>CBDCCL010000002.1:0-5754587 GCA_965214815.1 Waterburya sp.
ATGAAGAAGCTGAATATTATCTGTATAGTTACCGCCCAATGCTTTGGGGATAACATGGTCTTTTTCAATAACATCATCTTCTCGAAAGGTTAGATTACATATAGCGCATTTGCCTTTTTGCTTTTTCAGCAATCGAGCTACTGAACCACTCATTTCAGGATGTTTACCCATGCGAGTTGCCCAATATTTAGTATTGCCATTGTATGGGGATGATACCCCTTTTACTTTGGTGTGACGCACTATAGGGGTGGATGAATGTTTGTATATGTGAAAATCCTTGTCCCCAAAAACCCAATTATCTCCTCCTACGGTTCTCCAGTATTTGTCTACTACCCATTCTTTTGATTTGTTTGGATGCCTTCTTACTGCCCATTTATATATTCGTAAATAAATTAACCTTCCTAATTTAGAGTAAGTTTCTTTGCTACAGACTGTCCTGTAGTAATTACTCCAGCCTCTTAATATAGGGTTTAACTTTGCTACGAGTGCTATTTGGGGAGCTGAGTTATGTTTGGTTATTACCTCTGCTACTTTGGCGTAGTGCCTTTTCACACTTTTGTCACTAGGTTTGATTATTGTTTTAAACCCTAATGATTTGCCATTAGAATTCCTGCCCGATTGATACTTCCCTACAGGGTATTGTCGGATATTGAAGCCTAAGAAATTGAATCCTGGTTTCTTGCCGTTATGGTGTTTTAGGGTGTGTACTATCTGAGTTTTCTCTGGCTTTATTTCGAGGTCGTAATCAGCTAACCATTCACTGATTATCTGTTTGCATTGTTCTACTACTTCCAAACGTTCGTGGATTATTACAAAGTCATCTGCATATCTGATTAGACCTAAAGATTTTTTATTATCGATCTTTATACCTTTCCAGGTGGTAGCATATTCCTTGATTCTTTCTTCCATGCCGTGCAGGGCGATATTTGCTAGGAGTGGGCTTATTACTCCTCCTTGTGGGGTTCCTGCTTCGGTTGGCGTTCTTTTGTGCTTTACAAAGTCACAGACATCAGACTTCAACCAAGCTCTAACCTGTCTCCTAATCTTAGGGAAGGTATCCATCTTGGCTAAAAGTTTTTCATGGTTTATTTTATCGAAGCATTTGGATATATCCGCATCAAGCACAAATTTTGACTTGCTTCTGATTTGGTTGAATATTGCTTCTACGGCATCATGCGCTCCCCTTCCAGGACGGAAGCCATAGCTATTTGGCTCAAACTTCCATTCCCATTGTGGTTCTAAAGCAGCTTTCACTAGTGCTTGGGCTGCTCTGTCGCGCATTACGGGTATCCCAAGCGGACGTTTTTCATCTTTGCCAGGCTTAGGTATCCACACCCTTCTAATGGGTTGGGCTTTATCACTAGGTTTGAGATTTTCTGCCATAGCAAGACGTTTGAGGGGTGTTAGGGATTTAACTTTATCCACACCAGCGGTTGCCTTACCACGGTTATCTTGGGACACTTTTCTTACGGATAGTAATTTACTGTTGTAAGAGTTGATGAGGGTTTTTTGTAGCCTTTTGCCTTTCTTGACATCACCGTTGACGTAAGCTCGGTAGATTCTCTTTTGCAACTTAAACACAGATTTCTCGACTTTACGCCAATCAATCTCGTCCCATTTCACTCGATTTTTACATCTCGTCTTAAACATATTCATTGCTACTTAATCACTACTTTCCAGAAAACAGTGAGGACGTGAGCATATCCTTGGCATTACCCTTCTCTACCTTTGTTTCAGTAGAGCGATACTTGTTGACTCAAGTTAAGGCGTTAGCTTTTTTCCTCAATCCTACTCCTCTAGTAACCTCACAAATATATGTGAGATGTTGCGTCTTGGCTGACTGCTTACTCTTGTTCGACCTATTGAGTAAGAGTTACTAGAGGGTTTCCCCGTTCCAAATAATCTGTTGTTGAATTCCTTAGAGTGTGTCTTTACACCGACTGCGGTTAGTGTTGTGCCTTACATTCCGACAATGTGAAGCAACCTTGTTGCAGTTTTACCTTTTTGGTGACAGCCTGTCAGTCCTGATTTGGCTGTTCAATCGTGACGATGTTTATGACTTTACCTGTCTACCGATTGCGATTAGTGTTGTCAGTCAACCGTTTATATGTTGATTGAATCATTTTTGCAATGTTGCCTTTTGGCGACAGCCTATCAGTTCTGATTTGGCTGTTTAGATGTTACGGTAGTTTTGGTACTTCGGGCGAACGCCCTACTCATAGAATTCCTGCTCGAAGATAACCAGTTCAGACTACCAGTTATTACTCCTTTTAATCCCGCTTCACGGATTGACGACCATTCGCTACCGTGGGGTTATGCTTTTACTCCCAACACCGAGAGAATAGGACTTGACGATTATGTTTTTATTAATATTTGACTACCTTGCTACAGGGTCATCTCACCTATACAGATTATTTAGTTGTCATGGTTCAAATTGACCTGTTAAGAATTATTAATTACTTAACATTTGGTTATACCATGCTAGTAATCCCCGTACTATTTCTAGTACGTTTCTACTAAACGGGTCGCACATAAACATCATCTACATGGAAACTCAATATAGGAGAGCTTCCCAACTGACCGTTCTCTGGGGCTGCGTGAAGTGCAATTGTCGTGCCATTAGCATCCAATTCTGCCCATCCTGGACTAGACATAATTACTTTAAGTCCTAATCCCTCGCTGTAAAATTTTACCGTAGCTGAAATATCTTTTACCATCAGCATAATGTGCTTGAATTCGACTGACATTAACAATCTCCTATTTATATGTACTTAGTTGTTTTCAGTATACAAATTTTGCCCCCTTAGAATCCGATTTGCTTAATGAGTAGCGAATTTGGAGGTATAGTAATTTGCATTGTGTTCGCGATCGCTAAACCAGATGCGATTTATTTGGATAGGATGATACTTGAAACTCAAGGCGATCGCCTTGAGTTGCCAAATTCTGCTCGACAAATTCCCCACAGCGATTGTCTGAATCCGCTATCATAACTTTAGCCTGGTGTCCTTTTGCCATAACATCGGCGCGATCGCGATACTCATAGGCAATGATAATTAAAAGATCTTCAGGTTTACACAGTAAAGCTGCACCACCGTTGGGACAGATTTCGCCCGAACCTGCTTCCCCCGCGATCGCATAAGTAGACCAACGTTTCCCGTTTTCTAGATTAATTACGTCTACTTCTTCTAGAGGAAGGATGCCAACTTTATCCATCAAATCTTTGTCGATGGTAATACTACCAACATAATTAACATTAGCTTCTGTGACTCTGACACGATGAAGCTTGGCGTGCATTAACTTAATCTGGGTCATTAAACTTTTCTAAACCTAACACTTTTATGATAAGCCCCATAGCAGCTTAAGAGTTAGGGCAAATATCTTTTAAACCATTTATTAATCGTTTGACTGCAATTTTAGCTGTAGATAGTTGCAGGCTACCATAGGCAATTCGTAAATAACAGCCATCTGTAAGCCCAAACGTACTTCCTGGTATTACCGCTACCCGATATTTTTCGATTAACTGTTTGACTAGTTCTAAATCGTTGAGTTTAGTATTTATTTTTAAAAAGAAATAAAATGCGCCATTAGCAGGAGCGATCGTGCAGATATCTCCCAGTAATTCTAGCTGCTTTAATACCAGGTTTCGCACCTTAGCAATTTCCTGAAGATGTCGCAGAGGGTAACTCGATCCTTCTTGTAACGCTCCTAAAGCTGCATACTGCGAGATTACAGGAGGACAAATTAAATTAGTATCCTGTATCTTCTGAATGGGCATTAAAAGGTGTTGTGGGGCTACCATATAGCCAATCCGCCAGCTTGCAAAACCATAAGCTTTGGAAAGGCTAAATAAAGAAATAGTATGACCCTGGCTGTTAGCAAAAGACCCAGGTGAAGTATGCTTTACTCCATAGGTAAAATATTCATAAGCTTCATCGCTGATATGGTAGATATCGCGATCGCGACATAAATCGTTTACCGCTTGCAAGCTAGCTTCAGGATAGACAACGCCAGTCGGATTATTAGGAGAAATAGTGACGACTGCCTTAGTTTTTGGGGTAATTGCCTGAGCGATCGCCTGTAAATCTAACTGATAATTTTCATTTATATTAACTAATACAGGACGACAATTAGCCATAGTAATTGCCATCTCGTGATTGAAGTAATAAGGAGTATTGAGAATAACCTCATCTCCCGCCTGAGTAATAGCCAGTAAGGCATTCATAAACGCCATATTACTACCAGCCGTAACTACAATACAGTTTTGCTCGTTAATTTCTATCTGATTATCCGTAGCTAACTTTGTCGTAATTGTTTCTACTAAAGGTTCGATACCCGTAACGGACTGATATAAATGATTGTTGGGTTCGGCTAAGAACGATTGTATAGAGGCGATCGCACTTTCTGGCGGGGGATAACCTACTACTCCCTGTCCTAAAGATATCGTACCTGGGTTATTGCTGATTAATTCGCTAACTATAGGAATCAATGGTAGCTGCACCCGATCCATGCGACTGTTTTTTTTGATAATTGATGGCATGATGCGATTAGGTAATAAAATATTGTACTTTATTCAGTTTTACGAGCGCGTTTACTGATTTTAAATCGATTTCTGGGAAGTCTAAGAACAGTCTTTTAAACAATAGATAGTCTATTTATGTTGTCAGCTTTTAGAAATTTGAAACTAAGCATCAAGCTAAATCTTATTTTAGTTGGTATTTTAATTAGCGCGATCGCCACTTGCAGTATTTTTCTCTCTCGTATTTTAGAAACAAAAATAGAACAAGAAGTAGCAGATAAAGCCTTTTTAATTATCGAAACGATGAACTCGGTACGAGATTACACCGATACTCAAGTACAACCAGAGTTAGCAGAGCGTTTGATTAGCGAAGAATATTTTATTCCCGAAACCGTACCAGCATATTCAGCGCGAGAAGTTTTTGAAGGGTTAAGAAAACAGTCGGAATATCAAGATTTTTTGTATAAAGAAGCAGCTTTAAATCCGACCAATCTTAGAGACAAAGCAGATTTATTTGAAACCGATATCGTACAGCAATTTCGCCAAAATAGACAGCTTAAAGAACAGACAGGGTTTCGTACCGATGGAAACGAAAAACTCTATTACATCGCTAGACCTTTGGAAATAAAGAAGGCTAGTTGTTTAGAGTGTCATAGTACTGTCGAAAGAGCCCCTGCTAACTTAATTAGTACCTATGGTACAGAACATGGCTTTGGCTGGAATCTCAATGAAATTGTCGCTTCTCAAATTGTTTCTGTTCCTGCTAATAACCTATATCGAGCAGCTAGAGAATTAAAATTATTGGTATTGGGTATTGTAGGAACTATTTTTATAATAGCGATCGCTTTAATTAATTTATTTCTTAACAAATCGATTATTCAGCCAGTCAGAAAAATGGCGTTTATGTCTAATGAAATCAGTACGGGAAATCTCGATTTAGAGTTTGAGCATAAGAATAATGATGAGATTGGTTCGTTAGCTAAATCTCTCAATCGTATGGTTCAAAGCTTGAAAATTGCTTTACAGATGATCGATGAAGACGATTAATTGCTCTACAGCTAAATTAACATTCGCTTTATTTTAATATTCGTTGCTTAAATTCTCGCGCTTGCTGAGAGTTAGATATTTGTTTAGCTAAAAGATCGACAAATTTTTTGCGAGTTAAGTTCGGTTTTTTAGCTAAGGTTTTTTTGCAGACAATTTGCGCAATAGGACCAATATATTGAGCGAGCAACTTTTGACAATTATTAGTAAACTCAATGTCAATTGGCGTGCGCTCGGAAACGTTTTGATTCTTTGAAGATAATAAATCGTTGTCAGAATCGGCTGTTTCCTCGGTTTCAGTCCAAATTCTGAGAAAGTTTTTATCTTCGACTATCAGGCAGATTTTTTCAGCTTGCTGACTACTAAATATCTTACAATACGATTGGGCTGCTTGGATGTCTGTTAAAGGAAATACAGGTCCTCCAACCAAAGTTTTTCCCTGATAAACTTTTTTTAAAGAATCAATCGCACTACACTGTGCATCAAATTCTTTTATAGACAATATCTGCATGATTTTTAGGTGCGATTTAAATATGAGTTTAAGGTTATGTCTATAACACGACAAATAATCTCAGTTTTAACATATAAATCTCTGAAAAATTTCTTCTGCTAGTTACTGCTATTACATACCTTGAAAAGCTAATATAGCGTTTCTTGAATTGGAGAGATACACACAATTAAGCATCAACCATCAACCATCAACCATCAACAATTAACAGAAAACCATATTCTCGAAGGTATCTCATCAACATGAGAACCGCTATAATATTTATAAGATCTATTCCCAGCCTGAAGAAATAGTAGTACAGCAAGATCCATCAACTACTAATTATCCGAGCAAAAAAAATTTGCTACGACTTAGAGATTGCTGTGAGCCTCTAAAAAAACAGGTATATTAAAAAAATACTTTTGAAATGTTATTTTAATTCTGCCAAATTTTGAACATCTCGAACACTGCTACTCAAACTGCTACCTATCCCGTTGTAGAAACCTTTCATTCTGTCCAGGGAGAAGGTTATTGGACGGGAGTAAATGCTTTTTTTATTCGGTTGGGAGGATGTGATGTTCACTGTCCTTGGTGCGACACTAAACATTCTTGGAATGCTGTACGCCATCCCCAAAAGTCTACTGATGAATTAGCCAAAGCAGCTACAGCAGTTAATCCCGCTATTGTAATCATTACGGGAGGTGAACCGCTAATGCACGATTTGCTTCCTTTAACTACAGCACTTAAAAACGCAGAGATGCAGGTTCATCTAGAAACTTCTGGCGCACATCCGTTTAGTGGTAATTTCGACTGGGTAACTTTTTCACCCAAGCAGTTCAAAGCACCCCACCATAGCATCTACAGTCAGACTAGCGAACTAAAGGTAGTAGTGACTAACGAATACGATTTAAAATGGGCAGAGCAACAGGCTGCTTTGATTCCTCGATCTGCTTTACGCTACCTACAGCCTGAATGGAATTCTCCTGAAAGTAAAGAATTAATTTTTGAATACGTTCTCAAACATCCACAATGGCGTATTAGCCTGCAAACCCACAAGCTGCTTGAAATTCAATAGCGATCGCTATTGAATCCTGCTAAGTAGGTAGGTTTAATTAAATATAAAATAGTTTAGTTAGGGATTAGGGACTAGGGACTGGGGACTAAAAATGAAATTTCGCCATCCAATCTTATAAATTATTTTGCCTACCTACTTATTTGCGGTTTAGATAATCTGACTATTATGGTAGCTATTAGTTTTTTCAACTTTTAAGATATTTGTGGTGGTTGCTCGTCTCTTTTTAAACGTTGAGCGATCTCTGGATACATACCGTTGGCAAACATCCAATTATTAGTAACAAATCCTAGTCCTGGCATATGTTCTGACATCACCCCCATAACTTTCTGTTCCATCTCAGAATTATGATCTCTGTATAACTCTCCCCAAACTGCAATCCAATTAATCACTTCAATTCCATGACTTGCTAGACGAATCATCGTTGCCTGTGTCGTCAGGATATCCCAGTTACCACAAGCATCGACGACAGCGTATACATCGTAACCTGCTGCTGAGAGATTAAGAGCAGGTAAAGCACAACAATAATCAAAAGTACAGCCAGCTAGAATTAGCTTTTTACGTCCTGTTGCTTCAATAGCTGCGCGAAAATTGGGATCGTCAAAAGCATTGGGGTGATGTCGGTCAATAATAGGCGTATCGGGAAAGATTTCGGTAAGCTCGGCAATTAAAGGACCGCCCGCATTCAATCCTCCGTAGCCACCTTGGGTTAGAACTATAGGCAACTCAAAAAGTTTAGCAATCTTTGCCAAACCGATAATGTTGTGTCGCAAACGTTCGACTGGAATATCAGTACAAGCTGAGAGAAGACCTGTCTGATGATCGATCATTACTAAAGCTGCGTTATCTTTTGATAAACGGTCTTCGCTACGATAAGGCTCAATATTCAAAGTTTTCTCTTTTAGCTTATTTCATAGAAAATATATACTAAATTTTTATGAGCGATAATCTATCTCTTGACCGATACATCCATGTACCTAGCCAAGTAACTTATGAGCAACATTCATCCTAATCGCAGCATTCTTGATGCTCAACCCTATCTCAGACAAACTTTAGAAATTATTTCTGATAAGTGGGCTACCTCAATCATTTATATTTTGTCTTTGGGAACTAGACGTTATTCCGAGCTTCAAAGTGACATTAGCGGTGTGTCACGCCGAATGTTAACTAGAACCTTGCGAAACTTGGAACGAGACGGTATAGTGCAGCGTATTGATTATCGAGAACAACCGCCTCGAGTTGAATATTCACTAACTTCATTAGGTGAGTCTTTAGTAGAGCCATTGAGGGGAATATGTCAATGGGCAATGGCTAATTTCAGTGCAGTAGAGGCTGCTAGGAATGAGGCAGATAAACTGGTATGGGAAGATGAAGGCAAACATTAAAGGTATCTAAAATAAAAAAGCGATGCAGCGCACGTCGCGTTTTTTGAAAGAATACTCTTACAAAAAAGCCGACGGGTCTTGGGGGAAACCCCCATGAGCGACTGCTTCAAGAAGGCTGCGGGAGACCCACAGCCACGCGCTATGAGCGAATGCGCCGTTCAACAAAGGCGCACTGGGAAGCCCAGCACAAGCATAGTTCGCCGCATATAGCGATCGCATCTGTATTAATTGCGATCGCCTATAGCTTTTTTAATTATTTTCTCTAAGCACTTACTTTAGCTTTGCTCCAGACTCCACTTTCATCTTCTTCATACTTTTCATGAATAGTAGACCAAGCCTGGTGTTCTGCTTTGGTTTCATCATCTGTCTCACTTAATGCAGCATTATATTTTTCAATAAAGTCTTGCTGTGCTTCTTCTGAAAGATGAGAACGTACTTCAGGAGAAAGATCGTCTACTCCATTACATTGACCGGGACAAGGTCGGGGTAAGGTAGATTCATTAACGTGGATTTCTTCTCCTCCCGCGCTTTCAATCAATAGCTGATACTCCCCAGTTTTGTTAGCAGGAACTTCCGCCATTAGTAAGTATTCTCCCGCTTTGACGCGAGTTTCGTAGACTGCTGCTTTTTCTTTGGGCATTCCTAAAGTAGCTAATGCAGAAGCCAATCCCGCACCAGCACTACCAGCAAGCGCACCAGATGCAGCACCGAGTAAAACTGAAGTAATTGGTCCACCAGCTACTACCGAGCCAATAAAGGGGATAAATAATACTCCCACGCCAGTGAATAAACTTAGTATTGAGCCGAACAAAGAACCAAAAACTGCTCCCGTACGTAATCCGCCTAGAACTACGTCTTTTTTACTAATGAAACCTGAAATGCGAGACTGAGACTGGAAATTTTGACCCATCACCGAAATATGGTCTTGAGCTACACCACGATCTATTAGTCTACGAACTACATCGTCTATCTGTTTCTCTTCTTTTAAAACTGCGGTGATTGTACGTTCGGCTTTATATGTTTCTTCTGCCATTTTGAAAAATCCTCTTGCTCAAATTAAATTTTTGAAGGTTGTATAAGTTATAAAATCAATGAGGTACAAACGTATTGCTGTACCTCATTTAGTTGTCGCAGGTTCACCGCCTTACAAACAAAGGCGATTCGGTTCGCCAGATGTCGCTGCTTGCCTGTGACCGCATTCCGCGGTCAAATATTACGATTAATCAAAAAGTAATACAATTCTAGTTAGGCATTAACAGGAGGCTTAGTTTCTGCTTCTAGTCGTTTGCCACTAGGATCTAAGCTTTCGCCTTCTAGAAAAGAACGTAGCATCCAAGCCATTTCTTCGTGTTCTTCCATTTTTGCAGTTAGGAAATCTGCTGTTCCTTCATCATGAAAATCATCGCCACATTTGTCGATGTCTTCTCTTAGGTTACGGATAACCTGCTCGTGATCTTGTACCAAACGGGCTACCATTTCATTAGCAGAAGGTAGATCGTTAGGATGCTCTTTAATAGATCCATACTGAATGAATCCTGCTGCTGTTCCTATAGGATAACCACCTAACTGGCGAACTCTCTCTGCTGTTTCGTCAATATTGATAGTTAGAGCATTATAATGTTCTTCCCAAAGTTCGTGTAAAGTTCTAAACTGTGGTCCAATAACGTCCCAGTGATATTTCTTAGTTTTGATCAGCAGTAAATACAAATCTGCTAAATCTCTGTTTAACAGTTCGATTACGCCGTGACGTTGTTCTTCGCTAAGACCGATATTGATTGTAGGCATAGTAGTGTAATGATTGCTTTATCTAACTTCATAGTTATTTAAACAATTTTTACCAGGAGCGCACATCTACTCTTAGAAATAAATTCTACGGGTTAAATGCAGCTTGAGAAATATATCAAAAGATAGAACTACAAAATCGTTAACAATTGCTACAGGCAATAAATATTTGAAAGCTAAACAGGAACGGTAATAGAGACAGTTAACGCGAGCAAATTTAACTTCAATAATTTAACAATTTATAAAATAATTTTACTTCATTTTTTCGGTGTTTTAAGCTTTCTCTCTATACCGAACTATCAGTTTGTTCTACTTGTAGGCTGGACGAATCAAGAATTTTGCCTTAAAAAACAAAAAGAAATAGCTGTTTGGCAATTTAGCTATGCTTCAGTTTTTGCATTTGATTAATTTTAAGAAAATATTGAGTCAAAAATAATTTATCTATCTAAAATTGCGCCTTAACTTGGCTTTTATTATTACTTATGATTGTCTCTCAACTATATATTTATCCTTTCAAGTCTGGTAGAGGAATCGAACTACAGCAAGCACAGGTCGAAACCCAAGGTTTTCTATGGGATAGAGAATTTATGCTTGTTTCAGGTAGTGGAAAATTTATTACTCAAAGACAATTTCCTCAGTTAGCCAAAGTCAAAGTTGAGATCTATCGCCATAATGAGCAAAACATTAATGTTACTTTAAAGCTAGAAGATAATGTTGATGCTTTTGACTTTGATTCTAGTTTATCTAATCCTTTAATAGAAGTAGAAATTTGGGGCGATCGCATTTTAGCTGTCGATCAGGGGGATGAAGTAGCCAACTGGTTTCATCGCTACCTAAAATTACCTGAAAATACAGTTTGTCGTCTAGTCAGACAATCTCCTGAATATGTTCGTTCTTTGGCTCGAAAAAATTCCATCGATACTCGACCTATTGGTTTAGCCGATAGCTCCCCTGTAATGTTAACTGCTACCGCTTCGTTAGCCGAACTAAATCAAAGAATGATGGAAATTCATTTTTCACAAGCTATGACAATTGAAATGAATCGTTTTCGACCTAATATTGTCGTCGAAACAATCGAGCCTTTTATTGAAGATAATTGGAGTTCGATTCAAATTGGCAACGTTCGCTTTAAGATTGTTAAACCCTGTACCCGCTGTATTATTGCTAATATCGACCAAAAACAGGGAATAAAAGATCGGTTAAAAGAACCCCTTAATACTTTAAGTACTTTTCGACAGCTAAGTGAAAAAGGGGTAATGTTTGGCGTAAATATGATTCCTCAAAACGAAGGAACGATCGAGACAGGCGATCGCCTAAAAGTTCTTCAAACCAGAAGCTAATAGCTTCTATCTACCTAGAAGCAGTTTGATTGTCTGATGGATCGGAGACAGGTTCGGCTACTGCATTTTCAGCAGCAATAATGTCACGCTTTTTGCGTTTTATAGTTAGATAACGAATTGTATCTTCGCTCAAACGCATCATTCTTTCTAACGGCGCATTTTGCGAACCGTCTGCTTGATAATTCATCTGTACATAAATACCATCTAGACTTTTACCCACAGGATAAGCCAATCTTCTTTTACCTTTAATCTGTACTTCTAGATTTTCTACACCATTTTCAGTCAGATAGTCTTGATATCTACTAACAGCTTCACCTACTTTATCCTCAGATAAATCGGGGCGAAGAATATACATCATTTCGTAGCTGTTGCTCATTTTATTTCTCCTTTTGGACGTAATGGCTTCAGATTTACCAAGCTCGTTATTAACTTCGGCTCTTTGGTAATTTTAAGAAGCAAGGATTTACTATCTTACTATTACTTAGCGATCGATTGCTAATATTTTTATACAATTGCGCTTTTATTACTGTTTAGTTTGTAGTTTTGGATCGTTAAATTAACCTAATAATCTTCATTTCAAAATTAGGTAGGAGTTGAGACGAGAGAGTAATCTATGACTTAAAATTGAGTTTAATCTTTTCTCGATCGCTTTATCGCGAACTCTATTTTGTTATGGCACAACGTTATGTCCGCATTAAAACTAATCGCGAGCAAATTTATTACGGTTTGCTTCAAGCGAATCGTTCTGTTATCGTCTATGATGCTCCACCCTGGTTAGGCGGACAAGAAACAGACCTCGAACAGGAGTTTGATACCTATCAATTACTTGCTCCCTGCGCTCCTTCTAAAATTATCGCGGTAGGGAAAAACTATCTCAAACACGCAGCCGAAATGGGTACGCCACTACCAAAAGAACCGCTTTTATTTCTCAAACCCCCAACTACTATTACAGCTTACGCCTCAGACATCTATTATCCTGCTCAATCACAGCAGGTCGATTATGAAGGAGAGTTAGCTTTGGTTATTGGCGATCGCATTCATCGCGTCAATCCCGAACAGGCAGCAAAAAGTATCTGGGGATACACAATTGCTAACGATGTTACCGCCAGAGATTTACAAAAAAAAGATGGACAGTGGACGAGAGCTAAAGGTTTTGATAGTTTTTGTCCTTTAGGACCTTGGATCGTCAGAGAATTAAGCGTCGAGGCAAAGATACAGACCTTTATTAACGATGAAGACACTCCGCGCCAATCGGCTTCTATTAGTGATATGGTTTTCACTCCTGAAGTTATTGTTTCTTATATTTCACAGGTTATGACTCTGACTTCTGGAGACGTAATCTTGACAGGTACACCTGAAGGCGTTGGTGCCATGAAGCAAAAAGACGTAGTTAGAGTAGAAATAGAAGGAATAGGCTCTCTATCAAATCAAGTTGTTTGATATCCTCCCGCCACTTAATGCTTTTTTACGATTAGCAGAACCTTTTTGTTTGCGAGACACTTGACGCTGCACCCTCTTTAGTTTACGCTCGTTCGTTCTCAAAAACCTTGGGTTCTCTACTTTGTTGGAATAGTTAACTTGAAAACACTATTGTTTCATCCCTGATGCGGTTTATCTCGGTAACTGACTATATACGGCGTTAGATATGGAGGGAATTTCAGGGTAACGACCTAAAGCACACTCCACCATACAATAAAGACTAGCACCAGTAGCAATTATAAAAACTACGCCTCCTATTAAACCAATCGCACCCAAAGTGCCGAAAACGATCTGAATCAAAGATAGAGCGATTCCAAATAAGATTGATTGTAAAGTATTAAAGCGAATAAAGTAGGGAATTCTTTCGTTTCTGACTACTGCCAAAAATAAGATAAAAAAGACTAGCAAACTACCAAATATAGGAATCGCATTAACGACTAAACTTATTGGAGTTACTAATATTTGCAGTACCTGAAAAAAAGGAACAAGAGCAGGAACCTGAGCCATTAAGGGAATTCCTAAAGCCAGAGCGTCATAAATGGCAAAAAGGTATACGGCTGCCCCAAAAAAACGATCTTTAATATCTGCTGAACCACGCCATGCCATATTTAACTATCTCCTATAATTTAAAGTTTGAATTTTTGGCGATCGATATTGTCGCTGTTTGAAGCCAAAATTAGAAGTAATTTAATTGTCTACCAGCCTCACCATCTAAAAAAGTTCAGCCTATAAGCGATTGAATCAATTATAAATTTTTAGGATAGCGTAGTTTTTTGTTATTTGGTTGACTACAACTTTTAAGTTCGATTCTCAACTCGAACAACATTAAAACCCATCTGACACTGGTATACTTTGGCTTGGGTAAAAGTCGAATTTAAAATTTTGCCACATTTTAATTCAGTTCCATGCCACCGAGGTAGTCCACTACGATCTGACATCAGGCAATGTTGACAAACTTGTCGAGCTGACAAAATCTGTTGCTCCCCAATGATAACTGTCATGGTGTCGTTTCTCCAGAAGGCATATTTCATAATTTTAATTTCTTTTGCTTGCTATGCCAGTTTTTGCTATATGGCTTAACAATTACGGCCGTAAGTTGACTACTATGTTTTGAATAATTTATAGATGTGCAAATTATAAGATGTCTTTGTTTAGATAATCGTAGCAAGGTAAGCCTTTAGAACCGCTTGTTTAATAATCTCCTGGATTGATGGTTTTCAGAGATGACCGAATTAGATAGCATAGATAATACTTGTTAAATTAAATACTATTTGGATAGTGACTCAAACTAACTTAGATTTTCTCGCTCAAACCGACCCAGAAATTGCTGAAATTATTGGTTTAGAATTAGGTCGTCAGCGATCGCATTTAGAATTAATTGCTAGCGAAAACTTTACCTCCCCTGCGGTATTAGCAGCCCAAGGTTCGGTCTTAACTAATAAATATGCCGAAGGTTTGCCAGGAAAACGCTACTATGGCGGTTGCGAATTTGTAGATCGTGCCGAACAGCTAGCTATCGACCGCGCTAAAGAGCTATTTGGAGCAGAAATGGCTAACGTTCAGCCTCACTCAGGCGCACAGGCTAACTTTGCCGTATTTCTAACTCTGTTAGAGCCTGGAGATACCATTATGGGAATGGACTTATCTCACGGTGGACACCTAACCCACGGTTCGCCTGTAAACGTTTCAGGTAAATGGTTCAATGTAGTTCAGTATGGTGTAGACCCCGAAACCGAACGGTTAAACTTCGATCGCATTAGAGAAATCGCTCTAGCTGAACGTCCCAAACTAATTATTTGCGGTTATTCGGCATATCCTCGTACTATTGATTTTGCTAAGTTTAGAGAAATTGCCGACGAGGTTGGTGCATATTTACTAGCTGATATTGCTCATATTGCTGGTTTAGTCGCTACAGGTCATCATCCTAATCCTGTTCCTTACTGTGATGTAGTTACTACCACTACTCACAAAACCCTCAGAGGTCCTAGAGGTGGTTTGATTTTGACTCGCGACCCCGAACTCGGTAAAAAACTTAATAAATCGGTATTTCCTGGCACACAAGGAGGGCCTCTAGAACATACTATTGCAGGTAAAGCCATAGCCTTCGGTGAAGCTCTCAAGCCAGAATTTAAAGAATATTCCGCTCAGGTAATTGCCAACGCTCGAGCAATGGCAGCAGGCTTTGAAGAGAATAATTTTAAGCTTGTCTCCGATGGCACAGATAACCATTTAATTCTAGTTGACCTGCGCTGCATTGGTATGACAGGCAAAAAAGCCGATGCTTTGGTCAGTCAAATTAACATTACCGCTAATAAAAATACCGTTCCTTTCGATCCAGAATCTCCCTTTGTTACTAGCGGACTGCGCTTGGGTTCTCCTGCTATGACCACTAGAGGCATGGGTGAGACAGAATTTAGAGAGATTGCTAGTATTGTTGCTGATAAGCTAAATAATCCAGAAGACGAGACTGTTCAAAAAGACTGTCTGGCTAGAGTAGCTAGATTATGCGATCGCTATCCGCTCTATCCTTATCTACAAATTCCCGTACCTGCCAAAATTTAAAACTCAGGCTACATCATTAACTAAAACAATGGTGTAGCTTTGTCAGAATTTTGTTATTTAGTTATCAAACCTAAGAAGTCTCTATTAAAGAATTAGATAATTAAGAGCGATCGCACCCTGACGAAGATAAATCTCCTAAAGTGAATCATTTTATGTTGTGCTAAAGTACGCCATATACTCACTCTTAGTGCGGGGTCATAAACTCGGATGCCTGTCGAACTGTATCATCTGATTGCCTTTTTAATCTCTGTAACATTTGTGTTGTGGACTATACCTGACGTAAAAAACTTAGGTTTGAAGTTGGGTATAGTAGATCGACCAAACGCTAGAAAGATCCACAAAGACCCCGTGGTGCGTGTCGGCGGGATTTCTATTTTTGCGGGAACTATAGCAGCCTTAGTTATTGTCTGGCTTTTAGGAGGATTCTCTACCCTACCGAATCATAAAGTAAAAGAAGTATGGGCGGTAATTATTGGCAGCATTTTATTTTTTGGAATTGGTTTTAGTGATGACTTATTTAACCTCACCCCTATTTCACGGTTGCTAATGCAGATTGCTGTAGCTACAGCCTGTTGGTATATGGGAGTGCGGATCGATTTCGTATCTTTTCCCGTTTACTCTCTAATCAAAATATATTGGCTTAGTTTACCCGTTACCGTAATCTGGCTAGTAGGAATGGCTAACGCGATTAACTGGATCGATGGAGTAGACGGTTTAGCTGCTGGAGTTTCGGGAATTGCAGCCTTTGTAATGCTGGTAGTAACTTTATTCATGGATCAGCCTGCTGCTGGCTTGGTAGCTGCTGCTTTGGCAGGCGGGGCGTTAGGCTTTTTACGATACAACTTCAATCCCGCTCAAATCTTTATGGGGGATGGAGGAGCTTATTTTATGGGCTTCACCCTCGCAGCGGTGGGGGTGATTGGACTGGTTAAAACCACGGCTATTACGGCTGTAGTACTACCATATTTGATTTTAGCCGTACCTATTTTAGATATGTCGGCGGTTATTTTCTCTCGTATCAGCAAAGGTAAATCTCCTTTCATTGCCGATAAAAGCCATCTACATCACTGGCTGCTCAAAACTGGCATTTCTCAGCGTCAGACTGTACTATTCATTTACACTTTAACTCTATGGGTAGGCAGTCTGGCTTTAGGCTTTTCTAATATTCCTAGTGGTTGGGGATATGCAATTGGTGCAACAATGTTATTAACCTGGCAGCTATGGCAGGTGTGGCGAACTAGCCGAAGCGGTAATAGGTAACAACATCATAAAGAGAGATTAATGAGCGCGGAAGTTATTTGTATTGGTACAGAATTGCTGTTAGGGGATATTTTAAATACCAACTGCCAGTATTTAGCTAGAGAATTAGCTAATCTTGGTATTCCTCACTACTATCAAACGGTTGTAGGAGACAACATAGAGCGCATTCATCAGGTTTTAGATATAGCTACCAAACGCTCCTCAATCTTAATTTTTACTGGTGGTTTAGGACCGACAGCCGATGACCTGACTACAGAAGCGATCGCCAATTTTTACAATACTCCTCTAGTAGAAGATGCGGTAATTATCAAAGACATCGAAAGCAAATTTGCTTCGTTAGGTCGAGTCATGACTCCTAGCAATCGCAAACAGGCACTCATACCCAAAGGAGCGGAAACTTTGCCCAATCCTACTGGAACAGCACCAGGTATTATTTGGCAGCCAAAAGCTGGAATTGCGATTATGACTTTTCCTGGAGTTCCTTCAGAAATGCGCCGTATGTGGCAAGATACGGCTGTTCCCTGGCTCAAAAGTCAGGGTTGGGGGCAAAGTATTATCTATAGCGAGATGATGCGCTTTCGCGGTATTGGTGAGTCAGCCTTGGCTGAAAAAGTAGCTCATTTGTTTGACTCTTCTAATCCTACCGTTGCTCCTTATGCAGGTAAGGGAGAAGTTCGCCTGAGAATTGCTGCCAAAGCGAGCGATCGCGCCTCTGCTGAAGCAATAATTAAGCCTGTAGCAACCGAAATTAAAAATATTGCGGGACGGGATTATTTTGGTAGTGATGAGGATACTCTGGCTTCGGTGGTAGGAAAGTTATTAAACGATGCGGGGCAAACTCTTAGTGTAGCCGAATCCTGTACTGGTGGAGGTTTAGGAGCAATGTTAACCGAAACTCCTGGTAGTTCTAGCTATTTTTTAGGCGGAGTAATTGCCTATGCCAACGAGGTAAAAAGTACCCTACTTAACGTCAGCGATCGCGACTTAGAAACTCACGGTGCTGTAAGTGCTACTGTGGCAGAACAAATGGCTTTAGGAGTCAAACAAGGTCTACAAACAGATTGGGGAATTGCCATTACTGGTATAGCAGGCCCTGGTGGAGATACCGAAACAAAGCCTGTTGGTTTGGTTTATCTTGGCTTGGCTACCCCTGAGAACAAACTCATTACTCACGAGTGTCATTTTGGCAAACAGAGAGGACGAGAGTTAATTCGTTACTTTAGTGCCTGTTCTGCTCTCGATCTATTACGTCGTAAGTTAATCGAGCCTCAACAGCCTTGACTATTACTTCGTATGTCTTAATCCGAACTAAGGTTAGCTCAAGTCTGCTTTAGTCTTACTATAAAGCCAATCATAAATACGATCTAATTCTTCGAGAGTAACTAATCCATACTGCCAAAGAACCATTGGAATAGGAGCAGGACGATCTTCTACTGAACGCTGGACAACTTCTATAGAATCGTTGGAAAGGGCTAACTCTTCTTTTAAAAACTGAATGAATTTGGCATAAATGGCTGGTTTCATAACTAATTTCGATTATCTAGGGATTTTATATTGATTTTTTAGCAATTTTATTAGTAAAGTAGCTTAGTTTAACAGTTACTCTAAAATTAATTTTTAATATTATCAAGGACAAATATGGTTTTACCAGTGTTTTAAATCACAATCGAGCCAATATTCAACCGTTGGTAGAAACACATAAAAGCATCAATCGCTTCGGGATGCACAACTCAAATGAATACAAACATCAAATTATGCGATCCAGTTCGCTTGTAACAACAAATTACTATTTAAGTTGGCACTGCACGATATATTTTATTTAAAATCTCGCTATCGATCGTAGCTCGAACAAATCTATTGAAAAAAACGCTATTTTTTTTAGTTAATAGCTATCTCTATCGTTTAACATTTATCATTTAGCATTTGTCAGCTTAAATGTTCGCTCGTTCAATGTTCAATGTCAAATGTTTAGTTTGTTCTGTCTGAGTATAAAAAAGATAATACTTTACCCGATTAATTTCACTCTGTCTCTTGATAGATAATTATTTAAAAAAGCATAAAGCAAGGATTCACTCTTAATATTCAGTAATATTATTAATTTTTTAATTAGGTTCTGACGATTGGATTTCGATCGTATCTCCTACTTCAACTGCCAATTCTCGCGCTCTTCCACCTCTTAGTTCGATTACCCCATCCACCAAAGCATTTGGACCATAAACAGGACAGGGTTCAGTTTTGCAGGGTGGAACATCAGAAGCTATCCCGACAACGCGATCGCCATTTAAAAAGATCATATCCAAAGATATCGGTACGTTTTTCATCCAGAAACGAGCCATTCGTTCATTTGGAAAAGGAAACAGCATTCCGCGATCGTCGGCTAAAGATTCGCGGAACATCAAACCAGTAGCCTGCTGCTGGGGAGTCTGAGCAACCTCTAATTGAATAGTTGCGTCCTTAATAAGCGCGATCGCCGTAGTTGGTAGCTGTTGTCCTTGTTCGATTTGTGGGGAGGCATTAGCGGTCATTTTTTTGACAGAAGACAGGGTAGAGCAGCCTGATAGCAAAATTAACGCTGCGACACTTAAACTAGTTTTTAGCATTGTTTGGTTTGATAACTCAAGGTGAATACTGTTAAATTTTCCAGTTTAGCTTACACTATGAGCGGTTGGGCTATCCATTATCGATTGCTGTTCCTTCGTTTAGGCGCATTCCATTAACAAAATCCCAGCCAGACTGAGAGCGTTTACCTGCAAGCTGCACCTGTTTTAAAAGTAGTAGTCCCGACTTAGTTTGTACGACTGCACCCTGATTCTTAATATTTCTAACTATTTCCCCTGGTTTACCCGTAAGGGAAGTTAATTGTAAATACTGCTGTTTGAGACTGCTATATTCTTCTGGTAGCTCGTCAATGGTATCTGGCGTAATCGGAACTGTGGCGGTAATCTTGAGCTTTTTACCTTCTAAAGTAGCAAAACAGTTGGGAAAAAAGCCTCTAATCTGGTTATGGATGGCGATCGCACTTTTCGACCAGTCGATCGCAAAGTCAGATTTCTCAATTAATCGGGCGTAAGTAGCCTGGCTGTCGTCTTGAGGAGTAGGAGTAATTGCTTTTTGCTTGAGTTTTAATAAAGTTTCGATTAATAGATCTGCCCCCTGGTTAGAAAGAGTAACCGCTAGATCCAGAGCATTATCTAATAACTTTATTTCAGTTTCGGCCTTGAGTAACATATCACCCGTATCCATTCCCACGTCCATTAGCATAGTGGTAATTCCAGAGGTGCGATCGCCATTTACAATACTCCACTGTATCGGCGCAGCACCACGATATTGAGGCAATAATGAACCGTGAACGTTAATACAGCCTAGTTTGGGCAGATCTAAAATTTCTGAAGATAAAATTTGTCCGTATGCCACCACGACAAAAGCATCCGCATCTGTTGCTTTGAGATTATCTATAGTTTCTCGATCTTTTTTAATTCTAGCTGGTTGCCAAATAGGTAGATCGTGTTCTAATGCTATTTGCTTTACCGCTGAAGGATAAATCTTATTACCCCGTCCTCTCCTTTTGTCGGGTTGCGTTACCACTGCTATTACATTAGTATCGGGATGTTCTAACAGCTTTTTGAGAGTAGGAACGGCAAATTGAGGTGTACCAAAGAAAACTATTTTCATAATATATATTTGAGATCTTAGTAGCTGTGAAGCGATCGCTATACTTTTATCTACAATTTAAGCCAGAGAAAATTACTAAAAACTGTTTACTGTTTACTGTTTACTGTTTACTTGTTACTTCTACCTGCTGTTCGACTTTTGGCTGATATATTGGCAGTTCAAACCAAAAAGTAGTCCCTACGCCAACTTCGCTATCAATATAGACTCGGCTATTATGCTTTTCAATAATATTTCTCACAATAGAAAGACCCAAACCAGTCCCTTCTAAGGTATGAACCCGATTTTCTACTCTAAAAAAACGTTCAAAAATAGCCTCTTTATCTTCTGCGGAAATGCCTATTCCCGTATCGGCTACTTCGATTCTCACCGCTGGCTGGTTTAAAGTATTAGATTCTGCTGGGGTAGAGTATGCACGAACGGTAATATTTCCTGTGTTGGTAAATTTAAGACTATTACCGACGAGATTAGTTAAAACCTGCAATAGCAGATCGTAGTTACCTGTTACTGGAGGTAGATTGGATTCCAATTCTTGATGTAGATCGATTCCCTTATCTTTGGCGTTTAACTGGCAAGTTCTTAAAGTCTGTTCGATTGGTTGAATCAAATCCACCTCACTCAAATTATAAGCACGGGATGATTCTAAACGAGATAAATCTAAAACATCATTTACCAAACGAGTCAAGCGATCTGTCTCGTGATTAGCCGTGTCTAAAAACTCTTTTCGCTGAACGTGAGTTAGATCTTCGCCATATTCTGAGAGAGTTTCAATAAAAGATTTAATATTAAATAAAGGCGTGCGTAGTTCGTGAGAAACGTTGCTGATAAACTGACTTTTTGCCTCATTTAGTTCTACTTCGCGAGTAATATCTTGAACCGTCATCGCGATTCCCTTAATATTTTCATTACCACCATCGACAACTCTACTGAGTAAAACGCGGATCGTTCTAGGGATGGGGTGGTAGAGACTGACGCGAAATTCATCTCTACCCGTTAGGTGATGGTGTTCGGATTTTTCCAACGACAAACCTTCTGACATCTCTGACGTTTGTGTATCGCTTTTACTCTCGATCATTTGATAGAGAGGCTTGGTTAACTTAACAGTTAATTCCGAAGGAAGACGATGTAAAACATTGTTACCAATCGCATCTTCTTCCCAACCAAAGATGTCTCTAGCGGTTGGATTGACTAAAATAATCTTTAGATTGAGGTCAATTAGCACTGCACCATCGGCAATAGTAGAAACCAAAGTTTCCAACTTGGCTTTTTCTGAAGTCAATTCCTCGATGTTTTGCTCTTCATAGTTTTCTAACTTCTCTGCCATCAAGTTAAAGCTAGAAATCAACTCACCCAATTCACCCCGCAAAGGTAAATCGATTCTCTGCTTGAAGTTTTTAGCTGCAATATTTTTTACCCCTACCAGAAGCTCTTTTATCGGTCTGGTAATCATTAGAGCATTAAATACATTACCCAAAATTACCATTGCCCAGATCGTAATAAATACGGCAATGGTTACATCTCTAGTCAAGTTAGAAGATGCCACGATAGTAGGATTTGGATTGATTCCCACCGCCAATACGCCTAGATAGTCACCATTTTGACGCAAAGGAACAAAAACATCCGTTACCTGTCCGTTTGGAGTATGGTGTTGTCGGACAAAGGGCAGATCGCTATTATAAGCGTAGTCCTCTGGTAACTGTATACGACGTTTTATCGTCAAAGAATTTTGAACTTCTGCTTGAGAGTAAGGAATACCAAAAAAGATATTGCCAAACTCATCTGCATAGATTATGTAGCGAATGCTAGAGGTACTGCGATAAAAACGAGTCGAAAAATCTCTCAACCCCTGCACATCTCCCTCTGCCACTAAAGGCGCAGCATTAGAAGCAATCAAAATACTAAGATCGCTACCAAAACGAGTATCGTTAATCTTCGACTCGAATTGAATTGTATTAACTGCCCAAAAAGTTAAACTACTCATAATCAAGGAAACAACTAGGGTGGCTGCTGCCATTAGTTTGGTCTGGAGAGTGAACTCCGACCACCACAGGGCAATGATTTCTTTGATTTTGGTAATAAAGTTTAACAAGGTAAGATAATAATAAATGTTAAGTTACTTGAATTATATTGTACCAATGTCGTCAGATTAACGAAAACTCTAAGAATATTTACTTAGTAAGCATCTGTTTTCATGAAAATCCGTACCTATTTAAAACGATTGCCTAGCTTTAAAAAACAGGATTGAAGAGCTAAATATTGTCCTATCGCTCGAAAATAATCCTAATAGAGCGAACTATTAAACATTTACACTACTCAATCCGAGCGTCGATACTGATGTCCGATATCGCGACGATAATACATATCTTCAAACTGGATCGATTTTACTGCGTCGTAAGCTGTAGCGATCGCCAAATCAAAAGTCTTCCCAACAGCAGTAATACCTAATACCCTTCCACCGTCAGTAAGTAAATCTCCATCTAATTTAGTTCCAGCATGAAACACAATTGCCCCTTTTTGTGTTGCTTCATCGATGCCGACAATCTCTTTTCCTTTTTCATAGGCATCGGGATAACCACCAGAGGCTGCGACGACACATACCGCACTGCCAGGCTTGTATTTAAACGGCGGTAGCTGCTCTAGTCTTTGTTCGACACAGGCAACTAAAATCTCATCCAAGCTGGTATCTAACAAAGGTAAAACTACCTGAGTTTCAGGATCGCCAAAACGACAGTTAAATTCAATTACTTTCGGATCGCCCATCGGAGTAATCATCAAGCCTGCATATAGTACGCCTCGATAGTCGATGCCCCGTTCATTTAATGCTTCTAGTGTAGGCTGTAAAATTTCTCGTTCAATTCTGCTCATCAAGGCTTCGGTAATTAAGGGTACGGGTGAATACGCTCCCATTCCTCCCGTATTCTTGCCCGTGTCTCCTTCCCCAATGCGCTTATGATCTTGAGCGGGAGATAGAGGACGGATTGTCTTACCATCAGTTACAGCCAAAACAGATACTTCTGACCCCGTTAAAAATTCTTCTATTACCAATTTGCCCTGACTGTTGCCAAGTAATTCTTCTACCGCTGCGATCGCTTCTTCAGCAGTATTGGCGACAATCACCCCTTTTCCCGCAGCTAGTCCATCAGCTTTAACTACAATTGGCGCGCCGACTTGCCGGATATATTCTTTAGCAGCAACCGCCGAAGTAAAAGTCTGAGACTCGGCGGTAGGCACGTTAGCCTGAGTCATAATCTCTTTTGCCCAAGACTTGCTAGACTCGATCTGCGCTCCTTGTTTCGTAGGGCCAAACACGGCAATGTTACGCTGCCGTAAATAATCGACAATTCCTAAAGACAAAGGAACTTCAGGCCCAACTACAACCAAAGAAACTTGGTGTTCTTCAACCGCTCGCGCAATTCCTGCAAAATCATCTACGGCTAAAGACAAATTTTGACAGTTTTCCATCTTTGCCGTACCGCCATTACCAGGAGTACAAATAACTTCTACATCAGGAGACTGCAATAATGCCCAAGCAAGAGCGTGTTCTCTGCCACCGTTGCCAACTACTAGTGCTTTCATAATTAAAATAACTACTTTGCAAGTTTGTAATTATCCCACGACGGTAATTTATTAACTATTAATTATTAATTATTAATTATGTATTCTTATATCACCGAAGCACTGAGCAACTAACAATTATCGTTGTTCCCTGTTCCCTGTTCCCTGTTCCCTGTTCCCTGTCATATCAATCGAGCCACTGTTGAATATCTTTTAAGACAAGATCGGGAATTTCCCAAGGGAAAAGATGAGCAACCTGGGGATAATTTTTATACTCGCAATTTTTTAAATGCTGCGCTGTTTTCTGACTAGCGTAAGGGGTGATGTGGCGATCGCATTCTCCCGACAGCACCAAGCAGGGAATATCGATCTGATGTAAGTCCGATAAACGATTATAGCCCTGTCTAATTGCAGTAGATAAGGCCGTATGGGCTGCCTTTGATGTTTGTAGATAAGCTGGGACTCCTTCTTTTGCCAGATAGTGATAAGACTCTGGTTGATGGTTGCTAATTAAATAACGAAATAGCGATCGCTTACCGAAAGTATCGATGTTCCATTGCCAGGCTGGTGCGAGATAATTTACTATGCCCCCAATACCTGTAAACAATAAATCCTGCCAGGTTTCAGATGGATGGCTGCTTAGGGGGTGAGCTGCTGTTGCAATCAAAATCATCCCACTAAACCTTTCAGGCTGTGCTAGAGCCAACTCCATGGCGATGATGCCCCCTAATGACCAACCCAGGATTAAACAACGTTCGATCTGATGTTTATCCAACAAAGCAATAATATCCGTTAAATGATCCTGCATGACAAAGTTTTGTTTGTAGCGACTTTTTCCGTAGCCACGCAGATCGGGGGTAATAGTTTTATATTGTCTGGATAGATAATTAGTAAATACAGACATACTCGCAATACATCCAGGATGTCCGTGTAGGCAAAGAATTGGATATCCCTGTCCTTTTATTTCTGTGTTTAGTTCCATATTTAAATAGGTTGCTGCGAGCATACATCATAATTTAGAAGATTCGAGCAAACTTTCAAACTTTCAAAACCATCATGCTCGATAATATATTTAGTCAGCAATATTAAGTAATTTTGTGTCTTCACCAATAGTTAGCGATCGCACCGTTAAAAAAGTTACTCAGCAAGCCGAGTTAACTAGCTCTTATTTAGTGTTTATGGCAATGTCTGGTGTCTTGGCTGCGGTTGCTTTACTAACCAATTCTGTACCTATTTTAATTGGTTCGATGGTAATTGCTCCAGCTTTACCACCTTTAGGTTTGGTATCTCTTGCACTAGTCGTCAAAAAACCAAAGTTAGCAATACAAGGTTTGAAAACGGCATTTCTTGGACTGGCGATCGCCATGATTTTTGCCATGTTTACTACCTGGCTGCTAAACCTTACTAATGTGATTCCCGAAGAAACCAATTTAATTAATAAAACACTGTTAGAAGAACGGGTAAAGCCAGGCTGGTATAGCGTAGTGGCTGCGATCGCCGCAGGAATTTCAGGATCGATCGCTCTTGTCAAGCAGAAAACAGATACCTTAGTAGGAGTGGTGGCTGCATTGGCTTTAGTTCCCGCGATCGCAGCAGCAGGAATTGCTTTTTTGTCTAAAAACCCAATAATGGGCTTTGGCGGATTATTTCTCTTAGCAATTAATGTCGGCTTTATTATTCTTTCTGGAGTCTTTACCATAATTATAATTCGACCAGAACAGCGGAATTAATGTTGTTCATTATTAATTGTTGATTGTTGATTGTTGATTGTTGATTGTTGATTGTTGATTGTCAATCGGGTGTACTTCAATAAGGGCGAGAAAAACTAGATTAAAAATAGTGATAATTAAATAAGTAGTACACATAGACAAGTAACTATTTTATAAGTATTGTCCCTAACATATAGATGGATAAAATTATATGAATAATTATAGTTTTGCGATTGTTACTCCTAGCTATGCACCAGATTTTTTTCGCTGTAAATTACTCTGCAAAACCATCGATCGCCATAGCATATTGCCAATCAAACATTATCTTATTGTAGATCGTAAAGACTTCAAACTATTTAAAAGTTTACAAACAAAAAATCGTGAAATTATAACGGTTGAATCAGTATTACCTCGGTGGATTAAAAAAGTAGACTTTATGAAAAATGGTTGGATTAGTTTAAAGTCGCCACCTTTGCGTAACTGGATAATTCAACAGATTGTTAAACTTTCTATTGCTAAATATATTACAGAAGATATCATTACCTTTGTCGATTCTGATGTCGCATTCGTTCGTTCTTTTAATATGCGAACTTTAATTAAAGACGACAGGGTTAGATTGTTTCGCATACCAAATGCAGTTACAGCCCAAACCAAACCATTAGCAAGATGGCATGAAGTTAGTAACAAACTGTTAAAATTGCCTGCCGTTGAATATCCCTGTCCTAATTATTTGGGTAATTTTATTACCTGGAAACGAGATAACGTTCTAGCTTTACACCAATATTTAGAAAAAGTTTCGGGTAGAAGTTGGCTCGAAATTATTGCTAACTCCTGGCATTTATCAGAGTATATACTTTACGGTACTTTTGTCGAATTGATTCTCAAAGAACAATCACAGCATTATTTCGATGCTCAAATAATTTGTCATAACTATTGGGATACAGCACCTATGTCTGAAATAGAAATAGATAATTTCTTTGAAGAGTTACCTAGAAACTATTTTGCCGTAATGATTTCCGCTAAATCTCATACAGAAATATCAACCTATATGCCCTATATTCTATTTTAAAACCAAACAAATATATTCAGTAAAGCTTAGAAAGCTATTACAAAATAGTACTAATCCTAAATTCTGTTTTTGTAAGTTACTATTATATTTATCAGGGAAAGGTAACTATAGATGGCTTGATAGTTACTTTAGAATCAGAATAAACGCGATCGCTTCAATTGATAAATAGCTTGCTTTCATTTAATTAAAATTACCAAAAGCTTGATAGTTTCGTTATTTTTTGCCTACTTATGATTGCGATCGCAAAACATACGTAGAAGGCGATCGCTCTCAAATCCTTGTCTATGCTTTAAGCAAAGAAAATTTTCTGACGATCTAGTCCATGTAAAATACCTACTTCACCAATTCGTTGAACAGTTTTCGCCATTTTGTCGGCAAAATGAATCACATAGGGTAGGCGACTATAGGCATAAGCACTGGCTGGATTTAGCATACTCAGACGATCTACTTGTCTGGCTAATATTTTTAAAGGTGCATCGCCATAATCTCTGACTACTTTTAAAGGGCGTGCGCTTCCTCCTATTCTTTGTATTGGTTTAGAAGTTACAAGACGAAAAGTTTTATCATCAGTTGAAAGTATTGCTGTACCTGGCGAAGCATCAGTGAATTGTCCATATTCATTTTTAACAGCCATTCTTCCCGCACCACTTTTTCTAACGCTTAAAAGATCGACTGGCAATCCCCCCTTCGATTCCCCCCTTAATAAGGGGGGTTAGGGGGGATTCAAGCTGCTACTACATCATCAAATTCTTCGCATTGGACGATGCCATCTCGAAGCATCAATATACGACGCGGAAGCCTATTTTCTATTTTTTGAAATCTGGTGACAATATTAATAACAGTCCGTATAATTGCTTCAGAACTTATCTTTTCTCCTGGTTGTGCTTCTGGAAGTTCCCAACCTAAACTTTGTCCGTTAGCTAAAATAGCAAAGGCACTCGTTCCATAATAAAGATTTCTATTTGTTCCTGCATCAAAACCAATAACTATTTCGGCTGCATATTCATCTTGTAAAGGTTCTAATCCCACTGGTTGCCATTAGGCTTTGAGTAGTAAGCCTAAAATAATATTAGCTATTCGATGTTCTTCTTTATACATCGGCTGCATAAACTGAAGAGCAATATTAGCTTCTAAGGCTTCTTTTTGTAACTGCACTTTCTCGGCATTTTGTAACCAGTTACTAATAACTAAAATAGTTTGAGTTCCTCGATCTGACCAATCTTGCCAGAATTGTTTACGAGTAAATATTTCATCAGGTAAATCGCTCTTTTTCTGGGCTGGTTCTAATAAGATATCTACACCACTTTTTCGAGCGACAGATTCTAGCTTGCTTTGAATAAATGGCGACCAATTACCATTCCCTGTTAAGTCCAGACAGCCAAATTGTTGTTCTCCCGTCTTAAAACAACCTCGCTCTAAACTCTTTATTGGTCGGTCAACCTTTGTTGATTTAGTTAATAGTATAAGCGTGTTGTTTCTAAGAATAGTTCCTGGGGTTTCTTGTGGTTTAGTTAAGCGATTTGAATTATAAATATTTCTACTCAACCATTGTGCGGTATTATTAGATTTATCAAAACGTTGGTGAATAGTTTTCTTTACTTGTTTAAATACTTTTGCTGCTTCAGACGAACCTCGATCTTGTAATTGGCTCAAAATCTCCATCGTTATACTAGGTCTAACTCTTGTAGAAAGATGGGTTAATTCTTTTCCCTTACTACTAACATATACAACACGAGCATCTTTAATTTCTTTTTCTGTTGCTTTATTTTTATCTAAGTTTCGGTGATAATCAGCCAAATTTCCCAAATTAGGAATCATCGTAGTTTCTGGCTTTTCATCACTAACACGAACAAATTTCCAAGCGCGATCGTCATAAGTATTGCGAACCCAATTAATCGGTATATCTTGATAATCTTTCAGCCATTGTTCTAATGTCCAAGCACTATAAAAACGATGATGAAGATCGATTTCAATAAAGATAACTCCTGAATGATGAAGCTCGATATCTAAACGAACTCCTGTATGAACTTCCCAACCCAAATCTTGTAAAACAATGTTATTAGCATCCCACCAAATAAATCCACCTCCCAAAGCGCGATCGATTCTATTTCTAGAAAGTTTATATCTTAACTCGCGTTCCAACCATTTTCTCTCTAATTGTTCTAAAGCTTCTCTCTCATAAGAATCATCTAAATTCAATAATTGCGTTCCTTGATGCTCTAGCGTCCAATTATCTTGTTTTAAATATTCTTCTGATATTAACTGTTTGGTAATAATTGTGGACTTAAATCTTACCCCTGGCGTTCTTATTTTCCAAGGTATTTGATTAATTACAGAATATTCTTTTCCTAGTTCTGGAGATGGATTGAATGTATAACTATAAACCTGTACTGTTTTTTCGCGATCGCCTAACTTTTTAACAGGGAATCTATTTATAAAAACTTGAGAAGTATCTTTTGTCATCTATAACCAAATTTTTATTGTTGTCTCGTTCGATATCAAAACTAACGCGGTTAACTGTTTAATTCAAACTCACCTGAATTTAAACAAAACCTTGCAAATTATATCTAATTGGGGTGGCAATGCCCACGTACAATTTATTTTTCAGACTATCTTGGAAAAACTAAGAATTATTGGCTGTTGATTATCACAGGAACAACACCAATCATTAGAATTAGAATAAGCATCTTTTTCTGCCCAGTTATGAAAACTAAAATATTTCCCTAAATGAGGACAAGAGACTGAATCATGTTTGACTGGATTATAGTAATGTAGTTTAAATGATTTTGTAAATCGCGATCGCTACGAATTGTATGTTCCTAAAATCGTCTTTGCCAAACATTACTCTCTCGATGTAAGCAATGATATTCATTTGATTGAATATTTGATTGGTTAAGTTACATTGGTAAAAGTGTTTATAACTTGTTGTAAAATATGGCAACAGCAGTAGAAAAGTATTTATCTCATCTAGATACAATATTCAAAGTAGAACCAATATTTTACCGATTTTCTGATAAAGGTGTCTTTCCTCCTCTACATCTATTAATTTATAAAAATATTCCTGAAGTCGGGATGATTACTGGTTTTACTTACGGTATATCATGTGTTGAATCTTTGTTTGAAACAAATATTAGACCTGAATTAGTTATTTCAGTAGTTTCGTCTAATATCACTTGGATTCTCGCGATGGCTGATGTCGCCTATCAGCATAGAGGAAAATTTCCTTTTGAACCTGAAAATACAATCAATTTTAACGCTAAAATTTCAGAAGAATCTGAAATGTCTAGTTTTTTACTCTGGTATCAAGGAATATTTCCTGAATCATATGAAATTATCTGCTTACCCGATTTTCATATTAGAATAATTCAGTTATTTCCTATTTATGATAGTGAACGCTTGTTTATTAAAGAATTTGGTACGGATAAATTCTTCGATCTTAATCCCGATCCCTATAACGTAAAGAGAAAATGTGTAGTGTAAAATCTAAAATCTAAATTTCTGATTCATTATGACTTGTCTCTAACCAGTCAATTAAGTCATTCAATTATAATTACACCTAATCTCTTCACTATCGCTTTCTTTGGCGCATAGACAAAACGTAACAAACCCTAACCAACTGCGAAATTAGTGTATTGTCTAATATCCGCAGGATGAAAACCTAAGACTATTTCATCTTTAGAAATTCCAGCATCTACTAATTCATTAGCAATACCGTATTCTGTACCATCGCGATGAATCCAAATTTTATCATTAATAATTTCCAGGTGAATAATACAGCCATGTACTCTTTTTTTGTTTTGCCATCCAGCAGTCATGACTAAATAATTATTTTCGTCATTACTCATAATCAACTTTGATTTAATATTTCCATGCGAATAAGGAATAGATATGTAGTTAGTTAAGATACTTTTAATTGTTTGTCGATACTTTTTTAGGGAATCCATTCAACTATTTCCTCGCGTTCGGCATCAAAAACAAGCAATTTTAAACGTTTTTTATTCAGAAGAATTTGACCAATAGGTTCGATAAATATGTCTTCGTAAGTTGTTTCTCTCACTGCTAAGTAGAGTCTGCGTTCAGGCTCGATTTCTTCTATGATATCTAAGTACAAAGTATACTGACCTAACGCTTGTTGCAAATCTGCTACCTGGGAGTTTCCAACAAAGCTTTTTATTTCTACAGCTATTTTTTCACCACCTTTTTGTGCAGCAAGTAGCTTTTCTGCGCCAATATCGACATATAAATCTTTGTTACCCCATTGTAATTTTAAAGGATCGTTTGTAATATTCCATCCATCTTTAGTTAAAGCGTTGACTACATTATTGTGAAATATATCTTTTGCTGGCATAGTCTAAACTAATTTCAATTATGGCAAAGCCTTGTGAATTGTACCCAACCAGTCAATCAGGTTTTCTAACTGCTTCTGTAGCTTAACCACACCCAACCCGCGCACGATCACTTTTTTTGGCGCATAGACAAAACGCGATCGCAAATGCTTTTGCAAGTTTTCCGCCATAAGATTCCAGGCGAGTTCAGCCATATGGGTTTCTAAAGATAAATATTTCTTCTTTGCGCCTTTGCGTCTTTGCGCGAGATTTACACCAACTCCAACTCTGGTAAAGCTTTATGAATTGTACCCAGCCAGTCAATCAGGTTATCTAATTGCTTTTGAGGCTTAACAATACCTAAACCGCGCACGATCACTTTTTTTGGCGCATAGACAAAGCGCGATCGCAAGTGCTTGGGAAGGTTTTCCGCCATAAGATTCCAGGCGGGTTCTGCCATCGGGGTTTCTAAGACAATATTGGTTTGTCCTTCAGGTTTGATACGAGAAAAGCCGATCGCCTTTGCTATTTGCTTTAATTCCATTACCTGTATAAGCTGTTGGGTCGCAGGAGGAATTGCACCATAGCGATCTTCCCATTCCGCTGCAATGTGTACCAGTTCTTTTTTTGATGTAGCCGTTGCGATCGCACGATAGGCATCCATTTTTTGTTCGGGATCTGATATATAGCTGGCGGGAATGAAGGAGGTAAGTTTGAGATCTACCTGGGTATCTTCTACCTTTGGTATTTCCTGTCCCTGAATTTCTTGAATCGACTCTTGCAGCATCTCCATATAGAGATCGAAGCCTATTTGCGTCATTTGTCCCGACTGTTCTGCACCCAAGAGACTACCTACCCCGCGTATTTCCATATCCCGTGTTGCCAGTTGATAACCCGAACCGAGTTGGCTAAATTCTTGTAAAGCTCGCAGTCTTTTGCGCGCAGTATCTGATAAAGTCTGTTTACTGGGGTATAGTAACCAGGCGTGTGCCTGAATACCCGATCGCCCGACTCTACCTCTTAGCTGATACAGTTGGGATAAGCCGAATTTTTGAGAGTCTTCGATGATAATCGTGTTGACGCGGGGGATATCTAAACCTGACTCAATGATGGTGGTACAGACGAGTAAATCCGCTTCGCCATTGTTAAAAGTCAGCATAGTTGATTCTAGTTCCGACTCTGGCATCTGTCCGTGTGCGATCGCAATTTTTATTCCAGGAATCATTTCCCGTAGCTGTGCGCTAATCTCTTCGATTCCTTCTACTCTAGGAACGACATAAAATATTTGTCCACCTCTATCTAACTCGTTACGAATCGCGTTGCGAATTACTTCGGGGTTGTAAGGAGAAAGATGGGTTTTAATTGGGCGACGGGATGGTGGGGGAGTAGTAATTAGACTCATTTCCCTAATACCTGACAGGGACATATACAGAGTACGGGGAATAGGAGTTGCTGAAAGGGTTAAAACATCTACCTGAGATTTAAAGGCTTTGATCTTCTCTTTTTGATTTACCCCAAAACGCTGTTCCTCATCTACTACCAGCATTCCCAAATCTTTAAACTTTATATCCTTACCGAGTAGCTGCTGTGTACCGACTACGACATCTAGTTCCCCTGTAGCTAACCGTTGCATGATTTCTTTTTTCTCTGATGCGGTACGGAAACGGTTCAACAAGCCGACGTTAATAGGATAGGGTGCAAATCTTTCTTTTAGGGTGTGGTAATGTTGCTGCGTTAAAATCGTTGTTGGTGCGAGAAACGCTACCTGTTTGTTAGCCGTAGTGATTACTTTGAAAATTGCCCGAATTGCCACTTCGGTTTTACCAAAGCCAACGTCACCACATACCAAACGATCCATCGGGCGATCGCTTTCTAAATCTATTTTAATATCTTGGGTGGCTTTGAGTTGATCTGGTGTCGGTTGATAGGGAAAAGAATCTTCGAGTTCTTGTTGCCAGGGATTGTCGGGAGGATAGGCATAACCCTCCAGCTTTGAGCGTTTAGCATAGAGTTTTAATAAATCTACCGCCAGCTTCTTAATATTTTTTTTAACTCTCGTCTTAGTTTTCGTCCAAGACGCATTCGCCATTTTATTTAATTCTGGCGGACGCTTCCCTGTTTGCCGAAATCGCGACAGCATATCTAGAGAATCGGCAGGGACTCTTAATGTACCATCGGCATATTTAACAACTAAATACTCACGATTGATTAAAGTTTCTAATTCCAGAAACTTACCCAAGCCATGATGTTTATGGACTACATAATCACCAGGACGTAATTTGTTGAGATCGACTTTTTTAGAAGTAGCCCGACGGCGTTTTCTGATATAGCCAGAAGTAGCTAGAGTTTGCTGTCCAAAAAATTCTTTATCGGTAACGACTACAATCCGATAAGTAGGTAAAATAAATCCTTCTAATTCTGCCAAACCCGAATATTTTACCGCTACTGCTGTACTTTGAATATGGGCTTTTTCGATCGCTCTAAAGTCACGAGGATTAGGTACAAACTGTACGGGACAATCGTGTTCTTGTAGTAGTGAAGCAGAACGACTCGGCTGCGCGGAAACTAGCCAAGCCCGATATTTTTCTAACGTCATCCCGCTATATATTTCTCGCTTACCTCGCAGAATACTAGCTAGTTTAGCAAACTGATTGGGCGTAGTTGGAAGAGGACGTGCCTGTAAATTGTGTACCGATACTTTATCCGCATTTGCTATATCTAAACGGGCTTTTTCTTCAGCTATTTCTGATAGATAAATACAGTTAAAGCGATCGGCTTTAGCGATACAAGTTTGGAACTCGGCGTGTATTTTTGGTAGAGTTTGGGCTAAATGCCATTGAGATTCGGATAATTCGAGCCAGCGATCGCTGTGTGCCTGACACTGTTCTAATTCATCAAAAGCAATCAAAGTATTTTCTGGTAAATAATCAATAATCGAAGCAGGTTTATTAAAGGCAATTCCTAAAAAGCGTCTCATACCTTCTGGAGGATTACCCTCAAGTAAAGCATCTAACTCTTCATCTTCTAAATAGCTTTCAATACTTTTACCATTTTCTAAAATACTATTAGCAATTATATTACTAAAAGAAGTCGGCGTTAACAGTAACTGTTCCAATGTATCCAAAGATCTTTGATTAGCAGGATCGAACTCTTTTAATCGTTCCAGTTCATCCCCAAACCAATCTAACCTCACGGGTAATTCTGCCGAAACAGGAAAAATATCGACAATATCACCTCGCCTACTCCACTGTCCCTCTGTTTCTACCAAGTTTACTCGCTCGTAACCCATCCTAGCTAGAGTCTCATCTAGCTGTTTCGAGGTTAATTCCATCCCAGGCTGTAGCGTCAGACAGTAAGACTTAAATACTTCTGGTGGCGGTAAATGAGGCTGCAGCGATCTTTCCGTGGCGACAATGGCGATCGGTTTTTCGCCCTCTGTTTCTGTAAGGGCGATTCGCGAATCGCCCCTATCAACGATAGATAATACCTGCATCTGTCCCCAAGTTATCTCTGATTCGGGGTCAAAAGGGTCATAGGGCGTTGCTTCGGAGGTAGGATAAAAATTTACCGTCTGCCAGCCCATCGCCTCTAATTGGGCTGCCCAGCGTCCAGCTTCTTCTAAGGTAGGACATACCACCAACAAATTCTTATCCTCGGCTTTTGCCAAACTAGAACTAACTATTCCCTTCGGTAAGCGAGGAATACCATTAAGTAATAAGGATTGACCCTTTTGTTGTTTGTTAATTAGTTCTTTGGTAAGAGAGGAACTTGCGATCGCCCGTACTACTGATGCAAAAGCCATGTTTTAAGGATTGAGGAACAAGGAACGAGGATGAAGGAGTACTTTATCCCTTTTAAAAAGATAGCGAAAATCGGGTCTAATTAGTGCAGATATATTAGGAATGGGTAGTGCGATCGCAGTTATCCATAATCAAGCTGTAAACTGAATATAGACAAAGACTTTATTATTAACTAAAGCATCAGTCATTACCGAAAGAAGACTTTTAAGGATAATAAATAATCCTTCTTCTTCATAACTATCAAGATATACTTTATTATAAACTTCTGAATTATCAAAAGCTATTTGCATTTTTTGTTTGTCTATTTTCCGTCCAACTGATAAGCAATATAAAGGATCGATGGGACTAAGCAATTCATCAATAATAATAGTAAGTGAGCGAATTGCGGGTATTAATTCAATACCTATAAGTGATGCTCCTTTTTCATCTTCTAATATATCTAAACTCAGGAAATCCAGTGATTTTAAATTACATCTGTCTCTAACATGGACAATATCGTAAAAATGACGACCATGTTCACCATTCAAATTGTATAAAACATTGTTACTTTTGCGATCGCGGGCATCTTCAAACAATTTCCAAACATCATAGTTGTCTTTAGTCCAATCTGAAATTGGCAAACTAATATCCGTTGGATTGACTGACATAAACATTATTGAAGTTCTGCTACCCATAGATTTAGATCTTTTTGAGTTTTGCGATCGCCTTGACTAAGTAATGCAAAAGCCATGTTTTAAAGATTGAGGAACAAGGAACGAGGATGAAGGAGTACTTTATCCCTTTTAAAAAGATAGCGAAAATCGGGTCTAATTAGTGCAGATATATTAGAAATCGGGTAGTGCGATCGCAATAATTAATTGCCTCAATCGACTAACTAATTTTCAAGATTTTTTCACGAATTTGATAGCATTGGATTATTAAACTATCTCGTTTTGGCATGACTTTGAAAGTTGTCTCTCAATCTCTTCCTATAAAGATAAACGCTGATGGCGTAATGCTGGTAGGAAAAACTCGCGTTCCCCTCGATACTATTGTTATTGCATTCGATCGCGGGGCAACTGCCGAAGAAATCGTTCATCGTTATCCATCTCTTAAGTTAGCCGATGTTTATGCAGTTATAGCTTTTTACCTAAATAATCAACAAGAGATAGAAGTCTATTTACAGCAGAGAAAACAGCAAGCAAGAGAAATTAGACAAATAAATAAATCCAAGTTTGATTCTCAAGCTATGCGCGACAGATTGTTGTCTCGCAAAATAGAAAAAACTACATGAAGTTTTTGGCTGATGAAAACTTAGATAATAATATTTTGAGAGGTTTACTACGCCGTCAGCTAAATTTAGATCTAGTCAGAGTTCAAGATGTCGGTTTATTTGGCAAAGACGATCCAACCGTATTAGCTTGGGCTGCCAAAGAAAATAGAATATTGTTAACTCATGATGTGGCAACGATTACGCGCTACGCTTACTAACGTACTGCTAAAGGCTTAAGAATGCCAGAAGTTATCGAAATTAAGGCTTCTGCTTCTTTGGGCAAAGCAATTGAAGATATCCTTCTTTTTGTCGAATGTGGAATTGATGGGGAGTTAGAAGGGCAAATTTTGTATCTCCCTTTTTAGTAAATTAGTGGAACAAATATTTAAAGACTGTTGTTTTTAACAAAGCGATCGCTCTACTAAGAAATGCAAAAGCCATATCTTAAGGGATGAGGGATAAATTATGAAGGATGAGGAAATCAATCCTTTTAAAAAGATAGCGAAAATCGGGTCTAATTAGTGCAGGTATATTATGAATAGAGTAATGCGATCGCGAATTAGTCTATGAAACAATATAAACTGTTAATTAACATCCTGCTAGATAAAACAAGATCTTTAGCCGAAAGAGACGATGCAGCAATAGATTTAGCAGAATTTGACGAAGATATAGTATTTTCTACTTTGATTAAATTAATGCCTTAAAATAATCGCTTCAATCAAGAAATAAATATTTTGTTATCAGACAATTTTGAAACAAAACTTGGAACAATCGAAACTTGGATCGAAAACAATTTAGATGATTCGATTAACACCAATCGAGATAATTTATTAACTACAGCAAGTCATAAGATAATTCTACAGAGCTTTCAATTGCCCAATGAGTTTCAATCTAATTCTTATAGTCCACCTAAAAAAGTTGAATCATTAATTGCTTGGCGTTGGTTGGTGGAAAAAATTAGTGATGCCGACGAACAGTTAAGTATTTTCTGTAAACTTATTGATCCACAAGCAGATGTTTCATGCAATCCAGACTCAGGAGAAGCTTTAGATGCTGTAGAAATCGAGAATCAAATTTATCATCTACATATTGGAACGGAAGATCGTGAAATTTTGCGATCTAGAGCAAATTTTAATGATTTAATGCCTAAACGCTTTGAAAATTTGTTAGGTTTGCGCTGCTATGAAAACTCTTGTTCAGAGTATTCTTTCACTGAATATATAAATTTTGGCTTTAAGACAAATATTCCCAAGTTATTAAAAGGAGAAAAGATCTACTTTCATTTTTTGGTGGCAACCAATCCTATTAAACCTAGTTTAGAAGATTCTAAATATACCGATGTATTGACGTGGTTGGCTGTCGATCGCTCTAAAAGGTATTTAGATGAATATTTTAAAGATAGTGAATAATCAGGCTAAAAGAGTGCAGATATATTATAAATAAGATCGTGCGATCGCAAATAGCTGCGACTATTAAACTATAGATTTTTTCTTCATAATCTTCGATCGATTTTACTAGTAATCTAAACAAAGCTGTTTTCTTTAATGTACGGCTGTCCTTCTTGGCAATTAATTTAGTTACCGCGAGATACTTGTTATATTCTGCTTCCTTTTCAATAATTTTAGGAATAATTTGAATAGTATCTAAAAGTTTTAAATAGTTTTTATTCAAAGTAAGGGTCATTTTTCTATTACTCTTTATCGTACTCTGAATAAGATATGATGTTTGTGCAATTGAGAGAAGATAAATTATCATGTCCGTAGGTAACGAACCACCAGAAATCTTAGAGAAAAAGCTGTTTTATAAAGGGCGTAAGTTCGATTACGAAGTAGTCAAGCTACGTTTACCAAACGGTGCTACGGGACAATGGGAATGTATTCGTCATCCTGGAGGTGCTTTAGCCGTTCCCGTTACTTCTGATGGTAAGTTTGTTCTAGTAAAACAATATCGCTTTACGGTAAAAGGTAGGTTGCTAGAATTTCCTGCGGGAACGCTAGAAAAAGATGAATCGCCCTTTGAGACTATTAAAAGAGAAATAGAAGAAGAAACGGGTTACAGGGCTAATAAATGGCAAGACATGGGCAAGTTTATCCTTGCACCTGGATATTCTGACGAATATATTTATGCTTTTTTGGCGCAGGATTTAGAGAAGTTAGAAACACCACCACAGCAGGATGAGGATGAAGATATTGAAGTAGTGTTGATGAGTGAGTCGGAATTGGAAGCAGCTATTTTGCAGGGCGAACCTATAGACGGAAAATCGATCGCCTGTTTTTATATGGCGCGGGCTTATCTTAAACAGTTAACAGTCAACAGTTAACAGTTAACAGCGTATTAGTTAGTCATTGGTAATTAAATGCGATCGCGTAGCGTAGCCGAAGGCTAATCGCGCTATACGGTCAAGTCGTGTAATTTCTGCTGGAGATCTAATAAATCTTGTCTAACAGATTCGTGAGTATATACATCATTCGGGTGGGGCGGTTGTCCTGGCTGCTGGAAGTAGGGGCGTTCACCGTACATCTGACCCCATTTTATATCTACCTGTCGCACTAGTTCGTAAAGTAAATTAGAGTTATTCAAAAGTGAGCTTAGAATCTCTTCTAAAGCTACCAGAGGAGTTTCTTTGTATTGACTGACTCTAGGATCTCCTTTAACCCATTGATGTAAAATTGCCTGTAGTGCTGCATCAGGATCGACCAGATTGCGATCGATAAAGGTATTAATTGCGGTAATAACCTGTACCAGCTTGGGTACGGTTGACTCACCTTTTAGAAAAGTCCCACCTTCTCGTCCAATTGCTTCGGCTATAGAGAAAGGACGACTATCGAGAATATCTTGTCGTAATAGTAAATCTTCTCGATCGCGATCGTCTTTAATGGTCATAACAATGGTCGCTTCGGAATTAGTAATTAAAATATCATACGGTAATTGGGCTAACTACCAAAGATCGCGATCGATCTGTGTCAGAGTAAAATTTATATAGAACGGCGGTATTAAATTAACGAAGGTAAAGCAGTCGAGAAACTATTTTAGAGCCAAACTAATTATCTTTAGCTTTATATTAGTTATTAGTGGTATTTTCAGTTGGTAATGGTCAAAACTAAATCTAAACACTGCGACATTTGTAATAGCTTAGTAAATATTCGCTACCGCATTCAATATAAGGAAGATGGAGATTGGATGTTAGTTTGTCCTGACTGTTGGCAGGAAGTTAGTCAAGATAATCCTTATTATCGCTATGGCGGGACTTGGAAAGCGAAGCGTAAATAAATTTATAGATAAAGGCGTAAAACCTCGCCGTTCTAAGGCGGGGATATAAGCCTACGAGTGTGAGCGAGTGATAGTCTTTCCTACCCCTGACACTCCTCAATATATCGTTTAACAGCTTGCGCTGATATATTGCCCGTAGTACCCCAATAATAGGACGATGCCCATAGCTTCGGCTTGTCATACAAATCCTTGAGCCAATCAAATTTTTTTCTCAAATGCCTACTGCTATAGCCTTTCATAACATTAACTGCTTGAGATGCTGACATTCTGGGGGGAATAGAAATAAATACATGAACACGATCCATAAGGGTTCGATCGACTTCGATAGCAATCAAAGTCATCCCGTTGTTTTCAATTGCCTCAATCACGTATTTTTTAGTCGCTTCAATTACCGCATCAGTTTTAAATATTTTTCTCCGCTTAAAAGGTATCCAAACAAAATGATGTCCCGATTGATATTTACAATGTCGGGTTGACATTACACGTACGCCGAATGCGTAAGCGCATTCCGACGTTGCCAAAGGCAACGGCAGAGCCTGGAGGCTCTCGCCTCCGTGAAGCGGAGTCGGCAAGCTCTTTACTCTTGCGCTCCATGCGAATGATTCATTACGCCAAAGCTGATACTATACAACAAGCAAGTTAATTGTATACCATATTTCAATATGAGCTATGGATGCCAGCAAGATGTCCTGAAATTAGACTGCTTTGAGCAGGGCGTAGTCGAGTATATTTCTCGTCAGGCAAATAGTTTAGCCAACTGCGCCACCTACGCTCTCAAGCGTTCATCCAGACAGGCGGGGCAGATTGACTTTAATTACTACGACCTAGACAAGCATCTCAAGCAAAATAAGAACTACAAGAACTTGTTTTCCCAGGTAGCACAACAGACGTTAATGTCAGTTTGTGAGTCGTTTAAATCTCATTACGAGGTGATGCAACTCTGGTATGGCGGAGAAATTGAGGATAAGCCCAGGATGCCTAGATATCGTAAGTCTGGTGGAATGTCAGGGTTTACCTATCCCGCGCAGCATCTGAGGTTAAACGAGGCGATTGAGACGGGATTAATTAGATTGCCGTTGGGGATGGAAACAGCCAAAGCTACTGGTGTGAGAGAAATCTATATCCCCGCACCAAAAAACCTCGACCCAGAAAGCATTTCTGAAGTGCGAATTTTCCCTAGAAATCGATGCTTTTACGTCGAGTGGGTGTATGAAAGACACGAAGCTACCTGTCAGTTAGACCCATTGAAAGCACTAAGTATTGACCCAGGTGTCAAAAACTGGCTCACTTGCCTCTCAACGACTGGCGATTCATTCATCATCGATGGTAAAAAACCTAACTTTTGGAATCGCACTCTCAATCGAGAGGTAGCAAAACATTATAAGGGGCGGACTGGAGTCCGCCGACGTTGCTTTGCAACGGCAATCGCCTCTGGCGATTGCTCCAGCGCATGGAGTAAAAAACTTGCTTTAATGACCGAGAAACGCAACCGCAGGATGCGCGATTACATCAACAAAATAAGTCGTTACTTTGCTAATTACTGTAAGAACAGTGGCATTGGAACGGTGGTTTTTGGATGGAACGAAGGCATTAAACAGAAGTCAAATCTAGGAAAAAAGAATAACCAGAATTTTGTTGGGTTGCCTACCGCCAAACTTAAAGAGCGACTAAAAGTTGTCTTAACTGAGATTGGCGTTAACTTTGTCGAAGTAAATGAGGCGTATACCTCGAAGGCTTCTTTCTTAGATGACGACTTCATTCCCGAATACGGCAATAGACCGAAGGGATGGAAACCATCGGGACGGCGTATAGCTACCAAGCTTTACCGTACCGCTAAAAAATGGATAATTAACGCAGATAGCAATTATATTCCCCTTTATTTTAATAATAAACAACAACAACAATGGACGCATTTTTTTCTGTTGAGTAAAGTTACAATTACCTACAAATATTATTCAACAATAAGTATTATGCTGTATAGTTAATTGCATGATGCTCACACTACAGAAAGGAACTGACCCATACACCAATAAAACCATCTGGGTAATGCTGGATGAAGACTATCAGGTAGTCGAACCGATACAGCGTTATCTGACTTCTTTATGCGCTACCAAGTCGCCAAATACAGTACAGGCTTATGGAACTGACTTGAAAAGATGGTGGGAGTTTCTCCACCATAAATGTTTAGATTGGCGTAATGTCAATCTTCATCAAGATTTAGAAGACTTTGCTTACTGGCTGAGGGTAGGAGATACAAAAGTGATTTCTTTACAGCCAGTAGAAGCGGATAGATCGGAGAAGACTATCAACAGGGCGATTACTGCCGTGTCAACTTTCTACGACTATCACTTGTGTAATAAAACAGTCGATTTTAGCCAGTTTGAAAGGTTTCATGCAGTCTACAAGACGGGAAATACCAGAGTCGGCACTACAGGCATCTTGACTGGTATTGCTAAAGCGAAACCAACTAGAGAAAAGTTAGTCAAGCTCAAGGAAACCAAGAAATTTCCAGGCTGTCTAACCGACGAGCAAGTAGAAACTTTGGTAGATGCCTGTAGCAATCTTAGGGACAAACTAATGATTCTAATGTTCAACGGAACTGGCATACGCAAAGGCGCATTATGTGGCTTGAAACATGAAGATGTTGGGGATTTCGGAGATTACTTTGTTCGAGTAATCAGACGGGAAGATAACCCGAATGGTGCGTTAGTTAAGACTTCTGAGCGAACGATACCCGTAACTAAAGAACTGCTTCAGCTATACGACGAGTACTTGATGAAAGAGTATCCAGGCGTAAATTCAGAATATGTGTTTGTCAATATTTGGGAAGGTAATATTGGTGCGCCAATAATGCTGACACTACCGAATAAAATACTCGATAATTTACAGAAAAAAACGGGTATTGAAGTCTATCCGCACTTATTTAGACATACCTACGCCACTCGACTTCTACGGGCAGGATATGCACTAGAAAGAGTCCAGCATTTACTCGGTCACGCCAGCATAGCGACCACGTTAGATGTCTATTCTCATGTTATCGAAGAAGCAAATTTATGGGAAGTAATTGAAAGAGAAGAAGAATGAATTTAAAGCAATTTAATTGGTCATCAGAAGAATATGATGGCTTATTTGAAAAAAAAGTACCATCTCAGTTATTACAAAATCCTCTGCTGCAAAAAGATATTTGGCAAACTAAAGAAGATTTAGGATTAGAAACTCACGAACACCAAAAGTTTTTAACAATCAACTTCAGAAAAATTCAGCCATCGTGGTTAAATTTATTGGCAAAGCTTTATGTACTGACAAGAGCTAATTTAAAACTATCAATACAGTATATAGCAAATGATGTTGGTCATCTTAGAAAATTTGCCAAATTTCTAAAAGAAAAACACATCGACAACATCAAATATATCAATAATGACCTGTTTGAAGATTTTGATTACTGGATTCACAAAACTGGGGTCAAAGAAAGAACAATCTCTGTTCATTACACAACTTTGGAAATTTTTTTTAATACTTGTAGAACAGAAGGCTGGCTTGATATCAATACATATTGGTTCAGAGGAAGAAAAACACCACCAAAGCCAAAAAATGATGAGATTGATTATATTCCCGAAAAAGTGTGGAATCAATTAGAAGAACATTTACATCATTTTCCTGAACCCATGCAAAGAAAGGTTTTAATAATTAGAACTTTGGGATTAAGAATTGGAGAATTACTAAATTTACCATTAGGTTGCTTGAGAAAAAGGGGGCAACAATGGCGATTAAGATTAAAAGAGACTGAAAAGTTTAAGATAGAAGACGAACTACCAGTTCCTCTAGACTTAGTACCAGTAATAAAAGAGCAACAAGAATATATTAAGGAAAATCTTGGAGATAGTTATAAAAAATTATTTTGTAGTAATAACTACAGTAGAGATTTTAATTATGTTCCTGTTGCGAGAGTAATGTACATCGGAACATTCAATCGTTGGTTAAATAAATTGGCTGGGGAGTGTAATATTTGTTCAAAAGATGGAAAGATTTGGCATTTTAGTTCCCATCAATTCCGACGCACCGTAGGAACAATCATGACCAATGCAGGTGTAAGAGATTTAATTATTCAAAAGTATCTCAGACACCGCAATCCTGATATGCAAAAGCACTATAAGCATCTTCTTAAAAAAGTAATAGGAGAAGAATATCAAGAATTAACCAAAGAAAAAAACTTCGTCAACATTGAAGGAAAAATAGTAAGTACTCATAAACCTCAAGACGCAATTGAAGAGTATATGCGATTGCGTTTGCACCAAATAACTACTCAACAGGGAGAGTGCCACAGAAGTAACCTTAAAAATCCTTGCCCCACAGTCAATGGTTGCTGGCGTTGTGGAGATTGGATGACATCGGAAAGAGATTTACCTTACTTGCAACAAGATCTTGAAAGATTAAAAGATGAATTAGAAAAGGCTGACAAGTTGGGCATGGTCAGAGTAGTAAAAGAAATTCAGAAGGATATTAATTATCTTCAAATAAGAATCAATGCTTTAAAAGAGGTAGTCAACAATGATTAAAGTAGACTGGGCAAATGATTACAATAAAGATTTTACTTGTCCAAAGTGTAATGAAGGTATTTTATACTTAGCTGGCTCTAATGCTCAAAACAAAAAATGTTTTAGATGTAGTAAATGTAAGAGAAAAACTAATGATTCTATTAGCATTAGTAAAAAATATTTTGATTCTAGATTAAAAGCCTATGGTTTAGCTTGTCCTAATGAAAATTGCAATTCCAGAATAATTGTTTTAAAACAGATACAAGATGGTAAAAAACATTTTCAATGTAAGATTTGTGAAGCTACGGCAGCAGAATCAAATGATTTATCCAAAAATAATTTGAGTAAATATGCTCAAAAAAGAATTGCATTAAAAATATTTATTTTTGAAGAAGATCTATGGGATTTAAGATCTATTAACTCTTTAGTAGCAAATAGTAAAAGAAGTAAATATATTATCAATTTTGGTGAAGTAAAATTAAATTGGTTTAAATTACTCTCTAAAAAATATATTTATCATTTATGTAAACTCAACAAACCTTTCGGCACTATTGAAAAATACTTGATTGGCTTTAGACGTTTTTCAGATTATTTATTTGCAAAACATATATTAAAATTTGAATCCATTAATAGAGATTTAATTCTTGACTTTATAACATGGGAAAATGCTACTGATGAAACGATAAGAACTAAGCTTAGGAGTTTAAGACAATTATTCATTACTGGTAATATACAAGGTTGGTTTGAAATTGACCCAGACATTATTAGAGATAGTGATTACCCAAAACAGAAGGTAAGCAATCCAGATCCTATACCCGATACAGTTCGAGAACAGATAGAAAAAAACCTACACAAACTTCCAGACCCGATTGCTCGAATGTGGATTGTCTGCTTCTTTGCTGCCATGCGACCTTACGAACTGGCATTACTAAAGAAAGATTGTTTGGAGCAGGTAGGTGATAAGTGGAAATTAATTTGGTGGCGCAAAAAGGGTAAGAAATTTCATCAACATTCTGTTCCGATTACAACAACCATAGCTAAAATTGTTCAAGAACAGCTTGAATATATAGAAGACTTATGGAGCAAAGATTGGGAATATCTATTTTGTCATTATCAAAATATTTCTCAGTCAGACCTTAATCATCCCCGATTAAAACCAGTCAGAAAAGTTATTCCTAGAAATGGAAGTCCTTTAACAAAAGCTATTCGCACACTCATTAGAGCAGAAGACATTAGGGATGATAATGGCGAATTAGGTAAATTTCAAACTCGTTTAGTAAGAGAAACTAGGCTAACCGAACTCTTTCTGAAAGGACACGATTTATCAGTTGTTAGTGCTTGGGCTGGACATAGGCGATTAGCTACTACAACTAACTTTTACACTCAAGTAACTTGCGAACAAATAGAAAAAGAAGCAGGTCATATTCAGTCTGCTTTAGTCAATGCCGATGGCAAGAAAATCTACTACGAATCGATGCCCAAATCCTTTTGGGACAATCCAGTTGCTCATGAGTTAGAAGTTGCTGGTACTCACGTTAATACTCCTATTTATGGTTATTGTGGATTAGATTTAGATGAAGAGTGCGACAAATTTCGCGCCTGCTATACCTGCCGTTTCTTTGTTGCCAAACCAGAGAAGTTATCTCAATACCTCAGCCTCAGAGATGAGTTGAGGGAAAAACAGGAAAGAGCTTTAGCTAATGGTCATGGGGTCTTAGTCGAGCAGTTTGCCAGACAAGCCGACCAATTAGATAAAATCATTGCGTCGTTACAGGAGGCAGCATGAGCAACGGTAACGATGAAACCAAAGAGTTTAGAATCAATAATCTCAAAAAGACTCAGGAACAGAGGAAGCAAGATTCTCAAAACAAGGTCTATCAAGCTATCGAGCGATTGCAAAAGCTTAACGCCAAAATCAACTTTCATACTGTAGCTAGAGAAGCGCAAGTCAGTGTTAGTTATCTCTACAAATATCCAGAGCTGAAGCAGCATATAGGGGAGTTGAGAAGCAAACAAAACTCGTTACCCGTCTCTCCCGTAGCCAGACCTAATTCTACATCCCACGGCAAAGTAGTCACCCGTCTTCAGGAAAGAATTAAAAAGCTAGAAGCGGAGAATAAGGAACTTAAGAAAAAGTGTGAAGCCTTAGCTGGTCAAGTTTATCGAGTTCATCATTTAGAGTCTCAGGTAGAAAGATTACAGGAGCAAAATGAAGATTTGAAAGACAAGCTAGGCGAACAAGAGATAGCGAAGAAAGTAACACCTATTAACAAAAAGAGAAAAACTAAGTCGGTTACTTCTGAATTAGATGAACTAGGAATTAGTTTGAATCCAACCCTAAGCAAAACTATCAAAGCTGCTACAGACGAAACCGTATTGGCTGCCATAGAAGCTCTTAAAGACCAGTTAACTAGACGAGATATTCCTAACCCTGGTGGCTACCTAAACAACGCAATTAAGGAGAGTTGGACGAAAGCAGAACCAATGTCTAAGCCTACAAAGACTACTCCGCAATCTAAGATTGTCTCTGCTAAAGACAAACCGAACAAAAAGCTAATGTCTAGCGACAAACTAAAGAAATTAAGTAATTTATTCAATAACCAAGATGACTGATAATAATCTCCCCCCAACTAATATAGAAGCTGAAGAAGCCATACTAGGAAGTATTCTATTCGACCCTAGTGCTATCAGTATTGCTGCTCCTATTCTGCCAACTGAGGCATTTTATATTGCTGCCCATCAGCAGATTTATAAGGCAGCATTAGAGCTTCATAATCAAGACAAGCTAACAAACCTATTAGAGGTTTCAACTTGGTTAAAAGACCACAAATTATTAACTAAAGCGGGAGGTAGTGCTAAGTTGGCTAAACTGCTTAACCAAACTATTTCTGCTACCAACATCGACCGCTACATTGCCTTGGTTTTAGAAAAATACCAACGCCGTCAACTGATATCAGCAGCTAACGAAATCGAAGCTTTGGGGTACGATAATGCCACTGAACTAGAAGAGGTCTTCAATACTTCACAAGAGAAGATATTTAATCTTACTACCAACAAACAAGACAAGTTTAAACCTCTACCTATTGGTGACTGTCTGGCATCCGTATTCGAGAAAATAGAGCAGGGTTCATCTCCAGCATTTCCTACTGGACTAGATGATTTAGATGCCTTGATTGGTGGGCTAATCAAACAGGATCTAATTATCATTGCAGCCAGAGCGAGTATGGGCAAAACCTGGCTAGCTTGCCATCTAGCTAATCATATTGCTACCGAACACCAAAAGCCTGTAGTTTTCTTTTCGGCGGAAATGTCCAGCGAACAATTAACCAAAAGATTTCTCTCGATGCACACGGGCATTGATTCTCATAGGCTCATGCACAACCAGATTTATGAAGACGAATATGATGTTTTGGTTAGTGGATTAACCGAATTAGCCGAACTACCCATCATCATAGATGATACTCCTGCCACTCAACTAACCCCTGCCAAAGTTCGTTCTGTGCTGCGTAGAATCCGTTCAGACAAAGGCGAATTAGGCTTGGTAGTCTTAGACTATATTCAAAAGCTTGGCGATAGAGCAGCAGGCAATAGAGCGCAAACAGTGGGTAAGTTTTCAGGAGCGTTTAAGGATATTGCCAAAGAGTTTGATGTTCCCTTTGTCGCTCTGGCTCAAATTAACAGAGGTGTTGAATCACAAGCAAACAAACGTCCCTTAATGTCTGATATTAAAGATAGTGGCGATATCGAGCAGGATATGGACTTGGGGCTACTGCTGTATCGAGATGACTATTACAACCAAGATGCTGAAGAAGCGGGAATTATGGAGATAATTGTCGGCAAAAATCGCAATGGTTCTACTGGTACTTGTCGAGTTAATTTTGACCCTAGTACTGGTCAATTCGCGGGTGTCGTTCGCGGAGCGTTGCCGTAGGCTTATCGCCACTCACAATATCCCACCGCATCTTAATTGTATGTATAATTCAATTGAAGTAAATAACTTATTATGGAAAATATACACGACAATAGAACGTCCGTATATCAGCGTCACATAAATTTTGGATTATATAATATCCATGCTGCTGCCAACATTTTAAAAGTGGCATCAATTCCAGGCATAGATCTGGGTGAGATAACCAGGGGCAGTGTGACCTGCCCTGTTAGGTTAAACTTGTATACTCAATATTAGTTTAACTCTATCAGAAGCCTCGCCCAAAACGTAGTGACGGGCGGGGAGAGTCACACCTATAGTTACTGACTAACCATTGAACATTAAACTCGCTAAGCATGACCAATTACCTCGGTGTACCTGCCCTCTGCGGGCATAAAGGGTTCAACCGTATAAATGTCCCCGAACGGATACCGCTCCCCATAATAAATATAAATGAAGCGTGGTTCGATAGAGCAACAAAAATAGCTGTAGATCGAAATCGTGGTCTTCCGACGGTAGAAGATACTAAAATTATTATAAAGACATATTATTATATTAAGTCTTGAAAGAAGTTAATTATGGACTTAGATATTAGTAATTTAAGTCTTGCTATACTGAGCATCGTCAATTATAAAATTTTAAAACCCTATTTAGCTATAATATGCAGCCTACCGACCAAAGTAAGTTCACCGAACAAGCCTGGGATGCGATCGTTAAATCTCAAGAAGTTGCCAAACTATATCAGAATCAGAACTTAGAGGTAGAGCATTTAATTTTGTCAGCCTTGGAACAAGAAGGGTTAGCAGTAGCTATTTTAGACAAAGCTAATATCGATCCTCTACGTCTGAAGCAGCAGTTAGAGATGTTTACCAAACGCCAACCGAGAATTGGCTCATCTCAACTGTATTTAGGACCTAGTTTAGATCGGATGTTAGATCGCGCCGAAGAATGTCGCGTCAATTGGGACGACAGCTTTATTTCCATCGAGCATATTTTGATGGGGTTTGCCGAAGATGCTCGTATTGGTAAAAAGTCTCTGCGTAGCTTTGGTGTAGATGCGATCGATTTAGAACAGGCGATTAAATCGGTTCGAGGTTCGCAAAAGGTAACTAAGCAAAATCAAGAAGAGCAGTATCAGGCATTAGAAAAGTACGGACAAGATCTAACAGAAAGAGCCAGAACGGGACGGCTAGATCCCGTAATCGGTCGAGATGAAGAGATTCGTCGGGTAATTCAGGTACTTTCGCGCAGACAGAAGAATAATCCTGTATTGATTGGTGAGCCTGGAGTCGGTAAAACTGCGATCGCCGAAGGATTAGCCCAACGTATTGTCAACGGCGATGTTCCCGAATCTCTCAAAGATCGTCAGTTAATTTCTCTCGACATGGGTAGCTTGATCGCAGGAGCGAAATATCGAGGAGAGTTTGAAGAACGTTTGCGAGCGGTTTTAAAAGAAGTAACCGAATCTAGCGGGCAAATAGTTCTGTTTATCGATGAAGTACATACCGTTGTGGGCGCGGGGGCAAAAGAAGGCTCTGGCTCGATGGATGCGGGTAATTTACTCAAGCCCATGTTGGCGCGGGGAGAACTGCGCTGTATTGGTGCGACTACTCTAGATGAATATCGCAAAAATATTGAAAAAGACCCCGCTTTGGAAAGACGTTTTCAGCAGGTATACGTCAAGCAACCCTCTGTAGAAGATACGATCTCTATTTTAAGAGGACTTAAAGAAAGATACGAAGTACATCACGGTGTAACTATTACCGACTCGGCACTGGTAGCAGCAGCAACTCTTTCTCAACGCTACATTACCGATCGCTTTTTGCCCGACAAGGCGATCGATCTGATCGATGAAGCAGCAGCAAAATTAAAAATGGAGATTACTTCTAAACCCAGTCAGTTAGAAGACATCGATCGCCGGATCATGCAGCTAGAGATGGAAAAGGTTTCTCTAACTGGCGAGAGTCAACGCCCAGGAATCTCCAACGTAGATCGGGCTGCAAGAGACAGATTGAGCAAAATTAAGGCAGAAATTGAAGCTTTAAAGGGTAAACAAGAAGGTTTATCGGCACAATGGCAATCGGAAAAAAGCTTGCTAGATGAAATTAATGCCCTCAAAGAAGATGAGGAAAAAACGCGCCTAGAGTTAGATAAAGCCGAACGAGCTTTCGATCACGAAAAAGCTGCCCAGTTGAAATATGGCAAGCTCGAAACTATACAAAGAGATTTAGAAGCCAAAGAAGCCAAACTAATTGACATCCAATCTGAAGGAACAACTCTACTCAGAGAACAGGTGGCAGAATCTGATATTGCTGAAATTGTAGCCCACTGGACGGGAGTACCGATTAACCGTCTGCTAGAAACCGAAAGACAAAAATTACTTCAGCTAGAAGGACACCTACATCAGCGAGTTATCGGACAGCAAGAGCCTGTAGCAGCGGTTGCAGCAGCCATACGTATGGCAAGGGCGGGAATGAACGATCCTAGTAGACCGATTGGCTCGTTCCTGTTTATGGGACCTACAGGGGTCGGTAAAACAGAGTTAGCTAGGGCTTTGGCAGCATTTCTCTTTGATAGTGAAGATGCGATGGTACGGATCGATATGTCCGAATACATGGAAAAACACGCCGTATCCCGCTTAGTAGGTGCGCCTCCTGGGTATATAGGCTTTGAAGAAGGCGGACAGTTAACCGAAGCAGTGCGCCGTCGTCCTTACTCTGTAGTGCTGTTGGATGAAGTAGAAAAAGCCCACAAGGACGTATTTAATATTTTGCTACAGGTTCTAGATGACGGCAGAATTACTGACTCTCAAGGAAGAGTCGTAGATTTTCGCAACGCTATTATTGTGATGACTAGCAATATCGGTAGCGAAAATATTCTCAACGTTAAAGGAGAAGATCGCGATTATGAAGAGATTTACAAGCAGGTGAATAAAGCCCTCAGGGGTCATTTCCGCCCAGAGTTTCTCAACCGTATTGACGATCTAATTATCTTCCACGGTTTGAAGAAAGAAGAACTAAAAGAAATCGTCAGCATTCAAATCCAAGGTATCCAACGTCTACTGAGCGAACAAAAAATAGCGATCGAGCTAACTCCCGCAGCCCAAAATCGTATTGTTACTATTGGTTACGATCCTGCCTATGGTGCGCGTCCTCTAAAAAGAGCAATTCGACGGGAAATACAAAACCCGATCGCTACCATGATTCTAGAAAATACCTTTACCGCAGGAGATAAGATACTTGTCGATTGTGTAGACAATAAACTAACTTTCAATAAAGAAACTCTGCCCATTGTTATTGAAGCTTCATCTAGTACAGATAAACCAATCGAAAAGATAGCTACTAAACAAAAGCCTCGAAAAGATGAAGAACCCCAGGCTGTCTCCTTTGAAAAATAATTGAGCTATAGCCGTACGTTAAGTTAGGTAATAGGTAATAAATAATAAGCTGACTGCCTGACACATTGGTTAGGTCGAGGTAGCTAATAATAGCGATCTAAAGGCTAAAACTATCTTCTAAGCGATCGAGCATTTTATCTTCGGAATTGGAAGTACGCCATAGGCGATCTAAGCCATTAGCAGGCATAGTCAAATAAAGCACATCTTGAGGCTTTAGGCGAGTCTCCAGTAACTGCCAGGCGTGAAAAGTTCGATCTCCTCTTTCTAAATACAGGGGAACAAAATCTTCTTTAATTGCAGCCTCCTGTACGAAGCGATCGCAAAAAGGATGATTAGGTGTAATCATAGTTGCCAAAGCTACCCACAACAGATCTTGGGTCATCCCGTTCCCCAAAATTCTGCCTCCTAAAGCAGCAGCAGCAAAAGAATGGGTCGCTAATTCTACAGGAGACAACACGCGATCGAACTCAAATACTTCCTGCATCGAGCGAGCAAACTGGGGATCGCTACCGCGAACTATAGTTTTTAGATGGGGATTTAAGGCTTTAGCGGTAAGACTAATTTCGAGGTTGGTCGTATCGAGGCTTGTTACCGCAATCAAACTAAGCGCACGTTTTATATTTACCGCTTTTAAACTCGAAGGCATACTCCCATCCTCGATAATTACGGGAATGCCATAGGAACGAGCAGTATGAACAAAACGGTTGTCGGGATCGGATTCAATGACTACCACTTCATGCCCCTGAGAATGGAGTTGTAGGGCAATTTTGATGCCCACACCCCCTAAACCACAAACCACATGATGATTTTGTCGGGGAATTTTAGCAGCGTCTATAGTTTGCCTAAAGCGAGTACCCAAAACAAAATCGTTGATTAAAGCATAGCAAATGCCAATTACCCCCGCACCAACAACCATCATAATGGCAGTAAATACTTTGACGTAATCAGAAGCCCCTTCAGCAACTTCTTCTTTACCCCCCGCACCCGTAATCATTCCTACAGAAAAATAGAGCGCGTCGGCGATCGAAGTCTGTAAATTGACGCTGAGATAAATTGTTGTCGCCAGAAATATAACTATCAGTAAAGCCAAACTGACCAAAGCTACAGGACGAGCATAGCGTTGATAATAAGGAATATTTAAAATTGCTTTATACAGCTTTTTCTGCCAAGAACGACGTTTGACAAAAACTCGGGGTTTTGTTCCTAAAATTAGGCAATCGCCACATTTTAGACGACTACCCTGTAAAATTGCCGAAACCAGATCTATTTCTCCTCTAGCAGGCAAATAATAGATTAGCATTCGGTCGGGATTGTCCCATAATTCTCTCAGTCTTTTACCCAGCCAGGGATGGTCTGCATCGATTACTTCTTCGTGTATCGGCCAGGTGCGATTAAAAAGCTTTAGTTGACCGATGGCTTTGTTACCCAAAGCTGCAAACGTAAATAAGGGTGATGAGAGAGTAGCCACGCTCATACTGTAGTGATCTGGCAGGGTAAGATCTAAGCGATCGCCTAAAGTATGATTAAACAGCCGATTAATAATCCGAATTTTTGGATTGAGAATTCTTGCTTGAGTCAAAATTGCTAAATTTAGCGCGTCATCATCATGGGCTAAAACTAAAGTTTTTGCTTCTCTAATTCCTGCGGTAATTAATGTGGTGTTATCGCGCGGATCGCCTACTACAATATCTTTACTAGCTGCCTTTACAGAAATTCGACTGATTCCTACTACTTCTGCCCCTTGTTGCTTTAACAGGCTATAGATCTTTTTTCCTGTGCGTCCTAAGCCACATACAATAATTTTGGGTTGCATAATTTAACCTGGTGCAAAAGACACTTACACAGCTATTCAATTTTGCGTAACCAATGGACTTAATGCTGTATCTGAAAATACGATCTGATACATGAATTAAGTACGATCGGAATATTTTGAAAAGTTGGTTAGTGTTATTTTTACTTTTTATTTATTGAGTTATCGATTGTAGCTAAAAAATTCAAGGCGATTGCCAAACTAGCCTTTATTCACGACATCTGTGCTAGTTCTTCGTTCCTTTTAGCGATCGCGTATTCTTTAAACCGTTCTAAGTCCGCCATAACTGTCGATTCTACTATATCTCCAACCAGGCTATCCATCAACTTACCGATAATTCCAGGTACGGCATAGGCGAAAGACATTTTGACCACGCTACTACCACGGCGATCGTAAAAGCGAATTGCACCTTTGTTTGGTAAACCGTTAACAGATTGCCATTCGATTATTTGCTCTGGAACAATCTGAACGATGCGAGACAACCAGGTAAAGTTAAATCCACCACTCGCCAGCTTCCAGCGAGACAGTTCGGGATTGTCTTCTAATATTTTGACAGACTCGATCCACTTCATCCAGATAGTCATCTGTTCGATGTCTGACCAGAGACTCCAAACCAACTCTATTGGTACGGGTACTTCTATTTGTACGGTGTGTTCTAGCCAGTCTGCCATTGTTTTAGAAATTTATGCTTTGTTTGATTATCTCACAGATTTAATTAGTTATCGCCATACTCTGTTACCGCCGAATCGTCTCAATTCTGGTGCAATCCCAATTATGATTCAAAAAGCTATCTTCATCAGTACGGTTTTAGACCCGTTCATAGGAAAACTAACTGTTAATTGTTGACTGTTGACTGTTAACTGTTGACTGTTCAGACTGCTACGGCTTTAAGCTGCTCGGCATTTTCTAAAATAGTTTTTGCAGCTTGTTTACCAGATAGGGTTGCTCCTTCCATACTATCAATATAGTCTTGCTGAGTATAGCTACCAGCTAAAAAGAAGTTATCTACAGGAGTCTTTTGTGCTGGACGATAAAGATCCATACCTGGTGCTTCGCGATATAGCGATTGAGCTAATTTCACTACGCTATACCAAGTCATGTTTAATTCTCTAGAAGAAGGGAATAGTTTATGTACCTGCTTGAGAATATGGTTAGCGATATCTTCATTCTTTTCTTTGATGAAGGGATCGCCTGGAGTCAAGACTAGCTGGAGTAATGAACCTTCTCCTGGCCTGTAGTAGTCTCCTGGACTAGCTAGAGCTAAATCCGCAAAGCAAGAAAAGTCAGCATCGGGAGTGTAAAGTAAATTGTCGATTCCCGCAGCTTGTTCTAACTGTTTGCGATTGTTAGCATCATTTAATTCTGTCACCCAGCCGTCAAAGCGCAGCTGCACCGTAGCTACGGGAACTGCATCTAATTTGTAAATATTGTCAAACTCAGACCATTTGCGCCACGACGGAGGAATTACCTGCTTGATACCTGGAACATCACAAGCACAAACATAAGCATCGGCACGAATCACTTCTTCAGTTTCGCCGTTACCTACTACAATGCCCGTAACTTTAGTGCTGTTTCCCGAATCCTCAAATAAAATTTCTCTTACTTTACGGCGAGTATGAATTTTAGTGCCTCTTACTTCTAAATACTCCACAATCGGCTTGTGTAGGTACTCGCTCGGAGAACCTTCCAACATCCGTAATACAGAAGCTTCAGTTTTGGTGGCAAAAAACTGAAAGATAGTTAACATACAGCGGGCAGAGATATTTTCTGTATCGATAAATCCTAAAGCATAGGCGATCGGATCCCACATCTTTCTGAGGCTGCCATTATTACCCCCATGACTGCGAAACCAATCAGCAAAGCTAATCGAGTCTAAACCGCGAATAGTCTTCATCGCCCCTTCCGAATCTATCAAAGCTCGAACGATAGGGCTAGTACCCAGTGCTAAAGAGTTGGCTGCCTTATCGACTGCCGAAAGCTGAGAAGTAGTAAAAAATGCTTTTAAACCGTTAAAAGGCGCGCCTGTAAGAAAGCGAAAATCTAGTTCCCCAACTCTACCACCTTCGTTAATAAAAGTATGGGTATGTTGTTTGAGACGTAGGTTGTCGATCGCTCCTACCTTTCTCATTAGCTCGAACAAATTGTAATAGCAGCCAAAAAAGACGTGCAAACCCATTTCCAGGTGGTTTCCATCTTTATCCACCCAGCTACCTACCTTCCCCCCTACAAAAGGACGAGATTCAAATATTTCTACTTCTGCACCAGCATCGACTAGATCGATCGCTGTCGCCATCCCTGCCAAACCTGCACCTACAATTGCTACGCGCATTAATATGATTCCCGATTCGCCGTTACTTCATATATTGTAATATATTACTGACTTTCTAACCCTCGTTCTCCAAATGTTTTGAGTTTGTCAACGAAAGAAGACACATCTGGCAGGGGTATAAATTGGTGAATCATCTTATTACCTTCAGTAAATTCCGACCAATCAGATTTGTAGGATAGTCCCAAAGCTGAAATTAGAGAGATCTTATCTTTTTCATGGCGATCGCTCTGTTGGACTTCTTCTAAATCACTCGCTTCTGCTTGAGTCGTAGCTAGATCTACTGGTTCTGGTTCGGCTTCTGGCAATGGCTCGAACGCCGTCTCTAGGCGATCGCTCTCAAAGTCAGCAGATATATCGCTCAAATGCTTGGGCAATTTGCGACAGATTAATCGTTCAAACTCATAGTTAAAATGAGGATTGGGCGTACCACGACGCAGCCAAACATTCATAATTTGTTCGATAGAAACTGCTTTATAACGTCCTAAATACAGAGCATCAATCGTCGCTAATCTAATCCAGCTAGCAGGATACAAATTTAGCCAGTGTTCTAATAGTCTTTCGGCATCATAACGCCCTAAATCAAAAGCATAACTATCGATTAAAGAGCGAGCTTGAGCCAAGGATAAATCTCGATTCGATTCAGTCATTGACCTTGGTTAATTATTATCGTAGTTGAATATTAAGTGTTCTAAATTGAAAAGGATCTTGGCGTGATAACTCCTACACAAATAACTTATACCGCACCTTCAGCAAAATTGCTGATAATACCAATTTTTCCAGAGATTTTGCGAACGCTCATTTTTAGCGATTTGCTCGAACAGAAGTTGCGTTTTTATGGTTCTCACTCACACACCAGTCCATCTTGACGATTAAATTAAGATTTATCTATATACCAACTGCTATTATGTCGGTACAAATCTCAAATATCGGTGTTATAACTTTTTTTGATAAAGATTTCCTTTTAAAAAGCAAATCTTTAATAGACAACAAAAATAGAACAGTTAGCATTCAATTTAAACGATTTATTTCAGCTTTATCTTGCCCAAAAGCTCAATTAAAATTAACATCACTATAATTTTTTAATAATTATTTTAACTTTGAATTAATAGTTCAGAGGTCAGCGGTACACCGCCACGTCCGACATAAATGCCTGGGGAGACCCCAGGCAAACGGCGCGAATGCGCCATCGTCTCGCGAAGCGAGACTGGGGAAGCTTTGCTTCCCGTGACTTGTAAAACGACGGTGCCTTCTTACGAAAGCTGCTCATGGGGGAAACCCCCAAGACCGCACTTTCGCGCTGCGCTGACAAGGGGCTGTCTGCGTGGGTTTCCCAAGGCGCGTTTTTTGTAAGAGTACTCTTACAAAAAAGCCGCCGTGCGCAGTTTATATGCCCCGCCGCCTTCCGCGGTCATTTATAAACGAAACGTTAAACAGGGCGAGAGATTGGGTAATTGGAGGCTTCTAGGACTTGGGGTAGAGACGTTCGGCCTGAACGTCTCTACCCTAAACACCTACTTACCTTTTACCTAAGCAGTTAACGCTCATTTATCCCAACTTAACTCTGTACGACTATACGTACTAACTATTAACGCTTCTAATAGCCTCTAACAAACCCTTTGCTTTATTGAGAGTTTCTTGATACTCCGATTCGGGAATTGAATCAGCTACCATTCCTGCCCCTGATTGAACCGAAACCATGCACTTATTTTCTTGGTAAGGACGAACGATCATCGTGCGAATTGTAATAGCACTGTTAAGCTGTCCTTCAAAATCGTAGTAACCATACACTCCAGAATAAGGGCCTCTTCTTTCTGGTTCGAGTTCGTTAATAATTTCCATTGCCCTAATTTTGGGTGCGCCACTAACCGTTCCCGCAGGGAAACAAGCCTTTAATAAATCCCAGGCGGTTTTATCGGGTTCTAATTCACCGACAACGTTACTGACAATGTGCATGACGTGAGAATAGCGTTCGATTACCATTAGTTCATCTACGGTAACGCTACCTTTTACACAAACACGACCCAAATCGTTACGTCCCAAGTCTACTAGCATGACGTGTTCGGCAACTTCTTTAGGATCTGCCAAAAGATCGCGCGCCATAGCTTTATCTTCCGCGCTAGTTTGACCACGAGGGCGAGTTCCAGCAATAGGTCTTAAGGTAGCTTCAATTTTGCCATCATCTCGAACATCAGCCTTAACCATTACTTCTGGAGATGAACCAATTAGCTGCCAGTCTCCAAACTGATAGTAGCTCATGTATGGAGATGGATTAATCAGGCGTAAAGAACGATACAGATCGAAGGGATGACCTTTGTAGACAGTAGATAGCTTTTGAGAGAGTACGACTTGAAAAATATCCCCTGCGCGAATGTAGTCTTTTGCCTTTTCGACATTATCGCAGAATGGTTGCTGTTCGGTATTGCTACAGTAAACTAGTCCAGATTCTTCAGAAGAATTACCCTTATTCAAATTCCATTCTAAGGCATTGGCTTCTATAGGTAGAGGTAGCTGAAGCTTTAGCATTAGTTTGGTTACGCGATCGCAGGCATACTGATAAGCTTGTTCTAGTGTAATGCGATCGTCACGTAAATCTGCATAAGAAATTGCCCAAATTTTACGCTTTACCTGATCGAAGATAATCAAATTATCTACCTGCATCCAAACTCCATCGGGTAAGTCTTCTGACTGTGGCGCATTCACGGGTACTCTAGGTTCGATCCAGCGAATTAATTCGTATCCCCAGACTCCAAACAATCCGCCAATACCAGGTGGAAGCTGCGGTAGCTTAACAGGCATAATTGATGCCAAACATTGGTTACAGATATCGAACGGATTGCCCGTAAATTTATCGACCGAACCATCACGATGAGTTTGAGTGGTAGTTTCTCCTCTGGCTTCTAACACCCACATCGGATCGCAGCCTAAAAAGCTATAGCGTCCGAGTTTTTCTTCTCCTTCTACAGACTCTAAAAGAAAACTGTATGGTTGACCCGCACAAACTTTATACCAAGCCGACACAGGAGTTTCCAAATCGGCAATTAATTCTTGATAGACAGGGACAAAATTACCTTGTCGAGCTAGTTCGCTAAACTGGTCAAAATTCGGAAAGATCATATTTATGAGGAACAAGGAGTAAGGAATGAGGAATGAGGAATAAGAAATTACTTATTTATTTCCTGACCGAAAAGAGAAAGGATATAGAGCGTGCAACAGCCGATAATCTATAAGTTTAGAGTTTGAAGCTTAAAAATTAACAGTAATAAAAAGGAAGGAGAAGTTAAAGACATAATCCATACTTCATCCTTCCTAACTGTATCCGTCTACTCTTATACTTCGTAAGGGGTTTTCCCAGAGAATTTAATAGTAGCTGGTTGAGGATTTTGACCGATTCGACGGTCTTTTATACCGTTATATTCGCGACCTTCGTTTACTTTTTCAGGGAATACGCCATCTGCCGGATGCAAATATTGAATTTCGCCACTAGGAAAAATGCGATATATTTTGTAGTCTTGAATTCTCGGCTTAAAACTATTCCGCAACTGCTTACCTAATGCCAAACACTGTTCTTTACGAGCTAGATAAAGTAGGTTAGTACCTTCATTCATAATAGCTGCGCCACCAGTCGGCATCTCAAATACTTGCTCTTTACTGCTAGTCCAGGTAATAGCGTATTTTTCTTCGATCTCTGCCTTAGTTAACAGACCGCCAGTACTACCGCCGAATATTGGTGTCTTGCCCGAAAGCTTCATTTCTTCTGCCATTTTAAAAATCCTCAATTAAAGGTATTTACGGCATCCTATCATTGGCGTTGTATCAATACTGTGAGTGTGTCAAAAACTGTAACAGTTTTTAGCAACGCTGATTTTTATAAGGAGCAAGGAGCAAGGAGCAAGGAGCAAGGAACAAGGAACAAGGAGTACTTGAAATGGTTTCTAAGCTAGGTTGATTTTATTACTTTTTGTTAATTCAGATGCGATCGCACTTCAATTATCATTTGTCATTCATCATTTAACTAACTGTTTACTGTTTACTGTTTACTGTTCACTGTTCTAGTTGCCTCGATGGGAATAGTAAAATGAAAAATACTACCCCGATCTTTACCTGGAGATTCAGCCCAGATTTCACCACCCCAATTTTTAACCACCTGTCGGCAGATAGCTAAACCCAAACCAGTACCTCCCGCACTGCGTCTTAAAGCTCCCTCTTCTTGGTAAAAGCGATCGAATACGGTTTCTAAGCTACTGCTTTCGATTCCCCTACCTGTATCGGAAACCGTTACTTCCAAAGTTTGACCGCCATTGGTCTTAACTGCGATCGCAATTTCTCCATCAGCTTGAGTAAACTTACAGGCATTGTCTAATAGTTTGGCTATCACCTCTACCAACCATTCACCATCTAACTGCACTAGAGGTAGATCTTCTGGAGCGGTTAAATTTTTTATTTCGGGCATCGATTGCTCTTGGTTGCGTGCCATAACGTTACTAATTGCCAGATCGATACACTCGCTAAGAGATAGAGTTTCTAAGTTCCACTCCACCCCACCGCCTTCTAGACGAGAAAGAGTCAAAAAGTCCTGAACCAGATTACGCATTCTCTCAGCATCACCCAGAGCAGTATCTAACATTATCTGGCTTAATTCGGCTGGCATATCGGGTTCGCTTGCCAGGCTTTCCAAACAAACTTGAATGGTAGAAAGAGGCGTACGGAGTTCGTGACCAACAATTGCCACTAAATTAGAACGGGTGCGGTCTAGAGCTTCTAGCTGTTCGTTAAGATCTTCTAGATCGGCATAGGCTTCTGCCTGAATTAAAGCTACTCCTACCTGAGTAGCGATCGCATCTACCAAAGCTATATCATCGTCTTTCCAAGCGATTGGCTCAACTTCACAATGATGTAGTTCTAATACTCCTAAAAGCTTACCGTGATAAAAAATTGGCACGATTAACAGAGAATAAACTGAATAATTGTGAATCAGATTTTGAAAAAACTCACCCGTACCTTGTTCTTTGGCTAACTTATTAACACGTTCGTCTTCTAAGGTATTATCTACGCTAATAGTTTCGGTAGTAGCGATCGCCTCTTGAAACAAAGGATTATTCGCTAGCTGCCATTTATGACCCATGAGCGATTTAATCCCAGCACCAGTAAATTCTCTATCTATTCTGGCAACTTCGTCTTGTTCGTGACAGCGATAAACAATACAGCGACAGACACTCAAACCGTCCCCCAGTTGTCGAACGGCTACCTGTAAAATTTGTTTGGTATTGAGCGAGCGTCTGACCGCATCAGTTACCGTATTTAACAGTCGTTCTTTCTGCTGTTTTGCTGCTAGAGATTTATTAGCTTTTAATAATTTATATTGACCAGCTTGAAGATAAGTAACTAATCTCTGGACGAAAGGATCGGGATTAGTTAAAGGAGATTCGACCTGTGCAGAAGCAGCAATCTGCTTGTCTTGGGAAGTTAGATATAAACTTCGAGCTTTAGAGATTTTAGCGGTCAATTCTGGTCTGTAGATAGCAATGCGATCGAGTATAATCTTTCCCGCCTCTTGAGTAACGCTACGGTCAAAGGTCCAGATGCCCTCAAATCGTCGATTTGTATCCATCCCTGCACCGTATTTATCTGGAGAAGGCATAGTTCGCTCACGACAAACCAAACAGCTAGCATAGCGTTGTCCGATAATTACCAAATGCCATTCTTGAGCTAGAGCATCATCGGGTTCAAAAGCAATGGTTTCGTATTCTATCGAACTATTGCTAAAGTTGGTTTCTGGCGCAGCCAAAACATATACCTGATCTGTTTTATGGGCAATACGCCGATAGCGATGGGATTCTTGACGATAGAAACGCTCTCGCTGAAAACTGGCAATTACCAAAGGCGAGTCCGAATCATTTAATACTAAATCTTCCATAGCATGAGATAACGCTGTTAGAGAAGATTTAAAATACATTTGCGATCGCCAACCTGGATAATTATTTAGCAACTGTTGCACCACAGATTTAGAAATGCTCATCAATAAAGTTTTTTGTTAAGAACCATCTCCGCCGAAATTTATAGTTACCTTGCCGACATCCAAAGACGAAGAACTAGATCGCAATGCCCGATATCAATATCCTACAGAAAACTCGTTACCTTACTGCGATCGATTATTATAATTCGCAACAATCGCGACAATTTGAGAAAAGCGGATAAAATACACTCAAAATTTATATTTAGTGGTGAACGATCGATTAGTATGCTTAATTTGCGCTTAAACTGGACAGGAATAACCACGACTATGCTATTGGCGATCGCTAATCCTGCTAAAGCCCTACAGGTCGAAGTCCTGCCCGAAACACCTCAATTGGGAGATACTATTTCGGTTGTGGTAACAACCGAAGACCCCGATCTTGCTCCTAGCGTTACCGTAGCTGAAAAAGACTATCCTTTATTCGAGAGCAACGGAAAATATCGCGCTTTTATTCCTACCTCTCCCTTAGACACTCCTGGCAAAATGACCCTAACGGTTCGAGGAGATAATCGAACTAGCAATATTGGTGTCTGGCTAAAAAATCGAGCTTTTCCTATCCAGCGAATCTGGTTGAGTGGCAAAGCTTCGCGTCCAGCAACTCAATTAGAATTAGATCGGGTATCTGCCTTCAAAAAAATAGTCACTCCTCAAAAATTTTGGCAGGGTGCTTTCAAACGCCCTAATGCTTCTAGGGTATCTACGGGATTTGGCGTACGTCGTTACTATAATAATGTTTTTGCCCGAGATTATTATCACAAAGGAGTCGATTATGCTGGTGGCTACGGATCTCTTGTAGTCGCTCCCGCTGCGGGACAAGTTCGTTTGGTAGGTAGAGAAGACAGTGGATTTCACGTTCACGGTAACGTAGTGGGTATCGATCACGGACAGGGAGTACTCAGTATATTCATGCACCTCCAAGATATCGATGTTACCGAAGGGGCAATGGTAGAGGCAGGGCAACGAATAGGAACGATTGGCTCTACAGGGGCTTCAACAGGACCACATTTACATTGGGGTTTATATGTCAATGAACTAGCCGTAGATCCCGTTCCTTGGCGTTTTAACGCTATTGAGTAAATTTGGCAAAAATTATGACTTGTGAGCTACATATAGCAATACGGATTTATATGATAGACACTCATTACTCGTTACTCGTTACTCGTTACTTACGAACAAAAATCTCTGATTTTTCCAGAACAAAGTTCTGGAAGGCTCGTAGAGCCTCGACTGAAATTGTCCTGACTAATTAACGTACTGCGATATATCCAGATATCCGATTTTTAATAATAAAGATTAAGATGTTCGGATGATTAGCTAAAGATGGAATTTACTTATTACTATTTAGAACGTCTAAACTATGGGCATTAATTCGATTGTCGAACAAGCATTACAGGATGGTTATCTAACTCCTAGCATGGAAGCTGAAGTAGCAAGGATTTGCGATACCGCAGCCGAACTCTCGGTAGAAGAATATATAGCTTTAGACCAGCTAATGAGTTCATTGCTTTCAGGGAAAGTAGTGGCTGTTCCTCGTAAACAGTTTATTAACGTGATGGAAGAATTGGTCTTGAGTGAGGCAATTACTCGTGTTGCTGAAATCGAACAAACCAGCGACTCTTCTTTGGATGTAGGAGATATTGCAGCCTATGCCCTTAATCGTCTTCCTCCGCTGTACGCAACTACAGAAGAAGGCGCAAACTATCAGCGTCAAAGAGCTAGGGAAGAACTACACAATTTGATCCAGCAACAGGTAGTAGAAGCGATCGCCCGATATTTAGATCGACCCGAATTTTTCCCTGAAAGGCAAGCAATTGGCAGCAGCGATTCTAAAATGACAAATCAACTTAGTAACTTATTAAAAGATCACGCCCCCAACTACGAACAAAATATTAATTAGCTTAAACATCGCGCTCGACAGTACTTAGTTATTCGGGATTCGGGGGTATAGTTCTAATTCAAACCAATATAACTAAAACTACAGGGAACTTTTGTTAGAGTTGTTTAGTCTTAAAAAATATACAGAAGGTTTATACTGAGGTTAATTTAATTACATGAGTCTATCTCTTTCTGCATCCTGGTCAAAAGCCAAGATGAGCGATAAAAACTTAGTGTCTCCTGAAAAACTTTCCAATTACGAGCTTATCGTTTTTTGTCAGGCAAATGCTCAACCAGATAAAGCAGCTTTTGCGGAATTGCTACGGAGATATCAGTCTCATTTAAATCGCCTTTTTTATCATTTGGCTCCAGATTGGCAAGAAAGAGCAGATTTAGCCCAAGAAGTATGGATTAGAGTCTATCGCAATCTCCATCGTCTTCAAGATCCTGCAAAGTTCCGTGGTTGGCTGAGTCGAATCGCCACCAATCTTTTTTATGACGAACTGCGTAAACGCAAGCGTATCAACGCTCCTTTGTCTTTAGACGCACCACGCTATGTAGAAGACGGCGAGATGAGTTGGGAATTACCCGATGATGCTCCTAGCCCCGATGACGATCTGGTCACGCGAGAATTTTACGATCGCCTCCAGGTCGCTATATCTCAGCTTCCCGAAACTTTTCGTACCACTATTGTTTTAAGAGAGATTGAAGGATTGGCTTATGAAGAAATTGCCGAGATGACGGGAGTATCCTTGGGAACAGTAAAATCTCGAATTGCTAGAGCTAGACTAAAACTTCAGTCGGTATTGCAAAACTATCTTGATGAGGAGTAAATTAGTAAATATTAGTCAAATAATAAATATAGACCGATTGGGGGAAAATTTTGTCTTTGCCGAGCTTGACCCGTAGAAGACAAATTCCTCGTTCACTGCTCTATCTCGCAAATTATTGATATTTTTTACAGTGGTGATGACAGAATGACATCTAAATTTGAAGATTTTGAGCATGATAAATCAGCCCCGATTGCAGATGAAGCCTCGCTACCTCCAGATTGTTTTGAACTTTTGAGTGCTTATATTGATGGAGAGACAACTGCTAGCCAAAGACATCAGGTGCAAACCTGGTTAGATCGAGATCCTCAGGTTAAGCGTCTTTATACTCAGCTATTAGCCTTACAGAGTCAAATGCAGCAGTCTGTAGCACCTCCTTGCGAAAAATCTGTAACTGAAATCACCTCAGAAGTTTTTCAATCGATAGATAGTAGCCACCGTCGTCAACGCCGACTGATTTTAACAGGAACGGCGATCGCTGCTTCGATGGTAGCTGCAATAACGGGCGTTGTTTCTGGAAATGCTCCTTTGAGAATGAACATGGCAGCTTTAGATAATCCCACCAATCTCAATGCGCCAAGAGAAACTTTAGCTATTGCCCTTAACAAACCCGCTATTAATATTCCTAAAACCGTACGTGGTTACGATCTAGAAATGAATTCGATTAAAAATTAGTTTTCTGCTATCGGACGAATACAGACTTGTTCGATAGTATCGCTCTTTACTGCTATGTTTAAATTGACGATCGCAGCAGAAGTTGTAATTAAAGCCTGTTCTGGAGTTTGAGCGTCGTAAATAAAGCTGTATCCGTTGCTTAACGCATATTGACTAGCTGTATTCAAAGACTCGCCGAGTAGCTGTTGCCAACTGCGGGAGGGAGAATTTGAAGTATTTGCTCCAGTACAAACTAATGCCTGTTGGGGATCGAGATTATTTTCAGGGCGATCTGACAAACTAGCATTAGTAGCGCGATCTACCTCAACCCCCTCCGCAGGCAGTTGGGAATTTACTTCAGCAAGATCTCTAGTTAAAACCGTGTCGGAGGAGGGGTGTAACTCTGGTTCAAAAATAATCTCGTTATCGTTTTGCATTACCGAAGAATAATAGCGATCGCCCGATCGCCCGACAAAATATGTCGTTCTTTTACTCGTAGCTTGAAAAACACCACCGTCAGAAACCGCCAAAGCTGGAATTAACACAGTGCTGTCATCATCGTATTTAGATTGACGATGATAGTAAAAGCTGTCTCCAAGCTGACAGATACTAATATAGTAATTATCTGTTTGGAAACTATATACCTCCTGATATGCAGAGTCGATATTTTGGCAGCTATTTTGTTGACGAGCTAACCAATTGTCTACCCTTAGCATTTCGCCAAAATCGTTGCTTGGCAATATGGATTTATTAGACAGAGAAATTGACTGCATCTCTCTTTCGATATAATTTCCCTCGGATAGCAAAGTTCCATCGGTAAATTGAACAAATAACTTGCTTGAGTTATTTGAATCGGTATTTTCTAAGAATGGTTCGGAATCTAAAGTACGTGCATTTGGGTATCTTGAAGCTGCAATCTCAACTGATTTGCCCAAAAAATAACTAATCAGGATGAGATAAAAAGCTTTTTGTTTGTACCAATTATTCATGGCAAAGCAAATTGAAAAAAAAGATATATCTTAAGATTTAATAAAGAAATGATTGCGCCCTTTATGCTTATGAAAACCAGCGATTCGGCTAAATCAATATAATTGTTTAGTTTAAACCCAAAGAGTAAAGAGTTAGGCAATTGCTAAATCCCGAACTAGAGCTTGATTAAAACAGCAAACTTTGAGTTTTAATAATTCTTCGACTCAGCCCGATAAAATACAGCTAATTTAACTTAGTCTTATGGCGATCGCCGTTACCCTGTAAGGCATTGACTGTAAGTATTTATGACCGAAGTGGCAGTGTAACCTAGACTTTTAAAAGGTAGAATTTTAGAGCATCTTTAGTTTATTATTTAATCTATGGCTCCACTACCGCAGTATAGACCAAAGAAAATGTCTCTCGGTCCATTAGAATCAGAGATTTTAGCAATAGTTTGGGACTTAAAGGTCGTAACAGTTAAAAAAGTTCACGATCGGATTCTCGAAGATCCAGATCGGGAATTAGCATACACTTCAGTTACTACAGTATTGCAACGTTTGACCAGAAAAGGTTGGTTAAAGTGCAGCAAGAAAGGTAAAGCTTTTTCTTGGCAAGCTAGAGTTTCGCGAGAACAGGCTCGGGCTTTATACTCTTATGAAAAACTGAATGGATTTTTAGCGGTGAGCAATCCCGACGTGGTAGCTTCTTTCGCTGATAGTTTGGATACTGCTAGTTTGGAACAAATTGAAGCGATCGCAGAACGCTTAAATGATATTCGTCGTCGCAGAGAGGAAAAGTAATGCACTCAATGGTAGTCTTAAGTGTTGTTATCTTGGCTTGGATAATACGCTACAAGACAATGTATAGGGGAAAAAATTGGTCGAAGCGTTGGCATTATAGCTTATTTTTATTTTTATTTCCTGCACTGCTAGTTTTGACTACAGCGATCGCCATACTATATATGGGTTGTCATGGAGCAATGTTAGGTATAAAAGCTGGTTCTCTAGGCTGTATTATCTCAGCAAGCTTAATTTTGTTTTCTTTAAGCTGTTTTGTTAAGTTGGCTTATCTGGGAAATCGTTCTATTCGCCAACTCGCTTACTATCCACAGCAAGACATTAACGGAAAAACCGCCAGAATTATTCCAGTCGATTTGCCTTACAGCGCGCAGATTGGCTTTTGGCAGCCTGAATTAGTTATAAGTACTGGTTTACTAGCCAGTTTGGATGGAGAACATCTAGCAGCGGTTATGGCTCACGAACAGGCGCACCTATACTATCGCGATACATTTTGGTTTTTTTGGTTGGGTTGGATACGTTCTTTCACCTTTTGGCTACCCCGTACCGAAGCTTTATGGCAGGAACTTTTACTTTTGAGAGAATTAAGAGCCGATAGTCAAGCTGCCAAAAAGGTTGATTTTTTATCGATTGCCGAATCTCTTTTAATTGTGGCTAAAGCTCCTTTAGATCCTTTGCTGTGTGCTAGTCTCAATGATGCAGCAGTTGGCGATCGCCTAAATGAAAGAATCGATGCTCTATTAGAAGAAGCAGAATCTTTTCCAGTCAATCGATGGCAGAATTGGAGTTGGCTATGTCTGTTGGTTTTACCTTTACTTACAATCTTCTTGCATTACTGAAATACTAATTGATGTTGCCTACTTATTAATCTGTTAGGACTGGGTAACGGGTAACGAATTAATCAATCTATTTTTATAGCCTTTTAGACAAAAGATAACGTACCGTCTCCTGAAGTCACTCGACCGATTTGGGAGGCAGTAATATTTTGCGATTCAAACCAGTTTAAAGCAGCTTCAGCTTGGTTAGGAGGCACAATTACGACAAAGCCAATACCCATGTTAAAAGTATTAAACATAGCTTCAGATGATACGTTACCAGCCTCAGCTAGCCAGTTAAAAATGGCAGGAATTTTCCAGCTACCGCGTTGAACTTCGATCGATTGACTAGAGTTCAGACAGCGAGGCAAATTTTCTGGTAAGCCACCACCAGTAATGTGCGCCATGCTATGAATTTCTATGTCCGTAGCCAGAAATTCTAAAATTGGTTTGACGTAAATTTGAGTTGGGGTAATCAATTCCGCTCCTAAATTGCCGTCGAGCATTTCGGGAGTATCCGACCAAGCATAATTGCCCGCGTCAATAATTTTGCGTACCAAGCTAAAACCATTACTATGAACTCCTGCACTAGCTAATCCAATCGCTACATCGTCCACCTGCACTTGCGAACCATCTAACAGCTTGCTTTTTTCTACTACCCCCACGCAAAATCCAGCTAGGTCGTATTCTCCAGACTGATAAAAACCAGGCATTTCTGCCGTTTCTCCCCCCAAAAGAGCGCAACCGCTAAGACGACAGCCGTGGGCGATTCCTTTAACTACTTCTGATAGCTGTTGAGAATTGAGTTTACCTGTGGCTAAATAATCTAAAAAAAATAGCGGTTCGGCCCCGGAAGTCAAAATATCATTAACGCACATCGCTACGAGATCGATACCCACCGTATCGTGACGATTTAGTTCTCGGGCAATTTTTAATTTTGTACCGACTCCATCTGTACCAGAAACTAGAACGGGTTGTTGATAACCTGTTGGCATTTGAAAATAACCCCCAAAACCACCCAAACCACCTAAAACCTCTTTTCTGTTTGTACTTTCAACATCTTGGCGAATTTGGCTGACAAAAGATCGTCCCGCTTCTACATCGACACCAGCGTCTTTATAATCCATGAGTATTTATGCTTAATAAAAAATAACTATAAATATAAATTAGAGTATTTAAAAAAGGTGTTTTCGCGATATCCTTACTTTCAAATGCTAAAATTTGGCGATCGTTAACGTCGATCTATCAAATAATTCTTTAGCTATCTTACCGTAGAAGCTGAAATTAATAAGCTCTATCTCTTAGGTATAGAGTCGATCTTATCGATTTTTTTAACATTTAAAATTTATAATGCTCTCCTGTTTTGAGTTGGGTTTAAATAATTCTGCTCTGATTTAGGTGTTTACACAATTCAAAGATAAAACTACAAATATTAAGATAACTGTAGTTTTTTAAAACATTAATGTTTATTTACCTTAATCGATTTGTATCGCTCGACTAATTACTTAACACTAGATTAATATGACTGTTAAATATCAAAAACCACTTAAACTGATTTCCTTATCTGTTTTATTAACTATTTTAAATACCAGCATAAATAGTTCTATCGCAGAAGCAAAATCGAATAAAAGAACAAAATTAAGACAAAAAGTATCGGTTATATCTACTTCTAAAAATCAGTCTACAGCGAATTTATTAAATAATAATTTAACAACTAAAAAACCAATAATTCCCCAACAAGAACAGAAAATAATTGCTAATTCATTCAGTGGTAGAGCATCTTGGTATGGTCCAAATTTTCATGGTCGTCGCACCGCTAATGGAGAAGTATTTAACCAAAACGCTTTAACTGCTGCTCATCCTTCTTTAAAGTTTGGAACTAAAGTCAAGGTAACAAACCTGAACAATGGTCGTTCGGTTATCGTTAGAATCAACGATCGCGGTCCTTATTCCGGAGGTAGAGTAATCGATCTTTCAGCAGCAGCAGCGCGATCGCTCAATATGATTCGCTCTGGGGTAGCACGAGTTAAAGTAACTGTGTTGGGAAGATAGATCTATAGCCTTTGTCATGGTTATTTAAGGTACGTTCGGGAGTATTGATTGATAATTGATAGTTGATTGCGAGGCAAAGCGGTCTTGAGGGTTTCCCTCATAGAGCTATTGCCGAGGGTGTTGATTGGGGAATTGTTGATAGAGGAATTGGGTGTACCTCAATAATTAGAAAAAGGCTATATAGCGATTCTCACTCTTATTAAGATACGTTTTATAATTTTAATTTGGCGGAGGAGGAATTATTAATTATATGTATGTACATAAAAAAGGATGCCTATTTCGACATCCTTTTTTACTCGATCGGTATATTATATATTTGTTTATTTGCCAGCATTTATATAGTGTTTTGCTGGCGTTATTGATAAGCTTATTTATATTTATATAATAATCAAAAATATTATTGGAAACAGCGATCTAAAACAGTTTATCGAGTGATTTGAAACACATATTCAAAAACGACTAGCCACCAAATAAACTATCGGAGCAAAGGCGATCGCGGGCAAGAAAGATGCTACCCTAATTTTAGCTATTTCTAGCAAATTACAGCCAATTGCCATAATCATCAGGCCTCCAATACCAGTAATTATTAGTAAATAAGGATTATTATCAGCTTGGGGAACGGTATCGGCGATCGCGCTAACTATCAAAGATAAACCTCCTTGATAAATCAGAATAATTAAGCTAGAAAAACCCACTCCCATACCGTAGATATTAGCTAGAGCAATAGAGACAAGTCCATCCATAGTTGCCTTGAGGGTAAGTAAAGTATTATCGCCACTTAAACCATTATTAAAGCTGCCAATTAAAGCCATTGGACCGACGCAAAATAAAAGGCTGCTGGCAACAAAACCTTCAGTAAACAACCCTTTTCCGCGAAATTTATGCTTCAGCCAATCACCGATTAAAGTTAATTTTTCTTCGATTTCTAGTAATTCACCGATTATTCCGCCGATTACTATCGCTAAAAGTCCGAGTACCGCTCCATCTATGCCGTTAGCCTGAAATAAAGCAAGGCTGGAGGTCATACTTAAGCCGATCCAAATAGTTAGTAACCCAATTCCTTGAGTAATAATAGTCTGTATTTTTTTTGAAAGGCGATCTTTTAATAGTAGACCCAAGCTCGTACCTAAAACCACCGTAAAAATGTTAATCCAAGTACCACTTGTTTTTGTCCAGAAATTTAAGTTCACAGTTGGTAAGCTGTCATGTTTTTAAATTAGTAATCGAGGATAGGGGATAGGGGATAGGGGATAGGGATAGTAATTAAAATTATTATAGTTTTTTATAATGGATAGGGGTCAACAAGCTATTAAAATTCTTAATCTTGCTAGCTATCAAATTATAGCCGTTAATGATGCTGCCAAAACGTTAATAGTATTACTAAAACATCAACCGAATTTAATAATTATTGATGCAAACACAGCCGATATTAATGGCTATCAACTCTGCGCTCAGAAAAAATTATCTAAGTTAAAAAATGTTCCAATCATAATCTGTCGCGATCGAGAACAGATGCTAGATCGCTTTAAAGCAAAAATGGCTGGCGTATCAGATTTTATCGATAAGGCGATCGAACCCGAAGAATTATTAACTCAAGCTCAAAAACATACTCAAACTTTCTTCGATCGCCAAAGCTTAGTTAGATCTTAATTGGTATTGCTCGAATCTTTTCAAACAACTACTTTCGGGTGATCTTTTTTAAACTACGGGTTTGCTCTAATATATCTTCAATATCCTCTTCAGATAAACGTTCGACATAATTGATTTTAACCTCTTCTAACAGGTCAATTAACAACTGCTCGATTTTACTCATGCTTTGTTGTGCTTGAAGTTCGCTACTTACGGATTTACCAATATTATCGAATAAGCTTTCTAACAAGCGGTCAAACTGTTTATCTTCGGCTAAAATTGCCTGAAGAGTCGTGCTGATGGCGTTATAACCTTGAGATACTAGCTGATGACTTAAAGTGATTAAAGTGCGATCGCCTCCTGGTAACAGCTTAATTCCACGATATGCCGGAGTTTCTTTTATTGCTTTGTCTACGCTGTATTGCAATAGAGTTTCAGCTTCGGGTTGAATTTCTGGTAAAACGCGATCGGCAATTACTTTTGCCAGAATTCTAACTAGTTCTGCCACCTCGTTAGTATTGTTAAGATCTATGTATGGATTAGTGTTTTGTCGTCTCAGCAATTTAACTATATCGCCTTTACGTATCGAATCCTGTATTCGATCGATCAGGCGAATAATTACTACTTCGGTTACGTCTTCGGCAATTCCTGCTACTAACCCCTGACTCACCTGTTTTTGGATCGAACTCAAATCGATTAATCGCGCCTGATTTAAACGAATGGTTACGGGGATAATTCTCAGCCATCGCCAAAAAGGAAGTAGGAAGAAAAGATCGTACCAACGCCACAATATAGCGTCCAGCCAGCTTACACCTACCCGTCTACGGCTGATAAACCAACTGCGTACTAACAACTCTAAACCGAATATTATTCCAAAAGGAAAGTCAATCAGACCAAAATAATCGACATAGCCACCGTTTTCACCAATGATGCGATAGTAGTTAGTTTCAAATAAAGGTTTAATTTCAGTATTAAAAAATTCTAATTCTTCAGCTACTCTTCCCCGTAAATGAGCGGGATTCCAAAATACCCAAAAAGCAGTCTTTGCAGAATTATCGGAGTTGGGGAGATGCCATCGCATTTTATTTTTGATTCTTTCGAGGTTTCCTGTTTTGTTAGCTTCAGAAAACCCATTGGTTTGAATAATTTCGATACTGCGACGGCGTAAATCTCCTATAAGATTGTTAGCACTAGGTGAGTCTAATCCATTTATCGCTATTTCTCGTTCTAACTGCTTTACCTTAGTTAAATACTCTTCCGTATCTCGATTAGGAATTATCCCTTTAACTACATCATATCGAGTAATAAATTCTGAGATATTTCGATTTAAGAGATCTAGTTTTATTCCCTTATAGTCTACATAGGCTGTATCAATCCTTGCGAGGGTAACTTTACCAGATAGCCAGAAGTCTCTTAAAGGAACATAGCTAAGATCGAAAGCTACAATTACCAAGTTGATTGTTAAACTAAGCCACCCTGTCACCAGGGCGACTCGTCTTCAAAACCGTGCATGAGACTTTCACCTCACACGGCTTCTCTCCTTTCTGGCTCTTTATGAGTACCTACTAAGGTAAGGTCAACTTTTCTGTGGGAAGATTTCCCACAAAAAAGACGTGACCGTTGGAATATCATCAATCCACACCCAATCCGATTTATCGAATCGTTTAATGAATTTTTGATAGCTTTTTATTGCCTTGTGCTTTTTAATAGCAATCAAGTCATCCTTAGTTTTTTCATTATGGCAATGTCCGTGAAGAAGCTGAATGTTATCTTTGTAATTACCACCCAAAGCTTTGGGGATAATGTGGTCTTTTTCGATAACATCATCTTCTCGAAAGGTTAGGTTACACATATTGCACTTGCCCTTTTGCTTTTTAAGCATACGAGCTACTGAACCACTTATTTCTGGGTGTTTACCCATCCGAGAAGCCCAGTAATTAGTATTACCATCGTAGAGGGATGATACCCCTTTTACTTTGGTGTGGCGCACTATGGGGGTAGTGGGATGTTTGTATAAGTGAAATTCCTCTTCCCCAAAAACCCAGTTGTCTCCTCTTACAGTTTTCCAGTATTTGTTTACTATCCATTTCTTTGCCTTGTTTGGATGCCTTCTTTTTGCCCATCTTTTTAGTCTTACAAAAGTTAGGTTATATACCTTTGAGTATGTTTCCTTACTACAGACTGTTCTGTAGTAATTACTCCATCCTCTAAGTATCGGGTTTAACTTCGCTATTAGAGTAGTTTGGGTTGCTGAATTGTGTTTGGTTATTACCTCTGCTACTTTGGCGTAATGCCTTTTCACACCTTCTTCACTAGGTTTGATTATTGTTTTAAATCCTAGTGATTCACCATTAGTATTCTTCCCTGATTGATACTTCCCTACAGGATATTGTCGGATATTAAAACCTAAGAAATTAAATCCTGGTTTCTTGCCGTTATGATTTTTTAGGGTATGTACTATCTGGGTCTTCTCTGGTTTTATTTCAAGGTCATAATCAGCTAACCATTTGCTGATAATCTGTTTACATTGTTCCACTACTTCTAAACGTTCATGGATTATTACAAAGTCATCTGCGTATCTGATAAGGGATAAAGAATTTTTATTATCTTTCTTTGACCCTTTCCAAGTCTCAGCGTATTCTTTGATTCTTTGTTCCATGCCGTGCAGGGCGATATTGGCAAGGAGTGGGCTTATAACCCCTCCTTGTGGTGTTCCTGCTTCGGTTGGCGTTCTTTCATGTTTCACAAAATCACAAACATCAGATTTCAGCCAAGCCTTGACCTGCCTCCTAACTTTGGGGAAGGTGTTTATCTTGGCTAAAAGTTTTTCATGATTTATTTTGTCGAAGCATTTTGATATATCCGCATCTAACACATATTTATTTTTGCTTTTGATGCTTATGAATATTGCTTCGATGGCATCGTGCGCTCCCCGACCAGGACGGAAGCCATAAGAATTAGGTTCAAACTTCCATTCCCATTGTGGTTCTAGAGCAGCTTTCACTAGTGCTTGAGTTGCCCTGTCGCGCATTACTGGTATCCCAAGAGGGCGTTTTTCATCTCTACCTGGCTTTGGAATCCATACCCTTCTAATGGGTTTGGCTTTATCACTAGGTTTCAAATCTTCCGCCATAGCAAGACGTTTGGTGGGTGTTAAGGATTTAACCTTATCCACTCCAGCAGTTGCCTTACCACGATTATCTTGAGACACTTTTCTTATGGATAGTAATCTACTGTTGTAAGAATTGATGAGGGTCTTTTGTAGCCTTTTGCCTTTCTTGACATCACCGTTGACGTAAGCTCGGTAGATTCTCTTTTGCAACTTGAACACTGATTTCTCGACTTTACGCCAATCAATCTCATCCCATTTCACTTGATTTTTACATCTTGTCTTAAACATATTCATTGCTACTTAATCACTACTTTCCAGAAAACAGTGAGGACGTGGGCATATCCGCATCTATTATAGATGGGCATTAGCTTTTTCCTCAATCCTACTCCTCTAGTAACCTCACAATCATGTTGTGAGATGTTACGTCTTGGCTGACTACTTACTCTTGTTCGACCGATTGAGTAAGAGTTACTAAAGGGTTTCCTCGTTCCAAATAATCTGTTGTTGAATTCTTTAGAGTGTGTCTTTCCACCGACTGCGGTTAGTGTTGTTTCATCACAAAGGAGAATGTGGTGATAACCTTATGCAGTGTTGCCTTTTGGCTACAGCCTATCAGTCTTAATTTGGCTGTTTATAAGTAACGATGGTTACGACTTTACCTATCTACCGACTGCGATTAGTGTTGTCGATCAAATAACTGTACTTTGACCGAATTTATTTGCAGTAATACCTTTTGGTACAGCCTATCAGTTCTGATTTGGCTGTTTCTATGTGACGATAGTGTGGTACTTCGGGCGTACGCCCTACTCATGGAATTCTTGCTTGAAGATAACCAGTTCAGACTACCAGTTATTGCTCCTTTTAACCCCGCTTTACGGATTGATGACCATTCTCTACCGTAGGGGCTATGCTTTCACTTCCAACACCGAAAGGATAGGACTAGATGATTATGTTTTTATTAATATTTAACTACCTTTTTACAGGGTCATCTCACCTATACAGATTATTTAGTTGTCGTGGTTCAATTTAACTTGTTAAGAATTGTGAAATTCTTAACATTTAGTTACACCACGCTAGTACTTATATACCATTATTGGTAATTTCGTACTAAACGAGTCGCACACAGCTAACAAAGCCATAAACCTTTCAAACCAGAGATAGGGTCGATATCTTCTAACTCTTCGAGGAGATCTTTTTACAATAGTCATGAATGAATTAAACTAACGGAGTGAACTACCTAGAACATTAAACATTGAACGAGCGAACATTGAACATCGATCGATGCTGAATGCTAAATGAGTTGTCCGTAGTTTTTCGATTTATCGCCAGAGTTATAACTAATTTTTAATTAAGTCGATGAAGAGTCGGTATTTAAAACTCCTCTGAGGAAAATATCAGAGATACCTTCTGCCATTTCCTGCATTGCTTGCGGTGAAGCGTTGGGGTCGATAATCGTTTCATCAGAAAAACCCGCGATCGCAAATATTCCCAAGAACACCTTAGCTACTATCTTCGGGTTCATCTGACGATATATCCCCTTAGACATCGCCGTTTCAAAAAAAGCTTCTGCTACGTCGGTCATCTTATCGATTACTTCAGTCTGAATGCTTTGTTTTAACTCTGGATGATATTGAGCTTCGATAAAGCAAACCCGCAGCAAATCGCTGTTTTTGTGTAGATTAATCATTCTACGACGCATTACTTGCGATACTGCTTTATAGCTACCCATTTCGCTGAGTTCTGTTAACAAATCCGTCAGAATGTCAACCCATCCCGCAGTAGCCACCTCGATTAAAATTGCCTTTTTATTAGGAAAATAACGAAATAAAGTTCCCTCAGCCACTCCCGCTGACTTAGCCAAATCTTTGGTAGTCGTACCGTCATAGCCACGTCTGGCAAATAATTGCAGTGCTGCCTGTAAGATCTTGGTGCGCGTATCTTCCTCTGTTTGAGAGGATTGGCGCATCTTTCTCCAAGCTTGCTGAGAAAAAGCTTGCATAGGTTTTAGTAGTTGTATTTGATCCGATCGAGTCGGTGCGATTAGCGAAGCAATATTTAAGTATATAAATAATTGTATTACTATTTAAAATTCATCGATTAAACAGTCAGTATTGCATAATAATTGCATTTGATAAAAATAAACTTTTTCTTTACAGATTGTTATCGATCGCTGCTTTTAATTTAGGCTTCGAGTAATTGTTGCTAGCTATTCAGCTCAAATATTTAAGACACAGTAATACCAACGCAACAGAAGCGAATTCTGTTTATCGTAACTGTCGATCGATATTAAAATCTGTGTAGAATAAGCAATCGACCGCAATATTGAACTTTATATGGCTAAATTGATAAATTGGGGAGACTGGATGAAATCGATCGAATTTAAACGTTGTGGTGTGGGGAAAATGCGGTGGGTAATGGCAATAGCGATCGCACTTTTTTGCTGGAGCTATTCTATATCGGTTCTGGCTGCACCAGACGCTAACGAAGAATCTTCAATCGAGCCTTATCTGGAGCGGGTAAAGTCAGAGGTTACGGAGTTTACCCTAGATAATGGCTTGAAGTTTATTGTTTTGGAAAATCATGAAGCTCCCGTAGTTTCTTTTGTTACCTACGCTAATGTCGGTGGTGTAGACGAACCCGATGGTCAGACTGGAGTAGCTCATTTTTTGGAACACTTAGCGTTTAAAGGTACTAAACAAATTGGTACGACTAATTATCGTGCAGAAGCTAAAGAGTTAGATAAACTAGATATTTTGTTTGACAAAATCAAGCAGGCAGAAAAGTCGCAAGATAGTAATAAGCTTGCAAAATTAACCGCAGAGTTCGCGAAAACTCAAGCTGATGCTGACAAATATGTCGAACAAAATAAATATGGCGAGATTGTCGATACCGCTGGAGGTGTAGGTTTAAATGCAGCCACCTCAGCAGACTACACCACCTATTTCTATAGCTTTCCCGCTAACAAACTAGAGTTATGGATGTCGTTAGAATCGGAAAGATTCCTCGACCCCGTATTTCGTGAGTTTTATAAAGAAAAGCAGGTAATTTTAGAAGAAAGGCGATTGCGTACAGATAACTCTCCTATTGGCAAAATGATTGAAGAGTTTCTGGATACGGCATACACTACTCATCCTTATAAACGACCTGTAATTGGCTATCAGGAAGATATTGAAAACCTATCTAGAGAGGATGTCCAAGAGTTTTTTGATGCTTACTACGCACCAAATAATCTGACTATAGCAATTGTCGGAGATGTCTATCCTGATGAAGTCGAACGGTTAGCCAAAGTTTATTTTGGTAGGTTTGAGTCGCAGCCACAGGTTGCTGAAGTAAATAAAGTCGAACCGTCTCAATCTGAAACCAGAGAGGTTACGGTCAATTTTCCTTCTGAGCCTTGGTATTTAGAAGGTTATCACATTCCTTCTCTGACTCATCCAGACTATCCAATATACGAAGTCATTTCCGAACTACTAAGCAGCGGTAGAACCTCTCGCCTCTATCAATCTTTGGTAGAAGAAAAACAAGTGGCTCTTACAGCACAAGGCTTTAGTGGCTTTCCTGGAGATAAATACCCTAATCTGATGTTGGTCTACGCTCTTACCTCGCCAGAAACTAGCATAGAAGAATTGGCGATCGCTCTTAGAGCCGAAATCGAACGCTTAAAAACCGAACCCGTTAAACCAGAAGAGTTAGAGCGAGTAAAAACGCAGCTAAAAGCAGGTTTCTTACGTACCTTAGATTCAAACATGGGAATGGCAAGAATTCTAGCTGAATACGAGGCAAAAACGGGTAGCTGGCGTAATATCTTTGAAGATTTGATTAGATTAGAAACAATTACTCCCGAAGATATTCAACGAGTAGCTCAAAAAGCCTTTACCGACGAAAATCGGACTATTGGGCGTTTAATTCCTGCAAGTTAATTAAGGAATAAGGAACGAGGAGCGAGGAACGAGGGAATAAGGAACGAGGAGCGAACAAACGCTTAAGCCGCATGTACGAGGGAATAATTCTTGTAAGACTGCTTGAATTCTATATTTGTGTTGGGATTCAGGCAGTTTTCGCTATTATATATATAAATATTAGTACTGGCGTTCTGCTAGCAAGTACTGAGTTGATACAATTATATTCATTTATGAGTGAAATGAAGACGATTTAACTTCTCGATCGCTCTTTTGTAATACCAGTCTATCTGGCGATTAGGGCTGTAATACATTATTTCTCGAATAATAGCGATCGCTCTTGCACTATCGTTATTAACTAAAGACAATAGCTCTGAAGCTAATTCTTGAGTTTTTCGGGCGGGTACGGCATAAGATCTTCGAGGTTGAATTGATAAACAGGCTCGTAAATCGCAATCTGACTCTCTTTCCATAAATAGCTCTAGCTAAACTACATATATTCATCAAAGTTAATCGCATCTTTTAGAGTGTAGTGCGATCGCGTGACCCGTAGGATACGGATCTCGATCCTATTAATAATTTTTATTTAAATAAACAACATGGCGCAACAACGTATTTTAATTTGGTATCGTAACGACTTAAGAGTTCACGATCTTTTAACTTTGGATGAAGCGATACGACAGGAAGCCGAAATAATTCCCGTATATTGTTTTGACGATCGCCTGTTTGAGGAAACTTCTTTTGGCTTTCCTAAAACGGGTAACTATCGCGCAGGGTTTTTGATTGAAAGCGTAGCCGATCTGCGTTCATCTTTACAAAAGTTAGGCAGTGATTTGGTGGTGCGTCGGGGTTTACCAGAAGAAGTTATTCCACGGGTCGCCGAACAGCTAAAGGTAGATTGGGTCTACTACAGCGAGGAAGCTACCTCAGAAGAAAAAGAAGTAGAGAAAAAGCTCGAACAGGCTTTGAGCGATCGCAATATTAAAGTTAATAGTTATTGGCAAGCAACTCTATATTTTCCCGAAGATCTGCCGTTTGAAATCAGTCAAACACCAGAGGTTTATACTAAATTTCGCAAGCGGGTAGAAAAAGATTCACAGATCTCTGCTGCTATTGCTGCACCTACGGAATTACCGCCTTTACCTGAAATCGAACCAGGAGAAATACCTACTCTGAAAGATTTTGGTTTATCGACTCCCGAATTTGACGAGGGAGGAGTATTAAGATTTAAAGGAGGCGAAACTGAGGCGATTAAAAGATTAAAGGATTATTTCTGGCAAGAGGATTGTCTGCGAGAATACAAACAAACTCGTAATGGAATGTTAGGAGCAAACTATTCTTCTAAATTCTCCGCCTGGCTGGCTATGGGGTGCATCTCTCCACGCTATATTAATGACCAGGTGTTAGAGTATGAAGCCCAAAGGGTGAAAAACGACTCTACTTACTGGTTAGTTTTTGAGCTTATCTGGCGGGATTTTTTCCGCTTCATTGTCACCAAACACGGCAACCAGGTATTTAAAATTGAAGGAATGCGGGGTGTAGAAATCCCTTGGCAACAAGACTGGAAACGCTTCGATCTGTGGCGATTCGGAAAAACAGGTTATCCTTTGGTTGATGCTAACATGAGAGAGTTCGCAGCAACTGGCTTTATGTCTAATCGTGGTAGGCAAAACGTAGCTAGCTTTCTTACTAAAAACCTCGGTATCGATTGGCGTATGGGAGCAGAATGGTTTGAATCTCTTTTAGTCGATTACGATGTATGCAGTAATTGGGGAAACTGGAACTATACCGCAGGGGTAGGCAACGATTCGCGGGGCTTTCGTTATTTTAACATCGTCAAACAAACCAAAGATTACGATCCTCAAGGAAAATATATCAAACACTGGCTACCAGAATTAGCAGAACTTCCAGGAGATAAGGTGCCGGAACCCTGGAAACTAAGCCAAGAAGAACAAAAGCGTTATGGTGTAAGGATAGGTGTAGATTATCCTCGTCCAGTAGTAGACTTTTTTAAATCGGTCAAAGCTAATGAAAAAGCATATCAAAAGGCGGTAAATTAATCATCAATCAGTTTCCAACCTGTTAGCTTGGGGTCAAAATCGCGATCGACAATAGTAGAAGCGATCGTAATATACATTGTAGGGATATTCCAACGGCAACTTTGCTTTAGTCAAATCGGCTTTAGCAAAATTAGCTTCAGCTAAATAGCTCGATTGAAAGTTAACTTCTTGTGAAATCTAGCATAGTAATAAATTAATAGAGGCAATTTATAGATCGCAGTTAAATACAGCGATTGGAAAACTCAATCAACTCTTTAATAGAAAAATGACCTTGCCACCCACAGCTATTACAGTTAAATCCGAATCGACGATTAGCTATAAATTCTTTGTATACGATTTTTTTCGACAGGCAGTATGGGCAACAACCTTTTAGTATGCAGAACTTCAGTTCTGTTGGTTTATTTTTAATGATTTTTAATTGTTATTGCATTCAATGAGACTTTCCATCTTGACATATTAATGGTCTTAATGTCGGTACGATATAGTACTTTTATCAACCTCTACGAGAACCTAGCAACCGAATAAATTCTCTTTGTATTGTTCGATAGCACTCACAAGAGGTATCTTCTAAAGCTTGGCGATCGAGAATAGTAATTTTACCTCTACTGTAGCGAATTATGCCTGCCTGTTGTAAAGTCCCTGCTGCTATGGTAACTCCCGAACGACGAGTGCCTAACATATTGGCAATAAATTCTTGAGTTAAATGTAACTCGTTTTGTCTTACGCAATCTCGAACAGATAATAGCCAACGTGCGAGTCGTTCTTCTATCCTGTGTTGTCGATTACAAGCAGCACTTTGAGATACTTGAGTTAAAGATGCTTGAATGTATAGAAGTAATATTTGCTGTAATCTACCGCCTCGTAAAAATTCTCGCTGAATAATATCTGCTGGTATGTGTAATGCTGTGCCAGAAACCTGGACTATAGAACAGCTAATAGTAGAGTCACCACCTAATATAGCGGGAAGACCGACCATACCCTCATTTCCAACCAGCCCAATTTCCGTAGTCGAGCCATCCATCATAATAGATACTAAAGAAATCATAGCTCGTTGCGGGAAGTATATTTCGGTAATAGATTGATTCGGTTCGGAAATAATTTCTCCGCTAGTTAAATCGACAGGCTTTAGATGTGGAGCTATTGTTTGATATTCCGATTCTGGTAAAGCTGCTAATATCTGATTGATTGGTCGCTCGTCAGTGGTCATTTTATAATACAGCTCGGATCGATTAATTTGAAGCAAAATAAGCTATTGCTCGAACCAATATTGCTTTATATTGCGATCGTGTTAGTTATCTGGGTTCAAGAAAACAGATCGATACGTAATTCGATCGCAGTAGTGTTGATTTTATTAGTAATAAATTATACAAATTATAAGATATTTTTATTGGTACGATAACCTACATACCTTAAGTTTTGTTTAAGATTGCTAGTTATAAGATAATTTTGTATTAGACAAATATTCGTATTGCAATTTAATCTTAGAGTAACATTCACAGGCGATCGCTTCTAAGGCAGGACGATTAATAATTTTTATTCTGCCTCTACTGTATTGAATAATGTTTTGTTTTTGAAGAGAAATTGCCGTTTCGGTAACGCTGGCGCGACGAACTCCCAACATCAGAGAGAGGGATTTTTGAGTTAGGGGTAGGGTGTCTTGCCTAATACAGTCATGAGCTAACAACAAGGATCTGGCTAACCTTTGTTCTATATTGTGAAGTGAGCTACAGGCAGCAATTTGAGAGACATGAGCTAAATATGTCCTGGTGTAGAATAACATCAACCACTGTAATTCTTCTCCTCTTTGAAACTCTTGTTTGACTATATCAGCCGAAAGTTTTAATGCTGTTCCCGACACTTGTACTACAGTTTTAGTAGTAAAAGAATCACCGCCTAAAATAGCAGGTAAACTAACTACACCTTCGTTACCGACTAAAGAAATTTCGCTAGTAGCTCGATCTGACATTACCAATACCAAAGAAAATATGGCACTCTGAGGAAAATAAACCTCTGTAATCGTTTCATTAGGATGGTGTACGACTTCACCCGAAGATAAATTTACTTGTTCCAAATGCGGTAGCAAACGCTGATATGTAGAAACTAATAAAGTTGATAGTAGTTTATTGTTTAAAACTAGATCGATTTGGGACATCACTTTTCCTTCTTGTTTAATACTGCTAGCTACTATTTCTACAAAATAGAATTTTAAAAGCTTTGAGCAGTGACAACTAAAGTAAGGTTGTTAAAAATAAAGCGTTGCTAATTTATAGAAACTAGATCTTTAAGAAGTTATATACATTATCTATCACCATAAGTATTTTTACTCATTTTAATGTATTTTTGCAAATACATTTTTGTTTCAGGTTGAGGGGGGGATCGAGCTTGCGAAGATACGTATAATCTGCCTTACATTACTTATAGTCGAACTAACAATTGTGTTGATACTTATAGTCGAACTAACAATTGTGTTGATTTCAAACCAAGATAAATTTGAAATTAAATTATTTTTGGCAATCTAGACTAACTTTCATCTTAACTAAGTTTTAAATCCATTAACTTACTGCTTAGAATAATAATTAAAGCTATTTTGCCATATTATTGCTAGAAAACAAGCCATTTTCCGAGTTTTCAATTAATAAAAAAATACGGTCGAACAATTATTTTGTTGACCGTATTGCAAGTAAATATTTCAGCTTATGAGTAAACCGACAAAGATTAAATATCTAAATCTTCTAAGTCTAATTTAGGCGCGTGGGTTTCGATAAACTCTCTTCTAGGGGCAACGCGATCGCCCATAAGAACGGTGAAAATACGGTCTGCTTCGGCTGCGTCATCGATTTCTACCCGCTTCATAGCGCGAGTTTCGGGGTTCATGGTGGTATCCCAAAGCTGTTGGGGCATCATTTCACCCAGTCCTTTAAAACGCTGAATAGTGTAGTTAGCGTTAGCAGGAAACTCATTGATTCGATCTTGTAATTCGCGATCGCTATAGCAATATTGATGGTTGCGTCCTCGTTCTAGTTTGTATAGTGGAGGACAGGCAATATAGATATAGCCTTGGTCTACTAATTCCCGCTGATAGCGGAAGAAGAAGGTCAGAATCAAAGTTCTAATATGCGCCCCATCAACGTCAGCATCAGTCATAATTACAATGCGATGATAGCGTAGCTGAGTTGGATCGAACTCTTCCCCTTTAATGCCCAAACCCAAGGCGGTAATCATCGACTGAATCTCGTTGTTTTTATAGATCTTACTATCATCAGTCTTTTCAATATTGATAATTTTACCTCTAAGGGGCAAAATTGCCTGAAACCTTCTGTCCCGTCCTTGTTTGGCCGAACCTCCGGCTGAATCTCCTTCCACGAGGAATATTTCTGATTCTTCAGGATCGCGAGTACTACAGTCAGCCAGCTTACCAGGTAAAGGAGAAGACTCTAATACAGATTTGCGACGGACTAATTCTCTAGCGTGACGGGCTGCTTCTGCTGCTTTAAAAGACTGTATCGCTTTTTCGATGATGGCATCACCGACGCTGAGGTTAAATTCTAAATAATCGTTTAGAACCTCTCCGACTAAAGAATCGACAATTCCGCGAACTTCGGTGTTACCTAATTTGGTTTTAGTCTGCCCTTCAAATTCTGGATCGGGTACTTTGACCGAAACAACCCCTGTCAAGCCTTCACGAACGTTTTCACCACCCAAGTTAGATTCGTTGTCTTTAATCTTGTTGCGTTTGCGAGCAAAACTGTTCATGGTTCTAGTCAAAACAGTTTTTAGACCCTCAAGGTGAGTCCCGCCGTCGATAGTACGGATATTGTTGGCAAAACCTAAAAGATTATCACTATAGGCATCGATACACCACTGCAAGGCTACCTCTACCGTTACACCATTTTTCTCTTTGTTGACATAAATAATATCTTGGTGCAGGGGGTCTTTTTCTCGCGTCATGTATTCGACGTATTCTTTAATCCCTCCTTCATAGCAGAATACATCCTGGCGAATTTCAGGTTCACGGCGATCGCTAAAAGTGATCTTAATACCTGCGTTGAGATAGGCTAACTCTTTTAATCGTTTAGCTAAGATGTCGTATTCAAAAACCGTCGTTTCGGTAAAGATGGTCTCGTCAGGAACAAAATGAACCGCAGTTCCAGTACGCTTAGGATCTTCTTTATTAGGATTTACGACCAGATTACCTTGAGCCTTACCCTTTTCATAGCGTTGTTGGTGAACTTTGCGATCGCGCCAAACCGTAACTTCTACCAATTTAGAGAGGGCGTTAACTACGGATACGCCTACCCCATGTAAACCGCCCGAAACTTTGTAACCACTTCCCGCACCACCGAATTTACCTCCAGCGTGCAGTACGGTCATTACAGTCTCTAAAGCTGATTTGCCCGTTTTGGAATGAATTCCCGTCGGAATACCTCGCCCGTCATCAGTTACGGTAATCGATCCATCAGGATTAATATCAACTTCTATATGAGTACAAAAACCCGCAAGTGCCTCGTCAATAGAATTATCTACTACCTCATATACTAAGTGATGCAGTCCTTTTGGTCCTGTCGAACCAATATACATCCCTGGGCGTTTGCGTACCGCTTCTAAACCCTCTAATACCTGAATCTGATCTGCATCGTAAGTGGTAGTCATGTAGTTTCTCCGAAAAGTGCCTAATTAGCTTCGATCTTAATGCTTAATGAAAAATTACTCAAAAATTCTAACACAAAAGGTTTATAGACCGCCTTAAAGCTTTCTATATTGATTTTTAACTCTAGGTTGAATGGCTAGTTTTATTTAAATAGCGATCGCCTAAAAATTAAAATCAAATTGAGAGCTTAACAAAGAATTAAAGGTAACAACCCGATATTTTAGTTGAATAAAACTTCAACTAGCGGTTATTTTTATTGTACTATATTTATGGCGATCGTTTATAGAAATGCCCTACGGGTATGCCGATGCTCCCCAGTGCTATCTATCGTTCGGCGGTACACCGCAATAGCGCGGTAAAATAAGGTAGATAAATAGCAATTGCCTCTGCTTCTCCCATAGACGCTAACGGGAGAATAATAAATTTTAAATTAGTAACGTTAAAATGACCAAAACATACTTAATTACAGGAACAAATAGAGGAATTGGGTTAGAATACTGTCGCCAACTTCAAGCACAGGGACATAATGTTATTACTGTATGCAGATCGCCCTCTGAAGAATTGAGTAGTTTGAGAGTACAAATAGAACCCGATGTCGATCTGACATCGGATAAGGCGGTGCAAGATTTAGTCGCGAGGTTAGACGGCAAGCAGATTGATGTTTTAATTAATAACGCGGGAATTATCGAGCGAATTACCTTAGATAACTTAGATTTTGAAAGTATTCGACGACAGTTTGAAGTAAATGCGATCGCGCCACTAAGACTTACTAGTGCGTTACTACCTAATTTAACATCAGGCTCTAAGGTTATTTTGATGACAAGTCGCATGGGATCGATTGGCGACAATACATCTGGTGGATCTTACGGGTATCGGATGTCGAAGGTAGCTTTATCGATGGCGGGAAAATCTTTAGCTCAAGATTTAAAGTCGCGAGGAATTGCGGTAGCAATCTTGCATCCTGGATTAGTTAAAACTCGCATGACTAACTTTACTGACTCTGGTATCACTACAGAAACCGCTGTTAAGGGTTTATTAGCTCGGATTGAAGAATTAAACTTGGATAATACAGGAACGTTTTGGCATTCTAATAGTGAGATTTTACCTTGGTAAGATGTAGTAAGATTGCCTACAGGTTGATTTTGACTAAAGCGATCGCCTACTTCAGCTAGAATATTTATTACCTATCACCCATTACCTATTACCTATTACCTAATTACCTAATTACCTATATAGTTAATGATTTGCAAAAAAAAATATCCTTTAACCCACTTGCAAGCAGAGGTCAAAGGAATAACTTGTAATAAACGTTGGTTTGATATAACATCAAACTATTAAGCTTTCGTCTACTACCTAAGACCGTTTTGGTGAAGGGTTGCGCCTTCCCTCGGTAGTAATTAAGTGGAGGAAGCGATAAAAACTCCACACCGATTAACTCAACTTGCCTGTCTGAAAACCTGCCAGTTCGCTCTCCTTCGGTTCTCAACAATGGGTCACAACGGTACAACCCCCATCCAGTAAAATATTCGTGTTTTATCTGATGAGTTAAACTCTGCGTCTGCTACCTAAGACCGTTTTGATGAAGGGTTGCGCCTTCCCTCGGTAGCAATTAAGTGGAGGAAGCGATAAAAACTCCACACCGATTAACTCAACTTGCCTGTCTGAAAACCTGCCAGTTCGCTCTCCTTCGGTTCTCAATAATGGGTCACAACGGTACAACCCCCATCCAGTGCAATATTTGTTTTGAACACACTATATATATTACGGATAATATTAGGGCGTGACTTCTATCAATAGTTGTATTATAAAATTCTATTATCGATATTTATTCCCTCTAAAGAAATAGATACATTTAACTATATTGAAGCTATAAATCAAGGTGAGGTATAAATTTCACGCTGAATATTTTATTAAGTACCAAAAAATTATGGAACATATACTGATAAAGCGTTTTAAAAGGAACATTTTTTAAATGGTTTAGATTTAATAGGTAAAACATCTCTCTAGACATAACTTTATTAAGTACTTTTATTTCATCCTAGTAAATTCAAATCTTTAGTAAATATAAATAGTTAAAAAATAATAAAATTAACAATTACTTGGTTACGCGATCGCTACCCTCGTACAGGCGATCGCCATTGTTTAAATTATTACAGTAATAGATAACAGTTGCCTTTTTCGCTTCGATCTATAACATTAATATCTGAGAAAACAAGATACACCGTTACCCAAACTAGGATTTAGTATCCATTACCGATCGCACGTCATCCTTTAAAAAACGCTCTAGCTTAAACAGGCTAATATCGTGCTGAGTTTTGCCTTCTATGGCTAATTGGGCTAAAATCTTGCCAATTAAAGTAGAAAATTTGAATCCGTGTCCAGAAAACCCCGCACCAAAAGCTATTTGAGGATAAACGGGATGGCGATCGACAATAAAATGTTTATCTTCAGTCATGGTGTAAAGACAGCGACGAGTATAAATAGTCTCTCCTGCTGCACCAGGAATATATTGACGAGAAAACCCGCGCATAGTTTCTACCCACTCATCTGAAGGAGTATAGTCTACTTGGCTAGGATGTTCGACGGTTTGCCAGCCATAAAAAGTAGTTACCTTGACTCCGATACTATCGTTTTCGTGAGGGATACCATAGGGCATTTCTCCATAATCACCGTTCATATGTGCGAAAAACACGGGAAAGCGATCGGGTGAAAAAGCTTTCTTGTCGGTTGGCTGATAGAATCCTAACTGGCAGGGCATAATCCTTAACGGTAAGTCAACTCCTAAAGAAGCTAATAACGATCTTGCCCAGCTTCCTGCGGTAATTACCAGTCTGTTAGCGGTAAAAGTTTCGGTAGCGGTGCTAACTTCAACACTGTCTCCTTGAGGATTAATTTTAGTTACCAGAGTGCGATCGCGCACTGTCGCACCATGTTTTTGCGCCAAACGAATATGGGCTAAAACGCAGCGGGATGGCTTGAGTAAGCCCGTATCTGCTTGAAATATAGCTGCCATCCCGTCATCTAAATGAAATTGCGGGAATCTCTGAGTTACTTCCTCTTTTGACAAGTACTCATAAGCTAACTTCGCCTCATCCATACTGCGCTTGAGGGTTTGAAATGTTTCCTCATTAGGATCGCCAAAATCTAACCCTCCTGTTTTGATATAGAGCTTCTCTTTTGCTTCTTCTTCTAAAGCAAACCACAAGGGATAAGCAGCCCGCATCAAATCTACATAGATAGGATTATCATAGCTATAGCGAATTACCCGCGACTCGCCATAAGAGCTTCCTTTTTGATGATTTAATTCAAATTGCTCTAACAATAAAACCTTTTTTCCCGCAGCAGTAAGATAGTAAGCAGCAGCACTTCCCATCCCTCCTGCACCTAGAACAATAGCGTCAAATTCATTTATCATTTATCAGCTTCAATGTTGACTGTTGACTGTTAACTGTTAACTGTTGACTGTTGACTGTTTCTAGAAATCTCTGCTCAATACAAAAAAGAATGGCTTTTCTATTCCTTTCCAATCCATCAAGCCTAAAACCGTGTTTTCGTCTATTTTTCTAAATACGTCGTGGATTGGTAGATAGTCATAGATCATAGTTGCACTAACTCGATGACGATACTCCATCATCCGCACTCTAGCTTTACTCTCTTCAGTCTTGAGTAACTTACTCATGTTGCTGTAGATAGGTTTAATGGTTTCATTTTGCGGTAGCGGAAATTTCAGCCCTAAATTAGTAATAACGGGATTAGGATCTACTTTAAAGATTTCATTCCCGTTAGAAAACAACAAAGGATGAACATTATTTGAATCGATAAATTCTTTGCCATACCAACCGATAGTCTCTAATAAGCCATCTAAAGGATGATTGGTATCGAAGCCCGATCCCTTCCATCTACCCATCATGAAATCTAAACCGACTGTATCTAGCTCGTCAAAAAGTTTTAACGCTTCGTCCGTAGTAGCTTTCTTTCGTTGTAAAACTGTTTGAATCTCTAAGGTGTTCATCGCTGTTGGTATTTTCTAATTTTAGTTAGCTTGTTATTTATGCTAGCTAACAATTAATAGAGGTATCAGCAATCGCCATAGCTAATGGAAGAGATAACCACAAGAAATAACGGATAATCGTGGTGTTGGACAATATAACTCTGCTTTGTGCGCTGTGGTGGCAAAAGAGTACGAATGGGCTAAAAAGCTTAATTCTCATGCTCGTCAAGCATCTACCGAAATGTCAGAGTTATTTTGCTTCAGATTTATTTAAAAAGGCGATCGCTCTAATCACAGAGTTGGTTGCTCAAATGGACGAACGCTATCGACTATTTGAAGCTGCTCGATGCTCCGATCTCGATGTTTACAATCAGTCGAGCCAACAGCAACGATCCCGTATTATCTGTATCTTTGATGAATATGCTGACTTTATGAATGAAATACTTTTAAGCGAGTCAACATTAAACAATCTACAATTTAGACATTGATTTTAGAATAACACCATGAGTAAAGCTGTAGTAAAATTTTCCTCAGAAGATTGCGGAACCTGCCATAAAATGTCCTTTTATGATGCCAAAGTTGCCAAAGAACTAGAACTAGACTTTATCGATGTCAAGATGCAGGATACCGCCACCTATCGCAAGTATCGTCAAATTTTGATGGCGCAGTATCCCAACAAAAAAGATATGGGATGGCCTACTTATATCGTCTGTGAATCTCCTGAAGATGACTTTAAAATTATGGGCGAAGTAAAAGGCGGTCATCCAAAAGGAGAATTTCGCAAACGTTTGCAGATGATTTTAGAAGGTTAGATGTCTTAGTAATTTACCTCTTGCCTTTAAAAATCATCTGAACTCCTGTTTTTGGCGCGAGAGTAACCCCTCTTCGGGCTGGTACTTCAGGGCGATCGCTTTCTAATTCTAGTTCGTAGTGAGAAATAATGGTTGCCAGTGCCAGCTTCAGCTCTAATTTAGCCAAAGCCTCACCTATACAGCGACGTTTACCGCCACCAAAGGGAAAAAATTCGTAAGCAGAAAATTCTCGCATCTCAAAACGTTCGGGTTTAAACTTACGAGGTTCGGGATAGATATCTTCTCTTTGATGTAGTAGATGAATGCAGCCCATTAATGTTTGTCCTACTTCTAGCTTGTATCCCATTAATTCTGTAGGTTCTAAAACAGTTCGGGGGAAAGTTAGCATGGCTACGGGATAAATCCGCAGGGTTTCTTTGCAGACTGCATCTAAATAAGGTAGTTTTGCAAGTTCCATCGGGTCTGGATCTGCACCTAAACTAGCTATTTCCGCCTGTAGTTTGGCTTTAATTTCGGGGTGGCGATGCACCCAATATAACGACCAGGCGATCGCTGTAGCGGTGGTTTCGTGTCCTGCTAACATTAACGTCATCAGTTCGTCGCGCAGTTCGGAATCTTTCATGCTTTCTCCCGCTTCGTCTTTGGCGGTCATCATCAAAGAAAGAATATCCTGACGTTGGCTGATATCTTCGATTCTTCTAGTAGCAATTTCTTGATAAATTAATTCGTCGATCGCCTTTTGTTGACGAAGGAAGTTACCCCAAGGACTCCACGCACCCAAATCCTGCTGCAACAAAGGGAAAAATAAACAGGCTGAGGTAATAACCGATTCAAAAATATTTAATAGTCTGATAACCCGTTGCTTCAGTTCTTCTGAACGTCGATCGTCTTGTATTCCATAAACGGCTTCAAAAATTACCTGCAAAGATATTTGTTGTGTAATCCTGCGCGCTACAAAAGGTTGATTCGGTTCTAATTTGCCGATACTATTATGTGTCAGATCGCAGATTAATCGGCTGTAAACCTGCATTCTTTCACCGTGAAAGGGAGGCAAAAGCAGCTTACGACGTTGCTTATGGCGATCGCCTTCGATTAGCAGCAAAGAATTATCTCCTACCAAAGGCTGTAAGAGTTGATTGTCTTTACTAGAGGCAAAATATTTAGCGCGATCGCCAGTTACGATCTGTCGCATCGCTTCTGGATGATTGACAAACACATAGCCATCTCCCGCCGTTATTTCGGCAGCGAATAAATCGGGAGCTTGTTTGAAAGCGGACTCCATATATTTGTCTGGTCGAGCAACCCACTGAAATTTCTGTTGCAGAGACGATTGTTTTAGCCTGGGGATCGTTTTCATGATCGTAGATTAAGAAAAATTAAGCTCTCTATTACTAGTTTAATATTTTTCTCAAAAAGCTGTTAAGGAGAAACTACCCATTACCGTTACCGCGATCGATTCACGAAGTCAGAGGAAGCCCCGTGCTTCGAGCGCGGGGTCTCTCTGACCTACAGCAATTTTCGATCGCGCTTTAGAGAACCATATCAATAGAAATTTCTTCACTATCGTTCCAACGCTCTAACTGGTCTTTCTCTGCCAAAAATTGATGTAGCTCTTGTCGATAAATATTTCTGTATTCTGCAAAGCTATAGCGATCGATTCTAATGCCGAAATTATCGTCAGAATTATCACTGGAATCTTGCTGTAAAATCTCAGCTATTTGATTATTAACTTCAACCGAATAGTGACTGCCATCAAAGGTATTATCGGGATTTTTAGTAATCTGTGACGGAATAGAAAAATCGTACATCGTATCATAACTTTGCGCTAACTCATAAAAGGCTGATAGGTAACAGTCCATCAATCCTCTGCCATAGGTATCGTCAATTACGCTCCAGGCAGATCTAGGCGGGACATAAGCTACAAACTTAGCATTAGGAAACAGCTCTTTAAGACCGATAAAACTCTCTACTGATGATAAGTCACATCTTTGCTGAGATCCAGCCTGATAAAATTCAGGCTGATAAACAGGAGGATCGGCAAAATCTACGGGTTCAAAATTGCGATCGTAATAATTCCCAGGATCGGGACTTACTCCTAGCAAAGTCATGGCTGAAAACAATAATACATCAGTTGATAAATAGGCTTCTAAAGCAGATTCAGTTCGAGGAATTGTTACCAACGGCTGTTCTTTTTGCTTTTCCTCAACAAAATTTAAGCCATCTACGCCAAGATAAACTATGTCTGGGTCGATGCCTTCTTCTTTTAAAAAAGTTGCATAATTGATAAAGTCTGAGATCTTTCCTCCTTTCAAGGAAAAATTAAAACATTTATTATCTACAAACTCAGACTGTCTTAGAGTTGTTACTCTCGAACTACCGAGAATTATGCAGTCATAATCGACCTGTTCTTTAGTTCTCAGAAAAACATTAGTTTTGGTAATTCTTTCATTAAAAGCGAAATTTTTGCCTGTCAAAACATTGCCCCGATTGTACCATAGAGGATCGACCAACCAATTAACAGCAGCTACAGAACATAATGCTAAAGAAGTGACTAAGCCATAAAGACCAAAACTAAATTTGGTATTCTTTTGTTTTTCAACAGTTTTAAGAGCCGAAATTGTTATGGTTTTGGGTTGGGATGGTTTGAAAAATCTTAAGGTATCGCTTTTAGAATTCATTGATATACACCGAATAGAAATATAGGTTTTTAAAACTAAAATTGGAAATACAAAAATTCGCTTACCCTAGAGAAAGAAAGTAGAGAAAGTGAGCTAATTCCTGCTACTATCACCGCCCAAATTTTATTTGGCTTCCAAGACAATGACTGCCAGAACCGCTTCTGCCAAAATGGTCGATCGTATTCAGTAGGCTCGGTCAACGTCGGGTTGTATTTGCCCATCCACTGCTGAGTATTGGGAGCAAACCAAGCAATTAATAAGAGTATGATAATACCGAAAGTGGCGTATTTTTGACTGATGCCGACATTGACGCTAAAACCCAAAAATTCGACTCCAAAATTTCTTAAAAAACTTAAATATGGAGCTGTAAAGCTGGGCAAATTTATGCCGTAAAAGCCAGACATTGACTTCAAGATAGAAGTTGCAGTTTCAAAGCTATTAGCACGGAAAAAGACCCAAGAAATTACTACCGCTATAAAGGTTATAGTCCTTCCTGCATTCGTGAGCAGCCAACCATCATTTTTAAGATTATGACCCAAACCTTGACGGACTGAACGATACAGATGATTAATGACGAGATAAAAACCATGTAGACCACCCCAAAAAATAAAAGTCCAACCAGCACCATGCCATAGTCCACCTAACAACATAGTGATAAACAGGTTAGAATAGCGTCTTAATTTTCCTCTACGACTACCTCCCAAGGGTATATACAAGTAATCTCTAAGAAAATGAGAAAGAGTAATATGCCATCTTCGCCAAAAATCAACAATGCTGATTGCTTTATAAGGTGAATTAAAGTTGAGGGGAAGTCTGATGCCAAACATATAGGCTGCACCAATTGCCATGTCAGAATAGCCAGAAAAGTCGAAATAAAGCTGTAGGCTATAGCCTAATGCCCCTACCCAGGCTTCGGAAAATGTAAGGTTAATGCCTTGAGATGCAGCAGCAAAGGCTAAATTAGAATATTCAGCAATGCGATCGGCAAAGATAACCTTTTTAAATAAGCCAGCTATAAAAACAGTCAAGCCAATAGCTAAAGTTTTTTGACTAAATCTATAGATAGAAGCTTTTTCAAACTGTGCTAATATTTCCCGATGATGTACGATTGGTCCTGCTATTAGCTGTGGAAAGAAACAGACGAATAACATATACTTACAAAGGTCGTACTCTTTAGTCTCTCCTTGATAAGCATCGACTAAATATGCTATCTGTTGAAAAGTGAAAAAAGAAATGGCTAAAGGAATTACGACGATCGGCAAATCGAAATTTGTACTGATGATTTGATTGACGTTATTCAGCAGAAAGTAAGCATATTTGAAATAACAAATTAATCCTAAGTTTAAGATAATTCCCAGAAAAAGAGTTGCTTTCTTGATTATTTTGTTGTCTAAGATATTACTTAATAAATAGCCTAAACCATAGTTAACCAAAATCGATAAAATGAACCATGGTAAATTTGATGGTCTCCATCTGCCATAAAAGATAAAAGAGGCAAAAATTAGCCATAAAATAGGTAACTGTCTTTTAACATTTTTGATGTCTTTCCCGATCGCGAAAAAGACGAATAGAGTAATTGGTAGGAATAAGAAAACGAATTCAAAAGAATTAAATAACATAGAGAAATTTTCAATCTTAATCTAATAATTTGCGTCAAAAATTTTTTGTAGCAAAATTTGAAATCAGTAGCTAACTAATCTAAAGTAGCTACAAATTTTTACAACTTTAATACAAGTTCTATGTGCTTAAGAGAATATTAATTTGAATTTAAATAGATAGGTTCTACTTATTCATAGCTTCATACTCAGTTCATCATTATTTTAAATAATAGATAGCGATCGTCTTTATTCGATTAAATATCAAACTACGGTTTATGTATGTAAATGCTCCTGCTTTTGTTCCTGACAATCTAACCAAAAGACTATCAGCCAGAAACAAAGTAATCGTAAAATATCAGATGTCAGTGTAGCCCAAGCTGCTTTTCTAGAAAAACCAGGAATAAGCCAGATGTTTAACAAAATATTGACCGCGATCTCTGCTGCCACTTGTACGTCACACTACGTGCCTTACGATCGCCTTTCTTAAAAAGCTGTTGGCTTCGGACTACCCGTTACCGCGATCGATTCTGCCACAGCAATTCCTGACAACATTGCACCTGCTATTTTAGGAGCGACGAAAGCATCTCCCGCCATCACTAGCGATAACTCTGGTAGGGTCAAACAAGGCTGGCTATAAAAGGTTTTTGGCAGGCTATAACGCCAACGATGTACCTGATATTTAATTACGGCTGAATTTAAATATTCAGATGCTGCGGTAAATAACTTATCGGCAATCTCTGCATCATCACTATCCCAGTATGTATCGCTAAATTTTGGCGTGGCGTGAAGCGTTACAGCATGACTATTAGAAATACCCTTTTGATAATTGTCGGCTATCCAGATTAAAGATTCATCCTCTAAAGCTATTCCCCCTGGTGCGGGAATTTTACTATGTTTTTCTAGTAAAGCCAAAACTGCGATGCACCTATAGTAACTAATCTGTTCCAATGACGATCTAATATCTGGCGGTAAAGCTATCTTAGAAGTGTCTAACAAAGCGAGAGACTGAGGTACGGGAGGAGTCATTACTAAAACATCTCCGCGATCGCAGCCTCCACTTTCTGTTTCTACTAACCATTGCCCATCGTAACTAACTTTAACTACCTTGCTGCTAGTATGAACATTCAAATCTCGCGCTAGATACTTAGCAATATCTCTAGTTCCGTTGATACCGCAATAACGTATCTTACCTGTATCATTACGAAACCATTCTTTAATTACACCCTTTTCTGTCCAGTCATCTATCCAAGGTTTGAGTTTGGGATGCTCGACACTAAAATATTGCGTACCGTAGTCAAACACCCCTTCAGTTGCTTCACCTCGATCGATACGCTTAGTAGCTAAACGCCCTCCAATTCCTCTTCCTTTATCTAATACCGTTACTTCAATTCCTTTCCGTTGCAGCTGGGCTGCGGTAACTAATCCTGTAATCCCACCGCCAATTACAATACAGGAATTAGTTTTTTGAAGGCGATCGCTGCTATAAGACATTTGCCCGATCTCGTTTTATTGTGCCGAGGAATTCTGTTACATTCATTCAATCTCTCGTTTTAGCAGGTTTACTCTACCCCATCGAGTTTTTACCTAGATAGATGATAAATTTTCTTTAGCATATTTACTCAAGACTGTCATCTATCAAATTATATAATGTTTTTCAATTCCAATAACTCTCGTATTTTTTGTAACCCAGCTATAATTCTAGGTCTTAGTGTACTACTTCCCAACACAATTACTAATAATTTTTTAGTAGAAGCAGCCGAACCTAATCGCGATCGTCAAGCTCAATTAGAGTTAGCCAACAATACAAGAGATATTAAATCAAACAACATTATTGCATCTAACATCGCTGCTTTGCCCACAACAGTTAATCTAGTAAAAGAGTTTGAAGGTTTTAGCGCACAAGCTTATCTAGATACTAGTGGACTACCAGTTGTAGGCTATGGACAAACAAAAATCAACGGTAGAACCGTCCGCATGGGACAATATATTACTCAGGCTCAAGCTGATGCAGCATTGCAGCAAGAGCTAGATCGTCTTCAGAATGTTGTTTTATCTCATGTAAAGGTAGACTTAAATCCTCATCAGTTGTCAGCATTAACATCGTTAGTCTACAACGCGGGAATAAGAATTGTGACTAATAGTACCCTAATTAGAAAGCTGAATGCAGGGGATTACGCGGGTGCAGCCCGAGAATTTCCTCGTTGGAACAAAGCCAATCAAGGCGGTAGATTAGTAGCGTTTCCAGGTTTAACCAGACGCAGAATTGCAGAGCAACAGTTGTTTTTAACTCCTTATCAGCAGATTGCTAGTAATTAAAAGCTGTAGCTATAGGTTGGAAAATAGAACAGTAAACAGTAAACAGTTATTCATATATGTTGGCGGGTTTGCCGTATGATGCGTTAAAAGCGTTAACTATCGATCGCAGTACGAATCAATCTTTGAAGCCAAGACAATTGCCAACTGGTAAAGCTATAACACACAAAAATAGTCTGTACTAAACTAGGATTGACTGTTAACTGTTAACTGTTAACTGTTGACTGTTGACTGTTGACTGTTATTAGCGATCGCGTTTGAGGTCGTAAATGACTTTTTCGGCTAACCAATTGGCAGATCGACCAGGATGACTGTTTAAAGTACCAGACAATAAACGATTAGCTGTCTGCTGATTATGTACTAATCTCAATAATTCTCGACGCAGTTTGGGACTGACACTACTAAACAAAGAAGTACCGCTATTACTATTGTTAAAAGTAGGTAAGGAGTTAGCTAGGGTCGGATTGTAAGCACGAGTCAAGTGATAACCAACAACGCCTGTACCAATTGCCAAAGCAGTTAAGCCAACAATGTTTTTAAAATCGTCTGATGGTTCACTGTTATAGGTGCGATTACGCTCTGCGTAGCCAGAGCGATCGCGATAATCAACCTGGCTCAAAATTGATTCAGAATTATCTGTAGACCTGAACAAAGAATCTTCATTGGCTTTAACAGGCAGTGCAATTAAACTACCAGCAATACCAGCACCGATCGCAGTTGTTAAAATTGTTTTTAAAGAGAATTTGTTCATGTCTTTGTTATTCAATACGTTTCTATATTTATTATGACGCTCGAATATGACAAAGATGTGTCAGGAAGATGATATTTGTTTTTATTGGAACTTAGGAATTAAGTAGCGATCGCATTGTCTGGATAAATCGTGTTTTTGGGAGACTGAATCTGAGGATAAGCAACACCACGATATTTTAGAGCGATAGAAGAGTTTGGCAATACTCTGACCGCAGAAAAGACCTTAATTGTTAAAATATCGCTGTTTTTAGATTTGAGTAGATTCTCTTTCTACTGCGGAAACTATTAGCGATAGATGGCGATCGCCAATTTGTTGAGTGTAATCAACACCGCGATATTTAAAGGCAAAGAGCGACTGTCGCAATACTTTGACTGTAGAGGGAATTTTAATTGCTTTACCTCGATATTTTCCAGTTTGAGAAAATCTAGATAGTTCGACTGAAGATTCAAGAGATTGATAAGCTACGCCACGATAAGTTAGTTGCATAATGTTTTCCTTTATTATGTATTTGCTTGTTGGTAGTTATTAGTTGTCACCCAAATTTACCTATGCAGTGTTTTTAATAAATCTTTCGCTTCAACTAAGGGACAATTAAGTTATTTAGTAGTTAATAACTAACGTTTGATGATAGATGAATCGAAAACACCTTTGTTAAATGCTTTAAAAGAGATTGTCAATCAGCCTCATGCAGCGTTTTATGCTCCAGGACATAAGCAAGGTAAAGGAAGTAGCTGTGATTTGGTAGATTTAATCGGTAAGTCTGTGTTACAAGCGGATTTACCAGAGTTACCAGAGTTAGATAATTTATTTGCTCCTTCTGGAGCGATCGCACAAGCACAAGAGTTGGCAGCATTAGCTTTTCAAGCCGATCGAACCTGGTTTCTTGTGAATGGCTCTAGCTGTGGCATCATTGCAGCAATTTTAGCCACCTGCGGTACGGGGGATAAAATTATCTTACCCAGGAATATTCATTCCTCAGCGATCGCGGGTTTGGTCTTGTCTGGTGCAATACCGATTTTTATCAATCCAGAATACGACCCAGAAGCAGGATTGGCTTATAACGTGACCCTAGAAGCGGTAGCATCCGCTTTAAAGCAACATCCCGATACCAAGGCGGTGATGATGTTACATCCAACTTATCAAGGAATATGTAGCGACTTGAAGGCGATCGCGCAAATTACCCATCAATACGATATTCCTCTATTGGTAGACGAGGCTCACGGCGCACATTTTGGCTTTCACGATGATTTACCTCCATCAGCCCTTAGTGTTGGGGCAGATTTGACCGTACAGTCTACTCACAAGGTATTGAGTGCGATGACCCAGGCATCCATGCTGCATCTAAAGGGCGATCGCGTTTGTAGTCAGAGAATAAGTAAAGCTTTACAGTTAGTGCAGTCCACAAGCCCTAGTTATCTGCTTTTAGCATCACTAGATGCTGCAAGAAATCAGGTAGCAATACAAGGTCATGAATTAATGACTCGAACTATTTCCCTCGCTACAGAAGCAAGACAAAAAATAGCAGCAATACCCAAGTTATCGGTTTTAACGAAGTTAAACGCAGCGCAAGAGCCTGCATCTGGCGACCGTTTAACTCCAAACAAGCAGCCAGGATGTCGAGATATAGATCCGACTAGATTAACAATCGATGTATCTCAATTAGGTATAACGGGTTTTGCAGCCGATGAAATACTGCACGAACAGCTAAAAGTTACCTGCGAACTTCCTTTGTTGCATCATCTTACCTTTATTATTTCCCTTGGCAATACCGCAGAAGATATCGAACAACTAGTCCAAGCCTGTCAAACTTTATCTCGTTCATACCTTGTTCCCCATACTTTATCCCCTATTCCTTATCCCCTATTCCTTATCCCTTATCCCTCATCCCTTATCCTTCATCCCTCACGCATTTCTCCTAGAGAGGCATATTTTGCCCCCGCCGAGACTGTACCGATCGCACAGGCGAGCGATCGCATAAGCGGTGAGTTAATTTGCCCTTACCCTCCAGGAATTCCTTTATTAATGCCTGGCGAAGTCATTACAAAAGAGGCTGTCGATTATCTCCAGCAAATTATGAACGCGGGTGGAACTATTACGGGGTGTAACGATCCTACCCTAAAAACCATTCAGATCCTTAAATAGCTGAATAAACTATATAGGTCGATCAATATTGAGTATAGTTAAAACTTAAAGCTTAAAATTAATCATGTGGCCTTATAAAACCCCTGGAATCCCTGACAAGTTATTCGAGCGTTTACCTGGAATTCCCTTAAGTAAAAGAGAAGTACGTGTATTAATTATTTCCTCATTGCGGATGAAACCAGACTCGGTTTTCTGGGATATAGGTGCAGGGACGGGAACAATCCCTGTAGAAATCGGCCTGCTTTGTCCCCAAGGACAAATTATTGCTATTGAAAGAGATGATGAAGTTGCCAGATTAATTAAACGTAACTGCGATCGCTTTGGAGTTAATAATGTTAATGTAATCCAAGGTAGCGCGCCAGACTGTCTTAAAGATATCGAGCCTAAACCTAATTTAGTGTGTATAGAAGGAGGTAAACCAATCGACGATATTCTCAAACAAACTTGGCAATATCTTCAACCAGAAGGACGTATTGTAGCTACCGTTAATAATTTAGAAAATTTATATATCATTTCCGAAGGACTATCAGAACTTCAAGCAAGAAATATAGAGGTAGTGCAATCAGCAGTTAACCGTTTAGAAACTAGAGGAATTCATCAAACTTTTGCTGCGCTGAATCCCATGTTTATTCTTAGTGGCGAAAAACTATAGGCTGTTATATCTTTAACAATTACTAGGACATAATCCAGTAATTTGTTAACCTTTCATAAGGTTGCCTTAAACTCAATCTACTTTTTATTTAGCGTTTGTAGCAGCAACGCATTATGGCATTTTCTCGTATAATCAGCTCATTAATAGCGATCGCCTTAGCTTTGGGAATGATTATTCTCGGAGGATGGTACTTTACTATCGGTATTGGTATTTTAATTGTTTTGGCGCAGTTAGAATACTTTCGCTTAGTTCGCGCCAAAGGAGTCGAACCCGCTGGCAAAACAACTCTAATTGTTTCTCTAGCCTTATTAATTAGTGCTACCATCGCTCCAAGCGTCACCGATGCCATGTTTTGTTTGGGGGGAACAATTATTTGCTTCTATCTATTGTTCCAGCCAAAAATAGCGACGATCGCCGATATTTCTAGTTCTATTTTAGGGTTATTTTATACTGGCTATCTACCAACTTTCTGGGTACGTTTACGAGTTAACCTACCCAATACCAATAATTCTAGTAATCTACCTTTAGATGGTTATTGGCCAGATTCTTGGCTTAATCCGAGTCAATTTCCTACCGCCTTAACGCTGACATTTTTAGTAATGGCCTGTATTTGGGCAGCAGACATCGGTGCATACACTATGGGTAAAAGCTTTGGTCGAACTAAACTATCGCAGATCAGTCCTAAGAAGACAGTGGAAGGAGCAGTTTTCGGTATTCTTGGTAGTTTAATAGTTGCCGAATTAGGAGCTTGGTATTTTCATTTCCCCGTGTGGCAAATAAGTGGCGTTATGTTGGGTATATTGATCGGAATTACCAGCCTACTAGGAGATTTAACCGAATCTATGATGAAGCGAGATGCAGGAGTCAAAGATTCTGGACAATTAATTCCCGGACACGGAGGTATTTTAGACCGTACCGACAGCTATGTTTTTACCGCTCCTTTAGTCTATTACTTCTTCACTTTGCTATTACCCTTATTTTCTATTTGATTTAAACTATCTCCGCTATAATTAACTATTCCAAACTGTTACTTATTAGCCATTTATCAAAAATATATAGCTACTGCACTTTTCAAATAAGTAGACCACAATAGTAATACTAAATCATTTGAGAAAGACTCTCTTCTTTTCTTCCTCCGTGTTCGACCTGCCTCCGTGGTTCATAAAAAAACAAGAAAGACCCACAGAGGCGATCGCGCAGTTCGCGGAGACGTGCCGTATAAACTCCTGAGTAAACCCCAGGAGACAGGCACTCCGCAAGGGAACGCTTTGAGATATGTTTTTATGAATGATCCCAGATCGCTATAGCTGATAGCGCGGAAGCAGAGCTTCCCAGTCGTCTTACGACGATCTGCACGAAGTGCTGCGCTACGAACTATTGCGTTAACAACGTAGTCTATTCAACTAAAAACGGCTTTAAGATATTCCTGAAGAACCCATTACGGGCAGAACCGTAGCCAAGATAATAAAAGTAATAATTCCTAAAGCTAGGTTGCGATAGATTCGCTTTTCAGGTCTACATCTTTGGTATTTCATTCCGATCTTTTTAGAGATAATTTTCCCTTTTATAGCATTACGTATTTGAGTTAGGACACTTATTCTATACTTGCTACTTGCTACTTGCTACTTGCTACTTGCTACTTACGAATTAATAGCTTTCAATGTCCTAATCTAACCTTGTACGGCTATATAGCAATCCCAGGTCATTCATGAAAATATTTTTTTAATAAACCACGGAGGCACAGAGGACACAGAGGTCAGCCATTCCCCGCCTTCTCAAGGCGGGGCTTGACAGCCTGGAGGCTGTCGCCGTTGCGAAGCAACGTCGGTGCGCAGAGAGCGCACGACCGCATTCCGCGGTCAGAAAGAAGAGAGTTTTTACAACTCATCCCCGATTGCTATATAACCCGAACTAAACGAAATGAAAAAAGGGTATGGGTATCGAGCGAACAATCGTTTTAGTTAGAACACTCATTACTCATTACTTATTACTTAAGATCGAATAGATTTGCCTATATCTAATCAAGACGAAGCTAATTCTATAGCGATTGCAGTAGCTAAAGGGTCGATCGCCGAAGAGGGAACGGTAATAGTTAATTCGCCTTGGGGATTTGGTTGGGTAATCTCATCTAAAATCGAACAGCGAGTAGTATAGGTTAGAGGTTCATTGCTTCCTACTATTTTTACGGACTTTACTTGCTTAATAGGAATACCCCTTACTGAAATAGTTTCGTAGGGTTTCATCAATAGGTGTAAATAATAAAAATTGTCCTTGCGAGTGGATGGGCCGTAAAACTGCCAGGGTTCTAGTCCTGGTTGAGTATTAAGAATGCTTTCTCCATAGCGATCCATCCATTCAGCAACGGCTTCTAAACGCTCTTGTTGGGCTGGTGGAATTCGACCATCACCCATCGGACTGACGTTAAGTAGCAAGTTTCCACCTTTGCCAGCTATTTCGCAGAGAGTATGCACCAAATCTCTAGCTGATTTGTAATGGTTGTCAGCAGTATTATAGCCCCAGCTTTCATTCATAGTTAAGCAAACTTCCCAGGGTTCGTCGGGGGATTGTGGTGGAACAAACTGTTCGGGGGTAGTAAAATCTCCCTGTCCTGGTAGGCGATCGTTAATTAAAATATCTGGCTGTAGTTGTCGGATCGTCTGAGCGAGTTCTTCAGCGCGCCACTGTTCGGGAGTACGTTCCCAGCTACCATCGAACCAAATTATATCTATTTGACCGTAGTTAGTTAGTAGTTCCCGTATCTGCTCGAACATCACTTTTACAAAACGCGACCATTGTTGCGGTGTAGGTTGGGGAATGCGATCGAAGCGATAGGGTTTGTCAGCTTCTGTAAAGGCTGGATAGTCAGGATGATGCCAATCAATTAGAGAAAAGTAAAAACCTACTTTTAAGCCAGCTTCTCTCATGGCTTCGACGAACTGCTGTACTAGATCTGACTGACCATTCTGCAAGTGAAAGTCATTGGTTTTAGTGGGAAATAGAGCAAAACCATCGTGATGTTTGGTGGTTAAAATTACATACTGTACCCCCAAACTTTTAGCCAGATTTGCCCATTGTCGCGGATCGTAGGCGGTAGGATTAAAGTTTTCGGCGTTTTGATGATAATCAGCGATCGCCACATCTTGACAGTGAGGAAGACTAAATACACCACCAACTAAAGGCCAGGATAACTCCCATCCACGTACAGAACTATGTCCCCAATGAACGAACATTCCTAATCGTGCAGATTTAAACCAATTCATGCTCAGATCGCAGTATTAAAATAATTAATTATAGGGTCGGAAATTCGGTAATATCTGCTGCTGCCAAAAGCGTTATCTGACCAGCTTCTACATTCAGGCGATGAATACGTAGAGCGAGTCCTTGTTTTTCAAAATTACGCAAATCTAGCATTTTTTCAGCTTTATCTAGAAAAGCTTGAGTCAAGTCTTCTGATACTTCTTTGCCAGGCTCGTATTGGATATCTTCTAATACCACGCTTGTACCTCCCGAAGCAATTTTGGGAGTAGTGGTAAATGCTACCTCTTTAGTCTCGCCTGATGGTTGTAATTGCACTATAGCCTCTACTGCCACCGTTCCATCTTTACGAAGCTGACATTTTTTTTGCGGAACTGTTAACTTAACTTTTCCTGTAGACAAATATGTGTCTAAAACATTAATTTTTGCTCTAAGATCTGGTGAATTTAAAGCACAGTTTAGATCGGTTTCGGTTAAAACTATGCGGGCTGTTCCTTGACTCGGTTGGGTAAGCTGGATTTTTCCTGTGAGAGCTTTTAAAGGATTAACAGCGATCGCAGCTAAGGCAATCTCTAGGACTTGCAGACGTAAATCGGTTTCAATCACCAGTCCTTTACCTTCGATTAAAAGCGATTCTAGTTCGCCATTAGCTAACTTTTCGGGGGCGGTTTTGACTTTAACTTCCAAACCATCAGCATCTTCTAGCTGAGAAGATAAAGCTAATTTGGCAATTTTGTTAAGTGTTTGCTCACCGATGTTTTTTACTCCTAGCATCTTTGCTCCCTATCGCTTTTAGTAAACTTATTGTACTTAAATGTATTAAGAAACGTTAAATTATGTATCTGTCAGACGACAGAAATGTTATGGAGCGATCGCAGTGTGGTTAGCAAATAAACTAGTAATAGGCGATCGCAAATCGAATTCGGTGTAATATTTATGGCATCGCTCTAATTGGCGGTCTCCAGCAAAGGTAAGCAAGAGGGCCGAATAATGGTACGCTTGCAATCAGCCAGAACAATTGCGAATCTCTTGTGTAACCGCGACGAGCCATGTCATCACCTAAAGCTGTGGGAAACACTAGGTAAAACAAACCAAAAGCCAAGGTCATCCCGTTGATGAAGCGATCGCTTTTAAATAGTTGCCAAAATTCCCCCCAGTCTCCAGCAATTAGGGCATAAACCAGCAGACCCAGAGTAAACAGCGTCAGCACTATCCCAGTCGATCGCGAATCTAAAATAGAGAGCCATGTATCTTTTGAGCCTGTAAACTCTGTATTAGGTTCTCTTAAAGCCAAGTAAGGAATCAATCCCACTACCCCCGAAGCCAGAGATGCTAAAGCGAACGGATAAAAAGGTATAGACTGCATTCTGCCATCAAAAAATAACAGACTGCTGTAAATTATTATCCAAACTCCAACTAGACAAAATAAAGAAAAGATAACTGGATTTATATTATTCCATTGCAGCGTTAACAATTTAACAATTAATGATTTGGTAAAATCCCAGTGCAGGGGAGGTGCGAGAAATAGAAGATAAGTAATAAAGCCTGCTTTAAGCAGCCAGAGTAATTTTCGATTCATGGTATCAATAGCTGTTGCTAGATCGAAACTTCCTTCAAACTAGTCAATAGATAGAATCGAAGGTATCTGCCTTATGACATATTCAGTGTTGTGATTCAAAGCTTCTAAGGTTTTTGGAATTAATATACTTTTTTAACCAATGATGCCAAACGCTCCATTGCTTCGGCTATTTCTGCTTCAGTTGCAGTCAAGCTAATTCGCAAGCACTGCTGTTTGTGTTGCCAATCTTCTTTTAACCCTGGGAAAAAAGTACTTCCAGGTACAGCAATTACTCCTACCTGCTTTAACTCCTGATAGAATTCCCAATCTGTCATCGGCAAATCTTTCAACCACAGCCAGGCAAAGATCGCCCCTTGTCCCTGATGCAGAAACCAGGGAATGTTTGGCATAGTAGCATCCAGCGTATTTTCTAATACTTCTAATCTACGTTGATAGTGAGGACGAATAACCTGTGTAGCCAAATCGGCTAATTTACCCCTCGCGATCGCCTTGGCTGCGATCGCCTGTCCATAACGGGAAGAATGTATACAGGCATTGGTTTGGAAAGACTCTAATATTTGAATCAACTTAGGATCGCCGATAGCAATACCAATTCTTTCTCCTGGTAATCCTGCTTTGGACAAGCTCATGCAGTGAATAATATTCTCACCAAACTGAGGAGTCATCTCAGTAAAGTTTAAAGCAGGAAACGGCGGTGCATAAGCCGAATCTACTAATACGGGAACATTTTGTTTAGCTGCTAGATTAGCTATTTTCTTTACTTCATCGTCGCTAATAACGTTTCCTGTAGGGTTGCTGGGACGAGAAAAAATTACGCAGCCAGTCTGTTGGTTTATCTCTAGGCGATCGAAATCGGGGCGATATTTAAATCGATGTTTACCCTCATCTATTTCTAAAGTTGGCTTATATGCTAATAAAGCTTCTGGAGTCAGACTTACTCCACCATATCCCGTATAGTCGGGACAAAGGGGGAACACTATCTGTTTTAGTTCTCCCGATGCGGTATAACCACTAAAAGCATTAGCAGCATAAAGATATAGAGCCTGTGAACCACCTGTAATTAAAATATGGCGATCGCTCAAGGATAAGCCATATCGAGTATTAAAATCTCGAACTACCGCTTCAATCAGTGGTTCATAACCCTGAGATGAACCATAACGACAAACTACCTTGCCATATTCATCGCTATCTAATAACTCTTGGGTGCAGTCGCGCCATAGCTGTTCTACTTCTGGCAGAATTGTGGGATTACCCGCACTAAGATTAATAAATTCTCTTCCTGCACTATTTCTCAAGGTTTCAATAATGTCTTTCATAATCGCTCTAACACCCGTTAGCTGAGACATCTGAGAACCAAACTGGGATAGAGCAGAATTCATCGGTTGAGTACCTAATATTAAGTAAGCCAAGTTGTAACACTTATTCTAACTTGAGTGTATTTAGTATATTGCAAAACATTGAGCAATTTTAAGAACGTCGGCTGATGAACACCAACAATTTATCTGTTACGCTTCTAATTTAACTTCTAGAATTTATTCAGCTTAAAGCGACAAGTTTATTCGATTTAAAATCATTTTCCTTTTTTTATCTAACTTGAATTAAAAGGAGTTTTTTGCTGTCAAAAAAGCTATTAGCATCAGTCTTTTTTGATTAGATTTGCTCTTTTTAATTGCTCCACATCAACAAACTCCAATTTTGCCTTGTTTTAATGTGATATTAGCGATCGCACTTGGTATGAAAACCAACCTTTTCGCGTTGCTCCCGTTTAAAAGTAGGTCTAACACCTTCTTGCTCTTTTTAGCTAGACGATTAACTTTCTCTTGAGATTGTTTGACAAACCGAGGATTATCAATGATCGTGCCATTGCTGAATGCTACTGCATGAGTTGGAAACTTCTCCATTTATGTAGAGGAAAGGATTATTTATAGTCCTAACTCTAGATGTTATCAGTATCGAACACTTTTAGACCGACTTGATTTAGTAACAAATCTGAGAAGATTACCTATGAATATGCTTAGTAAAAATTTAAAATCTGCCCTGACTGGAACTACTCTTTTTTTTATAATCGGTTCTGCCACACCTACTTTAGCCAGCAGTGTTGAGACAAATCAAAATGCGATCGCTCAAAATCGAATTGTTACAGCTAGAAGCGCAGAAGAACAAATTCTTTATTTAAACAAAGATAGTACCTATTCATATAACCTAATTACGACAACACCTGGAATCATCGGCAAGATCCAAGTTCCTGCGGGAGCAACGATTGCAGGTGGATATGTTCCTGTCGAAGGAGGGTTACGATACGTAGCTAGAGCAGTTGTTTATGGGCAATATAGTTACCGTATATCCGCTGTTTCTGAGAGGCTTGAAGATGTTAAAGATCCCCGTGATACTTCAGTAGGAGCGGTTGCTGGGGATATGGGAATTGGTGCTATTGGTGGAGCAGTTTTAGGTGAGATACTAGGTGATGCCGAGCTAGGAGCGGGAATTGGTGCTGCTACAGGAGTAGCGGTAGGAAATCTCAGTGCCGACCGTGTTGTGGTTGTCGATCCTAGAATGTCAATAGTTTTATATGGTAACTAAATCTTTTTTTCAAAAGAAAGCCGACGGAGAAATAAGGTTTGTTCGTGTCAAAGCTCGATAGGTTAAGGCGCGATCGCTACTCAGCAAGCTTTTGCCTCACTTTATTCAAAGTAAAGTTTCTCTAACTTCCTTTTTTAGAATCTCTCAGTCGAGACAGAATCTTTAAGACATTTGCTTGGCTTTAAGTTAGATTATGAAACTCTTTGTTATTCCAAATGTGAACAGATGCTCCCTTGCATCATTCAAACTTTTACTTCATTATCTTCATTTTGATACCATTCCTCTCTAAATCATCCCGCAGGGATGCAACGCCACTGCCTATTTGAGTAATGATGGGTGTGGAGTGCGATAGGCGAACAAATTTACTACTTCTAATTGGATCTCATATAACAACAAAAAACTACGAGCGGAAATATTTGATACGTCATGTTTTGAATTACTAACGTTCTTTAGTGACACAAATTACTAGCAAAAAACATCTTATGGTAGTTTAAATACCTAGAAAAAAAGGATATTTGCTATTACTAATATTAGTAGTATATTCACTTATACATAATATTTACTTTAATATACTGTCTGCGAAAGTGCCGTGTTTATATCGTTTTTACTATATTATTTTGTTATTACAATTAAATGACAAAGAAGCATTTATAAATCTTCTTAATAACAAAATAGGAATCGCTTGAGTTCTGCTATTAGCATAGTCAGCTTCGATTCGATTATTAATTACAAATAGATAATTATGGATTTTTTTCTTACTAGCCAAAGTTATGACTACAATCTTGATGGTAATGCCGACAGGATAAAGACATACACTTACGACGACTTGGGCAATCAAACTAGCATTAGCTATGATAAGGATGGTGATGGTAGTGCCGAAGAGATAACTACCTACACCTACGATAATTTGGGCAACCAAACTAGCGAAAGCTATGATGGGAATGGTGATGGTAATGCTGAATCGATAACTACCTACACCTACGATAATTTGGGGAATTTAACTAAACATACCCGTGAATATAAATATGCAAAGAAATACGAAGGTGAATATGAAGGAGAAGAAGAAGGCGAAGGTAAAAATAAGAATGTTATTCTCATAGAAACCTACACCTACGATGAGTCGGGCAATCAAACTAGTATTAGTTATGATAACGATGCTGATGGTAATGCCGAATCGATAACTACCTACACTTACGATGAGTCGGGCAATCAAACTAGTATTAGTTATGATCAGGATGCTGATGGTAATGCTGAATCGATAACTACCTACACTTACGATGAGTCGGGCAACCAGACTAGCAAGAGCAGTGATAGGGATGCTGATGGTAATGCCGAATCGATCACTACCTACACTTACGATGAGTCGGGCAACCAGACTAGTAAGAGCAGTGACAGGGATGCTGATGGTAATGCTGAATTGATAAGAATATACACCTACGACAAATCGGGCAATAAAACTAGCATTAGCTATGATGGAGATGCTGATGGTAATGCCGATTCGATAACTACCTACACTTACGACGATTCGGGCAATCAAACTAGCTATAGCATTGACTTCAATGGTGATGGTAATACCGATTCGATAACTACCTACACTTACGACGATTCGGGCAATCAAACTAGCTATAGCATTGACTTCAATGGTGATGGTAATACCGATTCGATATATACATACACATACGACGATTCGGGCAATCAAACTAGCTATAGCATTGACTTCAATGGTGATGGTAATGCCGATTCGATATATACATACACCTATACAAAAATTGAGAGCGACAATGATGGGGACGTTGCTAGCAATTCTCTCGACGACAAACCCAACGGCACTGATGAGGACGATTCAATCGCTGCGGGTTCGGGTAACGATACCCGAACTGAAGCTAGCGGTAACGATCTAGAGCAGCAAGTTTTTCTACCAACTATCCGTTTAGAAGCCGAAACCGACTATTATTGGAAAAACGATGCCTATAACGTTCAAGATATAAGAGATGCTTCTGGAGGCAATGCTCTTAGCTTGGTCGGTGGCAATACGAATGAAACGGGTATTGTTGCCTATAAGTTTACTGGAGAATCGGGCTTTTATAACTTAAACCTCGGCACTTTTGATGAAAACGATGGGGTAGCCAAATTTGCAGTTTTAGTTAATGATGAGCAGATCGGATCTCGTGCTTTTATGGGTTCTCAACTACTTAGTCGTAACGCTACCGTTAAATCAGCGGTGGAAAAAAGAATGCTTTCTAATTACTATCTCGAGACAGGAGACATAGTGCAGGTTCGAGGTTTTGAAGACGGTGATGTCGAACACGCTCGTTTAGACTACTTAGAATTCGAGCCTTCTAGAGTTCAAACAATCCGCATGGAGGCAGAAACTGATTTTTACCAAAAATCTAGTTCTTATTGGGTACAGGGTATCAAACACGATATCGCTTCAAATAACAGAGTTTTGTCCCTGCAAGGTAATGGCGACAAGCAAACTGGCTATGCTTCTTATCAATTCAGTGGCGAATCGGGCTACTACGACCTCGATCTCGGCACTTTCGACGAAAATGATGGGGTAGCTGGATTTATGGTAGCCGTAAATGGCGAGCAGATTGGAGAAACCGTTTGGTCAGACCAAGAATACTTCAGCAGAAATCCAAGCTGGAAAACAACCGTAGAACACAGAATGTTTTCGAACTTTTATCTTGAAACTGGCGATATCGTACAAATTCAGGGTGTGGAAGATGGTGGCGATGCTGCTCGCCTGGACTATCTCGACTTTACTACGGTCGATCATTTTGCTCCCGATGCTCCCGTGCGAATTGAGGCAGAAGACTATTTAGCTTATTACGATACTACTTCGGGCAATCAAAGAAATGCCAATTATCATTCTGGAGATGATGTCGATATCGAATATGGCGGCACGGGTCATGTTATTACCGATGTTAAGGAAAGGGAATGGTTGAGCTTTGATGTGGAAAATATTTTGGGAACTCGCGATGTTCTATTGCGCGTTTCTTCGGGTTCTCGTAACGTATTTAAAAATATCGAGCTTGAGGTAGATGGGAAAAACTATGTATCCCCCAATCTTGGATACACTGGCGGGTACGATCGATATACAGATCTAATTGTTAATGATGTTGACTTTAACGGCTATGGGGATCTACAGCTTGAATTTCTTAGTTACGGTATGAAGCTAGACTATATCGAGATTTTCTAAATCGTGCTATCAAACGATAGCCGATCTTGCTTGAACTCTCTACCGTTAAAAGCTATCGGTTATAAAACTGAAAGCTTTTGATGGTAGAGATTGAACTCAAATTTAATAGCTAATTTGGAAGATAAATATTTTGATTTATGCGCTCACGGGGTGACAAAGGACTAGAAAGCAAGATGAACAGTTAAATGTAGCAGAGAGATAGTAAGAAAAAGGGGTCAAGCTAATTGAAAAGATCCCCAAATAAAAAATCTTGCCAGAATTCTATCACAAATGTATCTCGCAATTACTAACCCCCAGACAATATGCAACTCTAAGAATAATCGTACTAATACTACAAAGCTATAAAAAATTCGTAACGTGAAAAATTAGCATCTATCATACCGATACCAATCAAATATCAAAGTCGTCGTCGCCATATTCAAAGATTTTTAGTGCTACCACAATTAACAACTAAATGTATTTGGTTTCCTATAATTAAAAAATGGCTCAAAACCAATCAAACTCGAAAAATTAAAGCTGATAAATGCTAAATGTTGGATGACAAATGAAGTGACACTTTATTCTGATACTCTTGCCTCTAGTGGCTACCGATTCAAAAGGCTGATGCTGGCCTATAGTAATACTGAAATCGAGCAGACTCTAAGAAATGCTCGACTATTGTTTGAAAAATTGGATAAAGTATTAGACTCTCCCACTACAGCGACGGAAACATATCGAGTATGTGTTGAGAAATTAGTTGAAGCTTACAAGACACATAATGATATAACTTTGCTAAAGGCTAATGTAGATAGTCAGTATACAGAATTGAAAAAGCTCACTTTAGATCCATAAAGGTAAGCTTGCAATAATTTCAACAGAAATGGAAAACTGAACTAGCAAGCATCTGTAGTACTTTGTAGCTTTAGAAGTTTCTTGATTGTCTAGAATTAAACCATGTCTAGTTTGAAACAATAGTGTTTTCAAGTTAACTGTTTTGACTAACGAGTAAGTAGAGACGTGACCTGGTACGTCCGTACATGAGTAGCGAGTTAATACCCCAAGCATTTTCTTTATGGGTCGCGGTATCCGCAGAGAGAAAAACTCTTTTCAATGTGGATTAGGTTTAGTGTTAAATATTTACTTCGATTTCAGAAGATAGAGCGATCGTCGATCGAGTTCAACCTACGTTGTCAGTCAAATTCTGTAGATAAATCTACGCAATCGATTAATCCTCATAATGTATATTACGTAATACTAATTAATAGTTAACACGTAAGATTAATTATGTAATAAATCCAGATTTTCCGATCGATCCTAATAAATCTTTGGGTAGGCTTGTGATTTATAGATAGAGAAATAAGCAAAGACTAAAATGCGATTTTAATGAAATAAAATTTATAGTTTAAGTATTATTAATTATTTAGTTTGAAAATTTATAAAAATATAATTTTGAGTAAATATAATTTTTTCTTTAAGTGTATTTATATACGTATTTCTATTTAAAATGCTAATTTTATTTTTTTAGTTGACAATTTGCCAAATATGTAAACAATAGAGTCAGAAGAGTTCTTTTGTTTATTCTATAGTTAATAAAATGTATTTATTAGAAACTATAGTAATAAATACAATCTTATATTTTTGACTGCTAAGTAATAGCAAAATTGAATTCAGTACAAAGAAAATAAACAATAAAGACGGGAAGATTTTATGAACACTGTTAAAGTATTATACCCAGACCTTTTAACCGAAAATGGTGAAGCAAGCGAAGTTTTAAGTGCAGGTGATGATTTAAACATCACCGTTTTTCAAGACCAACGAAGTGAAGTAGAAGTAGAATCGGGAGACGGTCCAGTTACGATTACTGGTAGTCAACTTGATGACACTATCACAGGCGGTGCTGGTGATGACATTATTTCTGGTGGCGAAGGTAAAGATTTCATTAGCGGTGGCGATGGTGACGACTTTTTAAACGTTACTTCTGGAGATATTATTTCTGGTGGCGATGGCAACGATGTTTTTGCATTCGATCTATCGCAGGAACTCGCAAAGAATCTTCCTAGCATTACCGATCTTCAGTCAGGAGACAAATTTGCCATCACAGGTGTAGAAGATTCGTCAGAAGCTCCTGTCTACGACCGCAAGACGGGAGTAGTTTTGTTAGGTGAGAAACAATTAGTCAACATAGGTAAACAAGACGATCCTAGTAAAATTAAGATTGGGGTTAATGGCAAGGATTCTGAAGCACCTAGCCAGATTGATAGTGGCGAAACCACAGTATATAGATTTTACGATGGTACAGCGGGAGCGCACTTTTATACTGTCGATGAAGTCGAAAAAGAGTATGTTGAAGAAGAATTAGATAACTATTCTTTTGAGGGAGAGTCTTACAGCACAGTAGATCCCATAACAGGAAATGAAATGGAGCAAGTATATCGTTTCTTCAATCCAACAACAGGGGTACACCTTTATACCACAAGCGAAGTTGAAAGAGATTCTGTTCGTGAAACTCTAGATAACTTTACTTATGAAGGAGTTAAATTTTATGCTCACGAATCAGAAACAGAAGGTTCAATGCCTGTCTATCGTTTTTACGAAGCTTCTTTAGGGGTACACTTCTATACTCCCGATGAAGCAGAAAAAGATAGCGTAATGGAAAACTTAGACAACTACACTTACGAAGGAATTGCTTATTATGCAGATCCACTCGCTGGTGATATTGTATAAGTAGCGACCCAAACTAAAGGTAAGGAGTGCTTACCCCGCTAGCTTACCGTCGCTGATGTACATTTAAACTGTATATTAGCGTATGTTTTGGAATGAGATAATACACAAAACCCTTTCCTAGTGACGCGAAGCGAATCATGTGTGATACAAATGCGCGGGCTTTCGCTAGGGGGGGTCGCACCGTAGTTTTAAGCATCAATAGTAGACAAATTAAATGCTTGACAGCTTGCTACAGGTGTTATTTCTGCTAAATATAGCAATTGGGGATAACTTCGTGAAAAACTCTCTTCTTTCTGACCTCTGTGTCCTCTGTGCCTTATTAAAAAAATATTTTCATGAATGACCTGGGATTGCTATAGAACACCTAAGGATTCGATCTCCACTATTAATATACGCCGTGTGCAACTTTAAGATCGATCGCAAATAAGTTGTCGAAAGCAAAGAAAGTTGAATGAAGTGGCGTAACCACAAAGCAACACTCTGAGCTAATAGTTTGCGATCGCAAAACACGGCGATAATAAAATCTTTAGTACTAAATATTGTTCCATTTGAGGCATAAATTTTTATCTTCTCAAATGGAATTTTTTTTTCAATCCCAAGCAAAAGTTATATGAAATACGTAAATGTTTGCTACAAATGATTCGGTTTTTAGCTTTTAGCTTCTTGATGAAGTTGTTCATGGGGGAAACCCCCAAGACCCGTCGCACTGGGAAGCCCAGCACAAGCGTTTTGAGTAAGAGTATTCTTTCTCAAAAGCCGACGTACACTTCATCGCTTTTAGCTCTTAGCTTTAGAAGCTATTCCATAAGTTTATATGTAGCATTTTTTTTTAGATTTCATATTACATAGCGATCGCTATATAAAAAGTTAAATTTGTGAAAACATCCCAAAAGCTAAAAACTAGTTGACAAAAAGCGTAGACCCTTAACTTGTCACGATTGCCTATTACCCATTACCCATTACCTATTACCTATTACCTATTACCTATTACCTATTACCTACGAGCAGTTCACTAAAATTGTCCTAACCCATTAATGTAGTGCGATACTATGCGTTCTAGCTTTTTGGTTTGAGAGAGGGAAGAAAATAAAGTGTTTAATTATTTTCTTAACCCGAACTTACGTTATTTAACTGTAAACGGCTATAAATAGCATGATATGTAGATTAAAGTAAATCTTTGTCCTTTAATCTCTGTACGACTGAGTATTACTTGATCTTGGCACGAAAGCGAATAAAACCATAAGAATTATCAGGTGTGCCAGGAGCGGTGACTTCTGGAAGAGACTCTATTTCTACTACAATCGCGCCGTTAATATTTTCTGCTGCACCTACTGAAATAATATTGCCTGTCGAGTCAACTTTCTGACACAGATTAGTAGGAGGATCGCCGGCGGTTGGCAAAGCAGCACCTGGAGCGTAAAACCTACCCTCATCAGTATCTTCAGCATTGGATAAATTGGTGGGTGTAGCACTGGAAGCGGAACTATTTAACAACGCTATTCCAGAGTTGCCGTCATAACTATTGCTAACAAAACTCATGTTGTCGGGAATGACATCGCAAATTTTGACGTTGGTAGCGTCTTCATCACCATTAGACAGAAAATAGATCGTGTATTCTACCTCATCCCCTGGTTGAACGTCAGCGACGGTAGTTGCCCCACGTAGATATATATTGTCATCAGTGGGCCAGTTAGGATCGTTGTCAGGATCGTTATCGAAATCGCCATCATTATTGCTGTCATCGTTAACAAAGGTATTAAACTGAACTTCGTCGCTAGATCCTGGATTAATTGCCGTGATCCGTTTTACTAGTAATAAGTTGGGATCGGAAGCAGCAGCGATCGCAATTTGATAATCTTCTACCTCACCATCATTAGCAGTGCCAGTAGGTTCTAAATTGTTATCTGTACTATAGCGGAAGCGAGCGAAAATATTGCTTACTGTTGCGCCACTCGGTACGGTAACATTTAGCTGAATGCCAGGGGTGTCATTGTCACTGTCTTGTGCGCCTCCTTCTGCTGCATTGGTGGCGATTTTTTCATCAGCATCGAGAAAGTCTCCATCGTTATTCCAGTCCATCCAGGCATTAAGAACACCACTACCTTGAGTAGCAATATCTAATGTGATGCTGTCTCCCGCTTCTAAGGTTTGTCCCTGTAGCTCGCTGCCAGCTAACTGCACCCCGTCTTCATCATCAAAGGTAACGGCGGTATTGCTAAGGTCGTCACCGTCTGCATTTATTGTTGGCGTACCGTTATTATCCGCATCGGGCTTTTGTGGACCGAGGAAAAGACCATCGATAATTTTGTGAGCGGGGCCACCGTTGGCTAGTAAGGTTTGATAGTTATTAGCTGCGGTATCTGAATCGGAATCAGGAGCATCACCATAATCATAGCGATCGCATTTTCCAAGCTGGGGTAAGATTGCACCATCGAGTCCAAAGCCAGTCCTACCTGTTGGACGGTCGGATCTATTTTTCTCTACACCAAAGGTCATAGTAAATGAGCTACGGTTATTAATTAAAAACTTGACCGTATTTCCTGGATTAGCACTAGGATTTCCGTCAAATGGAACACTATTGCTAAACTCGATGCCATTGGGACCCTTTGAAGGATCGTCGTTTAACTGTGCCTGCATTTGGGTGGTATCGGCGAAGAAATAATCTTGAAACTCTGAGGTAGGAAATATAATATATTCTCGTCGAGAACTTCCAGTAGGTCGGAGGTTGTTGTCAATATCACTCACTTCAAATTCAAAGCTTAGTGGTACTTCGTTGGTCGTTCCTGTCTCTACAAAAGTGTATTTGACGGTGGCAAATTTTCTGGTGTTTATCGGCAGGTTTGAATTAGTTTGTGTCAGCGTGACGTTAGCCAAACCCCGACCGTTAATACCGAACTCTTCCAAATTGTCCATGTTTTGTAAGGCTATGACTTCACCGATCATGTCTAGAGCCTTGCCATCAACCGTTGCTACATTTGGGTAGCGTACCTGTCTTCCTACTCCACTGCCACTGCCAGTAAAAGTAGAAACACCGACATCAACCAAACCAATGGGACTGCTAGGACAAGAATCTGCTGGGGGTGGTGCGGATGTTGGAGCTGCACGATGACCAAAATCGTTATCAGTGTCGGATAATGCCAAGCCATTGAGGTTGGCAGTTTCAACATTATCTGTAGTCAGAGTATTACCCTCTGGTAGAGTAGTAAGATCGATCGCCAATACATAAGCACCAGTGGCAGCAAATAAGAAATTGTAATCGCCATCGGAATTAGTCTGTTGAGTGGTTAGGAGTATATCCCCATCATCGACCGTGTTATCAGCATTTACATCTCGGTATAGCTCGACTGTAACATTCTCAGTTCCCGATTCACTATCATTGGTTGCATTATTATTGCTGTCCAGGAACACCGTACCCGAAATACTATTCGGAGGACCAGTCAGACAGGCAACACTTTCATAATCAAAGCCAACGTTTAAACGAGCAACTGGGCTAGCCGTTCCTGAAGGATCTACGCGATAAAAAGTGTCATTAGTTGCCGATGTACCACGATTACCTGTAGTCATATAGATATTGCCATCGTTGAAGGCAGTCAAACCTTCTACATCCCGAACACCAAAAGAACCGATTAAGGTAGTCGTGCCATCGGTGCGATTAATTCTGACATAGCGATCGTTGCTATTACTTCCCTGATTAGCAATACCATATAGCTGTCCGTCATCAGGATCGATAGTGATGTCGTCAATATCGTTGAATCCAGTTGTGGCAGCAGACTGAATTACTACATAATCAATTCCATCGCCAAAGGCATTCGGTATAAAAGTACCAGTATTAGGGTTAATTTCGATTAGTAAATCTTGTGGTGCGCCACCATCTCCATCTCTTACCGAACCGTAAACCTGTCCCGTATAGGGATCGACGGTCAAACCATCAATATCATTGAAATTTTTAGCTCCAGCAGAACCATTACCAGAACCGACACCAGAACCAATCGCTGTAAAATTTCCAGAGGTACTAGTATTAGAGGTAGTATCAATCTTGCCAAAAGTACCACCGTCAACAGCATAAAGAATATTATTCAGAGGCGAATAGGCGATCGCTTCTATTTCATCAGTTCCCGTATCACCAATACTAACTTCTGCCCCCGTAAGGCGATCGATTCTAGTCAGAGTATCTCCTGAGTCGGCTACTGAATAACAGACGTTACCAGTAATTAGAGGTGAAGAGGCGATCTCAACTTGATAATCTTCTACCTCACCATCATTAGCCGTGCCAGTCGGTATTAGATCGGTATCTGTACTATAGCGAAAGCGAGCAAAAGTGTTACCTTCTGTCGCATTACTTGGTACGTTGACGTTTAACTGTATACCCGCCACGTTATTATCACTGTCGCCCGCACCACCTTCGGCTGCATTAGTAGCGATTTGTTCATCATCATCGAGAAAGTCTCCATCGTTATTCCAGTCAATCCAGGCATTAAGAACACCACTACCTTGGGTGGCAATATCTAAAGTAATGCTGTCTCCCTCAGTCAAACTTTGTGACTGCAAATTGTTGCCCGCCAGCGTTACACCATCGTCATCGTTGTCAGTATCATCCGCATCATCGGCAGTAGCATCAGAATTTTGTAAACTACCATCATCAGAATCGACTGTTGCACCTAGTTGAATTCCGCTAACAATCTGGTGACTAGCACCATCATCTGTAGTTAGGGTTTGATAGTTATCTTCACCAGTGCCAGGGTCTGTATCGGGTGCATCACCCAGGTCGAGACGAGGATAACAGGCACTAAAGCTGCCAACGCCAATACCATGTTGAGCGGGATCGCTTTGAGAACGAGGTCCGTCTTGATATTCAATAGTGATAGTATCGACAAAACCATTGATGGTTGTGGTCAGATTAGCATCGGGTAGATCGTTCCTTGTTTGACCAACTCCATCTGCTGTAAAAGCAGTATCACCACTGGCAGTAACAGTAATAATACTGGAATCGTCGGGGGTTAAAAGGACTGGTAATGGATTACCCGAATTGGAAGCAGAAACTTTAACCTGGTCATGCCAGGTAGTGGGGCTATTACTATTGCTAGCATCGATATCGGCAATGACAAACTGAGATACAGGAACGGGAGAGGCAAAGGTAATTGTAAAACTAGCGTTCTGGGTATTAGTATTGTCTGGCGTATTCATTAACCAGGTTAAACCAGAACCAGGAGGGGGAAAAGCACCTGAAAAAGTACTTCCATTGGCAAGGCTGGAAGTTGAACCTTGTCGGTTCAAGGTTGCTGTCATTAAATTACCGCTGATGTTGTAAGAATTAGTCGTGGAGTCAGACCAAACTAAACCATTTTGAGAATCGTTATCTGGAGACCAATTGAATGATACCAGGTCGAAATTCGCAGGACAGCTTATTACAGGAGGAGTATTGTTAGATGGTGCGATCGCAATCTTATAATCTTCTACTTCACCATTATCTGTTCCAGCAGAAGCCCCCGTAGCAGACTGGGCTGTAGCTTCGACTTGACCCAGACGAAAACGAGCATAAGTATCGCCAGGAGTCATTCCCGCAGGAGTGTTAAAGGTGACATCGAAGGTTCTAAGATCGCTATTGCCAGAGCTAATTGTTACAGTCTCGGATCGCTCTCCTGGATCGGTAAAATCACCGTCTTTGTTAAAATCGATAAAGCCCACAAGATAAGCAGGAACACCTACCTGAGTGCCAGCAACTTCTTCAGTAATGTTATTTTTAGCAGTTACCGATACGGTATACTCTTGCCCCTCAGCGGTAGTCAAAGTAGGAAAGCTAGCTACACCATCTTCGTCATCGGGCGTACCATCTTCATCATCGGCTAGGGCATCTGCATTCTCTAAGTCGCCACTGTCAGGATCGACATTTTCACCCAAACTCAGCACTTTTCTCGATGTAGGATCGTTGATGACTACCTGGGCTGCACCGCCATCACTAGAAGTAGTTTGATAATTACCTGTACCAGTACCTGAATTTCCATCGGGAGCATCACCATAGTCATATATACCTGCTAGCTCAATGGTCACGGGATAGTCTTCTACCTCACCATCACTCGCGCTGCCAAATGAGCGTTGGTCGATGTCTGAAGTACCATCATCGGTTAAAGTATCGCTAGTTAAACGGAAACGAGCGTAACTATCGCCAGGAGTAGTCACCGCAGGAACTGACCAAGACAGAGGTATATCACCACTACTAGTTACACTGGCACTACTGTATTCACTCGCTTCAAATTGACCGTCTTTATTAAAGTCAATCCAGCCGTGTAGCGTAGCATTACCAGTAGTCTCTACAGAAACGTCGAGGCTATAGTTACCGACAGTGGGAACGTTGGGTAAAGTGTTGAAAGCATCTTCATCATCAGTACCATTATTATCATCGCCGTCTGCGTCGGCACTAGCTAAAGATCCGCTGTCAGCATCGATCGCCGATCCTAGTTGAATGCCAGATGCGATCGTATGAGCAGCAACGCCGTAGCTCGTACTATCGGTCGGTGCGTCGCTATAATCAGTTGGTATGACGACAGAGCTACATTCGGCATTATTAATTTTGGTACTAGCGATGCGACCATTAATTGGAAAACCTGCACTGGGAGTTCCTTCAACATCTGTAGTGCGTAAGATTAGATTGACGCTGTTTTGATTATTGAAAGTATAGGTGACAAAGCTATCAGGCTGATCGCTACGATCGCCCGTACCTTCAAATACGGTGTAATTCCCTTCAGGATAGGGGTTTTCAATTGTTGTACTGCCGTCGAGGGCGTAACCGCTGAAGTCTGTAGTGTTCAACAGCAGGGCTTCAAGGCGACCGTTTGGCGCGGGTTTATCGTCTATATCGCCAGTAGCAAATTGACCTGAAATGGCGCGAGGTATGTTAGTTCCTGCAATAAAAAACTCTAGCCTCACCTCTGCCGAACTACCAGTATTGGCATTATTGTTTCCAATAGCCAGATACCATTCTGATGCGTCGCGACCATCTATCGAGCCATTACCAAATTTGTTAATTTTTCCTTCAGTTGCATTAACCGTAGCCCTCACATCTAGGGGTATTCCATCAAGATCTACTACGGCATTTCTATAGGTGGCAACTGCGCTTGTCAGATTAAGATTTTCACCTATATCACCCGAAGCGTTAGTAAAGTCGAAGGCAGAAAAAGTCGTATTGGGTACAAAGTTACAAATATCTTCGTCGCCGATGTTGATTATGTGGTCTTCAATCTCCCCCGTCCCCTGTCCCGCGATCGCAATGTTGGGCGTGTCGGAGACGATAACCCGCGCAAAGCTAGGGCCAGAACTAATATCACTGGGAATTGAAAAAGAGAGGTTAGCTGTGGTATCTCCTGCGTTACCCGCCACGGTCACTTCGTTGGAAACCTCGTTAGGGTCGAAAGTACCGTCGCGATCGAAGTCGATCCAGGCGCGGACGTAAGCAGGCTGGGCATCGTTGTTAGTCACCCTCACGTCTTGGTTGAAGCTGTTACCTGCCATAGTAATATCGAGAGGACCAAAGGCTACACTATCCTCTTCGTCATCACCCGCAGTTATTGCTGAGGGAGTATCGTTGGTGTCGTCGTCGGTAGCGTTCTCGCTGTCATCCGTACCGTCGTGCCAGCTACCCGTGTCTGCGTCAGGGGCAGTAGAACCCAGATAAACATCGCTATTTATCCTAATCTGCGCCGTAGTGTAAGAGTCGGGTGCATCACCGTAGTCTAGAGGTGCGGTTGTTAGAGTAACCGTAACTTCCTGGCTATAACTAGCTTCTCGTCGCTGGTTGGTTGCATCTCCGTTAATTGGATTACCATCGGCTTCGCCTGTCGTGCCATCAGGATTATCTTGAGTATAAACATCTAGATCGCCCGCGATAAAGACTTGGTTTTGAGTCTCGGTAGAATTGTCGTTGCTTCCCGTATCGCCCATAACTACGCTTACCGTATCTCCCTCACTCAAAGTAGAGTCGAGTTTGACAGGAACACGAATCGTCACCGTTCCCTCGGCAGGAATAGAGCCGTTGGGTAAATCTAAAGCGTTGGGATCTCCTGTACTAATCCCCTCAGTCGGAACTGGAACGGGATTGCTTAAATCGGTAGCTGCCGTATCGCCACTGCCATCAGGATCGTAGGCGATAATCTCAATTTGTCCCTGTAAGCTACCCCCAGTAATCGAAGAAGGTGCGCCTGGGATAAAAAATTGCGTAGGATCGTTACCGACGTTAGCGATCCGATAGATGAAGTAAACTACATCATTGGGATTGATGTTGCCATCATTTTGATTAGTACCAGCACCGTTAACATTGCTGGGAGCTTCTTCGGTGGCGATCCCTGTAATAGTAATACCTGCAACTTCGGCAATTTCTACCTGAACTATATTTGATTCGATTTGAATTTCTGTATTATTAATAGGCTCGATAAAGCTACCAGTTGCCTGATTATCAACTACGGTTCCTGGTGGCGGAGTAGCAGCCGACAAAGATAATGCTGTGAGCCAATTACTGCTGGCAAAAACAAATATTGCTAACCACCAACGATAAGAGCAAGGATGCCAATGACTATGTTTCTGTACCTGATTACTAAGGGATTGGAATTGATGATTTAGCATAAGAATTTGCGATTAAAAATGAAGAGGCGATAGTTTTTACCTGCGGAGCGCGATCGCGTATTAAAATTACTTTAGGGTTCGAGTGTAGTGGTAAATCTAATTAAGCCATAGGAGTTATCTGGAGTTCCTTTGCCCGTAGAACCAGGCACACTGGTTAAATCGGATTGGTTGGTATTCCCCGTACCCGTAATATCGAATAGTAATGTGCCGTTATCGTTTGCGCCCTTGAGGTAACAGTTTGCGGGGACGCTCTGGGCAGGAGGAATCAGTCGAACGCGATCGCTACTATCATTGGCACTGGTCAAATTAATTGCGGACTGGGTATCTAGCTGAAGCTGTAAATCATTACCAGCACCGTAAGCATCTAGTTTTAAATCTTGGTTGGCAGTAATCCTGTCACAAATTCGGAGGTTTTCTGCTTCTGTATTCCCCGCATTAAGAAAGTAGATAGTGTATTCAATTTCATCACCAGGTTTAACCTTGCCAGCATCGATCTCACCGATGAGATAGTTATCTGGCCAGTTGGGATAATTATCGTCCTCTTGACGAGTAGAAGCCGTGTCATCGACGAAAGTATTCAAGGAAGTATTATCGTTAGGATTTTGAGTGCGATCGCCGTTGATCGCAGTGATCCGTTTGACTAACAGTAAATTAGGATCGCTAGTTACAGCCAGCTCGTATGATACGCAGTCAAAAAGTAGCGAAGTCAATCTTTCGTTGGCAACATTATTGTCAGTACCAGAGTCGATAATCAGACCAGCTCGATATTCAATTGACTGAGTATTGTTGTCATAGTAAGCACTTCCTTGGTTTAAAGAATTGACGGTAATATCATCCAAGTTGAAGGTTGTCCTACTTTCAAATTTCACTCGGTCATTACTCAACGCAGTTGCAGTCAACCGAGAGTTGTTATCAATGGCATAACTGGTAAATTGATTACCACCAAGTTCAGAAGCTTCTCTAGCTCTTACATTATCCCCATCAATATCGATCCCCGTAGCTAACACTCTTCTCAGTTCAACTGGTATATCAGTACCAGACTGGACGAAATCAATATCAAAGTCAACGCTGTATTCCCCAGGGTCGATGGAATTAGCCCTAACCTGTGGTTGAAAAGCAGTTGGGATGCCAAAGTTATTAACATCTATCTGTGTTAAGGTGGCATCATTTAAAGATGTAATTGTGACCAAGGCATCAATATCAGCAGCAACATTGGGGAAACGGTAAACAGCTCCAACATTATAATTGCCCTGAGTAGTGCCAGGTTCAGCAGCGGGATTTTGGAAATCTAGAAACGTTTGTTCGGATAGAAAACTACCAGGAGGACAGGTTTTAAAGACGGTGTTAAAACCAAAGTCTCGATCTGTAAGATCTGTGTTGGAGATATTAATCTGTATTGGGTTAGGCGTACCAATAGCGTAGGCATTAGGGATATCAGTGTCACTAGTATCAACTTGAATTAAGTATCTACCAGAAGCAACATTAGTAAATTGATAAGCTCCTGTACTCGCATCAGTTTCTGCGGTTTGAACTGCTGCGCCGTCGGGTTGATTGTCATTGTTGTTGTCTTCAAATAAGTTGACGCTAACGTTACCGATAGTTCCCTCACCGCTATCAAATGTATTGTTGTTGTCTCCACCTGCGCCAAAGTCTTCATACACTGTACCGCTCACCGTGACTACAGTGGCGATCGCAATTTGATAATCTTCTACTTCTCCATCGGTAGCAGCAGTCGTGGAATCTAAACCTTGAGTAGTAGACCAGCGGAAACGAGCAAAGGTGTTGTTAGTGGTAATTGCATCTGCTGGAACATTGACATCAAAGCTAATCCTTCCAGAAGTATTATCAGTATCTCCCGTACCATTGTCTTGAAGATCGCTAGCTACCTGTTCTCCTGCATCGAAGCTGCCGTTACCGTTCCAGTCGATCCAGCCCTGAAGATATCCCCCTGTACCTGAAACATTGGCGGTAATAGTGGCAGTTTCACCCACCGTTAACCCAGGAATAGTTACCCCATCATCATCATCAGTACCATCATTATCATCGCCATCAGCCCCAGCACTATTTTGGGCAGCAATTTCCGCATCGATATTCGTTCCTAGCTGAGTACCGCTAACTATAGCGTGAGTTGCCTCGCCATAACCCGTAGTTCCGATACCATCAGGGGCAGGATCTCCATTTGTGGGAGCATCACCATAGTCTAAAACAGCAGTAGTTTTAGTTACAAATCGAGTAATGTTGTTATTAGGATCGACTTTTAGATCCATATAAGAAACAGCATCAATCTGAGTCGTATCGTTGCTAGTCGCGCCCGTGTTTGGAGTGACGCGCAAAATCAAACTGATAGTTTCGTTCGGATCGAGGATTCCAGTATCTAAGTTGCCGTCTTTATCAGTATCGGTTAAAGGTTGACTAGTGCTGGCATTAATTAGTTCAGTCGTATAGTTAGACTCGGCTCCACTTAAACTGAGGTTAATAATATCAGTCGTACCAAAAATATTGGTGACATCAAAGGGATGATCCACAGGAGTATTAACCGTAGTCGTGCGAGTAGTATCTGGGGTAATAGTAAAATTACCCGCTCTAACAGGGGGACTATCATAAACTATTAAGCGATCGTTATCTCCTGTATTAGCCTCTAAAATAAACTGATTACTACTACTAAGACCGTTAAATTCAATCGTCCAGATTCCAACATCCGCGAAATTAGGCTCGGTAGTATTTATAGGAAAATCATCGCTACCTGTATTTAGATTTCCTCCACCATTCCAAACAGCATTACCACTAATAGTTGGGTTGCCAACGCTAGCACCACTAGGATTTCTATAGACTAGAGATGTGAGGTTATTATCAACATCAAAGTTACGCAGCTTCAAGGCATTAGTTCCAGGTCCGACTAAAAAGTAAAGATCGAAAGAAAGTCTATTTCCTGTATTTTGCTGCATCGTTCCCTGAAACTGACCAATTAGGCTCTGTAGTTCTGGAGCAGCTCCAGCATCGGGTATCTGAATGCTGAAGGTGTTATCATCATCATTAAGCGTAGTGTCATTATTACCATTAATAAATCTTGCTCCCGTTTCGCTAGTTATCTGATATGTACCAGCACTACTGACAGAGAAAACCAGATTGGTTCCATTGCCAGAATTAGAAGTAGTAGTTTTTGAATCTAGCAGAACTCCAGATTCATCAAAAAGTTGAAAGCGAGTCGGGTCGGAAGTACCTCTTACCTCATCTAAATTTCCTTCACTTTCAGCATCCAAAATGGTGATATTGACATTTCCCCCCCCTGCATCGATCATCTCTTGGGTAATATCGATATTGAAGCGATGTATCTTATCAGTGCTGGTAGCACTGGTATTGCAGTTCGGAGTACTACCAGTACCATCTGTGGTATACCAATCGCCAATGTTGGCACAGCGATTTGGTCCACTAGTCTGAAATCGCAGTCCCGCGACAGAGGGAAGTTCTACCGATCTTACCCTATTTGAGGCGAGAGAACACAATATTAAAGCGAGTCCACCAATACATAATTGTCGATAATGTTGAATATTTAGGATAGCTACTAAATGTTTAAATAAGGGACTCATGGGTTATCTTTTTTTTTTAATAAATTCTTTTAAAGGCTTTAATTAGTTATTTAGATTCCAACTGCAAGTCGCTATTTTGTTCTTCAAAAATGATTTCCATACCTCGCAGATCCTGGAAACCGATTTCAACCCGCCGATTGTAGGCGTGTTCTAAGCTAGTATTCCCAGGTTTCTTGAGTTTTGATTCACCTAAAGCTAAAATCTTCATCCGTTCGGGTTCTATTCCCTGCTGCATGAGATAGTTACGGGCTGCGATCGCTCTTTTTTTACTCAAAGTTAAGTTGTATTGGTCACTAGCGCGGGTGTCTGTATGTCCCTGTATTTCGATGGTGAGAAAGGAATGTTGTTTTAAGACCTCAGCTATTTTGTTTAATACATCAGCACTCTTTTGAGAAATATCGGATTGATCTAGGGCGAAGTGTATATTGGTCGGGACACTCACGGTTACGGTGTCTGCTTCTGGTGGCTCTGTTTCTAATTCCGTTGGCGGATCGCTAACTCGCGCTACTGGTTTTGTGGTGCAGTTGGGGATAGTTATAGTGGGTACGCTGGTGGTTTCGCTGCCTTCGAGAGATTTAATAACTGCGTTGAAGGCTGGTTCAGATGTACCATAGTCGGGTCTAGTGGCGATCGCGCTTACTAACCCAGGTTCGAGATCGTCTGAGGTAAAGCGAAATCTGCCCTCTGCATCGGTAACGGTATCGAATAGAGGAGTGCTTAGAGGACCGTGATTTTCGCTGTAGCTAGCTAAAGGTACTTCGGAATTGAGAATATTGGGTTCGACGCGATATAGGGTAATCTTGGTATAAGGATCGGCAACACCATCGATGCTTACCTTGCCGTCAATTATGAAGAAGTCTTCGCTCATGAACTGCGGGGCGTTTATCGCACGATTTGCCGTGTCTTTTTTACGGTTGGGGGAATTGCGGGGAGGGTTAACGCCGTCGCCTAATTTGAAGAATGGTTGACCCGTATGGTTGCGGGTGTTGAGGTCGATACTCAAACCTGCCAGATCGTCGAATGAATTACCAGTAATAATATTGCGAATACTCTGGGGATAGGCTGCAACCGTAACCCCCGACCCCGTCTGTCCGATAATCTGGTTATTGAGAATCTGATGATCGTTGCCAGTTAGATAAACTGCTGCGCTGGGTACTCTACGACCGTTATATTTAATCGCATTATTCCTAACGGTAATTTTGCCTTCTGGTTTAAACAGGTAAACACCACTACCATCGTTAGCACATAAAAGATTATCCGCGATCGCCGTATCGTCAATCTGTCCTTCTAAGTAAATTGCGTGAGGCATTCCCCGCAGACCATTCCCCACGATAATATTTTCTAAAATCTGCGTCCTAAGAGCTTCTTTTGAGGTAACAATTGCGCTTCCGCCATGATGATAAATTCGGTTGCGCTGAATCTTAGTATTTACGCCGTCGAATAGCCAGACACCAAAACCAGAGGGAATAGTAGCTAAAGATTCATCGGGAGGTAAACCGAGCCAGTTATCGATTATCGCTACATCTTGAGGTGGATCGGCAGAAATATAAGGCTGTAGTTCTTCAGATGCAATAGGCAAACTAGAAGAAATAACAATATCTGCCGATGGAGTAGTGTTAGTAGTAGAACCAGGATGACCAAAACCATAGATACTCAAACCTTTTACGGTAATGCGATCGCCCGCAACGGTTAGACCCCGAAAAATATTCTTACCCTCTGCTGCGGTAAGACTAACTACAGGTATTGGAATCGGAATTTCTACCGTCGCGGTATCATTCGAGTCGTAGTTAGGGTGAGTCGTACCATCAATAACCACAGGACTGACTAAAGGCGGAAGAGTATCCTGTAACTTAATTACCGCATTCTCTGCGTCCAGATCGAATTCAATCCGTGTATTGCTGGCGATTACCTCAACCTGCTGCTGTTCAGCAGAACTCAAATTGCTGTAGGGTAGAGTATTATTAGCCAGACTAATCGCTTCTCTCAAGGTTAGTTCTGCGTCTGGATTAATCGTATCGCGATCGCTATTGACCACAACTTTAAAAGATTGCAGATCCGACTGCGCTAAAGCCCTTCCCCAAGGGATTAGACCGATAATCATCGCAGTTAGTAAAAGTATTCGGTTTTGGCGATCGCTGTAGAAAGACATTGTTAAAGATGTTAGTTGTTAGTAATTCCCCCCCAGCCCCCCAATTCTGGGGGGAGAAAGATTAACTGAAAGTCCCCCAAGCTTGGGGGATTTAGGGGGCGTTATCACAGTCAATCAGATTTATCGAAAACTTCTAATAAATAACAAAATCCTAGTTTTCCATTTCTTCTGCTTCCTCTTGTTCGATAATTTCAACCTCCTCATCTTCCGTCACTCCTTCAGGAAGAGTTGGCGCACGATGTTGCCCAAAGCCATCAAGGATGCTGTTCAACTTCAGCGTCATTCCTACATAAGGGCCCCCCGCAGAGCGAGTACCTGTAAAGTCTTCGTCGTCAGCACTACCAAAAACATAGCCCGCAGATAGTCTGATTTCGGGAGTAAGATAATAGCCAGCTTCGAGTAGAAAGCCTGTTTCGGTATAGTTTGCCGAGGGTTGCCAGATGGTGCGTCCTTCTGCTACTAAGTCAAAGTGATAGTTAAGGCGGTAGGTAGCCCGTAGCTGTCCCAAAGAAATATTGCTGTCGCCGACAAAATCATTAGAAATAAAGGTTTTACTATTGCGGAAAGCATATTTACCGTAGAATTCCCACCGCCAGCTTGGTGCATAAACTGCTTCTATACCAAACAGATGTTCTTGAGTTCCCGTACCGCTACCTAGTAATAGGGTTTCGGGAATAATTCCGCCATCTTCTTCGTATTCATAGCGCAGCAGGGCATTAAAGTTGTCTCGTTCTAGATCGCGATAGGCTAAACCCAGACGTAAATTTCGGGTAGTACCGATATCATAGGTTTGATTGGCAGAACTGGCTTGGTTATAGTCGAGTAATGCCGTCAATGCCGAAGAGAGTTTGCCCGTAACACCGGCAGACCACACCGTATTCCCGCCATCATTACGATCGCTATACTGCCATTGAGCATCGGCGGTAAAATTAGGATTATCGCTATAGGTAATGCCCACGCTGTAGGTAGAACCCTCACCAAAGCCAAGGGCGGAAGTAGATTGACCGACGGCATAGGGTTGAGCAAAACGAGTGCCAGATCCAGTGGTATCGAATCCGTTAAAGGTATTTTCGTAGTTGAGATCGACATCTAAGCCTGGGGCGATCGCAATCTTTTGCTGAAGACCGATCGCGCCCACATTACCAATCCCGTCAACACTGCTAGTTAAGTTGTATCGGGCAGAGATTCTGCCGTTAGTCCAGGGTTCGTATTCTCCCTGTAGTCCGATGCTGGTCAGAGATTCCCCTGCTAAGTCGCCTTTAGTAAACCACTGCTGATTTGCGACCAAACTCAGACCTGAAAATATTTCCCAATCTAAGCCGAAGCCAAGGCGATCGGAATATACCGCGTCAGTATTGTCAGATAGAGTCAGATCGTTAAAGGCATGGAAATTAATTCGTTCTGCAATCGGTACAGACAAGCGCGATCGCAGTTGCGTTGAGGTGGTGTCTAAAGTTTCGGGACTCTGATTGTCGCTACGGTTGCGCCAAATCAGATCGACTCCCAAGTCTGCACTGCCTATCTGCTGTTCGACTCCTGCGGTAATACTATCGAGACTATTATCTAAAATGCTGCCAGGAACGGGTTCTGTGCCGAGTTCTAAAAATTCTTCCAGTTCATCCAGTGGGCGAGGGGCAACACCTTCGTTGTCCTGATGTTCGTAGATAAACCTTAAGTTTGTACCTTCTGCCACCTGTGCTTGGATCTGGCTGCCATAGCGTGTCTGACCAGGAATAAAGCTAAGGGTAGCATTATTAGAAAATCCCTCATCAGCACGATGATAATAGGCTCTGGCGTAAATGTTACTGCTAAATCTAACTTCCCCCTCCAGCCGATACGCCGAACCAGAAGCATCGGCAAATATGGTTTCGTTGTCAGAGTGAGCATATTCTGCGGTAATATTTCCCCAGTTTCCTAAAGAAAAGTAACTATCAAAACCCCAAAGCAAGAAATTTTGGTCGCCTCGATCTTCGTTAACAATACTCGCACCCAACCACGTAGGGCGATCGGGGTCGCGTTCGATATGAAAACGTCCTCTACCCGCAATTAAGTTTGAGTCGCTACCTTCGCTTTCAAACTGATAGGTGGTAACGATGCGACGGACGAGAATATTACCGTTATCATCTACTTCGGTACTCAAGACAGGATCGCTGAAAAGTAGCGTACCTCTGTCGTAGTCGATCTCATAATCTGTACCCAAGATAAGACGCTGGCGGAACACTACGTTACCAGGATCGTAAAGAGGCGTTAACTCGATATAAACATCTTCCGAACCAGGGATAATTAAACGACGAGATAGAAAGTAAAAGCCAGAAGTGCCATCGGGGGCGATCGCATCTCGTTGAAATCCTTCAATATCATTAGCGTAAAGGGCGTTAAACTGAAAATTGCCTAGGTTGTAGTTAGATTTAAAGCCGTGTAGCTGGCGGGTAATCGCCGTAAACTCTTGAGATTCGGTACTGAATTCTTCAGTGCCATAATCGCCCCACATAAAATAGTCGGGGTCGGCAAATTCTACTTTAGGATTACGTTCAAAACGCAGATAGACATTATCGATCGAAGGGGTAGTAACTTCCGAGCTAGAATTATCACCATATACGGGATATTCAGGCTCGTTATTACCATAGGTGCGAAACAAACGATCTCGGCGATCGTCCTCATTATCAATACCGCGATCGCTATTAAATGCCCCCGTGTAGCTCCATTGTCCGATACTACCTACAATAAATCCCGCAGCGGTAAAGTCAAATTCTGCGCCATTGTCTTCATCTAGAGGGAGAAAATCTCGATAGCTATCGTAATAGTTTGTTCCCCTAGCACCAATGCGAATATCGGCATAGCCAGTTAAAAGAGGCGTTTCCCGTAAAGTCGTCTTAAATTTAATCTGAGTATATGCTTCTAAATCCCCCGAACGAGCTAAGATATTAACCATTTTGGCATCGTAGCCCGCCTGTAAATCTGCGGTAAATTTTCCGTCTACTGGCTTAACCTGAAATCCTGGCTCGTCGGGTTCGAGGTCTGTACCGAGAAATTCCCCCGCGCTACTTTTGAGGGTGATAACTTGATTCCAGGGGGTAGTAGTACCGAAGGAGTCGATATACGCACCTTCGACCGTAGTAATCGCTTGACCATCTGCTGGGATTTCCGATTCTACCGTTTCTATGGCGATCGCTTCTGGTCTACCAGGAACGGTAACCTTAATCGAGGTTTCAGTGTAGTTAGTGCCGTCGGTAGTAGATAGTACGCTTAGGGTATTGACTCCGCTAGAAAAGATAATTCCGTACCAGGTTTGAGTTACTAATCCAGTCGCCGAGTTGACTTGGGTATTACCTACCTGTGCCGAATCGACAGATTTACCGTTGACCTGCATAATCACCGAAGCACCTTCGGGATATTGAATGATTACGCTACTATAAATCCGATCCAAAATAGAATCTGCTGCTGGACTTAAGATTTTGACTGAATCGGAGTCCGAGTTAGCATTATTAGCTGGTGCTAATTCGGCAGGGCGATCGCTTTTGGGAGTAGTATCTGTATCTGATGTCTGAGGTGTCTCGACTGAGTTGGCTAAAGTTGTCGAATCTTTAACCATTACCTCACGACTCGTTTCGCGGTCGAAACCATCTCTTGTGGCGATCGCACTGATCACATTTTTACCGTTACGTAGTTCTGCACCCTGCCAAGTTTGAGTTACCAGCTTACGTTTTTTGTCTAGCTGCTGCTGAACGACCGATGAATTATTTAGTTCTGTACCGTTTACCTCTAGCTTGACGACTGTATTTGCAGGATATTGGATTGTAACGCGATCGCTATGGTTTTCGTCTAGAATTACCCCTGGTGCGGGAGATATAATTTGGACTTGTTCTAAAGCTAGTCTTGCTGCAATCTCTCTCTTATCTGGGGGGTTAATAATTGGTTTTTTCTGCGGTTGCGAAGGAATATCCTCGGTAACATCGGGAACAAATCTCGAATTACCACTTGGTTCGGCTAAACTCAGATTTTGAGTATCTAATTCCGTCCACTGAGTAATTATTTGTGGGCGGTCGCTAATAATAGATAATTCTTCGGTATTTATGCCTTGAAAATTTAAAATATTAAGACTGCGATCGGCCGTGGCTAAACTTAACTCTTGAGTATTCAATTCCGACCACAGTTGAGCAATCAACTGCTGCTGTGGATCTAACTGAGTCACAGATAGTTGTGGTGGGATCGGAGAATCAATCTGGCGATCGCCAAGATCCAAGCTCAATTCTTGAGTATTCAATTCCGACCAGAGTTGAGCAATCAACTGCTGCTGTGGATCTAACTGAGTCACAGATAGTTGTGGTGGGATCGGAGAATCGATCTGGCGATCGCCAAGATCCAAGCTCAATTCTTGAGTATTCAATTCCGACCAGAGTTGAGCAATCAACTGCTGCTGTGGATCTAACTGAGTCACGGATAGTTGTGGTGGGATCGGAGAATCGATCTGGCGATCGCTAAGATCCAAGCTCAATTCTTGAGTATCCAATTCCAACCAGAGTTGAGCAATTAACTGCTGCTGTGGATCTAACTGAGTCACAGATAGTTGTGGTGGGATCGGAGAATCGATCTGGCGATCGCCAAGATCCAAGCTCAATTCTTGAGTATTCAATTCCGACCAGAGTTGAGCAAGTAGCTGAGGTTCAGTAAAATCTAATAGACCGTCATTTATTGGGCTAGACAAATCCTCGATCGAATCGGGTACTGCCTGAACCTGCATGGCTGTGCCAAAAACAGTGCTAAAAACCGCAGCCATAAAACTTACTAGCTGGAGTGACAAGTTGTTTTTCAGGCTGGTTCTAATCATAATCAAATAGCATTCACAGAAGACATTGTTATTTGTCGTAGCTAGGTGGGGTGGGGTTAGTTGTGGTTGGGCTGTCTACTTCCTCAGCAGTAGCGTCAATCGCCTCTCCTTCAGCGGTAGGCATCACGCCAAAGTTCATGCGTACTAGTCCACCAGGCTCTAGCTTGACCAACCGCGACTTGCTGTTGCTTTCGCTAAAGCGCAAATTGGGCGCGAGACTATATTCAGGAATAGTGGTCAGATCTAGTATTCCCGTGTGATAGCCAGGAAGAACATTTGCGACGGAAAATAAACCATCCGCATCGGTGATGATTCGATTGCCATTTTCTAAATAGATAACCGCGTTAGGAATTCCTGGTTCTCCCTTCTGCTGTTCCCCATCAAAGTTTTTATCGACAAATACCCGACCGATTAAAGTACCAGAATCCCGCATAATTCCTGGTTCTAGTCGTAAATTGTGGATAGCAGGGCCATCTTTAACAGCAAAATTATTATCGATACGTTGCGCGTTGACGATCGCCGAATTTTCTGCCGAACCTCTAACCGCATTGGGAGTGATTTGAGCAGCATAAACTAGATTCAAGGTTTGTCCCTGTTCTAAAGTAGTGTTGGCAATAAAATTAACTACGCGATCGCTACTAGGAACGGCTTCTATGGCAACTTCAGTAGAGTTAGCTTCAGCCATAATGCTGTCGCTTATTAAATTGAAGCCAGGGGGTAGAGTATCGACAATCTGAAAATTTGCCAGAGGAGTTGAAGCTAAACTACTTACCGCCAGACGATAGAGAATAATGTCTCCAGGTTCGGCTGAGGCGCGATCGGCTGTTTTAGTAATAGCGATTTCCTGGGCATCGCAAATATTAGTTGCCAGATCCAAAACTGCTAGATTCAAACCGAGCCGTTCGGCATCTTCAACTAAAACAATTGTTCCCTCAATTGTGGTTGAGCTGTTTAAAACGGATATCGGTCTACCGTCTAGTGAGGTAGCGTTATATTTGACTATCCTTCCTTCACGACTAACAATGGTGAGCTTGATCCGTCTTTGGTCGTAGATCGAATCTTTTCCAGGATCGACTATCAAGATGTATTTTCTACCTGTGTCTAGCTGATCTGTCTCCTCGTCAAACAAAAAGCTATATCTACCCTCATCTTGGTTAGTTAAAAAGAAGGGATTGCTGTTTTGTGTATTGGGTTCGATTCCTTTGGGAATGTCATTATCAGGATCGTCGGGTAGTTCGGTAAGGGTTAGTGGAGTTATTTCACTCGGCTGACTTTCGGTAGGATCGCTCTGATCCAAGTCATATAGCCCTACATAAAAGCCCCGATAATCTGGTAACAACTCTCCCGCACAGCCAGTAATTTGCCCTAAAGGATCGATTAGCCCGTTATTTTCAACTGCGATCGCTGGCAAGATATTAAATACCCGAACTGGATCGCGATCGCCACAGCTAGTTTGTAGATCGATACCGATCTGAGAAATACTGTCTTGTGGCACTTCACCTACCTCGACCTGAATTACCAGATCTAAAGCTTCACCGCCAGGGATAGTTACAGTCTGGGGAGTGTCGGTAATAGTCTCTGGTTGCTCACCTGCTATGTAGGTAACGCTTGTTACCCTACCCGCACCGATTAGACCGTCAGTAATACTTTGAGCCGTTGGTAGTTCGATACTGCCAGAAGAATCTGCTTCGTTAACCAAACTAAACCTAAAGCTCAAGCTACTCCCTGGTTCGACAGTAGTTTGATTTCCCAGGCGGATATTATCAAGTTCTGACGCTCTCTGGGCTTGGGAATCGGTAATAATCTCCTTAGCTTCGGTTCTTTCCAGGCTATTAACCGCAGTATTAGTCACACTTTGAATTTGCAGTGCCAAGCTGCCTTCTATTTGGGGGCTAATTTCTATTTGACTGAGGCTTTCAATCTCCGCTGGCAATAGTCCTCTTGCTGCTAGAGTAGATGGTTGCAGTCCAGCCAGAGTAGTTAACAACAAAGAGTCGGGAATTTGAGCGATTAATTCGGTTCTCTCTTGCCCCAATCTGACAATTAAATTCTGTTTGAGTGCTGCTATAACTTCGGCTGAACTAGAGTTTGCTAGACTCGCCCACTGAGAAAGAGTCACCAGAGTTGCAGCATTCGCTTCTTCTGGGGTCAAACCCTGCTGGATAAATTCGTTAATCAAACTATCAGCAATAATTCCCAAAGTATTAGCAAATTCCCCCGCTTCATAAGTCGTTCCATTGTTAATGATCCTAATTTCAGGACTGGATCTAACCGTTGCACTAAGGTCAATACGATTAGAAATAGCTCGTTGTTCGGTAGCATTGGCGATCGCCTGATTACTAAGAGCCTGACTACCACTGGTAACGCAGCTCAAAACTGTCGGCGAGGGGGCGGAGCTTTGGGCAACCTCAAGCCCTGGTGTCGCCTGTGCTGCCACTGGATTTTTATTAAAAGAAGTTAAATTAGTTAGTAAAAAACTACTAAGTAAAACGGACTGTACTTTAAAAAGGTGTTTAGTTGCGAACGAAAGCCAAAAACAAGGCACAACATTTAACATTTATCATTTAGCCTTTAACATTTATCGGGTTTTGACTCTAGTATTTAGAATAAAAATAATAATTAAAAAATTAGCAGTTAATTACAGCAATGTAGGGTGAGCAATGCCCACCTTACGAAGCTAGATTGGGATAGAAGAGAAAACACATTGCTCGTTAGGCAATCTATGATAGATAACCTGGATTCGGTATCTAACAGTTTTGGTAGGGTGGGCAATGCCCACCTTACTACGAAGCATCTAGGGTTAGTGCCTCGCCTTACGAAGCTGCGATCGATCTTCTATCCCAACCGATACGACTGCGACTACTGAACCTGCACTTCATACATCGCCGTCGCACCTACTTCGGGAGTAACTGTAGGAAAGTTCCAGCGAACGTGAGTATAGGCTTCTGCTGGCGCGGGGCGTTCTTGTACAGTGCCATCTTCTAAAGTAATTTTAATCGTGGGTTTGGCTACAAAGGTTTCTCCACCATCAATGCTATAGGTGATGTCTGCGTTACTGTCGCTAGTAGCAGAATTGAGCTTATAACTCATGCTATCGGGAATTGGCTGCGTAACCGCCAAATTATTAGCAGGGCTTCCACCCGTGTTTTTGCCCTCAATGGTATAGCGTAAAACATCTCCAGGAGCGACGGCTGCATTGTCTCCCAAATCTTGCCACTCTACCTGTTCTGTGCCTTCTACAGTAACGGCAGTTTTTTTACGGGCTACTGCCAGATCGAGTACGATTTCTGGTTGAGCAGCTTGAGCGATAATGCTAACTGGATTTGGTGTATTTGCAACTGCTGGCAGATTACTTAACAACGGTAAGATAACCGCCATACCTAGAGTGCTAAGACCAAGTAGTTTGTGTAAACGTTTCATGGTTATAATTCTCGATAAATTGCTATAGTGAATGCGATACAATTCACCTGGGCTATAGACAGAGCTATCTGTTTATAGACCCAGTTTCATAAATCGAAAGACTATTCTAAGACTTCGATATCTTCGGGAGAGGTTATTTTACGTTGGAAAGTAAATACTCCAGATTGACCAGGTAATAGAGTAATACCACTTACTTCGTACTTAACAATGTCGTCAGTTACTCTATGGTCAGTCAATTCACTAGAAAACGCTCCAGGATCGGTACTACCAACATTACTTGCATTAAAGTAAGTAATGACGCTACTAGTAGTGGTGTCTTCAGCACCACTTAAAGGATGGAGAGTATCAATCAGCTCATCGCCATCTTCACTAGGGTTATCATTGTCTAGTGCCCAGTTATTTCCTCCATTAACGCCGTCCTCAATAATCACAACGTCTTGAGCCTCAAGCAGACCATTTCCAGTACCACTATCACTATTTTCTGAGATATTGGTATAGGTAATTTGATACTCTAAGACATCTCCAGGTGCAGGTTGTTTATTATCACCATCTGGGTCGTCAAAGCCCATTCCTGGTACTTCTCTATATGCACCAGATCCATCTTGTCTCAGTACTCGTGCTTTCTTCACAAGCTGTAGGTAGCCAGTATAGACTTGGTTAACGGTGACGTTATAAGTGTCCTCACTATTAAGTTCTGTTGTTGCAGCATCGCCATCAGCATCATTGTTATCAATATATGCTGCAATTACCGCAGGGTATGCACCGATTAATTCGTTAGCTGGATTTCCATCAACAAAATCGGTTGATAACTGCGTACCTTCAGGTAGATCGATCTGAACCTCATAGTTTACTTCGGAGTTACGAGCAATATTGGGAATAACAACTGCTCCATCAGTTCCAGTTCCATCAGAATTTGCAGCATCTATAGCGAAACCATCAGCTTGTGTATAGGTATAGCGCGCAGTTCGTAAGGTACCGTTATCGTCATAAGTAATGGTGACAGCAGTACCATTAGGTAAATCTTCATTATCCCCACTTAGACCTAACGTATTGGCAACGATGGGTTCGAGATTAATATCGTTAATAGTACCCTGGCTTGGATTGCTTACTGTGTTAGTGAAGGTAACAGAATTAGGGTCATAAGTGCTGATGAAATAACCATCACCATTATCATCCGTCTCGTTTAGCTCGCCTTCACCTGGGCTTTGCGCTGCTAAATTCTGGAAATCATGATTATCATCGGCAGGATTAACTCCGAAAATATCACCTACAGCATCGGCATTGCCATTAGGTCCATTAAAGATAGCCGAAACTGTTGCCACAGGAGCGACAATAACTTTGTTGACCTCACCAGCTACGCTGTCAATTCCACTATTGTCATTGCCTAAATCTACGTTATCTTCAGGATTGTCATCATTATCTACTGTATCTGGATCTGCATAACCAAATAAATTATTACCGTCAACATCAGTAGTAGCAGTCTCATCAGGACCGAAAGTACCATCGTCATTCAAGTTAGCAGGGTTTTGGTCACCAGATTCATCATAGGTAATCAGACCACTAACACCATCAGCATTATCATCAGTAGTACCGAAAACCTGAGCTATGTTGTAGACGGCAGTAGCTTCATTGCTTGTGATACCAGTGGTAATTACTTTGAACTCAAAGCCAGTAGTGTTGCTACCCGCAGCTAAAGCACCACTAGTCCCTGCATCGTAAACCCAACCTACGCGAGTAATGGTTGAAGCATCAGTAGGAGCAGTAGCCGTCCAGTTTGCATCATCAGCAGCGGTTGTCAGAGCGTCAGTAGTATAAACTATTGTCCAATTTTCAGGTGCAGCGACGCTTGCCGTGTCTAGTGTGGTATTTGCTGGTATGGCATCAGAAACTAAGATTAAGTTGGTTTCATCTTCAGTAAAGTCGAATTGGTCGGAATACCCACGACCTTCTAAATCTTCTGCATTAAAGGGGAAATCACTGTATGCAGCTACCTGAGCATCAGTATTGCCAGCAACTTCTAGATTTAAGTTGTAGGTAATAATGTTGTCAGTTAAGACACTTTCATCATCACCATTCTCTACCCCAGCATTGGTTTTTTCTAACCGCGCTAAAGCCAGAGACTCCGAACCGACTGTTCTAATTACCTTAGCACTAGCTTCTCTTTGACCATTAACAGGAGCTCCATCAACAGCAGTAATCTCATCCGCAGCAGTTTCGGTACGAACGTCTTGAGTCTGAACATCATTATTAGCACCAATGTCAGCCTGATTTTGTGTACCAGGATAATCAGCACTGTTTACGTCTGCTGTGTTAGTACCTGTATCACCAAGCTGTACCGAGATATTGTCTCCTTCAGTAGCTGTACTGCTTACGGTAGCGGTAACACGAACTAGGATCGAAGTGTTTTCATCAACGCCTTCGATAATACCACCGTTGAAGGTAACAGTATTACCATCTACAGTACCCGAATCGCCTCTTGGGATTACAACTTCACTACCGTCAGAAGCAATAGCAATATAATCAACTCGATCTACAATTAAGTTCTCGACCGCAACATTCTCTGCATCAGGAATAAAGATGTCGAAGACATCGTTACCTGTGTTGGTGATCTCGAAGTCAAAACTAACCGAGTCTCCAGGTAAAATAGTTGTATTAGTTGGTGTAGAGCTATTATCTGTAAAGCCAACTGGAACGTTGGTAATACCTGCAATTTTACCTACAGTTACCCTAACTCGGTTGGAAGTAGTGTCGTAAGAATTGTTGTTTTGGTCTTCATAAGTAGCAGTGGCTCTGTTGACTAGTCCCGTTCCCGCACTAGTTCCTGCTGCAAATGCTGGAAGCGAAAATTGAAATAAACTAGCTGCTGCCAAAGCAGCACCAATCAATGGTGAATAATATTTTTTCATAATCAAGTTATGCTAGTTAATAAAATACAAGCGATAAGCCAGGGCGCAGAGGGTCGCTGGGCAAACGCACGCCTAATAATTTCAGTAGTAGAGATGAATCGATCGAACAAACGTTTAACTCAAAATAATTTGCGACAATCTTCTATAGTCGATAGACTTGCGATCGAATTAATGCTTATGTCTTGAGGTTTAAAAAATAAATATAAAAAGCACATATTTGCGTCAATATTTTAATTAAAATATATGTTTTTATAATGAAATGATTCATTAAACCATTAGCATCGATATATTTACTATAGAGTAAGCATTTTTGGAATATTATTTATCGCTCGATTTACCTCTAAAACTGTAAATATTTCGGTCGTTGATAATAATTAATTCATCAATGATTAATAAACCTACCAACAACAACATTAAAGCTTTAAGAATAGATAAATGTCACTGGTATTAATACTGAAATTGTTAATTAAATAAACTGAATTTATATTAAAGAAAATTACAAATCGAGAGAAGAAAATTTGTGGTTGTAAAAATATATTGAATACTACATTTGTTACAAAATAAGTAAATACAAAAGTAAGAAATTATATTGCATAAAAATAAAAAAAATACGCATTTATTTGCTGATAAATGCGTAACAATATTTGTAATCTAAATTTTACATAACTTTAATAATGCTACAAAATATGCAAAATACATTTTCGATCGAGCATTGGCATTAAAATCAAATTTTGTCCAGTTTAGTAAATATTTTAATTATGTATAAGTAGTTTCACTCAATTAAACATAAAATAGTTTTGGTTTTGGGATATGGGGATATAGGGATTTTGGAGAATTAGTTTAACGTTTAATTAGGTTGACTTACTTAGGGCGTGTCATCAATTAAAAAAAAGAGCTTTTTTCGGTCTTTTAACGACCTACTACGTCGAAAAATAACCTCCGTAGCATAGCTACTCAGAACATTTTTCTTCTTGTATCTCGCTAAAATACGCTTCAAAAGCGTTCTTCCCCCTAAATGATGACACGCCCTAGTCGTTCTAATTGATTTCCTTATTCTCCAAATTATTCGTTTGGGGGACTGGGGATTGGGGTAGGGCAAGTAAAAACAAGTAGGTATAGCATTACGTGCAAATGTTAGGACATTTATTAAAACTATCTCCTAATCGCATTTAGCATATAGCATTTATCAGCTTTTATAGTTAATGTTCGAGAGTTTAATGTTTAATGTTCAACCATCGCTCAATTAACTGTATAGGTAATCTCTTCCACCTGTCCTGGCGCACCTAGTACCTTTTGTTGCTGATTATTAAAGCTAATCGCTACCCCGCCCGCATTTCCTGCTTTAATTGTCACCTCGCGATCGCCCGTCCAGGATCGCTGCGTACCCTGGGGCAAAGTGCCTTCAAAAGCTACCTCGCCATCTACCATTACTTTTAACCAACATCGCTCCTGTAGATTTATGCCTACAGTTACAGCTTGGGGATTGCTAGATTGAGAGATTAGTTGGGGTACAGCTTCTGGCTGTTCGAGTTGCACAGCAGGCTCGGATGATTCTACTTCAGGATTAGCTGGTGGTGGTGTCTGATTAACAACAACTGGACGTTCTACTAAAGCCGTGATACCTTTGACCGAAATAAGCACCAACAAAATATAGAGCAAATATAGATGACGCGATCGCAGTTGAAAGTTTGGTCTATACTGACTTTTGTTAGTCTGAGAAATATCGCCCGTAGCAGTATTATTAGTGTCAGACACAGAATCGAGCTTTATATCTACTTCTTCAGCTCCAATTTGCCGAGCGAATTTGTTTACCAAAGCCCGAACATAAAAAGGTTCTGGTAGTTTGGTAATATCCCCAGCTTCAATCGCCTCTAGCAAGCGTTTAGAAATATGAGTTTTGCCCGCTACAGTTTCTAGAGAAATGTTTTTAGCTACTCGGATACGGTTTAAATTAATACCTATATCTTTTAGTTGCTGTGGATCGAGAGTATAATTACTATTTTTATTATTTTTTATATCGCTCATAAACTGCGCTCCCAGGCTGTGCAGTTGCTTTTAAATAATTTGGATTATAAGAATTTTTTAGAAGGTTAATTTCTGTCTGTTTTAGATGTCTATATTTACCAGAACTAAGTTCCAGGTTGTTATCTAAACTTAAAGTAATTGAACCGATCGCAATACGATGTAGTTTTTGAACTCGATAACCGAGCTGTCGAGCTACGCGACGTATTTGTCGATTTCTCCCCTCTGTTAAGACTATTTCGATCGTTTTAGCTGTTTTATCGGAGCTTAATAAGCTGATTTTTGCAGGTAAGGTTTTTCGATCGTCTAAGATAATTCCTTTGCGCCACCAAGCCAAATCCCTATTGGCGATCGAACGATCTAATTCGACAATATAGGTTTTAGGCAGGTGATAGCGAGGATGAGTCAAACCCAAGGTAAGTTCACCATCGTTAGTCAAAATTAAAGCACCACTAGATGCTAAATCTAATCTGCCGACGGGATGAATTCCCGAACCTTTGAGATTTGAAGCTAGCAGATCGATTACGGTAGTGCGATTTTGGGGATCGAAACAAGTAGAAACGACTCCTACTGGTTTGTTTAACAGTAAATAGACAGGTTGAGGACGATGATTAGATCGAACCACCTTATTATCCACTTCGAGTAAATCCACCGCTAAATTAACGCGATCGCCCAACTTAGCTGTTTTCCCGTTGACCTGAACTCTACCTGCGACAATCATTTGCTCGGCTTTGCGTCGTGAGGCGATGCCCCACTGAGACAAAACTTTTTGAACTCGTTCAGCCATTAAGAGATTTTTCTTACATTTGTTTACTTTAATTTTACAAAAAAGGTCGTCTTCCAATCAAACTCTGCTTTTTATATAGTTCCCCAAAAAGACTAATTAAATATCATGTTTCTTGCGGTACGGTTAAAAACTTGGTTGATGGTTGATGGTTGATGGTTGATGGTTGATGGTTGATGGTTGATGGTTGATGGTTGATGGTTGATGGTTGATGGTTGATGGTTGATGGTTGATGGTTGATGGTTGATGGTTGATGGTTGATGGTTGATTGGGGAATTGGGGAATTGGGAACAGGGGACAGTGAACAGGGGACAGGGGACAGGGGACAGGGGACAGGGGACAGGGGACAGGGGACAGGGGACAGGGGAGACAAGGAGCATTGATTGGAGCGATAAATGCTAAATGATAAATGCTAAATGCTAAATGAGGCGATCGCTTAAGTTACAGTTATTGACGATTATGCGGGAATAGGGTATGGCTTCTTGAAAATTGAGTTATTTTTAAGATCGAGCCAGCCGTAATATTGCGCTCGATTTAATAAAACCAACATAAATTTATTCAATCTATTTAAGCTATGTCTTTTGAGCCTATTTTTGAGTTTTCGCGCTCTAACTGTGTTGCAATTTGTTCTTTTCTCGTACCTGCCAATTTAATTACTACAGTTGTCACCCTGATCTTGGTGGCTACCGAGCAACCTTTATCAAAAATGCGTTGGAGTAGAGCGATCGCTTCGGTATTAGCAGCTACCTTATTTGTTCACATTTCTACCTGGTTTGTTGTCGGCGTAATTACCCCCGTTACCTTTATCCTATTTGGATTGGGAACAACCTGCCTCGTAGTAAATATATTGGCGGTTATGTACGCAAAAGAAATTGCCGAAATATCAACCAAACTTTTACCTGAAGAATCTCCCCTAACCTGATAGATTGATTAATAGATCTTTTATTTTCAATAGCTTGTGAGCGATCGCTACCGTGGGTTTTTCCAAAAACTACTAATTAGTTTATTATTTATTGGGTTTCTTTTCTCTCTTACAGCCTGTAATCCACCTCGAAGGGTAAGTGCCGAAGAGAGAATGTTTCGTAATCTGTCTTTAGAACTTATCGACCAGTACGAAATACCCGAAGCTACTTATCAAGATACGGTAGTAGGAGGATTATCAGCGATCGCCTATAATCGCCAGCAGGATCTATTTTACGTATTATCTGACGACCGCTCACAGGTTTCTCCCGCGCGTTTTTATACTTTCAAACTGAAGGTCAAGCAAACCGATGATGCTCAAATTAAGATCGATAGCTTTGAACCTGAGGCAGTAACTATTCTTTCAGATGAATCGGGGCAATATCAACAGGGTAGTATCGATCCAGAAGGAATAGCTATTTCTCCGCGAAACACGGTCTTCATATCCAGCGAAGGTAATCCTACCAAAGACGTTAAACCCTTCATTGCTGAGTTTGAACTACAAACAGGCAAAAAACTATTAGATTTACGTTTGCCAAAGCGTTATTTTGCGTCAGAAGAGTCTCCAGATCGAGGAATACAAGAAAACTTGGCTTTTGAATCCTTAACCATCAGTCGTACTGGTCCACCCCAAGATCCATTTCGAGTTTTTACCGCCACCGAGTCAGCTTTAATTCAAGACGAATCTTTAGAAACAGAAGAACGAACAAGAGTTCGCTTCTTACACTACACCATAAATCCTGTAGGCGATCCTGTTTTGCTTGCAGAACATTTGTATCTACTCGAACCTGCACCAGTTGAAGTAATCTCCAATGGACTTACAGAACTACTCGCACTACAAACAGAAGGCTATTTTCTCAGTTTAGAAAGAACTTTTGGCTTTGCTGGGGCGGGAGCAAAAATTTTTGAAGTGGTAATTGGCAATGCTACCGATACGACAAACATTGCCAGCCTCAAAGGAAACATATCCCAGGTACAGCCTTTAAGAAAAAAGCTTTTGCTCGATCTAGAAGGATTAGGAATTTATCTCGACAACTTAGAAGGAATGACCGTAGGACCTCGTTTACCCGATGGCAGCCAGAGTTTACTTCTAATCAGCGACGACAATTTTAGCGAAGATCAGATTAGTCAGCTATTGCTGTTTCGCTTAGTAGAAAATAAATAATCAATTAACACCTCAACACCTCAACACCTCAACACCTCAACAGTTAACAATGAACCATCAATAATGAACCATCAACAATTAACCATCAACAATTAACCCAGAAATACCTGAGCTTCATATCCACCCAGATCGATAACTAACTTTCTGGCTTTAGCTTCCACCTGATAATCTTTAGTCCACTCATGCCAAGTACCCTCATGAGGAAAATGCTCGATCGCATAACCTTCTAAAAAATCACCTGAGAAATTAATTACCACTACTACACGAGAACCCTCATCATTCCAGCGAGTATATGCCAGAACTTTAGATTCAGGATCTTCATGGAAAAAATCAATATTGCTGGTACGCAAAGCGTGATTATCTTTTCTCAAAGCAATCAAACCTTGATAATAGCCCTGCAAATTTTGGTTGGAGTCATTTTTTAGTAGCGTCCAGTCGATCGCAATTTCCTCTTCAGGATTATATTCCCCGAACTCATTACCCATCCAAACCAAAGGTACGCCTACCGCCGTCATTAATAAAACCGCACCTAGTTTAGAGCGTTTAAAGGCTTCATCGCCAAAAATGGCGCGATCGCCTAATTCTGCCATAGTATAGTTATGGTCGTGACAGCTTATATAGTTAATAGCAGTTGTTGTTCCTTGATAACCCTGCTGCTGACAGTCTATAGTCTGTTTAAGGGCCTGTAAATCAAAATCATCACCACAAATGTGTTTTAAAGCCTGCTGATAAAAACTTTCGTGCCAACAGGCATCCATTGGCTTACCATATCCAGCTAGATCGGGATCTTCGGGTATATATTCAGCGGTGTTAAAAAATGGCTTCATCGCAGCAGCTTGTTTGGCTTGCTGACTAATCCAGGACATAAAATCACGGTTAGCAATTTGCTTGGCTGCATCATAGCGAATACCGTCGATATGATATTCCTCGATCCAAAAACGGACGACATCACCGATAAATTCCCATGCAGGTTTGAGATCTAAATTTTCGTCATAGCGATCGTAATCAAATTCGGGTCCCCAGCTATTGTCAGGATCGCTAGGTTCGCGAGTAAACCAGTAATCAAAGTTTATTTTAGTTAAGGGTGTTTCAGTATCGCCATGGTTAAAAATACAGTCCATCAGTACTCGCATACCTCTACCGTGACATTCATCAATCAGGCGTTTAAAATCTTCAGTTGAACCGTAACTAGACTCTACCGCAAAGTAGTAACGCGGATTATAACCCCAGTATTTATTCCCAGGATATTCCTGTATGGGCATTAACTCTACAGCATTAATACCTAAATCTTGGAGATAATCTAATTTATCGATAACATCTTTAAATCTACCGCGCTCTTTTTTATCTGCTTCTCCTCCTGAAAAGCCACCAACAAATAGTTCGTAAATAACTAACTCTTCATTATCAGGCAAAGGTTTATCGTCATGTTGCCAAACGTAGGTATCGATAATTTTTTTGCCATCTTTAATCCGAACTACACTATTCTGGCTAGGATCGTCAATATCTGTGGCATAAGGATCGCAGACATCTACCCATTCATTAGGTTCTAGGAAATAAGATTGAGACTGAACCCGAAATTTATACTGATAAACTCCATCTTCCAAGTCAACCGAAGTGCGAAAATAGCCCTTCTCATCTCGCTGCATAGATATTTCCGACCACTCGGAAAAACAACCTTTTAAAGTTGCTTTCTCATTGTAGGGAGCAAATAATTTAAATTCGATTGAGCTAGACATAATACTTACTTAATACATTGGAAGTAGTTGAAAAGATAATATGCTGGTTAGCCAAATTATCTGTCTGTCTCAAGAGATAATCTGTAATAGGTAATAGGTAATAGGTAATAGGTAATAGGTAATAGGTAATAGGAATGGGTAATAGGTAATAGGTAATAGGTAATGGGTAATAGGTAATAGGTAATAGGTAGTAATTGTCCTAACAATAGTACGTATTGCTATAACTACAGAGGATATATTTATCGATTACTTTTGTAAAACATTAATCCATTTATTATCGATCGCCTTTAATGTTAACTGTTGACTGTTGACTGTTGACTGTTGACTGTTGACTGTTCACTGTTTACTGTTCACTGATAAATAGCGATCGCAAACCAGTAAACAATTCTTCCTGCGCGGTAAATGCTAGGTTACAGATCGATTCCTTCCAGTCAGAGCGATCGCAGTAAAAGGCATCGAGCATATTCTGTTTTATAGTTTTAGCCTGCTGACTGTTTAAATCTCCATAGGTCTGTAGCCAATGATCGGCACGTAAGGCGTGAAAAACCTCTGTCTCTGGTATAGTGCCAAATTCATAGACAGCAGCAATACAGGTATAAGACAATTTATTTTGTAATGCCGATATTAACGTTCCTTGGGGTTGATAAGCTGCAACCGATTTAGCCGAACCAGTTACGATCGACTTATCTCCCCATACTTGCGAGGCGAGATTTTCCTGAGATTCAGATATCATCAATTGTCCCGTAGCGTATTGTCCTAAACCTGTGTGGTAATCGAGTAAACCGACGGCTTTATCTATAAGATAGCGATCGATTATTTTGTTAAAGACTCGATTCGACCAAGTGGCAGCTTCACCGCCATAGAAAGGTGCATACCAGTAGTCATATTGTCCTCTAGCCAGGGCTTCTATTCCTAATGTTGAACTGTATAAATATTCGACAATGCGATCGAAGGTTTCAACCTGAGTTACTTCTGTCCACTGCGGGGGGACAATTACATCGACCAAATCATCATAAAAAGCGTTTTTAGGTAATGGTCGATTAAAATCAATAAAGTTGCGGTTAACATCTACCCCATCTTCGTTTACTCTTCTTAAGTGACTCATGCCATAAGGATTTAAACCATGAATCATGGCGATCGCAACATCTCCCTTTGCCTGACAATGCCAGCTTGTAATCAGCGAACTAACCTGAATACCAGAACCACAATACCCTTCTACTCCATGAGTTCCTGATATTGAGACTAATACTTTTTTCGCAGCCACATCGCCAAACCAAGCCAGATCGAGATACAGCTTTTCTCCTGCTATCCCCCTTAATGGATGCTGCCAAGATTTAATAAAGGTAGCTATTGGCGAACAGGCATTTAAAAAATTACGACGAGCTTGTAGATAAGAATTAGCAAAACAATCATCGGGATTCATTTTTGACTGTTGATTGGGGAATTGTTGATTGGGGAATTGTTAATTATTAATTATTAATAGACCTCTTGCATAAATATTTAATAGGGATTTTTAAAGACCGAAATATACCGAAATATACGATAAAAGTATAACTGTTGACCTTTGACTGTTGACTGTTGACTGTTGACTGTTGACTGATTTAACCGCTGGTATGGCTGTTTTTATTTACTAAATAATGTAAGAACACTTCTTGTTCGATGTGCTTGACTTCTAATAGCGTTAACTTTTTTGCTTGAGACTGAGTGAAGCCAATTCCTCCAACTGGGGTAGGCGCATCGCCACCAAAGATGGTCGGGCAAATGGTTAACCAAAGTTCATCTATTAGATCCAGTCTCAATAAAGACGTGAATAGTTCAGAGCCACCTAAGATAGCGAGTCTATTTAAACCTAATTCTTGTAACTGACCAAAGAGCGATCGCCAATCAACTACAGCTTGTCCTTTTTGAATTTCGTCAGAAATCAAAATTCGTTCAAATTCCGATTTCCCTTGCCATAATTTAGCACCATCAGGTACAGTAATTAACCACCTTGGTATTGGTTGCTGAAAAAAACGCCATTGGGGGTCTAGATTTCCTGATGCTGAAACGACAATCTGAACTGGTTGCGCGGATTGCGATCGCAATGAACGCTCTTGTAATAGTTTAGAATTTGATACGGGCATAGTTGTGCCATAGGCTCTTAAAGTACCAGCACCAAACAATACTCCGTCGGCAAAAGAGACTTGTTCTTCTAGGTGGGCTTTGTCATTAGCAGAGCCAAAACGAGCAGCGCGACGCTTCACGTCAGCGATTTTGCCGTCTGCGGTCATGGCTAAAATAGTAGTTGTATGAGGTCGATTCTCAGACAAGGTTAAAATTATACGAAATGTTAAATGGGGTGATAGGGAGACGAGGTGACGGGGAGACGGGGAGAGAGCGTTACTTCTTACTTCTTACTTCTTACTTCTTACTTCAGCGCAGCGTCCCCAAGTCCTTTTGTCCCCCGTTCGAGGTTTGTTCAAAGATTGGTGTTTATACGATACTTAATCTATAGACATGGCAAATACTAATTGAGTGGATATCATTAAAATACAACAGAGATATAGTTTAAGCACGAGCCTAAATCTTTCCTTATGGCACCTGGTCAATCTTCCTTTCGACGAATATTACTCTCGCGTATTCTTTCTGTTAGTGTTTTAGTTTTGTTATCTGGAGTATATGTTACCTATCGAAAGGCTCGTTCGGCTTTTTTAGAAACGGCTAGACAGAATTTAACTGAAAGTGCTGTAAGAAAAGGAGAAAGCGTCAGACAATCGGTAAAAGCTCTACAGAACAATTTAGCTAGTGCTAGTGATGCTGCATTTTCTAGCTCTAATGTGCTAGAGCCTGAATTATTGATTACTCAACTAGAAGAAGTATTGCTCACAGATATTTTGTGCGCTCAAATTACCGATCTCAACACTGGAGTAGCGATCGCTTCTACTTGTAAAGAGTCGGTGGATTTAGAAACTGGCACTTGGAAGAAGAAAAAGCCAGAGATTTTGACTAAACCGTCTGAGGTAAATGTAAGGCTGCTACTTCCTTCTGCTTCTTTGGTAGCAGACTCCGAAGAAATGGATGAAAACCCTTTACGCCGTCAACTAAAGCTATGGTTAACAGCTCCTGTATACGATCGCCAAGGTAATCTACGTTATGCCCTTAGCGTCAAATCAGCGATTTTAGCTCAAGATATTGTCGTACCTGGTTCTCTAGAGGGCTACCCGGTGGTAATCGACCGAGATGGTACGATTTTAGCTCATCCCTTCGTACAGCGTGTCGGTCGTAATATCGCTCAAATGCCAGATGCTCGAAGGTTACAACAGCTCATGGAAAATGCGATCGCCAACAAACCAGACTCTCTTCATTTATTTTATTTAGAAACAGATGGAGTAGAGTTAGTAGCAGGATATAGCTCTATACCTTCCCCTGTCTCTGATGCTAAGGAAGAAAAGTGGATTATTCTTGCCGTCAGCCCCCTCGATATCGCCTTAGAACCTCTTAAAGATATTCGTCAGGCTATGTTTGGCATGACCCTGGGTTTAATTGCTGCCTGTACTCTAGCTACCCTGTATGTTTCTTTTGAACTTGCCCGCCCTCTAGAACAAATTAGAGATTTTTCACTTAAAAACGAACACCTGCATTCAAATAACGATCGCCTGCCCGAAAACTTCCAAATTAGAGAGTTTAATCAACTGTCTCTAGCTCTTAACGACATGGTAAGCCGACTACGTACTTGGGGGGAAGAAATTGTTTCCGCTTGGAAAGAAGCTCAAACTGCTAATCAGCTTAAAAGCGAGTTTTTAGCGACTACCTCTCACGAACTAAGAACTCCTCTCAATGGCATTATCAACTGTATTCGGATCGTACAAGACGGTTATTGTGATAGCAAACAAGAAGAGCAGGAATTTCTACAGCAGGCAGACGATGCAGCAATTCATTTATTAGAAATTATTAATGATGTATTAGATATTTCTAAAATTGAAGCAGGCAAGCTTTCTGTAACTATCGAATCAGTTAATCTGCGCCAAATACTCTCTGAGGCGATCGAGCTACATTCAGTTGCGATCGAGCAGAAAAAAATAGATTTTAAAACACCTGTTTGGGATCGAGATATTGATGTTTTAGCAGATCCTGCTAAACTAAAGCAGGTATTAATTAATATTATTAGCAACGCCGTCAAGTTTACCGACTACGGTACAATTACCATTAAACTAACTACCGAGTTGGCAGAGAATAAGTCAGACAAAGTTCCTCAGCCTGCATTAGCCAACTACAGCCAAAAAGTTACGGCTAATCACATCGATCGAGATGAAATCTTCGAGATTAAACAGCCAGACTCATCGGCGATCGACGATCCTCAAGCTGTAACTCAATCTGACCAGAGCAATTATGTTTTAATTACCGTTGAAGATACGGGTATTGGTATCCCCCCTAATCAACAAGACAAATTATTTAATCCCTTCGTGATGGTTGACGGTTCGACTACTAGAAAATTTGGTGGTACTGGTTTGGGTTTAGCTATTTCTCGTAATTTGATGGAGCTAATGCAGGGAAATATATCCCTGTACAGTGCAGGAGAAGGCAAAGGTACAACAGTAAAAATTCGCATTCCCTTAGCCGAAGAAGAGCTTAAATAAACCTTATCAATGGACAATAGACAATTAATTAATTCGATCTAAGACTGTTGACTGTTGACTGTTGACTGTTGACTGTTGACTGTTGACTGTTGACTGTTGACTGTTGACTGTTGACTGTTGACTGTTGACTGTTGACTGTTTAGCTTCGGGCAAAATCAACATCGCATCACCAAAAGAATAAAAGCGATAATTTAAAGCGATCGCGATACTGTAAAGATTTAAAAGACGTTCTCTGCCAATTAAGGCACTCACCAACATTAGTAGGCTTGAGCCTGGTAAATGAAAATTAGTAATCAACCCGTCTACTACTTGCCATTGGTAGCCAGGATAGATAAATAGATCGGTTTTACCTCGAAAAGATTCGAGCCTTGATTTGGCTTGTGCTGCTCCTTCCAAAGCTCTAGTAGCCGTCGTTCCTACAGCAATTACCCTACCGCCCCTGGCTTTAGTTTCTAAGATCTTATCTACTGTTTCTTGGCTTACCTCAATCCATTCTTGGTGCATAGTATGAGCGGTGATTTCTGCTGATTCTACAGGACGAAAAGTACCGACTCCCACATGAAGAGTAATATAAGCCTGTTCGATGCCCTGTTGCTGTAGTTTGGCTAGTAATTCAGGGGTGAAGTGTAACCCAGCAGTGGGTGCTGCGATCGCTCCTGGTTTGTCTGCGTAAACTGTTTGATAGCGATCGCCGTGGGCTGAATTATTATCGGCAATATAGGGCGGTAGGGGAAGCTGTCCATAAAATTCCATTAGCTGCCAGAGGCTCTTATCCTGGGGTAGTTCAAATTGTAAAACTCTACCTCCTGTAGCCTCATCTTTTGCGATTACTTCAGCCTGTAGTTTACAATCTTCTAAATCATCAGAAGCAGCGATCGCCCTGTCGAAGATAATTTTTGCTCCTATGGGAAACCTTTTGCCTGGTTTAACTAAAGCCAACCAACAATTATTGTCTCGTTCTTCTAACAGCAAAATTTCTATCTGAGAGCCTGTGGTTTTACGACCATAAAGGCGTGCTGGAATTACGCGAGTGTTGTTTAAAACCAACAAGTCTCCAGGCTGTAGCCAATTAGTTAAGTCACGAAAAATGCCGTGGGTACAAGAAGATGGCGAATTTACTATCAGCAGGCGAGAACTGTCTCTTGGGACAGCGGGAGTCTGAGCAATAAGATTTTGAGGCAGTTGATAAGTGTAGCTAGAAAGCAGAAAATCCTGGTTCATTTAAAGATATTGGCTTTATCGTGTATGATTGCATTTGGGTAATATCCCCTATAGCAAATTTAAAAGATCGGGTGCTTTTCCCCAAGCGAGATCGACACATTTTTTGTCAGACTAGATATAGATCTAAGCATCGGTGACAACATAACTTATGGACTATCTTTATTTTCTAGCAAATGCTAGCCTTAGTTTAAGAACAATAGTATATCTTTGTAATATGAAGCATACGAGAAATGCTTCTTTAACTGTAATTCATCAGATAGATGGCTGGATTGTAAAAATTCGTTTTCCTCAGCCAATCGCGCCCAAATTGCATGGAGACTTTCGCGCTTTTATGTCGGAATTAGGTATTGTTTACGAACCAGAAATGCGCCTCAAAATGGTTTTTTGGAGCTTAGAAACTGGACAATCTTTGGTTGAAGTAATGCGCCGTTACCAAGTAGCAGTTGTCGCTCATGGTACTCCCAACACAAAAGAAATCGAGGCATTCCGCGAACAGTTTACACAGGGATTAGGCTACTGTCCTGAAACTCTAGCGTAATTAGTTAAATAGGCACAATAGAGTAATAATTCCTGTAATTAACATAATTCCTGAAGGCATAAACTTGGCAGTTTTAATTAAGCGAACGGTAAATACTGTGACTAACAGTAAGACGACTATTTTGGCGATAGCCAAACCAGTACTATCCCCTCGAATCTGCATACCAGCAGCAATAAGTAATAAGATACCGCTAAGACATCCAGAGATTAAAGAAGGTTTACTTTTAGATTTAATGTAACCCCAAATTCCTCCAAATCCAGACAATAATCCGTAGGCAATAGTAGCGATGATAGCTGTTAAATTCATTTCAGTTTTAAATTGACCAATCATTAAACATTAAACATTGACCATTAAACATTAAACATTAAACATTGTTATTGTTGGAACTTGGCGATAAATGCTAAATGCGTTTAGGAAGTGGCGATCGAGAAATTAAGAATGAGAAATAATGTCTAATATTCTTTTAATGTCGTGAAGTTGTCCGACTACACGCCGTGTTGGTTTCGGCGATACTCTGATTAAAGTAGGAGTAGTTAAAATCTGATGCGCTACAGCCTGTTCGGGATTTTTGGCAATGTCAATTATTTTTAACGTATAGGGACTACTCAAGCCTTCTTCTAATAGCTGATGAATGCTGTTTAAGGTTTGTTCGGCACTATGATTATCGCTAGATATATACAAATGTAGAATGTACCCTTCAGCTTGAGAATTTGAAGTATCGATCGCCGTAAGTTTGGATAATTCTCGATCGCTTTGGGGTAATTCGTCTAGATGTTTGGGATTTACACGGACAATCAAATCTTTTCGCGACCAAAGTTGAGGGAAACGCTGTCGGTAAGTTTCAATTACCGCACGGTTACAATATTCTTCTTGCCAAGGCGCAATATGCCAGTGGGTTGTAGCTTCTAGCTCAAATAATGCCTGAAGCAAAGGAATATAGCGTTTTACTCCTAGATAGACTTCGGCGATCGTTGTTAGCTGCTGTGTATGTGGATCTATCAGTCTTTCTACAGTCGCGGTATATCCTGGCACTAAAAAATGAGGCGTATCGCTTAACTGCAAAATTTCCTGTAATTGATGACACAAATGAATATGCCACTGGGCTTGTTTGCTAGAGTCTATTCCATAAACCAAGTCTCCCCCAGGAGTAAATAGAGCAATACCCTTAAAGATTTTAGGTAAAACATTTGTCATTAATTGTCGCTCGGTGGATTTAGCATATATGCGCCAACTATTTAGAAAAAAGCGATCGGCTATCAGCTTCTTCAGTTTATATAAACAATAGCTTTTGTTTCAGTCGCAATCGCAGTCATTGGAACATTTTAATTTTAGATGATTAATGACCAATCATTGACCATTGACCATTGACCATTAACCATTGACCATTGACCAGCTAGCTAAATGATAAATGATAAATGTTTTGACTGATACCAAATCCGATTGACAAAACATACTTTCAACCAATTGTATGAAATGACTTTAACTAGCTATTAGCTATTAGCTAAAAGCTAATAGCTGACCGCGAAGCGGTTTTAAACTCTTCCACGAAGCATCATTGCCATCTCGTTAGGAGTTGGAGACATTTCCATAGCAACTTCTTCAGTAATTTTGGCTTCTTCGTAGAGATTGAACAACGATTGATTAGTAGTAATCATACCGTCGTATTCGCCATCAAGCATCAGGCTGTGAATTTCATCGTATTTACCCTGCTTGATATAGTCTTTGACTGTTTCAGTATTGACCATAATGTCATGGTAGGCTGCGCGTTTGCCATCGGTAGTGCGACACAGCCCCTGGGAAATAACCGCAACCAAAGATTCTGAAAGCGCGATCCGCATCGCATCCTGTTCTTCGGCACTATAAAGAGTCAAGATTCTTTCAATAGTCTTGAGTGCGCTATTAGTGTGTAGCGTACCCATTACTAAGTGACCCGTTTGTGCTGCTTTAAGTGCGGTGTTGACTGTTTCGCGATCGCGCATCTCCCCAACTAAGATAATATCGGGGTCTTCTCTTAAAGCTGCCTTGAGAGCGTTATCGAACTTACGAGTATTGATTCCCACCTCTCTTTGTTTAATTAAAGAACGTTTACTGCGATGGACGAACTCAATGGGGTCTTCAATAGTAATAATATGCTTGGCGTGTTCTGTATTAATGTAGTCTACCATCGCTGCCATGGTAGTAGATTTACCCGAACCAGTCGGCCCCGTAACTAGAATTAAACCCTTGTGTACGTCAGAAATATCCCGAAACACTGGCGGTAAACCTAACTGATCCATAGTCAAAATTTTCAGCGGAATTAACCGCATCACCATTGCAGGACCTCGTAAGGTATCGAAAATGTTGATTCTAACTCTGGCAAATTCGTACTGTGTTGCCCCGTCAAATTCTAAATCTCGCTTAAATTGCGCTACCTCTGCATCGGTTAAAATTTCACACATCCAGCTAAAAAAGGTGTTGCGATCGGTTTTTGGATACTGTTCAATTGACACCATTTCACCGCGGTCGCGCATCCGTGGCACTTCTTCAACTCCTAAATGTATGTCGGAGTATCCTTGAGCATGAGCTTTTTTTATAATGTATTCCAAAGAGGGTTGACCAGCAGAACGTTTTGGTCTGTTAGATGCTGTCCTAACATTTGAACCCCGAGCATTAGAGTTTTTAACCGCAGTGGAACTGGCTTTGGTTTTTCCTAACTGTGTTGGTGGGGGAGGAGGTAAGGGCTGCGAGCCTGTTTGATTCATTTTACGATTTTTATCAAAGACTATAGTTTTTTCTATAGCTAGTATGCCCAGGTCAATTTATTTTCTAACAAGCTTACCCCTCGATTTAATCGCTTGAATTACTCTTATTATCTTAAATGCTCTATTTAGTCTTAAAAAAAATTAAATTTGTCCGCATTGTTACAGTCGCTACAAGCTTAAATGTTTGTTAAAGACATTTGCTTTTTATTTAATTATTTATTCGGCTAATTTGAATTTTTCTATTTGTTTATTGCCACTTGCTTGTAATATTACGGTTTTTTTCTCGGCAAGAAAGCTTTTTAATAATAATTTTAAGTATTTATACTTAAGTACATTAGTTGCATCTCGACCGTAAAATATCTTTAGATACAAAATTTCGCCGATCGCAATTCATATAGGACGAAAAGCAGCTTAAAAGCTCGAATAACCCTCTGGGATCGCCCTTAAATTATCTAATAGATAATAAACAAAGATCTTTTGATTTGGTAATATTTGATTCAATTGTAAACATATATGTAAAAAATGTTTTAAAGTTCTCACAGTTTCTTATATTGAACATAAGAGAATGCTCTGTAGCAGATATCTTGCTTCAAAGTATTCTATTTTGTTGTTGTTGATAGGTTGGAAAATTATGGAATTAGTACAAAAGAACAGTTACCTTAACTTAGTAAAAAGCTTCGCAATCTGGAGCTTTACCTTGACAGTATGCCTTTTAGTAGTTGGTTTTCCCGTCGGAGCTTTAGTTGTAACAATCGGTATTTTAGCTACGGTCGTTTTACAGACAGTTTTGCCTGCTAGTGCAGTTTTACTAGTAACAGGAAGTATTTTTACAGTTAATATTGCAGTTGTTTTGATTGGTGCTGCACTTCTGGCTTTTAAAGGAGTTCATCCAGAGCAGGTAAGCTGGTTGAGTTGGCTACACGGACAAAAACAATTGATTCAAGCTCCTATTTACGCTTCATGTCCTCTTACTTGCCAGTTGGAAGCGATCGCCAATTAAAGCAATAATTTCGACTTTCACTAGTTTTACAAATTGCGTTCGGCATCGATCGCTTTTTAAAGCGATATTTCAAAAATTGATAATATTTCTAACTAGCGTTTTTAATGCTCGACAAAAAAGCCCAGTGTATACTGGGTTTTTGCATATATATAAGACTAGTTCAGTCCTATTGTTGAGTTTAAAAAAAACATGACCACATCTATTTCTATCGGGGTAATTTTGGGTACTCGCCCCGAAGCAATTAAGCTAGCCCCAGTGATCGAGCAACTTAGCAATTTCGCTGACATCAAAACACATTTAATTCTTACAGGTCAGCATCGAGAAATGGTAGATCGAGTCATGAAGTTGTTTGACTTGAAGGCTGACTACGATCTGGGAATTATGAAACCCAAGCAAACTCTAACGGGGATTACCTGTGATAGCCTACAGGGGTTAGCTAAAATATTCGCTCAAATACAGCCGAAATTAATTCTCGTTCAGGGCGATACGACTACAGCCTTTTCTGCTGCTTTAGCAGGGTTTTACCATCAGATTCCTGTAGGTCATGTCGAAGCGGGCTTACGTACTGACAATTTGTACAATCCTTATCCAGAAGAAGCTAACCGTCGTTTGATTTCTCAGATCGCTCGACTTCATTTTGCACCGACCAAACTAGCTGTAGAAAATCTCAAAAAATCTGGAGTAACGGGAGAAATTCACCATACAGGTAATACTGTAATCGATACCTTATTAACCGTAGCCGATAAGAAACCAGAGTGTCAGGTCAAAGATCTTGACTGGAAAAAATATCGAGTATTATTAGCTACGGTGCATCGTCGGGAGAACTGGGGGAAACCATTAGAAGATATTCTCGCGGGATTTAAAGCTATTTTAGATCGTTTTCCTGATACGGCATTACTGTTACCGCTGCACCGCAACCCTACAGTACGCGAACCAATTAAAGCAGCTTTGGGCGAGATCCCTAGAGTATTTCTGACCGAACCTTTAGACTACAGCGAACTAGTCGGAGCGATCGCTCGATCGCATTTATTGCTAACAGATTCGGGAGGACTGCAAGAAGAAGCACCTAGTTTGGGTAAACCAGTTTTGGTGCTGCGAGAAACCACCGAACGACCAGAAGCAGTTGAAGCGGGTACGGCAAAGTTAATCGGCACGAATGCCCGAACAATTTTAGATTCAACCGCCGAATTGTTAGAAAATCCTCAGCTTTATCAGCAGATGGCAACTGCGATCAATCCTTTTGGTGATGGGCAAGCTTCTGTCAGAATAGTCAAAATTGCTAGAGATTATTTACTCAAAGAACAAAGCTGAGATTGAAGTTCAAACTAACAGCTATCAACTAACAACTATCAACTAGAGCGAAACCCTTTATTGCCAGTTCCCTACTAGTACATAAGCAGCCCAATAGTAGGGATGGGGCGGTAGCTGTTTTAGTTCTGGTAATGGAGGATTATCCTGTAAAGAACTAATCAATGACAGTTGAGCTTTTTGCAAGGCATCGACTTTTCTTGTATTAGGATTTTCCAACTCTTGATAAAACCGAGTCATTAATTTAGTAGTGAAGGCATCTTCTACAGACCAAATAGAAGCTATGGTACTGCTTCCAGAACGCACGGCAACTCCTGCCAGTCCTAAAATTGCCTGTTCGTCACCAGCAGCCGTATCGCAGGCACTAAGTACGATTAGTTCGGGCTTGTTATTGTTACTGTTTAGCAAACTGCTTAGAGCATCAATTCCGATAGTTTGGCGATCGCCAGTTACAATATACGTCTGTTCTGGATCGGAACTAAATATCCCGTGAGTTGCTAAATGAACTACAGAAAAGTCACCCCTTAGCTGTTGCTCGATACTTTCAATGGTAAACTCGTCATTTAATAGCTTACGAGATTTGGGAAAAATTTCCTTAATTTGCCTCAGTTCTTCAGGAACGTTATCTAAAGCAGGAAAGATTCTTCCCTTAACTTTTACCTGTTCGCTCATGCCTGCTGCTAAGACTTTAGTTTTAGTTCGAGGGGTGGTTTGAGTATCGATCGACTGCAAACTGGGGGCTAATGCCACTGCATATTTTTCTAAGAGAAACTGTTTACCGTCGTATAGTGCTGCCAGGGGTACATTTTGTAATTTTCCGTTGGGGACGAAGATCAAAGTGTGTACTTTATATGCAGCTAACTGCGCTTCCAATGGCTCGATAGACCAACTGTATAGCTGTTGCAGGATTGGTAATAAGGTTTGAGTATTCTCAATCAACTCTTGCGGATCGATAGGAGTGGTACTAAAAATATTGACGGCTGAGTTATCGACTCCTCGGTTATAGAGATTGTCGTACAGCAGATCGATAGTTCGATCGAGCCTATCTGCCGTAACTGGAACTGTAAATCTTTGTAAAGTTTGGGCTACCGATAAAATTATTTCCAGGCGATCGCCAAGCATAATAGGATAAATAACCGCAGCTTGAGGATCTAAGCGATCGATAGCTACCTTGGCATCAGTAACTGGCGAACAGGGGTCTTGAAAGAAATTATCTAATTCAGCTCTTTGTAATGATTCTATAACCTGTCGAGCTTGCTCTAAATTGTTGCTCGTCGTACCGTCGATGTCTGTAACAGTTGCCGTAGATGCTGAAGAGGTTTGTAGAAGTAGGTCAGCTAACTTAAGATATACGGGCTTGACCTCTTGTTTAAAATTAAATTGAACTACTCGATCGTTGCCGTTGAGATCGCTACGAAGGGAATCAAGAGTATTATAGGCTAAAGTATATGCCACGATCGCCTCATCGATTTTACCCTGTTGTTCTAACAACTGTCCTAGCTGAGATTCCCAAAGATAGCTCGCATCACGAACATCGCGATCGAGGCTAGCTAAGGTTAAAATCAAAGCCTGGTTAGTTAAAGCGATCGCCTTGTCGGTTTTGCCTTGCCGAGCGTAATCTCGTCCGAGATATCCTAATACATAACTTTGAGCCAGTCTATCTTTAATAGTACGAGCCTGTGACAAAGCAGTCTGTAAAATTGCCTCGACTCGATCGAACCGCCCTAGCTGGTTGAGGCTTTCGACGTAATTGATTCGCGCATAAATTCCTTGGTGAGTCGGTGGAATATTATCTAAATCGGTTTTAATAGCAGTAATCAGTTCATTCCTGTTACTGAATTGGCGATCGAGTAACCGAGAAAAATTAGCTGCTGCTTCAATTAAATAAGCGAGATCTAACCTTCGCCACGAGTCAACCCGTCTGGCGATCTGTTCGCGCCACCAGTCTTCAATTTCAATCGAGAGAGCAAGATAATTTAGTCGAGCCTGAAGTCGAACGATCGCGCTGGGGGTTTCATTTGCTGCTTTTTGATAGTACCGAAAAGCATCTTTATATAGTTCTAAGGCAATTTTAGGATTTTTTCGCTCGATTATCTCGGTAATCTGGTCATAGCTCCAGAAATCGCGATCGCGACCCTCTATAGCCTGCTGTACGTTACCCAAGGCTAAAAGAGTTGAGGCTAATTCGCTAGGATCTCGAATCGCCGAACGACTCAACTGTAGCAACTTTTTAGACTGCTGTAGCATTCCCTGTCTTAATAAAACATTTCCCAAACTACGCAGACCTATAGCCTCTACCTTAGTTATCGCCGAACTTTTTTCAAAATCTTCAATAAACTTGCTTAATGGTTGAGGGCTACATACAGATTCAGCTTCAAAAGCCTGAAGCAAAACATTACAGGCTTTGGGATATAGCCCTAGATCTTGTAAAGCTTGAGACTGATTGATTAAACTTTTCACTTCTTGTTGGCGATCGCCCTGTTCCTCAAAGGCGATCGCAGCCTGTTGCCAGGCGAGGGCTGCCTGAGTAGTCTGACCCGCATCATATAGCTGCTGTGCTTGCAGAGCTAACTCCAAAGCATTAGGCTGAGAACGAACTGGTGAACCGAAAGAAATGACTAACCAAACGGACATTAAAAAAACGATCGAACGATAGTAAATCGAGTCTTTAGCAATGAGCATTATTAAGATCGAGCAGCTACAGCATTTAGTTTAAAAAAAATTGTATTTTAGTTGAAAATAAACTCCATTTTCCTGTAAAGAATCGCCAGTTGAATCAGAATCGATTAAGGGAATTCCCCAGTCTAGGCGGGCGGATAATCTATCTTCGGTTTGTAATAGTAGACCAAAACCCGTTCCTAATAAAGTATTGACTTCTAAAGCTCGATCATCGGTATTCCAGCCAGTACCAAAATCGATAAAAGGACTCAACTGAAGATCGGCATTTAGCTTGGATAAACGAGCAATTGGTACTCGTAATTCTGCACTCATCAAAAAACCATTGTCCGATAACAAAGCATCCTGACGATAACCTCTAACGGTAGTTGCCCCGCCCAAACTAAACTGTTCGGTAGAGATGAGAGGATTTGCCGATAGCTGTAGTTGCGATCGCAACAAGATAGTCGAACCAATAGCAGGTGTTTTCTTTGGTGTGCCTAGTAGATATAAATAGGATAGCTGTCCCCGCCAGTTAAAAAACTGACTATTAGGTTCGTCTTCGATGACTACCGCGTCGAAAAGATCGAGACCAAAGTTAAATTGAGAACGCAACAGAATTACCTCTTCTCTACCTCTTTGAAGCCATTCCTGACCGATACTTAAAGTAGAAGTGCGAATTTCACCGTTTTGGTTTGCTCCAGGAGAAAGAGGTTCCGGAACGTTTAAAATAGTAGTCTCGCTTTCTCGGCGAGAGAGGGTTAAATCGATCGCCAGTTCTCGATTAACTCGTTCGTTAGCCTGTCGCCATACAGGTTGTTGCCAAATTAAGCTGTAGTTACGAAACTTAATATCGATGTCGGCATCTTTAAAAGATGACTGTACGATCTCATTATCGGCAAACTGAAGATCGAGTTTGAGAGTGCCGTCGAGAGAGTTTAAGGGCAAGGTGTAGCTTGCATTATAGCGATCGCTACCTTCTGTATTGTAATAGGCAAGCCCAACTCTGTCCCCAATACCAAATAACGCTTCTTCTAGCTCTACTCCTCGTTCAAAAGTACCGATACTCAAATTGCGATTATTATTAAGCACGCCCTGTAGCTTAAAAGTGTCTGCGCCGACAACCGACACCGTTAAAGAGTTTGTTCCTGAAGCAACTCCTGCGGTCAGTTCTGCGTTAATACTTTCGATTCTCTGATTAAACTGTAACAACTGTAGTGCTTCTTGAAGTCGATCGATGTTTAAAGGGGTAGTAGTTTGGGAAATTATGCGCTCGCGGATATAGCTCGGTTTTAATCTGCCTTCAACTATGTTGACTTCAAGATCTGCTATAGTACCTTCGACTATTTGAATTTGTACTACTCCCGACTCAGAATTTTGTTCGGGAACATAAGCTCCAGAAGTAATATAGCCTTGTGACACATAAAGTTGTGTAATAACCCCCGCTGCCTGTACTAGCCGAGCAAAAGAAATTGGTTTGTTGGTAAAAGAAGCGATCGCTTCTTTTAATTCCGTCTGACTAAAAACGGTATTTCCGACAAACTGAAACTGTTCGACGACAATTGTTCCTGGAATATCTAATAAAGATTCTGGTATTGGTGGGGCTTCGAGAGATTCATCTAAGGGATTTTCACCTTGAGGTAAGGGCTGAGGTTGGGGGATCGGTTCGGAATTGGGGGGTAAGGTTTCGACCGCCAAAATGATCTTTGGACGTAAATATGTCAGCCATTCCCCGCACAGATTCGGCGGGGCTTTAGCTATCCCGCATTCCGCGGTCAAAAATAAGAGAAATCCGTAGTAAAAAAATTTTGGTAGTTTTAAATTTAATTTAGAATCTGCGGGCGATCGATCGCTTTTTGCGATCGCTACATATAAAGCAAATTTCCTCCAATTTTTAACAACCGTCCCCAAGCAATTATTAATGCGATTGGGCTGTACTTGAGTTTGAACTAATCTACCTCTTGCTAGCTTCTGAATTTTATCGAACATTACAGCCAGAAGAATTAAATTTTAGTCGCTCTAGGCTACCAATAGTTATCGCAACAATATGCGAACCCTCTTCAATTAATAACTTATCGAGAAAAATTTCAATATTTCCCGCTGTATCAGTAGAAACAGTACTCAAACCGATCTCGCTCTTTAACCGAGCATCAATAAAAATACCGCGTATTTACCGCGTATTAACCGCTTTAAATGAGATATTAGCACTATTACTTCCCTTATTGAAAGTCAATACTAAAATTAATCTTCACAGGTTAGATAAATATTATTGTCCCTTAGTTATAAATAGCTATTGACTACCAGATAGTTTCGTTACAAACTGTTATTTTTTGTTATTTTGAAATATAATTTTGTTAAAATTAAATAGTTATACTCTCTGTATTGTTCTTATTTATAGTGCTTTACGATCGATAGCTGTAATTGCCAATAATAAGTAACAATAAATGTAATATGACCTACCTAAAAAGCCTCATAGCTATAGCGATCGCAGCTTCAGAAGTAGTAACCTTAAGCTTATTTTCTAGACCAGTAAAAGCTACTAACAAAATCGATTTAAGCTGTAATTTACAGGGTTCTATTCCTACTATTGCAATTACTTTTTCTAAACAAAGTAGTTCGCAGACAAGTCCAATATTATCATTTTTGCCTCAATATTTCTCTTCCGAAGAAGCTGAAGATCGATGTCAAAGCACAGCTAAAAAACTAAACGCTATTTACAGTAACGGTAAAATGAAATATTTGGCTAGCGATACGATCGCACAAAAGCCTGTTATTTGTGCTGTAGAACGTAGAGGTATGAGGTGCAGCAATTACAGTAGCGAAATACTGTTCTCGTCGAACAAAGCGATCGATCCTACTGAACTTTTATACAATATGTTGGGAGATAACTTTAAAGGTTCGGATCCGCCTTCTTCAAGATCGGTCGATCGCATATATACGGATTTAAGACCTCAGTGGTGGCCATTTTCGGTTATTTAATGAATCAAACAGATCGAAAAAGTTCTTAAGGTCGCTTTTTCGAGGCTTATGTACATTGTTCTAAGGCTTGCTCTGCTATTTTATAATCGGGCGCAAGATCGATCGCTTTTTCAATTTGGGCAATACCTAATAAGTTTTGTTGTGAGCTACATAGAGTTTGACCTAGATAAAATAAAGTCTGAGCCTTTTGAGTAGGGGTTAGGGTAGCATTATCTAATATACGATTAAATTCATCTCGTGCTTGGTCATAGCGTTTGGCAATGTTCAAAGCAACTCCTTTTCCTATCTGGGCGGGAAAATAATTGGGAACATAAGTTAAGGCGCGAGTATAGCTATCTATTGCAGCTTGCTGCTGCTCTTTTTGGATGTAGCTGTTACCTAGAAAAGTCAAAGCTACAGCAAACTCGTTACTAATATTTTGGATTCCTTGGACGGCTTCTATTTGCTCTAATAATTTTATTGCGGATTTAATTGTTGCAATTGACTCTTCGTTTTTACCTAATGCCTTCAAAGATCTACTCTTGTTAATCAAAAAAATTGGCTTTGTTTCGTCAATGGCGATCGCTCTTTCAAACGCATTTACGGCTTCTAGGTTTCTTCCCAAATGAAAGAGTGCTTCTCCTCGACAGTTCCAGGCATATACGGCATTGCTTTCAATGATAGTAGCAGTAGAACAAGATTCTTCCATCTTCTGATATTTTTGTAATCCAGCAAGAGCGTATCCTCGATACGTCCAGGCTTCATAATAGTTACTATCGCGATCGAGTAAACGATCGTATTCTACAATCGCCCGATCGTATAATTTTTGCTTGAGTAATTGATTACCTTTTTGGAAACCTACTCTAACCGCCATGCGCTGTGCGACATTATTAAACAACAATGACAGCAAACCAATAAAGGTAAACAATAATAAAATGTTTTTAAGCTGAAAGCGATTGCGATCGCTCGTCTGTATTGTCCGATTGAAATCTTGCTGTCGATGGGCAATAGTTTTACTTTCAGAAAGGTTAGAACGTCTTGATGATTGAGGTTCTGGCTTGGAATAGTTAGAAACTGCCCGATTGGTTTTTTTACCCGTGACAGTAGCGATCGCCCGATGATCTTTGTAATTACCGTTTTTCAGTTGTCTACTCACCCAACTGTGGTTAAATATCAATTGATATATGCGGTTAGCTACTATCAGTCTTTCCTGCTGTTTGACCACTAAACCTATATTTAGCAGTTCTTGCTGTTCTTTACTAGTGTCTGTTGGTACTGTTTCGCTTAGTATATCTTGGTAAAGTTCGAGCAGCCGATTAGATTGACATTGCCAGTTATCGAGTAAACGATCTCTAATAGTTCGCAGATGTGTTGCTGATTTATTATTCTCCCAATCATTAAGAAACTTGGTGTGAACTAAATAATCTATCTGTTCTATTTCTCTATTGAAAGTAAGATCTGTTTCAGACAATAGCTCAAACAACTTTTGAGTCAAAATAGACTGTCCACCAGTCCACCAAAGCACTCTATCTAACGTTGCCTCAGAATATCGATCTTCTAGCTTTAGTAGTTTGCGTTTGATTTGAACAAAGCCTTCGTGAACCTTCTGCGAGTATTGCAACTGTTCGCTGGTTAACGTATTAGAAGCTGTCTGCTGAGAATTAGAAGGCGAATCATGCTGATTTGCCTGGTTTGGGTAGGTCTTTTGTTTAATATCAGGTTCAGTTGCTAGATAATGCAAAAAAAAGTTGACTGTAGCTTGTTTGAGCCAGCCTTTAGCGATCGCTAATTCGCCAAATTTTGATTCGGTTCGCTTTTGCTCTTCTAAAATTGTCTGAATTTGCCTATCGCTCAATAATCCAGCCTGCTTCAAATATTGTCCAATAGGTTGATTGGGTTTTTCTTCCACTAATTTAAACCATCGTTCTGCAAAAAAATCGGCGGTTTCTTGGGTTATATCTCCCTCAGAAGCTAAAACATCGCCAATTTTGTCTTTATTGCTGATTTTTTGGATTTCTATAGCCTGTTTAAATCTAACGGCAGATACTAACCCTGCCTGCTGTAGAACTACGCCTAGAAGAACTCTATTTCGTATTGGAGACACTTTGTTTTGTAAAGATGTTTATATTATTGTAGGTAGTCGATCTAAAACTCGCCCAATATGATATATTTTTGCCCTCGATGTCGCTATACTATTTAATTTAAGTTTAATAGTTATATATTTTGAATGAATTCGGCGCAATTACAATTATTAAAACAAAACTCAAAATTTACTGGCGATCGATCGCCAATAGTTAACTGCTTTGTTTACACAGCTTTACAAACACTCTAGGATAGGGGAATGAGCGTTCGACTTCGGTTTGCGCGACTTAACTTATTATCTAACAGCAAAAAATTATTCTAACCCGTTGATTTCTCTGTTTAATATGCTAGTATGTATTTCGTGGCAAAAAAACAAATTTATACAAGATTTGTAGATTGAGCCAATGGGACTGTAGTTCAGCTGGTTAGAATGCCTGCCTGTCACGCAGGAGGTCGCGGGTTCGAGTCCCGTCAGTCCCGTAAAGTATATACAATGCAGAAGACGCTATCAAGTGAAATGATTTGGTAGTGATTCTTTATTCCCAAAAGTAATGCTCTCCTGTTTCCATCTATCAATGGTACATATCTCAATCATCAAAATTGGAGAAAGCGCAACTGGACCGAGGTAATTCAAGAAGTATTCTGAGCCAGATATATTTAGCTCAATTGCCAGTGACTTTTTGCCTTTATTTGAATAAGGCAGTAGACAAGAATACATATCAGGTAGTCTACATTGATTCTGTAGTAAGACTAAGCTGCTTTCATTAGCCAGTTCTAAGATCCAGGTTTACAAACAATTAGAATTAATTAATGAGTATAGCTGAAATCAGTTTCTTGGAGGAAGATTTGATAGACTAAGCGTTCGTTAATTTGACTATAAAACTATATAATCTCAATCGACTATAAGATTGACAGCCTTAATTTATGCTAGGGCTATTTAGATTTATAATTGCTATCTACCCAGCATTGAGGTAGATTCTCGCCAGAAGGAAAAACTAAATCAGATTTTTTAAAGGGTTCGGGATCTTGTTCCTCTTCCCCTACCTGAATCTGTGCCATGACCTCTTCTTTCAAAGGATTAATTAACTCGGTAACATCAGCAATTTCAACTAATCCATCTCTTTTTTCTTTAATTTTTAGTAGCATTAGTAATTTCCTACTTATGTTTAATTTTTAATTTTTTGCTATTCTAAATTATTACTAAACTAAATATAGATTTATCTAGCTAAAGGCTTATCTTCTATAAGTTAAATGTTAATAAATCTATTTTAAAAATACACGATAAAATAATTACAATTAGAATTATCTTAACATTAAGATTCAGCATCATAAATATTCACTTATCTAACAGTTAAACTACATAATCCCAATATATTATTATGGAGCGCACAGCCTGTTTAATTTTTAATCCTGTAGCTGGTCAAGGAGACTCAGAACAAGATTTGGCTACAATTAAGGCTTGTTTAGAGCCAGAAATTACTTTAGATGTTCAATTTACTAGCAAAGAAGTTGATGCAGCAGAACTAGCCCGTCAAGCAGTTAAAAACAATGCTCGAGTAATCATTGCTTCTGGTGGTGATGGTACGGTTTCTGCTGTCACTGAAGCCTTGATTGGAACAGATATTAAGTTAGGAGTCATATCGAGGGGGACAGCTAATGCTTTTGCCAATGCGGTTGGTATTCCCACATCTATTGAGGCAGCCTGTCAAAATATTTTAGCTGGGTCAATTAAGAAAGTTGACGCAGCAATGTGTAACGACAAACCAATGGTGCTGCTTGCGGGAATTGGCTTTGAAGCCGAAACAGTAAAGGATGCAGACCGAGAGGCTAAGGATCGTTTGGGTATGCTGGCGTATATCTTATCTGGTTTAAAACAGTTACGAGATTTTGAAATATTTACTGCCGAGATTGAAACGGAAGACAAGGTGATTACAGTTGATGCTAGTGCTGTCACTATTGCTAATGCTGCTCCTCCCTCTTCGGTATTAGCTCAGGGTACAGCAGGAGTAATTTTTGATGATGGACTATTAGATATCACGATTCTTGCCCCTCAATCCAAAGCAGGCGCGATCGCTACTTCAGTTCAGCTGTTGCAAAGTGCAGCCAGTGAAGAGGCCGTACAAAGAGAAGATGTAGGATATCTGCGTTCTAAGTGGATTAAAGTAAATACAGATCCGCCTCAAAGAGTAGTTTTGGATGGGGAAATTATTGGCAAAACGCCGATTGAAGTAAGATGTATTCCTGAGAGTTTAAATGTTTTTGTTCCCATAGAAGAAGAAGTTCAGGCTGAGGAACGATTAGATAATTTACCTGGAGTAGATATCCAGTTAAAGTAACATCACAATTGACAAGTTTTGCTTTAAAGATAGCGATGATGCTACATTTAGATTGCGCGATTACCCGAAGGGTACGCTTCCGGGTCGCAGATAGCCTGATAGTCTGTTTGCGATTGGGGGTTATTGGTAATTATTTCTACACGCACTTTGATATTTTCGAGATCGGAGCGATTGAGCATCTCTGCTAGCAATGCTTTCACTGCCTCTAAAGAAATGAAATTACTTTGAGTCTGATAAATATCGTTACTATCATTGAAATCATTAAATTTAACGCCGTTTACTGAAAATTCTAAATAGAAAATAGAATGCGACACATCCTGTAAAGGCGATCGCCAATTTCTAATTTGCCCAGAACAGAGTTCTCGAAGGCTCTTAGAGACTTGTTCACCCTAATACTGTTAATTATGTTTATTTTGCTGCCTTTCAAATTAGCTAATGATTAAATAAATCAAACGAGCGCGACTTAAACAAATGAATTAGAAATTAAAAATAAAATATTTTAAATTAATTTTTTACTTCACCTTCTACCCAGAACTATGTTCTGGGTATTCTTACCACATTTTACGAAGTATTGACATTAACGACGCACTACATCTCCGTCTGCATCTACCTCTAATTCTTCACGACGGATAGTTTCGCGACCCGTTACGGTTTTAGTTTCTACTTCTTTGCGGACGCTTACTTCCTCACGTACAAAAGCTTGCTTGTCGATAGTGGCAGTTTCTTCATAAAGATCGACGTTGACTACTTCTCCATCGCCAAAGTTAGCCACACCAGGAGCGACGGCGTTTCCTGTAGTAACCTGTGTGCGATCGATTACCAGACGCTCTCTTTCGATGGGGACAGAAACACTTTTGGTTTCAGTTTCTACTCGCTTACCAATCGAAACCTCTCCAGTTTTATCGCGGTGTTTGTTGACCGTTAGGCGTTCTTCGTACAGCTTGATTTTTTCGACATCGCTGATATCAGTTCTGTTTTTAATATCTTCATCAATATGATTGACTGATACTGGTTTTACATCGGCTGCATCGTATCCATTTCGACTATCAAATAAACCTGTAGCGCGCTTATGATCGGCATTGTTCATAACATTAGTCCTCATTAATTAGAGGATAATCAAAAGATTTCAAAAAAGCTTTTATCGAATTTAATACAAGTTCTTTTGGCTTTTTCAATATATTAATATTCACATTATTTCTAACAAATATCCTCTATCTAAAGAATCATATAATTTTATATCGTTTTTTTAGATTGACCAAATAATTTAATTTCTACAGCTTTATAAAATAATTATTGCTTTAAATACATAGAAGTTAATTAATTAATAGTAGAAAATGCACTGCGCAATAGATGAATTTGTAAATCGCATTTTAATCTACTGGTATTTGCGATGTTGTTCTTTGTATTAAAAATCCGTAGGCTCAAAAATAAGACTTTACAAATAAACTACTCCGAAACTTAAATATATTATTGTGTTTTAGCAGATAAACATTGCTTTTTTGACATCTATCCTCGGGAATATTATTGTTTTTAACAGAAAAAGCAATTGTTTATATTGGTGGTTGTTATGAGCAAAGACATCGGCAAAGTTTTATTAGCCAAATCAGACATTATAATTGAAAGCTGGATTGAAGCTATTCACCAGGATGCAGATGTAAAGAGTGCGAAAAGCTTAGCATATATGTCGGTACGTAACAGTATTCCACTAATGTTGGAAGCGATCGCTACTTCTGATAACGATTCTTTTTTGAATACAGAACCATCTTCTCATAAAGAGCTGGAAGTAGAATTTTCAACAGCGATCGCGCTTTAGGAAAAGCCAGAGGCGATCGAAGATCGCCAAAAATCAAATTAAATCGTTGGCTTCGGCTAGTTTGGCAATAACTTGATTAATGCGATCGCTCCATTTCTTAACTAAAATATTATTTCCATCAATTACGATGCTTGACCGATTTTTGGTTCGTCTCCAGCTAACAAACGCTGAATATTACTTTTGTGACGTAGAATGACGTATAGCCCTGCTATAGCAGCAAAAATTGAATAGGGTAAAGGTCGATCGAAAACCAGCATTAAAATATTTACTGCGATCGCACCACAAATAGAACTCAAAGAAACGATGCGCGTGACGGCTAAAACAATCCCGAAACTAGCTAGAGTTCCTAAACCAACTATGGGGTTCATAATCAGCAGAATACCCAGGGTAGTCGCAACGGATTTACCGCCTGTAAAGTTAAGCCAAATAGATTTACTATGACCGATAATTGCGCTCAACGCTGCCACCACAACCAGCCAATAATGCCAGCTAGTAGGTAGTATATCCGTAAAACTATAGATCGAGTTGACTAAAGCTACCGCTGCTAAACCTTTTAGCATATCGATCGCCAAAACTGCTGCTGCGGGTAATTTACCTACTGTCCGCAACACATTAGTCGCCCCTGTCGAACCCGAACCGTGTTCGCGAAGATCGATTCCTTTTAAATAACGTCCGACTGCATATCCTGTAGGAATAGATCCCAACAGATAAGCAGCAATAATTAGCAACAGGCTGATAGTGATGTTAATTACCATAATTTATGATTGCATTATATAGTCGTACAAAGTATCTTCTAGACAAGTGGGCGTTAATTGCTTGTAGGTAATAGGTAATAGGTAATGGGTAATAGGTAATGGGTAATGGGTAATAGGTAATGGGTAATAGGTAATGGGTAATGGGTAATGGGTAATGGGTAATAGGTAATAGGTAATGGGTAATAGGTAATAGGTAATGGGTAATAGGTAATGGGTAATAGGTAATGGGTAATAGGTAATAAATATCCGTTCTCTATGTACGGATTATTGTACATAGGATCGGTTTAATGGCTCGGTGTCATAAAAAACCTGACAGACATTAATACGAATAACTAGAAGCTGCCGATCTGTTAGTAGAAGCAAAGGCTAGCCAGATCGGAAACTTCAAAATTGCTAAGTTCAATAGTTCTTCAGTTTCATCGATAATAATTATCGGCAATAGCTTATCAGAAATTAGGCGTTCAGCACGCTGTACTAATACATCAGGAGAATCGAACAGTACTACACCACGATTCGCGCCAAAATCCCGACGGGATATTCCCAAACAGTCTTCTAATCCCTTGCGCCATTCTCCTAAATTTTCTGGTGTATCGGTCAAAACCAAAACTCTACAGAGATCGCCATGTAAGTTATGTAAAATCGAAATTGCAGCCGAAGCAACTAGTATATTTTGCAGACGGCTACCCATACTGTCTACAGCACCTCTACCTCCCTGAACCAACAACCAGTCCTGGACTTTCTGAGCCTGATTTTCTTCAAATGTTCGCCTTAACTGCCAGGGAGAGCCATAGTAATCGGGATTGTTGCGATACTTATCGATTAGCTGTCGAATTCGTCTGTTTTGGGCTGCAAAAGCTGGTTCGGTAAACTGTGTTTGAGGGCTGCGATTACCCTCTGGGTACGCGGAGCGATCGCGACTACCTCTAGGTGATTCTTCTCTTCTTCTAACTCGGCGATCGTCTCTACGAAGATCTCGGCTTCTAGCTGGTTCTCTTCTTCTGGGTGCGGGTTCAGTTGGAGTAGCTAGCTCTAGTTTTTCGGCTGCGGTTGCTAAATCTTGTAAACTTCCTACCAAATAGTCTTTAAAGCCTTTAACCCTAACCGCTAATTCTTGAGACGAGCCGGCAAAGTTACTCCGCATCTCTTGATTGATTCTTTGCTGACGGCGTTCTAATTTTTCAATCTCTATTTGCAGAGCCATCTTGCGCTCTTTTAGCTCTTTAGTTCCTTCCTCTACCATCCGCCCCATATTTTCTTGAACTTCCCTAACCTGTTGCAGGAGCATCTGTTCCTTTTGCGCTTTTAATTCATCGATTTCTCGCTGAAGATCTGCTTTTTGCTGTTCTAGGATAGCAATCTCGTCTTGGGCTGTTATTAGTTGAGAATTGACATCATCGGCATCATCGGCATCATCGGCATCATCCGATTTTGGTTCGTCTAACCAACTATCGACAAATAATTCTGGTTGGCGATCGCTGGATGCAGATTCTGCTTCGGGTTGGGGTTCGGCATCCGCCGATTCTATATTTTCCGCTTCTGCATAGATTTCAGACGGGGCGGGATCGAATTCGATCGCTTCGGATTCAAAGTTTTCAGCAGTGACTGATTTAACCAGAGTATTTGTTTCCAAATCCTCTTCTTCCGCCCAGATATCTACTATCTCATCTGACGTTTCATCTGACGTTGCTTCTTTTGAAATGTCGGCTCGAATATCTGATGATTCGGCATCAAAGTTAGAGTTGTCTGATTCGCGAATAGGAGGGATTTCAGAATTCATAAGAAGAATAATATAGTTGGCAAAGGGACTATCGGTATGGTTTTTTTAACGAGGATAATGTTTATGTAAACAATCCGCCAGAGTTTTGGGGTCGAAGATAATTGGCAAAAAATGGATACTATTAACTTCTTTGAAGTAAAACAGAATGGGAACGGGCGACCAAAAAATTTCCCAATTCAACCATTCACTGTAGGGAAAACTGCGAATTATTTTACCAGAACGAAGTACTTCTAAAGCCTTGTCGGTAAACTGTAACCTAATAAAGAATGTCTGAATAGTTAAAAAGATGCCCAATAGAGCGATCGCGCTACTGAGCCATAAGGAAACAAATGATAGAGCAACGGCCGTGGCAATTAAAAATACGGGGATTCTAAAGTTGGGCGACAATTCTACAACTTCGATCGATTCGGCTTCAATATTAGTGGTCATTGGAGTATGGGTTCTATTTATACAGGCGTAGCTTTCTTTGTCCAGAGCGATCGCGTCTTATCGGATACTTAAAAGAGCGTTGCTACAATCTCATTTTACAACGAACCAAATTTTAACTTCGATCGGTCTTTGGCTATGGTTACTTTAGTTTAAAAACTGACGACCCAAGCCTTGGAACATTACCCAAGATAAAAAGAAGTTAGTAATAAAAATAGAAATTAAAGCCATAACTACTGCGGTAGTGGTAGATTCCCCCACGCCTCTAGCACCGCCAGTCGTAGTCAGTCCCCAGTTGCAGCCGATGATGGCAATTATTGCGCCAAAAATAACCGCTTTGAGCATGGCACTAACTAAATCCCAAACCTGTAAGAAATTTTGTACCGAATCAATAAATGTGGTTTGAGCAATACCATAGAAGAGGTCGGCAACAAAAACTCCTCCCACAAGACCCATAACTAAGGAAATAATCGTCAAGACTGGCAGCATCGCACAACAGGCGATTAAACGAGGAACGACTAAATAGTCTATTGGATCGCTTTTCAAGATATACAAAGCATCGATCTGTTCTGTTACCTTCATCGTGCCAATCTCGGCTGCAAACGCCGAACCTACCCTAGCAGCGAGAACCACTGCCGTTAATACTGGAGCTAGTTCTCTACTCAAAGCTAGAGCTAATACTCCCCCAATTGCCTGCACTGCACCAAAGTTTAAAAACTCGCGAGCCACCTGAATGGTAAAGACCATGCCGACAAAAGTAGCCGTCACTAAGGCAATAATCAGTGAATCTGGACCGACGATCGCCATTTGTTCTTTGGTATTGCGACCGTGTATTCTTACCTGCAACAAGTGAATAACAACTTGCCCAGTCAGAAACAATCCAGCTAACGAACGTTCCAGCCAGACTTGTATTTTGTCATTTAAACTACTATTCATGAAGCGATTATTATAGGTATAAAAATAAGTGCTATTTCTAGGTTTTTTGGTTATCGATCGCTGATTTAATTGCTGATGCCCATATTAGCAAGTATTTCTTACCCGTTTCTCGCTCATTAAAATTCAATTCCAGGTTGTGCTTTGACTCCTTGTTCGCGAAATGGATGCTTGATTAAAGACATTTCCGTAACCAGATCGGCGATCGCAACCAGTTTATCTGGTGCGCCTCTTCCTGTCAAAATAACGTGAGAATCGTCTGGTTTTTGCTCCAAGCCTTCAATTACGGTGTCAACATCTAAGTATCCTAGCTTCAGGGCAATATTGACCTCATCCAACAACACCAGCCGGTATTCAGGATCGAGGATATACTCCAAAGCTTTCGACCAAGCAGCGTTAGCAAGTTCAATATCTCGTTCGCGATCTTGAGTGTCCCAGGTAAACCCCTCACCCATCGCGTGAAACTCTAATTGCTCTTGCCACCTTGCCAAAACCGCTTTTTCTGCCGGTTCCCATGCGCCCTTAATAAACTGGACGATCGCTACTTTGTAACCATGACCGAGCGATCGCATTACCATTCCCAAGGCTGCGGTGGTTTTCCCTTTGCCGTTGCCCGTATGGACGATAATTAAACCTTTTTCGCGATTTTTTTCGGCTAATCGCTGTTCTTGAACCTCCTTGCGACGCTGCATCTTCTGCTTATGCTGTTCGTTGCTGATTACGCTCATAATTACTAATTACCTTTATCATTTATCATTTATCATTAAACATTTATCATTAAACATTGGTCGGCTTCAATGTTCAGGCGTTCAGGCGTTCAGGCGTTCCCTGTTGACTGTTGACTGTTGAGGTGTTGACTGTTCTCTTAGTTTCTCATCCTTTAAAAAGACCTTGAGGACGTACCAAAAGAATTAAGATCATAATTGCTAAGGCTACTCCTAATTTGTATTCTGAACCCAACCAAGGAACGGTTACTTCCTGAGCGATCCCGATAATAAATGCTCCGGCGATCGCACCATAAGGATTTCCAATACCGCCGAGAATTACTGAAGCAAACATCGGTAGAATCAAAAACCAACCCATAAAGGGGCGTACCGCTGCAATCAAACCATACATTCCTCCTGCAAAGGCGGTTAGAGTTCCCGTAATTACCCACGTCCACAAAACCACTCGTTCGACGTTGATACCTGAAACTCTTGCTAGTTCGATATTATCGGCAACAGCCCGCATCGCTTTACCTATTTTGGTGTTTTGTAAAATTAAGTGTAGGGCAATAATAGCTGCGATCGCCAAACCTACTACTATCAAACGATAATAGGCAATTCGCAAATCTCCAAATTCTAGAGCGGGTACGACGGGGAGGTCGTATAGCTGGTTGCTACCGCCATAAATTAATAAAATTCCGTTACGAATAAACAGAGCTAATCCGATAGAAATGATAATCAGAGTAGTGTCAGTAGCACGAATTTCGCGCATCGGTTTCCAAAGCAGATATTCGGCAACTAGCATGGCGATAATTGTTCCTACTGCACCTAAAACCATTGCTAACCAAATATTTAATCCACTAGTATTGCCTATCCAAGTTAGATAAGCTCCCAGAGTCATGAAATCTCCATGAGCAAAATTAGAAAGATTGAGGATGCCATAGGTAAGAGTCAAGCCAATAGCAGCTAGTGCGAGAATACTACCAACGGTAATGCCGTTAACAATCAACTGGAGGTCAAACATTATATCTAAAGAATTAATAATTACTCGATGTTGAATTTGCTTCACTATATTAAAGCAACAAGTAAATTACTCTCTTAACGTCGATAATTATTAAATATTTATCTCAATCTATGCGATCGATGTGCTTTGTTACTCCGATTGGTTAGAATCTCGATCCTGTTTTTTTTGGTAATGTATACATTCATCACAAGGACCTTCGGGGTTGATGGCACAGCGAAGATAAGGTGAACGCGCATTATTAACGCAGGTAGTATCGCCAATAAAATATTTGGTTACTGGTCTACGGCGTTCTCTTGATAGATAGGATTGGTGATAGGTATAAGAATCACGATACAATCTATCCTGATGATTGTGATATGCAGTTAAAATTTGAGCGCGTCTTAACCTCGTCTGCCAGCGTTTTTTAGCTTTTTGAAATATAAGCAAATAAACTAAGGACGGCAAGATACTTAAAGTGAGGATAAGAGCTAGCTTTATGACAAAATCGGTAGAAATGTTAGTCATGTTGAGCTAGATATTACGGAGGGCTAATTTGGCATCTTATTCATTATCTCTGTTAAATCGTATCTGGCTGAATTAATTGGAAGATAATTTTATATTTCCTCATTTTTCGATAATAAATTATCTCGCGCCTCGGCGCAAAGAAATTGAAAGATGTCAAACATCTATAATTTGATTGCTATACACACTTGTAATTTAAATTTTTTAGGTTAGTTGACAAGTATATTCATTATCTGTATTCTCAAAAGTTATGGAAATTAATGAGAATAGATATCAATATGAAGTCAAAAGAATTATTTTTAGCACTTAGTTCGATCGCAACTACTGGCATTATAAGTATAGAAACAGTTAAGGCTAGCGAATTCGATCTAAATAGCGATCGCACGGATATCCAGATAATAGCTCAAGAGGCAGAAGGCGGAGAAGGCGGAGAAGGTGGCGAAGGTGGAGAAGGTGGAGAAGGTGACGCAGAGCTAAGTCCAGGAGAACAAGCTAATGCCGATTTTCAAGATAAAATGAGTGGTGCAGAATTACTAAGCGAACTACAGCAGGGTGGCTATGTAATTTATTTTAGACACGCTCAAACAGAGAAAGACTATGCCGACCAAGTGACAGCAGATGTAAATAACTGCTCGACTCAACGGGTGCTAAGTGAAACTGGTTTGCAACAATCATTAACAATCGGCGAAGCTTTTGAAACATCTGAAATACCCATCGGCACAGTTACTACCAGCGAATACTGTCGTGCATGGACAACCGCAGGTTTGGCTTTTGGAGAATATCAGAAAGACCCTGCACTAAACTTTTTACCTTTTGAAGACTATACAGACGAACAGGTAGAGGAAATGAAAGTTAACGTTACACCTCTACTTACTGCTATGCCTGCAAGTGGAACTAATAATATTATTGTCGGACATGATGACATTTTTGAGTCTGCCACTGGTATCTATCCCGATCCTCAAGGTATAGCTTATATAGTGAAACCTGATGGTGAGGGTAATTTTGAATTAGTCGCTAATATGCTTCCTGAAGAATGGGCGCAGTTATAGCTTTATACAGTTGAGTTAGGACAAATTAGGTATAAACTGCTCGTAGATAACGGGTAACGGATATTCGATTCAATTAATGTGTGTGTGAGGACAATTATGTTTAATTTGAGAAAAACTGCTCCAGTTGTTTTAGCTACGCTAGTTACAGGAATTTACAGTAATTCAGTTCAGGCTCAAACCAAAACAGATGAGCTGATGAAACAGGTCGAACAATACGGACAAGAAAGTCAGAACAATGGCAATAGTCAAGTAACCAATGTTAACCAGTTACGAGATGTCTCGCCGACAGACTGGGCGTATGAAGCATTGCGTAGCTTAGTAGACCGCTATGGCTGTATTGCTGGATTTCCCAATCAGACCTATCGAGGTAGTCAACCCCTAACTCGCTATGAATTTGCTGCGGGTCTAAACTCTTGCTTAAATCAGATCGAACGTTTAATTGCTGCACAGGGATCTGTAGGATCTGAAGACATAGAAGCGATCGCTCGTCTAAGTCAAGAATTTGAGGCAGAACTAGCTACTTTAGGCGGTAGGGTAGATGAATTAGAAAGTCGTACTGCACTGCTAGAAGACAATCAATTTTCTACTACTACCAAGTTAGCGGGAGAAGCTATCTTTGCTATTGCCGATATCTTTAGCGGTTCAAATGAAGAACTAATTGCAGAAAATGGTGATAATGATATTGATAGCGAAACTTTCTTCGGTTATCGTACCCGCCTAGAGTTGGAAACTAGCTTTACGGGAGAAGACTTGCTATTTACCCGCTTGTCTACAGGTAACTTTCCTGAGTTTTCCGAAATAACAGGTACATTTCAGGGAGAGATTGCTTTTGCCGAACCCGCAGATAGCGACTTGGGTTTAGAAGTCTTGTTTTACGGTTTTCCACTCGGAGAAAATACTAATGTTCTAATCGGTGCCAGGGGGCTAGCAGCAGATGATATTGCCGATACGGTTAATGTTTTAGACGGCGATGGCGGTTCGGGGGCTCTTTCTGCTTTTGGTACTCGCAGCCCGATCTATCTTCCTCCAGGGGATACAGGATTAGGTGTTATTCACAGCTTCGGCGATAAGTTAGAGTTAAGCGCGGGTTATTTAGCAGGAGAAGCCAACGATCCGAGCGATAGTGCGGGGTTGTTTGATGGTTCTTACAGCGCGATCGGACAATTAACTATAACTCCGTTTGAAAGGCTCACTGTTGCTTTAACCTATGTCAATGCTTACAATCAGATCGACACTGGGGTAGGTAGCGATTTAGCCAATATTCAATCTTTGACCTCAGCAGGGGAAAATGCCGATCCATTACAGCCAGGAGTGTTTGAAGGTGGTGTACCGACATCAAAAAATTCTTACGGCGCACAGTTTTCTTTTGCCTTGAGCGATCGCATTGTAATTGGTGGCTGGGGTGGCTTGAGTAAAGTCCGAACTCTGGATGAATTTACTGCTGATGGACAGATTATCGGACGAGGATCGCAAAATATTTGGAATTGGGCAGCTACTTTAGCCTTTCCTGACTTAATTAAAGAAGGAAGCTTGGGCGGAATTGTGATTGGGATGGAACCCTGGGTAGGTAGTTCGAGTATTGACGTAGAAGGATTTGATGAAGACGAAACAACAGCTTTACACGCCGAAGCTTTTTATGAGTATCGTCTAAGTGACAACATCGCTATTACTCCTGGAGTAATTTATATCAATAATCCCGATAATAATGAAGACAACGATGATTTAGTTATCGGTACTTTAAGAACTACCTTTAGTTTCTAGAGTTTATTTAGTATATTCAATCCGAAAGCGTCTGATCGAGCTGTTTGCAGGCTGAATATAATCTTCAAACTTAACCTGCTCTAAGCCCAATTCTTCAAAGTAGGCTAATTCTTGTTTAGTTAGAGGATAGGGTAATTCTTCGGCTGGCTCGTCAGCATCTCTACCGCGACAGATTACTAATAAAGTCCCTTTATCTTTAAGAAGTTGGGCGATCGTCTTCATCCCCTGGGGTCTAACGTCCGCTGGTAAAGCCTGAAGGGTATAAGATTCTAAAACAAGATCGTAACTGTAGTTAACAATTGTCTGAGGCTGTAAAAGATCGTCAACTAAATAATTTACCTTAGAGTCCCGAAAGCGTTTTTGACACCAGGCGATCGCCGTTGATGAAATATCAAATCCAGTCACCTTATAACCCAACTCGGCTAAAGCTTCGGCATCGTCTCCCAAACCACAGCCTACAACCAAAGCAGTTTTACCTTCTCCTCGCAAATTATGCTGTTTAATCCAACTCGCTAAATTAACATTAACTGTCGATTTAGCCCAAGGAATAGCGGACACATTACCCTCAGCCCCACTATACAATTGTTCAAACCAGCCTGTAGGATCGCCTTGGGCATAAGATCTTTGAGCTAGTTCCTGTACTCTGCTTTGGTCGGTCATTATCTTAATAATCTGTAAATAGTCAGTTAAAGTAAATGCTATTAAAAATACATCACGTGATGGTCGCGCTTTTGCTATCATCAACACCAATTCACTCTAACCCAAAGTTAATCTAGCCAACCAGCGCGCTTTATGAGGTATTCGATCGACAATTAACAATTAACAATTAACAATTAACAATTAACAATTAACAATTAACAATTAACAATTAACAATTAACAATTAACAATTAACAATTAACAATTAACAATTAACAATTAATTCGTGAACGTACCTCAACAATAATGAGAACCGCTATATCTTATGTTTCTGAATCTGAAGTAGGCATATCTAAAAAGGTAGGAGATATGAAGGCAACTACCGCACCTAACATAAAGCCAATAATATTACGGAACAAAGGCAGAAATTCTGGAGTACGAATCACTACAGGTCCCATGCCGAAAGCAATAAAGAGAATTCCCCACAGAGGAGACATAATTAAACCCCATTGCCAGGCGATGAACTGACCTTCCTCACGAGGAATCACCGCAATACCCAAGATTATCCCGCCGACAATAGAGCTAATTAGAGTTAAGATCCACTGTTCCTGTGGCAAACCAGGTACGGCCGTACAACCATTTTTTAGTAAGCATCCTTTTACTGATTCTAAAGCTTCAACAATAGCGTTGTTTTCACCGTGTTCGCGGATATAATATATATTGCCAAAGCGCGTTTGAAGTTCGATCCAGAAGTTACGGGGCAACAATTCGTAAACATCATCGCCAATGCTAAAGGCTAATAGGTTTCCACCTCTACTATCGGCTACCAATAAAATGCTTTTGTCATCTAGACCCCAGAATTTTTTCACAGCACGACCTGGAGAGCGATCGTATTGAGTTAAAACACGCATTTTCCAGCCTGTTTCGGCTTCAAATTGTTCCAAATTCTCAACTAATGATTCTTCTTGAAGTTGAGGCAATAAATTAGCCAAATCTACTACAGGAGTTACTTCATCGGGTAATAATTCGGGATTGTTAACCGCTAAAGCAGGGGGAGTTAACCAAGTAGCTACGATTAATAGACAACCTCCCAAGATAAGCAGGGATCTTTTTATAAAACTATTTACCATGGTCGTTTAATTTAAAAATTTATGAGAATACAATTTTAATTAAGGCAGATCTAGGCGATCGCAATGGCTTGTAGATCGGAGTCGATTTGGGCAACATCTATTTGGCAATACCCTTGTGAATTGCATTTCGGTAGATAATAAATTTCCTCAGATAAGAAACTGCCTCTAGAAGTCGGTTTTCCAATTTAGTTAGTCCATCATCACGAGCAATAATAATATTTTAATCTTTGTTACATTTATTTACCTTACTTTAAGATTATCAGTTATTAGTAGTACTGAAAACCTCTTATATAAAAAAGATTATTAAATGATACTTTAAATAGCGTTGACTTCTGGCTATATTTTCGTAAGACAAATTCAGCTAAGTATCTGAATTTCGTCGAGATACTAATGACTCAAAATTACTTGTTGGCTAGGATTTAGAACGGCGATCGCGTCTTGGGTTTTGCCATACTTTCCAAGCAGCCTTAACCCCTGCAATCAATCCACGGCTGCTTTGCTCTACCTGTTCGGCTTGCTGTCTGGCGTTTAATAATCCTCGATCTACTTGTCTGACCACGCCCGTAGCATTATTAATTCCTCGATCGATCTCGTCTGTAAGTTCTCCGACTTCTTTTCCTGTAAGACGAATCGCCTCTAAAGTAGGGGGAAATTCTCGATTAAGGGTGTCAAACAATCTTTCGGCACTACGAGCTGCTCTAGCTACCTCTTGTAAAGTAGGAATTGTTACTAGTAAAACGGCAAATAAACTAAAGGAAACTAGAAATAAAGAAAGTCCTAGCCAAAATAAGGGGTCTATCATAAAAGTAAACCGTAAGATCGCATTACTCAATTTTAAAGGCGATCGGCAGTTGGCGAATTCAAATCTCCATTTCTGCTTTCTAATTTACTAGTTTTAACTGCACGATTAGCTTCAACTCCAGCAGCGATCGCTTCACGTAGTCTATCTAACGTACCTTCCCAGTTTTCTAAAGTAGACTCAGAAAGACGATCTGCCTGTAGTTGAAGACTGGTGGTTAAATCTTCAGCTAACTCAGGCAAAGCATCGACAGACTTTTTAATAACTTTTCTGGTATCTTTACCCGTGCGAGGTGCAATTAATAGTCCTACCATCGTACCCACCGCACTACCGATCGCGAGTCCACCAACAAACACTCCTGTCCGATTTTCCTTCGACATTTTGTCCCCTCTTCTGGGTTTAGTAAATAAACTTAGGCTTACTAGTAGAATAATCGATTGAAACACCATTAGCACTGATTTAATTTGACTTCATAAGCGATCGCTCTTATTAAAGATCCGAAAATATTTCAATGACTGAGAAAATTATCATCTGTATTCCCATAAACTTGAATAGACAAGAAATAGCTTCGGCTTTAGCAAACAAATACGGTACGGATTATATATTTATAGATCGAATATTGCGCTCTACAGTCAGTAACGAAAGTTGCCAGATCGATATTTGCGACCCGGAAGCGTACCTAGAGGGTTATCGCCAAAAAACAGGTTGGCATTTAACTCAACCGCAATTACAAAACGATAGTAACGGTTCAAATTTAGTCGATGCGTTCAAAATTGCAGGACAGGGTAAATTATCCGAACTTACGCTACAGCAGATAGATAGTTGTCCCCAGGTTGTCTATCTAACCTCGACCGATACGGGATACGATAGCTGCTTACAAATGGCTCGCTTTGCTGGAGTTTTACTAAATATCGGCGGAATTGCCGTTAAAGTAGAATCTGCTGGAATAAGTAGCGATCGCAATAAATGGTTAGCCAACTATAACTCTGACGATCCGTTTGAGATTTATTCTTTATTTGTTCTGTTAATTGAAGGAGACGACTTTTACTACTCTTGTGGAATGCACAACTTTGCTAAAGCTGATGTCGCCATAGAACTCAGCGAAAATATTGGGTTGGCGATTTACGTGATGAACGTATTTAACTATTATCGTTTAACAGAAACACCCATACTGCAAGACAACCATACTTTTCAGCCCGATATTCAATCTCCAAAGTATCGAATAAAGTGGATGAGGGATAACGAATCGCAAATCAGCACTCCACTATATAATCCTTTTGGCAGATGGCATCTATTTCGTATTTAGTTTGAAACCAGGAGTTTATTAGATATTTGTACGTAAATAGTAAGTAGTAAGTAGTAAGTAGTAAGTAGTAAGTAGTAAGTAGTAAGTAGTAAGTAGTAAGTAGTAAGTAAAAATTATCTTTCCAACTTCCACACTTTTCTTTTGAGAACTAGGGTTTTTTATATAGACGGGGTTTATTTAATTTTATTAACCTCAACTAAACTATACCCGTTACCCATTACCCATTACCCATTACCCATTACCCATTACCCATTACCAAAAAATAATGTCGCCTCATTCTAAAATTGCCCTAAAAAACAGTGCAGCTATAGAAAACAGACGACATACATTTAGTAGTCTATTTAATAAATATCGATCGATACCGTATACTATTAAATTTTGCTTTAGTAGGCAAGACCCATACTGCGAGTAGTTTCTGCACCTAAATAGACGCGGATACTCAAAAAGTCGGTAGGACAAGCTGTTTCACAACGTTTACAACCTACACAGTCTTCAGTACGAGGAGATGAGGCAATTTGACCAGCTTTACAGCCGTCCCAGGGTACCATCTCTAAAACGTCAGTGGGACAAGCTCGTACACACTGGGTGCAACCAATGCAGGTATCATAAATTTTGACGCTATGGGACATTAATATAAGCTCCAACTGCGAATGTTATTTAAATCGTATTCTAGATAGAATTAAAGGCTAGTTTACCTTATGCAGATCTTCTGACTCGGCAAAAGGTGAGATAACTTTAAATTCTGTTACAACTAGGTTGAGTTATATACTAATTTGCCGTTCGAGTTTAATATTTCTTAAGCTAACTCGCTAAAACACCTCGATCTGATGGTCAGAATTTGCTAAATATTAAGTAAAGACCTCAGTGACCCTCAAGCATGGTAAACCCTAATTTCAATCGACAAAAATCGGCAATACCGCCCCAAATAAAGTTAGCAAATACTTATTACGGTTTGATGGGGTTGCATCCCTCTGCTTCCAATATTGCAATTCGACGTACTTATCGTCAATTGAGCAAAAAGTATCATCCCGATACTACCGAATTGCCTTCAAGCATAGCGATCGCCAAATTTCAAAAGTTGAATGAAGCTTATGCCGTACTGAGTAGTCCCGAACAGCGATCGCTCTACGATCTTAAAATTGGCTATTCTCGTCTCAACGTAATTCAAGCACCCTGGTCGAATTCAGATTCAGATAGGCACTCTCGGACGGCTTATTTAGACCCTACAGACCGCCCTCTCTCTTCTGGAGAAGTCTTCGTTTTAGTATTATTAGGACTAACTTTTATTGGCTGTTTGGCTTTAGTCGCGACTGTAGCCTATTTACGAGGGTAGGTTATCAGTCAACAGTTAACAGTTAACAGGGGATAGGGGATAGGGGATAGGGGACAGGGGACAGGGGACAGGGGATAGGGGACAGGGGACAGGGGACAGTCAACACCTCAACAGTCAATAGTCAACCCTAAAGGACTACCTTCGCGTCGCAATGAACAATCAACCATCAACCATCAACCATCAACCATTAACAATTAACAATTAACAATTAACAGTGTTGCGAAGCTGTACCCTGGCTCAAATATTAAATTGTCCACTTTATTCTTAATTATTGCTGTATAACTGATTATCATTTGTTTATTCGGGGGAAATATAAATAGGTAATTATGAATACGGCATCTGGTGCAATTACTTTCGATTATACTAATCTTCAATCTTTGCCAGAAGTATGGCGATCGACTGCTCAGAAATTTGGCAATACTATTGCTCTAAAAGATCCACACGCCAAGCCCGAAGTAACAATTAGCTATCGAGATTTATCTGCAAAAATCGAGGCATTTGCAGCAGGTTTGCAAGCTCTAGGCATCAAGCCTCAAGAAAAAGTTGCCCTGTTTGCTGATAATAGTCCACGTTGGTTTATTGCCGATCAGGGCATTATGACGGCAGGGGCTATAGATGTGGTGCGTTCTTCGGGAGCAGAACGGCAGGAATTAGCTTATATTTTAGAAAATAGCGACAGCACTGCTTTAGTAGTTGAGGACAACCAAGCTTTAAGTAAGTTAAGCTCTGAAGTGGCTAATTTACCTATTGCCTTAATAGTTCTTCTTAGCGACGAAACACCCCCAGAAGATATTTCAATTAAAACTATTAATTTTCAAGAATTGATGGAGTTGGGAAAAAACCATCAGCTACAGCCAGTAGAGCAAAATAAGGATACGGTGGCAACGTTGCTTTATACCTCTGGGACGACGGGAAAACCCAAAGGAGTGATGTTGAGCCACGGTAATCTTCTGCATCAGGTAAATTACGTTAAAACGGTTTTTCAACCCCAACCTGGAGATGTAATATTATCAATTCTTCCTAGTTGGCACGCTTACGAACGAGCAGCAGAATATTTCTTTCTATCCCAAGGTGCAACTCAAGTTTATACCAGCATTCGCTATTTTAAACAAGATCTTAAAAAGTTTCAGCCTACCTATATGGTGGGAGTGCCGAGGCTTTGGGAATCACTATATGATGGAGTGCAAAAGCTTTTGAGCGGACAATCAGAGTCACAACAAAAGCTGGTTAAATTTTTCCTCAAACAGTCGGAAAGCTATATTATGGCGCAGCGCATAGCTGATAATACCAGCCTAGAACATTTTGATGCTTCTAGTACAGAGCGATCGCTTGCCAAATTAAAGGCAGCTTCTCTCTATCCCGTTCATGCTTTGGCAGACAAGTTAGTATATAGTAAAATTCGCGCTGGAGTAGGCAATATCAAGGCAGTATGTAGCGGTGGCGGTTCGTTAGCGAAATATCTCGATGATTTTTATCAAACCGTTAATATTGAAGTTTTGGTCGGCTACGGATTAACGGAAACTTCGCCAATTACCAATGCCCGCACACCCAAACATAACGTTCGAGGTTCGGCGGGACGACCTCTACCAGAAACCGAAATTAAAATTGTCGATCCTCAAACTCGCCAGAAATTGCCCCAAGGGGAACGAGGACTAGTCTTAATTCGCGGTAGTCAAGTAATGCAGGGGTACTATCAAAACCCCGAAGCTACCGCCAAGGCGATCGACCCAGAAGGTTGGTTTGATAGTGGCGATTTGGGCTGGTTGACTCCTCATGGCGATTTGGTGCTGACGGGTAGAGCGAAAGACACTATTGTTTTGACTAATGGCGAAAACATCGAACCTCAACCAATTGAAGATGCTTGTGTACGCAGCGTCTATATCGACCAGATCGTGCTGGTAGGACAAGACCAACGCGCTTTGGGAGCGTTAATCGTACCTAACTTTGAAACTCTGCAACAGTGGATAGACCAACAGAATTTGGATCTCAAGCTACCTAGTCCCGATCGCTCTGTTGACGATCCAGCGATTATTAATTTGTATCGCGAGGAATTAAATCGAGAAGTTAAAAATCGTCCTGGCTATCGCGCCGACGATCGCATTAGTGATTTTCGCTTTGTTAACGAAGCTTTCTCTCAAGAAAATGGTTTGATGACTCAGACTTTCAAAATCAAACGTCCTCAAGTTACAGATAAGTATCAAAAAACGATTGACGAAATGTTTACTAATTAATCGATTTTAGTAACGGCGTTGGTAAATAAAAGTATGATTTGCTCTTACTTAATATATTTTACTGAAATTAAAAAGGCTTTGAAGCTCCGAACCGAAATACATTGTACCTCATATTTGGAATTACCAATGTCTTAGCAACAAATTACTCTAAAACAGCTTTTATGAGCTAAAACTATAAAGATTAAAAATTCAGGGAATATTCTGTTGAGAATAAAAAAAACCTGTAATCTTTAACGAAGCTATTCGCAGACGGGGCGGGCGAAACTGGCGAGGACGCGATAGGCGAACTTGGTTTGCCTGCGCGAGTCGTCCGCAACGCTTCGGCGTTGCGTAGAGCCTGCATCTGGCGACCGAATGGGCTGCAATCAAAATTAAAAACCTACCGAGGAATCAAAATCATGGATTACACTAACACAAGCTTGCTTTTAAAACGTCCAGTCACTATCAAGGCGATCGTTACCGCTAAATGGAAAGAAGAAGTAACTCAACAACTACAAAAGCAGGTTGCAGGGTTAGATCGACAAATGCAGCAGCTAGAAATGCAGGGTAAAAGAACTATTGAAGAAATTACCAAGCAAGCAGGAGGAGCAGCCAATCCTCAGATTAAAAAACAAGCTGAAACCATTCAGGCACAGGTCAATCAGAAAAAAGCAGAAATGCTAGAAAAGAAGAACCAGTTTTTACAACAGCTACAGCAAATTCAGCTATTAGAGCTAAACCAAGAAGTGATCCAAACCCAGATGGAAAGTTTCTTCCGCTTGGAACAAGGGGATAATTTGGTCAAAAAGCTTAATATAGAAGTTGTCTTGAGAGATGGAGTTGTGGAACAAATTCGCGGTGAAGTTTAAATTTTGTAACAAATAAAATCTTGCTTTGTGAAATAATTATTAAAGTAAAGCAAGTAAGAATAAATATCTTCTAAAATATAGCCGTTTTTTAAAGGCGATATTTTGAAGATTGAGTAGTCTCGGTGCGTATTGAGGGAGTAAATTGAACCAATCAGCGATCGCGTCTCGTCCAGCAAAAGTCATTTGCCTGGGAGAAATATTATTTGATTGTCTTGCTGATGAGTTGGGTAAGTCAGTCTCGGAAGTTACTTCATGGACACCCTATCCAGGCGGTGCGCCAGCTAACGTTGCCTGTGCCTTAAGCAAACTAGGAACTCCCTCAGCGTTTATTGGCTGTGTTGGCAAAGACGAGCCTGGTCGAGAATTAATACAGCTTCTAGAGTCAATAGGAGTTGATGTTTCTGGGGTACAGTACAGTGAAAAACCGACCAGAGAAATATACGTTACCCGCACTGAGACGGGCGATCGCGTTTTTGCGGGATTTGGCGATCGCCGAGCTGATAGTTTTGCCGATGCCTATTTAAGAGCGGATCTGCTGCCTAGAGAATTGTTTTTAGAAGCGGAATATTTGGTTTTAGGAACTTTAGAATTAGCATATCCTCAAACTAGATCTGCGGTGTTTAAAGCTTTAGAACTAGCAAATGAATATCATCTAAAGATAGTGCTAGACGTTAACTGGCGACCGATGTTCTGGCTTGACGAAGACGAAGCAGAACCTTTAATCGAGCAGCTTTGGCAATATGTAGACTTTCTCAAGCTAGCTGAGGAAGAGGCGCAATGGTTGTTTGACACTGCGGATGCAGGTGCGATCGCTTATCGTCTCAGCTCAGTTGAGGGGGTGTTGGTAAGTAACGGAGATGCTAAAGTAAGTTACTGTCTTAGCGATAATGAAGGTTCGGTAGAGCCGATGAAGGTAGAAGTAAAAGAGACGACGGGTGCAGGAGATGCCTTTCTGGCAGGCTTTATTCACCAATTATCTCAGCATGGCGTACAAAAACTATCCGATCGGCAAGTGGCTAGAAATACCGTTAGATATGCTTGTGCGGTAGGCGGTCTAACCACTACTAAATTTGGTGCGATCGCTGCTCAACCAAGTGCTGAAGAAGTGGAGGCTTTTCTAAAAAAAACTTGAGGTAAATAGATATCAAATAAAAAAGAGTCGAAGATTTTGCCATGTGTCTCGACTCTTAAATTTTGTTCCCTCCTCACACGCCAGCGATCGTAATTAAAGAGATAGGTTTTGTCAGAGAGACTCCGCGCCCTGAACGACGGAGCTTCCTCTAACTTCGTCAAGGTTCATTAATATTAATGCGAGTTCGGATCGACCAGACGTAGGTACACGACATCATTAATAGAGCAAAACAATTCTTTTAGAATAGACATGAGGCAGACAGATTCTAGTTTATAGCTAATTTCAGCTTATTTGTTTTGTATCTTTCTTATCCCGAAGTTACCCAGTAGTTGTAATACATTTACTTATATGTTGTATTTCCACCATAAAAGTATTGAAATAAGAGCCCAAAGGTATTCCGTGTGTTGACTATTAATGCGATCGAAGTGCTTGAATAGCTTTGCGCTATCTACATAGGGACAATCTGTCTTCAATAATAAATCTTGAAAAAAACCTTTATTATCTTTTTGCCATTGATACAGTGGAAATGGAAACCCCATTTTTTTCCTTCTCCAAACAATTTCACTTGGAAGTTGCTTTTCCATAGATTGTCTGATAATCCACTTAAGCCAACCATCTCTTATCAAGTAAGTAGTAGGTAAAGTAAATGCGTATTCGATTACTCTGTGATCTAAAAAAGGAGTCCTTAATTCTATAGGTAACATCATTGAATTAAGATTATCAACTCTCAACCAATAATTCATTCTCCAATCTTCCATATTGGCTTTTATGCGTGCATTTATTTCACTGGGGGGCGAAAAAACTGGTCTCGACTGCATAGTTTCACACAGAGGGTTCATGAATTGCTTAACAAAGTGTATTTGCCCTAGTGTCGCTTTTCGAGGAACTCCTGGGATCATTTTAGCAATCATTATGGCATAGTCTTTAAGGGATAATTTCTCAGGGTATTCACTGTAGGAGTAAAAATCTTTAATAAAAGGCGAAAACTTGCCCTGACGCAAAAAACTTGTTAAATGTGGCGCATAATATTCTGAACCGTATCCTGCGAAAACCTCGTCTCCACCAGCACCATAGATCGCTGCTCGTATCGATTTCTTTTTCATCTGTCGCCAGATGTATTGACTGCTTATTTGATTCGGTGAATGGAAGGGTTCATCCATATGGGAGGCATAAGCGGGAATTTCATCGAGAAAGTTTTGATTTAAAGGTTTGACGACATGGTAGTTGACCTGCTGGGAATACATTTTGGCAACCATGTTTGCAAATGGTTCTTCATCAAGATCGCCTTCTCCATACTTTACGGTGTAAACTTCAACTCGATCGCAAAATTTAACGGCACTCGCTAGCAGTGTAGATGAGTCCATCCCTCCACTTAATTGCAGGGCAGCAGGTGCATCTAATCGTAGCCGAATTCTCGTGGCTTCATCGATTAATGTGCTGAATTGAGAAATAGCTTCTTCAATACTTATTTCTTGTTCTGTTAATCTTGTTTCTGGTAAATGCCAATATTTTTCGCAAGTAAAACTACCATCTTCTTCTATCCAGGCATAACTAGCTTTGGGAAATGACTTGATATTTTGATAAAAGGTGCTATCGGCAAAATCACGTTTCAGCCAGTTTGCAAAATAAAAAACTGCATCTTCGTTAATATTGTTTTTTTCTTCTGGGATCAGACTTAAAATACCTTTGATTTCCGAAGCCCAAACAAGAGAATCATTCTTCCGACAATAATAGAGAGGAGCTTGTCCAATTCTATCTCTTGCCAGCAGAACTTTTCCAATTGCCTTGTCGTATATTACACAAGCCCAAAAGCCGACAAACTTAGAAAAACAATCTACTCCCCAATGTTCATAGGCTCGCATCAATACTTCAGTATCTGACTGGGTATTAAATACGAAACCTTTAAGGATTAGTTCTTGTTTTAATTCGACGTAATTATATATTTCGCCATTAAATATTAGTACGATCCTTTCATCCTCTGAAATAAAAGGTTGATGACCGGCATCAGTAAGATCTACGAGAGAAAATCGCACATGACCTAGGGCTAGAAAATGAGGAAAAACTTGTGATTTTGCATTCAACATTTTTCCTTCTCGATTAGCTAAAACAATCCCTCGATCGTCAGGTCCTCGATGAGAAATTGACTCGATCGCCTGGATTAATGGATCGATATCCACTGTAGAATCAGATTTTGTCTGATACCCAATTATTCCACACATATTTTAATTAATTGCTGCCGAAGGTAACTCAAACAAAAGTGAATTATCCGATTATAAATTAATCGATACAACCTATATTATTATAGTCGATAAATCGAAATAAAATATTTATATTAACTTATAATTTTTAATTTTTAATTAGCTAATTAATAAGCTAAAAAAATAAATTACTCTAAAGTTAATTTTGTCAAACATAGTGCAATCGTAAATCATTTGTGAGAAGATTTTTTTTGATAAACCACGGAGTCAAGATAAGAGAGGGTTTCTTATAAATCATTTGGCGTTGCTATAGTGGATAAAATAATTAAATTAATGCTGAAAAAAAAGATTTAGCATTACAGGCGATTGACTTATCTACCAACTTTCTGGGTAATTTTGCTGATTAACATATTCAATTCTGGCAATCTTAACTGCATGGCGATTAAACCAAAGATAATTATTGCTCCTGTACTACAAACTCCTAACTCGACTATCAATGTAAAAAGGCGATCGTTACCTATCGTTTTTTCAAAACCCTGACTCACCAGGTAGCTAGCCGATCCCGCTACTGCGCTAGCAACAAATAAACCAAAGATGCCCTTACTCCACTGCCACAAAGGTAATCCGTTTAAGCGATCGTGCAATAGCCAAATGAAGGCAACTGTAGAAATAGCATTTACTCCTACAGTTGCCAGAACTAACCCTGGTGCGCCGAAAGCATCTACTAAAAAGTAATCTAAAATGGCATTGATAAAGATGTTAATGATGCTGATTTTAAAGGGAGTTGTACCGTCTCCTAAAGCGTAAAACACCCTTAGCAAAACATCTCTTGCCATATAAAAAAACATTCCGAAGCCATAAACTACCAACAGCGAAGCGACAAACCGAGCATTTTCTGAAGTGAATTGACCGCGTTCAAATGCTAGCTTAATAATAGGTAGAGCAAGAGACATGAAAATTGCCGTAAATGGCAACATAGTCAGCGCACCGAGGAACAAACCCTGACGTATCCGAAGCTTCAACTCTTGCCAATTTTCGGGAGCAGCCAAGCGCGAAAAGACGGGATAGAAAGGGACTAAAATTGCATTAGAAATAATGCCCAAAGGAGTAATAAAAATAAAGGTGGCATTTTGCAGCGCAGCAGCAGCACCAGCTATATCAGAAACAAAAAATTGATCGACATTTAGATTTACGTACAGCATTCCTGACGAGAGAGTAGCAGGAATCATTACTTTGAATACGTCTATCACTCCTAATGTACGTAGGCTAAACCGTAGTTTTAGCGTCCCCATCCCCCCCCGCCACTGAACAATTAACTGCGCCAACCACTGTAAGACTGCTCCTCCCAAGGTTGCGCTCGCCAATACAAATGCACCAATCTGGAAGTATTGGGGTGTATTTAGCTGTTCTCCCAACTGCCAGAAAATTACTCCTACGCCTACAGTAATTACCGTGCTAGAAAATAAGGGACTGATGCTAGGTAGTAAATAGTTTTCCGCAGCATTAAGAGTACCAAAACCGATGCCAATCAACCCCGCTAATAAAGCCATTGGAGCCATGATTCTTAGTTGCAGGGTAGCAAGAACTTTTACTTCTTCCGCTAATTCTGGCCCTAAAATGTTAATAAAACTTCTTGCAAAAATAATAATGAAAGCCGTTATCGATACCAGTAAAATACTGACCAAAGTAGAGACAGTTTCAACGATCGCTGGAGCTTCTGACTTATTTTTTTTAGCTAATACGCTTACCAAGGCACTGTGAAACGGTCCGTTAATTCCGCCAATCAAAACAAACAAGAAGCCTGGTATAGTATAAGCATAAGCATAAGCGTTTTTTACTGGACCAAGCCCAAAAGCTGCCGAAACTACTAGTTCGCGTACTAAACCGAAAAGCTTGCTAACCAATGTAGCGATCGCCACTAGTTTAGCGATACTGCCTAGGTCGGGAGATGTTTTTTTATTTGCAGTCACAGTTACAGATATTATTGTGTAGCGTTCGATATATTATACGGTTGTGAGATCGAGTGGAAAAATCTTGATTAGTCTTATATGAGTACATTAGAATCTTCTTACCTTAAACTGATCGATGTTTTATTGAGCAATCCTATAGAGCAAGAGATAAACATTTTGAATGCTCATCCTGAATTGGTCAATCAACAGTTTATAACTTGCCTGATGTCTGTAGGTGAAAATTTTAGACGTGCGGGAAATATTACTCATGCCGAACGCTTAATCAATTTGGCAGGTAACTTATTGCAGTTAGAAAAAACTCAAACTTCGACAGACCGACGCAAAGAGTATTTTGAATTTTTGATGAGTCTTCTGCAACAAGTATCAAATCGCAATCCCGTAGCAGAAATATACGCCTCGATTAGAAATAACCAGGATAAATTAGATCGAAATACCAATAAGATTCTTGAATATTGGGCAAATAAAACGATTTTGACGGTAGAACCAAATCAAGGTAAAGCACTCGCCAACGATCTAGTCAATTTTGGTAATTTGATTAGTGCCTATCCCGCAGGAGACAAATCTAACAATATAGAATTAGCGATTGTAGCATATAAGGCAGCTTTAAAAGTCTATCCGATAACGGCTTTTCCTCAAGATTGGGCGTTAATTCAATCTAATCTAGCTAATGCGTATCGCGATCGCGTTTTAGGTAGTCGTCAAGAAAACATCGAAGAGGCGATTGTTACCTATCAGTTAGCTTTAGAAGTAATTACTCGAGAGAAATATGCTTATGTTTGGGGGAATATACAGCGCAACTTAGGAATCGCCTATACTTACAGGCTACAGGGCGATCGCGCCCTAAAGGATACTGTTTATGCTGGGCTCAAGAGTGCTTCGCATAAAGCGGAGAGGGAGCGTCATCGCGCTAAAAATATCGAACAGGCAATCGCTTGCTATAACCGAGCTTTATCTGTTCATACTTTAGAAGATTATCCTCAAGATTGGGCAGCATCTCACAACAACTTGGGAGATGTTTATCCTAGTCGGCTAGAAGGTGACAAAGCAGAAAATATCGAAATCGCCATCGATCATTTAGAACAGGCTTTAAGCGTCTATACTCTTGCTAATAATCCTCATCGTTGGGCGATGTTGCAAAATAATTTAGGCAACGCTTTTCAATCTCGTATTCAAGGAGATAAAGAGAATAACATCGAACGTTCGATCTCTCACTATCAAAACGCCCTTTCTATTCACACATTAGAAAAATTTCCCTACAACTGGGCGATGCTAAATAACAACCTTGGTGGTGCATATCGCCATCGAGTCAAAGGCGACCCCGAACAGAATAAAAATAGCGCGATCGCTTTTCTCAACAAAGCCTTACTTGTTTACACCCAAGATCGTTTCCCGCGCCAGTGGGCAGAAATTCAACATAATATTCGTAATATTATTAAAGCAGGCAGTTAATATTACCGTGTCGATAAAATTCGATCTTTGTCGGGTTGTATTTATGGTTTGGTAGGCTGAGAAAAAACTTATCGAAAGAAAGCTTTGAGTCTTTTTTAATTCGCTAGAGTTATAAGAATTATTTGAACTCGCTCGTTAACAACTTATTAATTGGTAAATGAGAGATTTATATCCGCCAATCGAACCCTACAACGAAGGAAAGCTCAAAGCATCCGAACTACACACCATTCACTACGAAGAATCGGGTAATCCCTCGGGAAAACCAGTCATTTTTCTTCATGGTGGCCCTGGTGGGGGAATTTCTCCGATGTATCGACAGTATTTCGATCCTCAAAAATGGCGCATAGTCATTTTCGATCAGCGTGGTTGTGGTCGCAGTACACCTTATGCCGAATTAAAAGAAAATACTACCTGGGATTTAGTTAGCGATATCGAACAGCTACGAGAGCATTTGAAGATTGACAAGTGGGTCGTGTTTGGCGGTAGTTGGGGTAGCACTTTAGCTTTGGCATACAGTCAAACTCATCCCGATTCCTGCAAAGGTTTAATCTTGAGAGGCATTTTTATGTTACGACCCTCGGAGATCGGCTGGTTTTACCAGTGGGGGGCGAGCAATATCTATCCTGATGCTTGGCAAGAGTATCTTAAACCAATTCCCGAAGCCGAAAGGGATGATTTACTGTCGGCTTTTTATAAAAGACTAACCAGTGAAGACCGTCAAGTACGCCTAGAGGCTGCTCGTGCTTGGGCTGTCTGGGAAGCTAGCACCAGTAAGTTAATTCCCTCTACTAGAAGTAAAGAACGTTTTTCGATGGCGGAGTTTGCCGAGGCTTTTGCTCGAATCGAATGTCACTATTTTGTTAACAAAGGGTTTTTTGAGCGAGAGAATCAGCTATTAGAAAATATCGATCGCATCTCTTCTTTACCTGGAGTAATCGTTCAAGGCAGATACGATGTAGTCTGTCCGATGATTACGGCTTGGGAATTACATCAAGCATGGCAAAATGCCGAATTAATCGTTGTTCCTGATGCGGGACATTCTATATCCGAACCAGGAATCAAAGATGCTTTAATTAAAGCCACCGATCGTTTTGCTGCGCTATAACTAAAGAAATAGAGTGCGACTCTTTGTTTAATCAGTCTATTTTTATATTTAAATGTTTGCTCTAACCAAAAACACCTCTCGCCAGAGAGAAATTGCTGAAGTAGTATTTCGTAACGGCTGGGACTATGCGCGGGGGTTGTTAACTGGTAATAAAGATGACGAACCACGTCTTCCTTCTCCAGAAGTTCTACGCAATATCTTGATCGAACTCGGTCCTGTATACGTCAAGCTAGGTCAGCTACTTTCGACTCGTCCCGATATTTTACCTGGTCGTTACGTAGAAACTTTAACCGACCTCCAGTCAAACGTTCCGCCCGCGCCTTGGTTGCAGGTAGAAGCTTTAATTCGGCGGGAGTTAGGACAACCAATAGAGGCTGTATTTAGCAAGATCGACCCACAACCGATTGCAGCAGGTTCTATAGGTCAAGTATATTCGGCGATACTGACTACTGGACAAAGAGTTGCTTTAAAAGTGCAGCGTCCAGGAATTGATATTATAGTCGCTCAAGATATTTCCCTAATTAAAAGTTTGGCAGAATTAGTATCTCTGACTGAAGTAGGCAAAAACTTTGACATAGTAGGTTTAGCTGAAGAATTTAGCAGTGCTTTAACGGCAGAGTTAGACTTTACTACCGAAGCAGAATATACTCAGCAGCTACGCCAAAATTTAACGGAAACCAGATGGTTTGATTCGCAACAATTAGTCATTCCACAAGTCTATGACAGTTTGACCAGTACAAAAATACTAACTATTGAATGGTTAGAGGGAGTGCCAATTTTAAAGGCAAAACTACCTGAATATAGAGATAACAAAGATGAGGCTACTCAACGTAGCGAACTGACTACCATTCTATTCAGAGCCTTTTTTAAACAGGTTTATATAGATGGCTTTTTTCATGCCGATCCTCATCCTGGAAATATTTTCTATTTAGAAGATGGTCGTCTGGCTCTTTTAGACTGTGGTATGATCGGTCGTCTCGATCCTCGTACACAGCAGATTTTAACCGAAATGCTGTTGGCAATTGTCGATCTCGATGCCCGTCGCTGTAGTCAACTAACCTTGGAATTAGCCGAGGGTGGTCAGCAAGTCAATTTGAATCGCCTAACCAACGATTACGATACCATGTTGCGTAAATACTATAATCGCAGCATTTCTCAAATCAATTTTAGCGAGGTAATTTATGAAGTTTTACAGGTATCTCGTAACAATAAAATTAGATTGCCCAGCAACATGGGTCTATATGCCAAGGCGATCGCTAATTTAGAAGGAGTAGCTAGAGGTTTTTATCCCCAGGTCAATCTTCTCGACGAGTTCAGACCCCTAATGGCAGACGTATTCCGCCGACAGCTATTAGGAGAAAGACCAGCAGAAACCCTACTGCGTATCGGTTTAGATTTTAAGAGTCTTTCTTTGCGATCGCCTCGTATGGTAGAGCTACTTCTAGACCGCGTGACCTCAGAAACTCTAAAATGGAATATTAATATTCCTCGGCTAGATATATTAGCCATTAGTGTAGAAGACTCGGCTAATCGTCTGTCGTTTAGTATTTTAGTAGGTTCTCTAATTATGGGAGCAGCAATTATTTCTACTGGTTCTGCTACTACTCAGGTCTCTGTATTAAGCAACGTTTTATTTGCAGTTGCCAGCTTGCTGGGTCTTTGGCTGATTGCCAGCATCGTGCGATCGGGAAGACTTAAATAAACGGCTACGCCGTAGTTATTAGTTATTAGTTGTTACGGCGGTTTGCATAACTAATTGGTACTGAAATTTATCTGTAGAGTGGGCATTGCCCACGCTACTTTCTTCAATCGGTGAAGTACACCCAATTAACAATCAACTATTAACAATCAACTATTTTTTCAAACTATCTCTTGTATTACAGCGTGTGTAAGCATTCCAAGTAGTTAAATCGGAGGCAGGAAAGTTTAAAATAGCCGAACGTGCTTGTTCGCTCAAGCCTTTAACCATACTAAAATCTGCTCCTGCAATATTTTGTAGATTTTCTAAAATTGCCCCTGTAAGATCTGCTGCTCGAAAATCTACTCCCAGGAGTTCGGTATTAGCCAAGCGAGCATTGCGAAAACTAGCTCCCGTGGCGATCGCTTTTTGCAGATTAGCTCCACTAAAAGAAACATCATCCAAAATTGCTCCTGTAAAATCTGCCCCACTTAGATAAGCACCGATCAGCTTTGCCCCTGTCAGATCTACTCCCCGAAGGTTAGCCGTATTAAGAAAAGCACCATTTAGTTTCGCCCCAGGGCCTATCGCTCCCGAACCTTTGTAGTCAAATCCTTCAGGAAAGATAGTTTTACTGTCGTAAATAGTTACTTTAAACTGAGTATCCTGTAAATTAGTATTGCTTAAGTTTGCGGATCTAAGATCGGCACGACTTAAATATGCTCGGGTTAAATCTGCGCCTGTTAGATCCGCGCCTGTTAAGTTTGCCCCTCTTAAGTCAGTACCGCGAAGACTTGCGCCTCTTAAATCTGTACCTACTAGATCTGCGTTAGTCAAAATACTCCCAGAAAAATTAATTTCTTTTAAATTAGCTTCCGAAAGGGCGATCGCATACAAATCTAAATTACTATAGTCGGCATTAGCTAGACTTTCTTTTGATTTTAGTTTGGCAGCTAAATTGGCAGCAAAAGGAGATTTATTACTGGATGCAGTAGTAGGCATAGTGTAACTATTATGGATACGTTAAAACTTTTTACTTGCCTAATATAAAATATTCGGTGTCTAAAATATGGTCAACAATTGTTGACCAATCATTGAACATTGAACATTGAACATTGAACAGGGAAATTAAAGCTGATGAATGATAAATGTAGCTAGCTAAAAAATGACAAGATTTAATTTTGTCAAACCCTGCCATCATCTAGCTATTCTCGATTGCTTTGCGTCCAATAAATAAGTTTGAACCAGATATTTAACAGCGATCGCGCTCACGATCGTATATTACTTCAATTTGCTTCTAATCTCTTCAACTCGTTTACGGTTAACACCCAAATCAGATTTACCCAAACGTGAAGCAGAACGCACCTGAACCACACCAGCATCGCGATCGCGATAGAATTCTACATCGTCTACGTAGCCCATCAGCTTGCTTTTAAATTCTGCATAGAGATAATTATCCGTTTCTTCAATAATGGTAGTTCGCTCCATACCCTCAACCACTTTCTTAATCTCAGCGATCGATACATCAGGTAGTGGTTCGATTTTCGATTGAGTATCAGTACCCTGACTATTTACACAGTTTGGTGTTCCAGGACAGGTAGTTAACTTACCGTCCTTTACCCCTAAATTGCTGGGTTTTTCTCCCGTGAAATTAAACATTTTTATTTATATCTCTGTTAAAAGAACTCGGTTACATCTAATGCTTGGATTATCTCATATTCGCTATTATCGTAGAAATATCCAGCAAGTTAGATTAGTCAGAGAAATATATTTATCTAAATTGCCAAAAATCTTATGGACTGGTTTGAAAAACTTACTGATTTTCGCGAAGAATCACCCCAACAGGTACGAAACAATTTAATAGCTGATGACGGAAAACTGAAGTCGCTGGTTAACGGCAGAACCTGGGTTGCTGGTCGATTAGAAACACCCTCATTAGGAGAATTGAAGCAGCGAATTCCAGATACTACCAGGACTGGCAAACTGTCATTACGGGAGGTAGTAGCGAACGTACAAAGCTTGCATACCGATCCAGCTAACGCAGGAGCGTTATTTCAGGTAGCCTCTCAATTCAATCTATTAGAAATGGTTTCTCCCAATCGAACCCCCGAAAAAGGTGTGGGAATTTACGATCGAGATCGTACTCAAGGTCCTGCTTGTGCGGTTGCTGCTGGTGCAGGAACAATTTATCGTAACTACTTCGTACCAGTCAACGGACAAATCGGGCAATCTACAGCTAATCAGATCGACTGTTTGGCAGATTTAGGGGAAGCATGGGGAAATTCTCAAAATCGTTTGTGGCAAATGAAAAATGGTTATGCTTTAGCATCTAATAGAGGATTGACGGCAATTTCACAAAGAATTCAAGCAGCAAGCGAGAAAGAACGGGATGAATTTCGTCAACTATTAAGAATTGGAATTCAGTGGCAGACTCAAGTAACGCTAAAAGGTTGTCAACATCAGGTATCCCAGGCTTATTGCTCTGCTTTGCCCGTTGCCTACTCTCCCCATTCAGCAAATCTTTGGTCACAGTTTGCCAGGTTAATTTTAGAAGCAGCTTACGAAGCAACTATTTGTACTGCAATTTTAAACGCTCAAATCAATGGTAATAATCGATTATTTTTGACCCTTCTTGGAGGAGGAGCATTTGGTAATGATACTAGCTGGATCGTGGACAGCATCGCCAGAGCTTTAAATCTGTATCGAGACATTGACCTAAATGTAGCTATTGTTAGCTATGGTTCATCAAAACCAGCGGTTCAAAAGCTAATTAAAAGTTTTTGATGACAATATTACTCGTGACTTACTAAAAGCAAATCGAACTACTGCGATCGGCTTTATTATATGAATTTAAAACTTGATGTAGAGCTATCCCAAGAATTTACAGCTAGCATTTATTGCCTACCATCGATAATTAATTACGCTGCTTTGGCTACGACATTCTCTTTGGCAGTCAATAGTTTCAAAGCTTCCTGATACTGTAAATCGGCTTCACCAGCGATTTGAGCATAGGTGATTGGCTCTTGGGAAACTACATCGTCGGGCATAATCCCTAACTTATTAATATCGGTGTGATTGGGAGTTTCATATTTAGCTACAGTTACCGCCAGTCCCGCACCGTCGGGTAATTCAAATAAAGACTGAATTAATCCTTTACCAAAGGTTTTTTCACCTACCAACAAAGCTCTTTCGTTATCCTGTAATGCCCCAGCTAAAATCTCGCTAGCACTAGCCGTACCTTGATTGACTAAAACTATTAAAGGATCTTCGGTCAGTATTTCACTATTAGAATCGAAGCTACCTAAAGCACCTTGACGGTTTACCGTGTAGACAATCGTGCCATTATCGAGCCACATACGAGCAATTTCTACTCCCGCCTGCAACAAACCACCTGGGTTGTTACGTAGATCTAAAATATAGGCTTCTGCGCCCTGCTGCTCTAATTTACTGACCCCATGAGCAATTTCTTTGGCTGCATTGGCACTAAACTGATTGAGACGTACATAGCCAATTTTCTTATCGGTATTGGTATCCAAAGCCGTGTAAACGGGATTTAAAGAAATGCGATCGCGCACTATATCTACATTACGAGTTTCGGCTGTTTCATCTCGACCAGACTGTACTCTAATTGAAACTATTGTTCCAATCTTGCCACGCATTTTAGCTGCTGCTTCGTCTAAGGTAATGGTCTTAGTATCGACTCCATCTATCTCTAAAATAATATCTGTGGGTTCGATTCCTGCTGCTTCTGCCGGAGAGCCAGCTAGAGGAGAAATAACTTCAATTAGCTTAGTATCTGGATTAACGTTGATCTGTAATCCTACTCCTGAAAGTTCTCCTGTAGTATTGACCTGTAAACTACGATATTGCTCTGGTCTTAATAATCTGGTGAAAGGATCGTCTAGGCTTGCCAACATTTCTTCAATGGCAGTATAAGTCTCTTCACGATCGCGCAGCGGTTTTTTGATTAACTTTTCTCTGAGCTTCCACCAGTTTTGATGATTAAAAGTTTCGTCTAAATAAGATTGATTGACAATGCGCCACGATTGCAGCACCAACTTCTGTTCTTCAGTAAAGGCTGAAGCATCGGGACTGTACCAACAAAGGGAAGCAAACCAGAAAAATGCTATTAAAGCGATCGAGAAAACTTTTTTGACCATGAGAAAAATAGATAAAGCGATATCTTGCCGTTATATTTATATTAATTTAGCAATTCTTAATTAATTGTTACGCACAACTAAGAATTAATTTGTTTAAATATGAAGCCATAGCAAAATATTTTCTAACTTGGTAGTGCGATCGGGATATAAATATGGCGTATAATACGGTATTAGACAAAGGCATCATAGCTTAAAACTATGTTACATTTTAAATATACGGTCAAGCCATAATCCGTGGGTTAGACCACTAGCACTTAAACACCAAATATATAAGTCAGCGTGCTATCTGTTCGACCGCAGAACTTATAACTGAGTGCGCTAATGCTACCAAAAATGCGTTACAGCAATCCAACATACTCGCGATCGAATCTTAATTCACGATTCGCGATCTGTTATGGATTTTCCAAGTAAAGTTCGGTAGCAACATCCATAATTATTTTTTGTTAGCTAATTTATAAGCTTCATGTTTTCAAAACAAGTAACTGATTCCAAAACTTTTCAGTGGTTTGATGAGCGTCTAGAAATTCAAGCAATTTCTGACGACATCACCAGCAAGTACGTCCCACCTCATGTAAACATTTTTTATTGCTTGGGTGGTATTACCTTAGTCTGCTTCTTAATTCAGTTTGCCACTGGATTTTGCATGACTTTCTACTATAAACCTAATGTATCTGAAGCTTTTGCTTCCGTCGAGTATCTAATGAATGAAGTCAGCTTTGGCTGGTTAATTCGTTCGGTCCATCGCTGGTCGGCTAGCATGATGGTCTTAATGATGATTCTTCATACTTTCCGTGTTTATCTGACTGGTGGATTCAAAAAGCCCCGTGAGTTGACCTGGATCACTGGAGTAATTATGGCAGTAATTACAGTTAGCTTCGGTGTAACTGGTTACTCTCTACCTTGGGATCAAATCGGCTATTGGGCGGTGAAAATTGTATCTGGTGTCCCCGCAGCAATTCCTATAGTTGGCGACCAAATGGTCGAACTGCTTAGAGGTGATGTTAGCGTCGGTCAGGCTACTTTGACTCGCTTCTATAGCTTGCATACTTTTGTTTTACCTTGGTTGATTGCGGTATTTATGCTGCTACACTTCTTGATGATTCGCAAACAAGGTATTTCTGGTCCTTTGTAAAAAGTTACGACCAGAATGTATCGGGAGGATCTATATCTTCCCGATACATTTTGTTTAAAATAGTAGGTAAATTGTATCAATAGTAAAATTTATTTACTCGTTCATATAGTAAGCACAGAGGTAGATTACAATACCTCAACTTATTTCGTAAAATAAGGCAATTAGATATAACCAGCTTAAACAGCATAAAACGAGCGATCGTTCTGCTCATTTGAATAGCTGATTTCAAGCAAATTTAGGAGAGAAAACTATGTCCGTTTTAAAAAAGCCCGATCTAACCGATCCCGCTTTACGCGCTAAGTTAGCGCAAGGTATGGGTCACAACTACTATGGTGAACCTGCTTGGCCTAACGATCTGTTATACGTTTTTCCCGTAGTTATTCTAGGGGTAATTGGTTTAACTGTAAGTTTAGCCGTACTCGATCCTGCGGTAGTAGGTGAGCCTGCTAATCCTTTCGCTACTCCTCTGGAAATTTTACCTGAGTGGTATTTATATCCTGTATTCCAAATCTTGCGGGTAGTTCCTAGCAAATTGTTAGGAATCGCTGCTCAAACAGCAGTACCTTTAGGTTTGATGTTGATTCCTTTCATCGAAAACGTCAACAAATTCCAGAATCCTTTCCGTCGTCCTGTAGCTACTACATTATTCTTATTTGGTACTGTAGTAACTATCTGGTTGGGAATTGGCGCAACTTTCCCCATCGACGAATCTTTAACACTAGGATTGTTTTAAATTAAGAACCTATTTTAGCTGTTAGATGAGGCATAGTGGTTCTGCATAGAGCTAGCATAAGTAAGCTAGATGCAGTTCGACTATGCCTCTTAGCTTTATTTTAATAGCGCAATTGCTTAAAATTAGCCTAAGTTCTAATTAGTTGTTACAATAGATGCTAGAACGATCTTTAAATGAACGAAAATCTTTCTACTTGTAAAGATATTTCAAAGTATAGAAGTGGGAACAGCCCGCTTTTTTTGTTGTCAAAATTAGATTAGTTATTCATTTTTTAACTCTACTAAATTTGGTTGTCGTACCACAATTTGCTCGACATGACTCATCCTGTTGTTCCTAAAATTATCGAACTGGCATCTCCCTTAGCTGAAGACTTAGGTTTAGAGTTGGTTGATGCAGTGTTTCAAACTAATAGAAGACCGCCCAATCTGAGGATTGATGTGAGAAATCCTAGCGGGGATACTAGCTTAGAGCATTGCGAACAGATGAGTCGTGCCATGTCAGAAAAGCTAGATTTAACGGAAATTATTCCTTCGGCTTATGTGTTAGAAATATCTAGCCCTGGGATTTCTCGGATTCTAACTACAGATCGAGAGTTTATTGCCTTTAAGGGATTCGCCGTAAAAATTAAGACTTTTGCTCCTTACAAAAACAAAAAACAGTGGCAAGGACGATTACAATATCGGGACGAAACAGTAATTAAAATAAACGACAAAGGCAAAGCGATCGCTATTCCCAGGGAGTTGGTTGCCAAAGTACAGCTCGATGATGAATAGAGCGAACTAATTGGCTTCAGGCGCGATCGGGCCTCGGAGAGAATTAGCAATTCAAATATTATCATTATTAGGAGTAAAACATGACCATAGTTAGTTTGCCTGGTTTGAAGGTGACTATTGAAGAAATAAGCCAGAGATATAATCTACCAGGTAGTTCTGTAGAAGAAGCATTAAGAGAAGCGTTAATCAAAGGTTACGAGAAATTCCGCCGTTCTAAAGACCGTAGTGAGGAATTTGACGAAGAGTATTTTGAAAACTTCAATGTCCAGTTAGATACAGAAGAAGAAGGCTTTCAAATCTTGACGACAAAAGTTATTGTCGATACTAGCAAAGACCAAATAGAAGATCGCGATCATCAAATTGCCTTAAGTGAAGTTCGAGAGCAGGTAGATGATTCAGAGATTCAGATAGGTGACTCAGTATTAGTTGATGTTACTCCCGAACAAAAAGAGTTTGGGCGCATGGCAGCAATTCAAACTAAACAGGTGCTGCTGCAAAAGCTAAGAGATCAGCAGAGAAAGCTAATACAAGAAGAGTTTCAAGATTTAGAAGGAACTGTATTACAGGCAAGAGTAGTTCGTTTTGAGCGTCAATCGGCGATCGTCGCAGTTAACAGCGGTTTAGGACAGCCCGAAGTAGAGGCAGAATTACCCAAGCGCGAACAGCTGCCAAACGATACCTATCGCTCTAATACCACCTTTAAAGTTTATTTGAAAAAGGTTAGAGATACGCCCAATCGTGGTCCTCAATTATTGGTTTCTAGAGCAACAGCAGGGCTTGTAGTCGAGTTATTTAGTAACGAAGTTCCTGAAATAGAAGAGGAAATCGTTCGGATCGTTGCCATTGCTAGAGAAGCTCATCCGCCATCACGCCATGTAGGAGTACGTACCAAAATTGCGGTAGATACTTTAGAAAGAGATGTCGATCCGGTAGGAGCCTGTATTGGTGCTAGAGGGTCGAGGATTCAAGCGGTAGTTAATGAATTGAGAGGCGAAAAAATAGATGTAATTCGTTGGTCGCCAGATCCTGCAACCTATATTTCTAATGCTCTGAGTCCTGCTAGGGTAGATCGAGTAGTTTTAGCAGATACAGAAGAAAAACAATCTGTAGTATTAGTTGCTAACGATCAGTTGAGTTTGGCGATCGGTAAAGAAGGACAGAATGTACGTTTAGCTGCCCGTCTTACTGGATGGAAAATTGATATTAAAGATATTGATAAGTTTGATGAAGCAGCAGAGATGGCAAAATGGACCGCACAAGCCGAAGCAGAAGAAGCAAGAGCTGCCGAATTAGCTGAAGCTGAAGCTGAAGAAATGGAAGTTGAACCCCAAGCACCAACTGAAGATTCAGAGGCGATCGACTTCAATCCCCAACCCGCAGCCGAACCCGAAGACTCGGATCTAGATTCTGAATCCGAGTCTGAAGCGACAATGCCACAATCACCTGAAACAAAACCTGAAACTGAAGAGGAAATTAAGTAATTGTCTTAAGCGTAGTTTTTTAATTTGATACTACGCTGTACCTTTTGTCAAATATTAGATAAAACCCGAAGATACATTTGAAACAGATCAACTATCGTCGATGTATTAGCTGTCGTCGAGTCGGACACAAAAAATCTTTCTGGCGGGTGGTTCGATTGGCATCAAATAACCAAATTCAGTTGGATGAAGGTATGGGACGTTCTGCTTATCTTTGCCCCGATCTTGAATGTTGGACTGTAGCAAAAAGCAAAAACCGCTTGCAAAGCTCTTTGAGAACTAAAGTAGACGATCGCATTTACCAAAGTTTAAAAGAACGTTTAACTAAACACGATGCCGATCGGGAGTTTGAAGATGAGCGATCGCGCAAATGAATTATTAAATTTTAAATTGCACGAATAATCTTATATTTTTCTTTAAAATAATAATATGTATTAGTTACTATTAGTAACAATTTAAGACTGAATATTATTGTTTTGTTGTTTAATCTAGATCTTACACTCGATCCGATCGCGCCAGCACAATTTTATCAGCAAGCTAAAAAACATGAAAGACTACATGGATAAACAAATGGTCAAATAAACACAAGTAGATAATTGAGGGGAATAGTGGATGAATAACGGCAAAGTTAGAATATACGAATTATCAAAAGAATTAAATTTGGACAATAAAGATATCAAAGAAATTTGCGAACAGCTTAATATTGCAGTCAAGAGTCACAGTAGTACAATTACCGCATCTGACGCAGAAAGGGTTAAAACAGTGGCGGCGAAATCCCCTCGCGCCGAAAAAAACAATAACAATGAAAAAAAAGGAGCTAAAGTTCTTAAAGCATCCCCCAAGCGCAAACAGCAAATTTTAGCTGTTCATCATCGAACCGATAATCCTGGCAGTAATACTGCGACCACATCTAGATCGAATGGCACTCCAAAATTAGTTGCTCCACCTTCGAGACCGACCAAACCACCCAAACCAGGGAAAACGAGCGGTCAATCTCCAACATCACCAGCTAAACCTCCTCAATTAGAGCGTTCTTCTTCCGATAGTGTCGAAAAGATCTCTCCAAAAGTAGAGTCCGATCCAGCACCCTCAGCAGCAAAACCCAGTTTAATCGAACCACCAAAATTGGTTGCTCCGCCATCTAGACCACAAGAGAAGAAAACGGTTGCTAAAAGTTCAATCCAACCACCAATTAAGCCAAAAGTAAAAACTATAGAGGCACCTCAAAGCAAAGAAGAGCCAGAGAAAGAGACAGAGAAGAAGAAAGTTATTGCTCCTCTTCCTAAGCTGAATCAAAGGCCTCAAAAAGTTCAGGCCGTTGGCAAAGTTGCTAAAAAAGACGAGGTAGACGAAAGCGATAGCGAAAACGAAAATGATGATGCAACCGAAGACCTACTAGAAGATACAGCTGAAGTAACCAAGGTTACTCGACTCAAGCGTCCCGCACCTCCTCGTAAAGTAAAAGAATGGGAAAATGAAGAGGAAGACGAAGCTAAGCAGGCTAAATCTGCTAAAGGAAAAGCAGCTAAAAAACGTCGTGCGCCCAAACCAGTATTAGATGATGATGAGGACTTTGATACTGATTCCAATGTAGTTCAGGTAAACAAGGCATTCACTTTGTCTACTGCTCGTCCTGCTAAACCAAAATCTATGCAGCAAGAGCAGCCAGCAGCTAGCAGCGCGACCAAAAAACCTCGTAAGCCTTCGTTTAAAACCGCTGAGAAAACTACTAAAACAGAGCGTCAGCCAAAAGGAAAAGCTGTACCGACCCTTCCCGAATCAATTATTCTATCTGATAACCTGACCATTAGAGATCTAGCAGATCGACTCAATACTCCAGAAACGGATATCATTAGAAGTCTATTCTTCAAAGGAATTGCGGTTAATATCACTCAAACCTTAGACTTAGAAACCGCACGCTCGGTAGCCGAAGAGCTGGGAGTAATTGTAGAAACCCCAGAAGAAAAATCGGCAGCTACTAAAGATACCGAGATGCTAGACGTTGGGGATCTCGAAAATCTACAGCCTCGTCCTCCTGTAGTGACGATCATGGGTCACGTGGATCATGGTAAAACTACTCTATTAGACACAATTCGTCGGAGTACAGTGGCATCAGGAGAAGCTGGCGGAATCACTCAACATATCGGTGCTTATCACGTCGATGTGGAACATAATGGCTCAAAACAACAGATCGTCTTTTTAGATACTCCAGGTCACGAAGCCTTTACCGCAATGCGGGCGAGGGGAACTAGAGTAACAGATATTGCGATCTTAGTCGTAGCTGCTGACGATGGAGTACAGCCCCAAACTAAAGAAGCGATCGGTCATGCTAAGGCTGCACAAGTACCTCTGATAGTAGCAATAAATAAGGTAGACAAACCAGAGTCTAATCCCGATCGAATTAAGCAGGAATTGACCGACCAAGGACTCGTACCTGAAGATTGGGGTGGAGACACTACAATGGTTTCTGTCAGTGCGCTGAAGGGAGACAATTTAGACGAATTATTAGAAATGATTCTTCTAGTAGCTGAAGTAGAAGAACTTTCGGCTAACCCCGATCGCGCTGCTAAAGGAACAGTTATTGAGGCTAACTTAGACCGTAATCGTGGCCCTGTTGCTACTCTGTTAGTACAGAATGGTACGTTGAGAGTTGGAGATAGTATAGTGGCTGGATCTGTCCTCGGTAAAGTTCGAGCGATGGTAGATGATACGGGAGCTAAAGTAGAAGCTGCAACTCCATCGTTTGCGGTTGAAGTTTTGGGACTAAATGATGTCCCTGAAGCTGGAGACGAATTCGATGTCTACGAAAACGAACGAGAAGCAAGAGCTGTCGCCGACAAGCGAGCGGTCGAGCAAAGGGATACTAGATTGCTGCAATCCTTGTCGTCCCGCCGTATTAGTTTGAGTACTATTTCTGCTCAAGCACAAGAAGGAGAGCTAAAAGAGCTTAACTTGATTATTAAAGCAGATGTTCAAGGGTCGGTTGAAGCAATTCTCGGTTCTTTGCAGCAACTGCCTCAGAATGAAGTACAGGTTCGTACCCTCTTGGCATCTCCTGGTGAAGTAACTGAAACCGACGTAGATTTAGCAGCAGCTAGTGGTGCGGTGATTATTGGCTTCAATACTACCCTAGCATCAGGTGCGAGACAGGCAGCAGATCGCGAAGGTGTAGATATTCGTCAGTACAATATCATCTACAAGCTCTTAGATGAAATTCAAGGGGCGATGGAAGGTCTGCTCGATCCTGAAGAAGTTGAAGAAGCTCTCGGTCAGGTTGAAGTTCGTGCTGTCTTCCCTGTCGGTCGTGGTGCTGTTGCGGGTTGTTATGTCTTATCTGGCAAGATAGTCCGTAACTGTAAGATCCGCGTTCGCCGTGGCAACAAAATCGTCCACGAGGGTGAATTAAATTCTCTCAAACGGATGAAAGATGACGTAAAAGAAGTCAATACAGGCTTTGAATGCGGTATCGGTGCTTCCAAGTTCTCTGATTGGCAAGAGGGCGACATTATCGAGGCTTATGAATTAGTCTTCAAGCGTCGTACTCTGGCGACTAACTAATTAAGATCGGCAGATAGAATTATCTAATCTGTCGTATTGCTTGGATAAGCCACAAATAATTATTCAAACAGTGCAAATCCATATTTGAGTGTGTTTGCACTGTTTGATGATACTTTGGCGCATACTACGATTACAACGTCAGTTGAGTCGCGCTTTTAGCCAAAGACAGAGTTTTACAACGTAGTAAGTTTGTGATAATATACTTCTAATTTGGTACGACTTTGAAAAACAGGTACGACTAATTAGAACCTAGAAAACTTAAAACTATAGCGTTCTTGGAGAGATAATAGCTACGCTCGGAGATCTCCAATGGTTATGTTTTAGTGTCCATAAAGTATTTTTTTGACTTTTTCTCCGAAGCTGAAAGGTTAGGAGTAGTCTTCAAGCAAATGTTCTTGAAGCTAACCCAGAACAGGGGGGATTTGTTCGGTAGCAGGATAAATCTGGAAACTACGAGTACAAGGCAAGCGTTTACTCGCTAGTGAGGTATCAGTAGTAACTGTTCATGTTTAATAATATATGTTCAATGAATATTCGTTCTGAACCTTTTTTATGGATTCATCTAGCGGGAGTTGCCCTTTTTCCAGGATTATTGTGTATAACTTGGGTTGGTCTAGCCATAGGAGATAGTTTTCCTTATTTCCTAGAATTGCCTTTGTTAGCAGCGATCGCTATTGTACCAATCCTGTTGATGCAGCTAACTCGCCCGTTTGATATTTTTAGTGTTTTAATTTTTTCTCTCCAGCCAGAATGCTTGAGCGAATCACAAAGAAAAATACTATCTTTATTTAAAACTTTCAAACAAAAACTTTTAAGCATAACCGCAGCAGCAATAATGATGCTAATTTTGTGGCTGCTGTACCGCTTATCTCCTTTAGCTATAGGTATAGTCGATTTTTTACCACAGTGGCGTATTTTGGGTTTGGCGATCGCGACTTTGGCTTTTTTGGGCAGTAATCTTTTTTTACAAGTGCCTTTAAGCGTCTTACAGATTTTGCTTGCTAAAGAAGCATTGATTAAAGTCGAAGCCTATCCTTTAGAGAAAATAGCACGAAGCTTCACAATACCAGGAATTAAGGTTAGCAAAATATTGTGGTTTCTAGAATCACCAACAATAGAAAAAATTAATTAAATCTAGCTCTAATCATTGAATTATGTAGTTAGAATTACAGATTATGCTATTTGTTAGGCTAAACTTATAAGTATAAAGAAAGATGAGAGGAAAATATATATGACAAATTCGACTATTACTTCTCAAGAAAAAGATCGAAAAATTTGGTTGAGTCTCAGACAAGCGATCGCTAAAAGCTCTGGTTTCCAAAGTTGGCAACAAGAAAGAAATCTTAAGAGCGAGGTAGATTTGGATCGGCAAGTGCGACGCTACCTTAGAGAAACTTTAGAAACTCTTGCTTACTAAACAATTAAAGAGCGAAAGAGCGAAAAATATTGTTTATTTATGGTAGGGATGTATTTAGTAGTACATCCCTACTGTTTTGTATAGATATTTTTAGAACTCAAGCATTCGTTTAATACGAGTTCGATTTGAGAGTTTAGCAGATCGAGCGGGTAAATTTTAGAGCTAAAATCCCAAATCCGCCTTAGCAATTTCCGCTGCTGCGTATACTTCCTCGTTTGGCATTTCTTCCCAGTCGGTACAGCCAATCTCACGATAAAATTGAGCATCGTAAGCGCGAGTTCTAACTACTACAGGCATCGGTACAGCATGACCTAAAACTAAAGCCTGCTGTTTGGAATCCAGTTTCGCTAAAACTGACTTTAAATTTGCTCCTCCAGATACCCCTGTAAAAATCGCCTCAATATCTTTTTCATCGTTGAGCAAGCAGGTGACGCGAGTACCGATTTGCGACATCACTTCGTTATCAATTCCCGATGGACGCTGATCTACTACCAAAAGAGTTACAAAATACTTCCGCATCTCGCGGGCAATTGTCCCGAAGATGGTTTGATGTACGATACTAGAATCTAAAAAACGGTGAGCTTCTTCAATTGTTATAACTAGCTGGCGGGGTTTGTCGAGAGGGTTTTTGGTTTGTAAAAAGCGATCGGCTTTTTTGACATAGCTGGAATGGATACGACGAGTGATCATATTAGTCGCCAGCATATAGGACAGCATATTAGACTGAGAGCCAAATTCGATGATAACGTTTTTCCCCGCATCTAAATCTTGGATTAGCTGGTCGATATAGTTGTGAGGACAGGCTGAACGAATATACTTGAGAGTATCAAAACGCTGAAGTTTTCGTTGTAGAGAAGAAATAGATCCTGCGTGTCCTTTTTGTTCGCAAAAAAGCTTGATATCTTCGTTGGTCATGTCTAACAAACGTATGATCCATGACCTACCATATTCGTTGTAGAGAATATTAGCGTTATCCATCGCTGCTTCTGATAGACCCAATTCCGAAGAGACAAGCTTAAGATCTTCAATCTCAATCTGATCGTAGCTAAGATAAAGTTCCTGAGCATCTCTTACTCCCCTGCGTTTAGTAGATTCGGGGTCGAGAGTATACATAATTACTTTGCCTGGAAAAAGCTGACGCAAGCCCTTAACAGTGCTTACCTGTTTGCCTTCCTTCATCGCTTCCCAACCATACTCCGAGTGCATATCAAACATCAGATTGACCCCTGCATCCTTGCGAATTACTCCAGATAGTAACAGGCGGGTTAAAAATGATTTACCCGTACCAGACTTACCGAAAATGCCGTTACTTCTTTCTACAAAGCGATCGAGATCTATACACACAGGTACTTCCATATCTAAAGGCTGTCCGATCGCAAAATTACGACGAAAAGGATCGTCTTCCCAACCAAAGACGCTACGAAAATCATGTTCGGTGGCTTCGTATACCTGGCTGAAGTGAGCGGGAATCGTCTTGACGGGTAGCAATTCCATGTCAAGGCTAGTTTGAACCTGCATAGAACCCAAACTAGTGTTAGTGTCCTTGTCTGGATCTATCGGTAAGCTAGGAACATCGCTGTTAGTAGCCGTAGGAGTAAACATCAGCATCGGGGAAAGAGCGACCGTACCGTAAGTACCGCTTCCTGCCAATACGTCCCGTAAAAAAGTGTCTTCAATTGGTGGAGGATTGGCAATGATGCGATCGCTCGAACAGCCTAAAGATACATCCGTCAATAAACAAAAGAAGCGCGATCTCGTTCCCTGCACCACCAGAAACTTACCGACTCGCATATCTTCAACAGATACGTCGGGGTGTAATCTTACTTCCAAACCTTTGGTTAAAGAACCTTGAATGACCGAACCTAAAGGGTGTTGCGAGTTCATGTTTTACCTTTTGTCATTTGGGCGATCGAGATAGATAAATAAGTCAGCTTCGGGATCGACAACCAGCTTTTTGCTTATATTTGCTATTTTTTTACTAACTTACGCTTATTCTGCTCATCTTAACAAGTTATAAAATATTAGCTCGATACGATTGTTCAAATCAAACACTACCATAGGTGGTTAAGGACGTTGCCTGTGGATTTCGCGCAGGCTTTATCGTCCGTAAAGTATTCCCATTTTCATCGATGACTAAAGTGCGGTCGCCTTCATCTAGTTCGGGAAACTCCATTTGTTCTATTTGCCTGACTAACAAATCTTCAGGGATACTATGACGGCGTTCTCGATTGCGCTGGAAATAAATATCTTCGGGACAGTAAAATACAACCAGAGTAACTAACGCTCCGTAGTTACGGCTTAGGTTAATTACCTCAAAAGCGGAAATCTCTCTTAATATTAGTCGCATCCCAAACAATTTTGCTTTGACTGCGGAGGAGGGTTTTTAGCTGTTCTTTTGCTAATTGAATATGTACGTCTCCCTCTGCGTGCCATTCTGGGTTTTAAGGTGTAGATTTATACTCTTTTAACCAAGGAAGGCGATCCCCAATTCTGCCACAAACTCATCTATATTTGATGTTGCACCTTGTAAAACTTATGCTACAAATTTCATTTAAATTATTTTCTGATTTTATAGCCGTTCCAAATAAAAACCATAGATAGTAAGTGAGTCGGTAAAAATTCTCTATTACTCTACTAATAACTCTACGGTCGTTCCAGGTCACGACTCTACCAACCCTAAACTAACGACTAACAACTAACCATTCAATGTTAATCGTAAGGGAACTAACTAGAATGACTATACTTATTGACAATGGCAATAAGTATAGTCACACGCGAATATTAATAATTAATAAGTTACAAATTATTAAGCGGTTTTGTCGAGTATTTTTTTACGAGTTTGCTTTGTCCTAAGAGTTGATGTATACTTCTACTAAAATCCTATGCTAATTTGGGAAATAGTAAAAATTTTTAAGTTTTGGTATTTCTCTTAACAGGTAAAACTAGCTATATCAATGCTTAAGGCGATTCAGAAAAACAATGCGATCGCGGTTGTTAATATAGGCTAACCACTTTTAATTGACTAGCTATTTGTACTCATTGACAAAAATGCGAAACATAGATGTTGAATTACTTATGGTAGGTAATAAAAGCTAATGCCATGATGAACAACACAGTTGTTATTTTTTCATCTTATTTCTATTTGCGATCGCATTTATGCTAATTAATCACAGGCCGTACTGATGGTTACTTATGGTGGGCAGTAAAAGCTTATGTCGCGATCGACAACACAGTTGTTATTTTTGCCCGCCCTACAACTTACTGTTTATTCATTGATAACTGATTGGGTGTAACTTCTCGATACATCCAATGTTCGTCAGTTTGGACGTGATGGGGACGCACCCATTTAGCTATGTTTTGAGCAAAGTCATTATAGTGAAACTGCTCTACTTTCCTAACCCCCGCCTCGCTTCGCTTCCTCGCGCTTCGGCTATGCTTCGCAAATCGCTAATCTTATAGAATATCTCTAACCTCGACCGAGTATATTTTATAAAAGCAACAAAAGTGTTTCACTCATCTAAATTTTATTATGTCAACCAATAAAAAACTATCTTTACCCCAAATGGGTTGTGGAACTTGGGCGTGGGGCAATCGTCTTTTGTGGGGTTATGACGAAAGTATGGACACTGAGCTACAGGAAGTGTTTAATTTTTGCGTTAGCAACGGTGTCACCCTATTCGATACTGGTGATTCTTACGGTACGGGTAAACTTAATGGTCAGAGTGAAAAACTGCTGGGAAAATTCGATCGCGAATATACGGGAGTAAATAAAGATAAGATTTGTTTAGCGACAAAACTAGCTGCCTATCCCTGGCGGTTGACTCCTAAGTCGATGGTCGAGGCGGGTAAAGCTTCGATACAGCGAATGGGTAGGGTAGATTTGGCACAGATGCACTGGTCTACGGCCAATTACTTTCCCTGGCAAGAGGAACAGCTATTAGACGGTTTGGGGGATTTATACGAACAAGGTTTGGTTAAGGGAATTGGGCTTTCTAACTACGGTACGAAAAGATTAAAAAGAATCCATGCCAAATTTAGCAGACGCAGTATCCCTATTGCCACTCTACAGGTACAGTATTCTTTACTCTCTACCTATGCCGTAACCGAACTGGGTATTAAAGAAACCTGTGACGAACTAGGAATAAAACTAATTGCCTATAGTCCTTTGTGTCTGGGTATTCTAACGGGGAAATATACCGACTCCAGTACCTATCCCAAAGGTTTACGCAATCTACTGTTTAGAAGACTAGTACCCGAAGCCAAACCATTACTAGATTGTATCAGAGCGATCGCGCAATACCACAATAAAACTATGTCCCAAGTAGCAATTAACTGGTGTATTGCCAAGGGTGCAATTCCAATTCCTGGGGCAAAAAAGATCGAGCAGGCAAAAGAAAACATCGCAGCTAAAGACTGGTTACTAGACCCTGGAGAAGTAGCAGAATTAGACCGCGCAGCAGCAGGGATAGATAAGCCGATGGTGCAAAATATCTTTCAAACTAAATAGTTTAGTTTTACATAATAGTTTCTTCAGTCTAAGCTACTACATTTACTTATAGCTGGCTAATACGATTTTGAAAGTTTACTAAAAATACGTAAATATTATTTCTTTAAATAAAAAAGCAGGGTAGCATTACTTACCCTGTTATCTCAATTCTTGTTGCTATCCTAATTAGCTAACTTACGCATCAATAACTACCGATCTAACTGGTTTAGCGCAACAGGTTAATATTTCTCCTGCTTCTAAATTACTCAAAGCATCGTAATCTTCTTCGTAAGTTACTTCACCTTTTAACACTTTGGCGGTACAAGTTCCACAAGTTCCCGCACGACAGCTATTTTCAATTTCTACACCAGCTTTGTCTGCTGCATCCAGAATATATTCATTATCTGAACAACCTACATCTTTCCAGGAGTTAGCAAAGAATATTTTAGTAGTAGAGGGACTGGCGGGAGATTTCTCTACATCAGTAGAAGCTTCTTCTACAGGTTGAGGTTCTTCAATTTTCACTCCTTGTTTTAGCTTGGCATCAAATTTTTCAATTAGCAGGTTACGCAATGTTGCTTTAATATCACTGGCTGCAACTCCTTTATTAATCATAGTACCAAGTTCAGCATCCTTACCTACTTTGCCTCCAGCAAAAACCTTAACTCCTTCTACCGCCTGACCATCTTGACGGACTTTTGTACCCATCAGACCAATATCGCCTGCTTGAGGTTGTCCGCAGGAGTTAGGACATCCCGTCCAATGAAGACGGACTCGGTTAGGAATATCCAATTCACTGTCGAGTTCCTGGGCTAATTTTAAAGCTCTTTGTTTGGTTTCAATTAGGGCAAAATTGCAGTAGCGCGCTCCCGTACAAGAGATGACCGAGCGAGTTAGAGTGCTAGGTGCGATCGTAAACTGTTCTAATAAAGGTTCGCTGAGAAAGGTTTCGATGTTCTCATTGGCAATGTTGGGGATAATAACATTTTGCTCTACAGTCAAGCGAATTTCGCCGTTACCATATACCTCTGCTAATCTAGCTAGCTCGAACATTGGTTCGGCTGATAAACGTCCCATCGGAACGTGCAAACCAACGTAGCTATAACCTTCCTGTTTCTGTGGATGTACACCTAAATGATCTTTTTTGTCCTGAGTGATTTCGTCGATCGGCGCAGCATCAGCTAAAGTCTTACCAAATTCTTTTTCAATCTCTTGGCGGAACTTCTCTACCCCCCAAGTTTCAACCAACCACATCATACGAGCTTTAGGACGGCTAGCCCTCAAGCCTTCTTTGCCACCATTTTCGGTATAGACGGTTAAAACAGCGCGGGACAGTTCTACTACGTCTTCATCATTAGCAGGTATCCAAGCTCCCAAGGGAATCGATTCAGCGCAGCGTTGAGCCGATAAATAACCCCCTATTAAAATATTAAAACCGATAACCCCATCTTTATATGCCGGAATAAAGGCTAGATCGTTTAATTCAGCATGAATAGAATTATCTCTTGCACCCTCGATCGCAATATTAAATTTACGCGGTAGATTACTAAAGGAATAGTTCCCTTCTCCGTTGTTGGTAATCATGTCCTGAACCTTCTGCATCATCTGACGAGTATCGACCAATTCATCGGGATCGATACCCGCTACAGGTGAACCTGTTAGGTTACGCACGTTGTCCATTCCAGACTGAACACTAGTCAACCCTACTTCTTTAAACCTACTAAACAGTTCTGGAGTATCTTCTAGTCTTACTCCCCGAAGCTGAATGTTTTGACGAGTAGTCACGTCTGCTGTCCCGTCTTCGCCATAACGTTCGATCCCCGCAGCCAAAACTCTCATTTGTTCGCTACTAACTACCCCGTTAGGCACTCGCATCCTAATCATGAATTGACCAGGGGTTACAGGACGATAAAATATTCCCAACCACTTAAGACGAGTTTCTAAATCCACTTTATCGACTGCTTCCCAACCAATTTGGGCGAAATGTTCTAACTCGTTTTTGACATCTAGACCATCTTTTTCTGCTTTTACTTTTTCTACCTTGTTAAGCTTGATTTTAGTATTGGCTTCAGTAGTCATAAAATTAAAATCTCAATCAGTATGGAGTATTAGAAAGGATCGAACAAAGCTGCGAGCATTAATTAACAGTAATAGCAAGTTAGAGTTTTTAATTTTATTTACTCACAATTATTGCTATCTGAAGATCTAGCCTTTAATCATCCTTTATGTTTAATATCGTTACAGTCAAGATTATGTAGATTTAGTTTAATATTTTGTATATTTAGTTACTAATAATTGGTGTATCTATAGATTACACATGAATTATAGTTGTGAATTGCATAATTATATTTTGCTTTATAGATTGCTAACTAGAGTTGTAAGTATTTAACCGCCAACTCTAGTTAGACTTAAGCTGCTGCGATTGAATTGTCGATCGCTTTAGTATTTTCTAAATAAACAATGCGATCGCGTATTTTGGCAAGCGGTTAGACTACCATATAAATTATCTGCTTGAAAAATATAGCGATTGTTGTCTCAAGCCTATACTAATTCTGATTTACTCACATCACAAAATTTGCGATCGAGTATTTTGCACTTCCCATTTAAAAAGCTGGCAGATCGCTAACCAGGGTTAGTAGTATAGTTTTACTTTCAATCGGGTGGACTCATCAAAACTTCCCGCCATCGATTTCCAAATTAATGTTATATAGAACCTGTTTACGAAGTTACCCTTTACCGAAATAATAGTTTAGGTTCTAAATTGAAATCACAGAATATGTTAGTTTAACGTTCATGATTAGTATTTATTTAAATAATTAGTATTATTCAATATGAAAGACGAATATTATTATATTGAGTTTCAAATAGGCAATTTTAATAGATTTGCTAGCTTACAAAAGATGTTTGCCAAGCTCAAACAAGTTAAAAACGATTTAATACAGGATGTATATTTAACCGAGAAAACTAATTCAGATTATGTAGATCCAGTAGATAACTTTCAGTGGCGAGATTATTTAGACGATGAAGCTATTAAGTGGTTCAATAATACTTTTGATTTTAATAGCGAGGAAGGCATAATATATTGGAAACTTCTTGAATTAACCGAGCCAGAAATTCGCTTTCAACATCCTTTTTTTAAGACTCCTGGTAATTGGTATTTCGAGTCAATGTTAGACGCAATTTTAAACGGCGATTATACTCTTATAGCTTTACTAAAAGAACAAGAATGCGGTTGTTTATACTATAGTCCTCGTGCTTATCCCTTTGGTGGTTCGGCTAGCCTAATTGAATTAATCGAATCATTTGGTAATCAGATAACTTACGATTCATGGCAGAATAAAAAAAATCCGACTCCAGAGTCAGAGTGGAATTTTGAAATAGCAAAAAAGTTAGTTACAAAAGGCATTGGTTTTACTCCTGAAATATTTAAAGAATTATAATGTTTATGTTATTTTTAGTTGTTCAAAGGGGCGATAAAAAAAATGATGAAATATTGGATTAATACAATTTATAAAAATCACGTAATGGTGGGGAAACAAGAAGGTTTCGTTCAAGCAGGACACGGAAAAGAAGCTGCGGTTAAGAAATTACAGCTTAACGATCGCATGATTTTTTATTCTCCTAAAACGTCATTACAAGATGGAAAACCAGTTCAGGCATTTACAGCAGTAGCAAAGATAAAAGATAACAATATTTATCCTGTGCTAGTTAATGAAAACTTCTGGCCATATCGCCGAAATGCAGAATATGAAAATTGCCAAGAAGTGCCGATTAAACCTTTAATCGAACAATTAGAATTTATTACTAATAAAAAACATTGGAGTTTAAAATTTAGCTCGAGTTTATTTGAAATTAACCAGCATAATTTTGAACTTATTTATAAGCTAATGAAAGATTTCAACTGCAATCGCGATTAAATTTTTAAAATATCTGTTGGATCGGTAGATTATACTTAATAAGTTGCGATCGCTTCTAAAATACCACACATAATAATAGTCATCATTAGTACTGTAACCGCCTTCATTAATACAGTTATTACTATGGATAGGATGCTAAGGCGATATCATCCTGCTGCCCAAGTTTTAAGGATTTATTAAGTATAGAGTTTATCTATATAGCGTTCAGGGATCGTATGTGACAACTTTTTTTGAACAAACCACAGAGGCAGATTGTACACAGAGGTAAGAAAGAAGAGAAAGTTTTTCACCAGACCATCCCCGATTGTTATATATGTATTTCATGACGATCTTGTTCACTTGTGACTAAACCGTTTAGTTTATTTTGGAAGATAAAAATAGTGAGTAGGATTACACAATTTTAGTTATAGCTACTATTTAATTTATTACTATGGGTAAAAACAATTGCTCTTCAATTAAGGTTAAACAAAATCAATAATTGCTCATCAAGAAACGCGAAAAACAACATTATTTCCTAAAAACTTTAATTTTATTCTAATATCTTTGAGTTTAAATAGCTAATAATTGTCGTAAAGTATTGCCGATAGCCAATGGTAATGATGGAGTAAAAACTAGAAGTATTAAAAGTAACAACAATTTAATATTTGAAGATGTTACTACGCGACTATTAAGCGTAGCCTATGTTTTGTTCGATTTTGTTCGCTTTATAATAGCGATCGCTACTATTTAATAAATAAATCTATTTAGAAAGGCAATTCTCCCAAAATACAATTAAATCATTCAAAAAGATGACATTGCTGAAATTTTTATTTAAGATTAGGTGTACATCTACACAATGCTGACAAAATTAATTTAATTTGGAAAAATTAATTATATTTGTGTTGATTAAATAACTATATTAGGTCTAATTTATCTATATTAGTAAATCAAAGGGAGCTACATTAAAATGTTACACTATAGCATGATAATTCAATGGTCGAAAAAAAATAATTGTTTCGTAGTCACGCTTCCTGAATGGGGTAATCTTTGTCAGACTTATGGCGACACCTACGAAGAAGCCTTAAAGAATGCCAAAGAAGTATTACAACTAATGATCGATTCATCTTTAGCTGAAGAGACGAGTTTGCCAGAGGCTAATGTTTTTAAAGGACAATTGCAAAACGTCTATGAGACGATTAAATAAGAAATTTTTATAAAAACAAAAAAGATTGAGTTATTAATATAAGCAATCAATTTAGATCCACTGCAAATTGTTGGGCAATTTTGCAGTCGAATATTCTAAATGAACGATAAATCGATCTCGTGGGAGTTTAATATTTGATGATGCGATCGCGAAGCGTACCCTTCGGGTAATCGCGGAATTACCTGTAAAGCACCATTATGGCGATCGCTATAATTTAAATGTTTAATTATCGATGAGGAATAAGCCAGTTGAGAGATAGCAGGTATGTGGCGATCGATCTGTCGGATACCGTAAGCTGAATCACTGCCAATAAGTTGTCGAATTTCTGCTTTTAATTCGACAATCTGTTTTTGTGTTAATACTCTAGGAATTATTGCGTATCCATCTGGTTGAACTTTCATATATAAAAAATTGCAAGAGCGAATGATAGTTCACCCTTACAAATTAACTTAATAGTGATTTCCTACCTTACGGTGATGCACTGCGGTTAAGCCTTCAGGATTAGAAACTCGACCGAGATCGACTTTACTATAAACAATCCAGTGATCGCTACATTCCATACGGCTGAGTACTTCACACTCTAGGTATGCCAAAGCATCAGTTAGAATAGGCGAACCATTAGCAGCGGTTTGGGTATTAACTCCAGCAAAACGATCTGCACCAGGTTTAAATCGCTTGAGGAAGTGTCTCATCAAATCTTGATACTTACCTTCTTCGAGGATATTTAGCACAAAGCGATCGCCTACCTGCATTAATGATTCAATCGCCCGATCTTTAGCTACAGCAATAGTCAACCCTATGGGTTCAAAACTAGCCTGAGACACCCAAGAAGCCAGCATCGCGCTCTTAATGTCACCTTTAGTTGCGGTAATGATATACAGTCCACCACTCAAACGACCGATCGCTTTATCGAGATCGCTATCGAGAGACTTCATCTGTTTAACTAAATCCTTGCGGGTTAGAAACTGTCCCAAGTCAGTCCCAGACTCTTCACATACCTGATAATCAGCTTCGGTAGGAGTATCTTTGATCTTGATGGCAGGAAAAGCAGGTTTTAAACCAGCCTCGCGGAATTTAGTCAACAGCGGATCTATCGGTTCGTCATCATCACCATAGGATTCAAACATTCCAATCAACTGCTTGTCTTTAGATGCAGCTAAAACCGTTCCCAAGTTAGCAGCAATGTCCTCTTGGCTTCTACCACTTGAAGGAGGCATTCCTACCACAATACCTACAGAATGATTGACGATTTCGTGAACCTCTGTATTATCAGCCGATCGCAGATCGACCATTTCTACTTCCACCCCTGTTTTGGTAATTCCTCTAGCAATAGCCTGACTAAGACGATCGCTATAGCCATAGTCAGAAACATAAAACACCGCTACGCTTTTTTCGGCTTTGGTTTGGGCTTCACTCCAGTTGCGATAGCGATCGAGTAGTTCTTGCAGGTTGTGACGCAACAAAGGGCCGTGACCGTTGGCGACGGTGTTAATTTCCCCTAGCTTATCCATGCGCTTCATCGCTGATAGCACAGAACGAGCATTAGGACCCATCAAACAGTCATAATAAAAACGATAGTCTTTTTCGATCGCCTTTAGATCTTCATCATAGGTAGCATCGGAACAGTAGTGCATTCCAAAGGCATCACAGGTAAATAAAATACCCGACTTGTGGTCGTAACTAAAAATAGTATCGGGCCAATGTAGGTTAGGCGCGTTAACAAACTCGATGACATGACCTTGACCCAGATCGATTGTTTCGCCATTTTTGACAATCTGCTTTTCAAAAGGTTGATGAACCAAATCTTCGAGAAACTTAATCGCCATCTTAGCTGCAACTACAACCGCTTGAGGCGCGAGTTCTAGAAAATCTTTGACCAAACCACTATGATCGGGTTCGGTATGGCTGATAATTAGATAATCAATCTCTTGAGGATCGATTAAACCCTGCAAAGCATCTAAATATAGCTGACGAAATTTTGCGTGAGATGTATCGACTAAGGCGGTTTTATCACTACGAATCAAATAAGAATTATATGTCGTGCCGTTTTGTAGCCCAAACTCAATATCAAAGCGATCGCGATCCCAATCTAGAGAACGAATTACTGTAGTATCTGGACTTATCTCGGCAGTTTGGATACTTAACCTTGGTTGGGTCTTTATTGGTGTTGCGACCATATCCCCTCTTTTAACTTTTATTAAATTTTCACTCTTGTTTATTGTGACACGACTTTTAATTCTCTATTAAATAAATAGGGATCGGTAATTACGAGAAGATCGATCGTCTATTTGCCGAATAGATGAAAATATAATTGCGTTCGGGCTATACCTACAGAATGATTTTAATAAAAACAATATAAGGTAGGGTGAGCAATGCCCACTCTACAGAACGATTTTTACGAAGTGAACGCGCTTTGTCGTTTTAAAAGAACGGGGTACTGTTTAGACTCGATCGCTCGATAACCCGAACAACGCCTGGGAATTTTTAACCTAGTTTTACCTTAGTTACTTTTTCCACCAAATTTAATACATCATGACGACTTAATTTTGGTTTGCCAATGGCGATCGCGTCTAGAGTTCCTTTGGCTAAGATATAGGGAATCTGGCAGAAACTCAGCGCGGGACTATCTTTGGGCAAAGATTCTATATAAAGGTTTGCCTGCTTTAACTGGCGACGAGCATAGTGTTGAACATCTTGACTCGTCCATCTTTCAGGAACAAAGCTAACCCCCCTCAAAGAATCTTCTCCTTGGTTGCGAACGATATTTACCGCCTGTAAGCCTCTACCAAAGGCGATCGCCTGTGAGCGATTTGTTGTAGTACCGTCATACCAAGACCATAGATCCGATAGCAATAAACCTACTGCCCCTGCTACACTAAAGGTATAGCGATCTAAATCCGCTTCGGTGGTAATCGTCCAGTTTTCTTCTGCCCAATATGCCATGCGATCTGCCATGGCTGCTGTAGCATCCCAAATTCGCGGAGCAATTGTTTCAGGAGCAAGACTTGCCCATTCTCCAATTCGCAAGCTAACTTCTGGTAAAACGCTTTTATAGGGAGTTAGATCGCTGCCGATCCGATTATAGGCATCAGCATCCGTTATTTCCTGCATTCTCAGGCTAATACTGCGTAACAGCCGAGCTTTGGTATAATTATCAAGGTCAGGAGTATCTTCTATTTCATCAATTGCACGCATACAAAGATAAGCTGATGCAACCGCATCCTGCAATTCTCCTGGTAAACGAGCAATAGGAATATAAAAAGTCCTACTAGTCTGTTTTAGGGTTTCTAATGCCCTATTTTGTAAATTCATTTAGCTTCGCTACTCCTCACTCCGATAGACGATCGCGAAAATTCTTATCGATTATCTTCGATCGAGACAAACGACGCAAATAATACGTGACTTAACGGACAATTCACCCTTGTCGGGAGACCCGATAAGGCGTGTCCTCACAAAAAGCATACACTGAAAGTTTAATTTCTGGATGAGATTGACCGAAACTTTCTTGAAGAATTGGCTCAAATAGTGCAATTTAACCCAATCTTCCCGACTAAATAAGCAGGTGCAGCCAAGCAAACTTCAATTCATCAGATTGTGAGAAGATAGAAAACCGACAATAAACCGATAGAATTTTATTTAGCTATGTCTGATACTTACACTGTTGAGATAAATCATCAGGGCAAAACTCATACTATTCAAGTTCCCCCGTCGCAGAATATTTTAGATGCAGCGACCGATGCAGGCATCGATCTACCATATTCCTGTAGTGCGGGGGTCTGTACTACCTGTGCAGCGCAAATTCTCTCAGGAGAAGTAGAACAAAGCGATGGTATGGGTGTATCTCCAGAATTACAGGCGGAAGGATATGCCTTGTTGTGTGTAGCTTATCCTCGCTCTGATATTAAATTGGAATCTAATAAAGAAGATATCGTATATCAAAGACAATTTGGTAATCAGTAAGCAGTAAGGATAAGGAATGAATCAAACGACCCCAATACGCTCGATCGGCCAAAAACGGAATACCGCGTGACCGATGATGTTTTCTACTGGTAAAAACCCCCAAATATGAGAATCATTGCTGTTGTTGCGGTTGTCTCCCATAACAAACAACTGTCCCTCTGGTACGGTAATTGGCATGAGGTCATATTCTGGGGGAGCAGCAGTATATTCTTCTGATACAGGTCGATCGTTAATATACACAATTCCATCCTTGACGGCGATAGTATCTCCAGAAAGAGCGATCGCTCTTTTGATAAATGCCTGATTCTTTTCGTAGCCTAAAACCTGTAGTCTGGTTGGCGGTTGAAAGACCACAATATCACCTCGACCGGGAAAATGAAACTTGTAGGCTACTTTTTCGACAACTAAGCGATCGCCAATTTCTAGGGTAGGAAACATCGACTCGGAAGGAATATAGCGAGGTTCGGCGATAAATACGCGAATAATAAAGGCTAAAGTTAACGCAATTAGTACAGTAGTGCCATTTTCTCTAATTTTGTGCCATAAGTTATCTTTGTTACTGGGTTGTGGTTGAAGCGATGGCATAAATAATTGTTTAATTTATAATTTTATAGCGCAATCTCAAATAAGGTCTTATAGAAAAGCTGTAGACAGTATCTAATTAAATCAAGACTCAAATTTAACAATGGGATCTATTAATAATATTGTCGTCCCTAAAGGGGTAGAATACCAAGCTGTTTGTCGCGGTTTGCTACAGGCTAAAGTTAAAGATGTGCGGGTTGTTGCTATTCCTATAGGCGATCGCCACCCAGAAGCAGTTTTAGCTCATTACTCTCAGCAGCTAGTCGATGGAGGAGTTTTGATTATGGGTTTATGCGGGGGGATCTGTGAGTCTTATACAGTGGGAAATAGCGTAGTTGTCAAAAGTTGCGGTAATTTAAATCGCGATTGCTTAAATCTCGACGATGAATTGACTACCATAATTCAAGATAAATTATCGGTAGATGTCGTTCGCGCACTGACTAGCGATCGCGTAATTACTCGTTCTACCGAAAAACTAAGGCTAGCTAGAGAATATCAAGCCAGCATTGTCGATATGGAAGGCTATGGCTATATATCCTATTTACAGCAGCAGAGATCGGTAGCAATGTTGCGTGTAGTTAGCGACGATCTTAAAGGTGACATTCCCGATATCAATGATGCTATAGACGATCGAGGTCAACTCAAAACCATACCGCTTGCGATCGCCTTATGTAAACAGCCTATTGCTGCAACAAGATTAATTCGGGGTTCTCTAATAGGTTTAAAAGCTTTACAGCAAATGACTGCTAGACTTTTTACCTAATGAGCGCAACCCCTTATAACCTTCCCATCGATCTTAACGGTCATTAGAATTCATCACCCGACGAATGTTAAGTACATCACTCATGCTACTGATTCTCTGAAAGACATACTCTAACTGCTGGCGATCGCAAATATCCAAACTCAAAGAAATTAACGCTGGTTTGTTACGATTGGTTTTTACTCCCGCGTTACAGACGTTAATTCCGCGATCGCTCAATCGTGCCAAGATATCTTTAAATACGCCGACTCGATCCATCGCCTCAATTTGAATATCGACTGGATAAGTCAATGGTTTGCCGTCTTCTGCTTCAGTGTTCCAGCTTGTAGGAACAATTCTTTCACCTGGAACTTTTTCTACATTGTGACAGCCTTGACTATGAATTGAAATTCCTCTAGAACTTAAAGTTACCGCACCAATAATTGATTCTCCAGGTAGAGGTTTACAGCATCCTGCTATGTGATACAGCATTCCTTCCACACCGACGATGGGAGATTTGCTATTACTAGCTGATTCGGTATTTGATGAATAAGCTGCTTCTTCAACTTCTTTAGTTATCTCTTCGACTGGCTGTAGTTCTTTTACGACATCTCGCAGGCGATTTACGACATGATTTTGAGTAGTTTCGCCGTATCCCAAAGCTGCTAACAGGTCATCTACAGACTGATAGTTACAACGCTGCGCCACGATCTGCATTGGCTCGGACTTAAGCAAGGAGTCGAAGCCACTTTTACCCATCTCTTTTTCTAGTAGCTCTTTACCACGAGCGATATTTTCCTCGCGGTGCGATCGCTTGTACCATTGACGAATACGATTGCGAGCAGTAGGTGATACGACAAAGTTGAGCCAGTCTAAGCTAGGATGGCTATTTTTCTGGGTGACAATTTCGACAATATCACCATTTTCTAAAGGTTTTGATAGCATCGACCACCGACCATTTACCCTCGCACCCTTCATGTGATTGCCTACCTCACTGTGAATACGATATGCAAAATCGACGGGGGTTGCTCCTTGAGCCAGAGCAACTACATCACCGTTGGGGGTAAAGACATAGACATCATCTTCAAACAGATTGTCTTTTACGCTCTCCATATATTCCTGAGCGTCACTGAGGTCTTTTTGCCACTCTAGTAGCTGTCGCAGCCAGGTAAATTTATTGTCTTCAGAAGACAAACTAATCTCGCTCGTACCTGTTTCCTTATACTTCCAGTGAGCAGCGATCCCGTATTCGGCAACATGGTGCATATCCATAGTCCGAATTTGAACTTCAATAGGACGACCATTCGTACCTACTACTGTAGTATGCAAAGACTGATATCGATTGGGCTTTGGCAAGCCTATATAGTCTTTAAAACGTCCTGGGATCGGTTTAAAGGCATCATGAACCACCGCTAAAGCCCGATAGCATTCTTCATTGGTTTCGACGATAATTCTAAAGGCAGCAATGTCATATATTTGACTAAACTCTTTCTGCTGTCGCTGCATCTTCTGGTATATGCCGTAAAGATGCTTGGGTCGTCCGTTTAGTTCGACCACTTTGACATTTAAATGTTCTAAATGCGATCGCAGAATTTGAGTAACCCGAGCAATTCTCGCTTCACGATCTGCCCTTCTTTCGGCAATCAAAGCCTTGATCTCTTCATAAGCTTCAGGCTCTAAATATTTAAAGCATAAATCTTCAAGTTCCCACTTAAAGCGACCGATCCCCAACCTATTAGCTAAGGGAGCAAAAATTTCTCTAGTTTCTTGACTGATGCGTCGTTGCTTTTCTGGTTTGAGGTGGTGCAGCGTCCGCATATTGTGTAGACGATCTGCCAACTTCACGATAATCACCCGAATATCAGTCGCCATCGCCAAAAACATTCGGCGGAAATTCTCTGCTTGACGCTCGGTAGTGCTAGAGAAGTTAAACTTTGATAGTTTGGTTACTCCTTCTACCAATAAGCGTACCTCCACCCCAAACATTGACTCAATTTCTTCTGGGGTGACTTCAGTATCTTCTACTACGTCGTGCAGAAAACCTGCTGCAATCGTCACGCTATCTCCGCCTAAACTCCGTAGCAAACTAGCAACGGCTATCGGATGAGCTATATAAGGCTCTCCCGACTTACGAGTTTGTCCTTCGTGTAGCTCATAAGCAAAATTAAAAGCGCGACAAATTAAATCTGAATCGGGTTGTGAGAATGAAGAGCGATCGATTAAGCATTCTCTTAACCAGCGAGGGAGATCGACTTCATTTGCGCGGTTTTCTATGATAGAGATAGCGGTCATAGATTCAAGTATATATTAAGTAAGTGTGAGTAAAAGCAAGCTTTAGTTAAATTAAGTCAAGCAGGTAGAAATTGAATGAAATAGAATCAGTAAAATCTAAGACTCTTACTATTAAAACTTAAATATTTTAAAGCTAAGTGTCTCATAGCTCGATCGCAAGTCAGATGCTTTAAATTAAACCATCATCTAATTTTGCTATTTCAGCAGGCATTAATGTCTAAAATTAACGTATTTTTTAAGAATATAACTGAGCTTGTAGCAAGCTTGGTTTTTGACCGTGGCATTAACTACAAAGTCAAGCTTATTTAGTAAAATTTTACCCGATTAATTACTTTATCTTAACCCAATAATGTTATCTTCATCACACAATCGAGCATATCAGGATTTTTCAACTTTGTTAACTAAGTTTCAAAGCTTTTTGAATGCTGAAAACGAACAAGCTTCGTTAGAGAGAGTCAAACAAGAGTGGGAACAACTTAGACTATGCTTCGAGCAGCAGATAGCGGGTATAGATGTAAAGGAAATTCCCGAAGCGATCGCCTCACGCTGGCAGTCAGTGCAAACAGAAATCAAGCGAGAGTTTAAATTATTATCTACAGATGTCTTATTTCTCGCTTCGGCACGTCAAATTACAACTCAAAACAAGAGAGTGAAAAGTATTAGCGATCGCCTCACCAAATTAGTTGGCTATTGTCGAATAATCTCCAACGTTCCGGATAATGAATCGTAGATTAATATTAAAATTCGATCGAGTAGATTTCTCGTATTTATTGCTTAAGATTGACTTTAAGTAGCAATTTCACAGAAGCGATCGAAACGTGAGTCGATTACTAATACCTCTGGCACTAAAAGCAATTTTCGCTCGAACCCCAAGCAATCGTCTGGTGTTTCTTAAAATAAATGATAAATGTTTAATGATAAATGATATATGGATATAACTATTATTTACTGGATCGTGCTGGCATTGATGGGAATAGGAGTAATTGGGGCAATTATTCCAGGACTTCCTGGTAGCAGCCTTATTTTAGTCGCTATTTTAATTTGGAGTATCGCTACAGGTTTTGCTGGTATTGGTTTACCGTTAATTATGATCTTTGCCGTTTTAATTCTGAGTGCGGTAATCGAATATCTAGCCGTGTATTGGGGGGCAAAACAGTCTGGGGCGAGTAAATGGAGTCAATATGGCGCGATCGCGGGAATGGTTTTAGGATTTATCGGGCTGTTACCCGCTTTACCTTTTGGCGGGCCTTTATTTGGCGTACTGTTTGGGGCAATTTTAGGGGCGTTTATCGGGGAATATCTCTATCGCAGTAGCCTAGAAACTTCTGCGCGAATACAGCAGGCATTAAAAGCAAGTGCGGGGGTAGTCATTGCCTCAATTATTGGTAACATAATCCAAGGCTTACTAGCAGCTTTAGCGGTGGCAGTATTTATCTATTCCACATGGTCTTATGTTTTTGTAAGTTAACAGCAATCAGCAATCAGCAATCAGCAATCAGCAATCAGCAATCAGCAACCTGCGTCATAAATTTCCCCGAACCGTTAGAATTAGAGTAGTTAAGCCGATTAGCGAGCATTGGTGTATAGATAATCTTATGAGTGGATCACGTATTTGTATTGTTGGTGGTGGTTTTGGTGGTCTATATACTGCCATGCGTCTGAGTGAATTTCCTTGGACAGACGAACAGAAGCCCGAAATAACTCTGATTGACAAAAGCGATCGCTTTTTATTTTCGCCGTTGCTCTACGAACTAATTACCGAAGAGATGCAGAGTTGGGAGATCGCGCCACCGTTTGCCGAACTGTTGGCGAACACGGGGATTACTTTTCAACAGGGTAGCGTTAGAGATATCGATATTGAAGGCAAACAGGTTACTCTAGAAAACGATACGACTATTGTTTACGATAAGTTGGTGCTTTCTACTGGGGGTGCTACTCCCGTGGATACCGTTCCAGGTGCAAAAGAACACGCTCTGACATTCCGTTCTCTCGATGATGCTTATCGCTTGCAAGAGAAAATAAGATTATTAGAAGAAGTCGATTCCGATAAGATTAGGGTAGCGATAGTTGGTGGTGGCTACACTGGGGTCGAGTTAGCCTGTAAGTTAGCAGATCGTCTGGGAGAAAAAGGCAGAATTCGGATTATCGATCGCGGAAACCAAATTCTTAAAGATAGTACCGACTTCAATCGTCAAACGGCGATCGAGGCTTTGGAAAAAAATCATATATGGCAAGATTTGGAAACCGATGTCGAACGAGTCGAAGCTGACAGCATTTCTTTAGTTTATAAAGGACAAGTCGATACAATTCCTGTAGATTTAGTACTGTGGACGGTAGGCTATCGAGTTTCTGAATTAATTAAAAAACTGCCTCTAGAACAAAACGAACGAGGACTTTTAGAAATTGAACCTACTTTGTTAGTTAAAGGTAGAGACGATATATTTGCCTTGGGCGATGCTGCTGATAGTTACGATAGCGACGGTAAACCGCTTCCTGGTAACGCACAAGTAGCTTTCCAGCAGTCTGATTACTGCGCTTGGAATTTGTGGGCATTAGCTACTCATAGACCTTTACTATCGTTCCGTTATCAACCTCTAGGGGAAATAATGACTCTAGGAACAGACAACGCCACTATTAATGGTCTGGGTTTGAAACTAAATGGCCCAATGGCTTATATAACTCGTCGTCTGGTCTATCTATATCGACTGCCAACCTTGAAGCACCAGCTAACTGTAGGATTTAACTGGATTACTCAGCCAATAGTCGAACTGCTGTCTTCATAATACAAGCGCGTGTTGAAAAGTAAATCTAAACTATGGCTATAGAGGTAATAATAGGTTAAAACATTTAACATTTATCATTTATACGGTTAAACCGTTTATGCCCAGCGTTTTGGGTACACTGAGGTCATTTATCAGCTTTAATAGTCAATGTTCAATGTTCAACGAGTCAAAACCTTCTAAAGCAACTAAATTTGTACCACCACAGCGAAATAACGTACTTACTCGTATACTTCAGAGTATTTCGTATTTGGTGGTTTACCTACTCTATAAAGCCCGATTAGTTATAGATGAAAGCGATGTTGCTACCCTCAAAGCGATCGCCGATAAAAGAGTCGTTTACCTACCCAATCACTCTAATTTAGATGATGGCTTAATTATGTTTTTGTTGTCGGCAAGAGTCGGACAACTATTTAACTATGTCGTCGCTTACGAGGCTTTTAGAGGTCCGATTGGTAAGTTAATGCAGATAGTAGGTGCGTATTCAATTCGGCGAGGAGTTGGCGATCGCGACAGCATCGTTCAAACTCTTCAATTACTCCAGCAACCTCAGTGCAAGCTGGTTATTTTTCCCGAAGGCGGTTGTTCTTATCAAAATGATACGGTAATGCCTTTTCGTTCGGGCGCAGTGGAACTATCTTTTAAGGCAATGGAAAAAATAGCCAAAAAAAATGCTGTTCCCGATTTTTATTTAGTTCCCGTAAGTATTAATTACAAATATAAAAATGCTACCACTGCCGAGATCGATCGCGGGCTAAAAGAACTAGAAACCGCTTTAAATCTGCCATTGAAAGAAGATGATTTTTATTCGCGTTTGAGAAAAGTAGGCGATCGAGTACTGAGGAATTTGGAAACAGAATACGGTGTTTCAGCCCAAAGTTCTGATTGGAATCAACGTATGGATCGCCTAAGAGAACGGATGTTAGATTATTGCGAAAAGAAACTCAGTCTAGTTCCCTCCCCCGCCCTTCCTAACCGAGAAAGAATTTATAAAGTTCAATCTATCTTGTTTTTTCTCGCTCCTGGGGATCGACAGCCAGACATAGACTACGAACACATTTATCAAACTACGGTTCGCTTGCTCAACTTTGATGCAATCTACGATGGTTATGTTGCAGATAAGCCGACCAAAGAAAGATTTATAGCAACTATAGACCGCTTAGAGCGAGAAGTATTTAAGATCGATCGCCCGAAATTCAAAGGATGGCGACGGGCGATCGTCAAAATTGGGACACCAATCGACCTCAAAGAATATTGGCAGTCCTATAAAAATATACCTCAAACTATCGGTCAAGACCTTCTTTCCTCTCGCCAAGAAACGATCGATTATTTGAATCAAAAGGCGCAGCAGATAGTTCAAGCTAACTTAAACTAAAATTATCCCAGATCGTTTGATGAGCCATGTTAAATTCCCTCTTACCAGATAATACCCTACCTAAAGTCATCTTCTTAGACGCTATGGGTACTTTATTTGGCTTAAAAACCAGTGTCGGAGAAATATATCAGCAATACGCCCTCAAATATGGTGTCAAAGCAGATGCCTCCCTTCTCGATCTCGCTTTTATTGAAAGTTTCAAATCTGCTCCTCCTCTAGCATTTTTAGCAACTGAACTAGCAACATTAGAAGAACAAGAATTTAATTGGTGGAAAAATGTCGTTCGAGCAACTTTTTTAAAGCTAAATCTTCTAGAAGAATTTGATAGTTTTACTGATTTTTTTAGCGACGTTTATAATTATTTTGCTATTAAAGATCCGTGGTTTGTTTTTCCAGATGTAGTTCCTGCATTGAATAGATGGCAAAGTAAAGGGATTGAATTAGGAGTTATTTCTAACTTCGATACCCGCTTAAATAAAATACTAAAAGCTTTAGAACTAACGCAGTTTTTTACCAGCGTTACTATTTCCTCAGAGGCAGGATTTGCTAAACCAGATCCCAACATTTTTGAAATAGCATTAAATAAGCATGGTGTTACTGCTAAACAAGCATGGCATATTGGAGATAGTTCAATTGAAGATTATCAGGGTGCAAAACGAGTTGGAATATCGGCGTTTTGCTTGAATCGCGATACATCTTTATTGAAGATTGAAGATCGGCTACCCAATTTAAGTAGTCTGGGATAAACTTGTCATTATATGTTGCTTTATATATAGAGTTTTATAAAGTTTAAAGAGGGAGATTAAAGTTTTGGATACTGCTAATCAACAAAGGATTCTTGGATATTTTATAGAAGAAGCAAAAGAACATCTTCAAACTTTAGAGCAAGGAATTTTGCAGCTAGCTATATCTGTACAGGATACCGAAACTGTCAATGAAATGTTTCGGGCTGCTCATTCGGTTAAAGGTGGTGCTGCAATGTTAGGCTACACCAGCATCCAGAAGACCGCGCATCGTTTAGAAGATTCTTTTAAAATTCTTAAAGATAATCCTGTTGATGTCGATCAAAAATTAGAAACACTGTTTCTTAATGGTTACGATCATCTTCAAGACTTGATCGAACGTTTAGAAAATTCCGCTGATTTTAGTGATAGTGATGCGGTAGAGATTCTTCAACAGGCAGAATCTAACTTCGCCATCTTAGATAGATACCTGCAAGATTTATTGTCAGGAAGCTCTAAGGCTAATTTAGGCGCACAGGTAACGGCTATACTCAAGCAAATGCTACAGATATTCAAACAGCCTGATAGTCCAGAAAGCCGTCAGAAACTGCATCTAGCCTGCAAACGTTTAGGTGAAATTAAAAGTGACGACAATAACTGGCAAAAGTTAATAATTACGGCACAAAAAGCAATTACTAATAAAAAATATCCTTATAATACTATTGCTCAGGTAGTTATCAAAGAAATTAAACAAGCAGGAGACTATCTTAATAGTGGTCAAATCAATAAAATAGTTCCTAGTAAAAATTTACAGCAGCTAGCAGCCACCGCAGGAGGAACTTCCAGTGGTACGGTGGCTTTGCCGAGAGATCCTCAAAAAGCAGCATTAGTTCTCTTAAAAACCTTTGACAAGCAGCAGATCGGTCAAATATTTAAAATTATTAAACAACGTATTTAGCTGTTTTACGACTATGGGTTTAGATTGGACAAATTAATATATGTCATAATAAGAACTTATAAAGGTCAAAAATTATTCCGTAGCATTCGCTATTTAAATCAACGGCAAGTATAAAAAAACTCAGAATACTCGTTGTTTGCCAGACCTTGGTGATTCGTTCGAGTACTACGGAAGCAAAGACCACCATCGCCTGTTAAGTTCATTAATTTAGTAATTAGCCGTGCTTCAATTAGCTGTCAATTCCTCTAGTCTGTTAAAACCATTTTTGTTTCAACTGCGTTTTATTGGAGCTTTTTCTATATTAGGTCTTTGCGGTCTAAGTTTAGCTAGCTGTGTTATGGACGTAGTAGCTCAAGCCAGAAAAATGCACTCCATTCCCTGTACTAGATGTCGCTTTTTTACTGGTGATTATCGTCTCAAGTGTACAGCAAACCCTTCAATAGCTAACACAGAAGAGGCTATTGACTGTATCGACTATCGGGAGTAAAAAATAGTTAGCTACAGGTAAGCTGCATGAGGCGATCGCTTTGAGGGCGATCGCTTTTTATTTTTTTTCGTCGTGCAGATAATATATAGCCGTACAAAATTAGATTAGGACAAGTTAATTTATCTGCTCGTAAGGATGAAGGATGAGGGATAAAGGATGAACACTGGCAAATCATATAGAGCCACATTTATTCTTAATTCAAAATGTCCTAACTTTGATGCGTAATGCTATACTTCGTAAAAACACGAAAATACTGTATATTTGGGAGCGGTCTATGGTTCTTTACCAGTCAGTTCGTAGTATTTCTCTCTTCCTAAATCGTATTTATTACTGGGATAGCCCATTACTTCGTGAATAATCCATTTTTGAGACTTACCGTCTTTGAGTAGTAGGGCGATCGCCTCAAACATAATTTCATCGTCATCCAAACACTGTTTGGCAAAATAGCTGCTAGTTTGAGCAAAGCCACTTTTAGCGTTTAGCTCATTGAAGTGGAGATATACTTGTGCTAATAATATTTTAAAGGATTTCGGTAAGGGGCGATCGCTAAATAGCTCTTCCCAGGTAGTATCTGATAATTTTAAATACTTGTTTTGACTTTCTTTGGTAGTTAATTTTCTAGCTAACGGCTTTAACTTGCTTGGGTTTGCTTGAAGAATATGATGATATAAATAGTCGATCGTTACTGCTTCGAGTACAGTTTCTCCCAAAAACTGAACCTGTTTATCGGAAGCAGAATGTTTTAATTCGGGTTTTAAATAACGCTCGAGCAGAGGTACGATTAAACGTTTGTGTAGCCAGTTACGCGCCTGAGAAAAACCGCGATCGACATAGATTGCGCCAACTAAGGCTTTAAATGCCTTTTCAAAAGGGTTACTTTGCTTGACCCTTAAACGGTGACGTTCTTCTTTTAAACCTAAAAACGGGTAAGATTCTCCTAGCTGCAAATCGTACCAAAGATTTGTTAGCCTGTCTGGTTCGGTCAGTTTATCCCGTAAGGCTTTTTGTTTTCCTACCTGAAAATGGGAAAAGTGCCAATAAATATAATCGACTAATACTAAACTGAGTATCGCTTCACCAAGAAACTCTAATCGCAAATTATCTTCTGGTTCTTGAATTTGTTTGGCGTAGGAAGGGTGAATTAAAGCAAGCCGAAGAGTTCCGTCATGTTTAAAATTGATGCCAATCTTGCTTTCTACCCGTGATGAATCCCAGTTATTACTCATTAACTGTAATTTTAATATATTTTCCGCTCGATTAAAATATTTTATTTATACAGACACACTTTAAACCATCCCCGAACGCTATATATGGCATTATAAATTAGTGGTGATTGCAGCTACAGGACAGGTAGGAATACACTGTTCGCAGACAATACAGCGCGATCGCCGAAAGTCTAATTTGAAGGTTTCGGGATCGATTATTAAAGCTTGAGTCGGACAGACTCCCGTACACAAACCGCAGTCTACACAGCTATTGGTATCGATAGCAATTTCGCCATTAGCCGAAAACACTTGAAGATCGCGCATTCTCATCCATTCGATCGCAGCATCAATCTGATCGATATCGCCCTGTAATTCTACTACCAACTTACCAATCTGGTTGGGCGCAACCTGAGCGCGAATAATATTAGTAGCAATGTTAAAGTCTTTTGCCAAACGGTAGGTAAGAGGAATCCGAATTGCCGTTCTGGGGACAGTTATAGTTACCCGTTTTTTCATCGTGAGGATTAATTATAGATAGAATAGGAAGCGCGAGTATAAATATCTTTATCTATCATCATAATGAGCGAACAACCCCTCGAATCACCCCTCAATAATTCTGTCAGAAACATTATAATAGCGATCGCAGCAGTTATCTTGAGCGTTGCATTGTTTTTGGGTTTACAAACCGAGACTAGTTCTACATCTTTAGAATCTCAGGTAAAAAATTCTACTCCTTTAAATGTAGCTCTAAATAACAGTAAGCCTACCTTAACCGAATTTTATGCCGACTGGTGTAGTAGTTGTCAGGCGATGGCTGGGGATTTAGCTCAAATTAAAGAAAATTATGGCGATCGCGTTAACTTTGTCATGCTCAACGTAGACAATACTAAATGGCTACCTGAAATGCTACGCTATCGAGTCGATGGTATTCCACATTTTCTGTTTATCAATGAAAATGGACAAGCGATCGCCGAAGCAATTGGCGAACAACCTAAAGGAATTTTAGAAGCCGATTTGGATGCTTTGATTGCTAATAATCCTATTCCCTACGCTAATGAAAGAGGACAAATTTCTCAGGTAGAAGCCAAAGTTACCGTAACCGATGATACTACCGATACTCGCAGTCATGGTGCAGCAGTAAAGTAATTTTTAAGGCTCGTTTATGCAGGGTTGAACCCTCGTCGAACATAAAGAATGGTGCGAGAATTCAAGACGTTACGATAAACAAATGTTAAATGTTAAATGTTAAATGTTAAATGAAATGACCACAATTGTTAGACACAAGAGAACTGGGAACGAATATATTTTATTAGGTATTACAGGAGAAACTAATAAGGCTAATCCCTCGCGTTTTCTTAGCGAACTTTTTGAGCGAGAGAAGTCTGAAATGTCTTGTTCGGCAACAATTTGCGATATTAAAGGGAATTTATTTTTAGCTTATATTGATGAATTAGTCGTTACGGAAATAGACGGTAAAAAACCAGCCGATATTTTACCAGAACCTACCGCTGAACCTGTAGTAAACAATGTGTATGACGATGGGGATCTAGATGAATATGAAGATGAGGAACTTTTAGAAGAAGAATTCGATCGAGATGAAGATGAGAATCTGAGCGATCGACCTGAAACCTCTTTTGTTTATGGTCAGGGTTCACCCGCCCAAAGAAACTCAAGCGATGAAGATGACGATGAAGACTGGATTTGATCGCTAAAACGAAGTAGCGATTTTTCTAAGTTGTTCGATACAAAAGTCTGTGAAGTTCTATCCCTGTAGCTAAAGTTAGTAAAGATTAAACTGGCGCTCGAATTGATGTGCGATCGCTTTAAATATATTTCTTAATAAAAGCTTAACTTGACCGTAAAAAATGCAATAAATCTTATTCTTTGGCAAAATTGAAGTAAGTTGTTTAAATTTACTGCAAATCATAGTAGATGCTTTCTTTTGATGCTTAAACGATAGACTGGTTCAAAGCACTACTGCAACTAGATTGTTCGTACCCCGCGCCCTCGATCTTTGAAGGAAATTATTGACGAAAAGTCGAACTATTGTTGAGAGTATTTTTGGCATCGCTATTTAATTTACCAAAAATATGGTTAACAAAAATTATCGATATATAATAGCTATTTTAAAAGTGCTAATATGAGGTTTGAGAATCAACAGATTAACGATTAAGTTTGTATTCAGTATCGAAGGTTTTTCCGTAGAGTATTGAGATATTTCTTTTCTAATAATCCTGTCTCTTTAAACACAACACTCATCAAGCAGACAATCAAATTATGTCAATTTATGTAGGTAACCTATCTTACGAAGTAAACCAAGAAGACTTAAATGAAGTTTTCACTGAATATGGAACAGTTAAACGAGTTCATATTCCCACTGACCGCGAGACAGGTCGCGTCAGAGGATTTGCTTTTGTAGAGATGGAATCTGAAGCAAACGAGGAAAAAGCTATTGAAGCTTTAGATGGTGCAGAATGGATGAACCGTCAGTTGAGAGTCAACAAAGCCAGACCTCGTGAAAACAGAAGTTCATTTGGTGGCGGTAGAAACAACCGTTTCTAAATAAAAGAAACTAACTGAAACAGCAAACGCTTTTAGGAATTGAAGCGAGGATTCAAGCGACGGGGCATATAAATTCCGCGCCCTTAACGACGCAAACAGCACGGACGGCAATCTACGAAGTAGATTCGCCATCGCTGCGCGATGTCGGCGAACTACATGCGGGTAAACCCTTTGTGTTCGCGTCGGAGGACTTTCCAAGGTTACGGGAAGCCACCTCCGACATCACGTCCTCCCCTTGTCAACATCGGGCGTGAAACCCCAGGATTACATCCGCTTGTTCTGCTCGCTTGTTAGATAGACTAGGAAGTCTGCTTCTTGGAAGCGTTTTTAAATTTGATAATTTTAGTCAAGGTAAGAAAAAACCGACTGTATAGAGAGATCTTCTGATGCCATAGCAGAATTACAGCAGTATAGTATATCGATAGCTGTACTGTATAAATTAACGCATATCTTAAGATTAATGATTTCACGTTTCAATTGGTTTATCATTCCTTGGGCGATCGCCACTACAACCGCATTAATAAATCCGTCTCTCTATGATGCGATCGCAATATTTCTAGGGTTCTCTTCAATCGTTTTATTATCAAGTAATTTAGAGAAACGATATTTTAATTGGCGAATAGGAGGGATTAGAAAAACGATAGTTTTAGCTAGTTTTATCATTATGTGTTTAATTATTCCCCAAGTAGAAACCGATTTAGCTAAATTCTCTGTAAATGCGATCGTACAAATTAAATCTTGAAAATTTGAACAAGCCTTTTATTACTTGCCAATTCAATCAGCAAGATCCTTAAATATAGCCAGAAATAATAGTTAAAGGTGTACGTAATTCATGATAAACGTTCCTTAATAGTTTTTGTACATCTTTAGGAAAACGACTCGCGATATACTTCATGTTTTCCTTGTAGATAAAAACTATAATCTGCTGCATTCGCATACTCGTCCAAGCAGACAGACTAGCCAAGCTCAAAGCAGCAAGCGCAGCAATGCCAACAGTTAATCTTACTTTTAATGAAGCCGTATCTAATATCTTTCGCACTCTATCTAGGTTTCAATTCTGTTAATTCTTTTTTTTAGTATTACTAGCTATTGGTAAAAAACCGCTCGAAGCCCGCTAATAAATTGCTATGAATTGGTATTACTCATTTTGAACACAAATTTAAAGAGTGTTACTGTTTTTAACCATCAACCATCAACCATTAACCATCAACTATCAACCATCAACCATCAACGATCGACGCAGCCTATTCTACTTCGTCTAAAATATAGCTATATCGATACTTTTCTATAACAAAACTTTTATGGTACAGGCTCCTGTTCAGAAAACTACCAAAGAATTAGCTACCTTAGCAGTAGATTTAATTCGCCAGGCTGGTTGCGAGTATGGCGACATCCGCATCTGTCATTATCGCAAACAAACCTTATCAGCACGCGATCGCTCTTTGAGCCGACTTTCAGACAACGTTAGTTCGGGCTTTGGAGTGCGAGTTTTGCTTGATGGTGCATGGGGTTTTGTCGCTTCTCATCGTATTACCCCAGAAGAGATTACCAGAATTGTTAATTTAGCAGTGCAAACCGCTAAGGGAAGTCGTCTGACACAACAAGAGCCGATAAAATTAGTTCCTGTAGAAGCTTATCAGGATCGATACGTCACGCCGATTGAAATAGATCCTTTTGATATTCCTATTCAAGAAAAAGCTGAATTATTGTTAACTATTAACGAACAGTTCTTAGGCTATGGCGATAAAGGAATAAAAAAAGCCTATTCATTTCTTAGTTTTATCAGAGAAGATAAAACATTTGCCTCTACCGTTGGTTCGGTAATCGAGCAAACCATCTATCGTAGCTATCCTGGTATGGGCTGTACGGCGATCGCCAATGGAGACGCTAAAAGCAGAAATTACGAACGCCCGCCCCTTAATATTGGCTACGAACACATCGATCGCGACGATCTACTAGGTAACATCGAACGAGTTGCTAACGAAGCAGTTGAAAAAGTTTACGCTCCTGAATTTACGGGCGAGGGTAAAACAACTTTAATCTTAAAACCCAGTAATTTGTTTCTAACAATTCACGAGTCTGTCGGACATCCTACCGAACTAGATCGGGTATACGGTTACGAAGCTAACTTTGCTGGAACTAGCTTTGCCACTACCGATAAACTACACGAGCTACAGTATGCAGCTCCTTGGGTCAACTTAGTTGCCGATCGCACTCAGCCTCACGGCAGAAGTACAATGGCTTATGATGACGAAGGTGTCCCCGCTCAACAATGGTATGTAGTTAAAGATGGCATTCTCAATGACTATTTAACCGATAGAGAAACCGCCTATCGTCTCGGACGTAGTAGCAGTAACGGTAGTGCTTTTGCCGATAGCTGGTCTAGTACGCCTATGGTACGCATTCCCAACTTAGGTTTAGAACCAGGTAAACCAGGAGACAGCCACACTGCTACATTAGAAGAAATGATTGCCGATACCGAAGATGGAATTTTAATTGACGGTATCGGTAGCTATTCGATCGATCAACAGCGACGCAACTTTCAATTTGGTGGAGATGCCTTTTGGCAGGTTAAAAACGGCAAAATTACGGGTATGCTAAAAAACGTGACCTATCACAGCATGACTACTGACTTTTGGAACAGTATTGATGCTCTCGGTGGCGAATCAGAATTGGTTCAATGTGGGACTAATATATGCGGTAAGGGCGAACCAATGCAGATAGCCCAGATGACCCATGCTTGTGTACCAGTAAGGGTAAGAGATATTCATGTAGGCAGAGCTTCTTAATTTTGCTTTATTTAGTAGATCCTAACTATTTTCAATCGGAGGTAAGTTAGGATCTAATCTTTTATTTAGAAGCGCGATAGTTTATGCTGCGCTTCGCAGTCCTCGGCTATTCTAAAAGATTCACATCTATATATTCTCCAGCAACCATATTACCTATCGATTTTTGAGTAGAGCTAATTATATGGCAATATTTTATATACCAAGGATAGTACAATGTCCGAAGGTCGATCCTTAAGAGCAATCGCAGATCGGACAATCTACTCAGAGAAATTATTAAAATACAGTTGAACAAGACCAGTGATGTTATCATCACCATATCCTTGCTTGATTGCTTCAGCGCAAACTTTTTTAGTAGTTTCTACTAAGGGTAAGATTACATTGTTATCTTGAGCGGTTTTAATAGCGTAGCTCATATCTTTAGCAACCAAATCTATTGGAAACAAGGGTGCGAATTGGCGTGCAACCATTGCTTGTGCTGCTAATTTGGCTGCGGGACTACACACGGGAGTTAAGGATAAAAGTTCTACGGCTTTGGTTTCATCTAATCCACACCCACGCATTAAACCAATTAACTCACTCATAGCAGATACTTGAATCGCAAATAGAGAATTAACTGCAAGTTTAATTGTCATCCCGCTACCAACTAAGCCAACATGATGTACTGCACTACCCATAGACTGTAATATAGGCTTGGCTTTGGCAAAAGTCTCAGCATCTCCACCAACAAAATAGATAAGCTGTGCTGCTTCAGCTTGTGGTCTTGTTCCTGCTACAGGAGCGTCAAGAAAAGCTATTTTCTGTGCTTGAAACTGCTGTCCTAGCTCTTTTGTCCAAGCCAAAGTTAGAGTAGAGCTTTCAATTACGACTACATCTGGCTCTAAACCAGAGACCGCACCTGATTCTGGATCTAACCATACTTGTTTTGAGGCTCTGTCGTCTCGCACCATACTAATTACGAACTCTGCCTGTTTAACAGCAATGCGGGGTGTATCAGCAATTTGAACTCCAGCCTTCTTTACTAACTTGGCATTAGCTTTAGTGCGATTCCATACTGTTACTTCGTGTCCAGCTTTTTGCAAAGAGATAGACATTCGCGATCCCATTGCACCCATTCCTAATACTGTGACTTTTGCCATATTTTTGCTCCCAAAAGATATTGTGGATTAATTTGTCTAGCTAGATTGCCGAAATAGCATTTCTTAATCGCTTTATTCGTTTTATTTAAATATTGACTAGATCGCATAATAATCGATGTACAATATGCAGTAAATATATATAGACACATTACTATCATGGGTATTTTGCACGAATAGTAAAAATTGAGATTTTCCCCAATGGATTTATCGGTATTACAAACATTTATTGAAGTTATGAGACAGGGGAGTTTTGCCGTAGTAGCGAGGGAACGTAATATCGATCCATCCTCTGTTTCTCGTTCTATTTCAGGTTTAGAAAAAGAATTAGGTGTCAGACTATTTCAAAGAACAACAAGACACTTAGCACCTACAGAAGCGGGAATTACCTATTTCAATCGCATTGAGCCACTTATGGAAGAGATGCAGCAAGCGGTGGAATTAGTAACAGAAGTTTCTGGTCAACCCAAGGGAACACTACGGATAACTGCTTCGGTTTCTTTTGGGATTAAATGTATTGTTCCTCTGCTGGCTGAATTTGAAGCAATGTATCCAGACCTTTCAGTTGATTTGTTGCTAACAGATTCTAGGCTTGACTTAGTGACTGAGCGAGTTGATTTAGCAATTCGTTTAGGAAAACTTAAAGATTCTACTCTTATTGCACAAAAGCTCATGTCCACCAGATACGCAGTTTGTGCGAGTCCTGATTATTTCAAACAACAGAAACAATTACACCATCCAGAGGACATCACTCAACATAATTGTCTCCTGTTTCCTTTTCCTGAATTTAGATCCCATTGGATATTTAGAAACAGCCAGAGAGAAATCATTAAGATACCAGTTAAGGGACGTATAGTTATTTCTAATGCTATTGGTATTCAACAATGTGCGATCGCTCGAATGGGTTTGGCACTTCTTCCACATTGGCTGATTAATAAGGATCTCGAATCTGGTACTTTGATTAAAGTATTGCCGAGTTATGGTGTTACTGCCACAGACTTCCAAACTTCAGCTTGGCTGGTTTATCCTTCCAGGTCGTACATACCACTTAAAGTTAAAGTTTTTATGGATTTCTTCAAAAAAAACATGGCTAATATTTGCTCATGAGTTACTTTCAGTAAGTACTTACAAACATACCGCGACTTATAGAGCGTAATCGCGCTTTAAATTAAAATCGATCGCTTCGGTTAATTTGCTCTATAAGAGCGATATTTTTACTGTATTCTGGTGAGTCAGCCTCAGCTAAATATTCTCCATAAAAATCGTTAGAAGTTAAACTGCATCCGCAGATTACCTACATAAATATCGGGGTTGTCATCAAAATTGTTTGGGTTAGTAATCCAGTAAAAGGCAGGAAGCAAAGATATATTATCGTTAACGGGAAAATTATAGGTAGCCTCAAAATCGTACTGAGTACCGCCATCACCCGAACCAGATACGAGAAACTCTTCTCCATCAGTCACATCAAAAGGCATTACAAAAGACAAAGTTCCTAAAGCACCTTCTTTGCCCAAATCGGGGAAAGCCACCCCTATTTGAAACGCCTGGGCATTAACCTCGCCGTTTTCTAGGTCGGGGTTGGTCGGTCTGATACTAGTACTGCCATAGTTATAGCGTCCGAATATTCCCAAGCTATCTAAAATTGCCCAGTCGAAATTAACGGCAAAAGTATCTGCCGGTGCATCTCCAATTGTTCCACCAAAGCCATCATCAGCTACACCATAAATCGGTTCTCCTGTAGCACCGCCAACGCCAAACCCAGTTACATTACCATCCCCATCAAAGATTGGCTGGTTATTGTCTAAAGTTGCTCTAGTGTACATTAAACGGATATTAGCACGTTCGGCGATCGCAAAATCTATTTCTGCCGTTAGAGTTTGAGTCGCACTAAACAAGCCTTTATTAGGATCGGAAGAAGTGTTAAAAAATGCCGAAGGTAAAAATTCGGTATTTTCGCCCAAATAGCCGAGTTTAAAGCTTAGTAGGTCGTTAAAATCGTAGGTAACAACCGCTCCCGAACCGCGATCGATCGGATTGACTAACGTACCACCGCTAGAATTAAAGCTACCGGCACCTGTGAGAAAGAAGGTGTAGGCATTGTTGTCAAAATAGCGATACCAGTTAATTCTTGGTCCGACTATTACCCGCAACTTTTCCCCAATAGGAAAATCATAAAATGCTTCTCGAAGCTCGACATTATTTGAACCCGATGCTGTACCTGTTTGGTCGGTGAAAGGAGTGCCAAAAGTATTATAAAGTCCTGCCGAGACAAAGTTATTAGCAGGTGAGTTACCGTTACCCGCTACTAGCTGAATGTTTAAATTGTCTCGTCCTGTAAACGAAGAACTAAAGTTAAGCCAGGTATAATAACTAAAGGTGATTTCGGGATCGTCTTCAATCGTAGTGATAATCGGATTATTGTTGGCATCTCTACCACCACGACGCAGATTAAAAGGCGCATCCAGACTAACCGTTTCTGCCAAAACGTCACCATCAGCAGTTGCTCCCGTAACATTAAGAAATAAATTCCCTAAAAGTTTGGTAGTGGTGGAGAAACTATCATCTTCTAAAACAGCAGTTCGAGTTTCTAATTCGTCTACCCTACCCCCTATAGTTACTAGTTCTGACTCAAATTCTCGGCTGAGACGTTCGATAGTTGCTAAGTCTGCTGGATCGATGTTATCAGAGGAGGCAATTAAGCGTTCGATTTGGTTGAGACAGGAATTTAAACCCGCAGCAAACTCGTAGCGAGTCAAAGGCTGACTTCCCCGATAGGTTTGGTTGGGAAAACCAGCAATGCAACCATAGCGATCTACCAACGAACGCAGTGCTTCATAAGCCCAGTCTGTAGGAGAAACATCTCTTAACTGCTGAACATTAGTAATTTGCGACATTTCACCCTTGTCGGATTCCCCCGATTGGTTTTCACTACTGCCCATGTTTTCCAGAATATATATTTCTTCAGAAGCAGAAACCTTGGCTGCCGTTGTCGTTAATAAGGTTAAAGGTAGAAGCAACTGAACTAAATTGTTAATCGAACTGCGATCGCTTTTATTAGAACTGCCCTGTTTAGTTTTTTTGAAAATCATTGATACACTCACACCTGTTTAATAATAAGCAAAATTACCATTATTAATTTGAAATAAATGTGTATGTGTATACAGTATACGATTGTTAAAGGTGCGGTATAGACATCCGAGAAAACATGAATGACAGGCACATGAGATTGTAACTCACCTAAGAAATCGAAGACTGCTAAAAGGTAATAACTTTAAAGGATCGACGCGATCGCTTGAAAATCTTCTCAGTCAACAAGAGCGATCGCCATTTGATTCGCTTTTTCTACTAAATTCCCCATTTCCAGCGTTACTAAATTTCCTCGATCCACTACTTTTTTGCCGTTAATAAAGCTATAGTCGATCGCCATAATCTGACAGTAAATTAGTGCAGCCACAGGATCTTGCTGTGTTCCTACTAAACCAGGCTTGTCCAAACTAACCGCAACAAAGTCCGCTGCCATACCAGGTGCGAGGTAGCCGATATCATCTCTTCCCAAAACCCTAGCACCGCCTCTAGTAGCAACTTCTAGAACATTACGAGCAGTCATTACCGAGGCATCTTCATCTCTGACGCGGGCGAGTAAAAAAGCTTGGCGGGCTTCGTGAAACAAGTTAGTAGCATCGTTAGAAGCTGCGCCATCCACTCCCAAGCCAACAGGTACATTAGCGTTAAGCATTTTACGTATAGGTGCAATACCGCTGGCTAAACGCATATTACTACAGGGGCAATGTGCTACTCCAGTACCAGTTTGACCGAATTTATCGATCGAGCGATCGCTTAACTTAACACAGTGAGCGTGCCAAACATCGTCTCCCAACCAGCCGACGGACTCCGCATAGTCTCCAGGAATTAAATTAAACTTTGACAGGCTGTATTCCACATCTCCCGTAGTTTCTGCCAAATGAGTATGTAACCTGACTCCAGGATAACTCCGTGCCATTGCTGCTGATTCTCGCATCAAGTCTTGAGATACAGAAAAAGGCGAACAGGGAGCGAGAACTATTCGCAACATCGAATAGCGATCGTTATTATGATATTGCTCGATTAATCTTTGGGAGTCTTTTAAAATATCGGCTTCTTTTTCGACCAAAAAATCTGGAGGCAAACCGCCATTACTTTCCCCTACACTCATGCTGCCCCGACTAGCATGAAACCGCAAACCAATATCATCTACTGCGCGAATTTGTTCGTCAAGGGTGCAATCATTGGGGAACAAATAGTGGTGATCGCTGGCGGTGGTACAGCCCGATAAAATTAATTCTGCTGCTGCCAACTGGGAACTATAGTACATTCCCTCACCTGTAAGCTGCGACCATAGGGGATAGTGCGCCGTCAGCCATTGAAACAGATCGCCGTTTTGCCCAGCGGGAGTAACGCGGGTTAGGTTTTGAAAAAAATGATGGTGGGTGTTTACCAAACCAGGTAAAACCAGATGCTTATCTTCTAAGTCTAAAACTTCATCGGCAGTATCGGGTAACTCATCTGTCGTCCCTACCTGTTCGATCGCATTATCTCTAATCAACAGCGCACCATGACGAATTTCCCGCCGTCGATCGTCCATTGTAACTAGCGTGTGGATGTTTTTTACCAGTAGGGTAGACATTTATTTAAGGAATGAGGAATAAAAAAGAAGGAAGAAGGAATAAATAAAAAATTAGCTATTTTTTATCTGCAATTTAAATGCTACTGAATACGGGCGAGTTTTGCCATTTTGTAGCTGTTTTTTGCTTCTATAGCAATCGTAAATCATTTGTGAGAATATTTTTTTTGATAAACCACGGCCCTAAAGGATACCGCTTCGCATAAGGCAGGTCGAACACGGAGTCAAGATAAGAGAGGGTTTGTTATAAATCATTCCTGATTGCTTCTAGCTAAATGGAAACATTCTTCCCTTAAACTATCAATTATTTATCAATTTGGTATTTTGTAATTTTTTAGCCTTTAATATTTAAAACTCTACTGCAACACTGCCCGAAACTGTAAAAGGTTCGCCAGGAAAAACTGCTAAATCGCTGTCCAGGATAACGATTTAGGGGAATATTGCCGTTGGGATTATCTAACACTGTTCCCACCGCTGGTAAACCAGAGTCCCGAAGCTGTTGGGTACTACGATATTCAAATTCTGTGGTTAGTTTAGTCTTGTCGCTAATATTCCATGCCAGAACAGGATTAACTAAATAGCGATTGCGATCGTAAAAATCTACAAAGCTGCCAGAAGTTTCGGCTGCTACATTGAGGCGATAAAGTACAGTTTGATTTTCATCCAATGGACCCGATAGATCGAGCGTGCCGCGATATAAATCGTGATTGCCAATGATACCCTCGACAGCATAAAAAGGTTCGTTCAATGGCTGCTTGGTAACAAGATTAACTATTCCTCCAGGCGAACCCTGACCATACAGTACCGAACTAGGTCCTTTGAGAACTTCGATCCGTTCGATATTGGCAGTGTCTCCCGTATTAGCAGCACCCAGAGAGTCACGCAAACCATTTCTACGGAAGAGATCGTTTGTAGAGGAAGGACCGCCAAAACCGCGAATGGTAAAGTTATTGGAGAATGTACGATTGGAGTCTGATGGTACAGCACCAGGTACATTTCTTAGTGCATCGGTGGTGTTTATTATTTGCTGGTCTTCAATTACCTCTTGGGGTATTACCTGAATTGATTGCGGAACATCCTGTATCGGCGTATCGGTTCGCGTTCCTACCCTCGCATCGGTAACGTTGTAATCATCGTCTTCTGCTTCGCCAGTAACGATAACTTCAATTTCTCGATCTGGTTCTTGTTCTATCGCTCCTTCGGGTGTAACGTTTAGAACTAAATCATTTCTACCAGGGACTATATCTACACTTGGCGTTTGGTTTTCTCCAGTAATGGTTAAGCGAATACGGCTGTCATCTATTTTATCGAGGCTAACTAGACTAATTCCTGGTGCGGGATTGGTTTGGCTAACTCCATTTCTAATCGAGAAGCTTAAAGTTGCATCGAGTATGTCAATAACTAAACTATTTCCTTTAGGCAAAATCAAGGGAACTAATCTTTCTTCTCCCTGTACGGTTTTCAAAATTATCCGCAAACCATCATCTGCTCGATCTAACTCTACTCCTGTTACCCTCGTAACTCCCTGAGCTACTAAGTCTGAAGTGTTAGTAGTTATAACCGTTTGCTGTTTTGTCTGGTTTTGTATTGCTCCCTGTACTGCTGTCGTCTGCATAAAATAGACAGCACTAACCACACCCCAATAACCGAGGCGAATTAAATTTACGTTCATTTTTACCTTTATTGACGATAATCAATCATCATGTGGTTTCAAACCATACCACATTCGATATACAACGACAGAACGTCAAACTTGATAACTTTTGTAACAAAATTGAACCAGTAGCGATCTCTAATAAGTATGCGATGAACCCCTTGAGCAACACATAAATTTGCGCCCAAGTAAACGGATCGTAATAAATAAAAACAAACTTATCGCCAATATTATCGTTTGCTAACTCTTAAGAAAAATATGATGGGTTTACCAAAGTGGAAGTTTGAAAAAAGAATTAAGAAGTTATAATCGCTCTTTTAAACTCAAACTTTGCTCCATTATCGTTAATGCTATACGCAGATTTGCTTGCGTCCATAAAAGCGGAGTAGCATCGTTAGGAACATACTTATCTTGGTTTAAATAATATAGTTCGGGACATTTAAACCCGCCTACTTTACTATCTGCTGCGGTTAATTGTCCTAAAGAACGATTTAAATAAAAAGTTTGTTTCTCTAAATATTCTATCTGCTGTGTTTTTTGAAACTTAATGCCAAATATAGCCGAAAGAATCGGATCGAAAATGCACCATTGAGCTTCTTCTCCCTGTTTTAACCCTCGTCCTTGTTCTTGCAGCCATTGTTCGCGTTCGGTAGAGATACTAGTGCGAATATTTTCGGGCAGATCTGTATAGTTGCGACACCAAAATGAATCATCGAGATAGCGAGAAATACCATACTTACCCTGCAAGTTATTAGTCACGTCTTCAATAATGCGATCGCAAATAACATCATCTAAAACATCTAACGGATAAATTAAAAACAGCAGTGCAGCATCGTAACGTCTAGCTTGTTCGGGCTGAATACATTCAGCAGGTAAAATTTCAGTCAGTGCATCGACTCCCTTGAGAATTAATCGATCTAATAGTTCGAGGGTAACTAACTGATTTTGGGAACGGCAATAGTCGGAGATAGAATCGTATTCAATAAATAACTTTCTAAAAGCTCGAAGACTAGCAACGACAACGCCAATACTAGAAGCTGATACCTTGCGATCTTCTTCCCAGTGACCACTATCTTCATCTTGCCAATAAGCGATCGCTTCAAAGTATAAAGGAAACAGAGTCAAAATTTCTAGTTCTTCTGGACTCGGCTGTAAAATGCAATCGCCGATTAGCTGAGAGTAAAACCAGAGAAAGTAACCCAAAGCATCATTCTGGGCTTGTTGCCAATTTTGGTCTATTTCTGTCAGATCTTCGCCATTGAACCGAACATGAGGACGCTGCATGACGTTCTCTGGATTTACCTCACCGTTAATAATATTCTTAAAACGATGCTGATGCTGACTAAAATACTGCATCAAACAGCGAACACATTTAAGCGCAGCCTCAATATCTCCTAAAATATAATGACAATAAGCTAGATAAATATTATCTCGCACCCACACGGCAGCATATCCAGTATATTCTGTAGAGTCCGAGACTATAGCAGCAGGAAATAAACCATTATCTAAAGTAGGAAAATCGAACGTTGGGCGATCGCCTAACAGCGCAATTATATTTTGCAGATCTGCTAATTTGTATTCCGTTTTAATTAACCGAGCAACTTCATCGTTATGTATACAAGGCATAATTTGACGTTTAAACTCGACCGCTATAGATGTCAATCGTACTATTACAAGATACTATTTTTCTTTTAGAGGTTGCAGTATATCTTTGGGGATAACTCCGTGAATGCCTTTGACTATATCTACCACCTGGGAAACTTCATAATCGATCGCAGCACTACCAAACAATAACGCATCTTGCTTGGTCAAACCATATTCATCCTCGACAATTCTTAGAGATTCGCGCACCGCCTTTTTCATCGCCTCGTCCAAATCTCGATCGAGTCCGACTGCTATCCAAGCTTCGGGAGTTTCTCCCATAGGCGTTTCTAGCTGCTTATTTTTATGAACAATTAATTCAAAAGTAGGAGTCAAGGAACACTCGATGGCTGTTAAAGCAACTTCTCCGTTTCCTTGAGCGCAGTGAGGATCGCCAGTATAAAATAATGCTCCAGAAACCTGTACTGGTAGGTACAAACTCGAACCCGCAGTTAGATGCTTGATGTCTACATTACCGCCATAGTTACCTGGTGGTACTGAGTTTTCGGCTTGTTCAGGATCGGCTGGTGCTACTCCCATGATGCCCATAAAAGGCTTGAGGGGAAGATTGATATTTGGTCTTTCGTTAGCGGGACGAAAAGTACCTACGTTGTTTTCGGTGTCGATGGGAATAACTTTGGTATATATATCTGCATTATCGACGGGATATTCTTCTGGTAAAGCTCCCTTTGCGTGACGATTGGAAATAACTCCATAAGGGACACGATAATCGATGCCGACTGTTCTGATTTCTAATACGTCTCCAGGTTCAGCACCTTCTACATAAATCGGTCCTGTAATTACATGAGGTCCTGGTGCAGTTCGTTCGATTTGTTCTTTAACTGCAAGCTGATCGCTTAGGATATCTGCTTCGTCAATTCCTGCTTCAGTAAAGAATTCTACTGTATCACCTTGGTCGGGTAAAATGCCTTCATGGGAGATAGTTTCAATGGTAACAACGTCTCCAGACTTTACCTGTAGAATTGGCTCACTATCAGGTGTAAATAGTTTTCCCCAAATTACATTGTCTACAGTAGACTCAACTAAATGTTCGGTGGTTACTTCGCCTTGAGACTGGGAATTTACCTTAGATATGCCGATCGATGATGCTAATCCCGCTAAAATAGTTACAGAGCCTAAATATCGAACATAAAGAGGTATTTTGGTTATTTTCATTTAAATTTGAGCCTAAATATTTATAATTAGACTTAAGTTTGTCAGAAAAAAACGATCGCGTTTGTAGTTTAAATTACCGAATGCGATTTCTTATTAGAGGCTCGGCGATCGCGAAGAATGTTCTAATTAACTCTCAAATGATACGAGTTTATAGCTGGACTAGGGCGATCGCCCAGAAAGATACAAAGTAAGTTTATATTTGTTTTTTCAATTTGCCAAGCTAGTTTTTTAGTTCTTTTCAGTAGCTTTTAATACATATTTTTTTATACATATTTATTTTTTGAGAAAATAGACGCTTAATACTGCTTATATAGAGCAATTATACTAAAATAATTGCGTGTTTTAACTGATGTTCAATTCGAGGCGAAATTGCTTATCATAAAGATACAAATTTTAAATCGTTCATCTTTTGATAATTTAGCTGTTGAAAGACGGAAGTAGGGAATTAACATCCGAAGGAACGCACCTCCTAAAGAAGATAGAGGTGAAGGAATGGAATTGATTTATCGAGGCATTAAATACAAAAGCAATAATTTAGCCGTTTTGAATTCTACTGGAAAGAAACAGACTATTTATCAAAAAAAATCCTTAAAACCAGTAGGAAATTCTAAATTTCCTATGATAAAGTATTGTAAACAGCTATTCTATTTTAGTAAATTAGCCGTTTGCCACCCAGTCAAGTTTTGGAATCGACATAAAAGCCAACATATAGAAAATTGCTGGCAAATAGATGTAGTCCAACAACTCGATCGCTGTTGGAAAACCACCTTATATATAGAACAAGTCAAGAGTTTGCCCGAAAGACCTCCAATTCAACTAAAATATCGTGGTGTTACTTACGAACGCTAAAATCTTTAGGGCGACATACGAAAAGTCTAACGTATTCCTAATATGTATAAGTTGTATTTATTATCTGATAGTAAAATGACTTGTTATGCACAAAATCTGATGTGGCATGAATCAGATGAGCTTATCATAATAATTACTAATAACTATAATATAGCAATCGTAAATCATTTGTGAGAAGATTTTTTTGATAAATCACGGAGGCAGGTCGAACACGAAGTCAAGATAAGAGAGGGTTTCTTATAAATCATTTCTGATTGCTATACTTATCTTTTATATCAATAAAATGAGCAGTTAATTCAATATATATTTTTCAAGTCATAAATGTTCTTCAGCAAGTTTTAGCTTACTGTAATAAAGTATACTACTCTAGCTTTTTCTGGATTTAATAGGCTAATTGATAGTTTTTTAATATATATCAATCAACCTCTGTTCCAACCTCGTATCCTTCTGCTGCTTAACTTGCTGCAAAAGCGATCGTATTAGATTTCAAAGGCAATATTCCCAATTGAAGTTTAAACTGGGTTGTAGCTATAGATTCTGAACCCCACAAATCCAATCAATACGATAAGACCCAAGGTTCGGCGAAAATAATTAACGCCTTGGAATAACTCAAGCCACGCCCAAGTAAACAAAGAGCCGAAAGCTATTAAGTCTAACCCTACATTAACCAAGCCACTTGTAAATACTAATTTAAGCAAACTAGCTATACCCCAGAGAATAATAGGTGGGTTTGGTGCTTGAGCGATAACAATATTACCATTGCTATCACGGAAGAATTTATCAAATAGCGTTTCTTTTTCCATAGCGTTATTAAACTGTATTTATCATTTAGTTTCGTAGTTAACACCAAAGATAAACACTAGTCTAAAGAAAGATTTTTTTTGCAGAGAAAATAGGTAGCTGGTCAGCGGTCAATTTTTACCTGCTGGTCTTTCCTTCAACTTCGTATACCCCTGCTATTGTTTGACTTGTTTGACCGCGATAAATTAAATATTAAGCAGCAAGACGATTCAACCTGTTTTGTACGACTGACGAGTCATTCCATTGCTATCAAAGATGGCACAAGAAAAGTCCAATCGTTATTTTATATTTACCGACGCTGCCGTGTTTTGCAGCACGATGACCATCTGTTCGGCAATAAACTGATAGAGGTTTTTAAATATTTCTAAACGTATTGGATCGGGTTTGTTTTTCATTTTACTATTCATTATATAGTTGTGCTTAAAATACATATGAAATTTTTTTCAGAAACCGAATATTCGCAAAAAATAGAACCAATTTTGCGAAAAATATTTACTGAAGACGATCCTTATGAAGGCATTTTTGCAGAGGCAATGCCAGAAAAAAGAATTATTTGTGGCAACGAATTCTACACAGATTTTTCTCCTCCTTTGAGTGATGCAGTAATTCAAGCAGCAGAAAGAATAGGAGATCGAGGTTTTTATTGGACGGCAATGTTACAACAAGAGCCTCGTCATTGTTATTTATTGTTTGACGAGTTTAAGTTACCAGTAGAACAAGTAAGTCAAAAAGACAAAGATATTTTAGACAGCTTTGATGTTTGGAATCATGTAATTTATTCTCCTAGTGGTCAATGGGGCTTTATGATTTCTCGCGATGATGGTAAACATGGTTTAATTGCTGGAAAAAAAGAATTTATACAATTGATAGAGTTATCTATTCCTAATTTTAGTTTTGAGCAGCAAATTCATAACTTTTTAGATTATTGGTCTTATTATGCTTCTAATAGTTATCATACTACTTGGATTTTTTCTTTACTAACTCAAGTTTGTGGGAAAGAAAAAGCAAAGAAACTGCTAGAAGAATATAAAATGCAATTTCCCTAATCTCTAATTTTATATAAAATAACGGCTTTTACTCTAGTTGATAAAATAATTAGTGATTTATAAAGTAAGCGCGTGACTCAAACTATACCGAAAATAACAACTTTTGAAGAATTTTTACAGTGGAAACCATCAAACAAACAATACGAATTATATGAAGGAATAATTGTTGAAATGCAGCCCACAAGAAAGCATGAGGAAATAACTGGTTTCTTGGCTACAGAATTGGCTGTAGAATCCAAAAAATTAAAGCTTCCTTACTTTATTCCCAACACTGCTTTAGTTAAGCTTGAAAACAAACCATCTGCTTATTGTCCTGATGTACTAATTTTAAATCGCCCTGCTTTAAGAGATGAAAGTTTGTGGGAGAAATATTCAACGGTTCAAACAGCAGCATCTATTCCTTTAGTTGTTGAAGTGGTTAGTACTAATTGGCGAGATGATTATTTAACTAAACTGAGAGATTATGAAGAAATAGGCATACAGGAATATTGGATTGTAGACTATCTTGCTTTGGGTGGTAGACGTTACATTGGCGATCCTAAGCAGCCGACTATTTCTATTTATCAATTAGTCGATGGAGAATATCAGATCGATCGTTTTAGAGAAAGCGATCGCCTTAATTCAGCAGTATTTCCCGATCTAGATTTAACTGTAAATTTAGTTTTTCAAGCGGGTGAAGATCGACTGGATAATTAATAGTCGTTTAAAGCTAATTACGTTCTAAAATTAAATAATTGCGATCGCTCAAAGTAGCCTGCCAGTTTGGTTCGATAATAATTGTACTAATCGGTTCGACGATAATGGCTGCACCTTTTATACAGTCTCCAGGCTGCAAGTCTTCTGTTTTATATACCTTCGCATCGTGCCATTTATTTAATGCAAACATCTGCACTGTTTCTATTGACGTTGGGGGTTCGGCCCAAGGGCGAGTACGAGTAACTATCGTTTCTTGGGGGGGATTCATTTGTCGGATCGATTCTACGGTTATCGACTCAACTATTAGGTCTTTTTCTGGTTGAATAAAGCCGTAACGAGTTTTATGTTCGGTAACAAAATCCTGTTGCATCACCGCCAGATTGGAATTGAAGTCGATAGTTAAAGTCGAATCAGTCCCCACATATTTTAGATTAACTTTTTTGATAATTAGATCGGGTTCGTCTTTAGTCCCTTTTTCTATTAATGAGTTAAATCTTGACTCCAACTGAGGCACAAGATCTATATTTAGCGTCATTTCTACCGACTCTACCCCAGTAGTACTGAGATTTGCCAAACCAATACCGTAAGCTGAAAGTACTCCTGCATAGGGATGAATAAAAATTTTAGTAATGCCCAAAGTATCGGCAATTAGACAAGCTACCTGCGCTCCCGCGCCACCAAAACAGCAGAGTACGTACTGGGTGACATCATACCCCCGTTGCAAGGAGATTTTCTTAATCGCGTTTGCCATATTTGCAACAGCGATCGCCATAAAGCCTGATGCTACCTGTTCGGGTGTAGAATTATTACCTGTAGTGGTATTTATATTTGCTGTTAATCGATCGAACTTGTTGAGGACAACTTCTTTATCTAAAGGCTGATTGGCATCTTTACCAAAGACAGCAGGAAAGTATTGGGGCTGAATTTTACCCAGCATCACGTTAGCATCGGTAACGGTTAACTCTCCACCCCTGCGATAGCAAGCAGGGCCAGGGTTTGAACCTCCTGATTCGGGGCCTACACGATAACTCATCCCGTCAAAGCTAAGAATCGAGCCTCCTCCTGCTGCAATCGTATGAATTGCTAGTACTGGTACGCGCATTCTCGCCCCTGCAATCTCTGAATCTAATTCTCGTTCGTATTCTCCTGCATAATGTGCTACATCCGTACTAGTACCACCCATATCGAAGGTGACGATCTTATTAAAACCTGCTCTTTGACTGGTCTTAACCGCGCCGACTATACCCCCCGCAGGGCCAGATAGTATGCTGTCTTTTCCCTGGAAGTTATCCGCACTAACCAAGCCCCCGTCTGATTTCATAAACATCAGTTCAGTATCGGGTAGCTGACTGGTAATGCGATCGATATAGCGACGTAAAATCGGAGTAAGATAAGCATCAACTACGGTAGTATCTCCGCGACTGACTAATTTCATCAATGGGCTTACCTGATGGGACACAGATATCTGCGTAAAACCAATTTGTTTAGCTAGATCGGCTACCTGTAGTTCGTGTTGGGTATAGCGATAGCCGTGCATCAGAACAATGGCACAACAGTTGATTCCCGTGTTGTAAACAGCCTGTAAGTCCTGTTTGACCTGCAATTCATCTACAGGTTTTAATTCATTACCCCCTGCGTCATATCTCTCATCGATCTCGATAACAGACTCATAAAGCATACTGGAAAGAACGATGTGACGGGCAAAGATATCGGGACGGTTTTGATAGCCGATCCGCAACGCATCTTTAAAACCCTTTGTAATTAGCAGTACCACGCGATCGCCCTTTCTTTCTAATAAAGCGTTAGTGGCTACTGTAGTTCCCATTTTGACTACTTTAATCTGTTCTGTAGGAATGGGTCGATGTTGGGGTATACCCATCAGATTTCTAATTCCCTGTATCGGTGCATCCTGATACTGTTCGGGATTTTCTGAGAGTAGTTTATGGACGATGATTTTACCTTGAGGTGTTTTGGCAACCACATCGGTAAAAGTACCACCGCGATCGATGTAAAATTCCCAGCGAGTTGAAAAGTTCATAGTGAATAGTTTGTTTGTTTTCTATACTTACTATAAATAGGGTTAAAGTTTAGTTGCTGATACCGTGCTGTCAATTTACCAGCATCTTCCTGTAAACTAGTGCGATAAACAGAGCGATCGAAAGATTATAGTACTAAATACTACAGCTGTAATTAGCGGTAATAATTTTAAGTTCATGATTTTCATTGGTTTGTTTTTTAGCGATCGCAGTTGTTTTATCCCAGTCGATGTTTGTTTGTGTCATTGGTTTAGATAGATTGTCTTCACAAAATTAGAAATCAGTAGTTAGTAGTCAGGGGGATTAGTTTGCGCTAACGAATTAAAACAGGGACAATGAACTGAGAAAGATCGCCGTTTCATCATTAAAATATTTGTTATCGGTTCCAGCCATCAACATATACATTCGATTGCCAATTAGATAGATGCGTCCTGCTAACAGAATATTGGTATTGCTATGGCTGGGGTTTACCTTTTTTGTTTCTAAAGGCATACTAAGACCAGTGCCAAATCAAAATAAATTGGTAGAAAATAAAAACAAATAAAAGTTTGCTGACCGCAGTTTTGCCTTCACCCCATCACTGTTAAAAACTTGCCTCCGCCTGCTGCATTTCTCCGATCATTTCTTTGCTACGACGTAGATAGGTAACGAATAGCAGAATAGAAAAAGCTAGAACTGCCAAACCGATAAGGCTACTGGAAAAGGTATTATAAACGCCGTGTAAAACTGCTGCTATAGTTATCCCAATAAAGACAATTGCCTTTTGACGAGAGGGATTAATCGCTGCCAAACCAAGGAAATAACCTGCAATTCCCGCCCAAATAGCATGAATCAAAGGTAAGGAGATAAAACGTACTGTGGTCATCAGAATATGTCCCGTAAGGTTTGTATTACCTTGGGCGAGATTGTAAGAATATATCAGCGTGTATTGCGCTCCTTCGGCGATCGCAAATCCTAACCCCGACATCGCACCGTAAAAAGCCGAGGACAAAGGTTCTTTTAATTTATCCGAACGCAGCATAAATAGATAAACGGGCAAAGCCTTACATAATTCTTCCAACGCACCTACCCCGAAAACAAATCCGAACAGTCTGGCGATCGCATTAGGCGAGGCGATAACTGCGTATAGCAGATTAAACGGAGGTACTGTTTGAAGCAACAGCAGCAAAGGAATACCGATAAATGTGGTAAACCCAACACATCGGAAAACTTCTTTTAGATCGAACTGTGGCGGTTTAATGAGATTATGTAGGACAATGCCCCAGATAAAAGCATAATAAATGCCCAAGATCCAGGCAATATCTTCCAGGCTAGTGTTAGAAGAAGCAAAGAAACCGATTGCCCAAGGAAATAGACCAAAACACAGTAGCAACTTTACTGTATTGCTGCGATATAGTTGTTTACTAAATACTTCTTTATAGGGAACGATGGAAGAAAACTTAAACGTTTGCAGGGTTCTGATAAATTCGTTTTTGGTTTGTGTCTGGGGCGGTTGCTCGGTATAAGATGGGGACTTAGTTTGTTTCACTTTCGGCTTATTAGGTATTAATTCGCTAGTCCATTCGGGAAAATCTTCACCCGTTTTCTGCCCGTAAAGCATAATTTTCGCAATTGTATCAAGTTCCAAATCGGTAACGATCTTGGTAACTAAAGCCTCTATTTTGCGTCGTCGAAGCACTGCTGCTTCTACAATTAGTTTTAAACAGCCGTTTTTCAGTTCGGATTTAATTATTTTGGCATCTTTCAAACTCTCTTCAATAAGAGAAACTAAAGCATCTATATCCCCTTGATTTGCCAGATCTACTAAGTTGGTATTTGACATGAATAACTATTTACTATTTGGTGGTACTGTTTATAAACCACGATATATTTACCAAAAAATAAGATAAATGAGATTTAAATAAAAATAAATAAAAACTTTAATCTAGAAAGCGATCGCGCCAAAATATAAAAACTAACTAAGTTCTTGGTTTGAGTAGTAGAATTTTTAGTTTAATATACAAATAACCATCAAATTCCCTTACAGATTTTACGATCTTCTTCGCTAACGTTAGGGTTATTAGTTAAATAGTCTCGCACCCAGTCACAACCACGTGCGAGAACTTTATCCAAATTTAAACTCCATAGTTTAATTGTTCCATCATAACTAGCAGAAGCAATGATTTGACCGTCTGGACTGAATTCTACACCTCGTACCTCATCATGGTGATCTTCTAAACGATTGAACTCTTTGATTCGGTAAAAAATATTTTGCAAAATCTCTATAACTTTAAACCCGATCTTATTGTCTACTCCAAAAATGCTATTTTGAATTTTTTTTGCTGCTTTTAACCCTGCTACCAACGCATCTAATTCCTGACTTGATGCTGATAGTGCTTCTGCCGAATTACTCAGTGTATTAATTTCATTGATAGTTGCACGATGCAGTTGTCGAGTAGCAACTCCAGTTAAAATCAAGGCAATTACCAAAACTAACCCGAAAAAATAAGCCCGTCTTTGAGCAGTTTTACGAAGTTTTATTTCTCTTTGTTGACGAGCTTTTTCTTCTTTCGCTTGGCGATCGCGTTTGTCAATAGATAGTCCGATAAATTGATGAACTCGCATTGGAAGTTCCTCAGAATTATGGCATTGCACAGTTATGGGATGATTTAACAAAGCCAAAGACTAATTATTCCCCAAGTCCCCAAGTCCCCAAATCACCCCAAACCCATCCCTTTGTGATGCAACGCCAGAATTATTTATATATAACTCCTCATATTTAACTAAACCAGCTTCCGACAACAAAAAGCCCTCTTTTTTACTGCTGTGGGTTTGTTCCCATTCGTTGACTTTTTGTTCGAGTTCGCGCATTAGGCGCAATTTGCTACGATTTTCATTCAACCATCCACGCAAAGTATCCCAGTTGCGAATCAAGATTTGGTGAGCGACTTCTACCGTAACTATGTCTTTATTACTTTCTGGGATAGCGGTTTCCTGACTTACTACTAATAACCGCGCCTCGATTAAAGCCTCTAGGGTAGCATCAAAGACATTTTTGTATTTATCGACCATTAGTTCGGATCGCTGCAAACGTCGGCGCGTATCTTCTCTTCCTTCTCCTAACTGCACTAAAGATAGAAAAATCCAGCGAGCGCATTCTTGTTGTTCTCTGTTTAAGCTACAGTAAGTTTCTTGCGCTTTTTTACCCAGTATTGCTTTTAATTCGCCTATATTTTGCTGATAACTTCCCAAGGTCAAACATCTATTGCTGCGGTTGTAATACAACTCGTCTAGAACAAACTGTAGGATCGGTAAATTTTGGGCTTCTAACTGTTGCAAGAGAAGATCGACTAACTCATCCTCTACTTTTAAACCGACTTTTCGAGCAGGTTGGGTAATAATGTGGCGATATTCGGCATCAGTAAGACAGGGGGATAATAAAACCGTAGAAGAAGTAATTAAAGGAGCTATTTGGCTTGTTGCCAAGCATTCCTCTAAAAAATCATTTCTTAAAGTAATTATTACTTTAAACCAATCGCCACCAAGCGCGATCGCCCTTACAATAAGATCGAGAAACTGGATTTTATCTATTGCTGCTGCGGTAAATAATTCTTCAAACCGATCGATTACCAAAATAGATATGGACTGAGGTTGTTGTTCTAACCAGCTAACAAAAGAATCGACTCCTAAATGTAAAATGCCTTCGATAAATTCTCGGTTATTAGGTCGTATTTCTTCAGTTAAAGCAGTACGACCATTATCTTCCTCCCCAAATAATATCCAGTCTGTAGGACGAATTACCCAAGTCTTACAGCTTTGACTTTTTCCCTCAATAAACAAGCCTTCGGTAACTAATCTAGGAACGACTCCCGCTTTAACTATCGAAGATTTACCGCTTCCCGACGCTCCCACAACCGCTACAAAGGAAGTAGAGGCTAACTTCTGTATAATTTCTTCAGTAATTCCTTCTCGACCATGGAAAAAATAAGCATCATCGGGAGCAAAAGGTTCTAAACTCTTATAGGGACAGAGATCTATTTCAAAGATTTCGTTATGCGATCGCTGTACTTCTGGTAACAAAATTTCCATTACTTCAGACGTACCAGAAAGCCACAAATCCAACTCAATATCTGTGTCTTTGCTGCTCCATCGCGCTCCATCGCGTAATTAATTCCGATTCCCAAAATTCGGTTTCTCTTACATCCTCTAAAACAGTAACTATTTGCCGAAGAAGTTTTCTTTTGTTTGGTTTAACACTAGCAGCAGTGATAATACATATAGATTTATCTTTACTCGGCTGTAAGACTTTTATTAAATCGATTTCCTGTTGTGTTTCGAGGCGATCGCAAATGAAGATTATCTCTGCAATTACAGATGTCTGTAGCTGTTTGCCCAACCAGTTTAGATTGATAATATGCTCTGGCGTAATTAATAATCGCTCTTCAGCGCAATTACTATAGCTAATAATTCCAGATAAATATAATAATAATGTTTTGATATTTTGTTTTTCTAAATATCCACTAATAACTTGTCGAATATTTTGCGGTTTTGATTCTTGCAGAAAATAATAGTCTACCGCAAAACCACCTCTAGTTTGCAGTATCTTACAAAGCTCGATATCATCCCCAGATGCCGATAAGCGATCGATAATTAAAGTCTGTCTTTGACTCGGAGGAGTTGCTAACCCAATTACCAATTGGCGATCGCCACTACCGCTAACAATCTTTCTAGGGTTTTGAGCGATATTTCTTGCCAAATCTTTTCTTGGCGTGCTACCAGCAATATTTACTATAAAGAGATAGAATTTTGTAAGAAGAATCGAAAGAAAAAATTATGAGTAGACGCTTGTATCTTTAGAACGAATGAGGTTCAATAGCCTGTCTGCTCAAACTCCAGCACTATCGACAGATAAAGTTTTTCTATGCGATCGATTGTAATCTGGTGGTCTGTTCGATGCTCGGCAATTACCTGGGGGATATTTGAAGGATTAGTAGGGGTTTGAATAACAACTGATACTGAGTCGCGAACCTAACAAATATCAGTAGGGCGATCGCTGTATCATTAAAATAGTAGTCTATTTGGTACGCCCAACTGTAATGATGCTATTAGGGTTTGAGCTACCCGAAAACGAAAAGGTTTAATGGTACAAAATTATAGTTATTAATTCACGCTCCGTTTCGGTGCGACTTGAAAGTTTTGGGAAATCGCGATCGCATCTCAGTGCGAAAAGTCCAGCTAATCAGGAGCTAACTTAGCAAAAGGTACATCTTCATACCATGGGAATAACGAACTGCATTCATAGCAGTTGCTGTCAGAATATGTTGTAAATGGACTTTACTTAAACCTAGATAATGACATTGACGCAAACCAAACCACGAACGCCCTGAGAGATAGTGCCTTCAACTCCAGCTCGTTGATTGTATTTCTTTGACTAAACATCTGTATAGTTGAAAATCCATTAGGTATAAAGAGTAAAAATTGGTATTTGTCCGTTAAGAATCCAATTGCCTACTTCATGCACTTTATAAACTACTGGATCGTGTAAGGTATAGGTGCGAATATTGCGCCAATAGCGATCGAATCGATATTGAGATGCATTAGCCGTTGCGCCCATCACTTCAAAAATCTTACTGGTAACATTTAACCCTACCCTAGTACTTAAAACTTTAGCACTAGCGATTGCTACAGCAACCTCACCTCGTTCGGCAACCGTTAATGCTTCTTCTTTGTTCCAAGCTTTTTGAAATAAGCAAGCTACGCAATCTAAATGGCTTTGGGCTGCACTTAAATCGATCCATAAATCGCCATATTGTTCAATAATATAAGGGTCTTGAGTAGCTTGAACCGCTGGAGACAAAATCCAAGGTTGAGTTGTAGACTTGGTGTATTGTTTAGCTGCTTCTAATGCCCCCAGAGCAATTCCCAAGTATAAATTAGCAAAAATTAATTGATACAAGCAAGTAACCATAGTGGCAAAAGGAGAAGGAAGTTCTTGTGAATCAGGATTACCTAATATCTCTTCTTGTCGAATCAATACATTGTCAAATATTATACTGTCATTGTCAGTCTGCCTTTGTCCCTCAAAATTCCAACCGCGATCGATGCTGATGCCTTGGCGATCGCTTGGCACGACGGCAAAGAGAATATTATTTAAGTCCGAACGTATCCCAGTAACTACCATAATATCTGAGCCTTTCACCCCCCTGTTAAACTTCTTGACTCCATTAAGAAGGAAATTATTCTCATATGGAGTAAGGATTAAATTAGGGTCTTGCGGATTAACTACATCTCCCCAAAACCATTGATGTTTAACACTTTGAATACAAAAATAGGCGTTTTGTTCTACTGTCCCAAATAATCTGGGAATGGTTGAATTAGCATAGTGATAGCCTAACAGTTGCCCTATAGAGCCATCAGCTTTAGAAACCTCACGTACAACTTTAAAGGCGTTAAACCAAGTTTCTCCATACCCCCCATATTCTTTAGAAATTAAAAGATTTGACAAACCACTGTTTCGCAGTCGATCTAGTTCTTCGGTTAGAGTTTTACTCGAGGCATCTGGTTTAACAGTTATTTTTATCAACTCTTGTGATAGTTTATTAGCGAGTTGTAAACAATCTGTTGCTTTTTTAATGTCTGTTACCATCTAATAAAATTACTATTACGTTCTCTAAAAGGATTAGCTACTCATAGTATGTGAAAAACTCTCGAACGATACTAGGGGAAAAACTCAGGTATTTACGGTCAATGTTTAAATCAACTTCTTAAAACAGACCTTTTTCCATTTGCTGAACAAACATTTTAGTCGTAGCAGGAGCAATAGAAAATATACTGTTGACAAATCAAATAGGAATTTTAAAGTGGCAAAGTCAGACTAGCCTCGTGCTTGTCTCTGGTCGATCGATCTGTGTAGCGAAGGAGGGGGGCAAAGCAACAATTAATCCCCAATAAAAACACTCGAACAACCTTTGAGAATCTTGTTGGGAGGACCTAAAGGTTCGACAATTGTATCTCCCTGGCGACAGGCGGGGAGTCCGTTAATTAATACTGTTCGGCTACCGTCAACAACCACACCAACACCGTGATGAACACAAGTATGTTTGTCTGCTAAACCAGAAACACTGGCAATGGTACTAGACATAGTAGCAGCAATACTAGCTTTAGTAGATTTTTCGGCTGCCTGAGCAGCAGGAGCAGCAGGAGTTGGTGCCATAGCCAAAGTATTAGCCTCTGCTGCTTGAATTGTTGCGTAGGTGCTAAGTTTGGTAGACATTAAAGCAGGAGCAACAGCACTAGGAACCCCTCGCCAAGCTTTTCGTTTACCGATAAAAACATTTAGGCTACCAATTCCTGTTAGGCTTGGAGGAGTGGGATGAATTACCTTATCAGTGACTCTAGCAGCAGGTTTACCTTTACGTTTACCTCTTGGTTTACCTCTTGGTTTACGTTTATTCATGATTATTTCTTAGATTACGCAAAATGAAAATTCTTATTTGTCGAACAAAGCGATCGCCTTTGTTACATTTTCATACATAGAATATTACTAAGTTGGCGGACGAGCGATCGTTTCTAACTAGTTCTGGGTTTATAGTGTATTTATTAATATCCTTACCCGATTTATCGGATGATTCCTAAGTTAAATATAGAGGCTTGGTTTTTTAAGCAAAAGACTAAGTTGTCAGCAAAGTAAGCAATTTTACCGTCTACTGTAGTTTCCGTTTCGATTTGTTTATAGAGAACAACTGCCTATATAAAGGTATGTAAATCTTGGATGATTGAAAGTTTATGACCAATAAGGAAAAACTTTGTCGAAGTCGAAACTAATTAAGCTATCAATAATTTATTATCTTGCTTAATGCTAATGCAAGCAACTAGACATAAGTTTAATTACATTGATATTTTTACCAAAACTTTACTTTTAATGTGCCAACTTTGATTTTATTATTCAACTTTTGGCTAATTTTTTGTGAGGTAATTAAGTTTATAACATTAGATTATAGACTCAAATGCTATTTACCATGTCTACCAACTTTTCGCGATCTAATAGTTTGGCTAATTCTGCAAGTTATAGCACAGCAGCAGAATATCGAAGGCAAGATAGTGATTCTCTCGCATCTTTGATTCAAAAAGTATTGAAAGACCGCGCTTTATTAGACCAATTGTGCGATCGCGTTTATCAAATAATGTTAACAGATTTAGGGCAACAGCAAGAACGTAGTAGGAACTATACAGGGTTATAAAAATGCCAAAAAATGGAGTTTCCAGCGATGAATTAAATTACGTTACCGCTAACCGTTTTTATGTGGAAATCGATAGTGAAATCAAAGCTAGTTTTCAAGAATGTTCTGGATTAGGGATGAACATTGATAAAGAGGTTTATTTTGAAGGAGGGGTCAATAATCAGCAACGGGTATTTCTTAAGCAAGCCAAGTTTGATGACGTAACCTTGAAAAGAGGTATCACGAACGATTTGACTTTTTGGAGTTGGATGCAGAAAGTATTAAATGAGACTGTTAAACAACGTCTTAATGTTAATATTCTCCTTTTTAATCAAGCAGGAGAAACTATGCAAAGCTGGACACTAATTGGTGCAATTCCTGTAGGGTGGAAAGCTCCTAGTCTTCAAGCTGATTCCAATACAGTGGCGGTTGAAGAATTAATACTAGCTTATGAAGGATTAAATGTTAAAGGCTCTGGGTCTACTTTTAATATCAAAGGGAAACAGAGAATAGCTGGCGGTTTTTTTCCAAGTAATTAAAGAGTGGTTATATGATATTTAATTCTTCTTCAAAATCAAATTTTCTTTATCCTAAATTACTTAAGCCGTTGGGAGCTAGCGCAATTGCCAGCTTTAACCCTTCAAGCATTTTCTCTAATGGTATACCAGAATATATTGCTCCTAAAAGCGCGAATTTTAGTGATTATCCTTTTTTCTCCAAAAATCGTTCTTTAAAAATGGCAACAGCTATAGAAAAAAAAGATAATTCTAGAGATCGCTCCGAACGAATACAGAAAAATTCTCAACATTCTATTATTGACCCTAAGTCTAATATCCAATCTCATTTTTTCAATGTTCTTGCTAAGAATCATGAAGTTGTTGCACCGAAGCTAGAAAATCCAATTGGCGATAGTCAAACTATTGCGCCGAAGTTAGAAACTACTAACGAGGCTGGAGTTACTAATAACCTAGATCTTGCACCTAAGGCGGTGGAAACACCTGTTAGCGATCTTCGAGCCAACATTACGACACCGCCGATAAAAACTACTATTAGCGATAGTCAAACTATTGCACCCAAAACGGTAGAAAATCCAATTAGCGATCTTCGAGCCAACATTACGACACCGCCGATAAAAACTACTATTAGCGATAGTCAAACTATTGCACCCAAAACGGTGGAAAATCCAATTAGCGATAGTCAAACTATTGCGCCCAAGTTACAAACTACTAACGAGACTGGAGTTACTAATAACCTAGATCTTGCACCTAAGGCGGTGGAAAATCCAATTAGCGATAGTCAAACTATTGCGCCGAAGTTAGAAACTGCGAACGAGCCTAGAGTTGCTAATAACCTAGATCTTGCACCTAAGGCGGTGGAAACACCTGTTAGCGATCTTCGAGCCAACATTACGATACCGCCAGTGGAAAATCCGATTAGCGATAGTCAAACTATTGCGCCGAAGTTAGAAACTACTAACGAGACTGGAGTTACTAATAACCTAGATCTTGCACCTAAGGCGGTGGAAAATCCAATTAGCGATAGTCAAACTATTGCACCTAAAACGGTAGAAACACCTATTAGCGATCTTCGAGCCAACATTACGACACCGAAGCTAGAAACACCTGTTGGTGAGAGTCAAACTATTGCACCCAAAACGGTGGAAAATCCGATTAGCGATCTTCGAGCCAACATTACGACATCGCCGATAGAAACTGCTGTTGGCGATAGTCAAACTATTGCACCTAAGGCGGTGGAAACACCTGTTAGCGATAGTCAAACTATTGCGCCGAAGTTAGAAACTGCTAACGAGACTGGAGTTGCTAATAACCTAGATCTTGCACCCAAAACGGTGGAAACACCTGTTAGCGATCTTCAAGCCAACATTACGACATCGCCGATAGAAACTACTGTTGGTGAGAGTCAAACTATTGCGCCGAAGTTACAAACTGCTAACGAGACTGGAGTTGCTAATAACCTAGATCTTGCACCCAAAACGGTGGAAACACCTGTTAGCGATCTTCGAGCCAACATTACGACACCGCCGATAAAAACTACTATTAGCGATAGTCAAACTATTGCACCCAAAACGGTAGAAACACCTGTTAGCGATCTTCGAGCCAACATTACGACACCGCCAGTGGAAAATCCGATTAGCGATCTTCGAGCCAACATTACGATACCGCCAGTGGAAAATCCAATTAGCGATAGTCAAACTATTGCGCCGAAGTTAGAAACTACTAACGAGGCTGGAGTTACTAATAACCTAGATCTTGCACCTAAGGCGGTGGAAAATCCAATTAGCGATAGTCAAACTATTGCACCTAAAACGGTAGAAACACCTATTAGCGATCTTCGAGCCAACATTACGACACCGAAGCTAGAAACACCTGTTGGTGAGAGTCAAACTATTGCACCCAAAACGGTGGAAAATCCGATTAGCGATCTTCGAGCCAACATTACGACATCGCCGATAGAAACTGCTGTTGGCGATAGTCAAACTATTGCACCTAAGGCGGTGGAAACACCTGTTAGCGATAGTCAAACTATTGCGCCGAAGTTAGAAACTGCTAACGAGACTGGAGTTGCTAATAACCTAGATCTTGCACCCAAAACGGTGGAAACACCTGTTAGCGATCTTCAAGCCAACATTACGACATCGAAGCTAGAAACACCTGTTGGTGAGAGTCAAACTATTGCGCCGAAGTTAGAAACTGCTAACGAGACTGGAGTTGCTAATGACCTAGATCTTGCACCCAAAACGGTGGAAACACCTGTTAGCGATCTTCGAGCCAACATTACGTCATCGCCGATAGAAACACCTGTTGGTGAGAGTCAAACTATTGCGCCGAAGTTAGAAACTGCTAACGAGACTGGAGTTGCTAATGACCTAGATCTTGCACCCAAAACGGTGGAAACACCTGTTAGCGATCTTCGAGCCAACATTACGACATCGCCGATAGAAACTGCTGTTGGCGATAGTCAAACTATTGCACCCAAAACGGTGGAAACACCTGTTGGTGAGAGTCAAACTATTGCGCCGAAGTTAGAAACTGCTAACGAGACTGGAGTTGCTAATAACCTAGATCTTGCACCCAAAACGCTGGAAACACCTGTTAGCGATCTTCGAGCCAACATTACGACATCGAAGCTAGAAACACCTGTTGGTGAGAGTCAAACTATTGCGCCGAAGTTAGAAACTGCTAACGAGACTGGAGTTGCTAATAACCTAGATCTTGCACCCAAAACGCTGGAAACACCTGTTAGCGATCTTCGAGCCAACATTACGACATCGAAGCTAGAAACACCTGTTGGTGAGAGTCAAACTATTGCGCCCAAGTTAGAAACTGCTAACGAGACTGGAGTTGCTAATGACCTAGATCTTGCACCCAAAACGGTGGAAACACCTGTTAGCGATCTTCGAGCCAACATTACGACATCGCCGATAGAAACTGCTGTTGGCGATAGTCAAACTATTGCACCCAAAACGGTGGAAACACCTGTTGGTGAGAGTCAAACTATTGCGCCGAAGTTAGAAACTGCTAACGAGACTGGAGTTGCTAATAACCTAGATCTTGCACCCAAAACGCTGGAAACACCTGTTAGCGATCTTCGAGCCAACATTACGACATCGAAGCTAGAAACACCTGTTGGTGAGAGTCAAACTATTGCGCCGAAGTTAGAAACTGCTAACGAGACTGGAGTTGCTAATAACCTAGATCTTGCACCCAAAACGCTGGAAACACCTGTTAGCGATCTTCGAGCCAACATTACGACATCGAAGCTAGAAACACCTGTTGGTGAGAGTCAAACTATTGCGCCGAAGTTAGAAACTGCTAACGAGACTGGAGTTGCTAATAACCTAGATCTTGCACCCAAAACGCTGGAAACACCTGTTAGCGATCTTCGAGCCAACATTACGACACCGCCGATAAAAACTACTATTAGCGATAGTCAAATTATTGCACCCAAAACGGTGGAAACACCTGTTGGTGAGAGTCAAACTATTGCGCCGAAGTTAGAAACTGCTAACGAGACTGGAGTTGCTAATAACCTAGATCTTGCACCCAAAACGCTGGAAACACTTGTTAGCGATCTTCGAGCCAACATTACGACACCGCCGATAGAAACTGCTGTTGGTGAGAGTCAAACTATTGCGCCGAAGTTAGAAACTACTAACGAGACTGGAGTTGCTAATGACCTAGATCTTGCACCCAAAACGGTGGAAACACCTGTTAGCGATCTTCGAGCCAACATTACGACACCGCCGATAGAAACACCTGTTGGTGAGAGTCAAACTATTGCGCCGAAGTTAGAAACTGCTAACGAGACTGGAGTTGCTAATAACCTAGATCTTGCACCCAAAACGCTGGAAACACCTGTTAGCGATCTTCGAGCCAACATTACGACACCGCCGATAGAAACTGCTGTTGGTGAGAGTCAAACTATTGCGCCGAAGTTAGAAACTACTAACGAAACTGGAGTTGCTAATGACCTAGATCTTGCACCCAAAACGCTGGAAACACCTGTTAGCGATCTTCGAGCCAACATTACGACACCGCCGATAGAAACTGCTGTTGGTGAGAGTCAAACTATTGCGCCGAAGTTAGAAACTACTAACGAGACTGGAGTTGCTAATGACCTAGATCTTGCACCCAAAACGGTGGAAACACCTGTTAGCGATCTTCGAGCCAACATTACGACACCGCCGATAGAAACTGCTGTTGGTGAGAGTCAAACTATTGCACCTAAGGCGGTGGAAACACCTGTTAGCGATAGTCAAACTATTGCGCCGAAGTTAGAAACTGCTAACGAGACTGGAGTTACTAATAACCTAGATCTTGCACCCAAAACGGTAGAAAATCCAATTAGCGATCTTCGAGCCAACATTACGACACCGAAGCTAGAAACACCTGTTGGTGAGAGTCAAACTATTGCGCCGAAGTTAGAAACTGCTAACGAGACTGGAGTTACTAATAACCTAGATCTTGCATCTAACAGTATTACACCGTCGATAGAAACTCCAGTTGATGAGAGTCAAACCACCAGGTTTAAATTAGAAACTTCCAACGATAGAAGAGCAGAAGATAACTCAGAAACTATTATTTATAAGTCGAATAATATTAATAATACTTCTTTACAATCAGATAAACGTAAATCAACAGAACCTCTGAAAAACATTTCTAATTCTTCTATAGATAATCAAATTCATCGTAAACCAGCTCCTTCTGTACCCGATCGCTGGTCGAGTATTTCTGAACTAATTGGTGAATCTACATCCAGTAATAATGAATTAAATACGAAGCCAGAAAATAATTTTAGTTCCAAGCAACTAAAGGCAAATGAAAACAATAAATCAAAAATAGATCGAAGTAGCTATCCTATAAATACTTCAAATTCTTCCAAAAATAATCTTGTTAATCAGAATTCAAACGCATATCCAGTTCAATTAGTGACCGAGCAACCTAAATCTTCAGGATATCAATATGAAAAATTAAATTCTCAAGTGATTTTGCCTAAGAAAATGTCATGCGAAAATTCCTGTTCTGGAGAAGAAATAGTAACAGAAGATAGTATTTTAAAAGAGAATATAGAAGAGAAAAACGAAGAAAAAAAATTAGATATTTTAGCAGAGGAAATTTACTATTTACTTCGACAAAAGCTAGAAATTGAAAGAGAAAGACAAGGTCAATACTATAGATAAAACTAAAATATGAAACTCGAAAAAGCAACTTTAAATTCATTAGATGGAGATAATTATAGCTTTACTTTTATGTATAATCCTACATCAATATCTATAGAGCGCAGGGTTTGTGTCTCAGAGAATAGTGGAGCAAGAACAGAAGATGAAGGAATTCCTAAAGTTAGTTTTGGTTATCCTATAGCTATGGTAGTTTCTATTAGCGATATTATTTTCGATACTTATGAAGATAGCAAAGATCGCGATGTAGGAAATAAGTTAAAAAAATTAACTCAAGCCGTTAAATTTATTAAAGGCGAAGAAAGACCTCCAGTATATATTTTTAGCTGGGGAAGCATTAATTATTTACGCTGCTATGTAGAATCTATTAGTTATCAATTAACTATGTTTTTACCCGATGGAACGCCAGTAAGAGCTAAAGCTTCTATTACTATGAAACAAGTAGATCCTCCTAAAGGTAGTGCTAATCCATCCCCAACAAAATCTCGGAGTCTTGACAGCCGATGGTAATCATTAGCTATTAACAATTTTAAGACTTAGCTATAGCAAAGTTAAGAACTAGGTATTCACTAAATATTTTATGATGAGCAGTGATGGGAAATAATAAATATAAACCAGCAGATATCAAAATATACATAAATGGTGCTATTAGTAAGGACTTTATAGGAGATCTTTTAAAAGTCTCTGTAGAAGAAAGCCTACATTTTCCTAGTGTATGTTTAGTCACTATCAATAACAATTATCAATCGGGAAGAAAAGAAGATAAACCCTGGGAACATGATTCATTGCTAAAAATTGGCGACACTATTGATGTTACTTTAGCATCTAGTACTACCGAAGGATTTGATGAACGGAAAGAAGATAAATTATTTTCTGGGGAAATTACTAGTATAGAATCTCATTTTTACGAATCTCAAGCTCCAATTACAATTCGTGCTTACGATGTTTCTCACCGTCTGCATCGCGGTCGCTACAATCGTTCTTTTCAAAATATGACCGATAGCGGTATTGTAAGAAAGATAGCTGCGGAAATGGGTATTGTCGTGGGGAATATTGGTAACAGTGGCGCACCTCATGAATATTTATTTCAAGAAAACCAGACCAATATGGAGTTTTTACGAGAAAGAGCCTTTCGGCTCGGGTTTGAACTTTACGTTAAAGATAAAAAATTAAATTTTTGTCGTCCAAAGAGCCAAGGCAAACTAAATCTTATTTGGTTAGAGGATATTGGTAGCTTTCACGTAAGAGTTAATAGTGCCGAACAAGTTGATAGTGTAGAAGTGAGAGCATGGGATTATCAGACTAAAAAAGCAATTGTTGCTAAAGTTAAAAAGGAAATAGTTCTTACCAAAAATAAAAACGGCAGTTGTAAAAAGGTCACTAAAAAATTTAGAAGTACTCCCAAAGTTACAGTAGTAGACCGCCCAGTTTTTAGTAAGAAAGAGGCAGATCGCATTGCTCAAGGATTGTACGATCGCTTAGCAGGACAATATGTATGTGCAGATGCTACAGGGCAAGGAAATCCCGATATTCAGGTGGGTAAAGTTATAACACTTTCTAATATGGGAAAATATGATGGGCAATACTATATTACAGAAACCCGTCACCTTTGTGATAAACGTGTTTATACTACCAGCTTTACGATTAGAGGACTAAAAAGCGGTAATCTGCTTGAATTATTATCTCCTTCGAGAAGTCTTAAACCAGCACAAACTTTATTAGTCGGTAAAGTTACCAATAATAACGATCCTAAGAAATGGGGTAGGGTAAAAGTTAAATTGCCTACTCTTACCGAAGCTCATGAGAGCAATTGGGCTAGAGTAGTAGGAGTCGGTGCGGGTAAAAATCGCGGTTTTGATTGTCTGCCTGAAGTTAACGATGAAGTGTTAGTGGGATTTGAACACGGAGACATTCACCGTCCCTATATTATTGGTGGAGTATGGAATGGGGTAGATTCACCACCCGAATTAGTTACAAATAATAGCGTTGTCAGAAATAAAGTACGTCTGCGAACGATAAAAACCCGCACGGGTCATATTTTTCAGTTTGTGGAAGAAGATAAAGGAAGAAGCACAAAAGGAGTTTATTTAAAGACTGCTAAAGGTCATCAAATAAATCTCAATGACAGTCAAGGAAAGATTGAAATTCAAACTAAAAAGGGTCATAAGATTGTTCTTAATGACAAAGATTCAACTATTAGTATTGAATCTACAGGAAATTTAAAGATTAATGCCAAAAAAGATATTGATATAACTGCTAAAGGTAACATTAAGCTAAAAGGAAAGAAAATTTATCTAAATTAAGGTCTTTTATTCACAAAAAAAGTTTAGTATCGTTCATTTTTCGAGGCAATAATTAACCAAGAAACATAATATTATGTATCAAAAAATTCAGAAATCTCCATCCGACAATTATCCAACTCAGCTACAAAATTCACAATTAGCTCAACGTTCTACCGCTCAAGCAAAACAGAATTCTCCCAAACCCGTTAAATCAGAAAATGAGAAGGAAGTTTTCGAGCAAGATCGCTCTGAAGTATCTCAACTCCAGCTAAAGGAAAAGAGTGGCACGCTTACATCGCAAGAACAGCAAAAGTTAGGCGTGCTACAAGCCAAAATGAATGATTCTTGGGTACAGAGAAGGGAGAAAGCATCGCAGTTTGGTCACAACATTGCCAATATTCCCATTAGCTCTACGGCAACAATACAAAAGCGTGAATCTAAAGAGCCACGTCCAAATAAAACTGGTTTGCCTGATGATCTTAAGTTGGGCGTTGAAGCCCTCTCTGGTTACTCTATGGATGATATTGAAGTAAATTACAATTCTTCTAAACCATCACAGATTCAAGCATACGCTTATGCACAAGGTAATCAGATTGATGTAGCTCCAGGGCAGGGGAAACATTTGCCACATGAGGCATGGCATCCAGTGCAGAATAAGCAAGGCAGAGTCAAGCCTACCCGTCAAACGAAGGGAGTTCAAATCAATGACGATTTAAAGCTGGAAAAAGAAGCTGATGTCATGGGTGCTAAAGCTCTGAGGTTGGGTCAGAAGTTGCAGAGTGAGGAGGCAGTGCAGCGATCGCTTCAGCCAGAAGAGAAAGAACAGCAACACTCAGCCATAGAAACCTCATTTGCATCAGGAGGTGGTGGGGTGTTCCAAGGGAAAATAGATCGATCGCCTCAAACAAAAAGAGACGAGAAAATGATAACTAACATGAATGTTTTAGCCCCTATACAGATGGTTAAACCGGCTGGTTATGATGCTGCTGATAATTTAACCAATGGCTGTGTGAAAAAAAAACCCCCAAAATTAAAAGCTGGAGAGCGAGCGGGAGGATTTAAATTCGGAAATTACGATCAAAAACTACCGTCGGATGCAACCTATATAGAGTATGATGTGAACCCAAAGATTGAGGGTCAAAATCGGGATGCCGAACGTGTAGTTAAGGATAGCAATGGGAAGATTTATTATACCGACGATCATTACAACACCTTTACTGAGATAAAATAAAAAACAAGGAGAAATAATAATGACTCTTCTAGACCAGATTTTTGACAAGCAAGCAAACTTGTTTGTTGTGAAAACATCTGCAAAAGATTATGAAACATTTTTAACACAGTCAAGTGCAGATAGCAAAAAGTACGAGCGTATTGTCATTGATGGGGCAAACTGTTTGACAAAAGAGAAATTCTTTGATGAGGTTTCTTCAGTCCTAGACTTTCCCGAATACTTTGGGCGAAACTGGGATGCTTTTAATGACAGTTTTACAGAAACACTGTGGAGTCAAGAAAAACCATTATTCATAATAGTAATATCGAAAGCAGACAAGTTATTGAGTCAAGCTGAGGAAAAGGATCTAACTATTTTACTGGATATAATGAAAGATTCAACAACCGAGGTGTCTGATGAAGAAGAACTTGATTTAGCGATTAAAATTATTTTTGTCTTAGACGATATAGAAACATCCAGATTGTTCGCAAAGATGCAGAAGATGGGGCTAACTGTTACAGAGATATTCTAAACAACTTTGGTTAGAGTCAATGTCTCAGTACGATCGCTATTTTGTAGTGCAATCATCGCTCTTATAGATACCGATACTTTATTAAAACCGATCGCATAGTTCTTATGAAAGATAGTGGCAGTAACGATACTGAGAATTTAATCCACTTATATATACAGTGCGTGTCATGAGCAAGAAGATATCTTATTCAAGTTTAAGGCTGGAAAGATGGCTCGATCGGTATTCATCAATTTATAACTTAGGGAATATATCCGCAAAATTGGGGAAGGAAGGAGACTGTCTAAACACTTAAAAAGGTTTGAGATATATAAATATGTTATTTACATATCACTTTTAATACATTCTACAGAATGCGATTTTACTTAATTTAATTATATTTTTGCGATTGCAGAGCCTGTAGGGATTGTTCCCCAGAACCGCGATCGCATTTTGGGGGTTAAAGTTAGTAGGCAATAATTAACAAAGAGGCATAATATTATGTATCAAAAAAATCAAAAATATTCGTCTGAGAATTACCCAACTCAGCTACAAAGTTCACACTTAGCTCAACGTTCTACCGTTCAAGCAAAACAGAATTCTCTCAAACCCGTTACCCAATCAGAAAATGAGAAGGAAGTTAATCGTCAAAATCAGTATGAAGCATCGCGCTTGGGTTACAACATTGCCAATATTCCTGTTCGTTCTCCGCATAAACAAGGTTCGGCTATTCAAGCAATGATGGACAATGATAGCCAGAGCGATCGGGTCGATGGGGATATAAAAGTGGAAAGAGTCCCTCTGACTCCAGGACAGCGACTAGGCTACAAAGCTACGGTACTTGAGCCTGAAGCAGAATTTCAATGGCCTCCACCAAAAGATCAATCAGATGGAGACTGGGCGGGAATATATTTAGGCTCAAAAGAAGTAGCTAGAGGATACCTCGTTCCAATAGTTGACGATATTACAGGAAGGTCAAAGCCTTCACAAGGATACTTAGCAGAAATTTATCTGAAAAAAGAATTAGAACCTTCATTACAGTTGTTTTATGTAAAGGGAAAATACATGGCTCGTGGGGATATATCAGGAGATACAAAAGCGAAGAAGGTGAAGGAAAAAGCAGATATTCCAGAGACAGAACATCTAATTCCTTCGCTAGGAAAAAAAAATATGATATATCAAGGCGGAGCCTATGAAGAAAACGGTCAAATGAATGAAGAAATAGCGATACCCCACGATTTAGTAAAATATACTGAGGCAAAAAACGTAACCCGATACACATATAAGCAATTGAAAGAGGTTTCCGAGCAAGATCGCTCTGAAGCATCCCCACTCCAGCTTAAAGAAAAGAGTGGCACGCTTACATCGCAAGAACAGCAAAAGTTAGGCGTGCTGCAAGCCAAAATGAATGATTCTTGGGTACACAGAAAGGAAAAGGCATCGCAGTTTAGTCACAATATTGCCAATATTCCGATTAATTCTCCGCATAAACAAGAGGCAGCACCAATACAGCGATCGCCTCTACCAAACCAGAAGAAAAGTCAACTAAAAACTATAGTACAAGGAAACACGAGACGAACGAGTGGTTATGAAGTAATACAGAGAGCTGGTGAGGTCGAAGCTGCCGAACATTCTGCCAAAAAAGGAATTAGGAGAGGCAACAGAAGAGGAAGTGTTAACGATACAAATTACGACAGTATGCTAAAGTTATCGTTTCTTAGAAATGAGACAATGCGAAGACAAATTGTGAACATAATGAGGCTAGGATGTAATGTCATAAAAAATCCATCAACAAGACAAAAAGTTGAAAATGGAATCACAAGGCTTGAAAATGATCGTACATACTTCTCAGCAATACTTGCAGAATTACTGGAAACTGCAAATTGTGGAGAATTTGCTGCTGTGACATATAAATACATTGATGAGAATACTGTCAATCAGGCAGTGTATATCGTTAATATGCCGACACCGCCTGGAGAAAAGCAGCGCGATCATTCCTTGAATATTACAGCTCCGTTACCAGTCGTAAAAGATATTGGACAATTAGATTTAGATAATGCGTTGGTTGTAGATTCTTGGGGCAACTACAAAGTGCAAACGTTACGCCAATTTTGCGATGGCAAAAATCCATACGGCGATCGAGTAGACCCTTCTAAATTGATTATTCAGGAGAGTAGAGAAACTAGTGGTATCAATTCTCTCTCCAAAACTGGAGAATATATTTTCGAGGATGTGGCGAAAAAAGCCTACGATTTATATGCAAATAGCGATCTATACCGTGTTTCATTAGAGGAGACCAGGAAAAAAGATGCTGAAGGCGAGTTACCAGTTTTCTCATTTGAAAGACAGAACAGGGATGTCGATATGACTGCTCCTGAAGGCTCTGGAGGCTATGGAAGTCTAGTAAGAAGGTAGAGGATAAAAATGCGATTGCTTCTTGTAGGTGGCATAGTAATTAATTCCCCTGTAGCTGTACGCTCGAATCTCAAGTCACGATTATTTCGATCGAGCTGAAAAAATTGCTCGTCAGTTAAGTCAATATTTGATTCGAGGAGAGCGGGTAAACTGACAAGATCGGGGTTCATATTATTTTAGATAGCACCTATATATTTATTAATTTTAGTCTGCTTAATATTTCAAAGTGCGAATTATAAAGCTGTTAGGGACTATTGCAAAAGAGCGATCGCTCACTTGGTTGATGAACGTGCGATCGCTTTTTTAGGATAATTGGTATAGTTTTATACCAGTTGGCTGATGTAGAGTTTGAAGCATTGGATCGTGAAGCAAAACGATTGGGGGTTTCCCGTCAGTCGATTATTAAGATATGGCTTGCCGAACGACTCGAACAAATATCTCCCCAATAACTTTTCTTTACAAGATCTGCAATCGCAGATTTGAGTGCGATTATTGCTCTTCAGCGCGATCGCCTATTCTGTTCAGAGGATATTTACCTATAATAAATAGAATATATATAATCTTTAACGGGTTGTATATGCCTAGTCAAATGTGTATGTTCTCCTATGACTTTTTCTTGATTCGTCGTTTAGATCTGGTCACAGATTGTTTTGAATTATCTCGTTGATTTTCTGCTGATTTTTCTGACTTATTCTTTATACTTTCTTCTGATTTATTAGGCTCATTTTGTACTTCTTCTGCCTGTTTTTGCGATCGATCTTCTTTGATGTTGGTTTTCGCTTCTGAGTTGCTAGAAGTCTGTTCTACTATTTCTGATTCTTTAGGTTGTTCTAGTTTTGCTGGTTCTGGTTGCTTCGATTTACTTTCGGTGTTTGGAGTCTGTTCTACTATTTCTGATTCTTTAGGTTGTTCTTTGACGACTGCTTCAAATTGAGCATCATGGGTAATAGCATCTTGCAAAGTAGTGTGATTCAAATTTGAGCCAATCAAATTTGCTTTAGTTAGATCGGCTTTAGTCAAATCTATATCTTCTAAATTACTATTAGTTAAAATAGCTTCTTGTAAATTAGCTCCGACTAAGCTTGCACCGTTCAAAATAGCTTCGTGAAGTATAGTTTTTTCTAAATTAGAATCTTTTAAATCGGCATCTTCTAAATTAGCTTTGGTCAAATTTACTTCTTTTAAATTAGCTTTTTGTAAATTAGCTTCTCGGAAACTTGCGTTGGTAAAATTAGCTCCTTGTAAGTCAATTCGATTTAAATCAGTAAAATCTAGGTTAACTCCAGTAAAATCTCTTTCTCCTAAATTGTAGCGTCGAATTAATTCTTGAGGTTTCATCATAATTATTTGCTTTTAGTACAAAGGTAAAACTAAAAATCTTTTTTCATCAAACTAACTTTAGTTTGTTGCAGTAATTCTTTAACGGCGATCGCAGTTTTAGGTCTATTTTTTGGATTGAATTCAGTTAAATTAGCAATAGCTTTTGCTAATGCAGGAGAAATACCAATTTCTTCTAAGCCAGTAAATCTTTTTTGATTAAAATTATAGAAGTTGGTAGGAAGTCGCTTAGTAACAAAACAAATTATAGTTGCACCAAGGGCATAAAAATCTGATTGAATACAAGGGTTTCCTGTATTTTGTTCGGGTGCGCCAAAACCAGGAGTAGCAATGCGAGTGCCGGGGGCAGTAGCGACCTCTTTTACTGCACCAAAATCAATTAAAACAATCTGTCGGGGATTATATCGTAGAATTAGATTAGCAGGTTTGATATCTCTGTGAATGACAGGCGGTTGGAGACTTTGGAGATATCTTAAAATATCACATAATTCGATCGCCCAATCAATTACATCTATAGTACTATAGTTTTGAATTCGTTCTAAGTTTTGACCCGAAATTAACTCCATAACTAGCGAATAGCGTTCACTACTATAGAAAAAGTCATAATATTGGGGAATACCAGAATGTTTTAGAGAACTGAGAAATCTTGCTTCTCTTTGAAACATTTCTTGGGCTTTGGCTTTTTTAGCTAATTCGGTACTAATTTCTTTAAGAACCGCTAGTTTTTGGTGATAGTAACTGTAAACTAGATAAGAGGTACTCATACCTCCAACGGCTAAAGTTTGTAAGACCTCATATTCCCAACCATTGTCAGGATTAACGATGACTCCTTGTCCTTTTATTAAATGTCCATCGAGGCGACAAAAGTACAAACAGGGAGGATTGGGGCGACAGCATTTCATGTTGATTTTCCCTTTATTCACCTGGTATTTCTATAGTAAGGCGTAGAGCGTTAGGTCAGAACAATTAAATTAAAGTCTATATATTTTGTTTAGATTGGCTTGTAAACTTTAATTGTTATTATTAGATATCTATTCAGGTTAAATAGATAGCACTCGCTCGACATATAAATTTGTTATCTATGAAAAAATACTGTAAGCCAACAGTTAGAAATAAATAGCAGTACTATTTTATACTCTAATGCTCAAACTAGCAACGCACTTTTATTTATTGTTCGAGAGATTAACTTAATTACCATGTCTAAGATTAGTAGCACCATCTCCGCTACAACTTTACAGTTTAATAATTCTCCTGTTTCTTTTGAGATCGTAGTCAAGAATTTAAGTAATGATTACGCTGCTTTTAAAATTAGTCTGACAGCTGCTGGGGCCGATCCTAATATTAAAGACACTTGGTATAGTCTAGATCCGATTAGTTCTACTTTAATTCCACCAGGAGATCGCACTAAGTTTGATATTACCATTCTCGCAGCACCTGTTCTGGGAATAGATTTAATCAATGTAGAAGTAAAAGTAGCTTCTACAGAGTTACCAGATGTTAACTTTCACATTTTAAAGTTACTTGTTTCTCCAGGGGTAGAACGGCTAAGGGTCTATCTTCCTGTTAAGTCTTTTGCTATTTATCCTCGCAAAGTTTTAGATATTCCCGTTCGCGTTAGCAATCCGAATCATCATCAAGTAGATACGATTTTAAAGTTAACAGGTTTAGACTCTCGCTGGTTAGAAAAAGGAACTGAAAGACGGCTATTAATCGGCGCAGGAAAGGAAGAAGAAATAAACTTTACTTGTCAACCTCCTATTGTCAAACATACCCCTTGCGGAATTTATCCTTTTACGGTTCAAGCCAACGTTAACGATGGAGAATGGGGAAAAACTAGCGGTGATATAAAAATTTTGCCCATTGGTACTGTTTTCTTCTCGGTTACTCCCGAATATAATACTTTACCTAGTAAGCCTTCTTGGCGACCACAGTTGAAGAACGAACCAGCGACCTATCAACTAGAATTAAAAAATGCTAGTAATGTCGATCAAAATCAGATCGATATTAGTGTTGAAAATAAACAAGATAAACAGTGCGCCTGTCAAGTAATTCCCCCTTATGGAACTGCTAAAGTAGGAGAAACCGAACATCTTAGGTTAGAGGTGCGTAAAAAACGCCCTTGGTGGGGTTTAAAACGTAAATATCCTTTAAAAATCACTCCTTCTTTGAGTGACTCGCGTTTGAATACCACTAATCCTAGCTACCAAAATGTGGAGTTGTCGGTATACCCCTTATTACCACTCTGGTTACAATTAGGACTTGGTGCGCTCGCCACAGCCTTTCTAATATGGTTATTATCTTTACTATCGGCTGGTCACAGCAAGAGGGTAAATTCTGTAACCTTTAGTAGCAGCAATATTAATCCTATTTTGAGTGCCTCAACTGATGGTACTGTACGTCAGTGGAAAGCCTCTCCAGATAATCTTGTTTGCCGATGGTTTAAACTGCAAAAATTTTGCTTGCAACATCAAGGTATTTTGTTTCCAAGTAAAACAAAAGGTAGCTTAGGTGGAATAAATGTAATTAAGTTACGTACTGATAATAATTTATCGGGACGATTTGCTTATTTGGGATTCGATAGCGGTAGAGGTAGCAAGTTAGATCTTCAAAGTCAATCGGGTCAACTAGAAACAATTATCGATGAGAAAGATGGAGAGAGCGGAACAAATAATCGGATTTTAGATGTTACTTTTGACCCAGATTCTCAAAAAGTTTTCTGGGGACGGGGGACGAAGTTATTAGAATCGAATGCTAACAACAAAAGCAAGCGAGAATTAATCGATCGCGAATATGCTATTTATGTTTTAACTTTAAGCCCCGATAATAAGAGTATCGTAGCTGGCGGACAACGTAATAAAATTTTTCGCGTCGAACTGGACAAGCGAAGTAAAGCGCAAGAACTCAATTTACATCTACTAAAAAATAAAGATGCCGATCGAATTACGGGACTAAAATTTACTGAAAATAATATTTTAATTAGCACAGATAATCGAGGTTTGATTAAAATATGGGATCTTAATCAATGTCAGGGAGCGAGTTGTAAACTTCTCTATAGTAATGAAGAGGAAAAAGGCAGCGGTATTAATGCGATCGCTCTTACTAAATACGATAAAGAATATTATTTAGCTACGGCAGATAATGAGGGAAAAATCAAACTTTGGTCATTTACTGAAGATTTTGAGACTATAAAGTTAAGAATGATTGACGAAGTTGCTCAATATCCCCAAAAAATCATAAGTATTGATTTAATTCATCAACCAAGTTCTTCTTTCAATAGATTTTTGATTTTAAGTGGGAGTGAAGACAAACAGGTAAGATTAGATGTTTATAATGTCAAACAATAAAGTTTTAGTTCGATTTTTGTTAATATTTAATATTCGATTATTTAACTGTATATGAGCTTTATAGAAAATGGACTGGAGATTACTATTTTTCCCCCTAATGGTGAAGAAATTCCTCCGAATACTGTTACCATTACTAGGGTAAATATTGCTAATAAACAACATGAAGTAGGAGTCAGGTTGGAAGTTTCCTTAAACTTAGAACCTGCAATACAATCATGGTGTAAAAAGCGTAAGCACAATATTACAATTGGTCATTTAAAATCTCAAGAAGTAGAATTTGTCTGGGACATTCCTCTTCAAGCACCTGCGGGTACTCATAATTATTATTTAAAAATTGAATTTCTTCGCTCTACTTCTTTTTACTCTTTTCAACCAAAGGTTCGTCAATTAACCATACTTCCTACTATAGTTAAGCCTCAAATCAATAATGTCGAGCCGACTTTTGCGATCGCTCCTGCTACTAGTTCTACTCAGCCAATTACTTTATCTTGTGGAGAAACTTTAAATTTTGAAATTGATGTTTATAATCGTTCTAATAAAACCGATAATTTTCGGGTTAGCACCGATTTAGAAAACTCTTGGTATGTAATTCGCTATCCTGAAATTATGAAAAGAATAGGAGTTATTGATGGAAGCAATTCATTGAATTTAAATCCTAAAGAAGAAGGTAAAGTCGATCTCGAACTTACTCCTCCTCCTGATACGCTTGCTGGTAACTATAAGCCAGAGATCGAACTACGCTCTCTTAATTCTTCCAGGCTATTTCTTAAGAAGATAGTTTACTTGACAATTCCAGCAGAATATATTTTAGAAGTAGAATTTAAAAATATACTCGATCGAGTTAGTCATAAAAAAGGTCAATATAAAATACTTTTAACCAATCGAGGAAATACGTTTCGTAAAATAGAGCTTCAGGTTCAAAGCAGCGATGAAAATGAATATTGTGAATATTTTTTAGAAAAGTCTTCAGTACAAATTCCTCCCAATAAAACTGTAGAAAACAAATTAGAAGTTCAACCTAACTCAAAACAAAAAAAGTCTTTCATAAAAACAAAAAGGTTTAATTTTCAAGTTAATTTAATAGATCGTAATAACTATCCTTTGCCTGAAAATTTACCCATAAAGAGTAGTTTATACTGGCGATCGCGTCCTCTATGGCAATCGATATTATTATTCTTATTGATTATAAGTGTGCTTGGGGGTTGCGTTTGGGGAATATGGAGATTATTATTTTCTCCTCAACCTCAACCCCAAATTACCTTTGAACCAGAAAAAGCTCAGTATCCCTATGGCGAAACTATTGCTTTCAAATGGAAGGTGGAAAATTTCCAGCAGATTTCAACAATAAAACTTTTTGAAAAAGCTTTAGGAGTTGAGAATATTAATATGCAATGTTATTCATTCGATGGAGAATCATCCGATCGAGACTGTATTCAAATAAGCTCGGAAAAGTTGCCCCAGAATTGCCAGATTGAGGGAGACGCAGCTAGTTGTTCTAACGTCGTTTTTAGATATGCTAAAGATATTAAAGAGTATACCTTTGAGCTAAAGGCTTTTTCTAAAAAGGGAAAAGAAATAGAAAATATAGCAAAGGAAGGTAAAGTTAGTATTTTGGGAAAACCTGGTTTAAAAATATTTGAACCCTCCTTAAAAGTTTCGGATAGAGAATATCAGCCGACAGAAGAAATTCCACTATCTTTTGAAGTTTCCGATATTAATAATTTAGTCGGAGAAGATAAAATATTTTTACTAATTAATGACAAGCTTCAACCAGACCCTATTATAACTCCACAAAATATTGGCGAAGTTTGTATCAATAGTAGCGATCGCTTTTTATGTGAAATAAATATTCCTGGATTTTCTGAGGGAAAATATACTATTGGCATTGAATTACAATACGATCGTGATGGACGAAATAACAAAAAACCAGAGCGATTTATCGTTAAAGAACCAATTGTAGTTAAGACACCAGTTGCCTTAGAATATTTTAAAATTAATAATTCTGACAATGGAACTTTAGAAGTAGAACCTGGGACACTAATTACAGTTAGCTGGTTGGTCACTGGCACTAATGCTAAAGTTAATCTTGATTGTGTTGGAGGACAATTAGGTTTACAAGGTACAAAAACTCTTAACGTTCCAGAAGGTACAACTCAAAGCTGTAGCATAAGAGTAGTAAATAGATCGGGAGAAATCTCTGATGAAAGAACCCTCAGTGTAAAAGTAAAAGAACTTCCTCAACCAGAAATACCTGAGCCTCAAGATAAAGATAATCAAGAAAAATAACCAGCTTTTTTAATTCGTAAATCATTTGTGAGAATATTTTTTTTGATAAACCACGGAGTCACGAAGAACACGGAGTCAGAGAGACCCCGCCGTGAAACGACGGAGCTTCCTCTAACTTCGTCAAGATAAGAGAGAGTTTCTTATAAATCATTCGGCGTTGCTATAGTTATTTAAATATATGGAGTCACTACGTTCCAAATTATCTTGAGGAAGCGTTGTTTTTATATGCAGACAAGTACAGGTCTACTGAAGCCAAAATCTGTAAATTGGTTTTTAAGTACTCAATTTTAAAAAGTGCATAAGTCGAAATTTTCGATCGCTAAATAGAAACAGGATACACAAACAACCTACATTCGGCTTCCGCTATCGGTCATCGAGAAGGAAGGTAACGCCGAAAAACTTAGGCGGGAATTTTGAGGCTTCAATGACTGAGTAAGTGTTGTCTTAAATAGTTAAGTCGCATCGATTCAATTCGTGCATTTTTTCAATTAGACAATTAGTAGGGGCTTGAAAGTCGTTTAAATTTTGAAGCGAGGAAAACACACATTCATCAATTCTATTGTGATTAGCTCAACATGAAAAAATTAACACTGTCTCTTCTTACTGCTGCAATCGTTTCTCCTCTATCTGTTTTCGATCGAGATGCTCTTAGCATTCATCAAAACAACATTAAAGCTGCTGGGAGCGGTACTAGTAGTTTAATTTATTATTCCGCAGACCAAGACATACGAAAGCAAGACTTGTTGCAGAAAAGTACGGTCTTATGGATTCCTCCCCGAAGCACTTTTAAGACGCGTCCTTTGGCGAACGTTGCTAAACCGTATATCTGTGCCATCGTCTTGCGAATGAAGACTGGGACGCTTTGCGTCCGTCCAGCATCAGGTAAGTACGATCGAGTTGAAGACGAGCGCGACTTTGAGTCATAATATGAAATCTGAAAAATAACGATACAAATAAAGCAATGGGGAGATAGGGAGTAGGGAGTAGGGTGATAGGGAGTAGGGAGTAGGGAGTAGGGAGTAGGGAGTAGGGAGTAGGGAGTAGGGAGTAGGGAGTAGGGTGATAGGGAGTAGGGAGTAGGGAGTAGAAAGACATTAACTATAACAGTCCCCAAGTACATGCAGCTAAAGCCTTTGTCAAGTCCCCTTAAGGTAGCAAACATTTAAGTATTTCATATAGCAATCGGGGATGAATTATGAAAAACTCTCTTCTTTCTGATCTCTGTGTCCTCTGTGCCTCCGTGGTTTATTAAAAAAATATTTTCATGAATGACCTGGGATTGCTATATAAGATGTAGCTTCCTTGCTCAAAGTGTTTCTCAGGGAATCCCTAGGAAGCATTATTGTACTTAAATCCAGCCTTTTACTTCATTATCGGTTAAGGGTTTTTCCAATTTAGAATATTCATTTTGAGCAGCTTTTAAAATGTGCTTCATTTGGATCGATTCTTGACTGCGAGCAGCAAAAAAAGCAGCATTAATCGCAATATTTCTAATGTTGCCACCAGCAACACTTAGCTTGGCTAACTTTTCAAAAGCCAAATCTTGAGTAGGAGTAGAATTGGGAAAAATACACTGCCAAATTGCAGTGCGTTGCTTAAAATCTGGGAAAGGAAATTGTATTGTAAAGCGAATACGGCGTAAAAAAGCTCGGTCGAGATCGTCTTTTAAATTAGAAGTTAAAATAGCTAATCCCTGATAAGTTTCTATTCTTTGCAACAGATAACTAACTTCCATATTAGCGTGGCGATCGTGACTATCTTTTACCTCCGATCTTTTGCCAAACAAAGCATCAGCTTCATCGAATAAAAGAATTGCACCACAACCTTCTGCTGCATCAAAAATTTTTCTGAGGTTTTTTTCAGTTTCTCCAATATATTTACTAACAACAGTACTTAAGTCAATACGATAAACATCTAACCGTAGTTCATTTCCTAATACTTCAGCAGCTAAAGTTTTGCCCGTACCACTCGCACCAGCAAATAAAGCACTAATGCTCAACCCCCTTGAGTTTTTCCGAGCAAATCCCCAGTGATGATAAACCTGCTCTCTATATCGAACATGGGTAGCTAACTCTCGTAAAACTTTTAATTCTGATTCTGGTAAAACTAAATCTTCCCAAGTAACGTTTGATTCAATTCTTTGAGCTAATTGCTCTAAATGAGGACGAGCTTGGGTACGGCACAGTTGCCATAATTGCTCATTAACATCACTATTATCTTCATTAACATCGAGACTTTTTAATTGCAGGCACACACTTTCGATCGCGGGCAAATTAAGATTGAAGTAAGAAACTAAACTATCGATTTGTTTATCTGGTTCGGGAATTATATCTACCAAAAATTGCGTCCATAACCATCTTTGCTCTTGAATAGTGGGTTTTTTGACTTCAATAGCAATTAGATGTTTGTGTTCTTCTCGGCGACGCTCTTGGCTAGAAACAATTAAAGGACAATGTAAGTTGTCTACTAACAAAGATACCAAATTTTCTCGATGGCGATCGCTATTATCCCAGTCATCATAATTGAGGAAAATAGCAGTTTGATTGAGTAGCCATTCTCGTTCTAACAAACATTTTAATAGATAAATTTGGCTAGTATCAGTGGGTAAAACTTTTGGAGAAATTGTATAAAGATTAAGCTGTAGTTTTTGAGATATCGTAGCTGCGATCGCTTTGTTACTATAAAGATCTGAACCGTAAAGATTAATAACAGGGAAATCTTCATATTCCGAGCAAACCTGTACTAATTTATCGGCAATCTTTTGGTGGGAAGACACTAAATTTGAAAGCTCGGTAATTAACTCCAATAACTCTCTCAGTTTTTCATTTATATGTCTCGCTCCTAGTAAATAATGTAAAATTTGTTCTTCTACAACTATCTCCTTAGTAGTTAAGCTATTACTATTATCCTTTAGCTGGATTAATCGCCAATTACGCAAAGGAGCATTAGGCATTATTCCATTCCAATGAGCATTATCCAATGTCGATAATGCTAAACTAAAGGTAGGATAGTTAGTATGTTCGCTTCCCTGTGCTTGTCCGCAAAGTAAACCCCAAGTACGATCTAATTCCATACCAGCGCAAAGCAATAAAATATCTGCTTCAAAAGGAGATAGTTGAAAGCGACTTTTAATAATTTCAAGAGTAAAATACGGCCTGAGTTGTTCTAATTTTTGAGGTTCAATGTTAGAGCTTTCAGGTTCAATAGCTGACGGTTCATTATCAGTAGTTTTTTCACAGAGCTTTTTTTTAACTCTGGCAAGTTCTTGCATCAAATAATTTTTATTTAATTCTTGCCAGTTATTAAATATCATGTCTATTTTTGATTGTTGCCGAGTGCTAGTTGTTAAATGTTTTAAACGCGCTCTATTCATTCTTAGTAGCACTTAATATATGTTCTATCGGACGAACAATATTTAGAGTTTAATGTACTGCCAAAACGATCCTCTGGTAAATAGCCAAAAGTCTAGTATTGCCAAAAAATAAGCTGTAATGTCGTAGCATCTAATTATTAGCTATGGTGACTATTAATAAATTCAAAATTTTTTTAATACCTAGATCGACAAATAGGAAAACAAGCTACAGCAATCGTAAATCATTTGTGAGAATATTTTTTTTGATAAACCACGGAGGCAGGTCTCTCTGACTTCGTCAAGATAAGAGAGGGTTTCTTATAAATCATTCGGCGTTGCTATACAGCTAACTATTAGTAAAAAAAAGAATAAAGCTAAACAATGTTTTCTTTTAAAGCCATAACAATAGCTTGATTGCGGTTTTTAACGCAAAACTTACTAAAAATCGAGCCAAGATGAGCTTTAACAGTGGCAATAGTTACAAATAGTTTTTTAGCAATTTCTTCATTAGATAAACCCTGTACTAAATATTCTAAAACCTCTTTCTCACGCTGGGTAAGTTGATAATCGTTTTGAGGTTTTTTATCAAAAACTTCTAGATTGTTTAGTTCGGTCACATAATGATTAAAAGAGGTGAAAAAACCTGTTGCTGCTTCAGGAGGTAAATAAACTTTTTCATTAATTACAGTATCGATAGCTTCTAAAAGCTGACTAACAACATTAAGTTTGAAAACATATCCTTTTGCACCTAAAAACATTGCCTGGAAAATCATTTCTTCTTCTTCATGAGCCGAAAGGATTAAAGTTTTGCTTTGATAATCTTTACTAGCTAAATGCTTGAGAATTTCTAACCCACTCTCATGATGCAATTCAAGATCGAGTAGTAAAATTTGTGGCTGATATTTATCTAAGAGCAATTTTCCTTGAGTTACAGAGTCAGTATCGCCGATAAGATTAAATTCAGATAGATTACTTTGATTGTATAGTTGTATTAGAGTTTTAAGATTATTACGAAATTTATGATTGTCATCAATGATTAATAAAGAGCTGCAACTTTTTTTCGACATCGTTTCTATTTCAACCTGCAATAACAAAATGGTAATTTAATTGTTTTTCGGCAAAACCAGGGATATTTTTGCTCCTCCTTGAGGAATATTTTCTGCCCAAATATTGCCTTTTAGGTCTAATATTATGTTTTTAACAATAGTTAAACCCAATCCTTCGCCCTTTTGTCGGCGCGAATAGAACGGTGAAAACATATTTTGTAAATCTTCTGTAGATAAACCGCAACCGCGATCGCAAATGCTAATCAAAATTTCTTCTTGAAAAGATTTCCAATAGCAATCTATGGTTTCTCCTGTAGGTGAAAAATAAATAGCATTGCTTAAAAGATTATCTAAAATTTGTTTTAACTTTAAACTATCTATTTTTAAAAATGTTGTTTGTTGGGGATAATTAACTTTTAAATTTTTTTCGTGAATTAAATTTTTGAATTCATCAATACTGTTTTTAAAAACTTGTCCAATATCTTGATTCATTAATTCATAACCACCTTGCTTATTTGATAATTCTTGTAATCTCAAAATCTTTCTAATGTCCAAATTGAGATTAGTAATTTTATTTTGAATTTCTTCAGCTTGAGTTTGACAAAAATTTGTTGTAGAACTCAATTTAATAGTTTCAGCCATAATGCTTATCTCTGCAAGGTGATTTCTTAAATGATGTCCTATCTGGTGTAATAAAAGCGTGAGTCGCTGTATTTCTTGTTTATTTTGCTGGTCTAGCTTAAAATACTGTTCTAAAACTTGCTTGTAGGTAGAGATGATTTGTTTTTGCTCTAATGACAAACTATTATCGCGATCGCTAAATAAGACTAAATATCGAGGGTCGGAATTAGTTTGAGGAATTAAGTATATATATCCCGCGTAATCAGAATGATATATTTCTAATTCGCAATTGCTCAAATCGAGTTTTAGACTGCTTAACAAACTGTAATCAATCCGAGATTGTAAACATAAACTTGATAAATAAATAGCATCTATTTTATTAACCGATCGAGATTTTGAAGTAACTAAAACACAACCCCAAATAGGTGTTTGCTGTCTAATTTGCGTCCAAAAAATTTCAAAAAGGTTGTCCGAGTTAGCAAGATCGTGTTTACGAGTAGTTTTTGCGTATAAGTTGCATTTTTCCAAAAATAACATTGCAAACTCCTCGGTTGATACTTGAAATTAGGAATTAAATTTAAAGTTACACTTTCCTTCGACTAACGATCGTAAATTTATTTAAACAGTAAACTAAAATCGATATGATTAATGTTAAAATTATTTACATTAAGGAATATTTGAACTTAATTTTTATTTTATGATACAGTCGTTTGATAATCCTAAACAACTGTATATACAAGATTATTGTTTTTTTTGTATACAAATTTACATAAAATTTAATCTACAAGAATAAATGTAAATCTATACACATTGCTGCTAGGAAATATTATTATAAAGTTTAAGCGCGATTAGCTCTCAATTTAGGCGTAAACCAAAGTTGGAAATTTATTTAAAGATCGAGTTTATTTTACCAAGCTTTCAAGAGGCTATATAGATAATAATCGCTCTTAATTGTCTCGATCCTATTTTTATTTAATAATATTTTCAATTTGGTAGCAATCGGTTCGCTCGATCGACGATCTGTGTCGTTTCCCCCGTTTGCGAACAAGCCTTCATCGTATCCAAAGGATAAAGGCGTAAGCCGTATTTGTGGCAAAGTGGAGCTTTGCTGGCGGTGCAACGTCAATCGATTTATGTAATACAAAAATAAGATAAACTCCGTCTGGGCGAGCGTTGTATATAGTAGTAAACTACGTAACTTTTTCACCATTTTCCGAATCTTTGCAGCATCAATAAGTATTTAATATCAGTGTCTTACAGTTGCGTTTTTTACGAGTTACATAAAAAGCAGAACTTTAATTTTTTTAAAGAAGAACCAAATAATATTTTAAACAGATGAAAATTCAGAAACTCAATAAAAAGCTTGAGAAAATCACTGCATCAATACGAAAAAAAAGAAATCGAAGTAGCTCTTTATTCAGTCAGGCTCGCTCTTTGTTGAGATCTAATCCTTTAACGGAGGCTGGACGAAGAAACATCATCAATACTTTTGCTGGCTTAAATAGCAGCATGAGGAGAATATCGAGCGATCGCGCAAATCCTCCCCAAAATTCAGCTTCTACTCCTGGTTCGAGTAATGTAGTAGAAAGTTCCGATTATATTTTCGCGACCCCCTCTAATCCTTATCCCGAATATAATAAATGCGATCGCAACAATCCTTTAGGATGCGATCGCCCTTTAGAGACTTTAAAAGCTGCACCTACAGCCAAATTTTGCGGTAAGTGTGGTTTTCCTGCTCCTTTACCCGCCAATATAGAAATTAGGGGAAGAAGAGGTATTTATCAAATTAAAAGCTTTTTATCCAGACAGGGTAACGGACGCATCTATGATGCGGTACAACAAAATAACGGTCGTTCGGTAATCATTAAAGAATACCTAATGCCACGTCGCTATTTTCAGTCAACAGAAATACGACTGCAAAAAAAAGAGATTTTTACTCTTGTAGTCAACTTTCAAGTAGCACAAACCATTCCCTCCGACTTCCGTTTAATTATTCCCAGCGAAGGAATCAGCGATCGCGATCGTGACGGTTGTTACCTGATTGCACCAGATAATTTAGCAGCCTTACCTAACCTTAAAACTTACTTGGCACAACAAGGAAGAATGGAGACAGAACAGGTCATTAAATTATTAGACCAAGTATTACAGAGTTTAGAGTTTTTACACTCTCATCAATGGAAATTTTCTTCAGGAGAAATTCAACAGGGACTGGTTCACGGTAATTTGAGTTTAGATACTCTATTAATTAGTCAAACAGAAGTAGGATTCTTAGTTTATTTATGGGATTTGTCTGTTTGGGATGAGCTATTTCAACCTACTAACGTACCAATAGCGAATAAAAAAGTCATTGACGATTTAACAGCATTAGGAAATATAGGTTTGTATCTTCTGGCTACCCCAGAAATTGCTACTCAGACTCGCTATCCTCTCAATCCGCGCCACGACCAAAACTGGAGAGGAATTGCACCTCCTTTGCAACATTTTTTACAAAGACTGTTGGGTTTGAATTCTCCTTTTGAAAATGCTGTTAGTGCAAGAAGAGAACTGCGTCAACTAACCTCGGTTCACACCCAGCCAGAACTCGTACCTCAAATTCAAGAGCCATCGACTACAGCTAAGACAACTTCTAATTGGCTTTCTTGGGCAATTTTTTCGGCAATTATTCTTTTATTAGGAGGGGGAATTTGGTGGTGGAAACGAAATCTTAATTCCGAACAGCCTGTAGTATTTTCAGGAGAACGTAATATTGCAGATGTTAAAGACGTTCCCCCTGGAAAGTTAACCTATGGAATAGTAGCATCGTCAAAACTACAGTCTATTTTTGAGACTAGTGATATTTATAGAAATGCTTTTGATTCTGATGTTAGTAATTTTACTAGACTTATTCAAGACGAAAAAAACCTTCAGCTAAAGCAAGAAATATTTAGCGATCGCCAAAAATTAATTAGAGCAATTTCTCCTCAACAGATCGATTTTGCTTTAGTAAATCTTACCGTTGGCAATGAGCAGGATAAAATTGACCGCGAGGGTGGTTTGTTAGTCCTAAAGGATACCACTCTAGATAAAAGCAGTGAGTCGCAAGGTATTAACCAGAATGACAGTGATAGAGAACAGCTAAATAATCAGACAATTGCCTATGATGGACTATTAGTTTTTGTTCCCTTTGTCGATTGTGGGGGATGTCAACAACTAGGAAAATATTTATCGCAAAAAATTACTCTAGAGCAGTTACGGAAGATTTATACGGCTGAGGTTAGTAACTGGCGCGCGATCGACCCTGATATACCTGAAGATATTCCAATTCGAGCATTTGCTCCTGAAGATAATTATACCCGAGAATTATTCGAGCAATTACTATTTGGACAACGAAAAGAAGACATCAAAGCTTTTAGAAGAGCTATTGCATCGGGGAAAATTCAACAACGACAAAATTCTTCCATGCTTCGAGACATTAGAAATTTATGGCAACAAGAAAAAATAGGAGGTATTGGTTTCGATCTCCAAAGCCTAGTTTATAAACAGTGTAATGTTTATCCTCTGAGCGTGGTTAAAAATGAATCAGACTTTTTTCCGATGTTGATTCAACAAGATCGAACAGGAGTAAATTTATTTGAAAAATTAAGTTGTAAAGACAGCAAACAAGACTATCAGCTCAATGAAACCGTTTTTCGCGATCGCCAATATCCCTTAGCCTTTTCCTTGAATTTACTTTATCTCAACGACGATCGAAACAAGAATTTAGAATACGGACAGAAAATTACAGATATATTTCAAACCGAAGAATTTCAATGCCATTTATCCGACAAAAACTTTATTCCTTTAGAATTAAGTGAGAAAGACTGTGAAGGGTAAAGTATAGATCCTTATACTTGTATTGGCTTTTATACCTAAGAACTAAAAATGGCGATAGTAAAATGTATGAATCCCGAATGTGACTACTTTGAACGAGCAGTTCCAGAGGGGGATTGTTGTCCTTACTGTGGCGAACCATTAAATATAAATACACCAGATTTTCAGCCTACTCCTCAATACTACAGTCCGCCAGAACCCCAACCAATCAACGCGCCATTAACACCTCCTCGAAAAGCACCAATTGCTACGGTTATCGAACCAACTAACGTTAGTCTTAAGTTAATTCACTCAAATGGTCAAACTTTCACCATCGACCGCTATCGTGCTGTAGATAAAATTTATTTGGGTCGTTTAGACGGTTTTGAAAGCGATCGCCCTACCGTAGATCTTAGCGGAATTCCTTTTGCCGAAAGAATTTCTCGTCATCACGCCTATGTAGTGTGGGACGAGAAATTCAACAGCTTTACGATTAGCGACGATCGCAGCACCAACGGCACAATTCTCAATGGTCAATCTCTAAATCCTCGACAACCTTATACTCTACATATAGGCGATCGTTTAGAATTCGGCAGAGAACAGAAGGTAGTTTTTACTATAGAAATCAACTAGTCGTGGTTTAATGTTTGTTTGGCGATCGATGTTATAGACAAAAGTCTAATGACAAAGTGAAATGATTTTTTTAAGCTAAACGTATAAAAATCATCTTCATTCAAGAAATTCAGATGATCGCTGCTGTTACCCAGACTCTAATAGAGATACTGGTGGAAAACTCGCCTTCGATCGAGAATGTTGAGATCGATCTCAATCATCCTCAAACAAGGCAAGATATTAAACCAGCATTAAGCCTCTACCTATATGAACTTACTAAAAGCAATCACGATCGTCAAGACAATAGTTCCTGCTCATTAAATAAAGAGCATTACTTTGTTGAATGGTACGACCTATCCTTTGTAATTATTCCTTGGGATTGGACAGTATTAGGACAATGGCAGTTATTATCAGAAGTTTTGAAAGCATTGATTCCCTATAAAACAATCGTTCAAGACAAATTAGCTCCAGAATTAAGAGGATTCGGAGACTTATCTTTGCAAATTGCCACTTCAATACCAGATACTGCTAGGTGGCGAAGAGTACAGGGTAGCTTCTTTCATCCTGCTTTATACATCACGGTCGAAACTCCTCTTGTGATAAATAGATTTCAATCTAATTCTAATTATTGCAATCAATAAATTTGTTGTTTCAAATATCTAATAATCAATTATTATGCCTAGATTAGATTACAAAGCTCCTGGTGTCTACATTGAAGAAATAAACAGAGGTAGTCGTCCTATAGAAGGGGTTTCTACTAACGTTGCTGGCTTCGTTGGATTTACCGAAGACATCCGCAATGGTGCCGAACTGTTTAAGCCGATGTTGGTGACAAACTGGAGTCAGTACTTAAATTATTTCGGTAGTCCTAACTCTGACGGTTATACTGAATTTAACGCCTATTTACCCTTTGCCGTCAACGGTTTTTTCCTTAACGGAGGAGGACGCTGCTGGATTTGTAGCGTTGGAACTCATCTACCAGGAGAACAACCAACTTCAGCACAAACAGGACTAGAAATTTCAACCCGTGGTGGAAATCGACCCTCTTTGCGTTTTAGCTTCAAAAACATCAGAGAAAATCTACCCGCGCTAGCTCCCTTAACTATTGAAATTCAAGACAGCACTCCCAAAGCTCCGCCTTCTGATTCTGATGCGCCACAACAACCTCCTGAGAATACCCAAGAGTTTTTTAGTATCTCTGTTAGAGAAGGCGATCGCATTATTGAAAGATTCGATAATTTAACCATGAACCCAGAAGTTGATTCCCAAGTAGGCGACTACGTGGTTACTCAAATAGAAGAATCTCAAATGCTCCAGGTAGAAGATATTTCTCGGGTAGGGAGAGCTCTCGCTCGTAGACCAGCAACTGGTGCATTCCAACTTCATTTACCCCAAGCAGTATCTCGCCCCGAAAATTTGACGCGGGATCTAAGAGGAAGCCAGGATGATAAAACAGGGGTGCAGGGAATGTTTGAAATTGACGAAATCAACATTCTTGCTTGTCCCGATTTGATGAAAATTTATCAAGAAGGATTGATGAGCCTCGATCAAGTCCATGACATTATTGGGCTACAAATCGGCTTGTGTGAAGGTTCTATGAACGGTAATGTACCTAATCCTCCAAATAGGATGGTAGTGTTAGATACTCCTCCAGATAAACTTAAGCCTCAAGACGTAGTTCAGTGGCTAGAGGATTCCAAATTGCGCTCTATGTTTGCAGCCCTCTACTATCCTTGGATTCGAGTTACTAACCCTAAAGATGGCCAAACTATTAGCGTACCTCCTAGCGGTCACATCATGGGAGTATGGTCTCATAACGATGAAAGCAGAGGGGTATACAAAGCTCCTGCTAACGAAGTTCCTCGTGGCGTTATAGATTTGGCTTACGATACTAACTTCCGCGAACAAGAACTATTAAATCCTCTCGGCATTAACTGTATTCGCAAGTTTCCCAATCGAGGGATTCGGATTTGGGGTGCTAGAACTTTAGTCGAACCAGATATGACTGAATGGCGTTATATCAATGTACGTCGTCTCATTAGCTATATCGAAAAATCAATCGAAATAGGTACACAATGGGTAGTTTTTGAACCCAATGATGAAGACCTATGGGCGAGAGTTTCTAGAGTTGTGACTAACTTTCTCGAACGACTGTGGCGCGAAGGAGCATTATTTGGCGCATCTCCCGAAGAAGCTTTTTATGTCAAGTGTGATGCCGAACTCAACACCCCAGAAACGATGATGTTGGGACGTTTATATGTAGAAATCGGAGTCTGTCCTGTTCGCCCTGTTGAGTTTGTTGTCTTCCGCATTGCTCAATGGAATAGTAGCGACGGTGCTTAACTGAAATAATCGCCAATAACCCAGAACACAATTATTAACAATTTGGAGAACCGAAAATGACAAATGGAATAACAGAAGAAGTTTTAGTAAATTGTCGGTTTTATTTTGAAGCTGATGGTCTTACTGACAAAATGATCTTAGAGGTCAGTGGTTTGACTAGCGAAACTCCAGCAGCAGGAGGAGATACAGTTATGGGTTCGGGAAAACAAGCGGTTGTTGTTCGACAAGCTGCGCCAACGGTAGTTAAATTCGAGCCTATTGTCGTCAAAATTGTCGCTACTAGTAATAAAGATCTTTATGATTGGTACGAAGACTGTAACAAAAACTCTGGAGGAAAGTCTGATTGGGATCAAAATCGTAAAACCGCATCTATTGTAGTTTACGATCAGTCTGCTACAGAACAAGCCCGTTGGGATATTGATAACTGCTATCCCACTAAATACGAAGGGCCCCAACTAGAAGCGAACTCTAATGATGTGGCGAATGAGACTATCACTATAACTCACGAAGGTATCAAGCGAACTAAATAGCTCGACGAGAATCAATATTCTTTCAGTTTATTTTTTTGCCCTCTTTCCAATTCTTTCATTATGCCTCAGTCAGAAATTTTAACCGCTTCCCGTTTTTATTTGGAACTAAGCTTAGATGGTAGCAACTCTTTAGTAGACGGCATTTTTCTCGATTGTAAGGGATTTAAATGTAGTCAAGAAGTGATAGAAGTCTGTGAAGTTACCCCCGAACAATGGGGTAAAGCCAAAAAAGGAATGGTAAGGCGAACCAAGTTACCGGGTAATGTCAAAACCGATAATATTACCTTGCGAAGGGGTTTGATGTCTTCGTTAGTTTTATGGAAGTGGTTTGAAGAAATTCAAAATGGAAATTGGGCAAAACAAAGAAGAGATGGTTCTCTAAAAATTTATAATCAAAAAAGTGAACCTCAAGCTCACTTTCAATTCTTTAATGGTTGGGCTACCAGCTATAGTCTTTCCGAACTTAGTGCTAATAGTACAGATTATGAAATTGAAGAATTAGAGATAGCCTGCGAAGTTTTTAAAAGAGTTCCAACTTAATAGTTAAACCAAATCGTGTTTCAGACAGAATTTGAATTTAGTCTGCCAAAAGGATACTTAGATGAAGAAGGAAATATTCATCGTAAGGGAATTATGCGTTTATCTCGCGCTAGAGATGAAATTGCCCCTTTAAAAGACCCTAGAGTAAAGAGTAATCCTGGTTATGCCACAGTAATTATTCTGGCAAGAGTGATTATTAGATTAGGAGCTTTAGAAATAATTGATTCTTTAATCATAGAAGATATATTTGCTGAAGATCTTAATTATTTGCAACAGTTTTACCGTCATATTAATGGATTATCAATTATTGAAGAAGACCGCAGTAACAACGGTCAAGAAAAAACTCTCGTTAATTATTAGCTAATGACTGAATTTGATTTTACTTTACTTCATGGTTTAGTAGGGGAGCGTAATACAATTTATCGTCAAGGGACGATGCGTTTGGCTACGGCTAAAGATGAAATTACCGCTCAAAACGATTTTAGAGTCAAACAAAATCCAGCTTACAAAGTCCTAATTTATCTTAGTTTAGTAATTACTCGTCTTGGAGATATATCCAAAGTTGAGCCACAGCTTCTAGAAAATTTATCGGTTTTAGATTTAGCCTATCTTAAAGAATTTTATAACCGAGTTAACCAGCATCAAGAAGCTCATATTTCTCTGCAATGCCCTCATTGTCAACGATCGCTAGAAGTAGAATTGGCACTGGCGGGGGAGTAATAAGCTACCCTTCCTCACAGCTCTATGAAGAGGTAGCTTATGTAGCATATCATTTTCACTGGCAACGAGAAGATATCTTTAATTTAGAGCATTACGAACGACAAAAGTGGGTTAGAGAAATTCAAAACATCGAACAACAATCGGCAACGTAAGCAGATTTAATTGCTTAATTATTGCTCGACTTAACTTTTAAAAATTAATTATAAATGTAGTAATGATCGATGAAAGTTTGGTAAAAAAAATTGAAATACTTTCAGTTATTACAGGAAGCAAGATCGAAAATACTGACGCAGATCGTTAATCATGAACGAGAATTTCGTCAGTCTTTAAAAGATCGATATTTAAACGATAGGAGCGAACAAATGTCCATTATTTGTAATAATTGCGGTCACGATAATCAAGATGATGCCACTTTTTGTGATGAATGTGGGGAAGAACTAACTGTTAATGTCATATCTGCACCAGAAGCAATAACATCGGAAGAATTTGATGAGGATTTCGATCCTGAAGCAGCTAGCGATGAAGCAGAATTTGATGAGGATTCCGATCCTGAAGCAGAATTTGACGAAAAAGAAATAGAACAGCCAGCATCCTCTGTTCCCATAGCTGCTGCTACTACTTTAGAATTAGATGAACCACCAAGACAAGAAATAGTTTCTCCTGCTACTACCCTAGAGATCCCAGAAACACCAAACGCCATATTGATCGATCTCGAAACAGAAGCAGAATTTGTTTTGCCAAAAGATGAAAAAATAGCTTATATAGGCAGATTAAACGATGAATTTCCCATACAGGTAGATTTGTCGGATATAAAGCGTGCAGACTTAATTTCTCGCGTTCATGCTGCTATTCACTATGAAAATGATGTTTACTATTTAGAAGATGCTGGAAGCGCAAATGGGACCTGGTTGAATGATAAACAAATCAAACCAGGAACACGTTTTCGCCAAGAATTAAATTCAGGAGATACTATTGCTTTTGGCCGTAATCAAACTATCGAACTTATTTTTAATCTCGAAGATTAAAAAATCTAATAGCTAGAAGAAACGCCTATAGTCGTTTAAATTTCTCTTGTTAAACCTTCGATTGGATATGGCAAACGTCCGACAAAAGGGTTCGAGGCAACTTTGCCATTCCTTTCGAGCGAAAATGCTTCAATTATGAGCAATTATTTAGCCGTTGCTACAGTAACAGCAACATTACAAAGAATTTTACAAGATACGGTTCAAATAGATGTAGAGGGTGCGCGAGTCACTACCGTTCGTCCCGATAATGTAGGTCGAGGAATTCCAGAAACTGGAGTAAATCTTTTTCTCTATCGAGTCGCACCCATAAATTGGCTCAATCAAGATTTACCAGGAAGACGTTCTACTGGAGAACTGAATAAACGCCCCCAAATTGCTTTGGAATTAAACTATGTTATTACTTGCTATGGTAACGAAGTAGAGTTAGAGCCACAGAGGTTATTAGGAAGCGTGATACGTACTATGCACTCTCAGCCTACACTAGAATCTGAATCTATCCGTAACACTTTGGAGGATTCTAGTTTCCGCTATTTGAGAGAATCGGATTTGGCAGAGCAAGTAGATTCAGTTACATTTACGCCTTTGGGATTATCTACAGAAGATTTATCGACAATTTGGTCGATATTTCAAACTCCCTATAGCCTAGCCATCGTTTATCAAGCTAGTGCTGTATTAATTGAAAGTCAGAAAATACCCCGTCGAGCATTGCCTGTTAGAAAACCAATAATTAGTGCTAGTCCCCAAAAGCCAGTAATTAGCAAGGTTACTTCTCTCGATGCTCTGACTGAAGTATGGCAATCAACAGAACAAAGATTAATACTAACTAATAGCACGATCGCTATTGAAGGTATAAGATTGCAGGGTAATAATAATTTAGTGCGAATCGGCGGAATTGATGCCATTCCCCAGGAAATTAGCGATCGCAAAATTGTCTTAGATTTAAGTACCATTTCTCAGGGTGGATTATATGCAGGTGTACGAGGGATTCAAGTAATTAAACGCAACGATCGAGAACGCAGAATTAACGAATCAAATGTATTTCCTTTGGTAGTACTGCCAACTCTCGAAAAGATCGTAGTAGAAGCGATAAATCCTCTAGAAGAAGAACAATATACCGTCAGAGTCAGTATTGCTACTCAACCAACTATGGGCAAAAATCAACGTTTGAATCTTTTGCTCAACTCCACTACAGGAGAAAGAGAGCGAGAATATATTTTCAAAGTTCCTCCTTTAGAAGCAGATAGCGATCGCCTTATCGTCGAAATTCCAGCTATTACTGCGGGGGAATATTTAGTCCGTTTGCAAGTTGATGGAGTAGAAAGTTTATTAACTGTAGAAACCGATCCAAACAGTCCTAATTATCAAAAATATATTGGACCTTTATTAGTTATTTCTAGTTAATCTTTACGAAGTCAACGCAAGCCCCGTGCTACATGCGGACAAGTCCTTTGTTGAAGCGATGGCTCATGGGGGAAAGCCAAGGCGCGTTTTGAGTGGGAAGCTTCCCACTCAAAAGCCGCCGTCCCAAGACCGCCTCGCTTCGCTTTTAGCGCGGGGTACTGTTGACCCGACTGAAGTTAATAGATAATTGTCTTTATAAAACTACCTTCTTCGCAATCTTCTTTCTACGTAATCATCGGGTAGTAGAGGAACATTCTTTAACCGATCTTTCAAAGGTCGTGCTTGTTCTCGACGACGTTGTTCGGCAGCGATCGCATTAATTTGTTGGTTAGCTCGATCTAAAATTGATTGAGCTTTAGTGCGCCAAAAAACAAAATTATTGGGAATTTTTTCGGCTTCTCTTTTGGCATCGTACCACTGACCTGTACCTAAGAAATATTGAGCCTGCTCGACGATCGCTTTATGGTTTTCTTCTTGTTGTTGCCATTGAGAGATTAAGCCAGGAATTGTCGCTTTAATGCTAGCATTTTTGGGGACAGCCTGAGTAATTTCAATTGCCTGTTCTAGCCTGCCTTTTTCATAAACTGTAGTAGCATAGTCTAAAATATTTTGCGACCAGGTATTGATATTATTTTGGACTTCTTGATAGTTATATACTGTATCAGGAATATCTCGAGCAATGGCGATCGCATTAGTATAACTATGAGCATCAGCTTGAATTTTTGCTGCTTCCAAACCACATTTACCAAGCCATTGTTGAATTACACTATTACTTCCATCTGCATTGTCTAAAGCTAATTGATAGCAATCTTGATAGTTTTGCTGCTGATATTGAGTTTCCAAATTGTTGGCAATAAGATTAAAATCGCTGCGATCGAGCGATTTTTTATAATTATTTGTTGCTAAATTATCCGAAGGTATCTTATCAGAAGAGACTGCTATAGAGTCAGAATTATTGTCATTATCTTGGCTAAATATAAAATATCCTCCTGTTCCTAGCAAACCGATTAAAAGAACAGCACAAGCCAGAAATACAGGGGCAAATTTACGTTCTCCACTCAGACTATTAGTTAAAATAGAATTTAGAACGGGAGAAAAATTTAAAGAATCGTTAACGTTTTTACTAAATATTTTTTTTCTAGAATCTTGTTTAGCTTCTACTTCTGTAGCTAACCCATTGCTATCTTTTTTTCTATCGTCGCTGAATTTTGGATCTTGAGGATTGGAAATTTCTTCTATTCTAAAAACCAAATTGTTTGCTAGAGCGTCCTCTAGTTCTTCCAAATTAGAAAATCTATCTTGAGGAGATTTAGCCAAACACTTCATAACTATACTTTCTAATTCATCGTCTAGATTTTCACATCCTGGCTGTTGTTTCAAAGGTTTAGGAGAAACTTTAATATGGCTGGCAATCCAATCTGCTTGAGAAGTGATAAAATCCCCCGACAAATTATAGGGATTATAACCACTAATGGTTTCATATAAAATAATCCCCAAACTATAAATATCGGTTCTTTGGTCGATAGATACTAAGCCCCGACATTGTTCGGGAGAAGCATAGCGATAAGTGCCGATAAAAGACCCTTGTTGAGTTAATTGAGTCTGATTATCGGTTTCGGCACTAATGTTTTTGGCAATGCCAAAATCGAGGATTTTGACAATTTCTCCTAATCCACCATCAGCCACTAAAAAAATATTATCGGGTTTTAAATCGCGGTGAGCGATCCCTTTTTGATGAGCTTGTTTTAGTCCCGCACAGACTTGACTAATAATGTTTAAAATCGAGTCTTGAGGTAGTGATTTAGTTTTGCTTAATAAGTTTTGTAAGGTTTGACCAGCAAAATACTCCATCACATAAAATGGCAAACCATAAAAAGGAGCTTCATCTGGTGTCACACCAAAGTCTAAAATTTGAATAATATTAGGATGCTTGAGGCGAGAAATGGCATTAACTTCCGCCATAAACCTTTTAAGGGAACGTTGACTACTAGCAGGCGAATAGTTAGTCATCAACTTGATTGCTACGACACGCTCTTCAAATTTAGTGTCCAAAGCCTGATAAACTTTACTCATCCCTCCTTGTCCTAATAAAAACTGTAGGCGATAGCGATTACTATCGCCGATAGTAAGTCCTTCTAAAGGGTCAATTCTTGCAGGAGTTCGAGGGGATTTACTAGAATTAGGTTCAACTACAGTCTTTTTAGCTCGTTCGGGATTTAAATCTGATTCGTTTAGCGTTTTTTTAGGTTGAAGATTGGATGAATCTGAAAAATGAGCGCACATATTTTCAAGATAGTTTTCAAGATAGTTTTAATTATAAATAGATATAGAGAATAACTGTTTAGCATATGCAATATTTCTACAGAATAATCTTGCTTATTAAGAATCTATAGCAATCGGGCATAAGTTGTGAAAAACTCTCTTCTTTCTAACCTCTGTGTCCCTTTGTGTCCTCTGTGCCTCTGTGGTTTATTAAAAAAACATTTCCATGAATAACCTGAGATTGCTATCTGCTTATTTTTCTGATTGTAATTGACTAAAATAACGGTGTTTCCAAGCATAGTGTAAAATATTAATTCCTAATTCTTGACCAGCACGAATTTGCTCTCTAGACAAAGATAATTGTTCGTCTATGCCCCATAAACTAGCTAAATTACCATAAATCATAATTATTCCGCGATCGCAAACTATTTGTAATGGTTGTTCGCTCAAATTCTGGGGTAAAGCTGCAAACAAAAATGGCTCTCTTCTAAGATCGTTATTTTTGGATAATGGCTTAAGAGAATACCCCAATTTCTTCGTAAGCTCTAAAGCTGAGGTTTTAAAATCATTAGCACCATTAAGTCCATCAATTAATAATACGCCCCCAGTAGATAAATATTCTTGTAAAGCTGCAATTTCTTTAGAGTCTTCTATTGTAGAATTTTGACCAGTTAGATAAAGCAGATCGTATTCTTGCAGTTCGGGATCGCTAACAGCTACCAATCCAACTGATTTACTAGCTTTTAATTGAGGATATAGACCGCTAATTGCTTTAAGTAAATAGTCTAAATTAGCAAAGTTTTCACCATAAGCAGGATCGCTATGACGCAATTGTGCTATTTTAATTGTTTCTTGAGGTCTAAGAGTAGCTAATTGCCGATAACGAAAATCAAGATTATTATAGCCAGGACGCAAAATATTTTTTGCCAGAGAAATTTTAATGTCGCGATTAGCAGGAAATATTATACGACAAATTTCTATTTCTAAATCATTCGGGGGTCTAACCTTGACATCAAAACGAAACTTTTCTTGTAGCATTTCTTGAGTAGATGAAATATCCAAGTCTTGAGGATCGCGATAATCCACAACTATATAGACCGTGAAAGCATCTTGTTGAGGAAGCTTATCGATCTGAAGATTTTGCGCTTTAGGAACAATAATTGGATTTCCTTGAAGGTCAATAGCAATACCTGGTTGAATTTGAATTCCTCGACCATCTTTGTATACTTGCGGTACTTGACTATCAGCAGTAATTAATTTCACGCCCAAGCCACAGACAATTCCTGGTTGATGCAACGCTTGGTAATGAAAGTTTTGCCTTTGTCGATGATATTCTTGTGCTTTATGCCATCTTTCGGCATTAATTAACAAACCATCAATGGCGTTTAATCTTTCAAAAGGATTAATTGGAGGACTGGGTAGTTGAGACATAATATTTATCATTAAACATTAAACATTAATCAATTCCTCTAGATAGAGGTCGTAAGTACACCAAATAGGCTTTTCTGCATCGATAATTTTCCTAATAAGAGTTTCATCTAAAGGTAGATCCCTCGGAAAACGCAAACATACAGTAAAGTGATATGGACGACCACCACCTAACATGGTAGTGTCTCCTAAATTAGCTTGACCTAAAACAAACCCAGCACCTACAGCTTCTTCAATGCAAATATGTTTATCTCTTTCAGGTAAATCTTCGTCTAAAGGTAAACCAGTATAGAGATGGAGGTAAAATCTCAATCCTTTTTTCGTTCCTCGCCAACGATAGATAGAAATAGCATTGCGAATTAAATGCCTTTGTCGCGTTAGAGGAAGAGTGCTGAGTATTTCCCATCCTACCCAATGAGCTAGAAAAGGCAATAAAGATTCGGGAGCAGTTAAAGGATCTAAATAAGCCCACATAGATTCTAAGGCGTTAACTGTGGGTTCAAATGCCTGCTCAAAAATGCTTAAAAGGCGACCGATAAAATCTACTTCGCGATAAATTCCTGGAAGAAAATTTGTATAGAGACTATCAGGACGCAGATACAAGTTAAAGCTTAACTTTTGTAATTCTTGAATTGACCCTTGAGAATCTTGTAGATGAATATTAATTGTAGCTTGATAATTAAGCGCGATCGCATCTAAAGACGGATCTTCTAACCAGTCTAGGGGAACATCAAAGTATATTCCTACTAGCATTGTTTCCCCAAAACGCAGTTCTCTACCTTCCAAATTCCACTGACAAGACCATTTTGCAGGAAAATTTCCCCGAACATCTAGTTCGACTTGTAAAATTTCTTCTATAGGATTATAAAGATGCAGCGTCATTTGACTTCTTTCCCCAGGGGAAACCATTAAACTTTGCTCGCTTGATTCCCAATTCAGAACATCAGTAACGGGAATAGTATCTGGTTGTAGTCTTAAATGGATCTTAGAAGTCATAACTATTGGTCATTTGTTATTAGTTATTAAAAAGTTAAAGTTAAGGCATATAGCAATCAGGGATGATCCCGTAAAAAACTCTCTCTTCTGTCTTGGTCAAGGTTTCCTAGCACCTAACGAACCCTTTAGGCGGTCTGACCGCTTTCTTACCTCTATATCCGTTCCTCTGGCTCTGGGGTTTATTCAAAAAAAGTTTTTACGAATGCTCCCCGAACGCTATATAAGATTACAAAATTTGAAATTTATTATTGAACCGTAGAATAAATTTTGTAAATAAATTTTGTCTGAGTCAGGCAATAATTAGCAAATAATATAGCAATCGGGGATGAATTGTGAAAAACTCTCTTCTTTCTGACCTCTGTGTCCTCTGTGCCTCCGTGGTTTATTAGTCGAACATGGAGTCAAGATAAGAGAGGGTTTCTTATAAATTATTCCTGATTGCTATACTGTTCTTTCAAGGTAACAATTTACCAGTGTTTAAGCATTGTCCATAAGACGAAGATTATACTTTTAGCACATATCTTCGTTCTTTGCTTTGAAAAGTAAAAAAGCAGGAAAATAACAAACAACAAGGAAAATTATCTTAAACCAGATTTTAGACTTAGGTATAAGGACATCTACAATGCTTTCTGCTACAAGTAAGAAGCATCCTAATATTTTTAATTATTGCTACGGCGACTATCAAATGTAAATAGATCTTTATTAACTAAAAATTAATTTAAATATATGTTGGTTAATAATAAATAAAAGGCTTGCTCATTAATTATAAAAAACTTTTTTCGATCTACTATAGTTTTCAATTAGTAAAATGTTAGTTGTATGTGCGATGAACTCAGAAAAAGCACTATTATGTTGTCGGCAATTTTAAAAATATAAATAATAATATTTACAACAAAAAGATTTTGTCTATTTATGATCGATCGCATTAATTACTTTGAAAAAGCATTTAGAATTACTGGTTTAATCATTTTAGCTACAGGTATGTATGGTTGTTCTCAACTACAAGCAAAAATGATTCGACAGCCAGAAAAACAACCTAAAGTTTCTTCAATCACAGCAAATATAACTATAGCCAACAAAATTAAAGCATCAACGTCAAACAAAATCGACATTAAAACTATTTCTGGTCACAATGACGCTATTTGGTCTGTAGCCATAAATCCTCAAGAAGAGGCGATCGCTACTGGTAGCGACGATCGAACTATCAAAATTTGGAATTCTCAGACTGGAGCTTTAATTCGTACTCTTACAGGACATACTTCAGGAGTATTATCTGTTAATTTTAGCCCTGACGGAAAGCAAATTGTTAGCAGTGATAGAGACGGCATTATTAGAATTTCACAAGTTGATACTGGAGAAAATATTCGTACTATTAAAGCAAGTGAAAAAGCAGTTAGATCTGTAGCATACAGTCCCGATGGGAAAAATATAGTTAATAGCAGTTGGGACAATAATCTCAAAATATGGAATGCCGAAACTGGTCAATTAATTAACACTTTAAGCGGACATACAAAAGGTGTTTATGCTATTGCTATTAGTCCCGATAATAAAACAATAGCTAGCGTTTCTAAAAATAAAATTATTAAACTCTGGAATTTAAATACTGGAGAATTAATTAAATCTATTGAAGGACATAACGATAACATTAGAACTGTTGCTTTTCATCCTAATAGCGAAATTATTGCTACTGGAAGTGCCGACAAAACAATAAAATTGTGGCAAGTAGAAACAGGAAAATTAATTGATACTTTATCTGGACATTCTCAATATCTTAACTCAGTTGATTTCAACTCTGATGGTACTACTTTAGTGAGTGCAGCAGAAGATAAAACAATTAAACTATGGAACTTAAATGATGGTACAATAATTCGTACTTTATCGGGAAGTAGTACAGGAGTAAATTCGGCTGTTTTTGCTGCTGACGATCGCACTATATTTAGTGGCAGTGCTGCTAATGATAATAAATTAAGAATATGGCAAGAGATCGATTAATTGCGTTTAGGTTAGATTCGTGGATTTATATTGCCAGAGTTTAATGCTGCTATCTTTACTACCACTGACTAACAAATTTTCTTGCTGAGTGGTAGCTAATGCTAAAACCCAATTATGATGTTGCGATAGAGTAGTTATTAATCGAGCGTTTTCAATGCTCCATACTTTAATAGTATTGTCGATTGAGCCACTAAATACAGTTCGAGAATCATTACTAATAGCTACAGTTACGACGCGATCTTTATGACCTTTAAAAGTCGTAATTAGTTTACCGCTTTCTAATTCCCAAACTTTAATAGTTTTATCCCAACTACCACTAATTAAATATTTGCCGTCAGGACTAACTACAATGGCTCTGACTGCATCTTGATGTCCTTCAAACGATTTTAAAAAGGTTCTATCTTTAACGTTCCAGATTTTGACGATATTATCTTCCCCACCACTAGCAAGTATTCCATCAGGACTAAATGCTAGAGCATAGACTATACGCTCCTGAGAGATAATTCCATTTGGTTCGCCAGTTGCTAAATTCCAAACTATAATTCTTCTATCTTGACCACTACTAACTAAAGTTTGACCGTTAGGACTTGCAGCTAAAGCCCAAATGCTTGCTGAATCAGTCTGTAATTGCCTCTCTAAATTGTTATTTTGTAGATTCCAAACTTTGATATTACCATTCCCATCTCCAGAAACCAATTTATCAGTTTCAAGAACAAAAGCCAAAGAACGAACTACATTTTCATGTTGACCTAATCTTCTTTTGAGTTCTCCAGTTTTTAGAGCGAAAAATTCGAGCGTGCCATAATTATTTCCACTCACGACATATTCTCCATCGGGTGAAATTGCTAAAGACCATACTTCTCCTGATGGAGTAATTTGAATATTTTTAAACAGCTCTATCTCAAATTTAAGACTGGGTTTTGAAGTCGGTGGTGCTTGTTTGGAAGGTTCGTCCGCTCGTTGTTTTAGCTTATTTGTAAGAAAGATTGTTAAAAACATTCCTGCCAACATCAAACCTCCATATTGTAAAACCTTTCTTCTCGAAGGGCTTTTATTGTGTTCATGAGGCTCTATTGACGGGGTTTTTGAAGCTTCTTTATTGTTTGGCTTATCGCTAATATTTTGTGGAAAATTACTACCCTTAGTTTCTACTACTGTTTTATTATTTATTGGGACTTCTACTTTTTCAACGCGAAGATTATTTTCTTCTAGTTCATTAATTTTCGGCTCTGTTTTAGCTTTATAATTTATTCTCTTCGCTGACGATATATTAGCAATAGCCTCCTGCAATTCCTCGAGATCTGAAAATCTATTCTGAGGAGATTTAGCCAAACACTTCATAATGGTGCTTTCTAATTCATCATCTAGATTTTCACATCCTGGCTGTTGTTTCAAAGGTTTAGGAGGAACTCGAATATGGCTGGCAATCCAATCTGCTTGAGAAGTGATAAAATCCCCCGACAAATTATAGGGATTATGACCACTAATGGTTTCATATAAAATAATCCCCAAACTATAAATATCGGTTCTTTGGTCGATAGATACCAAGCCCCGACATTGTTCGGGAGAAGCATAGCGATAAGTGCCGATAAAAGACCCTTGTTGAGTTAATTGAGTCTGATTATCGGCCTCGGCACTAATGTTTTTGGCAATGCCAAAATCGAGGATTTTGACAATTTCTCTTAATCCACCACCAGCCACTAAAAAAATATTATCGGGTTTTAAATCGCGGTGAACGATCCCTTTTTGATGAGCTTGTTTTAGTCCCGCACAGACTTGACTAATAATGTTTAAAATCGAGTCTTGAGGTAGTGATTTAGTTTTGCTTAATAAGTTTTGTAAGGTTTGACCGGCAAAATACTCCATCACATAAAATGGCAAACCATAAAAAGGAGCTTCATCTGGTGTTACACCAAAGTCTAAAATTTGAATAATATTGGGGTGCTTGAGGCGAGAAATGGCTTTGACTTCTGCCATAAACCTTTTAAGCGAATGTCGCTCACTGACAGCCGAATAATTAGTCATCAACTTAACTGCTACGACACGCTCTTCAAATTTAGTGTCCGAAGCCTGATAAACTTTACTCATCCCTCCTTGTCCTAATAAAAACTGTAGGCGATAACGATTACTATCGCCGATAGTGAGTCCTTCTAAAGGGTCAATTCTGGCAAAAGGAGTTCGAGGGGATTTATTAGAATTAGGTTCAACTACGGTCTTTTTTGGTTGCTTTGCAGAAGGTTTAGTTGGATTAGGTTCAACTACGGTCTTTTTTAGTTGCTTTGCAGAAGGTTTAGTTGAATCGGGTTCAACTACGGTCTTTTTTGGTTGGTTTACAGAAGGTTTAGTTGAATCGGGTTCAACTACGGTCTTTTTTGGTCGAGCGGGATTTAAGTCTGATTCGTTTACCGTTTTTTTAGGCTGAAGATTGGATGAATCTGAAAAATTCTCCGACATATTTTTTTAAGTAATTTAATTTATAAATAAATATATAGGATAATGCTGTGTGCAACCGATCTATGATAAACAAATTAATTTTTTAAACTGAAGTAGATTGAGAGAATAATGGTTTAGTTAATAACAAACAGTATAAATCAGTATTTTACGATTAAGACGATTGGTAAAATGCCATATATGTCTGACTTTAACTTTCTCTACATCAAATAGTCTATTTAATTATGGCGATCGCTTTAAGGACGCGAAGCGAAGCTAGGGACTAAAAGCGATCGCCTTATTTCACTATTGCTGTTTGCTCATTACAAAACCTCCTCTAAGGCGATCTGGAATAATTTAATTTCCCATGACAATTATTATTGAATTTTTTTCTTAATGTTAGCTGCACATCGCGTCAGTTACTTTTTTCTCAATCACTCTAGTCTGTTAAAAAATGAATCGTATGACCTAAATTAGGATAGTCTAACCAAGAACAGATTAAACCGTAATTTCCAGGATCGACGTACTGTCTCGGTTCTTCTGTGTGACTTACCCAAACTTCATTTTCCCGATAAAAAGAATGAAGCATCACTTCACCAATATATCTGACTCCTGGAACTTTCTGAAATAGAGCAATAATGTCGGAAATATAAACAGATTTACCAAATTCCCAGCCTTGTCCTTTTATTCCTCCCGTTAATGGGTTCAGAAATTGATAGAGAGCTTTTATTAATTTATTCCGAATTTCATCTTCATCGCGATCGTTTTGATAGATGGATTCCAAACCAATACTGGCAGTAACTGCTACACCGACATAATCAGGTTCTTGTAGCTGAATGCGAACTCCTAATAACTTTCTCTCATTGAGATATTTTAGGGTTTGTTCTCTCAAAAACGGAGTTAACATTAAAGCTTCCGGATTTAATCCCTGCTCTGGATTATTTCTTTCGGCTTCAGGAACAACTAAAACAGTAACCGTTCCTGCTGCTTCTACAGGTAGACATAGTGTCCTGGCAATTGAACCCCCGCCACCTTGATGAGTTAATACCTCAAAGTCTTCTTTAGTGACGGCGCGATCGCGAGTTCTAAAAATTTGCGGTGCGCGTATTATAGCCTGGTCTAAAGATTCTGGATCGCAACCTCCTTTTGCAGATTGGTAGTTGGTTGCTTTATATACATAAGGAATTGCCGATTTTAAAACCTTTAGCGTTTGACTTTCAATATTACCTAGGCGACCGCCTCCAGTTCGATAGCAACGCATCCGAATCTCTGCACCCTTGGGAGGAATGCTGCCATACTGCTTTTCCAAAATTCCTTCAGTATTTCCGACTAATCTGGTGGAATAGTTTCCCAATGCTGGTAATTGAGTCTGGGTGGAATAGTTTCCCAATGCTGGTAATTGAGTCTGGGTGGCACGAAGTTTAGTTTTGTTTACGTGACGAGATGGTTCTTGAATTAGAGGTCCAAACTGTACTGTTCCAGTAAGAGAATCTAAGGTATAGTGGGGGTCGTTGGGAGTGGAGCTAGCAAAATCTCTAACTTCTGTCCAAGTTTGAGGCGGTGAACCTGGAGGAACGATCGCAATATATTCTTCTCTCTTTCTTTCTAAAACAGGAATATTTTGTAAAGTAAAGTATTGTCCTGGTTTACCATCACTGATGCCTAAAAGTTCATCTCGAATAACAAAACTTTGTTTGACGGCAACAGACCCCCCAATAGACTGAAGATTAACTCCAACAATTTTTGGTGCTTGTCGATAAGACCCCTGAGCTTCTTCATGTTCGGTATAAACACAGCGCAACCAATAACCTTGATAACCCTCAAAGTTATAAGAAGGTAGATTTTGGGGCAGATGGACTATTACCTCTCCTGTCGGTATACTGTCCATATCTTGTATAGTTTCCTCATTATTAAAACTAAATCCTCCTGTATTGTCATCCTCTTCCTTCATCAGAATCGATATCCATTGTGACCCATCCCAAGCTGACCAAGTTCGAGGCGGATGGTCGGGGTCAATTCCTGTAGGGGTCGCAGACGCACCTCTAAACATAATTGCCAGGATGTTTCCTGCTAAAGATTCTTCTGGGTTCAAAACCAAATAAAAACAATTGCCTACTTCTGGTTGCTCGTTAAATAGGCATATTTCTTCTCCACTCCATTCGGCATTACTATCTCTAGTCCATTGGTTATTAAATCCATCGCGCAGTAAACTTGGTGTTTCTTCTTCTGTTTCAGCGGTTAAAAAATGAATAATTTCTGGCTGTCCAATTGATAAATCTTTATCCGTAGAAAAAATAACTGCTTCTTCTGTTTCGGTTGTTTCTGTCCCTATTTCTGTTCCTTGAGGAATTAAATAGGGATAAGTATCTGGTTGGGTAAGGTAAAAACTAACGTTTGTCTGTGCTGGTGCTGGAGGCTGCAACTTTATCCCTACTAATTCTAAAAAGGTGATATAGTTGCGACGAGGAACTTTGTTAAACCGCATTAACATCTGATCGGTTAACCAAGCAAATAACTCAATTAAAGTAATTCCAGGATCGCTGGGGTTGAAGTCTGTCCAATCTGGACAATAGCGGGGAATACGTAAAATACATTCTGCAACTAGGTCTTCAAAAGTGCGATCGTCTAAATTTTCCTTTGGTAACATGATAATTTAGTAGATATTAATTTAATAAACTGCTATTTATTCTGATTTAAGTAAAAGGGATACACTATGCTTCGAGGTTCGTGATTACTTTTAAGACGATAATTAATCATAATATTGACTTTTCCTAAAACTGGATCGGGTTCGGTCACTATTTCTTCTAAATCGATGCGAGGTTCCCAAGTTTCCAATGCTTCTTGCACGTATAACCGGATCGAGAACAAAGTTTGACTATTAAGAGGTGCAAAAGTTAATTCTGATAAGCGACAACCAAAATCAGGACGATATCGTCTTTCTCCCAACTCAGTTCTTAAGATAATGAGAATTGCTTCTTTTATTTTTTGCTCGGTCGCACTCAGAGAAATTCCCCCTTGTAGATTGATTTTTAAAGGGAAGCTCCAACCCACACCTAGATAGTCTTGCCGATCGCTCATCAGAAAAAATTATAGTTATTACTATCTACGTAAAGTAGCAATTTATAGAGATCGAAGCATTAACCATAAGGCTAAAATTACATGACTTTGAATGGTTAGTTTAGGGTTGTTAGTAAAGTAATAGATAATTTTTACCGACCCACTTACTATCTATAGTTTTTATTTGGAACGCCTATAAATATTGTTGAAGTCATCTTGAGGATTGGCAAGATCGCCATTTTTCACTTTAAAATCTTTTTTTAAACATTTATATCTATAAAGAGACGATTGCGACCCCCGCACCTAAAAGCGATCGCAATCGCTACTGTCTTAAATTTACCTAAAATTTACATAATTTAAAAACCCCTCTCAATATTTTTAGGAAGGGGTTATTTCACGTCATGCTAATTACTACTAAAATAACTATAGCCTTATTCTATTTTTGATCTGTTTAGCGCGATGGCGAAGCTGAGTATATAAGGCTTAAGCCTTCGTTTAGGGTAATCGCTAATTAAATAAACTAGGTCGCGATTCTACTCTATACTACATTCAATAGTATCTATCCAAAATTTAAACTATAGCTAAACATCAAAGTAATATCTTACTGCTCCTGTTTGCTCGTCGTTATCAATATGAGCTAAACCTTGTTTTAGAGCTTTGTTTAACAAACCTTCTACTTCTTCTATAGGCAATTCTGTTGCTAACATCGCTTGACCGATGGACAAGACATTATTCTGAGTCGCAGCAGCTTGTAACAAAATCAACATCGGATCGATCTTTTCTGGCTCGACCAAAGTAACTTGAGGACTATTGTTGCGTGCCTCCACTGTAGCTTCGTATAGCAGACGTAGATTTCTTTCTCTAGTCATACCAGGAATCAAAAACAGATCTATAAATTGACCGACACCAAAAAAACCTAAAGTAAAAAAGTAGACTAAGCCACTGGTAATCTTACCCGAATAAAAACGATGGATACCACAAAATCCCATGAACCCAAATGCCCATAATATATAAGCAACTCCTGGATCTACCTCTTGCTTCTGCTGGTTCATTTTATAAATTTTAGATCGACAATACCTACAATATTTTTATTATAAACATTTTGCTTTTATAGTTACTTCTAAATATTAAAAGCATTAACTATTCGTAAGCTTTTGACCATTAATTCAGGTATGTCTATTGTATAAATAAATTCTGTTCGATTTGCCACAAATGTTTTTTGTAGCCGTATTTAGTAGAATAGACCGGGTTGTCAAGGTACTATAGCAACGCCGAATGATTTATAAGAAACCCTCTCTTATCTTGACGAAGTCAGAGGAAGCCCCGTCAGTCGCTGGAGCGACTCGCCGTTGCGAAGCAACGTCGGCGAACTCCAGTTCGCGCTCCGTCAGGCTAGGACAACGCCTCGCCGTTGCGAAGCAACGTCGGCGAACTCCAGTTCGCCTCGGAGGTTTCCTCCGAGCGGGCGGTGCGCTTTTTAATGCCGGGTCTCTCTGACTCCGTGTTCTGAGTGCCTCCGTGGTTTATCAAAAAAAATCTTCTCACAAATGATTTACGATTGCTATAGCTATTAGCTTCTTGAAAAGCGCAATAAATATATACAAGAGCGATCGCGCAAAACAACTAACAGAGCAATCAAAACCTCAATTCATATTCAATTAACGCTCTGCTACCATCTTCTTGAAAGTCGGTAGAACCTCGTAAAACGAAATTATCGTTTATTCGATAGCGTAAACCAAACTGTGCCGGCATATCGGTATTAAGAATTTTGAGCGCAGAGAAGGAAAGATTGTTAACCAGATCGATAGCAATTTCTCCTGCTAATCCATCTTTATTATCATCTCGGTTTTCATCAATAATCGGAGTAGGAAATAAGCGCAACTCTCCAATGGGAAAGATATTATTGAATTCGGCATTCAAGCTACCGAATAGAGCCGAGCCTGCTAGAGTAACCAGTGCAGAAGTACTATTGCTATTTGCCAATGCTTCGACAAAACCCCCTCCTAATAATGCTGCAATTTCTGCCGGACTACGAGGAGGACTACTAGTAAGCTCGATATTATTAGTAATTTGGCTAGCAAGACCTGTAACTTTAGCCGAAACCCTAATAGTATCTAGAGTCCCCAAACTAGAGTCGGGAATTTCTGCGGGTAATACTTCACTAGGAATGCTTCTAGGGGTAGTTTCTATGGCTGAACCAACCAATAAAACATCTAAAAAAGGATCGATAACGTTGTTACTAGAGAAACGAGCCGTATTTTCATAGTCTCTAGAAAGGTTTAGCTGAGTAGTAAATAAATTTACCTGACCGCGTTTGAGAACAATCGTACCGTTAGGACTAGGCTGAAGAAAACTACCGTCGATCGTTAAATCTCCCGTAGCTAAAAAGGTAAATATTGGTGGCTGACTTATTTGAACATCTTCTCCAAGAGTTAATTTAAGGTCTTTGTACTGAGTTAGTGCAGCGAGATTGCGATCGCTACTTCTAGCCACTGTGTTAGGATTGTTCTGGCTACTTTCGGCTGCTTCCTCTTCATTAGCCAATAAAATTGTACCGTCAAATAAAGTTAGATTTCCTGAGATATCAGGTTCGGTAGCTTTCCCTAGAATCTCCAACTGTCCTTTAATACCTCCCTTATACAGTTTTGGTAGTTCGAGTTCTATCCGATCGAGATTAATCTTTAGAGGATCGATTGCCGCATTATCATTTAAAGGAACTGAACCTGTAGCTAAAATTTTTCCACCACCTAAATTTCCCTGAAAGCTTTGGACGCGAATATTATCAAAGTTGAAGAAAATTTGACTATTAATATCAGTAATTGGATTCTTCGGTAAGCTTTTGGCAGCAATGGTAGCATCTTCAATAGTGGCTGTTCCTTGAGTAACCAGTTCTCGGGGAAAATTGGCTTCGGGGTCAAAAACACCAGAGATATCAAGAGCGATCGAGCCTTTGCCCGAAATCCACTTTAGTTCTCCCCGAGAAAAGATATCCAACAAGGCTAGACCTTTATCTTTTACGTTTAGCTGTAATTTCAGGCGATCGCTTTCAGGTTCTACTTCTGCAAAAGGAAGTTGGTAAGGAACGCTACCCCTGACAACTACAGGATCGGTATCTTGGGCAATTACGCTACTAGCAGAAAAATCTAAACGAGATCTGTTGTAGTTGAAGCTGCCTTTAGTAGATTGAATTGAGGTTTCATTTAATGAAGCATTATCGATGCTAATTTCACCCCTGGCTTGGGGATTTTTCTGCGTTCCTGCAATAGTAGCAACGGCATTAATCGACCCATCCAAAGCTAATTCCGAAGAAAAAGAAAATAGCTGCTCGATTAATTTAACAGGAACGTCCACTAGTCTAAATTGTCCTGATTGGGTTTCTCCGCCGAATGTCCCCGTAAATAGCAGAGTAGGAGGATTAGTAAGATCTCGATCTGAGTTAGATGTGTCCCGTAGCTTTAAAGAAATAGGTAGCAAAGTTAATATTCCTTCTTTCAAACTACCTCTGGCAATAATCTCTTCACCGACTATGTTGCCCCATTGCCACGAGTCGCCCAAAAAGTCGAATTCAGAAGTTAATCCTGTATTCAAAGAGCCAGATACCTTAACCTCACCGTCAAAAGTTCCTTTGAGGTTTCTAATCGGTGGAACTATGGCATCTTGCTGTTGTTCTCGAACGTTTTCTAACCAGGCTTGTATTTCTGCCAGTAACTGTAGCTGCTCGATTATCGGTGCATCTTCAAATCCAACATCAAATAGGGGTGGTTTATTAACTTTTGAAAGATATAAATCATTTGCATCACCGTACTGGCGATCGCCGAAAAGACGAGTAAAGTCTTCCAGTTCAAAAACCTGTAGTGCCACTAAAATATCCTGAATTTGCGCTTGTTTCAGCGTAATTCGCCCGTCAAGTTCGATATCGTCGGGTTTTTGGCTCAGATTACCTTCGAGTTTATAGACACTATTTCGCTGTTGAAATTTAGCATCTTGAATGGCAAAGTAACCGTCAGCATATTGAAAATCTCCTTCAAGGCGATCGCCTTTGATACTCGCTATAGCAGGATTAGTGATAACGACGTTTTTTCCTGTGGTTGCCAGAGTATCGAGATTAAAGGTAAACTCACCTGACAGCTCACCATCTACGGGTTGAATGGCAATATTGTCTGGTACTTCTAGATCGTCGCTTTTGAGGGCGATGGTTTTTAGTATTTCTACAGGAACGTTAAGAGTGGTAATATCTAAGATCTCCCCTTCGCCCGTTCCTCTAATTAAAAGATTATCCTGAGCGATCGCAAAAGCTTGAGGGGAAAAGTTAGAATCTAAGACTAGTTCGATTTTATCTGCTGGTTGAGATTCAGTACTATTTCCTGCCGACGGCAATAGGGGTGTAGTTAAGATTTGCTCTAGCTGTAGCTGAACTCCTGTCTGTGGAGATATCTGTACATTACCAGCCAAGAAAGAATCGAACTGGATATCTTCTACTTGAAAATTTCTTAAGCCGACGTTTCCTCGAATGGTCATCGATGAGGGAACACCGCTAATTTTTCCCGCAAAGTCTGCTTTCCCTGAGTAATCTAGGTTATTCGCCCAACTGGGTAAGGTTAAACGTAGCTTTGTAACATCGATTCTTTTGGCTTGGGTAACGTTAAATTCAAAGTAGTCTACCGCAGCTAACTTATCGGGAATATCGCTAAAAAACGACTCATCTAAAACGACATATCCCTTCGCATTCAAACCATTACCCATAGCTTGCTGCACATCCAACCGCTTGCCATCCCAAACTACTGCTGCGGTTAAGGGTTGTTCTAATAGATCGATGCCCTCGCTAAAGGTAAGATTGCCCCGTGCGGATACGGCGGTGGGACTGAGGTTATCTACCCTACCCGTTACCTTTAACTCTCCTCCTATCTGTCCGTTGAGTTCCAAATCGTCTGAGTTAGGATCGCCAAATAGGCTCAGGTCTACATTTTGAGGAACTATCGAAGCGTCAAATCTACCATCGGCGATCGCCAATGTTTCAGCCACAAAAACCCCTTCGCTCAGGGTAAGACTACCATCCCCTGATGCGACAATTCCTTCGGGGGTAATATTATCGGTAGTTCCCGATAGCTGTAGTTTACCGTTAATTAAACCAGCAAACTGATCGGGAGTACTAGAACTTAGTTCCTTTAGCTTGAGATTCGTTCCAGTAGCGATCGCCTTCCAGTTTTTATCGACAATTTTTAAGTCTTCTACCTTGACTGTCCCCTCTGCCAAAGCCAGATCGCCAAAGCCATTAATTAAGGTTTGGGGTTGTGCCTCGTCGGGAATATTCCCTGTCAGATAAAACTCTCCGCTAATATTGTCGTTGAATTCGTCGGGTAATTCGGGAAACAAACGCTGTAGCTTTAAGTTTTCAGTATCGACATCGGCACTCCAGCTACCGTCAGCAATTTCTATACTGGGTAGGACAATTTGCCCACCGACGGTATTTAGATTTGCCGTCCCCGTAGCGTCAACTAAGCTTAGATCGCCACTATTAGCACCCGAAACCTCAAAAACACCATCAACTATACCCTTGGCAATCGTCGGCGCGCTACCCTTGCCGATGGGTAAACTGCCAAATTCTACACCCGATGCCCTTACCCCAGATGTCCATCTACCGTTGCTGTAATTTAAGTTGTTTAGTTCGATAGTGCCGTTACCCAAAGCCAGATCGGCATTAGAGTTACGAAATTGTAGAGTCGATAAATCTCCAGCAGAGGCGGTAATGTTGGTTTGACCCGTAACCGTACCGATATCTACAGGCAGTTGTGTACTGTAGCTACGAGCGATCGCTTTACCCGAAACATTGTCTGCCAGGACGTTAAAAGCCAAATTCTGCGCGCCATCTAGCTGTAGTTTCCCGTTACCCTCTATTTTTCCGCCAGAAGAGGGTAAGCTGGTAAACTGCTTGACGTTTAGAGTAGTCCCGACTATTTCTAAATCCGCAGCGATACGTTTAAAAGCTACTTTATCAATTTGACTGGGACTAGTAGTAGCAATGTCTATTTGTACTACAGGATTTTCTAAAGTTCCCCTAACTGCCAGATCGCCACCTATCTTGCCTTTAATTGGCACTGGTGCATCTAATTCTAAAGCCTCAATTACTTTGGGGGCTGCTACGGGCTTTATTTTGGCATCAATCTGATAGTTTCCTATACCTGCTAGATCTAATGAACCAGAAGCGGATGCTGCTACAGAACCAAAATTAGTCCCGACGCGATCGAGTTTTAGTTTTGTTCCCTCAAAGCGAATCTTACCCTCACTACCGCTAAAAGGCTTGACTAGATTGGGAATTTGTAGACTTACATCATCTATATCTAATGCCCCCTGTAGTTCGGGAATCGGTGTTTTACCGAGAGTTACGCCAATCTTTCCATCGAGATTGCCTTGGTTTAGTTCGATTGGCAGTGCTAACAAACTGCTAACTTCCGAGGCTGCAAGCTGTCGCGCTACTATATCTAAATTGATAATGCCCGTTTTTAAGTTTCCCTGTCCATCAATGGTAAATTTACCACCCTGAATTAATTCTGCTGCTGCATCAAACTCGATTTTATGATTCCGTGGACGAGCTATAATATTATCGATATCAGCAACAACAGCAGGATTTAACGCCTTGGTTTCGGAGTTATATGCAGCTAAAGAAAGTTGTCCTCCATCGAGTTCGATCGATCTAACATTAACTTTTATTGCCCCTTGACTATCTTCATCACTACCAAAGTTTGTAGGTGTCCATAGCTTAGATTCATCTTGCTCGATATAGACATTGGGTTCTACTAAAGTAAGATTTAGCTTTAATTCACGCCGTAATAAAAAATGAAGGGGAGCAAAATTAACCTTTACTCGCTCTACTTCGACAAAATCAGGATTATCTTCGGTAGCAGGTAGTGCGCTCTCGCCAAAGCTAGCACCAGTAGGGGAAATAGACTTTAATTCTCCCAATTCCAAAGGGCGATGCAGATAATTTCCTACCTCTGTTTCTACTAAAGGTACTAATTTGCGCTGTACGAAATACCAACCGTAAATTAAACCCCCACCCGCACTGCCTAATAATAAAAGAGCGATCGCGCCTGTTATCTTACGCCATTTATAAGATTTCTGTGGAGGTTGGCTACGATCTATCTGTTTATCTAAATTGACCTCAGAATCCTGCTTCATCTTGTGGTTATAGTCTGTGGCTAATGCCGATTTTAAAAGCGATAATTTTTACTCATTTAGCAAGCGTGTTCTTACCTAACCTTCTGACATAGAAGGAAATTTTGAAAAATAGTTGCATAATATTAAATAAATATTTTTTAAACAACAAACAATAAGTATAACTATGAGCAGATCTTATTGTCTCTGGGGATAATTAGCTAATCTTTGTCAGTCAACACCTCAACAGTTAGCATTTGCTCATTGCTCATTGTTCATTGTTCATTGTTGCGAAGTGATAATAGCTTCCACCTCTTCAACTATTGAACGATGAATATACTCTCGATCTTGTGTTGCATCTAGAACGATCGCCTTACCATCATATTCAGCAAATATTTTTTGATACTGCTCTCGAACTAACGTTAATTTCGATTTGGTTTCATATACTTCTTGTAAAGAACGTTCTTGTAATCGAACTAGTGACGCTTCAATAGGAAGATCGAGATAGATTGTTAGATCTGGATTGGGAAAGCGATCGTTAAGCTTTTTAATAAAGTTGAATTTTTCTACAGTATCGCAATTGTAGGCTAAAGAAGAAAAGTAATATCTAGTGCTAATTACATGATAATTATCTTCCATTAATTTAAATACTCCATCTATATCATTGTATAAATGGTCGTGGCGATCGGCTGCAAAAAGATATGCCATTTGTTCGTCAAATAAAGCGCGGGCGCGACTAAAAATAATTCTTTGTTTGAGTGCTTGACGAATCATGTTACCAATAACACCGTTGGAAGGTTCGGGGCTAATTACTGCCTGTTGTTTTTGAGTAATAAAGTATTCTTTTAATAACTCAGCCTGGGTGGTTTTTCCCGAACAATCTATTCCTTCTATTACGATAAAAAGCTTTTTCATTAGCGATTATTAATAGTGGTGGGTATTAACAAGATGTTTCTCAAGATTTTAATTTGCTCGCGATGCCCACCTTGCTACTCAAAGATGGGTATTACTTCACGAATCTTTTTTCATTGTGGTTGCTCGCGATGCCCACCCTACATTACGTTGATTACTCTGACCAATTCTTTTTAATAGAAAACCAGCTTCTCAGACGATTTAACAATTTAGGATTGCGCTCTAGCTTTTGATGATAGAAATTTCGACTAGAGTGTTCCAATATTTCAGCCATACTAGGGTAAACCGTGGGTATAGATAAAGAAGTCAATCCTCGCATGGGGTTAGAATCTAATTTAATCTTATGCTGAATCATCAACGCTACTGTAGGGATTAATTCCGCTGCGCGATCGCCTACTATACCACAGCCTAAAATTTCGCCATTTTCTCTAACAATTAATTTACATACTCCTGAAGTGCGGTCTATAATTTGCGCCTGTGTCACATCACGAAAATACTGTTTAATAGTGTAAATATCATCACCATACTGCTGTCGAGCCTGATGTTGAGTTAAGCCGACTCTTGCTAGATTAGGTTGAGTAAAAACTGCCCAAGGAAGACTGTGATAATTGGTTTTATACCAGGGAAAAAACAAAGTATTTTTAAGAATTAAATTTACTTCATATCGAGTAACGTTAGGCATAGCGTAACCACCTATTAAATCGCCACAGGCATAAATATTAGGGTTAGTAGTCTGTAGCTTTTGGTTGACTAAAATCCGTTGGCGACCCGATCTAACACTGACACCCGCTAGATTCAAACCCTCAACGTTAGGCTGACGGCAATCGACAAAAATAACTTCATTTGCGGACAAGGCGCGAAAAACCGTTGCGGGGGTTCTCCCCGTTGAGGTTATTGAGCAAGAAGCGCGATTACCTCCCTGTAACCATTTTTGCCCGTTAATAGTTTTGATTTGAGTAACGGCACAATTAGTATAAATTTTGATGCCGACCGCTTCTAACTGTGCCTGAATTAAAATAGCGAGATCGAGATCTTCTTGGGGTAATATCCTGGGCTGTCGGACAACTAAAGTAACTTGTTTATCGAACCTAGCTAGATTTTGAGCTAATTCTAAACTAGTTGGATCGCCACCGATAATAATTACCTGCCGTTTGAGATCCCTTAGATCTAGATCGCCTAACTGTCTTAAAGTTAAGTAATCTTGCGGATCGATATTTAGATCGGGCTGAAAATTCGCCCCAGTAGCTAACAAAAAGTTACGCGATCGCAGCTTTCTCTTGGCGACGTTAAACGCTAGCTGCGGTAAACGGCAAAACTCCCCCGATCCGACAATTATATCGACTCCTAAAGCTGCCAAACTCGATAGAGAATTACTAGCCTGCACCACCCCATTTACTTCTTCTGCCCAATCTATTGCTTGACTAAAAGAAAATGAAGGTAGATCTAAAGACGCGATCGCAAACGGAGTCTCAGCCAAACGATAGTTCAACCGCCCCACCTCGCCAACACTACAGTTAATTAGCGTATCATCAGGCAAATCACACTGAGTTACCAAAGCAACGCGAGCTTGCAGCATAACAGCATTTTTTGCAGCATAAATACCCTCCCAACTGCTGCCAATTATTACCAAATCATAATCTACCGCCATGTTATCAGTGAGCAATGAGCAATTAACAATCAACAATCAACAATCAACAATCAACAATCAACAATCAACAATCAGCTTTCAAGATAGCAGTTATGGCTGATACTAAGCGATCGTTTTGGGCGGGTAAACGGACTGCAATCCTAAAATAGCGATCGCCAAGTTCGGGAAAGCTGATACAGTCTCGGATCACAATCTGGTAATCGGTTAGTAATTTTTCCTGTAGTCGTGTGGCAGATATTTCAGTCTTTACTAAGAGATAATTAGCTGCACTCTCAAAAGGCTGTAGTTTAGGAATTGACTGTAGCTGCTCGAATAATCGCGATCGGGCAGAACTCAGCCAATCCCAAGTCTGCTGTTGAAATTCCTTGTCCCCAATTGCTGCAATAGATGCTGCTGCTGCTAGAGTGTTAACCGACCAAGGATCGCGCCACTTTTGCCACCGCTGTAATCTTTCTGGGTGAGCGATCGCATAGCCGATACGTAAGCCTGGTAAACTATAGAACTTAGTTAGCGAACGCAAAATAACCAAATTAGAACGCTCTGCCACCACCCGAATCAAACTTTGCTCTTGGTCGGGCGTTAAAAAGTCCATAAACGCCTCATCAATTACCACCAGTTCAAATTGTGACAAATAGGGTAAAATCTCGTTTCTCGTCCATAATTTCCCCGTAGGATTATGGGGGTTGTTGAGCAGCAATCCCGATTGAGGATGAGGCGATCGCGGTATCGGTATCGCCGTAGGGGCGTTTGCCGTAACGCCCTTACAGAAATGCAAAGGAAAAGCCAGGATCTTCGCGCCAAAAGCATTCAAAGCCCGTTGATAATCGCTAAATGCCGGGGTAATTAAATAAGTAAATTTTTGTTGCGCTAATTCCCTTCCCGCCCAGGTAAGTAACTCGGCAGAACCATTACCAGGCAGAATAAACTCAGGATCGAGCTGATGGTGTCGGGCCAGGTGCGATCGCAACTGCGGATAATTCGGATCGGGATAAGCGGTTAACTGGGTCGCATTCTTAACAATAGCAGCGATCGCGCTATCGGGAGTTCCCAGGGGGTTAATGCTGGCAGAAAAATCTGTTAAAGCAGAAACTGGACAACCAGCAATTGTGGCTGCCCAATTCAAATTTCCACCGTGTTGTGGTCTGTTCAAGATAGGTTGGTTATCTCAACTACTTAGGCGCGACTTTCTCTTTAAATAGCTTACCAGCAGAGAAAGCAGGAACTTTAGTAGCAGGAATGGACATTTTTTCACCTGTTTTAGGATTACGTCCTTCTCTTTCTTTGCGATCGCGCCTTTCAAAAGAACCAAAACCAACTAGAGTAACTTTATCTCCTTCTGATACAGCCTCCATAATGGTTTCAACCGCTGCTGATAGTACCGCATCAGCTTGCTTTTTAGTTACGGTTGCCTTTTGAGAAATGCGATCGACTAATTCACCTTTGTTCATTGAAATGATCTCCTGTTGATGTTTATTTGTGGTTTGTGTGTGTTTTGCTCTCGCTAATAGAGAACTTAGAGGTTATTTAAAATGTACAGCTTGCTTAATTCAAGCCCCCTAAATCCCCCAAGGCTGGGGGACTTTTAACTCTTGTTCCCCCCTTGTCTCCCTTTTTAAGGGAGATGCCGAAGGCGGAGGGATCGGGGCGAGGGGGGCAAAAGTCATCAAATTTAGCATCAATCACTTTTCAGATATCCTCTTAGAATTTGAAAATGAATAAACCCGCCTAATTTATAGCACTTGAATTATAAAAACCCACAATACATAGACTAATTTATTCATCAATCGTCATAGATAGGCTTTTAGAGGTTGTATGTAAAGTCTGATTATTACATTATTGCCCCCTAAATCCCCCAAGTTTGGGGGACTTTCAGTTGTTCTCCCCTTGTCTCCCTTAAAAAGGGAGATGCCGAAGGCAGAGGGATCGGGGCTGGGGGGGGCAGAACTAAAAATCAGATTGTCGAAAAACAACCTTTCAGATGTCCTCTTAAACACGCTAATCTATGACTGCCTTATTCTAAGCTCTACTTGGCAAATATGGATCGTTGAAAGCATTAATTTATATAGATTTCAACAATTTTTCCAATTTCCAACCCCAAAAACCAGCCATCAAACAGGTAAACCTAGCTAATTTCCCATCACGCCAACCCCTTCTCGCTGAAGGATTTCACGGCTTTGTTTACCTGGCATAAAGTTGTTTGCCAACCCCGCATCCTCTTCGACAATCTCAGGAGTTAACAAAACTATTACTTCTGCCCTTTCGCTAGTCTTATCGGTACTTCTAAACAAAGCACCGAGTAAAGGAATATCGCCCAAAATAGGTACTTTAGAAACGGTACTTCTTTCTTGGTCTTGAATAATCCCTGACAAAATTAAAGTCTGACCATCACGCAACCGTACCAAACCTGAACTAAGCTCACGCTTACTTAATAGGTTAAGCAAGTTAACCGCACCGTCACCACTATCAAAGTTTTGCGTAGCACCAATAGAGCTAACTGTAGGACTAACGGACATTGAAACAAAGCCGTTATCGTCGATTTGCTCGACATTAACCGTTAGAACAACCCCAGCTTCGGCAATAACAGGTGTAATAGTTCTACTCCCCGTTTCTCCATCAATTGAGGTTTGAACGCTTTCAATAATGTTTTGAGCTAGTTTAACGGTTGCCTGTTGCCCTTCCTGCACCATTAAAGTTGGATCGGTAAGAATTTTAGCATTACCGCTAGTTACACGGGCTTCTAACAACGCTAAGAACTTATCGGGAAATCGAAAGAGACTAGGCAGTCCTGCCGTAATAGAAGGGCGAGTCCCATTGTCAAATTGAATATTACCATTATCATCACGAACGAATTCACCATCATCATCGGTGAGTGGCTCGCCTTCATTTCCTGGATCGTAATCTGTTATTCCTGTCGAGAAAGGATTGCTCCTTACACCTGCTGATTGCTCTGGAAAAATTCCTATAGGTGTCTCAATAGGACTATTAAGATCGAAAAAGACATTGGCATCAGCAAAAGGATTCTGAATTACGGGAGGATTAGATAAACGTCCAATATCACTACTAAATTCAGCACTCGTTGGTGGTGCAGTGTCGCCAAACCTTAGAGATGCCGAACCGTTATCTTGTACGAAGAAGCTATCATTTATACCGAATGAGAAGCTACTGTTAAAAACGTCTTGGTTGAGCAAGTTAACGTCTATCACCTTGACATTTACTGCTACCTGACGGCGACGGGCATCTAGTTGAGTCAGAAAACTTGTTGCAGTCTCTACTTTACGGGGTTCACCTACTAAGGTAATGGAGTTGAGCCGACCATCTGTAGAAACTTGTAAACCTCTTAATAGCAATGCTTTAGTCCCAGTCTCATCTTCATCGGTATCTAAAGCGGTCAATTCTGAACCAACTGCAACTCTTTGAACGATTCGACCAGTTTCTGGGTCTATACTATCTTCTAATACGGGCTTGAGTATTTTACCTTCTGCTCCCAAACTCGCTAAATACAAGGCTGCGTTGTCGGCAATAACCTGATTCAAGCGAACAGTACGGCTAACTAAATTACGTGCCTGTGCGGGTAGTTGTTCCCCTACGTAGATAATGTTGCCTCGACGGTTGGCATCTAAACCAGAAATTAATAGTACTGAGTTAAATACTTCCTGTACGGGTTGGTTTTCTAAATCTAAAGAAATAGTCGGTCCCGTTTCTTCACCATCAATACTTTCTTCGGCATCTCCCCCTGCATAGACAACATTTAAATTAGCAGAACGCGCTAGCAAAGATAAAACTTCTCGGATGGGCGCATCGCGCAGTACCAAACGGGGAACCATCGCCCCCGAACTCAGATCTACCATGTCGGGCATAGTGCTGACGTTGGAAATTGCCATATCCCCTACAGGAGGAGCAACAGCACGGGGTAGAGTCGCAGGAACGGGATTGTCACCAAGTTCGCTATCTTGAGCTTTAAATATTTGTTCTTTGATTTCATTGACGCGATTATCGTCGATGACAATTTCGGGGTTGGGAATTAAAACATCATTGGAATTATCCTTACTAGATACGGATTTTTTATCGTCTTTGGTTCTTTTTTGTCCTAGTGCAGTTTTGTAGGTTTGCTCGATCTTTTTAGCAGCCTTGTAACCGAACTGTTCTACCTCTCTTTGAAAAGACTGAGCTTTAGTTATGCGATTCAAGCTTAAAACCAGATCTTCTCCTCGTTGTTCTAGTAAATGTTCGATCGCCACATCTGATTCTGTAGAAACAACGACCTGAGTATGTTGACGATCTACGCGATCGATTTCTACTGCGGTAACGCCAGGAATCGGATTTACTTGTTTAAAGGAATCGCCCTGAGGTAGATCTAAATCGGTATCGAGTAGATTAACTTGAATGGTGTTGTCATCTCGCACGGTATAAAAAGAAGCTGCGCGCGAGTCAGTTGCCGATAGTTTAAGTTCTAGCTGATGGTTGTTTGATTCTAATTCTACGTCGGTAATTTGACGTTCGGCAGCATGGGCATCTGCACCAACTAACATCACCGCTAATGCAGTTAAAAATCCCAAGCGATCGCTATAATTTTTCATATTCTCGTATTCTCAACCTAATATTTTTTATAGAATTAATTTTTACTTCTTCCGTCTGCCCTTACTTCTCTCGACTTCGGCTTCTTCATCTACTTTTCTTGCCTGTTCTAGTTCTGCTTGACTCATTGGCAAGATGGCATCTAACTTAATCTGGGTTTTTAACTCTGCTTCGGTTTTTGACACGATTACAGTTTCACCTTCAGTCGTATTAGTTAAAACTGCCGTAGGTTTTTCGCTGACGGTAGAACTGATACTCTGTATCATTAATAAAGGCTGTAGCCGTTCTAAATCTCTTAGAAGTTCTCTCGTTTCCTCAAAAGTTCCTTCAATAGTTAGAGAAATTCCCTTGCGCTGTAACTTACCCTGTACTCCCGCTCCTAATGAAGCATCTTCCACGACACTTACATTGCTGTCGGGCTGGTACTGAATCAACTCCGCTTGATTAGAAGCGATAAAGCTATTCAAGTCGATCAACAGGGTTTCTAAATCTTCAGAACTAGTAAACATCGACAGCACGCGAGATTTTAATACTTTGTTTGCTTCTAAATCGGCATCTAGTTGTGCAAGCTTGAGATCGGCATCTCCCGATTTAATACTGTTTAGCTGCTGCTGGAGTTCCTGCTTTTGAGTCAACTTTTGTTGACGTGCTTCGCGAACAGGTTTGACATATGAGACAAATCCATAAATGGCTAAGATCGTTCCCGCTACGGCGATCGCAATTCCCATAACCATTGGTGTAAAGGTAATACCAAAGGCAGAAGGATAATCTTCTCCCAAATCTTGTTCATCCAACGCAAAATCGTCAGCGAAGGTCATTTTAAATCTACTCCTTTACGTTCTAGTGTATTTAGTCTGATAGCCAAACCATCCGAGCCTTTTTTCTTTATTTCTTCAATTAACTGAGAAGAGGGTGTGTTAGCTAACCCAGCAGAAATTGTGAATTTAACCCCTTGAGGAATCTCTAGTGAGGCATTTTCTGGCAAGTCTTCTTCGTTTTCGATTTCTACGCCAAAATCGGCAACGCTAGCACCGTTAAGCTTAATTTGATTTCGAGCAAAAAATGGCGATCGCTCTAGCAACAGTACAAAGTCATTTACACTTTCGTAGCTAAGAGCAACCCCCGCAATATTCAACCCGATATCTTCGCCCGAACCACTCTGCTGTAAAGATTCGACCAATATTCCAAGAGGAGTGCGATCGCTTACTTCCTGCAAAACAGCAGCCCAGGGTTCGATCTTTTCAAATACTCCAACCAAAGCAGTAGTTTCTTGTTTTACCTGCTCGATTTCAGTATTTAGTTCTTCAATTTTTTGGTTTTGATTACCTAGTTCGGCAATTTCGCTTTCAAGCTGTGCAATTTCGGTTTCTATAACGGCTGTTTCGGCTTTAGCACTTCTAAAAAAGCTAAAGGTAATGGCTGGTGCAGCTAAGGCTACAATTATTCCTGCCACAATTGGAATTCTATCGGCAAGAGAAACCTCTTTTTTTTCAACAAAACTACTGGCTAAATTGTCAGTTTGTTCTGCCCTCCTCTCCCGAAGAAAATTAATATCTAAGTTATACATAAAGTAATACTGTTAAGAATAACTAATATGCCAGGACACTATTACAGTTCCCCAGAATGTTTAAAAAATTACTAGCGATCGTTTTAAGATTTATTCTCTAATTCCTAACCCTAAAACGATGCCCAAGCCTGGGCGTTGTTCGGGAGCAATATCTGTATTTAGATCTATTCCTAAAGCTGCAATAGGATCGATTTTGCTAGCAGGTAAATTTAGTTTCTGAGTAAAAAACTCATCTACCTGGTTAATTCCTGCTCCTGGCCCTGCTAAGAGCAATTGAGATATTTCTAGATCTTCGCTTTGACTGATATAAAAGTTAATCGAACGGCTTAGTTCTTCAGACAATTCACCCAGAATTTTTAGTAATGTTGCTTGTCCCATTTCTATCTGCTCGGTATTGAAATCTTCGGAACTTTCAGTTCCTTCAAGTATGTTGATGCCGTGAAGTATTTCTGTAGAACCGACGCTTGATAAATCTGCTGCCTCAGAAAATGCACTACGCATTTGATATGTACCGATAGGAACAGTTCTAGAAAATTGCGGAACTCCCTCAACAACAATCGCAATTTCTGTACTATCAATTTCTAAATCTACTAAGATTACTGCTTCTTTAGAATTGAAAGAACGTAGCTGTTCTCTAATAGTTCTAATTAAAGCAAAACTGTTAATCTCTAAGACTTCTACCTCTAGTTCTGCCTGATTAAAAACTTCTAGATAAAGGTCGGTAACTTCTTTTCTAGTAGCTACTAGTAAAACATTAACTTTTTCAATTCCATCTTCATCCATAAAGTAGCCAAGCTTGGTATAGTCAAGATCTACTTCTTCCACTGGATAAGGAAGGTGCATTCCTGCTTCGTGTACCAAAATCATCGACTGTAATTCTTCTTCGTTTAGTTCTGCTGGAACTGGAATAACTCGAATAATTGCTTCTCTCATCGGAACAGCAGTCGATACTTTTTTGGCACTAATTTTATTAGCTTTGAGAGTATCTTTTATTAGTTCAGATAAGGCTAAAGAATCAACTAGTTGCCCTTCTTCATATACTCCTTCAGGAACATTAGCAGAAACATTTTTGATTAATTTATATTTGTCTCCTTTTTTGACTACTTGAACGATATTTATTTTATGGGAATTAATTTCTATTCCCACGCGATCGCTTTTAGAACCAAATCGATCTAATATATTAGTAAATTTATCTAGCATATTTTACTTCAGTAGTAGTACTAAATAATTGTGTATTGAAACATGAGGCTATCTTCTAAAATTCTCTTAAAGTATTAAAAATTTAAGTTTTAAAGATATATAATTTGCCCTGTATGAATGATTCAGAATCGCTATAGCAATCGTAAATCATTTGTGAGAATATTTTTTTGATAAACCACGGAGGCACGGAGAACACGGAGTCAAGATAAGAGAGAGTTTCTTATAAATCATTCCTGATTGCTATATATGAGTTATTAATATTAGAACCTTTTAATAATAGGCTTACTCACATCGCATATTGTAACTGCTATAAATGTATTTTTTGATAGGTGGTTGTACCGAAAAAAGCCTATTTAACATAAACTAATATAGTTAATATTACTTACAGATATTGCCATTTCTACTTATAAGTAATATCGTTTATCCGAGGGTTTATATCTATTCGAGTCATGAAGATCGATCGCCAAAAATTAAAGCATTTTTTATTAATCGGAGTAGTCCTGGGTAGTTTATTAGGCTGCAATCGTGCTGCAAATAATTCCGAAGAGCTTGAATTTTGGACTATGCAGCTTAAGCCCAACTTTACTCAGTATTTCGCTGACTTGAATAATACTTACGAAAGTCAACATGAAGCCGAAATTCGATGGATCGATATTCCTTGGTCGGCGATGGAAAATAAAATTCTGACTTCTATCTCTGCTAAAACCGCACCTGATGTGGTTAATCTAAATCCAAAATTTGCCTCACAACTAGCGACGAACAATGCCTGGTTGAATTTAGAACCAGCAGTATCTCCAGAAGTCAAAGAAACCTATCTACCTAAAATATGGCAAGCAAGTACGATTGAAGTATGCCAAGAAAGTAAGTGCAATGACCAAACATTTGGTATTCCCTGGTATCTAACTACGACAATTACGATTTACAACCAAGAACTTTTAACAGCATCTGGTATTGAAGAAGTTCCGCAAACATATCAAGAACTAGCACGGGCTGCCAAAACTATTAAAGAGAAGACGGGCAAATATGCCTTTTTCACTACATTCGTACCTAATGATTCGGGAGATGTTCTAGAGTCTTTAATCAAAATGGGGGTTCAATTAATAGATGATTCGGGTAAAGCTGCTTTTGATACCCCTGAAGGAAAAGCAGCTTTTCAGTATTGGGTAGACTTATATCAACAAGATTTATTACCTCCAGAGGTATTAACTCAAGGTCATCGTCGCGGAATCGAGCTTTATCAGGCAAAAGAAGTAGCTTTGTTGGCTTCTGGCGCAGAATTTATCGATAGCATTACCAAAAATGCGCCAACGGTTGCCGAAGTGTCGGGTGTTGCGGAGCAAATTACTGGTAAGACTGGCAAAAAAAGTGTAGCGGTAATGAATTTAGTAATTCCTCGTAGTACCGATAAATCAGAACAGGCACTTGAATATGCTTTGTTTGTTACTAATACTGAAAATCAATTGACCTTTGCTCGCGAATCTAATGTTCTTCCCTCGACTGTCGAAGCTGTAGAGCAATATATCCAAGACATCGAACAACAAGAACAAACCAGCTTAAAAGAACAGGCAAAGAAAATTAGCGCAGCACAGTTAAAAGATGCAGAGGTGTTGATCCCCGTGAGAGAAGATATCCAGGTGTTACAAAAAGCAATTTACGAAAATTTACAGGCTGCAATGCTAAATGAAAAAACTGTAGAACAAGCAGTTAAAGATGCTGCCCAAGAGTGGAATAATAAATAGAACAAAAAGTAATACTTAGTTATTATGGTAGGTGACACCTGCCTTTTTATTTGTTAACCGATTTAAATAGACTTGATGTTTATTTTCAAGCGATCGCTATAATATATTGCTATTAAGTACCAAGCAAAATCATTATTTTAAAATATAATATTTGCTAAATTAATTAAAATCAGAAACGCTATATTCACCATTTTAGATTTTTTCAGATTTTTTCTCTCGCCATAATTTATTTGACAGAAAGACTATTTACTGTTATGGCAATTATACGATGTAAAGAATTATATTATATACAGTGAATAAAACAATTCTGTAAACATATTTTCTTGCAAAGATTGTTTGAAAATCTTATCATTGTCAATAAGCAGCAAATAATTGATAAAACACTGGTATGGCTCATTATACGGCATCTTCGCTCAAAGCCGAACTCAACTCAAGAGGTTGGCGCATGACTCCTCAAAGAGAAAAAATCCTCCATGTATTCCAAAATCTGCCCAAAGGCGATCATTTGAGTGCTGAGGAATTGCACGACCTCCTAGAACAGCGGGGAGAATCTATTAGTCTGTCTACAATTTATCGTAGCGTGAAGTTAATGGCGCGCATGGGAATTTTGCGCGAGTTAGAATTAGCCGAAGGACATAAGCACTATGAACTGAATCAGCCTTATCCCCATCATCACCATCACGTCGTCTGTATTCAATGTAACAATACAATTGAATTTAGAGACGATACTATTTTAAAACACAGTTTAAAGCAGTGTAAGAAAGAAGGTTTTCAACTGATCGATTGTCAGTTAACTGTAATGACGATTTGTCCTGAAGCTATTCGCATGGGATGGCCATCGGCTCTACCAACAGACTGGTGCTGTACGCGGATGATTTCCGAAAAAGAGAAGAAAAAAGACTAGGTATTATGTTTATGGCGATCGCCAATATGTTCCGCTCGATCTATATAGCAGATCTGTAATAACTATTGTTCAGTAGCCAGATGAAAACCTAAAGCCTTTTTCTTCATCATTTGAAAAATATTGAAAAAACCATTGGCGCGCGAAGGGGTCAGGCTGACTTTTAAGCCTGTATCTTCTATAAAGTCAGGCTCTATCTGAATGATTTCTTCTGGAGTCAGATCGTTGAGTCCTTGGATTAAAAAACCAACCAAGCCTTTTACTAGCTGTGCGTCAGAATCGCCCTGATAGTGAATCTTACCGTCTTCTAAGCTAGCGGTAATATATACCTGAGAAACGCAACCTTTTACCTTATTTTCCTCTACTAAGGCTGATTCTGGCATTGGGGGCAGCTTTTTGGCATACCACAGTAGCTGTTCGTATTTTTGCTTGGGATTTGAACGGCGTTTAAAGCGTTCGACGATTTTAGCTAGCTGAGGAGGTAAAGAGGTTTCGGTTGATGACATAGCAGCATGAAGATACGTTGATATATAGCTTGAAACAAGCAGATTAACTGAGCGATCGCGCCTGGGCAATCGTTACATTCACTTAATACTTTAGCAAATCTAATCCTTTTCCTCTTCATTTTGGTGAATCTGTCCCCCATTCAGATAAACTTTATCTTGAGAGGCACAGGCAGTCACGAGGTTTTAAAAAAGTGAAAAGAGTATTAGGTATTATTCTAGGAGGCGGTGCAGGTACTCGTTTGTATCCCCTCACCAAATTAAGAGCCAAACCAGCAGTACCTTTAGCTAGTAAATATCGTTTAATAGACATTCCCGTTAGTAACTGTATCAATTCTGAGATTCTCAAAATTTACGTTTTGACTCAGTACAATTCTGCTTCTCTTAATCGACATCTAAATCGCAGTTACAATTTTTCTGGATTTAGAGAAGGATTCGTAGAAGTGCTATCCGCGCAGCAAACCAAAGACAACTCTGGTTGGTTCCAAGGAACTGCTGATGCGGTGCGTCAGTACGTTAACTCAATCAAATCTTGGGAGGTTGATGAAGTAATTATTTTGTCTGGCGATCATCTGTATCGTATGGACTATAGTAAGTTCATTCAGCATCACCGAGACACCAACGCCGATATTACTCTTTCTGTAGTACCGATTGATGAAAAAAGAGCTTCGAGCTTTGGCTTGATGAAGATAGATGATGAAGGCAGAATTATCGACTTCGCCGAGAAACCAAAGGGAGAAGCCCTAAGAAAAATGCAGGTAGATACTACTGTATTAGGTCTAAACTCAGAAAGAGCAAGAGAAAGTCCTTATATAGCTTCTATGGGGATTTACGTCTTTAAAAGAGACCTGTTGATCGATCTACTAGAAAAAAATTCCGACCAGACGGATTTTGGTAACGAAATTATTCCAGGAGCAGCTAAAAATCATAATTTACAGGCATATCTATTTAAGGGATATTGGGAAGATATCGGAACAATCGAATCTTTCTATGAAGCGAATTTGGCTCTTACCAAGCAGCCTCATCCAGACTTCAGCTTTTATGATGAAAAAGCTCCGATCTATACTCGTTCGCGCTATTTACCGCCGACCAAGCTTCTAGATTGTCAGGTAAGCGAATCGATGATTGGCGAAGGATGTATTCTAAAAGACTGTAAGGTCAATCATTCGGTAATTGGAATCAGAACTAGAATCGAAGCCAACTGTACTATAGAAGATACTCTAATTATGGGAGCAGATTTCTACGAGCCTTTTGCCGAAAGACAGTCAGGTCTTCAAAATGGAGGAGTTCCTGTAGGAATTGGTGAAGGTTCGACTATTCGTCATGCCATTGTCGATAAAAATGCTCGTATCGGTCGTAACGTTCAAATTTTGAATAAAGATCGGGTTGAAGAATCTCAAAAAGAAGATGAAGGCTTCTATATCCGTAGCGGTATTGTAGTTGTTCTTAAAAACGCAACCATAGCTGATAATACGGTGATTTAACAACTGTAATCTGGTTTTTAACATTTTAAAAGCCATATACTCTAGATACTGAGGTAACAACGCCGAAGCTATAACCTTTGTAATCTAAATTGAATATTTTATAAGGTGTAGTCGTATTGGCTACACCTTTTACTTAGAGAAATTAAGAATGTTTTAGTTGAATTTTTGGTTAAAACTACTGGACAAAAATTAATTAATTCAGGATTAACTAACTTTGATAGAATTAAAACTTAATATATATAGAATAAATCGCCAAATTATTTTTGGTTATAATATCGAGCCATCTTTAGCTAGCTAATTTTATTAAGAAATAATTTCTAATGTCTTCCAATGAATATAAAGATTACTATGCGGTTTTAGGAGTTGAAAGAGCAGCTCAAGTCAGTGAAATTAAAAAGAAATTTCGCAAATTAGCTTTAAAATATCATCCCGATCGCAATCAGGGCAATAAAGCAGCAGAAGCAAAATTCAAAGAAATTAGTGAAGCTTATAACGTGCTTTGTGATGAAGGAAAACGTGCTAAATACGATTGCTTTGGACAATATTGGCAATACAATACTAGTGTAGAAGATAGAGATACTAGTAACACCAGCGCGCAAGTAGATGTCGAACGCACAGATTTTAGCCAATACGGCAACTTTGAAGAATTTATTGACGAACTTTTAGGTCGCTTTTCCACGGGTACTACTAATAACACTCCTAAAAATTATTCGTCTCAAACTACTACTAAAAACGCCTCTCAAAATGAAAACAATTTTCAGGATAATGGTTTTGGCAATTCGACATCTATTAGTGTAGAACCTACTATCGATTTAACTTATGCTGAGGCATTCAAAGGTACTACTAAACGCCTCGATTTAGGAATGGAAATAGTGCAAGTGCGTATTCCTCCAGGTGTTAAACCTGGTAGTCGTATTCGTCTACCAGGTAAAGGACAGCCAATCGATAATCAATCGAGAGATTTATACTTAAACGTTAAGCTAAACCCTCACTCTTTTTTTAGTTTTGAAGATGGTAACTTAATCTGTGAAATACCTATTACTCCTGACGAGGCGGTATTAGGTTCGGCGATCGCAATTCCTACTCCCGACGGTTTGGTAAATGTAAAAGTCCCAGCGGGGGTTAGTTCGGGTCAGGTATTACGACTGCGAGAAAAAGGTTGGTCTTCTCCTAATGGATTTAGAAGCGATCAGTTAGTCCGAATCAATATTGCTATTCCCCAGCGAATTTCTGTTCTAGAAAAAGAATATTACGAAAAAATTCGCGATATACGTATTAAAAACCCACGTGAGAATTTACAACAAATAAGCCTTTTCAGTTAACAGTTAACAGTAAGGAGAGAGATTATCGGTATTACTGAAGGTTCTCCCAGTCCCCCAGTCCCCCAGTCCCCCAGTCTCCCAGTCCCCCAGTCCCCCAGTCTCCCAGTCTCCCAGTCCCCCAGTCAGCAGATACCATCTCATGAAGATGCAACGCCAATAATTATTGTCCTGGAATATTACGGGGTGGTATATGCGATCCTCGATAAAATTTTTGTTCTAGCTTGTTAAGTTGCCACCAGATGAAGCTAAAAATAAGTAAGGTAGCAGATAAGGTGATTGCCATTTGGGTAGAATCGATCGCCGAGAATAACGATAGTAACGGAACGATAGCCCAAGTTAAAATCGGTATAGCGATCGCAAGTTGCTTGACCTTTTTAATCGTGTTCAAAGCCTGAATACAGCTTGCACACTTTTTAGTATGAGAATGGTAGCGGTCTAATAGTTCTTCTTTGGATAAAGCAGCGGGCAAATTGCGATCGCCAAAAGGATCGGCATGATACAAACTCACCCAGGAGCGTAATTGGGATACATACAAATCTGCTTTAGTCGGCAGATAAAAAGCCTTGCTGTAATTATCTCCACCACCCAAAGCTGCTAGATAACGCTCCTGATAATGTAAGAAAATCTGGTCGTCTTCTAAAACTCCGTTTTGGTTGATGTGAGAATACCAGGTAGGCGCGAGTTTAATAAAAAAGCGCGGAAAAGGCGAAGCAAACTTAAAGGGAAAACGAGCAAACAAACGGCATTGTCCTTTGCTTATAGGAGTGGCATAAACTACAGTTAAAGTGCGTCCAAACTGTTTAGAAGTCAGATCGTGCCACACCAAAGAAGGAGCAGTGAAAGTAGTGTATTGTGTCCCTAACTTGCCCTTACGAGGTCCTTCTTGCCATACTCCTTTAAAGCCATGTTTACCCGATTCTGTTACCTCTAATTCTAATGGCGCGACATTAGAGCGATTACCGACGGTTTTATGATGGGTATAGGGGATATGGCTGGCATCAATAACGTTTTCTAACAGAGTTAGTGCATCATAGGGCAGATCGCGGAAAATATTTAAACATACCCAATCATCATCTTCTTCCATTGGCTCGACGATCGGTACGGGAGTTTTAGCAGCGTTTTCTTCAATACCAGGATAAACAAATAATAGTCCTTGAGCGATCGCAGTTGGATAAGATCTCACGCAGGCTCGATTAGAAGTATGTGCTTGTCCTTCCGATGGCTGTTGGGGAATTACCTCACAGTTTCCCTCGCCTGAAAATGCCCAGCCATGATAGGGACATTCTAATAGTCCTGATTCATTTACCCTACCTTCGCTCAACGGTGCGAGACGATGGGGACACTTATCTTCAAACACCTGCCAAGTCTCCGCAGAATTATCCCACCAAATTACCAAATCTGTTTCTAACAGAGTAAATTTAGCTAGCTTACTTCGATCTAAATCTTCCACATAGTAAATGGGATACCACGCTTCAAAGGGATCGAAAACAGTAGGATCGCTACCGCCAGGTAATATTGCTGTATTTGGACTATCGGTTGTTATAGTCATGCCCCGTGTATTTCTAATTTCGCTCTATAAATAATTGTTACACAAGATTTTTATGACGTTTCTAATTTCTAAAAATTGGCAAGACAAATATTTATGGTAAACAATCTTGAACTACCTCAAAGATTGCTTCATAATCAATTTGTTTAAAATCAGTAGTATCAACTTTCAAAGTACGATCGCAAATGCCTAAAATTTCGTAACCACCCTGCTTGAAGTTAAACTCCATCTCATCATAGTTTAAATGGTCTACGTGACCTGGATGTCTTTCCCCAGATGTGGCTCTGTTTTTAAACCTGGACAAAGCTAACGGTATTGCGACATGACAGTGAATTTGTGGTAAATAGCATTGATATCTATCTTTGAGTTTTTTGAGTTTTTCAGTATCGGAGTTTACTTTAAAATTGCTTTCTACAATTATCGAACTACCCGAACGTAAAATATTCTCTGTAACTAAATAAAGTAATCTATAGCTAGCAACACCTAGTCTTTTTGACCATTCTCGATCTGAATATCCCAGTGAATCATACAAAGATTCTTTGAAATCATCTCTACCTATAGCTGGTAAAGAGAAGTATTCGCCTATCTTTCTGGCTAACGCTGTTTTACCAGTGCAAGAGAATCCAGACACGATAATTAATGTAGTCATGGCTAATAATTATTTGCCGTAAATCAAACAAGTTCTGGCACAAATGAGAATAATTCCTATTTGTATCCGAACCTGTCTAGAAATTATAAGTTATTGGCTTGACTATATTGGGAGTGTTCAGCAGCAAAAGCGATCGCTTTTACAATAGAGCGATCGCCTCTTGTAGAGTGGGCAAAATTAAGAAGTTAGAAAACATTTTACAATCGAGCTGATTGCCCACCAGAACTATCACTCAGTCATAATTTAAATATGCTTTAAATATATTTCTATAAATATCAAAATTAAAGTCGGTGAGCAGTCAGAAAGTAATGTTCTAGTTTTGAGTAAATACATTCCTACTGCCCACCCTACTATGCTTCTTCTTCCTCGCTCCTCGCTCCTTGTTCCTTCATCCTTATCAAATACTGTCGGTAATACTGCTAAAGTGAAAATTCTCTACCTTACAGCCAGGAATAACGCTACCACCGCAACGTTTGGGCTGAGTAAGTGCCACTACATTTTTCAACATTTCGGGTAGACTCTGATTGAAGCGCAAATTTTTAACAGGATGAGAGATTTTACCGTTTTCAATTAAGAAAGTGCCGTCTCTAGTCATACCTGTAACCTCTAAAGTACGAGGATTAACATAACGGACATACCAAGCACGAGTGACAAAGATACCTCGTTCGGTACTAGCAATTAAATCCGCAACGCTTTTATCCGAACCAGCCATCACAATGGGATACATTGCCCCTGTAGGTTCGAGTCCCTGTTCTTTTGCCCAGTAACGACTATAGGAAAGAGTCTGAGGAACACCGTCTTTAATAATATCTAGCGGGTTGTTACCCAAGCCATTGCCAAAAAATCTGCCTCCCTGCAATAAAAGATGGGCGGGATTGCGCTTTACCTGAACGATGGGACTAAATAGCTGTTCGCCGACTTTATTACCGATAGGATTGCCAGAATCATCATTACGAGACATAAAAGAACGTCCCTCATCCGCTGCGCGGGCATCTAAATTCCAAATTACCCAAGGAAGCAAGCTAGCGAATGCCGAAGGTTCAAAAACAACCGTGTAGTCTCCTGGTTTAATAGTCTGAGGATTGCGTGAAGCGATCGCTCTTTGAATTACTTTTTCGGTCATTTCTGTAATCGGCAACTGGTCGATCCCCCAAGCGGTGCAGCGATTCCAGCTAGAACCATTATCAATACGGGCGGTAAAGCTAAAGTCCGCTTCGGTAGTGCGATCGCAACCTCTCAATCCTGCCGAATTACCAATGGCGTTGAGTGCAACCTGAAAACTAAGCGTACCCGATCCATTTACCCCCGCATCTTTACTTAGAGAACAAACTTGTTGGATCAGTTCACCTTTTCTTAGGGGTGATAGGGTAGCAGTAGCTTCATCAAAAGCAGGAGTGCGATCGCTGTAGGTTTGTTCGGGTAATAATTCTACCCACTCTGGATCTTCTGGGGCGATGCTGGCTAGATCTTCAGCCCGTTTTACTGTTTTAGCGATCGCGGAACGATCTAATTCGGTAGTAGAGGCTGATGCGCTGCGAGAGCCAAAGTAGCTCGTTACCGTCAGATTAAAAGTATTTTTACGGACATTTTGACTGATTTGATTTTCACTAAAGCGACTGAGGGCGGTTTCACTGCTGCTGAGGCTAACAAAAACGCCATCGGCTTGAGATTGGGCGATCGCAAATTCTATTAAAGCCAGGGCTTCAGACCGAGAAATCAAATTGTCAAGGATAGCTAAAGTCATATCTAACAAATAATGTTTGTTGCTCTAAAAAATAAAGAGCCAATATATCAATCGTAGATCGATTTAGGGTTATCGATTTTCTAAACATTTAATTGTAAGTTGTTTAACTGTTTCAGTAAGATATTTAAAAACACAGGCATTTCCTTGCCACAGTAAAATATTTGATATTAGTTCTATCTTTACTAATGATAGTATTGTTTTTTGGTGACTTTGGATAAATTATTATGGCTGAAACTTTAATGTTTAACGCTTTGAGAGAAGCGACAGACGAAGAAATGGCAAGAGATAAGACTGTCTTTGTTTTGGGTGAAGACGTTGGACATTATGGTGGTTCATATAAAGTCACTAAAGACTTGCACAAGAAATATGGCGATCTGCGCTTATTAGATACTCCTATTGCCGAAAATAGCTTTTGTGGAATGGCTATTGGTGCAGCTATTACTGGATTACGTCCCATAGTTGAAGGGATGAACATGGGCTTTTTACTGTTGGCATTTAACCAAATTGCCAATAATGCGGGGATGTTGCGCTATACTTCTGGCGGTAACTACAAGATTCCAATCGTAATTCGCGGACCTGGTGGTGTAGGTAGTCGTCTGGGTGCGGAACATTCGCAGAGATTGGAAGCCTATTTTCACGCTGTACCAGGATTAAAGATTGTGGCTTGTTCTACGGCATACAATTCTAAAGGTTTGCTTAAAGCTGCTATTCGAGATGATAATCCCGTATTATTTTTTGAACACGTCTTACTTTACAATCTTAAAGACGATCTGCCTGATGATGAGTACGTATTGCCTTTAGATAAGGCTGAAATGGTGCGTGAAGGTAAAGATGTCACCATTCTCACCTATTCGCGGATGCGTCACCACTGTACTCAGGCATTAAAAGAGATTGAAAAGCAGGGTTACGATCCAGAAATTATCGATCTGATTTCCCTCAAGCCTTTTGACATGGAAACTATTAGCCAGTCGGTACGCAAAACCCATAAGGTGATTGTCGTTGAAGAATGTATGAAAACTGGTGGTATTGGTGCTGAGTTAGTGGCGTTAATCAACGAACAGCTATTCGATGAATTGGATGCACCAGTGTTGCGCTTGTCTTCCCAGGATATTCCTACCCCCTATAACGGTAAGTTGGAAAGTTTAACTATCGTGCAGCCTGCACAAATTGCTGAAGCGGTACAGAAGATGATGGAAGATCGAGTTTAAATAGCGATTGCGATCGCCACGCCGTTAGACATCCCACTATCGATCTAAAAAGGTGCTTACATGATGCGTAACGCCTTTTTAGGTTCTTAATTGCCCTAATGTTTATGATTGGTGGGCTTTGCAGACTTCTGCTTAGGAACGGGATGATTTAAATGTAGTAAGTATTGACTAATTGAAATGAGTAAGATTGCTGCTGCTATATAAAGCACATCACTTACCTGCTTGACCTCTAAATTGAGCATCTGTTTGAATAAGCTAACAATCAAGGCTACGACAATTACATTAACTAATTTTCCCTTTAGTTCTTCCAGACTATTAGTTTGCAAAATGCTGGAATCATCCTGATGTTTGATATCGATTTCTGAGATAAATAATTCATAAATACCAAAGGCAAATATTAGTAAAACAATACCAATAAGATAGTAATCAATCCCGCCGATTATATAACTAACTATTTCTAAGGTATTTTCTTTGCCTAACTCTTCGCCATTTAAACCGTATACTAAACCAGACCAAATATCCATAGTTCCGATAATAATAAACCGCAAGGCACTAAGTAAGCTGAAAATAACTGGAGCTAGAATAAAGAAACGAAAGTTCCAGATAAAAGCTTCAAAAATTAGCTCGAACTTTCGGAATCTTCCAGGCGTATTGTTACTCATTAAATTGCTCTAAAATTGGCTTTCATGAACTTATTTCTCTAGGTGTGTTCGTAATTCGTAACTTAAACTGAACCGCTCGTTAAGATAATAGTAATTACAGTTTGGCAGCACTTTTAACCGCGGAATGCGGCGGGGCATATAAAGTACGGAGGCAACCTCTGTACACAGCCCCTTGTCAGAGGAAGCGGAGTCGTTTTATCTTTATCCCGTTTATCGGGACGGCGGGGTCTCTCTGACCCATTGTAAATGCTGAGGTAGTAACTTAGCCAGATCGTAGCCTTCTAAAATAGTTTCTCTGGCTCGATCGCGAATCACCGCCATTTTTTGAGAATTATCTAAAGCTTCAATAACGCGATCGCAAATTTGCTGAGGATTAAAGAAATTAACCAGCAAACCATTTACATTGTCTTCAATCACTTCGGTTACGGGGGCAGTATCAGAAGCGACAATTAAGCAGCCTGTAGCTAAAGCTTCTAGCATCGACCAGGAAAGTACAAAGGGACGGGTAAGATAGATGTGTACCGAAGAAGCCTGTAATACAGAGAGATATTCGTTGTAAGGTAGTAGATCTGTAAAGTGTACCCGACTCATATCTAAAGGAAATTTTTCCAGCATTGCCTGTTTGTAAGTTTTACCGTCAGGAAGATTTTTGCCATACGCGGTGCGATCTTTACCGACAATTACAAAATGACATTCAGGTCGTTTCTTCTGCAAGAGATAAATTGTTTCAATTAACTGGGGAAAACCGCGATAGGGTTCCATTCCCCGCGCTACGTAGGTAATAATTTCTGGAACGTTTGTCAGGTCTAAATTAATTCGGGGTAGAAACAGCTTGGCATTTGGTAGGGGTTTAAAATAGCTAGTATCGATCCCGTCGTGGTGGACTTTAATTTTACTCTGAAATTCTGCGGGAAATTGCGATCGCTGCCATAGAGTCGGAGATAAACCGCGATCGCAATTGGCCAAATCTAATAAAATAGGCGCGTTTTTAATCCTTATTCGAGCTTCATCATCGGCATTAATCGGATCGCTAGGGTCAAAGCTGGCATCTGAACCATAGGCATTGTAATACCATTCAAAATAACAAAGCAGAGTCGCTCTAGAAAAAATATCTTTCATAAACAAGGTCGGACCCCAGCCAGAATGACCGTACACTATGTCTGGATAAAAACCCTGGTCTTTTAATTTTTGAGCGATTCTATATACCGCTTGAGCTTCTAAAACCGCATTTTCTAAGGGTCTAACATAATGATGAGTTTCAGGGCGAGCGGTGCGAGACTTTTCGTATACTATCTTGTTAACCCCTGCTATACTACCTTCACGGCGATTAGTAGCAAAAACCACCGTATTTTGTCTATCTTGTCCCAATAATGTTGCTAAATGACGAAATTGTGCCGGAAAATTGGGATGCAAAAATAAAATTTTCATTTCTCTTAACTACTCGATCGCGATTGAAAGCTAATTGATTCGACCCAATCTTAACTCGTGCAAAATAGACGATATAAATAATGATAAGTTAATAAAAGCAATTCCTCATCCCTCATCCCTCATTCCTCATCCCTCATCCCTCAATTATGGCTTCTTGGCGCGATCGCATTTCTAAGTTTAGTGGTAAAACCCGTTTTGTAGTTTCTCGAACTTTTATTCACTTAGCGGGAGACGAGATTGCTCCCATGTTGGGCGTACTCAACCGTGTAGCTAGAGAAGCAATTGAAGCTGATGGTGATTTAGAAGTCTTGGGAGAAGGATTAGTATCTGTCTGTCAAAACCTGTTGCAGAGAAGCAGCTATTGGCAATCTGCTGCTAATGAAGGAGATGTATTGTGGGATGAAGGAGAAGCAGGAGATTATGTAAACGAGTTGTTTACCGATTCTGCTCAAAGGTATCTTAGTGAGATCGATACTGTTGAAGACAACGACGATGAGCCTCTATCTTTACCTGTCACTCGCAATCTAGTAATTATGATTACCGTTGCCTTTGAAGGTGAATCACCCGATTTAGAGACTAATTTAGCCGACAATGAAGCATTAGAATATGGACTCAAAGCCTTAATTAATCTTCACTACCAAGGAAAGCTTAGAGCAATTCAAATTCACTTTTCTCCTGCTAGGTTAGGTGATGAACTAGATGGCGAACAACTTTTACTCAACTTTCCCGAATTAATTCCGCTTTAAATTAATCGCGCTCGCGCCTTACAGCGATTTGCACGACTAATTAAGACAAGAATAATAACGAGCAGGTCGATTACAAATTACCGTTTGAAACTTGCTATGTGCTGAGTCATAGTGCCGATCTTCTCAAGGGTTCATTTTTACTCAACCAATCTTTAGCCAAATTTGCCTTAGTAGTAACGCTTAAGCTTGCTGTTTAGAAAATTAATCAATAGATATAGCAATCTTAGGTCATTCATGAAAATATTTTTTTAATAAACCACGGAGGCACAGAGGACACAGAGGTCAGCCATTCCCCGCCGAGAACAAAGCGCACCGCCCACGGCGAGGTTGACTCAACCTGTGGACGGAGCGCGAACTGGAGTTCGCCGACGTTGCCTTTGGCAACGGCGAGTCGCTCCAGCGACTGGCGGGGCTTGACAGCCTGGAGGGACGGCTGAAGCCGTCCGACAACGCTTTGCGTTGGCGAAGCCCTCGCCTAGCTTGCCGAAGCGCAACGCAACGTCGGTGCGCGTGATGCGCGCACGACCGCATTCCGCGGTAAGAAAGAAGAGAGTTTTTCACGAAGTTATCCCCGATTGCTATATCAACATCCAAACTACAGCGAATTTGTTTTTACTTATGTTGTGAAATGTTAGTTAAAAACCGTTTTTTGGGAATCTTATTAAACATCAACGTTACTAAGCACCATTTTAGATTAGGTTTAATTGATTCATGGGTATCCAACCTCAAAAGCATCAGCTAACTATTAAAGATACAGAAAAAGAATATACTATAGACCTAAAATCTAGTGTTTATTCAATTGGTCGAGATTATAATAACTCGATAGTGCTTGATTCCAATAAACTTTCCCGCTACCATGCCACTTTACTAAGAATTTCCCTAGCAGGAAGCAATAACTATCATTTTCGCATCATTGATGGAGATTTAACTGGTAGACGGAGTACAAATGGGATTAAAGTCAATGGAAAAAGATGCTTTTCTTACGATCTAGAGCATGGAGATGTCATTGATTTTTATGACAATATAACTGCAATCTATAAAACAGCAAATTTAGAATCGATCGTCAAAGTTTCCCAACTTGAGAAAGAAGATTCTAATGCTACGTGCCTTATTAATAACCCAGTTGTTCCATCTTCAAGTAGCTTTTCTCAACAGAATTCAGTCTTGAATGAAGAACGCCAAGCATCAATTCAACAGTCTTTGGAGCGGTTGGCATCTTTTCCCGAATTGTTTTCCAATCCGATTATTGAAATTGACTTTCAAGGTAATGTTACCTATCTTAATCCAGCAGCAGCCGAACGTTTTCCTACGCTCAAACAAGAAAAATTAAATCATCCCCTAATCGCTAGCATAGTCGATTTATTCAAAGAAAATAACTCATCTTTCTTTAAACGTGAAGTTAAAATTTCAGATAAAGTTTTTGAACAGTCCATACATCTAATTGCAGCAATTAAAGTAATCAGAATGTATGTATCTAATATTACTAAGCGCAAAAGGGTAGAAAGATTACTTCAACAGGCACATCAACAATTAGAACAGAGAGTCAAACAGCGTACTTTAGAGCTAAAAGAAAGTAATAATCAACTACAGCGTAAAATTGCCAAACTTCAACGAGCCGAGCAAGAAGTTCGTCTGCTGCAAACTATAACTGCTGCGATCGCCGAAGCCGATAATTTTGACGAAGCGATCGAAATTACGATGCGAAAAGTTTGCGAGACAGTAGACTGGAGCTATGCTGAAGCTTGGATTCCCGATCTTGAAGAAAACGTCCTTAAGCTTAATCCATCTTGGTACGACAATGTTGGTAGTCCTCCAGAAATGAGATCTTTCCGTACCGAAAGTTTAAAATTCAGCTTTGCTTATAACCAAGGAATACCAGGAAGGGTTTGGGCAACAAAAAAAGCGGAATGGACAAAAGATCTATTGCAGCAGGATGAAGAAATTTTTCTTAGAAATAAGATAGCTACCGTAGCGCAATTAAAAACCGCTTTAGGCGTACCGATAATTTCTAACGACGAGGTGATTGCTGTTTTTGTGTTTTTTGACTCTTGGATCCATGTCGAAAATATACAAACGATTCGGCTAGTTACTTCAGTGGTAGCGCAGTTAGGCTTGATTGTAGAGCGAAAAAAAGCCGAAGATGCCTTACGCTCTAGCATGGCAGTTAACAAAGCAATTTTAGATGCTATACCCGATCTTATTTTACGAATTAATCATGAGGGAATTCTGGTTGACTACAAGGCTGCCAAGACTAAAAATTTGCTGACTCCAAAGCAAAGTATCGGGAAACATATTTACGAAGTGTTTCCTAAAGAAATCTTGTTTCCAACCATGAACTGTATTAAAAGAGCTTTTGCTACAGGAGAAGTTCAGTTAATGGAATGTCAGATTAAAGACGATCGTAAAATTTTTAGTTATGAGGTTCGTATTGCTCTTAGCGATGCTGATGAGGTGATGGCTATTGTAAGGGATATTACCGATCGCAAACAAGCCGAAGCGGATATTCGCAAAACTTTAGAACAGCAAAAACACCTCAATGAATTAAAAAGTCGATTTGTCACCATGGCATCTCATGAGTTTCGGACACCACTGACTTCAATTTTGTCTTCTGCCGAACTGTTAGAACATTACAGTCATAAATGGACTCCTGAAAAACAGTATAAGTATCTGTATCGGATTCAAAGTTCGGTCAAGCACATGACTGAATTATTAAATGATGTTCTACTATTAGGCAAGGCTGACGCGGGCAAGCTTCAGCTTAATCCGACCAAAATTAATTTATTTGAGTTCTGTCAAGACTTAGTAGAAGAAATGGCTACGACTACTCAAACTCATCAAATTATCTTTAACTCACAAAAGAGTTCCGAAGCAGAGGCTAGCTGCGATCGCAATGATAACGCTTCAGATAATGTTGCTTTTGTCTGTATGGATGAGAAGATCCTCAGACATATTATTAATAATTTACTTTCTAATGCAATTAAATATTCCCCCGATAGTGACAGAGTAATCTTTGACTTGACCTGTCAACCGCAGGCGTGCATTTTACAAGTTCGAGATTTTGGTATTGGTATTCCTCTAGGCGAACAAGATCGACTATTTGACTCTTTCCATCGGGCTGATAATGTTGGTTCGATCCCTGGTACTGGCTTAGGATTGCCTATTGTTAAAAGATCGGTAGATTTACATGGAGGAACAATTACCTTCGATAGCAAAATTAACGTAGGTACTACTTTTACGGTTACTCTTCCTTATTCGATAGATCGATGCTGAATTGATTAACCTATATTGCTTTGTAAAGGCTAAAGATTATTTTTCGCTTACTCCTAATTAACGCGAGTTCGAGTGGGAGCTAAAAACTTTGTTGCTTCGTTATTTAAATCATTTTTTAGATAAACCGCAGCCAATCGCGGTATCCGCGACGGCTTTGCATAAGAGATTTAACTACTATGGGTTCTAGCTTTTTGGTTTAAGAGAGGGGAAGAAGATTAAGTGTTTCATCTCTTAACCCGAACTCACGTTAATCAATGGCGATCGCCCTAACTGTATTTACGTATTAATAACTACAAAAAAACTGTAATTTAAGTTATTATTCTGAGGTTTTTATCGGCTATTCAGGATAAATTTGAAACAAGCAGACTGGATTGGCGATCTTTAAATAAGATATCTCATAATGTTTGAATAATTCTGTTTTATATTGACTTGTATTTATTTTTGTTTACATATTTGTTATAGATACAAAAAGTAAATAATTTATGTAATTTATACATAAAGTCATAGTTTGAACAAGTCGATTTTAGAAATATTTTAATATCATAGATAGCTTGTTCGATCGTTAAAAAAATTTGGGTACAAGCGGGAGTACGATCGCGCCTGCGTGCTGAATTGATTTAATAGTTAGAAGTAGGAAAATAAATATTGGATTATGGCTAAAATTTTGGTTATTGAAGACGAATTGTTTGTCAGAGAAAACATCGTCGATCTTTTGGAAGCAGAGGATTTTGAAGTTTTTAATACCGACAATGGAATTTTAGGTATTTTATGGGCGCAAGAAAATCAACCAGATTTAGTTATTTGTGATGTGATGATGCCAGCAATTAACGGGCATGATGTTTTAAAAGAAATGCGCGAAATACCCGAAACCTCATTAACGCCATTTATTTTTCTTACCGCAATGTCTGACAAAGGCGATATTAGACACGGTATGGAATTAGGTGCAGACGATTATTTGACCAAGCCATTTACTAGAGATGAACTGTTGAGTGCTATTTCTTCGCGTCTGCTCAAGCACGCAAAACTAATGAAGCAGTATAATGAAGAACATCTCAAGACCAAAGCTTTAGAGCAAAAAGTCGAAGAACTAGAAATATTAAAGAGTAAAAACGAATTATCTCAAGAACTACAGCAGGCTCTATTAAAAATTAATACTGCTGTTAAACTAATTAATAAAATTCAGCCAGGACAAAAGCGCGATCGCAACTTGAAAATCGTTCGACAAACCTGTAATGAAGAAATTGCATTGCTACAAAAGTATCCCGATCTAAGAAGTCGCATTACCCAAAATGTAACTATGTCTCTAGTTCTGCAAGATTAGACTAGTTGACTGTTGAGTAATTAATGCCATTGGTTTTATTTTGTTTACTGTAGCTAAATCAGCCTAAAATTATCAGACAGTAATATTACAAATAATCCTTAAAGTGGCAATTATTATCAGACATAAAAATAAATGTATTAGTTTATTTATAGTCAGCATTCTTTTATCGATCGCGATCGAGCCAGCACGGGCCCAAACAACAGAAGTAAATAATTCCCTCGATATTCTTTGGTTGTTGGTAGCAGGAAGCTTGGTCTTCTTTATGAATGCGGGCTTTGCAATGTTAGAGGCTGGTTTATGTCAGACTAGAAATTCGACTAACGTTTTAGCCAAAAACTTAATTGTATTTTGTATTTCTATTTTTGCTTTTTGGACGTTAGGTTTTGGTCTGATGTTTGGCAACGGTAACTCTTGGATTGGAACGACAGGCTTTTTCTTCAAGGCTTTCGACCCACCCCTACAAAATATTTTGAATACTGGATTTGATAGTTTAGACCCCCTTTATCCAGATTTACCCTTGATGGTAGTTTTCTTTTTCCAGCTAGTGTTTGCTGGAACTACTGCCACTATTGTTTCTGGGGCGATGGCAGAACGGGTGAAGTTCTGGGCTTTTTTTTGGTTTAGCTTTTTGCTAGTGGGAATTGCCTATCCAATAACGGGTCGCTGGGTCTGGAATCCTGATGGTTGGTTAGCCGTAAACTACAATTTTATTGATTTTGCAGGTTCTACCGTGGTTCACTCTGTCGGAGGAATGGCGGGTTTGGTGGGGGCGGTTCTAATCGGTCCTCGTAGGGGTTGGAAAGGTTATAATCCCGATGCAGCTAGGGGCGATCGCTTTTCAAATCCTCCACAAACTTTTAGTTATTACAATCTATCTTTATCTACTTTAGGCTGTCTGATCTTGTGGCTGGGGTGGTTAGGGTTCAATGGTGGTTCGGCTCGTTCTATAGCTGATACGCCTCACATAATTGCTACCACGATGATATCGGGAGCATCAGGAGGCATCTTTATACTGTTGTTGCGAGGTTTGCGAAGTAAAAAGCTGAGGCTTCCTTTGGTGATTAACGGCATACTTGGAGGACTAGTTAGTATTACCGCCTCTTCTGTTTACGTTAGTTTAGCCGTAGCAATCCTCATTGGTGCTATTGGCAGCCTGTGGATTATTATCATCGAACAATTGCTAGACAGATTACGTATTGACGATCCAGTTGGTGCAATTCCCGTTCATTTAGGCTGCGGTATTTGGGGAACACTAGCTGCGGGTTTATTTGCCAATCAGTTGCCACCCTACATCGACGAACCAGTCGTTCGGATCGAGCAAATATTCAATCAAATTGTTGGAGTTATAGCAGTCAATTCAACTATACTAGTTTTGAGCCTAGCTTTTTGGTCGATCGTTGGTTTAACTATCTACACAGTCGATTACCTTAATGGTAAATTAAAAGTACCGAGCGATCGCACATCTGACACCGATACCCATTCAAGCAATAGTAAAATATACAGGGGTTTCGATAAATATTTACACTTTGCCAGAACAGCGATTAGAGTATCTCAAGAAGAAGAGTCTAAGGGAAGTGATGGCACTTTTTCGTAAAACTTGCCAAAAGATTGGCGTAACATAAAGATTACTGCCGATCGCTGATAGCGCGCACAAAGCTTTGCGCTAGCCCCACTAATAAATTTTCTCTCACACGAACTCAGGTTATTCAAGAAAAGTCTATCTGTAAGATCGATAAATCGTCTTCAAATTGAAAATTAGGATGCCAAGTTCGGACGTATTGCAACAGACGCTGTAAATCTCTTTGCGGTGTTTGCTGATATCTTTTGAGCAGACTAATAAATTTTTCTAGTCCCCAATGTGAATCAGCCTGCTGTTCGACCTCATATATTCCATCACTAAATAGGTATAAACTAGAATTAGCAGCAATTCTACAGGTATAGTTGATATATTGAATATTAGGAAACATTCCTACAGGAACTCCTGGTGTCTTGAGGCGTTTTTCAGCATTGTCTGGCACAGAAGTCAACAAAACTGCTGGAGGATGTCCCGCACTAGAATAAGTTAGGCTGCGGTTTTGTAGATCGTAAACTCCATACCAAATAGTAAAATATTTATCATTGCGATCGCTCATTTGGAAAGCTTGGTTTAACCCGCTTAAAACTGAGTTGGGTTGATAATAATTTACTCCATTTAGACCGCGAGATCTTAAAAGATTGACTACCGCCAAAGAAGGTAAACTGGCTCTCAAACCATGCCCTGAAACATCTAATAAATAAAATACTAAATGGCGATCGTCTAGCCAAAAGTAGTCAAAGCTATCTCCACCCAACTGTCGAGAAGGAATAAAGCAAACATCAATATTCAAAAACTGATGTGATAGAGGTTCGGGTAAAATAGTACTAACATACTCTGCTGCTTCGGCTAGTTCTGCCTCTAGTAGCTGCTTCTGGTTTTGCAGATCTTTACTCAACTCGTGCAAACGTAATCCTGCTCTAACTCGGGCTTTCAACTCGTTCATTTCAATTGGCTTGCACAAAAAATCATCCGCACCAGCATCAAGTCCTTTGACTCTATCTTCCACTGAATCTAAAGAAGTTAATAAAATAAAAAATGTGGTAGACAATTCAGCAGTAGATTTAATCTGAGAACAAACTTCTAAACCATTTTTGCGAGGCATAATCCAGTCACAAATAATTAATGCTGGTCGAATTGCTTTGGCTTCGATTAGTCCTTCTTCTCCATCACTCGCCAAAACAATGTCGTAACCTTGCTGGTGCAGAGTTCTCTGCAATAGTAGTTGAGTTGTATTATCATCGTCAATGATTAAAATTCGAGCCATAGTGTATTGATAGTTTTTTGAGCTAATGACCGCATAACCCACCGACGGTCTAAAGCAAGTTTTGCCAGTATATACTTATATATCGCTTTGTTCCATCAACTTTTTATCGATCCGCTGTTATGCTATTAACTAAGACTACAACCTTTAAAGCAATTGACAAAAAGCATTAATGCTAGTCGCACCACAGTCAAGATAGCCAGCGATCGATCGAGCGAACATTAAACAGCTAAATGACTATACGACGCTATCAAAAAAGAATAAATGACTGGTACAGAAACTGATAAATGCTAAATAATAAATGAGACGACGTAGGCAGGATCGCTCTTTCAATAATAGGAGTGGATTCGCTTTTGAGGGCGGGCGATAGAATGTCTGCTACAGAACAAGCCATCCTTCAAGTTGGATGAGATAGCGATCGCTATTAGACTAATGATTTAGTAGGTTCAGAAATATCTTCAGATGCAGCTTCAGAGTCTAGTATTTCAATTAAATTTAAGATCTCTCTTTCAAAACTAACCTGCGCCCGATTGGTTTTAGCACCGAAGTAAAAGCGATCCTCTTGTTCTAATGCCCAAACTTGAGAATGAGAGAAGTAACTCATAACTACCCCAGCCATTAGTAAAGCGAAGCCCGTATAAACAATCTTGACACCAGGATCGGCTTTAATCTGTAAACCAGTACTGCCAATGATATCGATTAGCCTAATATTGATGCCGTCAATGTCTATGCTTTGACCGATACGAATCGCGCTGGTTAGATCTCCTTTCTGGTTATAAATCAAGGCTGTTCCCTGCAAGTCTTTAATTAACATGGAAACTCCAGAACTCATATCTGGTTTGGTGGGAATCCAGGTTCCCCAAATATTTCCCGCCCCTATAGTATCTAACTTTGCCACTGGTAATTGAAAGATGGGGCTATTGTTTAGCTGTACTCTAGCAGCAGCAATACTCCAGTTAGTTTGATATAGGGTAACGCCATCGTAACGCAAGGGCTTGTTAACGTGGATTGTTTCTCGCTTGAGTTCTTCACCGCGATCGTTTACTACCGAAAGATCGGAATAAAACTGATCGATATCTCCACTATTTGTATAGTCGATCCAAAAGCGATTGACCCTAACCGACCAATCTGTAGGTATTTGGTCGGCAGAAAACGGGCCTGACTCGATAATGTTAGTGATTTTGAAAGTATTTCCGCTCATCACCATTTCCTGAGCAAAAAAGCCGGTGAAAATGCCCCATAATCCCCCTAATAAGACAATTATCATTCCTAGATGTACGATAATTGGTCCGATGCGCCCGATGATGCCTTTACGAGCATATAGAGCGTTATCTTGTTGCCATACTTGATAGCTTTGCTGTTTTAATAAGGAAATTAAAGACTTTATCGAACCCCGTTCTAATTCTGTACTCAAGGCTAGCTTTTCAAACTGCTTTGGTTTTTGATAATATTTCCATTTACGGGCAGCTTTTAATGCCGGTAGCTGCCGGGTAAAGGTACAGGCAGTTAAACTAGTACCAAAAAGAATTAATAAAGAAAGATACCACCAGGTACTATAAACGTGGTTTAAACCCCAAGCTAAAATAACTTTCCAAGTTAAAAAGCCATACAAAGCAGGTGATTCGGGATAGTTCTGCTGGTAGAAAGAAAGAGTCTCTGCCTGTTCGATTACCGTCCCCGCAATACTAACTACTGCGATCGCTAATAACAAAACGATCGCCAATTTTAAATTAGCGACAACACCAACGAAGCGACGGAAAATTGATTTTACTGTTAAAGATGAATTCATTATTGTTTATTTTAAATGCCGATCCGATTAACCGATTATTTTAGATTGCAGGTATACGAGACAGCAAGGAGAAGATACCAAAGCCGAGTAATAATGCACCACTGACCGGATTAATCCAGCTAGACCAACGACGCAATTCTAAAATCTTTTTAATCGAAGCGGTAAAAGTACCAGCAATAACTAAGGGCGTAACGTAACCAACTGCATAAGCAACTAATAAACCACCGCCTAAAACTAGATTCTGCGTTGTCGCTACCCAAGTTAGCAATGTTGCTAGTACGGGAGTACTGCAAGGCGAGGCAATCAGACCAAAAGTAAGACCGAGTAAATATGAACGCAATCCACGGGGTAAGTCTCGGTCGATCCAGTCGGTTGCACCCAATAAGGGGAAGCGTAAGGGTAGTATCTCTAGTAAATTTAAGCCCATGGCGATCGCCACTAAGCTGACAATAATCGGTAAACCAACGCCAATCTGTCCGTATACCCTGCCGATGGTAGTAGCTACGATGCCCAAAATGGCTAGTGTAGTAGCCAAGCCCAAAGCAAACCAGCTTGACTGTGCAGCAGCCTGTAGCCTACCTTCAGATTCATAACCGCCAATATAGCCTACGGTAATCGGCAGCATCGAAAGCATACAGGGAGTAAGACTGGTAACTAGTCCCGCTAAAAAGATAATTCCAATACTCAGTAAACTCAGATGATCTAGTTGAGTAGAAACGACGCGATCGGCAAATCGTTCTAGTAAAAATAATTGTGTTTGTAAAAATTCCAGCATTAAAAATTATATCAATCTTAACTAAATTCTATCAATATAGTGATTTCAGGTGGCGAAATAATTTGTCTTTTGCCAAAGAGATAGTTAATTCTTGAGATATTCATCCTCAAGGAAGATTATTATTAGCGGACGTGCTATCAAAGTTAAAGAACTAGCGTAAGGAATCACAAGCCAAGATGTTCAACAAAGACACATTTTTCTTAATTTTACTAGTGTTTATTCCCGTTTCCATTGCTGCACACTTTTTAGAATGGGGAGAAACTATCGTATTTATTACTGCTGCGCTGGGTATCATTCCCTTAGCTGGCTACATGGGGACTGCTACCGAAGAAATTGCCGTAGTCACAGGCCCTAATATCGGCGGATTGCTTAACGCTACTTTCGGTAACGCCACAGAATTAATTCTTGCTTTTATCGCTTTAAAAGCGGGTTTAATCGGTGTAGTTAAAGCGACGATTACTGGTTCAATTGTCAGTAACCTACTGTTGGTAATGGGATTTTCGATGTTGTTAGGAGGTTTAAAATTCAAAGAACAAAAATTTCAGCCTACCGTAGCCCGTCTTAATGCTTCTACGATGAATCTAGCCGTAATTGCTTTGCTATTGCCTACAGCGGTACAGTATACGTCTACAGGTATTGAGGAACAAACACTACAGAATCTATCCGTAGCCGTAGCAGGAATTTTGATTTTAGTTTATGGTCTAACTCTGCTGTTTTCCATGAAGACTCACGCCTATCTTTGTGATGTGGGAGATGTCGATCTCGAAGAAGGTGGAGAAGGTGAACCCGAAGTTAATTTACCCTTCTGGATCTTTATCTTGCTGGCTGTCACCGTAGCCGTAGCCATAGAGTCAGAATTACTCGTAGACTCTTTAGAAGCAGCCACTACTAGTTTGGGTTTGAGTGCTTTGTTTACTGGGGTAATTTTACTACCGATTATCGGTAATGCAGCCGAACACGCCACGGCGGTAACGGTAGCAATGAAAGATAAAATGGATCTTTCCGTATCTGTAGCGGTGGGTTCGAGTATGCAAATTGCTCTATTTGTCGCCCCAGTCTTGGTAATTGCTGGTTGGATTATCGGTCAGCCGATGGATCTTAACTTCAATCCTTTTGAACTAGTTGCTGTCACCGTTGCGGTTTTGATTGCCAATTCAATTAGTTCTGATGGTGAGTCCAATTGGCTGGAGGGAAGCTTGTTAATTGCTACTTATGCAGTAGTTGCGCTCGCTTTTTTCTTCCATCCCGTAGTAGAAGGCATGATTTAAACCGCATTCAGCTTAAAACCTATAGTTTTTCAGTTGACTGCTCGTAAGTAAGAAGTAAGAAGTAAGAAGTAAGAAGTAAGAGGTCTAATCCTCAATACTCGACTCAATATAGGAATGTGAATTGAATTCATGTTCCTAATTTTTTACTTATAACACCAGATCCGATTCTCAACATGGGAATTGTGTGGTCTATTCATGTCAAAAGCGCAGTAAAATTAGACCTTTCCCTATCACCTATCACCCATTACCCATTACCCATTACCCATTACTAACGTTGTCTCCAGTAGTATATAGAACGATGTCGATCTATATCTCGATCTCTATATCGATCTCTAGAGCGATTTTCAGGTCGATACCTGGGTTGTTCTGATTCGAGATTTTCTTCTCTTCTACGCTGTTCGGCATCTCGATGAATTCTACCTCGACCGTCTCTGTCGTATTCTATTTCATACGGATCGTATCTATAGTCTTCTCTATCATTCTGATGTCTTTCTCTAACTCGATCTGCTTCGTTGCGGTAATCTGATTCGTAACGCCTACCTTTTGCTAATTGTAGACGATCGCCGATTTGCTCTGTTGGTGACATTTGCAAATTTTTGAAAGAGCGAATGGGTTCGGCTGGGAAAATAGCAACAGAAACAGCTAACGAACCTGCATAAATAATATTCAACATGAGTTTTATTAAAATCTATAGTACAGACAATCGATCGCGATCGACTGTCTATAATTAATTTAAAAGCTAAATTGTCTACACGATATCTATATCTTGGGCGGGAATAAAATCTGTGTTATTAGCAATGATGGCAAAAGGTTCTCCATCAAACGTAACTTCTCTAGAACTAGGATTAAAAGCAAAGCGATCGATCTCATCTGTATCTATATCGAAACCCTCGGCAAATACTTGAATGCGATCGCCTTCTTGATAAAAGAAGTCTTCAATAACGTCTATTCCTGTCTTCAAAATAGTGGCATAAACGAAGGTATCAGCACCCAAGCCACCGTTGAGTATGTCGTCTCCTCCTTCTCCTTCTAAGATATCATTACCCTCACCACCAGAGAGTGTATCTACTCCCGTATTACCCAACAAAGTATCGTTACCTGTCTCGCCAAATAACTCGTCTTCTCCTTCTCCCCCGTCTAAAAGATCGTTATCTGTACCGCCAAATAAAAGATCGTTTTCTACTTCGCCAAACAACGTATCATCACCCGTTCCTCCATCAAGGGTATCTTCCCCATCCTCTCCACCGTAAAGAATGTCGTTGTGAACCTCTCCAAACAGGCGATCGTCGCCAAATCCTCCTAGCAAAGTATCAAAGCCGTCAAAACCCAGGAGAACATCGTCGCCGTTTTCTCCCGCTACGTAATCTTCGTTTTCTCCGCCGTTAATTGTATCATTACCTTCAAAACCCAAGAGAACATCATTACCTAAATAGCCATCAATAATGTCATCTCCTTCGCGACCATCAATAATGTCATCTTCTACACTTAGAGGATACACAATTCTTAAGTCTTCGCTTGCGGAAGTACCAATATAATCAGCCATATCAAATATTTCCCTGTTCGATTAATATTCTAGTCGGATTCAACTGCCGTTGTGAATATTTTTATTGTTTACCAATTCAAACGTTAGTGAAGAAAAATAAAAAATTGGTTAAGTACAAAAATATCTATAATACAGCTATAAACATAGTTTTAAAAAATTTCTCAAATATTAAAGACGAGAAAATACAAGAAAAAGTTCCCTAGCTAATTACTGATTACTGATTACTGATTACTGATTACTGATTACTGATTATATACAAAGCAGTATCTCTTATAATCACCATTAACTATCAACCATCAACTATTAACTATCAACCATCAACCATCAACCATCAACCATCAACCATCAACCATCAACCGAACATACCTTAATAAGAATCGCTATATCTTTTAAATTCTACTGTGATAATCTAGTTCGGCAAAGGTGATTTCTATTTCAGTACCATTAGTTTTATCCAATTTAATCTTGCCATCAATTTGCTCGACCAAAGTACAAACTAACTCTAATCCTAAAGAATCACTGTTATATAAATCTAAGCCGTCTTTAAAGCCTACACCATCATCTCGAATAGTTAATACATTTTGCCCTTGAGAATTAGCTTTCAAACGCAGCCAAATATTTCCGCGATCGTTTGTGTTGGGCTTCGCAGTGCCTTCCGAAGCGCAGGATAAACGATCGCCAAAGCCATGTTCGAGAGCATTAGAAACTAGTTCGTTAACAATTAAACCGCAGGGGTTAGCACTTTCGATATTGATTTCAATTGGTTCGATGTCTAAAATTATATTAATTCTATCTTGACTACCGTGGAGGTAAGATAAATTATCTACCAAAGATTCGATATATTGAGCAAAATTGATTTTGTTGAGTTGGCTATTTCCATAAAGATGTTGATGAACCAAAGCCATCGCGGTAATACGATTCTGGCAGTTTTTTATTAATTTATTTACTCGCTCGTCATCGATATAGCTGCTTTGAAGATCCAACAAACTAGAAACTACCAAAAGATTATTTTTTACCCGATGATGAATTTCTGTGAGTAAAATTTCTTTTTGAGCCAATGATTCTTTTACCGAAGCATGGTTTTCAAGATTTTTGTATAAACGAGCATTCTCAATAGAAATAGAAATTTGAAACAGCAAAACCTGTAGTATTTCTGATTTTTTGGGTGTAAATGCAGCCTCTACTAAACTATTTTCTAAATAAATAATTCCCTGTAGTTGGTTTTGATAAATAATCGGACAGCATAAAATAGATTTTGGTTGATGCTCGATTACATAGGCATCTTTAGTAAACATTCCCTCAAGGGTAGCTCGATCTAAAATTACCGTGGAGCGAGTAGAAGAAACATAGTTGATTATTGAAGTTGGTATATCTGAATATTCACCTATTGGCACATAAGGTAAAACTATTTTGTTTCCTGATGTTACCGTAGCAGATGCAGCTATTACTAAAGAAGAATTTTGTTGTAAAAATAAAATGCTCTTACTAGCTCCTGCATTTTCCATCACGATGTCCATCATTTTAGAAATTAAATTATCCAAAACAATTTCCGAAGATATAGCTTGATTCGCTTTAATAACCGAAAACAAATCTAAGGTAGCTAAATCTGAGCGATCGCTGTTTGACTGAATAAAATCAGGATCATTTTGAGTTAGTAGTTGCGGATATCTTAGTTTTAAATCTGCTACTTTGGCTGACGCACCCCATAGCTGATATTTATCGTAAGCATCACTTAAATATAGCTTCGCTATTTTGAGTCTGTTTAATGATAGATAAAATTCTCCCGTCAACTCGGCTGCTAAAGCTGCTTCGTGCAGATATCCTGCTTTTTCGGCTGCAACTATAGCGCGATCGTAGTGTTCGGCTGCTAGCTCATTATCTCCCGATACTCTCGCTATTTCAGCAGTTACTAAATCGTATTTATGCTGATAATTTGCGGGCGATCGGGCTGCCCATTGTTTCAACTGCTGCTGATACGATCTTATTTTAGACAGATTCGATTCGATTTTCGACGCGCTCGAATATACAGCTAATAAAGCTAAAGGGTAATAAAAGTAATATACCCCATAACACATACTACCTGTTGCTGCCTTTAGATATTGCTCGCCTTGAGTACCGTTAATAATTGCCTGTAAATTACCCTTTAAAAAATAGCAGAGAATTAACTTAGCTAGGTAAAAAGCAAATAGCGAACTAGCGTTATTAGTTTCGCGCCAGAATGGCAGCATTTTTGTTTCATCAAAGCTTTCGCTAATTAAGAGCAATTCATCTTTAGCTTTTCCCTGTAGGTTTTGATTGAGCTGTAGCCAAATACGAGCATAATTTAACTGAAAATACTGTTTAAATCTTTGGATTGAATTAATTGAACTTAAAGATTTTTCATAAGCAGCACCTAAAGGCTCTCCTACCAAAAATAGATAGATGCAATAATATTGAGCATGAAAACAGGCGTGTTCGATATCTCCTACTTCGATCGCTACTTCAATTCCTTTTGAAAAAGAGTCTAAAGTGAAAATTGCCGGCTCTACCCAATGCCGAATCATACTATTAAAAATAAAGTCAACTTTAGATTCGATCGCTTTAAATTCAAATTGTTGGGGACTGGTGGCTAATTTGCCCAATTGATATCCTGCTTTAATATTTCCATTGGCACACAACCAAAAACCATAAAGAACATAAGCATAAGTCGAAAGCGGACAATTACCATGTTGCTCACTCAGATGCACCATCTTCAAGACTACTTGAGGAAATAGCTGTGGTTGAACGATTTGAATGGGGGGGATGATTATCGCTAAAATTTCCATTGCTGCTTTGGCAACAGGATCCCTCATTCGATCGAGTATCGCGCGCCTAATAGAATAGCCATCGTGCCTCAGACGAGCCTGTATATCTCGGTAGTTAGAGTCTCGATCGAATGATATTTCCAGCAGTTCTAAAATATTAAAGCCTTCATCGATCGCCAACTGCATTTGATTTTGAGCGATATAAGCGTGGATCTTTATTCGATAAGCTCTTGCTTTGATTAAAACGGTTTTGGCTCTTATTAGAACCACATCAGCAAGCTGGTGGGCAAAAGTAAAGTTGGTTTCGAGATATTGAATTTCTGAAGCTTCTAAATAAACCTTCATTTTAAGATCGTAATATTCTTGCCACTCAAACGGCGACAGCAATTCTAAGGCAATATTTAGGTAATTGGCTGCTACCCCATAAGCGATCGCTGCTTTGGCTTTTTTCGCTGCAATTAAATTAAATTCTGCCAAACGAGGTGCAAAAAAACCGAGTAAAAACAGCTTTTTACCTTTGTTAAAATGTTTGACCAAATTAAAAATTTGATCTTCAATCCGATCTGGATTGGTTTGCTGTAATAAATAACGACCAATTTTAAGATGGATATACACCCTATCTACTTCATCCAGCATTGAATATGCAGTTTCTCGAACGCGAGGATTTAAAAATTTGTACGAATTCGATTGCCTATCGAGCAATATAATTCCTGATTTTAAGGCACGATCTAATTCTTTAGCGGTTTGTGCTGGAGTTTGCTCTACTGCGATCGCCACAGAAGCTAAATCGAATCTTTCCCCAATACAAGCAGCTATTTTAACAGTATTTTGTGAGGCTGCCGAAAGTTTGGTTAAGTTGTTAATTACTAAATCTACGACATTGTAGTTAGCGATCGCAGTACTCTCAATTTCCTCAATTTGCCATTGCCAAATCAAGCGATCGAAGTCAAAAGTTATTAGTTTTTCGTTATACAGGGTTTGTAGTAATTGAGTTAAGAAAAAAGGATTACCTTGAGTGCGATCGAAAAGTAGTTCTGCTAAAGGTAATATGTCTTGCTTTGGGCGTTCTAAAGTATCGATTAGTAGTTGATTCGTATCATCGAGGCTTAGGGGTAAAAGCTTAATCTCATTAACCTCGATATTCAGACGTATTCGCGCGATCGCATTTTTTAATAGACTATTTTTACTAAGTTCATCATTTCGATATGTCCCAACAATTAGCAGATATCCGCGATCGAGATTCTTACTTAAAAACTGTAGTAATTGTAAAGAAGCAGAATCTATCCACTGCAAATCATCGAGGGCTAAAATTAGAGGATGCTCTCGACGGACAAAAACTCTAATAAACTTAATAAAAGTATTATTGAAGCGATTTTGAGTTTTTTTTGCGGACAATTTTACTACCCTTGGCTGTTGACCGATAATTAGCTCTAAATCTGGTAGTAGATCGGTAATTACTTTTCCATTTGCTTCGACTGCCGATAGAATTTTGGTTCGCCAGATTTGAAGAGATTCGGGACTCTCTGTTAATAGCTGCCGAATCAGATTACTAAAGACTTGAATTATTACTTCGTAAGGAACATTGCGGGTTAACTGTTCGCATTTGCCAGTTACAAAATAGTCTCGTTGTTGAATGTTTTCTGGTATAATTTTTCTGATAAAAGCAGTTTTACCAATTCCCAAACTGCCCTCTATCAAAGTCATTTCTGTAGTTCCAGAATATACTCTTTTTAGAGAAGATTTAAAAATATTTATTGCATCGCAACGCCTATAAAGTTTCCGAGAAATAGCGAATTGTCCGTATTCATCGAACTTACCACAGACAAACGGTTTAGTTCGATCTCGACCTAATAGACTAATTTGACAAGATTTGAGATCGGCGATAATTCCGTAAGTATTTTGATATCTATCTTGAGGATTTTTCGCGATTAGCTTCATAATAATAGTAGAAAGCTTCTCGCCAATATCAGGCTTTATATGATGAGGAAAAGCTGGTATTTGGGTTAAATGACAGTGCATTAGTTCCAAAGATTTTCCAGCATTATAAGGCAGTTGACCCGTTAATATTTGATAGAAGATAATTCCTAAAGAATAAAAGTCAGTCCGGTAGTCAATATTAAGATTAGTGCGATCGGTTTGCTCTGGAGAAATATATGCCAGATTAGCAACTTCCAATTGCTGAGAAAATGCTTCAAGGCGATCGCCCATCTTTGTCGCAACAACAAAGTTAGTTATTTTTACCTCTAACGTCTTCAGATCGATAAAAATACTTGAGGGCTGAATATTATGATGGATTATCTGATGTTGATGAATTGTTCCTAAAATTTCCACAAGCCTAATAGCTATAGTCAGGAATTCTACAGGCGAGAGGGAATTATGTTCTACAAATACTGCCAAATTTTGACCTGTAAAATTATCTAAAACTAATGCCCGACTATTGTAATAGTTTTCTAAATTAAAACATTTTATAATATTAAAATGATCGATATATTTAGTTATCTGGTATTCATTTTCTAACCAATTTTTGAGTATAGATAGCTGACAATTTACCGTTTTAATAAGTACTGAAGCCTTATCTGACTTACGGACTGCTCGACAAATATTAAAGTGAGAATCAGCATAAATCCTCTCAATCGATTTATAATTTTGAATTACGCTCATAATTCATTTTTAATACTAAATCTAAAAAAGAACGATATAGCATTACGTGCAAATGTTAGGACATTGATTAAAACTCGTTACTCGTTACAGACCGTGCAAATAACTTTTTGAAGTGTCCTAATCTAAATTTGTACGACTATACTACGGATATGAGAGGGAGAGGGGGAGACGATCGAGGTTACACCTCGATCCATTTAATAATTACTGTTGACTGAAGAGCGATCGCTTGCACTTGGACTATTAAATATTTAATTTTAGAAGCGATCGCTTGCACCTGAAGGTATTTGAGTAAATACCTCAATGTTAGTATTGCTTTTACTTATGCCCTTTTTAATTACACTTGTAGTTTGTTGTAGTAATTCTTCAATGTCAGTGCTGTCAGATGGACAAAATGCCACACTAATATCATGCGCTAGACAAATTTCACGCTCGTCAACTATAAAATTTCCTGTTAATTGCTCAGAAATAGCTCGTCCATATTGAGTAGCTGTTAATCGCGTATCTAAAGCGAGTAAAACAACAAAATTGTCTGATTCTATATAAACAGTTGCACCATGAGTTTTAAAGCCATTTACACAATTTGATAAACGCAGAGCTATCTGTGATAACAAACTGTTTAGCTGGCTCTGGCTGAGAAATTTAGTGATGTACTTGGATCGATCTAGATAAATATTGTAAACAGCTATTAATTTGAAGTTCGATTGCTGCGATCGCGATCTTACTCTTAAATCGCTACCGAGTTCAGTTGTGATTGCGCTCGGCGCACGCTCTGCGGTCGCACGGTTGGTAAGAGACGATAAATAAGTAAATAAATCTTTTAAAAATAACTTGTTGGGTAAGTTGGTAACTTCGTCTCGATAAACATTATCGTATTTAGCAATATCAGATTTACTATATACGGTTTTGATTGTAGACTGTTCCTGATGTTTACTCAGAGTCATTTTAACCGTAGCCTGTAACTCTTTATCTCTAAATGGTTTAATTAAATAACCATAACATCCCGTTTTTGAAGCTCGATTGAGAGTCTCATCGTTAGCATAAGCCGTTAAGAAAATAATTGGAGTATCTACAATTTTTTTAATTTTATTAGCTGTCTCGATGCCGTCTATTTTTCCTTTAATAGCAATGTCCATCAAAATTAAATCTAAGGATGCTTCACTAGCGTATTGAATTGCTTCTTTTCCCGATGCAACAATTTTAGCGATATTATATCCTAATATTTTTAGTTTTTTAGCAATACTTTTTGCAATTAGCAGTTCATCTTCAACGATTAAAATATTAGCCTGAATCATAATAATCTTAATAATAAATCTAAAAATCTGCGTATTTCTACTGGCTAATAGTTTTAGCAGTTAATGTAGTTTTTGTGTTGTGCAATATGAGTAATTGTGTATAAATATGAAGAAACTATTAACAACTATACTTTAAATTTATATATTTTCTACAGTATATTCACGCTTTCGATAGATGGATATTTCTTTTGTCAGCAGTTTTCGCTAAGGGAAAAAATTAATCGCTCTACCAAAAGATAGAAATTACCAGCTATTTACTGTCTTTTATAAAAAAATGTGTTAATAAAAAATGAAGCAGCATATAGATTACGAACAGTCAAATCAATTGATACAGCCTAGATATTGAATGAGAGAAATCTCTTGAAATAGAGAAACGGCATTAAAATATTACCAAAAATATTTAATTAATTGGTGCAACGAGTAAAAAATGAACTCGATAATAGATGTATAAACTATTAATAAGAGCGATAATTTAAACTTGCAATACTAATACCAAGCTCATACATTATGTGCGTTTTCGAGACAAATTTGCTTAAAAATATAGCAATCAGGAATGATTTATAAGAAACCCTCTCTTATCTTGACTCCGTGTTCGACCTGCCTCCGTGGTTTATCAAAAAAAATCTTCTCACAAATGATTTACGATTGCTATAGTTATTTACTAAAGTTTTTGTTCTGTAACCAGGGTACAGCTTACCCAATTGCCCTTTTCGTTGTAGCTACGAATAATTCTCTGTCTGAGATTAGGCTGAAGCAACCACCCCATTTCCAAAACAAAATTGTGACCTAATTTTATTTCTAGAGGACAGTTACAAGATGCGCCATCGGGTAGTAACATAATTTGAGTTTGTAAGTCGCTATTAGTAAATAACAATCTAGAGCCTTTAATTTGGGCGGTTGAAGTAATAGTGCGTTCGCCAAAAGATAAGCTTTGCTGTAAATGATTTTCATCTATTTGTTCGATTTTTAATTGGCTAGAGAACTTACTAGGGCTAGACAGATCCGCATACATAGTAACGGCTTCACCCTGCCATTCTCCTAACAGGCGATCGCAGGTTAAAATCGGTCTTTCAGGTACATTACTATTTGGCAGTTTTTCGCGAATTAACACCACTCTTTCTAATTGAGAAGAAGAATTATAAAGCTCAACCATGCGTAATCGACGCGAACCATCACCATATTCGCGATCGATTATCCCAAATTCACCGCCGAAAGTGCTATATGGACCCCACTGCATACTTCCTTGAGAAAAAGCACCGTTCTCGAAAAACACAATGCTGCGGTTGAGAGAATCATAATCTACCACCACGTCACGAGATGGTTCGTTTGGCGGTAGGTAGCGAACTACCTGGTGGACATTTCGATTATCGTTTAAACCTTCTAAAGTGACAAGTGTAGGAGTGTCGGTTGTTTCTTCTCCTTCGGGTGAGAAGCGAGTAAATGAGCCATGCCATTCACCCAGGTTTTTGAGAAAATAGTTCCATTGTTCAGACATATGTTTGGCTGTTGGGTAACAGGATAGAATAATACTCAGGTAAATTTAAACTTATTATTAAGGCGTTGCACAATAGATAGATAATGAACAAGAAGTTAAAGAACCGTACGAGATTATAGCCGATCGCAATTGCTGGAGCGAAGCGTCGGCGGACTCCAATCCGCGCCGATCGCTAAAAAACAGTAATTTTCGCATCATACTGCAAATGTGCAACATTATTATTAAAATTACCTCGATTCGAGCCAAGATAGTTAAATAGTGATTCCCAGACTACATCCCGACACCATTGAAGAAGTACAGCAGCGAGTTGATATTGTTGATGTCATCTCAGAGCATATCGTCTTACGCAAACGAGGTAAAGATTATCTAGGTTTGTGTCCCTTTCACAACGAAAAGACACCTAGCTTTAGCGTTAGCCAAGACAAGCAAGTATATTACTGCTTTGGCTGTAGCCAAGGAGGAAACACCTACAAGTTTTTGATGGAGATTGGTAAACAGTCTTTTGCGGAGGTAGTTCTGGATCTGGCTCGTCGCTATCAGGTTGATGTTAAAACAGTAGAGCCAGAACAAAGTCAGGAGATACAGCGTCAGCAAACCTTAAAAGAGCAGCTATATGAAATTTTGGCAGTTGCATCCAGCTTTTTTCAACACGCTCTCCATCAGTCTCAGGGGGAAACGGCTTTAACTTATCTATCTCAGCAAAGAAATATCGAACAAGCAACTATAAGCAGCTTTCAGCTTGGTTACGCTCCTGCGGGGTGGGAAACTCTCTATCGATATTTGGTCGAGCAAAAACGCTATCCCGTAAATTTGGTCGAACAAGCAGGGTTAATTAAGCCGAGAAAAACTGGTAGTGGATACTATGACGTATTTCGCGATCGCCTAATCATTCCCATCATGGATCTTCAGGGGAGAGTGATTGGCTTTGGTAGTCGTAGCCTGAGAGATGAAGATATGCCAAAATATCTCAATTCTCCTGAAACTCCTTTATTTGATAAAAGTAGAACCCTGTTTGCTCTGGATAAAGCTCGGAGTAATATTAGTCAAGCAGACTGTGCGGTGGTGGTAGAAGGTTATTTTGATGCGATCGCGCTGCACGAAGCAGGAATTGGCAACGTAGTGGCTTCTTTGGGTACAGCCTTTACTCAAAATCAGCTCAAGCAGCTATTGCGCTTTACTCCTTCCAAGCAGGTAATTCTTAATTTTGATGCTGATAATGCAGGGAACAAAGCTACTGAAAGAGCGATTAAAGAAGTAGAAGATTTGGTTTATGGAGGTGTAGTACAGTTACGCATTCTCAATCTTCCTGACGGTAAGGATGCCGATGAATTTATCAAGAGTAGAGAGGATGGGGTAGTAGTTTATTACCAGGCTCTAGTAAATGCTCCTTTATGGCTCGATTGGCTAATAGATCGCCTGTTAGCCGATAAAAACCTCAAGGCTGCGGATGAATCACAACAGGTAGCAGCAGGAATGATTAGTTTACTTAACAAGCTACAGGATGCCAACCAACGCAACCATTATTTAACCTACTGTGCAGAATTACTTAGTGCAGGAGATGCTAGGCTTGTCTTACAAAATTTAGCTACTCTCAAATCACAAACAAAATCGGTTCGTCCGCAATATCGCAAAAATCTTACTCCCAAAAAGCAACAAAGATCGGTAGCTGCGTCAATTGCGATCGCCAGTACTCCCGAAAGCGAACTATTAGAGCAAGCAGAAGCTTTGTTACTACGGATTTATATCCACTATCCCAACTATCGCGATCGCATCATTGATGAACTAGAAGAAAAAGATTTATTGTTTAATGTTGCCGAACACCGATTTTTATGGCAACAAATAATCGCAATCGAAGATGAACTTACCTTCACAGCTACCCACAATTATTTACTCGGTGAATTGCACAATCGTAGTTTAGATTTTCCCGAACAGATGAAGAAGCTAACTAGATTATTTCATTTAGACGAAAAAACTATTGAAGATGTCTTTCGTACTGAGGTTCGGGTAGCAGAGGCGATCGCCTCAATTGAACTAGTCAGCTATCAAAAACGAGCAATTTACTGTGAAGAGCAGCTACGCGATCGCGTTCCTAACCATGAAAGTGATATAGAAGTAATGAAGTACTACGCTGAAGAACTCTGTATTGCTAGAGAAAAAATTAAGGAACTCAAGCAAGCGGTTTTATTTCATTCTACAAACCTAGCGTGAACTATTCCCTACTCCTGTGGGGGTGCATCGCGATGCGCCCCTACTCCTCGACATACAAATAAGCCCGATTTCTTCCTTGCTCTTTTGCTGCATATAGGGCTTTATCAGCCAAGGCGACTAATAACTCAGGAGAGGATTCTGAATTGGGAACTAAACCGTATACTCCCAAACTAAGAGTGACATATTCACTAGCCAAAGATTTTTGATGGATAATACGTAGCTGTTCGATACTGAGGGCGATTTTTTCAGCAATTTGCAAAGCTTTTACCGAGTCAACGTTAGGCAAAATAACGCCAAATTCTTCTCCGCCATAGCGAGCTACTAAACCTGGAGTAGATTCTATTACGCATTCGATCGCCAAAGCTACTTGCTGTAGACAATAATCTCCAATAGGATGACCGTAGGTATCGTTGTAGAGTTTGAAGTAGTCGATATCACACAAAATCAAAGATATAGGAGCTTGTTGGTGTAGTTTTTGCCATTCTTGAACCAAATAATCATCGAAGCGACGGCGATTAGCTACCTGAGTTAAGCCATCTAATACACACAGCTTTTCTAATTCTCTATTTGCCTGACTTAGTGCTGCTTGAGCCTTTTGGCGATCGCAAATTTCGTTATGTAGCTGAAGTTGTACTATATCTGAGTGCTGCGTAATATTCTCAAACATAATTTTTAAATCATCTTTTTCTTCTTTTAGCTTTTCTACTTCTTGACGTAGATGGGCTATTTCAAACAGTAGCTGCTCTTTTGCTATCTGCTCGTTCAACGATCGATCATTTGATAATTCTACCGTTTGGGGTTTAGTAACTTCTGTAGCAATCACAGTCTCTACAATTTGCTTATCTAGTGGTTTAGATAAGTAATATCCCTGACCATATTGACATTTTAAAGCTTTTAACTGTGCTAACTGATTGTCGGTTTCTATTCCTTCAGCGATCGTATTCATTCCTAAGTTATTAGCCAAAGAAACAATAGCTCGCACGATCCCTATTTTCTCATCGTTATCTCCAACACTATTAACAAAAGAGCGGTCTATCTTGATCGTATCGAAGGGAAACTGATGTAAATAACTCAAAGAAGAATAGCCAGTACCAAAATCATCTAAAGAAAATTCAATTCCTAAAGCTTTTAGCTCTCTAATAATTACAATAGTATGCTGAGTATCTTCTATTAAAGAACTTTCAGTAATCTCTAGCTTCAAGTTATGAGGATCTAGTTTGGTTTCTTTCAAAACTTGTTTAACCTGAGCTACAAAATTAGGTATTTCTAACTGTTTGGTTGAAATATTAACGCTAATTCTCCAGTTGCTAATGCTCTCATGCCTCGCCACCCAGTCATACATTTGTTTACAGGCTTCTTTTAATACCCAAAAGCCCAAAGGAACGATTAATCCTGTTGACTCTGCTAATAAAATAAATTCTTCAGGGCTAACTATTCCTCGTTCTGGGTGTCGCCAACGTACTAATGCTTCAAAACCCTGAATTGTATTATTTTTTAAATAAACAATTGGCTGATAATAAAGAATAAATTCATTATTTTTAATAGCCTTTATTAAATCATTTTCAAGCTGAAGTAAAGTTAAGGCTTTACCACGCATCGATCGCTCGAAAACTCGATAGGAAAATTTGCTCTGTCTTTTAGCATCAGACACAGCTAATTCTACGTCTCTAAGCAAATGCTCTGGTTTGCTATATTCATTATTACCAACAGCAATACCAATACTTACTTCGATAAAAACTTCGTATCCTTCAATATTAAACGGTACGCCTAGCTGATGATAAATTCTTTCGGCAACATTAGTGGCATGGTTTAAACGGTCTATATTACTAAACAAAATAGCAAATTCATCATTACCCATACGAGCAATGAAATCGTTCGATCGCAAGCACTCTTTGAGCCTTTGAGAAATAGCAATTAACAGGCGATCGCCTAAAATTCTTCCCAAACTACTATTAATTACTTTAAACCGATTGATATCAATAAATAAAACTATAAATTGATAATCCTGTCTTTGCTGACAAAAGCTAATTTCTTGCTCTATATATTCTAATAGCAAGCTGTAGTTGGGTAAGCCTGTTAGTCGATCGTAATTAACGACGGGTACGCTTTCTGGTTCGGGAGATAATACTTCTAATTCTCGAACGTAGTCAGGTTTAATCTTGAACTCTCGAATCACTAAAGATTCATGTTCGTTTAATTCTAGTTTAAATTTTTCTGATACTTCTAACCTTCTTAAAACTACCTCAATTTCTGACCTTCGTTCTTGGCTTATAAGACTTATTTCTAAAGGTAGCTCTGATAACTTAAATACGTCAGACTCGATTAAATTTTCAACTCTCGAACGAATCCAATCTCCTATGACTGAAACATCGGTGCGAACGTCCAATATTTGTTTGGCTACTGCGTTCAAAAATAAGCTATTTTTATTCTCATCAAAAATAATAATAGGGCTATGGTTATTTTCAATAGACTTTATAGAATCATAAGGCAAAGCAGCTAAAGCTAATCTAGCAGCTTTTCCCAATTGAAATTGCATTTCGTAAAACATTGGGTCCATCGCCAATTTGAATATGTTATTGGTTATAAAAGCTAACTGAAATAAATATATTGATTATAAATGCCCCCGCATAAAAACAAAGTCTAAACTATTTATCTGGTCGCCAATACCGTATATATATAATAAAATGGCAACGCAGAAATCACTGTGATTTTAATCCTCAATCTAGTTTTTTTGAGAAAATAAGATATAAGTTTTGGTTATGCTGGAGAATTCCGTTTGTTATGGCTATTTTCAGCTAATTTCGCCGAAAAATAAGCAAAATATTTTTGGAGTACCTTCAGTTTTGCCGACATATCTTCTCCCTATCTCCCTACCTCCCTACTTTTCGCTCTTCTATCCCGAACTATATGCAATGCCAATAAACGCTACATATTATTTTTCTATACCCCCTCTGCTACGTGGGGGCGAGGATCATTATTCCGCTTCCGGTATGTAGCAAATTTTGAAGTATTCCAGATAATATAGCTCGTATAAATAAATCTTAGCCGTTAAAGTTCTTCCACTATACCTATCCTTTATCCTGCTCTATCTTTTATTGACAGATCTATTATGACTACCGACAGCAAATCGCAATTGTCTGAGCTTTCTCGTCTGCGTCACGAATTATGCACGCCGATTAATGCGATCGTCGGCTACAGTGAAATTATTATTAAGGAAATTGAAGATATTGACCTTGATGTAGAATATTTAGGCAAAATAGAGCAGATTAAAGCTTGTGGTATCGAATTACTAGCTTCCATCGATAAGTTTTTGAATCCCGCATTGACAAATAGTCAACTAAATGTTAAGAAAATTGTTGAAAATCCAGAATTAAGAAGTGAAATAGTTCATCAGACTCAATTGGTTATTAGCAACTGCCAAGAGCTAACCGATTCGATCGAAGCAAATTTCGTTAACGATTTAGGAAAAATCTACGCTGCTGCTAATAAGTTGTTGCAAATCGAGCAGCTAATGCTAAAAACAAGCGAAGCCAAAACCTCGACCAAAGATGTCAGTAGCAGTTACGAAGCCAGCGTTAGCAAACTATTAGAAGATCGATATACCATCCTGATCGTGGACGATAACGCAGCCGATTGCAATTTGCTTTCTCATCTAGTTCTAGCACAAGGTTATCAAGTTGCTACCGCTGCTAACGGCAAACAAGCCATAGCAATGATTCAAACAGAAGCATACGATTTAATTCTGCTAGACATTATGATGCCAGAAGTTAATGGTTATGAAGTTCTTGAATGGATTAGAGCTAGTTCGTGGCAACATATTCCTACTATTATGATTTCTGCTCTAGACAGACTCGACAGCGTAGTTCGATGTATTCAAATGGGTGCAACCGACTATCTTAGCAAACCCTTTAACCATACATTATTGAAGGCAAGACTGTCAGCTTGTTTAGAACAAAAAAGACTTAGAGATCGAGAATCATCTTATCTAGAACAGTTAGCTAGAGCCAACGAAGAAATTGAGAAACTAAATAATTGTTTGCAGGCTGAAAATACCCGTCTTAATGCTGAATTAGAAATTACTAAAGGTTTGCAAATGATGCTCTTACCCAAAGAGAAAGAACTCAGTCAAATCGAGGATTTGGAAATTGCTGCGTTTATGGAACCAGCCGAAGAAGTCGGCGGAGACTATTACGATATTCTGCAACACCATGGAAGACTAACTATTAGTATTGGCGATGTCACGGGACATGGTTTAGAAAGCAGTGTCTTAACGCTGATGGTACAGACGGCGGTTCGCACCTTGGCGGAAAATAATGAGACTGACCCCAAGCGGTTTTTTGAGATACTCAATCGCGCTATTTATAAAAATTTGCAGCGTATAGATTCGGATAAGAATCTTTCTCTATGTCTAATTGATTATTACAAAGGCGTTCTTAGCTTGAGTGGACAGCACGAACAAATGCTGCTGGTACGTTCTGATGGAGAAATTGAAAGGATCGATACTATCGATCTCGGTTTTCCTATTGGTTTAGAAGAAACTGTCGAAGATTTTGTTTTTCAGACTCAGGTTCGCTTAAATCGAGGTGAGGTAGTAGTTTTATACACTGATGGAATTACAGAAGCAGAAAATAATTTAGGGAAGCACTATGGTTTGGAGCAGTTGTGCAGCGTAGTACAACAAAACTGGCAACATTCAGCGGATGAAATCGCCCGAGCAGCGATCGCAGATCTGCGATCGCATATTGGAGGAGAAAAAGTTTACGATGACATCACCTTGGTGGTTTTAAAACAAAAATAGCAATTAATTTCAGGTCTTTAAAATTATTAGTGCTACACAATAATTATCTATATGAATACTAATAAGATCGCCGAGAAACGAATATTAGGTGAGTTTATTCAAGTACCTCCTAGCAGGGAATATTTAATTCTCAGTTTTTCTTCTGGTTCGATCCCCTCACGAGAGAGATGGCGTAATAACTGTTTGTCGGCAGATTTTATTGCCAATTACTTAAGTACTTTTTTTCAGGTAGAAAGCGATCGCTCTTGGGGTTTAGATAAACAAGCTGAAGTTAAAAGTGCCGTCAGCTATATTGCTAACGAATTACTAGAAAATGCTGTGAAATACTCGGCAAATTCAAGTCCGATTAGTATTCAAATTAATTTAAATCCTGACTTAATTATTTTTCAGCTAACTAATAATATTTCGGCTCGACAAACTCAGCAGTTTCAAAATCAGATCGAAACCTTACTTCATTGCGACCCAAACGAGCTATACATTACTTTATTAGAACAAAATGCTTTAGACGAAAATAATCGAGAATCTGGCTTGGGATTGTTAACTATGCTCAACGATTACAAAGCAAAGCTGGGTTGGAGATTTGAACCCCAACATACTGAAATGAGCGTTACGACAATGGTACAGTTGGCAATTTAATGTTATTTTTTGGAAAACAAATAATTTTTTGAATCTAAGATAGCTGTTTGAAAACAACTATTAAACTTTTAATCTAAGCAATTATCAAATCAAGTCGTACACAACTTAATTGGTATGAGTGACACATCAAAATATTGATTCTTTATAATGACAATGGAGATTAAGACCGAGGATTACAGCGTTAGATACGACGAAACATCTCATAATATTATTTTTAATGGTTCACTACGTCTCAACGGTAGCGCAGAATATGCTTCAATCTCCGAATTGCTCGGTTTCATTGCCCGACAAGAACCTGAGAAGATTGTCTTAGATCTTAGAGAATTAAATTTTCTTAATAGTTCGGGAATCAGTATTTTATCTAAATTTGCGATCGACGTTCGTAATCGAAAAAACATTCAGATGGTTGTAATAGGAGCAAAAAAGAATCCCTGGCAGAATAAATCTTTGAAAAACCTACAGCGGTTAATGCCTTCTTTGAAGTTGGAACTAGAATGAACGGCTGCGCTCTTAGCTTCTTTAATTTAATACAAAGTATTAATGTTTAAAAATTATACTTTTATTCACCAACGCCGAAGAAAAAGTAAGAAGCAAAACGTTGTAACGACTTACTTCTTACCGCGATCGATTTAGCTCGCGTAAATTTATGAGTTTGAAAGTCTTTGAGCTTTGTTAGAAGGTAATTTAATATTTTTGGCTAAACCAAAGAAAGATAGAGTTTGAATCATCATCCAGGTGAGATCGATTTCCCACCATTCCAAACCATGACGGGCAGAATATTGAAAAGCATGATGATTGTTGTGCCAACCTTCGCCAAAAGTAAGTAGTGCTACCCACCAACAGTTGAGAGAAGTATCGTGTGATTCGTAGCTTTTATAGCCAAATTTGTGTGTCGCACTGTTAACAAACCAGGTGCAGTGAAACACTACGACTAATCGGGCAAAAACGCCCCAAACTACAAAGGGTATACCACCCCAGGAATACAGCAATAGAGCCAAAATTAGCTGAAATGGAATCATGCCATATTGACAAAATTGATAAAAGCGATCGCCTGCAATATCCTTGGTATAGCGCGACTTTTTCAAGTCCGCAGGATTTTGGCACAGCATCCAGCCTAAATGACTCCAATAGAAACCTTTTAGGGAATTATGAGGATCGTCCTCTAAATCGGAATATTGATGGTGAAGGCGATGTAGTCCGACCCAATCAAAAGGTCCACCCTGACCAGCCAGCGTACCGCAAAAAATTAAAATGTATTCAACCAACCTAGGAACTTCAAAGCTGCGGTGAGCAACAAGACGATGAAATCCTAAGGTTATTCCTACTCCCGCCGTAAGGACATACAGCACAAAAGCTACTGCAAGAGCATTCCAATTAAAATTGCTAGGAATAAGGGCAAATAAAGCCATAAAGTGAATTACAGCCATATATATAATTGTTCCCCATGCAGGAGGAAGTTTTTCAGATGTAGCAACTGTCATTTATATACCTAAATTTAAACTCTATACAATTTTTGATGGTGCGATGGATACATTGTTCAATATGTAGCAAACCAAAAGAAAATACTCTTAATTGTTGTTTGGAGTTAATCACCAAACCTGTTTGATGGCGATCGCCATATACCGCTTTTAAGATAAACTACAAAAACGTTTGTCGATCTGCCGTACTAAACAAATTAGAGTCTTCTACTAAAAAAAATGAACACCAATAATCTGCTACAATCAGCAGAAAAAGCACTCATACCGATTTTTTCTGGTATTGACGCTCAGGTCAAGCAAAATCTCAAAAAAGTTTTGTCGGCTTTTAGTCAGCATCGAGTCGGAGTACAGCATTTTACGGGCGTTAGCGGTTATGGACACGATGATTTGGGAAGGGAAACTTTAGATAAAGTCTTTGCCAGCGTCATGAACGCGGAGGCTGCTACGGTTAGGGTTCAGTTTGTTTCTGGGACTCATGCGATCGCCTGTGCTTTGTATGGAATATTACGCCCTGGAGATGAGATGTTAGCGGTGGCTGGCGCGCCCTACGACACTCTAGAAGAAGTGATTGGGATACGGGGTAACAATCGCGGTTCTTTAAAGGACTTCGGAATCGATTATCGCGCTTTAGATTTGACACAAGAAGGAACGATTGACTGGGAAGCATTAACCACAGCAGTTGTTAGTAAGACACGATTGGTTTTGATTCAACGTTCTTGTGGTTATTCTTGGCGTAAAAGTCTATCAATTGAAGATATTCAAAAAATTGTCGAGATTGTCAAAAAACAGAATTCCAATACAGTCTGTTTTGTAGATAATTGCTATGGAGAATTTATCGGCGAACTAGAACCCACTGGTGTAGGGGCAGATCTAATGGCTGGCTCGTTAATCAAAAATCCTGGAGGAACTATCGTCATCGCAGGAGGATATATAGCTGGTAAGGCAGAGTTAGTAGAGGCAGCAGCCTGTCGCTTGACCGCCCCAGGCATAGGCAGCAGCGGTGGAGCTACCTTCAATCAAAACCGCCTGATGTTCCAAGGACTGTTTTTAGCACCCCAGATGGTAGGAGAAGCGGTTAAAGGTAGTCATTTGATTGCTTTTGTTTTCGACAAGCTAGGATATTCGGTCAATCCTTTACCGTTAGAGCCACGTCGAGATACCATCCAGGCAGTTCGCTTAGGTTCGCCAGAAAAGTTAATCGCCTTTTGCCGAGCCATACAAAAGCATTCTCCCGTAGACTCTTATCTAGAACCCGTTCCGGCCCAAATGCCAGGCTACCAGAGCCAGTTAGTGATGGCTGGCGGTACGTTTATTGATGGTAGTACCTCAGAATTCTCAGCAGATGGACCCTTACGAGAACCTTATATTGCCTTTTGTCAGGGAGGAACACACTGGACTCATATCGCGATCGCTTTAGAAGCAGCCATCAAAGCGGTAGAAAATTAAACGATCTTTTGGTTTTCCACCACCACTTCTGGACGCTCTGATTTATCCGAAAATAACCCTAACATCGGTCCTAAGATTGCTCCTGCTATAAATCCGCCAGCGTGCGCCCAATAAGCCACACCACCGCTTTCCATGCCGACACTAGCAGTAACTTCAAAAGAGGTAATTCCGTTTAATGCCTGTTCCAAAAACCAAAAGCCTAAAAAATAGACTGCGGGTATTCTAAAAATGGGGAAAAAGAACCCCAAAGGAACTAAAGTAACAACTTTTGCCTGGGGAAACTTGAGAATGTATGCCCCCATAACTCCCGCGATCGCACCACTAGCACCCAAAGACGGTACACCAGACATAGCCGAAAAGAACCATTGCGCCAACACCGCTATAACGCCACAGGAGAGATAAAAAACTAAGAATTTTGCCTTGCCTAACTGTTCTTCAATGTTGTTACCAAATATCCACAGAAAAAGCATATTAAAGGCAATATGGGTAAATCCTGCATGAAGAAATTGCGAGGTGACGGGTGTTACTGCTTCGGGAACACCTTGGTGTACGTTCACCCCATTAAAGCTAGCGGTTAATTCTTTGGGTACGACGGCAAATAAATGGAAGAAAATATCTAATTGAGTAGAATTTAAGCTTAGTTCGTAAACAAATACTAAAATGTTGACTGCAATTAAAATATAGGTGACGTAAGGAGTAACTTTAATCGGGTTTTCGTCTTTTAATGGAACCATTGTTTAAAAAATAAAAGTAGATGCGATAGAATTTAATGTCGATAGTCGTTCGAGCAAGAGCTAATTTCGGCAGGATTAATTATTAGAATTCATCCGAGTGTGCTAAATTTATATTCCTCGGTATTACTTCAGATTTAAATAAATTAATGCTACAGTCATCTACCAAATGACGGGTTTTGTCAGGATCGATTTGCCGTACAAAATAATAGGTAGGGGCGAATGACCCTAAAGGGTGCGCTAGTCGCTCTTTGCTGGAAACCAACAAGACGAAGCGGACGATTTAAAGGGCGGAACTTCTTCCGCCCCCACGTCCTTGTCTTCGCGTCATTCGGAGCTACAGCCTGCGAAGCAGGACAGGGCATTCGCCCAAAGCGTCGCTCCTGCGTCGCGCCTGCCCCGATAGGGGCTGTGTCATAGCGAAGCTATGACGATGGCGCAATGCGCCGTTCCGAGTGACCGAAGACCGCGCTAGCTTACCATTCGCCCGTACAAGAGTAATCTATAGCAGCCAGTAATAACCAGCCGACAACCGTGCTTTAGCTTCATGCTCGACAATTGTTCCGTGTGCCATAATAACTCGCTGGAAATCCCAGGCTAGTATTTTATCTATAGACTGCTTGAGTTTTTGTTTGTCGTGACTGGCAATTTTATCTAATAAATAAGGTTTAAGTTCTAGGTAGCTACCTAATACTCTTGCAGCTAACTGTGTTGTTAGGGGAAAGCTGCGATCGAAGTTAAAAGCAGAATCGGTAATTATTAAAGTTTTGCTAGCAGGATGATAAAAAACTATTTCATTAATAATTTTTACTTGCGGTGGCATAAAAACGCGAAAGCCTTCAAACCGAACAAATTCTAATTCTGAATCAAACTCAATTGGATCTTGGGTAAATACTCGATCTATTTTCAAATCTGGCTGTTTAGCTGCTAAACCTGGAGGAGCGATGGTTTGTGCTTGAGGATATATTTGTTGAACTCGAGCCAGATATAAATAGTGAAACAGATTGGGAGCAATAATATATCTAACTAAGCCAAAAGTATCTAATTGCTCTCGTATTTGTGAATCAATTTTTATTGGGGAAATAAGTACTATAGAATTATCTGATAACTTAATGACCGTCATTCTAGTTCCTACTTCTAAGCCAAGAAACTTAAAAGGCTGTTCGGCAACCCAAAGACGATCGTCAATTTGTCTTAACATCAGTTTTAAATGGAATATAAGCTTTTGTTACCTAGACTACAGAGTTGTTTTTAAACTAAAGTAGAGAGAGATAATGAAACATACCGATCGCTGAACTGAGCAAATTTAAGAACGGTTATAAAAAAATACTATGGATTTAATTGCGTTAGAGAGCTTGTTAGATAATACCTCGTTTGCGGTATTGCTAATTACCATGCTGATTTATTGGGGTGGGGCTGCTTTTCCTAATCTTCCCTATACGAATACTTTAGGAACTACGGGGATGGCAGTAGCTAACCTCTGTATGGCTACTTTACTCGGTTCGCGCTGGATCGAAGCTGGTTACTTTCCCCTCAGCAATCTGTATGAATCTCTGTTCTTTTTAGCCTGGGGTGTAACTACAATTCATTTTATCGCAGAAAGAATGAGTCGCAGTCGCTTAGTGGGAGTGGTAACGAGTCCTGTGGCAATGGGGATTACGGCATTTGCAGCCCTTAGTTTACCCGTAGAGATGCAGCAATCTGCGCCGTTAGTACCTGCTTTAAAATCTAACTGGTTGATGATGCACGTTAGCGTAATGATGTTGAGTTACTCTACCTTAATGGTAGGAAGTGCGATCGCCATTGGCTTTTTAATCATCACTCGCGGACAGAAAGTAGAGTTAAAAGGAAGTTCTGTCGGTACTGGTAGCTTTCGCGATCGCGTCAAGCAAAAAACTTTTAAAGATACTTTAGATAATGCCTATGCTAGCAGCAGCACTGGTAATACGGCAGTTTTAGATTTACCCAAAACAGATGTAACTCTTTCTCCAGAACGTCTAACCTTAGCGGATACACTAGATAATATTAGCTATCGCGTCATTGGCTTAGGATTTCCTCTGTTAACTATTGGCATTATCGCTGGTGGAGTTTGGGCAAATGAAGCCTGGGGTTCATATTGGAGTTGGGACCCTAAAGAAACCTGGGCATTTATTACGTGGTTGGTGTTTGCAGCCTATCTTCACGCCCGCATCACTCGTGGTTGGCAGGGTAGAAAGCCCGCTATCTTGGCAGCAGTTGGCTTTGTAGTGGTTTGGATCTGTTACCTGGGAGTTAATTTGTTAGGACAGGGTTTGCATTCTTACGGCTGGTTTTTATAATTCAGCTTTTTTAAACCCTTAGTAATACTGGTTATAGTTTGAGCTAATAACTTTATGAGGCATCTATTAAGATGCCTTTATTTGTTGAAAAATTTAGTTAATAATTAACCAAAATATTAGGGTTGAATATATTTACCGAGGCGGTTATTTCCGCTTTAGTAATCTGACTCAACCTGCTAATAAATTCGTCTCCAACATCTCCCGCAGCTACATTGCAACCATATAGAGATATTTGGGGTGAATCGAAGCTTAAATTTTGGCGATCGCGATTAAACCAGTTTTTCAGTTCTCTTGTATATTGAATAAAAGTGTTGATACTCAGTTCGCTACTGCCAAGGTAAAGACATCCTGGAAAACCATGAGTAATAATATGAATCTCTCGACAATTACTTAGTTTTAGTTTGTGAGTAATTGCTTTTACACCGTCTGCGTGCGAATTAATCACTATAGCCCTAGCTTGACAAATAACTTTTTGAACTAAAAAATCGCAATTGGAAAGTTGAGAATCGAGAAAAACTATCGGTCTATCGTCTAGATTATCTAATTCTCGGCTATGAGAACGATTAAATAAAAATGACATAAGTTTATTAAAAATGCTTGTTTTATAGATCGCGAACAGAACGCCAAACCGCTGAATAAAAAGCCGATAGACATTGCATCGATTAAGTAATAGCCAAGTATTTTGAAAAATAAAATATTAATCAAAGCGGACGGACGTTTGTAAACTTGTCTATTACAGAAAGTAATAAGTAAGCAGCTAAATGTTTTCGACTAAACGAGCGAGTAATATTCAATTCTCTAAAAGGAACATTACACCCTTTTTAGCAATAGAAATAGCTCTAATATTTTTCTCGATATAATTCTTAATAATATTTATTTATTAATGAAGCGCAGATAAAGTAACGTCTGACAAAAATGAAGCTTAGATAAAGTAACGTCTGACAAATTTGTTTCAATCACACTATTAATTGAAGTTAATTTTGAGAAGATCTGCTGTGAAACTTTTTTTGTTATTCATCAATAATCGTGCAAATCGCTGTTCACTATCCTATAAGTAGGTAGGCATAATTAACTTGAAGACGAAGGGAAGCAGGGGAAGCGTGATGTAGAAATAAAGACTTTTTATCTTATATATATTTAATTCCACCCAGCTACTTATTACTGTTTACTGTTTCTGAGAGAAGGTTCTAAAATATCTATTTGAAAATTTAATCGATCTGCCCATTTGTAAAGGTAATGAAGTAAAGCACGAATAAATAAGACAATGCCGATCATTTCTAATAGTTCTTCACCTGTGGCAATTAAGGCGTAAACTATATGCTGTTGTCCGATAGATTCGGCAAAATGGCTGCCTAGCATTTCCATAATTAATGCGCCACCAATATAGGTACAGCCTGCAATAATAAAGTCTGTTTTAGAATCAGAAGGTAGATGACGGACAAATTTGCTGTAGCGTTTAGTAAACCAAACTACAAAAACAACTCCAGGAATTACCCACATCGAATGTAGAAACCAGGGCAAATTTAAAGCTTCGCTTACTTCTGGGATAATTAGAATTTCGTGAATACTTAGAACTTCATCGATCGCCAACCAACAGAAAATGACCGATAATAGCTGCCAGTCTTTAGTATAGCGATCGCCCTGCTGTTTTTTGCCTACGGCAATAATTCTTAGCAGTATGGCACAAAAGCCGAGCATTAAAGCCGAATACCAGGTAGGAAAGTTTAATTCGCGATCGAGGTTGAATAGATCCATCCATTCATCGCGATAGTCAAATACATACTTGCATATTTGAATCCCCGTACTGACTACAGTAAAAAAAAATACTCCTGCTAATAAGTATCGAATAATAGTACGAGGAGAAACCGCAATTTTAATTTGCATTATCGCTATAGATTTATGATATTTAACGATTTATAACAAACTATCATTAGAAATTTAATTGATATTGCAGTTTAACTTCATTTGCGGGGTCAACGTCTTCGTTATCATCATTTCCACCAAGACTGATAGAGTCAATAATATTAGTTAATAAATTATAACTGTAGGTAAAGCGTAGTGAAGAATTTTCGTTAACCTCGTAAATACCTTCTAAATCGGGATAGATAGTTAGATAGTCTAGACCAATCTTTTTACCTAAAGATACCGTAGTACTTTCTACTCCAGAAAGAAAGCTATCTAAAAGAGGATCGATAACAAACCGATTTACTCCTTGGTCGAATAGTCGTGATTGACTGTCATTACCTACATTTCTAGCAAAAGCGACAAATTGACCGCTTAACAAGTTGACAATTTCTCCCTGGTCTAGAGAAGGAGTGCTGGTTAATTCTACAGCAGGAGAGTTGATTAAATTGCGATCGCCAGCACCTGCATAAGCAACCTCATTAAAACAGCGTGTAAATCGAGTTAATTCTGATTCGGTATAAGATCTCTGGTTTTCAACCAACGGCTCGTTGTTTGGTCGGATATTACAGTTAATGTTATTGGGACCGAGATTGGGTAAGATTTCTTGGGTTTCACCATCTATTACTAAATTGATTCTAATAGTGTCACTATCATTACCTTGTGAAATAGGATCGTTTATCTCGTTTGAATTTGATTCTACCGAACGTAAACTAACAATTTCTTGTTGGTCAACATCTTCAACTTCGGTTCTCAGTATGATATCGAGTTCGGGATTAAAAACTCCAGCTTCAGGAGTAAATATAATCGTGTTATCGCGATTACGAGCAGCATTGAAGCTGGTGCTAAACAAATCGACATCAGCCCTAGTTAGCAATAGCTTTCCTTTCGGTATAATATTGCTCGGCTCATCTATTGTACCGTTGAGAGTTAGGTCGCCTTTTAGCTGAAAAGTGTATAAGGGATCTTGTTCTAACTTAAAGTCGTTTAGGTTCACTTTCAAGTCATCCAAAGCCGTTACAAAAGAAGATTTAGCCTTAGATGTTGAAGTCGTGGCTTTATTCGCAGCCTTAGCCCCAGCCCCCGCAACCGAATTAACTACATTGGTCTTGGCAACTTCGATTACTTCTTCTTGTTTGTCATCGTTTTGAGGAATAGATACTTTACCATCTTCTAAAGTAACTTCACCACCAATTACAGGTTCAGTTGATGCTCCCGTTACGATAACCTCCCCTGCAACTACACCTTTATAAAGCTTTTCTATGTCGATATCTCCAGAGGGAAGATTAACCGTTAGAGGTCGATCTAAGTTAGCTACTGGTTTAAGAATCGGTAATTTACCCGCAATAGATAGATCTTTCTCGGCAAAAGTTCCATTTAGAGTTTCGACATTAACTATTTGATTATTTAGAGTAATTTTTCCCGTCCCGACAAACGGTTCGGTAAAGAAAGGTGTTTGCACTGCAACATTAGCATTATCTAAATTAACTACCCCATCAGCATCGAGGTCGTAAATTATGTCTTCTCGATCCAAGTCTAAACGAGCAGTGGCTTCAAGCTGGGCATTCCCTTCGCCACCAAGCCAGTTTAAATAGTTTTGACTTAAGGCATCTAAAAATACAAAGGCTTCTGTATCTAAGTTAGCATTGGCGGTAAGGCGATCGCTTTTTCCTGGAATAATCGGATAGGGTACGGTAGCCTCTATCTGAATCGCTTCTGGTGCGGTAGTGTTGAATGCTAATTTAGTGCCGTCGTAATTATAGTCACCTGCCAACTCGGCTGGTAAAATGTTGCCGTTAAATGCTCCATCTGTAAAAGCAATTTTACCAGCTATCTGAGGATTATTAGGTGTTCCCTTAATTGTCCCGACGGTGTTAATTTCTCCCGCCACATCTACAGGGATATTAACAAAATTCCCGATATTATCGACAGTTAAGTTAGCAACGGCGTATTCGGTATCTAATCGCTCTGGCGATAGCTGACCTTCGAGAGATAATACGGCATCTTGAACCTGTATTTTCGCAGCTTCTAAATCTACTGTCGTTCCTTGAAGATTTCCCGCAATTAATAGTTGGGGAACTGAGATAAATTCTGATTCTTCAATGACCAAGCCCAAAGGCGGGACAATATCTGGATAAGCAGGTTTGGGTTGCCACTGCCAATTGTTACCCTCAACTCTAAAATCGGCTTTTGGCGTTTGAATTGTTCCACCTAAGATAATTTCTCCCTGATATCCGCCTTCGATATCTAATTGTGTGGGAATACTGCCAGTCTCATATTCGGCTGCGTTTGCCTGTATTTTACGATTGACAATGCGTAATTGATTTAGCATACGGGCAATAGAGCGATCGACAACATCTCTTTCTGGTGCGGGTCTGATTACGTTGGGTTCGGCATAATCAGGAATGTTAAATAGGTTGGTAACATCTTCGATGGTAAACCAGCGAAAGGTAGTTAGAGCATCTTGGATATATGCTTGAGGAATATCTAATTTACCGTTAATTTGTCCCGATTCTAAGTTTAAAGCAGCTTGCAGATTGTATTCGCTCTGACCCAAATTCAAGTTAGCACTATTTATCTCGGCGACATTACTAGCGGGGTCGTAGTTGAAATCTGCATTAAATAAATCTGCTTCGATATAGCCTATTGCTGGATTATCGACATTGATATTTCCGTTGGCTGCTAGAGTATAAAGATTGAGATCTACTTCTCCTGTAGTTGTTCCCGCTAATGCTCCTTCGATTCCTGCTGGTTGACCTGGAGCGAGATTGAGTAAGGCTAAAGGAAAATTCTGAACGTCTAAAGAGAATAGATCTCCACTGCGATTGCCTGTAGCAATTACTGGTTCACTAGTATCTTCTCCCTGGCGCAGTTCTAAACTAGTAGGTAGATAGGGCAGTTTACAATTACTAGCAGTACAGGGGACGGCTCTGGCTGCAATTACGTCCTGCTGTCCCTGAAGATTTAAGGCGATTTCCTGCTCTGGCTGAACGTTAACCGTACCTGTCATCACAGGATCGAAAGCAGTATCGTTAAAGGCAAAATCTAGTAGGCGCAAATCTCCCGTCAAGCTAAGATTTTCTGTCGGTGCAGAAAGTAGCCGTTGACCGTTTAGCTGTCCATCGAATGCAGCCTGTCCTCTAATATTGACGCTATCGGCAATGAGTTCGTTATTTTGGGTACTGGCAGCTACAATTTGGTCGATAGGAAGGCGATCGAAATCGAGATTGGCATCAATATCTAAATTACTGGCAACGTCTAAATTACTGGTAACATCAGAAAGAGTTATGTCACCTCTGGCATTAACGTTTTGCGCCCCTGAGTTAACCGTGAACCGATTTACCGCAACGGGGATGTTAATCTGATTGTTTATTAAAGGATTAATCGAGCCTGATAGATCTGCCGTCGCGTCGATATTGTCTACCTCTACTGAAGACAAGTTATTGGGGGCAAATCTATCTAAAAGTAGTTGGGAACTAATATTATTAGCATTGACGTTAGCCTGCCACTGATTATTATTAAGACGTGCGATCGCTCTTACCGTTCCGTTAGCGACACCAAGATCGGCATCAACGCGGGCATTAACCGTACTGAGATTGGGATTTTCGGCAAAGCTCAAAAGCTGTTCTAGTTCTCCCGAAGCCGTTACCTGACTCGACCTAACGTTAGCAGGAACGGGCAAATTAGGAGCAATACGGTTTAAATCGATCTGACTGGTGTTAGCGTTTGCCTGAAACCTACCCGAATCAATCTGACTATTTACCGCGACGGCCTCACCATCTACCTGTAAGTTCAAATTGGCGATCGCATTAAGGCTGTTTAAATTAGGATTGTCTGGTAAAGTTAGCAGTTGTTCTATCTTCCCTGAAGCCGTAATTTCTCCCGACTGTATGGAAGTAGCGACGGGTAAGGTAGTGATAAAGCGATCGAGTTGAATATTACTAGTTACAGCCTTGGCTTGAATATTTCCCGAATTAATTTGACTTTCAACGGCAACATCACCGCCATCGACGTTTAAGTTAAGATCGGCAGTCCCTTGTATTTTCTCAAGCTCTAACTGGTCTAATCTACCATTAAAGTCAGCCGTAGCCGTCTCTACCACTACCGAGCGGTCTAAATTTAAGTTAGAGTTACTAAACTGCGACAGAAACGGCGTAAGTTCTAGAGAATCGGCATCTAAACTAGCCTGCCATTGCTTAGTATCTAAATTAGCGTTAGCTTCTACATCCGCTCTGCCCTCATCATAAGTAATTTCGGCATCTCGCAACAATACATTCTGGTTAGCTACAGCTAATTCGCCCGAACCTGCAATATCTAAGTTACTAGCAGTCGAATCGGCTATGTTCCACTGAACTAAAGCTTTAGGATTATCTACTGTCCCGTCTATCTGTCCCTGTGCCGAGAGATTACCTATCGTTGTCTGTTGCGGGAGTTGATAATAGGGTGAAATTAATTCTTGAGTAGGTAAATCGGCATTAAAACTAAACGCCAGAGGCATTTTAGTCGCGTCTATCGGCTCTTCACTTTCTAAAGCCTGTCTTAAATTAGTTTCGACTGTACCTTCTGCCGTAACGCTTCCCCCCGCCACAGGATTAATCTGTACGTTTTCTAAAACCACTTCTGCAAGATCGGCACGAAAATCGGCGTTTATTTGTCTAAATGCCGTTTTATCTATTACTACCGTCTGGGTGTTGTTAAAGTTCCCCGTCAACTGAGGATCTTTAATTTCTCCTCGTAGCTGAACCTGTGCCTCTACTTCCCCTGCAACATCTACGGGCAACTGCTCTCTAATACCGCTGGGTATGCTACCCAACTGAAACGGCAGAACATTTAAATTTAAATCGTAACCCGTATCCAAATTTACCTTACCAGCTACCTGAGCGGTAATATTGCCCAAACTAGCCTGAGTCTGGTTTACATCAGCATTACGACCACTAAAGTTTAATTTAGATTCGGCGGAAACAGGGGCGTTTAAATCTGTGGCTTCACCCTCCACGTTTTGCAGATTTACTATCCCTTCAACATTGCCTGCGGTAATTTCTTCAAAAGAAGGAATATTTATATCTAAATCGGCGTTAAGCGTACCAGCATTAATCTCTATAGGAATAGGTAATAATGTGGCTGCGTCGGATAAAGCTAAATTTTCTACTAGTAACTTTGTATTGGTACTACCAGTTTCTAATGCAGTTTCCCCCTGTATCGTAGCTTTAGCCTGTTCGATAGTTGCGTCTAAATCGTATGCGAGAAACGCTTTTTTCTGATGATACCTACCGCTACCGTCTACCTGCGCCTGTAGCGCATCTTGTTGATAAGGAACGGCGGTAATATCTGCCTGTTCTACGTCTAAATCGACATCAAAATACAGCAGGGGATCTTTCTTTTCCTCGTTAGGATCGCTTTGGAGAAAATCTAGGTTAATCCATTCCCCATCCCGTTCCTGTTCTAAATAAATGTCGGGCTGAACCAAAGCCACGTCTAAAGGTAAAACACGGCGAAATAAGACAGGGAAAATATTAAATCCCACTCTGACTTCTTCTACCGTTACTTTATCGGTATCTGTAGGGGTAGGCGGAATAACCGTCTCGCCAAATCTAATACTGTTGAGAGAAAAGCCTTCTACTTCACCCAAATCTATCGGACGCTCGATAATTTTACCAATTTGGTTTTCTAAAAATGGCGGTAACTTTTTTTTAACTAGTACCTGCACGCCCCAATAACCCAAACTTCCAGCAGCAGCGATCGCAATTGCTCCTCCAGCCAATAGTTTAGGCGATGATTTGAGCTTATTTACTAACCGCTTGGCAGGATTAGGCTTCTGGGGTTTTGGGTTGGGGGGAGTATTAACAGATTTAGTCATTGTTTAATTTTATCGGCGGTTATAGTAACCCACCATTAGTAAAAATAAGTAAAAATAAATAAAGCAATATATTATCTTCAGATTACGATCTTAGCTTCTCTCGGAGGAAAGATTATAGACTATTAAATGCTTAGATCGAAAGCTATGAGCAGAAATTTTTTTCATAATGTAGAGCAAGTCTACTAATTTTTTCTCACGCAAACGCAAGGGTACGCATTTTAAGGAAGCCTCAAAATCTTGAGTTGTCCGCGCAAAGACCCTGAGAGACTTTAAAATATTTTAATCTATGGTTCAGTTGCTATATTTCTCCAACTCAAAAATAAGTAATTTTCGATAGTCTAATATTACAGAGTTATTCAAACGGGAGAATTACAATTATGAGAATGCTACACACTATGGTGCGTGTCGGCGATTTAGATAAATCGATCGCTTTTTACTGCGATATTTTAGGGATGAAGCTATTACGTCGCAAAGATTATCCAGGAGGTAGGTTTACTAATGCTTTCGTCGGCTATGGTGATGAGAAAGACAACACCGTCATGGAACTTACTTATAATTGGGATACATCGGAATACGATTTAGGTGAAGGCTACGGACATATTGCTTTGGGTGTCGATGATATTTACGAAACTTGCGATCGCATTAAAGCTCAAGGGGGTAAAGTAAGCAGAGAACCAGGACCGATGAAACATGGTAGCACTGTAATTGCCTTTGTGGAAGACCCCGACGGTTATAAGATCGAACTAATTCAGCTTGGTACACAAGGATCGGCGAAGAAAGAAGCAGCAGCGACGGCGTAAAGGAACGAGGAACGAGGAGGGAGGAACGAACAAAGGCTTAAGCCGCATGTACGAGGATGTAAGACGTATTTGCTAATCTGGACTTGTTTTTTGATTCCTCTGTCCGTAAATTTTCATCCCTCCGCCTTCAGCACCTTCTAAAGTTTAGTAGGCTGGGGAAGTTTGATAGATATAGACTATAGCTAAACGTTTTCAGCTTCGGCGATCGCAATTAAAGTTTTTTTCTTGAGTATTTCAACTTAAACTCGACCGCAGCTAGAGTTAGTTTCAAAAAGGCGATGGTCTGCATTATTGGTTAGAATCTGGTTTACAGAGCATCAACATAAAAATTGTTACCAAAGATTATTAATTATTTAAAGTAGAAATTGAATTTTAGACATACAATAGCCCACATAAAAGTTCTTCGAGGGCGTATTTAATCAATGCTGAACTTCCAAATTCAATTAGATAGCGACATACCAGCCTCTAAGCAACTGTTTGCTCAAATTCAATTTGCGATCGCTTCTGGACAGTATCCTCCCGCTCATCGTTTGCCTAGTACCCGACAACTAGCAATGATTACGGGCTTACATCGCAATACTATTAGTAAAGTCTACCAGCAGCTAGAAGAGACTGGACTAGTAGAATCGATCGCGGGTTCTGGCATTTATGTCAAACTTCACGAACGTGAAAATACCGTAAAATCTGATTCTCCTGTAGTCGCCTCTGTTAACGCTATTAAAGAAAGCATAGACAAGGTTTTAGAGTTAGGCTGTACGATCGAACAGGTTAAAGAACTATTTATTGAAGAAATAGACTGGCGTATTAGCTGTAGCGACCGCGTGATTATTACCGTTCCCCAAAGAGATATTGGCGCAGGGGAAATCATACAGCAGGAGTTAAAAGAATCATTCGCGATTGAGGTAGAATTAATCGAGCTAGAAGAGTTACCTCAGTTGTTAGAAAAAATCAATTTTGGAACACTTGTAACTATTCGCTATTTTATTAAAGAAGTATTGGCAATTGTCCCGCCCAATTCTTTTCGAGTCATTCCTATTGATATTTATGACTATAAAAAAGAGCTAGAGATTATCAAAGGCTTACCGTCTCAGGCTTGTTTGGGTATAGTCAGCCTCAGTGAAGGAACGTTGGGCGTAGCCTCTAGTATTGTCAACAGCCAAAGGGGGGATGATTTGCTGGTGTTAACCTCTTCTTTGGGCGATCGCGATCGACTACGAGCAGTAATTAGAGCTGCTCATACGATTATTACTGGCTATACGAGCTACGATTTAGTTAAGGCTGAAATTGTGGCGATGCGAGAAGATTTAATTCGTGTTCCTGATGTAATTAGTAGCGACAGCTACATTGGCGAAAAATCGATTAAACTCTTAAAGCGAGAATTAGGCATAAAAAACACTAAATAGTCGAGCTACCTAATGGCAAAAGGCGATTGTATCTACAGCTATCGAAACCTCGGAGATTTTAAAGGATTGTACAAGCACTACGGCATAGACTGTGGTGACGGTACGGTAATTCATTATCGCAAGCCCAGCGAAACTATAGAGCAGACTTCTTTGGAGACGTTTTCTCAAGGGGGCCCTATTTACAAGGCGGAGTATAGCGAGGGCTTTGGCTATATTCCTGATGTGGTGGTAGAAAGAGCCAAAAGCCGAATTGGCGAACGCGACTACAACTTGCTGTTTAACAACTGCGAACACTTTACCAACTGGTGTAAAACAGGAATCAGCGACAGCAAGCAGGTGAGAAACTTTGTCCCCGCTATCAGTAGGCTAGATACTTCCAAGCTATATGAGCCAATTAAACAGGCACTTAAAGGCAGAGATAATAGTAGTGCCAACCAACTATTAACCGAATCCTTAATCGATATCAAATCGGTTTGGAATCAGATACAGCCAGATTATCAAAAAGCGATCGCCGAAGCAGCAACTTGGTCAGAAGTAGCAATTGAAGCCCTCAAGCGAAATCGAGAAGATTTGGCTCGTGCAGCGATCGCTAAAAAGTTAAACTATCAACAGCAGGCTACTAGATTAGAAATAGAACTCAGCGAACTGGCAGAGATGACGGAAAATATCGTCCGTAGCCAGGAAGAATTAAATCTATCCCCTGGTTTGTAGTTATTTCATTTAGCATTTAGCATTTATCAAAGTAAGTAGGGTGGGCATCGTCATAGATCGCAACAACAAACGATTATTAAATAGTGCAACGCCTTACTGTTGTAGCTACTAACTTATTCTGACTTCTGTACGGGCGTTTCATGAAACGCCTCTACCTGACTTCTAATTAACTAGCTGTAGACTGACGAACCACTGTTTCTGGCAATTGGGGACGAAAACACCAGTACAACAAAGCTCCAAACAGGGGTAATAGTGCTACCGATTTAAGCCATCCTTCCACCCCTCGCCGTTCTATATCATCACCTAAAATTGTAGGAAACAAGATACACAGCAAACAAAAGTCAAGGCTCATTACGTGAATAAACTGGCTGGTTTGCCATTGGTCAACAAAATCAGACCAATTTCCTTGAGTTAAGCCCCAAATTAAAAGCGTTACCAGGCTTATAGATGAGATAATCGCCAACAGACGAGAATCGAGAATCTTGAGTAGCCAGTTTTTTTGTCCATCCCAGCTAGTGTCGGGCTGGCGTAAAGCTAAATAGGGTAACAAAGCAAATGCACCCACGCCAAAGGAAACCGCACAAAAAGGATAGGGAGAAATACTTTGGTTGCGATCGAACAGAATAAATGCAGCGTAAACTACTGGAAAGATACCCATGATATAAAACATCGCAATAATTATGGGATTGATTCTCTGCCATTGTCCTGTAGAGAGATCGATAATTAGATCGAAATCTCCTTGTTGTGACTTGTAAAACGAAGATGCGATCGCATAGCTGACAAATCCTAGCCACAGTAGGCCAAGACCAATTTTTCGGATCATTTTATTTATGGTGTTTAATTATTATTAAGGTATGCTCTACGATATCGGTTTGGGTTAATAGTTAATTGTTAATAGTTAATTGAATGTACCTTACAAAGAGCGAGAGCTATATAGATTTTAGCTGGATGAATTAGCAATTTTATCGGTTTTGGCAGCCATAATAAAATCATTGTGGTGCAGTCCGTTAATAGCGTGAGTCCACCAGGTTACTGTCACTTTACCCCACTCTGTAAGCAATGCCGGATGATGTCCCTCCTCTTCTGCAATTTCTCCTATTGAATTGGTAAAAGCTAGCGCAGCTTTAAAATCGGGAAACTTATAAACTTTTTGCAGACGTGGTTCTCCTTCGGTAATAAGATCCCAGTCTGGAACTTCTTTTTTATAAGTATTAATCTCTTCTTCTGTAGCTGGGGATATATCACCAGAACAGGGAGCGCATTTTTGTTCTAATAGTTTGCTCATAGTTTTGCTTAATATATTTTACTAATAGACTGGGCTGTAGAAATTTGCGCCAAGATACTATTACTTTAAATCCTAATATCTAACTGGCAAAAACCAATAATACTTAAGTTATATAGTTATAGTAATTTCAAATAAGAATTATGGGAATAAGCAACTTGCCTAAACTCTCCCTAATCCCTAACAGCGGAGCTGAACATGGTCGGGAAACCCGACCGTTTTCTGAGGGCGTAAGCCTGGGGTCTCCCCAGGCTGTTGACCGCTCGAACACCTCCGCTCAATCCCTAGCCCCTAGTCCCTCGAACAAATAACTCAAAGGGTACAAGAATCAATTAAAACGACTATATATTTGAAGCAAACTGTTGCAACAGATAACTGTAAAACTTGTCTTTATCTACCTTAGTCATTACCTTAATCTTACGTCCACCTGTTTTAAAGATAGTTCTTCCCTGACTCGCACCAGTGGTAATAATATCCGTCTCGTATTCTACAGTCTGATATAGTTCTGGACGAGCTAAGTATGCCGTAGCTAAAATATCCCAACAGTAGTAATCTTGGGGAATTGCCAGAGAATAGCACAAACCTACTAAATCTGATATCGGATATCTGCGTTGCTTGGCTAAGGTGCGAATGAATTCTGAAGTTACGGGAACACCGTTAGTCAGATCCAAAGGACATAACGTAATCGGAATATTAGTATCCCAGATTTGCTTTGCTGCTACAGAATCCCAAAAAACATTCCATTCTGCCGTACCGTCATGTTCTAAAGCATACACTTTCTGAACGTTTCCCGACACATTTAAAGCCCCACCCATCCAGACGATTTCAGCTATGCGATCGCTTATTTGTGGCTGGAGAGCGATCGCTTCTGCAACTGTGGTTAGTGGTCCCGTAACCATCAAAGTTACAGGTTGGGGTGCAGTCTGCAATTGTCTGACGATAAATTCTGTTGCCGATATTTCTACCAAAGGGGTTTGTAGGCGATCGCTTTCGTTAAGAATGGGAAAATTATCGATAATCGTGCAGTCGCGACGAAAATCGGCAGGAAAAGGGTTAATACCTCTAACGGTGCTTTTAGCTACGGGTATGTCGTTACGCCCCATAAAATCTAATATTTTACGGCTTACCCTAACTGCTGCTTCTATATAACAGTCTGCTGGAGTAACCACTATACCTACAGGCTCTACTTCCGTCATGGTCATCATGAGAATCAATGATAGGAAATCATCAATCGCTCCGTCATGATCCATCAGCACTAGTTTTTTAACCACAATTTAAATTTAAGTTAGTTGTCCAATTCGCTCTTTGTGTTCGGCTACCGATTGGTTAAACTAAGCCAGGTTGTCACCAACCCGACTCGTCTTCAAAACCGTGCATGGGTTGAGTCGATGGAGGGTATGATCCCTCGCACCTCTCAGGCGCGATCGCAGCGTGCGAGTTTCCCCGCACTGCGCTCCCGAATATCTTGAGTCTTCCCGACTTTTGCTCATGTGTATATAATGGTGGCAACTGCTGTGAATTGCTAAAAGGTTTTTAGAGTCCCAGTTATCGTGGTTGCCGTCCATGTGATGTAGTTCTACTTTTTCTTCGTCCAGAAATTTTAAACCGCAATGTCCACATGAATGATTTTGTTTTCTTAGAGTTCTTGCTGTACTTCCATCGTAAAGTATGCTGTTTCTCTTTGACCAGTAGTTGATATCGCCATCGTAAGGGGATTTATTTGCCTTTACATTGGCGAAGCTGTTCTCGGTGTATCCTACGTTGGGGAAAGCTGTTTTTACCATCTTTTCTGCTTGATAACGGTTGATGGTCTTTTGTTTTAAGAACACTTTGAATGTCTTGTTGGCTAAGTGCCATAAGCTGAACCTAGAACCGTCCATTTTGCAGTATTTGTGGTAATTTCGCCATCCTCTCTTTTCTATTCCATTAAGCGCGATGTTTGCCAAAAGTGGCGAACACACCCCGCCCTGTGGAGTTCCTTGTTGTGGTAACTCAGGATTTACACCTGCTTTAAGACAACGACGTAAGCCGTTGGTTAGGAAGTCAGGGGCGATAACTTTATCTAATATTGCCTTGTGGCTGATGCGGTCAAAGCACTTAGCGATGTCGAGTTCGAGAACTCTTTTGTTTACTCCATTTGTGCATTTTCTAAGATGTAGAAACAGAGCTTTTTGTGCATCATGTGTGCTTGTTCCTGGTCTAAAACCATAGCTTCGTGCATGAAATGTGGCTTCGTGGGCTGGTTCTAGAGCATACTTGACAAGACATTGCCATGCTCTATCAGCCATTGTAGGGACTTTTAGGATTCGTTTTGTTCCATCTTTTTTAGGGATAGGTATTTCCCGTAGTCCTTGATGTTTCCAAGTCTTTGTGTTTTGCTTTAGAGTTTCCTCTAACTGGAATCTTTCCTTGAAAGTTAAAGACTCGCCCGTTCACCTGAATTCAATTCAGGTGCTTGCGGGCGAGCGCATTCCGCGCTTTTTGCCATCAATCCCTGCCGTTTTCTTGCCAGTATTTAACTGGGTTACTTGCCTAATTGCTAGCATTCTTGCTGAATGAGAGGAAAGAACAAGTTTTTGAAGCCTTTTAGCTTTTGCCTTGTCTCCATCTCTAATTGCTTTAAATATTCTTCTTTGTAGGCGGAATCCCCCCTTCAATTCCCCCCTTAATAAGGGGGGCTAGGGGGGATTTCCAGTCCGCAAATTCCCAGTTATCGCGCTTAACTTATGCTCTGCCTCATAATCTCTTTCCTTCTTAGTTGAACATTTTCTAATATCCTTGACCCAATTACGGGTCATCCTACCCGTAGCCAGAGTTTTGGGTGCTTCGTCCATCCTATCTAGGTTTCAACCCCTAGAATCTGGTGCTACGTTTTTATTCGTCCCGACAGTTAGATTGGCTGATGTTTTAGGGTGGTTTACTTTGCCTGTTACCTCCTCGGAGATGCAGCTATCAAGTCTAAAATGCTGCGAGAATAAGCGGTAACGAAGTTCACATTGGTTATTCAGATTGCGACTTAGGCGTGAGACACTTTTCTAGAACCTGTTTATCCATGACATCTCCCGTTTAGCGGTAGTGTGGCTAATCTGTATCGCCTCTAATTCCTCCCTGTTGCACGCTTTGGTCTGTAAAATTCCGAGCTTACTCGCCAGTGCCAGATAAGGAGTCATCTATCTCTTAGATGGGAGGATTCTAACCTCCATCCAACTATCAGTTCAGGTTACTTACAGTTTTCTCCCTGTCATCACCTGGATGGCTCTACTTCCCTAGTTTCTTGGGCTTCGGTCGGGTAAGGTTTGAGCCTCACGACTCTCCCCTTTCCTAAGAACCGTACTTGTCAGTTTTCCCAACATACGGCTCAAGCCATACTTCAAGCCTTCAACTTGGTTTTGCTGTGTACCTGCTTATGACACGCGCTGTGTAGGTGAATGAGGTTTTCAGTGTCGTCTGAGCCTCCATCCTTTACAGGTACTATGTGATGGGTTTCCATGTCTTCACCGTTAATTAGGAATTGACCGCAAATTGGACATTTGTAATTTTGGTTTCTGGCTACTCGATCGTATTTACTACCTTTCGCCCAGTATGTTTTGCCCGTTTTAGTATTACGTTTTTCCCAGTAGCTGTCTAATTCCGCATCAAAGGGACTAGCTGTTCCTTTAATTTTTGTATGTCGAACAATTGGCGTTATAGCTATGTTATACAGGTATAAAGGTTTTTCTTTTCCTTTTCTACCTTCTGTCATACAGCAGAATGTCCAGTCTACTCCGTTGATAACGTGGAAGTATTTCTTTTTTACCCATTTACGCCGTCTTTTGAGGTGTCTACGCTTACACCAATTCCAAAGATATGACCACACACGGTGTGATATATATTGGAATGTTTCTTTACTGACCACTGAACGGTAGTAATTAGCAAAACCTCGAAGAATTGGATTAAGTTTGCCAATTAAGACTTTCTGCTTGACTGTTTTCATGCTTTTGATAATATTTCCCAACTTTTTACAGAAGGCTAAGACCTTTGCTTTTTGGGGTTTTATCAAAAGCTTTGCTTTATGACATCGAGCATTAAATCCTAAAAAGTCGAAGCCTTCATCTATATGTAGCACCTTGGTTTTTTCCTCACCGAACTCTAGACCGCGTTCGGTTAACCATTGCTCGATTTTGGGTATAATCTCCTCAATTTCCTTCCTGTTTTTAGCAGTTATCACAAAGTCATCGACATAACGAATTACGCCCATTTTCTTGTTATGATTACTGACGAGTTCTTCTAATCCATGAAGCCCAATATTGGACAATAATGGTGAAATGACCCCGCCTTGAGGAGTTCCTGTATCCGTTGGATTATATATTCCTTCGTAAACGTATCCAGCCTTCATCCATCCTGATATTAAATCCGCACCAGGTGCAGACCCAATTCTTTGAAGAATGGTTTTATGAGCAAGGTTATCAAAGCAGCCTCGTATATCAGCGTCTAAAACCCATTTATTTCTACCAGAATGATTATCTCTAAATCTATTAAAGATTTGTTCAATGGCATCATGGCAGCTTCTACCAGCCCTAAAACCATAACTATTAGGTTCAAAGACTGCTTCCCATTCGGGTTCTAAATAGTTTTTAACTATGTTCTGTGCGACCCTATCCTTTACGGTTGGGATACCGAGAGGACGTTTCTTACCATTAGATTTGGGTATAAATACCCTTCGAGTAGGTTTTGCTTTTGGCATTACCCAACTATTAGCAAGTTTTACCCGTTCTTCTGGAGTATTTATTACCTCCTTGTCCACATCACTACTTTCCAGAAAACAGTGAGGACGTAGGCATATCCACTGCCATTACAGCAGGGCGTTAGCTTTTTCCTCAATCCTACTCCTCTAGTAACCTCACGTGGGTTGTGAGATATTGTGTCTTGGCTGACTACTTACTCATGTTCGACCTATTGAGTAAGAGTTACTAAAGGTTTTCCTCGTTCCAAATAATCTGTTGTTGAATCCCTTAGAGAGTGTCTCTCCACCGACTGTAGTTAGTGTTGAATTTTCATTCTCAATAAAATGAAATTAACCTTATTACAGTCTCACCTTTTTGGTGACAGCCTATCAGTCATGCTTTGGCTGTTTCTATATTACGATGGTTACGACTTTACCTCTCTACCGACTACGATTAGTGTTGTCAGTTAAAATCTATATACTTTTAGCTGAATCCTTGTTGTAGTGTTGCCTTTTGGCACAGGGCGAATGCCCAGATCGTCGTCTTCGACGACTGGCGACGCTACACAGAGGCTATCGCCTCAAAGTCTTTGCTTTGCAAAGACGCTGGCGCGAATGCGCCGTTCGCGTGCCTATCAGTCCTGATTTGGCTGTTTATTAGTGACGGTAGTGTGGTACTTCGGGCGATCGCCTATTGGTAATTTCGTACTTGTACGAGTCGCACGTATAGCTCTAATACATGATGGTCTTGCAGGCGATAATAAACTTTTCTCCCTTGTTTTGTATAGCTTACTAATCTTAGCGATCGCAAAGTTCGTAATTGATGTGAAACTGCCGATTCGCTCATTTCTAAAAGAGTTGCCAAGTCGCAAACACACAAATCTTTTTTAGCCAGCAAAGATATAATCCGCAGCCGATTTGCATCTCCTAATAAACGAAAAAACTCCGCCATCTCCTGTGCTTTACCCAAAGCAAGAGCTTTCTGACGGAGATCTAAATTGTCTACATCAACAGAATGATTTGAATTACAGGTAGGAATTAATGATTTATCTGCTGACATGGAAAATTTATTAACGTGCTGTTTTATCTAAGATCTACTAATTCTGTGCTACTAAATCTATTCTCCGCAGCCACAGTCTGACATTTTGCAGCTTTGGCCGTTTGCATGACCATCAGCGCACGCTTCACAACAATAGAACTTATCTTCTTTTTTGATAGCACTTTCTAAAGATATTTCACAGTCACAGCGATCGCAAGCGCATTTTACCAAACTACCGTTAGCCATAGTATTGTTCTCTTATTTTGTTATTTACTATATATAGTATATATGAACATACATTCAGAGATTATAAACTAACAAATTAATTTTATTTTGGGGTTGCAAACTGTACATTCAGTCTGTTAAATTAGTTGAGCGCAATAAAAAGCGAGCCAGGATAGCTCAGGTGGTAGAGCAGAGGACTGAAAATCCTCGTGTCGGCAGTTCAAGTCTGCCTCCCGGCATTAAAAAATTGTAGTTTTATCTACATACCCCGAACATCATAATTGAATGATTCTCTAATCAGAACTGGACTTACAAACATTTTGTTTTTATAGTTCAAAATTTTCCGTAATGCTCAAACTTCCCAAGCTCACCTGAATTTGAAACCGTTTTCCTGGTTCTCCTCTAAAGGACTTAAGTTGAATGTAGTTGTCTTGAGTTCTCGATTGTACTTCCTGGAGAACTTTCCCTGCTTTTGACAACAAAATCAGTTTTAGATTGGGTGGTAAATGTCTCGCTTCACCATCGGGATGTAGTTGGATCGAAACAGCTAATTTTCCATTGGGTTCTCCTTTAATTTTTACGAGTAGTGCTACATTTCCCTCTCCCAACTGCATCCCCAAGTTAATAAGTTTGGCTCGCTTCACTTGGGGATCGACATTTCTAAGACCGTACTCTAAATTTGCTTCTGGGTTGATGAGCGAGTCAATTGTCTGCCAGGTTTCATCAAATATATTTTGCAACCACTGGCTTAATTTAGTCGTGTTTTGAATGTATTCTTTTGATGTTGCTGTGGTCATTGTCGCTTCTACAGGCAGAGAAATGCTAGTCGGTTCTAAAAAACGGCAAGAGAACAATAGGTGATTTGGCTCGGTATCGAATAAAGATAGTGGTAACTGGTAAAAATCATCCTGGGGTTGTAAATTTGTGCGATCGCGATAATCGATCGATTGGTTATAGTTAAGATAACCTCTAAAAATAACTTCTTCTTGCTCTTCTAATACTTCGAGGATCGCGTAAAAATGAGTTGTCAGTTCTGGAGACTCTACAACATCTCTTGGTAGCTTGACTAGTTCATCTAGCAGATGCTCGGTAGCGATCGCACAAACTTTGAATTCACCAATATTGAGCCTCCCAGTATTCTCAACGAGCCGATCGCTCGTGCTAATAGACTGCTCTGGCATTCTCTCTTTAAGCCATTTTTCTAAGGCAAACAATGCCAATGTATTTAAATATATTTGCCATTGGCTCGATTCATGGCTCGCTCGTTTGCTAATGTTTTTAGCTCGGTCGAAATCTTCTGGGTCTAACCAGATAGATTCTGGTGATAAAAGCCTAAAATCCGTCGGATTGTTTGAGTATTTGAGCATTTTTACCTCAAAATATCTTTATATTAATTAAGTTATATTGTTTAAAATTAGACAAAGCTGTTGAGAGTATCTACTCTCCATTTTGCGGTTTCTTCCTGCCCTAATTTCTTTAGCTGCTTCGATAAAAATTTCTGCATCAGCAAAAGCTTCAATTTGTTCGGTTACGCTTTGGAGATATTCTATTTTTGGAGAATTTTCGGTTAAACCCTTTTCTCGCGCTTTCTCCAAGATACTTACCAGCATTTTTTGCACGCAGACAGCACGTACCTTATTAAGTAGTTCCCCTGGATTCAAGATTCGTCTGGCTCGATCCCAATTTGCCATTCCCAGTTTTGGTGCAATATCTCTTAAACTCAACCCCTCATCGTAATACAGTTGCAGTCCTGGAATAAATTCTTTGGCATAGGTCGCATATGTTTTGCTTTTTTCTAGTTTAGTTATCCAACTGTGAATTTCTTGCTCTATCGTTTGGGTCAAAGCTATTGTAAGTTGTTCGTGTAGAAATTCTAAAAGTTCCTGTTGTTCGACATCTAACTTGTCTGTAGATTCATCGGGTAAATCCGTTCTAGTTGTATAATCGCCAGTATTAGGATCTCGAATCTCTAAAGGTTCTCTATTACTCCATACATCATATTGTCTTAGCTGTAATGCTACCTGTCTTAATTCTCTAAGCAGCTTTGCTGTAGTTTCAACGGCGACATTTTTAGTTTGCAAACAGGCGAGCATTTCCTCTAGCTGGACGGCTGAGGGGTCGGGACATCTTTTTGCACCTGGCTTTCGCTGCCGAACTCGGTCGCGACGGTAGACTGAATGGTAAACTTCTACGAGCTGGCGATCGCGCTCTGCTAATCGCTCAATTTGCTTGGGTCTAACTCTATTCAACAATGCCCAATCACTAAGATGTTTAAAACCAAATTCGGATAAGAAGTTTTTGATTTCGGGATGTTGTTTGGTTTGTAAATATGCCCAGTTATCCAAGCTCATTCTCGACTCGGAGTCGGCATTATAAGTTTGCAAAATTTTGACAGTAAAAAACTGGTAAGCAGTTGGTTTAGCTTCACCCTCTTCATTTAAAGTCAGTTGAGTTTTGCGATCGCGATCCCAGATTACCAAAGTTTCTCCGTCATCATTGAGAGCAAACACTAATAAATCTCGATAGCTAAACTGTTTGTCACCAGCGAAAAGATTATCCAGCTTGAAGCAGGCTTTTAAAATAGGTTCGGAAACATAACACCTCAGACAAAGCCCTGCTTTGGCACTACCTGCTAGATCTACCGCAGGATCTTTGAGTCGAAAGTACGAGATTAGATTCGATTTTAAATCGTTATCATTATTCTGAGCTTTAACTAATTTTTGCTCGACGAACTCTCGGGCAAAAGGTACTACAACCTTGCTGTATCCCGACTCCTTAGCAGGATTGATGCGCCAAATTTTCCAGTATCTTGGTGACACAGCCATAAATATTGCTCTACCTCATATTAATCTTCTATTTCTAAAGTGCATAGATACATAGTTGCCTGAGTTTTTAACTGATGCAGCTTTTGCAGTACCAGACCATTGACACAATTTAAATTAAAATCAGCCGATCTTTTTTTGATTTAACAGTTTCATCGCTACTTCTACGCTAGATCTCATCCGATTAAAAGCAATTACCAAAACACCAATTTCATCTTTAGAATCTTCTTGAAAATCAGCTTCCATGTCTCCGCGACTAACGGCTTGAGCGGTTCTAGCTATTTTTTGAATTCGCCGAATTACAAAGCGTTTCAAGAGCAAATTGAGCGCAAAAATAATCACAATAAAAGTAGCAGCCAAAATTCCCAGGGTGGACACAAATGAACGACGAACACTATTAAAAACTTCATTAGCTGGAACGTAGACAACCTGAGCTGCAACGATCTGATTTAGTTCCCATCCAAAACCGTTTTCAGTACCATAAGTCGTCAACAAGCTTTGAGGAGCTTTGCTAGGAGTAGAGTGGCATTCGAGGCAAGTTTGTTTGGTCAGGGTAAATGGTCGTGCTACGTAAAATACCTTTCCTTCGTAAAACTCACGCCATCCACTTTTTTGCAAAGAGCCTTGCTCTTGAAACTCACGTACCAGTTCGGTTTCAAACTCATCTGCCCGATCTCGTAAGTTGGTCGGATTGGGTGCAGCATCTTTATAAAGATACTGTGCATAATCTGGATTTTTACGAAAATACTCAAAGACTTCTCTGGCTGCAAAGGTGGGAATTGTTTCGGGAGTAAATTTAGCCTGGGTTTCTATTCTCTCATTGAGAAGAGGACTGACTCGGTCTTGAGTATAGTTTCTAACTCCATTTACTGTTTCCATGACGATTAAAGCTTTAGAGCTAACTTCGGCTTCTGCTCGATGTTCGAGTGTCCCCCAAAATGCCGAACCACTAAGAAAAATTCCAATGATGAACATCAAAATTACAAGTAAATTAAATTTAGTACTAATTTTGGTATTTTGAAAGTAAGTCTTTAAAAACATAGCTATCTTAAACTCGAGCTTTTTAAAATAATTTTTATTTTTTCTAGATTCAATTAATTATTAAACTTCTGGCAACTTTTAGGAAGTTCGATCGCCTTAAAATATTATTAATTAATTGAAATATTGAGTGTTTTAGGTGATAACTATTTAAGTTAAGTCTAGAAACTGCTGTTTAAATTCAGCAGCCTTTTGAGGATTAACGATCTCGGCTGATAAAGTTTCGATCAGTTCTACCCTCGAAATTTGGGGAAAGGAATCGAGAGCATCTTGAACTATGAAAGCTGCAATCGGACCGACAACCTCAGTAAGCGCTCGTTCGTATTCACAGACCAAAACCTCAGTAATCTGCTCCTCAGGCACAACGGGAGTATTTATAGGTTCTTGAATGGGATCGAGAGGCTGTTGTAGCTGGGGGATTATCTGTCGCTCAAACTCTGTTAGCTGAGAAACAGATAGATAATCCGTTAATTCTTCTACTAACTCTTCGAGAGTAAATGGCTGTGCCTTAAATTGTTGGATCGAGGCTGAGGCGATTGGTCCAATTAAATCGATCAATATTTCTTCTATACAGGAAAATTGCTCGGGAGTAGAAATGGAAGATAGTTGACCATAGATTTCAGATATAGTAAAAGTTTGGTCATCGGGTTCTAATTGTAATTCCAGTTGCTCGATAATCTTGGGTTCTAGAATCAGCTTATCGGTAGTTGTTTCTGATTCCAAATTTACTTGTGGTTGATGCAGAATGTCATCCAACTGTAACCAAGTCGGTAGCTCAATGGCTGGATTTTGACAACTTATAGGTAGCCAAGAAGCTCCTGGAAAGTCTTCTTCCAATCCTTGCAGCTTCCTACACGAGCGTCGCATTGCTTGATTGAAAGAAAGGCGATCGATGGCAAATGCTTCTAAAAAATATCTGAGAAACTCTTGTGCTACTCGATTAGGCACTGGTTCTCGCATCACTACAACGATGGGAATATGCAATCTCTCCAGTGCTGAAGCCAATCCCAATCCATCACAGGAATTGAATATAGTCAGCATTAAACCCCTTTCAATTGAAGCCTTAAGTGCCTCCTCCAATTTTTCAATAGTGATGCTGTTGTTTGTGGGGTTTTCATTAATGTATAGTCGCCCAGTTCGTTCTTCGGTTTGACTGTGTCCTGCAAAAAAGAGGATATCCCAGCCGAGGGGACTCCATAGTTTTGTGTTGAATTCATGACAGGAGGGATTTACCAGAAATGTGGTTTCGGCATTTGGTAAATTTTGGAGAAACTGTTTTTCTGCCTCAACATCAATATTTCTGCTATCCCCTAGAATTGCTAAAATTCTAATTTTCTTTCTCTGAATTGGCAATGAGCGAAAGTGGCGACATTTGTACTCTGATTGACTCAGAGCGATGTCTGCATTAGGATAATCCTGAAATATTTCCCATTTATGCCAGGGTAAATGTCGGAGCAATTCATTGTTGGTTTCTAGAATTATGCGAATGTCGTCTGTCGGATTGAGTTGCGATCGCATATGTCGCTCTATCTTCAAAAAATTCCTCGCACTCAGCCAGGTGTTTATCTCTATACAGAGTTGCTGGCTCACCCAATCTAAATTATTCTCTGAGATGTTGGTAATTCCTACCTCATCAATCTCTAATAAATCGTCTTCTTCAACAGCTAACGCAGCAGAACGGAGCGATCGCGAACTACATAAACAGCGGTAGATTGACTGCCAGCTTTGATACAGTTCGATTAAATTTGGGGCAGGTGGTAAACTGCCTATAGACTGCTCTGGCAAGTTTCTTCCTGCTGTCCAAATCCGAACGGTTACTTGAGGAAACCCATTAAAAAGGTCACCACTTCCCAGATTTAAGATGACCAGTGTACTCATCGGGTAATTTCCAGATTTAGAAACTATCTAGTTTAATAATAAAGCATTTTGTAAATGCTTTGTAAATGCTCGGACTTCACTTTGCAAATATATACATTTTTATATTTTTAAATTACAATAGCTAATTGCCGATCGAAGATACAGTAACTTATTCGTACGCGATGTTTATATCTGTGGCGATCGCTCTGACTCGTTCCACCACGGAAATCATGTATTCATAATTTGGCACTGACGCATTTGGAACATAGCCTGCTTGCTGAACTACATCGGGAGGTGCATCGTTCATAGCTTGGGTTATTCGATTCTGATAAGTCCGATCTACAGTCGGTGCGAGCAAAATGGAACTGGCAGGAACTGGGTGAGAGTCAGTATAAAGGATCCGAAACTTTGTCTGGCTAAATTGTGGTCTGTAAAGATTGAATTCTTGGCTAGAAAGTGCCCCCGCAGCCACCTTTTTTCGAGCAACCCATTCAAGAATAGTCTTAGGTGTTGGTGCGAGTAAGACTTCTGCTAGGGTCAAACCGTAAAGATTGTAGATGGGGAAATAGTACCCTGTAGTCGAGCCAAGTTGACCTAGAGCAATAGTTTTTCCCTCAAGCTGCCTCAATTCTTGAATTGGACTATTGTTGTCAACAATAAAGATAGAGCGCAGATTAGTTACGTCCTCCTGCATGGGAAAAAGAGGAATGTACTGAAAATCGTCGATGGCGATCGCTGCTACTCCAGGAGGTGCAAAAACCAAAGACCAAGCTTGGCTGGAGATGCGCTCTAAGGCTTTGCGCTCATTAAAAGTTGGCTCGATTTCAACGTGTGCTTTTAATACCGAACTCAAGTAGCGATTAAAACTTGTATAGTGGTTAATGATTTGTTCGTCTTGGTCATAGTTAATGACACCGATAACTAGAGGAGGGCTGGGTTTTTGTGCCGATTTACAGGCATAAGCTGCTAAAAGTATCGATTCAATAAGAAACAAGCGACGTGAGAGACGTAAAGGCATCAATCTGAGAAGATAAGTATTTGGGTTCGAGCTATTTTGGTTTACTTCACGAAGTCGTGATGTAAGCCCCGCGCTGGAAGCACGGGGTCTCTCTGACTTTCTCAATCATCGCACGTTATCTTAACGTTGGGGTTTGACTAGTAGCTGATACGCCCGTGGCGAACTTAACATTTTGGTTATTGCGATCGCCCTATAGTAGTTAATCAGCAGGTCATCTACTTTAAAGAGGCAAACAGTAATTGGGTCGATTGTGCCAGTTATGATTAGTTCCATTGGTGTTGTCGAGCTTCATCGACTATCCATTGAGCCTCTTGGAGTGAAATATTATAGCGATCGCTCAAAAGTTGGGGAAATCGATCGCAGGCGCGATTCGGATTCAGATTTGATTGCTGAGAATAATTTGGCAGTGCAACATTACATAAAAAAGGCGACGGTTTAGCTTTTAGTTGAAGCGGTTCGAGATTTATAACTTCTCGTAAATTTATAAAAAATAGCAAAGCTCCGCTGAGGTTGGCATCACTGAGGTTTGCCCCGCTAAGTAGGGTACAGTAGAGGTTGGCATATTTGAGGTTGGCATATTTGAGGTTAGCATATCTGAGGTTTACGTATCCGAGGTCAGCCCCGCTGAGATTGGCATATCTGAACTCAGCACGGTTGAGGTTAGCCCCGCTGAGGTCGGCTCCGCTGAGGTTGGCGTATCTAAGGTCGGCTCCGCTGAGGTTGGCGTATCTAAGGTCAGCCCCTCTGAGATCGGCCCCGCTGAGGTCAGCCCCGCTGAGGTCAACCCCGCTGAGGTCAACCCCTCTGAGGTCGGCCGTCTCTACATTTGGGTTGGCAAGGCGGAAATTGAGAACATCGAATTGCACTTGTTGAATTAGACTTTTGCTTGATAAGTCCGTTCTCTCTTGAATCTGGAGTAAAAAGCCTTTGGAATAGACAGACCAAGCAACCATCATTACCATGATGGGAAAAGTAATTACTGCTGCTCGCCAATCCTGATTCAAGATAAAAGAGCCAAAAATCCACAAACTCGCACCCGTAGGTATATACCGAACTAATTGAAATACTATACCTAGAGCAGTCTTATGTTCTTGTTCAAAATTATCTTCTTGCTTTTTCTCTGGTTCAAAAGGTTTGACCATAATAGCAATCCTCAATAAAGTGCAAAAATTTTAGATGATATTCGATCTGTAATGCAGGTGAGTAGCACGTGCCTTACTGCTGATTAACTTAACATTAAAGCAATGTAATGCTATTATAAATGCGCTTATCTGTTCGACGAATCTATAACTTACTCTATAAAATTAGCTTTCAATGTGGCTAGTTTTTGAATACCCGATACTGTTTTTGCATGAGATTTAGACAACAATTGGTAATCTTTTCTGTAAGTGCTGCGATCGCGTATTTACTGACCTTGCAATCTCAAGTGAGTAAGTAGGGGTATGTTTGAAATGCACTTCAACTGCTAGCCAAGCCCTATTAACTAACTTTATTACTAAATTCGCTCTTTGTTTTAAGTAAATTATCCCTCGATACAGAGATTTACGAACAGGCGAGTGCTTTTTGCAGCCAAAGAGTCAACGTTACACCGCCGTAAAACGACGGTGCCTGCGTTGACAAGGGGCTGTCTGCGTGGGTTTCCCGCGCAGTTTATATGCCCCGCCGCATTCCGCGGTGCATAAGTCGATTTTCTGGGCAGCTATTAAGACAACACTGGTTAAATGTCTAGTGTATCGCTCCTAAAGCGATTCCCACCGCCTTAGCAAGTAAATCACACATATATCTTTAAATACACCCGCTTATGGGATCTGTGGCTAAGGTTCGGATACCAATTGACACGATCTGAGGGATAGAAAGGAGAATTAGTAGCTCTTTCACCCCTCATTGTCGCCGTCTGCAATAAAGACTCACTTCTCATCCTTGGAGGTTGAAACCCATGAAAGTGCGATGGAAAAAATTACTACTGATAGCTACTTGTTGGTTAGCAACTGAGATTTATTTCAACTTTCTAGGAATTGATGAGCTTGCTGATTATAGCGAGTTTATCTTAAATCAGCAGATTTCCTTAGCTGCTGACCGCTAAAAGATTTTCTCTATTTCACTGACGCAGTAGTAAGAATCTTGAAATTATAAGTCATTTTGGTTTCCTTAATCTTCAGACCGTAACTCTTGTGAGCAACAAGTCCAGCTTCACGATTTTTGGGGAATCGTTTGTTCAGAATGTAATGTTTAAAACAAAAAGCTAAAGTTAATTATGATTCGCCTTTTACTGGTAGACAATCAAACCCTGTTTTCCCAAGGATTACAAGCCATGCTCAATTTAGAACCCGATCTAGAAGTCGTCGGCATCGCTAGTAACGCTCGAGTAGCACTTAAACAGGTAGAAACTCTCAAACCCGATATCGTCTTGATAGATATCAGAATCGGCGTGATGGATGGATTAGAGACGACAAAAATCATCTGCCAACGCTTTGTTGACACTAAAGTGTTAGTGCTGAGTACTTTTGATGAAGATGATTACATCGCGATCTCGCTCAAAGCCGGAGCGAAGGGATATTTACTCAAAGATATGCCGTGTGAAGAGTTAGCGCAGGTAATTCGATTAGTCGAGCGAGGCTATTGTCCCATAGGACCAGGACTGATGGAAAAAATGCTCGATCGCATTTCCAATTCAAGCATTACCAAAACTGAACCCGTCAAACCACAGCTAGCAGAATTGTCTTCTAGAGAACTACAGGTATTCGAGTTAATTGGTACTGGCTGCACCAATCGAGAAATTGCCCAACAACTCTATATTACAGAAGGAACGGTCAAAACTCACGTTACTCATATCCTCAACCTTTTGAATCTACGCAATCGAGTACAGATAGCTATTTATGCTTATACGGCTCGACAAAATTTAAGTTACAACGGCTAATTCTAAAGCAGAAGCAAACAGTGCATAAGTAGACTTTTTCAGCAGCTATTAAAAGACAACACAATTGACAAACACACGGCTGCCGTAAATTCTGTTGTTTTTAGTCCTGATGGAGACATTATTGTTAGTGCCAGTTAGGACTAAACAGCCACAGTACTACTAGCTAACAACGAACAATAAACACTGCTATGTTTACAAAAATTCCAGAACGGATCTTGCACTTAGTGCGATGGGGACTCACTATTGGTTGGTTAATTCTAATTTTCTCTCTTTTTTACGATCCAATATCGGCACAGCTAACCCAGCCAGGTAGTTTGTTTGGTCCTGCTACTGCCACCTGTTTCGAGTTTCAAGGAGAGTGTCGCCCCCTCGCTCCCTATCCTTTAGGAGCAAGAATTTTCTGGGGGATGATTGTTCCTAGCTCTATTATTATCCTCTTAGTCTTCGGTCACGAAGCTTGGCGACGGATTTGTCCTTTATCGTTTATCTCTCAGATTCCTAGAGCCTTGGGTTGGCAGCGTTCGCGTCTAGTGCGAGAAAATTCTTGGCTGCATCGCCACCATTTCTCCCTCCAAATGGGGTTGCTGTTTGTCGGCTTGAATATTCGATTGCTGCTGGTCAACTCCGACCGTTTCCTCTTAGGACTCTTTCTCTTGTTAACCATTGTGGCAGCCATAACCGTGGGGTTTGTCTACGGCGGGAAAACCTGGTGCAACTACTTTTGTCCGATGGGTCCAGTGCAAACGATCTACAGCGAACCCAGTGGTTTGTTCGGATCTCAGGCACATACTGCCCCACCGCTAACTATTACTCAATCTATGTGCAGAACCGTAGATCCAAACGGTCAGGAAAAAAGTGCTTGTGTTGGCTGTAAATCTTCCTGTATGGATATCGATGCCGAACAGTCCTACTGGAGTAAAATTCACTACTTTGATAGAAAGGTACTCTACTACGGTTATTTGGGGCTTGTTATTGGTTTTTATGTCTACTTTGGGCTTTACTCTGGTAACTGGGGCTTTCTCTCTGGGGGCGTTTGGAACGAAACGAATCAGTTAGAGACTCTCTTTAGTCCTGGATTCTATGCCTCTGGTAGAGCAATTGCGATTCCCAAACTGGTCGCAGCACCACTGACGTTAGGGGTGTTCTCCACCACGACTTATGCAATCGGTTACTGGCTCGAAAAAAGATCCAAGCGTTACAACAAACGCTTTAAACGTCCTCTACCGATCGAGCAAATTTATCATCGTCTGTTTACTCTATTTACTGTTGTAGCCTTTAACCTACTGTTTTTTTTAGGAGTGCGACCGACTTTAGGATGGCTACTTTTACCGCTTCAACTGGTATTGAGTTGGGGAGCCGTATTTGCTAGTAGTCTCTGGCTTGTTAAAACATGGCAGCGGAGTGCCCAGCACTACGCCCGCGAGGGAGAAGCAAAATTGTTTCAGCGTCAACTTAAAAAGCTGCCACTCGATCTAGTTCAGTTTTTGGAAGAGCGATCGCTTGAAGATTTGACTCCCGATCAGCTGTATGCCCTTGCTAAAGTCTTGCCTGGTTTGACTCATCAATATCGCCTGCAAGTTTATGAAGGAGTTCTTCGAGAAGCAATGGTGCAAAGGAATACTAGAGTAATCGAAGTGCAAACCCTAGCAAGAATGCGCCAAGAACTAGAAATTGTCGAAGAAGAACACTGGTCAATATTTCATAAGCTCAGTCAAAATCCCTTCATCAATTGCTCAAATGCAGAACAAACAATAGTGAAGCGATCGCCACATCAGAGATTGAAAGACCAAACCGTAAGGCGATAGTCGCAACTACCAAGTACTAGTAGGTTTGCAAACCTACCCCAACTCAACAAAATGAGAATGCAGACAATGTTAAAGATAAAAAGCTTAAATTACCAAATTGGCGCATTTCAAGAACATCAGCTAGATCCCACCGAATCAGCTTGTGAATGGATCGTTGGACGGGCAGCAGCCTGCGATCTGGTTCTCGCTAGCCCAGAAGTGAGTCGCGTTCATGGCAGAGTTGAGTACGATCGGGGGCAGTATTTCTTTAGCGACCTTGGCAGCACCGATGGCTCTCGCATTAACCACGAACAAATCGAGATTAATCACAAGTATCTGCTCAAAAAAGACGATATTATTCGCATTGGAGATTTTATTTTAGCGATTGAATCTTTTAATCCGCCAGAGGCAAAAACTGTTAATAACCAACATCAAATCGAGCAATGGACGGACGAGCTTACAGTTCGCTGTACTAGAATTATTCAAGAAACCAAGGATATTAAAACATTTTGTTTTGTCGCCGAACCTGCTCGACTATTTGCTTACCAACCTGGTCAGTTCGTTACTCTTAAGCTTGAAATTGACGGTAAACCCGTACAGCGAGCCTATTCAATTTCCTCGTCTCCTTCTCGTCCCCACACACTAGACATCACCGTTAAGCGAGTTCCCGCGCCAGCCGATTCTCCCGAAGTACCACCTGGCTTAGTTTCTAATTGGCTACACGATCGCTTCGCAGTCGGCGACGAGATTCAGTTAAGCGGTGGTCCGATGGGTCATTTTACCTGTGCTAATACTTCAGCACCGAAGCTGTTGATGATTTCGGCAGGGAGTGGCATCACGCCGATGCTCTCTATGTCAAAATGGCTCTACGATACAGCTCAAGAGCGAGATGTTGTTTTCTGTCATAGCGCACGCTCTCCCCATGACCTTGTAGCTTTTAAAGAACTTGAGTTAATGGCGAATCATCAACCCCATTTCCGTTTGGCGATAACGATGACTCGCCTAGAACTAAGCCAGTCTTGGCCAGGCTATACGGGACGGCTCAACGACGCACTGCTGCTAAACCTAGCTCCTGATTTTAAAGAGCGCGTCGTCTATGTTTGCGGACCAGAACCTTTTACGAAAGGGGTAAAAGATATGCTGTCGAAGCTAAACTTCCCCATGGAGAACTACAATGAGGAAAGCTTTGGAGGGGTCAAGCGCAAAGCAAAAGCTCCTCCCAGTTCTTCCAAGTCAAGCAGCCCCGCTCCTGCTGCCGATCCCGCATCATCTCAACCAGTAATCATCTTTTCCGAAACTGCTGAAGAGGTCGCCTGTAGTGAAGAAGAATCTATCCTCGAAGTCGCCCAGCAAAACGGGGTTAATATTCGTGGTGGCTGTCTTCAGGGAGTTTGCGGTATGTGTAAAAAGCGCAAGCAAAAAGGCGAAGTCAGGTACGAAGCAGAACCCAGCGGTCTTAGTTCAGACGACCAGCAGGAAGGCTATATTTTGCCCTGTGTTGCTTTTCCAGTAGGAAAAGTTGTTGTTGAAGCTTAGGTAATGAACAATTATTAATGAACGATTTGAAGCAGCAACACCTCACGGCGAGGGGTAAAACTGCCCAAATATTTGGGGAACAACGCGATCGCCTAAAGAAACAAATCATTGGTTTATAGAATCAGTGGCAACTAAACCATCATTGAATTTAATAAACTCGATACCAAGCAAAATATCGCTTCCGATTTTATCACCAGTAACTGTTATTCCTCCGAAATATGGTAGTTGAGATTCCCCAAACTCAAAATCGGCTCGATCGCCATCATATTCAACTACATCACCAGTCACTTTATAATGTTCCCCATCAAGCCCAATAAATTCGGTTTGATGGTCATCGCGACCTAATTCTGCTAAACCGTTCAAGACATTATCATTCGAGTCACCAATCAAGCGATCGTTACGACTCGTACCAGTTACGTTTTCAATAGTAGTTAGGGTATCAGTCCAAGTTAAAGCATTGTTATCACTTGAATGTTGAGCCTGATTTCTACGCAGGTTAACATCGACACCAGCTACAACATTAGAAACTCCGTCAAAAGTTAAATCTGAATAATCGGCAACATCAATACTACCTTGACCTCTGAGAGTATCGTTACCTACACCACCCTGGAGTAAGTCAAAACCATTGCCACCACGAATTAAATCGTCACCGCTCTTACCGAAAAGCAAATCGTTATCGTTTCCACCACCAATTAAATCATCCTTGCTACCACCGTAGATAGTATCGTTACCATTACCACTCTTAAGTTTGCTCGTAGAGCCGTCAAAGTCTTGAAATCGATTTATTCGATCTGCTGCTAAAATATCATTTCCAGCACCACCGCCAATTATATCACCACCGCGACTACCTTCTATAATGTCATTCCCTTGACCACCATCGATTGTGTCATTACCGTTATTACCAGCAATAAACTCAGAGGCTTTTTTTCCATTGATATTATCGTTGAAACGATTACCATCAACTTCTTCAAGTTTTTGCAAGGTTATATCGAAAATGAAAGGGATACCACCTGTAATATCTTCTACAACACGAATATCTTCAAAGATACCAGTACCGCTAACAACTGGGTATGAAATGATTCCACCAGCACCAGCAAGATTCGCGATTAAGAATCCTTCAGTAGAAATCTCATCACCTTTTAATGGTCCATCTACAAATTTAATAGTTTCTTGAATATTACCAATTAAGTCGCCATTGCCTAACTGAAAAACTGTCTTGTAAGAAGCAGTTTTGTTTGCAACTACATTGTTATCATCATCTAACCAATTTGCAGTAAATGAAGGTCCTTCTCCAAAACCATTTATACCTTCTAATCCATTTACTTCAGTAAGCTCGACAGTTTCTAGTACAACTTCTTCTCTAAAAAATTTTGGGAATTCTTCGCTCTGTGACATTATAATTATTCTCTCTATTTAGATATGAATAAAACACAATCAGATTTAACTCTATTTATCGGCTTTTTTATTTTTAAGCAAAAAAGCCGATAAATACAGCGAAAAAAGCTGATCTTTAGATAATATTAGAAGTTACAACTAAACCGTCATTTAATTTAATAAACTCGATACCAAGCAAAATATCTGTTCCGATTTTATCAGCAGTAACTGTTATTTCTCCGAAATATGGTGGTTGAGATTCACCAAATGTAAAGCTAAATAATTCTTTGTTAGAACTCATTTCAATAATTTTATGTATTTATAATATATTTTCATGTAATCTAAGTCAAATTTTTAGTAGCCAAAATAGAATAAAGATTTATTTAAAATCATGTTGGACATAGCTAATAAACGATCGCAATAATTACAAGCGATCGCACTCAAAGATATGACAGATGATCTTAATTTTTTTAGTTCGATGATTCGTTATTTATCTGGAAAAAAGCCATCGTATTTTCCCAAAAATAATTCATTTAAATAACCGAAAAAATAAATCCCATAGCGGTTAATGCTAAAGCTAGAAAACTAAGGAAAACTGGCGGTCTTCCAGGAGTTTTAGTTTTGACCAAAAGTGTTGCGTATAAAGTTCCCCCAGAAAGACAAAGACTGAGCGCAGGAATTGTATAAATCGCCCATGTGTCTCCAGCCCTAAAAGGAATAATCAACAGGACAAATATAGCTAACCCCGTAGCTAAAAATCCTCCGCCTGCTGCTCTCATTAAAGCAATAATCAACACCTGCGTCTTCTCGTCCAACTCAGACCAAGACAAGCTCAAGGCTTCGGCGTGATAGGGCATGAACTGATTTCTAGCCAGGTAGATCGAGCCAAATAGTAGTAATATAAATGCTACAAAACTGTAGCTAATGAATGATATTAAGGATGAAATAGATGCCATCTAAGCTTGAATTTAACTCGATTGTTCCTTCTGAGATAGCATTATCTGATGGTAAGTCCTAACCTCTGCAAATTAAACTCGCTCTAATTCGTACCCCTCAATGAACAACCAGTCTAATGGCTAACAGGGCAGACACCGCTAGTTAGTTTGCTCAAGAAGTTGTTAGTGTCAAAGAAATGCTCTACAGTTTCTATTTTCAGATCGTCTGTTACCCTGGCAATACTAAGACCAACAACCTCAATTGTTTCCCCTGTTGGCTGATGTCCTCTATATTCTCCTTTGAAAGTTCCCCAGTGTCTCCATTTAAAGACTACATTAGGAGGGCCAGCAACTACTTCGGCTAACTCCCAATGAAAACCGTCAGGAAAAGCATTATGAAAAAGCTCATAAGAAGACCTAAAGGTTTCATCGGATGCGCGGTAATGCTCGGAATCTTCTAGGAACAGGTTATATGTTCCCGAATCAATTACTTCTTGTGCGGTGTATTCTTGACCACCATTAGTACTCATCCGAAACTTATCTGCCACTACAGAAATCCATTGTTGAGGATTAGTTTTAAACGACGCTTCCATTTCAAAAGTTCTTACTAAATTATAAGCGATCGCTTCTAAAGAATTTGCTTCATAGCGATATTTTTTTTCTTTTTCCAGGCGAGCATTAGTCATCGAATAATTGGGACGTTTATTACCGCGCCATTTTACTCCATCGTCGTTTTTAATAACTTCTTCTCGATCTTGAACCCAAAGTGGTAAGCCTTGATTAGTACTCATGAATTAAATTTTCGTCAGTTTGCTGATACATAGCGTTTATTTTGCAGTGCATAGTTGATTAACACTAGGGGGAAAATTCAGGTAGTTTTTTCTTCCGCTACTTTAAAAGTGGGATGCTTCTGGCAACTAAAAAGTGCTACGTAAGTAATATTTTTAATTGCAATATTGCGATCGCCTAGCTATAACGGGTGGAAAGGCTAAACAGCTAGCTAGGTAGGAATTTCTTGCTCGAACAAAATACCTGGTTTTTCCCCCTAGTGTTCGTCACGACAGAAACAATAATATTATCTGGCGGTGAAATTGGAACAGGATAAGACAATGACACAAGCACCCATTTAAAGGATCTTCTTTGTAAATGATACTGACATAAATTTTAAAACCAGCCTTTAAACGAAATTTAAAAAACTTAGATATTAATTATGGCATCTTATTCTTTTTTCCCCCAAGGTACGCAATTAGATAATGACGAGCTAGCAGATCTACAGGTAAAGGTCGGCGATAGCTTAGGACTTATTTTTATCCTTGATACTTCGGGACTCGATGCCGATCTACAATCTATCAAAATTCGGTTAGAGGGAGATTTAACTGAGTTTAATCCATCAAATACTGCAACTAATTTCTTTGAGGCTACTTTTCCCGATCTTGCTGTGGTCGAAGATAATTCTGATGGCGACTTTGCTTCGGTAGTAGTCGAACTGAGGGGCGAATCTGGGGCAATTCCTAATACCGCTAATGTTTTAGTGGAAACAGAAGCCACGGTTGAGAATGGTTTGGTTAACGATGGTATGCCAGACATCGGCGTGACGGTACTAGAAGCAATTGATGCTAATGGCAATGATGTAACTGACTTATTTGAACCTGTTAATCAGGCGATCGATTTGCAACCTTCACCCCAAGCTCAAAAAATCTTCGGTACAGAAGAAAGCGATCTTATTTTTGGTACACCGCAAAACGACCTCATAAAAGGCAAGGAAGGCAACGACTCAATTGGTGATAATCAAGGTAATGATGACTTGTTTGGTGGTGAAGGCAACGATTTATTCGTTGATGGTGCGGGAAACGATACTGTTCGCGGTGGCGCGGGTAATGATTTTTTTGTAGGCGTAGCCCCAGGTATTGCAGGTGATGACCTTATCGATCTCGGTACGGGGAATGATTTTGCTTTAGGTGGCAAGGGTGCAGATACTTTTGTTCTCAATCGCGATTCTGGAACGATCTTAATTCGTGACTTTACTCCAGGAGAAGATCGTTTTGCTCTTGGTGATAATTTAACTAAGCATAATCTCAGCTTTGCTCGACTAGACAACGATAGTTCTTTTAATGGTGGGACCTCTATTAGTGATGCAGATACAGGGGAATTGATTGCTTTTGCTGATTCGGCGACCGTCGAAGCAGTATCGAATGCTGAGTTTGTTAGTGTAGAAGACGTTTTCTCAACGAATAACTCGCCAACCACAGTAGGGGAAAGTAACCAACCCATTCAAGTAGAATCACTCCCCGCCCAGTCTGGAGAAATATTTGGTACGCCTAATCCCGATCTTTTGGTAGGTGACGACGGAACTAACATAATTATTGCTGGTAATGAAGGCAATGATGAAGGGGATGTTATCAATTCTGGCGGGGGTGACGATTTAGTTTTTGGGGAAGCTGGTAATGACGTTCTTAACGGTGAAGCTGGTAAAGACGTTCTTAACGGTGGTGCTGATAGTGATGTTCTCAACGGTGACAATAATGCCGATACCCTATTAGGAGAAGGTGGTAACGACGTAATAAGTGGCGGTCAAGGTGACGATTTGCTTTTGGGTGGAGATGGCAATGATGCTTTGTTTGGTGATGAAGGACACGATACCTTTGTTTTTGCTTCAGCAGAAGGAGCAGATATTATCTTTGATTTTGAACCCGGACAAGATGCAATCGCCCTTACTACTGCCTTGGGGTACGATTTTTTACAGATAGAATACAACGCTAAAGGTAATTACACTAATATCAGTGAAGAGACAGGAGAACCGATCGCGACCCTGATTGGAGTAGAAGCAGACCAATTAACTGAATGCGACTTTACCACTATTTAACTTTCCTATTCCCTAATCCCCCGAAACGATAATCTACATCATAAGGAAATTAATTGGAACGACTATAGTTGCTAATCTTTGAGTTATAGCGATCGCTAAGGGGGTAGCTTAGTATGAAGTTTTGATTATTGCCTATCTAATTCGTGCGATCGCCACATAGAATTTTTACGGGTAATTTTATTCTGTCTCTTTCACAAAAAACTATTATTTAAAAAAGCTTATAGCTGCAAATAGTAATTTTATACTACATTATTTTCTTGGCAACGCCAAAAATACCTGAGTTTTTCCCCTAGTGTCGATCGACGACAGCCTACATAATACTTTGATGTATTTTTAATAGGGGGTGTCAAATTATGTCTTTCTTTCCTGTCCTCAACGGTGCATTCCGCACTGTCAAATAGTCGATTCGGGGATTATTGAGCTAATAAATAAATCTAGATAAGTAGCACTAGGCAGTAAGATTCATCTGGCGAGGGATGAAGCCAGCATTAAGATGCCTTGGGATGAGCGTCTGAAGAAGTCACGCAACTTGATAGAAGGCGCATCGTTCTTGGACTTAGAAAATCCAGGGCGAATTCCCGCAAGACGCGGTAGCAGTAGTTGATGACAACAGAAGCTTTACATCTGCGACTTAATTGAACCAATTGAAGACACCTCCAAACAAAGATCTTAGATAAATAGATATTTAAAGCAAAAGGAATATTGATAATGGATAACACAACGCATCAAGAAAACCAATCTAGCAACGAAGATATATATAATTCAATCGAGGGAGAAGAGCAAGATCGAGATAATGATACTCATAATCTCGATAGTAATAGTCAAGACTATTCGGCAGACGTTGAGGGCAGCTACACGGTTGACAATCTGTTCGTGTTTGGCGATCGCCTGACTGAGAACGGCGGTGAGTTCGGCAAGAACGCTGTAGCCGAGAGTACGGGTGCTAACCCGCCCTATGACTTCGCACCGTATTCGCCACTGGGCAACTTTACCAACGATTTGAACTGGACTAGTTATCTTGCAGATAGCCTGGGTGTAGAGAGTTACGCCAAGCAGGACACCAACTTTAGCTACCTCGACGGCACGGCGCGCCAGTTGGTTAATCCAGTCGATCCGTTTGGCGAAGCGACCGAGTTAAACACCTTTGCGGGGCAGATCGACATCTTCGAGGAAACCTATGGCACGTTCACTGAAGACGATCTAGTAGTCGTCAACTTCGGTGGCAACGACCTGACACTGCCCCCATCCGAGGGCGTTTTGCCAGAGGAGGCAGCACAGCAATCGATCCAAGCGACCGTAGACGGCATCGCGCGCTTGCAAGGGTTGGGTGCTGAGAACTTCTTAGTTGGACTCGTCCCGCCAGTAGAGTTAGCACCAATCTTTAGCGATCCAGAATTTCAGGCTCTTCTCGGTGTCGATCCAGGCTTCTTCGGGCCAGTGGTAGAGGGCTACAACCAGGGTTTGACCGCTGCGTTAGATGCTTACGAAATGGAGTCGGGTGCGAACATCGAAATTTTCGATCTTAATACGCTGTTTGAGGACATCGCTGCCGATCCTGAGGCGTTCGGTTTCGTCAACGTGGACGAGCCAGTCTTGATTAGTCAAACGCCGTTGAATGGGGAAGCACCGGTTTACAATCCAGCACTCGTCGGACAGGATCGGTCGGTGCAGGATGCAACGCTATTCATCGATCCGTTCTTCCACCCTACCGCTCTCGGTCACTCGATTGTTGCTGAGGCAGCGCGTGATGAGCTATTCGATCTCGGCGAGGCGGTTTCGCAACCAGCATTGGAAAAAACGGGATTGACCGTTGGGCTTTACGATACGGACAGCGATACCTTGATTGCGCCTCTTAAAAACGGTACACAAATTAAAGCCAGTGAGGTTGCTGGTAAGAGTATAACGATTTCTGCATCCATCTCAGAAGATAGCGACTACTCTGAAGTCGAAAGCGTGTTGCTCGATCTAAATGATGGTCGAGTTACCAAAACAGAGAATGTCGATCCTTATGCTTTATTCGGTGATGATGGTGGGAAGGATCTAAGAGGAATTGATTTGCAAGGAGAAAACACCATTGCTTTTGAGCTGTATTCTCAGGATGAACTCGGCGGGGAAATGGTTGGTAGTGTGAATATAGAATTCTCAATCGCTTAAACATCCATAGGTTATATAATCCTAAGATGCAATATTGTTTGTATTTGTAAACTGCTAATAGTTCTCATTAAGAGTTTTATATTCTATGTCAATAGATCATCTTTGGACGGCAGGGGGAATAGTTAGTATTCCCTTGCTAGGACTTTCGCTAGTAGCGATCGCCTTAATCATCGAGCGAATAATTTTTTGGTGGCGAGTCAAGCAAAAACAGCGTCGAATTGTTAAAGAAGTATTGTCCTTGTACAGGAGCGATCGCTTTGCTGCGATCGACCGGCTAAAACAAAATGCTCAACTGCCTATTGCTCGTATCTTCTTAGAAGCAATGGAATTAGAACAGCCCACGCCCGATGAATTTCGATTAGCACTAGACAGTGCGCTACAGGCAGAGATTCCAATTTTAAGAAGATTTACAACCTGGTTTCAAACGATTATTACCGTCTCGCCTTTGTTAGGCTTGCTGGGTACAATTTTGGGATTAATTCAATCTTTTTCGGCAATGGACTTGGGAAATGCTGCTAGCACTAATACGACAGGAGTTACAGGAGGATTGAGCGAGGCTTTAATTTCTACTGTTATGGGATTAGTAGTAGCTATCTTCACCCTGTTGTTTGCCAATACGTTTCGGGGTTTGTATCTGCGGGAATTGGCGTTTATACAAGAATATGGCGGTCAGTTAGAGCTATTTAATCGACGTTTTCATCAAGGAGCGAAATATGCGACCCATAAATGAAGCTGAGGATACCTTTGAGATTAATATTCTGCCAATGATTGATGTAATCTTCTCAATTTTAGCGTTCTTTATCATCTCTAGTTTGTTTCTAACGCGATCTCAGGGTTTACCTGTAGATTTACCCAGCGCGCAAACGGCTCAACCAGAATCGGGACAGCTAAACATCACGATCGAACCCGACGGCAAAATGTTTCTAGATCGCCAACCCATTGAATTAGAAAATCTAAAGGGTGCATTAACACAGAGAATTCAGCCTGGTTCTGAGTCTCTAGTGATTATCAATGCCGATGAAAAAGTCGAACACGGAACAGTAGTCAAGGTGATGGATCGTTTGCGCCAAGTCCCAGGAGCGAAGATGGCGATTGCAGCCGAGCAACAGTAAGTAGCAATTTTGATAACTACTAAAGAGTATTAACAACTTTAGCGATAGGTTAATTAAAAATGTCGCATTTATTAATTGTGTGACTTTTACTTTCAGGCGTTGGTAGATGCGATAAAAAACAGAATATCAGGAGTAAGAAATTGAATTTAGTTAAATATGGTGTTTTCCTGGCTCAATTAAGCTTTTTACCATTGTTTATTGCTATTAATCCTGCTATCGCTGAATCGATAAATAACTCGCAGACGACAAAGACAAATTCTATGCCAGATATTTCCTCGCGCCACGAGGTTTCTATTTCAGCAAAAGATTTATTAGCGCAGAGTAATCTTACTTCCGTAACGGTCGTAAAGGTCAATCGAACCAATAAAGGATTAGAAGTAGTTTTAACCACTAGAGGAAAAAAATTAGTTCCGCTGATCTTTCCAGAAGGTAACAATTTAGTAATCGATATTCTAGATGCAACCTTAGCACCCGCTATTAAAAACGGTTTTACCGAAACTAATCCCGCCCCAGGAATTAAGCAAGTTCAGTTAACCAAGGTAGATGAAAGTAGTCTTCGTTTAACTATTGCAGGCGAAACGCAAACACCAAGTGCAGAAATAATACCATCTGTGCAAAATTCAGTGGTGTTAAACATTGTTCCGACAAGCACAGCACAAACTGAAGTAGATGAAGAGATTGAAATTATCGCCACAGATGAAGCAGAAGATAATTATTATGTACCCGATGCTAGCACGGCAACGCGAACTGATACACCTTTACGAGATATACCCCAATCAGTTCAGATAATTCCCCAACAGGTAATTGAAGATCGACAAGCAACATCTTTAGAAGAAGTCGCAACTAATAGTAGTGGAGTAACATTTTCTGGTAATAATTTCGGTCGTAGTGCTAATTTTGCGATTCGAGGTTTTGATAATACTGCTATTCTGAGAGATGGCTTTAGGGTATACAATCGCGCTGCCCAGGGAATACCAGAAACAGCTAACTTAGAACGAGTAGAGATTGTAAAAGGACCTGCTTCTGTTGTGTTCGGTGAAAGCGAACCTGGCGGACTAATCAATCTTGTTTCTAAGCAACCTTTGTCCGAACCTTTTTACGATCTACAGCTTCAATTAGGAAATGACAGTTTCGTGCGATTTCCCGTCGATTTGTCTGGTCCTTTAACTGAAGCTGCTAACCTAAACTATCGGCTCAATGCACTATACCAATATGAAGAGAGCTTTCGTGAGTTTGACAATGGTTTGGAACGTTTTTTTGTTGCTCCAACTTTAGCTTGGCAAATTGCCGACAACACTGACTTGTCTTTCAATTTTGAATATACTCACGAAACAAGACCTATCGATCTGGGTACGACGTTAATCGACGGTGAACCTGGTGACATTACCCGCGAAAGAATTATTAATAATCCCAGCGATCGCGGGTCAAGAGAATTTATTAACACTGGCTATACTTTCGAGCATCGTTTTAGCAAGGATTGGAAGATCGAGAATGCCTTTCGCTATATCTCCAACAATTTCAGTAATGAGGATAATGATACTTTTGTTGTACCTATTCTCATTAATGAAAACACAGATATTTTAACTCGTACTTTTGCCCAGCAAGAACGAGAGGAAGATAGCTTTACTCTCTATACCAACGTCGAAGGCAATTTTGCAACTGGAAAAATCGAACACAATCTTTTATTTGGAATAGATCTAAACCATACCCAAACAGATCTAAGCACCAGGTTCGATCCCTTTCCTTTAAATTCTTCTAATCCCAATTTAACATCGATTAATATTTTCAATCCAAATTACGATGCATTTCCCGCCCCTGACCCTGAAACCATTGACTTTTTTAATAATGATGATGTTACTAATGACCGTCTGGGAATTTATCTTCAAGATAAAATCGATCTATTAGACAATCTAATTTTATTAGCGGGATTGCGTTATGACACATTCGATCAAACCATCACAAATAATTTGAACAATACCGAAGTCTCTCAAAATAGTGATGCTCTTACTCCTCGCATTGGTATTGTCTATCAGCCGATTGAAGCTATTTCTCTTTATACCAACTACAGTCAGTCTTTTAATCCGAAGCCTTTTTTATATAATCGCTCTGCCGATGGCAGTCTGCTCGAACCAGAAACAGGAGAAGGATTTGAAGTTGGGGTCAAAGCTGAAATCGTTCCCAATCGTCTTGCAGCTACTGTTGCTTATTTTAATATCACTAAAGAAGATGTTGCGACTGAGGATGGATTTAATCCTTTTCTTGCTGTAGTTATTGGAGAACAGCAAAGCCAAGGTATAGAACTCGATCTAACTGGGGAGATTCAGCCTGGATGGAATATTATTGCTTCCTATGCTTATATTGATTCAGAAATAACCGAAGATAATAACCTCGATCTTATTGGCAGTCGTTTTCCCAATATTCCCGAACACAGTGCTAGTTTATGGACGACTTATGAAATTCAACAGGGCGATTTAGAAGGTTTGGGTTTGGGGGTAGGGTTTAACTACGTTGGTGAAAGACAAGGCGGTTTACCAAATAGCTTCGAGGTAGACAGCTATTTTCTCACCTTAGCAGCACTTTTTTATAATCGCCAAAATTGGCAACTGCGTCTTAACTTCAACAATCTGTTTGACGTAGATTTTATTGAATCTGTCAATACCAGCTCAGTTCGGGGTATTAATCCTGGCAGACCTTTTGAGGTAATAGGTTCAGTTTCTGTGCAGCTTTGATAAAAAACATAGGTGCGAGACTGACTAAAATTAGGATTGCTATAGCAACGCCGAATGATTTAGAAAAAACCCTCTCTTATCTTGACTCCGTGTTCTTCGTGCCTCCGTGGTTTATCAAAAAAAATCTTCTCACAAATGATTTACGATTGCTATATATCACTAATACTAATAAGTTAATTCTTTTTAGCTCCTTATACCTTTGAGACTACTAAAAGATTTACTATAGCAATCGGGGATAACTTCGTGAAAAACTCTCTTCTTTCTGACCTCTGTGTCCTCTGTGCCTCCGTGGTTTATTAAAAAAATATTTTCATGAATGACCTGGGATTACTATATCTCTGTATTAATCGCGCTATAGCGTTTCTCACATTAATAAGGTACATGATTGTCGCTTCGGCGACTGAGGACTTGGAACAATCGCTATATTACCAAGGCATAAGGGCGGTGCGACCCCGCGTTATCTAAAAGCGCGAAAAATCAAACCCTAATCATGACTCGATCGCCAGTACTAATTTGCTTTTAATGCCTTACGAGAAAGCATCAACCAAGCAAAAGCTGCGCTGGTAAAATACATCAGTAGAGCGTATATTCCAGCAGGAATTGCCATCGTGGAATTATTGAGAAATGCGGGCGCGCTAGCAATGGCGATCGCCAAAGTTCCATTTTGAATACCTACTTCAACGGCGATCGCTCTAACACTATCTTCTTTTAGTTTGGCGATAGTTGCAATGCCATAGCCTAAAGCCATAGTTACTATATTAAGAGTCAGAGTTGCCCAACCTACCTGATAAATGTAGCTGGAAAGATTAGCTCGTTCTTTCAACAGCAGACCAAAAATAATTAAAGCTAAAAAGAATAGCGATAGCCATTTTGCTAATTTCTCGGCTTTAACCGCAAATCGAGGCGTGTATCGATTTAACACCATGCCCAAAGCTACGGGAATGATAGTAATTGCAGCAATCTTAATCATGGTTGAGAAAAAAGGAATTTGTAAAGCAGCTTTTTCTCCTATAAAGTTTTGCATTGCCAAGTTGACTATTAAAGGAATAGTAAAAACCGTAATTATGCTGCTGATGGCGGTCAATGTAATTGATAGAGCAACATTCCCCTCAACCAAATAGGTAATCATATTAGAAGTAGGACCTCCAGGACAAGCAGCTAAGATAATTAAGCCGACAGCCAACTCTGAGGAGAGCGAGAAAACTACAGCGATTGAAAAGCCTACTATTGGCAACAAAATTAACTGAGCTATTAATCCCAAAATTACAGTTTTAGGTTCGATGGAAACTCGCTTAAAATCGTCTAATGTCAAACCCATTCCCATGCTCACCATGATAATAAACAGAGCTAAAGGCAAAAAAACCGTAGTTAAAAAATTAGATTCCATAAGCTGTTAGGCAATTTGTCTATTTAGTTAAATAAAGAGAAAATTTAGAGGAAGAGATCGAGAGTAGGTTGGCTGGTTATATCGACATTGCTGTTTAATTCATTCTCAAGAATGTCCCAGCAAAGCTAATTTATCGGGATCGATCGCATTACTCACGGGAGATTCGGGGTCGCGAATATAGTCAAAAACCTCATTCACCTGGGATAGTTCGGTTAAAAGTTGCGATCGCCTTCATCAGTACCAAATAGTAAATCTTCTGAGTCGGTTCGGACGTATAGGGGATGATATAAGGAATCGTCCTCAGATGTATTAGAACGATCTGTCACACCTTCAACATCTGCCGAGTCTACCCGACCATTGCCATCAAAATCAGGAACGCTAAGTATTGCTGTTTCAAATATCTGAGTACAAGCATTATTATCTTGGGATTGCTTTCGATGCGCTATGTTTTCCACTACTAATATCCCTCGTGTTTTAAAGCTCGCAGATCTTTAAAATATTTTGCAGCATATAGTCGATCGATTAATAGGGGGGAAATTCAGGTATTTTTAGATAATTAGCCAGATATTTCTTCTGGGCTGTCTACACCGCATTCAAAATCGGCAATCTTTTCGTCGGCGAAGCGTCGCGCTAATTCGTTGGCTTCAGGCAAGTTGCCGTCAACCATACCAGCTATACACTCACCCGCACTTCCCGAAATCTTCACTATAGCTAATGCAGACGAGCCACTATCTCCACCGACATCATCAATATAGTAGCGATATATCGCTGCAAAAGGTTCGTCATCTCGTAACCGCCATTCTAGCTTTTCGCCCAGACGATTAAAATCCCAACCAAGACTCTCAATTGTATTCCCACCAAGATCTACAGTTTGGCGACCATCAATGTTTTTGACCAATACAGGTATGTTGTCATAGCCTGGGCAAGCCTGTTTTGTATCACCAGTTTCGTCATCATATTTAATAATCTCGCCACAAGATTCTGAGTCTAGAGGGGTATATTCGCTGCGGATAATCCCGTTTACCGAGCTTTTAAGTTGCTCCTCTGACTGAGCATTCAGTTTAAATCCGTTCGTGCAGTTAGACAAGAGCATTACAACTGTAAAACTAGTCGCTATCTGGATTAACTTAACCATTTTTTTTAGAAGATAATATTTAAATATTCGCGCTTGCAGTGTTTTAATCTCAAAATATCTCGATCGCGCCCTTTGCTGTCGATCCATTTAAACTAGGCAACAAATATCAATCTGTTTTCAATTTAAGCGATCGCTTAGAATTAGTAGAGCTTTTGCGATCCTGATTTTTTTATCCCAAGTATTCAATCTCGACTAAGATTTGTTCTATTGTCTTTTTCCCATCTCCGTTTAAAAACTTCTATGAAATTATCTTTGTTTACAGGCTCATTTAAAGCTTCTGAAAGTTTCTCCATTAAATTGATTAAAATTTCATCTAAATAATTTTCACTATAGTGAAATACTAATTCTTTATAGCATAAGTATCTGTAGTCGTTCCAAATAAGCTTTAGAAGTTCTTTTTCATATCTTTTAAGCCGTATTCCTGTATGTTTAAAAAACAAATTGTCAGCCATGTTTATAAATATTTCCCAGGTAAACTTTAGATTGTATTTCATTTTTAATTAATAAAGTAGTTTTGTTTAAAGCTGTAGTAGTTAAATAACTTTTACTTTTTGTTTATGTTAAATTAAATTTTGAAAGTTTATTTATGCTGAATCAGATTGTAATCAAAATACACTTAATTTAGGATTTTTAATTCAGTAGAACGTATTAATTTTAACCACTAAAATAAAGTAAACAGCTCTAGTAATAGCACTGTTATAAACTTAATTTTATTTTCTCAAGCATTCTATTATAATAGATTCGTCTCTTTACCATCTCTCCTTAAAAATATTTTTGAAGTTATTTTTATTTACAGTATGATTTATTAATATCGAAACCTTTACCATGACATTAAATTCAAGCCCCATGCTAAAAAAACAGTTTTTGTAGTAAAATTTTAGCTCAGATCTTTTTTATCTAAAATTTTGAAGATTTCTTGTTTATTTAGGTTATTCCAATAACATTGCAAAAGTTGTTGTTCCAACTTTGTAAACGGTATTTCTGTATTTTTCCAAGTCAGATTGTCAACCATGTTTATAAAGATCTCCCAGGTAAAGTTTTGTATTTGAGCCATATTTTTAGATTAGTTAGGTTGATTTTTTTGAGTGAAAATTACAGCAGTTAAAAAAGTCTTGCTATCTATGTTTGATTCAAGGTTGAAGACCTATAGCAATTATCAGAATCATGCGGTACGGTTGCTGTTACTCGTTACCCATTCCGTTGCCTATATGTACCTCTCCAATACGAGAAACGCTATAGTTTGGCTAAGTTAGGTCATCTCATTTATCATTAGTTTGTTCGGGGGCTTGAAACCAGTTCAGCGAGTTCAATGATTGGTCATGCTAAAGTTATATTAAATTCAGATCGATCTAAAGAAGTCGGGCGTTTTCTAGCTACCGAACTCATATTTGTTGTTGGGTACTGCGTTAGAAATGATTCTCAAACTTAGCGATCGAAAATATGCTCACAAAATAATATAAAATTCGATCGAACATAATTTAAGGTTAGAAAAAGAAGAGCGAAGTTGCGCCAACATTTGATTGAGTTTCAGTTGTAAAAATGCCTTAAGATTCAGACAACTGAACAAACCATATACCTACTCAATGCTATACTATTGATTTGTTGACATTTGCATCGAAAATACTTGGCATTCATTAACTCCAGCAACAGTAAAGTTTTTACGGCTAAAAACGCAGATAGCTAAGTTTTACACGAGATAAAACTTGATTTCATATCTTCAAACCATCCTTCAAATATTGGTTTGAAATTGTATTTATTTATACGCTCTGAAAAGGCAAAAATTATAGAAAGTTTTTGCCACAATTTGCGTGCTGTATCACTTATATGATCCACAGTAAGATTTAATTCCTCACTAATATAACTATAAGTTTGACCTCGCCAAGCACCACATACAACTTTCTCTTGTAAGTAGTTTAAATGCTCTTTTCTATGGTCAAAAATTGCGCTATCTATTACTTGCAGTACTATTTCCTCAGTAAGTTCTGTATCTCGATCGAGCTTCAATTGAAAAGCTGCCCGCCAATTTTCTGGGGTTGCTTTTGCTTGCCAAGCTTCCGAAAGCTTTTGCCATATCTTGTTTACTGTATCTTTAACTAAAAATTTCCAACTATTGTCTCTATTCCCTACAGATTTGTGGCTGGTATTCAAAGGATTGAACAAAAAGTTCAATAAGCAATCTTTAACGTGAGTCTGAGCTAGGATAGAATTTGCTTGAGTGTTTTGTTGCCATCTTCGCTTCAAAATAGGTATACAATTTGTTTTGTTTACATCTTCATTCGTAGCTTTAGAGAACAGTTGCCATAATTCACTTCTTGTATTGTTTATATGACCAGGAGCATACTGATGGTCAGCTATTTTTTTATTTTCCCAAAGACCTGTGAGAACGGCAATTTCTGCATCTCTAAGAGGTCGATCTTCAGACTGCATAATTATATCTTTGGCTGTTTGGAGTATTTTTAAGTTAAATTCCGTATTAGGATTAACATTCGCCGTAGAAACTGCTTGAGAATTGGTTTGGCTCGTTTCCTCATCAAAAGAAACCGAAAGCTTCTGCTCTAATCCATTTTTTAGATCCTCGACGAGAAGGTTCACATCAAAACTATCCTTGGCATTTTCAACAGTTTCGCCATCGGTTGAATTGTTGCCAGCATTGTCTACCGAGTCAACTGGTCGATCTTCAAGTTGAGTTTTATTTTGAATAAGATTCCCTTGAACCCGTTGTCGCCATCTTTGCTCCAAAACAGATTTGCAGTTGTTTTTATTTACTTCTTCTCCCAAAGCTTCAGAGAGCTGTTCTAATAATCTTTCTCCTACTTCACGTATGTCTTCAAAATAATAGTTGTTCTCTATGGCTATCTCTAAGTAGAATTTATTTTTCCAAAAACCTTCGCCTAGAACAAGTATTTCACTGCCTTTAATACGCTCACTTCGATGCTGCAAAAGCAACTCATTAGCTAAATTAACGAATTTTCCAATGGTAAATCCTATATCTAGCTTGATATTCGCTCTATAAATTGCTTGAATATCTTGTATCCATTTGCGCTTTAAAGTAGATATCACATTTGTTTTATTTACTTTTAGCTCGAAACATTTAGACAGTTGTTGCCACAATTTACTTGCCACTTTGGTAATATAGCTAGGGCTATAGCCGTACTCTATAGCTATCTCTTCGTAGCTTACACCAATCCAAGCAGCTTCTAAAACAAGTCTTTGCGCTGGGTTAAGAACGTTTCCTCTACACTTTTGTAACCGAGAATTGGCTGTTTTAGTGAGGTCTACATAGGTAAATTTTCTTGTATTATGTTTGCAATTCATGTTTATAGATATTAAAAGGACAATATTGTCGATCGCCAATAACAATCTTAGAAAAATTCTATTACTTTATTAGCTATAAATCCTCTCTCTGAGGCAATTTGTGAGTTTTTCCCACATTTACTCCAAGTAATAAACTTTTGGAAAAAAAATGACTTTTCAGAAGTAAGAAGCTGTTACAGATTTAGTGAAGCTTTTATATGTGCAAACGTTTCCCAAATGTTCTCAGAGTGCCTTATCCAGCCTTCTCGACTAAAGGGTAAGGCGTTAACTAGGTAGCTTTTCTTACCTAGATCGCTAGCTAACTATAACAGGGGTAAAAATGACCTATTTTAAAATGACAAGCTTTCTCACAAGGATAAGGCGTTAACTGGGTAGCTTTTCTTACCTATAGCAACGCCGAATCACTTATAAGAAACCCTCTCTTATCTTGACTCCGTGTTCTCAGTGCCTCCGTGGTTTATCAAAAAAAATATTCTCACAAATGATTTACGATTGCTATAGATCGCTAGCTAACTATAATAGGGGTAAAAATAACCTATTTTAAAATGACAAGCTTTCTTAGAAGGATAAGGCGTTAATTGGGTTTAAAACCCATTACCGAATGGTAAAAATGCCCTGACCAGGTGTAAGAAGCTGTTGCGGATCTAATGAAGCTTTTGTATGTACAAACGTTTCCCAACTTTCGTTAAAGTGTCTTATCCAATCTTCTCGACTGAAGGACAATGCGTTAACTGGGTAGCTTTTACCACCTAGATCTCTAGCTCGCTCGAACCAGTAGCGATTTTTAGCTAACAGTGTATTCACCGTTTCTAAATCTGGTTTAGCAGTCTGAAGAATACTAAAAAGATAGATAGTCTCTTCTTTGGGGGTTTTGATAAAGGGGCGAGTTAACTTGCTGCGACGCAAAGGATAAAGCAGAATGGGATCTTTTACCTCTGAAGCCGTTAGGGTTTGTAGCACCGAACAAACGTATGATTTTACCTGGCTTGCTGGCAAAAACAGATTTAACCAGGGATGGGGATATTCCCAAATCCCGCTTTCTTGCAGTTCGCTTACGGCGATCGCCAGACGGTTTTGCCAATCGAAATAGCTAAATTCCAGAATATCAATTCCTCCATCAAAATTTAAACCTCTTAGTAATGCCTCATCGCTGGGAGTTTCCAGAGGCGTATAGTACTTTGCTCCCTCCAGTAGATAAGTCCAGCCCGACCCCGAAGGATGGGGAACTACTTGCCCCTTAAGAAAGTTAAAGCGACCATCTTTTAATACTCGTTCTTGGTCGGCTAGATACTGCTCCAGACAAGTATACGTGAGGTGATAAGCCTTAGCATTAGTCGGGGCGGGGATTAACGGTAAGGTAACTTGAGTGACAACGCCAAACTGTCCCAGTCCTCCTAGCAGTGAATTAAATAGATCGGTGTTTCGAGTGGAAGAACAGACAATTTGCTGTCCATTACCTGCGATCGCTTCTAATGCTAATACGGTATCGGCAAAAGAGCCAAAATGTTGAGTATGACCGCCTATACCGCCAACCTGTGACAGTCCACCAACAGATAAACCCAGATAATCTGTAAGTACTGGTAGAGTCAACCCCCGATCGCAAGTAGCGGTTAAAAGATCGAACAATGTCACTCCTGCATCTACAACTACTTCCTTAGAGCTAAGATGATGAATGGTATTAAAGAATCTCGAATCGATTACTATTCCAGCATCTACCTGTGCCTGACCGTAAGGAGAGTGTCCTTGTCCGCGCATGGCTACAGTTACACCAATCTGATTTGCATAACCAATTATTTGGGCGATATCTTGGGTAGAATCAGGCTGCAAGACAGCTAGAGGAGTTCGTCGAATAATATGTCCGAAGTCATCGGCAACATCAGCTAAAAACGAGGAATTAAACAACAACCGACCATCTAAATTAGGAATGGCGATTGAAGATGTATGAGTCTGTCTGCTAGTAAGCCACTGTTTCTTTACGGGATCGAATGCAGCTATAGTTTCAGCAGCAATTTCTGGCAAAAACTCGTTAGGCTTAATACTTCGGTTATTCATCTGTAGTTATCCTATACTCAACTCACATTAGCAGAACAAATTAAGCAGCGATCGCCTTAATTTTATCCTTCTTCCCTCTTGCTTAACTTGGCGATGGTTTGGGAGTTTAGGTCAGTCGCCAAACATTAACTTATCTGTTCTCCGTGATAAACAGCGTCACTATCTTCAGGAGAACGCAAACGAGCGACCATTTCCTGTACTTCTAGTGGAGGTGGAGGGGTGAAACGGGAAACCACGAAGGTGACAATAAAGTTTAGCATCATACCCACTGTGCCGATCCCTTCGGGAGAAATACCGAACAGCCAAGGTGACATTCCGTAGAACTTTACACCCACAATATAGAAGGTAGTAAAAACTAACCCCGTAACCATTCCTGCAATTGCACCTTCTTTATTAGTACGTAGATCGAAAATCCCCAGAAGAATTACAGGGAAAAAACTGGCTGCTGCCAAACCAAAAGCAAAAGCAACTACTTCAGCCACGAAACCAGGAGGATTGACCCCAAAATAACCAGCGATCGCCACTGCAAAACCGACCATAATCCTACCTACCATCAATCGTTGAGCTTCGGTAGCATCGGGATTAATAATCCGATAGTAAACATCGTGAGCGATGGAACTAGATATTACTAACAACAGTCCCGATGCAGTAGATAAAGCAGCAGCCAACCCTCCCGCAGCGACTAAGGCAATTACCCAAGGGGCGAGTTTAGCGACTTCTGGAGTAGAGAGAACGATGATATCGCGATCGATGGTAATCTCGCTGGTGGTTTCTTCTGGAGTCAGAGAAATTTTGCCATCACCATTTTTATCCTCAAATGCTAACAAGCCCGTATTCTCCCATTTATTTGCCCAATCTAACTCCTGTATTTGGGGAACTGTTTTATCGTTCAAACTATCAATTAAGTTATAGCGGGCGAAAGAAGCTAGGGCGGGGGCGGTAGTATAGAGAATAGCGATAAAGAGTAATGCCCAACCAGCCGAGTAACGCGCTGCACGAGTAGAAGGAACGGTGTAGAAACGAACGATAACGTGGGGTAATCCTGCCGTACCTACCATTAATGCAATGGTAGTAAACAAAACATCCAGCATCGATTTATTGACAAATGGTTGCGTATATTCGGCAAAACCTAAATCTGTCTGTACCCCGTTAAGGTTCTCGACGAGATCGCTAAAAGTGAACGCTAACTGGGGGATAAAATTGCCCGTAAGAATTCTCGATATGGCGATCGCAGGAATTAAATATGCAATAATCAACACACCATATTGAGCTACCTGTGTCCAGGTAATACCCTTCATTCCCCCCAACACCGCAAAAAACGCCACGATTACCATCCCGATAATTACGCCCGTGCCAATATCCACCTGAAGAAAGCGACTAAAAACAATACCGACTCCCCGCATTTGTCCTGCAACATAAGTTAGAGAAATAAATAGGGTAGCTAATACCGCCACTAATCGCGCCCAAACCGAATAATAGCGATCGCCAACAAAATCAGGAACGGTATATTTACCAAACTTCCGCAGATAAGGGGCAAGTAACAAAGCTAAAAGCACAAAGCCTCCCGTCCATCCCATTAGGTAGATCGAGCCGTCGTAACCTAGAAATGAGATTAATCCCGCCATTGAAATAAAAGACGCTGCCGACATCCAATCTGCTGCCGTAGCTGCCCCGTTAGCAATTGCTGGAACACCGCGATCGGCGACAAAAAAACCTTGACTATCTTTGACTCGCGATTTCCACCCGATGAAAATATAAAGCGCAAAGGAAAGAGTCACGAAAGCTGTAGTCCAAACTTCTACTGACATAATTGCTTACCAATTAATATTTTCTTGCTTGTTTATTGCCATACTTGCGATCTAATTTGTCCATTTGAACCGCATAGACAAAAATAAGGATTACAAAGGTAAAAATTGAACCTTGTTGTGCCATCCAAAAACCCAAAGGAAGATTGCCTAAGTTAATTGCGTTAAGCAGAGGAATCAATAAGATTCCGCAACCAAGAGAAACAAATGCCCAAATAATTAATAAATTGCGAATGAGCATAACATTAGCACGCCAATAAGCAAGCCTCCGACTTTGTTCGATATATGATTCGGCTGTTTCTAGTAGGGGATAATATTGTTTGCCTCTGTTCATTTTGAAGATAATTTTCTAAATAAAGATACTTTAAATAAAAATCGACTACTAAAATTTAGGCAGTACGCTTTTTAGAATTATGCCTTTTAGGGCGCGATCGGCACTAGGGGATAAACTCAGTTATTTTGTTCGGATTTAAAATTCTTTTGTAACACTGCTTAAAACCGTAAGAGAAAGAATCTTCAGAATAGACTTTCTCAATTTAAAACGTTAATACTTTTTAAAATATAGAAATTATGGCAAGCAAAGAGAATTATTTGTTAATCAAGGCAATGCTCAAACGGCGATCGCACTACAACTTGATTCGATTGAGAATTTTAAAAAGTAAATAGATTACCTGAGTTTTTCCCCTATTGTTTATCAAAGCAATTAGATAGACTGATAAAAGTTAGCTACTAAAGCAATTAAGAGGTTCTTATATTTAGTCGAGCGAAATTAAAACTTATTTGTGATACTTTGTGGTACTTTTATTGATGCTATTTTTATCCTAAAAGATAGCGAAAAAACAAAGCAAAAGTTTATCGCTCGATAATTAAGTACCTTGATAACTGTTGTCTGGTAGATGACTAAACTAAACTAAATTAAATTCAATAGGAGACAAATAATGACTAAGAACAATCAGTCAAATCGTCTAGATAATATTGACTTCGTGCAAGATATTGGTTCGGAAACTGCTGCTGTTTATTCTGGTGGATTTTTGGGAGACGTGGCACAGGTAGTTCTATACGAGGACGGTGGATTGAGAGGGAAAAGCACAACCGTAACTCTTCCTGATTCACAAGGCCAAAACGTTGTTGGTGCTTTTAATGATAAGACTAGTTCAATACAAGTTTTATCAGGTCGCTGGAGATTTTATGAAGACGCTAATGGTGGAGGTCGCCGTACTGTAGTTCTAGGACCTGGAAACTACTCTCGACTACCTGCTAGTTTCAATGACGTAATTAGTTCCGTTCAGCGTGTAGGCTAAATCTGGTTGAGCTATAGCTGTTTTTAGTCGAATGTTTGGCGTTGCGACGTTGGTGAGTGCCTAATGCTAAAGAGATTAGAATTGAGATAGTAAATGTAAGTTCAGAGATAGATCGGCGTTGTCAAACTAGGATTTAATTTCGTTCTTTAGCTTTTATGCTAGGGGTTGATGATATCTTCAATTTGGTAACGTCGATTTTAGTAAGCAAAGTAGTGCGATCGCCTTACAAGCCCCTTTTTAAGTAAAGAAGCAGTTTTCAAAACATACTGTTTTTCAAAACAATCATACTGGCAATCGCACGATAAAGAGTAAGTCAAATTCTTCTCTAATCTTATTAGCGATCGCACTACAACTTGATTCGATTGAGAATTTTAAAAAGTAAATAGATTACCTGAGTTTTCCCTCTGTTGTTTTTCAAAGCAGTTAGATAGAGTGATAAAAGTTGGCTACTAAAGCAAAAGTTGCTCGCTGGACAACTAAATATCAGGGTAACTGTTGTCTGATAGATAACTAAACTAAATTAAATAGGAGATAAATAATGACTAAGGAGAATCAGTCAAATCGTCTAGACAGCATTGACTTCGTGCAAGATATTAGTTCGGAAACTGCTGCTGTTTATTCTGGTGGAGTTTTCGACTTCGGACTCATAGCTCTATACGAGGACGGTGGATTGAGAGGGGAAAGCACAACAATATCTACTCCTACCTTAGGCACCTCAAACGTTGTTGGTGCTTTTAATGATAAGACTAGTTCAATACAAGTTTTATCAGGTCGCTGGAGATTTTATGAAGACGCTAATGGTGGAGGTCGCCGTACTGTAGTTCTAGGACCTGGAAACTACTCTCGACTACCTGCTAGTTTCAATGACGTAATTACTTCCGTTCGGCGCGTAGGCTAAATCTGGTTGAGCTATAGCTGTTTTCAACCCAGATGCTCGAGCAAAATATAGATGATGAATGCGATCGCCAATCTGACGAAATACCTGATTTTTATTAAAGACAGACAATGATACATAGCCGTACTGTAGATACAGTACGGCTATGTAGTGTATGCCTTTTATGAAGATACTGAATATAGAGGTAGGCGAGAAGTTTAGAGTAATGTAATGTATTCTATGGTGGTAAAACAGTTGCTCTTAACAGAATACCAAGAAGTTTTAACGACAAGATAAGTTCTGTTAAGCGTATTGGCTAATAAACGAATCTAAAATCTCTATCAATAGTAAGGTAAGGGTCGTTGGCGAACGATACTTGCAGCATATGTTCTGTTCTTCTCTCAAGTTGATATTGATATTTAGGTGCAATTCGAGACGTTTTTCAGAGGTCTTTTGAGAGCATAATTTTCAAGCTATTCGTAGCTTCAAAAAACAGATATTAAACATTAAAAATGAAACACAAAGTTGTATTACAACACAGTGAAGAGGACTGCGGGGCTGCTTGTCTGGCTACTGTGGCAAAACATTATGGTCGCACTTTTGCTATTAGTCGCGCTAGAGAAGCCGTAGGTACTGGTGCAAGAGGTACTACCCTGTTGGGTTTGAGTCGTGGTGCAGAGGTTTTTGGCTTTAATGTTCGTCAGGTAAAAGCAGAGGCACAAACTATCGATCGCCTAGGGGAAATTCCTCTACCAGCTATCATTCACTGGAAGGGCTACCACTGGGTAGTTTTATACGGTAAAAAAGGCAAAAAATATATTGTTGCCGATCCTGGGGTTGGTGTCCGCCATCTAACTCGTCGAGAATTGACTCTCGGTTGGGGTAATGGAGTAATGCTGTTACTTCTTCCCGATGATGGTCGGTTTTACGAACAGGAAGATGACAAGGTAGGCGGTTTTGGACGCTATCTTAAGCGAGTCTTACCCTATCGGGGGATTTTGATTCAGGCGATCGCAATTAATTTTGCAGTCGGCTTGCTTTCTCTAGCTACGCCGATCATGATGCAGCTACTAACGGATGATGTCTTAGTTAGAGGAGACACTCAACTTTTAGCTACAGTTGCGATCGCCGTGATTGTGATGAACATCTTCCGAAACGTGGTGGGGTTAGTCCAGTCACATTTAATCGGTCACTTTGGACAAAAGCTACAGTTAGGATTAATTTACGATTACGGACGCAAACTATTGCATCTACCCCTGACTTATTTTGAAGGCAGACGTAGCGGAGAGGTAGTTAGTCGGATCTCTGACGTTGGGGCGATTAATAGTTTGGTGTCGCAAATTGTTTTGGGTATACCCAGTCAATTTTTTATTGCGGTAATTTCCTTGGTGGCAATGCTGTTTTATAGCTGGCAGCTTAGTCTCTGTTCTATATTGGCATTTATTATTGTAACTCTAGTTAACTTATTATTTTTACCTGCCCTACGGCAGAAAACCCGCAGTCAAATTGTTTTGGGTACAGAGAATCAAGGCTTTTTAGTCGAAACCTTTCGTGGGGTACAGATTCTCAAAACTACCCAGGCTACACCTCAAGCTTGGCAGGAGTATCAGGGTAACTATGGTCGCTTGGCTAATCTAGGTTGGACTACCATGAAGCTTGGTCTTTACAGTGGCACAGTTACCAGTACTTTATCTAGCTTTACCTCAGTTGGGTTGCTATGGTTTGGTAGCTATTTAGTTATTCAGGGCGATCTCAGCATCGGTCAACTGCTGGCATATAACGGCATGAGCGGTAACTTTCTCGGATTTTTAGGCAGTATTATTGGTTTAATCGATGAATTTGTTACGGCCCAGGTAGTTATTCAACGTTTAACTGAAGTGATCGACGCTACCTCCGAAGATGAAAACGATTTTAAAAAACCTTGGGCAGAACTCGATCGAGATGCCGATATTACCTGCGACAATTTAAACTTCCATCATTCAGGAAGGGTCGATCTACTCAAAGACTTCTCCCTAACCATTCCTGGTGGTAAGGTAGTCGCTTTAATCGGTCAATCTGGCTGTGGCAAAAGTACTTTAGCAAAATTAATTGCAGGCTTGTATACGGTTCAATCAGGCAATGTTCGCTACGGCATCTACAATCAACAAGACCTTTCCTTAGAATGTTTGCGTCAACAACTAGTGCTTGTACCTCAAGAACCGCATTTTTGGAGTCGTTCTATTATTGAAAACTTCCGTTTCAGCTATCCTCACGTAACCTTCGAGCAAATCGTTCGAGCCTGTCAAATCGCTGGTGCTGACGAATTTATCAGCGAATTACCCGATAAATATCAATCCGTACTGGGAGAATTTGGGGCAAATCTTTCTGGCGGTCAAAAACAGAGATTGGCGATCGCTAGAGCCATAGTTACCGAGCCACCAGTGCTGATTTTAGACGAATCTACAGGCGCACTCGATCCAGTTAGCGAAGCTAGAATTCTCAAACAGCTATTTGCTCATCGACAGGGAAAAACTACCATTCTAATCAGTCATCGTCCCAGAGTAATTGTCCGTGCGGATTGGATTGTCATGTTAGAAAAAGGACGGTTAAAAACTCAAGGTACACCCAAACAGTTACGCTCTTTCGCGGGCGACCATTTAGATTTCCTCGACGACTACATACCCTCAGAAAAACCTTTAGCAACAGCGACTAACTCCAATTTCAACGGACATTCCCGACCGAACATCTTGTAAGGGCGAACTGCCGTTCGCCCCTACCTTTGCGTTTCAACCGATTAATATACTGCGATAATTATCATGCTTACCAAATCCAATCCAAATCTTCCTACGGTTCAAGAAGACGAATTTTTACCGCCGATTGGTCGTTGGACTAGGTTTGGCGGACTGTTTATCGTTGCCGTGGTTGCCCTGGCGATTCCTATCGCTTCGGTAACTAAATACAAACAAACGATTAAAACTCAAGCTTCTATTCGTCCCAAGGGTGAGTTGCGTTTAGTTCAAGCTGCTACAGAAGGACAAATAACACGCATTGCTGTTAAAGCTAATCAAGCTGTCAAAAAAGGAGATGAGATTGCTGCGATCGATGACTCTCGTTTGCAAACTCAAAAAAGTCAGCTACAAGACAGCATTCAAAAGTCGCGATCGCAACTGGTGCAGGTTAACGCGCAGGTTAACGCTCTTGACAGCCAAATATCGGCAGAAAGCGATCGCATCGAGAGCAGTGTAGCTGCTGCTGAATCAGAACTTAACCGTATTCAAAGAGAATATCAAGATCGACAAATTACAACCCAAGCAGAAGTTCTAGAAACCGAATCAGACCTAAAAGCAGCCACAGCAGCTTTAAATGCAGCCAAAGCTAAGCAAAAGCGTTATCAAAGTGCCTCCCAAGAAGGAGCTATATCCCAAGACCAATTACAAGAAGTACAGCTAGCAGCACAGCAACAACAACAAACAGTAAAAGCAGCCAAAGCTAAACTAACTAGTAGTCAAACTGCTCTAGATCCCAGTTATGCCCAAGTAGCAAGCGCGACTTCCCAAATTGCCGAAGCGCGAGCTACAGGTGCAGCTAGTTTAGCTACTTTGAACAAAGAACAACAAGCTCTCATTCAGCAAAGAATTGAAATAAATCAGCAGTTAGATAAAGATACTAAAGAACTACAGCAAACAGAAGTAGATCTCAAGCAAACTATTGTTTCTGCTCCTGCTGACGGTATTATTTCTCAGCTAAATCTGCGTAATCCTGGGCAAACTGTACGTCCTGGAGAAGAAATTGCCAAAATTGCTCCCAGCAATGCCAAGCTAGTTCTTCAAGCTTCAATTCCAGCCAAATCTATAGGCAAGTTAGAACAAGGACAAACAGCCCAAATGCGGGTATCTGCTTGCCCCTATACCGATTACGGCACTCTTAAAGGAACAGTTGCAGCTATTCCCCCTGATGCGGTTGTTCCTCAATCGGATAGTAATGCTTCTGCTGCAAATACTAGTGCTACTCAACAAAGTGCTTCGTTTTACGAAATTTCTATTAAGCCAGATAAAACTGTTTTAGGTAAAGAAAGCGATCGCTGTGCCATTCAATTAGGCATGGAAGGACAAGTCGATATTATTACAAAAGAAGAAACTGTGCTGCAATTCTTACTAAGAAAAGGCAGATTAACTACGAACCTATAAGTTTGACCGCTGACCATTCAAAGTATTTGATTTTTTCAAAACACCTGAGTTTTTCCCCTATATACTTCAAAAGCAAAAACGTATAGTAAGAAACGTCGGTTGGTCAACAAAATAAATAGTTGACTTTAAAACCAGCCCCAGAATCAACAAACTCAAAAGTATCTAAACATTATGGCATCTGTAAATTTTTCTCCCCAAGGTACGCAGTTAGATAACGATAAGATCGCAGACATACAGGCGAAGGTCGGCGATCGCTTAGGATTTAGTTTTGAATTAGATACTTCGGAACTCGATGCTAATTTGCAGTCCTTAAAGCTTCAACTACAGGGAGATTCGGCTGAGGTTAACTTATCAGATACTTTAACTGATTTTTTTGGAAATACTTTTCCCGATGTTGCTGTCGTCGAAGACAATTCTGATGGCGACTTCATTTCAGTAGTAGTCGAACTGAAGGGCGAACCTGGAGCAATTCCTAATACTACTAATGTTTTAGTGAAGTCAGAAGCCACGGTCTCAGATGGTTTGGTTAACGATGGTGCGACAGACATTGGAGTAACGGTACTAGAAGCAATTGATGCCAATGGAACAGACGTTACAGAACTGTTTGCACACCCCCAGCAAACAATCGAACTACAGTCTTTGCCGACTTTGAGTATTGAAATCGAACCAACTTTAGTAGTTGAAGGAGAATCCCAAGCCTTTATTTTTAGGTTAACTGAACCTGCACCTCCTGGTGGTTTGGTAGTTGATACGCTACTTACTAATCCCGATGGTGAAGTGGACATTGTTCCAACTCCAGGCCCGATGCCAAATGTTACAGATGCCAGATCCAGAACCGAAGATGGTCGTATGATTAATGAATTAACTATAGCTGAGGGAGCAACGGAAGCTAGTCTTAATTTTTCTGCTTTGGAAGACGATGTAGTTGAAGGAAATGAATCTTTTTCTATAACTCTTTTGCCCAGGGATGGTTATACCATAGATCCAGATAATAATATTGCGGTATCGGTCATTGCGGATGCAGACATAGTTATTGACAATACAGAAGGCAAAGACTTACTTGATGGTAGGTCAAACGCAGACGCTATTTTAGGAGGTCAGGGTGATGATATCATTTCAGACGGTCGTGAAAATGATGTTTTATTTGGTGGTGATGTTCGAGATCGCTTATTTGGTGAAGTAGGGGACGATTTGCTTTTCGGTGATGATGGTCGAGATAGATTATTTGGCGGGGATGGTTTAGATACTCTCAATGGCGGTCTGGGTAACGATTTACTCATTGGTGGAGAAGATGAAGACCGTTTGATTGGAGTCGAGCTAAATAGCAGCCAACCAGGTCTTAAAGAACACGATACCCTAGCTGGTGGTTTGGGAACAGACACTTTTGTCTTGGGTAACGAAGCGGGAATTTTTTATAGTGATGGTGACTACTTTGCTTCTGGCGATGCTGACTTTGCTTTAATTGAAGATCTCAATCCCCATGAAGATAAGATTCAACTATTTGGTAAGGTCGAACAATATAGTTTGGAGTTGCAATCAAACAGCGCGGGAAATAGTGATGCCAAACTAATTTATGATTCAGGACTGGATTCAAAGACAGAATTAATTGCTGTATTAAAAAATGTTTCTGAAGATTTGAAGATTGCCAAGCCCGTTTTTACTTTTGTTTAAGTAAGTTTTTTCTGACAATCGAACTTCGCATCTTTAGCTTGTAAAAAAATGAACGGTTTTCACAAAATACTATTTTATTGGCAAATATTGCTATGCTCGATCTTAATTATTTATATAGGATTGACGGCTTCTCAAATAAGCAAAATAGAACTTCCTAAAATATCCAATCGCGACCTAATTTTTTGGCTCATAGAAATTAATCGGTAGAGTGGAATGTAGTTTACCTGATGATTAATTTTATATAGGTATTAAATGTTTGTTATGGCGAACAATAACTCAGATAAATATTTAACGAGGGCAAAACTAAAAAAACAAATTGAGAGCGATCGCGGTTGGTATTTTATTACTTTTGTACGCGAGTTACCTTCTAACCGCCCCTATGGTTTTTCCTTATTCAACGAACCTTTTGTTCTGTTTAGAGATAAAAATGATAATTTGGTTTGTTATTTATTATCCTCTCTCGATCGTCAAGGCGATCGCCTTGAAATACCATCCTTCGAGGTAATAGAAAAGCAAGGCGAGATTTGGTTTTACCGTGGAGTTTAGTTTTAAAAGCTAATAACTAAATCATTCATTCACAAACTAAGATTTATAACCTTGCTCCCAAAGCTACCAATGTGTTTTTTTGGGCTATTGTTAACCCCTTGACATCGGTAATATTCATCTCTTCGTAAGGTCTTTTAGGGCGTAGTAATTTGCGAGTTTGTCCAGTTTCTAGATCCCACAGGCGAATTGTGCCATCAGTACTGCTACTAACTAATGTCCGACTATCTGGTGTAAGCTTAATTGCTCTAATAGAAGTTTCGTGACCTGACAAAACTCTAATACATCTGCCAGTACTGATATCCCAAATCTTAATAGTAGAATCAATACCACTACTAATAATTGTGTTCCCTTCCAAATCAAAAACCAAACCGAGAACTGTACCATCGTGTCCTGCAAAGGTTTGGATTAATTCACCCGTTTGGAGATCCCAAAGTTTAATTAGTTCGCCGTCACCACCCGCCAACATTCGCCCGTTGGGATGAAATGCTACAGACATAACTTTGTTTATAGGATCGCTAAGATTAAGGTGACACTCTCCTGTCTCTACGTCCCAGATTTTAATAGTTGTATCCGCACTGCCACTGGCTAAATATCGACCATCGGGACTAAAGGCGATCGCCCAAATCCAATTACTGTGTGCCTCAATAGATCGTACAATTACTCCTGTCTCAACATTCCAAAAGTTAATAGTTCCATCTTGACTGCCGTTGGCAAGTAATTTACCATCGGGACTAAACTTAACCGTCCAGATCCTAGTGTGACCTTTAATAGTCTTGCGACATCTGCCAGTACTGACATCCCAAAGCTTAATAGTTTCATCCTCACTACAGCTAACTAAGATCCCCCCTTCGCCCCCCTTGTCTCCCTTTATAAGGGAGATGCCGAAGGCAGAGGGATCGGGGGTTGGGGGGATTGGACTAAAATCAACCATCCAAACCCAACCATCATGTTTCCCAGTTGAAATTAACCTCCCAGACTCTAGATCCCAAATTCTTACGGTTTTATCTGAACTGCCACTGGCGAGTAATTTTCCATCAGCAGAAATGGCAGTTGTTAACATGAAATCAGTATAACCCTGCCAGGTTTTGAGACATTTTCCCTCGTCCACATCCCACAGTTTTAGTACTTGATTGTTATCCCCAGTGGCTAAAATATTTTTAGGGGTTGCAAAGTCAACGGTAGTAATACCTTGACCATGCCCCCTCAAAGTTCTCAAACACTCACCTGTTTGAGTATTCCAGATTTTGATAGTGCGATCGCCACTACCGCTGGCTAAGATTTTACCGTTGCTGTTAAATGCCACACAAGTAACTTCTTTAGTATGACCGGTCAAGGTTTTTAAACACTCACCTGTTTGGATATTCCAGATCTTGATAGTGCGATCGAAGCTACCGCTGGCTATGACTTCACCCATAGGATGAAAGTCAACTGCCATCAAAATATGCTGATGTCCCTTAAGAATATTAAGACATTCCTGCGTATCGGTATCCCATAAACGAATACTGAGATCGTATGATGCGCTAGCCAGAATATTTTTATGAGGATGAAATGCTAGCGACCAAATCCAAGAATGGTGTCCTTGTAAAACTCGACATTCATCTGTCTGAATATTCCACAGGGTAATAATGTTATCTTCTCCACCACTAGCTAGTATTTGACCATCGGGACTAAATGCCACCGACCAAATCCATTGTTGGTTGCGTGTAAATGTCTTCAAACACTTTCCTGTATCTGTATCCCAAACTTTAACCGTGCAGTCTATACTGCTACTGGCAAGCAGTTTGCCATTGGAACTAAACGCTAGGTCTGTGACGATCGATAAATTTTTACCGTGACCCTCAAGGTATAAATAGGGTTGGCGATCTTCAAGGCGAAACATACGAATACCACCAACAGAATCTCCGACAGCAAATACATCTTGTTTGGGACTAAAAGCGATCGCATGAACGCCACCGAAATTTTGAGTTAAGCTAGAGTTGGCAAATTTACAGTCTGCAAAATTGACTTGGCGCAGATTGATATCCTGTAAGTCTGCCTGCCAAATTGTCAACCCTGAAAAGTCATACCCTGATAAATCGATACCTGCATGGCGCATCAAGTTAAGTAAGTTGCCTGCTGTATAACCAGGAATTTGCCGATTTAAATTTTCTAGTAGCTGATGTAATCGATTTTCTAGGGAATCTTGTAATTCTAATCCGATCTCGTTCAAGCGATCGATTATGGGCTGAAGTATCAGGCGAATTTGACTATCTTTTACATAATCTTTTGCCGATGCTTTAATTAAAGCATGACTGTTAAATAGTTGCAGATCGCCCGATTCTAGTTCCTGACAGACTTGTTCGATCGCCCGTTCGCTTATATATTCGATCAGTACGGGCTGTAGGGTGACGCGATTAGCACTTTTTTCAATGGGAATTTGTTTTTCTAAAGTATCGAGGGTTTCGGGGAGATATTTTTGCGCTACGGGTGAAAAAATATCTTGTTTTAAGTCTGCTATAGATACCGCTTCTCGATTGAGTGCCAGCCAATACATAATATTTTTCTCGGCGGTGGTCAGACGCTTAAAATGCCAATCTAAAAGTTCGCGGATTTCGCCAAATATCATCAAGTCATGCTTTAAAAACTCGGATAAATTGCCGTCAAATCGTCTGAGAATATGTCTTGCGGTAATTTCTAAAGCTAAAGGATTACCACTATAAAAAGAAATCAAGCGCGACCAATCTTCTTGACTTCCTTCAAAATTAGCATTGTTCGTCCGTGCAATATCCTGAAAAATTTCCCGTCCCGCTGCTAGATCTAATCCGTTTAGTTCGAGCGATCGCACATGGACTTCTTGCATCTCCTCAATATCCTTTGGTTTGACTCGACTGGTTAACAGGACACAGCTTTGATGTTCTTTTAATCCGATGCGTTGAAAAAAATCTCCATAATCTTCATAGCCACTTCGATAAGTTCCTCGGCGATCTCCACTCTGTAAAATGGATTCGACGTTATCTAAAATCAGCAAACAACGTCGTTGCTTTAAGTAGTGCAGCAGTTGAGCGATCGATTCATCAGTCGTAGTAGCTAACTCGGTTTCTTGATTATCGGATACGAATTCAATTAATTCTGTTAGCAAGATTTTAAGAGGTGGCGCATTTAATAAACTTCGCCAGATTACATACTCGAATTCGCCTCGAACTTGACGGGCAAGCTGCAAAGATAGATCGGTCTTACCAATGCCACCCCTAACCAAGCTAGTCTTACCGATACCTGCAAAGCCGACAATGTTAATCAGTCTACAGCGATCGCGAACCATCCACTGTTCTAAAGTTACTAATTCTTGTTGTCGTCCGTGAAAAATCGCTACGTCTGGGGCCGATCCCCAATCTTCTCTTAAATTATGAGCAACATCATCGGGATCGATCTCTAGTGCCAGACAAAGAGCCTTGAAAGCGCGATCGCGAATGGGAGTTCCCTCTAATAATCGCTCCCGACTTGACTTACTGCAACCATTAGCATAAGGTCCAAATTCCTCCCAGTTTTTCTCTGGTTCGAGAATGTTACTCGCTGCTAATGACCAGCGATCGTCTGACGTTTTCCAACCTCGCTCGGCGATCGCCTTTTTTATTTGAACCAAACCTCGCCCAGATGCTTTTACCGATGACATACGCACATTTGCTATATTTCTGCAACCTCAGTTTACCAGAAAAAAAACTGGGGCTATACAAAAGCTAGGCGATCGAGAAACAATAAAAATAACTTATTTACTTATATTTATTACTTTTAGTATTGAAAGCCTGGATATCGGATAACAATTTATCAACAACACATAGAAAAGCACTCTTTCAGGGAGTATCTTTTAAAAGTACTAGACATTTATGATTCGCCTTTTACTAGTAGACGATCAAGAACTTGTATGTCAAGGATTGCGAGTAATGTTAAATCTAGAACCAGATCTAGAAGTAGTCGGAGTAGCCGAGAATGGTCAAGTTGCCATTCAACAGGTAGAAGCTTTACAACCAGATATAGTACTGATGGATATGAGGATGCCTATCATGGATGGTAGAGAAGCAACCAGAATTATCTGTCAGCAGTTTCCTGATACTAAAGTTTTAGTAGTTAGCACTTTTGATGAAGATGATTATATTAGCCATTCAATTAGGGCGGGGGCAAAAGGATATCTGTTAAAAGATATGCCTGTAGAAGAATTGGCTCAGTCAATTAGATTAGTCGGTCGCGGATATAGCCAGATGGGACCAGGACTTATGGAAAAAATGCTAGACAGTATAGTAAGTAGTGAGAGCGATACAGAAATAGAACCACCTGAGTTAGTAGAATTAACCCCTAGAGAAATAGAGGTACTAAACCTGATTGCTACTGGTTGTACTAACCGCGAAATTGCTCAACAACTTTATATAGTAGAGGGGACGGTTAAAACTCACGTTACGAAAATCTTAAATCGACTCAATCTACGCAACCGAGCGCAAATTGCTATCTATGCTAATTCACTAAAATATCAGTCTTAACATAGCAGCGATCGTTGCTCTAAATTCACAGATTATTCTATTTTTATTCTTGAGTTGTGAACCATATACGATATCTTTTACGATATTATAGAGGGCGATTACGCTACGCGGGGTATTGCGATCGCAGCAATTAAGAGAAAATCCTTAATTCACTGTGTCATCTTATCGACCGTTTATGCCCGGCGTTTTGGGTATACCGAGGTCATTTGTTAACTTCAATGTTTAATGTTTAATGTTTAATGTTTAATGTTTAATGTTTAATGTTTAATGTTTAATGTTTAATGTTTAATGTTTAATGTTCAATGTTCAATGTTTAATGTTTAATGTTTAATGATTGGTCAATTGCAAAACTTTCTGAAAAGACTTTATATTAGGAATTTTGACCTCAATGCGACAGCCTTTACCTGGTGCAGTAATTAGCTGAAATTTACCATTTACCGTTATTACACGCTCTTGCATTCCCCTTAATCCATATCCCGAACTATTCTGTTTGGGATTAAAGCCTTTGCCATTATCTTCTATACTTAAGTCTAATTCGTCAGGAGTGGTTTTTAGCTGAATGTGTACCTCTGTGGCTTCGGCATACTTAAAGATATTAGTTAAAGATTCCTGAACGATACGATAAATTGTTTTAGCTACTGGTTTCGGGACAGAACCACAGCGACAGATATTAGTACAAATTAACAATCCTGTTCCTTTGCGGTAATCATCTACTAAAATTTCAATTTTAGTGTCTAAAGATCGTTCGTCTTTAACATCCTCCCTTAAAGTGCTAATAGATTTACGAACCTCCTGCATTGCGGTTTTGCCTAATGATTGAGCCTGAGTCAGAAAAGAATAAGCCTGGGCGGGTTCTCTTTCCCACAGTTTGACGGCAGTTTGCATCTGAATGTTCAAGCTAGTCAGTGCATGACCCAAAGAATCGTGAATATCGCGGGCAATACGATTTCTTTCCTGTACTGTTGCCAATTCTTCAATTTTTTGAGCGTATTCTTTTAATTGCTCGTTTGCCTGTGCTAGTTCTCGTTTTGTTTTACGCTCGGATATTATTCTATTAGTCAACTGCAAAACGAAAAACACACCTAAACCAAATACAAGGGTTTCAGCGATGATGTGCATCCCAAAGTGAACCTGTAGTTCTGGTTCTGTTGGCATAGCCTTTATAGTATATTTGTACTGATCGCCAAAAAATAAAACAAATACTATTCCCATAACAACCCAACGTCCTACCGATTTAAATAGGAAACAACTTCGCATCACCACAATTAAATATAGCGTTGGCAAAATATGCAGATAGCCTAATACCGTTCCATAAAAAATTAAGCCAATTTCAATTGCCGTGTAAACAACTTTAATAAATTGGTTTCCACTAGGTAAAACCAAACCCATCATACCTAAAAAAAATAAAATAGAGATATGTTGTACGGGGATTGTATGACCTTGCCAAGCCTCTACCAATGCCAAAGAGCCACAACTAGCAAGCATTACCCATTCAGTAATTAGCAAAAAGCGAAATGGATTGGGTAAAAACTTTATCGATGAAATCATAAGAATCCCACGGTAGAAGTAATACTTTTTCATTTAACTGCAAAATGTAGTTTATTTCCACCATTGAAGACATATTCATCACTTTAGTAGCTATATCTGGTAGAACAGGGAGACTAAAGTAATAGATATAAATATTATGGAGAATACTTAATTTATTACGAAAGTCGCAAACCAACTATATCTTTCGTCTAGGTGCGATTAGTGACGTTTTTCAGATGTTTTTTTTCTTCGCAATCTTTACTATAAAATCATCCTTTACCAGAGCAAAGACGGTTGGAAAAAAACCGCTTTTTTATGCAAGATAGGTGAATATGTATATAGACTTTAGTTGGGAAACAGCACTTCAAGCAGCAAATATCTTAATGTTTATACATACAGGTGAATATCTCAGCGACTTGGAAACTATTATTTTGCACGGCGCATGGAACAATTATACCTACGAACAAATTGCTGAAGCAAAAGGTTATGCAAGTAGCTATTTATGTAGAGACATCGGATGTAAACTTTGGGAAAATCTTTCTATAGCTTTGAAAACCAAGGTATCTAAAACGAACTTCAAAGCAGCCTTAAAAAGAGAATGGCTCAAATACACACAAGCTATTTTAAGTCAAAGTCGGAATCGATTGGCAAAACTGCTGACTACAGAGAATATAACTCTATTTGAAGGTTTACTTGCTTTGGGTTCTACTTTTTATCTAGAGCGATCGCCGATTGAAAAGATTTGCTATGAAACTATCGATCGACCAGGCTCTTTAATTAGAATTGAAGGAGCAAAATGGATGGGAAAAACTTCTTTAGTCGAGCAAATTTTAGAGCGGGAAATCCATACACACAAAACAGTATATTTGGATTTTAATAGTATCGATCGCAAGATTATTCAAGATATAGATGCGCTGTTACGTTGGCTATCTCTAATGGTTTCCTTTCAATTGCATTTAGAAAATACCGTCCAACATTATTACCAGAATAGTGTTTCAGATTTGAACGACAATTGCACTGTTTATTTTGAAAAGTATATTTTGAACGAAACAAAAAGCGATATTATATTAGCTTTAGACAATATCGATCGCCTATTTTCCAATAAAGAAACGACAGAAACATTTCTAAAATTATTATCTGACTGGCATCAAAAAGGTCAAGTAAAAGGTCCTTGGTCAAAATTAAAGCTAATTCTTACTCAGTCTACGAATGCTAGCATCTCTCCCGATCTTAGTCCTTCATTATTTTCCAGGGTAACACCAATTGTCTTGAAAGAATTTAATTTAGACCAGGTTAAAACTTTAGCAAATTTTTATGAGTTAGATTGGGATGATTTTACGATCGGCGGTTTAGTAAACGAAATAGGAGGTCATCCTTACTTTGTCAGACTAGCAATGTATCAAACAAGGATAAAAAACATTGCCTTGAAACACTAGATAGTTTATTTATGCCTATTTTGGCTTTAGCTGAAAAGCTGTTTAGTTGATGCTAATTTTTGCTTTTTTATAATTTATAACCCAGGTTTTTTATGATTCTTCCAAACGTAATAAAGCAGTATTACCCAAAAAAGACCTGATAATTCCCCCTTTCGTTATCAAAAAAACGATTTTATAATCATTTCTAAAGTTTAAGCAGTTACATCCCAAGGAGTATGTAAATAATGAAATTACGTTTTTTAGGTCAAAGCTATTCTCAATCCCATCAGCAGATTGCAACTATCGCTTCTGAATATACAGCTTGCTACAGAGGGCAAAGATATAATCTGCGGATGCTAGTAGCAACTGAAAAGTCGCGATCGCCAGAATCTCTAATAAGCGCAGTTGTTCACAAGTATCGTGGAGTTAGTTATGTAGTCGAGCGTCATCAGTTTCCTACGAAGCAAAACAAAAAGCTAGTTTATCATTAACAGCTATATGAATACTGAAAGTCTCAAAATCAAATCGAGATTATGACTACAGCTTCTCTTTTGGTCGGGTTTAATTTGTTCAAATTAACTAATACAAAAAAGTTAGCTCGATAATAAAATTTAGAAAATCACCAGAAAAACAACTAAAACGACTACAGCTTCACAAGTAGCAAGTAGCGCGCTTTGCGCTCAAGTAGCAAGTAGCAAGTTTTACCTCTCGCCTTTAGGGTAGAGGATTCAACAATTGAATACGTTTTGTTTCTTTTCGTCTTTAAAGACGAGGCTCATACTCCAACTTCGGAGTTTTCGCGGGTTGCTACTTACTACTTGCTACTTGCTACTTGCTACTTAACTCCGAAGGAGTTGGTAAATCAGAAAACAGATCGATTTACGGGCGTTGCTTCAAACTAACTTTAATAAACTTTTACACAAAATAACATGACTCATTTTGGGATCGTTTGTCCTGCTGCTATCGGACACCTCAATCCAATGTGCGCTTTGGGCGGAGAATTACAAAGACGCAATCATAGCGTTACTATTTTTGGCATTGCAGATATTGAAAGCAAGATCGAAAATTCAGGATTGAACTTTTGGTCGATCGGTGAAGAAGATTTTCCTCCTGGATGGTTAGAGCAACAATATGAAAAACTAGGAAAAATGAGTAAAATAAAAGGTCTAAAATTCACGAGCGAGTTTATTTTGAATGAAACTAAAATGCTTTTCAATAATCTACCCCAGGCAATAAAATCGGCTGGGGTAGAAGCTTTAATTATCGACCAGGTTTCGGCAGGAGGCACAGTTGCAGACAAGCTTAAGTTGCCCCATATAACTGTATGTAATGCTTTATTAGTTAATCAAGAAGCTGGTGTGCCTCCTTATTTTACCCATTGGGGTTACGATCGAGCGTGGTGGGCGCAACTTCGTAACCGAGTAGGTAACTCGTTCTTAAATCGCATCTCACTGCCTATCGGACAAGAAATTCAAAAACGGCGACAGCAGTGGAAGTTACCTTTATATCGCGATCGCGAGGATGGTTATTCAAAACTAGCTCAAATTAGCCAGTTACCCAAAGAATTTGATTTTCCCCGTAAAAATTTGCCCGATTGTTTTCATTACACTGGTCCGTTGCAAAATCCGTCTGGTATAGAATCTGTTTCTTTTCAAGATATTTCTTTTCCCTGGGAACAATTAACAGATAAACCTCTTATCTATGCTTCTCTTGGAACATTACAAAACAAAGTACCAAAAATATTTCAGTCTATTGCAGAGGCTACGGCTGAACTAGATGCACAGTTAGTTATTTCTTTAGGCAATCCCCGTAACAAACCCGAAAATTATAGCTTACCCGATCGTGTTACTGTGGTTTCTTTCGCACCTCATCAAAAACTAATAGATAGAGCAAGTGTCGTAATTACTCATGCAGGTATGAATACAACATTAGGTGCATTAAGTAGTGGAGTTCCTATTGTTGCTATTCCGATTACGAATGAACAGCCTGGAATAGCTGCTCGTATAGCCAGATCAGGAGCAGGAGAAGTAGTACCACTGAAAGAACTAAGCGTCGAGAGGCTACATAAAGTGACCGAGCAAGTTCTAATAGGTAGTTCTTATAAAGAGAATGCTTTAAAATTGCAAAAATTAATTAAGCAAGCTGGAGGGGTTTCTCGGGCTGCTGATATTATCGAACAGGCGGTTACTACAAGAAAGCCAGTTTTGGCTTTGTGTTAATTTTAGGAGCGTCGATTTATTTTAAAAGTATTTTTCAATCAGTCATACATAAGTATCATGACTCATTTTGGCATTATCTGTCCCGCAGCAGCAGGTCATCTAAACCCGATGACTACTTTAGGCTACGAGCTAAAAAAACGCGGTCATCTCGTTACCGTAATAAACATCTTCGATGTTAGATCTAAAGCTCTAGCAGCGGGGCTAGAATTTCAGCCGATCGACAGGCCAGATTTTCCTCCAGAAGCAGACACAGACTTGTTTGTCAAATTACGTAGTCTCAATGGACTTGAGGCATTGGAGTATACCAGAACTCAATGGTTAACAAATTCAGCCAACGCAGTTTTACGAGATGCTCCAGAAATAATCAAAAGAACAGGTATAGATGCGTTACTGGTAGATCAGTGTTCTGCCGAAGGAGGTACTCTAGCAGAATATTTAGATATTCCGTTTGTTAGTGTATGCAGTGCCATGATGCTAAATCGAGACATCACCGTGCCTCCGTTTACTACCTCTTGGGGCTACGATCCTACTGAACAGGGAATTTCACGTAATCGATCGGGTTATGCACAGCTCGATCGCCTGAGTACACCGCTGCAAAAACTTATCGATGATTATCGCTGTGAGTGGAATTTACCTTTCGTCGAGCGTTCTATTGAAATTTATTCTTCGTTGGCTCAAATTTGTCAACAGCCAGAGGAGTTTGAATTTCCCAGAAAAGAATTACCTTCTTGTTTTCATTTTATAGGCCCTTATACTAACCCAGCAATTCGTGAACCAACTCCTTTTCCTTTTGAAAAGCTAACGGGACAAGATCTTATTTATGCCTTTTTAGGGACGTTACAAGATCGAGATCTCTGGATTTTTCAAGCGATCGCCCAAGCCTGTGCTGTCTTCTTAAATGTTCAATTGGTTATTGCTTTGGGTGGAGGAGCAACTCCAGAGTCTTTACCCCAATTACCAGGAAATCCAATTGTTGTTAGTTATGCACCCCAGTTAGAACTATTACCAAAAGCAGCCTTAACTATTACTCACGCAGGAATGAATACTGTTTTAGAATCCTTGAGTAATGGCGTACCGATGGTAGCGATTCCGATTACTAACGACCAGCCAGCAGTAGCAGCACGAATCGCCTGGACCCAAACGGGAAAAGTTGTGCCATTAGAAGAAGTAAGCGTAGAAAATATACGAAGAGCGATCGAACAAGTTTTAAGGCAAGATACTTACAAAAACAATGCTTTAAAATTGCAAGAGTCAATTAAGCAAGCTGGAGGGGCTTCTCGGGCTGCCGACATTATCGAACAGGCTGCTGCTACAGGAAAACCCGTTTTGGCTCGTGCTACCAATTAGAATTTTAAGTAAACAACGTTACCGTATCTAACGTATGATTTGCGAAACTGTGTTGCAGGATTCTAATCTCTTTAATTTATCTGCTTGGCGCGAATAAAACTTTAATTTCCAATCTATCAATTAAAATATTTACAACTGTATTAAAGTAAAAGCTAATGATTCATCACATCTCTATCCCTGCTCAAAACCCCCTTCGTGTAGCTAAAGTAATAGCAGAACTATTCGACCGTGGATATTGCGCCCCTTTTCCATCTCATCCTGGTAGCTATGTGGCATTTGCAGCAGACGAATACGGAACTTTAGTTGAAGTTTATCCTTTAGGAACAGAAATGATTCCTGGCAAAGACTCAGAAGCAATTCAGTATCAAGAAAACCAGTCTAGTCAGTATATTGCGACTCACGCTGCTATTTCTATTCCTCTGGAACAATCGCAAATTGAGTCTATTGCCGAAAGAGAACAATGGCGATGTGTACGCTGTAGTCGCGGTTATTTCGATGTAATTGAATTTTGGCTGGAAAATACCGTGTTATTAGAACTGGCTACCCCAGAATTAGCAAAGCAATACACGACAGTCTTAACTCCACAAAACTTGGCACAGCATTTTGCCGAACAAAAATCTGGCGATGCCACGTAACAGACTTTGCTATCTTGTCTTTATACTAAGCAACTACGCTTGTTTTCTGTAGCTATACATAATATTTAATAAATTAGCTCCAAAATTCATCTAAATCCATGTGGGCTATTTCTTGTTGAACTTCTTGGAAATAACTGTTTTTAGTGAGTCGAGCTACTTCTTGTTCTCTCTTAGTTTGGTCTATTTCTACTTTTAATTCTTGAAGCTGTCGTTTTAATTCCGCTTCTCGGCGTTTGCGTTCGCTTATATCTTGGACAATTCCCTCGTAATATAACACCATGCCTTTGTCATCTCTAACTACGCGAGCATCAACCTGTATCCAAATTAAACTTTTATCTTTACGATAGGAACGGTATTCAAAATTTTTGACTTCATCTTGTTTGGTAAGTAATTGTCTAAATTCGGCTCGTTTTGGAGGATCGACATAAATTTGTTTGCCGATATTAGTAATGCTGGTAATCATTTCTTGAGGCGATTCATAACCATAGATTTTGGCTAATGCCGGATTAACCTTAAGATAAAAACCTTTGGGAGAGGATTGAAAAATACCTTCAACTGCATTTTCAAAAATACTGCGATAGTTTTCTTCGGCAATACGCAGTCTTTCATTGTTTTGCTCTAAATTAGTAAACGAATCTTTTAACTGTCCTGCCATCGAGTTGAAAGAATTTGCTAAAGCATTAATTTCAACAATTGGGCTAGGAGCAACCTGTTGGTCTAAATCCCCTTTGGCTAATTCGTCAGAAGCATGGGAAACTCGTAAAATTGGTTTTGCTACCCAGTTAGAGGTAAATATACCAATCCCGCTTGCCATAGCTATTGCAGCAACACTAAACAACAGAGAGTTGCGCCGACTAGCATAGATTTGGGACATAAAATCTGCTTCGGGAATAGTTAAAACTACTAGCCAGTCGAGGTTATCATCCTGAAAGGGAACTACCTGGACATATTGTTTTTGACCATTAATTTCTAAATCTAATTGTCGTACCGATTTGACTTGACTGAAGTTATCGAGGCGATCGCCTAAACGATCGGCGATCGCATTAACAATCGGATCGTTGCTCTTGGTAGCGAGTAATCTTTCACTAGTTAGATCGGTTTTTACCATTGATTCAGCAGAAGCAGTAGCTACCAATTTTCCCGATCGCTCCATAATAAAAGCCGTACCTGTTTTGCCAATTCTTAGCTTACGTAAAAAATCATTCACTTCCTCAGGTAAAAAAAAGTCTGTAGCACAGGTTTTGATAAGGCTAATTCGGGTATATAATCGGCAACCGCACCATCATTGAGAGAACTATACTTTTCATATAGATCGTTGAGATAGTTGCGAAAAGGCGAAGTTACTGTCGTAATCGAACTAGTCAGAGATTGTAAATTTCCGAGATTGTCTGACATGATTACTTACTCCCCAACGATTTGCTTGGCTACTCGCTCTAATTCTTGCGAAATTGGATGTTTTGGACATTTAACACAAAATACCCCTTCGCTAGCAAGCTGTACGATATCTTCTGAGAGGGGAAATATTCCCGCTACTTTCTCTTTATAGGTTTCCTCTACCTTTTGCTTGAGAGCATCTTGGTTTAATCCACTGTATACTTTGTTGATTGCCAACAGAATTTTACGAACGTTTAGCTGTCGTGCCACATCCATCGTTACCGCCGTACCTTGATAGTCTTGTTTGTCGGGACGTAAAATCAGAATTAGTACATGACAAATCGCGATCGATAAAAAGGTTTCTTTAGACAACCCTGGATGGGTATCGATAAACAAATAATCTAGATGAAGTCTTTTAACCAAGCGACGAAACCCATCATTCATCAGCTTGACATCATAACCGCTTTGGAGAACACGGGCGATATCATCTGCTTTGAAGCTAGAAGGAACTAAATAAAGTTTTCCATTTTCCTCCACTCCTATATCTGCACTGACATCATAAGCAGCATCTTCGATGGCAATTTCACCCCAAAGATAATTATTTAAGGTTTTATAAGTTTGTTCTGGTTCGAGACTAAACAGATTATGAATACCAGGAGAAGGCATATCTGTATCGACAATGCCTACTTTATTCCCTTTCAGTGCAACCGTAGCTGCTAAATTAGCGGTAAAGTTCGATTTACCCGTACCGCCACGATAAGAGTGTACCGAAAAACTTTTGGCATATCTATATATGTCTAATAAAGTGTAAATGCTTTTTCAACTAAGCTACCAGGTAAATGCAATTTTAAATAATAGATAAACCTCAACAATATGTTTTTTTCTAACTCATCAAAGTTGGGATTTAACTCGGCTGTTTCGATCTTATTTTTTGGCAGCTAACCAGGGGATAAGCATGGGAACTTCTTGTTGATATTCTCGATATTGCTCGCCATAAATTGATACTAAATCTCGCTCTTCTAAGAAGATACCAATCAGGATATAGGCTGAAGTTGCAAAGGCAAAAATAAAGTGAGCCACGGTCATTATCGGAGTTGCCCAAAAAGCAATTATAAATCCCAAGTAAATTGGATGGCGCACATACTTATAAAATGCAGGTGTTCTAAATTGAAGAGATTTGTCTTCTTTTTCTTTAAAATGTAAATAAACCTGACGCAAACCGAATAGATCGAAATGATCGATCGCAAAGGTACTTAAGAACACAAGCAGCCAACCAGTTCCGCACAAGACCCATAAAAGATTTGACCATACAGTATCAGACAAGTCCCACAAAACCAGATCGATAGGTTGCCACTGCCAAAATAACAACATTAAAGCCAAGCTAGCAAACAATACATAGGTACTCCTTTCAAGAGATTCAGGAATAACTTCAGTCCAAACTTTTTTAAAACCTTGTCTTGCCATAATACTATGTTGAAGAGCAAAAACTCCTAAAAGTAAAAGGTCGATCGAAACTGCATACGGGAGCGAACTTGTAGCGACCGTATCCATCGATTTGGGAACAATAAAATTGCTAACAAATCCGACAGCGTAGAGAAATGCAACCAAGAAAAAGCCGTAACAGATCGATCCATAAATCAGAAATAAAGTTCTTTTAACCACAATCTTCTCCTATATAAAATTGCCGAAATAGTTGAATACAGATGACATCGAAAAATACCCCTTTCAGGTTTCCAACGCCTTCTCAATTCGATCCAAAAAGTCGTTGAGAACTTTTAGATAATGCTCCGTTTCCTCAGCATGGGGCAGATGCGAACTTTGCTCGAACAAAACCCAATCACAATCTGGAATACCGTCGCGCACAACTCTCGCTTGAACGGGAGTCAACTCATCATAGCGACCCGAAGTAACGAGGCTGGGAATAGCGATCGAGCCAAAGCGCGATGTAACATCCCAGTTCTTGAGATGACCGATAATGTGGGTTTCGCTCGGACCGAGCATCGTTTTATAGACCTGCTTACCCTTTTTCTCCAGTCCTCGCCGAACAAACTCAGGCCAAGGATCGAGCCGACAAACATGACGATGATAATAAAACATCATCGCTTCGGAGTAAGCAGGGTCGTCAGTAGTGCCATTTGCTTCATGCTGTAGGAGCGTCTGTTGCACTTTTGGTGGTAGTTCCTCGCGCAACCGTTTAGTCTCAGTTATCCATAACGGGACATTGGCTGGAGAACTAGCGAGGGTTAAGCTCAAGATCCCCTCTGGTTGGGTTGAGGCGTATTCCATTGCCAGCATACCGCCCCAAGAGTGACCAAACAGGTGAATTCGGTCTAGTCCTAGAGATCGACGTACCGTTGCTAACTCATCCAGAAAAAGCTCGACGCTCCATAAAGATGAATCGTCGGGTCTATCGGAGTTGCCACAGCCTAGCTGGTCGTAGAAAATAACTGGGCGATTCTCAACAAGTGCTTCTAAAGGTTTGAGGCAATCGTGAGCAAGTCCAGGACCACCATGAAGCATCAAGACGGGAAATTTGCCTGGTGGTGTGTTATTAAGGTCTCCGACAATGCGATACCAAGTTTTGTATTCCCGAAATTGAATATGACCTCCGCTAATTGGTCTAATCATCGACATTAATATACTCCTATTGAGCGAATTTAATTTTTTTACACTTCAAAGGCGTGAGGTTATAAACAGAATTCGTAAAGGATAGGTGCATAACCTTAAAAAGGTAAAATTTTGAAACCAATTGCTTTTATCGAGTAAATCTTTAGTTTTTTTTGGATATTTTTTTAGAAGCATCTTTGAAATTTATGCAATGAATGGATGAAAAAACCATAGTTAGTCATCCAGCTATTTCAATTAGCCAAATCGATTAAACGAAATCATATTCAACTACCATGTCGTTATAATCAGGTGTTCCATCGTTGAATACACCGTCAGTACCATAGGTTAGATCTTCATATTCAAAAGCATTGCTCCCTGAAGTACGTATATGATCGAAACCGCTAGCATTTGCTTCGGGTGTATCGAAGTAAACAGGAGGGTCGTTACTAGAATCTGAATCTAGAAGTTCATCTAATCCGCCATTGGCAATGATGAATGTACCATATTGCTTACCACCCGCTAAATCGGTAGTAAACGTGGAGGTTTCTCCATCACCTGTAGATAAGGTGAAATCCAAACTGTTAGCTAGTGCAGCATCCTGATATCCTTCTTTTCCTATTGCAATAGTTTGACCACTAATAGGGTCTTGTACGCTACCATCTTTGTTGACTTCATAGAAACCAACAGTGTTGTCAAAACCAGCGTCTCTACTGACTGTAAATTCAACAGTTTGGTCTGCTGAATCTGTCAGATTGATAGTTGCAAAATTAGCACCAGCGGGATCGTCTCCATGTTCGTGGTCTCCATGCGCGTGGTCTTCTACCAAGAATCTTTCAGGTTCACCCTCTTCATGAACGCGGAAGACAAGTACGCGCGCGCCCTCTTCGGTAGCGCGAGGTTCGTGCCTACGCTCATAAGGAATCACTCTGCCATCCCCTGCCTCAATAATCTCATATGGTTCTCCATCAACGATGTGTTCGGTAGACCCTTCTAAAATGTATAGGAATTCTTCTCCTGGATGGTAATGGCGAGGCACTGCTTCATTGGGCGGGATGATGACATCAGAAACAACTACTTCTATATCGTCTATATCTTCGGGACTCTCTAAAGGGGAGCGCAGTATTTCCTTAGAACCTGACGGTGGTAGTTCAGGCAGCATAGCTATATCGCTGGTATTTTCGTTAGTTGAGGTACCAGACGTGCTTGAAGGATCGTTCATTTCGATAGTTGCAGCATCAGCACCAGCTAGCTCGTCTTCATGCTCATGATCTTCATGCTCATGGTCTTCATGCTCGTGGTCTTCATGTTCGTGGTCTTCATGCTCACGATCTTCTACTAAGAATTTTTCTGGTCGATCGTCTTCATGAACGCTGAAGCCAATTACACGTGCGCCCTCTTCGGTACCGCGAGCTGAATGCTTACGTTCATAAGGAATTTCCTTGGCATCTCCTGCCTCAGCAATCTCATCTGGTTCTCCATCAACCTTGAATTCGGCAGACCCTTCTACCACGTATAGGAAATTTTGTCCTGGATGGTAATGGCGAGCATCAAGTTCATTAGGCGAGAGAGCGAAATCGGTAACAAATACTTCTATATCGTCTAATTCGACATCGTCAGGGAACTCAAAAGGAGCGCGCAGCCTTTCATTAGAGCCTGGCGGTAGATCGGGCAGCATAGTTATATCATTGATAACTTCTTCGCTGGTTAAGGTACTAGACGTGCTTGAATAATCTTCCATTGATGAAGTCTCCACTAAAATTAATATGTTTAGAATTTCTTTAATTAAAGAAATCTGGACTGTCGCTGATGACTTTTAGTATAGAGATTTGGTCTTAGATGAACAGGGGGTAAACTCAGGAGATTGTAGCGATATTTAAACTAGGTACTGCTAATGGCTCTATACTCCCAGTAAATTCTCAGATCGTTGCACAGCGGTAAAACAAGGTAGACGAAAAACAGCTTGGTTTCCAAGGTCGGCTTTTGGGTCAGAATCTTCTGTCCCAAAACGCGACCGTGCAAAGAACGGCTTGCGAGGACGCGATCGCACCCATCCGATCCTCGCCCTCAGCTTTAGCCCAAAAGTGGATCGAGAAATATCTCCAACATCAGCACCTGTTAAATCGCTGCTAGCGAGTCCTGTTTCTTGCAAAATATCTGCAAATTCATTTGCTATTAGTAAATCCGCCTTACCAATATTTAAAATGCTGCCGTCAAATGTGCCAACGTCAAATAGGACTGCTTCTTCGGGTATAACGCCTTCAACATTATTAGAGACAAATAAGCCACTAGTAGTATCGCTAACTCTCGACTCGTCATAACTAACCGAAACATCACCGACGGTAACATCTCCTGCTCCGCTTTCAAAAGTAACAGTTCCCGTATGCTCAATTGTGCCACCCAAGGGCGTAAAGCCATTTGCCTCACTAAAAACAAAATCGCTCTCCTCAGTGATATCAAATCCTAAGTCAAATACTTCTGAAGTGGGTTCTACTGTATCTTCTGCTTCACTAAAAGTTAATCCTGCTTCACTAGCTAAAAATTCGGTATCAAAACTAACATTGGTAACACCATCTTCAAGAGGTATAGCGGGTTCTCCGGGTTCTGCGCTCTCACTATCCAAATCCGCGTCTATGGTTACTTCTGTCTATCCCTCAGCAGTGAAGTCAGATTCAGTTAATTGGTCTGCTTCTACTCCAATCAAGGTCGTGATGAGTTCTCCTGTCTCATCGCTAACGTTAGTATAGTTGCCTTCGGCGTTATATTCTATCTGCAAAGAATCGTAGCTAGAGCCAGCATCAAGCACAATCGCATCTTGTTCTGGTTCAAAATCAAAGATAATATCTGCTTCTTCTCCCGAACCAAAGGCAAAAGTATCGCTTCCCTCATTGCCAAATAAAGCATCATTACCACCTCCACCAAAAAGCAAATCATCCCCAGGACCGCTACCCATGATGTCGTTCTCAGAACCGCCAACTAAAGTATCATTACCGTCATTTCCATCGAGAATGTCGTTGCCGATTTCTCCCAGTAAAATATCATCCCCTTCGCCACCATTAAGGACATCTCCATCAGCACCACCATTTAGTAAGTCTCGACCAGCTTCGCCATTAAAAATATCTTCACCATCATCACCAAACAATAAATCGTCGCCCGCTCCAGCATTAGCAAAATCATTGCCACCGCCAGCTAAAATTAGGTTAGTTTCATCGTCACCTACCAAAATATCGAGATTAGGCGTACCAAATATTTCTCCAGACTGGGCTTCTGGTAATTCTACTTGAATGGATTCTATGCTTTCATCAACTACAAGAGATGAATTATCCGTTGGCAAAACCTCTTCTACATTAACAAACTCAGCATTCGATACGGCTTCGACGGAAGCGAAACTGACAATAGCAATTAATTTTCCTGTATGTGCATCATTGATTAAGGTACTACCACCGAATACGCCGAGACTATCGTTGTCTAGCTGGGCAAAGTTAAGATCTTCCTTAGTCAAATTCTCACCCAGAGCAAAACGATCTTCACCAGGCGTAAAATCACCAATTCCAGTTATTCCAGAATTGCGATTGAGAACGAAAGTATCTGCACCTGCGCCACCAGAAGCAGCATTGTTACCCGTGCCGAGATCGATTATGTCATCGTCTCCGCTATCCGAATCGATGCCAGAGATAAAACCATTACCTACGCCAGAGACAAAATCATCACCTGCCCCGCCGAGAATGATATCGTTACCCGCACCATTGAAAAATAAATCATTGCCTTCATCACCAAAGACAGTATCGTTACCCTCGTTATCAATAATAAAGTCGTCGCCTTGTTTACCTTTAATCAGATCGTCTTGCGGTGTACCAACAATAGGTTCGCTTTCTGGTGTACCGAGAATTTCTTGAACTTGAGGCGAAGGTTGCAAATCGATCGCGCCCTTTGCAGGTTCAAATAAGTCAGTCACATTATTACCATCAGCATCAATTGCTTCTAGTACCGTCACTCCAATATCTGTCTCGCCATCGTTAACCAAACCAGACAAAACCGTAGCTTCTGATTCTACTAAAACATTAGCGGTATTAGGAGTTGCCCCAGGTTCGCCCCTCAGTTCAAGTACTACCGAAGTAAAGTTGTCATTAGAATTATCTTCGATAACAGAAACATCAGGAAAAGTAGTTTTAAAGAAGTCAGTTAGATTACTTGATGGATTAAACTCAGTCGAGTCGCCCTGTAGCCGAATTTTGATAGATTGTAGGTTGGCATCGAGTCTCGAAGTATCGAGAATAGAGCTGAATTCTAAGCGATCGCCGACCTTCACCTGTAAATCTGCGATTTCGTCGTTATCTAACTGTGTACCCTGAGGAGAAAAAGTTACAGATGCCATAATTAATATCTAAATTCATTTAATTTTTTCTGGAAGCTGGTTTTTAAATTTATGTTATTTTTATTTACAAGGAAGATCCTCTGAACAGCTACTCTTGTTGCTGTTTTATGATGTTCCAACTTGATTACTAGATAACGGTATCGTTTCTGTCCTGACAGATACTAGGGGAAAAAATCAGGTATTTTATTCTGGCAGAAAATTCTTATGTAGCTGGCAATAATAGCTTTATAGCTTTGAGAAACAGATTTTGCTCAAACTAAATTGGTTGTTTCATAGTCGATGAAAGTATCTTGACCGTATTTGCTAATACTTAGTTGCTCAAAACCAATCCCTTCTGGTAGAGCGATCGCCCTACTCAAATAACACTCAAGCGATTGGCGAAGCCTAGTCGAAGACATTGCTATATTTTCAAAGCAACAAAATTAGTTGAAGGCAAATTTATCTGCATCTAAGCTATGGGCATCTATACCAGTCAAGATTGCCACTGTTTTTTCCTGTAAGCCAATTAGGGTATTATCCCCATCTTGAGTAAGGGTGAGGTCTTCAAAACTAGTACCCAAGTTACGAAACCAATTACATCCCTGTCTAATTCAAAATCAGCTATACGGTTGGCAGTGTCGGGTAATTCGGTATCTGCAACCCAGAATTGGTCAGAACCTTCTCCGCCAACAACGTAATCGCCAGTACCCAAGAAGAAAGCATCATCGCCATCATCGCCATAGATACGGTTATTGCCTTGGGACACATTTACCGTGTCGTTTCCTGCTCCTGCAACAACTAAGTTTTTCGTTCCCGTAACGTCGAGGGTATCTTCTTCTGTAGTACCAAAGACGGAGGTAAATTCTCCGTAGGCTTCTAGTCCTTGATAATCGGCTATAACTTCTCGGGCAATAATCTCCGTTGCAGCAGCGGTAGGATGAAAAATATCCCAGAAAAAGAATTCTTCGGGATTGCCAGTTAAAACAAGGTCAGTTGGATCGGAAATGGGATCGGTTTGGTTGAAAAAGGCATCAGTTGTATTCGACAAACCAAAATCAGCAGGATTGTCTTGAATCTCCGTAGCAATGCTGTAAATATCTGGTTCGATAATCTCAACGTCCAACTCTGAGGCGATTGCGAAGCTAGTCGAAGACATCGCATCTAGTTCGGTGTCGAGTAGCTGATTAAATTCTTCTGTAGCGTCATTGAGAATAGCGGTTGCATCTGGCTGTTCTAAAAACAAAGGAATATCGCCTAATGATGGCAAATTGGGTACGACAAAGGTTTTCGCTCCTGCTTCGGCTAATTCGGTAATATGGGTGGTAATATTGCCGACAATTGATTCTGGTGTCGGTAAAGCTTCACCTAGTAGCACTGAACTAATAAAGTCATTAGTGCCACCATAGATATAGAATAGATCTGTTTGGGTTGGAGTGCGATCGGCTAAATAAAGATCGATTTGTTGTCCGATATTGGGGACATCTATTGGTTCTGGTAATAAAAAACCATACTCAGAAGTACCCTCTCCTGTTTGGGCTGCGCCAAAAGCGTAGTTATTACCCCCCACACTGAAAGATTCATTTTCTGGCAGTTCTAGATAATCGGCGATCGCATCTACGACTAAATCGCCATTAGAAAAACGCCCATCGGCATAGGGAGGAGAAGGAGGAATTAAGCCCCCAGTAGCGTTAGATACATTACCCGTATCCGATAGACTATCGCCAAATACTACCAGGTTGCTAAAGGGTACTTGAGATAGATCCGTATCTTCGGCAACGGTATTGACCAGTAAGGGCGAATCGCGATTCACCCCTACAGAGGGTTCGGCATCTTCGGGATTACCCAAAACATCTATAAATACTGCTGAAGGAACGCCAAAATTACCATCAGCATCTTGACTCTCGATAAAAATTGTATGGCGACCAGGGGATAAATTGCTGGTATCTATCTTGGCTACTAGTTCTTCTACCGAACTATCTAGTTCTCCATCAGCAGGCTCTAAGTTAAAAAATTCCGCTTCTTCTTGCCAGGGAGGAGTATTAATCATGTAACGAGCTTGAGCAATATTTTGTACTGGCTCATCCTCTGAATCTAGTCGATCTAATTCTCCATCATCGTAACGAGTATCATCAGCCGTAGCACTCAGAACCACTTCTGTTCCCGCAACTACTTGAGTTAGATCGGTACTAACTTCAATCGTCTCTGGTCCTGCTGGCTGCTGATAGGGGCGATAAGCGGTTTTAGCAGCATACATTAGCGCGGGCATCATTTCTGGAACAATGATTTCCTCAAAATATTCGGTATTCTGAAAAAATTTCGTACCCAATTCGAGTGTATAGGAGGCAACGCCAAATTCGTCGTAAGCCCAAACCATACTATCGCCATCTGTGGGATCGAGTCCAGTTATCCAGGGGGTAACGTTGTAAGCTTCGACCTCTACCCCAGTGAAATAACCAAACTTGCGCCCCAAAGTTTCGAGTTCTTTTTTATTGCCTGCTGGCAAATCTGTCCAACTGAAGGGATAGAGAACTAAGTTTTTAAAGCTGTGAACGTCGAGAAATACGCCCGTCGCATCATCGGGAGCGGGTTCAAAGTCTCCCGATCCTTTCTGGTCGGGGAATAGAGAAGTCACATAGTCCCGCACTGCCTGAGTTTCGGGTTCGGAGAACGCTTCGACACCGCGATAGTCAAAATCGTTAGGATCGCCACTAGAGCCACCTTCAATTTCGCCCCACTTCTCACTAAAGTTGCGATTGAGGTCAATTCCATAGTCAGGGAAAGGGGCTGGTTCTTCTCCTGGCGGGGGGTTGGGGTTGGTATTTTTACGCCACAGGTAGCCCTCTTCAGCGAAATTGCGCCCGTCAGGATTTACAACTGGCACTACGGCAACTTTGAAGTTGTCTAGTATCCAAGTAGTATCGGCATTTTCACCATAGCCTCGTACTAACTCTTCTGCAAAGCGCGTTACCAGTTCGCTAGTAGCGTACTCACGGGCGTGAATTGCCCCTTCTACGTATAGAGTCGGCTTATCTTCATCGTCAATTTCGCTATTTTCATTAGTTAGCTCGATCGCATAAATATCAGAGCCTTCTGAACCGCCAGGTGTTACTTTATCGTAGCTATCACCAATATCCACCCACTCGGCAATCTCTGAGTTGGTTTCGGCTAAATTAGAAAGGTCGGCATAAGTTTCTTCTACCGTGCGATAGCTGGGAAACTCTGGAATTCCCCTGTCTACAATTGTGCCTTCAATCGAAGGGGGGCTAATCTCGCTATATACTGGGTCGGTCGTCTCTACGGCAATGTTCAGGTCGAAGTTCGTCTCAGGTTCGCCAGTGCTGCCGAATTGGGCTAGTTCTAAGTTGACGTTTTGCGTTTCTTGCCAGTTTTCTGGAGTGAAGGTAACAGATTCAACCGGTAAGATTTCTTCTGTACCCGTACTAAAATTTAAGGTAACGGTCGTAACTGGTTGAGAGGTAAGTTCTACTTGCACTACTTCATTCGCTCCACCTCTACTTAAAACCGCGTCTTTACCATATTGTGACACCAGTATATTTGGTGTTAGAGGAATTCCCCCAGCATCTTCGAGTATAAATTCATCACCATCATCATTTTCCATTACCAGAGCTACATAGATATCTTGTTCTTGATAAGCACTGAGGTCGGCAGTAAGAGTAGTACTATCCTCTGTCCCCAAATCTGCTTCTGTATAAGTTTGGACGGTTTCAAAATCGTTGGGGTTGTTTTGACTCTCGGTAGAAACGCGAACACTATAGACACTGCCCTGGTCTCCATCGGAGTCCTGTTTGGCATTAAAAGTAAAAGTGCTGTTCTCGGCACTCGGTCTTAAGGACGGCGTTATCAACCAATCTTCGGCTAAACCACCGCTAACATCCTCTGGTTCGACAGCAGCAGTTGAAGGAAATCTCAGAGTCCAATTTTCGGCTTCGCCAATGCCGTTTTCCCCTATAAAAGTTATCCAGCCTGGAGGCGGAAAGCTGCGATCGAAATCTTCATTAAGAATTGCTGAATTGGTCGAGGTCGAGTTTGAATTTTCCATAGTTAAAATTACTTCAGGTTCATAATTAATAAGAACCTATCCTGCTAATATTTTGTTGATTTGGATGTGAATGCTAGCTAGAAAAAAAAGAGTATCGAAATTAGCTTTTAGACGCTACCTAATACGTCTAAATATGCTTCAAATGTTGCACTGTAAACAATGTTGTTAACCATTATTCCATTGTCAATAGCTTGATAGTATCCTCAGTAAAGCTAGGATTTTCGCTATAAGTCATGACAAATCTCTCCATTCATTGGGGTAAGTGTGACAGTATTTTCAAATTGGAAAGGAATGACGCTTAATGATATATCTAACGTAACAGTTAGTGAGTCTAAAACCTCGGAAAGTTTGAGCTTATAATTAGTTAGCAATGCAGTGCCTAAATTATTGTTTGCAACTTCAAAAGAATCATGATAATTGGAGTAATTTCTCAGATAATCTTCAATAAAATTACCGATAGGGATGACATCTTTGAAGGCAGTTGGATCGATCCCCTCAACATAATCTAAATGTACATTGACATCGGTAACTATCCCACCGTCAATTGGCGATGTAACGTCTTCTAAATTAAATGAAATAATATCGTTAAGCTTGCCATTTGGAGTACGGGTATTTGTGCTGTCGAATTGAAAGGGAATAATTTTTGGTTCTACATCCAGATTGACGCTTAACGAATTTAACATTCTAGAAAGCCCAAGTTCGCTATTATTGAGTAATCCTTCGGTAAGGTCGCGATTGAGGACTTCATAAAAGCCTGCTTCTACTGAATAATTTGCTAAGAAATCTTCAATGAAATTACCGATGGGAATGACACCTGCCAAGGCAGTTGGGTCAATCCCCTCAGCATAATCTAAATGTACATTGACATCGGTAACTATCCCACCATCAATTGACGATGTAACGTTTTTTAAATTAAATAAACTTGTTAATGTTCTCTTGCCAAAATTATTGGTAGCAACACTATTTTTAGTGTTTACAGATCCAAATATATTTTTTAGATGAGAAGATGTTTTTTTTGACATAGTTTAAAATAATTATTGTCGATCGTTCTGTTTTTTTAAACTACAGTTGTTTAAAATAATTCTTGACAATTCACTCGTGCTTTCTTTGGTTTGGCTAAAGACTAATTAAAGTTCGACTATATAGCTAACTCCGCGAAATTTGCAAATAACTGCGCTTGTTTGGGAACATGACGTTTGAGGTCGATCGATTGCCACAGGTTCACGAAGGTTATATTTGTGTCCTCTGTAGCAAGCTATATTTTTAGAAGAGATAGTTGGAATATCGCGATCGAATTGAAAATAGGGTATACCCCTAAAGCGTAATGTGTTCACTTTTTACATACTCCTTGTTTTCTACATACTCCTCACGATCTAATTAACTGCTCAAACTTTCAAAATGATTATAAAATCGTTTTTTAAAGAACAAAAGAGGAATTTTTCAGGTCTTTTTCGGGTAATGCTGCTTTTTTATGCTCGATCGTGATGACAAACAACCTAAGTTGTCTTCTAAAAACAGCTATTAAAGCAAAGCCAGAGTTATCATAGATAAGGTTTTCTGAGTGCGATCGCTTCTCTTAGCTTTGCTACCTCTAACTTGATATACAACCTCTTCGCATCGCCTATGATTTTTCTTACTGCATCCACCTATACCGATATAGCAGGTAATAGTTAAGTCGTACTTCAAGAAGATAAGATACTTTTAATTTTTCGGTATAGTTCATCAGGTTCAAACGGCTTATCAAAGCAAGCGTTTACGCCAAGTCTCATAGCAATGTTTCTGTTAATCGAATTGTTTAGCTGTGCTGATAGCAAGATAATGGGCTGTTGTAAATTTTGATTGCGTATTTGCTTCAAGAACGTATGACCGCAATCATTGAACCTTATGGCGATACCTGAGACGATAATATTGGGTTGAGTTTCGACATAGAGTTGCCAGCCTTTTTCAATAGATTCAGCAGTATAAATTTCTAGTCCTTTGGACTCTAAATAGTCTGCTAGCAGTAGTAGCAAGTTTGGACTATAATCAACTAGTAGAACAGATTTACTCATATCTAACGTGTTTTCTATAATGTTGTTAAGATCGGCAAATTTTTCTTGTTTGTTTTCGGATTAATTGCAGCAGTTTTCGATATATATAAGGTTTTCTGAGTGCGATCGCTTCAATCTTTTTGTCTTTAAAGAAGGTTAATTGTCAGATCTATGGATATTTCTGATTTTCACCAATGCGTAATCTAAAAGTTGTTTTCGCAGACGTAAAACCTTTAACCCTGTCTGCAATGCTCTTATTTGTTCGGCTTCGTCGTAACAGAAATAGTTTAGAAGTTCAAAAGCCACTAATTCTGATTGAGAACTCCAATATTGTCTCAATTTTTCGATATACTCGAGTAAAGATGGGCATTCTTTTGCTTCTCGGTTTGAAAATTGGACAATTTCAATAAATGTTTGGAAATCGAGTTTTTTATGACCCAAAAACAATACAGCTATAATCTCCGATATAGTTCCCCATTTGGCTACAGATGAGTTAAATTTTACTAATGCTTTAATTTCTGTTTGTTGTACCTCCGAATTGTTTGGTGCTTCAAGAAAATAGCAAAGATGAAAATTGAATTCGCGATCTGTTTCTAATACAGCACGTAGATAGCTAGTAAAACTTTGCTTAGGTTGACAATTAGGATAGAGTTCACCTGGACGAAGGAATGTTTCTTCGAGCGATCTTCTCAACTCATGATGATATTTATGAGTCTTTGCTAGCGAAGATAGTTCGATTCTGTTTTGTATAGATTCGATCAGTTTTGTTCTATCCCAAGTATCAAAATTGTAATATACGACAAAAGCTTTAATTCTATGTATTGAATCTAATACACTGTAGATTGGATGGCGATTGAGTTGACGATTGGTTGCTTTAATACTAGTTATTATTTCGTATTTTTTACTAGACATTTCGCTTTGTAGGGTCGATAAACCATAAATCTCAATCCAATAGTTATTCCAGCAGATTCAGCTTCTCAAATAGAGAAATAAATTGCTTCACGTTTCCTTTATTGCTAGTTTCCCTCTCTTTACTCAAGCTAATTTGCTGTTTTAATACAGGAATCTGAGAAATCATGATTTGACCCACCTCTTCTAGTGTCCGTGCTTTTACCGATTTCTTTGCGCTAGAGGTAAAGAGTTCTCTCAAGTTGACAAAAGATAAGCCCTCTGTAAACTCGGCAATCTGAGGAATCTCTGTATCGGACAAACGCATTAGCTGCGGTAATTCAGCCTTGTTCAAATACTGAAGATAATCAATACGCTCGGTTAAGCCTGGCAACTTAAACTCAAGTATCTTATCGAAACGTCCCATACGCTTTACCGCTGGATCTAATCGCTCTGGATAATTGCTCGTTGCTATAATAAGTACCCCTGAATTAGAACCAAAACCATCAACTTCGTTCAAAAAGGACGAGCGATTTTGCTCATTTACTAGAGAATCTAAATCTTCTAATATTAGAAGACAAGGCGCATACCGCCTCGCTGCTTGAAATACATGGTAAATGCCATCTTGAGAAATGCTGTCAGAAGAATCAAAACCTTTGACATACAGACATCGTAATTGCGTTCGCATTTGATTGATTATGGCTCTAATAGTGTGAGTTTTACCGTTACCAGGTGAACCAGTAAATAAAAGCCCGCGCTTCCAAGGCACGCGCAATTCTAGTTCTTCGTAGATTTTGCGTAGCTCGAAAAACTCACTCAACTCGTCCTGAATTTCTTGTTTGAGAGTTTTTTCTAAAGTCAAATCATCAAAAGTCGTAGCTTTAATAGCTTTTAATAATTCCGGGTCTTTCGACAAAAAGCCATTCTGAAATACCAAGATTTCATCGCTTCTAATTTCGCAATTCCACTTACAAACAGCACTATAGAAATTGCCGGCCACTTCTTCAGTATTAGCTAAAATCCAGTAGTAACGAGTATTCCCGCAGCTTACCAAGACCACATCGAGCTGGTAGTCCTCCCATCTTATTTGAATAAGACCATTGTTCATAGTTTGGTAAGGTTTATTATTCCTTCCCCAACCACTATCTCTCTGGTTATGAGTCTGGACGCTCGGAAGCATAGTGCAATGACCGACTCGGGCAAAAGCTTCTACATTAAATGCAGGATCGTGACCCTTCACCCATGTCTTTTGCGGATACATTTGTGCTAACTTCTGACTAATATTACCGAAAATGCCATTAGGGAAAGGGTAGAGTGCATCATTAATTATTTGTTTGATTATATCTGGCGTATTTGCTGGGTCATCTTGACAATTATTCATTGGCTCTCAACTCCAATTTAGCTGCTCTATTTAATAGACTAAAATAGTTTTTTAATTTAGGCAAGCAATTATTTTTTGAGCAAAACACCTTAGTTTTTGAGGATAGCAGCTAAGTTTGTGAGATACAAGTTTAATTCACACTTATGTGAAAAGCTTATGTGAAAACTTTAATTTAAAGTGAGGTAAAGTGTGAACCTACACCTGATATTTGTGAAAAAACTAACTGTTTGTGAACAAATAAATTGAGTTTTTGAAGCAAAGTGTGAATTTACACCCAATTAAACTCATACAGAATGTATATGTTTTAAAACAATCAAACTTCTAAACGCTGGAGACTGAAAAGTTTAATTTTGACATAAAGTTTGGTTAAACAATAAAGACAAAAATAAAACAATATTTTATAATTAAAAACGATTTAACTAATTGAAATAAAAAATAGATTTTTTTCGTATATTTTTAACACAAGCAGTTGATTTTAAAAAATAGCATACATAAGCTTAGTATAAAAAAGCGGAGGACAAATTATGAATCTAGACAACCAACAAAACGAATGTTCAGAATATGATTCAGAATATAAAAATAAAAAGGAGAATCTGTCAAAAAAGCGAAAAGAGCTTTTCGACATAATGTTAGAAAAGGGTGTAGTTAATACTCTCAATACTATTAAAAATAATCCAGATGAAATATATAACATTATGTATAAAAAGAAGAATAACAATAAAAATCACAATAGCCTTAAAAAGAATAAAAGTTTATTGATCGCGGAGTTTTTAGGTAAGAAAAAAGGGAAAAAAAACAACAGTAGCCGTGACAATGATTTTATAAACTATATAGAGGCAAACGAGCCAGATATTCTTAATCCAAAGTGCGAAAAGCACGAAAACAATGAGCCTAAAAGTAAAAATATAAGTACACATTCAGAGCGAAATTTGGATAAGGAGAGGAACGACTTTATGGAAAGCAATCCTATTGCTTTGGAATTTATTAACTCTATTCTGAGAGGGAGGGGAAATTTTTCAAAAACATCTTATTACATTGAGGAAAAAAACGGTATAATTTCTGCTATCTGTATGACTATAGATGGAGAACCCTTACAGGTAGACTTTAACTTAAATAACTATGTAGCAAATATAAATGGTAATTTAGAGTGGTTACAAAACGGTAATTATGCTGATAGCTGTACAAATTGCCGAGTGGAAAAGGATGGTGATAACGCATATCTAGTGTGCGATTGTCCAAAACGTGACGGGTACATGAATAAGTCGCGATTAAACTTGGATAAAAGAATTGACAATATAAACGGTAACTTGTGGTATGTACCACAATTAACAATGAATCATTCATAATGAATAAAGGTTTTCATGAGAGTGCGATCGCTGACTTTATAGATAGAGATAAAAGGCGATCGCAAGAGTCTCACCACTTTCACTCGGACGGCAACAAATCTTGGATAATATAGTTGTTACCGCTCTAGGGGAGATCGCGTTTAAAAGGGATTAGGAAACTTCGACCTCCTGCCAATCTACGGGAGTAGCCATACTCTAATTATCAGTTGATTGCAGTGATTCAATAACCCGCAAAATATCCTGAAAATCGCGTTCCGAGCTGAATTCGGGAAAATTGCATTCCGAAGGGGGTGGATCGGTGATAGTTAGGCGTACCTTCTTTTGTGGATCGATGATCGAGACGATTCTAACTATCGCTTCTGTATTGGCATCAGGATGAATCATGCCATAAAGGGAAGAAACTGACTTATCTACATCCGCAACTATGGGATAATTAACGGTAGTATGTTGCGTCTTTTTGATGTCATCAATCCAGCCCTGATGACATTCTCGATCGTTTACACTCAGAGCAATGACCTTAACACCGCGCTTGTCAAATTCGGGCTTGAGTTTAGCAACGCTGGCAAGTTCAGTAGTGCAAACGGAAGTGTAATCTGCTGGATGGGAAAAAAATACTACCCAGCTATCTCCTGCCCAATCGTAGAAATTAATCTTACCTTGAGAAGATTGCTGACTAAAATTTGGTACTGTGTTGCCCGATTGAAGCATCAAAATTACCCCTTAAAATGTAAAAAAGAATCAACATTTTTGTTCATAAAGTACTTTGTGAAAGCGCATTTTTTCCAAGCTAAATAGGAATAGCGTTAAACTAATAAAGGTATTAAGGTTGTCAAAGAACTATCGTGTTGAAATGACTAACTAATATCTCAGCAACGAGAAACTGCTATCGTTGCAGGGGCGATCGCTTCAAACAACCCTGCTTCATAATAGTATTTCTTTTTCCAACTAAGTATTAGTCATCGAATAGCGGGAGCGTTTACCACCGTGCCATTTTACTCGATCTTAAATCCAAAGTAATAAGTCTTGACTGGTACTCATGAATTAAATCATTAGTTTGCTAACGCTAGTATTTATTTTGCAGCGCGTAGTCGATAAATAATAGGGGTAAAACTCAGGTTTTTTGTGTATCGAGTAAAATAACTTGTAAGATTTTTTGTCTATAGGTGTAAGTAAGCTAATAAAGCAAATGAATAAATAATATAAAGCTAGAGAAAGGGAAAGATTACGAGCTTTGTATTTGCTCAAAAGCAGAAGTCAACAGATTATTAAAACAAATCTAAATAATCTCTAAGAAAATCAAAATTTTAATTTTAGATATAGCAGTTAAATTGAAAGTGCGCTCGTCTATGGGGTTTAACCGTACATTACCACCACAGACCAAACGCTGTGATAATAAAATTAGATTTATTATTTAAAGAACAACTGAATTATAAGCAAGTAACTATTGCAACCAAAGTTTACTTTTTTAAACACATTAAGCTATATGACGCTACAAAAAACAAAGCCATCGAGTACTTCAGAAATTCTTTTAGGGAAGTCGATAGAAGAATTAACTGCGTGGGTACAGCAACACGGACAACCAGCCTACAGAGGCAAACAGCTATATCAATGGCTGTATCAAAAATCGGCGCGATCGCTTTTAGATATTTCGGTATTTCCGAAAAAGTGGCGAGAGTCAATGTCAGATTATCCGATTGGACGCTCGACAATTCATTATCGTAGTATTGCTCCAGACAAAACCCGTAAATATTTGTTACGTCTGGCGGACGGACTTATTATTGAAGCGGTCGGTATTCCTACGGCTAAACGTCTGACGGTATGTGTTTCGTCTCAAGTCGGTTGTCCGATGGACTGCGATTTCTGCGCTACGGGAAAAGGTGGTTTTACTCGTAATTTGAAGGCTCACGAAATTATCGATCAGGTATTGACGGTACAGCAAGACTTCGAGCAAAGAGTTAGCAACGTAGTATTTATGGGTATGGGAGAGCCAATGGCAAACCTTAAGGAGGTTGTTGTTGCAATAAAATCTCTCAATAAAGATGTCGGAATTGGAGCGCGATCGATTACCCTGTCTACGGTAGGTATCCCTGGTAAGATTCAGCAGTTAGCCCAACACGAGTTACAAATAGTTTTGGCGGTAAGTCTTCATGCTTCTAATCAAACTCTGCGAGAACAATTAATTCCCAGTGCTAAGAAATATACCTTGAGCGATCTTTTGAATGAATGCCAAGATTATGTTGCAGTGACTGGTAGAAGAGTAACCTTTGAATATGTTCTCTTAGCTGGAGTCAACGACTTACCCGAAAACGCAAGAGAATTAAGTCGATGTTTAAAAGGCTTTCAGACTCACGTTAACCTAATACCCTACAATCCTATTTCTGAAGTCGATTATCAAAGACCAAACAAAAATAGGATTAAAGAGTTTACTAACATTTTAGAGTCGGCAAAAATAGCCGTCAGCGTGCGTTATTCACGCGGTTTAGAAGCAGATGCAGCTTGCGGACAACTACGGGCTTCTTCCATTTCAGGCTGAAGCAGGTTCGGTCGGGCAATAACTATTAATGCCTGGTGCATAAGCCTCGATCACCTTGTTAGTCTTGGCGCACTGTACTAATAGGTAGTCACAGCTCGGACAAGAAGTACGCTTAATATAATTGTCGGTGATCTGCCTGGTTGCGCGATCGCCACAATTAGGACAATGAATTATTTGTGTTTTAATCATTTTGCTTTTAAAAGTTGTATGAATTTTGCTGACGCGCTCTTAATTTTATTTATGTAAAAATTGCTTATTATCCAATTAGCTGACTACGATTATAGTGATTATTTACTTTTCTTTAATCTGACTTTATATAGATTTCATTCGAGAAAGCCTCGATCCCCAGTGAGATTAAGTTTTATTTGTAAAGTTTTGTAGTTAAGTAGTATTGTTAATCTATTTAATAATCTGGTAAATTCCCAAGGGCGCAATTAATAATAAACAATTTATTTATATAATTTTGAACCAATAAATTCATCGGTAAAAATACGTACTTTAAAGGCAATTTAATCTATTTTTCGATCGAGTTCCAATTGAGATTGTTCGATTAGCGAGGAAACTTTTAAAATCCAATTGCTTTAAGATTGAACCTAAATTTTAAAATTAGCTCGGTATATGATGATTTAATTCTAAGAAACAATTATTTTGCTTTTGTAGCGATAACCTATGCAAGTTGAATGGCAGACAGCTAAAACTTACGAAGATATTATTTATCAAAAATGGCAGGGCATTGCCAAAATCACGATTAATCGACCTCACAAACGCAACGCCTTTCGTCCTAAAACCGTGTCGGAAATGTATGACGCTTTTGTTGATGCTCGTGAAGACAATAAGGTAGGCGTAGTTTTGTTAACTGGTGCAGGGCCACATACAGATGGTAAATATGCCTTCTGTGCTGGAGGAGATCAAAGTATTAGAGGCAAAGCTGGCTATATAGATGAAGGAGGAATGCCCAGATTAAATGTACTAGATTTACAGCGATTGATTCGTTCATTACCTAAAGTTACTATTGCCCTAGTAGCTGGCTATGCCATAGGAGGAGGTCATGTACTTCATGTCTTGTGCGATCTAACTATTGCAGCCGATAACGCTATTTTCGGGCAAACAGGCCCGAAAGTTGGTAGTTTTGACGGTGGATTTGGCTCTAGCTATTTGGCTCGAATAGTCGGACAAAAGAAGGCTAGAGAAATCTGGTTTCTCTGCCGACAGTATAATGCGATCGCAGCCGAAAAAATGGGTCTGGTTAATTGTGTAGTGCCAGTAGAACGATTAGAAGAAGAAGGAATCGAGTGGGCGCAAGAAATTCTCCAAAAAAGTCCGATCGCGATTAGATGTCTCAAATCCGCATTTAATGCCGAGTGTGATGGACAGGCTGGCATACAAGAATTAGCAGGTAATGCCACTATGCTTTACTACATGACCGAAGAAGGGGCGGAAGGAAAACAGGCTTTTCTAGAAAAACGCGATCCTGATTTTCAACAGTATCCTTGGCTTCCATAAATACGGCGTTGCATCACTTCGGGGATTTGGGGACTTGGGGACTTGGGGACTGGGGGACTTGGGTACGGACGTACCAGGGAACGTCTCTACGGGACTGGGGGACTAATTTACTACCTGCTCCCTATCTCCCTATCTCCCTATCTCCCTATCTCCCTATCTCCCTATCTCCCTATCTCCCTATCTCCCTATCTCCCTATCTCCCTATCTCCCCATCTCCCTGTCACCTTATTCGTATCATACTTTTTTGAAATTCATATAACTTTATGACTTTATGGCGCGCAATTAAATCAATCGACTTAATCTATTAATATAAAATATTTAATTTAACTGTTCTAAATCTGTTCGATCCAAAACTTGCCGTCAGTCTTCTGCGATCGAACTTAAATACTACGATCTATGCAATTTGCTCCGTTTCTTCTCAATTGATTTTAGAATAACCATCTTTAGCATCGACTTTAGAAGTATTATCAGCTAATTTAACAGTAGTATTTAATTGAAAAATCTCTTCTAGCTTTGTAACTGTTGTTTTAAAAGGTGAAGAAGCAAAAGTACAGGCTTTCCATTTGCTGTCAACTTGTACGCCTAGCTTTTGACAAGAGCCACCTCTGCGTCCTTCTGGCTGATAGAAGCGACAGTAGCGACAGACAGAGGTTGAAATATCTATTTCTTCTATTTCATTCATATTATTCTTATGGCTCAGTTTTAATTTATTTATCTATTCATATTTTGCTCCATCTTCATAATTATGCTAATTCCGTTCAAATGATTATCTAGCCAAGGTTGAAGCGATCCCCAGGGGTATTTCGTCTTTTATAATCTCTTTATATTTGATTTTATAAAGGATCTAATTGCGCTATATTGTGTATCAGTAAATACTTTTTACTCAGTATTTCTTTGGATGTATTTTATAAGAAATCTATAAAGATCGTTAAGAAGAAACTTAAACATTTTTAGAATTATTTTTTATTCTGTTTTTGGAATAGGAGGACGATATTCCTTTGACCATTTTGCAGCAATACAGTGATGACACAAATTCCAACGTTCTATTTCTTCTTTTGGTGTATAAGAATGACAATTAGGACAAGAAAGTAAAGTAGAAGAGCTTTGTTTAAGAGTTTTTAACCAGCGTCGAGCAGCATCTTTGGCTGTAGTAGAAGAAACTGAAGTATGTCGATCGCTTTCTGGAGACGTAATGTCTGAAGCAGAAGAATTAATTTGAGATTTTTGTTGCCTACTGGCATTAAATATAACTGGCTGATTTAACTGCTGAGTTTGATGCCATTGTGAAGAAGAAAAGCGGATATCTTTTAAGTTAAACGGTAGCTGTTTATTCAGTCTTTTAAGCAAGGTGTAACGCTGAAAAGAAAGCTCTTGCGCTCTAGAGGCATTAGAAGCAGCTACCCAAAGTACCTGTCGGGCAATATATAAAGGGCGAGTGTGTTCGGCAGTAGTTTGGTTTACGGTGCTGTTCCAACACTTTAATAGTTGCCGATATTCTCTAAATTTTTCCCAACCAGGCTGTTGTTCGAGTTGAGTTAGTATTTGTTCTACGGAGTTGAAATGCAAGGGAGTAATGGGTAATCGGTAATGGGTAAGGCTATGAATTGATTTTTTATTCAATATATGTATTTTACAAGATCTTGAAGTTCATAGAAAACATATAGCGATCGCTATCGGGAGACAATACCCGACCACTGAACTTTTTTTTCACCACTACGCCGATAAGAAAAGAAACGATCGCTTTGTTGATAGGTACACTCACGAGCGATCGCTATATATTCAGAATTAATATCTAACTGTTCTAGTTGAATCAGATTAATCCGTGGTACGTTTAAGCGAACTTTTCCAGGCTTATCTTCTAAAATTGGCGTATCGGGTAACTGCTTTAGCTGGGTCAATATCTCTATATCTGTTCGATCCTCAGCATTAGAGATAATAGTTTTACCAACCTTTATGGCTACGCCTTCATCTACCTGGTATACTTCACCCGAAATCGCCGGTCCGATAGCAATACGTAAGTCCTTTTTTTGACTACCAAAGTCTAAAAATTTGGCGATCGCCTGTGGGACTATTTTGGCTGCTGTTCCTCGCCAACCTGCGTGAATTGCAGATACTCGCCCCGTCACGACATCCCCAATTAATACGGGAGTGCAGTCAGCACTTGCTACCCAGACAGACTGTTTAGAGCGATCGCTGATTACCCCATCCCCATCTGGTAAAGAGTTAGTCGGGTCTTTGGCGATGGCGGTGGCTATTTCTTGAGATGTGAGAACTGAGTTACCATGTACCTGTTTGACGCGATATGCGGACGATTGTGGCTCTAATATAGAGGTCAATTTCTCTGGAGGCTGAGGATAAAATTCTTGAGTAAAAAAACCATGCTGCCAAGCTGATAGCAGTTGGCAAGTTAAATACGGATGTTCTTGCCATTGCCAATGCCAATGCTGATTTATCTGATTAGACACGAATAAATAAAATTATCTGCTTGGGTACTTATACCATTTACACGATTTAATTTAGCATCATCCATAACGGATGTTACCCCAAAAAAATTTAAGGATCGAGGGGAGTAAAAGATAGCGGGGTTAGCTATTACTCACTCAAACCTCAATCCTAATTAAAATAAACAGAAGTGCTTGCAAATAAAATTGACCGCATAAGGCGATCGCCTTAGAATCAAAACTTAATTTGGAGTAACTGCCACAAAAAGCTTACTATCTGGTTCATATTTCCAAGCTATTCCTTCAGGATCTTTGCTTTGACTCCACTCTTCAAAATCGGGATCGCCTTTGCGTCTGCCAACTGTACTAGAATTTAGGTCGAGGCGTTTTGCTAGTTCAGCTTGAATTAATGATTGACCAGCATCAATAGATGCGGATCTTTCGATGGTTGAACTATCTGGATCGGACTCAGTTTCAGTAGCTGTAGTTGACTGTGGCGGTTCTACTTCAGTTAGTTGAGCGACAGAAGATGATTCGGATTCTGCTGTATCGTTTCGTTCGCTTTGTTCTTGCTTTGCTAATTGAGCAATACCTCTAACAGATAGTTTGCTAGAGTCTTTAGCTGCCAATTGATAAGAGTTTACTGCTGCTTCTGGTTCGCTGTCGTCTAAAATACTGCCTAAAGCACTGGCTGTAGGAAAATAAAATATAACGCCTTTATCGGCAACGGTTTGAGGCTTAGTGCCATATTCATCGCTTTTGCGGGCTAGAAATATTTTGGCATCTCTAAGGGTTAAATTGGCTTTTACAGAAAGATCTACTGGAGTTAAATATCCTTGGTTTTCTTTAATCAATTGATTGAAGTAAGGATTAATTTCTCTACACCATTTTTGCCACTGATAGTTTTGCCAGAGTTGGAAAGCTACGATCGCTACTGCTATTAACAGCAAGAAGGGCCATAGCGCATACAAAGCTACAAAACTAAAAGCCAACGGTAAGATGAGAACTAAAGCTCCAGCAGAACCATTATCTAGTACTTTTCCAGGCATAGTTGTGGTTGCAATTGCTAAAATTTACGAGTTGCAAGATGGTCTTGCATAAATATGTCTCTCTGCAATATTAAGACAAATTACGTTGCACAGCACACAACTGATTGCAAAGGTTAACAACTAGGTGCTTCAAACTGCAACTTTTATCGATAAGCCCAGTCTTTGCAACATTGCTTTACGTCCTGCAACGGCTAAAGAATCATCTAGGGGGGTTAGATTAATTTCCTGCTGGTATTTGTTTTGCAACGCTTTTTTAACCAGCCAGTCAGCTAGAAAAGGATTTTTCGGTAATAATGGACCGTGAGAATAGGTAGCGATCGCATTTTGATAAAAAGCTCCAGCAGTACCATCTTCACCGTTGTTGCCATATCCTTTAATTACTTTACCTAAAGGCTGGACGTTTTGTAGATAGGTTCTACCGCCATGATTTTCAAAGCCAATAACTACAGGCTTCTCTCCTAGCATTGCTTCTAATTCTGATGCCAGCAGGGTAGCAGTAATTTCAAATACCAAATTACCAATACAGCGTCGCGCTTCGATACCTGGGTGTCGGCTAACCATATCTAATAAGCCCAAACCTTCTATTTTTTTACCCAGTGCTGGTTCGTAATAATGTCCTAATAGTTGAGGTGAGCCACAGGTAAATACTCCAGGCGTACCTTCTTCTAACATTTGTCCGATCGTTTCGGCTTTTGCACCCTGTAAATCGCGCATCACTAATTCTTGTTGGCGATCTTGCGCTCCTCCACCGACAATCAAATCGACTCGTTCGAGTTCGGCAATTTCAGTTTCTCGCTTGAGGGGAACAATTTCCACCTCGATTCCTCGCCATTGACATCGCCGTTGCAGACAAATAACGTTACCGCGATCGCCATAGGTACTCATTAATGTAGGATACAGCCAGCCGATTGCAATTTTCATCTTGTATCTAAAAGTTAAACAATAACAGATTTAAAATTAACCGCTGAATTTAAACTTGCATTTATTTTGAATAAATTCTTAAAAATAGTTACACTGTGGATGAATTAAAACCATTGCTGTGGGTAGATTCGTCGGATCTCTACTCGCGCTACATTATTTGTCTAGTTGAGTTATTAGGATTTTATTGGAATGACTGTTTCACCTACCGTAACTAAAGAGAAAGCGGGTCAGACCATCAAGCAACATTACCCCAACTATAAAATAATCGTGTTGAATGATGACCATAATACCTTTCCTCACGTAATCGAATGCTTGATGAAATATATTCCTGGAATGAATGGCGATCGCGCCAGAGAATTAACCGACCAGATACATTTTGAAGGACAGGCTTTAGTTTGGGTTGGTCCACAAGAACAGGCAGAATTGTATCATCAACAGTTAAGACGTGCTGGATTGACTATGGCTCCTTTAGAAGAAGCTTGAACCGTTTTTCATGACTGCATTAATTTACTATTAAGGCAAAGACATTTTGAATAGTGTCGCCTAATATAAATAGTAAATGTAGCGAGATACAATTATGGCTTCTGATGGTCGGCTAGTCTGGAATCATTCTACTCATCTTCCGGGCTTGATTCCTATATTGGAAAAGTTGATTGAGTGTGAGGGCATTACTACGGTAACACCAGGCAGAATCAAAAAGACCAGAAGCCATATTCCTAAAATGAAGCTGCGGGTTTCTGTGCCGATACTAGGTGGTTATAAAGTTATTGCCCGTCAGGGGAAGACAGTGCAGGAAGTTTTTATTCTCTGCACCTTAGAACAGTCACAGCTCGAACAGGCGATCGCCGATTTATTATGAAGTCAATTAAGGAACAAGGATAGAGGAAAGAGGAACAAGGACGGTTTTTTTTGAGGCAAAGGGCTTGCGTCATAAAACCTATGGGGTCAACAAAGACGACAAGAGAAACCTCAAGAAAAATTAGTAACTATAAAATTTCTTTGCTCCTTACTTTTTGCTCCTTACTTTTTGCTCCTTACTTTTTGCTCCTTACTTTTTGCTCCTTACTTTTTGCTCCTTACTCCTCATTCCTTCTAAACCTTAGCCATATCCTTAAAGCTAATCTTCAAGTAGTCTTCCTCCATTTTTGCTCCTGATGGTTGGAGTGCTGCGAGAGCCTGGGGTAACACTAAGTTACGACGGTGATTACCGATTCTGACGTTTAGCTCGTCGCCAGTTTTGTTTAGCTGAATTTGCTCTTTAGGTATTCCTGGTAAGTACAAATGTAGGCTATAGCTACCCTGTTCCTGGATGATTTTAATTGTGCTTTCTTTATAATAAACCTGGGTCGGATCTTCGTCTTTGTATAGAATTTCCTTGAGCTTTTCTAAAGCTTCCATACCGCACATCTCTGTAGGAAACAGGGGAGCTTCTTTTACGGGCAAAGGATGGAAATTATCGTATATTTCCTGTTTGTATACGTCTTGATTAGCTTTCCAGCGTTCAAAGAAAGGGTCGCTAACTTCATTAGGAATTACTCGGTTGGCAACTACTAAATCTGTGGCGACATTGTACAGACTGAGATAGGCATGAGCGCGTAAAGATTCTTTGATTACCATTTTTTCAGGATTCATCACCAAGCGCACCGAAGTTTTAGTATTGTCGGTCAAAACTTTTTCTAAAGCTTCAATCTGCTCGTAAAATTCATAAGGTGCGTCCATTACTTCTTTATCAGGAAGCGAAAAACCCGCAATCGGTTTGAAAAATGGCTCTACTAAAGGACGCAGCGCAGCAGACATACCCTGTAACGGCTTATAAAAACGTCTCATGTACCAGCCACCAACTTCAGGCAAACTCAACAGTCTTAAGGCTGTGCCAGTAGGCGCAGAATCGATAATTAAGGTATCGAAATCTCCTTCGTCATAGTGACGCTTCATTCTAACCAAGCCAAAAATCTCGTCCATCCCTGGGAGAATCGCCAATTCTTCGGCCTGTACTCCATCCAAACCTCTAGCCTGTAAAACTTGGGTAATATAACGCTTCACTGCACCCCAGTTACCTTCTAACTCTCGCAAAGCATCAAGTTCTGCACCCCAGAGATTAGGACGAACCTCTTGGGGGTCGTGTCCCAGTTCGATATCGAAACTGTCGGCTAAAGAGTGCGCGGGGTCGGTACTCAGTACTAAGGTCTTATGACCTAACTCGGCACAACGCAAACCCGTAGCAGCAGCAACGGAAGTTTTACCAACTCCACCTTTGCCCGTCATTAAAATTACACGCATATAAATTAAATCCTAAATTAAATATATTTACGAAGTGAACGATAAATGTAACTTCGTTTTGAGTTGGTAGGGCGGGGCATCGCCCCACCTTACTAAATTTAAGAAGCGATTCAGCGCGTTGCCGAGGTGTCCTCGGTTGAAGCGACTGAATCAAGAAGCTGATAGCTCACAGCTACGCACTATCTAATCAATAACAAAGTCTATTCAATTAAAAGCGACTGTAAAATGAGAGACTATTTACATTTCTTAACTCTATTGTGACGCTTTTTTGTTCCAAAAGAAATTCTGGCGTAAAACTTCCCAGCGAGAAATATGCCAAAAATCAACGTGAGAGGCAATTAAATTAGCTTCACTTATTTTTAATTCACTCCAGCCAGGAATAGATAAACGAGGTTTCCAAGGTAGAGGAGAAGTCATATTTAGCGTCCATTCAGACTTAATTAAATCTCCTTCCTGGCGTACATCATGAACATCCATTTCCACATTGCCAAAGAAAGTACCTAAAAAGCCAATCATCGCCTTGTATTTTTTGATTCCATTAAATTCATTCAGTGGATCTTTGAAATAAACATCATCTGTATAAATCTCGTAGGTTTGATTATCGGGAAACCTTTCATAGTCTTGTCGTAAAATATTTACTAAGTCTTGTTGATGGTTGATGGTTGATGGTTGATGATTCATTATTTTTACTTTTCTGCAATCGCTCGTAATTGATTAACTTCGTAAAATAAAATAAGAAATAGAAATACGATTCAAAAGCTAATAGCAATCGCATGGAGCGACTCCCTTCGGGAGTCCGACAGCGAAGCTGGCGACGCGCTCTTTACTCGCGTGCCTTCCGGAAGCGAAGTCGGCAGCCTCCAGGCTGCGCTAATAGCTAATAGCTAATACAGCAGACTCACTCTAAATCGATGCCAGAATATATGTTAAACTTCAACTTCAGACCACAAACGTTCTAACTGAGCTTTCCAGGCTGCTAAAAACTGCTCTCTTTGTTCGGGGTTTTGATCTACACCGCCCATCACGCCTTCTTGATAAAAGCGATCGATAGTCTGATAAGTTGACTCTAAACTCTGTCCCTGTGCTTTAGCTGCTTTAACAATTTGAACGATTTGTTTTTCGATTAGCTGATTAAAAGATGAGGATAAGCCTTTTTCAACTAAAATAACCATAGAGGCGATCGCACTTTCCAAATCTTCGGCAGTTAAACTTTCTAAACGATGATGGTATACTCCCCATAAAACGTTTTGATTGAGGGCGTAGCGGACTTCTTGAGTAGTATCGAAATTGTCTTCTAATAGCTGTGGTAATAAAGACATGGCTTCGCTGGCTGCTGCAATTGGAGATAGTAATCTCAGCCAGCTACGGTCTTCACTTAAGATAATTAATAAATTTATTCGAGAATTTTTAATCTGCCAAGCTTCTTCGGCATCATGCTGGATATCTTGGCTATCGAAAAAACGTTCTAAAATGGGTGATATATCCGCTATTTTCATTTTTTCTAGTTAAAATTAAAGTCTTATAGTGCATCACATTTAAAATTAGTTTAATGTTTTTCTCTTGGGGATTTATCTGCAATTCTATATATTCTTGCTGGTTTGAATGACTAAAAATCCCCGCGATCGCGCAGTAATAAATTCTTTAGATCGATTAAATAAAAATTCTTACCAAACCCACTTGCGCTGGATGGAATACGCTTTAGAATTGGCTCAAACCGCAGGAAACTTGGGAGAAGTACCTGTGGGTGCGATCGTAGTCGATCGCCAGGGTAATCTATTAGCCCAAGCAGCCAACCGCAAAACCAGAGAACAAGATCCAACCGCTCACGCCGAAATCCTCGCTATTCGTACTGCAACCAAAGCGATCGCAAATTGTTATCTTAACGACTGTACTCTCTACGTTACCCTCGAACCCTGTCCGATGTGTGCTGGTGCGATCGTTCATTCTCGCTTGGGTTTATTGGTTTACGGTGCTGACGATCCCAAAACTGGGGCAATTCGTAGCACGATTAACCTACCCGACAGCTATTGTTCCAATCACCGCTTACAGGTATTAGCAGGTATTAAAGAACAGTCTTGTCGCCAACAGCTACAAACTTGGTTTAGCGATCGCAGAAATAAAAAGGTTTGAATCCGCTCTTTAATGGATCGGTCATTACATACAGCAAAATTAAAAAGCCATGCTTGAATATAGAAGATATTAATACTAAATTACTATTTATAATGTGCAGATTATTAGGTTATCTTGGCTCTTCAATTCAGTTAGACCATGTTTTAATTAAACCAGAACACTCTTTAATTAAACAAAGCTACAAACCTGAGAAAATGACCTCAGGATTTTTAAATGCTGATGGTTTTGGAATTGGTTGGTACGACTCAAAGCCAAACACACTACCCTATGTCTACAGAAATGTTTTACCGATTTGGAATGATGCTAATTTACCACCGCTAGCACGCTACATCCAAACCAAGTGTTTTTTGGGATATGTGCGAAGTGCTACGTCCAATCTTTCGGTAGACATGGTTAATTGTCAGCCATTTTCTTATCAGAAAATATCATTTATTCACAACGGCTTTATCGATAATTTTCGCTCCACTCTCTATCGACCAATTCGCGATCGACTGAGCGATTATGCTTATCAACGTATTGAAGGCACGACTGATTCAGAACATATTTTTGCCTTGATTATTAATGAACTAAATGCCGATCCTAGTCTAAGTTTAAAACAAGCTTTGAACAATACCATAGTAAATTTGGCAACAATGGCAGAGTCAGACAATATAGAACTTTCGGTCAATATTGTTTTGACTAATGGTAAAGAATTAGCTGCCTGTCGTTATGCCAACCGCAAGCAATGTCCTAGCCTATATTATATAAAAGATGATTCGCACTACGATAATGCGGTCATTGTCGCCTCAGAACCTTTGTTTGAGGGTGACTGGGTTAGTTTTCCAGAAGAAAGCATTATTGGTGTAGGAGAAAATTTGGACATTAGCCTCAGTTTAATCTCGTAGAAAGCGCGATCGCAAAATACTTACACTAAACGATTAGATCTTCAATGTTGATTGTTGATTGTTGATTGTTGATTGTTGATTGTTGATTGTTGATTGTTGATTGTTAATTGTTAATTGTTGACTGTTGACTGTTAACTGTTAACTGTTAATTGTTAATTGTTGACTGTTGACTGTTGACTGTTTACTGTTGACTGTTGACTGATAAATGGTTCGCATTCTCCACCCAAACCATTGACGATCGCGCAGGTATTATAAGACATCATTTCTGTATAGTTGTCTGCCGATCCTAAACCATCGACATACAATTCTGACTCGGATAATTCTACATTAGCAGCGCGGGCGACATTATTAATTACGCGATCGCTCTTTGTAGATTCGACAAAAATTGTCGGTACTCGCGTTTGTGCGATCGCTCCCGCTAATTCTTTTACTTCAGAGGCGGTAGGAGAGGCTTCGGTACTCAAACCCTGTAAAGTTTGATAGTCGTCTAAATTGTATGAGCTAACATAATAGTTGAGTGAATCATGAGTCGTGACTAATACCCTTTGTCCTTCAGGAATAGTCGCAATTTGCTCTTTAATCCATGCGTCTAATTGCCAAAGCTGTTCGGTTAAAGCAGTGCTATTTGTTAAGTATACTTCTGCTTGCTGCGGATTTAACTGTAACAAGATCGATCTGAGAAATTCTACCATTGCTACGGTGTTTTCTATACTGTGCCAAACGTGAGGATCTGGCTCTAACTCTGGCTGAGATTCTGCTGCTGAATGGTCGTGTTCTACCTCTTCTGAAGAATGTTCGTGTTCTGCCATAATTGGCTCTGTAACTACCTGCTCGTACAGGGCTATTTTAGGAATTTTCTCGCCAGTAGCTTCTAGCAGCTTAGTAATTTTTGGTTCTAATTGATAACCACCATACAAAACAAGCTGGGCGGATTCCATTGCTTTAAGTTGAGAAGGAGTAGGGCGATAGGTATGAGGATCTTGGTTAGCTTTAATTAGGCAAGTCAAATCTACGGTATCGGAAGCTATCGTCTCTACCAAATCGCAAATTACGTTATGAGAAGCTACCACTTTTGGTTTTGATTGCGCCTGTGCAACATTACGATCCAAAGAACTACAGCCAATTAGACTAACGGCAATTCCTATAGTTGTAACGACAAGATACTTGACATTTTTAAACATAAATCGACTATCTACCGAAATTAGAATGATAATGATTCTAATTATATTAATATAAAATGATAATGATAACGAATCTCATGTTTATCGATGTTAGAAGTTTGTAATCTGAGCGTAAACTACCGCCAAACCTCTGCAATTGAAAATGTTTCTTTCAAGCTGCAACCAGGGGTAGTAATGGGGTTGTTTGGCTCGAATGGCGCGGGTAAAAGCACCTTAGTCAAAGCGATTTTAGGATTAGTGCCTGTAGCCCAAGGAACGGCAAAATGGATGGGCAAACCCGTTACCAAACGACTAAATAAAGTAGCTTACGTTCCTCAGCGATCGCAAATCGATTGGGACTATCCCGTCACGGTAGAAAGAGCGGTAATGATGGGTAGAGTATCGACTACAGGCTGGTTCAAACAGCACGATCGCCGTTCGCGAATGTTGGTACGTAACGCCCTACAGCGGGTAGGAATGTGGCAGTATCGCCAGCGACAGATTAGGGAACTATCGGGGGGACAACAGCAGCGGGTTTTCTTAGCCAGAGCGATCGCCCAAGAAGCAGATTTACTATTATTCGATGAACCCTTTAACAATATAGATCGACAAACAGAAACAATTATCTTCGATATTTTTGCCGAACTAAAGGCGGAACAAAAAACCCTTTTAGTTATTAGTCACGACTTTAGCGAAACGATAAATAATTACGATCGACTAATATTATTAAATAAAAAATTAGTTGCTTGTGGTACAAAAGAAGAGGTTTTGACTAACGAAAACATCAATAAAGCTATGAATCGGCATTTTAGTTCACCTCGTTCATCAATAATTAGTTTTGCTGTGGATGCTAAAGGCGCAACCAAAAAGTAAGAAATATAGCAATACGTACATAGATTAAAACATTCGTTACCCATTACCCATTACCCATTACCCATTACCCATTACCTACGAGCAAATAGCTAAACTTGTCTATATATAACTTTGTACGACTATATGTCTACCTATTTAACTTGGTTAATCGAGCCTCTAGAATTTGAGTTTATGCGCCAGGCGATCGCAGTTGGCTTGTCTTTGGGTATTTTAGGCGCGGTAGTAGGTAGCTATTTAATTTTGCAGCAGATGGGCATGATGAGTGGGGTAATCTCTCATGCGGTGTTACCTGGTATTTCGATCGCCTTTTTTTTAGAGATAAATGTAGCTATTGGGGCTTTTGTTACTGGGGTGCTGAGTGCTTTGGTAGTGATGGGTATTCAAAAGCGATCGCGAATTAAAGTAGATGCAGCAATGGCGTTAACCCTGACTAGCTTTTTAGCATTAGGAGTAATTTTAATTACTACTTTAGAAACGGATCGGATAAATTTAGATGAAATCCTATTTGGCGATATTTTGGGCGTAACTGCTGGCGATGTTTGGCGTACCGTAATTATTACGGCATTTATCCTACTTCTAACCAAGCTTTTCTATAAAGAATTAGAGTTTTATACCTTCGATCCTTTAGGTGCAAAAGCCTGTGGACTACCAGTAAACTGGCTCTACTTCGGCTTGATTTGTGCCATCGCTCTAACCATTGTGGCGAGTATGCAAACCGTGGGCGTACTATTAGTAATGTCGATGTTAGTTGGTCCTGCGATCGCTGCATATCTGTTAGTTAAAGAATTATCGCAGATGATGATTTTAGGAGCATTTATCGGTGCAGCTTCCAGCGTTACGGGAATGTACTGTAGTTACTATTTCGATTTGCCTTCTGGTGCTGCGATCGTCATAGTAATCTTTGCTTTTTTCCTACTAGCCTTCTTATTTAGCCCTAGTCAGGGACTTTTAACCGAACCTGAATTGAGAAGCAAGGTGATCGGCTGGTTCAAATTTACCAGAAGATGATTAGTTTCGATTAATTAAATAGACTAAGTTGTTAATGGACTTAATTATCTTACCTTGACTATCTTTGGTGATAAATTCCCAATCAGTAGGAAGAATAAACGTTTGCTCTATCTTTAAATCCCGATCTTGATTATGATAGTTAGGCGACACCGAAATAGCTATCTTAGTTACCCGCGCTAAGTTGCTGAACCTCGATTAACTCTATATATATCGTTCCATGAAGCTTTGTACCAATAATGGTTTGCAGACTTATTTGAGCCATCAAAAGAGACATTTAGGAGGAAACGGATGCTGGGGTTGCTTCAACACCGTGACAAAGGACTACATGCGGACAAGTCCTTTGTTGACGCAAGAGCTCATGGGGGAAACCACGGGGCATATAAACGCCTGGGGTTTCCCCAGGCGACAGCCCCTCCCCAAGACCCGTCGGCTTTTTTGTAAGAGTATTCTTTCAAAAAACGCGACCGCTTTGCGTCGCTTGTCCGCACGTTGTCCGTTTGGCTGGCATCTCCAACCAATCTCTATAGGAGAAAAGCATTTTTCTCTTTTTCTACAGATATTCACTCCCGTAGTTAGCACTGAGGTCTAGCCGTGCCTAAGTCTTACAGCTCACGGGATTATCGGGTCGGCGTGATGATAATGGATGTCGAAGGTAAGAACTCTGACCGCTTTCGCCATTGGGTGTCCCAGGCAGCAGATGCCTTCAAAAATATTATCGCCGACACCCTTGGAATAGGAGTCGAGCTACTGGCATTCGATGGTCCGCACCTAATGCCGTCGGCTGGTACTTATGCCCCACTCGACTTTTTACAAATTGGCATGAGTGAGAAGCTCGAACGGGGCATCCACTTTCTACTCATCGTAACTGAGGTAGATCTGTCCACAACTACGTTCTCTTATACCCTCGCGCTTCCCAGTCAACTTACAAACGTTGGCGTTATTTCTACCAAGCGACTGAATCCCGCCTTCTGGGGAGACTCGAAGAACGACTCGCTAGTTGTCAAGCGATTGACGACGCTGTTACTTCATACCTTCGGTCATCTGCTTAATCTCTCCCGTACTAAAGATCCCCAGAACGTAATGTATGACTTTGCAGATGTGGAGGCTCTTGCTGCAATGGTACACATAACCGATAAACAGCGTCAACAAATGCGACAGACCCTTCCTCAAGAGGCTCACGAGCGTAAGAGTCGTAACGGACACTGGAAATTTATTTTGTCTACCCTCATTCGAGACTGGCGCAGCATTGCCCGTGCTGTAGTCAGGGCGAATCCATTTCACCTTGTTACCAGGTTGCCAACTATGATAACGGCAGCTCTATCGGTTATTATTGTGGTGTTTTTCAGTGCTGAAATCTGGGATGTTGCTAGCGCGGTCGAACTCTACCAACTGGCATTATTTTCAGGGTTAGCGATCGTCGCTGCTACGGTAGTACTCAACCGAGCTTTTGCCTTTAGCAGCGTACTCGGTCGTGGTCGCGTACTTGCAGAGTCTACCGTTGTTACTAGTGCAGCAACAGTGCTGTGCCTGCTCCTAACAATGCTAATCCTCTTTGCTATATTCGTGGGACTGACCTACTTGGGAGCGATCGCAATTTTTCCGCGCAAGCTGATGGAGACATGGCCAACTGTAGACCCAGCGGTGCGCGTACTCGACCATGTAAAGTTGAGCCTGTTTGTAGCTGCTCTCGGTGTGCTAGCAGGCTCTCTTGGCGGTCGTGCCGATAGTAAAGATCTGGTGCATAGCGTTCTCTTTGTGAATAAAGAAATGTAACTTCTTATCTAAATATTTAACTTCCGCTTATTACCTATTACTCAATTGTTCCCGCAACTTATCTAATTCTTCGCGATCGCGTTTTAAGTCCTGTTCTAATTCTTGTAATTGTTCGCGACGGGTTTCAATTTCCAATGAACGACGATTTAGTTCGAGATTTTGAGCGGCCACCTCTTGTCGCCATTTCTCTACTTTGCTTTGTTCTGCCTCCACAAACTGAGGATTAATCGCATTTTTAGTCAAATACTGCTGTAAGATGCTCAAAACCCACTCTTTTGCATCCTGAATACTAACAATTTGCTGCTTTGAATCTACTTCTACTAGTACTAAAACTCCTTCACAAAGAGAGCTTTCTTTGGTCAGAAGTAATGTCTCAGAATTATCGAGTGACCAAACATATTCTGATTCTTGACGAGCAAGTAACTGTAGCTGTATTTCCTCAGAAATAGGCTGATTTTGAACTCGAGCTAAGTACAACATGGCTTAAATCATTTATCATTTATCATTGACCATTTATCAATTAGAGTTACATTAAAGTAAGCCTACCTAATAGGGAACTCGCCAGAGTATAGTGATAAATGCTTTGTCTTTAATATAAACCTCGTTCATATAGAATGTAGTTTTATATTTTGTAATGTCGTCTCTACTTTGCAATCTCTACTCCCTCGAACAGATAATAAGAAACTAAGAATTTAAAAGTAAATGCGATTTAAATAATACAAGATTACATCAATAATACTTTTACTTTAAACGATTTAAACGCTCCCGCAATATTTCTGCCTGTTTTTGGGCTTCTGTTAAGTCATTTTTTGCACCTTCAATTACCTCTGCGGGTGCTTTATTAACAAAGCCTGGATTGTTCAAGCGTCCAGTAAGAGATTTAATATCTTTCTCTACTTTGTCTAGTTTTTTCTGCAATTTAGCCTGTAGTGCAGCTACATCAACTAAACCAGTTAGCGGGATTAACACCTGTACCGTACCCGTTACCCCTGCAATTACCTGTCCTGGATCTTTTTCTAGGGTAGACGTAATAACTAGCTCTTTTACCTTAGCAATATCTTTAATATAGCTACCAGTACCCTCAAGCAAGTTAATTTCTTGCTGGCTTTCGGTTTGCAGGATAACTTTTATTTTTTCCCCAGGCTTAATTACCGACTCGGCACGTAAGTTACGAATCGTACTTATAACATTAAACAGCAGGTCAAAGCCTTGTTCTAATTCTGGGTCAATTAAATTCTCTACTACTTCAGGATAAGCTTGTAAAGCTAGAGTTTGACCGTCTGCTGAAGTAAGAGTTTGCCAGATTTCCTCGGTAATGTGAGGCATAAAAGGATGAAGTAGTTTAAGTATGCCGTCGAGGACATAGGCTAAAGTTTGCTGTGCTACTTGACGGGATATAGAAGTTTCATCTTTCCAGAGGCGAGGTTTGGCTAACTCGATATACCAGTCACAAAAATCATTCCAGATAAACTCATACAGACCTTTGGCTGCTTCTCCCAAACCATAAGCCTCAATGTTGCTTTTGGTTTGCTGTACGGTTTGATAGAAACGAGATAACAACCATTGGTCCATTAAATCTAAGGAATTAAATTCTGGCTGTCCTAATTCTTGGGGAGTTTTACCCTTAAGATTCATCATCACAAACCGCGACGCATTCCACAGCTTGTTAGCAAAGTTACGGGAAGCCTCTACAGAAGCTGATTCTTGTTTTTTGCGATCGTAATCAAAGCTGATATTTTGTCCTGCGCCGACAACTTTAGTTATCAGAGTGTAACGCAAGGCATCCGCACCGTATTTATCGATCATCAGTAAAGGATCGATACCGTTATTTTTTGACTTGGACATCTTTTGTCCGTTTTCATCTAATACCAAGCCGTGAATATAAACGTCTTCAAAGGGCATCTTGTCGGTAAAGTGTCCCGCCATCATAGTCATGCGGGCTACCCAGAAGAAGATAATATCGAAGCCCGTAACTAAAGTAGATGTCGGATAATATTTCTCTAGATCGGCAGTATTTTCGGGCCATCCCATAGTGGAAAAGGGCCACAAACCAGAAGAAAACCAGGTATCTAAGACATCTGGATCTTGTTCTAATTTGATACTATCGCCGTACTGTTCTTTCGCCTTACTTTCCGCTTCTGCCTCATCGTAAGCCACGACAAAAGGCGTATTATCTTTGATTTCCCCTTCAGTTTCCGAAACTACATACCAAGCAGGTATTTGATGTCCCCACCATAGCTGACGGGAAATACACCAGTCCTTTAATTTTACTAACCAGTCACGATATACCTTCTTCCATCTGTCGGGTACATAGTTAGGGGAATTCTCATTATCTAGAAAAGCTAAAGCCTTACTTGACAACGGTTCGATTTTGACAAACCATTGGGTCGATAATAAAGGTTCTACTGGTACTTTACCGCGATCGCTAAACGGAACGCTATGGCGATAGTCTTCTATTTTTACTAAATTGCCTAACTCATCCAGTTTCTTAACCACATTCTTACGTGCCACAAAGCGATCCTGTCCCTGAAACTCTCCTGCATTCTCATTGAGACTACCATCCTTATTCATGATGTTAATCATCGGTAGGTTATGGCGTTTACCCATCTCAAAGTCATTAGGATCGTGGGCTGGCGTTACCTTAACGCAACCTGTCCCAAATTCCATGTCAACAAATTCATCGCCGATAACAGGAATCTCTCGCCCGACAATGGGTAAAGTAATAGTCTTACCAATATAATCCTTGTATCTTCGATCATTTGGATTAACCGCAACCCCCGTATCCCCTAGCATGGTTTCAGGGCGAGTTGTCGCTACTTCCAAATAACCAGTACCATCAGTCAAAGGATAGCGGAAGTGCCATAGATGCCCGTCTACCTCCTGTTTCTCTGCTTCTAAATCCGATACTGCCGAAAGCGATGCGGGACACCAATTAACTAAATAATTCCCCCGATAAATCAAATCTTCCTCGTAAAGTTTAACAAAGGCTGTCTTCACCGCAGCAGATAAACCCTCGTCCATTGTAAACCGTTCTCGCGTCCAGTCAGCCGATACCCCCAGACTCTTCAACTGATTGATAATCGTTGTCCCAGACTCTTCTTTCCAAGCCCAAGCCCGTTTGAGATATTCTTCTCGTCCCAAATCCTCACGGCTTTTACCTTCAGCCTTAATTTGCTTATCGACAATCGTACTCACCGCAATACTCGCGTGATCCGTCCCAGGTAGCCACAAAGTATTATGCCCGATCATCCGATGATAGCGAATCAAAGTATCGATCAGCGCACTTTCAAAAGCGTGTCCCATGTGCAAACTTCCCGTAACGTTGGGTGGGGGAATAACGATACAGTAAGGTTCGCCTTCGGCATTAGGATCGGCTTTGAATACTTCTTTATCCGCCCAGTATTGCTGCCATTTGGCTTCGGTTTGCTTGGGATCGTATTGAGTAGATAGATTCGTTTCGGTTGCGGTCATGTGACTAGCAGAGGAGTTGGTACTTTCAGCAATTCCTTATTGTATATTCATTGCCGTCACTCTTGCTAATTGGTTAATTAGGGTATCGCTTTTTCTCTACAATAATGCGATCGCATTACCTAATGAATTAAAATTAGATTAACTAAGTTAAAAAACTAAAATGACTGAATTACTGCAAGCAGAATCTACTCTAACCGATAGATATCAAACTACTGTTCCAGATATAGTACGTAAAACTTTGGGTTTGAACAAAAGAGACAAAATTGCCTATGTCATAAACTCGGATGGAACAGTTACTATTACTCGCAGTCAAGCCTCTGAAGAAGATCCAATATTAGGTAAATTTCTGGATTTTCTGGCGCAAGATATCGAACAAAATCCGCAGTACATACAACCCATTACCTCAACAACTTTAGAGAGAGTTCAATCTTTAGTAGAAAATGTAGAAATAGATTTAGATGCACCATTGTTTGATGAGGATGAATAACTTTGTTAGAGAATAATTCTTTAATTATCAATGACTGGCGCATCTATGCTCACCCTTTATTTGTCAGTCAGCTAGAAGAGTTAACTAATAAAGTAGAAAGCCTACGCCAAAAATACCCGCAGGATTATAAAAAGAAAAACGCGACCAAAAGACTAGCAGCTATAAACAAACTGGCATTTGAAATTATTCCTCAAGATCCAACTCGCAAAGAATACCGTCAGGGAAACACCCTTGGTACGGAATACAAACATTGGTTTCGCGCTAAGTTTTTTCAACAATATCGCTTGTTTTTTCGCTATCATCAACAGCAAAAAATTATTGTCTATGCTTGGGTAAACGATGAAAAGTCTAAACGCGCTTATGACAGTAAAACTGATGCTTATCGGATATTTAAAAGGATGCTAGAAACTGGTAATCCTCCTGATGATTGGAAAATGCTGATAAAACAGGCGAAAAAGTGATAAATATATATTAAATCCAAACTAATTAACTGTATTTTTGTATTTTTATCTAGTAAATAGGTTTATAAAAACTTTAACTATGTTTAAAGATTATCAAAAGCTGTCAAATAAATATTTTCAAAATTAAAAACGCAAAATATTATTGAATCACTAAGTAATAAATAATATAAATAGCAATTTCGGATTATCAGGGAGTAAAAATTAATGTCAAATCATGCGAAGGCTATCGGTGCAATAAGTTCTGCTGCTGCTGCGGGAACAGGTTCAATAACAGTAGCTACATATACAACTGCTGCTCCAGGAATTTTGGGGCTATAGGTTTAACTACTACTGCAACCGTAGCAGTTCCTGCTGCTGGAATTGTAGCTGTAGGAGGATTATTGTACTTTGGGGCTAGGCAAGTAAAAAAAGCGATTGAATAAATTTTTTAAAGTAATAATTATATTCAATCTTAGAATTTTAAATCAATCAAAGTAATTAAAAAGTTAAGTAGTTCTATTCAAATGAAAAAGAAAAATCAATCAATAAACAAAACATTTGATGCAGGTATTCACGTGGCAGGAGGTGCAGCAGCAGGTGCAGGTTTATCTACTGTAATTGGTGGTATGGGTTTGGCAGTGGGAGGAACTGCTATAGGAATTGGAATGCTTCCAGTAGCAGCAGCAGGCTCTGTAGTTGGACTTGCTGTTTATGGTGCGAAAAAGGCAATAGAAAAATAGTTGCAATCTTTCGGTACAGATGCGATCGCTTTTTTATAACTATCTATATAGCGATCGCATAACTATAAATTAATCTTTCATACTATTAAAAACAGTTTTTAAAAGGCGTTTTTGAATAGCTGATGATTTCAACATCTTCTTATCTGCGCTAAAAGCTTGTAGATCGAAAAACTGAACATCATATTTAGTTCCACGATTAAAACCACTCTTATTAAAAATAGTCTCGTATTCTTTTGGCACTTTTATATTTTCAATCCAGTATTCACCGAACACTGTTTGATTATCAAAAAATGCGATTCCCAACCCGCCTTTTTTATATTTGAAAAACTTAATCTGTCTAACCTGTCGCTGCTTTATACCCGATACATCAGAAACTAGATCGGCAGCACCAAAAATCATTCCTAAATCGAACATTGTTTTATAAATTTGTTAAATTACTATTTATCAGTGTATTAACGAAACTGTTCTGATAGTGCGCTCTTGATGTTGTAGGAAATGCGATCGCGACCTTAACTCTTTGCGTCTTCGCGCCTTATGCGAAGCGGTATCCTTTAGGGTTGCTAGAGATAAAAGTCTCACCGAGACTAAAAAACCGACAGCGATCCTACACGACACAGCCAGTAAAATAAATTTGTAACTTAATATCAAATGCCATCATGTATAAATTAAACATCATTATTGAAGAAGATGAAGACGGATTCTATGCCTATTGTCCTGAATTAAAAGGATGCCAGAGTCAGGGAGACACTCTAGAAGAAGTACAAAATAATATCACTGAAGCAGTCGAACTATATATAGAAACTTTATCCGAACCTGAAAAACAAGAAATTCTTCAGAAAAAAGTAACTACTATGACTTTAGAGGTGTTGGTTGCCTAAGTTACCTAGATTGACAGCTAAAGAAGCGGAGAAACTATTAGTGGATGCTGGTTTTGAATTCATTAGGAGTAAAGGAAGCCATCGGATATATCGTAAAGATGAAATTAGAGTTGTAATTCCTTTTCACTCTGGCAAAATATTACACCCCAAAATAGTTAAACAAGTATTTGATGCGATCGATTCATAGATAGAAATGCGATTGCGACCCCCGCTCCAGAGCGATCGCTTTTTCTAAAATTCAATATTGCGATCGCACGACTGCCAATTAATCTTTCATACTATTAAAGATAGTTTTCAACAAACGTTTTTGAATAGCTGGTGTTTTTAGCATTTTTTTATTAAGATACCCACCCTACAGCTTATTTTTTGATGTATTTAAAGGTAATTGGAAAGCGATCGCTTTTTCCAAATATTAAATGATAGAATAATTATGACTATAGTTATACGACCATAATCGAAAATGACTCAGGATAGCAATTTTATAGGTGCGGGAGAATTTAAAACTCACTGTCTCAAACTAATAGATCGAGTTAACCAAACCAAAACACCTATAACCATAACCAAACATGGTAAGCCTATGGCTAAACTGACTCCCATCGAAGATGAAGCTTATTCTCTATTTGGCTGTTTAAAAGACACTGTTGAAATCCGAGAAGATATTGTTGAAGGTATAGGAGAAACTTGGGAAGTAGATGTCCGATAAAGATCGAGGCATATTATTAGACACTCATACTTGGATTTGGTTATTTAATGGATCGACTGAATTATCTCTAGATGCGATCGAACAAATAAATTTTGCAGGAAATAAGGGGAAGGTGTTTATTTGTGCTATTTCTGTTTGGGAATTATCGATACTGGTAGCGAAAGATCGAGTAAACTTGTCCGAGCCAATACATCAATGGGTAAAAGATAGTTTCAGTCAACCAGGAGTCAATTTATCTTCTATGCTCCCAGAAATAGCAATTGAAAGCAGTTTTCTACCAGGTGAATTTCACGGAGATCCAGCAGACAGAATTATTGTCGCTACTGCAAGGATAAACAACTTAATTTTATTAACTCGTGACCAGAAGATACTGAGTTATGGCGAACAAGGTTATGTTAACTGCTTAAAAGTATAAGAAAGAGCGATGCCAGACGGGAATCGCGATCGCAATTAAAATAAATCTATATACAAGCTGTAGATCTATTTTTCTATCACAATTTTAATTGTTTTTCAGAAATAGAATACTTACTGATTATAAAGATGCCGATCGCAACACAGAAAAGAAAAAGCGATCGCTCTTGGTGTTGAACCCGTACAATCGCGATTAACACCCGCTTAAAAATGTAAGATATACGAAGCCAATCTACAGTATAGCGTTCGATGATTTACGTTTATAGCGAGCTACAGTCAGGATTTCGTTGGTTGAAAAGATATAGCGGTGCTAAACCAAGCTTCGCCTGTGTTTTGGGGTTTACGGCTACTGGACTAATTCCAGGTATTTCAGCAGCAGGAGCAACGCCCTTCGATCGCGAATATACGGCGATCGCAGACGCAGAATTTTTAACCCAAGGGGTACAGGCAAATTATCGGCATCCTCTACCGATACTTGAAGCGGGGTTATCTCCTACCTTTATTTCTCGTGCTGTCGTTGAAGAGTTGGATCTACCTACCTATATCTTCAATGCAGGTTTATTTCATCAGCCGACGGTAGACACCATAGATTTAGGTGGAATTGCTGCTGCTTGCGTTTCTTCTGGGAAAGCAATGCCAATTGAGAAGGTACGGCATCTGTTTGAACAGGGTTTGAAATGGGGTGAAAAGCTAGCTAATACAGCCGAATATTTAATTCTTGGTGAATGTGTAGTTGGTGGAACAACCACCGCTTTAGCTTTATTGACGGCACTAGGGATTGAGGCTAGAGGAATGATAAATAGTAGTCATCCTAACTGCAATCACGGTCAAAAATGGTCGGTAGTTCGAGCAGGATTATTAAATGTAGATCGATCGAACCATCAAAACGATCCCTTGGCATTGGTAGCAGCAGTAGGCGATCCGATGCAAATTGTAGTTGCGGGAATGGCGATCGCTGCTAGTCGTCGTATTGGAGTAATGTTAGCAGGAGGAACTCAGATGCTAGCAATATACGCTCTAATTAAAGAGATCTCACTTTACCATAGCGTTTCGGCTCAATTATCTGAGATTGTAGTAGGTACAACTCGTTTTGTAGTTGAAGACCCTACTGGAAATACGGTAAGTCTGGCAAACGCGATCGGCGGATCTTTGTTGGCTACAGATTTAGACTTTTCCACTTCTCGATATCCTGGCTTTCGTGCTTATTCGTCAGGATATGTTAAAGAAGGTGTGGGCGCAGGAGGCTGCGCGATCGCCACTCATCTTCTACAAAATTGGACTTCTGCTCGACTAGTTGCTGCAATTGAAACTTTATTTACTAAGTACTGCGATCTAAGAATGAATTCTGTAGGTCAGTAACTGTTCTTCTAAAGCTGCAATACGGTTATATGCTGCGGTAAGCTGTGCTGTCAAACGGCGAATTTGTGTTTCAGGAGCGAGGTTGTCGCTATTGGATTTAGTACTATTGGTACTATTATTATCGTCTACCAAAATATCTTTGTGAGTTAACTGATAATCAGATCTTTTCTTATCTGAAAAGCTAACGCCTGATGCGAAATTGGGTAAAGAATAAGATTCTGTTTCTGCCGATGAGGATTGAGAATTACTTAGTAAATCAACTCGATTATTCATTTGTTCTACCAGTTCGTATAGGCGATCGGTTTTATCCTGCAACTGGCTGATTTGTATCTTTAAGGTGTCCATATATTTTGTGACGAAGAATTTCTTGCTATATGTTTTTATGCTAAAAGCTAATTGCTAAATGTGTCTTATTATTCCTGATTCATTTAACAATTGACCGAGGGATTTTTATAAAGATTTTATTATTACTCAATAACCTCGATCTCAAGATCCTATGGCATCAAATTAATTGGTAAAATATGCTTTACAATTTAGATTTATTTAACAATTTTATCTAAGTAATTATACTTGAAAATGTTTAGCTATCAAAAATAATGAATTATCAGTTATCACGCCGTTATTTTCTGAAAACCAGTACAGCACTAGCTTTGAGTCAAATGCTTTCAGGATGCAGCAATGGCACACCAGCTATACAGGTATTATTCTTAGAAAACTCTATTCCTTTAGGGTTGATTAAAGATTTTCATAATACGATCGAAGCGAACAAAATTGATTTTGAACCTCAAACTCAAATAGCGCAAATCTTCGATCGCCTTGAAAAGTTGCAGCAGCAAAAAAACTCCGATCGAGAAACAAAAAGCTTGACAGAGAAAATCTTTAATAAATCTGTAATTTATCCGAGTCTAACTACTATAGGAGATGTTTGGTTAACTTCAGCAATTAATCAGAATGCAATTCAACCTTTATCAGTAAAGGATTTAACTAACTGGCAAAAATTGCCTGAATTTTGGCAGAAGTTGGTACGGCGTAATAGTCAAGGAAAATTAGCTGACGATGGTGAAATTTATGGCGCACCTTATCGCTGGGGAAGTACTGTAATCGCCTATCGAAGTGACAAATTAGATAAATTAAACTTAAGCGTTAGAGATTGGCAAGATCTTTGGCAACCAGAATTACGCGATCGCATTTCTTTATTAGATTCTCCTAGAGAAACTATCGGCTTGACCTTAAAAAAACTGGGATATTCTTATAATACTGAGAATTTAAATTCTGTACCCGATCTAGAGACAGAGTTATTAGAGTTACAAGGACAGGCAAAATTATACAGTTCTGACCACTATTTAGAACCTCTAGTTTTGGGTGATACTTGGGCTGCTGTCGGTTGGTCAACAGATATTTTACCTCTACTCAAACGCTACCCAGACATCAAATTTGTTATTCCTCAGTCGGGAACGTCCTTATGGGCGGATATTTGGGTAGAACCCGCCAAATCTCCCGATCGATCGATAGCTGAGGATGAAAGTATTGTTAATATCGAACAATGGATCGATTATTGCTGGAAACCACAAGCTGCTAAACAAATATCTTTGTTCACCGATGGAATTTCACCAATTTTACCTACTTTAAAGCCAGAAGAAATACCTAAAGATCTTAAAGATAATATTTTTCTTAATTCAAAAGTTCTTAATTCCGATAAGAGCGAATTTCTCTTACCTCTTGAGGCGCAAACCGAACGACAATATCGAGATTTATGGCTTAAAATTCGACAATCTGAAAGTAAAGGATGAGGGATGAAGGATGAGGGATGAGGGATGAAGGATGAAGGATGAGGGATGAAGGATGAACAAAGGCTTAAGCCGCATGTATGACGAGCAAACAGAGAATCATCTGGACAGAGTTAAAGATAAGTTCAGACAGATCTGGGGATATGAAGATTTTAGATATCCTCAAGGAGAAATAATTCAGGCTTTATTAGCTGGTAAAGATGCGTTAATTATTTTACCGACAGGAGGGGGTAAATCGATTTGCTTTCAGCTACCCGCGCTTTTACAGACAGGATTAACTATTGTAGTGTCTCCTTTAGTAGCGTTGATGGAAAACCAGGTCAGTCAGCTACAACATCTGGGATTATCTGGAGCATTATTACATAGTGAATTGTCCAGACAGGAAAGAAAAAGAACTTTAAATGCGATCGCCCGACAACAACTAAGCTTATTATATTTATCCCCCGAAACTCTGTTAAGTCTGCCCGTTTGGGAAATTATCGTTCAGCCCCAGATAAAAATCATGGGCATCGTTTTAGATGAAGTTCATTGCTTGACACAATGGGGAACTACCTTTCGTCCCGCATATCGTCGTTTGGGTGCTGTCCGTCGTAGCTTGTTACAGCACAAGCCACCAAAAACCAAAATTGCGATCGCTGCTTTTACCGCTACCGCCGATCCACAGGCTCAAAAAGAGATCTCAAAGGTTCTAGAATTAAAGCAACCAGAAACCTTTTTAATCAGTCCCTATCGCGACAATTTAAGTTTAAATGTCACAACAGTTTGGACACCCAGAGGCAGAAAACAACAGATGCTGCGAGCAATTCAAACAAAACCGAATCAATCAGGCTTGATATACGTTCGTTCTCGTAAAGACAGCGAATCTTTAGCAGCCTGGTTTAAATCTTTAAACTATAGCGTTGCTGCTTATCATGCAGGATTAATTACTAGCCAGAGAAGAAGTATCGAACAAGATTGGATTACGGGTAAGATTCAGTTTGTTATCTGTACTTCCGCCTTTGGTATGGGCATAGATAAACCCGACGTTCGTTGGGTAATTCACTATCACGCACCCGAATTACTTGCTGAATACATCCAGGAGGTAGGAAGAGGTGGCAGAGATGGTAAGAGTGCAACTGCTTTAACTTTAATTAGCGAACCGACTGGCTGGTTAGATCCTGAAGACAAACAGCGCAGTCAATTTTTTAACCGCAAGCTAGAACAACAATACCGCTCCTCGCAGCAAATAATTAAGCAGTTACCAAAACAAGGAAAAATCGCCACGATTAAAGAACAGTTTCCTCAAGGAGAAATTACTTTAGGAATCTTACACAGTTTGGGTTTAGTATCCTGGAGCGATCCCTTTCACTACCGACTACGTTCGTCTAATCTCTCAAATCTAGCAAACGGTCAAAAACGCGATTCTGGCAAAATGCAACAGTATTTAAAAACCAAACAGTGTCGCTGGCAATATTTATTACAGGCTTTTGGCTTTGAAAAAGAAGCAAGAGGGTTTAAATGTGGAACTTGCGATCGCTGCCGTAGACTTAATAATAGGTAGAAGACCTATGGTACATAAACGGCTGGGTCGTAGTTATTACTGATTACTTTTACTACCCATTACCCATTACCCATTACCCAATCTAAAATAATCTGTTAATGCGTAACATCAGTAACTAAGCACTCTGCCAATTTACATAAGGTAGCTTTCCTGCTGTAGCTTTAACTTTGTCAGCATTGTTAACTAATTGCCCGCAGTTGTCCCAAGTTCCTTCAGAGAACATCTGTCTCGAACCTTCGTTCATTTGAACGGGAATAGATAGATCCATACTATTTACGGTCATTGCCTTAAGATCGACGGTAATAACAGTTTCAGGGCGCGACTGAATTAATGACTGTAGCTGCTGTATCTCTGCGGTAGGGGCAATAACACAGGGAAGACCGATCGCCACACAGTTACCAAAAAAGATTTCGGCAAAACTTTGACCGATAATCGCCTTAATTCCCCACTTAGCCAAAGCTTGGGGGGCGTGTTCGCGAGATGAGCCACAGCCAAAGTTATTATTAACTACAAGAATGCTTGCTCCTTGGTATTGAGTCAGATCGAAAGGATGCTGTCCGTTAGTTTGAGCGCGGTCGTCTTCAAATGCGTGTTCGCCCAAACCATCGAAGGTAACACAACGTAAAAAACGTGCGGGAATAATCCGATCTGTATCGATGTCATTCCCTTCAACGGCGATCGCTGTTCCCGATATCTGGTTAATTTTACTCATATAATTACTAACTAAAAAATATGTTTCTTCTACAATATTTTATTTTCAAAACACTAATAGAATAAAGTATAAAAACTCAAATTATTCCAAATCGACAGAGTTTTTTTATTCCTCGTTCCTCATCCCTCATCCCTCATCCTTCCGAGTCTAATCGCTCTTGCCACTGGCGATCGATTTTATCAGCATTTCTAATATTTTGATCTAATAGATCGTCTTCGGTAGTATATGCCAGATCGCGATCGCTAATAACTTTTTGTCCTGCAAACTGTTTGGCATAAGCAAGTTTCTGACTTAAAGATAGATCGGGCTGGTTGAGAGCGATCGCCAGACGTTCACGAGCTTCGTTGCGCTTAACAATTTTAGGATTGCGCCCTTTAATCCAAAAATAGCGCACTAAAGGAACTATCAGATATAAAATGCCATAGCCGAGTAACAGCCAGTGAATTGAAGCAACAAACAGCACGAACTCTTCACCTGCTTGTCCAGACATAATAGCTGCAATATTGCCATTCGCTACCCAAGTACCGAGTACCAAAGCTAAAACTATATTTAATGCACCCAAACCCGCAGCCAAAGTAATTTGACTACCGCTAGCCTGACTAAAACGCCAGAGTTTTTCCTGTAGATAACCCGCAGAAATAGGCTCAGTTTGTCTACGGCTTGCCATTACCTGAAGTTCGGGAAAATAATAAATAATATCTCCTTGAGAAGAAACTTCAGGATAGCCGTTAAATCGGCTCAAAACAGGCAGCATATAATCTTCATACTGGTCTACTTCATCTACATAGGGCGCAATCTGTTCCCCAATCACTGCACCTTTGTTGCTACGAATTACACCACCAATAGCCTGCCAGCGGTATTCTTCCAAGTCTGCATTAGGATTGCCATCGCCAAACAGAAAAGAAAACACAGACTCTAAAAAGTTCATCTGATAGCCTCTTGAAGCCTGTCTTCGACGCTGACGGCGACGGCGATTATAGCCAGGATCGAACCACCAAAATATGTCTCCTATCCAAAAGCGCGGGACAAAGTAAATTCCGCCTCCACCATAGCTACGATTGCTATTGCCTCTTTTGTTATCGCTGCTAGAGTTAGCTGCAATCCACAGCAAAACAATTGCTGCTAGCATTACTAAGATTGAAGCAATTAAAATAACTCCAAAAGAAATCCGAATTAAATAAAATAAAACGCCCCAGATTTTTTGCCAGGTTTTTTGCCAGCGTAGCTGCCAATATTTATTACGTAAAATAGAGCGAAAATTCTTGGGAAATAGATAAACTACGTCACCTGATTCGGCTACCTGAAGATGCCCCCCTGCTTCACTAGCTAAGGCTAACAATCCCTGCTGGGCAAAATTTAGCTCTAGTCCTGCTTGGGCTGCTACATCACCCACCGTGACGCGATAATCGAGCTTTTCAATCGACTTAACAATTTTTGGGTTTGGAGTCATTATTAACCACAGCAATATTACTTAGCTATTTAATATTTTATCTTGTTTAATTTTTTCTCTGCGGACAATTGAATTATTTGAACTTGCACAAATGCCGTGTGTTTTGTTAGTGTTATTATATAGAGGCTATGACGATTCTTCCTTCTAAGATTAGATCCTAATAGAGTCGTCGCTTTCCTCTATTTAATTTAGTCCCGCTTCACTCTGTAATTGGTTTTGAGCTGATATTGTAAGATATTGTAATTAAAAGAGCGATCGCGAACGTCTGAAAATATCGCCTCCACTCAACATGAATAAATTAAATTCGATTTATCTGAGAAGAAAAAGTAAGGTGATTTTAACCCGTAGCGATCGCCACCTTGGTGCTGCTAATTTAGCTACTATTCTGAAAAATATAGAGTCTTTGGGCTATACCTTCTCACCGCAGTTAATCGATTGCCTATCTACTTTATCCGAACCCGAAGCAAGTTTATTTTATTCTCAGCTAGTAACCGACTTGAAGCAGGCAGTAGGAGGGGCAGTCGAGTACGCGCCGATGTATCCCAATTTCCCCGCGCAGGTAATGGAGATGGCAGAAGCCGAACTATATCTCAACTCTATTAGACATTATCTCGGTGACGTTTTAGGAGTAAGAATTTTACCGCAATACAATACTGAGTCGCGATCGCCTTTATCAGATTCTATTAAGCTCAAGATTATTGAATTAGGAACAGAGTCGGAACTATTAGATATTTTTCGTAACCTGCTTCGGGCTAATACTTCTCTTTCTGAAACAGACAAACAAGATTTACGAGAGTTTGTTAGCACTTTTCCTAATTTAACGGTAGACATCTTACCCGAACAATTTGGCTATAAAGAAAACTTGGCGTATGTAGCCAGCTTGTTGCATCAAGATTTAGCAAAGTTACAGCCTTATTTTAAAACGGCTAGTGATGTGCTGCGCTTGGCAACGGCGATGTCTGATGGCGATATCAGCCTGGCAGAAAATACTCGATTTCGCAATTTCAATCGACGTGAAAGAAGAGCGATCTTAGGATTATTAGAACAGTGTGACTCGATCGCCGAAGATATGTTGCGCTATAAAAACAGATGGATACGCTTGGGGGAAAAATTACATCCCTTTGAATATCGCCAGCGTTATCCTAAATGCTATCGAGGTTTTGATGTCGTGCGTAACGATCGACCTGTAGCTACTTTTAACAGCCGTTTAGAAACTGCATTTACAGAACAACGCTGGCACGATGCCATAGAGTTATTATCAACTAGACCAGGAGAAGTGGCACGACGCTTAGATTTTCTGCTGAGAAATATTGGCGATCGCGAGGTAATCAAAACTTGGCGGGAAGTAAGCGATCGCGTTTCTACACCCGTACTGTTACAGATTGCCAATCATTTTCAACATCGCAGTGGCGATTACCCTTCGGGTACGCTTCGCGAACGCGATAGGTTACGGGTATTTTTTCCTAAAGGTAATGTAGCCAAGGCGTTTGCCATTAAAAATGAGTTACCCGAAATTGATTCTTCTGTGTGTCAGGAGGTAGTAGAAATTTGCGAACGGACTCTAATCGATCGCTTTGCCAAACTAGCACCTTTGGGTAAAGTATATATCGATCCAAAACTAAAAAAATTTCCCATACCCTTTGCAGGACGTTCTGCTAGTAAATCTCTGCGTCAGCTAACTAGAGGCTCTCGGTTGCCCATAGGCGAGGGAAATACAGTGCGATTTTTTATGTGGTGGAAAGAGAGTGTTGCCACAGGTAGAGTCGATATCGATCTATCCGCAGTCATGTATGATGCTGACTGGAATTATCTAGAACATATTTCCTATACAAATTTGAAGTCTGCTAAATATCGAGCAGCCCATAGTGGCGATTTTACTTCAGCCCCCGATGGTGCGTCGGAATTTATCGATCTCGATCTGCCATCAATTTTAAATTATGGTGGTAGATATGTAGTGGCTAGCGTCTTATCTTTCACTCATCAGCCTTTTAGTGAATTACCCGAATGCTTTGCAGGTTGGATGATTCGCCAAAATCCCAACAGCGGTGAGATATACGAACCTCAAACCGTTCGAGATAAAGTAGATTTAACCGCTAATAGTGCTATTAGTATTCCCGCAATTATAGATCTGCAACAGCGAGAGATAGTTTGGACGGATATGAGCCTGTCACGTCATCCAAGTTGGCGGGTCATTGGTAACAATGTAGAAAGTAGCCAAAATGGAATAGCGTTAATTGGTAAAGCAATGACAGATTTACAGCCACCTACTTTAGAGCAGCTATTCAAACTTCACGCTAGAGCTAGAGGCGAACTAGTAAGCAGTCCCGAACAAGCAGATTCAGTGTTTTCAATCGAACAGGGAATAACACCCTTCGATCTCGATGCGATCGCTGCTGGATTTTTGGTTTAGTTGTTCTAAGATTAATCTAAATAACACTTTATAACCGAGGTTTAGATTATGGTAAAAACAGCTTCGACAATGTTACCATTAGGCATTGCTGCACCTGAGTTTCAGCTTCCTGACGTGGTGTCTGGAAAAACTATTTCTCTCGATACCTTTACAGGTAGTCAAGCACTGCTAGTCATGTTTATCTGCCAGCACTGTCCTTTTGTCAAACACATTAAATCGGAACTAGCTAAAATCGGTCAGGATTACAGCCAGCAACCATTAGGTATTGTGGCAATTAGTGCCAATGATGTTGCTAACTATCCCGATGACTCTCCAGAAAAACTCAAGCAGATGGCAGAAAAATTTAGCTTTAATTTTCCCGTGTGTTATGACGAAAGCCAGGAAGTAAGTAAAGCCTATACCGCAGCCTGCACTCCAGATTTCTTTTTATTCGATCGCGACAATAAGTTAGCATATCGCGGACAGCTCGATGATAGTCGTCCTAGCACAGATATTCCCGTAACTGGCAAGGATTTACGCTCCGCGATCGATGCTGTATTGCAAGATCGAAAGATTGAGGTTGAGCAAAAACCTAGCATTGGCTGCAACATTAAGTGGAAGCCTGGAAATGAACCAGAGTATTTTGGTTAGGATCGCCTCGATCTTATTTATGACGAATTCGCGATCGCCTTGATAGTTCAAAAATACAAATCGCAATTAAAGCGATCGCTAAGGGAAGTAGAAAGCGGATGGCTCTATAAACTAAAAGCGAACTTAATATATCTGGGACAAAAATACTTTTGGGTAGCAAAAAGATAATTATGGTTTCAAAGACACCGATTCCGCCTGGAATATTGCTGATAATTGAGGCTGCCATTGCTAGTAAATATATACTAAAAAACTGCCAATACGTTTTGTTAACACCATGGGAGAGTAAAGAATATAATATTGCTGCTGCTAATGCCCAATCTAGAGACAAAATACTAATCTGCCAAACGGTAGTAGTAAGCTTTGGGAAACGAAAAGTTTTGCCTCGAATTCTCCAGCGTTTTCGGCGATAACAGCAGTAGAAATATGTGGCGATCGCAATTAAAGCAATAATTCCCAAACAACGAATCAGAGCAATATCTATCTTAAAAGAACTAGGCAGCCGTAGAGGATTGATGGTAAAAGTAATTCCAGTTAGGGTTAGTAAACCTAACCAAAAAGTAAGATTACCCCAAGCAGTTACTTTGGCAATTGTCTTAGCTGGTACTCCCCACAAAGAATAAAAACGATAGCGAATTGCACCACCAATTAGTAGAGTAAAGCCAGTAGTGTTACTAACTGCATAGGTAAGAAAACTCGTAAACAGAATCCGTTTGGTATCTAAATAGTACTTGAAATGCCAAAAAGCTACTAAATCGTAGCTGCTAATTACCAAATAGCTGGCAATAGCGAAGCCAAAAGCCAGAATTAAAGCGCGGTTGTCGATCGCCGATAAGCTATTTGAGATATCATTTAAGTTATAGCGGTCTAACTGTTGATGTAGCGTATACAGGGAAAAGGCTAAAAGCAGAAACCCTGCTATAAAATAGAGCCAGCGGTTGCGATCGCGATTCATCAAATAATTTTACAAAGATAAAACTCTTTCAGGATAGTTAGTAAATATAGCATCTACTTCTAATGCTTTTAAACGCTTAATATCTTCAGGTTGGTTAACGGTATAGACCCATGCTAACAACTGTTTTTGATGTACTCTGGCAACAAACTCAGAGGTAGCGACATCTAAATTAGCGATAACAAGATCGGCCTGTAGTTTTCGAGCTATGGTTAAATATTCCCAAGGCAGACCATAGATCAGTATACCTATGGTAATTTTAGGACAGATTGTTTTAAGCTGATGTAGTTCATAATGATTAAAAGAGGAAACTACAAAGTCTCGATATAACCATCCCCGATCCACGTATTTTTGAATTAAACTAGCTACTAGTCTGGCGGTATTGCTTCCTTTTAGTTCGATGTTAATTATGGCTTTTCGGTTTACTGTCTCAAAAACTTCTTCCAAGGTAGGAATTTGTTCTCCTTTACCAGCATCAAGCGATCGCAAATATGAAAAACTTCGTTCTTCTAAATAGCCAGTGCCATTAGTAGTTCGAGATAAAGAGCGATCGTGAATTACTACTAAATTATCTTCGACGTTGTAAACATCAATCTCGATCGCATCAACCCCCAAAGACAAGGCTTTTTTAATAGATAATAATGTATTCTCAGGCTCGTGTCCCATCGCCCCTCGATGTCCGATACACAGCATAATTAAATCGTTAGTAGTTTAAGTAATAAGTTTAAGCCTTATGTAGGGTGGGTTAGGCGTAAATACATTGATTACAATATTTAGTTATCTATTAGCCGCAACCCACCAAACCCCTGCATTAAAGTTATTTTAAGGTTTAATTTATAAACAGTCTCTTAGGTCGATTGTCTCAAGTAATAAATAACCAAGGCTTTAGCCGTATTACTCACCTAATAATAATTACCATAAAAAAACTAATAAGAATGAGCATTTTAACTTTACAAAATATCAAAAAAGATTTCGGTATCAAAGAAATACTGCGAGATGCTAGCTTTAGCATCGAACCCAATGACAAGGTAGGTTTGATTGGAGTCAATGGATCGGGTAAATCTACCCTACTTAAAATGATTGCGGGAATCGAACCTATTGATGGTGGTCAACGTTTGGTTAAGAGTGGGGCAAGAATTATTTATTTACCCCAACAGCCAGAAATAGACGAAAATCTGACAGTAATCGAGCAGGTGTTTGCCGATAGTGGCGAGCAAATGAAGCTAGTACAGGAGTATGAAGACTTATCTCACAAGATTGCTAAAGCAGGCGATGATTTAGATTCATTAATGTCTCGTTTGGCGACGGTAACGGAAAAAATGGAAACTTTGGGAGCGTGGGATCTCGAAACCAAAGCCAAAATTGTTTTAAGTAAGTTAGGTATCGAAGACTTTGATGCTAAGGTAAAAGATCTTTCGGGAGGATATCGTAAGCGAATTGCTTTGGCTGCTGCTTTACTCAACGAACCCGAACTGTTGATGATGGATGAGCCGACTAACCATTTAGATGCCGAGTCGGTAGAGTGGTTACAGGAATATTTAGCACGTTTCCCTGGTGCTATTCTTCTCATCACTCACGATCGCTATTTCTTAGATGAAGTCACCAACCGCATTTTAGAAATAGACCGCGCCGATCTCTATACCTATTCGGGTAACTATTCTTACTATCTTGAGAAAAAAGCCCAACAGGAAGAGTCTGTTGCTAGCAGTCAGCGCAAGCTTCAGGGAGTTTTGAGGAAAGAGCTAGAATGGCTTAAACGAGGTGCAAAAGCCCGTAGCACCAAGCAAAAAGCACGGATCGATCGCATCGGCGAGATGCAGGATCGCGAGTTCAAACAGGCTCAGGGTAAGGTAAATATCGATACTCCAGGTAGACGTATCGGTAAAAAAGTCATTGAACTAGAAAATATTACCAAATCCTACAAAGGACGTACTTTATTTAAAGATTTTAGCTATAAATTTACCCCTAGCGATCGCCTTGGTATTATCGGCGGAAATGGTGCGGGTAAATCAACCCTGATGAACATCATCACGGGACGCATCGAACCAGATGAGGGTCATGTCGATATCGGACAGACCATCCATATCGGTTATTTCGATCAGCATTCGGATAATATTTTAGATGCTTTAGATGAAAATCAGCGAGTCATTGAATACATCAAAGAAGTAGCAGAAGTGGTTACTACCGCCGATGGTAACAAAATTACTGCTTCTCAGATGTTAGAGAAGTTTCTCTTTCCTCCCGACCAACAGTATGCACCCATTCACAAGCTTTCTGGAGGTGAAAAGCGTCGTCTATTTCTCTTACAGGTACTGATGGATGCGCCCAACGTGCTGATTTTAGACGAACCGACCAACGATTTAGATGTACAGACTTTAGCCATACTCGAAGACTATTTAGAAAACTTTAACGGCTGTGTAATTGTGGTTTCTCACGATCGCTATTTTCTCGATCGCAGTGTAGAATTTATTTTGGCGATCGAACCTGATGCTGAGGTGCGCCTGTATCCTGGTAACTATTCTGTCTATTTAGAACACAAAAAGAAAGCAGAAAAAGAAGCCAAACAGATCCAAGATAAACCCAAGCAAAGTAAGACAAATACCAGTAAAAATAAATCTAACGATAAAAAAGACAAACCTCTATCCAACTTTGAAAGAAGAGAATATGAAAAGCTAGAGGCTAAAATTGCCAAATTAGAAGCCGATAAAGAAAAGTTGGAAAACGATCTGGCGATTAACTGTAGCGACTTCAATCTAGTACAAGAATTATCCGATAAACTAGCTTCACTTAATGAGGCGATCGATACTAATACCGAACGCTGGATGGAATTAGCGGAAAGAGAATAAATTCCATGTTCGATCCCGATTATCAAAAGACAATATCTCAGCTTGTATTTAATGGACTTCGCTATCGACTTGGTTTAACAACTTGTTTAGAACTCAGGCAAATTGCAGATGCGACACTAAATGCAGGAATTTACTCTCCATCACTTGTAGAGGCTGCATTGGATGCAGAGGAAAGTTTGGATAAAATTGGGATTGCGTTTGAGAAAGCGTTGGGTGAATTAGGATTGACGCTACCCAACTCTCAACATGAGTGTATTTGGGCTTTATTGCGACACTATATTAGACAGATTGCCGATCGAGACGTAGAACCAATAACGGGATTAAAAGGAATAATGGAGGTTTACTGGAGTTGTCAGCTTTTCGAGCAAAGTAAAGATTATGTCGGTGATTCTCACGACATCCATAAGCTTATTGGAGCGTATTGGGAATACGGTGAAATCTGGGAAAGATCTCAAAACGCTACTTATTGTAAGTTGCCACAAGAGGCTATTTCAGCATTAGACATCATCGTAATTGAAGATTGTAGAGCTTGGTTGAACCAACATACTAATTGTTTTAATACAGCAAATAAACTGTCAAACATTTTGTAGGCGATCGCGTTTTATATCTTAAAAGGCATCAGTAAATGCCTGTTATCGAATAAAAGACCAAAATATATTTAACTCTGAAAAGCATTTCTTTTACCCTATAACCTTCAACCCTTATTCAGCCTTACGCAAATTGCACAGGCGCGTAACATTAACTAATAATCTAATAAAACCCTAACCCATTCTGGTGGACGAGAAATAGGATTGTCCAGGCGATCGAGCAGCATTAAAGCTACTAAATGAACCGCAAATAAATAGACTAAATTATTAACAACAATTAATCCCAAAGCAAAAGTCTGAATCAGAATAAAGTCTGGCTGTGCCAAAATACCCAATTTAAAAAACACCCAGTCTAAAAACTGAGTAATTTGAGTAATTACATAAATCCAAAGATTTTCTCCTACCAAAATAGAAGTCAGCCAAAAACGAAAAAACAGACCTAATGAACCAATAACAGCACCCGCAGCAATAGATAAAGACCAGCTAACTTTGCGATGCCAACAAGCCCCTAATAGCACTCCCATTAATCCGTAAGGCATTATAAAAATAATGCTTCGGGTAGGCCCCATTAAAACCAAAAGTAATAATCCCGATACGATCGCAGCCATCCAGGATGCTCGATTACCGCGCCTAAGATAAATTAAAGCAATTGGAATCGGAAAAAAGATTTTTAAAACTGGTCCTACAGGAAAATAAAAATTAATCAGCCAGACAAGACTAGCAGCACTAGCCAAAAAAGCAGTTTCTACCATAACTACGGTATCAGTAGTAACTGCGATCGATTTTGGCGGTTTTTGGATATTAGATGAGTTCGATTGAGTTGGCTTGACATCTTCACTGTCTACCCAGTTAATCTCATCTTCATCTATATCTATCTGTCTGGCTGAATCGGGAAATGATTGATGCTCATCTGTAGACATAGGACTATTAAATCTATTAAAGCAACAGAGGTATTTAGCAGGTCTATGTATACTAACAGATCGTTTCTTCTAAAGCAGGTAAATCGGGAATACGCATTGAATCTGCGCTTCTTTCGATTAAGCCTTTTTTTTCTAGCTTAGTCAACACTCTAGTAACGGTTTCTCTAGCCAACCCGCTAAGGCTGCTAATTTCTCTATGAGGCAAATTAGGAATCTCTGTTCCTGTCTCACCTTCTGTTCCCTGTCCTTCGACTAAAAATAAGATAGCATCTGCCACTCTAGAAAGACTGCTCGCCTCTCTTAATTGAAGCCTTCTGTTTACCTGTCGTAAACGTTTTGCCATCAACTGAACCAAACGCACTCCAGCCATAGGTTCGGTATTAATCAAGTTAACAAAATCTTTGGCTGGTATTCTTCCGATCGTAGTTTTGGTTAGGGTAATAGCATCTGTAGAACGAGGCATTTTTTCCATCGCTGCCATTTCACCGAAAAGTTCTCCTTTTCCGATAATGTTTAGCGTGACTTCTTTACCATCAAGATTGTAAGTGCGAATCTTGACCCACCCTTCGAGAATAAAATATACCGATCCACCCCAATCATTTTCCAATAGAAGCACCTGATTTGCTGGATGGGAAATAGTTACAAAATGAGCAGTTATTTTATTGATACTGTCTTCTGGTAAACCAGACATAAAAGGAACTAATTTAATTAGTTCTTCTCGATTAAGGTTGGAATCTAAACAACGAGATTGATCTTCCATGGAGAAGTTAAGTTTATTTTGCTATAAATATCTCCTTTGTATCATTAAAAAATTATAAATTAATGAATTAGAAACAAATTTAATTGGATAACAGAGCTTTTAAAGCTTTTAAATTAAGCACTCCTTACTTTGTTTACGTAATTTTAAATAATTTTTTAGTTTGATAATAAATAATACACGATTTAGTTTAAAGTTAATTTAATATTTTAAATAAATTAATAAAAAAAACCTATGATAGATCCAGATATAAATAGATAATTTTTAACTATATATTAGCTTTGAAATAAATAATCGCTTATTAAAGATTTGGTAAAGAAGGAGTTTAACCATAGCAAGCATCCAGGGAATTTTATAAGATTGCATTAAGAACACAATCGAATATGAGAAAACAGATTTAATTGTTAAGTTCCCTTTTATATGACTTGTTTTAAATCTAATTCAAAAAACATGAGAGCTTTACCTTTACCTATCGAGTACACAGTTCATCCTTCAGTTACTAGCAAAGCTAAACGGATATTAGATATATTTGGTGCAATTATTGGTTTGGCTCTTACAGTAATTATTGCTATTCCTGTAGCGATCGCCATGCAGTTTGACGATCCTGGCAGCATTTTTTATAGTCAAGTCCGCTGTGGCTATGACGGGCAACCCTTTAGAATTTGGAAGTTTCGTTCGATGATTGTCGATGCTGACAAAAAGAAACATTTGGTGGAAAATCAGGCGACAGGACATATTTTTAAGAATGAATGCGATCCGCGAGTTACTAAAATCGGAAGTTTTCTACGTCGCACTAGCTTAGACGAGTTTCCTCAGTTTTGGAATGTTCTTAAAGGAGACATGAGTTTAGTTGGCACACGCCCACCAACTATCGCAGAAGTAGAGATGTATGAAGAGCATCACTTCGATCGCTTGAAAGTAAAGCCTGGTATTACTGGGGAGTGGCAGGTTAGAGGTCGATCGCAGGTTTTAGATTTTGAAGAAATTGTTCTGTTAGATCTCGAATATCAGAAAAAGTGGTCTTTTTTATACGATCTTAATTTAATTTTGCGTACCGTCGCCGTAGTTTTAGCTCGCAAAGGAGCTTGTTAAAGATAGAATTTGGAAGATAGCTTAACTGTTCCAAATTTTATTAATAAATATTACTACATGAATATTCCCACCTGGATTACTCTATCTCGTCTTTTGGGGCTGCCTTTTATTCTTTACCTACTCAACTATCCTACACCGAGCAATCGTTGGATCTGTGTGGTAATTTTTATAATAGCAGCAGGAACAGACTGGGTAGATGGCTATCTAGCTCGTAAACTAAACCAAGTAACGGAATTAGGCAAATTTCTCGATCCTTTAGTTGATAAGCTTTTGGTATTGGGTACGTTACTCGCTTTAATCGAACTACAGCTAGTTCCGGCATGGGGAGTATTTCTAATTTTAGCCAGAGAATTAGCGATCGCAGGTTGGCGGGTGAACCCGAAACTTACTGGTAATAGCAGTATTTCTGGGGCTAATATTTGGGGAAAGCTCAAAACCGTAGCCCAGATAATTGCGATCGCTTTTTTAATTGCGCCCCTGTCTTCTCAGTGGAATACTACTAGCATCATCTTGTTTTGGATAGCAGTAGCGTTTAGCCTCATCTCTGGCTGGATTTATATTTTGCCTAATATCTCTTCATCCAAAGAAAAGTCAATTTCAGATTCATCTCTTCCCGAAGCTAAATAATCATTTTGGAAAGAGTCTTTTAAACCCGATACCAGATCGTATTTCGGTTGCCAATCTAGTTCGGTTTTGGCTCGATGAATGTCGGCAAAGAAGTGCTGTTGGCGTACTGGGAAAGCCTTGCGCTTACCAAAGTCAAAGTTAGCAGGGTCGTAATGCACTAACTTAAGATCTTCAACAGATTTTCCCGCAGCTTCGGCGCAAGCAATAGCCAAACCGTCAAAAGTTACATAGCGATCGCCCGAGATATTATAAATTTTGTTAATCGCAGTTTCGTTACCCAACACGCTAGCCATCGCCATCGCTAAATCATGAATATGACCGAACTGGGTGATAAATTTGCCGTTTCCTGGAATTGGTATGGGGCGATCTCGGACTATGCGATCGAAAAACCAGGCTTCTAAATCGTTATAATTTTGCGGTCCATAAATATAGACTGGACGAATTGAAGTCCAGGGAATACCCGATTCGGCTAGATAAGCCTCAGTATGATGTTTTCCCTTGTGACGACTGTTTGGATCTACCGCATCTCCTTCTACATGAGGCATCTGGTCGGACTTCAAGTAGACTCCAGCCGAACTCACATAGACAAAGTGCTGAACTTTGCCGTTGAATATCTCTACTAAAGGTTTAGTATCGCTTAATTCCCGTCCGTTATTATCAAATATCGCGTCAAAGCTTTCCCCTTTCAGCTTTTCTTTTAATTGCGCTGCGTCTTTGCGATCGCCCTGTATCTGCTCGACTCCCTCTACTGGCGCAGGATGATTACCCCGATTAAACAGCACTACTTCATGACCTTGTTCTACTAATACTTTAGTTAGGTAAACTCCAATAAAGCGAGTCCCCCCCATAATTAAAATTCGCATTATTAATCCTCTATTATCACTAACTCTCAACTTATCAGCGATCGGTAACTAGTTGTCAGCGAATAAAAACGGTTTATTACCAGCGTAATCGCACAAATAGTAAGACAATCGAGCCGTTGAAGAAGTTTAGTTTTAGTACCAGCCTTAGATTTAGTCTCAGCAAATACAGATCGAGTTCGTGTTGTCGAAGCGTCTCTAGCAAAAGCGATCGCTAAAATCGCCCTCAATCAAAAATTACTTTCAGAAGTTAAGCAACAGATAGAACAATATAACCAAGCTGTAAATGGTTTGAATAACTGTTTGCGATCGCTTAATTTATCGGAGTATCAATTACCTGCGATCGAGCAACAAGAAACAACCTCTGAACTGGTAGAAAATAATAACCATTATCAAAGTGATGCGTTTATTGCGATCGAATAATTATCTCGCGCAAAGGCAAGGTCGCGTCATCCAAATTTACTTCGGATGCTTGAGACGACCGCGCAAAGACGCAAAGAAAGTTTTATAGGTTGGGGCGATAACCTTATTTATAAAGAATAAATTTTTACTTCATCTATGTAGTTTATCAAATATAAATTAATCATGTCAAACAATTTTGAAATAAATAACAACGAGTATTTACAATAATGCGATTCTAGATATGTTTTATCTTTTGGTTCTGACTATTTAATAAATATCAGCAATTTTAAAGATCTTATACTTCGCTCTTTTATTAATTCTGGTATTAGTTTTATTTGTAGTTATATAGCTCACAACTCTTTTAAAAACAATCATACTTAGTTTAATGCTGGTAAAAAGTGTGAATTTTACAGGCTGGTTTTTAGTAATAGAATGTCTAAAACACCAAGAATTAATATACCTCAATCCGTCAAAGCATACGTATTGGAACGTAATAATTTTCAATGTCAAAGCTGTGGGAACAAGGACGCTAAAACTCGACTAAATATTGACCATATAATTCCTTTAGCGATAGGAGGAAGTAACGACATTAGTAATTTACAGGTTTTATGCAGCCAGTGCAATCAAAAGAAACAGCATCACTTTGACTCTCGTTTTCATCGCCACTATAGTTAATAACTTCTATTGTGGTCGATCGCAAAGAAACTATCTTCGATTTCAACCTTCAGATAAAGAGCAATTCAAATAGTTAAATAAATTTTAAATTAGCAAAAAAACTATTTAATAATCTATTAATAACCTAATTTTAATAATAATTAAGAATATAGTATCGATACTTCTATAGTCGTCCGAACATCTATTATGTTGTTAAAGTCAAACAGAGATTATGGTAAAGTTACACTTTGCTTTTTGTTCATACTGAACAGAATATAAATACCACAAGGAGGAATATAAACTAACAGCATTCAGTGAAAAAATTTTAGTAGGCTAACTTATATATATTAGATATGAACTTATTAACCTATAGCAATTGTCAGTTATATAGATATATCCTGTATAGTCTTAATTTAATTAACTTTTAGCTTCTGCCGATCGCAATCGAAGGCAAGTTCAATTATTTTTAGTAGGAATTATTGAAGCGATCGAAGTACTGTTTACTTGACTGTACCTTTGGCATAAAAGCTAGTAGAACAGTATTAAATACCTAGAATGCGCTGTATGAGTTCATTTTAAAGATTGAGAAAACCTAAGTATATTTTACTAGCGATCTCGCTACGGCAATAATCCGCTTAAATTTAAATACTATAAAAAAAAATAGTAAAACGCTGCAACGACTGCAATCAAATGTGTCTATCGATTTAAGAAGCAATAAAAATTGATTATTTTTAATACTTTATTTTGTAGCTTTACTGTAAATTCACATAGTCTTGTTAGATTCCAAAACTATTGACACAAAACAAAAAAATTGTTCGATTCACGAAGTCAATTCTTACTCCGCGCCTCTAGCACAAGGGTAAAATTGACAACTGCGACTTAAGGTTACTTGGCCGTTTCTTAAGTGCCTGTAGTTATAGTGTATCGGCTTATTTCATCATGGAAATCTAACTATATGCCGAATGAATCTATAAAAGTCAATTATTCTCAAACTCAAAGTTGGGGTGATGGCTTTCAAGGACAAATATCAATTACCAACAATAGCGATCGCAATTTAGTAAATTGGGATCTGGAATTCGACCTACCAAATAAGATTTCTAAGATCTGGGATGCTGAAATAGTAGAAAAAGACAACGGACGTTACACAATCGAAGACGCTGGCTGGAATCGTGAAATTTCTGTTGGCGAAACCGTGAATATTGGTTTTACTGGCGAAGGTAGCCCTACTAGTCCAAAAAACTTCGATATAGACGGATCGCAGTTTAACAGTCCTAGCATTAGCGACAGTATTATTAGTTATTCTAATCCAAATTTGAGTCCCGACTTGTCTTTAGAAAAGAATTATCAGGGACGAGCTACCTTTTACGATGCAGCTAACCCTGCTGGCGGAAAAGTTGCTGGTGGTTACGATAATCTTTCTGGATCTGCTCTTGGAGGAATTGTTGCGATCAACAACGTACAGTGGAATGGATCTGAAGCTAGTGGGGGTTTCTTGGAAGTATCTGGACCAAAACAAAGGAAAGGTGCTGAACCTATTACAGTTCAAATTGCCGATTTGCTGTACGAGCGTGCTGATGGCTTGGACATGAGTGCTGAAGCATTTGCCAAAGTTGCCGATCCTGTTGATGGTATCGTAAATATCGAATACAAACTAGTCGATCCTGGAGATGATTTTCAAACTCCTTACGGACACCAAATTGGGGATGGGATTGTAGTCGAGAGTATTTCTGGAGCTAATCCTTATTACGGCGCAATTAGACTCAATAATCACCGCTATCCAATTGAAAGTGTCGATCTGCTCACAGAAGAAGCCGGCAAAGTATCTCTAGATCGTGATGAGGACAATCGTTTCGCGATCCATGACAAGTCGGGAATCTACGGCGCACAAGATTTAGTGGTAACAGATATTTTTGGTCAGCAAGTTACTTTAGATGATATCGACATTACCAGTGGTAATAGTAATGAGATCGTTACGGGCGAACAGTTTGGCTCGATTTAACCTGCTAGTTGAATAAGATTAATTAAGATCGAATAGGGTTGAAGTAATCTTTTGCCCTATTTTTCTTGCTCTTTGGCAGTACAGCAGTCTGAGAAGCGAATTTCAGATACAGGGTTTTTACAATTAATCCTCGCTGTTTACTGAGGTTTATTTACTACAGCCTCATCATCACTTTTAATTGAATCTATGTTGGCTATTTCTCGTGCGGATGCTTGTAGCTGCAAAACATTAGTTATCTGCTTTAATAAATAGATTGGCAGAGAAATTATAATTAGTAACTGCCAAAAGCTAATATTCCAGATACTAAAAGCAAAATTCAATCCAGTTAAATAGAAATTAAGATAAAGCAGGATATAAAAAAGCTCATTCCCCAAAATTAATATATCCATAAAAGTTTTACTGCCATAATAAAGTTTTAATAGCCTATTAGTAGACCATTGGGCAGAATCTTTATGACTTACTTTACCTAATATTCCTGTGGCATAAATTAAATAATAATGACTGCTAATATCTAAAGCGATCGCGCCGATAAAGGCTAACAGGTAATTAGGATATAGCTGCGCCAAAATTAGACATAAACCCGCAGTAGCACAACGATCTGCGGTCATATCCAAAGCAGCACCAAAATTGCTACTTTGATTGTAAGCACGTGCAGCCCGCCCATCAAATTCATCTAAAATAAAGGCGATCGCATACAGGCTAATACATAGCTGCCAGTTACCAATGCTATGACTTATAAAACTAGCTGCATAAGCAATGAATCTTACATAGCCAATGATATTTGGTACATACAGAAATACTCGATTAATTGGCATATTATACTAAATCCTGTTGAAATACAACATTTAAAAATTAGGTAATAGGTAATAGGTAATAGGTAATAGGTAATAAATAATAGGTAATAGGCAATAAGTAGGAAGCCAAATTTTGACTCCGATTTAGTATTACTAACTACACAAGTTTTACTACAGCGATATTAGTTTAGCGATCGCTAGACTATACTGAAATTTTATCAATCAACAATCAACAATCAACAATTAACCCTATATATGACTTTTAACTAATCTCAAGTCTTAGGACAAATTAACAATTTCTATTGGCTCGATCGCCTCTGCTGGTTCAAATCCAAAAACACGAGCATAAAAATAAAATTCACTATCGAGAGCTTGCTTGATATTTTCGGCGATCCGAAAGCCATGAGATTCCTCTTCAAAAGAAATATAGGCTACGGGCAAACCTTTGGCTCTAATTGCATCAAACATTATCTCTGCTTGATTGGGGGGAACTACCTTATCTTTTAAACCCTGAAAGAAAATTACGGGACAGTTCAACTGTTCGGTATAATAAATTGGCGATCGCTCTTGATAGATAGCTCGTTCTTCGGGATACTTGCCGATTAAACCATCTAGATAACGAGATTCAAACTTGTGAGTGTCTTTTGCCAAAATTTCTAGATCGCTTATGCCATAGTAGCTAGCACCTGCCTTAAAGACATCTCGGAAGGTCAGGGCTGCCAAGGTCGTATAGCCTCCCGCACTACTTCCTGTAATTACTAGGCGATCGCCATCCACGCGATTTTGCTTGACTAGATATTTAGCAGCGTTAACACAGTCATCCACATCGACGATACCCCACTTACCATCAAGCCTCTGACGGTATTGACGACCATAGCCAATACTGCCACCATAATTAACGTCCAAATAGCCAAAACCCCGACTAGTCCAATACTGAATTCGTAGATTCAAATCCACCGAAGCTGCTGCGGTAGGGCCTCCATGACTTTTGACAACTAAAGGAGGAAGTTCACTAGCTGGTGCAATGTAGTCTTTATTTTGCGGAGGATAATACCAGGCATATGCCGTGGAATTATCGGTCGTAGGAAAAGCGATCGCTTCGGGTAACGAGAGATAATCGGGGTCGATAGTCAAGTCTCCCGCCCGTTTTAAAATCTTTTCTTTGCCCGTTTCGAGATCTAGTCTCACAACTGCGGTAGTTTCCGTAGGCGAACCGCCAATAAAAACCACAATACGATCCGCAGCCTGAAGATCGCTGATATTAGTATATCTAGTCTTTATTTCCTGAAATTCTTTGGTCTTGAGATCGATCGTTCCCAGATTCCAAGAGCCGTTCATTGAATAAGCACAGATTAGGCGATCGCTCCCCACTGCATAGGTAGAAAGTCCAAACACCCAGTGAGGATATGCCAATTCTGCTGCCATGGGGTGTAAATTTTCGACCGTACCATCACTCTTTAGACGATAAATATTCCACCAGTTAGTGCGATCGCTTGAAAAATAGAGCGTCCCGTCGCCCCCCCACTTTGGTTCGCAGACTGATTCGGTTTTTCCTCCCGCCACTAATTCAGGTTGGGATACTGCACCATCGCGATCTACCTGGGCCAGCCATAAGTAAGTACTGTCCCAAGGCATATTAGGATGATCCCAACTCGTCCAGGCGAGATATCGACCATCCCGACTCAGACGAGGAGAAGAGTAAAAGTCACTGCCTTCAATTAGAGTTTGAACTCGACCATTATTTAGATCGATACTAACAATACTGTTTTGGGGTTCGACATCCTCTAGTGAATGGTCTTCACAAACGCATATCAAACGATTTCGATCGCGATCGATTACTATGTCCCCATAGCGTTTTTCCGCTTTTTCGGTTAAAGGCTCTGGTTCAGTTCCAATTACCTGTCGATAAATTCTGCCGTCTGCATAGCTGGAAAAATAAATTGTATTTTCTTTGATGGTGTATGCTCCACCACCATATTCATGTATTTTGCTGCGAACGCTAAAGGGATCGGGAGTAATGTCTTGCGTACCGCCGTCGCTAAAATGACCGACAATTAAACTTCTTCCTTTTTCTTGCGGTCGTTTTTCTAACCAGTATATGTTTTGGCGATCGATAGCGATGTTACCGACCCCGATAGTTTTAGATACTATTAGGTCTGAGGTTATAGGCGACTTCCAAGAACCAAAGGCAGCAACTCGTGGTGTGTTCATAATTCTGATTCGCTCTAATATTGGTTCTCTACATTTAATTATTTTTACAGCTTTCTCTACCTAATTTACATAGTAATATTAGATATGGAGCGATTTAAAACTAATAAAAATTTAATCGACCAGCATTCAAATATACGTCGAATCTTAGCTGGTGCTGTTTCTTTGGTTGAGTGCTATAGAACGAAGGCGATCGAGCAAGGTCTGACAGCAGTATAATTCGCCATACATCAATATAGCTAGCCGTACCATTGATCTTATGCTGTAGTTTGTTATAGCTTACTATTTGAACGCAGTTTAAGGGTTTCAGTATTAGTTAGAAGCGTTCTCGGCTCGATTTTAATTAGATTCAAGCGATCGAGCAGTAGGATCTATAAAGCTTTTGTTGCCAGTGTTGCTTTTTTTACTATGGTTTGTCTGTATGATGTTAATAGCAATGTGAACGATATTCTCTGTTGTTAGGTTTTAAGGTCTGTATTTTAAGTAAATACTAGTAGTGCAATATGGTTTTTGCAACGGCGATGCAGCGCGACCAAAGAATGTTTCACAGGTTTTCCGTTTATGCCCGTCGTTTTGGGTACACCAAGACCACATGAAGAAGCGACACACTCCCAACGAGTGCAACGCGCCGTTTTCTGAAGGATTGCTCTTAATATTAGCGACCGTTATTTGGTTTGTCTTTTGAAGCAAATTATTAATTAAATAAATACGATCGATTTTCGTTTTGCAAAAGATGTCGAGCAATAATAAGTTAGTCTATCTAAAACCGCCAGCAGTATAGCGATAACTTACTCAGCGTTCGATTGCTGAATGATAGCTGTCTTGATTTAAAGCCAGTATAGACAATGCGATCGCTAATTCGTGCGGTCGCCCGCGGTTAACATTACACCGCCTGCGTAACTTGGATTTACGATCTGAGATTATTCGAGCTTTAAGTCAGCTAACCTATTCTTATAAAAGTTACATAAGTTAACAAAAATAGTGTATTGTGAAATATTAGTTCATAAAAACGGTAATACACTTTAATTCCAGGAAAATGCTTAAGATAGAGCTGTAGCCAATTATTCGAGCTAAAATATATAAAGAAGATCGAATATTTGATAGCTGTACGCCTTAACTAAAATTTATTATTCTTAGTAAAAGTACAAATAAAATTTCATAAAGCTATAAAAGTTGACGAAGTGAACATAAATCTGCTAGGTACTACAGCGCGATCGCGATTTAGATGGACAAATCCGCAGAATCGAATCGCTGCTATCTATCCCAAGCGGACAAAATAATAGTCCGATTGTTAAGCGAGGCTTAAATAGGGATTTTGGCGTTAAGTAGCTTTGAATCGAGCTATGTATCTAGTAGAAGCAATGCGCTCGTCAAACGAGTTGCTATCGATTGTCAACCCACAAGATATAGCTTATTTGCTTATTAAAGCAAGACTCAAGAATTTTTTTCTTATCCAACCAACACCAGTTAAGTAAATCGCGTCATGAAAACAGCACAAAAATCTAACGATTTAGTTAGAAGCTATCTAAAAGAGATAGGTCGTGTTCCTCTGCTAACTCACGAAGAAGAAATTCTTTATTCTAAAAGAGTGCAGAAAGCGATCGCTCTAGAGCAAATCAAAGAATCATTGGAGTCAGAGTTAGCTACAGAACCTACTGTCGAACAGTGGGCCGAAGCAGCCGAGACGACTCCAGAAGAGCTACTCACGGCAGTCGAAGCAGGGGAAGCTGCCAAACGAAAAATGGTAGAAGCTAACCTACGTTTAGTAGTATCGGTAGCCAAAAAATATCTCAAGCGCAACCTCGATCTATTAGATCTGATTCAGGAGGGAACAATTGGGATGCAAAGAGGAGTGGAGAAGTTCGATCCCACTAAAGGTTATCGCTTTAGTACCTATGCCTACTGGTGGATACGTCAGGCAATTACCAGAGCGATCGCCGAAAAAGGTCGTACAATTCGTTTGCCAATTCATATTACCGAAAAGCTCAACAAAATTAAAAAGGCTCAAAGACAGCTAGCGCAACAAAAAGGCAGAACTGCTACTATTTCTGAGTTAGCAAAAGAGTTAGATTTAACTCCCAAACAGGTACGAGACTATCTAGAAAAATCTCGCCAGCCAATTTCTTTAGATGTCCGAGTCGGTGATAACAACGATACCGAACTTGGGGATATGTTAGAAGATTCGGGACAATCTCCCGAAGACTATGCTACTTCTTCATCTCTCAAAAGAGATTTAGAAAAGCTAATGGCAGATCTAACGCCTCAACAGAAAGAAGTAATTGGTTTGAGGTTTGGTTTGGCAGATGGTAAACCTATGACTCTAGCCAAGATTGGTGAATGTTTGAGCATCAGCCGAGAGCGAGTCAGACAAATAGAGCGAGAAGCACTTTCAAAATTACGCAAGCGCAAAACAGCAATTCGCGAATATCTTGCTAGTTAAAATTGGTGGCGCGTCTTTATTTCCAAAGGCGCGACTATTAAATATCCCCAGGTGCGATCGCGCTAGATATATTGCTCGATTTGATTTAGCTGTAAAGCGGTCGGAAAACTCTATGATGATTGGTTCGGTTCTACGTAACAGTTAATCGACTGTAGATGTTTTAATAAAGATGTAATTAGCGTTGATTTTAACTAGATACGAGATTTAATTCCTTTAGGAGGGTCAAAAGTGAACGAGAATAGTCCTCAGAAAGCTTTTCAACACAACAAAGAAGGCAATACACTGTGGCAGTATGTTCAATCTCTTAGCCCAGAAACACTCGCACAGCTTTCTGGGTCCCAATCTAGAGAAGTAGCGGAAATTATAGAACATAATATTATTGGTCTATTGGGAAACTTGCCTCGTGAAAATTTTGATGTGGCAATCACCACTAATCGCGATTCTTTGGGGCGACTCTTAGCAACGGCAATGATGAGTGGCTACTTTTTGCGAAATGCCGAACAAAGAATGAGCTTTGAAAAATCTTTGTTGGGAACTCAAACAGACAGCTAAAATTTATAGCGATCGCCCAAATTATTAAGGCAAACAACCTTTATTAAAATGACATAGGGGTTGTTTTGTTTTGGGTTATACTACAATTATTCAATCGATTTCTGGAGTTCAAACATTTCATGTCATCTACGCCAGTTTCTCCCGTACATAAGCGAATTGGGGTGGCTGTAATCAGCAATCAGCAGGGAAAGATTTTAATCGATCGCCGAAAAGATGAAGGAGAAATGGCCGGACTATGGGAATTTCCTGGAGGGAAGATCGAACCTGGAGAAACTATCGAAGAGTGTATCGAGCGAGAAATAAAAGAAGAGCTAGACATTAAAATAATTGTAGGCGGTCGCTTGACAACTATTACCCATGCCTATCAAACTTTTAACATAACCCTATACGTTCATGAATGTCAGCACGTAGGCGGAGTACCACTACCGCTAGAATGTCAAGAAATTTGTTGGGTAGAACCAGCACAGATGAATCAATATAAATTTCCCCAGGCAAATACCCAAATCATCAATCTTCTTCAAAAAAGAGGCATAGGCAAATGAATGCCAAAAACACTTCTGACAACTTGATTATTAGAGAATTTACCGCCCCCAAACAAATCAAGTTGTTTGCCTCTTTACAAGAAGCGCAAATGAGCGGAAAGCTTACTTTTAGCGACCCCTGGCAAAAAAATGAATCGCATTTATATCTTTATTTAGGCAATATCGTTTATGGTACTGGGGGAATTCATCCTATTCGCCGTTGGCAAAGAAATTTAACTTCTAACCTGGCGCAGATCCCGTTTGAGTTATCTACTCTACAAGAAGAATTGAGCGAATGCAGAGCCGATATAAGTGATAATGTATGGGAATACGAACGGATTAGTTATTGGGTAGAACAACAAATTATTACTCAACAACAGGGTCTAAATGCTGTAGTCTTCGCCTTAGAAGAGATTTTGTTCGATCTTACTCAAGCAAGACAGGTAATTTGTCGCCTCAATCGAGATGATATTTTGCTGCCAAAAACCGAATTAATCGAATTAATCAAACCAGAAAACTTAATCGATCGCACTAATAGTATTTGGCAGAATTGGGAATCGGCTAAAGTAGCCGATAGATCGCCAAACATGGCTCCTACAATTCTGCTACCCCAAGAACTTCAGCAAAGAACCTCTAGCTCGGCATATCAAAGCCTCTGTAAATTGCTTAGTGGTAGTAGAACTTTACGAGATTTAGCAGTGCAGCTAAAAACCTCACCTTTACAGGTTATTTGTTCTCTTTTACCCTACATCCAATCAGGAATTTTTGGTTTAGCCGACGTTCCCGATTTATTAGAAGCGATCGCTGATAATTCGCCTCCGTTAATCGCCTGTGTCGATGATAGTTGGATGATTTCTCAAATGATGGAGCAAATTGTTAGTACGGCAGGTTATCGTTTTATTGCTATCAATAGTTCAGCAGAGGCTATACCTACCCTAGTAGCTCGTCGTCCCAATCTGATTTTTCTCGATATCGTCATGCCTCAAGTTAGCGGTTATGACTTGTGCGCTAAACTACGCAAACATCCAGAATTTGCTGAAACACCAATTATTTTTCTTTCCAGCAGTACGGGAGTTATCGATCGCATTAGAGCCAAAATGGTCGGCTCTACCGATTTTGTCAAAAAAACGATTGATGCTGATGAACTACTACAAAAAATTATTGAATATGTACAATAGTTTAAATCAGCTTGCACTTGCAAAAACGAAGACAAATAGGTTTCGTCGAATTGCGGAGTATTGTTTACTTATTACTTAACGGTAAAATTGACAAAAAAAAAGCGCGTTACCTACAGACGCGCTTTATAAGGTTGGTAATTAACGAATATCTAATCTTGTATTTATTATTTCATAAGTTTTTTTGTTTTTAGCTATTTTTACACAAACTTGTTCTAATAATGAGCGACTTTACTCTAACTTTATAAATACAGATTTCGGTTCATTTAGAGCGAACGATAATTATCATTTTTTGAGTAAAAAGTATTCTCGTCACGAACTTCTAAAAAAAACGGTGAGACTTACCCACCGCTAAACATAAATAAATTCAAAATTAAACAATTAAGTCGTGTCATCAATTAGATTCAAACGATGCCTACGAACTAGGTCTTATACTACAGGAGTACGGTTAAGGCGAAGCGGTGATATCGGTTGGGGGTTCACTACCACCACCGCCACCACCCGCAGTACTAATAACATTAGTAAGATTAAACAGAAGTTTATTTTACTTCCAACTTTATTCTTGTTCTGGAGACTGAGGATGAATTTGTTCTGCTTCAGGACAATCATCGGAAACATTGATTTCGCTGTTGTTTTTATATACGGAAGCCAGCTTTTGGGTAACAGCACCAATACTTTCTAGACGAACCATTTCTTCCCAAGAACTAATTTCATCGTCTTCCTCTGTTTCGTAACGAATTGTCACAATATCTCCCTCGAAATCAACAATACGTCCGCTTTCAATCCAGCGTTGCTGATCCCGCAAGAAAATACAAACTTCACGACCATCTTGACAGAGTTGATAAATCTTGCGGTGTAACATGGGTTTCTCCTTATGCGAGTAACTCCTAAAACTTTACTGTATCTATTATTGCCATTTTGAGACGATGATACAAGGGTTGTTTCCCCTAATTATCTGATAGTAATAAATCTTAAATGCTTTAAAACAACTACCTTACTGGAGTTGGCTGTTGTTCTAAATATTCTAGAAACTCTAATAGCTGTTCGTCTTTTAGATGTAGGCGACTTCTTTTCCCGTAATGACTTCTAAGAAATTCTCGCCCATCATTTTTTGTCCAGCCCAATCTTTTCATTTCGATATCTGTTTTTTGTTGAATTTCGTTAAAATCTATCTCCTTAGAATTGGCTGTGGCGATCGCAGGAGTACTATCTACTACCGCTACCGAATTTGGTTCTTCAACCCTCGGAGTTTCTATCTGTGTGGTAAATGTTCCTGAAAACAGATTTGGCTGGGGGGTCGATGGAATTTCAGGCTCTAATATTGGATCGGGTATTGGTTTAGGAATAGAAGCAGCAGTTTCGTCTTCTGGCTTGTCGGCTTCAGTAAATGCTTCTGACTTATGCTCGAGATTAACAATTTTGCGCTCTGGTTCGTCTAAACTCACCTGAGTTACGGTTGCTTCTTTTGAACTGGTACGATTGGGGGCGGTAGTAGCAGTATTCGTCGTATCGATCGCTGCTGGATCGCCATCATCTAAAACCAACGCTGCGATCGCTCTTTCTCTTGCACTATCTTCAGCAACTTCTATCGTACCAGCACCTGCCAAGCCAGTTGCTAAAACTATTTGCTCTACCTGTACTGAAACCTTAACTAAATAAAATCCTCGCTCGATTTCAATCAGTTCACTGACCAAACTTCCTTGAGGATACTTTTGACGAAATTTAGCTAGCATCATTTTCTACAATTTATTTATATTATAAATGATAGTACTAATTTACTATAGGCGACGGCAAGAGAAAAGAAATTTGCTCTTTAACATCGAGAATTTACAATAGAACTTGAATTAACTATGAATTAACTCATAATTAGACCATCTCGATTTATGACTGAATTTATTAGCAGAAAGAAAAAAATAAGGCGATCGCCATTGTACGGTAGAAGATAATCTGTCATCTTATTATTATCTTGCCAAGTGAGAAGATAGGGCTTTAAACTAACTTCGTTAAACATAGCTTAATATGATTTGAAAGTCTTTGAAGTAAGACTTTTTCACTGTGTTTCGATAAAGATGGTATATAAGCCAGGTAAGGAGTATACTAGCTCACAATTACGGCAACGATAGAATAGATACAAAAGCTCAAGCGTAAACGAGGTACATTTCTTGGTCTTAATCTTTACAATGTAGAACGGCCGTAAATTACACTCAGGGTTTAAAACCGCGAAACAGGTAGTTTCCGCCTCACCAAAGCCCCGATCGTTAATAAGTTAGCATTTCCAAAATGCTGGCAAGTACTAACTAAATAAGACTTAGGATAGTTTTTCGTTGTAATTACTAAATTAAAATTAGATAAGGATAATTTTAAATGGAATTTTCAATCGCTACATTATTAGCCCAATTCGTCGATGATAAATTAGTGGCAGGCAAAAGCTTAGAAAAAAAGCTGGGCTGTGAAGATGAAGAAAGCATTGCCAAACTACAGGTTACTTTAGATGCTTTAGAAAAAATTGGTGTTTTAGTCAAAGAAAGAGGAAAATATCGCCGTGTCTATGAAGACAACGTGGTAGAAGCCAAGCTGAGATGTTCTAGTAAGGGATTTTGCTTTGCAATTCAAGAAGAAGAAAGCGCAGATGATATTTATGTTAGAGAAAGCCATTTGAGTAATGCCTGGAATGGCGATCGCGTTTATGTCAAAATTATCAAAGAAGGTAGTCGTCGTCGCTCACCCGAAGGCGAAGTTCAGCTAATTTTAGAACGCTCTAATCCTTCGTTGCTGGCTACGGTAACTAATAAAGAAGAAAAATATCGAGCCATACCTTTAGACGATCGCCTGTTATTTGAACTAGATCTTAAAGAAAATGGACAAGATCTAGAGGCAGCGTTAGAACATCTGGTTCATGTATCGGTATTGCGCTATCCTTTGGGACAATATCCACCTTTAGGAAAAGTAACCAAAGTTTTAGGAAGTGATGCTGAAGAAGCAGCAGATGTAGATATTGTCTCGTGCAAACACGATCTTCCCCTTAGCTTTCCCGATAAGGCGATCGCAGCTACGTCTAAACTACCTACCGCACGTATCCCAGCAGCAGAAATCAAAAACCGCTTAGATTTACGGGAAAAGTTAACTTTTACCATCGAGGCAGAATCCAATTTAAATAACACCCCCTGGATTGAAAACGCCTTTACCCTAGAACAAACCGAATCGGGCAACTGGGAATTGGGGATACATATTACTGATGTGGCGCACTATATAGAACAGGATACAGTATTAGACCGTGTTGCTAGAAAACGCGGTGTGGCGGTAAACTTACGCAAAGAGGTTTTGCCGTTGTTTCCTGAAAAGGTAAGTAAACTCTGCTCTTTAATACCCGGTAGAAATCGCCTGAGCGTTTCAGTAATGCTGACTCTAGATAGTCAGGGAAACATCATCGAATATCAGATTCTGCCTACGGTAATTTCGGTAGATCACCAGCTTACTTATGAAGAGACTCAAGCCTTGATTGGAGAAGATAAAAAACCAGGTAAAAAACTAGCTCATTTAGTTCCGATACTAAAAGACCTATTCTTTACTCTCAGTCCCTTAATCAAAGCCCAGAGACTACAAAGAGGCGGTTTAGAAGTCACTACTCCTGAAAATCACAGTCTTTACAAAGATGAAGCCAGAGTAGGAGCGATTGTTAACGTAGCATCTTTGCCCGTATATTCAATGTTAAGCGAATTGGTTATCCTAGCAGGTAAATCAGTGGCAGAACACCTACAGGCATTAGAATTACCTGGAATCTATTGTACTCAAGCCGAGCCTGATATAGAAGAATTAGAAGATTTAGTTAAGCTGGGCAGCAATTTGGGCTTGGATATCGATCTAGATGTCGAGGAAAGCGTTTCTTCCCAAGACTATCAACGGCTGACAGAACAGTTCGCTACTTCTTCTGCGGTTATGGTGTTAAATTATCTGCTGCAAAGTACTTTCAAACCCGTGAAATATCTCACCGAACCAGGTACACATTTTGGTTTGGCTTTCGATGATGGTTATACCCACTGTATTTCTCCCGGTCAAAGATACATCGATCTAATTATTCAAAGAATATTAAAGGCACTATTTGAACACGGACGCGATCGCCGTCATAGTCGTACCAAACAAGGAGTAGATATAAATAGCAGTAGCTGTCACGGACAAATCAACTGGAAAGTCTTACCTCCTAATATTCAAGAGCAAATCGAAACCGACATTCAAACCATGTTGCCTTTCATAAACGATCGCGAAAAGCAAGCAGAAGATGCTGAAAGCGATCTAGCAGGGTTGAAAAAAGCCGAACAAATGAAAGAACGGACGGGTAAAATCTTTGAAGGCTTAATTACGGGAGTACAGTCTTATGGCTTCTTTGTGGAGATAGAAGATCTTTTAGTAGAAGGTTTGGTTCACGTTAGTTCCCTCAAAGACGACTGGTACGAATATCGTTCTCGTAATAGCTGTTTAGTAGGTAGAAAAAATCGTACGGCATATCGCTTGGGCGATCGCGTGGAAGTAGAAGTAAAAAGCGTAGACTACTATCGCCAGCAAATCGATCTAGTTACCGTAGGTGGTGGTAGTGAAGCTCAAAATGCAGACTGGGAAGAGGAGTAAGGAACGAGGAACGAGGGATGAGGGATGAGGAAAGAGGAAAGAAGTAATAAGTAATAAGTAATAAGTAATAAGTAATAAGCTTATTGTTCTCAATTTCTAATCTTCAATCCCTGATTTAATAAATATCTAAACTAAAGCTAAGAGCTAAAAGCTTAAGGCTAAAAGCTACGTATATCCAAACTAACACTGCACCACATTAAAGTTAACAACGAGAAAAGGAGCAAGAACATTGAAAGATCCGATAGTCGAAAAGGTAATAGATCTGGCGAATAAAAAAGGTATCGAAGCCGAAGTTTACTACGTCGCCAGTCAGGATACGCCAATTGAATTCGGTAACAACCGTTTGAAGTCATTAGAAACAAAAGCTTCAGAAGGAATTGCCTTGAGAATAATTGCTGATGGTAAGTTAGGGTTTGCCAGTTCTACAGATTTGACTCGGTTAGAAGATTTGGTAGATGCAGCCGTCGCTACAGCCGAAATTGGCGATCGCATTGAGTTTGACTTTACAAAAGACATCAATTCAATCGAGCCTAAAAACGATTACCAGCCTCCCAGTACTGAGAAATTAGTTGAGGTAGGGGAAGATCTGATTAGTAAAGTTCATCAATACAATCCCGAAATCTTAGTAGACGTTAGCTTTCATAGCCGTTCTGGTCAGGCAATTTTAGCCACAACTACCAACGTTTATACAGAGCAAAACAGTAAAAGTCTCAGCGCGATTTTATCGGGTAATTTAGTACGGGGTGAAGACTTTTTACAGGCTTATGCTTATGAAGTTAGCGATCGCCAACCTGACTATCAGGCAATTTTACAAAAGTTAATCACTAAGTATCAGCGTGCAGAAGGTGCAGCCAAGATCGAGAGCGGAACTTACCCTGTATTATTTACTCCCAGTGCCGTAAGCAGCACTATGGGCAGAATGTTCGGCACGATTTTTTCTGGTCAATCGGTAGTACAAAAGGCTTCTCCTCTAACTGATAAATTAGGAGAAAAGATAGTTGATGAGCGAATTTCGGTGTTTGAAGACCCCAGTATTGGGGTGTCTGCCTGTGAATATGATGACGAGGGAGTACCTGCCAGCAAAAAGAATTTAATCGAGCAGGGCGTAGTCAAGCAGTTTTACTGGGATAGACGCTGGGCAGCACGTCAAGGAGTAGAATCTAGCGGAAACGGTTTTCGAGGTGGTATTTCGCGTCCTAGCCCCAGTCTAGCTAACGTTTGCATTTCTCCTGGTAAGACATCTGTGGACGATCTAATTGCAGGCATTGAAGAGGGCATTATCGTCGATCAGGTTCTTGGTGCGGGACAGTCTAATGTGTTAGCAGGAGAATTTTCGGTCAATATAGATTTAGGTTATAAAGTCGAACAGGGGAAAATAGTTGGTAGGGTAAAAGATACAATGGTGGCAGGCAATATTTTTGAAGCGTTTAGCGATTTAGTAGATTTGAGCGATCGCCCCGAATGGGTAGGTGGTAGTTCTTATGTTCCTCACATCCTCTTTGCTAAATTAGGTGTAGCAGCAAGACAGTAATCAGTTAACAGTTAACAGTTAACAGTTAACAGTCAACAGTAGTAGGGTGGGCAATTGAACTAATTGTCTAGCCTCTTGTTAACTATTCTAGATGCCCACCATAAACAGTAAGCAACTAACCATGAAAAATAATAGTGTCGTAAGATTTTTATTGCCGATTGTTTTGTGTTTGATAACCTTATTAACTGGCTGTGTAGATTCGGAAGTGGGGGTTAATTTTGCAACTCCCTATAGTGGAGAAATTACACAACATATCAAGGTTAGCAATAAGCTGAGTAATCTCGCTGACTCTGATACCAGACAGTGGTTAAATAGTTTAGAAAAGCGATCGCGCAAACTGGATGGCAAAGTTGAAAAACTCGATTCTCAAGAACTTTTACTCACTATTCCCTTTGGTAACGGTGCAGAATTAGCCGATAAATTTAATCAGCTATTTCAAACTAATGTTGTTCCTGACGCTACTATTCCTAAAGAACAAGCCGATTTGCTTGAGTTAGATTCTCATGTATCGATCCGTCAGAGTAATTTAGTCTTTGTGGAGAGAAACAGTTTGGATCTGGCGATCGATCTTCGAGCTTTAAAAGTTCTCACTCAGCAAGATAAAATTATTATCGATCCAGACTCCTTAGCCGATTTAAAATTTAAACTAACTACCCCCTGGATTGCTCGTAGCGTTAATAATGCAGACAATCTTCAGCCGACAGTTGATGTACTTAACAAAGGCTTAACTTGGCAACTTCAACCAGGAGAAATAAATCACATCCAGGCTGTATTCTGGCTACCTAGTCCAATTGGTATTGGTGCAGCGATTATTATTTTACTGATGATACTCGGTTATATACTCAAGTATCGCCGTTTTCCTGGTGTAGCTTAGTTATGTGATTATCTCTCGCAAAGTCGCGAAGGCGCAGAGATTAAGAGATTGTCTATCATCTTACTTTGTACGGCTATAACTAACTAGTTTATTACTAGTAGTGTTTTTGTCCTACGAAAATAGTATGACCGCCTCCTAGATATCCATAAAATCTAGATCTATAAATTATCGCTTCTGCATTAATAAATCCAATCTCTCTCATTTGGTCGAGCATTTGCCATCCAAAATCTTGAAAACATAATATTCCATCTTTACTTACAGGATCTCCATGATATTGAGCTGGTTTGATATGAGTTATGTTTCCTCGATCGTCAATTTTGGCTCTAATTATATTCGACTGAGAATTAATAAGAAATGGTACTGAAAAAAATAATTTACCTTTCGGTTTTAATACTCTAAAACATTCTTTAAATGCCTGAATATAATTAGGAATATGTTCTAAAACATCAAAAGATAGTATAAAGTCAAGGTCATTGTTCTTAAAAGAAAGACTAGTCAGAGACTCATTCACAATTCCATTCTCCGTCATGCTTCCATAAGGAATTTTGTCTCCCATATATTCACTTCCAGATGTAAGAGGAAATTTCTGAGCTATATACTTATATATAGGACTTATTTGTTCGGTCAAATAAATTTTGGATTCTTGAGAGGGAGAACATTCTTTGAAAAAGATATGTAAGGCACTCCTTTTTCTGTTGTTAAGACCACACTTAACACATGATAAACTTTCTCTCCAATTAGGAGTTTTTAAACCGTTATTATTTTTACTGCGACTATGATTTACATTAAAGTCAGTCAAACAGTTACATATATAGCAATATCCGTTTAATTTGAAAGAACTACTCTCTTGATGGTTGTATAAAATTGTTGTTTCTATATCCTGCATTAAACAGTGTAATTCCCGATTGATAGGTTTCAAATTCTGATATTCTTCAAAAGAACTTGCTTTAAAATAGGAAAAACTTGGTAAATTTTGAGGGTTATTCACTTTTTTAATCTCAACTAGTTTAAGGTTCGAGAGGATGAAATGCAGATTTATGTCAAGAAAAAAGCCAATCAGCGCAGGCTGTGGCATGACACCAATAGAAATACGGCGACAATACTAACATATGTTTATATTTAAGTTGTCGATAACATATAAACATCTGTCGGTTAAAAACTTCTTTCTGCGAACAGAAGCTAGAGAGAGATCGATGAGAAAATTTTAAAATCTTCCCGCAGCAGAACAAGTGGGTATAAACTCCATTCAAATGTCTAAGAATTAGGCTGCTTGTCAAATTCTACTTCTTCATACACATCGCTGATTTTTCCTTGAAAATTAACACTAGTTAATTCAAACTGGCTATTTTTTAGTTCGTAAAACTGCAACAGCCACAAATCTTCTTTGGTTCGGCGAAAACATTCAATTCTGGCTTTCTTGGTATTTACTAGCACGTATTCTTGTAAACTTGGCAAAGATTGATAATCAGCAAACTTATCTCCGCGATCGCAAGCTTCTGTAGAGTCAGATAATACTTCAATAATTAAACTAGGAAACTTTTTAAAGGTATTATTTTCGCGATCGCGATCTTCACAAGTTACCAACACATCAGGATAATAAAAACGATTTTTGTTCTCAATTCTGACTTTCATATCAGAAATATACACACTACAGCCAGATCCACGTAAGTGAGAAAGTAGTAAAGCAAATATGTTTCCCGCGATAGTTACATGAACATCATCAACATCAGACACGGGGCGAATTTTGCCATCGATGTATTCATGTTTAATATCTCTAGCTACTTCCGACTGAAGATATTCTTCTAGAGTTAGGTTAGAAGATTGAGGCGTGGCAATTATAACCTTACCCTAAATAATCATTATTGATATAGCAATCCCAGGTCGTTCATGAAAATATTTTTTTAATAAACCACGGAGGCAGGTCGAACACGGAGTCAAGATAAGAGAGAGTTTTTCACGAAGTTATCCCCGATTGCTATATTGTAATTATATTACGCGCGATCGCGCTTTGTTTGGAACGGGTTTATAGAGCGATCGCTTTACTACATTATTTACAATAGATCTAAATTATCAAGCTGACACTAAATTTTTTGAATCGTTACTATTATGATTGATTAAAGATATCCTGCATTGGAAATTGTTCTCTACAGCAATACAAGTACCCAATTTATCCAAAATACATTTTCTAACAGATCGTTCCAGAGAATATTTGCGATCGTGATGCTTAAATTCTGACATTCGATGAGCAAACAAAGTAGTTGCCTGATAGATTAATTTTAACTCGTATAAAGAATCAATTTGGGCTATTTTAATTGCTAAAAAACGAAACTGCTGACAAACATCTTTTGCTTGTTCTTTTGATAGATGATGATCTCGGTAATAATAATTTACTGACTCAGCCAAATATTGAGCGTGTTTAGCAGCATTTTGTATTTGATGCTGTGCATCTTCAACAGGGGCTAAAAATTTATCTAAAATAAGTTGCTGTACATAAGTATCTCTTAGCTCAGAATTAGCAATTAAGTCGATCTGCGACATCTTTTCTTCATGTCGTATTTGATTTTCAGCGTGATTTTCTTGAATTATAGTTTGTAATAGACTGGCAATAGGTGAAACAAATATATCCATTAGTTATATTTTGTATGGTAAATTTCCACTTTTATTATTGCTATACGATTGACTATTTTATGGCGATCGCGATCGCGCTATACAACGATTTATAAAAACTATTTTTTCGAGATTATTGTCTTCAAATACTGGAAAAACTCACCGTTGGCTTTGCGACACAGATAAAATATAGATAAAACCACCAAAAAATACTCTCTGTGAACAGAAGATAGAGGAAGATCGATGAGAGAATAAATAATTTGCTATCAATTTACAGATCGAGAGGAGAACTACTAAATGTTGGAAGCATATAGAAAACACGCAGCCGAGAGAGAAGCGTTAGGCATTCCTGCCTTACCTTTGACTGCCGAACAGACTTCAGAATTATGTGAACTATTAAAAAACCCTCCACAAGCAGAACAAGAGGAATTGCTGGCATTATTGCGCGATCGCGTTCCTCCTGGTGTGGATGATGCAGCCTATGTTAAAGCTGGCTTTTTAACTGCTGTTGCTAAAGGTGAGATTGAATGTCCTGTAATTTCTGCCACGGTCGCAGTACGTCTATTAGGTACGATGGTTGGGGGTTACAACGTTCAGTCTTTGGTAGATCTATTAAAGTCTGACCATAGTGCGATCGCATCTGAAGCAACTAAAGCATTAAGTAAAACCTTGTTAGTATTTGATGCTTTTAACGATGTTTTAGAACTGTCTCAAAATAACTCCTATGCAAAACAGGTAATTGACTCCTGGGCAGATGCGGAATGGTTTACTAGTCGTCCTACACCAGCGGAAGCAATAACCGTTACCGTGTTTAAAGTACCAGGAGAAACTAACACTGACGACTTGTCTCCTGCACCCCACGCGACGACTCGCCCCGACATTCCCCTTCATGCCTTGGCAATGTTAGAGTCAAAAATGCCCGAAGGGTTAGAAACTATTGCCGAGTTAAAAGGAAAAGGTCATCCCGTGGCTTATGTTGGTGATGTTGTCGGTACTGGTTCATCCCGTAAGTCGGCGATCAACTCTGTACTTTGGCACATCGGACATGAAATACCTTTTGTTCCGAATAAAAAAGCAGGTGGCTACATTTTAGGTAACAACATTGCACCAATCTTTTTTAACACCGCCGAAGATTCTGGCGCGTTACCTATCGAATGTGATGTCAACAAGATGAATACGGGGGATGTAATTACGATCCATCCCTACGAAGGCGAAATTACCGCAGGGGAGAACAGCGATTCGCCCAAAGTTATTTCTACCTTTACCCTCAAACCTGAAACTATCATCGATGAAGTACGGGCTGGTGGTAGAATTCCGCTGTTAATTGGTCGTGCATTGACTGATAAAACCCGCGAAGCATTGGGCTTACCAGTCTCAGAAGTATTTACTCGTCCTTCGATGCCCGAAGACACTGGCAAAGGCTTCACTCTGGCACAAAAAATGGTGGGTAAAGCCAGCGGTTTACCTGGAGTTCGCCCTGGTACATCCTGCGAACCACTTATGACTACCGTTGGTTCTCAAGATACCACTGGACCAATGACCAGAGATGAATTAAAAGAGTTAGCCTGTCTCGGTTTCAATGCCGATCTAACTTTACAAACCTTCTGTCATACCGCAGCCTATCCTAAGCCTGTAGATATCGCGACTCATAAAGATTTACCCGACTTCTTTTCTACTCGTGGTGGGGTAGCATTACGCCCAGGAGACGGTATTATTCACTCTTGGCTAAATAGAATGTTGTTACCCGACACTGTTGGTACTGGTGGTGACTCTCATACTCGTTTCCCATTAGGTATTTCCTTTCCTGCGGGTTCTGGTTTGGTTGCTTTTGCAGCAGCACTTGGGGTTATGCCGTTGGATATGCCCGAATCGGTTTTAGTACGCTTTACTGGAAAACTACAGCCAGGAATTACTCTACGAGATATCGTTAACGCTATTCCTTGGGTGGCAATACAGCAAGGCAAGTTAACCGTCGCCAAAGAGAATAAGAAAAATGTCTTCAACGGGCGGGTGATGGAAATGGAAGGCTTGCCCGATCTCAAAGTCGAACAGGCGTTTGAACTTACCGATGCTACGGCAGAACGTTCCTGTTCTGGTAGTACTATTAAACTTAGCGAAGATACCGTAGCAGAATACTTGCGTTCTAACGTGGCATTGCTGAAAAATATGGTTGCCCGTGGCTATCAAGATGCCCGTACTATCATGCGTCGGGTAGCTAAGATGGAACAGTGGTTAGCCAACCCAGAGTTAATGTCTGCCGATGAGAATGCCGAATATGCAGACACGATTGAAGTTAACCTCGATGAAATTAAAGAACCCATTGTCGCTGCACCTAATGACCCTGATAACGTTAAACTAATGTCAGAATGTGCGGGAGATAAGGTAGACGAGGTGTTTATCGGTTCTTGTATGACCAACATCGGACACTATCGCGCTGCTGCCAAAATCTTAGAAGGTGCGGGGGTAGTTAAGGGAAGACTCTGGATCTGTCCTCCGACTCGCATGGATGAAAAACAACTCCGTGAAGAAGGAGTCTACGGCGTATTTGCTGCTGCTGGCGCACGTACCGAAATGCCTGGCTGTTCTCTCTGCATGGGTAATCAAGCCCGCGTCGAAGATAACGCCACCGTCTTCTCTACCTCTACCCGTAACTTTAATAACCGCATGGGTAAAGGCGCACAGGTTTACTTAGGTTCGGCTGAATTAGCTGCCGTCTGTGCTTTACTCGGCAAGATTCCTACAGTAGAAGAATACATGGCAGTAGTTAAAGAGAAGATCGCACCCTTTGAAGGAGAACTATATCGTTATCTTAACTTCGACCAGATCGATAACTTTGCCGATGAAGGTAGAGTTGTTCCTTTAGAAGAAATGCCTAAGATTGAAGACATTTTAGGTATGCCTGTTTAACCTTTTTTTAGCCCCTTTCTAACGAGGAGAGGGGAGTCTTTTTTTTGTTGCTATCCAAATGAAATAGAAATGTGAAATATTGAATACATTTTAATTTTAGAGCTATTAAAAATTTCAAAAAGCTTTCCCCCGATCCTCAAAAAAGAATGAACAGCAAAATTACAGCTATGCAATATGATTTACAAGGAGATATTAAGAAATTAACGAATTTTGAGCCAGAATATAGATTAAGAGTCGGTCAATATCGTGTCTTATTTAAAATTGATGGTGAAACTTTAAGAATTTACCGAGTCAAACATAGAAGAGACGCTTACAACTAATTGACAAACTTAAGCGAACAAAATGATTGAATTACATCCAGAATTTTTAACTAAAGATGGCAAAAAAGAATTTGCGGTAATTCCTTACGAGGAGTTTCTAGAAATACAAGAAATGCTAGAAGATTTAGAAGATTTGAAAGATCTGAGAATAGCAGTACAAGAAGATAAAGATAGCTCTGATTATTCTTTAGAGGAAGTTAGAAAGATGCTAGATATGTAATAGTAATTCTATAATTATTAATAGTAATTAGAACTATAGGGTTGGCATTACAAAGTATACAAAATCTGCAAAACATTTTTTGATGCTCACCGCCATGATATTTCGATCTCGAACGGAGATCGATTTGGTGGGCAACAAGTTAATTTTGGAACGCTGATTTGCTGGCGTTATTTCTTGCCCACCCTACAGGCGATCGCTCTTTGGTCAAAAACATTTGTGGTATATCTTCTGTTTTTTGGGAAAGATAAAAATATAAATACATTTTTTATCTAACCCGAACGATTTAATTTATGATACCCGTAATTATTGGAGCGTTAGCAACTGCTGCTGGAATTGGATATGGAATACACAAAGCAGGAGAAGAGGAAGAAAGAAGACAAACAGAGGAAGCAAAAAGACGAATAGAAGAAAGAAGAAGGCAAGTAGAAGAAGAAAGAAGAATTGTTGCTAGCGGAATAGTTGAAATAGATTTGATGACTGGCAAAGAATTTGAACAATACATATCTCTTTGCTGTAGAAAAATTGGATATTTAACTGAATTAACTCCAGACTCTCAGGATTATGGAGCAGACATCATATTGTACAAAAATAATATTAAGACTATTGTTCAAACAAAAAGATGGAAAAACAAAGTTGGAGTCAGAGCTATACAGGAAACTATAGCTGCAAAGCAATATTATAAGGCAGAAAGAGGAATGGTAATCACAAATAGTTTTTTTACTAAAAATGCTATTAATCTGGCTGAATCTGATAAAATTGTAACCTGGGATAGAGATAAGCTGATTAATTTTATACTACATATAAAAAATAAAAATCCAATATAACCCTACAGGCTATAAGCGATCGCTCTTTATGTTGTTATATTCTACATATTTCTGGGAAAGATAAATATATAAACTCGATCTTAGAATTTCCCAGACCATGTTAGAAGAAAAAGCGAAAAGTATTTTAGAAGGTTTACAAAAGCATTTAATAGAAGCCCAAAAAAGAGATCTTGTTTTTCTGTTAGTTGGAAGAACAGGAGTGGGAAAATCTAGCACAGTTAACAGTTTAATGGGAAAAGAAATTGCCATAGTAGGTGACTATGAAGCAACTACTATGGCAATTGAAGAATATGATACACAAATCAATCAAATTCCTTTCAAAGTAATTGATACACCTGGCTTATGTGACGACCTAGAGGAATTGGAAAATGACTATAAGTATTTGGAGATGATGCGATCGCAAGTCAAGCAAATTGACTGTATGTGGTTTGTTAGCAGACTCGATGAAACGCGGGTGACTAACGATGAAAAACGTGGAATAAAGCTGATTTCTGAAGCATTTGGTGCAGAGGTTTGGCAGCACGCAGTAATTGTTTTTACCTTTGCAAATTCGATTCCCAGTGACAGATACTTAGAAGCTTTGGAAAAAAGAACTGAGTTAATTAGAAAAGTTATTGCTAAATATACTGATTCTGATACAGCGATTAGCATTCCTTCGGTTGCAGTAGACAATAGCCAGGAAACTACACCCAATGGTGAAAAATGGTTAGGAGAGCTTTATACAAAAGTTTTTACTCGAATATCGCAAACAGCAACTTCAACCTTCTTGTTAGCTACTGCCAATTTTGTTAAACCTAAAAAAGCTGAAAAGATTTCTCAAAAGAACTCAACACTAAAAACAAGAGAACCACAACCGTATAGATTTGTTTCCGACCGCAAATTTTCTCACGAACCAAAGCAGAAAAATGAATCAGAGCGAAAGTATACGAGTAAATCACAGAATATACCAAATTATTCTAAATCTCAAAAACACGAACGACCAAGAATAGAATTAAATGAGAGTCAAAAAGTAGAAATTCGTAAAACCATAAATGCCAATGTAATTCCTGCTTTGGCAGGGGCAGGAGCAGCAATTGGGCTTGTCGGAGGGGGAGTTGGCATGGCAGTTGGAGGAGCAATAGGGGCTGCTATAGGTGCTATTGCTTGGTTTTGGGATCGCTAAAAACTAGATCTTTCATAAAGCGATCGCTCTGATTCCCATAAGAGAAGGAAGTGAATGATGGGTGTATTTGGTGGGCAATAAATTGTTTTAGAAATAGATAATTAACCCTATTATTATTTGCCCACCCTACGGGCGATTGCTTTAGATCCAGAATCGGCTGGTATATACTTTAACCGAGCTAATGTTTATTTGGAGCAGTCTAAAAGAGAACAGGCACTCGAAGACCTAAATCGAGCTATCGAACTCAATCCGCAACTGAGCAAAATAGCATATTATAACCGTGCGGGTATTTATAATATGCGCCATTAATGGGACAAAGCCGAAGCAGATTACGATCTGGCGATCGCTCTAGATTCAAACTATGCGCAAGCCTATTATCATCGAGGAATTATCAATCTCAGACAAGAAGATTGGCTCGAAGCAATCGAAGATTTCGACCGAACAATTGAATTTCAGCCAGATAACTATCGGGCTTATTTCAACAGTGGCTTTAGCTATCTAAAATTGCGCGAGTGGAACAAAGCAAAGGAAAAATACGATCGCGGAATCTCGATTAATCCTAATGATGGAAAAGCCTATTTCAATCGTAGTATCGCTCAATCAAACCTGGGAAACAGAGCTAAAGCGATTGTCGATTTGCAACGAGCTAAAAAAATATTTGAGAAAACTGGCGATCTACCAAATTTACACCAGATCGAAAAAATGCTCGAACGACAGCAGCCAGTATTTGTACCGCGTCGGGTAATATGATTAGTTCGGCAAAAACAGACTGAAAATACTAAGATCTATATTAAAGCAGCTAATTTGAAATTTAAATATTAGTTACTATCCAAATTGTTATATTACCCTTATGAACTTATCAAAAAAAGCTTTAATTGGTTTGAATGCCGATCGCTTTCGCCATCCTTTAGACTTACAGGCTACTAATACCCTCAAGCAACTACCAGGAATAGATATAGCGATTCGGAGCGTTTTAGGTTCGGTAGCGGAACAGTTTTTTTATCTGAATAATATTGCCTCCAGCGTTTTGGTTAGCGAAAAACAGCTACCTCATCTTCACAAGCTGTTGATAGATGCCTGTGAAATACTCGACCTCGAACCACCACAGCTATACATACAGCAGAATCCTACTCCTAATGCCTATACTTTTGCCATGAGAGGTAAGCAGCCTTTTATAGTGCTGCATACATCCTTAATTGAAATGTTGACCCCTGAAGAGATTCAGGCGGTAATCGCTCATGAGTTAGGACATCTCAAGTGCGAACACGGGGTTTACTTAACTATGGTAAATCTCATAGTGTTGGCAGCTAATATGTTACCGCCGTGGGGAACAGTTTTAGCCCAATCCCTGCAAGATCGAATGCTGCAATGGGTACGCTGTGCTGAATTTAGTTGCGATCGCGCTGCTCTTTTAGCTCTTCAAGATCCCAAAGTAGTAATGTCCGTCTTGATGAAGCTTGCAGGCGGTTCTCCCACTCTCGCACCACAGCTAAACTTAGATGCCTTTATCGAACAAGCAAAGGCGTATGACTCTATTGGTACTGATAGCTTAGGGGAAATGCTGCAAACCGCGCAAACCGCTCAGTTAACTCATCCAGTTCCTGTAATTAGAGCTAGAGAAATAGCACGTTGGGCTAGTTCTGCTGAATATCAGGCAATTTTAGATAAGCGTCAACCAACAGAAAAGCTCGGCTGGAGTAATTGGTAACATAAACGCCCCAGCGTTAGGGATGTAAGTATCTATTTTGCATCCCGTACAGTTTATTTAGTAGTTGGTAGTTGTAGCAATCGTAAATCATTTGTGAGAATATTTTTTTTAATAAACCACGGAGGCAGGTCGAACACGGAGTCAGAGAGACTCCGCCGTGAAACGACGGAGCTTCCTCTAACTTCGTCAAGATAAGAGAGGGTTTCTTATAAATCATTCTTGATTGCTATAGTAGTTGGTAGTTGGAAATATTGAAAAATAAAGACTTAAAACTAGAAACTAACCAAGTCAGAGTTTTTAAGGCCGTGAGCAACTAATTATTCAAGCCATTGAAAACTTATTCATAGATTCAATCAGGCGATCGAAATAGGGTTCTAAATCTTGTTGTTGCGAGGGTTCAAACTGCTGTAAACTAAAAACCTTTAATTGCTCTAAGCCTAAAATCATGGCGTTTAGGGGAACCTGCAACTCTTGATATAGTTGTTCCATATAGCTTAAACCGCGATCGCTAGTATAGTTTAGGGCTTGACCACTAACGCCATAGCTAATACAGCGCATAAAGTGCCAAAAATCCCGCCAACAGGCTTCGGCTCGCATAGGAGGATATAAACCTCCTCCTGGTTCGGTAAGATCGGGGTAGGTATCTAAAACTACTCCTCTAGCACTAGAAATAATATCGTTAACGTTGTCTCGCAATAGTTTGCCCTGCGCCAAACCTTCAGACAAGCTAGGGGTGATGGTTTTAATTTTATCGATCTCTTCATCAGTCAGAAATCGCCTTTCATTATCCGCTTGCTGGAAAATCTCGATTACTGCTGAAGGATATTGCCAATCGAAGCTAACTATTCGCGACTTTTCGATTAGTTCTTTTACTTTATTACTGAGCATTTTAAATCTAAATATGATTTATCTCAATATATAGCACTACGTACAAAGATTAGGACATTCGTTACCCGTTAACCGTTACCCGTTACCCGTTACTCGTTACCTACGAACAGTTAACTTAACCTTGTACGACTATATATCTTTCTTTTGATAGCTATATAAGAAGCACCCGATAAAGTAAGTTAAATTCACAATTTTATTATAGACTTATGGATCTAGAACAAATAAAAACTGCTCTCAACGATTCCAATCCCCAACAAAGAATGAGAGCAATTAGAGAGTTACGCAACTTTGAAGCCGATATTGCTGTACCTCTATTATTAGAACATACAAATGATGGCGAGTTTTTGGTACGTTCCTTTGTGGCAATGGGATTAGGCAAAAAACAAAGCGATCGCGCCTATGATGCCTTATTAGAAATGACGAAAAACGATAGCGATCCTAATGTTCGAGCCGAAGCTGCTAATTCTTTATCATATTATGGCGATGTGGCGATCGCTTCTCTAAGAAAAATGTATGAAAAAGACGATCACTGGTTAGTACGCCGTAGCATCATTGCAGCGATGGCAGACTTAAATAGTCCCCAGGAATTATTAGAAATCTGCGCGATCGGTATTTCAGGAGACGACCAACCCGTAATGGAGTCATGTATTAGCTGTTTGGGGCTTTTAGCCAACACCTCCCAACAGCCAGAAGCTTTAAAATTGCTTTTGCCTTTGGTAGAAGATGAAAGTTGGCGGGTTAGACTACAGGTTGCCAAAGCTTTGGGTAAATATGATACTCCAGAAGCGAGCGCTGCGATCGATAGATTTAAAACAGATGAAGATCACCGGGTAGTGGGAGCAGCATTAGAAAGTATGGTTTGAGCTTAGGCATAAAAGATACTCGTTACTGACCGTGCAGTTAACTAAATCCTAACTAATTAATGTACTGCGATATATACCTAAATTGTTGGGTCTTTTTTCAATCGCGATCTACAAATAAATAACTCTTTGATAAAATCATTAGAGAAACATTAAAAAATATTACAAAATTCCTTAAATGAAATTATTGGTAGTTGGCGCGACTGGCACTTTAGGTAGACAGGTGGCTCGTCAGGCTTTGGATGAAGACCATGAGGTACGCTGTTTAGTACGTAATCCTAATAAAGCAATCTTTTTAAAAGAATGGGGGGCCCAAATAGTTAAAGGAGATTTATGCGACCCCTCAACTCTTGAACCCGCTTTGAAAGGTGTTGATGCTGTTATCGATGCTGCCACCGCCAGAGTTACCGATAATCTTAGTGCCAAAGAAGTTGATTGGTTCGGAAAAGTAAATTTAATTCAGGCTACCAAAGCTGCTGGAGTAGATAGATATATCTTTTTCTCAATTCTCGATGCCGATAAACATCCTGAAGTTCCTCTGATGAATATCAAGCATTGTACAGAATTGTTTCTAGCAGAATCTGGTTTGAACTATACCGTTCTTCAACTTGCTGGCTTTATGCAGGGGTTGATCGCTCAATATGCAATACCTATTTTAGAAGAACAAGTAGTATGGGTATCGGGAGAAAGCACCCCCATCGCCTATATGAATACTCAGGATATCGCTAAATTTGCGGTTCGCGCCCTATCCGTACCTGCTACAGAAAAGAAAACTTTTCCTGTTGTCGGCACGAAAGCCTGGGGTGCTTATGAAATTATGAACTTATGTGAAAATCTCTCAGGAAAAACTTCTCGCATATCTCGCATATCTCTAACAGTATTGGGTTTACTGCGCCGTGTAACTCGTTTTTGCGAATGGGGACAAAATACCGCCGATCGCCTTAGCTTTGCTGAAGTATTAGCTAGTGGCAAACCTCTAGATGCGCCAATGGATGAAGTTTACAAAACCTTTGACTTAGATCCCAAAGAAACGACTACTTTAGAGGAATATATGAAAGAGTACTTTAGTCGGATTATGAAAAAACTTAAAGAGATCGACTATGAGAAGAATAAAGGTAAGAAAAAGAAAGGTAAAATTCCCTATCGCAATCAGTTTTAAATAGTTCTCAGACAAACTTATTGCAATAATTTATTTAAAGCAGCATAAGCTAAACGTTAATGTTTGGTTGCTGCTTATTTTATTGTTTACAGCAATTTTTATTTAATATAACTAGGTTGTCGAGCGACCAGTTTTTAAATATAGGTATAAACCTCATCTAGTCTACTACTAGCTATTAACTTCACGAATGCAGGCAAGTAGTATCGGCGAAAAATCTATAAATTAACCGCTCTTTCTTGGTTTTGAACTTCATTGTAAGTGCGTACCGACCCTCTGCCCGAAGGGCTTATCGCGCCTCGCTGTCTTTTATAATTGAAAGTTGTTGATGTTTTTAATGACTATAAAATATTTTAACGATCGCCCTATTCTTGATTCATCGAAACTGTGCAAAACTCTTGATGCAATCTAAAAATGCTGATTATTTCGGGTCGCAATGATTATAATTTCAGTCCGCTATATAGCAATCGGGGATGAGTTGTCAGAGAGACCCCGCGCTCTTTAGCACGGGGCTTACATCACGACTTCGTGAAAAACTCTCTTCTTTCTGATCTCTGTGTCCTCTGTGCCTCCGTGGTTTATTAAAAAAATATTTTCATGAATGACCTGGGATTGCTATATCTAAGTATTTATTATTAGATCGATATTTTAAAGTTATTTTATTCAATAATTCTTCTCTAAACTAATGAACAAAGCATATTCCAAGTTTTCAGATTATTATTTTTGTTGAAATATTTAAAGTAGTTTATCTGAAGTTTACTTAAAACAAACTTGTCTTGATGAAATTTTTATAAAATATTTTGCCTTTCTGGGCAATAATAATCGTACAAAATTAATACAAACAAAATACTTAAAAATTTAAAATAGTTATGTACGAGAATACATTATTAAACAACACCAAATTTAATGAAGAACTTCCTATCCTTGCATCCTTATTCGATCCCACGGGAGAAGACAAGCTCGAACATCATCAAGACAGTATAATTAAAGATTTGGAGGCAAAGTCGGATCTAGATAATATTTTTAGCACCACTGCCGATAACCAAACTCATCCTGAAGCAGTAGCAATGAATAATGCTAAATCGCTCTGTACAGGAAATGATAATGATACTGTCGTAGGCACAGCAAAAGCTGTTGCTTCGAGTGATGCGATCGCTACGGCTTTTGCTGAATCTATTTCAGAGCATATGTTTTCAGGTAGTGCTATTAGCAATTCTGATGCGGTCATCGAAGCCCTAGCAATCGGAATTGACAATACGGGTAAGATTGACACGGGCAAAGGCAATGACAAAGTTGTTGGTGTCGCTAATGTCTCAGCAACAGCTATTTCAGAAGCTTCATCTCAAGCAGAATTAATTTTTGATGATGTTTCTGATGCAGAGGTTAACTCCCAGTCTGAGACGACAGCTAATATATTTGCCGAAGGCGTTGGCATTAATAATCTTGGAAAAATTTATACTGGCACAGGTTGCGATACAATTATTGGTATTGCTAATGTCTCGGCTACGGCTAGTTCGACCGCATTCTCTCTAGCACAATCAGTTTTTGATAATAACTCTGTTGCTATTGCTAATAGTGAATCTCTCTCTGTTATTGAGGCTTTTGCAGTTGGAATTGATAATAGGGGTAAGATCGATACAGGAAAAGGCGATGACGCTATTGTCGGTATAGCAAATACCTCAACTATGACAGAGGCTGATGCTGCTGCATTTACTGAGAGTGTAGCTACTTTATCAGAATTCGATGGCGATGTTGTCGCTCGAATTGGAACAGCTATTTCACAAAGCACATCCTTAGCTATAGCAGATTCCCTGACAACTACTTTAGGAATTATTAACTCAGGAAAAATCTGTACCGCTAGAGGTAATGACGTTATTTTTGGGTTAGCAAATAATGAAAACCTAAGTAATTCACAGGCGATTTCTGAAGCTGTTGCTACCGCTAATGACTCTGCCGATGCTATGGGAGATGCTAGTGCTTTGGCAATTGCCAATGGTAATGCTGTAGGAATCGCTAATTTAGGAAAAATTGATACTGGCAAGGGTCATGACACCATTATAGGAGTAGCAGTTAATAATTCGGTTGCGGATGCGAATGCTGATAGTCTTGCTGAGGCTTTTGCTGATGATTCAGATTCCGCAGTTACCACTGATTCTATTGCCGATAGTGGCGAAGCGATCGCCATTGGTATTGATAACGCCGATGGAGTGATTAAAACAGGACACGATAACGATCGGATTATTGGTTACGGTAAAGTAGGAATTGTCGGTGGCAAAATTTATACTGGCGAAGGAGACGATCGGGTCATTGGCTATGGTATGACTGTCGGTGTTGAAGGCGGTACGATCGACTTAGGTAAAGGGAACGACTATTTCAAAGCAGACATAGTTGATTTCGATCCCCTTACTGAAAAAGTTAGCCAAATTGACGATCGATCTAGTTCGATTAAAGATGCTGCGGTAATTGGCGATTGCGGTAATGATACTTTTGAAATAGGCGGTTTTGAAGGAACTGTTTCAGTTGATGGTGGTAGCGATCGTGATGTTCTCAAGCTATGGGGCAATGTAGACGACTACAAATTTACTCTCGGTTCATCTGGTAATCAGCTTATTGTTGAAGATTCTGATTCCAAATTAGTTGTCAAAAATGTTGAAGAACTCTATTTTAGCGATAGCGACCACGCTTATAGTTTTAACGACTTTGCTTAAAAGAGTTTAGCACGCCTAGATAATGCCTCTGAGAATATATTTGCTGAAGCACAATATTTTCAGAGGTAACAAAGCCATAATTTTTATTCTTAATTTGCTTTTTTAAATTAGTATTATAGTAGTACCTTGGCGATCGACCTCAAAGCAACCTAGATAGACATTGCTCGATCGCTGTTTATTCGCTAATTTCTGATGAAGTTAATTCTATAGTTTGTTGTTGTGATATATCGCTAGCAGCAGCCTCTTTAATACCAGGTTTAAACTTAGCTGCTATTTTATCTCGCTGATTAATTAAATAGATGCTAACTACAGTTAATGCAACTCCAACAGACTGAATACTACTTAATTCTTCGGATAAAACGATTGTGCCGAAAAGTAAGGCAAAGATTGGCGTAAGAAAGGTCAAAGCACTTAAGCTGGTTAAATTACCTTTAGAAGCCAAATAAAAGAATATTCCATAGGCGATCGCGCTTCCCATAACCGTAGCGTATCCTAATGCTAGCCAGCTTTCAGGAAACATTCGATTCCACTGCTGGGATTCCTGTAGCCAAGACAAACCAAATAAAGGTAATCCACCTAAAATCATGTGCCATCCCGTAGCCACCACAGGATTGACATGACGACTAATATAGGGAATCATTACTGTCCCGATCGCCATCGATAGAGAAGCCAATAACATCAACCATTCTCCATTATCGAACAACCCTACCCAGTGAGGATTAATCGCTTTCCAGTCTCCTGCAAACAGGCTGTAGATCCAGCGATCTGGTAATCCAATTAAGCTTATACCCAATACGCCGATACTGAGTCCTAACCAACCCCATAGCCCGATAACTTCACCAAATAATAGACTAGATAATAGAGCAACCGCCAGAGGTTGAGAATCGATCATTACCGAACCCAAACCCGCTCCCGTTTTCACAATTCCTTGTGCTAAAAAACCTTGAAACATTGCTCCATCAACCAAAGCAAACGCCATAATCCACAACCAACCTTGCCAAGTTTTTGGCTGTGGTAATTTTAAAATAACCGCTACCACCAACACTAAAATACCAGCAGGTACTAACCGTACTCCTGCCATAAAATAGGGTGTGGTGTAGGGAATAACGCCCTTCATAGCTACCATTGCTGTTCCCCAGAGAAAGAAAGGTGCAATCAGCAGCAGTGCTTTAGGAAACGAGCTTGAATTGGAAAGTTGCATTTGTATACGGGATAACGAATCATCTCTATTGAGTTTACTTAATTCTCCAATGTTTTGTAGTTTTGTAAAGTAAAGTGAGTTATATAGCCGTACGAAGTTAGATTAGGACATTCAAAGCTATTGGCTCGTAAGTAGAGAATTAAACCAATTTAATGAGTTTCTATATAGTTTAAAAGCCAATTAGCAGCAGTAGCGCGACGAGTTTGTCTCGGACCAAATTCACCTAATTTATAACCTTGAAAACCGAGCTTTTGTTTGAGTAACTGTTTGTTTTCTTTGGGAATAGAACGAGTTAGCTTCACTGTTGGCGGGCGATTAGCGATAAAATCTGGTGGTTCGGGATATTTTTGGACCCAATCATCAATAACCCCATCGCTATTCCAGGTTCGATCTGCCCCGTTATAGCGATAGCCGAGGTAATGCCAGACTAACTGATTGACGATCGCATCATCGACTTCTTCGTTAAGGATTGCCCAAATAGTATCGATGTTTAATGGGGGTAGGTCAGACATTAGTTATTATTTCATCTCGACTCGGACATTTATATACTCAATCATAAATGCTTAAGCCTACTAAATCGAAGCTTGTAATAGTTTTAACAATTGGCATCCTGGGGGTATCCTTAGCAGCGATTTGGATTCGTTTGGCGGGGGATCTAATTAATCCAGATAACAAAGTTGGCTTTAGTTTATTTTTGGCAGCATCACGCCTAATTATCGCTGCGTCGATCTTGTTACCCAACTGGAAGAATTTTAAGCTGGTTCAAATTAAATCGACAGCTTTTATTTATGCGATCGCAGCAGGAGTATGTTTGGCAGTTCATTTTGCTACCTGGATTACTTCTCTTTCTTATACTTCTATTGCAGCCTCGACGGTTTTGGTAACTACTAACCCTATTTGGGTAGGTTTGTTTTCGTGGTGGTGGTACAAAGAAAAGCTGACCTGGCGAAACATTGTGGGAATCGCGATCGCTTCGATTGGGGGAATAGTTTTAGCCACTGCTGATACTAGTGCGCTTGGTAACTATAGTAATCCAGATTTGGGAAATGTTTTAGCTTTAATAGGTGCAATAATGTCTAGCCTGTATATTATTTTTGGTTCTCAGGCGCAACGTCGGGGCTTGAGCATCGGTCATTATATTGCGATCGCCTATTCTACTGCTGCGCTATGTTTGCTTCCCTTACCGCTGTTGTATGAGACTAGCTATTTAGGTTATGCACCAATAGTTTATCTATACATCTTTCTGATGGCGTTAATGTCTCAGGTAATCGGTCATACGAGTCTTAATTGGGCGGTACGCTGGATTTCCCCCACTTTAATCAGCCTTAGCCTCTTATTTGAACCAGTAGTAGCTAGCTTAGTTGGTGCTGTAGTCTTTAAAGAAATTCCAACTATCGGTATATTGTTAGGCGGAATAATCATTCTAACTGGCATAGCAGTCTTTTTACAGCCGTTTTCATCCCAGTAGACGAGGTGACGGGGAGATAAGGAGACGGGGAGATGGGGTGACGGGGAGATGGGGTGACGGGGAGAGAGCGTTACTTCTTACTTCTTACTTCAGCGCAGCGTCCCCAAGTCCCCCAGTTCCCACACTGGTTACAACAGCCACAGTTATCGATCGTCTATATTTATACCTCTTCTCTTCTTGCTAATAAAACGGGACAAGAGGCTTTAATACGAACATAGTCAGATAGAGAACTACCTAACAAACGTTCGACATCGGGTAGACTTTTAGCAACGGAGGGACGGCGTTCGGGAGAACCCAAGACCAGTAAGTCAATGTTTCTCGCCTCAGCTAGTTCGCAGATTTTTTGCGCTGGTCTACCGCCCGTTACCAAACAGCGATAACTTAAACCTTGTCTCTTTACTTTAGCGATCGCTGGTGCTAGGATCGGATTATTCTCCATATCTTCTTTAGATAAAGCCAGATTGGGGTCTAAATCTGGATTGACCCGAGTTAAATAAACTTCCGCATCCTGATAATCTCGTAATAAAGATAAAGTAACCTCTAATGCGTATTGAGCAGCAGGGGTTTTATCCATACCGATCATGACTCGCTTGAGTCTTTTGACATAAATATCATCCTTGACCAGCAACATCGAGCGTTCTGTTAATTGAAAGACATACTGACTCACAGAATTACTCAAGATCGACTGTAGTTTACCCAAACCCCTAGAACCCATAATAATGAGGTCAGCATCAATCTCTTTGGCAACATTTAAAACCGTAGTTTTAGGCTCTCCCATCTCGACTCTACTGGCGATCCGACCTGGATCTATATTCAATTTACTAATCAGGTCATTAATCTTAGACTTAGCTTGTTGGTTTGCCTCTGTTTCTTCTTGAGTAGTTTTAGGAGAAATTACTCTCAAAATAGAAACCTCAGCATTTTTAGTTACGGGAAGCTCTAGCAAAGTTTTGAGCATATCTCTAGCGTTATCAGCACCAGAGTCAGCGTATAAAATTTTATCAAACATCTGTCTGTAGTTTTAAATACTTGACAACATCTATGTAATGCTTACTAGATTACTGCTAATATCTACCATTAAGATAAGCATAAAGCATAAAACTTAACGACACTGTAAAAAGCGATCGCTCTACAAAAAGGCGATCGCTTTGAATAAAATAATCTCGATTTTAATTATCTAATCTGAGAAGAAGCTGCATCCGAAAGGGCAGGAAGTTGGGCATACTGTCCTCGAACCGAGCAGAAAATACAGAAGAAACAAGCAGCAACACTACCCATAAAAATAGTATTACTTAATGTTTCGGTAATTAAACTTTGCGCGCCAAAAGCAGGAGTTAAAATTCCCATAATTAGGCTAAATAATATCTGCAAAATATTGAGCAAAATTGCCTGCATAGCGTTAAAACGTAGAAAGTAGCTGACATTATCATTTCTAACTACAGCAAACCAGAGTCCGAAAAAGATAATTAGACTGGCAAAAGGTAGGCTATTAGTAATACCGTAAAGAGCCACCAAAGGTAAGAAAAACTGAGCTAGCCACGGGAATTGAGAAAGCAACAAAATCCCGAATGGCAAAGAATACACTAAGGGAAATAAATAAATTAAAGCACCAAAACTACGGTCTTTTATATCTGTTTCAGGATTGTTCATTGAAATGAGTTTGAATGATTGCAATTTATATTCTTATCTTAACGCCAGTTAGAGTTACAACGGTGCAAAGAGCGATCGCTGCTATTATATGTGTCGGTATCCTTTAAAACTCCTCATTCCTCATTCCTCATTCCTCGTTCCTCGTTCCTCATCCCTCATCCCTCATTCCTCATCCCTCGTTCCTCGTTCCTCGTTCCTCATCCCTCATCCCTCGTTTTTCATTCCTCATCCCTCATTCCTCATCAAATCCCATGACTCTTTCCAATCACCCAATGACGACGAAAGAAACGAGACAGACTAGATTCTTCTAAAGCAAGATAAATTGGTCTACCGTGAGGACAGGTACGAGGATTGCGGGTGGCCTGCCATCGATCTAATAGGTTTTGCATTTGTTCTAAGCTAAGATCCGTACCATTACGAATAGCACTACGACAAGCAGTAGCTACCTGAGCCGAGCGCAAATCTCCACCCCAGCTAAGTTCGATTAAAGCATCGGCGCAATCATCTCGCTCTGCAAGTATTTTAGGAATGTTTCTAATCGCCCAGATATTTTCACCAAATGGCTCTATGTCTATTTCTAGCTTTTGTAGCTGTTCTATCTGCCGTGGTCTGAGATTTTCTAAAGTAATTGAGATGGAGAGCGGTTTTAGTTCCCAATGTTCCTGTAACTGTTCGTATAGTACTCTTTCATGAGCGATATGCTGTTCTACCAGCCACACGCCAGAGGAGTGTTCGGCGACGATATAGGTTTTGTTAACCTGAGCCACGGCTTTTAGCTGAAGGCTATTAATTGAAGATGAAGATAGCGATCGCTCTGAGAGATCGAGCTGGCGATCTATTTGATATTTACCCGACTCTTCAGCTACCCGCAACATCTTGCTAATTCGGCGATCGCTAAAAGCAGCAGGAACATGAGCAGTATTGAGTTTTAACGCCTGGCTAATTGCCTTAGTTGCTTCGGTTTGCCAACAGTCAAGGGAATGTAGATAAATCTCAGACTTTGCTGGGTGGCGATTCCAATCAACTTGACTGGGACAGGTATGAATATGAAGTATACATACAGGAAAGCGATTACGTGGTAGGGTTTGCGCCATACTATCGAGAATAGTCTGCTCTAGCTGGGGCGATCGCACGAATCGATTATTGACCGATACTTTGACCCAATCTGCCCGATGACGATGACAGCGATCTGGTAAACCAATAACTAATTCAATTTCAGATGTTAACCGTGGGTTCGATGGCGTTGGATTCGACGGTTCTACATAATAGCTAGATAAATGCTTTTTTTTATAGGGGTTAACAGCTTTATCTTCGGACAAAAACGAATGTGTCAGCCTACCAACCAAAGACTGAGCTAATGGCTGTTGTTTTAAACTTGGCGTAGCTATTTCGGTTTTTAGATAGTGCAGATCGCTACTATTTACTTTTCTTAATAACTGAGGCAATATATCCCGCGCAGTTACACCAGGACTAATACTAAACCATTGATTACTACTTTGTTTAATTTGCCAGGTAACTTTAGGGTGACACAGGGCAATTTGATGAATTAGTCGTTGAATTGCTTTTAACTGCTGGGAAGCTGGCGGTAAACCTCGACGACGAACGGGAATTTTGGCAAATAGCTTGGAAACCGTAACCATCGTGCCTACCGCCATGGCTGCTATTGATTCTTTTTCGGCTTTACCTTCTCGATAGATAACTTTCCAGCCAACAGGCTCTAAACCATCTCTAGCACGACTGCAAACGGTTAAATCTGCTACCTGGGCAATACTATGAAGAGCTTCACCTCGAAAACCCAAACTAGTAATGTGCCAGAGGTCTTTTTGATGACGAATTTTACTGGTGCTATGGGGTCGAACACAGATTTTCAAATCTTCTAGTCCCATTCCTCTACCGTTATCAGTTACGCAAACCGACCACAGTTGAGGATCTAAGGTAATATTTATCCTACTCGCTCCAGCATCGAGAGAATTTTCAACTAGTTCTCTTACTACTGCTGCCATAGAATCAATTACCTCCCCCGCAGCAATGAGATCGATTACTTCTTCTGGTAGAGTTTGTATTAGGTTCGCCATATGCTCTTTCTTTAGAGAATCCGCTTAAAGAAGAATTTAGGCTAATGGTCGTCTAAATTAACCGATACCTATAGGTTTTTAATCCTACCGTTTTACTGCACCAGTTTCATCCTTTTTTTACATACTGTTAACTGCTTCACCCGTTTTATCAGAATCGTTGATGAACTTTTGCGAGATTGACCAAGCAGTATTGATTAGCTGCATCGCTCGTTCGGATCCATCCAAATCGGGATGATATTTAAAGCTCATTTTGCGATATGCCGAGCGTCCAAAAGCGATAAAAGCGACAGCATACCAGAGCAAATCTAAGCCATCTACGACATAATTTTGATATGTTTTGTATTCCTCTAGGTTTCTGCCTAGCAACCTTTGATAGATTTTTTCGGCATTGGGCAAGGCTTCTCTAATTTCTTCAATGCCAATAGAATATTGAGAATAATCATTAGATTGGGTTTTAGCCAGTGGTTTTAACACTGGTAACTCATTTAAAGCCTGTATGTTATCCTCGATAGATTCTGCTGAAACCGAAGAATATAAGGTACTCAACAAATCTTCACTACCTAGACATTCGGTATGTAGTTCTAAAAATTCTTTAGAAAGATTGGCAATGCGTTTTAACTTATCTAGCTTCGGCTTTAGTTCTTCTACTTGGGTATAGAGCTTTATCGCCTCTTCATCGAGTCGATCGCGATGCTGTTGCTGTTGCTGTAGTTCGGCTTCTAACTCCAAGATCCGCTGGCTTGTTTTGCCTTGTTCCTGTTGATTGGCTTCTTCCCTAGACTGAATTTCCTTTAGCTGAGACTCTAGTTGAGCTATATTATCAATAATATTCATAATAGATAAAAAATATAGATGCAGTTGATAAATAGTTGACTAACAATTCTTTAATTAATAATATAAGTTGAGAAATATAATTACCCTAACCAACTATATTTTATTCGTCTGATACTTTTGTGCCACTTAATACCAAGCATTGCGTTTTATAAAACAGCGATGTCCTAAAAAATTCCCTTCGTTCACCGCTTCGTATATAGCGACTACATTAAGTTACGCGATCGCTCATTGAGAGTGGAGAATGATTCTAAACACTAGCTACCAGCAGTAGGAGTCTACTTAAACCGAAGACTATAAATTAATAATATTATTAATATTGAAAGCAATCCTAAGCAGCCAAATTCTGACCGCTCGTAGCTACTCTTAATTTGTCACAGGGCGATGCTCGAATTAGCTGAGGCTTCGGCATCAATTACCGCTTGTCTTGCCCAGCCATCGGCAGCTAAAATATCTGACAAACTAGGCTGGGGTGTATTTTGAGAGCTGGCGCGATCGCATACGGTTTCGATTAGACGTGGAACGTCTAAAAAGCCAATTTTCTCCGCTAAAAACAAAGATACCGCCTGTTCGTTAGCTGCATTCAACACCGCTGGCATCAATCCTCCTGCTCTTCCCGCAGCATAAGCTAACTGCATACAGGGATATTTTTGATGATCGGGTTCGCGAAAAGTAAGATCTCCTGCTTTAACTAAGTCTAACTGTTCCCAGTCGGTATAAATCCTCTCTGGCCAAGATAGGGCATAAAGTAGGGGTAAGCGCATATCTGGCCACCCCAACTGCGCTAAGACCGAAGTATCTTGTACTTCAATAAGAGAGTGAATAATACTTTGAGGATGAATGACAATATCGATCTGGTCGTAATCCAAATCGAATAGGTAATGCGCTTCTATTACCTCTAAACCCTTATTCATTAGCGTGGCAGAATCAATAGTAATTTTTTGTCCCATCGACCAGTTAGGATGTTTGAGGGCATCTTTAACCGTCACCGAACTTAGTTTCTCTACAGGCAAATCGCGAAAAGAACCGCCAGAAGCAGTTAAAATAATGCGCCGTAAACCATCTGCGGGAACTCCCTGAAGACATTGAAAGATAGCTGAATGTTCTGAGTCGGCAGGAAGTAGTTTTACAGAATGCTTCTCAACTAGAGGCAATACTACGGGTGCGCCTGCAATCAAGGTTTCTTTATTGGCTAAAGCAATATCTTTTCCTGCTTCAATCGCTGCAATTGTCGGTAACAAACCTGCACAGCCGACTATACCAGTTACCACACTCTCAGCATCCCCATAACGAGCGACCTCACAAATTCCCTCCTGACCGACTAAAATTTTAGGCCGATCGGTATTTGAGGCAATCGCTTCTTTTAATTCACCTAATTTAGCTTCATCTCCCAAAGCAACTATCTCTGGCTTAAAGTTACGAATTTGCTCTGCTAAAAGGCTAACGTTACTTCCTGCTGCTAACCCTACTACCCGAAACTTATCTGGGTTACTCGTAACAATATCGAGGGTTTGCGTTCCGATCGAACCTGTCGAACCCAAAATAGTAATTGCCTTCATGATTTTAAATACATTATTAAATATCTGCTTCCACTATAAATTCTTAGGTACGGTCTAGTGAAGTTTATTAAAGGAGTAAAAAGCAAGGAGCAAGGAGCAAGGAGTAAGGAGCAAGGAGCAAGGATTAAGGAGCAAGGAGCAAGGAGCAAGGAGCAAGGAGTAAGGAGCAAGGAGTAAGGAGCAAGGAGCAAGGAGCAAGGATTAAGGAGCAAGGAGCAAGGAGCAAGGAGCAAGGAGCAAGGATTTTTACTTATGATTTCTCTTTTTCGTTTTGATTGACCCCATAGTTATGGTAGTTACTATGCCTGCAAAAAACCGATCCTTCCTCCTTCCTCGTTCCTCATTCCTCTTTCCTCATTCTTCGTTCCTCATTCCTCGTTCCTTATTTTTCGTTCCTCAGACGGATAGCGAAAATGCGCGATCGCTTTAAAATTGAAATACTTATATTTAGCCTCGAAATAATGGATAAAATACAGCAGCTTAAAAATTTGCGAAAAGTTCGTAAAATTGCCAAGATTTTAGATACCGCTATTGGCATTCCTGGCACTAAATTTCGCATTGGTTTAGATCCTATTTTGGGTTTAATTCCAGGGGGAGGAGACTTAATTACGGCTGGTATATCTGGATATACGATTTATTTAGCTGCTCGCTGTGGATTGGAGCGTCCCCAAATATATAAAATGATTAAAAATATTGCGCTCGAGACGGTAGTTGGCTTTGTACCTATAGCAGGAGACATTTTTGATGCTTATTTTAAAGCTAATATCCGCAATTTAGAAATTTTAGAAAAACATATCGATCTAAGCGAACTTGATGAGGTTCAAGGCGATTTAAATCTTGAAAACGATCGCTCCTTAGATCGAACAGTCATCGGATAGAATTATCGGGCGATCGCATCCATATTTAACTCAATTTAGTCCATTTATTCAATACATACTTATTAACGATGCTTCAAGGAATAGAATTGATCGATTGTGCTAAAGCAAATGCCAAACAGGGGTCAGCAGTCGCAGCAGATCTTTGTGGTTACGACCAAAATGTCGGCTTGTTTATCGAAAATCTTCACAAAGCCTGTGAGCAAATTGGTGTTGATATTAATGAATTAGAGGATCTAATTACCGATCAACAAATGGCTAAAGAAGGAAAAAACATCAAAGATATAGCTCCCGAAACTAATAGCGATCTTTAAGCAATAGTTAGTATTAGCTTGTTCGATTAATAATTATATAACAGGGAGCGCAGCCGTTTATTATCTATAGTCGGCATATCTATCCTTGCTTTGGGTGTAATTATCATCTATAGGCATATAGTCGTTATATTTTTCCTGATTGTAATGGTACAGTGTACGAATTGGATAAGGAATACCAATATCGGCAGCATCTAACGCTTTTTTGATCGCTATAATTGCCCCCGTTTGTGCTGCTCTTACCTGTGCTTGTCTTGGTTTAGTCCAATATCGTACTACAAAATCAATCGAACTATCGCCAAATCCTACTAAATCTATCTCAGGATCTGGTTTATTAAGCACTCCCTCTACCGTTTCAATAGTTCTTTGTAGAATTTGTTTTGCTTCGGGTAAAGAAGTATTGTAGTCAACTCCTACTGCTAAATCTGTACGACGCTTACTATAGGCGGTCTTCACTACAATAGCACTGGTATATACTTCGGAGTTGGGCATCAAAACTCTTTCTCCGCCATAGGTACGAAGTTTGGTGGTGCGGATATCGATTTGTTCTACCGTCCCTTCATAGTCACCGATAACGATTTGATCGTCAATTCTAAATGGTCTTTGAATCAGAATTAAAATACCAGAGAGAAAGTTTTTAAAAATGTCTTGAAAAGCAAAACCGATCGCAACCGAACTTAATCCCAAAGTAGCGATAATATCGCCCAAGCGTAAGCCAGGAAACGCTACTACGCAGGCTAGTAAAATACCAAGTATCCAAGTGGTTATATTAGCGGATTTACGCAAAAGAGAGTGTAGAGACTTACTTTTTAAAGTTTTCAGACCTACTTTGTCGGCAAGTTGGACAGCAAACTGAGCAGCATAACGAGTCAGCAGAATAATAATTAGACCTGTAATTAAGGCGGGAATAATTTTGACTGCACTACTTAGTAAGTCTCGTAAGCTATTGATAACAGTATCTAAGATCTGGCTCATGAGTTATTGTTTTGTACTACTGCTAGCGATTAAGGATTCGGATTATATATTAGCTTGAGTTAAAATTAGATGGTATCGATCGCTTGTAAATTAGGAATTATATTTGCGGCGTTGCACAGTTTAGGGATGATTTTAAATTTTATACGATAATTCCTCCCCGTCTCCCAGTCTCCCAGTCTCCCCGTCTCCCCGTCTCAAGCGTCAGCCTTCACCATCCTATGAAGATGCAACGCTATATTTGCTAGCAATCTAGTTTGAGTCGCGCCTTGAAATACTCCAGGCTAAACCAACCATGAAAAGTAGCCATAGCAGGCAGGTTTTAACTTCAGTTAGATGGCAATGGCGATCGCGTCCTAGATACCGCTCCGCCTCGGCTTTATGCGAAGCCCGATCTCCTAAAGCCTGACGACAAGGCAAAACAAAATAAGTAAAAGCGGAAATACTTACTAAGCGTACTCCCCAATTTTTTCTACCCACTGCAAAAGGTATAATTCAGGTGAAATACCAGCCATGAATTATCAGGGAGATGATATCTTGAATTACTGCAACAATTGTTTTCTCTTCATTGCGTATTAGGATAACAAATAAAACATTTTTTAAAGAAGTGTCAATTGGACTACAATATTTCTGACTCATTTTGAAATCGGGAGAAATTCAGTCTGTTTTCATAATTGTGTTTTAGATTGCATAAGAGGAAGTTGAAAAATCTATAAACTAACAAGAAATATTTGGTCACTATAATGAATATATCTATATGTAGTTCGCTGACTCTTCACTATTTTGGCTTCACTTATTTAGGAAAACAAGATTTATTTGCTTTAATTCACCCCGCGCTAGTTGTTACCTTTGTGTTTCCCATGGTAGGAATCGTTACTTATTTCGCTTGGCAAACTCGTCAGCGTCGTTTAGCAGCAAAAGAAAACAAGGGTAAGATTCCCGCAACTGTAGGACGAGAACACGTCAAGGTGGGGCGTTGGCTAGCTACTAGTGTTGTGGTAGCATCTTTAATTGCTTTAGCCTATTCCATCGTTTACAAAAGCTTTATCAAGCAAAAACTCTGGCAGGAAAACAACCCTCAAGCAATTTTAATTATCCTGATGTTTGTGGCAACGATTGCCTCTCTGGTTTTATTACTGAAGGCTAGAACAAGTTTATGGCGGGGAGTCTTTGCCACTATGACGGGCATGGGTTTAGTTATTATCGGCGAACAAGAAGGAGTGTGGCGTTTGGCGGATGAATGGTATTGGTCGCATCACTACTATGGTATTGCAGTATCTTTATTGATGATTTTTTCCCTCGCCATTCTCGATGACATTTATCGCGATCGCACTAATACCCTACGTAATATTCATATTATACTCAACTGTCTGGCACTGCTGTTGTTTATCGGTCAGGGTATCACAGGGGCGCGAGATTTATTAGAGATTCCTCCCGTCGGCAAAAAAGCTAAAGCTGCTGTTGAGGTAGTACCAGTCGCACAAACAAGTCAATTGGTATCGGAGTTCGTTGCGCGATCGCCTAAAATAAATTCTAACTAGTCTAGACATGAAAAGGGGACTGGGGGACTTGGGGACGCTGCGCTGAAGTAAGAAGTAAGAAGTAAGAAGTAAGAAGTAAGAAGTAAGAAGTAAGAAGTAAGAAGTAAGAAGTAAGAAGTAAGAAGTAAGAAGTAAGAAGTAAGAAGTAACGCTCTCTCCCCGTCACCCTATCTCCCCGTCACCCCATCTCCCCGTCTCCTTGTCTCCCCGTCTCCTCGTCTCCTCCTCTCCTTGTCACCCCGTCACCCCATCTCCCTATCTCCCCATTGCTTTATTTGTATCGTTCTTTTTTAGATTTCATATAATTTATGGTTGGCAGTATTAATAATCCAACTTTACTCGGTTTGTTTGCAACTAGGCTAAAAACAGTGGGCGATCGCCTTAACTAAAAAACCAAACAATCTGACAAGCTAACTCATATTAACGCTTTGAGGTAATCAAACCTCGTCGATTATCGGCTAAAGATTGCTGAATAAATTCTTTTAAATATTGAATGTGTTGACTGTCAGACAGTAAATCGAGTTGAGCGAGCGCATCTTTAAAAGGAATATGCTGTAGATAAAGCAGACGAAAAGCCTTTTTCAACTGTTGAATCTCTTCGTTGGGTACACCCCGTCTTTTCAAGCCAATTAGGTTAACTGAACGTACTCTAGCAGGATTTCCTTCCACCGTCATGTAAGGAGGAACATCACGGCTAATGCGGGTCATTCCGCCTACCATTGCCATGCGACCGATATGGACAAATTGGTGAATGCCTAAAACTCCACTGATAGTCGCCATTGACTCAACATTAACGTGACCTGCGATCGCCACACTATTAGCGATTATTACTTCGTTACCAATGTCGCAGTTATGACCTACATGGCTATATGCCATCAAAAGATTATCATCGCCAAGTACCGTAGCTTCTCCTTCATCAGTGGCGCGATTGATGGTTACATATTCGCGGATGCGATTGCGATCGCCAATTATTACCTGACTGTTTGCGCCTTTGTATTTAAGGTCTTGAGGTTCTAAACCAATAGCTGCACCAGGAAAAATCTGATTATCTTTACCAATTGTAGTAAACCCATCGATAATGGCATGGCTACCTATTACGGTATTCGCGCCTATGCTAACCTGACTGCCAATTACTGCATAGGGTTCAATTCTTACTGTAGGATGGATTTTTGCTTGGTTGTCAATTACAGCAGTTGGATGAATTAAGGCGGTCATCGATTCTCCCAGGACGATAGCTTGTTGAATTTTGCTACTATTATTAGCTATTTGAGAATTGGCAACTGAGGTTAGGCAAATATAAGAATATTCAGCTTAACCATAGGCATAGGCGATTTGTTTTTAATAGCCAATCCCAAATTATGCACGATGATAGCTTATTCGATCCAGATAAACAGGTAAAAACAAAATAATCTATATTTGGATAATTGCGATCGCAATCATTTGAATCCTAACCAGTATAAGGATATCCGCTTTATTTTTCAATTAGAGAAAACATCATTTCGCCCTTGACAGCCAGTTCTCCATCTACCTCACCTCTTCCCTGCATTTTGGCAATACGATTTTGTTTTAATGATAGAAGTTCGACAGTCATAGTTAGGCGATCGCCTGGAACTACAGGACGGCGAAAACGAACCTTATCTATTCCCGCAAAGGCAAAAAACTTACCCGCCATTCCTGGTAGCTGAACTAAAACTATTCCTCCTACCTGAGCCATTGCTTCTACCATTAATACTCCTGGCATCAAAGGAAAATCGGGAATATGTCCTGGAAAAAAGGGTTCGTTAAAGGTAACGTTTTTAATGCCTACAGCTTTTTCTCCTGGTACATAATCGATAATGCGGTCTACTAAAGCAAAAGGATAGCGGTGGGGTAGTAGCTGATGAATTTCTCGAACATCAAAAGTCTTTTTAAGGTCGGTATTAGAATTAGAAACAGAATCGTTGACAGTTACCATTGGATAATTAATAAATAAACTTACTTAAACTCACTCGATCTTAGATAGTTCGATCGCCAACTGCGTATGTAGCTTATGACTAGCTTTATAAGCAATTAAATGAGCCTTGGGTAATTGACCTAATAAACTAAGATCTCCTACTAAATCTAATAGTTTATGACGAGCTGGTTCATTCGTAAATCTTAAAGGCGGATTAATCCAACCGCGATCGCTACAAACCAAAGCATTGTCTAGATTTCCTCCTTTAACTAAGCCTAACTCCCGCAGTTGCTCTATCTGTTCGGCAAAACCAAAAGTACGGGCGGGGGCAATTTCTGTAGCAAAACTAGCTCGATTTAAACTCCAGCTATGCCACTGATTACCGATCGCCTCGTAAGGAAAATCGATACCATAAGTAAAGCGGGTTGACGACGCAGGTAAAGCAGCTACGAAAGAATCATTTTCCCTAATCCAAATAGGTTCGATTGGGGTAATAGGCAGGGGATCTGATGAAGCCGAAGACTGGGTAACTCCAGCTTCGGCGATCGCTTCACACCAATTTTTAGCCGAACCATCTAGCAAGGGTAGTTCTTCATTATCAATTTCAATACAGGCATTATCTACACCGCAAGCTACCAGCGATGCTAAAAGATGCTCTACTGTCCTTACTTTAGCCTGTCCTGCCGTTAATTCTGTAGAAAGAGTCGTCTGCCCTATTGATTTAATTTGGGCAGGTATTTCGGGCGCACCTGGTAAATCTGTCCGCACAAAATAGCGACCATTCCCATGATTGACAGGCTTAACACTTACCGTAGCATTTTTGCCCGAATGCAAGCCTACACCAGACAATTCAAACTCTCGCTTTAGCGTACTTCCCATATCAATAATTTTCTATTAAAACTTCTCGCCAATCCCAAACTGAATCTGGTCGTCTCCATCATCATTAATGGCATAGTCAACGCGAATTGGTCCTAAAGGTGACTGGATTCTTACCCCTAAACCATAACCATAACCGCTACCAGGCAAGTCCCTAAGAACCGAAGGAGATCCTGGAACATTATCATCAGAACCTAAAAGCGTTCCGTAGTCAAAAAATAGTGCGCCACCGACAATTTTAAAAATCGGGAATCGATATTCTGCTGTAGCTTGTAAGAAACTTCTACCGCTACCAATTTCACCATCATCAAAACCACGAACAGAATTGCTTCCACCCAAGATAAAGGCTTCGTATGGAGGCAAATCTCCGAGAACTGTTCCTGCTTGGACATTGAAAGCTAGGGCTTCGGTATCCCCCCCAAAGGGAACTATATTAATCGGAAAATACTGGCTATAGTTAGCCCGAAGTCGATTTGATAAAATACTGCCCGAACCAATTGGTATTGTCTGTTCTGTTCCTACTCTCAATACCGAACCTTTTGTAGGTTGTAAAGGATTGTTACGGCGATCGCGTGTTGCGCCAAAGCGTAGAGTAAATAGATCGTCTGTACCATCATCGTCAAAAGTTAGGGGGACAGTCCTGCTGTTTAGCTCATCTTCGCGAAAACCAGAAGTAACCGAGTCGCCATCGTCGTCTTTTGCTTCAACCCTCTGATATTGAAAACCTGTAGATAGCGTCCAGTCTCTACGGGCAAACGGATCGCTCGGTAAAGGACGAGCAAAGCTGATCCCTCCACCAGTACGAACAATACGGGGAGAATCACCATCCCCTTGGGGATCGAAAATATCAATATCGTTTTCACCATTAAAAACTAATGATATAGAACGACGGCGAAAAGCATTGACTGTGTAGGAGGTACGACTTTCGCTAGTAGCGATCCACGGATCGGTAAAGTTAACGTCAAACAGTAGGTTATCACTACCGATTTGAATTTCTGTACCTAAAGTTTGATTATTACCACCTAAGTTTTTCTGCTGATAGCTAGCCGTACCGAACAAACCACTATCAGAACTATAGCCAGCACCCGCAGCCACCGAACCGCTGCTACCCTCAACTACGTCAATATTGACTATTACCTTGCTCGGGTCTGTCCCTGGACTAAACGAGAAACGAGCGTCTTCAAAAATGCCCAGTCCAAAAACTCGCTGTAAGTCTCTTTGAGCGATATCTCGCTTGAATACGTCTCCAGCTTTTAATTCTACTTCCCGCGTAATAATAAATTCGCGAGTTCTTCCCTCTGCGGGTTCGTCATCTTCATCAAAATATCTGACCTGGACATTTTCAATTACCCCCTCTGCGACTACTAGGGTAACTTCCCCATCTGGACTTACTTGAGGTGCGCCCACAACCTGTGCCAGTTCGTAGCCATTCTCGCTATACCATTCATTAACTTTTATAATGCCTTGCTGTAATTCTCTCAAGTTGATGATTTTACCGTAACCTTGACCAAAAAATTCATCGACTTTTTCTGGAGGTAGGACTTCACTATTATCCTCCCCAGCAACCGTTTGAACATCTACGTCGCTTAAAACAGGGTTGGGTTCTACAGTAAAAGTAATTCTGACTCCTAAAGGCGTATCGCTTGGATTTACCTCGACATTCTGGAAATAACCAGTAGCGTAAACAGCATTAACATCTTCCTGTAGCTGAGTTCTGGTAGTAGTTCTTCCAGGTTCAGTACCAATAGTTGCATAAACTAAATCCTGTAGTTCTTCATCAGCTCCTTCTACCAGCACTTCTGCGACTAAAACGCGAGGTTCGCTATTCGAGCGAGGAGTATCTGTTTCTTGTTGGGGTGTTGCTGGAGTATCGGTTTGTTGTTGGGGTTGAGGTGGTTCAGATTCGGGTATATCGTCCGAATCTACTTCATTATCAGAGTTGGGAGACGGCAATGGAGACGGATTAGGATTTTGAGCGATTACCCCAAGGGTATCCTTCGGGTACGCAGTAGGTCGAATATCTCGAAGCAAAGCTGAACCGTTAGTAACTACAACCCGATCCGAGTCATTAGTTGTTTCTCTTTCACTCAAAGTAGGTTTCAAAGGCGATGCAGCACGATCTGCAAAACGATCGTCCGCTCTACTTGGCAAAGATATTCCTAAAGTTAAGGCTGCTGCCAAAACTGTAAGTAAGGTAGGAGATAGACGCACTTTTTTTGGTTCGATTAACACTTCCACACACCAGATTAGAGAATACAGTAAGTTAATAATTTGAATAATTGTCCTGCCTCAAGTTGGCTAATTTAACTCATAACAGACAAAGTAGATGCAAGTCTTATATATTTCATCTAGGTAAGGGTTTTAAATCCGCGCTTTTATTAAAAGACACGAGCAAGCTTTATTTTTAAAAATGCGCCCAAACATAGACTTATATAGTTTTTTTAGTATTTCTTGGCACACCGCTTCCATGAGTAATTGTCAGCTCGCGCCGAACTGTTGAAAGATTAGTTTGAGTAATTATGAGTTATTCAGCAACAGTCAGGAAAATATGACTACCTATCTTACTTGATGTTCCCTGTCTTGACTAAATTAACCGCTCTATATTAGAAAACAGCTAGAGACTATTCTTTAAATTATCCCGATCATTATTAAACTACTAAAGTTAAATCTCTGGTAAAGCGATCGATTAAAAAAATATTGTGGCTATTGTTTTAGTTGAGATAAAATTCTTTGGTGTACTTCTTGATATGCAGATTCTACTCGACCCAAATCTTTACGAAAGCGATCTTTATCCATTACTTTAGCTTGAGGATCTTTTTCGGCTTTATCCCATAGACGGCAGGTATCGGGGCTTATTTCATCTGCTAAAAGCAAATTATTTTCTCGATCGATGCCAAATTCTAATTTAAAATCTACCAGCGTGATGTTACATTTATCGAAAAAACTTTGTAAAAGCTGATTTATTTTACGAGCCATATTTTCTATTTCCGATAGTCTTTGAGAAGTAACTATATCTAATAAAAATAGGCGATCGCGAGTAAGCAGAGGATCTCCTAACTCATCGCTTTTATAGTAATACTCTACTAAGGGTGATGATAAAACTTTTCCCTCTGGCAAACCCGTTTCACGGCATAAGCTTCCTGCTGCAATATTTCTTACTACCACCTCCAATGGCACGATAGTCACAGCTTTAACTTTCATTTGGTTGGGTTCAGGACTATCTATATAGTGGGTAGGAATATCCATCGTCCCCAACCATTTAAACAGCATCGCCGTAATTTGACAGTTAATCGCTCCTTTGCCCTCAATTGTGCCTCGCTTTTGAGCATTAAAAGCAGTCGCATCATCTTTGTAAACTGCTAGTAATACTTCGGGTTCTGCTGTGGTATAGAGAATTTTTGCTTTGCCTTCGTAAAGTTCTGCTGGTGACATTGATTGTAAATACTGGAAGTTATAGAGACTAGTTAATCATGAACCGATAAATTATTAACCTGGTTAAGATTAAGTTAAGCAAGGCTAAAATTAACGTTAATATTAAAAAAGCTTTTGTTTGTAGTAGCGATATAAGAGGACGTTTACACTTTTCTAATTTTTGTTGCAAAAGTTAAAATTTGTTAAGTGCAGTACGCATTTAAACAAAACTCGATTATAAAGTCAAGCTATAAAAACATTTAAAAATCATGTCAACTAATAACAAGAACGATTTTCTTTATCCTCGGCATTCTTATCACGGTAAGGTCAAGCCAGAAAATCTCGTATTCAATTCTAATCTGCAAGAATTTGCTCAGAAAATTAGCTATGTATGTAATCTTGAAACGGGGGGAAAGCTTCCTCCAGAACAAGCCTACAAGCAAATTAAGTCATTGTGGAAAGAACTAAAACGGAGTAAAAAAGAACTGGGAATAGGACGTAAAGACTGATAGCTAGAGTCGAACAAAAAGCCAATCTACTATTTCAATTGAGATTAGCGACTGCTATAACTAGTAAGACTGTTTATTATGGCTTAGTATGTCTCGTTCCAAAGCTCTGCAATCTTACATTCTAGTTCGCTTGCTTCTTGCTCCTTTAATGTTGCTGATGATTGCTACGGTAGTATTCTTACTGCTTCGAGCAACTCCAGGCGATCCTGCCGACGCAATTTTAGGTACACGCGCTCCAGAAGCAGCAAAAGCAGCACTGCGATCGCAACTTGGTTTGACCGATCCTCTATGGCAACAATATCTAAACTACCTCAAAGATTTACTTGGCTTCGATTTAGGCAGTTCCCTAACTAGTCGTGGTTTGTCCGTTTGGTCGGTAATTAAAGAATACTTTCCCGCCACTGTAGAGCTTTCTTTTTGCAGCATGATTGTGGCGGTAGTTGTAGGGGTGTTCGTCGGAATGGTTTCTGCCTCCACCCAAAACAGCTTTCTCGATGCGTTCGGCAGGCTGTTCGGGATCGTTACCTATTCTCTGCCCTTGTTTTGGATGGGCATGGTGTTGCAGTTAATTTTTGCAGTTAACTTAGGCTGGTTTCCATTGGGTACTAGGTTTCCCGTCAGTGCGCCCACTCCCCCTAGCGTCACGGGCTTGTATCTGATTGATAGCTTAATAGCTGGAGATCTAGGAATGTTTTTCAACACAATATATTATCTGGCACTACCAAGCCTGACTTTGGGTTTATTATTAAGCGGTATTTTTGAGCGTATAGTGCGGGTAAACCTCAAACAAACTCTGCAAGCAGACTATGTAGAAGCAGCTAGAGCTAGAGGAATTCCCGAACGAACTATTTTAGTTTCTCATGCGATGAAAAATGCTTTGATTCCCGTAATTACAGTTTTGGGCTTGACCTTTGCAGCTTTACTAGGTGGTGCTGTGTTGACCGAAGTAACCTTTTCCTGGCCTGGATTGGGTAATAGACTATATGAGGCTATTTCGTTGCGAGACTATCCGACAGTGCAGGGAGTGATGGTGTTTTTTGGCGTTATTGTAGTTATTGCCAGTATCGCGATCGATATTATTAATGCCTATATCGATCCGAGAATTAGATATTAGGGCGTAGGGCAAATCGCGATTCGCCCTTACAGGAATAAGAAATTTTCTCCATAGTAGATAGAAGATTAAGTATCATGTTGATAAATGATAAATGTTTAATGATAAATGACCTCGGTGTACCCAAAACGCTGGGCATAAACGGTTTAACCGTATAAATGATAAATGATAAATGTTTAATGATAAATGAACTATGCCTCGTCTAAATATTCATAGTCTGTCGATGCAAATTAGTCGGATGTTCGAGCAGGGACAGTCTTTCTTTTGCGTAATCAAGGTGCAAGACTGGTTGAGAGAAAGAAATGAAAACCCTGAAGATTATGAAATATCTTTTGAAGAGAAACCCGCACCACCAGGATCGGGGCTAATTGTAATGCGCGAAATAAAACTGCGTCGTAAAGATGGTCAGCCTGTGGAGGATTGGCTGATAGAAGATATCAATAGCTATACCTAAATTTAATTAATCAAAATTCAACGCGATCGTATAGTTTATCTAAGCTGATTTCAACAAGCGCGTGGAATAAGCTGCGTGCGACGCAGCATTTCCGCGCTTCAAATTCAAAAGAACTGAAGGTAATCTTGCTATCTTTTCCCGCGTATTCAGATAGTACCCACTGTTGAGAATCATTTTTGGTGAACTTTTCGACCTGCATTGCCGACTGACTGATTAACAGGTATTCCTGAAAACTAGGAATAGTACGATACATTCTAAATTTATCGCCACGGTCGTATTTTTCTGTAGAGTCAGACAAGATTTCGGCGATCGCTATTAGATTAGTAACTGTATCCTGTCTGTTTTCGGCATATACCAAAGGAGTGTTAATTACCATCACGTCAGGATAGGTGTAGAGGCGATAGTCAGGTATCCACAGGCGCAAATCGCTCATAAAAATATCATACGAGCTACCTCTTAAAGCAAAATTTAAATTGCTGCTTAGATTTAGCGAAATTGTATTATGATTTGTCCCGCCTGCAATTGGTATTATTTGACCATCAAGATATTCGTGTCGTTGTTGAGCTTTTTTTTCTAGTTCCAAATATTCTTGAGGGGAATAGTAATTAGTCGATTGCATAGTATTTGACCCTAGTTCATGAACTTATTATAGACAGGCTCAAATCTAATAAAAAATATCGGCAGGATTTCCGCAGTGCGGAGTTTTTATAGCGATCGCCATTAAATTAGTTCACCCTGAGGGAAACTGAGGATGATAGCCATAAGGAGACTTGTAACCAAGCGATCGCTTTTTAGCTGATGTTAAAGATGTTTATTTAGCTGGATGAAATTCCACTGAACGACCATCTAGTGGTTCAATAGGTCGAGCATTATAGGAATAAATACTTTCAAAAGTGGCAATTTGTTCTGGAGTCAGTTCGTATACTTCATTGTCAATCTTCACAGTGCTGCCTGGCTCATAATTGACTTGAATCGTATGACCGTTATCAATTACCTCTCCCGTAGTGGGTTGATAATTAAATTCAATTTTTGTTGGTTCACCTTCTTGATAGCTGTCAATATTAATTGGAGACTGAGCGTTACCCAATTTACATGACTTATATTCGGGTGATAACTCATCCCAGTGTGTAGGATTAGCTGAACCACCATATTCCCAGTCTGGTTTATCTTCTTGAGCCAACGATCGATCGCTACCAAAAGTAAGTGTGCTTATTAAACAAATTGCGCCTATTAAAGATAATTGCCAAATACTATTTTTGCTCATCGATCGCTCCACTTCAAAATTCAGACGACAGTGTTGAGTTTTATCAAATTAGAATATCATCCTCTATTTAATAATTATTTTGCTTTTAATATAAATCTCTAATGTTTAGCCTTACCAGTAGTTATGAGTCGGTCAGCTTAATAAAAAATATCGGCAGGATCGGCAGTACGGAGTTTTCTAATGGCGATCGCTCCAGAGATGGTACACATCAAAACGTTTAGGGCAAAAACCTGGAAAGCAATACCTGGATTCATGCTTACCCGCAGTTCGACATAGTTAGCCATCAAATAGTAGATACCGTGAGAAATCAGATAGCCAGGAATAAAACCCATAATTGCTAGAATTAGTGATTCTTGCAGCACCACTAAGGATAAATCGAAGTTTCTGTAACCCATCGCCTTGAGGGTCGCATATTCTGGTAAATGCTCGCTCACATCGGTATAAATTACCTGATAGACAACAATAATGCCGACGATAAAACCAATCACCGCACCAAAGTTTAATACTTTACCTTGAGGCCAATCAGCAACATAATCTCGTTCACCCTGAGCTAATTCTTCAGGAGTTAAAACTTTGAGATCCTTACTTAAGGTTTCCTGAATACGTTGAGTTACAACTTGTGGATCTGCTCCTGGTTCGAGGGATAAAACACCTACCGTGACGTTATCTAACTCACTAGAACCTTTTATTTGTCCGTAGTTCCAGTCACTCATCACCGCAACCCCTTCAAAAAAGAAAGTACTACCCAGATCGAATAAACCCATAACGGTAACGCGACGGTTATTCAAAATGCTAGAAACAGTACCTTTCTCAGCAAGCATTTGTGGAACATCACCCAAATCGGATTTTGCCTGGCGATCGTATAAAATACCGCCTGGGACGGAGAGCAAATCTAACTGCTGATTTATTTCAGGAATTTTAAATACTGACTTGTTAGGATTAAACGCCACAATCTGCATGAAGGAAGATTCAACATTACCCTGTGGCTCGGCGGTCGATTCTAGTAGCTTAGGATCTACCCATCTTCCCGTACCGATATAAAGCGGACGTGCATCCCCAACCCCTTCTATAGCATCTGCTTGATAGAGATAAACATTAGGGAAAGAGCTATCGTCCATCTCCTCGGCGTAGGTAGAAAGTAGATACAGATCGCCGTTAAGACTTTCGGGTAACAGCGTCACGCCGTCGAACAACATCGCCCTCAAACCAAGCTGGGTGAAAATAAGAATAATTGAAAATGCCACGCCGAGAATTGCTACCAACAGACGGATCTTCTGATGAGATAGCTGTAGCCACGCTACGGGAGTACGGCGCAGATAAGAGTTAATTTTGCGAAATAGCAAATAGATTGGTTTCACGATCGCTTGTTAATTGAAAATAAATTTAGATTTACAAAAATAATTTTTAAAAGAGCAGCATTTTGTCTACAGCAATTTCGAGATCGGGAAATGCCTGGGGTGAGATATTTCCTGTAGTTAGATTTTGGATCTGAAGATAAGAATTGCCAACGGGTTGAGTATGAACTACCAGCTTTTTATGCACTAGATCTATGACCCAATATTCGGGGATGCCGTTACGGGCATAAATAACTGATTTTTGCTCTAAATCTAATTTGAGCGTTCTATTGGAGATTTCTACTAGCCAATAAATATTTTGGGGATAGGGATGTCGAGTAAAATAGTCAGTGTATGGAGAACGAACAACGGCTATATCGGGTTCGGGTTCGGAATTGTCTAAAGTAATTGGATGAGCTTCTCGAACGATCGCCCGTTTTTCTAATAGTTCTCTAAAATACTCTGCTACTAAATAGTTAGTAGACGAGTGCATTGGACCTTCGGGACTCATCTGAATAATCTCTCCTTCGAGTAATTCCACACGATGCTCGGATAGTACTCCCGAATCTACAAGCTCGTGCCAATCAGGAATTGACCATTTGAAATCAGCAACCATAGTATTATTTACTTTACAGTGATTTTAATAAATAGTAAGGCGATCGCTTATCAAAGAACTTATTGGTTATCTATTTCTACTCGCACCTTCATATTAGTTAGACCCGCAACTTTTTTACTATCTTCTGGATCGATACGGATTTTAACCTCGACAATACGAGAGTTTTCGTCTTGAGTAGGATCTTGAGAGCCTTCGGATAACTGTTTTGTTCCTACCTGCAAGCCCAAATGCTCTACAGTTCCGTTTAACTTGCCCTCAAACCCGCCGTATTCGCTACTAATAGTAACTGGCTGTCCGATTTTTACTTTACTAATATCAGTCTCGTAAACTTCTGCGATCGCATACATTTCGTCAGTGCGACCTAGTTCGACAATACCCTGTTGGGTGTTTACCTGTTCTCCAACGCGAGTGTTAATACGTAAAATTTGTCCTGAAATCGGCACTTTTACCTTAGTATCTTCTAAATCTGCTTCGACCTGTTTTACCGCTACAATAGCTTTTTCTAACTCGATCTCGGCCACTTTGACATCTACGGGTCTAATTTCTTGTAATCGAGCTAAATTTTCTTGCTCCTGGGTTATTTCTTGCTGCAAAGTCTGGGTAGTATTGTTTAACTGTGCCTTACGTTCATCTAGAGCAGCTCGTGCCATATCCAACGCTTCTCGTGCTTCATCTAAAGCCTGTTTGGTAACTGCTCCCTGCTGCTGTAAATTTGAATTGCGATCGTAGTTCAACTGTGCCTGTCTTAATTGAGCTTCAACAGAAGCGATCGCAGCTTCTCTTTCTACGGTTTCGTTGCGTAGTTGAGATTCTAGACGGGAGATATTTGCACGTTGTGCTGCCAACTCTGCCTGTTTGGTATCCCCAGCGCGAACCTGTTCTAATCTCGCTCTAGCTAACTCCACTTCTTTTTGAGCTTCTTCTAAATCTCGTTGGCGATTTTCAAACCCTTGAAGAATAGCAATAACCTGTCCTTCTTCAACGCGATCGCCTTCTTCCACTAGAATTTTATTAACTCGACTATCTTCGGCATTGGCTACGGAAAGTTTGATTACTTCTCCTTTAGGTATTAATTGTCCCAACGCCACTACCTGTTTCGGTCGCTGAACTTGAGTTTCAACCTCACCTTCAGTTTGAGCTTGAGAATCAGCATTACAGGCATTAGTAAAGATTGACAAACTGAGAATAATACTTAACTTGGCGATCGGACTTAGATAAGGATTCAGGCGATAAAAAGATTTTAATAAACTCATGCTTGCAGTAACTGATAGATTCTTAAATTAAATGGTCGCTCGAACCTACACGCCATCGATCTAAGACAATTTTGATTTTTGATTTAAATTCTGTTCTGAATCCGAATACAGATTATGGTAACAATTCTATCAATCTGGCTGCATGAGATTGGCGATTGCGGAGCTAGCCGAAGGCATCGCCTAGCTGTTTCTTCACTAACCTTTAAAAGATAAATTTTGTCAATCAATCATAAAAGTTTTTTATATTTTACTTATATATATATTCTGCTAACTTATATATAAGAGCAAAACAGTTAAGCAAAACAAATACAAACAGCCATGACATTTTTAACTCAAAGACCCCAACAGCAACTCATCAATCCCCTACAGTTGCTTAAAGAAAAAATCGATCGCATAGAGATCCAACAAGAGCAAACAGCACGACGCATTATAGAATTAATTCCCGCTCAATGTCCTTTTGCCAAAGAGATCAAAGCATTCAACAAAGTTATCTTTCGGATTCCTCCTATGTGTAAATTAAATCCTCTATACGAACAACTGATAGCATTACGATTTCGCGCCCTTTGCTTTCTTGCAGACGAATGTGGTGAAGATATTACAGCTTATTGTTCTTAAGTTCGAGGTGTTCCGCGATCGCTTGTTGATTCCTAACGATCGACGTTTAAAAGCGCATCAATATCAGCAGCTACAATTTGTTCGAGATTAGCTGAGATATTTTCGATATCCCAGTTCCACTCCTGCTATTTCTAATAGTGTTTGAATAGTTTCAGTCGCAAACCTCTGTTTGATAATTCTGGCGGGATTTCCACCGACAATGCTGTAAGCAGGGACATCGTTAACTACAACCGAACCAGCAGCAATAATTGCTCCATCACCTACAGTAACTCCAGGCATAATAGTAGCTTTATAACCAATCCAAACATCATTACCGACTACAGTGTCACCTTTGAAGGGTAGATCGTCATTCTGTGGCGTAACCTTTTCCCAACCGTTGCCGAAAATATAAAAGGGATAGGTAGAAAATCCAGATATTTGATGATTCGCGCCATTCATAATAAATTTTATGCCTGTAGCTAAAGCGCAGAACTTGCCGATAATTAATTTGTCTTGACTAAAAGGATAGTGATAGAGAACATTACGTTCAAAATTTTCTGAATCTTCTATGTCGTCATAATATGTATAGTCTCCAATAATAATCTTAGGATTATTAACCGTATTTTTAATAAAGTAAATTTGCGGAAATTCTGGCAACGGATGTTTATCTTCTGGATTTGCGCCGTACAAACTAACCTCATCGTCAAGCGATCGCAACACACTAAAACTTTATTTTAACTTTTTTTACTAAGATAAAAGATCGACAGTAGATTAGAAAATTAAAATTACAAACTTTACCCAAAAACTAAGTAACAATATCTAATGAAAGCGATTAAAGTAATGGGAACAATAGATGAACAGGGACAGTTAGCCCTTGATTCTCCCTTAACTATAGACAAGCAAAGTCGTGTTGAAGTTATTGTCTTAATTCCTGACGAAGCAGAGGCAGAAGAAGATTTTCAAACCAAAGAAGAAATTTTGAACGATCTTCGTCAAGCTTGGCAAGAAGCAAAAAATGGAGACACGATACCTGTTGAGCAACTCTGGTCAGATTAAAACAATGACCGAACAACCTTTAGTAAAAGTTGAAGCTTCGGCTACATTTAAACGGAATATTAAAATCCTTGGCAAAAAATATCGTAGTATTCGTCGAGATATTGAACCAGTAATTAAGCAATTACAAAATGGAGAACTACCAGGAGATAAAATTTCTGGGATCGGCGGGCAAGTTTTTAAGCTGCGAGTTATAAATAGCGATATCACAAAAGGTAAAAGCGGTGGTTATCGTTTAATTTACTATTGCCAAACAGCTATAGGTATTGTTTTGTTGACTATCTATTCTAAATCTGACCGAGTAGATATTGAAGCAGATGATATTAAAAAAATTGTTTCCCAGTTAGACTAAAAATCATCAAAGATCTACTGATACAACTGCATGACTTTATCGATCGCCATACGCGATCGCACTTCTAAATCTAGTTTAGATGTATGACCCAAGTTAAAATGTTGGGCTGCTGCACAACCGATCATCGCTGCATTGTCGGTACAGAATTTCAAAGGCGGAAAATGTACTTTCAAGTTGTATTTATCTGCTGCGTCCGTTAGATATTTTCTCAGTCCACTATTTGCTGCTACACCACCACCGATAGTAATCGTATCTAAATTGTGGTCGCGAGCGCATTTCACGCTACGCTTAGTTAATACTTTAGCTACAGTATCTTGAAAGCTAGCAGCTACATCCATCACGGGAATGTCTCCCTGTGCTTCGAGTTTTTCAGTCAATCTTAAAACCGCTGTTTTCATACCGCTAAAGCTGAAGTCGTAGGGATGGTGTCCCCTACCGTCTGGAAGAGAGATTTTGCCTTCTGGTAGTTGAAACGCTTTAGGATTACCCTGTTGCGCCAGGCGATCGATTACTGGACCTCCTGGATAGCCAAGATCTAACAACCGCGCTACTTTGTCGAATGCCTCTCCTGCTGCGTCGTCTCTAGTCGAGCCTAATAATTCATACTCTCCGTAATCTTTAACGTGAATACTGCTGGTATGACCTCCAGAAACTAATAAACATAAGAATGGTGGCTCTAATTCTGGTTGAGCCAGATAAGAGGCGTAAATATGTCCTTCTAAATGATGTACGCCTAAAAATGGTTTGTTGTAGAGCATCGCTAAAGTCTTAGCTGCTGCCATACCAACCAGCAAAGCCCCTACCAAACCAGGAGTACAGGTAGCTGCGATCGCGTCTATATTTTGCCAATCTAATCCTGCTTCCGACATCGCCTGAGAGATACAGGGATTGATAATTTCTAGATGTTGTCGAGAAGCTAATTCTGGTACAACACCCCCATAGGTTTTGTGTAATTCGATCTGAGAAGAAACAACACTACTTAAAACTTGACGGTTCTTTACAATTGCTACCGCAGTTTCGTCACAACTTGTTTCGATCGCTAAAATTGTTGCCATCCTTTGATAAAGTCGATCTACAAGAACAAATATGTTCGCCTATCCTTTAACTTTCGTAGCTGGATACAAACCAAGCCAATTAGAAACTTCTACTTGGATAGATTACATTCTGTAAACGAAAGTAAGGTTAGTTGGCGTATAAGAAATATCTTTACGCTTTTGTACAAACACAATTATTATCTGTCACAAAAGGAAACATATTCATGAGAAAATTGTTTGCTTTAGTATTAGTATTTACGCTTTGGTTTGGTTTTGCCCCCACAGCGAATGCTGATGATGTAGCTAATTTAACTCCCTGTGGAGAAAACCCGGCATACATCCAAAAAGCTAAAAATTTCCGCAACACCACAGACGATCCTAACTCTGGTCAAATTAGAGCCGAACGTTATGCCGAAGCTCTTTGTGGTCCTGAAGGCTATCCCCACCTAATTGTAGATGGTCGTTGGTCACATATGGGAGACTTCTTTATCCCTAGCGTTCTATTCTTGTATATCGCTGGCTGGATTGGTTGGGCTGGACGCTCTTACATAATTGCTGTTAGAGAAAAGAAAAACACCGAGATGCAAGAAATTATCATCGATGTGCCTTTAGCTCTGAGCAAAATGTTTGCAGCTTCTACCTGGCCTTTACTTGCTTTTAAAGAATTTACCACTGGCGAACTAATAGCAGATGAATCGGAAGTTACCGTTTCTCCCCGTTAGATCGCATTTTTTATCATTTTTAGGAGGATTAATAGTATGAATGCTACGGAAGGTTTACAAAGGTTTCTTTCTAGCGCACCAGTTTTGATTATGGCCTTGCTAACGGTTACAGCAGGAATTTTGATAGAATTTAATCGTTTTTTCCCCGACTTATTATTCCATCCCCTTAGATAACCGATAGTTACAGCTAATTGCTTTAACTAAAATTAAAGTAATTCGTAATTTTGTTTCAAGTCCAACTATGGCTTTTTAACTTAAGAACTTGTCTATTTTTAGCTACATCGCTAAAGATTTACATATAATATTCTGCGATTAATTTGGTTGTTAATCGCAGTTTTTTTATACCAGAAAAAAGATTAACTATAGAATTGCCGACGCTTGGGATCTTAACTGTTCGCGTTACGAGAAATATTAGCGATCGCGATTGTGAAGAATCGAGCAAAAATATGGTGTAATTCAATAAAAATCTGCAAAATCGTGGAAAATATGGGACGCGATCGCTCTTTTTTCGGGTATTACTCCACAAAGCATATTCCGATCGACAATTGCTTAAGATTGTGTGAATTAACTTAACGTGATTTGTATCTATATGATAAACTCGATCGAAACTACGTAAAATCAAGCACAAAATGCTTTGAATCACTAATTTAACAATCTAGTTACAATGTATAAAAAATAACTATCATCAACGCCATACTAAACTAAAGTTTGCTCGAATGTATAGTCCAACTTCAGAACTAAACATCTTTTAACCGCGGAATGCGGTCGTGCGCTGGAGCGCACCGACGTTGCTTCGCAACGGCAAGCCCTGGAGGGCTTCGCCAACGCAAAGCGTTGTCGGACGGCTCCAGCCGTCCCTCCAGGCTGTCAAGCCCCGCCGACTTGCTCCGTCAGGCTTTGGAAAGCCTCGCCGTTGCCAAAGGCAACGTCGGCGAACTCCAGTTCGCCTCGGAGGAAACCTCCGAGCGGGCGGTGCGCTTTTCAAGGCGGGGAATGGCTGACCTTGTAGCAATGCGCGATAAACTCACGAAGTCAGAGGAAGCCCCGACTTTCCAAGGCGGGGTCTCTCTGACCCTGTTATCTGCATTTTTATTATTAGTGATGCAACCATAAATAGGCTTTCCAGATATAGTTCAAAAAATAAAATAATTTATAAGCACTGATTTATGATAAATAGCTCTACTCAAATTAATTCAGAATCTAGTATTCGTCCTCCTGAAAAGTTTTTAGTCTTTGGCTCTCCCGCTATCGAAGAAGCTGAAATTTCCGAGATTGTGGCTAGTATGAAAAGTGGCTGGCTCGGTACTGGTCCAAAAGTAGCGCGGTTTGAAAATGAATTTAAAGCATATAAGCAGGCCGAATATGCTGTAGCAGTTAATTCTTGCACCGCAGCACTGCACTTGAGTATATTAGCTGCCATCGAGCCTGGGGACGAAGTAATTACTACTCCCCTGACTTTTTGCGCTACTGTAAATGCTATTGTTCATGCTGGTGGTACTCCCGTGATCGCGGATATCGATCCCGTTACGATGAACATCGACCCAGAACAAATCAAAGCCAAAATTACCTCTAAAACTCGCGCCGTCATACCCGTTCACTTTGCTGGGCGACCTTGCCAGATGGATGAAATTTGCGAGCTTGTCGAGGATCGTAATTTAAAATTAATCGAAGACTGCGCTCACGCGATTGAAACTGAATACAAAGGTACAAAAGCAGGAAATTTTGGTGATTTTGGTTGCTTTAGTTTTTACGTAACCAAAAACATCACAACTGGCGAAGGGGGAATGATTATCACCCATGATGAAGAAGACGCTACTCGTCTCAAGGTTTTAGCACTACACGGATTAAGTAAGGATGCTTGGAAACGCTTTAGTGATGAAGGTTACAAACATTACTCTGTAACTGAGTGTGGCTTTAAATATAACATGATGGATTTACAGGCTGCGATCGGTATTCATCAGTTAAATCGAGTTGAAAGCTATTGGCAGCGACGCGAGGAAATTTGGCAACGCTACGATCGCGAATTTGCCGATTTACCCATAACTTTACCCGCACCTGTAGAGGCTAATACCCGTCATGGATACCATTTATATACGATTTTGATTGATGACAAGAAAACTAACATAACCCGCGATGGTTTTCTTAATGCAATGACTGCTGAAAATATTGGTATTGGCGTGCATTATCTCAGCATTTGCGAGCAACCTTTTTATCAAGATAAATTTGGTTGGATGCCAGAAGATTATCCCAATGCAACGCGAGTTGGACGACAAACCGTAAGTCTGCCTTTGAGTGCGAAGTTGCAGGATAAAGATGTCGAAGATGTCATTTTAGCAGTAAAAAAAATTATCGGCTGAAAATAATTTAACAAGGGGTTAAATATGTAGAAGGTTCTGTTTTATTTGGCTGCGATCGCTCTTAATTTTAGTCAGACAAACGTATCTGTTCTTATTGTCGAAGGATAAATAGAATCAAGTTATTCTATTCTAATATTTAACATTTGCCAATTATTCTATCTATTAAAATAAAAAGTTCTTCAAATTATTTGAAAACAAATAATAGATATAGCAACGCCGAATGATTTATAAGAAACCCTCTCTTATCTTGACGAAGTTAGAGGAAGCTCCGTCGTTTCACGGCGGAGTCTCTCTGACTCCGTGTTCTGGGTGTCTCCGTGGTTTATCAAGAAAAATATTCTCACAAGTGATTTACGATTGCTATAAATTTTTCTTGCAGCTATTTATTATTGAATTTACCGTTTAATCTTTAAATTCTTTATTCAAAGTAATTTTAACAAGATTGTTTAATGTCAATAGCTAAATAGATATATTTTATTTAGCAGAAGCGATCGATAACTACTTGAAATAAAAAACATATTTAATCTCTGTTCATAACTTAAAAAGAATACAATTAGAATCAAAGCAAAATCATGGAAACTCTTAATAAAGTAGATCTAAAAAAAGAATTTGAAGAAAAAGGGTATGTAGTTTGCAAAAACTTTTTTTCTGCTGAGGAAATGAGCCAGCTCATAGAAGATATTAAATCAGCAAAAACTAGAAACGGAGTCAGTGGATTAAATAAGGGAAGCCTAACTTTTTACAGCAGCTTGTTTTTTCATAACCCCAGTATTCAATCATTTGTCTCACAGCCAAAAATTGTAGATTTCCTCAGCCATATTATTGGTTCAGATTTTTGGGTACGTTGGGATCAGGCAGTAGCAAAAGGTTATGGTTCGGTGACATTTCCTTGGCATCAAGATAATGGCTATAGTACACTTGATGATACTCACTATCAACTGTGGATTTCTCTTACCAAGATGACACCAGAAAACGGCGGTCTTTGGCTCGTACCTGGAAGTCATAAACATCAGTTACCTCATAAAAAAGTTGACAACCACATGGAATATGATGGCGTACCAGAAAACCCCGTGTTTATCGAAGCGGAAGTAGGTGATGTGGTGCTTTTTTCTTCTTTTATGCTGCACAAAACTACTCCTAATACGACCTCTGATGTTCGTTGGGCTTATGTAGTCGAATATATGTCTTCAGATGACTTCGATCCGACTATTGAACCACCCTATTTCATGGTGGCCGAAAATGGCAAAAGTCAGCAAAAGTTTGTACATTTTTATAGAGCTAGTCTTAACCCCATAAATCAACTGAGTTATTGGAATCTTCGGTTGAGAAGAATAAAAGGAAAGTGGATGAAGAAAATTTCTAAAATAGGGTCTTAATCGTATGGAGTACCGTACCTTGGGCAAGACTGGGCTAAAAGTATCTTCAATTGGTATTGGGACATGGCAACTGAGTGGACCTTTGATTATTGAGGGTCAAGCCGATGGCTTTCTGGATCTGGGGGAGAAAGAGGCGATCGCTTTAATTAGAGCCTGCGGAGATCTGGGGATTAACTTTATTGATTCTGCTGAAATTTATGGAGACGGAGAAGGGGAACGTCGAATAGGAAAGTCAATTAAAGGCGAAAGAGATCGATGGATTGTTAGCACTAAGTTTGGACTTCGTAAAGGAAGTAACGGAGAAAGAATTAGCAATGCTCGACCTGAAACTATTCGTTTAAGTTTGGAAAACAGTTTGAAAAGACTGCAAACAAACTATGTCGATATTTATCTGTATCATTCTGCCCCAGATTCAGAATTTATTGAAGAAGGAAGAGAAGTTTTAGAAACTTTAAAACGAGAAGGTAAAATTCGATTTTTTGGAATTTCTACCAATAGTCATCAAGTATTAGAACAGCTAATTCGTGCCAATACGGTAGATGTAGCTTTATTTTCTCAGTCTTTAATAAGGCAACCGTCCGAGCTTTTGAACCTAATTAAAAAACATAATTTAGGAAGCATGATTCGAGGCGCATTAGAATCGGGAAAATTGTCAGGAAAGTATTTTGATAAACAGCCTAAGTTTTCCGAGAGAGATATCCGCGATCGCACTTTTAAAGGAGTAGATACACGAAAGTATTCTGTCTATAAGAAATTCTTGCCATCGGGCGTATCGATGGATGTTTTTGCTCTGCGTTATTTGTTAGATTTTGATACGACTCACACTATAGTTTTGGGTGGGAAATCAATCGAGCAATACCAAAGGGCATCACAAGCCTTCGATCTTCCTCGTTTAGAAGCCAAAACTCATCAGGATTTATTAAGAATCGGACAAAAATTAAGCAAAAAATCTTTAAGGGAAAAAGTTATTAATAAAGTAAATAGTATTTTTCGGCGTTGATGTAGGGGACGATTTATAAATTACTGTGCTTATGCCGATCTGGATTCACGATGCACATATTGGCAAATTAAAATCATGTCATTAAAAAAAGCTGCCTTATCTGGTGTCAAATGGTCTTCACTCCTACAAATTGGACGACAAATAATCCAGTTTGTTACTACTGCAATTCTCGCAAGGCTTCTTTCACCTACTGATTTTGGTTTAGTAGGTATGGCAACAATCGTCATTGGATTTGTCAATTTGTTCAAGGACTTAGGTACATCCTCGGCGATAATTCAGAGAAAAAATGTTTCCAAGGAACTAATATATAGTCTTTTTTGGATAAATGTGGCTTTTGGATTTTTAGGCACGATTGTGCTGTTTACTGGCGCGCCGATAATTGCCAAGTTTTACCAAGAACCAAGATTAATTCCCATCCTTCGGACTCTTTCGTTAAGCTTTTTTATTTCTGGTCTTAGTATTTTGCAAAAAGCTCTTTTAGAAAAAAGTTTGAATTTTAAAACCTTAGCAAAAATAGATATTGTTGCTCTTTTCTTCGGTTCTTTGGTTGGTATTATCCTAGCTTTTAAGGGCTACGGTGTTTGGAGTTTAGTCTCACAAACCTTGACAGTAGTAACAATAACGAGCATCCTACTTTGGATTGCTAATAAATGGCAGCCCAAATTTATTTTTAAATGGCACGAAATTAAAAAAATTGGCAACTATAGCTTAAATCTCACTGGATACAATATTTTTAATTATTTTGTCAGGAATGCAGACTATCTTTTAATTGGTAAATTCTTAGGTTCTCAATCTTTGGGATATTACACTTTGGCATATCGACTCATGCTTTATCCTTTACAAAACATTTCTAGAGTAATTGGTAGAGTAATGTTTCCTGTATTTACCAAGATTCAAGATGATGACGTTAAATTTAAAGCAGCCTATCTCGAAGTGATCGGCTATATAGCGATCGTTACTTTTCCTCTAATGGTTGGTCTATGGGTAAGTGCTGAACCATTCATCCTAACAATGTTTGGTAGCCAATGGCAGCCTGTTATTTTGTTGTTGATGATTCTGACTCCTGTGGGAATGGCGCAATCTATCGAGACAACATTAGGTCAAATTTATCAAATAAAAGAACGTACCGACCTCATGTTTAGATGGTCTATATGCGAGGGAACGCTACTCGTAATTGCCTGGGCAATTGGCTTGCAGTGGGGAATCGTTGGAGTTGCTATAAGCTACACCCTGATGTATTTTGCTTTAATCTATCCTAGTTTTGTAATTCCTCTTAACCTGATCGATCTGCCTCTTCTTAAATTACTAATGGTGCTTTGGAGACCAGTAGTCGCTAGCCTATTGATGTTAATAGTGCTTTGGGGAACAAAGCTTTTATTACCTACCAATCTTGCTGGAGTCGGGGTTTTAGCAGTTTTAATCGTTACAGGTGGTATTGCTTACTTTTTAGCCAGTTGGTCGATTAATCGAAAACAAATACAACAATTATTAGCAACTGTAGGGGTCAAGATATGAGCGCATCCACGAGTAGTGAGACAAACTCGAACAAAAATAAGCTCAAAGTCATTCACAACTATCGTTGTTGGTTAGCGATAACTCAGACCTGGTTATACAATCAAATTCGCTATTTACCCGATAGTATAGAAAATCATATTTTTTGCGAGAGAACTGTACATTTAGAACAATTTTATCTACCGAATATTCACTCTTTCGATCGCATACCCAAATGGCAGTTTTATTTAGATAAAACTTTGCGAAAGCTTAAATTACGCCATCATTTAGAATTTTATGTAAAAGTTGCTAAACGCGAAAAAGCAACGTTATTACACTCTCATTTTGGAGATATAGGTTGGGCAAACCTGAAAGTAGCGCAAAAAGCTGGACTGAAGCATATAGTTACATTTTACGGACTTGATGTAAACTATCTTCCTAAAGCCGATCCTATTTGGGGTCAAAGATATCAACAACTATTTGAAGCAGTAGATCTGATCCTTTGTGAAGGTTCTCACATGGCTCGATGTATTGTTGACCTTGGCTGTCCAAAAAATAAGGTTCGAGTTCATCATTTAGGAGTCAGCATAGATGAAATTGAATTTAAACCCAGAACCTGGACTCCTCAAACTCCCTTAAAAGTAATTATGTGTGCGACATTTAGAGAAAAAAAAGGATTTCCTTATGCTCTTGAAGCTTTGGGACAGTTACAGGATAGAACCCCACTAGAAATTACGATTATCGGCGATGCTAATCCGAATAACCCTGGAGAACAGAAAGAAAAACAAAAAATTATCGAAACCATTGCAAAATACAATTTAAATTCAAAAGTTCGCTTACTCGGCTACCAGCCTTATAATGTTTTCCTAGAAGAAGCCGAACAACACCATATATTTATCTCTCCTAGCGTTACTGCAGGTGATGGTGATACTGAAGGAGGTGCGCCTGTATCTATTATTGAAATGGCTGCTTCAGGAATGCCTATTGTAAGTACGACTCATTGCGATATTCCAGAAGTAGTTCTTGATGGAGTAACTGGATTCTTGGCTCTAGAACGAGATCCATCAGGTTTATTATCGATTTTGACCCACTTAATAGACAACCCCGATTGGAAGAAAATGCTCATCGCCGGTAGAAAACACGTTGAGTCAGAATACGATGCTAAAATTCAAGCTTCTAAACTAGCCGAAATATATCAAAAAGTGGCGTTGGTGAATTAAAATATGATTTCGATCTAGATGCGAAGTAAGTCTTAAATAAAGTAGAGAGTGAACACGATCTTTTAAACTAAAGCTGTGAGAAATGAGAAATGGCGATCGATGCAAAATAGCCTGTTTCGAGATTGTTTGCAGATTAAGGATCGAAAGTTGCTCGAACCTCTGTGGGTTGGTTTAAATAAAGCGGTTAAGTTAAGATATACTGGGGATTTACTTCGATCGGTGACTTTCGATCGACTATCACAATAGAATTCATATGATTCATATGTCGCTAGGTAGTTATTTATGGAACATTTCCAATTATTTCAAGCAGCTTTTAATACTTTTGACAGTCAAGTTGCCTTAATCGATCTAACAGGCAAAATTCTGGTTCTCAACCAAGCATGGAAAAATAATTCAATTGAGAGCTGTCTTTCGGAAAATACTAGTGTTGGAGATAACTACCTTGACAAATGCAAAACTATAGTTGGTAGTGAGGAAAAGTTAGCTAAAAAAATGGCTTCAGAGATTGAAGCGATCGCGCGATCGGAAAAAACTCAGTTTAAAGTTAACTATAATAGCCAGGGTTTTAGACGAGAAAATCGTCTAATTATTCACATCAGACAAGTTAAACAAGATGACTGGCTAGGAATCCTGATTATTTTGGAAAATATGACCGAGCAGATGCAGATGGAAATATCTTTGCGATCTGTAGTTGAAGGTACGGCTGCTGTAACTGGCAAAGATTTTTTCTACTCTTTAGTCTATCATTTAACTTGCGCCCTTTCAGTCAGCTATGCGTTTGTTACCGAATGTGTAGATCGAACTAAGTCAGAACGGGTCTGTACTTTAGCTTTTTGGTGTAAAGAGGATTTTGGTCAAAACTTTGAGTACAATATCGCCAATACCCCTTGCGAACACGTTATTGGTGGCTTATCTTGCTATTATCCTAAAAATTTACAAAACATTTTTCCTCTAGACCACGATCTAGCCAGATTAAAGGCCCAAAGCTATGTTGGTGTCCCTTTAATTAACTCATCAGGAAAAATTTTGGGACACTTAGTGGTAATCGATGAGCGTCCGATGGAAGATGGTTCTGCCGAATTATCAATTTTAAAGATTTTTGCTGCCAGAGCAGCAGCAGAATTAGAGCGACAGAAAGCCGAAAAACAACTAGCTCACGATGCTTTGTACGATCGCCTGACCGACTTGCCCAATCGTCATTTGTTGAGCAATCATCTCGATCGCGCTTTAGAAAGGTATCGACGAAATCCTAAGCGCAAATTTGCCGTTTTTTTTCTGGACTTAGACCGCTTTAAATATGTCAACGATAGTTTAGGTCATAAAAGTGGCGATTTGCTTTTGATAGGAATTAGTCAAAGATTGAAAAGTTGTTTACGTGCCAGCGATATCTTGGCACGGCTAGGAGGGGATGAGTTTGCGATTCTGCTCGAAGACCTTGAAAATATGAGCGAGGCGAGCGCACTTGCCGAACGTATTCAACAAAGTCTGCAATCACCGTTTCATTTAGGCATACACGAAGTTTTTACTAGCGTCAGCATTGGTATTGCTTTTAGCAAGCCTGGCTTGAGTTCTCCAGAAGACTTATTACGCAATGCCGATATTGCCATGTACAAAGCCAAAGCTTTGGGCAAAACTAGGTATGAGTTGTTCGATGACAGCTTACATATTCAAGTAGTCAATCGACTGAGCTTAGAAACTGATTTCCATTATTCTCTCGATAAGGGAGAATTTCGACTACACTACCAGCCTATTATGGCTCTGAACGATGGTCGAACGATTGGTTTTGAAGCTTTAGTGCGTTGGCAACATCCTCAAAGAGGCTATGTCGCTCCAGAAGAATTTATCGCTCTAGCCGAAGAGACAGGAAAAATCGTTCCCCTGGGCTGGTGGGTGTTACAGGAAGCTTGCTATCAGCTTAAAGAATGGCAGCTTCATTTTAACAATCCTAGTTTGACTATGGGAGTTAATATTTCCCAAAAGCAGTTTTCCCAACCTTATTTAGTCGATTCATTAATTCAGATTTTGCAAACCACTGGCTTGGAAGCTGACCATCTGCGGTTAGAAATTACCGAAAGTCTTTTGATGCAGGACACTCAAATCACTATGGATACTCTAAACCAGATTCGAGCTTTGGGATGTCAACTGTATTTAGATGATTTTGGTACGGGTTATTCTTCCTTGAGCTATCTCCACAGCCTGCCGATTGATGCCCTAAAAATCGATCGCTCTTTTGTTCAGGCGATCGATTCTGAAGGAAACAACAGTGAAATTGTTGAGGCGATCGTAATGATGGCTAAAAGCTTGGGCTTAAAAGTAATTGCTGAAGGAATCGAAACGGAAACTCAACTTGCTAAATTACAACAGCTACAGTGTCTTTACGGTCAAGGGTATTTATTTACCAAGCCTCTAGATTCTTACTCCCTCTCTAAGTGGTTGATGGCTAAACCGCATTTATTTTGAACGTGAGGATGCTGATTCGGACGACCGCCTCCCCAAGCAAGTTGAATTAGCCCATCGAGTACAGATATGTTTTGCTGCCTAAATTAACCTTGCGGTGAGAAAACTCGAAAAGCCTTTGTAAATCATTATTTTAAAACTCTTTTCATTTGGTTGGGTTTAGATAAAATTACATATTTACTTAATTATTATTATTTAAATACTTTTATCTACAGTCATTCTTGTCTAAGTACTCTTACTTACAATTTAGCACTTAAATTTTTTCACTTTAAGTAAAAACTCCATTATCAGACTTAAAAATTATAGTTATAGTTCGATTGTTTCAGTATTTTACTTAGATAAGCAATGAGCATTAACACCGAATCCCACAGCGATCGCGCCAATAACTGTTCTCAAACTGAATATCAAGTTGCCGTCATCGGTGGTGGACCTCAAGGTATTCTGTATGCCTCTTGGCTGAAGCTAGCACGTCCTGAACTTCAAGTAGTAGTACTGGAAAGAGAATCGCAACCTAAATTCAAAATAGGCGAAAGCACTCTTTCAGGATTTTGTAAGGCACTTCGTTCAGTGGGAATTTCTCAAGAAGCTCTCGAACTATTGTTTTTTCCGAAAAATGGCTTGGGTTTCTTTCACGTCGATCGATCGACTGAAGATGTTGTCGAAGCATCTGAATACATTTTAGAAACATTTGACGAAACTTTTCAAGTCGAACGACGTTTACTCGATAATTTATTGATTGCTAATGCTCGTCGCTTAGGGGTAGAGGTAATTCAAGGATCGCGAGTAGATCTAGCTAATTCTCAACTGAGCGATCGCGGTAATACCATTGCTTATCGTTACCAGCAGCAAAAATACGAAATTAAATCTCAATTAGTAGTCGATGCTAGTGGTCCTGCTAGCGTCATTGCTCGACATCTCGAACTCTACAACAAAGAAGATGTCAACTTCCAAAGTAATGCAGTTTGGGGCTATTTCAAAAACGTCAATCGTCTCGGCGATCGCCAAGACTGGCAAAAAATGGCACAGTTCAGTCGCGATCAGTATACCCAGCATTTCTGCTTCCGCGAAGGTTGGATGTGGTATATTCCCTTAGTTTCCTGGGAAAACCTCCCCGAAGCTGAAAGAGATTCGATGTTAAATAGTATGCTCGATGACGAAGCCTTGCCTACTAAAGCAGAATTAGCTGCCCGTCACGGCTGTCCTGAAGAAGATATTATCAGCATTGGCATGGTGTTGCGTCAAGACCGCGATCCAAAATTTGCCGAAGGTCGCAAAGTAGCCTTCGACCATTATGCCCAACAGTATCCCGCGATCGCTCAATTACTCGAAGGTGCCGAACTAGTCTCCGAACTTTACGGTACTCAACAATCTTTAAGAGCGCGAGCTAACATTCGTGGCTATGCCGAACAGGTTGTAGGCGATGGTTGGTTGAGCATTGGTGAGGCTGCATTCTTTGTCGATCCGCTGATTTCTCCAGGGTTAACTGGTGGCGTAGCAACTGCTTATTTCGCTGCTCAAAGCACCCTAAGAGCGATCGATCGCAACGATTTCTCTCGTAGTACCTTCGCCGATTACGAATCCTTTGTGGCAAAACTGTACGAAGCTTTAGAGCGAGATAATCAGCTAGTGTATATGTCGTTCAACCATCCCAAAGCGATCGAGTTGATTCAGCGTTTCCAAGAGATTGATGCTCGCAGACATTTCAATCAACACATTATGTCCGATTACTGTTTGGCTGATACTAATGTTTGGGGAATTCTCAATCCAATCTATCAATCATTACAAAAACAGCTTTGGAACATCATGCGTGAAGCAGAGATTACCGTAGGGGAACAAAAAGCCGTAAATGAGCAAACTATCGAAGATTACGAGTTCATGGTAGAACAAATTGAAGCTTATTTAGCTCATTATCTAGATAATCATTCCCAATTGACTCCTTACATCGTTCAAAATGAAAGTAAATTACAAACTGAGTTAGCTTTTGTTGACTAGTTTTTGGTTCTGGGGTTTGGGATCTTTCATCTCAATTGAGATGAAAGATGCTTGCGTTCACAATTATGGTTTACTACACCTATCCGATTAAAGTCCTTTGAAGGAAAAGTATAATAATGTCAGTACCAGAATGGTTACGAACCCAAGAAATTACTGCCCGTTTCAGAGTAGGTCAAGATGATTGGCAAGCAGTGACAATTTCATTAAATGAGAACGACGGCAAATATATCACGCCAGACGGTAATGAATTTGGAACGTTGCAGTATGTCGCTCACGGCAAGCATCCTCTAGGAGGAGATGTGCTGGTTCTACACTGGCTAGAGCAGAAAGGTCCTTTAGAAGGTAACACAGGCATAGATACGTTATGGTTGCAGCCCCAAGATAATAAGATTAAAGTTTGTGGCACATTTTTCCTCGATCGCCAAGACGATGGCGCAATAGACTACGGCGAAATAATCGACTAGATCGACTATTTAAAGTAATGCTGCTGCTCTTTCTGCTAAACCAGAACGCTCGCCTTTACTCAGGGTAATATGACCTGCTAGGGGTTCATCTTTGAATCTTTCGACCACATAAGTAAGTCCATTACTTGCAGCGTCGATATAGGGATTGTCAATCTGATCGGGATCTCCAGTTAAAACGATTTTTGTACCTTCTCCGGCACGAGTAATAATCGTTTTCACTTCATGGGGTGTCAGATTTTGTGCTTCGTCGATAATTAAAAACTGCTGTGGGATAGTACGACCACGAATATAAGTTAAGGGTTCGATTTGCAATAGACCCATTTCGATCAACTCCTCATGTCCTCTACGCCAGTGCAGGGGCTTTTCTAAAGTATCTTGCGTGCCAAAAATCAGATCGAAGTTGTCATACAGTGGCTGCATCCAAGGAGTTAGCTTTTCGTTTACGTCTCCAGGAAGAAAACCAATATCTTTACCCATCGGCACTACTGGACGGGAAATTAGTAGGCGAGTGTAGAGTTTTTCCTCGGCAACTTTTTGTAGTCCTGCTGCGATCGCTAATAAGGTTTTGCCTGTTCCTGCTTTTCCTACCAGAGTAACCAGTTTAATCGAGTCTTGTAATAGTAAATTAAGGGCAAATCTTTGTTCTCGGTTGCGTGGTTGAATGCGCGACACCCCAAGCTTGGGTAATTCGATCAAAGGAACGATCTTGCTACTATTACCCAGAACCATTCCTAATGCGGTATGAGATGGATTAACGCTATTTACTAAGGTAATATCCTGATTGGGTAAAAATTGGCGATCTAAAGTAACCGAACCAGCCTGGAAAAACTCGCTAATTTGTTCGGCACTTACCAATACTTCGATCGCACCTGTATAAAGCTCGTCTACATCTACCTTATCCGTTTCATAGTCTTCGGCATTAAGTCCCAAAGCATCGGCTTTGATGCGTAAGTTAGTATCTTTGCTCACTACAATTACAGGACACTGACACTTCTGTTTACACTGCATTCCTACTGCCAAAATAGAATTATCAGCGATATCGCCACTTAATTCGGGGGGAAGCTTTTTGAGGGTTTCGCGATCGCCTAATGCTACCCGTAAAGTACCACCATTACTCAAATCTACTCCCGTAGTCAAATGACCCTGTTCGCGCAGTCGATCCAAGACACGAGAAACTTCTCTAGCATTGCGACCATTCATTTCTGGCTGTTTTTTAAAGCGGTCAAGCTCTTCAATTACCGCGATAGGCAGTACTATTTCATTATCTTCAAACCGTAAAATAGCAGTTGGATCGTGGAGTATTACATTGGTGTCAACAACAAAGATTTTTTTCATTCAATCATGAACTACTAAGAATTTTTAGCTACGTTTAATTGTGCCTTAAGATCGCAGTATAAAGTTAGACCCAGATAAGTTTAGTTAATTACTCGTAGGGTAACGGGTAACAGGTAATAAATAATAGATGTTGAACATCTATGTGCGTATTACTATATGTTTATTATTTTTTATCTTACCGCCGTTTAGGACAATTTTTCTAGCAATCAGCAATCAACATTCGTCTTACGATAACTAGGAAGCTTTGCAAATACGCGATCGCAATAAGAGGGTTTTATTTTTTCTTTTGGTAAATCTTAGCCTTACGCCGTTTTGTAGTTGCTGCTTCGGTTTTTGCGAGTTTGTTTTTGTGGCGTAGCTTGCGCCTAGAACTAAACCAGTCACTAAAGCTATGACTCATCGCGCCAACTTCTAAGCCAATTAAAAAGACAATAGTTTCTTGACGATATTGATTCCTAAGTAAAGTGAATTTTTCTCGTACAAAATCTTGCCAATTCCAATCAAAGCCCCAAATTAATTGTGCGATCGCTACGGCAAAAATCCCCGCTATAGCAATAATTAGAAATAAATATAGTAAGCGAATACAGGTACCGATAATTGGACCGTGAGACAGAATAGAACGATGACTCAGAAACTTACGATAGGGTAGCCAAATTGGTTTAAAGATTCCCCAACGTTTGTACTGTATCGAGTTAATATCCAAATCTGGACCAAACATCATTCCGCTGAACAAAACTCCGCCAGCCAAAATCAAGCTTAACTCTCCGCTACGAGTCAAGCCGTAAGCAATTCCAGCTACCCAAGGAAGAATCCAGAGGGTAATGCGATCGTGCGTAACTCCTGAAGGCATAGCTTATTTCATTAAATATCAATTGAAAGCCGAATTTCGACGACCTCAGCCAACATTAAAACAGATACAATTTAATTTGGTTGTTAAGATCGGTTATTACCCAAGCTAAGACTATTTACGAAGTAATCTTATAGATTTAAAACAAATAGTCTGATATTTTGGTAATCGTAACTTTAAGTTCATCGTTTGACGGGTGATTGGTAATGTCTGATTCGAGTAATAATTTAGATTGGCTGTATCGAGGTACGAGCGAAATCTTTCCAGATCGCCCCGACTCAGACGATCGAGATGAAAATCTGAGTCAGCGTATTGTTCAAAGCGATCGCCCTTTAAGAGTCAAGTTAGGCATCGATCCTACTGGGACTGATATTCATTTGGGTCACAGCATTCCCTTTCGTAAACTACGGGCATTTCAAGATGCAGGACATACGGCAGTAGTAATTATTGGGGACTTTACCGCTCAAATTGGCGATCCTACGGGTAAATCTGATGTCCGTCGTCAGCTAAGTGCCGAACAAGTTAAGGCGAATGCTCAAAGTTATTTAGATCTGCTAAAACCAATTTTAGATTTTGAGACTCCAGGACGTTTAGAAATTCGCCACAACTCAGAATGGCTTAGTAAGTTAGATTTAGCACAAATACAAGAATTGCTAGCTACCATGACTGTGGGGCAAATGCTGGCTAAAGAAGGATTTGCCGAACGCTACGGTCAAGAAAAACCAATCTTTCTCCATGAGTTCTTATATCCTCTAATGCAGGGTTACGACTCGGTAGCTGTAGAAGCGGATGTCGAGTTAGGAGGAACAGATCAAAAGTTTAATATTGCCGTCGGACGAGACTTACAAAGACACTTTAATAAGACTCCCCAGTTTGGTTTACTGTTGCCAATTTTATTGGGTACGGATGGAGTACAAAAAATGTCTAAGTCCCTAAATAACTACGTAGGACTACAGGAAGACGCTCTATCGATGTATTCTAAGTTAGAAAAGACTCCTGACGATTTGCTACCAGATTATTTCAAACTATTAACCGATGTAGATTTAACTACTTTACCCGAAAACCCTAGAGAAGCTCAAAAGTTGCTAGCCATCGAGGTAACATCTCAGTTTCATGGCAAAGATGCAGCACTACAGGCGCAGCAAACAGCAGGAGATATTGTGCTTAAAGGTAATACCGCAGGAGGAGATATTGCAGAGTATTCTCTCTCAAAAGTCGAGTTTCCTGCTAAGTTATTTTATATATTAGGCGCGAGTGGCTTGTGTAAGAGTAGTGGCGAAGGTAGACGACAGATGCAGGGAGGTGCGGTACGTTTAGAAGGCGATCGCTTAAATGATGTCAATCTAGCCTTTGATTCTCCTGACGATCTGGCGGGAAAAGTGTTACAGGTAGGCAAGAAGAAGTTTGTTCGCTTAGTTCCTTGAGCATTAATTGGTAGTATTTATGGTGCAATGGCGATCGCGTATTTTGGCAGCTGCTATATTATTAGCTATGGGGTTTATATGGGATAGTCTGGCTTACGGCGTTACCGAGGCAATCGCCGAAGGCTCGACAACCACCGAAGATTTCACCTGTCCCGACGATGTAAAAGAATTAACGGCTTTGCTACTCGAAGATTTACCAGCCTACAGCAATCGCGTAATTCAAAGAACTCAAGACCTCAATCAAGCAGCAGGTATTGAAAACTATATTATTACCGCTAATCATGCAGAATTCGAGCCTTTAGAACTACCTCGCCTACAGTACAATCCTATAGATGATAAAGACCCAGAACAGGTTTTTTTTACCGTTTTTGAAAGACAATATATCGAAGGCAAAATTGTTGAGATCCAGACCTACCACTGGTTATTCCTAACCCTAACTGATAGTGGCTGGCGTACAGTAATGATGTTTTCTCGCTTTGGGAATGATAACGATCGACCCCCCACACCACCAAAAGAAACTACCAACGGCATTCTTGGTCGCGGAGTTCAACTATGGTTGAGAGACTGTCGCGCTGGTACGGTTAGGCTGTAATTCAAAATAGCGATCGCTTCTAGTTTTTCCGCAAAATATAAATTATTTCGTGTTTATTAAGATTACTATCAATGCGATCGACAATATCTAAATTGAGCTTCAACTTATCAATCGCTTTAGTAATAAATTTATCAAAACTATCTTGATTCCAGACATGAACGTGAATGCTACGTTGACGATGTTTTTGTCGAATGCTCCATCGCTTAAACCAGTTGGCATAATCATCATACATTTCTTTTTGTCTTGCAGAATCATTAATATGATCCTTAGTTATATTGATAATAAAATCTTCCAGATGTTTCTTACTTAGTTTAGTAGTGTTGCGTAAATACTCTTTGTATAAGTGTTCCCAGGTGGTTAACTCTCGGTGACGATCGAAAGTATATTCTTTATCTGGTACTGCTAAATATAGATAACTACCTCGTTTCATAACTCGATCGAGGCGATCGAGAAACTTTAAAGGATTAATTAGATGTTCGATAACGTGGTTGGCAATATAAAAATCAAAATCATGCTCGATTAAAGCCTGTATATTGTCTCGATCTAAATCGAGAAAAATATCAGTTTCTACAATTGATTCTTGAATTTTTTTTAGCTCGGGAAAATTTTGAATTAAGTCAGATTTACTGTATTTGTCTGCATATAACACCAAAGCTTTCTGCCGATCGATCTTTAAAGGATTGTGTAAAGCTCCAAACTCAACGCCTTTTCCAATTAAATAATTATTAGCTAAGGTTGCTCTATAATTCATAGCTTAATTATCTGGTGATTAATAATAAGTATTTATCAGTAATCAGTAATCAATTTGTAACTTCGTACTATTTAGAATTCTAATCTTTACAACCCAAGCTATATCTAGTTTCTACTCCTGTAGTGGGGTTAGTCCCCTCCGCTCTTTGGCACATCAAATAAATCTGATAGCGGTCTAAAATAGCTCCAGTAAAGTCTGCACCAGTAATAGTTGCTCCTTCAAAATTAGTGCTTGTGGCGACAGCATCCTGAAAAATAGCGTTAGTCAAATCTGAGTTTTCAAAAGATACCCGATCCATCAACGAGCTAGTAAAGTTAGCGTCTTTAAGATTAGTTTCGACAAAAATACCTTTAGTCAGAATCGAATTACTAACGTCAGAACCTTCAAAATTAGAACCTCTAGCATCCGCAGCAGCAAATACTCCGCCTACTAAATTCTTATGTGAGAAATCTTGTCTTCTGATCTCACTATAGGTATAGTTTACCGCGCTGTCTTGAGCCAGAGCAGGAGTAGCATCTAATAAAACCCAGGCTATAGCGATCGCTATAATTAGAAATATGCTAAGTAAACGTTGTTTAAATTGAGACAGCATAATTTAAATAACCAGAGTGTGTTTAATTGACAAGATAATTATTAATAGACTTATGTAGAATTCTACCCGCGATCGAGAGCTTAATTTTTAATTCCAAATATTTTTAAATGACTCGCTGTTTTTATCTTAATGTTAGATAGACAACTACATAACTATATTAGTTATATTCAATTTTAGACGGATGTGTCGGATTAAATAAACATTTTCCTATACTAAGTATAGAAATTTAGGCGATCGCTCAATTGCTCTGAATTATTTAGAAGCTTTGTTAATGACCGATAGATTGTAATTTTTCAATCTAACCTTTACTGGTGTAATGAGTTATTAGAGCGAAGATTAAATAAATATTTCATGGTTATCTCTGGGTTGGAAAAACTAAACTTGCTTGACCCGACCTTGATGTCTGGCTATTCTATTACTTTCGCAGTGCGATCGAACCAAACACTGTTGTATCACAACTTTCTACTACGCTCGGTCGATGTTCGGTAAATTTAATGGTTGTAAACTCTGTCAACCGTAATCTTTTAAATAGGTTAATCTTTGAACTCTGTTGTGTCCTCATAGTCACAGTTATTCCATTATTTTACGACAGTATTTTATATTGACTATCAAGGGAAAATCACTTAAAAATAATGGTTTAATCTAGTTAAAAAAGTGTAATTTCTATTTGTTCGGTCTGCCAATTTTGTTTTGATGTCCTGCACTATAACGGAAAAGTGAATGGAAACTAAATTAATCCCAATTATTCTAGCTGGTGGTAAAGGTGAACGTTTTTGGCCAGTCAGTCGCCTTAAAAGACCCAAACAGTTTTTATGTCTTGATGGTAGTGGCAAAAGCCTCTTGCAATCAACTGCCAACCGCCTGTTAAATTTAGCAGGCGGTTGGGAAAATCTTTGGGTAATTACCTCAGAAATTATTGCCTCCGGAGTCAAACAACAGCTTCCTAATCTGCCAGAATCTAATATCTTAGTCGAACCTCAAGGTAGAGATACTGCCCCTGCGGTAGCTTGGGCGACTTTAGAAGTAGCAAAGAAGTACGGAAAAGATGCGGTTGTCGGCTTTTTTCCCGCAGATCATTGGATCGGCGATACTGTTGCCTACGAAAAAACTTTATGCGCAGCGGTACAGCAAGCAATTTCCGAGCCTTCTATTGTTACTCTGGGCATCAAGCCAGATGAACCCGCTACTGGATATGGCTATATCGAACAGGGAGCTAAACACGGCGATTTTAACCATCTACCCGTATATCAGGTAACTCGCTTTACCGAAAAACCCGACAAAGCTACCGCCCAATCTTTTATCGATACGGGTAAATTTAGCTGGAATAGCGGAATGTTTATTTTTCAAGCTGGGGTGCTGTTAAATGAACTAGAAAAATATGCACCAGAGCTATTACATTGTTTGAGCCTAAAAGGTCGTGATGCCTATGCTGAATTAGAAAAGCAGAGTATTGATTATGCTTTGATGGAAAAAACTAAATTAGCCTGCGTTTTACCTGCCAACTTTGGTTGGGACGATCTGGGTGATTGGAACGGTGTCGAACGTTTACTAAAAGGCGATCGCCAAAATGTCGAGATGGGAACTCATATCGGTAAAAATACTCAAGATGCCATAATCTATGCTGGAGATGATGAAGTGATTGTTACTATCGGCTTAAAAGATGTGGTGATTGTCCGTGACGGTAACGTGACTTTAGTAGTTGACAAACATCATACCCAAGACATCAAGCAGGTAGTTAAATCTTTAGGTAATAAACCAGAGTTTGAACATCTTTTATAAAGGTAGAGTTAGTCCTACCAATAGATAGTTAGAATTGGGTAAGTAATAAAAGTTAGAAATCAAAGGTGTTAAACGTAAACAAGGCAAGAACCTTACTTCTGGCTCACTATGCCCATATGCTCGAATATCGTGCCGAAATTTTTCTGTGGGCATTATCCAATTCTCTACCAATTATTTTAATGGGGGTGTGGATTCAAGCATCCAGCGAAGGTAATTTTGAATTTACCCCTCAACAGTTTGCTCGCTACTTCTTTAGTGTGTTTATAGTGCGTCAACTGACTACTATTTGGGTGATTTGGGAGTTTGAACGAGAAATTGTCGAAGGCAAACTATCGCTACGTCTTTTACAACCTCTCGACCCCGTTTGGCATCACGTCGCCAGACACCTAGCAGAGAAAATGACCCGCATCCCACTAATCGCTGTTTTCTGCGGTTTGTTTTTTGTTCTTTATCCCGATGCAGCCTGGATTCCTCAGCTATCCAACATATTTTTAGGATTAAGTGCGATCGCTCTAGCTTTTATTCTGCGTTTCGCCATTCAATATACTTTTGCGATGCTGGCATTTTGGACAGAAAGAGCTAGTGCCATTCAGCAATTTTGGTTTTTATTTTATGTCTTCTTATCGGGTACGATTGCTCCATTGGAGGTTTTTCCCAATGCAGTCAGGCAAGTTGTTGAATGGACACCTTTCCCCTATATGATGCACTTTCCCGCCATTTTGTTAATGGGACTTCCTGTAGACTTTGGCAGAAGTATTTTAATTATGTTCGCTTGGACGATAATTTTTATCGTGCTGAACCGCTGGCTGTGGCGGAAAGGTTTGAAGCAGTATTCTGGTATGGGAGCCTGAGAAACGATGAGGATTGAGGGATGAGGATTGAGGAGCTAAATAATTAAACTACGTTTTTCTATCCTCCGTCCTCATAGTTTATCCCTCATCCCTTATTTAACCTGTAGTTTTTGCTTCTGGTTTAGCGGTTTGAGAACTAGGACCAACCACAGTACGACGGCTAAACCGTTCTTCTTCCATTGGTACAAACTCGATTCTATTCAACAAGGTCGTCACAAAGGCAAACAATAAAAAAGGCAAAGAAAGTACCAAAACAATTCCAACCGTAGCCAGAGCATAAATTTGTCTAGTGCTGCTCCACAGTGCCAAAGTAGTAGCCAGGCTGATAAAAATAACGATTAGCCAAATAATTATCTGACCGTAAATGTCGCCAAATTTTAAAGTGCAAATCATCTTGTATTTATGTAGCTCGTTCTCCATTAAAAACTCCTGAAGGTTTAGGGGTGAATGTTTAGATTATCGCGGAGGTTTTAAAGATCGGAAGAATATTCAAATATTTTTCCACGGGTTGCAATATCTGTTTACAATTGTGTCGCGATCTATAAGCATAAATACTTAAAGTATTGCTAAAATTGAAGAGTGCGCCACAGCCTAGCTTTTCTGGTTAGAACGCAAACGCACCACCTAACAGGCTCACTCTGATAGCGATTTGACCAGCCCTTGTTCCTTGTTCCTTAAGTAAATCTGTGAAAATTTTTGAATTTTGGTAGTAAAGCTAGAGCTTGTAATAGGCTGAATTAAGAAAACTAGAACCAATTGTCACATCATGACTGAAAGCTCTATTATCGAAGATCGCGATTACACCTTAATTATTGATAAAAGCGGAAGTATGGCAATTAACGATCGCCCAGGAGGAAAAACTCGTTGGGAATCCGCTCGAGAATCTACCTTTGCTTTAGCAAAAGAATGCGAAAAGGTAGATCCTGATGGCATCACGCTCTATTTATTCTCAATGCGTTTTCGTCGTTATGACAATATTACCGCAGACAAAGTAAACAAAATCTATAATGAAAACGATCCGATGGGACGTACGGATCTGGCTAGTGTTTTAGCCGATGCCGTAAACAACTATTTCGATCGCAAAGTAGCAGGAGAAGCCAAAGCTAATGGTGAAACAATTGTAGTTGTTACTGATGGCGAACCCGACGACTATAAAGCCGTGATGCGAGTCATTATTGAAGCTTCTCGGCAAATCGATCGCGATGAAGAATTAGGTATCTCTCTAATTCAGGTAGGGAACGATCGCAAAGCAACTCAATTTCTCAAGGCTTTAGACGATCAGTTAGAATCGGCTGGAGCTAAATTTGATATTGTCGATACGATTACGATTGACGATATGCAGGGTCTAACACTGTCTGAAGTCTTGCTTAAGGCAATTACGGACTAACTTCAGTCAACAGTTAACAGTCAACAGTCAACAGTCAACAGTCAACAGTCAACAAAAATTGGTTGCTTTCATATTTTTTATGAGTTACTTTTGTGTTTCAAAAATGTACCAGGGTCAAAATTGATAATTGGGAAAAAAACCTAACACTAATAGTTAACAAACTATTAGGATGTAAGGGTGATGCAATACTATCCCTTACATTCATTAATTGAGGGTAGCTGGTTCAAATTAATTTGCGGAGCTAGCTATCAACATTTACCAGCGGTTCGCAGCTTGGCTTTAGCATATAGTTTGGCTGGTGCTGACTGTGTAGACGTGGCTGCCGATCCAGCCGTAATTGCTGCTGCACGAGAGGGAATCGAGGTAGCCCAAAAATTGAGCGATAAAAGCGATAAAAGCGCGTTCCCCTGGTTAATGGTAAGTATTAACGATGGAGAAGATCCTCATTTTCGTAAAGCTAAATTTGATGTAACTCAATGTCCGAGTGATTGTCCTCAACCTTGTGTACGAGTATGCCCAGCCGAAGCAATCGATCTTACCCGCGGAGGAGTTATCGACAGCATTTGCTATGGTTGTGGTCGCTGTATACCAATTTGCCCGATCGAGTTAATTACGACTCAATCTTATATATCGAGTTGGGAGCAAGTTTTACCCTGGATAGAATCAATGGCGGTAGATGCCGTCGAAATTCACACATCTGTAGGACATTATAATGAATTTAAGCAGGTATGGCAGAAAATTTCTCCGTCAATCGGACGGCTCAAGCTGTTAGCAATTAGCTGCACGGACGCGCCTGATGTTATCGACTATTTGCGATCGCTTTATGAATTGATTAGTCCTCTACCTTGTCCTTTAATTTGGCAAACAGACGGACGTTCGATGAGTGGAGATATCGGCAGGGGGACAACTCATGAAACTATTGCTTTTGCCCAAAAAGTTTTACAGGCTCAGTTACCAGGGTATATTCAGTTGGCAGGAGGAACTAACGATTATACCGTAGATAAATTAAAACAAGCAAAAATTTTAGGGCGATCGGATATCTTACCGAAGGTTTCGGGATTAGCTTATGGAAGCTATGCCAGGGCAATTTTATCATCAACAATAGCCAAATTAGATGAACTGCAACCAGGATTTTTAGCGAACCAACACCAGCCAATGAAGCAGATCGAGCTAGAACAAAACCAAGAATTATTAGAACAGGCTGTAGGCACTGCCAAAAAGCTTGTCAGCCAAATAAAAACAGCGGGTCTATAAAAGTTCCTGCCGAGCAATTTTTATCAACCAAATATATTTTAAAAATGCAGTCAGATATAGCTTCTCATCGGATGCAAGTGACCGATAATTTAGATAAATTACTTACTATTTTTCCCGACTCAATTCGTTCTAAGCTAGACGAATATCTTCAATCGGATAGCGATAATTTAATTGAGGTAGTTTTAGATTTAGGTAGACTACCAGAGGCTCGTTTTAGCGATCGCGTGACCTATATCCGTGACGAACCCGTTACCAAAGAAGAAATACAGCACTGTATCGAACGGGTAGGAATGTTTAGTAGCGATAATCGTGCCGGAATCGAACGGACATTACACCGTATTAGTGCAATTCGTAATCGTACTGGAGACATTATCGGTTTGACCTGTCGTATTGGTCGGGCAATCTTCGGTACGATTGTCATGATTCGCGATTTGGTAGAAACAGGACAGTCTATTTTGCTACTGGGTCGTCCTGGAGTCGGTAAAACTACCGCCTTACGGGAAATTGCTAGAGTTTTAGCCGATGACTTAGAAAAACGAGTCGTTATTATCGACACTTCCAATGAAATTGCAGGAGATGGCGACGTTCCCCATCCCGCCATTGGTCGCGCCCGTCGGATGCAGGTAGCCCGCCCTGAGTTACAGCATCAGGTAATGATCGAAGCAGTAGAAAACCATATGCCTGAAGTCATTGTCATCGACGAAATCGGTACAGAACTCGAAGCTATGGCAGCTAGAACCATTGCTGAACGAGGAGTACAGCTAGTCGGTACGGCTCACGGTAACACCGTCGAGAACTTAATTAAAAACCCAACCCTATCCGATCTAGTTGGTGGTATTCAAAGCGTCACCTTGGGAGACGACGAAGCCCGCCGTAGAAGGACGCAGAAGACGGTGTTAGAGCGTAAAGCACCTCCAACCTTTGCGATCGCCGTAGAGATGCTAGAACGGCAACGTTGGGTCGTTCACGATGACGTATCTGCTACGATTGATACCCTACTACGAGGTATCGAACCACCAGCCCAGGTAAGAACTGTAGACGATAGTGGTGAAGTTACGATTATTCACGAAGAGTCTCCTTCACCTTTCAAACCATTGCCTTCTAGAAATGCTAACGGAGTTACGCCCCTGCATCCTCAAGGTTTGAGAGCGTCAGGAAAAATGACCCCCGTGTCCCTTCCTGGAGGGAAAACGCGATCGGCTGGCGGTTCAAACTTTGAAACGATGTTAGAACGGTCTTGGCAGACTAAAGAACTCAATAGCCAAAAAGTACGTACCCCTGGTCCTAATGGAGAAGATTGGCCCGTATATATTTATGCCTATGGTATCGGTCGCTCTGAGATCGATCGGGTAGTTGAGGTGCTAAATTTACCCGTGATGTTGACCAAAGACTTGGACGAAGCTGATGCAGTAGTGGCATTGCGATCGCAAATCAAGCATCATTCCAAACTACGTAGCATCGCAAGAGATCGTCATATCCCAATCTATACGGTCAAGTCTAATACCATACCTCAAGTTACTCGTATATTTCGTCAGATACTTAACTTAGACGATCCCAATATTCCCGAACCGACAGATTTACGTCTGTTTAGTAAAGCGGGAAGCGATGATGAGATCGAAGCTTTAGAAGAAGCAAGACTCGCCGTCGAGCAAATAGTAATTCCCAAAGGTCAACCTGTGGAGTTACTACCGCGATCGGCAAAAGTACGTAAAATGCAGCACGAACTGATCGAACACTATCGTTTACAGTCCGATAGCTTTGGCGACGAACCCAACCGCCGCTTGAGGATTTATCCTGCCTAATATTGCAGTAAGAGAATAGAATGTAGGGTGGGCATTGCATAACACATAACAAGTGAAGAACATTTTTCTAATGCCCACCGCCATGATATTTGGAAGTCGATTACTGATGTTAGTAGGCAGTAAGCCATTAGGCAAGGCTAATTTGCTCTATTTATTTCTGCCCACTCTACAGGCGATCTGATTTGGATAGTCCCGATTTATTCATTGCGGATACTACCATCAATCCAAATAGTGTTTCTATAGATATTTTCTTCGATAGAAGCGTATTTAATATTAGCTCCAAGCAAACTAGCATTGGTCAAATTGCTTCTGATAATTTCAGCAGATCCCAAATCAGCACCATTCAGAATAGCACCAGCTAAATCAGCATTCCAAAGAGTAGCCATACTAAGCCCAGCATTAGTCAAATTAGCTCCGCTGAGGTTGGCTCGATCCAAACAAGCTTCATAGAGCAGAGTTCCAGTCAGATTAGCCCTACTCAAATTAATCCCCTCAATATAGGACTCGGAGAGATCCAGACCACTAAAGTTAACTCCACTCAAATCATTTCCAATAGGATCGCTGAGGTACAGCTCATAACCAGTAAAATCTCTGACTCCAGTATCGTAGAGCCTGAAAATCTCTTCATTCTCTAGCAATGGTTTGTCAATCTCGTTTTTGCTCATATTCATCTGTTGAAGTAAGCGATCGCTCCAAAAATATAGCTTAAAATTAACATCAATAATAAAAATTGCAAAAGTTCGATTGGTGAAGGTAAAAGAGGTAATTAAGAAATTAGAACAAGACGGATAGTACTTAGCACGAACCAAAGGAAGTCACAGACAATACAAACATCCCTTTAAACAAGGCAAGGTTACGGTTGCAGGAAAAACAAGCAAAGAAATTCCTACTGGTACACTGAAAAGTATTTTAAGACAAGCTCAACTAGATGAGGATAAATAATATGCGCTACGCAGTAATTATCGAACGAGGAAAAAATAGCTACGGTGCATACGTACCAGATTTACCAGGATGTATTGCAGTAGGTGATAATTTGGAAGAGGTAAAAATTTTGATTCAAGAAGCAATCGAGTTTCATCTAGAGGGAATAATTGAAGATGGTGAAGAAATTCCGCAGCCTTCTAGTTTAGTTGAATACTTTGAAACACAGGTATCTGCATGATACGAGGAAAATACAAAAGAATTAATTTTCTTTTACTATTAATCCATGTTCAAAGGGTAATAAAATTTGATAGCCTAAGCTAATAAGCTTTGGGAACGGATAAGAGAGCGTGGAAATATCAATTGGTCGCGGAAAACAGGCTCGTAGAGCCTATGGATTTGATGAAATAGCACTTTCTCCTGGAGTGCGTACTATAGACCCTAGTTTGGCAGATACCACCTGGGAACTTGGCGGAATTACTCGCGAGATTCCTATTTTAGCAAGTGCTATGGATGGTGTGGTCGATGTCAAAATGGCAGTTTTACTGTCCCAGCTAGGCTCTATTGGAGTATTAAATTTAGAAGGAATACAAACTAGATATGAAGACCCCGAACCGATTTTAAATAAAATTGAGTCGGTAGGGAAAGAGGGTTTTGTCGGTTTGATGCAGGAACTTTATGCCGAACCGATTAAACCAGAACTAATTACTAAAAGAATTCAAGAAATTAAAGCCCAGGATGCGACCGCAGCAGTTAGTTTGACCCCCGCAGGAGCGAGTAAGTATGGCAAAATTGTGGCAGAAGCAGGAGCAGATTTAGTATTTGTCCAAGCTACAGTAGTATCTACGGATCATCTATCTCCTGAAGCGATCGCGCCTTTGGATTTAGCTAGTTTCTGTCAGGAAATGCCGATGCCCGTAATACTAGGTAATTGTGTTACTTATGAAGTTGCTTTAAACCTCATGAGGGCTGGTGCTGCTGGTGTTTTGGTCGGCATTGGTCCTGGTGCTGCCTGTACTTCTCGTGGTGTTCTAGGGGTCGGTGTTCCCCAGGCGACTGCTACTGCTGACTGTACTGCTGCGCGAGACGATTATTATGCAGAAACTGGTAAATATGTACCAGTAATCTCTGATGGAGGGATAGTAACTGGTGGCGATATTTGTAAATGCCTAGCCTGTGGTGCGGATGCAGTAATGATCGGTTCGCCTATAGCCCGTGCAGCCGAAGCCCCTGGAGGAGATTTTCACTGGGGAATGGCGACTCCTAGCCCCGTATTGCCTCGCGGTACTCGAATTAAGGTAGGCACGACAGGAACTATCAAAGAAATCTTGGTAGGTCCTGCCAAGTTAGACGACGGGACGCATAACCTACTTGGTGCGATTAAAACTAGTATGGGAACTTTGGGTGCAAAAGACCTTAAAGAAATGCAGCAGGTGGACGTAGTAATCGCTCCTTCGCTATTAACTGAAGGAAAAGTCTATCAGAAAGCCCAACAGTTAGGAATGGGAAAATAAAAAAATCCCCGAAAGGATAATCTAGAAGTGGTTCAACACATCCAGAAGACGGAGGTTTCCTTACGGGCGGATCTCACCGCGACCCATAAAGGATAAGGGATGAAAGATAAATTGAAAAGCGATGCAGCGCGGTTGGCTACGAGTCGCACCTTCGCCTATTTATCAATTTTCTCCTATCCTGTTTAATCTTGCCAGTTCTAAGGTCTTTAATTCGTTATTTAACAAGAGCGATCGATTGTTGGGTGTTAAGTTATCTATCTAAAAAAACGTTAGCAGTTAATAAGCTAAAAAACTTATGGAGTCTAACAAAGAACCGATCGAAACCAACAATTCAGTTACTGCGATCGCACTATAGCTAGTAAAAAGCAAAAACGCGATTACCCTATCTATCATAGATACAGCAAGCGGATATTGCACAATCTGCTACAAACTGCGATCGCAAAATATACAACCGCAATATTCACAATGTTGTAAATAATTGAGATGTGGAAGAATAAATGCTGTAGTTGCATAGAGGAAAAATAACAATAGAAGTACAAAATTTAACTCGGCATACCTCTATTAGCGAAGAGTAAGAATCGAGCAGGATTTTAAGTAATACGCAATTTGAAATGAGTTGTGCAGGAGTTAGGGCTATTAATACACTACAAACCGATAAACCCTCCATAACCTGTATTCGGTAAGAAGATATATAGTTGAAGATTTTTTAAAAGCCTACCGCTAGGCGAAGCTTTGCTGTGCAAATACTAACATGAAATGCTTAAATGTTTGCTACAAATGATTCTGGGGACTTGGGGACTTGGGGACTTGGGGACGCTGCGCTGAAGTAAGAAGTAAGAAGTAAGAAGTAAGAAGTAACGCTCTCTCCCCGTCTCCTTGTCTCCCTATATCCCCGTCTCCCCGTCTCCCTGTCTAGATGCGGACAAGCGACGCAAAGCGGTCTTGGGGGTTTCCCCCATGAGCTGTTGCGTCAAGAAGTCCTTTCTCGTCTCCTCGTCTCCTCGTCTCCCTTTCTCCTCGTCACCCCGTCACCTGAGTTGTAGCATTCTTTTTTAGATTTCATATAACAAGTTCGATCCTGGTATCGTAGCCTTATTCAATAAAATTCGATCGCCTATTAATTAACTGTAATTATAAAGCTTGGTAAAACTACTTACATTGGAGAAATAGCTGTTAGTACGTGTATATAACTAAAAGAAATAATCTCAGCAGAACCAAAATAAACTTCAATATTGTAACAGGTTATTTTCTCGGCAATCGCGGTTAGTCAAGCATTATGCAACTCACTTTATTACATAACAAAATTCGCTTTCAGATAATCTATCTGTAGTAAATATTTAAATTGTTATCTTTGGGAAAATACAATACTTATCCCTAGCAATAGTAAAAATTTCTATTTTAATTTGAGTATTTTAAACTGTCAATAAGATGATTTTTAAGACAATGTACGACAGATAGGTAATATTAAAAATAGATTTATACTACGAAAAAATACTGAATTCTCATAATTACATATAGACATTTAATAAAGTGCATACTTATCTAAACTTAAGTCAATGTTAACGATTGCCAACTCAAAGAAAGCCAAGTTTTTTAAAGCCAGGGTCTCTCTGACAAATCTAATCGGTTTTTTGGGCTATGAAAACAAGTTTCAATCAAAAATAAGCTGATTTTGAATAGATTTACATTTATTTTAAAAAACAGATAAAGGTAGTTGACATTTTTATAATCATGAACAAAATAGATAGATGAAGAGCTTAATTTTCTTTTTTTTGATTTTTTGTGATCTGTATTACTAGAACTTTTAAAAATGTGAATTATCATGGCTTTAAATGCTTCTATTATTTAGCAGATAACGGTATCGGTAAAGTTAGGTTAATATAGTCAACAGTAGGTATTAATTATGTCAAGTATTGTCTCATTAGAAATTGATGGTAGTCCATTTGCAATGGAAACTGCTGGAGAAAACTTAAACGTCAAGGGGTTTGCAAACCTTGAAAACACTATTACAGCTGAGAACGTCACTTCCAGTCCTATTTCATTAACTGGCGGTGAGCTAGCAGATGAAATTTCATTGACAGGTGAAGGTAATGCTACGATTTTAGGTGAAGGTGGCGATGATTACATTGTCAGTAGCTCGGGTGACGATACGTTACTTGGTGGTGAAGGCAACGATACAATTATCGGAGGATCCGGAGCTGACCTTATTAATGGTGGTGATGGAGAAGACCTCATCAAAGGTGGTATGGGTGCAGACGTTCTCCAAGGAGGTGGAGGAGATGATGTCTTTGAATTCATGGCAGAAGAATTCGCATCTGATGCGGTCGATGAAATCAAAGATTTTGAAGATATGGGCGACATAATTAAAATTATGGGCGTTGGCGAAGATAGCACCGTTACTTATGATGAAGTAACAGGTATGGTATCGATTGATGGAGATGCTGTAATCGATCTCGGTGAAGGGATGGATATTGAAGCAACGAAAAATGACGATACTTGGGAATTATTCTAGATTGAATAACCCCGCTGTCTGGAAATTGTAGAATGTAACTAACCTTTGATAGACCCGCGACTAACAGTTGTGGGTTTCATTGTATGTTCGATTTAACTGAAAATTTAAATACGCGAATCAAAACAAGAATATCGACTACTATAAGTCAACGTTACACTGAAGAAAGAAGATATCGATCGCTTCAGAGGTAAATAAATAGAACATTGGAAAATTTAATCTATATTCAAAAATTGAATTTGGATTTTTAGGATGTCTGAGTTATTTTGTAATTTGAGTTAGGGTCATTACCAATACCGTTGATGTTAATAGGCGAATCCTCATTCAAAAGTATAAAATTCCATTTAGCGCGAGGAGAATGGGATCGAGTTATTGAAATTTCTCTTGCTGCGATCGCCAAGACTGACAATTTTGCTGAGACTGACAAAACCTCCCTCGCCGAATTTTATAATTATTTAGCTAGAGCCTACAGTCAAAAAGGAAAGCTAAGCGAAGCAATCAATTCGTATCAAAAGATTCTCGATCTTGTAGGAGATCGAGCCGAAATATATGCGGAGCTAGGTTTACTACACAGTAGGCTAAAGCTATCTCAACAAGCAATCTGGTATTATCGACAGGCACTCAAACTCAAGCCTGATTGGGTAGAGATACAATACAATTTGGCAGTAGTGCTGCATCAGTTAAAGGATTGGTCGGGTGCGATCGCTACTTACAATAGAGCGATCGAGCTAAAGCCCGATTATGCTGAGGTTTATTACAATTTGGGGGTACTCTACGACCAAAAAGGAGAATTAGAAGCAGCGATCGCACTGTATCAACAGGTGATTGCGATCGAGCCTAATCTGATTCAAGTCTATAGTAATTTGGGTAGTATATATGTCAGACAGCGCGAATACGAAATAGCAATCGCCACTTTACAACAAGGAATCGCTATAGATCCTACAAAGGCAGCACTACATAATAATTTAGGACAGGTCTATTGGTTCGATCGTCAGCCAGGACTAGCATTTAGAAGCTTTGAAACTGCTGTTATCTTAGATCCTAAAATGGTTTTGGCGCATCATAATTTAGGCAGATTATGGCAAGAGTGGGGTAATGCTCGACGGGCGATTAAATGTTTTGAGACGGCGATCGAACTAGAACCTGACAATATAATTCTCTATAGTAGCTGTGCGGATGTCTATCAAAAAATCGGCGACGTTGAATCTACCCTTAACTGTTGGCGTACTATCATCGATCTCGACCCTAATTTCATAGAAGCTTATTGTCAGAGCAGATCGAGTACTGCACCAAAAGATATTTTAGAAATAGCAAAACTGTCTTGCTCTCGTTTTCTTCAGGCTTTACAAGAGCCAGAAGCCGAAGCTTATTATCATCTGTGGCGAACCTATAGCTATATGGGTGATGTCCTGTTTGAGTTTGGCGGAATCACTGAAGCTGAACTTTATTATCAAAGAGCATTACAGATCGAACCCTACGCTGTCGAACTATATCTTAAATTGGGCAACTGTCTTGCTAAACAAGAGCGACTAGAGGGAGCTATAGCTATTTATAACATAGGTTTATCTTTAGAACCAGAGCAGGCTCAGATTTGCTTTCAACTGGGTAAAGTTCTAGAACGCACCAAGGAAGCAGAAGAAGCCATCGATTACTACGAGACTGTGCTGGATCGACAAAAAGAACAGCCTTCGGATTGGTCAAATATACCAAAATTGTTTTCTAGTGAAGAAAACTTATCTCTGCTACCTACAAAAATCTATCATTACACTCAAGATTGGGTTAGAGATTGCCAGATACCAAACTTCGATTACACCCAAATAGCGTGGCAAGAAGCTCTAGCTCCCTCTCATGCCAAACAAAAAAGGTATCCAGAGACGATCGAGGTTACTGTTCCAGGCAAACCGCTGCATCCAGATTGCGGTGGTGTCAACTGCAATAAGTGTATGCGTAAGCAGATCGCACATTTTCAACCAGTACAGATTGCCGAAAATGCTTTTAAGTGTTCGTTCGAGCAAGCTGCGACCATTCGGTCTGGACTACCTTTTGTAGTAACTATTCCTCAAGGAAGAATTTGGGTTGCGCCACACAAAAACTCTTGGATGATTTGTAACGCGATCGCTGTAATTACTCCCGATAACTATCTTCTGGGAGATTTATCCCGCGACTACCCGTGGTTTTTACCCGAATGTCCATACCAAGAACGAGCAGAACACAGCATCTATCAACAGCAAATTCCTCTTCTAGAAAAAATAGAGGGTAGAGTTGCCTTTTTGTCTGGTTTGGCAGGTCATGTCTACTATCATTGGATGTTCGATATTATTCCGCGATTAGAACTACTCAAGCGAAGCGGAGTTGAATTCGATCGGATTGATTGGTTTGTAATTAATAGCTTTAATAAACCATATCAAAAAGAAACTCTCGATCTGCTGGATGTACCTGTAGAAAAAATTATCGAAAGCGATCGCCATAATCATATTCAGGCTACCGAATTAATCGTTCCCTCTTTTCCTGGATATATGGATTGGGTTGAATTTGGTACAATTAAATTTCTCCGTCAGACTTTTCTGACTCGAATTACTCCAACCAAAGATAATTCAGAAAAAATCTATATCAGCCGAGCTAAAGCTAAAAACAGACAGCTAATTAATGAAACAGAAGTTAGCAATTTATTAGAAACTCAAGGGTTTAAAACCGTTTTTTTAGAAGAACTATCCGTTCTAGAACAGGTAGCGATTTTTGCTTCTGCTAAGGTAATTGTCGCCCCCCACGGATCTGGCTTGACCAACTTGGTCTTTTGCTCACCCAATACCAAAATTATCGAACTATTTTCTCCAAACTATGTCAGAACTGATTACTGGATGATTAGTCAACAGCTACAGCTACAACATTATTATTTAGTAGGTAAAAGGTTTAACTGTCCGTCTTTGAGTGCATTAATGTATCAAAATCCTCTTACAGAAGATATTTTGGTCGATATTAGTGCCTTAAAGTTAATTTTGCACCACTTATCTTAAATAGTGTTTTTAAGCTAAAAATCGAAAATAATTGTTCGCTGATTTAATGTACATTCCGATAGAGACATCTTTAATATTTTGCTATAGTCTTATCTGCCTTTGGACAGATCGAGCAAACTAATTTAAAACAGATAAATATAAATCCCTATGTCCAACCAATCATTGAATTTGCGAACCTCTTATTCTTTTTAAGTTTCAAGCTTCTTGTTTAAAAGAGATTTAGTACGAGGATTTAAACCCTCGTACAAAACGGACGACTGCGGAAGCTTTGCGTCTAGTACATGCGGACAAGTCCTTTGTCGCTCTGCGAGAATCTGCACGGACTTTCTGGGGCTGCGGTTTGAGGACACCTGAAACCCCGCCTCCTCCCAATGATAAATGATAAATAATAAATGATAAATGTTAAATGAAATGACAGTGGACTCTAGATACTTATCTCAAGCAATTACTCAGTGCGAACAGGCGATCGAGGTAGAACCTGATAACCCCCAAAAATGGCAAATTACCTTTAAAAATTTGGGCAATTTACTCCAGGGAAGGGCTGATTTCGAGCGTTCGATCGTCTGGCATTCTCTAGCGTTAGACAGCCAGCCCAAGTTAGCCGAAGTATATTGTCAGCTTGGCGAACTACATATTTTAGAAAAAAATTGGTCAGCAGCCCTAGCATCTTTTGAAAACGCTTTAGAATATTTACCGAATTCAGCTCGGATCTATTCCTCTTTAGCTCAAATCAACAATCAGCTACAGCGTAAAGAAGCAGAAATAGACTGTTGGTATAAAGCAATCCAAATCGAACCCAACTTAATTAACAACAAGGGTTATTATAAACTAGCCAAGGCTCTTCTACAGGCAGGAAAAATTAATGAGGCGGTTGAATGTTATCAAAGAGCAGCAGCAGAAGGCAAAGGAATAGTTGCTGCTTTTTTCGATTTAGGAGAAATTTATCTCCAACAACGAAAACTTGATGAAGCGAAGGCAGTTTACCTCAAGATTTTGGCTGTCGAACCGACAGAAGCCAGAGCGTGCTATAAGTTGGGTACTATCTATTTACAACAACGTTCTTTTGAACAGGCAATTGATTGCTTCCGCCAGACAATTAAAAATGCGCCAGACTTCCCTTGGGCTTATTGCGATTTAGTCAAAACCTTTTTAATTTTACGTAAGTGGGACGAAGCTATTTCTACCTCCTATGCAATTCTCAATTTAGTAGAAGAATATCCCTGGGTTTATAGCCATTTAGGGAACGCCCTGCGAGAAAAAGGAAGACTGCCCGAAGCAGCAGCCAATTTTCAGAAAGCCTGCGAACACCGCGGATGGAAGCAATGTGTAGTCAATGATTATTATTTTACTTCAGATATTTTTAGTCACCGCATTTCTATGTGGACCGAGCAGTTTAAACCTCTCAAGGATCGGGCGATCGCGGTTTTACAAGTTGGCTGTTATCAAGGAATGTCCGCCTGTTGGCTTTTAGATGAACTGTTGTCTCATGCCGAAAGTAAGCTTACCTGTATAGATCGCCAGCTTGAACCCGACTTCAAAGAAAACATTTCAAAAACTGGCGCGTCAGCTAAAGTAACTTTACTCGAAGGGGAAATTCATAAGCTGATGGCAAACTGCACTAGTGAAAGCTTCGATGTAATAAATCTTCAGGCTCGGTGTAAGTTAAGTCAGCACGCGGAAAAAAACGCTCTTATAGCTTGGGATCTATTAAAGCCAGGAGGAATGATTGTTTTTGCTGGTTATGGTTGGCGTAACCCAAAGGATGCCCGACAAGATCCTAAAGCAGGAATAGATCGATTTCTTAATTCGGTCAAAGGTCAGTGGCAGTTAGTCGATCTGTCTGCGCCAACACTTCAATTGATTATTCGCAAGCTTTAGATTAAAGGGATGAATCAGGCGATCGCTTGGGTTGCCTCCACTAAGAAACAGGATCAACTCAATAACATTACATGAAAAATACCCTGTCTAAATTAGAACCAGCCCAAATTGAAAGCAAGATCGCTCTTCTTACAGAGGAAATATCTAATAATCCTCAATCGGTCGCAATCTACCTCGAACTGGGCGATTTATACGTTCATCTAAAGCAGTGGCAAAAGGCAAGAACCAACTATAAACAGGCACTCTCTTTAGATTTAGATTGTGTGTCCGCTCATCGCCGTTTGGCAGTAGTATTCGCCAAATTAGACAAGCGTGGTCAATCTACCAACCATTTATTTAAAGCATTTCAACTTCAGCCCGATGCTGTCAGTGCTATGCAGCATTACAAACTGGGTCAAACTTTAAAAAAACAGGACAAGCCAGCTATGGCGATCGCCTGTTTCCGTAATGCTATTAAATTTCAACCCGATTTGTGGTCGGCATACGTTACATTATTCACATCCCTCGAAGAACAAGGAAAAGAAAAACAGGCACTCGAAGTCTATCGCCAAGGTGTAAGGCACAATCGATCGGACTCTCGTTATTATTTTGCTCTGGCATCGGCACTCTATGCCCGTCAAAAATGGGTTAGAGCTTGTAACAACTATCAAAAAGCAGCCAAACTAAAGCCATCGGCAGAAATTTATTATCACTGGGGTTTAGCCTTAGAACAGCTTCAAGACTATTCTCAGGCAGGATCTTGTTTTGAAAAAGTAGCCAAACTAAAGCCATCGGCAGAAATTTATTATCACTGGGGTTTGGCCTTAGAACAGCTTGAAGAATATTCCACAGCCGAATCTTGTTATGCTAAAGCAATCTCATTAAAAGCAGATTACGAAGCTGCCTACTACCAGTTAGGAAGACTACAGCAAGATCGGACTAAGTGGCTTCATGCCATTGACTCTTATCAAAAAGTTATTACTCTAAATTCTCAGCATAGTTCGAGTTCCTTTCATCAAGCTCAGGTATATCAGCATCTCAAACAATACGATTTAGCTATAGATTCATACCATCAGGCACTCGATTGCGCTCCCGATTCATCTTTTAAAACAGTATTGGTAGAATATCAGCAGGTTTTAGCCAAACATCCTGGAGCTACAGCCAAGCAATATTATGAGCTGGGTAAATCCTTAAGAGCAAAAGGCTGTTTCGCTCAGGCGATCGCAGCCTATCAAAAGTCCATCGAGCTAGATCCTCGCTTTTACCAAGCCTATAACGATCTACAGTATACCCCCGTTAGCAAAGAGCAATCTAACCAGCAAATTGAGTTTTATCGCAAAATAGTAACCGAGCATCCTAATATAACTATTGCTTGGGGTAATTTAGGCGATGCTTTGACTCAACAGGATCGGGTTGCTGAAGCAATAGACTGTTACCGTACTAGTAGTTATCAAAAAGCGATTCAAAATTATCCAGATCTAGCTAAATTAGACTGGAAACCGCAACAAGAAACTGGTCCTGATTTTATTATTGCAGGAGCATCAAAATGCGGTACATCGTCCATTTACTATTATTTAAGCTCCCATCCACAAATTTTACTTTCCCACAAAAAGGAACTTGATTTTTACTGGGAAAATTACCATCGGGGGATTGATTGGTATCGAGCGCATTTTCCAACTATTACCGACCGCGCTGATTTTCTGACGGGGGAAGCCAGCCCCAACTATCTTCGTTTTCCCCAGGTTGCTCGCAGAATTAAAGATACTTTTCCTAAAACTAAAATTATTATACTGTTGAGAAATCCAGTAGATCGAGCAATTTCTTGGCATTATCATAAGCTAAATACTGGCTTAACTAATGTCGATCTTAAAACCGCGATCGCTACAGAAATTGAAAAGCTAGCCACCACAACTGAAGCAGAAATTACTAATACGGGATATCGCAATCCAGATAATATTATGAGTAGTCTTTATATCTATAAAATTAAGCCTTGGATCGAGCTTTTAGGACGCGAGCAGTTTTTAATTCTTAAAAGCGAAGAGTTTTATAGTAATCCGCTGAAAGTTATGAGCAGTGTTTTTCAGTTTTTAGATTTGCCCGACTGTCCTTTGAATAATTACCCAAAAGTTAATTCAGGTTCGTATCAACCAGCAGATACCCAATTGAGGAATACTATTGCCGAGTATTTTGCGCCCTATAACCGACAGCTAGAAGAATATTTAGGAATAGAATTTGGTTGGCAGTGAAGAGGAAGCAATAAGTATCGCACTACATCAATGGGTTAGGACATTAAAGTAAACTGCTTGTAATTAATAGGTAATAAATCTTCTAATATACAGCGGTTTGCTTTAAATAATTTTTATAGTAATTCGACGTTTTGAAAAAGTTAAGTTAGTATTTATGGCATTAATTTAAGTATTGATAATTGTCTCAAGCTAGAAGATGTTATTGCTGATGTTAGACAAATATTTTAAGTGTTGTGTTTAGATTTTTGGTCATAACAATATATACGATAAATTTGAGGCATCAATCTTAATTTTAATAAACACTGGTTATAGCTAACTATGAAAGAAAATAATTTACCAGATAGACTAGTTAAAGGCAAAAGCAATCAATCTGAAATTCAAGCACCAAAAATCAGCGGAGCAGGAGGAAGCATAAACACTAGTTTGAGCGAGATTAACTGGACTCCAGCTAAAATAAGAATAGTTCTGACTGTTTTGCTCGCGCCTGTAATAACAGCTATTATTGTTTCTTTTAATTCAGGAAATATTCTTATTGGTTTTGTCTTAATTGGCTTGATAGTTTTTGTGGGTACAATCTATTTAGCTTTGCGTTATATAGAGCAAAATGAATTTTAATTTGTCGGGTAGCTAAATTCGAGCGAGAAACATTGCTGTGTATTGGCGATCGCTCTAACTATACTTAATACTTAATATTTCGGCGTTGCACAGTTTAGGGATGATTCCAAATTTTATACGATAATTCCTCCCAGTCTCCCAGTCTCAAGCGTCAGCCTTCACCATCCCATGAAGATGCAACGCCAATATTTCTAATATTCAGGCTAATAACGCAACAATTGTTCTATGGCGGGGACTGTTAGCTACCATGTCAACAATGGTAAAACCCGCTTCGGTAAATACCTGCTCTAGATCTAAAGTAAAATATCGATCTAAATAAGGTTCGGTGCTTTTGAGTAAGGTTAGAACGTAGGAAGGCATTTTTTTGAATGCTGGTGAGTGAGGATTCATATCCATAATTGTTAAATATCCTCCAGATTTTAGAAGACGACGAGCTTCGGTAATAATTGCAGCAGCAGCAGTAGCAGGAAGTTCGTGAAATACCAGACAGGCAGAAATCAAATCGAAGCTATTGTCTGGCAAACCTGTAGATTCAGCAGCAGCATGAATCCATTCAATATTCTGCTCTCGCCCTCGATATCGAGCTACTGAAAGAAAATAGGGCGAAAGATCTAACCCCGTAACCCGTGCTTGAGGATAAACTTGTTGTATAGCAAAAGTACTCATTCCTACACCGCAGCCTAAATCGAGAATATTGGCAGGAGCGATCGATAATTGCTTCAGTAGGACTTGATGATAGCTTTGACGCAGCATCGTATCCCCATTAACATCTCCGTTACTCCAAATTTTGGCATGAACTGCACGAGCTGCTGATTCTACTTCCCATGCAGCTTTCCAGCTTAAGTTACCTTCTTCATAGGCATGAAATGAAGTGGTGTAGTAGTCGGGATATTGAAGATCGGGGTTTTGTATTGCTGCTAGTTCGCTGTTCCAATCGCGATCGCTTAACTGTTTGACGTTATCTCGCCACGGTACGCCAATGGCTTCGGCGCGTTTAACCATCATGTTGCGGGCGCGGTTTTTGGCAAAGTTAGCTAGAGGCTTAATTGCTAAGACACTATTTACCAGGCGAGAAGCGATGCTAATTTTGGTTTTGGTAGTAGCACTCATCAGATAGAGACATTATTAGATTGTTCTTATTGTATGATGCTGGCTGATTAATAGAAATGGAGCAAGGGCGATCGCTCTTAAAAATCGAATTGATTACAGCCAAAGGCGATACTGAATCAATCCAATTTAATTAATATAATTAATATGTACGTTTTGCAGTTGCTAGACGAGAAATAATGCTGGTAAGCAAAACTAACACTACTAAAATAAACGCTGCTGCCCAGGCTAATTCCTGCTGATTTTTAAACGGTACGATCGCAAAATTATAAACTAAGACTGATAAAGAAGCAGTTGGTTCTACTAGTAAATTGTCCCAGTTGGGCCAAAACTGGGTAAACAATGCGGTAAAGAGCAAAGGAGCGGTTTCTCCCGCAGCACGAGCCACCGCCAGAGTAATGCCCGTAATGATTGCGGGCAAAGCAGCAGGTAATACTACCTGCAACACGGTTTGATATCTATTTGCCCCAATGCCGACTGATGCTTGACGTACATCTTGAGGAACAAGCTTTAAAGATTCGTCGGTAGTACGAACAATAATTGGCAACATTAATATTGATAAGGCAAAACCACCAGCCCAAGCGGAATAAGTTTTGGTGGTCAAAACAACCGCACTATAGGCAAATACGCCCACAATAATTGAGGGGACTCCACTTAGAACGTTAGTAGCAAAGCGAATCCAGTCTGAAACTTTTCCCTCATTAAATTCTGAGAGGTAAATTGCTGCCATAATGCCGATGGGAACGCTAATCAACGCGCCAATTCCTACCATAATAATTGTCCCCACAATAGCATTACCAAAACCACCGCCGTCTACTAAAGGAGGAGGAGGTAACTCGGTAAAGACAGAAGCGGACAATGAACCAATCCCTTTAGTTATTAAGTAAGTCAGAATAATAAATAGCGGAATAATTGCTAGCAAGGTAAATAAGCCAGCAATGCCACTCATAATTAATCCAAACAAGGTGCGAGGAGAAGTTGGATTTCGCTTGAGGCTAACAACTTCAAAATCTGTTTTTTTTAGGTTGGGTGTAGTCATAGTCTTATTAGTTATTAATTAAATTGGGATATTCTTGCCTTGCTAAATTTTTTGTAGTCTAGTTACTAATAACTGAGCCAGAATATTCACGACTAAAGTAATAAAAAACAAAATTAAAGCTGCATACATCAAAGCTGCTACCTGTAAACCGCTGGCTTCGGCAAACTGATTGGCTAAAAGTGAAGAAACAGTATTAGAAGGTTGAAATACCGAAGCACTAACTCGATTTGAGTTACCGATCAACATAGTTACCGCCATCGTTTCTCCCAAAGCTCGACCCAAAGCCAGCATAATTCCGCCGATAATTCCTGAAGATGCAGCAGGTAAAATTATTTGTAAGATAGCTTCCCAACGAGTAGCTCCCAAGCCAACCGCAGCCTGGCGCAAACCTATATCCACATTAGTAACAGCATCCCGTGAAATTGCAGCAATTGTTGGCAAAATCATTACTGATAAAATCAAGGCAGCAGGCAACATTCCTGGCCCTCTAAGGGGGGTAAAACTCTTGAGAAAAGGAATTAAGACAAAAATTCCCCACAAACCGTATACGACGCTAGGAACTGCTGCTAATAGCTCTACTAAAAAAACAATAACTCTTTGTACTGTTGGGGGTAGATAGTCTTCACTTAAGAAAATAGCTACTCCTAAACCGATCGGTACTGAAATCGCTAGAGCAATAAGTGAGCTTACCAAAGTACCGTAAATTGCGGGCCAAACTCCATACTGACTTTCAACAGGATTCCAGCTACTCGTAGTAATAAACTTTAGACCGAACTCTTGAATAGCTGGCAGGGCAGCGATCGCTACTTGAATTGTAATCCAGATCAAAACCCCCGCCACAGCAAAAGCTAATATTTTTGTTAGCCAATAAAAACTATTGTCTAAACTTCTTTCCACTCCCGATCGAGACTCTATTGTGCGTTTTTTAACGTTATTCATAAAATTTGATGATTATTATGTAGTTTTAGACAATATCGATTTTAAATATTTTTTTCAATATTGTACTAACGTAAGACTTAGCAAACGAAAATTATTTTATTTTTTAAATAACCACTCCGTCATGTAGCGCGATCTACTCTATTTTAGAGATAACTATCGAGCAAATTTTTTTGCCAATTATTTATGTCAATCGCTAATTTTTCGCTTCTTTAATAATTCTCAATAATATAAGCTTTTGCTGTATATCGTAATAATTTATTTACCTTATTAGCATTAAGCTTTGGTAAAATTAAGGTTATATAAGATTAACTTAAATCGATACAAACACTCGGCAATTTATTATTTTACAGGTCTAACGCTTTGTAAAATGTTTTTCCTAAAATTTTGATAAGGTAATATGTTAGCTACAGAAACTAGATCGGATGCGACCTGGAAGCGTGGGCTGCGCCCAATCGCGCCTTTGCTTGAAAAACCTAATTACGCTAAGCTCGATAAGCGATTAAATTAAAGAGGATATATCGATTATGACTTTATCAGTAGGCACGAGCGCACCAGCTTTTACAACTGTAGATGATGAAGGCAATAGCGTCTCTCTAAGCGATTTTAAAGAAAAAACTGTCGTTCTTTATTTCTATCCCAAAGATGACACTCCAGGCTGTACCAAGCAAGCGCAAAGCTTCCGCGATAATTTTACTGAATATCAAAACAAAGATATGGTAGTGCTTGGTGTCAGTCAGGACGATCGCGCATCTCATCAGAAATTTAAAGAGAAATACAATCTTCCATTTAAACTACTAGTCGATAGTGACGGCACACTTACTAAAGCTTACGATGTTGACGGTGGTGGATATGCCAAGCGCGTCACCTATATTATTGATGGTAATGGTGAAATCTCCAAAGTTGATAGCAACGTCAATACTAGTACTCATGCCACAGATGTTTTATCTAGTATGAGTTAGTCTATTAACTGAAATAAGATTTAATTGCCAGTAATTTTTCGGTAGCAATATACTCATTTTTTACTATATTGCTACCAACTAAAGTACAATTAGACAAAAGTCCCGTCACAGAAGCTTTTACAGACTAAGCAACGACAACGGGATTTAGACTATTTATAACGAATATTATTGCAATCGAGATTGAAATTAGCGCAGGAAACAACTGACTAACCAGAATAAGCAAAAAGTTACTGCCGAGGCGAACTGATCTCCACCGAGAACGGTAACGCCACCTTGACCGAGAAGTAAGTTAGCTAACCCTGTACCGAGAGCGATTCCAGCGAATAGAGTAATAAAACTAATTAAAAAAGCCCTTCCCGATCGCCCTTCTTTGCGATTTAAAAAGTAGATATTAGCGATAAAGCCTAAAGCCATCAATAGAGGAAGTATAGAAGCTTCTGTATTTTGAGAAAATACCGCGATCGCTGATAGAGTGAGAAAAATTCCTGTCGGCCAAAGAATATCAGCTTGAGAAGGTGTATCGATTAACTCCTGTAACCACGCAGCCGAATCGGGCTTAGTAATTTGAGGAACTTTTAAAGTTTTGCTCGCATTGCGTTCGGGAAACCGAATTTTTTCGGGGACTTTAATTTTACCTTCTTGGCGCAATCGCAGGCGATCCATAATAATTGAGTCGTAAGCGATTTCTACCTCTTCTAAGACGGCACTATCATTACTGTGGCGATCGTCAAGTCGTTTTTTGGCAGCCTGTATTTCTTCAAAAGAAGAATTTTCTGTGACCCCAAGTTGTTCGTAGGGATTTTGTTCGCTCATCTCTTAACCTGTACTTTATATATTAATCTTAAATTATTTAGCGATGCTAAACGTTTGTCTCAATAAACTTCCCAAAAGCCAAATGCTGGTCCAATAAATCTGACGGTAAACCAAACAGCAATCATTATACCTATGCCAATCCAAGCCCCTTTAGTCGTAAGTTTGATAAATTTTTCCGATTGAGCTTTAGTGATAGGTACCCAGGGTAGAATTCTTTCTGATTCTCGACCATATTGTTTTCCTAATGCTGCTTTTCGGCGTTTTGATTCTCCCATAATATTAACTGTTAATTTATTAAGTAAGCTACAAATTTTTTAATCATCAGCTAATTGCCAGGTTTTTCTTAAATCGATCTTAATTGGCAAAAGGCTCAAGATCGCTGTCAGCGAAAAATTGTTAATACTTCGATCATAGCGTTTTATGGTCGAGCAATAAACCTGTTTTATGTCTACATTTTATTAATAATAATGAACCTTTCAAAAGCGGTTTTCTGTGATTTGACGAGGGACTCCGCGTCGTTATTTAGATGCCGAACAACCCTACATTCGATGGCACAACTTCTTTGATGTTCAAGATTATTTAGCGACTCGATGGCAGATAAGTTAATAATCAGTGAGCTTAGGATACATCTATGGCTTTTGTCTAACCGCTTCTATATTATAAATATAAAAATATAAAGAAAATACGCGAACAAACATTTTAATAGCTCAAAATCTCGATCGACTCGATCTAGCTCGGGCATTACTATTTAAGCATAAATGAAAAATCAGGCAGAAGAAAAACCAGACTTTAGCAGAGTTTCCACGGGAATTCTGGCACTCGATGGCATCCTGTGGGGTGGGCTACCAAAAGGAGAAATTTATTTAGTCAATGGCCCACCAGGCACGGGTAAGACAATTTTGGCACTGCACTTTCTGCAAGCTGGTATTGATGCTGGTGAAAAAGTATTGTGCATTGCTCTTTCGCAAAGGATTGAGAGTGTCAAGCAGACCGCTAAGTCTGTAGGGATAGATCCTTCAAAAATAGTATTTCACGAGCTTAGTAGTGCGGATGCTTTAAGATCGATCGTCGAGCGACAGACGGTGTTCGACACTTCCGAAATTGAGTTGGAAGAAACCATGACTGCTTTTACTAAGGCGATCGAGACTATACAGCCCGATCGCCTTATTTTTGACGGCATTTCCTATCTGCGGATGCTGGCTAACGATCCTCTTACCTATCGACAGCAGCTTTTAACCATTAGAGACTATATGGTAGACAAAAATATTACGGTGCTGCTAACCGACGATCGCCAATTAGTTCCTGGGGAGGGGGAATTGGAGTCGCTCGCTCACGGAGTTATTTCTCTTTCTCAAGAAAAGACGGAATATGGTAGCGTTCATCGCTATCTCAGAATTCAAAAAATTCGCGGTAGCCAATACCAACAGGGTAGCCACGATCTCGAAATTACCAGTCAAGGGATTAAAGTATATCCCAACTGGCAAAATAACATAGGTCATCAACAACCCAAAGAGAAGCAAATTACTAGCGGATTAGCAGGATTAGATACTTTAATTGGCGGAGGTCTGTTGACGGGAACATCTTGCTTGCTAGTCGGTCCTTCGGGTACGGGCAAAACGTCTATAGCATCCCTATTTGCGAATAATTTTGCCAAGCAGGGAGGTAAAGTTTCTATTTTTCTTTTTGATGAGCTATTAAGTACTTTCCTCCGTCGCTCAAAGGGTTTGGGAATGAAGATCGAGCAATTTATAGAGCAGGATTTGATTCGCTGCCAGGAAATTAGCCTGAGCAACATCAGTCCTGGAAAATTTGCCGACTCAGTAAGGCACGAGGTTGTAGACTGGGGGGCAGATATAGTGATTATCGACACTTTAACAGGCTATCTCAACTCCATGCCCGATTCTAAGAAGCTAGTCGCTCAAATGCACGAATTGCTTAACTATCTAAGTCGTCGGGGTGTACTATCATTTTTAGTAGTGGCTCAACACGGAGTTGTCGCTCCCAATCTAGATATGCCTATAGGCATTAGCTATTTAGCCGATACGGTACTGCTGCTGCGACATTTTGAAGCTGACGGAACTTTACGCCAAGCAATTAGCGTCTACAAAAAACGCTACGGCAATCACGAACGGCGCATTCGCGAGCTACGCTTTCAACCTGGCAGCATTGAAATTGGCAAGCCTCTGAATCAGTTCTCTGGCATTCTCTCTGGAAGTCCAGCTTATCAAGGTAAGGCGCAGAATTTGTTCGATAGTCATGAATAGCAAATCTAGTTCCCGCTCTCGTCTCCCTGCCAAAGAACACATCGTTTTGTCAGCTAGCATCGGGCGAAATGCCACAGTATTGCGACAGGCTCTCGAATCTCAGGGTTTCGTCTGCGTCAGTGCGCCTACAGTTCGAGCAGTGGTCGATGCTATTGAAACGGATGCCTCTTTGATAGTGATTACCGAGGAAGTACTAGCAACCGAGAAAAAGATTAGAGATTTAACCCAATGCCTCAACAACCAGCCAGAGTGGTCGGATATTCCCGTGATTCTGCTGCTCAAAGATTGTCGGCGGTTTCCCTCTTGTATGACTTTTCTGCGTAAGGAAGAATATTTCGGCAGTCTTGTTCTGTTAGAAATGCCAATTAAGCAGCACGAATTTATCTCGGTAGTTCGCTCTGGTCTGCAAAATCGGCGACAGCAATATGTCCTGCGCGATACCCTATATCAGCTTCGAGAAAGTAACCAGGCGTTAGAAAACTTTAGTCATATGGTAGCCCACGAACTGCGTAATCCCCTCAATGCAACCGTTGGCAGTCTGGAAATGTTGACTAACGACAACTCTCTTAATGCGATGGCGCGAAAAGTAGCGCACATAGCGTATCGCTCGGCAAGAAACCTAGATCGGACAATTCAGGCAATGTTGGACTATGGCAAGCTCAAAGTTCAGGAAAACATCACTTTTAAGTCGGTTGACATGAATTTGGTAGTGGAACAAGCGGTGTTAAATTTACAGCAAGTGATTGCCGACAGACAGGTAAAAATAAATTGGAATCAATTACCAACCGTACAAGGTAACGAGCAGTTACTAATCCAATTGACAAGCAATTTAATTAAAAATGCGATCGTTCATAATATTTCCGACTCTCTAGAAATTAACATTTCCGCACATCCGCAGAGCCAACGGTGGGAGCTTTGCGTAACCGATAATGGTTCGGGTATTTCTGTTCGCAACCAAAAAAAGATCTTTGCTCTATTTGAACGGGCAGACAGTAACCAAGCACAAGGCAGCGGTATCGGTCTTGCACTATGCCGTCGCATTGTAGAACTACATCAGGGAATCATTGACGTGCGATCGCAACCGAACCAAGGCAGCACTTTTCGTTTCGACCTGGCAGCAGCTAGAGAATGAAATATCCCCAGGGCAACAGTAGCTTGTATTAGCTGTTTGTTTGAAGTAAGATTAAAAATTTGTAGCAACATAGGACAGCAGGATTTTCGGAAAAAATTGTAGCGAGTTGACAGTTGACATTTGCTGTCGGGTGATTGTTTGTAGTAGCGATCGCTCTTTAAGCAAAGCGATCGAACCAAGCGATCGATATTAGTTTATTAGTTAGAGATTGTATTTTACACAAAACTGACAAATTGAGTAGAAAAAATCTAAATCACGATCGAGCAAAACTCAGGAAATATTATGGCTAAATTTGTATTTATCACTGGTGGTGTAGTCTCTAGTATCGGTAAGGGAATTGTCGCTGCTAGTTTGGGTAGGTTATTGAAATCACGTAATTATTCCGTATCAATTTTAAAGCTCGATCCATACATCAACGTCGATCCAGGTACAATGAGTCCCTACCAGCATGGAGAGGTATTTGTTACTGATGATGGTGCAGAAACGGATTTAGATTTAGGTCATTACGAGCGTTTTACCGATACTTCGATGTCTCGCTTAAACAGTGTAACTACTGGTTCGATTTATCAAGCGGTAATTAATAAAGAAAGACGGGGCGATTATGAAGGCGGTACGGTTCAGGTAATTCCTCATATAACTAACGAAATTAAAGAGCGAATCCATCGGGTTGCTAGAAATACAGGCTCGGATATCGTAATTACAGAAATTGGCGGTACGGTAGGAGATATAGAATCTCTGCCCTTTATGGAGGCAATTCGTCAGTTTCGCAAAGACGTAGGCAGAGGCAACGTAGTTTATATGCACGTTACGCTAATCCCTTGGATTCCGGCTGCCGGAGAAATGAAAACTAAACCCACCCAACATTCGGTAAAAGAACTGCGCTCGATTGGGATTCAGCCAGATGTATTAGTTTGTCGTAGCGATCGCCCTTTATTTCCTGGAATTAAAGAAAAGATTGCTGAATTTTGTGATGTTGAGGTAGATTCGGTAGTAACTTCTCTCGATGCTAGCACTATCTACGAAGTACCGCTGATTTTAGAACAAGAAGGACTAGCACAACGAACCTTAGAATTATTGCAGTTAGAACAGCGTCAGCCAGATTTGCAAGACTGGCGCAGTTTAGTAATTAAATTGAACTCTAAGCGTACCAAGATTGAGATCGCAATTGTCGGTAAATATATTCAACTGGGCGATGCTTATCTATCTGTAGTAGAAGCTTTAGGACATGGTGCGATCGCAGCGGATTGTGAAGTCAATTTGCGTTGGGTAAGTGCCGAAGATATAGAGGATAAGGGTGCAAACAAGTATTTGCATGATGTTAGTGGTGTTATCGTTCCAGGGGGTTTTGGTATTCGAGGGGTAGATGGCAAAGTGGCTGCAATTGAATATGCCCGTCTCAACAATATTCCGTTTTTGGGTTTGTGTTTGGGGATGCAGTGCTGCGCGATCGAATGGGCGCGCAACGTAGCAGAATTAAAAGATGCTAATAGTGCCGAATTTAATCCCGATACTGACAATCCAGTAATCAATATTTTGCCAGAACAGCAGGATGTAATCGATCTTGGTGGCACAATGCGCTTAGGTACTTATCCCTGTCGTTTAAAGCCCAATACTCTAGCCCATTCTCTATACCAAAATGAAGTGATTTACGAACGTCATCGTCATCGATACGAATTTAACAATGCCTATCGTAGTTTACTTTTAGAAACAGACTACCAAATTAGCGGTACGTCTCCTGACGATCGTTTGGTAGAAATTATTGAAATGCCAAATCATCCATTCTTTATTGCTACTCAGTTTCATCCTGAATTTCGCTCTCGTCCTAATAACCCTCATCCTTTATTCCTGGGTTTGGTTCGAGCAGCCTTAGCCAGAAATAATACGTTTGAGCCAGAACAAGTTCTTTCTAGTCCTGCTGCTCAATAGTTTAGCCAAAAATTAACTATTCAAGTTTGGTTCTGACGTTGATTTACAATAACCTTTTAATACTGAGACAGAACAATCTCGATCGCTTCATTAATAAATCTTATCGAACATTATGGTAAAAGCAAAAATTGGCATCATCGGTGGTAGCGGTTTATACAAGATGGATGCTCTAGAAGATGTTCGCGAAGTAAAGCTATCGACACCTTATGGCGAACCTTCTGACGCTTTAATTGTCGGTCAGCTAGAAGGAACTACCGTAGCTTTTTTGGCTCGTCACGGACGCAATCACCATCTTTTACCTTCAGAATTACCTTTCCGAGCTAATATTCATGCGATGAAACAGCTAGGAGTAGAGTATATAATTTCTGCTTCTGCTGTCGGCTCTTTACAAGAAGCAGCAAAACCTTTGGATATAGTGATTCCCGATCAGTTTATCGATCGCACTAAAAACCGCGCCTCTACTTTTTTTGGTGATGGGTTAGTAGCTCACATTGCGTTTGGCGACCCTGTTTGTGCCAATTTAGCCGATATTCTAGCTGATGCTGTAGAATTATTGGACTCTGAGATAAATTTACATCGCGGTGGCACTTATGTCTGTATGGAAGGTCCCGCATTTTCAACCCAAGCAGAATCTAATCTCTATCGTAGTTGGGGGGCGACGGTTGTAGGAATGACCAATTTACCAGAGGCAAAATTAGCTAGAGAAGCCGAAATTGCCTACGCTACTCTAGCCTTGGTTACGGATTACGATTGTTGGCATCCCGACCACGACAGTGTAACCGTAGAAATGGTAATTGGTAATTTACAGCGCAATGCTATTAATGCCAGAGAAATTATTAAAGCAGCAGTAAAACGTCTAAATGCTAATCCACCCGAGTCTATCGCTCATTCTGCTCTCAAGTACGCTATTTTAACCCCCTTAGATAAAATTCCCGATCGAGCTAAAGAAAAAATGGAATTGTTAATTCAGAAATATCTGTAATTTATTGAGATTCACGAAGTTAGAGGAAGCCCCGTCTTTCCAACAAAGGACTTGTCCGCATGTCGGGGTCTCTCTGACCGCTCGTACTTAAGATGAACTAAATGAAGTATCTAAATTTTCTATTTGCTGTCGGAATAGCGATCGCTATATTGATTAATCTTTTATTTATACAGCCAACAGTAGCCCAATCTCTCTCGGTGAATCGAGAAGAAATAATTGAGATGGTCGAACGACAGGCTAGAGCTTGGGAATCGCAGGACGTAACAGGGATTGTTGATGACTTTGCAGAAGACGCAGTTTTTATAGCTGCTGGTTTCAGGTTTGATGGTCAAGAGCAGATTGCTAAAGCAGCAAGAGATTATTTTCAGCAGTTTCATCGTACTTCAGTGGAAATTAAACGGATTGTGATTGATGGCACTCAAGGAGCGGTGGAATGGGACTGGCGCGATCGCGAACGTCAATCTAACAAGGAAGGCTTTGCAGAAGACGCGATTATTTTTGAACTGCAAGACGGAAAGATAGTTTACTGGCGTGAATATATCGAAAAGAAACTATAAGCACAGCTTATGTCTTACATTAAAAGAAACAATGTAATATACCTTGATAAAGTAGAAATACTTAGCTATTATATAAATGTAGGCAAAACAAGCAAATTATTTTATACCGCTTGAGTCTACGAACCTCGAAAATTAAATAACGCAATCATATAACAAATGACAACTACTTTACAAACACGCGAATCTCGCAGTGCTTGGGAGAACTTCTGTCAGTGGATTACAAGCACAAACAACCGCATCTATGTTGGTTGGTTTGGTGTCTTGATGATTCCTACACTCCTAGCTGCAACCACTTGTTTCCTAATCGCTTTCGTCGCAGCACCTCCTGTAGACATCGACGGTATCCGTGAGCCTGTAGCGGGTTCATTGATTTACGGAAACAACATCGTATCTGGTGCAGTAGTACCTAGCTCCAACGCTATCGGTCTACACTTCTACCCAATATGGGAAGCAGCATCATTAGACGAGTGGTTATACAATGGTGGTCCTTACCAGTTGATTATCTTCCACTTCCTAATTGGTGTATTTTCATACCTCGGTCGTCAGTGGGAACTATCCTACCGCTTAGGAATGCGTCCTTGGATCTGTGTAGCATACTCTGCTCCCGTATCCGCAGCGACAGCAGTATTCCTAATCTATCCTTTAGGACAAGGATCTTTTTCCGATGGAATGCCTTTAGGAATCTCTGGAACATTCAACTTCATGTTGGTCTTCCAAGCAGAACACAACATCCTAATGCACCCCTTCCATATGTTGGGAGTAGCAGGTGTATTCGGTGGTTCATTGTTCTCTGCAATGCACGGATCTCTTGTAACATCTTCTTTAGTACGTGAAACAACTGAAACTGAATCACAAAACTACGGTTACAAATTCGGACAAGAAGAAGAAACTTACAACATCGTCGCAGCACACGGCTACTTCGGTCGTTTGATCTTCCAATATGCGAGTTTCAACAACAGCAGAAGTCTACACTTCTTCTTAGGTGCATGGCCAGTAATCGGAATCTGGTTCACAGCAATGGGTATTTCCACCATGGCGTTCAACCTGAACGGATTCAACTTCAACCAATCAGTAATGGATTCTCAAGGACGTGTAGTCAACACTTGGGCAGACATTCTAAACCGAGCTAACCTTGGTTTTGAGGTAATGCACGAGCGTAACGCACACAACTTCCCATTAGACTTGGCAAGTGGCGAGACTGCTCCCGTAGCACTAACCGCTCCAGTTATCAACGGTTAAGTTAGTTGATTACTATCAGGTAATTAGTTAAATGAAAAAATGCTCTCTATTAATTTAGGGGGCATTTTTTTTTGCATTTAAATAATATTTAAATAATATCTGCCGAAAAACCAATACTCGATCGATCTTGAAAATTTTTAAGATCGATCGAGGCGACAGATTTAATATAAAATAACGATTACGCTTCGCGATCGCGCCATGACATTGCTAATCTTAAATACGTTGTTGAATTTGTTCGGCACTATCGAGCAAAATCTGAGGGTTGGCCTGTTCGGGAGAAACAATATTAGCCGTTCCTGTAGCTTCAATGGTCACTTCTGGATTAATTAGCATATTTCTACCCGATACTGCTGTCGCTTCGTTATTGTTCCAAATTCTGGCTAGCTTCTGGCGAATATTTTCAAACTCAGCCATGTTCTCAAAATTAATTAAAGTAAAGTAACGTTTGATTCCTTGAGTATCTACTTCCATCGCATAGACATCAAACTTTAACTGGGGACTTTGAGGAAATTTAACCAAACTACCTGTTAGGGTTTTAGATTGACCATTCCAAGAAGCGATCGCATCAAGGACTTCTATAGGCTGTTGTGCTGTAGTATCTAGCTGAAGATGTACTGGCTTTTGTGGATACTGCTGGATTTGATATGCCAGCTTAATAATATCTCCTCGATACAGGTTTTGAGTGTATTCTGTTGCCGTGACATATATTGGTAGCACAGCACCTTTATATCCTATGACTAAAATCTTACCGTCTTCACCAATAGCGTGTACTTGACCAGTTAGGCTAGTTTGCTCTTCTAATTCTTCGGGTATGCCCGTTCTTTGATAAGGAGCGAAACCTTCAGGCTGCGTCCAAGGTTCTATAACCTGAATAGAATTGAGAGAGATATGTTTTTGAGGGCTTGGGTTAGCAATTATATCGCCTCGAACACAAACCAAATCGTGACGATTAAGCTGATTTAATGTGTCCTGAACTGCTTTATCTTGAGGTATCAAAGAAAATTCACGATGACTAAAAAAATTATCTGGTTCTCGCACAGCCATGACGAACATTTGAGTATCGCTTGCTGCGCCATGAATTCTACCAACTAATCCTGTACTGGTTAATTCCTTAGATAAGCTTGCTATATCTAAACCCTGATAGGCTTCTGGATTATAGCTACAGGTATCGGGTGTAGAACTTAAAACTTTAGGAACAATTACCGTAATTAAAGAGAAACAAATTAATAAGGCGTATAAATATTTTTTGGTCATTAAAAATTTTGAAATAAAAACTGCTACATCAAATATCTTAAGCAGAAAAATATCTGTAGAACTGTTGCGTATGATTCTATCGAGTAAATTTGATGTATTTATTGAATGAGCATCTATAATAGTTGTCTAAAATTCATAAATATTACTATACACGACTGTAATGTCGGTACTAAATAGCTTTGAATAAACAGTAAAGTAACCTAATATTAGAGCAATTAAAACATAGTTTATAACTTTATAAAGGGAAACCAAGTTTAAATTTATTTCAGTTATAGCAATCGTAAATCATTTGTGAGAAGATTTTTTTTGATAAACCACGGAGGCAGGTCGAACACGGAGTCAGAGAGACCCCGCCTTAAAAAGCGCACCGCCCGCTCGGAGGTTTCCTCCGAGCGGGCGGTGCAAGTCGACGGGGCTTCCTCTGACTTCGTCAAGATAAGAGAGGGTTTCTTATAAATTATTCGGCGTTGCTATAAGTTTAATTCGGATAATATAACCATCCATAGCATTAAGCATAAATGTAATATGAATATAATTAATTTAGTTTATGGAGAAATTGAGTTTAAAGAAAGAATTGTTGACCCTTTAATTATAGATAATGGTGAAGTTTTACCATTGTCTAAGTGCATATGTTCATAGAAAAAACAGCGTTAGTTAATTGCAACGACCTGCATAATTGCAAAAATAGTTAGTTTTAATAGACCTATAGCATAAATTTTTTTTCGAGTTTGAGTCTTGCGGATTTTCAGAAGTCTAATACAACTTTTGGCTACCAAATTTTGGTAAGATCTAGTATAAAGCCAGATAATAGAGAATCGCCCGTGAGAGTCGAAGGATTATCGAGACACTTTACTTCAGCATCGGGTGTGTAAATATAAACCTGTTTCGCGCTACGATTTATCAACCAGCCAAGAGATGCACCATTATCTATATATTCCCTCATTTTTTCTTGAAGAATTTCGAGACTGTCACTAGAAGATCTTAATTCAACTACAAAATCGGGGTAAATCGGCGCAAATTTAGATTTTTGTTCGGGAGAAAGACTATTCCATCTATTCAATTTAATCCAGCTTGCATCGGGAGATCTAGTAGCACCATTAGGTAATATAAATCCTGCCGAAGAATCAAAGCCAATTCCACTACCATCTCGATCCGTCCAGTTGGCTAATTGCTGAATTAATTTGAAGTTGCGATTCCCTGTTTCTGAACCTGTTGGTGGCATGATAATCAGTTTTCCTGTAGCGTTGCGTTCGATACGAAGGTGAGAATTAAGCTGACAGAAATCAAAGAAACTATCGGCGTTCAGTTCCCATGCAGGAGACATTTGCAACACTAAATAATTATTATCAGATACGGTCGATAGAGTCATAACTAAACAATCGAATACTTATTGTTTATTATAAGATGGGCTGTTTTGCTACCTACTACAGAGGTTCGCGAGGTAAAAAGTCTGCTAGTCCTAAAAAGCTAATGCCTTGAGGCGTAATTTCAAATCGATAGGGTAAAACTTCTACCCCTTTGGCTACCGCTAAACGCAACAACTCCCCGTATTTAGGATCGCAAGAGTCGCTAGGGGCAAATGTATTACAATCTTCACGATTGATAAAATACACCATTACAGCTTTAAGATCGGGAACTAAATCCGTTAGTTCTTGAAGATGTTTCTGTCCGCGAATGGTTATAGTGTCGGGAAACAAAGCTAAATTGTCTTTGCTAAGGGTTACGCTTTTAACTTCGACATATATTGCTGGTTGACTATCATTTCCTGTTAGTAAAAAGTCAACTCTGCTTTTTTTATCCTTACCATAGGGAACTTCAGAACGAACCTCACTATATCTTGTTGCTAATTCAGGAAACAGCTTTTGTTGCAGGGCTAATTTAACTACCCGATTTGGTATAGCTGTATTCGTTCCTACCCAGGTAGAACCAATCTGGATCATTTCCCAAGTATATGCCAGCTTGCGTTTGGGATTATCACTTTTGGATACTTGCACTTCTTTACCTGGAATAGCAATACCAGTCATCGGTCCAGTATTAGGACAATGAGCCGTAATTATTTCACCCGAATCTAGTTCAATATCAGCTAAAAACCTTTTATAACGTCGAATCAAGCGACCTGAGAAGAGAGTAGGATACTGATATATTAAATTCATAAGAGATCGCTAGACTTCGATAAAGCTAATTTTAGCAATATCTGCATCTATACATAGTTAGTTTTTTGCGATCGCAAAATATGAAATAATTATATTTAGATAGGTTGAGTAATTACTAAACACTAACTATTAGTAAAAATGTCCCATGCCAGATCTTGATACTTTAATTTCTCAAGTACAGCAAGAAGCCCAAAGAGAAGAATTTCCTATAGATGTTCCCGTATACAAATCTGCTGGTATAGAACCGACAGAACCTATTCTTTATGCGGGTAATTTAGCAAGTCCTCTATGTTTTTTTGGTCGCGACTTGGGTAAAGATGAAGTTCAGGCTCGTCAACCTTTAATTGGTGCTTCGGGAACTATGGTAAGACAGGGTTTTTATTATTCTGTATACAAACAAAAAGCACCTTCTAGAAAAGAGTTAGACGATACAACTATTGAAAGAGTTTTACTCTCTAATACTGTCCCTTATAAGCCCCCAGGAAATAAAGCTTATTTAGTCAAGGTAAAAAAAAGATTTCGTCCTTTTTTAGAACAATTATTTGTGTTTCACTGGCAAGGAAATCAGATGATTACTTTAGGGACAGAAGCCTTTAAATGGTTTGCTACTTATGGTGCTAAGGGCGAATTAGACAGTTTTTATCGTAGTGAAGATCGCTTTGAAAATAAACTAACAGTTAATGTGAGTGCCACAGACGATTTGGGAATGTCTCATACTAAAGCCATAACTTTATTACCTTTACCTCATCCATCTCCCCTCAATCAAAAATATTATGCTGCTTTCCCTAAAATGTTGCAGCAGCGGTTGGCACAGGTTGAGTTTTAAGACAAGGCGTTGGTCATTTTATGTATAACAGACAAAATGTTTAGGTTTATAGCTATCAGCTATTAGCTGTTGACTCCTATAATTTAATTATCTAGCAAGAAAATTTGAAAATTCTCTTGTTTACCAACGTCGGAAACAAAAGCGATCGCGATATTTTGTCAGATGTTGCTGACAAAGTAAAGCATATATATTAAATATCTTTAAACTCTGTACTAGGATAAAACATGATATCTTATTAATTAATAGATAAAATTTTGTTACGTTCGCTACAATTAGAGAAAAATTAGAGAAATAAAATTTATGACTAGTAAGAAAACTGTTATTTCACCTTCGATTTTATCAGCAGATTTTAGCCGTTTAGGTGAAGAAATTAAAGCTGTAGATCGCGCTGGTGCAGATTGGATTCATATTGATGTAATGGATGGCAGATTCGTCCCAAACATTACAATTGGTCCAATGATTGTTAAAGCAGTTCGTCCTCTTACCGAAAAGCCTTTGGACGTTCATTTAATGATTGTCGAACCAGAAAAATATGTAGAAGAATTTGCTAAGGCTGGCGCAGACATTATCACCGTTCACGCAGAACATAATGCTTCTCCACACCTACATCGTACTTTAGGACAAATTAAAGAGTTGGGCAAGCAGGCTGGAGTCGTATTGAACCCAGCAACTCCTCTATCTTTGATTGAGTATGCTTTACCTCTTTGCGATCTAATTTTGATCATGAGCGTCAACCCAGGTTTTGGCGGTCAAAGCTTTATTCCTGAAATGGTCGAGAAAATAGCCAGACTACGCAAAATGTGTGATGAAAAAGGATTAGACCCCTGGATTGAAGTTGATGGTGGAATAAAGCCTAACAATGCTTGGCAGGTTATAGAAGCTGGTGCAAATGCGATCGTCGCTGGTTCGGCGGTGTTTAAAGCTGACGACTATGCTGAAGCTATTGAAGGTATTCGCAATAGCAAACGTCCTCAACCTGAATTAGCTACTGCCTAAGTTAGTTTAAATAAAATTTATAGGCGATTACGCTCACAGAGGCTACCGCCTCAAAGTCATGCTCCGCATGACGATGGCGCGTGAGCGCCGTTACGCTCCATGGCATCGCAAAAGCAAAAAAGATTCATTACCGAGCAGTGGAAGATGAATCTTTTTTATTGCATATTCAAGCTGCATCTATAGTTTGAGTAACGGTGGGTTTTAAAACAAACGCAAAGCAAGCCAGATGTATTTAGCAGGCTTTTCTTACAGTATCCCTACCATGTGTAAAGGACCGCTACCACTAAGCAATTCTACTAGCAAACCAATAAAGCCCAACATCGCTAGACGACCGTTCCAAACTTCGGCTGCGGTAGTAAGACCCCACTGCCATTTTTCTTGAGGATACATTTTCATGTTTTCTTTAGGATGGATGACATCGGCAAAAGAATGATGATTTGAGTCTAAAGAGTCTACGACTATGTTTGCTAGCGAATCGATAAATCCTGGGTAAACATTGAGAGCAGGAACGCGATGAAAGTTTTCTATTCCCGCTTCTTCTGCTACTTCTCGATATTCGATATCTATTTCCTGTAGGGTTTCAATGTGTTCGGAAACAAAGCTAATTGGTACTACCGCTAAATTTTTGACTCCTTGTTTTCCTAATTCTTCTAAAGCATCATCAGTATAGGGTTTTAACCACTCTACAGGACCAACTTTACTCTGATATGCTAGGGTGTAGTTATTGGATCGCCCTAAAGTCTCCATTATGAGGCGAGTACATTCTTCAATCTGCTTTTTGTAAGGATCTCCAGCTTCTTCTACGTAGCTGACGGGAACACCATGTGCGCTAAAAAATACATGAGCGCGATCTGGATCGGGAAACTTATCTAATTCTCGATCGATCAAATCCGCCATCGATTGAAGGTAGCCAGGATGATCGTACCAAGAGGGAATCAAGGTATAGTCTACCTGTTGCAGTACAGGATCGCTAGACCACATTTCTTCTAAAACGCGAAAGCTCGATCCGCTGGTACTAATTGAAAATTGGGGATAAAGTGGCAGTACTACTACTTGCTTGATACCATCTCTTTTGATTTGCGCGATCGCCTCTTCAGTAAAAGGATGCCAATAACGCATTCCTACATAGATTTTGACATCCTGACCCATTTGTTCCAGCTTGTTTTCTAAAGCTTTGGCTTGAGCTTCAGTTATTTCCCTTAATGGTGAACCACCACCAATTTCTAAATAGTTTTCCTGAGATCTTTTTGCTCTCAAAGTCGAAATCAACCAAGCCAAAGGTCTTTGTAACGCCTTGACGGGTAATCTGATAATCTCAGGATCGGAAAACAAATTGTACAGAAAGGGACGGACATCTTCGATTTTGTCGGGTCCGCCTAAATTGAGTAATAAAACTCCAATACGACCCATAGTTCTAATAGCTTATTTAAATTTTCAGTTTCTTTACTAATTTTAACAATATATCTTTTCTTTAGGATCTACTGTTTCCTCTACACAGAACTTAACCGAGCTGATACCTATGTTTGAAGCCCTTTATACTGCTATAGCTTATGTGAATAGCGATCGCGATTTATATTTCAAGCTAATCTACTCTTAAATCGATAAGATAGTTTGGGTTAAAAGACAATCTACTATCATTTTTTTGCATTATTATGATAACTAATTTATTACAGCCAAATCTAGTTTTAGGCAATACCATTTTTAATTTGACTCCACAAATATTGAGTCAGCATAATATTAATGGATTAATTCTAGATGTAGATGAAACCTTAGTTCCTTTTAAGCAAAAAGAAGCTTCTATCGAACTACAGCAATGGATTGCCGAGATCGGTCAAGATACTCCTATCTGGTTAGTCAGTAATAACATTAGTCAAGCTCGTATTAGCGACATTGCTAAATCCGTCAATCTACCATTTATTTTTGCTGCAAAAAAACCCTCTCGTCGCAAATTGAGACAAGCAGCGCAAGCTATGGATTTACCCGTAGAACAAGTCGCTATGGTAGGCGATCGCCTTTTCACAGATGTTTTAGCTGGTAATCGTCTGGGAATGTTTACTATTCTGGTCGAGCCGATGGTAGATCCCTTAGCGGTAGCTCGTTCTCATCCTATTCGAGATTTTGAAATTTGGTTTTCCGAGCTTATAGGGATATCTTTGGTAAGCTCTTTAGACGATGTGATAAAAAACAACAATTCTTAATTTATCAAAATATAAAGAAAATATAAAGAAAAAAGGAGAGTAAAAAAAAATCTGAGAATATAATCAAAGATTTAAATGAGGTCAGCATATATAAAGACCTCAAGCATATTTAATAAACCATATATACGAAATAGGTACTGAAGTCGATCTAGGTTGGCTTCAGTACCATTTATATTTTTAATTTCTTGCCGTTGGTAGAAACAATTAATTGTAAGTCTTAAAAATAAACGCGATTGCCACAAATCAATAAACTGGCTTAGAGTAGACGAGTCTGGGGTTGCTACTACGATATCTTTAAGGCGATCCGAAATACAGTTAAATGACAAGCAAAGTACAATTATGACTTTACCTTCAATCTTTAAGTTCCATAGCATAAAAAATAATTTCTATTGAATTAAGAGCCTGGTAGAGACGCACCCACACGATCGCGATCGCCAGGATGATTGGTTAAACTACCAATATCAGATTGAATGAATCAAATTATATGAAAAAAGCTGTCTACCGTATTTTGGATGCTAATCTCGATCGCTCTAGAGAAGGATTGAGAATAATCGAAGAGTGGTGTCGCTTGGGCTTAAATAATCAGCCTTTAGCCGAAGAATGTAAAAACATCCGTCAAGAGTTAGCGCAGTGGCATAGTTGGGAACTGCGTCAGGCGAGAGATACCCCTAATGATGTCGGGACAGGTTTATCTCATCCTCAAGAAGAAGTACGAGAGAGTATCGAACAGTTGCTTCAGGCGAACCTGTGCCGATCGCAAGAAGCTTTAAGAGTGTTAGAAGAATATAGTAAGCTTTACGAACCGAAAATGTCTACAGTTTGTAAGCAGTTGCGTTACCGCGTCTACACGATAGAAAGTACTCTATTTAACAATTATCGCCAGCAACAGCTAAATAGCGCACCACTGTATCTAGTCACCTCCCCCGAACCAGAAATTCTCAAAACGGTAGAAGCAGCCCTTAAAGGTGGTCTGACCTTGGTACAGTATCGTGATAAAGATGGTAAAGACAGCGATCGCCTGGAAAAAGCCCATCAACTATGTCAGCTATGTCATCGTTACAATGCTCTGTTTATCGTTAACGATCGAGTCGATATCGCTCTTGCGGTAGATGCCGATGGAGTCCATTTAGGTCAGCAGGATGCACCTGTAGCTTTTGCTCGCGAAATATTAGGGACGCACAAAATTGTCGGTCGTTCTACTACTAACAAACAAGAGCTAAACAAAGCGATTGCCGAACGCGCTGACTACGTAGGAGTTGGGCCATTTTACGAAACTCCAACCAAGCCAGGTAAGCAAGCAGTAGGAATCGAATATATAGATTATGTTAAAGCCAAATGCCCCGTTCCTTGGTTTGCGATTGGTGGGATCGGTATGGACAATTTAGATGCAGTTCTAACCACAGGCGCACAGAGAGTAGCAGTGGTTCGCGCTATCATGCAAGCAGAGCAGCCCACTCAAGTTACTCGCCAATTCTTGTCACAATTGATAAGACGGTAATTACTCCAATGGTCAGCTAGATATATGTTTAATACAACCAATACAATTAATATACAGGTAAACGGAGAACCCCATACCTGCGAAGCGAAAACTTATTTACCAGAGTTGCTGGTAGGACTAGAACTCAACCCCCGTCTGATCGCCGTAGAATACAACGGGGAAATTTTACATCGTCAGTATTGGGATCGTACTCAGATGCAGTCGGGCGATCGCCTAGAAATCGTGACCATTGTTGGTGGCGGATAAATATTGTCAACCCAACAGCGCGCCTTTAGTAAGACGGCTTACGTTGACTAGATCGATTATAGAAAAAGGATTAACACAACAAGTTTTATGAAGATGATTTTTAAACGGAAATTTTGGCTCAAATCTATTGTTGCCTTGGGACTAGTAGGTGTCCTCGTATTAGGTAATGCGAGTACTGCTATGGCTGCCCGTAGTGGGGGTAGAATTGGCGGTGGTTCGTTCCGCGCTCCTTCTAGGAGTTACTCCACTCCTCGCGGTGGTGGCTACGGTGGTGGCTACGGTGGTGGCTACAGAACCCCTGGCTATGGCTATGGAGGTGGCGGTTTTGGTTTTCCCTTCCTGCTGCCCTTTATTGGCTTTGGCGGTGGCGGTTTGTTCTCCGTCATAATCTTTTTTGCCTTGGCTAACTTTTTAGTACGCGCCTTCCGTAGTGCGGGATTTAGTGAAGATGGTGGTTCTGGAGGCTATGGCAGCACTTCTAAAGTATCTGTCGCTCAGGTGCAGGTAGGCTTGTTGGCTAACGCTCGTGAATTACAGCCCGAACTAAACCGTTTAGCATTAACAGCCGATACTAGTTCGGCATCAGGTAGAGCTACCGTAGTTCAAGAAGCTAGTTTAGCTTTATTACGACACCCAGAATACTGGGTATACGGCGCGACTGATTCTCAGAAAACTAGTCTAGAAGCAGCAGAAGCTAAGTTCAATCAGTTAGCTTTAACCGAACGCAGTAAGTTTACCGATGAAACTTTAAGTAATGTAGACAGCGTAATTAGCGAAGAGTCTCAGAAAGCCTTGGAAGGCAACACCGAAGAAGGAGCAATTCAACTAAAAGAAGGTGATTCGGGCGAATATATTATAGCTACGATAATTGTTGGCGCGACTGGTAATCTAGATCTACCTAAGATTAATGGAACTGACGATCTACGCCAAGCATTGCAACAAGTAGGTGGTATTGGTAGCGATCGCCTATTAGCCGTAGAAATTCTCTGGACACCTCAAGCAGATGGCGACACTCTATCTTCTGATGATATTTTGGCTTACTACCCCAATTTAAAGTTAGTCTAGATTAAATCACGCGATCGAGGGTTTTAATCTCCAGTACCATCTCGAACTATAAATAGTTAGCTTTACAACCCTGCTCTCTTCTGAGTGGGGTTTCGGCATTTTAGACTATCTTTCCAACACGAAATCTGGATAAATGGTTAAGAAAACTGGTACATTTAAATATAGTTAAATGTGGTTTTATATTAATAAACCTTTTAAATAAATTAATAGCTCTTAGGAGAAATAAAATTATGGATTGGCGAGTAGTAGTAGTATTAGCACCTTTAGCGATCGCTGCTAGCTGGGCTATATTTAATATTGGTAGTGCTGCCCTGGCGCAAGTACAAAAATACTTCGATAAAGAAGGATAAACCACAGTGTAGCTGTTGTATGTTTTAATAAAATAGAATCTTGTGACCGACTTAATACTTTGATACTATGCTGGTATTGGTCGGTTTTTTTAATGGACAAAAATTTATTTTTTAGCGACCCGTAGCTGCGAGATCATTAGAATAAAAAAGATTAATTAGTCCCCCAGTCCCCCAGTCCCCCAGTCCCCTAATTCCCCAGTCCCCCAGCCTTTACCATCCCATGAAGATACAACGCCTATTTTTTACCTCGGTTACGATAAAAATCGCTCAACTTAGTAGGCGAAATACCCAAATAATAACCTACTATAATTGCTTGATTGATTAGAGTAGTTTTCCAGACTCCTAGTTTCTGCCAACGTCTGCCGGAAGTAGTTACCGTTGCAGGAGCGATCGCAATCCCCTTTCCAATTCGTTTGATAAATTCAAAATCTTCCATAATTGGTAGATCGGCAAATCCACCCGAATTAATAAAAGCCCTTTTAGAAATAAAGATTGCCTGATCGCCGTAGGGTAGAGAGAATAAATGCGATCGCATTTTGACTAATAATTCTATCCATCTTAAAGATTTAGCCTCCCCATCTATAGCTAGTTCAAACGCCCCCGCTATCACACTATCTGGTTCTAAAGTTTTAATCACCAATTCTACAAAATTTGAGGGTAGTTTAGTATCTGCATGAAGAAATAACAGAATATCTCCAAGGGCAATATTTGCTCCTGCATTCATTTGAGCAGCCCTACCTTTTTGAGGAACGCTAATTACCTTAACTCCAGTTTGGATAGCCACCGCTACAGTATTGTCCTGACTTCCCCCATCAACTACGATTATTTCTACCTGAGAAGACCTGTGTAGCTCATTTAAAATTGGTTGAATTATCTCTGCCTCATTTAATACTGGGATAATGATGCTGATAATATATTGAGTCATGTTCAAACTATGAAAGACAATACTCAAGGCGATCGATTTCAAATTGCCAGACAATACTTATTAAGTATTAGTTTAGTTTGTTTAATACTTCTGAGTTCTACCACAACAGCGTTTGCAGCAGATTTAGCAGATCGTATCGAACAATTTCCCCAATGGAACGCTAAACCTTCAATTAAGCTTGCCAAAGGAGATTTAGAATATCCTGAGTGGATGTCGGGAACTTGGAATGTTAAGAGTACTTTAGTAGAACAAGTTGCACCTCTAGCACCAGATATAGTTACTCCTGGATTTGAAGACAATCAAGACTACATAGACAAAGAAATTAGTTTTCAGGTTAGATTTGGCAAATACGATCTTGCTCCTAAAGGATTTTTGTCAGCATTCAAAACTCAACCTACCGTAGTGGCAGATCGAGCATTTAACGGTCAGAAAATCGCTGAGGCATATTTGGGAGAGGATAACGTATATCGAGTTAAGGTAGATCCAGATAATCCCAATCAGCAAATAACTTTTCTTAAAGGCGATCGCAAATTAATTTCTAAAATAACCAGACGCGCTAAAGAAATACCAGCGAGCGAGCGATTTATCGCTACTGAAGTTACTCAGCAGCTATTTAGATCCCCTGAGAGACTTTATCTCAATGAGGTCGAAACTACTTCTAGCTATCGGCTATTAAACCCCGCTCATGTTGATGCCGAGCAGATTACCGCAATTTATCTTTCTCCCCAAGATCCTGACTATTTTACCGCAGGCGATCGCCCTGTAGCTCTTTATCGTTATCATTTAGAGTTAACTAAACAATAAATCAAGCTAAAAATAACTAAAAATAATTACTAATCTACGTTCAATAGTTACTATCCTGTGGGAACTATAAAAGAGTAAATAGCTATTAACTTTTATGGTGCGACAGCGAATTTTGGCGATTATCGGGATCTTAGGAAGTTGTTCGATTGCTCCTGCCTACGGTCAGATTATTCCTGATGGTACTACCGTAGATACTTCTGTATTGGGTAATTGTCAGAGTTCCTGTAGCATTACAGGTGGAACTGTTGCCGAGCAAAATTTATTTCATAGTTTTACCGAATTTAACATTAACCAAGGAGAAGGCGTTTATTTTAACGATCCTGGGGTAGAAAATATTTTCAGTCGCATTACGGGAACTAATTCATCGGAAATATTTGGGACTTTAGGAGTTTCGGGAGGCAATGCAAATTTATTTTTAATCAACCCTAACGGAATTGTTTTTGGTGAAGGTGCAACTTTAGATCTTAACGGTTCATTTTTTGCTACTACCGCCGATGAAATCCAATTCGGCGATCGCGCTTTTTCGACCGATCTAGAAGTCAAAATTCCACTATTAACCGTCGATCCTTCTGCTTTGTTCTTCAATCAAATCGGACAAAACGGCTCGATTATTCTCGATGGCGCGAATTTAACGGTTTCTCCACAGCAAGACATAGCTTTGTTAGGTAGAGAAAGCAATACACCTGGAATTTTACTAAAAAATTCGACGATCGCTGGATCGGGGGGCAATATATTTCTTGGTGCAGTCAAGGGTAATGCCACGGTTGAAATTAAAGACAATTTGCAGCCACAATTTTCCGAAGCGGTACATCGGGGAGACATTACTTTGACCCAAGCCTCTCAAATAATAGCCGACAACTCTAATAACGTTGGCGATCGAGAAATTAACTTTGAAGCCAAGAATCTAAAGATTGAAGAAAATTCAAATGTTCTTTCTTTCACTTCAGGTTTAGGCAATAGTGCCAACATCAATGTAAATGCTTCAGAATCGGTAAAAATTACGGGAACTGGAACAGAAGCAAATGCTTTTCAACAATTGTTGCTACAAAACATAATTCCTAATGGTAACATCAGTTTTACTAGTAGTGCATTACAAACTGATACTTCAGGAAGTGGTAATGCTGGCAATATTAAAATTTCTACTTCAAATTTAACGCTCGATCGCGGTGGCACAATTATTAGTAATACTAGCGATCGAGGCAAGTCAGGAAATGTTGCGATCGACGTATTAGATAGTTTTGTTTTACAAAGTTCGGGATTATTGACTGGCTCTTCTAGTACATTTAGTTCAGGTCAAGTAGGCAAGATAGCAATTGATACACGGCAATTATTATTAGAACCAGGCAGCATTATTTCCTCTTCTACTTCAGGCAGTGGTAATGCAGGAAATTTGACTATTAACGCTTTAGATTCAGTACAAATTAAAGAAACCCCTGTAAATTCGATTATCCCTACGGGAATTTTTAGCAATACAATATCCGATCTTGGTATGGGCGGAAATTTAACTATTAATACCCAAAACTTGAGCCTGCATGATGGGGGACAGTTAACTACTTCTAGCGGTATTTTTACAGGGGATGGTCTAATTTCCTTGGGAGGACAAGGCGGAAATATTTTTATTAATGCTGCTGAATTTGTGGAAGTTAGCGGTATATCTGCTGATGGACTTTTTCCTAGCAGTATTTCGAGTGCGACTAACACCAGTAACTCTGCTGGCAATATCACTATAAATACTGGCAGCCTATTTCTCAATCCTTATGGGTCTATTTCTGCTTCCTCTTTAGGCACTGGTGCGGGAGGAAATATTACTATTAGTGCTACAGATATTGTCAAGCTAGTAGGTCCAGGTAACAATCGCCTTCAACAATTGTATACAGACCTTTTGTCGGAACAAGTACAGTTACAAAGTATTCCATTAGGCTTGACTGCATTTACAATTTTGGCAGGGGATACGGGAAACATTTCAATAGTTACTCCTCGTTTGAATTTAGAGTCGGGGGGATTTTTAACGACTGGTACTTTTGGTGTCGGTAATGCTGGAAATATCGAAATTACTGCTAGTGAGAACGTAGATGTAAAGGGTTCACTAATTACTGCCTCGACTATCGGTAATGGCGATGCAGGAAACATTAATCTTCATACCGAGAATTTGAGGGTTGCTGATGGAGGAGGCATAGTTTCCATAAGTTCGAGCAATGGTGATGCTGGAGATATATCTGTTTTAGCTACAGAATCGATAGAACTTTCTAATACTATTACCGATCTTTTATTTTCAGCTTCTATTTCTACAGCCAGCTATACAGGTATTGGTTTTCCTGGAGATTTGTCCATCGCTACTCGACGCTTATCTATCAAAGATGGAGCGAATATTCAAGCTAACAATCTTTTAATCCATTCGATAGAAGATACATCCCAAATCGCCGAAGCAAGTATTACTGAGGGTAAATTAGCCAAACTAACGATTGATGCTTCAGAATCCATAGAGATATCAGGTAGTAGTCCTCAAGATAATCCTTTTAGTGCCACCTCTAACAGTCAGATTTCAAGTACAACCAACACGTTGTCTCGTGCGAGCGACGTAAATATAACTACAGGAAAATTATCCCTCTTCGATGGTGGAGAAATTTCTGTAAATAGTTTAGGTCAGGGTACGGCAGGAAGTCTAGAGATCGTAGCCGACTCTGTATCTCTAGATAATAACGCCAGCCTTAACGGTACTACTCTTTCTGGACGAGGTGGCAATATTGTTCTACAGGTAGACGATATTTTAGATCTCGATAATAACTCCCAGATCGATACGGACTCATTAACTTTTGGTGACGGTGGCAATATCGATATTACTGCCAATTTTGTAATCGCTTCAGAAAATAGCTCTATTTCTGCTAATGCACTAACTTTAGGTAATGGTGGCAACGTTAATATTGACGCGATCGATTTGTTTGTTGATGACGATAGCAAGATTACTGCTGATTCTCAACAAGGAATTAACGGTACTGTAAACGTTAGAACCTCATTTGATAGCGATCGCTATAGCTATGCCAAGCTGTCTCAAAAAATTATTCCAGCCGATAATGTAATTGTTCAAAGCTGTGGAAGTAATAATACTTCAGGAGCATTTACCTATACAGGTAGAGGTGGTTTACCTGCCAACCCTTTAGAATTTCAAGCTGGCAACACGATAATTGCCGATCTAGATATTTCCGAAGATTTAACGAGCGACAATTTTGAAGTTGAGGAAGTAACGATCGCTCCTGTGCAACAGAATATAGTTGAAGCCCAGGAATGGAAAATCAATCAAAAAGGGAATATTGAACTCGTTGCTTCAAAAGGCAACCTTTCAAATGCTTCAATATCTAATACTTTTGCTTGCCCTCTATAACTAGCTCGATTACAGGTAAGATCTGGCAGATATTATCGAAGCAACGGTTAAAAGAATCCCCAGAAAAATAATTGTCCAGGTTTTGTAAGTACCTGAAGCACTTTTCTTAGCTACTAAAGATTCTTGTTCTTCTAATTGCGATCGTAAACTCTCAACTAAGCTTTGTTGTTCTTTCCCTTTTAAATCTAACAAGCCGTAATTGTTTCTTTGTTCTTCCAACTGTTGATTCAACTGTTCTATAAATCTATAGCGATCGTCAATCTCGGTTTGCAGCTTGCTGCTTTTGGTGGTTTCTTCTGTGAAGTTAGCAATCTGCTGTTCTTTTTGAGCTATTTCTTGTTTTAACTGCTCTTTGGAGCGTGCGATCGCTTGTTCCTGTTCGGATATTTGCTCTTGTTGCTGTGTTAACTTCTGTTCCTGTTCTCTAACCCTTTGCTCTAAATCTTGCGAAACATTATTCTGTTCGTCGATTTGAACTTTTTGTTGCTTAACCTGCTGTTCTAAGTTACTTATTTGTTCTTGTTTGTCTGTTAGCTGACTTTGGTTAGTTTGATTATCTGAACGCAAACGATCTAAATCATTCTCTTTTTGCTGTAGCTCGTCTTTTAAGGTATTTAACTGTTGCTGTGCATCAGATAACTGCGTTTGTAAATTTTCATTGTCACTCTTGTTTTCGGATAAGCGATTTTGTAATTCTATTATTTGTTGCTGTGCTTCCTCTTTATCTCGATGAGCATCATCGACTTCGCTTTGCTTCTCTTCTAATTGCTGCTGTAGCTGAGAAATGGTTTGTTCTTTTTCCTCAATCTGTGTCTGTGCTGCATCTTTCTCACTTGCCAAGCGATCGACTTGAGCTTGCTTTTCTTTTAATTGCTGCTGTAGCTGAGTTAGTGCTTCTTCTTTTTGGTTTACTTGAGTTTGTACTTCCTCTTTGTCGCGATGAGCATCATCGACTTCGCTTTGCTTCTCTTCTAATTGCTGCTGTAGCTGAGTTAGTGCTTCTTGTTTATCACGATGAACATCATCTACTTCGCTTTGCTTCTCTTCTAGCTGCTGCTGTAGTTGAGAAATGGTTTGTTCTTTTTCCTCAATCTGTGTCTGTGCTGCATCTTTCTCACTTGCCAAGCGATCGACTTGAGCTTGCTTTTCTTCTAGCTGCTGCTGTAGTTGGCTTAATGCTTCTTCTTTTTGGTTTACTTGAGTTTGTACTTCCTCTTTGTCGCGATGAGCATCATCGACTTCGCTTTGCTTCTCTTCTAATTGCTGCTGTAGCTGAGAAATGGTTTGTTCTTTTTCCTCAATCTGTGTCTGTGCTGCATCTTTCTCACTTGCCAGGCGATCGACTTCGCTTTGCTTTTCTTCTAATTGCTGCTGTAGCTGGCTTAATGCTTCTTCTTTTTGGTTTACTTGAGTTTGTACTTCCTCTTTATCTTGATGAGCATCATCGACTTCGCTTTGCTTCTCTTTTAGCTGCTGCTGTAGTTGGCTTAATGCTTCTTCTTTATCACGATGAGCATCATCGACTTCGCTTTGCTTCTCTTCTAGCTGCTGCTGTAGTTGAGTTAACTCTTGCTTTTGTGCTGTTTGATTTTCGGTATTAGAATTATCACTATCTAACTTTGTAAGTAACGACTGTTGCGACTCTTCAGTTTCAGAAATCGTACCATCTATTACCTGTATCTCTGTATCTGGATCTTCTGAAGAATCATTGTCTTTTAACTCAATAGAAATAGTTTTTTCTGCCACTTTGCTAGCAAGCGCAAAATTACCTGTAATCAAGCCTTCAAAAACTTTTGACTTAGACGAACCCGTTTTTTCAACAATCTCATTAAGATTTTTTAAAGCCTCGGCAGTTAAAGAAATTCCTACCTGAGACTTTTCTAAAAAACTTGGTGACTTGCGCGATCTAGTTCTAGGTTTTGTAGGCTTAGGTTTTTTGCGTGGCATACTTTATCCTTTTCTCCGACGTTTGATTGAATAGTATTGATTTTGCTATCTAACTATGGTTCTTGGACAATTAGTGAGGCGTAAAAATATTACTGAGTAATTAAATACTATCAGCTATCGGCTACTTGCAATAACCGTTGTTTGAAAGTGTATCTTATAAACATGAAAACCTTTTGCTATATAAATTATAGTAGTTTTAACTATTGCCCTATAAAATTTAACTAAACAAACGATAACAAACACAAAAAAACATCTGAATTATTTTTAGTTGACAATTTGCAAATACTATGTTCCTTTATTGAAATTGTCTCTTTACAGATGTCATTATTTTTTATAGTGATTTTTTAATTAAAACTATAGGTTTCGTATTAGCGCACTGCTTAGTTTGCTATGACTTAAACCGAACTTAACATTATTTAATTTTTTCTTGCCATTTCGTCCACAAATCGGGACGGCGATCGCGTGTACGTTTAATCTGTTCTGCTTTACGCCACTCATCAATCAGCTTATGATTGCCCGATCGCAATACTTCCGGGACTTGCCAACCACGATATTTGGCAGGTCTGGTATATTGTGGATAATCTAGCAATTCTGTTTCAAAGCTTTCTGCTTTGAGAGATTCTACCTTTCCTACTGTTCCTGGTAACAGTCTAGTAACGCCATTAATCAAGGTTAAAGCGGGTATTTCACCACAGGTCAAAACAAAATCCCCCAAAGATATCTCTTTAGTTACCAAATGTTGTCTGATTCTTTCATCTACTCCTTCATAGTGACCACAAATAATTACCAACTGCTGATAGTTGTAGGCTAGATCTTTTAGTAGAGGCTGATCTAACTTTTGTCCTTGAGGAGTCATCAAAATAACTTCTCGCGCTGGTATAACGGGTAGAGATTCTACGGCCGCAAACATCGGTTCGGGCTTGAGCAACATTCCTACGCCACCACCATAAGTAATGTCATCTACCTTGCGATGCTTGTCGGTAGTGAAGTCACGAGGGTTTACTATATTTACAGTGGCAATTTCTTTGGCGATCGCCTTGCCCAACAAGCTGCAATCGAGTGGAGAAGTAAAAAAGTCAGGAAAAAGAGTGATAATATCAAAACGCACGATTTAAGAAAATTGGCGAAATTACTATAAATTAACTGTAAGTCTAGCTGAAGAAAAGAACTTAAGTAGTCTTTGACACAGCACTTTAGTAGCAACTGTAGCTACGATCGCGCTAATAGTTAGAGATTAGTCTCTTGCCCGCAAATTCAATTATGATCGATACAAAAGTCCAAAATCAAACTAGCCACACTATTCAATCTACCAAAAACGCCATTTTAGTTATTGGAGGTGCTGAAGATAAGGTGCATGGCAAAGAAATATTACAAACTTTCTTTTCGCATTCGGGAGCAAACGAAGCCTCAATTGGAATTGTTCCCTGCGCTTCTAGAGAACCAAGTCTGATCGGAGAACGCTACTATCGGCTGTTTAACGATATGGGAGCAAAAGAAATTAAGGTTCTAGACATACGCGATCGCGATGGCGCGGACGATTCTGCTTATCGTGATTTTGTCGAAAGCTGTACGGGAATATTTTTAACTGGGGGCGATCAGCTTCGCCTTTGTGGTCTACTTGCAGATACTACCATAATGAATCGAATTGTCGAAAGAGCGCAAAAGCGAGAAATTAGTCTTGCCGGAACGAGCGCAGGCGCAGCAGTTATGGGACACCATATGATTTCAGGAGGTAGCAGTGCTGAGTCTCCTAACCGTGGTCTGGTAGATATGGCAAAAGGCTTGAATATTATTCCTGGAGTATTAGTAGACCAGCATTTTTATAATCGTAATCGTCTGGCACGTCTTTTGAGTGCAATTTCAGAACATCCAGAATTATTGGGGATCGGTATAGATGAGGACACCTGCGCTATGTTTGAAAGCGACGGCATTATTCAAGTAATTGGTAAAGGAACTGTAACTATTGTCGATGCAAGAGAAATGAGCTATTCTAACTCTTCTACAGCTTATGGTAACGATCCTTTGAGTATGCACAATCTTAGACTGCATATTTTAGGTCATGGCGATCGCTACGATCGGCAACGCTATGTTCCATTAAGATAGCTAATAGCAGAATTAGCAATACTTCTATTATTGCTAACATTACTGGCGCGGTCGAAAGTGAAATTGTTACTCCTATCTTTATATTGGGACAAAGAAAGGGTAATTTAAATTTAAGCTAAACTACGCCATTGGAGATCGAACGAAGCGATGCCTACAAGAAGCGATCGCACATCGCCCTCGAATCTAGCTAAATCATCTCTTCAAGAAAAATTTACTTCAATCGTATTTAATACATATTACAGCACGGCTGACATTTAGTCGCTTGAAAGATAAAATGTTCGTGGAGAACAGTTTGTTGTTCAATAAAGACGAGATGATGGGCTAATTGTTTAGCGGTTGATGCTGAATCAAAATTTAAAACAGCGAACACCATGAGAATCCTCAAAACTCAAACTTTACGTGGTCCAAACTACTGGAGCATTCGACGCAGTAAGTTGATTGTAATGCAGCTAGCTCTAGAAGAATTGACCGAAAAGACATCTAATGAGATTCCTGGTTTTTATGAAGGTGTGGTTAAAGTTTTACCTAGCCTGATCGAACACCACTGTTCTCGCGGACACCGCGGTGGGTTTCTAGAAAGAATCAAAGAAGGCACTTTGATGGGTCATATCATCGAACATATTGCCTTAGAACTACAGGAATTAGCGGGAATGCCAGTCGGGTTTGGACGCACCAGAGAAACTTCAACCCCAGGAACATTTGATGTAGTGTTTGAATACGTCGAAGAACAGGCTGGGCGTTATGCAGGAAGGGCTGCGGTTAGGCTGTGTAAATCGATCGTCGAGACGGGTACTTATCCTGCTGAGGAACTAAAACAAGACCTAGAAGATCTAAAGGAACTGTACTTAAATTCTGCTTTAGGCCCTTCTACAGAAACTATTATCAAAGAAGCCGAGGCAAGAAAAATACCCTGGATGTGGCTTAGTGCGAGGGCAATGTTGCAGCTTGGTTATGGAGCTAGACAAAAACGTATTCAAGCTACACTAAGTAACAGTACCAGTATTTTGGGGGTAGAGCTTGCCTGCGACAAAGAAGGCACGAAAAACATTTTAGGCAATGCAGGAGTACCAGTACCTCAAGGCACTGTAATTCAGTATTTAGACGAACTGGAACAGGCGATCGCTGATGTTGGTGGATATCCCATCGTAATTAAACCCCTAGATGGTAATCACGGTCGGGGTATTACAATTAATATTAACGAAAAAGCAGAAGCTGAAACTGCATACGATCTGGCAAGTATGGCTTCTAAAACGCGATCGGTAATTGTCGAGCAGTATTATCAGGGTAACGATCATCGTGTCTTAGTAATTAATGGCAAGGTGGTAGCGGTAGCAGAAAGAGTTCCCGCCCATGTGGTTGGCAACGGTAAATACACGATTCGGCAGCTAATTGATATTACTAACCAAGACCCCAGACGCGGAAACGGTCACGATAACGTTCTGACTAAAATCGTTATAGACAAAACTTCTGAAGCCGTACTAGCAAAACAAGGCTATAGTTTAGATTCGGTTTTGCCCGCTAAAGAAACAGCATATCTAAGGGCTACTGCTAACCTGAGTACGGGAGGGATCGCCATCGATCGCACCGATGAAATTCATCCAGAAAATGTGTGGCTAGCTCAAAGAGTTGCCAAAATAATCGGTTTGGATATTGCTGGAATCGATATTGTCACCTCAGATATCAAAAAACCTTTGAGAGAAACCAAGGGCGTAATAGTTGAGGTTAATGCTGCGCCAGGATTTAGAATGCACGCAGCCCCCAGTTACGGGCTTCCTCGTAATATAGGTGCATCGGTATTAGAAATGTTGTTTCCTGACAACACTCCTACTCGTATTCCAATCGTGGCAATTACGGGAACTAATGGTAAAACTACTACTACTAGACTAACTGCTCATATCTATCGCCAAACGAACAAAGTGGTTGGCTTTACCGCTACCGACGGAATCTATATACAAGAATATTTAGTCGAACAGGGTGACAATACTGGACCCTATAGCGCGGGGGCGATTCTTAAAGATCCTACGGTTGAAGTGGCGGTACTAGAAACCGCTAGAGGCGGTATCTTACGCTCTGGATTGGCTTTCGATCGCTGTGATATTGGAGTCGTACTTAACGTCGCTGCCGATCATCTGGGCTTGGGTGGTATCGATACTATCGAACAGATGGCGCAGGTAAAAGGAGTCGTGGCTGAGGCAGTCAAGCCCGATGGCTATGCTATTTTAAATGCCGACGATCCTCTAGTAGCAGCAATGGCGCAAAAGCTAAACTGCAAGATAGCTTATTTTTCGATGAATCCCGATAATCCGATTATTGACGAACACAGTCGCCGAAATGGACTAGCAGCGATTTATGAAGATGGCTATATTTCAATATTAGAGGGGAAATGGACTCTACGAGTCGAAAAAGCAGTTAATATTCCGATGACCATGAAAGGCATGGCTCCTTTTATGATTGCCAACGCTTTAGCTAGCTGCTTGGCTACTTTCGCTCAGGGGGTAGATATCGAGCTGATTCGCCAGGGTGTTCGTACTTTTAAAACTTCAGCAGAACAAACTCCAGGTAGAATGAACCTGTTCGATGTTGATGATTATCAGGTGCTGATAGATTACGCTCATAACCCTGCTGGATATCAAGCGGTTGGCAGTTTTGTCCGTAACTGGCAGGGTAAGAAAATTGGCGTAGTTGGGGGACCTGGCGATCGCCGTGATGAAGACCTAATTTTGTTGGGCAATATTTGCGCTCAAATTTTCGATCGCATCATTATTAAAGAGGATCGAGATTCTAGAGGAAGAGAACGTGGTGAAGTTGCCGATTTGATTACCAAAGGTATTTGTCAGGCAAACCCAGAAGCTACATATGAAATTAATCTCGATGAAACAAAAGCGATCGATATAGCCTGTTCGGGGGCGCAGAAAAACGATTTGGTAGTCATATTTCCCGAAAAAGTAGACCTGGCGATCGAGTTGATTAAACAGCGATTGAATTAAATCCCCACACTAGATCTCAACCTACTAAAATCATGGCGATCGAGTACTAGCGCATCCCAGGAATTTTAAGAGGAATACGGTAGACGCTCGTGTTAGCCGTAATGTAGAGAGTTTGGTAATCGCGATCGCCCCATGCCAGATTAGTTGGGGCTTCTGGGGTTTCAATTATTCCTAATAGATCTCCGTCGGGGGAAAAAACCCATACTCCTCCTGGACCCGTACTATAAACATTGCCCTTCATATCTACTTCCATTCCATCCGCTGCACCTGACTCATTAGGAGGCTTTAACTCGGCAAACAGTTTTCCGTTGTCTAACTTCCCGTCCGATTTAACGTTAAATACGCGAATATGACCCTCCTGTGAGTCATTAACGTACAGTTTGGTTTCATTGGGAGAAAGAACGATGCCATTAGGACGGACAAAATCATCCACTAGCAAAGTTAGCGTTCCGTCGGGTGCTAGACGATAAACACCATAGAAACCTAATTCTTCTTGTTCGGATTTAATTCCATAGGGAGGGTCTGTAAAGTAGATACTACCATCCGATCTGACCGCCAGATCGTTAGGACTATTCAACCGCTTTCCTTGATATTGACTGGCTAAAGTTACGATTTCTCCATCGTTTTGGGTTAGAGATATACGACGATTACCGTGTTCGGCAGTAACCAAACGCCCAGATTGGTCTAAAGTATTACCATTGGCATTGCCAGAAGGTTGACGAAACGTGGTTTTTTCTCCCGCTTGCCATTGATAAATTGTATTAGCTGGAATATCGCTAAACAGCAGAAAGCCATCGGGATGCCAAACAGGTCCTTCAGTAAATTCAAAACCTCCTACTACCTTTTCAACTTTGGCATTAGGATCGAGAATTTCATTTAAATTATTTTGTTCGCGATCGGACACTGCATCTTTTGGGATATTTTTATTGACCTCTATTAAGAAGTTGCTGTTTTCCGTGGCAAGAGATCGAGCTGGCTTAAATCCTGTGTAGGTATCTACTACTGCTAGTAAACTTATTCCCATCACGGTAAAAAACGCGAGAAATGTTTTAAACATCGAACAAGCGAAAATATTAGATTGTTTATTTTCGGTAATTATATATTTAATGCCTAATGTGAATTAGTATTACTAACGCCGTGTGAAACGGAAATTTTAGTTAGAAAGCTTGGCTTAGTCGCTTTTAAAATTTAACGCTCCTTCAGGCTGAATTATTGGCTCGATTAGACAATAATTAAAGATATATTCCCAATCAAAATTTTAAAACGAGACATGAGTACAGTTGCAATTACCCAAACACCGAAAACCTGGAACTGGCGGGGTCATACAATAACCTATCAGCAGACGGGAGACGAGGGTGTAGCAGTAGTACTGGTACATGGTTTTGGAGCATCTTGGGGACACTGGCGCAAAAATTTACCCGTGTTGGGTGAATCTTGTCGTTGTTATGCGATCGATTTGATTGGCTTTGGCGGTTCGGCAAAACCTCAGCCAAGTACAGAAATTGAATATACTTTTGAAACCTGGGGAGAACAAGTAGCAGATTTTTGTCGCGAGGTAGTAGGTAGTCCTGCTTTTTTAATCGGTAATTCCATTGGCTGTATTGTAGTCATGCAGACTGCGGTAGATTATCCAGAGTTGGCTCTGGGAGTAGCAGCACTTAACTGTTCGATCAGACTGCTACACGATCGCAAGCGAGTTACCTTACCCTGGTATCGTAACTATGGTTCGGCAGTAATGCAGCGGGTATTAGGTAATAGACAGATTGGTAGTTTTTTCTTCAAACAAATTGCCAAACCAAAAGTAGTCCGCAAAATTTTGCTCCAGGCTTATCGTCGTCCTGAAGCCGTTAGCGATGAACTAATTGACATTCTGATGAAACCGTCTACAGAACCAGGTGCAGCCGATGTTTTTCTAGCCTTTACGCGCTATTCTCAAGGACCTTTGCCAGAAGATTTGCTACCCCGCCTTACCTGTCCGACGGTTTTGTTATGGGGAACTGAAGACCCTTGGGAACCTGTAGAAATGGGCAGAAAGCTAGCTGAAATATCTACCGTCGATGAATTTATTCCCCTTGAGGGTTTGGGTCACTGTCCCCAAGATGAAGCTCCAGAAATAGTCAATCCAATACTGCTAAACTGGATCGAACAACATCAGTAAAACTATTTTATAACTCGAAAATGAGGTTTAAGATTAAAAGCAGCCTAAATTCCGTCAAAACTTCTCTGCATCTAGTTAGTGGTGCGATCGCTTGCCAAATTTATACTGAGTTAGCCGTAGATCTATAAACCTACTACTTCCGATGCATACAACATTGCCTTCTTGACTAACTCAGGTTCTTGTTCTGGGGAGCCGATCTCAAAGGGTGGGGCTGGGTTGTACTCTAATAGAAGTTGAATAATTTTGGCTGTTTCTTCACCGTAGAGAGTTGCAGCAACCACCAAAGCAAAATCAATACCTGCCGTCACTCCTCCTCCAGTAATACGATTTCGGTCAACGACGACTCGCTCTGACACGACCTCTACCCCGTAATCTGCTAACTGCTTCTTTGCCATCCAGTGAGTTGCAGCCTTGTATCCTTGAAGTAATCCTGCTTTGGCTAAAAACTCCGAACCACCGCACACAGAGGTAATAAATTTTATTTTACTCTGCCGACGAAAAAATTCTATTACTTCACGATCGTTTACGATTGCTCTTTGTCCTAAACCACCACCGACACATATTACATCTAAAGACGGACAATCTTCCATAGTTGTATCGGGTAAAATCATCATTCCATCATCGGTGGCGATCGCATCTAGAGTTTTCCAGATTCGGTGAATCTGTACGTTGGGAAGCGTACTAAAAACCTGTTGCGGTCCGATAATATCTAGTGCTGTCATGCCAGGATATATCACTAAGCCAAAAATATACTTTTGTGAGTTAGTCATAGATAGATTCTCCTATGTGCTTGTCATAAAATCTATCCTTTATACTAGGGAGAACTACTAACCGCGCCTAGTACCCGATCGAGTACTCTTTAAGGCAAAATAATGACTTTACAACTTCTATTTGCAGAAATACAGCAGGCAAAAAGTAAAGATGACCTGCAATCGCATTTAGCTCCGAAAATCGGTGAGTATTTTGCAGCCAAGCGATCGGCATTTTTTTTCTTCGATCGGCTGATGAGCGATCGACGTTTTCAAGGACTCTTAGATGTTGCTTTATCCATCGAACATAATCCAGTAGCACGTTACATAGCCGAACGCCATACACCCGTTCATGAAGCAATGGTGACATCACCAAAGGCTTGGTCGATAATTTGTCCGCGCCGAGATCATTGGCACGTAATGGCAGGTCCAATCGTAGATCGCGGTAAGTTAATCGGCATAGTTGGCTGTACTCGTGAAAAGTCGATGCCTACCTTCGATACCCAAAATTTAGCCGATCTAAGTGCTATCTGTCTGCATTCGTCTGTTTGGGCTGCTAGAGTAACGCAGCAAAAACCTATCCCAGCTAATCTAACGACTCGCGAATTAGAAATTGCTGAATTGGTTGCTGTGGGAAAAACCAACGCAGAAATCGGTTGCAGTCTTTGGATTACTGAAAATTCGGTCAAGCAGGCATTAAAGCGAATATTTCGTAAACTTGAAGTTTCGTCTCGTGCAGAGATGGTAACAAAGGTTTTCACTACAAAACACCATGAGCCGAGATAAAAGCTGGCGATCTATTTTGAATACTTTTAACCTAAATTTGTCGGTTTAAGTAGCAATACTATTCAACGCTACCTATTACTGCCTCATTGTCGGCTGATTCTCGATCCAAAGTTACATTTGCTCTGGTGGCTTTAAACATTCCAAACCGACACAGCCCAGCACCAAAGGCTAACCGCATCAGAAGTAAAGTCGGTACTTCTCTTAAAGACTTAATAAAGCCTGAAAAACCAAATAAAATTAATCCTTTGGGTCTAATAATGCCCTGCCAGATAGAATCGATCCAGGAAGGAAGGGTTTGTTGTGTCCAGTCGTCAGTAACTACTTCACCTTCAACTAAACCAGTCTCGGCTAATAGTTCGGAAAAACCTTCGATGCTAGAAAATGCAGGATGCGACCACTGGTCTAATAGCTGCTTCATTACTGGTTTTTCCCAAAAGTTGAGCGGAACTTGGCGATCGTCTCGCTGATTCCAGTCTGCTACTGCTAAGATGCCTCCTGGCTTGAGTACGCGCAGTAATTCTCTTGCAAAAACCGCCTTATCGGGCATATGAGGACCAGCTTCAATCGACCAAACCACATCAAAACTGGCATCGGGAAAAGATAACGCCATAGCATCATCTACTTCAAATTTAGCATCGACTCCTTCAGGAGTTAACTCTCTAGCGCGTTTTACCTGTTGCGGGCTAATCGTAACTCCCGTAACGTCGAAGTTGTAATCTTTAGCCAAAATACGGCTACTTCCGCCAATGCCACAGCCAACATCTAATAGAGTAGTACCTTGAGGTAGTTTTTCTAAATCTCCCCAGCGCACCATTTCATGTACAAAATCATGTTTAGCGGTGATAAAGTCTTTCGAGCTTGGTGGTGAACCATAATGACCCAGATGAATATGTTCGCCCCAGTAAAATTCTAAAATTCCGTCTTCTGTCCATTCGTCGTAAGAGTTGGCTACAGAATCGGCTGACTGATAGCTACGAGCAGTCAATAGATAGACTGCAACTCCTACTATTAGCAGAATTAGCAAGAATCCTAAGATGTAGAGTAAGCTCATGAACAAACATTAATATATCTTTACAGTTTTTTCAATATAGCAATGTTTGGCTGACTAGAGATGTACAAATTTGTTTGAACGAGCTATAGAGAATTTTAATTTACGGCGATATTTTAAATCTCATAGAGCTTCAGACTTTAGGTCTTAGTACAAGCTACTACTAGTTCGACACCGCATTCATCTGATTGAATTTCCAACGGTAGGGAACGGAATTTAGAATGAGAAAAGAGCTTTTCGAGATCTTCTGCTGAACGATAAATTGAATGCCATTCTAAAATATGCTCTAACAAAACGCGATCGGGATTGGCAGCATGGAAGTTACTTAAAATGACCGTTCCATTGGGTAAAAGATGGTCGTAAATCCAATCGAGAATGCTAATCAATTCACGATCGCGTAAATAATTAGCAATACTGAAGCTGTAGATCATTTGCTGGGGTCGAATATTAATATTACTGTATCCTTCGGCACGCAGAAAAAGGTTGTCTTGAATAAAGGTAAGGCGATCGCGAAAACCCCATTTATGTGCTATATCAGCAGCCGAAGATAAATCGTGATGATTGAAGTCAATACAGTTGACGTGAACATTCGGCGGTGAAGCCTGAAAATAAAGATCTAAGATCTCTGATGCCGAACCACTGGCAATACTGGTAACTGGCATCGGATTATCGCTAGACCAGTTTGCTGCTAAATCTTTAATGGTGGTGGTGATGTTGCCCCCACGATTTTTTAAAGCTGAAAAAGTTGGCAATGAACGAATCCAGCGGTCTAAATAAACTCCTAAATGTCCATCTCCTTCTGGTTCATTTTGTGAGAGGAGTTCGATAATATAAGAATCACTAACGCAGTCTCCTGGTCGGCGAAAAGCGCGATCGCAAAAGCTACTCAGCATATAAAAAGGAAAGGTCTCGCGAAAGATGTAAGTACCGATTGCCTTGCGAATTTCTGGCTCTTGAATAATTTGCTCTCTTAGAGAACTAATTAACATATTACAAACTCTGTTAATCTGTTCTTGAGCTTCGTTTTTGTCTAACTCTTTGTTGCGAATACCTTGCTCGATACTGTACAAATTTCTTTTAAATAATTCTGTCTCACTAATCAACTCAGGAGGAATCGCATCTTGTCCTGGCTGTCCCGTGCGTCGAAGATCGTATTCGGGAGCAAGAGGCATTCTTCGCATCAAGTGGGCTGCTAAAGAAGAAGTCTGGGGTAAACGACTCGAAAGATTATGGGCTAAAGATTGATAAAATCTTTCTGACAGACCTGGTAAGGAAGCTAGCAGAGAATAAAGATTTTGTCGATTTAAAAGACAAACTTCTACATCCTCCTGAGCAATTATCGCTGCGCTAGTCGGGACTTCTTCCAAAAAGGATATCTCGCCAAAAACCTCTCCAGGCTCTAAAAAAGCGATCGCCACATCTCGACCAGAGGCTGCTTTCTCGACCCTAACCATACCTTTTCGGATCAGGTAGATTGCCTGAGACAAGCGACCTTCTTTTAAAATTGTCTCATGTTGCTTATAAGCTTCAACTATAGCTCGTTCGAGCAAAACATCATAGTCTCGATCGGTTAAATACTTTAATCTAGTATCCATTTATTTCTAGGTTTGACAAGATTGCATCCTATGTAATGTAATAGTTCCCCAATCGATTTCCCCGATTACCATTGCTCGGAAAAATTGCTAAGAAAACTCACACTGGGATACATTGGGACGTTTGGCTGGTTGGTAAAATAAATTTTTCAGAGCAGTCTGTCTAGTTTTGGGAGGCTCGGTTGCTAAATTCCACAGGCTTTCGTAAAAGAAAAAAGATATTCCAGCAAAGTTGTGTTCGCGCGCAATTTTAACCTGTTTGTCTATTTTCTGCCATGGTATCGGGCGACCTTTCAAACCCGATAGAACCCCAATCGCCACGGGAATATGCTGCTTGGCTGCCAAAATTGCTGGCTGTTGTAACTCTTGAATAAAGCTGGCTTGGCGATCGCGATATATCTGAACGATCAGTTCTTCAATCAAACCTTTTCTCTCCCACTTGTACCAGTCGAGCAGAAATGAATTTAGAGAAAAATCTTGGGGATTAGGAGACACCGAAACAATTGCGTGAGAATTATGCTGCTTAATTTCATGGAATAGCGTCTCGACGTAAGCAGTGATTTTATCAGCACGCCAACGCACCCAGTCAGGATCTAACGGCGTACTAGGGGGAAATTTACCATTATGCTCTTGTCGATATAGCTCTACAGTAAATTCGTCATAGCCAAATTCTGAAGGATAGCCAAAATGGTCGTCTAGCTGAATTCCATCAACATCATATTCACTAACTATTTCTACGATTAAATCGGTCATAAATTCTTGTACGTCGGGACGTAAGGGATTTAACCACACCCGCTGATGTACGTCGCCTTCCCACCAAATAGTGCTGCCATCTTCTCTGGTTGTCAGCCACTGGGGATGGCGTTTAGCCAATTCTGAATCCGCAGGAGCCATAAAGCCAAACTCAAACCAAGGAATTACGCTCATTTGATGTTCGTGTCCCGTGGCGATTATTTCGGCTAAAACATCTCGTTCCTGTAGTCCTTCGGTCGGGTCGAGAGCCAGCCCAGTAACCGCTTCAGATACTTTAGAAGGATAAAGAGTATAGCCCCAATTCCAAACCGTGGGATAAATCGTATTAAAATTAGATTCTGCCAGCATGGCGATCGCCTCGCGAGTTTTATCAGCCTCAAACAGTACATCACTATCGATGTTAGTCAACCAGACTCCTCGTATCTCTCGATCGGCTTCGGTCTGACAAACGGGATCTGATAATCTCTGAGGAGGTAACTGAGAATGCCCAGGAAAAGGAACAATTGATACTAGGGTAAGAGCCAAAACAAACAGAAAAATTAACCAATATTGACGACCGCTGGCTTTGCTAAACTGCACTAGCTTATCGGCGTAAATATTAAATGACTTGGCAATGCGCTCTTTCATAAGTGTCTTAAAATCTAAAGAATATGGCGATGGTAGCGGTTTTCGATCGAACCTATTTTTCTACTGTCGTAAAACCAGCCTGTAGTTTTAATCAATATGTTATCCGATGTATATTCGTGATGCTGCACTTGCCGATTTGAGCGCAATTGTCGAAATCTACAATCAAAGTATTCCTAGTCGTATGGCGACAGCAGATACCGAACCCGTTACCGTTGCCGATCGCCTAGATTGGTATCACAATCGCCACAACCGTCCTTTATGGGTAGCAGTAGAAAGCGTTCCTTTAGGGTACGCCAAGCGTAATCGCGTCCTTGGCTGGCTGAGTTTTCAAAATTTCTATGGTCGTCCGGCATATCTACATACCGCTGAGATTAGCATTTATGTAGCAACGACAAACCATCATCAGGGTATTGGCAGTAGACTTTTAGAACGAGCGATCGCATTTAGTCCCCAACTACAGTTAACAACTTTATTAGCATTTATTTTCGCTCATAACCAACCTAGCCTCAATCTGTTTTCTCGCTATGGTTTTCAACAGTGGGGTTATTTACCAGATATTGCCAAACTTGACGGTGGCGATCGCAGTCTAATAATTTTAGGACGTAAAGTTTAATTACGGACAAGTATTAAAAATATCCAGCACAATTTGAATCGTGCAGGCAAAGGCGACCAAAGAAATAATAACCAAGGAAGATAAAACACTACTAGCTAGGGCTAAAGTAGCAATAAAAGCTGCTGCACCCAAGCGATAAAAGGTTAGAACCCTTTTGCATTTAGTTTGACCTAGTTCGCAACTCGTCCAGTGAAGATTGGAAAGAATCGCCATACACAAAGCTACCGCTAAACAAAATAAAACTTTTTCGCCTCTGACAGAATCATGTCCTAAACCTTGAATCATTTTCTCGACTCCTACCCCCGTAGCCGTTAAGCCAATTGCTAAGGGAAGATGAGAATAAAGCCAGGTGAGGGCAATCCTTATTTGACCCTTCCTCATTGCATGGAGAGGCGACTCGTCTACGCTATCAAAATACATCCACCAAAAGCTAAAGGCGATCGATAAGCCTAATAAAGCGATCGCCACGGACATTGGAGTCCATTCAATATCCGACACCCCACCGACTACGGCAACAATTGATTCACCTAAAACTATAATGGTAAACAGCCCAATCCTTTCGGTAGTATGCGCCATGTCGGGAGGAACTTTTACCACTCTTTGCCCTGCTGTAAGGGGAGTAACAAAATCAATTAGTAAGCCCAAACCCCAAAGCATAAAACGCCAAGGGATAGGTACAAATACCGAAGCTAGCCACAAAACAATGCTAATGCTAAAGCCGACAGCATACCAGGTAGTTAATGGTCTAGCTTCGGGTACGTGATAGCCAGCATGGAGATATTGAGCGATCAGCACCGTCCGAAATGCTATGTAGCTTAAAGCAAAACCGACAGAAGAACTTCCCAAGCCATGATGAATATTGGCTGCAATACTAGCTGCGATCGCCATTTGCACCAGCGTAATTAAACGATCTACCAATCCATCATTATCAAAACGAGTGTCGTAAAAAGTCGCGCCGATCCAGCACCACCATACGGGTACAAATAAGATAGCCAGTTTAGCTAAACCTAAAAAGCTAAAGTCTTCATGAAAGTTATGCGCCAATTGAGCGATCGCTACGACAAAAATTAAATCGAAAAATAGCTCTAGCCAAGTCGCACTACGCTCCCCATCCTCACACTCTTCACGGCGTAATTTTGGCGGTTGAAATATGGCTTTGGTCATATTAATAAAATTACAAGCATTCGTTACCCATAATTTACCAGAAGTATTAAATTAAGCGTCAGTTCGACAAAGAGAAAATTAAATAGCTTAATGGTAAGAATGCAACTTAACCTTTGATAGGTACATCTATAGTTCCATAGGAATTAAGGAGCGAACAATGAACGAGACCATAGATGTTTCTCACTTATCAGAAGTTTCTGAAACTCTTTTAATTACTGCTTATTTAAGAAGCCTAGAGACTAAGCAAAACGGTATTATCTGCGATCGCAAATCTGTAGAAATTATCGATCGCATTAATTATGACTTCTCTAAATATAATTCACCGATCAATCAGGCTTTAATTGCTATTAGAACTGAAGTTATTGACGAATTTGTTAAAAGCTTTATCGAGCAACATTCCTCAGTAACAATAGTCAGTTTGGGAACAGGTTTATGCACTAGGTTTTTTCGGCTCGATAGTAGTTCGACTCAATGGATTGCCATAGATTTACCTCAAGTCGAGCTAGTTTGGAATCGTTTAATTGGTGAAACCGACAGACAACAATACCTAGCTCATTCGGTTCTAGATTTGAATTGGATTACCAAAGTAAAACAAATAGCATCGGGAAAAGTATTATTTATTGCCGAAGGACTATTAATGTTTCTGACTGAAACAGAAGTAAAGTATTTAATTATTAATATTAGGAGTAATTTTCCTGGTTCGGAAATTATTTTTGATTCGCTAGGAACAATTTTAGCTCGCAACAGCAAACTTAATTCTGGTAAGTTGGGAATCAATGCCTCTTATCAATGGGGAATAAATAATCTTAAAGAGATAGAAAACTGGGGACAGGGAATCGAATTAGTTCAGCAATGGTATTGCTTAGACAAACACAAAGATCGGCTCGGATTGTTAGCCTGGTTGAGCTATCTTCCTATATTAAGAAGACAGGTAAAGATAGGTCATCTGCGATTTTCTTAACTAACCTGAGTTCGAGACTGAAGTTCAATTGCATCTTTTATATTAGCGATCGCAATGAGGATTTGGTTGAGGTTGCTGTCGAAAGTTAAATAGTGCGATCGCTTTTTACTTTAATATTTCTAAATTTAAAAAAAACTAAAAAAAAGACAAATATAGTCAATTTTTGTTGAAAAATAAATAATGTCTTATTCCATTTAAAAAGCTAGTGGAATCTGCGTGGCAATTTTCTAATGCCCAAACTTCAATTTTTTTAGCAAAGTAATTTAGTTCCTGTTTTGCTTTTAGAAACTGCTTATCGAATTCATGTTGCGTAAGTTGAATAGAATAAGCATTTTCTATAACTTCATCACTCCAAAGAATTATATTTTCAGACTCAAATTCAAACCAAGGATCGGGGCTATGACCCATCCACGGGGAAGATTTCTTTTTAATCCCGTTAACTACTGATGACCAATCCTGAAAATCTGCACAGCATGATGCACCAATTACTCGATTATTTTGTTCAAATAATAACCCCCCAACTAAAGCTAATTCTTCCTCTTTAAACAAAGCATTAAAAAATTCAGAATTGAAAGATAGATCGTTAAAAGCTAAAAGCGATCCTACAAACAAACCAACATCGTTCAAGCTAGAATTACTGGTCATTTCTACAAGTCGTACTTGAGTAGAATAATTTACCTGAAAGTCATAAGCGTCGTTTTCAAAAGGATCTACTTCAAAGCAAAACTTTACAAGTGTTTGAGCGTTGCTCATTATTTCTTAATTGAAAATTATTTGTAGGGTGGGCAATGCCCACTCTACTAATGTAAAACTTTAGCCAATTAATTCTTTAGCCCGCTGTACGAAATTGTCGGCAGTTATGCCGTTGAATTCCATAACTTGTCCCGCACTAGAAGCAGTTTCTCCGCGCTTCCAAGCAAATACATCGCGCTTGCTGTTGCTACGCAACATTACAGGTTCTAGCATGGCACTCGAACCACCTGTAACTCCAAGTAAAGCATCGCCGTCAAACATTGCTGAGAATTCAGCATCGCTGAGAAAATCGCCATCTTTTGCTTGAGTAATAGTGTCCCAAGCAACATCGGTAGGACGATATAGACGACGGGGACTGATTATCGAGATAATTTTTGAACCAATACCCTGAGATTTTAGCTGTTCGGCTGCTTCAGAAACGGGAATTAAAGTCATGTCGCCGATGACGGCAAAAACAACTGTTTTATCTCCTGGAGTTTCTTGTAAAACGATCGCGCCTTTATTTAGTCCTTCGCGGGTTTGGTCTAAAGTAGTGCGGATTTCTAGAGGAGATTTACTAGCAGTAATGGTAACGCCCTTGTTTTTAGTACCCAAAGCCCATTCGTAACAAGCCTGAATACTGTTAGCATCACAGGGAAAGAGAGGGAAGATATTGCCGTTACGCATCATTCCCGCAAAGTAATTCTCAATTTCAGGTCGTTGGTGTGTCCAGCCGTTGCGTCCTTGTTCTAACGCCCCTGCGGTAAATAATGTTACCGTCGAAGGAGTCGAGCGCCTTAATTCTGCCATTGCTTGCGTTACCGTCTGCCAAATTGGTAAACCGTTAACCGCAAAAGATTCATAAGAACACCAGAGAGTCCGCCCCCCGAATAAAGCCTGTCCTGCTGCTAGTCCCGCACAAGCGTCTTCGCTTAGGGGTTCGTATACCTGTCCTTTCGGCTGTTGGAAATAGGTTTCGTCGGTAGTAGGGTGGATAATTTTTAAAGCGGTATTAATATTATTGATTCCCGATGCTGCATTCCCGTCGGCGTTTGCCACGATAAAATCTTGATCCTGTTGTCCGACGTAAGCTGCGATCGCACCCATCGCGGTAGTGGCTACTTTCTTTTCACCGCCAACGGAATATTCTTCTAGAGGAATATCGCCCAAATCTGGCAGCGAACGTTCTTTTTCTGTTACCGCTGTCTCGACTGCTGCGCCACCCCCCGCACGAACATAGTTATCTCTTACTAGTTGCCATGCTTCGGGAGTTAAAGCCCTATCTTTCAAAGCTGCCACAATATAGTCTTTATCTACACTGTCGCCTGCATAGAGGTTGTGAGACTGCGCGCCTCGTTTATGTACCCCCGCGCCTTTTAGCTGTTTGACGATTAATACCGTCAGCTTACCGTTTAGTGCCGATTGTGCTGCTTTGTCCGTTGCTTCTAATATTGCCTGGGTGAACGCCATTCTCCCTTCAAAGGAAAACAGGGTGCTGTCAACGTAATCGCTGGCTTGGTTACTATCGTCATACTCTTTGGCATCGACTAAAATGATTTCGGCAAAGCCATTCCCCGCCCAGTAGCTAATCATTTCCTCGTTAGTCTTGGTGGAAACCATGCTGTGATGTTCTTGGGAGTAACCATTCCACACTAAAATCGGCAGAAAGTTAGTTATTTGAGGAAATGCCGTATTAAAATGTCCAAAGCTACTCATGATATAAGGTTCACCCAAACCGCCATCACCAATAGTTACGGGAAATAAAACATCAGGATTGAGTTTTGCCCCCGCCATAGCAAAGTGTTGCCCTTGTCCTAATGGTCCAGCAGGACTGAGTAAACCAGGAATTTGTCCAGATAAATGTCCTAAAAGCCCGTGCATTTCTCTGAAGCGATCGCGCATATCCTGCACGTTGTTAATCCCCATCGCTTCTAAAGAACTATCTAGAAAGACGTTACTGTAAAAACCAGGGGCGTGATGTCCTACCTCGGTAACGATATTCTTGTATCCCAACATCATCAAAGAGGCGATCGTATCGGCGATCGAAGCAAATCCCCCTGGATGCCCAGACTGTTTGCTAGCGGTAACCTGAAGCGTTAAATAGCGTAAAGCATCGGCTGCCAGCATAGTTTGATAGACTGCGGTTTTATCGGTAGGTGAGGCGATCGCAGTTTCGCCTGACTTAATAACGGGAGATTGCCCATACTGTTCAAAATCTGGCAACGTCTCTTTGAAATGTTGAATTCCCTGACAAAATGCGGGTACGTTAGTGGCAACGGTCATAAATATATCCTTTTTGACTCTAACTGCAAGTATTAAGTAAATCTTACAGTTTAGAGGGCGAATCCAACGATGAAATATCTCTATGTTATCGACAGTATTTAGCAATATTATCGATTGCTATTAAATTTTTGGCATTGCATAGCTGCGGGATGACATTCGATCCTAAACATCCCGAGGCAAAATTTGAAGTCTGAAATATCGATTCGCGCTTATGGGTCGCGGTGAAGCCCTAAAGGACTCGTTTCACATCGCGTGTGGCAATCGCGGGGTCTTGAGGACTGTTTACTGTTTACTGTTCACTGTTTACTGATAAAAAGCGACTCCCCCAATTTTAACTAGGGAAGCCTGTTTTAAATTTAAAATCATCAGTCTAAACGGCTATTGTTTCACGCCGAACAACGAATCTACGATGTCTTTTTCTTGGTTTAGAATTAGCTGCTTGTAAATATTGTCTTTATACAACATCTGCTTGTGTAGCTGTACTAGTAGCTCCTGAGCCTGTTCGCGAGATAGGTCTTTTACATTACTAGCAAATACTCGATGACTAAATTCTTGTTCTATAGATAGCTTGTTTTCTAGCTTATCCATGTTTTTACCTCCATTTAGGTAGCTTAAAATCAATAATTATGTAGTTACTTTTACAAAATATAATTAATTCTTTAATTTTTTATTATGTAAGTTCAATAATTACCGACTACATTTACATTATAGTCGCAATATTAATTAACAAACTATAACTTAGGTAGTATAAACCGAATAATCCTTATAGCGATCGCACAAATAATAAAGAGCCAAAAAATCGCCGTAGACTAATAAGCCTCGACGATATTTTTCTGTGTTCGTAAGTATAAGTTTTAAATATATATGGCACTATTTTTTAGAAACATACAAACAACTATTCTTGTTCGAGTAGTCTAGTAAGCTTATCTCTCATATTCTGAATCTTCTGTTCGCATTTAGGTACGGTGACTAAACGAATATCTATTTCCAAAATATTTTCTAATCGAGTTGTTTTTTCCCATACCTTTACTTCGGCGGGCGATTCGTGCTGATAGCGGAAGGTAATGATGTCAGATTCGACATCTAAAATTTCTACTTCTTTGAGCCATCCGTTACTGCTTTTGATATACAGCCAAACATTTGCCTGACCGATTAACCCTCTTAATTTATTTTCCATAGGATTTGTATTCATTAGTAGTAAAATAATTTATCCACTATAAGATATATTTTTGAAATGTAAACTAACAAATGTTACGAAATAGATAGTTCTTAAGATAGATGAAAAAAGTTTAAGTATTCGGTCGAAGTAATAATAAAAAAGTTTAATAGTGATTATTTTTAACAATTACGCGGTCGAGAAAGTAAGATCGCTTCATCAAATCGAAGCTAAACCTTTCTTTTGTAAGAGGCGCGATCGCAACCTACTCTCATAAATTAAGATCGTAAAATAGTAATCCAAGCATAGTTAATGTCCAATATCCAATACGTCGGAATGACTGTTGCCAACATGGAACAGTCGATCGAGTTTTATACCCAAGTTCTATCGTTTCAAAAAATCAAGGATATAGAAGTTGCGGGGACTGACTGGGAAAAATTACAGGGTGTATTTGGTTTGCGGATGCGAATTGTTCAGATGCAGCTTGGAGAAGAGATTATTTCTTTAATGGAATATTTAACTCCCCAAGGAAGACCGATACCTATAGATTCTCGCAGTAACGATCGCTGGTTTCAGCATATTGCAATTGTAGTCAGCGATATGGAACGAGCTTATCAACAGGTGCGTCAACACAACGTCAAGCACACTTCTACTAGTCCTCAACAGTTACCAGAATGGAACAAAAAACTAGGCGGAGTTGAAGCATTCTATTTTAAAGATCCCGATGGACACAATTTAGAGTTAATTGCGTTTCCAGACGATAAAGCTGATGAAAAGTGGTTGCAGAAAACCGACAAACTGTTTTTAGGAATCGATCATAGTGCGGTAGGAGTAAAAAACGCCTCTGCTAGCTTTGCTCTCTATCGCGATGGGCTTAATTTAGAATTGATGTTACAGGCTGAAAATTACGGTACAGAATTTGAACATATTACCTGCGTCTTTGGTTCGAGAGTCCAGGTAAACAGCATGAAGGGCGAGGCTGGTATTGGTTTTGAACTTTTAGAATATATCGCTCCTACGGATGGGCGCGATATGCCTATAGACAGTCGTGCTTGCGATCTGTGGCATTATCAGACAGTTATCGCCGTATCAGATTTGGCTACCTTAGCCGAACAGTTGCGTTCTGCACCCTGTCAGTTCGTCTCACCAGGCATAGTGAAAATGTCGAATAACGATTTAGGATTTAGTCAGGCTTTGGCAATTCGAGATTTAGACGGTCACGTTTTACATTTGGTACAGGACTAAGGTAGGGGCGATTCTGGAATCGCCCCTACTAAACAAGCATAAAAAATACGCTGTATCGATCGCAGTAAAGTTAAGACGAGATACAGCGTTTATTTGTTTATTAGATATTTTGTCAGCCAAAGTTAATAGTCAACCTGAGTTCGAGTCAAGAACACAGGATCGATATGAGTAGCTAACAGCTAACAGCTAATAGCTAACAGCTAATAGCCGAGTCATTTTGTACTATACATTAAATTACTAACGTCATTAAGACAATCCTTCTAACTGTGCGGTAACTACCCTTAATTTTAAAGTGCGATCGCCTCGTATCACGGTAAACTGAAGGTTTTTATTTAAACCACTGCCGTCTACAAATGCCTGTAATTCTCCAGCATCAGTAATTGCCTGACCATCAATTGCGGTAATTACATCTCCTAAACGTAAGCCTGATGCTTCTGCGGGAGTGTCGGGTAAGACTCGTAGTACTAAAACTCCTTCAATTTCTGGAATAGTAAAAGGAGAATTAGGATTACCGTTATTTCTTTGAGCTAACTCAGGGGTGAGAGTACGCATCTGTATTCCAACATAAGGATGGGGAACTTGTTGACCCGCAGCTAGAGTATTGGCGATCGACTGGGCTTTACCAATTGGAATTGCAAAGCCAATACCGTTAGCATCGGGGCGGATTGCGGTATTAATGCCGATTACTTCCCCTCTTTCGTTTAATAACGGCCCTCCAGAGTTACCAGGGTTGATTGCTGCATCGGTTTGTAAAAAGTCAATCCGCTTATCGGGAATACCTACCTGTGCCGAGGAGCGAGTCAAGGTACTGATAATACCTAAAGTAACGGTGTTGTTTAAACCAACGGGATTACCGACGGCGATCGCCCAATCTCCTACTCGAACGTTATCGGAATTGCCTATAGGTGCAACTGGTAGATCTACCCCCGAAGTTTGGATTTGGACTACTGCCAAGTCGGTAACGTCGTCTTTGCCTTTAACTACTCCTTCAAATTCTCTACCATCTTTGAGGGTAACAGTTACCCGATCTGCACCGCTGACGACATGAGCGTTAGTTAGAATGATACCGTCTTTTTGAGTGATAAAGCCCGAACCCTGTCCTCGAATCTGTCTTTCTCTAGGCATTCTTCCCCCAAAGCGATCGCCAAAAAATTCTCGAAACAGCGGATCTTCAAACAAAGGATCTATTCTCGTGGCAACGGTTCTTTCCGTATCGATCCTAACTACGGCTGGCCCTGTTTTTTCTACTGCGGATGCGACAAAACTCCTGGAGTCACTGGCTACAGGAGCTTGTGCTATTTCTGATTCTGTTTGAAGAGCAATAGGAATGTTTTTATCGTTTAATTTATTCTCTAGAGGTAATGTGTCTGCTTGAGAAGACATTACCCGAATCGTGCTAAAAGTCAAAATGACTCCTAAAAAAAGTGCTGTAGCGTGGCTAGCCACTTTACCTAGAAATCGTTTATTTTTCATTATTGATTGGTTTTAATTAGTTTAATAATTCATACTTCTTTATAATAGCTTGACTCCATAAGCCTCTTGTGACAATAAAATCTCGACTGCGATCGGTTAAATCGAAAATAGCTTTTACTGTTATAACCTTCTATGTATTATCTTTTACTTTGTAAAACGATAAACTAATTTCCAGTTAGCTCATACTGTCGATTACTATGGCAAACAATTTGATTCCTCCCAACTCTTTCGCAATAGATTTTGGTACGAGCAATACAGCGATCGCTCGTTGGAATACTGTTACCAACGAGGCAGAACTAGTTAGGCTACCAGGTTTATCACAACAGCTTAGTTCTCAACCTCCCCTCGTTCCTAGTTTGGTATATGTAGAAGATGCTGCGCGAGGCAAAATTATTGCAGGACAAACAGTGCGCGATCGCGGTTTGGATTTAAATAACGATCCGCGTTTTTTTCGAGGTTTTAAGCGCGGGATCGGTACCCAAATTCAGGGCTTTTTACCCGAACTCGATGGCGTAAAAATTTCTTTTGAACAAATAGGGGAATGGTTCTTAACTGAGTTAGTTGCCAGTCTTCGCCAACAAGCAGCAATTCAGTCTTTGGTGTTAACTGTTCCTGTCGATAGTTTTGAATCGTATCGGCATTGGCTGACGGGAATATGTCAATCTTTGGCGGTTGAGCAGATTAGAATTTTGGACGAGCCGACTGCTGCTGCATTGGGCTATCAGACCCGAGAAGAATCATTGTTAGTAGTAGATTTTGGCGGTGGTACGGTCGATTTGTCTTTGGTGCAACTATCCGATCGCGATCCTGATGGCTACTTGCTTAAGTGGGGGAACAGATTGTTAGGTAAAAGTAAGGTACAGCAGAAAAACACGGCGCGGGTAGTTGCTAAGGCGGGAGAAAATTTGGGAGGAATAGATATTGATAATTGGCTGGTAGATTATTTTACGGAAATTCAAGATTTGCCCAAATCTACTTTAACTACCCGTTTGGCTGAAAGACTCAAAATTAAGCTTTCTACGGATACCAAGGCTAAAGAAGCATATTTTAACGACGAAACTTTAGAAACCTACGAACTGAGTTTGTCACGCGATCGCTTTGATGTCATATTGCAGGAGCAAGGTTTTTTTGCTCGACTAGACGATTTGATGAACCGAGTATTACAACAGGCTCGAAGCAATGGAATAGAAATTACGAAGATTGACTCAGTACTATTAGTAGGTGGTTCGGCAAAAATTCCAGCAGTTCAATACTGGCTCGAACAGTATTTCGACACAGATTTGATAAAAAATAAATTTTCCCTCGAAGCAGTCGCCATCGGAGCATTGCAAGTGTCTCAAAGTACTGAGGTAAAAGACTTTCTGTACCATAGCTATGGTATTCGCTATTGGAATCGTAGAACTCATAGTCATGATTGGCATCGGATTATTAATACAGGACAACCTTATCCGATGGAACAGGCAGTAGAACTAGTTTTGGGAGCTTCTACCCCCAACCAAAACAGCATCGAGCTAATTATCGGCGAATTAGGACAAACTGCTTCTACAGAAGTATATTTCGATGGTGAACGTTTGGTTACTCGTACTGTAGATACTGGAAATCCTCAAGTTCAGCCTTTAAACGACACCTCAGGAGCGAGAACTATCGCTCGTCTCGATCCCGCTGGCAACCCAGGAAGCGATCGCCTCAAATTAAAATTTAGGGTTGATGCTGAAAGACATTTATGTATTTCAGTTGAAGATTTATTAACTCAAAAATCTTTATTGAATAATTACATTGTAGTAGAGCTAAATTAACGTGGCATATTGTAATATTTATTTAAGTAAAATTAACTATGCAAAAATGAGGTAATTTTACGCAAATTACTCGATCGTCAACATATTTAAGAGGTTAAACGTAGATCTAACAATAAAATCAATTAATATCAAAATAGTTTTCAACAAATATATTTATAGTAAGTTGCGTATAACTAATCTTACATACAATTACAGATTGCTCCGCGTCACAAGATGATGGAGTGTTAGCTCCAACAAGCTTCTAGAGGTCGCGGTGAAGCCAATCGCGGATTCTTTATGCTCACTTGCGTTGGGGATCGGCTGTAGGCACAGTGCGTAGTTAAGGATGGCTAGAATATCTGAATTCGATTCAAATATTGCGACCTCCCGCAGGGTGAGAACTTATTGCATGATGTTCTATCACGCTTCCGTACACCCCTTTATAAGCCCCACGCGATCTCCAAAGCTTGCGCGTATCCAGTCAAGCAAAGCGTATCTTTGTCGTAATAGGGCATACGCCCTGCTAGAGCGTATGAAGCAAGCTTGTATCTAAAGCATTCGGGCTGTCTGTCGCCACATATATGTTGACCACACGACAAAAACGGCACGCGAGCGTTGGTCAATTTAAAATCGTTATCAGTTTACCGAGAATTACCTACTAGCAAATAGGCTAAGTATAAATTTTAATTATCAAATGCAACGTCATTACAATACAAAGCACAATTTGAGCAAAATTGATAAGAGACAAATAATGATACACAAGCGAGTAAACATATTAAATATCCCCATTGATAACATCAGTATGCGGGAGCTATTAGAAAGGCTAAGAGCAGGCGGAGTAGTATTTACACCCAATGTAGACCATCTAATTAAGCTGCAAAAAGATCGTGAATTTTATCATGTTTATCAAAACGCAGATTATCGCGTATGTGATAGTCAGCTAATTTTGTTTGCCTCACACTTTTTGGGACAGCCAATCCGCGAAAAAATATCGGGTTCGGATTTGTTTCCCGCTTTTTATCAATACTATGGTAACGATCGAGCTGTCAAAATCTTTTTACTGGGCGGTTTAGAGGGAGTGGCAGAACGAGCGCGCAGTAACATCAACAATAAGGTTAGGCGTAATATGGTGGTAGACACCTATTCTCCTCCTTTTGGTTTTGAACACGATCCCGTAGAATGTAAAAAAATTATTAATCTTATTAATAGCTCTGAAGCTAATGTTTTAGCGGTGGGAGTGGGCGCACCTAAGCAAGAAAAATGGATCGATCTCCATCGACATAGCTTAACTAAAATCTCAACTTTCTTTGCCATTGGTGCAACGATAGATTTTGAAGCAGGGAAGATTAAAAGAGCCCCCGTATGGATGAGTTCGGCTGGTTTAGAATGGCTTTATCGGCTGATATCGGAGCCTGGTAGACTATGGAAAAGATATTTAGTAGAAGACCTGAGTTTCTTTATTTTAATTTTGCGTCAAAAGTTTATTCATTTTAAAAATTAAAAAATTTTAATTTTTGGTACAGTCAAGCTTATTACCGAATTGATGAACATAAGCCAATTTGGCATTGTTGGTAATGTTGCTACTGCCTAATGCCCGCTCCTTCAAACATCTTCGATTTATGCTTGGCGAGAAGTTAGTCTAGGGCAAACGGCGTAACAGTACTCAACGGCACATTCATACCATCGTCTTGCCTTTGGTAAAACTGGGGCGCAATCGTTTTACTACAAATTTAGTAATCTTCAATACAAAGCAAAGCAATACTAAAATCTTATTTCAAGCTGTACCTAGTTTAGAACTAAAATCAGCTACCAGTATTTATAATATAAAGTTCAATTAAAGCTATTATTTAAAGTTGATGTAGTAGATTTATTAGTAACTATTTAAAGATAAAATTTTAAAAAGTATAGGAATAATTATAAAAAGTAAATTATCGATAAGTTAAAGTTAAAGATTAAAGTAATTCTTAGTTTAACTTTACGTCAACAGTGTAAAGTTAAATTTTGCTAAGAACAAATATAAAGTAAATTATCATAAAATAGCTTATCTCTTAAATTTAAGAGATAATATTTTATAAAAACAAAGGAGGTAGAATTAATATGTGGGAAAGAATAATTTTAGCTACAGTTATTACTGTTTGTATTTATCTATTTTTAAATTTAGGTAGTGAATCTTCAAACAGACAGTCTTTAAATCTTGAAAATAACACTGTCTCAAAGTTTATTAACCGAGTTGCTTCGTTTTCATTACGTTAAATAGCGAATGTCTACTAATTACAGTAAAGTGGGTGAAATTAATTAACTACAGTCGCTCTAAAGTTTTTGGCTGATAAATTACTAAAAATTTTACTTGTTTATTGCCAGTTTTGTAGTTTATCACTGTAGTTTTTTAATTGACTATTAAATAAACTTCGCTGTCTTTCAAACCGAGCAGCGATCGCAATTGAACTAATTCCCGCAAACAATCCAATTATCCACTTTAAAAAAGAATAAGTCGTTACTAAAATTATTAGCTGGTAAATTACGCTCAAAATGAGTGTAATAGTTCCTGTAAATAAGAAAGCTCTAATTTTTAAACCCAAACCAATAAAAACTAAGCTAAAGGCAAGCGCACCAGGAACAATTGCCGAGGGATAAAAAAGAGCAGCTACACAAATAACGCTACAGCCAAGAATACGAAGATAGTGGCGATGCCGACGAGATCGATTCGGATCGAATTGAGCAATGTATAAAATAGATAAGCCGATCGCTACTGGTATCCAAATAAATTCAAGATGTTGCCACGATCTAACTATTCCCCAGTTAATAAATCCTAAGCTAACATAGCTCCAGCGAATGTTATGCTGTGCATAAGCAATACGTAAATAGAATAGAGTAATAACTAATAAACTAAGGTACGAAATATCTTCTGCTATAGCTAATGCCATTACAGCGGGAGTAATTGAAGCGATGCGTCGCCAAGGTGTAACTCGCCAACCCAATTCGTGCCAGGGGATTTGGTAAATCGCAAGAGCGATCGCGCAGGTAAAAATGACTCGCCAAGGATCGAATAGGCTCAGGCGATCGATAATTAGACGACTATAAATCAAGCTGGCAGCAATTTCAACCGTTCCGACATATACCCACCAATCATTTAATTTAGAACTGGTCGCGATCGAATCTTTACCCTGAATTACAGCATAAGCACCCAAACAAAAGCTGGTAGCAATGCTAACTAGAGTCAGATTTATTGCTGTATTTTCTAAAGCTATACCCGCAGCAATAATTTTGAAGATGCTAGCAACTACCCAATGTAGATGTGCAATGAAAATAATTCTAGTTCGTTGACGTTGACGATCGCACCAAGCAATAAGTCGATAGCTAAAGGCGATCGCTGCTGCTGTTAAAGCTAGTATAGTTAAATTATCGGCAACACCAGCACTTGATGAGCGTATTTGATAGATAACTAACTCATAGATACCAACAGATATACCTATATAAGCCAGATAATCGCTCGCTATATTAACTCGATCGCTTTTTAGTTGCGACTTCAGAAAGATAATCGCTGCGCTAAGAGTCAATAATCCTGTAAAAGCATTGCGATCCGGCAATCGCCACAGCATTGCTAATGCAGCATAGATAAAGGGAACATAGCATATATTTAGTTGCTGCCAATGCCAATTGTTTCTAAATACTTGTCTTACTACAGCTAAAGCGATCGATCCCATAATGATATTAGCGATCGCAATTATTAAACCACTACCGCCAACCAGACTAACAACACCAATTATTAATAATTCTGTCAACCAAACTAGGGTATATATTGTCCAATTACGGGGTTGGGAGCGGTAACGCCAAATAATCGCGCTAATAACTAAAGCTGTGGTTAATAAATATTGAAACTCAAAATTAACTGAAACAACATAAATAATGCTTAGTATAGCTATTTCAACCGTACCGATAGCGATCGCCCAATAATCGGCTGCGGTAATGTACTTATTAATCAATTTAAAGTTTTTGGTTTCGACACCTACACCCAATATTCCGTGAGCCTGGCGTTGAGAGATATAGTTAAACTTGGGAGTATCGACAACCTGTTGCAGATATAGACGAAGGCGATACAGACCCAGTATGCTAACAGCACCGATTAATAACCAATTCCAGCCATCTGTAAAAATATTAAATAAATTAGCTAACCAACATAAGCCAAAACCAAGATGAATGATGGCAATTACAATCTGCCGTAGATTAAAGGCATTAATAAACATCAATCCTGTGGCTACCGTTAACCCAATAAATCTAGTTTCTGGCTGTTGGAATATTAATAGCTGGGCAATTATTAAAGCAATACAGCTAAGACTAGTTGCCAAACGTTTCTGCCGTAGGATCTTGGTGTATTTAGCGATCGCGGTTAATATTGCTGGAGTGACTAGCCAAAGTAAACCCCAATAGGCATATTGTGTCGGTGAAAATGCCTCTAACAAGAAAAAGCCGTAGCTAACCGCACTTAGTAACAAGCCAAAATACCAGCAGCTCTGCCATATTAAAGCAGTATCGAGCCTCCGCTTTATCTGACGCAAATAAACACTCCATTCAATTACCATCAGAGCAATAAAAATACCTCCCCATACGGGTAGACTTATGTTAAAGCTGGCGATCGCCTGAACGATCGTAATCAAACCTAGTAGATGGGTTAAATAAATTAGGCTGCTTCTAACTGGTTGGCGAATCTTAGTAACATAACCCAAAGTCAGGGTAGAACCAAGTAGATTTAGCGATCGCCAGATAGGATTAGACAGACTCAAACAGGTTAAAACAACACCTAGCATCAAAGTCAGATACTCGGTATATAAAGCAAGCTGAGATTTTTGCCGACGATATAGCAATGAAGCAACCAAAACAAATACGATTAAGTAAGGAAATAGAGTTACTCCAAATACAGATTCGGGAAAATATTCAGTTTTACTTACCGTAACAGCAAAATTTATCGCCTGGCTGCGGAAGCTTTCGGGAATTAGTTCTTTAGATATATAAACCGTTAGTAAACCAATTGAAAAAATCGCCGTTAAATCTTGCTTGCGCCAATATAAAGCAAGTCGTTGATAGAATAAATGAATTGCTAAAGCACCAATACCGATAGTCTGGTAAAAAAACCAAGGCGGGTCTACCACACCTGCAATAATAGATCGCAACCCAGTAGCTATGAAGAGAATAATGCTAAATATTTGACATACTTGGTTAAGGAGATCGTCGGCGATCGCGGATTCAGCTTTATTGGTTATAGACAGCTTCGATCGCCTCAGACAAACTGTAGCTAATAGCCAGGCAAAGATTGCGATCGCCAAACAGTAATAGGGAGTAAGATAAATCTCACCGACTAACCTTCTTGCTAGTAATAATGACCACGCAGCTAATAAATATAATAGATTAGTCGAATATCGTAATACTACAAATCTATAGTAAATAAAACTAATTATACTAATACCGCTATATATTGATAGCGAAGGAACTAAACTAATATTCCAGCCGAGATGCAAACAGCTAAGTAACCAGAAGGAAATTGAAAATAGTGGCTGCTGTTTTCGATATATTACAATAGTAGCCGTCGCCACGATAGCAACACCAATAACAATCCAGTCTATAAGATTTCTGCCTAAACCCAGGTAACTAATTGCCCAAAAGTTGATGGGAATTAGTAAAGTTGCGATCGCACTTATTGTTTGAGAGGTTAGCTTTAGATCTTGTTTGCTCGTCCACAAACCAATCCCCCAAAAGCCTAAAGTATAAATTAAAAGAATTAAATACTGTCCAAAACTAGGAAAATTTTGCCACTGGCTTGCAGCTAATACACCAGAAGAAACAATAACTAAAAATATGCCTAAAAATAACAGCCAGCGAATACTTAACTCGTTTAAAAATCCCTGCCAAATTCGCATTAATACATTAACAGAGGCTTCTACTACAGCTGGTTCGGGTTCGGTAGGTGCTTGTGCGATCGGTTCGATTACTTTTGGTTCGGGTAAAGCACAGCTTAAATAATTACGAGCCAGCTTTTTTACCTGCGCTTGGCTAATTAGATTTAACTGCAACCACTGTTCTAAACCCTGTAATAATTCTGGCTGACGGGGAGAGATACGTATTTCTATGTTCAACCAAAAATGCTCGTAACAGACGCGATCGCTTTGCTGTTGCATTCGATCGCGATTGCTTCGATCGGTGTTTAGACCATTATCGTCGTCTTTAGAAGACATAATAAATTGAGAGTCAGCTTACGCTTTATTTATATCTCAATAAATTTAGATTCTACGAGATAGACCCCAGGTGCGATCGCGCTAATTTTAAGTAGACTATTTTTTAGAGCGATCGCCAGAGTAATTAAACTCCGCTACCTAAAACGAACAGGCTAATTAGAGTGCCACTATTCCAAAGACAGTGTAGCAACATAGGAGCTAAAAGATTGCGCGATCGCGTGTAAACGAATCCTAATACTATGCCCAGAGTAGCCAATGGTAGAACTTCCGATAGACTCAAATGAGCCACAGCAAAAATAAAGCCACTAATTATAATGGCGTTGGTAACGGATACGTATCGGGTTAGAGAAGGTAACAAAAAACCGCGAAACATAATTTCTTCAAAAATTGGTGCTGCGATGGACGAAGTGACGAAAAAGATCAGTAGAACTACCTTATCTTGCGCCTGTAAAGCTAGAAGCAGTAAAGGATTACTTCCCCCCTGTCCCTGCCAGATTTGTTGATTAATTACAGACACTAACAATACTAAGGGTATAGCAGCTAAATAACCCCCAATTCCCCAAGTCAACCAGTTATCTAGCAACTTAAATTTGAACCAATCTTTTGGTAGAGGAAGGAAAGATTTAATTGAAAGGTATAGAACTGAAATTCCGCCAGTAGCCATTGCTAGGTAAGTTCCCAATACATAAAAAGATTTGACTCTTAAAGAAGAATTGACGGGATTAATGTTGAAAATGCCTAAGAGCAAGGGAATAACAAATTGAGTAATAAAGAAAAAGCCGACAATTAAAACCTGCCAGGTTATTTCCCAATCCCAAGGAGTTTCCCAATTGTTACCTGCATTAGTAGCCAGTAGCGAATTTTCTTTTTTAACCAGTCTTTGTATGGCTACAAAAATTAATAAAATCGTGCCAAATATTAAGCCAAAAAAGGGCAGACCACTGATTAAAGCTAACTTAAGTACCGAATTAGTAGCTATCTGTAGTTCTTGCTCTTGAAGTAGAGCTAGGTCTTCGGTTAGATTATTAACCTCGTCATATTTAGCCAGAGTTTGATAGCGAAACCAACTATCCAAGTTGTTAATGAGCGTAACTGCATCTGTTGTTACCCTTGGAGTTTTATTTTGCCATAGCTGCTGAAGTAAAGCTGCTGTTTGCGCGTAACTATTTTCCGAATCGCCAATGCGATCGATTTCACTCGTCCAAATAGCGATCGCATCGTCTGTTTTCCCCTGCACTGCCGTTAAAATTCCCTGTTTTAAGTCTATTTCATGAATGAACTGTTCTAATTCAGCAATCTGACTCGTTATCTGACTTTTTTTAGCAATATTAATCTGTGAACCGTTATCTGAGTCCGAATTAGCTCCAGCTTTATCTAACTGCTGTAGCTGAGATTTAAAATTATCGAGACTAACTACCGACTGCTCGCGAACCTGCTGGTATTTTTTACTAGCAGCGGAATAGGGATCTTCACCAATCAAAGAATTGGCAGCACTATTAAGTGGGCGTAGTTTTGAGGAAACCTCAAAACGTTGACCGCCCAGTGATTTCACGTCGAAATCGTCTGTAGAGTTAGCCTTAAATTCTGCTACGTGAAGCAATAAATTGGTTTGGTATAGCTCTAAACGCCCTCCGATTTGAGGTTGTGAAAAACTACTATTTAACGAAGAGCCAATTTGAAAGAGCGCGAATATAGTCAATAATGCTAAAACTACTCTTTTTATCGTCATCTATCCTCCAAGACAGCATTTATATAATTATTTTTTATACCCAAATGGCATTATCCCTTTTCCTCGAATAGTTATCAATCTACAAAAGGGGATGAATCAAAAGGTAACTATTTTTTTGCTTCAACTGACAAATAAAAACTTTGCGATCGGATATTAGTCTGTTTGTCGATACAATAACGGAGGCGAAATTATTAAGAGGATTAAAAGGTTGGCTACTCGCGTAATCATCGTCCGTCACGGACAAAGTACCTATAATGCACAGAAGATAATCCAGGGTCGTTGTGATAAGTCTGTATTAACTGAGAAAGGAATTGCCGATGCTCGACAGGTAGGACAGGCTCTAAGCGAGATTAAAATCGATGCTTTTTATTGTAGTCCTCTACAGCGAGCTAAAAAGACCGCCGAAATAATTCATGCTACTTTAAGCAACCCCCCCCAGTTACAGCCTACAGATCTATTGATGGAAATCGATCTGCCACTGTGGGAGGAAATGAAAAAAGACGAGGTACAGTCTAAATTTGCCGATGATTATCGCCTGTGGAAAAGCGAGCCTCAAGATTTTAAGATGACCTTGTCACAGGGGGAACATTACCCAGTGCGTTCTCTCTATCACCAGGCGCAAAATTTCTGGCGCGAGACTATTGCTAAACATCACGGTCACACTATTTTAATTACTGCCCATAATGGCATTAACCGCTGTTTAATTATGAGTGCGATCAAGATCGGGATCGCTCGCTATCATTCGATTCAACAGTCTAATTGCTGTATCAATATATTGAACTTTGTTAACGATTTTGGCGACCCCGTACAGCTAGAATCTCTCAATCAAACTTCACACATGGGTATGCCCATTCCTCCCGTTCGTCCACCTCACTCTGGACCCCGTTTGCTGCTAGTACGACATGGCGAAACCGACTGGAACAAAGAATCTCGTTTTCAGGGTATTAGGGATATTCCTCTTAACGATAACGGGCGATCGCAGGGTCAAAAAGCTGCGACGTTTTTACAAGATATCCCAATTGATTTTGCCGTATCTAGCTCGATGCTTCGTCCCAAAGAAACCGCCGAGATTATTTTGAAACAACATCCTGGGGTAGAGTTAGAAACAACTCCCGAACTGATTGAAATTTGTCATGGCTTGTGGGAAGGGATGTTGGAAACGGAAATTCAAGCCGATTATGCGGGACTACTCCAGCAGTGGAAGGATAAGCCCGAAACAGTCCAGATGCCAGAAGGAGAAAATTTACAGCAGGTTTGGGATCGAGGAGTTGCAGCCTGGAACAAGATTGTAGCTGACCATAGCAATACTGATACACCTCAAACAGGCTTGGTAGTAGCTCACGATGCGATTAATAAAGTGATTATTTGCTACTTGCTAGGTTTAAAACCAGATAATTTCTGGAACATCAAACAGGGTAATTGTGCCGTAAGCGTAATTGATTATCCTAATGGTGCAGCGGGTAAGCCAGTCGTGCAGGCAATTAACATCACTAGTCATTTGGGCGAAGGTAGTGTTATCGATCGCACCGCAGCAGGAGCGTTGTAGAAGGGAGGAACGAGGAGAAAGGAGAAAGGAACGAGGAGGGAAGATCTTTTAGGACTTCATCTAGATGCGATCGCACTATTTAACTATTTAATAAATAACGCGATCGCATGGGACAATCTAAATAAATTAAGCTTTATTACGATAGAGAATTTTGACAATAAATTTGGCAATCACCTGGAAGAATGATGGTTTTTCTTCATTTGTTTCTTCCCCTGAAGATGAAGATTGGGTTTGACTATCTTCTGCGTTGGCAGATCTCACAGATTCCGCTGACTTTTTAGGTGGTGTTGCAGTCATTGGTTCGGGGGAGGATTCAATAGGTACTTCTGTGGTATCAGTTAAGGTTGCGCTCAAAGGAAGATCTGTAGCTACCGATGCTGATTCATCCACTGGTTCTTCTTGAGGGTCAGGGGTAGTAGAAGCTGTTGGGGGTGCAGTAAGGTTATCTTCGATTTGAGTTTGGGTTACAGCAGCAGGAACAGCCTGTTCTATGGTTAGGCTGTGGGAAGTGCTTAAAAACTCTTCTAGTTTCTGACGGTCTGATAATTCTGTTTGACGTGCATTTGTAGCACCTTCTGCGAGTTCGTAACTACCGATATAAGCAAGCCAATTTTCCAGATCTCCTTTGACTAAATAATTAGTAGCCTCATCGGGATATTTTTGACATAGTTCAAACAACTCATCTGCATTGTTAGCTAATTGACCGTCGGGAAAATAAAAGGGTTGATTCATGGTAATCCGAGATTAAATAAGAATTTGATTTTACCAAGCCACTGCTAAATAGATATACAGGGTGGCATTGTGCGATCGCCATTGTCTAACTAATTATATTTATTAAGGTACTTTCATGCCTCTATCTACGGCTGGACGTTGTTTGATGTTTTCATACCAACGTTTTAATTCCTGATGTCCATCTAAACTCAATTCCATAAATTTGTAAGCAGCTATCCAAGGATAGATAGCGATATCGGCAATTGTATATTCCTCCCCGCTAACGTATTCCGATTTTGCTAGTTGAGTATTTAAAACCTCATATAGTCTTAAGGTTTCTTTCTTGTAACGTTCGATCGCATAGGGAATCTTTTCAGGGGCATATTTATAAAAATGATTGTATTGTCCGAACATTGGTCCGACGCTACCCATCTGCAACATCAGCCATTCTATAGTTTTAAAACGCTGTTTTGGTTCGCTACTAAGCAGTTTTCCAGATTTTTCGGCTAAATAAATCAAGATCGCCCCCGATTCAAATACGGTAAGATCTTCATCGCGATCGACAATAGCAGGAATCTTGCTGTTAGGGTTAATCTCGATAAACTCAGGAGTAAACTGTTCGTCTTTGGTAATATCTATGCTGTGAACCTCATAGTCTAAGCCTACCTCTTCTAACATAATCGAGGCTTTACGACCGTTAGGCGTGGTAAATGTATATAGATCGATCATTTTTGATTACTGATTACTAATTACTAATTATAGTTAGAGCGTATCTAAACATTGAACATTGACCAAGAATCATTGAACATTGCGAGATGTTATACCCTTGTCCTAAAGGATATATCGAAGTGTATCTTTTAGGACACCTTCGGATAAGGTTATTGTCGAGGATTAACATCGAACACTGTTAGAGCTTCGGTGATAAATGATAAATGATAAAAGGGCTTCGCCCTAGCTATTAGCTATTAGCGCACGCTGGAGCGTGCCGACGTTCCGAAGGCAACGGCGATGACCTCCAGGTCATGCTCTTAGCTCACTCAGGCAAGGTCTTAAACCCTACACGGACGGCTGAAATGTTCGAGGTTTCCTCGAACATCGCGTCCTCCTGAGTGTGGACATCGCACAGGCGATGGGGTCTTATACCCAATTGCGCTTTTAATAGTTAAATGCAGCGCGTACGCGCGACGCTCGTAGAGCGTCCGACTGCCTTCGGCAGGCGAGAGCCTCCAGGCTCTGTCCGTCCTTCGGACGACTTCAAAGCTTCGCTTTGTGCGCTAAAAGCTAAAAGCTAACGGCTAAAAGCTTTTTGATAAATGATAAATGAGTTGACCTTCATCTCGGTAAACTATTAACTAAGTTTAATTATGCGATTTTAATAGTTGTCGAGTGAATATGAGCAATACAGTTTGGGAATTAGATTTTTATTCGCGTCCAATTTTAGATGAGGATGGTAAAAAGCTTTGGGAAGTATTGATTTGTGAAAGTCCCAATAGTATTGAGCGATCGCCCGATAGTTTGTTTAAATATGCTGAGTATTGTTCTAGTAAAACTGTAAACTCAATCTGGTTGAAAGAAGCTATTGAGAAAGCAATTACTAAAGCAGATACAACGCCTAAAAAGATTCGGTTTTTCCGTCGTCAAATGAATAACATGATTGTTAAAGCCTGTGAAGATGCGGGAATAAACCCCGTACCTAGTCGTCGTACCTATGCACTCAAACAATGGATCGAACAGAGAAATGAGAATGTCTACCCATCTGAAACGGGATACGATCTAAAAACTGCTAATACGGCTTCGGTCAAATATCCGCCTTTAAACGCTATATCTTTACCCGATGCGGTAAAAGGCGATCGCGGTGATAAGTGGACTTTTGTTAGCCTGTCTGCTTCTGACTTTGATGAAATGAAAGAATGGGATATTGCTTTTGGCGAGTCTTTTGCTCTTTCTCTGTTAGATATTAAGCCTGATACGACTATTCCTGGCTTAATTATTTATTCTCCCCGTGCTACTCCCCTGTCAGCCTGGATGTCGGGGTTGGAAATGGGTTACTTACAGTTAGAAGCAGAGTCCCGCCCGCAACTACGTTTAGAAACGGCATTGAGCGATAGCTGGACGCTAATTAATTTGACCAACCCTGAAACTATTAAACAAGCCGAAGACTTTGAAAAAGCCAAGAAAAAAGCTTATGGAGTGCATTTTCTGGCGGTTCAAACATCTCCAGATTCAGAATCTTTTGCAGGATTTTGGTTATTGAAAGAATAATTTAAGAGAAATAAAAGAATTTCTTGCTCCATATCTCAATAGCGAGTGGCATACTCGAGCGACTTTAAATAATTGTTCGTATGTCGGCATTTTCCTTTAATGATAGCCAAGGAAGTCGTAATAGGTTATAAAATCTGAGTTAATCATCATGCAGCGATCGACAAATCGGTAATATATAAAAACCAGAAAAGACGATCGCTAGTTTTCTCAGGACGTGCGATCGCCCAACTTTTTACTTTTTGGCAATTATATAAACAGCATGAATCAAACCTGGAAAATAACCCAGTAAAGTCAAGAGAACATTAATCCAAAAGTCTTTACCCAAGCCTACCTGAAGAAAGACCCCCAAAGGCGGGATGATAATCGAAAGAAGGATGCGAATAAAGTCCATACAGTGTTTTTCCCTTAGTTATATTTTAATTTTTAGTAGCGATCGCCGATTGCGATTTAATAGTTGCGATCGACGATGCTCTATTTTAATCATAACCAGCTTATTCTATTTTGATTTTGAGGGAACTAAGCGTTTTTCTAAAGAATTAACTCGCCCTGTTGCAGTTTTGTTTTCAGAATCGTATTTTAAAGCTTCGCGATAAGTTTCTACAGCTTTAATAATCATCTGCTTCTTCTCATATACATTGCCCAAATTGTTTAGTGCGACAACGTATTCTGGATATAGCTTGAGAGCTTCTTTATATTCTCTAATGGCAATATCGTATTGTTCTTGAGCATAATACGCATAGCCCATGGCGTTGTGAATTAATGCCTGATTTTCCTCTGGTAGCTGCTTATCTGCTTTTAAAGCTTTTTTCAACAGCGAGATCGATTGAACAAATAATTTTTTATCTAAATAAAGGCTGCCCAGTTCATAATATTCTTCAGCAGTACCTCTTTCTTGTTTGAGTTTTTTTTGCAAACGCGAGAATCTACTTTCTTGTTTACGGGTTTTTAATACTTCCCGCAGAATATAAATGGCAGCAAAGATTAATATTGCTAGTAAAGCAGAAATATACGCTATTGGCAGATTATCATTCATGAGCGATCGCAATTTTACTATATCTAACTTTGTTTATTACTACCTATAATTTTCACACATCCATCGGGGTGAGATCTTTAATAGTTAATAAAATGTTGGGAGTTATTTACTGATGTTATCCACAGGTGCGATCGTTTTAAGTGCTGACTTTATGTAGTTAATAAAAAGTATCGATCTTTCGTGGGATTGCGTAACATCAGTTATTTATCTATAAACTTATGTTATATGGCTTAATAGTATTTAGTTGGTAAATAGCTCTAAGACAAACTAGTAATACTTAGAGCAGATTTTTGTTAAAACCGCCTACGCAAAGCGATATTTTTAATTTTCTCCAGATCGACTTGGTGGAGTTTGTAGCAAATTTCTTTCAATCAGCCTATCTGCGATCGCTTTTCTCAGACACTCGTTTCTTTCTTTAGCGGGTAGAGACATCCAAATGTCGTATTGACTGGCTGGAACTCTTACCGATACCGCTCTTGGTGCCGAACCCTCTGGAGCAATTTTGGGAATCTTTTTTAGTCCAGAAGTATTAGGATTTGGATTGCGTCTTTTTTTTACTTTTTTTTCGCTTTTTGTCTTTGTTGACATCGGCAATTGTGGTATAATAACTATAAAGAAGAAGGAACATAAGTTTGACGGCTTATTCCTTCTTCTATTACCGAGGGCAAAATCCAATCAATACTAAATTCACTTTCAACTAAATTCACTTTCAACTGAATTCACTCTCAACTAAATTCACTTTCAACTAAATTCACTCTCAATACGATGATACACCAAGTCAATAAAACCTTGCACCGATCGCAACTAGAAGCGGTACTAAAAACTCTATTTATTAACAAACCTTTAAAAATTCTTCGCTTTATTCCCAGTACTGGACGTAGCGGGGTTGTCTGGGTTTATTTTGAAAATGAAATATCTGGCAAGAGAAGAGCAACATTTCTTAGCTTTGCCGACGTACTAGAGGCATTTTGCGCTTGGCTAGAGACGCTTAACATTATGGTCTTGGCAATTTGGCAGAGGATGCACATTTCAAAAACTATATGGCAAATGGTAAACGAACGCGATCTGCTGCATCATAAAAAGTATGGCTGGGTAAATTTAATTAAAAAGCAAATCTTAAACGGTTGGTTGCAGTTTAGAGTCAAAACCAAAGACAGTATTGAAATAATAGAGCCGTGCGAAATCGAAATATAGCAACACCTAGTTATATTAGAACATTTATTACCTATTCTCGCTCTTTGCAGTTCACTTTGATGTCCTAACCCATTAATGTAGTGCGATATTTTAGCGCGCATGATGGTAAATAAGATCTAAAGCCATGTCCAGTTGGCAAAAGTTGCTGCTTGTCCGCATTTACCTTCAGATTCATCGTATAAGTTCCAAACAATCGCCTGCTCGATGAAAAATCTTTTACCAGTACTCGAAATTCTAATTCCTCGATAATTATCAATGTAGCCTTGTTTTGCTACCTGTTCTAACATTACCGCCCTATCTTCTCTATTGACAGGTTTGGCAGTGAGTCTTGAAGGAGTTTTGGTTAATTGCTCCCAATTCAGCGACCATAACTGTAATGCTGTCTGGTTGCCATAGTTGAGAATCGGATCGGCTTGAGTCCCGTGAGAAACTAGGGCAAAAGGAGCATGAAATAGAGCTTTGGCTAATTCTTCTGGCGTGCTTGAGGGAGATAATTCTTTTCCTAGAAGCTGTCGATAGCTTTTGGCTAAAATTTGACTCCAACGAATAACTTCTGGCTGTTGCCATAAAAATAAATCTGAAGAAGAAAAGATCGGATACTGGCGGCTGTTGTCAATCATCTGTTATTTCTTTTACCTCCTCCAGATCTCAAGGTGAATCAAAATCTGAGTTTTTGACATCAACGCTTTTACTTATTAACAAAATTAAGGTAGCTTAATTCATTGATTTTATTCCAGCCCGAAACTGCGGTACGAAATTGGTTCCACTGGTCGTAAACTTTTTTGAAGACAGGACTATTATTAGCTTCTGCCTCATAATATTCTGTTGCTGCTTGCTGGGCTGCTTGCATAATTTCTGGAGAATAGGCAACTAGATTTGTTCCACCGTCAACTATAGTTTGTAAAGCTTCTCCGTTTAAAGCATCGTACTTGGAAAGCATATTGAGATTAGCTTCCATCGCTGCGGTTTTAAAGATTTCTTGGTATTCTACAGGCAATCGATCCCACTGAGATTTATTAACCTGTACCTCTAAAGTAGGCCCTGGTTCCCACCAGCCAGGGTAATAATAATAAGACGCAGCCTTGTTTAAACCCAATTTTAGGTCGTCATAGGGTCCTACCCACTCAGCAGCATCTAGCGCGCCTCTTTCTAGTGCTAAATATATTTCGCCTCCTGGTAATACTTGTACGTTCACACCCAGGCTAGACATTATTTCCCCTCCCAAGCCAGGAATCCGCATCTTTAAACCTTTAAGATCTTGCAAAGAGGTAATTTCTTTCTTAAACCAGCCTCCCATTTGCGCTCCTGAATTACCTGCGGGAAAGTTGATGACATTAAAATCACTATACAGTTCGTGCATTAATTCCAAACCACCACCATGATAGTACCAGGCATTTTGCTGTTGAGCGGTTAAGCCAAAGGGAACAGAAGCACCAAAAGCCAGTGCCGGATTTTTGCCTACATAGTAATAGCTAGCAGTGTGTCCGCATTCTACTGTACCGTTTTGTACCGCATCTAAAACTTCTAAACCAGGAACGATTTCCCCCGCAGCAAAGGGTTCGATAGTAAAACGCCCTCCTGTCATGGCTGCAACGCGATCGCATACTGTTTGCGCCCCACCATAGATTGTATCGAGAGATTTGGGCCAACTCGTCACCATGCGCCACCTAATATTAGGCAGATCGTTTGCCTGAACGCTAGGACTATCATTAGTGCGCTCGCAAGCCACTAAAATAGTGCTGGTGGTAGCAGCGATCGCTCCTGCATTAATTAACTGTCTCCGTTTCATAATTATTTGTATTGATTCAGTTTAATTTGTAGCAACCGAATATCATACAGTAAAAAAGGATGAGGTATTAGGGGATAAAAGGGGATATTGAGAAAGTAGGGAGTAAGAAGTAGGAAGTAAAAAGTAAGGAGTAAGAAGTAGAGAGTATAAAATTTATTTGACTATCGACTCAATTGCGTAATCGCTATTTGAAACCTTACGAATCGCACTGTCTAATATTTTGTTACCCTGTTCTAAGCTTTCGATTTGAGATAGGCGATCGCGCAATTCTGCTGCGCCAGCAAACCCCTTACAGTACCAGGCTAGATGCTTGCGAGATTGATAGATACCTCTTTGTCCTTTATATTCCCACAAGCCTAATAGATGTTCTTTGGCGCACTGTAGTCTTGTTGCGACGCTTGGAGGAGGTAGTATTTCTCCCGTTTTTAAATAATGGTCGATTTCCCCAACTAAAAAGGGATAGCCCAACGTACCCCGCGAACACATGACACCATCAGCCTGAGTAATCTCCAAACACTTAATCGCTGCTTCGACAGAGAAAATATCGCCGTTAGCAATTACAGGAATTGATAGAGCCTGCTTTACTTTAGCAATCCATTCCCATTTAGCAGTACCGTTATAACCTTGAGCGCGAGTACGAGCGTGAAGGGTCAGCATTTTGGCTCCTCGATCTTCCATGCGACGAGCAAAATCAATAATATTTATCTCATCATCGTCCCAACCAATGCGAGTTTTAACCGTTACGGGAACATCTACCGCATCGACGACGGTTTTAACGATCGCTTCGGCTACTTCTGGCTGACGCAATAAAGAAGAACCACCGCCCTTTTTGGTAATTTTATTTACGGGACAGCCCATATTAATATCGATAGTATTTGCTCCTTGCGCTACGGCTTTTCGAGCAGCTTGCGCCATAAAGTCGGGGCGGGAATCAAATAACTGAATGCTAATCGGATCTTCCTCTGGAGCGATCGCCATAATAGTCGGCAATTCCTGAAGATGATAAATTTCTTTAGCACTCACCATCTCGGTATACATCATCGATTGCGGGGCATATCGCCTAACTAATCGACGAAACACTAAATCAGTTACGCCCGATAGAGGAGACTGTAAAACACGGCTATCGACCACTACTGAGCCTATTTTTAGCGGTGTTGCCAGTCTATTTCTTAATTCAATACTATTTTGCTCGATGGTCGAAATCATCTTGGTAGCAAGTTATGTCCTGCCAATTAGCAACTATGATTATTTTGCGGTAATTATTAATTAGCGATCGCCCGCCAAACACCAACTAACACGCCTTGAATTTCTACATTACTAGCTTCGGCATTAATCGGCTCGTATTTGCGATTAGCAGGCTTGAGAATAATTTGTTCTTGTTCTTGATAAAAATGTTTGAGAGTCGTACCGTGTCCAACTACTCTTGCTGCTACGATGTCGCCATTCTTTACTTCTGAAGTCGAACTAAGCGATCGCATAACCGCATAGTCACCCTCGTTAATCAGATCTTCAATCATGCTGTCTCCCACCACCCGCAATACATAGCAGTCTGTTTGGGCAAATAAGTCTGATAAATCTAATTTGGTTTTTTCTTCGGTAAATGGTTCGACTAAACCCCCCGCAGCGATTTCACCTTCAATTGATAGTCCTTTTTCTGGTTGATGCAATACTCTAATTGTACGAGCTTTGCCATCGATCCAGTCAATATAACCTTTGCTACGTAACCTTTCCAATCTACTCTGTACGGGAGCTGGCGATCGCAAATTCATTGCCTTCATCATCTGCCTAATCGATGGTGCGTGTTGGGTAGATTTTATATACTCAACTAACCAGTCGTAAAGTTCTTTTTGTGCGGGAGTTAGACTTTCCATAACTTTTTCTAGGGTATGTTTTCAAGCACCAGCATTTGACTCTAAAGATAGCTTCGGGAGCGATAGTTTAGCCATCGACTAAGAAGCCTCGCTTTTTTCCGCGTAGCAAAAACCCGATTCTATTCAGAACATAGGTACTAAATATTAGAAGACATAAACCCCTATTAAGTCAAGCGATTACAGCAGCAAGCAAGCAACAGATAAAAGGCAGAAGTTAGATATTCTATGGCTTTGGCAAATGCTAAATTAATTTAAAATTGGGTTATACCGATTCAATTGATGTTTCAACAAATAATTTTTGGGTTCTACACAGCCAGAAATTGTTGAATAACCGAACTAGTTAGTTCTTCAGTACTACCAGATGCCACGATTCCACCTTTTTGCATGGCGTAATAGCGATCTGCTTGACGCACGAAGTGTAGGTGTTGCTCGACCAATAAAACCGAGATACCTGTTTCGGCAATAATCCGTTTGACTGCTGCCTCAATCTCCAAAATGATCGAGGGTTGAATACCTTCTGTGGGTTCATCCAAGACTAATAGACGAGGTTTACCCATCAAAGCGCGGGCGATCGCCAGTTGCTGTTGCTGTCCCCCACTCAAGTCGCCTCCCATACGAGAGAGCATAGTTTTGAGTACGGGAAATAGCTCGAATATTTCGTCTGGTATCGACTCTTTACCTTTTCTACCTTGAGGGCGAGCTTCCAAACCCAATAAAAGATTATCTTTAACCGAGACGCGGGGAATAATTTCTCTACCTTGGGGTACATAGCCGATACCTAATTTAGCACGGCGATCGGTCGTTAACTTACTTATGGGCTTATCGCTCATAAATATCTCCCCTGTACGAGAAGAAAGCAAACCCATAATAGTTTTTAGTAAAGTAGTTTTACCGACACCATTACGCCCAATTAAACATACCATTTGCCCTACAGGAACGCTTAAATCCACGTCGCGTAAAATATGACTTTCTCCGTAATAGACATTAAGATTCGATGCTCTTAACATCAAATCTGTAGCTTGTGAATTATTAACTGAAGACTCTAAACTAACCATTAATTACTCCTCGTTCCTTATTCCTCGTTCCTTACTCAGGAGCTTCTCCCAAATACACCTCAATTACTCTAGGATCGTTTTGTACCTGTTCCATTCTGCCTTCACAAAGTAACGAGCCTTGGTGCAGTACCGATACTTTGTCGTTGGCGATTTGACGGACAAACTCCATATCATGTTCGATCGCGATAATCGAATGACTTTGGGCTAGAGAAAGCAACAATGCGCCTACGTTTTCGGTTTCTTCATCTGTTAACCCCGCTGCTGGTTCATCTACTAACAGTAAGTCTGGCGACTGCGCCACCAACATCCCAATTTCTAAGCGTTGTTTCTCGCCATGAGATAACAAATTAGCTAACAGGTTAGCTTTGGTGTCTAAACCAATAGTTTCTAACAATCCTGCTACGCTTCTTTGTTCTGCATTTTTAGGACGACCAAACAACGTTGAAAAAACATTTTTGTTTTGATTGGAAACCAAATCTAAGTTTTCTCTAACCGTTAAATTTAAATATACTCTTGGGGTCTGAAACTTACGTCCAATGCCGATCCGAGCTATTTTATATTCGGGAATTTTCTTGAGGTTTTTGCCTTTAAATAATACTCTTCCCTCTGTAGGCTGAACTTTACCTGTAATTACATCTAAAAATGTAGTTTTACCCGCGCCGTTGGGTCCGATAATTACCCTAAGCTCTCCTGCATCCATGCTGAAGTTGAGATTATTGAGGGCTTTAAAACCGTCGAAGTTAACCGTTAAATTTTCTATTTCTAATATCTTATTCATTACCTGCAACTCCTATAGGACAAATCGCGATTTGCCCCTACTTGGTTGATATACGATCGCGCTCTTGTTTAGCATCGGGGTCTTCTGCCAAACTAGGATATGTTACTTGTTGTTTTTCGCCAAAAAGCGATCGCAGTTTCACCCAGGCATAGTTAGTCCACCAGCCAACAATACCGTCGGGTAATACCGTAACCACGATTAAGAATAGTGCGCCCTGGAAAAATAGCCAAACTTCAGGAAAACTCTCACTTAAAAAGGTCTGCCCTAGCCTAACAAGCAGAGTTCCAATAATTGCGCCGACTAACGTCCCTCTACCGCCTACTGCTACCCAAATCACCATTTCAATCGAAAAGCCTACATCCATGATGCTAGGGGTAATAATTCCTGTTTGAACCGTGTATAAAGCCCCTGCAATTCCTGCGATCGCCCCTGAAATAGCAAATACTAAAACCTTATATCCTGTAGGGTCGTAACCTGAAAATCTTACCCTAGTTTCGTCATCGCGAATTGCTTTTAATACCCTGCCGAAGCGACCGCTAGTTAGTCTCCGACACAGAAGATACACCAGCACTAAACAGACAACCGTGACAATATAAAAGGTGCGTTGCGCGCCAGCCGAACTAACCAAAACACCGAAGATTTTTTCCGTATCGGTTTTTAAACCGTTCGTACCGTTGATTAATTCCTGCTGACCGTTAAAAAAGTTATAAAAAACTAATAGTGCAGCTTGGGTCAAAATAGAGAAATAAACCCCCTTGATCCGATTACGAAATACAAGGTAGCCAATTAACCCCGCAACGATTCCAGGAATCAGAACTAATGCCAACAAAGTAAAGGGGAAAGAATTAAAAGGTAGCCAAACCCAGGGTAGTTCCTTAACTCCGTAAAGCGTAAAAAAGTCTGGTAGCTGTCCATCACCAGTTTGCAAGATCAGATTCATTGCCAAAGCATAACCGCCCAAAGCAAAAAAGATGCCGTGACCCAAACTTAATAAACCCGTATAACCCCAGATTAGATCGATACCCAAAGCGACAATTGCCAAAGATAGAAATCGACCGACTAAACGTAATCTAAAAGCAGGTATAACGCTGGGAACTATTACAGCCAAAATTATAATACTAGCGACAATTAAACCTGTTTCAATCAGAGTGTTTCTTCGCTGCCTTTTTCTAATTTCAATACCGAGTTCTTTATTCATTATTACCCATAACTATTAAGCAACTATCTAGCCAAACGCTCCTACCCCTGTAGGGTCGTTTCATGAAACGACCCTACAGTTCCGCCATTCTGCCTTTTTGGGGAAACAACCCCGCCGGTTTGATCTGTAAGAAAATAATAATCAAGGCAAACACCACCACTTTTGCCATACTGGTAGTAGCAAAAAACAGCAGCAAATCTACCAGGGATTGAGGAGCATTGAGAGAAGTCAAAAATAAGGCGATCGTTCCCGAACCGATAAAATAATTAAGAATACCAATTCCCAGTGCTGCTACGACAGTTCCGAAAAGATTGCCTACACCACCGACAACTACAACCATAAAGGTATCGATAATATAGTTCTGTCCCGTATTTGGTCCGACAGAACCTAAAAAGCTAACCGCACATCCCGCAATTCCTGCTAGTCCAGAACCCAAAGCAAAAGTTAAGGCATCAACCTTAGCGGTGGGAATACCCAAGCAAGAACTCATCGTCCTATTTTGGGTTACGGAGCGAATTTTTAGCCCCCAGGTCGATCGCTGCAAAAACCAGTACACTCCAACTAAACATAAAATAGTTAGGGCAATGATAAACAAACGCACATAAGGAGTCTGAAAACCCAAGGCTGTAGTTCCTCCCCGTAACCAACCAGGAGCGGTAACATCGACGTTTCTAGCACTAAACCAGGGTTTAGCTAAAGCAGAATTATCACTGAATAGAAGATTAAAAGCGATCGCCACTCCCGCAGCAAGAGGCAATAAGACAACTAAAACTCGATTCCCAATTCTCGACCACTCAACCCGACGCTTGAGCAATTCCATCCCGCCAGAAAACAGCAGACAAAAGATTCCTATTGAGATAAACAGCGACCAGTTAATACTACGAACCAACTGCCGTAAGATTAGACTTACTCCCCAAGTTGCTAATAAAGTTTCTAGCGGTCGTCCGTATAGAAAGCGTATTGCCCCTCTTTCTATGACTATGCCGACGAGTGCGGATACGATAAAAGCGACGGGAATCGCTACGATAATGTAAAAACCAAACCAAGGTTCGCCAAATGATTTAAAAATGTTTTGAACTACAAAAGTAGTATAAGCTCCTAGCATAATCAACTCGCCGTGAGCTAGGTTAATCACTCCCATTAACCCGAAAACAATTGCTAATCCCAAGGCAGCAAGCAGCAGTACAGAACCAATGCTAACTGCATTAAATAAACCTTCTATTAATGTAGACACTATTTAAGCTAAATAATTTATCCGACCAATCGCTATAAGAATTGATAATCCAGCATCGATAATTAATACTATAACTACCGATGCTAATTACCAATCGATCGATTATCCGTTACACCTTATACTTTCCACCCTTATTTGGATCTGTCCAGTCGCAACCAAATCCTTGAGTTTCTGCAACGTACTGATTCCAAGGAACTGGTTCTAAAGCCTCATCGGTTGACCAGACAATATCAAATAGTCCATCTTCTCTTACCTGTCCCAAACGTACAGTCTGAGAAATATGATGATTAGGCTGCATCTCTACTCTGCCTTGAGGGGCATCAAATGCTTGTCCTACTGCTGCTTCTCTTACAGCCTCTAAATCGGTACTACCAGCCTGTTCTACTGCTTGCTTCCACAGGTAGACCATAATGTATGCCGATTCCATCGGATCGTTGGTTACGCGATCGTCGCCATATTTGGCTTTAAAGTCGGAAACAAACTTATTGTTTTCAGGAGTTTCTACAGTTTGATAATAATTCCAAGAAGCATAGTGTCCTTGAAGATATTCAGGTCCAATTTGCTTAACCTCTTCTTCGGCTACACTAACCGACATCACGGGATAATTATCAGATCCTAATCCTGCACTCTGTAGCTGTTTAAAGAAAGCAACGTTAGTATCACCATTAAGACTATTAAAGATTACGCCACCGTCGGGCATTGCAGCCTTTATTTTGGCGATAATTGGCGTTACTTCAGTATCTCCCAAAGGTATATAGTCTTCACCTGCTACCGTACCGCCTTTGGCTGCTAACTGCTCTTTAATAATCGTGTTAGCAGTACGAGGGAAAACATAGTCTGAACCAACTAAGAAGAATTCTTGACCTTTGTTTTCTAATAACCAATCGACTGCAGGTTCGATCTGCTGATTTGGTGTCGCACCCGTATAGAACACATTTTTAGAGCATTCTTGTCCTTCATACTGAACGGGATACCACAGCATATGGTTCTTCGATTCAAATACGGGTAGTACCGCTTTGCGACTGGCAGATGTCCAGCAGCCGAAGATAGTAGATACATTATCCTGCTCGATTAATTTGGTGGCTTTTTCGGCAAAAGTCGGCCAGTCTGATGCGCCATCTTCTTTAATCGGAATAATTTGTTGACCTAAAACGCCTCCTGCTGCATTAATTTCATCGATCGCCATCATCTCAGCATCTACGACGGTAGTTTCACTAATTGCCATCGTACCGCTTAGAGAATGAAGGATACCTACCTTGATTCCCTCTCCATCAGCAGTAGCTTCGGTATTAGTAGGATCGACCGCAGTATCGCCACCACCATCAGCACACCCTTTTAAAAATAGACTAGCTAGAACTCCTGTAGAGCTATAAAGTAAAAATTTACGTCTTCCTAATTGTGACATGAACTTAATAATTTAAATGTATCCAACTTTTTCTATTACCTGTTATACACGCGATAAATAGAGACTGTCAGACTGTGATGTGAATAATACGAATATTATTTCGCTGGAAAAAATTGTACTCGTTAATACCAAAAAAAAAGCAGCAATTGATACAGAAGAAATGTCCGATATATACTATCGAACGGTGTGCCTCGCCCAGAAGCGATCGCGCCAGAAATGCCGATTAAATCATCTAGTCTCAGCTCACGTAGGGTTTGAGGCGACTATCTCAACTTAAATTCAAAATAACACTCTTATATTAGAGATAAAATCTATCTATAGCCTGAGTAAATTTTTGTCTCTAAAATGCAGCACTGCTGTTAAGTGTGACTTACAAAATATAGCCGTAGTATGATTTAATCCAAATTTGAACAATTCAATCGGTTGTTAAGTAAAAAAAATCTTGAGAAACAGCTTTAATAAACCCTTACAATTGAAATAGTTTTGTCGAATTTATACTTGAGCCTAATTTGAATAGCAATTATCGGTTCGGCGATCGCAACTCAATCAAAATACTTGCCAGTATTGTGCTAATATGTATGACCTTACTTATTGGCTGTAGCAACGTCCAACCAGTAGAGAAAACTGTTACAAAAATTACCTTTTGGCATGGCATCAACCCTCCAGAGAATCGAGATATCTTTCAGAAGCTAGTCGATAAATTCAATCGAAATAATCCCGATATTGAAGTAGAAGCCCTGTATGTGGGACAACCCGATGCTCAATTACCTAAAATATTAGCTGCAACGGTAAGCGACCAACCACCCGACATTCTCTGGTTTGTAGCTCAAATTGCGGGAAAATTAAACCAATTGGGTGCGTTGCTACCTTTGGAAGATTGGCTAGATAATTCGTCAGTTAAAGCCGAAATCGATCCCGTAATGTTTGACTCAATGAAGTTAAACGGGCATATCTTATCAATTCCCTTTGCTACTAACAATGCTGCGGTGTTCTATCGTCCTAGCTTATTTGAACGTGCGGGAATTACAGACATTCCTCAAACTTGGGATCGATTAGAACAGGTAGCTAAAAAATTAACTATAGATAATAACGATCGCACCGAACAGTACGGCATCTTTCTTTCTTTAGGTAAGGGAGAATGGACGGTGTTTAGCTGGCTACCGTTTATTTATAGTGCGGGAGGAGATTTAATACAGGAGGGTCAACCAAACTTAGTTAACCAAGGCGCGATCGCAGCTTTAGAATTTGGTGCAGACTTAGTACGGGATGGGGTAGCTGTTTTGTCTCCTCCAGAAAGAGGTTATGAAATCGATGACTTTATTGATGGTAAGGTTGCAATGCAGATTACTGGCCCTTGGACATTGGCACAGTTAAGGGCTGCTGGTATAGATTATGATGTCTTTCCCATACCTATGGCTCGACAACCTGCTGCGGTAATTGGTGGAGAGAACCTATTTGTTTTTAAAACTACAGCCGAAAGAGAACAAGCTAGCCTACGGTTTTTAGAATATGTCTTGAGTGAAGAGTTTCAGACCGCTTGGGCGTTAGAAACGGGATATCTACCCGTAAATACTAAATCACAGCAGAGCGAAGCATATCAGAACTTCGTGGCAGAGAATCCCACAATTGAGGTATTTTTAGAACAAATGCACTATGCAAAATCTCGTCCAATTATCGCTCAATATAATCGACTTTCCGAAAATTTAGGTAGAGCAATTGAAGCTAGTCTTTTAGAAAAACAAACTCCTACTGAAGCCTTAAAGCGATCGCAACAGCGTTTAGAATTAATCTTTGACAATTAATTTCTCAATCCTTATTTGCCAACTGCGATAGATTGGGTTCTTTTGCCTGAATATACAGAAACATTGCCCATGATGCGATCGCATCTTCACTCTTATCGAGTTCTTCCAATTCTTCGCGAGCGGTTTGCAGACAGTATTTTAATAACTTCGCTTCCGCTCGTATTTGTTGTAACGTCAGTTGACTAGGTTGTTCGTTCGTATTTACTTCCCCTCTGAATTCTCTGTCTATATTTGCAGGGATCTCATCTTTGCTGACTTCTGCTGCAAAACTAGAGGCTACGATCCCTGCGGGAAGAACAAACACTCCAATACCAAAACAAGCTAAACTCGCTCCTAATAATTTACCAGTAAGAGTAACTGGATAAATATCGCCATAGCCAACGGTAGTTAGGGTGACAACCCCCCACCACATAGCAGCAGGAATACTAGAAAAAGCCTCTGGTTGGGCATCGTGTTCGGCAAAAAACATCAGGCTCGAAGCAATAATTAGTAAAAAAGAAATAATTGACAGGGTAACAAAGAGTTCTTCCTGTTTGCTAATAATTACCTTCGCTAAAGAACGAACCGATTTTGAATGTCTACCAATCTTCAGAATCCTCGCTAACCTGAGCAATCTCAAAGTTTTAAGAAAAGCTAGGTGATGAAACAACAATAATAGATAGAAAGGAAAAGTAGAAATAAAATCAATAATTGCCATCGGGGTTAGAGCATAGCGCAGCCTACCCCATACAGGATGCCTGAACCGATGTTCGACAGTGCAAAGCCAGATCCGCAGTCCGTATTCTAAGGTAAAAACTATAGTGGAAAAAATGCCGATGTTTCTAAATAGCCAGTAATAATTTTGATTTAGAGGCTGTGAAGTTTCTAAAATAAATGCACTGATATCTAGAACAATTAGAACAGATAACAAGACGCGATCTAATTTTCCAATCCAATGACCATAATCGGCATCTTCTAAAATATGGTATAGTTTACGTCGAGCTTTATGCTTCATCTGTTACGATATCCCATTTTAAGGTCGGCTGACAAGTATAGATTTCGGATATGAAGTAGCTAAAACACTGATAATCCCTTCATTCTAAACAACATATACTTGATGGTAATGTTATATCTCAATTTCAGCTATCATTTCGTAAGCTATAACGGATTGACTTTTGTAGAGTGTTAATTGCGATCGTCGAACCAATCTCGCTCTAATGCCTCAAATTATAGATAGTATTCTTCGCCTTCGGCTAACAACGAAGATAAATTTGCAACACCGAAGCAGTATAATTTTATTATATTTATAGCGATTGCCATATATCTGAATTGAGACATTTGCTATTGGCGCAGCAACGCTTATTGCTGTTTAGCATTATCAAAGTGTTCTCTAGCCTCTTCTACGCGATCGAAATTGGCGATCGACCAGTCGCAAAAATTTTTTACGACTTCAACTAGAGATTTGCCCAGAGAAGTTAACGAATATTCAACCATCGATGGTACGACGGGATAAACTTGGCGACGTACTAATCCATTGCGTTCCAAATCTCGTAATGTCCTAGTCAACATCCGTTGTGAGATCTCTCCAACTTCTTTTTGAATTTCCCCATAACGCTTCGTACCCTGAGAAAGAATATACAGCACTGCCACAACCCACTTATCTGTGACTAAACTAAGGGTTTGACGTAAATAAGGATGGGAGTCTAAAACGCTATTTGATTTCTCTGTGGTCATAACTTGAAGGTCTGTACATACATTTCTGTACGTATAGCATCTTTTTGTGCCTACTTGTTTTTCCTATGGGATTAGTTAATAATCAACACCTAAGATTAGAGAAATACGAAATATAAATATGTCGAATAACCCAGAATTCGCTTCTGTTTTTCGCCTAAAGCGACGGCAGGCGATAGTCGCTGGTATCGTTGCTGGTGGTACTTTATTTGCTAACCGTATGTCCTCCGCCCAACAGAACGCCGATATAGGAGCGGTTGACGACCCGTATGACGGCGTGGCGTGGCCCGACGGCTTCGCCCGTGGCACTACACCCGTCGGCGATCTTGTATTGCACCATGTCACGGGTGGTAACTCGGACGCTCCTGTCGTATTGTTATGGCATGGCTTTTTGGGCAACGGCTATTCATGTCGTAAGATGCTCCCGCTTCTAGCCAGCGACTTCAACGTAGTTTGTCCAGATATGCGTGGCTACGGCGCATCTGCACATCCTGGTGTCGATGCTGCTTACGATGGTCGCACACTTGCCAACGACTTCAAGAGCCTTATGGAACAGCTCGGTCACGATCGCTACCACATTATCGCCCACGATATGGGCGCGCCTGCTGCCCTTTTACTGGCAGCGGATTCACCTGAGCGCGTGCGATCGCTGACTTACGTTGAAGAGCCAGCAGCATTACCAGACATACTAAGCGAAAAGATCCAATACACCAAACAGGGTACTAATCTCGGTGGGCTGTGGTGGTGGATGATGGCTTATGCAGAGGGGATGGCAGAGGCGATAATTGCTGGCAATGAGCGACCATTCGTTGACTGGTTCTATAACAACTATACTGCTGAGAAGTCGGCAATTGACGACAAAGCTCGTCGCATTTACGTTCGTGACTTCGAGGGTCAAGAGGGTATTGCTGGATGGTTTGGTGTCTACCGCGATATGCTTACTACTGCCGACCAAACTGCGCCTTTAGCTGAAAATAAGGTGCAAACGCCCGTACTTGCCCTTGGAGGTGCTGGCAGTCTTAGCTCAACTGTAGCCGAGCAAATGCGACAAGTGGCACAAAATGTAGAAGAAGGTGTAATCGAAAACTGTGGTCACTTTGTTCCCGAAGAGAAGCCAGAGGAACTCGTGCGTCGCTTTACTACCTTCTCTAGCAGTCTGTAAACAAACTACTTTGTTATGAATATTTCATTTACGCGACTAAAGAATTAGCTGGTAAAAAACTGACGGCAACAGGAAACATCGCTCCACCGCCAGAAGTTGTAGAAATGTTCGAGCAAGGTTGACCAATCAAATTATTATTTTGGATTATGTCTGCATCTCAACAAAAAAGAATCGATAATTTCGGTAATAGCTATGCTGAAATGTTTAGCGAAGTTCTACCTTTACCCAAAGCTAAGTTGTATCAGCAAGAAACCAACAAGCAATAGATAAAATTGGAAAATTATCGTATTAATTATGACTTTCTTTATTCAAACCTGTTTTTGAGATGACGATTTGTCTGGTTTGATATACCTCAAGCAAAATGCAGGCGGTATAGTTTCTAAGCAGTATATAACAAAGTCGGCAAATTTCATTTGGTGTTTTAAGCATGGCGATCGCACTAATGTGAATCATTTGGCTTGACTAAATCTTGGTGGGATCGTTTGTCATCCGTGAACAAAACTATACTGCCCCCTCCATAATGAATTAACATCAACAGTCCGCCTAAAATTCCCAAGTTTTTCAAGAACATCGCCTGCTCTATTTCAGTACCCAAGTTAGTATGAAAAATCAAGGTAGCAGGAATCAAAAAAACTATTAGCATACCCGCTCCCCATCGAGTTTTGATTCCCAGTAAAACCGAAAGTCCGCCTAAAATCTCTAAAGCGATCGCACCAACCAAGAAAACTAATGTAAATGGCATCCCGTGAGCTGACATATTTTCTTGAGTGGCAACAGGGTGCATGATTTTATTAGTACCCGACCAGATAAAGAGAGCGGAAATAAAAATACGAGCTAAAAGCGTCAAGTAATTATCGATCGCATACCATTTATCGCCGTCGCTGTCTTTGACCTTAGTGCTGTCGAACATAAATACAAAATATCTAAAATATTATTAATAACTGATGCAAAGACACGGGTATATGGAGACACGAACAATAATGTAGCGACAATTATTCTACTTCATTTTAAATTAAATAATAAAGTAGAACTACTTTAATTCGACAGACGTATAGTCTCTAGATTGTATAGTTTATATGTAATTATAGACTCGAACGATCGCATTACTGGTTTAAAATCGATCTTTGGCAATTAACAATTAATTATAAGCAATGGCGCAACTATTTATCGATCGCCTGATCGCACAAATCCAGCAAAAAAACACTCCCTGTATTATTGGGTTAGATCCTGCATTAGATAGAATGCCGAGAGGATGGCTAGAAGAACAAGGAATTAGCCAACAAAGTAGTTTAGCCGACAACGCAGAAGCGATCTATCAATACAACTTAATGGTCTTAGATGCGATCGCCGATTTAGTTCCTGCGGTCAAGCCTCAAAGTGCCTATTACGAGTTGTTTGGTTCGGCTGGAATTATTGCTTTAGAAAAAACTATCCAGGCTGCACGCGATCGCGATTTACTAGTAGTGTTAGACGTAAAACGGGGAGATATAGCTTCTACTGCTACAGCCTATGCTAAAAGCTATCTGTCAAGCCAACCCGCACGTCCTTTAGAAGCTGATGCGATTACCATTGTTCCCTACCTGGGTAAAGACTGTCTCGATCCTTTTTTTGAAGAAGCGACTAAATGGGGTAAAGGTGTATTTGTCTGTGTCAAAACTTCTAACCCAGGTGCATCTATAGTTCAAGAACAGAAAATAGATAACCGTTACCTGTATGAAATTATTGCCGATCTAGTTAAACCAGCTTCAGATAAAAGCATTGGAACATCAGGCTATAGCGGTATTGGCGCGGTAGTTGGTGCAACTTACCCCGAAGCAGCAAGACGTTTACGCCAGCAGCTACCAAACAGCATATTTCTCGTTCCAGGTGTCGGCGCACAGGGAGGCGGACATGAAGGTATTAAAGCCTGTTTCAATGCCGATGCTTTGGGTGCAGTGATTAGTAGTTCCAGGGCAATTATGTACCCTCATCTGTATGGTAGTGAAGATTCAAATAAAGAAACAATTAAACAGGCTGCGATCGATTTAATTGGTCAAGTAAGAGAAATTTTGGATTAGATAAATTAATTTCTACTTTTCCTGTAGAGATCGAATGTGTGATCTATCTCCTACTCAAAAAGAGCAGTTTTGTATAGCATTAATGTAATATAAAGCAATATTTAACTGTAATGGAATAAAAATACCATGCCATCCAATAAAGTAGAGGTATATGACGTAGCTGAAGAACTCAAGCAAATTTACGGTATAAACAAAAATATTTCCCAAAGCTTGAGTCAAGAACAGAAAGAAGAATTATTGTTCTTGTTACAAAACAACGAAACTGTAATATCTCTTGCGCAAGCTTTTGTAGCTAAAAATAAAGAACTAGCCAATAACAATCGACAGTTTGGCAGACAAAGAGAAGCTGCAAATAGAAATTGGGCAGATGAACGAGAGAGAAATGACGAATTAAATACAGAAGTATCCCAACTAAAATATGAGTTAAAAGAACTCAAAAATCAACTAGTGAATGTTTTAGATAGTTTTCAGAAAATGCTAGTCAAAGACGTATTAAAGCGCAGTGAAATTATTTTGTTTGTTGAAAACCTGCGCGATTCTTTTCAGAGCAAAAAGCAAAAGTAAGAACACGGCAAATGAAGATTTATAAACTGAAACAAGAAGTTTACAGATTAACTTCAACCAAGACGACCAAACAACTCAAGTTGAAAAGACCAGAATTAACCAAAGGAAAAGATTTAAGACATAAAAATAGCTGGAGCGCAATATATAACACTTTTAAATTAATTGATGATTTTCAACAAGACCAAACATCCAAGGAAATACTATCGCAACATCAATTTAGACTTTTAGATGAAAACTCAAGTTTTGACGATCTATTAAGTAACGTGCGCTCTCTAGGCAGCTTTTATGATTCCCTTCAATCCAAAATTGATAATTTAGAACAAAAGAATAATATTAATTAAAATGAACTCTGAGCTTGAAGATCTATTAAACAAAGTTAAACAGGTAAAGAAATCTGTTAAAAAACTCAATTATAGAGTCAATGTGTTGTACGCAATTCAGTGGGAAGAAAAAGTAGTTAATGGTTATCAAAAATGGAGATTCGATCCAGAGGGAGGTTTAAAGTTAGTTCGAGAACAGCTTGAAAAATTAGACTATAAATGTCCAGTCTGCCAAGATTCTTTAACTGAAAAGTCTGCTACGATAGATCATTTGCATCCCAAGTCTAAATATTTGGGTGCAGCAGTCGATCTCAATAATATGTTAATTATGTGTCATTCCTGCAACTCGGCGAAAAATAATCAAGAATTTGAAGTGTGGTATCTAAAGCTTCCTATTGTTTGGAGAGATAGATTAGATAAAGCTATTACAGAAATTCATGGAATGGCTAAATTAACTAAACTTTTGCCTAACTCACAGCGTGTTAAAAAAACAACTAAACAAAAAAAACAATTAAAGTAAAGTTTTTCTGGATTAAATACTCTATTTAATAACGGTATACGACAGTTATTTAGCTAATTCATGTCTCATTTTTGTTTCGATGTTAAACAGAGCGATCGCGCAATTAATGTTTTAGCCTTTTGAAAAAAATGGCGATCCGAATACCCCGCGGAGCGTAATCGCCATTAAATAAAAGTAAGAACTACTTATTACTTATTACTTATTACTTATTACTTATTACTTATTACTTATTACTTATTATCTGATGCACTGGGAAGCCCAGCATAAACCCTTTGGGTACTTCCGCGCAGCGGTACTAGACTTATCCTTTACTACCATTAATATAAGCTTTAGTTAATTCACAATCGGGATTATTAAAAAACTGTTCGACTGGGGCAAATTCGATCAGTCTACCACAACCATTATCAACCCAAAACAAGGCTGCATAATCGGCAATCCGTTTGGCTTGGGCTAAGTTATGGGTCACGATAACGATTGTATAATTATACTTTTGGCGCAGACGGACAATTAAATCTTCTACAATTCCACTAGCAATAGGATCTAAGGCACTGCAAGGCTCATCCATCAAGAGAATTTCAGGCTGTAATGCTAGGGTACGAGCAATACATAGCCTTTGTTTTTGTCCTCCTGAAAGAGTTAGAGCGTTATCCTTTAGGCGATTTTTGACTTCTGACCATAACCCCACGTCTTTTAAAACCTGTTCTACTATGCGATCGCGTTTACAAGAATCTCTAATACCATGTTCTTTTAAGGGGAAAGTAATATTTTTCTCAATCGACATGGGGAAAGGATTGGGCTTTTGGAAAATCATCCCGATACGCCGACGCAAAGCCGTAGTGTTAACCTTGGGACTGAGTATATTTAGCGTTCCAAATTGAATATGTCCCGAAACAGTGCAGCCAGGAATTAGATCGCTGAGGCGGTTGAGACAGGTGAGAAAACTACTTTTGCCACAGCCTGAAGGTCCAACTATGGCAACGATTGAATTTTTAGGAATTGAAAGGGTAATGTCTTGGAAAGCCAGTTGCTGCTGGTAACGTAAGCTTAGTTGTTGGATTTGCATTAAAGGCTGAATGTCAGCCGTTGTATTGTAAGTATAATTTTCAATTGATTTAGTCATAACCTTGATTGTATTTACTGGCTAACCAAGCAGCGATCGCATTAATAGTTAACAAAATTAAAATTAAAACCAAAGCCGAACCATAGGCGTTGGCATCTCCTCCTGTAACATTCATCGAGAGGTCGAAAATGTGAATCGACAAACTACGACCAGAATCTAGTAGAGAAGTAGGCATCCGATCCACATAGCCACTGGTAAAAATGAGGGCTGCGGTTTCGGCGATCGCTCGTCCAATACCCAAAACTAAACCAACTAATAAACCTGGAGTAGCTGCGGGTAAGAGTATCTGCCGTAGGGTACTGGTACGAGATATACCTAAAGCAGCCGAACTCAAGCGATATTCTAAAGGTACTGCGCTTAATCCTGCTTCAGTAGAACGAATTAAAATCGGCAACACCATACAGGCTAGAGTTAAACCACCAGATAGAATTGAAAAACCCAAGCCTAAAGTTTTGGTGAAAAAGGCATTGCCAAACAAACCAAAGACAATTGAAGGCACTCCCGCCAACACATCCAAACTGCGACGGACTAATCTACCAAACCAATTATGATTTGGCGTAAATTCTGCCAGCAAAATTGCCGTACCGATGCCAATAGGCAGGGATACAGCCAAACAGACTCCCAAAATAAGCATGGTAGAAACCAGAATGGGGGCAATGCCTCCTTGTCTCCCTGTATCTAGAGGAGCAGTAGTCAAAAATGCCCAATTGAGTTGTCCGATGCCACCGCGCACGATATCGCTCAAGATCCAAATAAAGACCGCGGTAATGACTAACGGCACAAACCAAAACAAGAGACTGAATATTTTATCTATACCTTGCTTATGAATCATCTTTGTGCAATTCCTACAATATATCGCACGTAATTTAGTTAGAAAGATGTTTTTTGTGCGACTATTTCTATAGCGATCGCCAAAATTATAATTACGCTCAATAGCAATAAACCACTAACAAATAAAGCGGAACGATGGCTACCTAGAGCATAAGCCATTTCTAGAGCAATATTAGCGGTTAGAGTGCGGACAGGATCGAAAATACTATCGGGGGTTTGCACGACGTTGCCACATACCATCAACACCGCCATAGTTTCACCGATCGCCCTGCCTATTTCTAAAATAACTCCTGTAAATAGCCCAGATTTAGAAGCAGGAATTACAATGTGCCAGATCGTCCCCCACTCAGATAAGCCCATCGCGGATGCACCCAGCAAGTATTCTTGAGGAACTTTAGCAAAGGTAGCATCTGCAACCAAGGCAATAGTCGGCAAAATCATTAAAGTTAAAATAGCAATTCCCGCTAATAAACTCGTCCCTGGAGGATGAAGCCGATTAATTAGAGGGACTAGCACCACTAACCCCCAAAAGCCATACACTACAGAGGGAATACCTGCCAACAGTTCGATTAAACGACGATAAATACTGGCGATCGCTCTGGGTGCATAATACTGGCAAAAAAGTGCAGAAATAATACCCAAGGGAGTAGCCAAGCTAACTGCACCAGCCGTAGTAAAAACTGTTCCCCAAATCATCGGCACTAAATTGTAGGACTGTTCGCTAGGATTCCAGGTTTCATTTTGCCAAAAAGCCGTAATTCCTACTTCTTGCAATACAGGTAAAGCTTCCTTGAGTAAAAAGCCTAAAATCAACAGCATAATTGCACCAGCGATCGCAGCTACAAATCTAAGTAACCAAACTAAAAGCAGATCTTCACGGTGTTTGAACGGGCGTAGTTCCGAGGTTGCCTCGGAACGCTGACCGCCCGATGATTTCATCCAATTCGTTTGAGGAGACAGGGACGAAATTTTGTGCTTCCACGAGGTCATTAACTTTCTCCGATTGGGCAAATTCAATAAATTCTTTGGTTAATCCCGAAGGTGTGTCGGTTGTCACCAAGTTTAAAGGACGAGATAAAGGAAAGCTGCCGTTTTGTACCGTAGACATACTAGCCTCTACTCCTCCTACTGAGAGCAATTTTAGAGGTAGACCCGCACTAATATCTCTTTCGGCTGCACCAATGGAGACATAACCAATGGCGTTTTTATTTCCTGCAACGGTCTTAATACCCTGCTGGTTATCCCCAATAATTGCATCAGCTTGGATTTGAGAATTATCTAATTGAAAGTGGTCTAAAAATAGTTCTAGAGTAGAACGCCCTTCAGCTTTACTCACTACGGTAATAGGCGCATCTATTCCCCCTACCTCTTGCCAGTTGTCAATTTTACCCGTATAAATGTCTACTACCTGTTCGTCGCTAAGATTTTGTACGGGGTTACTACTTTGCAAAATAATACCAATACCATCATTGGCGATCGCAAAGCTTTGGAACTCATTAGTTTCATCCTCTTTTAAGGCGCGAGAAATCATGCCAATATCAGCTAAACCTTGGGTTACATCAGCCAATCCACGAGAAGACCCCCCTGTTTGCACATCAATCCTGACTTTAGGGTGTTCTGTTTCAAATTTCTTGGCAATTTCACTGACCAAAGGGGCAACCGTACTCGAACCAGTTAAAGTTAACTTCTCGGTATTTGGGTTCGCCGAATTTTGGCTACAGGCTGTTATTCCCCATCCCACGGATAAACCGACTAAGAGATTAAAAAGCTTTTTCCTCATTCAATTATCAAACTTGTTAATGTTCTGTTTACCTACTATTAAATTTATTTTTACTTAGATTTACCTAAGAAGTATTTTTCGTAGAAGAAATTAATAAGTTAAATTTTGATAATTTTATACTCGATCGCGATCGCCATGAAGCATCGAACCACCCCAGTTTGAGATCGCTTCAATCTCCTCGCCAGCAATCGATACGGTCATCAAGATGATGGAATCTTTGTCGGAAGATAAGCAAAATGAGCTTGTCGAACATTTACGAGAGTATATTCAAGACCTAAAAGACGAATTAAAATGGCAACAATCATTTAATAAATCCAGCGTTGCATCTTCATGGGATGGTGAAGGCTGACGCTTGAGACTGGGAGACTGGGAGACTGGGAGACTGGGAGGAATTATCGTATAAAATTTGGAATCATCCCTAAACTGTGCAACGCCATAAATTCCGAGATAAACTGATAGCTACTGCTGGATTAGCTAAACAACAAATTGCTGAAGGAAAAGCAAAACCGATGGACTACAATGAGTTATGAAGTCTCAAACCCTTCCTTCTTTTTGAGATAATTATCAATTACCCTGAGAAAAAAATAGACATAGTGCCAGAAAAGCCTATCAGTTATGGAAAAATAATCCTTTCTATCCATCCCTGCATTTTAAATGTATCAATAGTGAAGAAGATATTTGGTTGGTAAGAATAAATCGTAATTATCGCGCCATTAGTATTTTAGATGACGATACTGTAACTCGGTTTTGAATTGGTAATCATGATGATTACGAAAAGTTTTTTGGATGAATATTGCGATCGCTAATACTGTCAATCGCGCCTTTTATGAGATATGAAACAGTATTCTTTAAAAGTCTTTTAAGGCAGGAGATCTGTTTTAATATTGCGCTGTATTACTGCTACTAAATTCTTTGACAAGTTGGTTAACTTGGTAATCTGTGAAAAAGGAAAATTTGCTTTTCGATACAAAGATCGAGGAATCTTATCCTCGATTTGTCGGTGTAATGCTGGTAGTTCTGACCAATGTTTACCACATTGAAGATGATGAGCAGTATGATAACCTAAATTACAAGTAAACCAATTATAGGTAGGATCGACAATATTGTATGTCGCTTGATAAGGATCTTTTACATCTAACCCTGCATGATGTTTATAAGTATCGAATACTGTAGCATAAAGCAAAATCAGCATCGGCAGAATAAACACGAACAAAGCATTGTACCAATTGTACCAGGTGAAAAAAGCGATCGCAGCGATGATAATTACTATATTTTGAATTAAACGTTTTTGTTTGTGGGGATATCTTTGACCAACTCTCAATGCTCTTATATAAGTAGTAGTACCAACAATCATCGTGTATTCAAACACGCTCATGGTTTCACTATTATCTTTTTGCCAACCAGATTCATCTTTACGCCGATCTAGGTAGTTCTGATGATGTCCTAAGTTATGATGTAATACCCAAAGTTCTCCTACAACACCAGTCTGTAAACCCATAATCAATTCAATCCCTCGGTTTGCCCACTTTTTCGAGAAAAAATTATAGTGTTGATGATGATGATTTAAAGAACAAGTAAAACCTTTTATATATATACTTATAAAGCCCCAAAAACAGGTTAATAACAAAGAGTAACTAAAGAAAAAAACTAATAAGTCGATAATAAATATTAGTAATATCACAAAGATAGGATAGTAGTCTATTTTTTTTCTGACAAGCATTTAACGTCGCATATAAATTAGGAACAAAGGAAAAGATTGAAGACGATCTACTCACGTTTACCGCTACTTACGTCAATTATTGCCTGCAAAGTATCCTAAGCAATCTTTGCAGCAGTAGTAGTTTCAAACAAGATGGTTTAGTCGATCGTAACGATTGCGCGTCAATTAAATTTTTAATTACTGTTTTAACTCCGTTTACAAGAGCGCGAATATAGGGTAACTCAGCAGTGTTGACTCGTGCTTTAGCTATTATATTACCGTCCGCGCATCTTCTAACTTAATTAAAGCTATTTTTATGTCTATAAAACGAATTTATGCAATTTCTTCTAACTGTTTTCTAAATACAATCATTTTAGGAATGTAAACAAGCAATAATTATTTACCCTGCGATCGCATCCCCTATTCCTTCACGAAGTCGTGATGTAAACCCCGTGCTTCTTGAAGCGATGGCTCATGGGGGAAAGCCAAGGGGCTGTCACCTGAAATAAATTCAGGTGCTTGAATGCCCCGCCCAAGACCGCCTCGCTTCGCTAAAGAGCGCGGGGTCTCTCTGACACCAAAGCCATAAGAGAAAAATTCAGTAAGATAATAAAGATGCTTTACGAACGGTAAATAAAGACTGGCAATACAAGCGATTGTCCATTGTCAACTGTTCATTGTCCATCGATCGAACCCTTACATAATTCCCTATGTCTCACATTTATTTTGATGCCGAAGAAGATCGCAAGTCTTTTGAACTTCCAGGGGCGAAACCTCACTACAACCCAGATCGCCCAGGACAGGTAAATCACATTTTTCTCGATTTAATCCTCGACATTCCGAGTCAAAGCTTTGAGGGTACTTGTACGACTACTATCACCCCCGTGCGTCCAGGAATCGAACAGTTGACTATGGATGCGGTGGACTTAAACATTAAGTCGGTATTAGTTGGTGGTGTAAGCCAGCAGTTTGACTATGATGGCGAACAAATTGAGATTCATTTACAGCAGCCTGCGACTACAGAAGCGATTAAAGTAGAGATTACCTATTCGGTAGACCATCCCCAACGTGGACTTTATTTTATCGGGCCGACAGAAAACTATCCAAACAAGCCGACTCAGGTTTGGACACAAGGAGAAGATGAAGATTCGCGCTTTTGGTTTCCCTGCTTTGATTATCCTGGACAGTTAGCAACTTCGGAGATAAAAGTAAAAGTTCCTACAGGTTTTAATGCCATTTCCAACGGGGAGTTGGTTAATACTGAGAATGTGGACGATGGTGTAATTTATCATTGGTCGCAACAGCAGGTACATCCTACCTATCTAATGACTCTGGCGGTAGGCGACTTTGCCGTAATTGAAGACGAGTGGCGCGGTAAACCCGTTACTTATTACGTGGAGAAAGGCAGGGAAGAAGATGCTAAACGCAGCATGGGTAAAACTCCTCGCATGGTTGAGTTTTTATCAAATAAATATGGTTACGACTATCCCTATCCAAAATATGCCCAGGTATGTGTCGATGACTTTATCTTTGGCGGGATGGAAAATACTTCTACTACCCTGCTAACGGATCGCTGTTTGTTAGATGAACGTGCAGCGACGGACAATATGCGGACTGAAAGTTTAGTCTTACACGAGTTGGCACATCAGTGGTTTGGGGATTTGGTGGTAATTAAGCACTGGTCTCACGCCTGGATTAAAGAAGGTATGGCTTCTTATGCCGAGGTGTTTTGGACGGAAGAGGAATATGGAAAGGATGATGCTGCTTACTATTTGCTAAACGAAGCCCGTACTTATATCTCTGAAGATAGTACTCGTTATCGTCGTCCCATTGTAACTAACGTATATCGAGAAGCGATCGAACTTTACGATCGCCATCTCTATGAAAAGGGTGCTTGTGTCTATCACATGATTCGGGCAATTTTAGGAGACGAGTTATTTGATAAGGCAATACAGACTTTTGTACGGGATAATGCTCATAATACAGTTGAAACGGTAGATCTATTACGGGCGATCGATAATGCGACTGGTTATAATTTGATGTTCCTGTTCGATCAGTATGTCTTTCGCGGAGGACATCCCGACTATAAAGTAGCCTATTCCTGGGATGGAGATAACAAGCTAGCAAAATTAACCGTAACTCAAAAGCAAGCCAAAAAGGATAGCAACAGCAAAGAGTTATTCGATCTTAAGATTCCTGTTGGCTTCGGCTATATTTCTAAATCTTCTCAACCTGAATTTAAAACCGTTTCTCTTCGCATCCATCAGCCCGAACAAAGTTTTTATTTTCCTTTAGAGAAGAAGCCTAACTTTATTAGCTTCGACATTAATAATAGTTTTCTTAAAACTGTATCTCTGCAATATCCTGTTACGGAACTTAAAAATCAACTACAATACGATCCAGATTCTACTTCGCGGATCTATGCTGCTGATGCGCTGAGTAAAAAAGGCGGATTAGAGGTAGTTAAGGCATTGGCTAAATCGTTAACCGACGATCCTTTCTGGGGTGTTAGGGTAGAAGTTGCCAAGAAACTAGGCAAGATCAAGCTCAACCAGGCTGCTAAGGCTTTAGAAGAGGGATTAAAAGACGAAGATGCTAGAGTACGTCGTGCTGCTATTACGGCTTTAAGTAACTTTAAACATCCTGCTGTCTACGACAAGATTGCTAACTATTTAAAAGATGGAGATCCTAGTTACTATACCGAAGCTGCTGCTGCTAGAAGCATTGGCGGAATGGTGTCGGGAAATCTTAAAACTAAACAAAGCGAAGCTATATCCCTACTCCACAAAGTTTTAGAAACTAAACAAGGTTGGAATGAAGTCGTGCGCGGTGGTGCGATCGCAGGTTTGAGTAAGATGAAGACTTCTACTGAGGCTGCGGATCTGATCCTCGAATATACGAAACCTGGTATTCCTCAAGCATTGAGACTGGCAGCTATTCGCAGTTTGGGTGCAATTTCTACAGGACAACCCCCTGAGAAACTAGGAGAAATTTTAGAACAGTTAGAAGCAATTTCTGGCGAGTCTTTTTTCTTGACTCAAGTAGCGGTTGTGGGTGCATTGTCCCAAATGGAAACCGCACAGGCTATAACTATTCTTAACGAACTTGCAGCCCAAACCCCCGATGGTAGGGTGCGTCGTCGCGCCGAAGAAGCGGTAACTAAAGTGCAGAAAAACTTGGGTGCGGATAAGGCGGTTAAGGAATTGCGTCAAGAGATCGATAAGTTAAAAGAAACTAATCAGGATTTGGTTAGTCGGTTGGCGAAATTGGAAGCAATGGATAAATAGCATTAAATATTAATAGGTTGGGTTGGTGTTTGTATTAGCCCAACTTTTGTTTACTCGCGCAAAGACGCAAAGGCGCAAAGTTTTTAAAGGCGAGTGTTCGATCGGGTAGTCTATCGTACATCAATTAATTATGTTTCGTATATTTCAAGATAACAAAGGTGAAATTCCAGAGCTTGTGAATCGTTCTGTCGAACAGATTATTTGCATAGACGGTGTTGCTCACAATACTATTTTCACTGATATCTTTCTAATTTGGCTAAAACTAGAAGATTCTTCTTGGTATCGAATTTTTCTTGATGCAAACTGTTGTTTTTGTGAAGTATATAATTCTGATAACTTTATAGAAGTTTATACAGAAGACATTGAAAGTTGCGAAGATTGTCCTATATATCGAATAGATCGCCTTTTTTTACTTCAAGGATTGACTATAGTTGCTGCTTCAGTTTCTCTTATTATTTCCTATGGTGTTAAATTAAAAATAGTCTTCCATAATGATGACTGCTTGATTTTGCAAGCCGAAGTAATTGATTCGCAGAGTAATTTATCAATTATTAAATCCAAGATATAACTAAATCATTTTAAACTTTTCATAGCGATCGCATTTTAAATATCTCTCGCAAAGGCGCGAAGGCGCAAAGGTTTTTAAGTTTTAATGTTTGGTCTAGCGATCGCTTTTGTTTAATTAACTCTCGCAAAGGCAAGGACATGGCTTTTGAGGTTTCCTCAAAAGTTTAAATTGTCCGCGCAAAGGCGCAAAGGTTTTTATGTTTTAATGTTTTGTAGAGCGATCGCTTTGAGCAAGAATATTACGATCGAAAAATATCTGATAAATCTCAGCTTCAATAAATGCCTAAAAAGATTAGAGAATTGAAGAAAATGCTCAAAAAAGCTGGCTTTCAACAAGTGCCAGGTAAAGGCAGTCATACTAACTGGGTTCATTCTCTGTATTCTGGAAAGGTTACAATGTCTGGTAAGGATAGCAGTGACGCTAAACCGTACCAAGAGAGAGAAACCCAACAAGCTATTGAGGAAGTGAACCAAAAGCGAGCAAATGGATAAACTAAAATATCAAATGGTCATTCAGTGGAGTGATGAGGATAATTGTTTTTTGGTAGCATTTCCTGATTTTCCTGGTAGCTACTGGCGTACTCATGGTAATACTTACGATGAGGCTTTTGCTAACGGTAAAGAAGCTCTTGAATCTTTAATTCTGGCATATGAAAGTATGGGTGAAGATCTACCGATTCCAAAGATAGTTTCTTCTGTTTAAGCAAGAAATTGAGTTAATGCGATTGCGAAGCTAGCCGTAGGCATCGCATTTTAAATAACTCTCGCAAAGGCAAGGACATGGCTTTTGAGCGGAGGAAACGGCGAGGTTTCCTCGCGCAGCGCGGATGCGCAGATCGTCCGTCCTTCGGACGACTTCGCCCCTTCGGGGCGTGCTTCCACTCCGCTGTTGAGGTTTCCTCAAAAGTTTAAATTGTCCGCGCGAAGGCGCAAAGGTTTTTAAGTTTTAATGTAGGTTATGCGATCGCGTTAAAATTATGCCAAAATAACTAAACCTCAGTTCGAGTCGAACCGAGTTAGTTAAATTAAAGTCGTTACTGTTTTGAATGTTATTAGCTAACAGCGTTTGAGTAGCTTTCTGACTCGGATTGGGGTTTGGCAAAGATCATTCTACCTGCGGAGGTTTGCAAGGAAGATGTAACCACTACCTGTATTTCTCCACCAACGCTATCGCTACCTTCTTCTACTACCACCATGGTTCCGTCTTCTAGATAGCCAATTCCCTGTTCGGGTTCTTTACCCTGCTTGAGAATTTTCAATTCTAGATTATCTCCAGGAAGGTAAATTGGACGTAGGGAACGAGCTAAATCGTTGATATTAAGGATCTGAACTTTCTGTAGATTAGCAACCTTACTCAAGTTGTAGTCATTTGTTAGCAAAGTACCGTTGATTTCTTGAGCTAAACGCACTAATTTAGCATCTACCGTATCGATATCATCGTAATCTGCTTTATTTATTACAATGCGATCGGGATAATTTTCCTGCATCTGGTTGAGAATATCTAGTCCCCTTCTACCGCGAATTCGCTTTTGAGAATTGCTAGCATCCGCCAGATTTTGTAGTTCTTGCAGTACAAATTGAGGAATCAGTATTTGCCCTTCTAGAAAGCCTGTTTTTAGTAGTTCTTCGATTCTGCCGTCGATGATACAGCTAGTATCGATGATTTTAGTAGGCATGGCTTCTAACGTCCCTTCTGCCACCAGCATAGATTCAATGCTGTTAGGATTAATTAGGCGTAAAAAAGTTCTGCCATGAGTATCAGCTAGGCTTATACCTAAATACGAAAACATCACGCTACCTAATACGGCAAAAGTAGGCTTGAAAAAGCTTAACTCTTTAGGAATGGGCAGCAAAAAGACTGGTGCTAAAGTTAGATTAGCTACTAGTAATCCCATTACCAGTCCGATCGCTCTAGTAATTAAAATCTCAATCTTAGTGTTGCGGATCTGGCGTTCTAATCGACGATAGGTAGTCTGTACCGCCACACCAATACCCAAACCAATAATAGTAGCAAAGCCAGCGATTACAAAGCGCAAGGCTTCTATATTCGATACTCCTTCCAAAATATCAGGAGGTAGCAACTGTAATCCATCGAACCCGATGTTTACTGCTGCGATAATGCAAATGATAATTATGATGGCATCAACCATTGTTTTAGTTGAATAAAATAATAATAGTATTTCTTCTTCACTGTAGTAAATTATTGATGATAGTGTACAAACTTTTTGGAACTTCTTAATATTGTCTAAATCGATTTTCTAAGAGCAAATAATCTCTATAATTCGGGTATAGATATAGTTTGGCTGCCGATCGCTACTCTTATTCGATCTTTATAAATCATAATTAACATAATTATTTATGTGTTGGAATATTTGTTAATGACTAAAAATATATCTTCAAATATTATCGATCTAAATCCTGATTTAATAAACAGCATAATTAACACAGTTCCTACCGCTGCTTACATTCATATTCCTTTTTGTCGTCGCCGTTGCTATTACTGTGATTTCCCAATCTCCGTAGTGGGTGAGGGATCGGCATCTACTATGGTAGAAGAATATATTGCTGGTGTAATTAAAGATATTCAACTTACAGCATCGAATCAACCTCTAAAAACTGTTTTTTTTGGTGGTGGCACGCCTTCACTGTTATCTCCTCAACAATTGTCACGAATACTTAAAGCGATCGCTGTTCATTTTGGCATTGCTAAAGACGCTGAAATCTCGATGGAAATCGATCCAGGTACTTTTAACCGCGATCGCTTATTAGGTTATCTCGAAGCAGGATTAAATCGCTTTAGCTTGGGTGTACAAACCTTCGACGAGGAATTACTAAAAGTTTGTGGGCGATCGCATAATCTGACAGACGTGATGCAGGCGATCGAGATTATTAAAGAATTGGATATAGATAACTTCAGTTTAGATTTAATTTCGGGCTTACCTCATCAAACCCTCAAACATTGCCAGACATCTTTGGCTACGGCGATCGCGATCGCGCCAAAACATCTTTCCTGCTACGATTTAGTACTAGAGCCTGTTACAGCCTTTGGCAAACAATATCAGCCAGGAGAAAAGCCTTTACCCGATGATGAAGATGCTGCCGAGATGTATCGGTTAACACAGAAAACCCTAACTGCTGCGGGGTACGAACACTATGAAGTATCTAATTATGCCCTACCTGGCTATCAGTGTCGTCATAACCGAGTCTATTGGCAAAATCAGCCTTATTACGGATTTGGTATGGGTGCAGCGGGGTATATTTCGGGACAAAGATTTAGTCGTCCCCGCACTCGTAGGGAATACTATGCTTGGTTAGAAGCTGGTGCAATCGTCAATGCGCCACAAACTGACCCTACTGACTATTTATTAGAAACTTTGATGTTAGGCTTGCGTCTGGCAGATGGTGTAGATTTAACGCAATTCGATCGCCATACTGTAAAAAAAATTTGGTCTTGTTTGAAACCTTATCGCGATCGCGGATGGATAGAAGTAGTTGGTAATGTTCCAGAAACAGTTCGTCTGAGCGATCCTGAAGGTTTTCTTTTTTCCAATACTATCTTAGCTACATTGTTTGAAAAACTAGAATAAGTGGCGTTTTTAATTTGAAGTATGAAATTTTAAAGTAATCTGTTCGTAGCTCTTAGCTCTTAGCTTTTAGCTTTTAGCTTTCAAGAAGTCATTATTTACGTATAGGTAAGTAAATTAGTGCTGTATTATTACACGTTAAGCAACGTCCTAATAACTAATAACTGTTTTAACACTAGCCTATTCTAATTTAAGCTGGTTTGACGAACTTTAAAATTTCTCGTGCGGTGTTTTTTGGCTGTTCTAAATGAGGAACATGACCACAATTATCTATCCAGACTAAAGTACTATTGGCGATCGCCTTGTCAAATTTAGCAGCATCTTTAGTTCCTAAAATTTTATCCTGTTTACCCCAAATGATTAAGGTTGGCTGTTGAATCTGAGAAATTTTGTCGGCAAAAGAACCATAACCACCGCTTTTTGTAAAGGCAATTAAAGATTTATTCCAATTAGAACACTTCAAATGTAACGCAGCGCAGGTTTGAGCATCTAAACTGGCAAAACTCTTGTCAAAGTAAGCAGCACGACTAATGTTTTGGCGGATCTTGGAGTTACGCAAAAATTCGGTAGCAAAATAGTCTAGCGGGGGAATCATAAACTTACCGATAGCTGGCTGTTTACCTAAACCTGCACTATCTAATAATACTAGCTTCTCCACCGCTTCAGGATAGGTAAGAGTAAAATCGATCGCTGCTGCACCCCCCATAGATGCGCCTGCTAAAATTACAGGCTGTTTAATAATAGTCTTCCAGAAGTGGTAGAGATGGACTTTAATATTTTCTGGATTAAGAGGTATGTCTAAGTTACGTTGGGTAAAGCCAAACCCTAATAAATCTACTGCGTAAGTAGACTGTCGTGCTGCGAGAATCGGTAAACAGCGACGAAACTCTAATAAAGAACTATCAAAGCCATGTATTAGTAGAATAGGTGGATCGCCACTTCCCTGATGAACATAAGTAGTTAAAACATCTTCTTCACTTAACGGGGTAGAAATAGATGTTTGCTGGATCTCTTTGACTAATGCGATCGAAGTCGATTCGGTTAAACCGCTAGCTTCGGGGGGTATGTAAGTGGGAAACATCAATAATTTAGTTTAAACGGTATTTTCAAGGACTATTAAACAAATTAGCGCAAAATGTAGTAGGGGCGATTCACCAATCGCCCGCACGGGAATAAGGAGTAAAGAGCGATCGCATCTTCAGATAAATCAATACCTGTTAACTCACTTACAAATAATTTGATTGAATTCTTGATAAAATATTATTATGCTAAATCTTACAAAACCCTTATATCCAATACTGCTTTCTACTGTTAAAAGCGATCCTGAAACGGCTCATCGTCAGATGCTCAAAACTCTAAACAATTTAGAGATAAATCGTCACTCGATCTGGGGTAGTTTGGCAATTAAACAGTTAGAAAAGTCTTTTTGTGTTCGAGATCGCCGTCTCGAACAGACACTGTGGGGACTAGATTTTAATAATCCTTTTGGTTTGGCTGCGGGGTTTGATAAAGATGGTACAGCAGCAGGAATGTGGAGTAGTTTTGGCTTTGGTTTTGCTGAATTAGGCGCAGTTACGCTACACTCTCAGCCAGGAAATCCTCGTCCTCGGATGTTTCGCCTTCCCGAAGATAAGGCAGCACTCAATCGCATGGGTGCAAATAATCTGGGTGCAGCGGTGATGGCGGATACTCTAGCCCGAATTTGGAAACGGCAACCCCGTAAGATTCCCATTGGCATCAATCTTTGTAAATCCAAAATCGCCTCAATTGAAGACGCAGCAGCAGATTATGTCGGCAGCTTTGAGTATTTACAGGATGTGGCAGATTACTTTGTCGTTAATGTTAGCTCACCAAATACTCCAGGATTGCGATCGCTTCAGGCTGTAGAACAATTAGAACCGATCGTATCTGGCTTACAGACAGCAAACACCCAGCATAAACCTATTCTTATTAAAATCGCACCCGACCTCGATTGGCAAGATATTAAAAACATTCTTAATTTAGCAACCAACTATAATTTATCTGGTGTTATTGCTACCAACACTACTATTCGCCGTGATGGTTTAAATACAGATATTCTCCAAGATACAGGCAATAGTATAAAAGATGAAGCGGGTGGAATTAGCGGTTTACCCGTCAAACAGCGCGCAACTGAAGTGATTCGCTTTATTTACGAAGAAACAAACGGTAATTTACCTATTGTCGGTGTTGGTGGTATTTTCAATGCTGATGATGCTTGGGAAAAAATTGTCGCAGGGGCGAGTATCTTACAAGTTTACACGGGATGGGTATACGAAGGACCCTGGATGGTCGAGCGAGTACTATCAGGCTTGTTAGCTAAATTAGAAGAGAAAGGCTTGAACAGTATTAGTGAAGCGGTAGGTTTAGAACATTCTTAAATGTACTATGGAAGAAATACTAGAATTAAAAGACTGTTTACTCAATCGAGAATACGATCGCGCCTTTGCCATAGCCGAAGATCTAGAAGCAATGGGAAGACAGGATAAGATTAATAACCTAGAGTCATTTTTAGTAATTTTATTAATTCATTTAATTAAAATTCAGGTAGAAAAAAGAGTAACCAGAAGCTGGAAAAATTCTATTAGTAATAGTCTTTTAGCAATTCAAAAACGAAATAGATTGGGTAAGAAGTCCCACTATATAAAACCAGGTGATTGGGACGAATACATCTTAGAGTGTCAATTTGAAGCAATATTAGCTGCTGCAAAAGAGGTATTTGAAGGTATAGATTATCGAGAATTAGAAAAGTTAATCGATTTAGATGATTTAAGAAGAGTCAGCAATGAATTACTAGTTTTAACTTACAACAACCATGCTAGAGAAATTATCGAGTCAATCGATCGCAAGTTTGTAGTAGAATATCAATGAAAAAGCGATCGAGTAAGGCGATCGCTCTTATACATTAAACCTTAAGACTGTAGCCAGATCGAACGTAGCTCATCATCAGAGATACATTTTGCCACATTATCTATTTGTGACTGAGATATTTCATCTTTAGTCGCGCTGAATACCGCTTTAGTCACTTCCTCCGCGTCAGTATCGTGTCTGATTGCACCTTCTTGATTTAGTCTCAACATAAAAGTATCTTTAGAAATATTTAGCTGTTGGATCGGGCTAATATAGCTAAAGAAGCTTACCATCGGATTAGGATCTTTAAACAAATCCTTGATTTCCATATCCGCTTTAGGCGCTTCTTCCCCTCTCAACTCATCCGCCAGCTTGTCTACTTCTTCCCTTGGTAGCAAGTCGCGTAAGATCCGAAATACTACTTTAGTCGCTGTCTGCGCTTCGTTAACTGTTTCTAGATTACTGTTGGCAATAACCTTCTCTAAAAATGCTTTGTTCTTTTCCTGTGTTTGTTCTGCCATGTTTTTTATTTATCTGCTTTCTTTTTCAAGCTAGATAGTTTTGAGGTAGAAAAACTCGGCTGAAAGTCATACTTCTTAATATTTTGTATATTTCAGACTATTGATGGAGATGGCAAAGCGATATCGCTTTTTTCTCTCGCCAAGTCGCTAAGGCGCAAAGGGGTTTTTTGTTTGAGTTGAGAGCGATCGCTGTAATAATTTATGGAATTATGGGAATAATTAAAATTAAAATGAATAACATATTTTTATATTGAGTTGAGCTTACAAGATTTAACTATTCAAGATCGTTATCGTAGCGACGATCTCTATAATTTAATAGACGACTTTTATATTCCTTGTCTATCTAAAACTATTATATACAGTCGTGCAGTAGGATATTTCTCTAGTACTTCTATTGTAGCTGTAGCACAGGGGTTAACTGCCTTAATTGATGCGGGTGGCAAAATGCGTTTGGTGGCATCTCCTTGTCTTTCGCCTGAAGATATTAAAGCGATCGAAAAAGGTTTAAAACAACGAGAAGAAGTTGTTAGTCAAGCAATAGTTAAAGAGTTCGAGACTGTTGCTAAGGATAGATTAGCTTGTTTATCTTGGATGTTGAGTCAAGGTGTATTAGAAATTAAATTAGCAGTTGCCAACAATGTCGATGAACCTGGACTTTATCACGAAAAATTTGGTGTTTTCACCGACGAAAATAACAATAAAGTTGCTTTTATTGGTTCGACGAATGAAACGGGGTCTGGACTTTATAAAAATTTCGAGAACATTGTAGTATTTTGTTCTTGGAAAGAGGCTAGACGGGTTAAGCCCATTGATGAAGATTTCGAGAGGCTATGGTCGAATAATACTAATAATGCTGAAGTAATGAATTTTCCCGAAGCAGCAGCCCGTAAGTTACTTGAATATCGACCTTATACCAAACCAACAGCAAGACGTAAGCCTAAATTAGTTGCGGAAAATCGAAGTAATTATAACCTTGAAAAAAATAAGCCAAAATCGCTTCACGGTTTAGACATAACTTTAAGATCTTATCAACAAGAGGCTTTAATTAAGTTTAAGTCTGCCTGTTATCGAGGAATTTTAGCGATGGCTACGGGGGCAGGTAAAACCATTACCGCCTTAGCTTGTGCTAGTAGCATAGAAGATTTAGATCTAATTATTGTTGTCGTTCCGATTAAAGATTTAGTAATGCAATGGATGGATGAGTTGGACAAACTAACTGACTTTTATTATCCCATCGCAGCAGTAGGCAAATCTGAAACCTGGAGAAATACGCTGTATAGAAAATTACGTCTGATTCACGGTAACGTACAACAAGTTAAAAGACTACCTACTGTTTTAGTTGGTACATATAGCGGTTTATCTAAATCAACAGTGGCAGAATTAATTGAAGATGCTGGAGGGTTGCCTATTAAATCTTTGATTATTGCCGATGAGGTTCACACCGCAGGGTCAAAGCAGTATCGCAAAATATTAAGAGATGATTTTACTTACCGCCTGGGTTTATCAGCTACACCCATACGTCCTCATGATGAAGAGGGAACAGAATTTGTTTTAGATTATTTTGGCGATATTGTTTATGAGTTGGGTTTAGAACAAGCTATTAAATTAGGTATTCTTTGCGAATATGAATATTATGTCTACGTCGTTACTCTAACCAATGCTGAAAATGAAGAGTATCAAAGACTTACCAAAAGAATTATCAAACTGCTTAGAAGCGGTAACGATCGAGTAAACGGATCGATAAATCGTTTGACTATCGAGCGATCGCGTATTATTAAATCAGCTAGTGAAAAAATAGCCATTCTCGATCGCATCATACAAGACCATCCTCTTAAAAAGGGTATGGTTTACTGTTATCCAACTAGACAAGCAAATATCGTATGTCATCGACTATCACAACAAGGAATAAGAGTTGCCCGCTTTACAAAAGAAGAAGACAAACAACGCAGTCAATTATTAGATGATTTTAGTCAAGGTCGTCTGGATGCTTTAGTAGCCGTAAAATGTCTAGACGAAGGAGTAAATATACCTGCTGCCCAAGAAGCGATAATTTTGGCTAGCGATACTTCAGAACGGCAGTTTATTCAACGTCGGGGTAGAATTTTAAGAAAAGCACCAGGGAAAGACAAGGCAATTGTGATCGATATACTGGTAGTTCCACCAATAGGAGATGAAAGAGTAAAATTAATTACATCTGAAGTAAATAGAATTAAACATTTTACTAAAACTGCTAGTAATAGGGCTTCAGTTATTACTAAGCTAGGAGATGAGTTATCTTATTATGGAATTACTTACTCCGATTTAATTTAAGTAGTTAAATAAACTGTATATGGAAGAAAAGATCGAAGAGTTAGCCAAAAAACATAATATTCCTCCAAGTTTATTAAAAGAAGTAATTAAAATGGAGAAAGAAAAAGTAGTTTTTAAAAATCGGCAGTTAGTACCAAAAATAGTTCAACTGATTGAAAAATATTCTGAAGCATAAGTTGGGAATGACATTAGGTGACACTACAAATTAAGAAAATTCATTTACAAAATTGGAAATGCTATGAGAATCAAGTCATAGAGTTCGATCTAAACACAGACAGGAATATTTGGATTGTTTGGGGCTTAAACGGCTATGGTAAAACCTCTATTTTAGAAGCAGTTTTGTGGTGTCTTTATGGTAATGAAGTAGTTTTTCCGAAAGAATTAATTAAAGCTGAGACAGATACCCCAGAAGGAACGGAAGAAAAGCAAGGCTATTTTTATTTTCCCAATGTCAAAATTAACCCTGAATTAGTATTGTCGGTAAGTTTAACGTTACAAAAAGACGACCGCACCTACGTTATTAGCCGAGTCGCAAAAAGAGTTAAACGAGGTAGTACTTTTTTTGCCGAGGTGTCAGAAGCTTCTTTTAGCTTAGATGGCAAGACTCAGATTGATTCACGAGAACGAATAGATCTACTTTTGCCACGTTCTTGTAGAGAATTTTTCTTTTTCGATGGCGAAAAAATTCAAGAATACTCTAATATTACTCAAACACGAGAAACACGCAAGGCAATAGAGAGTATTTTAGGTATTCCCGAAATTATTAATCTGAAAAAAGACACGGAAAATGTAGTAAAAAAGTTTGAAGAAAAAATTAGACAAGTCAATGTTAGTAATGACAAACTAAAAAATATAGATACAAAGTTGTTTCCTTTAACTCATGAAATCGCTGTGAGAAGAGATCGGCTACAAACGGCGATTGAAGAATACAATCAAGGAATTAAAATACTCGAAGATGTGAAAGAACGGGCTAGCCAAGTAGCAGAGTTGCGAGACAAGTTAAAAAAAATACAAGAATTAAATAGTAGGCAAGAAAGGTTAGTCGAACAAATCGGACGAGTCAATAAAAATATAGATAAACTTTTGCAAGTCGCCTCTATCCCTATGATGCAAAAATTTATCAAAGAGATGGCGGAGGATTTACAAACCAAGACATTAACAAATACCAGAATTTCTATCTCAGTCAATCAATTACGAGATTTGCTTAACTCAGATACCTGTGTTTGTGGCAACTGTATTGGTGAAAAAGAATCTAACTTTATTTCTCAACAACTAAAGAATATTGAAGAAGCAGGCATAATAACCGAAGAAAACTCCCGTATAGAAAGTTTGCGGATCGATCTCAACAGAATCTCTAATTACAAAGTAAACGATCTTGATAAACTTTTATTAGAACGCGATCGCTTAGAAGATGACGTAGAAGAAATCAAGCAAGTAATAGAAACTATTAAAAGCGAAACTAAAGGATCGTCAGAAAAAGAGGCTGACGAAATTTGGCTTAAGGTTGGTCAACAAGGAGAATCTGTAAGGCAGACTGAACAAATAATCCAACGTTTGCGTAATGAAATAGAATCTTTGGAACAACGACAAGATGAACTAAGAAGACAAAGAAGTGAATTATTAAATAGCGATCGCGAAACCTCAATGCTAAACAAACAATCTCAGTTAGCTAGAGGACTTTACAAAGCAGCAGAGGACTTGATTGATTGGTATACAGAGAATTGTCAAAAAACTATAGAAGATAAAGCTTCTCGCCTTCATAATTTAGTCACTAACAAGCCAGAAGAGTATGACGGAGTAGTTTTAAAAAACGGCTACAATCTGAGAGTCAAACAAATAAACGGTGATATCGTAAATCCTGCTTCGCTAAGTGAGGGAGAAAAAGAGGCTTTGGTATTTGCTTTTATCGCAGGGTTAAATTTAGCTTCTGGTAAAGCTGCCCCTTTAATGATGGATACTCCATTTGGTAAACTAGATGGTATTCATCAAGAAAATATCGTTAAGTCTTTACCTCAGATACCTTCTCAGGTGATATTGTTAGCAACAGATAGAGATTTACCCGACCATCTTTTAAATGAAATCAAACCTAATATTGCCCAAATTCACAAGATTAGTCGTTTGGGAAAAACAAAAGATGGTTCTGTTGTTGAGGTTGAGGAATGAAACGGATTGAAATTAGTCAGAAATTTGCAGCTACATCCGAAGCCAAAGGATACTTAGACTATCTTAAGAAAAAACAAGTATTCAAACGGGCGATCGATGCTTACGCTTTTGCTGCAACTTACGCTATGAAGCAAAATGCAGATATTTCTCTACCTATATCTGGTAGATCTAATAGTTTGGCAGAAGTATTTCGACTTGATAAAGATGTTCTTCTTACTTTGGAAGCAGGCATTCATGTTATGTGTAAACGCAATAATCGTCCCGAACCAAAAGATAGCGCAGAGGTATTGGAACTAGTAACTAAATACGCAGAAGTAGGAATTCAATTATTACAGGATAAGTGGAAAGATAAAACCTCTGCATCTCAAATCCAGCAGGATATTTGGCAAATGATTAACGAATAGTCTGGATTTTAATGAATCTAAGTCATGAAAACAAAATCAAATATAGAACAACCAGAATTAATTCAACGTACTGTTAAAGATTTAGTAGAAGATGTAGATAACTTAACGAAAGAAATTCAAGAATTATATCTTCAAGACGAAGTACCATTTGTAATCGGTTGGAGTGGTGGGAAAGATAGTAGCTGCGTACTGCAACTAATTTGGAATGCGATCGCAGCATTACCAGTAGAAAAACGAACTAAAACAATTCATGTTATTACTAACGATACTCTAGTAGAAAATCCTATAGTTACTGCTTGGGTAAATAAATGTATTCAGCAAATGGAAATAGCTGCCCAAAAGCAGCAAATGCCAATTCAACCTCACATAACTTTTCCTGAAGTGAAGGATCGATTTTGGGTTTGTTTAATGGGTAAAGGTTATCCATCACCTAGAAATAGATTCAGATGGTGTACTGATCGCCTTAAAATTAAGCCTGCTGATTCATTTATTCGCGAAATTATTAGAAAAAGCGGGGAGATAATTTTAGCCTTGGGAACTCGTAAAGCAGAAAGTTCCAAACGGGCAAAAAACATGGAGAAACATCGGCAATGGCGGGTACGCGATCGCCTTAATACTAATCCCAGTCGTCCCAATTCTTTAATTTATCTTCCAATAGAAGATTGGACTACTAACGAAGTTTGGATGTATCTGATGCAGTGGGATAATCCTTGGGGTGGAAGTAACCAAGATTTATTTTCTATGTACCGAGGGGCAACTGCTGATAATGAATGTCCGATGGTAGTCGATACTTCAACTCCTAGCTGTGGTGATTCTAGGTTTGGCTGTTGGGTATGCACGATGGTAAGTAAGGATAAGTCGATGGAAGCGATGATTCAAAACGATGAGGAGAAGGAATGGTTACAGCCTTTATTAAATATTCGTAATGAACTTGAAGTGAAAAGCGATCGCCATAGAAGAGATTTTCGTCGTATTCATGGTAACGTACAGTTATTTGAACGTAACAAAAATGGTGAAACTTCGATCGAACCGATTCCTGGACCCTATACTAAAAAATGGCGGGAGACTTGGTTAAGGCGGGTACTATCTGCACAAGTGGAAGTTAGACAGAATGCGCCAGATGAATTTAAAGATATTAATCTTATTACCCCTGAAGAGTTGAGTGAAATTAGAAGAATTTGGCTGGAAGAAAAGCATGAGTTTGATGATAGTTTACCTCGTATTTATCAGGAGGTTACGGGAGAGGTGTTTAAGGATATTAGAGTTGAGGCGGATGAGAAGTTGTTGGGTAATGATGAGTGGGAAACTTTGGCGGAAATATGTGATGATGAGATGCAGTTGGAATTGATGTCGAAGCTGTTGGATACGGAGAGGCAATTTTATACTAAAAATCGTCGTTTGGGTATCTATGATAGTTTAGAGAAGTGTTTTGATACTAGTTCTAGAAGTAAGGAAGAAGCGATCGCAACTGCACATCAAAAGTACGATCTAAAAACTGCTGCCGAACAAGGTAACATTCTAGCAGTAAAAGAACAAGTGGAACAGTTAAATAAGCCTAGCAATAATTTGAAAGAAGATAAGCCCAATTGGGGAAGTATTAAGTTTGGTGTTGACAATAAATAAGAAATGTTAAAAGAAGGCAGAAGTTTGATGCCGTGACGTGCAGAAGGTCAATTGTTCGGATGGCGATTTAAACCCCAACCGAACCATACAACGTACAGACGATGGGGTTTTAGACCCGTCGGCGAAAAATTAACTATTAACTGTTTACTGTTTACTGTTCACTGTGTTAAATGTATAAATGATTTTTACCGAATTAGTTATTGAGAATTTTGGTGCGTATGCTGGTAAGCAGACAATCGATCTTCGCCCTAAAAATAGTGGTACTATGCAGCCAATTGTTTTATTAGGCGGAATGAATGGTGGTGGGAAAACTACCTTAATGGATGCAATTCGGCTGGCTTTATACGGACAAAGAGCGAGGTGTTCGACGCGGGGTAATTTAGGATATAGTGATTTTTTATCACAGTCGGTAAATAGTCAGGCTACTTCAGCAGATTTGACTCAAATACAGTTATCTTTTGAGCATATTTTTGAAGGACATTGGCAACAGTTTAAAATTATTCGTGCTTGGCAGAGAAATCTTAAAGACGGTAAGGATAGTCTTAGCATTGAAAGGGAAGCCAGGTTCGATCGCAATTTGGAAGAAAATTGGGATGAGTATGTGGAAAATATTCTACCATTAGGTATTTCTAATTTATTTTTGTTTGATGGCGAACAGGTAAAAGAATTGGCTGAGTTGGATACGCCTCCCCCTGCGGTAGTAGAGGCGATTAATAATTTATTGGGTTTGGAATTAGCAGAGAAGTTATCGTTAGATTTGGAAGTATTGGTTAATCGTAAACGTAAGGCTTTAGCTAGTAAAACTCAGTTATTAACTATTGAAGAAACTGAAGCTAAGTTAGCAGCTAAACAGAGAGAAAAAGTAAAAGTAAATAGTAAATTAAGCGAACTACAGCAGCAATTGGACGAAGCTCATAAAAAACGCGATCGCGCTCGTAATAAGTTTAATAAGCAAGGCGGTAAAATTGCCAGTGAAAGAGAAGGAATTGAAGTTAAACTGAAAGATTTAAATAATAGATTGGAAGTTGAAAGACAAGATTTAATCGGTATAGCTAGTGGTAGTTTGCCTTTAAATTTAATTACGTCTTTATTACAAGCAGCAGTTACTCAGGGAAAGCAGGAAATTGAAGCACAACAGTTTAAACAAGCTCAAAGTGTTTTAAAAGCTAAAGATAGTAAGTTATTGGATTATTTAAATACTATCGATCTATCAGCAGAAGCTATTAGTAAGATTGAATTTTTTATCGCTCAAGAAAATAAAGCGATCGCCGAATCTATTGAAAATGAATCCGATAGTTTTTTACATCTAACCGAAGCGCAATTACAGCAGCTAGTCAGTACTACTCAAGATATCTTACCCCTACAAAATAAATCGGCAAAAGATATTATCGAACAAATAAAACGTTTACAAGCAGAAATAAATCTTACTGAAAGTCAACTCGCCATCGCAGCTTCTCCCGAAGATTATCAAAAGTTAGTTAAAGCAGTCGAAGATACGCAACAAGAGGTTAGTAATTGTCAGGCTTTATATCAGATCGAAAGAGAAAAATATGAAGCTTTAGATCGTGAAATCGAACGTATTCAACAAGAATTAAATCGTAAGTTAAAAAACTACAGTGAAGACGCGATCGATAGTATCAACGACGAGCATATTATTAAAACTTCGGCAAAAGTTCAGCAGACTCTCAAGCTATTTAAAGAGAAGCTAACTCTTAAAAAACTCAACAAGTTGGAAACAGAAGTAAAAGATTGTTTCTTATATCTGTTGCACAAATCTAATTTAATCAACCGCGTCACTATCGACAGCGATCGCTTTAAACTAGAACTATACGACCACAATGGTCAACTATTTCCCAAACAACGTCTGTCCGCAGGGGAAAAACAACTACTGGCGATCGCTTTTTTGTGGGGACTTGCTAGAGTTTCGGGGCGTAATTTACCAGTGGCGATCGATACTCCTTTGGGTAGGCTTGATTCTTCTCACCGTCATAATTTAGTCGAGCGATATTTCCCTACCGCATCCCATCAGGTAATTCTGCTTTCTACCGATACGGAAATTGGTTTGAAGGAAGTAACTATGCTTAGAGAAACTGATGCGATCGCACAAGAGTACTTACTCCAATACAACCCCGATAGTCGTCAAACTACTGTAGAGAAGGGGTACTTTTGGTAATAATCATCCCGTAGAGGTAATTACTATACCGTTTGTTTTTTAGCGATGAAGTTGTCTTATTTTTTTTCTGTGCAACCAGGCTTTATTAATACAGGGTCGTATTGCGCACTATTTTTCATTATGTATATAGTATCATGTCAAGCCTTAATTTGTAAACAGTTTTAATTTAATCCATTATTTTTTGTTTGACTTATACTGAAGCGATTAAATAAAATTTACCAGTGGCGATCGATACTCCTTTGGGTAGGCTTGATTCTTCCCACCGTCATAATTTAGTCGAGCGATATTTTCCTACCGCATCCCATCAGGTAATTCTGCTTTCTACCGATACGGAAATTGGTCTGAAGGAAGTAACCATGTTGAGAGAAACTGATGCGGTCGCACAGGAATATTTACTTGAATACAACCCTGATAGTCGTCAAACTACTGTAGAGAAGGGCTACTTCTGGTAAGCACAGTTTACTAAATAGCAATTCTATTTAAGAGTGATTACTATAGTGTTTATTTTTTTTCTTTGCAACCAGGCTTTATTAGTACAGGGTCGCATTACGCACTATTTTCCATTATGTATATAATATCATGTCAAGTGCAGCTTTATAAATAATTTTCATTTAAATAAGTCATTTTTTTTATTAGTTAGGACTCAAGCAATTAATAGAAAAAGCGATCGGGTGAAATTCATAATTGTCGGCAAATTATCGACCAAAAATAAATTACAGACCATTTAATCTTTAAGTATTTATACGTAACATCTATTTTGTTTCAAGTGAAAGATAATTAACTAATAATTTCGATTGCTAATATACTTTGTTAAAATCGTCAGGTTTAAATTATTTGGATAATTTCAGTGTCTACAGAAAAGAAAGCAAGCTGGCTAGAAATTGCCTTTCAACTAGATGGTTCGGTAGTGAAAACTATATTACCTCGAATTTTATTCTTCAGTAGTTTTGCAGCTTTAGTGTGTTTATCAAAATACTGGCAGCATAAACCTGAGTTTTTCCTACACATTGGCGATCTGACTAGCAACGTGGTTTATAATTTGGTTCTCGGTTTACTGTTAGTATTTCGTACCAACACTTCCTATGAAAGGTTCTGGGATGGAAGAAAATCATTGGGAATGTTGGTAGTTAATATCCGTAATCTGTCTCGTTTTATTCGTTTGAGTATTCCTGAAAAAGATGCCGAAGATCGGGCGAAAAAAGCAGCCATTCTAAAATTATTAGTAGCCTTTGCTGTTGCTACCAAACTACAGCTACGGGGGGAAGCTGCTAATGATGAACTTAAAGCACTGTTAAGTGAAAGACAAGCTGTAGAAATAGAATCTGCCAAAAGGTTGACTTTACAAATTGCGCTTTGGATTGGAGAGTATTTCCAGCAGCAGCTTAAGTTAAATAGAATTGATAGTTCTCAAAGAGTAGAAATGAACGATCTGCTTAATAAGATGGTTGAGGGTTTGAGCAGTTGTGAGCGTATAGCTAAAACACCGTTACCCGTGGCATATCGCATTTATCTTAAACGATTAATCTTAATTTACTGTTTGGGATTGCCGTTTAATTTGATTCAAAAGATGCACTGGTGGGCGATACCTGTTACCGCAATAGTTAGCTTCATCCTGCTAGGCTTGGAAGAAGTAGGCAAAGAGTTAGAAAATCCTTTTCTTTATGGTGTCAACGATTTACCCGTCAACGATCTGTGTCAGAATATTGCTACTGATGTCGAAAGTATAGCTAGTTTTGCTTCAGAAGATTTTGTATCTCTTACACGAGATGAATATGTCTCTATTCCCAAGGGCTGATAGCTGATAGCTGATAGCTAATTAACGTAATGACTCTTTCAAGACTAGATTGCTGATAGATACAATAGTAAAGTTTATTTTCATACAGATAGATGAGTAAAAAACTATTTTCTTGGCTGAGTTTAGCGTTATTTACAGTTTTATTAACGTTTTCCGTTCGGCTTACAGCAGTCGCCGATACTCCCAAACACTATACAGAACTTCAGTTCGAGCCTCTTCCTGAAATAGAGATACCCGAATACGAGCGATACGAGTTAGACAATGGGATGGTAGTGTATCTTTTAGAAGATCGGGATTTACCTTTGATTAGCGGTACGGCTATAGTACGTACTGGTTCGCGCTATGAACCAGCCGATAAAATCGGTTTAGCAGCACTAACGGGAACAATAATACGTAGTGGCGGTACGCAAAATCATCCCCCAGCCGAATTAAACTCGATCTTAGAACAAAAAGCTGCCAGCATCGAAACTGGTATCAATACTACTTCAGGTAGTGCTAGCTTTAATACTCTTACTGAAGACTTGAATACGGTATTTCCTTTGTTTGCAGAAGTGTTGCGCCAGCCAGCCTTTGCTCCTGACAAACTGGCGATCGCTATAAATCAACAGCAGGGCGCGATCGCTCGTCGCAATGACGATCCACAAGACATTGCCAATCGCGAGTTTAACAAAGTGCTATACGGCGAAACTAGTCCTTATGCTCGTACTATTGAATATGAAACTTTGGATAATATTTCCCGTGAAGATGTTATCGACTTTTATCAAACTTACTTTCGCCCTGAAAATATGATCTTGGGTATCGTGGGAGATTTTGAAGCTGATGAAATGATCGATCGCGTAGAGTCAGCCTTTGGAGATTGGCAAGTCGATACTTCTCTACCAGCATTAGAACCTCCAGCAGCAAGCCAAAAATACGATAACGGACTTTTTGCGATCGATCGTCCGCAACAGACTCAAAGCAGTATCTTACTAGGACATATTGGCGGTCAGCTTGATAGTCCCGATTACCCTATTCTCAGCGTTTTGAATGGAGTTATAAACGGTTTTGGCGGACGTTTATTTAATGAAGTGCGATCGCGCCAGGGACTAGCTTATAGCGTCTATGGTTCTTGGAATCCTAGCTATGACTTTGATGGAATGTTTATCGCTGGAGGACAAACCCAGACTGATAACACCGTTCCTTTTATTAAGTCAGTTGTCGGCGAGATTGAGAAACTACGTACCAAGCTTATCTCTGAAAAAGAGTTAGCTAATGCCAAAGAGTCTATTCTTAATTCCTTTGTGTTTAATTTTCAAAGCCCAGAGCAAACTCTATCTAGACTGATGCGCTATGAATATTTTGACTATCCTGAAGACTTTATCTTTGAATATCAAGAGGGAGTTCAAGACACTACCCGCGAAGATGTTTTGCAGGTGGCTAAAGAATATCTCCAGCCAGACCAGCTAGTTACGGTAGTAGTAGGCAATCTTGAGGCTATGAATCCCCCTTTAACTAGTCTGGAGGCAGAAGTTAATCTGGTTGATGTTTCTCCAACCGAACCAGAAAGAGGGTAGTTAAGATAAATCAAAGTGTAATTTGTAATTCTCAATATACCTACCTTTTGATTTAGCAAAAATAGCCTGAAGGTATATATATATTTTCAGGCTAGAGCGCGATCTATTTTACCAGCGCGATTTAGCTGCTTCATTACTAAATCGTGCAGACATATCTAATAGAGATGGCGTTGTATAGTTATACGACGATCTCCCCATCTCCCCGTTATCCGTTGGCTGTATCCCTAGCCTCTAATTACTTGCTTCTACATCTGAGGAAAATGGTCATTATATTTTTCTTGGTCGTAATAGTAAAGTGTACGGATGGGGTAGGGAATACTAATATCTGCCTCATCTAAAGCTTTCTTAATCGCAATTATGGCTTTGGTTTGTACAGTGCGTAGCTGCTTTTGCGGCGAACTACTCCAGTAGCGCACTACAAAATCGATAGAACTATCGCCAAAATTAACTAGATCGATTTCGGGAGTAGGATCGTTAATTACCCCTGAAACATTAGTAATAGTTTCGTATAACAGCTTTCTTGCTTGCGGTAGTGGCGTGTTGTAATCTACTCCTACCGCTAGATCTGTTCGTCGATAATTGAAGGCGGTAACCACCTTTACAGCATCAGTAAATACAGTTGAATTAGGTAGTAAAACTTTCTCTCCCTGGTAAGTACGGATTTCTGTCGTGCGAATATTGATATCTTCTACCTTACCTATATAGTTGTCAATCGCTATTTCATCGCCGATTCTAAATGGTTCTTCTACTAATAAAATAATTCCTGCTAAAAAGTTTTTAAAAATATCTTGAAAGGCAAAACCAACTGCTATCGAACCTACACCGAGAGTAGCAACAATATCTCCTAGTTCAAAACCAGGAAAGGCTATGACGCAAGCCAGCAAGATTCCAATCGTCCAGATACTAACTCGACACGCTTGGTCTAATAGTAACTGTAGTGAAGTGCTTTCAACAGTCCGCTGGCTAACCCGATTGACAATATCTGAGGTTATTTGTACGGCATATTTGGTCAAAAACAGCATTATTACAGCGGAAAGTAAACTGGGAAGTACTTTTATAGCCTGAGCTAGCAGATCGAGTAAGGCTTCTACAATGGTATCGAGCGTTTCATTCATAGTTTATCTACCAACAACGGAATTTCAATATAGGTTCTAATATTGCGATCTGCCAAGGTTTCAACTAATAAAGAATAATAAATCTGACAAAGTGCGGGAATAAGGCGCGATCTTCCCTCACTCGAAACGACATTTTATAGCTTGTTATATTTCCTTAAGTATAAATAACTACAATATTGACGTGAAAATATTGTATTTTCCTTGTAAGATATAAATTAGACCGTTTTTACACCACAGTTCAAAAGTTTAAAATACTGCTATATATAGCTTGTAGAAGCAAAAAGCCGAATTTACATATTATTCACATAATTCGGGCAATAATTACCCAAACTTTATACCATGCCCTCATATTCACGGATATACTAAATTTAAGCAATAAAAAAAGTGCCAATTTTTTGGTCATATCAATAAATATATCGGTAAATTCATGGAAGATATTAATAACTACATCACATCTATTCAGCAGGAAGTTGTTGCTGAAGAAAAAACAGCAAAGGTTGCTAGACTAATTATTTTATTAATCAAGATTGAAAAGGAATTAGAGACAGTAAAGGGAACTTTAGCTAAACTGCAAAATCATCAAATAAAATATAATAAAGACTCTCAGTTATCCGAGCAAATAGAGCAAAAGATAGCTACGGTCAATCGTCTGTCGGCTAAAATAAATAAGGCAAGACTAAATTTGAATTACTATTTTATTTAACTAATTTCTATAAACTATAGAATTGATAATTAATATAATTAATTTCCTAAAACAATCAATTTTATTTAGTTAGCGAGGGAAAATTAAGTAGAAGATAAAAATTGGTCTGAGGGTAGATAATTATAGCAAGCGAGAATTATTTACAGTCCAACAGCTAAAAGAAAGCGATCGCGATTGCTTCGAGCAATAATTAGTGTAGCGATCGCTCATCTAGTTTGAGCAAATTCTATCTACGATTGGGTAGCCGTAATGCCATTAGCTAGCAACTAAATAATCTAAAAATTTCTACTAGTAATTTAGATCTATAGCTAGAAATTAGTTCATGCGACATCCCAATCCGATCATAGAATTTATAATTACAGAAGAATCAGCAGCAGCTATACGGCGAGATTGACGATAGGTGTCACAGGCTTCATTATATTGCTCATTTTCTACATAAATCGAGCCTTTTTGATCCCAAAGACTGACGTTTTGCGGTTCAATTTCAATGGCTCGTTCTAAAGCAGATAAAGCTTTTTGCTCTTGACCGATAGCATTCTGTGCGTTTGCTAGTGCTTGCCAGGTTTCTACATTTCGAGGAGCTAGGGAGGTAGCTTTAGTTAGTGATTTAATAGCCAGATCGTATTTTTGCTGTCGATAATAAGCCTGTCCGAGATCGCGCCATAAAGGAGCATAGTTGGGGTTGATTTCAATTGCCCGATTATAGTTAGCGATCGCCTCGCTCAGATTGTTTTGATTCTGATACGCCCAGCCTTTAGCAAGTATTGCCATATAAGATTGAGGACGAATTTGCAAAGCTTTCTCAAGAGCAGTGAAAGCCTCGGAAATTTGACCTAGCTCGATTAAAGCTTTACCTTTAGCCAACCAAGCCTGATAGAAATTGGGCTTTAGCTCTATTGAGCGATCGTAGGAATCAATCGCCTTTTGATACATTTTATTAGCAGTCAAAAAGTTTCCTCGATCGAGCCAGATAGATTCATCTTCAGGCTGGTCTTGAAGCAATTTAATGTAGCCGTTATTGACTTCTCGACTGACTCTTTCAGCTTCTTGGGGACGATTTAAAGCATCTAAAACTAAATATTTATCCTGCCAGAGTTGGATTTGAGAGGGTTCGATCGCCTGGACTCGATTAAAAGTAGTCAAAGCATTATAGTATCGTTTCAATGCTAGTAAACTACGAGCGCGATCGCTCAAAAACCGAGCATTAAAGCGTTCGATTTCTAAAGCTGCCTGTTGCATCGCTAAAGCAGGTTCATATTGGTGGAGTTGATATAAGGCTCGCCCCTTACTATTATATAGTTCTCCATTGTCGCGATCTAATTCTAAAGCCCGATTATAAGCAGCGATCGCTTCGGTGTATTTTTCTAAAAGATATAAAGTATCTCCTCGTTTTTTCCAGTCTCGAACACTGTCAGGATTGAGTTGTGTTGCCTGAATATAAGCTTCTAAAGCTTCAGGATATCGTTCCAAGGTAGATAAAGCATCTCCTCTACCCGACCAAGCAAGATCGCTTTGAGGTTTTAAATCGATCGCTTTACTAAAGATAGTGAGCGCGTTCTGAGGCTGCGAGGGCAGAGATTTTTTACCTCGATACCAATAATATGCTGGTCTGACTATAGGAAAAGTAAATTCAATACTTGCTAAAAGACATCCGATGCCCAACACACCCACAATAACGGGTAACGCCGAAAATTTAAAAGTATTTGTTGGGACTATACCAGGAATTTTTACAGATTTTAACTGAGTCGTATTAATTTTTTGCAGATCGTCTAAAATTTTCTGCGCCGACTGATAGCGTTTTCCTAAATCGAGTTCGACCATCTTGTCCACGATCTTGAGCAAACGGCGGTCTAGATCGAGATTTTGCGCCCAAAGTAGCTTTCCTGTTTGTTCGTTTCTAATAAACGTTCCTGGTTGGGTTAAGGTAAGAGCTTCAATTATCGTCATACCCAAAGCATATAAATCGCTACTAACCGTAGGTCTACCAGCAATCTGTTCTGGAGACCAATAGTTCTTCCGCTCTTGTGTGTGACTATTATTCAATGTAGCGTTGGGCAGAGTTTTTAAATCGTTTAAAATGCCAAAATTAGTTAATATGACCTGAGAATCGCGATCGCGAATAATTAAATTGTCTGGTTTGAGATTGCGATGAATGATGCGATTTTGATGGATAAATTCTAAAACTGCCAAAGCACTTTCTAAAATTTGTACGATCTGTGCGGTCGATAGCTTCTGCTGGGCTATTTTTTGCGCTAAACTATCTCCCTGAATATATTCTTGAACCAAATAAAATTCGTCGTTCTCTTCAAAATGATCCCAAAGTTGGGGAATTTGGTCGTGATAGCCTATCCTTTCTAAATTTGACAGCTCTTCGGCAAAGCGACGTTCGATCTTAACTTTGCGCTCGCCATGAACTGGTAGCTCAATTTGCTTGACCGAACAGGGTGACTGATATTGACGATGCAGATTATCGGCTAAATAGGTTTGAATTCCTCCATTACCATCTATGTATCGAGTAATTAAATAACGTCCTCCTACTGTATGTTTAATTTTAAGTAGCGGTCTGAGATCGTAAAGTACTTCCAAAGCAGAACTGTAACGTTGTTCTACCGCAGAAGCCATCATTTTAGTCAAAATTGCCTCTAATTGCGCACTAATCTGACACTGCTCTTGCCAACGATAGTTACTCGATTGTTCTTGTGGCGACCGCCCAGTTAAGGCGTAAATTGCGGTGAGGGCTAAAGCATAAAGATCGCTACTAAAACTGTAGTCTCCCGCTTTTTGCTCTGGTGCGCTATAAAACCAATTTGGCACTAAGCGATCGCGAATTAATTTGCCTTCTAAGTCGATTTTAGTTGACTCTATCTCTTCTATCGCCCCAAAATTAATTAGAACATATGTCTTGTCTCGTTTGCGCTCGATTAGATGAGCTGGTTGAACGTTACGATGGACGACGTTAGTTTTATGAAGAAAATCAAGAATTCTTAAAGTATCTTGAATTAAGAAAATGGTGCTGGCTTCATCAAATATTTTTCGTTCGACCTGCTGCTTTAAATTATCTCCATCAATATACTCTCGAACTAAATAAAACTGTCGATCTTCGATGAAATAGCCGTAAAACTGAGGAATTTGAGGATGATCTCCCAATCTTTTTAAGACAACTATCTCATTAAGTAAATGCTGTTTTATAATTTGCCAATTTTTTTCGCTATCACAACTAGGACTCAACTGTTCTACTACACACCTAGCATCACCATCAACCTGCAAATCTTTTGCTAGATATGTTTTACCTACTTCTCTACCTAGTTTTTGAATAATCTGATAGCGGCGATCGAGAATAGAGCCAGGAAGGTGCATTGTTTTCTTCAAATTGGTGACTGGTGAAATAGGATCGGATAAGTCTGGCTTGGAAGTAGATATATTTTAATCACGGTCGATCGTAAAAGGCAGCAATTTCGGGGAAAATTTGTTCAAACCACTAATTCTCATTGTTAATTCTAAACCGCTGGCTCTAACAAAACTAAATAGACCTCTATATAGCAATCCTAATCGATCTGGTGAAAAACTCTCTCTTCTTTCTTACCGCGGAATGCGGTCGTGCGCTGGAGGCTGTCAAGCCCCGCCAGTCGCTGGAGCGACTCGCCGTTGCCAAAGGCAACGTCGGCGAACTCCAGTTCGCCTCGGAGGTTTCCTCCGAGCGGGCGGTGCGCTTTGTTCTCGGCGGGGAATGGCTGACCTCTGTGTACGACCTGCCTCTGTGGTTTATTCAAAAAAAGTTTTCACCGGACCATCCCCGAACGCTATAGCAAACATAATCTAAATTTGGTTAACTTAGATGTCCTATTGTATAATCATTTTTTATCTACTGGTAGTTCTATCTATCTTAGGAATTTGTCGCAGAGAAATTACACGGGCGGTATTACTTTCTCTAGCAACTCGTACTAATAGCCCCGCTAACAACAAAGAGGCAATAACTGAATTGATTCCATAGCTAAAAAAGGGTAATGGTAGACCAGTAGTAGGCAAAGAGCCTGTAGCTACGCCAATATTAATTAGTGATTGTCCGACAATAAATACCATTGCTCCTACCGCCACTAACCTCGAAATGTGGCGATCGCATTTAATTGCCACTCTCAAAGCTAGAGTACCGTAGCCAATAATTAACAATAGAAGTAGTACACAGCCGATAAAGCCAAATTCCTCGGCATAAACTGCAAAGATAAAGTCCGTAGAACTAATCGGCAGGTATGATAACTTTTGTTGAGAAAGACCAAATCCTACGCCAGTTGTATTACCAGAAGCGATCGCAAGTAAGCTTTGGATTAGCTGATATCCTTTGTTGTGGTAATCTGACCAGGGGTTAACAAAAGAGGTAATTCGATCTAATTGGTAGGGGTTGAGGGCAACACTTAACCCCGCTACGCCAACACCGCCAACCGCTACGCCAATCAACTGAATCAGGGGTAATTCTGCCGCTAGAGCAATCAGCCATAGACTCATTCCGCATAATCCTGTTGTACTGAGGTTAGGCTGTTTTAAAATTCCTGCCAACACTAAAGCAAATATAACTAACCACACCAAACGTACTTTAATTCGTAGCCTATTCCACTGAGAAAATATATAGGCTGCCTGTAATACTAAAAAAGGTTTGATCAATTCTGAAGGCTGTAAAGAAAATGGTCCGATAGCAATCCATCGACTAGCACCCATAGTTGTTTTGCCTAAACCTGGAATTAAAGTGGCAAAAATCATCAACAACAAAATCAACACCATTGAAGGAGAAATTTTAATCGTTTTACTCAAAGGTTGTTTAGCTACAAAGTTGAACCCAACAATGCCTACAGCTACACCAATTAACTGACGTTTGAGAATATACAGCCCATCATTGTGTTCGACAATTCCTTCTGAATAAGAGGCCGAGACTAATGTTACCAAACCAATAAGCAGCCAAACACAGGTCAACCAATTTAGCAAACGAGCCTCCCACGTCCAAGACTTAACTTTAGTAGAAACAAAAGGAAGTAGATATTCTAAATATTGCTTTACAACTTTAGCTTTCACTGATACCAAAATAGTTTTTGAGTTTTTGTTTCTCAAAGGTAGCAGATCGAAGATGCTAATTAAGCTTTTAGCATTGAAAATCTCGTGTTGTTCAAAAAAACTATAATGCTATATGCTATAGCTCATGAAGAAATAATTTGTATACTAGCAGTTGTAAAGACTTATCTCAATCTAGTATCGATATTTAAATTGACCCAAGATTGAAGATTACTGCGCCTTTAAAGAGGGACAACGGATAACTGACTATAAAAAAGAGGTCTTAACGACCCCTTTTGAACCACAGTATTAAATTTCAACTACAACAAACCTGTATTCAGACCTTGTTTGCCTGTCTCAAGTTCTACCTTAATAATTTTGCCTCCCATTTTTTGGATGCGTTGCTGTTCGCGAAACCAGTTATCGTAAGGTACTAACTTAGTAAAAAACGTGTTTTGTAGTTCTCTTTGAGTGCGAATTCTGGTTTGACTGGGAACACAAGCAGTCACTCTAAACATACGCATAAAATATTTTCTCCTAATTAAATAAAAAAGTTATATTTCCTGTACTAAATTTTGTCGTTCAACACTGCTATTGGTTTCTTACCAACCTTTAAGGTGATAAATAGCCATTCTTTAAATACCAAAATTCGGGAGTCAGGAGTCAATACTAGATCTCTTATAAACTTACTTTTCTTTCGCGCTCGAAAAACTAAGCTTTATTGGAACTAGCACTCACTCTAGACTTCCCGAATCGGTGGGTGGCGCAATGCCATGTCGCGTACGGGTCACGTAATCGCGGTATCTATAGTTAACTCAGGATGCTAAAATATTTAGCTTAAGCCAGAGCAAATATAGTCGAAATAAACGCCCATTTCTTTACCAGCATCAGCACCAGTTAAGCTGGCAGTTACTTCTTTCATAGCTTGGATAGCTTGAACGGTAGAAGCAACAGGAACTCCTAAAGAGTTGTAAGTTTCTTTCAAACCGTTAAGTACGCGCTCGTCTAGAATGGAAGGATCTCCAGCTAGCATAGCGTAAGTAGAATAACGGAGGTAATAGTCTAAGTCACGGATGCAGGCTGCATAGCGACGAGTGGTGTACATATTACCACCAGGACGAGTTACGTCAGAATATAGCAAAGATTTTGCTACTGCTTCTTTAACGATGCTAGCTGCGTTAGCACTGATTACGCTAGCTGCACGAACTCTTAATTGTCCAGTTTGAAAATAGCTTTTTAGTTTGTCCATAGCAGCACCGTCGAGGTATCTGCCTTGAACGTCAGCCGAATTAATTACAGAAGTAATTGCGTCTTGCATAGTTTTATTTCCTTATCTTACCTAGTCTTAAAGTGTTTAACACTGATAAGTTAGTGTATTTTTGAAAAATTTGTTACTAGTATATCGATCGCACAGTAGCCTTTACTACTACTGCATAGCTCCGATTACATAATCGAAGTAGGAAGCAGCTTCAGTAGTGTCTTCAGAAGACATCATTGAAGTAGCTACGTTTTTCATCTCACGGATGCTTTGAGACATAGCACCTACGTCGGTACCTAGAGACTTATACATTTCTTTAGCACCAACCAAACCAATTTCTTCAATTGGAGTCGTGTCGCCAGCTACTACACCATAAGTAATTAGGCGTAGGTAGTAGTCCATGTCTCGTAGACAGGTTGCAGTCATTTCTTCGCCGTAAGCGTTACCACCAGGAGAAACAACATCAGGACGTTTTTGGAATAGCTGATCGCCAGCTTGTTTAACAATGCGTTCGCGAGACTCAGTAAGAGTTTGAGCGATACGTAAACGGCTTTCGCCAGTGGTTACAAAAGACTTAATTCTGTCTAATTCTCCAGGACTCAAGTAACGAGCCTCTGCATCAGCATTCACGATGGACTTCGTGACTATACTCATCGATGGATTCCTCCCAATACAATGAAATAAAATTAATGAACGAACTATCTTTTAATTGATAGTAATAATTGAGTCGGACTGCCAGTTAGCTGTTGCCTATAGCTTTAAGGTCTAATAGTTGCGATCGGTTACGATACTTTTAGACCAAGCAGATTTTAACTTCAATCATTAACGTCTGCTTTCGGCTATTACTGGACAAATTCCCTATTTGTTATGGATTACTCCTCTCCAGTCAGCTTCAAACTTACGACTACAAGCTAGTATTGCAGCTTGAATCAACTAATTTACTAAAACTAGTTAACGTATTAATAAACCTTTACATAAAGTTGATTTTTGACAACATTAAGTTATCTAAATTATTTTACGTAAATCACTATTAAAAAAGCTTTAAATCATGCAATATTACTCGTGCCTTGAACTGACTTGTTGTTAGGAATAATCGGCTAACTTTATTATAATCCGATATTTTGTTGCAGTCGATCGCTTTTCCTTAACAGAATTTAATCTTCAACTATATCTAATTATATATAATTTTGCGCCCAAAATATAGTATTTACTAATAAAAGTATTTACTATATTTCGAGATAGCCAAAGGTAGTTAGCCAGTGAGTTATTGTTCGGTAGCAAGCCTAAAGCGATAACCGAACTACGATCGAGTACCAGATTATGTTTGACACTGTTTTCGGATACAGGCTTAGTAAAATCAAATCTATACCCGATATCATTATCTTCCATATCGCGATCTACTTCGTAGATCTAATACCAACCTGGTTGCTGCACCAGCATCTTATCCAGACTAACGATTCAGCAGTAATGGCTTAAATGTCAACAAACCCTTTAGCTGGACTACTGAATTTAGTAGTATCGAAGCTAGGAATGACGATTTCGTCGTTTTGCTTAGTCAATCGGTTGTAAAGCTTCTCTGTGTTCGGGAAGTTAGCTGCGGGTAAGGTTGGGAAACGACGGAAAGGAACTGTATCCTCACCGAATACCTGACTGTATTCCATGCTGTTAACCATTGCGCCAATAAATGCTTTTAATCCTTGAGAAGCAAGAATTTTGTTATATTTCTGAATTTCTTTTTGATTGACTGGCGCACGTCCTAAGAAGTGTTTTGTTCCCAACTCAATTGCTTTGGTGTTGGGATAAGGAGTATAAAATTCCTTGAGATATAGTTCCGAACAACCCAAACCTTCAATAAACTCTTTAACGTTTATTTCTCCGTTACCCAAACGGCTTTGTAAAACAGAAAACTGAGTTTGGACGACATAAGGATTAATATCGCGCTCGAATACCTGACGATAAGCAGCTTTGATTACTTTTTCTACTGCCAGCTTATCTACGGCAGTTGTCAGTTTAAACACCTTACTTTGTTGGCGTTGTGGACTGACACCCTGAGAAATTCTTTGCTTGACTTCAGGCGCAGTACGGAAAGTACTAGTTTGACCCAATTCTACAAAGCGAGGTGTTTCCTCTTTCTCAACCTTAGCTCCAATACCTTCTTCAATTGCACCAGGACGAGCTTTGCGTAGCTGTACGCCACCAGGAGTTAAATAACGTTCGTAAGGAACGGTATCATCCCCAAAGGCATCCAGGTATTCTGGAGAATCGATCATTGCATCGACCAAAGCATAGAAGCCTTTTTTGGAGCAAATATCGAAGTACTTGTTAATTTCCTGACGACCATAGGTAGGACGACCTAAAAGGCGACGGTGAATGTACTCTACCGCTTTAGTTACATATAAAGATGTCCAATACAAATTACGGAAGGTATTTGATTTTGCTAATCTTCTAACAAATTCGCGTACTGTAATATCGCCGTTTTCTAGCTTGATTTCTTCTTGTTTTAGTTCCTGTCCTATATAGACATCTCGGCCATAAACCTGACGGTAACAAGCGCGAATTACAGCTTGAGTTGAGTTTTCAGCGAACTTAACGCTGCTACCATTACTAGAACCAGGTAGCTCGTTGTTAAGACGGAACACTTTTGGTCCTAAAGAGCCTGGAAATTCTGCTCTGGCTGCGGGATTACTATTTTGGTTATTAATCCCTGCGCCACGATGGATTAATAGACGTTTGGTGTCTTTGTTAAAGGGAGCGGGAGCAGTGCTAGGATTGCGAGTCGCTTTCGGGAAAATCGCCCCAAACTGAATCTCTAGAGGATCGTTACCCGAACCATATACGTGCTGATCTGGTAATGGTCGATTGTAGCGAGCAAAGGTAGTAATAAACTGCGGTACTTTGCGGTAAGGTGCGCTATAGTTCAGCAGATCTTGCTGCATCCCCCAGTTGCGACATTCTTGAGCTTCTTGACCCAGACCTCTAAGATAAGGAACGGTTTCTTCACCGAAATAGTCGGCGTACTCTCTAGAATCTACAAGAGCATCGACTAAACCAGCTAGTCCTTTTTCCGAAACAATTGAGAAATAGTCTTGAACTTCTTCGCGAGAGGAAGGACCACGACCTAAAATATGGCGGAAGGCTAACTCTAAAGCGCGACTATTGATAAACGGCTCGTAGAATTGCTTGCGATATAGGGGAGATTTGCACAAACGACGGACAAACTCTTTCATCGAGATGTCGCCATTTTTTACCTGAGACTCTAAATAAGAAATTGACTGACCATAAGCACGAGTAATATCGCGCTCAAAAATCTGTCTGTAGGCTGCTTTGATAATTGCCTGCTTCTCTGTAGTAGATAAGCCTGGCTTCATGGCAAACTTTTGACGATTTTCCGCAGCGTTGAAGTAGCTTTGAGGAAGCTGCAACCCTTGTTTGTCATCAGCTTGACTTTGACGTAGCTTATCTGAAGGAGTAGGAGCCTCAAACTCTTTAATCGCGACTGTAAAATATTGCTCGATAATCTCTGTTGCCGACTCATCCTTACGAAAATAGTCTTTCGTAGCTGCGCGCATTTCCTGTAGTGCCACGATAGTTGCTGCACTCGAACAGGCTCGTTCGATGATTTCTCGCAGACCTCTGATATTGACTACTAAGATATTAGGATCGCCAGCAACAATTGCATAGCTGATATAGCGCAAAAACCAAGCCATGTCTCGTAAAGACTTCTGCATATTAGCAGGGCCATACTGAGATACGCTAATTGGTCTAAAGTTGGCTGGTACAGGACCAGAACCTCCAGAAAACAAAGATTTAAATGCTTTTAATAGGTTAGACCCAGTTCCATCACCGCCACCCTTTTCCGATTTTTGCTCGACAATAAGCTCACTTGGAACGTTGGTATTCGCGCTTGGAGTTGCCATTGCCATTTCTTCTACTTCTGGAGGCTTTTCCAAATATGACATTGGAGAGCCACCAGTGAAGATGCGGTTAGCTGCTCGCGAGACAATAATATCCGCGTTGTTAGTTATAGTTTGAGCAATGTTTATTCTTTGAAAACCAGATTTATAATATGCTGTTAATTCTCTGAGTTCGCCCTTTTCTAAATAGCGGTCTTGCTGCTCTGCCTGCAAGATTGCCGACACCGCTACTGTTTTATAAAGTTGAGGACGGGCTAATGAACTGCCACCACTTGCCGTTACACTCATGTTTAATTTATTTAGATTTTTTACTTATAGTTCAGCTTTTAGATTAAAACTTTTCTGGCTTTGAGAGTTGATTTATTAAGAAGTATGTACTAATCCCCTCAATTTCCACTGACCGAAGTTTTTCAATGTTGCGCTGTTTTAATTATTATATACCAATAATTAACGGGGTTTCATGCTGATTTTAAACTAGCTTAGTTCCTGTCTCTAAATTAATTTGTATTAAGTATTGTAAATTTTACTCATCTAAGTTTTAAACTTCATAATTCATACTAAAGCGATCGCAAAAAAAAGACAGGCATCAAACCTGTCTTCGTTAACAATTAATTCAATAATTTAAACTCAAGCTGAGTTAGAAGTTCATTTCGGCTGCTTGAACTCTTTCTACTTGCTTTTTCTTAATTACTAGTAAGGCTTGACAAAGCATAATGCCACCTACAAAAGCCATCAAGCCAGCAATGCGAGCAGGACTTTGTAGAACTACTTCAGTATCCATCTGACCAAAACCACCAACGTTAGGATTATTAGTCAAAGCATCGCCAGCAGCAATTTGCTGTCCTTCTGCCACAATCAATTCGGGCCCTGCGGGAATAGTATCTGTTGCAGTACCGTCTTCGGTATTAATAGTTACTTCATACCCACCAGCTTCTTGAGGGGTAATAGCTGCAATTGTACCCGCAGCAGAAGCTTTAATCTGGTTGTTGTTGCTTGCTTCACCAGTAGGATATACCTGTCCGCGTCCTCTGTTAGCTCCTAAGTGAACGGCATATTTACCAAAGTTGACGTTTTTGTCAGTTTTAGGATTCGGAGAAAGTACGGGGAAGGTGATTTCTTGATATTGGTCGCCAGGTAAAGGTCCGACCAAAACTACGTTATCTGCGCCTTCTTTATACTCTTGGAAATAAAGCCCGCCAGTTTTTTCCTTCATTTCTTCAGGAATACGGTCTTCAGGAGCAATCTTGAATCCTTCAGGTAGCATCAACACCGCACCGACGTTTAAGCCACCTTTAGAACCATCTCCTAATACCTGCTGACTATCTAGGTCATAAGGTATTTTAACCACGGCCTCAAATACAGTGTCGGGCAATACAGATTGAGGAATTTCAACTTCAGCGTCTTTTTCTGCTAGGTGACAGTTAGCACAAACAATTCTGCCTGTAGCTTCTCTAGGAGTTTCTGGTGCTGTTTGTTGCGCCCAAAAAGGGTATGCAGCAGCAGACTGAGATAAAACAAGATCGCTAGCAAAAAAGATTGCCAGGGTAGCTATCGCTACTACAGTAGATTTAACAATTATTTTTCGGGCAATAACTGTTGCCCACGATTTCAATTTTCTCATTTGTTCGATCGATAATCTCAAAAAGATTAATTTTATGAATAAATATTTTGTCTGGATGAATTATGAAGGGGTCGGGAACGATAAAATTATGAGCGACCAGGAGATTGAAGATAACTTAGTTGTTTATTTACTTCCTTATCCTTCATCCCTTATCCCTCATCTTTTAAACTACGCCCAGTAAGGATCTTCGCCAGTGCGGAAGTCAGTTTCTGTCCAAGTGCTAAAAATTAGTTTGTCATCTTTTACTTCAGCATTTGCCAATGCTAGAGACAAAGGTGCTGGTCCTCTAACTACTTTACCTGTTTCATCATATTGAGAACCATGACAGGGACACATAAATTTATTTTCACTCTTATTCCAAGGAACTACGCAACCCAAATGAGTACATACAGCGTTGATACCGTAATTACGTAGAGTCGAATCTCCATTTACTACAACATAAGTGGGGTCGCCTTTAAGACCTTGAGCTAGAGTGCGCGATCCTGCCTGATGCTCTGCTAAAAACTCGCTAACAATAATATCATTGCCCAAAGCATCTTTTGCCGTTACACCACCAGCACCACCACCACCAGTATTAGGAATAAAATATTTGACTACTGGATACAATGCTCCCAGGGCTACTCCCGTAATCGAGCCGAAGGTAAGCAAATTCATAAATTGCCTGCGTCCTATGCCAGGAACATCAGGGCGATCGCGCACCATATCTGCGCCTTCAGGAGAACCAGTAAGTTGAGACATAATTTATAGATAAATCGTATTTTTTGGTAAACGTAGGATAATGACAGGGGAATGCCGATACTCTTCTCTGTCAAGGAGTTGGCACTCTCTATCTTTCTTTAAAAGTTAACAGTTGCGCGTCAAATTTTTAAGTTTGCTACTGAGCCATTGCCAAAATGAATTCGGCATCACTTATTTAAACTTTATTCAAAACGCAATATGAACGAAGTTCAAGCGCGAACGCTTCGCGTTCCAGTCTCGCTTTGCGAGACGATGGGGCGCAGCCCCGCCCCGAATTATTTCGGGCGACCTTGAACCAATGTATTAAATTATTACAGAGATTGAGTATCCGTTCCACTACATTCCACCCATTAGTTTCTTTTTGAGCAATAAATAAATATGATTACAGGCGAACAATTACACCAGCTTTTGTTAGAGAAGTGGGGCTGTTCCTACGATATGCAGCTAAGAAAAGTTAGAGGTAAAATTTTTCTCCAGGTAATGTGGAAATATTTAGAACAAGCATCTTTTCCGCTCTCTCCTCAAGAATATGCCGAAAATCTTAACGCGATCGCCAACTACCTTAATGCCTGGAGTAGCGTAGAGCAAGTAAGGTCTTACATCGAGAAGACTCGCGAACGTCCTCGACTGGGCAAAGCAGTTAGCATACAGCTCAACCTTGGAGAACGAAGTTCTGAATGGATTTTAGACGATTTGTAAAATAATATTTAGATTAATTAAGAAATATTACAGCAGCAATAACTGATGTTATACAATCCCACGAAAAATCGATACTTTTTATTAACTACATAAAGTTGAAAAATTAACCCGTTACCCAACTTAAAACGATCGCTTCTGTGCGTAACCTCAGTTAATAACTAAATAGTAAACTGATTAATTGTTAATAAAAACGGCTAGAAAAAACATGGAAGGTAAACGAGTTGGGGTGATTGGTGGCGGACAATTAGCCTGGATGATGGGAGCAGAAGCATCTAAATTAGGTATAGAACTAATCGTACAAGCGGATACCTCAGATGAACCAGCCGTTAGCCGAGCCAAACAGGTAGTTTTTGCTGAAGTTGATGATACCGAGGGAACAGCTCAACTAGCTAATTTATGCGATGTAATTACCTTCGAGAATGAGTTTATCGATCTGCCTGCACTACAAAAACTAACTCAACCAATAATATTTAGACCGAGTTTAGATAGTCTCGCGCCTTTGTTAGATAAATACGATCAGCGTAGCTTTCTACAAAATATCGGCTTGCCAGTACCCAAATTTAGCTTAGGATTATCAAAACTCACCGCTAGCTATAATTTTCCAGTAGTTTTAAAGGCTCGTCGTCATGGCTACGATGGTCAGGGAACTTTTATTGTCAGAAATAAGCAGGCTTTGACTGCACTATCAGAGCGTATTCCTCTGGCTGAATTACTAGTTGAAGAATTCGTACCTTTTAAAAAAGAATTAGCCGTTATCGCTGCTCGTAATGCTTCTGGAGAAACTGCTATTTATCCTGTTACCGAAACCTTCCAAAAAAATCAGGTGTGTCATTGGACAATTACTCCAGCAGATATTGACGAAGATCTAGCCGAACAAATAAAGGCGATCGCCCGTACCATTCTCGAACGACTCGAAGTGATTGGTGTATTCGGTATCGAACTATTCCTCACTAATGAAAATAAAGTTTTGGTTAATGAGATCGCCCCTCGTACTCACAATTCAGGACACTATACCCTCGATGCCTGCGACACTTCCCAGTTTGCCATGCAGTTGAGAGCGGTTACAGATTTACCTCTCGGTTCGACCGACTTAAAATCCGCAGGCGCATTAATGGTCAATCTTCTAGGTTATGAAGAATCTGAATCAGACTACAAAGTAAAGCGCGATTGTATTTCGGAAATTCCCCAAAGCTTCGTACACTGGTACGATAAAACATCTCGTCCTGGCAGAAAATTAGGTCACGTTACAGTACTGCTCGATGCAGAACGATTAATCCAAGCCCAATCTATTATTAATAAGATCGAATCCATTTGGTACGAGTAGTCACTCAACAGTCAACAGTCAACAGTATTGTAGGGTGGGCATCGTCATTAATCGACCATAACGAAAAATGGTTTCTTTAAAATAATGCCCACCTTTGAGTAATCACAGACTCGAAATTAGCTTTTGCGATAATAATTATTTAAGGACCTCAGCATTTGTAACGAAATGCAAAGTATAATAATCTAATTGAGTCGTAATAATACGACCATTAAAAGTACAAACCATTATTTGAGATTAGTATTTGTAAATGCGAGTTGCGATCGCCGGAGCAGGATTAGCAGGATTAGCCTGCGCTAAATATTTAGTAGACGAGGGACATCAACCTATTGTCCTCGAACGTCGAGATGTGTTGGGTGGTTTAGTGGCTGCCTGGAAAGACGAAGACGGAGACTGGTACGAAACTGGTTTACACGTCTTTTTTGGAGCATATCCCAACATGATTCAACTATTCAAAGAATTGGGAATTGAAGACAGGCTACAGTGGAAGCAGCACACTTTAATTTTTAATCAACCAGAAAAGCCAGGGACGTACTCGCGTTTCGATGTTCCTAACATTCCTGCTCCTTTTAACGTAATTACCTCCATTATTCGTAACAACGATATGTTGACTTGGACGCAGAAGTTTAAGTTTGCTGTCGGATTGTTACCCGCAATTGTTCGGGGACAGCAATACGTTGAGAATATGGATCGATACGATCTGCTGGCTTGGTTAGAACAGCAGGGTATTGATGAGCGAGTTAACAGCGATATTTTTATTGCTGCTTCAAAAGCTTTGACCTTTATCAACCCCGAAGATGTTTCTGCCAGTATTCCTCTAACTGCGATCAATCGCTTTTTGAAAGAGCGTTACGGTTCAAAAGTGGCGTTTCTCGATGGTTCGCCAACCGAAAGATTGTGTCAGCCAATGGTAGACTACATCACCGAAAGAGGTGGTGAGGTGCGCCTAGAAGCTCCCCTTAAAAAGATTATGACCGATGAATCAGGTAAGGTAACGGGTTATCTAATTCGTGGTTTAAATGGTGCAGAAGATGAAGTTATCACCGCAGATGCCTATGTTTCGGCAATGCCTGTAGATCCATTGAAGCCAATGCTACCTAAAGCATGGAAAGAGAAAACCTTCTTCCAGCAGATGTGTAAATTAGAAGGAGTAGAGGTAATTAATCTACATCTATGGTTCGATCGCAAAATTACCGAAATCGATCATCTGTTATTTTCGCGATCGCCCTTACTCAGCGTCTATGCGGATATGAGTAATACCTGCAAAGAATACGCCGATCCTAATAAGTCAATGTTAGAGCTAGTTCTCGCTCCAGCCAAAGACTGGATTTCCAAATCAGATGAGGAAATTATCGCAGCAACTATGGCAGAACTAAAAAAATTATTCCCGCAGCACTTTGATGGCGAAAATAAGGCAAAACTGCTTAAATCAAAAGTAGTTAAAACTCCTAAATCGGTTTATCGTGCTTTAGCTGGTACACAGTCGGTTAAACCAACCCAAAGAACCCCAATTGATAATTTTTATCTAGCGGGTAGCTTCACCAAACAAGAATACTTGGGAAGTATGGAAGGTGCGGTACTTTCTGGTAAACTAGCAGCCAAAGCGATCGCACGAGATTATCCAGCCTCCAAACAGGTGGATCGAGAAACCGCAGCAGTTAGCGTTTAATTTTGTTGCTGGTTATGTGTCTCTTGCAACAATAGAATGAGACAATGCTAAATGACTGGGGCAAAATCGATCTTGATTCCCTGAACTCCTGCAAAAAAAAGACAGTACCTCTGCTTGCTTCTGAATGTTGCAATTACCAAAAAAAACGAAAAAAAACCTAGTCTCGACAGAAGAGGCTTATGAAATTTGCCGTCAAATTACGGCAGAATACGCCAAGACTTTTTATTTCGGTACTTTATTGATGCCGAAGGAGAAAAGTAAGGCTATTTGGGCAATCTATGCCTGGTGTCGTCTTACGGATGAATTAGTAGACGGTGCTAAAGCCAAATATACTACTGAAGAAACTTTGGCAGAATGGGAACAACAGCTAGAATTGGTTTTTGCTGGACATCCTTTAGATGATACAGATGTAGCATTAGTTGACACTATAGAAAAATATCCGATGGGCATTGGACCGTTTCGAGATATGATTGCGGGTCAAAAGATGGATCTAGTGCGTAATCGCTATCAAACCTTTGAAGAACTAAAGCTGTATTGCTATCGTGTAGCGGGTACGGTAGGTCTAATGTCTAATGCTGTATTAGGGATCGGGGCAGACAATGACGGTGTACCCTGGGAAAAAGATCGGCCGATTTACGTCCCGACCACCGAAGCGATCTCGCTAGGGATGGCGATGCAGCTAACTAATATCTTGCGGGATGTTGGGGAAGATATGCAGCGCGATCGCATTTACCTTCCCATAGAAGATCTACACGCTTTCGGCTATACGGAAAAAGATCTTTGGGCGGGAGTAGTTGACGATCGCTGGAAAGCAATGATGAAGTTTCAAATTAAGCGTGCTAGAGAATATTACAAACAGGCAGAGTCAGGCATTCGCTATTTAATTCGCGATTCTCGATTACCAGTCTGGGCTTCTTTGATACACTATCAAGGTATCCTCGACGAGATTGAAGCTAATAATTATGATGTCTTTAATCAGCGCGCTTTTGTCTCTAAGCCTAAGAAAACTCTATCGCTTCCAATTGCCTGGTTGAGAGCGCAAGTATTGTAATAGGTTTATATATACACGGAGATCGCCTTTAGTAACGGGTATTAAATAAAATTTGCCAGTTTTTTATGATTAAAAACATCAAATTGCCATTTGTATTTTTCTAAATTTGAGCGATCGCGTTTTATAGCCGTCCCAAATAAAAACCATAGATAGTAAGCGAATCGGTAAAAATTATCTATTACTTATAGATACTTTCATCTTTAAAAAGCTGTTTCGGTTTGCTTGTACTCTACAGGTTCTATCTTCTTTATTTATAAAAAAAATGCTATTTTACCCAGATATAGCAATCCCTAATATAAGTTTTAAAAGAGAAATATACAGCAAGATATAAATACAGTAGAAGTTAGCAATTAAATAAAGTGTGCGATCGCATTTCAAATTGACGATCGCGCTTTTTAAGTAAAAAGTGCGATCGAGCTACTCGTAGGTAACGGGTAATGGGTAACGGGTAACGAACATCCTAATTGTAGTATTTATTATTACATACTGAGGCGATTTGGAGTAGTACCTACAAACTCAGTCATATTATTAAATCGGGTTAAGCTGTAATAATAGTAAAATTATTAAAAAACAACTATTTCTTATGATCCGATTTTTAACAACACTGTTATTTGCCTTTGTTTTCTCCATAAGTAGCTGGCTGATAGCTCCGACCGCATCAGCTATGACCTCGATTAAATTGACCGATCTTTCTTATGAACCTTGTGCGGGTGATGAAGCCAATGGAAGCGTTACCAGCGGTGATATCAGACCAGCTAGCTGCTATACAATTAAAGGAAAAGCTAAAAACATCTCAGGCAAAACTGTAGTGGATGCCGATGTATTTGGCAGAATCTATGATGCCAATGATAATTCAACCTTTGAGAACCGAGGGCGTATTGGTACGATTGAAGAAGTCCCACCTGGAACTAGCGATTTTGAGATTAGAGTAAGCGTTCCTGCAAACCAACCAACGCCTCTAAAACTTAAGAATTTCAAAGCGTCTGGATTTGCAGGAAAAGTTCGTCCTTATTATTATGACGATTTTGAATACGACCAATAGGTTTAGAACCCCATGGCATAAGAACTATTAGCCAAACTAACAGCCACTGCACCAAGACTGCTTTGAATGAACTGTAGTAAAAACAACGCTAAAATTGCCGAGATATCTATTCCACCAATAGGGGGAATAATCGAACGAAAGATATTGAGATAAGGATCGGTAATAGGGGCTAAAAAAGAAATAATTTGCCCCGCCCATTCAGCAGTCTGAAACCAAGATAATAGAATTCTAACGATCAATAATACCCAGTAGATTTGTAGAAAACTAAGCAGACTAGTAACTATTAGATTACTCATAAGTTTAATAAACTCCGAATTAGATTAATAGTGATTTTTCGTAATTATCATAACTTTTTTATTTTATAGGAAAAATCATGTATATCCCAACGACACTCTATAGCGTAATTACCGACACTGAGAAATGATAAAGGATGAATTATGAGGGCAGAAGAAATAGAAACAGCGTTAAACGGGTTTTTTCCCGATCCTTTATCATTTATCCCTCATTCCTTAACAAATCCTCGCATTTTTCTTGGGTTAAGCAAACCATAGGGATCGACTTGCTGTTTAAAGGCTACTTTTTGCAGATCGATCTGTTTGTTGCCACCGTCTTCTATCGTGTAAACATGGGGATTAGCGATAAATGCTCCTCGATCTTCGTGATTTTGGATAATCTCATTGAGCCTTGCTTCGGTAGTGTAACGAACTAATTGTAATCCCGCAGGTACAGCCTTATCTTGCGATCGCAAAAACTCTAAATGAATCATAATTTCACGATCATCTTGTCGATACAGTTGTTCGAGACGATCGAGGGTGAAATAAAAAGTCTGTAAATAAGTTAAATTACTATCTACGCTACGAGCATGGAGGGTAGTATGATTCCAGGTAAACTCTAGCAAGCTGTTTCCTTTGATGGCTTCGGCAGGACTGCTATAGGTTATTTCTCCCCCATACTCTTTGACTAAATCTTGAAAGGGCGCAAAATCGTATTCCGAGATCATTAATAAGGCAGAGTGTTTTCCTTCGGGGATGTAGTTTTGTAGCGCAGTAAAGTATTTTGCGATCGGCGCAGCATGGATACTAATTAGCTTTTTAACAATACCATTGCTATCACTAAGAGCCTGTCCGAATCTAGCAGCAGTCATAAAATCATCAAATATGGCGATCGCTTCTTGCCAGGGATAAGCAGGGGCGAGAGGAATTTCTAATTCGGTAATGATTCCCGTCGTACCATAAGCATGAAGCACTTTTTGTACTTCATCTCCCTTTAATTCCAAGACTCTAGGCTGTTGTTCCATAGTTACCAAACGCACCCGTCGTAAATTACCGCGATCGCTTATTTGCCCGTAGTTTATCGAACCCATCCCAACGCTACCACCACCGATAAAGCCACCGATGCTAGCAGTACGATAGGTAGAGGGAGCCATCCGTAATTCCCAACCAATTTGCCTAGCTTTTTTATCAAAGGCTGCCATTTTTACTCCTGGCTGTACGCAGGTAATTCCAGGCTTGAGGCTCAGGATTTGATTCATTTTGGAGGTATCGAGAATGATACCACCCTCAAGAGGTATACATTGACCGTAGTTACCCGTACCCGCACCCCTAACCGTCAACGGAATCCGATCTTTGACGCAGGCTTTAGCAATTTCTAGCACTTCGGCTTCTGTAGTCGGAAATACCGCTAATTCCCCACGTTTATCCTGTAGTTTCTCTTTGAGTATCGGACTGAAGTGATAATAATCTAAAGATAATTTAGTCAGGCGATCGCGATCGCTAGTGGTTTCAATTCCCTCTAATTTGTTAGCGACTGCTTGATAGTCAATATTAGTATTTATATTCATTTATTTAGCAAAGCGTTTGAATTTATTGTGACGCAAACTCTTACAAGGAGCAAGATTGAGCCTTATTAGAGCGGGCAATTTATAACAGTCTCAAACTTTAGTCAGGCTGACTTACCTCAACTATTAGGCAATAAATCTGACTCTAAATAGATTTGTACTAAGAAAATATATTTGAAAATATTTAAAGTAGACCGAATCAGCGTTAGCAGAAATTCTAATTTTCTCCAAAATTAAGAACAGCAGCAAGCTCATTCTTGACGGAACTTAAAGTTATTTATTGAGCTTGTATATTAAGCTACCGTGTTTCACTCCGCCTTACTCTGCCAAAAATTAAGATCGCGTTCAAACTCACTTTAATATTTAGGAAAATCATGCAGCTTAAACCAATTTCTCAACAAGTAGTCGCAATTATTGGAGCTTCTAGTGGTATTGGACGTGAAACAGCTCTTCAATTTGCCCGTAAAGGCGCAAAGGTAATTGTATCGGCGCGAAATGAATTCGGACTAAATTCTCTAGTCGATGAAATTCACGCTTCCGGAGGTGAAGCTAAAGCAATCAAAGGTGATGTGGCAGACTTCGAGCAGGTTAAGGCGATCGCTGATTATACCGTAGAGCAGTATGGCAGATTAGATACTTGGGTACATTGTGCTGCTACTGGTATTCTGGCACGTTTTGAAGAAATTACCCCCGAAGAATTTAAGCGGGTTATCGACGTTACCCTTATGGGACAGGTGTATGGAGCGATGGTAGCACTACCCTATCTCAAAAGAGAGGGAAGAGGAGCGATGATTCATGTATCTTCTATGGAAGGAAGACGAGCCTTACCCTTACAAAGTCCTTATTCTACAGCCAAACACGGTCTTGAAGGTTTACTCGAATCATTACGAGTAGAATTGCAGCACGACAAAATACCCGTCAGCGTTACTAGCATTAAACCCGCAGTAATCAATACACCTTTCTATAACCACGTACTAACAAAACTAGGAGTCAAACCTACAGGACTACCTCCTTACTACTCTCCTACCCTAGTAGCCGAAGCTATTTTGTACACAGCCGAACATCCTACCCGTGACTTTATAGTCGGTGATGTAGGTAGAATATTAGATCTCAGTCAAAGACTCTCACCAGAATTAATGGATGCCATTTTAGTAGCTATTGGTTTTCAAGGTCAACGTACCTCAGATCTAAAATCCGCCGACGATCCTAATAACTTGTATGAGCCGATGGACGGTTATACAAAGGTCGAAGGTGATTTTAATAATTTAACTATTCCTAGTATTTCTGACTGGTTAGTCAAAAACCTGAGATTAAAATAAAATAGCGATCGCTTCGAGAGTTAAAAAACTATTTGTAATAATTATCTTAAATACAAAATATTAGGGGAGTAGGGAGTAGGGAAATAGGGAGTAAGATTTATTGAATATTCTTCTAGTCCCCAAGTCCCCAGGCCCCATTTCTCAGCCCTGGATGCAGTTTAATTTTTTGCTTACAAACACCTTGTGAGGCGATCGCTTTGTCAATTGTTGGTGTTTTATTAAAATCTAATCGTTAGAACCAATAACTCCTACTTTATGCCGAAAAGAGAGTTCACCACCATACCAACCGCCTGCTCCTAAAAGGGTTGCTACTACTAGTGAGGTAACTGCACCTAGAGGAATAATAAATCCTGTGGGATCGTTCAATCTCATTCCAAAATTGACTGCGGTTAAAACTAAAGCTACGACGTTAAGGGTCATGTGCGCCCAACCAGCAGTACGTTTACGGACTCTAGGAATTTTAAGAAAGTCTGACATTCCTACCAAAGCTGCTAAAATTCCCGCTACTAAACCTAGTCCAATCAACCAGGTTGAAGCACGCGCCCAAAAATAGTCTTTGGTCAACCAATAGCCAATATCAGTACCCGCAGCAGCAGTTAAAAAAGCAACGGGAAAGACAACGATAACAGGATGAATCGGATGTCCTGCAATTGCTACCGAACTAGTAATACCACTGTTTGTATACTCGCTTTCTAAGCTTTCAATAATTGGTGGAAGGTTCGGATAAGGCGTTTGATTTGTGTATTCTGAATTAAATTCTGTGTTTGCCATTTTTCTCCTTAAAGCAACTTTTAGTTGTTGCTTGGTTATTAGTGTAATAATTTATACCTTTGAAGTTCGGTCACCCTAGCTAATACTTTAATTTGTAAACCGATCGCCTTATAGGAACATCTCACTAAAGCCATAGAGAATCTAACCCAGAAAATTAATTTTAGTACTTCAATTGATAGATATGTATCAATTACTAAAAGGTGTTGCACTATTCTTTAAATCGTTGTTTGTAGTTTATAACACCACCATACAACTACGTTTTAATGTATGGTGTCCCAATTGCACCAGGAAAAAAAAGTTTTAACTTTTGACGCTAGCGTTGCGCGAAACTAATTCTAGACTTCTAACCTGTGTAAAGCTAGGTTAGAAGATCTAACCCAAACGAAGATTGAAATAATAGTTAGGATGAGAAGATGAGTATTGCGATAAAACAGAGTAAACATGGCTTTAAAGGAATGAGGAATATAGCAATCCCAGGTCATTCATGAAAATATTTTTTTAATAAACCACGGAGGCACAGAGGACACAGAGATCAGAAAGAAGAGAGTTTTTTACAACTCATCCCCGATTGCTATATAAACTAAAAGTAACTATATAAAGTCAAGCAAGGTATCAAATAAAAGTTAACTATAAAAAGTTAACTAAGGTATAAAAAAACAAGACAAAAAAGATGAGCTAAGAGATAAACAAGACGAGATTAGAAACTGACAGTTTTATTGATTATTTGTTTAAACAAATTTTATTAACTTGATATTAGATATAGATATAAAACTATGACACAGGCACTTGAGAAAAAAACTTACACTCGTGAAGAATATTTAGAAGTAGAAATACTTTCTGAAGAACGTCATGAATATATAAATGGAGAAATTAGATTAATGGCGGGAGGAACACCAAACCATAATAGAATTTGCCGTAATTTGTTAATTGTTCTCGAACTCGCTTTTAAGGGAAAGCCATACGAAACTTTTATTGCCGATCAGCGTCTTTGGATTCAGGGACGCAATATTTATACCTATCCTGATGTTATGGTTCTAGAACAACCTATCCAGTTACAGGAAAATCGCACTGATACGGTGATGAATCCCTGTTTTATCGCGGAAGTACTATCAAAATCGACCAAAGACTATGACCGTAGTGAGAAATTTAGATCGTATCGGACTATTGAAACTTTTCAGGAATATTTATTAATTGACCAATATCAAATTTATGTGGAACATTATGTAAAAACTGCCGAACATCAATGGTTATTGTCGGAATACACCGATCCTCAAATGACGCTCACTTTGAACTCAGTAGACATACAGCTTAAAATTGCCGATCTGTATGAAAATATTGAGTTTGCCGAAGTTTAATAAACTCCATACTCTTACAGACGTTTCATGAAATGTCTCTAAATGTAGGTATTTGAGCTTTCGTCGGGGAATTGATTATAAAACCCAATGGGTAGAATGGTACTCTGAAGCGATCGCCATGTTCGAGGAGTAAAGAATTCTGTAATTAGGAAGCAGGACGAACCATACACCAGATTAAACGAGCGAGTATTAGAGCTGATAAATGCTAAATGAGTTGACGGCGATCAATTAATAAAGCCAAAATAGATTGATAGAGGCAGGGCAATAAAACCGATCGCGATTGAGACTGCCAAAACTAGAGCGATCGCATACACTGCGGGACTAATTTTGGAATTGAGTACGCCGATAGATTGCCAAGCACTCCAGATTCCATGACGCAAGTGAAACCCTAACATAATCATCACGCCTGCATAGCCAAAGGCATATATTGGGTTGTGAAACTTTTCTATAACCAGACTAGATAAATCTCGCATCTCTACCCCGTTAATTACCGTAGAGTAGTACGCGCCAAACTTGAAAGTTGACAGATGCAATACCAGAAACCCTAGTAGTATCGCGCCAGTGATAAGCATACTGCGAGAACTAACTGATTGCTTACTAGGTTCACCGATGCTTTTTATCTGACTGTAGCCGACTGGTCTTGCTTTGAGAGTATTCAGTCTAATATTAATCCCTACTATTACATGAAAAATTGCTAGCCCTAATAGTGTAAACTCAACTATATAAAGTAGGATGCCCAAGCTATCGAGAAAATGAGCTAGCTGGTTATACGCCTCGCTACCTGCAAACAAAGTGAGGTTTCCTGCTACGTGAAATAGGACAAATAAAGATAAGCCTAATCCTGTAACTCCTGTAATAATTTTTTTTCCGATGGAGGAAGTATAAAAGTTGACGATTTTTGGGCGGTCGCTACTTATGGTCATAAATATAATCGATCTATATGTAATCTCAACATCATTGTATTGCCGATCGAATATTTTTTTTCAGCCTTTACAAGACGACATCATAATTGAAAATCATAATAATGTTTACATATGATTCTCGATTTTCTCCTCATAAAGACTGACATAGCCGAGCAATTTCTCATAATCTTTTAGTTCTAGTAACAATTAGCTAATATTCTCAACCAACGATAGTTTAACGATTTTACTCCCCGAAGCGATCGCCGATTGCCCCCGTTATTATTCTGAGAGTTTTATTACCGTTGGTAACAATTTTGGAACTATATTAAAAAACATTAAAATAGCTGTACATACTTGCTATGTTATGAGTGTAAAGCAATTGCCTAAAAAGTCGCTGATATTTTTAACTTAGTAGAGGTAATCATGTCCAAACCAGCAAAGAATAAATATTCTTCGATCTCTATAAACTGGCTCAAAGATATATATCAAGATCATCCTAATATGCGTCGAGTAAATGCTTTGAAAGAAGAACTCAAGCAAGAAAAATTACAGGATAAGGTCTTTTGTCAGTCTATTAAAGAGAAAATAGTCAGAGAGACCCCGCGCTTACAGCACGGGGCTTCCTCTGACTTCGTAAAAGATCGATAGTAAATTTGGTTTAAAGTGATACAGAGTAGTCGCCTATACGTTTTTAAACAGTTAGTTTGGCAGAAGCTAGACGTAAAATGTAACTCAGATTTGAAGCGAGATAAAATAGCTTGCTGACTACACTTTTTGTAAGATAACGGTTGCTTTGGTATTCTATTGTTCTGGATTCACTCTTTAGCTATACTACTCACTAGTTGTCATTACTTCTGAATATGGGCTATTTACGACATATCGAGGTTGTTCAGAATGAATTGGAGCATTACGATTTCTCAACAACCCTCCAGAACGCTCTTTAGTCACGGCTTGAATTTCAGCAATAATCGATAAGGCGATTTCTTCTGGATTATCTGCACCTATATCTAACCCTACGGGACTATATAATTGTGGCGATCGCAAAGTATAACCTTCAGCTTTTAAATCTTGAAGCAATCTATCGGTTCGGCTTCTTGGTCCTAGAATACCGAGATATTTGAGTTTAATAGTGCTTATTGTCTGAAGAAACTCTAAATCGTAAAGATAATTATGGCTCATTGCCACGACTACGGTTCGATCGTCGAATTTAATTTGCGAAATAGCTTCATCGGCAAGACCAAGAATAACACGCTTACATTCTTGAAAACGCTCTACTGTCTGAGGACGTGCTAATGGATCGATTACGGTAACGTACCAACCTAATGCTTTAGCAAACTTAGCTACTGGTAGCGCATCAAAACCTGCGCCGAAAATGACTAAATTGATTGGAGGAACGATCGCTTCTAAAAAAACTTCTGCTGTTTTTTCTGCTAATACATAACTTTGGGATCTAGATTTCTGCTGTAACGATGGAAGATCTTGTACGACAATTGCTTTTAATTCTAAATTATTAATATTAGAAACAACTCTGCCGTCTGGATAAAGTAAAACGCGCTCTATATCCTTTTTTATTTCAGTCGTCTGTAAGGTAAATACTGTCGCTACTGCACCCGCTACTCTTGTAGATAAACACTGTTCGATAACGCTTAGAGCATTTGGTTGTTCTACGTTCAATCGTTCTATAAGGATATAAGCTACACCCTGACAGCCTAAGCCCAAACCCCAAATCAGATCTTCTTCCGATGTCGTGTCATATTTAACTAGAGTTGGTATACCAGTTTCTAAAACGACCTGCGATCGCATAACCACATCACTTTCCAAACAACCACCGCTAATCGTTCCTACTTGACCATCAGACGTTATTAGCATTCTCGCCCCAGGACGACGATACGCCGAACCTTCTACTTTAACCAAAGTAGCTAAAGCAGCCATTTGTCTCTCGTGAAGCTGTTTCCAGGCTGTAATAATATCCTGTAATTCTTTCATAATGGCAATTATCTAGTTAAATGTTGCTCGAACCACTTTGCAATTACCTGCTGAAGTTCAACTAAATCCTGGTGCATCTGAGGATTATCTTTTGCAGCTTCAAAGTCTAGATGATGTTTTAAATATTCAAATGTTTCAAGAGATAGACGTGGCTGTTGAGCGCGTTCGTACTGGACTTTTAAAGCAGTATATAGGGTTTCTACCTCTTTCAAAGTTAAAATTTCATCTCGAACACCATGAGCTAACAAGATTGCGGGTATGGGTTGACGCTGGGCAATTTCGGCAGCACGCTCTACAAAGTCTAAGCGTTTTTGAGCCTTCCGTGATGCTTCAGTCCAGTTATATTGTTTATGTCGTTCTTCGATCCAGGGATATTGTTCTTTTAAGGTTTGATAGTTTTCCTGAGTTGTACGTTCGACCATATTTATAGCCGATGTCAGATCTTTGGTAACGCCTGTTAAAACAGCAGCACTAATCTTAACTGAACTTTCAATTAAAGTAAGCAAGCTGGCAATACCACCTGCTGAAAAACCAAATAGTCCAATTTCCAATTGTGGATCGATTTCCAATTCTGTCTGCAATTGGCTGACAAGTTCGGGTAGCTTTTGTGAGGCAGGTTCAATCGTAGGTAGCAACAGTTGTAAAGGATAATCTTCTAACTGTCTTTTCATTAACTCCTCTATATTACCTGCTTTCATTAAGTGTCCGAATAATGGCAACTCAGGATAAGCTTTCCAAGCCTGTACTTCTTTTAACGGTAAAGTTTTTGCCAACGCTTCTTCACTTGCAGGTGTGCCAAAACCATGCCAAAGAACAATCAACGGCGCAGGTTTGTCCAAGTTAGCAGGAGGACTTACAATAACAGGAATCCCTGCTATGTTCAATGATTGGATATTGGACATAATTACCTTTGGTTGGTTAAGAATTCCCATTATTATTGCTAATTTTCACAGCAACTTATCTGGCGTAATCGGCAAGTCGCGCACTCGCTTACCAGTAGCATGATAGACTGCATTAGCAACGGCTGCTGGTACTCCAGTGGTGCTGATTTCGCCTATGCCCCGTACTCCTAAAGGATTAAGATGATAATCGGGATGTTCGACGAATATCGATTCAATTTCGGGAATATCGGCATTAACTGGCACGTGGTAATCGGCTAAATTGTGAATAATTACCCGACCAGAATGAGGATCGAGTAGGGTTTCTTCCATCAACGCCATCCCGATGCCAAAAATCATCCCGCCATATATTTGACTGCGAGCGGTTTTTTGATTGAGTATCCGTCCGACATCAAAAGCCCCAACTACACGGCTAACTTTAACTTGATTGCGACGGGGATTAATCCGAACTTCGACAAAATGCGCTCCGAAAGAGTGAAAAGCAAATTGTTCTGAATCTGCCCCTTCGTCTTCTACTACTCCAGGTTTAGTACGGGCTGCGATGGATTTATAACGCGCTCCTTTATCCTGGGGAGATACTTCGGCTTCCACGAATGGTAAGTTGTGACGCTGTAAAATTTCTTGATAGGTTTCACCAATGTTAGGAGACTCGGCTACAAAAATACGCCCTTGTTCGGTAGTAATTTCTTCTACAGCATAATCATGTATTGGTGATTCCGAATCGGCGATCGCCATTTCAATTAATTTAAGACTAGCAACTTCACAAGCCGAACGCACCGCAGGGCTAACGCTGGAAGCCGTAGAAGAACCACCAGATACCATCGCTTTGGGCAATTTACTATCGCCCAATTCAAACTTAACCTGCTCTATAGGTAAACCCAGAGTATCGGCAGCAACTTGGGTCATGACGGTATATGTTCCCGTACCGAGATCGTGAGTCGCACTGCTTACCACTACTCGACCATTAGCCAAAATTTGCGCCTTAGCAGAAGCAGGAAAGCGATAGGCTGGATAGGTGGCTGTTGCCATACCCCAACCGATTAGATCTTCTCCATCTCGCATCGAACCAGGGCGAGGATCGCGGTTTTGCCAACCAAAAGCATCAGCAGCACGACGGTAACACTCAATTAGATGTTTGCTCGACCAGGGTTTATTAGACTGGGGATGTTTGTCTGCATGATTGATAATGCGAAATTCCAAAGGGTCGATACCTGCTTTGTATGCCAGTTCGTCCATAGCCGATTCTAAAGCATAAGTACCCGATGTTTCTCCTGGTCCTCGCATGGCGGTGGGCGTTCCAATATTTACCCGCGCTATAGTATGTTTGACCTCTAAATTGGGACAGGCATAAAGTAAAACGGTGGTTTTGCCACAGGGTTCTGCATGGTCGCCGACAAATGAGGTTTCGGTATTGGTAAGATGGCGAATAGCAGTTAGTTTGCCCGTATCATCTGCTCCTAATGCGAGCTTTTGAATGGTGCGGGGGCGATGTCCGCAAGCAGAAAACATCTGCTGTCGGGATAACATTAATCTTACGGGACGATTGACTTGACGCGCAGCGATCGCAGCTAAAAGGGGATGCGTCCAAAAATAGCCTTTGCAGCCAAAACCACCACCGACAAAGTGGGAAATTACCCGCACTTTTTCTTCAGGTAAACCCAAGGCTTTAGCCAGCATTCCCCGCGTACCCATAACCCACTGAGTCGAATCATATACGGTCAACTCATCATCGTGCCATTCTGCGGTAGTAGCAGAAGTTTCCATTGGGTTGTGGTGTTCCAAGGGAGTTGTATAGGTTTCTTCAATGGTTACAGATGCTTGTTGGAGTCCCTGTTCGATATCTCCCCGACTGGGCTGTAATCCTTCTCCCGCGTCGTATTTTTCTGACTGTTCTAAGGCCTGCTCTAAATCAAATATAGGTTCTTCGGCTTCGTATGTCACCTCAACTAAAGACGCAGCGAGTCTAGCCTGTTCGTACGTTTGGGCGACAACTATACCAATATGTTGAGCGTCAAAATAAATGCGATCGCTCTGTAAGGGTAAAAGGTTTTCTCCTGCATGACCGCTCATAAAATTAGCACCTTCCAAGGAATTAAACTTGGGTGCATTTTCATGAGTCAGAATCGCCAATATTCCTGGTAGTTGTTCTGCTTTAGAAGTATCGACTGCCTTAATTCTACCCTTAGCAATGGTGCTTTGAATTATACAGCCGTGGGCAATGCCTTCTAAGGGAAATTCTGCTGCATAACAAGCCTCTCCCGTAACTTTAAGCCTGCCATCTACACGAGAAATATCTTTACCCGTTTTCGGTTGAATACTAGTTCTGTCTTGAGTGCTGGTCATATCATTTATAGTCGTAGAAATTTGTATTGAGATATCACAGTTATCTGTTCGTAAGTAGCCCTTCGGGTTCGGCATTCGCTCTTTGTACGGCGCGTTTTGTGTGGGAAGCTTCCCACACAAAAGCCGCCTTAAACCAACAAGATCGCGATGCCTCACAAGTAGTAAGTAGTAAGTAAAAAAACAAGTGCTTTACCGTTAATTACTCATCATCTAGCATCCTTTTATAAAAATGTAGTAATTCACTTGTCAGCAATTTGGTATTGCTTACTGTTGACTGTTTACTGTTGACTGTTAACTGTTAATAAAGCTTGTACCAGGGTAGATTTAGCCAGCTCGATTTTAAAAGCGTTATAGTGATAGGGTTGCGCTCCCTGTAAGGCTGCTTCTGCTGCTGCGGTAAAACTCTCCTCATTTGCTACTGCACCAACTAAAGCGGTTTCTGCTTCTGGCGATCGCCAGGGTTTTGTACCGACTCCCCCCAGGGCTACTCTGGCATTAACAATTTTGTTTCCTTCTATCTCTAAAGCTACTGCTGCTGAAACTAAAGCATAAGCATAAGAATGGCGATCGCGTACTTTTAAGTAGTGCGATCGCTTTGCCCAGGGTAAGGGCGGTATTTCCACTGCTTCAATTAGTTCGCCATGTTCTAACGCCGTTTCAATTTCTGGAGTATCTCCTGGAAGTAAATGAAAATCTTCAAAAGCAATATTTCTAGTTTCCCCGTTTGGTTTACGAGTCTGCACCACTGCACCCAAAGCAGCTAAAGCCACACACATATCCGAAGGATGGGCAGCAATACAGCGATCGCTCGTACCGAAAATAGCGTGCATCCGATTTATGCCCTCAACGGCGGGACAGCCCGAATCTGGTTCGCGTTTATTACAGGGATAAGAAACATCGTGAAAATAAGAACAGCGATTGCGCTGCATCAAATTTCCCCCTGTAGTTGCCATGTTGCGTAACTGAGGTGATGCCCCTGCCAAAATTGCTTCAGACAATACGGGATAGCGATCGCGCACTTGGCGATGATAAGCCACCTGAGAATTAGTAGTCGAGGCATCTAAATGCAGCACACCATCATTAACGCTAACCTCACCTCTCAGCTTACGAATATCTACGAGGTGTTCGGGAGTTTCAACTCCTTCTTTCCACATATCCATAAAGTTTGTTCCCCCCGCAATAAACTTTGCCTGTGGGTTTTGGGCCACTTGAGTTATGGCGTTAGTGCGATCGCTTGCTCGTTCGTAAGTAAAGTGCTTCACGCCATTACCTCACTGTTACTTTCACTATCACTTTTGGCTTCTTTTATTGCTTCTAAAATGCCCAAATACGCTCCACAGCGACAAATATTACCACTCATCAACTCGCGAATTTCCGCATCTGTTTGAGCTTGTCCTTCAGCAATTAGACCTACAGCAGACATAATCTGTCCTGGGGTACAATAACCGCATTGAAACCCATCGTGTTTAATAAAGGCTTCCTGTACTGGATGCAGCTTATTATCCTTTGCCAAGCCTTCAATAGTAATAATTTCTTCCCCTTGATGCGCTACTGCCAGAGAAAGACAAGAAACAATTCGTTCGCCATCTATCAAAACCGTACAAGCACCACACTGTCCGTGGTCGCAACCTTTTTTACTACCCGTCAAGCCCAAATATTCTCGTAGAGTATCGAGTAAAGTTACACAGGGTTCGAGCTGCAACTCGTGCTGTGACCCATTAATATTTAACTTCACTCCTATAGTATTAGAACCAACCGAAGCCGTCTGCTTCTGCTGTAGTGGCATTTGGTCGAGTATCGAGAAGTGCCGATTTGAGTTTGAATCGCTCATACTTATTTTTTTCTTTACTCACAACTATCCTGTCCGAATTTCAATTGCTTATTACTTAAAGATCTTAAAAATATTTGTCGAAGATCCTAGCTAAAGCGCGATTAGGAAGGGGCTAACTCCCGAATTTGATTCGGCAACTCGAACGCCCTGTAGCAGCCCAGCACGAGCGATCGCTCTTATTTAAACGAAACAGGATATTCAACCAGTGTAATATTTTCTATCTCTATAAAACCTTTTCTTTTCAAAAGTATGTAATTTCTCGGTATTATGGACATTGCGCTTATTAGATGCTGAATAATAGCGACAGCGATTTGAGTCACATCTTTGTTCGATCGATCGCATCGTGCAGACTGACTATCAAAAGCAATTTAAAGATTGAGGATTAGGTTTAACTACTCGTAAGTGAGAATTCAATTGCCTAAGTTTTTCTGATGCTACAGCTATTGCTATAAAGGTAGCCGAATCAATAAAGCAGCATTACCAAAAAGAAATTCAACAATTTGAGCAATTTTTATTTCAAGATTCAGTCTCTTAAAAGCGTGGTCTTGGTTGAGTCTATAATAATCATCAAACGATAATATTTAGTAATACTTTCGTCTTGAACTCAATAGAATATTTATTAAAGTAGCTGCGTATTTCTTACCTTACGGATTGTTTGAGGTAAAACCCCAACTAATAAAGCAAAAGCCTCGTCGGGGAGTGCAGCTACCGTCTCTGCATCAAACCAATGTTCAAATTGGTTCAGAATTACCTGCGCTCTCTGTGCTGGTTCGGGATTATCAATAATTTGTTTGGTTAACCTAACCCACTGTCTTCGCATCTTGTAAGCCTGCATTCTCTGTTGAGAATTTTCAGGGCAAACTAAAGATACATTGCCTACAGCTAGTACTTTGGTTGCATCCAAATCAAATTGACCTCCTACAATTGCTCCAGGTCCGACAAACTCAGCATGATATTTCTTATATACGATCAGTCCGTTTTTACGACGCGGATTAACTATTAACAACTCTCGTGCTGCTAATCTCGATCGAAGTTGCTCAATTTGAAACTTATCGTCAATTTTTTGCTCATTCACTCTTTGAGTACCATTGCTCGAAGCTCGAAATCGTAGCAGATCGTTCTAAATTTAGCACCATAATACTAAAACGAACACTCTTATTAGACTATGTTTGAATTGATTTTTTCAACAAGAGGCGGGGGGTCGAATCAAACCACATTCCCCAGTTTGCCTCTACCCCAGAAATTTGATATCCATAATTACAATACAGTTGTTTGGCCGAGTAGTTACTGTCTAACACATGAAGTCGAGTTTCACCATAGCCCCAGTCCAAGGCAATTTGTTCGCATTTACTAAGAAGCTGACTACCAATACCAAGACGACGATAATTTCGAGCGACTGCCAGATTAGAAATATAAGGAAAAGCGCGATCGCTCGACCAAAAAGAACCCGAACGCAAAGCTATTTCTGCCGTAGCGACTACTGTATCCTTTGAATCTGGCTCGAACTGCTCTAGATGTAATTTAGCTACCAAACAGCAATAAAGAGGTGAATGAGAACGAATACGATAGCGTAAATCTTCTCTAATCGTAAATTGCAGCAAAGGATATACCAAGCCCGTTAGCCCCTGAAACTTGTAGAAGCTTCTAGCTAACACCTCACTTATTTCCTTAGTGTCTTCTATAGTAGCAGGATGAATAGTTATTTCAGACTTATAACCGACATCACGATCGACGGGTTTTAAAACCATTAAATGAGAAATAAACTTTAATTTTCAATTATTGTAGTTGTCAATTTAAGATTAGTGCGCTTTTTCAAATTTATTTGGGAATAATAAGAGCGAGAATATAAAAACAATACATTATGTAGTTTATTTTAGTTTTATATATCTAACAATTATTACCTATGCTTCAATTCTTGTCTCGCTATTTTTAACCGTAACCTCAAATTGAATTAATGCTTCAAGATGAATATAGTCAGCTACTAAAAGATTTATCATTAGAAAAAACAGGTCAAGTGATTGTCGATGCTATAGGAAAGCTACTTAATATAGACATTGCCATACTACATTTTAATAAATTACATTCTGAAATAGAAAAATACTTTTTTTATCAAAGATCGGACATCAAATTTCAAGTCGATCGCGAATTGCTCGAGTCTACAGTTTTGCCCCATTCAGCTATAGTTGACAATAGTTTAAAAGTCGAGCTTTACGAATTAGGTAGAGATACCTTACCTGCTCCCCACGATCGAGCTTGTGCGAAGGCTAATATACGCTATATTTTATTTATTCCGTTATTTTCACAGGCAAATTGTACTGCTTCAATTACAATACATAATCTTCAAGGAGGTAATTGCTGGCAAGAATCTGAAATTGAAGCAGCAAAGGTAATAGCGACTCAAGCAAATTTACTAATTTCTCAAATATTAGTTCGAGAAAAATTGCAGGAATTAGCCCATAGAGAAACTACGATCAATCGTATTACCGCAGCGATTCGTTCTAGCTTAGAACCACCTGTTATGTTTAGTGCGATCGCTACTGAATTAGGTGAAGCTTTGAAGGTGGACGGTTGTACTCTTTCCCTTTGGACTAAAAACGATCGCTTTGTTAAATGTGTTGGTTTGTACAATCCCAAAGAACCTCATGTAATTAAGCATACTGCCGACTGGCAACAAACTACCAGTAACGTTCCCATCGCCGAAAATCCGATCTTACAAGCACTACTGTTTGCGAAAAAAACCGTTAGTTCTAACGATTTGCAAAAGCAAAGAAATTTAGCCCGTTATGAACTACCCTGGCATTCTAAAGCACGAGCTTTGGCGATCGTACCTTTGCTCGTAGATGGTGAGATTATTGGTAGTATCACCCTCAGACAATCTGGGTTAGCGCGGGAGTGGACGAGTTGGGAAATCGAATTAGCTGAAGCTGTGGCCGACCAAGCTGCGATCGCTATTACTCAGGTTTTAGCTCATCAACAGGTAAAAGAATTAGCCCATAGAGAAACTACGATCAATCGTATTACCGCAGCGATTCGTTCTAGCTTAGAACCACCCGTTATGTTTAGTGCGATCGTTACTGAATTAGGAGAGGCATTAAAGGTAGACGGTTGTACTCTTTCCCTTTGGACTAAAAACGATCGCTTTGTTAAATGTGTTGGTTTATACAATCCCAATGAACTTCATGTAATCAAGCATACTTCTGATTGGCAACAGGCGACTACTTCCAGCGTTCCGATCGCCGAAAATCCGATTTTACAGGCACTATTATTTACCAAAAAAACCGTTAGTTCTAACGATTTACAAAAGCAAAGAAATCTAGCCCGTTATGAACTACCTTGGCATTCTAAAGCGCGAGCTTTAGCGATCGTACCGTTGCTGCTAGATGGTGAGATTATCGGTAGTATCACCCTCAGACAATCTGGGTCAGCGCGGGAGTGGACGAGTTGGGAAATCGAATTAGCTGAAGCTGTAGCCGACCAAGCTGCGATCGCCGTACAGCAGGCAAAACTATATCAGACTACCAAACAGCAAGCGATTCAGCTAGAAATTGAAGAACAAAAGATCAGAGAACTTAATAATTATCTTACCGAGTCAGTTCTCAAACGATTTTTACCAGAGGCGATCGTCAATAAGGCTGCTATGGGAAAACTTTCTCTCGACCTTACTCCCGAACCCCGTTGTATAACCATCCTATTCTGTGATTTAGTTGGCTTTACCACTTTATCGGGTCAGCTAGAAGCTCTTACCTTGGCAGAAATGCTTAATGAATATCTAGAGGCGATGAGTAAAGCCGTATTCGATCGCGGTGGTACGGTAGACAAATTTATTGGTGATGGGGTCATGGCGATGTTTGGCGCGCCAGAAGAGTTAACCCGTTTGGAACAAGCTACTAGAGCGATCGCTACTGCTAGAACTATGTACTACTATTTGCAAAAGCTCAATGAACGCTGGCACTTCAAAGCTTCTCAAAACGACTTCAAAGTCCCTCTCTTAAAAATGCGCTGTGGTATTCATCAGGGAAATGCAGTAGTTGGAATGTTTGGTGGTAGACAAAGAAAAGACTATACCGCTATTGGTAAAGTGGTCAATATCGCTGCTCGTTTACAGAGCGTCACATCTCCTGGCAGTATTTTAATCTCAGAAGCAGTAGCCAATTCTTTAGATCATAATATTAATTGGGGCGAAGGGGAAAATTTTCGTTTAAAAGGTATCGAGCGAGATTTTCGAGCATTTACAATTCCGCTTTGTGATTATTCGGGGGTAGATAGTAATGTGTTTGGAAAAGACCATTGAACTCTCGAACATTGAAGCACTGACCGAAGCGATAAATGATAAATGATAAATGATAATGACTGTTGAGTGATGAGTGTTAACGAGAATGAGTAATACGCCAACTGAGAAAAATTACGGGGATAATTCCTACTACAACAATTGCTAAAGCTGGTGCAGCAGCTTCTGCCAACCTTTCATCAGAAGCATATTGATAAACTCTAATCGCTAAAGTATCAAAGTTAAAGGGACGAACTACTAAAGTTGCAGGAAGTTCTTTCATTACGTCTACAAAAACCAGCATCGCTGAAGTTATCAACCCGCCAGACAGTAAAGGTGTATGAATTTTCGCAAGCGTGCTAGTCGAGCCATACCCTAAGCTGCGAGAAGCATCATCCAAACTGGGAGAAATTTTATTTAGGCTCGATTCTACCGAACCAAATGCCACAGCCAAAAAGCGAACTAAATAGGCGAATATCAAGGAAACAATTGTGCCAGACAAGAGTAGCCCTGTAGAGATATTAAACGTAGCGCGCATCCAACCATCGATAATATTATCTAATTCTGCTACGGGAATTAATACCCCCACTGCAATTACTGAGCCTGGAATAGCGTAGCCCATAGCAGCTATTCTGACGGCAGTTTTCATCAGTAAGTTAGGTTCTAACCTCTGTCCATAAGCCATCAACAGCGAAATAAACATAGCAGCGATCGCCGTTATCAAGGCTAAAATAAAGCTGTGCTGGGCTAAATCCCCAAAATCACCGTCAAAAGCTGATTCTAAGTTATTTAACGTTAGCTGTAATAAATAGAGTCCAGGAATAATAAATCCCAGACTGACAGGTAACAAACAAGCCAAAAATGCCAGACTGCCTCGTCCCCAGCCCAATTGAAAAGGAGTCATTCTTTTAACACTGCTAGAGCGATCGTAATATTGCGCTGCGCTGCGCGATCGCCTTTCTAAAACAATCAGTACTAAGACAAAAATCATTAAAAAGGCTGCTAACTGGGCTGCTGCTGCTCTTTCACCCATTCCCAGCCAGGTACGATAAATCCCTGTAGTAAAAGTGTTGACTCCAAAATACTCTACTGTTCCTAAATCGTTAAGTGTCTCCATCAAAGCTAAAGCTAAACCAGCTATAATTGCAGGTCTTGCTAAGGGTAAAGCGACGGTAAAAAAGCTTTGCCAGGGGTTACATCCCAAACAACGACTCGCTTCGATGGTACACACCGACTGTTCGATAAATGCTACTCTGGCTAATAAATAAACGTAGGGATACAGCACCAATAACAGCATTACCGCAGCTCCCCACAAAGAGCGAATTTCTGGAAACCAGTAATCTTGATAACTCGTCCAGCCAAACAGACTGCGTAACCCTGACTGTACTGGTCCAAAATAATCTAACATTTTGGTGTAAGCATAGGCTAAAAGATATGCCGGGGCAGCCAAAGGTAACAGTAAACCCCACTCTAACCATTTACTTCCCCAAAAACGGCACATCGTTACTAGCCAAGCCGTACCCACTCCGATTAGACAAACGCCAGTTCCTACTAAAAGCATTAGCCAGCAGGAATTAATAATATAGTCCTGTAGCACGGTAGCAGCTAGATGCTGCCAAATAGCACTCGATTTAGTAAAAATACTGCTGAAAACAAATAATATTGGCGTGGCGATTAATAAGGCGATCGCCATTACCAGTAAAGTCCAGCCACTAACAGCAAAAAGCTGGATGAGTTTATTTCTAGAAGCGGATAAATTAGATTTGCCGTTCACTAGCTGATTATAAAATTTCACTTAACTTATTCCAGCTTAAGCTAATCGAACGACATAATTACGAAGTGAACGAGTCTAAAAGATCGATACTATCTGCTTCGGCGCGATCGCGCTTTAAAAGATGCAAATGTTGCAATTGTCAATTTAATTTGTCAATTTTGTGACCAGAAGCAGATTAAATTATGTTGGCAATAGTTGCAATATTTGACAGGATATATAGAACTGTAAAATAAACGGGTTTTTTCTTTTATAAGGCTTTTCAAGTACGTTTTAATTAGCTTTAATGCAAGTATGAGTCTTCTGGTATAGCTGTTTATCAGTGAACAGTAAACAGTAAACAGTAATTGTTAATCGATTGCTGCTAACTAAAAAGCTGTTCGGTGCTTCGGTGTTTATGCCGATGCTCCCCAGTGCTAACTGTTGAACGATCCGAAAGATTCAGGGTCTTATCTTAATGGGAATAGAGCGATGAATGAACCATCGAAGCGCGATATTTTGCTATTAGAACTCGAAAGAGAACGTTCCATACGTCGTACTGCAAAATTACTATACGATAAGCGATCGCGGATTAAAGATGAGTTAGACCGTTTGGTTAGTCATCTTTCTCTTTTAGTCACCATACCTCGAAAGACATCTGAAGATCCTCAACCAGAATCAGAGATTTTAATCGAAGCTGCCAAACGAATTGACGACCCCGTGTTTACTAATTTGTTAATTCAAATTATTCAAGAAAGAAGCAGTCTTTAGAGGAACAAGGAACAAGGAACAAAAAACAAGGAAATTTTTCCCTCTTTTTATCTGTTTAGGGTTCTTTTTCAAGATCTAAATTATATTGATATTCCTCTTGTTCTCTCTGTCGATTTTGGCGATCGCTTTTGTTTCTTGCAGCGATCGCTCTTGCCTGGTTTTCTTGTTCTTTAGCCCAAGCCTGCTTTAATGCTTCAATCTCTTGCTGGTCTTTTTGGTGCTGCTGTCGATATTCGCGATCGAACTTTTCGGCATCTGTCTGGTAACGTTGCCAAAGCTCAACTGTAAAGATGCTAGATCGTTAACGATTCTATCTACCGTATAACCAGAAGTTTTAGCTAATAATTCTTGGTTCTGTTTTTTTCGCGCTTCTTCTTTGGTTGCTATCTTCGATTTGCTTTGTTGATATTCATCTAACAGTGAAGCAAAGGCTTTGGCAGTCGCCGAGCTATTATTTGGTTGTCAAATGCGATCGTGATTATTTATTGGACTCATATTTATGTTCCGTCAATAGCTTTTTAGTATTTTCATATTTAATTGACTTTTACATCAATATAAAAAATATAAGTTTAATTGATTTTTAAGTCAAGTAAGTAAACGTTCTTTTTTGTCAGAGAAAGATAAAAGAATAAAAAGCTCACTACTTATGTATGCTTTTAGATAATAATCGACAGCTTAAAGTAGGAGAGGAAATGGATACTATAGAACAAATTGTCAGCGAATGCGTGCAAAAATCTAATTCTCGATTCGATCTATGGATTCAATTAATTCAGTCCATTAAGGTCAAAAATATGGCTGAAGTAGGAGTTTATCGAGGTGATTTTGCATCCCTAATCCTTCAAAGATGTGATTCGATAGAAAAGTACTATATGATCGATCCTTGGCGACATTTAGATAATTGGAATAAACCAGCTAATAAAAGCGATCGTACATTTGAAAAATTTCTATCAGAAACTAAAGAAAAGACTAGTTTTGCTTCTGAAAAAAGAGTCGTACTGCGTGGTAAAACTACCGAAGTAATTGAAAGTATACCTGATGAGGGGCTTGACTTTGCCTATATTGATGGCGATCATACTTTAAAAGGCATAACAATCGATTTAATTTGCTTATTTCCCAAGATTCGAGTTGGGGGGTGGATTGGAGGAGATGATTTTAGTAAAACTGTCTGGCAGCATTCTCCCAACTTTGAGCCAACTTTAGTTTTTCCTTTTGCTGTCTATTTTGCAGAAGCCGTTGGAGCTAATATTTATGCTCTACCATACTCACAATTTTTAATTGAGAAATGCGAGGAAAAGTCTTTTTCGTTTGTTGACCTAACAGGTGATTACAATGATGTGGGGCTAAAAAGCCAGTTTAATCCTGGTAAAGTTTTGAAACTCAAAGCAACAGAAGCATTTTCATTTTTTAACAGAGCTGGTAAAGGGAATTAAGAGCTAAAACAAAAGGCAGATTAATCTAATTAACTTAATCTGCCTTAACTATATATTTAATTTCGTAATTTTGGCGTTACATCAGTAGGACGATTACACGCCAAAAGATTTTCCACAACCGCAGGTTTGAGCAGCATTGGGATTAGTGAATTCAAAACCGCCACCAATCATAGCGTTGCTGTAGTCTAAAACTAAACCATAAAGATACAAAAGACTTTTGGGATCGCAAACAATTTGGAAGCCATCGTAGTCGAATACTTCATCGCTATCGCTGATGTTTCCAGGTTCTTCAAAGTCCATCATGTAAGACATTCCCGAACAACCACCCTGTCGCACTCCTACTCTCAAACAAAGCTCCTGACCTTGTTGCTCTTTGAGCATTTTGATATGCTTAAAAGCTGTTGGCGTTAGCTGAATTCCTTTTTCTACAGTTTTTGTAGCTTCTGTCATCTGTAATAACTCCCTTAAGATTTATAATAAATCGATCGCTCGAATGACATTTTACACAGTTGGAAAAATTAACTGCTAACTATGAATAAGTCTAGCTGCGTTGAGTGCCACGGTAGTCGCATCCTACCCACATCTGAACATTCCCTCGGCGCGCTTTTAGTATTGACCGTATATCTATATATTATATTTTAAATTCTGTTATCGCTTAAATTTAAAGGAAAAAAACAAGTATTGCTAATCGCTAGATGAAAAAATAACTCGGTGAGATTATAAAAATTAAACGTGGGACGTATATTGTCAAGTCTAGAAGTAGGAAATAAGGGGGCGTGGGGAGAATTAAAAGGTCAAATGGCTTATATAGACAGCACTTAACTTCTTAGAACTCCCGCATAAATACTTATTGAGCTACGCTTTCTACACTAAGGGGTACTAAATCACCGTAGATAGTAAACCCGAGAAGCATGGGTTCATCTTCTTGAATCAATTTACCTGTAAGCGCGCAGCTTTCATCTTTACGAGCAGTTGCTTCTACCGTAGCGCGAATGTCGGAACGAGCAAACTGTGGGCGATAGTCTCCTGACTTTTGATGAACATAGTTCCACAGAATATCTCGTATTAAAGCTTGATACCCTTGATTACCAGATAATTCTTTGAGCTTGTCTTTAAGACTGCGCTCCAAACGAATACTGGTAACTTCCATTTCAGTTGTAGATGTGCGAGTTAGGGTTCGCATTTTTTTCCTCTAAATACACTAGACTTATGCAATACTAAAAGTGTAGTACAAAAACCGCCTTTTGGAAACCTTTTTGATAAAACTTGATTAAATTCAATTTTGGCTTCATTACTTTCTTCTGTTTTCAATATAGCGCGTTAAAACTCTTGCTAAAAAGCGACAGCTACAAGCAATATCTATTTGGTTTGAGAAGCAAGCCAGGCTGCATATTTACTACTACTCCAACGTATTAAGCCTTGTAATAAAGAAGATGTCAACAATCGCACCCTAAAAAACAACAGCTAACAATAACGGCTTAAATTGAATGAAAAAGAGAGCCAGTGCGAATTTTAGACATTTTTCGAGGAATAATTTACGTTACAAAAATTTACTTACCTAGCTATAGGTAAAATTTCGCTCGTCTAAAAAACAAATAGTTCAGGTGTGATCTGCGTCAATGCTAAAGCTATGAAAATAGGAAACAGTAGGTTATGAGATTACTTCTAAAAATCTAATACAGAATAAGGTTTTTTTAGATAGTACATTTACGGACGATTGCCCGCACCGCCCTTACGAAGTGAACGCGCTTTGGGGTTCACATTGGTGCGCTTTTGTGTTCACATCCTTGTAAGATTTCTCTACGCAAAGTCGCGGACAAATTATTTTACATCTAAGACTATGAGTATTTAGAAAACTTTGAGTAATAGCTACGGTTTTATATTAAAAGAGCGAACTATCTCATGATTAAAATTACATATTTAGAAAACGAAATTCGTTTGGAGCATTTAATAAAATCTACTGAAGTTTGGAAGGCAGATAGAATACTGCTTAATTTACGCGCAGGAATTAGCATTTATACCGAATCAGGTGTAGGAAGCTTAATCTTTCCAGTTACTCCCTCCTGTATCGAAGATTTGACCAAATTAGCAGAAACAGAGATGGTTTACATAAATCCGTGCGATGAAAGATATGTAGAGGTTTCCTTGTTAGGTACATGGATAGCGGAGAGTAAAGACAGTGAAGAAGGAGTATTTGCCTGCGATTTGAGTCGAGAAAAAGAATGCCTTCTATACCAATTATGGCAAGAATCTTTTGTCGAAGCTTCTATAGCAAATGAATAGATTCAGGGAGTAGCTGGCAACAAATAATATTGCTATTAGTCACTTAGACACGTGACTTCACTCTTTCTATCAATCGTCTATAACCAGATCGAGCTTTTTATTCAAACTAAAAAAGTCAATTAATGTTGGTAAACTAGTACTATCATCTGTAGGAACTATCTTTTCAATTTCGGCTATAGTTTCAGGTTCGAGATAGGTAAAAACTTTATCTTGCAAAATTCGGCGAGCTATAGGCGTAAAACTAGAAATTTCTAACTCAAATCTGGCGTATCTTGCTCTTGCAAAGCTAACTATAAATCTAGCCATGGCAAGTAGTCTGAGCTTAACTATCATCTGGTCTAAATTGTTGAGATCGCCATAAAGAACTAACTTTTTTAAATCTAAATTATCTTCCAAAAAAATTAAAATACTATCTTGAATATAACTTTCTACCCCTTCCATTCCTAAAGTTCCTAAATCTGCCAGAGCAATAATGCTGCCCACAATCGAAATTTTTGGCGATCGATCGTAGAGATAAGGCTGGTAGATAGAAGTGGAAATATATTTTGTTCCAGCTTGAGGATCGACTTGGCAAATTGTCGCTAGGATCGCATCTTTAATAATTTGGTAATCGCGATCGCTAAATAGAACTGAGTTTTTAAGCTTGTAAGTTGCTAATTGCTGATTTAAATCTTGAATATATCGCAATAATTTATTAGCAGTCTCAATTTCACTCTGTCCCGATATATGTTGGCGGGGCTTGCCAACTGTAGAATGCAAACAAAATACTTGCACCATGTCATGAGCTAATCCGCAAAGATCGACTAAAGATTTTAGCCGTTCTAACTCTTGTGAAGATTTATTTCGAGATAAGACAAATTCGAGTTTTTTAAAAATGTGTTTGGCTCTACGCTGTACCGCTAAACTGTGGTCGAGAGTATGATAATAAAGCTGTTTGGTTTTAGTTTCTTGTTTAATTTCATTGACAACATAGTTTTTGACTAGCTCGACTGTTTCGGCAAATGAACTTGGATTTTTATTGCAGTAATTTTGTCTCATATATTAGGTATTATTGTTACTTCAAAGAACGCTGCGATCGCTCGACACAAGCATCATTGTCGCAGCTTTGAAAGGTCAGGTTTACGCACCTAGAACCTAGTTCGGCACTTTGAAGGTTTTGCTTAAAGTGCTAGCTAGCTTCTGTGTTGCTACAACATAACCAAAGATTTGCCCCTACACGAGCGCAGCAGCAATAGCTCGATACCTCGTGCTATTTGCGGGGGGAGGAGTAACTTCATCAATTTTGTATTCATGCTAGAGAATAAAATTACTTTTATGTGGCTATTAAACACAGCGTGCGTGAGCGTAGGGAATCCTTTAAAACATTATTCAGACGGCTAAAAAAATATATATATAACTAAATCATTTTTAGTCGATAGTTGTGCGTTCTAATATACTCGAATTTTTCACAAATTAGGAATAAAAACTAACAAATCATCATTTAATAAATGGGTTTGAAACCTCGTCCTAAAGGCGCGATTGTGAGTAGTTGACAAGATAATTAAGTCGCTATATAGCAGAGCGTCAAACGTAGGTATAAAATAGCTTCAATCGAGCAAAAATTTATAATGGTTAACGCTATATCTGTCTAAACAAATAGCAAATATCAAACAAAAGCGAAGCGGAAAATATATAAGCCAACATTCCGCCTCGTCAGATTTAATTTATCCTTGCCATAGTTGTTCGATCGCTACTTCAGGTTTAATATCTTCTAGATTATCTGAGTCCGACTGAATTAAGATACAATTTTCTTTTTCCGAGGCAACTGCCTTACTATCTTGAGGTTTAGACAGAGCGAAGGTATAAGTATCTACGGCTATAGCAAGCTGCATAGGAGTACTGTTATTACACAAAATTAAATTCGCTCCTGCAATTATGGCCGCCATCTTACCAACATCAGGAGGAGCGGTCGCTTTTAGACTGCCGTTAGCCGAAATCATCGACGTTACCCAGGCTTGATTGCGATCTGTCTGTAACAATACAACCGATAATTCTGTTTGTCTTTGTTCGATGTCTTCGACAATCTTTTGCCAACTCGAAGTTGGATAGGCACTAGCTTCTTGGGTAGCAGATGGTTCGTCACACAAAATTAAATAACCACTATCTTTAATTCCTAAACGCTGTTGCTCTGATTCTGCCCAACTAATATCTTCACTAGGCACATTGATACTTATGGTCGGACAAGCAGTTTTAATTCCTAATCCTGTCACCAGATCGTGATACATTTTTGCCTTGTGCTGGTCTGTATCCCGCGCAACAGGATTGGATAGATACAAAGCCGAATCATCTTCATAACCTATTCTGACGGGTATGCCATTGAGCCATAACAATAATTTAATGCGCCAAGAAGTTTTGAGGCTAATTAAAGCATCATATTCGCGATCGCGTATAATTCCCAAAAGATTAAGATAATCAGCGAAGCTGTTACGGTCTTGAAAATCAAACACTAAAACATCATCAACATTTTTGCAGACTCGATAAGCTTTCTTCGATCGCGGTTCGACCAAAACATCAATTGCAGCTTGGGGATACTGTTTTTTGATAGTTTCCAGGGTAGGAAAAAAGAGGATTTGATTACCAATATCGCCAGGAACGAGGGCTAGTACACGCATTCTATAAAGAAAATATAGTCCTTAATTTTATCTGAGGTCAATTTTAGTAGATGATAGAGCTAAAGCGGATTATTTTTAGGAAAACATCATTAAATGCACTTATTGATTCCAGCAGCAGGGGTGGGTCGTCGCATGGGAAGCGACCGCAATAAACTTTTACTGGAACTATTGGGGAAACCTCTCTTGGCTTGGAGTTTGCTAGCTGCTGAAAATTCTTCTAGCATTGAATGGATTGGTATTATCGGACAGCAAACAGATTTTGCTGACTTTAAAAATATTCTGACTCAACTTAACTTAACTAAAGCCGTCAAACTTATTATTGGTGGCACAACTCGTCAAGTATCTGTATATAACGGTTTACAGGCTTTACCAGAAGAGGCGCATTTAGTTTTAATTCACGATGGTGCTAGATGTTTAGCCTCTCCTCAATTATTCGATCGCTGTAGCGAGGCTTTAAAGGACTGTAAAGGGCTGATTGCAGCCGTACCTGTAAAAGACACTATTAAAGTGGTAAACCCTCAAAAAATCATCACTGACACCCCAAATCGTAACGATCTCTGGGCTGCTCAAACTCCTCAAGGGTTTGATGTAGAATTGCTCAAACGCTGTCATGACAAAGGTAAAGAATCGAACTGGCAGGTAACTGATGATGCAGCCCTATTTGAAAAGTGTCAGCTTCGGGTAAAGATTGTTGAAGGTGAAGAAACAAATCTTAAAGTAACCACTCCCGTAGATTTGGCGATCGCTGAATTTATTTTACGGCAAAGATTCGCGTCTGATTCTGCTTGAGTCTCGATCCGATTGACTATTAAGTCATTGCAGTTATCAAGCTTATTAGATAAAATTCTAATTAGATATATATCTAAATACTTTTATGACCGCGCTTAATTTCGATACCTTACTAAATTTCTTTAAAATATTAGCTAATGAAAATCGTCTCAAGCTTATAGGCGTTATTTCTCAGACAGAATGCAGCGTGGAAGATTTGGCTGCACGTTTACAGCTAAAAGAACCTACGGTTTCTCATCATCTAAGTAAATTAAAAGAATTAGATTTAGTAGTGATGCGATCGCAGGGTAATACTCATTTTTACAAATTAAACACTGATACTTTGACTCGCTTGAATAAATCGCTATTTACTCCAGAACAAATGGCTAGCTGGACAAAAAATATTCCTACAGGGGCTTGGGAAGAGAAAGTGTTAAAGAGTTATATTAATAGCGATCGCATTGTCGAACTTCCTGCCTCTCGTAAAAAACGTCAGGTAATACTTAGATGGTTAGTCGATAAATTTGAACCAGAAAAAACCTATACCGAAAAAGAGGTCAACGTAATTATCGGTCAATACTACGATGACTATGCCACTGTGCGACGAGAATTCATCGGTTATCAGCTAATGAAGCGCGACAATGGTATATACCAGTGTTTACCAGTAGATAATTGGCAAAGCGAAACCGAAATAAACGAGCAGATGGCGGTTATTCCAAGAAGATATGTTCGTTAAATTATTCTCCACTTAATTATTGCCGATCTACACAGTTAGTTCGACTATTTATTATCTAAAATCATGGCTGCAACTAATACAGATATCGATATTGCTACCTACATTGAGCATACTTTGCTAAAGCCAAGTGCAATTCCAGAAGAAGTCAAAAAACTATGCCAAGAAGCCTGGCGATATAACTTTCCGAGCGTCTGTGTTTACCCCACTTTTGTACAACAGGCAAAGGAACTATTACACGATAAAAAGCCTAATGTCTGTACGGTAATTGGATTTCCCACAGGTGCTGTTACCTCCTCTGTTAAGCTCTACGAGGCACAGGAGGCGGTAGAAAACGGCGCGAGGGAGTTAGATGTAGTGATTAACTTGGGTTGGGTAAAATCGGGAGAAACAGACAAAATATATCGTGAGATAGCTCAAATCTGCGCCGAAACTGGTCAAACTGTAAAAGCTATTTTAGAAACTACGGTTTTAACCCCAGAAGAAAAAAGATTGGCAGCAGAAGTTTGTTTGGATGCTGGAGTATCGTATCTCAAAACCAGTACGGGCTGGTTTGGGGGTGCGACGGTAGAAGATGTCAAAATTTTACAAGAAGTTACTAGAGGACAAATTGGCATCAAGGCTTCAGGGGGAATTCGTACTTATGATACTGCGATCGCTTTAATTCAGGCGGGAGCGACTCGTTTGGGTACTTCTCACGGTGTCGATCTACTTCGTCAGCAAAACGAATCGATAAAGAAATAATGAATCAAAAATATAAAGCCACGGGGATTATTTTAAAAGGTGCGTCCTTCAAGGAAAACGATCGCCTGGTGACGGTGCTGACTCCTGAGTATGGTTTGATTCGCGCGCTCGCACCAGGAGCGAAAAAACATAAGTCGCAGTTGCGTGGCAGAACTCAATTGTTTGTGGTTAATGAGTTGTTGTTTATCAAAGGGCGATCGCTCGATAAGATAATTGGGGCGGACACTCTCTATACCTATCCAGGTTTGAGTCGCGATTTGGGCAAGTTGGCTACCGCTCAATATTTAGCAGAATTGTCCTTAGCTTTGGCAGTAGACGAACAACCTCAACCAGAACTATACGAGCTGCTTAACGAGCATCTAGGGCGCGTGGAAGCGTTTAAAGTCGGAGAGTCGGTATATCCCTATTTAGCTTCTGCGGTATTTCATTTATTGGCGATCGCTGGTTTGACTCCCCAAGTATTCGACTGTTGCGCGACTCAAAAATCGGTTTCTTTCGATTTAGATTCTTCTAGGATCGGATTTAGCTTTGAAGCAGGGGGAATTATCGATCTTGATGCGGTATCGGCAATACAAAAACAACCAGAACTAGACGATGAAGAAAACTACAACCTGCGTCTACCCAAGATTGACTATAGAATCAATGGAGTAGAGCTAGCTATTTTACAGCAGTTAAATCATCATCAATTGCCAACCGAACTGTTCGCTCGTAAAAACGGTGATTTCGATTTAGAAACTGCCTGGATTAGAATTGAGAGAATTTTGCGGGAATATATCCAATATCATATAGGTAGAACCATTCGTTCGGCTAATCTGGTAGATAACCTCTATGCCGAATTTTAAATAAGTTTAACTATACACAATGCGCCTGTCCGAATCAGACTCACAAAATTCTTTAGACAATAAACCTAAATTAGAAACTCCAAAAAAAGTTAGTCAAGGATTTGTTCCTGTCTTAAAAAATAGTCAATTTTTAATTCTCTGGAGCGGTCAAATATTTTCTCAGTTGGCAGATAAAGTCTATCTGGTAATGATGATTGCGATTATTGCTAACCAGTTTCAACTGCCGAATCAGCCGATCAGTAAGTGGGTATCCCCCATTATGATTGCCTTTACTATCCCTGCGGTATTGTTTGGCTCTTTAGCGGGGGTATATGTAGATCGCTGGAACAAGAAACCTGTTTTAGTAGTTTCTAATTTGATACGAGGAATTTTAGTTTTAACTCTGCCTCCATTGTTGTTAATATCTCAAGGGCAAAGTGTATTTACCACTATTCCTTTAGGGTTTGCTTTGATGTTAGGAGTTACTTTTTTTGTTTCTACCTTTACTCAGTTTTTTGCTCCCGCAGAACAAGCTGTTATTCCCTTGATAGTTAGAAAGAAAGATTTATTAGCAGCTAACTCGCTTTATACCACCACAATGATGGCACTGCTAATTGTGGGGTTTGCTATTGGTGAACCACTCTTAGACATTGCAGACAATTTAGCTAACGCAACTGGCTTGCTTAACGGGATTGGTAAAGAAATTTTGGTAGGAGGAGCTTATGCGATCGCTGGTATTATCTTACTCGCTTTGCGTACAGGAGAAAAAGATGATAAATCCGATCGAGAACAGCCTCATGTGCTAGCAGATATTAAAGAGGGTATTGGCTATCTAAATCAAAATCATCGGGTACGTAATGCTTTAATTCAACTAGTAATTTTGTTCTCTATTTTTGCTGCTCTAGCAGTTTTAGCCGTGAGTATGGCAGATTCAATCCCCCAAATTGAAGCAGAACAGTTTGGTATTTTGTTAGCAGCAGCAGGCGTTGGTATGGGAGCGAGTGCAGCCATTTTGGGTAGTAAGGGTCAAAAGATCGATCGCGCTGTTTTAAGTCTTACTGGCTCGATTGGTGTAGCAGCCTCTCTGGTGGCTTTATCTTTCGCTACCAATAACCTCTGGTTGGCTTTGGCAATGACGGCATTACTAGGAGCGTTTGCAGCTTTGGTTGGCGTACCGATGCAAACTACCATCCAGTCTTTAACGCCCGAAGCAATGAGAGGAAAAGTATTTGGTCTACAAAATAACGCGGTAAATATTGCTCTTTCTCTACCTTTAGTCTTAGCAGCCGAAGCAGAAACTCGTTTTGGTCTGTCAGCGGTCATCCTCGGTTTAGCAGCGATCGCAGCATTAGGGGGAGTTTTAACCTGGTATATGATGCAGACTAATAACATTGAGCATTGAACGAGCGAACATCGATCTCTGATAAATGATCCTTGGTAAATGATAAATGAAATGACGAAGCCGATTTTTTGGGGAAAAAGCCAGAGATAACCCCCAATCTGCTAAATTAACTAAAGCTAATAAATAGTAATCATGCAGTAGTTCTCAAATCGATGAGTTATGTCGTTATTTCTTAAGAAGTAGTTTGGAAGTCGGATGTATTTTATAGCACAAGCGTTATTAATAATCACTACCGAAATAATTTGGTAGTGATATTTAGACAAGCGTTTTTTAGCGATCGCTATTTATCTAAAAGCGTTTAAAGTGTTTTAGTTGAGTTTTTCTAACTCAGTTTTAACTCTTGAATTGCTAAACACGATTGACTATGTGCTAAACCGATTTGAAGCTCGCTGTAATTGTAGTTGCCTATAAGACAGAGCATTTGAATGCATATCGCTTGGTTAGGAAAAAAATCACCTTTTTGTGGCAATGTAACTTATGGTCGGGAAATAACTAACGCGCTGTTAGATAGAGGCTATCAGGTTAGCTTTTTGCATTTCTCTCAACCACAAAATAGTTACGATCGCAGTTGGTCGAACTGCCATGAGGTTTCTTTACCGTTTATTTACAAGTCTCAGGTTTATACCATTCCTACCCTGAAATCTAGCAAAGTACTGCTGCGATCGCTACAGCAGCTAAAACCCGATCTAGTCCACGCTTCTCTAACCTTATCTCCTCTAGATTTCCGCCTACCAGATATTTGTGAAGAATTAAATATTCCTTTGGTTGCCACTTTTCATCCACCCTTCGACAGCAAAATACGCAATCTTAAATCCAGTACTCAATATCTAACTTATCAGCTATATGCCCCTTTTCTGGCTCGCTATCATCGGGTAATCGTCTTTAGTGAAATTCAACGAGATTTATTAGTCAAATTAGGAGTACCAGGCGATCGCGTTGCCATTATTCCTAACGGGGTCGATCTACATAAATATTCTCCTGGTTATTCTAGTTTCAAATATCAGCTAAGAGCTAAAAAGCTTTTTGTTTACCAAGGACGCATCGCTACTGAGAAAAATATTGAAGCTCTGTTAAAAGCCTGGAAACAGTCACAGATGGGGGAAGAATGCCAGTTATTAATGGTAGGAGATGGCCCGATCAGAAGTTCTCTACAACCCCATTACGGCAAAAAAGATAATATTATTTGGCTCGGTTTTGTTTCCGACGAGCAACAGCGGATTAATATTTTGCGGGCTGCGGATGTTTTTATTTTGCCTTCTTTGGTAGAAGGTTTGTCCATTTCTTTATTAGAAGCAATGTCTTGCGGTGTGGCTTGTCTGGCTACCGATGCGGGGGCTGATGGCGAGGTGTTAGAAGATGGTGCGGGAGTAGTGTTAGATACTCAAGATGTGACGGCGCAATTAAAAATCCTATTACCACTGTTTCGCGATCATCCAGAAATGGCTAGCCTGTTGGGTAACAAAGCACGACAAAGGGTGATAGAAAGATATACTCTGCACCAAAACCTAAGTAAATTAGAACATTTGTATTTAGAAATAGCTAATAAAGAATTTGCTTCGGCGTAAACAGTACCCCGCATATAAAAGACACCCAAGCGCGTTCACTTCGTAAATATAGCCGTTTTTAAATAAGTAAGTTACACATAGATTGAAAAAAGGTAGCAAGTAAGTAATAGATAAATAAATTCACTCCGATCATCGATCCCTCATTATGATTCAAGTTAGCGTAATTATTCCGGCATATAATGGCGATCGCTATATAGCAGAAGCTATTGATAGTGCTTTAGAACAAACCTATAGCGACGAATACGAAATTATTATCGTTGACGACGGTTCGACAGATAATACTGTTCGGGTTGTCCAACAATACGGCGAGCGAGTTAATTATTTAAGTCAGAAGAATCAAGGTGTAGCTGCAAGTCGCAATCTTGGTTTGGCAGCAGCAAGAGGAAAATACATTGCTTTTCTAGACCAAGATGACATTTTTCTACCTCACAAATTATCTGACCAAGTAGCATTACTAGAACGAGATTCAGATCTGGGAATGGTCAATAGCGGGTGGCAAATCATCGATGAACTAGGAGTAGCTTCATCAGCGGTGCAGCCTTGGCAACATATACCAGATCTTAGCTGCGCTAATTTAGTAATTTGGAAACCTGTTTTTTTAGGCGCAATGTTATTTCGTCGATCTTGGTTAGAGCGAGCCAGAGGTTTTGATACTGCTTTAGAACAAACTCCAGATGTAGATTTAGTAATGCGTCTGGCGATGATGGGATGTCCTGCTGCTTGGGTAGAAGAAATTACGGTAAAATACCGTCAGCACGAGGCTAATGCGTCCAAAAATACTCTGTTACAAACTCAAGAATTAAACCAAATTACCGCCAGGTTTTTTGAGCGATCGAATTTGTCCCCTCAACTAAAAGCCTTAGAAGCGCGATCGCGTTATGAAAGTTTAATTTGGAGTGCTTGGCGACTACAGCAGACAGGATATTTAGCCCAAATGAGTGACTATTTATCTCAATCTCAATCTTATAGCGAAAAATATCCCACAGAAACTGTTTTAAATTGGATTGAATCTTTTAAAAACTATTCCGCTGAATATGGCAATAAATTTGACATTGCAGCCTTAACTGCTTCTGGTGAGTGGCAGAGTTTAGTTAATAAATGTCTATTCTGAATTTTGGCTCGATCTAAACTTCTAACTTTTCAAAGATGTGTGAGAAACTAAACATAAACATATTATTTATTTAATAGCCTGTAGCTTATAGCTTTTCGAGTTGGTACTTCTTAAATATGAACTGTTATTTAGGCATCGATTTTGGAACTTCTGGAGCAAGAGCTAGAACGATCGATCGCTCTGGAAATATTATCGATCGCCAGCAGTCTAGCTTTACTAATATTGCTTCTCATAAATTAGCTTCAACATGGCAGGATACTTTATTTACTTTAATTGCTCGCATACCTCTGGAAATCAGAAAAAATATTAAAGCGATCGCCATTAACGGAACTTCTTCTACAGTATTATTGTGTGATGCTGCGGGAAACCCGATTACCGAACCAATTTTATACAACGATTCTAGAGGCAAAGAGGTATTAGAAGAAGTTGAAGCTGTTGCTCCTGATAATCATGTAGTAGTTAGCGCGACTTCTAGTTTGGCAAAGCTATTTTGGTGGCGGAAACAATCTTACTTTGAGCGGGCGAGCTATTTTCTACATCAGGCTGACTGGTTAGCTTACTTACTACACGGCAAATTGGGCATTAGCGACTATCATAATGCCTTGAAGCTCGGATATGACGTAGATAATTTTAGTTATCCTGATTGGTTAGAAAAACTTTCCTTTAGCTATTTGTATCCTCAAGTTTTAGCTCCTGGGGATAGCGTGGGTGTGATAACTCCTGAAGGGTGCGATCGCTTTAATTTTTCTTCTGACTGTAAAATCTGTGTTGGTACTACCGACAGTATTGCAGCCTTTTTAGCCAGTGGTGCAACTCAGCCTGGAGAAGCCGTTACCTCATTGGGTTCGACTTTAGTTTTAAAATTGTTGAGTCGTAGCAAAGTTACTGCTTCAGAATTTGGCATCTACAGCCATAGGCTAGGACAATACTGGTTAGCTGGAGGAGCTTCTAATACAGGTGGAGCGGTTTTAAGCCATTTTTTTAGCAACGAGCAGCTAGAACAACTGTCACAGCAAATCGATCCTGCTATGGCAAGCCCTTTAGAATATTATCCCTTATTAAAACCAGGCGATCGCTTTCCCATTAACGATCCCAATTTATCACCTCAGTTAGAACCTCGTCCTAGCGATCCCGTAGTGTTTCTACACGGCTTACTAGAAAGTATGTCTCGTATTGAAAGCTTGGGCTATCGGAAACTGCGAGATTTAGGAGCAGATTCCTTAACTCGTGTATATACAGCAGGGGGTGGAGCGAAAAATCCAACCTGGAATAAAATTCGTCAACGTCGTTTGAAAGTACCCGTTACCTCCGCAGCACAAGCTGAAGCAGCTTACGGTACGGCTCTGTTGGCTGCTGGAAAGGGGTTGATGTTAGAACGATAGGAAAAGTCGATGTTTTACTGCGATCGACTTTAAACCCTTATACCGCTGCCTTATCTTCTTCAAGAGGTACTTGTTCGGTACTGGGTAGCTCTAAACAATATCCTGCACCATACACGGTTTTAATATAGTTAGGATGACGCGGATCTGGTTCGAGCTTAGTTCGCAGGTGACGAATATGAACGCGAATCGTTTCAATATCATCATCTGGATCGTAACCCCAAACCTCTTTGAGAATTTCAGGCGGTGCTACAGTCTGTCCGTGACGCTGTAAAAGACAATGAAGCAATTCAAACTCTAGATGAGTAAGCTTGACTGTTTTCTCAAACCAAATAGCTTCAAAGCGTTCGGGAATAAGAGTCAGAGGTCCGAAGTTTAAGATCTCCGAGTGCTTGGCTGCTTGAGGAATGCGATCTGTGCGTCGCAATAAAGCCCTAACCCTAGCCAACATTTCTTCAACTTCAAAAGGTTTGGTCAAATAATCATCTGCACCAGCATTAAAACCTTCTACTTTATCTTGGGTTTGTCCCAAAGCAGTCAGCATTAGAACGGGAATATCAGAAGTTCGTTCGTCTCGGCGTAATCTTTGGCAAACGGTAAATCCATCTACCTTTGGTAACATCAAATCGAGCATCACTAGATCGGGCTGTAGCTGTACTGCTAAAGCCTGACCTTTTATTCCATCTTCTGCTTGATTGACATCATATCCAGCCATCTCTAAATTAATAGAGACTAATTCAGAGATTGCAGGATCGTCATCAATGACTAGTATTTTTGGCATATTAAATATGATTGATATCTGTAACTATCTATGGCGCAATTATTAATTTTTATTAGGATATGGGATAAATCCTGTCCTGATTATAAGTAATAATGTTCGCATATTTAAGTTTTTTATTATCTGTTTGACATTTATGAACTTTTACTGCAAACGTTGTAGTTATGTTTTAGATTATCATAATATCTCTATAGTAATTATTTAAGTAACTAGAGGCGCGATCGCGCTATATTTCAAATTGTTTAATTTTATTGCGCTCGGTTTCTATTAGCTAAATTAAGCTGTGGTAATAGTAAAATAGAATGGCTGCTATCTAGTGCTTGCAAAGCGATTTCCAGGACTTAGCTATGTAAAGATTTTCCAATAAATGCGATCGCTACGCATTTGGGTCAATGCCTGGTGCAAAATTTTTCAAGCTTTTAAGTTTTTGGTAGTTATCGTCGGTACTACAGTAAATGTATAGAATCAATACATTTTAGAAGTCATTCTCTGTGAAGCATTCAGCTCGATCTGTGAGCGCGCGATCGCCGAGCGATGATTTCGACACCAAATGAGAAATAACTTTATTGCTGTAATAAAATAGTAGGAGAAGGGACTTCTAAAGCAGATTTTAGTTAGTTTTTTTCTGATACTTCGATTCGATAAATAGTTTTTAAATGACGTTTGGGCGTTAAGTAATTATCTTTAATGTAAGAATTCTTAATAACAATTCTCATTAATTCAGTTTACGCTAACAAACTAGGTAGTTTTTAGATCTTTTGATACAGAATAATAGATCGGTAAGTTAATCATAAAAAAATAGGAAATTTAATATGGGTGTTAATTTATCCACAATTTTGCGTGAAGGGACAAAGAAGTCTCACACAATGGCGGAAAACGTCGGTTTTGTTAAATGTTTTCTTAAAGGAGTAGTCGAGAAAAAATCTTATCGTAGATTAGTCACTAGTCTTTACTTCGTCTATTCGGCAATGGAAGAAGAGATGGAAAGACTAAAAGACCATCCCGTAATTTCTAAAATTTACTATCCCGAACTCAATCGCAAACAGAGTTTGGAAAAAGATCTACATTTTTATTATGGTGCTAATTGGCGCGATGAGATTAAAAATTCCCCCGCAGGAAAAGCTTATGTAGAGCGGATTCGCGAAGTAGCTCAAACCGAGCCAGAACTATTAGTAGCACATTGTTATACTCGTTACTTGGGAGATTTGTCTGGGGGACAAATTCTCAAAAAGATTTCCCAAAGAGCGATGAACCTAACTGATGGCGAAGGAACAGCCTTTTACGAGTTCGACCAAATTCCCGACGAAAAAGCTTTTAAAAACAAGTACCGCGAAGCAATGGACGAGCTACCTATCGATATGGCTACTGCAGAAAAAATTGTCGATGAAGCTAACGCTGCTTTTGGCAGAAACATGGAGTTGTTTGAGGAACTTGAAGGTAACTTGATCAAAGCTATCGGTGTGATGTTATTTAATACGTTAACCCGTCGCCGTAGTCGTGGTAGCACAGAACTAGCTACTGCTGAATAATTCGGACAAAGTTCGATAGATAGAAAGAAACTAAATAATCTAGAACAACTCCCGAAGCTGGGTTGTGGTTGAATAAGTCGATGTAGATCTAATCGAGTATAGAACTGCACAGATTTAAAGCGATCGCTATCTAGCTTTTGGAGTTGTTTTGGTTAATTGTTACATATCTTTACTGTTAAGAACTGTATACAAATTAACCAGAGATAAATTGCTGAATCTGCTTTGCTACTGATTTAGGCTGTGACCATTGTGGCGAATGACCTGTGGGCAACCAAACTAGCTTCGATCGTGCGATCGCATCTCGAAACTGATAGGCAGCTTGTGTTCCTACTACTTCGTCTCGTTCTCCCCAGATAATCAGAGTTGGTTTATTAACTAAAGGAATACGTTCTGGTAGCCGATAATAACCACCGCTACGGGTAAAGTCATTAACTGCCTTTGTCCAACCAGGCATCAGCGAAGGTAAAGCAGCGCAACGAATCACGTCCTCGGTTTCAAAATCGAGCAAACCCAAAAATTGCCCCCAATATAAGCCAAAAGTGCGTCGCTGTCGCCAAAACTCCACCCCCATGTCAATTGCTGGTTGCGGTAATACCCTGCCGATTTCAAAGCTGCCAGTATAGCCGACAGAATTAACTAAAACTAATTTTTCTACTGCTTCGGGATAGGTAAGAGTAAAGTCAATAGCCGTCGCGCCACCCATAGATATTCCTACCAAAATAACAGGACGGTTAATTGTTTGCCAGAAATGGTACAGATGTTCTCGTATAGTATTAGGATTATAAGAGATGTAAGGCGATCGCTCGGTAAAACCAGAGCCGAGAAGATCGACAGCCCAAGTTTCGTTTGTCGATGCGAGTAGAGGAATTAAACGGCGAAATTCTAGTAAAGAGCTATCAAATCCATGTAGCAAAAGAATAGGCGGATTACCAGTTCCCGATCGCACATAAGCAGTTAGAATTTCGGTATTTAATAGTGGGGTTAATATTGGCTCGCGTTTGATACTTTTAGCTAACTCGATTGACTCACTATTTTTTAATAACTTAACGTCTTTAGGAAGAAAACAAGGAAACATGAATAAGGCAGACAAATAGGTATACGGTTGCTTTAGTGCGCGTTTATTGACGATTTTTTCTTAAGATTGTTCGATAGTTAGCTTCGCATTAGTTAAATTCGCTCCTTCAAGCGAAACGTTGTCTAAATCCGCTCCTCTTAGATCTGCTAGGGATAGATTGGCATTAGTCAAATCGGCATCCTGTAAATTTGCTCCCTTCAAATAAGCCCTGCTTAAATTCGCTCCTGTCAAATTCGCTCCTGTTAAATTAGCATTAGTAAAGTCAGTTCTAAATAAGTTGGCATCCTGTAAATTTGCTCCTGTCAAGTTAGCATCGCTAACATTCGCTGAAGATAGATCGGCATTACTCAAGTCTGCTTCAGTTAGATCGGCTAAATTGAGAAAAGCATGACTTAAATTTGCTCCCTTCAAACAATGCTTTGAAAGATCGCAACATCTTAAATTAGCGTTGATAAAATTTTTGTCTCCTGTCTTATAGCGGTTAATTAAATCCGTTACCGTTAGTCTGGGAAGGTAGGCTACACTATTTCCACAATGACACCATTTAGCTCCAATCAAGGCTGCTGCTTCTCTAACTGCTACCGAATCATATTTAGTTAGAGTAATGCCATTACAGTTATCCCATTCTCCACCGAGCATAAAAGCTAACTCTTCAGCAGAGGCGATCGAATCAGACAAAACCACACAAGAATTAGGCTTTCGAGATAATGATAGTATGTTGCTTAATTGCAGTATATTCATAATTAAATCAATTATTTTCTTGTATCAGTATGCGAGCAATTTCCTGTCTTTCTTGGGACAAACTCAATCTAGATTCTGGTTTACCGCTGCGCCGATACCAATAACGAGCATTGCCTATATCGCCCTCTTTACGGTGTAGGTAGGCATGAACCCAAGCACTATCCTTATCCCTAGCAGTATCGATTAAAGAATGAGACTGATGCCAATTATTTTGATAGTCGTGCCATAATGCTTGCAAAGCCAGAGGATAACTTTTTATCTGTTGGGCGTTTTGTTTGATAAATTCTTCAACAGTCATAACTATTCGTAAGAATGCAGAATATATTTTAATTATTACGCAGGCTAAAAAATAGAGAACGTAAGAAGCTATATCAATTCAATCTCTGTAGCGCGATCGCCTTTAAATATTTTTATCAAACACATTGTTACAGTTCGGTAGTAATTAAACTCAAGCCGATCGCTCGGTTAGATAAAGGCTAGTTTTATATTGTAGATAAACTAAACCTTCTTCATCGCAATACTGTTGATGCAAACTGGTCAAATCCTGAATAAATCTTTCGTGTTTTGCTCCTGTTTGGGGAATATATGAAGTACTCATGGCTCTACCAATTAAACCCTGTAAGTTTAAAGCCTGCTGATAAGAAAAGATTAAATGACGAACGAGATCGAACCAGGGAGCATTTCTTAAAAACTTTTCAGTACCGTAACGCAATTCTGAATCACCATCAGAAGCTATTCGAGTTAGTTCGCTATATTCGCTGGTAAATCTATCATCTCGATCGCGGTTGTGCCAAACTGCTGCTAACCTACCTTTAGGTTTTAAAATACGAGCAAATTCTTTCAGAGTAGGTTTGGGATCGAACCAGTGAAAAGCTTGGAAACAAGTAATTAAGTCGATCGAAGCATCGGATAACTTAGTATTCTCTGCATTACCATCATTCCACTCTACTAAAGGATGTTTTTGTGCTGCTTCTCTCATAGCTGCATTCGGCTCGACAGCGATCGTTTTTACTCCTCTGTTTGCCAACAAACGACTAGAAATACCCGTTCCCGCACCAATATCGGCAGCCGTCAATCGATCGCTATCTAATCCATCCAAAATACAGTCGATTACGGCATTAGAATAACTAGGTCGATATCTAGCATAATCTTCAGCTCGATTGGTAAATCGACTCTGAGGATTCATTTGGTGCAAAGAAGGGTTTTCGCTCATATTAAAGTATTGGTTAACCTAACTAGTAAATTTTTAAAAAGGCGAAAGTAGGGTTAATTAGCTAACCTAAAAAGGTTTACAGTTCAAACACGTAAAAAGTTGCTTCTCCGTTATTTTCCAAAGTGAAATGAGGTAAATTATCTTGAATGTAGTTTAATTCGCTTTGTTCGATAGTATAGAGGTGAGAACCCGTATTGCCATTAAGCAATCTAAACACAGGAATGGTTTCAATTCCTTCTGGTTGTGATTCAAAAGCGTGGTATTTAATTCCTTCAGAATTATAGTTAGGTAAATTCTCTTCTATATAGGCTTTCTCGACTTCATCAGTAGTGTAAAGATGTGAACCAGTTTCGGTGTTGAAGAAACGGTAGACAGCCTCTACTCCTTCAAGAGTTGCTCCCGTCAAAGCATCTTTATCATCGGACAAAACTCTAAATTTCTCTGCTTCGTATTGATAAGACAATTCTCCAGATGCGCTTTTTTCTCGAACGTAGTCAATTTCTACATCATCAGTTGTATAAAGATGAAATCCTTTTTCAAACTGATAGAAACGATGCACTTCATCAGTAGTAAACTTGTCAAGACTCAAATCGCTCGTTCCAGGATTGCTCGTTCCAGGGTCGCTCGTTCCAGGGTTGCTCGTTCCAGGGCCAGTCGATGACGTGTTTAAATCAACAAGAAATATATCTCCTGCCTGATTTGTATCATCCAGAACCAAATTGTTCAAACTAGAGTTGAAAACTACATACTCACCATTTCCACTTATAGAAGGGAAGGAATTACCATCAAAGCGTTTAGTAGTTTGTTCTACACGGTCATAAACAAAAATATCAGATCTTTCATTTATATCATCCACAACCAAGTTATCAGCTTCAGATACAAATGCTATATATCGACCATCATCGCTGATAGAAACTCCGTAACTATCGCCGTTAGGCTCAGCGGTATTATCGATCGCAACGTTAACCCGTTCGGTAGTTTTTTCGACGCGATCGTAAACAAATACATCGCGCTGTCCATTGGTATCATTTGCTACTAAGTTATTAGCTGCCGATTCAAAAGCAACATATCGACCATCACCACTTATAGAACCAAAATGACTATAGCCGTTAGCTTGAGTACCGTCGCTGGCAACGCTAATTCGTTCGGTAGTTTTTTCGACGCGATCGTAAACAAATACATCACTCTGTCCATTGGTATCATTTGCTACTAAGTTATTAGCATTAGAGCAATAAGTAATATATCTACCATCATCGCTAATTGAATGTAAACTGGCATGATTGTTAGCTTGAGTACCGTCACTGGCAACGCTAACCCGTTCGGTAGTTTTTTCAATGCGATCGCGAATAAAAATATCGCGCTGTCCGTTAGTATCATTCGCTACCAGATTACTAGCCATCGATTCAAAAGCTACGTATCTGCCATCATCACTAATTGCGTTGAAAAGATTCAAATCATTAGCTTGAGTACCGTCACTGGCAACGCTAATTCGTTCGGTAGTTTTTTCAATGCGATCGTAAACAAAAATATCGCGCTGTTCATTAGTGTCATTTGCTACTAAATTACTAGCGTTCGAGGCAAAGGTAATATATCTGCTATTACCACTAATCGAGCCTATACTAACTGGGGCATCTGCTTCTATATTATTAGGAGCAATATTGATTAGCTCAACAGTTTGGTTTGTGCGATCGTAGATAAAAGTATCGGTACTGTTGTTAGTATCGTTTGGTACTAAATTAGTAGCATCAGAACTAAAAATAATATATCTGCCATCATCGCCGATCGAAACCCCACTACTGTAACCATTAGATTCGACACCATTAGATGCTAAACTAATACGTTTAATCGAGTTAGTTTGTTCTTGATTATTCATAGTAATTTTATTTAGTATATTTTGAGTAATAACCTATAGAATTAACTAAAATTACAGATTAAAAGCTATATCTATTAAGGTTCAGACTCTAAATTTGATAATATTTTGTCTAGCTATAGCAATCGTAAATCATTTGTGAGAATATTTTTTTTGATAAACCACGGAGGCAGGTCGAACACGGAGTCAGAGAGACCCCGCCTTAAAAAGACGGGGCTTCCTCTGACTTCGTCAAGATAAGAGAGGGTTTCTTATAAATCATTCGGCGTTGCTATATATATTTAAAAGATAAAAGTAATTTTGGAATATATGTCGTGCAATTCAACTATTCTCTTACCGAAGCAAGATAAGAATGCTTTTTATACAATATTTTACGGCTTTAGTTTTCTGAACTAGAACGCACATAGTTAACTATATATAGATAGTCATATCCATGTTACTCGATACAAAATTATTTGTGTGTAAAGCGTCAATGAGGATATTTACCTTTAGTTAGTTAGCTTTAAGTTAACTTAATAAATAAAATGCTGGTAATAATCTAATTATTATTTGAATGGCGATCTCGCTTAATAGCTCGCAGTCGGATCGATTAAGAAGTAAAAAGGCTTGTTTAATTTGATGAATTACAGATCGGGGATTTAAATAGCTGAAGATTGGAAAATAATATTTATGCTCTCAGGTCTATTAGACTGTTAATTTGGAGCAATGCAATTTGTTAAGGATTATTATTTATAAGTAAACGATCGCCTTAACAAAAAGCGATCGCGATTTAATAATACTCTTATTAATAAAACATATTAAAAATGTCAGAACCAAAAAAAATCGTAGTAATTGGTGCTGGTTGGGCGGGGTTAGCTGCCACTTCCCATTTAGCCGAACAGGGTTATGATGTAACTCTATTAGAAGCAGCACCGTATCCTGGCGGTTTGGTAGCAGGTTGGAATCAGGACGGAAAATCGGTTGAAGGCGGAATACACGGCTTTTGGTATCCTTATCGAAATATATTTAATAAAGTTAAAAAACTTGGCATAGAACCTTTTACACGTTTTACGCGATCGTCTCAGTATTCTCCTGCGGGATTGGAAGTAGAATCGCCGATCTTTCAGGATGAGCCTCGCTTACCTTCTCCTTTGGGTACGTTTGCCTACACGCGATTTAAACGTCTGCCATTAAGCGATCGCCTTTCGGCTTTACCTCTGCTGTATGCGGTAATAGATTTTGATAATTCTGATGAAGCTTGGCAACGCTACGACAAAATGACCGCCAGAGAATTATTCAAACAGTACCGAGTTAGTGAAAGACTCTACAAAGAATCTTTTGAACCAATGCTACTAGTAGGTTTGTTTGCCCCAGGGGAACAGTGTTCGGCAGCAGCAGCTTTAGGAATGCTGTATTACTTTATTTTGGCGCACCAACCCGACTTTGATGTAGTGTGGTGTCGCGGTACTGTCGGCGAGAAAATCTTTAAACCCTGGATCGCCCAAATTCAACAAGCAGGGGGTAAGCTACTTACTAATAAGCGAGTTAGCGATATTGTTATTGATGAGTCAGGAATAGCAACGGGAGTCAAATGCGAAGATGAATTTTTTGCTGCTGATGCGATTATCTCTGCCGTAAGCATTACAGGAATGAAAAAGATTGTTTCTAGTAGCAGTACTCTAAATAATTACGCCCAATTCCGCGATCTATCTAATCTGAAAGGTATTGATGTCTTAGCTACTCGTCTTTGGTTCGATCGCAAGATTAATATTCCTTTACCCTCTAATGCTTGTTTTGGCTTTGATGCTACTACTGGCTGGACATTTTTCGATCTTAACGATCTACAGGATGAATATCGCGATGAGCCAAATACCGTTATTGAAGCAGACTTTTATCATGCTAATCAGTTGTTGCCAATGAGTGATGAGCAGATTGTTAATAAAGTACATCGGGATGTTACTACCTGTATTCCAAGCTTTGGTGCAGCTAAAGTAGTAGACAGCAGCGTGATTCGCGTTAAAGAAGGCGTAACTCACTTCTTCCCTGGTAGTTATCAGCACTTACTGAGTGCCAAGACTGATATTCCTAATTTGTATATGAGCGGAGACTGGATCGTGACTCGTCATGGTTCTTGGTCACAGGAAAAAGCCTATGTTACAGGTTTAGAGGCTGCTAATTTAGTAGTCGATCGCTTTGGTGTCGGAACAAAAGCCAATATTATTCCTATTGAAGCCGATGAACCTCATATACAGGTTGCGAGAACTGTTAATAAGACTATTAGAGATTTAACGCAGTTTATTCCTAATCCTTGGCTACCTTAATAGAAATTTTGTAGATAGGCGACAATTGTAGTTATTACATACGACAGAAAATAGGATATTAGTAAACGATCGCCTGTTACAATAAATCTTAATCAAGAGCCATTTTTTTAAATATCCCAGACTCAATCTCATTCCAAACTAGTTTTGCTGCGCCTAGCATTCCCGCTTTATTACCTAGTTCGGCAGTAAGTAATTTCAGGTCGAGACGAGAAGGCGATACCACTCGTTTTTCTATTTCTTCTAAAGTACTAGGAAGAAAGAATTGAGAACTAGCACTAATCCCCCCGCCGATAATTATTGCTTCGGGAGTCAAGACATAGATTAGACTAGCAAGTCCTGCACCCAAAACTCTGCCATAACTCTGCCAAAATTCTAAAGCTGACGAGTCTCCTGCGTGGGCTAATCTGCCCATTTCAGCAGGATTTTTGCCCGTTATACGATATATCGAGCCGATAGAGGCATATTGCTCTAACGATCCGCGATTACCGCTACGACAGGGCAACCCGTCAGGATTTAGAGTAATTAAACCTAGTTCTCCTGCTGCACCACAGCGACCAGTAAATAATTGACCATTTAAAAAAATTCCTCCTCCCACACCAGTACCCAGAGTTAAAAGGATAAAATCTTTAAACTTTCTTCCCGCACCTAACCAGGCTTCACCTACCGCAGCACAGTTAGCATCATTTTCTAAAATAGTCGGCAGTCGGGTTTGAGCTTCTAGCCAGTTTGCTACAGGAACATCGTCCCAACCAGGAAGATTGATTGATTTTTTAGCAATTCGTCGAGTATTATCTGTTGGTCCAGGCATACCTAAACCGATCGCACTACAGGTACGATTTAGATTGAGCTGTTTTATTCCTAATGCGATCGCTTCTACTACAGGTTTTGGGTTAGCAGGTTTGGGCGTAGCTATAGAAGTAGCCTCAAGACAAGTCCCGTCTTGAAGAAACCGCCCCATTTTGATTGCGGTTCCGCCTAAATCTACTCCAATTACTTCATCGCTCATTTTATGATTAAAAATATTTTTCTAACGGTTAGTTGCCTTAATATTTAGGGAAAGATAAAAATAGTTAGTACCTAATTGAATTGGGCTAAAACAATTGTAGATCTCCAAAAGGAGTAGATATAGCTATGAAACCCTTGAGTGTTGGCAATGTGGTAAGTGCGGGGTTACGTATCTATCGCGATAACTTTAAAAAATACTATCGTCTAGCATTAATTGCTTCTTTGTGGTCTTGGATTCCGATCTATGGTTGGGCGAAATTTTGCGCGATTCAAGGATTAATTTCCCGTCTGGCTTATGGAGAAATTATCGAACAGCCCGAAAGTGTTAGCGATGCTAATCGTTATGTCAAAGGTCGTATGTGGAGCTATCTCGGCGCAGCATTATTAGTATTTCTTATATTTATAGCTGCTTATCTTGGGGGTTTGATTATCATTGCTGTCTTGGCTAGCGCATCGACATTTCTACTGGGACTGGGTTTGAATTATGTTTTTGGAGATAGCGGTGCAGTTATTGCTTCAATCATTTCTCTAATTATTGTACTGGTATCATTAGTTTTATTTATCGGCTATTTGACCCGATTGTATGCCAGCTATTGCGTAACTGAATTATCTCTATCTGTAGAAGAGAATGTAAATGCTTCTGCTGCATTGAAAAGAAGTCGAGAATTAACTCAAGGCTACTTAAGAAATTTGTCGATCGTTATTCTAACCGCTTCTTTAGTTAGCCTGCCTCTTTGGGGTCTAATTTTTGCCGTTCAAATATTACCAGAATTTGTACAATCCGATTTAGCTCTACCCCCAACTCTATTCACTATATTCCAGCTAGTCTTTAATTCGATTGTCTCTGCTTTAATTATTCCTTTTTGGCAAGCAATTAAAGCAGTAATTTACTGCGACTTGCGAGTACGTCGAGAAGGCATGGGCATAGATTTGAGAAAATAAGCTGTGTAAAATTACTCTCGTTCTTTTCTCTCCTTATCTAGTCTAAAGGTAGGAGGAATAATTTCGGGTTCGGGGGGATTTAGCTGTATTTGCCAAAACTTAATTTCTTTTTGAGCGGGAGTAAAGCTAGTCGTACCAGAGGGGACTTGTTCGGCGATCGCGATCGCTCTTTCCAAGGAACTATCGGAAGTTTCTCTGGCGATCGCTAAAATCTCCGCTGCCCAATCATTAACGTCTTTTATTACCTGAGAACCAACCGAGGTATCGGTAGAAGCTTGTCGGGCGGTTCTAATGGCTCTGGCTAATGCTTCTGGCGTACCTTCAAACGCTAGATCTCTAGCCTGACGATAATATCTCTGTGCGTCTATCTCCTGTTGCCAAACCGCAATTCTACTTTGAGCCTCTGAATATAAGGCTCTACCAGAGCTAATTGTTTTAGCAGTTTCGATTGCTGCGGGGTAGTTGTCAATGTTAGCAAAAGACTCGGCTTCATCGAGAATCGGTCGATCTTCTACTCGTTGGATATTAGCGCGCCAGGTTCTTGCATAGCCCTGAGCTTCACTATACAAAGGACTGTTGCTAGAAATCAAATTAATTTCAGCTAACGCTCTGCGCCAAGCATCAGTATTGTTTCCATAAGATAACTCTCTAGCTCGGTTAAGAATGGGTCGATCTTCAATTGTCTGTATTTTACTTTGCCATTGAGATATTTCTCGGCGAGCTTCGGCGTAACGAGGATTTCCATTTGGAATCAACGATGCTTCGCTTATCGCCTTATTGTAATTGGCAATAGTCCCGACTCTTGCCCATTCACGAGCTTTAGCCAAATGTTCCACGTCATCTATTTCTAGAGTCCAGCGACGACTTAGTTTCTGTCCTAATTTATAGTATTCACTATTTTTCTCTAGCTTTTGCACTTCTTCGATTGCTTCTTCGATGCCAAACACGGTATCTAATTGCGCGCTTGTACCTGCATTTGCCAAAATCCGCCAATCTCGGTTACGTTTTTCTAATTTCAGACTACGGGGAATGCGTGCCGTTACTTTCAGTAGCTCTCGCCAATCTCGCTGTTCGATTAGCTGTTCTATATTAGCCACCAGCTTCCCTTTAGCTTCGGCGATAATTTCCCGTGCGCGATCGTAACTATAGCTGTTTGGCTTAATTTTATCTGCCTTATCGATCGCTAAAATCAAATCGTCAATATTGCTGCTGGTAACTTGAGTTTGAGCTTTATTCAGGCTCGCGTTTTCCTCTTGAGCTACATTAATATTATTAATGCTTTCTTCATATTTGGTAGTCGCCCAATATTCGTTAGAGCTATCAGTCAAGCGCACCGCCCAGGTAAATGCGCCGTTCCAATCAGCTTCGCGCAGTTTATCTTCTACTTTTTGATAGGTTTCTTCTCCCTTCGTCCAAACCTCTCGCCAATCGGCAATTTTTTCGTCTACTAATTCTTTAGCCGAAACATTGTTGGGAATTTTTTTCGCCGTAGCGATCGCACGCTTCAAATTTCCTTCTTGAAACTCTGCTTCGCCAATCTCTAAGATTGAAGTAGCCCAGCGATCGATATTGCGATCGATCTCTGGTCTTAAAGGATGATTTTGTGGCAAAACTGCGACTAAGTTTATGGCAGATAACAAGCCGTCTACATCTTTGTCTTCCGCAGCGGTTTGAGCGCAATAAAGGCGAACCGAAGCCGAAGCGACTGGCCAAAATACTTTAGAGCAGCTTTGAGTTTTAGGAAGCTTTAACAGCAGTGTTGTCGCTCCATAGCCGACACCGCCCGAACACAATACTAGTAAAATTCCCCATAGCTGCCACCTCTTCCACCAAGGGGTTTTTTGTTGCCGTTGGTCTTTCTCGATTTTGCGATCGACCGAACTAACCGAAGCAGATGCTTGAGGAGTTGCAGGCATCAATAAATTCTCCTGAAAATCATGACTGAGATTAGTGGCTTCTAGCGGTGGCTTTTTACCATTTGTTTTAGCTTTAGCATCAGATTGCTTGTTTGCTGTATCTGAGCCTGATTGTGGTTGTTTATTTATAGCCATAAATTGTAGAAATATGATGCCAGTAACTACCTCTTTTATTTGCTCTTGGTAGCGGTTAAATTGTATCTCATCTTATCACTCGATCTTATCGAGTAAATGTCATATTCATGTCGGCACGATAAAGTTTTAATTTGGATAAAATCTTAACCAAAATCTAACGCATCATCCAGGGGCAAATTTTATTTCGATTCGGTCAAATCATTTAGCATTTATCAGCTTTAATAGTCAATGTTCGCTTCAATTGCTCAAATTAGTTCAAATTAAGCACTTATTGATTTCTCAAATCCGCAATTAGCTGAGTTAGTTGAGTTTCATTAGCTTGATAAACTTCACCACAAAATTGACAGATTGCTTCTGCGCCTTCATCTTTTTCAATCATGTCCTGTAATTCCGCTTCTCCTAGCATTTTGAGTGCCCCCAATACTCGTTCAAAAGAGCAGCCACAATGAAAGCGTACTGGGTTATCTTCGGGAAAAATAAATAGATCTAAGTCACCCAATAGCTGATGCATAATTTCTTTGAGAGTTTTACCTTCTCTTATCAGTGGCGTAAATCCAGATAGCTGAGATACTCGCGACTCTAATAGCTCGATCAAAGCTCGATCCGATGCTGCTTTGGGCATAATCTGTAATAAGATTCCTCCCGCTGCGGTAACTCCCATCTCGCCGACAAACACTCCGACTAACAAAGCTGATGCGGTTTGCTCTGAAGTAACTAAATAGCCAGCTACGTCTTCTCCTATTTCTCCCGAAACCAATTGAACCGTACTCGAATATGGCTGTCCATAGCCTACGTCACGAACCACATGAAGATAACCATTATGACCGACTGCTTTTCCTACATCCAGTTTTCCAATCTCGTTGGGGGGTAGTTCTACTTCAGGGTTTTGAACATAGCCTCTTACCGTACCATCCAACCCTGCATCAGCCAAAATTGTTCCTAAAGGGCCATCTCCTTTGACGTGAATATTGACCCTCGAACCTTCTTTCTTCATATTGGAGGCTAAAAGCAATGCAGAAGCCATCGATCTACCCAAAGCTGCCGTCGCTACATAAGAAAGTTTGTGTCTACGTCTTGCCTCTTCGGTTAGATCGGAAGATATTACGCCTACTGCTCTAATTCCTCCATCTGCTGCTATAGCTCTAATTAAATTGTCTGCCATTAGTATTGTTGAATATATATCTATACTTTTATTAAAACGTAATTAAACCAATGCTTACGATCGCGGGTTATTGCTGCAACCAAAATTCGGTTTAACTTTCTACTTTCAAAAAGCCAACCAGCAAAAGCACCCAGAACATTATTTGGATACAATCTGCTCGCTCTTTGTTATTGTGGTCTTATCTGAGAACAAATTGCTATAACTCCACCGACCATCGATTCGACTCTCAATTAATAATTATGTTGGTTAGCTGCCTGTAGTGTGGCTGCTCTTTTATTATATTAAATGATGTATAAATTATAATATAATGGACTATTTAATATTATTTTTGATATTTTCGATCTTACCGAATTCTTTGGGTATAAAGCCTCGTAGTAAACGACGACTTTTTAGACAAACTTTAGATCCAAAATCTTTATATAACAAGGCTTTCGGTCATTGTATAATTAAAATATCTCATTAAAAGCATCAAACTATAAGTTAGACCGTATGCTAACGGTATAAAAAAACAGCGTACATTAAAGGCTAGTTGGTGGGCTGAAGAAATTGGGTAGCGAAAACCAGGAGATAACAGAACCGAGAAACGAAAGAAGTAGCAACCACTCAAGTAAATCTTTTCGTCGATTAAACTAAATAAAAACGTAATGTGGGGCGCATATAAACGCTAGGTAAATATCCTAGTACGTCTCTAGAGATGAAACCCTCTGGGACTAATTAAATTAAACTTTTTTGTTGGTTCTTTTGAACGGCGAAACAGTTTAAACATTGCTCGTAAGAGATAATTAATTTAAAGGTTTGTCTATGAAAGAGAAAGCCACTTTAGTGATAAAGTGAATCCTCTTCTCTTTTAGGGAGAGGAGAACGTCAAGTAAAAAGTAATTATTTATTATAGCGATTTAAATAAAATAATTTCGGTCGATCGCCGTATATTAGATAAAACAAAATAGTTGGTGAACAGTACCCCGCCAAAAACAAAGCGCACCGCCTGCGCCGAGGAAACTTCGGCGCGAACACAAACAAAGGGCGCATGAGCGCATATACTTGTTCGCAATGAGGGCTTCGAGGACTGTGTTAGCCGACATCGCTTCATGCTAGGCGAGGGCATCGACGTTGCTTTGCGTCCGACAGTTGCAAAGCAAGAAGACTTCGCTCTTTGCGTTCACTTCGTTAAATCTAACTAAAGTTATTTCTCTGAGCGACTGATTTATTTATGATTTACAACCGCTTTGTTTTTTTAGTTATTGTTTCCATTCTATCGAGTTTAGCTAATAGTATGGCAATAGAAGCCAAAGCATCTGTAGATTCTTACGAGCCAATTACAACTTCTTCAAATCGCATTCAAACTGCACAAAACTCAGTTCTAACCCAAAGAGATCTCTTAGGTAATAGCGATCGCCGATCGCAAAATTTAATTATTGAAAATTCTACTGCTAAAGAATCATCAGTAATAAGTAAACGTTGGGGTTTTATTGGTATGGCGATCGTATTTTTAGGATCTTTATTTTTACTAAAGTTGATGTTTACTCCCCCTGCAAGTAAAATCTCCTCAACTCCGAAAACGGCGACTCAAACCAAAGATTCAAAGACAATTGCTCGCGATTGCGATGGCAGGATAATAGATACTCCTGATTCCGTTGGCGATCGCCAAAATAATAAATGAGAAACGAATATATATTTTTAACTAGAAGTATCTAACAAAATACCTATACAATTTTCAATTTAGCGATCTATCTAATGCTAAAACTACTTTTTTTATCTACCTCCGTCGGTGCTTTGGGTTCGGGACAGGGAGGGGGTGTAGAACTAACAGTACAAAACCTTGCAAGAGAACTGTTACGTCGGGGTCATCAGCTAGAGGTAGTTGCGCCAAAAGGTTCTTGGTTGACCGATGTTCGGGTTACTACCATCGAAGGAAATCTACAAATTCCCGTACAAACTCAAAACCGCGATGTCCCAGTTTGCCTACCCGATCATTCGGTACTGGCTAATATGTGGGAGTACGCTCGTCAGGTAGAACACAAATACGACCTGCTGGTTAACTTTGCCTTTGACTGGCTGCCTTTTTATTTAACTCCTTTTTTTTCGACTACGGTGGCACATTTTATCAGTATGGGATCGATGACCGAAGCAAGCGATCGCATTATGGAGCAAACCATAGAGCGATATCCTGGTACTTTTGGCGTATACACCCAATCTCAGGCTGATACCTTTTCTTTTGCTAAAGACTGCGAGATTTTGGGTAGTGCAATCGATCTATCTCTATATCAATACAACAACCGTCCAGAAGGTAATTTAGCCTGGCTGGGTCGTATTGCTCCTGAAAAGGCTTTAGAAGATGCCGTAGCAGCAGTTAATATTACGGGTACACCCCTTAAAATATTTGGCAGAATCCAAGATCGCGATTATTGGAATCAAATTCGTCATGACTTTCCTGATGCACCCATTGAATATCAGGGGTTTTTAAACACCAATGAATTACAGCACGAATTAGGCAAATGTCGCGCTTTATTGATGACTCCTCGTTGGATTGAAGCTTTTGGCAACGTAGCTATCGAAGCCTTAGCCTGTGGTGTACCTGTTATTGCTTATCGTCGTGGTGGTCCTTCAGAAATTGTCAGCCACGGTAAGACTGGTTTTTTAGTCGAACCAGACAATGTTACCGAATTAGTTAAAGCTATTAATAATATCGATCGCATTGACCGTAAACTATGCCGTCAACAGGCTGAAACCGAATATTCGCTCTCAGCATTAGGCGATCGCTTTGAAGCCTGGTTCGAGCGTCTGGTGGATTCTTCTACCTAAAAATAATTTTGACGACAAGTTACTTATCGATCGATCTTTGATATCACTTAGATCGATGCTGTAATATCGCTTTTAACTTCTGTTGGGAATATAGTTTACATCAAGCCCGCGATCGGGACTTTGAATTAAAGTCCCCTAGTCCCTCCGTCAGCCATAACATTTAACTGTTTATACGAACCCAATATTACGGATGAATCGAGCCATCGGGTAGAGTCGCGCCTGTTAATTTTACAGCGGTTATCTTGACCATAATCTTATTATTAAAGCCGACTTTTGCCCCGCTTAAATTTGCTCCACTCAAATCCGAACCGCTCAGATCTGCACCGATCAAGTTAGCATCTCTAAGATCGGCATTACGTAAGTTAGCCTGAAGTAGATTAGCACCTTTTAAATTTGCACCCTGTAAATTAGCCTCTTCTAAAACTATTTTGTGTAAGAAAGTATCGCTTAAGTCGGCATAGGATAAATTCGCCCGTGATAAATCTTGACCAGCAAAATCTCTTTCTTTAAAGTTAGATCTGCTAAGATCTGCCCCTCTTAAATCTTTTTGGTATGGTCGCTTGTGATTAGTTTCTACTGGACTATTAGAAACGTAGCTTTTCTCAGAGTTGCGAAAGTCTCTATAGCCGTCAGTTTTAGAGGTTTGTTGAGGGTTTCTAGATGTAGAATAATAGTCTCGATAGTTCCAATTACGATCTTGGTAACTAGTTCCCTCGTAATTCGGACGACTGTAGGAAGCTGGGCGATCTCTAATATCGCTATAGGGAGAACGATAGCTTGAATAGCGATCGCGATCGCGATATGTACGATCGCTATAATTTGGCGATCTATCTTGGGAACGATTACTCGAATTGCGATCGCCGTAGGTTGACCGATTAGAATAAGTTGTAGATTTAGCCTGGTTTACAGGTGCTTTTTTGTACTTACGATGGTAAGAACGCAACGAGTCCCGCGCTTCGTTAATCTGCTGAATTTTTTCGACAGATTTTTTGACTAATCTTTCATTATCTTGCGGAACACGGTCAGGATGCCAAATAAATACCAAGTCCTTATATGCTTGGTTGACTTCTTCTAGAGATGCACCTGGTTCTAATCCCAAGACCTTATAGTGTTGTTCTAGATTTTGAATCACTATGGCAATCCTTCCTAAACTGTTTCCTATGTTTAACTCAATTCATTAGGCATCGATTGTGCCTAAAATTACTAATTAACTTTAATTTTAGAATAGTTATTTGTCGAATCACTGACTCTAATAACTCTTCATTATTATTATGTATTTATATTTTTTATGTAAGCTTCTGATTCGATTTGTAAATAAATTTGCCTTGTAAATTAATTTTACTGAGTAACTTCGATAAATCGAAAGTCTTAATTTTGCTATATAAGATTCGGTTTACCCTAATATACGCTATATTTTAGAGCTATTATTTTTTCTCCTTAAGATAGCGATCGCTATCTTAAAATAAATTTAAGCTAGAAAGAATGATAAGTAAAGAGAAATTGCGGAATGGGGTCAATAGGTTCGGCGACATCCTCTGATAGAATGCTTTTGAAGATCTTACAAATAATAACAGCATGGCAGATACCAAAGGTGCAGAAGCGGTAGACAAGGCGATCGATCGAGGTTTAGATCTTGATGGTTCACCCATTGCAGCTAATAAACTGGATTTGTACAATAAAGTAATGGGTTTTGAAGCAGGTAGACAGCGTAGCGGAGTTACCAACACCATGCGATCGCGCATTATTCGCATTGGAGCAAAACATTTACCCAAAGATGAATTAAATCAAATGCTGCTCGATGCTGAATTTACCCCTTTAAAAGACAAGGAAATTGCTTTTTATTATGGCAATAAGTAGCTATGGCTAAAAGTAAGTAAGAGCGACTAAAATATTAAAATAAGAAACTTTATAATTACAATTGTTTATCGTTCATTACTTACCATAAGTTCATGACTAGTCCTGAAGAACAAGAATCAAGACTGCGAGAGCTAGAAATTGAGATAGAGCGGGGAGAAAAGCAAAAACGCCAGCTAGACCGCGATCCAACTCCTGTATACCGAACTAAAAAGCATAATCCGCCTCAAAACGCGATTCAAAAATTCGGGAGCAAGATTGTCAAGTACGCTAAGTTTACTGCATTTGTCTTGGTTGGCATAGGTGTTATCAGGGCTGGCTTTCTAATTGGAATGTGGCTGACTTATTTCGTTTTCGCTTCGGTTATTGCTGCTATTGGATACCAGATATTTCTCAAAGAGTAGAAATAATTAGTAATTTTTTATTTTATATTTTCTTTTTAACCTGCTGTTTTTACTAAATACAGATATTGAAGCCGATCGCCACTTGCTATCTCTACAAATTAAGGTTCTTAGTCCGAACTAGCGTTATTTATTCTTAATTACTTGTTCTTCTATTGCTTGAAGCTGCTTTATTTCAAGATTTTCAACATTAAGAGGCTGCTGTTTTAATCGAGCTATATCTTGTAAAATTTGCTCCTGTTGCTGTTGAATTTTATCGAGCCGAAGCATAATTTGCTGTAGCTGTTCGGTATCGTTAGTTACTTCGTAGTTTGTAACTGTCAGGTTTTGCGAATTTTTAGGTTTTGGCTCCCAACCAAAGAGCAACTTGAGTAGGACAAAGGGCGATCGCAAAATCCACAGCCACATCCGATCGATGGTATTAGCGATCGCTCGATAAACTGTAGCTAACAGTCGAACTACTAAAACTGCCGTAATTAAACCACTAATTAAACTGATAATAGGATGATCGATTAGCCACGCGACAAAGGAATGGTGACTCAACCACGCATCCCAACGAGAGTTTATAGATCCACCAATGTTATCTACTAAATAGTCATCAAAAGAAGTTGCTTTTTCGGTAGCATTTTGAAATATAGATGATGCTTTTGACTTGATAGGACTTAACCTATCGATTAAATCTTCAGATAGCACGACGTTACGAGTTAAAATTTTACTTTAGCTAATCATTTAGCATTTAGCATTTATCAGCTTTAGTGTTCAGTGTTCAATGTTCAATGTTCAATTGCTTCGCTTCACGCTCGATCTGATTAAAACGATCTACTAAAGGCAAAACCTTTTGTTCTTCCTCTTCGACGTAGTTATAAATATTAACAAAATTACGCTCGATTTCTTCGTAGATGATATCTAGCTTAGAATTTAACTTAGCCGATAGTTCGCTTTCAAAACGGATTTTTTCGCCATCCAGCTTATCTTCAAACTGTTTGATTATCTTGCGCTTTTTGAGTACTAATGTTCCACCAGCAAACAATAAGCCAACGCCAGCAAAGGCAGTACCGATAATATCTAATAGTACTATTTCTGTTAAAGCTGCGATCGCCGTACCTGCAACCGTAGCTGCACCACCACCTAAAAACCTGGGGGCGACACTGGCATTTATTGACTCGATAGAATGAAGAAAAGATTTATCGTTTAACAAGGTGGAGACTCTTTGCTGTACGTCTTCTACTATTTCTTGACGACTTTCGATCGTGTTGACGGTAATTGCACTGGTAGTAATTTGATTGACTTTAATATCGTGTAAATCATCTACCAGACTTTGTAATAAGGCTCGTATTCCGCCGACAAAGTGTTTGATGCCGTCTTGGGATATTTCTCCTAGAGAAGCTTTAAGTTCATTCTCACAGCTTTGCTTTAATTCATCCATCCAGGTAGGGGCAGATTTTTGGCTGCGAAATAATACTGCAAACGAACCCTTTACCAAAGTAAATAGTGATAGCTGTTCGCGGAAGTCTTCCTTAACCCTGGCAACAATCGTATCGTATTTGGTTAGCAGGCGATTGATTAAAGATTCTAATTCAAAGCCTGACTGTCGTTTATTTTGCTGTAGTTTGGATTTAATCTTAGTTACTACTGCACGATCTGTAATTAGCTGCTGCTGTACAGAAACTAAATCTTTTCTGAGTAAATTGATAATCTGTTCGCTAGTTTTAGCTACTCCCTGAAGCTTTAACTTTTTAGTGCTGCCATCTTTTAGCGTCTGCTGGATATAGTTCCTGACATCTTTAAAGCCACTAATATCGCGATCGCCGTTTACTTCCCATTCCACGGAGGTAGCAAACACTACAGGGGATTGAATGCCTTTTTGTATTGCGAGTTCGGTTAGCTTTTCCTTATTTTTGGCTAACTCTTGGGGTTTGGCTAAATCTGCCTGTTGCAGCACGAACACTACCTTTTTACGCCATTCACTATTAACGTAATCTAATAAATCCCAAGCACTGCGAGTATAGGGGTTTTTAGCGAAAAAAACAAAAAAGATCAGATCGCTATTGGGGACAAACTTTTTAGTAATCTCCTGATGATTTTCGACGATCGTATTTGTTCCAGGCGTATCGACTATAGACAGAGTTTTCAAGATATCGTTAGGTAAACCAATTTTACGTAAATATTGACCGACAGGCTGCTCGAAGTTCTCTTCACTGTAAACAATCTGTTGGATAACGTCAGTACAGGGATCGGCTGCGGTTTTACAAATATCTCCCTGTAACAAGGCATTAACAAAGCTACTCTTACCCGCCTTGACTTCCCCTACCACGACAAACAAAAATGGTTCGTTGATATTGGTTCGTAAATTGCGAATTGTTATCTCTAGCTGCTGGTTGTTAATTTCTGTGGCAAATAGCTGTAGCTGACTTAGTAAGCTATCTAAATTTGACTGATATTGAACTAAGGCGCGATCGACAATAAGATTGTTCATTTTAGAAAGTAAGAAGTAATAAGTAGGGGCGAACCGCCGTTCGCCCGTACAGAAGTAAGTCGTGGGGGGGATTGACCAATGCCCCGTACACAAAGGGCTTCGCCCGCATGTAGTAAGAAATAAATATATGAGTCTTCCCTATAAAATAGCTTAGAGCTTAGAGCTTAGAGCTTAGAAGCTAGAAACAGTGTTATCTTCAACTCAGCGTCTTAGAATTTACAAAATAATGAGTCCTATTAGAGCAGTATTGTGTGGATATTATGGCATGGGTAATGCAGGAGATGAGGCATTATTAATGTCTTTGCTGCAAATGCTACCTGAATCTGTCGAGCCAATCGTTTTATCGGGCGATCCCCAGGCGACAAAAAAGCAGTACCAGGTTGCTAGCTATCATCGCAAATCTACCTTTACTATTCTAGAAGTACTGCAAAAATCTGACGCTTTTATTTGGGGCGGTGGGAGTTTGATGCAGGATGCTACCAGCTTGGCTAGTCCAGTTTACTATGCAGGCTTGATGGCTTTGGCACAGCAAAGAGGTTTAAAAACGATCGCCTGGGCGCAGGGAATTGGACCATTAAATAAATCGTTTACCCGCTGGTTGACCAAACAGGTACTATTAGGCTGTGATGGTATTAGCGTTAGGGATACCGCTTCTGCCCGACTATTGACCGACTGGCAGATAGAGCCGATACTTGCTCCCGATCCTGTCTGGGCATTACAAAGCGATACCGCCCCCCAATTGGAAGCTACGACTAAACCCAAAGTAGCGATAGTTTTGCGATCGCATCCTCTACTTACCCCAGAGCGACTGCAAACTCTAGTTAAAGCTTTTAAAGACTTTCAGGTTTCAACCGATACTTTTTTGTTATTAGTTCCTTTTCAGCCTAAAATAGATAGTGCGATCGCCACAACAATCGCAGCCCAATTGAAAGGAGAACATCAAATCATTACGGTAGATAATCCTCAACAGCTAAAAGGATTATTTAAAGAGGTAAAAATGACCGTTGGAATGCGCCTTCACAGCTTGATTATGGCAGCAGCATCTGGATCGGACTGTTTTGCCTTAAGTTACGATCCCAAAGTCAGTCAGCTAATGCTCGAACTCGATCTGCCTGGATACGAACTAGCAAATCTTCCCCAAGACGAGCGGGTAATTAGCGATGCTTTGTGTCTACATTATCAACAGGGCGCACTTAACCAGATACAGATTCAATCGATAAGCGATCGAGCTTTAATTCATCAACAACTATTATCAGAGATTTTACTTAATAGTTAATATTGGCATTTTTAAACCTACCATATAAGCTAGATACAAGTAAAGCTATAAAAAAACTGTTTTTATAGCTTTTTATATATAAATCATTAAAAATTTATTTTAATTTTTGTTGAAATATACATACTTACGAGTAATTACGGATCTATTTTAGATTTTGTAACTGCTATATTTTGACTAATGGAATAAACATTAAAATCATGAGTGAAGTTAACCAGAATGCTGGTGGTTTTGATTCTGAATCTACCTCGCCAAAACGTTATCGAAGCGTCGAGCAGCAGAACCCAAGCCCTATAAGAACTAATAAATTCAAAGTAGAAAACGCTCAAACGTTACCAGTGAAAGTGACAGATGAAGCAGCATCTAAGTCAAAAAAATCGGTTCAAAAAATGAACTGGCAAAAAGTCGCTCACAAACTTCGCGAACACAACCGCAAACTTTACAAACAGGTTTTTCGTCTCGAACAAGATTTAGCAGAGATTACCAATAAATTTAATAAATATGTCGAAAAGTCTAAAAGTAATGATTTATTAATGGCACATCAGGCAGAAGAAATTAAGAGTTATCAAGAAAGTATTGCCTTATTTTCTCAACAGTTAGCTAACGAACGTCAAGAAACAAACAATAAAAACACAGTTAACGAGCAGCTATCTCAACAATATGAATCGTCCCAAAAACAGACAGCGCAACTTGAAAGAGAATGTACTTTATTGCAAGAAAAATATAATGATCGAGCTTACGAGCTAACGACCAAAGAAAAAGAAAATCAAGAGTTAAGAATTGAATTAGAGCGACAGCAGCAAATTTTAGCAGAATACGAAGCTAAACAAAAACGCGACCTGGAAGCTGAAATATCTAATAAAGATAAGGCTAATCGTCATAAAAACTATCCTCATAATCGATACATTCAACCTTGGTCGATTTCTGGCATCCCCGAAAAAATTTCCCTACCTAAAACCAGGGTACAGCCTCTTAAAGCCAAACATACAGAATCTTCAGCATCAGAAGCTGCAACTCATTCAAAATCGGTAAACAACCAAACAGATCGCTCTAATACAACTAAATCTTCTTCGAGTAAAAAACCACAATCCCTAGCAGCCGTAGAATTACCAACCTTTCCTCGTCGTAAATAAATAAAGAAGTATTTTAATACAGTTAACATTATTGAGCGGAGTTTTGCATAGTTCCAGTTTAATTAATGTCGCTTCTTATACTAAATTTGTCTATAGCAATCAGCTATGTTCGATTAATAAATCGGCGATCGGATAATGTTGGTTACACTTGGATAAGTATGCGAATCGAGCAACTGCAAGCTTTCATAGCTATTACTGAGACGGGAAATTTTGGACAAGCAGCCAAAAAATGTGGCGTGACTCAATCGACCATCAGCCGACAGATACAGGCTTTAGAGCAGGGATTAGGTTTACCGTTATTTCACCGCAGTACCCAGGCTAAATTAACCCTTGGAGGTGAAAAGCTGCTGCCACGCGCTCAAAAAATCTGTCAGGAATGGCATAAAGCCAGTGTTGAATGCGCCGATTTAATTGCAGGTAAGCAGCCAGAGCTTTGTGTCGCTGCTATTCATTCGGTTTGCGCTCATTACCTACCACCAATTTTACAACAGTTTTGTAACGATTATCCCGAAGTTCAGTTGAGAGTTACGGCTTTAGGTAGCGATCGCGCCTTAAAAGTTTTGAGAGATGGTCTAATTGATGTGGCGATCGTGATGAACAATCGTTTTTTAACTGCATCAGCAGAACTAGAATTAGCAATATTGTATGAAGAACAGGTTGACGTTCTAATGGCTGCTAATCATCCTTTGAGTAAGTTCGATCGGATTCCGCCTTTGGAGTTGGTAAAGTATCCTCAAATAGTCTTTAAAGACGGCTATGGAATGCAAAGATTAGTACAAGACTGGTTTGAAAATCAGAATGTCAAATTTAAAACCGCAATGGAATTAAATACTTTAGATGCTTTTCGTGGGGTAATTCGTCAGGGAGAAATGGTAGCCCTCTTACCTCATAAAGCTTTAATAGATTCCTATAACGATCCTACTCTAGCGGTACGTCCGATATCTAAATCTCATTTGACTAATAACAGCGAAGAGGAACAAATAAATAATCTTCTTACTCGTCAAGTAGTAATGGTAACAACTCGCGATCGCCTCATGATTCCTCCCATTGCTCATTTTTATCAGCTAGTTAAAGATTTAGGGCAATCTTCGGCATTACCAAAGCTCGCAATTAGTTAGCTGATAATTTGAAAGTCAATAGCTAACAGTCAAAAACCAGGATATGCTTTAATCTATAGATTATAATTGGGATCGACAATGAGCGATGAGTTTCGGGAATTATTAAAAAGGGTCGGTAGTGGAACTCACACTAGTAAAAATCTTACCCGCGCTGAAGCAGCGGTAGCCACCAGAATGATGTTGCAGCAAGAAGCTACTCCAGCACAAATAGGGGCGTTCACCATCGCTCATCGTATAAAACGTCCTACTCCAGAAGAATTAGCAGGAATTCTTGACATATTCGATCGCCTGGGTGACAGACTAGAAATTTGCGACCATCACAGCCACCCACCAGTAGTATTAGGAAATCCTTATGATGGGCGATCGCGCACCGTACCAGTAACTATTATCATCGCCTTAATGTTGGCTAGTGTAGGTGTACCAGTGGTCTTGCATGGTGGTAATCGTATGCCCACCAAATACGGTATTCCTTTAATAAAAATATGGCAAGAGTTGGGAGTGGATTTTTCTCAGTTAAGTTTAGCCCAAGCCCAAGATACATACAATCGGACGAACATCGGCTTTATCTATCTACCCCAACACTTTCAGGCTGCTGATGATTTTATTACCTTCCGCGAACAAGTTGGTAAACGTCCCCCCTTTGCTACTGCTGAACTAGTTTGGTGTCCCATGGCGGGGGATTCTCATTTAGTTGCAGGATTCGTTCATCCGCCAACCGAAGAGCGTTTTCGCGAAACTTTCAAAATTAGGAATACCAAAGACTTTACTTTAGTTAAAGGCTTAGAAGGAAGTTGCGATCTGCCTCGCAGTAGAACAGGAATTATCGCTTTAAGTAATGGTGAAAATAGCTTTGAGCGACTTTTGCTCGATCCAGCCGATTACGATCTTAACGGTTCTGACATTACTTTTGAATCCGAGCAAGGCGCGATCGCGCTAATAAAAGAAGTTATTAATGGTGATAATAGTCAATTATCGCCTGCTGCCATTTTAAATGGAGGTTTTTATCTCTGGCGTTTTGGTATTGCCAATAACCTAGAATCTGGCTTCGATCTAGCAGAAGAAATGCTAACCACCAAACAGGTTGCCGATAAGCTAACTCAACTTCAAACAGTCAACAGTCAACAGTTAACAGTTAACAGTTAACAGTCGAAAACATTTGCTTGTCTTGAATTTACGATCATCTTTATTACTTATTACTTATTACTTATTACTTATTACTTATTACTTATTACTTATTACTTATATGATATGCGATCGCTCTGGTTGAAAACTTATCACACGCCATCTGCTAGAGAGGTTCAAGTTAACATAGCTTTCCCCAACCAATTCGTTTTAGATTGTCAGCAGCAGCTTTTACCAGATTGGAATGTCGATATTAGTTACTTGATTCTAGTCCTGCAACAGTCTGTAGTTTCTCTCGAACAACATAGCGATCGAGCTGTAATAGAAAAAGACTATTTAAGAGCTAAATTCATTTCTATTGGCTGTAACTTGATTTTAAAACTGCAAGATCGAGGATATCAAAGCGATCTTTTCGATCCCCGTACTGGCTATCCATTCTTTACTCGTTCGGGATTAGCTCTCGATGACAACGCAGTAGTTAAAGCTATCCTAAATTATCCTGTAACTAGCAGCGGGCAATGTTCTCTAATAACCCATCCAGTTTGGGGAAACAATGTCTATCCATCGACAATAGCCACCTCCGCACCCTTAAAGGCGATCGTTAGCAGTCTGTCATCAACAATTGCTGATTTTGATTAAATATATAAGGTATAAAGATAAATTGTGTAAATAAATATTGCATTTAGCGATCCTTTTTTTTTTATAGCATAAAGTGTTAGGATTCATATTGAGATAAAGATCGGCAATCCAGTTTGTATTCAGTATTGATAGGTTTTTCCCGTAAAGTATTGATTTGGTTCTTTTCCGAAATTTAAACTCTCTACATCTAATTTGCAGTCAGGAGACATTCAGTTCATGTCAATTTACGTAGGTAATCTCAACTATGAGGTTAGCCAAGAAGATCTAAGCGAAGTATTTTCAGAATACGGCAACGTTAAGCGTGTTCATCTTCCTACCGATCGCGAAACAGGTCGCAAACGTGGTTTCGGCTTTGTTGAAATGGAAACCGAGGCAGAAGAAGATAAAGCCATTGAAACTCTAGATGGAGCAGAGTGGATGGGTCGTGAGATCAAAGTAAATAAAGCAAGACCTCGCGAAAATAATAGAAGTTCCTTTGGTGGCGGTGGTCGTCGTAACGATCGCTTCTAAACTCCAAGGCTAAATCGAAATTGCGCTTCTGGAGAGCAACTAGATTATATTATATAACTAGAAACTCACAGGAGCGTTTTACTGTGTAATGAGGAATCATACCTAAATGGCTAAACGTCGCAACGCGAAAAAAGAAAAAGCAGCTCGAAACAAGATAAATGCTCGTAAGTTCCGCAAGCAAACTAGCCGTTATGGCAATCGTGGCAGAAGGAACTACAACAATAACAACGAGGATAAAGAGACAACAGAAGCTAACAACTCTAATAATTCTACTGATTCTTCGTCAAATAAAGACTAGTTAGTTACATCTGTCTAGATCTTGCCTTTTACCGATTGGGTTAACCTTTTTGGTAGAGGGCTTTTTTTTAGGAACGAGGAATGAGGGATGAGGGATGAGGGATGATGGTTGATGGTTGATTGCGAGGCAAAGCGGTCTTGAGGGTTTCCCTCATAGAGCTATTGCCGAGGGTGTTGACTGTTGACTGTTGACTGTTGACTGTTGACTGTTGATTGTTAACTGTTAATGGCGACTTCGGCTAATAGTTTGAGAGGAGTCAGCTTTTTCAGTAACTCTAGCTGATGGCGATCGCGTACAAATAACGAGCCTGCAAAACCAAGAGAGTTGATCGAGATGTTTTGCCAAGACTCTTGCGATCGCGGTATGATTGCCATCCAGTTTCTAGTAGCCAAAAAGTTGTAGGCCCCAGGCTGCGAGGACTGGTTAGCATCGAGTTTAAAGCCGACTTGGCATAATAAAACACGATAAAGTTCTAACATAGTTTGGGCTGCCTGTTGAGTCGAAGTATCTAGAGGTAGATCTAACTTAGCAATGCCATGACTGAAATTAAAGCGATCGATCTTGCCAAAGGAGCCTTTAAAAGTAGTATTGGCGATCGCCTTATCTATAGGAAGATGCACTACATCTGGTAAAAAAGGTAGTGGTACAAGCTGTAAATGTTTGTGTGGTTGAGAAGCACCAGCAATTTTGCCCCCGTTAAAAAAAGCCAGACCGTCTATTTCTTGCAGACAAAGCCACAAAGCAGCAAAATCTTGTAAGTTGAGTAAGTCTGTTTGTGGCTCAAAAGCGCGAGTCACGATTAGAAGATGATTATCGACAACGTTAAACTTGTTAAGTAAGCAGATATGAGTCTGCGAAATATCTCCGACAAATAAATCTGGCTCGTATGGCAGAAAAGGATCTACTCTTTTTCCTGTTTCATGCTCTTGTTTACTTTGCTGTTGACGAGCTTGTTTTTTGCGAGACAAATTAGATAGAGTCCTGACCACAAACGAAATATCATCCTGTTGAATCAAATGATATTCGGTTTCAATAGATTTGAGCGCGCCACAGTTACGAGCAATTTCTGTTTGACTTTTAGCTCTCGACGATAAAGTTCCTGTTGGCATCATATCGGTCGCATTAATTGCTGATTCTTCCATATGCCCTATTAATAACTTTTAATTGTTTAACACAGAGCGACAATCTTTAGTAATTTGTTGCTTTAAAGCCTCCACCGAAGCAAACTTTTGTTCGGGACGGATAAATTTAATCAGATCGACTTTGAGGGTTTGACCGTATAAATCTCCAGACCAATTTAGCAAATGTACCTCAATTGTAGGAGCTTCTCCTGCAACTGTAGGGCGACAACCGATATTCATCACACCCTTGAGCATTGTTTGCCCGAGAAAAACATCTGCCGAATATACACCATATCGAGGTAAAAACTTTTCTGCCCCAATCTCAAGATTGGCAGTAGGAAAACCGATGGTTCGCCCTAATTGCTGCCCTGTGACTACTGTTCCTATTAAACTATATGGTCTGCCCAACATAGTATTAGCCAGGCTGATATTACCCTCTGATAGAGCCTGACGAATCAAAGAGCTACTAACTCTCACTGAGCGATCGCGATCGACATATTTATGTAGCGAGTTTATATGTACTTTAATGCCAAAACTATGGGCAATATTTTTTAAATCTTCTGCCGTACCTTTTCTCTGATAACCAAAACGAAAATCCGAACCAACGCTAATCTCTTTAGCCTTAAGCTGTACGACTAAAAGTTCGACAAACTCTTGAGGACTCAAAGAAGCAAGACGGCGATCGAACGGCAAGAGAATTAGCTGCTCGATGCCTAATTCAGACAATACTTGTCCTTTTTCGGCGATAGGAGTTAAAAGCTGTAGTTTTCCACCAGTAAAGAACTCGCGAGGATGGGGAGTAAAGCTAACTACAGAAGGATAAATACGAGGCTGTCCTTGTGGTTGAGCAAAGTTGATAATTGGTTGCAGCACTGTTTGATGCCCTTGATGAATACCATCAAAATTGCCAAGAGCGATCGCGGTAGGGGTTTTGATTTGGTCTACAGAAGATGCAACTAACACGCTTTACATTCTGACACAATTTATCGCTGATGTGAACGGTCTTCTTTTATCAGTGAACAGTTAACAGTTAATTGAGTGAACAGTTAATTGAGTGAACTTTTCTATATATAACAATGGCAACGGCTATACTTCCTATTTACGAGCAATTCACCCTTAATGTCTTAATCCATAAATGTACTGCAATATTTCCTCATCCTTCATCCTTTATCTTTAAAAAAAAACCCCCAGGTACCAAACTGAGGGATGTTGATGTAACAGAGAGTATCTGTTGCATAGCTCTATCTCTTCTCTAATATTGCCTATATATAATCAAAAGATAGTGATCTCGATCGCATCTACTAAAAATTTTAGTTAGTTCTAGTCAGCGGTCAATAGCTGTAACGCAACCTAAAAGTCTAACTTGTTTCTACAGAGACTTTTTAAAGCATCTATAATCAATTTTAAATTCATAATTACCCAAACAGAAACAGAAAAATACTATATATATAATTCGCAATAACAGTAGTTAAAACGATATCGATCGAATAAAATAATTAAGTATGCCAATTTTTGGCTGGTCAACGTTACACCGCCACGTCCGTCATAAACGCCTGGGGAGACCCCAGGCGACGCGGACTTGTAAAACGACGGTGCCTGCGTTGACCGCCTTCCGCGGTCAAAATGTATAGCAAGATCTATTAGTCGATCGCTATTGAAAGATAGAATTACGCTACTATGTTTTAACCAAGCCCAGACTTTAATCTGTATTCATGACGATTAAGAAGAATCTACTACCTACAGAAATCATCCTTACCCCCGCTCGTCATTGTATTGGTAAACTCAATCTCGACCGTCGTTTGCAACCAGGTAACTACATGGACTTTGAGGGTAAGACCTACGCTATTTTAGAACGTCATCATTTTTATCAGTACCGCGTAAATGGTTATCATTTCGATAAGGCTACTGTTCACGTTCAAGAATCTAAAAGACCCGAAGAAACTACCAAAATAGGCGATCGCTATATAGTGGGTAATGCCAATTGTCGTTTCAATGCTCGTTCTGAAATCATGCGTTGTGCGGTCAATCCTGAAGGTCCTTGTCAGGGATGTCGTTACTTTGAACCAATTTCTAATTAAGCTGTTGCGGTAGCGATAAGCTCTTCGAGCATGGCTTCGCTTCGCTACTATTGCACTGAAAATTGAAAGTAAGTTTTATAAGAAAATAGTAAAGCTGTGTTTAAAAGTACCTGGCGCGATCGCGCTCTTACTACATTATTGACGCTAAGATATACTGATACAGACTCGATAAATATATATAACTACCAATCGACATAGATATTAGCGCAGGAGATTAATTATGTTTGGTTTAGGCGTACCAGAAATGGCGGTAATTGGTCTGGTGGCAGTTTTGGTTTTTGGACCGAAGAAAATTCCCGAAATTGGTAGCGCGCTGGGTAAAACTATCAGAGGTTTTAAAGAAGAAATGGACAATCCACGATTAGAAGACGATCGCGAAGAAGAATAACCATTGAATGAGCGAGCATTAAAGCTGATAAATGCTAAATGCTATATGATAAATGAATAGAGCTAAAGCTTTTAAACGAGGCTAAAATAGTGTCGTGCTTATCTTATTATTAATTAGATAGTTCTTAATTTTAAGACAGAAAAATTACTTTTAATTAAAGATTATAATTTCACTATAGAAAACATCTAAAATAGAAATATAGCAATCGTAAATCATTTGTGAGAAGATTTTTTTTGATAAACCACGAAGGCACTCAGAACACGGAGTCCAGATAAGAAAGGGTTTTTTATAAATCATTCCTGATTGCTATATATAGTAATTAATATTAGTTAACATCTTACTTCAATAATCATAGTAATTCATAATTTCTAATCATTAGAATTATATGGCTCGTAGAAATCGCAACGGTAGTTATCCAAATAAAAATAGAGCAGATCGCTACGATCCGCCTAACAATTATCGGTCAAACCCTAATCCACCCGAAAAGAAAAGTCCATTAGATATAGCCAAAATTGCTATTCTTGGCAGCGTTTTTGTAGTGGGTATTGTTATTGGGCTAGCCTTAAATCTCTCAAGCGGATCTGATGATATTAGATCGGTCGATTCCAGTTTGCAAATCGATCGCGCAGCCCCCAATCCTGAAGTATGCCAGCAATTTGGTGCTAGTGCTGTGGTAACAGATATGCGGGTATTTCTGACCCTCAATCCTTTTAGCGTTTATCTTACTCAACCTCGTATGCAGCCTGGATGCGTTTTACGACGTACCAACTGGTCACTCTTAGAACAAAGAAACCTAGTGAGTTCCGAACAGGTAAGAGATTGCAAAAGACGCATGAATACTTTTGGCTTCGTTGGTCCATTAGAAGCCAAGCCAAAAATTGACTGCGTGTATCAAAATGATGCAGCAGGAAACCTATTTATTAACAAGAACGGTAATTCGACAGTCCCTTTACCAGAATCTGACAATTTTTAAGGTAAATTTTAAAAATCCGATCTAGACTATAAGCGATCTGAAATCTTTGATAAATAAATCAGCAATATGTGTGGAATCGTCGGCTATATTGGGACTCAAACTGCTACTGATATTTTAATATCAGGTTTAGAAAGATTAGAGTATCGAGGTTATGATTCTGCGGGGATAGCTACGGTTGAGGAAGGACAGATTAATTGCGTCAAGGCAAAAGGCAAGCTGTTTAATCTCAGAGAGAAATTAGATAGAGAGGTACACCAAGCACAGATTGGGATCGGACATACTCGTTGGGCGACTCATGGTAAACCCGAAGAACATAACGCCCATCCACACTTAAATTCTAACGCTAGAGTAGCAGTAGTGCAGAATGGCATTATTGAGAACTATTTAGAGATCAAAGAAGAATTAAAGGATCGAGGAATAGAATTTCGTTCCCAAACCGATACAGAAGTTATTCCTCACTTGATTACCACATTTCTAGACAGTTCTAGTTCCTTAATAGAGGCGGTACAGAAAACCATTGCCCGACTAGAAGGGGGATTTGCGATCGCAGTGATTAGCGCGGATTATCCCTATGAATTAATCGTTGCCCGTCAACAAGCACCTTTGGTATTAGGTTTTGGACAGGGAGAGTTTTTCTGCGCTTCAGATATGACCGCAATTTTACCCCATACTCGCACCATTCTTAATTTAGAAAATGGCGAGATGGCAAGGCTTACCCCTTTGGGCGTAGAAATTTATAGTTTTAGTGGCGATCGCATTTCTCGTTTTCCCCGTACTTTAGACTGGAATCCCGTACAGGTAGAAAAACAGGGTTTCCGTCACTATATGCTCAAGGAAATCTACGAACAGCCTTTAGTAGTGCGTACCTGTTTAGACAAATATATCAATCCTAACTGGCACGCGGATGAAAATCCTAGCTATAGTCCGATAAGTCTGGGTTTGACTCCCAACCTAACCGACAACTTAGAGCATATTCAAATACTAGCCTGCGGTACGAGTTGGCACGCTGCATTGATTGGCAAATATTTGTTAGAACAAATTGCGGGGATTCCAACTACCGTCGATTATGCTTCTGAGTTTCGCTATTCTCCCAAACCAATTATTCCTAACACTTTAACCATTGGCGTTACTCAGTCAGGAGAAACCGCCGATACCATTGCAGCATTAGAAGCAGAAAGATCCCGAAGAGAGAGTTTAGAACCAAAATTTCAGGCAAAACTACTTGCTATTACCAACCGCGCCGAAAGTACTATTGCCCAGATATGCGATCGCATTATTGATACCCATGCTGGTATAGAAATTGGAGTTGCAGCTACCAAAACCTTTACCGCTCAAACAATGGGCTTTTACTTTTTAGCTTTGGATCTGGCTTATCGTCGTCATGCAATATCTAATCTTAGAATTAGTGAAATAATTGAAAGTTTACGCCATATTCCCAGTCAGATAGAAACTATTCTCGATACTCAGGCAGAAGCGATCGAAGAATTAGCACACGATTTTACTACCGAAACCGAAGACTTTATCTTTATTGGTAGAGGAATCAACTTCCCCATCGCCTTAGAAGGCGCGTTAAAACTCAAAGAAATCTCTTACATCCATGCAGAAGCCTATCCCGCAGGGGAAATGAAACATGGTCCGATCGCACTGTTAGATAATAAAGTACCTGTAGTCGCCGTAGCTATGCCTGGCAGCGTCTACGATAAGGTAATTTCCAACGCCCAAGAAGCCAAAGCCCGCGATGCCCGTCTAATCGGCGTAACTACCGCTATGAATGCTACCGAAGCAGCCCACACCTTTGATGATATGTTAACTGTCCCAGAGGTAGATGAATTAGTTTCCCCCGTCTTGTCAGTTATTCCCCTGCAAATGCTTTCTTATCATATTGCAGCAATTAAAGGCTTAGATGTCGATCAGCCCAGAAACTTGGCTAAAAGTGTCACTGTTGAATAAGTACAAAAGAACTATTAAAATTGTCGTAGACTAACTAATGATGCCTAACTTTTCCTCCGAAGAAAAATTTTTGCAGTTTCATTTAAGAACTCATTATGTTGAAAGACTGTCTAGATATTTTGAACCTATAAACAAAACTCTACAGTTACAGCAAGCTATAAGCGTCTTGTCGATCCAGGGTTACATAGCCAGAAACATTCTCAAACCCTAATATGCTCGTCATGCCAATCAAATTTATCAAGCAATTCAAAATAAAGAGTATAAAAAATCTGAAACGCTACAATGTATCATTAATAAAGTTTAATAATTTATATAGCGAATTATAAAGTTCAACAACCCAAGTATTCGTATGTTTATGCTAGTATCCTTATCGATACTAACGTTCAATTGCAATATAATTGTAGTGAATTCCTATATAGAAAAAATTAATGCTTTGAGCATATTACAAAGTGATAACTCTAGTTTTACAGCGATTTCTTTCTTTTCTGGAGGAGGAGGCTTAGATCTTGGTTTATCACTTGCAGGTTTCAACTTCAAATATGCCAGCGACAAAGAAAAATACTATTGTGATACGATCGAACATAACTTTCCTGATTGCAAAACAGAAGTAGAAGACATACAGAATTTGCAAGGAAAAAATATTAAAAAGATTATTAACAAAAGAAAAATTGTCTTACTCGCAGGTGGACCTCCATGTCAAGCATTTAGCATCTTAGGGAAACGAGAATCTTTCAACGATACAAGAGGACAGTTAGTCTTTGAATATATTCGTCTAATAAATGAAATTAAACCAGAGGTGTTTATCTTTGAAAATGTCCCTGGTATTTTAACAGTTAACGAAGGTCAAGATTGGGAAGATCTTTACTATTTTTTTCAGGTAAACACAGGATACGATTTACATACTAGTATTCTAAATGCAGCAGATTTTGGAGTTCCTCAAATACGAAAAAGAGTCTTTGTAATTGGATTTCGCCAAGCCACTAAATTTGTTTTTCCCGAACCTACTTATAAAAGTTATACCGAATCTAATTTATTTACTCATTTGCTTCCATCGTATCGTCTTCCTGAATGGATACCAGCTAAGTTTGCATTAGAGGATGTAATAGGTTTAGATAACCATAAAATTCGTGTTCATGGAAATAGAGTAAGAAATCGCTATAAAAACGTTCCCCAAGGAGGTAGGGACAAAGTAGATCGTACAGATAGAATCGATCCTGAAAAGCCTTCAGGAACAGTATTGGTAGGTTCAAAAGCTGGAGGAGGAAGACCTTTTATTCATCCATATTTACCCCGTCATATTACAGTTAGAGAAGCAGCAAGATTACAATCATTTCCAGATTGGTATAAGTTTTTAGGCACATCTACGGCACAATATAGACAAGTTGGTAATGCTGTACCACCATTAGTTGCTTGTGCCATAGGTAAATCTATCTTGTCTGCTTTAAAAAAATCAAGAAGAAAGGAGTTAGTATCTTGACTCTTCCATATCCTGGATACTCCTGGTCTTTTAATCATCATATGGGAAGGATAAACCCTAAAGAAATTTTTTTTCTTTTGAGTGCAGCTTATGAATTTGGACAACACCCTGATTATCGAAAATTAATCAATCAATTTTTCAGATCTCAAGAAGTTTTTACACCTAATATTCGGTCTGATTCAGGAAAAGTAGATACATGGCGTGATTATCAACAAATTCTCTCAGAACTAGGATTAATTTATTCAACTAGATATACAAGACAGCCTAAGTTAACAATAATTGGTTTGATGTATATTGATAGTATTATTGGATATTCAGAACTCTTTTCTACTCAAATATTAAGTTATCAGTATCCCAATGGACATAAAACTGATATCTCTCCTGCAATAAAAAAAGAATTATCTCAAGCTGGTATAACTGTTCCAACTAATCGCATTGAATTGGACACAAGCTTTAATATCCTTATCAAGCCAGGAGTTTTGATCCTACAAATACTAATTGAACTTTACAGACAAGGAAACACTCCAACTATCAGCACACAAGAATGCTTGCTTACTCTTGTCCCTACACAAAACAATAGTCAATGGAAAGAATCATATTCAGAATTAATTCAATTACGATATGAAGGTACATCGTCTTCTCAAGTAGATACAAGAAGACTCAGAGATGTTCAAGAATGGTTTCAATTTATGGGACAAAGTGATTTTATCATTAAGCAAGGCAACCAAATTTCCTTATCTCATTCTGCATTAGAAAGAATTTCAATCATTCAGAGTATTATTGACATTCATACTGAGCCTACAAGTTTTTGGATTCCAGAAAGTTCTGATAAACGAGTAAATGCTTTAGATTGGTACAGTTTTTATGGTAATCCTGAGATTAAGTATCAATGGAGTACTCCAGACGAATTACGAACTCAGAATTATGTAGCAGAGAATTTTCCAGATAATCAATCAATAAAGCAGGACGATTCTTCTGTAGACATGACAATAACAGATATTAATCTTCGTCCGTTTTCCTCTACAATTCCTCAAACTGCTGATATAGATCGAGAAGTCAATCTTAATAGAATTATTCAAGGAAGAAATCGTCTAAGAACTAAAACCCGTTTACATCAAGAGATATTAGTACTTCTAGCTAGCAAACTCACTGATTTGTCATACAATATCGCTGAAGATCCAAGTTCTGTAGATTTATTAGCTGAAAAAGATGGTGTCGAAACAATTTTTGAGGTAAAAACTATTAATTATAAAAATTTTATACCTCGTATTCGTTTAGGAATAGGACAATTATCTGAGTATAGATATAGAAGGCAAATTCAAACTTGCACCCGACCAAATTCTATTTTAGTTGTTAGTAATCTTGTCGATTTCCCTACATGGACATCTGATTATTTATCCTCCGATATTGAAATGGGACTTATCTGTTCTAGATTAAATTCATTTGTAGCAATAACTAATGGCTCGATTGAATTAGAGATTCAAAATAGATAGGCGAAAATAGCTTGCATTTTAGTTTCGCTAATTTCACGTAAGAACTATTAATCCGCCTTTCATCAGAAAAAGTACCTTTTGTCTATTCTTTTAGTGGCAAATCTTTAACTCTTGGCAAACAAAAAATTCGGCTGTGAATTCCTAAAATGAATTTCCTGCAACCAAAATTGAAGCTGTAATTTTATATTTTAAATATCAAAGATTACAATAAATATCAATTTACCAAGACGATAGAAAGAGCGATCGCCGAATTGGACAATTAAAGAGAAATTAGGTCATGAAAGATCTTGAAATTGGCTGGTTTAAAAGAAAACTGTTCGGAAAAAGTCAACAGTAGGATCGCTTTACAACTAAATCGATTGGTTCGAGAATCTGACGTAATTCATAATTAGTATCGAATCTAATTCTTCGATCGTTGGTTTCGAGTGATTTCTATTAGACATATATCCTGTCTGTAAATTAAGGATTTAAAGTTATTGTTATGACGCTAATTTAATCGTAAAGCTGTTTTGCATTTGTTTGTGTTGAATAGTAGGAAGTGCGTAACGAAGTCATGCGGTAGGCTTATCGCCCGTACATCTGCACAAATATGCACTTTTAAGCGATCGCCCTTTATTGTTATTAAAGCTGATACAAATTACAAAAATGATTAATTAGTTACTAACTTTATTTATTAAATTTCAAATTTGGTCAACACAACAATAAGTCTTTCAGGGGTAAAAAGTTACCAACTTTATTCTTAGTCTACATTTGGCTGCTTGGGAAATTAATCAAATTAGAGAATGCGTATGGAACTTAGTCTGTATTGGCGATAAGCCTGACGGACAGGGCGTTACGCCCAATGCGCCTATTGGCGTGGCTTGCCCCTATCGGGGCTGTGCTTCGCTACGCATTTTATCAAAAGATGATGGTAATTCTGGAATTGTGATGGAGAAAAAGATTTCTCCTGAAAAAACTAAAGTTTTAAAAATTGATTGGGGTCAAACAATTTCATCAGAAGATCCCGCATATATCGTAATTATTTAACCAATTAACGGAGAGCGTCCAAAAAAGAGCGATCGCGCGGTCGTGTATACGGTAAACCCGTGCAAAATTTATCTAAGTACGAATCTATTGTTACGTAGGCTATATTTGCCTAAACTTAATCTACTGGCGCGATGGAGATCGATCTAACTTCTGTGAGAGGTTAATCATCGTATCTTTGAGCTAAATTGTTACGTTTAACCCTCCTATAGATTTTAGGCGATCGATATGATTGAAAAAATTTCTAAATTACCGAAATGGCTGACTATCGGTTTAGTTTTACCACTACTGGTATTAAATGGCTGGTTGCTGATTTTGGTATGTAAATACTTTGAATCTTTAGTTACGATTTTCCTGACTGCAACTCTGCTATCGTTTATTTTAGATTACCCCGTTCGCTTTATCGAAGAGCGAAAAATTCCTAGAGCGATCGCTATTTTAATCGTCTTATTAATTGGCATTCTGCTTTTAGGCATCATTGGAGTTACGGTAATTCCAATTCTATTAGAACAGCTTAATGCTTTGTTGGAGCGTTTACCTAGCTACGTCGCCTCTGGTAGCGAACAGGCAAAGGTTTTTGAAGCGTGGGCGGATGAGCGCAACTTTCCTATCAGTATCAGCACTCTAGTTGCCGATTCTTTAGGTCGTGTAACCTACCAGCTACAGCAGTTAAGCGGTCAAATTGTAGGTAGTTTCTTTTCGGTAGTTGGTAGCCTGTTAGATCTGCTGTTAACCGTGGTACTGACTTTTTATATGTTGCTTCACGGGGGAGAATTATGGCAGGATCTGTTTCAGTTTTTCCCGGATGATTCTCGTCAAGCAATCCGCGATTCATTAAAACGCACTTTTAACAACTATTTTGTCGGACAACTAACCGTAGCTTCGGTAATGGGAGTTTCCATAACTATTGCCTTTTTGATTGTTCAAGTTCCTTTTGGTTTATTGTTTGGACTTGTAGTAGGTTTAATGGCACTATTCCCTTTCGGTGCAGCCTTAAGCATCAGCTTGGTTAGCTTTTTAATGGCGTTAAAAAGTATCTGGTTGGGATTGAGGGTTTTAGCGGTGGCATTTGTTGTCGAGCAAATAGTAGAAAGCGTAATTGCTCCTCGTCTTTTAGGCGAGTTTACTGGTTTAAATCCCGTATTGGTTTTAGTTTCTTTGTTGATTGGAGCGCAGGTTGGAGGATTTTTAGGCTTAATTTTGGCTGTTCCTGTCGCTAGCTTTATTAAAAGCATTTTTAGTCTTTTTAAACTACAGCCATACGACAAGTTACCAGTTAATGTTTGAGCTTTAATACCAACAATAGTTATACCTTAAAATTATGATTGCTATTTATCCTGGCAGTTTCGACCCCATTACCCTCGGTCATATAGATATCATTGAAAGAGGAGCAAAACTATTCGAGCGAGTTATTGTTGCGGTTCTTTCTAACCCTAGTAAAACTCCTCTATTTACTGTCGAAACTAGAATCGAACAGATAACAGAATGTACCAATCATTTGAATAATGTAAAAGTCGATAGTTTTGTAGGTTTAACGGTTGAATATGCCAAACTACACAATGCTGGTGTTTTGCTCAGAGGTTTGAGAGTTCTATCTGATTTTGAAAAAGAGCTACAAATGGCACACACTAACAAAACCCTAAATTGTGAAATCGAAACGGTATTTTTAGCTACAACCAAAGAATACAGTTTTTTAAGCAGTAGTATTGTCAAAGAAATCGCTCGGTTTGGAGGCTCTATCGATCACTTAGTTTCACCAAACATAGTTAGAGATATGTATCAAAAATATCAGAAATAACTGTAGTTCTAGTTGAGATAAAGCAAAAAAGAATTAAAAAGTAACGAACTTGAGTTTTGGTTGGCAATTGTTAGTTGTGTAGGTTAAAAATAGACTCGAAGAATCAAAATAAATAATGTTGTCAGCCAATTGTACTCAAAATCAAACCATTCAGATGACTACACTGGAAACATCAGAGGAGAATAACCACCTTAGTTTTAATATTGAGATTGGTTTAGATAATTTAAAAGAAATAATATCGGCAGGAGCTAGCGTTCCTCTTACAGAGTTAATTGTCCTGGATAGAAATTTACTACTCGAACAGCTATACCAGATCCAGACAAATCTAGCACCTGATTTGGCTACGGCGATTGAAATTGCCTACCAAAAACAGCATATTATATCCGAAGCAGAAGCTTATGCTCGCTTAGTTATTAAATCCGCGCAAGAAAAAGCCGATCGCATCTTACAAGAGTCGGCGATCGTGCGACAAGCAGAGTTAGACGGTGGGAAAATCCGACTAAAAACCGAGCGAGAATGTGAAGAGTTAAAACGAACAACCAAAGAAGAAATAGACCGCTTACGTCAAACTGCAATTGCAGAATGTCGAGGAATTCAAATGGATGCTGATGGTTATGCCGATGATGTTTTGAGCGATCTTCAGCAAAAACTGCAAGAAATGCTCGAAATCATTCAAAATGGTCGTCAACAATTAGAGCAACAGTGAATCGATCGCAATTATAGGATATGGTGAAGCTCGATAAGAGTATAAATTAAAACGTTTAAACATTGAACATTAAACATTGACCATTAAACACTCTTTGGGCTAAATAACTATGTTATCGAAGGAGAATAAATGCTAAATGCTAAATGCTAAATGCTAAGTGCTAAATGATAGAAGAAGATCATTGGATACCAGCAGTCGATGAAATCTGCATCCGTGAAGGATTATAGAAGTTGGCTATTTATGTGGTTTTGCAAGCTCAACTAATAAAGGAAAGTAGATTATATTCTTGAGGAATTTCTAAATAAGAGGCGATCGCTTCACTAGTTCATAGTCAGCGATACACCGCGCACAAAGCGAAGCTTTGACACACATGCGGACAAGTCCTTTGTCGCTTTGCGAGACGATGAAGGCTTTGCCTTCGCAAACGACGATGCCTGCGCTGACAAGGGGCTGTCTGCGTGGGTTCCCCGCGCAGTTTATATGCCCCGCCGCCTTGCGCGGTCAAAAAAGGATAGAATTCGGTTCTATTTCTAGTTTGAAACCAGATTTTAATTAACGTTAGTTAGATTTCTTTACAGGGTGTAAAAAATAATCTGTTGGTTTTGCTTTAATTTTTAAGGCTTTATGCTTCTTGTTTAAATCTTTGTGACGGAGATATTAGAAAAGAAGTAGACAGTCTAAATTATTTTTTGTTGTTATGTGACTGACAGTCATATGACCGTCAGTCACATATTTATATGCCCAGTCAAACTTTTTTCAACTTACCCGAACAAAAACGGGAAGCCTTGATAAAAATTGCGCTCGACGAATTTTCTACCTTTGACTATAATTCCGCCTCTATTTCTCGTATTGTCCGAGATACAGGTATTGCCAAAGGTAGTTTCTCTCAATATTTTCAGGACAAAAAAGATCTATATGTATACTTATTAAATTTAGTATCTGAAGCAAAGCTGGCTGCTTTACAGCAAACACCTACGCCAAAAGTCGAAATGAATTTTTACGAATATTTGAGTTGGTTATTCGACATGAGTATCTATTTTGATAAGACTCATCCTGTTCTTAGCCGACTGGCATATCGAGCATTTTATGAAAATTCATCTTTTCTAGATCCAGAAATCGAGGAAATTAAACAAGCATCATCAAAATTTATACATCAAATCGTTATGAAAGGAATTGAGTCAGGAGACATTAATCGTGATCTAGATCTAGATCTAGCAGTCTTTGTTGTCGATACTTTAATTAATGCTTTTAATAATTACATTCCGCAAAAAATAGGTACTACTACAGAGACATTAGCAGCCAGGGGAAGTTCTAGTTTTGATGTTGAATTAGCTAAAGAAACATTTAATAAATTATTGCAGATTTTAAAGTTTGGTTTGTTCGGACAACAAAATAATTATCAAAAATAGAGAATAAATTATGAAATTAGCTTGGCAAAAAATAAAGCTTTATATAGCTATGACTTGTATCGGCTCAATGGCGTTTTTCGTCGGAGTTCCTATAGTTCCACAAGAAAAAGTTGCCAAAATTCTTCAAGCCTACGATAGAGATAGCGCAGAAGAAGTAATTCAAGCTACCGATGAACAGTCATGAATTGCAGCTATCTTGCTCAACAAATCGCCAATTGTAAAGATTTAAAACATGAAAACCATACCTACTGCTAAAGGATCTTTTAATCCACTTCTAAACATATATTCTGCTTTCCGTCCTTTAAATTTCGTCGATAACTATACAAAAAAATATGGCGATTTTTATCGATTTAAACTTTCAAACAACCGACCAATTATTGTAGTTAGTAATCCCCAGGCAATTGAAGAAATTTTTACCGCTCCTGCCGATACCTTTGAATCAGCAGAAGCCAATAAAGTTCTAAGTTTTTTACTAGGAGATAATTCTATTCTGCTGTTAGATGGCAAAGCACATAGAAATCGGCGACGCTTATTAATGCCTCCTTTTCATGGTGAATCATTACAAAAGTGCAGTGATAAAATAGTAGAAATTACTAATAACGTTTGCAATCGCCTAAAAACTAACCAACCGTTTGCAGTGCGTTCTTATATGCAAGAAATTACCTTACGAGTAATTTTAAATGTAGTATTTGGAATCGATCGCGGTACGAGATCCGAGCGATTAAGAGAATTATTGGTCGAGCTATTAGAAACGTTTAATACTCCTTTAAAGTCACTGTTAATAATTTTTCCCTTGCTACAGAAAGACTGGGGCAAATTCAGTCCTTGGGGTCGTTTTTTAAGATTAAAAGCAGAAATTCGAGAGTTAATTTATCAAGAAATAAGACAAAGGCGTAAATTATTAGCAAGTGAATCACATCAAGATATTCTCAGCTTACTGTTACTGGCAAAAGACGAAAAAGGAGAGGGAATGACAGATGAAGAATTGCACGACGAGTTAATTACCTTGCTATTTGCTGGACATGAAACCACTGCTTCGGCTTTAAGCTGGATGTTTTACTGGATTCATTATGTTCTAGAAGTGCAGACAAAACTACGCTCAGAATTAAGTTCACTGGGAGAAGCAGATTACAAAAAAATAAATAATTTACCTTATCTAAACGCCGTAATCTCTGAAACACTGCGAATTTACCCCGTTGCTAGTGGTGCTTTTGCTCGCATTCCCACTCAACCAATATCTATTTTAGGACACCAACTCAATCGTGATGATTGGTTATCTATATCGATTTACGCGCTTCACCATCGAGAAGACTTGTATCTAGATTCAAAACAATTTAAGCCAGAAAGATTTTTAGAGAAAACATATTCCCCTTATGAGTATATTCCTTTTGGTGGGGGAAATCGTCGCTGTATTGGTTCTGCTTTAGCACTATTAGAAATGAGGTTGGTTACGGCTACAGTGTTATCCCGTTTTCAATTAGCATTAACGAGCAAACGTCCGATGTACCCAGTCAGTCGAGGGATCACACTTGCGCCTCCTGCTTCTTTTAAAATGGTCGTTCTATAGCTTCCCAAAGTAATCTCAAACTCGCAAAACAGCTACATCAAGAAGCATATAGATTTTGTTTTATTGCTAATTCAGTCAATTTTCCAGTACTCTGTCAACCATCGATTAGCTTGTCTTCCTAAGAAATTATGCACCCCTAGCACTCATAGCAGGCATTTGAATCTCTTTGATACAGGTAGATCGAGATAAAGAAAGTACAAGGTCGATAACGTTCAACAAATCTGATAAAGGGATTGCATTAGTTTCTGGTTGTCCAGTCTGTCTGAGATCTTCTAAAACTTCTGGCGTACCGATATTTCCAGGATTGATAATTGTAACCCCGATGCGCTCGGAGCGTAATTCTTCTCGTAAGGCGTGAACAGCACCCCTCAGACCAAACTTAGAAGCAGAGTTGGCTACTTCCCTAGCAGGAAAATTATCCAAACCCGACAACGCACCCATAAATATTATTTTGGGATTATCAGCCTGTCTCAATGCAGGTAGCAAAGATTTTACTAAACGTATCGGCGCGAGTAAATTTACTGCAATTACATTTTCCAGATCGCGATCGCTACAGTCTTCAAAGGAATAATTACTAGTAAACGCCTCACTCTCCCAAGTACCGCCCATATACAGGAGCGCGTCTAAGGTCGAATTACCAACGGCGTTACTAACTTTGGTAACTCCTGCTTGGGTACTGATATCCGCTTCGATCCAATCGGCAATAGAAGCAGTACGAGATACGGTAATTAGTTTTTTAGTACGAGGTAAAATATGTTTTGCTACCGCAGCACCCACACCACGGCTAGCACCTACCACAATAATCTTATTAAAATAATTATCCGATTGGCTGCTGGTCATTTCTAAATAGTTAGTTGGTTTAGCAGGCGTTGTATTTCTATCTCTTGACAGTATACTGATACACACAATTACTGTCTTAATTAAGAGAAGATAAAAAAGATTTCTTATGGCACAACAAGAACCGATATATGATGAGCGACCAGAAGTATTGTCTGAACTAGAATCAAATTTGACTTCGCTAAGTGAAACCTTTAAAGAAAACGCCGAAGCGATCGCTTCAAATTCTGACAGAGAAATAATCACTAATCCTTTTCTAAAACAGTATATTTTATTAGGATATGCTGCTAAGGGAATTATTTATTTTGTAATTGGTATTTTGGCGATCGAAGCTGCAATACTACCAGAACGTAAAGCAGCGGGAACTTATTCTGCTCTCAAACATTTATCTACTCAACCTTTGGGTAGCGTTATTTTATGTTTATTAGCAGTAGGCATCTTAGGGTACGTGGTGCGTCGGTTAATACAGGCGATAGTTTATCCTGGACATTCTCAAAACTTTAGCTTTACCCAGATATTGCAGCGAACTGGCTATGTAATGAGTAGTCTTAGCTATGCAGGAGTAGCTTATTCGGCCTTCAGCATCGTGTTTAAGTTAGGAAAATACAACGACCATATTCAAGAATGGGTAGAGAAGCTTTTTGATAATGCGATCGCCGGACAAGGAATCGTTTTTGCTGTGGGGATTGGAGTTACAGGGGTAGGTTTAGGCTACGTTTATGGTGCTTATACAGGATCTTATATCAGTCAATTCTCTTCATCAGATATCGATCGCCGATTAGAATACGGAGCAAGATTGATGGGTAAAATTGGCATCGCTGCAAGAGGTGTCGCTTTTGTCGTAACTGGCGTATGTTTAATTTTAGCTTCATTAGTTTCTGATTCCGATTTGGCAGGAGGACTACAAAACGCTTTTCAGGTTTTGGCAGAACAGCCTTTAGGATGGTTGTGGTTGAGCTTGATTGGTAGCGGTTTTATTGCCTATGGCATTTATATGGCGATCGCTGCTATGTATCGGCGTTATGCAATTAGGTAAGGCGATCGTATGTTGTCAGATAAGGGCTTTTAATTACTCATTACTTTTAGTAATCTCTACCCCACAAGGCTAGCCCTCCACCCTTACCTCTGGCAGCAATTAAATTTTTGCTAAAATAAAAATAGTTAAAAAATGCTTGCTCTTTAATAGTTTGATGATAAAAATTTGCTTCCCTAGCTTCTCCATTTCTAATATAACCGTCGTAGAGTTTTAATCCAAAAGCGACAATTTTTATACTTGTAAAGTCGAAAGCCATAATACTTTTACGGTCTAATAATTTAGTAGGGCCAGTCAAAGATAGTTCGATTGAAGCTAATTTAACCGAATTTTTTACTCTACCAGTATTATTATGGCGATCGCCCACTCCAGAAGGCTCATTACTTTCATAGGTAATTCTAATGCTAATGAATTGAGGAATATATTTTCCTGCACCTAATATAACTCCCGATCTTTTGCGAGTTTTCTTAGTTCCAGTAATAAAGCGTAAGTTCCAACAGCCAATTAAATCAGTGTAATCAGGATTTATCTGCTTTTTTTTAGCATCTTTTTCAAGTTTAAGTAATGCTGCAACTATTTGTGCTGGATCTGGTAAATTAGATTTATCCCGATCTAAACTTACGGCTTGTTTGAGTAAATCTTCGGTAGTCATGAGTAGCGATTATTTTTATTTTGTTAGTATATCGAGCAAATAAGTAGATTTGTTTAATTACAATATTAGACTTTTCTTAATAGTAAGTTTTTTTGTTGGATAACAATCTATATTAAAAGTTGTTTTAACTTACTCTTTAAAAGTAATAATATTAAGTTAAAAACTCAATTAAACTATTAATTAATAATAGTGTATAATCATAAGTTATAAAAGTACCTATTTAGCAGAGTAGATCTTTATATTTGCTAGATAAAACTGGTAATTTTGTGTTAAAAAAATATTATTAAAACCAACTTGACTATTTATGGTTGAAAAAATATAGAACAAAATCTTTGTATACACTCTAATATCTAGATTAACATCTGTTAAATAAATATAGCCAAACATATATTTCTATTATATTTAAAAAGTATTTATAATATTTTCATTATTAAATTAAAAAATATATTGACGATCGATAATTACTATGTCTTTAGCTTCTAAATTATTAAAAATTTTAGGTATACAGGAAGTAAAAAACTTTCCCTATTGGCTAAAAATAACTACCAAAGTACCAAAATGTGTATATTATTTCGGTCCTTTTGATAGTCCTTTAGAGGCGAAAGCTTTGCAAGGAGGATATATTGAAGATCTAATAAGTGAAAATGCTCAGGGGATACATATTGAAATCGAGCATGGTTCACAGCCTGAAAGTTTGACAGTCTGTGAAGAAGAGATTTTTTAGATCTAGAAAATATTGGTAATGGCGATTGGCGTAAGCCGTTGTCCGTTGGCATCGCGCTTGAAAACCACACTTATAGATTGGCTTCAATTAACAATCAGCTAGCAACAAAATTAGCAGGGTTTTGGTCGTAACGATGTCTGATAGGAAGGGGTTCGCTTTGGCGATCGCCAACAAGCGCAGCGGTTTGTTCTAATGCTGTCCGTAATCTTTTAGCAGCATAAATAGACATATCTCGCGGTACGTTGATTCTATCTCTTAAATATCGCAGTGCCACATCCGAACCCGCGGGTGGGGTACAGGTTTTATCAGTCATCATTTTGGTTAAACCGCATCGTAAAGCTCGATCGAATAGACGATCTTCAGCAGGATTAGCTTTAATAATACTAGCTCTGTGCTTGAGTATTCGAGCTAAAGCCTCGGCGCGAGAAGTTTCAGGTTCGGGATAAGCAACGTCTGGTAGTTCAAACCAATCACCGCGATCTACCTTTTCTTGGTTGAAGAGTGCTTGAGACTCACCGTTAGAATAACAGCCTCCCATCTGTGGCGGTAAATCGTGGACGTGGGTATGAAAATCGCTTTGAGTACCACGGTAAGTCGATCGGGTTTCCATCGCGTCAAACCAGTCTGACAGACGAAGGTTTTCGGATCGCAGAGAATAGCCTTTGTAATAGTAGAGACTAGCGTTCATTCGTTCTACGTAAGGAGTAAAGATTACGTCAGCGGTACTGAAATCATCCAAAAAATACGGTCCAGGAGTACTAGCCAGAGCTTTTTCTACCATCGCTACAGTTTCGATAAATTGCCGACGATTACCTTTTTCCTGTCCTGGAAACATGGCTCGATAGCACAGCCAAGCACACCAGGCTCTAAACAACTGTCTTTCCAAACGTCGTAGAGGTAATACTTGAGGATCTTCCATTCCTCTATATAAAACCCCAAAAACCGTTTCTAAAGCCAATAAAATATCATCGCTTTCAGTAATAATTTGTCCGTCAAGCTCGATTGCTGGTAACATTCCTGAAGGAACTTTGCGTTTATACCAGCTTTCCTTTTTGCCATAGCAGAACATGGTTACTTTTTGGACACGGTAAGGAATCTGCATTTCTTCTAACCAGAGCCAAATTTTCTGACAGTAAGGACACCAAGCATGATTATCTCGAAACAGGGTGACTCTTACATCAGCTTCCGTCTGTCCGAATAGTCGTAAAGTAGATTGAGAATTGGTAGGGCCATTGACAGGATCTATTTCAAAATCGGTAAGTTCTGCTAATTGTTCCCAGGTTAGAGGCGTACTAGTCATTTTATTTAACGTTTGCTATTAATCATCAGCTTGAATGAAATTCTAGCCTTCCTTAATTATGGATCGCTCAGGCGATCGTAGAAACAGAGATCTTTGTGACCGCGTTCGGCGGTGTACCGCTGGCTTCCACAAAAAAAGGTGAGCAACTGGCCCACCTTAACAATTAATCTATTTCAAAATTAGCGAGTTGCTTCTACAAGAACTTGCTCTTTTACAGGTGTAACGGTAGTGTTACCATCTTCATCTACATCGACAAGAGCATTATCACCATCGTTAACACGACCAGTAAGAATTGCTTCGGCTAGACTATCTTCCAAGAGGCGCATAATTGCACGACGCAAAGGTCTTGCACCATAGCTAGGATCGTAGCCTGCTTCAATTACCTTGTCTTCAAAAGCAGTAGTCACGCCTAAAGTAATTTCGCGTTGTTCTTCTAGTCTGGCAGATATTTCTTTTAGTAAAATACCTGAAATCTGTCTTACTTCGGGTTTGGTTAACTGACGGAAGACAATAACCTCATCGAGACGGTTGATAAATTCAGGACGGAAATAGTTTTTCAATTCCTGGTTAACTAAGTCTTTGATGCGATTGTACTGCGCTTCCTCTCTATCGCCAGAGAACTCGAAACCTAATCCGCTACCGCCTTTTTCAATCACTTTAGAACCAATATTAGAAGTCATAATAATGACGGTGTTCTTAAAGCTAACGGTGCGTCCTTGTGCATCAGTCAAACGACCATCATCGAGTAACTGTAGCATTAGGTTGAAGACATCGGGATGAGCTTTTTCAATCTCATCAAACAAGACGATAGTGTAAGGTTGACGGCGTACCGCTTCGGTTAGCTGTCCACCTTCGTCATAACCGACAAATCCTGGAGGAGAACCGATAAGCTTGGATACGGTATGAGATTCCATGTATTCGGACATATCTACCCGTATAATTGCTTCTTCAGAACCAAACATCTGCACCGCCAAGGCTTTGGCTAGTTCGGTCTTACCGACTCCTGTAGGGCCAGAGAAGAACAGGCTAGCGATCGGACGATTGCGATCGCCTAATCCAGAACGAGAGCGACGTAATGCCCTAGAAACGGCTTTGACAGCTTCATCCTGTCCGATAACTCTTTCGTGAAGGTTATCTTCAAGGTACATTAAAGCTTCTGATTCGGTTTCCGTCATTTTAGTGACGGGTACGCCAGTCCAAGCAGCAACGATTTTGGCGATCGCTTCTTCGTCAACTACTGGAGTCAATGCTTCTGGATTAATAGTCGCTACATCACCACTATCTTCTTCATTGTTCTGCAAGCAGTGATTTAGATGAGTACGAGAACCAGCTTCATCTATTAAGTCAATAGCTTTGTCTGGTAAAAAGCGGTCTGTAATATATCTTTCGGAGAATGTTACCGCAGTCTCGATCGCAGCATCAGTATACTTAACTTTGTGGAAGTCTTCGTAAGTTTTGCGTAATCCTTGCAGAATTGCGATCGCATCTTCTACCGAAGGCTCACCCACCATTACTTTTTGGAAACGGCGTTCTAAAGCAGCATCCCGTTCGATGTGCTGACGGTACTCATCTAGAGTAGTGCTACCGAGACATTGAATTTCGCCTCTAGCTAAGGCTGGCTTGAGCATATTAGCAGCATCCATCGCGCCACCCATTGCACCCGCGCCAACCAAAGTATGAATCTCGTCAATTACTAAAATAATGTTACCCGCAGTGCGGACTTCTTCTACAATCGACTTGAGACGTTCTTCAAACTCACCTCTAAACTTAGTTCCCGCAAGTAACGAACCCATGTCCAGGCTGATTACTTCCTTATCGGCTAACAGAGACGAAACATCTCCTTCGACGATACGTTGGGCTAATCCTTCAGCGATCGCAGTTTTACCGACTCCAGGCTCACCTACTAAAACAGGGTTATTTTTAGTGCGTCTACCCAAAATTTGAACTGCTCTTTCAATTTCTGGATATCTACCGATTACTGGGTCTAGCTTGCCTTCTCTGGCTAACTCAGTTAGGTTAGTGCTGAATTCTTTTAGTTTGGTTTGCTTTTCTCTACCGCCACCAAAACCAAAAGGATTATCTTTGGTTGCTGTTGCTGCAACTACCTCGGCTTCACCTAATTTCTTAATTAAGTTGGTGCGTAACTGTCGCAGATCGACGTTTTGTTTCGTCAACAGCTTCACCGCCATATTGTCGGACTGCTTGATAATTGCCAACAAGATATGTTCGGGACTAATGAAGTTGCTTTTTAGCTGACGTGCTTCATTAAACGCCTGTTCTAAAATTCTTTTGGCTTTGGGCGTAAAAGGAATGTTAGCAGGAATAAATCCAGAACCTTTACCAATTACTTCGATCGCCAACTCTCTAGTTCGCTCTAAATTAATACCTAAGTCGGCTAGTAATTCTGCTGCTGTAGATGTTCCCTCCCCAATCACCCCCAACAAAATGTGTTCCGTCCCAACAAGATTGTGACCGGTGTTTCTAGCTTCTTCTTGAGCTAGGACGACATTTTTTATAGCTTTTTCGTTGAAGTATTCAAACATATTTTGTCTGACTCTCCTTTCTTTATTAATATTTCTTTATCTTCTTTAATCAATTTATCGCTTTTTGTTATCAGAATGTAGTGGTAAAAGCCGTAATTATTCCCAATTTGTAGTAAAAGTATTAAAATCTATAGTTTGGGCTATATCTCATGATTGATGAGGGGTACATAAAATATCGATGCTATTGGGATAAGGTATCGAGCATTGATGAGGCGGATATTACGGAATTGAACTCTTGGCGCGATCGACTCTACCAGTTAAGCTTGATTGGAGAATACGATAATGGAATTGGCTTTGGTAATCTGAGTATTCGCCTACCTAATCGGCAGCTAATTATATCGGGGACGCACACAGGAGGAATACCCCATCTTACAGCACGGCACTACACGAAGGTAACAGATTTCGATTGGCACAAAAATTATGTTGTCTGCAAAGGAGAGATAAAAGCGTCTTCAGAAACTTTAACTCATGCTGCTATATACGTTGCCGAACCTACAGTCAACGCTGTAGTTCACGTCCACCATCTACAGCTATGGCAAAAATTACTAAATAAAGTACCCACAACTAACCCAAACTGTGCCTACGGTACGCCTGAAATGGCAGCAGAAATTATTAAGATATGTCGGAATTGCGATCGACAGCCCAAAATTATCGTGATGAGCGGACACTCTGAGGGAATCTTGACCTATGGCAAAGATTTAGCCGAGGCTAGCAAACTTCTACTAAATTATTTTGCAGCTATTTAATTTTTTTACGTTTAACTACATTTAGTAATTATTTTGATTATTATGGGCATTGAGTTAATGTCGGCATAATAATACGTTAGAGAAGACTATATATTGATTAACCAACTTTATCAAAAAAATCGTTTTTTAGTGCTGCCTTTGTTAGGAGCGATCGCCTTTGGATCGAGTATTGTGTTTAGCCGTGCTGCTACAGCCAAACTATTTGATGGCCCTGTAGACGTACTTCCCTTAGAACAAAGAGTTTCTTTGAGAAATGGAGAATTAGTTTTCTTAGGTGAAGCTGGAGACTATACTTGCCGTTTCCTGGTAAAAACTTCTGTCGATAATGCCTGGCAGGTTCTAACCGACTACGAACATTTTGCTGAATTTCTACCTGGGGTTGTCAGCAGCGAACTAATTGAAAATAATGGCAACCTCAAAGTATTTGAACAGATCAATAAAATCAAAACCTTCATATTTAGCATTGAGTCACGGGTCAAAATTGCCAGTACCGAATCTTACCCCGAACAAATTGCTTTCCAGGCGGTAGATGGCGACCTGAAGACTTTAAACGGAGAATGGCTTTTAGAACCAGTCTCGCCCTATCCGAGCGCGCCTCCAGACAGTGTTTTGATTACTCATAAAGTTACTGTAGAACCTGCTGAAGCACCAAGCGACGGTATCTTTTTTAGTATTTATGAAGATCGTCTACAAGAAACTTTATTGGCAATTAAACAAGAAGTTGAAAAACGTGCTGGTAATTTAGCTGAAGACAAGGAATAATTTGAGTTATTTGTTGGGTAGTCTTGGGAAATTGTTAATTGTTAATTGTTGATTGTTAATTGTTGATTGTTGATTGTTGATTGTTGATTGTTGAGGTGTTCCCTATTCCCTGTTCCCTATTCCCTGTTCCCTGTTTCCTGTTGTCTTTTTGCTTCGTACAATAATAGAGCCGTTGCCACAGCTGCGTTTAGCGATTCTACCCCATTGTACAAAGGGATCTTAACTCGCTCATCAGCTATATCGATTAATTCTTGAGATAATCCCGATCCTTCGTTACCTAGAAAAATTAGGCTAGGACGAGTAAAATCTAGTTCCCAATAGGTTTTGCTAGCTTTAGCTGTAGTCGCAATTATCTGTATTCCCTGCGATCGCTGCATTCGTGCCAAATCCAATAGATCTCGATCGGTTTCCACAGGGACTCTAAACCATTCTCCTACACTCGCTCGTAAAACCTTGGGACTATAAAGATCGACGCTATCGGGACTCAACCACAAACCATCGACTTCCGTAGCTGCTGCGGTGCGGATAATCGTGCCTAAATTACCAGGATCTTGCAATCTTTCTACGGCAATTCCTAACTTAGTTCGAGCTAAATCTGGTTTAGTAACGACCTGACGAGGAGCGATCGCTACTACTCCATCGGGATTGACGGTAGTGGCGATCGCCTTTAAGACTTCTGCACTAACCAACTGTACTTTGAAACCTTTTTGAGCAATTTGGCGACATAATGATTGATGCTTGTTTGCCCATTGGGGTGTATAAAAAACAAGATCTAACTTATAATCTGTTTGACAAGCTGCCTCTACTAAATTAGTTCCTTCGAGCGACAGCAAGTTTTGCTTTTGTCGTTCCTTGGCACGATGTAGCTTACGGACTTGCTTGATTAAAGGGTTTTTTATACTAGTTAATATATTTTCCACATTTGCTATTGACGAATAGCATTGTTCGACGTAATACTTTGGTTGCCGACAATGCGGAACTCGGGACTTGAACCCGAATGTTTTAAGCAAACACTAGAATCTGAATCTAGCGCGTCTACCAATTCCGCCAGTTCCGCGATTTAATCCACAAGTTCCTATTATGATTGACTTTTGTGTTTAATGTCAAACTTCCTATAATCTCAGATTAAATCAGTAAATACAGGCTGTGCGATTAGATTTTTGAAGTTTATCCTGGTATTGCTTAAACAATCGACTTACATATATTTACTATTCAAGAGGACAAAGCCATTAACTCTACTTCTAACCCAATTAAAATCCAGATCGATTCAGAAAATCCTCAAGCTGTATTAGAAATCTGGGGTCGTGCTTCTTTGAAGGGAAACGTCAAAATCAGCGGAGCTAAAAATTCAGCTTTAGTATTGATGGCAGGATCGATCTTATCTCCTGGTATCTCTACTCTACATAACGTACCCAATTTAGTAGATATCAAACGTATGGGGCAGATTCTCCAGGCTTTGGGAGTCAAGCTTCAGCGAAATGGTGATGCTATTAAAATTGATGCTACCACCCTTAACCCGATAGAAGCTCCATATGATGTGGTATCACAGTTAAGAGCTAGCTTCTTTGTGATCGGACCATTGTTAACCAGACTAGGTACTGCGCGTGTACCTCTTCCTGGAGGATGTGCGATCGGTGCAAGACCAGTAGATCTTCATGTTCGAGGCTTACAGGCGATGGGAGCAAACGTATCTATCGAAGATGGTATCGTTCACGCGAACTTGGTTGGTAACAGACAACGTTTGAAAGGAGCGCGCATCTATTTAGATTATCCTAGCGTCGGCGCAACAGAAACAATTTTGATGGCTGCAACTCTAGCTGATGGAGAAACTATCATTGAAAATGCTGCTCAAGAGCCAGAGATTGTAGATTTAGCTAACTTCTGTTGTCAGATGGGAGCAAAAGTTACAGGCGCAGGAACTAATACAATTACTATTGAAGGAGTTACTGAATTAAATCCAGTAGATTACAACGTTATCCCCGATCGCATCGAAGCAGGAACGTTTTTAGTCGCTGGAGCAATTACTAAATCTGAAATTACTGTTACTTCTGTGATTCCCGAACACCTAGCTCCTGTAATCGCTAAACTTAAAGAAATTGGCTGTCAGGTAGTAGAAGAAGAAGATAACGAAGCCAAAATATTCGGTGGTAACATTGAGTCCAAACGCCTGCGAATTATTCCTAGAGAATTACACGGAACAGATATAGAAACCCTTCCTTATCCTGGCTTCCCTACAGATATGCAGGCGCAGTTCACCGCCCTTTTAAGCATTAGTAAGGGTAACAGCGTTATTAGCGAAACCGTATTTGAAAACCGCCTGCGTCACGTAGCCGAACTTCAGCGTATGGGAACAAATATTCGCGTCAAGGGTCATCATGCGATCGTTCAAGGTGTTCCTGTTATTTCTGGTGCGCCAGTGATGGCAACAGATTTAAGAGCTTCTGCTGCTTTAGTATTGGCTGGTTTGGCTGCGGAAGGAAAAACTACTGTCCACGGCTTACACCATTTAGATCGCGGTTATGAAAACTTAGAAGAAAAACTACGGGGTTTGGGTGCGAGATTAGAGCGTATTGTTCCTGATTAGTTTTTAGAACAAATTAATCGAGAGCGATCGCACTTCCTAATTTTATCGAGTTGCGATCGCTTTTAATATTTAAGATTCAACATTTTACAGTCACTAAATTTTACTTATTTCAATTCTCCCTTTTCAATAGCAGTACTTTTTATGCGATAATTCATAAAAGAAAAATATTTTAATATTTGCTTAATATAAAGCAATGAATGAGCCAGCTAAAGAAGAACAAAAAGTACCAGAAGAAGCTGTAGCCCAAGAACAGAGCGCAGCTTCTGAAAAAACTCTAGCAGAACAAGCCCCCTCAAGCTATGAATGTCGCGCTTGTGGTTATGTTTACGTGCCATCAAAAGGAGATAATCAGGGTAAAATTCCTGCGGGAACTCGCTTTACCGAGCTACCTAATGATTGGCGTTGTCCTGTCTGTGGAGTGCGTAAAACTCAATTTGTCAATATTGGCGCGCAAGGCGCACCTTCTGGCTTTGCTGATAACTTGAATTATGGTTTTGGGGTCAACCGCCTAACACCCGCACAAAAAAATCTCTTAATTTTTAGCGCGCTAGGTTTGGGCTTCCTGTTTTTCCTTAGCTTGTACGGCTTAAATTAGCAATTTTTAATTAATGCTTATGTCGTAAAAGATTATAGTGGCTGTTTTGGCATTCTCTCGGTTAATATCTTGAGAGCAAAACGGGTTGCCAACTAGTATTTACTCACATTTAAGGCAAATTTAATCGATACGCTCATAGCTTCTGGAACTAAACAGATGCTGCTTATCTATTGCTGTTATTTGCTCTTATTTGCCTTAACCAATAACAGAAACGCTTATGGATTTATCTTTCAAAAAATTAAAGCAACTAGCTATTTTATTTGCAGTCTGTATATTTTGTATTGGCTGTAGTCAAGTTCCTTCTACCGTAACTAATCCCTGGAAGGCTCTAACTCTACCTTCAGAGGCAATTTTTTCAGATATTGCTTTTACTAGCGATGGCGATCGCGGTTGGCTAGTCGGCACGCGAGCAACTTTGTTTGAAACTAAAGACGGAGGCGAAACTTGGATCGAACAGGCTTTAGATCTAAATGATGAAAAAGTATCTTTAGAAGCCGTTAGCTTTAATGGTGATGAAGGTTGGATTGTCGGTCAGCCGTCAATTTTGCTGCATACTGAAGATGGTGGCGACCATTGGTCGCGTATTCCTTTAAGCTCGAAACTTCCTGGTGCGCCTCTTGACATTATTGCCTTAGATGATTCTACCGCTGAAATGGTGACTAACTTAGGAGCAATTTACAAAACGCAAGATGGTGGTAAAAACTGGAAAGCATTAGTAGAAGGTTCTGTGGGGGTAGCTAGAAATATTCATCGTTCTGATGACGGTAGATATGTAGCGGTTTCAGCTAAGGGTAATTTTTTCTCTACCTGGGAACCTGGTGATACAGAATGGACTCCCCATCAGCGTACTTCATCCCGCCGTCTACAAAATATGGGCTTTAACAAAGATGGAAGTCTTTGGTTGCTCGCTCGCGGTGGTCAGGTAGAATTTAGCGATACAGAAGATTATGATGAATGGGGAGAACCTATTTATCCTGAATTTTCTTCTAGCTGGGGGTTTTTAGATGTTGCATATCGTACTCCCGAAGAACTATGGTTAGCAGGAGGAAGTGCTAATCTACTAGTTAGCCCTGATGGTGGTCAAACTTGGTCTAAAGACCGTGATGTAGAAAATACTCCATCTAATTTTTACAAGATAGTATTTCTTTCCCCCCAAAAAGGCTTTATTTTAGGCGAACGAGGAACGCTACTAAAATATGTCCCCGAAGCTGGCACTGCTGTTTAGTCACTATTCTTAGTTGTAGGCAGTTACAGTTGTTTCGTATTATGTAAACATAACTTTGAAATTTAACAAGGAGAAATAAAAAATGGCAGGTGATACTGGAGAACGTCCATTTTCAGACATTATTACGAGTGTTCGCTACTGGGTAATCCATAGCATTACTATCCCTATGTTATTCGTAGCTGGATGGTTGTTTGTTAGCACAGGGCTAGCTTATGACGCTTTTGGAACTCCTCGTCCCAACGAGTACTTTACTCAAGAACGAATCGAAGTTCCTGTAATTAGCGATCGCTTTGATGCTAAAGAGCAAATTAAAGAATTCAATCAATAATAGGTAAAACAATATGACAAGTAATAGTCCAAATCAACCAATTTCTTACCCCATCTTTACCGTAAGATGGTTAGCCGTTCACACTCTAGCAGTACCTACTGTTTTCTTCTTAGGCGCGATCGCCTCTATGCAATTTATACAACGATAGGAGTTAATTAACAATGGTAGATAGAAATGAAAACCCCAACAGACAGCCAGTAGAACTAAATCGTACTTCTTTATATTTAGGGTTGCTTTTGGTCGCTGTTCTCGGCATTCTATTTTCTAGTTACTTCTTTAACTAGAATCAGATTTTAAGAGATCGGATTTCAAAAGATTTAAATAAATAGCAAGAGGTAAGGTAAGAATGTTCGCAAATGGAAGAATTCCCATCTGGATTGTTGCTACAGTAGCTGGTATGGGTGTCATCGCAGTTGTAGGAATCTTTTTCTACGGTGCTTACGCTGGTGTAGGCTCTGGAATGTAAGATACTATCTTACGTAGCCGTAGCTAAGATTGAAAAATAACTATAAGAAACCGCCTGGTATAAGAACTAGGCGGTATTCTTTTGTCAGTCAACAGTCAACAGTCAACAGTCAACCCTAAAGGACTAGCTGAGTCTACGACTAGGGTATCGCTTCCGCGTCGCAATCAACAATTAACGATCGACAATTAACGATTGATACCTTATTCCTGAGTAGCGATACCAGTAGCTCCTTCATGAACTGTTTTGACCCACTTTAGGCGTTTGGGGCGGATTGACATTCTAGCAGTAATGCTCAACATAACTATTTGCCAGTGCGCCATGTAGATTATGCCTCGCAATGATTGTCCGACAATGTTAAGCAACAAAGGTAGATTCAGCGTGTTTCCTGATGCAGTCTGAATCCGAATCGACCCTTTAATCATTCCAATAAAGCCCCAGGTAAATAGTAGAGCGGTAATCGGACTGAGTAAAGGTAAACGGTGACGAGCGATCGCCATAATTCCGTCTGGGACGTTAGCAGCAGGGAGGATGTACTGTAGTAGCATCCAACACAGCAAATCTATTCTTTTCCCAAAGCCCATTGGCGTACCAAAGATATAACGCCAGTAATCGAGATAGCGTTGATAGCCTCCTTCTGCCCAACGATTACGCTGATGCCACAAAGAGCTTGCTTTAGTTACTCCTTCTTCTAATACTGGCGGAGTAAGTAAAAAGCCAATCTTCCAGTTATCTAAATGGAGGCGAATAGTTAGATCGAGATCGTCAGTAATAGTTTCTTCATTCCAGCCACCACAGCTATACAAAGCAGTGCGGTTAACAAATTGACCGTTTCCTCTTAACTCTCCAATACCGCCAACGGCAATTCTTTGCTGCTGAACATAACTGTCCACTGCCATTTCTACTGCTTGTCCTTTTGTCCAAAAATTCTCTGCTGAATTAGCGATCGCTTTTCTTACCTGAACTGCGCCGAGATCGGGGTTAGCAAATAGAGGTACAACTTTTCGTAATAAATCTGAGGGAACTTTGGCATCTGCATCAAAAACGCCAATAATATCGCCAAAAGTCAGAGGTATTACCTGGTTTAAAGCTCCTGATTTACCACCGCCAGCATTAGCAGCACGGTGAACGACCTTAAGCTGAGAATATTCTTTTGCTAGGCGATCTAAAATAGCTGGGGTATTATCGGTACTGCGGTCATCAATTGCCCAAATTTCGTACTTATCGGCAGGATAGTCAAGACTACACAGCATCGATACCAAATTACCAATTACCGCTTCTTCATTTTTAGCTGCTACTAATAAAGATACTTTTGGCGCGTCTAAAAGCTCCTCATCAGACAAGGCTGGTGCTACACTTTCAGAGGGGGTAAATAAGTAGCGTAATATTTGAATCCCTACCAAAAAAGTAAGGGTCAAAACTAACCATTCTCCCCAGCTTACTAAATGTAAAGCGATAGTAACTATCCAGGTTGCCATTAACACAAAAGCTGCCTTTTGTCTGCGTCCTGCTAATCCCTGAAAAAAGTCCTCTCTAAATTCTGCTTCCGCGATTTCTGGATCGGATAATTCTGAGAAGAGAGAATTAATGGGGTCGAATTCTGAGTCGGATTCTTTGTCTCGCCAATAATTCTCTGCCATAATAATTGTTCGATCTCCACACTATACTCATTATTTAAAGCGATAACCAAAAGGCTTCGCGACGAGCGATCGCCACTTTTAAGTTGGGATAAAAGCTTTATTTAATCGCGCTGGCTCAATTGTATCTAAAAATGTAAACTTTCTTAGCTAAAATTTAATAATTAGTCGGGTTAAATTGGCTTTTACTGGTTTCAATCACCTGTTTTGGTTAAATCGACCGACGGTAAAGCGATCGATTTGTAAAGTTTAGTCAAGATTATTATCGAGAATTTGCATGATGAGTAGTTGGGGAACGGGTTTGACGATCGCCTTGGCATCTGTGTTGTGGGTAGAACTAATTAGAGACGTTTATCATACTCTGTCTCATCTGTGGCAACCTTTGTATCGTCTTCATGTTTGGCATCATAAAGTGTTTCGTCGTGATTTGTCGGTGGTAAGCGATACGATATATCGTTCCGCGCACTGGTACAACGATGTACCAGAATCATTAGTAATGCTGGTGTTTAGTATGTTGCCTTGGCTACTTGTCAGTACCCAGAACATTACACCTCAATGGACAGCCTGGACGGGATCTTTATATACTCTTAGCTTTTTATTAGGAGCGATCGCACGCGGGTTGGGTATTCCGATGGTGGATGAACTAACCGATGTGACTCATCGCCCAGGAGAATTTACTAGTTTACCTTCTCGCTGGTTTGTCAATCGTCCCTATCACTGGCGACATCATTTTGATAACCAAGATGCTTATTTCTCTGGGACTTTTACCTTAGTGGATAAACTAATGGGTACAGCACTATCTTTAAAGAACAAGCGGATTGCAGTTACTGGCGCATCAGGAACTTTAGGAAAAGCCCTTTTAACTCAGCTACATCTAGCGGGGGCGAAAGTTACCGCCCTTACTTCTTCTACGCAAGAGGTAACATTAAACATTTCGGGAGAAGAGAAGACTATTAATACGATAGTCTGGCAGACTGGACAGGAAGCAGATTTATTAGAGCAACTAAATAAAATCGATATCTTAATTATCAATCACGGGGTAAACGTTCACGGACAAAGAGATGAATCGGCGATCGCTAATTCCTACGAGATCAATACTTTTTCAGTTTTGCGCCTGATGGAGTTATTTTTCCAAACCATTAAAAGCGATCGCGACATGATTAGAAAAGAGGTTTGGGTCAACACTTCAGAAGCCGAGGTAAATCCTGCTTTTAGTCCGCTATACGAGCTTAGTAAAAGAGCCACGGGAGAAATCGTCACTTTACGTCGTTTGGATGCCCCCTGTGTAGTGCGCAAGCTAATTTTAGGACCTTTTAAAAGTCAGTTAAATCCGATCGGAGTTATGTCTGCCGATTGGGTAGCCAAGCAAATTGTCAATTTAGCCCGTAGAGATATTCGTAATATTATCGTAACTATTAATCCTCTTACCTGGATTTTATTTCCGATTAAAGAGTTTTTTGTATCTACTTACTTTAAATTTTTTAGTTCATCGAACATTGAACATTAAACATTGAACATTGAACATTGAACATTAAACATTAAACATTAAAGCCGATCGATGATAAATGATGAATGATAAATGAAATATGGATAAAGAACGGGACTTACAAGATTATCGCGATGCTTTAGAACAGTTAAACATCGAGTTACAGCAGGATTTTAATAACATCGATGCTTATTATCGCCGAAGTGAACTTTACTTTACCTTGGGTGAGTATGGTAAAGGGATCGAAGATTTGGATGCGGTTTTACAGCAGAATCCTCAAGACGCTCTGGCATATATGTTTCGTGGTTATGGCTATGGAAAAATAGCAGAACCCTTAAAAGCAATTGCCGACTATAGTGCAGCTATTAATCTTTATCCTAACTATGCTAAAGCTTATTTCAATCGTGGCACTATTTACGATAGCTTGAAACAATATCAAGAGGCGATCGCGGATTTTGACCGAGCAATCTTACTAAATAATGAATATGCCGAAGCTTATTACAATCGAGCCATCGCCTACAATAAACTCAATCTGTATCAAAATGCGATCGTTGACTATACTCAAGTAATTCGCCTTCAGCCTGACGCTCGTGATGCCTACTACAATCGGGCTAATACTTACAATAAAATTGGACAGTATACTGAAGCTTTAGCTGACTACAATCGCGTTATTGAACTCGATCCTCAGGATATCGAAGCTTATTATAATCGTGCTAATCTGTACTTTAAAACTGAAGTTTATCCCAAAGCGATCGCCGATTATACCTACGTAATCGAACGCAATCCCCGCTACGCACCAACTTATTATAATCGCGCCACAACTTACTTAGCTGCACAGTACTACCAAAAAGCGATCGCTGATTTTACAATTGCTATCGGACTCAACCCGCAATATGCCGAAGCTTACTACAATCGGGCTATGACCTACAGCAAAATAGAAGAGTATCCCCAAGCGATCGCCGACCATACAAAGGCGATCGAGTTAAACTCAAAGTACGCGGAGGCTTACGGTAATTTAGGTTTGGTGTATCTGACACTAAATAAAAAAGATGAAGCGGTACGAAACCTACGACGCGCTGCGACACTGTTTAAAGAACAAAAAAATCTGGCTTTATATAACTATGTCCAGAATAAGCTCGCAGAGATTTAATTGCTTGCTTTGATAAATATAATGCCTTCTCTAATATCACTTAGAAATAATATCTTGCTTAAGAGATTTGCGTAATTAATATGTAATTTCGTTATGGGTAAATGGTCTCAAGTTCGCTGCAATTGTCACAATCGCATACCTCTACCGAAAAGTAGTAGGCGCGATCGACCTTATCTAAATCGTACTCGTAGGAAACTATCATCGCAGCAAGCAAGAGAAATTGAAATATGGGAAAAGAACGTAGAAAATATGTATGAGTGTGGACATCGTGAAGGTATGCTCGTTCAATTCTGGCCAGGGGACATCATAAGATTAGGCTGGGTTTTAAACATGATTTTCAAAAACGATCTAACTTTTGAAATTTATCCCAAGGTTGGCAATTGGCGCAATTATTTCTCTGACGAATTGGGTGAAGAACTCCATATCTCACCGCAAGAAGCAGAATTGTGGTTGATGGAAGCAGCAGAACTCAAGCAGGCGTTTTTAGGATATGGAAATATACCATACCGTCAGGTTCGGCAAATTATTTCTACTTTATATCAGGTAGAAGTTCAGTCTCATAACGATCTTAAGCAGCGTCTTAGATCTGCCGTTGGAGGATTTGCTAGAGTCACGCGATTTCTCGATAATCTTGATGATGAGTCAGCCTCACCAGAGCTAATTATGGAACAGCAGTTTTCAGTTATTGAAGACACTACAAAACTGTGTAAAGCAGCGATAGATTCAGGAAATCCAGTTGAACTATTGTGGTAAAACTATTTAGCTAGTAACAAACGCGAACATTTAGGCTTATTCGCTACAGTTATCGCTCTATCTAAAGATAGATATTTATGGCAAAGAGCAATCGCTTTTATCTACAGCTAACAAAGTTGCGAACTAAATTGTGCTGTTAAATTTAGCGATTTTATTTAACGTGGTGCTTGGCTAAAAACAAGTATTGATAGTCATTACAGTCAAATTACTGTATTAAAGATTCACATTATTAGCAATATATATAAACTTTATTTGCGGATAATGCACACAACTAACTAGTTTGTAAAGTTGTGGCAACAAAAATATAAATTACTTATAATTGTTGATAGGTACAAATTCTTACTTGAGGTTAGAAATAATGGAAAACGCAGAAAATAAATTTGGCTTTACCAGATTTTCCGAACTTTGGAACGGACGTTTAGCGATGATCGGCTTTGTTGCAGCTATGGCTGTTGAGTACTTCACAGGTCAAGGCATTCTCGGTCAGCTAGGAATCATGTAGTTCGAGTAGTGCAGTATGTAACGTAAGCGCACTAATAAATTAAATATATTCTAGATAGAGAGTTTGGCGATCGCAAGATATGGTTTGCCAAACTCTTTGTTTATTGGAACTTAAGCTTAATTTTAAGAGAACTGGCACAAATTAGAGATAGTATGAGTAAGCTATATATTCGGTTTTGATGGGGAACAGTCATCAAAAGTAATGGGGAAAGCTTGGTGAGAGTCCAACACTGTCCCGCAACTGTAATGAGGTGCAATCGCTTCTAAATTAGAATCTTTAATTTCTTAAATATTTCTTGGTAAGACTAGGAGTTAGAAGTCTAGATACTGCTTTAGCTAATCCAGTTATCGATAGAAGCTACATTAGCAGCACTCTAAGTCAGGATGCCTGCCGATAGCGATAGCAAGTTAAATTAATCTGCGAGGTACAGATACGTGGTCAATTCTTTAATTCAATCATTTAATTCTCTTCAACTACCCCCGTTACCCTATAAAAGACCTTTATTAGCGATCGGTCACGGTACTAGAAACGCCAGAGGCAGACAAACTTTTATGGATTTTGTCGAAACTTACCAGCAGCTAGATACTTCTCGTCCTGTAATTCCTTGTTTTTTGGAACTAACCGAACCCACAATAGAAGAAGGAGTAAAAGCCTGTGTAGACCGAGGCTATAGCGATCTTACTGCTTTACCTATATTATTATTTGCAGCCAGACATAACAAGTTTGACGTTACTAACGAATTAGATAGATCGCGATCGCTTTATCCTCAAGTTAGCTTTAGTTACGGTCGTCATTTTGGCATTACTCCTAAAATTATCGAACTGTGGCGCGATCGTTTGGCTGAATTAGATTTGCCAGAACATAACCCTCGTAATATTTCTCGCGAGGATACGGTATTGCTATTTGTGGGAAGAGGATCGAGCGATCCTGATGCCAATGGTGATGTTTGCAAATTAGCCCGAATTATCTGGGAAGGTAGTGGCTACAAGACGGTAGAAACTTGCTTTATCGGTATTACTCACCCGCGTTTAGAAGAAGGTTTTCGTCGGGCTTATATGTATCAAGCCAAGCGAGTTATTGTACTGCCCTACTTCTTGTTTACAGGGACTTTGATGGAGAAAATTTTTAACATTACCGCACAGCAAGAAGAACAAAATCCTGAAATTAATTTTGCTTGTTTACCTGAAATGGGTATTGCCTCGCAGTTGCTACAGGTGTTTCGAGAAAGAGAAATCGAGGCTCAGTTAGGACGAGTAGCGATGAATTGCGAAATGTGTAAGTTTCGTCTTGCAGCAGTAGATGGACACGAACACGGACACGGACACGGACATGGACACGGACACGGACACGGACACGGACATCATCATCATGGCGATAGCGATCCCTATGCCAAACCAAAAGACTATCATCAGCGTATTTGGAAAACGCCGTAATTAAGGAACGAGGAGTAGATTAAAATACTGTACTAACGGATAGAGCGATCGCATATAAAATAATTTTAGGGGCGAAGGGTATTCGCCCTTACTTGGATAGTTACTGCTTGGGAAAAAATGCCACATCAAGCAGGCTGGATTGAACTATATAGTGCAATTGAATCAGGAAAAAAATTTAGCAAAGAGTTAGTCGAATTATGTAAATCATCCAGAACTAGAATTATTGGTGAAACGATGCTTCATTGGTACTCAATAGAGGGTGAACCAGATGTTTTACAAAAGCTTGTAGATTTAGGGTTTGATGTCAACACACAAAACAAATTTGGCAACACTCCCATCATGGAATGTTCCTTAATTAAAAGATGGGACAATGTTATGGTTCTATTAAAAAACGGTGCGAACTTGACGATTGAAAATAAAAACGGCTATGACTATTTTGCATATTTAGAAATGTTCGATATTCAACTACCCCAGCATCTTGTGAATTGGATTCAGCAAAATAACCAAGATGTTTGACGATTGTAAACATAAAAGTTTCATTTGGTTAAGATTGAATAAATAAATTAGTTGTCGATCGCCAAGGTTTAGTTTAATTATTAAGAATTATGATAGTAAATCTACAATGATCGTAACTAATAGGCGCGATCGCGGAAAAAAAATTATCATAATTTATTTAGCTATCATTCCTCAAACAACCTTTTTGGTGTATATATTAAGGTGACGGAAACTACGGAAAATCACGTAAAATTCAAAGTATCTATTTATGCTTTCATTGGAAACTTCTAAAGGATCTACCGAATCCAAATTAACTGCCACCAGCCGTATTCTACTAATCGAAGATGAAGATCTAATTAGAGATATGGTTATGGTAGCTCTGGAAGAGGAAGGGTATGAAGTTCATACCTCAGCCAACGGTAGAGAAGCTTTAAATATTTTACAAAGCCCTGATTTCAGCCGAGCTAAATTTACTCCAGATCTAATTATTTTGGATTTGATGTTGCCAGAGGTAAACGGATTAGATGTCTGTCGTTTATTGCGTTATCAAGGGGACATTACTCCTATTTTGATTATTAGTGCCAAAAGCAGTGAAACCGATCGCGTATTGGGTCTAGAAGTAGGGGCAGATGACTATTTAACTAAGCCCTTCAGCATAAAAGAATTAGTTGCTCGCTGTCGTGCTTTGTTGCGCCGTCAAAAATATAGCAGTTCGACCTCAAGTTCCGTTCAAAAATATGGTGATATCAGTCTCTTTCCACAAGAATGCCGGGTAATAGTTAGAGGTACTGAAGTTAACCTCTCTCCCAAAGAATTTCGTTTGTTAGAATTATTTATGAGCTATCCCCGTCGTGTCTGGTCGAGAGATCGGCTAATCGAGCAGGTATGGGGAGCAGATTTCTTAGGAGATACTAAAACTGTAGATGTTCACATCCGTTGGTTGCGTGAAAAACTAGAAGAAGAACCCAGTCAGCCAGAATATTTGATTACCGTTAGAGGTTTTGGTTATCGCTTTGGGTAGAGGTTCGATCATTTAATGAATGGGTTGAAAACTTTGTAGTTTACGGCGACTGGGGGACAAAAGGACGCTGCGCTGAAGTAAAAAGTAAAGAGTAAAAAGTAAAGAGTAAAAAGTAAAGAGTAAAGAGTAAAAAGTAACCCTACCTCCCTACTTCCCTGCTCCCCGTCTCCCCTGCTCCCCTGCTCCCCTGCTCCCCGTCTCCCCGTCTAGATGCGGACAAGTCCTTTCTCGTCTCCCCGTCTCCCTCCTTGTTCCTTAAGTGAGCGGTAAATTGTTCGGTCTATTAAAATTGTTTATAGACCTCTAGCTTTTGCTAAAGTTAGCTCATTAACTGTTAGCAAATACCCTATGTCAGCTTTGGATTTTGTTTTAGGATTAGCTATTGGTCTTGGCATTTATGCAAGTCAGCAATATCGATTTAAACGACGCTTAAAGCAAACTCTAACGTCCTATGTTGGCGATGCAGATAGTAAGGTATCTTTACCCGTAGATTCTTTAATTCGCAGAGAACTAAGAGAGCTTGAGGCTAAACGAGAAAAATTAGAACAAGACCGCACTGCTTGGCAATCTTTAATCGAACAAGCACCCATTGGATACCTACAGGTAGATGCAGATAATCAGCTTGTAGAGTGTAACCAAAATGCTAAGGATTTGCTGCGAATTGATTCTCGCAGATCCTTAAGAATTCGTCTATTGTTAGAGTTGGTACGCTCTTACGACCTAGATATTTTAATTGAGGAAACTCGAAAATCTCAAGAACCCCAAACTAAAGAGTGGATCTTTTTCTTTACTCGCTATGTTTCTCCTCAAGACAGCGAACCCCAGGCTAATTTCGATCGCTCGCTACAAAAGATTGTCGAATCGATCGCCCTCAAAGGTTATGGATTTCCTTTAGCCGACAGGGAGGTAGGGGTGTTTATTGAAAATCGTCAGCCATTAAAAGAATTATCGCAGCGCAGCGATCGCGCCGTCTCCGACATTACTCACGAACTCCGCACCCCACTCACTTCAATATCTTTAGTTGCGGAAAATCTACTACGACGATTGAAAGATCCCGAACGTCGTTGGGTAGAGCAAATGCTAACTGAAACAAACCGCCTCATGGAATTAATACAAGAGTGGTTGGATCTGGCTCAATTAGAGGCTGCTCCCGAACGCTTGTTGAAATATGAAGCAGTTCAACTATACGATCTAGTTCAATCGGTTTGGCAGATTTTAGAACCTATTGCTCAAAAAAAAGAGGTAACGCTGATCTACAATGGCGATCGCGACATAACTATTTCTGCCGATCGTTCGCGTCTAATTCAGGTTTTTCTCAACCTTTTAGACAATGCTATTAAGCACAATCCACCCAAAAGAGAAGTTATAGTTGAGATTTTACCTTATATGCCCGCCCAATCTAATGTTACCCAAGTTAAAATTGATGTTATTGATTATGGTATCGGTTTTGATGATGACGATTTACCATATATCTTTGAAAGACTCTATCGAGGGGACAAATCTCGTGCTAGAACCCAAGATCCAACATCCGCTGATGGAAGCGGTTTAGGTTTAGCGATCGTCGAACAAATTGTTCAGGCTCATGGAGGCAAAATCTCTGCTAAAAATCATCCCCAAATCGGCGGTGCTTGGCTAGAAATTATTTTACCAGACAGCAAACAAAAAAAAACTAGCTCATAATTGTTGTTTTAAATACATCTTATCGGCAAAGTTTTAGCTTTTTTGTTACTAATATTAAGTCATATATCAAATTTTATTAAAACGTTTGTAAATAATTGCAGTCAATGATAGCACCTAAAACCGATCGCACTGAAGCAAATCAATTACAGCGTTCTCTTCGAGAAGTGCAGCAGGAAGTACTACGGATGGGAACGCTAGTAGAACAATCATTTCGCTTGAGCCATCAGTGTTTGTTTGAATCCGATCTCGATGCAGCCCGTAAAATTATTGTCTTGGAACAAGATATAGACATTTATTATCGCCAGATTGAATCTGACTGCTCGACTCTAATGACTTTACAAGCACCAGTCGCTCAGGATCAGCGTATGCTTAGTGCTTTTATGCAGCTCGTGCGAGATTTAGAGCGGATTGGAGACGGCGCGCAGGATTTGACCGAAATAGCGATTAAGCTGATGAAATATCCTCCTCACGACATTTTACCAGAGATTGCTGTAATGTCCGAACACGCTCAGTTAATGTTAGCCACCAGCCTTGTCGCCATAGCGGATTTAGATGAGAGCGCGGGTAAAAGAGTTAAGGAATATGATGATGTAGTAGATGATGCTTACGATCGCCTTTATAATGCGATCGCTTTTCAACGTGACGTTCCTGGAGTAGTCGAACCCCTCTTGCTTTTAGGTTCAATTATTCGTCATTTAGAAAGGATGGCAGACCATGCAACTAATATTAGTCAAAGAGTTACCTATATTGTTACAGGGAAAAGAAATTAGAAGCGGAAACGATTAAAACAGATCGATTTATTTTTCCAAAGGTTGTTTGTCACGATCGCGTATTTTATTAATTTTGTAGAGCAATTAACATGGTAATCTATAATTTAATTTTATTTTACCAAAAAACCCAGTCGATAATTTTAATTTTTTTAAAGATTGGGATCGAGGTAATTAACATTTAATTTAGTTTGAAGCCTCGATCGCTTTGCAATTCAATAACTATCGCTTCAAAAAAGAAATTGATTTAGTTTTAGATGATATAATACAGCTTTTTGACAATTGTAAGATGTTTATTGCTCTATTAGATAATACAATTAAGATTAAATTCAAGGGATAGAATTTTAAGCAAATCGATAATCTTGAGAAATCAATAATTTAATATTGGGATATGTTAAAGTTAATTTGTAAATAAAACTAAAAAAGAGAAATGAGAGTGATAAGAATCGAATTTATCGTAACTATGAATAGTAAAATAAATTTAAATTCACTTTAATTCTCGAAAATTTTTTTTTCAACATATCTTAAAGATAGACAAAACAATTTTACTGTTAAAGATTTGTAAATTGCGTTGACTTCATTAATTTAATGATTGCTAGCTTCAAATAAGCAACATTCGATTATCAGCATACACTACCAACTAATTAATTTCAAACCCAAAAAATACCAACACCACAAAACAAGAATATGTTAACTGAAGCAGAAAAACATAAAATCTTGGTGAGCTGGAATGATACTCAACAAGATTATCCTGAAAAGTGTATTCACTTCTTTTTTGAGGAACAAGCGGTTAAAAATCCCGATCGCGTAGCCGTATCTTTTCAAAAGCAGTTTTTAACCTATAGAGAATTAGATGAAAAGGCAAGTTTATTAGCTTGTTACCTACAGTCTTTGGGTATTTGTGCAGATACTAAGATTGGAATTTGTTTGTCACGTTCTCTAGAATTAATTGTTGGTATTTTGGGGGTTCTTAAAGCAGGAGGTGCTTATGTACCTTTAGATCCTAGTTATCCTCAAGAACGGTTAAATTATATTATTGATGATGCTAATTTAAAAATTTTATTAACTCAAACAACATTAGTAGATAAGCTATCGGAATATGATGGTAAGTTAGTTAGTCTGGATTCAGACTGGTCAACTATCGAAGCGCAGCGCAATCGCGATTTGGTAGATCTTTCATCTTTAGACAATTTAGCTTACATTATTTATACATCGGGTTCGACAGGAAAACCCAAAGGAGTGTTAGTAACTCATGGTAATTTAGCTCATTCTACTTATGCCAGGCTTAATTATTATTTAGAACCTGTAAAAAGCTATTTATTACTTTCTTCTTTTGGGTTTGATAGTTCGATTGCTGGCATTTTCTGGACATTATCTGTTGGTGGTACTTTAGTTTTGCCATCTGCAAATTTTCAAGAAAATATTTTAGAGATAATAGATTTAATTGAGGAACACAATATTTCTCATTTGTTATGTCTACCTTCTCTGTGGAAACTATTACTCAATCGGGATAGTTCACCGAGACTATCTAGCTTAAAAGTGGTAATTGTAGCGGGGGAAGTTTGTCCTGTAGATTTAATTAGCCTACATTTTAATAACTTAGCTGACACTTCACTTTATAACGAATATGGTCCTACTGAAGCAACGGTATGGAGTACGGTTTATCAGTGTCATCCTGAGAATTCTTTAGAAAAAGTTCCCATTGGTCGTCCAATTAGTAATGTTCGAGTTTATATTTTAAATTCTGATTTAGAACCAGTATCAGTAGGGGATATAGGAGAGATTTATCTAGGGGGAAAGGGGATTACCAAGGGTTATTTAAATCGCCCTGAATTAACCAGAAAAAAGTTTATTACTAATCCATTCGCAGATAATTGTTCTCCCGTACTCTATAAAACTGGAGATTTAGCTAGATATCTACCCGACGGTAATATTGAGTTTATAGATCGCATCGATAATCAGGTAAAAATTCGGGGCTTTCGCTTTGAGTTAGGGGAAATTGAAGCTGTTTTGCATCAACATCCCCAAGTAGAACAATGCGCCGTAATTGCTATGGCTGACAATGGAGAAGATAAGCGTTTAGTGGCTTATGTTGTTGGCGATGGCAGTATCGATCGTGCAACGCAAACCGAACAGGTAAAGCAGTGGGAAGAGGTTGATAATGCTGTTTATACTCAGTCTAGTATTGTAGAAGACCCGACTTTGAACCTGATTGGCTGGAATGATAGTTACGATGGCAAACCCATTCCAGAAGTCCAGATGCGACATTGGGTAGAATCTACGAGCGATCGCATTTTAAGCTTGAATCCCCACCGCGTTTTAGAGTTGGGCTGCGGTACTGGTATGTTGTTGTTCCGCATCGCACCTGTATGTTCTCTATATCTGGGTACGGATATATCCGTCACAGCTTTAGATTATATTAGCAGTCATCTAAAATCGGCAGGATTAGGGCATGATATTGTTAAATTATCCCACAGATCGGCAGATAAGATCCAGGGGATTGAAGATTCTTTTGATGGGGTGGTAATTAATTCGGTTACGCAGCATTTTCCTAGCGCAGATTATTTGTTTGATGTTTTAGAGCAGGCGGTAAACGCAATCCCCGATTCTGGTTTTGTGTTTGTCGGGGATATCCGTAATCGAGACTTATTAGAGGCTTTTCATGCTGCGGTACAGCTACATCAAGCTAACGATGATGTATCTGGAGAAGAGTTACGGAAAAAAATTGCAGCTAGGATGAGAAATGAAGAAGATTTGGTTATCTCTCCCGATTTTTTCATGGCGATACAGCAGTCTTTACCTAGTATTAGTGACGTAGAAATTCAGTTAAAACGAGGGCGTTATCATAATGAATTGAGTAAGTTTCGTTATGATGTGGTACTGCACGTAAATAAAAATATTGCTTTAGCAGAAGCCGACTGTCGGTTAGATTGGCAACAAGATAATTTAAACTTCGATTCGGTTAGAAGTTTAGTTGTAGAAAAGAACCAGCTATTAGTAATTACCAATATTCCCAATCCTCGTTTGAGTAAAGAAGCTGCTTTACTGAAGCTTTTAGATGAAGATAATTTCAGTACGGTTAGAGAATTAAAAGAGCGACTAGCTTTAATAGAAGGAGGAATTGAGCCTGAAGACTGGTGGGATTTAGTTGCCGATTTACCATACAAGATTGTTGTTAGTTGGTCACGAGTTATAGACGGTTACGATGTAACTTTTATTCCAGAAGATAAAAGCGATAAGCCTTCGGCTACGCTTCGCGATCGCAAGTTAAATCAGATAAAAAATCAAGAAGATTATAAATCCTATAGAGAATATACTAATAATCCTTTACACAGTAAAGTTGCTCGTCAACTAGAACCAAAACTGAGGGACTATTTAAAATCTCGTCTGCCAGAGTACGCGATTCCCAAAATTTGGGTGATGTTAGAAACAATGCCGTTAAACGCCAATGGCAAAATAGATCGCAAGGCTTTACCCAAACCAGAAAAAGAGCGACCTCAATTAGCTACCGAATTAATATTAGCTAAAACCGAAGTTGAAAAAGCGATCGCGCAAATTTGGCAGGACTTATTACAGTTAGAAATAGTCGGGACTAAAGATAATTTCTTCGAGCTAGGCGGTAATTCTTTATTGTTAATAGAACTCAACCGCCAACTAAAACAAAGATTACAGTTAGATGTTCCTGTAGTTAAGTTATTTCAACATCCAACTATTAGCAGCCTGACAGAATATCTACAGCAGGATGAAGAATATACTTCAAATCGAAAATCATCACCACTAAGAAAAAATGAACCCATCGCTATTATTGGAATGGCGGGGCGTTTTCCTGGGGCTAAGGATCTAGAAACCTTCTGGGACAATCTCTGTCAGGGTAAAGAATCTATTGAATTCGACAGCAGTAATTATAATTGGCGCAACAACCCTAATTATGTCAAAGCTGGGGGAATATTAGACAACATCGAATATTTTGATGCTTATTTCTTTGGATATAGCCCCAAAGAAGCTGAAACCCTCGATCCACAGCAGCGGATATTTTTAGAATGTGCTTGGACAGCATTAGAAGACGCGGGCTACAATCCCCAAGCTTATCCTGGAACTGTGGGGGTATATGCTGGCGCAGGGATGAATACTTATTTAGTAAACAATGTCTATCCGCAACTTGATGCCGATAATAGTTCCTTTTTAGAAACTATGGCACAGGTGCAGCTAACTATGGGTCAAGAGAAAGACTTTTTACCCACTAGGGTTTCTTATAAACTTAATCTTACAGGGCCGAGTATTAATGTCCAAACTGCTTGTTCTACTTCCTTGGTAGCAGTGCATCAAGCCTGTAGCAGTATACTTAACGGAGAATGCGAACTAGCCTTAGCAGGAGGGGTGGCTATACGTACTCCTCAAGCAACAGGCTATCAGGTACAAGAAAACGGCATCTTTTCTGCTGATGGTCATTGTCGAGCATTTGACGAGTCAGCTAACGGTACAGTATTTGGTAACGGTGTTGGTGTTGTTGTCTTAAAAAGATTGAGTAGTGCGATCGCAGATCGCGATAGTATCTATGCAGTAATTAAAGGTTCGGCAATTAATAATGATGGTTCAGAAAAAGTTAGTTATGCTGCACCTAATATAGCAGCCCAAGCAGAAGTAATTTCTACAGCTTTAGCCAATGCGGGAATAGATGCTGAGACTATTAGTTATATTGAAACTCACGGTACGGGAACTAATTTAGGCGATCCAATCGAGATTGAAGGATTGACTCAAGCATTTCGAGATAGTAGCGGGGTTTTAGATACTGCATCCTGTGCTATAGGTTCGGTCAAAACTAATATCGGACATCTTGCTAATGCAGCGGGGATTGCGGGATTGATTAAAACCGTACTGGCGTTGAAAAATAAACAAATTCCCGAATCTCTACACTTCAAAACACCCAATCCTAATATAGACTTCGATCGCCTACCGTTTTACGTTAATACTCAGCTTACACCGTGGCAAAGAAATGGTACACCTCTACGTGCTGGAGTTAGTTCTTTTGGTATGGGAGGAACAAACTGTCATACCATCTTAGAAGAGTCACCAGAAATAGAAACAGAAGGAACAGAGAACAAAGAACGCCCTTTACATATCTTAACTTTATCTGCAAAGACGGAAACTGCACTAACAGAATTATCGCAACGTTATCTTCGCTATTTACAATCTCATCCTGAAGACATAGCAGATTTTTGTTTTACCGCTAATACAGGTAGAAAACACTTTGACTATCGCGCAGCAATAATCGCTGATTCGTCAGAGGAATTAATACAGCAATTAACTAACGATGCGACAGAAATTCATCAAACAAATAGCGTATCGCCTAACCAAACAGCATTTTTATTTACTGGACAGGGTTCACAATACATTAACATGGGTCGTCAACTATACGATACCCAACCTACATTCAAACAGGCGATCGATCGCTGCGCCACAATTTTAGATTCTTACCTAGATAAATCTTTATTAGATATACTGTTTGCAGAATCTCCTCAAACGCCCTCAATCGATCTGACTATCTATACCCAACCAGCGATCTTTGCGATCGAATATGCTTTAGCTATACTGTGGATTGATTGGGGAATCAAACCCGATATTGTCAGTGGTCATAGTGTAGGAGAATATGTAGCAGCAACTATTGCAGGGGTATTTAGTTTAGAAGATGGATTAAAGCTAATTGCAACCAGAGCTAGGTTGATGCAAAGCTTACCTGAAGGTGGTGCGATGGTATCGTTGTTAGCTTCAGAATCACAAGCCTTGAATGCAATTAAACCCTACAAAAATGTGACCATTGCTGCAATTAACGCGCCCCGAAGCGTTGTAATTTCAGGAAATGCTAAGGAAATAAAAGCAGTTTGTCACGAGCTAGATTTACAGGGGATTAAAAATAAAAGGTTGACTGTTTCTCATGGTTTTCATTCTCCATTGATGCAGCCAATACTAACAGAATTTAAAGCAACGGTTAGAGAAGTAGAACTATCGCCACCGCAAATCGAGTTTATTTCTAATGTTACTGGTAACTTCGCTACAGCCGAATTAACCAATCCCGATTATTGGTGCGAGCATATTATCAAACCTGTAAGATTTGCTGCTGGGATAAAAACTTTAGAAGCAGTCGATATTTTCTTAGAGATAGGTGCAAAACCAATACTATTAGGACTTGCTCGTCAGTGTCTTCCAGATAATAAATTATGGCTGCCAAGTTTGCGATCGCCACAAGACGATTGGCAACAAATGTTAGGTAGTTTAAAAGAACTATACCTGCGGGGTGTAGAAATAGACTGGAATAGTTTCGATGGAGATTATCGACGCGATCGACAACATTTACCAACCTATCCTTTTCAACGACAACGCTACTGGTTAGAACCTACGGTAAATAGAATAGTTAAAAAGCGATCGGGATTACATCCACTGCTAGGAGAAAAGTTAGATTTAGCAGGTACAGAAGAAATTCGTTTTCAAGCTGAAATTAACCAGGATTCACTTTCTTGGTTACCAGAACATCGTATTTTTGAAGCTGCTATTTTCCCCCTGACGGGCTATTTAGAAATGGCTTTAGCAGCAGGTAAAAAAGTTTTAAATTCCAAAAAACTGTGTATTGAAGAAATATTTATCGAGCAATCTTTGACTTTAGCTAACGCAGATAGTTTTAATAAACTGCAAGTTATTTTAAAGCCAGAACTAGATAATATTTACGAATTTGGGGTTTTCAGTACCGCTCCCGATGGACAAAAGTGGCAGCGCAATATTTCGGGTAAAATTAAATCCACTCAGAGTAATAGTAGCAAATTAAATTTAGACGAACTAGAAATTAAACAACAATGCACTGAAATAATTGACTCAGAAACTTTTTATCAACAGCGTCGAGAACAACAGATTAACTTTGGCAATAGTTTCCAAGGCGTAGAACAAATTTGGCAGGGAGATAAACAAGTTCTCGGTAAAATTAAGCTACCAGAAGTAATTTATTCAGAATTAGGAGAATATCAGTTTCATCCCGCTTTGTTTGATGCTTGTTTGCATATTGTAGGAACAATTTTACCAGATGGTACTTACCTTCCTGTAATTTTAGAAAAGTTAGAAGTATATGGTTGTCCTGATGTTAATCTTTGGAGTCATGCAAAAATTGCCGAGAATAATTCTGATAATACAGAACTTATAAAAGTAGATATAAATATTTACAACGAAGATGGAAGTGCTGTAGCTTCTATTGCAAATTTATCAGTGCGCGCCGTACAAAAACAATTACAGTCTCAACTGGATTTAAAAGACCATCTTTATGAGGTAATTTGGCAACCAACAGAATCAGTCTTACCAAAATTAGATATAACAAAAACCTGGATTATTTTTGGCGATGAGACTGAGAATATATCGAGGGAATTGTTGCAGCGGGGAGATAAATGTGTTCTCGTTTATCCTGGAACAGCTTATCAATATTATCTCTCGCAAAGGCGCAGAGGCAAGGACACGCATTTTGAGGCTTCCTCAAAATCGCGAGTTGTCCGCGCAGAGAAAGAGAGAGAGAGAGAGAGTATAGTTACGGATTTGAATGTAGCTCGGTATGAAATTGATTATCGATCTAGTGAAGATTTTTTACGGTTATTTGAGAGTTTAAGTAAGACAAATGGAGATACTGATTGGGGAATAGTTTTCTTCTGCTCGCAAGTAATTACCGACTTGTCCCTAACAAAAATACAAGAAGCGCAAATAGCCTGCGCAGGTGCATTGTATTTGGTACAGGCTTTATCTCAAGTTAGTTTATCATGCCGTCTGTGGTTAGTAACCAGAGGTTCTAGACCAGTTAAGGCTGAATTGTTGCAAGTTCAGCAAGCACCTTTATGGGGTTTAGGACAGGCAATTTTACTAGAATATCCAGAATTAAAATGTGTCCGTGTCGATTTAGATCCTGGCGATACCAGCGTAGATGATTTATTAGCCGAAATTCTATATAACGGGTCAGAAGAACAAATAGCCTATCGCGATTCAGTTCGTTATGTAAGCAGACTGAAGAAAAAACCAACTTCAACACCTAATAACTTATATAAACAAAAACCAGTTCGTGTCAGTATAGATAGCTATGGTGTTCTAGATAATATTTCCCTCGTCTCTGATACTCGTCGTCAACCAACAGCAACCGAAGTAGAAATACAGGTTTATGCAGCAGGATTGAACTTCAGAGATGTATTAAATACTTTGGGAATGCTGCGAGACTATTACGAACAAGAATTAAATATTACTAATCCGCGAAATATTCCTTTTGGCTTTGAATGCGCGGGGATTGTTATTGCGGTGGGAGATAAGGTTAATAACTTCCAGGTTGGCGATGAAGTCATAGCTTTAGCAACAGGAAGTCTTGCTAGTTTTATTACGGTAGAAGCAAACCAAATTGCGCTCAAACCAGACAACTTAAGTTTTACTGAAGCAGCGACTATTCCCGCAGCATTTCTAACAGCTTATTACGGAATCTATGAGTTAGGAAAAATCAAAGCAGGAGAGACTATTTTAATTCATTCCGCAGCAGGAGGAGTCGGTCAAGCAGCAGTACAGTTAGCTCAAAATATAGGTGCTGAAATTTTTGCGACTGCGAGTCAGGGTAAATGGGATTTTCTCAAATCGATGGGGATTAATTATGTATTTAACTCCCGTAGTTTGGAATTTGCCGAAGAGATTAATAATATTACTAATGGTGAAGGAGTACATATTGTTCTCAATAGCTTTAATAAGGAATATATTGAGAAGAGTTTTAGTATTTTAAAAGACAAGGGACGGTTTATCGAACTGGGTAAGATCGATGTTTGGGATGAAGAGAAAGTAAGTAAAGTTAGACCCGATGCTAACTATTTTTCTTTCGATTTTGGTGAAGTTTCTCAAAGTAACCCCGATTTAATTAGCTCTATATTTACTAAACTATTACCCAGCTTTAGAGCAGGAAATCTTCAGCCTTTACCTCACAAAGTCTTTGATCTCGACAAGATAGTAGATGCTTTCCGCTTCATGGCGAGTGCTAAACATATCGGAAAGGTCGTCATATCTATTCCTCACTCTCCAGATAATAGTATTAAACCATTAATTAAATCGTCAGGAAGCTACATAATTACTGGTGGTAGCGGTGGTTTGGGACTAAAAACAGCTAGATGGTTAGTACAACAAGGAGCGCGTCATCTATTATTAGTTAGTCGCCGAAGTAATTTATCTCCTAGCGTTCAAAAAGAAATCGATAAACTAGAACAAACTGGTGCTAAAATTGACCCGATTCAAGCCAATATTACCGACTATAAAGCAGTAGTTAATTTAATAGAAAAATTTCCCAAACTACGGGGTATTATTCACGCTGCTGGGGTTTTAGACGATGGCATATTGCAACAGCAAACATGGTCGCGTTTTGAGATAGTAATGAATCCTAAAGTTATAGGGACTTGGAATTTACACGCTGTAACTAAAGATATACCCTTAGATTTCTTTGTATGTTTCTCTTCTGCTGCTTCTGTTTTGGGTACATCCGCTCAAGGTAATTATATTGCTGCTAATTCTTTCTTAGATGCTATTGCTCATTATCGTCGCAGTTTAAACTTACCCGCACTTTCAATTAATTGGGGTGCTTGGGGGAATACGGGTATGGCGAGTGGATTAAATAAGACACAACAAAAGCGTTTACAAGAACAAGGAATTAAATTTATTCATCCTGATGAAGGATTAGCAACATTAGGAGAATTAATTACCGACGATACTACTCAGGCTACCGTCTTACCGATTAATTGGTCACGATGGTTAGCACAACTTCCAACAGTATCCCCTTTCTTAGAAAATTTTGCCTCACAAAAATCTACTACTCAAGTTAATATTGTACGACAGTTAGAAAACGCACCAGAATTAGAAAGAAAAAAGTTATTAAATGCGTATTTACAAACAGAAGTAGCTAAAACCCTGGGATTAAAAAAACCAACACAAATTAATATTAACCAACGACTATTTGATTGGGGATTAGATTCTTTAATGGCGATCGAGTTGAGAAGTCGCTTACAATCTAATCTGAAACAATCGTTACCTTCAACCCTACTTTTCGACTATCCCACTGTAGAAACTTTAACTAACTACATCGCTTTAAAAGTTCTCCCTTCCAAAAGCGATCGCATTCTCGCTAATATTTCTGATAAAAAATTCTATAATACGGCGATTCTAATTCAGCCATCAGGAAATAAAACCCCCTTATTCTTCCTACCTGGAGTTTTGGGAAATGTTTTGGAACTGTATCAACTAGCAGAACATTTAGGAACTCAAAGACCTTTTTATGGTTTAAGAAGCCTGGGATTAGATGAAGATATCGAACCGCTAACTACTATAGAAGATATCGCAGCTTATCATATTAGATCGATTAAAAAAATTCAGCCATCAGGAACTTATTTATTATGCGGTCATTCTTTTGGTGGTAAAGTTGCTTTTGAAATCGCCACACAATTACAACAGCAAGGAGATGAAGTAGGGTTTTTAGGAATCTTTGATATTCAAGTAGCTGTCGCCGAAAAAGACATAAACGCCGATAAAAATTCTGTTCAGCACATAATCGATCTATGCGGAATGTTTGAACGCGCCTTTAATAAACAGCTAAATATTTCCACAGCAAAATTAAATTCTCTCAGTAAAGATCGACAATTAAATTACTTATTAGAACAATTTAATACAGTCGGACTAAAATATAGCCAAACAGAATTAAAAAGAACGATCGCAGTTTATAGAGCTAATATGCAGGCAATGATTAAATATATTCCTCAACAAAAATATCGCGATCGCGCCCTAAAGGATACCGTTTATGCTGGGCTTCCCAGTGCTTCGCATAAAGCGTACCCGAAGGGTAATCGCCTGTATTTATTTAGAGCAAAAGATGTAAACGATCTAGATAGTTTTCTGCCCAATAAATCAATAACTATGAAAGATAAAACCTGGGGATGGAAAGACATTTCTCAAACATTAAAATTACAGTTTGTTCCTGGCGATCATTTTACAATGATGAGCGAACCTAACGTAAAAGTATTATCTGAAAGTTTAGCAACTCATTTGGAACAGTAAACAGTAAACAGTAAACAGTAAACAGTAAACAGGGAACAGTCAACAATCAACCATCAACCATCAACAATTCCTCAATCAACAATCAACAATTCCTCAATTAACAATTAACGATTCAAGATGAATCAATTAAACAGAATTCAATGGGTTTATAATTCCCAAAATAACCAAGAATTAACCCAACGTTACGATCGATGGGCAAAAGATTACGAGCAAGATTTAGAAACATTATATGGTCGCCCGACAAAAGAGCCAATAGTAGATTTAACCTTTAAATATCTAAAGCCGAATGGTCGTATACTCGATGTAGGAGCGGGTACGGGTATTATGGGACAACAATTACATCAACTAGGATATGACAATTTAACTGCGATCGATCTTTCTCAAGGAATGCTTACCGAAGCAAAAAGAAAGAACGTTTATACTGCTTTGTATCAAATGGTTTTAGGAGAAGCTTTAGATTTTTCTACTAACTATTTTGATGGCGTGGTAGCTTGCGGTGTATTTACCTATGGACACGCTCCTAGTAGTTCTTTTGATGAGTTAATTCGTATTACTAAACCCCAAGGATATATTATCTTTACTCTCCGTCCTGATTTTTATGAAAGTAGTGACTTTAAAAACAAAATGTCTGCTTTGCAAACTGCTAATAAATGGCAATTAATTGAACGAGGAGATAAATATCAAGCCGAACCAAAAGCTCAATCCGATTTGTATTTAGAAACATGGATATATCAAATTTGTTAAATTATTTATTTATTAATACTGATGCTTAAAACTATCGTTAATCATGTCAATACTTCAGAATTACTAAATTACTATCAACAAGTTCGACAAAAGAGTGAAGATATTTGTCAACCATTAGAAATAGAAGACTATGTGGTTCAAAGTATGCCCGATGCTAGCCCCATTAAATGGCATTTAGGTCATACAACTTGGTTCTATGAGGCTTTTATCTTAGTACCTTATTTACCAAACTACCAAGTATTTCATCCCAAATTTGATTATATATTTAATTCTTACTACGAATTAGGAGAAAGAGTTGCTTCCTCTCAACGGGGAACTCTATCACGCCCTACAGTAGAAGAAGTATATAAGTATCGAGAATATGTAGATAATGCCATACAAACTTTAACTGCTCAATCGCTCCCAAATTTAGAAATAGAAGCTCTAATTACTTTAGGATTAAACCACGAACAACAACATCAAGAATTTTTACTCACGAATATCAAACATATTTTTGCTAATAATCCTCTTCGTCCCGTTTACAACCCCGATCTTCCTACATCAGATGAAACTTTAGATCCGTTACAGTGGCTTTGTTATCCAGCAGGATTATATTCAATTGGTTATGACGGTCAAGAATTTTCCTTTGATAACGAAATACCTCGTCATCAGGTTTATCTTCAAGAATATCTACTTGCTTCTCGCTTAGTAACCAACGGAGAATATCTAGAGTTTATTGAAGCTGGCGGTTATCAAAACCCCGATTATTGGCTCTCAGAAGGTTGGAAAATTGCCCGCGCCCAAAACTGGCAAACTCCTTTATATTGGGAAAAAATTGACGGTGCTTGGTGGATTATGACTTTAGGCGGATTACGTCCTTTAAATAAATCCGAGCCTGTTTGTCATGTAAGCTTTTATGAAGCCGACGCTTATAGTCGTTTTTGTGGCAAAAGACTACCTACCGAAGCAGAATGGGAAAACGCAACTAACAATATTCCCGTTACAGGAAATTTATTAGAAAAGGGGTTTTTGCAGCCTACTCCAGCAGCCAACAGCAACAAATTACAACAAATGTTTGGCGATGTTTGGGAATGGACACAAAGCAGTCATCATCCATATCCTGGTTATCGTCCCGTAGCGGGGCCTGTAGGAGAATACAATAGCAAACTAATGTGTAATAGACTAGTTTTAAGAGGAGGTTCATGTGTAACGCCTCAATCCCATATTCGCCCAAGCTATCGCAACTTTTATTCTCCAGAAACCCGATGGCAATTTAGCGGTATTCGTTTGGCACAAACCGCCTAAACTTCCTTAAGAAGGTTATCCTAACTTAGAAAATAAAAATTAAATAAACAAATGCACCCCAAACCTATCCCCCCTCAACCAGGTCAAGAATCTGTATGGGATTATCCTCGACCACCACGCATTGAAGATACGACTAAACATATTCAAATTATTTTCAACGGTGAAACCATTGCCGATACCCATCGAGCCAAAAGAGGTTTAGAAACGAGCCATCCGCCAACTTATTACATTCCCACCGAAGATATTAAGATGGAGTATTTGCAGCCTAGTAATCACTTCACCTTCTGTGAATGGAGAGGAAGAGCCAAGTATTATAGTTTAACACTCGGCGATCGCACTGTGCCAAATGTAGCCTGGTACTATACTGAAATTTATCCAGATTATGAAGAATTAAAGGGTCATGTAGCTTTTTATCCTGGACCAATGGACGCTTGTTACGTTGATGGAGAAAAAGTAACGCCTCAACCTGGAGATTTTTACGCTGGCTGGATTACCAGTGATATTGTCGGACCTTTTAAAGGCGAACCCGGTACTAGAGGCTGGTAAGCTGTTGAATGTTTAATCTGTCACCAGAAGGTTAACAGGGGGACTGGGAGACTGGGAGACTGGGAGACTGGGGGACTAGGGGACTGGGGGACTAGGGGACTGGGAGAATTTAAATGTTAAATGTTAAATGCTAAATGTTAAATGTTAAATGCTAAATGTATAAATGTGTAGATTACTGGCTTACTTTGGTTCTCCTATCGAACCTGAAAAATTAATTTATCAACCCGAACACTCTTTATATATCCAGAGTTACAACCCGAAAGAAACCGTAACTACTACTGTTAATGCTGATGGTGTAGGAATTGGTTGGTACGATCTGCAAAAAGATACTGAACCGTTTATTTATAAAAATATTCTTCCTATTTGGAGCGATACCAACTTACCTTATCTCAGTCGGTACATTAAAACCGATAACTTTTTATCTTATATTCGTAGCGCGACACCTGGACAAGCAGCTAACTTAAGTAATTGTCAGCCATTTTGCGATCGCAATTATCTTTTTACTCACAATGGCTTTATCGAAAATTTTCGACAAACTTTATATCAACCAATCCGCACCTGCATCAGTAGTGATATTTATCAGAAAATAGAAGGAACAACGGATTCCGAACATATTTTTGCTCTATTTCTTCATTACTTGGCTTCTACAGAGGGCAATTTGGAAGCAGCTTTACAAAACACTTTGGATACTTTAATAAATTTAGTTCAACCTTACAAAATAAAAGTCCTGGCTAATATTATTGTTAGCGACGGACTCCAATTAGTTGCTTGTCGTTTTGCCATAAATGCAGTCGCACCATCTCTTTACTGGTTAAACGACATCGATAAGTCACTCATTATAGCTTCTGAACCTTTATTTTCAGGGAATTGGAATTCTTTTAAGGAAAATTCTATTTTATGTAGTAAGAAAACCGATAATGTTGTCAAAAACGGAATCAGTAACATAGCAGTATATAGTTACTAACTAACGTCAATGAAGTGGCTTAAGTTGTTTTACCAAATTAGATCGAGCAAGATTAAATTAAACAGAGCAACAATTGATAAATTCTAGCAAGATTTGACAAGACAAAATCTGAACTATAGTTTATACGTAGATATACGGAATTAACGTTCGTTTTGTCGATCGCAATTGTTGTCGCCGAACATCTATCTAGTAGTCTATAGGCTAAAAGATTGCAATTAACAATTAACCATCAACTATCGCTCGTAAAATCTCACTTCGTTTATAGGTGAGATGAGCTTAATTGTTTTAATTACTAGTTATTAATTAATAGAGAAAAGATCGATGTCAAGAAAAAAACTGGCTAAGATTCTGCTTTCGGTTTTAGTTGTTGTTTCCACTTTAGTATCAGTAGTGGTCGATTGGAACTCTTCTCATGTATTCAATCCCGACTGGCATCCTCATGGCAGATTTCATGATGTTATGCTGCTCACTTTGTTGATTGGTTTAGTTCCACTTTTATTATGGTTGTTATGGCGGAGTTCGCCCGAACCAGAAGTTGCCATCAAAGTAACTACAGCTATTTTAGTAATTTTTTGGGGTTCTTTTTATGTCAATTTGCTCGTACCAGGAACTACTCCTGCTGCCAATTTAGAAGAATCACCTCCGAGTTTATTAGGTTTACCGCTTTATCCCAACATGGTAGTTGCAGCCATCATTATTATTTTGGCATTAATAGGTTATTGGCTTTACCACAGCAGCAGTACAACTAGCAAAATTTAATTAGACATGAAATTTGAGCAAAATAGCAGATTTATCTTAAGTCTGGGACTGTTAACAATAGTATTTTTCTCTGTTACAACTCAACCAGCCTTAGCCCATCCAGGACATGGCGATCGCTTATCAGATCTTACCGAGCAGATTTTAAGTTCTCAGCTAACGATTACTGGATTAATATTAGCCTGTTTATTTGGTGCTGTTCATGGGCTAACGCCAGGACACGGCAAAACTATAGCTACAGCTTATTTAGTTGGTTCTAATTCGACTTTCTTACAAGCTTTGATGTTAAGTGCGATCGTGACTGTTACTCATACGGTAGGAATTTTTGCCCTGGGATTAACGGTATTATTAGCTTCTCGCTATCTATTACCAGAACAGCTTTACTATATATTTAGCCTTCTAAGCGGTATTACCATCAGCATCATTGGTTTTTGGCAGCTAGAGAGTTATTTCAATCCTGCCGTTGACGAACATCACCATCATTATAGCGATCGCTCAAACTCAAATTTAATCAGCATGGGTATAGCTGGGGGCTTAATTCCCTGTTCCGAAGCCTTAATTTTGCTGCTAGGGGCGATCGGCATACATCAGGAAATTTATGGCCTGGAGTTAGTAGCAGCTTTTAGTTTGGGATTGGGCTTTACATTAACAGTTATCGGAGTAATTGCGGTTTACTGCCGAGAATGGTTGGATAATCTCCCCCAGTTTGAAAGCGTCAGAACTTATTTTCCTTTAGTTAGTGCTGTAGCGGTTTCCATAGCAGGATTAATTTTGACGACAGAAGCGATAATTTAAGTTTTTTTACTTGACAACATTCATTTAGAGCAAGAAATATGAACGCCGAAAAGCAAAGGCTAACAGAGAACAGAGAACGTAAGGCATACTAAACACGCTGGGGTCTTTATGTTAGGGAAAGACAGTAGGGAAGGGTACGAGAAGACTATAGTGAGGATGAATCGGCTTGGGATTATTTTCCTCATTTGCAATCTCTATCTCGCGCTTACCGTTGGGGAGAAGACGGTATTGCAGGTATTTGTGATAATAGAGTAATTATCGCCACCGTCGGCTGTATTCTGGAGGAGCAAAGGGTGTGGGAGAGTCTACTACAGCAGCCGTAGTTATTGCTTTAATTTCAATTTTCGTGATTAACTTCTTTTTATCTTGGCTGATGTTTGAAGGTTCTGGTAGCTATTTGGGTTAGATCGTCAAATTAGAAGTCAGTAGTAGACGGTAAAAATCAAAATAGATCGAGAGCTAAAGAAAGAACTTTAGTATCGGAGAGGTCGCCAATAATTCTTTCTTTAGGCAAAGGAAGTTCTCTTACCAAAGTTGGCGTAATTAAAATTTTTTCCGACTCGGCAATCTCTGGAGATTTGGTTACATCGATAATTTCGATCTGGCTCTGGTGTTGCAACTGGCGATCGCAAAACCTCTGTAAGTTGGCGATCGCTCGCCGACTTCTTAAAGTATTTCCACTAACATATAGTTTAAACAAGAATTTTGACACATTAAATAATATAGTTCTACGAAAATTATCTCACCAAAAAACTTCGCTTCCAATTAAAAATTCGGGACTTTCGCGCGATCGACAACTTATCCGTATTTGATGCTGTTTCAGGGACTAACTTTGCAAACGATCGCTACGGTAAGAATTGTTGGTTAGATTTAATCTGTTTAAACCAATGTAATACCGACGATAGTAAGCTGCAAGTTTTCCCATCAATTCTAAAAGCAAATAGCGTCCTTCAACGATAAAAGCCTGGCTTTTTTTCTTGGATATAGATTGCTTTTGTTTAATTACGCTCATATGAAGCTCTACGAGATCTCTAGGGGTAGCTTGAAGATAGCCCAACTGCTCGATTAAGACATTAATTTGTTCTGAGATGGTATATTCTACTTGATAAATTTTTTGTTCTACAAAGCGATCGATCAGCAGATTGTACTTTTGTTCTAACTCGGTAAAAATATCTGGTGTATTCTCTTTCAAAGACTCACCTTCTGTACTTTTAAGATCGATCGCATCTGTTAAAAGATGTTCTAGCACGTCGATTTCTAAATCTGGTGGCAATTGTTGTAAATTAGCTAGCTGCTGCGATCGCTCAATTGCCGAGCGAATAGCATACAACAATAAATCGCGATCGCTGGCGACTTTGGGTAAATAGCCACAAGCACCTAATTCTATAGCTTTAACTGCTATCACATCATCTTCTAAAGCAGTCTGTACTATTATAGGCGTGCTGGGATCTATTGCCTGCAATTGCTGCAAGTTAGTTATTTTTCTGCTGTCTGGTAATACTAAGTCGAGTAATATTACGTCAAATTTTTTTTCAGACAAGATCTGCTTGGCGACCTTTAACGTTTCAGCACAGGTTAATTCAAACCCTCCCTTGAAAAAAGCAGATCTCACATCATCCAGCATATTTTGAATCTTGTCTACATCTGCTGGTTCATCTTCTACTAATAAAACTCGACAGGGAGAATTCAACATTTCTTAGCCATGAATAATATGTTTAAAGTATTACTTATTAATTTAATATTTACCATGAAATATTATTTAGCATAGATAGTATTAATAATAAAAGCTGTATTACCAAATCTTCTCGATTACTTTCTATTTTAGAATAAATATTATACTGTATGGTTTCATAATTAATTTTAAATACTATTACCATAGTTAATAGCAAAGAGCATATAGCAATCCTAATTAATCCCGCGAAAAACTCTCTCTTCTTTCTTCCCTCTGTGTCCTCTGTGCCTCCGTGGTTTATTCAAAAAAAGTTTTCACCGGACCATCCCCGAACGCTATAGTAAGTAAATCGATAATCCATATAGCGCAATCTATAAAAAGTAAAAAAAGATTTTCGCGATCGCTTTTGGGTGCAATAATATAGAAAAATGTAAAGTTTAAATATTTATTTATATAGTTAGTTAAAGCTTGCAGAGTATTACTTTAATTTTAGGATCTCGACCGTAACATTTAATAAACTATAGATATCTACTGGTTTGTTTAAATGCTCTTGAAACCCTACATCTAATGAGCGTTGGCGATCGATATCACCAGCATAAGCACTTAAAGCAATTGCTGGAAGGTTTTTCCCTTGAGGTAAAGCGCGAATTTTAGTTAATAAAGTATAGCCATCAACTTCTGGCATTCCAATATCGCTAATAATTATATCGGGAGTCGATTTATTAAAGATGTCTAACGCTTGTTTAGCTGATACTGCCGATCTTACCTCTGCACCTTCTTGTTCAAACACTAAAGTCAATATATTCAGCGAGTCCATTTCATCATCTATTACCAAGATTTCGATCCCGCTAAAGCGATTTGGCTGTACGGGTTCTTCAAGTTGTACCATTAGTATATTTATATCTATTAGATTGTAGTTTAACGCTAAAAATAGCAGTTGCTACGAAAAACTACGTAAAATAAAACCGTCGATCGCAGCCGTCACAATCTTCAGCTATTGCTAGAATTTAGATACAAAAAGAATTTAATACTGTCATAGAATAATTATGAAGCTTCACGATTGGTGTTTTCTTCGATCGGAAATTCTGTAATAGTTCTCAAGGTGCGAATTAAGTCACGAATTAAAGCAGAGTGTTCTAATGCCTCTTGCGCTCTCTCCTCGTGAGTTTTAGCAAGAGCCGTAGCACCTCTTTGGCTATAGCGATCGCTCATATTTTTTAAGAGGCGACCTCGTTCTTCTAACGTCCGTAGAGCGATCCAAAGAGCCTTTTCTGTTGCCTCATTTTGTTCTTCTATTAAAGTACGGCTAGTAAAAGCGTGACCTATATGACAGCGGTAACGTAGCAAAGAGCCTTTGCCAAAGCGATCGCCTTTGTCTGAAGATCGTTTTGTAGTATTGCCAATTTGCCATAAAGGACCACCACAGCTAGGACAGCTATGAGCAACAGGCTGTCCTATTTGCTTCATAGTTTTTGGTTCGGTGATGGCTTCTTTGGTAATTGGAGCTTCTAGCAGCAAATCTAGGGGAACTTCTGAAACAATGGCAGGGGTTTGTTTAACCCTCTCAATTAAGATATCGGGTATGTCTTTGAGAGGGACGATCCGATCTACGTTCACATTAGCGATCGCGCTTTTTGGCATACTGCTGTATGCTGCATCGCTTGGTTCTTGTACGATGGTCATTCCACCGCAGGACTCGATCGCCTGTAGTCCAGCAGTACCATCATCTAACATTCCTGTCAGGATCACGCCTGTAGCGTAGGATCTATAAGTTACCGCAGCCGTCCGAAAAAGCGGATCGATAGCAGGACGCATTCGATTCTCACGAGGACCTCGTATAACTCTGACCCGCTCGCCTTTAACAATTAGATGAAAGTCAGGAGGTGCCAAATAAATATGACTCAACTCAATTAACTGTCGGTCTTTGGCAAATTCTATAGGGAGTTGGCTAACTCTGCCTAACACCGTGACCAAATTACTAGCAGCTTCGTTAGAAAGATGCTGGACTATTAATATAGCAGCAGGAAAATTCTTGGGTAATTGTCCTATGAGAGTTTGTAGGGCTTTAATCCCTCCAGCCGATGTACCAATAGTAATAACGTGATAATTGTTCAATGGTAGTTCTAATTGTTTACGCCTCTGAATCTGATATTGAGCTTCTGTCTTATTAATTACAAATGCGAAGCCTAGTATATGAGATCGACTGTCAGCGCGAGCGTATCTGCCAAGTCAGCAGCAAGCATAAAACACTCAGCCAATCGGGCATACCTCAGCCAAAAAGCTCTTCTATTGTAAAGTTTATACTAAAATATATTGAGCAATAAGAAAATGATACTTTCTATTAATTTAAACTTAGATTTTCTTCAGCAAAAAACTAGATCTATTAGTAATATTTAATAAATTTAAAACTATCGCCAATAATAGATACTACCTTACTTATTTAGTATAGAATCTACAAAAATTAGATTGATAATAAGCTTTTAATAATTAATAATGTATATACATATATATTTTGTCAGACAAAATCCGCGATCGATAACAGAACTGTCACAAAACATTAATTATTAACCATTACGACTACAAGTTAATTACATAAGAAATTGCCGATCATGACTGATTCGTCCGTCGAAACAAATAATTATAATGACAATTTTTTCGTCGTTGCTATAGGAGCTTCAGCGCGTGAGTTACAGGCATTAGAGACATTTTTCGATAATTTAGCAGACCATCCTCATGCAGCATTTGTAATCGTACAGCATCTATCTCCTGATTTTGAGAGCATGATGACTGAGATTTTGCAACGCCGAACTACAATACCTGTCAAGTCCATTGAGGATGGACTAGAAATCCAACCAGGTCGAGTTTATATCTTACCACCTGGAAAACATCTTATTGTTGAAGATCGCTGTCTGCGTTTAATCGAGTCTCCAGATTCCTTTGATTACCCGATCGATAAGTTTCTCAATTCCTTAGTTGAAGAGTGGAGCGAAAAAATCATTGCTATTTTGCTTTCGGGAACTGGTAGTGATGGCTCTAAAGGAATTAAAGCGGTTAGTCGTGCTGGTGGTATCGGATTAGTGCAATCACCCGAAACGGCACAATTTAATAGTATGCTAGGTAGCGCGATTCCTTCTGGTTTGGTAGATGAAATTCTTTCCCCTCAAAAGTTAGCTCAGACTGTATTCGAGTTGATTCGTTATTCAGACAATTTTCCCGAATCTTCTGCCCAGAAAGCAGCCAGCATCGATCCCGATCGACTCAAAACAATTCTCGATATTTTGGTCGAACAAGAAGAAATCGATTTTTCTAATTATAAAGTTAGCACCATATCCCGACGGATTAACCATCGCTGCGTTGTTAACCATTGCGAAAATCTGAAAGAATATACCAATTTACTAAGAAGTTCTGCTGAAGAGCAAAAGCTGCTGAGGCGAGACTTATTGATTGGTGTAACGCAATTTTTCCGCGATCGCCCTGCATGGGATTATTTAAGAGATCGAGTATTACCTGAATTAATCTCTAAGTTGCAACCAGACGAACAGCTAAGAATTTGGGTTTCAGCCTGCGCCACGGGAGAAGAAGCCTATTCGATGGCAATTTTGGTTGATGAAGCGATCGCCAGATCGGCAAAGCCCGTTCAAGTGAAAATTTTTGCGACGGATATTGATACCGAAGCTTTAGAAATAGCTGCTGGGGGAATATACTCCAAAAGCATCAGCGACGATCTTAGTCCCGAACGGCTAGAGAAATACTTTACCTATACTGGCGAGCATTTTCAGGTCAAAGGATTTTTACGAGAAATGCTGATTATTGCCCCTCATGACTTATCCAAAAATGCGGGGTTTTCCAAAATGAACTTGGTAAGCTGTCGCAACGTGCTGATCTATATGCAGCCTGCGCTACAAAAACACGTCCTACAGCTACTTCATTTTGCTCTAGCTGCTCGGGGAATTTTATTTTTGGGTAGTTCGGAATCTTTGGGCGATTTAAGTGAAGAATTTACTACCCTCCAGGCAAAATGGAAATTGTTTCGCAAACGCCGTGATGTTTCTCTATCCACTGCACAGCTAAATCGACCGACATTCATCAATCAGTTACCTAGTACTATCTCTAATAAAGCAAAAGGCGATCGCGCCTCGGATCGTCTGTTGTCAGAAGTGTTTAAGTACTGTTTGAACGAACAGCCGATAAGCTGCCTTTTGGTCAGTCAAAACAATCAGCTACTGCGGGTATTCTATAACGCAGCACAGCTTTTAGAGTTTCCTATAGGAGAGGCAATGTTAGATGTGGTCGAAATCGTTCCTCCTGGGCTACAGCTACCTCTATCTACCGCCTTGCATCGTGCCAAACGCGATCGCGAATCGGTTTTGTATACGGGAATTAAAGTCAATCGCCAAGGCGAAGAGCTAAACGTTAATTTGCGAGTCGCTTGTCAAAAGGAAAATAGCAGCTTAGGAGACTATTTAATTGTTGTTTTGGAAATTGAAACCCCTACAGTTGCGCCTACGGCAGCAATGCGGTTTGACATCAGCCAAGAAGCAGCCAACCAGCTTACAGAATTAGAATACGAACTACAACAAACACGAGAAAACCTACAGGTAACTATCGAAGAGTTGGAGACGACCAATGAAAAACAACAGGCGACTAACGAAGAACTATTAGCCTCAAACGAAGAACTGCAAAGTATTAATGAAGAGCTTCAGTCAGTTAATGAAGAACTCTACAGCGTTAATGCCGAACACCAATCAAAGATCGAGCAGCTAACTCAGTTAAACAACGATATTGACAATTTACTTCGCAGTACAGACATCGGCGTAATCTTTTTAGATAGCAATCTTAACATTCGCAAGTTTACTCCTGCTGCCACTCAAGCAGTTAACATCAAACCAAATGATGTGGGTCGTTCTATTGGCGATATTACTAATAATCTCGACTGTGCCAATCTGACGAGCATCTTCGAGCAGGTAATGGCTTCTCAAGAACCGCTAGAACGAGAAATGAAGGTGGTTAAAACCCAAAAACATCTATTGATGCGGGTTAATCTCTATCTACGAGAAAATGGGGAAAACGATGGTGTGGTAGTCACGTTTGTCAACATCGATGAATTAAAACTAGTTCAACAAGACCTGAAACAAGCCAACTCTCTGTTAGAAAATTTGTATACCTCTAGTCCTGTGGGCTTGAGCCTCCACGATCGCAACTTTAAATATATCCGGATCAATCAGACTCTGGCAGAAATTAACGGTTTTTCAATTGAAGAACATTTAGGCAAGAGTATCTTTGAAGTCGTTCCCAATCTTGCTTCAAAAGTAGAGCCAATAATGCGTCAGATAATAGAAACCGAAAGACCAGTTTGTAACGTTCAAATTCACGGTCATACTGCTGCTAGCCCTAGTTTTAAACGCTATTGGAATGCGAGCTTTTATCCCGTAGATTTACTCAACGGCGATCGCGGAATTGGCTCGATTGTTACTGATATTACCGAGCGTATTGAAGCAGAAAAATCTCTAAAAGAAAATGAGGCGACGCTGCTTGAATCTCAAAAGTTAGCTAATTTGGGTAACTGGAAACTAGAAATCGATGAAAATTTTGAGCTAGACGCAGCCAGACCGATCTGGTCGGCAGAATTATTTAGTATTTATGGTTTAGATGACCAACAGCCCGTTCCCACTGTCGCCGAACTGCTGCAATTTCATCCCGTACCAGATCGACAAGCAATTCGCTCTGCTTTTGACCAGTTGCTAGGCTACAGCTACTCCTTACAATCTAGACTTATGCTGTCTTCGTCCTGATGGAGAAATACGCTATCTAAATAGTATCGGGCGGGCGGTTCGTGACGAGACGGGAATAACTAAGCTATACGGTGCGGTGATGGATATTACCGATCGCAAGAAAATAGAAGCGGAACTAATACGGCAAAATAGAGCATTAGAAGAAGCGATCGCCGTAGCTCAAGCTGCTGATTCGGCTAACCAGGCTAAAAGCGATTTTCTGGCTAACATGAGTCATGAAATTCGGACACCGATGAATGCAATTCTCTCAGTCGCCCAACTACTAGACTTAAGCGAACTTACTCCCGACCAGCACAAATTATTAAAAACTCTTAAATCTAACAGCAACAAACTGTTGACCTTGATTAACGATATTCTCGACCTATCTAAAATTGAAGCTAGAGAACTCAAGCTCGATCCTCAAGAATTTGCCTTAGTCGCGATCGCTCAAAATCTGCTCGACTCTTTTACACCCCAGGCGCAAGAAAAAGGGTTAGAACTAACGATAAATGTTGCACCAGATCTTCCCCTATGGTTTATCGGCGATGATTTTCGCCTACAGCAAGTTTTGAGCAATTTAATCAGCAATGCTCTTAAATTTACCAAACAAGGAAAGATTGAGGTCAATATTGCTTTAAGAGATACTATAGACTTGGCGATCGCCACTGTTTATTTTAGCGTCAAAGATACTGGTATTGGTATTAATACTAATTTGCAGGAAAATCTGTTTCAGCCATTTACCCAGGCTGATAATTCTACTACCCGCCAGTATGGAGGAACAGGACTAGGATTGACTATCTGTCGTCGTATAATCGAGCTTATGGGGGGTGAAATTGGTGTAGAAAGCAAGCTGGGTCAAGGTTCTACCTTTTGGTTCGTTCTACCCCTAGAGCTTGCAGACATAACTAATAAACCGCGCAAAACAGAGGAAACGATCGCTAATGAACCGTCCCCAATAGAAGAAGCAACCTCTCCATCTATAGCAGCGTGTAATCCGTCTCAAACTATAGATATTTTAGTTGTAGAAGACTATCCTGACAATCGCGAGCTGATTTTGTTTATGCTCGACACTTTAGGTTATCAAGCCGACAGCGTTAATAATGGTCGAGAAGCATTGGATAGATTAGCACAACAAGAATACAAGATTATCTTAATGGACTGTCAAATGCCCAAACTTGACGGCTACCAAGCAACTAAAGCGATCCGTCAATGGGAAGGAGAACGTCATACAATTATTATTGGACTTACCGCTCACGCTATGGAAGGCGATCGTCAAAAATGTTTAAACGCTGGCATGGATGAATATATTAGCAAACCCATCGATCTTCAAAAACTGACTTCAGTATTACAAAAGTGGCTTAAGCCTGCCGAAGATCGTAGTATCTGACTCGGTTAAAAGCAGCTTTGCCTAGGCTCGTAGGGATAAAGGATAAAGGATGAGGGATGAATTTATTCCCTCAACCAAAATGTTCTATATATTAAGCTGATTCTGGCTTACGATAAGAAGCGGGATGGATAATCAATTCGGCTGTAGAACGTTTTTCAACCATTTCTTCGGTAATCGTACATTTACCAATATCTTTACGCGAAGGAATCTCATACATCACTTCTAGCATCAACTCTTCAACGATACCCCTCAAAGCTCTAGCTCCAGTTTTACGTCTATAAGCTTCTTTGGCTAAAGCTCTAATTGCACCCTCGGTAAACTCTAGCTCGATATTATCCATTCTCAACAGCTTCTGATACTGCTTGACGATCGCATTACGAGGCTGGGTTAGTATTTGAACCAAAGTCTCTTCATCCAGAGGTTCTAAGGCAGCGGTTACGGGTATTCGACCGACAAATTCGGGAATCATGCCAAACTTAACTAGATCGTCTAATTCCAGCTTTTGTAAAATGTCGGCAGTACGCTTTTCTTTCAGTCCTGGTTTGTCTCCCTTTTGGATAAAGCCAATCGACTTTTTACCCATGCGTCGTTCGACTACCTTATCTAAACCAACGAATGCACCACCACAGATAAACAGGATATTTTTGGTATCTATTTGAATACAGTCTTGATAGGGGTGCTTGCGACCACCTTGAGGCGGTACGTTTGCTACCGTTCCTTCCAGCATCTTGAGTAATGCTTGCTGTACTCCTTCACCCGAAACGTCGCGGGTAATTGAAGCATTTTCGCTTTTACGAGCAATTTTATCAATCTCATCGATGTAGATAATACCTCTTTGAGCTTCTTCTACATCGAGTTCTGCTACCTGCAACAGTCGTAGCAAAATATTTTCTACGTCTTCACCTACATATCCCGCCTCTGTTAGAGTGGTAGCATCAGCCACAGCAAACGGAACCTGTAAGACTTTGGCAAGAGTCTGTGCTAAGAGGGTTTTCCCGCAGCCTGTAGGTCCGATCAGCAGTACGTTAGATTTTTGCAGCTCTACGGGGTCTTCAGTATCTTTAGTCTTATTAGCTATACTAAGACGTTTGTAGTGGTTATATACACCAACAGAAAGGACTTTTTTAGCTTCTTCTTGACCGATTACGTGTTCGTCCAAACACTTTTTAATTTCGATCGGTTTGGGTATATCGCCAAACGAGATCCCACCTGCTTTCGATTTTCTCTTTTTGGGTGGTTTAGCCTCAGTACTACCCGATGCGCTAGAAGAAACTACAGCCGAACCTTCAATTAACTCCTCATCTAGAATTTCGTTACACAGTTCAACACATTCATCACAAATATATACTCCAGGTCCAGCAATCAGCTTTCTGACCTGCTCTTGGGATTTTCCGCAAAACGAACATTTTAGATGGGAGTCGTATTTAGACATATATACCTCGTACTAGTTGAGCGATTTTAAGTAGTAGGTGACGTTAATATTTCTGGCTTGACAATGACTTTATCAATTAAGCCATATTCCACAGCATCTTCTGATGACATATAGAAATCTCGTTCCGTATCGGCTGCTATCTTATCAAAGGGTTGACCAGTATGTCCCGCGATTAGCTCGTTGAGTCGTTGCTTGATGTACAAAATTTCTTTTGCCTGAATTTCAATATCAGTAGCTTGACCCTGTGCGCCACCTAAAGGTTGGTGAATCATGATTCGCGAGCTTGGCAATGCCATACGCTTGCCTTTTGCTCCACCAGATAAGAGAAAAGCACCCATCGACGCAGCAATACCATAACAAATTGTTACGACATCTGGTTGAATTTGCTGCATGGTATCGTACATTGCTAAACCTGAATATACAGAACCACCAGGAGAATTGATATAAATCTGAATATCTTTTTCAGGATCTTCTGCTTCTAAATAGAGTAACTGCGCTACAACAGAATCAGCAACTTTATCATCGATCGCTGTACCCACAAAAATAATGCGTTCTCGTAACAGACGAGAATAGATATCGAAGGCTCGTTCGCCAATGCCAGATTGTTCTACCACCATTGGTACGACATTGCCTTGTGTCATAGCCGAGTTTATTTGAGGAAGTTTTTTATTACCGAGAAAGCCGTAGGGCGAATGTGATTCCAGCATAGATTGTTGCCAAAAGTTCCCATATGTATTTAACTTACTTGACACAATTATAATAATTGTGAACAGTCTTTCTCTATTATGACTCAACTGAGATCGCTAATAGTAAAGAAAGAAAAATGAAGAACCATTAGTTTTAGCTCAATTGTAAATTTGCTTTTTGATTCTTCACTCTTTTTAATTGGCTTATTCAGAATCGCTAACTACTTCTACTTCGGCAGTTTCTACTTCTTCTGACTCTTCTGTATCCGAGGGGGCTTCAGATTCAGATTCTGATAGAGAACCTTCAGCAACGAGTTCAACCTGCGCTTTCTCCCGTAGGAAACTATAGGTATTTTCGCTCAACAAATCTTCTGTTACCATTTGCAGTAGGCGATCTTCGTCTACTTCTTGCCCCGCAAGCTGAGGTCTGATTTCCTCAATTTTGGCGTTAATGGCTGCCTCGTCGGGTTCTAGACCTTCTTTTTTGGCTATTTCTTTAAGAATTAAAGATTTTTGTAAGTTTGTCACCGCTTCTGGACGAGCATTATCTCGCAACATGGGAACATTATCAGAGTTAAACAATTGTCTGACATCTAATCCCATCTGCTGCATCTGCATCAGAGTTTTGGTTAAAACGTTTGTCACCTCTTCTTGAACTAAAGAATCGGGTAAATCGACGTTGTTTTGTTCGTGCAGCGCATCAGCGATCGCATTATTGACGTTATTTTTGGTTTGGTCTTGGGCCTGTTCTTTAAACTGCTTTTCAATTGACTCTTTATATGCCGCAAAGGTTTCATACTCGTCATCGCTGACTTCTTGAGCAAAATCATCGTCTAGTTCGGGCAATTCTTTAGTCTTCAATTCATTCAGCGTAATGCTAAAGACTGCGGGTTTGCCTGCCAAATCTTCTTGAGGATAGTCTTCGGGGAATGTTACCTCTACATCTTTAGTTTCTTCAGGCTTCATGCCGACGATGCCTTCTACCATACCTGGAATCAACTTACCTTCGGCAATTTCTACCTGGAAGTTAGTGGCACTACCACCCTCTATTTCCTTGCCTTCTTCACCTTCTGCTCTGAGAGTACCTTTAAAATCGACAAAAGCTACGTCTCCCATTTCGGCTGGGCGATCTTCTACAGGAACTAAATCCGCTTTTTGCTCTTGCTGCTGTTTGATAAAGTCGTCTACTTTCTCTGGCTGATAGGCTATTTCTTCGGCTTTGACGCTAAGATTGTTGTAGTCTTCTAGCTCTATGCTAGGAGGTACGTCCACCGATATGGAAAAGGTAATGGCATCTCCTGGATTATACTGCTCTAAGAGTTCCTCGAAGTTGGAGCGTAAATCTGGTTGACCGAGAGCCTCTATTGATTCTTGCTCGATCGCATCTTTTAAAGATTTTTGAATTAATTCCTCTAAAGCAGCAGCCTTAATTCGCTCATTGCCGATTCTTTGCAGTAGCACTCTACGCGGTACTTTCCCTTTACGAAACCCAGGAATATTGCTGGAACGAGAAAGGTTTTGCACCATCTTTTCATAGGCATTACGGGATGCCTCTGGGGCAATTTCTATATTTAAGGCAACTTTACTTTCAGGAAGTCTCTCCTGGGTTATTTTCATATACTACTAATATCTTAAAACTACTCGTTCGATTTTAAATTGGATCTAGGTGCGAATTAGCTTAAAGTAAGATTAAAACTTTAAAGCAGGTTGTTTATTCTTGATAGGTCGGTGGGACACCCCGAACCGTAGTCAGATCGAACAACTTTGAACGGTTTCCTATGAGCCAATAGTCATAATAGTATATCTATTAGGCTACCTACATTTTTTCTTCTTGGGTATATATTATGCCAAAAAGCGCACATATTAGCTTTAACGGCATTCCATAGAGCAATGTTGCAGACCGTAAACTGAGATTTATAATAGTTAAAACATTATGATACGATTAACCGATATCGTGCAAATTGGTCGTATTAACAGTCTTCAGTGTAAATAGTGCGATCGCATCAAGTGTGGTTCGGATTAGTTTCAGGTAATTATTATTTAATTCTAAAAAAAAAACTATAAAATATTTATATTACAAACATAATTAATCGAGTCGTGTAAAGGAGGATCTAATCGTTGTCAAAAGAAATTAGCGTTGCCATTTTGGGTGCGACAGGAGCAGTCGGACAAGAGTTACTAAAACTGCTAGCCGAGCGCAAGTTTCCGATAAAAGAGTTGAAGTTATTGGCTTCTCCTCGTTCTGCTGGTAGTAAAATTGAGTTTGAAGGTAAAGAAATAACCGTAACAGCCGTTGACGACAATTCTTTTAAAGGTGTCGATCTGGTTTTAGCATCGGCTGGAGGTTCTACTTCAAAAGCCTGGGCGCATAAAGCGGTAAAAGCCGGAGCAGTTGTTATTGATAACTCTAGTGCCTTTAGGATGGACGATAACGTTCCTTTGGTCGTACCCGAAATCAACCCCGAAGCTGCTGCTAAACATCAGGGGATTATTGCTAACCCCAACTGTACTACTATTTTGATGGGCGTAGCTATTTATCCTTTGCACAAAATACAGCCGATTAAGCGAGTAGTTGTAGCGACCTATCAATCTGCTTCTGGGGCGGGAGCAAGAGCTATGGAAGAAGCTAAAACTCAAGCCAGGGATATTCTAGACGGCAAGCAGCCGAAGGCTGAAGTACTCCCCTATCCGATTGCCTTTAATTTGTTCGCTCATAATTCGCCTCTCAACGAGCAGGGATACTGTGAAGAAGAACTAAAAATGGTCAACGAAACGCGCAAGATTTTTAATGCGGATGAAATTAAAGTTACTGCTACCTGCATCCGCGTGCCAATTTTACGCGCCCACTCCGAGGCGGTTAATTTGGAGTTTGAAAAACCGTTTGATGTCGATCTAGCGAGAAAAACAATTGCAGCTTCTGCTGGGGTCAAGCTAGTAGAAGACTGGCAGAGCAACTATTTTCCAATGCCGATAGATGCGACAGGACAAGATCCCGTATTAGTAGGTAGAATTCGCCAAGACATTTCCCACGAATGTGGTTTAGAATTGTGGCTTTGTGGCGACCAAATTCGCAAGGGCGCAGCACTTAATGCGATTCAAATAGCAGAACTATTATTAGAAAAGAATCTATTAAAAGTTGCCAGTTCAGCCATCGGCGTTTAAATCCGAATAGATATTAGGTATGTAAAAGAATGAGAATAGTAAGTCAAATAAAAATCGATGTATGAAGAACCCTTTGGCAGAGTAGTCACGGCAATGGTAACTCCGTTTGCTGAAGATGGTAGCGTCAACTATGCAGAGGCAGAAAAATTGGCGGTGCATTTAGTAGAAAACGGTAGCGATGGCTTGGTAGTTTGTGGAACTACAGGAGAATCACCGACTCTTAGCTGGTCGGAAGAATACGAACTATTTAAGGTAGTCAAACAGGCGGTAGGAACAAAAGCCAAGGTCATTGCTGGTACAGGTTCAAATTCGACGACAGAAGCGATCGCTGCTACCCAAAAAGCTGCTAAACTAAATTTAGATGGTTCATTGCAGGTAGTGCCGTATTACAATAAGCCACCTCAAGCGGGTTTGTATCAGCACTTTAAAGAGATCGCCGAAGCCAGCCCAGACCTAGCAATGATGTTGTATAATGTACCTGGTAGGACTAGCTGCAATCTAGAAGCAGAAACGGTAGCCGATCTAGCGCAAATTCCCAACATAGTAGCAGTAAAAGAAGCTAGCGGAGATCTAGAGCAAGGGTGTAAGATTAGATGCTTGACCCCCAAAGAGTTTGCTATCTATTCAGGAGAAGATGTTTTAACTTTGCCTTTACTAACGGTCGGTAGTGTGGGCGTAGTCAGCGTAGCTTCTCATTTGGTGGGAAAATCGATGCAGGAGATGATTCAAGCCTTTAGAATGGGCAACAACTCAAAAGCAGTTGAGATACAATTGAAGCTCTTTCCTTTATATCAGGCTTTGTTTATGACTACTAACCCCATTCCGATTAAAACGGCATTAAACTTACAGGGATGGAAATTAGGAAAGTTGCGTACACCTTTATGTGAGTTACAATTAAATTTATTAGAAAACTTAAAGATAACTTTAAAAGAATTGGATTTAATTTAGGCTGCTTATTTTTATCATCTATCATTAAGAAGAAATTAGATAATCATAAATAGGATCGTAAATAAAATAACCTTTACAAATAGTAGTTATTCGATCCTGGTGGCAGATTGCAAATTTTTATGAGTAAAATGAACGTTTGCAATCTAAGAAAAGATTTACAGTTACTATTTATCAGCTTATTAAACTGGTAGAACATAATATTGCAGTTCTTAGAAACCACTCTACAAGAGATTCTGAGATCGATTTACAGTTTTTATTGAGTAAATAAAAAAGAGAAAATAAATACAAAACACATGAACAAAATAGTTAAAAAGAACCAGAAGCCAACAGTCAAAATTATTCCCCTGGGTGGATTACATGAAATTGGTAAAAACACCTGCGTCTTTGAATATGAAGACGAAATTATTTTATTAGATGCAGGGTTGGGTTTTCCTTCCGACCAGATGCACGGGGTTAATATTGTCTTGCCTGACATGACCTACCTGAGAGAAAATTCCGATCGCATTAAAGGCATGATCGTAACTCACGGACATGAAGATCATATCGGCGGTATTGCCTATCACCTCAAGCAGTTCGATATCCCCGTAATCTACGGCCCGCGCCTGGCAATGTCTTTGTTGAGCGATAAGTTAGAAGAGGCAGGAGTAAGCGATCGCACTACCTTAAAAAGCGTTCTTCCCAGAGATATCGTTCAAATCGGCAAGCATTTCCGCGCTGAATATATCCGCAACACCCACTCAATCGCCGATAGCTTTACCGTTGCTATTCATACTCCTATCGGAGTCATTATTCACTCAGGAGACTTTAAGGTCGACCATACTCCCGTAGACGGAGAACACTTCGATCTCCAAAAATTAGCCGAACACGGTGCCAAGGGTGTTTTGTGTTTGCTGAGTGATTCTACCAACGCCGAAGTACCAGGACACACGCCTTCAGAGCGTTCGGTATATCCCAACCTCGATCGCATCTTTGGACAAGCGGAAGGGAGATTGATGGTAACGACCTTCTCTTCTTCGGTGCATCGGGTAAACATGATCTTAGATCTGGCGAAAAAGCACAACCGTAAGGTTGCAGTCGTGGGACGTTCGATGCTAAACGTAATTGCTCATGCACGCAAGCTAGGATATATGCAATGTAGTGACGATATCTTTGAACCGCTGCGTTCTGTCAATCGTTTACCAGACGAACGAGTTTTGATTCTCAGTACGGGTTCGCAAGGTGAAGAATTAGCAGCAATGACTCGCATCTCCAAAGGCGAACACCGACAAGTTAGAGTCAGACAGGGAGATACAATTATTTTCTCTGCTAACCCAATTCCTGGTAACACCATCGGCGTAGTCAACACCATCGATCGCCTGATGATGCAGGGAGCAAAGGTAATTTACGGTCGCAAAGAAGGAATTCACGTTTCGGGTCATGGTGCGCGAGAAGACCACAAGCTGATGCTCAACTTGACCAGACCTAAATTCTTCGTACCTGTCCACGGCGAACACAGAATGTTAGTCGAACATTCAGGAATGGCGCAGGCTATGGGCATCCCCGAAGAAAACATCGTTATTATCAAAAATGGTCATATCATCGAGCTTACTCAAGACAGTATCGGTACTAACGGCGAAGTTCCTTCTGGGATCGAACTAGTAGATCGTGCTGGTGTAGTTCACGATGACGTGATGAAGGAAAGACAGCAGCTTGCAGAAGACGGAGTTGTTACCGTAGCTGCTGCGATCGACTGGTCGGGCAAATTAGTTGCAGCCCCCGCCCTGCATTTAAGAGGTGTTGTTACCTCCGTCGAGCATTCCTTGTTGCAACAGTTGGTAAATAGAACTGTAGAAAGAATTTTAAGCGATCGCTGGAGTGACTTTAGCCAAACCAAAGATGGTGAAACCGAGGTCAACTGGTCCCAAGTACGTTTAGAAATTGAAAGTGGTTTACAGCGTTTGATGAAGCGTGAATTACGTAGTCGTCCCTCGGTAGTATTTCTCTTACAAACTCCCGAAAAACAACAAGTCAAAACAGCTAGTAGAAGAAGAAGACGTTCGAGTTCTAGTTCAACTCCCGCACCCGTAATTTCTCGACGTTCGTAAATTGAGTAATTGCTTTTTACAAAAGGCGATCGCGGTTATTGAAAATTGAAGTAAAAGTAAAAGCGTTACCTTTTCTATAATTAGGTAACGCTCTTTTTTTTAAATTGACTAGACATACGTAGTTTGCAGGGAATAAATCGCACCAGTAGTCTCTTTATAACGATCGTTGCGGGTCGATGCGCTCGATCGAATAGTCTGGCTGACGTTACCATTGCCATCGGTGTAAGTAATTTGAGGCGTATCTATTCCTTATTTAAGATTTTTCCAAACTAAATTCTCTTCTATTTCTAATTTTTGAGCAATTTGTTCTATTGTTAAGCCTAATTCTTGCAGCAAAGGAATTGTGGCAATTTTTTGTTCTAATTTTCCTTCTTCTACTCCTTCTAATTTGGCATCTTGATAGACTTTGGTTTGTTTGATTGCTTCTAGATTTAACATGGTTTCTATTTCCTGGTAGCTTAGTTGCGGAAATTTATAAATAACAATAGTTTCGATTAATTCTTGTAATTGTTTTAGAGTAACTGCTTCAGTCACTTCCTGTTTAGTTCTCTCAATTAAATTTCTAGCTAATTCTCCCGCACTGATTGGAGCTTCAACTACTAATTTTAATATACCCGAACCAATATTTTCGCCCTCGCTCTGTGGTATTTGGTCTAGATAAATTCTTCTCAATCTATTTTGAGCTAAATCTGTGTATCTGGCTGGAATGGTTACGTCATTACTTTCTTTGTCAAAGATAACGATCGCCAGCCAATCGGGGTTTACTGGCTTGTATTGGCTGAAATATAGAAAAATACTAGGAAATAGGCGGTCGTAAAAATTATTCTCTCGATAGAATTGCACTTCTACAAAATATAAGGGCAAATCTAAATGTTCTTCCGTAGTTACAAACAGACCATCTAGACGAAAGGAACGTTGTTTAATTTCTGGTGCGATAAATTGACAGGCTTGTGTATTAATTTGCTCTGTTTCTATTAGTTGAAAGAAAATCCAGGGAAATTCTTAAAGAATTTGATAGAAAAGAGTGTCTGTCTTCATAATTTGTGAGGCTTTTCCTTAAGGAATTAACTTGTTAGTAAAAGCCACCGCACCGCTAATGATTTTTGCTAAAGCCGAAGGTGCTTCTAGAGGTAAGTTATGTCCGCCAGAAACTACAACCTTAGTGGCGTTAGGCATTGCCTCCTGTTGTTTATTTAAGTCTTCGATACGGTTGAAGTTGCTCTTATCTCCATATACCAGAGTAATCGGAACTTTTATTTTCTCTAGCAGTTTTAGATAACGCGATCGCCCGATTCCGTTTAGACTAATCCCCGCTCGGGTTCGCAATAAAGGTTCCCAACGCCATCTCACGCCACCTTCACAGGGTTCGGTAATTCTTTCTGCCAGTAACATCGCCAGGGAAAGGGAAAGAGCAGGGGTCGCCTTACGCAAACGTTCGGCTGCGGTTTTTACATCGGGGAAGACGGGGTGTTCTGGAGGCGCAGCCATCGTGTTTAGCTGATTAGCCAGGGTTGTGGTCGGATCTTCGTCTTCGCTTGAGGTTGGTAAAATAGTCTCTACCAAAACAATATTTCTAATTCTTTGGGGTCTAACGGTGGCAAATATTGCGCCTAATACCGAACCTAAAGAATGTCCGACTAAAATAAAGGCTTTTCCTGCCAAATTCTCCACAATGGCATCAATATCACCTAAAAAGTCGATTAGGTTGTAAGAACCGCCTTTCCCTACGCGATCGCTTCTACCATGTCCTCGTAAGTCTGGCGCAATTACCCGATAGCCTTTTTGAGCTAAACGAATTGCCACTTCCGACCAGGCTGCACCCTGTTCTAAAATACCGTGTAAGCACAGCACTAAAGGTCCTTCTTCAGGTCCCCAGGTACACAAACATATTTTTAAACCTCTGATAGTAATTAGGGTTTCCTCCATCAATAGATCCACAACATCGCCGTTGGCTTCTCGGGGAAGTTCGTATTTTAACCCTTTAGCAAGCTGCTGAGTATAAGTTCCCAAATGAGACGGAAGCTCGATCTTCTTCCAAGTTTCAGCAAGTTGAGCGTCAATTGTGCGGTGGTTGAGGAAATTTGGATCGCCTAATGACATTGCTTTGGCGTTAACTCCATCGGTCATGCGATCGCCTTGATAGGGACTTAATACCGCTTCATCAAAAGGAATCTCTAAAAAGTCACAGATCCCGCTTAATACTTCGCGGGGCTTACTTACCAAGTCTTCGTAATACACCAAATGATAGCGTTCGGGATCGATATTTTCCGCAAAATCGATAATGTTTTGGTTGCTGTCGCGCCAGATCAGTTCGGCTAATTGATAAGGATCGCAGTTACTACCGACCAGCTTATCCATCCGCATTCGGGCAAAAGATTCGATAACCCCATAGGGATGGCGCACTAAATGAATATACTTAGCACCATCAAAGATCGCCTCGGCTTTGTCTAATGTTTCGCGGTTACTAGCGTAGGTAGGAGACTTATCTACCAAAAGGCGATCGCCTGCTAGCTGCTGTAGTTGATGATAGACTTCGGCAATGGAAATATTTTCCGCGATCGCTCGATCGACTATTTCTTGACTTTGAGCCAGATCGATGCCTTTTAACGCCATAAAAGCGCGTTTTAGTCCTTCTCCTAATTGAGAAATCCCTAATTCTGCTTCTCGTTCTGCCATCGTATCAAAAGGCAGCAGGTGTAGTTCGGGAGGAGAGGATAGACTCGGATGTCCAGCCAGCATTACTCTTAGTAATGTCGAACCAGATCGAGGACTAGAAAGGATAAAGGCAGCAGGAGGTAATTTATCTGTTGAATTGAATTTGGCAGGTTCAGCAGTTTGGGTTTCTTTGACCGTCTGCTGATGAGTTTTAGTAAATTCTGTCCCCAAATATTTTGCCAAGTCCGCAATTCGAGGACGCTCGTAAAACTCTCTGGGATATAGTATCAACTGTAGATCGGTTTTTAGGCGATCGATCGCTTCCATCACCATCAAAGAGTCCATGCCAAGATCTAACAGGCTTGCTTCTAACGATAAGTTATCGGGTTCGATCCCAAGTACTTGGGCGATCGCTTTACGTAAATACTCTGCCAGATATTCAGGTCGGTTTTCAATGGAGGTTGCTAATAGTTCGGCGAAAATTTGCGGTTCTGCTTTATTTTCTAGCGGGGTAACTAACTTAGAAAAATAATTAGACTGCTGTAAAGGAGGAAACTTCTGACTCAACTTTTGCCAGTCAGCATCGATTACACCTACCTGAGTTAGTTCCGAACTCAGCAACCGTTCTAAAATTGCAAATCCCTCTTTGGGTTCGATAAGATTCAGCCCAGGGACTTTAAAGCCTCGCTCTACCGCCATACCGCTATTTGCCCAAGCACCCCAGTTAATACTCAAGGCAGGTAGATTTTGACTGCGACGATAACGGGCGATCGCATCCAAGCCTGTATTAGCAACGCTGTAGTTACTCTGTCCTGGAGAACCAATTAAAGAAGCAACAGAAGAAAATAGAACGAAAAAGTCTAGATTTAGATCTTGGGTACATAGATGTAAATTCCAAGCACCAGTCACTTTCGGCGCGATAACCTTTTTAAATCTCGACCAGGTTTGTCCCTGTAATAAGCCGTCATCTAGCACTCCCGCAGCGTGAATAACGCCTTTGATAGTCGAACCGTAGGTAGCAAAAACTTGTTTTAGAGCATCGCGATCGCTAATATCAGTCTGAGCGACGTTTACCGTAACGCCCTGCTGTTCTAACTCTGCTATTGTTTGTCGAGCGTATTCACTCGGCTTGCTTCTACCCAACAGCAATAAATTTTTAGCTCCGACATCTGCCAACCACCGCGCAACCTGTAAGCCCAAAGCACCCAAGCCCCCCGTAATTAAATACGAACCTTCAGCATCAAGTTTTAGCGGTTTATCCGACTCGATCGCCGTCGGCTGTAAACGTGGTACATATATCTTTTTACGTATGACAAAACGATCTTCGCGGTCTTTTTGAGCCACGACTTGTAATAAGGTGTCTGCCTCGCGTGGATCGGGTTCGATAGCCAGATCGATAATACCTCCCCAAAATTCGGGATGCTCTACGGCGATCGCTGTTGCCAATCCCCAGATACACCCCGAAGCAACCACGCTGCTATCTAAATTATGCTCGTCTTTATTTCCTCTGGTAGCTAACCAAATTGGTGCAGCTAGAGAATTTTGAGCTAGAGTCTGGATCAGAGTCAAGATATTAGAACAGTGCTGCTGCTGATAGTCATTGAGGCCCAGATCTTCTTTGGGAGCATTCAAACCCGTTAGGTAGATAATTTTATCGATTTGATGTTTGGCAAATATTTTAGCTAGATTATCCCCATCGAGATGGCTGTCGCTAATTAGAACACAATTCGTTAATTTGGCTGCAAGCTGTTTCCCTAATCCAGCATCGGCAAAAACCAACCAGTTATCATCTAACTCTAATTTTCCCCTCGATTCTTCTAGTACCTGCCATTGGATCTGATAGAGCTTTGATTGTTTAGTATCGGATGGAGCATATACTTCAACCTGACTATCTTTTAGAGACTTACTAAACCAGTAACTTTGTCTTTGGAAAGGATAGGTAGGTAAAGCGAGTTTTTGTTGACTATAACCTCTAGCAAAGCTCTGCCAATCAAGATCGACACCGCGAACATATAAAGACCCAAGGCTCTGTAGTACCTGCTGCCAATCTTTTTTGCGAGGACGTAAACTAGGTAGCCAAATCTTGTCTCGATCGCTCTTTGACATATCAGAGCGCGCCATGCCAATTAAAATTGGTTTTGAGCCAATTTCTAAAAAGATGTTACATTCTGAATACAGACTGTTCATCCCATCGGCAAAACGCACAGGAGCAACTATATGTTTTACCCAATATTGGGCAGTAGCAATTTCTTGTGTAGCAAGACCCGTAACGTTAGAAATAAGTTTTAGCTGGGGCTTATGATATTGAACTGACTCGGCAACCGCTCTAAATTCTTCTAGTATCGGATTCATTAGGGTCGAATGGAAAGCGTGGGAAACCTCAAGCTGTTTACTTTTGATTCCTCGAACCTCTAATTTGCTAACTACTTTTCGCACCGCATTCTTTTCCCCTGAAATAACGACACTTTGAGAACCATTAATAGCTGCGATTGCCACCTGGCTAAAAGATTTTATCGTCGATTCTACGGTAGCCTCATCCGCCAAGACGGCATACATTTCACCAGGTTGAGATAAACCTTGCATCAGCTTACCCCTAGTCGCGATTAGCTTCAGAGCATCAGCTAGACCGAATACTCCAGCGATCGTTGCAGCGACATATTCCCCAATGCTGTGTCCGATGACTGCCGATGGTTTAATTCCCCAGTCCAACCACATTTGCGCTAAAGCATACTCCAGCACAAAAATCGCGGGTTGGGTATAGGCAGCTCGATCTAATAAAGATGAGTCATGTAAAATTTCTAAAACAGAAAGATCTAAATAAGGCTCTAGCAGTTCGGCGCAGCGATCTACTGCTGCTTTGAACACTGGTTGAGTTTTGTATAGTCGATCGCCCATATTTTCATATTGCGAACCCTGTCCTGTAAACAGGAACGCTATGCGATCGTTCTTTTGTTCGACCTGGTTATAAATGATTCCCTTCGAGGATTTACCCGCAGCAAAATCGGCAAGCTTTTCCTGTAGTTGAGCCACAGATTCAACTGCGATCGCCATACGGTAATTAAAATGGGTACGTCCCGCCCCCGCCGTATAGCAAACGTCGGCTATATTCGCCTTTGTATCGGTTAGATAATTTTGATAGTTCGATACCAAATCTTTTAAAGCAGGTTCGCTTTTTGCCGATAGGGTAAACAGATGTAACGGACGTTCGAGTAATTTTTCTCTTTCCACTTGTCCTCTTTCACCATCTGCCAAAACAACATGAGCATTAGTACCGCCAAATCCAAACGAGCTTACTCCTGCGTATTTAGTTTCCGAATGCCAAGGCTCTAGCTGTTGCGGAATCTCAATTTTGCTATCTGACAGATCGATTAACGGATTTAGCCGTTTAAAGTGTAAATTAGCTGGAATAGCTTCATGTTGCATACACAATACGGCTTTAATTAACCCTGCAATTCCTGCTGCTGCTTCGAGGTGTCCGATATTAGTTTTGAGCGAACCGAGATAACAAGACTCAGTTCTCTCTGTACCCAAGACAGCCTTGAGCGAATTGACCTCAATAGGATCTCCTAAAGATGTTCCCGTTCCGTGGGATTCCACATAGCTAACTAGATCGGGAGAAATATTAGCATTAGCTAACGCAGAACGAATTACCGCCTGCTGCGACAGTCCATTAGGTGCAGTCAAACCATTACTACGTCCATCTTGAACGAGTGCCGAACCTTTAATTACTGCCAGAATGCGATCGCCATCTTGTCGAGCATCGGTTAACCGTTTCAAAATTACCACCCCACAGCCTTCGCCCCGTACATAACCATCGGCATCCGCATCGAAGGTTTTGCAGCGTCCATCAGGGGCCATCATTCCCGCCAGCTTAAAAGTTTGGGTTAGTTCGGGAGTTAACATCAAGTTGACTCCACCGACGATCGCGCGATCGCATTCTCCTGTTTTCAAACTCTGACTCGCTAGATGGATTGCCACCAGAGACGAAGAACAAGCGGTATCTACCGCCATTGAAGGCCCTTTTAGATCCAAAAGATAAGAAAGGCGGTTAGCTGCAATACTATGAGCATTTCCCGTACCGAGATAAGCGTCTATTTCTGCACCGTAACGTAACCTTAGCTGAGAATAATCGCTGCTGCTAATGCCGACAAACACACCTGTATTGCTACCTGCCAAACTGCGATCGGCTACTCCCGCGTTTTCCAAAGCCGACCAGCTAACCTCTAAAAACAGCCTTTGCTGCGGGTCGATACTTTGAGCCTCGCGAGGGGTAATGCCAAAAAACTGCGGATCGAATTTATCTACATCATCGATAAAGCCACCCCAATCCCCCTCCCAGCGATCGCATTTACTAATCGCATCTTTACCGTTCTTTAATAGCTGCCAGAACTGTTCGGGATCGTTCGCTCCAGGAAAACGACAGCCCATGCCGATAATAGCAATATCTGTATTGTGGATTGTTGATTGTGGATTGTTGATTGTGGATTGTTGATTGCGACGCGGTTGCGCAGCAAGTCCGTAGGACTCAGCTAGTCCTTTAGGGTCGATCGTTGAGCTTGATAGATATCGGGCGAGTTCGGCAATGTTGGGGTAATCGTAAACAATAGTAGGGGAAAGTTTAATATCGAGCCAGTCTTCTAAATCGGCAGAAAGACTAACCGCAGCCACCGAACTCAAACCAGAACTGGCAAAAGGTTCATTGACATCTATTTGTGATGTCGGGACACCCAAACGCTGCGCTAAATTTTCAATCAGCCAGTTTTGAATCCGATCTTGTTGTAAATTAACTTCCTGACGAGCAAAAAGCTTTTCTTCGTTGCTGTTGATTGTTGATTGTTGATTGCGAGGCAAAGCGGTCTTGAGGGTTTCCCTCATAGAGCTATTGCCGAGGGTGTTGATTGTTGATTGTTGATTGCGACGCGAAGCTAGTCCTTTAGGGTTGACTGTTGCCTGTTGACTGTTGCCTGTTGACTGTTGACTGTTGACTGTTGACTGAAAATCTCCAACGCTGTTTAAACTGCCGTCCAAATATCCCGTTTTACAGGCGTGACGCTGAATTTTACCGCTAGATGTTTTAGGAATGCTGCCTGTTTTGAGTAAAACTATGGCGTGGGTTTGTAGTTCCTGTTGTGCGATCGCACTTCTAATCGCTTTAGTAACTTCTTCTACATTTAGCCCCCGTAGAGCAGTACGTTTGATTTCAGTAGTAACGACTAATCTTTCTTCCCCCGCTATTTCTACCGCAAAAGCAGCAGTATTACCCGCTCGGATTGCTTCGTGTGAACGATCTACAGTTAATTCGATATCTTGCGGATAGTAGTTGCGTCCGCGAATAATAATTAAATCTTTCAAACGCCCCGTAACGTATAATTCGCCCTGATGTAAAAAGCCTAGATCTCCCGTCCGCAACCAACCTGCTTCTTGAGTATCGGCTAGTACTGCGTTAAAACTGTATTCGCTTAACTGGGGACGATTCCAATATCCATAGGCTACGCTATCGCTTTTTACCCAGATTTCTCCTATCTCCCCGTCGGGACATCGATTTAGGGTTTCAGTATTGGCAATAACAATATTTTGTCCTATTGGATTACGTCCGCTACTAACCAAAGTAGTGCTATCTTCTCGATCGCTTACAACAGCGCGATTTTCCTCTAACTCTTTGCTATTGACAGTAATGCTGACAGGCTCGATCTGGCGATCGCTTCCTGTAATCATCAACGTAGATTCTGCCATTCCGTAACAAGGATAGAAGGCTCTGGGTTTAAATCCGCAGTCGCTAAAATATTTGCTAAAGCGGTTTATGGTTTCCGCTCTCACTGGCTCTGCACCTGAAAATGCCAGCTCCCAGCAACTGAGATCTAAAGTCGCTTTTTGTTCTGGGGTAACGCGGTCTACACAAAGATCGTAGGCAAAGTTTGGGCCTCCGTTAGTCTGCGCTCGGTAGCGAGAGATTGCCTGTAGCCAGCGATAAGGACGCTGTAAGAAGGTAACAGGAGCCATCAGGTACATAGACGACCCAACGTAAGCAGGCTGGATAATCGAGCCGATTAAGCCCATATCGTGATAGGGAGGCAGCCAAGATACTAGAGTATGCTCGCGCCGATTGCCAAAGCACCGCTCGATGGTATTAGAATTAGCGATTAAATTACCATGAGTGACCATTACCCCTTTGGGTTTGCCCGTCGAGCCACTGGTGTATTGCAAAAATGCCAGCTCTCTAGAAGATATTGCAGGATGCTGCCAATCTTTAGCCAGATTTAGTTCGACAGTATCGGTGGCGATAAATCTAATTTTCTCGGTAGCATGATGTTCGGTAAACTTACTGGCTACCTGCTCCTCGATTGCCTGGGTAGTGAGGGCAAAAGTCGCCTCGGCATCCGCTACAATTGCTCTTAAACGCTCGATAGAACGATTGGCGCGAGGTGGATAAACGGGAACAGCGACTACTCCTGCATATAGACAACCCAAGAAAGCGGTAATAAAATCCAGTCCTGGTTGATAGAGCAGCAATGCTCTTTGTCCTGAAGCATTTCGATCTTGTAAAACAAAAGCGATCGCCTTTGCTTTCTCGTCGAGCTGTTGATATGTCAGACTATCTAATTCAGTCTCACCATCTGCTAAGAAAGTAAATGCCCGTTTATCAGGCTGGTTACTCGCTTGCTCTTGTAGTCGGTCTATCAGGGTTATGTATTTACTCAATCGATTCCTCTCTTTGCCACCCACTAAGCTAGATATGTCTAGATATTAATAGCTTATCCAAAAGCGAGGTATGTTTGTAAATACTCGCCGATAAAATGTATATCTCAGACAAAGAATAACCGATAAACGAGGAAAAATATAGTAAAGACTCGATAAAGCATGACTACGCCCACTAAAGTTCCAAAAAAACTCCCAGTATTTATATACCAGGAGTCATTCAATCTAAGAAAATTGATTCAAAGCTTTTATTTGCCTTTAAAAGAGCCAACCCAAGATTTTAGTTCTTCTCTAGCGACTTCTCGACCACCCAAACCAAATGCCAGAGCGATCGCTACAGCAATTCCGCCTAAAATTAAGCCAAATGCCAGATTAACAATGTTAGGCGCGATACCCATAGTGTTAAGAGCCATTGCACCGACTAAAGTAACGATGGCGATCCGCGCACACTGTGCTAGTAAACGTGATTGCGAAGCTCCTGAAGAGAGGATCAGGTTGAAAGCCAAATTAGCTAAATACAAACCGATGGCAAAAATCACAATACCGATTAAAACCTGACCAGCAATCTCTAAAATTACAGCAACCACCGCTGCTAGGGCAGCTATTTGGAGAATATCTACAGCAGTTAAAGTGCCGACCAACATGATTGCTATCCAACAGATCAAACCGACTAACTCGGAAGGAGTTTTTGAACTTATAGTCGTATCAGTTTGAATCATCGTAGGCTGATCGCTGCTAAAGCTTGATGTGCCTCCAATAGATCGATCTGTAGGTCGATCTGTAGGTCGAGCGGTCTCAAAGCTTGATGTGCCTCCAATGATCGTATCTGCCCCTGTTGTACCGATAACTGTCGTACCTGTATCTCTACCCATACCCAGATCGATAGGCTCAGACTCATCTAAAGGACGCGCGCCAGTAGGAGGAACCTCTGCGCCAGTAGTTCTAGAGGTTACTCCCAACCATTGACCTATGTTGTCAAAACCAACGTTACTTAAAATATTGCCGACAAATTCTGAAACAAATCTTCCCGCAACATAAAATAAAGCTAGAACTATAGCTGCTGCAAATAGCTTAGGAATAAAATCCAAGACCTGATTCAACATATCAGTTGCAGGGTCGGATATTGCTTCAATCTGTAGCTGTTCTAAAGCCGAAATAATCCCTGGAATTAAAATCAGCACAAAAATTATTGTGCCAATAATCGAAGATAAAGACTGACTTCCTGCGGTGCGCCCTAAACCGAATTTGCGTCCAATATTGTCTACGCCTGTAGCAGCCAAGAGGTTAGTTACGATACGCTTAACAATAGTAGCCACAAACCAAAATACAGCAGCAATTATGATTGCTCCTAGAATATTAGGTAGTAAAGCTAGAATTTCGTTGAGCAGACCCTGAACTGGCTCTAAAGTACCGTTTAAATTTAAAGCGTTGAGGATTGCTGGTAAGAACAATAGAAATATAAACCAATATAGGGCATTACCCAAAGTATCGGTTAGAGAAAAATTGCCAGTGTCAGCAGAAGTCAAACCCAAACGCTGTTCGATATTTAATGCGCCAAGTCCTCTAGTTACTATAGTTTTAACGATAGTAGCTACTACCCAAGCGATCGCTAATAAGAAAGCTGCGCCCAAAATTTTGGGAATAAAGCCAGCAATCTGATCTAGCAGAGTGTTTAAAGGTGCGGATACCGCCTGTAGATTTAGCGCATTCAAAGCAGCTATGATCACAAACAGCATGATGATCCAGAAGACCAAATTGGCTATCCAGCTTTCAATAGGAAAAGACTCTCCTCCTCTTTGACCTGTAACAGCAGCAGCAAGTCGGTTGTCAATATCAGTGCTGTTAAGTACTTTTTGGACAATACCCTTGATAATCGCAGCAATAATCCAACCAATGATAAAGATTAAAATTGCTTTAATCACGCCCAAAACAGAGACTCCTAGATTGAGTCCTAATTGGGATTGAAAAAAACGATCTACAGGCCCTGTTTGTGTTTGCCCTATAAGCAAAGGATTTAGTGACGAAATATTACTCAGTAATTGTGTCATTTTCTTTATTTTTAATTCATCTGTACATTTCCGCATAAATACTAGCGAGAAAAATATAGATGTATTATTGTTTACTCTAATGAAATATTTTTCTGGGATAATTATGCCAAATTAAATCGAAGTTGCCTCAAAAATTAATAATTCTCGCTTTTTTCAGCTAATATACTGACTTTTGACCGAACGATGTTTTATTCGTTAAAGCTTATACAGTTAGCTAAAACTAAACTCCATCGCTTAGGTACAGTTTATGATTTAAAAGTTAAGACAATATTAATTTATTTTAAGATTCATTTTTTTGTTTGACAGTGAGCATTTTATCTTTATAGCTTAAATTTTATAAATTTTATGTCGTCTCAAGTTTTTGAACAATCTATTCGGATTAAGGCAAGTTCGGTAATTACTGAAGAGTGTATAACCGATTTGAAGTTGATGCACCGCTGGCTCAACCCGATGTTGCGCTGCGAACCAATCGGTCATTGGAGTACCGAAGTAGGTAGTCTAAGTCGCTTCACCATCAAGATTCCTTTACTACAACCTAGTCTTAGAAGCACAGTAGCCAAAAGAGAACCAGGTTTAATAGTTTGGCAGTTTGATGGCTTCTTTAAAGGTCGCGATCGCTGGGAATGTCATCCTACTAAAGATGGTACTTATTTAGTCAATCGTTTTGAATTTGAAATTCCTAATCCTATAATTAGCTGGGGATTTAATAATTTTGCAGCCAGCTTGACCAGAAAAGATATGCAGTCTCAGTTAAAACGCTTAAAAAGAGTGGCAGAAGAAGTTTATCGTAATACTGACTGTTGATTGTTGACTATTGACTGTTGAGTGTTGATTGTTGACTGTTGACTGTTTACTGTTGACTGTTCACTGATAAAGCTGCGCTCAGTTGCCGATCGATTGTGGATAAGGGAACCTGATAGAAATATTGTTGCTGAAAGCTTTCTTCTTGGATGATTGTTAGAAACAGATTGACATACGAAGTTAATTCCGAACTAACTCGATTTCGATCGTAAGTAAATCGAACGTAGTTATCTCGAACATGGTATTTAAATCCCGCTTTGGTTAATGCTTCTAGTCCAGATGGCAAAGCGCGATCGCTAATATTTAATTTTGCTAATATCTGGGATTTAGTTACCTGTTTCTGGGTACGGCTCAAATATTTGGCAATTCCTACTAGCTGTTGCCAAACATCTACGGTTGCTGAAGATTTATCTGGCTCGTAAGCTAAAACCAATGCCCGATCGCTGTCTACAGCCTGTCTGTACTGCTGACGGATATCTTGCCAATCGTTAGGACACTGTTGTAATAAACTTACTTGGGCTGCTACTTCTAAATCCTCTAATTTTTGAGGAGCAAAACGACGATCTATTAGCTGATGTGTCGGCACGATAGCATGAGATTGAGAATCTGACATCAGACGTACTGCAATCAGCCTAATTTCATAACGTTTATTGAAAGTATTAAAATCAAGTTCGGCGATCGCCTCGCATTTTCCCGTTACGGGTATTTCATCTTTATAATGTCCCCACCAAAGACCAGGAAATCCTTGGTTAGTTGACTCATCATGAATATTAAAAGTAGTCTTGATGTATTGAATTTTCTGACCGCGATTATCTTGAATATTCTGATTCCAAACTCTTTTAAACCAGCAGTTTTGAATCAGCAGTTTAGGGATTGGATTGCCCATACCTAATGGTTCGAGCTGTCTTAACTCTTCAAATAAGTCTCGACCGAGATCTGCTACCGTTACGACTAAATCGACCTCAACCTGGGGCATCTGGGTCATACCAGCCTGTCGTAGCTGTTGGTTAATCCCTTCTCGAAACAAACTTAAATTAGCTAAAGGTAAACTCAGTCCTGCTGCAAAAGGATGTCCGCCAAAGCGATGCAGCAAATCTGACTGTGATTTAACTAATTGATACAGATCGATGCCGTTAACCGATCGGGCAGATCCTCGTGCCATAATTTCATCGCCATCATTACCGCCACTGCTCAATAACACCGTCGGGCGACCGTATTCCTGGGCGATTTGTCCCGCAGCCAAACCCAATACACCGCCCTGCCATTGAGGATCTTCGAGAACAATTACGGAGGTAGTAGATAAATCTAGCTGCTGGAGTTTTTTAGTAACTTGTTTAATTGTGTCTTTTTGTAAAGTCTTGCGACGAGTATTAGCTAATTCCGCTTCTTCTGCCAACTGACTACAGCGTTTAGCATCTTGACTGGTGAGCAATTCCACACAAAAACTTGCATCACCATGAATACGGCTAACGGCGTTGATTCTAGGTCCTAAACCAAAAGAAATATCGGTCGGGCGATCGCCATTTCTTTTACAAAGATCTAGTAACTTCGCTACCCCTGGGCGAGTCATCGTCTGTGGATTAGTCTGTTTTTTGAGTTGTTCGATTCCGAGTTGTGCCAAATAACGGCAGTCTCCTTTCAATTCCACCAAATCGGCAATTAAACCGATGGCTACTAAATCTAATAAATTCTCGATCGGCTGTTGGGGAATATCTGGTAACGCCGTATATAGTGCCTCGACTAATTTATAGGCTACTGCAACTCCAGAAAGATGATAGAGAGGATGGTCGGTTGCTAAATAGCGGGGATTGATAATAGCGGTAACTTCTGGACGAGATTCGGGCAAAGTATGGTGATCGGTAACAATGATATCGATGCCTAAGTCTTTTGCATATTCAATCTCTTCTAAATTAGTGCTACCCGTATCGCAGGTGACAATAAGCTTAGTCCCCGCCTCGGCTAACTTTGCTATCCCAGAATTATTCAAACCATGAGACTCACTCAGACGATTAGGAATGTAATAATCTAACTGTAAATGCTGCGTAAAAAACTGTCCTAATCCATCCCACAAAACGCTAGTGGAGGTAATGCCATCGGCATCAAAATCACCCCAAATCGTGACTTTTTCGGCGCGGAGGCGTGCCTGTTGCAGACGGGCGATCGCCCACTTCATTTCAGTACCAAAAACCCAAGGGCTAGCAGGCTCGTATAAAGCAGGATCTAAAAAGCCTGGTAACTGCTTTAGATCTCGAATGCCTCTTTGCCATAACAATTGAGCGCAATACTGAGATTGCTTACCCGTAATCTGCTCTACTTCGGCAATAAATTCTGGGGGTGCTGGCGATGCCGATAAAACCTGCCACTTTTCATTTAACATTTAGCATTTAGCATTTAACATTTAACATTTAGTATTTAACAAAGCTTTTGACTTTAACGATCGAGACTGCATATCTTACTCTGTCTCAAATATATTTTAATTTGGAAGACAAATTTAGCGAGACTAGGAAAATGACTTTGTTAATTGCTTTAACTATAGCTAGCGTTGCAGGATATTTAAAAATAACTCTTGCCGAAGAGATTGAAGTAGTGTTTGCTGGATTAGTCGCTCTCGGTCTATTTCTCAGCTTATTTTTTGCTCCTATACCGATCGAACTTGTCTTACCTGCTATTTTACTTTTCTTCCCCAAAGCAAACCTGGTTTAACTCCTGACTTTTGTACGGGCGAATAGCCATTCGCCCCTACGACTCAATTAAATTCCTTTGAATCCAACCTGTTCATCGATTTGCTCGATCGCTTTATTTTTAGCAGAATCCGTTTGACGCGCTGTACCAATCTGACTAAAAATAATTCCAATAATAATTACGCTACCGCCAATATACTGAGCCATAGTAGGTACTTCACCTAAGATTAAAAACGCTGCCAAAATTCCCGCAATCGGACTGATAGAACTTGCTAAAGATACATCCGCAGCATCGGTACTTTTCAAGCCTTTAAACCAAGCCAACTGTCCGCCTACTACTATTACTATTCCGTAAAGTAGCATCCATTGCCAGACTATCGGCGCGAAGACATCCATAAAGTGACTGATGCCATATAACTTAACCGTTGCGGAAAAGAAAACAAGTGTACCTACAGCAGTACGAAAAATAGTAAATATCCCTAAAGGAATGCTGTTAAGCTTAACCTTACTAATAATACTGGAGATAGCTAGAGCGATCGCGCCAATCGCCGTCATCAATTCTCCCGCACCAATGTTTAAACCTTCTCCCATCGCCATCATGCTACTATCAGGGGGCTGTAATAAGATAGTCAGTACCACACCAACAAAAGCTAAAACTGCCCCCACTATAATCCAACTATTCACTCTGGCTCGTAAAATTAATACCGACAAAGCTAAAGTAATTGGCGGTTCGATTCTACCAATCAAGACCACATTATTTACGGTAGTAAGATCTAAAGCCAAAAAAAACATAGCTGGTGCTAATGCTCCTGATAGAATAGCTACAGCAACTAAACTCAGCCAGTCTAATACCTTTAATTTAGTCAAAGACCCTGGATTCCATTCTTTGCCATAAATAGCAATCAAGGCGACTAGAGCGCACAAATTTCCCACAAATAAAACATTGCAAAAAGAAATTGGATTTCTACCATCGATTAAATTTTCTGCTCCCAATTCGGTCAATTTTCGCGTTACGGAATTAGCAGCAGCAAAAATTAAGATTGCTATCAGCAGATAGCCACGTCCAGGAATTTTGTTAAACATCAACTTCGCTCATGTCTTTCTGGAGTTTAGTTGAAAGAAGAGACGATTTACTTAAAAGCTGATGAGAAATTAAAACTAATTAATAATACAGTGCTATTCAAGCTGTTTTATCTATTTTGTATTTGACAATCTGGCGATCGAGTAGATTTTGAACTAAAGAATTTTCCAGAAGACTCGCATCGGATAACATATCGGCGGTAACAACATATTCTTGCTGTAGTTTCATGCCGATTTTTTCCATGACCCTTATCGATGCTTTATTTTCGACTAAAGCCCAGGCTACGATCTTTTGTGTGTCTGATTCATCAAAGCTTTTACGAACCAACGCCTGAGATGCTTCTGTAGTGTAGCCTTGACCCCAACTTTGTTTACGAATACGATAACCCAATTCAACTGCGTTTGTTTCGGCAAGATTTAATTGTCGCAGTAATTCAAAATCTATTTCGGGACGCAAAAATATCCAGCCGATAAATTCTCGCTTTGATTTCTCAACTATTGCCCAAAAACCTAAGTTATCGTCTCGATCGTCGTAACTCATGACGTAAGGTAAAAAATTCTTAGCGATCGCCTTACGACTTACAGGGATTCCGCCATTAATAAAGTGCATTACATCAGGATCGCTATCTAAAATAACTAAATCATCTAGATCGTCAAAGGTAATCGGGTGCAAAATCAGTCTGGAAGTTTCTAAAAATATCTTCATCGATAGCGTATTAAACCAACCGAGCGACTAAGTATTAGCTGTCTCAATCTTAAAATACCGTCAGCCAACAAAGTATTAAGGCTTCACTCCATTCTACTACCGCACCATAGGTATCTCCCGTATGTCCTCCTAACTGGCGATCGAACCAATATCCTGTCAAAAGAGCGATCGCAATATTACCAATGACAATTATTCCGATCTGCCACCACAATAAATAACCGACGGTAAACCACAGACTGCTAAAGCTTAATAAAATTATTAGCCCTAATAAAATATCTTTAGGTAAACGTAAATTCTCTTTGTGAAACGAACCTTTACCCGTTTCTCTCAGATACGGATAAAAAGCGATCGCCCATACCTGTCCCCATCTTGCCCAACCCGCTGTCGAAAGTAAAGCCAACCAAATCGGTAAAGACATTTCACTCAAGGATACTGTTTTGAGCAACAAAATAACGCTCGCTGCGATCGCACCAAATGCCCCTGTCGCACTATCCCTCATTACTTCTAAGCGACGACTTGGATCGGTTACAGACAAACCATCAGCAGTATCCATCGCCCCATCTAAATGCAACCCCCCCGTTATACCTACCCAAGCTGCCACAATTAAGGCACTACGAGTTAAGTTAGGTATTCCTATCCAATCGAGTAGCATCCCTAACCCAGCTAGCAACAGTCCGATGATTAATCCGATCGCAGGACACCAGCGAGCAATACGCGACCAGTTGTTAGTCCAGTTAGCAGGTAAGGGAATTACAGTATAAAATATCACACCACTGTTAAAAGATGCGATCGTCTCACTAATCCAGAACCAAAAATTATTAATAGCTGTTTTCAACACGAACAAATAGTTTAATTAAAATTTGATTAAATAAGTGGGAAATGTTGGGCTAATATTGTTTCATAAGCTACTTTATTTTTATGGCATTTAAATAACAAAAAATATTTAGCTAGGTAATTTGAAAATTCAAATATACTTTTTATGAGCAAACACCACGGTATGAAGTCTCTACCCGCGCCCTGTATTGTAGATGAAGGAACTATAGTTAACCCAGACGATATTAAACGTCTTTTAGCCGATTTATGTCATGTATATTATGTTCATACAATAGATGGACAAGTTAGTAGCCAAGGTAAAGGAATCATTCAAGAAATTTTTAGCGATCTGAGTCAATCTACTTTAATTGCTAATCAAAGAATTTATCTTAATATTCAGAGTTTTGATTATCTACAGCTAAGTAAAAGTACCGATAACGAAGCTTGTTTCGATTTAATCCAGGATAATCGTCAATTAAGGCTAATTCCATCTCATAAGAGCGATCGAGTCATAAGCAAAAATTTCGATGCTGAAGCTATTGAAGCTATGGTGACAGAAGTTTTATCAGCACGTTTGGACGTACAGTTTGATGACGAATACTTCCAGTAAACATTGACCATCGAACGTTAAACATTGCGAGACAGTTACGTTGCGGGGGTTCCCCCCGTTGAGTAAACTGTCGAGGGCGAACAATGAGTGAGGTAAATGTTAAATGTTTAATGCTAAATGCTAAATGATTCCAAGGTAGGATTTTCATTTGAATGTCAAAAAACCTGTAGTCATACTAATGCCCGGGCAGGAGTTTTCCATACTCCCCACGGAATTATAGAAACTCCCAGATTTATGCCCGTCGGTACTTTAGCTACCGTAAAAGGCATCACTCCGCAACAGCTAGAGGCTGCAAACGCTCAGATGATTTTGGCAAATACCTATCATCTCCACTTACAGCCAGGAGAAGATATTGTCGAAGAAGCTGGAGGGCTGCATGAGTTTATGGCTTGGAATCGACCGATCTTGACTGATTCTGGAGGATTTCAAGTTTTTAGCCTCAGCGAAATGCGACAGATTAGCGAATCTGGCGTATTATTTAAATCTCCTCGTGATGGCAGCATCATTAATCTTACTCCAGAGCGTTCGATGCAAATTCAAAATGCTTTGGGTGCGGATGTAATTATGGCTTTTGATGAATGTCCTCCCGCCGATGCAACAAAAGAGCAAGTCCAAGCAGCAACCGATCGCAGCTATCGCTGGTTGACTCGATGTGTAGAGGCACATCAAAATACCTCTAAACAAGCCTTGTTCGGCATCGTTCAAGGAGGAATACATTTAGACCTCAGACAAAGAGCAGTAGAGCAGCTAACCGCGTTAAATTTACCTGGTTATGCCATTGGTGGGGTTAGCGTGGGAGAAGCACCAGAATTAATTAATGCCACTGTCAAACATACCGCGCCTCTTTTACCTGCGGATAAACCTCGCTATTTGATGGGTGTAGGAACTTACCCTGAAATGGCGCAGGCGATCGCATCGGGAATAGATCTATTTGATTGTGTTATTCCAACTCGTTTTGGTCGTCACGGGACAGCTTTGGTTAAAGGAGAGCGTATTAATATTAAGAATGCTAAATACAAAAGAGATTTCCAGCCTTTAGATAAAACCTGTAGCTGTTATGCCTGTCAAAACTATAGTCGTGCTTATCTGAATCACATGGTGCGATCGCAAGAAATGCTCGGCTATATTATGTTATCGCTTCATAACGTTACCGAACTGATTCGCTTTACTCAACAAATTCGTAGCTCTATTTTTGAAGGTACTTTTACTACAGATTTTGCAGGCTGGCTTACTGAGTCTAACTGATAATTAAAGATAATTTTTGCTATGCGATCGCTTTAATAGATCCAAAATTCTATTACTTTTGGAGATTTTGTATTTCCTCGATGATTTAAAATGCAATAGTATATTTGAAATACTAAGATCACATTCACATATCTAATTTCAGGACATATTGAAATTAACGAAGTCAACGCAAGCCCCGTGCTTCTTGAAGCGAGGGCTTCGGGGGGGAAACCCCAAGACCGCCTCGCTTCGCTTTTAGCGCGGGGTACTGTTGACTGTTTCAAATGTCAATGAAAAATATGGTATGTCAAATTTCTAACAAGATCTTAGTTAATAATGATTTTAATTATATAAGAGATGTTTACGAAGTTTGTATAAATAGATATCTTCAATATCCATCTAAACCATCTTCGGATAATCGAGGTAAAAAAATCCTTACTTCAGAACAAGAAGTTGATACTTATATAAGTTTCTATGGAGCGCATCATTATTATAAATTAATAGAAGCTTTTGATGCTTTGAACCTAAATAGATTTAGTAATACTTATATCGAAACTATTAGTTATGGTTGTGGTGCTGCTACCGATACCTGCTGTTTAATTGATTATTGCTATACAAGAAATATTAGTTTGTCAGTCAATAAGATTACATTAATTGAGCCTTCTACGATTGCTTTAAGACGTGGTGTTCAATATATCAAACAATCTTTACCGAATCAAGTTGTTAATCAATTAAATCTTAGAAGGATATATAAGCTCATAGATCGATTAAAAGACAAAGATTTAACCTCTAGCCCTAAAGCTATTAAAATACATATTTTTTCCAATATTTTAGATATTGATTCAATAGATATACAAAGCCTTGCATCTCTTATTCATACAACGCAAAAAGGAAGCAACTATTTTGTATGCGTTAGTCCTAACTATCTTATAAGCAGGAATAGAATTAACTGTTTTTACAATAAACTATCAAATTATTTTAAGTTAACAAATATAGATATAAACAATAGATCTATTATTGGCAAACCAATTTGGAGGATGATAGATAACAAATATACCGACAGTATTCCTATAAGCAGATACCAGAGAATTTTTAAAGCAGATGCTATATAAGGTTATATTCAAAGTATAAAATCATTTATTTGACTCGTAATATGGAAAAACAACTAAGTCTTAATTTATATAATACAAAAGAAACTATAAATAAAAACATTAATAAAGTCGTAAACTTAACCTCCACAGAAAATATAGCTGATGGACAGGTGATTATTTATCAGCATTTTTTTAACAAATTAGAAAGCGATCGCTTTTTTTTAGAGTTATTAAACGATATAAATTGGCAACAGGATAAAATCAGGATTTTTGGTGAAGAAGTAAACTTACCTAGACTAACAGCTTGGTATGGCGATTCAGGAAAATCATATACATATTCTGGTATTACAATGAATCCCGATCTTTGGTCACTAAATTTGCTGGCGATAAAAGAAAGAATTGAAGAGACGGTTCAGGTTAATTTTAATAGTGTTTTAGCAAACTTATACCGTAACGGACAAGACTATGTATCATGGCATAGTGACGATGAAAAAGAGTTAGGTAAAAACCCAACTATTGCTTCAGTAAGCTTTGGTGCAACCAGACGTTTTTTATTAAGGCATAAATTAAATAAAAGTTTAGAAACAGTCGATCTATCTTTGGGTCACGGCAGCTTATTAATCATGAAAGGCTCTATTCAACATTACTGGAAGCATCAAGTTCCTAAAACAGCAAAGGTAAAAACAGAAAGAATTAATTTAACATTTAGAGTCATTAATTGAATAAAAATTTAACAGACGCGATGCCTTCGGCTTACGCAGAGCGCGATTAGCCACGGTAGTGTAAGTCAGAAGTCAGAAGTCAGAAGTCAGGGCTGTTTCGGCTGTACCCAGAAAGTATACTTTGCTAATTGGATTTAGTATGACTTGAATCAGGAAACAGATTTGATAATCTACCTACCAGTTTTCTACTTAAATTTTGGTCGAATAATAATCTCAACTGATATATACCGATTTAACCAAGCGATGTTCTCTGTCTGCTGCAAAAGCTAAACAGGCTTTAATATCTGTTTCTGTAAGTTCGGGAAAATCTTCTAAAATTTCTGCGTAAGACATTCCTGCTGCTAACCAACCTAATACGTCATACACAGTGATTCGCATCCGTCTTATACAAGGTTTTCCGCCTCTTTTTCCTGGTTCGATGGTAACAATATCGCGGTAATCCATATCTGCTTTTTATTTTTTATTTTAATAGATGCGATCGCGAAGTCATGCCGTAGCGCGAAAGCCCTAAAGGATAAGCTTCGCAAATGCGGTCTTAGGGCTTCCCCATGAGCAACTTTCGTAAGAAGGCTTATCGCCCCTTCAAAACATAATGTTCGCCTTCTTTCTAAAATTACATATCTTGCTAAAAATGCAATCTCTTCAGAATAACGTATTTTTTTACTAAAAATGCGACCGCCTAATTAAAACCAATACGACCGCGACTATGATTATTTAATATTTTTCTTAATTAAATTTCTATATTTATTAATATCTATTATTTGTAATTGTTTGTATTGAGGTCTAGCAATAATATCTGTAGGCTTTATATTTTTTGCTTTACTCCTCTTTCCATTTCTCAAAACTTCTATTTCTCCAGCATCTCTCTGTTCATCTATGAATGTCATGTAATGTTTTTCTGTAGCGGGATTAAACTGCATTGTATTGTTGTGTAGTGTTCCAAAGCCTATGTGCTTCGAGTAGTAAATAAACTTCATCAAATCATCGTTCAAATTTTCAATTGCTGCTCTATCATTTGCGTAGTGTATATCGAATATTCTTTGATTGATAGAATAATATTCCGCCGTTTTAAATCCTAGACCACAAATGTCATAGTCAAATTGGCAGACTAAATCTCTGAAAACTATATTATTATGTTTCCATAGTGAATTTTTAATAACTTTTTGCGCCGTTGGACTGCTTGCTAAGTGAATAAGATAATATAAGACTGTATTACCTTTTGGTAAAAGAGCAAAGCTATAAACATAGGGTGCTTGACCTTTATCTCTAAAAAGTCGCAAACTTTCGTTTCGTATATATTTATTTTGAGAAAAATTATTTTCTTCTAAATTTGCATCATTGAAATATCCTTCAGATTCAAGAATATTATAAAATACATTATGATATGATGACTCATTTTTTCGTTTGAGAAATCTTTTTATAAAATCAATCATAAAGGTATATATAATTTCCGATTTTCTCAACCCTATAATTTTTCTAATGCTGTACATCGAAACGTCTTTATATCCGAAAGGGTCTAAGAAAAATAAAGAAGATCCTTTTCTCTTCCTTAGAAGGTTTATCAATATATCTACCTGAGTTTCAAATTTAGCACAAACAAAAGAACATAATTCTGAATTGTTTACATAGTGTTCTAGCCCTGAATTAATCATCTGTTTTTTTAAACAATCTAAATGTGATTGACAATTGTCAATAAAAATATATTTAACATTTAGTTCGTAGTCTGGTTTTGATTTGTCTATTTTGACTCTTTCTAAGCCTCTTTCTACAGCATTAATCAAACGAATCGGCGAACCATACCAAAACTGATGCTCTTTGTCGCGATACATCCCTCCTCCGCAAAAACCATCAATTAATGTTACAGTCTTCTTTTTGCCTATATTATTACCACACAGAATAAAGATCCAATCTGAAACATAGTCTTCCAAAATTTGGTGTTTAGCTTTAGTATGAGGTTCTATATCAGGTAATGCACTTCCATCACTACTCCAACCAATTTTGTTTTTACTCATAATTTTTTGTTAGTATTTTAGTACTATGTGTATAGTTAAAGGTACAGAAAAAATTGTAAATCCTCTTCAAGAAAGCGCGTTGAATAAGAAGGGGTTGTGTGACTATGTAATAAATGTAGCATCTGGTTGTACTCATGGATGTACATTCTGCTATGTGCCTTCGACACCAGTAATCAGAGCTAGACAAAAGCATTTCCATGACAAAGGTATTAAAAATCCTCAGATGGATTGGGGTAATTATCTCTTACTTAGAAGTGAAATACCAGACAAATTAGACGATATTTTGAGTAGAAAAAGAAAATGGCGTAAAACTGATTCAGGCAAAGGAGTTGTACTTTGTGTTCGGGAACAGATCCTTATCAAAATAAGCAAACATCAAATATGACTCGTGAGACTGTCAAAATTTTGAAGCAACATCAAAAAAAAGTCAGGATATTGACTCGAAGTCCTAAATGGACAAATGATTTGGATGTTTTAGTAAATGAAAACGTTACCGTAGGAATGAGTTTACCTTACATGGATGATTGCTTGAGTCGTAAAATAGAACCAAAAGCACCTTTACCTTCAGCAAGATATGAAGCTTTAAAGAAAGGCAAAGAAGCTGGATGTCGAATTTATGTTGCGATCGCACCTACCCATCCTCATTTCCAACTAGATGACTTTAAAAATCACTTAGAACAAATTATGCTTCTTGAACCTGAAGTAATTTTTTGGGAACCGATTAACGCTCGTGGAACTAACGGTAAAAGAATGTTGGCAGCAGGATTAGATTTTGTTAAGTCAGTCATGAAAAAAGATGAGTGGGCAAACAATTTTATTCAGCAATGGAAATTAATTGAAACCGCGTCACAAGATATAGGTTGTAATCATCTTCTTCATATCTGGCCAGATCGCGAATTAGAAGGATATATAGACCAGAAAATTCTCGAAAGTTGGTGGTACAGACCTACAATAGAAAAATGGAATTAATCTTAAATTCTTTTTGATGGCATTGGAATATCTTTTTTAGCACTTGTATAGACAGTTTCGATCCAAAGTTCTCTTGCTTCTTCAATATTGACAACACATTCTTCTAAAGTTTCTCCCTGAGTCATACATCCAGGCAGATCGGGAATCATTACCGTATACCCAACCTCTTCTGGATAGATTGAAACAGGATATTTGAGAGAAAGATAATATTCTAATGATTGACGTTCGGTTTTTTTATTTTGAGTCATTTTGCCAATTTTCTAAATCTAATAATTTAATAACTGCTTCGATGTAGGTTCTTTTAACTTTTTTACTACCCTTTTTAGGAACTACAACTATGTCACCTTCATCATTTTCAAAAACGTGATGACTTCCTCTTACACGAACTTCTTGGTAGCCAAATGCTTTTAATACATAGCTTATTTCTTCAAAACGAGCTTCGGGTGGATGGGATAGTAAATGTTTGATTAATTTCGCTATTTTACTCATTATAAAAAAAGAGATGCAATACTGCATTGCATCTCCTGAATAAATTGCCCAGATTGAACTAACTATTAATCAATACCTTCAATTTTGTCTTCGACTTCCTGATACAATTCTCGCAATCTGTCTAGGTTATCTTCGCTGGTTTCCCAGTAACCGCGACCATTGACTTCGAGTAATGTGCCAACAATCTTACGGAAAGAATTGGGGTTCATATCCATCAGACGTTTGCACATATCAGGGTCATCGATAAAGGTGGTGTTGACATCTTCATAGACCCAATTGTCTACTGCATCCGCTGTAGCCGACCAGCCCATAGTGTTAACCAAACGCTTAGATAGTTCGCGCACACCTTCATAACCGTTACTCAACATTCCTTCGTACCATTTGGGATTGAGTAGTTTGGTACGAGAATCTAAACGCACTGTCTCCGATAGGGTACGGACTTGTGCATTAGCAGTAGTGGTATCGGCTATGTAAGCAGTAGGCTTTTTACCATCATTCCGTAGGCTAGATACGATCTTAGTAGGGTCGGAATCGAAGTAGTGGGATACGTCAGTTAGGCTAATCTCAGATGAATCTAAGTTTTGGAAAGTTACATCGGCTTTTTTCAAAGAAGACTCAAACAAGCCTCGGCTTTCATCCATTACCCCAGGGTTATCGGAGTTAAAGGCAAAGGATTTGCGGTTGAGGTACATATCCTGTAGTTCTTTTTCTTCTTCCCAACTGCTGTTTTCTACCGCTAGGTTGATGTTAGAAGAATACGAACCAGAGGCATTGGAAAAGATTCGCGTAGCTGCTTGGCGTACATTGATGCCCATTTCTGCTGCTTGTTCTAAGGCGTGTTTACGCACGAAGTTCATTTCGATGGGTTCATCGGCTTCGGCTGCCATTTTGACACCGCGATCTAAGAGGTTCATTTGGTTGATAAACAGATCGCGGAAAACACCAGAACAGTTAACCACTACGTCGATACGAGGACGACCTAATTCTTCTAAAGAAATTAATTCTAGCTTGTTAACTCGACCCAAAGCATCGGGGACAGGACGTACACCAACCATCCACATGATCTGTGCTAGAGATTCGCCGTAGGTTTTAATGTTGTCTGTTCCCCAAAGAACACAGGCGATACTTTCGGGGTAGTTACCACCGTTATCTAACTTCTGGCGATCGATCAAACGATCTACTACAGTTTTAGCCGATTTTACCGCAGCTAAAGTAGGTATTGATTGAGGATCTAAAGCGTGGATGTTTTTACCAGTCGGTAAGACATTCGGGTTGCGGATCGGATCTCCGCCAGGTCCAGGTAGTACATACTTACCTTCTAAAGCCTGAAGCAAACCGCCGAGTTCGTTATCCGCGCATATCTGTTCTAAACAGAATTCGAGGTATTCCATCAGAGGTTTGAGCGTATCCGCATCTACTTTGTTGTAACCATGTTCGCTTAAAGCTTCCATCCAAGGTGCTTTCTTGCCAATATTGAAGAAGTTTAGCTTCGACACCATTGACACTCTACCGTCAGCATCAATTTGCGCCTTGACTAAAGCACCTACCGCAGCACGAGTAGCTTGGGTAATGTCTTGGAACAGTTGAACGTCTTCTAAAACACCGCGATCGTTATTGGCGTAGATTTCATCGATATCTCTACCGATACTGTTGGCAATAATACGAGGTAAAGAAATAATTTCTTCTTCTTCGCGATCTAAGTTGGAAATGTTTACCAAAGTAGCGATCGCTTCTTCTGCCGTAGGCGGTTTACCGATGATGTGCAGACCACAGGGAAGTAAACGAGATTCGATTTCCATCAGCTTTTTGTAAACCAAACCAATGATAGTATCCCGTTCTTCTTGAGTCATTTCTTTAGCAGAATGGTCGGGGAAAGCAATATCTTTGTCAAGATTTACGATCCGCGCCTGATCCATTACGGTATCGACAATTTGAATACCCCGTCCGCCATCTTTTAAACTCTGGTAAGAACCGATTAACTCACCTAATTCTTTCAAACCTTTATATAGTCCTGCGTTTTCTGCTGGAGGCGTTAGGTAAGAAATAGTCGAAGCATAGCTACGGCGTTTGGCGATAGTTGCTTCAGAAGGATTGTTAGCTGCGTAGTAGTAGATGTTAGGAATACTACCGATCAAACTATCGGGATAACAATCGCCAGACATACCCATTTGTTTCCCTGGCATAAATTCTAACGAGCCATGTGTACCGAAGTGCAGTACTGCATCAGCCTTCCAGATATGCTCTAGGTAAGTATAGTAAGCTGCAAAACCGTGATGGGGACTCGCAGAACGCGAGAACAACAACCGCATCGGATCGCCCTCGTAACCAAAGGTAGGCTGTACGCCGATAAAGACGTTACCAAACTCTTTTCCGTAAATTAGCAGGTTTTGACCATCACTATTTAAATGTCCTGGAGGCGGGCCCCAGTTTTCTTCTAACTTCACGGAGTAAGGAGTAAGTCTTTCGTACTGTTCTACCGACATCCGATGAGCAACATTTAGTTCGGGAGAGGCGTACTGTGCCTGGGCATCGTGAATTACCGCCTGCATCAGTTCTTCGGCAGAATCTGGTAAGTCCTGTACGTCATAGCCATTATCTCGTAAACCTTTCATGGCTTCGTAGATCGAGCCAAATACGTTTAGGTAAGCTGCCGTACCGACGTTACCTTTATCGGGTGGAAAACTAAAAACTGTAATAGCTACTTTCTTATCCAGCTTGGGCTTCTTACGCAGAGTACCCCACTTCATCGCCCGACGTGCGATCGCTTCTACGCGATCCTGTAAAGCAATAGATTTACCCGTCGCGCCATCTCTACCAGAAGCAATTATTGGCTCGATTGCCCCATCTAATTCGGGTATAGCAATTTGCAGGGCTACCTGTACGGGGTGTAAACCTAAATCGCTTTCTTCCCATTCTTCAGTAGTTTGGAATACTAAAGGCAACGCCACCATGTAGGGACGGTTGAGGCGTTTTAAAGACTCGATCGCTTTGGGATGATCTTGTCTGGCTGGACCACCTACTAAAGCAAAACCAGTTAGCGAAACCACTACATCTACAATGGCTTCGTTGCGTTCTTCCTGCCAGAAATAAGCGTTTACGGGTTTAGAAAAGTCTAGTCCTCCAGCGAATACGCAGATAACTCGCGCCCCCATACATTCTAATTCCTGCACCATTGCTACATAATGAGCGTGGTCTTGGGTAACGAGGTGAGTACGCTGTAAAACCAAACCAACGCAGGGTGCTAGGGGATCTTTAAGATCGTTACTAATATCTGTACGACTATTGAACCAAGCCAAATATTCTTCAACATCCTCAAACATCTTCGGCGCGAGAGGATGCCAGATACCCATATCGGGATAGGTAATAGGTTCGGCATATTTAAAATCTTCTTGCTGCTGGTTGGGATAAACATATTTATCCGACAGCATTAATAAAAAGTTTTCTAAATTATCGGCATTACCCCCCAACCAATACTGAAAACTCAGCATGAAGTTACGGGCATCTTGAGCCTTTTCTACAGGTAAATATTTTAATACTTTAGGTAGAGTACGCAACAGCTTGAGCATCGCGTCTTGAAAAGAACTTCCCGACTTTTCTTTACGCTTCCGCATAAATTGCGCGATCGCACTTTTCGACTGACCTAACTGCGCCATCGAGAAGCTACCCATCTTGTTAAGACGCATCACTTCTGGCATCGAGGGGAAGACTACCGCAGCATCTAAATTATCGCGATGAGGAGTTACCGCTTCGACAACTTTCTGTGCTAAATCTTCGACAAAGATTAAAGAGGCAATAAATATATTAGCCCGAGCAACATCGTTTTTGAAGTTGCTGTAGTTTTCTTCGTCTCTCAATTCCTCAATTAAATAGCCATTTAGTTCGATGGCTAGATTAGGATTGTTGCTATTAATCGATTTAGCAGCTTCAGTCAGGGTGCTTTGATACTGAGGCTCCAGCACGACATAGACCACCCTAAGTAGATCGCGTCCGTTAACGGCTTCTGGCTTAACGTGACGAACGGTGGACTTAACCTGGGTGAACATATAATTTGACTCTCCTTAAATTATGGCGATTTGAACGGGGTATTAAAGTAGATTCGCTCTTTACCTACTTAGATAAATAACAGTTATGTATGTAAAGTATTTTTATCAAATAACGTCCACTCAAATCCGCCTTAAGTCTTATTTGACACAATTCGATAACTATAACCAGATATTACGTAACAATCTTTAACAAAACTTGTGAGTAAATACTCATTATTATCTTTATATAATTTAATATTTTATTTTTGACAAAATATCCTTTTTACTATCTAAATTTTTGTAGTGATATTTAGCTAGCCCATTTTTTAAAAGTAGCTGGAGAGATCTAAAAACCTCTTCCCCCCTGCTCCCTCTGCTTTTCCGCGCCACTCTTTATCTCTTGTTACTAAAGATAAATGGTATTAGCAGTTAGAGCGATCGCTTTAGCAGATATATCAGGATTGCTCGATATGCAGGGTAAATATTATCTAATGTCAATTTTACTAATAAAAATTTAGGCTTAATAGTTTTGTTTTTATCAAAAAAGCTTTTAGCTTCTTGACGAAGTTGTTCATGGGGGAAACCCCCAAGACCACACTTCGTCGCTTTTAGCCTTTAGCTTTTAGCTCTAAAGTTTACTTAAGTAAACGGCGGGAATTGCAAAGCAATTCAGTGCCGTGCTTCGCACGGTCAGGGGCGATAGCCCCCCGCTTACAGCTATCGGGTTTAAGACCCCCGCTAAAAATCTTTGATTTTTAGCGGTACATCCCAAACGTGGTGGGTTACAATCCCCCACTGAATGCCAATTAAGATACTAGCAGTCAACAAGAGCTAAGAGCTAAGAGCTAAGAGCTAAGAGCTAAGAGCTATTGAACAAAACGTAAGATCGCAGACATTACTTTATTAACCTGAGTTCGGGTTAAGCGTACTGAGCTAAATCTTGTTCCAAATTGAGAGAAGGCTTCTTAGATTGATAGCAGTATGCGATTAAACCACACAGAACATTAACGCCAAAGTTGACAGGCAATCGATGACGAGAATGCTTAATTTGAAAAATATTTTTTAGATTGAATTTGCAATCGGTATTATTTTCAATAGCGATCGCTCCATTTTAATCTAACGAAATAACCAGAATTGCCGGCCTTATCGACGATTTTGGTTATTTTTTGGATTTTAAGATTAAACGGAATAGCGGTAGTAATATATTTCTGGACATATATGCCGAGTTCGGGTGCGAGATAGTTAGCAGTAAAGGCAGCTAATCCCATACCCATAATTTGATGTAAAGGCTCTTTTGGTAAGGTAAAATAAGCCATCATTGCCATACTAGTAGTAAGCACTGCTGCTACCGATGAATTTGTTCCACACCGGGGATGGAGTGCTAAATTGTACTCTCCCTGTTGCAGGCGCAGCAAAGCTAAATTTACCGCCCTTCTTAATAAAAGTGGATCGATCTCACCGTAAATATAGAATCCTTTTTCTGTAGACAATCCACCAATGGTTTCGTTGTCTGTGGATAAGTAACTATTATATAATTTAGTTTTCTTATTGACGGTATCGCTCAACATCCATACAGTAGCGTGTTCTAAAGCGTGTACCTGACGAAGGATAATAAATTCTTTTAATCCTGGAATAAAGCCAAACTGTTCGAGCAATTCTGCATCCTGATGAGGATGAAAGTAAGGATTAAATTCTGCGTTGGCGTAGATGGCATCTTTCACGATCGTACTTAATAATTGCTTTTTCGTTGCAGCCTGAGTATTTTTAGTGGAAACTATTACTTCTCAATACGGTTATTAAATTTTGGGTACACATTCTATCAATAGTAAATCATCAGTTCTTATCAGATTCGATCGCTATAACCCAATAGTTAGTATTTTAACTACACTTTCGTCACCCAAGACACAATGTTTATGATTTGTTTGTGATTCGAGTAAAAGAAGATATTATAATTTTTAGCAATCCGCATTTGCAATCGAATTGTTAGATTTTACAGTTTTTGACAGCCTCTAACTGTAAGATTTAAAAAAAATACTTCACCTACGCGAGCGGGTGTATCAGAACTATAACCGATCGCCCACCCTTACGATACATTGCTAAATAACCAGTATTACAGAAGTAGCCGAAACATATTTAGAAAACGTTAATAGTAATTCAGAATTAGCACGGTTAATTACCTCCGACTGTTTGGAAATAACTTTACAGTTTAGCGATCGCCACAAGGGTAGAATTCATGCTTACACTGATTCTAATCTCGCCGTAGGAATCATCAAAAGTCGCGATCGCGCTTTACAATATCGAGACTTATTTAAAACTAATTCAGGCAAACTGGTATTGATTCATTTGCCTGAAGCAGAACTGTTAGTTATAGATCGATCTACCCTTGAGGCGAATGTTGCTCCTGCCAAATTGATACATCTCGGTCATGTATTAGGTAATCATCACTATCCAATTGCGATCCAAGATAACCAAATATATGTACAGTTGGTTACAAACAAAACCAGTATTGAGAAGTTACTTAAAGATTTAAATATTTCGGGATTAAAAACTAGCACTCGGCTACCTAAAGGCGATCGTCAAATTATCTTTTCATCTCACGAGCATTAGTTAAGTTGTTTGCATATCACTTTTCAGATTGTCGTAATTTAAATATAGAGATAGCCATTTTTATTTGTTAGTTTCTCTTGACGAATCCAGGATAGATCGATTAAAACCTGAATCAAAAGTAAACACAATCGACTTTAACTATTAGTCTATTTTTCAAGCAATATTACCTACTAGATAATACTGATAAAATTCCCTACTGAGATCTAGATTCCCGAACGGCGTTGAGTATACAGTTGAAAATCGATCGCCAGCGTTAAAGTTTTAATTATTTCACGGTAGAACTTGGTGCAATCTCTAACTCAATCGGGTAAGTAATGACCGACTTAGATCGTAGTAGTCAGTTAAATCTAGCAATATTGCAGTAATTTTTGAGATTTGAACTAATGGCTTGAAGCACAGTTCGGTTTGCCTAATTCTTACACTCAACTTACGATCTTCATGCGCTATCTCACCAAATCCATTTTTCTGACCGTTTCTTTGTGCTTGGCTTCCTTTTTCTCCGCGACCCCTGCTAAAGCTGATACAGCTACTAGTCTAAATAGTTTGGATTCGATTAAAATTGATGTTCCTGCGCCTAAAAGCGATAGTTCCGGCATCTGCTCGAACTATATCGAACCAGTTATTAACAACATCATCGAACGTCCTGGATTGAACAGTGGTAAATGGGCGATATTAGTTCAGTCTCTTGATGGAACTAATATCTACAGTCGTAGCCCAGATTCATACATGATTCCTGCTTCAAATATGAAGCTTCTGGTTACTGCTGCTGCTTTACAAAAGCTCAACCCTGATGGATTGATTCGTTCTTCATCTATTAGCGATTGGATCGAGGTAACAAATCTTAGAAGCGACAACGCCTACGCTAACGTTTTATTACGTTTTCTAGGAGGACCTCAATCCGTTCAGCAGGCTCTGACTGGCTTGGGAGTCGATGCTAATGGCTATCGTATGAGAGATGGCTCTGGCTTATCACGTAACAATTTAGCTACTCCCAGAACCTTGGTTGCTACACTTCGAGCTATGCACGAGGCGCAAGGAAATGAAGTTTTTCTGGCTTCTCTTCCTGTAGCTGGAATTAGCGGTACTTTAAGAAATCGTCTACGTCAGACTACAGCAGAGGGAACGGTAAGAGCCAAAACTGGAACTCTTAAAGGTGTAAGAGCTTTATCTGGCTATATCGATAATCCCGAACACGGTACGCTAGCTTTTAGCATTATTACCAATCAACCAATTAGACAGCCAATCGCCCCTGTAGTTAAAGCGATCGATGAAATTGTTCTGCGCCTCAGCGAAATGGTTGAGTGCGAGCAATGAACAGTCAACAGTCAACAGTCAACAGTCAACAGTCAACAGTCAACAGTCAACAATCAACAATCAACAATCAGCAGTCAACAGGGAACATTAAATATTGAACGAAGCGATAAATGGTCAATGGTCAATGGTCAATGGTCAATGGTCAATGATCGATGCTAAATGCTAGATGCTGTTAGGCGATTGAACAGACCTATTGTTAAGCAATATTACAATAATGCCGTCATGACTGCATACTGTCTTGACATAAACAAATAGACTCGGTAAATTAACATACATACCCGGGTAATTATTAAATTTAGTGATATGCAAAGCAAGCAGAAAGTAACCTTATATATACCTCCAGAGTTGCATAGAAAATTGAAGATCAAAGCAGCGGTGGACGTTGAATCGATGTCTGCTCTTGTGGAAAAAGCGATTGCTTTTTATATGCAGTTTCCTGAAAAGGTAGAAGAGATTAAATCATCTGTACATGGCAAGACTCATCAAATACATATGTGTCCAGAATGTGATACGCCGATGGTCATGCGCTCGGGTGAGATGGTATCTCTAAAAAGCCAAAGCAATGCGGTAGAAAATCTGACTTTAGAGGTTACAGGTCAGGCAGAAAATTCAGAAAATACCAGCGAAGAAGAGTTAGTTTCCTGTTTATAGTCTAAATCTATAAAACGGTCTGGCGTTCACCGCTGAACGATTCAAGTTAGCAATTTTAAGTAAGGGTTTAGCAGGGTCGATATCATGAAAGAAGAGCTAAATATTCTCATACAGGCTCAATATCCGCTAATTTATCTAATAACGCCAGAAGAAGAGCGAGCAGAACAGGCGATCGATAAAATTGCTAAAGATAATTCTGACTACAAACGAGTATTTATCTGGACTGTTACCAGAGGAATGGTCGAACACGGTCAAGCTCGTCAAGGAACTCAGCACAACACGGTATCTCCAGAAGCTGCGATTGAGTGGACTATAAGACAAAAAGATAGTGGGATCTACATCTTTAAAGATCTGCATCCTTTTATCGAAGGTCCAGTAATAACTAGATGGCTGAGAGACGCGATCGCCTCTTTTAAAGGCTCGGATAAAGTCATAATTTTAATGTCTCCCGTGCAAACCCTGCCGATTGAGTTAGAAAAAGAGGTCGTAGTATTAGACTATCCTTTGCCTAACTTGAGCGAACTAAACCAAGTATTATCTGCTAAACTAGCTAAGAGCAGAGGAAATCGTTTAAGTACTGAAACCAGAGAAAAGTTACTTAAGGCAGCTTTAGGTTTAACCAAAGACGAAGCTGAAAAAGTATATCGCAAAGCCCAGGTAAAAGCTGGTAAACTAACTGAAAGCGAAGTTGAAATCGTTCTTTCGGAGAAAAAGCAGTTAATCCGTCGCAACGGTATTCTCGAATATATCGAAGAAGATGAAACTATCAACTCTGTTGGTGGATTGGAAGAATTAAAGCGGTGGTTAAAGCAACGTTCCAATGCTTTTACCGAAAGAGCTAGAGAATATGGTCTTCCTCAACCCAAAGGAATGCTAATTCTAGGCGTTCCTGGATGCGGTAAATCATTAATCGCCAAAACTACCTCTCGCCTCTGGGGTTTGCCTCTATTGAGGCTTGATATGGGTAGAGTGTATGATGGTTCTACTGTGGGACGTTCTGAAGCAAATTTACGTAGTGCCTTAAAAACTGCCGAATCCATTTCTCCTGTAATTCTATTTATTGACGAATTAGATAAAGCCTTTGCAGGTGGCGGAGGTTCTGGTGATTCCGATGGCGGTACTTCAGGTCGTATATTCGGTTCTTTCTTAACCTGGATGCAAGAGAAAAAATCCCCTGTGTTTGTGATGGCAACAGCCAACCGTGTAGAAAGATTACCAGGAGAATTTCTCCGCAAGGGAAGATTTGATGAAATATTTTTTGTGGATTTACCAAATTCCGCAGAACGTAGAGATATTTTTAGGATACACTTAGGTAAGAGACGCTCTGAAATAGATCGCTTCGATATAGAGCAGCTAACCAAAGTATCCGACGGTTTTTCTGGGGCAGAGATCGAGCAGGCAATCATCGCTGCAATGTATGATGCTTTTGCTCAAGACAGGGAGTTTACGCAGCTAGATATTATCGCTGCAATTAAAGCTACCCTACCTCTGTCTCGGACAATGACTGAGCAGGTAACAGCCCTAAGAGATTGGGCTGGGCAAAGAGCCAGACCTGCATCAGCCTCCGTTGCTGAATATCAGCGACTGGAGTTTTAACAGGCTTTCTTCTGTAGTTCTATAATGATTTACAGAAGCAGAGGCTAGCAGTTGCTAGCAGTTCCCCTAAAATAATCCGTCAATATAGACGATTATTAATTTTAAAGTTGTTGTTTACTTCTCTTCTACTGGAGGAAATCAAATGTCTCACTTTAGCACTTTACGCACCAAAATCAGCGATTCAGCAATTCTAGTAAATTCGCTTCGCGATCTTGGTATCAACGTTCAAACTAATGCTGATGTTCGTGGTTACAACGGTCAAAGACTTCGTGCTGATATCGTTGCAACCCTAGAAGGCGAATACGATTTAGGCTGGTCCGAGAACAGCGATGGTACTTTTGACCTTATTGCTGACCTTTGGGGTGTAGCTAAAAAGCACAACCAAACTGAGTTAATCAACTCAATCAATCAAAAGTATGCTGTTAACAAAACTTTGTCTGAAGTAAAACAGCGTGGTTTACAGAATGCCAATGTTAAATTAGTTCTTCAGTAATCAAGAATTATTTAAGTTAAAGCGCGTTCCCAAGCCTGGGGTTGACATAATTTGTGTCAACCCTTTTTTATTTAATAGGGTGAATCGGCACTTCTAAAAAATTGATTGATTAATCCTGATACTAAAGTTAAAACAATCGAACCAAACAAAGCAGGAAAGAATCCCGCTACCGTCAAGCCTGGAGTAAGATAGCTCACCAAACCCAAGGCGATCGCATTGACGACAAAGAGAAACAATCCTAGAGTTAAAATTGTTAGTGGCAGAGTAAATAGAACCAGTAGTGGTTTGATTATCGCGTTTACCAAGCCCAAAACCGCAGCCCCTACAATTGCGGAAGAAAAGCTAACTACAGCAAACCCTGGTACGATAAACGCCGTGACAACTAATGAAACTGCAGTTGCTAGCCAAGTTAAAATGAATTGCAACATTTTCTGATACCTGGTGTATAAATGTCATATTTTAATATTAAGATCTATTTGTAATTTATTTCTACCGCTACAGATTCGGTATTCTCGACTAATTAAGTAGGGAAGACTAGAAATAGAGTAAGTCTTTATAGCCTTGTTTAGAGCTATGTTATTGTGCCGAATAAATATAAATAAATTTTCATGACTGATATTTAGATATACTACTGATACGTTACAAAAAGTTCAAAATCTGAGTCGAGAATGAAAAAAAATATTGAGGCAGCAATATCGGCGGTGACTGTGTACACAGATCGAGCTTTAGTTGTACGGAAAAATACCATCTCATTGACGGGAGAAGAAACAGAAATAATTCTTCCGCAACTTCCCGTAACTTTGTTGCCAGACTCAGTAAGGGTGACGGGAAAAGGAACATCAGCAGTGAGTATTTTGGGAGTAAGAGTTAAAAGTATTTTTACATCCGAAACTTCGATCGCCAGCGTTGCCGAATTAGAAGGTTAGATTCAGACTTTGAAAACGCAAAAGGCAGCTTTAGATAATCGATCGCAAGTACAGAAATTGCAGCTTAACTTTATCGAACAGTTGAGTGAAAAATCGAAAAATCAATATGCGATCGCCTCTTGATGCAGTCGCTACAACGGGGGGAACCCCCGCAACGCGCTGCATCGCTTAGCCAAACAGCAGACAGATCTAGCACAAACTCAAGCTTTGTTAGACTTTGTAGGCGATAAATATTTTGAGTACAGCGATCGCATTACCGAATTAGAACGACAACAACAAGATATTGAAAATCGAATAGTAGCTTTAGAAAAACAAAAACAAGAATCACAAGTTCCTAAAGATAAAGAGCATTTGAATCTAATTATCTTAATTGACTCCTCCGCAGCAGGAGAATTCGAGTTAGAAGTTTCTTATTTAGTTAAAATAGCTTGCTGGACTCCGCTATACGATTTACAGGTAAATACTAGCGAGAAACAATTAAATTTAACTTACTCTTGCTAAAATCAAGCAAAACACTGGTGAAGATTGGCATAATGTTCCGATTACTCTTTCTACTGCCAAACCAGGATTGGGTACTTTACCACCCCAGCTAGAGCCTTGGTATATTGATGTAGAAGAGCCTGTGGCTGCATCGGATATTGTATATACAGAGGCAGTAGTAAGAACGAGCAGGGAATCAGCGAGGCGAAGACGTTCACGTTATCACGATGAAATTGCCGATACGCTGCCTACTACTTTTATAGAAGCCGAAGTAGTTGCAGCAACCGTATCAAAATCGGGTAGTGTAGTAACTTTTGAAGTAGGTAATGGTGGAGACATACCCAGCGATAATACGCCTCACAAAATAACTATTTTTCGCGATCGCTTCTTGAACGGCGCATTCGCGCCAACGTCCCGAAGGGACTTTGCACTCCTTCGGAGTGCTGTGTCGCTCATAGGGGAAACCCCCAAGACCGCGCTGCATCGCTTCCCTGTTAATTTAAAGTATATTGCCATGCCCCGTTGGGTGAGTTTTGCCTATTTACAGGCTACCGTTACTAATCCTGCTACTGGAGTAACTTTGTTGCCAGGTAAAGCTAATATCCTTAGAGAGCAAACCTTTATTGGAACGAGTAATTTAGACAATGTTGCACCCGCCCAAAATTTTACTCTAAATTTGGGCATCGATGAAGGATGGAAAATTGAGAGAAACTTAGTACAGCGTCAAGTAGACAAAAAATTGATTGGTGGTAACAAGCGAGTTACCTATGCCTATCGCATTATTATTGACAACCTATTAGCAGCGCAAAGCTCTCTCAAGCTAACCGAACAACTACCTGTCAGCCGAGACGAAAGAATTAAAGTTCGCCTGGTTCAAACTGAACCAAAAATTAAGCTAGGAGAAATGGGAGTTTTGGAGTGGATGTTAACTCTTTCAGCAGGAGAACAACAAATAATAAACTATCAATTTACTCTCGAATATCCTCTTGAGATTTTAATTTCTGGTCTAGATATCTAAGTTTTCGCCCCAGGCATAATTATTGTAGATATTTAAGTTTTTCTTATCAATTTCGATATTAATAGTCGTTAGACTAAAAAAGATATTTGAGTATTCTTAACACTATAGCGATGGAATTTTTATCCGATACAGTAGTCCTCTCGCGCCTACAGTTTGCTGTAACAGCAATCTTTCATATGTTGTGGCCAGTTTTGACTACAGGTATGGCAATATATTTAATTGTGGTAGAAGGACTGTGGCTGAGAACCCGCAACAAAAACTATTATTATCACTCTCGTTTCTGGGCAAAGCTATACGTCCTCAACTTTGGTATTGGGGTAGCTTCGGGACTACCGATGGAATTTCAGTTCGGTACTAACTGGGCTCCTTTTTCTCAAGCGGTAGGAGACTTTTTTGGTAGCGTTTTGGGCTTTGAAGCATCAATGGCATTTGCTCTAGAAGCTGGCTTTTTGGGAATCATGCTGTTTGGTTGGCAGCGAGTCCCACCCGTCGTACATTACTTTGCCACGATTATGGTGGCAATAGGCGCAAACTTATCTATTTTCTGGATTTTAAGCGCGAATTCCTGGCTACAAACTCCAGCAGGGGGAGAGTTTATTAACGGTAATTTTGTAGTCGGCGATTACTTTCAGGCGATTTTCAATCCCTTCATGCTCAATAGCGTTCTCCATATGTTCTTTGCAACCTTGGAAACCTCGTTATTTGTAATTGGTGGAATCAGTGCTTGGTATATTATCAACAAGCGTAATACAGAATTTTTTAGCCTTTCTTTTAAAATTGTTTTAGCGATCGCGATCGCCGTTACTCCCGTACAGATATACATGGGGCATTTGAGTGGAGAACAGGTGTACCACTATCAACCTACTAAGTTAGCTGCAATGGAGGCTCAATGGGAAACTATACCCGCAGGAGAATCACCTTCTTGGAGTGCGATCGCTATACCCAACGACAAAGCAGAACAAAACGACTGGGAAATTTCTATTCCTAGACTATTAAGCTTCATCTTAGAAACCAAGCCCAAACTATCCGAACCCGTTATCGGTTTGAAAGAATACGCTCCAGAAGATCGTCCCCATCAGATCGGTCTTGTTTACTATTCTTTTAGAATCATGATCGCGATCGGGTTTATCTTAGCAGGCTTGATGGCACTAAGCGTTTTACAGTGGTTTCGAGGTAAACTTTCGGCAGAAACTATTGCACAACAAAGTTGGCTGCTTCGACTCTGGATACTTGCTGCACCTTTAGGATATATTGCGGTTGAATGTGGCTGGATAGTGCGCTGTGTCGGCAGACAGCCTTGGACGGTATATGGAGAGATTCGTACCGTCGATGCAGTTTCCCAAGTACCTGCTAGTAATGTTCTAACTTCTTTGAGTGCATTCATAATCGTTTACAGCATCTTGTTTGTATTTGCACTCTATTTCGGTAGCCGTATTATTCGTAAAGGACCTAACCTCGACTTACCCGCACCTGGCGAGGAGATATCTGACGAATTAAAGATTGACTCAGCAGAACACGTTCCTGATAGTCGCCCTGTAGAAGCGCAACAGTAATCAGTCAACAGTTAACAGTCAACAGTCAACAGTTATGCGAAGCGGTGAGACAGTCCGTTGCGCGGGTTCCCCGCGTTGTAGGAACTGTCGAACCCTTTAGGGTATCCTTTAGGGCAACAGTCAACAGTTATATAACAGAAAGAAAGTAGGGTGGGCAAATTTATTTTTCATTCGTTAACTATAGTTAAATAGCGAACTTGCCCACCATATATATAAAACATCTTCCTCATCCTTTATCCTTTACTCCTCATCCCTTTGACAATATGGAAGCTTTAGATAATTTTCTCCCCCAGGTTTGGTTCGCTATTTTGGCATTATTTTTGTTTCTCTATGTAATGTTAGATGGATTCGATCTGGGGGTAGGCATACTCTCGATTACCGCCTCCACAGAAGAACGTCGTGGCATACTCATGACTAGTTTAGGTAATGTTTGGGATGCTAACGAAACCTGGCTTGTTTTGATGGGAGGAGCTTTATTCGGAGCTTTTCCCCTAGCTTATGGTACGATTCTTCAGGCTTTGTATATCCCAGTTATGGTGATGATCTTTGGTCTGATCTTTCGTGCTGTAGCGTTTGAGTTTCGCGAACACGCTAACACTAAGTTGTTTTGGAATATCTCTTTTGGCGGTGGTAGTTTCTTGGCTGCGCTCGGACAAGGATTTGCTTTAGGAGCTATCTTACAGGGAATCGATGTAGATAGTGCAGGTCATTTTATTGGTGGAACTTGGGATTGGTTGAGTTTGCGATCGGTTCTGGTAGCTTTAACTTTAATTCAGGGTTATGTACTTATTGGCTCGACTTATCTAATTTTAAAGACAGAAGGAGAATTACAACATACTCATAACTTGACTGCAAGAATTTCAGCGGTTACTACCTTTATCGGTGCGGTTTATCTAACAATAACTACGCCTATATTTTCAGAAAGTGCTAGAACCAGACTATTTGATGCACCTTTAGTATATGTATTTGCCTTAATTCCTTTATTGGGTGCTTTACTGATTGTTCTACTGCTCAAAAGTCTTTATGCAAAAGAAGAAACAAAACCTTTTGTCTGGACTTTGCTGTTGTTCTTATTATCATTTATTGGACTGGGATTAGTTGTATTTCCCTACATAATTCCCACCCAGATAACGATCTATCAAGCTGCTGCTAGTCCTAGCTCTTTAGTGTTCATGATTATATTTATTGGGTTTTTAATTCCGATCATGTTGGCTTATAACATCTACAATTATGTAGTTTTCAAGGGTAAAGTCGTCGTTGAGGAATACTAAATAATTAAGTCTGGCGATCGCCAGAAAATAGATCCCAGACTTGATGCTAAAAATATTTAAATTGCTGTATAGCTTTTGACGCATTCTGTAAGATACGCTCAATTAACTATCAACTATCAACAAAAACCAATATTTGCCGAATGTACCTTAATAATCATGAGAATCGCTCTATTTAATATAGTCAGCTAAGGCTGTTTCTAAACTGCTTATCAATCCATCGAGATCGCCATCTGTAGCAGCCAAACAGTCAGCAGGAGTTATTTCTGGCTGAAAGTTAATTAGCTTTATCTGTCCCTCTCCAATACCAATAATGACCACTTCCACGGCTGGATCGTAACCGTCAACAATACCCAATATTTCTTGTAATCTTCCTCTTGTATTACGATTTAATTTTAAAAGCTCTTCTTGGGAACAGGCAACAAAATGGGGAGTAGGTTGGAGATCGATCCCCAAAACATCATTATCTTCCCACTCCTGCTTTAATCCCCATGCCAATGCAGCAAGCTGCTGTTGGAAATCATCAACAAAGAAGTCTAGTTGCGATCGCCATTTTTGTTCTGCTATTTCTGGTCGATTATCACCCAAATCAAACATAGTTAAATGTCAAATACCCTGAAGTTTTCTGTGCTAGCAACCCCGTAGAAATTAAAAAGCTGCATTAATATTTATCGTCTTCTGAGAACCAACTAAAGTCAAATATTCTTACTCAAGATCGTATTGGCACACAATTAGGTTCTAATCCACAAGCTTCAAGCTATAACCTGGCACAACAAAGCCTAGTAAAAAAGTTAGGCTAATTTTAACTATAGTTCACAATCCATACGAGCAAAGGTAATCGCATCAAACCCAAAAGCCAACATCAACGGCATTGGCGAAGCTAAAAAATAGGAAGTAAACAAGGCACTCACGCTGACAAACATAGCCAAACCCAACCACTTTTGCTCTTGTTGACTCAGACCCTTTTCGCTTTTAATTATCTTCATAACTTTTTGAGGAATAGGCTCTGGCATCACGCAGTTGGGAGGAAACGCCCAGTAATGGTTATAGCGTTCCATAAATAAATCTGTCCAACCGTTGCTATCGCACCATTCTTGAATCCATTCGTCATGAAAGTGTTGCATATGAAATCTGAAATAACTATATTTTTGTGAAAAAACTATAAAGAAATATATGTTTAAATACAGCCTGATAAATTGCTGTTTATTTAGATTAGCAAAACCACTATTTTTTTTGAATGCTTATTAGCTTTTCCTTAATAAACCTTAAATGAAATTCATTATTTAATAGATTGCTTTAGGCAGAAATACTTATTAGCTTAAAAAAGTCTTAATCTATCCTAAACTAAAGCTAGTTTTAACTAAGCTATCGGTATATAACCCTTGTTATCTCGAAAAAACCGCTAAGAATGAAGATAAAATAAAGTAAGTTATTAATAAAACAATTCTGTTAAAATTTCAAAGCTTAAAAACCCTGAATTAAATATTTATAAAATATTTAATAATTATTCTGAGATATTATCTCTACTTGTCAACTAAGGAAATATAATATAGCAATCGGGGATGAGTTGTCAGAGAGACCCCGCGCTCTTTAGCGAAGCGAGGCGGTCTTGGGCGGGGCATTCAAGCAACATGCGGCGAACCGAATCGCCTTTGTGAAATAAATTCAGGTGACAGCCCCTTGGGTTTCCCCCATGAGCCATCGCTTCAACAAACAAAGGGCTTGCCCGCATGTACTTGTCCGCATGTAGCACGGGGCTTCCTCTGACTTCGTGAAAAACTCTCTTCTTTCTGACTTCTGTGTCCTCTGTGCCTACATGCGACTAAAGCCTTTGTGCGAAGCACTGGGGAGCATCGGCATAAACGGTATCCTTTAGGGCTGTGGTTTATTAAAAAAATATTTTCATGAATGACCTGAGATTGCTATAGTAGAACGAAAAGTAAACTAAACTTCAATCTCTCAGGCAAATTACCTTTTAACTAGAAAATCAACAGTTTAGCAGTATTAAATGACTATAGTTCCGCATCAATCTTTATCAGACCAATAGAAGAGAAGTGAAAGCTCTGTCTAATTCGTTAGAATCAATTTAATGATAGTGATTAACGCGAGGATCGATGGAATCAATACCTACAGTTAAAAGTACTTCTGGTTGGCTGAGAACTATTCGTCGGATCGATTCTATTTTGCGCCCTATAGCTTTTATGGAAGGACGCAATCGCTCCTTTGGTGACTTCTATCAGGTTATATTTAACGATGCTCCACCAACGGTTGTAACTAGTAATCCTCAAGCAATTGAAGAAATTTTTACAGCCTCTCCAGATAAGTTTGAGGTAGGTAAAAGTAATCAAGGCTTCTTAAACTTTTTAGTAGGAGATAACTCTTTACTGCTGTTAGACGGCAAAGCCCATAGAAATCGCCGACGTTTATTAATGCCTCCTTTTCATGGCGAATCATTGCAGAAGTTTAGTCATCAAATTGTCGATATAACTAATAAAGTGTGCGATCGCTTAGAAGTAGGTCGGACTTTTAAAGTTCGTCCTGTAATGCAGGAAATTACGCTGCGTGTCATCTTGAGTGCGGTATTTGGGATTGATTCTGGAGAAAGATGCGATCGCTTGCGAACATTATTAGCCGAACTTTTAGAGGTATTCAATACGCCGTTAAGTTCTAGCCTGATATTTTTTACTTTCCTCCGAAAAGACTGGGGTAAGTTTAGTCCTTGGGGTCGCTTTTTGAGTTTAAAAGCAGAAATCCGAGCTTTAATCTATGAAGAGATCGAACAGAGGCGAGAGTTACTAGCTGTGGGAAAACTAAATTCCCAAGACATTTTTAGTTTATTACTTTTAGCTAAAGACGAAGCTGGTGAAGGAATGACGGATGAAGAAATACACGACGAATTAATAACGCTGCTATTTGCGGGACACGAAACTACCGCTTCAGCCTTAACCTGGCTTTTTTATTGGGTTCATTATCTACCTGAAGTTAAAGACAAACTATGCTTTGAATTAAACTCTCTTCCAGAAAATTCCGACTATAGAGCTATTAATAATTTACCTTACTTAAATGCAGTCGTTTCCGAAACGCTACGAATTTATCCAGTTGTTGCGGGAACATTTGCTCGTATTCTAACTAAGCCAATGTCTATTAAAGGTCATACCTTTGACGAAAAAACCTGGTTGATGGTTTCTACTTATTCGCTTCACCATCGAGAAGATTTATATCCAAATCCCAAACAGTTCAAACCTGAAAGATTTTTACAAAAAGCTTATTCCGCTTACGAATACATTCCTTTCGGTGGAGGAAATCGGCGATGTATCGGCTCGGCTTTAGCATTATTAGAAATGAAGTTAGTTACCGCTACCGTCTTACCTCGCTTTCAGTTGGAGTTAGAAAGAAAGCAAAAACAACGTCAAATGTTGCCAGTGCGACGTGGTTTGACTATGGCTCCTCCCGCTTCTTTTAAAATGTTGTTGAAAGATAAACAAAGGCAGCCAGAGAACGAATTCTCTGATTGAAAGCATAAGACAAAAAGTCTCAATAGCATATTTTTTTATTTCGTTGAAATTAAGTTTTGAGATGACGATTTTAATTGTTGGCTCATCGGATACTTTTGCCGATATTTTTCTCAATGAACTCCTACGCAGGTAGGACAAAATAGCTGAAGGACAGAACTTACTATTAGTCTTTTAAATACGTCAAACTAGGAAGTATAGGCTGGTAGTTACTATTCGATCTATAAAGAGGTATTGTGTATTGTCTAAAGAAGAAGTGAGTCAAACAGAATTAGAACAGACACTGTTTAGCTTTCAAGAAATTACCGACGAGCTAAATTATCGCAAGGCGCAAAATTCTTTACGAAGCTTGATTAGCAATCTTGACTTGACCACCGAAGAACAAACAGGATTAGAAACCCAAATCGATCGCCTGGCGCAAATGCTCGATAAGCTGGAACAGTCGGTAGTGCAAATTGCTGCTTTTGGGATGGTTGGTAGGGGTAAATCTTCGGTACTCAACGCTTTGGTAGGACAAGATATTTTTCCCACGGGCGCACTGCATGGCGTGACTCGCACTATAGATGCTGCTAACTGGAAGCTGACCCCCGAACAAATTGCCGATACTGCTCAAAACTTGCAACGCTTGACTATTACAGGCAAAGGTGGAGAAATACAGCTTTTAGATACTCCAGGAATTGATGAAGTTAACGGTGAGGCGAGAGAAGCTTTAGCCTGCGATCTGGCTCGACGAGTGGATTTAATTTTATTTATTGTTTCGGGAGATGTTACCCAGGTTGAATATCGGGCATTATCTAAACTGCGAGAGGCAGGTAAGCCGATGCTGCTGGTATTTAATAAAATTGACCAGTATCCCGAAACCGACAGGCTGGCAATCTATCAAAAAATTAAAGAGGAAAGAGTTAAAGAATTAATCTCTCCTGATGAAATTATTATGGTTGCTGCCTCGCCTATTGAAGTCAGGGGAGTTAAAGATAAAGCGGGTAAACTCAAAGTACAGCGTGTCCGTGGTAATTCTCAGGTAGAATCTTTGAAATTAAAGATTTTAGAATTATTAGACCGTGAAGGAAAGTCTCTAATAGCTCTTAATAGTATGCTGTTTGCCGATGTAGTAAACGAACAACTGTTAGAACGTAAATTAGCAATTCGCGATCGCGCTGCCAATGAGTTAATTAATAAAGGCATGATGGTTAAGGCAATGACGATCGCTCTTAACCCCGTTACGGCGATCGATCTGTTTTCGGGTGCGGTTATCGACGTGGGAATAATTCTTTCTCTGTCTCGCCTTTATGGTATTACTATGACTCAATCTGGAGCGGTGCAGCTTTTAAAAAATATTGCTTTGGGTATGGGGGGAATCAGTGCTAGCGAACTAGTGGCAACTTTAGGTTTAAGCTCGGTTAAAGGGCTTTTAGGCTTGACTATTCCCGCTACAGGGGGTCTATCTCTCGCACCCTATTTATCAGTGGCGATCGCTCAAGGAGGTGTTGCGGGAGTGTCTTCCTATGCTGTCGGACAAGTAACTAAAACCTATCTTGCTAACGGTGCATCCTGGGGGGAACAAAGCCCTAAAATAGTAGTACAAAAGATCTTAGATTCTTTGGATGAGAAATCGATTCTCAACCGCATCAAGTCCGAACTACGAGCTAAACTAACTCCATAACTATTTAGCAAGAAGTAGCTAGTTCTGCCTCCTGTCTTCCTATTAAAGCAAGATAAAATAATTCAGATAAGTATGAATTAGAGGCAATATGGTTAACAGACGAGTTGCAGACATTCTGAAAAATGGTCAACCTGACGAACCCGTAACTATTCAAGGTTGGGTACGTACCAAGAGAGAATTAAAAGGGTTTTCTTTTGTAGAAGTCAATGATGGCTCGTCGCTATCAGGTTTACAGGCTGTTTTAGATGCTGACTTACCAGATTATGAAGACATTCTCAAGCAGTTGAGTACGGGTGCTTCGGTAGAAATTACGGGTCAATTAGTAGAGTCTCCGGGGAAAGGACAAAAGATCGAAATGAAAGCAGAATCTGTAACCGTGTACGGTACGGCAGATCCTGAAACCTATCCCCTGCAAAAGAAACGCCACTCATTTGAGTTCTTACGTACTATTAGCCATTTGCGATCGCGCACCAATACTCTGGGGGCAGTGTTTCGGGTACGCAACGCTTGCGCTAATGCAATTCAGCAGTTTTTTCAAGAAAAAGATTTTCTCTGGATACACAGCCCAGTTATTACCGCCAGCGACTGCGAGGGTGCGGGGGAACTGTTTACCGTTACCAGTTTGAATCTCAACCAGCTATCGCAAAACGAACAACAAGAAGTAGATTATAGTCAGGACTTTTTTGGCAAACAGGCTTATCTTACCGTTAGTGGACAGCTACAGGCAGAAGTTATGGCGATGGCTTTTCGTAACGTCTATACTTTTGGTCCTACCTTTCGGGCAGAAAATTCTAATACTTCTCGTCATTTAGCAGAGTTTTGGATGGTCGAACCTGAAATGGCTTTTTGCGACTTGGAAGGCGACCAAAATTTAGCTGAAGAATTTTTAAAATACATTTTCAAATATGTTTTAGAACACTGCGCCGATGACCTAGAATTTTTCAACAAGTGGGTAGATAAATCTGTCTTAGCAAATGCCGACAATATTGTCAGTAATGAGTTTGAAAGAATAACCTACACTAAAGCGATCGAACTATTAGAAAAAGCCAAGCAGAAATTTGAGTTTCCTGTTGAATGGGGTATCGATCTCCAGTCGGAACACGAACGCTATTTAGCCGAAAAGCTGTTTAAAAAGCCCGTAATTGTAACTAACTATCCTAAAGATATTAAAGCCTTTTATATGCGTCTGGATGAAGGTGAAAAAACCGTTTCCGCAATGGATGTATTAGCCCCTGGAATTGGCGAAATTATTGGTGGTTCACAAAGAGAAGAACGTTTGGACGTTTTAGAAAGGCGAATTAAAGAAATGAACATCGAAGCTGATGATATCTGGTGGTATTTAGATTTACGCCGTTACGGTACTGTTCCTCATGCTGGCTTCGGTTTGGGTTTTGAGAGACTAGTACAGTTTATGACAGGGATGACTAATATTCGCGACGTGATTCCTTTCCCAAGAACACCTTTGAGTGCCGATTTTTAGATTATCTTTATTTTGTTTAATTTGTATAGAGTGAGGGGTAAACCTTCGCTCTTTTTTATTTATCAACTTGAAGATTATCAATTACAACTACAATATACCTAAATAATTAGCTATGCGATGAACGAATTATTAGGTCAGTTTATATTTGCCACACCAATTCTTTGTATACTTGGATTTGGTTTTTGGTTTATGCTCAAACCGTGGTTTAAACTTGCCAAAGTTTTTGGTAGCAAGCTTACTACTCCAGAAACATTCTTTAGAGAACAAACCTGCAAACTTCATGAAACATATTTTAAAGGTTGCGTAGGTGTTGGTATTACCGAGCAAAAGCTTTATCTATCTCACAGACCACCATTAGAATATTTTATACAGCCTTTATTAATCGAACTCGATGCGATCGCTCTTATCGAACCGTGTTTTGAACCTTCACTAAATGAAAGCTACAAATTTTTTATCGGCAATCCCAACATAACAACTTTGGTTTTGTCACGAGATCTAATTAATAAGCTGGAAGAAGATTATGGCGAACCTATATTTTCTAACAGGTTGAAAGAATTTAGTTAACTATATTTGGCTTTAGTTTTCTCTAGTCAAACCCTTGGACACTGTTTTGGTTGCTATACGAGCTAATTCTATAATGTAGTCTGAATCGGAAATGGTTATTTGGCGATCGATTGCTAGCATTGATACGCCATGAGTTAATGACCAACATACATGAGCTAGCTGCAAAGAATCTTCGGCAATAAACGTCTGCGCTTGTTGTCCTATTTTGATGGCATCAAGCAACACGGCAAAAGCCTGTTGAGATATCCGATCGAGATCGGGATGTTTTTCACATAATTGCAGATCGCTGAACATCACTCGATAGTAAGCCTGATTTTCTACGGCATATCGAACGTAAGCTACACCAATTGTTTCTAAGTTCTGTCGAGCATCTTCACAACGCTTCGACGCTCGATCTAAAGCTTGATTTAACTGAATAAATCCAATTTTGGCGATCGCTACTAGCAAGCTCTCTTTATCGGGGAAGTGACGATAGGGAGCGTTGTGTGAGACTCCTAAGCGACGCGCAATTCCTCGCAATGATAAATTGACGATATTTTCTTGTTCGATCCAAGATAGAGCTTCGTCAATAATTTTTTGGTGTAGATCGCCGTGGTGATAGTTGTCTTTTGCTGCCATAAGTTTATTTTACTTTTACTGGCAACTAAATTTTCCTATTTTCAATTAGTTGACAGTGACAACATATTTTTCCTAAAATGTTGACGTTGACAACATAATAGAATAATCATTATGAACCACACTTCATACCAGATCGATATACCACAGGATTCGGAAGCTGTAGTCTTTTTGAATGGCATCAAAGCTTTAAATATCAAGGGTTTTTTCTGGCTATGGCAGCAAATTGTTACTACTAATATCAAAGAAGCTCCAGGCTGTATAGAAACAAAGTTAAGTGTCTGTAGCAATTTTAAAGAAGCAGTTATAGTCAGCTATTGGCAAGATAACGCAAGCCTGATGCAGTTTTTCCATAGTGCTTTGCACCGACAGATGATGAAAAACATGGCGAGTTTTATTAAGAGCGATCCAGGAGCGATCGCCGTATTTAACGAAACTTACCGTCCTTTACGTAGCGGACAGTATCTTAATGAGCCACAGGGTTTAGCTAAAATTTATCCAGCGATCGCTCTGACAAAATCGCGATAGATTAGACTTCTTGCACGAATCATAACTGACTAATGAAGATATAGGGAAAAGGGAAAAGCAATCGATCTTTTATTCATGCAAGAGGTCTATCAAATAATTTCGTTCCTTAGCCTTCAAAGCTAGTACTGTAGTTTTAACTGCTTGACTTTCTTAGCATTTAAAAAAGTTAGTGGTCTTAATAGAAGCCTGAATAAAATTAGAACTGACTGAATTTCATTGGGAGTATTCCGTCTTTGCCAGATTCCAGGGCGACAGTATAGCATCTCAACTAGTTCGCGATGCTGCTCGATACTAAGGCTGTCGAACTTAACCACCGCTCTTAAAGAATTATTTTCAATATGGCTGCGAGTGATTGTACCAGAGATAAATAGTACTTCTGGAATTAGTTCCACCATGACATCAGTAGCTAAATCGGCAGAGTGAGCTAATTCGATTTCTATTCCTTCTTCTGATATTTTTCGCGTCATACCACCATAGCAAGAGCGATCGCTATAAATGCCGATCTCTTTTTTGTAGTCATACCATTCATAAATACTAGGCTTGGGCAAATCTAGCAACGCCATCATCGCCACACTAATAGTTAGTAAGTTATAGGCACTCCAATACAAACCCAAATTGAATCCAATTTCGCTAATGCTTAGTATGCTGACAGCAAAACTGATTAAAGTTGCTCCTAATAAAATTGTCATCGGCAAAGCAAGGGACCAATTGTAATTAAATTTATCTCTAGCAGTTCCTTTAGGAGTAACCTGAAATCCTTTGTTAAAAGGGCTAAACAATACTTCGATTACCGCGATCGAAACAGGAATAGCCTGAACTAAAGAATAAATGTCAGAAAGCAATACAGAACGCGATCGCTTATTTAACCAAGAAAATACCGTCAGCAGTAGAGCGTAATAAGGCAAAAATATGTAAACGATCTCAGACATCGTAGTCAATACGGGGGTTAAACCCACAAAAATGCAGACTATCGGAGCAATCAGGAAAAATACGCGAGGAATACAGCTAAACCAGTGTACCAAACCTTCTAAATGACCCAATCTCTGCCACAGGCTCAAACCAGGAATAGTCAAAGGATTAGATTTGATAAAGAAGGCTTGCAAAGTGCCTCTTACCCAACGCAACCTTTGATCGATATGCGCGCCAATGCTTTCGGCTGCCAAACCCGCGCTGAGTTTTTCATCAATATATGCTAATTCATAGCCTCTAGCCGCAAGTCTAATTCCTGTAAAATAATCTTCACTTACCGAGTCGGTGGCAAAATAACCAATATCCTGTAGTGCGCTGCGACGAGCTACAAAAGATGTTCCCGCACAAACTACGCTACCCGCACCGTCTTTAATTGGCTGGAGATAGCGATAAAAAACTTCTTCTTCTGAAGTTAAGACTTTTTCTAATCCCAAGTTACGAGCGATAGGATCGCAGTTGTAAAAGCTTTGGGGTGTCTGCAACAAAGCTATTTTCTCTTTTTGGAAAAAACCGACGGTGCGCTCTAAAAAGTTGGTTGTAGGAATAAAGTCGGCATCAAACACCACTATTAATTCACCATCAGTTTGCATCAGGGCATTATTTAAATTGCCTGCTTTAGCATTAGAATTATCGGGTCTGGTGATATATTGACAGCCTAACTCTCTTGCCAATTGCTCGATACTCTTTCTTTCAGTATCGTCAAGAACATATACCTTTTTGCGGTCGTAATTTATTGCCTGACAACCCATGATGGTTCTTTTGACAATAAAGTCTGGTTCATTATATGTAGGAATAAATATATCTACAGACGGACTATAGCGATTTTCTGTTACGGCTACACTATATTTATCCGCCTCGCGATCGCGGTTTTTAGCAGTAAAGAGCAACAGCATTTGGACTGCACCCCCTACCATTGCCATCAATTCCATGACAAATAGCGAAACGCTAAATACGCCGTCTGCTGGATTGGAAAAATTGAGGGTAGAAAGCGATCGCCAAAGAAAGTATCGTACAAATAATGCTAATAAAGCACCTCCTACCAAACGCTGCGACCAAGTTTGAGGCTGAGGAGATAGTTTGATTACCCCTTGGGCTAGTATAAATAATACTAACGTAGGTATCAATAAATGATACTTACTAGTTGTTTCTGGAGGCATCAACCATTGAGGGGGGTTCGATTGAATCAAATGTAGCCGAACAAATAGTTCTGTAACGTGACTATTGCCCAGCAGCCAAGAAATCGCGATCGCGCAAAAAAAACCTAACACTGATAAAATCAGCAAACTAGGAATCTGAACAGGAATTCGATCTGATTTTAGAGTATTATAAACCCCTCTTCTTTTCCCCGATGCTGGTTTAATAGTTTGCATTATTAGTTAGAGTTGTTATACCTTTCTCTGTAGAGCCAGCTTAACAAAAGATATGTAAATTTCTCGTTAATCCAGTGTTTTTATTAGCGTATTTTGTAATACTTTTCCTCAGTCAAATTGATAGATAAGTTTTTGATTAACAACGTTGCAAGTTCAGCCGATGAAGATGGTTTTTGCAGGTAGTTACAGTATAGCTTAATTATTGAACACAGAATTGGTTTTGCTAAGGCGATCGCGATCGCTTTATAGAAAGATATTATTTAAGTAAATACTCTGAGTCCAATATGAAATTAGCTACTCAATTACTATAGTAGAAAAACTTAGCTTGAATCCAAAATATAGTACTGGAATTGTGAATTGTGAATTGTTAATTGTTAATTGTTAATTGTTGAGCAGTTCGAGTGCCAATCATCAACGTATAGCTGTAGTTGAGGAAAAAACTGTTCAAAGTCTTGTTCTAATAATAAATAGTTAGAAGTCAATTGTGCGATCGCAGGAGTTAGGTCGTAGTCACGTAAGGTGCGTCTGTTTAACCTTCTAGATATTCTAGCCAAAGTTTGTTCGATACCTTCTAAAGTACTGTACGAACTAAGCCAATCTTCTGCTATCAGACGGCGAATCACTCCTTGAGGATAAAGAGGTAGAGTAGACAAATGACCCGACCACGAAGCGTAGATCGTGCTGGTGAATTCAGTTAAAGATGTATTTGAATAATCTTGCCAATTAGTAGCCAAAATATAATCGTAGAAAACATCAATAAAGATACCTGCAAATCGGCGATATTCTGGGTCTATTCTTTGTTTGCTACATTTAACAACTGGATGTTGGTCTGTAAAAATATCGATCGCCTGATGGCATTCTAGACCTCGTTGCAGATTAATATTTAAAGTTTGTCGTTGCGTACCCTTAACTAGATCGCCTAGTAAATTGCCCAAACGAGCTTCAGGATTAGGTTCAGCTAATAGTAGATGGGCTAGCCAGTTCATAATTTGAGTAGTGAGTAGTGAGTAGCGAGTAGCGAATTCTAGTTTTTAAAGATGCACTGACCTTAATACGTAATGCTATAAGATCAATTTTAGTTTACTCTAAGTATCGAAGATTGTTTTTGATTTGTATGATATGGCATTACGAGATGCCAAACTTTACGATTAAAATATCGATCGCCGTCAAAACTCAAGATAGAATTAAGTCAAAATACCCCAGCCAAAGATAACTACACCATGCCCGATCGAGAAATACATATACATACGCATACTAATAATAATGGCATTGTACATCTCGATATTCCTGTGGGCATCGTTAACCAAGATATCGATCTGACAGTTTCATATTCAATATCAACTCAAGAAGATTTAGAACTAGCAGAAATTCTGGCTCATAGCAAACCAGCCACTGACCTAGCAGACTGTCGCGGAACACTAGAGTTAACAGAAGACCCTCTAGCCTTTCAGCAAAGAATTCGTAATGAGTGGTAGTCCCTTCATTGTTTTAGATACAAATGTAGTGCTGTACCATCTTGGCGATCGTCTGAAGCAGCCTTTAGAAAAAAGACAATATGTTATTTCAGTTATTACTGAAATCGAACTGCTTTCCTATCCAAAAATAGGTATAGAGGAGACGGTTAAAATTCAAAATTTTCTCGCTCGAACAACTGTTGTGGGTTTATTAGAATCTATCAAAATAGAAACTATAAGACTTCGGCGGAAATACGCGCTCAAAACGCCAGACGCGATTATTGCTGCTAGAGCTTTAAAACTGAATGCACTGCTTTTAACAAGGGACAAAAAACTGTTAAGTGTTTCGGAAATAAAGACGCAAGAGGTAGAGATTGAAAATATTTACCTCTGCTTATGGTAGATAAAAAAAAGTGGGTTGTTAAAAAACCCACCTTAACATTCACTTATTACTTCGCTAATATCTCCGCAGAGAGACGTTTAAAGACTAGTCTTTCACCTTCAACATCGACAAAGATGGTGTCGCCAGGCTGATATTCTCCTCTGAGGATCGATTTAGCGATCGCTGTTTCTAAATATCTAGAGATAGCGCGTTTGAGTGGTCTTGCACCGTATACGGGGTCGTAACCCAATTCAGCTAGGTAATCTAAACCAGCATCGGAGATTTTGAGAGCTAGCTTTTGAGCGTCTAGGCGTTGTTCTAAACCTTTAACCTGTAGCTGAACGATATAGCGTAACTGTTCTTTTAGTAAGGCGTGGAAGATGATAATTTCATCGATACGGTTGAGAAATTCGGGACGGAAGCTATCGCGCATTGCAGCCATAACTCGCGATCGCATTTCTTCGTACTGGGTATCGTCTCCCGACACATCTAGGATATACTGAGAACCAATATTACTGGTCATGATGATGATCGTATTGGTAAAGTCTACGGTACGTCCTTGAGAATCAGTTAATCTACCATCGTCTAGTACTTGCAACATGATGTTAAATACATCGGGATGCGCTTTTTCGATCTCGTCAAACAGAATTACCGAGTAAGGACGACGACGAATTGCTTCGGTTAGTTGTCCGCCTTCGTCGTAACCGACGTATCCTGGAGGCGCACCGACTAAACGCGATACAGCGTGTTTCTCCATATATTCCGACATATCGATTCGCACGATCGCTTCTTCGGTATCGAACAGACTCTGCGCCAAGGCTTTGGCTAGTTCTGTTTTACCTACCCCAGTCGGACCGAGGAAAATAAAGCTAGCGGTAGGACGCTGGGGATCTGCTAATCCTGCGCGAGAACGCTGGATAGAATCTGCAACGGCGGTGACGGCTTCTTCTTGTCCGATGACTCGTTCGTGTAGTTCCGACTCTAAGTTAAGCAGCTTCGATTTTTCCGATTCGATCAGTTTTCTGAGCGGTATACCCGTCCATTTGGCAATAATTTCGGCGATATCCGACTCTAAGACTTCTTCTCTTAGTAAAGAATTACCTGTGGTTTGTCTTTCGGCTAATTTCTGCTCGATTTCTACAACCTGTTGCTGTAGCTGAGTCAGTTTGCCATAGCGTAATTCCGCAGCCCGATTTAGGTCGTAAGCGCGTTCGGCTTGCTCTATTTCGAGGTTAACCGCGTTTATTTCTTCTTTAAGCTGCCGTATTTGGTCGATTACTTCTTTTTCCGACTGCCATTGAGCGTTTATTTCCGATTGCTCTTCTTTAAGGTCGGCTAGTTCTTTTTCTAGCTTTTCCAATCTCTCTTGAGAAATCGGATTATCTTCCTTCTCTAAAGACAGTCTTTCCATTTCTAACTGAAGAATTTTGCGATCGACTTCATCTAACTCTTCAGGCTTAGAAGTAATCTCCATCTTTAACTTCGCAGCAGCTTCGTCTACAAGGTCGATCGCCTTATCTGGTAAGAAGCGATCGCTGATATAGCGGTTAGAGAGGGTTGCAGCAGCAACTAGGGCGGTATCGGTAATAGTTACCCCGTGGTGTCCTTCGTAACGTTCTTTAAGTCCCCGCAAAATAGAAATGGTATCCACTACGTTGGGTTCACCAACTAACACCGACTGGAAACGTCTTTCCAAGGCTGCGTCTTTCTCAATATACTTACGATACTCATCTAGAGTAGTCGCACCAATACAGCGCAGTTCGCCTCTAGCTAACATCGGCTTGAGTAGGTTTCCTGCATCCATCGAACCTTGGGCTGCACCCGCACCGACAACGGTATGGATTTCATCAACAAACAGGATAATATTACCTTCAGACTCGGTAACTTCTTTTAGTACTGCTTTGAGACGTTCTTCAAATTCGCCTCGTAGTTTAGCACCTGCGATTAAAGCACCCATGTCCAACGCTACCACCATGCGATCGCGCAAAGATTCGGGAACATCACGATTGATAATTCGCTGTGCTAATCCTTCGACAATGGCTGTCTTACCTACCCCTGGTTCACCAATTAAAACGGGATTGTTTTTAGTACGACGGGATAAGATCTGAATAGTACGGCGAATTTCTTCATCTCGACCGATCACGGGGTCTAGTTTACCCTCCCTAGCCAGTTGAGTTAACTCGCGTCCGTATTTTTCTAACGCCTGATATTTTCCTTCGGGGTTTTGGTCGGTCACTTTTTGGTTTCCGCGCACCTGTTTAATAATGTCCTTGAGTTTTTTTTCAGTCAAACCTACTTCTTGTAGTAGTTTACGCCCAAAGCGATCGTCTTTTGTAAAGCCTAATACTAAATGCTCGATGGAAATATAGTCGTCACCAAATTCGGTACGATATTTCTCTGCACGATCGAGTAAGCTATCTAAGCTACGTCCTAAAAAGACTCCCCCGCCAGGGTTACTTACTTTGGGTTGACTGCTAATAAACTGGTCTACTTTGTCACGCAGTAATTGAACGCTAACATCAGCCTTATTAAAGATGCTGCTGGCGAGTCCTTCATCTTCGATTAAAGATTTAAACAGGTGTTCTGTTTCTACCTGCTGCTGTTGATTATTTTTAGCGATATCTTGAACATTGGCGATCGCTTGCCAGGCTTTTTCAGTGAATTTTTGAGGATTGTTTGGTTGCATATTCTCCGTTTACTTCTGTTTACTAAGGGATGAAAACTTTAAATGTAGTGATTTAATCAATAATGATTTAGAAATATATTCGATCGATTTAGCGATATAAATAGTTCATAACCGCTGGGGCGATCGAGATTGAAATAAATTTGTTTTTAGATTTAATATAATTTTAACTATCTAAGAACCTATAAGTTAGGTAGGATACCCCAACTTAGTATTTCTGGTTTTCCCAAATCTAATAACAGGACTTAACTTACAGTTGATAAAATAGTAAAAAGCTACCCTGGCAAAATATGACTGGCAGAACACAACTATTAACTCTGCAAGAATATTTAGAATCAAACCTAGTTACCGAAAAACACTACGAGTTAGTAGCAGGTAATCTAATCCAAATGCCCCCAGAAAGTCCGCAAAATGCGGAAATCGCTATTAAACTATTATTAATATTTGCCCAGTTTGTATCCCCTCGTCTGCTTCGCTGCAAAGATACCGAGATAGTTGTTAGTGGAAGTCGTGCAACTGTCCGCCTACCAGATTTGATGGTACTTACGGAAGATTTAGCTATCGATCTCTATAACAGTAAACGCAGTACGATTACTATTGATATGCTTCCTCCTGCTTTAGTAGTAGAAGTTGTTTCCCCTGGAAAAGTTAATCGTGACCGCGATTATCGCTACAAGCGATGCAGCGCACGTCGCGTTTTTTGAAAGAATACTCTTACAGAAAAGCCGACGGGTCTTGGGGGTTTCCCCCATGAGCGACACAGCACCCTTCGGGTGCAAAGTCCCTTCGGGACGTTGGACGGGGCTTATAAAGGGCAGACGCAGGTTCTGCCCACAGCCCCTCCGCAACGCGCCGTTCAAGAAAAAATCGGAATATGCAGCCAGAGGCATAGCTGAATATTGGATTGTTGACCCTCAAGAAAACATGGTAACAGTGTCGATCTGCGATCGCGGAGTTTACCAACAAACAGTTTACCGAGGAAACGAATCTATCTACTCTCTCCTACTTCCTCAGCTTCAGCTTACTGCAAACCAAATTTTTAGCTAATCGACCGTGGCTATTTATCTATCGAACATAAGTATCTGCGATCGCTTTATCCCTTAACTTATACAGCTAAAATCGTCCTACGTATTTTCTATTGTCAGTTAGAGATCTTGAATCTTTAATCCGATTGCATTCAGAGAAAATAGATAATTTTTACAGAGAATCAAAGCTAGGAATTTTGATACTTTCTTAGTGCGATTGCTTTATCTTTCAATTCGTATAAATGCGATATGAAGCGAAAAGAGATTTTGTAGATGCAGAGCTTGATAATTATAATAGCGAAAGTATTGCTTATTACGCCTTACCGTTGGAAACTGAAAATTTATAGATTTTCTCGCCTGTCAACTTATAGTAATAGACATAAGAGTTTAGTTTAGTTGCCGTCACGATCGCTATTGTAACGGCAACTCCTTTTATGAATTAAGCAACAGTTGTTTGGAATTAGACTGAAGCTTGGGAAATGGTAAAACTAAAAACTTAGACTCAAAAAGCAAATCTAGCAAGTCCGTCTTTTAACTCTCTATCTTTTACGCGAGGCTGTATCCTTAAAACATTTTTTCAAATTCCCGCATGACCCAAAGCAATGCCTGTAAAGAGCATTCCAAAGACTAAAAAGGGCTGTGCGCTAGCCTGATATTTGACATCGTTTTCCAAAGGATCTCGTAGAAAATACATATCCTGAAACACGATCTGGGGAATAACTAATAGGAAAACGATAGTAGCGTAGAGATTCTCGTGAATCGATACTAAATAACCAGCGATGCCGATTTGAAAAACATCGATCGCCACTACACAAATCCAGGCTGCGGTAGTTACGCCAAACATCACGGGAAGGGATTTTAAACCCAAAGCGCAATCGCCTTCTACGCTTTTGAAATCGTTAACAATAGCAATTCCCAATCCTGCAAAGCTATAGATTAAGGTTAAAATAACGATCGTCCAGTTCAAATCTCCAAACAAAGCATGACCAGTCCACCAGGGTAAAGCAATATAGCTAGAGCCTAGTGCATAAGTACCAAGCCAGCCGTTTTGCTTCAGCTTCAGCGGTGGTGCGGAATAAATATAGGCGATTAATGAACCACCCGCAGCAATACAGAGAATCGTCGGGAAATCGTGACCTACGGCACGATCTAAAGCATAAGCTACCGCTAATCCCGCCAACAGGAGAACCCAAATCTGTACTTTGACCTGTGGTAGAGAAATCGCCCCCGAAGGAATGGGACGATAAGGCTCGTTAATTGCGTCAATCTCGCGATCGTATAGTTCGTTAACGGTTTGAGTATAGCCAGTCATTAAAGGGCCAGAGAGCAACATACAGGCTGCTGCTAGCAAGATATTTCCTATAGTCCAGGTGTAGTTACCCGATGAAGCTGCCCCACAAACAACCCCCCAAATCAGAGGAATCCAGGTGATCGGCTTCATTAACTGTAAGCGAATCTTCCATAGAGAATTTTCTGAGGCTGCGCCCTTCATTCCTAATAGTTGACGGGCTTTAGAACCGCCTGCATTATCTGGTTTTTCTGGAGTTGTAGAATCTGACATGGTAATACTCAGTTAGACTTCAATTAAAACTATTAGCTATTCTCTACTTACTATTTAGCTATCCAACAGATACTTCTAAATAGCCATTTTGAAATTTTGCTCCTGTCACCGAACTACCGCGCCAAGCAGGAGGAAGAGTAATGTTGCGTCGCTGATCTCCAGCCTCGATGGTAATTTCTGGGCCGTATTGGGTCAGCTTGACGGCTTTTTTATCAAATCCAGGCAGAAAAACTTTCACTTTACGCTCTGCCATCACAAATTCAGTTGCTTGAGGCGCGCTAACACCTTCTAGCATGGCGGGTAGTTTGGCTATTAAATCTTGCCAATTGTCTCCATCAAATTCGGGCATCATCGTAACTTCTAGAGGCGAAAACTCAGCGGAGACATCTCCTCTTGCCAAAACTCCAGCTACTTTTAGATTGACCTGTTGCGCGCTTCCCCAGAGGTATTTAGCTGTGGCGATCGCTGCTGGATCTGCGGTAGTTACTAAATAAGCCAAAACGTTACCCCTATTCAAAGCTGCCGTTCCTTCTTCTAGCATTTGAGCTGCAGGATTATCGGCATTGCTTTTGATTTCGTTAGCTGACCAGGTGGTGTTTAATATTGCACCCGTTACTGGCCCGACAAAAGGAGAAAGAGTTTTTACAATATCCGATTCGCTAAAAACGTCGCGAAAACGCCTAAAATACCAGCTTAATATTTCTGGCATACCCAACATTCTTAAAGTATCGATTCCAGCAGTGCCATCGTAGACGATCGCATCGTATTTACCGTCTTGATAATACTCGCGGATGGTGTTGAGAGCTAATGCCCGATCCATTCCTGGTAAGATCCCTAATTCTTGACCGTACACCTGTTTGAGAATAGGCGATCGCAAATATTGAGCTTCTAACCGCTTGACTTGTTCCCAGCTATTTTCTAATAAAACAGTCGAGTTAAGCTGCATTACGGCAAAGTTAGCGTCTATTTCTAGCGGTTCGGGAGTAGGAGTAATTCCTAACGCCATTCCCCACGCAGGACTAGAATCCTGTCCCATTAATATAACTTTTTTGCCTTCTGTGGCTAGCTTCTTAGCAGTTGCGATCGCGCTAATGGTGCGACCCGTACCGCCTTTACCTAAAAAGGTGACGATCGAGGACATATGATTAAAAATTTAGTCGGTTATAGATTTGATTTTATTATGACTAGTTTACGGGCTTAATTTCATCCTCAAAAAACCAGGAGGAGGAGCGATCTTCAAATTGAACGACTACGCCAACGCCACTGCCGTCAGTCATTTTGTATCCTTTAATCTTACCTACTTTACCCAAAGTTCCAGCGACATCTCTATTTACTCTATCTCTGATTCGATAAACTTTTACTTTTTGCCCGATTTCCATTGCTATAAATTTATTCTGAATTATAATGAGCCATCTCACAGTTTAAAGCAAAATCTACCTTCTTTAACGCTACTTTCGGGTGAAGGCAATTGTAAGAGTGAGGGTATATACCCGCTATTAGCGCGATGGTGCGCGTCTGACTAGCTTCGCTGGCACTAGGGCGAATGCCCAGCAATAACAGCCTTGGAAGCATTTTTCGTGAAGCAAAATCGAACAGTCGAACCAGAAAACACTATCTTTGAAATGCTTGCCAAATTAGGTAGGGTTTTAGCTTTCAACCGAATTCACGTTCTTTTAGGTAACAGATTTTTCTGCCTGCCATACTGCTCGATATCGCTGTAATTAATCTAATTCAAAAGTAAGTTCTTGTTTATTGAAAGGTAGGTCATTGTTAATAGCGGAGATTTCTTCCCGTTCCATGTAGTTAACTTCGTCAATATAATTGTCTAAAATCTTAGCCATACGACGATTATAGAAGCGATGCAAACTATGATTGGGTGTGGCAGGAAATCCTCTTCTTTTTTTATGTCTACCCCCCGCACCAGGGTCGTAAGTTTTGATGCCGTTAGCAATCGCCCATTCTATGGGTTTATAGTAACAGGTTTCAAAGTGCAGACAGTCATACTCATCCTTACAGCCCCAATAACGACCGTATAGCTTATCGTCTTTATGTAGACAGAATGACATTCCTACGGGAGTTCGATCGTCGTGTTCGGTGTATGCCACGACTAACAGAACGCGATCGCTATAGTTAGGATAAAGCTGTTCAAAAAACTGACGGGTTAGATATTTACTACCCCAGTAAAATTTATTACAGGTGCTGCTATAAAAGCGATAAATATCAGTATATAAATGACGAGGAATTTCTGAACCAACATAGGTTTTGGTGTATAAACCAGCTTTGGCGACGGCTTTTCTTTCACGCTTAATATTTTTACGCTGGTTGCTGTTAAACATTTTCAGATAATCGTCGAAGCTATTAAAGCCACGGTTCGACCAAATATAACCGTGATGCAGCCAGCTACAAAAACCCAGATTCTCCATTGTTTCTCGCCAGTCAGGATCGACGAACAAGAAATTACAGCCTGAAAGTCGATTGCGATCGCAAAAATTATCGATCGCTGCTACCATCAGTTCGGTAACGGTTGCCTCATCTTCTTGTGGGTCGATTAAAAATCGATATCCCATCGCCGGGGTAAAAGGAGTCATTCCCAACAGTTTGGGATAATAGTCGATGCCCAGACGATGAGATAAATTTGCCCACTGGTGGTCAAAAACAAACTCTCCGTAACTATGTCCCTTGATGTATAGTGGTGCTGCGCCAATTAAGACGCGATCTCGCCATACTGCTAAATGACAGGGTTGCCAGCCAGTACGGGCTGTAGCACTACCTGAAACTTCGATATTATTAAGCCATTCCCACTCTAGAAAAGGTGTGTTTAGCGGTTTTGCCAATCTATCCCAATCAGATTGAGGAATATCGGCAATTTGAGGAATCCAAGATAAAGAATATTGAGATTTAATCTGCTCGACCATAGGGCGTTTTTCAGACTGGGGTATAATCTGTGACTCTAAAAAAATGAACGTAAAACTTACTGTATAAATACAGCCTATTGTTCATTATTTAGCCTAGTAAATATTGAGCATGATTGCAGCAAAAACTAAAATGACGTTAATAATTTAAGGCATGAGGTACAAAGTATTTCTGTTCGTAGCTGTAAGCTTCTTAGCTCTTAACTTCTTGCTTCGTTCTATACGAATCGCGAAACCGTTGATTTGCAGGCGGTGCGCTTTTTAAATTTAATACACGATCGTCGCCACCAAACTGGGGTTTTGAAGGCAGTGCTAATCGTAATTCTTTTGAGGCGATAAAAGCGATCGCTATGGAACAAGTCAAAACTTCGCCAAAAGGTCAACGTTACACCGCCACGTCCGACATAAATGCCTGGGGAGACCCCAGGCAACGCGGACTTGTAAAACGACGGTGCCTGCGTTGACCGCATTCCGCGGTAAATAGTTCTAATTTAGAGATTTAATATTTTCTGACAACAAATCGGAGTAAATAAAGGGTGTAAGTTAAAACATAAACTTACACCCTTTTTAAATTATTAGCTATTTAAAAATTAATTATTAGTTCAATCTCTTTCGGTTTTTAACCATCGGCTTTGAGGCTTAATAAGAAATTTAAGATAGATCGGAACTTTACTCAAAACATAAAAGGGAATAGCAATTAAACTTTTAAATGAGATATCATCGCGACCAAATTTACTCCAGGCAGCTAAAACCCCAGTGCTTAAAAATATTCCTGCAATACTAACAAGCATTGCAGGAACAGCAGAAATACCCTCGATCGCAGCAGCAAACCAGGTAACGATCGCGCTTACTGTAAAAACCATGACTAACAAAGATAAAGGGGGGATAGAAATATCTACAGCCAGTCTTAAAGCAGCAAAGCTTCCCGTTTTAAAAAATACTTTAAGCAGTCGAGGTACTTCTACTAAAATCATTTCTAAATGTCCGTGTTCCCAACGCGAACGCTGACTTGCAGCGTGTTTGTCCTTCATCAAGCGACCGATAACTAAAGCCTCTTGACAAAATACTGGAGTCGAACTGTAGAGTGCTAAATCTACCGTTAACTGCATATCATCGGTAGTTTTACTTCCTGCAAGAGAAACTTGTTCGATCAGCGACCAAGGAAACGCCATTCCCGAACCAGTTAATAAACAGTGCCAACCCAAGCGATTTAAACCTAATAGACGTACTAGGTTTTTGACCTTGATCGAAAACATAGAAATCTTGTCTTTAAGACTGGGATTTTGAGGCTGTTCCATCAAATAGGTCGCCTGTATTGGTCTGCCCGTAGCGATCGCTGCTGTTGTAATATTTTCAATAGTATTAGGGCTTATAATACAGTCTCCGTCCAAAATCACCAAAACTTCTGGAGGGTCGTGTTTAATCTTTTGTATGGCAAAATCTAAAGCGTATCCTTTACCGCGATCGTATTTATGTTCTCTTTCAAAAACTGTTACCCCTGTAGATTGGGCTAATTCTGCGGTGCGATCGTGACAATTATCGGCAATAACAATCACTCGATCGCGATCGGTTATTTGTGGTAGCAATGTCTCTAATACTTCTTTGATTTGTTCTGCTTCGTTATGGGCTGGAATCAAAAGCGTAGTTTTAGGTCTATTTATTCCTTCTGTATTTATCTTTTTTGAAGGTAAAATAAAGGCTGCCAAACATTCTACAAAAAACATGAAACAGGGAACAATTAAAACGATCCCTGGTATAAAAAGTAAGATATTAATAATTGAATAAAATTTCATTTCGATAAAATTTATTAATAATTTATGATTTTTTGTAGGACTATTTTTGAATAGCAATACTATATTAACTTTTTGCAAGTCCGACTTTGGAATCGCCCTTATAGTCAGAATTATGACTTTTTACAAGTATTACCAAAAAACCAGGTTAGATTTGGTAAAGTAAATAAGCTATCTTGGTTAATGGCAAGATGATTCTGGCGAGGTGAGGATCGTTCGTTAGTCTTCAGGCTTGAAAAGGAATTTCGTGGGAAAACATAGCGTTGCCACAGTTTCTATATGCTAATAATTTTAATAATATGCTAGTTTCTATTTGTATTATTACGTTCAAACGTCCCGAAGGACTAAGTAGACTTTTAAACGGTATTAATCATTTAATTTTCAAAAAGATAGAATGTCCCGAAATTGAAACAATTGTAGTTGACAATGACACTTTGGGGGTAGTATCAGAAATTTGTGAAACATTACGACCTAATTTTAAATGGACACTCAAAACCGATGTTCAGCCTCAAAGAGGAATTACCTACGCACGCAATAAGTCTGTAAGCCTAGCTTCAAAAGATACTGACTTTGTTGTCATTCTTGATGATGATGAAGTTCCCGATCCTTGCTGGTTAGAAGAGTTGTTACTAACCCAACAGAAATTTAAGGCAGATGTAGTCGCTGGAGCGGTCATACCTTACTTTCAAGATAGTAATACTCCCGATTGGGCGATCGAAGGAGGCTTTTTTCAAGAAGGTCGTTATCAAACAGGAGAACAACGTCACGTGGCATTTACAAACAATGTAATGATTAAAGGTGAGATTGTCCGTCGATACGGTAGGCTGTTTGACGATCGCTTTGCTATTACTGGAGGCGAAGATTCTCATCTATTTTTGAGCCTCGATCGAGCAGGATATAAAATCGTCTGGTCAGATGAAGCCATTGTCTATGATTGGATTCCCGCTTCCCGTACTAATCTTAAATGGATTCTTAATAGAGGCTTTAGGGCTTGGAGTACTCATAGTTTAGTAGAAAAAGAGCTATATCCTTCGATCTGGGTGCAATTTATCAGAATGACTAAAGGTTTGAGTCTAATTCTGCTTGGCATTATTGGATTGATTCCTGCTTCAATGTTAGGTAAAACAGCGATCGCTAATTCTTTACTTTACATCTATCGTGGTGCAGGTACTTTCGCTGGTCTTTTAGGCATCGATTATCAAGAGTATAAAACGGTTCACACCGACTTAGGGATTAGTGAATAGCAATACTGCTGGTCGCTCTTTATCCATCCTCTGTTAAATAAAATTTGCTATATATTGTAAATGACTATCTCCCGTTAACTAACACAACATCTTGGACAACTCTTTTCATCAATTTGCGCCTATTGCTGCGATCGCAACGAGTCATCAAGCAGGGCAAACTTTATTGCCTCTGACTCAAAATACTAATGTTCAACTATGGTTGCCCGCCTCTGTAGAACAATGCTATAGCTCTAAAAGCTACAGTTGTACTTTAAAAGAACATTTAACTTTAATTTGGCAAGAAAATAAAGCCTTTGTTTTTTGTCTGGCTGCTGGTGCGGTTGTCAGGTTAATTGCACCATTACTAAAGCATAAAGCTGAAGATCCTGCGGTAGTGGTCATCGATCTACAGGGTAATTATGTCATCAGCCTTTGTAGCGGACATCAGGGTAAAGCAGATTTATTGACTCAGATAATCGCCACGCAAATTGGAGCGACTGCGATCGTTACGGGAGCGTCTTTAGGTTTATCACTACCTGGGATGGATACTATAGGTTTTACCTATGGTTGGCATAAGGGAGAGGGAGACTGGACTGGGGTAATGGCAGCGGTAGCCAAACAACAAACCGTACAGGTAGTTCAAGAAGCAGGTTCTACTTTATGGCGATCGCATTTACCTACAGAGCATCAGTTTAATTTTGGTTTTGGCGAGATTCAAGCAGATAAGCCACGGGCGCGAATTTGGATAAGTCCTACCAAGAGAAAGTTTGCTCCTAAAAGTGATTTCCCTAAAGTGCAGTGGCATCCTAAAGTGTTGTGGGTTGGTATTGGCTGCGAGCGAGGCACGTCTAAAGAATTAATAACCACAGCTATTGACCAAACCTGTAAAAATTATCATCTAGCTACAGAAGCGATCGCCGGAATTGCCAGTATCGATCTAAAAGCAGACGAAGCGGGAATTATCGAAGTCTGTCAACAACGCAATCTAGTTTTTAAGACTTATAACGCCCAACAGCTAGACAGTGTAGATGTTCCTACCCCTTCTAATGTAGTTCGGCAAGAAGTAGGGACTGCTAGCGTTGCCGAAGCTGCTGCAATTAATGCTGGAAATAACTTATTAGTATCCAAACAAATATTCAAATCTGACTCGCAACCAGGTGCTGTTACCATTGCGATCGCCAATGCCGATACTGAGTATATCGGACGGATAGGAAAACTATACTTAGTGGGTATTGGACCAGGAAATCTTGACCAAATTACCCCTGCTGCCAAAACCGCCATAACAGAGGCTGATGTAGTTATTGGCTACAGTCTCTATATCAATTTAATTGAGTCTTTAAAGCGATCGGGACAAATAATCGAATCATCCCCCATTACCAAAGAACAATACAGGGCTAAACGAGCTATAGAATTAGCTCGCTGGGGTCTAACCGTAGCGGTGGTTTCCTCTGGAGACTGCGGTATTTACGGTATGGCTGGCTTAGTATTGGAAGAACTACAGGTAAGCGGTTGGAACGGAAAAACGCCCCAGGTACAGGTATTTCCAGGGATTTCGGCTCTGCAATCGGCAGCGTCTAGAGTTGGCGCACCCCTGATGCACGACTTTTGCGCTATTAGCCTCAGCGATTTATTGACTCCTTGGGAAGTAATAAAAAAACGTTTAGCAGCAGCAGCCAGCGGAGATTTTATTACCGCCCTGTATAATCCGCGATCGCAAACCCGCACCAAGCAAATCATTACCGCACAAGAAATCTTTGCCCGACATCGATCGCCAGATACTCCCGTAGCGATCGTTCATGGAGCATATAGGGATGATGAGCGAGTTATTTTAACTACTATAGAAAAGATGTTAGAACAGCCTATAGATATGTTGACCACAGTAATTATCGGCAACGCTACCACTCGTAATTACGCAGACTGGATGATTACCCCAAGAGGATATTTAGGCTTTTCTCAGGATTCAAAATAGAACGTTATTATCAAATTGCTAAATATCTGCTACAAATAAATATACGGCGATCGCTATTGAAGATGTCAGGTTACTTTTAGTGACTAGCGAAGCAGAAGATTTGGCAAATCGAGCCAACACCTGACAGCGATCGGTCAGAAGTATTACAGTTTTAAAGTTAAATAACCGCAGCTAGATAATTTTTCTTTCTCCCGACAGATACAGTCTACAGCGATATATTTCTAAAATTTATAAAATAATTCAATTAGATATCAAATCATGCCGACATACGACGTAGTTATCATCGGTGCTGGTCATAACGGGTTAGTTTGCGCTGCTTATTTGTTAAAGGCTGGCTATAGCGTGGCACTGTTAGAAAAACGAGCCGTTCCTGGGGGTGGCGCAACTACGGAAGAAGCTATGCCCGAAGAAGCACCTGGATTTAATTTTAATCTTTGTGCGGTCGATCACGAGTTTATTCATTTAGGACCTGTGGTTGAAGAGTTAGAGTTAAATAAGTATGGTTTAGAATATCTCTATTGCGATCCTGTAACCTTTTGTCCCCATCCCGACGGTAAGTACTTTTTAGCTCATAAATCGGTAGAAAAAACCTGCGCGGAAATTGCTCGCTACAGTGAACGCGATGCCCAAAAGTATGGTGAATTTATCGATTTTTGGCAGCGTCTAACTAAAGGTATTACCCCAATCTTTAACGCACCACCAAAATCCGTATTAGACATTGCGGGTAATTATGGTTTAAAAAATATTCAAGATTTACTTTCAACTTTAGGCGGAGTAGACAAGACCTTAGACCTAATTCGTACCATGCTGACATCACCTCAAGATAGTTTGCAGTATTGGTTTGATTCTGAGTTTCTTAAAGCCCCCCTAGCCAGACTTGCTTCGGAATTTGGTGCGCCTCCTTCTCAAAAAACAATCGGTATTGGTTCGATGATGATGTCGATGCGCCATCATCCTGGTATGGCAAGACCTCGCGGTGGTACGGGGGCATTAACTAAAGCTTTGCTAAAGCTGGTTAAAGAAAAAGGCGGTGAGGTAATCTGCGATCGCGCTGTAGAATCAGTTTTAATCAGCAACGAAGGCAAGGCAGAAGGAGTAAAAACTAGCAATGGTGAGGAATATCGCGCTAATACGGCAGTAATATCAAATATTGATGCGCGACGGCTGTTTCTAAACATGATTCCCGAAGCTGCCAGCAATGCAGCCGATCCTGAATTACGCGACAGATTGGATCGTCGAATTGTTAATAACAATGAAACTATTTTAAAAATAGACTGCGCTCTTTCGGAAGCACCGAGGTTTGAACGTTTCGATCATCGTGATGAATTTCTAATTGGTTCGGTTCTGATTGCTGACTCGGTACATCATGTAGAAGAGGCTCACACTCTACCTTCAATGGGTAAAATACCCGATGAAAACCCTTCGATGTATCTCGATGTTCCTACAGTGTTAGATCCGTCTATGGCACCTGAAGGTAAACACACTCTCTGGATTGAATTTTTTGCTCCCTATCAGATCCACGGCAAAGAAGGAACGGGGTTAAACGGTACTGGTTGGACAGATGAATTAAAAAATAGCGTAGCCGATAAAGTAATTGATAAGCTAGCTGACTATGCACCTAACGTCAAAGATTCGATTATCGCTCGTCGTGTAGAAAGCCCAGCCGAACTAGGGGAACGTTTGGGAGCGTATAAAGGCAACTACTATCATGTAGATATGACTTTAGATCAAATGGTCTTTTTCCGTCCTCTACCAGAAATAGCTAACTACACTACGCCAATCGACGGTTTATATCTAACAGGGGCGGGAACACATCCAGGGGGGTCAATTTCGGGTATGCCAGGACGTAACTGCGCTCATGTATTTTTACAAAAGCACTCTGATAATGTACTAGATAAAGCTAAAGACGCAATTTCTTCTACCGTAAAGTCGATAATTAAGTAGCTAGGTCATTTCATTTATACGGTTAAACCGTTTATGCCCGGCGTTTTGGGTACACCGAGGTCATTTAGCATTTATCAGCTTTAATGTTCAATGTTTAATGATTGGTCAATTAAAGATTTAGAAGCGGTCTTAAAAAGTTCAGAAAAATTACATTGTAATAGGTAATAAGTATTTGTTCGCTATTTACGCAAGAGATCTATTATCAATTATCAATCTTCTTTCAGCAAGCCATAAACAACATGGTCTACATAGCGTAGCGAAGCACGCGATGCGGTAGCATCGCCAGTCGTCGTTAGACGACAGAGCCTGGAGGCTCTCGCCAGCAAGTCCTGGAGGACTTCGCCTGCCAAAGGCAGTCGGCAAGCTCCAGCTTGCGTCGGACGCTCGGAGAGCGTCGGGCTAACGCCCTGTCCGTTAGGCTTATCGCTTAATTTCTCTGCTTGACGCATGACACCCTCGTTTTTAAAACCCAAACGTTCGGGGATGGCACGACTACGGCTATTGGCGATCGCACATCTGATATCAATTCGATTTAGATTATAGTAATCAAACCCTATTGCAATTAATTCTCGGACACTTTTGGTCATGATGCCTTTGCCGTTATATTCTCTTGCTAGCCAGTAACCTAAATGTCCGATACTATTGGCTCGATCTATCTCGTTATATCCCACTACTCCTGCAATTTTGTGCTGATAAAAGATAGTAACGTGCAGTGCTTCTCCTTGTTGAAATCTAAGTAGTTGAGCCTGAATAAAATCTTTGGTGTCCGAAGCTGCTTTAATTCTGTCCAACCAAGGTAGCCATTGCTGAAGAAATTCTCTATTGCGATCGGTCAATTCAAATAGTTCCTCGGCATATTGAGGTATCGATAAACTTAGCGCAATGTCATTGTCAATTTGCCGAAAGAACATAACAAAACTGTAAAAGCGTTTACGCAAGCGATTGCCTTTATCTTACTATCTCTTGTTGAACGATCGCCGTGGGTTCGATTTCTTTTAGTTTGGTAGATTCTGCTTCCCCTGTGATAGTAGAAAACAAAAGTACACCACCCATAACCGCCATAATCGCGTTTTCTGCAAAGCTGACAATACCCAATGGTGTTCTCGAATCTCCACCGACACAGGCGCAATTGAGATCCTTTTTGTCGATGTAAACTGCTTTAAATACCGAAATTCCTCCGCTAAGACCAACAAATAAGGAAGTAATACCCGTTGCTAGTGGCGCAACCCCCGATAAAAATCCTAATCCGATCGCTAGTTCGGCAAAAGGATATATCTTGGCATAGGGTCGAATTCTTTTCGTAATCAAATCGTATTTTTCAAAGCCTTTAGCGAAAGACTCAATATCCATCAGCTTTAGTGAAGCCAATAGAGACAGGGAAAAGCCCATAAATCCGGTTATACCCATAGTAGTAGCCAAAGCCATCAATCCTGCTGTCGAAAATATAGCAATAACGGGAGTGTAAGAAGTTTCTTCTTCATCGCTTTCTACTTCTACATCTAGTTTGTCTGCTAGATCGCTATAGCCACCGATTCTTTCATCTCCTGCAAAAATTTGAGGCGTAGTGTTTACATTATGCTTGGCTTTAAAAGCATCTACTTCTTCACGGGACTTCAGCTTGTGGTCTTCAAATTCAATTCCTTTTTCTTCTAGCAAATTGACCGCTTTTAATCCCCAAGGACACTCACTTTCTGGGGTAGACATCCGATATAGTCTCACTTTCTCTAAAGTTGCACTGTTCATATTGTTTATTTAAACGTTTTGTATAAACCGACAATAGATTAAGTATAAACTCTACAGTCAACTAGAGAGTCAAGTACCCTGGGCAAATTTCTCTAAAATGTTTGATGTTGCTAGCTGTAAGTTATTCCTACAGCCAGCGATGATTATTTAAAGTGCAGTTAAAACCTATGCTGCTGCCATCTGACGGCAAGTTTCGGCACAACGACGACAGGAATCAGCACAGCGTTGGCAGTGGTCGTTATCATGCTTGCCACATTCCTCCGCACAGCGATCGCAAGCTTCAGCACAGACACCACACATTTGAGCGTGAATAGCCGATCTACGCATCATAAAACGAGCGACGGGGCGTATAAACGCCTGGGAAACCACAGGCGACAGCCCCTCCATAGAGCGCAGGTATCCACACAGTCACGGCATCTTTTTATACATTCGGACATCATTTGCACCATGTCGCTGTTCAAGCAAGCAGTAGCGCAGTTTTCACAATCTTTTAAACAATCCAAACAAGCTTGAATACAGGATTCTAAATTCGATGATTGAGCTGTAGTAGCAGTCATAGTTTCTGATTCTCCTATTAATATTGAGTTTAATTTGTTTACTCAATTTCACCTTAATAATTGATAATTTCTGCTGCATCCAACAAAAGAAATAAGGACGATTTAAAAGAAAAAACGTTATCTCATCCTAAAGTGAGTCAAGAGATATAACTTTGGTAGGAGGAGCAGATAGTGAGTAAATTTCTAAGCTATCTGTATACCTTCATTAAATAAAATTGTTTTGCTAATCGATCGCTTCATTGATGTAGTTAAAGAGAGCTAATAGCTCATTTAGGAGTACATTTGTCTTAGTAATCGTTAGCCGAACAATATTTGAATTAACTATTATGCTTAAAAGCCTTAAAAGAATAGCCGTGCGTGGCGATCGCTCTATTACTTTCAAAGAAACTCTGCTCGATGCTACAGTTAAAAACGAGTTTGGCTTTAAAGAACAAGACATCTTACCCCTGTTCGTTAAATATCAAAGTAAGCGTCAAATTCTGATCGATATTTTTAGTTTTTTAACCTACGTAGTTCAATTACCAACTCGGCTTTACCTACGACGGTTAAGAAATAGTAGTTTTGTTCTGAAAAACAATCGCGCTCGCTGGTTCAAAACTATTGGCAAGATTAATGATGGTACGAGCTTTTAATTGAGTAGAAAATCAATACGGCAATTTTTTATTTACCCGATGCAATATGGCGATTGCGCTTTGACTGCGTTAATAATTTGGGATTACATGACTAGTAAAAAAACTACTAGTCATGCGATCGTCATGAAGATCTTTTACTTCTAGTCGAGGTCGATCTAAGCTAATAATACATACGGTTTAAAAGTTATATTATTTTGTATTTAACGCGCTATGCAGCCAAATCCAGAACGCTACTTGTCCCCAGAAGAATCAGCCGATGTCGAGGCTGCTTTACTGACATCCAGTGAAAAGTTTTTGACTCGCCTGACTATTTCCTCTCAAAGATTGCTTCAGGTAATTGCCGAAGACTATCAGGTAAAGGTAGAAGAGTTAACTCACCAGCAAATTATTCAGTGGTTTGAAAACGATAGCAAAGTCAAGCGCGAACAGGGACACGATGCGGGAACTTTAAAGTGGTAAGAATTTAAAGATAGATTTGAGCTTATAGCAGGTTTGGTAAAAATAGCGATCGCTATATATTAAAACTGGCAACCTAATTAAACACGCCATAACCCCAAAGCCTTACAATAGAACGTAAAAATAGATTGAAAATTTTTACAGAGCAATATAGTTGTCATGCAAACTCTGGATAATCCCAACCTTACAAATACAGCAGCTTTCGATACCACTATCCATAGACGGAAAACAAGGGCGGTAAAAGTTGGTGACATCACTATCGGCGGTGGAAATCCAGTGGTAGTGCAGTCAATGATTAATGAAGACACACTAGATATTGATGGTTCGGTGGCAGCAATCCGCCGTCTGCACGAGATTGGCTGTGAAATTGTCCGAGTCACAGTACCTAGCATGGCTCATGCTAAAGCACTAGCTCAAATCAAGCAACAGCTAATTGAGACTTATCAAGCAGTTCCCCTAGTAGCGGATGTTCACCACAACGGAATGAAAATAGCTTTAGAAGTTGCCAAACACGTCGATAAGGTGCGGGTTAATCCTGGGCTATATGTATTTGAAAAACCAAAAAGCGATCGCACGGAATATAGTCCTACAGAATTTGCCGAAATTGGCGATAAAATTCGTGAAACTTTAGAGCCGTTAGTTGTATCCTTGAGAGATCAAAACAAGGCAATGCGGATCGGGGTCAATCATGGTTCTCTATCCGAAAGAATGCTGTTTACCTATGGTGATACTCCCGAAGGGATGGTCGAGTCGGCGTTAGAGTTTATTAAGATCTGCGAATCTCTTGACTTTTACAACATCGTGCTTTCTCTCAAAGCTTCCCGCGTTCCCGTAATGTTGGCGGCCTATCGCCTGATGGTGCATAGAATGAATGAGTTGGGTATGGAATATCCCCTGCACTTAGGAGTTACTGAAGCTGGAGATGGCGAGTATGGCAGAATTAAATCTACTGCGGGAATTGGTACTCTTTTAGCCCAGGGTATCGGCGATACGATCCGTGTTTCTCTTACCGAAGCTCCCGAAAAAGAAATTCCTGTTTGCTATAGCATTTTGCAAGCTTTAGGACTGCGTAAAACTATGGTGGAATACGTAGCCTGTCCTTCGTGTGGACGTACTCTATTTAACCTAGAAGAAGTATTGCATAAAGTTCGCGATGCAACCAATCACCTGACAGGCTTAGATATTGCTGTAATGGGCTGTATTGTCAATGGCCCAGGGGAAATGGCAGACGCTGACTATGGTTATGTCGGTAAGCAACCAGGCTACATATCTCTATATCGCGGTCGTGAAGAAATTAAGAAAGTACCTGAAGAACAAGGAGTAAAAGAACTAATCAATTTAATTAAAGCTGATGGACGCTGGGTAGAACCATCTTAAATGATGAGGGATGAGGGATGAGGGATGAGGAAGGAGGAACGAGGAACGAGGAAGGAGGAACGAGGAACGAACAAAGGCTTAAGCCGCATGTACGAGGAACGAGGTGTTGCTTTAAGTGATGCACTAGATAATTTTTGTCTCCTTTCCCTACCATTTATAATTTTTCCGCCAATGCTGTTAATTTGCTTGGCGGTTTTTTTTAATTGTTTTGTTGTTCGTTCGATGTTGTCATAGCATTATGCGTAAACGCGCTTGACATTTTTCAAAACTTATTACTTATTACTTATTACTTACGAGCAAATAACTTCAATATCTCTATATTCAACTTTGTACGGCTTTTAATCGCTGCTGTTACCAATCAAATACAGTAATGCCATGCGAGTTGCGACACCACTAGTTACTTGTTTGGTGACTAAACTTAACTTTGGATCGTCCATCAGATCTGAAGTTATCTCTACACCACGATTAGTTGGACCAGGATGTAGAATTTTTACATCAGGGTGACATAGTTTTAAGCGATCGCGAGTTATCCCAAACAGTCGATGGTATTCCCGTAGGCTAGGAATAAAATTAGCCGTCATGCGTTCTTTTTGCAGTCGTAGCGTCATCACAAAATCGGCATCTTTTAGTGCCGGTTCTAGTTCCCAATGGATATATAGTTTACCTCCATCTTGTCTGTCTACCATCGATAAGAAAGCTTTGGGTAACAAAGTTGCCGGTGCTGCAAGATGTACTTCTGCCCCCGCGCAGGTTAGGCTATAAATATTAGAACGAGCTACTCTAGAATGAAGAATGTCGCCGACAATGGCGATCTTTTTTCCTGCTAGTAATTCCAAACGAGGATTATCGGGATCTAAACTAGAGGCGATCGTAAACAAATCTAATAAAGCTTGAGAGGGATGTTGATGTAAGCCGTCTCCTGCGTTGAGAATAGTCACTCCCGAATTCAGTCGATCCATCTCAGCAGCAATAGTTTGCGGAACTCCCGCTTCTTTGTGGCGAATTACCATGATGTTTGCACCCATAGCCAGATAAGTTTTCGCCGTATCTAAAATTGTCTCGCCTTTGGTAAGAGAAGAGTTACCTGGAGAAAAGTTTAGAATATCTGCCGATAATCTTTTGGCTGCTAATTCAAAGCTACTACGGGTACGGGTAGAAGGTTCAAAAAACATATTGGCTACAACTCTACCCTGAAGTGCAGGAACTTTCTTTGTTCTCCCAGTCAGCACTTTCTGAAAACTTGCAGCAGTCTGTAATACCGTCTCGTATTCCCCCCGAGTAAAATCAATCAGAGAAAGGATATGTCGTCTCGTCCAGGTAGTAGTTGCCATGTCAGTTAACAATCAGTTAACGGCTATTATATATTTGCAAAACATTCATCAGGTTATCAGGTTATTGTGATTTCAACAATTTTTTTTGCTGACGTTCCAAATTGAAGTCTTCAACAAATATTAACGCCCAAACCAAGATAGTTTGAGCGTTTGATTTCTTATAAACCAGCCTTTTATAAGTGGTGGCTAGCGGTATTTATATTTATATATTTATCTTATAGAATTAGTTAAACCATCATGGCGATCGAGATCTCAATTTACTTGTGACGATCGCTCGCTCGCATTTTATTAGCGTTCATTAATGCTTCTTTTCAGAACTTGTATATTGATTAGAACAATCTCAGCAGGTAAAAAAATTAAAAGCTTTACATTCGAGTAAATTGCGAATGAAATATTTGATTAGCCTCTTGTGCAATCTCAATTACGTTTTTCCCGATAGTCTCCCCGCTTTCACTCTTTTTATGTGCCTTAATAATTTCCTCTAGAGAGAAACGTTCATCAATGGGATGTTTAATAATTCCTTGTTCCATACATTCAGTCAGATCGGCAATTGCCGACTTGTGCGCCGACTTTGGCATAAAAAAGACACCCACAAAATGAATCGTCGAACACTTAAGCACGAGTGGGGTAAATGGTATTTTCATCTCATCACCAGCATCAGAAGCATAGGCAGCAATAACACTGCTAGGTTTGAGAACACTATGGTCAGTATCAATATTAATAGCAAGCTCAACCTCAACAATTCGGTCAACTCCCGCGTCTTTAGTATATTCTTTTACTTTTTCTACTACATCTTCAGTTTTGTAATTGACGGCGCAATCAGCACCTAGTTGACGTGCTATGTCCAACTTTTTATCTTCACCAGCAGTAGCAATTACGGTCGATCCAGCCCATTTAGCAAGTTGAATAGCGTATTGTCCTACCATACCAGAGCCACCTTGAATCAGAACTGTTTTACCATCTAAAGAACCATCCTGAAACAAACAACGGTGGGCAGTCATTGCGGGTACTCCAAGACAAGCACCTTCTGCAAAGCTGGTATTATCTGGTAATCGTACTGCATATTTACTCGGTAAAGCAATATATTCGGCAGCAGTACCAAAAGCGCGATTGTGTCTGCCGTTATAAACCCAAACTCGCTCTCCAATACGATTTGAATCCACTTCTTCGCCTACAGTTTCGATAACACCCGCTCCATCATCATGAGGAATAATGCGAGTGTAACCTTGTCCTTTATAGTTTCCACTACGACGTTTAATATCTACGGGATTGATACCTGAAGCATATACTCTAACTAAAACCTCATCAGCTTTAGGTTTGGGTGTGTCTATTTCTCCAATTTGTAAAACTTCTTCGGGTTTCCCAGTGTTTTCATACCAGGCTGCTTTCATTTTTGCTTGATTCATCTTTATTCTCAATCGCCAAAAGCTTATCTTTACTTTCCTATGAGAAAATTGTAAACAGTTTGAATTAACTTAGTCTTTCAAATTCAGACTTTCTTCTAACAGATTCTTGCTATCTATTCTGAAGCAAAGTTTTTGGCATAACTCCAGTTGCGCGTTTAAAGTGGTAGCTTAGGTGACTTGGGTTAGTAAATCCAACACGGTAAGCGATTTCGCCTATCGAGCCTTTTCCCTGTTTGAGAAGATTTTCGGCTGCTTCAATGCGACGTTGAATTACATATTGATGAGGTGGTATACCTGTTGACTGCTTAAATAAACGTGCGAAGTGAGAAGGACTTAGATTGACAATAGTTGCTAACTTAGTAAGTGATAGCTCGGTATCCAAGTTTTCCATGATATATTCAATAACTTTTTGAAGGGCAGAGTCGCTCAATCCACCAGTAATAGGGCGAGGTTCACGCTCTACTGTAGAATAATTTCGCAGAAGATGAATTGCCAATACATTACACAACGAATCAACGTAAAGTTTTCCACCCAAACCTTCAGATTGTAATTCTGACAGTAATAATTTACCAATCTGTTTTAAGTTGCGATCGCGTGTTGAAAAGCTATTTTTTAGTTCGAGCGATTTATTAGCAAATTCTGACTCTGACGCTATTTTTTCTAGAAACTGAGACTTGATATTAATTCTCAAACAACTATTACTTTTATTCCACTGCCAACGACTTTCCTGACCTGCTGGCATAAAATTAATGTTACCTGGTAAATGAAGTCCTTCGTGTACTCGACCACTTCGTTCTTGTCTTAAAATATGTGGACTTTCTAAAGCTAAAGTAAATACATGATTTGATAGTGCGGGTAAAACAAGCTCTCCAGATTTATGTTGACAGTATTCAACTTCTATTTCACTGGAAAATTTTAAAGTGCTAGAATATATTAAAGATCTGTTAGAAAACACTTCACCAATCGTAGATAAGGCTTTACTTTTCAATCTTACCAATTTTAATATCCACTACAATTGGGGAACGGGAACGAGCAAATCCCGCGCTGCATCGCTTTTATATAGTTTCTTCTGGCTGGAGTTGGGTTAATTTGATGCTGGCATCCCATAGCTGTCTTGCTTTTTCGGTGTCGTAAGATTCGCTAGAAGAATCCATCATTTTAAAACCACTAAAATATTTTCCCGTTACGTTAGCCAACTCAGGATCTTGTACTAACCTAGCAAGAGCATTCCCTGACTGCTGCATGGTATTAACATTAGGAATAAATTTACTAAAAACGGGTAAAATGTTGTTCCAAACAAATTTAGCAGTAGGAGTATAGTCCCCTGCTAAACCAGATCCAGGCATTAATCCAGGGTTGAACACATTAACAGTAATTGGTTGAGATTCTGTACTTACACCTTGCTGAAGACGACGGGATAACTCATAGGCGCACAGTACGTTACAGAGTTTAGAAGTTGTATAGGCAGTACGTCCGATTGTACCGATACTTTTATCTTTAAGTATCGGGTCTTGTTCTGGATGAGCCATCAACTTTGGATCGCGCCAATAGGGTGCGGGCATTCCAGTAGTCTTACTAGAATCGTGAGTATCACTACTAACAAAAATAATCCTAGCAGGTGTAGCTAGCTGTTTTAGAAGTAGATTGACTAACAAAAAATGCCCTAAATGATTGACTGCAAAGGTTGTATCAAATCCATCTTTAGTATAAGTTTGCCTCTGAATAAACTGAACTCCCGCATTATAGACAATTGCTTTTAGTGGGGGAAGATCGCGATCGCCTAATTTGTTAACAAAAGCTCGTATAGAATCAAAAGAGGCTAAATCTAAAGGTAAAGTTTCTATTTGCTGGCTATTAGTGCTGGCTTTAATTTTGTCTACCGCCTGCTGTGCTTTAATCCGATTGCGACAGCCAATAACTACATACCATTCTGGATCTCGAACTAATTTTTCAGCGCAGTAGTAACCTAGTCCGCTATTTCCTCCCGTAATAATTACTGTTTTCATCGATTTATTCCTATTTATTGTCGAGCCATTTGAGTATTATTATAGGTATATCTGTTGTAGTTCTAATTGAATACTGCAAAATATTTAGATGGGTCATTTGGAGATCGCTTTACTAAATCAATTTTGCTGTAATTCTCTAGCAACACCTTTAATATTCGCTATTGGCAAATCGGGTAAAACCAAGGAAGTTTCGTAGTCTGGGTATTGCTGTTCCAATTGAGACACAATCTGTTCTGTTTCTACTGGCGTAACTTGGCGATCGCCTTTTAGGGTATCTGCTACCAGGCTACGAACGGTTTCGATATACTCAATCTGTTGGGAAATTAATATTTCTGCTGTTTCTGGTTCTCCGTGACCATGATAGATTGTAGTTTCTGGCGGAATTTCGGTACTGAGCGATTGCAATTGGCTCAACCAGTTACGACTAAAACCATCACCTAAAAAAGGAATTGTCTTATTGACTACAAAATCTCCAGCAAACAGCGCGTTTTGTTCTGGCAGATAATAAAGCGTCGTCGTAATAGTTTCATTGTTTGGTAAGTCGATAACTTCAAAAGTTAAACCGCCTAACTTGATTGTGTCTCCAGTTTTTACTATCTGGTTTGGAAGGGGAATAGCATTTTTATCGGGAAAGTCATTACCGTGTAGTTGGTTACGCGCTGCAATAAACCCTTGTGCATCTGTTTTTAGATCGTTATAAGTAACCTCGGAGGCATAAATTGGTACGTTGTCTATAGCAGCTTCAGCAAATACGGATAGTCCGCCATAATGATCTGTATGGGGATGAGTAATTAAAATTCCTAAAATTGGTTTATTAACTGCAAGTATTTCATCCAAAGCATATCTAGCCTGAGAAAGAAATCGTCCTTGATCGACTAAAACAATTCCCTCGTCAGTTTCAATCCAGTATAAATTCACTGCATCCATTGGTGGTGCTTCATAGCGATGTATTGTAACTACTGGTTGAGCTTGTGTAATATTGCTACTAAAAAACATTCCTAAACTAATAAGAAAAGCGAACAGTATAGTTATTAATTTAGTTTTATAACGAAACATAGTTCAATTTTGATATTGCAGTTGTGAATCAATTCTGAAAATCTTCGGGAGTGCTAGCAGCGTCGGGGTTTTCTTCGTTTCAGGACGGGCAGAGGTCTTTTCAAACGGAGAACGGTACATCGCTCAAGCGGGAGATATTCCCTTTTTTCCACCGAATGTACCTCATGAATTTCTATTTCTCGAAGACACGATTGATATAGATTTTGGAGATGAGTAACACGCTGTAAAGCCCACTAACTATTCCTACCATTTCTCGCCAAAAGGTCGTAAATCTAGTTCAAACGTCCAAGCAGAGGGCTGTTGTTGAGTTAAGAACCATACCGATTCTGCTAAATGGTCGGGATTGATAAAATAGTCATCGGGCTTATCTGGCATTGCCTTACGAGTGCGATCGAGATCGATTACGCCATCGACAATAACGTAGGAAACATGAATCTTTTGGGGGTCTAAATATCTTGCCATTGATTGAGCTAGGCTACGTTGAGCAGCTTTCGCCGAAGCAAACGGAGTAAAGTTAGCACCACCTTTGATTGAAGCTGTTGCACCGATAATTACTATGCTGCCTCCTGAGAGCTTTTGCATTTGCGGTATTACCTGTTTGGCTGCTACAAACAAACCCCTGGTATTGACCTCCCAAGCACGCTGAAAACATTCCACATCCGCACCTTCTATATTGTTAAAAGCACCCGCCCCCGCGTTATAAACTAGAACAGATATTGCACCTATTTCTGATTCAATACGACTAAATACTTCTGCTGCTTTGTCGATCGCCGTAACATCATATTGATAGGCTTTTGAATTGGGTATTTCTTGCTCTAACTGTTGCAGATAATCGATATTTCTCGATAGCATAGCGACGCGATAGCCTTCTTCGGCAAACTTACGCGCAAAAGACGCTCCGTTACCTGAACCTACTCCAACAATTACACATACGGGTTTATTCATTAATTTATCCTCTTTAATTTTAATCTTGAAATTATCTACCAGAAATTAGCTTGGCTGGAGCTTTAAAACTACGGTGGCTGAGACTGATATTTGTAGGTAAGTTTGGCGCATTTATTAAATAACCGATGCTGGTAAAGACAACCCCTGATATCCAAAATGTTCGACTCTCGCTTATTGTACGGATATTCTTAATGTGCCGAGAAATGTTCCCGATGCGTCGATCGCGTCGTCAACCTCAAGATAGCGACCAGAGGCTTCTTGCTCTGCCGTCCAAGCATTGATGGCGGACTGGCGTTCTCGTGCCGACATTGTAAGTGCCTGTTCTGGCGTTATTTCTGGAGCGCGATAGGAAGTTCCCCCTGGTGTACCAGTCAGCAGTAGCGTACCAGGCTGCCATACTCCATCTGGTAGAATTTTCACTGGCGTACCTGCTATAGCGTATCGTTCGTTTTTGTCTGCTCGTAGCATACGTTCGGTAAGGGCTGGAATTCCTTCAGTCATAGCTGCTGGCACATCGCGCTGTCGTACCTCTCTATTAACATCCAATCGTAACTCGATACGGCGCATAAAATTACGCCAGTTATTCGGAAAAACAACATAGGGTCCAATCTGTAGCCGTCCTTCACCAGACTTTGAGGTGGCAACGCCTTCTTTTCCTTCAGTAGAACGAACGGACTGAGTAAAAGAGCCACGTGCGATCGCGTCTCGACTGGTAACATCATTGGCAAGTACAAAGCCAAGTTGTGCATCATCTAAATCCGAAGGGTCATCTATGATGCGATCGCTAATTACGCCAACTTCAATTTCGTAATCTGGCAACACAATATTATCTATTTCTAAGGTTGCATTCCACGGTTCGGCATCGGAACGCTTAGGAAAGACAAAAAGAAGATCTGTTCTTGCTGGCATTAGAAAGATATGCCAAACTGTTTGATACTCCTTTTAACGATGCGCTAAATGACCCAGATCCGCATCGAGCGATCGCCCGTTTTTTAGATGCAGTAGTAGAACGAATGTCCGAACCGTCTAATCCTAGAGGATGTCTTTCAACCTATGCCTGTATCGAGTGGGAAGACTTGCCACCCAAAGCAGCAGCAAAGGTATCTCAGGCTTTAGAAAAATCGACTACAACAGTAGCACAAACAATCGCCAAAGGACAAAAACAGGGTCAGATTGCTACACGACAAGATGCGCGATCGCTCTCCATATTTTTTATGGGAACAATACGCGGAATGGCAGCGATACACAAAGTTACAGGAGATATAGATGCAGTTAAAGATATAGCTAATTGTGCGTTAGCAGTTTTATAGAATCCATTTGGTATCTAGCTGATTTGCAAGCTGCAAAATTGCTTCTCTTTTATTTTGTACGAGTTCCGATATATTTGCGAATTAAAACTTTCAAATTAACTACTTGCTATTAATTTATTTTTAGTTATTGTCGAGCCATTTGAGTATTATTGATGGTAAATCTGTTCTAGTTCTAATTTGCGGATCGATACAAACGTGCTGGGTTTGAGCCTTGACCAAAACTCGCTCTAAATTATCGGTATGACATATTTTATATGCGATCGCAAATTCATTACTACTAATCAAACTAGCAGTTAAGTTTACCTGTAGCTCGTCACCACAAAACAGAGGACGCATAAAGTCTATTTCAGCACGAACAATTGGTAAAGCTATGGTTTTTTCTCGTAGCATTTGTCCCAAACTAATATCTGCTGCTGCTAGAGACTCTTCGTAAGCCTGATGACAGATTTCTAATCCCTTAGCAAAATAAACCACTCCCGCAGCATCAGTATCGCTTAGATAAATCCGTCTTAAATAATTAAATTTCATGCTTAGTACTACATTAATAATCAGAATTTTCTCAATCAAGATTGAGGATAAAAGTAATTATTGAAAATAAAAATGTATTAGCTTTAAAGATATATTTAGAAGATTTGCATTATTTAACATTCTTGGTTTGTAGTTGAATTGAAGCTGTAATATAAATAAAATAACTTATGGCACGGATTGGATGGATAGCCCTGTAAGGAACGAGCGTGAATAAAACGGTTAATAAGAAACTCATAAATCTTTGCGTGGCAGGGGTTCTAGTCGATATATAATAATTTTGTTCTGGTCGAGCAAGGCTCAGACGCTCTTTGCGCCCTAATGCACGCTGCGAAGCAATGTCAACAGCCGTTTGTCACTGCGCTGTTCTTTTCTTTACAAAAGACTGGTTTGCATATAGTGTGTATAGAATTCGCTCTCTATCTTAATCATAAGAATACCTCTATGTAGAAGGTGTTAAGACAGCGTTAAACGCGATCGCTTCGGTCCATCGCGTGCAAAGCAGACTAGTAGTGCGAAGCCTCTGTGTTGCAATACCAATAAGACTAATCCGAAGAAAAGTTCATAGACCGAACAGTCTTTCGAGAGACGTTATTTAGTTCAATTTATTTAACTTTAGTTCGAGCGATAAAAATCCTCGATATAAAACAAACATGGAAACAATTACTTTAACTGTAAATACTACTGTTGACGAAAATGATGGTGGTGAAGGTGGAACGGGCTTATCGCTACGAGATGCTATTGTGATTACCCAACAATCTCCTGAAAACAATTACATTATTGAAATTGAGGGAGGATCTACTTATACCCTGAATGTAGATAGTGGAGATCCTAGCGAGAACCATTTAAATCTATTAGGAAACGTCACAATTAGAGCAACAGGAGACGAGCGAGGGATTATCGACGCTAGCGGTTTGGCAAATCCCGATGTTGTCTTACACATTTATGACGATGCTAACGTCAATCTTGAAAATTTGACTATTACAGGAGGAATAGCGGAGGGAGACGATAACACTGAAGGATTACGAGTAGGTGGCGGTATCTTCATCGATGATTCTACAGTTACTATAATCGACAGCTTGGTTACAAATAACAGTGCTAAAGGTTCTGGAGGCGGAATTTTTGCTACCGAAGCAGCTACTGTAACACTAATTAACAGTGAAGTTAGTAACAATCAATCGGGTAATACTGGCGGGGGCATTTTTACAAACAGCAGCAATTTTACGATCGGCAACAGTAGTATTACTGATAATAGCACTACAGGCGGTTCTGCTCGCGGTGGGGGAATTAATGTTGCCGATGGTAAGACCAATATCTTAGAAACAACGATCGCTAATAATAATGCGAGTGAAGGAGGCGGAGTTGGAGTCACCAATGCAGAAGTTAACATATACTCTAGCACCATTAGTAATAATACTTCTGAGGCTTCTGGTGGTGGCATAGATATTGAAAACGATAGCGAATTACAGCCTCTCCGAGTTGTAAATAGCACCATTAGCGGAAATGTTGCTGGTTCTTTTGGCGGGGGTGTCTATTTAGATTCTTCGAGCCGCGTTGGGAGTGATGATGCCGTCGTCTTTATTGACAATAGTACTATTATCGATAATATTGCCAATACCAATATTACTAATGGTTTAGGCGGTGCAGGCGGAGGCATTGGAACTAGACAAGACAATCGCATTGCAGTGGCAAACAGTATTGTTGTAGGAAATTTTGATGGTAGGAACAATACTCTTTCGGATGTTTCTAGTAGATTTTTTCCAGATATCATTTTTTCCTACCCTGAAAAATCTATTATTGGCGACAACAACAATATAATTGGTACTTTAGACAACGTTGGGGGTAGTATCGGCACTGGTAGCGATTTGGTTGGTGTCGATCTTATGCTGTCTCCCCTACAAGATAATGGTGGTGCTACCTTAACCCACGCCCTTTTAGAAGATAGCGGAGCTATTAATGGGGGCAATAATGCCAGTCTGGCGTTAGATCTTCTAGATCTTGATGGAGACGGTAATACAGAAGAAGCAATACCTCAAGATCAAACAGGTAGAGATCGCATCTTTAACGAGACTGTAGATATCGGCGCGGTAGAATTTGGTTCGAGATTTACCACTACTGTTTATCGCTTCTTCAATAGAGATACAGGATCTCATTTCTATACCGCAAACGAAACCGAAAAAGATACAGTTTTAGAACAGGATAATTTCGACTTTGAAGGGGGTTCTTATCAGGCGATCGATCCTATTACGGGAATGAGCGATTCATTACCTGTATACCGCTTTCTCAATGAGGATACAGGGGTACATCTTTATACTATTTCCGAGGCTGAAAGAGATGCTACCCAAGAATTAAGCAACTTTAGTTTTGAAGGAGAGGCTTTCTTTGCTTACGACACACAAGTAGAAGATTCGATACCCGTATATCGCTTTTTAAATACCGACACGGGGGCGCATTTTTATACTCCTTCCGAGGCTGAAAGAGACAATGTAGAGTCTAATTTACTAGAGTTTCAATCAGAAGGGATTGCTTACTATGCTTTACCTTTTAATGAATAAAAAGTTATATTCAGTTCTACTATCTGTTTACTCTCAAAATAGTTAAATTTCTATAGTTATTAAAGTGTTTATCTACTTAGATCGAATATACGATTTTTCAAGTTAGATTTCGATCTAGAAATAGATTTAGCAGATCTTTAACTCTATATCAAAACTAGCATTCATCGGTCGTATGCGATCGCTCGTTAAACACTTCAATAGCCTAAGAATAATCACAACTATGCAATTTATTTTTATTCTCTATTAGCAAAAAGGTAATCTTAGATCGAACATAGAATATTTATTTAAGATGACCAAGCCCAAAGGAGTAATAAATTTAGTAAAAAAAGCGACTTCAGACAACAGCTACCTTAAGCTGATCCATTGGATAGAGAACTTGGTGGCTAAAGTGTTATCTTTAACTCTCTCTGTTGTAATTTTAATTGCTTTAGCAGACTTGATTTTTATTTTAGTCGAAGATGCAACCAGCGATCCCAAAGGCTTCTACAATAAAAGCCTGATCGAACTTTTTGGCTCGTTTCTTAATATTTTGATCGCGCTAGAGCTATTAGAGAATATTACCGCCTATCTTAAAAAACATATCGTTCAGTTAGAGCTAGTTATAGTCACTTCTTTGATTGCGGTAGCCCGTAAGATAATTATTTTCGATCTGCAAAAATATTCCGATTCAGATTTGCTAGCTTTGGGTATAGCGATTGTCTGTTTGGCTGCTAGTTACTGGCTGGTTAAAACTGTAAATGCTAGAAATAAGTCCGAGTAGCTTTTTGAATCGTTCTAAGACAGCGCGATCGCTTTTTTTGGTTTTTGGTTACTACTATGTTTGTTAAGATATAAGCCTGCGGTCAATAAATATTTTATTTGAACGGCAGCACAATCGCGCTGTTTGCTAAGAACACCGTCGATAGTTATTCATTTAGCCAAATATCGTCATCAATGCAAAGAAAAAGTTCTTTCAATTCGTATCACATTATGTATCGCTCCGAAGAGCTAGTTAGCGCAGCCTCCAATCGATACCGCATTACCGTTCAGGTTGCCAATCGTGCTAAACGCCGTCGTTATGAAGAACTAGAAAATTTTGACGATCCGACAATGAAACCCGTAATTCGCGCCATTATCGAAATGTCCGACGAATTAACTCAGCCAGAAATTATTGGTGATTAAAGCTTTAATTAGCTTACAGTAGTCACATTATCCTATTAATAGATACTGTCACTACATTTATCAGTTATCATTTAGTGCTTCGGTGTCTTGATGTTTAATGTTTAATGTTCAATGATTAGTCAATTGGAACGTTTGATGCGAAGTGGGGATGGATGGCGTATCGGCTGGCATCCCCAGGGGGGGAAATATCAAGGCTTAGTCGGGGCAAATGATTGGGCGATTGAGTTAACCGAGGCTGAACTTACTGATTTTCGTCGTCTATTAAACCAGCTTGTCGAAACGATGACAATAATGAAAGCTGAATTAATGGAACAAGAAAAAATAAGCTGCGAAGCAGAAACTTCTTTGTTATGGATGGAAGTAGAAGGCTATCCCAATAGTTATTCTTTGCGTCTGATTTTAAATAGCGATCGCCGTTGTGAAGGTAACTGGACAGAAGGTGTCGCTCCCAAGCTGCTTGATGCCTTTAATTCCCTTGGATTTGAAAGTTAGTGTTGAAAATCTAGATCGCAAAACTCAGGCTTGAGATCTCGCGCCATCAAAGCCTGAATCGCCTCAATGGGCGTTATTTTACCCCTTAACAACCGATGTACCTGTCGCGCAATAGGAACGGCGATCGCCTCTTTATTAGCAATTTTAATTAATACTTTTGTAGTATTTATACCTTCGGCTGTACCTTCTAAATCTTCTAAAATTTGTTCGAGGGGTTTACCTTTAGCTAGTCCGTAACCTACCTGGTAATTTCGTGAAAGAGTACCCTCGCAGGTAGCAATTAAATCTCCTAAACCAGACAAACCAAAAAAGGTTTCTCTCGATGCGCCAAGGTGTGTACCGATGCGAATCATTTCAGGTAATGCGCGAGTAAGTAGAGCAGCTTTAGCATTTGTCCCCAACTCCATACCATCACAAACCCCAGAGGCGATCGCCATTACGTTTTTTAAAGTTCCTCCTAATTCCGTACCCGTAGGATCTTCGTTTACATAAGCCCGAAAAGTATCCGAAGATAAGATTGACTGTACCTTTCGTGCAGCCTCCAAATCTTTGCTGGCGAGTACTGTCGCAGCAGGTAAGCCTTTGGCTATTTCTTTTGATAAATTTGGTCCAGACAATACCACTACAGGATTATCGGGAAAAGCAGACTGCCAAATCTGTGAGGGAGTACGGGTATCGGGGTCTAATCCTTTAGTAGCGGTAACTATAATTCGATCCGTAGGTAGATCGAGTTGTTTTAACTTCGCAATGGTTGGAATTACACCCTTCATCGAAACCGCCGAAACAATAATTGCTGCGTTTGCAACTACATCCCCAATAGGAATCTCACCACGATGCGACCAAAAATGCACGTCATGCTGATTGCTGCGAGCGATCGTTCCCAAAGCCGAACCCCAAGCACCCGTTCCCAATATAGCGACAATAGCTGTATTCACCAATATAATCTCCAAGTAACTATTTTAATCGCTTTCATTCTCAGCTTCAAAGACTGGACAGTAGCCTTCAGGAATTACCTTGAACCCATACAGAGGAGAAAAATGATTCCAGCATTGTTGATTATGGTAGTAAATACAGCGATCGCAGCAGTCGAGGTCAGAAGATATGCGACTTCGATTATTAGAATTTAATAGTTCTCGCTGAGATACTCCTTTTACTATTAATTCGTCACCCTGCCAACGAGCTTGAATAATACCAGTGTCAGCTAAATTTTTCCATCGAGAATCATTGCTGATGTTGTCAGGTAAAACTATGGAGATTGCGCCGACTTCATTTTCATTTAGTTCTCCTTCGTAATAAACGGGCTGGTCTACTTTGGGCTGCACGAAGCGATCGCCTATCGGTAGTTCGACTAAAATGCCCCCAGCAGGGGAATGAATCTGATAGCGATTACGCAGTTCCTCTAAGCTAGCTAGTTCTAGAAGATAATTTAGAGTTCCATGAGCTAAGATAATGTGCTGCGGTCGCAGGTTGTGAATCAGTTGAGTCGTATTACGACCATCACTATGTTCGGCTAAGAGATAACTTTCAATTGTCACCGACGATCGGCTGTGAAGCAGGTCTAATTGAACTGCATCTGGACGTAAAAACTGCTGGGGATGTTCTGCTAGTAAAACCAGCCATTGTGTCGAGTCCTGCTGGACATATTGCCAGAGATCGCTCATATAGTCCACGATAAACACCCCAGACTTATTATCAATAGCCACGTCGCGATCGCCTATTCTCCGCATTCGAGGACAAATTCTTTCATCCCAAAACAAAGACTGATGCTTGGCAAAGTTTTGTACCGACAGGGGAAATTGACTCAACAACTCTAAATATATGTCGCAGGTTCTAGCGATCGAGCGATCGACCCAAATATCTAAATCTCTTCCTGTAAACTGATGATGAGAACGCAACAGCTTGAGTATTTCTTGTCCCAAACCGATGGGAGGTACCGGAAGCAAAACATTTTTTCCCCGATCTAAAGAATTATGGATACGCTCCATCAACTGTTTTTCTTGGAGACGGCGATGAGGATGGCGCACCGTACCATAAGTACCTTCAACAATTAGGACATCAGGAGCAAGTCCTCGCAAGTTTTCAATCGACATTCCTTCAACCAACTGAAAATTGGAAACCGAAAAGTCTCCTGTATACATCACTTTATAATTACGCTCTTTTGTAGTGTATGTAATTACAATTGAGGCAGCACCAGGTAAGTGTCCTGAAGGAATTAACTCTATTGCTAGATCTGAAGTGATATTTAATGGCGATCGCCAGGGTATTGTCTGACACCAATCAAGAGTTGTCGTATCTGGTAGCCAGTGAAAACCTAGTAGTTTGGCAGTAACTTCACTAGTATAAATTGGTAGCTGCGGGAAAGCTTGATGTAGCTGCAATAATCCGCGACAGTGATCTTCATGAGCATGAGAACAAAAAACTAAATCCGCTGGAGGTTCTGGCTGTTGGGTAATAATGCTCAAATCTGCCAAACCACAGTCTAAGAGAATACGATACGTACCAATATGCAGCAGCAAGCAGATACCTTCTTCTTCATGACCTGCTGCATAGACAAAGCAGGATAAAGGCAGGGAACTAGATGAAATTTCTCCCTGACTTTTTTTCATAAAATAAACTCCCGCTCGCCCGCAATTCCTACGATTTGCGACACTCAATATAAAAGTGTCCTTATTTAAGATCTTAAATTATAAAGGGAATATTCTATTTTATTTGTAGAAAAGTTAAGGCTTTTAGGCGATTACGCTCCGCGTTAGCCGTTTGCGATTGCGCTCCGCGCTAGCCGAAGGCATCGCTTGCCGAGGGCTTCGGGCATCGCCTTTAGTGAGCAGAACCATTGCCATCATATTTATCGGTATCGTAATAGCCTCCTTTAGTTCCAAAAAACAGACAGGCAACGCTAAAAACTCCTGTTAAGATTAGTAAAATTAATTTGACATCCATAATGATAGAATTTCTATTGACTAAATTTATCTACATATTAGTCTGAACTAGGGCGATCGATTCTGCAAAAAATCTATTAATTTAGACGCACTCGGCGTACTAATCACTGATTACTAAAATTAGAATCTATCCCCTAAATTGAACGATGGTAAAAATTATCAAACAGACAGGATCGATGCAGACTAGGGATGGAGTGAGATTAGATGCAGATATCTATCGTCCCGATACCGATGCCGAGTTACCAATTTTGTTAATGCGTCAGCCCTACGGTAGAGAAATTGCCTCGACGGTGGTTTATGCTCATCCCCGTTGGTATGCAGCCCAAGGCTATATCGTAGTGATTCAAGACGTGCGCGGGAGGGGAACATCTCAAGGCGAGTTCGATCTGTTTACTTATGAAGTGGCAGATGGTTTGGATACAATTAACTGGGTATCGCAGTTGCCAAACAGTACGGGTAAAGTGGGGATGTATGGCTTTTCCTATCAGGGAATGACTCAGCTATACACCGCAGCCCATCAGCCAGAATGTCTAAAAGCGATCGCTCCTGCTATGGCAGCTTACGATCTTTATACCGACTGGGCTTATGAAAACGGGGCATTTTGTTTATTTGCTAATTTAGCCTGGGCAATCCAGTTAGCGGGGGAAACGGCACGTCTTAAAAAAGATGAAGCTGCTTATTTAAAACTACGTGCTGCTGCTGGTAATTTACCTCTCAATGGTTCAATTCCTGCCAATCCCCAACTAATGCGGGAACTAGCACCCGACTCTTTTTATCATCAGTGGTTACATAACTACGATCCTGATGCTGAATATTGGCTCATGCGATCGCCGAAGTATCTATTGAATAACGTAGATCTTCCCATGCTGCACGTCGGTGGCTGGTTCGATCCTTATTTACGCGGAACATTAAATCTCTATCAGGCAATGACGGCACAGTGTAAACAACCCCAGCATCTTCTAATTGGACCTTGGGCGCATCTTCCTTGGGGTAGAAAATTAGGGGTGATCGATTACGGTGCTGAAGCACAAAACCCAATCGACGAGATTCAGATTCGCTGGTTCGACCATTGGCTAAAAGGCAAAGATACGGGACTGTTAAGCGAGCCTCCTATTTCCTTATTTTCCATGGGAAGCAATCGATGGCGAGAGTGCGATCGCCTAAGTCCCGACGAGGAACAAGTATTTTATTTAGCTAGCGATGGTTTAGCAAGTATTAGAGAAGATAGTGGAATGCTCTGGCAATATGAAGGCGACACCCAGTCTACTCCTGGTGAGTTGCTAGAAACCAATTTATCTGAAACAGTTACAGAGTTCGAGAATAATACAGACACTTTAGTCCACGACCCCTGGCGACCAGTACCCTCTCTAGGAGGTCATTCTACCTTTCCTGGAGGCTCATTGGAACGCTCGGCTTTAGACTGCCGTTCGGATGTTCTTACCTATACTTCTGCCCCTTTAGAAACCGAATTACAAATTGCTGGAGCGATAACTTTAGAAATTTACTGCACTGTTGAAAACCACAGTTTCGATCTTTGTGCAGTCTTATCCACGGTAAACCCAGATGGTACGGTATTTAATTTTACTCAAGGCTATATTCGCGTGGACTCATCTTGTTGCGAGCCGACTCTGATTAAAATTCCCTTACAGGCTAGCTGTAAGTTGCTCGCAGCGGGTAACAGCTTGCGTCTTAGTCTGAGCGCAGCCTGCTTTCCTTCCTATCCCGTCAATCCTGGTACTGGCAAACCGCCTCACGAATCACGAGCGATCGATAATTCGATAATTACAATCTCAATCCATTCAGGAAACGATTATCCTTCAAGATTGCTGATGAACAATTAAAGTAATTTCGATCGAGCTTACAAGCCAATACAACAGCAAGAGAGAAATCAAAATACTAATTAAATTAGTTTGTCGATCTCTCTCCCAAACCGACTATTATTCCGTTTCAGGATCTACTTCCTCTAGTCCAGGTTCGACAGGATCGACAACTCCAGGATCTACTTCCTCTACTCCAGGATCTACTTCCTCTACTCCAGGATCGACAACTCCAGGATCGACAGGATCGACAACTCCAGCATCAGGATCGAGTTCAGTTTCGCCAGCGTCGGGAGTAGCACAAGAAGTAACTAAGCCTAGACTTAATAAAGAAGCAGCAAATAAAGTTCCTAAATACTTAACTTTCATAATTTTCTCCAATTAAAAATTTTGTTTGAAATTATCTTATCAAAGCAAACTCAGATAGTTGCTTTAAGATCTAAAGTTAATCTAAACAGACAGAGGAAAATTTTTTGATAAGACATCTCATAATGAACCAGACTTAATCAAAACTTTATCTAAATATTTGCCAATTTGAAACAAATTCTGTCGATCGCGACATTATGGCTAAAAAACGCTTTTTTAAGTATTTCTTTCTTTAAATTTCATTATGGTCATTGGCATCATATATCGAGAATGAACTGCAATAGCTAAATAATTACGTATTGCTATATATCTACATAGTTTTATCCACGCATTGCTTTTTTTCACTTAAAATATAAAATAAGTGTTAAGAAGTATGAATTAAGATTTATGGCGATTGCCTCGAAAAGCGAGCAGCCCCGTGTCGTAGTTGTAGGTGCTGGTATAGGCGGTTTGACCGCAGGAGCCTTATTAGCCAAGCGTGGTTATCGGGTAACAATATTTGACCAGGCGATCGTACCTGGGGGGTGTGCTTCTACTTTTAAGCGTCGCGGTTTTACTTTTGATGTGGGGGCGACTCAGGTAGCGGGATTAGAGCCTGGAGGCATACATCATCGTATATTTGAAGAATTAGCGATCGCACCGCCTAAAGCTACCTATTGCGATCCAGCCTGTGCGGTTTTTCTCCCAGGAGAAACCGAGCCAGTTAAAGTGTGGCGCGATGCAGAAAAATGGCGCGAAGAAAGACAGAGACAGTTTCCTGGTAGCGAACCGTTTTGGAATCTATTAAATCGTTTATTTGAGGCTAGCTGGCGTTTCCAGGGTAGAGATCCCGTCTTACCTCCACGCAACGTATGGGATGTCTGGCAATTAGTCTCGGCAGTTAGACCAGACACTCTAATTACCGTCCCGTTTACCCTAATGACGGTTGCTGATGCACTCAAGCTATATGGCTTGTATGAAGATAGACGACTCAAAACTTTTTTAGATTTACAGTTAAAGCTATATTCTCAGGTTGGCACAGAAGAAACCGCTTTGTTATACGCAGCTACAGCCTTAGCAGTATCCCAAGCACCTCAAGGGCTGTTTCATCTAGAAGGCAGTATGCAGGTATTGAGCGATCGCCTGGTAGCAGGTTTAGAAAAGTACGACGGTAAACTATTGATGCGCCACAGTGTCGAACAAATTCATACCCAGTCAGGTAAAGTTACGGGGGTAACTGTCCGTAATCCCAAAGGTGAAACTTGGATAGAATCGGCAGATGAAGTAGTGGCAAACGTTACCGCACAAGATTTAGTTAGGCTGACAGATGATAAATCTCTCGATCGCTATCAACGCCGTGTTGAAAAGCTACCCCAACCATTAGGGGCATTTGTAATTTATCTGGGAGTCAAACGCGAAGCTATTCCCGCCGAATGTTCTCCTCACCTTCAGTTTCTTTACGAAGATGGAGTAATTGGGGAAAACAACTCGCTGTTTGTTTCAGTTAGCAAACCAGGAGACGGACGCGCCCCCGACGGACAGGCTACTTTAATTGCCTCTTCCTTTACCGATGCCGATCTTTGGTGGCAAAACGGACAAGACTACGATCGCATTAAACAACAATATACCGATGAAGCGATCGCACGTTTGAATTCCTATTTCGATCTAATACCAGAAAACATTATCTATACCGAAGCAGCAACCCCCCGTACCTTTGCTAACTATACCGCTAGAGAAAAAGGTATCGTTGGTGGTTTAGGACAGCGAATTCCAACTTTTGGACCTTTCGGCTTTGCTAATCGTACTCCTGTCAAACATCTCTGGCTGGTAGGAGATTCTACCCATCCAGGAGAAGGTACGGCGGGGGTTAGTTATTCGGCTTTGACGGTTACAAGGCAAATTGAAGCAGCCAGTAAAACCATCAAATGAATTTAAAGCAGTCTTTAATTATTGTTATATTTCTGCGCGATTAAATTTTCAATTATTTGTTTTTCTTCTTCAGCAGTTGCATCGGCGGGAACTTTATTCCAATCCAAGCGAGAACTATATTCCAAGAAAGCTAACTCACCATTTTCATCGTCTTGATGGTTGTTGAAATACCTTTCAAGTTCATCATTAGTCATGTTTTTGAATGATTTAGACATAGGTAAAATCTCCTCGCTCATTAACTACTACTTGTATATCTTTGTTATATCCAGCGACAATGTAAATAATTTTAGCTACTCGATAATATCTAAATATTAAAATCGGTAATAGGCTTTTTGTTATGTACTGACAAAGAATAGCTGCTTTAATTGCTTGCGGTGCAGTTGGCATTTATTTAATTACTATTCGATCGAGCATAACTTTATCAAATAAATTGCCTTACCTCTCTTGCTTCTCCTTCTAAAGTTTTTCATCCCTCGTTCCTCATCCCTCGTTCCTCATCCCTCATCCCTCATCCCTCCTTCCTTAAAATCTCCCCTTGTTCTAAACCGTAAATCACGTCACAATATAGAAGTATATATACTCATATAATTATTCTCGTTAAACCAGAATGTTAGTACAACCAGAAGCTACTACAGCAGACTCATTTAATCTCGACTGCGACATTGCTATTGTTGGCGGTGGTATTGTGGGGACGACTCTAGCAGCAGCACTAAAAGATTCTGGCTTAAAAATTATTCTGATCGAAGCGCGACCTTTAGAGGTGGCAGCAGCAAAGACTCAAGCGTATGCTTTTTCTCCTCTATCTAGCCGTATTTATGAGGGAATTGGCGTATGGAAAGATATATTTCCTCATATCGGCAAATATGAGCATATTAGCCTAACGGATGCCGATTATTCTCAGAGCGTCAGGTTTGAAACTCAAGATTTACCTGGAGAACATTTAGGTTATGTCGCGCAACACAACGTCGTTATTACTGCCCTACACGAGCATCTAGCTAATTGTCCTAACCTAACCTGGCTTTGCCCTGGAGAGGTAGTTAACGTTATTACAGATAAAGATATATCAACAATAGAAGTAAAAATTGACGGCAAACAACGTCTGGTTAAAACCAAGCTAGTTGTGGGCGCAGATGGAGCGCGATCGCAGATTCGCTCTCTAGCAAAAATCAAAACTCACGGTTGGAAATACTGGCAATCTTGCGTGGCATTTACCATCGAACATACCGCCCCCGAAAATAATACCGCTTTTGAACGTTTTTGGCCCACTGGCCCGATGGGAGTGTTGCCGTTACCTGGAAACCGCTGTCAAATTGTTTGGACACACCCTCACGCAGAAGCTAAAGCTTTAGCCGAACTAGATGAAGCAGCATTTTTATCTAAGCTACAAACCTATACTGGTGGTGTTTTGGGAGATATAAAGTTAGTTAGCAAACGTCTGGTATTTCCCGTACAGCTTATGCAATGCGATCGCTATATTCAATCTCGTTTAGCTTTGATTGGTGATGCTGCTCACTGCTGTCATCCCGTTGGTGGACAGGGTTTGAATATGGGTATTCGAGATGCTGCGAGTTTGGCTCAGGTATTACAAAGTGCCTGTCACAAAGGAGAAGATCTAGGTGCAGTTAAGGTTCTCAAACGTTATGAAGGCTGGCGCAAGATAGAGAACCTGGCTATTTTGGGCTTTACCGATTTGTTAGATCGAATGTTTTCTAATAACTGGCTGCCAGTAGTAGTAGTGCGTCGTCTGGGCTTGTGGATGATGAGCTATTTAAAACCATTGAAAATTTTTGCTCTCAAGCTGATGACGGGCTTGTTGGGTAGAACTCCAAAACTAGCGCGACGCTAAAACAGTTAACTGTTAACAGCTAACAGTAGGTACTTAGCAGTAAATGCTGGCTAACAGCGTTTGAGGTAGAAATGACGATAAATGTTATCATCAGAGGTTGTAATAACCCGAAATTACAGCTTGAGATTGAGAAAACAATTCATTTTCTTCGGTCTTATATTACTAATTAACTACAAAAAATCGCATACCATGATTCACGATATATTTATGCCCGCCCTTAGTTCGACGATGACCGAAGGTAAGATTGTCGAGTGGACTAAATCTCCTGGAGACAAGGTAGAAAAAGGTGAAACGGTTTTAGTGGTAGAGTCGGACAAAGCGGATATGGACGTTGAATCTTTTAACGAAGGTTATCTCGCTGTAATTTTAGTAGAAGCTGGTCAAGAAGCCCCTGTAGGTAGTGCGATCGCTTTGGTAGCCGAAACAGAAGCCGAAATTGAAGAGGCTAAAAAACAGGCAGCATCGATCGCCGATGGCGATCCGACGTTGCATCAGCAACGGCGAAGCTCTCCAGAGCTTGCAGGAGGCGAAAGCAAGCCCGAAGAAGCTGCACCCGTAGCCGTGACAGCCCCAGTTGAAACTAGCACCGCTACCGTATCTAGTAATGGTAGTAGCAGTAGTAATGGTAATAGTTCGGGTAGAATTATTGCTTCTCCTAGAGCTAAGAAACTAGCCAAACAGTTAAAGATAGAACTAAAAACTCTCCAAGGAAGTGGCCCTTATGGCAGAATTACCGCAGGGGATGTAGAACAAGCCTCTGGAAAATCCGTAACTACCTCCGCTAAATCAGTAGAAGCTGCTCCGATGCCTGGAGGCATCCGCCGTTCGGAGAACGTCGAATCGGCTACGCCGATTGCAACTGCTAAAGCTGCTCCTGCTGTAAACGCTGCGCCCGTTATGCCTGCTACTGGTGCTGCCCCTCAACCTCAACCTCAACCTCAACCCGTCTCGGCTAGTGTTACCCCTGGCGATACTGTACCCCTCAATACATTGCAAAAAGCGGTGGTGCAGAACATGATGGCAAGTCTACAAGTGCCTACTTTTCATGTCGCTTATACCATCACTACCGATGCTCTAGATAAGCTCTATAAGCAAATTAAGCCCAAAGGCGTGACGATGACGGCTTTATTGGCAAAAGCGATCGCCGTTACTCTCAAAAACCACCCTGTAGTAAATGCTAGCTATAGTCAAGATGCTATCAGCTATAATTCACAGATCAACGTTGCTGTAGCAGTAGCTATGCCCGATGGAGGTTTAATTACGCCTGTACTACGCAATGCAGACCAGATGGACATTTATTCTCTATCTCGCACCTGGAAAGATTTGGTTGCTCGTTCTAGATCTAAACAGCTACAGCCTGAAGAATACAGTACTGGAACATTTACCCTTTCTAACCTGGGAATGTATGGTGTAGATAACTTCGATGCTATCTTGCCTCAAGGACAGGGTTCTATCCTCGCCGTCGGTGGTTCAAAGCCTCAATTAGTTGCTGATGATTCGGGCATGATGGGAGTAAAACGCCAGATGAAGGTCAATATTACCTCCGATCACCGTATTATCTACGGCGCACAAGCAGCAGCTTTCTTGAAAGATTTAGCTACTTTGATTGAAACTGATGCTCAATCTCTAACGCTTTAATTTGGTAGTGTTTTCGTAAGGGCGAACAGTGTTTCGCTCTTACATAATTTGTGTTGCTATAAGATACGCTAGATGATCGATCGCTTTCTCTACGAAAAATCTGTGACCCATCAGGAATGTCTGATTATTCCTTTTGTCTATAGCTGCATTGATGGTCAGAATGTTTATTCCTACGCTTTACTATCAGAACAAGGATATACTAGCCTGTTACATCAAGCCCAAAATCCCGCCCAACTTTATTCGAGCAAAATAACGGGCATTATTGCGATCGCCAAACAGCATTTAGATAGTCAGGTAATTTTAGAAGGTTCGCGCTATTTTCGCCAGCGTTATACTTACAACCACAATCTAATTATTATTCATCAAGAAGCTAATAAATGCTTCTACGATCATTACGCACCAACCAAACTAATCAACATCGCTGCACCAAAAATTTTCAATAGCACTTCTGACTGTATTGAGTGGGTAAAATCGGGCTTACAGCGTAATAAAGGTTAACTTTCTAATTGATAATACGTCCTAATTTGCTTCTTTTATTACCACAAAAGGCTGCACGATTAAAGTCATAAATAGTTTTTCAGGCGTTTGATTCCAGGTGGTTAGCTGCTGAGAAGATGGTTTAGCAATAGCGCGATCGCCAATCCATTGTCGAACAGAAGCGGTATTATCTTCAGCGATCGCTACTGCCACTTCGGGTAAGTCCAACTCTTCTTTTACGACAATAATGGCATCTCTTTTAGCGTGAGGCTGCAAATCTTTCCAAGAGATATCGGCAACGTCTTTTTCTAATCTTTCTTTTAAACCTGGCATAGCAAACGGAATTATTATCTAGTTCTAGTTATCTTAAAACTATCCCTGTATGCTCTGCAAACTTAACTTATGAGAGTTTTGTATAACGAGCGTCAATTCCTAAAACCGAACCAAAATCACCATAGCTAGGTGATAACCGTACCAGCGTAACCAAGCTATAAATAGGATAATAAATATATACGTACTAACAACATCGTTCATCTATTTAAGGCAAACTTAGACAGACGGAAGTAGGGAAAATCTCTCGAAGGAACGCACCTTACACAGTTTATCTTGAGAGGTAATTATTCATGGGTTTAGTAAACAGCGATTTATTCTGGCTGCTTAGTATTGTTACTGTCTTCACAGCAGTTATGTCTCCTACTCTTTGTTGGGTGTTGACAGCTAAATATCGTTAAGCCAGAAAAGAATTATAAGTAGCGTGAGGGGGTAATAATTTTGCCCCCTTATTTTATGAGGGTTTCATTCTCAAGATTTCAATTCGGCAATCTTCGCTTTTAATTCCTCAGACATATCTAACAAATCGCTTTGGGCGATCGCCTGTTCTCCCGAAGCTAGCCACTTCAAGTTAACGGTCTTATTTTCCGCTTCCGCATCGCCGATAAGCAAACAAGCTGCACCACTGCGATTGTACCAATCATAATAACCTACCTGAAGTTGGCGATCGCCACTATCTTATAATTCTTCAACAGTTTATTCAGTTAATAACCCAAGATGCGCTGTGGTAAGTAGCAAGCAGCAAGCAGCTACTAGCCTACTGCTCTACATTTAGGTTCGATCGCGAAGTCTTACCCGTGCTGTACCAATGGGAATTGTATCTTGTAAATCCTCCCACATACCAAAGACTCGATACAGAGCAAAGCCACCCTGACGATCCATTTCCACACCATCAAGTCTAACTGTTAGATAAGTTTCTGGTTCTACTGGTTCGTCAAAAGTCAGTTCCACTGTACCTTCACCTATAGTGGCATTAGCTGCAATAGGATTACCTTCAGCATCTTCTACCGTTGCACCATTAAGAATTCGCATATCGTTAGGAATATTAACCCTAAAGCCTTCCAACGGTAAGCTGGTAATAAAAACTGTAAAGTAATGCTCGTTACCTGCTGCATTGGCAAGTCCTGCATTAGAAATAAAAGGCGCGGTAAAATTCATTTGTAGAACTGCTTTGGCTTCTGGACTAAATCCTGCTATGGCAGTTCCAGTCAAAGCTAAAGCTGACAATGCACCGACAAATATTCTTTTCATGTTTAATTGCTCACAAAATAATGATTGGGTTTATAGATTTGAGATTTAGCGAATGCTGGCACTAGCATCGCTAGATAAAGGTGCGTAGCCATAGGTGGCGTTAAACTCACGACACCAAATAACTACTGAAGCAAACTGTGAAGTATCGACAAAATCGGGAATAGGATAGCGTTGTTCCCCCGTGATGCTTTGTAGACCCCCCAAATTTAAATATCTGGTATAGTCTGCATCTTCATAGGCTGCTGGAGGTTGCTCTACAGTATCTAGCAGAACTTGCAAATCGGGGGCTGTGTCGCCAGTACGAAAAGCCGAATCGATTTCTAGATACGTTTGTCCGTTTGACTCAACAATATTGGCTGTACCCGTAGTAGGTGATTCGGCTGCCGTAAATTCGCCAGATAAAGCAGCAACTTGGGCAACAACTACCTCAGATGGGCTACTAAAATGGCGATTGGGAGTGGCGTTGATGTTAGTAGATATAGCTAACATGACAAACGTACTAGCGATCGCTGTACTGCCTAAAATAAATAATTTGTCTAATTTCATGTTTTTTTCCAAACAAGTTAAATAAGGCTTAAACTGCTAAATTAAGACAAGAGAAAAATCTGTCGAACTAATTGAGCTGCATTACGCTTGAATGCCTCGATTGCAAATATACAGAAATCAATTATCGTTATTCTCACTAAATCTTGCGATCGCTATCTAAATCTTGTTATTTATTTTTTCAGCAACTTTTTAACAAAAATCAATAATTTTTCGCAAGAAACTGTTAGACATCTACAGTACCTAAAGCATAATTTGAAAGGAAGCTATCTATAGTTTTGCCGTGTTAATTCAGCGCAGCTTGAGTTATTTACTTGAAAGTGGCAAGCGACAAATTTTGCAAGTTTTCAGAGGTTGCCTGAAAAGTCTAATTTGCTACATCAACGCCCCCTAAATTCCCCAAGTTTGGGGGACTTTCAATCGATCTCCCCCCAGGATTGGGGGGCAGGGGGGGCAAAACTGGAAATTCAAATGTAAAAAAAACTTTTAAGATGTCCTCTTAATCTCAATTCGTATTGTTATCTCCCGATCGAGCTTTTTAGTTAGCTGTATAGCCAGATAAACATAGCCAGTAGTAAGCAACACGATTAATTTTTAGCGATCGATGATGTATTGGCGAAAACAATGGTGAATTATTGTATCGACAAAGATAATTAAAGGATCGTGGTAAACAGCAACTCCCAACTTTTTCCTTCTAGAGTTATTCAGCCCCAGCTATTAACTATTCTACTGATTGCTCATTCGCGAAAAGTAGCCGACTCATTAAAACTCGAACTATCTCGTCAAGGTTACACAGTAGAAGTATGTCATGATGGCATATCTGGACTGCTGAGATCGAAAGAAATTCAGCCAAAATTGGTGATCGTCGATTGGTCGGTATCTAACTCAGCCTGCGATTTGTGCTATCGCCTGAGATCGAGTAATAGTCAACTTCCTATTTTAGTTCTAACTAAAGGACAAAAAATTAGCGATCGCGTAGCTGTTTTGGATGCTGGTGCAGACGATTGTATCGGAGAACCTTTTTCTACCATTGAATTTTTAGCGAAAATTCGCGCCCATTTACGCCGTACTTGTCTGAATCAAAAGCCATCTGTTTTGACTTTCGATAATCTTAGCCTTAATACATCGACTAGAGAAGTATATCGTGGCGATCGCTATATTTATCTTACTGCCAGAGAATTCGCACTGCTAGAATATTTGATGACTCATCCCCGACAGGTTTTAACCCGCACTCAAATTATCGATCGCATTTGGGGTTATGACTACATAGGAGATTCTAATATCATCGAAGTATACATTCGTTATCTTCGTCTTAAAACCGAAATAAATAACTCTAAAAGACTAATTTATACCGTGCGTAGTGTTGGTTATGTCTTACGAGAATCGAGTTTGTGAAGTTAATAGTAATTTTATAAACCTTAGTTTTTATTGTAATTCTGTCAGTATTTCTAAAATCATTCTTTTAAGTATGGGAAGATCGTTATTAACTGTTTTCCAAATTACTTCTACGTCTATTTGCCAATATTGATGAGCTAATTTATCTCTCATTCCCGCTATGCTTTTCCAAGGAATTTCAGGATAAGATTTTTTGAGCGAATCGGGAACATTTTTAACAGCTTCACCCATAATTTCGATCGCTTTTTCTACGGCAAATATTTTCTCTTCGTTTTGAGCAAATTCATCAAAGCTTACGTTAGCTGTAAATCTTTCAACTGCTGCAATCGCATCTAAGATATCTTGAAGAGAATCGGTAGCATTTCTCATAAATAAACAACTTCAGCCAAAATTCGCTCTTTATAGCGAGGTTTTAAGCCTTTTTTTGTAACAACATCGGCTTTAATGCCTAATAGCTGACTTAAATAAGATTCCATAGCTACTAATTCTAATAAACTAGGAGCATCCGTATAATCGATCAAAATATCGACATCGCTATTTTCTTGTTGTTCTCCGCGAGCATAAGAACCAAATATTCCTAGTTCGCAAATATGATATTTTTGATGCAAATTGGATTTTGCGCGATCGAGAATACTTTTAATTTCTTCAATAGTTTTCATATATCATTCAGCATTTAACATTTAACATTTAACATTTATCATTGGGCATTTACTCGCTACTCGCTACTCGCTACTTGCTACTTACTACTCACTACTTACTACTCCCTACTCGCTACTCACTACGCCCCTACCCATCCCGATACACCTTCGGCGTAACACCTACGCTGCGACGGAAATGCTGGGTCATCTGGGATTGGGAACTAAAACCGCATTCAAAGGCAATCTCGGCTAGGGGTAGTTTACTCTGTTTAGTCAACTCCTTAGCTTTTTCTATCCGTTGCTTAATGACATACTGATAGGGAGCGATACCTGTAGATTCTTTGAACAGATGGCAGAAGTAGAACTGAGAAATATCGATTAACTTAGCCACATCATCGAGCTTAATCTTCTGGTCTAAATTATCGTTGATGTAGTTAATTGCCTGTCGCAGTTTATAGGGTGGTAAACCTCCCGTATATTCTTTAACGGTGGCGGGAAAAGCACAGTAGTTACGTAGCAAATGAATGGCAAACAGATTAGCAAGAGATTCAATACACATCCTTTCGGCAAATTCAGCCCGTTCCATTTCTCGTTTGAATAGCATTGCCAGATTGTCTAATTCGGTGTCGCGGGTTTTTAAGATCGGCAAAATTTCAATCTTGTCGGGATTAAGACAGTTATTTTCCAGTGCCACTCGATGTAAGAAACTAGGTTCGATGGAAAACATCAAAATTTCATCGGTATCTTCCCAATGCCAAAAACCCCCAGTCTCTGAAGGCTTGAGCCAAAAATCTCCTCGCCCATTTGCGCCATCATATTCCTTGCCATCCATGCGGGTGATTTGTCGGGGGCTAAAGTCATTAAGGAGATAACCAACTAAGTGATGATCGATTTTTCCTACCTCTATCTCATCGGGAGGTTCGAGATGATGCTCGATAATTAATCCGCCTGTATGAATCGACTTTCTCGATAATACCCATTCATCTTTCCAGAAATCTTCAGGATGTGCGAGGTTTTGAGTGTTGGTGTTCATTAATTTTGCTTTTTAAATTAGTTATTTTTTTAGTAGTAGGTTTATGGTTTGTTTAAAGATATTACTGAAACAAATGTCTAATAATTATGGCGATCGCAAGTTCGATTTTTCTGAGCTTGTTTTACATATTCTCATTTTCTTCTTGTAGTAACTGAATAATCTCTAGATTCAATCTGGGTAAATATGACTCCACAATTCCCCAAACAATTTGGTTAGAAACTGAAGCATAGCCGTGAATTAGAACATTTTGAAAACCAATAATCCGTTTACTATTGGTAATTTTCTGCGCCAAGCTTGGGTCTAACCTCAACATTTGATTCATCGCCTCACCCACAATTTCAAATTGTCTTTCGACCGCAGAGCGTAACATCGCGTCGTCTTGGTAGTCGTCAAAGCTTTTCCCCTCAGTAAATTCCTGAAGTAGTTGGCAGGCTTGGTGAATATCAAAGAGGTATTTACGAACTCTAAGCAGCATAGATAGTAATTCGCTGTGGAGCGATCGCCTCCAAGAAATAAGGGTTATCAATTGCAGTTAGTTCGACTAAATCTACAGAACGCTCGAACAAGTTTTCTAAAGCTTCTCGCAAACCAAAGAAACAGTCGGCATATTGAGCAGGTGGCATCGAGGAAAACTGAACTAAAAAATCTAGATCGCTCAATTCAGAATCAAAAGTTTCATTAGTAGCCGAACCAAACAACTCCATGCGGGTTACTCGATAGTGCTGACAGAGTTGGTTAAGTTGAGCTAATTTGGAGGTAATTTTGTTGTTCATGTTTATCATTTAACATTTATCATTGAGCATTTACTTGCTACTTGCTACTTGCTACTCGCTACTCGCTACTCCCTACCGATTCCGATACACTTTGGGCGTAACCCCCACACTGCGACGAAAATGCTGGGTCATTTGGGATTGGGAACTAAAACCACATTCAAAGGCAATTTCTGCTAGGGGTAATTTACTCTGTTTAATCAACTCCCTAGCTTTGGCTATCCGTTGCTTAATCACATACTGATAGGGTGCAATACCCGTAGATTCTTTAAATAGATGACAAAAGTAAAACTGAGAAATATCGATTAACTTAGCGACATCATCGAGCTTGATTTTCTGGTCGAGATTATCGTTGATGTAGTTTATTGCCTGTCGTAGTTTATAAGGTGGTAAACCTCCCGTGTATTCTTTGAAGGTAAACTGGCGCGTAGCGTAATGTCTCAACAGGTGCATCGATAGAGTGTGAAACAAGGATTCGGCGTAAAGGCGATCGTAATTATCGGAATCTAATGCGGTTTTGAGATTAAGAGCTAGATGTTGAATCAGAGGATCGGGACGGGCAAAGGTAGGTAGGAGTTCTACCTTATCATTGGGGACTGTTTCGTGGGCGATGGTAGAGATAAGCTGTGGTTCGATGGTTAATACAATAGCTTCGGCTACCTCTGTTTCAATTCGCTGCCAGTGATTGACGTTAGCGGGAATAATAGCAACATCGCCGACATTGACATTTTCTATTTCAACCGAATCTCCCATTCGTCGCAGAGAATTATGTTCGGGTTTGAGATGCACTACGATACTATGCTGCTGATAGCAATGCTCTTTATATTCACAAGCAGGATGGGATTCGTGTATCAAGCCTTGTCGTGGTAATTCTGTTTCAAAAACCTCGGTGAAAAAAAAGTTGGGAGCGGTTTGTAAAAAATCTTTTTCTTTAGTTAAATCGAGTACGGGTATTTGGTCATTCATTGGTTTATATAGTTAAGTAGCGAGTTTTTTTAAGTAGCGAGTAGCAAGTAGCGAGTAGCGAGTTTTTTTAAGTAGCAAGTAGCAAGTAGCGAGTAGTGAGTTTTTTTAAGTAGCAAGTAGCAAGTAGCGAGTAGTGAGTTTTTTTAAGTAGCGAGTAGCAAGTAGCGAGTAGCGAGTTTTTTTAAGTAGCAAGTAGCAAGTAGCGAGTAGTGAGTTTTTTTAAGTAGCAAGTAGCAAGTAGCGAGTAGTGAGTTTTTTTAAGTAGCAAGTAGCAAGTAGCGAGTAGTGAGTTTTTTTAAGTAGCAAGTAGCAAGTAGCGAGTAGTGAGTTTTTTTAAGTAGCAAGTAGCAAGTAGCGAGTAGTGAGTATTGGTTGAATTATGGGAATAGTAAGTATTAAGTTAAGTCGATTGATAGTTTTGATAAATGATTGGCGATACAATTACTATTCAACAAAGAAGTAAAAAATTTGCGATTAGAGTAATTAGGGCTTATGTCGAATTAAATAAAAAACACTTCGATGATGCTGGTAAAGTGTTGGCAAAACAATTTTTACGTAGCGGTACTTCTGTAGGGGCAAACTGTGCCGAAGCTGAATTTGCCCAATCGAGAGCCGACTTTTTATCTAAATACTCTATTGCTTTAAAAGAAGCTTCAGAGTGTAGATATTGGATTGAAATAATGATTGAATCTAAAATCGTATCCGAAAATAAATTTACACAGATGTTGCCCGAACTAAATAGCATAATTAAAATTCTCATTTCTACTACCAAATCTTTAAAACAAAACAAATAAATCATCTCTATCTCATTTATTACTCGCTACTCACTACTCGCTACTCGCTACTTATAAAACTTGCTACTCGCTACTCGCTACTTATAAAACTTGCTACTCGCTACTCGCTACTCGCTACCTACCCATCCCGATACACCTTGGGCGTAACCCCCACAATCTGCCGAAACTGCTTGGTAAAATAACTTTGAGAACTAAAACCGCATTTTTGGGCGATTTGAGCAATAGTAAAATCTTGTTGTTTAAGTAACTGCTTGGCGCGATCTATTCGGTAGCGGGTTAGGTATTGATGAGGAGTAATACCCAGAGATTTCTTAAACTGACGATCGCAGTAATATTCGCTCAAACCAACCGCCGTAGCAATTTCTTTTAGTTTTAAGTTGCGATCGCAATTGGCTTCGATAAAAGCGATCGCAGTTCTCAGTCTGGCGGGGGAAAGTCCTTCTTGTTTGACCTCAATTGGCGATGCTTGCGTTCGGTACTTGCTGACTAAATGAATTCCTAAAGTATTCAACAGGGAATCATAATATAGCTGTCCTGCTTGATAGTCATTAGCCACCTCATTTCTCAAAGTTGTAACCAGAGAATAGAGAAAATTATCTTGTTTTCCTCGTTCGATAGTCAATTCCCAATTGTCTGACGGTACGATCTGCGAAGCGATAGATTCTAGCCAGTCAGCATTGAGACGAATTACAATAGTTTCTACCGACTCTTGCCAACGTGCAGCAAAAGACGTGCCGTCGGGAGTCAAACAAAGAGCGCGAGGCTGAATTAGATTGCGTTGCCAGGAGCGATCGCTCTTGTGTTCCAACTCAATCGTATCGCTTAGATGTACGCTGAGGATATGCCCGACGGCGGTTACTTCTGGTTGCTCGAAAGGGGCTAGCAAATGTTGTTCCAAAATTGTTGACTGTTGTTTTGTCCCGCTAGACAGCAAAATAGTCGAATTAGGACAGATTGGTCTAATGGAGCGGTTCGATTCTATTACCGAAATCTGATTTGTCATTATCTTGCTTTAAATATACATACGCGGGGAAACAGTTACAAGACTGCCAATCTCCACAGCAATAACTATTTACTTAATATTCGTTTACCAAATAATTTAGTTGAAATCTTGCGGTTTTAATATTAGAATTTTGCGATCTCTATCAATATCTTGCCAGATATTCAAAAAGATTTAAAGATGCGAGAAAAAAGCGATCGCTTTATACTATTTGTTTATCCCCGAAGAGGGTTACTTACTACTTAATACTGTTCATTGTTCGGTTAGTCTTTCAAGTTCTTTCGTTCGCCCCCTAAATCCACGCCAGTTCCGCAGAGCCGAAGGCTCAGAGCGTCGCTAAGACGCGACTTGGCTGCTACCGCAGCCTGCACGGAGGGTTCCCTCCGCAACGGACTGGCTCCCCAATTCTGGGGGACTTAAACAAATCTTACTCCCCCAAATTTGGGGGCTGGGGGGCTTAACCAAACGGTATTGACTCCCTACTAGCTACTTGCTACTTGCTAGTACGGGCGAATCGCGATTCGCCCCTACCTTGCTACTCCAATAGACAGTTGAACCAAAAATACTTGCTCGAAAACAACATTTAGATAAAAATAACAAGATTTAGAAAGAAACTTATTAACTATTTTTTGTAGGTTGAAAGTAAAACTCACAAAATTTATGGATATTAATAAGCCTAATGTTGCTCGAAGATAAAATAGCTTTGGTTGTTGGCGTTAAAGATAAAATAGGTAGTGCTACTGCCGAAACGATGGCGCGAGAAGGCGCAAAGGTGGTCATTGCCGATCGCAACCCTGCTAGAGGTAGAATATTAGCGAAAAAGATTCTGGCTGCTGGTGGCGAGGCGATTTTCCAGGAACTAGATGTCACCTTAGTCAGGTATCAAGAAAACCTAATGACAGGCATCGTCAAAGAATACGGACGACTCGATATTGCTTTTAACAACGTTAGCGTTGAAGGCGATCGCTTTCCTCTAGCTCAACAGTCAGAAGGGATGGTAGCTGGTATTATCGATGTCAACTTTAACGGTATGTGGCTCAGTATGAGATCGCAAATCGAGCAAATGCTCAAAAATGGCGGTGGTGCGATCGTTAATAATGTCTGTAACTTTAGAAACGATGGCTCTCCTGGCTGTTCGGTTTATCGCGCTACTAAATCCGCAGTAGATACTATGAGTCGAGTTGCTGCCATTGAATATGCTCGTAATAATATTCGGATTAATGCGATCGCTTCTGGTTTAATAGCAGATCGAGCAGAAATGAAAAACGGGAAACTGTCTGCCAATGCTGCTATTGTTCCTATGAATCGTGGTGGTAGTCCTCAAGAAATAGCCGATACGGTAGTTTGGTTGTGTTCCGATAAAGCTTCCTATATTACAGGGCATACCTTACCCGTAGATGGAGGTTTGGCAGCACTAACAATGAATTAATTAAATTCAGGGCAGTTCATTTTTCTAGAATTTTGTTTACATGGCGATCTCAAGTTATACCAATTCAATTAATGATTGCAACAGATAGTTTTTAGTAGGGGCGATTGGCGAATCGCCCTTACGGGATATGTCGCATTCTTTTTTAAATTTGGTATTAGGTAATCATCCTTAATCCAAAAACGCTCAAAAACACTGTCGATCGATTTGATGGGGTATAATTCCCCTCATTTTAGGCACTTGATTAAGATTTTAACTTCGTAAGCTTCGCCTTCAATTCCTCAGACATATCTAACAAATCGCTTTGGGCGATCGCCTTTTGTTCTCCCGATGCCAACCACTTCAAATTAACGGACTTATTTTCAGCCTCAGCATCGCCAATAACCAAACAAGCAACTGCACCACTGCGATCGGCTCTTTTGAACTGTTTGCCAAAGGCACTACCGCTAAGATCTAGTTCTACACAAAAATCTAGCCTGCGTAACTTTTGAGCTAATAATAAGCCCTGAGCTTGGGGTGCTTCACCGCGAGAAACTATATATAAATCTGGTGTAGCAACAGGATTAGATTTAAGCTGCTGTAATAGTAATACTAATCTTTCCATCCCAATTGCCCAACCTACAGCCTGAGTATCGGGGCCACCTAATTCTTTAACTAAGCCGTCATAACGTCCGCCACCACATACCGTTGCCTGTGCGCCCAGGTCGTCAGATTTGATTTCAAAAGCGGTGTGGGTGTAGTAGTCTAAACCCCTAACCAAACAGTGATTAATCTGATATTTAATCTTTAAGTCTGTAAGTAGCTGCAACACCGTATCAAAGTGTTTTTTTGATTCTGTACTGAGACTATCGACGATTTTTGGCGCGTTAGAAGCAATTTCTTGGGTTTTAGGGTCTTTGCTGTCTAATATCCGTAGCGGGTTGCGGGCCAAACGATCTTTACTATCTTCATCGAGGTCATCTTTATAGAGTTCGAGATAGTCAACTAAAGTCTGGCGATATTTTGTCCGATCTTCACCATTTCCTACCGAGTTAATATCTAATTCTAAATTTTTTAAACCTAAGCTTTGCAGAATGTCAGTAGCCAAAGCAATTACTTCGGCATCCGCACGAGGGGCATCACAGCCAAGTAATTCTAAACCAACCTGATGAAACTGTCGCTGACGACCTGCTTGAGGACGCTCGTAACGAAACATCGGGCCCGTATACCACAGACGCTGTACTCCTCCCTGGGCGTGAAGTTTATTTTGAATATAAGCCCTGACTACTCCAGCCGTACCTTCTGGTCGCAGAGTAATTGACTTGTCGCCTCCTCGACTGCTGAAGGTATACATTTCCTTCCCTACTACGTCAGTAGCTTCGCCGATGCCACGCTCGAATAATGCGGTTTCTTCAAAAATTGGCGCACGAATTTCTTGATATACGGCTTTACCCAGTATTTCCCTTACCTTAGCTTCAATTAACTGCCAGTAACCAACTTCCTCTGGCAATATATCTCTCGTTCCTCTTAATGCTTGAATCATTTATTAAATATTAGCGATCGATTATCAGTAAACAATAGTTAGACTGCTTTTTGCAAATGCAAACCGCTGTAGCAAACGTTTTCTAAATCGAGTCAAGTTGATTTAAACTGATATAACTAGTTTGTTTATGCACTAATTATCCTACACTTGTCATAAGATAGAGCGATCGCACGAATCATCTACTTTTGTTATAGTTATCCCTTCACTATTTCAGATCCTGAATAATTTCTTAAAGACGATAGGTTTAAAGAGCTAAACCACAGTAGTTTCATTTTTTGAATGCCTTAGCTGGAAACAAGATTATTCTTCTATATAAAGTTATGATGAAGAAGCTACGACGCTCAGATAAAGCTTCGTCCCAGGCGATCGTTTTATTGTATAGTTTTACCGACATTCTACTAAACTATGGTTACTTTCTTAATATATAATTAATATTTTCAATCGAGACGAAAATCTGTTGCAAAGATAATGTTATGGGGTTGGAAAAATACTTTATAGAGCGTTATTTACCTAAACTTGATTCAATCTTTAAACACAGTAATACAATTAATAGTTATTATTATTAGTATCAGTATAAATCTCAGTTTTTTCAATCTCTTGAAGAGTTTTCCAACCAGGTAGCCATAGAGAATCATCCTTAAGCTGAACCGCATTAAGCCAAAAGCGAGTATGAGGGTCGCAGGATGCTACCATCTCGGCAAAAACCCACTTGCCTTGGTTTTTGCGATCGACCACTTGAAAATGTCGCCAACCCCATGTCTTTTGTTTTGCCGTCCATTTTGAACCAACTAAATAAGGGAACTTTTGTTTTCTTTTTTTCGACATTTTAACCTTAGAAGATAATAATACTAGTCTAGTCGCAATAATGTTTTTGACATTGTGATATTTTTATGAAAAACACATCTTTGTATCAATTATTTTTAGAAAGAGTTAATAGCTGTAGCGCGATTGCTCTATTTTTCTGTCTAGCTTTAGCTGCACCAGCAATAGCTCAAGATAATACTATAGAGTTGAAAGACGCTAATCCAGGAAATAATCCGAATACGCCCGCTGGACGACCAAATTTTAACTATGACGATTTACCACCGTTAGAAAACCTGAATCCTAGCCCCAGCCCCCAACAACCCACTGCTCCCCTTCCTCCTGCTACTCAAGAGTTTGCCACCGAAGAAACTGACTATACTTTAGGTCCTGGCGACAGAATTAATCTTAATATTTTTCAGGTAGAAGAATACAGTGGAGAATATCCTGTTTTAGTCGATGGGACTATTAGTTTACCTCTAGTTGGCAGAGTTGATGTCAGAGGAATGAGTCTCAAACAGACTTCTGAAGCGGTTTCCCAAGAATATGCTACATACCTTAAAAGACCAATTATCACCGTTGGTTTAGTCGCGCCTCGCCCTCTAAGAATTGGTATTGCAGGTGAAGTAGATAATCCAGGTGCTTACGAAGTTGCTCTTAGTGCCGAGAATCCTCAGTTTCCTACCGTCACCGATCTGCTGGAGCAAGCTGGTGGTATTACTACTATTGCCGATGTACGTAATGTCAGAGTAAGCAGACAAAGTGGCGATAAAGAAATTGTTTACAATTCTAACCTTTGGGATTTGTTGGTCAATAACCAAATCAGACAAGATATTTCTCTTAGAGACGGTGACACGATCTTTGTCCCCACAACTAATGAGATTAATACGGCTGAATTGAATCGTTTGGCTCAAGCTAGCTTTGGATTACAGTCAGACAAACCAATTCAGGTAGCTGTAGTTGGAGAGGTATATCGTCCTGGTTCTCACTTTATTCAGCCAGAATTATTGAGCGGAGATACCGAAAGTGGAGCTAACCAAGGCAGACAAGAATCTATTCCTCCCAGACTTTCTCAAGCAATTAGTGCAGCTAACGGCATCAAACCTCTAGCAGACATTAAGGATATACAGGTAAAACGTACTTCTTGGAATGGCGAAGAAAAAGTTATTGCCGTAAATCTTTGGGAAGTTCTCCAGTCTGGAGATACCAGCCAAGATATTATTCTGCAAGAAGGCGATCGGGTAATTATTCCCCAGGCAGACGCACTTACCGAACAGGATAGACGACAAGTAGCGTCAGCTACTTTTTCTCCAGAAACAATTACGGTTAACGTTGTCGGAGAAGTAGTCTCTCCAGGCCCAGTTGAAGTAGAGCCGAACACTCCTCTAAACCAAGCAATTCTAGCTGCTGGTGGGTTTGATACTCAACGTGCTAATAGAAGTGAAGTAGAGTTAGTTAGTCTCAAGCCGAACGGGACGGTTGAAAAGCGTAAAATAGAAGTAGACTTAGGCGCAGAAGTCAACGAAGAAACTAACCCAGTTTTAGGTCAAAACGACGTAGTGGTTGTCGGACGTTCTGGTACGACTAAAGCTGGAGATACCATTGGCAACGTTCTCAGTCCTCTTGGTGGAGCGTTTGGCTTGTTTAATTTAATTTTCTAAATCAAGCTACTAAAAGAAAAAACCTAAACCCATTGCTTTGCCGATTGTAAGAGCAATGGGTTATTATGCCAATAATTTAAAGTAATCCGTGTTGTGAGGATTAATAAAATAATGCCCGATAGAAGCTCCGATCGCTCTACTTATCTACCTTTAAAAAGTGAGAACGGTAATGGAATAAGCTATAAAAATAGCAACGATAACTATACTTATTCTTTACCTGTAGATCGTTCGGCAAACGAGGCTGAAGAAGATAGTATCGATCTACGCCAGCTAACGCGCATAGTTAAACATCGTTTTCGTTTAATTTGTGCAGTGACCATTGGGGTAACTACTGCCAGTGCGATTCTAACTTTTAGCCAAAAACCAATTTACCAGGGAAGCTTCAAACTTTTGGTCGAATCAGTCACCGAAGGACAAGAGAATCCTCTTTCAGTACTGCAAGAAGATTCAGGTGGTTTGGATTATGAAACACAAATAGAAGTCCTACAAAGCCCTCGGGTTCTAAATCCGATAATTAAAACTCTCAACCGTAAATATCCCGATCTTGAATATGACGAACTAATTAGAGCTAAAAAATCGCCTCTTGAAATTACTCAGCTAGATGAAACAAAAATTTTAGAGATATCTTATATAGATCCCGATCCGCAAAAGATTGAGTTTGTCATCGACAATCTGGCAGAAGCTTATTTGCGCTATTCATTAGAAGAAAGAAGAGTCGAGGTTCAGCAAGGGATAGATTTTGTCGAAAGCCAATTACCAGAAGTGAGAGAGAGGGTAGATCGGCTACAGGACAAAGTACAAAAATTCCGTCAAAGATATAACTTATTAGACCCACGAGAACAAGCAGAGATTTTAGCCCAGCAGCAGGTTAATTACGAGCAGAAATATTTTGATACTCAAGCTGAATTAAAAGAAACCAGATCTTTATACGCCCTACTTCAACAGCAACTAGGTTTAGAACCCCGACAAGCTTTAGCTGCTAGCTATCTGAGTGAGTCGCCACGCTACCAAAATTTACTCGATGAACTACAGCAGGTCGAGCTAGAACTAGCTAAAGAGTCGGCTCGCTTTTCAGCAGCAAATCCTGTAGTTCAGACTTTGGAAGAAAAGAAAGATAAATTACTGGAATTGTTGCAACAAGAAGCTAGTGGGATTTTGGGCAAAAGCTTGAATGGAACGGTAGAAAATAGCCCTAATCTAACTTCTCCCAGTACTTTGCGTTTGGAGTTAAATCAGCAATATATAGAGGCTGCTAATCAAATTCAAATTTTGGAACTGCGAGAACAAACTTTAAATAGTGCGATCGCCGATCTAGAAAATTTGGTCAAACAGATGCCTGTATTAGCTCGACAATACACCGATCTAAACAGACAGCTTACTGTAGCTACCGATAGTCTGAACAGATTTTTAACTGCTCAGGAAGAATTGCAGCTTAAAGGAGCGCAGCAAGCACTACCTTGGCAGGCAATTTCTCAGCCAAAAGTAACCGAAGATCCTATAGCACCTAATCCTCCTCGCAATTTAGCTTTAGGATTTATAGCTGGTGTAATTTTGGGCTGTGCTGCCGCACTTCTAGCAGAGCGTCTCGATCCTGTTTTCCATTCTTCCGAAGAGTTAAAAGAAAGCGTAAATCTGCCAATACTGGGTATGATTCCCGTCCAAAAAGATCTTCAGCCTTTAAATGAACTATCCTCAGTAATACCAAAGAAAGAAAAACTTAGCTTACCTCAGCTACAAATCGGTGGCACAACTCTTAATTTTAATAAGTCGTCGCCAAAACCATCTAATACTTCTACTATTGATAGTAAGCAAAAGTGGTCTGGTGCTTCGCCCTTTTTAGAGGCGTTTCGCTCTCTCAATACCAATATTAAGCTTTTAGGCTCTGATACCTCTATTCGCTCTTTTGTAATTAGCTCTTCAATTCCTTCAGAAGGAAAATCTACTGTCTCCTGTCATTTGGCACAGGCAGCAGCAGCCATGGATCAAAAAGTATTGCTAATCGATGCAGATCTACGTCGTCCTCAAGTTCATCATTGGATTGGAATTGAAAATAATGAAGGCTTGAGCAACGTTTTGGCTACTGGTTTAGATATAGAAGAAGCGATTATTAAAGTTCCTGAATGGGAAAATCTATCGGTCATTACAGCAGGTGACATTCCTCCAGATCCTACTCGTTTACTTTCATCTCAAAAAATGTATTCCTTGATGGAGCGTCTAAAAAATAGTAGAAAATACGATTTGATTATCTACGATACTCCACCAATCTTGGGCTTCGCCGATGGAAGAATTTTATCTACCCATACTGATGGCGTAATATTAGTCGTCAGAATTGGTAAAACCGATCGCTCTTTGCTCAAACAGAACATCGATAACATTAAAATGTCTAACGTTCCAGTTTTAGGAGTGGTTGCTAACCAGGTAAATCGTACTACTAGCTCTTATCACTATTACAATCATTACTATGGCGATCGCAAATAGCGATCGCCTAGTTTGAATTTAGACCGAACCCGAAATTGCTATATATTCTAAAATTTTACTAAATTAAACCAATAAAATAAGCGTGAATTTGCCAGTTATCTCTTCAACTTTTTTCCTAACTCTGTTAATGATAATCGGGCTGTTTTTCTTTATCAGGGCTTCGGTAAAAGACCGTACCAAACAGATTCAACTCATTCCATCCGAATCAGAAGATGTTTTGATTAAAACATTACAGGAGTATTTTGAAGGAAGGTCTTATCAAATGACGGCGGTAAATCCCCAAGATAAACAGGTCACGTTTAAAGGTTTTGTACGACCTAGTTTGTTTTTGGCTATACTTCTTAGTTTACTTGCATCGGTGGGACTGTCTTGTTTAGTCCTCATATTATTTCTCTTGTTTCCTGAAATGAGCAAAATTGTCTGGTCGCTGGTTTTAATTGCTCCGTTTGCAGGAGTGTTTTATTGGCAAAAGGCCCGACGCTGGGAAAAAATCTTATTAGAGGTCGTATCTAAAACAGACAGTCCCAATTTGGTTGCCGTAACGGCACATAGAGATGAGCTAATTCAGTTACAAGAAAATCTATCAGTACAAACCTTGGAATAAGCGGGATTGCTTGTTTGAGGAGTAATATCGTACAAAACAATACTGCTTGTCCCCGAAGAGATCTTTAACTCTTTAGGGTTAGGGGGTAAGTGTCTTTCCTTTACTATGGCGATCGCTCTATCATTCGTGAATTTTTTTGATGAACCACCCAGGAGTCAGACACGGAGTCAGAGAGACTCCGCCACGTCCGACATAAACGCCTGGGGAGACCCCAGGCGACGCGGACTTGTAAAACGACGGAGCTTCCTCTAACTTCGTCAAGATATAAGAGAGTTTTTCTATTGGACCATATAGCGCATTGTTATATGCACCTTTATTTAAGATAGCTATTAGGTTTAAAAAAATTATTATTTGCAGGTCAGTAAAATGGTGCTTCTTCGCTACACATTTTGCAACGCCGAACAAGCTAATAATAACGGCTGAGATTATTTTTACAATGCTAAATTAAAGGCGCGATCGCCTATTGTAAAGTTTAATTAAAATTTTTGGTTAATTAAGACATATCTTAACAAAACTTGGATTAATTATTAACAATTAACTTATTATCGCTTTTATAGAGTCATTTTTTAGTTACAAAAATTAGCTTAATTCTGTTTATATTTGACTTAAGCTGATTATTTAAAAATAGAAACGAATAAAAGGAGATAAATATAATACCTATCTCCTCTTATTACACCCATATTCCGCAATAGATTTTTAAAATAGACTGGCTATTAGCGGGTAGTAACCGTAGCGACTGCTTTGTCTTCCCATTCCTGAAGATCGATAGATTGCAGACTTGGAAAAAGGAAATGATTTTCCTCTACGTATTGTGCGCCAAACAAACCTTTTTCTGCCCAAAAATAACGGTCTGTTGTGTGTTCGTTTCTTTTCACTACTAATACCGCTGGAGGTTTTATTCCAAGAGAGGCTATATGATTACGAGCAGCGGTAACAGGCTTTTCGTCACCGCTTTCAATATGATGCTGAGGGACGAGTTCTAAAATTTTACGACCTTCTTGGCGACGACGGCTTTTACGTTTGCGTTTTCTTGCCAACCCCTTTACCTCCTAAATATTTACTAACTAAATACTGTGTCATTAGTTACTGTTTCCAAGATTATTGTATCGTAATGAACCAAAAAAATCAACTATCTATTGAAGGAATTGTTCACAGAAAACTTGTACTATTAAATGCTTTAACTATCATCAAATTTGTTGAAGACAAACAAAATTCGAGTAATAAGTAAGCAGATTAAGAAGTAAACAATCGAGAATTAGTTAAAATGTTAAATCAGAAATATCTAATTCGATCTTTTACAACGGCAAAAAGTACCAAAAAGATCGAAGAACAAGCCTAAAATATACGTCGAGTTGGCAAGGATATTCTTAGCTAACGTATAACTTGAGGAAATCTCTGCCTTTGGAGCATTAATGCCGAATAATAATCTATCTAGTTCTGAATTTGCTAGTTTATGCCAATCTCAAATTAAACTATTGTCTCAAAGCTTAGGGGCAGTATGGAGCGTTGTCTATTTGACTGAAAAGATCGATGAAGTTGGAACTGAGGCGCAGTTGTTTCCTTTTGCTATTTACCCTGTTGCTCAAAATCAAAGTTTTTTCCAACTTCCTGCCATCAAATTAGCAGACATCTGGCAGGGAATGCAGTCTCAATCTATAGGTCAATTGCTACCAGATAATTTGACGGACGAAAACAATGCAAACTCAACAAAGGCTAGTTGTCAGAGGGAATCGACAGAAACTAAACGATTAATTTTGCCCTTATTTCATCAAGAAACCTTTATTGGTTTACTGATAACTGGACGAGATCGAGATTGGCAGCCAAGAGAACTCGAACAGATAGAGGAAATAGTGCGGACAATTGCGATCGCTCGATTTATCGAACTTCAATATCATTGGACAAAAGACAAATTAACCGTTCAAGAAAACCTCAGGCGTATCGAACACGATCGCTTAGATAATTTGTTGCATCAGCTACGTAATCCTCTAACTGCACTGCGGACATTTGGTAAACTATTCCTGAAGCGATTGTTGCCAGACGATCCTAACACTAAGCTGGCGCAGAGTATTTTGGCACAGAGCGATCGTTTTCAGGCTTTATTAGAGCAGTTTGAAGCTGAATCAAACAAATTACCCTCCTTAGATTCGCAAGTTTCTCTGGGGCAGAATTCTTTTCTTTTAGATAGCGACGAGGGAATAGATCGAAGTAGTTTTTTGTTACCTGGTTCGATTACCGAACTTACTACTGTCGATCTCAAACAGATTTTAGAACCCTTGTTAAATACGGCAAGTGCGATCGCGATTGAAAGAAACATTGCCTTAATCGATCGCCTTCCCATAGCCATACCGTTAGTAACAGGAGATATCTCGGCTCTCAGAGAGATTTTCAATAATTTGCTCGATAATGCTCTCAAGTATACTCCCGCTGGAGGTCAAGTGCGCTTAGAACTGAAGACAGCTCTTAGAATGTTAGGTATAGCGATCGAAGATACGGGTTCTGGTATTCCCCAAAGCGATCGCGAACGAATCTTTGAACGACACTATCGAGGAGTTCAGGCGCAAGGAGACATTCCTGGTACGGGTTTGGGACTAGCGATCGCCCGTGAGTTAATTGTTAAAATGCGGGGAGAAATCGAAATAATTAGCCCGAACAATCTGTCAACAGATAGTCCAGGTACGACTTTTATTGTTTGGCTACCAGTTATAGAACCTTAAATAGCACGTTGTTTTTATTAATAGTTGAATGAGAAAGTTATATTTTCTGCTGCCTGGAACTAAAGGAATTGGTGGTGGTGGGTTATGGGCAGAGTTAGATACCTGTAATTTAGCACGACAAATTTGCGATGCTGAGGTGGTAACATATCGCCAGCGAGAAGCAGAGTATCTTTTTTTAGACGACTTACTGCCCAAAGTCGATCCGCAAGGATCTACTTTCATCATTGGTTGGGGCTTTGATGTTCCTCAAGCTATTGCCCGACTGAAAGGACAAAACATTATCTATCACGCACACAGCACTAAATACGGATTTACTATACCTCCTGAAATCCCTATTATTACCGTCAGTCGCAACACTATGGGCTATTGGGGAGAAAAAGCTGCGGGGGGGTTAATTTACTATCTGCCTAACCGCATTGGTGACGAGTTTTGCAATCTGAATCGCCCCAGAGATATCGATATTTTGGTACAGACTCGCAAGTCATCAAAATACCTGCTTCAACAATTAATCCCCGCCTTAAAATCTAACTATCAGGTAGAAATTATCGATCGCTACGTTGCAGATTTAGCAGGGCTATTCAACCGCAGCAAAATTTATCTCTACGATTCTGCCGAGTATTGGGCGACTAATGGCGTAACCGAAGGGTTTGGGCTGCCTCCAATTGAAGCTTTAGCCTGTGGCTGTACCGTATTTTCTAGCGTCAATCACGGGCTGGCGGATTATCTCGATCCTGGATTCAACTGCCAGAAAATTGCCGGTTATTCTCTCGAATACGATCTAGAAAGAATCGAGCGAGTATTACAACAGCCTAATAAAGTCGATCTGTCCTGGTTACAAGAATATCGCAGTGAGTCTTTGATTCCTAGATTGGAGGTGATTTTAACCGAAATCGATCGCTTTTTCGATCGCAAACCCCATCTGAGGGCTGATATTAAAAGCCTCAACCAAAGACGTATCGGTCAGTTAAAAATAGAGGCTGCGATCGTCAAACTACAGCGAAAACTGAAAAGAAAGTAGATCTTAAGAATTAGGAGAAATAGAGAACACTTGTGTGGTAGATGTAGCGGGCTTTTTGTGCCAGCAGAAGATGCCAAAATATGCTAAAATTTTATTATAAAATGCTATTATATTGGGCTTTATTGGCTATAAAAGTGAAAAAAGAGGAGTTTATCAGCCATTAATCCAAATTATTGCATATATTTGGAGTTTTTCAGAGTATGACCACTTCCCAGGAAAGGATTATCCCCACCGATCTAAGTAACGAAATGTCGCGCTCCTATTTGGAGTATGCCATGAGCGTAATTGTTGGCAGGGCATTGCCAGACGCTAGGGATGGTCTAAAACCAGTCCATCGTCGCATTCTCTATGCGATGTACGAACTTGGATTAACCCCTGACCGACCTTTTCGTAAGTGCGCCCGTGTTGTGGGGGAGGTATTGGGTAAATATCACCCTCATGGTGATACTGCCGTTTATGATGCGTTGGTAAGGATGGCGCAGGATTTCTCGATGAGAAGTCCGTTAATCAATGGACACGGTAACTTTGGTTCGATCGACAACGATCCACCCGCAGCCATGCGTTACACCGAGTGTCGTCTACAGGCTTTAGCAACGGATTCACTGTTGCGAGATCTAGAAGCAGAAACAGTAGATTTTGCCGATAACTTCGACGGTTCAGAACAAGAACCAGTCGTGTTGCCGACTAGAGTTCCGCAATTACTAGTTAATGGTTCGTCGGGTATTGCGGTGGGAATGGCAACCAATATTCCCCCCCACAACCTGGGAGAAGTAATTGAAGGTACGATCGCCTTAATTCACAATCCAGAAATCACCGATCTGGAGTTGATGCAGTATATTAAAGGTCCCGACCTGCCCACAGGAGGGCAAATCATCGGCAGATCGGGCATCAAAGAAGCCTACACCACAGGACGAGGTTCGATTACCATGCGGGGGGTAGCCGAGATTGAAACCCTACAGCAGCGGGGTAGGGCGGATAAAGAAGCGATTATCATTACTCAGCTACCTTATCAGACTAACAAATCATCCCTAATTGAAAAGATTGCCGATCTGGTCAACGATAAAAAGATCGAGGGCATTTCTGATATTCGTGACGAAAGCGATCGCACGGGAATGCGGATTGTTATCGAACTCAAGCGCGATGCCTATCCTCGCGTAGTTCTCAACAACCTTTACAAGCAGACGGCGATTCAGGCAAACTTTGGCTGTAATATGCTGGCACTAGTAGATAACGATCCTCAGCTATTAACTATTCGTCAATTTCTCACAGTTTTCTTAGACTTTCGCGTCGAAGCAATCACTCGCCGAACTCGCTATCAGCTAGGTAAAGCCGAAGCTAGGGATCATCTGTTGCAGGGGTTGTTAATTGCTCTTGAAAACATCGATTCAATAATTAGTTTATTGCGCGGTGCTGCCGATGCTGCTACTGCCAAAAACGAGCTGGTAGAAAGATTTGGTCTGTCTGAGACTCAAGCAGATGCCATTTTACAAATGCAGCTACGCCGTCTGACAGCTTTAGAAGCCGAAAAAATTAATGCCGAACACGAGGATCTGCAAAATCAGATTACCGATCTTAACGACATTTTAGCGAGAAAAGAACGGATTGAAGGCATTATTGAGTCGGAACTTACCGAAATCAAAAATATTCATGCCACTCCTCGCCGTACTGAAATTGTCCAGGGAGAAGGAGAATTACTAGACAAAGATTTAATTGCCAACGAACAGTCAGTTATTCTGCTGACCGAACAGGGCTATATCAAGCGGATGCCGATTAGTACTTTTGAAGCTCAAAGTAGAGCAACCAGAGGTAAGGCAGCAGCCAAGATGAAGGAAAACGACGGCATCGAACACTTCATGACCTGTTGCGACCACGATACGGTACTGTTTTTTAGCGATCGCGGGGTAGTTTATTCCTTCTACGCCTATCAGATTCCCGCTACCTCTCGTACCGCTAGGGGAATTCCGATCGTTCAGATGCTGCCGATATCTCAACAAGAGAAGGTCACATCGATGATTGCGGTGGGGGAATTTACCGAAGACGAGTATTTAATTATGCTGACTCGTAAAGGCAATATTAAAAAGACGGCTCTATCGGCTTTTGCTAATATCCGCTCTAATGGTTTAATTGCTATTTCCTTGCAGGATGAAGATGAACTACGTTGGGTACGCTTGGCAACTGAAGAAGATAGCGTCATTATTGGAACACGCCAGGGGATGGCGATCCATTTCCAAACCAATAACCAGCAGCTACGTCCTTTAGGCAGATCGACAAAGGGAGTAAAGTCGATGAAGCTCAAAGGAAAAGACGAGCTAATTAGCATGGATATCATTCCCGCTCAAATAGTTGCTAAGATTAATACTCAAGAAGAAGATGAAGATGATGACAGCGTAGAAGATCTAGCTCCAGAAGAAGTCGATCTCGGTCCTTGGTTGTTGGCAATTACCAACAATGGCTATGGTAAAAGAGTGCCTATTTCTAAATTCCGCCTGCAAAATCGTGCGGGAATGGGAGTAAGAGCGATTAAATTCAAGTCCGAAGAAGATTGTTTAGTAGCAGTCGATATTGTCCATCCAGACGATGAACTGATGATCGTTACCAATCGAGGCATCATGATTCGTCAAGCAGTTCAGGCAATATCTTTACAGTCGCGCAACGCCACTGGGGTAAGAGTACAGAGACTAGATAAAGATGATGCGATCGCAGCAGTCGCTCCTGTTCCTCCTTTAGAAACAGAAGAAGAATAATCGACAACTGAATTAAGCGAAGAAAAAAATAGAACGGGAGTAGGGTAAATTACCCTACTTTTTTTATTTAAAATTAAACTTATATAATAGCTTTATAAAGATGAACTCAGTTTAAGTAAATTTAGCTATAGAACTATATTATTAATATGGTTTTTATACCTAAAATACTTAAGAAAAATCAAAACTAAACAGCTTACTGTTGCTTAAAAACACTTTTTAACCAAAAATATGGTTGTGGAAAACAAAGTTTTAAAGATATTGTTAGTCGAAGATAATTTAGCCGATGCTAACTTTATCGTAGATATATTAGATAAATACAATAAGCAGTCCAATCTAAAGCACGTAAAAAAAGTAACAGAAGCCATCGATACTTTAGGTCGAGATAACTTTGATGCAATTCTACTCGATCTGTTTCTTTCTGATAGTCAAGGTATCGAAAGTTTAGATGTAGTTAAGCAAAAAGCACCTCAACTGCCAATCTTAATTTTAACCGCTACAGAAGATGCTAATATGGCGGTTCGATCCCTACGCCAAGGAGCGCAAGATTACCTAATTAAAGGAGAATTTGAAGCAAAAGGATTGACTCGTTCGATCCAATATGCAATCGAACGTCAGCGAAGCGAATTCGATCTACGTCAGCAAGCATTAATGAAGGAAATGCTGGATAAGATTCGTAATTCCATCGATTTAGAAGCAGTTTTAAAAACCACCGCTACCGAAATACAGCAGTTTTTGCAGAGCGATCGCGTTTTAATTCATCGCTATGAATCCGATACTCCAGCAACTACCGTAGTTTCTCAATCGCCTAATGCCCAGTTAGAACCCTGTGGAATCGATCGCTTTATCGAGGCAGTTAATTTATCGATGCGATCGATTTTTAGCGAATCCAATACAGTAAGCGCGGTAGAAGATACAAAAGCAATTGTTCCTCAACTTCAAGCAGCCATTCGAGGATTAGTTCGTTCCTATCTAATTTTGCCAATCTGGGTAGGAGAATCGGTCGGATGCACCTACGAAATGCTACCAGCAACAACAAACGGCGATGGCGATAGAGAGCCATGGGGAATGTTAATAGCATATAACGTTAGCGATCCGAGAAAATGGCAGGATTGGGAAATAAATTTTATACAGCGATTGACCACCCAAGTAACTATTGCGATCGCTCAATCACAGTTTTGCTGTCAGCTACAAACTGCAAATCAAAAACTACAGCAGCTAGCAATTTTAGACGGACTAACGGAAATTGCCAATCGACGTTATTTCGACCACGTTTTAAATAAAGAGTGGAACAGATTAGCTAGAGAACGGCAGCCCCTATCTTTAATCCTGTGCGATATCGATTATTTCAAAGCTTATAATGATGCTTACGGTCATCAACAAGGCGATCGCTGCTTACGAAAGATTGCTCAAATTCTGCGTAAAGCTACTAGAAGACCAGCAGATTTAGCAGCACGTTACGGCGGAGAAGAATTCGCCATAATTTTGCCTAATACTGATTCTCAAGGGGCTTTGTTTATCGCTCGAAAAATCATGACTCAGCTAGCAAAGGCACAAATACCTCATAAAAAGTCTGAAGTCAGTGATTTTGTTACTTTGAGTATCGGAATAACTACCAAAACTCCTCGCCCAAAACAGTCAGTTCGGATCGTAATTAACGTAGCAGATCGACTATTGTATCAAGCCAAGACAAAACGTAATGGATTAGCAACTGATAGTTAATCTACTTTCAAATAATCGATCCGAGTAAGCTAATTACTGATGTCAAGCTAAAACCAAGAACTACTGATCCCTAGACTTTAGAGATAGCTAGAAGGCTGTTCGACAGAGATCCAGAAATTGTGAATCGTTTGGCATACTGCGATCGCGTTTTTCGACTGTTAGCTTATTTTGAACACACTTTTGATAATTGATTTTTCTTGGTTTGAAAACTAGAGGGATCTACAGTAGCAATAACTTCTCCTTTGTTCACTGTTTGACCCTGTTTGACTAGAATTTCGGCGATTCCCTCAACTGCCGATCGAGTGTGCTAGTTGATTCATCTAAAATCAAAATTGGAGGATTGGTAACGATGGCTCTGGCGATCGCTACCCGTTGTTTTGCCCACCTGAAATAGTGACAGAAAAATCTTTAAGTAAATCTACTCTTCCTGCATGGTGAAAGTTAAAGCGATCGCAGGTAATATTAACGTTACCTGGAATTTCGACCCAAGACTTTTTGATGATGAAGTTATTTAATACTTAATCAGTATTTCCAATTCGCGCTAAAAGCTTATCGTCAGATCGATCGTTAAATAACCTGCTTTGAGCCAAGTCAAACTTTACACGGTCACAGTAGCTTCTTGTCCCAAACCAAAAGCGTCATGAACAGCGGTCAGTGCTTTTACTCCTTCGGCTTCATCGATGACACAGCTAATTTTTATTTCCGAAGTGGTAATCATTTGAATATTAATTTGTTCTTTGGCAAGAGCGGTGAAAAACTTGGCAGCTACCCCAGGATGTCCGATCATTCCCGCACCGACAACGCTTAATTTGGCGATCGCCTTATGTGCCGAAACCCGACCACAGCCAATTTTACTGTTTAATTCAGTAATTAGATCGCAGGCTAGATTAGCATCAGACTGAGCCACGGTAAAGGCAATATCGCGGGTAGGAACACCATCGATAACGTGACAGCGTTGGGATTGAATAATCGCATCGACGCTGATACTTTTTTTGGCTAATAGAGTGAAAATTTGGGCTGCCATACCTGGGGTATCTGGTACCTGACGGATCGCAATTCTGGCTTGGTTGATATCGAGAGCCACCCCTCTAACGGGAGGACGATCGCCCTGATATTGATTTTTAGTAATTTCTTTTTGCGAACTGAGATCTATATCGAAGGCTTGAGAAAGTAAATGTAGGGCGCGATCGCACATTTCTTCGTCAATAACGCAGCTTACCTTTACTTCTGAGGTAGAAATCATCTGGATGTTAATCCCCGCTTCTGCTAGAGTTATAAACATCTTGGCAGCAATGCCAGGACGACCGATCATTCCCGCACCAGAAATAGTTACCTTAGCTATCTTGCGGTCTACTATCACTTCAGCTTCATGGGCTGCGCTAGGATGGGTTCGCAAAGAAGGGCCGATCGCTTCTGCTACGGCTTCTGCCGAACGTAATACCCGATCGACTACAGTAAAGGCAATATCATTAGTATTTCCTTCGTGAATTGACTGAATAATTAAATCTACGTCAATATTTTGGGCGGATATTTCTCCAAATAGTTTAGCAGCCACCCCAGGAGAATCTGGCACTCGCAATAGGGCAATTTTTGCCTGGTCGCGGTCTACCTCTACCCCATCAACTGGTTTAGCAATTTCCATACCCTGCAACGAACGGGGTTGAGGTAAACGAGAAACTACTTTAGTTCCTGGGCGATCGCTCCAGCTCGATAAAACTACTAAAGGCATTCCATAATTACGAGCTATTTCCACAGCGCGGGGATGTAGTACCTTTGCACCTAAGCTAGCCAACTCTAGCATCTCATCGGCAGTAATTTCGCTCATCAGTCGAGCAGAAGCTACCAGACGCGGATCTGTAGTCAAGATTCCTGGGACATCGGTATAAATTTCACAGCGATCGGCTTTGAGTGAGGCTGCTAAAGCTACTGCTGAGGTATCCGAACCTCCTCTACCCAGGGTAGTAATTTCCAAATCTTTGCTGGTGCTAACTCCCTGAAAACCAGCGACTACTACCACCTCTCCTTTATTAAGGTGTCTTTCAATGCGATCGGTACACACCTGTAAAATTCTAGCCCGACTGTGTTCTGCTTCGGTAACAATTCCCACCTGCGCCCCTGTCAGAGAAATTGCTGGTCGATCCAATTCTTGTAACGCCATGCTCAATAGAGCGATCGTTACCTGTTCTCCAGTAGACAGCAACATATCCATCTCTCGACGACAAGGATTGCTCGATATTTCCTTGGCCAGCTTGACTAAGGTATCGGTAGTTTTACCCATAGCCGAGACTACCACGACCAAGCTATTTCCTTGCTTCACGCTTTTACTTATTCTATTGGCTACAGCCTGAATGCGCTCTACCGAACCAACAGACGTACCACCATATTTTTGAACAACCAACGCCATAATTTTTATCTTAATCCCACTGGAAGCATCGCTTATCTTATCAGCTATTAGCTATAACCCGCCAGTTATTTTGCTCATTATGTTTATGAGTATTTAAATATAAACCCTCAAAGGCTCTATTAATTCATAGATTCAGATACTGCTTTTAAAGTTCCCTGTTGCGGATCGATAATTTGACCGCGGAATGCGGCGGGGCATATAAAGTACGGAGGCAACCTCCGCTCCCCAGCCCCTTGTCAGAGGAAGCCCCGTCAAACGCTCTCTGCGTTTCGCCGTTCCTTCGGAACGTCGGCGGACTCCAGTCCGCACGGCGGGGTCTCTCTGACCTTGACGGTCTGGCTGCTGTTCTAAAAGTCAGCGGTGAAATTTAATAATTACTGTTAACTGTTGAAAGGGACTAAAGCACGGCTAAAATTAGCTTAGTGTTTAATCCCTCTTAATAGTTTTTACTAGATATAACTTAGAACCTTTAGAACGTGAACGTAGTTCTTAATGTACCAATATAGACATCACTGTTATCAGTATCTTGATTAGGTGCAGTCAACCAAATAAAACCAGGAGTAATGGAAATATTGTCGTTTAATTGATACTTGTATAAAGCTTCTACGTGAATTGGAACATCATTAGTAAGAGCTTCATCATCATCATCCCCGTCAGCATCTATTGCCGTCAAATAAGGCTCTGCACCAACGATTACCGCAGCTAAATTACCTTCTTTAAGAACGTCTGATACAACTACCGCAGCAGCATAGTTCCAAATATCAGCACTACCATTATTATCGTCACCATCATTGACAATATTAGCGTCGGTATAGCCACCCCAACCGCGAAGGCTGATTTTAGAAGTTACATCAAATTGAAACTGTGCGCCGAAACTATCGGTTGCGACGGGAACGTCTCCTACACCAACATTTCTTAAGTTACCTGGATTAGTACCCGTACCGCCGAACAGAAAAGCGGGACGGAAAGTACTATCATCGTCAATAATTGCATCATTGTCGTAACTGCGAACATAGGTTGCACCTACTTTCAATCTTTCAATTGGTTTTAAGACAACTTGTCCCAACGCTGAGAAACTACCGTTCAACAAACCATTCTCCTCAAATGGATCGGAGGCACTAGGAGCGATATAGCCAGCGGATAGCTCTAAAAAGTCTCCGAAAGAGTATTTTGCACCCACACCAGCCGTAGAACGACCGATACCCTGACGGTAAATAGGATTACGTTCGGCAAAACGAGTTAAAGCACCAGTTGCACCGCCACCAACGTCTAAACCTGAGTTAAAGGTGTCAGCGTAGAAGTGATGCGCTCCCAATACCGCCATAGTAGTAATTTGAAGATTTTCACCTACAGGAAACTGGTAGTGTAAACGGTCAATTACAATATCGTTGCCACTAGGGCCATCGTAAGCAAAACGACCTTCTCTAGTGCCAATCTCATCTTGGAAAGAATTGTCTATATTACCTGCGGTCAAACGAGTAAATAGTTTATCTCGACCTGTAAAGCTGCTAACTAACTGAAGTCGAACCCGATCTGAGAAGACAAATTCAGTGTCTACATCATCACCATAGGCTTGAGCCAAGCTAAAAGCAACCTCACCGAATAGTTTAGTAGTAGCTGAAAATTGATTATCTTCTAATAGGGCAGTTCTACTCTCTAATTCGTCTACTCTACCGCCTAAAGTAGCTAATTCCGCCTCAAATTCTTGACTTAATCGACGGATAGTTTCTAAGTCTTCGGGAGTAGGGCCAGCATTAGCAGCAATTAACCGTTCGATTTGGTTCAAGCAGCTATTTAAACCCGCAGCAAATTCGTAACGGGTCAAAGATTGACTACCACGATAAGTCTGGTTTGGATAACCAGCAATACATCCATAGCGATCGACCAAGGAACGCAAAGCCTCATAAGCCCAGTCTGTAGGGGATACGTCCCTTAGCTGGTTGACGTTGGTAACTTGTCCCATAGAATCAACAGGGATTGGCTGCGCGTTCAATTCGTCTTTAACATTGCCAAATTCTGCATATTCAGCGATCGCATCTGCGTTGGATCTATCTACTTCTTGCGCCGAAACAACGTCACCATAAAATATGCTTGCGTATAGCAAGGCAGCAGAACCAAGCAAAGCGGGCTGCTTAATTTTCATGTTTAATTTTTCCTCACACCTATATAGTCAGCATTTTCTGCCGTGACTCTATATTTATACGCGATCGCGCTTATTTTTTGTGAGCAAATATACCAAATTCAACATTTTAATGCGGTTACAGAATCTATTTAATGTATTAATTGCGATCGACATTTAAAAGATAGACATAGTAGGTGAATCAATTTTTTGCGCGTGGGAATGCCAAATCTGACCATCTAATGCCATTTGTTCGATTAAACTTGCCAAACGTAATGCTTTAAGAGCCTGTTCTCCTCCTACAGAAGGACGCTGACCACCACGAATACAGTGAACGAAATGCTCGATTTCAGCGTAGATCGGTTCGATGTTGCTGGTATAGACTTTTTCGGTAATACCGTCTTGTTTGTACATTCGCTGTGGCGTAGGCAGACTAGGCTGGTGACGATGAATTAAAATTTCGTTTTGCAAAAAATCTGTCTCGATTAAACAATTTTCACAATGTGCTGCCAAACAACGAATTTTACGGTGAGTAACTTTGGATGCAGTTAAAGTGGCGATTACTCCATTAGCAAAACCTAAGTTTGCCGTAACATAATCCAAATTTCCCGAATCGGCACTCGCACTACCGCTAGCGGTCAACTTGATTACTGGCGAAGCTGAAAGTTCCAACAATAGATCGATGTCGTGGATCATTAAGTCCAAAACTACAGAAACATCGTTGGCGCGATCGCAATAAGGACTCAAACGCCTTGCTTCTAAAGCAACAATTTTCTCGGTTTGAATAACTTTACTCAGTTCTTTAAAAGCAGGGTTAAATCTTTCAATATGACCTACCTGCAAAATACAGCCTGTCTCGGCTGCTAAATTTACTAAAGATTCTGCCTCGGCAATCGAAGCAGCAAGGGGTTTTTCGATTAAAACATGGACTCTGGCCTGTAAACAGGCTGTTCCAACCTCGTGATGTAGTTTAGTTGGAACAGCGATACAAACTGCATCGACATGAGGCAGCATTTCTTCGTAGTTTTCGTAAAAACGAGTCTGATATTGACTGGCAATTTCAATTCCTCTGGCTAAGTTTGAATCTGCTACTCCTACCAATTCAAGATCTTTGAGTAGACTGAGAATACGAACGTGATGCCGTCCCATATTGCCAACGCCAATAACCCCCATCTTTAGAGGTTGTAACTGATTTTTATTCCTATGATGTAGCCCAGATAAATTAGATTGCACTTTTAGAAAAACCCCTCTACCACTATTTATGTCGATTATAAAAATCGAGATCTTTATTCCCTTTAAATCACTCAGATACTACCACAGAGACATTAATTATAAATAAGTTGAAAATATAGCCCGCAAGTTATCTTATATATCCTTGTAATTATCTGGTAGATTAACATATCTTTACACTTTCTCGCGATCGGGTAATTGAAAATTAGTTGTCTGTGGCGATTTTTAAGCTGTCTATTGCAACAGTCAACAGTCAACAGTCAACAGTTAACAGGTATCAAGCGGTCATTGCAGGTAAACACACGACGTATGCTAGATTTCTCCAATTTCGTTTGAAGTAAATGCGATCGCTATTCCATTACAAAAGTTTGCAACCCTGGCATTGTAGATAGCTATTGTCTTAATCTGACAGTTATCACCCCATTGCGATTGATATTTTTCTTTATATGACTGTTTCTCATAAAAAAGCCAAAGCCTTAAAATCTGGTAGCCGTCGTCCTGCTAAAGAACTTTGTAGTGAATGTGGACTCTGCGACACCTATTATATTCACTATGTAAAAGAAGCCTGTGCTTTTTTAAACCAGCAGATTGCTGAACTTGAGACATCCGCTCATGGTCGTAGTCGCGATTTAGATAATGAAGACGATTGGTACTTTGGTGTCCGTCAAGAGATGATGGCTGCTCGTAAAAAAGAACCAATTGAAGGAGCGCAGTGGACTGGAATTGTCAGTACGATCGCCTGCCAGATGTTAGAGCGTAATCTGGTAGAGGGGGTGGTTTGCGTTCAGAATACCCCTGAAGATCGTTTTCAACCAATGCCAGTTATTGCCAGAACCCCAGAAGAAGTATTAGCTGCTAAAGTAAACAAGCCCACTCTTTCGCCCAACCTTAATGTTTTAGAACAGATCGAACAGTCGGGAATGAAACGCCTTTTAGTTATTGGCGTAGGCTGTCAGATTCAGGCATTACGAGCCGTAGAGCAGGAATTGGGCTTAGAAAAGCTATATATTTTAGGTACGCCCTGTGTAGATAACGTCAGTCGTCAAGGGCTACAGAAGTTTTTAGAAACTACCAGCAGATCGCCAGAAACCATCGTACATTACGAATTTATGCAGGACTTTCGGGTGCATTTTAAACACGAAGATGGGTCGGTTGAAAAAGTTCCCTTCTTTGGTTTAAAGACTAACAAGTTAAAAGATGTCTTTGCTCCTTCTTGCATGAGCTGTTTTGACTACGTTAATTCTCTAGCGGATTTGGTTGTCGGCTATATGGGCGCGCCCTTTGGTTGGCAGTGGATCGTGGTGCGTAACGAAACTGGTAAGCTAATGCTAGATTTGGTACGAGAACAACTAGACACTCAAGATGTAATGAGTAAAGGCGATCGCTCGGCTGCGGTACAGCAGAGTATTCCTGCTTACGACAAGGGCGTTACCTTGCCAATGTGGGCAGCAAAAATGATGGGGGTAGTAATCGAACGTATTGGCCCTAAAGGGTTAGAGTATGCTCGTTTTTCGATTGATTCTCACTTTACTCGCAACTATCTCTATCTAAAGCGAAACTATCCTGAGAAAGTAGAACAGCACGTTCCTGAATACGCTAAAAAAATTGTCAGACAATACAAGCTTCCTGAATAAGTAATGGGTAATGGGTAATGGGTAATGGGTAATGGGTAATGGGTAATGGGTAATGGGTAATGGGCGATTATTTCTTTTCTTAACTTTTACCCTGGTTGTGGCAAAACTGGTTAGACAAACCCGTCACTAAAATTAAAACTATTAGATATTGGTCTAAACTAAGGCGATCTACTACAGGTAAGTATCCACTGCGATCGCAGAAATTGACGATTAGATCTCGGCTAAACTAATATTTGATTTATTCTAGTTTTTAACCAAAATTACTTATTAATGTATAAAGTCTCTCTGACCAACCTACAGACTTATCATCGGTACACCGCTTTTTTAAAGGCGGTTTCTACAATAATCCCCCACGGTTAAAGCCAATCCATACTTAACATTTATAGCGATCTTTACATGGTTACATTTTTAAAAAAGCGCAAAGATAACCAGTTGTTCTGGTATTGGGAATTAGCAAGCGTTTTGATCCGACGTAACCTCAAAAGAAGATATCGCGGTTCTTTTTTAGGTATTTACTGGTCGCTTTTAAATCCTCTGGCGATGACGGGTTTATATACGGCAATTTTTGGCGCAACATTTGCCCAATATTATGGTAATTCTAATTTGAATTACGTGCTAGCAGCCTTTACAGGCTTGGTGGTAATCAATTTCTTTTCTTCTTCTACCGCCCAAGCTTTAGCTAGCGTTGTCGAAAATGGTGGCATAGTTAATAAAATACGCTTACCCTTGTTTATTTTTCCTCTATCTACCATCGGCGCAAACGTCTTTCAACTAATGATGGGTGCTTTTCCTTTACTAGCTATAGTCACTCTGATTATTTCTGGAAGCTTAATTAATACTGTGGCTTTATTACTGCCTTTTTTGGGTTTAATTTTAGTTTGTGCGGGAATTGGAATGCTGATGAGTGCGCTGTATGTGTTTTTTCGGGACTTGTCTTATTTTTACGAGCTACTAACCTTTATTTTGTGGATTAGTTCGCCTGTTTTTTATCCCAAGGATATTGTCCCAGAAGCAGTCATCAAGTTTTTAATTCTCAATCCGATTTTGCCGATAATTGAAAGTATCCGCCAAATTTCGCTTTCTGGAGAACTTCCCGATTTGGTTTTAATCGCTCATAGTTTGATAAGTGGTGTGATAGTTTTAACTATCGGTGCTGTTGCTTTTACTAAATGGCGATCGCAGTTTATCGATTTGCTGTAAAAAACTGCTGTGTAGATCTAGCCGTACAAAGCTATATTCTAGGACAAGTTTATTTAATTGCTCGTAAATGATGAAGTCGGTCGTAGGGGCGAACGCTCATTCGCCCGTACAGAAGTAATGAATGTCTCAACGCAAGTCCGTATTACTGTATTTAGTTGAGTGTAAAATAAGCAAACTTGACAATAATCTAGATTACTAATCTTTTTTAACCTTAATTTATTTTCCAACCAAAGACGATAATGATCGATGCTGCTGACAATCAGTCTGTGATAATAGTAACGGGAATGCACCGCTCTGGTACTTCGTTAACTGCATCTTTGTTACAAAGTGCAGGAATTAATTTAGGCGATCGCTTGATGGGCGAAGGTCTAGGTAACGCTAAAGGGCATTTTGAAGACCTCGATTTTGTAGATTTTCATCAAAATGTGCTGCAATCTCAGGGTATAAGCGTCGCAGGATGGACAGAACATAATAAGATTAAAGTCCAGCCACAATACCTAGCGGGTGCAAAAGCTTTGATTTCGGCTCGCAAAGATCTTTCGATCTGGGGCTGGAAAGATCCGCGCACTACGCTGTTTTTAGATTTTTGGTCGCGGTTGATTCCTGATGCTAAATACCTTTTTGTCTACCGTTCACCCTGGGAAGTATTAGACTCTTTGTTCCGTCGGGGAGACGTAATCTTTCGGACTAATCCTAATTTTGCCGTAGCGCAGTGGTGCAACTACAATCAGGCTGTTCTAGATTTTTATCAACGCTACCCAGAACAGAGCGTACTAATAGATATTAATAGTATAATTCAAAGTGGCGATCGCTTTGTCGATCTAATTAATCAGAAATTTGGACTGAACCTGCGATCGCCAGAATCTTTGTATCGAGAATCTCTGTTTACCAGCAATATCGATTATCATCGTCAAGCTTTAATTACTAAGTTTTTCCCTGATGCTGTAGAGTTGTACGAGCAGCTTCAGCAACAAGCAAGTCTTGCAAGCCCAATTATTATCGAAGACCCAGAAATAGATCGCTATGAGCCGTGGATTCTACAGGACTGGAACGATATAAAACTAAGCATCAGCGAAAAACGTCAGTTAGAAACTCAATTAACTCAAACTAATCAGCAGCTACAGCAAGCAGAGCAAGAATTAGCCAATTCTAATGCTCAATTGCGGTCAATCCAACAAGAGTTAGCCCATTCTAATACTCAATTGCAGCAAACAGAGCAAGAGTTAGCCCATTCTAATGCTCAATTGCAGTCAATTCAACAAGAATTAGCCCATTCTAATGCTCAATTGCAGCAAACAGAGCAAGAATTAGCCCATTCTAATGCTCAATTGCAGTCAATTCAACAAGAATTAGCTCATTTCAACCAGCAAGAGGAAACGCTGCATCTATTAAATAAACAGCAATCGGTCAGTCAAAAAGAGATCGAACAATTTAAAAAATTAGTTGCAGCGATCGAAAGCAGTAAATTTTGGAAAATTAGACAACAGTGGTTCGGTTTAAAACAAAAGTTAAATATCAAAACGATAGACACGGTATATCAAGATTATTTACTGTCCCAGAATTCATTATCAAACGGTTCAACTGAAATTCAACCCGAGGATAGTAATCGAGAGCAATCTGGAAAAGATTCTGCTTACCAAACCTTGTTAAAAAAACTCGGCAAAAAAACTCGTTCCCAACTGTCGTATTATTCGGCTGTTGTTGCTGATGAACCAGTTAAAAGCAAAGATTTTAAATACCAGCAGTGGTTGAGAAAACATTATCCCAAACCTGAAGACTTTGACAAAATAAAATCGCAGGTTCTGAGTCTCGATTATCAACCTTTAATTAGCGTCATCGTGCCAGTATATAATCCCGATCGCCGTTTCTTGCAGCAGGCGATCGAATCGGTTATCGAACAAATCTATCCTAATTGGGAATTATGTTTAGCCGACGATCGCTCTAGCAAACCCCATGTTAAATCTGTATTAGAGGAATACAGTCAAAAAGACGAGAGAATCAAAGTAGTTTATCGATCGCAAAACGGTCATATCAGCTCCGCTTCAAATTCTGCTTTAGAAATTGCTTCTGGGGAATATGTCGCGCTTTTAGATCACGACGATTTACTCGCACCTCACGCACTCTTCGAGGTGGTTAAGCTATTAAATCAACATCCCGAAGCCGATTTTATTTACACCGATGAGGATAAAGTAGACGAACAAAACGTCCATCAAGATCCTTTTTTCAAACCAGATTGGTGTCCCGATTCATTTTTAGCGCGGATGTATACCTGTCATATGGGAGTATATCGGCGATCGCTGGTAACAGAAGTCGGTAACTTTAGAGTTGGTTTTGAAGGCAGCCAGGATTACGATCTGGTGCTGCGAGTAACTGAAAAAACGGATAAAATTTTTCATATTCCTAACGTTCTCTATCACTGGCGGATTCATTCTGAATCTACCGCTAGCGAATCTGAGGCTAAACCCTATGCTGCTAATGCTGCTCAAAGAGCGATTGGTGAGGCGATCGCCCGTCGCGGAGAACCAGGAAAGGTAGCTACCCATCCAGTGTTTGCAGGGGTGTATACGGTTCGTTACGACATTAAAGAATATAAGCTGGTTAGCATCATTATTCCTACTAAAGATCTAGCCGATACTTTAGATGTCTGCTTAAAGTCTATCTTTAGTAACACTACCTACCCCAACTATGAAGTAATCGTCATCGATAATGGCAGTACTGAAGCCCAAACCTTCAAATGCTTTGAATATTGGCAACAGCAACAGCCCGAACGCTTCAAATGCTATACCTACGACGTGCCGTTTAACTACTCTCAGATAAATAACTATGCTGTAGAAAAGGCAGAGGGAGACTATCTACTGTTTCTAAACAACGACACCGAAGTGATTACCCCTGACTGGATCGAGGCAATGGTAGAACAGGCTCAAAGAGAGTCTATTGGTGCGGTGGGAACTCTGCTGCTTTATCCCGATGATACCGTGCAGCACGCGGGGGTAGTGTTGGGTATCGGTGGCGTTGCAGGACATAGCCATAAGAATTTTCCTGCTACTGTACCTGGGTATATTTCTCAACTGATTTCTACTAATAATTATTCAGCGGTTACGGCTGCGTGTTTGATGTGTCGTCGAGATGTATTCGAGGAGGTTGGTGGTTTTGAAACCAAACTAGCGATCGCTTTTAACGATGTCGATCTTTGTCTGAAGATCGTTAGTCGTGGCTACCGTAACATTTATTTACCCCACGTAGTTTTGTATCATTATGAATCCAAAAGTCGGGGTTACGAAAACACTCCTGCAAAACAAGCCCGTTTTGCCAAAGAAGTTAACTACATGAAACAAACATGGCAGCAACTTTGTGATAATGACCCGTGCTATAGTCCCCATCTAACCAAAGTTTATGAGGACTACAGCTTGAATATATAACTGTGCGATCGCTTTTTAGATAGAGTGGTAACGGGTAACGAGTAACGAGTAATAAGTAAAAGGGGTTGATTAATTTATTATCTATCAATACGAGTGTTTGTTAGGGCATATATCATCTATTACTTATTACCTATTACTCAAGATGTAGTAGAAGTATCGGGCAAACGTCAGTATCTTCAGTCAGGATTGAGTAAATCCTTCAGTTGGGATCTAATTCCTCAAGATGCTGTTATTATTAGTGCTTGGTCTTATGATAGTAATATTGGCAGAGCTTATAAACTAACTGTAGAGCATCAAATTGAACGATAGTATAGCTGGCGTAAAATATGGTTCAATAGCTCTTAGCTGCGCCAGTTTCTTATTGATAAACGATATAATGAGCGAATCCACTTTAACAAAAGTAATTTTGATTACGGGTGCATCTAGTGGCATCGGTGCAGCCTTGGCAGAAGTTTTGGCTGCGAAGCATTCTGGTATCCGCTTGGTGTTGGCATCACGCGATCGCGAAGCGTACCCAGAGGGTAATCGCACTTCATTAGATCGAGTTGCCGAAAAATGCCGTAAACATGAGGCAGAAGTTTTGATAGTTCCTACAGATCTATCACAAGAGGAACAGGTGCAGTCTCTAGCGCAAAAGGCGATCGCCCATTACGGCAGGGTAGATGTGCTAGTTAACAATGCAGGTTACGGACAAATGGGGCCAGTAGAGTTAATTCCCCATACAGCAGCAGTTGAACAGTTCGCCGTCAACTTTCACGCACCTTTAGCTTTAAGTCAGGCTTTAATACCCCAAATGCGATCGCAAGGAGGAGGAAAAATTATCAACGTCAGTTCCCTCGGCGGTAGAATTCCCTTCCCCACCGCAGGAATGTATAGCAGTTCTAAATTTGCTCTAGAAGCCCTAAGTGATGTGATGCGGATGGAACTCAAGGCTTTTAACATTCAGGTAAGCGTTGTCGAACCTGGCCCTGTTGTCACCGACTTTTTTCGGGTAGCTTGGCAAGAAGTACTCGAAACCACTCCCCAATATCAAGATACACCCTATGCTCCCGCATATAAAAATATTCAGGCGATCGATAAAAAATTAGGTGCGTTAGGCTGGACTGCGGAAAAAACCGCTAGGGCGATCGCAAAAATAATCGATAAGCCCCGACCAAAACCCCGCTATGTCTTAGCTACAGGTGGTAATACCATGCTATTTATTATGAACAAAGTATTACCTACTTGGGCGCGAGATGAATTCTGGAAACGCCTGTACGGCATTCACAAGATCCAATGGTCTGCATCCGATCCCAATTCTCGAATATAGCCAGAGATTTAGGTTGATATAGGGGTAACGGGTAACGGGTGAGAAATGCTATGAGAAAGAAGTTCAAAAAGTAAGGATAGGGGAGATATAGAAGATAACATGAAATACCAAAATAGATGCTACACATCTTACTAATTACTGGTTGCTAATTACCGCTCGCTCCCTACTTTTTACTTTTTACTTTTTACTTCTTACTTCTTACTTCCTACTCCCTACTCCTGATTCCTCCTTCCTTAATCTATTCCCACTCAATCGTTCCAGGTGGCTTAGACGTAACGTCATACACTACGCGATTGACTCCTTTGACTTCATTAACGATGCGATTAGAAATAGTCTCTAATAGATCGTAAGGAATTCTTGCCCAATCTGCCGTCATGCCATCTTCACTAGTAATAAAGCGTAGAACTATCGGATGAGCATAGGTGCGTTTGTCCCCCATCACTCCCACGCTGCGAATTGGCAGCAGTACCGCAAACGCCTGCCAGTAATCGTGATAAACTCCTTGCTTGCTAATCTCATCACGGACAATAAAGTCAGCGTCTCGCAGAATATTTAGTCTTTCGGCGGTAACATCTCCCACAATTCTAATCGCCAAACCAGGGCCAGGGAAAGGATGGCGACGCACGATTTCTTCTGGCAAACCGATCGCACGAGCAACATTACGCACCTCGTCTTTAAATAGCTTGCGTAGCGGTTCGACTAATTTGAAACGAAGATCTTTTGGTAAGCCACCGACGTTGTGATGACTTTTTATCTTAACCGCTACCCGCTCCCCTGTTTTGGGATCGACGTTGCTGTCTGCCGACTCAATTACGTCGGGGTAGAGAGTTCCCTGCGCCAGATAATCAAACGGCCCTAATTTCTTAGACTCTTCTTCAAAAACCTGGATAAATTCGTGTCCGATGCGACGGCGTTTTAGTTCGGGATCGGTTACTCCTTCTACCTGCGCCAAAAAGCGATCGCGCGCCATCACGTACTCTACGGGAATATGAAACTTGTTTTTAAAGATCTCTACTAATCTTTCAGGCTCACCCTTACGCATAAACCCCTGATCGATGAACATACAGGTCAGGCGATCGCCAATTGCTCGATGCAGTAGAAAAGCTAGGGTAGAAGAATCTACACCCCCAGAAAGAGCCAGCAAAACTCGTTTATCGCCAACTTTGGCTTTAATCTCCCGAATTGACTCTTCGACGAAGGCTTCTGTCGTCCAGGTAGGTTCGCATTCGCATACATGGTAAACAAAATTACGAATTAAAGCAATACCGCCTTCGGAATGGACTACCTCTGGGTGAAACTGTACTCCAAACAGTCTTTTTTCTGGGTTAGAAATGGCAGCACAGGGAGTATTCTTAGTGTAGGCTAATACTGAAAATCCTTCTGGTAGCTCGATACAAGAATCTCCGTGACTCATCCACATCGTCGAGCCATGTTCGACATTGGTTAACAAGTCCGTCGGATTTTCGATAAACAGTTGCGCTTTACCGTATTCTCCCAACTTAACTTTCTCAACTTTTCCTCCTAGCTGCTTAACCATAAGCTGCATTCCATAACACACACCTAAAACAGGTATACCTAAGTTCCAAATTTCGGGATCGCATTTAGGAGCGTATTCGTCATATACCGAACTTGGTCCTCCAGAAAGAATAATTCCTTGAGGATTTATTTCTCTTAACTTTTGGGCTGAAGTTCGATAAGAAAGTACTTCTGAATACACCTGTGTCTCTCGTATTCTGCGAGCAATTAGCTCGGAGTATTGAGAGCCAAAATCGATAATGATAATTTTTTGATGATTAACGTCATTAACCAGAGACTTAGGAGCCAAAGTGTCGTTGCTTGGGGATATTGATTCTGTGTGGATAGTCACTGTGCTTTAGAAAGTCTGTGTGAGTAGTTGAGTAGTTATGTAAAAAACTGTAAAGAAGTTTGAAATTTCACACCCAAATTTATAATTGGCGAGTTATTATTTTCTGGGGTCTGCCAGATCGAGATAAAGATCTTCTGAATATTCTAAACAGACTAACACAATTTAGATAGCAAAAGAACAGCGTTTTTGCTTTTAACTATTACTTCTCTACGACGGTCAAATAAGACAGAACCGATACAAAGTTTTTGTTCTATATATTTGTAGATATAGTCCTGACTTTTTAAGTCGATCGCTGCTGCTAATTCCTGATAAACCACCTCAACCCAATTAGAATCATTTTTCAAGTCTATTTCACGTAATAGGTTAAGAGCAGATTCAGTAGTCGAGCAATTAAAAATTTGCTGGAGTTGGGATGTAGATAAACCTAGTTTGGCGCAGTAGGCGGTCATAATTTCTAACCTCCCGTCTGCAAGATGATTGTGAGTATGAAAAATGCCTCCCGCGGGTTTAATCAATTTACCGTGATAGCCAAATAACAAAATTGACTTTACGCCTGCTGCTGCTGCGGTAACTAACATCGAACCCAGCCAGTTGGCAGTTTTAATAATTCTTTGAGGATCTATACCCGCTCTTTGGGCTAAATCGATACCGTTTTCGCCAATACAGAATACTAAACAATCAAATAAAGCAGCTTTTTCCTGAATTTGAGCCTGATAAGCCTCTAGCTGACTCGCTGCAACTAACGGCTGTACGATCCCCGTTGTTCCTAACAAAGATAGTCCCTCTACTACTCCAAAAGCCTCGTTAGAAGTTCGTTTGGCAAGTCTCGCTCCTTCTGGCAAAATGATAGTTACAGTAATGCTTTGGCGATCGCCTAACAAGGGTTCGAGGTTGGCTTGAATTAATTCTTTAGCATAACTATAGATAGCTGCTTGGTTGACCTTGCCTTGCTGTCTGCCAATTCCTTCACCACCTTTAATGGTAATTCGCTTGGGAGCATCACTATTAAAACTTACCATTGCCCAAACAGGAGTATTGCGAGTCAGATCTAAATGATCTCCTGGATCGCTACGAGTAATGGCGATCGCACAATCTGGCGCAACTGTAGCTACTTGTTCGAGCTTAATATTTGCCTGTTGGGGAGGTTTAATTAAATCGAGGGTGACGTAATCAGAGGTAGGCTGGTGCTGAAGATGCCGTAAAGCTGCGATCGCGCTTGCACAGGCAAAAACGGGTAAGGTATATCCAGTAGGCATTATAAATTAAGCGATCATTGGTAAGATACTGCTCGAAGCAATTATTTAATTCAAAAAAAAATGCGGTTATTTAATTTATTCATCTCAAATTCGCAAACTCGATTGCGTCCCAATTCCTTTGCTTTGTACAATCCTTTGTCTGCTGCTTCAATTAAAGCCATAAAACTCAATTCACGATTGGGAATACAGCAGGTTACTCCAATTGAAAGAGTGACATAATTATTTACTTTAGAATCAATATGAGTAATTTTTAAAGCTTCAATCTTAGCGCGTATTTGCTCTGCTATATATTTTGCGCCCAAAATATTAGTATTTGGTAGAATTACAGCAAACTCTTCCCCTCCATAACGAGCGACTAAATCTGCGGGACGCTTAGTTACCTTGGTAATTGCTTGTGCTACCGCTTTCAAACAGCGATCGCCTAATAGATGACCGTAAGCATCGTTATACAGCTTAAAGTAATCGATATCGCAAAGAATCAAAGATAAAGGATCTTTTTCTCGCGCACATCTTTTCCATTCTAAAGCTATGTATCGGTCGAACTGACGACGATTACCCACCTTTGTTAACTCGTCAATCGTTACCTGTTGCGCCAGCTTCTTATTCGCCTGTTCGAGTTGTTGATATAGCAGCCATTGTTTAATAGCAATTCCCAGTTGAATTGCTAGCTGTTCGAGAAATTTAATTTCCTGTTGCCAATACTTGCGAGGAAGATTAAATTCTATACAAATTAAACCCCAAAGTTTGCGATCGCAGACAACGGGTACTAGTAGTAGAGGATAGGGTATGAGAGTAAGATCGGTACAGCTATGGTTAACAATCGTACTTGTTAGTGTATTATCCCGTGCAATAATCGCTCCTTTAGATAAGAATTCAAAGTTATCTACTACCTCTTGAACGGGTAATTTTTTATCGGACACTTGACAGCTTGAAGCAGTAGCTAATTTAGATTCAAATAAAAGATTTAATCGACGATTGTTAGTAACTTTAGCAATAAATACGCGATCGGCTAACAAAAATTGATTAATTTCGTTAGCTGCCGTCTGTAAAATAGTATCAATATTTAAAGAACTATAAATATCTTTGACAATCTTCGCTAAAATCTGGTCTGTACGTGATTGTTCGATTAATTGCTGTTCGATTTTCTTACGCCGAGTAATGTCCAAACCAAAACAGAGCCAACCAATATTACCTTGAGAATTGCTACGATAAACAGCAGTATTTAAAATCGTGCGATACTCATTATCAAAACGTCTCAAGCGATATTCAATTTCAAATCCCGTTCCTTCTTTTTGTGCAGACTGATATGCTTGTCTGCATTCTGCTATGTCATCTGGATGAATGCGTTCGAGCCAATTTTCTTGTAAGCCTGCGGTTAAAGTTTGACCAGTAAAATTTAGCCAAGCCTGATTTAAAAAAGTAAAATTTCCTTTAACATCAACCATCCAAACGAAAGTCGATGTGTTGTTTACAATACTCTGAAATAAATCTTGGATAGTGGATAGCTCATCGGTTAATTCTAAATTTTCTTGCTTTAAATTCGCTGTTGCTTCGATTTGGTGCTGATTTAAGGCATATAAAATTGTATTTTCTAATATAGCAGGAGTGATTTCGTTCCATACTAAACAATAATTTACGCCTGCGATCGAGTGTTTATAATGCTCTGCTACACTTGAAATTAATATTAATGGAATATTACAACTATTATTTATATTTTGAATTTTTAAGAGAGTATCTGCATTATCGCTTTCATTTAAAGCCCAAATGATTATTTCAGAATGATATTTATCTAGCTTTAAGATATTATCGACATCTTGAATCTTGTTTAGCTGAAAATTCAAATATTTAACCTGAGTTAAAAGACCATCAATTTTTATGCTGTCGGTCTGATTATTAGCGATCGACAATATTTTAACAGTCATATTAATAGGTTTAAAAATATATTAAACATAGCTTTTGATTTATTACCGAGCTTCAAAAAACTTTCTAATATTTTTTACTATAAAGGCTCAATAATATTTTTAAAATAAGAGATTTAAATAGGTTTAAAACTGTCAGTTTGTTTCGCTATTTTGTATCACAAAAAATTTGTCATTATCCTGTTTTTAAATAATTAATGATATTACATATTTGTGCAAAATACCTGGGTATATTTACGCTTCTTATCGAGAAGATTTTATATTATTAAATCTAAAAAAAACGATACAAATGAAGCAATGAAGTGATTGGGAGATAGGGAGACAAGGAGACGGGGAGAAGATATGTTGGCAAAACCGAAGGTTCTCAAGCGTCCCCAAGTCCTTTTGTCCCCAAGTCCTTTTGTCCCCAAGTCCTTTTGTCCCCAAGTCCTTTTGTCATCGATCGACTCGCGAGACTTCCATCAAGATCGAAGGCTTCAACTTTGGCTTCTAAAACGGGGTTTCCTTCGGCATCGGTAACAACGCCTGCAACCGTATAAGAGGGCTTGGTATTACCCAAACCCTTTGTACGTTATAATTTGTCGAGATTACTCTGCCAGATCCAGAATTTGAGCGACGATCGCCATACTTTCTTCATATAGCATTTCTCTACCCCATCGTTGAAGTTGCTGACTCAGCAAATCTTCGCTTTTTTGATCGAATAGGGGTGTTACCTGCTCGATATAGCAAGACTGCGCTCCACCGCCTGCTTCCATTCTCATACAGCCTGTGGTGCTAGAGCAAAGAACCGTACAGCAGTCGGCATCTTCATTGGTCGAATTCAAGCGTAAACTAACCAAGTCTCCAGGAATATCTCCCCAGTCGGCGGTAGGAATTCCTGCTAGTTCGGTTTCGATGTCGCGCTGTTTGTCATCGGTAAACTTGACCTTACGAATGTCATAATCTCCGCCTTCCCAGTTGTATTCAACAGGAGTCCATCCCAGACGACTAGCGATCCAGCCCAAAAACATTAAAGCCTGAGACTGATTACCTTTTTCGTAGTCGATCGTAACCTGGTCTACTTCATAAATTGCCGATCGCCTTTGGGGGGGATCGAAAGCAGCAGCGGTCAACTCTTGCCAGGGTGCTAATCTACGCCAGTTGATATCTGCAAGAGCAGTATCTTCGATCAATTCTGCCAAAGACTTTAGATCTTCTTCTGGTTCGATAAAGCTACTAGAATCAAAGATAATCGTGTCGCAGGAAGATATTAGACGCTTGAATAAAGGGTGATCTGGAGTTGGGGTAGCTTTCCACCAGACAAACTTTGGCAAATCGGCGATCGCCAATTCCGCAATAATACCACCAATTCGATCCAAAGCTTTTGCTGTACCACTAAGAGAAATATACTCACAGCAGACTAAAGTATTCTGACTTTGCTTATTAATCGGACAGTAAGCAGATACCTGGGCGGTAACTCCCGTATCCTCTCCCAAAATGGGACACAAAGTAACGATCCGACAGGGATTAGAAGCTGCGATCGCGTCGGCTGTAGATCCTTCCGAATCTGGGCTGTAGCTAATCGCTGCTGTTTTGTTTTCGGGAGTTAATTTGTCTTTTGCCTTAGCCTGCACGAACTCTTGATGAAGTCTGTAGAGCAGAGCATCATCTGATTTGCCCGTAACTTCCATGTCATAGGCTTTTTGAGCTGCTTTAATTGCTGCCTTGATTCTCGGTCCAGCGATTCCGTCGAGCGGTCCTGTGTAGAAACCCAATGAAGCTAGCAACTGCTGTGTATCATCTGGTTCGTAAACAATCAGGCTAAAGGTGGCTGCTCTAGTTACTGCGGTATTATCATCATCCGCGCCTTGAGATTGCCAGAGCGATCGCAATTCTGCTTCAATGTCGTCAATGGATATGTCTTTTGGTGCTTGTAAAGATACTATTGGTGCAATCATGGTTCATTTATCATTGAGCATTTATCATTTAAATTCGAGACCCCGCGTCGCCGACAGGCGCAAGGGAATGCTCGAATTAACTTATCAGATAATAGAATGAGAAAATGTTCATTTAGCTATATCCCTCATCCTTCATCCCTTATCCCTCATCCCTCATCCTTCATCCTTTATCCCTTTAAAGTCTGCGCCAGCGACGGCTATCGCGATTTAACATAAATTCCGCCTCTGTCGGTCCCCAAGTTCCCGCTTCATATTGAGGCATTCGGCTTGGATCGCTCGGTGCTTCCCAAGAGTTGATAATTGGCATCACGATATTCCAAGCTGCCTCTACTTCATCGGCGCGAGTAAATAGGGTTTGATCCCCTAACATACAGTCGAGTAACAAACGGTGATAGGCATCAGCAGTAGCCATACCAAAAGATGAACCATAGCTAAAGTCCATATTGACCGTTCTGGTTCTCAAGTCTGGACCTGGGGTTTTCGCCTCAAATTTAAGCGATATTCCCTCATTTGGTTGAATTCGCATCGTCAAGACGTTGGGGCTAGTTTGCTGTGCTGCTGATTGGAAAATTAATAGCGGAACTTCGCGGAAGTGAATAGAAATCTCGGTAACTTTTTTGGGCATCCGTTTCCCAGTACGCAGATAAAACGGCACTCCCTTCCAACGCCAGTTATCTACCTCTAGCTTGACCGCTACAAAAGTTGGCGTAGTAGATTCGGGGTTTACTCCTTCTTCTTCACGATAACCCTTTACGGGTTTGCCTTTCATCCAGCCTTCGGAATATTGCGCTCTAATTGCCGACTGTTCCAAGTTATTCGAGTCAGCCAAATGAGTAGCCTGAAGTACCTTAGTTTTCTCACTGCGAATACTATCGGCATCCAAAGCGTTAGGCGGTTCCATTGCGGTAATGGCAAAGATCTGCATCAAGTGATTTTGCAGCATATCTCGCAGCGCGCCAGAGGTTTCGTAATAACCTGCCCGTTCTTCTACCCCTACGGTTTCGGCAACGGTAATTTGTACGTGATCGACAAACTGGCGATTCCATAATGGTTCAAAGATGGCGTTACCAAAGCGGAACACTAAAATATTCTGGACGGTTTCTTTACCCAGATAGTGATCGATGCGATATACCTGTTGTTCTTTACAGACTCGCTGTACCGCACGGTTGAGGGATTTTGCCGAACTCAAATCCTTACCAAAGGGCTTTTCAATCACAATACGATTTTTAATCGGATCGTCGAGCATTCCCGCTGCACCGAGCTGCTTTAAACCAGGCTTAAAAAACTTGGGCGATACTGCTAGATAAAAGACGCGATTACCTCTAGTGCCTCGTTTTTCATCCAACTCAGCTAAAAAACTTTTGAGCTTTTGGTAGCTTTCGGCATCATCCATGTTGCCCGAACAGTAGAAAATGCCTTTGGCAAACTCATTCCACAAATCTTCGTTGCCAACTCCGTTGCCAAATTCTTCAATGCCTTCTTTAAGATGTTGCCGAAAATAGTCATGACTCCAATCTCTTCTAGCAACACCAACAATCGTCATTTCTGGCGGAAGACGACGCTCTCTTTTTATTTGATATATTGCGGGAATTAGCTTTCTTTGGGTGAGATCTCCGGATGCCCCAAAAATAACAATAATCGCAGGATCGGCGGTACGCTCCTGCTGCAAACCGACTCTTAAGGGATTTTCTAATATTGCAACCATATTTATATCGGCTTCGACTTTTGTTTAAAAGATACTAGTATTAGTTAAAGTAAAGGAGCGAGGGCCAGAAATCCAGTTTTTATTCCTCATCCCTCATTCCTTATCCTTTATCCTTCAAATTAGACTGCTGCTAGCTGCTTGACTTTATCTTCCAAAGACGACATCAACGATTCAAAAGGCTTGATGAATTTATCGATACCCTCGTCGAGTAGATCGTCCATTACTTCGTCGAGATCGATATCTACAGCCTCGTCTTTTAAGCTATCAATGATCTTATTTGCTGCGTCTAGATCGGTTTCAATACGATCGCCAGGATCGCAGTGGTCTACACAGGCATCAATAGTGTTAGGAGGCAAGGTATTTACCGTATCCATTCCTACTAGCTCGTCTACATACATTACGTCGCTATACTCTGGGTTTTTGGTACTGGTACTCGCCCAAAGTAGTCTCTGTACTTTTGCACCCTTAGCTTTTAAAGCTTCCCAGCGATCGCCACTAAAGATTTCTTTGTATTTTTGGTATGCCACTTTCGCATTAGCGATCGCCACTTTACCTTTGATCGCTTCTAGTTTAGTTTTTGCTTCACCTTCTGCTGACTCTAGCTTGCTGTCGATGCGCTCGTCGATCATTACATCAATTCGGCTGAGGAAGAAACTGGCAACCGAAGAAACATTACTAATATCTTTTCCTTCTGCTGCGCGCTTTTCTAAACCTCTGATATAAGCCCAAGCAGTATCGATGTAGCTTTGGACGGAAAATAGCAGAGTTACGTTAATGCTCATCCCCTCAGAGATTGCCTGTTCCACTGCGGGTAAACCTTCTGGCGTTCCAGGAATCTTGATCATCAGATTGGGGCGATCGATCGCCTGATAGTAGCGACGAGCTTCTTCAATAGTGCTATCGTCGGTAGTTTTAGCTAAACTTGGGGGAACTTCGATGCTGACGTAGCCATCTAAACCGTTACTTTCTTCGTATACGGGCATAAAGATATCACAGGCGTTGCGAATATCAGTAAAAATTAGATCTTCATAAATTTCTTGAACTGATTTATCAGCTTTTATTCCCGCTTCGATCGCTTCATCGTAGATTTTATTACCCGCGATCGCTTTTTCAAAAATAGAGGGGTTAGAAGTAATCCCTCTAATACCTTTATCGGCGATCGACTGTTTGAGTTCTCCCGATTCGATCAGGTCACGATTCAAGTTATCCATCCAGATACTTTGACCGTACTGGTTTTCAATTTCTAAAATGTGGTTTTGACTAGACATAATTATTGCTCCTGTTTGTAGTATTTTGTAATTAAACTTGGACTTTTAAACCAAACTTTTTTCTTCCGAATCGCGTCGCGCCTGCTCTTGAATAAAAGATTCAACTAACTCGACATCTTTTACACTGCCAATTACCAACGGGGTTCTTTGGTGTAATTCTTGAGGGATAAAGCTCAAAATTCTTTCAGTCCCGGTACTAGCTTTTCCTTTTGCTTGTTCGGCTAACATAGCCAACGGCGCAGACTCGTACAGCAATCTTAATTTTCCTTGAGGCTTTTCATTAGTACCTGGATATAGGAATACTCCCCCCTGTAATAAGATCCGGTGAAAATCTCCTACCAATGCACCACTGTAGCGAGAGGTATAGCTATCGTTGCGATGGACATAGCGGATGTATTCTCGAATCGATTCATCCCACTGCCAATAGTTCCCTTCATTGACGCTATATACCGGACCGTGTTGCGGAATCATAATATTCTCTTCAGCTAAGATAAATTCTCCCAAGCTGGGATCGAGAATAAACGAATGAACCCCTTTACCTAGTGTGTAGACGAGTACCGTAGAAGGGCCATATAAAACATATCCAGCCCCAATTTGGCGATCGCCATTCTGTAGTAAATCTTTTGCCTGTCTATCGAGATCGTCACCTTCCTGTTGGCGCAGTGAAAAGATCGAACCAACATTCAGATTGATATCTACGTTTGAAGAACCGTCTATCGGGTCGTATAATAGCGTATAGCGTCCTATAGGGCAGTTTTCTGGTATATAGTAAGGTTTTTCCATTTCTTCCGATGCCAAGCGACAAACTAAGCCACTTTGCTTGAAGACGGATATAAAGACATCATTGGCATAGATGTCCATCTTTTTGACTGATTCTCCCTGGACATTAGTTTCACCTGTAAAACCTAATGCTCCAGCCATTAAACCTGCCCGACTCAAACGCCGACTCACCAGCTTGGCTGCCAAAGCAATACGACTCATAATCGCGCTCATGTCTTGAGCTTGGGTAGCATCAGAAAACTGCTGCAATACGTGCCGAGATAGAGTTTGGCAGTCTCTATCTAAACTATATTCTGGAATAACCTCTTGCTGGTCAAAATTTTCCATGAATTAACCTTCCTAAGCCTGTATCTCCTGTTTAACTCAATTCTCGATTCATTTCGATAAATTCGCTAACAGAAGCTCAACAAATGGGCATAGAGCATAGTTAACTTAAAGCAATTAGCCGTAATTCCAGTTAATCGAAACACAGAATATAGTACAGAACGTTACTTTAGATTAGCTAAGCTCTATTTATCTATATTAGAAAGAGATTTTTAGCCTAACAAGAAGCTTAAGACTAGCTTCAGGTTATCCTATTTCTAGCGGTCGTTCCATTGCTACGAGCAGGTTTAAGATTTAACTATCAATCAATATCGATCGATTGAGGGCGATCGCTATTGTTAGCAGTTGTGACAGTAGTCGAATTGTATCCCTGCTTTTCTAACCATTGAGATAGAGGCTCTTCGTTTGGATTGAGGTGCAACACTCCAGAAATAAAACCGCTAGCAAAAGCTACTGGTTGTTGGATAAACTTTTGGAAGGCGGGGCTTAATTCAGTTAAAAACATAATTGAACGAATTGTGTAAAGATTCCTTTATAAATTTTAACGCGCCAACCTTCGATCGTTACTTCAACAGCTTTATAACTTTATTCACTAAGCACTTCAGTTACCCCTACCCCTTTCAAAATCTTCGCTTTCTCAATCTTGAAAAATTTTTAGCAATTCCTTGCGGGAATCCTACGTCTTGTAATCTTTGATTCAAGCGTAGATGAAAGCAAGGGTTGGCACTTGTTAGTAAACATTCAACTTGATATTTATCTAATCTTTATATAGTAATAGTTTCAGGCGTTGTATAATACTTTCAGAGCGTAACAGTAGGGGGCGATGACCCGAAGTTCGGTAGTTATATCAAAAATCCATCCCATCGCAGAACCTAGAAAATTGTATATAGGGAGTTGGAGCTAAGAAACAGTCTCGATTGGAGACTCGGTAGCTCCGTAAAATATACACCGTAAATAGGATGTATTCTGAAAACTGTACCCAGGGACGCTGGGGAATGGAAACTGTCTGCTGACTGCGTACTGCCAGGGGCTTGCGACTTGTCGTATGTCTAGGTAAGTGCAACGCAGGAATACCTACTAGCGATGGTAGGGATGCCCCTATTGTAATCTTTGATTCAATAGCGGGAGAACGTCACTAATTAAACCTCTAAGGTAGAGATAGTGTAGTATTTTCTTTGGCATAGCTATATCCAGCAACTCGAACAACCGAAGATGAGCAATCAGTATCGTACCGAAAAAGACTCGATGGGAGCGAAAGAAATCCCCGATCGCCTCTACTATGGAATTCAAACTTTAAGGGCGACAGAAAACTTTCCAATTAGCGGAATTAAGCCTCTAGCAACCTATGTAGATGCCTGTATTTTAATTAAAAAAGCCACGGCGATCGCCAATGGTGAACTGGGCTGTATTGACAGCGAGATCTCTCAGGCGATCGTCAAAGCTGCGGATGAGGTTTTAAACGGTAAGCTGCGGGATCAGTTTGTGGTTGATGTCTATCAAGCGGGGGCTGGTACATCCCATCACATGAACGTCAATGAGGTTTTGGCAAATCGAGCCTTAGAAATTCTGGGGGACGAAAAAGGCAACTATAAAAGAGTTAGTCCCAACGACCACGTTAACTACGGTCAATCTACTAATGATGTAATTCCTACGGCAATTCGCGTCGGTTCGTTACTTGCTTTAGATAGAACTCTTTACCCTGCTTTGGATAGTGCGATCGCAGCAATGCAGTCTAAAGCCGAAGAATTCCAGGATATTGTTAAATCGGGACGTACCCATATGCAAGATGCCGTACCGGTGCGTTTAGGTGCGGGATTTGCAGCCTGGGCGCAAATTTTAAAAGATCACCTTCAGAGAATTAAAACCGCTGAAGATGATCTACACAGCTTGGGTTTGGGAGGTAGTGCTACGGGTACAGGACTAAATACTCATCCGAAATATCGTTTTCGCGTGGCAGAACTATTATCTGAATTTATCGAGCAGCCCTTGCAGCCAGCACCGAATTTAATGGCAGCAATGCAGAGCATGAGTCCTTTTGTCTGCCTTTCGGGCAGCATACGAAACTTAGCGCAAGATTTAGTCAAAATTTCCCACGATTTGCGCCTAATGGATTCGGGACCACAAACAGGATTTAAAGAAATACAGCTACCCGCAGTTCAACCAGGATCGTCGATTATGCCAGGGAAGTATAACCCCGTGATGGCGGAAATGACATCACAGGTTTGTTTTCAGGTAATGGGGTACGATACGGCGATCCTGAACGCAGCCCAGGCGGGACAGTTAGAGTTAAACGTGATGATGCCTTTAATAGCTTACGATTTAATTCACAGCATCGAAATCTTAGGCAATGCGATCGATAGCCTCGCCCAGCGTTGTTTGGCAGGAATTACCCCCCGTCGCGATCGCTGTTTGGCTTATGCAGAAGGTAGCCTGGCTTTGGTAACTGCTCTCAATACCCACATCGGCTATTTAAAAGCAGCAGATGTCGCGAAAAAGTCTCTAGAGACAGGTAAATCGATTCGGGCGATCGTTTTAGAAGAGGGTTTGATGAACGAAGAACAACTTTCAGCAGTATTAGATCTGGCAAAAATGAGCAAACTACCCGAATAAAGTTATTAAGTAATATTATGCACCTTGGCGATCTTTTTAGACTGGATAACAGGTAACGGGTAAAGGGTAACGGTTAACAGGTAACGGTTTTTCTGGCAACTGATAGCGAACATCCTCGCTATAATTTGTATTAAATAATACCAAGTAAAAACGATGTCTAGAGCAACTATTTGGGTAAACGAACAGATCGATCCAGGCGGTTTAATTCATGCCTGTATTGCCTGTTTGGATGAAGATGCAGCTAATGATTGTCATCAAAATTGGCAAAATAGCCTTACAGAACAACAAAAGCAAAGCGGTTGGGTTGCTAGCCTGCGTACTGTAGATTCTTGGGATGATGTTCCCGTTAATGCTTTAAAGCTAAGTGTCTAAAAGCGCGATCGCTCTTTTACATTGAAAAGCATTAGACCACACGGGTAGCCTAACGAACAGTAATTACTAGCCAAAGTGCGATCCATTTTCACAAAGATCGTAATACTATTAACTGTTAACTGTTAACTGTTAACTGTTAACTGACTAAGACTCACCGCTATCGGATTCTACTACCTCTTTTTTGGAGAAACCCCAGGTAAAAAAGATAGCTACTACGGCGATTGTTACCCATTCAGGGATTAGATAATCTGGTAGCCAAACCTTGAGTAGTAGACGCAACCCGACGAAGCCAACGGTAATAAATCCAGCATCTTCTAAATAGGTATATTCCTCAAGCCAACGAATAAATAAACCCGCCAGAAAACGCAAAATAACAATACCAATCGTACCGCCAGCGATAATCAGCCAGGTATCTTCAGTAATGGCGATCGCTGAAGTAACGCTATCGAGAGAAAAAGCCAAATCGGTAATCGCAATAGTCGGAATTACCTGCCAAACTGATTTGAATCCTAAGCTACGGTGTTCATCCTCGTCTTCATCATCAGACAAGACAAAGTAATTAAAAACCAGCCAGAGTAAATACATTGCTCCTAACAACTCAAACTGCCAGTATTTAATTACCCAGGTAGCACCAATAATCAGAAGAATTCTAAGTACATACGCGCCAACTAACCCGATATTAAGAGCCTGACGCTGAGATTCAGGATCTTTTACGCTTCTAGCAATTGCAGCCAAGGCGATCGCGTTATCGGCAGAGAGAACAGCCTCTAATACTATTAAGACTAGCAGTATCAGATAAACTTCAACTCCCGCGTCGGTAAAATAATCAACTATGTTTTCCAGCATTCAATATATGTTTTTTAATTTAATCGGACGAAAAATCTTAAATTTATAATTGATTGAAGATTAATTTAAAGACCAAAAAAATCGATCTATTTTGTAATTTTCGCTCTTTTTCACCCGACTTTTTCTTAAGTTTCCTTTTTAATTATGTTGCATCTTGTTACAAGATGTTCCTTATCGGGTCAATTATGACGCAAATTAAGGATGGAACATCTTTTTATCTGAAACAAAACGTAAGGAGAAAATTATGCAGCTATCAGATACTCAAGTTTTTATCGCTCTTGTGGTCGCTTTAATTCCTGGAATTATGGCAATTCGCTTATCTACTGAGCTATATAAATAAATGGGCTTCGCTCTAGCTATAAGCCATTAGCTATAGGTCATTAGCTTATCAGAAATAGTTTTAAACTATTCCTGATAAGTGGCACATTACCTCAGCAGTCTGCTAAAAATGAATATTCTCTTCGGGAGTCTTAAACCCGAATTTCACCCTTCAGCTTAGAGCTTTTAAAATAAATTCAATCGACTCGGCTATTTATAGTTGAAGTCAGCGGTGCATATCGGGATTAAAGAATTGGCGATTATAGTTCAAAATTGTTAATCTGGAGTCCTGAAAAATGTAAGTGCGGTTTAAACTATGAGTTCTAAGAGAAAACCTAAAAAAGCTAGACGTAAGGATCGCCACCGCGCTAATCCTTATCGTGGAGTAGCTACAGAAATTAGTCTAAAGCTGATCTTAAGCTGGGTTATTGCTATTAGTGCGATCGCCTCTTTATGTCGTTTATTACCCTATCATCTTACTCAAAAAGCCAAGCTGAAAGAGTTGCGAGTTCAGGTAGAGGAAACTGATGCTAGAGTCAGTAAATTGAGAGAACAGCTCAACTATAATTTCGATCCACAAAAAACTCAAAGTTTGATGGAGGAATACAGTTCTTTGACTGCACCAAATCAAAGTCGTATTTACTGGTTGCAAGACGAAGAAAAATCTCAAGATAATTAATAATCGGTAATAGCAAGAGGATGCAGTAGCCCATCCAACCAACCTCGAATCTTTTGCCGAGTGCGAATTGAATCGGGACGAAGGGCTAAAATCGACAAAGCTGTTTGATAGTCAGAAACGGCACAGTTCCAGTCTCCTCGCAAATGATAGGTTCTGCCTCGTTCTTGGTAAATTCGCCCTTGTAAAGAATCACCAATTATCAAGGTAATATCAAAGTTTTCTAACGCCGAATCGTACATACCCAGTTCGCGAAAGGCAATACCCTGATTGATCCAAGCCCGAAGATTAGCAGGATTGAGATCTAAAGCTAAATCGTAATCGGCGATCGCCGAGTCTAAATCTCCCTGTGCAGCATGGCAGTTGGCTCGGTTATTATAGGCACTATCTAAATTAGGATTAATTTCTAATGCTATGGATAGATCGCAAAAAGCTTCGATCGTTTGTTTGTTACGGAAGTATATCAATCCGCGATTATTATAGTACGTTGCATTATCGGGACATAAGGCAATTAATCGATCCAAAAGAGCGATCGCGTCTACATATTCACCTCGAGCAGCTTTATCTTTAATTAGGATTCTCAACTGGTATTCTAAACTGTCTAAAGTATTCAATTCAGACCAAGAACGGTGCTGTGTAGATTTTCTTTGTTCCTCTGACGACGATCTGAATAATATCGAATCAGAATCGAGTCGGTCCAAATCGGTTTTCATAACAATCAATTAAACCTTTTCTCTTGTTACTTTACTATTTCGTCTTCAAGCCCTCAGATGCCAAATGTGTCACCAATTGAACTGTCTCATATTTTGTAAAGACTATCTCTGGTCGCAAGGCTTGAGTTCATGCTCGCCAACTTTTAAAATCTAGTTTTGATGACATCAACGCAGCATCGTCCCGTTTAGGGATGATGAACGTTGATTTCTTATAAAAAGCATGATGACGAAAAAACAACTAAATGTCTTCCTCAAAAATACGTAAGTTATTTTGAACAGTTAAAAAATCTATTTTTGATTTAGGCTCGAACTCAATTTAAAATCGATCGAACAAGGAAATTCGTTTTAAGATCGCACTTAAGACTGCCAATAATTACATTCTTGAAACATTAACTATCTTTAACCGCCTGGAGCGGTTTAAAATTAATCTTTTGTAGAGTATGACTAATACAATATTTGCTAGTGCATCGGATCTGTCTTCAGAGGATTATTGCGTACTAGGTTTAGCAACCTGCTTTGTCCGAGACGAAGGCGAAATAGAGAAATTAACTATCTTAGAACCTATTCCCTCTGCTGCCTTAGAAGCCCTAATCAAGGGAATACCTACTTCATATCAGATAGCTTGTTCTACAACCTTAGGAGAAATTTTTCAGGACGACACCGTTAAGATCCCCGACAACTTATCAAAAGAAGCAGAAATTAACCTATGCGATCGCTTTGCTGAAAGAGTCGCAGCAGCCACCCGCACTTATAAAAGTCGTCCCGAAGCTAAAAAGCATATTCCTTTAGGAACTACAAAGCAAGACTTCAACTATTCTTTAGAAAGAAAGAGAGTTTTGAATAATTCTACGGTGGTAAGCACAGAAGACAACGTTAAACAGCATTCTCATACCCACAAGGTACTATAGTTATGGCTAATTTCGGTCGTGAAGCTATATATCATAGCTTCACGACCGATTGCCTTGGTATATATCAGCCTTGAATAAAGCTACAGACTGTTAAACTTTTTATTAGACCTCTTGTATAAATATAGTTTTTCAATGCCAACCTCTGACCTGTGACCTGTGACCTGTGACCTGTGACCTGTGACCTGTGACCTGTGACCTGTGACCTGTGACCTGTGACCTGTGACCTGTGACCTGTGACCTGTGACCTCTGACCTCTGACCTGTGACCTCTAACCTCTAACCTCTAACCTCTAACCTCTAACCTCTAACCTCTAACCTCTGACCTCTAACCTCTGACCTCTAACCTCTGACCTGTGACCTCTAACCTCTAACCTCTAACCTCTAACCTCTGACCTCTAACCTCTGACCTCTAACCTCTGACTTCGTGCTTGACCGAGATTTATGATTTGTGCAAGAGGTATATTAAGATCGATGTCTATTTATAGCTCACTACCCGATTAATTTTAGGTTCGCCAAAACGCGACCAAGCATTACCACCGCGTAAGAATAATTCCATCCATTCAACTTTTTGACCGTTTTTGCTTTGCCAGCCAGAACTACCAGGAGCAAAAGCTAGAGTTCCCTCTGGGACTCGAAAGCTACCGTCAGAATAAATAGCATCGCTGACTACATCACCAACACGAACCGTAACCTTGCTAGACAAAGGTAGATCGATACTGTTTGCTGGAATAGTAGTTTTAATATTACCGTAACCATCAATCCAAGCTACGCGATCTGTTGGCAAGTCGGGGATTTGACTGGGCGAAATCTTCGACCCTACCAAGCTATAATCGCCTTTTGCGATCGCTGCCGCTGCTTGAGGAAAAACATCGCGAGAACGAAACTGTGAGCCTCCTCTAGACACTTCAATCGTATTAATCTCTATAGCTTCCTCTTTAATAAATGAGAGAGTATAGCCAGCCAGCACGCCGACCACTTCGACCCCATTATGCAGCTTTACGTAAGTCAAGCCCTCACCCTCATTATCTGTTCGTGCTTCAGGATTATCCTGCCGAGGAGCGCAATTGTGAAAGATTAAACGTTTGGGCGCACCTGGGTTAAGTCCGAGTTGAGCGATCCAAAAACCCGTTGCGATGGTACTAAAGGGAGGTACGCTAAGACAATGAATTAGAGCAGAAGGTAAGTCTTTATTTAAGCGTTGGCTGACCTCGGCAAATGCAGGATCGCCAATACCATAATCGGCAATAAGATTGATAAACATCGATAGTTCTATAGCAGCAGTTTCTATAAACTATAACGCTGACTCTACTCGACTATTAAAATTTAGCTCCAGAACCTAAATCCTGAAGCTAAACTATATTACTGCCGACTAAGTTTTATTTGTCTTAAATCAATCCAGGACCTTTTCCTCCAGGCTCATTAACTTCTTTTTGTTCTTCAGCACGTTCTTGTTTTTCTTGTTGTTGTTTTTCTCTCAAGTCTCCTGGTTCTTCTACATACATTTCAGGCTCGATCGCATAATTGTTAGCCAAACCTTCGCGATCTTCTGTGTAGCCAGAAGTAGTATCAATCTCTCCATCTTTGTCGGGAGTTTTTTTGAAATCTTCGCCCTCTCTTTCTTTTCTAGCAGCAGTTTCAGCAGAAGTTATACCGCGATCGTAATTGGCATCTTGAGGATTTTTATTTTCCATTTGCGCCTCTAATATTAAAGTGTTATATTAAAAAGTTTAAAAGAGCGAAGCTTTAATTAATAAAAAAAGCTTGAATACTCAATGTTTCTTTGACTAAATTCTTATTTCTCAACGAAAACGCCTTGTTCTAATTTTTCTGGCGGTAGATACAAAACATATAGCCAGTAGCGTAGAACTAACATCATGAACCTATCCCACGAATACAAAAAGCAGAATGTCTAATGATGCTTTGGATAGTAAAATGGCAGGATGTTTTGAAGGTTTAAGGGATCGCTTCTAATAAACCATAAGTATGTAATAACTTCATTGAAAATATAGACAAATAATAAAAATAAAAGATAAACTTACAATTTTTTAGCTTTCGTTTCATTAAATTCCAGAATAAATATAAGATTAAAATTACTGAAAACTAAATAAGATTCGCTCGATGGACACAATTAAATATACGTTGTCAGAAAGCCAGATGCCCGAGGCTTGGTACAACATAAGTGCCGATCTCCCTACTCCCCCACCTCCAGTGCTGCATCCTGGTACGGGTCAGCCAATTAGCCCGGCCGATCTCGCTCCCTTGTTTCCTGAAGAGTTAATCAAACAAGAAGTAAGTAGCGATCGCTGGATTGAAATTCCAACCCAAGTGCGATCGATTTACCGTCAGTGGCGACCGACTCCCCTCTATCGCGCCCGACGACTAGAAAAAGCCCTCGATACCCCTGCGAAAATCTACTATAAATACGAAGGTGTTAGTCCCACTGGCAGTCACAAACCAAACACCTCTGTTCCCCAAGCTTACTACAACAAACAGGCGGGAGTTAAACGACTGATTACGGAAACTGGTGCGGGTCAGTGGGGTTCTTCTTTAGCTTTTGCTGGTGCTTTATTTGGACTTGAAGTAGTAGTCTACATGGTCAGAATTAGCTACAACCAAAAACCTTACCGTCGTGCCTTGATGGAAGCTTTTGGATCGCAGGTGATAGCTAGCCCCAGCAACCAAACTAATGCAGGGCGTAAAATTCTTCAAGAGAATCCCGACAGCCGTGGCAGTTTGGGGATTGCCATTGGTGAAGCGGTAGAGGTAGCAGCCCAAGATGATGAGGCTAAATATGCTTTAGGTAGCGTTCTCAACCACGTATTACTCCATCAAACCATCATCGGTCAGGAGACATTGGCACAGCTAGAACAAGCAGGTGACTATCCTGATATTTTAGTGGGCTGTACTGGTGGGGGCAGTAACTTTGCTGGTATAGCTTTTCCGTTTATGGGTGCTAATTTGCGAAAAGAGCATTCGCAGCCGATTAAAATTGTGGCGATCGAGCCTGCTGCTTGCCCATCCTTAACTAAAGGCAAATATACTTATGATTTCGGTGATTCCGCTCACCTAACCCCGCTAGTGAAGATGCACACGCTGGGTAATTCCTTCGTGCCAGAGGGCATTCATTCTGGAGGCTTACGCTATCATGGCATGGCACCTTTGCTAAGTCATGTTCTCGATTTGGGGCTGTTTGAAGCCCGTGCGGAAAATCAACTCGGTTGTTTTGCTGCGGGTACTACCTTTGCCCGTACTGAAGGTATTCTACCTGCGCCTGAAGCTAATCATGCGGTTAAAGGTGCGATCGATGAAGCCCTGCGCTGTAAGGAAGAAGGAGTCGGTAAAACCATTTTGTTCAACCTTTGCGGTCACGGTCACTTTGATATGCAGGCATATATGGATTATCAAGCGGGATTATTGCGCGATACAGAATATAGCCAGGAAGAGGTAGCAATGGCATTAGCAGGATTGCCTGTAGTTGGCTAGATTTTTATTACTCAACGAAAACGCCCCGTTATAATTTTGCTGGCGGTAGATACAAATACCGCCAGTAGCGTATGCTTAACAATTTTAGGCATTCGATACTCTTATTAAAGACAAAACTAGTATCAGCACCGCAATTACACTGTATACAGTTACTGGACACCGTATTATTTTATAGAGATTGAGTAGCTTTTATAGTATTCGTGGCTGACAATCTGCCTGAATTCATTTATTCTCTTCTTGACTTTTTATCTATAAGCTTTAAGCTTTAAGCCAATAGCTCTAAGCTAAAAGGGTAAAAGGGCCCCTACTAAACAGGTATTGTTTAGTAGTCTACAGTTAGGTTCCAGTTTAAAACTTCTGTCTTTCTGGCTTACAGCTTATAGCTTATGGCTTATAGCTAGGGCGAAGCCCTTTATCTATAAGCTGGAAGATGTCCAAAACTGTCATTACGCTATACCCTTTCCTCATCGACGCTACGGCTTGCCTCCCAACCTAAAAGGGCATTCTTACGCTCTATTCCCCAACGATATCCGCCTGATTCCCCAGAGCCTTTAATGACGCGATGACAGGGAATGAGATAGCCAATCGGGTTTTTGCCTATAGCATTACCTACCGCTCTTGCAGCAGTTGGGCGATCGATCGCCTCTGCAATAGTTTGATAAGTCGTAATTTTTCCGAATGGTATTTTCAACAGCGCACGCCATACCTGAATCTGAAAATTAGTTCCTTTTACTAAAAGCGTTAATGGTTTATGTTCTTTCGTTACTGAGTTAAAAATGCGATCGCACAAGCTTTTAGTAGTTTGCGGGTTATAAATAATTTCTGCATTAGACCATGACTGCGTGATGATTTGTTCTGGTAATTGTTTGTCACCCGAATCTAGAAAATGAAGATTGCAGACACCACGAGCAGTTATAGCAATTAAAGTTTTTCCGAAGATCGTATCGTGAACGCCATAATAAATTTTTAATCCTCTGCCACCTGTTTTATATTCATTAGGTGACATTGCTTCTAGGTTGACAAACAGATCGTGCAGTCGTCCAGGGCTAGACAAACCAACATCTAATGACAGATCCAACAAGTTTTTGGTGCAGGCAATTTTCGATTTAGCATATTCGAGAGTTAGATACTGCACAAAGCGTTTGGGACTGATACCGGCACATTGAGTAAATATTCTCTGAAAATGATATTCACTCAGTCCAATATGTCGTGATACGGCAATTAGATCGGGCTGACTTTGATGATGTTGACGAATAAAGGCGATCGCTCGGGCAATTCGTTGATAATTTTCACTCTCCATACTATGTTAATCGAAGTCATTCAGTTAAAGTAAAGGTTCATTGAACTAACCATAGCAACGCTATTGACCCGAATCCACCCATTTCTTGCGATGTATATATAGCTCGTGAAAATGCCTTATATATGCAGCGCGATCGACTTTAGTAGGCTAGATGTAAATCTATAACTTTTTCGTTCTATAAAGAAAGCTTATTATATGAATTTATTCATCAACCATCGTGAAAGAATTCATCTAATTGCTAAATTAGATAATTACTTGAAAGCTAATTAAAAAGCCAAAACTCGGCTTTGTTACGAAAAACCGAGTTCCATGCAGTTTGTAGCCATTCAATTAAATTACATATCTGAATAACCGATCTATCTTCAATTTAATCAGCCGATTTAGCTACTTCTACTACTTTTTCAAAAGCTTGAGGATCTACCATAGCTAGCTGTGCCAACATTTTGCGGTTCAAACCTACTTCAGCTTTCTTTAGCTGGTGGGTGAATTTGCTATAGCTGAGATCGTGCATTCTGGCTGCTGCATTGATGCGAGTAATCCAAAGACGACGAAAATCACGCTTGCGCTTACGGCGATCGCGATAGGCATTACGTAACGCCTTCATTACCTGCTGGTTAGCGGTGCGGAATAGTTTGGAATGCGAACCACGGAAGCCTTTAGCTAGCTTCAATATTTTCTTACGACGTTTGCGGGCTACATTACCGCGTTTGACTCTACTCATAGTTAGTGTTTAGGGAATTTTTACAAATGGTGGCAACGATCTTGCAATAATTAGTTAAAATCGAGCCTAAATTAGCTGTAAGGCATCATAGTACGTACTGCTTTTTCGTCAGTCTCATGCACTACAGCCATGTTTGATAGACGACGGCGAGTACGCTCTTTACTTTTGCGTTCGAGCAAATGGTTTTTAAATGCTTTACGGCGCATTATTTTTTTGCCACTGCCAGTAACACGAAAACGCTTGGCAGCAGACTTTTTAGTTTTTAGCTTAGGCATGGACTATAGATAATTAGACACAATTTCCAATTATACTCTGTGTCCAATATTAATTACAAACTTAATTTATCGGCGATCTGTAGCTACGGGATAATTATGAACGGATGACACAAGCGCGTGGGGTTTGCCTAGTCCCCTAGTCCCCTAGTCCCCTAGTCCCCCAGTCTCCTAGTCAGTCACCACCATTCCCAAAGCGATCGTTTATGCTGCGCCCCGCAGTGCTTCGCCGATATTTATCTATTTAATGCGGACATGAGTGCTTGCTGTCCTGTAGTTTGATATATTTGAGTCAAGTATTGCGCTACTGCTTCAGCCTCATTGGGAGGTAGAGGAATTTCGCCTAAAATATCTAAAATGGTTTTTTGTTCTATTGGTGGTACGATCGCCACTAACCCTGATTCTAAAGGTTCGTCATATTGCCAAAAGCCTTTATGCTTGACAGCCGTATCATCTGTTGGTCTTGAAACTAAATTACCCCTAGGGGCGGAAATAGGTTCGACGGAGATAGTTTTTGCTTGACTGCGAATCTGCCGTAACCGTTCGATAATTTGCTTCTTAGTACGTCCTCTTAAGAAGAAAATAATAAACGGATCTTCGCTAAAGCGATCGGCTAATTGATAGTAAACCGCAGCAATATGTTTACAGGGGTTAGCTTTATCGGGACAGCTACAGCGAGAACGAACCTCGTTCAAGGTAAAAGGAAACAGGCTCAAACCGCTGGCGGTAAAAACGGCTTCAATAGTTTCGGGCATTTCTCCTGCTAGTAATTGCGCTGAGAAAATAGCCTTTTCTGACATTTTAGTAATGACAAAATCCCAGTCTTCATCACTAAACGAATCCAAGGAAAGAGATACTTTATATGGTTCGGCATCACTTCCCTGTACAGTGGCTCTAGCTTTAGAATTAGCGAAATCCATGCTCGATACATTACCTTCTCTAGCATAGCTACGCCCTCTTTCCAAGCGTTTCTTAAAGCGATAGGAGTTTAATAAGTCTAGCCACCGCTCGACCCACCATTCGCGCTTTTCTACCTCAAAATTAGTCATCTTTTTAGCTTTTAGCTCTTAGCTCCTAGCTTTTAGCTTTTAATTTCTCACTTTGTAAAATGTTTCCAAACTATCGCGATCGCCGACAAAACGCCAATGCCAGGGTTCGTAACTAACTCCCTGCTTATTATCTGGAGGAAAAGACAGTTCAAAACTATATTTTAAAGCATTTTGTTCTAGCCAGCGAAAAGCTGCCGTGTCAGCAAAATCTGTTTCTAAGTTGGTTGCAGGCGCATTACCGTCTCCAATATCGATCGCATAACCTGTATGATGTTCGCTATAGCCAGGAGGCGCGCTTACTTCGGCGCGTTTAGCAGCATCTTGTACTCGCTGCTCTTTTACGCCAAAAAATAGCTGTTCTTGGGTTTGGTCGTCTCGAAAAGCCGAGATAGCAGTAAGTATAACTCCATCCGCCTTTGCAGCAGCCTGCATTTGCTGGAATTTCTTAGCAGCAGCCGAGCGCATTTTTAATCTGCCATCGGCACTAATTGCCTCTAGTTCGGATTCTGAGGCGACATCATAGGGTAAATGACCTAACAACCCCGAACTTGCCCCAATAGCCCGCTCTGTTGGAGTTACGCTAGAATCCGCCAAAGACTCAGGGGTTTTCGCTTCAATTTCTGCCTCAGAAGTTTGAGCAGGCTCGATCGAGTCAACGGTTTGCCGAGCGGTAATTATAGGTAACAATAAAAACGCTGACAGTAATCCAACTAAACCCAAACATACAATTGCGCCAACAATTATCGGAAAAGAGAGCAATTTTGTTTGGTTAGATAGTTCTATATCTTCTCTGATAGCCTCTGGAATTTCAATTTCGTCCATGATCGACAAACAATCTTGCTATTTATTAATTTTCTGTGCCACATTGTCTTGTTCGGCTGCCAGACAGACAGCCTGAGCTACTGCCGATGATACTCTAGAATCAAATACTGAAGGAATAATATGTTCGCGATCTATATCGGCATCTTCAACCAAAGCAGCGATCGCTTTAGCAGCTTGCAGGTACATATTAGTCGTAATTGCCGAAGCCCGACAATTTAGCGCACCGCGAAAAACTCCAGGAAAAGCTAATACATTATTAATTTGATTTGGATAATCGCTTCTTCCTGTTGCCATCACCGCCACCTCGTCGTAAATTAGTTCTGGTTGAATTTCGGGAATTGGATTAGCCATAGCAAAAACAATCGGCTGTTGCGCCATCTTTTTAACCATTTCTGGTGTGACGACTCCTGGCGCACTAACGCCCAGAAAAACATCTGCTTCCTTCATGGCATCAGCCAGCTTACCCTCTTCTTCAACAGCAAACTCTAACTTCTTCGAGTTTAGATCCTCCCGCTTCTTTGAAACGATTCCTTTAGAATCACAAATTACAATTTTGCCCCCTCCTGCTTTACGCAATAATTCGGCGATCGCTATACCAGCAGCCCCTGCACCATTGATCGCGATTTTGACCTCAGCTAGCTCTTTACCTATTAATTTAAGCGCATTATACAACGCTGCCAGGACTACGATAGCTGTTCCATGCTGATCGTCATGAAAAACTGGGATATCAAGCTCTTGTCTCAATCTACGTTCGATCTCGAAACAGCGCGGTGCTGCAATGTCTTCCAGGTTTATCCCACCAAATACAGGAGCAAATTCTTTGACTGCCTTAATTATTTCTTCACTATCTTGAGTATTAAGAGCGATGGGAAAAGCATCAATTCCCGCAAACTTTTTAAATAACAAAGCTTTTCCTTCCATAACTGGGAGTGAAGCGGATGCGCCCAAATTACCTAACCCCAATACTGCGCTACCGTCAGTTACCACCGCCACCGTATTACTTTTAATCGTCAGATCGTATACTCGTTCTGGCTGTTCGGCGATCGCTCTACAGATTCTACCGACTCCTGGAGTGTAAGCCATAGCTAGATCGGACTGAGAATTTAAGGGCAACTTGCTTTCGACGCTAATCTTTCCGCCCTGATGAATTTCAAAGGTGCGATCGCTATAGTTAATTACTTTGACGCGAGGCAACTTTTGAATCGCTTCGATGATTTTGTCCCCTTGTTCGGTACTAGAAGCATCGATCGCTAATTCTCGATGAGTGTATTTTAGATTGCGCTGTAATAAGACAATATCGCCCAAACTACCGCCAAATTGAGCAATGGTACTCATTATTGAAGCCAATGCACCAGGGCGATTGGGAATTTCTAATTCGATCTTTAAACTAAAGCTGGCACTAGGATTTAGGTCTACCATTGTTATATATTTATGCAGAATTTATGTTGCTGAGGACTGGAAAAAACGCGATCCGATCGACGGATTAAGTTAATGATGGTCGAGCGAATTGAATATTGTAAAACGTTTTATTCCTCAAAAACTGTAGAATTTGCTAATTCTGCTACAAATGTAGATGAGTAGAGACGGGGAGATAGGGAGATAGGGAGATAGGGAGATAGGGAGATAGGGAGATAGGGAGATAGGGAGATAGGGAGATAGGGAGATAGGGAGATAGGGAGATAGGGAGCAGGTAGTAAATTAGTCCCCAAGTCCCCCAGTCCCGTAGAGGACGTGACCTGGAACGTCCGTACCCAAGTCCCCAAATCCCCAAATCCCCAACTCTTCTAATCTCAATCGCTAGCTTTAACAAACAAGGCTCTATATACTGGCAAATTCTGCTCTAATACATACAGTTCTCTTTCTGTCGGTACTGCTAGAGGATTAGTATCTAACCAAGTTGAATGCTGTTGAATTAACCGCTCGTCACTTGCAAAGCGATCGCGCATTTCAATTGCCACCTCTTCAATATCCGACTGTAAAAAAATCTGTCCGAATGGGGTTAAATAATCGACTAAAATCTTTACCAATTCTGGCTGAATTACTCGGCGTTTATGGTGTTTCTTTTTGAACCAAGGATCGGGAAACTGCACCGAGATGGTTTTTAAACTGTCTTCGGGTAAAGATGACAGCAATGATTTAGCCGAACTATTTATATTGCCAAAGAGATAGTGGAGATTAGTCAAACCCAATTCATCTTTAGCCTGGTCGGCGCATTCAACTAATGGCTTGCGGATCTCTATACCCAAAAAATTAGTTTCTGGATGTTGCTCGGCCATATCTAATAAGAACTTCCCCCGCGCACAACCAATATCTAAATGTATAGAGCGATCGCATTCTGCATAAACTGCTTGCCAAACAGGTATTGGTATTGGCTGCTGAAACTTGCTCTCTAAAGGATTAACGTGTTGACGAATACGAATAGCCATAGACGCGATCGCTCTTATTCAAAAATTAAACTAAATGAATTAAAGGTAAAGTTATTTAACCATGCCATAATCTCATCTCGAATAGATTAAGTTTCTACTGGTTTTATCGCTATAATCGTACCGTTAAAATCATACATATCACCCTGTAGCTGAATTGACGAACCGATCTTAATTTTTTTACTGCTATCCAAGACAACTCCGCTACTGGTAATCTCTGCCTTTCCTCTTAAAGTTAATAGCATATCTCTAAGCATATCTATTTCAGGGCGAGGATCTGGTAAGGCTTTTACCGTTCCATCTGGTTGAGGTACGGCAGTAGTTCTAGGTAAAAGCTGACTCTCAACTATTTCTACTTGTCCTGCGGGCTGGTTACGAATGACAATATCAGTAGGTTTTTCACCTTCAAATTCTTCAATCAAACTATCTAAATCTTCTACACCTAGCCCCCTAACTAATACATTAACTTCGACAGTTTGCAGTTTTGTTTGAGCAACAATACTGTTAGTGATTGGAGTACCAGGAAAAAAGAAAACACCGATAATAACCAGCAAGATTACACCCGCAGCAGCTAAGTCTATAACACTCAACTTACCAAATAGCCTTCCTTTGGAATCAATAATTTTCATAATTAGCTGCTCTGCGATCGCTTGTTGGAGAATAATTTCGTATATATTATGTCATTTGTTAATCGCGATCGGTCATTTACGCTGTTTGAACCATTGTGCGATCGCCAACCAGACAAAGACAAATACAAAGAAAAAAATATTTTCTTGAAATAATTTTGAGTTTTATCAAGAAAATTACTTAGCTCGATCGCTACTGGCTGTCTTTTAACTAGAATTCAAGCAAATTAAATTGGCATTTAATATAATCCATCTTTCCTAAAATTGGTACTAGCGAGAAATTATGGCTCAATCAACTAAAAGCGATCGAAACTTACTAGAAATATTAGTAGCAGTTGCCTGGATTGATGGAGAAATACAGCCAGAAGAACGACAGTTCATCGAAAAAATAGCAGTAGAACAAATAGGATCGGCAACAGAAGTACAAGATTTATTAAACAATTATCAGGATTCGTCTCAAGAACACTGTTATCAATTACTAGAACAGTATTTAGGTAATTCACCAGAAGCTGATGACTATAATAATTTATTGTCTGCCGTTAGCAGCTTAATTTATAGTGACAATGATATTGCTACAGAAGAAGCCAACTTACTTACTACAATTCAAAATATCGATCCTCAGAATTATCAAAAACGTTCTACTTTAGATAAAGTAATTGGTAAAATTCAAAAATTGTATCGGTCAGGATTGGGTAAAAAGTAGGAAGAAGGATGAGCGATCGCTGCGACATACCTATTTTGTTAACGCTTTTCAAATGCAAGTTTCGTTCCAAGCCCAACCAATATTGCTCCACTGGTTCGGTCTATCCAGCTAAGTACTATAGGTCTAGCACGCAACCAGGAAGATAAAACGCCTGCAAAGTAGCCTACTGGTGCTTTTATAAGAAAGGTTAGTAGCGAAAAACTAATTCCCAGTATCAAAAGCAAATAGGTAGGATTCTGGATATCACTCGAAATAAACTGAGGTAAAAATGCAAAGTAAAAGATAGTTATTTTGGGATTAGATATGTTAGACAACGCGCCGACTAAAAAAAGCTTTTTTAATTGTGCTGGCTGAACCTGCTCTAAATTTAGCCTGGCTGATTTGCTAAAAACCAGACGGATTCCTAAGTAAATTAAGTATACTGCTCCTACTAATTTGAAAACTGTAAAAAGTAGTTCTGATGCCATTAGTAGAGAACCCAAACCGAATGCGGTTAGTAAAGTATGACCCATCAAACCAATGCTAACACCTGCTGCGGTAGTAATACCTGCCTTTGAACCTCCTGCAATAGCACGGGACATGACTAAAATCATATCTTGACCTGGCGTAATGATGACTAGCAGTGAGGTAACAATAAATAAAACAGCTTGAGTTTCGGTCATAGTTAGTCTTTAAGAGCAATTTTTTCCATCTACATTTTAAAAGCAATGCTAAACTTTCGACATAAATAATATTCAATTTAGTTATTGTTCGTTCCAAACACGCAGATAGATATAAACGAATACTGAAGCGATCGCTAATAAAACTGTTGCAGCAGCAGCAGCATAACCGAATTCAAAGCGAGCGAAAGCCTGTTCGTAAATGTAGTAAACCAATACATTAGTTGAGTTTAAAGGGCCTCCACCCGTAATAATGTATACCTGTTCAAAACTGCGTAAGGTAAAGATGGCGGTAGTTAAGACGGCAAAAATTAGGGTTGGTTTTAGTCCTGGAATAGTTATATACCAAAATTTTGCCCAGTTGTTCGCGCCATCTAACTCGGCAGCCTCATAACGAGACTGAGGAATAGTTTGTAATCCAGCGATAAATACTACTAAGTTAAAGCCTAACTGCTTCCAGGTACTGAGTAAAATTATGATAGGCATCGCCCAAACAGTACTGCTTAACCAAGAAATTGGTTCTAAACCCCATTGAATCAAAAAATCATTAATTGGGCCATCGGTTTGAAACAGCCAGCGAAAAGCCAATCCTACGGCAACTAGGGAGGTAATTGAGGGGATAAAGTAAGCTGCGCGTAAAATACTTCTTCCTGGAAAAGAAAAATTTAGCAAAACTGCCAAACCTAAAGGAATAACTATGGTGGGAATAACTGTGGCGATCGTAAAATAGGCGGTATTACCAATTACCTGCCAAAAATCCACATCGGTAAATAATCTCAAGTAGTTGCGCCAACCTACCCATTGAATTCCCGATACCGTAAAGCTGCCAGTAGTGAAGCTAAGATACAGTAAATAGACAATCGGATAGAATAGAAAAACTCCTAGCAAGATTAGCGCGGGAGCGAGAAATATTCCCGCAGCGATCGAATCGCGATCGAGCCATGCAGAAATAGGATTTGATTTAATCACATTAATTTACTAACTTAAGTTTGATATTCAATTAATCTGGCTGCAATTCTTTTAATTGGATTGTTTGGAGATTTTATTTTGATTTGGCGATTTTGAAAGTTAGAATTGTCAACTGATTCGAGTCTTTCTCTATCTTCTGTCGGAAAGGATAAATATTTAGATTCACGCATCAGTGTAGCTAAACGGAAATTTTGCTCTGCCTGTTTTGGCATAGGATTTAATAAATAGCGGTAAACTTTCTCTGGATGTTCTATTTGCCACATTCCTCGTATTCTAAGGCTCGTAATTCCTAAAGGATCGACTCTATTAACTCTACCCAACTCTTTTGTAGGACTAAATTCCACCCCTGTAGTTTGTACAACACCTGCTATTATCTTCTGTTTCATGTGTTGATAGACTTCTCTATCGGCTGCATAGCAATCACCATAAACGAACCAAAGCAAACTGAGTTTTTGTTTGTTGACGCAACCAACAGCATATAATAAATCTTTTTCTGTCCACTCTTCGCATTCGCGACAGGCTTTAGTAATCATTGGACTGTTAGAATAAAGTTTTGCTGTTGGATAGGAACTATTCAAAGCAATTTGTGCTGTTTGCGTCTTTAACTTCTTTACTTCGATAGCGTCACTTAATGTCAACATAAGGTCGGGAGGATTATTAGCATTGCCTTCGTAAGCAAAAATTTGCTCGTATCTTTCTTGCTTTTTTAGTTCGTTGGTTTCATTAAGGGTGTTAGCAAAAATATCTTTGATAAACAGTTCAAGCGCATCACCCGCAGCATTGATTTTGTTTTGACTACGATAAAAATCGACAACATCAGGAATGTCATTACTAACAATAGTATGTATCGCTCGAAGAATATTAGCCATCAAATATTTCAGCTAGTTAATGGAAGTAATTTTGAAATCTAGATTCAATTGTATAGGCTGGCAAATCTGCTGCTTTCGGATTTGAGATAAAAATAACTGCTCTTTTATAGCATTAGCCATAGCTTTACTAAAATTGACGGGAACAGCATTACCAATCATTTTATAACCCGCATTAAGATTTTGATAGTAATAGATGAAATTATCGGGAAATGTTTGAATTCGGGCGCATTCTCTAACTGATAGACGATGATAAGGATGAGGAGAATCAGGATCGAAAATAAACTTATCTTTCCCAACCTTAATCATTTTATTAGCCTGGGGATGAATTGGTGCATGGCGACTACTAGCTTGAATAGTAAAAGATGGTTCGTGCCAAGATCGTACCCGATTGCGAGACATATACATACTGGAAAAACCACCAACCGCGTATTCGTGATTAGGAATTAAACAACCATCGGAGTTAGTTTTATTTTTTTCTTTAGCTGCTAAAGCTGACTCTCTTAAGTCCCAAATTGCATCTTTAAGTGTAATAGTCGGTTGTTGAGATAGAATCTCGAAATTAAATGTTCGTTCGAGATCCTGGCGAAAACCAACAAATATAACTCGCTTGCGATTTTGAGGTACGCTAAAATTGACTGCATCGAGTAATTTAAAGCTTACCTGATATCCTGCCTCGGTAAAGGCTGCAATAATGTTTTTTAGAGCTGTCGAGTGCTTTTTGTGCAGCATTCCTGAAACATTTTCCGCCAAAAAAAATAACGGCTGTTTATCTCGTAGAATGCGAATATATTCGAGAAATAGCCGACCGCGATCGTCTTTAATCCCCTTTTGTTTACCTGCTTCGCTCCAGCTTTGACATGGTGGCCCTCCGACAATTCCGATACAGTCAGGGATATCAGAAGAAGATACTTCGCGAATGTCTCGCCGATCTAAATAAGTATCGGGATGGTTAAGTTCATACGTCTGCCAAATTTCTCGATCGCATTCGTTAGCCCAAACAGTTTTAAATCCAGCCAGAGCAAATCCTAAATCTAAACCGCCACAGCCAGCAAAAAAAGATACTATATTCAAACCGCTTATTAATTATCTCAGCTACATATCTAATTTAACCTGAGTTCAGGATAAGAAAGAACCAGATAACTAATATAGTAAGCGCGATCGCCATTGTCCTCGCCTCGATCTGAAAATTATTTCTAGATTCAACTAAATTCACCCCTACAGCATCAGCAAGTAATCTAGTAAAGTAAAAAAAAGACGCACTATATTAATTTAGGTATGGTCAATCTCAGTTCGCCTCCTTTGTCTAACGATACTAACCCCAACGATAGTTTTGCTATTGCTATTGCACCTTTGTCTTTGGCAGAGGCATACGATTTGGCTGACGATCCCGCTAACGGCGCGGTAGTAGTTATGAGTGGTACGGTAAGAAATCAGACTGAAGGTAAAGCCGTAGAATACCTCGAATATCAGGCTTATCAACCAATGGCGATCGCTGTTTTTAATTCGATCGCTGCTCAAATACGCTCCTCGTGGCAAGATGCTAACCGTGTAGTAATTCATCATCGAGTAGGTAAACTAAAGATCGGCGAAATCAGCGTCATTGTCGCGGTAGGCTGTCCCCATCGCAGTGAAGCTTTTGAGGCCTGTAAATATGCGATCGATACTCTCAAGCATAATGCGCCAATCTGGAAAAAAGAATACAATATTGTGTTAGACGAAAAAACGGGTGAGAAGATAGTTTCAGGCTCTTGGGTATCAATTGGTGCTTGTGAGCAAAATGATGATAGCAGTTGCTAAAATCAAATAGCATCGAACAGGAACAACTGAATAATTTAAAGTATATATTGGTAAACTACTTTTGTACTTGATTTACTTTTTATAAAAGATTTGCAGAAGTTTTTTCACAAATTTTTACTACCAAAATGTTTTAGTTACTATTTGATAAAAACTAATACTAAGTTTAATAAAATACATAATGGGAACATATTTGGCTTATTCAATTGTTTCCTGAATATTACTGGTTCAAATAATCACATTAGTCGATAACAATATTTTTAATAAAAGGAGTTGTTTTCATATTCAGTCCCACCCATACTACTTTTGACCTCAACAGAAGTAATCTTTCCTCCATTATAATTATCGTCGAACTGACCAGCAGTAGTTACTTTTAGATAGTAATTATCGTCAGGATTATCGAAGAAAAACATACAAGGTACTACCCCAGAACCAGCACAATCATAAACTTCAGGATATTTAGATGATACAAAATTTACGTATCCACCAATTCCATTATTCTTAGCACCTACAGGTTTCCATCCTTCTGCAATGATTGTTTTTCTTGCTTGCTTATAATCCAGACCTAAAATATTAGGTTTTTCTTTAAAAGCAGAAATCATTTTACCGTTTTTCAAAACGTATTTTACAATCCAATCAGTGCGGTATTTACCAAACTCTATCTGATTTATAGCAGGGCATTGCTGATAAATCAGATTTGACCAGTAAGTTTGTAGCTGAGGCGAAGTCATAACATTGTTTTTAGATAAAATCAGCAATAGTTCTAAATTTTGTTTATAGCTATCCAAGTATCCTTTGATATTTTGAGGCTCTTTAGAATTTATATCATTAATGACATAAAAGAAAACTTCCTTACAAGTTTGTGATATATCTGATTTGCTAAGTGAAGATCTTAATTCAATCGTAGATTCTGCTTTGATTGAATTTGCAAAAAATAGAGACATGAATAGAACCAAATTGATAATACCTATATTTTTCAAAGCTATAGCTTTCATGACACTTTTAATTAATAATGTATAGTTTTAATTGCAAGTGTGTTTGTACAGATTTAATTCGATACTTAACTTATTATTTGCTCTAAATAAATAAATATAAGTTTTGTACTTTGTATAAACATTTAAGTTGATACAACTAGCAAATTAACTATTTAGCAATTTTAATATCTGCTGATTCAACTACATATTTAGAACTACACAAATTTACTTTTATCAAGAATAAAGCACAAAGTGGAAGAACGAGATTATTTTGTGCAACACACCGCTTACAATATTATTCCCAAAGTGAATACAAAAATTAACGTGTCACTTGTTTTTCTAAACATATAGCAATTCTATTTCTTGTCAACATCTGAACTGACAATGATTATGGCAATTATCATAATAGTTTATGGTTTCAATTAACTAGATAGATTAAGCGAAAACTTCATCAACAGGCAAATTGTCTTTTGGTAGTAATTCAGTTCACTGTTAATTAAATCTAGTATTTATCAAAAAGCTCTTAGCTCTTAGCTTTTAGCTTTTAGCTCTAAAGATTACTTAAGTAAAAGGCTAACAGCTTACAGCTATTGGGTTTAAGACCCCCACCAAATAAGTTTGGTGGTCTGCAATTAGGAGAGGTCTAAAACCTCTTCTAATTAAGCTAATAGCTAATAGCTAACGGCTAATAGCTAGGGCGAAGCCCTTTATAACTCTGTTATCTACTAATGGTGAAGCTGGTTAAGGGACACATTTATATAAATCCTTTAAAAATCACAGTTGTGCGAATTTTTAAATCACGTAATATTAGTAGCTTGATATTGTCGATTATATAATCACCATGTTTATAATTTTATCTAATAAAACGTAGTGTGTTCTTGATTGTTTCTCAAATTGATTTCGATCATAGTTATGCTCAAAAGTTCTTTGTATACTTCTGAAAGAACACTTTAATCGAAAATAACTTTAATTGGAGAGCATGATGTATTCAAATACTGATTTAGAAAATTCTAATAATTTGGCTAACAAAAGCACTTGGGTTACAGCAATTTTAACTTTTTTTGTTCCTCCTGGAGGTTATATATACACTGGTCGCTATAAACAAATGTTTATTGGTTTTGCTATAGCAGTCGGATTAATGGGCTGCGCTCTTGCAGGAGATCCATCTTTGGAAGACGACGACGAATTTACTGAAGATTTTGGTTTTATATATATGATAGCTGTAGCTATCGAAAATTCTAGAGCAGTTCATAATTCTAAAAAACGTACAAATAAAAATAGCTATAAATATGACTTTTCAAAAAATCAAGTAAACTATGATTTAAATAGTTTAAAAATAAGTTTGCTCAAACTGTTAAAATCTAAAGGTGAAATGACAACTGCTGAATGTATTATTGAAACAGGTTGTGATGTTCAACAAATTAAGCAAGCATTCAATCAACTTCAACAAGATGAATTAATTACAATTAGTAATCGCTCTCATGATGGTGCGGTAGTTTATAATATTGTTTGAGTATTACATATTAAAAAAATAAATTGAAAAAATAGTTTGTTTTGTAGGCATTTATTTTTTCAACTTAACTAATAAAGTAATTAGTTAAATTACCAACAATTTTCGTTCGTGTATTTGTTGCGAACGTTTGGCTGTCCGACGCATCCTAGAAATTAGATTTTGTAAGTACGCTATCACAATGCTTGGACGCAATCGCTATTTCTGCCTGAGAACGGAAATACATACCGCCCCATTCTTTGTAAGCATTATGGTAAAGAGATGAACAATTTTCATTTGGTACTTTTTTCCCTACTGTTAATGCTGTGGCTTTAGTAGCATTTTCTATTTGTACCTAATAGTTTTTATCAAAGAATAATCTCCACCAGTGCTGTGTACCATTATTTTCTTCATATAACGCAGAGCAGATTTACAAATTGCTATTGGAGCAGTAACACCTCCATCCAAAGTATCACATTCAAAACTAGCTAAAAATGGTTCCTCTGTTGAAGCATCACTAGAGTAGAAGATTTTAAACCGAAATGAATTTATTGGAAGATCTAATTGTAACGTTCGGCACGTTCTTTTTCTCTCTCTCTTTCGAGAACGCGATCGCTGTTAACAAATCGATAAAATACAGTGCCACTGCTTTCTTCTACTTCAGCTTCTATATCCATTTCACGAGCAAACTTAACTAGAAATTTGCTGGCTTTTTCTGGTGAGACTTTGGCAGCAGCTACTAAATCCAGAACAGTAACAATTCCTTGATTGTATTTCGTCAAATTTGCTGTTTCATTAAATAACTTTTTTCTTTTAGTTAATAGTTCGGGGAAGTTAACTAATCCAAAGGAAATTAATACTGATAGCCAACCAACTATTAGTCCCAGATAGTATTGTTTATCTAAAGCATTTTGAGCTATTTCAGCACAGGTTTGTTCGACCATGAGACTTCTACTATTTTCCTAATCTCGCTTTTACAATAATTTTTATTGTATCAGCTTTGAGTAGGACAAAAGTACTTATCAAGATTTTCTTTGGTATTCCGCAAATACCTACAGAAGAAATAACATTAAAGGTATGTAACTTATTTATATATTCATAGAACCAATATAAATCTCGATCTGTCTGTATATTTTTGAAGATGATGAATAATTCTCAACCAAGAACCTATACATACGATGAATATTTGACTAAAGAATTTATTTCCGAACATTCTTATGAACTTGAAGCGGGAAAAATTAAAGAGATACCGCCTGAAAGTCATCAAAATATTCGCATTGCTTTGTATTTAATAATGCTAATTATTAAAGTAATAGGCAGAAAAAGAATTTCTAATAAAATCGAAATAATTATTAGCGGTACTAGAGTTAATGCCAGAGTTCCTGACGTAACAGTTTTAAGCGAAGAAGGCTTAACAGAAATACATCGAGCAAGTAGATCTACGATTACTTTAGATATGCTACCACCTCTGTTAGTTATAGAAGTAGTATCTCCTGGCAAAATTAATCGCGATCGCGATTATAGATATAAGCGTTCTGAATATGCAGCAAGAGGCATCGCGCATTATTGGATTGTAGATCCACAAAATAAAAAGTTTGTTTGTTTGGAATTAATAGATAGACTTTATGAGGAAAAAGTTGTTGATACAAACAGCCAAACAATATTATTTAACAATCCATTCAATTTAGAAGTCGATCTAAAGGAGTTATTTTCTTGAATTTTTATTATTAAGATTTAATCATACACATAGCTTAATCAGAATTGCAATCTGCAAAATAAATAGAAGAAACGCAGCCCACTTCAATCTCAAAGTATCAAGCTCGATCTTAGCTATTCTGTTGGCTCTGCGAATATGCCACTCTTTCCTTTTGTTAAAAGCTAGGTCCAGTTTTTGTTTTGTTTCCTCTAGAGTTAAAACCTTGGTATCCACTGCGTTTCTCTTGTGTCTTTGTAATAACTCATTTATTTGTTTTTGATTGTCACTTAAAAGACGCTGCGTTTCTTCATTGAACTTCTGTAAATCCCCTATAGGTTTAATTCCGTACTTGGCTTGCCTGTTCTTCTCTTTGACACTGTATATTTGTTTGTCTGGATTAAACGAACGACGGTATTTAACTAAAGATTCGGCTGCTTTTTGAGTAAAAAACTGGATATAAAATAATTCTCGTTTCAAGCGATTCGTTACTTCAAAGTAAGTATCTGAATGAGTTAGGTCTAATCCGTCAACAATAGGCAAAACTCTAGACTTGTAATCTTCTAAGCGATCGAAAGAAGACAAAGCTGTATTGAGGTGTTCGATACAGTCTACAATTTTCTTTTGTCGATTTAGTTCGGCTTTTTCACGTTCGTCCATGATTTTAATCGCACCAAAATTTTATCAATACTGCATCCTGTCTGTTTTCATTTGGTATTACTAACGCTCTTGATAAAATCATTGAGTTGTATCGTGATAGCTCATCATTGTTTTGACCGTCATAAATTTCAACTGAATCGGCTTGCCATTTTTTACCTAAGTCTATAAGTTGAGTAACCATCGCATCTTGATTCTTAGTCAACATATAGAGAGTATCGGCAAAATATGGTGAATAGCAAGAATAAACACCTCGATCGTTTTTCTTTATCTGTTGGTGACGGTTATTAGCCATAGAAACTAGCATATTTGTCAATCCCCTAAAGCTAAATCCTTCATTGTCTGCGGGAAATATTTGTCTGGTAAATAAAAAGCTCGACCATAGATTGCAATGAGATACGAGATCGCTAACTACTTGTTTACCATCAAATTCATTAAACTGACGTTGCCAAACTAAGGCAGCAAACATTTCTTGAGCCGTACAAGATTCAGCTATTGATTTAATTTTAGAAAATTCTAATGGTTTGTCTATCATAGACTAAGCTCTAGTAGCTAGTATAAACATACTATGTAATAGATTGTACAATAAAATAAAATAGCGAACGTAAAAATTTGCTTAACTAGGTTTACATACTTTAATCATTGCCGAAATAAGAAAAATATTGCTCCACATTTAACAAATCTACTAAAGTAATGATGCTAGTACCGCAGTTGAAGTGAAATAAAAAACTATATTTCGGGAACTATATACATAGCTGACCAAAGTAAGTTAAAAAGTGTAATTGTAATGGCAAATGTTGTATTTACAAAAACTTTTCTTTTCGATCTGCTTAAAGTTCCCAAAACAATAAGTCAGAAGACTCTTAAAGAAATACGCATTTTACGAGAATCTCCAGAATGGGGAAGAATTAATACCTTGCAAGGTACTGGTAGAGATAAAATAAACTACAAACGTATAACTCGTAAATACAGATTACTTTATTTTTGTCAAAATAATACAACCAAAATACTCAGACTAAATGTCCGTAATGAGAGTACCTATACTAGACAAGAAATAGAATATTTAGTAAAAAATGCACACCTCGATCCTAACAAGGAAATATATTTCGAGGATTGCAGTTCTTTAAGTTCGTTTGAAGACAGTGATGAACAAAAAAATAACGATGAGCTTGAGGAGTCAACAGCTAAACCTTGTTTGTTAAATGAAAATATCCTAAACCGATTAAAAATTCCTAAGCAATATAGACAAAAGCTATTAGGTATCGATAACGAAAATGAAATATTCGATCTAGATTTACCAGAAAAATATGAAAATGCTTTAATAGACTTTGTTACTTTGCCAACTAATGCTGACAATGAATATGAAAGCGATATAGACAATCTAAATAAATTCGTCGATGGTAATTATGAAATCAATAGTTTCTTAGCTACTTTTTTAAAATTAGATAAAGAGCAAGAAAAGTATACTACTCTAAATTTAGATAAAGAAAATAATAAATGTATATTAATCAAGGGAACCGCAGGAACTGGTAAAAGTTTAATAGCTTTTCATAGGGTCAAAAAAATATTAGAAAAATATCCTAACAGTAAAATATTATTTGCCACATACAGCAAAACACTGGCTAATTACTCCAAAAGAATCTTAACACTTATCTTAAATTGCGATCCTACGGATAGAGGTATTGATGTATTTACTACAGATGAACTATCTACTAAGTATTATGTGAGAAAAAATAATACTCCTCAGTTAGCTTCAAAAAATTTACAAGCTGAAATATTGAAGCAAATAATAAACACTTTACGTAGCAACAAGGAAACAAGTAAGCGTGTTTTAAATAGATTAGAAGAGTTAGGCAGTGAATTTATCTTAGATGAATTTATCAAGATTATTGAAGCTCAAGAAATTAAAGACATTAAAACTTATGAGAAAGTAAAGCGTGAGGGACAAATAATTTCATTAGGTTCGAGACAAAGAAGAGTGGTTTGGAATATTTATGAAAAATGGAAACAAACTATAACTCATGATTATAACTATCAGATACAAGAATGGATCGATGCAGAAGCATTCGAGATTGCCAAAAATCAAAATAATAAGAAATATGATTATGTAATTGTTGATGAGGTTCAGGATCTATCACCTATAGCACTTAAACTATTAATCGCATTGGCAAAATCTTATTCAGGGATATATTTAACTTCAGATACGACACAATCGATATACCAGAAAATTAAAAACTTAAAACATATATCTAAATCAGAAGAATTTAAAAATATAAGTTTCGATATAAAAACTTTAAGAAAAAATTATCGCAACACTCAATCAATTTTAAATGCTGCAATTTCTCTTTTACCAAAAAGCAATGATGACAAATTTATAGATCCTGAAGTATTATTTCTTGAAAGAAGTACTGAAACAGGATATAAACCTGAAATAGTCTTAGTCGATGAATCTTGCGATCAATTTAGCTTAATTGAAGATTTTTTTATAAAATCAGAAAAAGAGTTTGGAATACCTCGTTATGAAGGAGCTATATTATCAAACAATTATCCCGATCTGATGCAGGATTATGTTGCTGCATTAAACCATAACGGTATTAAGTCGAAGTATATAGAATCAAACTGCATAAATAATAATTCAAGTATTAATTCTAAAGCAATTAAGGTAATGAGTATACACGATGCTAAAGGTTTAGAGTTTCCCTTTGTGTGTATAACTGATTTTACAAAAGAAAAGTTACCAAGAGCTGTATCTAGTAATGCTTCTAATAGCGACAAAACAGAGTTTCGTTTTCAGCAATTAAGATTGCTATATGTTGCTTGTAGTCGAGCCGTAAAAAAATTATTAGTTATTGGTTCAAAGCATAAACCTTCAGATTTTTTATCATTAATCAATGATAAATATTGGACTATGAAGGAGTTATAAATAATGAATGATAGTGAAATTTACTTAAAAGACTTGATTGATGCTAGTAAAAGAGATTATTTAAAGGTTAGCAAGGATATTGTAAATAATAACGATAAAAAAGTAAACTGTACTGATGTCGATTATTTAACAAAGAAGCAACTAAAATGGTTGTTTTTTTATGTCCCAGACAAAGATAACCTTAGACAAGAGTTAGAAAAATACATAAAAATAAATACTATAAATGATTCTCTTAAAAAAATAATAATCAAATACATAGAATTACAATTAAATTCTAATCCTATAAAGGATTTAAAACTATTTAACCATAAACCATCCATATTAATATCAGTTATATTTTCTACGGCATTTTTGTGTTTGGGTATATTTACATTTAGAGATCGTATTTTTGTCAATAACAAATTAGACACTCATTCTATAAATATTGGTGTTTTGGGAGAAGTAGAAAGATACGAACCATTAGTTGAATATTTACAATCCGAGTTAGGAAGCTCAGTAGATATAAGTATTGATGGATACGATGATATGCCTTATCAGTTAGCTATTAATCGCATTCAGCTTAAACAGTGGGATATAACCTTTACTTTGTCGCCAAATATCTCAATTGCTGCTGAAGATAGTGACTATCAAAGAATAGCCAGAATGTTCCCCGATTATCCACCGAACTATCAATCTGTAATGTTTGTCAGAAAAGATAGCGATATTCAGTCTACCGAAGATATTGAGTCTGATACTATAATAGCTTTAGGTAGTGATGACTCCGCCTCAAGCTTTTATATGCCTATATATTATTTATATGGTACGAAACTTATAATTAATGATGGACATAGATCGAGAAAAATCAAAGAATTAGTCAGAAGTGGTGATGCGGATATAGGAGCAGGAGCATTTAACGATCTTATTACTAGAGAGGATTTAAGAAATGAATTTAGAATTATATCCCAAAGCATGAACATTCCTGGTTCTGGTGTTTATCTCTCACCTGCACTTTCAGAATCAGATCGCGAAACAATAGCTACGCTTCTAAATAATGCTCCCAATGAAGTGAAAAATCAAGACAAGGCTAATTACGGAGATCCTGAAACTGATATAGACTATTCAGGATTTAAAGAAGTAGTAAAGAGTGTTGAAAAAATAATAACTTGTGCTGACTTTACAGTAAATCCAGTCAGTTTATTCTGTAACTCAAATCAAAATTATTCAGAAATACAAGGAAAAGTCCGAGACTGGCAGAGCCAAAGAAACGAATATATCTTAACTATTGTCGATTCAGACAGAATCAAACACAAGGTTTGTCTCGATCGCGAAATAGCAGCCAATATTATAGGAGAAGATAATCCAATATCTATTAAAAATAAAAGGGTAAAAGTAAAGTATGTTTTACAGCAACCCGAACAATGTCTCCGCATCAATAATCCGTTACAGATGAAAATATTGCCTTTGTAGCAACATTTGTAATATCGTACATTACTTAAGATATTGAATTAGTTAAGTACATAAACTGTATAACTTTTTGTCTGCTTAAAACTTTTGCAAACAGGTATTTTAGTATATATTAGTTTATTGATAAATATAATTCTGAAGCGTTAAGAACATATTTATTGCATTAATTGCTTGATATGAATTAAAGTAATGACTTTATTGTTTGATTTTGAATATGCTTTTGTATATTATAAAATTATGGCAGGAGTCAACACATTGTAGTATTGTAAATTATGAAAACTATTTTAATTAAATAGTAAAAAATAATGCAACATTTATTACAATAACAGCATAAGCTAAAACGCAGTAAATTCATCAATGATTTTACGATGTTTGTCCATACTTATATTCTTCCTCCAATGGGTGCAAGTCTAGCAATGTCATTTTTGGAAGAAGATAAGATTGCCACGCTTTTAGGTTTAAGTATTCTTTTTTACACCTTTTCAATAGGAATGTTTATTGTATTGCCTTTTTGTTTAGATCGCAAAGAAGTTTTCGATAAAAAACTTATAGAGGTAGACAAAAATCTAAAACAGGTTAAGCGAATTCACTCCTCTTTAGATTTATTGAGAAATGCAATGTTGTTTGATGAAGATAAGACTTATTGGCAAACAATAGAGAAATTGCCAGTTGTTTTTGATGAATTAAATTGACTACTGAAAAGTAGCTTGATGTGTAAGTATTGGAAGCACTGATGAATATTTTATTAAAATAATACAGTCTGTTGTTTTTGTATGAGTATGATTGTTTATTTAAACCTACTGGAGCCTACAGCCAAAGGATATTTAATTACTTACAAAACAACCTTAATAAAGAATTGATAAATGCCATAATTATAAAATCGATCACTTGCCCTCAGAGGATTCCCTCTGGGTATCGAAGCTTTAGAGCGTTTTGTAGTAATGAACTATTGAAAAAGGTTCATGAGTGTGTGTTCGGAGTGTAGGTACTTGATAGTGAACCTGTAGATCGCAGATTATAGTAGATCCCAAATTATAGTATTTTAACTATGGAAAATAGGCATTCAGAAAATCATCGGTTTTGGCTTGCCCTTTTTTGTTTATGAGGCTATAACTATTAGGAGTTAACCACAAATAAATATTTTTTAAAAGATTGTGTGTCGATAGCTTAGTCTGCTTAGTCTTTGACTGAGATTGTGTGCGGTTATCTAGTCTGCCTATGAAATTTTTACTCCCTAAACTTAAAAAATTAACATTGTTTTTACATTTGTTTAAACGCTGTAGAAACAAGAGTAATTCTTGTAGTTACTTTTGTTTACCGTGTTGACTAATGTTAAAGCTGTAGAAACAAGAGTAATTCTTGTTATTACTTTTGTTTACCGTGTTGACTAATGTTAAAGCTGTAGAAACAAGAGTAGTTCTTGTAGTTACTTCTGTTTACATTGTTAACTAATGTTAACGCTGTAGAAACAAGAGTAGTTCTTGTTATTACTTTTATTTGCTGTGTTGACTAGGTTAAAGCTGTAGAGACAACAGTAGTTGTTGTACCCATAGGGAATTGGATGATTACTCTTGCTACATTATTAGAGCTTTCGATTTGGCGTTCGATACTTCTACTGCTGCTATAGCAAATTTATATCACGCATCAAAAAAATAAAAAATAAAGCATACAAGACTATTATATAGTAAAAACTAATATATATATATATATGTGGTATAAAGTTTCCTGACGAGATTTCAGCACTTTGAATTGATTAGTTTCGGGGTTTATAATCAAAAGCTTTTTGGCGCGTACTACATCATATTTATGATATTTGAGTCAAGATAACTAAATAGTAAGCACCTAAAGTTAAGATACTTGGCGTTTTGATTATTTGAATCTCTCCAGGTATTTTTTGTAAGAATCTATTATTTCTTAAATAATGTATAAGAGCTTTAAAGCGACCATGTATTTATAAAAACTCTAAAATAAGAAATACCAGAATCTATCTTGTATCAGCTAGTCTAACTAAAATGCTATAGAATAAAACGATCGCTTGCTCTCAGAGAATTTGCTCTTAGTGTTGAGACTTTCTATATTATCGTTTATCTTACTTTAAGATTAAAAGCAAAAGATATAGTAAGCTGCAATTAGTTTAGACATATTCTATGATTTTGTAACTAAAGCTTGGTATGCTATGACCACCACCAACCTCGTTAAAAAAAGGAATTATATTTAAAACTTTCTGTGTAAATATATCTGAAGCCTTCCAACACAGATAATCTTCATAATCTTCGTCAGTCATTTCTAGATATTCCTGTGAAATAGCTTTAATTATTATAGTGGTTTTCATTTTGGTATTAATAATTGGAAGAACGTTCATAATATCTATGCTTAGATAACAGTGATAATCCTTTTTCCGATCTAATTGATGAATTTTCGCATAATTGATGGCATTGCTAAAAATGCGTTTTTCCTCGTCATTTATACGAACTTCACCATCTTCTTTCGTAAACAAAATAATATGATCTAAATCTTTAGGATCGAACTGCTCGATCATTTCTGTTAAATTTCCATAGTAGTTTTTAAACAAATCTTTCTTAGCATCGAAATATCCATCCATAAAATCTTTATGATAGTTAGAATATTCTCGTATTACTTGTAAAAAATCCGCAAAAGCTTGGTATTGTTTGTATCTGGTTTCTTGTTCGTATTTAGTTATTGCATTCATTTTATTTCTTTAATTAATCTTGGAGCTAAAGTATTTAATCGAATCTAACGAACGAGTTGTAACCTTGGTAGATAGCTTAGAGTTTGGAAATAAAAAAACTAAATAGCCTAGTTTAGCGATCGCTAGATTCAACTGATTATTTACTGTATCGTCAAACTAAAATTATTTTTTATTTCTTCGACTCGATCCAACGAGTATCGATCTTGCTTTGTCGATACCAATCACCGTAAGTAACATTGGTATCTTTAATCTTGAAACAAGTTCTGCCAGATAAATTACTACCTGATGTAACTGCTGCTGCCGAAGTTGGAGAATTGAAATAAACATCTTGAGTAAAAATTAACTTAGATCGGAGGCTATCGTATGTTAGTTTCTCTTCTAGAATCAATCTATCTCTAAGCTTTCTATACGTATCGGCAAGAGAGTCTACACAACGGTTTCTAGCTAGAGAATCTTTTAAAACTACAAATTTTCCATCTATAATTTTTGCGTAAGCATCAGTATTTAAAATGTTCATGTAGAACAACGGCGAATTTTGGACAGCAGATTCTTCTTGAGGAAAAAATAATAAATTATCTGTAGTCTTTGGTGTCGCTGCAAAATAGTTAAAACCAACTACGGATAATATTAGCTTGACCTCATCTAAGAAAAACTCCATATCAGAAATATCAGAATCGGGTAAATTTGGAAGTTCACTTGACTGTACGTTTGTCAAGATTGAGGAACTAAAATCTGTAGCTAATTTAATTAATTTTTTTTCGAGATAGTCAATATGACCTTGAGTCAAACTGCGGTCTTTAGAAAAAATTAAAGCAGCTCGATCCCAGAACATCTTGGACTCAATATTGTGTTGCTTCAATCTACCGTAAAGGTTTTCGCTTCTTCCTATGTATATAGATGTTTGGTTTGAAGATCGAACATCTGTGCTAGCCAAGATATAAATACCTGTTTTTTTAATTTCTTTGCGATTGGATAATTTGGCTACCTTAAATCTAGGTACTGTAATAATCTTGCCAGTAAAATTGCTAATTTCAGTAAAAACTATATCGTTAAAAGTACCGTTTGGTAAAAATAGTTTGAGAGTTTTTCCTTTCATGAGCTTGAGGGTAAATTAAAATTATTTTTTTCTGGTTCATGTTTTTCTCGGTAATTTAAAACAAATCAGCTTATCTATTTATATCATATAGATAAATGACCGATTAACATATATTAAGCATATATTCTAATGTCCAATTAGCATACGTAAATCGGAAAATTGATGTTATATTAGTAGCTGTTATCTACTAAATTAAATATTTAAATAAGATATGGCTGCTGAAGGATATAGGCTTACAATCTCTCTTTCTGACTTTGCAACGAGAAAATTAATTGCTTGGTCTAAAGCACATGATAAAAGTAAGACAGGATTTGCAGCGTTAATCGTTGAAACTGCAATTGAAAACAACTTAGATTTAATAAATTCTTTAACGCGAGATATTGCAGCGCATGAGGGAATCGATCCTCATGCTCTCGAACAAAGGTGGTTAAAAGATGAAAAGTATTCTCCCAAAAAAAATAAACCAAATTCTGAGCGATAAATTATATATTTAATTTTTCAGAGGTTTTTCATGCCTATAGAATCAAAATTACTAACATAATTGTTGAAACTATTTTAAAAATATGAAAACTAAACTTGAAAACATGACACCCACACAACGCCGAAAATGGATAATATCAATGGTTAACCGAAGAGTAAAACCTGGTTGTGGGAGTAGTATAGAACTTTTAAAGTCTAGAACTTGGACACAACATACGCCAGATATAAGTAAAATTATTCAGAAAACTCCCTATGTAATTACGGGTGGCATTGCTACCAAGTTGTATATGGCGGAAATTAATTCTTCTAATTTAGATATTTTTGTTTTACACGAAGATGCCAAATTAATAAATCAAGAATTACAAAACACCTCAGCCTACTATTTACAAGACTTAGATTATGGCGGAACTCTATGGGTATTGCCAGACGATACCCTGTTGAGTGTAATTTATCTAAATGAGCCTTGGGCTAAAGATGCCATATATAATCCGAATTTCAGCCCACATGGATTACCTGTGGTCAAATTGCCATATTTAGTTTTAACTAAACTTCGATTAAGCCGTTTCAAAGATTTAGCAGATCTAAGCAGAATGCTAGGCGGGGCGAGTAACTTAGAACTCGATGAAGTTAGAAAAATAATTAAGTTGTATTACTCCGAAGCTTTAGAAGATATGGAAGAAATATTATGGGCGGGACGATTAGAATATCAAGAATAGAATATCAAATCGATTAAAAAGTCTTTTATATCTATGCCAAATAAGTTAGGCTGTTCTCAATAAATTTATTTTTCAGGTTATGCTCGACTCGATCTATAAAGTAAATACAGTTCATTTCTTCTGTGAAACGATAAGCTAAAAAGCAAAAATAATCTCATTTAAAATTTCTGGTGTTATGTTGGTAGCTATATTGTTAAATTAAATAGTTATATTAATATGGCAACGGAAGGTTCAAAACTCACTATATCTCTTTCTGACTTTGCAATGAGAAAATTAATTGCTCGATCTAAGTCTTATGGTGAAAGCAAAGATAGGATTCGCAGCTTCAATTGTAGAAACTGTAATTGAAAATAATTTAGAATTAATTAATTCTTTGATTCGAGGCATGGCAGAACACGAAGGTATCGATCCTCAAGCTCTCGAACAAAGGTGGCTGAATGAAGAAAATTATCCTTCAAATAAAGATTAAAAATAAAAATTATTTTGAGCTATAGATTTTTAAAAATACTTAGCGGTATTTTTCGGTATATAAATAGTCATTATGACCCCCCCTGGGGTGTAAATTTTATATTTAAATCGAGTTAGTAAAAGTCTGATTTGTCTACAGTTTTACTAAATACACTATTACTATACAATTTTATTATATTTCTTCTAAATCTCAAGTTATTAAATTACAGGCAAGCAATTGTTGCAACATACAACAACTTAAAATATACAAAAAGTTAACACAATAAATATATAAATAAATCTCACATTTATAAAAAAAGATAGTTTATATTGGATGTATGAATAAATTCATGTATTTAAATATGGCTTTTAAAAACAAACAGATTACTATTAGAATACCTATGAATCTTGAAACGAAAATAAAAAACAAAGCTTGGCAAGAAAGAGTTTCACTTAACAAAGTTATTGAAAATATCTTACTTAGAGCTTTTGAGTTACCACAAGAACTACCACCAATAATGTCAAATGTAATTTGGAATAAACTAAATGATTTAGAGGTAAAACTAGAACAAACACATAAACTAGTCAGCAAGATACCAAACTAAAATAGACCAATATCTATTATCAAGACCTTATACTTTTTGATATTTACTTATAAGTAGAGGTGATGGATTAAGTCTTATATCTCTGTATTCGAGATTTTAAGTACATAATCTATTCATAAATACTTCATATATTTTGATAATAGTTAGATGAATAAAATATTTTTAAATAATAATTTCACAATGGTAAAGAAGTTATTACATATTGAGGGCGTTGTCGATATTGATAGTAATAACAGAAAAGTAATTTATCTTAGTAAAAACAATAATAATATTCAAAAGCTAAAAATCTGTTTGAACGAAATAAACTGTTTTAATTTTTATAGCACGAATTCTGGAAAGAACATAATTGGACTGAGCCAAATATTATACTTTATTCATACAGGCTACAAAGCTTATCTTAATAACTATATAGTAAATGCTCACGATCATGAAATTCATCATTTAAATGGTGATATACAAAATAATCGTCCGAGTAATTTATTACTTTTAAGTAGCTTCGATCATCACCTAGTTACTTCTTTTCAAAGAGCAAATATTAAACACTTAGCTGATTTTAACATGGCGCGCCTTAAATCTAATTGGTTGAGCAAATATGATGATGTAATTTCTACTCCATTTAATAATCAGGGTAAGTCAATTAGAAATCATAAACATTTTTTATGTAACGTCATAGCTAAAACTATTTTGCAGACTTCACAATCTAAATGGTTAGCTAAAGCAACAAAAAGGAAAATTCCTATTGCCGAGGTTGATAAACTAGTAAATAAATATAATCCAGATAAATACAATAATTTGTATAAAGATCAATTATTGTCTGAAGCTAATTATAGTTTGGAAAATAGTTTAAGAAAAGCCGAAAGTTTAATATTTTAATGTATTTAACATAAGTTATTAATATCAAGAGCGAAAAGTTTAGATGCGCAACCTATAGTGTGCAAACTGTAGAGGCTTTTTTTGCCTGAAAAAAGTATTTTACTGAATGTTGGTAATTAATAGACCCTATTTATTACCTTTAAATATAAATTATCAAATAGTAATAAACTAGTGACATGAGTTTATTACTATTTAACATACATAATTTTAAACAATTTATATACTAATTAATTTTTTATTCATATGAAAAAAGAACAACACAAACCTTTTTGGGAATTTTTAAGAGATTTAGCACTTGAATATTCTAAACAACATAATATACAAATAGAAGATAGCAGCGTAAATCTATCTAACATTAGATAATATGAAATGAGGAGTATATATTAATCCATACTCCTCTTATTTAACTCTTATTAAAATTTTTATTTTTAATTAATCACTTTTTCTTTTTCGACATGAATACATATAGTGAACTCGTAATATATTTAAAGACGAGTATTTCTATTATTAGGTTTTAATATTAAGCATACTAATATTTTTTCATTTATAAATCAATACTTTTTAATTATTTAGTTTATTGTTTTTACTTTCAATACAAAACTTCTTTAGTTCTAATAGATATCTGAAGCAAATCGCTTATACGTTTTTTATAATTTGTAAAGTTTTTCTGTTAAACTATAATAGTCTTATTACTTCTTTTAATGATTCAATTGCTTCAATATTTACTTTTTTTTAATTAGATTTATACAATATTATCAGTTTCAAATAGTAATTGTTTCACAATATTAATGATTATTAATTGTTCTGATGCGATTTTACTCAAGCCACCACAATTATTTAAATAGCTAATATCACTTTGATTGATTTTTCAGAATAAACTATAATTTTATCTACTAATTTGTGATAAATTCGGCGTTTTGCTTCAGTTGATAGGGATTTGAAAAAATCAGGATTGCTAAATACTTCTGTTAGTATTTTTAGATCTGCCTCTTTAACTTTCGATCTACGAAAAGTATTAGTTTTCAACTTACTTATCTGAAGTTTAATATCTTTTTTTGCTTGGATAATTGCTGAATTGTTACCTGGGATTAATTCAAGTTGCTTTAACTGTGCTTCTAGTTCTTTTATTTGTTTGCTATTTACAGTATTAACTGGCTCATTATCACTAGCTGAATTATTTGCTAGTGTTTCTGCCCGTTTAATCAATTCCTCAATAACTTTATCTTCAATCAAATCTGCCTTAACATGGTTCTTGTTATCACAAGCATTATCTCTTGCTCTATTACATCGATAATATTTTATAAGTATTCTTGTATTGACACCATCTATTAACTTATATGTAGAACCACCATTAGCAATAACACAGCCTCTGCCACAAGTAGAACATTTTACTAAACCCGATAATGGATAAACAGCTTGTCTGGAGCCGAACCCTCTTACATTGTGATTATGTTTTAATATAGCTTCTACTTCTGCCTTTTCTTCAATAGTAATGATAGGTTCATGGCGGTCTAACAGTATTGTTGGATTAGGACTTTTAGGATAATAAACTATTGAACCTTCGATTGTGGGAGATAGTAGCCACCTTCTAAGTGATGAAGTATTAAAAATTCTAAAACCATAATACTTATTTATAAATCGAATAGTTTTAGTTAACGCTCTAGCTTCAATATAAGTTTGAATTAAGTGTCTAGCTATTTTGTATTTAGACACTTCTTCTTTATTCTCTATCAAGCAAATAAAAGGTTTTTTATCCAGTTCAAAAGTATATTCGTCCTTTTTTACATATCCTAAAGGCGGATGACTAACCTTGCCTTGTTTACGAAAATACGCCTTGCCATGCGAAATACGCTCTGATAATCTATCACTCTCCATTTCAGCAAGACTACCAAGCATATTAATGTGAAATTTACCTCCTGCACTATGCCATTCAATAGCATCATCCAACGCTCGTAAATTAACACCATTCTCTTTTAGAATGTCAAGTATTTTTCTCATGTGAGGAAGACTTCGAGATATTCTGTCTAATCTGGTTATGATTATTTCTGATACATCTCCTCTTTCAACCCTTTCCATCAAAGCAGCAAGATTTACTCTGTCATCTTTTCGTCCCGACTCTACATCTTGAACTATTTGAGTTGCACCCGCATCTTTTAAACGATTTATTTGCTGTTTCAAAGCATCAGTATTATCAGCTTGTTCCAGAGAGCTAACTCTTGCGTATCCTACTACAACCATTGTAAAATCAATAAAATCCTATAACACTATATTGTATCCCGTTCTGGAAAAAAGAATGGTTTAGTGGTGGTGCTAGTACTTGGGTGTCAATTAATGCTTACGAGCAAGATGATAATAGCAATTGCTGATACTAAAAAAAGGCGTAAACAGAATTATATTTTGAATTACGCGATCGCCAAAGTGCATATCCATTACTTACAATGACAGTTAATGTTTTGGATTTTAATGTAAAGCGATCGCACTTCTTATCAATCTTCTGCTTCTTCCTCTTCCAACTTGAAAACGCTGATGTAATCTCTGACTACCCGTTCAAAAAATAGTGGTGCGGGGAGCTTTGTCCATTCATTATAGTGACCGTATCCGTAGCGGAGAGATTCGATAAAGGCAGCTATATTATCTGGTTTGCTTTTTTCTGGACGTAAGGCAACCACTACTTCTAAAGGATTTGGTGTTGCCCACCGATCGATGTGTGGTGCTTCTTCTCGTATTGTCCTGATTTTCAATTCAGCTTCATTAATTAATTGTTCGTAGGTATATTTATCTTTATTGTTTTCATCTATGTGCTTAACTTTTGTTTTTAGCAATTTGTCCTGCTCAGTCGAACGATAGCAGCTAGCACCTCTTTGATTTTGGTGTACGGTTTTCTTACCGATAGAAAGATATGGAACGCAACCCGTTTTGTTTTCTACATCCAGTTTGAATAAACCAGATATTTGACCTGATGGTGCAGAAATTTTTATTTGGTTGTCTTTATCTGCTTTTAGTTCTTCTTTAGTTCGGGTGTCGGCGAGAACTGTCTTAGCTAGATACTTTACTTTGTCTTCGATAATTCCAGGGGCTAAATCCTGTCTAATACGAACCAAAGTTGCACCTTTCCAAGTACCTTGCATATATTCTTTGCCATTAATATCTATATTAGATAAATTCATTTTGCGATCGCTCAACCATCCCCAAAGTTGAACGCAATTCGAGGAATCTATCATGACGACAGGATTTTTGTTTTCTTTTACCGAATCAGAAATGACTTCATCGACAAATTCTTGAAACCGTTCATGGCGAAGATATTTATTGTTTTTATCTTTTCCTAAAGAAAGAGGAGAAATATTAGATATGTCATACTGTGCTTCAGTAAATGGTTTCCAGCCAGTTATGACAAATTGTTTTGTTTTAGGATTTTCATAACAGCACTTCATCTCACTTAATCCAGTTGCCACATTAGTTCTAATCGCTATTGGGAGAAAAGTGTTTTCTAATCTTCCTCTTTTTCTCCCAGCATTTTTGCGTTCTATCGTAATAGCAATAATTTCTTTAGGTCTGTCTTTAAGCTCTGTATCTTTGAAATATCGCTCGACTTTTTCTAATACTTTATCAATACGTCCAGAATGCGCCCATAGTAATTCTTTAATAGCTGATTGAGCGGGAAAAACAAATTTTGATATGCTGATATCTCCCGTATCTGGGAAAGGAGAAGGAGGAACAATAAACTGAACGCAACTACCACCAATAGAAGATATTGCTTTACGAGTTGAAGGTTTATTTACTTTATCATCAGGAAGTTGTTTATCTGGATCTTCAGGATGGGGATAGAACTTACTTGCCATTACCAAACAGAATTTTGGACGTTTGATTTGAGCAATTCGATTAGCTGTGTGAGTCCACTCTTCAACTCTTTTTTGCGATCGCGCTTTATTTTTTAAATCGTTATGAGGTAACTGGCTTTTTGCTCCGTGAGTATTTTTAGGAATGGCTGAAGGCTGAATTTCTATTGAATCTCCCCACAGTATCTTGATAATTGCTGTTAGTAGCTTAAGACTATAGCTATCTTTGTTTTCGTGAAAAATTATTACCAAAGGTTTTTCATCTGGATACAAACGTTTGATTGCTTCCTGATTAAGCTTAATTAACGTTTTGAGTTCCTCAGATTGGTCTTTATTTTTATTATTGAAACGAAATAGTTTAATTCCTTTTCCGCTTAGACGAAAATTAAAATGCTTTTTTAATAGCTTATTGATTTCTGTATCGTTTTTTTTACCGAGATACTTGGGAGTAAAATCTTTTACTTGAGGATTTTCTAATAACTCTAAAACAGCATTTAGCAAAGTTGGTTTATTGATTTGCTTAGTTGCTGCATCTGTATCTTTTTTGTCTTTAGTGGGATGATTTGCTTTGACGGGAGTATATCCATCAAAAGGAACTATATTCTTGGCTTCAAATATTTTCTCTATCGCTTTAAAAGCTTCTAATGTATCTTTTTCTGGTACGCCTGCTTTAATATTGTGAGACTGATTGGGATCGCTGTCACTATAGGTTAAAAGTACTTTACAGCCGTTTTTAGAAACTTCTCCTCTGGCAATTTGTGCGCCTGTGAACTTACTTACTGGCAGCTTTAGTTCTCGTTGCAAAACAGAAAAGGAATCATCTGGTTGCCATTCCCATTCTTTAGTGTCTTTATTTTTACGGCGATTCAGCTTAAAGTTAAAAACACGGTCTTTATGATTACTTGAGAATATATATCCGTTAATACCATTAGGACTAAATCCACTATCATTTAGTTTACTCAGCCAACGTCGTTTAGTCACATCCATCGTTAATAATGGCTGATGTATAGAAGGAAAAGTGACAAGCTCAAAAACAATACGCAAGCTAAATAAATCTTTATTTTTTAGTAGAATTGGCTCGGTTAATAACTCTACTATTCCCGAACCCATTCCTCCTTGATTGGTAATTATTCGTTTAATTTTTCCTAACCCCTGGAAAATTTCGTTACCAGAGATTAACCTTGCAATGTAGTCAGCAAACTGAGGAAACGATTTATATTTATCTGGTGGACTTGTCGTACCACTAACTTCGTCCCAACCCCAAGGAAATATTTGTGCTTCAAATGGTCTTATTAACAGAAGTTCATCGCTGTCTTGTAGTTCTCTTAATCTTTCAATAGCATCCTCGGAAACTCCTTCTCTTTCTCCATAGGGTACGAGATATTTTGCAATCCAGTCATTGAGAAGCGGTCTTAAAACTCTTGTGATTTCGTCTTTGTCTCCACCATTGATATAAGCAAAAGGCTTCGTTGTTCTTGTGTTAATTGCATAACTGCTAAGTTCCATACTTGGCACAATACGAGATATATTTGATAGCCCAATTTCCAAAAAGCCTCGGAGAGATGCGTAAGGCAGGTTTTTGATTTGTTTAACGTCTTCGTGAACTTGAGAGAAGTTAGCTAGTGCTTCTTTAGTCCAAGCTAAAGTAAATCCACTAACTACAACAGGTGATAATTTATCGGGAATAGTAAAGGCGAGGGGAATTGTATCAATAGTTTTAGCGTCGCCCAAGGAAATATATTTTATGAGCGGTGGTACGGCTAATTTGTATAGTTTGTCTTGAGTTAATAGAACAAAAATAAGTATATTGATTAATTCTTGGATATTTTTTAGATTGGTTGGCATTTTCTGTACTTCAGTAGCGTTTTTGTGGGGTTTAGTCATGATTAATTACATATCGTATAGAGCGTCGTCATCTTCAAAGCCGTCATCTTCGTAGACTGAATCTGAGGATTGAAAGAGGTTTGCAGGATATTTGACGTTTTTAATTCTTCTCAAAGGTTCGAGAAAAGCAAGATAGAGTTCTTCGTATATTTCTCGAATTACAGGGTCTTCGTGCTGTACGCATTCTTCTAAAATTACGCGCATTTGCACTAACATACTGTCGCGGGGAGAATCGGGTTTTCCCTTAGCCGATTGAGGAGCCCAGGCTGCGTCAACAAAGTAAACTGATACTGGACAGGCATTTCTCATCCCTCGTCCAATCGTCTGTAAGATTGCTACCATTAGATTGGCGGTAAAGGGTTTAAATAATTCTTCTCCCAACTTGCTAGCCATTAATGGCTCTTGTAAAAGCCGTTTCACATTGCGATAAACATCTGACCGAGCATCATTCCAGGTATGATAAATTTCTGCCAGTCCTTGTTTGGAGTCAAATTTATGGCGATCGAATCTTTGAGTTGCACGACCCGCTAAACTATATAAAAGCTGAGTATCATCTATGGTGGGATGAGGACGAGTTAGAAAGTAAATCGCACCAATAGCAGCATCTCTTTCCCTTGCACCTTTGGTAAAGACAATATTTACGCCACGACCAATAGCTAACATGGGAAAAATAATTAGTTCGCAATTTTCATCATCTCCCAAAGCTTCACATTGGGAAGTAGTTACATAGTCAGTAGGTTTTTCTCCTTCTTGAAGATAGTTAACAACGGCTTTAGTTTTTTTGCCAATTTCGGGATAATTGCGATCTAGATGTCGCTTAATATCTCTAACTTGTTGATAACCATTAACTACAAAAGCTGCTTTGCGATGAATATTATGTCTGACATCAAAATATTTAATAACTTTTTTAATTTCAGGGGGATCGCCATCTACCAAACGATCTACCATTTTTAATAGGTTGCGATCTCTTAGTTCCCCTGCACCGCTATAGCGCAACGGTTCGTTTTTTCTTTCCTTATCTTTTAAACATAAAAAGCAGTATTGACTTAGCTCTATTGCTTGCTTTTTTTCTCTAGGTTTTGGTTTGAGTAAATAATTAGGATAAACATCAATATGATAGGCTGGACTAGCTTCTAAATAAGAAGTAGCTGAAGTCATTAGTACCGCAGGTGCATCTTTTCTGCTATCGGCTTCTAATAAACGATTGAAGCGGTGCATTAGCATCCGAGGCGCACCAATAAAAGTAATATGAGTTAGAGTAACGTTACTAGAATTAGGGCGATTAGTACGAGCATCGGAAAAACTATATTTAACCCCAGAAAGTGATGAACCGATTAAATTTTCAGGCGTAAAACGGCGTAATTGGTCAGAAATGGGCGGATTTAAAATTGAGTCTTTGATTAATCCTTCTGCCACCATCGTTCTTGTTTCAGGCACAGTTCTTCGATAACCTGAAATAACAAAGGTAATTGCTATTAGTAGGGGAATAACATCGGGAGTAAGATGAGGTGGTTCTTCTCCTGGAAAACAGAGATTGAGAAATAACTCAGCAATATCTTCAATAATCTTATCTCGTTTTTTAAATGTGTTTTCAGCCAAATAACGCCTTAAGAGTCCAATTAATTTACGCCAATCATCAATTAAGATATCTGTGTCAATACCTAAAGCTTGAGAACACAAGTTTTTTTTAAATTCCTTTTGCGGTGTTTGAGCATCAGTACGATCGTAAAATGCACTGTCAGCAGCGGTTCTCCAAAAGTTTGTTAATGCATGGACTTTGGTAAAACCCGTTTTTATTTCTGCTGTGCTGGCTATATCTCTTTTGTAGTAATATTTATCTTTTTCAAAACCTTCTAATATTTCGGAAATTATTCGCGATGCCGTTAATAGCTGTCCTTCAAATCTTTTCCTCAATCTACGATGAATATTCTGCAACAGGCTTACGAGAGTCGTATTGTGATTGCCGAACTCAGCCATATTGCGACTATAGAGTTCGAGAGTGCGATCTGCTAGTAAATATGTTTTGTTTCTTGATAAAGGATTATGAACTTGTTCGAGAATAGTTCGGTGAATAGAATCATCCGCACCTGAAAGATTGAGTTTTGCTAGACCATAACTATCCAAATTGGACTGCACCATATCGGCTTCGTCAAAAATGACTAGATCGAAAGTTCGCGCCATCAACTCAAAATAGCGAATCTCTCGATCGATCGCCTGATAGGGTACTGTAGTATCCATAGACCGAATATGTCCCACCCAAATATCGGCATCAATTAAATCTCGCGGTGCTTTGTTGCGTCCGCACATTGTCCATACGGGACACAAGTATTCCTTTGTCTTTCCAGGAGATGAACTTTGTAAAATATCGCTACAGGGTGCATGACCAAAACCCCATAAAGAAGTTTCAGCAGGAGAATAAGCAGGAAGCAAGCAGTTAAAAGCAAAAGAATCAGCACCATCAAGGGTATGAGCAAAGCCTCCTTGTCCTCCAGAAGCAGCAATGGTTTCGGCAATGCGATCGCCATGAGTACGCCTTGTAACAGGATTTTGACCCACTAACATCCCTACTTTGATACCATGAAACTTTAATTCAGCCATGTATTGTCTGGAGACTTCAATAGAAGGAAAAACCAGCATCACTTTATAACCATTTCTTCCTAACCACACGGCACTTATCATCAAAATTGTGGTTTTACCCGCACCAGGTAAACCGATTAGATGCTTGATTCCTGATAGTTCGATAGTTTCGTTTTCTAGCACTAAACCCCGATTTCTAGGTACTTTTACTACAAAATTGTTTAAGCGATCGCTCCAGTTGCCAGATCTACGTTCGGGATGTTCTCTGTCTTTACGATCCATATCTTCGGCAATCTGCCTCAATTCCGCCAGAGGAATAGAGATAGCACCTCTGGGTATTCGGTCTATATTATGAGTTTGGCGTTCGGCTAACGGTGCGGTAATCGGGTCAATTGGCAATCGTGTTGATGTTGCATCCTTTCCTAGCGCAACCGCCATCTGCTGTCGAGGATTGGCTACTTGGCGACCATGAAATTTATAATCCATTGGCGCAGATAAGATTTCTCGCGCCTTAGTAATAGACGGATGTTCTAAAAAGTCTGGTTGACTAAACTGCAACGTTTCTGGGTCAATTTCATATACTCCCTGAGTTCTATTTCGATAGTGATGGTCGTTGTAAAGTGCTACTGCATACTCTATAGAGTTTTTGGTAACATAGCTCAAAGACATCTGACGCAGATTGAAAATTGCTTGTTTTGCAGGTTCTAAAATCGGCGCATCATATACACTCGTCATTCCCGACATAATTACAGGAGCGTATTCTAAAGATTCAACGCCAATAAATTCTTTCATCAGGACGCACAACCAGCAAATGCGATCGTTCCCCGTCCAAAAATTTGGTTTAACTCGCATAGTTTCCTCTCTGTATATTCTCAATAACTGATGAAACCGACATGACCTGCAAAGTTGCCGTTTCACCTTTTTTATCTAAAAGAGAACGCAAAGTAGATAAGTACCCCGAACAGTCTTCAATAAGCTCGTCTGTAATTGCTACTATTCTTTTTTTATAGAAAATAAGTCTGCCAATACTGCGATTGAGTTTTAATGCTAATAAAACGGGACTGCGATAGGATTTAGCATCAATACCGATAGCGCGATCGCCTATCGCCACATCACATTGGTCTGATTCTGGATATAACTCTGCATCTAAACCATAAGTTTTGGCTTCGTCAAAAATTGCTAACTCGTCGATTGCAGGTGCAGTCCAATAAGCTAATATCTGAGGCTTGGCTACTAACAATCGACCGTCTTCGGGATTTAATCTTTCTCCTACTCGCGGTGGATACTTACTATTACACTGATAAATCGGACAGTAGCCATAGGGATAGCGATCTCTATTAGGATGAGGTCGCAACAAAGTCCCGCAGTGATAGCAACGGTTTGCAAGGTTATTAATCAACCAGGTTTCTGGAACAAAATCGAAAAATTCTACTACTGTCTCTTGCAGAGGGGTCAGATTATGTTCGATTAAATAATCTAAAAGCTCTCGTTCTCTAATTAGCGATCGCCTACCTATTAGCTCTCTAATTGCCGTGTAAGCTTGATGCTGCTTTTTTGTACCTAAACTTTTAGTTGCGTTGATTATTTTGAGATACAGACGATTTTCAATTACATTATCTTCACCGTAACCACCAGATTTATCAGCAATCTCGGCACAGTCTACCGTCGGCACTTTTAGATCTAGATCGATGAGAGAAGCATTAGCAAACGCTAATTCTTTGAAAGTGTTCAAATTCCATTGTTTACTATTGAGACTATATCGAGAACGCTCCAATACATCATGAACGCAAGCAGCGCGATCGCATTTTCCTTCTTCTAAATACAAACGACCAATCTTGCACATTGCCGAATGGAGTTCAGAAGGCAATTTATCATCCTGTCTGACAATTTCTCGACCTGTAAGAACGCGATCGTATTGCCGTAAAATCCCTTGAGCTAATAGAATTACAGCATCTTCGGCTAAGGTAAGGTTGCTTTTGTTTTGCTGAGTAGGAAACAAAGATAACTGATGATTCTCCGATATTTCTGAGTTCTCATCATTTCTTGTTGCTAAGATTTGTTGTCCCAATTCCTTGTCGTTAAGAGAAGATAATACTTCGGCGATCGCAACTAATGTCCAGCCTTTCTTCAAAAATTGCAAAATTGCCAGTCCTTCTAATACCTGACGAAAGCCAAACTTCTTTCCCTTCGGTTGCGATAAAAGTTTTTTTCCTCGCCACGAACGAATTGTTCTCACAGCAGGAGGTTCAACTGATAAATTTAGCTGTTTAATTTGACGCTGTAATTCTTCTAAGAGATTTTCTGCCGTACCTTGCCAATCTTTAATATCGTCAAAACTCATTTTTTACACCAATTGATGTAAACAGTATAAAATGACAAAATAAAAAATGGCAAATACAATTGGGTTGGATGAGCGATCGAATTGTCATCTAAACATTAACGAAATAGTTTTTGAATATGTTGAGTTTGCTAGCCGATGAAAACTTTAGAGGTGCTGTAATTCGCGGAATGTTTTTGCGCCAGCCCAATCTCGACTTAGTTCGAGTTCAAGATGTAGGTTTGCAAGAACTAGATGACCCGACAATTTTATCTTGGGCTGCTGAGAACAAACGCATTGTCATAACTCACGACAGAGCAACTATGCCTGACTTTGCTTATGAACGTGTAGCAAATGAAGAAGTAATGCCAGGGTTATTTGTAATAAACGATCGCATTTCTATCGCGCAAGCTATTGATGAGTTATTACTCTACGCAATGTATACCGAACAACACGAGTGGGACAAGAAAGTATTGTATATACCTTGATAATTCTTATTTTTAAACGTTGAGTTAAGATATAAAATTATGTCGAAAATATAAGTCGTGCAAATAGCTTATGACCCTTGTTCTAAAAAGCGAAAAACCACCACTACGCGAAGATAAAACTGGCGCAATCAGAGTGGGAAAATCAAGAGTTTTATTAGAGATGGTAATTCGTGCATTTCAAGATGGCGCATCTGCTGAAACGATTATTGACAACTACTCGACTTTGACCTTATCTGACGTTTACAGTACCATCGCCTACTATCTCAAAAATAAAGATTCAGTAGAACAATACTTGAATCAAAGAGAAGAGTTAGCCAAATCTGTCAAACAGCGTCTTCAATCTGTTCAACCCGATCTGAGTCAAATTCGTTCTCGCTTATTGTCCCAACGAAATTTATAGTGAACAGGATTATTTCCATCAGCGAGCGAGGCGCGATGAGCTTAACGCCCTGTCCGTTAAGCTTATCGCTCTGCAATGCACTCATTTACTAACTGGAGATAAAAAAGACTTTGGTTTTCTGTATCGAAAAAATCTGAAATGCGATCGCGATTTCTCAGTTTTAGAAATTACTTTCTAATGCGATCGCTCAAAAAACAAAAGCTATAGGATCGATTGACAATGCCTATAGCTCCCTGCCAAGGATAGTTAGATGGTAACAAATTTGAATTACTAAAAATAGCAGTAATTTTAAACTCAAACAAATTCTTGAGGACGGTGTTGAGTCCAAGATAAAGCTTGTTCCAGTCGAGCAGCTATAGCAATGATGGTCGCTTCAGAATTAGGCTTACCGACTAACTGTATTCCTAAAGGTACGTTATTGCTGTCAAAACCTACGGGTATATTAATTGCAGGTTGTCCCGTGACGTTGAATGGTGGACAGGGAAGTATCCAGTTGGCAATTCGGTTAAAAGTATCTTCAGGTTCGAGATCCGCCCACTCACCAACTTTAATCGTGGGGTGCATATAGGTAGGGGCGACTAAAACATCGATTTCGGCAAACATACTTACTATCTCTCGCGCAAATAACTGCATTTTAGTTACCGCCTGTAAATATTCTCCTGCTGTACCAGATTGTTCTATTACCCAACGATTCATTGGACTCAATGCTTCTGGGGGTATTCCAGAGGATGCTACCGCCGTTGACCAGACAGTTTTAAAAGGTTCGATTAGAGGAGATAGATCGATCGCCATAGGAATAGTGGCATGACCCATATTTTCTAGCTGCTGAACTATCTTTGTAACGCTCTGCTGACATTCGGAGGCTGGTTCGCCGACGGGTAATAAGGAAGTAACATAGCCCACCTTCAGAGGCGGTAACGATTTTTGAGTGTCGAGCAAAAAAGGAGTTTCGGGCTTCGGTAGCCAGTAAGGATCGCCTACTATGTAGCCAGAGGCAATATCTAAAAATGCAGCAGCATCGGCTACGGTACGAGTAACCACACCATGAGTTGCTAAACCGCTCAGGCGATCGCCAACAGGAGCAAAAGAGATTCTACCCCGACTGGGTTTGATTCCCACTAAACCACAGCAAGCAGCAGGGCCTCTAATCGAACCGCCAGCATCGCCACCCAAGGAAATAGAACACAATCCCGCAGCTACCGCAGCCGAAGAGCCACCGCTAGAGCCACCAGGAGTATATTCTAAGTTCCAGGGGTTACGAGTCGCTGCAAAGCCTTCTGGCTCGGTGTAGGGAAAAGATCCAAGCTGAGAAGTAGCGTTCTTACCTAAGATAATAAATCCTGCTTCTCGGAGTTTTGTTACTACTCCTTCGTCGTATTTAGCTATTTGGTCTTTTAAAGCAGCAACGCCGTAGGTGATGGGCATATTAGCGACGGACTTAAGATCTTTGATGCCGATAGGTACGCCAAAAAAAGGAGGTAGATCCGAGGTTTGAGCGAGTCTGGCGGTTTTTTCTTTAGCATCGGCGATCGCGCTTTCTTTTGCCACATGGTAGAAGCTATTTAACTTAGAATCATATTGTTCGATGCGCGATAAATATAGTTCGGTAAGCTCTAAAGGGGTAACTTGACGCTGTTTAATTAGCCTAGCTTGTTCTAACGCTGAAGTAAAAGCTAAATCGGTTGAGTTATTCAAAGGCATAGAATAATTAATTATTAATGGTCAGTCCGCTACTAGAATCGAATATAAATAGCTGTTCTAAATCGAATTTTACCGCGATCGGATCGCCCTTTTGACCGCGCCAATGAGCATCTGTCAGCAAATTTAATCCCAAATTAGATTCTAAAGCAGTAGCTTTAACCATAGTTTCCCTACCCAGAGGTTCGACTAGATCGACCTGCAAAGTCAAGCAGTTGTCATCCTTAGTTGACTTCGATTGAACTGTAATATGTTCGGGACGGATACCTATGTTGAATTGTCCTCGAATTTGCAATCGTTGTTTGAGATCCCGATTGGGCTGTATCGATTGACCGTTAAATAGGATTAGCCTTTCATTGTCATAGGTTGCAGACAAAATATTCATCGCTGGATTGCCTATAAAGCCAGCTACCATGCTGTTTACAGGATTGGCGTATACTTCTTGAGGGCTGCCAATTTGCTGTACTCTACCATTGTCTAAAACTACCAGACAATCGGCTAAGGTCATAGCTTCTACCTGGTCGTGGGTAACATATACCGTAGTGATTCCTACCTGCTGATGTAGCTGTTTTAATTCGGCTCTCGTATCGTCTCGTAGCTGAGGATCTAAATTGGACAGGGGTTCATCTAACAAAAATACCTTCGGCTTACGGGCGATCGCTCTACCCAAAGCTACTCGCTGTTGCTGTCCTCCTGATAGCTGTTTGGGCTTACGCATTAATAAATGTTCGATATCCAACGAATGAGCTACTTCTCGAACCCGACGAGCGATAGTCTGATTATTCTCCCGACGCATTTTTAGACCAAAAGCCAAGTTATCAGCTACGCTCAAATGTGGATACAGGGCGTAGTTTTGAAATACCATCGCTACATCTCTCTGTCGTGCGGGAAGATTATTAACCAGGCGATCGCCAATATAAAGCTCTCCTTTGGTAATAGATTCCAAGCCAGCAATGGTTCTTAGGAGGGTAGATTTACCACAGCCAGAAGGCCCAACCATTACCCAAAAAGCGCGATCGGGAATTTCCAAAGTAATATCTTCAATTGCGGTAACGTTGCCAAAGATCCGAGTAACGCTTTGTAGACTAACTTTAGCCATATTTGTTGCTGTCTAAAAGCCTATTGTAAAACTTTGAGCTTCTAAACTCTCCTTGGCAGCGTTACTTTTATAACAATTAAAACTGTTGATTTTGAAAAACCGTTGTTAAAATAGCCTTGTTTTCCAGCAATATAAATTTAGGTTATGTCTAGAACCTCTGCTTCTGCCTTACGAGATGGAATTATTTTAAATAATCGCTATCGCATCATTAAGCAGATTGGTCAGGGCGGTTTTGGTAGAGCTTACTTAGCCGAAGATACCCATCGCTATCGAGAACTGTGCGTCCTTAAAGAATTCGCGCCAAAAATTGAAAGCGATCGCGCTTTTTGTAAAGCCGAAGATCTATTTGAACGAGAAGCGGGAATACTATACAAGTTAAAACACCTACAGATTCCCCAGTTTGAGGCACTATTAATAACTCGCGTTAACGATCGGCGATCGCTTTTTATAGTTCAAGAATATATTGCTGGAGAAAGCTATTGGCAATTGTTAAAACGCCAAGGTAAACTAACCGAAGCAGAAGTAATTGATATGGTTCGGGAATTACTTCCCGTGTTGGACTATATTCATCGTTCTAAGTTAATTCATCGCGATATTTCCCCAGACAATCTGATTCGTCGTGAAGTTGATGGTAAGACTGCTTTGATTGATTTTGGCTGTGTCAAAATTGCTGCTAACGCCGTTTCGAGATCGACAGGACATTCAGTTACTTTAATCGGGAAAAAAGGCTATTCTCCTGACGAGCAAATTAGTCGCGGTCAGGCATTTCCCTGTAGCGATTTATATTCTTTGGCAGCAACCGCCATAGTTTTGCTGACGGGAAAGCAGCCAGATGAACTTTACGATAGCCATGCGGGAAAATGGGACTGGGAATCACAGGCTAAAGTCAGTTCCAATTTCAAAAAGATTCTCAATAAAATGCTGGCATATAAACCCTGCGATCGCTATCAGTCAGCAGAAGAAGTAATTAAAATATTAGATAAAGAGAAATCAACTGCCAACAGCTTTATTTCTAGCATTCGCACCCTAATACTAGCACCAGGAGATCGGGAATATTCTAGCGACGGGCGCGATCGCCATAAGACAACCAATATCTCAAGACAAACTACTTATATTCCCTCTGCTGCCGATTTTAAAAGGGTTAGACCTTGGCAATGGGGCATGATTACCGCAGCAGTTTTTTTAATTCCAGGTTTAGTTAGCTTTGGTGTAATCAAAAATTACATCTCTGGATCGATGGCTTTTGACTTCGATCGCGGATCGGATACTTTGAGTGAAACAGAAAGAGATTTACAGCAGGAAATATATCAGCGAGTCGAATCTCTAAATCTCGATGCTGGTGCTTTCTACAATCGGGTAGACTCAATCTTTCACGAACAATATCCCGCACTAGAGGGGGTACAGCTAACCGAAAAGCCCGAACATCAAAAATATCGAGAGATTTGGTACGAAATTGCTTCTAACTTATTAAACCAGCAATAAAGAAGTAGATAATTGATGATTGTTGATTGATGATTGATGATTGTTAATTGTTAATTGTTGAGGTGTTGATTTGATGAAGTGAGGCTGCTTGTTTAAAGAAAAGTAAGGATTTTTGCTAATATCGCCATAGGGAGTTTTTAGGAATTTATCTTAAAAAGCTGAATGTCCATTGTTTAAGTCAGATTCTAGCACTACATATTTGCCCAATTTAAAGCAACTACCTTTAATTGTTGCTGGCCCAATGTTGCGTCATACTCAAGCAGACGAAGTTACTGTTTGGCTGGCTTTAACTAAGCCAGAAACGATCGCGCTCAAAGTATACGAAACAGAATCGGGTCAAGGGTCTATTATTGGCAGGATGCTGTTAGAAGGAGAGCGCAGCACGGTTTGTTTGGGTAAAAATTTGTATGTGGTAGCAGTTACGGCGAAGTCTGTACGAGGTGATGAAACGCTTGAGGCAGATCGGGTATATGCTTACGATCTTTACTGTCAACACGAGCAAAAAAACTTAATTGAGGCGATCGCAACACCAGATAAAGATTACAGTCTCAGCTATTTTCCCCACCAGTTACCTACCTTTGCCCTACCGCCGACAGACATCGATAGTCTAAGAATCGTGCATGGCTCTTGTCGTAAGCCTCACGGTGGTGGCAGGGATACTCTATCTTGTTTAGATAATTTAATTCAAGAGAACGCATCTTTAGCCACTCAAAGACCCCATCAGCTATTTATGACAGGCGACCAAATTTATGGTGATGATGTTGCCGATCCGATGCTGTGGCTGAGTCAAAAAATAAACCAGCTTTTATTTGGTTGGTCGGAAGAATTACCCCTTCAGCAAGGAACTATCTCTGCCGAAGAACTACCTCCTGGAAAGCGTTGTGAAATAGCCCGTATCGAAGGGGGAATGACGGGAATGTTGGGCGGGAAAGAAGATAAAGCCAAAAGCCATCTGTTTAGTTTTGGAGAGTATGCTGCTGCTTATCTTCTCGCTTGGTCGCCAGTATTAGTTCCCGATGATTTTCCCTATGGTTTAGATAATAATATTCAATCGGCATGGCAGAAAGAAATTGACGAGGTGGCGGGTTTTGTCCGCGATTTGAGTTCGGTTAGAAGGGCTTTGGCTAACGTAACCGTATATACAATTTGTGACGATCATGATGTCAGTGACGACTTTTATCTCAATCGTGAATGGTGCGATCGCGTTTTGGGTAAGCCTCTAGGTAGAAGAATCGTTCAGAATGGCTTGCTAACATACGCCATCTTTCAGGCTTGGGGTAATACACCACGGCATTTTGCACCAGGGACGGGGGGAGAAAAACTATTACAGTTGGCTTCTGGGTGGTTGGAATCAAAAGGCAAAGATAAATCTTTAAAAGCAGAATGCGATCGCTATTTAGGTATTCCTGCGATCGATACGGCAACGGGATTACCTAAAATGGTGTTAGACGAAGATGTATTGGTCTTTGCAAGAAACCAGACTACTATACCCTGGCACTATCAGGTTTATGGAACAAATCACGAAGTTATCGTTCTCGATACTCGTACCTGGCGCGGTTATCCCCCAGAAGCAGACAAAAAAGCCCCCCCAATGCTGTTGTCTCCCTACGCTTTTAAACAGCAGCTAACAGAACCCTTAAAAGCTCAACCGTCCCAAATTAAAGTAACCGCGATCGTTCTACCTACTAATTTAGTCGCGCTAGGCATTATCGATCGCATTCAGCAATATGAATTGAGTCGAGATCGTGTCTTTAGTACCGATGTGGGAGATTCTTGGAATTTTCACGAGGAAGCCTTTGCTACTTTATTGCTCAATTTATGCCAGCAGCGCGATCGCGTAATTATTCTTTCAGGAGACATTCACTATAGCTGTGCGGTTCGTTTAGTTCATTGGGATTTAGATTCTCAACAAACCTCGGTTTTAGTTCAGCTTACCTCTAGCGCGATCAAAAATTCAGAACTATCAACCCGTCTCATACACACCAAGTTAAAATCCTTGCTACCCGAAAAAACCGAAAGCTGGCTAGGTTGGAATAAATCTCTCAAACTACTAAAGCAAAACCAGCCTAAATGGTGGCAAAAGCAATCGCCGATCCACACCAAACCAGATTGGCAATATCGTACTGAGTGGTGCAAACGACAACCAGCTAAATCTTTACCCTGGAAGCAGCCAAAAGCGATCGAGCGTAAAAATATTTGGCACAGACTAATCGACTTTGTAGCAATATTTTGGCGCAACCGCTGGTTACAAGAAGGTTCTGAAGTAGTGGGCAGAAATAATCTTAGCCTGGTAAAATTTCGCTGGCTAGATAAAATAGTAATCCAAGAAACCTATTGGCATCCTCCCTGGAGCGATCGCAGTACGGTTAAAAGCAGCTATGAAGTTTCTCTAGAAGATATTCCAGGCTCGAAGTAGTTTTGGTAAAAAATTCTTCACACATTCGTAGCAAAATTAAACGAAACTCGTATGAGCTTTGCTTAATAAAATATATTTGGTGGGCAAAGATTTTTTCTAAAACACTTTATCAAGTTAGTTTTTTGCCCACCCTACAAAGGCGATCGCACTACGAGCTAACTCAACACATAATTAAGAAACTTAGGATATCTAGAAGCACAAACAAAACCGTTATTTAATTCCTTTTTTGCAAAACCAGATTCCATTATTACTAAGTTGTCAAACTTTTTTTTGGGTAAACATATTAAATCGGTTACGTAGTCAACTTCTTCAGAATTAGTAAAGAAAACAGGAGCAAAATCATAATCATAAGTCTGACCATTTTTGTCAACAAACATACCTAAAAATCTTTTGGAATAGGAAGTTTCGCTAATAAAAAGTTTTAGAAAGATTTTCGAGACTAAATCTCTTTCTTCCTGCAATAGATAACCTAAATAAAAATCTAAAACAAAATGATCGTCCTTCAAGCAAAAGGTTAAAAAGCTTTTTTTTTGATAATTTAACCAAGCGACAACATTAAACAAACTACCACTCAAGGCTTTTTGCTTTACCTGCTCATAATTAACTTCATAATCATCTCCTACTTCATCGAGGGCAATAATTTTGCCGTTTTTAGATTTGTTTGGTAGAGAAATTCCTTCTTTTGCCAAGAATGCAAAAGTGCGGTCGAAGTCAAAGTCATTGATGCTTTCGTAGTATATACTACCTTCTCGGTCTGCCATTATTGTCGCTCCTAGTTCATTTTGTCAAAAGTGTGTTTAACTCTCTTTTTTTTGTTCCGAACTTAGGTTATTAACGTATCCAGAACAAAACTAAACAGCACCAGTATGAGTTTTACCAAACTGATACATAAAAATAACGGCGATTAGTAAAGCTAAAAGAATTAACCAAAAAACTGTTGCTATTCCAGTTATTTTGCTCGCCTGAAATTTTTGCCACCAAGACTGAGGACGAATATCTCGCAGCCAAAAAGTAGCGATCGCTGCCAAGTTTAAACAGACAATGTTGAGCGATACTAAAACTACAGTTCCAATAGCAGGACTCCAAAGTTGAGAACCAATCAGCATCCCTAAAACTACCAAAGGGGGCAATAGTGCGACGGAAACCATCACTCCAACTACCGCGCTTTGTTCTCCCACTGTCAGGGAAATTGCTCCAGCTACTCCCGATGCAAAGGCTAAAGCTACATCAGGCAGATTTACCGTAGTTCTGATCGCGATTTCGGGCATTTCTAAATTTACTGGCACTAATACGCCCAAGAGGATCGATAGCAGCAAAGATATACAAATCTCTGTTAATCCTACTTTTACGGTTCTAATTGCCAAAGATAAATCGCCGAAAGTAGTAGCTACTCCTAACGCCATATTAGGCTTTAACAAGGGCGCGATTACCATTGCACCAATAATTACTACTTGGTTTCCTTCTAATAAACCGATCGCTGCAATTATTGTAGAAATTATGACCATTGCTATTTCTGTGCTAGAAAGGCGAACGCTTTTAGACACGCGATCGTAAACTTCACGATGTTTGTGCAGATCTTCATTTTCGGCTTTTGGTTCGGGTGATACTGCATAAGCTTCAGCGAGTATGGTTTCAACTGGCAACAATACCAATTGAAAGTCTTTGAGGTGAGCTAGTTTTTGATTCAGGCGATCGATAACTGTTTCTGCTTGTTCTTTCTCAACTAAAATTTTGACTACAAATTGCTGTGGCGTTTTTAAAACAGATTCGCTTTTTAACTCAGGATAAGAAGACAGTAGTTGACGTACATTTTCTGCTTCTTCTATAGGTAAAAAAACTTTGACTAATTGCAAATCCATGTATTACAGCAGTTTTTAATTGGATAGACTACACTCAAAATTAACTATTTTTTAGCTGTTCGCTCTTAGCTTTTCAGTTTGAGTTTATGTGTTTCACTTGACTGAAATAGACTGTAAGTAAAAAATAGCTAACTTCATCTTAAAGAAAATTTCGGTCTTTTTTAAATTTTGCTTGACGAAACTAAAATTAATAATTTTTGCTCGATATTGTTTTTAGATAGATTTATATTCACAAAAAAAAAGAGAGATTCAATCTCTCTTAATAAAATCGTGATTTGAATTAATTAACTTAATGACTCTAAATAATCTCTGATTAAATTTCTGCGTCGGGGCTGACGGAGTTTTTGTAAGGCTTTTGCCTCAATCTGACGTACCCGTTCGCGAGACAGTTCTAAACAGCGACCAATTTCAGCTAAGGAGAAAGGTTTTTCTCCACCAAAACCAAAGCGCATCTGAATTACTTCTCTTTCACGACTGGTTAATTCGGATAAAAGATAATGTAAGTCTTTTTGTAAGGATTCTCGCATCAAAGTTTCTTCAGGAGAAGCACTTTCAGTTTCTAGCAAGTCTCCCAACTCAGTATCTTTCTCCTTACCTACCTTAATTTCCAAGGAAACAGAACGAGGTACGCGCAATAAAACTTCGCGAATTTGAGGCGCAGTCATGTCTAGCTCTTTAGCCAAATCCTCAATTTTGGGAGTACGTCCCATTTCTTGAGACATTTTGCGTTGAGCTTTTTTAATTTTGTTGAGTTTTTCGGTGATATGGACGGGTAGACGAATCGTTCTACTTTGAGTAGCGATCGCTCTTGTAATACCCTGACGAATCCACCAGTAGGCATAGGTACTGAAACGATAGCCTTTAGTGGGGTCAAACTTTTCTACTGCTCTTTCTAAGCCTAAAGTTCCTTCTTGAATTAGATCTAGTAATTCTAAACCTCTATTTTGATATTTCTTGGCAACAGATACCACAAGACGCAAATTCGCTTTGATCATGTGTTCTTTAGCGCGGATGCCACTTTTTTGAATTTTTTCTAATTCTTTGACATCGCAGCCAGCAACCTCAGCCCAGGCTTTTTTGCCTTCGGCTACCTTCTCTTTTAAAAGAGAAATTTCCATACCTACTGCCATCGACCATCTTTTCATTGAGGGACGATGGCTGAGTTGAGTCACCAGACGCTCATATACATCAACTAGCTTGGTAAATTCTTGCAAGGTTGTATTGCCAGCTTCGCCAGCCTGAACGCGCTGCTCTATGATCTTAATGTGACGTTGAACTTTTTGCGCTTCTGAGACTTCTTCGTCTCTCTCTAATAGAGGAACTCTACCAATCTCTTGTAAATACAGTCTGACTAAATCGGTAGTAGTTCGGCTAGCTCTACGATAAATAGCATCAGGATCTGTAGTATCTAGATCGATTTCTACAAGTTCATCTGACATCTTATCAGAGCCAGTTTTATCAGTATTTTCTAAATCTAGCTCAGTATCGAGATTGATAGAAGAATTATCTGCTTCGGTTTCAACACGTGAAGAATTAGCAAGCATAGCGGTTTCTTAATGACGACTCTAATGAAGGTTGGTAAATATGACTTCCTTCCCTGAAAATAGATTGCCCAATTCATCGCGAAAAGGAACATAACTGAAATTTTTTTGGCTGTTTTTCAGTTTTTTAAACCTAATTTCAGTAAAAACACGGTTTTTAAAATGTAATTTAAACTACATCGACCGTGAGGAAGCCTTTAAATATTGCTTTCTGGTGTGAGGAAGAAACTACCCTAATAAAAGTTCCCGAGAAAGTTTTTTTGTTACATTTCTTTACAATTGCTGGGAAACAAGATGTTAAATAAATTAGCTCTAATAAGCTTTAAGACTATAGATATATAAGCAATACAAAAGTTTTTCCAAAAAATCCTTGAAAAATTTCCAAAAAGAAACCGCCGTTAAACAGCGGTCAATTGCAACCAAAAAATTAGATACTTAGTAAGTAATTACACCGAAGCAATATTAGTTTTTTGGCGGGGATAAAGCTGCATCAAGGCTCTAACCTGTTCGGCATGATAAGAACTGCGCGTTAGGGGACTAGAAACCACCTGTAAAAATCCAATCGACTCGCCAAATTCTTGCCAGGCTTGAAACTGCTGTGGTGTAACGAAATCTTTAACGCCCAAATGCTTTTGAGAAGGTTGTAGATATTGCCCGACGGTTAAAATATCACAGTCCACATCGCGCAAACCTCGAATAACTTCCCTGACTTCCTCATCGGTTTCGCCTAAACCAACCATAATGCCAGATTTGGTATATACCCAAGGCGCAATATTACGAGCGCGCTGTAAAAGTTCGAGCGATCGCTGATAATTCCCTTGAGGACGTACCCTTTTATATAGTCGGGGAATAGTTTCCGTATTGTGATTCAATACGTCTGGTTGTGCCGATAAGATAGTTTCTAGAGCCTCCCAGTTGCCACATAAATCGGGTATAAGCAGCTCGATTGTCGTTTGAGGGGAAACTTTACGTACCTCTTCAATACAGCGCACAAATTGCGATGCTCCCTCGTCTGGTAAGTCATCGCGGTTGACCGAAGTGATTACCACATGATTGAGCTTGAGTCGGCGTACTGCTTCTGCTAGCTGCAATGGCTCATTAGGATCTAAAGCCTGGGGTTTTTTCTCAAAATCAATATCGCAATAAGGACAGGCGCGAGTACAGGCTGGACCCATAATTAAAAAGGTTGCCGTACCCACGCTGAAACATTCTCCAATGTTGGGACAAGATGCCTCTTCACAGACGGTATTTAAAGACAGATCGCGCAGAATCTCTTTGACACTCCCTACTCTTTCCAACTGCGGTGCTTTAACTCTCAACCAATCAGGCTTTACTACCACTTCCTATTGCTCCAACTAAATCAATATCGATCTTGTTATTTTATCTCGATATACAAACCCTTGTATTGATTTTGAATTATGGCGATCGCATTCAAACTATTTAAATAATCGAGCTTATTTACGGAAATGAGGAGTGATAATTACTTTGTTTTTTCGGGAATTATAAAAAGTAATCCCAAAAGATTGTATTTTATATGTTATTCAAAAACAGTTGTATCGCACTTAGAGAAATCAGCAAGATCGATTTAGATACTGGTTTTGGCGGTAGTCTGTTTGCAGGTGCTAAATTCAATAAAAATTTCGCTACGGATCTTGAATTTATGTTGACAGGTGGAGGAACAGAATTCGACGAGGTAGGTTATTCACAATGGGGCATTTTCCTTAATCCTAGATTTATTTTGCCTTTATCCAAAAAAGATAATGCTGTTGCTCTTTTCTTAAGTCCAGGTTTAGGCATATCCAAAGGAAAAATAAGTTATGACTTTACTGATGCTGATGCAGAAGCATTAGGTACAGAAGAAGGTTTAAGCATTAGTCTTGAAGACGATCTTAGCTTTGCTTGGCAAGTTAAATTAGGGCTTTCTGTTCCGTTTAGGAACAGATATAGTGGTTTTACACAAGTAAGATATGTGAATCCAACAGGAGAAAATACTATTGACCTTTTCTCAACAGAAGTAGGATTAACGATTGAATTTTGATCGTCTTAATTTCTACTTGAAACTTTTGTATCTCTATTATTTTCTTTATTCTTCCTTCGGAATTACAGATATTATGGCTCGCAAAACTCTATTTACTTCATTACTAAGTTTGAAAAACTTTGGCAACATCTGGTTCTAATTTAACTGTGATGGTTTTATCACTAGATGTTGCAAAACGATTGGAACGAGCCTTACTATAATCAAAATTATATTCAGGAAGTAAATCTTCTTCAAACTCGCGATCGCTATTAAAATTCTGTGTGTTACTCATAATCTCCACCTTATTTTTTGTGAGATTAACCTCTAAATAAATAGATCGTAATAAATAAATTCAGCCGAGGCGATCGCTTGTCATTCCTGTGTAAATAATTTACTAAGTATAAGCATATTATCACTTAAATATGATACAACAAAAAAGGTTGATGCCATCCCTTTTAGTAAATTAGATGGAGTCCATAATTTAGATAAGAGGGAAGATCGCCCAACTATCTATAAAAGCAATAGACTAAGATCGATCGTCAATGAGGTTTTGAATCAACCAAATGCTAGAAATTAACAAAAACTATGTATTAAATGGCGATAGCCGTCCGATTGCGGTTCAAATTCCAATTGCCGAGTTTGAAAAGATTGAAGAAATCTTAGAAGATTATGGATTGGCTCAACTAATGGATGAAGTAGAGGATGAGGAAACTCTTAATAAAGAAGAAGCCTTGAAAAATTTAGCGTCACTGAAAGCAAGTAATGCCCTAAAGGATACCGCTTCGCATATGGAAAGTTGAATATACTAAGCGATTCTTAAAAGATCTAGCCTCGAAGCCTTAAGATATTCAATCTCGTATCGAATTAATTGTTTTCAATGAATTGGAATCAAGTAATCCCTTTGAATTGCGATATCTAAGTAAGATGAAAGGCTATAAAGATAAATAAATACAAAATCCGAGTCGGAGATTATAGGGTTGGTCTAACTGTAGACAAGAAAGGTAAAACTATTATCTGTCAGCCAGTTGCCCATCGTCGGGAAATCTACAATATTTTTCCCTAACAACATCATATAACAGATTATATTCTCGATGAAGTTACTCTAGGCTTTTTAGCTGAAGTATTTTGGTAAAGTTGCTACTCGATTGTAACCAGCAGAGTTAGATAGTGCGATCGCAACTGCATCATTATTTTTCCGCAACCCTTCATAGTGAAAAAACACCTGTCCTATAAGATTGCGATCGCGATTGGTTTTGATATACTTAATTATGTCTTTGGTAGTAAGATCTTTCCCGTTGGCGGTAAAAGCAATTCCTGGGGCGAACTTAGCTAATAAATTAGAGTCGAAAGTTTTAGTTAGCTGCTTTACTTCTCGGTTGTAGCCAGAGAAACTAGAACGATATATTTGGGGATGGATAATATCGCATAAGCCTTTTTCTACCCAAGCTAAAGAATCTTGCAGTAGGTTGTTTAAACAGAAGGGATACACCGCAGGAGATAAAGAAACGATCGCAGTAGGCTTAATTGCTTTTACTTCTCGATACATTTTGGCTAAAAAGTCTGTTAGTAAGTCGGCGCGCCACTGTACCCACTGTTTGTCATGATGATTGCTAAGAGGAATACCAAAGGCGGTTTGATATTGTTTAACCGTGTCGCGATCGTATCCTGCGGTAACGGGGAGTGCCGGAAGGCGATCGCAACCTTGAATGCCATCAACGTCATATTTACTAACAATCTCGGTAATTATCTTCAGCATAAACTGCTGCACTTGGGAATTAAAAGCATTCATCCAGGTTAAGCCACCGTGTCTGACTGTTGCACCATCTTTGTCTATAGCTGAAAAATGGGGATACTGCTGTAAAATATGTCCACCGCTAAGAAGATGAGAAGCTGCAAAACCATATTCCAACCAGGGAATAACTTTAATATTGCGCTCTTTGGCTGCGGTAATAATTTCGGCTAACGGATCGCGCTGCTGTTGTTCGTAATAAGGATCGATCGCGGGTAAATTATATTCACTCATTACCTGACTGGGATAGAGAGTATAACCGCGATTCCAAACTACGGGAAAAATAAGATTAAAGCCATAAGATTCTAAGAAATCCATCGCAGAAGCAATATTGTCTGCTGACTCCAATACCTGACTATGAGGACGATTTGCAATCCAAACTCCACGTATTTCTGACATTAGGCTTGGTTACTAAAATATACAGCAGCGATCGCTATTAAGCCTAACAAAAATAGGGGAACTAAAAAATTAATTGGCTCGATCATTTAAAACCATCTGAATATCACAGCAAGCGACACGAAAGCAAAATTAATTCTTAAACTATCTTATGAAGTACTGAAGATCTTTAAAAAAATAGTCACAATCAATAGAAGATATTTAATTTAAAAAATTATGACTACTACCTTTGCCAAACCAGACGCGATCGCTTCTTATTTAGGAGATGAAGCAGAAAACTTACTGACTTACAAAGCTAAAGTATCAAAAGATCTGCTGCACTTACCTGGAAGTGATTTTATCGAGCGTATTTTTCTCAAGAGCGATCGCAATCCTCAAGTGCTGCGTAGTTTACAACAAATATACTCTACAGGAAGATTGGCAAATACGGGTTATGTTTCCATATTACCTGTAGATCAGGGTATAGAGCATTCTGCTGCTGCTTCTTTCGCGCCTAACCCAATGTATTTCGACCCCGAAAACATAGTTAAGCTCGCTTTAGAAGGTGGTTGTAACGCCGTTGCAACTACTTTAGGGGTGTTAGGTATGGTGTCTCGTAAATACGCCCATCGTCTCCCCTTTATCGTCAAGCTTAACCATAATGAATTACTTACCTATCCAAATCCTCGTGATGAAATTATGTTCGGTAGTGTCGAACAAGCTTGGAATCTAGGTGCGGTAGCTGTAGGCGCGACTATATATTTTGGTTCGGAAGAATCATCTCGCCAGATCCAGGAAGTCAGCAAAGCTTTTGCCAAAGCCCATGAGTTAGGTATGGCGACTATTCTTTGGTGTTATTTACGCAACAGTGCTTTTAAACAGGATAAAGACTACCATCTAGCAGCGGATCTTACAGGACAAGCTAATCACCTGGGCGTAACTATAGAGGCAGATATTATCAAGCAAAAGCTACCCGAATGTAATGGTGGTTACATGGCAGTTGCTAAAGCGACAGGAGAAAAATACGGTCGTACTGACGATCGCGTTTATAGTGAACTAACTAGCGATCATCCTATCGATCTAACTCGCTATCAGGTACTCAATTGTTATGCAGGGCGTAGCGGTTTAATTAATTCTGGTGGTTCTTCGGGGGATAATGATTTTGCCCAAGCAGTACGTACTGCGGTAATTAACAAGCGGGCTGGCGGTTGTGGTTTAATCTCAGGTAGAAAAACTTTTCAACGTCCGATGGAAGAAGGAGTTAAGCTGTTTCATGCCATACAGGATGTCTATTTATCCGATGATGTAACTATCGCTTAAGTTTCTGTAGGGTGGGCAAATTGGTTTGATTAGAATGTTGCTAATTTATTCGCTCTTTTGCCCACTAATTATGATAATCTCGCGCAAAGACGCAAAGTTAGTTTGTAGGGTGGGTAAGTTGGTTTGATTTAGAATGCTGTTAATTTATTGGCTTTTTTACCCACCAATGATTTTAATCTCGCGCCAAGTCGCAAAGACGCAGAGAAGTATTCGTAGGGTGGGCAAGTTGGTTTAATTAGATTGTTGCTAATTGATTGGCTTTTTTGCCCACCAAGTATCAACTATCGAAAACAATTAGTTTTGGTGGGCATTGCTGTAAAATAATGGTATCTCAATCTCATTTGTTTTCTCTGCCCACCCTACATTATTTCAATCGGGTGATTGTGCGCCGATAATTTTTTTTCCCTGCTGTTCTTTTTCTGCTAATTTAAAATTTAGTTCTAAAAGTTTAGCCAAGATATCATCTTTTTCTTTAAATCCATAAGCCTGCATGACTAATTTGTCTAATTCTTGATGTAGCTGATAGAGTTTGCTAGCTGGTTCGTGGAAGTATTCGTTATACAGTTGCGTAATCCCCCACTGTTTTTGTTCCATCTGGTGCGTTCTGTATTCGTGGAGTTCTACAGCTTTATTGCGGATTTGTTGAGTTACGTTATCGGTAGGGGCGTTTCGCGAAACGCCCTTACTTGAATATTGCGGGAAAGGAAAGGTTTCAAAACAGGTTTTGTGAGTATAGGCGATATCTGCTTTTAAAGTTGATTTTTGTGCTTCCATCCAAAGGCGATGAACTTTAGATAAAAGAATACCTAAAACATAATAATCTTCTGAAGCAACAACTACTGATTTATCCCCTGGTAGCCAGTTAAGAGGGGCGGAAATAAACACAGCCCATTTAGAAACTCTCGGTACTGTAAAATAATAAGATAAAGGCGCGATTGCTTTTCTCATTGATTCGTTAGTTCTCTTGTATCGCCACCATTTTTCTCTCATTATTGCTTCTCGATTTTGCTGTCTTTGTGGTTTTACATAAGTTTTGATATGTTCAAAAGGTAATTTATAATCACTAGCATCTTCTAAATCTAGATCGTTAAAATCAATAATCCATCTGTCGGGTTTTCCATTGACGTTTTTTGCCAAATTAGAACCCATTGAAAATAATTTCAAAACCTGCTCGTTTTTACTGTCTTTGTCAATCCATTCTTTGACTTGTTTTTCAGTAATAATAAAATCTTTGCCAACAGGAATTACACCTTGAAAACATCTATTTTTATTAGCTTGTAAAGTCTTTGCACCAGAAACATCAATGTGTGGTTGTAGAGAAGAATTAATATAGCTAACTTCTTTATCGTCTAAAAAATATTGCTGTGGTTGTTCATAACTCCAGTTAACAATACTGACATGAACTTTTGCTTCACCCGACCAAGGTTGAGTCGAAATTGCTTCATGAATATGACCATCATTATTAGTTATATAGTCTAAAGTTGCTTTACGACTTTTCCCCTGACTAATAGAATTAGTACCAACTAAACCAACTCTTCCTGTCTCGTCTATATTATCCTGTGCTAGTCGAAACCAATAGCTACAAAAATCGACATCTTTTACATCAGGGAACTGTTTGAATACTTTTTCTACATATTCATCTCCTAAATTCAATCTCATATGTTTCCCACCTAAAAAGGGCGGATTGCCGATAATTGCGTTGGCTTTTACCCAAGGAGTGAATAAAGCATCTTGACAGACGATGTTGTTATCTAAAGTGTCGAGAGGTAATTCTTTTTCTGTTAAATCTAACTTATCGATCGCAACTTTTTTAGCAATAGTTAAAGTCACCTTGGCTAACTCTACTGCAAAAGGATTAATATCCATTCCGTAAAACTGCAACGGGGTAACTAAACCTATTTGTGTTTGTTGTTTACCCGCTTGGGATCTACGACGGGAAGCTATTTTATCTAATAGTGACTTTTCAATTTCTTTTAACTCTTGATACGCCAAATATAAAAAGTTTCCCGAACCACAAGCAGGATCGAATACGCGATAGTTTTGTAGTTCTAGCTGTAAAGAATTTAATTCCTTAATAGTATTAGCAGCCTCTATCTTTTCGTCCCAATAGTTACTAATAGTCGGCTTAATAATCTTCATAATGTCCGCTTCACAGGTGAAGTGCATCCCGTAAGCGTGACGTTCTTTTTGATTCGCCGTCCCTTCAAATATGTTACCAAAGATTGCCGGGCGAACCTGTTTCCAGTTTTCCCGCGCTGATAAATCGAGGTAGTTTAATTCTTCCTTGGTTAATTCAATGGGATGAACGGTAGCAAACAAACCGCCATTAAAATAGTCTACTCCCTTATACTTACCAGCAGGAGTAATTCCAGGTCGATTCATCTCCTGAAACAAGCCACCTAAAACGTCATAGGAACTCTTACCACTCAGACAGTCTTGAATACACCCGATAAACATATCCTGGGGAAGCAATCCCCGATCTTCGGCAAACATCGCCAAAACGCACTGTAAAACTAACCTTTGTGCAGCCAGAGTACTAAAGCCTTCCTTTTTACCGCGTTGCTTGAGAATTTCACATAGTTCGCCCATTTTACGGGCGGTTTCTTTCGTTACTTCTACCTGATTGTTTTGGAAGATGGAGTTTTTTTGTGACAACCCCATAAAGCCAAACGCCGAAGATCGTTCGGGTAGTTGATGCAGATCGATAATATCTACAGGTTCATCAACCTGATTATCAAAGTCGTAAATCCAAAATTCGTCAAAGTTACACAGCATGACATATCTAGGACGGTTAGGAACGATTCTCGTCCAGTAATTAAAAGCCTGTCGGTAGTGTTTGCCTAAATCTTCCCCCTGCTTCTTCATTTCAATTAAAACGCGGGGTTTCCAAACCAAATCTGCAAAGCCTGTTTTACCCTTCTTACTTCCCTTGGCGATCGCCAATTCATATTCTGCGCCAGCCTGTAACGCCCCCTGATGTCCAAAAGCCTGAAAGAAACGATCTAAAAATATCTGCGCAGAACTTCTTTCTTTACCTGAAATGTATTGCAGGCGGAAGTTAACAAATTCGTGTAGGCTTTGGGGTGTGGCTACCATATATCTAGTCGGATAACTGATATAGATAGCTTTCCCGTTTTTTAAAGCAAAACTATACGAAAAATTACGTGACTTGAATCACCAGGTTTAAGTTGTGGAGTAAATTAAACTCGGTGGGCATTATAGCAAAGTAGAAAAATGTTTGTAGCTTAATTTACGTTCTCTGCCCACCCTACGGTAGCTTCGCGATTAGCCGAAGGCTACGCTACGCGATCGCAAAATTAACTCAAACCCAATTAATAGGCAAACATTTCTTGTAAAACGGATAAAACTGCTTTTAATTCTTTAACTGACAGTATTCCTAATTTGGTTATCAAACGTTTTTTATCGATAGTTCTGACTCGATCGAGCATTATTTGCCCTCGTTTATCGTCAAAATTTATAGCAACTCTGCTTTTATAGTTTTTCTGCTTAGTAGTCATTGGTGCAATAACTATCGTGCGGATGTACTGATTCATCTCGTCAGGAGAAACTACTACACAAGGGCGAGTTTTTTGAACTTCCGAACCGATAGGATCTAAATTAACTAGATAAACTTCTCCTCGGTTTACCATTCCCATTCCTCATCGTATTCGGTGGAAATAGTATCATCTATTAGTAATTCATCGTCCCCATTGGCAGCCATTGCCTGAAAAGATTCTGCCCATCCTTCTCTAACCTTATGAGGACTTAAAACCAAACTACCATCTTTAATTTCCATCTCAACCGAATCTGTAAATCCACATTGTTCCATAATTGTTTTAGGAATTCTGATTCCTTGAGAGTTGCCGATTTTAACAATGTCAATTTTCATGACTATTTATTGTAAGTATCTACAATGTAATTACTTAAAGTTGAACATTCATAATAACTAAACCTCTAATCCTTATTCCTCATCCTTCATCCTTCATCCCTTAACAATATGTCCGATTCACAAGCAATTAATCAGGCTGTAGCCAATCTCTACAATACCTATCCCTTTCCCCCCGATCCCCTATCGGATCTCGAACCGCCTGGGTATAACTGGCGATGGTGTTGGACATCGGCATATAGTTTTTGTACGGGGATGAAACCACATACCCAAGACATTCGGATTTTGGATGCGGGATGCGGTACGGGTTCAGGTACAGATTATTTGATCCATCTCAATCCAGAAGCGGAAGTAACGGCGATCGATTTGAGTGAAAAGGCTTTGGAAGTTGCAAAAGAACGCTGTCGGCGTTCGGGAGTAATTGAGAATCATGCTAAACCAGTTGAGTTTTTTCAGATGAAGCTAGAAGAAGCGGTACAGCTAGAAGGAGAGTTTGATTTTATCAACTGCGTCGGGGTACTGCATCATTTACCCGAACCCGAAGCAGGTATTCAAGCGTTAGCGCAAAAGTTAAAACCTGGCGGTATTTTACACATTTTTGTCTATGCAGAATTGGGACGCTGGGAAATCAGCCTGATGCAAAAAGCGATCGCCTTACTTCAAGGCGACAAACGAGGTGACTATCGCGACGGGGTGAAAGTCGGTAGAGAGATCTTTGCTAACCTTCCTGAGAATAATCGGATTCTGCAACAGGAGAAAAAGCTGTGGTCGCTGGAAAATCATCGGGATGAATCTTTTGCCGATATGTACGTCCATCCGCAAGAAATTGACTACAACGTAGAGACGCTGTTCGATCTAATCGATGCTTCGGGGTTAGATTTTGTTGGCTTTTCCAATCCTAAATATTGGCAGCTAGATAGGCTGGTGGGGGAATCTGACGAACTAATGACGAGAGCTAAAGATTTGAGCGATAAGCCTAACGGCATGGCTTCGCAACGCGCCTTATATCGCTTAATAGAATTATTAGATCCTAGTCTGACTCACTACGAATTTTTCTTAGCCAAACCTCCCTTACCAACGGTCGATTGGTCTGATGATGAGGTACTAGAGCAAGCAATTCCCGAACTCAATCCCTGTATGCAGGGGTTTCCCAGCCAAAACTTTCTCAATTTTGAATATCAAATGGAAAGTCTGACTGATGCTGAATTTAATTTTATGCAGGCTTGTGATGGTAATGAGTCGAAAACTGTAGAGGATATTATAAACGACTGTGAAATAGATTTAGCGGGAGTGCGATCGCTAATTTCAAGACAGTTGATTGTTTTAACCGTTGTGTAAGAGAAGTCCCTATTCCTCTATAGGATAGGGATGAATCGAACTTAACTACTTGAATTGCACTTATCAACATCTTCATAAAGATTACTGCGTATACGTTGTACTATATTCATAAGTAAAAGCGGGGATGATTAGAGCAGCCTGCTTCGCAGGCAAAGTCGTCGAAGACGACGACCTGGGCGCGTACGCCCTGCGGTGCTGCTGCCAAACTATCCGTTGTAAAAATGCGGTCAGCTTTTTTGTAAGAGTATTCTTACAAAAAAGCTGACCTTGTCTCAGTAGCCTGTTGTGAAAGCAATAGCCTCGATCCGTACCGCTGATTCGATATCTGTAATCATGTACAAGAGAGAATAAATCAAACATAAACCGTATGGAACAGACGGTTCTGGGTACTGAGGATGAGTAAGACCAAATATTAGCTTGCTAATACGAGGCATTGACCTGTGAAGTGCCAATCTCCGAAGACGAATAAAACCGTCTCTGAATTGACCTGGGTTTGGGAAACTCCAATCTCAGCGAAGCAGATTGGAGTAGTTCATGTATCTGATATTTGTAAATTTCCTGGGTTCGGGCGATCGTCATTCGTAGTAACGGCGGTCGTATTTTTTTTTGATTGAGTCTCTTTACAAAATCCAATAGCAAGAACAGGCATAAACAGCAAATTTGTAGAAGATTGCGTCGAACCATCCTGGCATGATGAACCGTAGTTGAGAGCGAAACGTAGTTCATTATCTCTACTACTCGATTTTAAACTCAACTTAGCTCAATCTTAATCAGGAGAAGTTTATGAAATTTAGGCAGCGCAAATTTAAACCAGCTAATCAAAAACCAACTTTAAAGCAGCAACAATTACTTACCTATCGCGGAGTAAGCTACATGGTAGCAAGCGATCGCTTGCATTTTAATCTGTGTATTGCCAAACAACCGAGTTTTCTTACTTATCGCGGAGTGAGTTACACGGTGGCAAGCGATCGCTATGCTACTTAGTTTCTGTGCCACTTAGATCTATTCTCTTTGACTAAATGAGCCTTACAGATATTTACCTAGTCCAACTAAGAGAAATATTGCTATTTAACGGTAAATTATTCGCTAGTAGAACGCAACTATAGTTTTAGATGTTTATACTTGCATTCTTGTTGAAAGTCCTCTGTGTAATGGCGATCGATCGCAGCAGACTAATCTCGATAGTTTTAATTGCTGCGATCGATCGCTACTGCCATTAATCTTGCATGGTGGATTTATTTTCTTCAATCTGGCGCATTTTATAAATTCTTAAAGGTCTACTAACGTCATTTAATGCTTTAATTCTTTTGTAGTATGTAAATCAAACATAAATCAAGTATGGAGCGCAGTCACGTCTCAGCAGACGAACCTACAATGGTGGAGATCTTGAGTGCTGAACCCGAACTAACAAGCTATGGTTCTAATTGGCAAGACATTAATGTTGAGTCCTATTGTTTGCCTCCTAGTGAAAATGCGCCACAAGATATTCATCACCATATTCTTACTATTAATGTAGGTAAGACCTACGAATACGAATCTGAGTTTGACGATCGCTACTGTCGGGGTAGGTTTGTCGCAGGAGAGGTTAGTCTCTATCCCAGCAGACAGCCAATGCCCTATCGCACGCTACAGGATACTTCAATTATTTATCTCAGTCTTTCAGAAGAACTATTAATCCGCAATTGTCAAGAGTTTTTAGACAGAGATCGCGTCGAGCTACAGGTAACACACAGTACTAAAGATCCTCTACTGCAACAATTAGGGCTAGCTTTAAGAGCCGATTTAGAAGCTGGTTCACCAGGAGGAGAAATCTACGCGCAGACTATGGCAAATGCGATCGCCGTTCAGCTGCTCCAAAATTTTTCTACTCAAAAACCTTGTAATCAAGATCTTAATGGAAGGTTATCACCTTATAAACTCAAGCGAGTCTTGCGCTACATTGACGAGCGTTTGGAGAAGAAAATTATTTTAGAAGATTTGGCAGCGATCGCACAATTAAGTCAACATCATTTTGCTCGTGCGTTTAAACAGTCTACTGGTTTGAGTCCCCACCAATACATAATTCAAACCCGAATTGAGCGAGCCAAACAGCTACTGACACACTCTGGTATGGAAATCAACGAAGTGGCGATCGCCTGTGGGTTTAGCAATCAAAGTCACTTGCATCGACATTTCAAAAAACATTTGGGAATTACGCCCAAGCAGTTTTATCGCAATCGACAGTACTTTGGCTAAGTTGACAATTTAAATAGGATAAAGTAAAGTTTTGAGCTTGTTCCTAAAAGCATCGTAATTTATCGATCGCAAATTTTAGTTTTACCTGGCAGACTGACGTTTTGCCGTGATGCAATCTTCTAGAAAATAATCCTCAAACTTAATTTAGAAATATTTAATAATTGTTACTTGAGCGTGATATGATTTTTGTTGTCTGGACTAGGGTAACGGTCGATTGGCGGTCTGAGCGAATATCTATTACGATCGATAAAAGGTGTTATACCTCAATAGCGATCGCAATTGTAGTCACGAGATAGATCGCGCATTGTACTGTAACTCCAGACAAACATTCAGCACGTCTAAGTTGAGTAAGCAAACCTTGTCTAGCAACCAAGTCAAACCAAACCCGACCATAGAAGAACTCGATTCGACTACTTCCGTTAACGCGGGAGATTCGATGCAGGAATATTATCAGCTCAAGCAAAATTTGTTGTTGGTGACATTAGCGATCGCCACAGTAATCTTTGTGTCTGTCTGGATAGTGTATTCATTGAACACATCCCTAAATTATTTGTTAGGGGCTTGTGTGGGGGTAGTTTATCTGGGTATGTTGGCAAGAGAAGTAGAAAGAATAGGCGCTCATAAAAAGGGTGTCGGTTCTACTCGACTGGCATTATTAGCTGGTGTAATTATAGTTGCTACTCAACTGCAACAATTGCAAATCATACCTATTTTTCTCGGATTTTTGACTTACAAAGCTGCCATCATTCTCTATGTGCTGCAAACAACCCTCATGCCAGCCAATAAGTAGCGATTGATGCAGTCGGGGAAAATAACGTGCAATGCTCGATCTCTGGGGAAAATATCACAATCGTGGAAATTTTAAATAATTTTAATTCTTTCGTACCATTCCCCCTAGCTTCTTTGGAAGTAGGTAAACATTTTTATTGGGAACTAGGCGGTTTAAAATTACATGGTCAAGTTTTTCTAGCCTCATGGGTTGTAATCGCTATTTTGGTGATTGCTGCTTTTTTGGGGTCGAGAAATATCCAGAGAATACCCAGTGGTATGCAAAACTTCATGGAGTATGTCCTGGATTTCATCAGAAATTTGGCAAAAGATCAGATTGGCGAGAAAGAGTATAGAGATTGGGTGCCTTTCGTCGGCACTTTGTTTTTGTTCATTTTTGTCTCAAACTGGTCTGGGGCGTTAGTTCCCTGGAAATTGATTGAAATTCCTAATAGTGAACTAGCTGCACCGACAAACGATATCAATACTACAGTTGCTCTGGCTTTACTTACTTCTGTGGCATATTTTTATGCAGGAATTAGGAAAAAAGGTCTGGGCTACTTTGCAGGATATCTAGAGCCAACGCCAATTCTTGCACCATTCAAGGTTTTAGAAGACTTTACTAAACCTTTGTCCCTCAGCTTCCGTTTATTCGGAAACATCTTGGCAGATGAATTAGTAGTAGCCGTATTGGTATTACTGGTTCCTCTTTTCGTACCGCTGCCTCTGATGGTTTTGGGATTATTTTTAAGCGCAATTCAAGCACTTATTTTTGCGACTCTAGCTGCTGCCTATATCGGTGAAGCTCTAGAGGAACATCACTAATAGTATCGAAGAAACATTCAAGTATTCGTGTCTATCTTGGGTCGATCGTCACCCAATAGATCGTAAACTGCTTTATCGTGTAGTTTGCGATCGCTCGGTTAGGCGCAAGCCTAATCGCCATCAAAGCCGATCGAATCAATCATTAACCATTCACATTAATTTAAAGGAAAAAAATATGGATCCCATCGTCGCTGCTGCTTCCGTTGTTGCTGCTGCTCTTGCAGTAGGTTTAGGGGCAATTGGTCCTGGTATCGGTCAAGGTAATGCTGCTGGTCAAGCAGTAGAAGGTATTGCTCGTCAGCCAGAAGCAGAAGGTAAAATTCGCGGTACTCTACTACTTAGTTTGGCGTTTATGGAAGCGTTAACTATCTACGGTTTGGTAGTATCACTCGTATTGTTATTTGCTAACCCCTTCTCGTAAGAGACTTTTTTTGCCCGAACTATCTTTTAGAGGTTCGGGCATTTAGATCGTATATTTATTAGCCAAAAACCTTGGTAGCTAAATTAACAAAGTGCAGGTAAGCCCGATCTCGGAGCGCGTTCGGCAATTCAGTAATATTAGAAATATTGCTTTGAATAATAGTAACGAACTAAAAAGATGGAAAATTATTACCATCGCTGCTCTGTTAGATGGCACACTGTTCGCTAATTAGTACCTGAATACTAATATAGATGGAAAAAACAGGGTTAAAAAATAATGACATATTGGACTATTTTGATGACGGCAGCGGATGCTGCTGCTGAAACAACGCCTGAAGGTGGACTATTTGACATTGATGCCACTTTGCCTTTAATGGCACTTCAGTTTTTAATTTTGATGGCGGTGTTGAATGCGCTGCTATACAAGCCCTTGGGCAAAGCCATAGATCAACGCTCTGACTACGTTCGCAATAGCTTGAAAAACGCTCGCGAAGTAAAAGAAAAGTCGGAAATGTTGGCAACACAATACGATAATGAACTGAGAGATGTTCGTCGTCAATCTCAAGATATTATCGCCCAGGCTAAAGCCGAAGCGGAAAAGATTTCTAACAGCAAAATTCAACAAGCGCAGCAAGAAGTAGCCGATCGCAAACAGAAAGCAGCAGAAGAGATTGAAGCCCAAAAGGCAGAAGCTATGCAGTCTTTGGAGCAACAGGTAGATTCTCTTAGCAATCAAATTTTAGAAAAGCTATTAGGAGCAGAGTTAGTTTAGTATAGCTAACAGAAATTTAACAAAGAGCGATAAAAAGCGATCGCCTTAGAAGACGACAGGATCGATTTTTAGAAACCCTAAGCGGTAAGCGGTAGACCTTTGTTAATTAGTATCTAAAACTTCAATCTGATTTAATTTAACTGTAAACATTAGTTAGAAAACAGAAGTAAGAACTGATTACGGGTAGAAAGCAGAGAGTTAAGGGTAAGAAAACACATTAAAGTAGGGATAAGAAGTAAAGATAATGAATTTCCTTCTTAACGCGGAGGCAGCAACAGAAGGTGGTTTTGGATTCAACTTTGATATCATCGAAACCAACCTAATCAATTTAGGAATTATAATTGTCCTGCTAATTGTCTATGGAGGCAAAGTAGTCGGCAACATTCTAAAAGAAAGACGCGCTAAAATCGAAGCAGAAGTAAAAGCAGCAGAAGCCCGCACTAAAGAATCAAAACAGGCTTTAGAAGCAGCGCAAAATAATCTCAAACAAGCGCAAGATAACGCCGTTACAATTCGTTCTGAAGCCGAGGCAAATGCTGAAAAAGCTAAAGAAGCAGTTTTAGCTAAGGGGCAAAAAGAGGTAGAAAGACTCAAAGCCAGTGCCGATGCCGATCTAAACTCAGAACGAGAAAGAGCGATCGCGCAACTGCGATCGAGAGCAGTAGAAATGGCACTAGAAAAAGTAGAATCCCGTATGGGAGAAATACTAGACGACGACAAGCAGCGTCAATTAATCGACCGTAGTATCGCCCAACTAGGAGAGTAGAAACATGGCTGGAACTCTAGTCAGTAGCGAAATCAGTGAACCCTATGCTCAGGCGTTAATGTCCTTGGCACAACAAAACGAGCTTGCCGACCAGTTTGGCGAGACTTTTCGCTCTTTAGAATCTTTGATGTCAGAGTCTCAAGAATTTAAAGACTTTGTGCAAAACCCAGTGATCGCAAATGAAGACAAAAAGGCGGTGTTAAAGCAGGTAATGGGCGATGCAAACCCATATCTGGTAAACTTTATGATGCTGTTAGTTGACAAAAGAAGGATTGTCTTTCTAGAGTCCATCATAAATCAGTATCTCAGCCTATTGCGAAAGTTGAATCAAACAGCATTAGCAGAAGTAATTTCGGCTCGAGAACTAAGTGACGAGCAAAAAGGCAACATTGTCGAAAGAGTCAAAGGAATTGTTGAAGCTCGTGATGTAGAGTTAAAAACAAGCGTCAATCCCGATTTGATTGGTGGAGTAATTATCAAAGTAGGTTCAAAAGTTATTGATGCCAGTCTTCGCGGGCAATTACGTCGCATCAGCGTTAGCCTCAACCAGTAATTAATCGTCAGCGCAGGATCGGGACGGTAGATACCGTTGCTGTCTGTAGACGATAACAATGTAAGTAAATTAAACAAGATTATTAAAAGCTATGGTTAGCATCAGACCAGACGAAATTAGCAGCATTATTAAGCAGCAAATCGAATCTTACGAGCAAGATGTTCAAGTATCTAATGTAGGTACTGTGCTACAAATTGGTGACGGCATCGCTCGTATTTACGGTTTAGAACAAGCAATGGCGGGAGAACTTCTAGAGTTTGAAGACGGTACTGTCGGTATCGCTCTTAACTTAGAAGAAGATAACGTCGGTGCCGTACTTATGGGTGACGGCTTTGGTATTCAAGAAGGTAGTACCGTTCAGGCTACAGCTAAAATTGCTTCCATTCCTGTAGGAGAAGCTTTAATCGGTCGAGTAGTAGATTCTCTAGCTCGTCCTCTAGACGGTAAGGGTGATATCAACACCGACCAAACCCGCCTGATTGAATCGATGGCACCTGGGATTATTGCCCGTAAGTCGGTTTGCGAACCAATGCAAACAGGTATTACCGCAATTGACGCGATGATTCCCGTAGGTCGCGGTCAGCGTGAGTTGATTATTGGAGACAGACAAACAGGAAAAACTGCCGTAGCCGTAGACACTATTATTAACCAGCAGGGTGAAGATGTCGTTTGTATCTATGTAGCGGTAGGACAAAAGGCTTCTACAGTAGCTCAGGTAGTTAATACCTTGGAAGAAAAAGGCGCGATGGACTACACCGTAGTAGTAGCTGCTAACGCCAACGATCCTGCTACCCTACAGTATCTCGCTCCCTATACTGGAGCTGCGATTGCCGAATACTTCATGTATAACGGTAAGGCAACTTTGATTGTTTACGATGACTTGACCAAACAGGCTCAGGCATACCGTCAGATGTCCCTACTACTACGTCGTCCACCAGGTCGCGAAGCATATCCTGGAGACGTATTCTATCTTCACTCCCGTCTACTAGAACGTGCTGCCAAGCTAAGTGATGAGTTGGGCGGTGGTAGCATGACTGCTTTACCGATCATTGAAACCCAAGCTGGTGACGTATCGGCATATATTCCTACCAACGTAATTTCCATTACCGACGGTCAGATCTTCCTATCTTCTGACCTATTTAACGCTGGTTTCCGTCCTGCAATTAACGCTGGTATTTCCGTATCTCGTGTGGGTTCTGCTGCTCAAACCAAAGCCATGAAGCAGGTAGCAGGTAAGCTCAAGCTAGAACTAGCTCAGTTTGCCGAACTAGAAGCATTCGCTCAGTTCGCTTCCGACTTAGACGCAGCTACACAAAACCAGCTAGCTAGAGGTCAGCGTTTGCGTCAGATCCTCAAGCAGCAACAGGGTTCTCCTCTATCAGTAGCCGAGCAGGTAGCTAGAGTATACGCTGGTTTGAATGGTTACTTAGATGATGTTCCTGTAGACCAGGCGAGTGATTTTGCTAGAGGATTACAAGAATACCTCGGTAACAACAAAACCAAATACGGCGAAATTATTGCTTCTGAGAAAAAATTAACCGATGAAGCTGAAACTCTTCTCAAAGAAGGTATCACCGAATTCAAACAGTCCTTCACGGCAGCAGCATAAATTTAAGGAATGAGGAGCAAGGAATGAGGAACGAGGAATAGATCTTCGCTTCTTCAGTCCTTTATCCTTTATCCTCTATCCTTTATCCTTATTAGATTATGGCTAATTTAAAAGCAATTCGCGATCGCATCGCGTCAGTAAAAAATACCAAAAAAATCACCGAAGCAATGCGCTTGGTGGCTGCTGCTAAAGTTCGTCGCGCTCAAGAACAGGTAAACTCTACCCGTCCTTTTGCCGATAGTTTGGCGCAGGTTCTTTATAATATTCAAACCAAACTTCAGTTTGAAGACGTTGACTTACCGCTATTCCAGCAACGAGAAATTAAAAAAGTTGCCCTATTAGTTGTAAGTGGCGATCGCGGTTTATGTGGTGGTTATAACGCTAACGTAATCCGCAGAGCCGAGCAGAGAGCTAAGGAATTAGAAGCACAAGGCATCGAATATACCTATGTTTTAATCGGACGTAAAGCCAAGCAGTACTTTGGTAATCGAAATGCTCCTACAGAAAAAACTTTTATCGGTTTAGAGCAAATACCTACAGCTTCTGAAGCCTCAGAAATTGCCGACGAACTACTATCTCTATTTTTAGCCGAAGAAGTAGACAAGGTAGAACTTATTTATACTAAGTTTGTTTCCTTAATTGCTTCTAAGCCAGTAATTCAAACTTTGCTTCCCCTAACCACACAAGGGTTAGAAGTAAAAGACGATGAGATCTTTCGTTTGACAAGCAGAGGCGGAGCGTTTGGTGTTGAAAGAGAAAGCGTAACTTCAGAGGTTGAAGCATATCCTAGAGATACAATCTTTGAACAAGATCCCGTACAGATTTTGGATGCTCTACTACCTCTTTACCTAAACAACCAGATTTTACGTTCACTACAGGAAGCAGCAGCTAGCGAACTTGCAGCCCGAATGACGGCGATGAATAACGCTAGTGAAAATGCTACAGATTTAATGGGTACATTAACCCTGTCTTACAACAAAGCCAGACAAGCAGCAATTACCCAAGAACTTTCTGAGGTAGTTGCAGGTGCTAATGCTCTGTAATTTTTAGTTACCTAACATCATTAGAATGGCTTTTTAATATGACGTTCAGATTTTCTCTGAGCGTTTTTTTATGGAACATTATTGGTTGCACTAGTTTAAATAATGTTGGCAACAGATGATTTTTGGGTAGGGGCGAACAGCAGTTCGCCCTTACTGGATGTATTGCATTCAATTTTCTATTTAGTATTAGCAACGATCGTTTTTTCCAAAGCTGACTGTAAATCCTGAGTTAGATCGGCTACAGCCTGACGACGATTGGTTTGATATTGCTCCCAATAATCGTCAATATAAAACGGAGAAGTGGCGGTTAACTTTGCCCATTTCTTACCTAGATAAGGCGACTTAGCATTATTAACTCCTTTGAGTCGCGCTATCATTTTCCACAGCAATAAAAGAGTATCGGCAAACCTCTCTACACTTGGCTTCTCGGCTACATAGTGTCCCGTCACGCTGACAAAGTTTTCTACCAAACGCATATGCCACAAACGCAATTCCGCTTCAGAAGCCACTAGATTAGCTAATCCTCTAACCGCTGGCGCGAGGGTTTGTAATTGGGGTATATCATCGCGATAGATCCGATTCCAGCCCGCCTGTTCGACTCGACGACAGCGATCGCTAATATTTCCGTTAGGTTTAACTCCAAAAGACTGTTCGGCTACTTTCAAAGCAGCGTCTAATAATGCCTGTAAACGAGAGGATAAATCTTTAGTTTCTAAATCCAGTTTCTGCTGGTAAAATTTACGATAAAACTCTTCCATCAGCGACAGCAAATATTCTGCTAGAGCATAAAGCCGTTGATAAAGCTCTGCTTCTTGGCTTTCGGTAGGAGAAACGCCGTTAACCAGACCCATACTGCTAACCCGCACATCTTTTAAACCGCTATCTAGCTCTAACTGGTTGAGTAATTCTTCTAAATATTGCCAGGGTGCTGTTTGATAAAAATATCTAATTCCTAAAGGTGCGATCGCTACTCTCTCCGAACGCTCCGCTTTTAACAAATCTTCCTGACACCAAAAGCCAAACTGAGCAATACCAGGCTCTATCGGGCTGACTATTTCATTATGACCGTTGGTTGCTCCTTCTGGTGCAGCAGCCATGGGAAACTGTCCGTTAACAAACAGTTCTCGAATCGAACGTAAGCCTACTCGATCTAATGCTCCTCTACGAATTGGTGTTCCCCCAAGCTGAGAAATTCCCCAACCTGCCAAATCTCCCGCCCATAAAGGGATACCTCGGTCGTAAATAAAGTGAACGTGAACGGGCGATTTCAAAGAAATTCCCTGCGTTCGCGCTATTTTTGGCAGTTGATTCCACAATAACTGAGCGATACAAGGAGGATCGATAACTGTTGGATGGCGAAAAGCCAGCATAAACCTGGTCTTACCCTGGTCAAACTGCTGATATAAGTCAATTAGTTCTGAAGCGTTATCTATTTTGACTTTAGTAACGTGATGGTTGTAGCGTAACCAAAACGGCATGATTCCTTTTGCTACTCTCCAGATTAGAGGATTATAGGCTGGCGAAATAAACTCTAACGATGGTTGAGCCTGAGTCATTATAATTGGATTAATAGTTTAAACTTAAACTCCTGCTAGTTTAATCCTTTTTGTTCATCACACCAATACCTTGAAACAGCATAAATAAACCGCTGAGTACAATCAGCAAAGCAGCTATTCCAAATGTTACATCAGCCCAGTTAACACTTTCCATTTGCTTTTTAGTGATGAATTATATAATACTAAAGCATTATCCACTGTTTCTATACTTATTCAAACAAGAATGTTTCGAGTTATAACTTCTGGTTTTGAAGCTGAATATACTCGCTGGACGGACGCTCTAAACCAGGCTAACTCCTTGATACCCAATTGCCGTGGTTTATTTAAAGATATACGCATTTATTATGGAGATAATTTGATTTGGCTCTATAGCCGTTCTCATAAATATCCTCAGTATATTGGTCCTGGAATTTACGATAAGCTAGCAAAATTATTCCTTGTAGAGGCGATGGAGGAAGAAGCAGCTAACGATAATTCCGAATCATAGACTTGTGGCGCGAATTTAAAATACTGGTTGAGAATGGATTGAGGAGTCAACAGTAGCGCGGAGTAGCGCGGAACGGGTTTAGTATAGTCTATTAAACAGCTAGAAAGCGATCGCTTTAAATAGTTTTACCATAGGTTTCATATTAGGACACTCTTTACTCGTTACTTATTACTTACGAACTATAGCAATCGTAAATCATTTGTGAGAATATTTTTTTTGATAAACCACGGAGGCGCGGAGAACACGGAGTCAGAGAGACCCCGCCTTAAAAAGACGGGGCTTCCTCTGACTTCGTCAAGATAAGAGAGGGTTTCTTATAAATCATTCGGCGTTGCTATAGTAACTGAAATTGTCCTAACCAATTAACCTGCCATAATACTAAACTAATATCAGCGATCGCTGATATTAGTTTAGTTGGAAAAATTTACAAAACTTGAATACTGTAAGTTCGCTTCAGACCGAAGTTTTTCACTGTATTTAAGCCCTAGTTTTGGTTAATTCTTAACTGCCCAAAAATAACATCATCATAATGACGCTGAAGCTGCAAAATGCTAATAGTAGTGCGAATGTAATTGACTGCCCTAAACTAGAAGATACTTTCATGATTTTTAGTTTTCTAAGAAATTAGTAAGTGTACGGTAGATAAAAGTCTTTATTGAAAACTATTGTAATTGCACAAACTGTTCGGGGATCGAGTGTCATTCAGACTATCTAGCTTTCAATTGCTTTAAAATCTATACATTAATATTAAACTATCATTCATAAACTAATTTAATAAAAGATACCGATCTTGATAAAACTTCGCGTATCTAAACATTAGTCGAATAAATTAAAGCAGTTATTTAGATTTTACGGTCTACTGACAATTAAACATAATTTGTTAATCGAAGTTATAATGCGGAAAAAAGTTACAGTTTATGAAGCAAAAATTACGGCACTGGACATCGATCTTGCTTCTTAGCTCGATGTTTTGGTTTGGTTGGCAAAATAGAGTTGATGCGATCGCACAAACATCTTCAGCCCATACTAGGCACATTTTAGAAAGATTAAGCTTTGGTATTACCTCAGAACAAATGCAGCAGGTAGAGGATGTAGGAATTGAAGGCTACATTCAAAATCAACTCGATCCAAAGCTAGTTTCAGAGTCACCTATGCTGAATAACTACCTGAAACAGCTTGATTCTATCAGTCGCAAACCAAGCCAGTTGCGAAAAAAAGATGTTGCGCTGAGCGAACAACTTAAGAACCCTAAATTATCTAACGAACAACATACTAAGGTGAATGAAGAACGCTCAGATTTTCGTCGCAATGTTGTTAATGAAGCGGTATATTCTCACTTGGCTAGAGCAATCTATTCTAATCGGCAACTACAGGAAATAATGGTAGATTTCTGGTTTAATCACTTCAATGTTTATGTCGATAAAGGCCCGATCAGATATTGGATTAGTGATTACGAAAATCAGATTCGCAATAATGCTTTCGGCAGCTTTCGAGACTTGTTAGGGATGACGGCAAAACATCCTGCAATGCTGATTTACCTTGACAATAAATTTAATGTTGCTCCTAACAGCCCTAAAGGATTAAAAACTAAAAAAGGTTTAAACGAAAACTATGCTCGCGAATTAATGGAACTACATACTTTGGGAGTAGATGGTGGCTATACCCAGGATGATGTAATCACACTGGCGCGAATCTTTACGGGTTGGGGCGTAGATTTAGACAATAAGAAAAAAGAAAAACAAGGATTTGTCTTTTATCAACATCGACACGATCCTCAAGACAAAGTGTTTTTAGGTCGTCAGATTTCGGCTGGCGGGATAGAAGAAGGAGAAAAAGCTTTAGATATTTTAGCCAATCACCCCGCAACGGCTCGAAATATTAGCTATGAGTTAGCGCAGTATTTTGTAGCAGACGAACCACCATTATCGTTGGTAGATTTGTTAACTCAACAATTTCTCGACAGCAAAGGCGATATTAAAGTCGTTCTAAATACTTTAATTCACTCTTCAGAATTTAATAACCCCCAGTATTACAAACAAAAATTTAAAACTCCCTATCAGTATTTGATATCACTTGTACGCATAGGAGAAATTCCCGAAGCGAATCTCATACGGATGCAGGGAATGTTTACACAGCTATCAATACCTATATATAAGTGTTCTTCTCCTGCTGGCTACAAGAATACTCGTTCTGCTTGGTTGAATCCACAAGCAATGTTACAAAGAACTGGTTTCGCTACAGAGTTCGCTAGAGGAAGTTTGAACGGAAACTATAAGATCAAACCGCAACAATTAAATGCTAATTTAGGAGAGTTTTCTCAACATACCAAACAAGTAATTACCAAAAGCCCTCAAGAGTTACATTCTGCCTTGATGATGGGAAGTCCCGAAGCAATGTATCGATAAAATCGTAATTAGTAATCAGTCTTTTTAAGTAAGTAGATCCCAAGCAATGAAAAGAAGAAAGCTTTTAACCATAGCGAGTTTAGCAACCACAGGAATGCTGCTTCCCATAGGTTTCAATAGTTGGGTAGCCAGAGGAACAGACTCGGCAAACAACCGCAAACGTTTAGTAGTAGTTTTTCTACGGGGAGGAGTGGATGGGCTGAATATTCTCGTTCCCCATCAAGAAACCAACTACTATAAACTTAGACCGACTATTGCTGTTCCTTATCCAGATCGAGAAAATGGCGCGATCGATCTCGATGGCTTTTTTGGCTTACATCCCAAATTGAAGGAATTATTACCATTATGGAAGGAAAAAAAATTAGCTTTTATTCACGCCAGTGGTCTACCAGTAGCAGAGCGATCGCATTTTCAGGCTCAAGACTATATTGAAAGCGGTACACCAGGAATAAAAACTACATCAGATGGCTGGATGAATCGGCTTTTGGCAGAGTTTTCGCAAAATAGATCGACTCAGGCTTTAAATGTAGGTATAACTACCCCATATATATTAAGGGGAGAAATGGAGGTAGCAAATTTAAAACCAGGAAACAATTCTACCGCACCAATTTTTACAGATCGTCCAGAGGTCAATCTTGCCTTTGGTGAGTTGTATGGTGGTGACGATCCATTAAGTAAAGCTTATCAAAACGGACGTAAAGCCAGGGAAATTATTTTAAAAGATTTAACTCAAGAGATGATGTCAGCGAACCGTGGGGCCAAGAATGGTAATGCTTTTGTTAATGATGCAGCAGAAGTAGCCAGGCTAATGGTGGGCAATGCTCAAACTCAGTTAGCATTTATGGAAATTGGTGGTTGGGATACTCATATCAATCAAAATCGTGCTTTCGATCGCCTGCTACCTCCTTTAGCTGAAGGACTGGTAAGATTGACTGAAGGACTAGAACCGATCTTTTCAGATACTGCGATCGTAGTTATCTCAGAATTTGGTCGTACGGTAAAAGAAAATGGTAATCAAGGTACAGATCACGGCTATGGAAATGTGATGTTTCTCTTGGGTGGTGCTATTAAGGGTAAAAAAATATACACCGAATGGTCTGGTTTAGATAGCTCAGTACTTTACGAGAATAGAGATTTACCTGTGACTACGGACTTTAGAGAACCGCTTTCAGTTGTTTTGAAACAGCATTTATCTCTTTCTAATAATAGTTTAAATCGAGTTTTTCCTGATTTCAAAGCTAACAACAAAATTAATTTCTCTTAAGCATATTTATTTAATATGATTATATTTCTCAGTATTGACAATATTTATATCGTAAATTTGTTTAGAGAATAAAACTAAAAACAATATAAATTAATTACCAGCTAGTCTTTTACTCGATTGTTTTAAATAAATATTATTTTAAAATATATAGAGATTTATATATCTATATATGTTCATAAGTAATAGATAGTTGGTATGAGGTTACGCCTGCTTCGGGGGTAAATTGTTTTTATATGTTGCCAAGATTTAGAGAACAGGCTTTATTTATTATTAAATTTTAATCGGTTATATATTACTATTCCAAATACTTTTTCCTTCATCTTCATTAAAACGATAAAATAGCTCTTCATCTTTGAACTGATGTTCGTCCATAACGTGATGAAAAAAACCTTTTTCAATCATCTTTTGTCCTAACTTAACCGCATCTTGTCTTGATAGCTTAGTTTTTTCACTAAGCCAAGTTACAGCTTCGTTACCTAGAAAACAACGGTGATATAACTTCAGTTTTTGTCGGCGCGTTTTAATTTCTACGCCGTTTTCAGAACGCATTTGGGCTGTTAACTGTCTGAGACTTATACGATTAGAATTACTGTGGTTTTTAGTAGAGGTTGCAGCCTGAATGCCAGAAGGATCTCCACTATCTTCATCGTAAGAAATTATCTTAGATTTATGTTCATTATTTTGCATCCAAATTCCTACACTTTTCTTATCTTTGACTAATAAAGTAGCAATTTGAGAGCGTTCGACATGATCTAAATATTCTTCACGACATTCTTTGATGGCTGCTTCCATTTCTTCTTTAGGAAAAGCCTTTTCCCGAATAAAAAGATTATCGTTGTAAATTAAGCCAGAGATAGTTTTATCTTGATGTTGTATCTTGCAGTACCTAACCTGCGTATGATCTAAGAAAAGCATTGTTTTTTCTCCTAATCTTTCCCTGTAAATATTTCAGCAAGTATTCAAACTATACTGTTATAACCTAACTCTGGCTTTTTGATGGCTATGAACGATTAAAGATTACAATGTTATAAAATACCGCAGTCGATTGATTGGGTTGACTCAATCCAAAGAACCTTTTTTGAAGGCGATCGCTTTATGAGAAAAAACTTCATCGTGCTATTGCGATCGCTTGTTTCTAAGACTCTACTAAAGTTATCTCAGTATATTCAAAATGATTATTGCTAGGTTTGACTAAAAAATAATCTTGCTGGTTTAAATTAATGCAGTCTGATTCGCAATCAGCTTTTGGAGAATAATAAGTTAGCACGTATTCTTGACCGATTAAAGGTTCGGTTTCGGTTTGAACTTCTCCCTGCCATTGTGTTTTAGTAACTAAAATGATTAATTGATTGGCTAATTGGGGAATTGCTTTAGCTACCTGCCGACGATAAATTCGATCTAAGCTTCCAAAAGGAGAGTCCATTACAATGGGAAAAGTGCTGCTATCGTATCCCATCAGAGTATTACGCTGACTCCACTGTCTTACCCGATCGATAATGCCACCGATAAATGAGAGGCTGAGTATTTGATTTTCTCCTGTAGAGGCTGCAATGGGAACTTTACCGTTTGGGGTATTTTTGACTAAAGTTAGTTTGTAGTCAAGGCTGAGTTGAGGAATATAAGGAGTAAATGAAATAAAGCTAAATATTTCCCGAACTTTTTGTTCCAAAGCCAGACGAAACTGCTGTTCTAAGCGAATTCTAACTTCATCCAAGCGATCGCTTGCCTCTACAGCCACCGCAATCCGCTTTTGAGTTAACTTTTGTTTACTTTCGGTTAATTGATGCTTGGCTATTTTTTGACCGAGTAAGTCTAGAGAGCGATCGCGATCGCTCTGTTGCTGTTGGTTTTCACCCTGTTCTAAAATCAGGCTTTTTACTCGTTCTTCAATTTGTTCTAAACTTTGCTGTAGCTGTTGAGTATTACTATTCGGATAGCTTTTTAGCTGCCTGTTAGCTTTTTCAATTTCCGCTTCGAGTCGGTTAAGCTCTAAATATTGATGCTTTATTTGAGCCTGCTGTCGATCTAGCCGTTGCCAAAAATCATCTGACTGTGATTCAACTTTATTTACCTGAGTCTCCAAACGAATTGCCGACTCTTCGATGTTTTTAATCTCCACTTTCTTTAGCCAAGACTTAACCTGGTTATAGCGATCGCTATCGGGGGTCAAAGTCTCGCCACACAGACAACGTTGTTGCTGTAGTAGTTGCTCGATAAATTCTTGCTTGAGTCCACTAGATAGTTGACCGCGATCGCGCAATTCTTGCAGCAGATCTAAAAAACTACTGGCAATACTAGGTAGAAAAACCGAGTAGCTATCTTGAGACAGCAGCTTTCTTAACTCAGTTTTACTCTCTATCAAATCTTTTTCTATCGATGTTTGCTGTTCGAGTAGTTTCAGCTTGAGCTTTTGAATTTCATCTGCACCGCTAATTTCTAATAGCTGTCCTGAAAGATCGGTCTTTTTCCGCTCTAACTGAGCTACTTCAGTCTTAATCTCAACAATACGCTTTTGAGTGGCTTCGTTAGCTCGTTCTAACTCAATTTGCTCCTGTAGCAACTTTTTAGTTTCAGCGTCGCCCAATTCCTGTAATTCTTCTTGAAGAGTCCTTCTAGCTTTCTTCAAATGCTCGATCGCCCGATCTAATATCTTGACTCCCAACAATTCCTTAGTATCTTCAGCAATATCAGACCCCCGATCTTGACGAAAAAAACTATCAATCCTTTCTCCATCAAAGAAAAAATACTGATGCAGGCTAGCAGGTAAAATTCGACTAATAATATCTTCTGGCGGTTCTAGAGGTGGATACCATCGTCCATCGTCTCCCGCCACCAGCATAAACAACTGAGTCTGACTATACTGCACCTGACGGGCGTTTTTGTTGGCATAACATTTTCGCTTAAGCTGATACAGCTTGCGATCGCGTTCAAACTGCAATTCTACCCAACACTCGATCGCCTGTTCTGGTTTAGCTTCGGCGATCGCTCTTTGATTGATTAATAACTCAGGACAAGCAAAAGCAGCCGTAAACTTTTCATATAGTACCCAGGTAAAGGCATTAAGAATTGAAGTTTTACCCGCGCCATTGTTACCATAAATAACTGTAGTGTTGCGTTCTCCACTAGCAAACTTGATTCGGGTAGTTTTGCCATAAAACTGTCTAAAATTACACAGTTGCAGATAGTTCAATTTCATTGCACGACTTGTTTGATAATATTAAGAACATCTTCGTTAACATTGCGAGGAGTCTTTAAATATAGCTTGTCTTTTTCTATCTTCAAAACTTCTTCTATTACCTGCTTTACTTCTGGCGAAGCATTAGTTATTGGCTCTTGTATTGAAGCAATCTCTGAATCAGATTGTTGTTGCTTTGGTTTTCGGTTCATCTTTAAAAACTTTGGCGAGTAATAATATATTTTTGAAATCTCCCAAGCACGATCGAGTTCGTTCTACTTTAATATTTTCAATAATTTCAAATTTTCGGTCGTTCAATGAACTAGTTAAAGCTGATAAGGGGAATGAGCTTAAGAGCAAAAATATTATAGCAATCGGGGATAACTTCGTGAAAAATTCTCTTCTTTCTGACCGCGGAATGCGGTCGTGCGCGCATCACGCGCACCGACGTTGCGTTGCGCTTCGGCGACAGCCTCCAGGCTGTCAAGCCCCGCCAGTCGCTGGAGCGACTCGCCGTTGCCAAAGGCAACGTCGGCGAACTCCAGTTCGCGCTCCGTCCTTGCTCGGAGGAAACCTCCGAGCGGGCGGTGCGCTTTGTTCTCGGCGGGGAATGGCTGACCTCTGTGTCCTCTGTGCCTCCGTGGTTTATTAAAAAAATATTTTCATGAATGACCTGGGATTGCTATACATATACCAAAACTGGTTTGATTCTATATTTGTAGAACACGAGACTCAAAAAAATAAACTTAGTCAGGAAAACTGATGTAGAGACCAAAACCACCAGCGAATACAATAAATACGTTAAAAACATAGCTACTCTTGTTCAAACTAAGTTTAATCTTTAAAGTTTTTATATTGGTCGATCTAAAAAATTGAGGTTATCTTTAGTAAAAAAAATGCTTAATTTAACCGATGAGTATCAGCAGCTTAGAATTTGAATTCGATCTTTTATGGGAAGAATTATTTCCCGACTTAGATTTAGAAACAGAAGTACGGCTAATTCCCAAACGTCGCTTTAAGTTCGACTATGTTAGCTTTGCTGCCAAAGTAGCGATCGAAATTAATGGACAAATCTGGCATAAAGGCGGACACAGTACGGGCAAAAGCCTGATGCGAGATTACGAAAAGCTCAATTTAGCACAGCAACATGGCTACTGCGTCTTTCAACTATCCAAAGAGATGATAACCGAAACCTGGCTTCAAGCGATCGCAGCTACGATTCGCGATCGCCAGCTGTTGACTGTTGACTGTTGACTGTTGACTGTTAACTGTTTACTGAATTGAATTACTGTTTTTGACGAAATACTTCATAAAGAGCGATCGCTGTGGCTACAGAAGCATTAAGACTTGGGGTTTGACCGACTAAAGGAATGGCTACAAGCTGGTCACAATTTTTCTCTGTCAACTGACTCAAGCCCTTGCCTTCCGAGCCTACTACTAGTCCTACTGCACCGCTAAAGTTGGTTTCATGTAGCATGGTATCGGTATCGGCAGTAGTGCCATAGATCCAAAAGCCCGCCTCTTTAAGTTTGGCAATTGCCTGATTTAAGTTAGTGACTCTGGCGATCGCCATATTTTCTAATGCACCCGCTGCCACTTTCATTACCGTAGAAGTAACTCCTGCTGCTCTACGCTGGGGAATAACTATTCCTTGAACTCCTAACGCTTCAGCAGTACGAATTATCGCGCCTAAGTTGTGTGGATCTTCAATACCATCGGCAATCACAATTACAGGTTCGGGGGTTTGTTTTGCCTGCTCTATGAGCGTCGATAAATCCCAATAGGAATAGGGAGCAATTTGGGCTGCTATCCCCTGATGATTGCCTCCCTGGGTTAGCTGTGATAGACGACGAGAATCTACCTCGTCAATAATAGTTCCGTTGGCTTTAGCGTCTTTTATAAGCGGGTAAAACTGTCCGTGGGTTAGTAATTTATCAGTAACCCAGATGCGGTTTATTTGGCGATCGCCTTTCAATGCTGCTAATACCGCATGACGACCGTAGGTTAAATCTATTTCTTCTTTTGACTGAGATGATGTTGAGGGAGTAGAAACTGATGTAGGTTTGTTTCCTTTCCGTTGTTTAGAAGAAATTTTTGGTTTCACAGATAAATATTCTCAGAGCGTAGATTAGTAAGAGTAGCCAACTATCGAACGATAATTAGTTAGATCGATCTATTAATTCTATCTAGATTCGAGTAACTATTTACCAGTCGAGTCTAAATCTAATCGAGCTAACAAATGTAGCAAACGCTGAGGATCGCTTAAGTGAAGATAGCCAATTAGTGTTTCTAGTCCACTAGCCTGCTTGTAGATATGGCGAGACATACGACGAGGTTTAGCAAGAGTCGCATTACGTCCACGGCGTAAAATTTCCTTTTCAGACTCATTTAGATAAGGCAAAAGTGTTGCTAAATGAATCGCCTGACTTTCGGCTCGGACTTGGGTTACGACTTGACTATGATAATCAGCCATACGTTTGGGTGGGATTAAGAATCTGGTGCGAACGTATAGTTCAAATACAGCATCTCCTATATATGCCAAGGCGATCGGCGATAGCTTTCCAATTTGACCTGGATCGATAGCTATGCCCGATGCCTCTACTCCGAATCCCCGAGTTTGAGCCGTGTCGACTGGCGCATTTTGGTTTCGATTCTCTGGTAAGTTCACATCCAAACGGGACGTTATTATTTGATGTTTTCCAGTGCTACTTCTACGGTCGGCTGGAGAGAAAGAAACTTCTCTAGACGAACTAGTTTTACGGTTTGTGTTACTCGTGGATTAGTTACAACCTGCAAGCTTCCTCCAGCAGTTTGCGCCTTTTTGACGAGCTGCACTAAAGCTCCCAAACCAGAACTATCGATAAAATCGATCTGTGACAAAACCAAAACTATGTTGCTTGGCCCTTCGTCTATACAATTACCGATTACCTTACGAAATGCTGGTTCAGAAAAAGCATCTAATAATCCAGTAAGACGAAATATTTGGTGATTTTCCCTGACTTCACGAGTGCCTCTTAAGCTCACGGTCAGGTTTAGCTGCTCAGGAATAACCCCCTCCTCAACTGTATACCTTGAATGTTTAATGGATATTAATAGTCAGCATTGTCTCACTCGTTCTCCGCTTCCAAAAAGCGGAACTTTTAGGCGATCGCTCCAAAGCGTTCACCACAATGAAAAACAATACTATCAGCTTTATAATACGAGACTTATGCAAACAGTCTTGAAAACGAAGATTTCTTCGCGCTCTGCTGTTTTACTAATACAGAATCTATATAAAAGCAAGTAATGTCTGAACTTAGTTCAAACATTTGTGACTATCGTAGCCCATATTGTCTCTTATGAACGTCAATCCCGCCTCCAAAAAGCAGATTGCTGTTCATCAATGGTAAAGTATAGCCCATTTTTACGGGTAATGTTAATAATATTTAGCTTTATTTGGTCTGATGGTCGCCTTTTGCTTTACTTGTAAAAAGAGCATTTCGATTTTTTGCCACAAAAAACCCTACTTTCAATATAAAAGCAGGGTTGCAGAGCAAGAGGAAACAATTTAAAAATTTGTATAGAACTATAAAGCTATTAATCTAAATAAATGATCGACCGTCTCTTTAATAAGAGAATATTAATGCTTTTAAATTAAAAACGCATTCGTATAAATACTGAAGTTTTACTCATTCACTAAGGTTTTGACAAACTTCAGTGAGAAAATCTGATAGAGATATTGTTATTCAACTGAAGAATTTAATATTACACCTCAGCCAGTCTATTTATTAATTTTTAATAACGTTTATTTTCCATTTTGTAATGAAAAATCTATTTAAGCCGATCAAAGTCAATCGTTCGCCAATCGTATTTTTAATAGGTTTTGTTTTAGCTATTGGTCTAACTATCTTACCAGCCTGGACACAGCAGCCAGTTGTCATCAAAACTCTGGTCAGAGCAGATGAAGCTTTGCAGCTACAGCCTTTAGTTGACAAATTCAACCAGCAGCATCCAGATATTGAATTTCAAATCGTCGAAGCTCCTAGCGATAGTAATCAGGTAGAAGATTTATATACATCTTCTTTTTTATTAGGCAATTCTCCTTACGATGTGGTTTATATGGATATCGTTTGGACTCCTAAATTTGCTGCTGCGGGATGGTTGAGAGATTTGAGCGATCGCTTATCAACCGCAGAAGCAAAAAAATATCTAACGGCAGATATAGCAGGCGGAATGTACCAGGATAAGCTATATCGAATTCCCTTTCGTTCTGATGCAGGAATGCTTTACTATCGTCAAGATTTGTTAAATCAAGCGGGATACGAAGCCCCAGAAACCTTCGGGCAACTACTGGAAATTTCTCAAGATTTACAGCAACAGGGGCTAGTAGACTGGGGATATGTTTGGCAAGGTAAGCAATATGAAGGTTTGGCTGCCATGTTTGTCGAGGTTTTGCAGGGGAGCGGTGGTTTTTGGGTCGATCCAAATACTTTAGAAGTCGGTTTAGATCGACCAGAAGCGATCGCAGCGGTAGAATTTTTGCAACAGGCGATCGCAACTAACGTATCTCCTCCTGGGGTTACAACCTACGCTGAAGAAGAAACTCGTCGGCTGTTTCAAAATGGTAAGGTAGCTTTTTTGAGAAATTGGCCCTACGTTTATAGTTTGGCAGCAGATTCGGCGATCGCGGGAAAATACAATATTAAACCGATGGTTCATGCTGTAGGGGAAAATAGCGGAGCGACTTTAGGAGGATGGGGACTAGGTATTGCCACCAGTACCAAACATCCCGATGCAGCCTGGAAAGTCATTGAATTTCTCAGCAGCGAAGATTCTCAGCGCGAATTTATTCTTCAAACTGGTTTTGTTCCCAGTCGTGTTGCTTTATTTAACGACCCCGAAATTGTCGCCAAATACAGCTACTACCCTAAGTTGTTAGAAGTGGTCAGAAGTTCCGCACTACGTCCGCCCATTTCTCAATATGCTCAAGCCTCTGATATTTTACAGCGTTATCTTAGTGCTGCAATTACGGGGAAAATGACTCCTCAGCAAGCTATGGAAGCTGCTGCCAAGGAAACTCGTAATTTATTGAAAAGATGAAGGATGAGGAATGAGGAATGAGGAATGAGGAACGAACAAAGGCTTAAGCCGCATGTACGAGGAATATTAAATGGTAGGGTAGGCAAAATATCTAACTGCGCTTATATACAGAAAAGATATTTATTGCCCACCTTATTGAAGAAACGAAGATGAGAAGGCAAATTAGTAACAGTGCGATCGATCGACAAGAAAGATTGACAGGTTGGTTGATATTACTTCCGGCATTAATTATTTTGGGTTTGGTCTTTATTTATCCGATCCTAAGAGCATTTTGGTTGAGCTGGTTCGCGGAAAATTTGGCGACTCAACTACAGCCAGTTTTTACTGGTTTCGGTAACTATCAAAGAATGTTGGGCGACGGCAGATTTTGGCAGAGTTTGTGGAATACTTCGGTATTTACCGTAATTAGCGTCACGCTAGAATTGATTCTCGGCTTATGTGTTGCTTTAGTATTAAATAAATCGTTTTTTGGAAGAGGAGTTGTACGGACAATTGCTATCATTCCTTGGGCATTACCTACCGCAGTTATGGGACTCGCCTGGGCGTGGATTTTTAACGATCAGTACGGGGTGGTCAATGATATTTTATTTCGATTGGGATTAATCGATACCGGAATTAACTGGTTGGGTACACCCGCTTTAGCTATGACTGCTTTAATTGTTGCCGATGTTTGGAAAACTACGCCTTTTATTAGCATTATCTTACTGGCTGGTTTGCAGTCTATTCCTGAAGATTTGTACGAAGCTCATAAAATGGATGGAGCGAGTTATTGGCAGAGTTTTTATCAGATTACTCTGCCCTTGTTAATGCCACAAATTTTGATTGCTTTGCTGTTTAGATTTGCTCAGTCATTTGGCATATTCGATCTCGTACAGGTAATGACGGGGGGAGGTCCTGCGGGTTCTACTGAAACCGTCTCGATCTATATTTATTCAACGGTGATGCGCTATCTAGACTTTGGTTATGGTGCAGCTTTGGTAGTAGTAACTTTTCTATTGTTAGTCATTGCTGTAGCAATTACTTCTCTGTTGCTGAAAAGAGTACGTGCCTAATTCATTCTTTTATTTTCTTAACTTTAGCTAGCTATAGGGCAAATTAACTTCGCAATACTAAAAAACTAAACTGATTATAATTGCAATTATAGTTATTAACTAAATTATGCTATTTCAATAAAAAACATTTTAAAATTTATAAATAATACAAATGTTTAAAGAATAAGATGAATAAAACATATATTCAAGTACTTTGAGTGATGCTTCAATTTTTAGTCAGTAGGCGCGATCGCGCCTTTGTAGGTGGGTAAAAGATAACAAACAAAAGAACTTTCAGAACAATTTATTTGCCCACTAAAACTAATAATATTTTCAATTTTATAGCTTGAAAGAAGAACCTGTAATTTAGCAATTGTTTTAATTCGAGCGACCGAGGCGATCGCTTATTCGATTTTGTTCTACACTTTAAACCTATCTGTCTTTAGAAAAAGGCAAGATCTCCCACGCCTGAATAATCATTTCGCTCAACCATTTGCGACGATCTAGATCTAATACTCGATCGTCTTGTAAAATATCTTTAGTTAGTTCTTCTAAAGATTGTCCCTCTCGGCGAGCTATTTGAACGACGCCGGCGATCGCCATAGCAATAATCTCTTCATCGATCGACTTGTTTTTGAGTATCAATATTTCTTCTGTGCTATCGGGGATAAAATAATCCATAGTTTAGCTGACGCGATCGAGACGAGGATTGACGAATATATACTAAATGAATACTAAAATTTGTCTGTACCGAATAAAGACGAATTTTGAGTCCTATAAGTGTAACTTATCAACAAATAAATTATGCTGTTTTTAGTTTTTTTAAGAATATATTAATAATTGTTTATAAATGAAAGAGTTAGTTTATACGGAAATACCTACCGCCGACATTATAGAGGTTAAAAACTGGTTGCGTCATTGGCAACCGCAAAGAGGAATTAAAACTGTTACATCTGATGGTATTCGCCTTCAGCACGATTCGACAAGTAATAGCGAACTGTCAATTTTTGTTTGGCAGCTACAGCGTACTACCTATCTAAAAGTTTTTCAATGGGGCAAAGCCTTTCCACAGGCAAACCAGATTGTACAGCAGTTAGTTACAGAAATTCGGGCTGCGTTTCCTCAGAAATATCCCGTTCCCCCAGAGATAGATCTATCCCAACAATCTATTTTTGAGGCTTTAGCCGATGCTTATCCTCAGACGGTTCATTTTTTTCAAAAGATGCCTAATGGAGAATACGATCTCAATCGGGTTTATTGGTGGGAAAAACGCTGGCGCGAAAGTGTGAAGAATCCACAGCAGCCGAAACAGGTGATTTTTGCTGGTGAGTCGAGTTCCAACAAGACAGAATACGATTTAATCTATATCGGTGGTGCATTGGGGGTGATTCACGCTGCGGTAATGGCACAAAAGGGTTATCGAATACTTTTAGTAGAAAGGCTACCATTTGGCAGAATGAATCGAGAATGGAATATTTCTCGCGATGAATTCCAAAGTTTAATCGATTTGGGTTTGTTTACTCCCCAAGAATTTGAATCAGTTATAGCAGCAGAATATGTCGATGGCTTTAGTAAGTTTTTTGATGCCTATAATCCACCTCACCTGAAGGCTAAGGTGTTGCATACCCCCAAAGTATTAAATGTGGCGATCGATGCTGAGAAACTATTGCGGGTTTGTGGAGATAAGTTGCTTGAAGCTGGAGGTGAAATTTGGGATGAAACCGAATTTATTCGTGCCAATGTTTCGGATACTGAAGTTACGGTAAAGTTAACTCATCTACCAACTAAAACCAGCAGGGAGGCAACAGCCCGACTGTTGATGGATGCCATGGGAACAGCTTCGCCGATCGCCTGGCAGCTTAATGGTGGTCGTACTTTTGATAGCGTTTGTCCTACAGTGGGGGCAGTAATTGAAAGCGGATTTGCCGAACAGGTATGGGATGAAAAATATGGCGATGTCCTAAATTCTCATGGAGATATATCTAGAGGTAGACAGTTAATTTGGGAACTGTTTCCTGCTGGTAAGGGGGAACTAACCTTTTATCTGTTTCACTATCATCAGGTGCATCCGGAGAATCCTGGATCGTTATTAGAAATGTACGAGGACTTTTTTAATATCTTGCCAGAGTATCGTCGTTGCGACCCCGAACAACTGGTGTGGAAAAAGCCAACCTTTGGCTATATACCAGGACACTTTAGCGTTAGCGATCGCGATCGCACTGTAGCTTTCGATCGCCTGTTGGCGATTGGCGATGCTGCTTCGCTTCAATCCCCTTTGGTTTTCACGGGGTTTGGTTCGTTGGTACGTAATTTAGAACGGTTGACTACCCTATTACATACCGCCGTGCAACACGACTTATTAACCGCCAAAGATTTAAACCGAGTTAGAGCCTATCAAAGCAATATTGCTGTTACTTGGCTATTTTCTAAAGGAATGATGGTTCCTACGGGTAAAACTTTGCCACCTCAAAGAATCAACTCAATGTTAAACACCTTCTTTGGCTTGCTGGCGAATGAACCCCCAGAAGTTGCCGACACCTTTATTAAAGATCGCACCGACTGGTTCACCTTTACCAGATTAGCCTTAATTGCAGCCCGTAAAAATCCTGCCTTGTTAGTTTGGATTGTCGAGATGGCTGGAAGTAGAGATCTTCTTCGCTGGCTCGGTTCTTATCTGTCCTTTAACTTAGATGCTTTACGAAATCTCCTTCTAGCTGGTTGGTTTCCAGGCTGGCTCAAATCTCAGTCTTGGATAGAAAAAAAATATCCTAGCTTGTGGCTGAGGTTGTTAAGTTTAAATTATCAGTTACGTCACGCCAAAAGTACCGCCGATTTGAAGTATAAAATCGATCGCGATGTTGTAAGTAGACAAGGATTGTAAAGATTGATTGGGAGTAGGGGCGATTCGCGAATCGCCCCTACTTCTTACGGATCGGATTACATACTGAAGCGAGGTATCGGTAAGATACCCCCTCGATCTAATAGCACTACAGACGATCTCGGCGCAGCCAAATAGCGATCGCCGTAAATTTTGCTTGCGCTCATGATGTCGGCAAAATCATCTGGAGAAGGTAAAGAAGTATCGATAATTCGATGCCAAGAATTACCTAACAGTAGAGTGGGTAGTTCAAACTCCAATGGTTTCCAATCGGCATTTAAAATTACATAAAGATGTTCTTCGCTATAAGGATGGTGTAGAGAAAAAGCGAGCGCATGAGAGTCTTCGCTCCAGTCAGGCTGCTTCAAACTTTGCCCGTGCCAAATAATATATGGTTTAGAACCGACTTTATTAACTTGCAAAAACTGCTTTTCGCTAAAGATATTTAGTTCCTGATTAAACCGAATTAGCTTCTTAACAAAGCGCAGTAAACCCCTATGCTTGTTTACCAAACTCCAGTCGAACCAACTTAGCTCGTTGTCCTGACAGTAAGCATTATTATTGCCAAATTGAGTATGTCTAATTTCATCTCCCATTAGCAGCATCGGCGTTCCTTGAGATATAAATAGAATGGTCAAGAAATTTTTGATTTGCTGCCAACGCAACTGCTGAATTTCAGGATCGTCCGTCTCTCCTTCTACACCACAGTTCCAACTATAGTTATCATTCGCCCCATCACGACTATTTTCTTTATTAGCTTCGTTGTGTTTGCGGTTATAAGAAACAAGATCGCTGAGAGTAAATCCATCGTGACAGGTGACAAAATTAATACAGCGATTAATGTCTGTATCCAATCGGAGATAAATGTCAGGACTTGCTAAGATTCTAGCTGCCAAATTATTAACCGCTCCGCGATCGCTTTTAACAAAACGTCGTACATCATCGCGAAATGGGCCGTTCCATTCCGAAAACCAGTCAACGCGATCGACAAACTTACCTACTTCATATAGTCCTGCTGCATCCCAGGCTTCGGCAATCAGCTTAGTTCCTGCTAAAACTGGATCGGATTCAATAATTGAGAGAATTTTTAATGCTCCCGCATCTTCGATAGGTTCTCCGTAGACATCCCGCGACAAGATCGAAGCTAGATCGAAGCGAAAACCGTCTACGTGCATCTGGGAAACCCAATAACATAGTGAATCGACAATTAGCCTGGCGACGACGGGATGATTGCCTTTAAAGGTATTGCCACAGCCACTATAGTTTTTATATAAAGCCCGATCGTCTTCCAAAATATAGTAAGTCTCGTTATCCAAACCCCTAAACGAAAGAGTAGGACCATTCTCGTTACCTTCTGCCGTATGATTGAAAACTACATCTAAAATTACTTCGATATTTGCCTTGTGCAGAGCCTTTACCAGATCGCGAAATTCATCTACAGGACCTAAAGGATCGCGTTTAGAACTATATCCCCTGTGGGGTGCGAAAAAGCCAATGGTACTATAACCCCAGTAATTTTTTAGTCCTGGACGTACATCTTGCGGATCGAACTGATGGACGGGAAGTAATTCTACAGAGGTGATCCCCAATTCTTGAAGGTAAGGAATTTTTTCGATTAAGCCTGCATAAGTACCTCGTTTTGCCGAAGAAACCCCAGAGTTAGGATTGCGGGTAAAGCCTCCAACGTGCATTTCATAAATTACGGTCGAAGCATAAGGAATTCTCGGATGACGATCGCCCTCCCAATTATAAGTACTCGGATCGACCACAACTCCTTTGAGAGCTTTAGCGCAGTTATTACCACGAACCGAAGCAGCAGTGCGATCGTAGAATTCCTGCCCGACAATGGCTTTAGCATAAGGATCTAGCAAAATTTTAGTGCGATCGAAACGCTGTCCCTCGCCAGGAGAGTATTCGCCAAAGGCTCGATAGGCATAGATCTGTCCTGCTTTGAGATTAGGAATGAATGCGTGCCAGTAATAGTAAGTTTTATTCCGTGATGGGTCTAATCTGATTACATGAGTTGGTTTGTCAGCCTCGGCATTGTTAAACAGCAATAGTTCTATTGCCGTGGCGTTTTGAGAAAAGATGCAGAAGTTTACCCCTTCAGGATAAACAGTCGCTCCTAACGGAAAACTTTCGCCTGGCAATACCCTTGGTTTCGTAGCCATTATTATCTTGCAGTAATCGGTAATTAGTACAACGTGCGATCGCTTGCCAAGAACGGTAAAACCGCTATCCTCTTCGACACATAACATCGCCAACGATTAATTATCAGCGATTTAAGGTGAACTTGCAAAACTAAATTAGCAATCGCAGTTAAGACCAAATTTCTATTCAAGCTTGAGAAGATTCAGACAGAAATTCTCGCATATAAGTATTAACCAAAGCTGGTTTTTCTTGCTGTACCCAGTGGCTACAGTTAGGAATATACTTTACCTGCCAATTCCTGACATAAGACCCCGTACCATAAGTTAATTCTTTACCTAATGCGGTATCGTTTTCTCCCCAGATAGTTAGAGTAGGAATATCCAAAGTTCCCCACTCAGTGCGATGCCTACGGCTAGCTTCGCAATCGCCTGTAAACAAAGATTGAAATATAGTCCGATAATAATTAATCATGGCAGTGAGCGCACCGCGTTTGGCAGCATCCTTGTAGGCATTTATATCTTCTTGGCTGAAGGCAGTTTTATCGACCGCCATACCTAAAAAAACATTCTCAATCGCCTGATAATTATTAAGCTGAAATAAAAATTTTGGTAGCCAAGGTATTTGAAAGGCGAAAATATACCAGCTTTTTGCTAGCTGTTCGGGGGTTTTCAATCCTTCGGCAAACTTAGCAGGATGGGGAATATTCATTACGATTAGCTTTTCCACCATTTCAGGATAAGCGTAAGCCAAGTTCCAGGCGATCGCACCTCCCCAATCATGAGCGACTAAAATACAGTCTTCATAGCCTAAACCTGTAATTACTCCCCTGACATCTTCCACTAATTCGGACATTTGATAAGCATTCAATCCTTTAGGTTTATCACTCTCGTTGTATCCCCGCAGATCGATCGCTACGGTTCGATAATCTCTAGAAAATTCAGAAATCTGATGTCGCCAAGAATACCAAAATTCAGGAAAACCATGCAGCATCAGCATTAGCTTACCTTCTCCCTGGCTGACGTAATGCAGCTTAATACCGTTTGTCTCGATAAAATCGTGTTTCCAACTATCTAAAACTGACATAATTTCCCAACATTAACTTTAATATCTTAAAATTAACGCGATCGCTCTTACGAGGGAAACATCAATTAACAATCATTATCCAGTTTTTCTCGCAATAGGTTTAACACATTCGCCTCTTCGAGAGGATAGGAGAAATAATATCCTTGACCATATTCGCAGCCCAATCCGCGCAATATTTCTAATTGCTCTTTGTTTTCAATCCCTTCTGCGACTACATCCAAACCCAAGCTATGAGCTAAATCAACTATTGCTTTAACAATGTCGTAGTTCTTGCTATTAAATGTTTCTGCGATAAAACAACGGTCTATTTTAACTATATCAACGGGTAAATAACGTAAATAGCTAAGAGAAGAATAACCAGTACCAAAGTCATCTAAACATAGTTGAATCTCTCGCTCTTTTAACTGTTCCAAAACTCTAGTAACTGCTAAAGTGTTTTCCATCAAAGTACTTTCTGTAATTTCGAGTTTGAGATCTTTTCCTTCTAAATTGAATGAGTCTAGAAGCAGATCTATTTGAGGAATCAACTCAGGATGGTAAATTTGAATTCTCGATAAATTAATGCTTATAGTTAGAGCTTGGTTGTTCGATAATGACTTTTTCCACGACCTCAACTGAGAGCAAGCTTGGGTAAGCACCCATTGACCTAAACTAATAATTTGTCCTGTTTCCTCGCAGATAGGAATGAATTTATCTGGTGGAATTGTTCCTAGAGAATCGTGTTTCCATCGAACCAAAGCTTCCAAACAGCTTATGTCTCCCGTCGATAACGACACGATCGGTTGATAATTTAAATATAGCTGCTGGCTATCGATCGCCCGTTGTAAATCGTTTTCTAATCGTAGTTTTTCTACTGCCTTACTTTGCATCGTTTCATCGAACAAAACCGAAGTTTTTACAAAGTTTTCCTTAGCATATTGCATAGCAGTATCTGCCCATCTTAATAGCTTTTCAGGTTCTCTCACTCCTGAAAGATTGAGAGCAATTCCAATACTTACTGTCGAGCAAATCGTAGCATTATTAATTTCAAACGGTTTAATTAATTTTCGATAAAGATGTTCTGCTCGATTAAAAAGATCGTCAGAGTTTTCGATTTCTAAAATTATCAAAGCAAACTCATCTTCGCCGATTCTAGCGACAATACTAGCCTTTATTTGAGTTATGCACTGCTCCAAACGACGAGCTACAGCAATTAACAGCTCCTCGCTAATGACATAACCTAAACTATGCTTGATGCTGCAAAAGCGATCGATACTCAGTAGCAGCACCGCTATAGAGTTAGATGCTCGATCTCCATCGACTAATTCTAAAGAGCAATCGATTTCTGAACTTAAATATTCTAGAAATAAGGTTCTGTTAGGTAGCTCGGTTAGTTTGTCATAGTAAGCCAGATATCTCAGCCTTTTTTGAGCGGATCGATATTCTTCTCTTAAAACAGCTTCTCTTAATTCCCTTTCTACCGCAGGAATCAGACGAGATAGTTTACCTTTTATCAAATAATCGTGCGCTCCAGCTTTCATAGCCGATACCGCAGTATCCTCGCCAATTTTACCCGAAACAATTACAAATGGTAAATCTAACTGTAGTTGTTTGAGAACTTCCAAAGCTGCGATCGCGCTAAATTGGGGCATCGAATAATCTGCTAAAACTATATCCCAAGAATATGCTTTTAGGGCAGCCTGCATTTCTGCTTTAGTATCGACTCTTTGGTGAACTACTTCGTAACCACTGCGTTCTAGCTCGATTACTAATAGTTCAGCATCATCTTCTGAATCTTCAATAATTAAGACTCGCAGAAGTTTACTCATTTGAAACTCCAAAAACTGGAAGCTGGTTAATAGTCAACCAATACGTACTTATTTCTCTAACAAATGTTTGTAGCTGTGTAAAGTGTATCGGTTTTCTAATATAACTATTGCAACCATTGATATAGCTGTCAAACAAATCTTGTGGCTCATCTGATGAACTCAGCATAATCACGGGTAATATTCTAGTTTTTGGCAAAGCTCTAATTCTTTGTAGAACTTCGATTCCATTTATTTTCGGTAAATTTAAATCTAGTACGATCAGTGCTGGTAGAGATTTTTTAGGGCGATTTGCTGTTAGATCTTCATCCTCGCTTTCTTGCTGTAGGTAACTTAAAGCCTCCGCTCCACTAGACACTACAATTAAATTATGGAGAATTTCTACCTTAGAGAAAGCTAGCTTCATCAACTCGCGCTCGTCAGCATTATCTTCTACCAATAATATATCTTTATTTGGCATTATATATATTTTGAAAAGCCAGCTATGAGTTAATAAGCCTACTAGCTGAAATTAATAGAATTTAATAATTTTGTATAGATATAGCAATCGGGAATAACTTCGTGAAAAACTCTCTTCTTTCTGACCTCTGTGTCCTCTGTGCCTCTGTGGTTTATTAAAAAAATATTTTAATGAATGACCTGGGATTGCTATATATTTTTTAACTTGAAATTTATAGCATAGTAGTTAGATTTATTTGGATAATATTTACCTTTAAGCTATAGCTTTACTCTTGAAATCGCAAACCAAGCCGAATTTAAGCTAAAATCATTAAATATGCTTTAGTTGTTTACCCTTGCTTTAGGAAAATTGTATACCAAACCTCTAAACAACTCCGATCCTTTACGATTTCTTTAATTAAAAATTTACAAATTATTAAGCATAGTTTTAAAGAAATTAGACTCTTCAAGCGAAGGATAGTAAAAGATGAAGCTAATAATTAACATGAAATAATTCAGTTATATTGTAAAGATATTAACTTTAAATGAAGATCAGCAATAGTAGTTTTAAATGAGCGTTTATCCCGATTTTGCTAATTATGGGTACGAGATCGTAGCGGAACTAGGACGCAATCGTGAAGGGGGGCGAATTACTTGGCAAGCTAAAAATATTAGCACTGAAAAAACTGTAGTCATCAAACAGTTTTGCTTTGCGATCGCAAATTCATCTTGGTCGGGATATAAAGCATACGAGCAGGAAATCGCCGTATTACAAAAGCTGCACCATCCTGGTATTCCTCAATATCTTGATAGCATAGAGACTCTCGATGGTTTTTGTTTGGTTCAAGAATATATACCTGCCGAGAGTCTAAATAATTTTCGTCGGCTAACAGTTCCAGAGGTCAAGCAAGTAGCCCTAAAGATTCTCGATATTTTAATCTATTTACAGCAACAAAACCCTCCTATATTACACCGCGACCTCAAGCCAGAAAATATTTTAATTACTGAATCTTTAGACGTTTATTTAATAGACTTTGGATTTGCCAGCTTCGGGACTAAAGAAGTTTCAGGCAGTAGTGTATTTAAAGGTACTCCTGGATTTATTGCCCCCGAACAAATGAACCGACCGAGTTTAGCTTCAGACAACTATAGTTTAGGAGTGACTTTAGTTTGTTTATTAAGCGGTTTGGATATTAGTGAAATTCGCGCTTTAACTACAGAAGATGAGCCGTATCGACTACCGCTAAAAACCATATTGCCGAACCATTCAGCACCGTTTATTTCTTGGTTGGAAAAAACGATCGAGACGAAGGTAAGCAAGCGTTTTCCTAATGCTCTAGCTGCTAAAAATAGCTTAATCGAACTCGATTCAATTACCATCAACGGCGATAAAATCTCGCCAGCAATAAGCTCTCAACTGGCTGCTTTAACTCGACCAAAGATTTGGTCGGGAACAGGTATAATTTTTGCCTTAAGCGCGATCGCTTTACTGTGTGTGAATTTTGCCTATAGTCGAACCGAATTATCCTCAATCAATATAGCGATCGCTTTGCTGGCATCCCTCGCGATCGCTGTAGCTCAATTAGGCGCAGTAGCTATTGCCAGTTGGGATCGTGAAGCTCGATTACAGGGAGTAGTTTTAAACATAATTATTCCTATAATTTTAGTTGCTGCTAGCGGTTTGATTTGGGGATTTGGTGAAGCGATCGATATTTGTGCGACGATCGCCATTACCGAAGTTGCTCTATTTTCTTATTACTGGTGGCAGATACCGAGTCAAAAATCAGACGTAGTTAAGGCAAGTATTTGGTTGGGTGCGATCGCTTCTGGCATTGCCATGAGCATTAAAATAATTTAACAGTGTAAGTAGTTATGTTCTATCAGATCCTAAACTCTTCGCTATAATTCAAGATGAAACGGTGCGGAACAAAAAAAATAATACGGTTTAATATTAGCGGTGTTGTGGAGGAGACGACATTGGATGAACTAAGAGCAGGATTAGCTTTAGCTACGGAAGAAGAACTACAGCAAATAACGCAGATATTGTTTTATCGTCGTTTTAATCCTCTAGACTATTGGCAAACTCCAGAACCAATACACGTTCAAAGTCAGGATTTAGATCTGTGGCTCGATACTCTCGATCGCCGATTTCGTTACCTAGCAGCAGACGGTATGACGGTGTTGCGAGGGCGTACTCATGAAATGTCTTATCGAGAAATACTAATTAAGGTTTGTCACTATCTTAAGATTCCTTATTCTGTAAGAATGAAGTCTACAGATATCGAAGCCGAAATTTTTCTACACCTGATAAGCAAAGCCTGGGATAAATTACCAGTACGAGAACAAAGATCGCTTCAGGCACAGGTAGGTAATTCACTAGCAGGATCTCAACCTCCCGAACCTCTTCCCGCGCAGTTACAGCATAGCCCTGTTCAAATACTGCTTAAAGGTAGTAGCATCTTGGCAGTTAGTGCTGTGTTAAAGTCCTGGTTGCTCAAGCACATTGCTCGACAATTCGCGCTTCACTTTGCTACTTATCAAGCAGCTAAAACAGCCATAATTAGGGGCGGGACAACAGCAGTAGCTGGGGTAGGCAACCAGTTAGCTCTGCAAGCAGCTAAAAAAGGGATGATGACCAACGCAGCACGTTATGGGACAGCTAGAGGAGTACTGGGTGTTCTCGGTCCTGTGGTTTGGGGCTACTTTATCGCCGATTTGGGTTGGAAGGCGATCGCTACTAACTATGGTCGAGTCATTCCGATAATTTTTACTCTGGCGCAGATTCGTTTGATTCGAGGCGAATATCTAGCAGCAGGTTAAGTATTGTAGAAAAATACAGCGATTTTCAGGCATAGATTCTCAAGGCTATAAACAATTTGTTAAGAATCCCAGGGGGATCGATAAATACCTTGGAATATAAAAAAAGGAAAGAATATAAGTAAAACTATCTAATAAAATTCTTGTTCGATAATATGACTCATTTTCCTTGGTTGACTACGTGTATTCTATTTCCCATCGCTGCATCTCTATTTTTGCCGATAATTCCCGATAAAGATGGCAAAACAGTACGCTGGTATGCCCTAATTATTGGTCTAATCGATTTTGCGATTCTGGTTTATGGTTTTTACCAAGACTATGATTTTAGCAATCCCGATTTACAACTGGTCGAAAGCTATAGCTGGATACCCCAGTTAGATCTTAATTGGTCGGTTGGTGCAGATGGGTTATCAATGCCGTTAATTTTGCTGACGGGTTTTATTACTACCCTGGCAATGATGGCAGCTTGGCCAGTTACCTACAAGCCCAAGCTATTTTATTTTCTGATGCTGGCGATGTATGGCGGACAGATTGCTGTATTCGCGGTACAGGATATGCTGCTCTTTTTCTTAGTTTGGGAACTAGAATTAGTACCCGTATATCTAATTCTGTCAATTTGGGGGGGCAAAAAACGCCTCTATGCTGCAACCAAATTTATCTTGTATACCGCAGGCGGTTCGCTATTTATTTTAGTGGGTGCTTTGACAATGGCATTCTATGGCGATACGGTAACATTTGACATGAGTGCGATCGCTGCCAAAGATTATGCCTTTAATCTACAGTTATTTCTGTATGCTGGCTTTTTGATTGCCTATGGTGTCAAGCTGCCGATTTTTCCGCTTCATACTTGGCTACCAGATGCCCATGGTGAAGCTACTGCCCCAGCACATATGTTACTAGCTGGTATTCTGCTCAAAATGGGAGGATACGCCCTGTTGCGGATGAATGCAGGAATGCTGCCCGATGCTCATGCTTTCTTCGCTCCCGTACTGGTAATTTTGGGGGTAGTAAATATTATTTATGCAGCATTAACCTCTTTTGCCCAGCGCAATCTCAAACGTAAAATTGCCTACTCGTCTATTTCTCACATGGGCTTCGTCTTAATCGGGATTGCTTCTTTTACCGATTTAGGTACTAGCGGGGCGATGTTGCAAATGATTTCCCACGGTTTGATCGGCGCGAGTCTCTTCTTTATGGTTGGTGCAACCTACGATCGCACCCACACCCTGATGCTGGATGAAATGGGCGGTGTCGGACAAAAGATGAAGAAGATCTTTGCGATGTGGACTACCTGCTCTTTTGCTTCCTTGGCGTTACCGGGAATGAGTGGTTTTGTAGCTGAGTTGATGGTATTTGTTGGCTTTGCTACTAGTGATGCTTATAACTCAACCTTTAAAGTAATAATTGTTTTCTTAGCTGCTGTAGGTGTAATCCTGACTCCGATTTACCTGCTGTCGATGTTGCGAGAAATGCTTTATGGTCCTGAAAACAAAGAACTAGTAGACCATACTAACTTAGTAGATGCCGAACCAAGAGAAATATTTATTATTGCCTGCTTGCTCATTCCGATTATTGGAATTGGTTTGTATCCTAAATTAGTCACTCAGATATACGACTCTAGCATCAGTCAGCTTACATCTAGATTACGCGCTTCAGTACCGAGTTTAGTTCAACAGGCTGAAGTAACCTCTAATGCTTATTCGATGATGTCCGCAACAGCACCAAAAATTAGAGACAACTAAATTACGATTGAGCGATCTTAATATTAATTCTGTAAGGGTTTGGCACTGCTGAACCCTTATTTTTATCTGGCGCAATCTTCCGAGACGGCAAGCGATCGACTATTCAACCAGATCTTGTCTAGGAACGATTGAAGAGTCTGGCGAGCCTAAACGATCTATCAATAGGTATCCTGAAGTTGCTAAAGCCAATAAACTCAGCAATCCACTGGCAATCAGCCAATTTCGCAGGGTTCGTAGCTGCTTATCCACATCTTTAAAAGAGGCTTTAATCGGATTGATGAGCGAGATTAATTCCTGACGACTTTTTGTTTCGTAATCTTCTATAGAAGGGCGCATTTCGTCTCGCTGTACCGCCCATTCCTGTAAAGCTGCTCTTTGACGAGACCAATCATCTAACGCACTAGACAATTTAGCGTACAACTCTTGTTTTAAATTTTTAATCTGTCGCTCAAATTGATGGCTTAGGTTGCTATTCGCCCGCTCGAACTGACTATTAACATCGAGCAATTCTTGACGAATTAACTTCCAGCTAGATTGATTTCTGATTTCCAGCTCCTTGATTTTATTAATTTGGTTGGTACTAATCTTGTTTTCTAATTTGCTAAGTTTTTGCTCTATTAGCTCTAATTGCTCTGTAGCGATCGCATTATTATCGTATTCTTTTACTATATTTTCAAATTTAAAACGATAGGTTTCAATCAACTCTTCTAGTCGATTTTGCAAGTCAGCAGAGCGATCGCTCGGTGGTTCGAGTAAATTAATATTGTTGTATACCGAGCGTATTTTTTGTACCAGCTCATCTGCTGCGGTATTTTTTAATAAATATCCCTTTGCCCCTGCTCGTAAAGATTTGCCCAAATAAACGTCATCATCATGACCGCTTAGAACAATTACTTTTACTTGAGGAAAGCGTTGTGAAATAATTTTAGTCGCCTTTAAACCATCCATTTGTGGCATATCGATATCCATCAAGACGATATCGGGCTGTAATCTTTCTACTTCCTCTATAGCTTTGTGACCATCGTTAGCAACTCCTAACACTTGAATATCTTTTTCAACGTCAAGCCAGGTTTTCAACACTTCACACAAAAGAGTCTGATCGTCTACCAATAAAATATTAATCATTCAATCTAATATATTCAAATAACTTTCATTTTTATACTGAAATCATTCTTACCCTACTATTAATTTTGTTCGCTTTAAAAAAGAATAAAATCGGGCAATAAACTATAAAACTTTACTAGCTATTTCTAATAATTAACAATGCCCTATGCTTTAGTTATGCGAAGGCTTCGAGGGGGAATGCCCAGCTTTCATCACTCTGAAGCGCGTTTACTTCCTCAATATAAAAATTGCGCTGCTTCGATCTTACGGGTATTTTATTATTTTATAAATCTATTCCTCTTTACTGTAAATAATTTGGTTAAAGCAAAGTTGTTAATATGTTACAACTAATTTAAACAACGTATTTTCAAACAGCATTTTATAAATCATCTTAATAGACAACTAATAAAAAATAACCCTCACACATCAATACCTTATTTTTTTTATAAATATTAAAGTATTTAAAATAAATAACATAGCAAATTTGGATAAGATAATCCTATTTATAGTATCGATCGCTTGAATTTAATATAACTACTCTTAAAAGCAATTAATTCAGTTAGCTTTTGCTAATATATAAGACTAAATTTACATTACAAAATATTGTATTAAATAATACATAAACTTTCTCAGTAATTATAGGCGAAGATGATTTTAAGAATGCTAAATAATTAACGATACTATGACAATCGTGAATAGACTTAAATTGTTTATACGATCTATACTACTTCAACTACCGAAATAATCTAAGTAGATCGGATCCTGTTATGAGATAGGATTTACCTTTACTTTATTATTATCGACAATGAAGTCAGCTTCGAGCTTTTTTTGATTAACTTTATGGAAACAATCTTTTTTTCGGTAGAACCTAGTATTACAGAGGTTTCTATCAAAGGTAATTTAGAACAATTTCTGATTGTTTTATCTGTATCATTAAGTGTAGCAACGATTTCGCGTATCTTTAGCTGGTTTCGTCAGATTCCATATACCCTGCTTTTGGTTATAGTCGGACTTGGTTTGGCTTTTGTAGATATTCGCCTAGTCAGTCTATCTCCAGAGCTAATTCTAGAAATATTTTTACCGCCTTTATTATTTGAAGCAGCCTGGAATATTCGTTGGCGCAGTCTCAAAGATAGTCTGATTCCAGTCACCCTTTTTGCTGTGGTTGGGGTAGTTATTTCTGTAGTCGGCGTAGCTTTTCCTTTGAGCTATTTTACCGATTTATCTTTGGCAACCGCTCTTTTAGTTGGTGCAAGCCTATCAGCCACCGATCCTGTGTCAGTAGTGGCACTATTTAGGGAATTAGGAGCTAGTAAACGTTTAACTATTTTAATGGAAGGAGAAAGCCTATTCAACGATGGAGTAGCGGTAGTTGCCTTTTTACTGCTAGTTGATGTTCCTACTGGTAGTGGCGAATTCGATCTTTCCATGATTGTGATTCGCTTTTTAACTTTTGTCGGTATTGGTTTAGGGATCGGTAGCCTGATTGGATTTGGTATTTCCTATCTGACTCAAAGATTCGATCTGCCTTTGGTAGAGCAGTCTTTAACGTTAGTTTCGGCTTATGGTACATATTTAGTTACTGAAGAATTAGGCGGTTCGGGTGTAATTGGAGTAGTTACGGTCGGCATTATTTTAGGTAATTTTGGCTCTCGTATCGGCATGAATCCCCGTACTAGGCTATTAGTATCTGAATTTTGGGATTTTCTGGCGTTTTTTGTAAATTCTATTGTATTTTTGCTGATTGGCGACCAAATAAACTTTACCAGCCTGAGAAACAACTTCGATCTAATTATTGTAGCGATCGCAGCGGTATTAGTAACAAGAGCGATCGTAATCTTTGGGTTAGGTAATATCAGTAATTTAATCAGCCAAACCAAAACCAACTTTAGAGAACAAACTGTTCTGTGGTGGGGTGGACTTAGGGGTTCGGTTTCGATCGCCGTGGCTTTGAGCGTTCCTGTCGTGCTGACAGGTAGACAAGAAATTATCGATACCGTTTTTGGGGTGGTTCTATTTACGCTTTTAGTTCAAGGTTTGAGTACCAAATGGTTATTAACAACTTTGAATTTAATCGGCGATCAGCCTCTGCGTCAAGAATATTCCGAACTTCTAGCGCGCAAAGTAGCGATGACTCGCGTAATGAATTATCTGGAAAATAACGAATTAGCTTCAGAAATCGACCCCGAATATTATCGTTATCAACAGGGACTAGTAAAAGGACAGCTACAGAGTATCGAAGACAAAATAGATAGAATGCAGCGCGAACACGACAACTTGCGATCGCTGACCATGGAACAGCTAAATGAAGAGCTTTTAGATATCGAAGCCGATACTTATGCTGAATTTATTCGTGCGGGTAAACTAAACGAAAATCTCTCGCCCGTTTTACAGGAGGTTATTGCCAAGGCTGGAGATACATAGACCATTCAGCATTAAGTTATGAGGAAGTAGGGGTCGGCGAATTTTTTTTAAAATCCCTAATTCCTCTGTTACCATTAGCTAAGATTTAGTTACTATCGACAACTATTCAAATCAGGCATGGATAAAAACGTTTTAGGCACAGAGCTAAAAGTTTGTTGCAAATCTCCAATGACAGGGTTTTATCGTACTGGCAAATGCGAAACAGGACCACAAGATATGGGAGTCCATGTTATTTGTGCCGAAGTTACCGAAAAGTTTTTAGCCTTTAGTAAAGAAAAAGGTAACGATCTTAGTACTCCAGTACCAATATACAACTTTCCAGGATTAAAGCCAGGAGACTGCTGGTGTCTTTGTGCAGCGCGCTGGAAAGAAGCTTTAGATGCGGGATTCGCACCACCAATCAATCTAGAAGCTACTCACGAATCAATGCTCGATTATGTTCCTATAGAAGTTCTTAAAGAGCATTCTCTCAACTAAAAGTTGAACATCACAAGCGATCGCTTTTAGGATTGACTCTAACAAGCAATTTAAATCATGAGGAAAGTAGAGGTCGTACCCCATAATCCTAACTGGCATAATACTTACCAGTTAGAAGCCCAGAAAATTATTAATGCTCTAGGTGATAATGTGGTTGCGGTTCATCATATTGGTAGTACCGCTATTGCTGGTATTTATGCCAAACCGATTATTGATATTCTAGTTGAAGTAAAAGATTTATTCTGCCTGGATCGTCTTTCATCCTTTCAGCCTTTAGATTACGAAGCAATGGGTGAGTTTGGTATTAGCGATCGCCGATATTTTCGTAAACATAATTTAGATGGCGTGAGAACTCATCATATTCACGTCTTCAAAGCAGGTTCTTCACAGGTAAAGCGTCATTTAGCGTTTCGAGATTACATGATATCGCATCCCGAATCGGCGCGAGAATATAGCAATTTAAAACGAGAGTTGGCAGCTAAGTATCCCGAAAATATCGATAAATATATGGATGGTAAAGATGGCTTTATCAAACTGATGGATCGCCATGCAGCTAAATGGCGATCGCTTGGTTAAGTCAATTAACGCTAATTAACTTAGTATAGGGCGTTGCACAGTTTAGGGATGATTCCAAATTTTATACGATAATTCTTCCCAGTCTCCCACACATGCGGGCAAGCCCTTTGTCCCAGTCTTAAGCGTCAGCCTTCACCATCCCATGAAGATGCAACGCCAGTATAGTTTGGGCATAGGTAGACCTATATTATCTAGATCCGTGTTTAATACATTAGACGTACAGTTATACTCAAAAACTAGCTGCTATCTAACTCAAATCATGAATCAATGGAACGTCGAACTTTACCAAAATAAACATAGCTATGTCTGGCAGTATGGCTCTAAATTACTAGAAATACTCGATCCTCAGCCTGGGGAGCATATTTTAGACTTGGGTTGTGGAACGGGAGAACTAACGGCAGAAATTGCAGCTACGGGTGCGCGGGTTGTTGGTTTGGATGCAGCGGATAGTGCGATTGCTCAATGTTGTCAGAAATATCCTCAAATCGAGTTTGTTGTCGCCAATGGAGCAGATTTTTCTCTAGAGCATTTTGATGCCGTGTTTTCTAATGCAGCCCTACACTGGATTCATCCCCCCGCAGCAGTCGTAAACTGTATCTATCGGGCATTAAAACCAGGAGGACGTTTAGTTGCGGAATTTGGCGGTAAAGGTAATATAGCTCAGATTGTCAAAGCAATTAACAATGTCTTACCTAGTTTGAATAAAAATCGCTGGTATTTTCCTAGCATTGGAGAATATAGTACTTTGTTAGAACAGCAAGGATTCACAGTTAATTCTGCTGCCTTATTTTCACGTCCTACTAAATTAACGGGAGAAGACGGTTTAGCTAACTGGTTAGAAATGTTCGCACATGAAGATTTTAAAGAACTTTCAGCGACTTCCAAGGCAGCTATAGTTGCTCAGATTGAACGGGCGTAGTTTTGAGGTTTCCTCAAAACGTTGACCGCCCGATGATTTCATTCGGAATTACGCCCATCTTTGTATCGTCATGGAAATTGGTGGGCAGATTATTATCGCCTACGAATCGTTGCTACCAAACCCAATGGCAACTGCTAGTTAATTCACCTGAATAAAATTACGTTGAGGATCGCCGAGATACCATTTATTTTCTCGTGCCAAATCGAAGCTATTAGGCATTAACTGCCATGTTTGTGCTAGTTGATTCAATAATATGTCTTGCTGTTTTCTAAAATCGTCAATCTGACGACCATAATTGATAATGCTGAAATAAACGTTACCGCGATTGCTGGTAGGAATAACTCCCGCCAAAGCACTAACATTATTTAACGTTCCTGTTTTAATCGTCGTACCCGTAGGTAAATTTCTACCCCGAACCGTACCGACAACATCTCTACCCGCGGTGGGAAACAAATCGGCAGCACTAAAAGAATCTTCTCGAAGCAGGCGATCGATCGCCATTAGCATTTTTACTACAGCATGGGGCGAAATACGATTCTCTTCAGATAAGCCCGAACCATTGACTAACTCAATTTCTGTAGGATCGAAGCCAGCAATTTCGGCACTGGTTTGCCCCGCTACAGCAGCACCTCCTAATAAATCTGCCAAGATCTGCGCCATCTTATTATTACTATAAATATTCATCTGTCTTAATATTTCTGCCAGAGGTAAAGACTGATGACTAATTAGCAACCTGGCATCAGAAGGTACTCGATCGATCGCTTTTACTTCAGATGCGATCGCTACTTCGGGTTGCTTAGTTCCAACTGGCATTTGTAAATACTGCTGTCTTACCTGGGGTTGCCATAGTTGCCGATTTAATCCCTGTTTGAATAGCTCTCCTGCCTTCAAAGCCCGATCTTGATAGTTCATATAGAACTTATCTGTAATCAATAAGTTACCCCGAACTTTACTAATACCCAACTGGTTGAGAGTATTTGCGATCGCGATCGCCTCTTCCCAAACAAAAAACGGATCGCCACTGCCTTCAACAATCAAATCTCCCGTAACAATACCAGCGGTAATTTCTCCCGTAACGTAGATATTTGTAACAAATTGATGTTTTGCGCCCCATTTGCTCAAGGAAGCTAGAGTCGTCGCGATTTTAGTCAAAGATGCAGCAGGTAGGGGTGTTTTGCCCCGATTACTAATCGGCGTTACCCAGTCCGATTGCACCCATATACCCTGACGTTCGGGGTCGATTCCTTGACGCTTTAAATTTTGTAAATAAGCCTCAACAATAGTTTCGCTTTGGAGGTCGCTACGCTGGGGTGGAAGTTGAAAAAGGGTTGAATTATCCCAGGGTAACAACTCTAAAGGTTTAAACTCAGGATTGTTTTGAAAGCTATTAAACCAAGTAATTAAGCTTAAGGCGATCGAATCTAACATAAAATCGGTTTTTTCTGATTTAAAGTGAGAGCTACTGGCAATTGAAAGCTAAAATGGCAGATGAATAACATTATTTATAGCTTTTCTGTTTTAATTGTGCGGGGCTAAATTGAGAATTCTGGCAAAATATTTCCGATTCAAATTAGGAATCTTTGACCTGAGACTGTTAAAATTTGTAAGGCTTGTATAAAATTTGCTACATGGGATTAAAGCGATCGAGAATTGCAGTAGACGCTATGGGGGGAGACTATGCCCCTGAAGAAATTGTTGCCGGAGCAATCCAGGCTTCTGTGGAATTAGGCGTAGATATTTTGCTGGTGGGAGACAAACAACGGATAGACCCTCTCGTCAAAAAACACGCTGGTCAGGAATCTACATCTATAAAAGTGGTTCACGCAGAAGACGTGATAACCATGAAGGAAGAACCGTTAGTGGGTATTCGTCGCAAACCAAAAGCCTCGATTAACGTCGCAATGGATTTAGTGAAGCGCAAAGATGCCGATGCAGTGGTTTCCGCGGGTCATTCGGGGGCAGCAATGGCATCAGCGTTATTAAGGTTGGGTCGTATAAAAGGCATCGAACGTCCTGCAATTGGTGCAGTCTTGCCTACTATAGTTCCCGATCGCTCGGTGATTATGTTAGATGTTGGGGCAAACGTTGATAGCAAAGCCAAGTATTTAGAACAGTTTGCCCTGATGGGAACAATTTATAGTAAATACGTATTAAGCCGTGAAAAACCAAAGGTAGGCTTACTCAATATTGGCGAAGAATCTTCTAAAGGTAATGAGCTAGCCCTTGCTACGCACAAGCTATTAACAGATAATCCGCAAATTCCTTTCGTTGGTAATGCAGAAGGTAGGGATGTGTTATCTGGTGAGTTTGATGTTATCGTTTGCGATGGTTTTGTCGGTAACGTCGTGCTTAAATTTGCCGAAGCGATTGGAGAAGTAATGCTACAAATTATGAAGGAAGAATTACCTAAAGGACTGCGTGGCAAGGTAGGTACTGCTTTACTCAAGCCGAATCTGATGAACATTAAACGTCGGATCGATCGCGCCGAACATGGTGGTGGATTGTTGTTTGGTGTAGCAGGTATTTGTATTATTAGTCATGGTAGTTCTCGTCGTGGCTCGATTTTTAGTGCAGTTAGGTTGGCCACTGAAGCGATCGATAACGAAGTACTGGAAAAAATAAAGGCTAACAATCAGCAAAGACTAGACACAGAAAAAACCACCGAAGCAACTGCGAGTTAGAGGTAGTAGGTAGATAGCTTAAACAAGTAATGGAGTGAAATATTGAACGATATGGGTGCAGGTATGGCGATTACTGGATGCGGTTCGGCAGCACCAGTGACAGTTTTAACTAACGATCATCTCGCTGGGATGGTAGAAACTTCTGACGAATGGATTAATACCAGAACAGGAATGAGAAATCGTCACATCGCCTCATCTACAGAATCTCTAAGTCAACTATCGGCCGTTGCTGCCCAAAAAGCGATCGCTATGGCAGGAATTTCCGCTGCTAATATTGACCTAATAATTTTAGCTACCTCCACCCCCGATGATTTGTTTGGTAGTGCCTGTAAGATTCAAGGTTTGATTGGCGCGACTAATGCGGTAGCCTTCGATCTTACTGCTGCCTGTTCGGGGTTTGTTTTTGCTTTAATTACCGCTTCTGGGTTTATTCGTTCTGGAGTATATCAAAACGTTCTAATTATCGGGGCTGACTTACTGTCTCGTTGGGTAGATTGGAGCGATCGCGCTAGTTGCGTTCTCTTTGGCGATGGTGCGGGGGCTATAGTCTGTCAAAGAGTCGATGATGGCGATCGCCTATTAAGCTTTGGAATGTATAGCAGCGGTAGTCAAAATGGTTGTCTAAACATAAACTATCGCAGCGAGCGTCAATCTTTAATAGAAAATATCACCAGTCAAAAGGGTACATACGATCCCATTACGATGAATGGCAAAGAAGTATATCGTTTTGCTGTAGCTAAAGTTCCAGAAGCAATTAGTAAAGCTCTGTTTCAGGCGAATCTTACTGCCGATGACATCGATTGGTTATTGCTTCATCAGGCAAATCAGCGCATTATGGACGCGGTAGCCAAACGCCTTAATATTCCTCAAAACAAGATTCTCAGCAACATAGCCGAATATGGTAATACTTCGGCAGCCTCTATCCCTCTTGCTCTCGATGCTGCCGTAAGAGACGGTAGAGTAAAGCCAGGAAACACGATCGCTGCTTCTGGCTTTGGTGCTGGTTTAACTTGGGGTTCAGCTATTTTCAAGTGGGGCTGAACTAAGTATCGTAGTACGTGGTCTTGGGACAAGTTCAGTCGAGGCTCTACGAGCCTCCCAGAACTTTGTTCTGGAAAAATCAAAGATTTTTGTTCGTAAGGATGAAGGATAAAGGATGAGGGATGTCCCTAGCTAAATCCGCAACGCTATAGAAATAAAACCATGTTGTAAACCAGCCCTACGAAAAAAGCACCCTCAAGGATGCTTGAATCGAGGATTAATTACTTAGTTAATAGGGCGTTGCACAGTTTAGGGATGATTCCAAATTTTATATGATAATTCCTCCCAGTCTCCCAGTCTCCCAGTCAGCCTTCACCATCCCATGAAGATGCAACGCCGTTAATAGTGCTAGCTTTTGTTAACTACCTGATTGGCAGCTATTCCCAAAATAGGTATATTACATATTTTTAGTTGGTTGAGTGCTTGAGATAATATTTCTTTATCCACCTTACCCAAACCTGTTACCATCACAATTCCGTCTGTCTGACCAGCCACCAAGGTAGCATCTGCATAACCGACAACAGCACATAGATCGTAGATAACCAGATCGAAATGAGATTTTAATTCTTCCATCAAAAGATACATTTTTGTCGATGCTAACCCCTGGCTACCGTTATAAGTTGGTTTAGCAGTTAATTCATCAAAGCCAGAACTTAGAACAAATAGGGTATCTTCTAAAGGCGATTGCTGGACGTACTTTAGGGAGATGCTAGAGTTGTTCTGGTTGAGAATATTTTTTAAACCAATTTCTGTTTCTAGACCCAAACTATCGCTCAAGCATACCTTGCTACGTATATCGGCATCGACTAACAATACTCGTCTACCCATAGATGCTGAAGCTCTAGCAAGGTTCAAAGCAACGGTAGATTTTCCTTCTCCAGGAACAGCAGAAGTAATCGCTATAGATCTTAAACTGGTATCGAATTTCAAAATGTCGGCATCAGTATTGAAATTTAACAAACCAAGATTAGCAGCTAAAGAGCGGAAAGCCTCAATTGAAGCCGGAAAAAACTCTGGAAAAGGCATTTGTCCTTCCTCTAGATATAAATCTGAAGAAGGTAGCTGTTTCATTTGGGTTCTATACTTTAATAGATCTGGTAACAGCAATTGGCGACTTTTAGGTGCATAAGGAATTTTACCCAAAATAGGTAAGCTAGTAATTTCCTCTACTTTGTTAGAGGTATAGACAATTTTTTGATGTTTGTCTAAAACCAGTGCTAAACCTACACCCAATAGTAAACCAAAGGTAGAGCCAAGCAGCAAACGATTAGAGGTACTAAGCTCTTGACTGTATGGTTCGCTAGGAGGAGCTAAAAGCTGCCAGGGTGCTTCTTGTTTAGCAGCATCAATCGAAAGAGCATCCTTTTGCAGCGTAAATTCACTAAGCTGACTTTTTGCCAGAGCTAACCTTTGCTGTAGATTGTTGTATTCATTAGACACTGACGACCAGTTTTGAAGCTGCGATCGCAACTTGGCTGATTCTCTATTTGCAACTGCTTGGCGATTCTCCAAAGTAGCAATTTCATTCCTTAATTTTTGAGCGATCGCTACTCCTGCTTGTCGAATCAAATTAGTAATTCTTTGTTTTTCTTCTCTTAAAACCTGCATTTGAGCCGTGCGCTCGGAAAATATACCAGACTGACGACTAATTTCTATATCTATTTCTTTAAGCTGGTCTAATAAGCTTAAATATCGAGGAGTAGCAAGTTCAATTGCCGTTGGTGAAGTAGTAGGCTGTGTTCTTAACTCTCGTTCCAAATTTCTCAGCTTTAATCTTAGCTGTTGAAGTTGGGACGTAACTTCGTCTTGCTCTCGCGCCATTATACTAGAACGCTCGGTGATTGGATCTAGAGAGACTTCTGGTTCGATAAAGTTATATTTATCTCTGAGGTTTTGTATTTGACTCTCCAGACTGTAAACCTGCGCCGAGACATTAGGAATCTGTTGTTCTAAGAAGCTGATTCCTCGTTCGACTCCAGATAAACGCTTTTCGGCACTATAGTCTAAATATGTTTGGGTTAAGACATTAATTACGTCCGAAACCTGTTCTTTGTCTGGATGTTCGTAAGTTACAGACAAAACATTCTTTTTATTTTGACTATCTCGAATAAATCCCACGCTCAAGCCTTGAGTCAGTGTTGAATAGTTAAGTTCGGGATATTTGTCTTGAAGAGATTCCACAGCACGAGAAATTACTACAGGACTTTTTAAAATTTTTAACTGGACATCATCCAGTTCGACTTCGGTAATCTTCTCACGAGTTTCTCCAGATTGGTTGTCTGTTGAAGTCACCTTGGTTTCAATGTTTACCGACTCTGATAAAAGTTCAGCATTAGAAACATAAACTGGAGGAAAGATCGAGGTTTTAAAGAATGCAGCAGAAGTCATTGCTACAGTACATAATGCAACCAAAGGCAGTTTTCTGACAATAGTGTTTTTTACTTCATCAAGATTTAATCCACCTTCTCCATTTTCAACGGTAGAAGAATTCTGGAGATAATATGATGGTTGAGCTTCAAAACTTTGATTCATAACTTATAAGATAAGAACGATAATTATTTTTCTATATGTCCGCTGTTTTTTTGTCGCTTAATACTTACAAAAAACTGTATTTACTAGCGGTTCACGATACCTAATATTAAATAGATCAACATTGCAAAATAAATAAGATTAATAAGATATAAATTACCAAAATCAAATATTTAGCAAAATATATTTTTAATAAATGACTAAATATATCGACTTTTGTAGCTTATATTGAGATGTTTATCTGCTTTACATCATTATAAATAAACATTTTCTGAAATTATGCGATCGATACTTAAAAGCCTTTAAATAATAGTATTTTTACAATAACTTTATAAATAAGTGCTTTTTTATGATGAATTTATTTAGTTGTATCCTACTAGTTGACGTTATCAAACAGAATATATAGCATGAGCATATTACGTAATATCACTTATCTCGATCGAAATATAGCTATAAATTTTAATATTTTAAGCGATCGACTAACTCATTTATAAAAACTCCTTAAACAATTAAATAAAATAGTTATATGGGACAGTATAAAAAATAGTTTGTTTTACTAATAATTTAATAAGTCAAAAATTGTAAGTCTTTTTCTGCTCAACAAATTTAAATGTAGCAATTAGTTTCAAAGCAAAATCAAAGCCAAACCACAATTAATAAAATTAGTTTCTATTTAAATATTGGAAATTAGCCTGTAATCTAAACGCTTAATTCAATATTTTCAACTTCAATCAAAGTCAGTTGCAAGATTCTTATATATCAATAAAAAAACTTTAAAATTATGATTCCCAAGAAAGAAGTAATCAATATTCCTCTTACCTGCTTGCCTTTTGACGAGCAAATGATGTTGATTTTACGCTGGGCGAAAATGAGAGCGAGTAAAGCTGTATGTTTAGCTAACGTTCATATGCTGATGGAAGCAAAGCGCAATGCTTCCTATAGACAAGTTCTACATCAGGCAGATTTGGTTACTCCAGATGGTAAACCTTTAGTATTAATGTTGCGTCGCTTGGGAATTTTGCATCAAAATCAAGTAGCAGGAATGGACGTTTTTGAGAATTTATGCGAGCTTGCACAACAAGCTGGTATTTCGGTTTACTTTCTTGGTTCTACTGAAGACGTTTTAGACAAAATGAAGCAGAGAATCAGCCAAGATTATCCGATACTCAAAGTTGCTGGGATGAAGTCTATTCCTTTCATGTCTGTTGATAAAATTCGCGCTACTAGAGATGAGAGCTTAATCGAGGAAGTCAACAACAGCGGTGCGGGAATTGTATTTGTCTGTTTAGGATGTCCCAAACAAGAAGTATGGATGTCTCAATATCAAGGCTATATCAAAGGAGTAATGATTGGTGTTGGTGCAGTTTTTGCCATGTATGCAGGACTTACTCCACGCGCACCTCATTTAATTCAGCAAGCTGGAATGGAATGGCTGTATCGTCTCGTACAAGAGCCACGTCGTCTTTGGCATCGATACAGCTCGACAATACCTCCTTTTGTGTATTTAGCTGCTAAACAGTTGATGACTCGAAGTGTGGCAAAGAGTCTGTTTACTGAATCTAACATGACGATGGATGTAGAAAACTTAGATTTCTCTCCAGAAAAGATTGGAAATATCTTGATGCGTCAAAACATTTTAGATCGAGAGGAGCTAGAGCAGGCTTTATTGCAGCAACAGCTTCGACCCGATTTGAAACTTGGTGAGATTTTAGTGCATAACAACGCACTATCTTTGTCGCAGTTAAAATTTTATCTCAAAAATCAAAATGTAAAGTTGGGTCAGTTGCTAGTAGAGAAGAAAATTATCAAGCAAAACAACCTACAGGAACTTTTAGCATTACAAAGCAGTGCTAACAATAGGCTAGGAAAAATTATCATCGAGCGAAAAAACATTCCTCAGACTCAGATGGAAGATATTTTGATCGAACAGTACTTAAGACGAAAAGGTCTATTTTTAGCAGATTCAATGCACTACGAAGATTTAACTACGCGATCGCTCGATCTGGCATTAAATAGCCCAGATTAAAGCTATTCAGGTTCGTTGTCACTTCCTTATTGCGATCTTAAAAACAGTTTTTACTAGTAAATAAAGTTAGCCTAGAACTCTTATATAAAAGCAGTTAGCCAATTTAAGATTGGCTAACTGCTTTTCTGATAAACACTACATTATCTCTTTAATTCAAACGCTCGGAATATATTTCAAAAATTATGAACGAAGTACTATTTATTATCGATCCTGGTTTGAGTAGTTACGACAGCAGCACCTTTGCTCCTAACTCTTTCAAACTAACCAACTCGACAGAGCAAAATATTGTCAGTGTTTCTTTAGACATAAGTACGGCTATTTTTCCCGATCTAGTCTATGACCCTAACGGTACAGGTGGAGATTCTATAGCTAAAGATTTAACGATCGATAGCGATTCAGCAGCCGTAGGATATGTATCTCGTAGCTTTTCTCCCGAAAGAGATGGCGGTCACGATATTTTAAATCTTCAATTTAATGATTTTCAACCTGGCGAAACTGTAGAGTTTTCCCTTGATGTAGACCCTACTAGTACTAAAGGAGCAGACCAGTCACAATCGAAACACTACGGCAGTATATCAGGATTAGAGTTGGTAGGTGCTACAGCCAAGGTAGAGCTTGCTGACGGGACTATCTTAGAAGGTCAGCTTTCTCATATTCCTGATAGTGATACTGGCTCTCAGGTTACACTTACCACCAACCCCGGTACAGCTCCTACAATTGAAGCGGTAGGCTTTAATGCTGCTGCAACTGTAACCGATGCCGAGCAAACAATCAGAGTTACGGGGACTCCAGGATCGAAAGTTTCTCTTTTAGCTGTTGAAGGTGCGTTGTACATCGAAGATGGTTTCGATATCGATGAGTACGAAGCAAATACTGCGATCGCCATCGATGAGCTTACTGCCACAATTGGTACTAACGGTATTGTAGACGTTCCTGTTACTCTTACCCGCACCGATGCAGCCAGTGGCGGATTAAACCATTTTATAGTTAAGTATGAAAACAGCAACAGGCTCTCTTCGACTGTAGTTTTGGAATTAAGCCCAAATGCTATTGCTCCTACTGCTACTCTTGTCGCTCCCGAATTAGTAGATCTAAGTAAACCTTACACCTTTAGCATCGCCTACACAGGCAATGCGGGGATAGATGCCACTACGATCGATAAAAATGATGTTATCGTCACTGCACCCGATGGAACGGTCTTACCTGCTACTTTGGTAAGTACAGAAGATACCAACGGTGACGGTATTGTGACTGCTACCTACTCTGTTACTGCACCAGGAGGTAGCTGGCAAAGCGATCGCGGAGGATATAAGGTGGCGATCGCAGCAGAGCAGGTAAAAGACACTAACGGTAATGCAGTAGCTGCGGTTGCTTTGAGTAATTTTGCCCTTAATTTTGCTCACACCGCTTCAGCTACAGGAGTCATCCGCATCGAAGCCGAAGACTACAAAGCGGGAACAAACGAGGTTGAATACTTCGATCGCGACGTAGATAACTTTGGTAATGTATACCGTATAAATGAGGGTGTAGATCTAGAAGCTACAGGAGATACCGCAGGCGGTGGTTTTAATATTGGTTGGACTAATCCAGGAGAATATTTAACTTATGACGTTGACATTCCTGAAACTACTAACTACGAGCTTGTTTTACGGTTAGCTAATGCCGATAACTTCAACAAGAAAATAGATGTCGTTATCGAAGGACAAACCTATAGTGCCGAAGTAGGCAACACTGGAGGATTTCAAGATTACGTAGATGTAGTACTTCCTAACGTAGCTTTAACCGCAGGAATACAGGAATTACGTTTAAATATAGAGTCGGAAAACGTAAATATTAACTATATTCAGCTAGAGGCTAAAGAACCTGTAAACGATGTAACAGCACCTACAGCTTCTTTAAACACCACAACTCTAACTAAACAATCGAATAGCACCCGCCCAGCCGTATTCGCCGTTACCTTTACAGATGACATGGCAATTAATAGCGCAACTATCGGCGCAGATGAGATCGCAGTTACAGCACCCGATGGCACGACGTTACCCGTGAGTGCGATCGATGTAAATACTCTTGGTAATAGAACTTCTGGCATTGCTACCTATTCTATTGCAGCACCTGGGGGTAAATGGGACGCAGCCGACGAAGGTGAATATACTGTAAAGATTAATGCAGGAGCAGTCAAAGATAGTAACAATAATGCGATCGCTGCTAGCACTTTGGGCAAAATTGCGATCGATGTTCCTAATAATTCTACTACGGCAGAGGAAGTTATTCGTATCGAAGCAGAGGACTACAAGCTAGGAAACAACGGCATCGAATATTTTGATACTAGTCGTAGAAATTATGGTGGCGCATACCGCAGAGATGATGTAGATCTCGAAGCTACAGGAGATACGGAAGGCGGACACAACGTTGCTTGGATCGAGGCTGGTGAATATCTCACTTACGATGTTGATATAGCCAAAGCAGGCAAATATAACCTGGTTTTGCGAGTAGCCACCCCTGCTGAAGACACTAAGCAAGTCGATGTTGTTATTGACGGACAAACTTATACTGCTAGCTTTAGCAATACTGGGGGATGGCAAACCTATCAAGACGTAGTAGTTGATAACGTAAATCTTAGTGCAGGAACAAAAGAATTACGTTTAAATATGAAGTCTGGTAGCTTCAATCTCAACTATGTCGATTTGATAGTTCAACAGCCTGTAACACCCGTGACTGGTGCAATCCGCATCGAAGCCGAAGACTATGTTGAATATCAAGACGAAGAGATAGATAACTTTGGTAGAGAATACCGTCCAGGGGAAGGGGTAGATATTGAAATAACGGGAGATGAAGGCGGTGGCTACAATATTGGTTGGATTAAATTTGGCGAATATCTAACCTACGATGTCGATATTCCTGAATCTCGTAATTACGATGTTGTCCTGCGGGTAGCTAATCCCGACGAAGGAAGCAAGCAACTTGATATTGTCATTGGCGGACAGACATATAACGCTGAAATTAATAGCACTGGAGGATTTCAAACCTATACAAATGTAGTTGTTAACAACGTTAATTTAAGTGCAGGCTCTCAAGAATTACGCTTAGATCTAAAATCTGATAATTTCAATCTTAACTACATAGAGATAGTACCAGCCGAACCCGTAGTAGATATAGAAGTCCCCAGCATTATCTTCGACAATACTCCTGATGATTCAGACACCGTAACCTTAAATCTATCTGCTAGTAGCACATCTACCGCTAACTTCTCTGTAACTTATGCCGATAATCTAAGAATTGACCCAGCAACCATTGATGCGAGCGATCTTACTGTTACTGCTCCTGATGGCACAGTAGTTCCGGTTACCTTAACTAGTACTAACGGCGGTAATGGCAAGTCACATACTGCTATTTATTCGATCGCAGCACCTGGGGGTACTTGGGATGTTGCCGATGTCGGAGAATATACTGTAGCAGTAAATGCGGGAGCGGTTAGCGATACTAGTGGTAATACAACCCCTGCTAAGACTATAGGTAAACTTGCAGTAAATGTATTGACACCCAGATCCGATGGAATTATTCGTATTAATGCTGGTGCTAATGCAGATACTATAGACTCGTCAGACAAACTCTGGCTGGCTGATAACTACTTTACTGGCGGTCAGGCTATTGACCCAGTTGACAACCCCATCGACAATACTAAAGATGATTTTATCTATCAGTCTCAGCGTTCGGGTGATGACTTTTCTTACAGTATTCCTGTGAGTAATCGTAACTACAATGTCAGTCTCTATTTTTCTGAACTAAACTTTACTGATTCTGGTCAAAGACTATTCGATGTTGCTTCTGAAGGGGATATCGCACTTAGCAATGTAGATATCTACAAATCTACTAGAAATGCTTTTCTCGACGGTGAGAATGATGCCAGCATAATAAAAATTCCTAATCTAGCTATTGTCCGAGACGGTACGCTCGATCTCGACTTTAGTTCAGTACTCGATCGAGCTAGCCTTGCGGGTATTGAAATTACTCCTATTGAAGGCGCACGGGTTTTAATTGAACAAAGCCAACAAAATACCACTGTGACCGAAGGTGGCAATAGCGACACCTACCAAGTATTGCTAAATACCAAGCCAACTGCCAACGTCACCATTGACTTACAGTTAGACGGACAAACAACCGCAGATAAAACTAGCTTGTTGTTTACTCCTCAAAATTGGAATACTCCTCAGACTGTTACGATTAATGCGGTTGATGATGCTATAGGCGAAAGCTTCCACAGTTCAACTATCGGACATACCATTTCTACAAATGATAGTGCTTATCAAAACCTTACTGTGCCTTCAGTATCCGCCAATATTATCGATAATGATTCGGTTGAAGTCAAATTTAAACCACAAAAAGAGATCGATGTGATTGACGATGGAAATTACGGTATGACCGCTGGAGCTTGGGGTCCTGACGGACGGCTATATGTAGCTTTAGCTACTGGGCTAATTAAGGCTTATACTTTTGATGATAATTACAATATCCTCGATACTCAAACCATTGATGTTATCAGGGGACTGTCTAACCCCAATATTACTGGTATTGCCTTCAATCCTTTTGAAAATGATGGTAGTCAGCCTAAAATATATGTTGCTCATAACCAATTTTATGCAAATAGTGATACTTATCCTCAGTTCGGTGGTAGTGGTTTTAACAAATTAGTTGATTTCTCTCCTTATAGTGGTCAAGTGTCCGTACTAGAAGGACCGAATTTTGATACTGTTACTCCTTTGGTACAAAACATAGGTGTCTCCAATCACGACCACGGTATAAATGGATTAGCTTTTGATGATAACGGCGATTTGTTGATTACATCGGGTAGTACTACTAATGCAGGAATTGCGGACGATAGTATTGGTGGAATAGACGAATCACCCTTGACCGCAGCCATTCTTAAGGCTGAAATTACCAAACCCGATTTCAACGGCAATATTCAATACCAGTTCCCAGCCGACTGGGTAGCTCCAGAAGGCTTGCAGATCGACAACCCCGAACAAAGTCAGGGGTTTGGCGGAATTGTCGATCTAGTTCCTGGTGTTGATGTCTCGGTCTATGCCCCAGGTCTGCGTAATTCTTATGATTTAATTCATGCTACCAATGGCATGATTTATGCGACTGAAAATGACGCTAACACAGCCTTTGGTGATGAATCTCTTAGTGCTACAGAGCAAAGACCCTTCACTTTAAACCCACTCAATGAGCTAAATATTATTGAAGAAGGTAATTACTATGGTCAACCTAACCGTAATCGTGGTGAAGACGATCCTCGCCAAAATAAATATTATCCTTCTCAAACCCCTAGTAATGCCGAATATACTGCTCCTATTGAGCAATTTAATAGACCAGTTCAAGGAATTGTAGAATATCGTTCTACTACCTTTGGCGGTCAGCTACGAGGTAATCTACTAACCCAGGTATACAATGGGGATTTGTATAATGTAAAACTGTCTCCAGATGGAACAACAACGCTCAATAAAAATATTTTAGAAGTTGAGGTGGTTGATGATATTAGTGGAGAAACAGTCAAAGCTAATCCTTTTTATACTAAGAAGTTGATTACAGAAGAAAATAGAAACGAATATAACGAAAAAGGACTGGATGTATTGACTGGTTTTGGGGGTGCAATTGTTGGTCTAAACGAGTCTGATAGTCGAATAGCAGTGATAGTTCCAGATGACGATTATATAACTAATATGGTCGCCTACGAGATCTCCGATTGGCGTGCGCCTGCTAAGGGTGGTGGTCAATTTACTATCGGCGGAATTAATTTCTCTGGACTATTGACCGATACCACTGTAACTATTGGTGGCAAAAACGCCACTATTACTAACGTTAGTGAGAAGCGTATCATCGGTACTTTTCCTAGCTTTGAACTTAGCGACCCAATTTTAGTAACTACAGAATATACAGAAGATAAACTGTTAGATATTACTGTCGCTAGTGGTGGTGAAGTGTCTACTATTACTGATGCCTTCCAACCGCTATTTACTTAATAGTTAATACTTAATTTAATTTAAACAAGCAAAAAAGCCTTTGCTTAAAATAGTAGGGCTTTTTTTATATCTAATATTTATTTATGAAATTTCTATAAACTAGTACTTTTGCCGTTTGCCAAACGAATTATAGAAGGTTATAACTGAAAATATATAGAAAAACAACTCAATTTAAACTAACTTTTTAGATGAGTTTATTAAGATAAACCGATCGAATAAATCGATTTTTTAAAAGTAATTAATAGTTTTACGCCAAACATGAAGAAATTTGCATCTAAGTTTTTTTACGTAACTAAGGGCAAACACAAAGCTTTTCTAAGCATAAGCTGTTTGTTTATTGTTAGCTCAGTGTTTGAAATGCTCGGAGTCGGTCTGATGGGACCTTTCGCAGCCATGGTAACAGATTCAAGTTTTATTAAAAATACTAATTTTCTCAATACCATCTATGAAAAGTTTTCTTTTGAATCTTCTGAAAAATTCATACTGGTATTCGGTATATTGACTATAATTGCTTTCTATATTAAAGCTGCTTTGGGTTTTATGGCTCAAAAAGCGATCGCCGAGTTTTCTCATGGTTTAAAAGGCGATTTATCTACTAAATTGATGAAGTCTTATTTAGATGCTCCTTATACACTTCATCTTACAAAAAATTCAGCTAATTTAGTTCAAAGTGTAGTTACATTTACCGATCGCTTTTGCGTAGGTTTGGTCTTATCTTTGCTTACGGCAATTTCAAATGGAGTAGTTATTATCGCTTTAGTTGCACTTTTAGTATCGACTAACGCAGCAGCTTCTATTGGTATTGCAGTAGTTTTGTTAGTTTCTATAGCAGTACTAAATCCCCTGAAAGGTAGACTGGCTTACTGGGGGAAAGAAGGTTTTGATGCCTCAGCAGAAATGATTCGCATCCTCAATCATGGACTAGGTGGCTTGAAGGAAACGAGAATTATTGGCTGTGAACCTTACTTTGAAGAACAGATGGCTCAGGCTGCCAATAAATATTCCAAAAATATGGGGTTGGCATCGAGTTATTCTAATTTGCCCCGCTACATAGTCGAAGCGGTAATTATTAGTTTTCTAATTGTCTTTGCTTTCCTATTTGTAACTTTTAATCAGGATAGTAGTCAGAATCTTACTTCGATCTTTGGGATCTTTGCGATCGCATCTATCCGTCTTTTACCTGCTACGGGCAATACTATCTCCTGTATTAGCGTTATTAAATACAATATTCATTCTTTAGATTCGCTGTATGCAGAATTAAAAGAAGCAGAGCAATTTAAACAACAGAGTCAATCAAACATATCACAGCAACCAGATCGAGCGTCTGGCAAACTCGATTTTCAATCGGAAATCGCCATTGAGAATTTGGTTTACAAATATCCTAATGCAGCCAGCAACGCTTTAAACGAAATTACCCTAACTATTAAAAAAGGACAGTCCATCGGTTTAATCGGTAAATCGGGTTCTGGTAAAACAACTTTAGTAGACGTTTTAATGGGTTTGTTGACTCCCAAAAGTGGCGATATTCTACTCGACGGTGTTTCGGTTTATCCTCAATTGAGAGCCTGGCAGAATTTAATCGGTTATGTTCCTCAATCGATATTTCTGATCGATGACACCTTAGAAAGAAATATTGCCTTCGGTGTACCAGATAATTTAATCGATCGCCAGCGGGTTCAAAAAGCAGTTGCAGCAGCCCAGTTAACAGAGGTTATGGAAAGATTGCCGATGGGATTGAATACTACTGTAGGAGAGAGAGGCGTGTTGCTGTCTGGAGGACAACGCCAACGAGTCGGAATTGCCCGCGCACTCTATCACGAAAAAGAAATCTTAGTATTTGATGAAGCAACCGCAGCCTTAGACAACGAAACTGAAAATTTGATTACCGATGCTACTAAAGCACTCTCTGGCAGCAAAACCATTATCATTATTGCTCATCGTCTTAGCACTATCGAACATTGCGATCGCATCTATCGTTTAGAACAAGGCAATATAACCCAGTCGGGTAACTATCAAACTGTAGTTTTAAATAGCTAAATATAAGAAAACATCATCTTTACTTTTATATTCAATTTCTAACGGTCGATACCCTAAATTAATTTAACCAAAACATGAAATTAGCCTACGTAACTACCTACGATTCAACTAAGTTGACTGGTTCAGACGAATGGTCTGGAACGGGATACTATATTGCACGAGCTTTAAGCTGGCAGTCTATAGAGCTAAACTATGTCGGCCCGTTACAAGATTTACCTTGTTTGAAAGCGACACGCAAATTAAAGCGTCATTACTATCAATTTCTACACCAAAAACGCTACGAAAAAAATTCCGATCGGCAAACTCTTAAAAATTATGCTCGCCAAGTGAAGCAAAAGCTAACGGATCGCGACAGCGTGGTTTTTAGTGCCACAGTCGATCCTATAGCCTATTTAGAATGCGATCGCCCGATAGCTTTCTGGGCGGATGCTACCTTTGCTGGCATTGCCGATTTTTATCCTCAATACAGCAATCTCCATCCTGATGTCGTCGAAGACTGGCATCGAATGGAAAGATCGGCATTAGAAAGATCTCAGCTAGCAATCTATTCTTCTGACTGGGCTGCAAAATCAGCGATTGAATATTATCATGCCGATCCAGATAAGGTAAAGGTAGTTCCCTTCGGCGCAAATATCAGCAGCGAACTCAACTTTGCTCAGGTTAAAGATGCGATCGAGGCTAGACCCGCCAATGTCTGCAAACTGTTATTTATCGGCGTAGAGTGGCTCAGAAAAGGAGGAGACGTTGCTTATGCTGTAGCCAAGCAGCTTAATAAATCTGGTCTAGAAACCGAGTTAACCGTCGTTGGTTGTCAGCCAGAGATTGAAGAGGCAATTCCCGAATATGTCAAGCCATTAGGCTTTATCAAAAAATCCACCCCAGAAGGAAAAGAACGTTTAAATCAATTAATTTTAGAATCTCATTTTTTAATTTTGCCCTCAATCGCTGACTGTACGCCGATGGTTTTTCCTGAAGCTAATTCTTTAGGTGTTCCCTGTCTATCTACTAAAGTTGGCGGGATTCCCAGCGTTATTCACGACGATGAAAATGGTAAGCTATTTGCCCCCGACGCTGATGTTTCGGAGTATTGCAACTATATTAAAGATTTATTTTCTAACTATCCTCGCTATAAAGAGTTAGCTTATGCCTCTTTTAATGCTTATCAGTCTCGATTAAATTGGCGATCGGCAGGGAAAAAAGTCGAACAATTACTGTCAGAAATTATTTAATTTTTTAAATTAAATTACATTTAAAATTATGATGCCCAAAATATATTTTTATACCACTTCTACAGAAGGGCCACCCGAAGGAGCTTATTTTCAAGATTTAATTGTTAATTTGGCTACGGGATTTAAACAGTTAGGAATTGAATACTATGCTAATCACAATTATTGGCAGATAGCTCCCGACAGCGATCGCACTTTACTCGCAGCTAATCCTGATGTTACCCACCACGACTGCGATATTGTAGTTTTAGAACGTCAATATTACGAAGAAAATAAATGTCTGCCAGAGGGTTTATTCGCACCATCCCGTCAATACAAAACCGTCTATTTAGACTGTAATGATGGAATTGACGGAGTTAAAACTCTGTCTTGGCTACCAGAGTTTCAACAGTTTGATTTTATCTTTAAAACTCATTACTCTAATCACATCAAACACCCCAGTAATTTTTATCCTTGGGCTTTTGGTCTTTCCGAGAGAGTACTAACCCAACTCGAAACAGAAATTCCTTGGACACGAAAGCAGCAGTCTATGCTGGTCAATTTCCGTAACAAAAGGTTTAGTCATTCTCTTCGAGGCTATGTCAAAAAGACATTCTTACCTCAAATTGAGAAAATAATGCCGATTAATACGGCTTGCGACAACGAATCAGACTTTCCGCAAGACCCCTACAACTACCTGCGCTGGGCGCAAACTGGTAGAAGACACTATCCTAACTACTATCAAAGATTACAGCAGTCTGCTGCTTGTGCCTGCTTTGGGGGGTTTTTCTTAGGTCCTAGTTTAAGCGATCGCCACGGACGAATTTCTTACTATATCGCCAGAATAATTAGCGAACTCGGTCTAAAAACTAATCGAATCTATCAATGGGATAGCTGGCGATTTTGGGAATCGATGGCTGCTGGTTGCGTTACTTTCCACATCGATCTTGATAAATATGGTTGTGTGCTGCCCGTAATGCCTGAAAATTGGCGACATTACATCGGTATCGATTTAGATAACATCTCAGAATCTATTGACAGAATTGCCGACCAGCCCGAACTTTTAGAGCGTATTTCTACGGTCGGTAGAACCTGGGCGATCGAAAATTATGGCCCACTACCTACGGCAAAGCGTTTTCTGGAGATTGCTGGTGTAAAGGCTTCAGATCTTGAAAGACTTCAATCAGAGGTGAATATAGCAAAATGAATTCTAATATATTAGTCAGTATTATTATTAATAACTATAACTACGATCGCTTTTTAGCTGAAGCGATTGATAGTGCTTTAAATCAAAGCTACGACAACACTGAAGTAATTGTAGTAGACGATGGTTCTACCGATAACTCTCGGCAGATTATCGCCGAATATGGCAATCGCATTGTTCCTATTTTACAGCCCAACGGCAAGCAGGCAGCAGCGTTTAATAGCGGATTTGCCAAAAGTAAGGGGGAAATTATTATTTTCCTCGATTCTGATGACTACCTATTTCCTCAAGCTGTAAAAGAAATTGTTGCCGTTTGGCGACCAAACTTAGCCAAAGTACATTATCGCCTGAGCGTGGTTGATGCTGTAGGAAAATCTTTAGGCTATTCATCACCCCAAGGAACAACTCCTCTATCTCGCGGTCAAGTATGGCAGACTTTGTTAGAGGTAGGCGGATATGTCAGTACTCCAACGAGCGGTAACGCTCTAAATCGTCAGGCTCTGACCGAGCTATTTCCCATACCAGATCGATATAAGTTGACTGCGGATGATTATCTGTCTTTCCAAGTACCATTTTATGGCGAAGTTGCAGCTATAGAGCAACCGCTAGGAGTCTACCGAGTTCATGATAGCAATCAGTGGGCATTAGCTACGGTAACGGGCGATCGCTTTAAGCGGTTTGTTCGCCACGATCTAGAAAATTTAGACTTGCTTACCAAAAAAGCAAAAGAGTTAGGACATCAAATTCCTGCCGATCTCGAACAACGTTCTATCGGTCGCTTGTGGTCGCGAATTATTTCTTTAAGACTCAACGATCGAACTCACCCCGTTCAAAGCGATCGCTCATTGCAGTTAATTTATCAGGGAATTAGAAGTTTGTGGAAATATTCTGAATTTAGTTTTCCCAAACGCATATTTTATAGTCTTTGGTTTGTCTGGGTGGGTCTAATGCCTCTACCTCTAGCAAAACCAGCTATTTCTTGGCTCTATGCCCCCCACAAACGACCCAAGCTGGTCAACTGGACGACTACCAAACTTCGAGTCTTGATGAATTAAACGCTCTATCCAGTGCAAAACGACCGAACCAATAACTTACCAAAATTAAGCAATTAAAAATTATGTTAAATCTCAGTCCTAGCCCTAGAAATCGTCTTTACACCGACCTAAACAGCTATCTCCAGTTTCTGGGATATGTACTGGGAGGACGTTTTCAAAACAGTAAAAAAGATATCGAACGTTTCGAGCATGAGTTGCGCGTTAGATTTAGCACACCTTATGCAGTATGCGTTTCTCAGTGTCGAGTAGGTATATATTTTGCCGTTAAAACGCTGATCGAACCTGGTCAAGAAGTAATCATGTCTCCCTATACTATTGCTGATGCGATCAACATGGTAATTTTTGCGGGAGGTCGTCCAGTATTTGCCGATGTCGATCGCTCTACCTGTAACATATCTCCCACTGAAGTCGAAAGCTTAATTACTTCCAATACTGGAGCAGTTTTAGTTACTCACTTACATGGAGTCGCTGCCGAAGCTCATCGGATTAAAGAAATATGCGATCGCGCTAATGTTCCGATGATTGAAGATTCCGCTCAATCTTTCGGCGTTGAAGAACAGGGAAAACCCGTGGCTACCATCGGTGATGTGGGTATTTTTAGCCTGGAGATGCACAAAAATTTACCTACCTGGCGCGGAGGTGTTGTAATTACCGAACGCGAAGATGTAATTGAGAAAATGCAGGCGGAAATTAAAGATTTTACTACCTCTCCTTTGCCTCAAATTTCTGCCAAGGTTAAATCGGGACTAAAACACGATCTGGTTAGTTCATCGATCTTCTTCGCGCTAGTCTATCCGCTGCTTCGCTACAGTATGCTCAATAACGTTGAAGCGATTAACAAAATTACCCGTAGAAAACCTCAAGAAAGCGAAATAACCACAGAACTACCAGACGTTTATAAGTCTTACTACACCTCATTCCAGGCTCGGATTGGTCTATCTCAGCTCGAACGAGTCGATGCCAATATTGCCAAAAGAATCGAATACGGTCAGATGTATCACGAAGGTTTAAAAGATATTGAGGGATTGATTTTGCCTCCGTTGCGAAACGACAAATCTATCACCTATCTTTGGTATCCTCTCCAGTGTCCCGACCGCGAAGATTTACGCCTGTTTATGTTCAAACACGGACGGGATATTGCTTTGGGTCATTTCGTCAACAATGCAACGTTACCTCAATATAAAGAGTTCTATCGTGATTGTCCTAACGCCCAACAGGTTGCTGATGGACTAATATATCTGCCTACCTATCCTAGCTATTCTCGTCGCGATGTAGAGCGAAATATCGAGGTTATTAAACTCTATTTTAGTTCTCAAGCAAAAATCGAGCAGTCGCAGAAAAAAGAACCCGCTTTGCTCAACTCTTAAAGTCTAGTTCATTTTGTCGGCAATAGCTCATCTCAACCACCCCCATTAAAACTCATATCTCAAATATAGGTAAACTCATGCTAATTGATGCTGAAATAATGCAGGATGAAAGTACTATTACTGCCGATGTTGCGATAGTTGGTGCTGGTCCTGCGGGTATAGTCCTGGCTTTAGAACTCGCCGAGGCTGGGTACGAGATTGCTCTATTAGAAAGCGGACGGTTAAATTTCTCTCAAGCAATTCAAAATCTTGGGGATGCCGATCGCTTGAACCGACAATTTCACGCACCTATGTCTGACTGTACCCGTCGGCAAATAGGCGGTACATCTAACATTTGGGGTGGACGCTGTGTACCCTACGACGAGATAGACTTTGCACGACGGGACTATATTCCAGATTCTTCTTGGCCCGTAACCTACGAAGAAATAGAGAAGTATTTTCCTAAAGCCTGTGACTACTTTTTTTGTGGTAAATCTGAATTTGACCTGCACAATCTCACTCACATCCAACAAAAGTCAATCGTTCCAGGTTTGCCCGATGAAGAAGTACTTACCTCGACTTTAGAGCGATGGTCATTACCGACTAACTTTGGGAAAGAGTATTTCGAGCAGTTAAAACAATCGGAGCGGATTAAACTCTATCACGGCTTGACCTGTACTGAAATAGATAGCGATTGCGGTATTCGAGTTAAATCTTTGCAAGCAAAAACTCTTGGAGGTAAAAATCTCAATATTAAGTGTCAAAAATATGTCTTAGCTGGAGGTGCGGTAAACACCACGCGCTTACTGATGGCAAGCGATCGCCATCATCCTGGCGGTATTGGTAATCATAGCGGGCTTCTCGGTAAATATTACATGGGGCATCTATCAGGATCGATTGCAGCGGTTCATTTCACCACTCCACCGAGAGAAACGGTTTTTGGCTTCGATCGCGATACAGATAATATCTATCTGCGACGACGTTTTTCTTTCGCGCCAGAGTTTTTACACGAGCAGGAGCTAGCCAACATCGTAGCCTGGCTGGGTGCGCCAGAGTTTGGCGATTTTTCCCATCAAAACGGCATTTTATCCTCTGCCTTCATCGCTTTGAGCTTACCTATTTTAAAGAGTCGTCTTGGTGCTTCGACGGCGATTAGAAAGGCAGCGATCGGGAAAAACAAAGGGGTCTATTATCCCCACATAATGAATATTTTAAAAGACTTTAAGCAGATAGTTTCTTTTATTCCCAGCTTTGGTTACGGGCGATTTGTAGCTAAAAGAAAAATTCCCGCTCTGTTTGTTTATAGTGCTGCTAACGAGTACCCCTTGCACTATCACAGCGAACAGTTGCCCAACCTTGATAGCCAAGTCAGCCTGTCTGACGAACGAGATGAATTAGGTATGCGAAAGCTGAATATCGATTTGCACTTTAGCGATCGCGACATTGCCAGTATCATTAAAGCCCACGAACATTGGGATCGACACTTAAGAAAACACGACTGCGGTTATTTGAAGTATACAACCGACGATCTAGAAGCAGGCATTTGGAATCAAGCTGAAGATGGATTTCATCAAGTTGGCACTACTCGAATGTCAGCAGATAAAAACGATGGTGTTGTCACCCCAAACTGTAACGTACATGGATTTGACGATCTATTTGTTGCCAGCAGCTCTACTTTTGTGACTTCTGGACAGGCAAACTCCACATTTACAATCGTCGCTTTTGCTTTGAGATTAGCAGACTATTTGAAGCAAGAACTTAATTCATAAAGCCAATTTTTTGAAGATATAACTCTATTAAAAACATATATTTAACATGACTCAATCTATTCAATCAATCGACAACCAAAACGCACAAAACTTCGATCTTGATTCTATGGCTGGCAAATGCCTGCATCAGCTATTTGAAAGACAGGTAGAACAATCGACCGATGCCATTGCCGTAGCGTATGAAGAGCATCAATTGACCTATGGAGAATTAAATCGCCAAGCCAATCAACTCGCTCATTATCTACGTTCTTTAGGAGTAGGTGCTGAAACACTCGTCGGTATTTGTGTAGAGCGATCGCTTTATACGGTAATCGGAATACTGGGAATTCTTAAGGCAGGTGGTGCTTATGTACCATTAGATCCATCTTACCCTCAAGATCGGATCGCTTATTCTATTGCAGATTCTCAGCTTAAGGTACTGTTAACCAGCAAACAGCATCTAAATGACCTACCAGAGAATGAAGCACAAATAGTTTGTTTGGATCGAGACTGGCAGGCGATTGCTGCTTATAGTGAAGCAAATCCAGACAGCGATGTTAAGCCTGACAATTTAGCTTATGTCATTTATACTTCTGGCACTACAGGCAAGCCTAAGGGAGTCTTAATCGAACATTACAATGTTTGTCGGTTATTTTCCGCTACCCAGCACTGGTATAACTTCGACAATACTGATGTCTGGACTATGTTTCACTCCTATGCCTTTGATTTTTCGGTTTGGGAACTTTGGGGCGCGTTGCTCTATGGAGGAAAACTAGTAGTAGTTCCATATCTAACTAGCAGATCTCCCGATCGTTTCTATCAGCTTTTAATAGACGAGCAGGTTACGGTACTAAACCAGACCCCTTCAGCTTTTGCCCAGCTAATTCAGGTAGACGAACAATTTGGTAGTGATTCACGTCTAAATCTGCGTTATGTGATTTTTGGTGGGGAAGCTCTTGCAATACCGAGTTTAAAACCTTGGTTTCAACGTCATGGCGATTCCGTTCCTCAATTAGTAAATATGTATGGTATTACCGAAACAACCGTACACGTTACCTATCGTCCGATTACCATCGCCGATACCAAGAGCCAAAGCAGCGTTATTGGCTGTGCCATTCGGGATCTGCAAATGTACTTACTAGATGAGCATCTTCAGCCAGTGCCAAAAGGTACTCTTGGTGAAATATATGTCGCAGGTGAGGGTTTGGCTCGTGGATATCTTAACCGTCCTGAGTTAACCCAAGAAAGATTTATTACTAACCCAGGGGGCAGAGGCGATCGTCTTTACAAAACAGGAGATCTGGGGCGTTATTCAGACAGTGGTGAAATTGAATATTTGGGTCGAATTGATAGTCAGGTCAAAATTCGCGGTTTTCGGATTGAGTTGGGAGAGATTGAAGCTGTGTTAGCTCAACATCCGAAGGTACGTCAAAATGTCGTCATAGTTAGAGAAGACACCCCTGGCAACAAACGTCTAGTTGCTTATATAGTTAGCACTGAATTAAATCTAACTGTTAAAGAGTTGAAAACCGCTCTAAAACAGCAGTTACCAGACTACATGATACCCTCTAGCTTAGTATTGCTTGAAGAATTTCCCCTGACCTCGAACGGGAAGGTAGATCGACGTGCTTTACCGCTACCAGAGCAGTTTGCCTTAGAGCAAGAAACTGTAGCTCCGCGAAATAAAACAGAAGAGAAACTAGCCGAAATTTGGCAGGATGTCTTAGGAATCGACACCATTAGCGTAACCGCCGATTTCTTCGACTTGGGGGGACACTCTTTGTTAGCCGTAAGTCTACTAAGCGAGATTGAAAAAACCTTTAAAACCAGTGTGGCTTTAGAAACTTTCTTATCTGCGTCTACTATTGAAGACTTGGCTAAAATTCTCTCAGAGACATCATCAAGCTCTGAATCATTAATCTTTGATATTAGAACTACTGGTTCTAAGCCACCTCTATTTTTAATCAATGCCTTGGGTACAGGGATGTTGGCTTACAAACTTTTGGCTAAATATCTCGATCCCCAGCGACCTGTCTATGGTATTCGCGCCATTGGTATGGAAGACCAGCGCACTCCTCAAAATAGAATCGAACAGATGGCCCAAACTTATATTAAAGAGATGCTCGCCGTACAGCCAGAAGGACCTTATTTCATTGCTGGTGTATGTACTGGCGGTACTGTGGCATATGAGATGGCTTCTATACTGCGATCGCGAGGGTTGAAAGTAGCATTTTTAGGCTTAATTGATTCTACAGCCCGTCCGATCTTGTCTGATTCTGATAACACACCTGCCAAAGAGATTAAGAAGTCACTATTATCCACCTTCTTCGATCGCTATATCAAGCACAATTTTATTCTTAGAGGCTCGAACAATTTGCTGGCTGTGATCGGCGATCCTAAGCTGAAGTTAAAAGATAAACTGTCTTTTACCTCTGATATGGTCGAACAGCTATACAAGCAAATCAAACACAAGCTGGAGATACTTACTTACAAAAGTAACAAACAACAGCCTTTGCCTTATAAGATTCGGCGAGCGCGTGTTTTTGATGCTGGAATAGAAGCTCTGTCGCACTATACTCCACGAGCTTACCAAGGCGGAAAAGTTATTCTGATCCGCGCTAACGATAATCCCGCACACGTCAATCACAACTATCAATTAGGTTGGAATGAATTTGTTACTGATGAACTAGAAGTTTATGAAATACAATGCGATCAAACAACGCTACTTTTTGAGCCACACATTCGCACTCTAGCTTCAAAACTAAATTCATCATTGATTTAGATAATATCCATTTTAATTTATCTAAATAACGACAAGGCTGAATTAATCATGTTCGATACTGTTGAATCAATACCTAAAAAATCTCAAAGTAATCTCGCCTGGACTAGTAATACTAATCTCATAATTTTTGCTTTTTCAGTAGTTTTTTACGGACGAATTTTTACTACCGTTACACCTGCTCCATCTATTTTAGTTCACGCACATTTTGTAGTTGTTCCTTTAGTTCTCTGGATTGTTCTGGCTACCGCACCACAGCAAAACTCAGATCGAGTCAAGTTAGTTCGCTCTATACTCTTAGGACTATTTGTTTTGTTTCTTGCCATCTTAGCCAGTGCTTTATGGAACAGAGCAGGCTTTATTAATGCAGTTGCTAGCTTCATGATGTTAGGCGAACCAATAATGTTTTTGGCAGCCATTGTTTACATTCCCATGTCTGAAGGATCTTTTACCAGAATTCAACGATGGTTTATGGGTTCTGTATTAATCAATTTTCTTTTAGCTGCGGTACAGAAGCCTTTAATCGATGGAGGTCAGATTGATGGTCATGGATTTGATGGTACTGATGGTTGTGGCGGAGTATTTTATGCATCAGGAGCAGGTAATTATGTCTCTGCTTCAGTATCGATCGCCTTCGCCATTTATTTCTTTTTCAACGGCAAAAAGTTTCCTCTTTGGGTCAGGATCGCAGCACTATCAGCAGCATCTTGGCAAATTTTGTTTTCTGACTCCAAGCAAATTGTATTTGCCTATACAGTCGCCTGGATACTCTCAATTTTGTTCAACTTCAAAGACGTTGGAAAGGCTATCAAGTTACTTTTGGGAATTGCCATTATCGGCTCGGCATTTTTCTGGTGTGTACAGAATTTAGAAGCATTTAGTGGCTTTACTGCTTGGGCGAGAGCAGATCTATATGGAAAAAATGGAGATGCTTGGTTTACTAAATTTTATTCCCTTAAAGCAATCTTGTCTGAGTTTGATTCCTGGGCAAATTGGTTGTTTGGCTTAGGACCTGGACATACTGTAAGTCGCTTAGGTGCTTGGTTTTTGCAAGATTATGGCTGGATACTCGAACCTTTAGGGGCGACTACAACTTCTATTGGTACACAGTCTAGAGATTTTATTGGTAACTTTTGGCTGGCATATAGTTCTAGTATGTTCAGCCCAATTTTTGGTTGGTTAGGAATATGGGGTGACATCGGATTGATAGGCTTGGGAGCTTATCTGTATCTAGCCTATTTAGTTTGGCAGCATTTTGGCTTAGATAATTCTTTGAAAATCACATTGTTATCGATCTTAGTTATGGGATTTATTTTTACTCAGATAGAAGAACCTGGCTATATGCTGTCTATCTCTTTGCTATTAGGAATAGCTTGGCACAAAAAACACCTGAAAGCTCGATATCAATAATCTACTCAAACTTAAATCACATTTAATATTATGCTCAATACATCTAATATTCAAAATGCTTCTCAAGTAATCGAGGCTGCTCCTTCGGTTAGAAAACTACGAGTTTTGTTTGTAACCCATACCTATGTGGTAGGAGTAAATCAGGGTAAATTAAAAGCGATCGCCGATACGGGAGAAGTGGAAGTAGCATTACTCGCTCCTAGCAACTGGCAGGCTTTGGAATGGGATCGCTCTTTAGAGTTAGAAACTCCCTACCCCGAAATTAAAACATATCCTGCTCCCGTTTTGTTTACAGGTAGGGTTGGCGCACACATCTATAACCCTGTAAAAATTTGGCAGGTAATTAACGACTTCAAGCCCGATGTGATTCAGGTTGAAGAAGAAATTTTTTCTCTGTGTGCTTTAGAAGTAGCCTTTTGGGCAAAACTATACAACAAGCCGATGGTGGTATTTGGCTGGGAAAATCAGCAACGTTCCTTACCTTTATTCCGTCGCTGGGTACGAAATTTCGTTATGGGTGCTACCGATCTGTTTTTAGCAGGAAATCAAGATGGTGCAGAGGTAATGAATAACTGGAACTATCAAGGACAGATCGAGGTGATGCCTCAAATGGGGGTAGATACAGATTTATTTACTCCCGACCTAAAGAAAAAGCATAATAAGCTAAATATTGGCTTTTTAGGGCGATTAGTTCCCGAAAAAGGACTAGATACTCTGTTTGCTGCTGTTGGTCAGCTAAAAAAGCAAAACATAGACTGTCAGGTAACTATATGTGGTTCTGGTGCTAGCGAAGCCGAACTACGCCAGGAAGCAGAACTCCAGCAAATTAGCGATCGCGTTGTCTGGAGAGGTGCAGTACCTCACGAAGCAGCCCCCACCGAATTAGGTAATTTTGACATTTTAGTATTGCCTTCTCGCAGCGTTGCTACCTGGAAAGAACAATTCGGTCACGTCATTATCGAAGCAATGGCAATGGGTATACCCGTAATTGGTTCAAACTGTGGTGAAATACCCCATGTAATTGCCTGTGAAGACTTAGTTTTTCCTGAATCTGATTCTACAGCACTAGCAGAAATTTTAAAACGAATAATTTGTGATGATAGCTGGCGCGAAGAAATGGGGAACTATGGAATAGAAAGAGTTAAAAAATATTACTCTCACGAACGGATCGCCCAAAGACTAATCGAGCAATGGCAAAAGTTAGTACCAGTATTGAAGTAATTTATGAACAAACAAGCTAGACTCGTTGGAATCGATCTGTGTCGCGCGATCGCAGCTTTTGCAGTGATTTTAGTTCATTCAGGAGATGAAAGTTGGGGCTTACCGATTAGCAATCGCGCAATTCAATTCCGCCATTTATTTTATTTCGCCGTACCGTTTTTTTTAGCAGCTTCTTTTTATTTCGGTGTTAAGAAAATGCCATTAGTTCTCGATCGCAATTTTTGGCAAAAGAAGTTTCAACGCATTGTAATGCCATATTTATTGTGGAGCATTTTTTATGTAGTTTCTAAAACCGTCGTTTTTTGGGCTACCAATAATACAGAACAACTTCAAGTATTTTTATCCGATCCCGTAGCCATTATCTTTTTTGGCGCAGCTTCTTATCATCTGTATTTTATTCCACTTTTGTTAGCGGGAACTATTCTACTGTATTTAGCAAATTATTTGTATGCACAACATAACTCTTTCTGGACTTTAGCTGCTTTTTCTATTTTCAGTTTAATAACCTATCAGTTATTAATTGTTTCTCATGCTGATTTTGACCTCGGTTCATACACGGCATTTGCCGAACTGTTAGAATTAGGATCATTTAACAGCATTCTATATCAGCTTTTAAGAATATTCTTAGTAGCTTTATCCTGGATTATTCGCTGCTTACCTTATTTTTCTATCGCTTTACTTTTAAGAGCAATTTTGGAACAAAACGAGCTTAGATGGGTCTATAAAAAAGAAACAGCAATAGCTATTTTCTTATTTTTTATTCTCTTAAATATTATAGGTAATAAATATTTGCCTACTGCTATATGCGAATTAAGTATTGCTTATTCGCTACTGCTTTTCGGTATTACTATTTCTCAACATCTTCCTAATGATAGTTTAATAGATAATTTAGGGCTATGTTCTTTTGGAATATACCTAATCCATCCTTTTATCAAAAGTGCTGTAGAAATTGTGGCACTAAAATTTTTGCCAGAAATAACTCAGAGTGTGTCTATATTATCAATGCTATTTTATTCTATTTTTAGCTTTTTGATTAGCTGGCTATTAATTTCAATACTGCAAAAAGACAAATTACTTTCGCAATATACATAGTAATAACAAAATTACCGAAGGAGAAAGATGCGAGTAGCAATCGTCAAAAGAGAACCAAAAGTTGCTTTTAGTATGGATGTTTATACCGCTAATTTAGTAACACAATTAAAAGAGATTAGACCCGATTGGGAAATCATAGAAGTAGCCCCTCAACCTTGGAGCGAAGATTTAGAAAACTTGTGGGCATCAGGAAATCCAATACGTAAATATTACGAGCGTTTTTACAATCATCCTCGCGCTGTAAGTCGGATAGAAGCAGATATCTTTCATATTATCGACCATACAGATGGTCATATTGCTTATGGTTTAAAAAAGTTGGGTAAACCAGTAGTAATTACCTGTCACGATTTAGTGCAATATGTATATCCTGACATTTTAAAAAATGAGTCTCGGATTCCTGCTCTTAGTATGGCAGCATTGAAATACTCGTTTAGAGGAACTACTGTCGCAGATCGCACAATTGCTATCTCGACTAATACAGCTAAAGATATCTCTCACTGGTTAAACATAGACCCCAGACAAGTAGAAATAGTACTCAATGGTGTAGAGCCAGTATTTCGTAGACTGTCGCCCGAAGTTGTACAGCATTGGCGATCGCAGTACTCCAAATCTCCAGAAGAAATTTGCTTATTAAACGTTGGTTCGACCCATCAAAATAAGAACATTTCCACAGTCTTAAAAGTAGTAAAGGCGATCGCAGATAAAGATATACCCGTTCGTTTGTGGAAAGTTGGCGATGATTTTATCACCGAGCAAAAACAGTTTATTAAAGATAACGCTTTAGAAAAATATATTTCATTCGTAGGAAAACCAGACCTTGAAGGCTTGATTCGTTTTTACAACGCTGCGGATATGCTTTTAGCACCCTCTCTCTATGAAGGTTTTGGACTAACAATTTTGGAAACTATGGCTTGTGGTACACCCGTAATAACTTCCAATGTTTCTTCTCTACCAGAGGTGGCTGGAGATGCAGCAGTTTTAGTAGAGCCAACGGACGTAAACGCGATTACTGAAGCCGTGTTGCGTATAGATCGAGATTCGGCTTTTCGGGAAGATTTAATTGCTAAAGGGTTGACCCGATGCCAAGAATTCACCTGGAGAAAAACCGCCGAACAGGTAGCTCGACTATACGAACAGATTGTAGATTCCTAATCAAGACTTTATAGCATGACCCTATTTTATTTTTATAACTGCCATTAAATTTATGAAAGTTCTTTTATCCGCTTACTCTTGCGAACCAGGAATGGGATCTGAGCGAGGCGTTGGTTGGAACATCGTCCGCGAGGTTGCTAAATATCACGAAGTTTGGGTTTTGACCCGACCAGATGAAAGTAAAGAGGCGATTGAAGCAGAGTTAGCACGCAATCCAATTCCTAATTTACATTTTGTTTATTTTACTCTGCCTTTTTGGTGGGATAGTCGTAAATGGGGTCAGTCAGGAGGAATGCAAATTCACTACTACCTGTGGCAAATCCAGGCATATTTCGTAGGGCGTAAACTCCATCGAGAAATTAATTTCGATATAGTTCATCACGTTACCTTCGTTAAATATTCGAGTCCTAGCTTTTTATCGTTGCTACCAATTCCTTTTGTTTGGGGACCTTTGGGCGGAGGGGAGTCAGCACCAAAACCGTTTTGGCAGGACTTTGATTCAAAAGCCAGGCTCTATGAAATTGCTCGGAATATAACTCGACGTTTGGGAGAGTTAGATCCATTTGTTCGTTATACAGCTAGAAAAAGTTCGGCAGTTAGAGCAACTACTCAAGATACCGCAGAACGTCTCTATCAAATAGGTGCGGGTAAGGTAGAAATTCTATCCCAACTGGGTCTAACAGAAGCAGAACTATCCGAACTAGCTCAATACAAAATTCCTGAATCTGCTCCGATAAGATTTATTAGTATCGGTAGACTCCTGCATTGGAAAGGCTTTCATCTGGGACTACGGGCTTTTCAACAGGCAAATTTACCCGATGCGGAATATTGGATAGTGGGTGATGGATCTCAAGCAGAAAAGTTACAGCTACTAGCACAAGACTTAGGTATTGCCGATCGCGTTAAATTCTGCGGTCCTCTATCTCGCCAAGAAACCCTATCGACTTTGGCTAATTGCCACGTACTAGTTCATCCCAGTTTACACGATTCGGGTGGCATGGTTTGCATGGAAGCAATGGCAGCAGGTCGCCCAGTTATTTGTCTGGATTTAGGAGGACCAGCGATTCAGGTGACAGAAGAAACTGGTTTTAAAATCGATGCCCAAACGCCCCAGCAAGCAGTTGTAGATATAGCCGAATCGATGAATAAACTGGCTCGCGATCGCCAATTAGTTAGAAATATGGGTAAAGCAGCCCAACAGCAGGTAAGCCAGAACTTTAGCTGGAGTGTTTTTGGCGAACGTCTCGATCGACTCTACTTAGAAGTTGTGGCATAAATTTTAAAAATACAATGCGTTTTATAATAAAAACTATATTTTTGAGCGTTGGCGTTTTTGTCAGCCTGGGTATGTCCAAATCCGAACCAGCAGGGTATTTTGTTTCCCCCAATGGTTCAGACAACAATCCTGGCACGATCTCTCGTCCTTTTAAAACTATTCAAAAGTGTGCCGAACTAGTTCGCCCTGGAGAAACCTGTTGGCTGAGAAAGGGAATTTATCGCGAAACGGTACGACCAAAATTTTCGGGAACTAGTTCAAAGCCAATTACCTTTGCAGCTTATCAAAAAGAGCCTGTAACCATTTCGGGAACGGAACTAGTTAACAACTGGTCTAACCACCGCGACGCAATTTATCGCACCGACATAACCTTACCTGTAGATGGCTATAGCGACACAGGAGTCTTCGCCAACCAGATTTTTGTCAACGGTGAAATGATGCCAGAGGCTCGTTTACCCAACCTGGGACAAGAGCGAGACTTTTTACGTCCCAATATGCTGGGTGGTGGATTAGAAAGCCAGGGAGGAACAGCAGCCACAATTGAAAATAGCGATATTCCCGATCTAGCTGAAGGCTGGACGGGGGCGAAGGTTTGGACAAATGAATGGTATACCACGCGCACGGGAGAAATAACTGGAGGAACGGCAGATAAACTAACCGCACAAATGTCCGCAGCCTGGGACAGAGGGGGATATTGGTTCTATCTGTTTGGCAAACTAGAATTGCTCGATGATCGCGGAGAATGGTTTTATGACGGTAACAATCAGGATCTTTATCTTTGGTCTACCGACGATAAAAGTCCTCAAGCAGTAGAAGTAAAACAACGCAACTACGCTTTCGATCTTAGCGATCGCTCTTACGTTACAGTACGCAACTTAAATCTATTTGCTAATACGATTACGACTAGCGATCGCAGTACGGGTGTAGTCATTGATGGTATTCGAGCTAAGTATATTTCCCATCACATGACCCTACCGCCTTTACCAAAGGACAAGAAGGCTTACGAATCTGATGATGCTTTATTTCTGGCTGCTCACGCTCACGATACGGGTATTCAGTTACGAGGTAGCAATAACACTTTAAGAAACTCGGTTATTGACTGGAGTTCTGGTAACGGTGTCTTACTTGAAGGTAATGACCATCGAGTAACCAATAATATTATTCTCAATACCAATTATCAGGTGACTTATGCTGCTCCCGTTCGGCTTAATGGTCAGGGTCATAAAATTACCTATAACACCATCAAACGTACTGGTAGAGACGCGATTAACTTCGATTGGCACACCGCTGGTACAGATGGTCGGAACATCGAAATTGCCTACAACGACATTTCCCAGTTTGGTATGGTCAGTACCGATTTGGGTGCTATTTATATTTGCTGTCACGTCAATTTAGAAGGTGGCTCGATTCATCACAACTGGATTCGAGACGCTCGAGCCTTTAGTCCTTTTTGGGGTACTCGCGGTATCTATCTAGATATTGAAAGTTTTAATAGCACTATCCACCATAACGTTGTCTGGAATTTGACTGGTGGTAAAGACAACTATAGTTTAGTCGCTGGTAGTCCACGGGGATACGACCGAATATATAACAATACTTTTTTGGGAGACGTATATGTTGAGGGGGATTTAGTTGAAGCCCGTAACAATATTTTTGCTGGCTCTAAAAGCTTAAAAGTCGATCGCCAATCGAACAACCTGTTCATCGATGCCAACATCAAATTTTCTCGTCCTCCCAGCGAAGAAGCTAATACGCCTGATTTTACTTTACAGTTGGACTCAGATGCGATCGATGGGGGAAGTTCTATACCCCGAATTACGGATGATTTTGAGGGTAAAGCACCTGATATTGGTGCATACGAAAAAAATGCTCCTGCTTGGCGAGCGGGTTCTAGCTTGAAGTATACACCTTAAGGCGTTGCATCATGATGGGATGGTGAAGGCTGACTGGGAGACTGGGAGACTAGGAGACTAGGAGAAATTAATCGTCAAAATTTTAGAATCATCCCTAAACTGTGCTGCAATACCCATCTTATAAAGTCTGTATAAGTTTTTATAGCTCTTATATCTCGTACCAAACTCAAACCATATAATATAAAAAATATTTAGTTATGCACGTTTTTATTGCAGCTTTACATCGACCCGTAAAGCCTACTGGTGTTTGCCGACACGCTGCTAACCTAGCTCGTTGTCTTTCAGAAAAACCCGATGTGACCCAAATTAGTTTAGTTATAGGCTCTTGGCAGCAACAATATTTTGAAACGGCATTTGCTTTAGAGTCTGAAAAAATTAAGCTGGTTATTGTTGACATCAGAAATAGTTCGATTGTTAGAAATATTTGGTTTCTTACAGATTTGCCCAAGTTAGCAAATAAACTCGCTCCTGATGTAGTTCATCTTTCCTTTCCCTTTCCTTTTGTCAGAGGTAGATTTAACGCTCCTGTAGTTACTACGATTCACGATCTTTATCCCTACGAATGTCCTGAAAACTTTGGCTTTCCACAAGTTTGGTTTAACCGTTTGTTTTTAAGACAGGCTATTAGAAATAGCGATGGACTTCCGTGCGTGTCTCAAATTACTTTAGATAAGCTCAAATTTTATTTTCCTAATCTCAAGCCTCAGCAAAAGACGGAGGTAGTTTATAACTACGTTGATTTTGAAGGAATAGAAACTAAAGCTCCTCAAGCAATAGCGGAGGATAGTCAATTTGTTTTATCAGTAGCTCAACATCGGCAGAATAAAAATTTAGATTTGCTAATCAAAGCTTATGCAAAACTTTTAGAAACTAGCAAAATTGCACCAGAGTCTAAGTTAATTATTGTCGGTACATCTGGCCCAGAAACAGAAAATATCAAAAATCTAATCGGTCAGCTTGACTTAGAACATCGAGTCAATCTATTATCGGCTCTTGACGATGGCGAACTCTGCTGGCTATATCAAAACTGTCAGGCTTTTGTAATCCCTTCTTCTACCGAAGGTTTTTGTTTACCGCTTGCTGAAGCTCTACACTTTAGCGATCGCATTGTCTGTTCCGACATTCCCATCTTTCGAGAAATTGCTTCTTCTCAATGTGCCTATTTTTCTTTTGAAAACGATGCCGTGGCAAATCTAACTCAGGCTATGACTAAAGTTATCGAGCGTCCTGTATCCTTAGATTACGAAGGTCTCCAAAAATTTGATAAGTCCAATATAGCCCAGCAATATATCAATCTCTACGAACAAGTCCAGCTTGGATCGATACCCAAATCGCAATTATCCCAGTTAAATCCTCGCGGTGCAGATTCTTAAAATATCTGTAATTAATATCTACTTGCTGTTGAAAAAAGCGATCGCTATTGTCTTATCTGACTGTAGATCGGCGATCGCCTTACTCATAAAAACTGTTATAACCGTAAAAAGACTCACCCATACAGGCAAGTCTATAGTAATCTCGTATTCAATTTAACTAAATTGTTTAATAAGATAAAGATTTTCAACTAACTGCATCTTTAGTTGCATCTATACCTTTTTGAAAAGTTTCCTGTACCTTATCTACTCTTTCTTTGACTTCTGGAGGCTGCTCATCAGTCACTTCATCCATTTTTTGTTTAGCCTTAGCTCCATAGTTATCAGCTATTTCTTTCGACTTATCTTCAGTACTCATTGACGTTTCCTTTAAAATGTTTTATCTTTATCGTCTGTCAAAATCGTAATAAAATTTTGCCCATAGTCTATCTATCTAAAGAAATAATTAATAGCAAATTAATAATACCAATCGTCAATTAATGAACATCAATTTCATTTCGCTGTAAAACTGAGTTACGTTATGTTCTACTATTTGACGTTTATCTTCATTAATTGATTTAGCTAGTAATATTGGATCTAAAGATACTTGCAATTTGGCATCAGCTTCCGTGACGATGCGCGCTGAGATAGTAGAACAACGTAAGTGCTGGCGATTTGTCTTCTTCTAACAATTTAGAGATTTTAAATCGCCGAGCGGGAATTGGAGACTGTTTATCGACAAAAACTAGTTATATAAATTGTCTTAATTTTAAACACCACAGATATAATTTATAACCTTCTCCCTCTTACCCCTTGCCTTTTCTATGCAAATAATACTTTGGTCATTGGTACTTGTTGCCTCAGTCTTGGCAGCCCATTGGGGGTCGAACCAATTAGCCGAACCTTTGGAAAAACTACGTCGTCAATGGGGACTTAGTGAAGCTGCGGGGGCTGCTTTTGTGGCACTGGCTACTGCTAGTCCTGAAGTTGGTACTAATACTGCTGCTGCGCTACGAGGACTGTCTGATATTGGTTTAGGTAATTTACTCGGTAGCAACATTATTTCCGTTCCTGCGATCGTTTTAGTTTCCTATTTAGCTTCTCGTAATGTAGGGGATAATAATTGTATAGAGGTTAAAACTGAAGCCCTTAACGTTCAGGCAATTCCTTACATCTTGATAATTATCTTAGCTGCAATATTAACCGTTCCTGCGCCCTGGCGGGGGTTACAGCCTATTGACGGCTGGATAATGCTAGCAGCCTATTTTATATATTTAGCTCAAGCAATTTTACGCCAAAGACAGTCTGGTAAAAAGGTACGTTGGCAAAAAGGAGAAATTTTGGTGGCATTAGCTGGGGCTTTAGGATTAGCGATCGCAGCTTATTTTATTGTCACCGCTACCGAACGTCTTGTTTCCTTACTTGGTATTTCCCAAATTATTGGCGGTTTATTTATTACCTCTACCCTAAGCATCGCTCCAGAAGTCTTTGCTACTTGGAGTGTCGCTAAAAGTGGACAAGTTACCGCAGCCACAACCAGCGTGATTGCTGATAATACTGCGACGATGACATTAGCTTTGTTTCCTTTAGCGTTAGTAGGCTTACAAATTCAAGATTTTCGTTTGTTCACCGTAAATTTGATTTTTGTAGCATTACTGGCGATCGTTTATGCAGCTTTTATACGCTGGGGGAAACCAAAAAATAGTTTTGAACTTTGGGAAGTGCTGAGTTTGATTGTTATTTACCTAATCTATCTAGCAATTATGATTTTTGTAATTCTTTGATTATTAAACTGTTTTAGGTAGAGTTTATTATTGCTCTAAATATTCATTGTTCAAAATTAAACCTTGTTAACAATCTTGATTAACAGAATTTATCAGCAGCGATCGCTTTTTGTTAACTTCTAAAAATTCTGTATTCGATGTCTAAATTAGAAACAGCGCGGGGTCAACATTAAACCTTTCACTCAGTTTAATAGCATGGGTTTTGCTAATTTGACGTTTTCCATTAAATACTTCGGAGGTTATACCTTTAGAACCAAAAATGTCTAACAAATCTGCTTGTTTTAAATTATTTGCTTCAACTAAAAAAAGTAATCTTAATAAAGGAGTAGAATTACTATCAAAAGAATATTCTCTCTTTTCAAAATTTTCGATTAATGTCACTAGTAGATCCAAGACCTGTTCTTCTTCTGGAGTTAAATCTTGTTTGTTCGATAAAGTTTCGGCAATATTTAATGCTCTTTCATTTTCTGTTTCGTTTGTAATTACTCTGGGCAAATATTGTGTCAAAAGTTTGCCGTAAGTTTCAGGATTGATAGTGAGAGTCATTTTTCCACTTGTCCGTCTTGGTGCGCGTTCCCTTGCGTCTTGCGCCGAACGGCACGGATGTGCCATCGTCATGCTTCGCATGACTTTGCCTCCTTCGGAGGCTGTGGGTCGCACCGCTTGCTATATTCTGCGTGAGTTGGAAAATATTTAAAAAAAATTAGTTGTTTTTTATAGTTGATATCTAAAATTAAGCGATACCTATTTCCTTTAATATTAATTACAGTAAATTTTCCTACTGCTTCAGCCGTTGAAAAAGTTTTTTGAACATCAATTAAATTTTGCCAATGAACCGTTTTGATAGTCTGATTAAAATCCTCAATTTGGTTACTGACATCTGGATAACTAGATGCTGCTTCTCGCAATTTCGCAATTGCAATTAATCTCATATAAATAACAAAGTGTGTAAATTATTTTCATAACTTAAAGTTCTCATATTGAGATTGACCAGTCAATTATAGTTCATTTAATTAACTAATGACTCAAACAGAACCTGGTTTCAACTTTGCAGATCTGGACGAACAGACGGCGTGGCATCATCATGGGATACCAGCAAAAGAGTTAGAAGAGTTTAATCAGAATATCGTCGATCGCATTGAAGTAGTTGCTGAATTTTATCCTAATAATACGTAAATATGAGTTACTTCGCCTGATATTCGACTAACTGCCAATAGCGATCGCCCCCAGGAAATTTAGCGACGACAGCTATAGTACCCGATCGAAGCTCGACATGACCCGCAAAATAGCTACCATAGCCCGTAAGAGGTGTCCATTGTTGTGTAGTAGTATTAATTATCTGAACATCTTCTGCTTCTGGTACAACCAAATTAAAATAGGTAGACCAGTCTGACTTTAAATCTGCGCTTAAAGGTTCGATTAAACTTGCCTGATGCCAATGGAAATGTCCGAAAGTTTTTGGTAGTTGGGCTGTAGAATTGCTAGCATCTATTTGATAATTAATTACTTCCCCGTAATCGCCTAAATCTTCTTTTTTCTTAGCATAGATAGTTAGCTCGTAAGTACCAGCTTCAGGAGGCGCGACGCTAACTATGAGGCGATCGCCATTACGATCGATTAAAATAGAATTATTTAAAAGACTTTGCCCATCTTGTTTTAGTTCGGCTATTGCTACAACATTTTGAGGAATTTTCAGCTCGATATTTAATTGATTTGAGGTAGAAATACGATAATTTTTGTGGCTAACTAACTTTAGTCCTAAATTATAAAAGCGCGAGGAAATACTCGGTAAACTATCAAATTCGGCTCTAGTATAAGTCTTATCTAATAATTGCCAACCTTTATCTTGTGGATAGTGATTATTAATAAATTCTTCTGGCGCAGTAGCAAAATAATAAGGCTTGTAATCTGGAACAAATTTGTTATCTCTAACCGAACCCGCACCCCAGGTAGCATCTAATAAATACCAAGCACCATCTATTTGAACGCTATTCCAAGCATGATTGACGTTTTGAAACTTTTCTGCTGCGGGGGTTGCTCCTTTAGCGTAGCCGATAACAATTACCGATTCCAGATTCATCGCTTCGGCTAAAGCATGATAGAGGTTGCTATAACCCGAACAAATTGTAGTGCGATCGCGCAATACTGTTTCGACAGTAACATCTGGGTAATTGTCGTTATTTACTGCATCTAAAAAAGCAGCAACATCATAGGTGATATGCTGCGTTATCCAAGCATAGATAATTCTGGCTTTTTCGCTTTCTGTCTGGGCGTTTTGTGCTAAAAGATTGGCAAGTTCTGTAACGGATGTCCCTGAATAGTTTAATTGCTTTGCTAGTCTATCGATCTTAGAAAAGTCATACTGAGAAATTTTTTCGTGACCTAACCGTATTGGTTGATATTTACTGCTAGCAAAATTCTCTGAAGGTGAGATTAATTGGCGATCGCTATGAGATTTAAACGCTGTTTGAATATTGTTGAACGTTAATATTAAAGAAGCTCCTAAAACAAGTCCGACAAACCAACCGCCTATTTTTTTATTTTTCTTCGATGTTGGTATCGATCTTGCAACCATAGCAACTAATTTAATCCGATAAAACGTAGTTTTTTTTAGGATAATCTGAAGCTATAAGCAACTACCGTGATGTTTGTCACTACATATCTACGATTATTTACGATTTTGTCGATTAAATATATAAATTATTATCTGTTAAGTGCGATCGCTTGATTGAGTGAACGACATCTTTAAAAGGAAGCAAAACTATGAGTTTTAAAGTAGATGCGTATCTCTTCTTTTTAAGAGAAATAGCCTGTTTTAAATCATTAACTTAGCTTTTAACCATATAGTATTGAATGTAAAAGCTTGGTTGTTATGAGATATAAATTTTATCTTTGACAGAGTATAAATATTTATCTTTATTCTCTGTCATTGTATATATTAATTAATAGCGGTCTAGTAGAGTTAAGTTAACCAGGTACTCAACCAAATAGCAATCGTACTCAAACTAACTCCAATTACTACTACTACTGGCAAAATTATTCCAGTGTCGGTCATTTTAACTAGAGGAATAGAAATAGCCATCATTCCTGTAGCCAAACTCCAGATAATAGCCGTACTGCCAATTTTTGCGCCTTGTCCTTCCATTAGCTTTACCGATTATTTTAAGTCTACTCTATTTATTAAGTCATACTTCAACTAAACTATGTTTAGTTTTCACTCTTTTATTTTATATTTTAATCTTGAGGCTTTTAAATCAGATACTATATTACTATTAGATAATGCGATCGCGGTACGAGTAAGGTTTAACAACATTTCGCGTTTGATGTTTATAGGCGAATCACTCTTTTATTTATCGTATCTTTCATACGCAGCGACAATCTTCTGTACTAAAGGATGTCTTACTACGTCGGCTTGAGTCAATTCACAAAAAGCAATTCCTTCGACATTACGTAAAATTCTGCGGGAAACGATTAAACCCGAATCTCGATCGCTTGGTAAGTCAGTTTGAGTAATATCTCCCGTCACTACCATCTTAGAACCAAAACCCAAACGAGTTAGCACCATTTTGAGTTGAGCAGGGGTAGTGTTTTGTGCTTCATCTACAATCACAAAGGCATTAGATAGAGTTCGTCCTCGCATATATGCCAAAGGTGCAACCTCTATTTTTCCTCTCTCCATCATGTCAGGAATTTTCTCAGCATCGATAAATTCATACAGTGCGTCATACAAAGGACGTAGAAAAGGATTTACTTTTTCTTGTAAATCTCCAGGCAAAAATCCTAGCTTTTCCCCCGCCTCTACCGCAGGGCGAGTTAAAATAATTCTTTCGCACTCATCGTTAAGCAGTGCTTTTACTGCCAACACCGCAGCTAGAAAAGTTTTGCCCGTTCCCGCAGGACCAACGCCAAAAGTGATGTCGTGTTTTTGAATTGCTTTGACATACTGCTTTTGTTTGAAAGTTTTGGCTCGAATAATCTCGCCTCTTTTAGTACGAGCTAGAACGTTCTTTTGTAAATCACTATATTCATCGGTTCTACCAGTATCGATCGCCTGAAATGCTGTCAGAATGTCAGGCTCGTATAGGGTTTTACCCATAGACCATAATGGTTCAAGTGTAGCGATCGCTTTTGCGCATCGTTCGACAGCTTTTTCTTGACCTTTAATTAATAAATCCTGTCCCCGCATGATTAAGCTAACTCCTGTATGGCGTGATAGCAGCTTGAGGTTTTGCTCGTTGTTTCCTGCAAGAGCGATCGCACTTTGGCTGTCGGGTAATTGAATAGTCACAGACGTTTGGGTCATGTAATAATTAGAGATTTTAATCTTTATCTTACTAGTTATGCTACGAAAATCGCCCATCGCAGTTAAGATCTAATCGATCTTATTACTTATAAGTCTAACGAATCCGATTCCCAAACTAGTTCGTCTCGATCGAACAGGCAGATTTTGGTAATCCTCTTAGGAGGTTTGGCAAATAGTCCATTAAACCCGCCGAATAAGCCACCATTGCCATAATTTACATCTAACTTGAGAGTAATTTGCTTTTTGTAGTGTTCATCTCCTCCTGGATAGACAACCGTTCCATTGCAATCAACTTCTGTGTAATAGAGATCGTTTTCCATCTTTACTACTTGCGATGAAATGTTAGGACAATCATTGGATACCGCAGCGACAGATATATTTTCAGGCTCGGATTTAAAGTTATAAAACACCCTGATTTTAGGATTTTCTAGTCCTCGTGCTGGAGTAGCAGATTTATTGACAATAGTTAGATTGACTTCGCTGGCGTTTTGGTTAGCAGCAACTTCTACATATATTTCTGGCTCATCATTTGGTTCTAGAAAAGATATTTCGGCTAAAGGTTCACCACCAAATTCGGCATACATTTTGGCTAACGCTCCCACCAAAGTTGCATTGTAGCCAGTGGCTACTTCGTTACGTACCCAGTCTGTGCGATCGTCTTTCCAGTTGTCTTTTTCGTCTGGACCACCCACCAATGCACCAATCAATAAGTTTCTAGTCTCTGTAGGTTTTGACATATCGTTTAACCAACTTCCATGTGCAGTTCGATGATGGGGATTACGAGGAGAATTTTCTCCGTACCCGATGATGTAGCTACGCCTGGAAGGGTTGTCTCCCAAAATATAGTTAATTTGACCCACTGCAAATTCAAAGTAGCGTTCTGCTTTATTAACTTCTCCCCTGGATCTAAGCCAATCGCTATAAACAAAGGCAACAAAGCTCGTGTTGGCACTTAAAGGTAAGGAAGCCCACTTAACTAAATAAGCCAAGCCACCAGGGGTATAGGTGATTCTTTCACCCTGATGTCCTATCGTCCAGAAATTCAACCAAGCTTCTGCCCGTTGTTGATATTCGGGCTTTCCTGTTTCTTTGGCAAGTAGAACGTAAACCCCATAGGATTTATCGTCGAACTGATAGGTATAGTTATAGGGTTTGTCCATCTTTTGATATTCAGCTTCGGCGATCGCTAAATACTTTCCATCATAGCGATCGTTCTGAGCGGATTTTGCTTTATGTAGCCAAGTCGCCCCCCAGACTATTTCATCTTGATAACCATTAACTGAAGTATAAAAAGGTACTGCTGCTTTGAGACAGTCGGAATATTTACCGCGATAAGTATTGGCAAAGTCAAACAACTTTTCGGCTTTTTCAACTAATAGATCGGCATACTGGCGATCGCCGTTACGACGAAATAAAATAGATCCCGAAGCTAAAGCTGCCGAGGTTTCTGCTGCCAACTCTGTTCCAGGACAGCTAGTATCGATTTTGTAGGCTGGTCGTTCCATTTGATAATGAACCACCTCTAACGCACCCCACCACTGATGATCTTTTTCGCCATCACCTACCTGTCCGTACAGTACATATTCCCCTGGGTTATCGTTAGCAAAGGAATTAACTAAATAATCTGTCGCCCATTTAATATTTTGAGACAAATGATTCAACTGATCTGCTTCAATAAATGCGTCATAGTATTCGATTCCCCCCCAGGCTAAATTAGTTACTGTAAATGCCATAGGAAAATTAAATTTAACGTTATCTCCCGCATCTACCCAACCACCGCTAAGGTCAACGCCGACATCAGCCCCATCTTCTAAGGTAGAATCTCCTCGCCAGGGAAATCTATTCCACTGAGGTAATTTTCCTGCTTGCTGCGCCTCAAAATACAGGATTGATTTTTGTAGTGCTTCACCATAGTTTTTTGTCCCTCGACTGGTTACGAGTAAAGATGAGGTTGCTATCATCAAAGCTAAAGCGATCGCTATAGTCAAGATTTTTTGTAGTATACCGATTTTTCTAATTTTTCGGAAAAATTTATAACTGAGTTTAGATCTTAAATACATGAATCTAGTCCCAAGGAACTATCGAGGGGGTTATTAGGCTAGTTTGCAGTTAGCGACAATCTTAGTAGGGTGTAATTCGATTCTCTTTATAGTAGGTAACTACCTTAATTCTTGCAGCTTTTATAAGAGCAATTAACAAGATCTTTATCGTATATTTACGAAGTCCCCCAGCCCGTCTTTAAAAACAGGGTGCTGCTGAGACGCACTAAAATTTTTTAAATAGTTGATAATAATTTGCAATAACTGAACAATAAATGATATATTACCCTCGATCTCACAATGATTTGTATAGGATGCAAATATAGCCACAATATTAATGGAGTAAAAATGAGTAGAGACAACAACGATCGTGGTAACAGTATTCCTTCCTGGCAGTCTCGCAAAATGAAGAGGCTAATTGCAGAACGTTGGCAAGAAGTTTGGCTAATTGTCAAAGCTAGAGAGAAAAAAAATTACGGCTAAAAGTCGGATCGTACACCTAGCTGTTCGCAGTTAAACTCTACAATAGAGGATTGGAGCAACATTATAGAAGAAACAGCAATGAGCGAGTTTGATTACGATTTAATTATTATTGGCGCGGGTGTTGGTGGACATGGTGCAGCACTTCATGCAGTAAAAAACGGTTTAAAAACGGCAATTATTGAAGCTGAGGATATGGGAGGTACTTGCGTCAATCGTGGCTGCATCCCTTCTAAGGCTTTGTTGGCAGCTTCGGGGAGAGTAAGAGAGTTAGCCGATAGCGATCGTATGCAGGATATGGGTATTAAACTGGGGGGAATTCAGTTCGAGCGTAGTGCGATCGCCGACCATGCAACTAACCTAGTCAGTAAGATTCAAGGAGATTTAACTAATAGTCTCAAGCGTCTTAAGGTAGATATTATTCGTGGCTGGGGCGAACTAGCTGGAACACAAAAAGTAAAGGTTAAAAGTGGCGAGGGAGAAAAAACCTATACTGCTAAAGACATTATGCTCTGTCCTGGTTCAGTTCCCTTTGTCCCAAAAGGAGTCGAGTTAGATGGTCAAACCGTATTTACTAGCGATAATGCCGTTAGATTAGAGTCACTTCCTGAGTGGATCGCTATTATTGGTAGTGGCTATATTGGTTTAGAATTTTCTGATGTCTATACGGCTTTAGGTTGTGAAGTAACCATGATCGAAGCTTTAGATACTTTGATGCCTGGTTTCGATCCCGATATTGCTAAAATTGCCAAAAAAGTTTTGTTGGATAGACGCGACATAGAAACCTATAAAGGTGTTTTTGCTACTAAAGTTACTCCTGGCGCACCCGTAACTATCGAACTGACGGACGCTAAAACTAAAGAAGTGGTAGAAGTATTAGAAGTAGATGCCTGTTTGGTAGCTACTGGGCGTATTCCCGCAACTAAAAAAATCGGGTTGGAAACGTTAGCCATTGAAATAGATAAGCGTGGTTTTATCCCCGTCAACGATAAAATGCAGGTGTTGCGCGATGGTAAACCCGTACCGCATCTCTGGGCGGTAGGAGATGCTACTGGTAAGATGATGCTGGCTCATGCTGCTTCGGGACAGGGAGTAATTGCCATTGAGAATATGTGCGGGGCAGATAAAGAAGTAGACTATCGCTGTATTCCTGCTGCTGCCTTTACTCACCCTGAAATTAGCTATGTGGGTTTAAACGAAGCTCAAGCTAAAGAAATGGGCGAAAAAGAAGGTTATAAAGTATCTACGGTCAAATCCTTTTTTAAAGGTAACTCCAAAGCCTTAGCTGAAGGAGAAACCGAAGGAGTTGCTAAAGTGATCTATCGCCAGGATACGGGAGAACTTCTAGGTGTACATATTATTGGAATTCATGCTTCGGATCTGATTCAAGAAGCTGCTAATGCGATCGCCAGACGAGAATCAGTACAGAACCTTTCGTTTAATATTCACACTCATCCTACTCTTTCTGAAGTATTAGACGAAGCTTACAAACGCGCTTCTGTAGTTGGTGTTTAAATTAATTAGGGGCAATTACTTGCCCTTTCTTATGGATTAATATCTTTACTTAATTGGAAACCTCTGCCATCTCAATCGTGCGATTGTCAATATCTTTAACTAGAAAATTCAACGGGCGATCGCGTCGTATTTTATACTTCAAACGTCTCGACTGAACACGCATTAGTAATGCTTCTAAAGCATCGCGATCGAAACAGACATGACGCTGACGATCTTTATATCCGCCACTAGCACCGGCAATAATATGGAGTTGGGTATTTTTTCTCAGTTGATACCATAGCCCATCTGGACTATTACCTAATGCTGTGTTGGTAGGAGTAGTTGACATATAAAGCGGATCTAGTCCTCCCGCCCCCATTGCTTGCTCGTAGTTGTAGTAATAATGTAGGGGAACATCAGCAGCAGGAAGATCTAATAACCCTTCATAAAATCTTTGAGCATTTTCTAAATCCGACACCATTACTGTATATACTTTCGGCGCACTGCTGAGAAACATCCACATCGCTCCTGCATAGGCTACCAACAGCATTACCATTACCCCTTGAGTAGAAAATAAACTATCCAAAGCGATTGGGGGTAAAAATGCACCCAAATAATTCATTAAGGCATCCGAATAAATAATATTAGCTATCATTTTTAACTCAAAACTTTTTAAAATTAGATCTTATAAAATTCGGCAATATTTTACTTAATTATTACCGATCGCCTTCAACATTGTCTTAGTCTCTTTTAAAATTAGTTTGTAACCTATTATTGTGTCAAACCATGCTGCAAGGCAAAGCGAACTAGTTCGGTACGACTATTAGTACCTGTTTTACCAAATAAACGGCTAACGTATTTCTCGACATTTCTAACGCTAGTGCTGAGTTCTTTGGCAATCTCTTTATTCATTAAACCTCTGGCAACTAAATCTAGAACGCTTTGTTCTCTGGGAGTTAAATCTATTTTAATTGGTGGTGGAGTTACGGCAATTCCCCCACTTCCTCCAACTTTGTCATCTAACTTAGCTTTTATTTCAACTAGTTCTTTGGCAATTTTTTCTAGTTCGGCACTATTATCGCCATTGCTGGTACTAGTTCGATTTTTAGATAATAGATTCTTGACAATTGCCTCTAATTCTTCAGGATCGAAAGGTTTAGAAAGATAGGCATCACAGCCAGCTTCGTAACCCTGAATGCGATCGCTCGTCATCCCTCTTGCTGTTAGAAAAACTACGGGAATCGAACGGTAGCGAGGATCTTCCTTTAATTTTGCCAGAAATTCATAACCATTTACCTGAGGCATCATAATATCGGAGATAATTAAATCGGGAACTTGGGATTCAATCGTTTGTAAAGCCTCATCAGCGTTACTGGCTACAGTTACCGTCCATCCTTCATTATCTTCTAAGTATGCCTGTACTGATTCTCTGATACCAGGCTCATCGTCTACTAATAATAGCTGTTGTTCTGACATAAGGTTTCAAATTATACTTAATAGCCATATCAACTATGGACTATTTCTATAATAAAACTTAAGAGCAGAATTAGAAGCCTCATACCAAATCCTCTTTACATATACCACTTAAAAGTTGGATGAGGTCAGAAGTCACAAACAAAGGACTTGTCCGCAACGAGGGCAAAGCCCTCACGCCTTTGAAAAAGGCGTTGCCCTCTTCGAGGGCTGTGTCAGAAGTCAGAAGGCAGAAGTCAGAAGGCTTTGAACTTTGTTGGAACTCTTAGCTTAAAAGTATACTTTGAGAATCGGATTTAGTATCAAACAATAATTCCCCATCGTTATTGACGGGGAACATTATCTAGTAATAGCTCTATTTTAAGTAAGAAAAGCTGCGATTGGGCGCAGCCCACCGCGCTTGTTTATTGAGCCTGAATCGTATCTAGTTTTGCTTGAACTTTCTCTACTACATTATCTGGTAGAGGAATGTAACCTAGTTCGTCAGCGTAACTTTGTCCTTCAGTTAACGACCAGTTGACTACATTTTTGAAAGCCTCTAGTTTTTGTGGATCGTCATAATTTTCGTATGCTAAAAGCCAGGTATAGGTAACGATGGGATAAGAGTCTTCCCCTTCAGGATCGCTTACAAAAGCTCGTAAATCTTCGGGTAAGGTAGCAGCAGCTAAAGCGTCAGAGGCTGTTTGACCCGATGGCGCGACATAGTTTCCTGACTTATTTTCTAAACTAGCCACAGGAATATCTTGCTGTTTGGCATAGCCATACTCTACATAACCTAAAGAACCTTCAGTCTGCAAAATTTGTGCAGTTACACCTTCGTTTCCTTTTGCACCGAGTCCTACGGGCCATTCTACAGTTTTGCCTTCACCTACTTGTTGTGACCACTCAGGACTGATTGCAGCCAGGTGTTTGGTAAATACTCCAGTAGTACCGCTACCGTCAGAACGATGAACTACAGTAATATTACTATTAGGTAGATCGACATCGGGGTTGATTTGTGCGATCGCTGGATCGTTCCACGTAGTAATATTGCTGAGTAAGATATCTGTATAAACTTCACGAGATAGCCTTAGTTCGGAAACATCAGGCAGGTTGTAGGCTAAAACAATACTTCCAGCAGTCATGGGTAACATTGCCACACCGCGTTCTACCTGTTGGATCTCTTCGTCCTTCATGGCTACATCACTCGCACCAAAATCTACAGTTTGCTGAATAAACTGTTCGACTCCCGCACCACTACCGACAGATTGATATGATACTTGAACGTTAGGATTTTCTTTATTGTATTCTGAGAACCATCTTTGATATATAGGTGCAGGAAAACTCGCTCCCGCGCCTGTCAGCGATACGGACTCGCCACCAGCTACCCCTTCACCCGAAGAAGCATTGTTAGTATCGCTACCACCACAGGCGGTAAGACCTAAACTTATAGCCAAAATGGGTGCTAATAGTGCCTTCTTGCTAAGAGAAACTTTAAATATCATATATATCGATTTATTTGCGAATAAACTACGAGGAAACAAATAAAAATGACTTTTGTTTCCATAGCTACATTAATTTATCCTGTTTCGTTTACCTACAGATGAAGGATAGGTTAACAACTAATTAACCAAAAGTAATGCTCGAACAAAAAAAAGCAAAGTCAGCCTAAACTAACTTTGCCCATAGTAATTACGAATCAAGCTCGATTAGAACTTAAAGGTAGTACGAATTACGCCTACATAAACAGTGTCGTTATTTTCAACGTGGTTAGGATTGAATACTGCATAAGCACCAGGAGTAATCAAAATATTGTCATTGACAGGGAACTTGTAGAGTGCCTCTACTAAGTAAGAAGTATCTTGGTCTTCCTGTACGCCAGCAGCTATTTCATCTTCGCCGATATCAGAGATGAACTTAGGTACCATACCACCAGCGATAGATAATACGGAACCTTCTTTACCTAAATCTAAGATAGAAGCGTTTGCTCCCCAAGTCCAGATCTCGCCAGATGGGTTGTTATCATCACCATCAACTAAACCTTCAACATCGGAATAACCACCAAAGCCTGCGAGAACAAATCTTTCACCCAGATTAACGTTAACACCAGCACCAATTTTGTTAGCAGTAGTATCAGTCTCGCCAAAAGGTGCCTCAGCAAAACCTTGTTGCAAAGGACCTATCAAGCCGTTACCTACAGTACCACCTGCCTGACTAATACTATCAGCGGTTTGATAGTTGCGAACATAACTAGCACTCAGTTCTACAAAATCTAAAGGATTAAAGACAACCTGTCCACCTGCACTATATGAACCGTTGGCTAAACCTTCGCCTTGGTCGGGGGAATCAGCGTCATCAGTTAGATAACCGAAGTTAACACCTAATCTGTCTTCAATTAATTCTACTCTCGCACCCGCACCCGCACCTTCTGTACCACGGAACAATAGTGGGTTACGACGACTAAAGCGAGACAACGCACCAGTACCACTACTTTCTAATATTGGGTTGGTGACGTTGAAAATATCGTCCAAATCCAAACCAAAAGCTCCGACGTAAGCAGTTATTCTTTCGTTGGGACCAAATTTGTACCAAAGGTCGGTAACGTCAATCTCAAAATCGTTGTTGGTATCAAAACCTAAACGGGTAGAGTTTGAGCCAGTTACCTCTCTATAATTAGGAACATTACCGCCCTCTAATCTAGTTCTTAAAAGGTCATTACCGAAGAAACTAGTATCGAAGTTTAAACGTACACGTCCACTGAAAACAGTCTCGTCATCTAAATCGGTAGAATCTTCCGCGTCGTCTACATCATCTTCGTTAATTTCGCCGTCACCGTTAAAATCACCAACAAAAGCTTCAAGCTCTTCATCGCTAATATCATCGATACCCAAAGCGTTTTCAGCTATATTGTTTAAATTTTGACCGCCATCAAAAGCATCTGAGAAGGCAAAAATTGCTTCACCATTTAATTTAGTCGTTGTAGAGAACTGATTATCTTCTAATACCGCAGTACGGCTTTCCAATTCGTCAACTCTACCGCCAAGAGTAGCTAATTCTGCTTCAAACTCTTGAGATAGGCGAGTAATAGTATCTAAATCTTCTTGGCTAACACCACCTGAAGACGCGATCAGGCGTTCGATTTGATTCAAACAGGAGTTTAAACCAGCAGCAAACTCATAACGAGTTAAAGCCTGACTACCACGATAGGTTTGGTTAGGAAAACCAGCGATACAGCCGTAACGGTCTACCAAACTACGTAATGCTTCATAAGCCCAATCTGTAGGTGATACGTCTCTCAACTGGTTGACGTTTGTTACCTGAGATAAATCGCTTTGACCCAACTGTTGATAGCTGTCGATCTGCTCGATAGTATCTTTTACTTCTTTCTCAGCAGTAATAGTCTGTGCGCCAGCTTCACCGGCTGCAAATAACGATGCTGCAAACAAAACAGGAGCAACTTTTAACGCTTGCCAAAATAATCTATTCATTATATGTATCCTCACACACCAAAAATGTTAATCAACGAAGCGGGACGTTTGAAGCGTCGAAACGCAGTCCCCATGAACGTAAGCTCTGTCGTAAAACGACAAGATATTTTAACTACAAAATGTAACTTTATTTACAGTCCAAATCTACCTTTGATGGTAGAAATCTTAGCTGATTATTTGACAAGTATAATCAATCCCTAGATGGATTAGCTATCTAACGTGACATTTATCTAACTGCACACCTACAAGAATTATTCTCAACAAACTCGACTCATTAATTGAGTCCCTGCTTCACCTTAAAACAAAACACAATCTTAGTTTAAATAAGGCGATCGCTTCTCTGTTTAATGAAAGTAAGTCTCAATAGTTTTTAACCCTAACTTTGATGTTAGTAAGTTTTCTTTAATCGAGAGTAATTGACAAATAATTTCCGATCGACTAAAAAAATATGTTCGATTGAATATAATAATAATAGAGGATCAACTTAATCAAGCGGTTAAAATATTGTAAAGTATAGGTTAATCATCTTGGCAGCAAAACGATTATCTAATTTTTAAATAGAGACTCTACAATTACCATAAATGATAGCTAGATGAAATTAGCAAGCAATCTATGACGCTCTGTATTCTGTACAAACCGCTGCTTATTAGCTTGTAAAGAGGTAATTTTGCTCTTCACGCTACCCATATTAAAATTGCTGCAACTATTGATTCGTCAACAATTGCAGCAGTTCGATGGATAGAATTAAGCAAGCTATAATCAAAAGCTACTTTTTTTCAATTCGTTACAAGATTGGGCTTGTTTAAAGTATTTCAAACTATTAGGATCTCGATAGTCAAGATGTTCTACATTCTTATCGTTGTAGTTATGAGCAGCAAAATGAAGCTGAAGAAAAAGTCTTGGTTTGCTTTTAGGAGCTATACCTCGATGAAAACAAAAGGTATCTTCAATAAATCCGTATCCAGAATTACCTTTTATGGTAGCGAACTGTTCACGAGGGTATAATTTACTCAAATTTTCTTCCGATTGTATTCGACTGAAGAAATTTAGAACATGAAGTAAAGATTTTTTGTTATGGCTGCCACGAATACAAAGGTGAGGTCCACTTTCATCATCAACTTCACTAAGATAAAAACAAAATCTTAAACCTGCAAAATCATCTACATCGTAGTGAAAGTATTTAAATTGCTGCTGGTCAAAATCTTCAGACGCACCCTGCACGGGGAAAGTCCAGAAAAGACTAGAGCCAGTATATTTTGCCTGTTGCCCAATGTATTTTGAAGCAATCTGCTGCAATTTTGGATCTCTTGCTAGCTGCGAAATTTCTGGCCAAGAAGAACTGATGTTGAAATATCGTGCTACATAAAATGGTCGCTCGTATAGTCGATCTATTTCAGGTTTTTCAGAAATTTTAAAACCCATATCTGTTCTACCGCCAGCATAACAATTTTGAGTTTTGGTTTGATAAAGTATGCCTGCTAAAATATTTAATGGCAGAGAAAAATCCAGATAGACACCATCTTTTTTTAGTACATCAACAACTTGGGTAACATTTACTCCTTGGAACAATGAATTTGATGATGATACTTCAATAGGACTCGATTGCAATTGGGCTAAAACTGAATATAGCTGACGTACAAATCTAAATCTTGCCAAAACAAATACTACAAAGAATCTTGGTTTTGCCTGGATAATTTTTAAAACATAAGAAATTTTGTATCTTGCTTTACAACAGGTTGACTTGAAGCTTGACATAGTGCCAGTGTAACTAGGCGAATCTACTTTTGGCTCTAGTAGATTGGATACTATTATACTGGGACTTTCGTTAAGTGAAGGTTCTGGTTTGTAAACTGTTTTCATAAAAACATAGAAAAAAATATAATTTAAGTATATTATACTACGTAATTTTTTCTATGTCATACAATATATTTAACAAAACTCATATCGAGCTTGATTAAACTTAAATACTACATGAGCTTCTTTGAAACGGAGCTATACATTGCCCGTGTGTTTACAAGGCGATCGCACTTAGATCGTGACTAAGGGCGATCGCTTTAATCTCAAACAGTTACAACCTACGATTCGTCGCGATCGTCTACTCTTGCAGGGGGGCTAGTAGCTTCAACCGCTGTAAAAGCTTCGGTAATTTTATAGGTATGAGATGCACCCTGGGGTACTAACCAAGAATCTCCTGGCTCTAATTTTACTACCTGGTCTTCTAAATGTAGTTCTGCTGTACCTTTTATTACATAGCCCACTGTTTCATATTCTCTGGCCTGTTTGGGTTTTGGATCTCCTGGCTGCTCGTCTTGCCAGAGACGCATTGCCATGCTTTTACCCGCAACTAGATATTTTTGACCCATTTCACCAGTGGGTGAACTATTGGAACTAACTTTTTTGACAGTGGTATCGCTCATAAAATTTTTGCTAAATTTGAATGCTACTCGATTACTAGTCTTACTTTAGTGTTGTAATCAAAACCATTGCTTCTACTCAAAGACGGAAAAAACCTAAAAAATCTATTAATAATTCACTGATCCCTAAATTTTATTAATAGACATCCTGCTAAAGATATAGAGTCAAACTTGAATTTACTATACAAGTTTAAAGAGTGCATATTTGCAACTACAGATAGATAAAGCAGTTTCTCGACTGTCATAAGATTTAACGAAATATATATTTTAAAATTCTGGCGTTGCACCTTCATGGGATGATGGGATGCAAGCAGGGGAAGCAGGACAATGATGCTCGCCCGTATGTAGCAGAGGTATTAAAGAATCTTTAATTCATCTGGCAATAATGAAATATCATCCCCCAGCTATGCAACGCCACAATTCCTTTTAATAGATAATTATTAACATTGCTTTTGACTCGATCGCATTATTGCAAGTTTTATAAACATGAACACAGATACTAGTCGTTTAAATCGTCAACCTTTAATAGTTGCAGGTATATTACTCGGCTTAGGACAGGCTGGCTTTTTTGATGGAATTGTTTTTCATCAACTACTGCAATGGCATCATATGTTTACTAACGTTGAAAGTAGCAACACTGTTTCAGGCTTAGAATTAAATACTTTAGGTGATGGTTTATTCCATTTAGTTGACTGGCTATTTACCCTCTCTGGCTTGGTAGTGTTGTGGTTGACTATTAAAAGAAATGACGTAGATCTGTCTACCTCAGTTTTTATTGGTGCTTTTTGTATTGGTGCAGGTATGTTTAACATCACCGAAGGTATACTGAGTCATCATGTTTTACAAATTCATCATGTCAAACCAGGAGCGCATCAGCTTGCGTGGGATTTAAGCTTTATTGGTGCGGGGATCTTATCGGCAATTGTTGGTGGGATAATTCTCAACCGCGCTACTAATATAGATCTGCCAAACGAGTAGTATAGTCGTACAAAGTTGAATATAGACGAGTTTAGTCGAGGCTATACGAGCCTTCGAGAACTTTGTCCTGGAAAAATCAGAGATTTTTGCTGGTGAGTAATGAGTAACGTTGACTTAATATAAATTTGTATTATTGTAAAATACGTCAATTTTAAAAGTTTTAGCTTCAAGTAAAATAATTGCTTGTACAGTATTTTTACTCTGGGGCAAATCACAAATTCCTAAATTTACTTAAAATGTTTCAGCATAGTAGAATATATGTTCTATGGTAAGGATGTAAGAATCTCAAGGGATTAATGGCAGAAATAAATAACCTACCTCCAGCGAGTATTGAGGCGGAAGAAGCAATCTTAGGCGGAATCTTGTTCGATCCAGAAGCGATTACTAGGATAGCAGAATTAATTGTTAAAGACGCTTTTTACGTCAAGGCGCATCAAGAAATATATCATGCAGCGTTAAGCCTCAACAGCAAAGGTAAACCCACAGACTTTATTTCTGTAAGTACTTACCTGAGCGATCGCGATTTACTAGAACAGGTAGGCGGTACTACTAAACTAGCGCAGCTACTTAATCGTACTGTTTCGGCGGTGAATATAGATCGCTATGCCAATCTAATTATGGAGAAGTACATCCGTCGTCAGCTAATTACTTCAGGACACGAGATAGTCGATCTCGGATACGACAACGCCGAAGAACTGGAAACAGTCTTAGATTCTGCCGAACAAAAGATCTTTCGCCTGACTCAAGAACGTCCTCAAGAGGGTTTAATACCGATCGCCGAAACTCTGGTCAATACCTTTAATACCATTGAAGAACTGCACCAGGAAACCGCTTTACCTGGTATTCCTTCTGGTTACTACGATCTCGATGCCATGACGAGCGGGTTTAGTCGTTCTGACTTAATTATTATCGCTGGTAGACCATCAATGGGTAAAACCGCGTTTGCGCTGTGTGTGGCTTCTAATATCGCCAGAGAATCAAACTTACCCATCGCCGTATTTAGTTTGGAGATGTCGCGGGAACAGTTAACCCAAAGGCTGCTATCGAGCGAGGCGAGAATTCCTAGCAACCGCCTACGTTCGGGTAGAATTTCCGTTCAGGAATTTGAACCTTTGATTAACGGAGTAGAAAGACTTTCAGAGTTGCCAATTTATATCGACGATACCGCTAACCTAACGGTAATGCAGATGCGATCGCAAGTACGCCGTCTACAGGCGCAACAAAAAGATTCTTTAGGTTTGGTTTTAGTCGATTATCTACAGCTAATGGAAGGCGGAAACAATGATAACCGTGTTCAGCAGCTATCAAAAATGACGCGAAGCCTCAAAGGGTTAGCCAGAGAATTAAACGTGCCAATTGTCGCTCTATCGCAGCTTAGTCGTGGGGTAGAACAAAGAACTAATAAGCGTCCCATGCTGTCTGACTTACGTGAAAGTGGCAGTATCGAGCAAGATGCGGATTTAGTAATGATGATCTATCGCGATGAATATTATAATCCTGATACTCCAGATCGAGGTATTACTGAGGTTAGTATCGTCAAACACCGTAATGGTCCAGTAGGAACGGTTAAATTGTTATTTAATGCCGAATTAACTAAATTTGAAAGTTTAGCCCAACCGAGTGGATATTAGAATTAAAGTAAGAGTAAAGAATAGATAATATCTATTCACCAGCTTCTGGAGCATTAGATCGAGCCTGTTCCATTGATTCAATCGCCGAGCCTGTTTGAATCTGTTGTTCTAACTGTTCGGTAGTAGAAACTAGACCGCTCAAACCATTAACTAGGTCGCGAACATTTTTTACAAAAGCAGGATCTCCTGTAAGTGATTCGAGATCGGAGGTAATTTTTTGTGCATTGTCAAAAGTTACTCTCGCCGAATCTAAGGTTTGTTGCAGGCTGACTACACTCGCTTCGCCACCAAAACTTTCGGTAATATTTTTTAGGTTTTCTGAAGCCACCGCAGCATTGCTAGTAAGCTCGTTTAAATTGGCAGCTAACTGTTCGGTATCGGCCGCGTCTACGGTTTTATCTATTTTTATCGCCAGATCTTGCAGGCGATCGCTAGTTGTACTAATACTATTTAATGTATCCCCTAAGCTGTTCTCGTTTTGAGCAATCAACCGTTCGACTTGAGTAGTTAACTGATTTATTTGTTCGGCAGTTGTTTGAAACGTCTGGGCGGTAGTAACTAGTTCCTCTGAAGTACTGTCTACTTCCTGCTTTAGATCGTTTACTAAAGCACTAGTGTTTCTAGTAAGATTGGCAATTTCTTCTGCTGCAAGGCCTGCATTTCCAACAGTAGAATCTATTTTGGCGACAAATGCTGGATCGCTGTAGGATCTACTAAAGCGATAGGTAAAAGGTAATAAATCATCTAATGTCAGACCTTTTTCACCTTCTAGACGGGTATTGTTACAAATAATTTTCTCACGATCGCAATCCGAGCCAATTGGGTTTAGATTAGCAGCCTCCGTAGATAGCTGTGATTCGGGAATGATATCGATGAAAGTATCGCCAATTAAGCCGGAACTGCTGGCTTTGAGAGTAGAATCTTGAGGAATTAATAAATCTTCAGAATCTATTTCCAAAACAACGTCTACTCCATTAACTCCAGGCTGGATATCCTCAACCCTACCCACATTTAATCCTCGGTAGCGCACACCATCACCTACCTGAATACCGTTAACATCGGGAAAATCGGCAATAATCTTATAGCTTTTTTTTCCAAACGCAAAGCCTTTAATCCATAAAGCTAATCCGCCGAATATTAAAACACCAACTATAACTAGTAATCCAATAGAACCTTCTCTTATAGTGCGCGAGCGCATATTTTCTCCTTTTAATGATTATTTTAGTTTAGTCGGCTACGCGAATAGGACCTTCGACGCTACCACTAAAAAACTGTCGTACTAAAGGGTTATCGGTCGTGTCGATTTCTTCTACCGATCCGATCCACTGAACCTTACCTCCATATAAGAAAATAATGCGATCGGCAGTACGACGAATTGTACTATGCTGGTGAGAAACCATAATATAAGTACCGCAACCCTTCTGGGTACACTGAAGATCGCGCACTAAATTTTCAATTACCGTCGAAGCGATTGGATCTAACCCCGCCGTAGGTTCGTCGTATAGAACAATTTCTGGTCGGCTTTTAGGATCGTCTGGATTAGACATAATCGAACGGGCAAAGCTGACCCGCTTACGCATTCCTCCCGATAACTCCGAAGGTAGACTATTATTTGTTCCCGATAAACCAACCATCTCTAACTTCTCATCAACTAGTTCTTTAATTCGCTGATGACTGAGATTTGAATGTTGATAAAGACTGAAACCTACATTTTGCTCTACCGTTAGGGAATCAAATAAGGCAGCCTGTTGAAATACCATGCTAATGCCGATGGAATCTTCGCGATCTTCGATCGATCCCGTCTGTTTCTCGCCATTGATATAAATCGCTCCTTTGTCAATAGGCATTAAACCCGCAATCATTCGTAGAATAGTAGATTTTCCTGTTCCCGAAGGACCAATAATGACTAATGCCTCGCCTCGATCTATTTTGAGATTAACCCGATCTAAAATCACGTTATCGCCAAAGGCTTTACTAACTCCACGAAGTTCGATTAGCGGTGTAGAGCGATCGCGAGTTGTTAGTGACTGGTTTTCTGTAGTTACTGCCATAGGTTCAGAATTTAGCTGACTATATCTTATTTACCCGCTTTGCAAAATAAATCTTACAGTTGTCAGATTTATTATTACTCATCTAGTTCTAATCCAAAAATACGAGCTACTGATTTTTCTACCTTATAACCTGAATCTATCGATTCTAAAGGATCTTTACGCAGGCGATGGCGCAAGCATAATACAATTACCCGACGGATATCATCTACAGTTACTTCGGTACGCCCTTCAAAAGCTGCGATCGCTTTAGCAGCACGATTAGTAACGATGTCTCCTCGCAGTCCATCTACATCCAATTCCGAGCAGATTTCCGAAATTTTCACTCGCAAATCGTAATCCATCGTTACAGAGGGTAATAATTCTTGCGCCTTGACAATTTTTTCTTGTAAAGCCTGCTGTTCTTGTGCGTATTTTTCGCTAAAAGAATCAGGATTACCATCAAAGTCGGCTCTCTGTTCGACAATTTGCACTCTCAAATTGGGTTCTTTTACAGTACGGATCTCGGCGTGCATTCCAAAGCGATCCAACAATTGAGGACGCAGTTCCCCTTCTTCAGGATTTCCCGAACCAACCATTACAAATTGAGCGGGATGACGGATCGAAATACCTTCACGTTCTACGGTATTCCAGCCACCAGCAGCCGAATCTAAAAGTACGTCTACCAAGTGATCGTCTAGTAGGTTAACCTCATCGACGTAGAGAATACCGCGATTAGCTTTTGCTAGTAATCCTGGTTCAAAAGCCTTAACCCCTTCAGAAAGGGCCTTTTCAATATCGATCGTGCCACATACGCGATCTTCTGTCGCACCCAGGGGAAGATCGACCATCTGAACCTTCTTTCTGGCTGTAGCGATCGCTTCACCTGATTCTACCTTTTGCTTGACTTCATCGCTCATTAAATCTGGATCTTGAGGATCGCTGTTAAAAGGATCGCCTTCGACTACTTCAATTTCTGGTAATAAATCGGCTAAAGCTCGGATAGTAGTGGATTTACCCGTACCGCGATCGCCCATGATCATCACTCCGCCAATCTTAGGATCGATTACGTTGAGTAAAAGAGCTAGTTTCATCTCTTCTTGTCCTACAATAGCCGTGAAGGGGAAAACCTGGCGACGAGTTTTGGCAGGTGATTGGAGTGTTGCAGTCATATTAATCTTTGTATATCAAACAGGTAGGTTAGCCGAGTTAACCGTCAATTTTTTATAATCAAACGTATTTTATTGTGCCACGTTTCACGGTTGATAAGCTATGGAAATATTTAAGGAACGAGGAACGAACAAAGGCACGCAACGCGGATGCGTTGCCAGTCGTCCCTGGGCGATCTGCGCTACGCGCTGTGCCATATGTACGAGGAATATTTGTCATAGAGCTTTTTCTCTATGGATTGGGAATTACAATATAACCACTGTCAAGATCGCCCAAAACCAAATTCTTCGCCTCTCCCCAGTACCACCAGTGTGCAGCAACGTAGGCACAGATTAGACTATCTAGCATATCTTCAATCGCTTTTAGTTCTTTACCTGTCAGTTGGCGATCGAATGTTGGTATTACTAAAGATTTTAGACTTAGAGCAGGTTCTAGTTGAGGTAAAACCTGAATAATATAGTTTTGTAATTTGATTAATTCTTGTTGGCGATCGCTATTTCTGCCTTTTTTGTATTTTAAAATCTTTTCTAAACCAAATAGATTAATCGTCGCGGGATGGGGAAATACTTCTATTTGATATCTTCCTAACTGTTTTGGCTTAATAGTTGGTGCGTGTTGAAAATTCCTAGCGGTCAAACTTTTCCCCAAGCTGACAGTGCGATCGGCAAACTTCAGACCTAAATTAGCTGGATAGCATCCTGCATGATAGCGTCCAAAATATTTATGAGTTAATTTGTCGGCTAATCTTATTCCTGTCAGATTATTAATAATTGTCGGCGCATCTACTGCAATTAAAGCGGGCGATGTCGAGTCTAACCAACTGTCAATCCAAGCTAAAATACCGTCTACTTCTAATACTGTAGTAAGGTCTAAAATTTCTAGCTGGTTATTTTGCCAAACCAAACAACATAGTCCGCTCGCGCCTGATGACCAGCCAAAATCAATTCCGACAAATTTCATTTTTAGATCTGGGTTGCTAAAGAGAAAGAAGACAAACAATAACTATATTCAATATTCAATCAAAAAAGCGATCGCTGTTTGTACCTACTTAGTAGAGCGATCGCATTTTGGATTAAGGTCGTTTAAACCTAAGCAACAAATTGGACAATATGTGCCTCACTAGGAACGCCATTTTCATCAAAGGCAAACACCATATAATATCCTGGAGGTGCGACGTTAGCAGAGGTGGGAGTAGAGATGGTCAACTGGTTTCCAGATTGAGTAAAGTCTAACTCCATAAAACGCTGACCCATATCAAACGAGTGAGTTACCGCACCAAAAGCCACGAGTGAAACCCGAGAGATTTGGCTGGCGTTAGCCACAGTTGCACTCATAGTTTGATTCCAATCAACCACCTTCTCGTCACTAGCGAGGGTAGGACGCTCGGCGAGATTGCCCGAATCATCGTAAAGATAAGCAGGTCGATAAACTTCACCAGTCAGAGCTTCATCATCATAACCAAGTGTAGTTCCGCCAGCAGTCAGGATCGTAGCATCGGGCAACAATAGAGAAGTAGAGTGATATAAACGGAGGTCTCTTGCGCTATCAACCACGGTCCAGCTATTATCAGCAGGATTCCAAATTTCTGCTGCATAGGCTACTTCTGAATACTCACCAGCTCGATATTCAAAAGCCTGATTTCGCACACTACTACCGCCGGAAACAAACACCGTACCATCGGGTAAGACGGTAGAATCTGCCCAGACGCGATGATAATTACCAGAACCGGCCGAAGTTACTACAGGCTGTTCGCCGTTAATATCGATAATCCAAGCTTCGTTGTCTGCTCCTTCGGAAGCTCCGTGTAAAGCTCCTCCCACCTGTAGAATTTTGCCTGGGGCGAACATAACCGCAGTACTGTCTTCACCACGAGTTCTCTTATTGTATTCACCGACAATTTCGATGCTGCCGTCGCCAGCGGGGTCGAGATAGTACAGATCATCTCCCGCGATGCCAAACACCTGACCGTTAGGTGCGACCCAACTGCGAGGATACCACCACTGATCTTCACTGTTGCTGTAAACCTCGGCACTAGTAGCACCAGGGAGTAAAGCAGAACCCACTCCTGGGGTGTAAATCTCTGGAGTAATTACACCGTTTTCTTTGAGTGCATCGCGTCCTCCTTGAAGTAAAATTCTGCCATCGGGCAAAGTAGTCAAGGTTGGATACCAACGAGCTTCGATCAAGTCGTTATCCTGCATCGGCATTTGCATTGGCATTGGCATTGGCATATGTTGACCGTCTTCCATCAACATTAGATGACCCTCATCCCCCAGCATCGTGATGTTTCCAGTACGATAGTCGTAAAGATGAACCACATCATTACCCGCATCTCTGTTGCCCTGTATCGCACCCCCAGCAATCAACATTTGTCCGTCGGGTAACAACATCATCCCCGAACAGAAAGCACTATCGACAGGATGAGACATATCGAGGATGTCAAAAGCACTTTGCTCCGTTCCTTGTTTGGGGTCCCAAATGAGAAACTTGGTGTTGACTTGTGTTCCAGGACGACCGAAGTTGGCATCTAATCCATAGGTTAAGACTTTACCATCGGGAGTTAAGCCTGCATGAACCGCTACTGTCGGCCAGGAGATTAATTCTCCAAAGTTGCCTTCGGGTGCGAAGGAATCGGAACTGTCGAAAGACCAGTTGAGAAGATCGTGGGTATTAACTGCTCCTCCAGTTCCCGCGCTAAAGCCGACTCTGGCTCGATTGCCAAGAACCTCGCTGAGATCTATGGTGGTGGACAATAAAGCCGTTTGGGGTTTGTTTTCGCTATTGTCTAAATAAACCTCAACCGAGTTGCTCGTTCCATCATAATCAATCCAGGCGTTGAGAATTTCGCCACTATTGAGATCTAGAGGAGAACTAACGTCGAGGAGCGAATTGGTAGTGTCGCCATTAGTGAGAATCGAAATATGATTGTTGTTTGGATCTCCTATGCCTTGATAGGTGTCAAACTCAATGGCGATACTTTGAGAGATCCCCTGGTAGCCAACGCCACCACCATGAGCTCCTAAAGCTCGGTCGCCAGAGCGGTCGTTTTGTAGCATGAAGGTAAACCCGTCAGCACCACCAGTGCCTCCTCCCAGGGTAAATTGAAACTGAGTTGAGAAATTCGTATCTGGTTCTACTCGAATCGGCTCATCATAGAAGAAGCTACCGCTTTGTTGTTGTAGTGCCTCTGTTAAGCGCATTGCACCGTTTACCCCTACCGCAGATCCGTTGACGGATAGTTGAGTGACATCACTAAACTCGTCAAAGTCAATGATAGTTTCTAGCGCGGTTTGAGGAGGAGTCTGGGGAACAGGAGGAGTCTGGGGAACAGGAGGAGTCTGGGGAACAGGAGGAGTTTGGGGAACAGGAGGAGTTTGGGGAACAGGAGGAGTCTGGGGAACAGAAGCATCGGATACAAGGCTCGAATCTGAAGTTAATTCCCAATTGAGAATACTATGTTGGTTAACTCGTCCACCCGTACCAGCACTGAATCCTAAAAATGCCTGTTCTCCAACCACCGCATCCAGCTCGATGTTGAGAGATAACAAGGAAACTTCGGGTTTTTGGGCGGTATTAGAAAGATAAACCTCTAAGTTGTCGCTGACTCCATCATAATCAATCCAAGCCGAAAGCTCGCTACCATCGTTGAGGTCAAAGGGTGCAGAAGCTACTGCTAAAGATGTTTGGCTATTTCCATTTGTTAAGACAGACAGATGGTTGTCATTAATGTCTGAGTCGGAATTATGATTTAAATAAGAATCAAATTCAATCGCCAAACTTTGAGAAATACCGTGATAGCCAACACCACCACCATGAACTCCTAAAGCTTCAACGCCTAAGGAATCATTTTGCAGCATAAAGGTAAACCCGTCCGCACCACCAGTTCCTCCTGAAACTTGAAACCCAAACTGAGTCGAGAAACTCGTATCAGCAGATATCACTAAAGCCTCTTCAAAAAAGGCACTACCTTTTTGCGACCCAGCAGCAGGAGTTAAGTGCAGACCGCTACCTTGTGCTGCTGCATCACCATTGAACACCAGTTGAGCTGCATCACTAAAGTCATCAAACTCAATAATCGAATCCCCTTCAATTGGTAAGAGAAACTCATAACTATCTAAACTGGCATCGTAAATCGTCGAGGCTTCAATTGGACCGGTTGTCACTTCTAAGTCCCAATCTCCACCCCTGTAATTATTACCAGTTAAATCGTTTGATGCCGAGATATCTGCATCAGTTAACTGACTTAAGTTATTGACAAATTCAACACCAGTAATTCCACCACCAACGCTACAGCCGTAGAGTAGAATGTCTGCGCTGTTGCTCATCGAATCAGACCAACTAGTTATAGAGCTGCTATAGCTATCGAGGTTGTCGGCATTTAGTGCTGTCGAGCCTAATTGCACCGTCCCGACTTCACCGTGAGAAATTAGGTGAATACTATCAACCTCAGAATAATTAGCTAAGGCTTGAGTTACTTGTTCTATCCCGTCGCTGGTTGAGTCGAGGATAATTAATTCTGCTCCCTCAACATGAGTGACTAGACTTTGATAATCATCTACATTATCGTTGGCAAAAATTAGATTAGTGTTGTTTGATAGAGGATTGTTTAGGTTGGATTCAGTAGTGATACTCATAGTTTTTTAAAAGTGATAATTTATAAAAGTTTTTATCCGAGAACTTACTTATAAGTTATCACCCATTTTTGCTAATGAGTTTGAATAGTTTGTAAAGTCAAACTATACAATTTCTTGATTTAAACAAGGGAAAATGCGTAAACTTTGAAGAGGATATGAAGCGTTGCAGTTAATCATTTCATTTTTATCTGCCGAACATAAAAGACCGCCTTCAGATGAAGAACAGATGAAAAATACCGCCTTACCCCCTTACTTTCTCTTTATAAAATTTTTTGCCACTGCACCGAAGTTGAAAATATTATCGCTCAAATTGCTTTTAGAGAAATTATGTAAGAGTAATCTCAGGTGCTTGAAAGTTTATTTTATAGTGACAGATTACATTGCTATTCAAAAGTCTCGTCTGCATCAACTTATTTTAATTCAAGCGCAATTTTTGAAGAGATTATTGACAATAAGTTATCGAAATGCTGCCAACGACATGACCAACTCATTGCGATCGAAGAATTTTTGAAGGTCTTTATCGAACAATTTATTTAGATTACAACATAATCATAAATTTTGTTCTTAGCAGATAGTTGTGCGATCGCTCGAACCCAAAAAATATTTGTTTTAACTGGATTCGGATTCATAGCAGAACAATTACTATGACTACGAAAAAGATTAGCTATCTTGTATAAAATTTAAAAAACCCTCTGCTAGATTTGAGAGGGCTTAGGGTTAATTTTCTTTTTTCTTACTAGCTAAAATACCGTCTATTCTTAGTACGGTAGTAAAATCTAAAATTTTTTGCTATTTATCTTGCCAAATTTAATAATATAGTCCACTTGCGTCCGAAAATCGCTCTAAGCAAATTCCGATCGAGTTCATTTTTAGATCTGCATCTGCTTTTAGCATACAGCTTTAAAATGAAGCCAATTTAATAGTACTATTTATTCTCTTACAAAATTAACAACTAACTTAAAAAGCTGTAGTTATTTCAGAGAATATTAGTGGGCCGAGCTGGATTTGAACCAGCGTAGGCATAGCCAGTGGATTTACAGTCCACCCCCATTAACCACTCGGGCATCGACCCATTTACGTCACGGTTAATAATCATAACACAGGATCGCCACGCTAATAAAAAAAAATATTAGGTCTTTTTCTTTGGCTGCGCGATCGCTCGTGTTGGGCTGCGCCCAATCGCGTTTAAACTACATAAGCAGATTTTAACGCCCAAGTAATTAGGGCGATAATGCCACCAAAAATCAAAATGGCAGAGATAGCAACCAAAACAGGTTTATCTGCACCATCAAACTTCATAATTCCGCGATTTAAGTCAGACACGGTTACTTACTCCTCTAGAGTTGAGTTAACGATTAGATAGAGACAAGCGATCGCATTTTGTGCTTTCGTCTTGCCTTGTCTACATAGATGTTATCAAAACAATTTAGTTTTGGACTCATTCTTAAAATTTCCCTTAGATAGATCGAATTTAAAAATATCGCACTACATTAGTGGGTTAGGACAATTTTAGTGAACTGCTCGTAGGCAATAGGTAATGGGTAAGAGGTAATAGGTAAGAGGTAATAGGTGTCTATCATCTAAGTACGTATTGCTATATAAACTATCTCGACGAACTAAAAAAAAATTAGTATCGATTTTCCCCACTCTCGATTTGAGACAGTTGCGATCGAGAAATAGCAGAAATTTACTACCGATTATTAGTCGCCTAGTTTAAATTAGTAACGACATAATGAATCTTATAAAACATACACTATGACTACCCCTTTAGTTACTCAACCTATTGAAGATCTTACTATTGCTCAAAACAGTGACAATACTACCTTAGACCTGTCTCAAAACTTTGACGATCCTTTAACTACAGGACAGATAGCTCGATTTGAATTTGCCGATGATTCTTTAGGTGGTGGTGTAACTGAAGTCTTACTATTCGACCAAGCGGGTGAAGGCGCGCCTGAAACAGTAGCTAATTTCGTTAATTATGTCGAAGACAACGACTATGCAAATTCCATCATTCATCGTTTAGTTCCAGGCTTTATCGTTCAGGGTGGCGGTTTTGCTGTCGATCCCGAACTCAATTTCGCACCAGTGCTAGATGCAATAGAAGAAATTCCCGCAGATCCTGCCGTAGTTAATGAGTTTAGTCCTTCTAGATCTAATACCAGAGGGACGATCGCTATGGCAAAACTTGGTAACGATCCAAATAGTGCTACTAACCAATGGTTTTTTAATCTGAATGAAAATTCAGCAAATCTCGATAATCAAAATGAAGGTTTTACGGTTTTTGGTGAAGTTTTAACCACTGAAGACTTAGCTCCAATTGATGCGATCGCCGAATTACAGACTTTTGATGTCAGAGGAAATTTCCAGCAGTCCGTACCAGAATTTGCAGGAGCGTTTAGCGATTTACCTTTAGTTGTAGAAGGTGCTGAAAATCTCGCTCTTGTTGGTATTAATAATGTAACTTTGTTGCAAGAACCAGAATTAGAGTTTGCTGTAATCAAGAATTCTAACCCCGATTTAGTTAATGCCACAGTTAACGATGGTGAATTAGTCCTAGATTATGCTGACGATGGAAGGGGTATAGCTGAAATTACGATTTCCGCTACAGATTTACAGGGTGATACGGTAGAGGATAAATTTATCGTAGCGGTGGAAGATACCGAAGGCGATTTGATTCTAGATTCAACGGTATATCGCTTTTTAAATACCGATACGGGGGTTCATCTTTATACCTCTTCAGAAGTAGAACGAGATGCAATTTTAGAAAACTTACCCAACTACGTTTCCGAAGGTGCTGCTTACGTTAGCGTCGATCCATTTACAGGTAGTCCCGAACCCGAAAAAGTCTATCGTTTCTTAAACAGCGATACGGGAACTCATCTATATACCGTTTCAGAAGTTGAGAAAGAATCAGTAGAAGAAAACCTGTCTAATTTCAGTTTAGAAACTGAATCTTTCTTTGCTTTTGCCGAAGAACAACCAGGTACTATTCCCGTCTATCGCTTTTTTAATACTGATACAGGAGCGCATTTTTATACACCTTCTGAAACCGAAAGAGAGACGGTAGAGGAAACGCTACCTAATTATCAATCTGAAGGAATCGCTTACTATACTTTTCCCGTAGGTGAATAAGAAAGTATTTATCATTTATCATCGCAGCACTTATCATTGAGCATTTATCGCTTCGGTCAGTGCTTCAATGTTCAATGATCCTTGTTCAATGTTCATTGATTAGCTTTCTCAAGGCAGAAAGAGCATGAAGCTTTACTTTGCGATCGCTATCTTGCGTAATTTCTTCTAAAATTTGACGGGCGCAATTACAGCGCAGTTGTCCCAAAGAAGTGGCTAAAGTCTGTTTGATAGCAGACGAACATTGTCGATTGTTTTGCCAAAAATCAGTTAATACTTTGGTAGCGGGAGGCTTTAATTCTGGTGTGGTAATTCTGCCCAAAACCGTAATAATTTCTCGAACTATCAATTCGCTAGCGTTATTTAATCCTTGCTGTAGGTAGCCAATTGCCGAAGCGTTCTCACTCCATGCTAGAGCCTTAATTAAATCCGATTTAAGACCATAGGGGGTGGTATCTGCTTGCAAGACATCAAACAAAGCGGTAGCAGCTTCTATCTGCTTCATTCTGCCTAAAGAGATCGCCGTTTGCCGACAAACTTCTAAATCTAAATCGTAAAGAAGAGGCTGTAACTGGGTAATTAAATCTAATTCCTGACATAAATCGGCGCGAAATCCCAGAGCGATCGCTGCTTCTCTTCTGACGCTACTGGCTCGATCCTGCAAGGCTGCAATCAAAACGGGAGGAATACGAGCATCGTGGAAACTACTTAAAGCTGCGATCGCAATAGTTCGTAGTTCGGGGTCATCGGCGGTGGATACTTCTAATAAAGGGGCGATGGTTTGACTGGTACGAATATAAGATAAAGCTCGAACTGCTAAAACCCGATGTTGGGGTTGAGACAACAAATCTATTAAAGCATCGACAGCGCGATCGCCTATTTCAATTAAGGTTTTTTCGGCTATGGTAATTAGTTCGCTACTCGTAGTTTGTTGAAGCAACTTTACTAAAGTTAAAACAACCCTTTGATGGGAGAATTTTCCTAAAACCTTACAGATAAACCAACGTACTTCAACTTCAATGGTTTCATCTAAAGCCAAATTACACAGAGGTTCGATAATTTCATCTCCAAACAACGGTAGCAGCTTAACAATTTCCCACCTGTGCTGAAAATCGGCTTCAATCAGCATTTTCAAAGCTAGGTGAAACGCAGTATGCCAGTCTTCGGGTTCTAGTAGAAATAGTTTAGTTTTACTTTGAGGCAATAGTTTTAGCTGGTTGCTAACTTCTAGCCAGTTTTGTTGTTGTGCTGCTGTTGAACCTAAATCGAGTATTTGTCCAACTAAGAATCGATTCGTTGCTTCTGGTTTGATATAAGTCACGCAATCTTTACTCTCACACTTATAAATTCAAATTTTTTATTTAATATTGAGAAAATTAAGCCTTGTTTTTATTATCGTTTTATTTCTTGCCCATACTGGTAACATAAGGCACTATCAATTTTCAGTATGTGCTAAATGAATTGTTTTGATGCAATTAAATCATTTAAGCTGACTTCAATCTTAAAATAGGTGAATTAAAATATATTTAAGGCTGTCTATTACGATCGAAAACTAACGGCGATGGGCGATCCAAAGCTGCTTCTGTATTATATTAAGGATTTGTAGACTTTTGATGCAGAGGAGTAACGAGCATTGATGAGCGATCGACCTCAAACCATAGTAGTTAAAATTGGTACTTCTAGTCTGACGCAGCCATCGGGAATTGCGATCGCTACTATTGCTTCTCTCGTAGAAACCTTGAGCCAGTTACGTTCTTTGGGACACAGTGTAGTGTTAGTTTCTTCTGGTGCGGTAGGGGTGGGGTGTGCCAGACTCAACCTTAGCGAAAGACCCCGCAGGATGGCGTTAAAACAGGCGGTAGCAGCAGTAGGACAAGGACGCTTGATGCGAATTTACGACGATCTTTTTAGCAGTTTACAGCAGCCAATCGCTCAGGTTCTTTTAACTAGACGAGAGTTAGTAGAACGCAATACCTATGTTAATGCTTCTAACACCTTTAGAGAATTATTGGGTTTGGGAGTAATTGCGATCGTCAACGAAAACGACACCATCGCCGTAGACGAACTGAAGTTTGGCGACAACGATACTTTATCGGCTTTAGTAGCTAGCTTAGTTAAGGCAGACTGGTTGTTTTTGCTTACAGACGTAGATCGAATGTACTCTGCCGATCCTAAAACAGTTCCCGATGCGCGTCCGATCGATCTAGTTAGTAGTGCAGAATTCGATCGCCTGCAAATAGATGCAGGTTCTAGCGGTTCACAGTGGGGTACGGGAGGTATGGCAACTAAGTTAGCAGCAGCACGTATTGCTACTAGTACGGGAGTTAGAACCGTCATTACTCAGGGAAAACAGCCACAAAATATCCTCAAAATTCTGCAAGGACAAAATTTAGGAACTCAATTTGAACCCCAACCCCAAGCTGATAACGCTCGTAAACGCTGGATTAGCTATGGTTTAATCCCGATGGGCAAACTGTATTTAGATAGTGGCGCGGTAAAAGCCATTACCGATGGGGGTAAGTCTTTACTTCCTGCGGGAATTATCGCCGTAGAGGGAGAATTTTCGACTTCTGATGCCGTACTACTTTGCAACCAGTCAGGCATAGAACTGGCTAGAGGCTTAGTTAACTACAACAGCAGGGAAATTAAACAAATTAAAGGACACCATTCAGCAGAAATCGCCTCAATTTTAGGTTACGACAGTACAGATACGGTAATACACCGCAACAATTTAGTAACCAAAGAAAACCTTGAGCAGTAAACAGTAAACAGTAAACAGTTAACATTGATAAATGCTGAATGGTAAATGCTAAATGATAAATGAAATGACCGACTATTCTAAGTATAGAGAAATATCACCTACCGCCTACGCCGATGCTTTGTCACGTCAGCAGTTTATGGATATTGGCATCAAACAAGTATGGACACCAATACCCCGCATTGCAGGAAAAGCCTATACGGTTAAATGTCATCCTGGAGATAATCTGATGCTTCATGCTGCTATATATCGAGCCGAACCTGGAACGATTATTGTAGTCGAGTCGGGTACTCTAGATTATGCTGTGTCTGGTGGTAATGTATCTACGATCGCGCAAAAACGCGGCATAGCGGGTTTTGTGGTTGATGGAGTTATCAGAGATGTAGCGGAGGTAAGGGAAGCTAAGTTTCCGATTTTCGCAAGAGGAATTATGCCCAAACCAGGGGTAAAAGAAACTCTCGGAACGCTCAATGAACCTATTAACTGCGGAGGCGTTGAGGTGCATCCTGGGGATATTATAGTAGCTGATGAAGAAGGAATTGCCGTTATTCCTGTTGCCAAACTAAAATCGGTATATGAAATTGCTCTGGCTAGAACGCGAAAAGAAGAGTCACAAACTTTAGCTGAATGGGAAGCGCAACACAGAGCTAAAGTAGAACGTATTCTTCAGGAAAAAGGATTTACTGAATAGTAAAATCAGCAGTTCGTATAACTTGGTTTGAAGCACTCGATCGCAGGTCAATATTTTTTGTTGGCGATCGCACTAAACCATATTTATATTAGTTGCTATATCTGAACGTATCTTCAAGCTAGATAACGGATTTAACTCGTATAAGTAACTAGCTTTGTATAGATGTTGTTTTAATTCTTTAATCTCTCTACAGAAGGATTGAATTGTAAGTTTTTGACTGATAGGTTTTGTATATAAGCCTTCTAACTAATTAATAACGATGTATATCGATCGAGCGCATCGTTTATTAATAGGTTTATCTAGGTTTCTTAAAATCTGAGATATTTACTATCGCACTTTAGATAAATATTTAAGTTTGGGACAGGATTTAAAAGTACTGTTCTACAAAACTTTAAACCTAAATAGGTACTAATAAGTTAACGGTAATACTGGATGCGTCAACAGCGATCGCGGGCTTTTAAAGACTCTAAACCTGTTAACAAATTCTCTTTTACTAACTTTTAATTCTAAGCTGCATATTGTCGAGTCTGAGTATAACGGCATACAAAATGCGCTTTTGAGCAAAAATACCTATTTCAATTATTACTGCGATTTTTAGTTGTGTAGACTACACAGACTTAGCTAAAAGCTAAAAACCAGTTAGTTAATAAGCGTAGTCCATTCAATTGAAAACTGCTGTAAATACATCGATCGAACTTTAACAAATTCTTATTCAGGAGAAAAACTATGTCTGACACTAAAGCACAACCTGGTTCTCACGAGTCTGGTACTGGCGGAGAAACTAGTACTACTGGTGGTGATTCTCAAGTAGATGTACAAGAAGTATTAAACACTCAAACCACAGGTAAATCACCTGAAGATGTCAACACTGTACCCAATGATTCCCCATCAGGATCTGGTTCTAAGGCACAACCTGGTTCTCAAGAATCTGGTACTGGCGGAGAAACTAGTACTACTGGCGGTGACTCCAAAACTGACGCGAAAGAAGTATTAAACACTGAAACTACAGGTCAGCCACCAGCAAACGCTAACAGTTAATTTAACCACGATAAATGAGGCGATCGCACTGCGATCGCCCTTTGTTTGTTAGTCGATTTTAATTATACTGACTCCAAACAATCATCCGAATCTAGACCAGCTTCAATTTCAGTAACGATTGCATCTTTTTCTTCATACAGCATTACCAAATGATCTTTAGCTCTAGTCATGGCGATATATAAACCAGCCTTTGCTTCAAAACTAATATCGCTGTCTGGTAATTTATATTCCGATAAACTATCTATTCCAGCAATAATTACCGCATCAAATTCTACTCCTTTTAAAGCATTCCAAGAATCAACAATTACGTAAGGGCGACTAACAACGTTAGAATCGCGATCGCGTGAGGTTTCAGGAGCGTGATGTTCGACATCTAGAGCAGTTAATTCTTTACTTATTTCTGCTTTCAAATCTTTAGCTTGGGGATGAAGCAGAATGCCAATGGAAGATTCTGGATGAGTTTTTAAAGCTTCTTTTACTTCGTAAGCAATTTTATCGGGCATATCTTCATAATAAACTTCCATTAAAAGAGGTTTAATTCCCGAACTACGAGAGGGTTTTTTTCTCGGTTCGATTACGCAACCAATACCAGGTGTATGAATTACTTTACCCGCTTCATCCCTTTCGCGTTTCTCTACCTTCATTCCTGCGGTTTCTAAGGCCGGACAAATAAACTTCCAGGCTAATTCTAAAATCTCTGGTGAGTTACGATAATTAACGTCAAATACCTGCGATCGCCCTCCAGAAATTTTAATTCCCAGGTTTTTCCAACTCCAGTCAGATTTACGCCGATGCGACTGTCCGTAAACCGATTGAGTATTATCGTAAACCATAAATAAGGCTTGGGTACGATTATCTAATACTTCTAATAAAGCCTGAAACCACTCATCATAAAAATCTTGAGCTTCATCGATTAAAATTGCCTGATATCTTTTAGTAGACTTACGGGCTAAATCTACCAACTTACCGATATCGTCGTCGTAGCTATATTTTAAATACTTATATGCCCATTGGTGAAAAGTTTTGCATTCAATTTTGCTGCTGCAATCTAACTGAGTTTTTAACCAAGCATTCATGAAGCGATTATAGGTTAAAATTAAAATGCGATCGTAATCTTCTGCTAACTTTTTAACTCGATCTTTTAATACTAAAGACTTTCCCGATCCAGCAACCCCCCGTACAATTGCTGCTCCTTTTGAACGCAAATTTTTCGCTTTAATTTGTTCTCGGTCTAACTCAGAAAGTGCTAATCTTTGACCGATACTCTGTTCAAAATTAATCCACATAATTATAGCTGCTCAAATATTTACTCAGATCCTATGCGGATTTTTTAGCAGCGTCTCTACAAGATAATACTGAGGTTAATTGAGGAACGAGGAACAAGGAACAAGGAATGAGGACTAATCGGCGACCATACGCGATCGCGTTTTTGCTTATACTAAGAAAAACTTAAAATCCAAAAGTAGTTCGTAAAACACCTACTGTAGTAGTATCGTTATTCTTATTACCTTCTGGATTAAACAATACAAACACCCCAGGGGTGAGACTTATATTGTCGTTAACTTTGTAATTATAGAAAAGTTCTAAATGATAAGGTATCCCGCGATCGACATCTGGTTCTGTTAATACTGCTGCACCACCAGCATCAACTCGGTTTAAGGGTTGTCCGAAAATGAGTCCTGCGGTAGATCCTTCTTTCAATAAATCTTTAACCTGAACACCCGTCATCCAGCTAAGAAATTCTGAAGAAGCCTCAGCCCCAGATACGGAATCGACAAAAAAGTAAGACCCATATCCAGTAAAAGCCAGCTCGGGCAAAATATTCCAGTTAAAAGAAGTTCCTACAGAATGGATGTGTACGGGGGTATCTAATATACCACCGACATTAACAGTTCCATCCTCATTAACAGTTTGGTTGGGAATTGCTAAAGGAGTTGCCGAAAATCTATTTACTCCCGTGGCTAATATATTTATTTCGTGATAGCTGTAGGCATAGTTTAAACCCAGATCGATATTATCTGTCGGCTTCAGGGTTAACTGAGTTGAAGCTAACATACTGCCACTAAACAGCCCCGCACCCAAGATATTATTATCTCCTTTTTCGGGAACAGCAGCGTTAACGCTGGCGTATAAAGCCCGCCAGTCTATTTTATCTGAGGCGTTGAAAATGAATCCCGTCGCCGAGGCTAAACCAGTTTGAGAAGTTCCTCCTGACACCCGCAGCACTGGATTTAAAGCAGCAAATCGAGAAACCGCTCCCTGTCCTTCGTCGGCAAAAGGAATAATAGTCGGGAAAGCATCGGTAGCTTCGGCTGCTGTTCCAGCGAAAAAAGTAAGTTTATCTAAACCCGAAGGGAAAATGTAAAGTAGCTTGTAAAGATCGACGGAATTACTCCCAGCTTCTTCGGAAAGATCTTGGGGATTGAAGCGCGGGAACTGTGGTTCAAAGCTAAGTTTTGTCGAACCAGCAGTTAGTAAGGATTCATTTGGAAACAAACTATTTTGAACGCTGCCAGATCCATCGATTTCACCGCCAAAATTATAAGCCTGCAAACCCGTAATTAACAAGTCTTGACCAGAAAAGCTGGTATTTAAATCTAGGCGTAGGCGATTGTTAAATACAATTTGAGGATCGTCTCCTAAGTCTGGATTTCCTCCCGTTGCACCAGTTAAGGAGAAAATTGCTTGTCCGTTTAATTTGGTGGTAGTAGAAAATTGATTGTCTTCAAGTAAAGCAGTTCTTTCGTCCAGATTGTCTACTCTTCCACTTAGCGACTCTAATTCTTGTTCAAACTGCTGGCTCAATCTTTCGATAGTTGCCAGATCTTCACTACCTACGTCATTACTGGCGATTAAACGTTCGATTTGATTCAAACAGGAGTTTAAACCAGCAGCAAATTCATAGCGTGATAGGGGCTGACTACCTTTAAATGTGCGATCGGGAAAACCTGCAATACAGCCATAGCGATTGACTAAGTTAGCTAAAGCTTGATAAGCCCAATCTGTAGGAGAAACATCTTGCAAACTGTTTACGTTTGTTACTTGACCTATATTTTTATCTAAGTTATTTTGTAGGTCAATTAAATTTAAATCGATATTAGTATTATTAGCTTTATAGTTGTCTGTAGATAGATTGTCCGTTTTACTAACTTGTGCTTGGACTTGAGGCGTAGCCAGGAAAAACACAGAAGTTCCTATAGTAAATAAAGCACCTACTTTTTTCATTATTAATAAACCTCACACCCAAAATTGTTATTTTATTGCTAAGAAATAGTTTACTTGGATTGGTTTATATAGTAAGGTTACATTATATTAATTGATAGTGTATTTTCAATAGCTGTTATTTTAAATTACAGATATTAGATTAATAATTTTAAAATTTTAATGATTTAAAAGCGATTGCTACATAGTCAATCTTCTATAAAATAATCAAAGTTTATTCCTTTTACTTTATAGCTGGCGATCGGCTTAATACCTAATATCGTGTTCGATCTTTAGTTCAGCTAACCTAATATTATTTACTAATTTCAATGGCTAAAAGTTGCGATCGCTTTAATTTCAACTAATTATATTGAAACTTATATTTACGACATATTATAGATATTTTCTAACCAAAACTATTTTTTATGATGATAAATCTACCAAATCATAAACTGGATAGTAAGAATAATCTTGCAATATTTGTTTATATTTTTTCGTCCAATCCTTGCCGAAATGACTGTCAAATACTGACAAGGCATTAATAAATTGCCGAGTAAAAATAAGATGAGCTATTTGAACAAATAAGCCATTGTATTCAGATGCAGATTCAATTAATTGTTCCTCTCCATCAATTTGATACAGCATTACGATTATATTGGCATTAATATCTAAATAGCGATCGTAGTCGTCATCCCATCGGGTTTCATCGCCAATAGAAACGCGATCGCCAATCCAAGAACCAATTAAAGTATGACGATAAATATGATTAAAATGATCTGAATGAGTTAACAATAAACAAAATGCTCTAGTTGATAAAGGACAATAACTAATTCCGCTAAATTTAACTCCAGATTTACTTAATGAAATACTAAATTTTAATTTCTTATCGTGATTAGCGTAACAAAAATATTTCCCCATATTTTGCTTACCTGCGCTTTATAAAGAGCGCAAATTATTAAAATTAATCCTATCGATTTCGAGTACTTTAAAATAAAGAGAAGTAGGGTGGGCAATTGGTTAAATTCTGAGATCGATAGTAAATTTAGTATTGCCTACCAAAACCAAATTAGCGCGATCGCCATTGCTAAAAAAACACTTCAATTGAGAAGCGGAACTACGTTCAAACTAGATGTAACTTAGATCTTGGTAGTCTTTAGGGTAAAAATGATTAAGCTCTCAGTTAACCAATTGAATAGAGAAATCGGTTTTGAGATCGTGTAGAATGCTTCATGGCGAGCCGATTGAGTTTTAGCAGACTCGAACATCGCTCTTTTAAAGATGTCTACTTTTAGACGCAGACCATTGTTGTAAATAGATCGACTAGTACTAGGAGAATTTTATGGACTTATCTCTAATTCCCGCGCAACCCGAAGCTGGCATAATTAATGTTTTAATCGAAATACCTGGCGGTAGCAAGAATAAATACGAATTTGATAAAGATATGAACGCTTTTGCTCTAGACCGCGTTCTATTTGCTTCGGTAAAATATCCTTATGACTACGGCTTTGTACCGAATACTCTAGCCGACGATGGCGATCCGTTAGACGGAATGGTAATGATGGATGAGCCTACTTTTCCAGGTTGTGTAATCGCAGCCAGACCAATTGGTATGTTGTTGATGATCGATGGTGGCGATCGCGATGAAAAAATTCTCTGCGTACCAGCAGAAGACCCTCGTTACAATGAGGTAAAATCTCTTAAAGATATTGCTCCTCACCGTTTAGAAGAGATTGCCGAGTTTTTTAGAACCTACAAAAACCTCGAAAAGAAAGTAACTGAAATTCAGGGTTGGGAAGATGTCGATGCGGTTAATCCCTTAATTGAAGAGTGCATTAAAGCCTATAAATAATTAGGATAATTGTATTTGGTAGGCGAAAATAAGCTTAATTATCTCCCCTACCAAGACCATCCTGTAAAATAATTACTAAAATATTAGTATGCTTGTAAAATCAACTACCCGTCACGTTCGTATATACAGTGCAGAAGTAAAAGATAATGAGCTAATCCCTAGCGATAATGTCTTGACTTTAGATATCGATCCAGATAACGAGTTTAACTGGAGTGAAGATGCTTTACAAAAGGTATATCGTAAATTTGATGAACTAGTAGAAGAAAATAACGGTCAAGATTTAAGTGACTATAATTTGCGTCTTATTGGTTCAAATTTAGAACATTTTATTCGTTCTTTATTGCTCGATGGTGAGATTAACTACAATCTCGGTGCGAGAGTACGCAACTACAGCATGGGTTTACCACGTATGGAAAGTCCAGATACCGAAGGAAAATACCGCGCCTAGTAATATGCTGCAATACGTTTTTTGCTTGATAAGTTCAGTTATTAGTTCGTAAGTAACGAGCAATCGAGTGTACTAAAAAGCAGTGCGTATTGCTATATTGTTCTCTCAGGCGATCGCAAATAACTAATAGTATATTTTTTAGGCAAGGCGTGAATGGATAATGCTATTACTGCTTCTATACTCTAAAAAAGTACTAGATTAGAAAAGCAAATAAGCTGCACGAGGCGCGAAGCGTCGAAGTCGCCTAAAGACGACGATCTCAATCAAGGTGCGCTGCCTTAGAGCTTCGCCCTACAAATAATATATTACGTAATACGCTAAAAGTCACCAACGCCATTTTTTAGAGCCAAAAATTTTAAAGATTAACCCTCAAGGAACATTTTATAGAGTAAGCTCGACAGAGTTACTTTAGGAAAAGAACCATGCAATTTGTTTCGTGTTTTATGTTTGCCTTCATTTTTGGTAGTTTTCTAGAGTACTGGGTTCATCGCTTGATGCACATTTGGCCCAGATTTGGAAACCGAATTACGGCTCACTATGGTCATCATCGCAGCAATACCACTAAAGGATTTTGGGGAGATTTTTGGGATTTTAGTCTGGTGTCTTTGTTGGTATTACCAACTTTTCTAATTTCGATATCTTTTGGAATTACCATGTTTTCAGGTGTAGTTGCCTTTGCTGCTTTTGCTTCCTATGCTCATCAGATACAGCACTACACTCCCGATAAATGTTTTTGGATGGAAATGCCCATTCATTACGTCCATCATCAGCATAATCAATGGGACAGTAATTTTGGTTTAGCTATTGACTGGTGGGATCGGGTTTTTGGAACTTATAAACCCGTAGAGGGAATCGATAAAAAACCAAATGGATCGACATCGGTATATTTGAACGTCAAGTAGCTATACATTACTTGTCTTGGAGGTGAATAGTAGATCTGCATATTTGCTCTTTAAGATTTATTATTCACTTTCATCTTATTTAACGCCATATATCTAAGCTACAGCACTACGATAATCGATTAGTGAACTCGGTTTAATTACTCCTTTTTCGGTAATAATTCCACTAATTAAATCGGCAGGAGTGACATCAAACGCGGGGTTGTAAAATTCTACTTTAGAAGCGCAGATAGTGGTGTTGCCAATTCGATATATTTCCGCAGCATCTCGTTCTTCAATAGGTATGCGATCGCCATCACTAAGATCGAAATCAATTGTTGAAAAAGGTGCTGCGACATAAAAAGGAATATTGTGAGCTTTAGCTGCGATCGCTAGTGAATAAGTTCCAATTTTGTTAGCGGTATCTCCATTAGCAGCAATACGATCTGCACCTACTACTACCAAATCGACCATGTTTTGCTGCATACAGTGAGCAGCCATACTATCGGTAATCACCGTTACGGGGATGTTTTCCTGTACGCATTCCCAGGCAGTTAATTTTGCTCCCTGTAGACGAGGACGAGTCTCCGAAGCGTATACCCTCGCTAAACGTTGTTCGCGCCAGGCCGAACGAACTACACCTAGTGCAGTACCATAGCCTGCTGTAGCTAAAGAACCAGCATTACAATGAGTTAAAATTCTTAGTCGGTGTGGTGTGCTTGGCAAGATATCTAAACCATGGTCGCCGATCGCCTGACAGGTTTTTAAATCTTCGGCTTGAATTGCGCGAGCAGTTTGTAACAGAGTGCTTCTTATTTCTTCTACAGTGCCGATCTCTTCGTAGGCGGTTTTAAGCATTCGAGAGATCGCCCAGAACAAATTCACTGCCGTAGGGCGAGTCTGGCGTAACATATCGGCAACCTCTTCTAGATGTTGCAACATTTCATGGCGATCGCCTGTCTTAATTTCTGTCGCCCCTAAATACATTCCGTAAGCTGCTGCCACTCCAATTGCTGGCGCACCCCGAACGATCATCCTTTTAATCGAATGTGCCAGATCTGAACTACGGCTAATTGCAACATGGCTATATTCCCCAGGCAAGCGGGTTTGGTCGATTAACAAAACCTTGCCGTCTTGCCAGATAACGGGATAGATGTGGTTGGATGCTGAGTTCATGATAGTGTTAATCGATTACGTGACATATTTTTGAAAGCTTCTTATTACTATCTTAATCTAGAACTTATCTGCTCTTTGTGTATTTTTAGCTTCAGAAACTGGGAATTAATCGGTTTTAACTCGATCTCGCCTACTCATTTATTTTTTGGCGTTGTTGAATATGTAATGCTAAGGGGTTGTTTTGTTTACACTAGACCTTTACGCAAATAAAAATTACTTAAAAGCTAAAAGCTAATAGCTAATAGCTATTAGCTAGGGCGAAGCCCTTTACTGCCAGTCCGACCAATCCTGATTAAAAATTGAGGTATCGGGAAACGCGGTAGGGTTGCCACGTTCTTCTAACTTATCTTTGAGGGTTTGCAGCTCAGTTTCTTTGATAAATGGTTCATCTACCAGTTCGTAGGGCATAATATCTTCTGACAAACCAAATATTGCAACCATGCCCGCAGCAGCACCCGAAGACCATTCAAAAGAATGCACTCGATAAGCAGCAGCAGCAACGTGACTGGTAGCAATACTCTTACCTGCCACAATCAAATTATCAATTTTCTGGGGAATCATCGCTCTTAAAGGAATCTGAAAAGGATAAGCCTGTCCCCCGCCTTTTCTTTCTCCTTCGCGTTCGGTATTACCCGCTTTTTCGGCTGGGCTTTCATTCATGCAGGGATGAAAATCGATCGCATAATGACCGACTCCCACCGAGTCGGGATAAATAGTAGCGCGAGTCCTTCTCTTAGCCTGTTGCGGATCTAAATCTTTATTAGCTATAGCTTCGATACCCTCTTGGTACTGCCAAAGCTTTTGATAAGTACTTGGAGTCAGATGTTGAGCGTAATATTCATCTTGATAGTCAGCCCGTGAAATATCAGTTTCATCGATCGTAAAGCCGTTAGAGTATCCAGGATAAACCCGACCGATAATTCTTCTTCCTTCTCGAATATAGGGATATTTAGACAAACCATGTTCTGTTCCCATCGGCGAATCTAAACCCGTTAGTAAACGGTTGTTAGGATGCGGTTTCTTAACGCCATCCCCTAGCTGAGAATCTGTCGTTCCTTCTACTAACCAATAAAAATAGCCCAAAGCATGATCTTCTCCTTTACCCAAGGTTCGGGTACGCAACCCGCCCATCCAACCGCCAGGCTGTAGCTGACCTAATTCCTTTAGCTGCTGGCGTGTATAGACAAAATTATCTTTTGCTGTCCCTGGGCGATAATCGTTACCCCAGGTCCAGTTTTGCATCGAGATATCTCCTGGGGTTGGGGCGGTGAATTCAATACCACCGAATTTCTCTGTATCTCCCGTTTCAGGACTCCAGATACGGCGATAGGTAAAAACTAAATTGAAGTCCGCTAATCGTTCTAGTTCGTAGCTGTAATAGTTTTTATGCTTGCTATAAAAGGGCGGGCGACGATGTTCTTGAGGATCTTCTGTCGCCTCCATAGCAAAAGTATAGGTAAAGCCCTGGGTGCAATAAGGATCTCCTTCAATACTAGAAGAAGAGGGTTCGCGAGCAGAAATAGGATCGACACCCAAACGATAGGGAACATCGGCAAGACCGACAATTTCCCCTGTTTCGGTAGCTTCTATAACGTACCAGTCTGGCGAAGCGGGGGAAGTATTGGCTGGAACAAAGCGAATTATTTCTTTGTTAAAAAGTTTAGAGTCTTCGTAGCTATAAGCATCTTCTATGGTTCTAGACAAAGGTAAACTATTGAGGGAAATATATTTGTTTTGAGGACTGTGTTGAATTGCTACGGCACTAACTATCTGTTCGCCCGTACCTTCTCCCTCTACTTTCTCTATTTCCAAATCTTTAATGACGGTGGCGGGAAACCATTTTAAAGTGCCGTTGCCTTTCTTCTCAGCGTCCTGTAGCTGTTGCAACATTACCTCATGGGCATCTTTGGGCAAAAAACAGGATTCACTTACCCAACAGTCTCCAGGATTCAGTTCGTCGTAATATTCTTCAATTCGTTCTCTAAATTCTAAATAACCTTTAGGAAAGAATAGCTGAGAACGTTGAGTAGTACGCTCGTCTAGAGCAGAAGTACCTTGAGAAGAAATTTGTCCTCCTACCCAGTCGGTAATTTCGGTCATACAAACGGTTTTACCCGACAATAAGGCTTCATAGCTAGCAGCCACTCCCGACAAACCGCCACCAATTACTAATAGTTCGCACTCTTCGGTTCGATCTATAGTAGGTGGAACTGCTAAAGCCGAACGTCCCGAATCCCAAACAAATAAACCCAAAGATACTGAAACTAATAATTTAATCCAACTTAATGACACTTTTTACTCCCCTTCCATTACCACTTCGTCTAATATAGTTCCCACTTGAAGTCTTTTTATTGAATTTTTGTCTAAACTAATTAATTTAGTATTGCTTTATAGCTATAAATAAGGCATACAGTTTTAGACGCAGAAATATATTTACTGTTTCAACAACTATTGAATGTCTAATTCATTACTAATCAATTTGGCTGTTTTGTTCGACAAACCAACGGGTATCGCTACTTATGCTCAAAATGTTATTAAGAGTTTAGATAGCTTAAATCCAACACTACTATCGGCACGGACATTCGATAATTTTAAGCGATACGCGATCGCAGCTAATATGACTCCAGAAGGAGGAAGCCTCGGACATTTCAGACGTTTGCTGTGGACACAGTTTGAATTACCTAAAATCTATCGGCATCTTCAAGCAGATTTGATTTACTCTCCAATACCAGAAGCACCCCTATACAGTCAGTCTCGTTATGTAGTTATGGCTCACGATCTAATTCCGCTGCGTTTTCCCCGTCGAACTTCTCCTTTAACTAACTACTTCCGTTATGTAGTGCCGTTGGTGTTGCAGCAGGCAGAACATATTATCTGCAACTCTCAAGCAACAGCCAAAGATTTGAGCGATTTTTATGGTATCTCAACTAACAAAATTACGCCCATCTTACTAGGATACGACGCTAAAAACTTTTATCCGAGAAAAATTACTGCTTACTTCGATCGCCCTTATTTTTTATATCTCGGTCGTCAAGATCCTTATAAAAACCTGGCAGGTTTAATTGACGCTTTTGCAGCCATTGACAGTCAAGATTACTATTTAGCGATCGCTGGTTCGACCGATCCTCGTTTTACTCCTCTGCTACAGCAACAGGCTTTAGAATTAGGAATTAGCGATCGCCTTAAATGGCTTGATTATCTCGACTATAAAGAGTTACCCAGGATTATTAGCGGTGCGGTTGCTTTAGTATTTCCGACTTTTTGGGAAGGTTTTGGACTCCCTGTTTTAGAAGCGATGGCCTGCGGTACTTCTGTAATTACCTCAAATTTAGCCTCTTTACCCGAAATAACTGGAGATGCTGCTATTTTAATCGATCCTTACGACAATGCAGCGATTACTTCGGCAATGAAAGATCTGACTAAAGACGCAAAAATGCGATCGCAGTTAAGCCAATTGAGTATCCAGCAAGCGCGAAAGTTTAGCTGGTCAAAAACAGGCGAGGCGACAAAAGAAGTATTAAAGCAATATTTGTAGTCGGTCGAATTAGAGTAACGGGTAATAAGTATCTTAATATAACTGCGTATTGCGATAAAGTCCTTTGTTTTTACTAAGCTAAAAGGTTGAAGGATTAAAAGCGATCGCTACTCAACAAATTATTACAAATTGAGATGTAGCTGTTACGATCGATGATTGTAAACAAATTGTGTTATGACAAACAGAAATGCTTGAAGTTATCTAAAGTAAAACAAACAACCACTATTATTAGTGCAGCATGATTTCGGTTATCTATTCTCCAGAGTTTTTAGAACATGATACGGGTTACGGACATCCTGAAAAGGCAAAAAGACTAACGGCGATCGCTGAGGCTTTACATCAAGTACAGTGGCAAGATCGAATTGAATGGCAGTTACCAACTTCTACCTTAGAAAAAAATGTATTATCTTATGTTCGGGCAGTTCATACTACAGAACATATAGAACGAGTTGAAAGGGCTGCTAAGAATGGAGGAGGTTATTTAGATGCCGATACACCCGTTAGCGAACGTAGTTATGAGGTAGCTTTACTAGCTATAAGTGCTTGGTTAGATGGGGTAGATCGAGTTTTAAACCACCAACCTGCTTTTGTTTTAGCACGACCCCCAGGACATCATGCAACCAGAGATACGGCGATGGGATTTTGTTTATTTTCCAATGCTGCGATCGCTGCCGAATATGCTTTAACTAAACTTAACGTCGAGCGGGTAGGAATTTTGGACTGGGATGTTCATCACGGTAATGGAACTGAGGCGATTGTTAGAAATAATCCTGGTATTGCCTATTGTTCGCTGCATCAGCATCCCTGTTATCCAGGCACAGGTAGCAAATACAGTCGCCAAGAGCGGAATATTCTTAACTTACCAATGCAGGCCGGAAGTAAAATCGCCGATTATCAAACGGTTTTTGAATCTGAAGTAATCCCTTTTTTCCTCGATTGGCAACCAGACATTTTGATAGTCAGTGCGGGTTATGATGCCAACGAGCGAGATCCTCTAGCAGGCATCTGCTTAGAACCTGAAGATTACAATGTGTTAACTAAGTATGTTTTGAAGATTACTAAATATCCTCTTTTTGGCTTGGAAGGTGGTTATCATTTAGAAGCTTTAGCTGAATCAGTAGTTGCCACTTTGGGTGCTTGTCTGTAATAGTTGTTGATTATTTATCTACAATATTTTTGAATTTATTCTGTATTCAATAATAATTCTAAATGGTTACTTTAGGCAATCGAGCTATATCGATAAATAATTCTGCTATTAATAATATGAATATTGCTACTTCTGAACCATCTTTGTATCGGTTAACTCAGGACTTAGATGTGCCTCTTGTTTCTTTATCTGTTGGAGCAGAAACTCTTAGATCTTACGTTAGTGCTATTGTCGAACTATTAATTGAAAAGCAACTTCGGGCAACGGTATGGATAAAATTACCTCAAACTAAAAGCTGGCTCGATCGGGTAAAAAGACTACAGCTAGAAGGAAATGCAGAGCGTATTTTTATCTGTAGTGGTCAGAAAAATCATCCTGCTTTATCTTTGAGAAAAGATAATCGGGGATTGACACCAATTATTCCGATTAAATTAAAGAAAAATGCGATTCTTCAACGGGAATCTTTTTTAATCGTAAGAGATGCTGAATTTTGCAGTTTGGTACTAGCTCAGTGGCAAAAAGGTAGAATTCAAATTGACTCTACGGGTAAAAGATTACAGCAGCCATATATAGAGATGGTTTCTAGCTTCGATTCTGGGGCAATTGCACCAGTTCTGTCTGCTGTTAAGGATGTATCTAATGATACTTCAATTAAAGATGAAGATTTTGTGCTGAATCGAACGACAGTACGCTCAGATTTACTAAGTGAATTAATCTTAAAGCAGATTAGTCATCATGAAATTGTTCGAAATAGTTTGAACTCAAGATCTAAAAACGATGGCGTTAGTGAAGTGAGTTCTACGGTATTGGGTTTACCTGAAGGCTTCTTAAACAATTTGGTACAAGAATTGCGATCGCCAATTACCCACATGAAAACTGCTCTGAGTCTGCTAGAGTCCAAACAAGTAAAAGGAGAACAACGTCAGCGTTATTTGCATTTAGTAAGTAACGAATGCGAGCGACAAAATTCTTTAGTCAGTGGTTTATTAGAGCTATTGCAGCTAGATAGCCCAGCAGAAGCCGAATATTTGCATTTAAACGACATTGTGCCAGGAATAGTTAGCACCTATCAACCTCTGGCTAAAGAGAAAGATATCCAGCTAGGCTACACTATACCTGCCAATCTCCCGCTAATTTCTTGTCCGCGTACTTGGTTTAGACAAATTATTATTAATTTAATCAGTAATAGTCTGCAATTTACTCCCCCTAAAGGCAAAGTATCGGTTCAGGCGTTATTAAAAAATGATAGGGAGCAGATCGAAATTTTAGTTACGGATACAGGTGTAGGCATCCCTAATAAAGATATTAATCGAATATTTGAGGGATTTTATCGCACCAAATCTACTAGTAATGAAGTAACGGGGGCGGGTTTGGGACTCACTTTAGTACAACAGCTAGTTCAACGCTGTGGAGGCTCTATTTCTGTTACTAGTCAAGTAGGTAAGAGTACGACTTTTACAATCTTGATGCCTGTCGTACCGCGAGAATTGGCTTAAGAATCTGGAACAGGGGACAGGGGACAGGGGACAGGGGACAGGGGACAGGGACAGGGGACAGGGGACAGGGGACAGGGAACATTAAAGCTGATAAATGCTAAATGCTAAATGCTAAATGCTAAATGTTTTGGCGAATTTAGACGTTGGAAGTTTGATAGGAATTGCCCAAAGGTAGGAAAATAGTTAGCTCTTTACCCTGCTCTTGTCTTTGTCTGACGGTGAGTTTACCACCCAAAGCCTGAAAGATGTTTTTAGTGGCATCTAAATTCAAGCCCAGACACCCTGTAGCAGGTTGGAAGGTGAGTAACTGTCCCAAAGACTTGAAAGGATTGTCAGTATTACTTGCCTGAGAAAGCACCTGTAGCTTAAGCTGATTTCCCGCCGTAGAGACTTTGACCTTAATATGTCCTCCTGTGGGCAAACTACGGGTGCAGCTTTCCATTAGCCCAGTCAAAACCGTATCCAACATAGCAGGATCGCTGACTACTTTTGGTAGCTGTTGCGGAAGAGCAAATTCTAAATCTACATTGCGTCGTTTGGCTTTCTCTTGCCAGCGTGGAATATTTTGCTGAAAAACCTGCTCCAAAGGAAAAGGTATTAACTCAACGGGTTTAGAAGAAGTTGATTCTAATTCTGCTGCACGGAAAATTAGCTCCATGCGCTCGATCTGTTCGGTACATTCGCGATCGATAGTTTGTAAGCGTTGAACCACATTAGGTTTAAAATCTTGTTTGCGCTTGAGCAGCAATTTAGTTAGAGTGCGAATGGTTGTTAGAGGTGTTCTCACTTCGTGGGTTAGAGCCTGCAACAGCTCCATTTCTACACGGCTATTACCTTGGGCGATAGATTGAACTGATTCTGAAGTGGTCGGAACAGTTTCTACATGGCGAGACTCAGATGTTACCAAGTCTAATGGCAGATGTTGCAGCAATTGACGATTAAAGCTAGTTACCAAACGATAGTCGGGGTTTGGGGGCGCAAATTGTTCTACCAACTCGTCTAGCTGCGCTAAGTTACGATAATTGGCAATTACTAAACGCGATCGCAAGATTGTCCAAGCCTCGTTTAGCACTAGAGGATCGAAAGAAAAATGAAATTTAGCATTTCCCTCGATATCTTCTCCCAGTACCATAATCAAACCAAAATTAGCAGTAAGAATTAGGCAAAACTGCTCTCGATCGATCGGATCGTTGGGAATTAGTGGCAGCCTAACTACGGATTCTACATTTTGCTTGGGTGTAGACTCTGATACAGACTGACGACAAGGCATCAGGGCATTGACGTTAAAAGCATCTGTAGTAAATACTGCCGATTGAAACTTAAAGCCAATATCGGGATTACTCAATAGAGGTACGGGGGCAGAGAAAATTAGACCCTGCTTAACCGTAGAAGCCTTATTGCCTTCAATTTCAGATAAGAGAAGCTTTTCCACTGATGCGATCGCAGCCCGCCATTCTCTTTGCGCTTTCAATCCAGAGCGGGTTTTCTCACTGTAATATCTTTGCCCTGCTTCTTTTACTCCAAGATCAAAAGCATTGCCTTGGCTGGTGCTTTGTTCGGCCTGTAATTCTCGATTGAGTACATCGCTTAAATTTTGCAGTAACCAGTTTTGCACTTTCTTACTCAGCCTCCTCTTACTTCTCTTATCTTGAGTAATACCCCAATAGAAACAATAAAAATATCAATACTGTCTATTTGTTTAGATAGTATCTGTTTTTACTGGCTTTACCAAGAAGTAAAACCGAACTAAGGAAGTGGCAATCGCCGACAATTAACAGTCAACAGTTAACAGTCAACAGTCAACAGTCAACAGTCAACAGTTAACAGTCCTCGTTCCTCGTTCCTCGTTCCTTATAGCCCCAAATCTACCGCGACGCGATGTCCGCAACTCATGCCAGAAAAAGCTACGGCATTTAAACCCTGACCTGGAAACGTACTATCGCCAACACAATATAGTCCTGGAATACTGGTTCGGTTAAACGGCATTCCTAATAAGCCCGCCAGCTTGCGACGGGGTACTGGCCCGTAAGTACCGTCTTCTCTGCCCAAAAAACGGCGATGTGTACGGGGAGTACCTACTTCTTGATAGTCTAAGCCTGCCGATAGTCTAGGAAAGATTGCTTCTAAGCGATCGATTAACTTATTTGCTGCCTGTTCTTTCTTTTCTTCATATTCCTGAGTTGATAGTCCCTGCCATTCTTCAATTGTGCTTGGAGTAAAAGTGTGAACAATATGATATCCAGCAGGGGCTAGGCTAGGATCTAATAGGGTAGGAATAGAAACGAATATTGTTCCTTGGCTTTGTTCCATCTTGTCCCAACTTTCCAACAAGATATGATGACACTCTGTACCTTCAGGCAATACGCTGGCATCTACTCCTAAATGGAGGCTGAGAAAGCTAGGAGATTTTTGATATCTTTGCTGCCATTTTTGCTCTTTTTTCGGAGTATATTCGCTTTTGAGCAGCTTACCAAAGGTGTCCCAACGAGTTGCATTTGAAATAATCCTTTTAGCGCGATATTCTGTGTTGTCAGCTAGTTTTACACCTACTGCCTTACCATTTTCAATAATAATTTCGGTAACTCTGGCTTTATATTTAATTTCTCCTCCAGCCTTAATTAAACCATCGGCTAGCTTTTGTGCAATTTGCCCGACACCGCCTTTAGGATAATTAATGCCACCATAATGGCGATCGCTAAATACCATTCCTGCATTAATCATCGGCGTTTTATCCGCTGGTACGACCGACCATAAATAGCATTCCATATCGATAAATTGCAGCAGTTTAGGATCTTTAATATATTTACGGGCAATATCTCCCGCATTTAACGGTAAGTATTTAGCTAAACCCAAACAAGACCAGGGCTTTTGAAAAAATACCCGCATCAAGTAACGGGGTTCTTCTAAAGATAATAATTCCATCGAGTTGAGATAATTAAATACCTCCCAACACTTGCCATAAAAAGCTCTAATTCCCTGTTCTTCGTGGGGAAAGATGGCAATTAATTCTTGTAAAAATGCTTCGTAATCGCGATGAACTTTTAGTTCTAAATCTGGTAGGTGATAGTGAATCTGAACGGGGTCGGCAAAAGTTTCTATTTCCATATCCACCGCATCCAAAGCACGAGTCAGTAGATTGGTCGTTCCGCGATCGCCAAAACCAAAAATCATCGATGCACCGACATCAAAGCGATATCCTTCTCGTTCAAAATATCCGCCACTACCACCAGGAATTAAGTAACGTTCTAAAACTAATACTTTTGCGCCTTTTGCTGCTAACTGAGTAGCTGTTACTAGACCACCAATACCAGAACCGATAACTATCGCATCGTAGGTAGCGGTAGCAGAGGTCGTTGTCATCGCATTCATAAATTGTTGCTAAAAAATTTTTAAAATAATTCGATCGATGTTTAGATATATAGTCTACCGCCAATCTTATACTTTAAGCTGTATGTTTTATGTAATTATGGGAGTTTCGGGAACGGGTAAATCCACCATAGGTAACCTGTTGAGCGATCGCACTGGCTGGAATTTTTATGATGCTGATGATTTTCATCCCCTAACCAATATTGTCAAAATGAAGGGCGGTATTGCCTTGACAGACAAAGATCGCCTACCCTGGTTGCAAAAGCTCGAACAATTAATTACTCGTCATCTACAAAATAATTGCCCAGGTATTTTAGCCTGTTCTGCACTCAAATCTGATTATCGTAAAATTCTACGTAACGGTCGTGATGAAGTTGTTTTTATCTATCTTCGTGGCGACTACAACTGCATTCAAACTAGACTTTTGCAGCGTACGGGACATTTTATGAGTTCCGATCTGCTTCGCAGTCAATTCGATACTCTAGAAGAACCAGAAGATGCTTTAGTTGTTGATATTTCTTTAACCCGTGAAGAAATTGTTGAGGAAATTTTAAAGAGAATTAATTGTTAATTGTTAATTGTTAATTGTTAATTGTTAATTGTTAATTGTTAATTGCGACGCGGAAGCGATATTCTAGTCGTAGACTCAGCTAGTCTACCAACCGACTTTGAATGCATTTAAAGTCCAAACTGGTAGTGCATTCCGCACCTTTAGGGTTGATTGTTAATTGGGTAAACCTGACCGAGCGCGAGAAAGGCTACAATAATTTTATTTGCATTAATTACGTTTTATTTAAACTTTAATTCGAGAGTTTAAAAATCAAGAACATTCTATTTTTAAGTTAATCTAATTCTTTGGTTGACGAGCTTAATAAATTCTGCTAATAGCCAAATTGTTGACCAGGCGATCGCCATACTTAATAATGAATTAAAATTACATAAATCTGACCAGGTTGTGAAAAGAACTTTTCTAGGTCTGCTCATCAAATCCCAACTGTTAAATCGTTCAAATCTACCTATATAGATGCCTATTACACATAGACCATGAGCAATCGCATTAACTAAAGTTAAATACTTTTTTGCTAATAGAGCTACTAAATAATTATTTAGCTTGGTTAAGGAAATAACATACGCCTCAAATCCTGTCGTAATAAACAAAACATATTGAGGAATTAAAATTAAAATAATGGCACTGGTTGGATAGTTTGGACTTAGTTCGATAATGTGAATTGAGTCGGTTAAAATGTAAGGCGCATTTGGTAAAAAAGCGATAAAAACTAATAAAATAGCCCACCAAATAAAATTACGGCTAGCCGACAAACGAAATAAATAAAGGCTAAGTGTAAGCGGTATAAAAGCTAAAAATAAATTCCAAATAATGCGATCGCTACTTTGATTAAATAAGCTTAAAGATATCTGTATCCAGTCAACTAATTGACTTATCATTTATTCTTCTTCTTGCCGATCTTGTCTGGTTAATTCTTTTTCTTCTTCAGATTCTTCAGCAAAATCTTCACAGTCTATACAGCCACAGTTATGAGAATCGAATACTTCATCTTCCAATTCGCTATTACATTCATAAAGAGGATATTCTTCTTGAGTAGGAATTTCCTCTAGTTCTAAGTCTACTTCTGGAGGTGCTGTAAAGACATATTCTGTAGGTAAACTGGAAACTTTATTAGTAAATAATAGACTTAGGCCGACCACTCCAAATCTCGTTAAAATAGCAAATAATTTATACATAATTAACTAGCTTTGTTAGCAATTATAAGAGAAAAATAGCTTATAGTTTATTACAGCTATCCGTATTTTCTTTAAACATATTTAAACACAACCTTTTAAATATTTAACTGACTCTAGATAGATATTCGGACAAATATAAATAACTTAATTATTAGCGAGTAATTTGGGCAAATAAATTAATCATATTTTTATATAGACCGATTAAAAGTAAGATTATGTTCCCCGAACTTGTCTGACCAAATGGTTTAATTCTGGTAAGATAAGCTGAGTGAGTGCTAGTTTAACCGCATTGGAAGATCCAGGCAAAGAAAAAATTAGTTTTTGATTTGTAACCCCTGCAACAGCGCGAGAAGCGATCGCCCTCGAGCCAATTTCTTGATAGCTAAGATAGCGGAAAATCTCACCAAAGCCAGGAATAGTTTTCGTCAACCAACTGCTAACTACGTCATAGGTTGTATCTCTTGGGGCAATTCCTGTTCCACCATTAAAGATAATCGCCTCTAAATCGGGGTTTTTATCTAGCTCGGTTAACCATTTTTGTATATCTTCAGGTTCGTCTTTAACAATAGAATAAGTAACTATTTGATGACCTGCATCGGTCAATAGCTGCTGAATCAGATGACCACTTTTATCAGTTTGGGTAGTGCGAGTGTCACTAACGGTAATTACAGCACAGTTAACTGCGATCGACTGCTCGTCTGGATGAGGACGCATAGGAAGTTACTCAGACATCAATAAAATTTCTGGGAAATTCCATTTTAAGCGCGAAATTTCCCATACATCAATTATTTTGAGCTTATCTTATATTTAAAGTAAATTAAGATTTATCTAAACCTAATTCGTTTTGTTTGGCATATTTGTCCATGAAGCGAACAAAACGCTCAAACTCAGCTTCTGATTTCATAATCAGTATGGCTTCAATTGCTCTGGCTTCGCCGTTGATAAATTTACCTTTGACTTCTCTGGTGACAATTTCTCCTTCGTCATCAATCAGGTACATTCCCGTAATCTCATCACTACTTTCTTTGCTGAGAATTTGGGGGTCTTCAAAATAAAAAGTAGCCGTACCGCTATTACCAGTTTTAGAACGAGTAACTCTGATTTGAGGAACTGTATCTTCGGTGACTCCTCTAGAAAATTGAATGTCTGCCATATTTAAACTCCTATATTTATGCAATTTGTCAATAAGTTTTCATCTCATCATCTCATAGATCAAGAAAGAGCATAAGGACTCAGGACAATTCTTCTGGGCGATCGGGATCGCTTTTGGGCGATCGCCCATATCAGAGATCGACATTTAAATTAAACTGTTCTATATTAGAGTGCTGTATATTACGGCATAAAAGACCAACTTGCAATTGTACCAAGAGAAACTTTGAGCAATCGTCCAGTCGCCATCGACTTATTTTCAGGCTGTGGTGGAATGTCATTAGGTTTAGAAGCTGCGGGGTTCGATCTTGCAGCTTCTGTAGAAATCGATCCCATACATTCAATTGTCCATCACTATAATTTTCCCTATGGAGCAACTATTTGCCAGGATATTTCTCAGGTAAAAAGCCAGGATCTACTAAAAGCGATCGCGAATATCGGACTGAAGCCTGATGTAGATGTGTTAGCTGGGGGCCCCCCTTGCCAAGGCTATTCTCACATGGGTCGTAGAGCTATAGACGATCCGCGCAATCAGTTAGTTTTTGAATATGCCAGGATAGTTTTTGAAATTCAACCAAAATACTTTATTTTTGAAAATGTGCCAGGCATTCTAACTGGTCTTCATCGCCAGTTTTTGAACGAGCTGATTGAAAAGTTTGAACAAAACGGCTACTCTATAGTTCGACCGATAAAGGTACTAGATTCTGCTGACTACGGCGCGCCTCAAAAGCGAAAAAGACTTTTCCTAATTGGCTATCGAAAAGACATGAGAAAGCCTAGTTATCCTACTCCAACCCACGGTGAAAATCTATTACCTCTAAATACCGTAGGTTCGGCGATATCCGATCTCAGTGAAGTCTCCGTACATCTAAAACAAGACAAGGGAATAAATGCCGACTGGCTAGACTATTCAGAATTTAGAACCAGCTTCGATATCACCCCGCAGGGTGAGTATTCTTTGTGTCATGTAAGAAGGTCGCACAGCAATACAGGCTCAAATTCAATTCCTTGTTCCTATTACGATAGAACGGTATGGGGTCATTTAGGGTCTAAACACACAGAGCGAACAATTCAACGCTTCGCTAACACAATTCAGGGAACAAAAGAGCCAATCAGTCATTTTTTCAAACTCTCTCCCTCTGGTTTATCTAATACTTTAAGAGCAGGAACGGCAAGCAATAAAGGAGCATTTACTGCACCTCGTCCCATACACTACTGTCACCCTCGATGCCTCACTATTAGGGAAGCTTCTCGTATTCATACTTTTCCTGATTGGTTTCAGTTTCACCGCACGATCTGGCACGGATTTCGAGAAATTGGTAATGCGGTTGTTCCTTTACTAGCAAAGTCAATCGGAACAGAAATAATTGAATGTTTGAATATAGATAAATCTATTCTAGAGGTAAAAGAATTAGATTCGGTTGATGATTCAATTTTAAGTCTTAAGATGAGGCAAGCTTCAAACTTTTGGCAAGTACCTCATAACGTAATTCCTCAGCGAAATAGAATTAAAGCTTGATTAGTTAGATTATACTAAATCCGATTGACAAAGTACATATTTCACGCACCCTAAATCCCGATCCTCCCTGCCCCCCAAATAAAGGTTAGATCCCCCCCTGCCTCCCTTAAAAAGGGGGGTGGCACAAGACAAGGGGACTTCGAGTAATCGATAATATTGTTTATTAAACGGATTTGGTATTAGATTGTTAATAACTATTGACTAATTTGAAACCATCGCCTTTAGACTAACAATAGTTACGGCGATGGTTTAAAGAGCCTTTTTCATTCTTTATGAGGTACACCCAATTCAACAATTAACAATCAACCATCAACTATCAACAATGAACAATTAACCATTAACAATTAACCGATATGCCAGAACGTATCTCAATAATAATGAGAACCGCAATTGCTATATTATGGTTTATTTTTTGGTTAAAGTGTATAGTCTAGTTGTTTTTTGTTCGGGCTTGTAGGTAGGAGAAAATTTAGCCAACAGTTGTCGAAACTCTTTGCCATCAATTGTTTCTCTATCGACTAATATATCGACAATGCGATCGACTGCAAGACGATTTTCGCTAATAATCTGCTTGGCTTTCTCCAGACAGTCAAAAGCAATGTTTCGGATGCGAACGTCAATTTGTGCAGCAACTTCTTCAGAATATTCGTGACCAGAGCCAGAATCACCACCTAAGAACACGGGTTGATCTTGTCCTTCTAAAGCCAACACTCCTAAATCGGACATCCCAAACTTAGTGATCATTTTTCGTGCCATATTAGTCAGCATCTGAATGTCAGATCCAGCACCTTGAGTTACCTCATCTTTACCAAACACTACTTCTTCGGCTGCTCTACCGCCTAAAGTTGCAGTAATCATAGCTAGAATTTTCGACTTGGTTTCTAATCCCATTTCTTCTTCGGGAGTAAACCAGGTAAGACCCCCTGCACCACCTCGAGGAATGATAGTGACTTTCTCTACAGGGTCGTGGCTGGGTAACATGGTAGCAACGATCGCGTGACCGACTTCGTGATAAGCAATCAGTCGTTTTGACTTGCTATCTACTAAAGGCACTCCTTCCATACCTGCTACGATACGGTCGATCGCATCATGTATCTCCAGCATGGTTACGGCTTCTTTATGTCTTCTAGCAGTTAAGATCGCAGCTTCATTTAAAAGATTTGCTAAATCTGCACCGCTAAAACCAGGCGTACGACGAGCGATCGCATCTAGAGCGACTTCGGGCGCAATTTTCTTACCGCGAGCATGAACTTCTAAAATGCCCAGTCTTCCCTGTAAATCGGGATAGTCTACAATCACCTGGCGATCGAAACGACCAGGACGCAGCAAAGCTTTATCTAAAACATCGGGACGGTTGGTAGCAGCAATGACGATAATACCACTGTTACCTTCAAAGCCATCCATCTCGGTAAGTAGCTGGTTTAATGTCTGTTCTCGCTCATCATTACCGCCACCAATACCCGCGCCTCTCTGACGACCTACTGCATCAATTTCATCGATGAAGATAATACAGGGAGCGTTTTCTTTGGCTTTTTTGAACAGGTCGCGGACGCGAGATGCACCAACCCCAACAAACATTTCGACAAACTCCGAGCCTGAAATGCTAAAAAATGGTACGCCTGCTTCTCCTGCGATCGCTTTTGCCAGTAAAGTTTTACCCGTTCCTGGAGGCCCGACTAACAGCACTCCACGGGGAATTTTAGCTCCAATAGCGGTAAATCTTTCTGGCTCTTTTAGAAAAGTAACGACTTCCTGTAACTCTTCTTTAGCTTCTTCAATACCTGCTACATCACCAAACTCAATTCCTGTCTTAGCTTCCATCTGAAACTTAGCTTTAGAACGACCAAAGCTTAATGCTTGTCCAGAAGCGTTAGCAGAGCGACGTACAATCATGATTAGTCCCGACAGCAGAACTAAAATAATTAATAAATTAACTAATACGCCTACAGTGGTCGAGCGATCTATTGAATTTGTAACGCTAAAATCGACATTTTCAGCTCTAATTTTTCTGATTAAATCTTGATTTTGATCGAATAATGCTACCTCTTTGGCAGGCTCATTTTCAGACTGACCTTTTAATACTACGCTGGCAGTATCTGTAGTATTATCAATTTCTACCTTACTAACCTGGTCTGATTCTAGCTTCTCTAAAAGCTGACTGTAGCTCAAAGTATCATCTGGTTTCTGCTGCGACAATACGGGAGTTGCCAAAAAAAAGGTTTGTAAAATCATCCATCCCGCAGCTAATCGACCCATCGAAGTAGCTTTTGTCTTTTTTTTGTCTTTTTTTTGCTTACAAGGAGTAATCTCCATTTCAGTTTCGATTCGGCAAGTTTTTTCCATAGTTACATCTGGCTATACATTAATTAACGGTGACTATTGGACTTGGCTTAGGCTGTATATTTTTTTTTCGATATCGACAGGATCTTTAATTAAAATAGACTTATAAAATTTTTGAATAATCCTAGCCTAACTGAAAAATAATAGTTTTTGCCAATTACTCTTGAATTATTATTTAATACTAACTCGCGTTTGCAGTCGATAATCTGTCTAAAATACTTGGCTGTAAAGTCTAAAATTAAGCGTAGTTATTCTTATATATAAAAAGTCTAGCATTTTACCACGAGTTTAGCAGTCTGCTACCAATCGCTTTAAGATCCATATAGCTATCTATGGTAACTATATATCTCCTATAGTAATTAATCGGCTCGAACCGCCTTCGGTGATGTACCGCTGACTTGAGTAATCGACCAAGGTATCTCTGACTCGGCAAACATTGGCACAACATTGTCGTACATAGCAGGAACGCGATCGGCAATAGGTTCTAGAGTTATCGATTTTTGGGGTGGGGTAATGTTATAGATGCGTCGAGCATTATCAGAAACAAACCCCTGTAAATTGGCGATCGCATTATGCCCATCGAACAAATCAGCTAAAGCCTGTAAAGCGATCGGCGCGGTAAAAATTCCCGCAGCACAGCCACAGGCTTCTTTTTTATCGATCGGGTGGGGTGCGGAGTCGCTACCAAACATTAGCTTGGGGTGAGCATTAATTGCTGCATCGAGTAAAGCTTCTCTATCTTCGGGACGTTTGGCGATCGGTTTACAAAATAAATGTGGTCGGAGTAATCCACCAGCCACGTCATCTAAAGTAATAATGAGATGATGCAGGGTTACAGTAGCGTAAATGTTTTCATATTTATCTAGTAAAGATACTGCATCTGCGGTGGTGATATGTTCCATGATAATTTTTAGTCGCGGAAACTTTTGCGCTAAATGCTCGAAGAACGGTAAAAATAGCTTTTCGCGATCCATAACAAAGCCGTGAGTTTCTCCATGTACCAGCAAAGGAATCTCTAAATCTTCCATATATTTGATGGTCGTTTCTACGTTGCTTAATGCCGATACTCCAGCTTCACTATTAGTTGTTACCCCCGCAGGATAAAGCTTGACTCCTAAAATATGTGGCTTAAACTGCTCTAACTCTCGATAGCTGTATGGCTTGAAAAACACCGTCATGTAAGGTTCAAAAACATCTTTACCAATATTCGACTTAATTTCCTGGATATATGTTTCTAAACGCTCCAAATTGTCTACTACAGGAACTAAGTTGGGCATCACCACCCCCCCTGCAAAAGAGTAAGAACTTAGGGGAATTACCGTTTTTGCCATTGCTCCCTCACGAAAATGAAGGTGCATATCCAATGGTGAATTAATTGTTATTTGTTTTTTAGTTTCAGCCATTATGTATCAGTATTGGTGTCGAGTTCGCCATTATGTAAGCAAGTTCACTGATATCGATTGTATTGCAAATAAGTTTATCCTTAGCATCGAGTAATGCTTTATTTTGCCAGAACAAGTGATAGATTAATTAGAATCATTTACGATGTAACGCGATCGATGTCAGCCCAAATAATCACCATATTGTCTGCTGAAGAAATTCGCCGTACTATTACTCGTATGGCATCCCAAATTATAGAGAAGTCAGGAAATTTATCAGAAACAGTTCTACTTGGTATCCATACTAAGGGTGTACCGCTAGCTAATTTGTTAGCTACACAAATCGAAGTGCTAGAAAATACTGCTGTTGCTGTAGGTGCGATCGACGTTACTTTTTATCGCGATGACTTGGACAAAATTCGTACTCGTACTCCTGCTAAAACCAGGATTCCCGTCGATCTGACAGGAAAGACAGTGGTGCTGGTAGACGATGTAATTTACCAAGGTCGTACTATTCGCGCTGCGCTCAATGCTGTTACCGAATATGGTAGACCACAAGCAATTAGGTTAGCGGTATTGGTAGACAGGGGACACAGAGAATTACCGATACATCCAGATTTTGTCGGAAAGGAATTACCTACTGCTTCAGAAGAAAAGGTCAAAGTCTACTTTCACGAACTCGATAATAAAGATACGGTGGAGTTAATTAAAGATTAGGTATTGCTAGCCTTTTTTGGTATTACGTAAGTTATATTAATCTTACAAAAATCCTATTTTGTTCGCGCTGTTTATGACTTACCGCCTGAGAATTGCCGATTTACCCGTTAGTGAACGTCCCCGTGAAAGATTGATGGCGGTAGGAGCAAAAAATCTTTCAGAAGCAGAACTTATAGCTATTTTGCTCGGTACGGGGCAAACTAGAGGCAATCTCTCAGCGATCGGTTTAGCGCAGCATATATTGCAGGAATTAGGTAAATATAGGCGCGTTCCTCTAGATGTGTTGCGAGAAGTAAATCCCCGTGAATTGATGAAGATTCCAGGAATCGGTCTAGCTAAAGCTGCAACGATAGTAGCAGCAGTAGAATTAGGCAAGCGCACCTTTAAATTTAGACCTAACGAAAGAGTAGCGGTAGATAGCCCAACCTCAGCAGCAGCGATCTTGAGTAATGACCTGATGTGGCAGAGTCAGGAGCGTTTTGCTGTATTAATGTTAGATGTCAAAAATTGTTTAATCGCTACTGAAATTTTAACCATCGGTACGGCGACAGAAACTTTAATCCATCCCCGCGAGATTTTTAGAGAAACTGTGCGACAGGGAGCAACTAAGTTAATTATTGCCCACAATCATCCGTCTGGAAATTTAGAACCTTCTCCTGAGGATATTTATTTAACAGAACAGCTATTACAGGGTTCGCAGTATTTAGATATTCCCTTGTTAGATCACCTGATATTAGGTAATGGCAATCATCAAAGTCTCAGACAGGGAACAGATTTATGGGAACGTTATCCCCAGGGAGAGTAGACAGTCAACAGTCAACAGTCAACAGTCAACAGTCAACAGTCAACATCAGACTATTCAATTTAATTAATAGCTACGTTATGAGATTTATACCTTAAGTTTGTTACTTAATAAACTACTTTATGACTATTGTGATAGTTATTACCTGTAGCCTGACTATTAATGAACTCAATCTTATCTAGTAACGCGATCGTTTTTTTATTCGTATCTCTACTGGCTATCTATGTCGCCTGGAATTTGGGTGCTAATGATGTTGCTAATTCTATGGGAACTTCTGTCGGTTCAAAAGCTATCACTCTAACTCAAGCCATTATTATTGCAGGAATTTTAGAGTTTACTGGTGCGGTGGTGTTTGGTAAGCAGGTATCGGCGACGCTAGCTACTAAAGTAGCTAATCCTAGTTTGTTTGCCGACAACCCCCAAACATTTTTAGTAGGGATGATTGCGGTGTTGCTTTCCTGTGGTATTTGGCTACAGGTTGCTACTAGTCAGGGTTTGCCCGTAGCTTCGTCTCACGCAGTGGTAGGCGCGATCGCGGGTTTTAGTTGGGTAGCCATCGGGACAGAAGCGATCGCCTGGGGTAATATTGGTACGATTTGTTTGGGTTGGATCGTTACTCCTGTAATCAGTGCGATCGTAGCAGCTTGTTTATATAGTGTGCTGCGCTACTGGCTATTTGAACGGGACGATACTCTACAGCAGTTACTCGAATGGATTCCTTGGCTGAGTGCTGGTTTGATTACGGTGTTCGGCGTGATTGTTTTACCTACGGTAGTTCAGCTACCAGTTTTTAATTATGTTCCTTTGCCAGAAAGAACGCTTAGCTTGGGTATAGGACTATTAGCGACGGGAAGTATTACCTATTATGGCTGGAATCGCTTTAAAATCTATCGCAAGCAGAAGATCGAGATTCGGATCTTAGAAAGGGTGATGGGTAAGTTTCAGGTACTTAGTGCCTGTTTTGTAGCGTTTGCTCATGGTTCAAATGATGTGGGTAATGCGATCGCACCTCTTGCAGCTATTGTTTTTGTTCTCAACACGGGAATAGTACCGATTGATAGCTTAAATATTCCCCTCTGGATTTTAGTTTTAGGCGGTTCTGGGATCGTGGCGGGTTTAGCAGTACAGGGTAAAAACGTGATTTCTACCGTCGGCGAAAATATTATTTCTCTCGTTCCTAGCACTGGTTTTTGTGCCGAAATTGCTACCGCCAGCACGATTTTAATTGCCTCCCGCATTGGTTTACCCGTTTCTACCTCTCACGCTTTAGTTGGTAGCGTCATCGGTATTGGTTTGGCATCACGCGATCGCGATGTCCAGTGGGACACGATTAAATCCGTAGTTTTAGCTTGGGTGGTTACTCTCCCCGTAGCTGCAATTTTAGGTGCGGTAATTTTTTCCTTGTTATTACTTTTACCTTGGTTTTAAGCGCAATCTAGGTAGATGTTATCTGTTTATTTTTTGACAAATTGGATGGTTAAGATAGCCATAAAATTAGCGCGATCGAAACACTGACTAGCTACGAATTCCTCTTTGCAAAGGTGAAAATAGCCTTTATATCGCCACTATAATCGAATCAAACTATCTAATGTAAGAGTTAGATAACAAAACAGATGTAATAACAAATATAGTAATTTCTATTACAGAATATTCGAGGGATAGTTTACTACGATATGGTACTTAAATTTAAATATTGTAGGTAATTAATGTTTAACTTACTTAATGTATTATTTGCCTTTATTGTAGTAGGTGTTTTACTATTAATCGCTAGATTTATTAAGCATAAAATACGGTTATTTCAAACGCTTTATTTACCAGAATCAATTATTGCAGGAGCGATCGCTTTACTATTAGGTTCAGGAGCTTTAGGCGCGATCGCTCTGAGTTTGGGAGCGAGTCCAGATTCATATCTGGCAGGGGGTTTATTCCCAGAAGAAATGCGAGAAGTATGGTCACAGTCGCCTGGAGTATTTATTAATATTGTCTTTGCTGCTTTGTTTTTGGGCGAGCATATTCCTAACCCCAAAGACATTTGGCGTAAAACTGCACCTCAAGTGGCTTTCGGTCAAGCTATAGCCTGGGGACAATATGTTTTAGGTATTATCGTAACGCTGGTAATTCTAATACCTTTATTTAAGGTAAATCCAATCGCTGGAGCTTTGATTGAAATTGGATTTGAAGGGGGACACGGTACGGCAGGTGGTATGGCAGACACCTTCACCGAACTAGGTTTTGCTGAAGGCGGAGATTTGGCATTAGGTTTGGCTACCGTCGGGATTATTTCAGGAATTTTATTTGGTACGGCTTTGGCTCATTGGGGTAGACAAAAAGGCTATATTCAATCTGAACCCGAACCAGTTGATGATGGTGATGCTCAATTTCAAGAAACCGCACCAACTGAAACCAGTGCTACATTAGCAAAGAGATCGCGGTTGATGCGTAATTTATTAGTCGATCCACTATCGGTTAATTTCGGTTTTACAGGATTAGCGATCGCGATTGGTTGGATAATTTTACAAATTTTAACGGCGATCGAATCAGCTACTTGGGGTAGAGGTGGTGGTTTAGAATTAATAGGTGCAGTACCTTTGTTTCCCATGGCGTTAATTGGCGGAATCATTATTCAGGTAGTAATGACACGTTTAGATCTCGATGTTCTAATCATTAGAAGACTTCAGGAAAGAATTGCTGGAGTTGCTTTAGATCTTTTAGTGGTAACTGCTTTGGCAACGATTAACCTGGCTGTATTAGGCGCAAACATTGGTGTATTTCTAACTCTATCAATCGTCGGCATCGTCTGGAATGTTCTATCTTTCATGTATATAGCACCTCGTATTCTACCCGTGTACTGGTTCGAGCGCGGTATTGGGGATATGGGACAGTCTATGGGTGTAACCGCTACAGGTATTCTTTTAATCCGCATGGTAGATCCTGAGAATCGAACTGGAGCTTTTGAAAGCTTTGGTTACAAACAACTGTTCTTTGAACCGATAGTTGGCGGAGGCTTATTTACCGCAGCGTCCCCTGCATTAATCGATCGCTTTGGTTTATTGTCGATTCTGTTGTTAACGGCAGCGTTACTAGCGTTTTGGTTGATTTTTGGCATCATTAACTGTAAGCGAACCAATAAACAGTTAGAAAAGGAACGGCAAATGGCAGATATGCCAACTACGGCAGTGAGATAGTAATTTATTTCTTAATAGCACTGCCAAGCGCAGTATAAGCGATCGCCTTTAGTCTTGTTTGGACTATGGCGATCGCTAGCTCTAAAAGATGATCGACTGTTAATTCACTCTCTATCTTGGTGACGACAGGGATGACCAAACCAAGCCGAATCACCTTTGTCATCGTATTTTTGTTGCAAAACATCGCTCACATCTTTCATTGTGCCATCAGCAGCAACCCATCCACCATTGATGTCTGGAAAATCTAGCTGACAATTCTCGCATTTTTTATTGCTATCAAACCGAATGGGACACCAAAAAGATTCGACATTACGCAGCATTTCTGTTCCCAAAGACCATACCCCAGTCATCCAGTCACAGTATAAACACCAAATTAAATCGTAGCCGATCAATCCTTCAAACTTATGTCGAGAAACATTAACCCAATCTTTATTCTCATATTTTGGTAGACCAACTAATTTAGTTAAAGGTGGATACACGATTATTTCTGTAAAACGTACAATCCAAAATAAGGGGATCGCTAAAGCAGTAATCCAAACCGCAAGATGAGTGCGTCCTTTTCCTTTAATGCTACTCAAGGTGCGAAAAATTTGACCTTTTTCTACGTCTCGATGAGCAATTTCATGGGCGAAGATCCAAATCCACAAAACGCTTATTTCTGCTAGTAAACCCACTCCCACACCAGTCCATCCTGATACTAGCGAACCAGCAATAATTGGCAACAGCATGAAATATGCCAAGGCCAGATCGATACCAGGAGCATAACAGAAAAAGTCAGAGATATTTTTCCCTAACTCTCCGAGACGAGGAAGACTATGTAAAGCTATTAATCCTATTATTAGAAATAAAGATAGATAAATATACAATAATAGTTTGATGCTATATTCCATAGGTTTTAATTCTTTGGTAGTAAATTAATTTGCATTTTTTTACTTTATTCATTTCTAAGATATTTAAACAAAATCTCAAACTAAATGTAATTTAATTAAATCTTAAACTTTGAATGATATATTGCTTTGATTTGACGTAATTGCCGATTAAATTAGCTTAACTCTCAATTAAAATCAAAGATTAAAAGAATCAAAATTATTAACTAAAATTAATTTTTCTGACCTGATATCGGGTAAATCTAAAAAGCACCAGCAGCACGAGTTAAAATCAAAGCGCAAACAAATAGAGGAATTTTAACTATGTGTTGGAGTGGAGAAGCGTCAGCAAGTCTTGCCACTATTGGTCTTGCTAGCACAACCTATGTTGCTTGGAAAGGAGAGAAAAAGGCACTATGGATTCCACTAGGCTATTTTTCTTTAATGGAATTGCTTCAGGCATTCACATATAGAGTAATCGATCGACCAGATTTACCTTTGAATCAGGTTCTCACTCTACTGGGGTTTTTACATATTGCTTTCCAGCCATTTTTTATTAGTGCCGTATCACTACACTTTATTCCTGAGAAAATTCGACAAAAAATAGAATCGTTTGTTTATTCTTTGTGTTTTGTTGGCACAGTATTAATGTTATTCAAGCTGTATCCATTTTCATGGGCTGGAACCTGCTCTTTGGGATACGAGCCTCTTTGTGGTAGTCAGCTTTGCTCTGTTTCAGGAAACTGGCACATAGCCTGGAATATACCGATGAACGGACTGAAGTGGTTGAATTGGGGATAGTATATTCCTGTATTTATTGCTCCTTTAATTTATGGATCTTGGAAATTCACCGTTTATCATCTTGTAGTTGGACCTTTAGCAGCGAGAATTCTAACCGATAATTTGAATGAGTGGCCCGCAGTCTGGTGTTTATTGTCTATTGCCTTGTTCTTAATCGCTATTAAGTCCCCACTACGTCAACTTCTTTATGTAAAAAGCTGGTGGTTATGGAATGAAGAGGAGATTGCTTCTTCTATAGATTTAGAACCTTTAAATGAATCTCCAAAAGTTATTAATTCTGTCAGCTCATTAGAAACTAAATCCTAAATCAAAGGCATTTTAACTCCCCGATCGATATGAATTAAGCTGCTTCTAAATCTTTTTGTGTAGATACTCGACAGATGACTGGCTCTTGCTTCAATCTGCTCGATCCTAACTTAGATTATATAATCAAAATTGACCTTACAGAGAATAGCTATTGCCACAATAGTCTATAAAATCCCATGACAGATATTCGGCAACTCATCGCTCGAGAGTTCAACCTATCACTCCACAGAGTTAACAATGCTTTAGATCTTTGGCTGGAAGGGGGGACAGTACCTTTTATTGCTCGATATCGTAAAGAGCAAACGGGTTCATTGGATGAGGTGCAGCTACGGGATATTTTTGAACGCTACACCTACTTAGATGAACTAGCCAAACGCAAGGAGAAGATTATTGAGGAAATTAGTTCCCAGGGTAAATTAACTCCTCAACTAGAAGCAAAAATAGTAGCCTGTCTGAATAAAACTGAATTAGAAGATTTATATTTGCCTTATAAGCCAAAACGACGCACTAGGGCGACTATTGCTAGAGAAAAAGGTTTAGCACCCCTAGCAGACTGGATTGAATCGAACAACAAGCCACAGGTGTCTAATGTTTCTCTAACTTCAGAAGCGAATAAGTATGTTGATGCGGATAAGGGAGTAGAAAACGCAGAACAAGCTTCTTCTGGCGCAGCAGATATTTTAGCAGAACAGATCGCCGATCGCGCTGAGATTAGAGCTTATTTAAGAGAATATTTATTTAAGCAGGGCGTGTTTGTTTCCCAGGTTAAAGGCAAGCACCCTGAAGGCAGTACTAAATACGAGATGTACCGCAACTATAGCTATGGCGTAAGTAAAATTCCACCTCATAACATATTAGCTTTATATCGTGGTGAAGCAGAAGGCATCTTGAACGTAGATATTACTTTTGATGAGTCGGAAGTAATGGCTTATTTAGGGCGCGAAATACGCACAAAAAACCCAAGCTTAAAAGCATTTTACCATACAATGCTTAAAGATGCGTTTAATCGCTTGCTCAAGCCTTCTTTAATTCGGGAAGTTAGAAGCGATCGCCAAGCATACGCCGACGTTGAATCGATCCAAACCTTTGAAGCTAATTTACGCAACCTCTTACTAGCACCTCCTGCGGGAAGAAAGCCGACACTGGCGATCGATCCTGGCTTTCGTACTGGGTGTAAAGTAGTAGTGCTATCGGACACGGGGAAGTATTTAGAATATCGAGCGATTTTTCCTCATTCGGGGGAAGGTAAGAGAAAGCAAGCAGCACAAATAGTTAAAGATTTTATTGGTAAATATCAGATTGGATTGATTGCCATTGGTAACGGTACTGCTTCTCGCGAAACGGATCTATTTATTAGCGAAGTTTTACGAGAAGTAGAGGCAAAACCCACAAAGGTAATTGTTAACGAATCTGGCGCGTCGATCTACTCTGCAAGTGATGTAGCGAGAGAAGAATTTCCCGATTTAGATATTACGGTACGAGGTGCGATTAGTATTGGTAGAAGATTACAAGACCCGCTAGCTGAATTAGTAAAAATAGATCCTAAATCTATTGGCGTGGGACAATATCAGCATGATGTCAATCAGAAACTGCTCAAACAAAAGTTAGAAGAAAGTGTCGAAAGCTGCGTTAACTATGTTGGGGTAGATATCAATACCGCTTCTAAAGAATTGCTTACCTTTGTATCGGGAATTTCTGACACTGTAGCTAATAATATTGTCGCTTACCGTAACGACCAGGGAGCATTTAATAATAGAAAAGAACTGCTAAAGGTTGCTAAGTTAGGCAAGAAAACCTACGAACAGGCTGCGGGTTTTCTGCGTATTCGCAACGGCGATAATCCTTTGGATAATACGGCAGTACATCCTGAAAGTTATCAGGTAATTAGACAAATAGCAAAAAGTCTCAACGTATCCTTAGATCGAATTACGAAAGAGAACGATCGCTTGAAAAATCTAGATCTAAAGCAGTTTGTCACCTCCCAGGTAGGTTTACCGACTCTGACAGATGCGATCGCCGAATTGGAAAAGCCAGGAAGAGATCCTAGAGAAGAGTTTCAGTATGCCTCTTTCTCAGAAGGTATTGCCGAAATTGAAGATCTTAGTGAAGGGATGGTTTTAGAGGGAGTAGTAACCAACGTAGTTAACTTTGGTGCGTTTGTCGATGTTGGAGTACATCAGGATGGCTTGGTGCATATATCTCAATTGTGCGATCGCTTTGTATCCGATCCTAATGAAATAGTCAAAGTCGGACAGGTAGTTAAAGTAAGGGTGCTAGAGGTAAATCCGAAGCTAAAGCGCATCGGTCTATCAATCAAACAAGCCTAAGAAACTGTTCGTAAGGAATGACAAGGAGATGGGGAGATGGAGAGATGGGGAGAATATATTACTTTATTTATTCTTTATCAAAGCTAACGGCTAACGGCTAACGGCTAAAAGTTTTTAGATAAAGCTTAATTAAAAAATGACTATCGATAGATGACAAAAAAATCATTATAACTGGTCAGTATATTTACCGAAACAACATTAAAATGATCGGTATGAATATAAAAAACTAATTATAATATTATCTCGATGGACAACCAGCTACTGTGGCATAATTTCTATCAGGAAATAGCTCGACCAGACGAACAGATAGATTTAGCTAAAGCCTCTCTTTATTTTGCGCGTGCAGAATATCCCGATCTAAAGGTTCAAAACTATTTAGATATTCTAGAGACAATTGCCTGGGAAATCGATTCTCAACTTCCAGAGGAACGCTATCCTTTAAAAGTTCTTCAAACAATTAATAGTTACTTATTTGAACATCTAAATTTTAGAGGAAATCAGCGGAACTATTACGATCCTGACAATAGTTTCTTAAACAAGGTAATCGAACGAGAAACAGGAATTCCAATTAGCCTATCGGTAGTCTATCTAGCAATTGCCAAACGGCTAAACTTCCCGATGGTAGGAATAGGTATGCCTGGACACTTCTTAATTCGTCCAGAGTTTGACGGTGCGGGGATTTTTGTCGATGCTTTTAATCGAGGAGAAATTTTGTTCGAGCAAGACTGTCAAAATAGATTAAACGATACTTATCAACAGCAGGTAGAATTAAAACCGAGTTGGCTTGCACCTGTAAGTAATAAGCAGATACTGGTTAGAATGCTCAATAATCTTAAGTTTATCTATTTACACCGCCGACAAGTAGATAAAGCTCTATCAATCATTAGCGGAATCTTAAAAATATTTCCCGATAATATAGGTGAGATACGCGATCGCGGTCTACTATACTATCAATTAAATCGTTGGGATGAAGCAGTTTTAGATTTAGAATACTTTCTTAAAATTTCTCCCTATAGCGATGATGCACCGATGCTAAAGATTTTGATTGAGAAAATGAATCGGGTGTCTTAACCTCAGTTCGGGATCTAAGAATTTATTGGCAAGAGTAGCTAATAGCTATTAGCTTCTTGACAAAGTTGTTCATGGGGGAAACCCCCAAGACCACACTTTGTCGCTATTAGCTATTAGCTTTTGAATTATTGGTTGTTGATGATTAATCGAGCATAAACGCGACAAAGCGATCGCCTTTTCCCCTACAATGAGAAGTCAACGTTACACCGCCGTTTTACGGCGGTGTCTGCGTTGACCGCATTCCGCGGTCAGAAGCGATCGCTTAATATTAATTTAATCTTACTGTTATCTATTAAGTTGAACTCGAGCTTGAGCTTGAGCTTGAACTCGAACTCGAACTCGAACTCGAACTATAGCTACTGCTCTTGCCAACGTTTACTGAAACGCTTTGTTCGACTTTAGTTTGGTCGTCACCAGAAGTTGCTACCCTGCTAGTTGCTTCTGATACAGATTTACCGTCAGGAGAAACTATTCTTTTTTTGTAAACTTTGTATTCGGTCATTGCTTAATCCTTAATAATAATCTAGTTGACTCTATGAAACTTGAATTTTTATATGTTTTTTTATTTAAGCGCAGTAACTTTTTAACTTGCCTTAATGTTTTAGATGCTATACAGAACCGTAGGACTTATTAGCAGCATCTTTATACAACCTCTAAATTAGGCGTTTGACAAATGCTTGCTTGCTTTGGTTAAACATTAGGAAATTAGGGCGATTGCTAAAAAACTTTGACAGAGAAATCTTGAAAAAAGACTACTCTCGTGACTAGATTAGGATAATATTCAGATTTTTACAGCAAGCCCTAAATAGATTTTCTCATATCTTACTAAGTTAATGCTTATTCTTATGCAACAATAAGCATTCATTTGGTGGTACTATCTGTCCTTTAAAAGGCAGCAAAACTAGCACTCATATCTTTATCGAACGAACCATCACGATCTGCACCGTATGCTGTTCCATAAGCCGCGGTATAGCCAGATTTATAGCTTTTTTTACCTTTCTTTTTTAATTTGGCTCTGGTTTTAGTTATAGCTTTGCTATAGTTTCCTGTTGCTTGTGCTTTAGCACCAGCATAAATTACGTCACCATCATCTGCATCAGCTTCTGTCACAGTAGCAGCCGAAGCACCTCCTGTAATAGTTAAATCGCTCATTAGATCCTTTTGAGAAAGAGGATCGATAAACTCTATATCTTGAATAAACATGATTAAATAGCTCCAAAAAAGTTTATGTTAGTTTGAAATTGCAGTGAATCTAATCTAACAACTAACAAATAAGTGTTGCCGAAGGATCCGAACACCCTCATGATTTAACACATTAGAGTTAAGTTCAAATGGCACAGATAAACCTTGCCAAGCTTTCCTTCAACAACACCAAAAAACTTTTTTTGCTAGTTTAATTAGATATTATAGATTATAGCAATTATAGCAGCTAGCAATCAGTAGATGACAAGTTATAAATAGTAACAAAATACTATTATATGCACTTTAAAATCTACATTAATTAATGTTGTTGCAATGCGCTCTAACAATCGATAAAACTTTGCTTTTCTTTGTCAAAATTTTAGCTAAGAACCATTACAAAACTCTTAATGTTTCACGTTGCTAGCATATTTAGGTCTGCTTCTAGTGGTGATAGTCGTACTTATTTTTAGCAACGGCTTTAGACGTAGAGGAAGATCCGCTGAAACCATCATCTGCATCAGCTACAACTGAAGTTTCAGTAAATGCGAAGGTCTTATCTCCAAAAGCTACAGCATCAGCATCAGCTTTTGCATTAGCTTTGTTGAAGGAGTACTTCTTGTTTTTTTTGTAGTAATCTTTGTATTTACCAGCACCTTGTACTTCGGAAGCGTCAACTGATTCGATGTATTGTAGATCGGAAATATTCATTTATTTTGCCTCTTTATTTTGTTGTTGTTCTGGGATTTTGCTGGAAACTTTTGTTTCGTTTCCATGTATCTAACATAACGCGATCGTTTTTTCTCTCGATAAGACCTTGCTTTTCTTTGTGAAAATTTTAGCTAAGAACTATTACAAAACTCTTAATCTTTTTTCACGTTGCTAGCATATTTAGGTCTGCTTCTAGTGGTGATAGTCGTACTTATTTTTAGCAACGGCTTTAGACGTAGAGGAAGATCCGCTGAAACCATCATCTGCATCAGCTACAACTGAAGTTTCAGTAAATGCGAAGGTCTTATCTCCAAAAGCTACAGCATCAGCATCAGCTTTTGCATTAGCTTTGTTGAAGGAGTACTTCTTGTTTTTTTTGTAGTAATCTTTGTATTTACCAGCACCTTTTACTTCGGAAGCGTCAACTGATTCGATGTATTGTAGATCGGAAATGTTCATTTGTTTTGCCTCATTAATGAATCGTTGTTCTTGGAAACTTTTGTTTGAAACTTTTGTTTCGTTTCCATGTATCTAACATAACGCGATCGTTTTTTCTTGTGTTGCCAAATTGGCATTTATCTTTTTTCTTTGCGTATAGCGTATATTATTAGAATGTAAAAAAATAGAAAATATATACTAGATTTCTTGCACAAATCGAAAATCTTGGTTGAGGTCAGAGGTCAGAGGTCAGAGGTCAGGGGTCAGAGATTATAAGTTCGAGTAATATAAGTATATTTTGATGTTTAAAACTAACAAAATAGACTTCTTGCAAGAGGTCTACTATATAATTTGGTTTTACTAACGCCAAATTTTGCCGTGAAAAATCCAACTATTTTAGATAAACATTTTGGCAAGCAAACAATGGTCAAATTCAAGAGTGTAGAAATTGAAACGGCTGAAATTGAAGAGTACCTCAAGCATAAGCTTCAGCTTGAGGAAACTTGTTCTGAGATCCTGCATCAGAAAATTGTTGCAGAAGCTGCTTCGTCGAGAAATATTGTAGTGACCGAAGAAGAAATTCAGACTGAGGCTAATAAAATTCGCTGCTCCCTACGTTTAGAGAAAGCAGCAGATACTTTAGCTTGGCTCAAAGATAATCTGCTCGATCCAGATGACTGGGAAATATCCCTGAAAAATCAGATACTAGCGGATAAATTAGCCAAAAATTTGTTTGATTCCAAAGCAGAAGAGCATTTTGCTCAAAATCGCCTGAATTACGACCGATTCGTGCTTTATCAGCTTGTAGTTCCCTATGAAAAACTGGCTCAAGAGCTTTTTTATCAAATAGAGGAAGAGGAAATAAGCTTTTATCAAGCAGCTCATCTTTACGATCTTGACGAGAAGCGTCGATATGTTTGTGGCTATGAGGGAAAAGTACATCGTTGGAATTATTCAGCAGATATAGCAGCAGCGGTATTTAAAACCCCTATAGCCGTCGGCGAAATAATTGGACCGATTAAATCAGAGCGAGGGTATCACCTGTTCAAAATTGAAAACTATATTCCCGCCGAACTCACGCCAAAAATACGCCAGGAGATTATTAAAGAAATGTTTACTGGTTGGCTAGATAGTGAATTAAACTACTTAATTCATAGCGATCGCGTACTATCTCCACAATAATTACTAATTACTAATTACTAATTACTTCGGTGCGCTACAAGAGTGGATCTTATGCAGCCTGCTGCGAACGAGCGATCGGCTATTCCCGTCCTTGGTATGAAAATATTTGCAACGAGCCTTCGTAGCTTCTATAACTCTATAGGATACGGATCGGGGAGTGCTTAGAGGCTTTGCGATCGCCAACGTCGAATAGGTAACGATCGTAATTCCCTGGGCTTGTTGCTTCCTACGGACGCTATTCTCTTTCAGTTCAAATCTAATCATAGCCAAAACCTCTTAGAGATTACAGCTATTGTACAACGACATAAATTTCTAATATGTGAAGATTAGATAAACAATACATAAAGTTCAGATAAACTGCTTATAAAGAAATGTCAGCTTCACAATAAAGGACTGACACTATTTACTGAAAGGTGGGCATTATCTTAAAAAAATTGTTTGTTGTAATTAATCATAATGCTCACCCTACAATACGCTGTTGACTGTTGACTGTTGACTGTTGACTGTTGACTGATTACTGTTTACATATTTAATTGCTGTTTGGCTAACTGATAGTACAGTCCGCGTTGAGCGATTAATTCTTCGTGATCTCCCTGTTCGACAATCAGACCCCGATCTAACACGATAATAGAGTCAGCATTACGCACCGTGGAAAGACGATGGGCAATAATAAAGGTAGTACGTTGGCGAGAAAGGCGAGCTAGATTATCTTGGAAACGTCGTTCTGATTCCGTATCGAGAGAGCTAGTAGCTTCGTCTAAAACCAAAATTGGCGGTTCGCCTAAAAATGCCCTGGCGATCGCAATTCTTTGTCGCTGTCCACCAGAAAGACTATCACCTCGTTCACCTACTTTAGTCTGATATCCCAAAGGCAGAGCCTGAATGAAGGCATGAGCTTCTGCTAGTTTCGCCGACGCGATCGCCTGTTCGAGGGTAAATTCAGGGCGATAGAGAGTAATATTTTCTAATATAGTTCCTGAAAATAAAAAGCAGTCTTGAGGAACAACACCCATTTGCGATCGCAAGGATTTGAGTGAAACGTGCTTGAGATTATGCCCATCAACGGTAATTTGACCACTGATAGGATGATACAAGCCTTGAATCAGCTTGACCAAAGTACTTTTACCCGAACCGCTGCGACCGACAATAGCGATAGTTTGCCCTGGTGCAACATCTAAAGAAATGTTTTGTAGTATGTTTTTCTCTTCTTCTTGCTCGTAGCGAAAGGTCACGTTATCCAACCGTAAGCTTCCTTTAATCTTGGGTAAGATCATTTTTGAAGCTCGTCCAGACTCTTCGGATTTGGTTTCAAAGACATCGTTTAATCGTTCTACAGAAATCAAAACTTCTTGCAGTTCATCCCATAGCCCCACCAAGATCAATACGGGTGAAATGATATAACCTTTCATCATGTTAAAAGCAACGTACTGACCGATTGTCAATTGGTCTTGAATGACTAAGCTTGCACCATACCAAAGCAATAATGCCCCACCAATAGAATTAATCAGTCCACTCAGCAATCCTAGATTGATTGCCAGCTTTTGACCTTTGAAACCTACGTTTAACTGTTTAGTCAATAAATCTTCCCAACGCCAGCGCAAATCCTGCTCGGCAGTTACGGCTTTAACGGTGGATATTCCCGACATCATTTCCACCAAGGAAGAATTTTGGTCGGCAGCAGCATTAAATCTTTCCCGCGAAATCTTCCTCAACAATGGAGTGGCAGCCAAAGTTAACGCTACAATCGGCGGAATTAGAAGCAAAATTAAAGCTGTTAGCCGCCAATTGTAGTAGAGCATTAATCCCAGATAAATAAATCCCGTCACAAAATCTAGCCAAGACAGCAAAAGATTCTCGATCAGAAACTGTTGAATTTTCTGATTTTCTTGGACGCGGGTGATAATGTCTCCCACACGACGAGATTCAAAAAACTTGAGGGGTAGATTTAAAGCATGGTTGACAAAACCGCCAATCATCGTTAAATCCAAACGATTTGCTAAATAGCTTAGTAGATAGCTGCGTATCGCCGATAAGCCGATCCCCAACGACCCAAACATCAAAATTCCAACCACCAGTACATTCAAAGTTGATTGGCTTTTGTTAGTTACTACCTGGTCGAGAATTATCTGGGTAAATAAAGGAGAAATTAACCCTAGAATTTGAATCAGCAATGAGGCAACGACAATCGTAATCCCAATAGAGCGATAAGGTAATAACAGCTTGAAAAATCTGGTTAGAGAGCGTTTCTCTTCTGGAGCTTCGTATAAATTTTCAGTCGGTTCTAATAACAGGGCATATCCTGTCCAACTAGCACTAAACTTTGAAGTTGAAAATTCTTTCTTGCCCCCATCAGGATCGGCAACTAGAATGCGATCGTCCCTGATACGATAAACAACCACATAATGATCGCCTTCCCAGTGGGCAATCCAAGGATTACTTTGCTGTGCAATACGACTTAGGCTGGCTCTGACGGGTCGAGCATGATAGCCGATCGCTTCTGCTGCACGAGCCAAACTTTTGAGAGATGAGCCTGAGCGACCTACTCCAATTAGCTCTCGTAAATAGTTGATGCTTAAACGTTTGCCCCAATAGCGACTAATCATTGCCAGGCAAGCTGCACTACAATCAGAGGAGCTTTGCTGTTCGATAAGAGGATATTTTCGCCAGAGTTGGCGACGCTTAACTGGTTGAGGATAATCAATTTCTTCAGCCTCATCCCCTGTACCCTCAGATTCAGAGGAGTCCTCTTGAGAGGGTTTAGCTACATGAGTAATCTTTGAATCAGAAGTTTTAATACTGACCAGAGCGTTAACGTTGGGAGCATTTCTGGTTTTTGCTAAAGGTGTTTGGCTCAACCTGGCATCGGGGTTTTTTGACCAGGCAGTCACCAGCTCGGGAACAAGCTCTGAGAAAACCTGCCAATACTTTTGCGGTAGCTGATATACAAGTAGATTTGTTTGCGCTTGCCAATTTTGGCTAGCAGACTCACCATATCCCCAAGAATCACCACTAGCAATCGCTCGATCTTTAATCTGACCATAACGCAACCAACAGCGGACAAATTGTCCTTGAGATTTTAAATAGTCTCCTGCATTAATTTGATTTGGTTCTAGGTAAGGCAGTATTTTTTTGAGGCGAAGGCTAGGTACAGAACGCAATTGGGTTAGCGTTTTCAAAAAGATTAGTTTTTGCCGTTGAGCAGCCATGTGCTGCCATTTTTGGTTAAACTCTGGCAATTGTCGCAGTCCAGGAATTAGTTTTTCCAATGAAATTCGAGCAACCTGAATATTACTAGCTGCTACTACCTTATAGGGAAGCAGGATCTGACACCAAATAGAGTCTCCACCGAAGGTAGCACCTTCTGCCATCAAGTTGGTCGAAACTTCTCTTTGTTTGGTGGCATCAAAGCCCAACAATCGCGCTCGTCCTTCACAAATGAACCAAAAATATTGCGAATTTTGTTTGCGATCGCTCGAACGAGCTGACTGAGTTGTTAAAACGTCGCCCATTTTAAATTCAACTATTTCAAACTCTCGACTGAGTTGTTCGATCGATTCCTTTTGCTTTGGAGAAAATCGACCCTGCTTCAGCAACCAAGTTAAAACTGCATGATTTGAATTTTGAGTAAAAGACGATGTCATTGCGGTAGTATCCATTTTTTATCTCCCTAAAAAACCATCGAGCAATCGATCGCCAAGTTTTTAAATAAAGATAATTTGCTCTTTTTTGCGAAAAGCTCTTTTAAAGGCAAGCGAATAATAGATTGAATTGCTCTGTTTAGCCTTGACTTGCAAACCAGTGGTTTTATAGAGCTACTTATTTATCTAAATTTAATTATTTCTTAATTTTTGCAGAATCATATCTGACATTGCTTGAAAAGAGAATGCTCCCTTTCCACCCTTAATACTACTAGATTGGGGTTCGGCGTTTTCTAAATAACACAGATCTCGAAGTTTGGTCGATTTCTTCTGGGTTGAGGGGGATTTTCTCGAATGAATCTCATTGTCTTTAGCTGCTACCTGAGATGTTTGTCGATGGGTTTTCATCAATCGGTTGTATGTTCTATAGGGAATGTAATGTAGTGGGTTATATCCAGAAAAGCGCAGAATCAACAGACACGCCCAAGAATATTTTCCTGAAACAATAGCGTCAACTATTTGATTAAACTGTTCCTCGCTCATCACTCTGTCTAACTGAGAATTAGTAGAACTAAATTTCTGGTACATATTTTTTCTCCTAGATAAATTTCAGTTTTTATAAGTTAATGCCGTCTTGTTCTAGTTTCTTAATCGGCTCGAGCAAAATATCAATAATTCGCTGTTGACGAATCACAATATCAGCAGTAGCTGTTTGACCTGGTTTAAATAAGACTTTCTGAAGACGATCGGTGACATAATCGCGTTCTAGCTCTATTTTCACTCGATAAACTGCACCAAGGGTTTCGTCAGTTTTGGCATCTGGTGAAACAGAAATTACTTTGCCAGGAATTATTCCATAATCTTGATATGAGTAGGCATCAAACTTAACCTGAGCGGGCATTCCTTTTTTTACAAAGCCAGCTTCGCGATCGGGTAAGGCAGCAGAAAGCACTAGTTTGGCATTCTTAGGAGCAATTTCAGCTACAGTTTCTCCAGGCTGAACTACTTTGCCTGTATTGGTCACGTTAAACGATAATACTGTTCCCGCTACAGGAGATCTTAACGCGGTTTTTTCTAGCCTGCTGGTTGCGCTCGCTAATTGGTTCTTGGTTTCAGCTATTTTGCTTTGGGTCTGACCAATCTCTAACTTTAGCTGTTCTGCTTTTTGTTGTGCCTCAAGTCCGATTCTCTGCCTGTCAGCTTTTTTCTGAGTTAATTGAGCTTCAAGTTGCTCGATTTCTTTCTGCTCTGAAACCAATTGTCCTTGAATTTCGGCAATACTTGCTTCGATTTCTCGTGAAGCCTGCCCAGATCGAAATATCTGCTCTTCGGTGTTGCTGATTATTCCTTGCCTGTACTCAATTAACTGTTTTTCAGTTTCCCGTTTAGACTGTTGAGCCTGAAAAATAGCTTCTTGGGATATTGCTCCTTGTTCAGCTAAAGGTTTAAGTCTTTCTAATCGTTGCTGGTGCTGCTTTAACTCTTCCTCAAGTTGCCCGAGTTTTTCTCGATCTAATGCTGATAGATTCTCGACATTATCTTGTCTGGATAACTGAGCTAAAAGTTCGGACTGCCGACGCTCTAATGAATCCCTGGAAACCTTAAGTTTAGCGATCGCACTTTCAACTGCCGATTGCTGACCCTGTACTTCAGACTCGGCAATCATTTGATGAGTTTTGGTTTCTAATTCTGCTTTCTCTAATAAATTCTGTTTTTGATTTAGCTCCAGTTCGTAAGCGGAAATAAGCTCTTTGAGCCGTTCGACTTCTCTAGTTTCTTGCTCTGAATCTAACCTCGCAATTAATTGCCCTGCCTGAACCTGTTGCCCTTCTTTTACAGCAATTTGAGTTATTTTTGCCGATTCAATCGACTCAACTTTATAGGCTTCTCCTCTTGGCACTAACTTTCCTTGCGCCTTGCCCACTTTGTCGATTTTTCCAAACCATGCCCAAAGAATAAAAACTAGACAAAATACTATTCCGCCAAAAATAAGTTTCACTGGCAGGCTTGATGGGGGTTCATCCAACAACGATTGCATCGTCGGAGACCATTTAACTAGATCGTGGCGATCGCTTGCGGATGCTTCATCGTCTCCATCCAGGCTCGAACCGTCAGTTTCGGTCGATTTAACTGCCAAATTTGAATCTGGTACTGGATCTAAAGGCTCATCTCGATCGCCTCGATTAGAAACATACCGTTTTAAATTAGCCACCTGAGGCAACATTTTCATAATCTTAAAACTGTTACTATTTTTGATCTATTTGATCTATATGGTCGAAATTGATACTTTAGGCATCAATATTCACCAGGTCGCGATCCAAGCCTTGTCGAACGAACAACTGCACGGGATACGCCAAGGGTCTTCACTAGCGGAGTTCTGAAGACTCAAAACTTTTACAATTAATATTTGTAGTTTTTTAGTACTGTTTGCCTCCAACTTAAGTATCTTAAATATGTACGCAAGTAATCGAGAATTGGATTCACTAGTTTTGTTAATAAACTTTTCAACTATTACTCTAGAAGATATTCTCAAGAACAATAATTACTTCACACAAAATTTACAAACTATGTAATATATATTAATCTAACAAGTTCGATCGATATTTTTTATTTTAGCTTGGAGCGACCAATGGGATATATATTATATGTCGTAGCTTATACGGCAAAATATATATATTTTTATTGTCTATCTTAAAAATAAGCTAATAGACAAAAAAAGAAAAGCCTTGTTTTTTCAGCTATATTAAAAATTTACTTTTTTTTAAAGTGAGAATATTTAATCTAAAGTAAAATATACTTTAAGAAAAAACGCATTATTTTTTTATAATATAAAAACTATAAAACCTATAATTTAATAATATTAAATAAACGAAACAGTACAATAATGTAACAAATTTTACTAAATATTTCCGTGTATTTTGTATATTTGTAAATTACTTAACTCTGCTCATCTACGTAGATATACATAAAATCGAATGTAATTTTTATCTCTGACAGAGTAGGTTGTCTCTTAGAAGTCTAACAACTAGATTTTCAAGATGTATCTCTAACTGCCTATTGTTATGGAGATAATATGTATTGCGGATTATAAAATTAGCGACTACTAGAAATAAATTCAGTAATATTTTAAAAGTTAATTTAACTATTCAAATAAGGGTAAAAGAAAATCTATAATCCGAGGACAAAACCAACAAAAATTGATAGAAGATTAGCTTAAAATCGCCAAAACGGTCTAAGCATAAACATCTATCTTTAGAAGGTATCTTGAGGTTCTGTACCAAATTGACCGTGGGAGGCAATATGAACGATGGGATAGTTTTCTCGTTCTAATTCTTGTTTGAGGCGATCGCGTGTAAACTGTCGATTGAGTAATGATTTACTATTTTCAAATTCTCGCTCGATATTATTAATTTCTCGACGCACCTGGGGTAGCGGAGGATAGACTAAACCATCGATGGAGGAACTTTCGGTTAAACCTAAAGCCAGTACTTTTGAATTCTTCTGTGGTGAAGATTGTGCTTGGGTAACGGTTAAGCTAGGGGTAGTAGCAATAGCATACTTTTCAATCAGATATTGTGACCCGTCGTATAACGCAGACATTGCTACATTACGTAAAATACCATCCTGCACGAACACCAAAGTATCGATTTTTCTCGGTTGTAAACTCTCCGCAAATGGTGCAACCATCCAATCGTAACGCGAGTAAATATTTGTTCTATATTTTCGGGATTAGCAAAATAAACTCGTTGCGCTGCATCTATATTAAACTCAAAAAAACTGTGAAATAAATTGCGATCGCGAATTGCCCCTCCATCAATTCTATCTGCGGTTTCTCCTTTAATTTCCACGCCAGGAGTAACAACCGAACTTTCATCTCCCAAACTTGTATCGGGAGTAATCTGAGCCAAGATAGGACAGCTATTTACTATACCTACGGCAACTGTAGCGATTGCCATGAAAGAATTTTCAAACTTGTTAGACAAAAAGCAACTTAAAGAGCGATCGCTGCTCATAACTTCTCTAGCCATCGGCTTGTTGGGGACTATCTTACTGTAAATTCAAATGAATATAAGCACAAACGCAAAACAGCGATCGCATCGAGAGATAATTTTAACCTCTTTTTACAAACCAACTCTTAAAGTAAACGGAGCTACATTTTTTATTTTAAATATATGAAAAGATACTAAGCTAATTATCCTTTTAAAATCTGTGGTTTGTTCCATGCTCTTTAAATAGTACGGGGTTCTAATATACCGTGACTCTGACCTACTTAAAATTCCCCAAATTTCCTTCCAATACCTTACTTTTAGTAAAGATAATCTTAAGAAAAAATGTATTTTTCCTGCCAGAACACAGAAACATGAGAGCGTAAGAACCAAGTTATTAATTTACAAACAAAAGAAACTAATTTCAAAACAAAAGTTACATTACTTATTGTTTTCTAATTATCACGTGCGTTTTCAAACCTGAGAAAAAAATAATAGAAAACCAAAGTTAAATTTGTTACTTCAGCCGTAAATTACTGAGAACGTCGCCATGATATACAGATTATTTTAAAACTGCTTTTTAAACCACGGTTGCTTTATTGAAATTAAGCACAATCTTTCAAATGTTCGAGATATTTACTTTGTAAGAAAATTACGGATAAAATCAATGACTAGATTGAAACTAACAGAAAACGGTAGCTATAGCATAGATGCGACCCTCGGCGATGATATTAGTGAAGAATTAAAGCTAGTCGAAGCAGAATATACTGACGAAGATCGAACCAGTTCTAACAACAATCGGCGCAAAATTCCGTTAGAAGATAATATTGGGGCATTTTTTAAAGAAATGGCTCGTTATCCGCTATTGACTGCAGAAGAAGAAATAATTTTGGCAAATGATGTCAAGTCGATGTTGGAAGTTGAAAAAACTAGACAAAAACTAATCGCCGAAAAACAGCAGCAGCCTAGCAAGGCAGAATTAGCTAGTGCAATGGGTTTAAAATCTCCTAGACAGCTAGAAATATTGCTGTATCGTGGTAAGGTAGCAAAACGCAAGATGATTCGCTCTAATCTACGTTTGGTAGTATCGATCGCCAAACGCTACCTTAATCGTGGTGTTCCTTTTTTAGACTTGATTCAGGAAGGTGCGATCGGACTAAATAGAGCTACAGAAAAGTTCGACCCTAATAAAGGCTACAAATTCTCTACCTATGCTTATTGGTGGATTCGTCAAGCAATTACTCGTACCATTGCCAACGATGCCCGTACTATTCGTTTGCCAATTCATATTGTAGAGAAGCTCAACAAGCTAAAAAAAGCACAGCGCGATCTCAAGCAAAAGCTACAGCGCAACCCCGATGAGGCAGAATTAGCTAAAGAATTAAAATTACCCGCCTCCCAACTGCGCCAGCTACTAGAGTTGCGTCGTCAATCATTGTCTCTCAACCATCGTGTAGGTAAAGCAGAAGATACGGAGTTGGTAGATCTATTAGAAGATAGCGATCTACAACTTCCAGAAGAACTCATGAATGAAACCATGATGCGTCAAGAAATTAGCGATGTGCTAGACGATGTATTGACTCAGCGAGAAAAAGATGTAATTTGTCTTCGTTATGGCTTATCAGCTAGCCAACCTTACACCCTAGAAGAAGTGGGAGCAATGTTTAACCTGTCTCGCGAAAGAGTGCGTCAAATTCAAAGCAAGGCAATGCGTAAACTGCGTCGTCCTCAAGTGGCTCGTCGCCTCAAAGGATGGTTAAATTAATCGCTGCGATTAGGCTCGGCCTACGCTTTGCGATCGCACTTTAAATAAGGGAGTAAAATTTTGAATTGAGAAGCTATAGGTGATTTTAATCTTTAGGCTTCTTTTTTTTGTTGTCCAACGGGTTTTTAAAATTTAAGTTTAATAGTTTACTTAGATCTAAACATAATGCCAGATGTTTAACATTTATCATTTATCATTCGTTAGCTTTAATGATTCTTGTTCCCTGTTCCTTGTTTTAATTAATCATTTTTTAGGTTAACAAAACGTAAGTTCACATAAAAAACCTTGGTTTTTAAGCTTGAATTCTCAAATTTAACATGGTATTGTGAGTCCGTAAGCTAAATATTGGCAGCAAAGATTTAAGTATTTCAGGTCGAGTTTTGTAGAAAGAGCGATCGCGCTTGAATTTTCTTTTTAGATAGATTCATATTGAAGGAGTGACAAAAATGCAAATTAGAGATTTAACGAATTTTGAAGAGTTAACTGTTCCCGAAGCAGCAAACGTTACGGGTGGCAAAATGAAAACGCAGTGGTATTTCTACGGTCCTCTTCCAGCTCATGCTCTTCCAGATCTTCCTCCACCTCCTCCACCTCCTCCAGCTCCTCCAGCTCCTCCCCTTCCATTAGGATTAAAACTTAAAATGTAGATATTCGCTTTTGTTTTACAGCGTCTTTGATACTTAGAGAGTTATATACATCAACCAATGTTCTTTTAGATGCAAATTTTAAAAGAACATTGACTTAAATATTAGATAATAGGCATTTTAGTAATAAGAATTAGATTCGGGCTAAGTTAAACCCGATAGATACTCTATAAATTTGATAACAGTTACAAGATACGATCGCATACTCATCAGATGTTAATAACTCATAATTTAAGTTTGATTAAATAGAGTTTAAATTTTTATTGTATTTGTTCTATAGTGACTCTATTGTTAAAACTCTTGGCAAGCTTATAATTATTCAAAATTTATCACGAAAATATTTCTCAAGTCTTATATAAAAAATGAATAAATTAATCCGTAATTTCTTGTTCCTGTCTAATATTGCTGGGGCTTTTTTTTGTTTGTATAATAGCTTCGATCCTGCTGCTATGGCTCAAGTTAATCCTGATGGAACTACCTCAACAACAGTAGAAAACGATGGAAGTAATTTTACAATTAATGACGGAGATATTGCAGGGGATAATCTATTTCATAGTTTTCAAGATTTTTCCGTTCCTAATGGTGGTTCGGCAATATTTAATAACTCAGACAGTATAACTAATATTTTCTCTAGAGTTACGGGAGGAAATATTTCTAATATTAATGGATTAATTGGAGCTAATGGTACTGCTAATTTATTTTTAATTAATCCTGCTGGAATTTTATTAGGAGAAAATGCCAGTTTAAGCATTGGTGGTTCATTTTATGGCACGACTGCGGACAGTATTTTGTTCGAGGATGGAGAATTTCAGGCTTTTGATGGCGATAATCCACCTTTATTGACAGTTAACGCTCCTATTGGCTTGAATTTTCGCAACGAACCTGCCGATATCGGACTACAAGGGACAAATATAACCTTGCAGCCAACTCAAACTTTAGCTTTTATAGGAGGTAATATCGATCTTCAAGGAGCTGGGCTAGGTTCTTCTCAGGGGCAGATCCTCTTGGGTGGGTTGAATGAGGCGGGGACAGTTACTCTAGATGAAAACTTGAATTTTGCAGTCCCAGAGAATATCAACAGGGGTAATATATCAATAAATAGTGCTTTGATTAATGCTATTAGCGATCGCGGTGGAACTATCTCTTTTCAGGGAAAAAACATAACTGTTGCCAACTCATCTATTTTTACTGGCATATTCACAAATTTGGGTACTATCGAATCCGAAGGGGGAATAATTGAATTTGATGCCACAGAGTCATTGACTTTAACTGACAATAGTAGAATAGATGCCAGCAACTTTGGGGCGGGAAATGCAGGTAATATTGTCATCGATGCACGGGACAGTGTAACTATTGATAACCAAACTGAATTACTTGTTGTTTCGGCTTCTGGTCAAGGACGAGCAGGAAATGTAAATATTACTACTAATATTTTTGAATTAAATGATGCCACCGAATCATTGCCAACTAATAGTAGTAGAATAAATGCCGGCAATTTTGGGACAGGAAATGCGGGTAACATTGTCATCGATGCACGGGACAGTGTAACTATTGATAACAAAACTGGATTATTTGTTGGTTCGACTTCTGGTCAAGGAAGAGCAGGAAATATAGATATTACTACCGATCTTCTCGAAATAAATAATCAAAGTCGAATTAGTGCTATAGCACGAGCAGCAGGTGATGCTGGCGATATTAATATTGAAGCTAGATCTATATCTTTAAATAATATTGGATTGATCAGAAATGATACCCTGGGAGTAGGAAACGCTGGAAACATTAATATTCAAACTCAGTCTCTGGCTGTTAATGATGGTAGTGGAATTCTTAGCACTACTGAAGGAGAAGGTAATGCAGGAAATATCCAGGTTAATGCCTCAAATTCTGTAACTGTTTCAGGTGTAGCTCCTGTAAAAGAATTTGTTACACCAAATAATAATAGTTTCCCTGGTGGTTTTTCTAGTGGTTTACTTTCTTCGAGTGAAGCGGGAGCTAGTGGTTCTGGAGGAACAGTTTCTGTCACCACTGATAAGCTATCGATTTCAGACGGAGCTGTTTTGAGTGGTCGCACTAAAAGCGCAGCACCAGGAGGAAATATTATTGTCAATGCAGACACTATAGACTTGAGTGGTGGCGGTCAAATCCTCACGGCTGCTTTTGATGAAGGGAATGCAGGTAATATTACTCTTAATGTTGCCGATAGCATCAATATTTCTGGTAGCGATCCTACTTTTTTCACCCGTAGAGAACAAGTAATTGAATTGGCAAATCAAATTAATACTGGACAGCTAAATGACTTGGAACAGGCTATAGATCCAGTAAGTGCTGAAAGTGGTATTTTTGCCAGTACTGGTTCGGACTCTACTGGTAGTGCTGGAAGTATTTCGATCGCTGGTAGTAATTCAGAGTTACCAGAGTTGAGTTTAGCTAATAATGGTCGCATCGCCGTAGATAGTAGAGGACAGGGTAATGGTGGCAATATATTTATTCAGGGAAGCTCTTTAGATCTAAACAATGCTGCAATATCAGCAGAAACTCCTCAAGGTACGGGAGGTAACATAGATCTAGATATTGAGAATAATTTAACCCTTAGAGAAGAAAGCTTAATTTCTGCTGCTGCCACTAATGATGCTGATGGTGGCAATATTCAGATTGACTCGGAATTTCTTGTTGCTTTGCCTAATGGAAATAGCGATATCATTGCCACAGCCCAACAGGGAGACGGAGGCAGAATTAATATTACTGCTGAGGCTTTGTTTGGTATTGAAGAACGTCCCTTAAATCCTATTACTAACGATATAAATGCTAGTTCCAGATTTGGTTTAGATGGTAATATCTCGATTTTTTCTCCCGATGTAAATACCGTTGAACCCGACAGCGAATTATCTGAAAATTTAGTTAAAGAAACACAAACCGTGACTGAAGCCTGTAGAAACAGGAATCTTGCAGGAACTAGTGGTTTAACTATTATTAGAGAAAGCAATGTTCTAACCGAACCAGGATCGCCTTTAGATTCCGATAATATTATTGCCAGCGATCGAGCTAACCCAACATCTACTACTCCTCAACCTGTAGAAACCGCTAGAGGTAAGATACAGCCAGCAAGAGGGGCGATTATTAATGATTCTGGAGAAGTAGTTTTAACCGCATATCGGACTGATAATTTAGGCAATGTCGCTGGGCAACGTCGTCCTGAAAATAAGCGCAACTGCGGACGGATTTAGCTTGTGTCGCAGACATCAGCTATACAATTGTAAACTTTTATGCAACAACCATAGAAGCGATCGCTTCTATCGAAAGCTTTAACCCTGTTGACTGTTAACTGTTGACTGTTAACTGAACTAGGGCCCTGAAAAGACAGCATCTTCTACATCTTGGCGACTGAGAGAATATTTGAATGAGCGACGGAGATCTCGATCCTGTTCGGTATCAAAATAACGCACGGTCAATTCTTCAGTATCCAAGCAAATCTCTGCTTTCCAAGTCGAACGATTTAAATACCAACAGTGAAGATTATCGCGATCGCGATCGCATCCCTTATTGCGCAGCCAGTCTTCAATAGTTGGCAAACTGTGATTATATAAGGGAGTATTTGCTTCTGGTAAACTCATTAATATTTTTCTTAGACTTATTATAAGTTGCAGTAAAGATTTTATCTTAATGTATCTATAGGGTGCATCGCCTTAACAATTTATTAGTCTGAGATCGTAAATAATACAAACGCGAAACAAAAGGCGCAATTCTGTGTGCAATTACTGTACAGACGTTCCACGGAACGTCACTAACTACTAACTACTAACTACTAACTACTAACTACTAACTACTAACTATAGTTATGACTAACCAAAAAATAGATACCAAAGCTTTTAAACGTTCTTTACACTCCAACCAAAACTATCATCGTCGCGGTTTTGGACATGAGAAGGAAGTTGCGGGAACGATGAACTCTGAGTATCAAAGCGATTTAATTGCTGCTATTCGCGATTCTGATTATCGTTATTGCCAAGGTGATGTAACTATTTTGCTGGCTGAATCTTTTGGCTTTTGTTGGGGGGTAGAAAGAGCCGTAGCTATGGCTTACGAAGCTAGAAAGCATTTCAAGAGCGATAAAATTTGGATTACCAACGAAATTATACATAATCCTTCGGTCAATCAACGCTTGCGCGAGATGAACGTTGGCTTTATAGAAGTTATTGATGGTGAGAAAGATTTTTCTGTAGTCGATCGAGGTGACGTAGTAATTCTACCTGCTTTTGGTGCTAGCGTTACGGAAATGCAGCTACTTAAAGATAAAGGCTGCAAAATTGTAGATACTACCTGTCCTTGGGTATCTAAAGTCTGGAATTCGGTAGAAAAACATAAAAAAAGTGACTACACATCGATTATTCACGGAAAATATGCCCACGAAGAAACTGTAGCGACTAGTTCTTTCGCCGATCGCTATTTGGTAGTGTTAAATCTGGAACAGGCGAAATATGTAACTAATTATATTCTCAATGGTGGGGACAGAGAAGAATTTTTAGCTAAGTTTAAAAACGCTTACTCTGAAGGTTTCGATCCTGACAGAGATTTAGAACAAGTCGGTATTGCCAATCAAACCACGATGTTAAAAAGTGAAACCGAACAGATTGGCAAGCTTTTGGAACAAACCATGATGAAAAAGTATGGCCCTACTGAGTTAAACAATCACTTCATGAGCTTTAATACCATCTGTGATGCAACCCAGGAGAGACAAGACGCGATGTTTAACCTGGTAAAAGAAGATCTATCCTTGATGATTGTCATCGGTGGTTTTAACTCCTCTAATACGACTCATTTACAAGAAATTGCCGTAGAACACAATATTCCTTCTTATCATATTGACTCAGTAGAGCGTATTTTAGATCGCGATCGCCTCGAACACAAACCTTTAAATAGCGATCTGGCGATCGCCGAAAATTGGCTACCAGAGGGAAAGATTACCGTCGGCGTGACTTCTGGTGCTTCTACTCCTGATAAAGTGGTAAGTAACGTGATTGAGAAAATATTTGAGTTGAAAGCTGTGGCGATCGCAACTTAAACCCGATTGAGATCTAGATCGAATCTAACTGAGATTAATCTAGATCTCAACTATAGCTGTTGCCATTGTTAGAACCAGACAAGTGCGCGTTAACTGTCCGTAGGTAAAGCGTAAGAGGTAATACTCAAGACGAGTTACTTATTACCTATACCAACGCCGATTTAGTATATCTAGCATCTAGATCGATATAGGTTGAACATAATAGGCAATACCCTCGAAATTGTAATTTGTGAGATTTTCTATCACATAGTTTGCTTCTACTTCGTTAGAAGTAAAGAAATGAGTCCCTATGCTTGGTTCGTAAAAGCGATAGACAGGAACATTAGAAATAGTTTCTTCCTTTGAGGCAGCAAATGAACTAGTTTCAAGGGTATAATTAGTGAGATTTTCTACAATATAATCTTTTTCTACTTCGTCAGCGGTATAGAAATATCCACCGCCATCAACGTTAAACCTGTAAACGTCTGTAGTATTTACTGATGTAGAAGTCGGATCTTCTGTCTTGTAGACTGCGCCTTCAAAAGTATAACTATCCAACTCATCTACAATAAAATCTCGTTCGTTAATATCAGTGGTATACAAATGTATGCCAAACTCCCGGTTATAAAAACGATACATAATCTCACTCAAACCCAGATCTTGCGCTTCAATCAGGGTGGAGTTTTCTTTTACTTCGGCGATCGCCTCTTCAATCTCCCCCGATAAACCCAATTTTTCTAAATTTAATAAACCAGACTCAGATAACTCTTCCCAAGTCAGTTCATCAAAATTAACGGCGTTGCGATAATTAGCAGTAAACTCTTCATAACCTATTTCTCCATTTTCAGTTACAAAAGTTTCTATGTGATTTTCGGGCTGCTGCCAATCGACAATAATCGCAGACTGTCTCGATTCAACATCGCCAATCAACAAGTGGCGATCGCTTATTTCTGCAACATAAGAAGTAGTACGAGTGAAGGCAAAATTACCGACATTTGCTAGATCCGCATCGGAATTACCATCCTCAATAATAACTGAGGTAGTAAAGTTACTAAGAAAATACGAATCATCTCCAGATCCACCAACAACGAAGATCGAATCAGCAACAACTGCTTCTACCGAACCAGAGAGGGGTTTCAAGGTGTCGTTTCCTGACAAACCATATAGGATCTGTAGATCGATACCTAGTATGTCGTTGTCTGCTTCACTTGCTACAATCTCTTTTAAATTTCCGATCGAACCAGGGGACGGTTGAGGCTGAGGTTCGGTTTGTTGTAGTACATTAGATCTCTCTTTAGCTTTAGCGATCGCCATATCGACTGCTTCAGCAGATAAACCCAATCTTTGGAGATTTAATTCACCCGAAGCGACTAATTGTTCCCAACTAAAGTTACCTTGATAACTATCTAAATTACGAAAATTAGCAACTAAGTCTTCATAAGTAAAAATGCTATCTACTGCTGCAAAATCTTCAATCCGATTTTCAGGTACTTGCCAATCAATAATAATTCCAGATTGCCCAGTTGAGCGATCGCCAATTAGTAAATGGCGATTTTCTATTTCAAAAATATAGGAAGTTTCACTAAAAAATTTAACGTCCGTTCCATGAAATATATCGTTATCGTCATTGCCGTTTTCAATAATGATGGCAGTAGATTCATCGATAGTATCGTAATGATCGTTTCCCGAACCGCCGACTAGCACTGTTGCATCCGAATCGTTTTCTGTAGTCGAACCGTCAACCGATTTAAGCAGATCGTCTCCTTCTAAACCGTAAACTATCTCTAAATCTTTTCCATCGATCTCCTCATTGTTTGCTGTTCCAGCTATCTCGGTTAAATTTCCTATTTGGTTGTCCACTTGGTTTCACGATCTAAATTAGTGTTCAATAAATAGTGTTCCCAATAATTCATTTATCATTCATCATTTACCATTTAGCATTTGTCAGCTTCAATGCTTCGCATAACTGTTGACTGTTGCCAATTACGGATACCGCGACCCATAACTGTTGACTGTTCACTGTTCAATGTTTAATGTTTACTGTTCAGGTTTGACGATGGAAATATAGGGCTTACTCAAATATTTAATTGCTACTTGCTGCACTTGTTCGGGAGTAATGGGGGGAATGGTATCTTGGAAAGTGCGATCGAATTCTACGCCCAAGCCGAGAGTTTCATACCAGCCATAAGTTTGAGCAATCTCGCCATTGGTTTGCTTCCCTAAAGCATACTGTCCCAAAAGCTTGTTTTTTGCTTTCTGTAACTCTTCTTCGCTCAAGGTTTGATTGGTTAAACGTTCTACTTCCGTACTCAAGCCTTCAATAGCTATTTGCGTATTGGTAGGTGCTGTTCCCATATAGGTGATAAAGGGTGCAGTATCTAAACGAGTGGGGAAGAATGCCGAGACATCGTAAGCTAGTCCGCGTTTTTCTCGCAGTTCGACAAACAAACGACTAGAAAGCCCATTACCTAAATAGGTGCTAATTAGCTTTAAGACGGGATAGTCTTCTAGATTTACCTTTGTTGCTAGATAACCCAACATCACGATCGATTGCTGAGTGTCTTGAATAATTTCTCGCACAGAAGGATTAAGACTAGGCGAAGTTACCGAAGCAGCGCGCAGAGTTTGTTCGGGCGAGTGCCAATCTCCAAAGATTTCACAAATCGAATTGACTGCTTGCTCTTTAGTTATTCTTCCAGACAGACTGATAATTAGGTTATCTGGGCGAAAATAGGTTTGATGATATTGTTGGAGATCTTTACGAGTGAGATTGTTTACGCTAGTCTCTGTACCCAAAACTGAAATTCCATAGGGATGTTGCGGATACATCTGCTGACGCAGTTGATTGAAAGCCACGTTAAACGGCTGTTCTTTTTGCGAACGAATTCCCTGTAGGGTTAACTTGCGTTCCAATTCTACCTCTGATTCGGGAAAAGTTGGCGATCGCATTATTTCTCCTAACAACTTCAGCATGGGTTCAAAATCTGACGATACCGTTTTGAGACTGAGAGAAAAATAGTCAGTCGAAGCGTCTGCACCCAAACCTGCACCAATAGACTCGATCTTTTCGGCAATTTCTAAAGCTGATAAATTTTCTGTTCCCTTAGTAATTACCGCCGAGACTAAATGAGCTAGTCCTGCTTTCTCTGGTGATTCGATAATTGTACCAGCACCTTTGAGGAAAAAACGACCTGAAACAATATCTGCTGCTTGATTTTCGACGACTATTAAAGTGATGCCATTATTTAAAACTAAGCGATCTAAATTAGGAATAGCAATAGTATTGGGAGACATTTAAAAATTTGATTTAAGGAATTAATTTACGATAGACAGACTTAACCGCCTGTATATATCTAAGCAGCTTTTTACTCAGTAGATCGAGCCATCGAGAGAAAAACTATAAATGTGCGATCTCGTTGGCAATTCTAATACTTTACACTAAATCGCGATCGCTCAAAATTTCGTAGCCATCTTTAGTAACTAAAACGGTATGCTCGAACTGTGCCGATAGATTATTATCTACGGTAACTACCGTCCAGCGATCGCGCAATACTCTAGTATGTTTAGAACCCGCATTAAGTATTGGTTCGATCGCCAAAGTCATTCCTGCTTTTAGCTTGACGTTAGGCATCCATTTAGTACGACAGTTAAATACTGATGGTGCTTCGTGGAGATTTTTACCCACACCATGTCCAGTGTATTGTTCTACCACGCTAAAGCCATTTGCCTTTACATGATCTTCTACCGCTCCCGCGATGTCCATTAGGTTGTTACCTGCCTTTACCTGTTCTATGCCTTTATATAAGGCTTCTTCTGCTACTTTAATTAGCTTGGCAGCCTCTTTAGATACTTTGTTTCCTACAGCGATCGTAATACAGGAATCACCATGAAAACCGTCGCAGTATGCACCCGTATCTACTTTTAAAACATCCCCCCGACGCAGTACTTTTTTAGCATTAGGAATACCGTGTACCACTTCGTTGTTAACGCTGGCGCAAATCGAAGCGGGAAAACCATAGTAACCTTTAAAACTAGGAGTCGCTCCCATTTCACGGATTCGTTTTTCAGCATATTCATCCAAATCTGCCGTTGTCATCCCTGGCTTGGTTATTTCCTCGATTTCTTTGAGTACTGTGGCGACAATTCTTGCCGAACGGCGCATTTTCTCAATCTCTGGCGCAGACTTGATGTGGATTCCGCGAGGATTGCGATTTAATGCTGGTAATCCATTTGATTCTTTATCTGAAGCTTTTTTCGATTTGGGAAATAAAAGATTGGTAATAATGTTCATCAAAATGGCTTATTTATAGATCTATAAAAAATGAGTCTTTTTAAGTATTATAAGTATTTGTCTGAGCTTTAAGAGCTATAGCAATCGGGGATAACTTCGTGAAAAACTCTCTTCTTTCTGACCTCTGTGTCCTCTGTGCCTCCGTGGTTTATTAAAAAAATATTTTCATCAATGACCTGGGATTGCTATATTATGAATCCAATCGACTTTTTGAAGAGTTATCTAGCTATTTCTTCTTGATACGCAGCATATACTGCCTGCACGTTGTAGCAATAGATCTATAAAAAATGAGTCTTTTTAAGTATTATAAGTATTTGTCTGAGCTTTAAGAGCTATAGCAATCGGGGATAACTTCGTGAAAAACTCTCTTCTTTCTGACCTCTGTGTCCTCTGTGCCTCCGTGGTTTATTAAAAAAATATTTTCATGAATGACCTGGGATTGCTACATTATGAATCCAATCGACTTTTTGAAGAGTTATCTAGCTATTTCTTCTCGATACGCAGCATATACTGCCTGCACGTTGTACCAGTTGAGAAAAATACGTGCTACCTGTTCTGCCCACTGAGGCTTGTCGCGATCGAGCAACCACTGTAAACAAGGTTGAAGAGTCCGTTCGTTTAATGCTCCACCCAAAGACAAAATTCCCCACAGAATACGGTGTAAAAACGTCATTTGAATCATCATTTTGACATCTAATGTAGGATGTTTCTGGTAGAAAACTACGCCCATTTTGCCTCGTTCAATTTCTCGCTCGATCGCGCCAGGTATTTGTTCTAAATTAAACGCAGGATGCCAATGATAACCTACTGCTTGGGGACATTTTATTAGTTTCAAACCCAACTTTTTTAACCGCACTCCTAACTCCAGATCTTCCCATCCGTAGAGTTGAAAACCCGTATCGAATAAGCCAGCTTGTTCCAACCATTTGCGCTTAATTGCTACATTACCCGTTGCAAAATATGCAGCAGAAAAATCGGTTATTTTAAATGGTTCACAAGTAGGATCTTCAAAATTATTAGTATTAATTACTGCACCATAAGTAAAGACACGATCGCTCATTTTATCCCGCTCTCCTTTTACTAAAGCATCTGCATGAGATTGCAAAAAACTTTCCGTAACTACCAGATCGCTATCAATGAAAACTATGGTGTCGCCTACAGCACTTTTAACGCCTAGATTTCTGGCTGCTGCTGCACCTAAATGATTTTGCTCGTATACCTTTATATGAGGCAATAAAGCACGATTTTCTGCTATCCATGCCAAAGTGCGATCGCTCGAACCATCATCAACCAGTACTACCTCATAACCGCTAACCTTATCATCAGTCAATTGCTGTTGTTCCAATGCAGTAAGGCACTTTTGCAGTATTGGTAAACGATTGTAAGTAGGAACTACAACACTTAGATACATTTATGACATTTGTTTAAAAGAAAAATTTAGTATAGCATCCCTCACTTTTCTTTCTACCAAGTAAACAAACCAACAGGCATCACTCTTACGCTTGACTCTAAGGGAAAAATAATCTAAATGCTGTCTTCAGTCGTAGAAAATGTAAAATAGTATTTCTGTATTTTAAGCTAAATTTTAATGTTGAATGACCTTCAAAATAATGTGTCTTTAAAAGATAATCTAAAATACTCTGCGTGCGAATCCCCTAGTATTGCGAGTTTATTGGTAGCAGAACCCCAAAGTAGCTATACAGTCAATCGCGCCTTATGGGTAGAGGTTTTGGTTGATTGTCCTGGAACTCAAGGGTTATATACCTATAGTCTTCCTGCGGATTTAACGGTGCGTGGAGGGGATATTGTCAGCGTACCTTTTGGAGCGCAGATAGCTGGAGGAATTGTAGTTCGTTTACTCGCATCACCTCCAGAGGATTTAGATCCCAAGCGGATTCGGGCGATAGAAGACGTAATTACCTCCAGATTCTTTTTAGACACTTATTGGCAACTATTAGAAAAAATTGCAGGCTATTACAGTACAGATTTGATCGGTGCAATTAAGATCGCTCTTCCTCCAGGCTTGTTAGGGCGATCGCAAAGAAGAATCAGATTATGTGCAAACATTCCACCTGGTGCGGAGACTTTTTGTAGCGTCGTTGCAGGAAAGGTTTTAAGGCTGCTACAGAGTCAGAAAGACGGCGACTACAGCGTTAATTATTTAAGAAATCAGATCAAAGGTGCGAGTCGGGGAATTAGAGAACTGAGTAAGCGAGGTTGGATCGAAAATTATCTCGAACACCCCAAACCAGCCAAGCCCAAATTACAGACTGCCGTTACCTTAGTCACAAATGCTTTTTTAGACGATCTAACCTCAAGACAGCAGGAAATTCTACAGATCCTGAAAAATAGAGGCGGGGAACTATGGCTAAAAGACCTAATCGACTTATGCCGTACTAGCTCTGCTACGATTAAAAAGTTAGAAGCCAAAGGTTATATCATTGCTTCGGAAAGGGAAATCTTACGTAAAGAACAGGGGGTTCTTCAGGCTGCGGATCGACCCAAAGAATTAAGTCCCGCTCAAGCGGATGCTCTAGCAGTAATTAAGGCCCAACAAGGCTATGCTCAATTATTGCTACACGGGGTAACTGGTTCGGGTAAAACCGAAGTTTATCTTCAGGCGATCGCGCCTATTTTAGAACGAGGTAAATCTGCATTAGTTTTAGTACCTGAAATCGGCTTGACTCCCCAGTTAACCGACCGCTTTCGCGCTCGTTTTGGCGAACAGGTATGCGTATATCACAGTAAGCTTTCGGCTGGCGAACGTTACGATACTTGGCGACAGACAATACAGGGAGAACCACAGGTAGTAATCGGTACGCGATCGGCTATTTTTACTCCCCTGCCAAATATCGGCTTAATTGTCTTGGATGAAGAACACGACTCTAGTTTTAAACAAGACCGTCCGACACCTACCTATCACGCCCGTAAAGTCGCTCAATGGCGGGCAGAATTGGAAAATTGCCCTTTGGTTTTGGGTTCGGCTACCCCTTCTTTAGAAAGTTTGGTAGCGGTTCAGGATGTAGGGGCGAATCGCGATTTGCCCTTACAAGAAGTTACAGAAGAATTATCCCCATCGCCATCATTTTATTTATCATTACCCGAACGTATTGGCGATCGCCCGTTACCCGAAGTATCAATAGTGGATCTGCGCCAGGAGTTGAGTCGGGGAAACCGTTCGATCTTTAGTCTATCCTTACAAAATGCGATCGCCGATATGCAGCAGCAGCAGCAGCAGGGTATTTTATTTATTCCCCGACGGGGACATAGTACCTTTGTTTCCTGTCGCAGTTGTGGTTACGTGATGGAATGTCCAGACTGTGATGTGTCTCTTTCCTATCATCATACTCACGAGGGTGCAGCTAAACTATTACGCTGTCATTACTGTAACCATACCCGTATTCAGCCCGATGTTTGTCCTGAATGTAGTTCTCCCTATTTAAAATTCTTCGGTAGCGGAACGCAAAAAGTTACTCAAGAGTTAGCCAAACTTTTCCCCGAACTCAGATGTATTCGTTTTGATAGCGACACTACCAGAAATAAAGGCGCGCACCGTCAATTAATCGATCGCTTTATTCATAAAGAAGCCGATATATTGATTGGAACCCAGATGCTAACTAAGGGCTTGGATATTGCAGGCGTTACCTTAGTGGGAATCGTCGCAGCAGATGGCTTACTGCACCGTAGCGATTATCGAGCAGCCGAAAGAGCCTTTCAAACTCTAACTCAAGTAGCAGGAAGAGCGGGAAGAGGAAATATACCAGGAAAAGTCATCGTGCAAACCTACTCCCCCGAACATCCCGTAATTAAGGCGATGCAGACTCACGACTATCAAAACTTTAGTACTACCGAATTAAGCCAGAGAGCCGAACTAAACTATCCTCCCTATGGAAATTTAATTTTAATCAAGCTCAGTAGTATCGATTCTAGGGAAGTAGAACAGGCTGCGGAGACTTTAGCCGATCTTCTCATCGATAACCTGGGTACAGAATACGAAATACTCGGTCCTGCACCAGCCAACATCATGCGGGTTGCTCGTCGTTACCGCTGGCAAATTTTATTAAAATTTTCCCCCGCAGCACGGGATAATTTACCCGATCTAAATATCTGGCGATCGCACTTGCCAAAATCCGTCAGCATGACTATTGATGTCGATCCGATTAACATGGAATAAGTTAAGGAACAAGGAACAACGAACAAGGAACAACGAACAAGGAACAACGAACAAGGAACAACGAACAAGGAACAACGAACAAGGAACAACGAACAAGGAAGATTGATTGAAACTAAAGCGCGATTGCGTTTGGTCGATCCAATTGAAAACGACTGCAATACTCATGCAAAGTTCTTATCTCGATCTCACAATTATATTTTTTCTTCCACGATTGAATTGCCATCATTAGTTAAGTTAGAGATGATTAAAAAAAACACTATAGAAAACAATCACTATGCGAGATTTGGCTCAAATTCAACGGACGGAGTTCGACGTAATTGTTATCGGCGGTGGAATTAATGGCGCAGGTGTCGCTAGGGATGCAGCTTTGAGAGGTTTAAAAACAATCTTAGTCGAGAAGAACGATTTTGCTAGCGGTAGTTCTAGCTGGTCGAGTCGTTTAATTCACGGCGGTTTGCGCTATTTAGAATATTTTGAATTTCCACTAGTTAGAGAATCTCTAAAGGAAAGAGAAGTATTACTCCGCACTGCGCCTCACTTAGTTACTCCGCTTCAGCTAACTATTCCCATTTATGGCGATCGCTCTCGCCCTTATTGGAAAATTTGGGCGGGGATGATTCTCTACGATGTTTTTAGCTATGATAAAACGCTTCCCTCTCATCGGATGTTGCCCAAACAGAAGTTTAAACAGCTATTCCGCTCTCTAGACTCGGAAAATTTGTCAGGGGGTTCGCAATACTACGATGGGCAAGTTACCCTAGCCGAACGCCTCTGCTTGGAAAATATTATTTCGGCACAAAATGCAGGAGCAACTGTATTAAACTATGCTGAAGTTACCGAACTACCAATTAAAGACTCTCGTATTACCGATGTTGTCTGTAAAGATAAGCTGACGGGAGAAAGCTTTACTATTTCTGGTAGTGCTGATGCGGTTGTAATTAATACCGCAGGACCTTGGATCGATCGGGTTTGTCAGCGAGGACGCAAAGCTGGCGAAGAGGTTTCTATCGGCAATGCTAAGAAAAATGGCGGTACTAAAGGTAGTCATATTGTTGTCGATCCCTTTCCTGGCGCACCAGGCTCGACTTTATACGTTGAGGCGAAATCTGATGGTCGTCCTTTCTTTATTATTCCCTGGTTGGATAAGTATCTAATTGGTACTACCGATCTACCTTATAAAGACGACATCGACAATATTAAAGCGGATAACGAAGAAATTGATTATTTATTAAGAGAAACAAATAGCGTTATTCCTACCGCTAAGTTAGAACGGGATGACGTGAAGTTTACCTATTCTGGAGTACGTCCTTTACCCAATACCGACGGCAAAAGACCGGGTAGCATCACTCGCAAACACATCATTTTCGACCACCGCAAAGAAGGAGTTAAAAACCTGTTAAGCCTAATCGGCGGTAAGCTAACTACCTATCGTAACGTCGGTGAAGAAATGGTAGATGCGGTCTTCAAACGCATGAAGCGATCGCCAAAACCCTGCCAAACTGATTCTCTGCCTCTTCCTGGCTGTATTCTACCCAGCGATAAACGTATCCAACAGGCGATCGCCGAATATGATTCGATTCTATCAGCTAGTACTATAGATCATTTGTTTTCCGTATATGGTGCTAGAGCCTTGCAAGTTTTGGCTTTGACTAAAGATAATCCTGAATTATCCCAGCTTTTAAGTACAAATGTACCTGATATAAAAGCTCAAATTGTCTATGCTGTCGAAAGCGAACTAGCTCATAATTTGGTAGATATTTTGCGCCGTCGCACCACTTTAGCGATGAATGGTCATTACGGGATGAATTTGTTACCTGTAGTTACTGAAACTCTCCAAAAACACTGTGGCTGGACTCAAGAACAAAGCGATCGCGCCCTTGCCGACTATCATTTTTATATGGAACACAACTGTATTCCCGATTACCAACTGTAGGCGATCGGATTAAGATTTACTTCTAAATGTAATTGATTTTTATCGATGTTTATAGCCAGATGCTATTCGAGTGTCTGGCTATATTTTATTAAGCTGAGTGCGATCTTGAATGAGTTGCGATCGCTAAATTATAAAATCTATTTAAAAAAGATTGTCAACAAGACCAGATCGCGATATATGTATAAGAAGAGCAGGCTAAATAGTAATTAATATCAATAGATTTTATCGCCCATGACTCATGCAATATTTAAGCATCAGCAATTATCAAAGCTCAAGCGGTTTAAACATTTTGTTTTTGTCGGTAGTAATTCTGTAAATTCTTCTTTAAATACAGCCAAACAACTGCATTTAAATCCTGATAGTAGTTTTCTACATCAAGTTCAAATAGGAAGCTCGATCGCGATTAAAGAAATTTCTACTTCTAAGGACATTACTCGTCAATTGAGCAATTTAGGGCTAGAATCAGGCAAAATTGTCAGAGTACTCAGCAAAACTAGTAACGACTCGGTAGTAATTGCTCTAAAGGATAGTTCGATCGGTATAGGTACAGAAATAGCTCGACAAATAGTCGTGACTGCAACAGAAGAAACATTATGAGAATTACCATCGGTATTTGGGAATTACCAGTAGGTACAGCAGTTATTGTGGCTGGATATAATCGAATTTATGGCGGTTATATAGGAAAACTAATCTCCAAAGGATTGTTACCTAATACTTCTTTTGTCATATTGAGTTTTGCTTCGGAGGGAACTGTACAAATTATGCTGCAAGATAAAATTGTTACTCTTTCCAAGCCAGAAGCCAATGCTCTTTGTATCGATTTTAAAGAAGAAGATTGATAAGGAACGAGGAACGAGGAACGAGGAACAAGGAGCAAGGAACGAGGAACGAGGAACGAGGAACGAGGAACAAGGAACAAGGAGTATTTATAGCGTTACGCATATACGTTAGAACATTCTTGTTAAGAGCGTAAATTCATCCTTCATCCTTCATCCTTCATCATTATGCTGGTTCGGTTTTCTTTTGGGCAAATCTTAACTTAGCCGATCTCGATCGCGGATTTTCTCTTTGCTCGTCTTGTTGGGCGGTAATTGGTTTTTTGGTAATAACGTCTAGTAATTCGCTGTTGCGGAAACGATGTTTGACAATGCGATCTTCTAAACTATGAAAACTAATAATGCCAATTTTTCCTCCTGGTTTGAGCCACAGGGGAGCGCGATCGATAAATTTCTCTAATGACTTTAATTCCTGATTGACTTCAATGCGTAAAGCTTGGAAAGTACGAGTAGCGGGATGAATTCTACCATGACGGTATTTACCAGGTACGGTAGAGGCGATCGCTTCGGCTAATTCGGTTGTAGTTTTGAAAGGGCGTTTTTGCACGATCGCCTTGGCAATACGACGGGAGAATCTTTCTTCACCATATTCGTAGATTAAATCTGCTAGGGATACTTCTTTCCAATGGTTGACAATTTCGGCTGCGGTAATTCCACTCCTACGATCCATTCGCATATCTAAGGGTGCGCTGTGTCGGAAACTAAAGCCACGTTCGGCAACATCTAACTGAGGTGAACTAACTCCCAAATCGGCGATAATTCCGTCAAATAATCGCTCTTGTGGTTTATAATCAGCAAAATTGCCCTGCCAAAATTCTAAACGCTGGGGATAAAACTCGGCTAATCGCTCTTTTACTGCTGCGATCGCAGTTTCATCTCGATCTATCGCTACTAACTTAACGTCTGGTTCTTGCTTTAAAATCAGTTCGCTGTGTCCGCCACCGCCAGCAGTAGCATCTAAATATAAGCCCCCTGATGAAATATCTAATCCTGTAATTAGTTCGCGACGGAGGACAGAAAGATGGTTGAATGGTGCTGTTTGCGCTTCCACGATTTCTCTCCTTATAAATCTCAAGTAAGATTTTATAACCTTAGTTATCCAAGATACTAACTAAATTCAAATTTAAGGCTACAATTGTAATGGAAGATGTAAAAATAGTTTATTCTACCTTTACTTTTTCTAATTGTTTATCAAGATAAAGCTGGATTTATCATATTTCTATATGGAAGTTAGCCAACGCCCGGGAAAAGCTGAAGACTCTCCTGGTCATAGGTGGGCAGGAATTTTAGGAACAGGAGTTGCGGTTGTTACCCTAACTCTACCTATGATGATGATTGCCTCCTCCTACCCCTTTAGTAGCAATGCCCGATCTGCACCCACAAACGTCTACCAACCACAAGAAATTAGAATGAATCCCATGGAATAAGAAAGAATTACCACGCTACAAATTCTTTTGACTAAATAAAGCGTTGGGGAAAAACTGAATTCGAGCTGTTGTTAGATAGTATAGTACAGATATCTAGATATTAAAATAGCTAAATTTTTGCTGCAAGACAAGGTATTTTTCATTTCTTGAGAAAACAACATAAAATATCTTATGTTTGGTTTTGAGAAATATATATGAAAAAACTCAGTCGGCAACAGCTAATTTTGGCAGGGATATTTGCGATCGCCTTACTACTAACTCTAGCAATGTCTGTGACTAAACCTGAAGCAAATCGGGTATTAGCAGCACATCGTCATGACTATCCAAGTCCAACGGCGATCGCTTTAGTCGAGCCTAAGATCCCCGTAGCCACAGAGATGGTAGAATACGTCACCATAGACGGAGAAGCGATTAACGGCTATTATGCTTATCCCCAAGATGCTACCGAACCCCTACCAGGAATTTTAGCTATTCATGAATGGTGGGGACTTAACGAAAACATCGAAGCAATGGCGCGCAGATTAGCAGGAGAAGGTTATCAAGTTCTAGCCGTAGATTTGTATGACGGACAGGTAGCAGAAACTCCCGAAGCAGCTAAACAATTAGTTCAGCAGGTAGCTAACAATCCCTTTGGTGCAGAAGCAAATATTACTAAAGCCTACAACTATTTAGTTGAAGAAAAACAAGCTCCTCAAGTGGGGTCAATTGGCTGGTGTTTTGGTGGTAGCTGGTCATTAGAGACAGCATTACTATTTCCTCAATTAGACGCAGCAGTAATTTACTATGGCGGACAGATAGGAGAAGCCACAGAGGAAGAATTAAGCACGTTGTCAATGCCAGTCTTAGGTATATTTGGCGCAGAGGATAGCTCTATACCTCTAGAAACAGTAGAAGAATTTGAATCTAGCTTGCAACAGCGATCCGCGGAAACAGAAATTATTGTCTACGAAGATGCAGGACACGCCTTTGCTAATCCTTCGGGTCAAAACTACGTCCCCGAAGCAGCCGAAGCAGCTTGGGAGGAGACTACAGAATTTTTGAGTAAATATTTGAATTGAGCCGCGATCGCACTATAGTTAATTTAAGAACTTCTGGCGATCGCTTTTAAAAACTATTATGGCAAACTCATTCCATTCATAACTAATTCGATTAACTCATTTACAAATTTATTATTTAAAGGTTGATGCTTGAGTAACAAGCGATAAAAAAGCGGACTGTACAAAGCATCGATCGCCACTTGTGCGTCTACATCTGCTCTTAGTTCTGCTCTTTCAACCCCTCGTTGAAATATTGCAATCGCATCTTTTCGTCTGGGGATTAGCCAATTTTCCCTAAAAGCTGCGATTAATTCTTCGTCTGCTTGTCCGCAACCAATAACACTAGCTAGCACTTCTCCTCTAGGACTATTCATCAATCTCACTATTTTTTGCATTTGCTCTCTGAAATCCTCTTTAGCCGTACCTGTGTCGGGAAATGCTAGTTCTGGATTTACAGCTTCTAAAAAAGCATCCATTGCTAGTGCTGCTTTGGTCTTCCAACGTCGATAGATAGTTGGTTTACCTACTCCCGATCTTGCTGCGACTCCTTCAATGGTCAGATCCATAAATCCAACTTCGTTTAGCATTTCATAGGCTGCTTTGAGTATTTTGGCTCTGGTTTCAGGCGATCGCGGTCTGCCACGCCCAGATTTAGCAACGGCTTTAACTTTTTTCGTTTTAGAGGTTGACATATTTGTTTAGTCTTCGTTGCATTAATTACGTAGCGTAACGTTAATAAATGCTGCAGTTTAAATTATGTCACATGACTACCTATCGTCAAAAGCGATCGCTAATAAAATTGCCTTCCCCTAACAAGCCATCGCGCCATAAGCTATTTCTGCTCACTTGGTTGGCAATCTACCCTCTAATTACAATTATTTTGTACTGTTTCAGTAAACCCTTAAATCTTTTACCTTTACCCATCCTTACTTTAATTTTGACAGGAGTTTTAGTTTATCTAATGACTTACTGGGTAATGCCAATGTGGAAAAGAATTAAAGTTTGTCCAGAGACAAACTGCAATCTGGGAAGAGCGAGATGGAAATTGGGTGATGATTCACGAGCATTTGTCTGCTCCTTCCTCATTACAATAAAGCAACCGATATACAGAGCAGTTTTTTTTTAGAAAATTAAATTACTAAACGTAACGTATAAATTATGAACACAACTAAACAATCTCAACCAATAAAAGACAAAACCGAAATTCGCCGATTGACAGAAAAATGGATAAATCTTTGGAGTCCTCAAGATAAGACATTTACGGGTGAGGGTTTTGAAGAAATATTTGCTACAGGAGAAAATGAAATCTTGGTTTTCGATAATTTTCAAGATGAGGTAGTAGTACTACATAGCTTAGAAGAATATCTCGATACTTGGATACCAGTAATGGAGAACTTTAGCTATTGGAACGTCGATTTAGAAGATAATTGGGAAATTTCAATTGATGGAGATTTGGCAGTAACTACTTTTTCCTGGGTTGGTGGTGGAAAAACCAAAGATGGACAAGAGGTAAAAGCTAGACAATACGGTACTCATACCTGGAAGCGTCTTGACAACGAATGGCGGTTAGTACACGAGCATCTAACAATTGGCTAAATCTTAGAGAAAAATTAAATCGGGTTTACTAAATTTTGGAGAAAACTAATGGCAAATCTAAACACAGAAACCAAAACAGGACTTAATTCGATGCGAATCGACCATGTAATGATTAGCGTTCCCAATTATCAAGAAACGCTTCAGTGGTATCGAGAAAAATTCGATGCAACTATTGAAAAAGAATGGACTGTCGATGAATTACCCGATTTACAGTTAGCTTATCTCGACGTTCGTGGCTTTCGGATTGAAGTTGTGGGAACTACTCAAGCCCGTTCTGGAATGCCAAATATGTCAGACTTTGGAGAAGCACTGCGAACAACTGGTGTGGGACATATTTGTTTTCGTGTAGACAGCGTTGATGAGGCAATTTCCGAACTAAATCAAAAAGGCGTACCGACATTCATTGAAGCATTTGATGCTCCTCAAGTTGGCGTAAGAGTAGGTTTCGTTAAAGACAATAACGGTAATGTAATCGAGTTTTCAGGTGCGATGAACTCAGCCAAACAATAAATAAAAAATCAAGTAGTTTATCGGAAAGGAAAAAATGACTAACAACAATACTTCTATTGACCATACCTTCAAACTGGGAGGAGATTTAACAGTTAATCGTTTAGGTTATGGTGCAATGCGTCTTTCAGGACAGCCAGGAAACTTCGGGGCTTATCCAGACTGGGAAGGAGGGAAAAAACTTTTACAACGCGCAGTTGAACTGGGAGTAAACTTTATCGATACCGCAGAAGCCTATGGCGCGGGATTTAACGAAAAGCTAATCGCTGATGCTTTGTATCCCTATCCCCAAGATTTAGTTATTGCTACTAAAGGCGGAATCAACAAACCCGCACCAGACCAGATTCTAGCTGATGCCTCACCAGAATTTCTCCGAAAAGGTGTAGAAGGTAGCTTACAAAGACTGAAACTAGAACGAATCGACCTGTATCAACTACATCGTCACGATCCTAAAGTTCCCTTTACCGAATCGATTGGCGCATTAAAAGAACTTAGAGATGAGGGTAAAATTCGTCATCTCGGTTTATCTAATGTAAGTGTAGAACAGATTGAAGAAGCGCGTCAGATAGTGCCAATTGTCTCGGTGCAGAATAAATATAGCTTGAGCGATCGCCAATACCAAAACGTTTTAGATTACTGTACCAAACATGATATAGCCTTTATCCCTCATGGTTCTCTGGGCGCACATCCCCTGAAACAAGGCGCACCATTGGCTCATGCCGAAGGAGCGATCGCCGATATTGCCACTAAAAAAGGCGTAAAACCCAATCAAATTGCTTTAGCATGGCTACTACACCGCGCACCAAACATTATCTTGATTCCAGGTACTACTACTATTGCTCACCTAGAAGAAAACATGGCTGCTGTTTCTATTACACTTACCAATGATGAAATTAATTTGTTGAATCAGATGCAAATATCTTAATCGAGATTTCCTATATTTGGATCGTGCAGATTTAGAAAGGACTGGCGAATGTTATTTATGATTATTGAACGTTTTCAAGACAATGATATGCTGCCAATTTATCAGCGCGTTCGTGATGAAGGCAGAATGTTCCCCGAAGGTCTTCAATATATTGATAGCTGGGTTGAACCTAATTTTAGTAGATGTTTTCAGCTAATGGAATGTGATGACTTACGTTTACTTCAAGAATGGATTTTGAAATGGCGTGGTTCGGGAGCAACATTTGAGATTGTCCCAGTAGTTAGTAGTAAAGAGACTCAAAAAGTTATCGACCCATTACTCGATCGACTGAGTACGTTTTAGATCTAGATTGCGATCTTTAAAGTTACAAAATTAAATTAAATAAATTAAAAATAAACATGAAATTTGCTCCCCATATAGGACTAAGTTCACCAGAAGACTTTATGTTTCCTGCACTGGCAGGAAGCGACCCCATAGACCAGATCGAATTCATTGCCGAGCGAGGTTTTTCAGGCATTGAAGATAACTTCCTCAAATTACGTCCTGTCGAAGTTCAAGATAAAATCGGCAAAGAATTAGCCAAACACGATTTAGAAATGGGTTGTTTCGTTAATAACCTAATCTTCGATCGCCCTACATTTGTCAGTGATTCAAGCGAGGCTAAAGAAGTTTTATTGCAGCAACTTAAGGAAACAATCGAAGTAGCTAAAAGAGTTAATGGTAAATATACCACCGTTCTTTCTGGTGTTTCAGACCCTAGCCTAGAAAGAGATTATCAAACAGCGAATATAATTGAAAACCTGAAATATTGTGCCGAAATAGCTGAATCTGCTGGAATAACTTTAGGCGTAGAGGCAATTACAGGCAAATGGTGGCAGGGAACTTTTGTAACTACAATTCCTCATGCTTATTTAATTGTTAAAGCCGTCAATAGTCCCGCCGTCAAATTAGTTTTTGATACTTTTCAAGTACAGATGGAAACTGGCAACATTATTGAAAACATCGATCGCGTTTGGGATGAGATTGCTGTGTTTCAGATTGCCGACGCACCTAAAAGAACAGAACCCAGTAGCGGAGAAATGAATTATCAAGCTATCCTCAAACATATTAAATCTAAAGGATATGACGGACTTATTGAAATGGAACATTCTGTTTCACAGCCAGGAAAAGCTGGAGAAGAGAAAGTACTAGAGATTTACGAAGGTTTCAAAAAGCTGTAGGTAATAAAAGATGAACCGCGATCGAAATAACCCAAACTCTCACCAATCAATCACAATATTAATTACTCGTAGACCTCGTAAAAGTAGTCAAAAAGAATTTGAACGGGCTTTATCTAACACTATTGATGCAGCCTTTGAATTTCCTGGTCATTTAGGCGTAACTGTCTTGAAGCCACAAGGAAATAGTAACGACTATCAAATTATCGTCAAGTTTGCTTCCGAAGCAGACTATCAAAAATGGTGTAGATCGCATGAAGCTTCTCATTGGTTTAAAATTCTCAATCGTTTTGAAGAGAAACCACCTAATCTGGAAATTATGACGGGGATAGAAACCTGGTTTGCGGTTAATAATTCTGTATTCCGCCCAATGATTCCTCCACCTCGTTATAAAATGGCGATCGTTACTTGGATAGCAATTTTTGGCTTGATTGTTATAATCAATTTACTTTTCGGAAGTTTTCTAGCTTCTCTGCCAATGCTGCTACGTAGTTTGGTTCTGACAGTTGGATTGGTTGGCTTGATGACTTATATTGTCATGCCTCGAATGACTAGATTGTTTAGCTGGTGGTTATATCCCAGAAAATTTTCAGTCCGTTTTGACAACCGAAAATAAGGTGGTCAGTATTTTAACTAATTTTATTCTACTTGAGAAATCAGAACCAACCACAGCCTACATATCTTTTTGATATTCTTCCAATAGATCCAACAGGGTCATTTTGCACTGCATTGGCAGTAATTGATTTAAAGGTAATTCAGTCTTACCACCACCCAATTTTACAGAGATCCCCTGTAGAATTTCGGTAACGGCATCTTCACTAAGAGAATTGTCTTCTAAAAGCGGGTAAACTTTCTCTGCCACAGCGGTGTGCAGATGAGCATCATTTAGATAAAGATGCCACTTGGCAACGTCGATGTAAACGCTTTCGCCAATTTTAGCTGCTAAAGCTTCAATGTCTCTGGTACTAGCCATTAGGTTTTAATTGTCGTGTAGTCTGCGATCGCTTTTATATAAATAAAGTGTAGAGCAAGAATGCCAAACCAGATCCCATTTACCCACAAAAGCCACGGCCATTGTGCCGAGTTCAAATTGTGGACAAACCACAAGCCAGAGTTAACGGCAGCATAAATACCAACATGAATCGCAAAGTTCATCAGGTCGTCTAAACGACGATATTCTGGATCGGTTTTACGATTTGGTTCGCGGGGCCAACGGGGAGGCATATATTAAATAAATAAAAGATATACATATATCTTTATTGTAACCGTTTAGCTGCTTTTTTTATCAGCCAAATAATCTCCCGATTTTCCTCCCGTCTTACTCAAAAGAGTAATCCCTTCAATTTGCATCGATTTTTCTAACGCCTTTGCCATATCGTAGAGAGTTAGTGCAGTTACGGATACCGCCGTCAAAGCCTCCATCTCTACACCTGTTTCAGCTTTAATTGCTACTGTTGCTTGAATCTCATATCCAGGTAAATCGTAATTCGGCGTAATTTCTACTTCAATTTTGTGAATTGGCAACGGGTGGCATAAAGGAATTAGATTCGCCGTCTGTTTAGCTGCCATGATTCCCGCAATTTTAGCCGTACCTAAAACATCTCCCTTTGGCGCATTTCCCGCTTCAATAGTCTTTAATGTCTCTAAAGACATCTTAATTTTGCCGATCGCGATCGCAGATCTACGAGTTGCTTGTTTACCTGAAACGTCTACCATCTGTGCTTCTCCACGATTGTTGAGATGAGATAGGGATGAGAATTGATTTTTTTCTTGCATGATCGTGCCTGATGCTGTTAAGATTAAAAACTGTTGGGTTAAATAAGTATACTTTTAATTCAGCTAGGGGCGAGTAGCTCAGTGGATTAGAGCATTTGGCTACGAACCAAAAGGTCAGGGGTTCAAATCCCTTCTCGCTCATGTTTCTTATAGATCGCTATTACTAGGCTTGAATAATTTTTTATTCAAACATACATTTTATCTCCCTGGCGATCGCTCAAATATCGTTCGAGTAGATGAATGCTATTTCAATTCAGCGTCTGAGATAAGCAGCAAAAATAACAGTATTCACCCTCGAACTTCTTTGGCTTTTTTTAGCATATACTATTTATCGACTGCGATCGCTTATCCTATAGGATAGATAGTCGCATCTCGATTTAACTTTTTTTAATTACGTTTAAATTACGACGCGATTAGGCTGCGCCTACGGGGCGAGCGATCGCGTAGTCTTCACGAGATTATTTAAAATTTGTTTTGAAATAACTGCAAGATCTAAACAAGCGCGATCGCCTTTTATCATATCGCTTGAATTATTTTAAATGCAGTAATAGCTTGAAGATTTATTCGAGTCTGAATTATAAATTGTTGCAGCATACTTTTATAGCCTTTTTTGTATCCGTGAAATACACCTTGGTTGTATTTGGTTAAAGATCCAAGTGAAAAGGTATAAGGGGTTCAACTTTTGTGAAGGACTCAATTAATGTATCTCGTTAATTTGAAAACCGCTATAAAAAACAAAGTTAAATATTAATAGTTAGTTTCAGGTAATTAATTTAACCAGTTTATTGAATCAGTTGTAAGTTTTTAAAATCGATAATTATAAGTAATAACTAATAATTAAAGCTGGATAGTGGTTAATCTTATTAACTCTTTTATATTTGCGTTGTTAGTTTGCTAGCTTTTTTGGGAATGATAATTTCATCCCATACCAACAAGTATCTGCTTTGGTTTCAATTTACCGAAGCAAAAAAAGTCAATGCTTTCAAAAACTTATCAGTCCAATCAGCTAATCTCCATTTTAGATTCTTTGATTAAAGATAATACTACTGGAGTTCTCAGCATCAAGACCAACGTTCCTTTTTGGCAAAAGCAACGTTCGTGTATTCTGATTATGCGTGAGGGGAAATTAATTTATGGAGACACAAACGTTCCTAGTAATCAAGAACTGTGCAGCTGGTTAGGGGAGACACTTAAGCCCAGTTTAATTAAAGCTGCTCTTTCGGTGGCTAAAGAAAAAATTGCCAACCCTGATTCAACTGTAGAACTCTTAGAGCTACTGATTAAAATGAAGCTTTTTACTTGGCAAGAAGTTGAAGCTTCAATAAACACTAAAGTTGTCTTAATTATAGAAAAGATTTCTCGTTATTCAGGAGAAATTCAATGGGATGCTGACAAATTAGATAATTTCGATCTTAGCTATGGTCAAGATCGTCATGGTTTAGATTGGGCTAATATTTGTCAAGAACTAAAACAACGTCGTCAAAAATGGCTGAAGTTTCTCCCTAAAGTTCCCAGCATGGATGCTATACCTGTGGTAACACCAGAGCAGTTTAAACAAATTGATGATCTCCAGGTAAAAAAGCATTTCAAAAAATCGGTCAATGGTAGTAATACTTTGATTGATATAGCAGACTTAATGGGTAAAGACCCCTTGAGTATCGCTAAAAGCTATTTCATCTGGGCAAACAAAGGCTGGGTTAGTTTTCTGACAATTCCTCAGACAGATAGAGCGACTAACCAAGTTCAAGCTAAAGCTTCGATGACCGATTCATCAATGCAGATAAAAGAGAAGACGGTAAAGAGTGTTCCTGCTTCTCCAAACAATCCCAATCTACCGACAGTTTTATCTGTAGATGATAGTCCAATTGTTCAACTAACTATCAAACGCGCCTTAAACGAACACTATAACGTTTTGCTAGCAAACAAAGCGACAAAAGCTTTAGAAATACTGGAAAATTATTCGGTTGACTTGATGCTACTAGATCTAACTATGCCCGATATAGACGGTTTGGAATTTTGCCGTATAGTTCGTCACATTCCTGAGTTTCGAGAGCTACCGATTGTGATGGTAACGGCAAGAGATGGTTTGGTAAATAAAATGAAAGGTCGCATTGCAGGATCGAGCAAATATTTAACCAAACCCTTTAGCCCCGACCAGTTAAAAGAAACCGTGCATCAGTTAATCGCCAGATAACCACTAAACATTGAACATTAAACATTAAACATTGAAGCTAACCAATGCTAAATGCTAAATGCTAAATGCTAAATGCTAAATGATAAATGCTAAATGATAAATGAGATGATCCTATGGGAATCAGACCCTATTTAATTTTCAGTTTACACAAGACTCGATATGCGATCGCTGCTACGGAGGTTAGGGAAGTTTTCTTGTTGCCAGAATTAACTTCTTTAGCGGGCGCACCATCGGATGTTATTGGTCTACTAAACCTGCATTCTAATTTTGTGCCAGTCATGCACTTAGATTTGCGCTTCGGTCACAAGTTCGAGGGGTGCAATCTAACCGATAGCGCGATCGTAGTTGAGTCTGGGCAATTACAGGTAGGTGTAATCGTACATCAGATCGAAACGGTTGTAGAAATTGACGATCGCTATATTCAGGCCGATCTAACTTACGGAAGAACCCAGAATATTAACCAGGCTTTTGTCAAAAGCGTCATCAATCTCGATGATGAAATGATTATTTTGCTCGACGTTAATAATTTGGTACGGCATCAGGATGCTTTAGAGACATTAGTTGAGAGCGATCGCGAACAATTATTAGATGCCCCAAATGATTTTTACCAGCGATATTTTAGCAATGCTAGCCCGAATACCAAGCAGACCTTACGTCAACGGGCGATCGCTCTCAAAGAATCAACTGAAGAGACAACGACTAGAGAATCGATGGCGATCGCCGTAGTAAGTATTGACGGTAACTATTTTGGCATCGATCTTGACATAGTACGGGAATTTATCAAGATTGAACGAGTTACCACAATTCCTTGTTGTCCTGATTTTGTCATTGGCAATATGAACTTACGTGGAGAAATTTTAACTCTGGTAGATATTCGCCAGCCTTTAGATCTGAGTGCAACCAAGTATAGCCAGACAGCTAAAGCCGTAGTCGTCGAAGTTGAAGATTTAATCGCAGGAATTGCTGTAGAGGAGGTATATGACGTAATCGATCTTCATTTAGATGAATTAAAGCCCGTTCCTGTAGCGACTAATAGTCATACGGCTACCTATCTTAAGGGAATGGCAGACAATCGAGAGCAAACTATAAAACTAATCGATTTACCAAAGCTTCTAACTCAAGGAGCGATGACGGTAGATCTGACGGCGTAAACAACTATTTTTATTAACTAAATTAAATTACATACATATAGATTATGAAAATTGGAAATCAGCTAACCGCAGGTGCATTTGGTATTGGATCGATCGTCTTAATTAACTTGGGAGTAGTTTTTCTCAAGTCTTCAGAAGAGATCGCACAAGTAAAAGTAGTCAACCAGTCTGGTGTGGTTCGGGGGGGAACTCAAAGATCGATTAAGTTAGAGCTATCAAATAATCCTGACCGGGAGTTAATTGCCAGGCTCGATAACTTAATTGAAGGCTTGATTAATGGTAGTGAAGAATTAGGACTGCCTAAAGCTACAGACCCCGAATATCTCGCTCAAATGCAGGCTGTACAAGAGCAATGGCAGCGATCTAAAGCTTTAATTTCACAGGTTAGGGCAAATCCTACAGATGCAAATCGCACTGCCTTACTAGAAGCTAGTGAAGAATTATTTGAACTAACCGACACAGCAGTAGACACGGCCGAAGCATATGCTGCTGCCGATATTCAACAGTTGAGAAGAATTGAGCTGTTTGTAACTCTAGTTAACCTAATTATCTTGGCAGTAATTATTGCAGGTTCGCGCCAAATTACTCGTACTCTCGATAGTTTCACCAACAACATTGCTCGTTCTTCCGATGACATTGCTTCTAAGGTAGAAAGACAGGAAGCAGTAGCCAACGAACAAGCCAGTTCGGTCAGTCAAACTACTTCTACAGTGGATTTATTAGGTGCAACCTCCCGTCGTTCGGCGGTTCAGGCGGAAGAATCTGCTAAAAGTGCTAGTACCGCCCTATCTCTAGCTGAAAGTGGAGCGCAAACGGTAGAACAAACTAGGGTAGGGATGGAAAGCCTCAAAGAAAGGGTCAGAGAAATCGCCGAACAAATTATCAACCTGAGCGAACAAACCGAACAAATTGCTGGTGTATCCGAGCTAGTAGGGGATTTAGCCAACCAAACAAATATGCTGGCTCTTAACGCAGCGGTAGAGGCTGCTCGTGCAGGAGAATACGGTCGAGGTTTTGGGGTAGTTGCGGGTGAAATTCGTAAACTAGCCGATCAAAGTCGCAAATCTGCCGATAAAATTAACAACCTGGTTACGGACGTACAGGCTGCGATGAATAGCGCGGTGATGGTAACAGACGAAGGTAAGAAGACTGCCGAGTCTAGTATCGAACTGGCTTTGGATACTGCCGAATCATTTATCGGGGTAAAGGATGCAGTCACCAGTGTGTTTGCCAATACTTCAGAAATCTCTAATGCAGCCAAACAACAGGCGGTAGGTATTCAAGAAATTTTGGCAGCGGTTAATGCTCTTAACTTAGGAGCAATGGATACGGCTACTGATATGGAAGAAGTTAAAACCTCTACAATACAGCTTAAAAAATCTACCGAAGAACTAAAAGCGATCGTGTAATTCATTCGTAGGCTCTAAGCTTCTTAAATTGAATTTATGTTGGCTTAGGGTTGTCGATACCCGATTTTGCTAAATAAGAAGGACTATGTATATAGAAGATGAAGAACTAAGACAGCTTTATAAGACTTCCAGCAGCGAACATTTACAAAAGCTGGAATCTGACCTGATGATCTTAGAGAAAAACCCTCAAGACAGCGCAGCGTTAGAAGACTTTTTGCGGGAAGCACATACCCTCAAAGGTGATTCACGAATGCTGGGATTAGAAGATATAGAAACCCTAGTACATCATTTAGAAGACTGTGTTGAGGGAATCAAAGCAGGGAGTGAAATTACCCCACAATTGTGCGATCGCCTGTACCTAGGTATCGATGCAGTCGAACGCCTGGCTCACGAGGCAATTACGGGGGAAGCAGTTGGGGTTAATACTTTTGAAGTCTTGGCAGCATTAATAGAAGCTAACCCATCTGCCCAAAAGAGCGATAATTCTGAAGCGGATTTATTCGACGATGATTCCTTTGATACTGAACCGAGTACCGAAGCGGATTTATTCGACGATGATGATTCCTTTGATACTGAACCGAGTACTGAAGCGGATTTATTCGATGACGATGATTCCTTTGATACTGAACCGAGTACCGAAGCGGATTTATTCAATGATGAAGTAGTCTTTGAGCGATCGCCTATTGACGAAATAGACAATACCTTCGTCCAACAACCTGTAAAACAGTCCGTCAAGGCTGTGACGGGTAATTCTATAGATACTATTCGCGTCGAACCACAAAAGCTAGATGCCTTGTTAACCCAGGCAAGCGAGTTAGCCGTTACCAAACTGCGAATTTCGCAGCAAATGACAGAAATAGACTCCATATTAGCCTTGTGGTCGAGATGGAATCAATTTAGAACTCTCGACCGCGCAGTTTTTGCAGAAATCGAGCAGAGTCTTACTTTAGAACAGCTACAGCCTTTAAAACAGTTTCTGAACAATACCCAACAGCGAATAGACTCCTTGGGTGCTGTAGCTAACGAGCTAAAAAATCGGGCTAGTGAAGATATTGCCGGTTTAGATCTAATTGGCGATCGCCTTGAATCGGGAATTCAGAGTTTAAGACAGTTGCCCCTATCGACGGTATTTAATATCTATCCCCGTATGGTTAGGGATTTGGCGCGTCAACAGGGTAAAGATATTGAGTTAATCATTGAAGGAGAAGATACTAAAGCCGATAAAAAGATTTTAGAAGAAATTAAAGATCCCCTGCTGCATTTAATCCGTAATGCGATCGATCACGGCATCGAAACCCCAGAAGAAAGAATTAGTAAAGGCAAATCCAAAACCGCCACTCTTGTTCTCAAAGGTTATCAAACTGGAAATAGTATTGGCATTGAAATTAGTGATGATGGACGGGGGTTAGATCTAGAAAGCATTGCGAACACTGCTATTAAACGCAAAGTTCGTACTGATGCTCAATTAGCTCTCATGAGCGAATCTGAGATTCAATCTTTAATCTTTGCCTCTGGTTTTTCTACTCGGAGCGAAATCACCGAGCTTTCTGGTAGAGGTGTCGGCTTAGATGTAGTTCGCTCGAATGTCGAACGTCTCAAAGGTTCTATTCAAGTAACCTCAACTCCTGGTAATGGCTGCAAGTTTCGGGTACGTTTAGACACTAGCTTGGCGACTACCAAAGTTTTGATTATCGAAGTTAATCACACGCTATACGCCCTACCTCTAGAGTTTGTTCAAACTGCGATCGCCCTTTCCCAACAGGATATTTATGAGATTGAAGGAAAAGCCAGCATTACTTTTGAAGAGCAGCCTATATCTATTACACATCTTGGAAGTCTACTTCAGCTACCTACTCCAGAAGATTACACGAGAAAACGCCAAATTTTCTGTATTATTCTGCAAGTTAGTAGCAACAAACCCGATAATATCGCTTACCAACGCTTTGGCGTAATTGTCGATGATTTGATAGATCGTCTTGATGTAGTTCTCAAACCGCAGAGCAAACTTCTCATGCGTGTTCCTAATATTGCAGGAGCAACTATATTGGGTAACGGATCTGTCTGTATGATTCTTAATCCTGCCGATTTACTTCATTCATTAAAAAATGGCACTTGGCAGCAGCAGAAAGCTCCTAAGTCTGTAGCAGCTAAGAATAGACTGCTACTAGTAGAAGACTCGATCATCATTCGCACCCAAATGCAGCGGTTATTAAAAGGTGCTGGCTATGATGTCACTATTGCCGAAGATGGTTTACAGGGTTTAAATAAAGTTCAGACTCAAGATTTCGATATAGTCTTGTCCGATGTAGAAATGCCCAATATGAACGGCTTAGAAATGACCGCTCGGATTCGACAGCATCAAGGCGATCTACCTATCGTCTTGATTACTACCCTCTCATCACCAGAAGATAAGCGTCGTGGTAAAGAAGCAGGAGCAAGTGCTTATCTAACCAAAGGTAATTTCGAGCAGCAGCTTTTGTTTGACACTTTAAAACAACTAATTTATTCATCCAACTAACAAAAAACTATGCCTCCTATCAAAGTTCTACTCGTCGAAGATTCTCCTGTAGCTATCAATATCTATGAAAAAATGCTCAATTCTTCACCTTATATTGAAATAATTGGCAAAGCTAGTAATGGTAAAGAAGGACTAGATTTAGTTCTTAAACTAAAGCCTAATGTAATTTGCGCTGATTTACAAATGCCTGTAATGGACGGTTTGGAATTTACCAAGCAGGTAATGGCATATTGTCCTACACCAATCTTAATTTTAAGTAATAGCGTTCAAAAAGATGATGTGGAAAATATTTATGAAGTAATGAAAGCTGGTGCGGTAGATGTAATGGCAAAGCCTCAAACAGCTTTGGGCGGTAATAGTGAATCGATGCAGAATGAGCTAATCGTCAAAATTAGAGTTTTAGCAACCAAAAAAGTAGCACCTATTCCTTTAAGTTAATGTTGAATTGTCCTCAAATTATCTTTGACAAATTTTCAATTTACTAATGATTTATCAATCACAATACGTCATCTCTGTCAGCTATATTTGCTTCATAGTTTTGACAGGCGGAAAACCTCTGTAAATAACTTATTAGTCTTTTTTCGTCTTTAAATCGCACACAATAATTAAAAAGGTATCATGGCAAAAATTAAAGTTTTACTAGTTGAAGATTCTGCTGTTGCAATTAATATCTATGAGAAAATGCTCAGTTCTTCATCTCATGTTGAAGTAATTGGTAAAGCTAGCAATGGTCAAGAAGGACTAGATTTAGTTAAAACACTAAATCCAGATGTGATTTGCACCGACTTACAAATGCCTCAAATGGATGGTTTGGAATTTACCAAGCAGGTAATGGCGCATCACCCTACACCAATTTTAGTATTGAGCAACGCCGTACAAAAATCAGACATAGACAACATCTATGAGGTGATGAAAGCAGGCGCGGTAGACGTGATGGCAAAACCTCAAACAGCCTTGGGCGGTAATAGTGAATCGATGCAGAATGAGCTAATTGTCAAAATTAGAGTTCTAGCAACTAAGAAAGTCCAAGCAATTCCGCTTGCGTAAAAAAAACGAGGAGTCAGTCAACAGTGAACAGTCAACAGTGAACAATTATCAACTATTCCTTTAGGGCTAATTGCTCATTGTTGAACCTCCTTCGAGAAGATAATGAGGACAGAAGAAATTATTAATTACTCTTCTAGTTCCTCATCCTTTATCCTTCTTGCTCCGTCCCTATGTCGGAGGAAACCTCCGACGGGGCGGTGCGCTTTATCCCTTATCCTTTATCCCTTATCCTTCAACTACATCGCTGCTGCTCGTGCTTCTGCTGCTTCTTCAGGATGTATGCCTAACCTAGTTAGGTTCAAACGATTTTTCTGATCGAAACCACGTATTTTAACGACAATTTCGTCTCCTACCGCTACTTCATCATCTACTTTCCCTACTCTACCTTCGGCTAGCTGAGAAATATGAATCATGCCTTCTTTTCCAGGTAGAATTTCTACAAAAGCACCGATATCAATAATTCTAGTAACTTTACCTATATAAACATCCCCTTCATTGAGTTTGCGGGTGATGTTGTAGACCATCTTGCGCGCCATCTCCGCTTTCTCTGCTTCTACGGCTGCAATGATGACTTTACCATCATCTTCAATATCAATTTTTGCTCCAGTTTGCTCGGTAATAGACTTAATTGTCTTACCAGAAGGACCGATTACCATGCCAATTAGGTCGGGATCGATATTCATGGTTAACAGTCTAGGAGCATAAGGCGAAAGCTCTTTTCTTGGCTCTTCGATCGCCTTGAGCATTTCTTCTAAAATATGGATGCGGGCTGGTAGGGCTTGCTGAATCGCTTTGGAAATTACATCCATTGAAAGACCCGTAACTTTCATGTCCATCTGCAAGGCGGTAATTCCCGAATCTGTCCCCGCAACTTTAAAGTCCATGTCGCCCAAGAAGTCTTCAAGACCCTGAATATCAGTTAAAATTCTGACTTCATCTCCTTCTTTTATTAAGCCCATTGCTGCACCGCTAACGGGTTTAGCTAAAGGAACTCCTGCATCCATCAATGAAAGGGTCGAACCACATACCGAACCCATCGAAGTCGAACCATTAGAAGAAAGTACTTCTGAAACTATTCGTATTACATATGGGAAATCTTCTGCACTTGGCAACACGGGTACTAAAGCTCTCTCGGCTAGCGCACCGTGACCGATTTCTCTACGTCCAGGCGATCGCATGGGGCGAGTCTCACCTACAGAATAAGGAGGAAAGTTGTAGTGATGCAGATAGCGTTTTTCGTCTTGAATATTCAGGTCGTCTCTGGTATCTTGAGCATCACCTGATGTTCCTAACGTAGCGATAGAAAGTACTTGAGTTAAACCCCGTTTGAACAAGCCACTACCATGTACACGATTGGGTAATATGCCTGCTTTTGAAGAAATTGGTCTTACCTGGTCTAGTTTTCTACCGTCTACCCTGATCCCTTCAGAGATAATTTGATTCCGCATCAGCTTTTTAGTCAGGCTTTTAAAAGCTTTACCAATTGCTTTGGGGTCTTCTGTCGTAGCAACGGCTATTGGGTCGTTTTCAGGCAATTCGGCGATCGCATCGATAATTTTAGTTTGCTTGATTCCGTCTAAAGCTTCATCACGGCTTTTCTTATCAAAATCGTATTGTGAAAGAATCTTTTTAATATCTTCCGTAGCGCGATCGCTGACAAAACTACTCAAGCTTTCATCTTCTTCAGGGGGTTGGGCGGTAACGATCTCTATTCCCAATTCCTTAATCAATTCTCGCTGGGCTTGAATTAATTCTTGAATAGCTTCGTAAGCAAAATCGATCGCCTCGATGATATCCTGTTCTGGTAGCTGATTAGCTCCAGCCTCCACCATGACAATACCGTCGGGACTACCAGCCACAACAATATCTAGTTCGCCTTTTTTGAGTTCTTTATAAGTAGGATTGAGGATAAAATCGTCACCTACTAAGCCGACTCTGACCGCAGCCATAGGGCCATAAAAGGGAATTTCCGCAAGCAAAACTGCTACAGAAGCTCCCGTAACCGCCAAGACATCTGGAGGTACATCTTCATCCATCGAGAGGGTTGTAGCCACAATTTGAATATCATCTCGTATCCAGTTAGGAAATAGAGGACGGATCGGGCGATCGATTAACCTGCTGGTAAGAATCGCCTTCTCCCCAGGTCTGCCTTCCCTTCTAAAAAATCCTCCAGGTATACGACCTGCTGCATATTGTCTCTCTTCATAATCTACGGTTAAAGGCAAGAAATCAATTCCTTCTCTCCCTTTTGCCCTCGTAGCGGTCACTAAAACCACTGTATCCCCTGACTGTACTAGTACCGAACCGCCTGCTTGTGGTGCGAGCAAGCCTACTTTTAGCTGAATATTGCGACCGTCAAAAGATATCGACTTGTCAAATTCCTGCATCCAAATTATTTTCCTTATTTTCTCGCTTCTTTTTCTCGTGGTTCGATCCTAGCACTATCTGAATTGTTAGATCCTTCTATTACACGACGCGATCGCTTCTTGATGCAGTCGCTCATGGGGGAATCCCCCAAGACCGCGCTGCATCGCTTCTTAATTTTAGGTTTATTATTAAATACTTTTCTACCAAACATTCGATCCCCTGCTTTGTCTGGTTTAGTTTGATAATTTTGCTAATCGATTTTCTTCCATCCTGCCTCTATCGGCTCAAAATCATCACTGAACATAGTAGCCGAATCGTAATAGACGTTGTAGGAATATTTTGAAGGTAACTTAGCTCCTCTTAAATCTGCCCCTGCAAAAATGGCATGAGATAAATGTGCTTCTGTTAGATCGGCTTGCTGTAGATTAGCTTTGCCAAAATTAGCCTCATTTAAATGAGCTTCTTTCAAATTAGCCTGATACAAAATCGCTCTTTCCAAGTTAGCCTTAATCAAAACTGCCTTAACCAAATTGGCAAAAGCCATGTCAGTTTGAATTAAGCTCGAATCGCTTAGATTACAACTATTTAAATTAGCTTGGCGTAAAATAGAACCATCTAACTGAATTCCTTTAAAACTTACACCCATTAATGGCGCTCTACTTAATTCTGTGCACCGAAAATTAATTTCTCCTTTATTGTATCGGCTGAGTATTTCGTATGGTTTAGCGAAAGAAAAAACGTTGTTATTGTATATATTAAATATATTAGCCAAGAAAAAATCTACGGTAATCTGTTTCAAATACCCTTTTTTTACTGCCAGACGATGAAATCTGGTAGGTTTTTCTTCTTGCTGTTGCTCTTTAATAATTTGAGCTATTTGCTGCTCGTTTAATAATCCAGCATGACGAAAATAGTATACCAAGGGTTTTTTTTGCTTCTGTTTAATTACTTTAGACCACTTTTCGGCAAAAAAATCGGCGGTTTTTTGCTCGATCCAATTGTGAGAAGCTAAGATTTCACCGATTCTTAAGTCAGTATCTGCCTGTTGATGTAAAGCAAATTCTATTTGACTAGCTGTAATCAATCCTGCTTCTATTAAAATCTCTCCCAAAGGTTTGTTCGCTTGGGAAATTAATAGTTCATTACTGTTGGACATACTAGATGAATTTGCCATTTACTTACTATCGATAAACTTTTATAATAATATTTTTCGACTATTAAGTCTTTATTTTAAATTTATTAAAACAACAAACATTATAGCAATTATTTTTTATTTTTTATGCCAGTTATTTTTCAGTGTAAATACTGAAAAGCAATAATAAAATTGTGTTTTACGGCTCGATACATAAACAGTAAAAATGCAAATTATAATTTTTAATGAGCTTTCGATCGCCAACGATTATTCGACACTTTTTAGACCGCTAACAACTTGTTAAATTCTATCGATCGCTCATAGCTTTGTCCAAATTTTGTTTACTATTTAATAAGCGTCAGCTAAGAAAAAACTCTTTTATCGATTGGCAAGAAAAAATTGGACATTAATTCGACTCATCCTTGGGTAAAAACCGTACCTGAAGCTAAATTAATTCAAGAGCAGTTGAGAGATCGGGTAATTACCTCAGACTGCTTGGGAGAAGTTAAATATGTGGCGGGGGTAGATATTGGTTTTGAAAACAAATATACAGTTTCAGTTGCAGCAGTAGCCGTATTGTCTTACCCCGAACTAGAACCCGTAGAACAAGCGATCGCACGTATTCCCACCGCATTTCCTTATGTACCTGGATATCTCTCGTTTCGGGAAATTCCAGCAATTTTATCCGCTTTACCACAGTTGAAAATTACTCCCGACCTAATTTTATGTGATGGTCAGGGTATGGCTCATCCTCGTCGCTTGGGGTTGGCAAGCCATTTAGGAGTGCTTTTAGACCTGCCTACTATCGGGGTAGCAAAGTCTTTATTAATAGGCAAACACGAACCAGTACCTTTAGAAAAAGGTAGCTGGAAACCTCTAATAGATAAGGACGAAACTATCGGAGTTGTACTGCGATCGCGTACCAACGTCAAGCCGATTTATGTTTCTATCGGACACAAAATTAGTCTGCCAACAGCGAGGAAATACGTCATGGGATGTTTGACAAAATACCGCCTGCCTGAAACAACCCGATGGGCAGATAGGTTAGCTTCTCGTAAAAAGTAAATCAATACGGTTTTTACCAATGCCTTTTATATAGTCATTCCAACATCAGAATTTTAAGTAAAAAAGTACTATTATCGATTCCCCGCTCCCTAATTCCCTAATCCCCAATCCCCAATCCCCCGAAACGACAACCCAGACTATAAGGAAATTAATTAGAACGACTATACCTATAGCGATCGCAACTATTATTAGATAATACAGGACAATAATTAAACTTCTAGTCACATAAAATTTTTACTATGTATCAGGTTGTATACGATAACAAATGTAATCTTTGCAGTACTTTCGCCCAACTTTTAAAACAGTTCGATCGCGAACAAACTTTTAGCTATATTCCCATGCAGGATGAATCCGCTTTAGCTAAATACGGTATAAACACTACAGATTGCGAAGCGGGAATGATTTTAATTGACGCAGACAAGCCAGAGAGAAGATGGCAGGGAAGCGAAGCAGCAGAAGAAATTGCGCGATTATTACCGTTGGGAGAAGCATTTATTGCTGCCTATCGTGCTATTCCTGGTATGAAATGGCTAGGCGATCGCAGTTACGAACAAATACGCGATAATCGATACGAATGGTTTGGCGAACGTAATCCCTCAAATCCAATTTAATCAGTAAAAAATAGGTGCGATCGAGAACGATTATCCAAGTTATATAGAGCGATCGCACGAGCTATAGTCGTTCGGCGTTGCTGATGAGCGCGAACGAGCGCGAGCTTGATGGTTTCCGTGACTTGAGCGACTCGTTTAAGACAAGTGTGAAACCCACAAAGGGCTTGCCCGCATGTAGTAATCTGTTCGGAGCTTCAGAAGCTCTAAGCTCTACCCCTGTTAAGGTAAGTTATGTACCAACATAACAAGAATAATATTTAACGAAATAAAAAGATTATAGAAAATTTTTTTGCTTCGTAGGGTGGGGCGATGCCCCGCCCTACCAACTAATAATAATAATTTTCTTCAGGCGATTGCCTATTAATTATAGATTCGACAATTATGGACGCGATCGCCTGGTCAAAACGGCACGGACTATCTTCATGGCGGTTTCGACTACTATAATTTTGCTCTGCCAGAACAGTAAATAAATATTTATTATCTTTGAGAAAGACGATTCATTTTATGTAAGAGGTCTAATGATTCCCAAACAGTTTATTGGCTCGGAAGCACAAACTACCTACGAAGATGCAAAAGTAGTCATACTGCCTATTCCTTACGAAAAAACTACCACCTATCGCAAAGGATGCCAAAATGGACCAGAAGCAATTATTACCGCTTCAGACCAGTTAGAAGCCTATGATATCGAACTAGAACGAGAAATCTGTCATTCAATAGGAATTTATACGGCAGAAGCGATCGCCGATACTCGCTTGAATCCTGACTTAATTCCAGAAGCGATGCTCGAAACAGTTACTGATAAGCTATCTGAGCTGATTCAAGATGGTAAATTTGCGATCGCTTTAGGAGGAGAACACAGTATTACTACTGGGGTAGTCAAAGCCTATCAGCAAGCTTTTCATGAGCCGTTTACGGTAGTTCAAATCGACGCTCACGGAGATCTGCGACACAGTTATGAAGGCTCTATTTATAACCATGCTTGTGTGATGAGGCGAATTTTAGATTTGGGAGTCCCTAGTATTGGTGTAGGTATTCGCAGTATCTGTTTAGAAGAAGCGCAGTTAATTAAACAGCAACAAATTCCTGTAATTTGGGCGAGAAATATTGCCGAGCATTCTGATTGGAGCGAGCGGGCGATCGCTATGATTAGAACAGAAAAAGTATTTATAACTATCGATCTAGACGGATTAGATCCAAGCTTAATGCCAGGGGTAGGCACTCCCGAACCTGGGGGATTAAATTGGTATGAGCTAAACAAATTTTTGCGGGCAGTATTTACCAAACATCAGGTAATTGGTTGTGATGTCATGGAGCTAGCACCTACTTCAGATTCTGTAGTGTCAGAGTTTACCGCAGCTAAATTAGTGTATAAACTGATTGGTTATTCTGGCTTTAATAGGGGTATAACAGTGGAAAATAATTGAATCTAATAGCGATCTGATTCACACTCAGATCCAAATTAAAATTGATAAAATTAATTGTTTATAAATAGAGATTCATTATTCTCTATAGTGACTAATTTTATAGGAAAAGTTTAGTTTATGAATACAATCGGCAATTATGCTCCTGATTTTGAAATTCCTGGTATAGATAAGGAAGTTTACCATTTAGGGAGTTACCGTAAAAAATATAAGGCGATCGCAGTGGTTTTCATGAGCGATAGTCCCCAAATCGATCCATATATCGAACGTCTTAAGCAAATTCAGACCGATTTTGGTGGAAAAGATTTTATTCTTATGGGTATAGACTCTAATTATCGTACTGAGCCGATTGCTAAAAGTATGGAAATCATGAAAGAGTATGCTAACGCAAAAAGTCTTAATTTTCCTTATTTACGGGATTCGACTCAAGACGTTGCTAAATCTTTTAAAGTTAAGGTAATTCCCACGGTTTACCTACTAGATAGTGATGCGGTAATTCGTTATCAGGGTAGAATTGACGACTGTGTTGATGCCCAAAAAGCTAATAATCATTATCTGCGTGATAGTATATCTGCCATGCTTGATGGAGGAAGCATTGCTAAAGATTACATCACTCCTGTAGGGACTGACATTAAATGGCGAGTTTAACTATTTGACAGCGGATTAATATATATATCCGCGTACACCGTGAGCGAGGCGATGCCTACTATACCGCTCGCGGTAAAATAATTAAGACTATCAAAACGAGCTGTTATAGGGAATTTAGGTTGTTATGGCTGGGGCAAACCTAATAGATAAATAATATTTATAGTAAATCGATCCTAAAATCTAGAAATAGATAGTCTAAGGTAATAAGCCTAACAATTCAATGACAACGTACAGAAAGCTGTTATGTTATGGGGAGGTGAGTGCGACTCATTTAGTATAAAAGTACTGTTTTATAGTACGAGGACTACTAACATCTATAGGCTAAATACCTACGGGTAAGCTACATATATAGATGATAACTGAGTGTATCGTATGAGTGAGAGAACTCCTGTAATAAGGAATAAGCTTAACAAACTTATAAACTCAAGTCTCATGCACGGTTCTGAAGACGAGTCACTGAGGTGACTTAGTTTAACACAGTACTCTGTCATTTTTTGGTGCGCGTTGTGAGGGCTAAGAAGTGAATTCACTTCATGCTGTTGACTTTTTAAGGCAGAGTACCGTTCGCTTCGTAAACAATCAGAAAGATCGAGGTTTACTTTTCTAGGAATGAGTTACCAGAGGGTTCTATTAAAACTAAGTGGCGAAGCCCTAATGGGCAATTTGGGCTATGGCATCGATCCTGGGGTAGTCGCCGAGATTGCTCAGGAAGTGTCAGACGTAGTTAATAGCGGAGTACAGGTTGCAATTGTTGTTGGTGGTGGCAACATTTTTCGGGGTATGAAAGCTTCTGCTGCTGGTATGGATCGAGCAACGGCTGATTATATCGGCATGATTGCTACAGTAATGAACGCTATGACTTTGCAGGACGCTTTGGAAAGAATTGGTATTTCTAATCGACTGCAAACTGCAATTTCGATGCAGGAAGTAGCCGAACCATATATTCGTCGTCGTGCTATTCGTCATTTGGAAAAAGGTCGAGTTGTCATCTTCGGAGCTGGTTCGGGAAATCCCTTTTTTACTACCGATACTACTGCTGCACTAAGAGCAGCCGAGATAGATGCGGAGATTATTTTTAAGGCTACTAAGGTAGATGGAATCTACGATTGCGATCCCAAACAAAACGAAAATGCTCATCGCTATCAAAGCTTGACTTATACTCATGTCTTGACTAACGAATTGAAAGTAATGGACAGTACGGCGATCGCTTTATGCAAGGAAAATGATATCCCTATATTAGTCTTCGATCTTTCCGTTAACGGTAATATTATGCGTGCGACTAAGGGTGAACCTGTTGGCACTATTGTAGGAGGAAATTGTGAAGTTATCTGAAGTAAAAGAACGTATGCAAAAGACTATTGAGGCTACTCAAAGGTCTTTCAATACCATTCGCACGGGAAGAGCAAGCACTTCTTTGTTAGATCGCGTTATGGTCGATTATTATGGCTCTGAGACTCCTTTAAAATCTCTGGCTAACCTTAGCACCCCCGATGCAACGACAATTATGATTCAGCCCTACGATAAGGGTAGTATGGGACAAATCGAAAAAGCGATTTCTCTTTCTGATATTGGTTTAACTCCTAATAATGATGGAAACTTGATTCGGCTTAATATTCCACCATTGACTAAAGAACGTCGTAAAGAGTTAGTTAAAACCGCAGGAAAGTTAGCAGAGGAAGGTAAGGTAGGAATTCGCAATATTCGACGAGATGCGATCGACGAAGTGCGTAAACAAGAAAAAAACAGCGATATTTCTGAAGATGAGTCTAGAGATTTACAAGATGAGATTCAAAGTGTTACCGATAATTTTAATCAAAAAATTGACGATTTGTTAGCTGTAAAAGAAAAAGATATTATGACTGTTTAAAATCAGCAACGCAAACATAGTAAAAACCTGCGATCGCTTTTAATTACTATCGCTAGTCATTGTTTTAAAAGAGCGATCGCTTTTATGAAAATTTATTTATCGGTCTTTGATGACCGATATTTTTTTAGCTTTAAATAATACCTAAAAAGTCGGCTATAGAAGTAATTTCCAGTTTTTTATGGTTTTATTCTCAATTTTAATACTAAAAAATATAAGCCTCGCACTACACGAAAATATCTGGCAATGCGAGGCTTAAAGTAAATTTGCCTTGTATTTTATAATTAGTTTGTGTCCTCATACTCAAGGAAAAGGTGCGGTAAGCCAATAGGCAAAGGTAATAAAACCAATGCTAACGCTACATATTAGAGCATACAAGATACAGTACGGTTTCTTATCTTTCACTTTAAATTTAAGTATTTTAAAAAAATTTTATTATGCACCCAATTATATATAGATTTTAGGTGCGGTATTTATTAGTCAGCATTTTATGTATTGGTAGCTGACGGTATTTATCTACCAGCTCTTTATATTTATTATTTGTTGGCTGTATATATATTAACATTTTTAAAAAGATTTAACAATATTTTAATTTAATTACTATTTTGCCATTTTTAAAGTTATAGTATTAAATTTTTTAAGGATTGAGTCAATTATCTCGATCGCTATAGCCGTTGTCCGCTGACGACACGCGATACACCGAAGCAACCAAAAAGAAGTTATTTAAAATTACACCGCTACGTCCGCAGATTTATGCCTGAGTCAACGAAGCAGCGGACAACGCGGACTTATCCTGCTTGAAACGACTGGAAACGAGTGACAATAAAAAACAGTGAATCTTTTTAGATAAGATCCACTGTTTGCCCAACTTGCTAAATGTTCGATTAAGAACCCTTCTTAGCGGTAGTTTTCTTTTTGGCGGTGGTTTTCTTTTTGGTAGTTTTCTTCTTGGCGGTGGTTTTCTTTTTGGTAGTTTTCTTTTTAGTAGCTGCTTTCTCGGCTAACAACTCTAAAGCTTTTTCTAGAGTCATAGTTTCTACGGTTTCATCTTCTGGTAGACCGACGTTAATTTTACCGTGTTTGACATAGTTACCATAAGGTCCTTTATAGATGTTGACTGGCTCTTTATCTTCGGGATGCGGACCTAATTCTCGTAGCGGGGTTTTTTTGCTACCACCACGACCGCGTTTGGGTTGAGCGAGTAGTTCTAAAGCGCGTTCTAAACTTACGGTTAAAACATCATCTTCTTTTTTGAGCGATCGATAATCCCGCTGTAGCTTAGTATCTTCTGGTCCTTTAAACTCGTGAACTACATAAGGTCCAAAACGTCCTAATGCAGCTTTAATTTTGCCTCCTGTGGCGGGATGATGCCCTAATAGGCGGGGAAGAGATAACAAGCTTACTGCCATTTCCAGAGTTACGTCATCTTTAGTAACATCGGTTTTGCCATCCTTTTTAGGAATCGAACTCATTTTAGGCTTGGGCAAATCTTCGCTTTTATCACCCAATTGAACGTAAGGACCGTACTTACCCACTTTAAAATAGATTGGTTCGCCCGTTTCTGGGTGCAAGCCAACTTTTTCAGGACCTTCTTTCTTTTGGCGAACTAAAGCTTCAATTTGCTCTGGATTGAGGTCTGCTGGAGTCAGATCTTCGGGAATAGAAACTTTTAAAGCTTCGGTTTCACCTTCATCGTTGGTTATTTCGATATAAGGACCGTATTTACCAATACGAACGGTAGCATCAAGATTTTCTAAATGGATCGTTTTGGCGATCGCTGGCTCGATTTCTTCGGCTTTAACATCGATTTGAGTTTTTAGCCCTTCCTCCCCTTGATAGAATTTTTTTAGATAGGGTATCCACTCTGCATCACCCTGAGCGATTTCATCTAAAGTTTGCTCCATTTTGGAAGTAAACTCGGTATCCACCAGATCGGGGAAATGTTCTTCTAAAAGGGCTGTTACCGCAAAAGCAGTAAAAGTAGGAATCAACGCCTTACCACGCATCTGCACGTAACCGCGATCGATGATTGTGCCAATAACACTAGCGTAAGTACTAGGACGACCGATGCCTTCTTTTTCTAAAGTTTTAACTAAAGATGCTTCGGTATACCTAGCAGGGGGTTGGGTTTCGTGTCCGATCGCTTCTAATTCTTTGCACTCTGGCTTATCGCCCTTTTTAAGAGGAGGTAAAGGTACTTCGCGATTTTCTAGTGCTGCGTCGGGATTATCCGAACCTTCTACATATGCCCGAAAGAAGCCAGGAAATTCGATTCGCTGACCGTTGGCGCGAAAGACGGCATTTTCTACGTTCACGTCTATCGCAATCTGAGTTAGTCGAGCATCTGCCATTTGACAGGCGATAGTACGTTTCCAAATTAAATCATAAAGCTTGAATTCACGATCTTTGAGTCCAGTTTCTTTTGGCGTGCGGAAACTTTCCCCAGCGGGACGAATAGCTTCGTGTGCTTCCTGTGCGCCCTTACTTTTAGTGCTGTATTGGCGAGACTTAGGACTTAAATACTCCTTGCCATACATTTGTTCTACACAGTTACGGGCAGCAGCGATCGCCTGTTGTGATAAATGTACCGAATCCGTCCGCATATAGGTAATAAAGCCTTTTTCATACAGCTTTTGGGCTACTCCCATAGTTTCCCTAGCAGAAATGCCCAGTTTACGGTTCGATTCTTGTTGCAGGGTTGAAGTAGTAAAAGGTGGTGAAGGACGACGTTTAGAAGCCTTTTCCTCGCGGTTAGTTACCGTCCAAGTTTTGGTAATCAATCTTTCTTTGAGCTTGTTTGCTTCGGTTTCCTCAAGCAGCACCACATCCCTACCTTCGGCAATCTTTCCTGTATCCGGGTCGAAGTCACTACCAGAGGCTAATCTTTTGCCATCAAGAGTAATTAATTTAGCTTCAAAAGGCTGGAGATCCTGTGACAAATCTGCTTTAAGATCCCAATATCCTCCAGACTGGAATGCTCGGCGTTCTCTTTCTCTCAGTACGGTTAAGCGTACCGCTACTGACTGGACTCTACCTGCGGATAAACCCCAAGAGATTTTTTTCCACAGCAAAGGGGAAACTGTATAGCCCACTAAACGGTCTAATATACGTCTTGTCTCTTGAGCATGAACCAAATCTTGGTCTACCTCACGACAGTCTTTTAATGCTTTTTGAATTGCCTCTTTAGTTATTTCATGGAACACCATGCGTTTAACTGGCACTTTTGGCTTGAGAATTTCTAATAAATGCCAGCTAATGCTCTCTCCTTCACGATCTTCGTCTGTCGCCAGAATTAATTCATCTGCGGTTTTCAAGGCAGTTTTCAATTCTTTGACTAACTTTTTCTTCTTTTCGGGAACAACATAAATCGGTTGAAACTTATCTTCTACGTTGATACCCAAAGTCGCCCACTTCTTATCTTTGTAAGCGGGAGGGATTTCTTTGGCTGAGGGAGGCAAATCTCGGACATGACCCATAGATGCCTCGACTTGATAGCCAGAAGGTAAGTAGTTACGAATAGTACGAGCTTTAGTAGGAGATTCGACAATAACTAATGTTGACATATAGGTGGAGTTAACGCAGTAAAATAGCAGGTATTGTTTTTTATAGAGATTTATTTTCTAATCTATAGTTATAATCCCTCAAACGACAAATATCTTTTTTATCGGAGTGATAATTTCACCATAACCAAAATTTGCTAAAAGTATATGCTTAGTCGATCGAAATAACCGCCTATCATCTTTAGTAGAGTTGCTTGAAAGCAATTACGGTCGAGCGAAACACAATAAGCTTTCATTAGAAGCAAGATAGAGCGTTACAATCCTTTGTAAGGCTTCGACCACATTTTTTAAATCTTAATCTATACCAGACAGTATCTAAATCTATGGATTTTTCTAGCAGTGTAGCCTCTCAGCTTCATGCAGCGACAATTTTGCCCGAAGGCATTGTCATTATTACTATAATGGCTGTTTTAATTGGAGATCTAATCTTCGGACGCAGTTCTTCTAGCTGGTTGCCGTATTTAGCGATTTTTGGCTTAATCAATACTCTTGTAGCTCTGTATTTTCAATGGAGTAACCCAGAGGCGATCGCTTTTCTCGGCTCGTTTAACGGAGATAATCTCAGCATTGTCTTCCGAGGAATTGTAGCTCTTTCGGCAATGGCAACTATCCCCATGTCTATCCGCTATATTCAGCAGTCGGGAACATCTTTAGCAGAATTTATCGCCATTCTACTAACTGCTGCTTTAGGTGGAATGTTCCTTAGTGGGGCAAACGAGCTAACAATGGTGTTTATCTCCTTAGAGATGTTGAGTATCTCTTCCTACCTGATGACGGGCTATATGAAGCGCGATCCACGCTCTAATGAAGCTGCACTAAAATATTTACTAATTGGGGCTGCTAGTTCGGCAATCTTCCTTTACGGAATGTCGCTACTTTATGGTTTGTCTGGAGGAGAAACAAATCTTAATATTATTGCCACTAAAGTTTTAGAAATCAATGGCGTACAGTCTTTAGGCTTGGCTATTTCTTTAGTATTTATTATTGCAGGTATTGCTTTTAAAATCTCTGCCGTTCCTTTCCATCAGTGGACACCAGACGTTTACGAAGGTTCACCTACTCCCGTCGTCGCTTTCTTATCTGTAGGTTCAAAAGCAGCAGGTTTTGCTCTGGCTATTCGCCTTTTAGTCACAGCTTTTGGTTCAATGACCGAACAGTGGCACTTTATTTTTACCGCCTTGGCAATTCTCAGTATGGTGTTGGGTAACGTGGTAGCACTCGCACAAACTAGCATCAAGCGGATGTTAGCCTATTCTTCCATCGCTCAAGCTGGCTTTGTCATGATTGGTTTAGTTGCGGGTACAGATAACGGCTATTCCAGCACCATTTTTTACCTGTTCATCTACCTGTTTATGAACTTGGGAGCATTTACCTGTATCATTCTATTCTCCCTACGTACTGGTACAGACCAAATTAGCGAATACGCGGGCTTGTATCAAAAAGATCCCCTGCTTACTCTGTGTTTGAGCATCTGCCTACTTTCTTTAGGCGGTATTCCTCCGCTGGCTGGCTTCTTCGGTAAGATTTATCTTTTCTGGGCTGGCTGGCAAGCTGGACTGTATGGTTTAGTATTATTAGGCTTAATCACCAGCGTTATCTCTATTTACTACTACATTCGAGTCGTCAAAATGATGGTAGTAAAAGAACCTCAGGAAATGTCCGAAGCTGTCAAAAACTACCCGACAGTCAACTGGAAACTGCCTGGAATGCGTCCCTTGCAGGTGGGGGTAGTAACCGCAGCAATCATTACTTCTCTAGCAGGAATTTTATCAAATCCTTTATTTACCCTCAGCAGTAATTCGGTTGCTACTACTCCAATATTGCAGTCGGCGATAATTACTCAAGAAATACCTCAGAGTAAGGTTCAAATTTCTACAGTAGAGGATTTAATTAACGAGTAAACATAGCTCGATAATTTATTAATTTGGCTCGCTTCGGCGGGCTATTTTTATCAGTGAACAGTCAACAGTCAACAGTCAACAGTCAACAGTCAACAGTTAGTTTCTGGAAGTGCGGGTCTAATACTCCAGCGCGCTATAGCTGTATGTTTCAGTTAAGGTTCAATCTTTAATTAATACCTGATAACTGATTGAAGTTATTACATACTCGTTAATACAATCACCGATCTGCAAAATTAGAGAATACTACGTCTTGGACGAAGAAAGCCCAAAAAAATCTTTTGTTTCCTGCCAAATTCTCTCTTTGACATCGTTTAAACCGTGGTCGCTGTCGAGTTCTATTAGTCTAGCTTGGGGATGTTGTTTGACATAATCGCGACTAACCTCAATCGGTACGACATCATCACGAATGCCGTGGATAATTAAGGTAGAAGGCGATCGCTTTAAACTTGATACGCGATAGTTATCTGCATCCTGTAGAAATTCATAGTGCAACGGAAGCGATCGCTTTTCGCCATAGTGATATACCGACAAATAGCCCGATTCTCGCCATTGCTCTATTTGTTCTGGCTGTAATTTGGAATACCAGCTATGAGGAAAGCCGAAAGCAGGCGCGAGTAAAATCATCCTTTTTACCTGCAATTTTTGTTCTGCTACCCATGCACAAGTCAAACCACCAAAGCTAGATCCAATTAAAGTAACAGGCGTTTGTGGGTCGCCAAAAGCATCAATAGTCTGTTCGATCTGTCGCGTTAATGTCAGCTTGCTAAAATCTCCCTGATTGAGATCTAATACTTTTAGTTCTAAATTGACTTGAGCAAAGCGATCGCGTAAATAGCTTGCTTTATTAGAGTTTGGACTAGAAGCGAAACCGTGGAGATAAATATAGGTATCAGCAGTCACGATAGAAGTTGCTGGTCAGATTAACGTCATAGATCTTAGATTGTAAACGAGTAATCAGATCCAACTTCTTAACAATTTATCGATACGCTTTATTTAGCAGCGATCGCAACCAGAAGTAAAGTACCGACCTGGCGACCGAGATAGTTGGCTATTATAAAATGTTTAAACACTATTGCTTTCAATCGATCCAAACATAAGTTTAATTTTCTAAGATAGATAGAAGTCGTTACACCAACAAAAATTGATGCAAGTTGTTATTCGAGATTCTGCCCAAATCTGGACTGGCTTTCGCGCCCTTTCCGATCCTTTGAGAATTCAAATTATCGAACTACTGCGATCGAGGGAACTCTGCGTTTGTGAACTTTGTGAAGAACTTGAAGTGAGTCAATCTAAACTATCTTTCCATCTTAAAAATCTTAAAGAAGCTAGCCTGATTCGTTCTCGCCAACAGGGTCGTTGGATGTACTATAGTCTTAATTTGGCTAAGTTTGCCATCTTAGAACAGTATTTGGCTAAATACGCACGTTTGGATGAAATAGTACCTGGAAAAGACTGCGAGTAGATTTTTCAGCAGACTGACATCAATCCGTCCTAATTCCAATAGAAGCGATCGCATTTAACAAATATATCAATTTTTTTTGATGCATCAAGTTTATTTGATGTATGATGAAACTACTTCTTCAATTTTTAGTGGAGTAGGTAGATATGAATGTTCGAGATAAAACACCTTTAAAGTCTTTTCAAGCTTTAACTATAGGATTGGGTACGGCATTGGTTGCCATTTCAACCCCTCTATTTGCTCAAGGGACATCATCGATAAAAATAGATGGATCTAGTACCGTTTATCCCATCACCCAGAAAATAGTTGAAGACTATCAGGCTAGTAGAAAGAAACCCGTAAATATTGAGATTGAATTTTCGGGAACGGGCGGTGGTTTTGATAAATTCTGTAGCGGAGAAACCCAGATTAACAATGCTTCGCGTCCGATTCAGGTTGACGAAATGGAAGCCTGTAAAGAAGCAGGGGTGGCATATATAGAGTTACCCGTAGCCTTTGATGCCCTAACTGTGGTTGTCAATCCAGCTAATGATTGGCTCGATACCCTTACCACTGAAGATCTAGCCAAGATTTGGTCGCCCGAAGCTGAGGGAAAAATTACCAATTGGAATCAGGTAAGACCCAGTTTTCCCGACCAACCACTTAATCTCTATGCTCCTGGCGAAGATTCGGGTACTTTTGATTATTTTACTGAAGCCATTGTTGGAGAAGCAGGGGTTAGTCGTAGCGACGTTATAGAGAGTGAAGATGATGATGTTTTAGTTAAGGGAGTGAGCCAAGACCCGAATGCCCTTGGTTACTTCGGTTTAGCCTATTACAATCAACAAGCCGACAAAATGAAAGCGATCGCTATTGATAGTGGTGATGGAGCGGTTTTACCTTCAGTAGAAACCGTCGAACAAGCGCAATATCAACCCTTAGCCCGTCCTTTATTTATCTACGTTAACGCTGCTGCTGCTAGGGAAAATGATGCTTTAGTGAGATTTACCGAATTCTATTTAGAGAATGCTCCAGAGGTGGTTAGCGAAGTAGGCTACGTTACTTTACCAGAAGAAGCCTATCAAATCAACGAAGTAACTTTTTATAGAGGAGAAGTAGGAACTGTTTTTGACGGTCAATCTCAGTTTAATGTCACTATACCCGAACTATTACGCAAACAAGCCCAATATTAATCCTTAAATAAGTAATTCCTATGAACCCAAAAAGCTCACAGATCAACGCTAAAGCTGTTAAGGCTGGCAGTCAGCTTAGTTTCTTTGAAAAATATCTTACTCTATGGGTGGCTCTTTGTATTGCTGCGGGGATTGCTTTAGGAAAACTCTTTCCTGGGGTAGCTCAATCCTTGGATTCTATGAGCGTTTACAACGTTTCAATTCCCATTGCTATCTGTCTATTTTTCATGATGTATCCCATCATGGTCAAAATCGACTTTTCCCAGGCGAAAAAAGCAGCAAAATCGCCTAAGCCAGTGTTGTTGACCCTCGTAATCAACTGGTTAATTAAGCCCTTTACAATGGTGGCATTTTCTCAATTTTTTCTCGGTTGGCTGTTCCAATCTTGGTTATCGGAAACCGAACTAATACGAGGTGTAGAAGTTACCCTAGCTAATTCCTATATCGCAGGAACTATTTTACTGGGAATTGCTCCTTGTACGGCAATGGTGCTGATGTGGGGCTATCTTTCTTACAGTAACCAAGGACATACTTTGGTGATGGTTGCAGTTAATTCTTTAGCGATGTTGTTTCTCTATGCACCGTTGGGGAAATGGTTGCTATCGGCAAATAATCTCACCGTACCTTGGGAAACGATTGTACTTTCGGTTTTGATTTATGTCGGCTTACCATTACTAGCAGGAGTTCTGAGCCGTTACTGGATTTTCCACAATAAAGGACGACAGTGGTTTGAAGAAAAGTTTCTCCATTATCTTTCCCCCATATCGATTGCAGCTTTACTGTTAACCTTAATTCTGTTATTTGCCTTCAAAGGAGAGCTAATTGTTAATAATCCGCTGCATATCCTATTAATTGCCGTTCCCCTGTTTTTACAGACTAACTTTATCTTCTTCATTACCTACGTCGCAGCTCAGAAAATAGGTTTAGATTACGAAGATGCAGCCCCCGCAGCCTTAATCGGTGCGAGTAATCATTTTGAAGTTGCCATAGCCACGGCAGTTATTTTATTTGGTCTTAATTCTGGTGCAGCACTAGCCACAGTGGTAGGAGTACTGATTGAAGTTCCTGTAATGTTAATGCTGGTGGAATTTTGTAAGCGTACTGCTAACTGGTTTCCCAGACATCCTGAAAAAGCCACCTTACTCGATCCTCGTTGTGCCAGTCCCTATAGATAATTTCGATTTAGTACAGATTTAATTATGACCAGTTTCGACCATCCACCAAGAATTCTATTTTTGTATGGCTCTCTTAGAGAGCGTTCTTATAGCCGTCTGGCAGCAGAAGAAGCAGCCAGGATTATTAGCGATATGGGGGCAGAAGTAAAATTCTTCCATCCCCACGAACTACCACTACGGGGTCAGGTTGAAGAGACACATTCAAAGGTGCAGGAGTTGCGAGAGTTGAGTCTATGGTCGGAAGGTCAGGTGTGGTCTTCTCCCGAAATGCACGGCAATGTTACGGGTATTCTTAAAAACCAAATTGACTGGATACCTCTGAGTATTGGTGCAGTGCGTCCGACTCAAGGTAGAACTTTAGCAGTGATGCAGGTTAGTGGTGGTTCGCAGTCTTTTAATGCGGTTAATACTATGCGGATTTTGGGGCGGTGGATGCGGATGTTCACCATTCCCAATCAATCCTCGGTAGCCAAAGCCTATCAAGAGTTTAACGAGGATGGCACGATGAAAGATTCTGCTTATCGAGACAGAGTAGTTGATGTAATGGAGGAACTATATAAATTTACTCTGCTACTGCGGGATAAGGTTGATTATCTAACCGACCGCCATAGCGAACGTAAAGCCAAAGAAGAAGCTAACAGTAAATAAGTACCAAGAAGTATTGCCCCAAAGTTAATGAACATTTTATTTATGTGCGTTGCCAATTCTGCCCGTTCTCAGATGGCTGAAGCACTGGCAAAAGATATCTTAGGAGAGCAGGTTACGGTAATGAGTGCGGGGATTCATCCCGCAGCGACCGTTCATCCTGGGGCGGTAACAGCAATGCAGGAGATTGGTATCGATATCTCCTCTGCCGAACCCAAGCTGCATGGAGATTTATCACCCAGTTTTTTAGCCAATCTCGACTATGTAATTACAGTTTGCGAACAAAAAGTTTGTCCCGAACTAACTACCAGGAAAGAACGCTTGCGTTGGTCTTTTCCCGACCCCGTACTCCTGCAAGGAGATGCACAAACAGAGGCTTTTCGTTCTGTCCGCGATGAATTAAAACAAAAGATTCTCGATTTTGGTCGCCAACGTCAACTTTCAGCTTAATCACAGTTAATAATTATTTGGAGCAAGAACTATGAAAAAAGTAATGTTTGTCTGTCGTCGTAATTCCTGTCGTTCCCAAATGGCTGAAGGCTTTGCCAGAACATTAGGAGAGGGCAAAATTGAAGTCACCTCTTCTGGGTTAGAAGCCAGTCGGGTACATCCACAGGCGATCGCAGTAATGTCAGAGATCGGCATCGATATCAGCAACCAAACCTCTGATGCTTTGAGTAATTTTAATGCCCAAGATTACGATGCTGTAATTTCCATGTGTGGTTGTGGCGCAGGCTTACCCCCTGAATGGGTAACTCAAGAAGTGTTTGAGGATTGGGAATTAGACGACCCCGACGGACAAGCGATCGCAACTTTTCACCGCGTTAGAGATGAAATTAAAGAGCGAGTAGCCAAATTAATCGATCGACTTGTTGCAGTACGTTAATTGCTTGTTACCCGTTACCCAGTCTAAAACGATCGCCTGTGGATGTAATATTAGTTAATAAGGTTTTCTACCTTTATCTCGATGATTGGCTACAGATTCTACCAAGCCAATGCCAATAAAACTCGATAATAGAGAAGAGCGTCCATAGCTCATCCAGGGTAGAGGAATACCTGTAATCGGCGCGAGTCCAATAGTCATGCTGATATTGACTACAGTTTGGAAAGCTACTATGGTCAAAACTCCGATCGCTATAAGAGAACCAAAATCATCTTTAGCAGTCGAGGCAATCCAAACCAAGCGAATACAGACTAACCAAAACACTAATAAGAGTACAATACAGCCGATAAAACCAAACTCTTCTCCTACGGCAGAGAAAATAAAGTCTGTATGTTGTTCGGGAATAAAATCAAGTTGAGTTTGAGTTCCTTTGTGCCATCCCCGTCCCCAAAGTTCACCAGCACCAATGGCAATTCGTGACTGAATCAAATGATATCCACCCCCTAAAGGATCTTGTTCGGGGTTGAGAAACATGATTAGCCTTGCTTTTTGATAATCTTTAAGTAAGTTCCAAAAAAAATTACCAAGTTCGACAGCACCCAGGTTAAGCACTATAGCAGTGAGGGTAGATACAATTTTGGTTTTCAAACTCAACCAAGTAATCCCCGCTACGCTTAAAACAAAAATAATCCAGCCTGGAAGATAGACGTGATAGAGAATAGCGGAAAACAGCGGAGAAACCATCAAGATCAGCCAGCCTATTTTGGCGTTAGCCCAATACAGCATGGTAATTACCATCACGCCAAACACTAAAGATGTTCCCAGATCGGGCTGTAGAAATACTAACCCCCAAGGAATAGAAGTAATTGCCAGGGTTCTAAACAGCGTTTTTAAATTTGCTCCACCTCTACCGTGTAACAGTGCTGCTAGAGTAATTACCATGCCAATCTTGGCGAACTCCGATGGCTGAACGTTAAAACCAGCGATGTTTATCCAGCGTTGCGCGCCCTTGGCACTAACCCCTGTTATCATCACCGCTACTAAAGATATGTTAGTTAGAGCATAAACTATCCAGTGCGATCGCAATAATAGCTGATATGGAAAACGTGATATAACTAAAACTATTATCAAACCTAATGTACCGATCGCCCAATGCTGATAGCTGTAGCTATGTTGTCCTGCTTCGGTACTGTAAATAGTCAAGCCTCCAAACGCAGTTAAAGCAACAGTTGATAATAACAACAGCCAATCTAAGTGTCGCCAAGAATAGAGCCATGATAGTAGCTGCTGTCCTAAATATGCCAGCTTTAGTTTTTCCGCGTTAGCTTTTCTGGGTTGAGAACGAGATTTAATCACTTTATTGGCAATAAATAGGTAAACTGAAAAAAACTGCCTCGATTTAGCGTAATAGAAATAGTTAATAAATATAGGTATTTACCTTAATCGTTGGTCTTTGTAGAACAATAATGTTAATCTTATTGACTATTTCAATTTAGACTAGCTGTATTTTGGCAAGATTAAATAATGCAATGTTCAGACCCTCGACTCAAATCTTAGCTTTAAAATATTAACGTAACCATTGTGGCAAGGTAACAAACCGATGGCAAACTTACAACCTCAATCTTTTAGCTCAACATCTACTAATTATTTTCAGTTTGAAGCCGATTTTGTTGGTTCGCTTCAGTGTATTCCGATGATTGTCAGAATGAAGTTAGATAACTGTGGTGTAAAGCTAAAACTGACACACTGGAATCAGTTTAGTAAGTTAGAACGTGAAACATTGGTAGATATGCCCTGCACTACTCAATCTCAGCGTCAGACTTATCGTCAATTTCTCCAAAATTTAGTTACTGCCAAAACTGGTCAACCTGCCAAAGAATTAGCGATCGATCCTAATCCTGAGTGGTTAATAGAAACCGAGATTCCTCAAAGCGTGCAAACCAAAGCTAAAGAGTGTGGGGTAACTATTTCTCTAAAGCAGTGGTCTGATTTAACTCCCGCTCGACGTTTTGCCCTAATCAAACTCAGTCGCCCAAGCCACGAAAACAAAAACTTTATTCCCGCCCTCGAAGAATTTGGTATTCTATCTTCAACCTAGCTAGATGTCGAACTTGGCTATTACATACACTATTTGAAAATAAATTAGCCACGAGCTATTTCAGGTAAACTTACCTTAAGCCTGAAAGTAACTATATCTTGATGATTGCGATCGCTCTTTCTTGCTATTTTCTCAGAAATAACAGAGATAATAATTGCGAACCACGATTTATCAAAACTTAATTCTCCATCCTCTCACAAGGTTGGTATAGACTCAAATACCTGTAAAAAGAGTGTTTTCAGATGAATCGATAAATGATAATCTTGAAGATGGCAAAATTTTACACTTAATTAAGATTTCTCCGATCGTATAAAACAGCTAACCACCAAGTAGATATTAAAAAATGGTAGCCACCACAGATAAAACAACAACTGGTAAAATTACTCAAATCATCGGTCCTGTATTAGATGCCGAATTTCCTAGCGGAAAGATGCCTCGTATTTACAACGCTTTAAAAGTACAGACAACAAATCCCGCAGGACAAGAAGTTTCAGTTACCTGCGAAGTGCAACAACTGCTTGGTGATAACCAGGTTCGTGCTGTTGCGATGAGCGGTACTGATGGATTGGTTAGAGGAATGGATATTGTCGATACTGGCGCGCCAATTAGCGTACCCGTCGGCAAAAAAACTTTGGGTAGAATCTTCAACGTACTGGGCGAACCCGTAGACGAAAAAGGTCCTGTCGGTACAGATGAAACCTTTCCAATTCACAGACCTGCGCCTAAATTAACAGATTTAGAAACCGCACCAAAAGTATTTGAAACAGGGATCAAAGTTGTAGACTTACTTACCCCCTATCGTCAGGGTGGAAAAATTGGTTTATTTGGCGGTGCTGGTGTTGGTAAAACCGTTATTATGATGGAATTGATCAACAACATCGCGATTCAACACGGTGGTGTATCGGTATTCGGTGGCGTGGGCGAACGCACCCGCGAAGGAAATGACCTTTACAACGAGATGATCGAATCCAATGTGATTGACGAAGAAAATCCCGAACAATCTAAAATTGCTCTAGTTTACGGGCAAATGAACGAGCCACCTGGAGCGAGAATGCGCGTCGGTCTATCGGCCTTAACTATGGCTGAATATTTCCGTGACGTTAACAAGCAGGACGTACTGCTATTTATTGATAATATTTTCCGCTTCGTTCAAGCTGGTTCTGAAGTATCCGCGCTATTAGGACGTATGCCTTCTGCGGTAGGATACCAGCCTACTTTGGGTACTGACATGGGAGATTTGCAAGAGCGCATTACTTCGACCAAAGAAGGTTCGATTACTTCAATTCAGGCAGTATACGTACCAGCCGATGACTTAACTGACCCTGCACCTGCAACAACTTTTGCTCACTTAGATGGAACTACAGTACTGTCTCGTGGGTTGGCTTCTAAAGGTATTTATCCTGCGGTAGATCCTCTAGATTCTACTAGCACCATGCTTCAGCCAAGTATTGTAGGTGAAGAACACTATGACACTGCTCGTGCGGTTCAGTCTACCCTACAGCGTTATAAAGAACTGCAAGATATTATTGCAATTCTTGGTTTAGATGAACTATCTGAAGAAGATCGAATTGCGGTAGACCGCGCTCGTAAGATCGAACGCTTTTTGTCTCAACCTTTCTTCGTAGCTGAAGTATTTACGGGTTCGCCTGGTAAATATGTGTCTTTAGAGCAAACCATTGATGGCTTTAAATCTATTCTCAATGGTGAATTAGACGATCTGCCAGAGCAAGCTTTTTATCTCGTTGGTAATATTGACGAAGCTAAAGCTAAAGCTGAAAAATTAAAGGCTGAATCTTAATCAGTCAACAGTCAACAGTCAACAGTCAACAGTTTAATAGAGTAAGATTAATTATGGCGATCGCCTATAGTGCGAAAAACCTAGTTAGTTTTACTTTTTGTTTGCTGTTTTACAAATACCGATCTCGGATAATTAATAATTAATAGTTGAGAAAATGGCGATAACTGTAAAAGTAATCACTCCAGATAAAACAGTCTGGGACGATGAAGTAGAAGAAATTATTTTGCCTAGCACCACAGGACAATTAGGTATTCTTTCTGGTCACGCACCGCTTTTAACGGCTTTAGAAGTTGGCGTACTGCGCGTCCGTCCTGGTAAGGAATGGAAGAATATTGCTTTGATGGGTGGTTTTGCTGAGGTTGAAAACGATGAAATTAGAGTTCTAGTCAACGGCGCGGAATTAGGCGACAACATCGACCCAGAAGCTGCTCGTAATCAATATCAAGAGGCGCAAACTCGCTTTCAAAAGGTTGAAAATAGCGACGATCGCCAAGAGAAAATTCAGGCTGAAAAATCGATGAAAAGAGCTAGAGCGCGTCTTCAAGCTGCTGGTCAAACGGTTTAATTTAAATTACAGGGGTTGGATATATTCCCCGTAGTGTTATTGATTGGCCTGAAATAAAAATGGGCAGAATTTTCAAGGTTCTGCCCACACTTATTTTCGATTAATTAAAGCTTAAATTTAGACTCTAGATCTAGTTAGTTCCAGTAAACACGATGTTAGGGAACTTAGTTTGTGCCTGAGTCATCGGAGTACTTTTACCCCTTTCTGTCCAGAAATTGATTACCTCTGTAGCTTGGTTGAGGATATCAATACTCTCTGATTCTTCAATCCAATGCTTAGACTCTAATTCATCTTTGAGCTGTTGCCAAGCATCGTGACGTGGCCAAAAGTAATAGGCTGTTAAAGGACTCGTACCTTTTCCTACTACCTGGTCTACGGCGATCGCCACATTTTTATCTAACCACAGTACTTTTAATTTAAATCTTGCCTCTGACTCCAATTAAGCCTCCAATAATTATTTAAAGAAAATATTTTACATAATTAACCATAATAATTATACATTAAACATTGAGTGTTAGATTGATGGTAATAGAATAGTCTGGCAACAATATAGGGAGTCTGAAACCCAAACGCCTTCAATCAGCGTCATGTTAGCTACTCTCGATCGCACTGAATCTTCATCAACACAAAATCGCGATCGCGAATCAAATATCACTTCTTCAACAATAATAATTTTGGGCTTAGTTTTTCTCTATTTGTTGAAAAGAATTACAAGTTGAATGTTAAATGATTAATGGTAAATGATGAATGAAAAAGGCAATTGTTATTTTTGATATTGATGGCGTAATTCGAGATGTCGGAAACTCTTATCGTAGAGCGATCGCCGATACCGTAGAACGCTTTACTGGCGGTGCTTGGCGACCAACTATGGAGGATTTGGACAACCTTAAATCTGAGGGAATCTGGAACAATGATTGGTCAGCATCACAAGAGTTGGCATATCGCTATTTCGAGGCGCAGGACAAGACTCGCGAAGAGATTAGGCTGGATTACGATCGCATTGTCGAGTTTTTTCAAGAGCGTTATCGAGGCAAACATCCAGAGCTTTTTGACGGTTACATTGCTGATGAGCCTTTATTAATATCTCCTGATTATTTTAAGCAATTAAATAAGAATCAAATTGGTTACGGGTTTTTTAGCGGTGCAACCAGAGGTTCTGCCGAATTTGTGATTAAACAACGATTAAAGTTAGATAATCCTGTTTTAGTAGCAATGGAAGATGCTCCTTCTAAACCCGATCCCAAAGGAATGTTTGATACTATCAGGCAAATTGAAGCTGATAATAATATACCCGCATTTTATTTGGGGGATACTGTGGCAGATATGTATACAGTAGCTAAAGCCAGAGAAATCGACTCACAACGCCAATGGATCGCAGTGGGAATCTTACCGCCTCACGTACAAACATCTTCAACCAGACAGGCTGATTATGCTCAAAAATTAATGGCAGCAGGTGCAGAGATAGTTTTAAGTAATGTAGAGAAATTAGATCTAGCGATGATTAAAGAACTTATTACGTAAGATCTCGATCGTAAAAAAACTATTAATTAAAACTAGTAGCGGTCTTGATGGCGTTCGCTTTTGTTATTGGATTCCAATTCCTTGCGTCGTAGTCTTAACTGAATATCCTCTAGTAACTGGCGATTGACCCCCATCAAATCGGCGACCAAGCCAAACAGCCAAAGCTGAACCCCAATTAAAATCAGCATAGCAGCTAGAATTAAGCTGGGAACGCGAGGCTTTGCGGGGTTATTGCCAACAATCCCCCAAAATAGCAGTAGCCAGCGAAAACACAGCCCAAAGCCTAAGCTGAAGGGGACGCTACCAAGCATCATAAAAAACTGTAGCGGACGATAGGTCATAAAGATCCGCACGATCGTCAAGATAGAGTGCTTGACGTATGCCGAGATACTTTTAACTAACCTAGAAGGACGCAAATAACCGTTTGTATGAATAGGTACAGAAGCAATCGTCAAACCCCTCTGACCAGCTTGAATAATAGTTTCTAAGGTGTAGGTATATTCGTTAAATACGTTTAGCCTCAAGGCTGCTTCTCGACTCATGGCTCTAAAGCCACTGGGTGCATCGGGAACATTGGTTTTACTGGCTATACGAACTACAAAACTACCCAACTTTTGTAAAAACTTCTTAATTGGAGAAAAATGTTTGATTTCTTGAATTGGTCTAGCACCAATTACTATTTCTGCATTACCTTCTAGAATAGGTGCAATTAGTTTGGGAATGTCTGCTGCACAATATTGATTGTCCGCATCAGTATTGACAATAATGTCTGCCCCTGCTTTAAGAGAAGCTTCTAGCCCCGCCATAAAGCCTTTTGCCAGCCCCTGATTAAAGGGTAGATCGACAATATGATCTACCCCACAAGCCCGCGCTACCTCTAAAGTGCGATCGCGACTACCATCATTAATAATCAGCCATTCTACCCGATCTATACCAGGCAACTGGCGGGGCAATTCTGATAAAGTTAGCCCTAAAGTTGCTTCCTCGTTGTAGCAAGGAATTTGAATAATTAGCTTCATGACGTTTTATTCTCTACAGACTTCAATTATTTTTGTATTGGCTGCATTTGGTAGCCGACCTTAGATATAGAGCATCACTATAAATTATTGACTGTCAACTTCGATCGTCCAAAAAGGAAAGGTTTGGCTAGGGTTGATGACTACGCCATCGATATCAGTTTGGGCAAAAGCATAATCTTTAGTTTGCCAGAGGGGGACATAAGGAACATCGCGAGCGATTAACTCTTGTAATTCTTTAAAAATAGCCTGGCGTTTGGCAGGATCTTGCTCTTGTCGTGACTGTTCTATTAATTGATTGGCGCGATCGCTAAAATAGAAAGAACCACGGCTTTGTGCCGCACCTTCAATGCAGCCAGAAGCTTGTGAACCCTCGCTACAGCTAATAAAAGGCTGAATATAGTTATCAGAATCGAGATAATCGGGATACCAGTCTACTAAAGCAGCAGGATATATTCCCTGACTGAGATTACTAAAAAAGGAAGCTGATTCTACGCTATTAGGAACAAACTGAATCATTCCACCCAGTTCTTGTTCGGCGTAAGCTTTGAGGGTGTCTGCTACTATACCACGGGTAATCGAACCAGATGGATGCCAAATTTCTACCGTGGCAGGATTTGCTTGGGAATAACCTGCTTGGGTCAACAGTTCTCTAGCCTTGTCAGTATTTGCTTCACCGTAAAGCTGTTCAAACGAGGGATCGTAGGTATCGAAGCTGGTGGGAATCAAACTATAGATCGGTTCAGCCTGCCCTTTTAATACCCTCTCGTTAATTAAAGCACGATTGACGAGGGCTGCGATCGCGGAACGAACTTCTGGTTTGTTCAAAGGTTCTTGCTGTTGATTTAATACCAAATAATTAACGACTGTTCCCGAACCCTCAATAACCTTAATATTATCTTGATTTTGTAAACTGGCTATCTGCTGGGGATCTAAAGATTGATAAGCTACATCTATCGCGCCTGTTTTAAAACTATTAAACAGATTCGCCGAATTTCCCGCATAAATTTGTAGATCGACTCCTTCGTTAGCTGGTGCTTCGCCCCAGTAGTCATCATTAACCTCAAGGCTAACAGAGTCGCTCTTAAACGAAGCCAGCTTGTATTTTCCCGTACCTACCAACTTATTCGGACTAAACTCTCCCGCGCCAATTTTGTATGCTTGAGGTGATACCGCACTCGCACCAGGAAAAGCTAACAAAGCAGGTAAAGCAGCAAAAGGCTGTTTTAAAGTAATTTTTAGCTCATATTCTCCTGTCGCCTCTACCGAATCAATAACATCTCCTAACAAAAATGCAGGTTTTCCGCCATTCTCGATAAAGCGTTGTAGAGAGAATTCCATAGCTTCGGCATTAAAAGCAGTACCATCATGAAAAGTAACTCCTTGTCTCAAAGGAATAGTATAGGTCAAACCATCTTCACTCACTTCTGCCATTGCTGTTGCCAATAGCGGTTGGATTTCGGTTGTACCTACTTTGTATGTATAAAGACTTTCTGCCACATTGTAGATAATATTCAATCCAGCTAGTTCGTAGTTATCGGCTGGATCTAATGTCCGAGGCTTTAGAGTAGTCCCAACAGAAATTCGATCGCTGTTGAGATCGTTACTAGTGCTTTGTTGAGTCTGATTGCATCCCACAGCCAAAACAAAGCAGATCGAAAACAATATAAAATACTTGCTAATCTTTTGCAGACGTTGCAGGGAGAAAAATCGATTAATAGTCATTACCCAGGATGATTCAAAAGTCTATCTCGCATCATAAAGGGTAACTTATTAAACCGCCTCTATCATTATCGAACTGTAATTTAATCTCAGTAGAACACTCATAGTCCTATTATTACGCCATAACATTTATCATTTATCAGTTTCTGTACCAGTCATTTATTCTTTGGCGATTGCGTAGCGTAGTCATTTAGCTGTTCAATGTTCAATGTTTAATGATTGACCATAAATTAGCTTAGAATTATAAAGCGCGATCGCTGCTGTCAAATCGGGTTGGCGATCGCACTTCATCGCTACGCACTTTTTCATCAGCTTTTACCAATAACCTAAAGCCGACATAATATAACTATCTATCTATTATTTATTTCATGAGTAAGACTAGATCCATCTTACCCAAAACAAGTTACTTTGAACTGCTGCTGTTGCTATTGCGTAGAAGAACCAGATTTAAAATTGTGGGGAAATCGATGTTTCCTGTACTTCAACCAGGGAACGAAATACTGATCGATCCTTATGCCTACAAAAAGTCTCCGCCAAAACTTAACGATATCGTAGTAATAAAGCATCCCCTGAAGCCAGAAATAACTATCGTCAAAAGAGTAACAGCGATCGACGATAAGATAAACTATTTTTTAACTGGAGATAATTTAGCCGACAGTACCGATAGTCGTCATTGGGGAAGTGTAAAATCTCAAGATATACTTGGCAAAGTAACCAGTCATTTTTGTTAACTAGATAGATGCTCTTTTCAAAGCTGCCGTTTATTAGGATCGAATAACGGCAACTTCTATCTATAGTTACTACTTTTGAATTGCTGCTTGAAAAGCATTACGATCTTCAAAAATTTCAAAAGCTTTATCTAGCTGAGTAAGCTCGAACATGATTCGTACAGAAGGAGCTAAAGAACATAAAGCAAATCTACGTCCTAAACTTTCAGCTAAACGGAAGGCTTTAATTAAGACCATCAATCCCGCACTGTCCATAAACTCTACTGCTTCCATGTCTACAACTAAAGCAGGATCTAGCGAAGATTTTACTTCTGCCGTCAAACTTTTTAAAAGTTCTGAAGAGTTGGCTGCGCTTAAATAACCCTCTGGTTTAAAAGTAGTAAATTCGGTACGTAATTGTGTGTTGTTCATAGTATTGTTTCTCTTTTTAAATATTACTTAAAATTAGTTTTATGTCCTCAGAATAATCTGTAAATTTACCGATCTCTAGTTTTTTTTTACTACTTCATCAAATCTTGATGGAAAGATAAAGTTGAACTATATTTAGTCGAAAAACTTACTTTTTTATGACTTTATGTATACTCTGCTACACTATGTTTTTGTATTTATGCCTTGAACAACTCCATTCCAGCCAAAATATGAGAAACATTTTTCCTTTATAATCAATTAGGAGCTTTTTAAAATCAGGACAATTACTTAACTTTTAGTTAAATCTGACGTAAATTTGCTATTTATTACTGAATAAACTTATTATGCTAAAGTTTTAACGAATAATTAGTATTGTAATTTACTAAAATCATAAGTTTTGTGTCTCAGCCGATCGATAACATTAAGGCTAAGCTACAAAAGTAAAAAACTAGAAGAAAATTGTCGTTGCATTTAAACACTAGACACGAGAATTAAGTAATTTTTGGCGTTGCATCACAAAGGGATGGGTTTGGGGTGACTTGGGGACTTGGGGACTTGGGGACTTGGGGACTTGGGGACTTGGGGACTTGGGGAATAATTAGTCTTTGGTTTTGTTAAATCATCCCATAACTGTGCAATGCCTAATTTTTTACTCACTCGTTCACTGTTGAGAACAAAGCCCGTAGATGATTAGCTTTATACGAGTAAGCGATCGCAGCGGGGTTAAAACTTGTCTCGATTATCTTGCCAAACCTGCTGGATGAACCTGTTTAGATATTGTTTGTTTGAAGTATTAACTGAAGGAGAATAGCGATCGCCCAAAAGCGGTAACAAGCTAACAACTTCTGTGTCTAAGGCTGGTCTAAATAACGTTATCGGCCAAAGCAGATCCGAACCAGACTGTAAGTCAATTAATTGAGTCGGTTCTATAATTGGTGAGGGTCGATCGCCAGATCTTTGAGAGACAACTAAACACATCGGTCTAAACCAACACAAACCGCGACTGACAACTAGCTGAATTACTTCACCATAGAGATATCTACAGTCGTTTTCTAAACAAATTATTTCATTAACTTTGAAAGGAACGTCAGATATTGCTTTATCTATACTCAATGCTCTTGTAGGACAGCTACTAAACACAGCCTGTATCGGTGCGGGATCTGTCTGCTGTGACTGCTTAGTTGTGGAAGATACGATGTCATCCATGAGCGATCGATAAATTTTGAACTGAGGTTTTATAAATAAAGCGGTTGAAAATACTAAATATAGCAATCGTAAATCATTTGTGAGAAGATTTTTTTTGATAAACCACGGAGGCACTCAGAACACGGAGTCCGAGAGACCCGGCATTAAAAAGCGCACCGCCCGCTCGGAGGTTTCCTCCGAGTTAGGTCGGAGCAAGAAGACGAGGCTTCCTCTGACTTCGTCAAGATAAGAGAGGGTTTCTTATAAATCATTCCTGATTGCTATATATATAAATATAATATAAGAACTAATGTTGCTGATTTTTAGAATACAACAAGATAGGTTCAAATAGAAATTTGAAGTAGTAGTTGCTCGAATTACACCTACTAGTAATATGCAACCGACTGAGAACGTCAAAAGAAAAGCAATAGGGCAGCCTCAAGCAAGCATACCCGATGACTTTTATTTCTATTAACCGAGGAAATGTTTTACTAGGAGCAGTTTTTTAGATTGCAAGACTTAATCGCTTCGATCGAGGAACTACCACCTATGAAATATACCCTGATTCTTTTAGCTTATTAAATATTTTATCAACGCTATCCGATAGCTCTTCTAAATCTGTACGACACTCTACTTCAGGATTAGTAGGTGGTTCATACGGATCGTCGATGCCAGTAAACTGCTTGATTTGTCCTGCTCTTACCTTTTTATAAAGCCCTTTAACATCTCTGTCTTCGCATACCGACAAAGGTGCATTAACAAAAACTTCGACAAAATTATCGATGCTAGCTCTCATTTCTTCTCTAATAGCACGATAGGGGCTGATAACAGGGACTAAAACAATTACTCCATTTCGAGCCAAAAGTTTAGCAACAAAGCCAATACGACGAATATTGGTATCTCGGTCTTCTTTAGAAAAGCCCAAATCTTTGGTTAGATTTTCTCTAATTTCATCACCGTCCAAAACTTCTAGTCGATATCCCTGAGATTTCAGCTTCTTAGTAAGTGCCTCAGCGATGGTACTTTTGCCTGCACCACTGAACCCTGTAAACCAAACTGCTACTCCCTGCTGCGTCATAATTGTTTATATTATTAAGATATTTTTGAGCTTCCGTATTTTAACCTGGAATGTGACGATACACTTAAAACAGATAATTTAGTCGATCTCAATAGGGTTTGGGGTAAATCTCCCTATTATTTAAAAAAATAGCATCTAAATTATGAGCCAAACAGCCATTTTCCATTTAGCAATTCCTATTACTGACGTTGGTGAAGCAAAAAAATTCTATGGTGATGCTTTGGGCTGCAAAGTCGGTCGCGAAAACAAATCTGCCGTAATTTTTAATTTTTACGGTACACAGTTAGTCGGACATCTAACACAACAGTCAATTGAAAAGCAGCCTGGAATTTATCCCAGACACCTGGGCTTAATTTTACCTACTAAATCAGCTTGGCAGGAGATCTGCGATCGCGCCGAACAACAAAATTTAACTTTTTATCACCTACCAAAACTACGTTTTCCAGATCGAGTTTTGGAACATTACTCGTTTTTTCTAGAAGATCCTTTTTACAATTTGCTGGAATTTAAATACTACAGTGAACCCGAAGTTATTTTTGGCGGTAGACAGTCAAACTTAATTGGCGAGACTGCTTCATCCTAAATTTATAAATTCTTTAATACTGCTTACACAATCGACAATCAAAATAGTTATATCGATCGAAATATTAAATGTAAATAGACTTATTTTATAAGTCTTTTATAAAATTTTCTTAGCAAAAACGATTTTAAAACTAAAGCTATTGTTCGCTATTCACTACACAATCTTAAGCTAATTTGCCTGTACAGCAAAAACCAATTAATTCAACTACAGATGTTACGCTCGGTAACTTTACTCCGACAATTTAAAAATTTGCTTTTGACGCTTTTATTAATACTAATTTCAATATCGGGGCAAAATTAATATTAATAAATTTTCGAGATTGCTACAGCCGTAGAGAACTAATCTAGAATTGACTATTTTTCCACAAATTAGCCGAACACTACTAATATAAAAAATATTAAAAAATATTAACTCGAGCGTTATTTATCAAAAAAGCTATTAGCTCGATTGACAGGTAAAAGGGCTTCCGTTAAAAATCTTAGATAATAAGCGCAATTGTTTAAGGGCAATTACAATCTTTCGCTTGGTTTATCAACTCCATGCCGATAAACCAAGTTAAGAAGGGGGCGCAACGCGAAGCACGCGCCAGGCGCGTCCGTCACGAGCAAGTCCCCCAAACCCGACAAGACGCAGACTTGTGAATGCGCGGGCTAACAGCTAAGAGCTATGAATAATCATATAATAGAATTCAAGTTAAAAAATGTAACAAAACTAGATAAAAAGCAGAAATTGCCCTGGTACATTTTATTTATCATAGGAGAATTATGTTACGGCTCGAACACATCAGCAAAATATATACTACGGGTGAAGTTCTTAAGGATGTTACTTGGGAAGTTAAACCTGGAGAGCGAGTAGGTTTAGTAGGAGTTAATGGCGCAGGAAAATCAACTCAACTAAAAATAATCAGTGGAGAAATCGAAGCTACATCAGGAGAGGTAGTTCGTCCACCAAACCTTAAAATAGCCTATTTGACTCAAGAGTTTGAAGTCGAACCGACCAGAACAGTATACGAAGAATTTTGGACGGTCTTTACTGAAGCTAACGCCATTCAGCAAGAGATGAACCAGGTACATCAGGAAATGGAAAAGGCCGATCCTGACAAGCTAGACCGTTTAATTAATAAATTAGATCGGCTACAGCGTAAGTTTGAGGCGATTGAAGGCTATACCCTCGATGCTCAAATTGAGAAAATACTTCCTGAAATGGGATTTTCTTCCGAAGAAGGCGATCGCTTGGTTAGTTCTTATAGCGGTGGTTGGCAGATGCGAATGAGTTTGGGCAAAATTTTGCTGCAAGAACCAGATCTGCTGCTGCTGGATGAACCGACTAACCATTTAGATTTAGAAACTATTGAATGGTTGGAAAACTATTTGCGGGGAATCAATACCCCAATGGTGATTGTCTCTCATGACCGCGAATTCTTAGATCGTCTGTGTACCAAAATTGTCGAAACCGAAAGAGGCGTATCGACTACTTATTTAGGTAACTATTCAGCTTATTTACAGCAGAAAGCCGAAGCAAGGTCGGCACAGGGTGCAACTTTCGAGCGACAGCAAAAAGAAATTGCCAAACAACAAGAGTTTATCGAGAAATTCAGAGCCAGCGCAACTCGTAGTACTCAAGCAAAAAGTAGAGAAAAGCAGCTTGATAAAGTAGAGCGAGTAGAAGCACCCGTTGCCAATTTAAGAACCCTCAAGTTTAGTTTTCCCCCATCTCCTCGAAGCGGTAGAGAAGTAATTGTTATCGAAGATCTGACCCATGCTTATAACAACAATATCTTATTTTTGGGTGCAGATCTGACCATCGAACGGGGCGATCGCATTGCTATTTTAGGGCCTAATGGCGCGGGTAAGTCTACTCTGTTGAGGATGGCTATGGGAATGGAAGAATATGACGAAGGAAGGGTAGAATTAGGTAAGCATAACGTTATTCCTGGTTATTTTGAACAAAACCAAGCTGAAGCTTTAGACCTGAATAAAACCGTAATGGATACGATTCACGATGAAGTTCCTGAATGGAAAAACGAGGAGGTAAGAACTTTATTAGGTCAGTTTTTGTTTAGTGGTGATACTGCTTTTAAAAAGGTAGAAGCTTTAAGCGGTGGAGAAAAAGCTCGTTTAGCTTTAGCCAAGATGTTGCTCAGACCTGCTAATTTGCTGATTCTAGACGAGCCGACCAACCACCTCGACATTCCCGCTAAAGAAATGCTGGAAGAAGCGTTGCAAAATTATGACGGTACGGCGTTGATTATTTCCCACGATCGCTATTTTATTTCTAAGGTAGCTAATAAGATTGTTGAAATTCGCGACGGAGAATTAATTGCCTATCGTGGAGATTATCATTACTATTTAGATAAAATCGCCGAAGAAAAAGAAAAAGCAAGACAACTGGCAGAAGCCGAGCAAAAAGCTGCCAAGCAAGCCGAGAAACGAGCCAAACAAGCGGAGAAAAAGAAAAGCAAACAAAAAAAAGCTAAAGCATAGCGTATTGATTGTAGGGGCGATTCGCGAATCGCCCGTACTTGTATAAATTTGGGACAAGCCTATTAAATGGAATTAGAGCAGCAGCTAAAATTATTAATTGCCGATGCAGCCAATCATGGTGTGCCGACCGTAGTAATGGAACTCGCGATCGCGCCAGTCCTTAAAATGCTGGCAACTCAGCTACAGCACGATGAATATTACATACTGCAAAATTTAGAGTCGGACTGGGTTTTAACTACCATCAGCAATGCCAAATTAAAGCAGCACAAAAAAGTAATTTACGCTTTTGTTACGGTACGAGATGCTGCAACTTTTCAGGGAAAGAGCGATCCCAATTTAATCGCTGCACCAATTTCAATTACTCAACTTTTGTTTCGCTTGTTTTCTCTACACCAAGCAGACAGCATAATCTTTATGAACAATTCTTCAGACCTCAATAATGGAGTCGAAGTTAGACGCGATCGCTTTTTAGATTTAATTCAACAACAGATCGAAAAATTGAAACAGACTCCGCCTTACATTGCTTAACAATTTGTAAAAATAATTTCTAAGTGCAAATTAATATTGACATTTATATCGATTGTCAACTCGATCGGTAATCACATATAGCAGGATCGTTATAATTACACTTTAAACTGCACTTAAAATTTGTATTAGAGCCAGCACGACACCTTATTAATCTATGACGATTAAGGATATTTCAATGCCTATCGTTTGATAAGGAGCGTCAAGAGGTTTGATGAATCGAACCCATGAAAATTTTCTTCTCCTGTTTAATAGTTAGCTCTTACAATCTAATTCGCCAAACGCGCATCCTCGCCTTTGGCAGAAGTAATGATTTTTATATCCCTCAGCACTTTTAAAGTACTACGGCATCTAAAGTATATGTCTAACGCTCATAATCTCAACAATTTTTCAGGAAATTCTCTCGATCTTCTACAGTCAGAATGGGTAGAGTTTAATCGCTTCCACGAGGGGGGAGAATATCCCTGTCCCGTATGCCGTCATGGTAAGATCGCCCAAATGCCGTTAATGGAAACTTTTGCCTGTAGCTTTTGTCAGCACATATTTACGGCAAACTTTGACAAACAGTTGCTCAAAATGGCAGATAGCCAACTTCCCCTAACCTGGTACTGGAACGGTAAAATCTGGAAAGGAATTCATCGAGAAGGTACAGAAGTTGGATGGGCTTATCTTATATTTGCTCTGGGCTTTATTTTAATTCCTACTTCTATTATCGGTATTGGCGCATACCTGTTTCCTCCTATGGATAGCAGTTTGATGTCGTGGTTTCCTGTAATCTGGACGATTTTAACTTTTTGCGCTCACCTGTTCTGTATTATTTGGTTGGTTATCGAATACTACCAATTTCCGATTTTCCTTTATATTAGAGCGATTAAAAGAAGGCTGTTTTTAAAGGATTCTCCTAGCATATTGTAACGCCCGCTCGAAGCTTGGCAGGATACTTTTTACTCGATACGTGATGCGATCGTGTTTTGGATGGGTAGCTAAGTATCACCCATCCAGTGAGTTGAATTCTATAGATCGACAGCCCCCTCGCGTTTAGAGGTAAAAACGGAACACACTACCATACACAAGACCTTAATTATTGGGGGCAATAGGTAACGTTCTTCCTTCAACGCGATCGAAATAAGGCATTACTTCTTCACTGTAGTCTATAGGCAATACAGCACAGACATTTTCGTGAGGGCGTGGAATAATTACCCAAGATTCTAGAGTAGCTCCTTCGGCTTTTTCCACAGCATCTATTCCCGCAGCCATAGCGGTTTTAACTTCAGATACATCACCACGAATATTGACGTTAAAACGTGCGCTACCAACACGAATATAACCCACTAAGGTTACTCTACCAGCCTTGACCATAGCATCGGCTGCTGCAAGAATACCAGGAAAACCCTTGGTTTCGAGCGAACCTACCGCAGATTGAGATGGCATAAATATGCTCCTTAAATTATTAATTACAAATATAAATTTAGTAATTCTAAATTACATTTACAAATTCTAATTTTAGCTGAGTCTCGGTAGTTTTTAAATATATTTAATTTGTACTATAAAACAAGCTAGAAACGGAATCGCTCTACTTTTTCTGTATAATCGATAGGTAAAACTGTTACCACATTATCGGGAGGATTAGGAACAGTATAGTGAGTAGTTACTTGTCCACCAAAAGTGTTTTCCGCTGCGATTAATCCTGCTTCCATAGAAGGTTTGACTTCGGCGACCGGACCGCGAATAGCAATCACAAAAGTACCGCTTTCCCCTTTATCAAAATAGACTAAGGTAACGCGACCAGCTTTTAACATTGCATCAGAAGCAGCCAAAACAGCAGGAAACCCTAAAGTTTGAATCACTCCTACCGCGTGTTGTTGAGGCATAATTGTATAGCAACTAAGTTATTGAAGTAAATCGATTTAAACTACTATATCTCGATCGCGTTGGTTTCGGATACAGTAATATAGCCGTACTAAAGTTAGATGAGGACATTCTTTAGCTATCTGCTCGTAAGGATCGAGGATAAAGGATAAAGGATAAAGGATAAAGGATAAATTTACCCTCTTAACCAGAATGTCAATAGTCAAATCCTTAACGCTATAACGACCTGGAAGCGTATGCCGAGCCTAATCGCCACTAAATCGATCTAAAATGCTTGAATACCTGCTACAAACAATTGACTTAAGACCGAGCGGACAAAAGGACTTGGGTACTAATATAGTTTCTCCCCGTTTCCACATTGCCTTATCTAGATCATTTCAATACTAGTTACTAAATCTTAATCGCGCTGGGTTCGGATACGGTGGCGATAATGCGATCGCAACCCGACTTCGGTTTTGCCCATTGATACAGGTAATTTTTCGGATCGCCCCAACATAAACCGAGATATATTTCAGTACGGGCTGCGTCAATTTCTGCCCACTCAGTCTGATTTATCAGCTTATGCAAATAGTCGCGGGAAATTAATTGATGATGATTACCCTGACTGTCACAGCGGTTGTTAACCAGCCAAAAATTCATCTGTAAGGTAACTCGCTGCCAAAATTGCAAAATTTCCTGACGAGCGGAAACCAAAATTTCTTTGTCTCCCTCCACAGGAATCAATTGGTTATGAATCTCTGGATAGGTGATACTTTGCTCTTGAAAAGTACAGGTTCGCCAAATAATTCCAGAAACTCGATGCTGCTGCTGATACTCATGAATTTGGTGACGGAAATCGCGATAGGCAAAGACTTTATTGAGCCGATCCATATTAAGGGCTTTTGCCATCACAGGATCGTTAATTCGTTTAGCTGAGGATAAAACTACACGCTTTCCCTTCCAATTCTCCTTTAGCTCGCAGTCTAATATTTTGATTAGTTCGTCGGTGGTATATATCATCAATACAATACGACTAAGCCTTTACTTATATTGTATCTCTGCTCTCAAATAAGCCAAACAATACAACAGATCGGCTTTATTTTTAGTTAAGAACCTGGGTTGATAAGTAACATAGGTAACAAAAATACGTATGATAATAAAGCAAGCATTAGTTGGTAAGGTTCATGTCCTCAGAAAATATCGAAATTTGCCCAGTTTGTAAAGTTCAAATAAAAAACGACCGTGAAGTAATTTTCAGTGCGGGTCCGTCTGGCGATCGCACTAAACTTTGGGCGAGAGTATGTCAATATGTCTCGGATAAGCAAAAGGGCTGTATCAATCAAGATCCAGATAAGATCGATCCGATTAAACCGTCGGATAAATATAAACCTGTTACGTTTAACCAGGAAGGGTAGCCAGTTAACAGTCAACAGTCAACAGTCAACAGTTAACAGTTAACAGTTAACAGTTAACAAATGATAGTCTCTTAATAGTTCTTAGCGAGTAATTGTATTTAATAGCTAATTGTTTTCCTGGGTTATGTTTAGCGAAGTTAAAGGAGTTGCGCGATGCAAGCTCGCGCAAAGCTTTAGCTCAGGAATAATTTATAAGAGGGATTTGCGCTTTCATCCCAATAGCGATAGCCCATAGAATTAAGAAAAGTCTGCCATTCTTGCTTTTCATCGGGTGGAACTTGCATTCCGATCGCGATACGCCCATAGTCTGAACCGTTATTGCGATAGTGGAACAAACTAATATTCCAGTTGGGACTCATGCAGCTAAGAAACTTAACCAATGCCCCTGGACGTTCGGGAAATTCAAAGCGGTACAGCAGTTCGTTTTCCGATAAAGGCGATCGCCCGCCCACCATATGACGCAGGTGCATTTTAGCTAGTTCATCGTCTGTCAGGTCGATAGTTTTAAACCCTTGAGCTTCAAATGCCTCGACTATCGAAGCAGCATCATCCCGACCATTAATTTGAATACCCACAAAAATATAAGCTTTCTTGTCGTCAGAAATGCGATAGTTAAATTCAGTTATGTTACGTCTGCCGATACATTCACAAAACTTAAGAAAGCTGCCTCTCTCTTCAGGAATAGTTACCGCAAATATCGCCTCGCGTCGTTCGCCTAATTCCGCTCTTTCCGAGACAAACCGCAGACGGTCGAAGTTCATGTTCGCACCACAGGCGATCGCTACTAAAGTTTCTCCCTTAATTTGTTCTCGTTCGACATAGGCTTTAGCTCCTGCGATCGCTAATGCGCCAGCGGGTTCTAAAATAGAGCGGGTATCTTGAAACACATCTTTGATTGCAGCACAGGTATCATCCGTGTCTACTAAAATAATCTCGTCTACATAGTCTTGACACAAACGAAAAGTTTCTGCTCCTACTTCCCGTACTGCTACACCATCGGCGAATAAACCTACTCTGGGCAAACAAACTCGATATCCCGCCTTCATCGAGCGATACATAGCATCTGCATCTACAGGCTCTACGCCAATAATCTTGATTTCTGGGCGCAAACGCTTGATATACGCTCCTATTCCCGCAATTAGACCTCCTCCGCCAATTGCTACAAAGATCGCGTGTATCGGCTGTTGATACTGCCGTAAAATCTCCATGCCGATCGTTCCCTGTCCCGCAATTACATCGGGATCGTCGAAAGGATGGACAAAGGTCAAGCCCTTCTGCTGACATAGTTGTTTAGCATGAGCATAGGCATCATCATAAGTATCACCTCGCAAAACCACAGTTGCACCACGAGCTTGAACCGCATCTATTTTTACTTGGGGGGTAGTTACGGGCATGACAATAATTGCCGTCGTTCCCAAATGCTTGGCAGCCAAAGCCACTCCCTGAGCGTGATTTCCCGCAGAAGCTGCAATTACTCCTCGCTGTAATACATCAGCGCGTAACTTTGCCATTTTGTTGTATGCACCCCGTAGCTTGAAGGAAAATACCGACTGCATATCTTCTCGTTTTAGCAGCAGCTTGTTATTCAGTCTGGCTGATAAATTGGGTGCATATTCTAAGGGCGATTCTTGAGCAACATCATAAACGCGGGCGTTGAGAATCCTTTCTAGATAGTCGGATTTCATGAGTGGGAGGCTGTGTAAAGATAATTTTAGATCTTATCAAATATCGATTCTAGAGCAGGTTCTAAATTCAATATTGCTAATCTATGATTAAGTAATCACAATTATGGCGATTAGGCTCGGCCTACGCTTCGCGATCGCATTATGCAGCTACAAACCAATCCTCGTACATACACTCCAGAAGAATATTTAAAGCTTGAAGAACGAGCAGAATACAAAAGCGAATACCGCGATGGAGAAATTATACCCATGACAGGAGGAACGACAGACCACAATGAAATTAGCCTAAATTTGACCACTAATCTAAGGTTTGGTCTGAGAAAACAAGGTTATCGCGTTTATATGGCTGATGTACGCCTCTGGATACCGCGCTATCGAGTTTATACTTATCCCGATGTAATGCTTATTCAAGGAGAACCAATTTACGCGGATAAAGGAACTACTACAGTAATGAATCCTGTTTTAGTTGCTGAAGTTCTATCTCCTTCGACTCAAAATTACGACCAGGGTGATAAGTTTGCTTACTATCGTTCTATTCCCGAAATGAAAGAATATATTTTAATCTCGCAAAAACGATATCACGTCATGCAGCATACTAAAACAGAAGCGGGATGGTTGCTGACTGAATACGAAACTGAAGATGCGGTAATTAAATTGGCTTCGGTAAATTTAGAAATAGAATTATTAGATCTTTATACAGGTGTCGATCTTAACAAGACAGAATAATTTAAATTGCGATCGCCTTCCAAATATATCAGCTTGAAACGATTAGGCGACCCGTAGCCTTATCACGCACTAGAAAATACCGCCATTGATTATTGTTCGGGGATAATTGATAATTGATATTTGCGAGGCTGCAATAATATTCCACATTAACCTTAGTCATGACCTTAACCGTATACAATACCCTCACCCGTAGTAAATCAGCGTTTCAGACTATTGAAGACAATAAGGTACGGATGTATTGCTGTGGCATTACTGTTTATGACTATTGCCACTTGGGTCATGCAAGAACCTGCTTGGTTTGGGATGTGGTACGTCGCTACTTAGAATGGAGTGGCTATGAAGTAAATTACATTCAGAACTTTACAGACATTGACGACAAAATTCTCAACCGCGCCAGACAAGAAGGAACATCGATGGAGGCGGTTTCAGAGAAGTATATCGCTGCATACTTTGAAGACATGGAACGTCTGGGAGTAGGTAAAGCAGATGCTTATCCTCGCGCTACCCATACCCTCGATGGCATCAAGCGTTTGGTATACGAATTAGAACAGAAAGGTTTTGCATATCCAGCCGAGGGCGATGTTTACTACGCAGTGCAGAAGTTTTCCGAATATGGCAAGCTGTCGGGGAGGAAACTAGAAGATATGCAGGCGGGTGCTAGCGGTAGAGTCGGAGAAGAGGACAAAAAGCAATATCCCTTCGATTTTGCCCTTTGGAAAGCTGCCAAAGAAGGTGAACCCGCTTGGGAATCTCCCTGGGGAAGTGGTCGCCCAGGCTGGCATATCGAGTGTTCGGCGATGGTACGAGAAAGACTGGGAGAAACAATAGATATTCATGTTGGTGGTGGCGATCTGACTTTTCCTCATCATGAGAATGAGATCGCTCAATCTGAAGCGGTAACGGGTAAACCTCTAGCTAATTATTGGCTGCACAACGGCATGATTATCGTAGACGGGAAAAAAATGTCTAAGTCTTTAGGCAACTTTATTACTATTCGCGAATTACTAGACAAATACGACCCGATGGCGGTACGTCTGTTTATTTTGCAGGCTCAATATCGCAAGCCCGTAGACTTTACCGACGCAGCTTTAGTTACCGCTACTAATAGCTGGGAGACTCTTAAAGAAGGTTTGCTATTTGGCGATCGCTTTGGAGAACAGTTAGGTTTTAATGATGCCCAATTACAAGATGAAACCATAGTAAGCAGATTTAAAGAAGCCGTAGACGATGACTTTAACTTTGCAGGAGGTTTGGCTGTCTTGTTTGAAGTCGCTAAAAATCTGAGTAAAGAAGGCAATATTTTGGTTCACGAAGGAACGGTGACAGCAGACGCGAAGCAATTACAACAGCAATGGCAAACTTTAACCCAGTTAGCAGCTATTTTGGGTTTTGAAGTTCAACCCGAAGCTGAAGGTGATAATGGCTTGAGTGATGCTGAAATTGAGAACTTGGTACAGCAACGTATCGATGCGAGAAAAAACAAAAATTATGCAGAAGGCGATCGCATTCGAGACGAATTGCAGACTCAAGGTATTACTTTAATCGACAAGCCAGGGGGAGTCACTATCTGGAATCGAGATTAAGTAATATTTGCTATCAGACATAATTATGAAAAAAGTAAGAGCAATAGTTGCAGGTAAAGTGCAGGGTGTAGGATTTAGGATGTCTACTCGCAGCCAGGCTAGACAGCTAGGCGTTTGTGGAACTGTAAGAAATTTGAACAACGGTAATGTAGAAATAGTTGTAGCAGGAGAAACTGAAGCAGTAAATGCTTTAATAGATTGGGCTAGATCTGGACCGTCATCTGCTGTAGTCGATGATTTACAAACTGAAGCTATGGACTATAAAGATTGCGAATTTAACAGTTTTGAAATTCACCGATGAGTTAAATTGGAACTTCTTCAATTTCATCAATAGATTGAAGTGTTTCGTCTGCGGGATTTGAGAAAAAATCTTGATAAAAGCGACAATTTTGACAGTTTGCTGAATGAGGAAAGTCAAGTTGAAATTCTCGGTAGTTTTGTAACCATGTCTTTAGATCGGCTAACAAAGCCGTTATTTCTTGTTGAGTGCATAAATGCTGTTGTTGGTCGTAATTTAAAGTTATGCTGCTGGGTTTACCCGATTTAACAAACCAATAGGTCATTTGAATTTGTTCGGGTTGATACTCACAAGTCTCGGCTAAAACGTAAAAATAGAGACGAGTTTGCCAGTTGTTTTCTAGATTCTTGGACTTAGGAGGTTGTCGATAGGTTTTCCAATCTAAAATTATCGCTTTATCAGCTTCGGCGATTAATAAATCGTAGATGACCGTAAACAGAAAGTCATCTATGCTAAGGGTACGACAGTGTTCCGCCTCGCGCCAAATGTTCGGATCGGATCTTAACTCTGGTGCAGTCTGAACTAAAGCTTTTAAAGAACTGTCTAGTTCTAAATCTGTAGACAATAAAGATTCGATGGGCAAAGCTAACTCTCTTTGCTGCATCAATAAATGAAATCGACTTCCCCACTCCATATTATCTTGCAAATCGGGGTCTGGAAGCGAACCAAGACCATCTAAATAAATCTGTTGAAACTTGGGAGGACAGACGCTAAGAAGATTGAGATGACTTTGTGATAGACGAATTAAATCTCGTTCGGGCATGATAAATAATAGAGAAGTGCGATCGCACCTCTTGCAGCAATTGCTATTTCCTTTTTTTAGATAATAGCTTGTCTAGACGGTGGTATATAGAACAATTTTGTCTTAGCTAGTTTCTCAGGTTCAGTTCTTGCTAACCTGATAAATATGTATGTCAATAATTAGCTATAGCTACAAATTATATGGAATGGCTCGAAATCTCTGGTAGTTGGGTTTATCTTCCTCGTCAAGATATCAAAGGAATTATTCATTTTTTAGGTGGGGCATTTGTGGCTACTGCACCTCACGTATCTTATCGTTCCATTTTAGAAGATCTGTGTCAGGCTGGTTATGCAGTTATCGCTACGCCATTTTTAAATACATTCGATCATTTTGCGATCGCCCGTGAAGTTCTCAATCGTTTTGAAACAGTTTTAGAAAGACTACAAAAAACTAATAAATTAAGTACGGGCTATTTACCCATATACGGTGTGGGACACAGTATGGGCTGTAAGCTACACCTTTTGATCGGTAGTCTATATGATGTGGAAAGAGCGGGTAATATTCTAATCTCTTTTAATAACTATCCTGCTACTAAAGCCGTTCCCTTCATGGAACAGTTTAATATTACACCTGCTTTAAACGTCGAGTTTGCCCCTTCTCCAATTGAAACAGAAAAACTGATTGCCGAATACTACAGCGTGCGTCGGAACTTATTACTAAAATTTACTCAAGATAATTTAGATCAGACAGTCAATTTAAATAGCGTACTACAAAGCAAGTTCTCGGACATGGTGACGTTACGCACTTTAGCGGGAACTCACCTAACACCTTTAAGTCAAAACGTTAAATGGCAAACAGGGGATTTGTTTACCCCAATAGACGCGATCGGTCAATGGTTTAATCAAGGAATGTCGCGCAATTTACATAATTTGAGAAAAGAACTGATTGCCTGGTTAAATCCAATGTCGGCATTTGAAAATTGATGCGCTCAAATTAAACCATGACGCAATTTAATTTTAAGTATAGATATAGTATTGATTCCATAAGTAATAGTCTCTATAGAATTTATTTTACACTATTTAAAATTGCAAACTTCACTATAACTTTAAATATAGTCGATCGATTTAATATTTTTAACGGGATAACTTTACCAAAACTTTAAACCAAAAATGCCTCAGTATATTTACAATTAAGTTAATTTGAAGTTAATCTTTAGTTGTTAGTAAAATTACTTAGCTTATTAATAAAATTATTTGGTTTTATTTAAGCTCGTACTCTTATAGAGGAAAATTATGAAGGTAGCCTTTCTTGCTGGTGGTTTAGGAACTCGAATCTCAGAAGAAACCGAAAACAAACCAAAGCCCATGGTGGAAATTGGTGGACAGCCAATTTTGTGGCACATTATGATGCACTACTACCAATACGGTTTTAAAGATTTTACGGTAGCGTTGGGTTATAAGGGTGCAGTAATCAAAAAGTATATGGTAGATTATTGCGCTCTTAATAGTAATCTCACGGTAGATTTACGTAACGGAGATGTAAAAACTCACGGTGGCTATCAATTAGACTGGAATGTCGATCTAATTGATACAGGACTAATGACTAATACTGGTGGACGTATTAAACGTCTTGCACCATATGTTGGTCGCGAAACATTTATGTTGACCTGGGGCGATGGAGTTTCTGACGTTAACTTACACGAACTGTTAGCTTTTCACCGCTCTCATGGTAAGCTCGCTACCTTAACTGCTGTGCGTCCTCCCGCTCGCTTCGGTCATTTAGACCTACAGGGAGACAAAATATGCGAATTTTCCGAAAAGCCTCAGACAAAAGAAGGTTGGATTAATGGTGCTTTCTTTGTCTTAGAACCTGAGATTTTTGATTACATAGATGGTGATGCGACTCAGTGGGAAAAAGAACCTCTAGAAAAATTAGCTAGAGATGGTCAACTGATGGCATACAAGCACGACGGTTTCTGGCAGTGTATGGATACGTTGAGAGATAAACACCGTTTAGAAGCTCTTTGGGCTAGCGGTAACGCACCTTGGAAAACATGGGATAATAATAATGAGAATACTAGTAACTGGACACAAAGGGTATATCGGAACGCTAATGGTTCCAATGCTTCTCGACAAAGGGTATGATGTTGTCGGTTTGGATACAGATCTTTACGCCAGAAGTACTTTTGGCAAAGGAATTGTTGACATCCGGGAACTAACCAAAGACATTAGAGATATCGAGCTAAAAGATTTAGAAGGGTTTGAGGCTGTTTTGCATCTAGCTGGTCTTTCTAACGATCCTTTAGGTAATCTCAACCCGCAATTAACTGAAGAAATTAACTATCGAGCCTCGGTAAAGCTGGCGGAATTAGCAAAGCAGGCTGGAGTCAACCGTTTTATTTTCTCTTCCTCCTGTAGTAACTATGGTGCGGGTGGTGAAGATTGGCTCGATGAAGAATCGGACTTTAATCCCGTGACTCCCTATGGAGTTTCTAAAGTAAGAGTAGAGCAGGACGTTAGCAAGCTGGCTGACGATAATTTTAGTCCTACTTTTTTACGTAATGCGACTGCTTACGGAGTATCACCGAGATTACGCTTCGACTTAGTTTTAAATAATTTAGTTGCTTGGGCATTTACTAAAGGTTTAGTATACATTAAAAGTGATGGTACTCCCTGGCGACCTATCGTTCATATCGAGGATATTTCTAGAGCTTTTATAGCTGTTTTAGAAGCACCTAGAGAAGTAGTTCACAACGAAGCGTTCAACGTTGGTCGCAATGAAGACAACTATCAAATTCGCGAACTGGCAGAAATTGTCAAGGATACAGTGCCAAACTGTAGAATAGAATACGCCCCCAATGCGGGTCCTGATAAACGCTGTTATCGAGTTGACTGTAGCAAAATAACTAGAGTTTTGCCCCACTTTAAGCCTCAATGGAATGCTCGCAAAGGAGCAGAAGAACTATATGAGGTTTATCAAAAAGTAGGCTTGACCTTAGATGAGTTTGAAGGTACTAAATATCAGAGAATTGCTCATATTAAATACCTTATTAGTAATGACCTACTAGATGGCGAACTACGTTGGCAAAAAGAACAGTTAGCCACTGTTGAATAATTAGAGTTAAATACAAAGACTTGACTGGGCGAGCAACGTCTTATAAACCATCGAATACGTTTCTTGAGTAAAGCATAGAGCAGTCGGTAACGATTGCTCTTATTACTAAGATTAATAGTTCATTTCAATATCGGTACATATTTCTATTTTCTATGAATACTCATTCGCCAACCTGTCTTTCCTGTGGCAACTCAAGCTTAAATCCAATTATTGATTTTGGCTATACTCCTCTTGCTGATAATCTTTTAACCAAAGAACAGTTAGACTTACCTGAATACACCGCACCTTTAGACTTAGTTTTTTGTCCAGAATGTAGCCTGGTACAAATTACAGAAATAGTTCCACCAGAAATTTTGTTCTGTCAAGACTATCCTTATTTTTCTTCTGTATCAGCGTCCTTGCTAAAGCATTTTGGTAATAGCGCGCAGAATTTAATTGAAACCAGAAATTTAAACAGCGACAGCTTAGTTATTGAAGCAGCCAGTAACGATGGCTATATGCTGAAAAACTTTGTCGATCGCGATATTCCCGTATTAGGTATCGATCCCGCTTCCGGTCAAGTAGATGCTGCGATCGCCAAAGGCGTTAATTCTATCTGTACTTTCTTCGGTCAGGAGTTAGCTCAAAAACTGCGGGATGAAGGGAAACAAGCTGATGTATTTTTAGCTAACAACGTTTTGGCTCATGTGCCAGACTTAAATGGTTTCGTGGCGGGTATTGCTACTCTTTTAAAAGATACAGGGGTAGCGGTAATCGAAGCTCCTTATGTAGTCGATTTGGTAGAACACTGTGAATTTGACACCATTTATCATCAGCATCTTTGCTATTATTCGGTAACTTCGTTAGACAAGCTATTTAGGCGACATTCTCTATATTTAAATCATATCGAACGTACTAAAATACATGGTGGCTCTTTACGCCTGTATGTCGAACCAACAGAAGCAGTCAAAGAGTCGGTCAAGTCTTTACTACAAACAGAGCGAGAAACAAAAGTAGACGATCCGATCTACTATCGTGATTTTGCCGACAAGGTAATGGTATTTAAATATTCTCTGTTAGATATTCTCTGGGACTTAAAAAAACAGGGTAAAAGAGTTGTTGGCTATGGTGCTGCTGCTAAAGCAACTACTCTGCTGAGTTATCTCGGCATCGATAAAACTTTACTGGACTATGTGGCAGATCTAAATAGTTTTAAGCATGGTCGCTATATGGGGATCAATCATCTACCCATTTTTCCCCCAGGTAAGCTTTTAGAAGACAAACCAGACTACGTATTAATCTTGGCTTGGAACTTTGCCGAAGAAATTATGCAGCAACAGCAAGAATATCGTGCTGCTGGTGGCAAATTCATCGTTCCGATACCCGAACCGAGAATTGTCTAGTTGCCCTCGGTGACTAATAAACAGGGTTAGGTATAGCTAGCTATTTAAAAGTCGATTGTTCACTACGCGATCGCCAAAGACAAAATTAGTTTTTAAATTGTATTTATAGGATTTTCAATCATGGTACAAAATTTAATTCCAAATATCGAGCGATTGATAAGCGATCGCAAGATCGAGCATTCGTGTCCTAACTGTGGTCATGATGAACTTTCTGTCTTCTATGAAGTACGAGACGTTCCCGTTCATAGTTGCTTGATGATGTCCAGTCAAGAAGAGGCGGTTCATTTTCCTAGTGGAGATGTAGTTTTAGGCTTTTGCGATCGCTGTGGCTTTATTACCAATACCGAGTTTGACCCCCAATGGTCGGCTTATGCACCCAACTACGAAGACCAGCAAAGCTATTCTCCAACCTTTAACAAATTCTCTCTCAAGCTTGCCAATCATCTAATCGATAAATACGATTTACACGATAAAGATATTATCGAAATTGGCTGTAGTAAAGGAGACTTCTTACTTTTACTTTGTGAATTGGGCAATAATCGCGGTGTCGGTATCGACCCTAGCGTCGTTCCTGGTAGAGTAGAAAGCGAAGCAGCAGATCGCGTTACTTTTATCCAAGATTACTATTCAGAACTCCACGCCGAATATGTGGGTGATTTTATTTGCTGTCGCCATACCTTAGAGCATATCCAGCCTACTTCTGAGTTTATCAAAACAGTTCGCAAATCTATTGGCGATCGCGATACCGTAGTCGTATTTGAAATTCCTGATAATACTAGGGTTTTACGGGAACAGGCTTTTGAAGATATTTATTACGAACACTGTTCCTATTTTAGTCCTGGTACATTAGCTCGTTTATTCCGCGATAGTGGTTTTGAAGTCACCGATCTTTACTGCGAATATGGCGATCAGTATCTTTTGATTGAAGCTAAACCCGTAGCCATTCCTGCCAAGAAAATTCATCCTTTTGAAGAATCTGTAGAAGACGTTGCTAATGACGTTCGCTTATTCACTGACAAGATAGCTGGGAAATTGGAATACTGGAAAAACTTCCTAGATGATGCTCAGGCTAAACAGGAAAAGGTCGTAGTTTGGGGTTCTGGTTCTAAATGTGTGGCGTTTTTAACCACTCTTAAAACTATTGACAAGATTGAATATGCAGTAGACATCAATCCTCACCGCCACGGCAAATTTATTCCTGGTGTGGGTAAAGAAATTATGGCTCCTGAATTTCTAAAAACCTATCAGCCAGATAAGGTAATCGTGATGAATGCAATTTACAAGCAGGAAATTAGCGAGATGCTTAAGGAAATGGGTGTAACGACAGAGGTAGTAGCACTTTAAAGGAATAAAGGAATAAAGGATGAAGGATGAAGGATGAGGGATGAAGGATAAGGGATGGAGGATCGGGGAAGTAAAGCGTTCTTTAATCTTTCTTCACATTTAAATAAGCTAATAGCTATTAGCTAATAGCTAATAACTTAGATAGCAAAGCTAATTCATATTAAGCGTTTAGTATGTATAACTATATTATCGTTGGCGGTGGGATTGTCGGTCTGTCTACGGCAATGGCATTGAGTCAACGCTTTCCCTCTGCTAAAATTACGCTGCTGGAAAAAGAAGCATCTTGGGCTGCTCATCAAACTGGACACAACAGCGGGATCATTCATTCTGGTATTTACTATAAGCCAGGAAGCTTTAAAGCCAAGCTATGCTCTGGCGGTAATCGTTCGATGGTTGACTTTTGCCAAGAACACGAGATCGACTATAAGATATGTGGCAAAGTAATTGTGGCAACCGAACCCCATGAGTTGCCGTTGTTAGAAAATCTCTATCAAAGGGGTTTGGCTAACCAGATAGAAATTATTAAATTGACCTCAGAACAGGTAAAGGAAATCGAACCTCACGTAAACTGTTTGGCAGGAATTTGGGTCAAATCGACGGGAATTGTTGATTACAAGCAGGTTTGTCAAAAATATGCTGAAATTGCCCGAGAACAGGGTGTAGATTTGTATAACAATACCCGCGTGGTAGGGATTGAAGCTAGCAGAGAAAGTTATATTTTAAAAACTAGTCAGAAAGAATACCAAACTGAATTTCTAATTAATTGTGCAGGACTATATAGCGATCGCCTGGCAGAATTAGCTAAAGTAAAACCACCAGCTAAGATAGTACCGTTTCGTGGAGAATACTATAAACTTACTCCCGAAAAAAACTACTTAGTAAATGGTGCGATTTATCCCGTACCCAATCCTAATTTCCCCTTTTTAGGAGTACATTTTCATCCTGGTATAGATGGTAGCGTTCATGCCGGGCCGAATGCAGTATTAGGATTTAGACGAGAAGCCTATAAAAAATTTGACTTCGATTTTAAAGACTTTATGGATACCATGACCTATCCTGGTTTCTGGAAATTAGCAACTAAGTATCCCGCCGAAGGTCTACAGGAAATGATTCGCTCCTACAGTAAGGCAATTTTTGTGCGTAGCCTACAAAGATTGATTCCTGAAGTACAGGCAAAAGATATTGTTCCAACTGCTGCGGGAGTCAGAGCGCAAGCACTACAAAGCGATGGTAAAATGGTAGATGACTTTTCCATCGTCCGTTGCGATCGCGCCCTTCACGTTTGTAATGCTCCTTCTCCTGCTGCTACCGCTTCGATTGAAATTGGTAAAGAAATCGTCGCTCGAATTCCTGAAGGTATTTAATTAGACCTATGCTCACGAATCATCATTGACCGTCGAAGACTTGAGGTAATAGGTAATAGGTAAAAAAGATTTATTAAGTCTTCTGGTTTCAAACTACCCTTTATTGTCGAGCTTTTAAACTATAGCTACATCAATATTCGGTAATCCTCAACACCTTAAAACTATTGGTTGAATTAAGATCTAAATAGATAAGCAATCTTAAACTATTAATATAGATCTCAATCAAAATCATGAGTAACACTAGTAATTTTAAAAAAGCAATGCAGGAGGTTCAAGGACAGGCTGTCCTCGGTCCTAATGTCATTAGCAACGCGCTTCCTTATTTAGGTGGTGGCTTAGTCTTAACTGCCTTGGGAACTTATGGCGGTTTGGGCGTAATTGCCTCTCGTCCCGACCTATTTATGCCTACCTTCATTGGGGCAATAATCGCCGAATTAGCTCTCTTTTTTGTAGCTCGTGGAGTCGCACAACAAGGAAACAACAGCACCGCACTACCTCTTCTGGCTCTATACAGTCTTTTATCTGGCTATACCCTTAGCGGAATTGTTCATCTGGCTTTGAATACTTCTGGAGTGGGTATTCAGGGTGTAGGAATCGCAGCTTTGGGTTGTGGTGTCACCTTTATTGCTGGAAGCAAAATTGGCTCGAACCTATCTGAAAAAGATGGTCTAGCTTTGGCACAAACAGTACGCCTGGGTGTAACAGCTTTATTAGTTGTCTTAGTCGGACAATTGCTATTTTCTGTCTTCGGAGTCTATACTCCTAGCTGGTTAGAAGTAGCTATTTCTGGAATTGGAGTTGCACTATTTGCTGGAGTGGCGGTAGTTGACTTTTATATTTTGCCCCGTACTTATGAAGACGAGCAATATTTGCCTGCTGCACTTTCGATGTATTTAACCTACATCAATCTGTTTGTTTTTATTCTGCGTCTATTGATTGCTATCAACGGTCGCGATTAATTATTGACGTAAAAAACGCGATCGCCTAATTTATTACTCCGCTTTTAGTTAGTTCTAGAAGCGGTTTTTTATTTGCAGAAAACTCGGAAAAATAAGACTTAACTTAATAAGTAATTTAGTAGAAATACCGAAGTAGTTTTAATGCCACGTGGTTAAACTAGGAAAATACAAGCCTGTACTTACCAAGCCTTTATACTTTTATCGGTATAACTATCGAGATAGAGAATTAACTTGGTGACGGGAGCAGTTAATTTTAAAGGTTTAGTAAAATGCGTTGGAAGTTATTTGTAGAGTTCTGTCTGACTATTTTAATTTTTAGTATTGTAGCTGGGGATTTATTTTTACCTCAGCCTTACCGTAGCGGTAGCCAACAAATAAGATCGAGTCTTAATAATTATGTTATTAGTCTATTACCACGCAAGACTAAATTAAATATTAATAATAAAATTAAATCTCATAGTTAAAGTAGCACTGGAATTAACTGGCTTTTTTAGATACTAAGACTGCTTAAAATTTATGATTTTGGCTTAAAATATCTCGTTCTAGTTTGCTGGGGTAGAAAATCAGCGAAAAAAATACTTCTATCAACTTCAAATAAAAAAGGAGAGCTAACTCTCCCCAATTTATCTTATTTTTCTGGTACGAATCGATTTATAGTTACTGCTTTTATAGACAAATATGCCTTAAGCATTTATCGGAAAAAATCCAAAATGGACAAACTACGTGCCTCAATATTGACTGTCCATACTGTGTAAAAAGCAAGGAATTATCAACTACTTTTTAATGATGTTAACTATTGGAGAGGTACTACTTGACTAACAGAGGTTACGTACACAACAGATTTCATTAATAATCATATTACATAAGTCAGCATAATATTTCAACCAATATTTTGCCGTTAGTTGTCTAGATTTGTCGATAAATTCAATGAAGTTAATTAATACCCTCGAAAATTCAATTAGACCAAATCATTTATCGCTTTTCAACCAGCTAAAGTGAGCGCGAACGTCTTTACCCACTTCTTCGATAGGATGTTCTGCTTCTAAACGACGGGTAGCCGTAAATCCTGGTTTACCAGCTTGGTTTTCTAAAATAAAGTCGCGGGCAAAATCTCCCTGCTGAATTTCTCGTAAAATTTTACGCATTTCAGCGCGAGTGCTTTCGTTAACTACTCTAGGGCCACGGGTATAGTCGCCATATTCAGCGGTAGTAGAAATACTATCGCGCATTTTAGCCAAACCACCCTCTACAATCAGATCGACGATTAGCTTAACTTCATGCAAACATTCAAAATAAGCTAATTCTGGCTGGTAGCCTGCTTCAACTAAAGTTTCAAAGCCCGTTTTAATCAAGGCACTCAAGCCTCCGCAAAGAACTGCCTGTTCGCCAAATAAATCGGTTTCAGTTTCTTCTCTAAAAGAGGTTTCTAAAATCCCCGCTCTAGTACCGCCGACACCTTTAGCATATGCCATAGCGCGATCGCGAGCCTGTCCAGTTGCATCCTGATATACGGCAAATAGACAAGGTACGCCCTGTCCTTGGGTGTAAGTACGTCTTACTAAGTGTCCTGGCCCTTTCGGCGCGACCATCATTACGTCAACTGTCTCAGGAGGTAGGATCTGACCGAAGTGAATGTTAAACCCGTGAGCAAATGCTAGCGTCTTACCATCACTCAAATGGGGAGCAATCTGTTCGGTATATACTTTCTTTTGTACTTCGTCTGGTAGCAGAATCATGATTAGATCTGCTGCTTTAGCTGCTTCATCGACAGAATGAACGGTCAATCCATCAGCTTCGGCTTGGGCTTTCGATTTACTTCCAGGATACAAACCAACAACTACGTTCACCCCACTATCTTTGAGATTGAGAGCATGGGCGTGTCCTTGAGAACCATAGCCAATAATAGCTACTGTCTTATCTTTGAATAGGTCTAGGTTGGCATCCTCATCGTAATACATCCGCGCCATAAGAATTTCTCCAGCATCTTTTAATCTTGTGAGATTATTATAGTTTTTTATGCCAGTTCTATATATATTGCGAATACCATAGGAACTATAGAAGAAATCTATAGATCGATTATTCGACTTCGGTTGCCAAAACCAAAGGCGTTATCTCTGTAGCAGGATCGAAGGTTAGATTGCTCTCAAGGCGATCGCGCAATAGATTAGCGATTATTTTATTTAAACGATACATTTCAGAACAGGGGTTGTAGCGATATTTGACATCAATAATACGTTGTTTTTTGCGAACGGCTGCGCGAGATTTTGTTTCTACCTGCTTACTACGGTTACGAAGAAAAACATCGGGCTTTTCTTCACGATTTTTTACGTCGGGTAAATTTTGAGTTAAAGGATTACGCCAATATCCCCGATAATTCTCGCTCTTAGGGTTTTTATATAGTTTGAAGCTATCTAGACTCGGAATATATAAGGCATAAAAATCTTCTTCTTTGACTACCTGAAAACAACCCCAGTCTTTTTCCTGGCGATCGAGCAAAATTTGAATAGTCAATTCTAAAGAAGGTAGATTAGTAACGGAAGTGGGATAATTTTGTAGGGTATTCATAAACGATCGATAAATTGCGGTATTGATAAGAAAACCAAGGTATGCTCGCTCTTGTTCGAGGCAATAATTTTATAAAATTTCTATAGATTAACTAAATAATATAATCATGAATATACAAAAATTCCTAGATTTAAGTTCGGGTAGATGGTTCAGTCAGCGTACTAACTATTTTCTCAGCGAAAATCAATCCGAAAGCAGCAAGGCAGATATTACGATAGAATTTATTCCTCCAGACGATTCTAAAGCTATCGAACTTTGTCAGAAGAATCATTTAGACTCTAACCTAATTGTCGGCGGTACGGTTCAAAGTTGGGATAATTCTGTAGATTGGGGTAAAACTAAACAACTAGGCTCTGCCACGCTCATTTTAGTTGCTGATGAGCAAAACGATCGCACTGGTAAGTTAATCCGTCAAGATTCTCAGTGCGGACGCTATGTTCTGGGTGAAGATTCTGCTCTTACCCTCTTTTTTGAAACCGACCAGATGTATGCAGAAGAACGCCAGTGGTTTGGCAGCGATAATTTTAAAATGCGGACTATTGTAGTTGAATACAACGATGGTAGGAAACAAACCTCTTTTTATTCTGAAATTCGCAAAGCACCAGTTCAAAAGGATGAGGGATGAGGGATGAGGGATGAGGGAACGAGGAATGAGGGATGAGGGATGAGGGATGAGGGATGAGGGAACGAGGAATGAGGAATGAGAGATGAAAAGCTACGCAGAAATCTAATTACTGATTGTTCCAGGTTGGTTTTATTCACGTCGATCGCCTTTAAAATTTAGAATCTTGAGATCCCAAAGCAATTTCCTTACTCCTTATAATTTATCCTTTATCCCTTATGTATCTAGCCTCGTCGCGACTGTAGATGGCGATAAACGTCACGAATATCTACATTGTGATAGGCTAACGCCACCAAAGTATGATATAGCAAGTCTGCTACTTCAGAAGCGATCGCATCACTGTCGTCATCTTTACAAGCCATCACTACTTCAGCCGATTCTTCACCGATCTTTTTCAAAATCTTATTGTCTCCCGCTGCTAGTAATTTACAGGTGTAAGAAGTCTCTGTCGGGTTGGCTTGGCGATCGCGAATAACTCGATAGACTTCCGATAAAGTATCGGCGGGGGGTGCAGCTTTAGTACCATCTACCTGATGAAAACAACTGCGCTGACCCGTATGACAAGCAATATCGCCGATTTGTTCGATCGTAATTAAAAGAGCATCACTGTCACAGTCATAACGTAGCGATCGCACTTTTTGAATATGTCCCGAAGTTGCGCCTTTGTGCCACAATTCTTGACGGGATCTACTCCAATACCACGTTTGCCCTGTATCTATCGTTTTTTGTAACGACTCTCGGTTCATCCATGCCATCATCAAAACTGTACCGTCGAGATAGTCTTGAGCGATCGCAGGTACTAACCCTTGTTCGTTATAGCGAATTTTATCTAAAGGAACGTTTAGATTATTGGTTTGATTAGATGACATATAAATTAGATACAAATAATTATTTTAAACAGCAGTAGGGGATTGTCTGCAATAGAACCTTAAAGATAGAGTGTCACAGCAGCAGTTTGGGCGATCGCTAGTGCGATCGTTTACCCGAACCAGAACAACTTCAACCAGTCTTATATTCTCACTTAAAACAGTTCAAACTCCAAACTCTTACCTGATTGACACGATGGAGAAATATCATCGAGGGACTAAGAAAGCGATAATTCTCTAATAATACTGATGTTAAATGAAACAAGTTCTTTGTTCAAAAGAATACCCGAACAAACATTTATTAAAAAGCTTTAAGCTTTAAGCTTCTTCGCCCGCAGATTCTCACGATTTTAAAGAGCCAGTATCTCTGTTCAGTCCATAATTTAAACAGCAACGCTACAAGTATACTTTGATGACCCAGTAAAGCTACCCGATTGAAAATACGAGCTTTGGTAATTTTACGCAGTTTAAATTTTGTCATTATAATCGACTACCTATAAATAAACAATTTCATCTGATGCTAAATTATCTTCTTTTTTACTTTTGTTGTTTACTAAAATTATTTTAGTTTTCGGGAACAAAAATAGATTTCTTATCGCAAAATTATCTTTTAAAAAAGTTTTAATTAACTATCTTTTTTTTTACTTTTTCTGTTTATATTTATAAAGACTCAAGCAAATAAATCATTTAAAAGAATATTCATGAAATTACAATTTAAAGCTCTATCTGTAACTCTTGGTTTAGTAGCATTTTTAGGAACTTCTACTGCCGTTAGAAGCGGTACTCCCGATTTGTCAGGTGCTGATAGTTCTGTAGAATTATCTTCTGATGAAATGGAGACAAATAACGTAGAAGAATTAGAGGCTTCTGACGAATATTTAACTAATGAATTAGAAGCTAGTGACGAGTATCAAACTGAAGATTTAGAAGCTACTGAAGAGATGGACGATACTCAGTTAGAAGCTACTGACGAATACCCAACTGAAGATCTAGAAGCTACTGAAGAGATGGATGATACTCAGTTGGAAGCTAGTGACGAGTATCAAACTGAAGATTTAGAAGCTACTGAAGAGATGGACGATACTCAGTTGGAAGCTACTGACGAATACCCAACTGAAGATTTAGAAGCTACTGAAGAGATGGACGATACTCAGTTGGAAGCTACTGACGAATACCCAACTGAAGATCTAGAAGCTACTGAAGAGATGGACGATACTCAGTTAGAAGCTACTGACGAATACCCAACTGAAGATCTAGAAGCTACTGAAGAGATGGACGATACTCAGTTAGAAGCTACTGACGAAATTGAAGATGCTGAAAACGCTGAAATAGAAACTCCAGAAATAGAAGCTACTGACGAAGCTGATTCGATTGACGAATCAAGCAGCATTGAAGGAACAGAGGATACAGTGAACGACGTTGATTCTCAATTCTAACGTTGGTATAGCGTTCGGGAATCATTCGTGAAAACTTTTTTTGAATAAACCACGGAAGCAGGTCGTACACAGAGGTAAGAAAGAAGAGAGAGTTTTTCACCAGACCATCCCCGATTCCTATATCAGTTAATTTTATCAGTTTAATTAAATCTTATCTATAATCGAGATCTCTCTAAATTAGGGAGATTTTTTTATTTATAAAGCTATAGGGTTCGGGTATCATTCGTAAAAACATTTTATTGAATATCTTTGTTAAAGGAAAAGTGTTAAAACCTTTATAGAACCTGAATTCAGAAGACTGATATTAGACATTCGATCTTATGACTGATTCTATAGACAAAGAAATGGTACTAGCTAGCAATCAAGCATTTTATGATGCCTTCGGCGATCGCGATCTGAAAGTTATGACTTCACTATGGTGGCAAGGTTCGACTAGCTTGTGTATTCATCCTGGTGGAGGAGTAATTTTAGGTTGGGAAGAGATAAAAGCTTCTTGGGATGCTATTTTTCGCAACACCGATGCTTTAGAAATAGACGTTGAAATTGTTAAAGCTGAAGTCGATAATTCCCTGGCATACGTAGTAGTTAGAGAAATTGTCTTACAAGCTAGCAGTGGAAGGAGAATGAAAGCGCAATCGATCGCTACTAACGTTTTTCAGAAGATGGCACAAAAATGGTATTTAGTTCAACACCACGGCAGCCCCATAATACGTTAACAGTTCTTAGATAATTCTGGTACGTATCGATCTTCGTAGTTTTCAATTAACACGCCAACAACTTCCATTAATGAAGCTAAAGGATGAGATTCATCTTCTCCCACTTCATCTATCAAGTGATCGAGTACACTAACAAGCTGCTCGTATTCTTCGTTTGTATGAGGAACGACAACTTTATTTGCTAAAGACGACCAAGCATCAATTGTTGTTTTGATATCTAAAACCTGCATTCGTTAAGAGTTACCTATCAATGACTTGTTCTGAAAAAACATTAATCTTCTTAAGTAACCTTAAATTAAACAACTAACAGTAGCAATACTACATAAGTATATGATAAAAATTAGGTATTCAAAAATCAAAACTATAAATCCACATAGTTAGCTGTGAGAGCCTTTATGTGGATTTATTAAAAGATGACTTTGCACTGGTTAAGATTAGCAATTGCTAGGAAGCAAATTTACTGTTTTTTCCACTTACCTTTATTATATTCTTCATGTGTCAGCACTTCACGAATATAAATTTTTTGGCGATTATAATGTATTGCTGCGATTAACCTCACTTTATTTCCCCCAACATCAAATACAGTAAGTTTTCCTACTCGATCGGCAGATGGGAAAAACTGTCGCAAATTAGCAAATGAGTCAAAATTGTTTTTTTTAGCTATTTCATACCAATGAGTTAGAGCAGTCTTGGTATCTGGATACTTCTGTGCAAACTCATTCAAACGTTTGCGTGTAATTATGTGCATAGTTTTTAAACTTGCAGAATTGCTTGACAAACTTTTTCATCTATAACGATCGCCAAACACTAATTAGCACAAGCTACACAACCCTCACTCTTTTCTTTAAAATCATCCTTTTGTACAGTACGAATGTAATAAACGGCTTTACAACCTTCTTTCCAAGCCATAACTAAAGTTTCATAGATATCTTTGGCTTTTACTGCTCTTTGAGGTTCATCTGGAAAATAGACTCCTTGGTTGAGATTAAAGAGTAATTCCATCGAAATTCCCGTATCGATCCACTGCTGCATTGTCGCCACAGCTTTAACTACTATTTTTTGATCGAGGCTTTTGTTTTCGCGGTAAAACCAAAAACAGTCTTGGATGAAGGGAGGAGCGATGGGTACTGTTCCTTTTGCCCACTTGTCATAGAAAAATTTGCTATACACGGGCAAGATACTGGCGGTACAACCCTGTACTAAAGAAGAAGAAGTATTTGGCGCGATCGCTGTAATGTGTGAGTTGCGAATACCGTAAGTCTGAACGTCATCCCTTAGCTGTATCCAACGCTCTTTGCGATCGGCCTGCTCTAAAATCTCATCTAAAGTCTTCGAGCCTAACAGCTTTCCTTTGCTCCATTCACTACCAGCAAAAGCAGCATAAGCACCACGCTCTTTGGCTAATTCCATTGATGCCGAGGTACACCAGTAAGCGACTTCTTCAAATAGATGGCTAATTTCACTTAAGCTTTCGTAGGTTAGATGACGTTTAGCCAGCCAGTCAGCTAATCCCATGCAGCCAACCCCAATCGTGCGATATTTATCGTTGTGAGTTTTGCTATCCGTGAAGGGAGGCTTAGTTATATCGATAGTATTATCTAAAATTCTGACAGCCAAGGAAGACACTTCGGCTATTTCTGATTCTTCCACGTTAGCTAAATTCAGAGATACCAAGTTGCAGCAGTGAGCTTCTAATCCAGGCTTGACGTTGCTAAAGCTTTCACAACACAAGTTGACTCCAGGAATATAGCCTTCATGTTTATTAGGATTTGCCCGATTGATTGTATCTTTAAAGGCTAAGTAGGGCATTCCTGTCTCTACCTGACTTCGCATGATGTGTTTAAACAATTCGCGGGCATCTACCTGTTTGTAAAGAGCAATCTTGTTGCCTATTTCTGCTTCAATCTGGCGGTATGCAGCCTCGAAGTTTTCGCCCCACTGTTCGGCTAGATTGATGCCTAGCTTTTCAAAGACTTCATAAGGATCTACTAAAGTCCACTGTTCTTTAGCCTCGACTCGACGCATAAATTCATCGACGATTACCAATTGGGGAAATACATCGTAAGCTTTGCGACGGCGATCGCCATTTTCTGCCTGCATTTCTAAAAATTCAGGTACGTCTAGATGCCAAACATCCAAACCAACAGTTACCGCACCCGCTCTACGTCCACCCTGATTAACTGCGATCGCCGTATCGTTGAGTAACTTGATCCAGGGAATAACTCCACCCGAAGCATTGTCTTTACCCATTACCCAGCTACCAGTAGCGCGAATCCTACTAACGTTCACGCCAACACCACCACCGTTTTTAGAAATCCTGGCTGCATTAGTAATCTCTTCAAAAATGCTTTCTAAATTGTCGTCCATGCCAATGATAAAGCAGCTACTTAAAGAGCCATTCGGCACTCGAAGATTGGCTAAAATTGGCGTAGCTAAAGAAATTTTGCGTTTTGCGATCGCTTCGTAAAAAGCCTTGGCTGTAGCTAATCTTATTTCTGGATTTTCATCTTTAGCGAGCAACAAAGCACAGGTCAGATAGGCTTCTTGAGGCAGTTCATCGGTTAACAGATAGCGTTTGGTTAGCAGTACCGCACCTGCATAATCGTAATCTTTGTCCCACTCTGGGTTAATCCACCCTCCTGCTTCTGCTAGTTCTGCAAAACTATATTTTAAAATGGCGCGATCGTAGCGTTTGGCATCGATTTGAAACTGTACTGTTGCGGGATAATTTCCATAGCCGAACCCTCGACTAACCCGAATATCTTTCCATAAACTCCAGATGTGTAATCTTCCTGCGACGTAACGCCATGCAGGTTCTGTAGGGCTACACATTCCCAAGGCGCAGTCGATTAAATTATCCTGAATATCTCTGGTGGTTACACCATTACGCAATCTCGTGGTTAGCCCCGCTTCTAAGGTAATTGGGTTAATTTCTTCTACTTGTCTACCTATTTCGGTAGATGTAAAATCACACGCCCATTCAACTACAGAGCGAATTTTAGTTATATCTAAAGGTGCAGATGTGCCATCACGTCTTATTACCTGAATGGAAGAATTAGCGATCGCTGATTCTTGAGGAGGTGTTTGCCAAGAGTCAACAGTAGTCTTAGGGATATGAGGCGAGGCATTATCTAATCTATTAAGATTTCTCTGCTGATGAGCGATCGCAGTGTTACTAAGATCTAAGCTGACTGTTGAATTACTAGTGGAGGTTGGCTGCATAGACTTTGAAATTTATACGGGTTCGCAAATAGTGTCGTACTGACAATTCAGTGCGCTAGTATTTACTTCGTTTACTATAACTCAACTTTTACTACATATAGCGTTGAAATAATGTTTTGGGGCGCATATTACTCTATATGTAGTTTTTCTATCTTTAGCTAGAAGAAATTATTTTATCAGTAAGTTGTACTCTTAATTGTTAGCAATAGTCAGATATTTTTTTATTTATGGCAATCGCGGTTGGGCTAGGGGTCGCGCCATCACAATTTAAACCGTATATTATATTAATTTAAACGGTTAACTTAGCTCAATTATAGCGATCGCGATTTTTTCCAGCTTTAAAGAGTGAAGGCTCAATAGTATAATCTTGTAAATATTATCGATAAATACCAAAAAAACAATTAACTGCCGAGTGAATAATCAACCAGGTGAAGTTTATCTCAATCATCCTACCTTCGGTCTTCTCTACAGAATATGTCTACTTCAAGATGGTCGAGAGTTGTTTACTACTCTGTATGCTCAACGTCTATTCTTTACGGTAACTGTTAGTAACGATTCATTCTCTTTTGAACCAATTAGTAGGACAGAGGCTCGTATGGTGGTAGAAAGTTTGTTGCGACGGTTGCTGTTGGATCGAGCTACGGAAAAACATCGAGAGCTTCAGGCTATCTATCAACAAACTTTTCTATAATTCTTGAGTTGTAATTTTTTACCGCGACAGTCAACAGTCAACAGTCAACAGTCAACAGTCAACAGTCAACAGTCAACAATTCCCCAATTCCCTAATGACAAATGCTAAATGACAAATGAAATGAGCTATATTGGGCAAAAGATCGATTCAATTAGGCAACAGATTCCACCAAACGTTAGGTTAATCGCCATTACCAAACAAGTTAGCGTTGAAGCCATGCGAGAAGCTTATGCTACTGGAATTAGGGACTTTGGCGAAAATCGCCTTCAAGAAGCACTTTTTAAGCAAGAAGAACTACAAGATCTAAAGGATATAAACTGGCATTTTATCGGACATATTCAGAAAAATAAAGCTAAAAAAATCATTGAGAATTTTACTTGGATTCATTCTGTCGATAGCTTGGCTCTAGCAAAAAGACTGAATAGGCTAGCAGAAGAATTGAACCGAATCCCCAAGGTTTTCTTACAGGTAAAAGTGTTACCAGATCCTAATAAATATGGCTGGGAAGTTACAAACTTGTTGCAAGAACTATCTCAGTTAAGTCAAAATCGACATTTAAATTTTCAGGGTTTGATGACAATTTTACCTCTGGGATTATCCTCTACAGAAGTACTCGAAGCATTTCAAGAAACTAGACAATTAGCAACAGTTATAAAACAAAAAGGTTACATAAATTTGACAATGAAGGAGTTGTCTATGGGAATGTCTGGAGACTATATACAGGCGATTGAAGCTGGTACGACTATGATTCGTTTAGGTCGAATAATCTTTGGGGAAAGAAATAGTTAGTTCGTACATACTAAAAACTTTAAATTTTTTAAGCTCACTATTTTTGGAATTAGACCCCAGGGGAATAACTAAGAGTAAAAGCCTAACAGTAAAAGGTTTTTGAAGGTTAATAGCTATAAATTATTCTGCCCTGTTGTAAAGAACAGTAACAAAAAGTGGGACAAATAGAATAAAATCGACAATTAAACATCATTTGACCTGCAATTTTAACTTATGTGCAGTAGAATTGAATCGCCAAACAAAACATCTCTTAAAATACAGCCACTTACTCGTTAAAAATGAGAATGAAACTGGTAGTTTACTAAAAACATAAAATCGAATTTATAAAGGATAACCTATTAAATTGAGTTGTCCAGAAAAAAATTGATTTATGGTATTTAAAGAGCTAGCTTAGTACAATTGTCCGCAGACCAGACGGTTTACAGACAATAGACTGCTTAAAAACAGCATTTACGTACAGCCAACACGTAAATTTGTACTAGCAAGCTGATAACTAATCAGTAGTTTTAAGAGACACTTAGCAATTAATTAAAGTCGTAAATTGAAAGGAGTTGTCAGCAATATGTTACATACATTAAAAGAATTTTTTGGGATTGAAAACGATTACCAAGAGGGAGATGAAGAGTATGGAGAATACGATCCCGCACAAGAAGAGATAGATGCTAGATCGTTTCTTAATTCGTCGTCTCAACATCAGCCAGAATTAACTAAAATATCATCTCCCAGCAACCACAAGACTAACCGCAAGCCAGAAATGAAACCTAATAACGTAATCGGTATGCCAGGATTGACTAACGGAAATTCAGAAGTAGTAGTAATTGAACCTCACTCTTTTGAAGAGATGCCACAGGTTATTTTGGCACTGCGCGAACGCAAGTCAGTAGTATTAAATCTCAACGTAATGAACCCCGAAGAAGCTCAAAGAGCTGTTGACTTTGTTGCGGGTGGTACTTATGCTATGGACGGTCATCAAGAGCGAGTCGGCGAAAGCATCTTTTTATTCACTCCAAGTTCGGTAAAAGTTAGTAGCCTATCAGGAATTTTACGTGATGTTCATACTCCCGAACCTCATGTAAAACGCACTACACCAGCACCCGATCCTTGGGGACAACAACCCAACGTAGCAGCGCAGTAATTGCAGGCGATTGATAGTATTATTAGATCATGAAATCTAATAGTATTTGCCTCAGTATCATCGGTGGCGGGGTAATGGCAGAAGCTATATTATCCCGCCTTTTAAAACAAAACGTTTTTACGGCTAGCACCGTATTAGTAAGCGAACCTAGAGCAGAAAGAAGAGACTTTTTGGCTCGTGAGTATCAGGTTGAAGTTACAGCAGATAATCAAACTGCGATCGCTGCTGGTGAAATATTATTGCTAGCAATAAAACCGCAGGTATTCGACTCGGTAGTTGCCAACATAGAGCTTAATCCCAAGAGCATCATCATTTCGATCTTGGCAGGGGTAACTATAGATAAATTAGAGCAGGCTTTCCCCCACCAGCCAGTAATCCGCGTCATGCCCAACACTCCAGCTACAGTAGGCGCAGGAATGACAGCGATCGCAGCAGGAACTCAAGCTAAAGAAGAACATATCGATCGCGCAAAAGAAATTTTTACCGCCATTGGGGAAGTGGTAGAAGTTCCAGAATCGATGATGGATGCGGTAACGGGATTATCAGGTTCGGGTCCAGCTTTTGTGGCACTAGCTATTGAGGCTTTAGCCGATGGTGGAGTAGCTTCGGGTTTGCCCAGAGCGATCGCGCTTCAGTTAGCCATCCAGACGGTATTGGGTACGGCGACTTTACTGAAAGAAACCGAAATACACCCAGGAGTGTTAAAAGATCGAGTAACTAGCCCTGGAGGAACGACGATTGCGGGAGTTGCTAAATTAGAAAGTCAGGGTTTTCGCTCGGCATTAATTGAAGCCGTGAAGACTGCTACCGAGCGATCTAAAGAATTGGGTAAGTAGGAGAAGCTGATATAGCGTCTTGTACTACAGATTAATCAGAGATCGAAGAAATAAATTTCTTCGCTGATATTTTAAGTCCGTTTAAACGGACTTTCGGTAGAAGACAGAGAATTAATTCTCTAGCTTTGGCTTTAATAGATAGAAGTGCAATCCGCCAGATCTTAACAAACTAATGTTCTTAACCCTAACTGACTTTGGTTAATTCTTTCTCTGGACTTTCATTCACTAAAATAGTTTCGGATGTTTTTGCTGCTGGTTTGGAGCGCAATTTTTTGCTTATTGCGGGTGCGTAGAACATTACGCCAATTCCTAAGATAACCAACCCCGAACCAATCCAGGTTAAAGCAGTTACCCATGCAGGTTCGCGTTTTACTTGTAAAGTAGACTGTTGTAGATCTCCTGGATTCCAAGAAGCTTGAGCTATTTTCCAGCCTTTGTACCAAGTGGGGTGATTCATCCAAACCTTGCGCTGTTCGACGTTATTATTAATGGGATCTTCGATGCGAATTTTACTCGTCCACATCGCTACTGATTGCGAACCTTCGTTGCGATCGACGATAAAGTCTTCTAATTTGATGCCGAAGGGTATTTGATAGAATTTGGGACTAAAGGCTGCATAGATAGTGTTTTCTCCATCAGCAATCGCGCTAGCTTCTCCCCAAGGTAGCCAAGTTTTGCTTCCAGATTTTGTTTTTACTAGTAGTGCAGGCGTACCCTGTACCTTTTTGTCATCGGTAGGAATAATTTTTCTCTGTAATTGTGCGTGGGGAAGATATTCGTTGAGAACGATTCTAAAATCCGCCCAACCAGGGGTAACATTTTGTCCGATCGTCAAGCTTCCAGACTTAAATTGTGTAGAAGATTTTGCAGCGTAGTAGATATTATCTTCGCCCACAATTACTTTAAAGTAGTCTTTGATTTCTGGAGGTTGGACTCGATAGTCGAGAGTTAAATCGTTAATTGTTTCTCCAGATACTAACGTGCGTACTGGGGGAAAGTCTGTACCAAATACATACCAGCGTTCTTTACCCTGGGAAGATTTTACCTCTAAAGTTATAGCGGGGTTGTTGTAATTGTCCGATGCAGTAGCGGGTTGCTTATCGCGATCGAGACGAAAATCGGGATAAAAGTTATCGATCGCAATTTTTACATCCCCAACTTTAATAGTTTTACCCTTATTCTTTTTGACATCAACAGTGCGTCTATGGTGTGCGGTAGCGATCTCCAATTCTCCCCAAGGATGTTTATTACTTTGAGGTTTCAATAAGCCTTTTAGTTCGCTGTCGCTTTTAACCTCAACCAGTTCTAATTCCGCAGGGCCTAAACTTACCTTGCTATAAATACTGGGCGAGGCTACCAAAGTGCGCTCGATAGTTTGTCCCATGCGATCGCTTGCCAAACTTAGTTTCACTCCTGGGTTATTTGTTGCTGCCCCTTCGACAAAACTAATTTCTTGGACTGCATTATCTGTATAGGCTTCTAGTTCCAAACCCGCCACAAATTTGGGGCTTACCGAACCATCCTGTTTGACAAAGATACTTCCCTGTTCTAATCCATCAGAATTGACGACCTCTAATAAATCTCCCTGTACTCTCAAGCGATCGCCAGCATCGCCATCAGTTCTCACTAACAGCATCCCTTCCATCCCCAGATGAATCACCGCAGCCGATCCCGCAATGATTACTACCAGTCCAAAATGAGTCAGGGCAAAACCGATTTTTCTTGCCCCCCGCCAGGGATAACGAGATAGTGCCGATACGCACAAGTTCAACGCCAGCATAAACATCAATGCCCCAAACCAAGGGCTTTTATATACTTCCTGCTGTACCGTCGTAGAACCTACCTGAGATTCGTAAAAAGTGGCACAGATGAGAATGCCAATAATGATACTTAATAAAGGAACTGCCAGTTTTATCGAACCTATGAAGCGAATAAGGCGATCGAGCATGGGTAAATTACTATTAATATAAATTAACAATTGACTGTTATTAAAAATATTTTGCAGTCCAAACTTCTACAGCTTGGTTCTCATAACCGAAAAACAGATTGCCAGATATTTTGTATATTTTTAAACTTTATAATTAACAAAATAAACTTCGCAACGTTTCGTAGCTATAGCTATCTGTAATAAACCTCATATTAATTACAAATCGTTGATTAAAAACAGTATATTTCGTTACTAAATACCAATAAATATTTATTTTGTTTGGGATTTAGTTTCTATGCTGAGTAAAACGAATTCGCTTCAAATTTAATCTGTATCTAGCTTTAGAAAACTTCATAAAACTCGATTTAGTATTTAAAATAAAGTTTATTCTGGACTTAATGCATAAAACTCATCGATCCTATTTACTTATTAAATAGCATTAAAATATTAGTATCTTTGGTTACAAAAAACAGTTGAAAGCTGTTCTATATATCTATCTATAGATATAAATTGCCTGTGGTTTGAGTCTAATAAATGTCTGTAAATCCAGACAAAACAAACTATATCTATTATTAATATAACTAAATAATTGAAAATATATTCTCTATTTAGCTTAAAAAATAACAAGATATTTTACTCAAAAAAGCAATTTATAGCTAATTTAAAGAGGAGAAAACAACCAATGTCTTTACAGGTAGAAGTCCTAGAAAAAAGCTTTGATGAGATTAAGCCTCAAGCCGACGAATTTGTAGCTAGTTTTTACGATAATTTATTTACCGCTCATCCCGAAGCCAAGCCTTTGTTTGACACTACGGATATGCAAGCGCAGAAGAAAAAGCTGCTCAACTCTTTAGTTTTGGTAGTGGAGAATTTGCGTAAGCCCGATGTTTTAGGCGGTGCGCTAAGAGGTTTGGGGGCGCGTCACGTTAAATACGGCGCATTACCAGAACACTATCCTTTAGTAGGGGGGGCTTTACTAACTACATTCGAGCAGTATTTACAAGATGAGTGGACTCCTCAAGTTAAGCAAGCTTGGGTAGATGCTTACGGTGCAATTAGCGAAATCATGCTCGACGGTGCAGATTATTCCGAAGCTGAAATTGCTTTACCAACACCTGAACCCCAAGCCGAAGCCGAAGCAGGATTGAATGTAGAGCTTTTAGAGCAAAGCTTTGATGAGATAAAGCCTCAAGCTGACGAATTTGTAGCTAGTTTTTACGATAATTTATTTACGGCACATCCCGAAGCCAAACCTTTGTTTGACACTACGGATATGCAAGCGCAAAAGAAAAAGCTGCTTAACTCTTTAGTTTTAGTAGTGGAGAATTTGCGTAAACCCGATGTTTTAGGCGGTGCGCTAAGAGGTTTGGGGGCGCGTCACGTTAAATACGGCGCATTACCAGAACATTATCCTTTAGTAGGGGGGGCTTTACTAACTACATTCGAGCAGTATTTACAAGATGAGTGGACTCCTCAAGTTAAGCAAGCTTGGGTAGATGCTTACGGTGCAATTAGCGAAATCATGCTCGACGGTGCAGATTATTCCGAGGCTGAAATTGCTTTACCAACTACCGAATCGCGATCGCCAAGCAAAACCGAACCTTCATCAACTAGCAATACTCAAATAGCTTTCAACTCCCAACCGCTAGCTGTGGAGGCTAATGGTGCGGGGATTAGTGGGGTTGTCGAATCAGATACCGACAATTCGAGTAAAGCAACTATGACAGCTTTTGCAGGCGGTGGCATTCTAGCGATCGTGGCAGCTATTTTAGCCTTCCTACTCTAGAAGACGATGGCAAGAAATTCGCGTTGGAATCCTTTGGCTTTGTTGGGTTCAAAATTAGCCATTATTGGGGCGATGTTAATTCTCGTGCTGTGGCTGGGGGCAGCTTTTGCTCTAGATAGTAAGAGTGTGTTTTTACCTGGAGAAACTTCTAACGGTCATGTACTGTTTGAGGCTTCGTGTAACTCTTGTCACGAAGGTTTTAAACCAGTTAGTAATGATACCTGCAATCGCTGTCACGAAGCAGAAATGGCAGAAGATCTTCACGGTGCGAAGAAGTTTCGCGATCCTCGTTGGGCAGAATTACGAGAAAACATTGATGTTTTAACCTGTACTGCCTGTCACCGAGAACACGAACATATGTTCGCCAGAGGTGTTAATTTACCACCAGATTTGTGTATGGCTTGTCACCAGGGAGTAATTGAAGGGGAATTGGTCAGTCACAATAACTTTGAACCTGACGGTTGTTGGACTGCTGGCTGTCATAATTTTCACGATCATCGTTCGATCTCTACGGGCTTTTTACGCCAAAATCTCGACCAGCCCTGGATGCTACCCAAACCCGCATTACCCGATCGCGTTATTGAAGCCAAGTTAGATACTGCTCCCAAACCAGATTTGAGTAAAGAGTTTTTGGGAGGAGAGATATGAACAGTAAACAGTTAACAGTAAACAGTTATCAGGGCAGATTGTTAGCAGTAATCTTGAGTTGTTTAATGGTTGTTTCCTTGTCGCTTCCTGAAAAGGCATTGGCAGATAGTGTAAGTAAAGCTCAACTGCAAAAGATCGAGCAGCAGTGGCAAACTAGCGCGCACGCTTTGGCAGATGTTAATTGTTCTAGCTGTCACCAAAATGAGGAGACTAACAAGTTTGTCGCAAATCCTACCGAGGAAAGCTGTAGAAGCTGTCATGAAAATAGCGTCGATACTTTTCTATTAGGCAAACACGGCATTCGCACCCTAGAAGGTTTATCGCCTCTCACTCCTGCAATGGCTCATTTACCGATGAAGGATGGGGTAGCGGACAAACAAATGAACTGTAATACTTGCCACAACGTTCATACGGTGGATACCTATCAAGCCTCGGTAGATTCTTGTCTGACTTGTCATGCAGATAATCACTCTTTAAACTACAAAAACTCTCCCCACGCTCAGATATTTCGCGAAATCGGAACTCTGCCCCGCCCAGACGAAAACTCTGTTACTTGTGCTACCTGTCATTTACCTAGAGAAACCTCTGGAGACGACATTTTAGTCAATCACAACAATACCTATACACTCAAGCCACGCGATCGCATGGTTAAAGAAGTCTGTATGAATTGTCACGGTGTAGAACACGCTTATAACAGTATCTTCGATCGGTCGTTAGTCGAAGCTAACTTTGCTCGCTCACCTAACCAGAAATTGCCTACTTTCCAATTAGTACGCGATTTAGAAAAGAAAAGGTCGAGCAATGGGAATTGAATCAATATCATTCCACAATACTCAACCACAAATATCCAAAACTATCCTAACAATGAACAACCTAATTCAGAGCATAAAAACTAGAACTATTAGTTTAATTGTCTTAGCCATTACCGTTGGTTTAACTGCGATCGCCTGTGGCGGTGGCGGTGGCGGTTCTACAGCAGCTACAGCCAGTATTCCCCCCGAAGCAGCCGTAGACTACGTACACACGGTATTGCTTGCAGATAGAACTGCTTACACCAAGCACGTCGTCAACCGACTACAAACATTAGAAGGTAAAGAAAAAGCTGATGGTGTAGTACCCGCAGAAGCAACTGAAGGCTGGGAACAAACTGGTGGTGTTCCTTTACCCGCGCAAATGTTCCGTTTGGGTTCGGAAGTTGCAGCCGAAAGTGCCGACGAAAAAGGAATTGGTTTTACTTATGGACTGATTTCCACCTGGAATATTAATGATAGCCAAGCACCTAAATCTGAATTCGAGCAAAAGGCAATGGAACAGGTTAATGAAACAGGTGAACCCTATAAGGAATACCAAGAAATTGGTGGTCAAAAATATTTCTCGGCAGTTTATCCTGATAAAGCAGTAGCCGAAGCTTGCGTAACTTGTCACAACACCCACCCAGTTCACTTAGAACGCTATCCCGATAAAAAATTCGAGATGGGTGATGTAATGGGCGGTGTCATTATCAACCTTCCGATCGAAGAAACTTAATTAAATTTGTCAGGTGGGCAATAGACATTCTTTGATTTATCCGGCAATTTATTTTGTTGCCCACCCTACAAGTAATAAATGGTCAATGATAAATGTTTAATGTTAAATGATCGATGAAACCCAAGTTTTCAACTTTAATTATTCTGACCTTAATTTCCGCAGCAATTCTCACGCCTTTTGCGGTGAGTCCGATTTATATCCCTATTTTGAGGGAAAGAGCTTTTGATGTTTTATTCTTCCTCCAAGCCGATCTTTACAAACAAATTACAGGCTATGTGTCTCTAGCATTTGTCATTTTAGAAATGATTTTAATCGCTCGCAAGCGCGCAAGAGGCTGGAAAATAAAATTCTCCATACCTGGTTCGATGCAGCTATGGCGTAGCATTCATATTTTTGCCGGTGTTGGTCTAATTGCGATGGTTTTAATTCACACTATTGGCGTAGCGGGAATTAACTTTAATGCGATTTTTCTTTGGGTATTCTTTGCCGTTAGCCTTTCTGCTTTGGTAGGTGTAGTAGCAGAAACGGGAGTTGTCGAATCATCTCAAAAAAGATTTTTACCCATGTTGAAAACTGCCACTGCTGGCGGTAAACCAGTTTCGGGCATTTCTAAAGGAAATATGATTCGCGGTATGCGATCTTTGTGGCTAAATACTCACATTATTTTAGTAGCCATATTTATCGTAATGCTAGGTTTTCATATATTTTTGGCTTATTACTATAAATAATTTTGAATCGCAAAACAGTCAACAGTCAACAGTCAACAGTTAACAGTCAACAGTCAACAGCTAGCTAAATGCTAAATGCGATTAGGAAATGACCTTAAATATTAGACTTTTAGAAAATAGTTTCGATCGCGTCAAGCATGATTCGGTAAATTTTTCAGCCAGTTTTTATAGCAAACTTTTTCATTATCATCCAGAATTGAAGCCTTTATTTGAAAAAGCCGATCTTGCCACTCAAGAGAAAAAGCTGATTGTTTCCCTAGCAGTTATTGTCGAAAATTTACGCAACCCACAACAGTTAACTATGGCTCTAAAAAGCCTTGGAGCATATCACCAGCAGGTAGGAACAATCAGAGAGCATTATCCATTTGTCGGTCAAGCTTTAGTAGAAACATTTGCCGAATATTTAGGTGGTAGATGGGATACTAATACTAATAAAGCTTGGCTGGATGCTTACAATTTAATTGCCGAAATAATGTTAGAAGGAGCAAAAAATCCAGAAGCTTATTTAGGAGGAGAGCTAACTTTTTATGAATGGCTAGATTTATACGGAGAATCAAGCCCAGAAATAAGAAAAGCGATCGCTAGCACTACTCATTTTAAATATCGAAGAGAAGCTAGTAATTGATTTGTTGGTTTGAATACTATTTGCAATTAACTATGAAATATGAAACGTAGAGAATTTATTAATTGGGCGGGGCTTGGTTTAATTGCTAGCTATCTTCCTGTGGCTTTAGTTGCCTGTAGCGAATCGGAATCTATTACTAATACTGCTAATGCAGAAGAATCATTTTCAATCGGCACTGTTGCTCAACTAGAAGAAGCTGGTTATCTGTTAGATAAAGAAGCAGAAGTTTTGGTAATTAAAGATAGCAAAGGCGAACTAAAAGCTGTTAATCCTACTTGCACTCATCAAGGCTGTATTGTGGATTGGTCGGCAAATGAAAATCAATTTGTCTGTCCCTGTCATAATGCTAAATATGCTCCCGATGGCGAGGTATTAGCAAAACCTGCTCCATCATCTTTATCTACTTATCAAGTGCAGGAAGATAATGACAATATTTTAGTTAGTCTATCTTAGTATTTATTATAACTAATGACATTATTTACTCCTAAAGAAGTTATAGAAAAGTTAGAGTCTGGATTTCAATTTAGAGAAGCAGAACTCAGTAGATTAAAATTAGAGACTGTCAATATTGATAAAGCAGTTTTTATTAGTTGCTATATGCGCGGAGCTATCTTAATCGATACCTCCAGCAAGGAAACTAACTTTAAAAATACCAATCTGGCTTTTGCTAAATTAACTAACGTAAAATGCGATCGCGCTAATTTAGAAAGAACAGAACTAAATAGTGCCATCTTGGAAGGAGTAAGTTTAAATGATGCCAATTGTTATAAAGCTAAACTATATGGTGCAAAATTAAACAATATTAAAGCAGCCCAAATAAACTTATCTTTCGCCGATCTCAGACAGGCTTCAGGTAAAAATATCTATTTTAGTAGTGCTAATTTAAACAAAGCATTTCTCAGTCAAACCCAATTTGACGAAATTAATCTCGAACGAGCTACCGTAACTAATGCAGATTTTCAAGCAGCAGTTATTGATAATTCGCGGTGGCACAAAGCTAACTTACAAAATACTAACTTTAATAAATCTAAGATAAACAATGCTTATTTTAACGATGCTAGTTTAGTTAATTCTCAATTCATTGAAGCAGAATTAAAAAACATTGAATTTATCGCAGCAGAACTTCTAGAAACAAAATTCAGCAAAGCCAAATTAACTAACATTAAATTTACATATAGTACGCTATTGTCAGCAAATTTAGAAGGTGCATATCTATCTGATATTGATTTTACAAATACCAATCTTCAAGATAGCAACTTTGAAAATACTACTTGGCATGATGTAGATTTTGCCAATTCTAATGTTAGTGGTGCAGTGTTTTCTAATGCAAAAGGTTTAACTGAGGAACAAAAACAATGGTTAAAGAAAAATGGTGCATTAAATCTTGGATAAACCCTGCGCGTAAGTAACAGGTAACAGGTAATAGGTAATGGGTAATGGGTAATAGGTAATAGGTAACTATCAACCATCAACCATCAACTATCAACTATCAACAATTTTCCAATCAACAATCAACCATCAACTAACAACTAACAACCGAAAAAATGAAAATAATCAAATTTATCATCGGCATAACATTAGGAATTTTAATATTTGTACTTCCTATTAATCAATTCCAAACCTCCCCCGTAGCACCCTTACAAAACTTAGCAGTTCAACTAGATGGACGCAAAAAACCCCTTGACACCGTAGCTAAAGAAACCGTGACACAAATACACGGAAAAACTAGCTATACTACTTCTGAAGGTCAAAAATTAGACTATTTGGATACCTATCTTTCTTTATGGTTTAATAATCGCGACTGGAATCAAGAAGACTTTATTCTATTTAGCTACCGTCCTTTAAAAGAGCAACTCGGACTAAATCCCGATCGCAAGTATTTTTCTTTTGCCGAATTAATTCAATCGGATCTCGGCAGAATAATTATGACCGCTAGAGAAAAACAAGCAGACAAGATCGATCTTAACCGCGACGAAAGAGAAGCCCTAACCATTGAAGACAGATTAGCTTTAATCGTGGCGACGGTAGGAGATTCGCAATTGCCTCTCGTTCCTCATCCTACAGACATTAAAGGAAAATGGATAGGCCTTGAAGATGCAGAATACTATAACCCTACTTTACTTGCTGCCGTCATACAAGACTATCAACAGCTAAAACAAACCTATCGTAACAATCCTCAAGATAGATCGGCTTTAGGAGCGATCGCCAGTCAATTAAGAGTAAATTTATTTAATCTCAGCCCAGATGTTTACCCTGACAGCAACATTCTCGCCAGAGAAGTAAGATTTTATAGTTTACATCCTTTCGCCAAAGCTTGGATACTATATATTATAGCATTTATCGTCATGCTGATTGTAACTCTGTTTCCTTCTCTTGAATTCTATAGTCTTGCGATCGGGATCTTTAGTGCTGGTTTATTCGTACACGGCTATGGTTTCCTCGAAAGAATGCAGATAGCGGGTCGTCCTCCCGTAACTAATATGTACGAGTCTGTAATCTGGGTTGGTTTTGGTATTGCTGCGATCGCTCTACTATTTGAGTTCATCTATCGCGCAAAATATTACCTCCTGGCTGCTGCACCCATGTCTGTTGTTTGCTTGCTGCTAGCCGACAGTCTACCTGCTATTTTAGATCCTACTATTAAGCCTCTAGTCCCCGTATTGCGGGATAATTTCTGGTTGAGCGTCCACGTACCTACTATCACTCTCAGCTATGCTGGTTTTGCTCTGGCTTTTGGCTTGGGTCATATTATATTGGCGCATTATCTGTTTGCTTCTGACAAGAATAAACGCATTCGCAATCTATCCAAATGGAACTATGGAGTTTTGCAGGTAGGAGTTTTATTATTAACCACGGGCATTATTTTAGGCGGGATTTGGGCGCATTTCTCCTGGGGACGTTTTTGGGGCTGGGACCCTAAAGAAACCTGGGCGTTAATTGCCTTGATGTGTTACGTCGTTCCCCTACACGGACGTTTGGTAGGCTGGCTAAAAGACTTTGGCATGGCTGTGACTAGCGTAGTTGCGTTTAATGCCGTGCTGATGGCTTGGTATGGAGTAAACTTTGTCTTGGGTACGGGGTTGCACAGCTACGGTTTTGGTACTGGCGGATCGGAGTTATTTATCGCTACTTTTGTCGGACTAGACTTATTATTCGTCGCCGTTACCGCAGCTAAACATCAAGGATGGCTAACTAGCAAACAATTGGTTGAAGTTGATTGAAATTATGCGATCGCGCTTATTCCTTGTAGGTACTGCAATGCTAAAAAAATCGACAAGGCAAATTCAAAACCAAATTGAGTAGACAGATACAAGCTACCTACTCTCAAAAATTTAATTGCGATCGCGATCGATTAAAGAATCAACCTGATTCTCAATCGCCGTTAATTTTCTCAATACTGTAGGTCTATCTTCATCTAGAGAAGCTACTAGATTAGCTATTCCTTGTTGAGTTTGTATAAGCTGTCTTTGACTCTCTTCCAAAAATCTCATTCTTCGCTCGTGTTCGACTTTTTCTTTCCTCTTAAGTCGGTCTGTAGCCTGTTGTTCTAACATTCCCTGGATGGCACGAGCATTGGATTCTACAATTGCTTCGATTCGGTCTAAGCGATTATTACTTCGATCGTTATTGTTAGTCATTGGTATAATTTTAATAGGTTTATGAACTAAAGGAAACTTCACAGATGTCCAGTCAGGAAGTTTCCTTTTTAATTTTATTATCTCATCGTCCTTGTGCTTCGATGAATTAAGTTTGAATGAACAAAAATAATAAAAAGCTGTCCAATCAAACAGAATTTTTGTTTTTAATTTTCTATATAATTTTATTTATAGTATTTTGTTATTTTTTAGTTACAGAGTACATCGACAGCGCATCTATATTAAAACTTTTAGCTTCTATCTCATGGATTGCTTTTTGCATATTTCAAATACTGATTCGTTGGCGCAAATTAACTATTGAAAAATTCAAAGATCCCTCACCTGAAAACGAAAGAGAACAAGATTGTAAAAACAAATGGAACTTAGAAGGGTTTTCAGAGATCATCGTTATTTTTGTTTTGTGTATTCCCCTCGCAGTTATTTTATTAATAGTTTCACTATATAAAGACCTGGCTAATGTTCAATTAGTTAACAAGCTAGAATTTGAATATTTGCAAAGTTTGGCGAGTATATTTATAGTGATGGGCTTGACTATTCAAAATTTAGAAAAACTAGTTGAGTTTAAAAACCAAGTGATAAAAAGAGTATTGACGCTGTTTAATTTGCTTTTTATTGGTTTGGGTTTGGTTCTGTACCTAATATACGTAATAAATATTACAGAAGTAAGTTCATAAAAACACTTTAACTATAGGCATTTATAAGTTAAAAGATTGCTACATAATACTAAAAGCTTTTCAAAACTAAAGTATATTTCAATATTTAATATGATTTTTGGATATCCGCGAACGGTGAGGTAGCGCGATCTTGAGCGGAGGGGTTCGGAGGGTCAACAGCCTGGGGTCTCCCCAGGCTTACCTCCTCAGAAAACGCGGATTTTATCTGATGCCCTGTGGGTACATCCGCTCAACTCGCTACGCGAGTTCGCCAACGCTTTGCACTGGGAAGCACTGGGAAGCACTCTTGATGCCCAGCATAAACGTTGTCGGTGCGCTCCATACGCACGCTCCGCTTTGTTGGTTTCCGTGACTTGAGCGACTACCGAACCCGAAGGACTGTTCGCCCTTACTAGATGTATTGCATTCAATATTTTATTTGGTATAAAAATTGAAGTCGAGTAATTATCGAAAAACTGACAAAATATAGATTAGCTGTAATAGTACCAGCGACTGAAAATTGAACATGACTACAAGTGACAGACTAAATTCTTTGCCCGAACCTCCTGGTGAGGATGGATTGCCTTTTATTGGTGAGACGATCGCTTTTTTTACCGATCCAAACTTTAATCAAAAACGAATTGAGAAATACGGCAAGATCTATAAAACTAACGTTTTTGGTACTCCTACGGCGATGATGATTGGTTCGGAGGCTAATACGTTTTTATTTCGTAACGAAAATAAATATGTAGTTTCCTCTTGGCCAAAAAGTACCAGAATTCTATTAGGCGAGAAATCTCTAGCGGTTAATAGCGGTAGTTTTCATACTTCACGACGCAAGCTATTATATGACGCATTTCAACCTAGAGCATTAGCTAGCTACATCCCCACTATGGAAAAGATTACCGAGGAGTATCTACAAAAGTGGGAACAAATGGGTACGCTTACCTGGTATCCAGAATTACGCAACTACACCTTTGATATTGCTAGTAATTTGTTTGTTAGTACCGATGGTGGTTCACAAAGTCAGGTAGGACATTATTTTGAAGTTTGGTGTCAGGGTTTGTTTACGATTCCAATATCTCTACCCTGGAATAAATTTGGTAAGGCTTTAAAAGCGCGTCGGAAACTGCTAGAAAATCTCGAACAGATTATCCTCAAACGTCAGCAGTCGGGCGATCCTGGTGAAGATGCTTTAGGATTGTTGATTAAAGCAGAAGACGAAGAGGGAAACAGTCTTAGTTTAGAAGAACTAAAAGATCAGATATTATTGCTATTATTTGCAGGACATGAAACTTTAACTAGTGCGATCGCTTCTTTCTGTTTTTTAACCGCACAGCATCCCGATGTCATGCAAAAATTAAGAGAAGAACAAGATCGCTTAAATATAACTGGTACTCCTAGCTTAGAAGATCTTAAAACCATGACCTATCTAGAACAGGTACTAAAAGAAGTCATGCGGTTAATTCCGCCTATAGGGGGTGGCTTTAGAGAAGCGATCGCAACTTTTGAATTTGATGGCTATCGTATCCCTAAAGGTTGGAATCTCCAATATCAAATCGCTCAAACCCATAAGGATGAAGACATTTATCCCGAAAGCGATCGCTTCGATCCCGAACGGTTTGACCCCGATGCGCCAGCGGATAAGCAAGCCAGCTTCGGCTATATTCCCTTTGGTGGTGGCTTGAGAGAATGTATCGGTAAAGAATTTGCCCGTTTGGAAATGCGCCTGTTTGCCTCGAAGCTACTGCAATATCAGTGGGAACTATTACCCCAAGATTTAAGCCTGGTAACTGTACCGACTCCTCATCCTCGCGATGGTTTAAAAGTTAAGTTTTCGCGCCGTTAGTTAAATTGAAAATTTTTCATAGTGTGCTTGCTTGTCTGTTTCTGGTGCTTCTAAAAAAATAGCCAAACTGCTACTAAAGTACTAAAGCCTTCAAGATTCAGCAGTACTGATTTTCCGATCGAGCAAAAAAGCCAAGATTCTGTAAATTTACAAATCTCGGCTTCAAAAATTTCAATTGTCAAAATTATGGCGATTAATAAAGTAGTCCCCCTAATAGCGATCGCAATTCGATAAAGAGGTTGAATCTTATTGCCAATCGTAAAATTTCTGGGGTATAAGTTAGTTATGCCTCGACTAACTCTGGTGCGGGTTGCTCGTCTATTTCCGTTGGCGCACCGTCTTTTACTAGCGATCGAGAATTACCGCCATTAAACATCTCACCAACCATAGCGAACATGGCATCTATTTTACGCTGTCTCCACTCTGCCACCAAAGCATCTACTTCTGTTGCAGATAATCTTCTCTGCATGGCTTCGTAAAGATAAGCTGCGTGTCTGGTTTCATCTTCGGCTACGCTGAGAATACTTTGCTGTAGGTTACGGCTTTTTGGCTCATCGTCGGGTAAAGCGGTTGCCATACGAGCAAAATCTTTACTAGCATCTAGCTCTAAAATATAGGTGCTTGCCATAAATACTAGCCAATCGATGTTTTCTGCTTTTAACGATTCTGGATCGTAGTCGCGGTAAAACTTAGCAAAGAAAGGACTAGAATTTTTCTGCTTTTTCTCAGACTGTTGCTTCATCTCATCCATAGTCTTGACCTGCTTACCGAGCTGTTTTAGTCCGTGAGCAAAGATTTGACCGTGACGTTTTTCATCTTCTGCGTGGATAGTTAATTTCTCTGCAAGCCAGGTGTCTCCTTCTGCGGAAGCTCTTTCAGCTAGTTTAGTCAGGAAAGGCACTGCACCTGATTCCGCCATTTGAAATCCTGCTAGAGTATTAGGGCGAGTTTGCGGATCTCGTAGTCTGCTTGCCAAGATGTATGCTGTTGCACCCGAACCAAGTGCATTGAGAATACTAGTAATTAGATTCATTAAAATTCTTACTGTCTGTGTGTGGCTAGTTATCTATATTTTAATAAATTATTTTGAGTCAGCACAGTAACTATAGCCGTACAAGGTGGATTTAGAACGAGTTGGGTAACAGGTAATAGGTAATAGGGAACAGAAAATAGGTAATAGGGAACAGAAAATAGGGAACGACGGTTAGAAAAAATACCCTAGACTTATAGAGCGCGAGTTGTATAGTTATGCACTGTTGTTTGGCATAATAGCTTAGATAAAGATTGTACGATTGAAGCTATGGCGATCTGTGCTAATCTGCTTTTTACTGTTATATTTAGCCTCGCATGAATGATGTTACCGCGCATAATGGAAATGGAATTTCTACAGACGAAATCGTTGCTGCTCTAGAAATTCCTGCGGATTTTGATTTCGATCTGCCCGATCCTGATGATGAAGAGATTCTTGAATCGGATTTCCGACAACAGTTAGATACAATTTGGAAAATCTGCGATCGCTTCGATCTCCAAACTGACATTTGGCGGGGGCGGGTTTTGCGCTCGGTAAGAGACAGAGAAAAGAAAGGGGGTGAAGGTAGGGGAGCGGGGTTTCTCAATTGGCTTAAAGATCGCGAAATTACCAAGTCTCAGGCTTATGCTTTGATTCAGTTAGCAAACAGTGCCGATACTTTGTTAGCAGATGGGCAATTAGATCCAGAAAGTATTAACAACTTTAGTAAACGGGCGTTTGTCGAAACCGCTAAATCTGCTCCAGAGATCCAGCAGCTAGTCAGTGAGGCTGCACAAAAAGGCGATCGCATTACCCGCCGTGAGGTCAAACAGCTTTCTGACGAATGGACGGCTATGAGTTCGGAATTACTCCCCGACGAGGTAAAAGAGAAAGCAAACGAAGGCTCGTTACCCGCCCGCCACCTCGCGCCATTGGTACGGGAAATGGAAAAGTTACCCGACTCGCACTTAGTAGAAATCAAAAGAGAAATCGCCGAAAGCCCCGATATCGATACGGTCAAAATGATGACCAGCGAAGCGAAAAACCTCGCTAAATATCTCGATGCTGCGGCACAGGTACAAACCTTACGAGACAAGGCGGTAGATATGGAATTAGCTTTAGAAGAGGCCTTAAGACTCGACTGTATTAACACTGCTGCGGATTTGGTCAAGCAAGCCACTACTTTAGAGCAAACCGTCGGCAAACTCTATACTACCTGGAAACGGATGAGTAACGTTGCCGATCGCCTATATGTCGAAACGGGGGCTTCTAATCCTCATTTGCGATCGCTCTTAACCTGCTTAGAATCTCTTACCAGCGACATTATCGAAGTACCATTAGATGAAGAAGGCGAGCAGATCGTAAGATTAAAGGTTTTGACAGAAGATATGAATGCGATAAATAATTAATCGTAAATTGCGACGAGCTTTAGTCGCGATCGCGCTTTGTTAGCGATCGATATGTTTGTTTTAAATACTTTTAATCAGCGAAAAGCTTACTTTAAAACGTTTTTGCTGTTGTTTTTTGCTTGTTCTATTAATAGCGATTTGCGATCGCTTCAGCAAGCGCGAGGAAGCCGAATGCGGTCTTGGACGGGGCATTTAAAGGGGAGGACGCGATATCTGAATTCGATTCAGATATTCTAGCCGTCCGAAGTAACGCACCTTTTCGCCCCCAGCGGGTTGGTTTTGCCCCATGAGCAATTTTAAAAAACGTTGCGGGGGTTTCTCCCGTTGAGTTTACTAAGCAACAAAGGACTTGTCCGCATGTAGGCATCGCTATTGATTGCTGTAACTCGTTCGATTTGGCGTAGGTTAACAGTACCGTCATCAACAGTATCTTAGATCTCTGCTTGACTCCCAAAAGAATTGTTCGGGCTAAGTGTTTAGATTTCTTAAAGCTCTAATTATCAAAAATCGGAATTGTAATTATTATTAAGTGGTACAATAGACTATATATAGTCGTACAAAATCAGCTCCTGACAAGTTTATTTAATTCCTGGTAAGTAATAAGTGTCTTAACATAAGTCACTATTGCTATATATTTTAACAAGACACTTCTTAATTTAAATATTTTTCAAAGCGAGTAACTAAAGCAAATAGATTAAGTCAGCTAAGATCTGGCTTTAATTATTTGAGGTTTTTAGTTACAAAAATTATCTTAAATTTATCCAAAATAATTCGCTCGGCTTATAAAGCATAGTAACAGGCTAATAATCATAATCATTTTAAAAACTAGATATTTTCATGAAAGCTCTCAATTTGTGGTTAATGGTTTTAAATATCCTAATATTTCCCGCCGTAACTTTAGCTAATCCTAGTTCAAGCGATCGACAAAACAATCTTAATCAGTTGGACAATAAAAGTGAGTCAATCCAATTAGCATCTGATGAAAATACAGAAGCCGAATCAGTTGAATCCCAAAGGGAAGATAATACAGAAGTAGAAGAGGAAGAAATTGAATCTCGAACCGAAGAGAATACGGAAGTAGAAGAAGCCGAATCAGATGAATCCCAGGAAGAAGCTGAAGAAGAAGCTAAAGAAGAAGTAAAAGAACCAACTCCAGAAGAAATTGCGCGATTAGAAAAGCTAGCGCGAGCAGACCAACTATATCTTGCAGGTGACAAAGCTGCTGCTGTCAAGCTTTACCGAGAAGCAAAACAAGTCTGGGAGATCGAGCGAGAAAGGGCTAATAACCAACAAGAGAAGACTTTTAGCGATCCAGACGAACTTAGCCCCGCAGGAAGAGTATTTTGGCGCAATTATCAGCAAGGCAAAGAACAACAGTTAGAAACTAAAGCTTTAAGTTCTTTAAAGCTTTTAACCACTAGAGAACCCCAATTTATTCCTGGTCACGTTCACTACGCCCAAGCACTCTTAGAATACGAGCGAGAAGAAGAATCGCTAGAAGTTTTAAACCAAGCCGTCAGTCTTTATCCTAACGAACCAGAAATCTTAAGAGCCAAAATGGAGTCGGATGTAGCTGACGATCGCTGGTTAGATGCCTCAATTATGGCGCGTCAGTTTGCCCTGTTTAACCCAGATTCCCCCCAAGCAGCAGAATTTGAAGAGCTTGCAGCAGAATATTTAGATAAATATCAAAGCGATCTGCGTTCTGATATCGCCTGGAATGCGGTGGGAAATGCGATCGCGGGAACGGTTGGTTTTGCTCTGACGGGTAATATATTCGGTCCAATTTCGGCTCTACAAACTACTTCGTTGTTGCTTAATGGAGAATCTGCTGTAGGTGAAGCTTCTGCCAACCAAATTAGAAAGCAAGTGCCTCTGCTGCAAGACGAAGAAGTTACTGAATACGTTAATGAAATCGGGCAGAAAGTGGCGATCGCATCTGGTAGGGAAGAATTTGACTATGAATTTCATGTAGTCATGGATGATGCTCTTAATGCGTTTGCCCTTCCTGGAGGGAAGATATTTGTGAATGCAGGGGCGATTATGGAAACCGATTCAGAAGCCGAGTTGGCAGGATTATTAGCTCACGAAGTTTCTCATAGTGCTTTATCTCATGGTTTCCAATTAGCTACCAAAGGAAATCTTACCGCTAATATAGTCAGCTATATTCCCTATGTGGGAAATACCGCCAGCAGTCTCCTCGTACTCAACTACAGTCGCGAAATGGAAAAACAGGCAGATATTTTTGGTACGAGAATCTTAGTTAATTCTGGCTATGCTGCCGATGGAGTCCGTAACTTGATGGCTCAACTTCACGAAGCACACCAAGATGAAGATAATTCCGAACCTCCTGCTTGGTTGTCTAGTCATCCTAATACAAAACAGAGAATGAACTATGTCGAACAATTAATCGTGGACAATAGCCTCGATCGCTATGCTTATGAAGGAGTCGCAAGCCATCAAGAAATTCAGAAAATAGTAACCGTAAAATGGGATGAATATGAAGAGTGCGCCGAGGACGTAACTACGATTGAGGAAGCTAAAAAGTGCGCTGGGGAGAATGAATCGGAGGATTTAGAGAAATCTGAGTCTATTAAGGAGCAAGGAGCGAGGAATGAGGAGCAAGGAATGAGGAACGAGGAATGAGGAGCAAGGAATGAGTAAATTAATCTTTGACTTTTAATGCTACTAAATCTTCAATCTGCTCGATTTTGTTGTCTCCAGCTAGATAACCAATACCGCGATGTAGATGAAGGGTAAACTGCTGTTTTAGAGTCTCATTGTCTCCCGCTAATCCATCCTGATGGCATCTTTGTTTGAGAGCAATTAATAGTAAATCTGCTATTTCTCCTCCGAAGACACTCCAGGCTATTTCAACTTTACTATCAGTTTTAATTGGCACGGGAGAAGGAATGCTAGGTTCGGCTAAGGAACGACATAAAGCCCAACGACAGAGAACATTCCACTGTTTGATTTTAGTGTTGCGCTTTAGTTTAATTAGCTGGTCTTCGGCGGTTTTAGAAACGCGAACTCTTTCTATAGGGTTATTCATCGATCGCTTATGGGTAATGGGTAATGGGTTATTTTTCTTTCGATTTAAGTTTATTAATAATTGATGTTAAAATTCTAATTATTCTTTCTGCTTCTTCAATTAATAAACTGAATTGTTGTTGAGTTGCTATTTCACTTTTAATCATTATCTGCATCCAGTACAAAACCTCACTCGCCTCTTTTAATGCAATAGAATACTTACTGATAAAATCTCTGTTTGATTGAGCGTAAATACTTTCTCTGATATTCGCTCCAATAGACGTTCCGCTTCTAAGAAATTGTTTTGATAAAATAACTGCTGCGCTGTTAAAATGATTTTTTTATTAATTTTTGTATAGGCTTTAATAACTCTAACTGCAAAATCTTGTGAACGCTGCTGGATGGTAATGTTATCATTATTCATCATCTTTTAAAATTGATAAGTAGTTATTTCACCAGCGCGGTTCTATTTGTGCCGTAAAAAGACGCATAGCCCGCGCTAAATTTTAACTTGTAATAAATAGTGTTTTACCCATTACCCATTACCCATTACCCATTACCCATTACCCATTACCTATAAGCGATCGCCTATTTCTGATACAGGCTTCGAGGATCTAAGGCATCTCGTAAACCATCTCCCAGTAAATTAAATGCTAGAACCGTCAGAATAATTAATAATGCTGGTGGAACGATCAGCCACGGTTGTAATACCAAAATAGAGGCGTTGGTAGCCGAAGATAACAGGTTTCCCCAACTAGGATCTTTTGACTGGATACCCAAACCAATCAGGCTTAATACAGATTCGGCGATAATGAACCCAGGAACGGCTAAAGTTGCGGAAATAATAATGTAGGTTGCTGTCTGGGGCAATATGTGACGCACGATGATATAAAAAGGATTTGCCCCCATAGCGTTTGCAGCCTGCACGAATTCCTGTTCTTTGATCGATAAAACTTGTCCTCTGACTACCCTTGCTAGTGCCGACCAGCTAATGAAAGAAGTAATTAGGACGATTAACAGAAAAGTTTGCGCGCTGCTCAAACCTGGAGGAAGTACAGAAGCCAAGGCAATTAATAAATAGATACCTGGTATAGTCATCAAGACTTCTACAACCCGCATAATTAACGCATCTACCCAACCACCAAAATAGCCAGAAATTCCCCCCGCTAACATTCCTAAAGGATAGGATACGGTAATTCCCGCCAGCCCAATAAAGAGGCTGATTCTACCGCCAAACACCAAACGACTAAACAAATCTCGTCCCTGTTCGTCTGTTCCCAGAATATTTAGCTTGGCTTCGCCATAAGTACCGAATAAATGTCTATTGAGTGGTATACCAGGAAAGATAGTGAAGGATTCAAAATCGGGTGGTAGGGGTAGAGAAATTTCAAACAAATTGTAAGAAAAACCCTTAACGAAAAAACCGATCGCTGTGGGGTTATCTGTATCGACAATTAAAAGGCGATCGCCCGTATCAATATCGGTTATACCCTGGGTAGTCGGATAAACAAAAGGAGTGGTCAAGCCTCGTCCATCGCTCCAGTGTATTTCGGTAGGCGGTAACAAAGAACCATCTTCAATCGAGGCGTATGGAGAATAGGGCGCGACGAAATCGGCAAAGATAGCAGTTAGATAAAAGATAATTAAAATTGTCGCTCCGATACGTGCCAGAGTATTCTGCTTGAGTTTGTGCCACCAGTTCATAATTGAGCCTCAATTATTCAATCGACCCCAGACACGGGACTTACTTTCGCCTTATATAATAGTTTATCTTTTTGTTTATAGCCTACATAGCGTACTTTAACTAGCGTTCCTGGCTCTGCTACCCCCTTCATCAACTGGTGATATTGAGGATTGTAAGGTAGTTCTTCCCCCACCGCAGCAATTGTTTCTATCTGCCATTGCTTTAAAAGCTCTTCTACAGGTTCGACTAAGCTTAATAGTCTAGGTGCTGGTAACTGCGGATTTTGGCGCACTGCTGCTGCTGCTGTAGGCCATTGGAGTAACCAAGATTCAATAGTTTCCAAGCTAGCTTTATGAAATTCTGCTTCTAAAGTTTCTCGTTGCTGAGACATTTGTTGCTGTAGCTTTTGGTATTCACTTCGGCAAGCAGCTAGTGCATCACTATCTTCAGAAGATGGTTCGCTGGTTTGAGTTGTTTGTCCAGTGAAAGTTGCTATCAAATCGTCAATTGACAGATTGAGAGTTCGAGCGATTTTAGCGATCGCTCCTACCGAAATATTTTTAATCAAACCTCGCTGTATTCTAATCAACTGTAGCCGAGCTACCCCCGCTACCGCAGCCAGTTCATCGATATCTGATATACCTACCTGCTGCATTAAATCTTGGAGCAGTTTTTTATTAATTTCGTATAAATCATTCATGTTGTTTTTAGTTTGCAGCGACCCAGAAAACAATTGACAAGTCTCAATTGCAAGTAAGATATTGTTGTCGGGTAGGGCAGGGGTATTGCTACCCCCTTCCCCCCTCAGAACCGAGCGTGCAAATTTCCAAGCACTCGGCTCAAGCAATATCACGTTGTCTTCTGGTGGTGTACTTTATGATGGCAGAACAGATGCACCCAGACAAGATTGTCCAGCGTGTCCTTTCCACCTTCGCATCTTGGTACGATATGGTGAAGATGTAATTCCTCGTTGTTAAACACCGATTGTTTACATACAGGACATCTGTATTCTTGTCTGAATGCTACCTGTTCCTGTTTTGCATTCCACTTAGCAGCCTCCGATTTTTGGCGTTTCTTGTTTCTTTTTTCCCAATACTCTTTTAGAGATGGGTTTCAGGTGAAGCCCTTTTACTTACAAGTGTGTGCCGTTAAATCTTAGTCCAACTAAATTTCAGCATATGGTTTCCTGAGTCTTTATCCCCGAAGACCCAGTTATCTTTTCTTTGGAAGTTCAATCTTCCCCAGTATTTACCTTTCTTCCACTGATTATTTTTATTGGGATGTGTCCGATTGGCGAATCTAGCCTGTCTCATAAAGAGATAACTGTCTAAACCTACAAATGTCTTGGTAGACACATATTTGTTTAGATAGTTGGCTTTTCCTCGTATTACTGGGTTAATTTTACCTATTAAGTCTCCTACTCTTTTCCCAGAATGGTTGAGAAATACTTCTCTGATGTCATTCCGAGTCTTTTGTAGAAATTTCTTACTAGGTTTAATCAGGAGCTTATAGCCAGTTTTGGTGTTGTTGACTTTATAGTGTCTAATGTTTACACCGAGAAAGTCGAAACCTTCTATAATGTGGACAATATTGGTTTTCTCCGTGGATAATTTTAATCCTTTCTGAATTAACCACTTTTCTATTTCACATTTAGATTGTTCTGCGTCGTCTTTACTTTCGCATAATATTACAAAGTCATCAGCGTATCTGACTACTATCCTCTTGCCTTTTGATTCTCCGTTGGAATTATATTCAACTCTAAGCGCATCCTCCATGCCGTATAAGGCGATGTTGGCAAGAAGTGGGCTAATGATGGCTCCCTGGGGTGTTCCAGCGTTTTGAGGGTGAAATACATTATTGTCAACGTATCCAGCCTTTAACCATTCTTTAATTAGCCTCCTACCTGGAAAGTTTCCAATTGTAGAGAGTAATTGAGCGTGATTAATATTGTCGAAACACCCTGATATATCAGCGTCTACCACCCACTTTTTCTTCTTATTTGGACGAACGGCATTATAAATTTTACCGATTGCGTCGTGGGTACTACATGCGTGCAAGCCCTTTGTGCCAGGGCGGAAACCGTAGCTTATTCCCTCGAATTGAGCTTCCCAACATGGTTCTAATGCGTTTTTTACAATTGCTTGTAAGCACTCCCTAATTGTCGGTATACCCAGAGGGCGTTGTTTCCCGTTTGATTTTGGGATGTACACTCTTCTGACGGGTTTAGGTTTCCAGTCTTGGTTGTTCATTAGGTCGTCAACCATTTGTCCTCTTTTTTGAGGGGTTTTGACCAATACCTTGTCTACTCCAGCAGTTTTGCGTCCTTTGTTTTTTAAATCTCTAAGTGTCTCGATACCTTGAATTTGTTATTAATTTTCAAATTAAACGAGCTTACTATCTACTGTTAAGTATTAAGTGTTGAATGTCGAACGCTAATTATTAACTCGATCGATATTTCAAATTACATTAAAAATATAATAATTTGTACTGCTCTGTGTTTTTATTTCATCGATGTTACTGCTTTAAGACAAAATGTAAAAATACTTGTCTTAAGCCGTTAGTTCTATTATATTTTCAATAATTATCCCGATTGAAGTTATTTAAAGTTGTAGCCGAATGTAATATATTTTTCTAGGAGCGCGATCGCGCTTTAGCTGAACGACAACTTCTTTAATTTAATTTCTATGAAGAGAGTAATTCACTAACAAAATGCCTGCGTTTTTATAAGAGGAACTTAGTAATGACGAGTACGAACGAGGGAACTAATCATACTCGGACTCATGTTCAGCAATTTATGGCTACCCAACAGATTGAGCTTTTTGAGTCTTTAAAAGGATCTCGTTTTAGTGGACAGCTAGTTATCCACAATACTGAAGATTGTACTTGGGTAATATATCTGTATTTAGGAAGAATTGTCTATGCAAGCGGAGGAGTTCATCCTGTTAGAAGATGGAGAAGACACGTTATTGCTTATTGTCCCGAAAGACTAGCAGATGCCGAAGAACTGCAAATAGATTTGGCGAAAATTGCTATAGAGGAATCTAGAATTTCTTGGGAGTATCAGCTATTATCTGCTTGGATCGATCGCGGTAAAATCAGTCGCGAACAGGCGACAAAAGCAATTAAAGCCACAGTGCTTGAAGTTTTGTTCGATATTGCTGGGGCTACAAATATTAGCTATGAAACAAGAAATGATAATCTGTTAACCACGAGATTAATTTTGATCGATGCCCAACAGGTAATTAAAGAGGTAACTCTACTGCGGTCAGCTTGGCAATCGGCTAAAGTTGCCGATCGCTCTCCCGATCTAGCTCCAGTCATTTCTCGCCCAGAAGAACTAAGAAATAAGACTTCGCCTCAGGTCTATCAAAATCTGCTAGAGCTACTCAATGGTAAACAAACTTTACGAGACTTGAGCGTCCGCATGAAGCGCGATGTCGTTACCGTAACTCGTTCGTTGCTACCATACATTCAGTTAGGTTTGGTGCAACTGGTTGCGGTAGATGATATTGCTCCACCTGCATCAATTCCGACCGCGCAAAAGTTATTTAAAACAAACTCAACACAATTAACTATTGCCTGTATTGATGATAGCCCTAACGTCTGTCAGACAATGGAACGCATTATTACCGAAGCTGGATATCAATTCGTCAGTGAGATGGATGGCTTAAGAGCGATCGCTGTTTTACTCAGTCGCAAACCTGATCTAATCTTTTTAGATTTGATAATGCCTAATACTAACGGCTACGAAATTTGTTCGCAGTTACGCAAGCTTTCTTACTTTAAAAATACGCCCATTATAATTCTTACGGGCAATGATGGCATTATCGACCGGGAGCGAAGTCGGCACACATGCGGGCAAGCCCTTTGTCCAGGCTGCACGGCGGTGTAACGTTGACTCTGATGGAATAGCTTAAAGTTTGTATGTATTAATATAAACTTCAAACTCGAATTAGGATTATTGCCATAAATTAATCCCCAATCGAGACACTTTGGCTTGGAAATGTTAGTTTATCGTCTGATAAGGGAATTATAAATGTTACTAGCTAAAAGTATTATGCAGTGCAGTTAAAGCAATAATCGTGCTGGATCGAAAATGATTTCTTCATGAAGCGTTGACGAAGCTTTTTAAGCAGACAGGGATTGTTGAATTTATAAACTAAGGTGATTGTTATGGGCTACACTCTAATCGTCGAAGATTCTGCTACGGAAAGATCGATTATTATGGGTTATCTAAAAGAAGTGGGAATTAATGTTTCTGTAGCTTTAAGCGGAGAAGAAGCTTTGGAAAAAATACAGCAAAAATTTCCCGATTTAATCGTGCTGGACGTAGTTTTGCCTGGACGTAGTGGCTTTGAAATCTGTCGTCAGCTAAAGGGTTGTGAAAATACTAACCAAATTCCAATTATTCTCTGTTCGACTAAAGGTACGGAGATTGACAAATTTTGGGGAATGAAACAAGGCGCAGATGCTTATCTTCCAAAGCCTATTGACCCTGATGAATTGGTTGGCAAGGTAAAGGAATTGACTGCCTGCTAGTTCCTTTTAGGTAGTTCTTCTGCTACAAGAATCGTTATCAAATAATTTATTATCGTGTTTAATTTCTTAGCATCTAATTCTTCACAGCTTGGAAGGGGGGTAGTAGAAAATACAAAAGAGCAGTTTTTGCGGTTCGATCTCGATAGCGAGGTTCGAGCTATGCTGCCGATCGCACAAATCACCGAGGTTCTCAAAATTAAGTTTGCTCAAATAGTACCAATTCCGCAAATGCCACCTTGGGTAATGGGAGTGTATAACTGGCGGGGAGATATTCTGTGGATGGTGGATTTAGGTTATTTACTGGGTCTAAATTCTTGGGATCGCCAGATTGGTTTTGGTGACTGTAATGTAGTTATTTTATCTCCCAATAGAGCTATACCTCAGGTAGAAGATGACATTCATCTTGGCTTGGTGGTTTATAGAGTAGAAGATTTAGAAGAATGCAACCCTACAGAGATTCAATCCACCCAGGGTAAGACAGCTGGAAAAATAGCTAACTTTGCTTCAGGATACTGGATTGAGTCAGGAGAGATCGTTTCGGTACTAAACGGGAATGCGATCGCTCGTGCTATGCCTACCCTAGCTGATTAAGTCAAATTTTATGTTATCAAAAATCGAATTTACCGCCTAGCCTTTAGTTTTTATGAATAATTTACCACAAAATCGAGACGATTTACCAGTGTTCGGTGGTCAAACTATCGAACCCGATTCTAAGGTAGAACGATCTCAAATTAAGGCGGGTTTTATACCAAGGGGTCTATCTCAATTACCGCTCGATCGCAAAATTGGTTTAATTTCAGGTCTAAGCTTTGGTGGCTTGATGACAATCTCGATCGCAGGGGGGTTAATTCTATATAGCACTCTAACAACTCGATTATTAAAGCAGACCGAATCTAAATTAATTGCCAAAGCTGCGATCGTCGAGCTTCTGTTGGCTGAAGAAAAGATAGATAATTCGTCAGTTCTCGATCGCGCTGTAGCTGCTATGACAGAAGAACAAGATTATACGGCGGTTTACCTCCCTCAAAGGGATGGGGAGCTAGTGGAAGCATCTTCACACAAGAGAGATCTCGAACTAAACGTTCCTCTAACATACGAAGACTTAAATTCAGCAGCGGTTGAGGAGATCGTCAGTCAAATCGAAACAATTGAAGGACATAAATATGCTTTGGCTGCAAAGATTTTGCGCGATCGCACCGATCGACTCGCAGTTGTGATTCACGGTAGCTCGCTCGATTCGGTTTACGGCATTTTAAAAAGCAGTCTGCTAACCCAAGCAGTCTTATCAATCTTGCTGGGACTTTTAATCTTTTATTGGGGGAAAATTTTAGCCAGAGCGATCGCCGTTCCCCTGGATAACTTACAGCAGGTAGTTGAAAATTTTACTTGGGGAAATTGGCAAGCGCGATCCTTAGTAAATACCGCTGACAAAATAGGTGCATTAAGTAATGCCCTTAATGTTTTAGCAGACTCGCTAGAATTTAACGAAGTTCGTCTCAGACAGGAAGCAGAACGTTCTCGTATCTTAAAAGAAACTGCTTTTGATATTTCTCTGACCGCTGATATTTCAGAGATTTTGCAGATTACCGTAGAAAACGCCAGAAAAATTTTGCTTTGCGATCGCGTTATCTATCAAGATTTCGAGGATGATGGACATCGAGTAGCCGAGTCGGTGGACGAAAGATTCGTTTCGGCTTTAGATCTGAAAAATAACGACTTTTTAGGAGCAGCCGAAACATATCAGGATGGTGAAACTATAGCGATCGCCAATATCGCTCGCTCCGAATTGCCCGAGGATTGTTTAGCAGTATTAAAGTCTTTAAATGTGGTTGCTGTTTTAGTCATTCCTGTGATTATAGAAGACAATCTAGTCGGCTGGCTGATCGCCCATCAGTGCAGCGAAGAAAGAACTTGGCAGGATGAAGAAATTAACCTGCTGTCTCAGATGGCGTTTGGACTCGGTAGAGCGATCGAGAAAACCGAACTATTAAAAAAACAGCAGCAGGCGCAGGAAAGAGAACGGGTAGCTAAAGAAAATCTTCAGCGTCGTGCTTTAGAACTTTTGATGGAGGTAGATCCTGTCAGTCAGGGAGACTTAACCGTACAGGTAAAGGTCAAAGAAGATGAAATTGGGACGATCGCCGACTCTTACAACGCCACTATTGAAAGTCTGAGAAAATTAGTAGCCCAGGTAAAAACTGCTGCTATCGAAGTATCGACTACTACCAGCGATAAAGATCGCTCGATTCAGGAGCTATCTATGGGAGCATCGGCACAGACTCAAGAAATTAATACCGCCTTAGCTCGGATTCAAGGAATTACCGATTCAATCTCTGCTGTTGCTAAAAATGCTAAAGCAGCAGAAGCAGCAATGCTTAGAGCCGTGAATACGGTAAAGGCTGGGGATGAGGCTATGACTCTGACTGTGCAAGGTTTCCAAGAAATACGCGATACGGTTGCAGCGACGGCGAAAAAAGTCAAACGTCTAGGGGAATCATCCCAAAAGATTTCCAAGGTAGTCAGCGTTATTAGCAACTTTGCCGATCGAACCAATTTGTTAGCTCTCAACGCTTCGATTGAAGCTGCTCACGCGGGAGAACAAGGAAAGGGCTTTGCCGTAGTTGCTGATGAGGTGCGATCGCTGGCTCGTCAATCTGCTAGCGCGACGGCAGAAATTGAAGCTTTGGTCGCAGAAATTCAAACGGGAACTAATGAAGTGGTAACGGCTATGGAAGAAGGAACACAGCAGGTAGTAGCAGGAACGAAGCTCGTTGACAAAACTCGTTTTTCTTTGATCGAGATCGCCGATGTCAGCCAAGAAATCGATCGCCTAGTAGCAGAAATTGCTATTGCTACGGTAGAGCAGTCTCAAGACTCAGAAGTAGTTTCTCAGACTATGAAACAGGTAGCTGCCATTTCCGATAAAACCTCTACCGAAGCGGGAGAAGTATCGGCATCTTTTAAAGATCTCTTAGCTGTAGCCCAACAGCTAAAGGATAGCGTGGCTAAATTTAAAGTTAACTAAATTTTTATCTTTAAAACCTATTAACGCACAATTTTATGGAAATTTCTACGATCGATTTTGCCCGCGACGACGACTCAAAACTATCTTTACAGCGACTCCGCGTTCGCCGTGTTTCTAGCTGGTGGCAACGAAAAAGTATTCGCCTTAAAACTACGCTCTTGGCGATCGCTATCGGTACTATTCCTACTCTGGCAGTAGGTTCGATTGGATATTATTATGCAGCTAACTCCATCGAACGTGAAGTTATTAATCTTAAAAAAACTTTGGTAGAGGATCTGCAAACTCAAGTCAGTGTCTTTATGGGCGAAAGGCTCAACGATCTTGAGATGATGGCTCAGTTGAGCATTTTTACCAACCCATCAATTAGAGCATCCACTACAGCCGAGTCAAAATCTGCTGCCCTACAAAAAATTCAGGATGCCTACGGTGTTTATAGCAGTATCGCTGTTTTTGACGTTCGGGGCGATTTGGTGGCACAAACTGACGGCATCGTGGGAAACCATTTCGATCGTGGCTATATTCAGGCTGCCATTCAAGCCGATGGCGCGATCGCCTATCCTCCGACAATTTCTACCAGTGGCTACAGCATCTATACGGCATCTGTGATTAAAGATAGCGTATCGGGGGAAACTATCGGCTTCGTGCTTGCCAGAATGCCCGTAGAAGCGTTAAAAAAACTGCTGGCCACCTACACCAGAGGCGATCGATACTACTTACTCGATCGAGGTGAAATCTTTTTGGATTCTGACCGAGAGTATAAGTCGGTAGCTCAACAATCCTACAATTACGAAGCGATTGATTTTTCCGAAATTTTTGAAGATACAGAAATATTAAATAGTTCTAGTCTCGCTACCGACATTGCACTTAATACTCAAAATAATACAGAGCAGTTTTTAACCTTCGCCCCTTTACAAAGAGCAATACCATCATTAAATTGGCAAGCAATCATCGCTACAGATACGGCTAAGATCTTCGCACCACGTCGCAAGTTGCGCCAGGTGTTTGTTATTGGTGTAGGAATCGTCGCTTTAGGAGTTGGCGCGATCGCTTATGCTTTAACCCATCGACTATTGCGTCCGATACTTTTGGCTGCTCGAGCCGTACGAAAAATTGGTCGAGGAGATTTTGATACCAGACTGCAAATTACAGGAACAGATGAATTTGCCCTCTTAGGCAATGACATCAACCGCATGGCAGGTCAACTTTCTGAGTTTGTAGAAACTCAGACTTTATTAAGGCAACATTCGCAAAGCCTCAATAATATAGCCTTAAAGCTATCAACCACTACCAAGCAGCTAGAAATTATTGAACTTGCCGTTACTCAAAGTGCTTTGGTTTTGAATGCTAATCGAATTATTTACTATCAGTTTGAAACTGAGTGTTCGGGAACGGTTGTTGCTGAGTTTGTAGATTCAGGTTATCCGACAGTAAAAGGGCAAGAGATTTTTAGTACCGATAAAATACGCGAATATCATGCTGAATATCAGGGTAATACAGCAGGAAAGATTAGCGATCCTATTGTTTTAGCAAATCTACGATTAAAGCCAGAACAATTATTTTCAGAAATAAAAGCAAGCTTAATCGCTCCAGTATTTATAGAAAATCGCCTGGATGGGTTATTAATTTCTGCGAACTATACTACTCGTAAATCTTGGCTAGATGCCGAGATGGAATTTATAGATCGAGTAGCCAAGCAAATTGGTTTTGCAGCAACCCGTTTAAAATTTATTGAACGACAAAGGTTAGCCGAAATTAGAGAAAAATCTGCCAGAGAAATCTTGCAACAACGGGCTTTAAACTTATTGCAAGAAGTATACGATGTATCCCAAGGCGATCTGACTATTCGAGCCAGAGTTACTGAAGACGAAATAGGGACTATTGCAGACTTTTATAACTCTACAATTGAGAGCCTACAAAAGCTAGTAAATCAAACCAAATCCGCAGCCATAGAAGTACAGAGCAATACCGTAGCTAACGATATGGCAATTCAATCTTTAGCCCAGGAAACTCTCACACAAGCAGCAGAGATCGTGCAGATGCGATCGCGACAGGCCGAAATGGAGCAGTCGATCGATTTGGTTTCCCGCCAGGCAAAGCAGGCGATCGACTCGATCGAACAAGCAGGATCGACGATCGATCGCACAGACCAAAGCATGAATCAAACCGTTGCAGAAATTGATGCGGTGCAAGACACCATAACTCAAACGACTGCCAAAGCTCAAAGGCTAGGAGAATCTTCTCAAGCAATTTCTTCTGCGGTAAATACGATCGGTCGTTTTGCTGCTCAAACTCACCTGCTGGCTTTAAAAGCTTCAATTGAAGCAGCACGAGCAGGAGAACAAGGTAGAGGCTTTGGGGTAATTGCCTCGGAGGTCAGATCTTTAGCTACTCAATCAGCCGAAGCAACGGCAGATATCGAAACTTTAGTCAACAAAATTCAGTTGGAAACCAGCGAAGTAGTCGAAGCGATGAACCACGGGAGCAAGCAAATTACCCAGGGAAGTGAACTAGTGCAGCAGACTCGTCAAAGTTTAACGGAAGTAAACCAAGTTAGCGAGCGAATTAACCAGCTTGTAGATTCTATTGCTCGGGCAGCAGCCGAGCAGTCATTAACTTCGGTTCGGGTAAGTCAAGCCATGAATACAGTAGCAGCAATCGCCCAAAACAATTCTCACTCAGCAACTCAAGTGTCTACCTCTATTAAACAGCTCACGGCGATCGCTGAAAAACTCCAGACCAACATTGACAAATTTAGAACGTAGTTCGATCGATTGCCAACCGCATCTTGACCCAAATTATGCCACTTAATCCTGAAATCCGCGACCAAGCCTATCAATTTTTTCTTGAAGAAGCCTCAGAACTATTACAGGTTATCGAACAAGGCTTACTTAATCTGCATCAAGAACACAGTACGCCCAAAGTACATGAATTGATGCGTGCTGCTCATTCAATTAAAGGCGGGGCTGCTAGCGTAGAATTGGATGCGATCGAATTATTAGCTCATCGTCTGGAAGATTTTTTCAAAGCTCTTTATAGCGACAACGTTGAGTTTGATAAAGAACTAGAAAATCTGTTGTTACAGGGATACGATTGTCTATCTCATCCTCTGAGTCAACAAATTGAAGAAGGTGGTTTTGATGAATCCGCTGCATTATTAGCAGCAGAACCAATCTTTGCTGCAATTGAAGCTCGTCTTGAGGATGCGCTTCAAAATTCTGATAGCTATATCCCTAGTTCTAATGATTTGGGAATTGATATTGTTGCTTCGATTTTTGAAATAGACGTAGCTCAAGCTATAGAACATTTAAAGGCGGTGCAGGCTAACCCCAACAACTACGATCCAGCAGTTGAATTGCAGGGTCAGTTAGATATGTTGGCAGGATTTGCCGAACTATTTAATCTATCTGGCTTTAATGATATTGTCGAAACCGCTCGCTCCGCTTTAGCTTTACATCCTCACCGCGTTTTGGAAATTATTAAAGCGGTAGTTGCCGACTGTAGTATCGCTCGTGAAAGAGTTCTAGCAGGCGATCGCACCTTGGGGGGAGAGGTTTCTTTTAGACTCGAAAAGTTAGCTCGACCTAATACATTAGATAGCAGTAGCAATCTACAGTTCGAGCCAACTGAGGAGTTAGAAGAATCTAATAGCCTCTGGTCTAATGTTCCCGAATCAGAATCTTTGGTTGAAGACATTTTTGGTACTGTAAGCGCGGATTGGATCGAACCCGCACCCAACCAAAGCGATTTAACCATCGAGCCAACCCTAGAAGAATCTAATAGCCTCTGGTCTAATGTTCCCGAATCTGAATCTTTGGTTGAGAAGGTCTTTAATGATGTTCGGGGTAACGATCCCAGAATAGATGAGATTACTCAACTTTTAGATATGTTTTCTGACGAGTCACTTCAGGATCGTTCAAAAGTCGAACCAACCGCCCCTCACCAACTCGATCCGATTACTGAAAAACCCGCTGAAACTACCAATAGTTCAGTCGAGCCAACCGAAACAACAGCGATAGATTCGATGGAGAGTATTTTTGATGTTGCTCCTGAAATGCTCTCTTCTTCAGCTAAAACTTCTCAATCCCAACCTCAAACGACTAAACCCCAAGCTGCTCGTAAACTTTTTGTCAAGGTAGATTTAGAACGTTTGGAAAAAATGAACAACTTGGTGGGAGAATTAACCATCAATCGTAATAGTCTAGCTCTACAAAACCAACAGCTACAGGAAAATGTCTCGCAATTAGAACGCAAGTTTCTGCGCTTTGACAAAATCACTGAAAAAGTTAGAACCCTATCAGATTTAATGCTTGTAGAACAGCGTTTGGATAGTTTAGCTAGTTCTAATAAAAGCGATCGCGAATCAAACTACGGTATAGAAGAATTGGATCGGTTCGATTCTTTAGAAATGGACAGCTACAGTAATCTTAATTCTTCCCTAACCGAAATTCTCGAAGAAATAATTCAGTTAGAAGAAAGCGTCAATGACATAAGTATTTTTGCTCGACAAAGCGATCGCACAATTAGCGAGCAACGTCAAATGCTCGACCGAATGCGCGGTGAGTTGATGTGGGTTAGAATGCTGCCTCTAAAGCAGATTTTACAGCGTTTTCCCCGTACTTTAAGAGATTTGTCTGACAAGTATCGCAAGCCTGTAGAACTTAAATTTACTAGTACTGATGTATTGGTCGATAGAGCCATATTAGAAAAATTATCCGACCCTTTGCTACACCTATTACGTAATGCTTTCGATCATGGTATCGAAGAACCAGAAGTACGCAGACGCAAGGGTAAGCAAGCTACGGGTTTAATCGAGATTAAGGCATACTATCAGGGAAATCAAACCGTAATCGAGGTTAAAGATGATGGTAGAGGTTTGGACACAGAAAAACTCGCTCGTTTAGGAGTCGAACGAGGTTTAATTTCAGAGCAGCAAGCCCAGATAGCAACCCCCCAAAAACTATTCGATCTGATCTTCGAGCCTGGGTTTTCTACAGCCAGCGAGGTTAATAAAATCTCTGGTAGAGGTGTAGGAATGGATATTGTGCGATCGCAAATTGCCACTCTTAAAGGCAAAATTAGCGTTGCTTCTATTTTTGACAAAGGTTCGCTGTTTACCCTGCGTCTTCCTCTAACTTTAAGCATTGCTAAACTATTGGTCTGTTCTTTAGGTGCAACCACTTTTGCAATTCCTTCAGACAGCATTGAAGAAATTATTGTCCCCACCGTCGAACAAATTAAGTTAGATCGCCAGCAAAAATTTCTATCTTTTAATGGGCAATTAATTCCGATCTATCCTTTAAAGGAGCTTCTGCAATACAACTGCGCTATTCCTACCAAGGATTCTCATTGCCAAGCTTTTAAAATCGAGCCACCAGAAGATTGGTTAGCTCCTTTATTACTATTGCGAAGAGGACAGCAATTATTTGCTTTAGAAGTTGTCAGTTTACTAAACGAGCAAGAACTAGTAATCAAACCTTACGGAAAAGCGATCGCTGCTCCAGCATATACTTATGGTTGTACTATTCTAGGTGATGGTAGTTTAATTCCTGTTTTTGACGGTTCGGCTGCGATTGGCATGATTCTTGGTGAGACGACACCAAGTGAACGCAAGCCGAAGGCGGACGGCGAACAGCGTCGAGAAACCGATGAGGATCTACCCCCTCGCTCTAAAAAAGGCGATTCGGCAGAACTAAAACACGAGGTAGCCTCGCCCGTAGAAAGTCCGTTGCGCCCCATATCGGAATACCGTTCACCAATTTCACAGCGGGCTATACCAAAAACTAAGACAAAAGAAACTGTTCCTCAATTGGCTGAAGTATCATCTTCTGGCGATCGCAACGCTAATCGAGTAACCGCTTATCAGACAATTATGATCGTCGATGACTCTACTACTCTACGACGCACCATGGCTTTAAGTATAGAAAAGCAGGGCTATCGAGTTATTCAGAGAAAAGACGGTAAAGATGCTCTTGACGGATTTAAACAAAATCCCGACCTCGATTTAATTATTTGCGATATAGAAATGCCAGTGATGAATGGTCTAGAGTTTCTGGGAATGCGTCGTCGAGATTCTATCCTCTCTCAAATTCCTACTCTGATGTTAACTTCTCGTAGCGGACGAAAGCATCGTAATTTGGCGATGCAGCTTGGAGCAGATGATTATTTCGTCAAGCCATGCGACGAATCAGAATTAATTGCAAAAATCAAAGAAATCTTATTGAAAGATCGCGCCCGTGAGGGCAATTCTACCCCTCCCCCAGCGATCGCCATTAACTTAGCAACTATATTGGTAATTGATGATTCTGCTGCCTTAAGGCGTACTCTTGCTTTGGCTTTGGAACAAAAAGGTTATCGAGTTCTCCAGGCTAGAGATGGGGCTGAAGGTTTAGAAACTTTACGCAATAATTTACAAACTAAATTAGTGATTTGCGATCTGGAAATGCCCAATACCAACGGCTTTGAATTTCTAACTATGCGTCGTCAAGAGCGGGAGCTAGCTAAAATTCCTGTAGTCATGCTGACCTCCCGTGGTAGTGATAAACATAAAGCCTTAGCTGATAGTTTGGGTGCGTCGGGATTTTTTATTAAACCATACGTAGAAGAACAGTTTTTACAAGATATTGCTAAATTTATTAATAGTTGATGGTTAATTGTTAATTGTTAATAGTTAATTGTTAATAGTTGATGGTCAATTGTTTAATGTTTAATGTCAATAATTAATGTTTAATGGTCAATTGTTTAATGATGAAATCAGCTAAGGTCAAAGAACTCAGACAGGCATTGAAAGAATGGGCGATCGCTGTTGAGGCTCTAACTAGTGGTCAAACTATTATGTTGCTGCGTAAGGGAGGCATTCGAGAGGCGGGTTTTCAGGTCGAATATCCTTTGGTTTGGCTATATCCAACCTACGAACATCAAAAACCCCATTTATTAAAGCCAGAATACGCTAGAGCAGTTAGTCCAGTAGAGTCGGGTTGGCATCCTGAGACTGTAACCATTAAAAGCTGTGCGGAAGTTACAGATGTTTTACAACTAACCAATAGAAACCAGATAGAAGCATTGCAACCATATCATATCTGGAATGAACAAATGATTGACGATCGCTGGAAATGGAAACCACAACGACCTTTAGTGGCTTTGTTGGTAAGAGTTTATCGTCTTATTCAACCTCAAACTATTCCTTATCAATCTGTCTATGGTGGTTGTAAGTCTTGGATCGATCTAGTCGAACCTTTACCAACCAAAGAATTAATTCCCGTAATAGAAGATCGGCAATATCAGCTATTAGTGCGAGAGATTAAAGCTTGTCTTTGAGCGATCGGCGATCGACAATTAACAATTAACAATTAACTAATACTTCAACAACGCAGTCTGTTAAATCAAAAACGGCTGTAAGATAAATAAAGCTGACAAATTTATTTGCAGCAAAAAAAAGCTTTATTGATTTTTCTCTGCGATAATTATGATTGGGGAATCAAGCAAGCATCAATCAATCGATCGATATGAAATTTTTATATAATAAGCTAAGTGTTTATTTGAGCATATTTGCGCTTGGAGGTGGTATAGGCTTTTTAAGTAGCCGAAATATTGAAAAGCCTCAAACAGTTAGGTCTAGGGTTTATCCAGCAGTGATTCCTACCCAGTCTAATCCTCCAAGCATCCCCAAAGACAATTCAAACGTTAACTTTATTGCTACTGCCGTTCAGCAGGTCGGCCCTGCGGTAGTAAGAATTGATGCTTCTCGTAAAATCTCTTCAGCATTGCCTGGAAATTTTAGAAATCCCTTGTTTCGACGTTTTTTCGGCGATCAAAACCCAGAAGGTAATTCTGCCGATGTACCAGGTAGAATCGAGCGCGGAACTGGCTCGGGCTTTATTATCGGCTCTGATGGTCGCTTGATTACTAATGCTCATGTAGTTAATGATGCCGAAACGGTGGAGGTGACTCTTAAAGATGGTACGTCTTATGAAGGGACGGTGTTAGGTACTGATTCTTTTACCGATGTGGCGGTAATTAAAATAGATGCGACGGATTTGCCGACGGTAAGGTTAGGTGATGCGGAAAATTTGACTCCTGGAGAATGGGCGATCGCTATCGGTAATCCTTTGGGGTTAGATAATACGGTAACAGTAGGTATAATTAGTGCTTTGGGTCGTTCGAGTTCCCAGGTAGGCGTTCCAGACAAGCGAGTCAGATTTATTCAAACCGATGCTGCGATTAATCCTGGTAATTCTGGAGGGCCTTTATTAAATTCCCAGGGAGAAGTTATTGGAATTAATACAGCAATTCGCGCCGATGCTCAAGGCTTAGGTTTTGCAATTCCCATTGAAACGGCTCAACGCATTGCCGATCAGCTATTTGCCAAAGGACAAGCAGACCATCCTTATCTAGGAATTCAGATGGTCAATCTCAATCAAGCGACTAGGGAGCAAATTAATGCTAACCCAGAATTTGACTTCCAAATTGGCAGCGACGATGGAATATTGGTTGTCAGAGTAATTCCTAACTCTCCTGCTGCAAAAGCTGGTTTACAGCCAGGAGATATAATTCAGCGGATTGGCGATCGCCCTGTAGAGACTTCCAATCAGGTACAGGAACAGGTAGATCTTAGTGAAATAGGTTCGCAATTAGAGGTCGCTTTAGTTCGCAACGGCAAGTTAAGATCGCTTAATGTGAAACCGAGTGCTTTTCCTCAAGAGCAACTTAGGTAATAGTAGAAGATACATGGTTTTTTCGGGTCGAGCAGTATGAAGGCGATCGAAGCAGACGTTCATTTATCCCTACGGGATTTTTTACGAGAACATGGAAATCGCAACTTCCCCCATCATCTGACGATGGCGCGACTGATCGCTCGTGCTTTGCGTTTGGATCGTCCTGCACTGATACAGACTGGCAGCAGCGTTAGTAAATATTGTCTGAGTTATTTAACTCCAATTTTGTTAGGCGATCGCCCTGCAATTGTGGTCGCTCCTCTAGCCACGCAAAAATATCTATTAGAAACGGAAATTCCCAAACTCAAGCAGTGGTTGGGAGTAGATAAAAAGATTAGAATTGGCGATCGCTGGCAGTCTCAAGACCGAGTATTATTAACCTCACCTCAAAGCTGGCTTGGCGATCGCTTAGAAGACCTAAATAAGTTTCCTGCCAATATTCCCACTATTATCGATCGCGCGGATGACCTCGAAGAATGGACGAGACAGTTATTAACTATTAGCATTACCCCTGCTGAGTGGGATATTATGTTGCAGACTATAACCCAGCATCGAGAGTCGATCCGCAACGCCAGAGTCAAGCTAACCAAATCAATTTTTGCTCGTCCCCAAAATCCCTATGGCAATCATATTCTATTAGATTCGGAATTAAATATTGTAAATAATCTTTGCGAGATCTTAGATCGAGAGCAATTGCTGTACGGCAAGTTCGAGCAGTTTTGGCAGCAGGTCGGCGATCGCTCAAACATATCTTGGATTACGAGCGATCGCCAACTGGGTACGTTTACGATTAATCTCGCTCCTGCGAGGGTAAACAACAAGCTCAAACCAATCTGGCAACAACAGCCAGCAGTAATTATCGGCAGTTTTTTAGATACAGAAGCGGATGCTGCCACCTATAAACAACGAGTAGGCTTGAGTTCGGAAATCTTAAGTCTTAAATTTGCTCCTAACCAACAGAACAATCACATCCAGCTATACTTACCCCATCGCTTCCCGATGCCTAATTCTCCTGAATTTCGCTCGGCTTTTATCGAACAGAGTTTGCTTCTAGTTAGTCTCAGCAGCAGTATTAAGGGTGCGATCGTCGTTATTGCCGATGATGTACCCCTGCAAGGACAAGTAGGTTCGGCTTTGGCGGGGGAATTTGGCTCTAGGGTTAAGGTAGAAGATACTAACGTTACCGATAATAGTATTTTGATTTGTGGCTGGTCGTTTTGGAAACAGCATCAAGAATCATTGCCTATCCCCCGCCTGTTGATTATTGCTACTCTGCCGATACCATCTTTAGAAAATCCACTAGTCGCCAATTTAGTTAGCTACTACAAAAACCAGCGTCAGGATTGGTTTAGGCTATATCTCTTACCTTCGGCACTTAAAACTCTCGAACAAACTATAGTACCTCTTAGAGAGTCCCAAAGTATTGTTGCTTTACTAGACAACCGCGTCAACTTTCGTAGCTACGGTAAAACCATTTTATCGGCACTCGAACCCTGCGCTCGAATTGACTATATCGATCCTACTTGGTTTGGCTATCGAGACACTTGAGGTCGCTCTTGTTTATTTTAACCTCTATTTTAGCTCTTAGTTACAAACAGAATACTTTTCAGTATGTAAAACAATTTAAAGTTCGATCGCAATAACCTTTAGTAATGATAGTGTTTTTGAAGCATTATTCTTTGAAATATACAGAATATACTATCAATGCCCAAAGCTCTATTCATTAAACAAATTCTAAATGCGATCGCGTTTTAAACGTTCGACTATAGATTTCCCAAACTTGTTACTTACTGCGATAATAATGAGTATGAGGGACATACACCAAACATATTGGACATCAGATTACCGTAGCGTAAGAGGCGGTGATTTGACTGATAGAGACTTATCTATATCGTAGTCTCACTCTTTCAGCCTCGATCTTTAATATAGCGATCGCTATTTTTAGCAATTGTCTATTTATACTTGCGAGGCGAATTACTCTTGCTTCTAAAATTCTTATTATAGACATAAATAAATCGTAATAGTTATACCATAGGTTTTGTTCTATAGTAGAAATTAGATTTAGTAGAAATAATTTATTTGCAACAAATAAATAACATTAATTTATCATTCATCATGGAACAGATATTTAGTAAGAGTATCTGGCTAGTTCCTTGTTATGCACTAGTCGGGGCGATCGTAGGCTTAATATGGTCGCCAGGAATTTTCAAAAAAATTGGTTCTCGACCAGCGGGATATATCAATCTAACTATGACCTCCATCGCGTTTGTTCATAGTATTTTAGCTTTACAGGAAGTTTGGCTTCAGCCAGTACAGGAAATCAGATTTCCTTGGCTGACAGCAGCAGGACTGTATATTTCTTTTGACATTAAAATTTCTGCCATTACCGCATCCGCATTAGTTGTGATTACGGGCTTAAATATTCTGGCACAGCTATACGCAGTCGGCTACATGGAGATGGACTGGGGTTGGGGTAGATTTTATGCTTTGATGGCGTTTTTTGAAGCGGGGCTATGCGGTCTGGCTTTGTGTAACTCGCTCTTTTTTAGCTATGTATTTTTAGAACTACTTACTCTAGCTACTTATCTAATTGTCGGCTTTTGGTTTGCTCAACCATTGGTAGTGACTGGGGCGAGAGATGCCTTTTGGACTAAACGAGTCGGGGATTTGTTGCTGTTGATCGGCATAATTGCTCTATGGTCTTTTACAGGAACTTCAAACTATGACGATCTGGCTGAATGGGCAGTAGTAGCTAATTTACGCCCCACCACGGCTAATTTACTCTGTTTGGCTTTGATTGCAGGACCTCTAGCAAAATGCGCTCAGTTTCCCCTACAGCTATGGCTGGATGAGGCGATGGAAGGTCCAGTTCCTGCTTCGATGCTGCGTAATTCAATCGTCGTAGCATCAGGGGCTTATGTGTTGATTCAGCTACAGCCAGTACTAGCCCAATCAGCTATTTCTAATACAGTGATGATTGCTGTGGGTTCGTTTACCGCTATTAGCGCGTCTTTAATTGCGATCGCCCAAGTAGATATAAAACGTACTCTATCCTATTCTGTCAGTGCCTATATGGGCTTTGTGTTTATCGCGGTAGCGGTAGGGGCAAACGATTCGGCGTTGTTGTTAATTTTGGTTCATGCGATCGCCATGACTCTGCTGTACATGAGTGCAGGCTCGATTATTATTAGCAATATTACCCAAGATGTTACTTTGTTAGGCGGTATTTTCGGTCGCCGTCCTGTTAGCGGAATAGCGTTTTTAGTCGGCGCAGCTAGTTTAATTGCCTTTCCTCCTTTGGGTGGTTTTTGGGCATTACTAGAGTTGGGAGATTACTTGTTAGACGTACACCCTCTATTACTAGGGGTTTTGGTGCTGGTTAACGGGTTGACTGCCTTTAGTATGATGCGAATATTTAGCTTGGTGTTTGGTGGCAAGTCTAAACAAATGACCAAACGCTCTCCCGAAGTTTTATGGGCGATGATTTTGCCGATGACAGTTCTTACTGGAGTCGCGCTGCATTTACCGTTAATTTTGCAGCAGTTTAACTTATTACCTACCTGGATCGATCTAGACAAAAATGTCGCCTTACTATTTATTGTTTCGAGTCTTGCTGGTCTTAGTTTGGCTGCATTGCTATATCTCAAGCCCAGAAAAAATCGTCCTGTAGAGTTAGTCCCTTCTGTAATTCAAAAAACTCTGGCTAACGATCTCTATATTCAGGATATTTATCGCCTGACCATTGTAAGTTTAGTTGGCGTAACTTCCAGGATTGCTGGCTGGTGCGATCGCTATATTGTTGATGGTGCAGTTAACTTAGTGGGCGTTGGAACTCTCTTTGGCGGACAGGCTTTAAGATACAGCAATTCGGGTCAGTCACAGTTTTATTTTCTTTCAATCGTACTAGGGACTGTTTTTCTCGGTTTAATATTAGGTTTAGCTTTTTAAAGGGCGTAATTTTGAAATTTGCTTGCAACGCGATCGCTCTAGGATAACTTTAATAAATCATGCTAAGTATACTCATTTGGCTACCTTTAGTAGCAGCAATAATTCTCTTTTTAATACCTGCCAAGCTCGATGATACTAAGGTAAAACTTACTGCTTTTAGTTTTAGTATTGCTACGCTATTGGTTTCTCTACTGACAATTTTTCGCTATGATTTTCAGCTTCAAGGCTTACAGTTGAGAGAATTCTTACCTTGGTTAGAGACTTTAGGAATTAACTATAGCCTGGGGATTGATGGATTGTCTTTGCCTCTGGTTATTCTCAATAGCTTATTATTTTGTTTAGCAATTTACAGTGGCGATCTAGCCCGACAAGACGGCAACGTTTTTACTAGACCAAGACTTTTTTACGGTCTGATGTTGATTTTGGCTGGCTGTATCAACGGCGCATTGCTGGCACAAAATTTACTTCTGTTCTTTATCTTCTATGAAGTCAAGCTGATTCCCGTCTACCTGCTAATTAATATTTGGGGCGGAGAAAATCGCGGTTACGCTGGTACAAAGTATCTGCTTTATACGGCATTTTCAGGTATTTTCGTTCTAGCAGCATTTCTTGGCATTGGCTTTTTAACTAATAGCAGTTTCGATTACGGAACGATTCAAACTCAGGTATTGCCCTTTAGCAAGCAAATAATTTTATTAGTTACCCTAATTATTGGGTTTGCGATCAAAACTCCCCTGATTCCCCTACATACCTGGTTGCCCGATGCCTATGTGGAATCATCTACGCCAGTATCGATGGTTTTAAGCGGAATACTTTCAAAATTGGGAACTTATGGTTTAATTCGCTTTGGCTTGGGTTTATTTCCCCAAATATGGAATGACATTGCACCCTGGCTAGCTGCGATCGCTGCTGTAAGTGCTTTATATGCCTCGTTCGTTGCTATTTCGCAAACCGACCTCAAAAAGATGGTGGCATATAGTTCCATTGCCCATATTGCCTTTGTAGTTCTAGCTACAGCAGCAGGAACTTCAATCGCCATTTCGGGAGCAATTTGTCAGATGTTCGCTCACGGGTTAATCGTGGCACTGTTATTTTATTTAGCTGGAGTAGTTGAAGCCAAAACTGGCAGTCGCGATCTAAATACGCTTAATGGCTTGATGAATCCTCAACGAGGTTTACCCCTTATTGGAGGTTTAATGATTCTAGCTGTAATGGCGAGTGCTGGTATTCCTGGAATGGTCGGTTTTGTCGGCGAATATATTTCTTTTCAGGGAAGTTTCACCGTATTTCCGACTTTGACCACGCTTTGCTTAATTGCTACTGGTCTGACTTCAGTTTACTTTGTTATCCTGCTTAATAAGACTTTCTTTGGCAAAATCGACTGTCGTAAAATTTCTACGGTATATCCACGAGTAAGATCTAGCGAACGTATACCGGCATTTGTTTTAGCCTTGTTAATCGTGGTTTTAGGACTACAGCCAGTCTGGTTAACAAACCTGACCGATTTTAGCATTGTTGCCAGCCAGCCGAGCAATACAGCGGTCACAGCAATTAACAATCAACAATTAACAATCAACAATTAACAATCAATTTATTTCCTACTTATAACCGATCGACGTACTGCTATAAAATGACTCAAACAAAAACTAAACTACCACCAATTAATCATCAATTCGCTGATGTCATCCACCGTTTAGAGGCGGGGGGTTCGATGCTACCCGATAATCCCGAAAACTTGATGCAGATTATCGGTATATACAAAGCCTACGCTATCCCGATGGACTTTTATTGGCGGGATTTACTTTATATTGCCGAACGGGTTTTCTTAAATCCTGTACCTTTTTTCAAATACTTTTTACCTCAAGAATACTTAGATCTGCCCAACCACTATGCAGGAAAAGATGCAGATCTCCAGGTATGGCGCGGTGAAGCGGAAGCCCATCCCGAACTTTTAGAATTTATTGCCAAGGGTGAAACGGGAAAAATGCCCAAGCTACTGCATCACCTCAACCACGATCGCATTAACATGGAGTTTGCCGAAGCCTGTATGCGGGCGATGTTTTGGCATCAGGATATCAATCCTCGGTTTAATGAATACCTCGATAGCGACGAGTATAAAGCCAATGCAGATCGGGCAATTAAAGCCTATTTCAAAGGCAACCCCGTAATGCTTGGGATGTACAAGCTATTTCCCGAAATGTTTTTAGAACAGGTAAGACAGCTATCTTACTATTCAAACCTCGGTTTATTTTGGGAAGTAATGGCACCCGTCTTTTTAGAAATGTCCGATCTCTATGACGAGGGTAAAATGACCACCGTTAAAGAAGCGATGGACTTTTTAGTAAACGGCATCTTCGCGGTTGCTGGTAGACCAATTTACCATCATGTATACATCGGCGATGAGTGCTATGAAATTATTCCCAAATCTCAAGGCTTTACCTGGCTGTATGAAGCTGCTTTACCCTATGTAGAGGCGGTTTTTTATCGGACTTCCCCTTTTCGCGGGACAAAATCTTATAACGCCCAAGCCCAACAAGTACCAGACAATCAACCAGAGTTTCACTACGGTATTCTTTACGCCGATGTCTTACCTGTAGGTATGGCAGGAATTCCTCCCACACTATTGATGGACGATATGTGGCATTTTCTGCCAGATTATTTAGTGGAATACTACCAAAAACACTGTCGTGGTGAAGACGATATGTTGGTACAGCTAGGAATTACTTTTCAGCGATCGATGTACAACGTGACTTCAGCAGTAATTCAAGCTCTGCGTCAGGCTTTACTGTATCCCATAGACGACGATAATCCCAAACACCTGCAAAAGAATCGCGAATTCTTTACCGCCCAGATGGATCGTTTTCTAAGAGATGAAGCTCGTTTGAGTGATATTCAATCTCAAGATTATCGTTAGAAAAATTTATAGGCGATCGCGTTGAGGCAATAATCATTGTAAAGGGTGCGATCGCTTTATAATTTGACTTTTACTTTTGGTGTGCCACAATTCTTACCTAAAACGTCTTTAAATTTCGGTCTGGTTCTGCCCACCCTACGAAGCGACTATCTTCATCCTTCATCCTTTATCCTTTACTCTCTATCCCATTAAAATAACATTATCAATTACGTGAATAATGCCGTTGTCAGCTTCAATATCGGGTGCAATTACGGTGGCATTTTTTACTTCAAAATTATCGCTACAGTCGATCGCAATTGGCGAACCTTCAACCGAATCAACCGAATCAACCTTACACAAATCTGCTTTAGTCAATTTTCCTGCAACCACATGATAGGTGAGTATCCTAGCTAGCTGAGGCGGATTATCAACTAAGGTTTGAACCGTACCTGGAGGAAGTTTAGCAAAGGCAGCATTGTTAGGAGCAAATACGGTAAATGGTCCTGGAGTTTTTAAAGTTTCTACTAGATTAGCTGCTTTGACCGCAGCTACCAAGGTACTAAACCCCTCTGTATTCACTGCAATATCGACAATATCCGCCATGTTAATCTAATTTTTTTATTGACTGGAAATTAAACACGTGGGCTAATTATACTACTTTCGATCGCCTCAAACACGAGCATCAATAAAATTCCTTTTCGTAATGCGATCGCTTTATCCTCTGCGAGTTCTTCTACGGGAAAACAATAAGGGTATCAGCCAACCGAGAATCATGCCTACACCACTAAAAAAGGCTAGCAAAACTCCTATGGGTAAAGTAATCGATTCAAAAGTGAGAAACTTAAGGGAAACATCCTGAACGTTTTGAATCGAGAAAATCGCGATCGCTACCACCGAAATAGCGAGAACTAGAGAGTTAAGCAGCCTGACAAATGATTTCATTGTTAATAATTAAAGTAATAAAAACTGGTCAAGATCGCAATTATCTAGCCCAATCGTCCAAGCTTTAGATTTAAACTAGAATCTTGACCAATTACTCCAATATGTCGAAATGAATTATCGTTTTAGATAGAATCCATAATCGCATCGTATTTAGGAGAACTATCTTGATAAACAGATTCTAAAGTACCCCAACTTCCCCACTCATTGTGCGATCTAATATCAGAATAATTAACAAACACTTCTCCTCCAATTTTAGACCATTCATCTAAATAATCTTCATAAATTTTCTCCATTCTGGAATCGCGATTAGCTTCAATGAATAAATCGGTAATTGCTTCATCGTTTACTACACCTTGAACACCAACCAGATGTTGACCCCCTTCGTAAGCTAATAATTGCAAATCTTCTTCTCGGGCAATTTGTGCGTATGCCTCCATATTTTCATATGCTTCGTTTAACGCTCCCCCTTCAGGACTATTATTTAAGAGTCCTCCTTCGGTTATTTCTTTAAACAGGTTATCTACTCCACTATCTAGATTATTCGCCCAATTTTTGAGAGTATTTTGATTGACAGATTTACCGATATAACGTCCGAAATATGGAGCGATCGCTATTGCGTCAATTCCTGTATCCGAATGGCTTAAAGAACCATCACTCCATTCATATTCAAGTACTTCTTTACCCATTTGACTATCAGCTGCTTGAGCTGACATAACTCCTACAACTCTTTCGGAGTCTGAGGCAAATACGTCGTCCCAAATCTCAACTACTTCAGTAGTGCGACGACTATACCAATCATCAACATCGAGATTTGAATTACCCCATTCTTTTTGAGCTTGCTCCTTGACCCATTTGCTTTGCTCGAACCTGGAATTCCATACTTCATTAGAATACTCAACATAAACATCCAAATTTGGTTTGAGATTGTCTTTAACGTATCGAGCAAAATTATTTACGTATTCGTCGGAAGCTTCATGGGGAATGGTGAACCAAGGATCTGCGTTAGTTTCGTTTGCCAACTCCACCATGATTTCTACTGGTGCGCCGTAGTTTGAATATACAGCATCATCTTCTTCAGGTCTATCTGACCAATCTTTTTTTTCTGAGCCATTGGTTTCCATCCAGTCCATGAATCTTAAGGTACTCAATGGCTGAATTTTATCTATAAACTCAGGATTAAAAGTTTCGTTGTCAATTTTTGACTCGTGAGCTTCTGGCGTTATCTCAATGTCTTTAATATAGTTACCATTCTGGTTTGGATCTGTTGAAGTAATGCTCAATCCAATTCCGTCTTCAGAAGGTTCAACTTCAATAACGTCTCTTCCTGGAGACGAAAGATCTTCTATCTTTTCAGCATCAAGGCTGTATTCAATATTTCCCTCTCCCTCATAGAGAACGACATATTTTCCTGGCAAGTAACTATCGTGACTGGCATAAAGTAAACTGCCTACTTGAGTGTATTTAGGACTGTCTGAGTCTTTAGGAAGCGATTTGACCCATCCATTTTCATCAAGATCTAAAAGATTTTCTTCGTTTGTATTCCATGTCTTGTCATTTTGTGTGATCCAAGCATTAGATGATTTGAATTCATTAAGAAAAGGTTGTTGAGAGGAAAAGTAATCAATCGATGTAAGGTTTGTACCTATTGATGTATTTTTTGAATTCATTCTATATATTGATAAAGCCAATCCAGGAAAGTATACAGTAAAATCACTTCAATACAAGAATAATTATTAGAATAACCCCCGCTGAAACCGAGACAGGGAAAGGTATACATAAAACTTATACCATCTACATTTGCCGTTTTACGTCCTTACCTTTTAAAAACTAGCAAATAATTCTATGGCGATCTATATAACAAAAGCAGGTTTTGATTTATAACTAATTTCAGCTTATTTGTTCGATTTCTTTCTCCTACAAAAACTTAGATTAATTTTTCCTTAAAACTATTAGCTACCCTGTATCACTCCTTTGTTTTTGGAAAATTACTGTACTCCAATAGATTTACCTCCTGGAAGTTCAGAGCCAATAATAGTACGAATTTTAATCGGCGAATCTTGGGGATGAGGTTCCCAACCTACTTCGTATCCGGCATCCCAAGCTTGTTGTCTAGCTGTCCGAAACGCTTCAAAGCTATCTGGTCTAACAACAAACACCAAGTAGTCTTTCTGGGGATTATATTGGGATAAAACTTGTTTAAAATCAGAGTCTGGTGCGGTCAGTTGGCTGGTTGTTTCTCCTACTTCTTCCGATATTGGTTCAAATAGCAAAGACACTCCTCGATCTACTGCCTTTACCTGATAGTTTTGAGTATTGGCTCTAAAGTTACTCTGACGACCCAAAATACTCAATAAACAAGATTGATAGATGTTTTGACGCGAAAAACTCGAATCTGCGCCAGGTTGGTTACAGTTGGGCAAATTGCCTGATAATTCTACTTCTCTTTCTCTAACTTGACGCAGATCTAAATAACTTACTTTGTTATCGTTAATCTCGAACCATAATGATTCTTTTTCCGTCGGTGAAGATAGGGGCGTTTGAATGGTAACGCGGGTTTTGGGGCTACTACCAGTAGCAATTAAGGTAACAAACAAACTGATAAACATTAATACCCCAACGGTATTAGTCAGAATATCTAGAAAAGAATCTAAATTCTGACTGGTATGGGGAGTTCTGCGTCTTGCTCTGCTTCTCATAAATTATCGATGAATTTATTCAACTCTCAATTTTTAGCTCTAAACCATACTCCAACGGTTCATAGCCAATATCTATGCCGTCTTGTTCTACTAACTCGCGAATTTTATTAAACATCTCTAAGCCATCTGGACGCAAAATTAAAATCAAATATTGTTTATCTTTGTTGGCTTTTAGATTGGCGATGGTCTTTCTTAAGGGCGATCGCTCATCATACAGATCTGCTCTAGGAGCGAATTCCTTACTCGGATGTAGGACAAACCCATCTTTACGTGCTTCGATGTAGAGTGGAGTTTTGTTTTGATTCGTTCCCCTGCTGTTTTCATCTACTTTAGCAACCACAACAGCCTCTTGAGGTTCGAGAGCTTGGGTAGTTAAGACAATAATCAGCAAGATTAATGTACCGATGGTACAGGCGAGGACAGAGAGAAAGGGAAATAGTTCGACCTCTGTTTGTCGTTTGCGATAGATATTGCGTCTGGACATAATTATTTCAGTTAAGATTTATCATGCTCTACCAAAGTAATCCGACGGGGTTTGTTAAGCTGCTTGAGGATCGGCTGAAGCTGAGTCAGATTATCTTTTACTCCTGTTAAAACATTTTCTAACTGGGCTGTCTTTTCTAAAGAAGCAAAACTACGTTCTAACCCCTGCTGAATATCCTGGAAGTCGGACATTTTTTGGGTAGCAACCTCTAAAGAGCCAACACGAGCTTCTAAAACCCTGGCAGCTTTCTCTAATTGTTCGCTAATACCTTGAGTTTGAACATTAAGATCTTCGGCAGCAGCTAGATTTCTAGTTCTAATTTCTTCGACGATCGCTCTAATTTGCTGTACGAGTTCTTGGTTTGCCTGCTGCTGTCGGGAAAAGAAATCTAAAAATTCTTGGCGATCGCGGGTGGCCTGCTGTCTGATTTCTCCCACCTGCGCGATTACCTGAGAGCTGACATTCTGTACCTTACTAATTTCGGCAATAAATCCTGTAGAGAGCTGTTTTGCTGCCAGCTCTGCATAGCTTTGTGCGGGTTCTATTAGGTTTTGAGGATTGGGAAAATGTTCTTTAATCGCTCCTGCTACAGTTTGCTCGATTAGTTCTGGATCTAGCTGTTCGGCTTTCTTTTTGAGTCGAGGTAACAGTTTGTCATTAATAAAAACGTCAATACCTAAAAGTAAGTTAGATTCGTAACGCTCTATCATTACTAAAGGAATCATGACTAATACGCTGAGAAATAGAGCTAACAAAGTCGTGTCAAACGCCAAACCCAAATTACTGGTAACTTGACCGATACCTTCTTTAATTTGTTCTACATCTCCTGAATTTTCTAAAAATCCTGAAAAGCCACTAACCGCACCACTAATACCGATAACTGTCCCGATAAAACCTAAAAGCGGAATCGCCCAAACTAAAATACGAGGCAGAGAGTAAGAAGTCTCTGAAGCACTCTGATAAAAAGACGAGTCATCTAAAGCAAACTCATTTGCCACAGTGCGATCGCCACTTTTGATATAGGCTCTCAGGATACGTCCACAGCGGATTGCTACTAAATTGTCATCTTTGAGCAGTCTTTGATGAAAATAGTCTACTTCGTGTGCATTAGGCTTATCTAAAGGAATATGATCGGCAATCCAAATCTTTCTTAAAGCTCGATGTTCTTTTTTCAGCAGTAAATATTTGAGGACTGAGGTGGCAATTACGATCGCAGCAAGTAAAACTACTATAGCCTGAATAAAACCTCTTTCAAATAACAGAACACCGACGTAAGATTCCCTGAGTGGAGGTATGAAACCAACTATGATATAAGTAAGGGCGAAAATACCTAATGCAACTAATAATAATAATAAAGGATCTACCTCTAACTCTTGACGTTTAGAGTTAAAAGAACGGACTTTTTGAGATTTCATACTAAACTTACTCATACTGATTTTTCTAAGTTATCGAGGGATTTTTATAGTTCAAATTCATTATTTGTATGTAATTACAATTGTAATTCCCCTTGGTAATTACTCGTTCTTTAATATTTACGAGCAATTCTACACCTCTTCTGAAAATAAATCGAGGGCAAATTGAAGACTGCTAGAGGCAATTTTTTGGTTTGATTAATAATGTGTTTACTAAGTATTTACTAATGTTTATAATTTGTTGCAGAAATTAATTATTAACATTCTATCTTGTTATAAATAGATCTATCTCTATTATGAACTAGCTGTTGAGCGATCGTCCGATCTAAAGTTATCGATAATATACGCTCATTATTTCCCTAGCTTGTTAATATCGAACCTAAGTAAAGAAAACGAATACGATCGCCTATTTTATCTGCAAACTTCTCAGCCTATTAAAAGCTGCTGCTAGTTCTAAAGGACGAAAATGAGTTAAGTCTCCTTGAGGAAAGTTACTCAAAACGTCTATTCCCGACTCGGCGATATCTCGATCGACTCGCTTTAATATTTCTGATAGGGTAAGCTGTCGATAAGTTTTTTTAGCATATACAATTGCCATAGCGATCGCTCTTAACTGTCCCGTATCTACTATTTGTTCGACAGCACTAAGATCTATTTCTTCTGTACCAAAAACAATCTCGTCTACACCTCTAGAGGTTAACTTGACATCACGCTTTCCCCGACTCGGATCGATACTTTCAAAAAGAGGTATCCTAGCGTTAATTGTCCCAAAACTCGTTCCTCCTTCGGTATTTCTGTCTGTAACATATTTTTGGGCGATCGCCCTGGCGCGCTCTGTAACGTCTTGGGGTAAATAGTCTTCGAGCGCAATTACTCGATCTGCAACATCAAAATAGTCACCGCTTCCCCCCATCACTAAAATAGTCGAGATCTCGTATTCATCTTTTAGCTGACGGACTTTATCGATAAATGGCGTAATTGGCTCTTTTTCTTTGGCGATTAAAGCCTGCATTCGGCGATCGCGAATTGTAAAGTTGGTGGCAGAAGTATCTTCGTCGATTAATAGTAATTGCGTACCCGCTTCAATTGCTTCAATGATATTCGCTGCTTGAGAAGTGCTACCGCTAGCGTTTGTAGTAGAGAAATGCTTTGTCGAACGTCCCTGTGGTAGATGATTGATAAAGGGCGAAATATCGACTCCTGCAATGCTACGTCCATCTTCGGCGCGAATTTTGATTCCCGAAGGGTTAGCTACCACATATTCCCTGCCGTCTCCAGGGATATGATTATATATGCCTAATTCTATGGCTCTTAGCAGTGTAGACTTACCATGATAACCGCCACCCACAATTAAAGTAATTCCTGCGGGTATACCCATTCCCTTAAGTATTCCTCGATTGGGACAATCAAACTCTACTTCATTTGATGGTGGAGATTGAAAAGCAACGGCATCTGATAAAGGACGAGCATCGACTCCACTACGGCGGGGTAAAATTGCGCCGTTAGCCACAAAAGCGACCAAATTACGCTGCGGTAACTGTTGGCGCAGCCAGTCTGCATCTTCAATGGTTTCTACGTGCTGCTGTATGGCTTTAGGGTCTAAAGATTTGTAAAGTATGCTATTAACTATTTCAGGTAAGTCCTCGCACAACATCGCTGCTGCTTGACGACCTAATATTCTTCTTCCTCTGGCTGGTAGTCCGACAACAAAGCGTATTTCTAGCTGTTGAGAATTAATAAATACCGCAGTGCGTTCTAAAACTTCTTGTCCTAAAGACGCAATCGCAATTAAACCACTCTTTCCCGTACCTCGGCGAGAACTCAACTGTTTAGCAGATCGGCTAAATTGACGTGCTAAATAATCTCTCAAAGCAACTTCTCGACTTTTAGAGTTGTATAGCTGCGCGGGAAAACTGGCAACTGCTTGAGGTACGATCGCCCGTAACTGACTCGGTGCAGCGAAAGGATCTCCCTGAACGTAATCAATGCTTAGGGTAAAATCTTCAAACTGATAGCTACCACGAAGGTCTTTATATGCCTTATAGCTAGCGTTATCGAGCTTAATTAGCGTTGAATTTAGACTCTGGCGATCGCTCATATATAGTCGTACAAAGTTAAGTTAAGACATATCAAAGTTATTTGCTCGTAGGTAATAGGTAATAGGTAAACCTCCTTCCTCTTTCCTCGTTCCTCACTCCTTACCTTTTACCCTCATCCTCACTCCACCGCCAGGTGTGAAGGTAAAGCCACGACGTGCAGGTTTTACAGGACGCTTCTCTAGCAACTCTAATTCTACGCTAGACATTATGGTAGCCAGAACTAACTTCATTTCAAATAAAGCAAAAGCATAGCCCAAACAGCGTCGATTTCCTCCACCAAAGGGAAGATATTCATAAGGTGAGTATTGGCGATCGATAAATCTTTCTGGCTTAAATTTTTTGGGTTCGGGATAAATATCGGGTCGTTGATGGGTCAAATAAATTGAGGGAAATAGTGATGTACCAGCTTCAAACTGATAACCCATCAGTTCAAAAGGCTGTTTTAGCTGACGACCGACAAATACAACTACAGGATTTAACCGCAAGGTTTCTGAGACGACCGCATTTAGATAAGGTAGCTTAATAATTTCGGTGATGGCATCTTCAGGTACAGAAGCTAATTCTGCCTTACATTTTTGTCCCACTTCGGGGAGACGATGCAGCCAGTAAAAAGACCAGGCTAAAGAACTTGCTGTAGTTTCGTGTCCTGCAAACAGCATCGTCATTAGTTCGTCTCGTATTTCCTTGTCGCTCATGGGTTGACCATCTTCATACCTGGCTTCGAGTAGCAAGCTGAGGATGTCTGTACCCATAGCATCAGGATTATTTCTACGGCGATCGCATTCTGTCTGAAGTATCTGTTCGATCTGCTGTTTCTGCTTGAGAAATTTACTCCAGGGGGTCAAGTTGCCTAAATCTTTTTGCAGCCAGGGAAAAAATAGGAAGAAAGAAGTTATCGGCGAGTTAAAAGTATCTAAATAATCTATCAAAATCGCTCTGAGGCGATCGTATACCTTCCCTGCATCGATACCGAAAATGGTTCGCAGAATAATTTGCAGCGAAATCTCCTGTGTGTAATCGCGTATACATATAGTCTGTCCGACTTGCCACTGTGAGATAACTTCTTTGGTAACATCTACCATAGTCTGACCGTAGCTTTTCATTCTCTCGCCATGAAAAGGTGGCATTAGTAGCTGTCGGTGTCTTTTGTGTTCTTTACCGTCTAATAGTACTAACGAGCGATCGCCTAATAAGATTCTAACTGGCGCGTTAGACTGTTGACCTACTTCAAATAAATCGGGATTAGCAGTAAATACCTTTTCGATCGCTTGAGGATTGCTAAAAATTACAAAGGGCGGAAATATGGCAGATTGCGATCCATAAAAAATCTCGCCGTATTTATCATGAAATTTGTCAAGCGTCCCAAACTGATCTAATATTGCCTGAATTGCCGTTAGAATAGGCGGTAGTTTTGAGCCTGGAGGCAGCTTGGTCTTTGCTGAATTTATCGTAGTCATAATCGACTCCGTTTATTTATATTTTAATTATTCGAGCAATGAATAAATTATTCAATTAAAGATTTTGGGATTATACAGCTATGGGATAATTTAACAATATTTAAAGATTAGTTATTCCCCAACTCCCCAACTCACCCCTTATCATCTTTTTTCGATGCAACGCCAATATTTCTCAGGCGCATACTGATATTATGTAACTGGCTGCGACTATCGATCGAACCACGGGGGGCGGGTAATTCTGAATTGGGCCAATTATCCAAATCGCTACAGGGACAAACTAGATCTTGAATTCCCAGTTCGAGTATTGGCACGGGCATAGTGCATCTGGCGCATCGATCTATCGTCCAACTCGAATCTAACAGTTCGGCAATAGAAACAGTAGTTCCTTCAAGATAGCAACCTCGACCCCCAATACTCATGACTTTACGCCAGCATTCCTCAAACTCATTGCTAAAGCGATACAGCGCGCACATGCGGCTAAAGCCTTTGTTGGGGAGGGGCTGTCGCCTGGGGTCTCCCCAGGCGTTTATATGCCCCGTGGTTTCCCCCATGAGCGACACAGCACCCTTCGGGTGCAAAGTCCCTTCGGGACGTTGGCGCAACGCGCCGTTCAAGAAGCGATCGCTCGTTATAATTCTTTCTGGCAATAGTTCTGCTTTGCCATTATTCCATACTAGTTTTTTACCCAATTGAAACCAGTGTGCGAGATAGGTTTTAATTTGTCTTGATGATGCCATAGCTTCTGACTCTGTTGCTAATACCTAATTCAAAACGAGCGATCGCCTATAATTGCTAATTAACCTAAGTTCGATCGAACTTCAGACCGTGTAAAATTATAATAGCGATCGATAGCGTCTGTAGTTTGGGAAATACAATTATAGACTTACCAATAGCTTAAACCTTTAAACGATCGCGCTATATTTTGTATTTGCTCAGAGGTTCTCCTAAAAGGCTCAAATTAAGTATATGTCCTCCAGCTACAAGATAGGTAACGTCCACAACGTTAGCAATTTTTCGAGACAGATATCCTAAGCGATCGCGAAATAGCCTTCCTGAAGCGTAGGCAGGCACGATACCCCATCCCGTTTCTTCTCCTACTAAAATAATTTCAGCAGAACTTTCCTGTAAACTTAATAAAAGGCGATCGCACTTTTGCTGCCATAAGAGTCGATCTAACTCTAAAAAATTTGCCGTCCAGGTGCCGAGTGAATCGATCAACAGACATTCTGTTTTTGAAGCCCGTTCGATATATAATTCTAATTCTGTCTCTTTAGAGGTGACAACAGTTTGCCAGTTAGAGGGTCTTCTCTGCTGATGCTTGAGTATTTTTGCCTGCCATTCGCGATCGCTTTGGTTCACCTGTGCGGTAGCCAGGTAAATAACCGATTTGTCTGTTTTGGCAGCTAAAGCTTCGGCAAACTCACTTTTGCCCGAACTCGAAGCACCCATAACTAAAATTTTTTGCTGGCTGTCTGACATTCAAGTTTCACTCATCATGATTAGCTAACATTTAATTTCTTTTATCAAATATACAGCTATAGATTTATTCTTCTTAACTACAAAACAGTTAACCACAGTAGTGAATGTTTTTCGCACTTAGAGTAATTTTTTATTAACTAGTAAAAATAAGTTTACTCCGAGTTCCTTACACTACCCCAAAAAATCGATTTGGCACAATTGTTAGATTAGCTCTCCACAGATTTTTACAGATCTATCTGCTAACACTTTTGAACGATCCGAGTCAAGTTTGTCACAATTGGTTTAGATTAAATTATTTTCAAGAATTAGCAACTGTGATTTGAAGGCAAATTTAGCAATAAAATTATTTTGACAAAAATTTTAAGTACATGGGACTAGTCCAAATCATTTAAAATAAATTGTATAGAATATTATCAAAAAACTAATTATTTAAAAAAACTGTGAAAATAGAGAGAATTAACGGTATATTTTTTATAATGTCAATTAAGATTAAATAATAGTATGTTTAGTTTGGCATAAATTGGAGATAAATTTAGAACAATTATGACTGAAGCTGCTACAGCACCATTAACAGGAAAAGCCTTACTTCAAAAAGTAAAAGAGCTTTCACATTTACCAAGACGTGAAACCGCAAAAAAATGTGGATATTATACCACTAGCAAAGACAAGCAAACGCGGGTAAACTTAACTGATTTTTACGATGCAGTGCTTGCTGCAAAGGGAGTTCCTTTAGATCCAGAAGGAGCAAAAGATGGTCGCGGACGCGAACCTACTTATCGAGTCAGCGTCCATAAAAACGGTCAAATTGTCATTGGCTCAACCTATACTCAAGCGATGGGATTGAAAGAAGGTGATAAGTTTGAAATCAAATTGGGTTACAAACATATCCAGCTAAGACAAATAGATGGCGAAGAAAACGGTGCAGCAGATAATTAATTGTTCGCCGATACAGAACAAAATTCGCCTTTTTCGATTGAGGCGAATTCCTGCTACTTAAGTCAATAAAGATGTTAGATACATCCTGGTTCAAATTATTGACTTTTTTCGGATTATGGGCTGCCGTCTGGTTGCCGATTGCTGGTACGATTATTAAAATTATCGACTGGCAACCAGGTCAACCGCTAATTCCACAGCACAAGTTAATTTTATTAGCCTCTCTTTATATTCTGACTCCAGGGATAATTGCCTGGAAAATGAGAGTAGAGTCTTTATCTTTTGCCCGTCTTGGTTTAAATCCAGCAGGAGACATCTTTCGCTCTATATTGTTGGGATTAACCATCAGTCTGGCGAGCGTAATTATAGTTTTTTCCTTAGAATCTGCTTTTAGTTTAGTTAGTTGGCGTTGGCAAAACTTCAAGGCTTTGTTATGTTTATCTTTGCCTATTTTAGTTTTAAGCTTGTCAATTAGCTTTATAGAAGAACTAATATTTCGTGGTTATGTATTTAGCACCTTGTTAATCGATAATTCCTATTGGTTAGCTGCGATAATTTCCAGCATAATTTTTGCTATATTACATTTAATTTGGGAAAGAAAGCAAACCATACCACAAATTCCTGGTTTGTGGCTGATGGGAATAATACTAATCGCTGCTAAAGTGGTAAATGCAGACAGTATCTATCTCGCTATCGGACTTCATGCAGGATGGATTTGGAGTCTAACCTGTATAGATTCAGCACAGTTAATAACCTACAGCGATCGCCATCATTGGATTACAGGATTTAACCAGCAGCCCTTAGCGGGATTTGCTGGTTTATTTTGTTTGGCTATTACTGGATTGAGCTTGTGGGCGATCGCGAACTATAGACTATTGTGGTTTTAACCAAAGCTATAAGCTATAAGCAGAGTGGTTTTAGCCCCTTTTTTACTTATTCGATGTGAGGGTCAAGATGTAGTGGTTCTATATTGCCAAGAAAATTAAATAAAGCGATCGACGCTGGTTGCACCAAAACTCCCCGAACCAGCAAGAGCCAACTCGTCAACATCTTTATTACCTTCATTCACCTGAAAAAGTGCGATCGCGCTTGTTCAGTTTTTTCTTATATAGAATACAAAAAAGAACGATACAAATAAAGCAATGGGGAGATAGGGAGATAGGGAGACGGGGAGACTGGGAGACTGGGGGACGGGGAGACGAGGAGCAAAAAGAAGATGAAGGTTAGAACTCATGAAGATTTGGAAGTGTATCAAATAGCATTTAAAGCTGCGATGGATATTTTTGAGTTGTCTAAAAGCTTTCCAATAGAAGAAAGATATTCTCTCATAGATCAAATCCGTCGTTCGTCTCGTTCGGTGTGTGCTAATCGCTGGAGCGATTCGCCAACGCAAAGCGTTGTCGGATTGGCTACGCCAATCTGCCGAAGCATGGAGAAAAAGAAGATATAAAGCAGCATTCATCGCTAAACTTAGCGATTCAGAAGCGGAGGCAGCAGAAGTCCAAGTGTGGCTCAAATTTGCTGTTGAATGTAATTACCTAGAAGTTGACACAGCTAGAAATTTATACAAAAACTACAATCGCATTTTAGGAAGCTTAGTCAACATGATAAATAATCCAGATAAATGGATTTTGTAATCTTCAAGTCTCCTCGTCCCCAAGTCCCCAAGTCCCCAAGTCCCCAAGTCCCCAAGTCCCCTTAAGGTAGCAAACCCCTATTCAGGGGCAAAGGCATTTAAGTATTTCATATTACTAAATTCTTCGGACACGCCCTAAACCCCCACGCTTACCATAATTGGAGAATGGGGGTATTCAGTATCAAAAAAAAGTTAATACAAAGATATTAATCAGAGAGCGTAAAGTTGTTTGCTTCAAGTTGGGCAGCATTTTCTAGGGTAGCAAAATGACCTCCGTTACCCAAACCAGCCCCTGCACCATTCTCGTTGTAGAAAAGATTACCCGTGCTGCTGCTGTACAGGATATAGGCATCATTAGTCGCTACTCTTTCATCTCGACTTACCACCGCCAACTCTCGACCGTTACTAAATCCAGTTCCCGCTCGTGATGAAAGAGCAGTAAAGGTAGTGAGATCGAGATCGATCAGATCGTTGCCATCACCAAAATCGACAATAACATCGATACCCATCTCCTGCGAGTCGAAAGCTGCATCGGTATTAAAGACAAAAGTGTCATTGCCATTACCGCCTGATAGAGTATCATTATCATTACCGCCATAAAGATAGTCGTCGCCATCTTCACCGTCGAGACGATCTGTTCCATTGTCACCAAAAAGAGTGTCAGACCCCTCGCCACCGTATAGGGTATCGTGACTGTGAACGCCTCTTAGCCAGTCATTACCACCTTCGCCGTAAATGATATCCTGACCATTACCACCATAAGCGCGATCGTTGTCATTACCGCCATAAAGATAGTCGTCGCCATCTTGACCGTCTAGGCGATCTCTTCCATTGTCACCAAAAAGAGTGTCAGACCCCTCGCCACCGTATAGGGTATCGTGACTGTGAACGCCTCGCAGCCAGTCATTACCGCCTTCGCCGTGAATGATATCCTGACCATTACCACCATAAGCGCGATCGTCATCATTACCGCCATAAAGATAGTCGTCGCCATCTTGACCGTCTAGGCGATCTCTTCCATTGTCACCGAATAGAGTGTCAGACCCCTCGCCACCGTATAGGGTATCGAGACTATGAACGCCTCGCAGCCAGTCATTACCGCCTTCGCCGTGAATGATATCCCGACCATTACCACCATAAGCGCGATCGTCATCATTACCGCCATAAAGATAGTCATCGCCATCTTCACCGTCAAGACGATCTCTTCCATTACCACCATAAGCACGGTCGTTGTCATTACCGCCATAAAGATAGTCGTCGCCATCTTCACCGTCGAGACGATCTCTTCCATTGTCACCAAAAAGAGTGTCCGAACCCTCGCCACCGTATAGGGTATCGTGACTGTGAACGCCTCTTAGCCAGTCATTACCGCCTTCGCCGTAAATTACATCTGTTCCATTACCACCATAAGCGCGGTCGTTGTCATTACCGCCATAAAGATAGTCATCGCCATCTTCACCGTCAAGACGATCTCTTCCATTGTCACCAAAAAGAGTGTCCGAACCTTCTCCTCCATAAAGACTATCATCATCTACTCCACCGTTGAGAACATCATTGTCGAATCCGCCATTCAAATTATCCTTTCCTGCTAATCCCTTGAGGGTGTCATTGCCATTACCGCCTGAGATCGAGTCTTCTAAAATATCTCCTTCTAAAAAATTATTGTTGTCATCTCCATTTAAAACTAAAGGTAGGATCGCATCTTTATTTTCAATCGTGACAACCGTAGAATATTCTGTCTGATTATTGCTAAAGGTAGCCCCAGACAATGCCGAATAATTTAACGCAAATGTTTCTATTCCTTCGTCATCTGTATCGGCGATAATTTCTAAATTTAAACTGGCACTACTGTCTCCTGCGGGAATAGTTACAGATCCAGAAGCAGCACTGTAGTCCGATCCTGCTGTGGCATTTATGTCTTCTGTGCTGTAGTCAAATACTACGTCTATTGGTGCGGGAGTAGAAAGGTTGAAGTCGAGTCGGGCTGTAGTAATATCTGAAGTTCCTTCGGTGATACTAAGTTCTGCTACTTCAACTACAGGAGTAATTTCTAGAGTATCGCTACTAATTCGGACATCGCTAAACTGAATAAATTCGACATCTGTTAAGGTATCGGTATTGTTATAAGAGACGCTATTGCCTGCTTGACTTAGAAAAACATTACTGCCATCAACCCAGGCTACGTCTTCATAGACTACCGTATCGATACCAAATCCACCGTTAACTTTATCTCTTCCCGCACCTGTAGTAATGATGTCATCTCCTTCATAAGCAGAGATAGTATCATCCCCCGCACCACCATCAAGTATGTTGTCTCGCCTGTTACCAATAATCTCGTCACTGCCAGCACCGCCGTTTGCCCCTCTATCTGCATAGCCAAGGGTTATTTCATCATCGCTATCACCACCATCAACTATTTTCTCAAAGGGATCTTCATTACCATCTTCAGACTGAGCGATGTCATTACCTTCGCCATCGACTGCTTCTGATTCTCCTGCGGTTACGGTATAGTCTACAGTGGTAGTAGCGAGGTAAGCTTCATCCGTAAACACGACTTCTGCGGTAATAACGTTCTCTGCATCGATGCTCACATCTAAACCATCTACCGAACCTTCGTAGGTTAAACCCAAAGGACTGTCGGTAAGTTGTTCTGGGGTTATAGTCTCTACTAATTCGTCGTCTAATAAGATGTTTACCGACTGTACCTTATTTGCCAGTCCAGATTTTAGCAGTTGGGAACTCAGGTTAGAAGCATCGCCAACGATTAAACCTTCGTTGGAGTCTACAAAGTTTAGCTGGCTTTGGGTTACTCCTCCTGCACTATTTGTACCGTCATCAATTCCAAATGCTTGGACGTTAGCAAATCTTCTTAGATTCATCGCGTCGTAAACATAAGGTTGGTCGTAAGGATCGAAAAAGTTGGTTCGAGATCTGCCGTCTGATACGAAGTAGGCAATATTAGTTGTATTGAGCGCATCCTTAGCTGATTGAGACAGGAAGTTCATTCCTTGATAGAGGGCATCATTGTATTTTGTCCCTGCAATAGCATTAGTAGATGCGGTTAAACCCTCGATGGTAGAGATGGCTTGTTCGGCAGTTAAGTTGAAGTAAGGGGTAGCGTATCGGCTAAACTGGATGACCCCGAAGTTGATGTTTTGAGCTATCTCGTTATCGATGAAGTAGTTGGTCAGATCTGTGTAGGCATCTTTAGTCTGCTGTAGTTCCCCTACATCCATACTGGCGGAGGTGTCGATGATGTAGGAGATGTTGTACTCGGTATTGGGTTGGTAGGGTGAGATGTTGAGGGTGTAGTCTACGTTTCCATCCAGCATGGATACTGGTGCAGTCAGCGATATGGTAGGTGGTGTTGGTAGGTCGTTGAAGTTGGGATTGGGTGTAGTGTCTGTTGCTTCTACGAATTCGGTGGTTTCTATGCCGTCATTGAGGGGTAGAGGGATAAGGCGGGGTGCGGTGGCTATTGGTATACCGACTAGACTTGATGATGCTACTAGCGTTCCTGTATCTACTTGCTCTCTACCAAATTCCGCCCATTCAATATCTTCTAAAGTATCAGTTCCATCTTTTTGTGTTCCTCTTACATGACTTAAGGTTATGATTCTTTCAAGACCCAAAAATCCATCAGATATAGAATAATCATAGTTCTCAAAATTATCTGAGAAAATTGCAATATCTCGGTCGCCTCCTCCGCGAAGTTGGTCATCTCCTTTTCCTCCCTCAAGAATATCTTCACCGTTAAAACCTGTAAGTATATCTTGTCCTTCTCCTCCAATGATTATGTCATCTGTTCCTTCTCCGCCAAGAACATCATCACCGTCTGCACCAATAAGAACAACTCCATTATCCTTAAATTCATACAGTGTAGGAGTAAATGTAGCATTTATATCGTCAGTAGCAGACAGAACGTCTGCATCGACTGTTCCATAAAGAATTGGCTTATTATTACTATCAAGAAATCTAATAACTTTGCTATTAGAGAATAGCTGATCTATAAATTCATTCCGCTCTGGAAATATTTTTAGACCTGCTGTAACTACATCAATATAATGCTCAGTTTTCTTTTCTATGAAAAATTCTTTATGAGTAGTAATTGGCTTTAAGTCTTGATAAAAATCACTTTGTGTATATATTTCTATTGGCTCAATCTGATCGATATTGTCGAAATTAATATTTACCGTTCTACCAATTTTAGATGGATCTATACGTGGCTCTAGAAAAGAATTAGCTATAATACCAGCAAGACCACTGGTTGTAAAATCAAAGTTATCTTGATTGTCAAGTCTAGGATAGGCACGAAAATTTTCTATTCTTTTTGTACCATCAGGTTCAATAACAAACTTTATATCCGAGTCATTAGCAATTTGGAAAGCCATGTTATTCCAAATATATGCCCGTTCTGTTAGATTATCTAGACCATCATCGTAATTGACCTGCCTCATACTCCATGAGATACTATTCAAACCAAAATACAAGTCATTCAATACGCTTTTAGATACGGAAAAGTATTCTCCTGGGGTAGGATCGAAACTAGGATCGAAAAATCGTTGAACTAACTCAAATTGTGCTGGAACAGCAAAACGTCCTGATCCTGTTTCCATAAGACGAACTGCATCGACATTAACGGTAGTTTGAGCGGTTAATGCATTATCGTCAGATTCTCGAATTAAACTATCATCTACTAAATTTTTAGGTCGATCTAATTGTCCATATAAATACAAATTAGTTATATTTTCTTTATTTAGCTCTGATACAGTAAATTCAGCCATAGTTTTTCTCAGTATAATTAATTTTTGATGTTTTTTTAAGTGCAATTAGTTGTTGCGATTGTGGACAACTAAACCCAATTTTGGCAAGACAACAATTGCAAAATTACTATTTTTAGCTGTACCTACATAGTAAGCACCTGGTAATTCTGCGGCTTTTGTTATTTTACGAATCAATTTATCATTGTTACCACTGCTACCGATACAAGCCAATCCTATCCATGCCCCGTCACTAGTCCAGGTATAAGGAACTGGAGTTTCTTTCCAACGAACTACAGAGTTTTTTTCTCTAGCTTTATTTATATCTTCAAAAAAACTCAATCCTTCTGATTTAATCGCATCAATAGTAGATTGAGATAATTTAAAGATTGCGCCACCACAAGAAGAAGCGCGAACAACCGAAGGAAATAGAGCAAAAATCAAAGGCGTACCTTCTTGACCTACCAAAACAGTTCTATCAATCTTTATTTTTTCTGGAATAGCTGCTTTATAGCGATTAATTCTTTCTATTCTTATGAAAGTGAAAAATAAAACTATACACATCGCTAAAAATATTCCAGATAATTTAAGTGAATTGCGATAGAGATTATTCATGCAATTTGATTATAGTTAATAATTTATATCATAGTTATCCAAGAGTAAAAATATAAATCAATAGTTATTTTTGCATTTAATAACTGTCTGTTAGATAATTGTTGACAACGAAGCCTTGGTTTATCTCTGTATCATTGATAACACTAGGGTGGGGGTGAACGTCAATAGCAATTATGAATTTTAAGTAAAGTAAAATAATCTGGCATTTATTAAGTTTATCGGATAATTATTTCAATAGTTTTTGTTCCTTAGTTTTTACTTAAATAATCTTACTTAGGTTAGCTTTTTTGAATTATTTATTAGTATTTACCGCAGGATGATGACTTAAATTGATAGAAAACATAATCTATTGTTGGTCGATAATTATTGCGCGATCGCATTTTTAAAATATAATCTATGCGCTAAAATTCATATCTATTAATATTAGTTTTGGAGTGCCATAACTTGCCAATTGATGTAAAAAATATGCGTTTTAATTTTTGCCCACCATACAAACGATCGCACTTGCGTATGCTTCGGACAATTGCATCAGTAAATATTATTTTGATGGGTAATAATTTATTATCGTCTCTTAAAAATGCCAGACGATCGCTCTATAATCTAATCGGCGATCGATAATGAATATTTATTCTATGATAAACTGTACATAAAATATGTACATGGTTTATGTTCCCTATTACAACTTCTTATACTGATGCTAGAAAGAATTTAGCTACATTGCTAGATCGAATCGAACAGGAAAATGCGATCGGTTTGATTACCAGACGTGGACATGAAGATATTGCAATTTTACCTGCTGCCGAATTAATTGCGCTAACGGAAAGTTTGCATTTACTGCGCTCTCCTCGAAATGCAGAACGTTTATTTGCTGCTCTATCTGAGTCTATAGCTAGAGATAGTCTAAGTGATGAAGCTATAGCTAGCGAAAGCTTATCCGAGTTGATAGATGAATGTCAAGAATAGAAAAATAATCTTCAACAAACGATTTAGAGAAGATTTAAGGTGGTGGTTTAGAAAAGTTGAATTTTTACAAGCCCGATATCATTATTAATAAGCGGGTATTCCCCCCGTTGTAAAAACTGCCGAACCCTTTAGGGTAAATCGCTAATATAATTGAGTTTTCATTTACTAATACCGATCGCAAATATAATAGGTTTAGTTTTTTTAACTGTTTTTCAGTAAAGCAAGCGATCGCCACAGAAATAGCAATTTGAGATAATGCTAGATATTAAATGATTAAACATCAATTTATCAGATTTACATTAGGCGTTTAAGATGGGCAGATACATCTTATCTCAGTTCAATTCATCAGATTTACCACAGGTAGTTATTACGCCCAGTAAAGCGATCGCATCTTATCTTAATGTTCCTCACTACAGTTTAGAAAGCGTAGCTCAAAGTATTGTCCGTCGTCGGGGTATGGGAATAGCTTCTGCTTTGTCGAGTCGGCGTTTATTACAGGTGGCGGTGCGGGAGGTAATTAAGACTCTTGATGTTGAGGGTACAGCAAAAGCGTTTTTAGCAACGGTTAGAGATTTACTTCGTAGCGGGATAGATTTAACTAAGCTGCAACAAAATAGCAACCCAAGAATTCAACAACTGGGTAGTTTGGTTTTAGCCTATCAGAAGCAATTAAGACAGCGAAACCGTATCGATTCTGCCGAACTGTATTGGCAGGGTGCGATCGATGTTACTTATCGAAGAACTTATTTATTTTATGGCTATTTTGCTCCTGGTAAAGATGAGTTAGCCATAATTAATGCGATCGCAGCGAAAAATAGTATTTTTGTATTACCCTTAAATAAGTTGTATCCTCAGAATCGGGTAGCTACAGAATGGTTGCAGGAGAGAGGATGGGAAGTAGGGCAAACTCAGCCAAATATTACGGTAGAAATCAATCGACAGCTACAGCACTGTTTTAATCAGACATCCACTTTACCAGAAGGGGCTAGTTTCAATGTTTTTCCAAATATAGAAGCAGAGGTAAGAGGGGTATTAACTCAGGTAAAAGTTTTACTTACTGATGGTGTTAGCGTAAAAGATATTGTTCTGGTAACAAAAGACGAACAGCTATATGGCAAAACTTTAATTGATGTTGCTTGGGAATACGATCTGCCGATAGAAGTAGGTTATGAAATTCCAATTGAACAAACTCGCGTTGGTGCGTGGTTTAAACTTCTGCTGGAGGTAATTAGAGATAACTTTCCTTTTGAGGCTACGGCAAAATTGTTATCTCATCCTCTAGCAAATTATATGTCTGCGGAAATTTGGACGGAAGCTAGACAAACCCATCCCCAAGGTTTAACCGCTTGGCAGAAGCTAGGGGTAGATTTGAGCCTGCTCGATTTTCCCCAGGGGGGGGATAGTCGAGTTTGGGTAAAACGTTCCCTCGATATCTTTTCTAGTTGGGACGTTTTAGAAAAGGCGAAAGGATGGGCAAGAGAAATTGTCGCTTACTATCGTATTCAAGAAGCATTGCAAGAATTAAGCTTCCACCAAGGGCAGCAACTGAGCAAACGAGCCTTTATTAAAGAAGTTAACGAAATACTGGCGTTATTAACTATTCCCGCTCAACCTGGCATGGGAGGAATTCAGTTGCACTGTCCGACTTCTTTGTTAGGTACAAACTATCCTCATGTATTTGTCTTAGGAAGTGCAGAGGGTATTTTACCTCATGCGATCGCCGACGATCCGATTTTAGATTTCTATAACCGCAAACAGTTAGTTAAACAGGGTTTATCGATCGAAACCGCTGTAGATATCGCCCAGAGAGAAACTTTCTACTTCTATTGTCTGCTGGGTGTGCCAACTCAAAGCATTGTTTTTTCTTATCCCGAAATAATCGATCGCAATCCCACAATAGCGAGTTCTTATCTATCGCGGTTGGGACTAAAACCTAGTTCGGTAAACACCCTACCTATAGTTAGTATTGAATCTGCACGCCGATTATATGTGCGTCAACCAAACCTACTGCAACCAGATTCATCGCTTTTAATACCGCAAATAGTCAAAGCCTGGCAGGTTTCCGCTCATCGTGAGAGCGATCTTGCTCGGGATCTATACGATGGAGTAATTAGCATCGGCATCGATCCGCAAAGCAGGACTTTTAGTGCTTCTGGGCTAACTCAGTTAGGTCAATGTCCCTTCAAATGGTTTAGTGCGCGGTTGCTAAAGCTAAAGAAATTAGTCGAAGCCGAATCGGATCTGAGTGCAGCTTTTAGGGGTAATCTTTACCATCGCTGCTTAGAATTATCCCTCTCACAAGTCAAAACCGCTGGAGATTTAGCTAAATTCAATCGAGAACAATTAGCCCAAATCTTTACTACCGCCGAACGCGAACTAAATCTAACTCAGCTACCAGGTTGGGATGTTCAACGCCAAGAACATCTAAACTTATTAGAACTCAATTTAATCGCCCCTGAATTTTTACCCCCAGAAAGAGAAGTTGTTGCTATCGAAACTAAATTTACAACCCAGTGGAATGGTTTGCAGTTGCGGGGACAGGTAGACAGAATCGATCGCACTCCTTCGGGCTTAATAGTTATCGATTATAAAACAAGTAGTGCTACTCCCGCAGGAATTAAAGACAATGAGGGTAAAGCCAATATCGATCTTCAGCTAGCCGTCTATCAAGATGCGATCGCCGAAAAATACCCACACGAAGCAATAGATACGCCTACTTATTACTCTCTAACCAAACAAAAAAATATCGGTCGTCGCCAACAAAAACCCGAAGAATTGACTGCTTTTGCCCAACAGGTTAAATCTCACCTAGAACGGGGTTACTATCCTGTTTCACCCGATATAGACCGTAAAGCCTGTCGCTACTGCGATTACGATTTAGTCTGTCGTAAAGGCAATCGTTTGAGTCGTAAACCAAATTAATTAAAATTATTAAATTTCCCAAATTATCGCAGGTTTCTCTGACACGATGTTAGTTGAAATTAAATCTGTTGTTATAGCTATTAGAAATGTTTAGAAATATTTTATTCCCCATCGAATTTAATAGAGAAGCTCGTAAGGCGATCGAACTAACGGCAGATATGGTCAAAATTCATCAAAGTAAGCTAACTATCATATCTGTAGTCGAAGAAAACCAAGAGGGTGCAATGAGTTCAGAACCACAGGTGGCAAAATTGCTGCAAGAATCTAAGTTATTTTTTGCCAATAAAGGAATTAGTGCCATAACAATAGAAAGAACTGGTATCCCTGCTTTTACTATCTGTGATGTTGCCGATGAAATAGATGCAGATTTAATTATTATGGGCTGTCGTGGTTTGGGGTTAATTGACGAAGAAGCAGCAGCCGATAGCGCGACTAATCGTGTTATCAACCTTGCCTCTTGTCCTGTATTAGTAATTAGCTGATCCAAAATACAGGGTATTAAAATTTTGTTTAGCAAACAATTAATGGTTAGCAACGTAAAACTTAGTAATAGAAATAAATTGGCGATCGATATTTTATTAATTTGATTTTTAATAAAAATAAGTTAGCATCTAGGATTTGTTAGTGGTTTATGGTTTAAGAACGAAAAAACTATCGAAACCGTGTAATTACTTAGATATTAATCAATATTGTAACTATAGTAATCGTAAATCATTTGTGAGAATATTTTTTTTGATAAACCACGGAGGCAGGTCGAACACGGAGTCAGAGAGACTCCGCCGTGAAACGACGGAGCTGACTCTAACTTCGTCAAGATAAGAGAGAGTTTCTTATAAATCATTCGGCGTTGCAACTAGCGATAGCCTATTACAAATGTTTTCAATTTAAGTATTTTTTTGACAGATTATTATTGATTATCAAATAGACAGCCAATAAAAGTTTTTTTTACCAATTAATTTTGAGTAATGCCAAAATAGAAGTTAATTAAATTATCGTCGATATTATATTTGAGTCGATAATTATTATTGGTGTGAGAAGAGGATTATCCGTAATGTCTATGTTTTGGCAAATTGTTCGTATGGCAGGCGTTTTCGCTATTTATACTCTGCTATCATCGAATCTTAAAGCAGCAGAAATACCAGAATATTACAGCAATAGTTTACAAAAGCAAACTAGAAATAGCTCGAATATTTCAAATCGTCAAGAAAAATTCTCGGATAATCTACTAATAAATAATATCGCTCCTCGATCGCTAGCTCAAGTAAACAATGTCAAACAATTTAGAGATGTTGAAGTAACAGATTGGTCTTACGAAGCTTTAAGAAGTTTAAGCGATCGCTATGGTTGTATTAGTGGTTTTCCCGATGGCACTTATCGCGGAGAACGTGCCGTTTCTCGTTCTGAATTTGCAGCGGGGTTAAATGCCTGTCTCGACAAAATCGATAGTATTACTGCTAAGATGCCCCAGACAGATATAGACACTGTTTTACGGCTTATGCAGGAGTTTCAGTCGGAATTGGCAATACTCAAGGGTAGAACCGATGGTTCTCAAGCCAGAGTAGACGATTTGGAAGCAACCCAATTTTCGACTACCAGCAAACTCAGGGGAGAAGCTATTTTTGGCTTGGGCGGGGTTTTGTCTGAAGGAACAGAAAATGATGCCGTTTTTGGTAGCAGGCTCAGACTAGATTTTGTAACTAGCTTTGAGGGAGACGATCTATTATTTACCAGATTATCTCGCAACGATTTTCAAGGATTTGCCGAAGAAGTAGGAACGTTTCAGGGTAATTTAGCTTTTGTCGAACCTGATGAAGATGAAGATTTACGCTTAGATGAACTACACTATTCTTTTGGTATCGGCGATCGCCTTAGATTCATCGTCGGTGCAGCAGGAATAGATGCTGAGGATATTGCGGGAACAATTAACTATCTAGATGGGGACGGAGGTTCGGGGTCAATTTCACGTTTTGGTACGAGAAACCCACTGTATTATTCTCCTGGGGATGCTGGATTAGGAATTACTCATAGCCCGATCGATGAGATCGAAATTAGTGCGGGTTATCTAGCTTCTGCTGCTAATATACCGAGTTCGGGAAGTGGTTTATTTAATGGTCCTTATAGCGCGCTAGGACAGATCGCGATCGCCCCGTTGAAAAGCCTGAGTCTGGCAGCTACCTATATTCACAGCTACAACCAAAGCGACACCGAAACAGGCACAAATTTAGCTAATCTTCAGTCCCAAACAGAAGAGTTATTTGGCGAAGAAGTTCCTACTGTAAGCAATTCCTATGGTTTAGAATTATCCTGGGCAGTTAGCGATCGCATTATTATTGGTGGCAGGGGTGGATTGAGTAAGGTTAGCAACCTCGATACCTTAAATGGGCAGATCGATCGCGGTACACAAGATGTCTGGAATTGGGCAGCAACCCTAGCATTACCCGATTTGGGTACAGAAGGCAGTTTGGCGGGAATTGTCGTGGGTTCTGAGCCTAGAGTGACTGAATCAACCATCGACGCTTTAGGAGAAGATAACGAGCAATCTTTACACCTTGAGGCTTTCTATCAGTATCAGATTAACGACAATATTTCCGTCACTCCTGGAGTAGTCTGGATTACTGAACCAGATAGCGACATTCAAAATTCCGACGATTTAGTTATCGGTACGCTTCGCACTACCTTTAGTTTTTAGAACGCCTAATGTGAGTTAGCTTCGTTTAGAACTTATTGGTTCATAGCTCTCAGCTTCTAGCTTTTAGCTTCTAGATGTACGCAGTGTTCAAATTTAACTGAACATAAGCAATACGCAGTTATGTCAAAACACTCGTTACTCGTTACTCGTTACTCATTACTTACGAGCAGTTGAATTTACTTGTCCCGATCGACTAACATACTGCGATACCTGCGGTTGTGGGGGAGGCGGATCGGGCTGAAGCTGGAGCAACACCCAGTTAATTATCCCCGACCAAAAAGGGATAGTAAAGCAAATCACTAAAGCGATCGCCACCCAGCGGAAAATTAAGGGTCTTTTCGATCCTTGAGGCGGATGACCACAGCTAAGACATTCTTCTGCTGATTCGGGGTTGAGAGTTCCACAAACTCTACAGGGTTCTAGGGACATTTTTTAAGGAACAAGGAATGAGGAATGAGGAATAAGGAGTTCTCCTATAGCGTTCATTAGTTTACTCGATTTATAAAATTATGTTGCTGAATTGAAGTATGATTCTATAATTTTTACCACTAAATAAATAAAATAAATAGCTGATAGCTACAAACAGATTACTATATGCGGGCGAGCATCATTGTCGGTTTTATACTTCAAATTAACAACGCCAAAATTACTTTAAAGCCTCGATAATTATTTCTGGAGTAACGCGATCGCTAATTATCGCCTTGCCAATAGCTGTAGGTAAAATAAAGCGAACTTTGCCTGCTTTTACTTTTTTATCGCTTTTTATAGTTTCTAAAATATCTTCTATTGCTAACTGGGGGGGAATATCTGTAGGCAAACCAGCTTTAACAATTAGGGCATCTTGCCGTTTGGCTTCCTCTTCTGTCCACAAACCCATCTCTACTGCAATTTTACCCGCTGCAACCATGCCTATAGCTACTGCCTCGCCGTGAACAAACTGCTTGTAGTAAGTCAAGCTTTCTACTGCATGAGCGATAGTATGACCGTAGTTAAGAATTGCCCGTAAACCCGACTCTTTTTCATCTTGACTGACTACTTCGGCTTTTGCCTGACAGGAACGAGTAATCATCATTTCTAATACTTCCTGACCAGCATTATCTAAACTATCTAAGCGATCGCAATGTTCTAGTTTGGTAAATAGATCTTCATCCCAAATAACTCCGTATTTAATTACCTCTGCTATTCCCGCGCGGAACTCTCTAGGGGGCAAAGTTTTTAACAGATTTGGATCGATCGCCACTAGTTTGGGCTGATAAAAAGCACCGATTAGGTTTTTTCCCTGGGGATGGTTGACACCTGTTTTACCACCTACAGAAGCATCGACAATTGCTAACAAAGAAGTCGGTACTTGAACGAAGTTTACTCCCCTAAGCCAAGTGGCAGCCGAAAATCCTGTCATGTCTCCTACAACCCCACCGCCTAAAGCGACAAAAGTAGAAGAACGTTCTATGTGATTGCTTAAAGCCGTGTCGTATACCTGCTGAATAGACTGAAGATTTTTATATTCTTCCCCCGCAGGTATTAAATGGGTGCAGGTTTCAAAGCCAGCAGCTTGTAAAGATTCAAGACAAGCATCACCGTAATGACTAAAAATCTCTGGATTGGAGACAACTAATACTTTCTTACCGATCTTTAGCTGCTTCATTTTGCTACCCAAGTCTTTCAGACTATCAGGAGCAATGGCGATCGCGTAAGAATCTTGAGGTAAATTAACGGTGATGTTAGGCATATTAGCTGTAGCTGAGAAATCGAAGATAATTTTTAGATTAGTCTAGATCGGAAATAGAAACAATTACAATTAGCTAGCATTTCCACAAACGACTGCTCTATTTTTAGATAATTACTTGCGATGTCACTTCATTGAACATTTACCATCTATCATTTAGCTAGCTATTCACTATTCACTGTTCACTGTTTACTGTTTACTGTTTACTGTTTACTGTTGCCTAAACTAAATTACTCAAATGCCCAATTAGCTGTTGTGCTTGCTGAACGCCCTCAATTTTTTCGGCTGGCTGACCATTTTTGAATAAAACTAAAGTAGGTAAAGCTTCGACTTGATATTTAGAAGCTATATTAGGATATTTATCTGTATCAATTTTTACTATCTGAAGGCGATCGCGTAAGCTTGCTCCTACCTCTTCTAAAATGGGGGCCATCATTTGACACGGACCACACCAAGTTGCATAAAAATCTACTAATACAGGAATTTGAGAGTTGTCCAATAAATCTTGAAAACTGGAAAATTGCTTTTTAACTGACATGGCGATCGTACTAATAACTAAATAGGTCGCGAAGAGAAAATTAGTTTAAGAGACTAATTAGCCTATATGATAGCTAAGTTAAGCGGAAAAATTTAAGTAATTTTATTTAGTTTTTTAAGATCCATTACTAGGAGGGGCAAGTTATGGAATTACTGCCAGAAAATTTACAGCATCTCAAAGATAAGGTTGCCGTAGTTACGGGAGCTTCTAGAGGTATTGGTAAAGCAGCAGCATTAGCCTTAGCCAGTCAGGGCGCAAAAGTAGTGGTTAACTATGCTCGTTCTAGTGACGCTGCCGAGGCTACAGTCAAGGAAATTAACAAAGCAGGGGCAGAAGCAATCGCTGTACAGGCGGATGTCTCTCAAAGCGATGAGGTAGATAACTTAATTAAATCAACCCTGGATAAATTTGGACGCGTTGATGTTTTAGTAAATAACGCTGGCATTACCAAAGATACTTTGTTGCTGCGGATGAAGCCCGAACAATGGCAGGCAGTGATCGACCTCAATCTAACTGGAGTTTTCTTATGTACCAAAGCCGTTAGTAAAACCATGCTCAAGCAGCGCAGTGGCAGAATTATCAACATTGCCTCGGTTGCGGGACAGATGGGCAATCCAGGACAGGCTAACTATAGTGCTGCCAAAGCGGGCGTAATTGGCTTTACCAAAACCGTAGCCAAAGAATTAGCTAATCGCGGTGTCACCGTCAATGCTGTTGCACCTGGGTTTATTGAAACTGACATGACCGAAGATCTAAAATCCGACGATATTATCAAGTTTATTCCCCTGGGACGTTATGGCAAGCCCGAAGAAGTCGCGGGAACAATCCGCTTTTTAGCTGCCGATCCCGCAGCAGCCTATATTACGGGTCAGGTATTTAACGTTGACGGTGGTATGGTAATGGCTTAGATCGCTGCGATCGAATTGGTAAGAATTGAAAGTTCTTTTGTTCGTAGCTATTAGCTATTAGCTAGCTGTTGACTGTTAACTGTTGACTGTTGACTGTTGACTGGTAGTTCTTGGATTCGTCGGGCTAAGTCTTCTGTAGAGTTGGAGTTGTATAGCACCATAGTTGTGGTTTCGTTACGCTTAAAACCAATGCGTTCGTAGAAGCTTTGTTGATGGGTGGTAGTTAGGTAAACTCTTTCTACTTTACTAACCATGGGATGAGACAATACAGTCTGTACCAGCTTTCTACCCAAACCTACTCCCTGATAATCGGGATCGATAACTACATCCCAAATACCAGCGCGATAAATACCGTCAGAGTTAGCTCTGGCAAATCCAATTAAACGTTCTCTATCCCAGACAGTAACTACAGGATTGCTGTTGGCGATCGCTATTTTTAGCTCGTCAATATTTCGTTCTCGCGCCCAAAAAGCAGTTTTAATAAATAAATGCTGTAACTGTCCGAAATCTACTTTTAGTTTATCGGTGCAAAACTGAATATGACTACAATCCATGTCGATCTACTCCTCTGGCTAACTATCTATGCAGAATTACCCTAATAAGTCTAAAACCTGCTTTATCTACTTCTATTGAATGTGGTTCTAAACAATAACTATATTTGTAGGGATGTTTTTTATATTACTCTTATATTTGCAAATTTTTGGCTAATCATGTAAGTTTCGTGTCCTTATTTCCTGACATTTAAATCCTTTACCAGAAAAAAAACGAGCTTCCTTAACATATTTAGTTTGTGTTTTATGTCTACCACAAGCTATTTACAGATAAATTTTGGCTCTGCTAAAGAATAGATTAGTCTAAATTAAACTTGCCATATTTTAGATACTACAGTTAACGACTATTAACCAACAACAAACAAAGATTGACAATTTCTATGATTACTATTGCTTTACCAAAAGGCGCATTATTAAAAGACAGTATCGATTTATTTAGTAACTTGGGTTTAGACTTTAGTGCCTTTTTAGATAAGAAGAATCGACAGCTACAAATTACCGATCCTACCAACGTTGCTAGAGCTTTATTAGTTAGGGCGCAGGATGTCCCTATATATGTAGAGTATGGTCAGGCACAACTAGGAATTGTTGGTTATGATGTCTTACGAGAAAAGCAGTCAGAAGTAGCTAATTTGCTAGATCTTCAGTTTGGCTACTGTCGTCTGTCCGTAGCAGTGCCTAAAAGTAGTCCTTATCGGCGTTCTGTAGAATTACCACCCCACGGTAGAGTAGCATCCAAGTTTGTCAACTGTGCTAAAGAATACTTTGACAGTATCGATCTACCAATAGAAATCGTTCCTCTGTCGGGTTCGGTCGAACTAGGTCCAATTACAGGAATGTCTGAGGCGATTGTTGACTTGGTTTCTACGGGCAAAACTCTAAAAGAAAACGGCTTGATGGAAATCGATGTACTGTATCACAGCAGTGCAAGATTAGTCGCTCATCCTCTCAGCTATCGTTTAAATCGCGACAATATTGGAGATTTGGTAGCTAAGTTAAAACATTCGATCGTACCGATTCGTACAAGCATCATCTAGATAGCAATTAAAAATAGATGTCATATCTAATATCGATGGTTTTGACAAAAAAACAAAAAGTTTATAACAAGTATCTGGAAATATTTAAGTCAACTATCACATCTGACATCTGGATTAAATCACAGATGAACTAAATAAAACATAACTATACTACAAGAACAATTAAAACTTTATCGTAAAAATAGCGAATGCCGTATTAACGCTGTTGATGGATATCAGAGTGATTTGTAAGCATTATTAAACCGTTATCGAGGTTAAGGAGAATCAAAAGATGACTATTACATTACAAAGGGGACAACGTATTTCTTTATTCAAAGAAGCACCTGGCTTGACTCAAATCACCTGCTGTTTAGGTTGGGACGAGGGGAAAAAATCTGGTGGTGGCTTCTTTAGTGCTTTTGGTGGGACTCAAAATTTTGACCTGGACGCATCTGTATTATGTCTCGATCGCGACAATAGAATAACTGATATCAAAGACATTGTTTACTTTGGTAATCTCGAACATCAATCTAGAGCGATTATTCATCAAGGAGATAATTTAACTGGAGATAGCGATGGCGATGATGAAGTAATTGTTGTCGATCTACCCAAAATTCCTGCTCGAATTTCTCGATTAGTTTTTGTAGTAAATATCTATGACTGCATTCAACGCAAGCAAGATTTTAGTCAAGTAGAAAATGCTTTTGTTCGTTTGGTTAATCGTACCAACAATAAAGAGTTAGCTCGTTATGAATTGTCTGGAAACAGTTATGCAGGAATGACCGGCATGATTTTAGCTGAAATCTATCGCCACAACAATGAATGGAAAATGGCTGCTATTGGTAATGGCTTTAAAGTCGAAGGTTTAAAAGATATTGCTGCTAACTACGCTTAGAACAGAGAAATGAATCATACTATTAGCAAATACAAAGCTTAAACAAAAAAATTTTTAAATAACAGTTATATTTTCTTAAAATTATCAAATAAGAATAAAAAAATGAATGAAGCTAAAGTAGGAATTGGTCTTGTTACGACATTATTAGGAATGTTTTTGTTTTTCGGTAACGTAGGTGGCTTTCTTAAAACATTCCCTTTTGCAGGATTTATTACTATGTCAATTGGTGGGGCAATCATAAACGTTAATGCAAGCTCGAAGCAATAGCTAAATGTAGCAATTCATAACGATCGACCCTTGGATCGGATGGGGATAGGGTTTTTCGACCCAGATTAATACTAAGTCGCGAACTTAATAATTGACATTAGAAGCGATCGCCACAACTAAACTTTTTTTTACATCTTCGGCTAATTCTGGATAATCCTACAAAGTTTCTATTAGTGATAGTTATCAATTTTGCGATCGCTCTCGTTTCAAATTCGGCGATCGCAAAATTGGATTTAGACACGGCCTCGATCTAAAGTAGAAATAATTTGGATCGGCTATATAGCGATCGCTAGTTGATTCATAGCCATAGACGTTACAAGTTTGATGATTATATTTAGCTAGCAAGTAAAAACCACATTTTTATAAGCGATCGCTGGGCGCAAATATTCAAACATTATCTAAAACAAAACTGACGTAATTATAGAACACATCCTCGCTACTATAAGTCATAATTTTAATAGACTATTAACTTAAATCAGCTAAGAGATAGGGATTGACACCCCGTAGATATACTCTATCTCGGTTAAACTTAAAATTTATGACTGTCGCTTCTGCAAATTCAAAAACCAAAATTAGAAACCAAGATAATGATTGGCGATTATTTCTCAAACTCGTTCCCTACACTCGTCAAAGTAGAGGAACACTAGTAATTTGCCTAATCCTGTTAGTACCTTTAGCCGTTGCTGGTGCAGTTCAGCCTTTAATTGTCGGTCAAGCAATATCACTACTCAAAGGAGAAAAAACCTGGAGTTTTTTAAGCGGAGTACCTACAGCACAAGGAATTAACCTGTTAGTAGGGTTGCTGTTAACCACAGTACTAATCAGGCTCATGTTTGCTTCGGTACAGGGTTACTTAGTTCAGAAAATCGGACAGGAAATTACCGCAGAAGTCAGACAAGATTTATTTACTCACGTTACTTCTTTAGCTTCGAGCTTTTTCGATCGCACTCCCGTTGGTAGATTAATTACTCGGATCACCAGTGATGTAGAAGCATTAGGGAATGTTTTTGCAAGTGGTGCAATTGGAATTGTTAGCGATTTTGTTTCGATTTTGGCGATTGTTGGGTTTATCTACGCTACCAATTGGAAATTAGCCTCGATTTTGGTGTTTATGCTGTTTCCCGTTACGGCATTAATTATTTACTTTCAGAAACAGTATCGTAAAGCCAACTATAAAGCTAGGGAAGAACTTTCTCGGCTAAATTCCATGCTGCAAGAAAATATTGCAGGAATTAACATCGTTCAGCTATTTAGACGGGAAAAATATAATAGCGAAATGTACCGTTCGGTTAACGATCTCTACCGTCAGGAAGTTGACAAGACTATCTTTCATGATTCGGCTGTATCTGCAACGTTGGAATGGATTGCTCTAGTAGCGATCGCAGCAGTTCTTTGGATAGGCGGGATATTTGTCTTACGAGACACTATGACTTATGGGGCGTTAACCTCGTTTATTCTTTATTCCCAGCGGTTGTTTAATCCTATCCGTCAGTTTGCTGATAAGTTTACCATGTTTCAGTCTGGGTTTACGGCGATCGAACGGATTACCGAACTGCTAAACGAACCGATTGAAATTAAGGATAAAGTTATTACTGTTGCCGAAGGACACCGCACTCTATTGACAGACGGTACATCTAATAAGGGTAAGACAGGTGAGATTCGTTTTGAAAACGTCTGGTTTGGCTATAAGCCCGACGAGTACGTTATTAAAAATTTGGACTTTACGATTAACCCTGGAGAAAAAGTAGCCTTAGTCGGTCCTACAGGGGCAGGAAAAAGCTCGATTATTCGCTTGTTATGTCGGCTTTACGAACCTACCAAAGGCAGAATTCTAGTAGACGGAATTGATATTAGAGATATTCCTCAAGCAGATTTACGACGTTACATCGGCGTAATTTTACAGGAAAGCTTTTTGTTTGCGGGAGATGTCAAACGCAACATTACTTTAGGAGATAATTATTCTCTCGAAGAAGTCAAGCAAGCAGCTAAGTTAGTTAACATCGATCGCTTTATTGAAGATTTGCCTGATGGCTATAATACAATCCTGCGAGAAAGAGGTACTAATCTTTCGGGGGGTCAAAAACAGCTTTTAGCCTTTGCGCGGGTAGCAATTCGCAATCCTCACGTTCTAATTTTAGATGAGGCTACTTCAAGCTTGGATGTCTCTACCGAAGCTTTAATTCAAGAGGCATTGGAACAGCTACTAACCAATCGTTCGGCAATTATTATCGCTCACCGTCTGTCTACAATCCGTAACGTAGATAAAATCTTGGTATTGAAGCGGGGTCAATTAGTAGAGTCTGGTAGTCACGATGAATTACTTAAAACCGATGGATTATATGCCAGTCTGTATAAATTGCAGATGCTTGGGCAGTAAGGAATGAGGAACGAGGAACGAGGAACGAGGAATGAGGAGTAAGGAGCGACTCAAGCAAAAATGACGATGTTAGAAAATAATGTCACGATCGCTTTATCTATAATATTTTGGTTATCGCCAATAGCACTTACAGTTCATCTGGCGATCGCCAGATACAAGTCTAATCTTTATAAAAAAAGACTCGGTTATCTTTACGGTGGGCTGTGGGCGATCGCTTTTTTAAATTATGGCTGGTTATTTATTCACTAGCTAGTCTGTCAGATAATTGTTTCAATTCTGGCATAATTAGTTTGAATGCTACTGCGCGATGACTGACTTTACCTTTGGTTTCGGGCGACATTTCGGCAAAGGTTTGCTGTTGCGAAGGGTCATAAAATATCGGATCGTAACCAAAACCGTTGTCACCACGAGGAGATTCTAATATTTCTCCGTGTCGCATCCCTTGAGTTTCTAAGATAATTTTACCGTCAGGATTAGCGATCGCCAGCGCGCAAACAAACTTTGCCTGTCGGTTATCTGTGTTGCTTAATTCTTTTAACAGGCGATCGATTCGATCTTTGTCTGTTTTACCATAACGCGCTGAATATATCCCAGGCGCACCATTAAGTGCATCTACTGCTAAACCCGAATCATCGGCGATCGACCATTTACCTACAGCCTTTGCTACTTCCGAGGCTTTCAGTCTTGCATTGGCGATAAATGTAGTGCCTGTCTCATCTACATCTATTTCCGCTGGCTTTAATTCCAACTCCCAAGGCAAATCTACGAGATATTCTTGCATCTCCGCCAGTTTGCCAGGATTCCCTGTAGCTACGACTAATTCTGTCATTGAAAAAATAACTGTTACCCTCCGTCAATCTATCACGAAAGACTTAGTTTATAAAATCTTCTGAATTTTTAAAGTTTTAGTTTTCTATTTTATGAGTGGCAGACGACAAGGATATAATACTGTTCTTGAATAAATCGTTTTGCTATTATGCTTTCTCTGAACGCAGAAATTCTCTGTAATGAAGCAGCGCAATTCTCAGTATTGGAATCTCAGCATTCAGAACCATTACTATATGGAGTAACTGACGGTAACGCTGTGGGTACTTATTTAGAACAAAAGTTTAAAACCTATCTTCAAGCTAACTATGATTTTATAGCAGGAAATTCAGCAAGTGGAATAGATTTTCCTGAATTGCTGATTGACATGAAGATAACTAGGATTAAACAACCTCAATCATCTTGTCCTTTTAGATCTGCAAGACAAAAAATTTTTGGTTTAGGTTACTCTCTAATTATCTTTGTTTATGATAAATTTGACGACAGTGTATATCAAACAGCACGATTAAATATTTTGCATACGGTGTATGTAGAGGCAGCCAGAACCGCCGACTTTCAAATGACTCGCGGAATTATAGATATTTTGGCTAATGAAGATAATGAAGATGATCTAATTGCTTTTATGCTCGATCGCAATTTACCTGTAGATGAAATTGAAGCTAATAATATTGCCAGAGAAATAATTGCTAACCCGCCATTACAAGGATTTTTAACTATTTCTAACGCTCTACAATGGCGACTACAATACAGAAGAGTTATAGAAAAAGCCGATCGAGAACCAGGGATTATTTCTGTTTATCGAGCTAATTGATATATGAATAAAGTTAAACGACGCAACAAGATAGAATTTGGCGATTTTCAAACTCCTATAGAATTAACAGAAATAATTGTTCGTAAATTAATAGATTTAGGTGTCGATCCGAATGTAGTTATTGAACCTAGCTGTGGCACGGGTAATTTTATTTTATCTGCTATCAATAACTTTAAATCCATAAATAAAGTAGTCGGCATAGAAATCAATCCTGTGTATTTAGCTACACTTAAAAGTAATAAATTTATAGTTAGTAATCGTAATATTTTATTAAAGCAATGTAGTTTCTTTGACTTGAAATTGTCAACTATAATTGATAGCTTACAAGATAGCGTATTAGTACTAGGTAATTTTCCTTGGGTAACAAACGCCAAACAAGGAGTTATACAAAGCAAAAACTTGCCCAATAAAACAAATTTTCAGGAACATCAGGGGCTAGCAGCAATTACAGGCGAAAGCAATTTTGATATCTCAGAATGGATGCTAATTAAAACTATTAATAGTTTACAACAACGTAATAGTTATTTGGCAATGTTATGTAAAACTTCTGTAGCTAGAAAAATTCTCAATTACATCAGCAAAAACAATCTTAAACTTACTGCTTGTGCAACTTACAATATAGATACTTATAAATATTTTAAAGCTAACGTGCAAAGCTGTTTATTATTTTGTGATTTTACAAGTAACCGTAGGCAATATGTTTGTAACGTTTTTCCCAGTTTAGATAGCAAAAACTATCAGGAAATTGGTTATTACCGAAATACTCTTGTCAAAGATATAAACACTTTTAACAAAATAAGTTATTTATTTACAAAACAAAATTTTATCAAGTGGCGATCGGGAATCAAACATGACTGTTCAAAAGTGATGGAGCTGCATAAAAAAGATAATAAGTTTATCAATGGATTTGGAAAAACTATTGAATTAGAAGACACTTACATTTATCCCTTATTAAAAGGTTCTGATGTCGCTAATGGAAGAACTCAGATTACTAATAAATACGTTTTAGTTACTCAAGGTAACATAGGAGAATCTACCGATACTATAAAACAAATAGCTCCTAAAACTTGGAATTATTTATTAAACTATTCGCAATATTTAAATAGTAGAAAAAGTAAAATCTATCTAAAAAAACCTCGTTTTTCCGTGTTTGGGGTAGGAGACTACGCTTTTATGCCTTGGAAAATAGCTATTTGTGGTTTATATAAAAAACTAGATTTCAAGCTGGTCGGTAAAATTAACAATCGATCTACCTTTTTTGATGATACTGTTTATTTTATTAGTTTTGAAAGTAAAGAAACAGCAGAATTATACTTTGACCTCTTAAACAACCAAAAAATATTAGATTTTTACGATTCACTAATCTTTTGGGATGAAAAAAGACCAATTAAAGCGAGTATCTTAAATAAGCTTGACTTAAAAAAAGCCAAACTTAATTTATTATAAAAATTTATTGTTTTTCTGAAATAAAAAACAGAGTCAAAATACAATTTAAAGCTAATAGCTTTTTGAAATGCTGGTGGGCATTATCCAAAGAATTAGATCTCTATCATCATTGATTTGGATGCCCACTCTACATTCTGTTGCTGTTGAAGTGTTGACTGACTAAGAATTAGCCCAATCTCTTGCCCATTCTAAAACCTTCTTTACTTCAGGCATAGTGGGAGCTTGACAATAGAGACGCAACACTGGTTCTGTACCGCTAAAGCGAATTAGTAGCCAAGTCATGTCGCTCATTCTAAATTTGTAGCCATCGATATCGAGACAGTCTTTTACAGGCATCCCCGCGACTTCAGTGGGAGTCTCGTTTTTTAAGCGTTCTAACAACTTAGCGCGCACATCCATATTAGGTAACGGTAAATCGATGCGATCGTAGTTCGCCGTAAAGTCAGTTTTCTGCTGTAGTCGGCGATAGATTGCGCCCAAGTCTTCTCCCGACTCGACAACCGCCTCTAAGACGTAAAGCGCGGATAACAAGGCATCACGTTCGGGTATATGAGTACCGTAGCCAATTCCTCCAGACTCTTCTCCACCAATCATTACCTCAGCCTGTAACATACGATCGCCGATGTATTTATATCCAATGGGTGTTTCGTATACCGAACGTCCGTAAGATTCAGCCAAACGGGGAATTAGATCCGAACCACTTACGGTTTTAACAATTTCTCCTGTAAAGCCTTTACGCTCTGCTAGATGTTCGATCAGAATGGGTATTAATACCTGGGAACTGAGAAAGTTACCTTCTGCATCAGCACCAGCAATGCGATCGCTATCTCCATCAAACACTAAACCGACGCGAATACTATCGGGGTATTGTTTCGCTCCTTCTTTGATGGCTTTAAAAAAGTCAGGGAGATATTTAGGTAATGGTTCGGGTGCGCCACCACCAAACAAAGGATCGCGATCGCTATTTATCTCGTTTACCCGACAACCTAAAAGACGCTCTAAACCCGTAGCTGCTGCACCGTGCATTACGTCTACATATACCTTGAGTTTTTCAGAGGCGATCGCTTTGGAAATAGCTTCAATATTTACTTTTTGCTGTAAACCCTGACAATACCCCACCCAAGGATCGAAGGTTGATAATTTTCCTGGCTTGTCGGCTTTTGGTAGTGGCTGACCGATTTTTGCTTCAATTTGTTCGGTAATTTCTGGGGGAACTGAACCACCAAAAGCACTTTTGACCTTAAATCCTAAGTAAGCAGCGGGGTTGTGGGATGCCGTCATTACTATTGCACCCAGAGCATTATGAGCTTTTGCAGCCCAGCTAAAGGCGGGAGTAGGCGCAAAACATTCTGAAAGCATAACATCAAAGCCTGCTTCGGTTACTGCTTCTGCCGTTAATTTAGCAAAGTCTTCCGCCATAAAACGGCGATCGTAACCGACAATTACGGTACGGCTTTGGGCAATATCTCCATAATTATCGGCCAGCACTGACGCTGCTATAGGTGCTAGCATCGCTACTCGCTCGAAGGTAAAATCAGCAGCAATTACTCCACGCCAGCCGTCTGTACCAAACTTAATTGGGTTAATAGTAAAAGCCATAAAATCTACAACTTAGTAACTTCAAATAACACCTTCCAGATTAACTGTTTATTCGTAGTTTGGAAACTTGAAAACGACTAGAATATTAATTGACGATCGCTCTGGTTTTAAACCTCATCACGATTCAATTTGTCGCTTATCGTCTGTTTTTTTGTCAGAGTCATCTGTTATAGAATCATTGCGGTTCATATTTTGTAATAAATCTTTGAGTCTCATTCTTTCGATATATGGCCAACCGCCTTGTTCTTCAATATCTTTAACAAATCGATATAAATCGTTGCGAGTTTCGGGTAATGCAGCTTGAAAATATCGTACTCTAACTTGGCGATGGATTTGCTCTAAATCCCGTAGCAAAGATAATAAAAATAGACTGTCATCGCGATGTTCCTCTGCCAAGACATAAATATCTTTAGCTGTTTGTTTGAGTAGACTATCAGAGTTAATAAAATCTATGTCTCGATCTTGAGTCATATACCAAATAAGCGTAAAAATGAACTGCGGAAAGCAGTGAACGCAGGCTCCGCCTTTTCAAGGCGGAGTACCGTTCACTTTGTCTACTTTATATAAAATTTACACTAATCATAAACCGATTACAGAATACTTATCGATCGCAATTAGGAAAAGTGCGATCGCACCTAGTGGATTTTTGGCTAATTGAATTATTAGTAGTCCTTATTTGGTACAGTAGATAGCATCTATAAAAATGGCTGAATTCTAACCAACAGCCTATTTTCAACATCTTTCGCGCTCGATGTTAAATTTAAAATTGACAAAATGAAGTTGACTATGAGATCCCGTACAATTATTGCCAGTCTTTTAGCATTATGCTTAGGAGTACTGACAGCCTGTAGTAATTCTAATGATGTAAGTAGAAACGAACTAACTTACGATGATATTCTCAATACTGGACTAGCTAATACTTGTTTGGAGTTACCCAATAGTAGTCGTGGTAGCATTCCGATCGCAAGTGGCGAACAATATGGTATTCGTGACTTATGTATAGAACCCAGAGAATATTTTGTTAAAGAAGAACCAGTTAGCAAACGTCAGAAAGCTGAATATGTCGAAGGTAAATTATTAACTAGATATACTTCTACCCTCGATCAAATTCAAGGTAAGCTCGAAATTAACCCTGATGGAACTTTAACCTTTGTCGAAATTGATGGTATTGATTTTCAACCAGCTACCGTCTTATTACCAGGAGGAAAAGAAGTTCCCTTCCTCTTTACTATGAAGAACTTGGTTGCTACTACTACTAATAGTTCTGATTCTATTAATACTTCTACAGATTTTGAAGGAGAATACAAAGTTCCTTCTTATCGCGGACAAGTATTTTTAGATCCTAAAGGGCGTAGTCTTGCTAGTGGTTATGACAACGCGGTTGCTTTACCAGGATTGGCTGATGACCAAAGATTTTCTAACGCCAACGTTAAAGAATTTGTTTCCCGTAAAGGAAGAATGTCTCTTAACGTAACTAAAATAGATAGCGAAACTGGTGAAATTGCTGGAGTATTTGAAAGCGAACAGCCTTCGGCTACTGACTTAGGTGCAGAAGAACCAGAAGAAGTAAAAGTTCGCGGTATTTTTTACGGCAGAATCGTGTCTAATGCTTAGTTTGATGTTTGTCAAGCAATATGTTCAGAATTAAACTAACTAATTAATCCTAAAATAGATTGAAGCTTAATTGGGGGTATCTACCCCTTTTTTTATAGCCAAAATAATATCGCTCGTATAGTATCGCACTACATTAATTCGTTAAAACATTAAAGTGAACTGCTCGGAGGTAATAGGTAAGTAGGGGCGAATGACCCTTCGGGTTCAGCAGTCGCTCTTCTTACGACTATAATAACCAATTTCAATAGATAATTATCTATTAATAATTATTCAGTAGCCTATTTTTCATTACTTATATCGTGAAGTCTCAAAAAGAACGCTTTATTTACTATCGTATTTTTACTCAACAATTTAAGTAGTAAGTATAAAACTAAGTGTAATCTTGGTCTTGTTGAAAAAAATATTAAATATAAATAGTAGAAATGCTGTTGTTCGATAGATAGAGCTAATAATAAGCTGGAATTGTTTCGGAAATAATCTTTTTTATTTCAAATAAATTTATAGCTAAAAATTTCACATTATTCTCTATCTAGGAACTTTTATTTTAATGGTGACTTGTATCAATAAAAACATAAAAGTAGACAGCCTACATTTATTTCGTCAATATTACCAGTCAGGAAAAACAGAAATTCGTAATCAAATTATGGAGTTGAATTTTGGACTGGTAAAAAAAGAAGCTTATCACTGGATGAATCAATGCAATGAAAGCTATGAAGATTTGTTACAGGTTGGTTCTATAGGCTTGCTTAGAGCAATTGAGCGTTTTGATGTAGAAAAAGGAAATGCTTTTAGTTCTTTTGCTATTCCTTACATTAGAGGAGAAATTCAACACTATCTTCGAGACAAAAGCTGTACCTTGAGAATTCCACGACGCTGGTTAGAATTAAAACAGCAATCAGTCTCTTTTATACATAGTTTTCGCGAACAACATCAACGTCAGCCTACAAACGTTGAAATCGCTCGATATTTGGATGTCTCGCCCAAAGAATGGCAGGATATTAGATTAGCCTATCAGAATCGCAAACCTTTGAGTTTAGACATTTCTGTTAACAATGATTTAGATACTCAGACTAGCTTATGCGATTTAGTAGCCGATCCCAAACACCGCAGCTTTCAGCTAGTTTATGAAGATAGAGTGCGCTTACAGCAGGCTTTATCTGAATTAGAAGATCGTACTAGAAACGTTTTAGAATTTGTTTTTTTGCACGATTTAACGCAAAAAGAAACAGCAAAAGTGTTAGGCATAAGTGTAGTAACTGTTTCGCGACAACTCAAAAAAGGTTTAAATTTGCTAAAAAAATCTATGGATCGAGAAAGCTAATTCATTTATTAGCCAATAGTAGCGATCGACTGTTATGTTGGTCTAAAAATTGTTTGGTTATAAATTAATCTCGATCGCTAGTCAAATAATTATTATGAATAAAGCTGTATTATTAGTTTCAATTGGAACTTTAGCAACGCTAACGAATGGTTGTTCTTATATTTCTGAATTTATTGAAGCTAGAAAAGAAATAGAAGAAGTACCTATCTCTGTACAGGTTAAAACTGCTGGGGAAAAGCAAAAACCCGAACCAGAATTGGAAGTAGTTACCGATTTAGAAGAATCAGAGGAATCCCCCCAAGACGAACCCGCAGCCCAAGTAGGACTAATTGCTGCAACCGATCCTAATGTTAGAGCCAGACTAGCCCAGCGTGGTAGAAACGATCCTTTTTCAGTAATCTCCATACCTTCAACAATTGAAGTCGAACAAGAAGAGGAAGAAGAGGAAGAAGATATTGTAGCGATAAATCGCAATAATCGCCCTGACCCAATCGATGAGCCGATTCGTCGTAATTCAGTACCAGAATTACCAGAATTACCCCCAATAGATCCTACTCTGGCGCAAAACGTGCAAATTCTAGGATTGTATGAACCACCTAATGGTGCGACTAAATTAATCGTTCAAGCACCAGAAGAAGATAGTAGCCGTTATGTCGAGGTAGGACAGTATTTATCTAATGGCGAAGTACTAGTCAAGAGTATCGATCGCAATGGCTATCCCTATCCTCAAGTTATTTTAGAGCAGTCTGGGATAGAGGTTTATAAGGAAATTGGCGAAGATCCAGAAAATAGTGAAGACCTAAGTTAGTTTTTTAGGCAAAGATTTTTATCATCAACAGCGATCGCATTTTTGTTTCTGATTCGATTATGAAAATTTAATGCTTGGTGTAGTTGGAATCGAATAATAAGTTTTCTTCTATACGCCAGCGGGTCAGGACTGTTTTTTATCGATGCTCGGATAATCTCTAAAGTATAGTTGTGCGAACAATCGTCAAACATACCTCAAAAATCATAAATTTAGATAAGTCTATAAAATATAGATAGTTAATCGAATTAAAACTGTCGATTTAGGTCAAGAGATTATGAGTAAGAAAGCAGAATTGTTAGAAGCGATCGCTGGTAAAAATCGTGGTTTGCTGGCTAACGAAATTGATAATGTTCGAGTTCTCTCGGCGATTCAACAGTTGGAAGATACTAACCCAACTCACAAACCGCTGGAAGCTAAAGACTTGTTAAATGGTGATTGGCGTTTGTTATATACCACCAGCAAAGGTATTCTCGGTCTAGATCGCTTTCCTTTGTTTAAAATGGGACAGATCTATCAATGTATACGTGTCTCTCAAGCAAAGGTGTACAACGTCGCTGAAATTGTTGGCTTACCAATGTTAGAAGGTTTGGTAAGCGTTGCTGCTACTTTTGAACCCGTTTCCGAACAGCGAGTTAACGTGATTTTTGAACGCTCTATTGTTGGCTTGCAGCGTTTACTTAGTTACAACACTCCAGCCAAACTAATTCAGGAAATAGAGTCTGGTAAAAAGTTTTTTCCTCTCGATTTTAAAATTGAGCGTGGCGAGCAAAAAGGTTGGTTGGATACTACTTACCTCGATAAAGATATGCGGATCGGTAGAGGAAATGAAGGTAGTGTTTTTGTTCTAACTAAAGAAGCTGTTTTAAACTAATATCCGTACTCTACAATCTTAGAAAAGCTAAGGGTAGTAACAATACAGCAGGTAATGAATTTACGCTTGAATCTAGGATGTGGAGCAAAACGCCTTGAAGATTACGTTAACGTCGATAAGTTTGGCAAACCCGATCTTTTGTTTGACTTAGAAAGTTTTCCTTATCCTTGGCAGGACAATAGCGTAAGTGAGATTGAGATGCACCATGTTCTAGAACATCTAGGACAACGAACAGAAATCTATTTACAAATTATCCAAGAAATTTATCGTATTTGCCAGCCAGAAGCAAAAGTACATATCACCGTTCCCCATCATCGTAGCGACAGATTTTATCACGATCCGACTCATGTTCGACCCATAACGTCTGTAGGATTGAGTATGTTTTCTAAACGATTGAATCGAGAATGGCAAGCCAAGGAAAAAGCCTTTACTCTGCTGGCTTTGTATTTAGATGTCGATTTTGAATTGACTCATGTTGCTTATACACCTAGCGAAGTCTGGTTTGAACGATATGCAGATAAAAAGTTCGATCGCGATCTGCTTTTAAAGGAAAGCGAGATTTACAGCAATTTGATTAAAGATGTAGAAATGACTTTGATAGCAATTAAATAATTTCACTCTACTTTTTCCATCGGAGCAATTTTGGGAACGATTTTTGTCGCTCCCATACTAGGAAACTTAACGGCTAGAGTGGCTTTCTTACCGCTTCCTAAAATATGAGTAATCTCTCCCGCGCCAAACTCGTGATGTAAAACGCGATCGCCTACACTCCAGTCTATTTCTTGACCAGGAGGCATTTTTTTAGCGGGAGTACGACGACGGTAAGTATTGGCGACATTGATATTGCTATTAATTAACTCTCCTGGAAGTTCCATTAAGAATTGAGAAGATACCGCCGGCTCTCTAGTTCCCCATAGACGGCGTTCTCTGGCGTAGGTCAAAAATAGCTGCTCTTGAGCGCGAGTCACTCCTACATAGCACAGGCGACGTTCTTCTTCGATTTCTAAAGGGTCATCTAGAGTACGACTATGAGGTAATAAACCCTGTTCCATTCCCACTAAAAAGACTACAGGAAATTCTAAACCCTTAGCTGAATGCAGCGTCATCATCGAGACTTTTTGCTGTTCTTCATCTAAACCATCTAAATCGGAAGCCAAAGACGCGCTGGCTAAAAATGCTTCTAAGCTAGTCTCCTCGTTATCCTCTTGAAACTGCTGCACCGCGTTATAAAGCTCGTAGATGTTGGCAATGCGGTTATCGGCTTCATCCGTTCCCTGCTGCTGTAACTCTTTGACATAACCCGTCTGTTCGATAATGTGGTTTAAAACCTCTCCCGCAGTCAGATTGTCTAACTGTTCTCTGGTCGATTGAATTAGACGAGCGAACTGATTTAGAGCCTTGGCTGCACGTCCTCCCATCGTATTAACCGAAGTTTCATCACTGACTATTTCCCAAAGGGGTATACCCATCTGCTGCGAAGCATCCAGCAGCCTGTTCATCGTCGTCTTACCAATACCACGACGGGGAGTGTTAATAACTCTGAGCAAACTAACGGTATCTTCGGGGTTAGCAATAATGCGGAGATAGGCGATCGCATCTTTAATTTCTTTGCGATCGTAGAACTTCAAACCGCCAACAATGTTATAGGGGATATTATTATGTAGCAGTAAATCCTCAAAAGGGCGAGATTGAGCGTTGGTACGATACAAAATAGCAAAATCTTTCCAGCCGATTTCGGGATTATTTTTCTCGATTTGCTTCATTTGCTCGACGACAAACCGCGCCTCTTCCTGTTCCTCATCTCCTTTATAAAGATAGATTTGTTCTCCAACTCCCCTAGTCGGTTTGAGAACTTTATCAATTCTTTGGCTATTGTGAGCGATTAAATGGTTTGCTGCTTGAAGGATGTTTTCGCGGGAACGATAATTTTCCTCCAGCTTAATCATGGTGCGAGTATCCTCATCGGGTAAACCATCACCAAAATCTTTTTGGAAATCTAGCAAGATAGTAAAGTCAGCCAGACGGAAAGAATAGATCGACTGATCGGCATCTCCCACTACAAAAAGCGATCGCTTTTTCCAATTCCACTCAGCTTTATTCGTCTCGCCATTAGTTGCTAAAAGCCGAATCAAATCGTATTGAATACGGTTAGTATCCTGATACTCATCTACTAAAATATGCTGAAACTGCGTATGCCAATAGCCTAAAATAGACTCATTCTGCTGGAACAGCTTGACGGGAACCCAAATCAGATCGTCAAAATCTAAAGCATTGTTCGCTGCTAATCTAGACTGATACTTATCGTAAATTTCTGCCACAACTCGACCACGATAACCAGGTTCTTGTTTGGCATAATCATCGGGAGTCAAGCCCTGGTTTTTAGCATTGCTGACGGTGTAGCGAATCTTACGCGGATCGAATTTCTTATTATCTAAATTTAGTTCTTTAGTAACGATATTTTTAAACAAACTTTGGACATCCGACTCATCGAAGATCGAGAAATTCCGCTTCCAGGTGCGTCCTCGTTCATCTTTGTACTTATTGATATCAAAACGTAACAGTCTGGCAAACAAACTATGGAAAGTACCGATCCATAGCTTCTTAGTCGTCCTTTTATATACCCTGGACTTCAAAGCCTTCTGTTCGTATTCCGTCAAAAACTCCAGTCTTTGACCGTGCTGTTCTAAAGCTAACTCTGTGGCAAAAATATACTCAATTCGTTCCCGCATCTCCCGCGCAGCCTTGTTAGTAAAGGTGACTGCCAAAATATGCTCTGGATCTACATTGCGATCGCGAATCAGGTTAGCAATACGATAGGTTAATGCTCTAGTTTTACCCGAACCCGCACCCGCAACTACCAACATTGGACCACAGTAATGCTCTACAGCAAGGCGTTGTGAAGGATTAAGGTGGCTTAGAAAATCGGTAGTCATATAAAATCAGGCTAGGAATGCAACGGGTTAATCTCTACTGACTTTTTATGTTACCAATTTTTGAAGAGAGGATACTACTGAGCATTCTATAGGGTCAAGATATTTATTTTGTAAAGGATAATGATGTTGAAAAGTTTTGTATTTCATATACTTTATTTGATTCAAATTTCCAGCGTTGATGATTTGATGTATGACGTATAAAGTGTTTCGGTTCGTAGCGCAGAGCCGAAGGCTCAGATCGTCGTAAGACGACTGGAAAGCTTTGCTTTCGCGCTATTAGCTGCACGATGCTTCGCATCGAAGTCCGGCTCTTGACGAACTGCGCGTACGTCTCGATGCGGTTTAACCGTGCGCTGCGCTGTTAGCTTTTGAGAAATGTACATTAAGCGAATGAGTCTAATTTTCATACCTAGATTCACCAACGCCATAATTTATTCTCGTTTATTGACTCTCAGATAGAAAAATTACGATATCTGGCTCATTTGTTGAAGTTCAAACTCAATAATTGCCCCAGAGATTTGTTGGTTAAATTTCTTAATTGCTTCTCCTGACATATGCTTCTGCCAAAGCTCATGATTTTCCCAAGTTTCAATAAATGCGAATTGGTTTTTCTGTTGATTATCTTGGTGTAACTTGTAGCTGATACATCCTTCTTCTTGCAGTGTTGCTTCTACGAGTTCCAACATAGCTGTCTTTACTTCTTCTAATCTTGTTGGCTCGACCGTTGGTCTGGCAATAATTGTCAACATATGAATATCTTCTATGGTTTTTGAATTAGAATCTTCGATCGAGTCGATACTGTAATTCGTTGAGAAAGAAAGAGAAGTTAAGTCTTCAACTGTGTAGCTTTTTCCTGAATAGCATCGAGCAAATATTGAGTACGTTCGCTTCTATCGATACTGGTTTGATAAAGATCGCTGCGATCGCGATTTTGCGCCAAGAAAACAAAATCTTCAATCATCACCGCCTGTTGAGTTTTATCGCTAGGGGTAGGGATAAATTGAAATTCGTTGGGAGCTGCCATACCCTTTCTAACTGTATAGCCAACATTGTGATTCGGATTATCAAAAGCAAATCCCTTTGCCCAATCTAAGACAAAATCATCCAAACAAATCGCGCCGTCTGTACCCAAAATATCTAAATCCATCATACAGACTCCAGCGTTGTAGCCAATATCCCAGGTAGAGGTAACGCCGTTTTCAAAAGTCAATAAGCCTGATGCGCGGATGATGGCATTAGTCTTATCGTCCCTTTGAATGAATGTTTCAATTTGGTTCGGATGACCATTCGTGGATGAAAACTCTACGACTGCTCGTATTGAATACCAAGCCATATCGCCCAAAGCACCGATTGGTTCTATCTCAGGATTGTAGCGGATGTTAGTGCGGTCGGTGAAAGGAAAGAAAAAACCAGTACGAATAGCTTGAGTTGTACCGATAGTTTCTGTTAAACGATCGTGAATATGTTTGGTACGGGGATGATGGACAAAGTGAGTTGCATCCATAAATACGACGTTGTTATCTCGACAAGTAGCAATAATGCTCTGCAAAGATTGCAAGTTGATAAAAGGTTTTTCTGCTAAAACGTGCTTACCCGCACCAGCAGCAGCCAGACAAATTTCCTCTTCATACGCCGTAGGAACGGCAACATAAACTGCGTCGATACCAGACCAATCAAACATTTTTTGCCACGAATCAAAGGCTTCGACTGAACCGTATTTGTTGGCAAATTCTTTGGCGGTATCGAGCCGACGACTAGATACGGCTGCTAATTCTGCTGTTGCTGATTCGGTGATCGCTTTAGCCATGACGTTGGCAATCATGCCCGTTCCCACAATGCCAAATCGGAGTTGTTGCTCCATGATTTATCTCTCAATTGGATATTTACTTTTTACATATAAACAGGTCTTAAGATATAAATCAAATTAATTTTTACGATTTAAGATATCGTTAATAATGATATCTGCTTGCTATGGACTACGATCTAAATCTATTAAGAACCTTTGCAGCACTGATGAAAGAGCGCAGTGTGACGGCAGCAAGTCAATATTTAGGACTTACTCAACCCGCAGTCAGTGGTTCTTTGGCGAAATTAAGGCAATTGTTTGGCGATCCCTTGTTTACTAGAACGCGCTATGGAATCGTCCCGACACCAAAAGCTGAGGCGATCGCTCCTATTATTCAAAAAACTTTAGCAGAATTAGATGCTGTAATTTTGGGAGAAAGAGAATTCGACCCTCAGACAAGTACGCGCCAATTTCAAATAGCAGCAAATTCTTATTTTGAATGTGTTTTAGTGCCTCATTTAGCAAAGGCGATTAGTCAGCAAGCTCCTAAAGTTACACTAAAAGTCATCCCAATTGGCACAGATCTAGCAGAAGCTAACTTAAGCGGAGGAGTGACTCAATTAGCTTTAGGACGTTTCGATCATCCTCAAAATCCCTATATACTTCAAGATATTTTGTCGGATGAGTTTGTTTGTATTGTGCGGTCTGGTAATTCTTATGTAGGTGAGGGTGCGTCTCCCGAATTCGATTCGGGAGCTTGTGTCGCCCGTAAAATGCTAACCTCAAAGGCATATGAAACAATGAAGCACGTAATTGTTGCGCCTCCTCGTCGGCTAAAAACTGGCGTGTTTAAAATTTTAAAAAGCCAGTCAATTCAACGTGATGTAGCGATTGCCGTATCTCATTTTTTAGCAGTTTTTCCCATTATTGCTACTACAGATTATTGTGCTACCTTACCAAAACGCATTGCTTTGATGTTCTCAGATGATAGTCGATATCGAATACTTGCTCCACCAAGAGATTTTGGCAAGTTTCCTATGCATATGGTTTGGCATCATGGTCATAGTCATGATGATGAACTCCGATGGCTACGCCAGATAATTCATAATATTTGTGAAGAATTGAACGAAATGTCATAAGGTTCATTCAGCCGTTTTTGAAGAGTGAAAACCAGAACGAATGATAATCTAGAGGCTATTTTAGTTTAATCCTTTTCATTTTTGCTAGTAATTCTGTTTGAGGTTTAAAGCTTTAACTAGTTTGAGATAGCGATCGCCTTACAATATATTAAATCACCTCAAAAGATCGATCCTGCAACATTCAAACTCTTGAGAACGATAGCATAAAAGCATTGACATGGCTCACTACTCTATTAATCGCCATTGGTCGCTTGCATTTTAAGAGCAACTAAAACTTTGAAAATCTAGATAATTTTTAAGAAATCTTTTTTAATAACGAGAGGACTTTCTGTTAATCCTCGATTGACATATTTCACCAGTGTTTGCGATCTTATAGTAGTTAATATGTTACTAGCTTCCACTACGTTATAGCTATCTGATTCCAAAGTATAAAAAGTCATTACATTATCTTTCCAGATCCAGAGTTCGCTGATACCAGTGTTTTTGTAGCTAGATTTTAGGGTTTCGATATCGCCACTACTAACAATAACTTCGACTACCAGATCTGGTAAATCTTTATCACTACCAAAAGCGTAAGCAAGATCGGGTTCTCTCCCTGCTTGTCCCCAGACATTTAATCTTGTCTGTCCAAAAGGAAAATCTTGAAGTTCGTATTTCTCACAGTAGGCAATAATTAATCGATTAATTACCGCAGCAATACGTTCGTGATTTCGTCCAGGGGACACGATAGTTATTTCTCCGTTGAAATAAGAAACCCTGTAACCTGGATATTCTTGAGAATCAAAATTTTGATAGTCTAGCCAGTCAGCTCCAGTAATCGTCAATATTTGGTCGTGTCGAGCAAATTTATCGCTATTAATTGGTAAATTACTTGAAATAAGCATAGCTGCTGTTTTTGTAATACTCTAAGCGGTAAGTACTTTTATTTAATCTTACCCTGACAAAAATTAGCTTATGGTTGTGAAGTTAGATAAGGTTGTTCCTTTCGGGCGATCGCTCGACGAATACATAAAGATGTTCGATCTATCCTCGGAAGATCTGCAAAAACGTATTTTAGGGGCGGGAGATGGCCCTGCTAGCTTTAACGCCGAAGGTACGGCTAAAGGGTATAAAATTACTTCTATCGATCCAATTTATCAGTTTGATGGTGTAGAAATAAGACAAAGATTCGATGCAGTAGTAGATGATATTATCGGTCAGGTAATTGCCACCCCTAATAATTGGGTTTGGAACTATCACAAAAACCCGCAAGATTTGAAAGCTAAACGAATTAAAGCTCTAGAACAATTTCTGCAAGATTACGATCGCGGTAAACAAGAAGGCAGATATCTAGCGCAAGAATTACCCGATTTAAATAAGAGCGATCGCAGCTACGATTTAGCGTTATGTTCTCATCTGTTGTTTTTATACTCCGAACAACTCGATCGAGATTTTCATGTCGCAGCTATTGAAGAAATGTTAAGAGTAAGCTCTGAAGTTAGAATATTTCCGCTTCTAACTTTAATGCAAGAAACTTCGCCTTATTTAGATTTTGTAATCGATCGCTTTGATAATTCAGGCTACTTAGTTTCGACTGTAAAAGTGCCATACGAACTTCAACCAGGTGCTAATAAAATGCTGGTAATCAAGCAGAAATGAATTTCAGAACAATCGAGAATCGCGATTTCCTGGCAAATTTAACCACGGACTTTTACTAAATCGTTTAGATTTACTTCGCCACAGGTCAAAACTTTGGCATATACGCCAAACATAAGATTAGACTTATGAATAATATGTTGAAATATTTGCGGATCTTCAGGTAAGTTTTGTTGTCTACTAGATGTCATGATGCAACGTTCAGTCAGTTTGGTTATTTTCAAAGTCACTTTATTGCCTACCTGAATCTGTTTACCAATCCACTGATGTTCGAGAGTATTTCCCTCAACGTCTAAAAGTAAATTGGCACGAAATCTTATCTCATCAATTTTTGAGTCTGGGAAAGCTTTTTTTAGCCACCTTAAGGAAGCAGTCGTCACAATGTGAATCGGTGAATCGTCAAAATGAGAAATTCTTTGTTCTTTGGCTAATGTTACTGGCTGTCCTAATATTTTCGATAGTGCAGCATGGATATTAGGTTCGTCTCCTCGCATCACACGATTATCAGGGAATTTTATGATAGGCACGTCTCGATCGTACGATGCCTGAAATGCCAGTAGCCCATCAATATGTCGAAATCTGCGCGTATTTTTGCCACTGCCGAATTTTCCTTTATTGTCTCGAATTGCAAATAGCCTATCTCCTTCTATACCTCTTCGGTCGATAGTGAAAGATCTACATTTCTCTCCCTGTATAGATTTAACTGGATAAAGCCACAATGTCTTAACGCTTCCTAATATTTCACTCATAACTAGGACATAATCTACTCAATCGAATGTATGTTTGTTTGATTCCCACGCTATTCTATAATCTTGCTTTTACCCAACTACGAAATGCTCTAATACCTTTGTTTCTACCTTCGGTTCGACATTGAATCAAATATTTAGGAATAACTTCTATTAAAGGAAAATTAGGAAAATTGCGACTGGTTTGGGATTCTACATATTTACCTTCACGGAGTAGCAAAATTTGTAGCTTATTTGGCTGATATCTCCATAGTTCTGCTACTCCCAAAGATTGATAAATTTCTGGATGACTGCGATTGGTAATGTCTATTTCCAAAGCTAAATCTGGTGGTGGATCTACCGTCAAATCTAATCTATTTTTCCCTCTTACTGCGAGTTCATTTTCGATATAAAAACAACTGTCGGGTTCGATTCCTTTAAACATCGCCTGGTTTTTAAAAGTAGTTGAACCGAGAGGACAGAATTCAATATCTAGTTCTTCTAATAAAACTTTGAGGAAGTCGCCGATGTATTCTTTATTGACTTCGTGTTCTGGTAATGGAGTCATGATTTCTAATTTTCCGCGATCGTAAGCAATTCTCGAACCGCGACTTTCACCTAAATCTTCTAAAATCGCTTCAAATTCACCCCAATCGATGTTTTCTAAAATTACTGTTTGTCCTGGAGGTACGATAATTCTGTTTACTTCTAATAGCATAGTTTTTTACAATATTTAGTTGACATACATCGTCAGCACTACGATCGCGTTGGCTACCCGGAGCGTAATCGCTCTTGGCGAAATTATCAGCTGAGAAAAACTGAGTAAATAGAAACTTTGTTAACTTTGTGTTTTTATTTTCAGCTTTCATTCTGGTCGTTCATCTAAAAAATTAATTTAGACGATTCAATTTAGAGTAGCGCGATGCCTTCGGCGTGCGCGGAGCGCAATCGCAAAATGTATATTACAGTTTGTTGCTTTGTCTTAGGAAAAAGAGACTATAGTTTAACCATTTCTATATTCTGGCTATAAGGCTTACTATATATACCTATAATCGTATGTTCGCTCCCTTTAAAGAATATTTAGAAGAAGAACTTTTTAACCGTTTTGACTTAAGCAGTCGTTCTATTCCCGCAGGTTTAGAGTCTAATGTCAGTGCTAGAGGTAAAAATCCTGCTACGATCCAAAGTTGGTGCTACCAGTGTCCTCAGCTAAGAAAAATTCGTTATTCATATATAGATGCAGGTGAGACTGCTCAAGTATTTAATAGCGTTATTTATCCCTCTCATCATTACGACATACCCTTATTAGGCGTAGACTTTTTGTCTTTTGGCAAAAAGAAAATATTAGTGGTGATGGATTTTCAACCATTATTTCGCGATCGCGCCTATACAGAAAAGTATATCGAACCGATGCGAGAAATTCGCGATCGATACAACGAACTGGCGCAGAATTTGGAAATGAAGTTTTATGACGCGAACCAGTATTTTTCTAAATACCTATTGTTCGCAAAAACCGACTCGCAAACCGTAGTAAATCGTTTGTTTCCTGCGTTTCAAGAGTATTTGAACCTGTATTGGCAAACCTTAGCCGATGCCAAACCCCTTACCGATCCAGAAGATATTCAACGTATCGCGACCGCGCAAAAAGAGTACGATTGGTATAGTGCCGAAAGAGATCCCGCTCACGGTTTGTTTAGCAGCTATTTTGGTGCTGAATGGTCCGAAAGATTTTTACATGAGTTCTTGTTTGAAGATGCTTCGACTTTAGCCGTATCTTCAGTAAGGAAATAATTGTTGAGAAATTAAATTTATCCGCGAACTTAATTTGGAAATATTAACTGCTTACCGCCTTTAATAGAGCGATAATTCTTGGTTATTGGTTATTGGCAGTCGATTCAAACTAAAAACTAAAAAAGTTAACTATTTACTGTTCACTGTTTACTGTTCACTGTTCACTGATAACATGACCCTATATCAACCATTTCTTAACCAGGCGATCGCTACATTGCAATCGAGATTAGATTTAGAACCCTATCCCATTCCAAAAGGCTTTGAACGCCGAGAAGGAATGATGGGGAAAGGCAAAAAGCAAGAGCCAGTACTGACTACCAGTCATGGCTTTAAATCTCAAAAGCTCAGACAGATTAGAGCAGCCCACGTACAGGGAGGAAACTCTCTTCAGGTGCTAAACTTTGTGATTTTTCCCCAGCCGAATTACGATCTACCCTTCTTTGGTGCTGACTTGGTAACTCTACCAGGAGGACATCTAATTGCGATCGATATGCAGCCGTTGTTCCGTGGGGACGAAGCTTATGAGAATAAGTATAGTAAGCCAATTATGCCGATGTTCGATGAATACCAAAAAGACCTACCTTGGGGTGGGGATTTCCCAACTGAAGCTCAACAGTATTTTTCTCCTGCTTTTTTGTGGACTCGTCCTACTCAAACCGAAGTTGTGAAGGATCTGGTATTTAATGCTTTTTGCGACTATCTAAACGCTTATATCAATTTTGTAGAGCAAGCAGAAGAAGTCAGCGATCCACAGCAGCGAGCGGCGATTTTCCAAGCTCACAAAAGTTATAGCGACTATCGAGCCGAAAAAGACCCAGCCAGGGGAATGCTCACCCGTCTGTATGGTTCAGAATGGACAGAAGAATATATTCATGGTTTTTTATTCGACTTAGATAGCTCTCTGGCTACAGCAAGTTAAAACTAGCGGTAGTAATTTGTTCAGCATCGTCAATTTTGTGCTGCAAAACATGAAAATAAGAAAAATAGTCAATTGTTGATAAAAGTAACAGTCAGTTGCTTTTAATTACAAATAAATAAGATAATAGAGTATAGCTAAACTTGATTTTCATTTATTTTTTATCTTGTCTGAGCAATGATATTTGCCTTCTATTAGTTCGGTATTTACCGAGCAGCAGGGAGTATAAGACTCGTGCTGTTAGTCGAGCAAATGAATTGTTACCATGCCAAAGAATTACAGGCTGGTTAAAAAACTTAACAGAAGTAAATTTTTCTTAAGTGCAGCCAGATAAGATTGGAAAAATTAACAAGACGTAATAAATAATGGTTCGTTGTCGTTGTATAAAAGTTATCTAAAGGGATAAATGCTGGTAGGTGTAGCTAAAGACTGATTTTGAGCGAAGTTGGGGTAAACTCATCTTAATCGTGACGGTATCAAAAGTAAGCTTACAGCATCTGGTTAAAACCCCATAGAGCTTTGTAAAATGCTAGGGGGGATCGCCGTAAAATTATCTCTTTTACAGTTTTTTATTAAGAGTGTAAAGTTTTAATATATAGGCTGAGAAAATTGACTCAGTACTGGAAAATAATAACTTAGCACCTTCGATAACTAACCGCTTTCAACAAAGCTAGTTTCGATTAGTAAGAGAAAGTAGTTCTTAAGTTAAAATTCCTTTTTGAAGTTCAACTAAACCAAATTTAATTCGAGTAGGAGATTATTTATAATGTTCGACGCATTTACTAGAGTAGTGTCTCAAGCTGATGCTCGTGGTGAGTATTTGTCTGGTGGCCAACTAGACGCATTAAGCGCAATGGTTGCAGCAAGCAACAAACGTATGGATTCAGTTAACCGCATTACTGGTAGTGCTTCCGCTATCGTTACTAACGCAGCTCGCGCTTTGTTTGCCGAGCAGCCTCAGCTAATCTCTCCTGGAGGTAATGCTTACACTAGTCGTCGTAACGCAGCTTGCTTGCGCGATATGGAAATTATTTTACGCTATATCACTTACGCTATCTTCACAGGTGACGCGAGTGTTTTAGAAGATCGTTGTCTAAATGGACTACGTGAAACTTATTTAGCTTTGGGTACTCCTGGTGGTTCTGTAGCTGTAGGCGTTCAAAAAATGAAGGAAGCAGCTTTGGCTATCGTTAACGACAATAGCAACATCACTCCTGGCGACTGTAGTGCTATTTCTTCTGAAATTGCAAGCTACTTTGACCGTGCTGCTTCGGCTGTAGCCTAGTTAGAAAGAGCAATCTTTTTGACAATGCAAAATAACCATTAGGTTATTAAGAACAAATTAGTAAAAAAAGAGAAATACAACCATGAAAACTCCTTTAACTGAAGCGGTATCTTCTGCTGATTCCCAGGGTCGTTTTTTGACCAATACTGAAATTCAAAGTGCTTTCGGTCGTTTCCAACGCGCTAGCGCAGCTTTAGAAGCAGCAAAAGCTTTGACTAACAATTCTCAAAAGTTGGTTGATGGTGCAGCTAACGCAGTGTATTCTAAATTCCCTTACACTACTAGCACTCCTGGTCCTCAGTATGCTTCCTCTCCTGAAGGTAAAGCAAAATGTTCTCGTGACATCGGCTACTACCTCAGAATGATCACTTACTGCTTAGTTTCTGGCGGTACAGGCCCTATGGATGAGTACTTAGTAGCTGGTCTTGATGAAATCAACCGTGCTTATGAGTTATCTCCAAGCTGGTACATCGAAGCTCTAAAAAACATTAAGAGCAACCACGGTTTAAGCGGTCAACCTGCAACTGAAGCTAACAACTATATTGACTACGCTATCAACGCACTAAGTTAGAGTTAAGTAAGTCTAAATAGTAAGTCATAAGTCTGTCTTTAGGAGATAGACATATATAAAAATCGAGATAGTTCGATTTACGAAGTAATACTCAGGGGAGTATGCGAATGCCAGCATAGAAGCTAGTATTTGTTTACTTGTCTGAGTATTGTCGTGTTTGAAGGAACAGATAAGAAATGAATGATGAAGCTCAATTAACGGTAGATCGGGCGATCGCCAATCTCCAGCAAAAAGAAGATTTAGGGGCGCGGTATTATGCTGCGTGGTGGTTAGGAAAGTTTAGAGTAAAAGAGCCAGAAGCGATCGCTACTTTATTAACCGCATTAGAAGACGAGCAGGATCGCGCTCCCGATGGTGGATATCCCCTACGTCGCAACGCAGCTAGGGCTTTGGGTAAGTTAGGCGATCGCAGTGCAGTCGAGCCATTGATACGCTGTTTACAGTTTCCCGATTTCTACGTTAGGGAAGCTGCTGCAAGAGCTTTATCAGAATTAGGCGATCGCCGATGTATTCCAGCTTTAATCGAGTTGTTAGACGGAGGGGTTACAGCAGCCGTAAGAGTAGAAGGTAAGCCTCATTTGGTGCAGCCTTATGAAGCAGTAATCGAGGCTTTAGGAACATTAGGCGCAACCGAAGCAACTGACTTAATAGAGCCGTTTACGCAGCATCCGACAGAGAAGGTAAAATATGCTGCTGCAAGAGCGATGTATCAGTTAACGGGTGAAGATCGCTATGGAAATATTTTGATCGATGCACTATCAGGTGAAGATCTGCAACTACGTCGTTCGGCTTTGATGGATTTGGGTGCAGTAGGCTATTTCAAAGCAGGTCAGGCGATCGCCGATACTTTAGCCGAAAATAGTATGAAGTTAATCGCGCTCAAAGGATTGCTAGAAAATAATTTAAAGCAAGAATCAGCAACTAATCAAAGCAGCATTGAAATTATGAACTTAATGGACTCTTTGCTCTGATTATTTGTCGTGACTGTTCATCTGCTAAAAATGCTTCACCGAATGGCGATTGCCTTATTTTTTGTTCGCAAAATGAAAAGGGTCTTAAACTAATTCCAGATCCAGAAAATACTATAGAGAGCATCTTTTCTGGTTTGTGGTTGGATAGCAATTCTCTATGTTTAAAAATAGTGCAAACAAAGAAATACACTACAAAACATCAATTTGTCAAGCAATTGCATAGATGAATAGAGATAATCTATACCGTTAAAATTAAACTACACCATAGGCAAAGAAAAAAATGCAGGTAGCTTTAGAGAAGATTGTCGTCAAGCCAGGACAGCAATTACTGTTACAGGATATAAGCTGGTCGGACTTTGAAAGCATTTTAGAAGATTTGGGGGAACATCGCAGTTCTAGAATTTCTTACAGCAATGGAGTGATGGAAATAATGGTTCCTCTACCAGAACACGAAAAGCATAAAGAGATTATTGGCGATCTGGTTAAAATCTTATTAGAAAAATTGTCAATCGATTTTGAGGGATTGGGTTCGACAACTTTTAAAAACGTACCTATGGCTCAAGCCATAGAAGCAGACACTTGCTTTTATATCAAAAATTATCGGGCTGTTATCGGTAAGGATCGATTGGATCTAACTATCGATCCGCCACCAGATCTAGCTATTGAAATAGATATTACTAATAGAACCAGACTAGATAATTATCTGCTGTTAAAAGTTCCCGAACTCTGGCGTTATAGCAGAACAGGTCTACAAATTTACTTGTTGCAGGGCGATCGTTATACCGAATCTTTAACTAGTCCTAACTTTCCAAATATTCCTATTGTTGAATTGATTGAAACTTATGTCAAACAAGCTCAAATCGAAGGTAGAAGTAAAGCAATTAGAGCTTTAAGAGCTTGGATCGAGCAGAATCTCTGACAACATCGGTCGAATCATCTCATTTATACGGTTAAACCGTTTATGCCCGGCATTTTGGGTATACCGAGGTCATTTATCATTTATCAGCTTTAATAGTCAGAGAGACTCCGCCGTAGAACGACGGAGCTTCCTCTAACTTCGTCAATGTTCGCTCGTTCGCTCGTTCAATGATTGGTTAAAGTAGTAAAATTATTTTCTAACCCCAAAATATTAAAATCCTCATCTAGCAATAAGTTACTGATGTCCGATGTTCGACAATTGATCGAGGCAGTCGATCGCGCCGACTCTGCCGATTTACTATTAAAAACCGTAGAAGATTTAGCCGAAGCTAAGAATCGAGCTGCAATACCCACTTTAGTAGAGGTTTTAGGCTTTAATAATCCTGGAGCTGCGGTAGCTGCGGTAGATGGATTGATTCAGATTGGCGAGCCTGTAGTTCCCTATCTATTGAATAATTTAGACGGTTACAACTATGGTGCTAGAGCTTGGGCGACTAGAGTATTTGCAGGAATAGGCGATCCTGCTGCTTTAGACCTATTATTAAAAGCTGCGGTTTCTGACTTTTCTCAAAGTGTACGTCGTGCAGCAGCAAAAGGTTTGGGTAGCATTATCTGGTCGAAATTACCTACGGATGAAGTGATACCCGCACAGCAAAAGGTTTTACAGACTCTTTTATTAGCTACCGAAGATGGAGAATGGGTGGTACGCTACGCTGCGGTAGTTGGTTTAGAATCGCTGGCTGATACTTTGACAGACACGCAGCCAGAATTACTATCGAAAATTGCCAATAGGTTTCAAGAATTAATCGATCGCGAACCAGAAGCAGCCGTTTGCGCTCGTATTAAATACGCGATGGAGAAGTTATAGAGAAAACTACTCTTTTCAAGCAGGTATTCAAATATAGCGGTTGTTATTCTGTACAAGATATGTTTCATAATTTTGGTTTCTGTCGATTGTTAATTGTTGATTGCGAGGCAAAGCGGTCTTGAGGGTCACATGCGGCTAAAGCCTTTGTCTCATAGAGCTATTGCCGAGGGTGTTAATCGGGGGTATTTTATTAACTTGAGAACTGCTATAGATAATTATTAAACAGTGAGACGAACCTTAGTAACACCCTGACGGAGTTGTTTTTGTCTTCTCAGCCATGAAGCGCGAATCGCAGGACGAATTATCGGGGTGAAAGTTTTCGCGCCCCATCGTATAAAACCACTACCGTGTAATAATTCAGCTTGCGCCATTTCCTGCGCCTGTAATTTTTGAATACGGATAATTTCGGGTTCTCTTTCTTGTTGAATCGAAGGTAAGACCGCATCTATTCGATCGCCACTAACTTCTGAATTCAACACTGGTACTAAATGGTTAGCAGCTACGATCGCATCCCGAAACGCCATATTAATACCCTGAGCGCGGATTGGCGACATGGGATGTACCGCATCTCCGAGTAACAGCAGTCCAGGAATCGACCAGCGATCGCAACGACCTACCACAACCGACAACAGCATCGGTTTGGTTAGGCTATCTCGATGAGTCAAAATATGTTCTGCTAACCAGGGAGGAGAAGTAGCAGCTAACTTATCTGCCCAATCAATATCTTTAACATCGTAATTATCATCTGCGTGTAGTCCCGAACCAATGTGTAGCTGACCCGATGAGGCTCTAAACAGACCAAAACTATCTCGCCCTTGCAAGATTGAATAAAAGGTGTTTTTCGATTTTGCCAGCGTACCAGAATCGAGCTTGAACCAAAGAATATCAATGTTGTTTTGTAGCCTTTTTAGATCTAAACCAGCCTGTTTCCTAATTACTGAATTACGCCCATCGCTAGCTATTACCAAACTAGCAGTAATTTCCCGACCAGAAGCTAGCTTGACACCACTGATGCGTAGCGAAGCACGCGATGCGGTAGCATCGCCAGTCGTCGTTAGACGACGGGGCTTATAAACTGCCGACGCAGGTTCGGCAGACAGCCCCTCACGATCTGGGCTTACGCCCTGTCCGTTAGGCTTATCGCCATCTTTTAGAAGATCTCGTACAGGTTCGCCCTGTATAAATTCAAACCCAGGATAAGTTTGCGCCTGTTCGATAATGGCACTTAGTAAATGAGGTTGAGAAACTGTAGTACAGTGTCGTCCATTAGGTTCTATCGGCTCATCAACACAAAATAGTCTTTTACCAGATAAAACAAAATCCCAAGCATCAATAGTCTGATGGGGAAGATCGGCTAATAGCTTAAATAACCCTATTTGTTCGAGGGCATCCAATCCGCTAGGCATCAAGCCTTCTCCGCGAAATAACCGTTTAAAATCGCGAGATGCTTCAATCAGCTTTACCTGTATACCCCTCTGCACTAATAACAGTGCTAGTACCGCGCCTGTAGGTCCTGCGCCAACAATTACAATCATCCTTATACTATAGCGTGAAGCCTTTTTTTAAATTGAACTAATTAATAAGGAATAAGGCTATGGATTTTAAGAAAAAATACTATATTAAACTGTTTACTGTTTACTGAATAAATTTTCTACCCGTTTGTTACTAACGCTAACTAGTACCTGTTCGTATTTTTGTCCGATGCGATCCCAACTATATTCTTTTTCTACTAGCGATCGCGCATTCACCGATAGCTTTTCTCTTAACTTAGGTTCGCATAACAGGCGACCAATAGCATAAACATATTCTTCTATTGTATTTGCCCGCATGGCTCGCAGCGGAACTGCACCATCTATTTCAAACTCCAAAAGGGCGCGATCGCTACCTACAACTGGGACTCCTGCTGCCATCGCTTCTAAAGTGCGGTTTCTCAAACCATACCCCTGACGAATGGGAATTACACAGACAGTTGCCGAGTGAAGGTATTTCACTACACAGTCTACCTTTCCCGTCACAGTTACTCCCGATAGTTCATTTAATTCTAAAACTTCCTTACTAGGTTGCGTTCCTACTAGTTTTAAGACGGCTTCGGGATAGCGTTGGCAGATAGCAGGAAAGATTTCTAAAGCCAAAAACTTGGCTGCGTCTATGTTTACAGGGCGATTCATATTGCCAATAAACACAATTTCTTGCTTGGCTGGTAACGAATTACCGTTGTGCTTATTTCTTTGGCGATAAGGAAAGTTCGTCAGTTCGACACCATTAGGTATTACGGTAACAACGCTTTCTGGCTCTAGTTTTCGCAAGATGCGTTTATCTTTGTTGGTTACGGTGATAATTTTCTTAAATTTTTCTAAGTAGCTCTGTTCGTAGCGTTTATGTAGTCCCAAGTTAATTCGATCTTTATTAAAGATACTCGTTGACTCCTGCTTGTATTTCCCATATTCAGAAAAGTGTAGGTTCAACAATACTCCTAACTGTTGATGCCACTGGGGTTTAATATAAATTTCATCGCTACTATCTTCACAGACAACCGCATCAAATTCGCCAGTGGCGATCGCCTCTTCAATCCAAGCTGCCATTTGCGGGCAATAGTCATCTAAAACATTCGGCGGAGTCTTCTGCTGGATAAACTTGCCCATACGCTTGGCTTTGTCCACCAGTCCTAAACTCTTGTTACTAGATTCTAGGTCGAACATGACTAATTCGCTTACTAGTTCTCGCAAAACAGCTACTTCCGCATCGGTAGTTTCTGTACAACGACGAGTTAGTAGCGTAACTTGATGCCGATTTTGCAGGTATTGCAACAGGTGAAATGTTCTTAACTGTTTTCTGCCTTTAGATGGTGGATAGGGAAAACTAGAACAAAGAACTAAAATGTTCATATGATATATATTGGCAAACAATATTGCACTTCAAACAGCGGGTAGAATACTATAGCTAAACTTTGAATCGTGTATTTTTTGCCTATCTTAATTCACAAATTGCTAAATAATTTTCAAATTTCATAAATTTAACTTTTAGATTGGGAATTATTTTATATTTTAGATTTAAAATAGACAATACTTTGAGTCAAGTATATTTTTACTAACACTATTAAGTAAAAATATGGATTATAAAAAAATTGGTTCTTTTCTGAATCATCTATGTTTTTTTGTAGCCTGCTCTTATCAATTTGTCGAATATAAGTTAAAATTCGCCCAATAGCTTATCGACTGAATACGGAGATTATCAAATGTCTGCTTTACCCCAAAGGGATCTGCAAGCCGAATATTATCCAAGAACAAGCGAATACGAAATTACTCGATCGCAAGTAATCGAAAAATCGCAGTTGGAACGAGATAAAGTAGTCAAACCAAAGACTTTTTATCGCTCTAATACTTTACCTAATAACCTTAAAGTATTGTCACTATTACAAAAAGGTTCTTTTGGTTTAGCCATAGTTTCTATGACCACTAGCATCGGTGTTTATATCTCTACGGTTCAAATTCCTAAACTTTGGAGTCAAGAATATCAGCATTTAGAAGATTTACAGCGTCAAGAACGCCAGCTAATAGCAATTAACGAAACAATTAAATATCAAATTGCAAGAGAAGCAGGTGATGATAGTCGGCTATCGGTGTCAAAACCAGAGTCAGCAGTATTTCTTAGTCCTGCAAAAGTTGAAGCAAAAAGCAGCCCTGCGATCGCTAAAAATAAGCAAAAAGCGATCGTAGAATTAAAACATAGTAGTTATGGATATTAAATAGCAGAGCGGATAAAGATATAAGCTATTTATTATAGTATTAGTCCGTAAAAATAGAATCTATGGATAAATAGAGCGAAAGCTTAATTTGTTTAGTCGCAGAGTATAAAATTCTAATTTAATAATTATCAATATTAAAATAGATCGTAAATTAGAATAAAGTGTCTTCATTTAGAAGTAGAATTGAGTTGGAAGATTAGATATTATTAAGTTCGAGTAAGCTTAATTTTCAGCAGTAGTGGGCAAATTAATGGAAATGAATATAGTATTAGATGCCAGACAGCTTATGGCTTAACTATGTCAAAATCTAAGTTCAAGTTTCCGCTTCGGACAAAATCGAGCAAAAAACGACCCAATCGAAGACCATTCCCACAAAACTTACCAAACGCTCCCCACGGTCATCGCGCCTTACCTAATTACAGTGGAAAAACTTTATTAAGGTTATTCTTTGTATGGGGAGTTTTAGTCTTGTCTACAGTTGGTTTAGGTGCAAGGCTATATTATTTACAAATAATCGATCCAGAAGTTGTCTACGAGCAAGCTCCTAAAGGCAAAAGATTAACTCAAATAGCTAAAGATCAACAAACTACAGAACTGAAGTTCTATATTCCTCGTCGCCAAATCGTAGATCGCCAGCAGAATGTTTTAGCAACGGACAGAATTACCTATACTCTTTACGTTCATCCCGAATTATTTTATCGAAATTCAGAGCCTGTACCAGCTAAAGAAATTGCCGATAGTTTAGCCGAAATTCTCGGCAATAGAACGAGGGAAGAATTATTAGAAATTTTTGCCGAACGGCAGTCGGGGATTCGTTTAGCAGAAGATCTACCAGAATCTGTCAAGGAGAAAATTGCAGCACTACAGATTGATGGCTTAGATGCTCGACAAAACTATACTCGTTTCTATCCTCGCAAAGAAATGGCAGCGGAAGTAACGGGATATGTCAATCTCGACAGTAGCCGTACTCCCCAAGCAGGTGTCGAATACACTCAAAACAAGCTTTTAGAACGCCAGCCGATAAGTTGGAAGATGAAGCGCAGCTTTAGCAAACAAAAAGCCGTGTTTCATCCTGGCGATTTGAAGCGATCGCAAAAACTGTTTAGCTTTGACGATTTACGATTACAGTTAACCATCGATCTCCGCCTGCAGCAGATTGCCCGTAATGCTTTAAAACAACAAATGGATCGCTACGAAGCCAAACGAGGTACGGTCATTGTTATGGATGTTCGCGATGGTGCGATCGCTGCTTTAGTATCCGAACCGACTTACGATCCTAATACCTATTATAAATACGATGTTGGTCTATTTAGAAACTGGGCAATTACCGATTTATACGAGCCTGGTTCGACGTTCAAACCGATTAATATTGCCTTAGCTTTAGATGCAGGAGTCATTTCTCTTGAAGATACTTTTGACGACACGGGAGAAATTAAAATTAAAGATAGGACGGTAAGCAACCATGATTATGATGAAAGCACGGGAGAGATAGTGCGAGGGAAGCTCTCTTTACCAGAGATTCTTCAGTATTCTAGCAACGTGGGCATGATTAAGATTATGCGTCGTCTCGATCCCCTGGATTATTACCGAGACTTACAGAAATTAGGTATTGAAGACAAAATAGAATTTGATATCCCAGGATACACTACGGGTAGGCTAAAGGACGAGGTAGAGTTTAGCGTTAGAGAAATCGAATCGGCTAACGCATCTTTCGGTCAAGGTTTTTCTCTCACACCCCTCAAGCTGATTCAAATTCAGGCAGCATTGGCTAATAAAGGTAAATTAACTACCCCTCACGTAGTTAGAGGTTTATCTGACTACAACGGTTATCTCCACTATTTTCAACCATCAAACAGCAAGCAAATATTTTCTCCTGAAACTGCTAAAAGCGTTTTGGAAATGATGGAACAGGTAGTAGAAGAAGGTAGTGGCTATGCAGCCAAAATTCCAGGCTATAGAATTGCTGGTAAAACAGGTACTTCTCAAAAAGCAAAGGATACGGGTGGTTATCATGCCAAGAAGAAAATTACCAGCTTTGTCGGGATATTTCCCGTTGAAGAACCTCGTTACGCAGTATTAGCTGTAGTTGATGAACCCCAAGGAGAGCATACCTATGGTTCTACCGTTGCTGCGCCTATAGTAGGTTCGGTTATCCAGGGCATTATTAACATTGAAGGGATCGCCCCCAGCAGCGATGTCAATGTAGAAAAAGATGTAGAAGAAATGGAGCAGTAGTAGGCGTTGCATCCGCGATCGGGATGGTTTAGACTGACTTGGTGACAAAAAGACTTGGGTACGGACGTAGCAGGTCACGTCCTCTACGGGACTTGAGGAACTATGAAATGCTCAGTAATAATTATATAAAGATTGAGATGTTCGGATCGCCTATCGAGCATCCCTTTTTTTAGCTACAATTTGTAAGTGTTATCGCTAGTGCTTTTTTTAGATATTTATTTAGTTGTAACGCCGTATATAGCGTATTGTTAGAAAAAAAAATATATAATTTATGACTTCATTTTTATCCCAGCACGAATCTGAATCTGGGTATCCGTCTCAAAACACCATGTCAGCCAAGCCGATCTTTAATCCTGGAGGAGACGATCGTGTAGAAAATCGTTCTATTTGGTTTGGAAACACTACCAATCTGATGCAGTTAAATGACGTTCGTTATTCGTGGGCGATCGGTTTGTATCAGCAGATGCGAGAAAACTTTTGGATTCCTCAAAAGCTAGATTTAACTCAGGATGTAACTGACTATTGGAATTTAACCGCTCAAGAGCGTCGCGCTTACGATGGTATTTTGAGCTACCTAACTTTTTTAGATTCAGTTCAAACCTGTAATATTCCTCATATTAAAAGCTGCGTTACCGCTCCTGAAGTAAGTGTTTGTATGGCAGAACAAATTTCTCAGGAGGGAATGCACAACCAGAGCTATCAATACATTATTGAAACTGTCATACCAAGCGATCGCCGTAACGGTGTTTATGAATTTTGGCGCACCGATAAAGTATTAGCAGATCGCTGTAAATTTATTGCTTCAATCTATCAAAAATACGTCGATAATCCGACTCCTGAAAATTATTTTGTATCGCTGCTGGCGGACTATTTGTTAGAGGGAATTTATTTTTACAACGGCTTTATCTATTTTTATAACTTAGCATCGCGGATGCTGATGCCTGGTAGTGCTGACATCTTTAAAATGATCAATCGTGACGAATTAAGCCACGTCCGACTCTATCAAAAATTGCTACCCGAAGCGATGCAGTTGTTTCCTCATTCAATCGAACAGATTTACGAAATGTTTGACACCGCGGTACAGCACGAATGTCGTTGGACAAACCATATTGTAGGAGAGAATGTCTTGGGCATTACAGAAGCCAGTACCGAACATTACACTAAATATATGGCTAATATGCGTCTGCGTTCTATAGGCTTAGATCCTTTATACTCTGACGAACAGTATAAAAAGAGTCCCTACCGTCATTTAGAAAGGTTTTCCGATACAAAATCTGCGGGTCATACCAAAGCCAACTTTTTTGAAGCTGGTGTTACTAGCTATGTCATGTCCTCTGGAGTCGGGGGGTGGGATGAGATCTAGCCACAGCATTTATTTTTAATGGTTCGGTAGATAATCTTCGAGGCAATATAACGTCAAGAAGCGATCGCGGTACGACTAAATAACTGATGTTACGTACTTATTAATTTGTTACGACTCGGTAAAGGGTAACGAGTAACGAGTAATAGGTAACAGTTTTACTTTGGTAGTCGATTGAAAGTATTAATTTTCTTTCGATTGCGTAACATCAGTAAACAATTAGATGAGCTTACCCGCTTATCTTTTTAATCGAGCGATAAGAGATAACTTTAATAACTATTAATAAAGACAAATATAATTAAATATAAAGATTTAATAAACTCTACAATAATTACTTTAATATTTAGGTGTATGTACGGAGTAAACGCTGCTTGTAGTATCGTGCGCTGAAACAGCAAAAAGAAGTAGACTTTCAACTATAGATAGAAGCAGTGAATTCTAAATTACCTCAATCTGTGAATTTACAAAAAGTAAAAATATATTTAATATAATATTTTAATTGGCTAATGTTTAAGCTATTTGGCAATCTTCTTCCTGGTGAAGCTAACCGAAAGTCAGATTCGGCGACGCTCGAAAAAAGAGCAGGGAAGAATTCAGTTTGGCAAACTCAAATTGCTCGGGCTGACGCTCTTTGGGAACAAGGAAAAATAAGCGAAGCTTTACGGCTTTATGGTGTAGCGATCGAACAAAACCCCGCTTTGCTGGAAATTCAGCAGCTTTTGGCAGAGCGAATCAAACGTCACGGCAATTTGGCAGTAGCTTACGAAAAACTAGCCGTGGGTTTAAAAAACAAGGGTAACATAGAACAGGCAGCAAACTATTACCGTCAGGCAATTCAAATTAAGGCTCTGACAGAAAATACTAGAGATAAGCTGTTGAACAAGAGTTTTGCTAAGACCAACAGACCACTAATACCTCTTGCCAGTTTAAAAGAAGCAGCATTTTCCTTTCAACCTTTATTAAAAAAAGAAACGGCTATAGTTGCTAGATCGCGTCAATCTTCTCAGGTAGAAATAGAATTCAACGACTTATCTCCTGCATCTGGTCAACGCCTTAAACTAATCAATCCAGAACAGGCTAAAGACATTGATTGGGAAACAGCGCGGGTTTATCTTCAAAAAGCTCTAGAGCATTTAGAGCGACAAGAATGGCAAGATGCCGCACTTGCCTGTCAACAAGCTACGCAAATCGTGCCGAACATGGCAAAAGCTTACAAAATTTGGGGCAATGCCTTACAAAGAATGGGCAAAACTAGTCAAGCAATGTCTTGTTATGCCAAAGCCGTAGAAGTTGAACCAAATCTAGCCCAAGTGTACGCTGGAATTGCCGACATTTACGTTCAGCAGCAAAAATGGCCCCAGGCAATTAAACATTATCAAAAAGCAATTATCATTAATCCTAGTGCCAAGATCTACCGCAGTTTAGCTGATGTTTGGCAACAGCTAGGTGAAACAGAAAAAGTAGAGTTCAATCTCGAACGCGCAGATTCGCTAGAACAACCTAACTCACCACCAGACAACTTAGCAGAGTCAATAGATATAGATACAATAGACCCCTTAGAAATTAAATCGGTGGAAGCCTATTGTAAAATAGCCCAGCAGCTAGAAAAACAAAATAAATGGCAACAAGCAGCCAAGTACTATCGTTTAGCTTTAGAGCTGAATATGTCTCAAGCTGCTCTTCCAGGACGAGACTTCAACCAGGTTAAACTGAATAAAACAGAGCGATCGCCACTGCTTGAAAGTAGCGTTTTACCAGAACAGCCTAAAAGTCCAGAAAGTCAGATAGACAAGGCGATTAAGCGTTATCATCAAAAAGTAAAACGGCAGCCAGATTCTGCTAAAGTTCATACCGATCTTGGTAATCTTTATGCCCGAAAAGGCAAGTGGCAATATGCGATCGCCTGTTACCACAAAGCAATAAAACTCGATCGCCAATATGCTAAAGCACATTTGAATCTAAGCAGAATTTTGTTCAAGGTAGGCAAACAAGATGAGTTTATCAGACAAATGCAGCTAGCTTTATCTTTACAGCCAAAGATTGGCACTGCTTTAGATCGTTTTTACTTGGGTAATGCCTTGGCCGCTGAAGGTAAAATTCGGCAGGCTGTTGAGTTTTATTGCAAAGCGATCGTTTTAAATCCTCGATTCGTGCAATCTTATTACCGCATTAGTGAAATATTAAGCCAGCAGTCAAAACATACTGAAGCAATTAAATTTTTAGAACAAGGCATCAATCATAATTCTCAAGATCCCGAATCATATTTCTTATTAGGTCAGCAGTGGGAAGCTTTGCAAAATTGGGAAAACGCGGTAAGAACCTACTCACAGGTACTAAGGTTAGAACCACAATTTCCTGAAGCATTAAGTAAACTCAATTATGCTCTAGCACAAAAGCTCAAGGTAAATCATAAGACAAAAAGTAATTCTTCTACTTAAATAGTTAAGAGAGACTACCTGAAAGAGCGCGAATCTCTAATCTACAGAGGTTTGCGTTTCAATTTGCGCTATTTTGTCTTGAGGCTGCCATAAATTAGAAAGAGTTTAGATTCGATTTTGGTTCGAGCTAAAACAAACGCAAAATCAACGGGTAACGATAAATACGATTAGGATTTTTAGCAATTTTTACCATGGCAGCAATAGGCATCAGTATTGTGGCGATCGTTAGTAAGATTATTATGGGAATCCCAATAAATATCCAGATTAAGGGAATACAGCAAATTGCAATTAGATAGACGGTGATACAAAAGTTAAATGCTTCTTTGGCATTTGCGATCGCTACAGCATCATCAGATAGTAAAATGATTGCTAAAGGAATACCTAGAGAAAAAATAGTCGTACTAAATAAAATCGAGCCATGAGAAAGCATGGATATTTTGCGCCAATCTTTAGTTTCTTTTTGTACTTTGGACATTAATAATATTCTGCAATTATTTATCTGCAAGCAATTCAAAGTAATATCCCTGTTTGGGATTAGCCTTCACTTTAACTAAAGCAATATTAATAGTGCGATCGCCTGACGGGAAAAACTGCACCTGACTATTTGCCCCAGCAACGTTCAGATTAAAGTTATGCAGGGCATTCTGTAAGTCAGATCGCGTATTGCTAATTTCTAGTCCTTGGGCGATCGCTTTGGTGGCATCATAAGAGGTAGCAGTACGCCAGGTAAGCACCGCATCTGTTCCCCAGGTTGCTAGAGCTTTAGAGGTAAAATCCGTAGCAGAGTCTTGTTGGTAGTGAAAAGGTACGGGTAAAACGACACCGTTTAAATCTCCCTGTCCCGATTGAGTGATTTTAGAAGTATTGAGGGAAAAAGTGCCTAATAGTGCCATTTTCCAGTTATTTGCTCTGGCAAGGTCGATCGCTCGATTCAATTTGTCGATATGGGGTGCTAGTAGTACTGCCTCTGCACCGCTAGAAATTAAGTTTGTTACCGAGTCTTCAGCATTAAAATCGGGTGCAGCTAAGTCGCATTGAGTATTAATGTAGTTACCTCCCTGGGCTAACAATGCCGGGATAAAAGCATCTTTAAAAGTAACGTTGTCGGGTGCTTGGGAATCGTAGCAAACGGCGACATTTTTGCGTTTGGCGATATTTACCACATATTCAGCTAGGGTATTTGCCATCTCATTATTAGTCGGCGCAGCACGAAAGATGTAGTCGCCAAAGTTGGATAGTTTTTCAGAGGTGCTAGTAGGTGTAATCATGACTACCCCTGCCTGCTGGTATACCTGCGCTCCTGCTAAAGAAGCATTAGAAGCATTTGAACCAACTACAGCCAAAATTGAATCGTCTTTGACTACTATTTCAGCTACCTGTCGAGCTAAATCTGTATCGTTTTCATCGTTAATAATCTGAACCTGTAATTTACCTCCCTGCTGGTTAAACTCAGCTTGGGCTTGGGCTATCCCCCGCAGCATTTCCTGCGCTACATCGAGGTTACTACCAATTGGCACTACGGCTGCAATTTTAATCGGCTGTTGCTGTGCTACCCGTGCATTATGCAGATAAATCAGTGTCTCTGGATCGTTAGAATATTCCGCTAGCGACTGTTGGAAGTAATCTGCTGCTCGTGCATAATCTTGCTTACCATAAGCAATAATGCCATCCTGCTTGGCTGCTGTGGCATTAGCAGCAATTAACATTCTTTCTCCCAGGCTAAAACGCTGGAGTAAAGACGACTGACCAGCTACAAAGGGTGATGATGTTAGTCCTTTGACTAGGTTGCTATCATTTTGACTAGGTTGAAATTTAAACCAACCAAAAATACCTAACGCGGTTAATAAAATAAAGACAATGGGGGGAGGGGCTTTACTCTTCTTATTCATGATTCTGGCTGACTATTTAAACTTTTAAATCTTTTCTCGATTTCGGCTTCGAGAGATAAAGCATCAATCTCATCGGCTAGTACATCATTAGGATTTTCGGCTAGTTCCGCTTTGGCTTCTTCTAGTAAGGCTTTTTTCTCAATCCCATTTTTCGCCTCAGTAAAATGCGATCGCGCTGAATCCAAACTGAACTCGGTATAAATTCCGCCCATTTCTGCCATTGCTTGATTTACCAAAGTTAAAGATTCTAAATTTTCTAACTCTAATTTATATGCCTCTAGCTTCTGAGTTTCCCGCTTTAGCTTGGCTTTGGCTTTGTTCATCGTAACTTGTGCCGTTTCTACCCGCTCGCTTAACTGAGGTAAAATCTTTTCAATGGCGATCGCTTTAGTAATAGCTAGCCTAGCTGCCTCTTCGTTGCCTTTACTATGTGCCAACTGCGCCTGTCTTTCTGCTTCGTGACGATCTTTGAGCTTATTATTGTACTGCTGTTGCGCCAGATTGTAGGTAGAAACTATTTTTGCCACGGCTGTAGATAGTTGAGCGATCGACTCCTGCATCGATGCGATCGATTCTTGCGCTACCTTCTGCGCTACTTTGCCTCCTGCTTCGACGGGCATTCCCCATAGGCGTTTCCAAACCGCAACCGAGGTTCTACCTGCTGTTTCCCCCAGTAGCCAATAGGTAATTTTCTTGGCATTTACTTGTTTCATAGTTTTTAAGTTAATTGTTTACTGCCTCATCTGGCTTAATAATCAACTTAAAAAAATCTATTTATAGTTGTCAATTCATATAGTTCATAGATAAAGCAAAAAGTTCATTTTGTTCATTTGTCAAAAATTTTTATCTGGTTTTATGATTAAATACAAATGAAATCGTAATTTAAACATTAAGTTCTATAAAGTTATAAATACAATACCCATCTCCTAAACATTCGTCAACTAATCGTGACTATAGCAATCCTAATTATTCCCAGGAAAAACTCTCTCTTCTTTCTTACCTCTGTGTCCTCTGTGCCTCCGTGGTTTATTCAAAAACAGTTTTCACGAGACCATCCCCGAATCCTATATATGAGTAATTAAATAATTTCTTAGTAACCAATAATTACTAATTAGCAACGTCCATACTATCTATCATGTATTCCTCAACTAATTATGACGACATCAGTAAAGGATTTAAAATTATTCATGACTTTTACTATAAAGCTACTAAAAAATATTTGAATGATAATGAGCAGTCAATTTTACAGGGTTCTTTGGAAAATTTGACCTATGAAAGTATGCAGCAAAAATACGTCATCCTAAGATTTTATGCTTTAAAATATGTTTCTCGCAATTTGGCTTATGATTTGTGGCGCAAACTAACTTCGGCTGCTCAAAACTCTCCTTGGTTTGATGATAATTATCGAGTTAGTAAGAAAAAAGTCTGGCATTTTGTCGATCGCCTCAACCAATTACAGGGAGATAATTCGCAACCGATCGATCTTCCTGCTGCAACTATGGAGGGAGAAATTTTAGGCGATCGCTATGAAATTGAAGAACATTTATTTGACTGTGATGAAGGAGAAAGACAGTTTCTCGCTTGCGATCGCCATTTAGATAACAAGCCTTGTTTGGTGATTCAGCGCAGTCATCAAACATTAAGAGTTAAACAGCAGTTTGAACGGGAAGGAAAGAACCTATCGCAAATAGGCAGGCATCCTCAAATACCAGGACTATTAGCGTATTTTGCCCAACAACAGCATCTATATTTAGTTTACGAATATGTTTCGGGAATAGGTTTGACTGAATTATTAACGGGAGAACCTTGGCAAGAAGATCGGGTAAAATCTCTATTGTGCAGCTTATTAACCGTCTTAGAATTTATTCAACAACATAATTTAACTCATCGCAATATCAACCCCGATAATATTATTAAAGTAGGCGACAAATGGATTTTGACTGACTTTGCTACAGTAAAAGAGATCGATCGCGATCTGGGATCTATTACTCATAGTACCCTGACGCGGGGAAAGATCGGATATCTCGCCCCCGAACAACATACGGGAATGGCAACCTTAAAAAGCGATATTTACAGCATCGGAATGGTAGGCGTTCATGCACTGACAGGAGTTCATCCTCGTAAGTTGAGAAAATACAATTCTCAAACGGGTAATAAAATTTGGCGAGATTGTATTTCAGTTAGTAATCGTTTCGGTGACGTTATCGATCGCGCTATAAGCTACAATTTTAGCGATCGCTATCAGTCGGCAACGCAAATGTTAGAAAGCTTAAAACATCTATCTGTAGTTTGATTTTGTTAAATAATTATATTTATAATATCTTTTGTATGATGCCGTGTATTTGGTTAACCGTATGTGTCTCAATCCTGGCGATCTTGTTAATGGACGATATGAAACAATCCAAGAATTAGGTCGTGGTGGATTTGGTATTACATATACGGCAGAAGATACTTGGCGATCGTCTTTAATTGTTGTCCTCAAACAAATTAGTATTGCTACCCCAGATTTTAGTAATGAGTCAGCCAGAGACAGTAATTATATTGCTAAACTTGAGGCGGAGGCTAAAGTTTTACAAGATTTAAAACATCCCTGCATTCCCAAATTTATTGAGAGCTTTGAAGCGGATAATTACTATTACATTGTTCAAGAATACATTGAAGGACACGATCTCAGTCAAGAAATTCGTCCTGGTGAACCGATTAGCGAATCGGAAGTAATAATTATTCTGAAAGAAATATTAAATATTCTCCAGTTTGTTCATCAAAATAATATTATTCATCGCGACATCAAACCAGCCAACATTGTTCGTCGCCATAGCGATCGAAAGCTATTTCTAATTGATTTTGGAGCAGTAAAAGAAGTTGCTACCGAACATACTAACGATTCGGGAGTTACTGTAACTAGAATTATTCAAAGTGAAGGCTATACCCCCGCAGAACAATTAAGTGGTCTACCCAAACAAAATAGCGATATTTATGCACTGGGAATGATGATTATGCAGGCGGTAACGGGATTTTCTATTTATGCCATTTGCAATCCTGAAACCATCCCGTTTAGAAATAGTCGGTGTAATTATATTTGGCAAAAATATGCCCCACAAATAAGCCCTAAGCTTACAAAAATTATCTCCCAAATGATTGTATATTCTTTTCGCGATCGCTATCAAACTGCGTCAGAAATATTATTAACAATCGACAATTCTTCAAAGGCTTCATTATGGGATAAAATTCAAAATCTCAGCAATAGCTTTATCCAGAAGCAAAAATTAATTAAATTTGCGATACTTGCTGTTCTTGCCTGTGGGGTGTTCATTTTATTAAGCACTAATCCTTTTCATAGTAATAATCTCTGTGGCAAAACAAAAGATAATATTAGCTGTGGTGAAAAGATTCTCGATCTCTCATCTAAAGGTTCAATTAGATCTAAAGCAGCGCAAGAATACGAGCATAAACAATATCAAGAGGCGTTTACCGACTATCAACTATCTTGGCAAAAAGAACGCCGAGATGCCGAAACATTGATTTACCTCAACAACAGTTTATTAGAGGCAAGTAAGCTAGATTACTATACAATTGCCGTTGCCGTTCCCTTAAATTCTGATGAAGAAATAAGCATTCCAAATTTTAAATTAGCGCAAAACTTTTTACGTGGAGTTGCTCAGGCACAAACCGAAGTTAATCTGGGTTTATCAAATAAAAATCCTCTTTTCAAACTATTACCTGGACAAGAGATCTTAGAATCGAGAAGCGTTAGTAGTAAGTTAGATAATAAAGGATTAAAAGTAATTATAGTAGACGATGGTAACAACATCGAACAAGCACAGCAAACCGCAGAAACCATAGCTAAAATGCCAAAAGTGTTGGGAGTTATTGGTAATTATGCCAGCGAAATGACTATAGCTACTGTAGATACATACGAAAAAAGTAATTTAGCTCAAGTATCTTTTGGCACGACAACTAAAGAATTGAGTACTGACTATCACAACAACTTTTTTCGCGTTGTTTATACTAATAATGAGGAAGCAGAAACTGTAGTTAAATACATTCAGTCGATTGATGCCCCAGAGAAGAAAATTGCAGGATTTTATAATCCTAATAGTCCTTTTAGTAATTACTTTTGGATTGAGATTAGGGATCGATTGAAACAATTGGGTATTCCTGTTTATAAAGCTTTTAATCTTGCCGACGATCGTTTTAATACTCAGTTAGCCCTTAAAGAAGTAAGCAAACACAATGCTAATGTTTTTGTTCTTTTGCCCGATGGTCAAGTAACGAATGCCCTATCTAATGCGATTGAAGTCATTAAGTATGACGGGGGGAAGAACTTTATCATCGGCGGTAACTCAATCGTTAGACCAGAAGTAACTCAATTGGATGTTCCTCAAACAATAAATTTAGCAGCCTCAATATTTTGGCATCCTCTTTCACCCCAAAATCCTCAATTTTTGACCTCAAGTCGGCAACTTTGGGACGCAAATATTAATAATGGTACGGCTGTAGCTTACGATGCTGCGATCGCTTTAATTGAAGCCCTTAAACTGCAAAAAAAACCATCGAGAAAAGGCACAATTGCCGAATTAACTAATTCAGAATTTATAGTTCGAGAAGGGGCAACAGGAAGCATTAAATTTAACACTCCGAAAAACGGCGATCGCCGAGACTTCTATCCTACCCTAGTACGCTTGTTTAAATGTAAAGATACAAATCACTTTGTTCCTTTATCTCTCGATAATATTCAAGCCCAAAAATTGGCTTGCCAAAAAAAGCATAATCATAATTGCGAGGTTTCTGGTTATTTATTCAGCTTCTAGTTCATGCCAAACTTCTAAGTTTAATTCTTCGAGGGATTTAAGAATCCTGTCGGCGATCGCAAATTTGGGATTGTTGTATTGTAAGGGTTCGGGTATGGCAATACACTTCATTTGGGCAGCTTTGGCAGCTAATACGCCGTTTAAAGAGTCTTCTAAAGCCAAACAGTGTTGAGGTAGAACGTTTAGCTGTTTGGCGGTGGTTAAATAGACTCCTGGATGTGGTTTGCCTAAAGCCTCTGATTGTGCCGAGTAAACTCGTGCAAATATATCGGTTAGATTGAGCTTTTGTAGTGCAGCCTGGATAATTATTAAAGCCGAAGAGGAAGCAAGAGCAATTTTTACGGGTTGCTGTCGGATAAAAGCGATCGCCTTATCTACTCCTGGTAGTGGTTTACCCTTAAGATGTATCAACTCGATTAGTTTAGCAACGATTAATTCTTCGACTTCTTGCTTAGAAAGATTCGTCCAGGGATACCTTTGATACCAGTAGTCCACTACCTCATCTATTCTTAAACCTTTGGTTCGCAAACATAAATCGGGGGTGAGAATAATATTAACTCGCTTAAATATTAATATTTCTGCTTCTTGCCATAGAGGTTCGGAATCTATTAACAAGCCATCGAGGTCGAAAATTACGGCTTTAATCACTGTATATTATTGCTAATTGCTTAGTTTTTGTTTCTTTTCGGCTTCTGAAGCTCTAAAACCAACTAATACGGCTCGATCGCCTTTGGTAAATAAAGGTCGCTCGAGCAACATTGTATCTTGGGCAAAAGCATCGATCCAGTCTCGATCGCTCCAGATATTTCTCTCTTCTCCTAAAGCACGATAAGACTTGCCTGAAGTGTTCCGCATCGGCTTACTACCCAAAGCTTCAACCCAACTAGCAATTATTGCTTTATCGAGTGGACTATCTTTAGTATTGATAAATTCGTATTGAATGTTGTTGTCTTCTAGCCAAGCAATCGCTTTTTTGCAAGTGCCACAATTGGGTATGCCGTAAACTTTTATAGACATGACTTATAATTTATAGCTCGAACTTGCCAGGACTCTGTTAAGGACTTTCGATTCAAATCCTACAGCAATAAAGATGATACCGATCGATAATTTTGTCAAAATGCGATCGTTGAAAGCTTTTGGGTGAACGAAAAAGTTAATCGGACTTATAAGTTTACTAGATTATTAATTCTTACCCGAATAATTGTTCTTCGCTCAAAAATAACCTATTCTTATTTATTTTTAATATTAAAAGCGTCTTTTGTAATTTAACTAGATTATTGTTTTGAATTAGAAGCTTAAATTAGGTGCATATTTCTGATAAGTTAAACATAAGCATTACATACAACGATACATTAAATCATTTTCTGGAGAACTATGCTTTTTCGCCCAAAATCTATTATCGGGGCTAATAATTCGGAAAAAAAATTGTGGGAAGCACTTAAGATAGCTTTAGAACAAGAGCCTGGAGTTACTTACTTTGGTTTTAGACCCAGAAATAGAAATGGACATATTATCAAAGAATCCGACATTTTAATTCTTCACCAAAAATTCGGTATCTGCGTTATTGAATGTAAAGGTTGCAGGATCGATCGAATTAAATCGATTAATGGCGAAGAATGGCATATGGAAGAAGGTAATGGATGGTATCGTAAAACCATGCAGCCTTTAACTCAGGCAAAAGATGCTATGTTTGCTGTGGTAAACGAACTCGACTATTTTATTAAATATGAACTAAACAGATCTAAACCATTAAGAATAAATAATGCTCATTTGGTAGCACTGCCATTTATTACCAGACAACAGTGGCAAGACAGAAGATTCGATAACCTACCCACTACTCGTGGAGCAGTTCTGCTAAAAGAGGATTTGACCCCAGAAAATATCCGTCAAAAGCTTGCCGAACGAGTCATAATCCAACAGAGTAAAATCTCAGATGGTGAATGGAAAGAGATTTGTAGCTTTTGCACACAGGATAGTGTTAGAGAAAAAATTAAAAACCGGCTTGCAGAACAAAATGACGTTGTTACTTTAATGAATCGTATCCAGTATAGTTCATTTATACTTGATAACATACAGAAAAAAATCGCTACAGAAATTCCTCCAGGTCCACAGAGATTGAGAGGTTTGGCAGGTACGGGGAAAACGGTCTTATTAGCGATGCGTGCTGCTAAAATGCACTACGAACATCCAGATTGGAACATAGCTTTTGTTTTCTATACTAAATCGCTATACCAGCAGACTTTAACACTGATCGACAACGCTTATCGAGAGCTATTTGAAGAGCATAATTTAGAACCGCAGAGTCCAAATTGGAATAAGCTTAAAGTTTTACCCGCTTGGGGCGGAAAGACAGTAGGGCAAGGATTTTACTATGATTTAGCAATCGATTGTCGAGTTACTCCAATTCGTTGGCAGAAGTATATTAAATTTGAAGATGTTTGCGATCGATTAGAAGAGAAATCGAAGGACAATTTTTCAACGTTATATGATGCGATAATTATTGACGAGGGTCAGGATTTACCACCGTCATTTTATCGTTTGGCATACAAGACATTATCTGAACCTAAACGTTTGTATTGGGCTTATGACGAAGCTCAAGGACTGTCTTCTTTAGTTATTCCCGATTCAGAATCTATTTTTGGTCGAAAGGAAAAGACTAAAAAGCTATTGGTAGATCTTCGCGGTCAGTATGAAGGTGGCATATCCAAAAGCTGTATTATGAATAGCTGTTATCGTACACCGCGATTACTTTTGATGACCGCTCATGCAATAAACATGGGTCTATTTCGTCAAGGTGGTGTTTTACAGGGAGTTACTACCAAAGCAGATTGGCAAAACCTAGGTTACGAGATACATGGAGATAGCGATTTTTCTAGTTCTAGTGTCAAAGCGGGTAAAACCATAACTATTACTCGTCCCGATAAAACTAGTCCTCATGAAGTAGATCGAGAAAATTTCGATTTAAAAAATGTAGCTGGTTCACTATTGATAGCACAAACTTTTAATAGTGTTTTTGCAGAACGACAATGGATTGTCGAAGAAATTGTCAAAGATATCAACGTAAGGGGATTTGAACCTGAAGATATTTTGATTACGGGAGTCTGTGGCAACAACGACGACAAATTCTATAAATATATAAGAGAAACTTTGCAGAAGAAAGGAGTCGAAACTTTTTATGCAGGAGAAGAAACGAAAACCGTTTTTCGGCAGAATGGTTGCGTAACTATTTCTAGCATTTATCGAGCTAAAGGTAATGAGGCATGGAAAGTTTATGTTTGTAGGTTTGAGTATAGCGATCGCCCTCTAAATTGGAAGAAGCCTCAAGAAAGTGAATTACACAAGCGTAACGAAGCATTTACCGCCTTGACCCGTGCTAAAGCTTGGTGCGTAGTTACGGGTTTACACAGTCCTGTCTTTAATGAACTCTATTGCGCGATCGCGCAATATCCCAACTTTACATTCCCTGCTTTTAATAAAAAGTCTCTAAAGCGAATTACTGATGATGAAAATAGCAATAGTAGTAGCTTGGAATATCGAGATCGATTGCAGCCACCAAAGATTTATACCTTGAGCGATCTCGATCGCAAGAGTAAAAAAATAAAACCACTATTAAAACCTAAAGTTAAACATAAAGCACAGATAGAAAATAAAATTAGTGGACAATAAAACAAATTTAATTCACTAGTAGTATAAATTAAAGTAGCGAACTAGAAAATAGTTGCTGACCTGAATCTATATGATTAGCCAATAGTTTGATATTAGCAAAAGCTATGTATAGTAGCGTATTCAATGTGCAAATGTACAATTTATACCAGGGTAAAGTCATAACTTTTCCTCAGTTATTCTATTAAATAGATTAAGGTTATTTGACCGAAATTTGCGATCGTTAAAAGTAAATTAATAGATTCAAACCAGGAATTGTTCGAGAAAGCGTCCAAAGTAGCAAAATAATATATAAAACTCCCAAACACCATTGATACCATACTAAGGTAGAAATTAAACCTGGTAAATGTCGATCGCGCAAACGAATATCATTAAATCCCAGTTTAAATATGTTGTTTAAACTAAAGTCGTAATAATTAAGCCAGTTCCAGCGTTTATCCCAGAGAATTGGCATAAAGCGATCGCGGAAAAAGGGAAAGCGAGGTATAATCGGTAAACGATTTAATAATAGCCGAAACTCGCGATACTGACCATTTTCTAAGAAATAACTCACGTTTAGTTGCGGATGGTATCTACCACGCCTGTATATGAGGCTAACAATCCCTATTGGTATAGGAATTAGTACCAGCGCGATCGCCACTAGGGTTAACCAAGGCTTGTTAGTAGTAACAAAAATATTAATAATGCTAAAAATAGTAAGAGCGAAACAGCTTCCTAGCATAATAATAGTTTCGTAGCGCGTCGGGACAACTGGCTGGGAAATATTCGGACGATAGCGATCGAGTAGCCAGAATAATAGGCTAAACAAAGCAATTGTAATGATGCCAATACTAAAGATCGAATTAATGTTAGTGCCGTAATCTCCTAATAGAAGCAGCAAATTTAAACCCAGCCATTGAGGAATCAAACCGATCCATGCTGGGGTAAATATTTTTTGCCATCCCATCAAGCGATCGCCTATTTGTTTTTCTCTTAACTGTTGTTGTTGATATTCAATATAGTTAGCATCGGCTATTTGTTCTAAATTACGAAAATTACGAATTAAATTACGCAAGACAATCTCATTACCAGACAGTCGAGAAACTTTAATCAGTCTGCCGATAACTCCTGGTTGACCAGTTACGATCGCCTCCGTACTATCAAAAGCTAACCCCGAAACATTAATTTTAGAGTAAGGAGTAAATAGGGCATTACTCAGATCGATTTTATTAAGTAGATGAGCATCCTGTAAGTTTATTAAAGATTTAAAATAAACATCCCGTAGAGTAATAGTTTTTTCTAAAGTACTATTAACTAAAACCAACGAATCTAAAAATTTGGCTTTGGCAAAAGTAAGGCGATCGCGAAAAATAGCGGAATCAAAATTTACCGAATCTACAAATATACTATGGCTAAAATCGACAACAGAGTCGAAGATACTTTTATTAAATTCTGCTACGTCTTCAAACTGACTATTGCTAAAATCTAAAATTTCTCGTGTATTTATCTGACCGAATTTAGCTTTGGCAAAAAAATGAGTTTGTGAAAAATTAATCCCTCTAACAAAGGTAGTATTACTAAAATTTACGTCTCTACTGAAAACGCTGCCCTTAAAGTCTACTGCTGCTTGAAAATTTGCTGCGATCGCTGTAATAGACTGTAAAAATAAACTATCAGAAGCATCTACTTCCTCTGTAAATACCGTGCTGTCGAAATACAAGCTACCTCGCAATACGTTAATCATCGGCATTTTTTGGTTAAAATCATTAACTACAGGATAGTACTGCTGAATTTTCTCTTGTTCTAAAGGAGTAAATAAAGAAGATAACGCTCCCTCTCCCAAAAAACTAGAAATACCTAATCGATTGAGTTGAAAATTACCTTGAAAAATTGAATTACTAAAGTCGATATTAATCGGATTGCTATTATGAGCGATCGGATAATTAATTTGCTGATAAAATTCTTTATTTAATTCATTTTCTGTCTGAGAAAGATCGATAAGATAATTACTTAGGTCAATAGTATCTCTACCTTCTTTTTGAACGAGATTACTAATCTTTTGTTCGAGTATTTCGACAGTTAAATAGTTGCGTTGTTCGACCCCAGCATTTACCTTTAATGGTGCAGCAATCAAAGCGATCGAACAGAATAAAATAATAATAATTATAGATAATCTTGTCATAGTACCCATACGTGTTTAGGTTTACAGCATATCTGCAAAGTAAACCATATTCACCAATCGAGGTAATCATCGAGCGATAATACGTATGGGGTTTTAGCGATCGCGATCGCTACATTGGCTTTAAAATAGTAACGGCATAGCGTTCGGGAGACAAATAACGACGAACAACCTCAGTTAATTGTTCTGGCTGTAGCTGGCTGACAATTTGGGGATACAGTGCTGAGTGTGCAGCAGTAGCAACAATATTATAAAAGCCATAGACGCTGGCTAGCTGACTTGGAGTTTCTGTAGAAAATATATAGTCATTAATTAGCTGACGTTTAGCGCGGTCAATTTCTGCTGTAGGGATTGGACTATGGTGTAGTCGCTCTAAGCGATCCTAAAGGATGGTTAGGACTTAAAGAATATCAGGTCACGATTCATTTATGGCTTTTTGGTATAGTTGATTAATCTGCTGTGCGATCCCCCACCAGTTATAATTAGCGATTGCATAGTCTAAACAAGACTGACTACTAGGTAAAATACAATCGCCTGATAGAGCTTCGATAATTCCCATAGCAAGCTGTTTTGGTTGACAACCTTCAAAGACCAAATCTTCAGAAAAAGGACGTAAAATTTCAGGAATACCACCAATAGGTGTTCCTAATACAGGCGTACCAGATGCTAAGGATTCTATTACGATTAAACCAAAACCCTCTAAGGCTATGGTAGGAACGATAGAAAAGTTAGCAGCACGATAACACAGTGGTAGTTGTTCGTCAGATATATATCCTAATAATTTAACGTTGTTTGTTAATTGTAATTCTGTAATTTTAGTTTTTAAAGTATCTGCTAATGCTCCTTTTCCCGCAATGTAAAGAAGAACATCGGGAAAGCGATCGCGTACCTGTGCCATTGCTGTAATCAGGTTTTCTAGTCCCATGCGTTTAGCTAAACGGCGGATACAGAAAATAATTGGTCTATCTTGATGCCAACATAGTTGCTGACGAGCCTCAGTGCGAGAGAGGTTAATATTAAAGCGATCGATGTCTACTCCACCAGGAATAATGTGAATTTTTTCTAGGGGTACTCGATATTCTCTGTGTAGGATATCGCGAAATGTTTGGGAGAGGACGATAAATTGAGAGGAGCGACGATATACGGTTTTTTCAATTTGTTTTTTGAACCAAATAGCGATTGGTTTTGGCTTTTCTACATCACTTTCTAACGCCCAAGGACCGTGAAAATGAGTTACCAAAGGACGATCGCCTAGTAAATTTAATAGTGGGAATGTATAAAAAGCAAAATGAGAAACGATTACATCATAGTTCTGCTGTGAAGTTAATTCTTGGAAACTTTTTCTAACTTTCAACCAACGTTGAAATAGAGAAATATCAGAAGCAGCAAAAGGGACAATTTTAGCTTGAGAATTAGATTTTACTTTCGTTCCAGCAACTAAACCATCAAATTGAATATCGGCTGCGGGAAAGTAATTGGCACAATCGTAATAATATCGATTTAATCCTCCAGGGCGATTAGGAAACCAGCCCATACCAATTTGCAAAGTCTTTAACATACACTACGAATTTTAATAAAAGAAAAGAAGTTATATTTGCTGCTCGTCGAGCCATTCATCAAAAATTGCGATCGCCTGTTTGATTTTAACTAAAATTGAACCAAATAAAATTACTTTTTTTGCTCCAAACTCTTGCTTGAGTATTGTAATACAATGTCGAGCTACGGCAAGCACCTTTTGTCGTCTTTGTTCGAGTTCTTGTTCTTGATGAGTGAATATTTCACTCATCTATTGCTCTGCGTTAATCCGAACTATTTATATAGATTTAAATTCATCCTGTTTAATTTTAATTAAAAGACGTACATTTTAACTAAAACTAGCATTCGTGGTATCAGAAATTCATATAATTTATTCCAAAGCTTTAAAAAATTGCTTTAGTTCGCGATCGAGACAAGAATAAAGCTGGAGAGATTTGTTTAGACTAATTTGAAGTTGTTCGTAATCGATTGGAACTATATAGGCATGATGAAAAAACATTAAAATCTTCTGAGACTATTTAAGAGCTATCTGCTCTTCCAAGACAGAAGAAGACGAATGCCAGGAACTTCTTGCGACATTCTTTTTTACTATGCGATCGCTGACTAACTATAGTTAGCTTTAACATAGTCTGAATAAACTTGGTTGGTGGGTAAAAAAGGAAATATCTGAAGGAGCAAAAGCAATAACTTTACTCTGAGAATCCTATTTAACATTAGCTCCTCTGGCAACCAAATCATCAAGCTGGATATCGACCATGAAAAAATAGTTAGCGCAATCAAAATGATAGCGATTTAGTCTATCTGTACGGCTAGGAAACCAACCAATGCCAATTTGTAAGATTTTCATAATCTACTTTCCCTAGACAATATTATTTTGTTTTTTTTAATCATCTAAATGAATGTTAAAGAATACTCTATTTTGTCATGTAGAACAAATTATAACTGTTAAATACAGCACGTTAAATGGCTTTATCTCTACGTAATTATAATTTATAAATATATTAAATCTTTGATGCAAAAAGACGCAAAAAACTGTTTTACCCGTATAAACTACTAAACCTTAATTAAAAGTTTATTTTATAAAGGTAAATATACACTAGTAAATATTTAGTAGTATAAATTAAAATCATAAATATATTTTTATTCTTTGAGAATGCAATTCTTAGAGAAAACTTTTTTTATAAACCGAAAAATACTCGACAAAACTCAATCAAATATGGATTTTTCAAATTTAGACTTAACATTCTCTCAACCTTCAAAACTTTTATTTGTCGATTCAAAAGTAAACAATTATCAGGATTTAATATCCGCAGCCGACCCCGAAACAAATATCATTTTGCTTAATTCTGTTGATGATGGGATCGAGCAAATCAGCGAAACACTAACTAAATATAAAAATATATCTAGCCTTCACCTTGTTTCTCATGGAGAAGCTGGTGCTATCGATCTGGGTTCAAGCACTCTTAATCTTGATAACTTAGATGCTTATACTAATGAATTACAAAACTGGACAGAAAGCTTAACTAATGAGGCAGATATTATAGTTTATGGTTGCAATGTTGCTGCTAATTATAATGGGCAAGCTTTAATCGACCAATTATCAACAATAACAGATGCCGATGTTGCTGCTTCGACAGACCTTACAGGTAATTATGCTTTAGGTGGCGATTGGAAATGGGAATATATAACAGGCAAAATTGAATCTAATCTAGCTTTTGAAGGGGAAGCGATCGCTGGCTATAACGATGTGCTAAATATGCAAGACCAAAGTATGATGTCCCATCATAGTTCTCTCAACCTGGTGCCTCACTCTCAGGCAACTCACGTTGCAATCAAAAATGGCAACTGGTTTAATCCTAGTATTTGGCAAGATGGTGAGATACCTGGTGATGGAGCAGATGTTTTAATACCTGAAGGATATAAAGTATTGTATGGAAAACAAAGCGATGCTCGCCTGGATACTATAAGAGTTGATGGTACTCTTAGATTTCGACATGGAAGTAATTCTAAAATGTTAATAGACACATTTGTTGTGTCCCCTGAAGGAAAACTAATTATCGGTACTAAATCTGCTCCAATTAAGAGTAATAAAACCGCACAAATTATCTTTACTAGCGATCGAGCAATCGATTCCGAATGGGATTCCCAACAAATTAGTCGAGGACTAATCAGTCATGGTAAGGTAACGATTAATGGTGCAGACAAACTTGATTTTGTTACCTTAAGAGGCGATGCTTTAACAGGAGATAATCAGCTAGTTCTCAAACTTCCTAATGGAATGACAGAACCTCAAGGCTGGCAAGTAGGCGATCGCCTAGTGTTGGGAGGTACAGATTACAATCATCGAGGTTCTAATGAAGATAATTCACGTTTTCAAGATGAAGTTTTAAAAATTACTGCTATTGATGGCAATAAAATTAGTTTTGTCAATGAAGATATTGCTTCTGGTAACAATACAGTATTGCGCTTTGACCATAAGCGGCCTGAAGGTTTTGAACGTGAATTGAATTTATACGTTGCCAACACTACACGCAACGTAAGTTTTGCTACAGAGAACGGAGAAACCGCACCGACTCAACAGCGAGGTCATGTGATGTTTATGCACAATCCTCAAGTTATGGTAAACAATGCTGGTTTTTACGATTTAGGTCGAACTGATAAAAATCAACTAATTGACGATCCTATACAAAATATAGACGGCAGTGTAGGCAAAGGCACTAATCCTAGAGGCCGATATGCTTTACATTTTCATCGTACTGGCGCAGACAATCATAATGGTAAAGCAGCTATAGCAAATGGAAATGCCGTTGTAGGTAGCCCTGGATGGGGAATTGCTCATCACGATAGCCATGCCATATTAGAAAACAACGTTGTCTTTGATGTAGTTGGTTCTGGAATTGCAGCAGAAGCTGGTAATGAAATTGGTACGTGGCGCAATAATATAACAATTAAAACTACAGGTGATAATAATTCCGCTCGCAATCTTAATTTAGGTCGTAATTCGTTACGAAATAACCGATTTGATTTTGGATTTGATGGCGAAGGCTATTGGGTTCAAGGGGCAGGACAAGTTGCTATGATCGATAATATAGCTATTAGTGCTGCTAGTGCTGGTGTAATGCATTATGGTGGTGGTGATGGGGGTCAAGATGTGAGAGATGCCCAAACAATTCGCGTAGGCAATTTACCCTCGAAATATCAGTCTATTGCACAGGGAACACAAAATGAACGTATTGTCGATGTCTCTGCCGTACCTTTACGTCAGCTATCAGGATTTCAAAGCTATAATTCTAATAAAGGAATTGGTTTCTGGGCTGCGATTAAAAATTTAGATGGGATAGGTGTTATCGAAGGTACTCAGCCTCAAAGCCAGCCAGCCCATCAGTTTTATTCTCAAGTAAATGATTTTAAAGTTTGGAACACCAGAAAAGCAGGAGTTCATTTTCAATATTCTTCACAGGTAAAGCTTAAGAATGGTTTAATTGTCATGGATACAGATTATTATAAAGGTTTTGGTATCTTAGGCAATGGAGCTTCTGTAAGAAATGACTTCGACAACATTCACATTGAGGGATTTCAGGTAGGTATGAATGTTCCTCTCGACGGAGGTATAGATTATGTGGGATCGCGCCTAGAAAACTCGACTTTAATCGACAATAAGCAAAACTTTGTTTCAAAAAGTACTACTAGCGGTAATCAAACTGGCTATTCTGGTTATTTTCAAATTTACAATACTACGTTTGACGTTCCTCAAGAAAACTCGATGCCTACGGCTAAATTTGCGACTACAGAAGTCGGGGGTTTAGCAGTTAAATTTGATGCTAGCCATTCTTTTGATTCAGATTCTCAGGATAGAGAGCTAAATGGTAAAGGAATAGTTAGTTATGGTTGGGACTTCAATAATGACGGTATTGTAGATAAGTTTGGTCGTGAAGTAAACCATCATTTTAATGAGGCTGGGTTACATTCAGTAACTCTTAACGTTTGGGACAATCAAGGAGCAGTTTCAACCTTGACGAAAAATATTTCAGTTCAACAAAGTCAATATCAAAATTTAATCGATAACGGTAATTTTAACAATAATAATTTTAAAAGGCGAAAAGCTTTATTTGGTAGTTTAGGTACAGATAGAGGTTGGATTGCAGCTCCTAACTGGACTTGGGATTCAAGTATTGGCGATGGTGCTGCTGTAATTAGATCGGGCAACAATACCAGAGGTATTGGACAGGTTATATTTGATAATCAAGTTCGGCAAGGTCAGCAAAGCCTTAGTATAGATATCAAAAATACTGAAGGTAACAAATTTACCAACCAAGTTAGTATATCAGTATGGGGTGTTAACGGAGAATTTCAAAATCCCTTTTGGTCGCCTAGTGGTCCCCAGCAGTTGGGAGCAATTCCAATGACCAGAGAAAAACTACTGGAACAAACTGTAGGCGGTACAACTTTTGATTGGACAACTTTTAACTGGAATCTGGATTTTGGCAATGGATATCAGTTTGTTGTTGTTCAAGTCAATCCAATTAATAGCATCAATCCTACTAAAGGAGATTTCTTAGCAGTCGATAATGTCAAGATTAGCTAGTATCTAATAGTATCTTTGTAATTAGCACTGCTCTCTAAATAATAAGAGCAGTGTTTTTATAATACAATCCATAGCGTAGAAAATAAAAATGTTTATTCCCAACAGCAACTTTTAACTGCAGTAATTTTCTCATCATTTTGCACGAGACTATTAGGAATGATTACAAGTAAATAATACAGAATCTTTAGATGCTACATTTAAAAGTTAGTCGAGGCGGAAGGATTTGAGCTAGATTAAGTTTTTAAATAGAAAGGTATTCTTTGATAATTAGATTTACTATTCAACATTAATTCGGAGTCCATTGAAAAACAATTGAGCGAGCAAATGCAGCATCTTCCAAAAAAACTAAATAATCACCATTAGAAGTTCTTTTGACATTTAAGCCTTGAGCTTTATCAAACATTATTGGTCCAATAGCTTCTTTCTGCTGCATGGAGCCTATGTATCTTCCATTTTCTTTAGTATAAACTAATACTGTAGAATGTTCTAATGGATCTTTTTGCTTGCCAGTAGCTTCAATTCCTACAAAAATATAATCTCCTTCAATATCGAACGCGATTGGTTTTTGTCTACCTTCCTTGGAATCAGTTTGCCAAGGTGTATCTTTTATCCATTTTAATTGTGGCTTAGTACTCCAATTATCGAAACGAGCGATTTTTTTACCCATTGCCTTCCAACTCTTTGTCAGATCGGGTGCATCTTCAGTATATCCAGTTAAGTACAGAGAATCTATCGTTGAGTCGTAGGCAATTCTGCGAATTTTAGTAAAAGGAGAAGGAAGGTTAAACTGCTTGACTGTATTAAAATTCCACTGTGGATAATTTTGCTCATCTTGAATTATCGGCAAAAACTGATATATCGATTTTCCAGCAATGCTCCAAAGCTCACCATTTGAGCTAACGAACCAGTCTTTGCTTCGATGAGATTCATCAGCACTAAACGAAAATTCTTCACTATCGAATTTACCATTGAGGTTAGCATCAATCCAAATCCACTGTTTGTTTATTTTCTGATGATTTAACTTGTGTAGTGGCAAATTTGAAGTAGCAAACATAGCATAAGGAATAGCAATTTCTCCATGCGTTTCTGGTTGAAAACGAAAAACAGCCAAGCTGTCACCATTTCGTTCGGTCAAGAATAATAGTTTTTTATTATTAATTTCTAAAACTTGAACGTTAGTAAAATCTTGTTGCAACCGTGGATCTTCTGGAAAATTAAAAGGGTCAAGAGTTGTCGCTATATGTAATCTTTTATCAGTATTCCAGTCGTAAATACGCTCTTTAGAATACAATATACTTTCATTTTTAGGATCTATAGTAAGTCCACTCATAAATTCTGACGAAGAAACTTGCCATCTTAAATTACCATTAGGCTGATAACTTCCTATAATAACTCCACCGCCAGATACAGAAGACGAAGCATTTTGAGCAATATATATACTCCCTCTATTGTCAATACCTATTCCCTTAGGATTGTGCAATTTTAAAGCTTGACTTTGACCAGCAACTTCGGCGAATATACCTTTTTCTGTTCCAAAGGTCTTTTGTAGTGTTGGCTTTGAGGAAATATCATATATTTTAACGTTTTGTTCTATACCAATATCAGTGACATACAAAAGGTCTCTTTTAGTATCGATCGCTAGATCCGAAGCAACTGCATTAGAACCTAGATTAATTGTTTCTAACCTGGGTCTACCATTTCGATCTAAGCTAATAACGCGATCGGTTTCCCAATCGACAGCCCATAAATTATCTCGAGCGTCAAAAGCCAATTTACCTGGATGTTCTACTGTCCAAATATCTATAGGTTCTTGAGATAAGTTATTTAACTCGTATACTTTAATTTGATTATTGAAAGTATCACTAACGTATAAACGATCTTGGTGAACTGTAAGACCATGAATAGCACCATCGTTAGTGTTAACTACTACTACACCACCTTTAGCACCATATCCTTGAGGAAAAGGAGCAATTTTTCCCGTTTGAGCATGGTATCTTCTAAATCCATACCAGACATTTTCAGGCTCGGGATATACTGGGTTATCATATTGGTTTGTATTTTGACGATTGATATTTCTAACCTTAATGCCGACGTAAACATATTTGTTTCGATCGTCTACAGCGATCGCATATCCACCATTTCTACCCCAACCCATCATCTCTTCAAAAATTGCGGTTTGATCTCCGTTTTGATACACAGAAGCTTGAGCAAACCTTTCATCCCAGACAGCATTGGTATAGCAAATACCGTTAGGGCTAACAGCTAGATCCTCTACAGCTTGCTGTACGTGACGGCGTAATTTTTTAGAAAAATTTTGTTTTGCTATGAAACTATTACCTATGACATGAACTCTATATTGCGAACCTAGATCTTTTAATTTGTAGTTGGAAGCAGTAACTGCGTTTTGACCATCAAAAACCACCGTAATAATTATAGTTATAAAAGTTATGGTTACAATTAGAATAAACTGTCTAATCTTGCTCCAGTTCATAAAACGACGTGTGTATTTAAAATAGAATGTGTTGGGAGTAAATTAGCTAATCAAATGAGATACCCCATTTTTGGGAGATATTCATCCCATACTTGGTTTCTAGTTCGATTAAATCTGGCTTTAGGCGTTTGAGGATTGCTTGGCGAGCTTCTTGAGATAAACTTACAGAGTAAGACTGTTTACGGGAGAATAAGCTATAAAACTTTTGACGCAGTTCGGGTTGAACTGTTCTTGCTACGTATTTGATTGCAGGAATACGATAAATATTTCTAATAGTTGGATTTAGATTGAGAGTTTGGCTACTGTTTTGTATAGTGTTAATTCTTTGAAATTGATAGTTGGAATCAACTTCTAAAAACTCACAAATACGGCGTAATTCATGCTGTGAATCAGCTTGTAAATCTTCGAGAAACAGAATGTGTAGGCGATCGCGTCCAAATACTTTAACGTACTGATTTAGCTGTTTAGCATATTCGGTATAGGAAAGATGCTCTTCAGTAATTTCGGGCTTTTTCTGATGACCCCCTGCTAGTAGATGAACCATATGAGATTCAATTCGCTTGAAAGGATCTCTCACTACATAAATAAAGCGAAATTCTGCATCTTTAATCTTAGCAATGCGACCCGCCACATCTCCATATTTAGGATACATAGCATAAGTAGTCGAACCTTCTAAAGCAATTTTATGCTGTGGTTGCCAATTCCACTTTGCTCGATACCAGTCCATGCCCTTTTGATAATTACTTTCATAGGAAAAAAAGTGAGGCTCTTTCCCTTCAATACCGTCAATTGGTGCAATTTCAGGATGTTCGGCTAAATAGTAAAAGAGACTGCTCGTTCCAGATTTCATTGCTCCTATTATTACAGCAAAATTATTAAACATATATTTAGTTTTTAGTATTAACCGAATTAGTATTTAAGTATTTTCAGCACTTTTCAGGACGAATTAGCAATTATTTTTCAGAAAAACAATAGTTTAAGAAAAGGTTTGCTCATATTAGCAGCATTCTGAATCATGTTTTGACCATTTGCCATCTTTAATGACATTGACGATATGGCAGCATATGAATGGCGAACTGGACAAACAATTTTAGAATTTGGAAGATTTTAAGAAATAAAATCAATTCTATAAATTAAAGTAGCAATATGAGAGGTAATTTCCTCGTAGCCTCTTAAAAAGTGAGCCACCATCATTAGTCTTAGCTTTTTCGCTTTTAAATCTTTATTAAATTCTGCATTTTCTATTACTATCGGTTTTCACTAGGTTGTTGATTGGTTTTTGAAGCTATTGAAACAAATTGTTGGTGTATTGCTCGAGCTTCTTGCAGCAAAGCAGCATTTCTAGCTCGTTCAAACTCTTTCTTTTTTTGTGCTTTAATTCTTTTTCTCAAAGCCTGCTCCTCGGCATTTTCTAAAACCTCTTTTCTTGATTCTTCTACTTTATTAAGATCGATTAAATCAAAATTAGTGTTGAATCTAACGTTGATTTCTCGTATTACTTCATCTAAATTTTGAGTCGTTTGCTTAAAGGTGCTAACTACACAATCTTCCGCGTAAGGAATAAGTTTAGAATAAAAGCCAATATAACTTTTCAAAGCTTGAGTAATTGTGATGTAATTCCAGCGAGCAGTCAAGGATAAAATAGCTCCTACTGGTTCTCTAACGGTTAGCAACACGGGAATCTTGTTTTCAACTGCTTTAATGATTTGAGAGGGAGAATGCAAGTGATGAGCTATGAGGACATCTTTGGTCTGGCTATTTTTAAATGCAACTGTAGCAAAACTGTTTGCCGAGCCTTGAAAGCCATCAATAACTAATTCTGTATGACTACCGACAAAACTTTCTTGAGGATCGATTCCTTTGGCTTTTTTTTTAATCTGCCCCCATATTATGTAAGGTTGATACAGCAACCATAAAGAAGGTTCTCTTGCTATTAGAGAGTGTAGGGTAAAATTAAGTCGGCGAGAACTTTTAGAAAGAGAATTAGATTGAATCATTTGTACCAACTCAAAAATTTTTAGAAATAGATTGACTGAAGCCCAGTAAGAAGATTAAATTAAGACTAAACATTAGCCACTTTTATATAGATTAATTCGATTTTGGTGGTATTTTACAGCAGCCATTGCTATACCAATAAATCCCCACAGCACCATGCCTTGCGACCCCGACATCGGGCTACCAATAGGCAGTTGAGCTATGAGACTAACTATAATTGCCCGCGCTGCTCCTAGTATGGGGTCGAACTTACACCAAGGACACTGTGCCAGAGTAAGCAGCAATAGTATCAAGCCTCCAAGATAAAAAGCGATACCGAACCAGCCAAAATCAAATAGCATTGACAATATACCGCTGTCGTAAGAAAATCCTCCCAATCCTTGACCAAAAATACTGCTCAACGCTGTTGCTAACAGTTTGTTATAGGTTTTGCTTCTAGCTTGTGCGCTGCCGTCTTCTTCTAAATCCGATAAAGTGTCAAATCTAGTAGCAACTGTTTCGGAGAAAGGTTCAATAACTAACAGAGGAACTAGACATAAAGCGATCGTGCCAATAGTTAAGATCAAACGTATCTGAAACTTCGATTTCAACGAACTCCACAAAATGATTAAACCTACTATCCAACTTCCCCAAGCAGCCCTAGATAGAGAAAGTAAGAGCGATAGATAGCCAGCAACATTAGCCAGAAGACGTATTTTAGCTTCAGAAGTCAACAGCAACAGTAAACCTGCTGCCATTACCGAGCCAAACGGTCTGGGAGAATTCAGTGTACTCCAAACACGAATACCTAAAGGTACGGGTTCTCCAATACTGACCATACCAGCATTTTCCAGCCATAAACCATCCCAGGGAGGAGCAACTAAATACTGAATTACTCCGTATATTCCCATAATCAAAACACCCCAGACAAAAACTCGCTGGATATTCTGACGATAGTTAGGATAGCTGCGCCAGTTAAGAAACAGATGAAAACTAAATAGGATTGGCGAGAGCCAGTCCAAAGAGTCGAGGATAACCGCTTGAGGATCTCGATAAATTAATCCGATTAAAAAGCCATACAGTACACCGCTCAGACATAAAATGAAAGGTAGAACATCGTTAATTCTTAATTTTGAGAGGTATTTCTGTAATGTAATTGCCGATACCAAAGTTACCAGAATTGGTGCTAATAACATGGGGCTAGGTTCGGTATATCCGCTACGATAATCAGATATACGTCTGATTAAAGGAGTTAAAAACCAGAGCCACCAGGTAAACCCTACATAAATTAAAGGAGCGCGATAGTATGAAAATACTCCTATAGCAAAAGCCCCTACTGGAAAAGCCAGATTTAAGAGTTTACCACCTCCAACAAGAATTAAAAGAATGCTAAAAAAAGCAAATACAGCGATCGCTCTATAAACTTTTTTCGACGACGATGAAGCAAAATTTTCAGTCGAAGAAAGGTCTGAGTTCATCTGCATATATCTTATTCTTCTCCACTGCTAAAACATTTAGTTGTTGAAATATTTTTTGCAGTACTTGTCGCCGAAGTGTCAACACTCTTCCAGGTTTGCCAACCTTGCCACCTTCCCTGCATAGCTGCCACATATTTTTGATAGCTAACTATACCTTCGGTTGGTAAAAATCTCAGGCATTGCACTAAACCGCGCCTACCTTTAGAACCAACTAGAATTGCCCAGATCGAAAATACTACTTGTCTGACAGGCGGTAAATGTTGCAACAATACTAAGGTTTCATTGTGTAGATGAGCTATAGTTCCCGCCGAATTAAATTGCTCGCTTCGCTGTCCTCCATCTAAACGGACTGCATGATAATGATCGACCTCAACTAAAGGATCGTAAATCAATTTCCAACCTAGCTGTTTTACGTTCAAGCTAAAAGCTAAGTCATTATGAATTTCCGCTCCGCTACCTTTAAGCCTTTCGTCAAAACGCAAGTTGGCGATCGCGCTACGGCGGTAGCTCATGTTTGCTCCTTTGAGAAAATCAACCTCTCTAGTTTCCCCTGTCCCTAAGTTATGGTTGCCAACGATTCTGCCAAACCACTGTAGTTTCCCTACTGTTTTCTTGGTATCCTTTACTACCTCTGTTCCGCGATACTTCCAATCTTTACCGCCTACACCACCAACAGTTTCGTCTGCTAAAAAATGAGCTTCAATCCTAGCCAACCACTGAGGACGTGGAGCAGCATCATCGTCAGTAATAGCGATAATATCTCCTTTCGCTCGATCCAAACCAGCGTTAAGTGCCTTTACCTGTCCCGATCTCGATACCTTTACTGTCTGTATTGGCAGGGGTCGAGCATCAAACTGCTCGATAAAGCTCCAGCTAAGTTCGTCTATATCTCGAATTACTACTATAACTTCATCTGGCGATCGCACTTGATGTTTGAGAGCTTCTAAAGCTTTTTCTAAATCTTGGGGACGACGATAAGTGGGGATTAGGACAGTAATTAACATCTTTTTAAATTTACTAGCTTGTAATTTTTGTCTCAAACATAGTTGTTGGTACGAGTATCAGACAACCGAGCGATCGCGATCGGTAATCCTTCCAACTGCGCCATGTTCTCCAATGTCCGCGTATAGATGCCACGAGCTTTTGCCATGCCAGTTGTCTTTGAGCGGAGAGAAATCGTAAGAATTGAACTATGCCGAATTTGCCACGAGTTCCCACGAAAACCGCCCAAAATATCTATACCAAAATAATGCCAGAAAAACGTGAGTATGATTTCATTCCTCTATTTTGCAATATTAATCATTATTTTTCAGCAGCGTCGCGTGATGCTTGTCAGCTTATTACTTTTATAAAAATATGAAATAGCAACTATTATTGATTGTAAAGCTTTCCAAAAACCAGACCAATCTAGTTTTTTTATCTTCGAGCCAAGTAAATGAAGTGGAGCTAATAAAATATAAGCGAAAGTTTTCATAAAGGCTTTTTCATATTGCCAGTATGACTTAGTAGTTGCATATAATCGAGAAGCATCGATAAATTGCTTATAATGTTGACGATTAATAGAAGATGGATAATGTTCTACATATAATCGATCTTCATATACAATTTGATAGTTCAGAGAAACAGCGTGTCTCGCTATATCTATCTCTTCAGAACCATAACGCAGATTTTCGTCAAATAATGCCTGTTCAAATAGTTGACGGGGAAAAATAGTAGAGTTAATCACGATAGAATGACATTCTTGATGTATTGGTATTCGTTGGAATCCCCAAAAATCAGCGTTAGAAGGAACGACTTTACGAACCTTTCCTTCCCATTTTCCTCCTCCATGGTTCATTTCAAAACCTGTGATAATAGTATTGGCTTGGTTTGAAACAATCAGCTGTTTGGCTATTGAAAAAAAATCAGAGGGTACGCAGACATCGTCATCTATAAAAATCAGATGACTACAATTGGCAGTGCGAATACAACAGTTACGGTTTGGTGCAAGTCCTCGCTGTGGACCTCTTTGATAAGTAACCCCAGGATAGTCTTTAATAACTTCTAAATTTGATTCATTATCCAGACTATCGTCGCTAACAATTATTTCATCTGGCTTTTCCGAGCATTGAAATACACTAGATAGAGATTTTCTAAGTTCATTTGGTCTATTAAAAGTACAAATACATAAACTTATCGAGTATTTATCTTGATTGTTTGTGTTCATTATCTTTAATCTTTATTGCATTATCAAAGCTTTGAATTTTTGACATATTTATGTTCGCCAATATCATCACTAGATTCTATTCTTCTTCAATAATTTGTTTTTTGCGTTCGGTTTGATTTATATTGCCACGAATTTTAGTCATTTTAAGCAAATGCTTACAGGTTTCTTTCAATCTTGAAGCTGTTCTTAATTCCCAGGGATTTTGCCAAACTAATTGATTGAGTTCGATAAAGTTTTTTTCCCCCATTTTAAATTTACGTCGTTGATAAGGTAAATGATTCTTAAGGCTAACTTGCATATCCATAACAGAATTTTGAAGAACACGATTTAAAACTTTTGTACGAAGTTCGTAGGTATCTATTACTCTTTGATTATAATCTTGGGGGTGACTCCAGTTGTTCATACCATGCAGACGATATAAAGATAGAGTTTGATTAATCCCAACAATGTCTCCAAAAAAAGGAGCTAAATCAGCTAAATAGGTATCGGCAATATGTCGGCATTCTTCTGGAATATTCATGACTTGAGAAAAGAAATTTCGAGTAAAGCTTAATCCTGTACACGGAGGAAAAGGCCACCAACCTCCTGTTTTAACTACTTTTTTAGAAATATTTCCTTGAATAACTTTGTATGGTGGCCAGGGTTTACTAATAAGCTTACCTGTTTGGTCAATATTCTGTACTTTGTGATAAATACAAGAAGCATTAGGGAATGCGCTCTTTGCTCGAACAACACATTCAATCTTACTAGGTAACCATGTATCATCTGAATCTAGAAGACAAATAATTTCTCCATTACTAATCTCAAATCCAAGATTAAAAGCCGATCCTTGCCCTCCATTTTCTTTAAAGACTGGGATAATTTTATTTGTATAACTTGTAATAAGCTCTCGCGAGTTATCAGTAGAACCATCATCTACTACAATTACCTCAATATAAGGATAAGTCTGATTCAGAACACTATCAATTGCTTCTCTCAAATAGCGATCGTAATTATAGTTGCTAATTAGAACGGTGACTAAAGGTGTTTTTAGTTTCATAAATAATTTTCTTCATGTAATTTAAAAGCAACTTTACTATAATTTCGCACTGCTATAATTTTGCACAAGTTGTTAACAAATTAATATACTCTAGCTTCAACCTATCCCAACTAAATCGATTGTAAACTGATTGATAGCGTAAATAACTTTTATCTAGATCGCAAGTCTCTTCTAAAGCTTTAGACACTAGCCTCGTTAGACTTCCTGGTAAATTTAAGTTAGCGAAATAACCCATTTCTCCTAACACATAACGAGCTACTCCATAGTCATGTGCTAAACAGGGTAGACCATAAGACATTGCCTCTACATATACTAAACCAAATCCCTCACCCAAGGATGCCAAAACAAACAAGTCGGCGATTTTATAATAATTAGCAACTTCGTCTTTAGCAACAGTTCTAACCTCGAAATTCTCAGCTCCTAATAACTTATTTCCCAACTCAACAATTTCAGAAGAATCAGTTTCTTTTTGACCTAGCAAAAGTAAGAAAGGGCGGGGTTTAGGCAGGTTAGCTATCTCGCGAATAACATAATCCATCCTCTTGCGACTTTTGCTTATTGCTCCAACTGAAAGAATCAAAGGCTGTTGCTCCGGAAGTTTGAGCTGATGCCGTAAAATACTTTTTTCCGAAGATGTAAGAGTTGGAAATTTAGAGCCAATGTGAACCGCATATGGAAGCAAAATTTGTTTTCCATTTGGGACTCCTAGATCTAAAGCGTCATTTAAATAGGGTGGAGAAACTTGCTGAACGCGATCCCAGCGGAAGTGATATTTTGGTAGTACCGGTCCTCCATTACAAAATAATAATTTATATGATTGATTCGTTTTATCTCGCCAAAGACGAATAAAATTAGCTAAATTAATGTCAGAAATGTAAATAACATCTGGTTTTGCTAGCTGTAGATGAGGTAATAAGCTAATAAAAAAAGAAAACTGCTCAACCCAATAAGGCTGCTTTTTAATTGCTTTACTAAACTCAATAGCAGCTTTACTATTGCGCGGTAAATTCCACAGGGGAATCTCCTTCTTTTTTGCTTCTCCACCTCCTTTGAAGAGAGTAATATCTAAAGAAGAATCCGTAGATAGAACCTTAAAACACTCTTGGTTAAAAGACTCATAGCCACGCTTGATATGACCTAACCCCGAACAAACAATAAAAACTTTTGTGGTTTTCATTTTTACCCTATTAGAATTTGTTTGATAAATACTTGTAAAATATTTTGATTGGAAAATTCTGCGGTAAGTCGAGCAGCTTTACCCTTTTTGAGTCGAAAATTTTCATTTTCTTCTTAGATACTATATTGTTACAGAATTGTTTGCTATTTTATTAATCATATTTACGCTTTTTTTACCAATTAATTATATTTACAAAGTAAAACGCTAACTAAAGAATTATCAATCGCAACTATTTTTATATATTAAAATTTTAATTTATTACGTGTATAACTTATAGATTACTTTACTGTATTTTTTGTCAATATACTTTTTAAAAAAGTTTTTTCAACTCCATCAACAGTTTTATTGATATTGAAGTTTTCTAAAATATGCTCCCTACATTTGTATTTGAGTGAAGGATTTTCAGTTTTCCAATTAATAACAAGCATTAAAGTTTTAAATAAACTTTCTGAATTACCAGGTTCAAAAAGTAAATTTTGAAAATTGCCTGTCAAAATTTCAGGGATTCCACCTATTCGACTAGCTACTGTAGGAACTCCACACGCCATAGATTCAATAACGGTTCTACCAAAAGGTTCTGGCCAGAGGCTAGGCAAAACATTGACATCGCTAATTTGATAAAGTGACAAAGGATTGGATATATGCCCCATATACTTTACTTTTTTTTCAATACCCAACTTTGTAGGAAGTTGTTCTAAATAGTTTTTATATTCTTCATCCAAATTTAAAAATTTCCCAGCAATTAACAGATTGGCATCTATATCTGCTTTTAAAAGAAGAAAAAAAGCTTCAATTAGTATTTCTACACCTTTGTACCGATCGAGTCTACCTACATAGGTCACAATTTTAGCATTGTCTTTAAGTTGCCAATTTTTTCTATTATCTAAATCATCAGAATACTTAAATTGGTCTAAATGAATACCATTGTGAACGACATCAATTTTGTTTGCATTTATATTAGTTTTATTTATCAAGTCTAATTTTAGTTGTTGAGAAACTGCAATAAATTTATCGACACTATTTAAAGTAATAGTTTGTTTAGCATATTTAATTGACTTGTTCCATTGCCAAATTAAAGCTTCGGGTGCAGGTAAGCGAATATGGCAAACAAAAGGTATACTTTTTAATAAAGCTATAGCACTGCCAAAAAACCAAGTTAATTGCTGACTACTATATACGATAGTAGTATTTCTATCTATTGGAAGTTTAGCAACTCTCCAAATATCTGTAGCTAATTTTGTGGTAGAAATAAACTTATTAGTATTACCTACTTTATAAGTTTTAATTTTAATCATAGTAACACAAATATTTTTATACATTTCAAATTGATCGCCAGTCTTTTCATATACTAAAATGATGCTATGCCCGCGTTGTTGCAATCCGTGACAAACATCATAAAGACTCCGTTCTAATCCACCTAAAGATGTAGATAAATAACTAGCTAAAACAATAACATTCATGAATTTACTATGGCTCGATTACTTTATAATTTGCCTGAGAAACCTTATTTCTATCTCTTATTTCTCATTTTGTTATAACTATAAAAAACTTGTATAGATGTTCGTTAAAAGTATTATTACACAGAGATAATTGTACTATGCTCGATCTAAATAGAAATCGGTCAGTTCCCCAAGTTTCTAATTTTTCTTTCTGCTATTAATCCTTGACTAATTAATACCTTTTGAAGATTGCGATTATAGCGTTCCTGATTATAATATTCAGCGGTAAGGCGAGCTGCTACACCCATCTTGAACCGAATGTCTTCATTATCGGCAAGAAACCTTAGTTTTTGTGTAATCGCTTCGGGATCTCTAGGTGGTATGACAAATCCATTTTTTCCATTCTCAACAATGTCAGCTGCACCACAATGAGAGGTTACAATTACTGGTAATCCACAAGCCATAGCTTCTAGAGCGACTAAACCAAAACCATCTTCCACCGAAGGTAAAACCAGGACCGAACAACGACCAAATATTGGTGCTGGTTCATCTCGGCTAAAGTCCCAAGTTTCTTGCTTAATATTAGTATTTTTACTGAGAATATTTTCTACAAAAAATTTAAGTTTACGACTAGCAACTCCTCCAACAAGAAGCAACTCAGAATTAGGAATATGTGCATTTAAATAGCCAGGTATTAAATAATGTACTCCTTTACGTGGATTAATTGTGCCAACGTAAAGAACGCGAAATACTGAATTCTGTTTGGGTAATGGATAAAATCTTACTGAATCCACAGGAGGATGCAAAACAATAAGTTTATTTGGAGAGAAACCAGCGTTAATAAAGGATTTTTTCGCTACTTCTGAATTTAATAAAATTAAGTCAGCTAACTCGCATTCTTTAACAAATCGCTGTAACATTTTAGGATGCATATCTTTGATAGATTCACCCAGTACCTTTATTTCTTCCTCTTGTTGCTGTTTTTTGTAAGGTAAATAGCAGTTGAGGCAATACAACCATCTTCTAATTTTTTGTTGTTTAGCTACTTGAAAACTAATACATAATTCTCCCGCTACACCTATAAATAGATCGTATTTATTAAATTTTAAATTATTACTAACCTGGCGATCGAAGTACAAATTACTGGCAAGTGTACGCCAGTCTCTGCGACGACGTATATAGCGTAAATTTAGAAGATGCTGCAAATTTGAACGCCCCATAGGCTTAAGACAAAAATCCGCATATGGTTTGTTTGAACCAGAAATGTATATATCCAAGTCTGAAATTTGATTCAAACCTGGAGTTATGCGTGACAAAAAATTTCCTGGTCCGCCACGAGTACCCCAATTATTATCACAAGCTAAAGCGATTTTCATTATTTATTCAGTTAAAGTACAAAAGTTTTTAATTTAAAATTTTTAAAAATTTATGATGTTTGTAATTTATCTATTAGTTACGACTTTACGAAATTATCACTATTTTTACCTAGAAAAATTTTCTTTGCGATCTAAAATTTGTTTCTTTAAAGGTTTAATTAACACTAGTAGAGGTACAAAATTCAAAGGGTTAAACAACCAATCTTTTTTAACTTGTGTGACTCATCTTGTACTGCATTTGGTGATAGTTCCATAGCTTACCGCGTCGCTCTAACAACTCTTTGTATCTTCCTTGTTCTACGATACGTCCTTGCTCGAGAACTACCACCTTATCGGCACGAACAATAGTAGATAACCGATGAGCGATCGCAATCACTGTTCGACCTTGAGTTAATTTTTCTAACGATTCTTGAATCAGCCTTTCTGTCACAGAATCTAAGGCACTAGTTGCTTCATCCAAAATTAAAATATCTGGATTACGCAGGATGGCACGAGCGATCGCAATTCTTTGTCTTTGTCCGCCAGAAAGCCTAACTCCTCTATCACCAAGAACCGTATCTAGACCATCAGGTAACTCTTTGATAAATTCAATCGCATGGGCTTGTCGAGCTACTTCCCAGATGTCTTCTTCAGAAATATTTTCTAAACCATAGGCAATATTATTTTTTACTGAAGTATTGAAAATAAAAGTATCTTGACTAACAATAGCCATTCTGCGACGAACCGAAGCAATATCAAAGTTTTTAAGATTTTCCCCGTCTAACAAAATTGAACCCTTAACTGGATCGTAAAAACGAGGAATTAAATCTGCTAAAGTACTTTTACCCGCACCTGATGCTCCTACTAAAGCAGTAACCTTACCTTTTTCAATAGTGAGATTTAAATCTTTTAACACTAGATTGTTAGATTCATAACCAAAATCCACTGCTAAAAAACCAATTTCCTGTTTCAATCCGTGAAATTGCCTGTAGCCGTTATTCAAATAGGGCTTATTTCTAGTTTCAAGTAGTTCTTTGACATTGTTAATAGAACCTTGAAAGCGACCTAAATTTTCTCTAAATCCGTTCACTTGTGCTACCAATGGCATCATCCTAAATAGCACAAACATGAAGGTTAGCAGTGACGAACTTTGCAAATTTCCCTGAGAAATAAACAAATTGAAGGCTACAACAACCACAGCAATTAAAATTGTACTAGCTGCCCCCTCTGCTATTGGTTTCACTGATGTAGAAATAGAGGCAACTCGATCGTCTGCTAAGATTACATCACTACTAGCTTTGTAAAAGCGTTTGCGCTCAAAATCTTCTGTTGCTGAACCTTTGACAGTCCGAATACCATTAATAAATTGCATTGTAATTGAAGCTAACTGTGCGTTAGCCTTTGGTAAGGCAAAGCTAGCTTCGCGAACGCGAGCAATCAAAGAAGATAGACCTACAGAAAGAAGACTATACAAGGCAACCGCAGCTATAGTAAGTTGCCAGGATAGCCAAAGCATAGAAACTATGTAGGCAATTAAAGTCGAACCTCTAGTAATTAAACTAGAAAATACATTAAATGCTTGTTTTATCCGATCGATCTCTGTTGTAAGACTGTTAATTAAATCTCCCGAACGGCTAGTAGAATAATAGCTCAGACTCAAACTTTGAAGCTGCTCGAACAATCGCCTACGGAGACGATCGCATAAGTTAGATTGAGCCAGCCAAGAATAATAAAGTCCTAAGTAGTTTAAGAGCGATCGCAACCAAATAGCTACGATAATTATTGCGGATAAGCGATAAATACGAGCTGCTGGAGATGCTTCAGTTGCAAGGAAAATAGTATCGAACCATTCAATCCCAGTTTCTATTGGTGGCTTGTCAGGAGTAGTTAATACTTGTAAGAAAGAAGCAATTAAACCAACGGTAGCACCTTCAAAAAATGCAGCCAACACAGTACAGACCAGGGCTGTAATGGCGATTTTTTTAAAGTGTTTAAACTCACGCAGAATAATAAAGTTATCTTGCCAAAAGCTGGTGGCTTTCAAAAACTTACGCGCGAAAATCGGAATTTTTGGGCGAATCAGCATATCAATAAGCACCAGAACCAATAATTACTTTAGGAATAGTTAAGAGCAAAATTTTTAAATCTTCAAGCAGAGACCAACCATACAAATATTCCAGATCGCATTGGGTAACGGCATCTAAATCCAATAGCCCAGAGCGGGTTTTTATTTGCCAAGCACCAGTAACTCCAGGCAAAACATTTAATCTCTTCTGATTTGTTTTTGATAGGCGCAAGGCATCATACAAAGCCCAAGGGCGAGGACCGACCAAAGTCATTTCACCTCTTAAAACATTGAACAATTGAGGCAATTCATCGAGACTAAATTTACGCAACCATTTACCTAAACCAGTAATTCTAGGGTCTTTTTCTAGTTTGTGTAAACCAATTTGCTCACCCATTACTTGATGATGTAAAGATTCTGCATCTATAACCATAGTGCGAAACTTATAAATTTTAAATAATTTACCTCTCTCTCCAACCCGCCATTGAGAAAATAATACTGGACCAGGAGTAAAAATTTTGATTAACAAAGCGATCGTTAATAACAAAGGACTCAGCCCCAGTGTCAAAGTCAAAGCTATTGACCAATCTAAAAATCTTTTGATTCGCCAGTGAATAGTTTGACGGCAATTTGGGAACTCGCTATGAGAAGGAATACGAACAAAGACTGGCTTTTTCGCTTGATGACAGGTATCGGCCCAAAGTCTAATCCCTTCTTCTCCTAAGGAGCGATCTAAGCAAACTTTAGTTACCCAAGAATTACGCAAGCAATCTTCTAACCATTGTTTACTTGTAAGGGCAGAAAAACTATAGTTATTGCTTTTAAATAGCTTCTTAACCCAGAGAGCTTTCCTGCGCCATTTAAGGTCACATACAGGTATGTATCCTGTAGTTGACAATGAATCTGGACTCAAATTCAACATTTTAGTGGTTTGAAGGATAACGTTATTGACCGGCATATTTATTCGTTCTAATTTAGTTGTGTTTGTGTTGGTGATAAGTATTGAGATTGTCTGTAATGCTGAGTAATTTTTATCGAATCGTTAGCCACAATACCTAAAACTTTTAAATTGCTTAAAACAGCTGTGGTTTCTAAAAGTTCTGAAACTTTAGCTTTATTAAGGCGCGTCACTAATACGGTATTGTCGCAAGCAGATGCAACTTTTACTGCATCTACCATTCCTAAAACGGGAGGGGTATCAACTATAATCAGGTCGTAATTTTGCTTTTGCTGCTCGATCCAATAGTTTAATTTTTGAGTACTGAGTAGCCTAACTGGATCGGCAATCTGAGTACCCGAGGTAATTAATTCGATAGTTTCACCCGAAAAAGAAACTTGATGAATCATGGGCTGCTTAATATCACTTGCTAAATAGTCAGATAGACCCAAATCATTGTTTAGGTTAAAAGACTGATGCAGGCTAGGACGGCGAAGATCGGCATCAATCACCAGCACTCTATGTTGATGACGAGCGACAGTTAAAGCCAAACCCAAAGTAAAAGTAGACTTTCCTTCTCCTGCGATCGCGCTAGTAACAGCTAATGATTTTAAAGAAGAGTAACCAGACGACAATCTCAAATTTTCATAAATCATATCTATGGCTTCTCTGTAAGGCTGCCATTCAACCACCTCTCTTGTGCTGGTAATCTGACTGTTGAAAAGGGGAAGCTTGCTTAAAATCCCTTTAGATGCAGACAGTTTGGGCGTAGTACCCAAAAGCCTTAAATCGGTTTTAGAGGTGATTTCTTCGGTATTGCTTATTCTTTTATCTATAGTTTCCCTAATAAATGCAGCCGTTAATCCCAAAAAAGAAGCAACTACCAAACTAAGTAATAGGTCTTGTTGCAAATTAGGAGCAATTTGTTTACCTGGTTGTGGTGGTTCTACAACCTGCCAATTAAAACTTCCGCGATTCAATTCAACTTCTAGCTCTTGCTTGGCTTGCAACAATCTTTGTATGCTGTTTCTTTGTATTTCTACCTGTTGGGTGAGATTTTTGTAGCGGGAAATTAATTCAGGGAACTCAGTTAGCTCTTGCTCCAAATCGGCTTCTGCCTGTGCTAGACTCCGCTCTCGTTCGCGAATACCCGCTAAATTAGATTGAGATTCGGTGATTCGATCGATAAAGTTAGTGTCACTCTCAACCAACTGACCTTTTTTTGATAAAGATTCGAGATCTGACAAAAAATTTGGTGGTACTTCTCCTAATATCTTTTCCGCTTCATCTTTTAATAAAGCCTTTTTGCTATCCCTTTCGTCAATCAGACTTTGAATTATTGGATTGTCATTAGTAAACTTTTGCTGTTGGGTAGCTAATAGAATTTCAGTTTCTTGTAACTCATTAAGTAAATTTTGATAGCGTGGAGATTGGCTGAGTCGAGATAGAGCTACGGAGTTATCTTTTGGTAATCCTAATTGTTCTTGAAGAGCAGCTAAATTACCTTGAACCTCACTTTTCTGAGCCTTTAATTCGCTTCTTTGTTGGCTAAGCTGTCTGATATTTTCCTTGACAGCGTAAGCATCATCTTCAGGAGAAATTAAGTTATAGGCTTTACTCAATTGCGTTACTGCTGCTTCAGCCTTAAGCAACTCTTGTTGAGCTTTAGGAATTTGATTATTAACAAAATTTAGACCATCACGCAAACGCTTTTCCTGCTGTTCGAGATTGTACTCTACATAAACTTCTTGTATTACTTCTAATACTCTCTTGGTTTCAACTGGATCGCTTCCAATATAATTTGCTTGGATTATTTTGGTTAAGGTTTCTTCATCATCTCCAAGTACTTGAAATACATTTAACGATCCCTTTAAATAGCTGGCGAGGGAATAAATCTTGTCTTCATAACTTAATTCATCTGAATCTGTAGTTATGATTTCATCGGCAGCTTGATTAGTTATTAGTTTTTCGGCAACTCGATTGAGAATTTTGGCACTTTTAAAAACTTTTAGCTGTGTTGCATAATCTACTTGAATAGTATTATCGGCAAACTCTCGCTCTAAGTATTCACCAGAATTACCTCCTGTAGCTTTTTGATAATTCGGTTCTACCAATATTTGCATATGGCTTTCGTAAACTGGTTGCTTGAATATGGCAAGAGGTATAAATATTGCTAATACTCCTGTAAATACTCCTGCAAACCAAGAACGACGGTGCCACAATGTGGCTAATAATTGTCCATAGCCCAAATCACTTTCACTAGACGCATCAAAATTATTGTAGTTTCGATCGATAATGTTGCTCATACTAAAATATCTTCAGCTAGCCATTCGACATTAGTTTTTACTTTTGCTAAAATCGACTGACCGCAAAACTCTTCTAAAATTTTAAATACTCGTTGAAAAAATACGCGCTTAGAAAAATTACTTATGGCATGTTGTCTAATCTGTGCATAATTCCAGCTTTGTTCTTGGTGTTGCTCGATCGCAATCTGTAAAGCATCGGGAGTTTGAGGAGTAAATAAGATCCCTGTTTTACCCGATATTTGAGTATCTAGTACGCCACCTGCGCCATAAGCAATTACAGGAGTACCGCTAGCATTAGCTTCTATAGGAACTAAACCATAATCTTCTAATGCAGTGACTATTACTGCTTTGGCTTTTGACATTAAGCAAGTACGCCATTCATCTTCTACGTATCCTAAAAATTTGATGTTGTTTAATGCCTTAGCTTCTAAACGCTTACGTTCGGGACCGTCACCAATAATAACCAATGGTAATCCCAACCAATTGAATGTCTCGACAGCAATATCTATCTTTTTGTAGCCAATCATACGTGAAGAAATTAGGTAGTAATCCTCCTTGCGATCGGAAAAAGTAAACTTGCTATTGTCGATCGGATAATTGACTACCAGTGCTTTCCGTTGGTAAATTTGCTCGATTCGCTTGGCTACTGTAGTAGAGTTAGCGATATAGAGGTCTGGTTCATTAGCATATTTTAAATCCTGCTGACGCAAAGATTTAAGGATAGGTTTGATTAGAGGAGAAAACTTTTTATACTTGCCGTACTCTTCTAAATAGGTTTCAGTATTCCAAAGAAAGCGAGTTACATTGTGACAAAAACAAATATGCATCGCTCCTGGTCTTTTTCTCACTCCCTTGGCAAAACTAGAACTGCTACTTATAATTAGGTCGTATTCTTGAAGGTCTAATTGGCGGAAAGCTGAATAATACAGCGGAGCTAAAAGACGAAACCTCTTTTTCGCTCCTGGTATTTTTTGCAGCATAGTAGTTTTTACTAGACGACCATCCATTATGATTGTATTTTCAGGGTCGTAGACTGAAGAATATACATCTGCTTCAGTAAAAAGCCGACACAGTAATTCAAAAACTCTTTCTGCTCCGCCAAGTTGTGTCAAATAGTCATGAACTAATGCTATTTTCATCACATGTACTAAGTTGAAGAATTATAAATAGATCTATTGCGCGGTCGAACTTAAACAAATATAGAAATCGGGATTATTATTGGAGCGCACTTTTGCTAAAAAAATATCGAACGTAGTTAAACTCGATCGTTACAATAAATGAAATGCCTATAGTAAAGCTTAAAATAACTTACGTATATTTACCGATCATCTTTATTAAAATTTAATATTCTGAACGAGTTTTTCATCAATTTTTCGTAAAACTAGCAGAATTAGGCTCGATCCAGCAAAATAGAGCGAATTAATCTTCGTAGTCAAGCATTTACAAATCGATAATATTAATACTCTGCTATGGCTTCAGCAAAACTATCCAAAGTATTTTCTAAAGAAAATTTTTCCTTGGCACTTTCATAACCCCGTTGACCTATATTTTTAGCTAACGAGCGATCGTTAATCAATTTTTGAATTAACTGGCGTAAAGCGATCGCATTTTCTGGAGGAAATAAATAACCATTAATGCCATCATCGATTATTTCTAACGCTCCTCCTGCTGCTGAAGCTATCACAGGTTTTTGCGCTAATTGACCCTCTACTATTACTCTGCCAAAAGGTTCGGGTTCGGTGGAAGCATGAACTATAATATCGCAGGCTTTCATTAAAGCAGGAATATCATCGCGAAACCCAAGTAAATGAATCCGTCCCTTTAAATCTGGCTTTTCAACCAAGCTTTTTAACTCTAAAACATAATCTTCCTCGCCAAATAGGGCTTTGCCTACCAAAATTACTCGAACTTCTGGTAGTTTTCTAACTGCTTCTAGTAATATATGTTGACCTTTCCAGTAAGAAAAACGACTGAACAAACCAATCAAAGTAGCATTTGTTACTCCTATCTCCGAACGAATGATATTTACATCTTCAGTCGTCACCATATCGAATCTTCGAGCATCGAAACCATTGTAAACCAGCTTGATTAAATCCTTTTTGCCTCCAGCAGCTATAAATGCTTCTCCAGTAGCGCGAGAATTTACTATAACTCTGGTAGCGAGTTTGTTAGCTAAAAACACAGCAACTCGCCGATTAATTTGACTAAAATGTCTGGCAGTAAGAATGTCACGCAAATACCAAAATAATGGCACTTTCTTTTTAATACTAGCTAAAGCCGTAACTACAAAAGCTTTTTGAGAATTAGCTACGATAAGATCGTAACCTACTGCTGCTTCGGCGATCGCATCAGCTAAACGCCAAAATTCTGAGATTAAGACGATAGAATTCAATCCTCCTGAAGCACGGAGATTGAGCATAGTTTCAGAAGCGGAAATTATACCTACCTCCACTCCTAATTGCTCTAAGCGTTCCTGTAATATTCCCTCTTTAAATAAGAGTACTTTGCATCGATCGGCATAGGCACTAGCCAAATCTAATAAACTTAGCTCAGCACCTCCCATGACAGCAGTATGGTCGATAAACAAAATTTTGTGCTTCATTATTTCATTAATAATATGACTTCTCCCGACATGATGCTACGCATACAACGCAAGCTTCTTCAAACTCCGAAAAGTAGAAATAACCTCCTTTGAGGTACTATAAGTATTAGAACCAACTATCACAAGATTCCCTCGGCGGAGTTATTAAAGTCAGTGAAGGAATTACCTCTACTACTCTACAAAACGGTATGTGAACCTTTCAATTTATACCGCTCCTCAGTAAGACGGCTGTTGCGATCGGTACGTTTTAAAACTTACATGATTAACATTTAGGACATTTCATGTCTTATATTATGCATCATTTAGCATTACCTCTCAGCAACGCCAGTCTTTTGTTCGAGTATACCGAGAATTGCTACATTGGCTTTAAAATAGTAACGGCATAGCGTTCGGGAGACAAATAACGACGAACAACCTCAGTTAATTGTTCTGGCTGTAGCTGGCTGACAATTTGGGGATATAGTGCCGAGTGTGCAGCAGTAGCAACAATATTATAAAAGCCATAGACGCTGGCTAGCTGACTTGGAGTTTCTGTAGAAAATATATAGTCATTAATTAGCTGACGTTTAGCGCGGTCAATTTCTGCTGTAGGAATCGGACTATGGTGTAGTCGCTCTAAGCGATCGCAAATCATCTTTTCTACCATAGGAATATGTTCCGTTTCAAGTAACGCGCCAATCGAAAACATACTCGAATCTCTTTGTAAAGACAATTCACAGTCAATATCCATAACTAGCTGCCTTTCTTCTCTTAATTCTCTGGTTAGTCCCCAGCTACGTCCTCCTGTCAAAATAAGGGAAATTAAATCTAAGGCGATCGCCTCCTCCAAAGATTCCGAACCAGGGCAAATCCAAGCCATCAAAAGGCGTGACTGTTCGATTCTGGGTAGATGTAATTCTTGACGACGAACGGTAGTTGCAAGAGGTTCTGCTTCTACAACCACAGGAGGACATTCAGAACGCACCCCAAACTCACTAAAGTTATCGTTAACCAAAGCCAAAGCTCTTTCTTGTTCGATACCACCGACTATAACCACCGTCATATTTTCGGGTTGATAATGGGTACGATGGAAGCAGCGCATTTGATTGGGAGTGTGTTCGAGCAATAACTCTTTTTCTCCTAAAATAGAGCGTCGGTAGGGATGACGTTGGTAGAGGTTTTGACACAAAGCTTGAAACCCCAAAAAGTCGGGATCGTCTTGACTAGAATTAATTTCTTCTAGCACTACTTCTCGTTCGCGAATAAACTCTTCATCTGGAATATTTGCTCTTAACAAAATATCCGCCAGACAGGGCAAAGTTTGTTCAAAGTGAGCGGATGCGGTAGTCAAATAAAAGTGAGCGTAATCATAGCTAGTTGCTGCGTTAGCTATACCACCAGTACCTTCAATCAGCCAGTCAAATTCTCCCACCATTACGTTAGGAGAACCTTTAAAAATCATATGTTCTAAAAAATGCGCCATTCCCGACCAAGATTCAGGTTCTGCGATCGCTCCTGCCTTAACCCATACGTCTGAAACTACTACAGGAGTCGCAGGCAGATACTGATGAATAATATTTAGTCCGTTGCTTAACCGAAAAGTGTTAGCGTTGAACTCTGTTTTATATGGAGATAGTGATATTTTTGGCACTTTAAACTATATTCCTTAGAATATAGCTCATCATATACTTTTAACCAATGTTCTTCTTGTTACATTTTTAACAGAAATTATCGTCAAACTGTAACTTAAGCTTTTAATTATATTTCGTCAATTTAGGAACAAGGATCGAGGATCGAGGAGCAAGTACTGGTTTTATCGCAGTATGTTAGTTAGGAGAAGCTTACCCGTAGGGTTTATGCTGGGTTTATGCCGATGCTCCCCAGTGCTTCCCAGTGCATCAGATATTTTACTGCTTGTAATTTCATTCCTCGTTCCTTGTTCTTCGTTCCTTCAAACAGCGATCGCAATATTTGCGATAAGTTCCCAAAAAAATAGTCCACCGCCACGCCGTTTTACCTTAGTTTATGACCTGGAAGTCCAGGGTGGGAATTGGCTGTTCTTGTTTCCATTTCCGAGTACGAGCTACGGTATACTTCCACAAAAACTAATGCTATTCCCTCATAAATCAAGCATAGATCAATAAACTTGTGAGGTAGTCACCAACGCGGTAGTGGTACTTTATCTATGATAGTCAGTTTTTAAAATTTAGCAACAGGGGTTTTTAAGGAATAAGGAACAATCAACAATGACTTTTACTACGAAATTAATCAATTGTCAATTGGCTAGTTACAATTTTCCATTGATAATAATTCGTCCATAAACCATAACGGTAGCGATAGGATGAGAGAGTTCGATTGTCTAATCTGTCTTAAGTGTAAATATAGTGGATTTAAAATACGTAATCATCGCCTACAAAGCAGGAGACAAAACTAGTAAGCAGTGGGCGGAAAAGTGTGCCAAGGAATTAGAAGCTCGTCAATGCAAGGTTTTAATTGGACCGAGTGGTTTTAAAGATAATCCCTATCCTGTTTTCTTAGCTTCTTCTTCGCAAAATATAGACCTGGCGGTAGTTTTGGGTGGAGATGGTACGATTTTAGCTGCTGCTAGACAGTTAGCTCCGAAAAACATCCCAATTTTAGCGGTAAATGTGGGCGGACACTTAGGATTTTTAACCGAACCATTTGAACTATTTCGAGATACCGAATTAATTTGGGATCGCTTGCACTCAGATCGCTACGCGGTGCAAAAGCGCATGATGCTACAAGCACAGCTATACGAGGGAGAACCAAACCAGTTAAATCCAGTAAGTGAAACGTTCTATTGTCTCAACGAAATGTGTATCAAGCCTGCTAGCATCGACCGTATGCCAAGCTCTATTTTAGAAATGGAGGCTGACGGACAACCAGTAGACCAATATAGCGGAGATGGATTGTTAGTATCGACTCCTACAGGCTCTACAGGCTATACTGTTTCGGCTAATGGCCCAATTTTGCATCCTGGAATGTGGGCGATCGCTGTTACTCCAATTTGCCCCTTGAGTCTTTCTGGTCGCCCTTTAGTTTTGCCTCCAGGAACCGTCGTTAGCGTTACTCCAATTAAAAATTATGAAATCAATACTAAACTATGGACTGATGGTGCTTTAGGTGCAACGATCTGGCCTGGTCAAAGAGTTTTAATCAAAATGGCTAACTGTCAGGCTTACTTTATTATTCTGCGAGAGAGCTACTCTTTCTACGAAACCTTGAGGGAAAAACTTCAATGGGCAGGAACTAGAGTTCATTATGAAAATGACGAATAGTTCTTTTAGCATTTAGCATTTAGCATTTATCAATGTTTCTTGTTCACTCTACAGCATATACCAATCGATGTGGCTTAAAAAACTCTTTCTCGTAGCTCTAACCATAACTACTACAGCATTGGTTTTAGTTACTAATACCAGTTCGGGACTCGCTCAACCAGGGTTTAACCCGCTTACAGACAGATTTCAGTTTGACGACATACAGCTTATATCTCCAGGCATACCTAGAGCTTCTGTGGTTATAGATGGAAATGAAATACTTTCTGTAGGTCAAATCGATAGTAATCCCGCAAGTGAAAGAGTTTCATTAATTCGCTCGGAGATACTCGAAGCGATTAACGATCCCGACTTTGTTCGAGTGGAGATCGAACAACAAGGCGGACTTCCCGTACTCTATTTGGTATATAACAGACCTCCAGAAGAACCAGCAACAAATTCTGAATCTAAGTTAAAAAAAGAGCGACGATATTTATTTACAGTTACTAGAGAAGATACCATCGGTAAAAAGTCGGTTCGCGAAACCGCCATCGATCTGAGTCTAAATATCGAAAAAGCGATCGCCGAAGCTAAAAGAGAAAGAAGTTCTGCATACATCCAACGCCAAATAGTTATTGCTGGGGTTCTATTATTAATTGGCATATTTGGCACTAGGCTGTTAAACCAGCTACAAACTCACCCTCTTAGAAGTGCGATTCTAAGAGTTATTCCCCGAAGGTCGAATAATACTACTAGTTCTGGATCTAGCCTGACGACTTTATTTCGCCTCAAACTAGGCTTTGCTCGGTTTATCCTCTGGACAGTCATAGTTTTAATTATTTTTCGTCTTTTTCCCTATACCCGACAATGGCTGTATTTTATCTTTAATACATTTGTCAATACCTTTAGTACTTCTGTATTTAGCTTGGGGGGAAACGACTTTTCAATTATCAGCCTGTTGATTCTTGTCGGCTTATTTATTGCTGCAATTATTCTCAGCAGTTATATAACTGACGTGCTACGTACTAATCTTTTGCAAGCTACGCGAATGACCAGAGGTTCGCAGGAAATCATTACAACTATCGTCAAATATGGTTTAATCCTGCTATCTTCTATAATTCTGCTTCAGGCTTATGGCTTAAATCTGAGTTCTCTGGCTCTTATTGGTAGTGCGCTTGGTGTTGGTATCGGTTTTGGTTTTCAAGATATTGCTCGTAACTTTGCCAGCGGTATAGTCTTGTTGTTCGAGCGATCTATTCAGGTAGGAGACTTTGTTCAAGTCGGAGATCACTTAGGAGTAGTCGAAGAGGTTAGAACCCGCAGCATTATTTTAAAGACTTTAGATCGTATCTCAATCATCGTGCCAAACTCTCGCTTTCTTAGTGAGGAAGTAATCAACTGGAATCATCGTCGCAGCGTTACCCGTATACACTTACCTATCGGTGTTGAATACGGTTCTGATGTTAAAAAAGTAAAAGCAGCACTATTGCAAGCAGCATCCGAACATTTAGAGGTATTACGCAACCCACCATCTCAAGTATTCTTTACCGAGTTTGGCGATAGTTCCCTCAACTTTGAACTGTTGGTTTGGACATCCGATCCTAGTCGTCAAGCACCTTTAAAAAGCGATCTTTATTTTCGCATCGAAGAAATTTTTAGGGAACAACAAATCTCTGTTCCTTTCCCTCAAAGAGATGTCAATCTCAAAGCAGGAGATATACCGATTAAGCTTCCTCCGCAATTAGAAGGTCATTTAATTTATTTGCTAAAAGGTTTAATATCTCAACAACATACTAATAATGAAGTAAGAAGTAAGAAGTAAGAATTTTAAGTAGTTTTGGGTAATTTAGGTAAGAGAGTACTCGATATTAAAAGGCTGTATCAAAGTGCGATCGCTATTTACCCCAGCAAATTCTATTTATGATGCTTCGGATTCGTGATTTTACAGTCGGCAATACTATTACAGTTAGCGTTGCTGTCTATAAACAAAACTGGCGACAATATTTAAAGCTTTCTTTTATCGCTCATCTGTGGCTACTAGTTCCAGTTTACGGCTGGGCAAGATATTTTGCGATCGCAGCCTGGATTAGTAGATTGAGCTTCCAAGAATTCGACAGTGAATTAAATAATCTTCATTTCTCAAGATATTTCTCGGCTCGTTCTTTGTGTATTTTCTCATTTACGGGAATCTTCGCTATTTTTGAACCAATAATTTTTGGATACCTATCAGCATTTGTTTTAATTTTTATCATAGTTATCTTATGTGAAATAATATTTCCATTTTCGCTATTTGAAATTTTGGATAATATCTTATCTAACAACGAAGATCCCACAGTTCTTTGGTTAGGACTAGTTTGGCTTGCATTTTATTCTTTAATATCGTTAGGATTTTATATTCGACTATTTGTCACTGACTTAATTTTTATCGACAGAGCAAATAATAAACTGTTTGATTTAATTAGACAAAGCTATTCTTTAACTAAAAAAAATAAATTTTAAATTATTTTAATTAGTTTGTTGTCTTTTTTAATTACTCTTCCTGTATGGACAATATGCTATTTAATAGCTCCAACTACAGCTTGGTTAATATTAACTGTAACTTCAATAAATGCTTTTGAATCATTCTCACTTTTATTAGAATTTTGCTTTATAATTACTTTAGTTTGCGCTCACGTACTAGTTTTACCATTTTGGCAGTCAGTTAAAGCTTCGGTTTTTTATCATTTGGTAAAAAAACGCAATATCGTAAATACTCGATAAATAATTTACAATAAAGTATTAATAGCTATTAAGTATTATATAAAAAAAAACTAATATTGAGTTTTAATTCAAAGTTATATCAAACAACTTGGCAAACTATAAATAAAAGTTTCTCGATCGCCCATAGTATAAATCTTGCTAATTCAGTACCTCTGTCGGTTTTCGATCGCATTCCTTCAACTAACACTAAACTTTGGGAATTAATCGATCGCGGTGATAAATGTCCTTTAGGTGCGATCGCGATCTTGCAAACCGCAGGAAAGGGACAGTGGGGACATCGTTGGGTTTCGATGGCAGGGGGGCTATATCTTTCGGTGGGACTCGATTTGAATTTAGAAATAGCTAATTATCCTCATCTGGTAATGGCAACAGCTTGGGGAATTGCCACGGTTTTAAGAAATTATCAATTGCCAGTAACTATTAAGTGGTCGAACGATTTAATTCTCGATCGCCGTAAGTTAGGCGGGATAAAAATAGAAACTCGTAGTAATAAAAATAAGCTAGTAAAAGCTGTTTTGGGAGTAGGTATTAATTGGTGTAATTCTGTTCCCGAACCTGGAATAAATTTAGAGTCTTATTATCGAGATCGAGATATTTATGTTATTAATTCCCTAGAAGAATTAACGGCGATCGCTGCCTATGGAATTCTATTTGGATACGAATATTATTTAGCAGTTGGAATCGAAAAACTGTTAGATGAATATCTGGCAATTTTCAATAGTTTTGGGCAGCAAGTTAACTTTAATGGCTGTCCTGGAGAAGTAATTGGTGTTACCACAAAAGGGAAATTAAGAGTGAAATTGAGATCGCCTAATGCTAGTACCGAGATTAACCTATCACCTGGACAGATTAGTCTGGGTTACAGACAAACATAAAAGCTACAGCGTTTTGCATTTCTATCTGGTTCAGCCAGAGAATTTATTCTCAAGTCACGGGAAGCAGAGCTTCCCCAGTCTCGCTTTGCGAGACGATGGCGCACTCGCAAGGGCGCGTGGCTGTGGGTTTCCCGCAGCCTTCTTGAAGCAGTCGCTCATGGGGGAAACCCCCAAGACCGCGCTGCTTCGCTTTATGTCGCCCGCGCCGTTCGCTTGGTCACACAGCGAAGCTGTGAAGCCCGCCCTAAGCGGGCGGACTGCGCGTACGCGCTGACCCCAAGCGTTTATGACGGACGTTGTCTTATATGTAAAGTCCGTTTAAACGGACTTAAGGTTTTAGCCAAGAAATTTATTTCTTGGTACTGTCATGGTTTGTAGTGCAAAACGCTGTATTTAAGGTAACAAATACAAGTCTTTTTATTAATGTTCCATTACCTTTGACAATTTCTAAAGTGTCACCATTGTTGGTTTGACTTGTAATTACTGGACATAATTATTAATGGATAGCACTAGGTTATCTATATCTATAATTATTTATTCAAATATTTGTCTAAAATGAACAAATTACAAGTATCACTAATAATAGGAATTAACTTGGCTATGCAATCGGTTCTCTCAATCCCTGCTTCTGCTCAAATCGAAACTCAACCTAATCAAACTCAACCAGAAGCTCCAAACAGTAAAGCAAACGAGTTTACCTTCGATTTTTATAATACCTATGATTATAATGCTTGTTTAGACGTAATCTTGTTAGCGTATGAAAAACGTAATGCCGTGTTAGAAAATGTATATAAAAATGACTGTGCTACCAATGTTTTAAACACCTTCGGCAACAATTTATCGAAAGATGTAGCTTTACAGTTGGTTGAATCAGCCAATTTATACGCTACCGAAAAATTGCAAAACCCACTATATCCTACTCTTGGTGTAAGAAGAAGAATCGCGATAAATCTCGGCTATGTCTACGATACAGATAAAAACAATCCTGATATTGTGAAATATGTAGATTCCGAGTCATAGTTAGTTAAAAAGTGTACGGTCAAACCGGATAAACGATCGGGCATAGACAAATTAGCGCAGGTTACAGATAAACCCTGTAGGGACAAATCGCGATTTGCCCCTACCCATCTGTTCGTAAACTAATTACATCCCTCTGGTTTTCTGTGACCAAACTCTGGTAGGTAGACCCCAAATATAAATAAATCCTTCCGCTGCTTTGTGATCGAACTCGTCTTCTGCGCCGTAGGTAGCTAGATCGGGTGTGTAAATGGAATTATCCGACTGACGACCGACGATGGTTGCATTGCCTTTAAACAGCTTGATTCTGACCTCACCTGTAACTCTTTCCTGAGTATTTTGAATAAAGCCATCTAAAGCTGCTTTTAACGGACTGTACCACAAGCCACGATAGACTAATTCGCCGTAAGACTGCTCGATTCCGCGTTTATATTGGGTAACGTCACCTGTAAGGGTTAGGCTTTCCAAGTCACGGTGAGCATGAATCAAAACCAGTAAGGCAGGTGCTTCGTAAATTTCCCGCGATTTAATACCCACTACGCGGTTTTCCAACATATCGATGCGTCCGATACCGTGGTTGCCGACAGTTTCGTTTAGCTGAGTAATGAGGGCGACGGGATCTAATTTTTCACCGTTAATAGTTACGGGCAGACCTTTCTCAAAACCAATGGTAATATATTCTAGCTCGTTTGGAGTATCAGCGATCGCTTTTGTCATCAGATAAATCTCTTCAGGAGGCTCTGTCATCGGATCTTCTAAAATACCTGCTTCGATGCTGCGTCCGAGTAAATTGCGATCGATACTATAAGGAGAAGATTTTTTCACAGGAAATTCTAAGCCAAACTTTTCGCCGTAAGAAATTGCTTCTTCGCGACTCATTCCCCATTCCCTAGCGGGTGCTAATACTTTCAGATTGGGGTTCAATGCCATAATACCCACATCAAAGCGCACCTGATCGTTACCTTTTCCCGTACAGCCATGAGCTACCGCATCCGCACCATATTTTTCCGCAGCGTCAACCAGCAGTTTGGCAATCAGAGGACGTGCTAAAGCAGTAGACAGGGGATAGCGATTTTCATATAGAGTATTAGCCTGAATAGCAGGAAAGGCATAATCTTTCACAAAGCTTTCGGTGGCATCTTCCACCAAAGATTCGGCTGCACCACACTTAAGGGCTTTTTTCTGAATTGGCTCTAATTCATCACCCTGTCCCAAATCAGCAGCCAGAGTAATTACCTCTTTGACTCCCCACTCATTCTTGAGATACGGAATACATACCGTCGTATCTACACCACCCGAATAAGCCAAAACAACTTTATCTGCACGTCCCATAATTCATTCCCAAAATATAACTAAGAGGGTATTGTACCCAAAAGCCTAGTCCTTGGAATATTTTTCTCACAGAATTTTTGAGTTTAGCAAACAGCAGCGATCGAGTTTGCACCTTTTGTTGTACTTACTCAGTAATCTTCAACTCTTCCAGATTCCAGAATGCACCACCTAAAGCAGAATATTCAACGCCTTCAATCTTGTTACGTATTGCTGACATTGAGTAAGGATTAACCAAACAGATTACAGGTAACTTGTCGGCTACTATTTGTTGAATTTCGGCATAGATTTCCTTGCGCTTCTCTATATCTAGCTCTTTTGCTGCCTCAATATATAGGTTAGATATTTCTCTTTCCCAATCACTAATTGTTCTCTCGCTTAGATCGCCAGTTATCTGGTTGAATAGGTGAGAATTACCGTCTACAGCCCAAAAATTGTAACGGCTGTTAGGTTCGTTCCCCCCTGAAAAGCTGAGTAAAATACAGTCCCAATCAAGGGTGTTGCTAAGTTTGTTAATCAGAACATTAAAGTTGATGGTTCTAAAATTAACTTTGATTCCAATCACTGCCAAGTCTTCCTCGATCTGATTACCCATTGCCTCGCGGATCTTGTTACCAGTATTAGTATTGAGAACAAAGCTGACGCGGTTTCCATCCCAATCTAATAACTGACCCTGTTGGTTATATTTAAAACCTGCCTCTATTAATAATTGTTTGGCTTTTTCAGGATTGTATTCGTATTCTTTGACACCTTCATAATAAAAAGGAGACTGTTTGGGTTCAAAAGATACCTGTGGTTCACCCAATCCGCGAAAGATATTTGTTACCATGCGATCGCGATTTATGCCATAAGATACCGCCTGTCTAAAGTTAACGTTGTTAAACCAACGAGATTTTACGGGATTGATTACAGGCTTGCCGTTTTTCTTACCCTGGTTGAGATTGAACGAGATAAAAGTCATGCTGTATACTTCACCACCTTCTTCAATAGTGAAGTTACCTTTATCCTCTTCTTGTTTTAGCAGCGAAAAGTATTCAGGAGAAACCGACATCGTATCTAAACTACCCGATCTAAACTGCATCAAAGCCGTATCTTGAGATTCAATAATTTCCCAGACTACCTCTTTGATATAGGGAATATCTTCATCGACAACATCTTTTTTCCAATAATAAGGATTTTCTTCAAAAACAACTCTTTGCGCGGTAGCATAGCTTTTAAGTTTATAGGCATTGCTGGCAACAATTTGCTCTGGGGGTGTATCTACCGTCCAGGTAGAAAGAAATTTTAACTTGCCCTCATTGTCTTTTTGCTCTACAGTTTCTCTTAGAATATGAGCGGGATAAATAGCTGCTCCCGTAACTCCTAAAAAGGGCGCAAAGGGTTCTGGTGTCGTAAACTTAACCTGCCTGTCGTTAACTTTAGTAACCGTCGGAAAAGCTTCACTCTGACCGATTTTTAGTATATCCCTCATCCCCGTAGGAATTTCTGGATTGAGGTAAAGCTGGTTATAGGTAAAGACCACATCATCTACCGTTAGGGGATTGCCGTCAGACCACTTAAGATTTGGTCTTAAGGTATAGAGTATTTCTAAGTTATCATCTGATATTTCCCAAGATTCGGCTAATTCTGGTTCAATTTTTCCCGTCAGCGGATTTTGCGTAACCAAACCTGCAAATATCATACCGCCAACTTCAGCACTTGTACCGTCGGTAGCGATAACCGAGTTAAAGGTTTTAGGATCTCCTAAAATAGTCAAAACCAACTGTGGCGGTCCATCGGGATTGGCAAGCAAAGTACTAGGATTACAAGCCGTTATCGGCAACAGCAACAGTACGGCAAAAATAAAAGCCAGCCATCTAGTAACCATTCGGAGCGAGTTCGATAAACCCAAAGCCAATATCCCTTTACTCAGTTTTAGAACACATTATATTTGTTACTGCCGAGTTGAGGTATGAATTTGATAGTAATATTGTTTTGAGCTTTTGATAAATGGTAAATGTTCAATGGTAAATGACAAACAGATTGGCGTAGCGGTAGTCGGTACGGGATTCGGGCAAAAGATACACATTCCAGGTTTTCAGCATCATCCTCGCACTGAAGTAGTAGCCGTTTACAATCGCGATCTTAATAAAGCTAAAGAAATTGCCGACGCGAATAAAATATATTATGCCTACAGCGATCTCGATCGCATTTTGTCTTTACCCGAAGTAGATGCCGTTAGTATCTCTACTCCGCCGTTTCTACACTACCCCATGGCAAAGCAAGTACTCGAAGCGAAAAAGCATCTGCTGTTAGAAAAGCCGATGGCAATGAATGCCTCCCAGGTTAAAGAACTATATCATTTAGCTAAGGCTCGAGGAGTAGTGGCGATCGCAGATTTTGAATTTCGGTATGTTCCCGCCTGGATGTCGTTAGCCGAACATCTAGAAAATGATTATGTCGGTAAAAAAAGATTAATTAAGATTGACTGGCTGGTAACTAGTCGCGCTAATCCCGAACGGGAATGGAATTGGTACTCTAAAAAAGATGCTGGCGGTGGTGCTTTAGGTGCTGTAGGTTCTCACGCCTTTGACAATATTAACTGGCTATTTGGCTCGGTATCTCGTCTCTGTGGCTATCTTAACTGCGCTATCCCCGAACGTCCCGACAATAGCGAGGGTGGCATTCTAAAGCCTGTAGATGCGGACGATACCTGTCTGATTATGATGGAACTAGCCGACGGTACTCCCGTACAGCTATCAATTAGTTCGGTAACATATGCTGGTAGAGGACACTGGGTAGAAATTTATGGGGAAAAAGGAACTTTAGTTCTAGGTAGCAGTAATTTAAAAGATTACGTCCACGGGTTTGAATTGTTCGCAGCGGAAGCCGGCAAATCTTTAAAAAAGGTTACGATTCCTAAAAAATATGATTTCTCCCAAGTATTTACCGACGGTAGATTAGCCCCATTTATCCGCGTAGTCGATCGCTTTACTGCCTCAATTGATGCTGGTGAATCTTTAGTTCCTTCCTTGAAAGAAGGGGTTTATTCACAATTATTGATGGATTTAACCCATCAATCTCATAACTCAAAAAGTTGGGTAAATGTACCCAAACTTACAGATTTTTGAGCTTCGCTAAATAGCGCTAATTATGTCATAAAACTCTGACAAATAGCAATTGGCAAAACCCCCTCAAAGGAATATTATTGGTAACAATCGGTGAAAATACGCAATCATATCAGTCTAGGAAGTATTAATTCTGTAACTTAGATCACTATTTGCCAAATTCTATCTTTAGTATAGACAAACATGAGTACTTATAGCCTGAATTTGTCTTGAATCATCGATTATTATCTAATTAGATCTCATTACCGATTAAAGTATCGCTTATGATCTCCACAACATCTACCAAACGCTATTCCATAGCTGCAATTCGAGAAGAGGCATTAAGTCTGGTTCAAAATGGCGTTATTGCTTTAGATCAGCCAATCCGAATTCTATTTGAGTATTTTCCAGCCCCACAATGGATCGCGATTGAATATGAACTTGAAAGATCCGACTATCTATTGCGCGATCGCATTATCGATTTAGTGGGTAAGATCGATTGGGAAAGCGATTAAACTGCCAAACTAAACTAATTATTAGGGGCATAACTGTAAAATGCCTCTATAGTTATGGAAATTAGAACAATCGCCCAGAAAGATTTAAAGCCTATATCACAGCTATATGTGACTGTGTTTACCAACCCACCTTGGAACGAACATTGGGAATATGAATGGGCGTATGAACGATTGAACTGGATTTATCAGTCTCAAGGCTTTATAGGATTTATCGCCATAGACAACAATAAATTTGTTGGCGCAATTTTAGGAGATTTTATTCCATACAAAGGTAAAAAAGGATTTAAAATAGTAGAATTTTTCGTAGATACTAACTATCAAAATCAAGGTATTGGCACAAAACTACTTAGGCAATTAGAATTAAACTTGAAAGACAACTATGATTTTGTTTCATTGTTAACTGCTAAAAATACCGATGCTGAATCGCAATTATCGACGAGATGATAAATTGGTTTTGCTTAAAAAAGAAACATTTTCAATGTGAATCAGATAGACTGGCATCAGCTTGCTACTTTATACCGTTATAAACATCTCGATCGCAAACTTAAAGAGAGTAGTAAAAGTTATCAATATAGCAAGCAGGGGATTCCGACTTTTCCTGATGGTTTAAGCCTGAGAAAGTATCAGCATTCGGCGGTAGCTAACTGGCTGGAAAATCAGGGTAGAGGTACGCTAAAGATGGCAACGGGTAGCGGTAAAACTATTATTGCTTTGGCGATCGCTGTAGAACTATATCAACAAATCGGGCTACAGGTATTATTAATAGTTTGTCCTTATCGCCATTTGGTAACTCAATGGTCTAGAGAGTGTCAGAAGTTCAATCTTAAGCCGATTACTGCTATGACGCGAACAGACAATTGGCAGGGAGAACTATCAAACCAGCTATATAATTTATCAACCTCACCTCAATCTTTTCTAACAATTATTACTACCAATTCCACTTTAATTAGTGAAGGGTTTCAATCTCAGCTAAAATATTTTCCTGCTAAAACATTAATTGTAGGAGACGAGGCACACAACTTAGGTTCGAGTCGTTTAGAATCTTCTTTACCTCGTAATATAGGCTTGCGTTTGGCACTGTCGGCAACTCCCGAACGGCAATACGACGAATTGGGAACAGAGGCTTTACTCGACTATTTTGGTTCGATAATTCAACCAGAATTTACGCTAGCCGATGCTATAAAACAAGGTGCATTAGTTCACTACTTATACTATCCCGTATTTGTCGAACTAACCGCTTCAGAAGCCGATGACTATGCCAAATTAACCAAGCGTATTGGCTGGAGTCTAAATAAAAATCCGAGTTTCCAAGATAATGATAATTTAACCTCTTTGTTGACAAAGCGATCGCGTTTAATTGCTACCGCAGCTAATAAGTTAACCTGTCTTAAAGAATTGATGACACCCAGACTAAATACTACTCACACTCTTTTCTACTGCGGTGATGGATATTTAAATGATGATACAAGACAAATTGATGCTGTTACACATTTGCTAGGTAAAGAATTAGGATATCGGGTTAATACCTACACTACCGATACTTCTCTAGAAGAAAGAGAACGCCTACGCCATCAATTTGAATCGGGAGAACTACAGGGTTTGGTAGCAATACGCTGTTTAGACGAAGGTGTAGATATACCAATAATTAAAACTGCCGTTATTCTAGCCAGTAGCAGTAATCCCCGTCAGTTTATACAACGTCGCGGTAGAATTTTGCGTCCTCACCCTAGTAAAAAACAAGCTACTCTATTCGATGCGATTGTTATTCCACCTAATTTAGAAAGAGAAACCTGGGAAGTTGAAAGAAATTTATTACGTAAGGAGTTACAGAGATTTATTACTTTTGCCGAGTTAGCCGACAACGCCACCGAAGCGACTCGGCAATTGTTAGATTTGCAGAATAAATATGAACTTTAAGAAGTAAGAAGGCAGGGGCGAACGGCCGTTCGCCCGTACGGAAGTTATAGTAGTAGGGTGGGCAAAGTTGAGATAAGGCGCGTAGCGAAGCCATGCCGTAGCGCGAAAGTGCGGTCTTGGGCGGGGCATTCAAGCACCTGAAATAAATTCAGGTGACAGCCCCTTGGCTTTCCCCCCCGAAGCACCTTTCGTAACAAACAAAGGGTTTACCCGCATGTACTTGTCCGCATGTAGGCTTATCGCTCACTTAGATTGCTCTATTTTGCCCACCAAATCGATATTCTAGCATTCTAATACGCAGCAATATAGCTAGAATAATTTTGTTTTTGCCTGTGAACTAATTAGAATCAAATAACCGTAAAAAATAAATTAATATGGCTTCGATTATTTATAAGTGGTCGATAGATGAATGGCATGAGTTGGTTGACTCAGGAGTATTAGAAGGAAAACCCGTAGAACTTCTAGAAGGAAATATAGTCATGCGCTGGAGCGCATCGCCAGCGGAACTGTCGAATCCGCATAGCGGATTGAGTCCAGAGGGAATCGAGCATAGCTATACAAATCAATCAGTTAGCGATTATCTGCGTGACTTATTACGAGGTAAAGCACATATCAGAAAGTCCCCAAGTCCTCAAGTACATGCAGCACAGGGCATTCGCCCAAAGCGACGCTAGTCGCGCCTGCCCCGAAGGGGCTGTGCCTTTGTCAAGTCCCCAAGTCCCCAAGTCACCCCTTACCATCCCTTTGTGATGCAACGCCGAAATTATTTATAAAGTGTTTTCTATATTCCAGATTTTGCCCTTCCTACAAGCGATCGCGCTGTAATCAGTCAACAGTTAACAGATAATAGAAATTATATAATGGTGAACTGTAAATATTTAGCTGTTAAGAATAAAATGATTACGAGTAGTGAATTAGACTGGTTGGCGGTGTGTGGCTATTTAGGCGTGACTTTGTTTGTGATGTGGCGCATTTTTACCGCTGAATAGAAATAGGCTTCTCATCTTCTCGCTTGTAATCTAGATAAACATTAAAGCCATCGCGATCGATTATTTGCAAAAAACACAAAGTAAAGTACCCTAAATGTGAATTAAACCAAGCTATAGATCGGATCGGATAAGAACTCAATATATGAAACGGATTTTTATTACTGGCGCGAGTGGTTGTATCGGTCACTATATGACTGAAGAATTAATCGAGAACACTAATCATGAACTGTACTTGCTAGTAAGAAATCCCAACAGGCTTCAGTTCGATTATCGATCGCGTCAGGGGATTCATATCTTGGTAGGGGATATGTCTCGTATTGAAGAACACAGCGAGTTGCTAAAAAGTATTAACGTCGCAATTTTGGCAGCAACGGCTTGGGGAGGAAAAGACGAAACTTACGATATAAATGTTGTCAAAACTTTAGCATTAATTAATTTACTCGATCCTCAAGTTTGCCAACGAGTTATCTATTTCTCTACCGCCAGTATTTTAGACCGCAACAACAAACTGCTGCTACCAGCCAATCAATTCGGACATGACTATATTCGTACCAAGTATCAGTGCTTCGAGCGACTTTCTCAACAGGCGATTGCCGATAAAATTATCACGGTGTTTCCAACCTTGGTTTTTGGTGGCGAGGAAAACAAGCCCTATTCTCACTTGAGTGCGGGAATGACTGACGTAACTAAATGGATCGGCTTGATTCGTTGGTTTAGCCTCGACGGTAGTTTTCACTTTATCCACGCTAAAGATATTGCCAAGGTAATTAATTATTTAGTCGAAAATCCTGAATTCTCTCCTGCACAAGATAATACAAGCGGGGTAAACTGTTTGGTGCTGGGTAATCCAGCCATTTCTGTGGATCGAGCGATCGCTGAAATTACCAGCTACTTTAATAAAAGGATCTATCTTCGTATTCCTCTTTATATCTGGCTTACTAACATCTTTATCAAAATCTTTCGCATCCAGATGGACTCTTGGAGTCGCTTCTCTCTCGATTACCGCCATTTTACCTACGATAACCCCGTCACTCCCGCTAACTTTGGAATGCAGAATTACTGTTCTACCGTTGAAGAATTGATGAAGCTGTCAGGGGTTTGATTCGGGTAAATAACTGTAATTGCGATCGCTTTAGCGCAGAAATTAGATTTGGTGGGCAATAATCATCGCCGACAAAAATTAAAACTATTGCTTTTTTGCCCACCCTACTATTTTTTACTTTTTACTTTTTACTTTTTACTTCTTACTTCTTACTTACAAGTAGTTAACCTTTTGATGTCCTGACCTGTCAGCTTAATGTGATGTCATGCCGTTTTCGTCTTATTTTTCTTAAACGTATTACGGTCTGGTAATTCCCTTTCCAAGTGGCGTAAACGAGGTTCGCGATAAGCGATCGCCACTACCATCAAGTTAATCATTCCTAGTATTACTAATAATAAGGGAACGCCTTGACCCATACCTGTATTGACAATTTTACCGATCGCCCGTGCCACTATTCCACCTTCAGCCATAAGTGGATTTAAAACATTATCTACCAAAGGTCCAGCCAATAAATAAGCACATACAGCTAGCGATCGCTCTAAGGTTTGCTGGAGGGCAAATACTCTACCCTGTAAGCGACTGGGAACTTTGCTCTGCCATATTGCCTGATTGCAGCTAACGATAATTGGTTGGGAGAATAAATAGCCAAAGATACCCACTGCTAAAACTATAGGTGAAGTCTTTAAACCACCAATCAGCACGATCGCTCCCTGTAGACCGACAAAACCAATAATTGCCTTAATACGGTTACTAGGGCCAGACCACACGCTCATTAAAACGCTACCGAGAAGCATTCCACAGCCACCAACCGATAGTACTAAACCTAACTCTTCGGTAGAACCTGGTTGATACAATAAAGGCCATAAAACCACCTCGATCATTCCCATCGTAAAGTAGCTAATAGCAATAAAACAGACCAAACGTACTAATCCAGGTCGCCCAACGATGTAATTCCAGCCGGCAACGGCATCGGCAACTACTCGATCGATCACTCTAGTTTTGGCTTTGCTAAATCGTTTGAATTCGGGAAATTTAACGCTAAAAAGAGTAATAATAGCGATGCAGAAGGTAGTAAGATCGATAGATAAAACCGTTTTCAAACCAAAATAATTTAATAGTAAACCCGCGATCGCAGGAGCAGCAATTTTGGCGATCGCAAAAGAAGCCTGTACCATACCGTTAGCTCGACTTAAGTTTTTTGGTGGTACTATTTGAGCGATCGCTGCGGTGTATGCCGGTTGTTGAAAAGCATTAAGGCTAGAGGAAGCTATTAAAGCCAGATATATATGCCAGACTGCTAAATTATTCGACCATACTAAAGCGAGAATTACAATTGTAATTAATCCCGTGCCAAAATCGCTCATAATCATTGCATAGCGACGATTCCAGCGGTCTACTATTACTCCTGCTATGGGAGAGATGATTACTTTAGGAAGGTACATAAATAAGATAGTCAGGGCAAATTGAGTAATAGTCCCCGTATCTTGATATGTTTGGTCTAAAATCCAAAATCCTAAAGCAAACTCTGTAAGTTTCGTACCTAATAAAGATACAACTTGTCCGAGCCAGACGATAAAAAAGGTTCGCATAAAGCTTTAAATATATAATTTATAAAAATTAATTCAAAATTGACTATTTTATTGAATTAGTCCCAATTTTGAGAATTCAGAGTAAATACTTACAAATAGGCATATTTAATATCTTAATCTTCCGTGTAAACTAGCAAATATATAGAAAGTTTCAACAGTATACCTTAGCTCCATTGAGGTAACAAAAGCGATTGGGACAATTTAAATAAAGGCTACAGGGCTAAATAGATCTACTTATCATCGGTCTTAAGTTCCCTCGGTCAAAGTAATACAGTAGCTTGCGCTGCTTCTGTAAAGGTATTAAACCGAAATGAAAATCCCCTCGCTGTTTGAAAATAGCTCACCAAAAATTGAAGATCGCTTTACAGGATTTTCAAACTTTACTCTTTTTTGTAATCATAAAATTACAGAAGACTCTTCTCCATAGCTAGTATCTTCACTTATGATGATGGAAAGAAAATAGAAATTTGTTCTATAAATAATTGAAACAGGCTAAAAATTGCATTTAAATAAAGCAATATTGTCTCTATTAAAAAAACTCAGTTTGAGTCACGATAGTACGACGGCTACAAATAGTTAAGTACAGTGGGATCGACTAAAATCATTGGCATTATCAGCAAATAAGTAAAAATTAATGGCAAGGGCGGAAAATTACACGGAAAATTATTATTTAATTTTGGGAGTATCTCAAAATGCAAGTCTTAAAGATATTAAGGTGGCTTTTCGTCGTCTAGCACGTCAATATCATCCCGATCTCAACCCTAACGATCCTGTTGCAGCAGAAAAGTTCAAGCAAATCTCTCAAGCCTACGATGTATTATCAGACAATACTAAGCGTCGTCGTTACGATCGCCGTAGTCCTTGGAAGCAGCCCGAGCAAACTACCAAAACCTCGACAACTTATTCGGCAGCTATCCCAAAAACAGCACGAGATTTTTATGCAAGAGGTACAATTCGCGCTCAGGCTAAAGAATATCGCCAAGCGATCGAAGATTATACTAAGGCAATTAAGCTAGATTCTAAATTTGTTGATGCCTATTTAAAAAGATGCGAAATGCGCTACAAATTGAGCGATTATCAAGGAGTTTTAAACGATTGCTACGAAGTATTTAATATAGATCCTACGGTGGCTAAAGCTCATTATTATCAGGGTAGAGCGCGCTATAGCCTGGGGTATATTCAGCCAGCAATTGATTCTTATAATTTAGCGATCGCTAAAGATAAGAAGTATCCTCAAGCCTACTATTATCGAGGAATGGCTTACAAAGATCTAAACGCCACCGCTTCGGCTGTAGAAGATTTTAATCGGGCTGGGAGACTATTTCGACAACATAATAACTATCAAGCTTCTAGTCGATCTCAAAATATAGTTAGCGAACTAACTAACAATAGACAGACTATAGCGCACCGTAATAATTTAATTTATAACTTTTTGATGACGCTAAGTCTTTCCTTGTTCAATCCTGGGGGAGGTTTGCTACCAGCATATTCTCGTTTAAAAAATCAACAGTTGAAGCTGGTGGGAATTGTCTACGGACTTATTTCGAGTCTATGCTTTGTCTGCAATTATTTTATGATGGGTTTTTCTTTAGAATTATCGATCTGGCAAATATTTTTAATCGGGCTGATTCCTTTTGTTGGTTTTGCAGTTGTGGAAACTATTCTGCGACTTTTTTGGCATTATCGCGGTAATTTGAGTACAGACGTATTTATTGCAGGTACAGCGATCGCGCCTATAGCTTTATCTGCTGTGGCGATCGGATTTATACCTCTATCGGCTTTATCTTTAATTATTCCTTTGATACTATTCGGATTGTCTTATAGTACCCTGACTCTTCAGGCTGGCTATATTCAACTATTAAATATAACCGAAGCCAAAGCGGCATTTGCGGTAACGTTCATGTTAGTGATTAATAGCTGCATCTCATATATTTTGATTACATTAATTACTCAATCTATATCGGTCTAAATCGACCGTGAACCCCCGCCTGGGGCGTGAGACGCTCTGGGTAGCTCACCAAGAAGCTTGGCTCTAATATACTGGTCATTACCAAGTGCGACTACCCCTTAGAAACCCGCTCCCTCCGCACTCAGAATCGTGAGTTGTTCGTTTCGCCGACGTTGCGATCGTGCTATCTTAGCAATCAGTTCGGTCAGTCGATTTTTGTGTTCGGCAAATATGTCTGACATAACATTTACCCGTTAACGTACATTTGAGCCTATATTACTCTGCTGAATTTTTTTATAAGCGAGGCAAACATCGATTTAGTTTCTGGTCGAGATATAAAGATTGAGGATAATTAACAGCTAAGTCAGTAGCTTCTAAAATAACTCTGGCATCGCTTTCTTTAGTACAAAAGGAGTTAACTCCTATTGAATGTAGCAATTCAATTACTTCTGGATGTCGGTAATCGCTCCAGTGTACCAATCTAGTTTGAGGCGAAATTACTTTGATTAAAGCCAAGTTTTCTATATTGTCTTCTTCTTCGATATCAAAAAATAAGATATCTATTCTTATTTCTCCATACATTAGATCGAAAACCTGTTCTGAGTTTTCCAGCAAAAGAACTTTAAATTTGGGTCTTTTAGTCTTAATTAATTCGCTTAACTGTCTTCCTTGATGTCTATTTTGCTCGACAATTACTATATTTAATGATTTAGCTTCAAAATGATTTAGCATGACTTCTAAAATAATCTTACGTATATTTATTTAAATATTATTACTTATAATAATACGTATGTTTTTTTAATAGTCATTTTTACTGTCAATTGATTAAAAATTGATTAAAACTGCATTGTTTTTAAAGCAGGGATAAAGCTACTAATTTGACTGGTGGTTTAAAACGTTCAAATAAGTAGGCATCTTTTTGACAATTTGTTACAGTAGTAAATGTAAATTTAGGGTGTAGAGTAAATAATTAGATCTTCAGGCTAAATAACTACAATTTGTATAAAATTTGGCTTTAAACAGCGTATAGTTTTCTAAAGCATCACGAACTAAAGTAAGCTGTTTGCAGAACTTATAGCTCTTTAAATTTGTCTATTTTCTATTCTCTCACAATAATGGCGATCTAATCAAAACATCAATAATGTCAAACAACTCAGTCAAATCTGACTATTGCGATTTAATTACCGTTGAAGAATACAGTAATGATTTGGCGCAAGCAACAGCCGATCGAGCTATTAGAGTGAAAGATAAGTTTAAATTTATTACTCTAGCGCAGCTAATCCTCTTGCTAACTCTAAATTTAATCTGTCTAATGTTTATTCTGTTTGCCTGTACTTGGGTTAAGTAATTGATGTAGCGATCGTTTTAGACACGGTAACGGGTAACGGGTAATGGTTTTACTTTAGTAGTCGATTGAAGGAAGCGAATTTTCGCTTCTGTAACATCAGTTAAGTAACTCGATCTTCAAGCCTAGATATTACTTTTAAAATTACTATCTAATTAGCCTACAGACTGCCAGTATTTGTAGGCAGCATAAGCCATAGTCACTACACCCGTAACGATCGCATCTTCATCAACTTCAAATTTAGGATGGTGAAGGGGGTAATTTGTTTCACCACCGTGTCCGACTCCCAAACGAAACATACAGCCTGGCACTTTATCTAGATAAATTGAAAAATCTTCTGCACCCAAAGAAGGTTCTGGCAAAATTTGTACGCTTTCATCACCCCAAGCTTCGCGGGTAGCTGATTCGATAATTTGAGTCAATTTCTCATCGTTATGTACCGAAGGAACTCCTCGACGATAATCAAGCTGATACTTAGCACCATAAATCTGACAGACTCCTTTGACAATGTTTTCAATCCACTGAGGCAAGTTAGCATGACTGTCAGGATGAAGCGATCGCACCGTCCCCATCATCTTAACGCGATCGGCGATCACGTTAGGCGCACGACCACCCTCTATTTTTCCGATAGATAGAACGATAGGATGTAGGGTGTTTTGAGTTCTGCTAATAGCCTGTTGTAACGTCGTAATTATTTGAGCAGCAATCCAAACTGCATCAATCGCCTGATGAGGACGTGCGCCGTGTCCCGACTCGCCTTCAATGATAATTTCGATCTCGTCAGCAGCCGAAGTCAAAGCTCCATAACGAATACCCACCTTACGGGCGGGAATTGAAGGAAATACATGAACCCCATAGATCGCGTCCACCCCTTCAATTGCGCCATCCTTGACCATCCATTTCGCCCCCAAAGCGATTTCTTCGGCTGGTTGAAACAAAAAGCGAATATTACCTGGAAGTTGTTCTGATAGTTGAGATAGCACCATTGCCGTACCTACCCCTAAAGTGGAATGAACATCATGACCGCAGGCGTGCATAATTCCTGGCTTACAGGAGGCAAAATTTAGTGGTGCAGACTCTTGAATTGGTAGAGCATCCATATCGGTACGGATAGCTAAGGTACGGCGATCGCTTCGATTCCCTGATAGTTCCCCTATCACTCCCGTTTTGCCCACTTCTTCTTTAACGTTTAGACCATAGGAAGAAAGCACCCCCGCAATATATGCCGAGGTTTGATATTCTTCACCACTCAGTTCGGGGTGAGAGTGAATATGACGACGAATTTCAATTAATCGTGGGGCAAATTTTTTGGCGGTATCTTTGATTTCAGAGAGCATTATACAAAGCTGGCGATCGCCAAGAACGACAAGAGCGTTTTAAATAATTAATTTTTGTTAACTATAGCGAAATTTTTAAAGCCGAGTCAACACCTAAACGCATTTACCGCTTTAATGTTGATTGTTGACTGTTGACTGTTGACTGTTGATTGTTGATTGTTGATTGTTGATTGTTGACTGTTGATTGTTGATTGTTGACTGTTGACTGTTGATTGTTGATTGTTGACTGTTAACTGTTTAATGGTCAATGTTGTTCGACAATTACTACGGTGATATTATCAGAACCTCCCGCTGCTTTAGCTGTGTCAATTAGCTGTTGTGCCGTTTCTTTACAGGATCTTAAATTTGTTAAAGCAGTTGCAATTTGTTCGTCGGTAACTTCTTCGGTTAAACCATCACTGCAAATTAATAGGCGATCGCCTTTTGTTACCTCAATTTTTTGAACTTCAATCAGCCGTAAATCTTCGCGTCCCAGACACTGAGACAAAACGTGCCTCCAGGGATGGAGTTTCGCCTGTTCTTCGTTAATCTCGCCTTTTTTCAAGGCCATACCTACCCAGGTGTGATCGTCGGTAATTTGTTCTAAACGAGAACCGCGTAAGCGATACAGGCGCGAATCTCCTACATGAGCGCACAAAGGCTGTTCGTCGCGAAATATAAGCACTACTATCGTAGTACCCATATCTCTCCTTTCAGGATGAATTCGCTGGTCTTCTAAGATACCCAGGTTAGCTTTCTCTACCGCTTGAGTCAGTAATACTTCCGATGTAATTGGCGAGTCCCAATGCTGACGGAGGTAGGCATGAATTTCTTCTGTAGCAATTTTACTGGCTTCTTGTCCTCCAGCGTGTCCTCCCATACCGTCAGCTACGATAAAGAAACGTCCTAGTTCGTCGTCAACAAAGTAGTTATCTTGGTTGGCTGTTCTTACAACCCCTGTATCTGTAAGACCGATAAATTGACGTTTCATAAATTAGTCTGTAAACCGATAAAAATTAAAGAGCTACGCACATCGCCTTGACTTGCCGTCTAAGATCTTTTTAGAACATACGGTCGATGCGATCGAGACGCTTCCATAACCTCAGCAATGCCCATCCTGGCACTAGAGATATAATAGCTGCGATCGCTGCCAAAATCTCGAACCCGCCGATCAAAAGAAGCGTGGCACAAATTAGCAAGGCACTAAACAACATAGTATAGTGGCTTCCTAGCTGAACCGCACTCAAACGACGCATAACTCGCTCCGATTCTAAAGAACGAACGCGAACTCGCAAATCTCCTCTTTCTAATTTATCTATTGTATCGTCGATTCGTCCAGGCAATCCTAACGCTGCGCTTCCCACAGAGGCTGCTTGTCTACCTATTTCGTCAAAAATAGTGCTGCCGTTGTTACTTGTATTTGTCATCAGCTTCATTGCATAGGGTTGAGCTACTTTCATAAAATTAAATTCAGGGTCTAAACCCTTACCCACACCTTCTAAAGTAGAAAAGGCTCGCATCACAAAGGTAAAAGTTGCTGGAAAGCGAAATGGTTGACCGTAAGCGATTTCATAAAGATCTTCGCTAATAGCATCTACGGACTGTTCCTCAAAAGGCTTGTCCATAAAATTATCCAGCATAAACTGAACCGACCGCCGTACCGAGGTCATGTCTCCTGTCGGGACTAATGCCCCCAAACTAATCAAAGACTTAACTACCTTATCGCCATTTTTCTGACTGACTCCAATCAGAGTCTCTATCAAGCCCTCTCTAATATTGCTTTCGATCTGACCCATCATGCCAAAATCATAAAAGATTAAAGAGCCGTCTGTATTGACAGCGAGGTTTCCTGGGTGGGGATCGGCATGAAAAAAGCCTCCATTAAGTATTTGCTGTAGATAAGCTCTCGCTCCCAATTGAGCTAGTATCTTGCGGTCTAAACCAGCAGCTTCAATCGCTTCATAATGGCTGATTTTAATACCTGGCATATACTCTAGGGTCAATACCCTGGGTGTAGCGTATTTCCAGTACACGCGAGGCACACATACCCAATCTTCATCCCTAAAGTTACGACGAAAAGTATCGGCATTACGTCCTTCATGAAGATAATCTGTCTCTTCCCATAAAATTCGACAGCATTCATCATAAATACCCAGCCAATCGCGGTTTTTGCCCCATTTTGGATTATTTTGAAAGTAACGTGCTATTTGCTTCAAAATAGCCAGATCTACGGTAAATAGCTGTTTTAATCCAGGTCTTTGAACCTTAACGACTACTTCCTCACCACTATGAAGTTTAGCTCGGTGAACCTGCCCCAAGCTAGCTGCTGCTAGAGGAATTGGGTTAAAGCTGGCAAACAGTCGATCGATTGGTTTTACAAAGTCAGATTCGACAATTTCTTTTACCTGTTCGTAAGAAAAGGCAGGAACGCGGTCTTGTAACTTAGAAAGTTCTTCGACATATTCAATGGGAAAAAGATCGGCGCGTGTAGAAAATAACTGCCCTAACTTAATAAAAGTTGGGCCTAGTTCCAAAAAGTTTTCCCTAATCCAGATTGCCTGAGATCTGCGTCTTACTGCCTGTTTTTCTGGAGTATGTCCACCTACATAAGACCATTTGCGATCGTTATACCAGTTGCGAAACAAAAAGGCAAAGGCAAAAAACCAAATGTCTATTCGACGACGAGTCCGAGAATATTTACGTTGATTCCAACGATAAGACTTGCCCGCTAACGGTACAGCTTTTGCTTCGTAATGCTCTGACTGAACCACCTCTAAGGGACTGCCGAGCCTAGAGGATTGATGAGTTTCGCGATCTATTGAGTTTTGGTTGGGAAAAACAGGAGACACTGGGTTTTTAACAAAAAATTAATTATGATATTCGGTTAACTAAGATTAACTAATCTAAATAGTAACTATTTATGGGCAAAAAAACCGATTTTAAACAGCAGCAGTTTTGCCGAAGTGACTTAGAATTAACTAAAAAAACCTTGTAAGACTATTTACTGCGACAGTAAATGTACTTGATAAGATTTATGTTAATTACGATATTTGTTTAATTCTGCTCTTAAAGTAGCAATTTCGGCTCTTAATTTATCTAACATTGCTTGGAGATCGTCAGAATTGTCGCTACTAATATCGATGCTAACGGGATTTGGGGTGCTGTTGCTACCGTTACTAGAGCTTCTAGTAGTTCTAGTAGTTGTAGTAGCTGTAGTGGCTGTCGTGGTAGTCCCTGCTGCGCGCTCTGCCCTTAACTGTACCTCTTCCATCAGTTGTCTGAGGTTTTCTCTCTGTTCGGCATCAAATCTACCCAAATCGCTCATGGCATTGGTAAAAGATTCTTCGAGTTTCTCACTCATTACCTCTGCTAAAGCTCGACCAAAGAAAAAGGCATTAGTGACTGGATTGTTACTCATGTTGTGTAAATATTAAACAGCTTTCGTAACAAATTATATCTCTATTCTTGGAGCTATTGGGCTACGGCGATCGAGTTGTCAACTAAATCTTTTGGTTAGAAACGAGTATACAAAGCTCAAACACTTTCAGGGCAGGTATTAGATGTTAATCGAGCCTACTAGGTACACAATAAGTTTTTTGTCTGCACGACGTATTTAATCTCGACTTGATTCGATTTAAAGAAGAAACAATTAAAAGCCGATGCTTATAGTTAGATATTTCAAAATGAGACTAAGCAGAAGTTTGGCGATCGCTATAATAACTTTGTTATGTCTATCAGTTGTTCCCGCCTCGGCGCAGCTACCTTTCTTACCGCAAATTAACTGGGAAACCTTCAATTTCAATCAAAATCCTGAAAATATAATTGCTTCGGCTTGCGTGCGTCTTGATGGTCGCTGCGTATTTAATATTGTCGATCGAAGGATGAATCTAGCTCAGAGAGTTAAATTTACCGAAGAAAGATTAAAAAATATTGCTGGAGATTACTTTACACGAGAAGATGCAGAGCTAGAAGTTTACAGTCTACCAGAAGGCGATCGCCAGAATATTTATGTAGCAGTAGGCGATCGCCAAGTTCCCGTAATGACTCTCGATCCCAAAGATGCTACTACCAAAGGAGTAAATTTGGAGCATCAGGCACGACAAATTGCTAACGAACTTAACGATGGAATTGAAACAGCTAAACAGGAAAGATCGCGACAGCATCTAACTAATCAGGCAAAGATCGCAGCTATTATAATTCTTTTGTCTATCTTCGCTCAGTTAGTGATTAGCGATCTGCTAAAGCGTTCTCGTCGAGTTAAAACAAAACTTCAAACCAGTCAAGTTTTTCCCGAATTTTTAGCAGCAGAACGTACAACCCAAAAGCAAAAACTAAATCTTAGTTTAATTCAGTACCGTCTATTGCAGGTCGTTCGGGTAGGTATGTGGCTAGGAGCATTTTTACTCATTTTAGGTCTGTTCCCCCAAACGCGATCGCTACAAATTTGGAGCGTAACTTTAATTCGCATACCCCTAAGAATTTGTCTTGCCGTCGTTGCTACCTATATCTTAGTTCGTTTGAGTAATATCTTAATCGCTAGAGTTAATAGCACCCTGTCACAAAACTACGTTATGAGCCGAGATGTTCGACGACGTATGCAGGTGAGAATCAATACTATTACTCGTCTCGTCGGCGGTATTGTGGCGATTTTCTGGATTATATTAGGTGTCTTGACTGCTTTAACTCTGATTGGCATCAACGTTACACCGCTGCTAGCTGGTGCGGGGATCTTGGGCTTAGCATTTTCCTTTGCCTCCCAAAACATCATCAAAGACGCGCTCAACGGCTTCTTTATCATCTTTGAAGATCAGTATGCCGTAGGAGATGTAATCGATGTTGGAGATGTCGGAGGCATGGTAGAAAACCTCAATCTACGTATTACTCAGTTGAGAGACGGACAGGGTAGGCTAATTACAATTCCCAATAGCGAAATAAAAGTCGTCGCTAATTTATCCAGCCAGTGGTCGAGAGCCGAAATTGATATTCCCGTCGCATATCAGGCAGAAATCGATCTCGCACTAGAATTAATCGCCAAAGTCGCCAGAGAAATGGAGCAAGAATCAGACTGGCAGGAGCAGATTATCGAGCCACCCGAAGTATTAGGAGTCGATAATTTTAGCGATCGCGGTTCGGTAGTACGCATCTGGATCAAGACCGAACCCCTCAAGCAGTGGTCAGTTGCTCGTGAATTTCGTCGTCGTCTACAAAAAACTTTCGAGCAACATAATATTCCTCTTCCTGTCGCAGGACAAAAGCTATGGCTACAACGGGAGGGTAAGGAATGATAATTGACAATTAACAATTAACAATTAACAATCAACAATCAACAGTCTAGTTAGTAAGTGGTTTGAACAGACCGAAACTAAAATATATAACCCTCGGCAACATCTAGTAATCTGTATTATTCAGAGTAAGTTGGTATTTGACTCAAATCTGCTGCTAGAAAATGGGAACAATAGGATCGCTCTTATCTTTGACTATTAGTATTCAATCTTATGATTTTATTGGTTGTTGTCGGCTTAATTATGGCAATTTTGGCTGTTCTATTTGCCTTTCAAAATGCTGCGGTAGTCACGATTAATTTTGGCGTATGGCAGGTCGAACAGTCTTTAGCAATTATTTTAATTTCAACTTTGGGCTTGGGAATAATTATTAGCATTCTCTTGTCTCTTCCCACTATTTTAAAAAGAGGTTGGCAAAACTCACGGCAAAAAAATAAGATCGCTCAACTGCAAACACAGATCAAGTCAAACAACCAGATAAGTTTTCAACAACAACAGCAAAGTTTGGCTCAACAAGAAGCAGCTCGAGAACTATTACAGGCATTCAGTTTATCTGATGCGGTTACGGGTTTGCTAAGTAAAAACGCTGCGGTGGAATTAACAGAACATCTTCTGCACCAGTTAAAAACTCAATCGAACAACCCTCGTTATGCTGCTTTAATTGTAATGTTAATTGCCATCGAACCTGAGTCTCAAAGTCATCAAGTCGATTTAGGTAAAGAAAATGCAGTTTATAAAGCGATCGCCAAACGTTTAGTTAACGCTGTTGATGTCGATAGTTTTTTGGGTATTACTGAACGCAAAAGATTTATTAGCCTGACTTTAGGCTTGAGAGGAGCAAAGACTTCAGAATATGCAGCTTACTTACAACAAAAAGTTACTGATTCTCCCTTACAAAAAGCCGATGGCTCGCTACTACCGCTTAAAATGAGCGTCGGAGGTATAATTGTCGATCCCACAGATGTATTAGATGCTCGTAGCGTCCTCAAACAAGCCGAACAGAATTTGGAGAAATCTTTGAAAAGAGGTGTAACTTTAGAAATTACCGAAGCAACCGTTAAAACTCTTTAATTGTTAATTGCGACGGCTTCGCTAGTCCTTTAGGGTTGATTGTTAATTGTTAATTGTTAATTGGGAAATTGCGACGGCTTCGCTAGTCCTTTAGGATTGACTGTTGACTGTTGACTGTTGACTGTTGACTGTTGACTGTTGACTGTTGACTGTTAACTGTTAACTGTTGACTGAAATCCCAGTTCCCTTACTGTTAAATTCCCTTACCGTGTCCTGAGATAGTTCGTGGGTAGTCATGGCCTCAAGGATAGTCATGGGAACTGTAAGGTGATGCGCTCCCGCTCGTAAAGTAGCAGCAGCTTCGACCGGAGATTTAATGCTGGCTGCGAGGATTTGCGTCTGGCTATGTTTGAGTATGTCCGACATTTGTGTGACTAGTGCCAAACCATCACCTAAAAGTCTAGTAGCGCGGTTGACATAAGCGATCGCGTATTTTGCTCCTGCTTCGCTGGCGATCGCAGCTTGAGCGGGACTATAAATTGCCGTCACCGAACAGGCTATTTCTGAAGATAAACGAGCCGTCACCCGAAAGCCTAATTTAGTAGCAGGAATTTTGAGTACTATCTTATCTCCAATCAGCTCGGCTGCTTGTTTTGCTTCTGCCACCATCGTATCAAAGTCAGTAGCGCATAGCTGATAGTACAATTCTCCTGGACTTATCGCCGATAACTGCCTCAAACATTCTTCTGGAGACAATTCGCTTTTGTTTAATAAAGTTGGATTGGTAGTAATACCTTTGACCCAACCCATTGCTGCTGCTCTTGAAGCTTCTTCAATTAAAGCCGAATCTAGATAGATCATTGCTTATAGGTTAAAACAAAATTGAGTAGACAATTGCCAGTAAGAGCGATTAACTATTAGCGCGGACTTCTAGTCCGCCGACGTTGCCTTTGGCAACGGCGAATCGCAAAGAGCGATTGCTATTAATAACTTTTTGATTTCTTAGTTTTGAGTATATTAAGTTTATAGGTTTATAGACTTAATAATTGCTCGGTTTTCTTAAAGTAGAATTGATGCAATAGGTCAGCCATTCCCCGCACAGATTCGGCGGGGCTTGTGGCTATCCCGTATTCCGCGGTAAAAAAACATTATATGGCGTAAAAGTGCCAAAGCGAATTAAAACCTCGTAGTATATATATTTTGGGGAACGATTCTAGGAGACCATCGCACACATGGGAAAAGTAGTCGGCATCGATTTGGGAACAACCAATTCCGTAGTAGCGGTAATGGAGGGTGGTAAGCCTATAGTAATTGCCAATTCAGAAGGAATGAGAACTACCCCCTCTGTAGTAGGCTTCAATAAAGACGGAGATTTAGTAGTCGGACAGTTAGCTAGACGGCAGAGCGTTTTAAATCCAGAAAATACCTTTTATGGGGTGAAAAGATTTGTCGGTCGTCAATATGCCGAACTTCAGCCAGAATCTAAGCGAGTCCCCTACACCATTAAACGGGATGAACTGGGCAATATCAAGATTCGCTGTCCCAAGCTGAAAAAAGAGTTTGCCCCCGAAGAAGTTTCGGCAATGATTTTACGCAAGCTAGCCGAAGAAGCGGAGCGTTATTTGGGAGAAGCGATTACTGGTGCAGTAATTACCGTACCTGCATATTTTAATGACTCTCAACGACAGGCTACTAGAGATGCAGGTCGGATTGCAGGGTTAGACGTATTAAGAATTATTAACGAGCCTACAGCAGCCGCCTTGGCATACGGACTCGATCGCCGTCGCCCACAAACTATTATGGTATTTGACCTGGGAGGCGGTACTTTTGATGTATCGATCCTTGACATCGGCGATGGTGTATTTGAGGTGAGGGCCACTAGCGGAGACACCCAGCTAGGTGGAAATGACTTCGATCGCCGTATTGTCAATTGGTTAGCCGAGGAATTTCTCGAGCAAGAAGGGGTAGATTTGCGGAAAAGCGATCGCCAAGCTTTACAAAGATTAACAGAGGCAGCGGAAAAAGCCAAAATCGAGCTATCTACGTTACCAGTTACCGAAATTAACTTACCCTTTATCACCGCTACCGAAGATGGCCCTAAACACATCGAAATACAGCTATCTCGCGCCAAATTTGAAGAACTCTGTGGGGATTTAGTCAGCCGTTTGCGCCGACCCCTCAAACGAGCGATATCCGATGCTGGTTTGGGCCCAATGGATATTGATGAGGTGGTTTTAGTCGGTGGTTCGACCCGTATTCCGATGGTGCAGGATTTAGTTCGCAGCTACATTGACCTCGAACCCAATCAAAACGTCAATCCTGATGAAGTTGTCGCAATCGGCGCAGCCATTCAATCGGGCATTATGACAAATGAGGTCAAAGATATTTTATTGCTGGACGTTACCCCCTTATCTTTGGGCTTAGAAACTATTGGTGGGGTAATGAAAAAGTTGCTTCCGCGCAATACGACTATTCCCGTCCGTCGGGGAGATGTTTTTTCGACAGGGGAAAACAACCAAACGGTAGTAGAAATTCACGCTCTTCAGGGTGAAAGAGAAATGGCAAGCGGTAATAAATCTCTGGGTAGATTTAAGCTAACTGGTATTCCTCCCGCACCTAGAGGTGTTCCTCAAATTCAAGTATCTTTTGATATCGATGCTAACGGGATCTTACAGGTTACGGCTAGAGATAAAACAACTGGACGAGAACAGGGCATTACGGTTTCTGGTGCTTCTACCCTAAGCGATTCGGAAATTAATCGCATGATCTCTGAGGCTGAAAAATTCGCCCAGGAAGACCGCGCCCGAAGAGAGCGAGTTGAAAAACGCAATCGAGCCAAAGCCTTGACAGACCAAGCACAGCGAAAGCTGAAAGAAGTAACCCTAGATTTTGGTAGTCAATTTGCTAGCTACTACCGTCGTCGTATTGACGTACTGTGTGAAGAAATTCTTAAAAGTCTCGAACAGGATGACGAGAGAAATCTCGATCGCGCAGAAGCAGATTTACAGGACACTTTATCCGAACTAAATCGCGAAATTAGACTGCAATACGATGATGACGATGATGACAACTTTTTCGGGGCAATTAAAAATGCCTTTTTAGGAGATGACGACGATAAGTACGTCGACCAGGATTATTCCTACGATACTCGTCAACCAGATTATTATAGCGGTCGCGATCGCTACGGTACTGCTCCTGGCGGTGTTGGTGGTGCTAGTACAGGATACGACGATCCCTACGGTGGTGGCTATCCTAACGAACCTTCTCGCCCAGGCTACGACGATGGATGGGACGATGATTATAGCAGTCAGCCCAGACGACCTGCTGCGGGATATGACGACTACAATAACAGAGGTAATAGAGGGTATGACGATCGCTCAGGTCGTTCGGGATATAATGACCCCTATAATGAACCTCGTCGTTCGGGCTATGACGATCCCTATGGCGATCGCTCTAGGGATTCTGGCTATAACGATCCTTATGCTGATGCCGATCCTTACACAACTAGAAGAGAACCCCCTAGAACTCGTCGGGACAGCCGTAGCGTCCCACCACCCGACCGTTACAATGGTCGCAACCCGAATCGTAATACTCCCTATGAAAATGATTGGGATGATGAGGACGATGAATGGTTCTAAGACAACTAATTACTAAATACTAATTACCAATTACTAATCACTAAGATATGCAGGAAGTGCGTAACTATTATGAAATGCTGGGCGTTAATAAAAATGCCTCTAGTAGTGAGATTAAGAAAGCTTATCGCACGTTAGCCATCAGATATCATCCCGATCGCAATCTGGGAAACAAAGCTGCTGAAGAAAAATTTAAAGACATTAACGAGGCATACGAAGTATTATCCGACCAAACCAGGCGGGTACAGTACGACGAGTCTATTAGTCGCAGACCCTTATTTAACAAGGGTGGCTTTAACAATTTTGGACGTAATAACGGCAACAGCGCAGGACAGGGAACTAGAGTTCGAGGCGAACGTTCTACCCGTACTAGGGTCGATACACAAGATTTTCGTCCTGGTCAGACCAAAACAAGTCGAGTAGTTAACCCTCGTCCTGCACGTCGAGATATCGAGGCTAAATTGACCCTTCGTTTGGATGAAGCTTATCGAGGAGGCAAAAGAAAAATTCGCTTAGAGGATGGCAGATCTTTAGAGGTAGATATGCCCCAAGGAATGTTCAACGGGCAGCGCATTCGCCTTAGAAGTCAGGGTCTAGAAGGCGGAGATTTATACCTCAAGATTACCGTGGCGCGCCATCCCCTTTTTGAAATTCAAGGAGAGAATATTTATTGTCAGATTCCCGTAACGCCAACAGAAGCGATTTTGGGTAGCGCGATCGAAGTGCCGACAATCGATGGTTTAGTCAAGGTCAGCGTGCCAAATGGTGTGCGGTCGGGACAAAGATTACGTTTAGCTAACAAAGGTTACTTTAATAAATTAGGTGAAAGGGGCGATCAGTTAGTAGAAATTCAAATTGTTACGCCCAAAGAAATTAGCCCAGAAGAAAAAGAACTGTATGAAAAATTAAAGGAGTTAGAACAGTTTAATCCTCGCAAAAATATTATTAAAAATCTGTAATTTTCCTTGAAATTATTGGCGATAGCTAACTAAAATATAGTTAGAAATCGATTTTAATCAGAGGTAGCTAAAGGCGCGACCGCGATCGCTAACGAGATAATTTTTTTATAGAATTGATTATTTGTATAGCTAGGTAAATAAGTTATGTTTAGCAAAGTTAGTAAACTAGAATTGATGATCTGGGCGATATTTTTTGGGATAAATGCAGCTATGATAATTAAATCTCTGTATTAGATTTATAGAAAGAAAGTAAAGAGTAAAGAGTAAAAAGTAAAGAGTAAAAGGTGCTATTTATCAAGAATTCCCTTCTCTGAAGGTCTACTATAAATGAGAAGTCCATTTAACTTGATGAACTAATAGCAAATAATAAATATAGCAATACGCACTTATACTCTTGTATTAGAACAGTTATTACCTATTACCTATTACCCATTACCTATTACCCATTACCTATTACCTATTACCTATTACTCGATCGATGATTCCCAAACGATATGAAAGACTCAAACAGGTTCTAGATCGAAGACAGCCAGACTTAACGGTTGTTACGGAAAACGTCCACAAACCTCACAACCTATCGGCAATCATTCGTACCTGCGATGCGGTAGGAGTTTTTGCAGTACACGCCGTTAACCGCCATAATGATACGCCGACTTATTCCCCAGTTGCGCGGGGAAGTGAAAAATGGATTCAACTGCACTCTCATCCAGATATTAAAAGTGCGATCGCACACCTGCAACACCACAATCATAAGGTTTATGCTGCTCATCTTAGCTCTAAGGCGATCGACTATCGACAGATAGACTATACCCAACCGACAGCGATTTTGTTAGGTACGGAAAAATTCGGCGTAAGTAATGAAGCAGCAGATTTGGTAGATGGACATATTATTATTCCGATGCAGGGGATGGTGCAGTCTCTCAATGTGTCAGTAGCTAATGCGGTAGTTTTATTTGAGGCGCAACGTCAAAGACTAGAGGCTGGTTTGTACGATCGCGTTCGTTTAGATCCAGATACCTACAAACAGACGGCTTTTGAATGGGGTTATCCCGACGTTGCCGATATGTATCGCCGACAGGGTAAACCCTATCCCGATTTAGGAGATCGAGGAGAAATTTTACCCGAATAATAATGCCGAGGGATGAGACAGAGAGATCGGGATTTAGGGTAGTTACAGTACAGACGTTCTGGCAAAACGCCTGTACTCCCAGTCCCCCAGTTAGCCTAAACTATCCTATGAAGATGCAACGCCTAAGCACTTATAGCTTGAACTGAATACTGTAGGGAACGATTTAACAACTGTCGATTCTGAACTTTAATAAACTCTAAATAAAACTCACTAAGTTGTTGAGCGGTATCATCCCAAGTAAACAACTCTTCGACTCTTTCCCTAGCAGATCTGCCTAGTTTGGCACACCATTCAGGTTCGTTTACCATTCGAGCGATCGCTTTAGTCAAAATAGCTGCGTTTCCAGGAGGAAATAATAAACCTGTTTGTAGGTGTGCGACTACATATTTCAAGTCTCCGACATTTGAGGCGATAACAGGCGTACCGCTTGCCATAGCCTCAATCGCTACCATACCCGAAGAACTATAATAACTCGGAACTACACAAACATTAGCAGCAGCATAGTAACTCGCCATTTCTTCTCTATTACATGGTTCGACAAAGGTGGTAAAACTATCGATACCTAAATCCCACGCTAATTGTTCTATGTATTTTTTTTGTAATTGATTGTTAGGATGGGAATTACTTGCCAAAGTCAATTTAACCTTACCTAAAGCGTGCAAGGAGGATTTGCTAACTGCTTTAACTAAGGTTTCTATTCCCTGTCGATAGTCGAATCTGCCGACGTAAAGAATATTAAATACATCGGGTTCAATAGCTAATTTTTGTCTGGCTACAACACGAGCCACAGTGCCAAATGTATTAGTATCTGTACCACAAGGAATAATTTCAATATTGCCTTTTGTAGATACCAACTCTCTTAAATATTCTCTTTGTTGGGGACAGGTAGCAATAGTTAGATCTGCCGTCTCCAAACAAGTTTTTTCAACTGCTATGCGAGTTTTAGCAAGATTAGAAAGACTATTGGTTTTACTAGCATATTTGACCGCAGCAAGAGAATGATAAGTATGGATATGTTTGAGGGGTTGAGTTTTTTTTAGCTGCATTCCTACCCATGCAGAAAGCCAGTAATTAGTATGAATCAAACTATATTGAACTCTATTGTCTTGCTGAAACTGTTGTAGCTGTTTGACAAACTCTGGTAAATAGCCGATCAGTTTTTGTCGTGGTACATATCGTAACGCTCCAGCAGTCAGGCGAATCGTCCGACAATTAGAACCATGCTGTACTATATTGGCTTGAGATAAGCTGGTTTTGCGAGTAAACATATCTACCTGCCATCCCAACCGAGACAAGGCTTCTCCTAACTGACGTACATAGACATTTTGACTTCCAGTCTCTCTAGCAGGATCGCTGTGAACAGAAATTAGGGCAATACTAGGAAGTGAATTCATATTATTAATTATCCAGAACTATAAGAATCGGGCTGAATTAGAATATCTAACGATCGGGTTAAAAGTATTTATTGCTTGTATAAGGCGATCGCTTTTTTGTACAGAGAAAATTTAAGTAACAGGAATAAGACAGATTATCGAAGTAGAAATAGCTATACATAATATTTTTATGACTAATTGAAAGCTAGGTCGATAACTGAAATTAATTTATCGTCCTAACTTAACCAATAGTTCTTACATCGCTATGTCAGTTTTGTGTCAGTTTTGACATCACGATGGATCTATTCGGACAAAGTAATAAGTAATAAGTAATAAGTAATAAGTAAATCCTTGGGACAGTCTAAATAACATTCGCGATCGCGCTTCTAATAACTGGTCGGCAAATCTTTCGGCTAAGGATTGAAGGACATTTTATTGCTAGCCGACATGAACTAGCTTGGAAAGCGCGATCGCACTTAACCAGTTCTATATTTATTTAACTATTACTGTATAAACATCTGTATGGGGAAAGATAACGATAAGCTAATAAATTAGAGAAAAATTTTAGCAAAAAATATGATCGATAATTTTTATATGCTGACATGGAACTGGCTGAGTAGTCCACTGATAGCTACTGCAACCGAAGCTGCTAATGAATCTGAATCATCTGAAGGTACTTTGGTTCTAGCAGGGGTTTTACTTAGCTTAGTCATCATCTACTTTGCCAGTCAGTTAGGAGGTGAATTATGTTCGCGTATAAACCTTCCCCCAGTTTTAGGACAATTAGTCGGCGGGGTCTTAATTGGGATTTCCGCGTTTCGTCTATTAGTGTTTCCAGAAGGCGGTAGTCTGGCAGAAGATTCTCTTACTATTGGGTTTTTGCAAAGCACCGCAGGATTATCAGCAGAATCCGCGCCATCGGTATATGCTGCACAAAGTGAGGTGATTACCCTGCTATCGGAATTAGGAGTAATCATTCTCTTATTTGAAATTGGTTTGGAATCAGACCTTAAAGAATTAATCCGCGTTGGGCCGATCGCTGCCGTGGTCGCAGTAGTTGGGGTCGTTGCTCCTTTTGTTGCGGGAACGGTAGGTTTAATTTACATCTTCGGCACACCAGTAATACCTGCGGTATTTGCGGGGGCTGCCCTAACCGCTACTAGTATTGGTATTACCGCCAAAGTCTTAGCTGAATTAGGACAGTTAAGCTCAGAAGAAGGTCAAATTATTATTGGTGCTGCGGTACTAGACGATATTTTGGGCATTGTAGTTTTGGCAGTGGTAGCCAGCTTAGTAAAGACTGGAGAAATTCAGATTAGCAATATTGTCTATCTGGTTATTAGTGCAGCAGTATTTCTAGTTGGTTCGATTTTACTGGGTCGTTTAGTCAGTCCTTTGATTGTCGGCTTAGTTAACCAAATGAAGACCCGTGGTGAAGTATTGTTAACTGGTTTAGTATTTGCCTTTATCTTGTCCTATATCGCTACTGTAATCAATTTAGAAGGTATTTTAGGAGCGTTTGCTGCGGGACTGATTTTAGCCGAAACCGACAAGCGTAAAGAATTAGAAGAGCAAATTATTCCCGTAGCAGATTTTTTCGTACCAATATTTTTTGTCTGTGTTGGTGCTAAAACAGACCTGAGCGTACTTAACCCTACCGTACCTAGTAACCGAGAAGGATTAATTATTGCCACATTTTTAATTTTGGTTGCTATCCTGGGTAAAGTTATTACGGGATTTACCGTATTGGGTAATCCCGATTTAAACAAACTGGCGATCGGTGTCGGTATGATTCCCAGAGGAGAAGTAGGCTTAGTTTTTGCTGGCGTTGGTTCTGCAAGCGGTGCTTTATCTGAAGCAACCGAAGCTGCAATCATTGTGATGGTGATCGCGACTACCTTTATCGCTCCTCCTTTATTGCGCCTGGTGTTTCAAGAGCCAGATAGCGTTCAATCGGTGGACAAAGTTAAAGAATAACAACATAATTAGGCAAGTTCACTGCGGAAACATCTATAAGTTCCTGTGCGATTAGTTTTGAGTCATTTATGAAACCAAATTGCTTCTTTTTACGTCTCGATAGATCGAACTTTAAGAATGGGTATTATATGATTCCAATGGTATCGATCGCGAATATCTGGGAATCTAGATTACTCTTGAAGAGATTTTACTGGGTACTATATACTTTTTGGTGCTTGAGTTTGAATGACCTATCGAAGTCTGGATCGACCGTATTCTGTAGTCAGCCATTCCCCGCCTTAAGAAGGCAAGGGGAGTACACGGCTTCCCTAAACGGGAAGCCCTTGTATGCCCCGCGGGGCGTGTGGCTGACCGCCTTCCGCGGTCAGTTACCTACTGTGTGTGAGGAGCAATAATTGTGAAATTTCACTGGCTATTATCAGGTTTTATAGGTGCTTTTCTGTTTTGTTCCCCTGCCAAAGCAGGAAAAATTATATCTTGGGACTTTGAACCGCAAGATAACGATTTGGTTTTTATGACCGATGAGGGAGTGCAGCCATCGGCAGAACTTCTGAGCGGTCCTACTCGTCTAGTAATCGATTTACCAGGCACTACCTTGGGAAGGGAAACAGTCAAAGAAAGCTATCAAGGTCCTATTAGAGGATTTCGCATCGGGCAACCAGAGCCAAATACTACTCGAATTGTAGTCGAATGGGCCCCTGGCTATACTGTCGATGCTGATGATATTGAATTTGAGGGCGTTTCTCCTACCCATTGGACGGTAGAAATACCAGACCCCAAAATTTCTCGCGTTACTTCTAGCAGTAAAGAGCCTAAAGTATTAGATTTGCCCTCTGTAGAACTACCTCCCGCTCTAGCTGGGTCTGGTGATACTTCTACTGCCACCGTGGCAAGCTCACCACATATCAAAGCTACCAAAAATGGCTTTTTTATTGGTATTGACGGTAATCGCCAAATTAAAATTGATTCGGAAAGAAATGGCGATCGCATTGATTTTGTTCTCGAAGGAATTACTTTACCGACCGATTTAGCTTCTCAATCGGTAGCAATTAATCAGTATGGGGTTTCTAACATCGAATTCGAGCAAACCGACGGCGATCGCGCAGTAATGAGTATGTCGGTAGACAAAGGAAGTCCCGACTGGCTGGCTACTTTCAGCCGTATTAAAGGTTTGTTGTTAGTGCCAAGAGGTAAACTACCTAACTCAACCACCGTCGCAAATACCGAGGATTCTCAACCAGAACAAGTAGTAGTAACGCCCGTTGAGTCAGAAGAAGACATTAGCGCGATCGATAAAATCGAACTAGTAGACTCGGAATTTGTCATTCATGCTGATAACGAACTGTCGGCGGTAGCATCTCGACAGGGTAATGGTATCTATCAAATCACTATCGATGAGGCACAGCTTGCAGAAGATTTTCAAGGTCCTCAGTTAGAGGCAGGCAGCCCGATTTCTGAGTTAAAGGTACGCCAGGAAGGATCGAGAGTGGTTTTAGAAGTTACCACCCGACTGAGATATTATCTCGGTAAGCTGGATGCTGAAAATGAAAAAATTGCTTTCCCTGTCGAAGTAGGAGTCGCCCCGTTACCCGAAAGCGATGCTCCTTTACTACCGCCAGGATTTGCTAAAGCTCCCAAAGACCAAGTTTTTCAACGAGATATTCCCCCTGTCCTACCTAGCGATCGCCCTCGCATCATTATCGATCCAGGACACGGCGGAAAAGACCCAGGCACGATTGGGATTGGCGGTATTCAAGAAAAAGATATTATCTTGCCTATTTCTTTAGATGTAGCTGAAATTCTGAGAAAGCAAGATATTGAAGTGATCTTGACCAGAGATTCTGATAATTTTATCAGTCTCCAGGGTCGAACTGATATGGCTAACGATGTCGATGCGGATTTGTTTGTCAGCATTCACGCTAATGCTATCAACCTCAGTCGTCCTGACGTTAATGGTTTAGAGACTTACTTCTATAAGAGCGGTCGTCGCCTAGCCGAAGTCATTCACTGGAGCATTTTAAACGGGGTCAAGATTGACAACCGAAACATTCGCCGAGCTAGATTCTATGTTCTCAGACATTCAACTATGCCCGCTGTGCTAGTAGAGGTAGGCTTTTTGACTGGTGCGGTAGATTCTTCTAACCTCAAAGATTCTAATTATCGTCGTCAAATGGCAGAAGCGATCGCCAGAGGCATAGTAGAGTATATTAAACAAAATAATTTATAAGTATTATTACTGTGACAAAGCTGTCTTAAGTTAGATTACTTTGGTAGTGAATCGAATGAAAATATAAATATTTAATAATTATATTAACAATGAAACATTCCAATCGCCGTATTGGCTTATTTGATAGTGGTGTTGGTGGATTGACGGTACTAAGAGAAATGTATCGGCAAATGCCTACAGAATCTTTACTCTACTTTGCTGATTCAGCTCGTTTACCCTACGGATCGCGCTCGGCATCAGAAATTTTACAGTTTGTCCGAGAAATCCTCGACTGGATGTGCGGTCAAGACGTAAAAATGATTATCATGGCCTGCAATACTAGTTCTGCTCTAGCATTAGAAATTGTTAGAAAAGAATACGACATACCTATTTTGGGCGTAATTCTCTCTGGGGCTAAAGCTGCCGTCAAACAGGGAAAACGAATCGGCGTGATTGCTACGAATGCTACTGTTAAGAGTCATGCTTACCTTCAGGCAATCCAAGAAATAAATCCTCAAACCCAAGTATGGGAAATTGCCTGTCCTGAATTTGTCTATCTCATCGAACAAAATCAACTTTATACCGACTATACCAGACAAGTTGTCGGGCAATATCTGACACCACTAATAGAAAAGCAGATCGATACTTTAATATACGGCTGTACTCACTACAGACACTTAGACAAGATAATTCGTGACCAATTACCCGCCTCTGTAGAAATTATCGATCCAGCAGAACACATTGTTGCTGCTGCGGAAAAAGAACTATCTCTGCTAGGACTGCGTAACGATCGCGAATCTTTCCCGACTCAGTTTTATGTTAGTGGTTCGGTCGAGCAATTTGCTAGTCTATCTCAGCAATGGTTGGGACACTACCCCCAAGTCAAGCAGATTAAAACCGTCCGCGGGCGATCGATAGAAGTGATGGCTCTTAATCCTCTAGATTAAAAACTCTTATTTTTTAGTCGAGATCGAGCGTCGAACATTCAACATTGTTGGAGCTTGGTAATAAATGCTAAATGATGCCCTACCCAACGTCAAATATGTCTTATTAGTGGGTCTGAAAACTATTAAAGCTGCTCGAGGCGCGATCGCCTTACTCTTTAGCAACGGTAATTTATCTAAAACTTTTTTAATATAACATAACATAAATCTTACATATTAAATACTTATAAAAGTTGTTAAAAAAACCAAAATTCTCAATAGTCTATAAGTATTAGTTGGTTATTAGGTGAGCTTCCCTTAAAATAAGTACAATAATATGTAAAGTTTCATAAATAAAATATCTGCCACACCTGGCTTAACAATGACATCTTCTACTACTTCTTTACTAGCACCCGTCGAACACGATCTCAAGATTCTGACAGATAATCTCAAGCAGCTAATTGGCGCACGTCATCCAATTTTGGGTGCTGCTGCGGAACATTTGTTTGATGCTGGAGGTAAAAGAATTAGACCAGCGATCGTACTGTTAGTTTCCCGCGCAACTATGCCAGATTGCGGACTAACGCCCCGACATCGCCGTTTGGCAGAAATTACGGAAATGATTCATACTGCTAGTTTGGTACATGATGACGTTATAGATGAAGCAGATTTGCGCCGTAGTGTAGAAACGGTTAATAACCTGTTTGGCAATAAAATTGCCGTATTAGCTGGCGACTTTCTTTTTGCTCAATCTTCTTGGTATTTAGCTAATTTAGATAATCTTCAGGTAGTTAAGCTGTTATCCGAAGTAATCAGAGACTTTGCTGAAGGAGAAATTTTACAGGGTTTAAATCGTTTTGAGATCGGTACTTCAATTGATGACTACTTAGATAAAAGTTATTACAAAACCGCATCTTTGATGGCAAACAGTGCCAAAGCTGCTGGAGTATTGAGCGACGTAAAACCTGAAGTAGCTCAAGAACTCTATAATTATGGTCGCAACATAGGTTTGGCTTTCCAAATAGTTGATGATATTTTAGATTTTACAGGTTCGGCGGAGGTTTTAGGTAAGCCAGCCGAAGCAGATTTAGCTAGTGGTAATTTAACGATTCCCGTACTGTATGCTCTCAAGCAGCAGCCTTACCTGGAAATTCTGATCGAAAGAGAATTTAGCGAACCAGAAGATATTAGTAAAGCTTTAGAACTGATTAAAAATAGTGATGGAGTAGAGCTTTCACGCTCCTTAGCTATTACTCACGCTCGTAAAGCAGCACAGAGCTTAGGCTGTCTGCCTTCTTCCCCCTCAAAAGATGCTTTAAACGAGTTAACTAACTATGTTGTAAGCCGTATATATTAATCCAGGTTAAGCTATTAGCTGCAAACTAACTAAAGGAGATAGGGTAGGTGTCATCAAATAAGACTATCTTAGTGACTGGCGGTGCTGGCTATATAGGTTCTCATGCAGTACTAGCTCTCAAGAATGCGGGTTATGAAGTAGTAGTTTTAGATAATTTATCTTATGGGCATCGAGAAATAGTTGATAATGTACTCAAAGTAGAGCTAGTGATTGCCGACACAAGCGATCGCGCTGCTTTAGATCGATTATTCACTACCCACAAAATTGATGCGGTAATGCACTTTGCAGCTTACATAGCGGTGGGTGAATCGGTCAAGCAGCCTGGAAAATATTATACTAATAACGTTGCAAGCACTCTCAATCTGTTAGAAGCAATGCTGGCTCACGGCGTTGACAAAATAGTCTTTTCCTCTACCTGTGCGGTGTATGGGATGCCAAAAGAAATACCCATGAGCGAAAATCATCCCCACGATCCCCTTAGTCCTTACGCAGCTAGTAAGGATATGGTAGAACGCATCCTAAGAGACTTCGATACAGCCTTTAATTTAAAATCTGTGGCGTTTCGCTACTTTAATGCCTGTGGTGCAGATCCTGGCGGTTTGTTGGGAGAAGATCATACACCCGAAACTCATTTGATTCCTTTAGCTTTGTTAACCGCCCTCAAAAAACGCCAATCTCTATACATTTTTGGTACAGATTACGATACTCCCGACGGTACTTGCGTTAGAGATTATATTCACGTCAACGATCTAGCCGACGCTCATGTATTGGGATTAAAGTATCTGCTGTCTGGAGGAGAATCAGAAGTATTTAACCTGGGTAATGGTAATGGGTTTTCGGTTCGAGAAACGATCGAAACCGCAAGAGAAGTAACTGGTTTAGAAATTCGGGCCATTGAGAGCGATCGCCGTGCTGGAGATGCCCCAATTTTGGTTGGTAGCAGTGACAAAGCACGTAAGATGTTAGGCTGGAATCCCAACTACGGGGATCTTAAAAAAATTATCGCTCATGCTTGGCAATGGCATCAAACCAGGCATGGAGAAACGAAGGGATAAGGGATAAAGGATGAGGGATGAAAATGTAGTAGGTACTGCTAATAGAGATCGTGCTGGTTTAAAGCACCACAGTAAAACCGACCGCAAATTATTATTTTTGGGTGTGGTTATGGTGCTTATTTCTGGGTGCGGTAAAACTAGATACACTCAATGCGAGCAAATTTTTAAGATTGCCAATCGCCTCGATCGAAATGTCGATCGCCTGAGTTATTTTGATAACCAACGGGCAACAGAAATGAAAAGCTGGCTAGAAGCTGCTAGTAAGATCGATCGAGCTGCTAATCATCTTGAAGCTTTACAGATTAACGATAGTCAATTAATCGAATATCAAAATAAATTTGTCACTGTATATCGGATCTATTCTCAAGCTACCTACGATGCAGTTAAAGCCAGAGAAAATCAAAATTTTCAGGCTCTCAAATCTGCTAAAAATGATGCCCAAAAAGCGGGACAGATCCAGCAAGATTTAATCGAAGAGATTAATGCTTATTGTCTGAACATTTAGCTAACCTCAGTTCGCATGGGTGAGAATTTATCGGTTAGGGTAGCTATTAACTGCTTATTACGACAGGGTAACTAATAAATAAACGAAAAAAAGTTGGTTTTAAGATCGTCTTACAGTAAGCGTTTAGGCTTAACCCTTTCCTCACGTTAGCTAAAACAAGAGTGGGCGATTAATCTAACAAAGTCATACCTAAGAGCTTTTTTATGCTATTTATTTTCGGCGTAGGCGAACTTTCTTTTGAGGATCTTGTTTTCTAATCCAGTTTAAGAATTTTTGCATCCTTGGTTCGGATTTGAGTTTGTCTACGGTGTTTAAATCTCTGGCTAATTCTAAGTTAGTATAAAGAGCATGAATCTGTCGATGACAAGGAGAACAAATATCTATAGTTGGGCCAGATTCAGCCTGCTTGCGCTTTACAGTTTGTCGGGGAACGAGATGATGAGCGGTAAGCTGTTTGACATCACGATCGCATAATTCACAAGGCATATCAAAAAATATTTTAAATAAAATTGAACCGATATTAACTATTTTTAGTCTAAAGAAAAAGAACCAAATATTTCTAGATCGAGGTGTGTAAATTGTCAGCTAGTCAAAGATTTTTTCGTCATGGTACGACGAAGACGGCGAAAACCGTTGACGAACAGGCTAGTACAGTAGATACAGAGTCAGAATGGTTGCAGACAGAACAAGAATTGATCTGGTTGTGTCAACAGGGCGATCGCGCTTGTTTCCGCTTGCTCTATCAACGCTACCAACAAAGAGTACGTTCGACTCTCTATCAGCTTTGTGGGACAACTTTATTAGACGATCTGGTACAGGAAGTCTTTCTCAAAGCTTTCCAAGGATTACCAAAACTAAAAACCCCTAAATATTTTGCTACCTGGCTCTATCGTATTAGCTGGAATGTGGCAGCCGATCGGCGACGCAAACTAGCTAAAAATCAAGAAAAAACTAGTCTTAATGAAGATGGAGACAAAGATTCGTTAAACTATAGCAAATTATCTGAGACTCAAGACACGCCCGATTTAATGCACCTGCACTATCAAGATCTGGTGCAGCGGGGTTTAAATAACCTCAGCTTCGAGCATCGTGCTGTATTAGTGCTACACGATTTAGAAGATCTGCCCCAAAAACAGGTAGCTGAAATATTGGACGTACCAGTAGGAACGATTAAATCACGTTTGTTTCATGCCCGTAACTCTTTGAGAAAATTTTTAGAACAGCAGGGAATATCACTTTAAAGCGTACTTATCGATAGTATTATGACCAATTTACCCGACGACGAACGCGACAATCTTGTCAGTTTCTTACGCCAAAATCAGCCTACTGCGCCTGATGCTCATCTAAATTTGGAACAGCAGATTTTTGATGCGATCGAACCACGTACCCGCACTAAAAAGTTCTACTTGAAGTGGACTATTCCTAGTGCGATCGCTACAGTATTTCTCTTTACATCGATTGGTTTGAGCTTTAGAACTCCTCGCATCGCTTCAGAGCCGAAGGATCTAGAAAACTTTCTCATCAAAAATTGGCAAAGCACCTTAGACACTCAAACCTATAATACAGCAGAAGAAACAGAAGCATATTGGTTATTACTCACTACACCCCCCTCCCAACCAGCTTTATCTTCAGCACAATAGATTAACTCTTTTTATAAAATTAAAATATAAAATTTAGTTTTTTTAAATAGTGATTTTTCAAATTTTAATCGGACGACGACGATATTTACTAACTTTTGTTGCCGTAATACTCTCAATTATCTATAGCTTTCCCGTTTTTGCCAATTCAAGCTCGTTGCTACCTAAATATTTACATAATGCGATCGCTGGGACAATTATCACTAATAGTGTAGAAAATTCTTCTCAGCAGCCTATTAGTCTATTTCAACAATTAAATTTAACCGTCCAACAGCAGCAGCAAATCAGACAAATTCATTCCTCATATCGCCAACAAATACGCCACAAAAAAAATAACATTGCTCAGTTAGAGCAACAGCTATCGGACATGATGGTAGGAACAGAACCCGTAGAGTTACTCAGAGCTAAAAATGAAAAATTGAGTATTCTCAGACAAGAAGTAGGCGCATTGCGTTTTGAAAGTATGTTAGCTGTCAGAAAAATTCTCACCCCACAGCAACGCCAAAAATATAAAGAGTTAGTAGATTCTCAAGCAAGGCAATAAGAAAGAAAACAATATAGTAGATTATATGGTAAATTATATATTGCCAATAATATGGTTAGATATGCAGATCCGATCTTGATTTTGCATCATCGAGTTAAACGCGGATGTGGTGGAATTGGTAGACACGCACGCTTGAGGGGCGTGTGGCTCACGCCTTGCGAGTTCGATTCTCGCCATCCGCATATTTAACGGTGCTTTGTGTAGCGTGGCTTTCACTCGCTTTAAGGTATTTAAAAGCTTCATCTTTACCCAAATCTTGCTTAATAATTGACTCTGCGCGATCGCTACCAAAGAGTGCAACGAGTAACTTTGTACCCTAATAATTCAAGCGGTTAGATTAGGCAGTAAAAAAGAATCAGCATTATACTACTTCTTGTTCATTTTGTAAAATCAGCTATTCACTCTTGATTTTGAGCTGCCATCATTAAATTAAATTAAATGGGCTTACTGTTTACTGTTTATTCGATCGGCTATAATTCGCGCCTGAAATCTAATAGTCAGATTTAATCTTGCTACCATTAATTTAGTTCGTATTAAATAGTTATCGATCGCTAAGGAAAACTAATGGGAAGAGCAACTAAACATACAGACAATAACAAAGGTATAGAAATAACTCTCGAACCTGGAGAATCGATTTACGCAGAACCTAGCGCATTCTTCTATGCCGACGAATTTATAGAAGCTAAAACAACTACAGGCGGTATAATGTCAGCCGTCAAAAAGCTGGTAACAAAAGAAAAGTTGTTTCAAGTTTTATGGGTAAATAAAGGAAATAAACGTGGCAGGATTGCTTTTGCCAGTCCATATATAAGCACGATTGAAGAAGTTGATGTGTCTCCTAACTATAGTTTAATCGCTCAACGAGGCGCATGGTTAGCTTCAGACCCAACCGTCAAACTAGATATAACTGTAAATATGGGCATGAGTGGCTTTCTCGGTGGAGAAGGTATTATCTTTCAGAAGTTTACAGGAAATGGTCGAGTTTTTATCACGGCAGGAGGCGATTTAAAAGCAATTAATCTCGATAGCGATGAAACTTTAAAAGTCGATACTGGTTGTATCGTTGGTTTTGCTGAGTCGGTGAAATACGAGATAAAACCCGCAGGAGGAATCTTTACATCTATATTCGGGGGAGAAGGACTGGTGTTAGCCAAACTAAGAGGTCCTGGTGTAGTAATACTGCAAACCCATCCAGAAAATGTGATAAATAAAGTCATCTCATCAGGTTCGACTGGAGCATCATCGAGCTATTCCAACAATATAGATTTAAGTGATGGTTTGCAGGCTCATGAGTTGGGAACGATCGCACGTAATATTTTTGGGAACAGACAATAGCGATTGAGTTGGTTTCTAAGTAGGCGTTTGTTGCTCTTGTCGCTTCAAAGCTCGTTCAAAAATTTCTACATTTAAAACAGCTTACCAGCGAAGATATGTCTTTATGATGACGCTAACTGGGCAAAAATGCGATCGCCTCTCTCTGCCGTATGCGAAGCATTCAAGGGAAAGTAGGCTTATCGGTACTATAACAATAGCGCGATTAGCCTTCGGCTACGCTACGCGATCGCACGAGCTATAAAAACTAAAGCTTAATTTACTTTGCTGCCCCTGGTATAGCAGAAGGGTACACTTGGTCTGCAACCAAAACTGGTCTTTCGCTATACTCTGCTTCTAGCTGCTCTTGTACGTCCAAATCCCAGGTCAAATCGTAATCTCTTTCTAAATCGGCAACTACAAAAGAACGTAATTCTCCCGTTACTGCAACCTTCTCACCATCGCTAATTACTTCTGCAATGTTAGGAACTATTACTAATAGATCTTCTCCACCAAATAACTCCTCTTCATCAAGTGTAAAAGTATTTACGCCATACATCTCTTCTACTTCTCCCGTAACGGCTAAAGTTTCTCCGTAGTATTGAGTAGGATTTTCAGCAACCTCTCCTGCATCTGGTGCTAGAGCTAGTGATTCGGCAATAATTGCTGGTTTGTCATTGTAGTCTACGTAAAGATCGGGGTCTAAATCTAGATCGTAAACCGAATCAATATTAGCCTGCACGAACTTAGTGACTTTACCTGTAATCTGAACTTCAGTATCATCTTCAGCTAGTTCAAATGGTGTACCAGTAGCATTAACTACTACGATATCTTCTCCACCAAAAAATTCTTGGTCGGATACAACAAAAGTACTTGGTTCGATTATTTCAAGGGCATCACTTCTAATAGTTACAGTCTGACCCAGTAATTGGTCGGTGTCTTCTGCTACTTCTTCAGTAGTAACGTTTTCTTCGGACATTTCCTCATCTACTAAAGGATCTTCCTCAACAAGAGTTTCATCTTCTACCGCACCATCCACGTCTGATTGACCAGTTGCATCATCGGCTTGAGCAAGAGTTTCGTCTTCTGGGGTTATTTCTTCGTTTTCTAGCCCGATGTTGTCTTCCGATTGACCAGTTGCATCAACTCCCGCACCTACATTTTGTCCATTATCGCAAGCAACTAAAGTTGTTAGTAAAATTAAAAATGCTGATTTAGAAAATAGTTTAATTAGGTTCATGTTTTTTTCAGTTAATTTATTTTTAGCTTTAACTTTCAAGCTGTCTTTTAAATTGATTACTCAATATTATTGCAAGATAAACTATTACCTGCGATCGAGATATCTATCTTAAGAAACAAATTTGTTAGATGAGATATGCAAACAAAAGTAAAGAAAAAGGAAAAAATATTGTAGGCTTTGTTATCAAAAAAGCTATTAGTCTTTGCTGAGAACCTGCGAGTTAGTCAAGCCCTAATCTATGAGTTTAAGACCCTTAGTTTATCGAATAGCGGTACATTATTTAGTAGCGGATCGTAATCCCAAGTGCCTATCATCTGACCACGCGCTGACCTTAGATGTTTACACGGCACGCTTACTAAATGTCAATTAGCACTTTTAACAGTTAACTCAAGTCTTATGCTAACGGCTAAGAAGCTCAGAGTTATTAAATAATTCAAAATAGGCAAGGTTTTGATAGCGGATTTAGATTAAATTAAACTACAATCTAAAAAGCAGTATAAAGTAACAATATCCAATCGCTTTTAAAGTTGAATAAAAAGTTTTCGCTTGAAGCATCAAGTTGATGATGGATATCTTTGAAAGGCATTATATAAAGCGTATTTCAGAATTCTTATGTAACACTAGAACTATAATTATTGAACTAATAAAACTGTAGTAAATACTATAGTTGCTGATTTGAATAAGACCTTCTGATAGATAGAATAATCTATCATAAAAAATTGTATTTGTTCGATTTTTATGGCTTTTGATAGAGGAAAAGTTTTAATATTATGAGGTTTACTATAGTTAGTCAATAAAATTTGCAATTCAGTATAGTAGTGCTAGTAGAAGAGGTGCGATCGGTGGTGTTGGCGACATACGAAACTAAAATAAGTTGCTCGCAGCCTCAAGAAGTGCTTCAAGCAGTCATGGAAAATGCCGTAGATCGATACTTATCTTTACACCCTACTGTGTTTCCTATAGATAGACAAGATTTATCTATTAACTTAAAAGTACAGAAAAACTATAGAAGTAAAGGCGAAATCCTGACAATATCGATCGCCGAAGAGTCTTTTTATATTGCTTCGGAGTCTATTACCAAGCCTCATCAATTAATTGCTTGGGGAAAAAATCGAGACAACGTATTAACTCTGTCTGGATATGTCAGAGATGCGATCGCACAATTATCGTACAGCATAGCTTAAACTCCGATCAATTTAATTGGGTCAATGCCTCACTCTCCTATACTCAATCTACGCAAGGCAATTCGTTTACAGATACACTCTACGGATAAAGTTAGAGACTGCATTAATTCAGAATTTTCGCTGTAGTCTGGCGGTGCGATGTTAGCTACTCTTTGGTTAACGTTTATTTTTTCTTGCTCCGACCACTTTTCAGTATTTCCTTCTTTATACAAACCGATACCAATACCACCATTTTGATTGATTACGGCAAAACAGGGAGCATCTGAAGCACCATCGCCGACATAAATGACTTGAGTTAGAGGAATACGCAGTTTATCATCAGAGACATTGCTATAGGCAAACATCAAATCTTTTTCCTTTTCTGCTTCCATACCTTTAGAAAGATAGTAGAGGTAGCTAGTTTTCTCGGTATTGGACATTTGTTGCCTAATAAACTCGATCTCTTCGTCTTCTCCGTAATGAAAACGACAACCCCACATAGCTTTAAAATTGCTGGCAATGGAGGTATTTTGAGCCATCTCTATAAATCCTCCAGAAATTAAATAAAACTCTATGTCTACGTCTTCAATTAGATTATGAGCGCATTGGCGTAGACGTTCAAACATTTCAGGTACGCCTGAGAAAGGTTTTAATTGCTGACCTATTTTAGCCAGTCTCGACCGAGTAATTTTATCTTCACCCTCTCGTTTTTTTGATTCTTGAACCAAGCAATAAGCTCTGGCGATATACTTGTCCCAACCCTGCTCGACCAAAGGTTTAACTCTTTCTTGTTTGAAAACATCAGCATCTAAACCCACGTCCTCTAACAAGAGTGAAAAGGTATCGGGAGCGAGAGTTTCATCAAAGTCGAAAACAATGGCGAGGCGGTTGACAAACGGTTTAGTAGCAGTAGTCATTTTAGAGGCGCAAGTAGCAGACAAGGTAAACAAGGCTATTATATAAGGGCGCGATCGCTATTTATATCCTACTAAAGTGTGTATTTCTGTAAATTAAATTCTATTCTTACCAATCGCTGCGAATTGTTTTCAGGAGAATATAACTGCGATTGGCGATCGTCTTCTATTTCTATTTCCGGAGGAGCGATCGCTCTAAAAAACAGCCTACTAATAGCATAGGCTAAAAAAGCACTGGCGATCGCTAAGGTAAAGGCAATGATTAAATTACTAGGGCGTTGCATAATGAGGAGCAATTAGTTTTTGATAGTAAAATTTGCTCGATGCGAAGTACATTATAATTTTTTCGACTTTCGAGCGACAATGAGATATTGAGATAGCTGAATTATTTACCGCGATCGCGTTTTACCCCGCGATCGCGATCGGTAATGATTGTAATGATAGCTATAGCCTAGTTAAGATAAACACTACCATCTTCTTCGATGCGAATTACACCAATGTTAGGATCGTCGTAAAATTCTGGATCTTCTTCTAAACCAACCTCTAATACTCCATCTCGATCTCGATCGGCTAGAGGCATAATTTTGATAAAACCATCGTCTTGACGAGCCGATCTAATTACTACGGGTACGGGTAGATTAATCATGGTGTGCTTTTCGCCACCTTCGAGAGTTTGATTTTCAGTGTAGCCAACTGCCTGATAATCTATAGCAACGTTAGTGTCATTTTTTAGTCTTACATTGACAGTTCCCCTGCTAGGTACAACAGTAGCGATAGGTTCACCATCAGCACCACCATCGATATTGTTATAAACTGGAGTTTCTTCTTCTACACCTTCAGTTTCTACTGCTGGCGTATCTGTATCCATATCCGCTTTGGCTTCGGCGATCGCAAATATTGGGAGTCCGATTAATAAACCACCCATCGCAAGTTGAATAAACTTAGAGTTTAGAGAAGGTAGTTTTTTTAGTTTGTTACTCATTATTGTACTCGTACTTATACTTTTAGATCTACATTAGTTTAATAATTAACGCTCAAAAATATATCAGCAATAAGTTAGTTTTTTACAAAGCTTTGGTTGAGTATTGAAGATATTGTTATCTACTTAGCGTTTTGATAATTTAAGATTATTTATGACTTTTGATAGATTAAACAGCACTGATATTTATTATTTTAAAATAGTTTTGATTATAATAAAGGCTTTCGCCTTAGCTATTAGCTATTAGCTCAATTAAATAAAGTCTTAAACTCCACCTAACAGTAATCCCAGGTCATTCATGAAAATATTTTTTTAATAAACCACGGAGGCACAGAGGACACAGAGATCAGAAAGAAGAGAGTTTTTCACAACTCATCCCCGATTGCTATAACAGTAATTCAATCAAAAGAACGCAGCAATCGCGCTCGAACCGAAGCAGGTGTCTACCAGGGCTATTTCATTCTCAGTAGCCAGAGAATAAATTCTCTGCCTTAATGTTAGAAGTTCGTTTTAACGGACTTAAGATTTAAGCTAAGAAATATTATTACAAGAGTGTTAGTTTATTAGAATGAAATAACCCTGGGTGTCTACTGGCTACAGATTAGTTCCTTTGCTCTTTAGATGCTTAAGCTTTGAATATCAAACACTAATACTATGGACGCTCAGGCGATCGCCAAAGCAATTATTCATCGATAGCATACTGATTATTTTTAGCTATAACCAGGGAATAAGATATCGCTACGTATATTGCCCAAAAAGAGCTATTCATGCTCGATATAGTACCTTCTGTTAGATTTGACAGCAAAATATACGTCAAAAATAGAAGCGGCCAAAAGCCTTCTGGAGCGTTAGTTTTTCTAAGTAACACTAAAGACTGTACTGTAGTGCTGATAAAACCCAAGATGAAAACACTCAATCCAAGCAGTCCTATAGAAAGCCAAATATCTAAAAATCCGTTGTGAGCATAAATTATAGCTATTCTCATCGCAAGCTGCACGTATCCAGACGGTCCGTCAAATCCATTCCAAAACGCAGATAGCCCATAGCCCAACCAGGGACGTAATTGAATTTTATCCCAAACATATCGCCAGATTTCGGTTCTACCAGAGAGGGTTGTATCTCTTCCTAGCGAATCAAATATGGAATCTGAACCAATATATCCAGTAACGTAAATTAAGCCGACAAAACCGACAACAGCCAAAGCTAATACTGCCGAAACCATAATCTCATAACGCCATCTAAAAATACGATAGACTAAGCACAAGATTAACATTAGGGTAAAGGTTGCGATCGCGGTTATAGAACTAGACATAATCATCGCTGCACAGCTAAGAACTAATAATCCCCAGTAGACCCAACTATACTTTTCTCCCCGAACAGCATTAAGAAAAAAGATTACTCCTCCAGGAGCCATAAATGCACCGAATTGATTTTTGTGAGTAAACACACCCCGCAAAGCACCCTCATGAACTCCACCCATAATGCCGTATTGAGGAATAGCTACTGCAAACAAAATACTCAGAACCAGTAACGATCCATAAGTCCAACCCAGTAAATTCATTTGTTGACGCAAAGTATAGCGGGTTGCTATATATAACCCGAAGCTAGTACACCCAAAGGTATAAACGCTGTATCGTAGAGTCTTGTCTGGATCGATCGACCAAAAATAAGAAAAACCAATAATTCCTACCAGCAACAGCAGAAATTTGTTTTTATAAATTGTTCCTAAAGTTTTTCTCCATCTTACTGCTAATAGAATTGAGGTTATAAAATAGATTAGCAGTGATATTTTGGCATTGATTGATAGATCGAAACTGCTGATATCTACACCATCTCCCTCATTAACTCCTTTGGTTAACAACAGAGGGATAATGGCTTGAGATATGTGAATTAGGGACAATACTACGAAAGTAGATTCAAAAATTCTTAGCGCACTGCCTTGACTTTTTGCTGGTATAGAAAGGCTACTCATACAAAATTAAATTATTTATTTGAAGTTGACAAAGTGAACGTGCTTCGCCGTACTGAAGAGTGCGGGGTACTGTTCACAATTAGATTTTAGATTTACAAAACTCGTTATAGCTTTTTTCTATATTAAGACCATTCAAAGGTTAATTATTTTCCAAATATTCAGCAACAATTTATTAATCTATCTTACTAAGATTAAAAAGCGATCGTCTAACATTTGAAATTTAATAGTAGAACCGATGAAACGATCGCCAAATGAACCCGCTTCGCCGTACTGAAGAGTGTGAAGTACTGTTCACCCCTCGATTTGAAACGATCGTTGTTCGAGGATACATTTTCTGAAAAATTAGAACGCGATCGCATCTAATTACAGTAGCCAACCAAGGCGGGAAAATGCTCTTAATTTGATAGCATGAAGGTAATAGCAATCCCAGTCTAGTTTAGAGAATTAAATTGTGTTGTCAGGGTGTAGGGTGTAGGGTGTAGGGGATAGGGTGTAGAGAATTAAATAGTTTTCAAGATTTTTAGTTTGTTTTAGTTTATTTGTATTTTCTCCAAGTTCATTTGGGATTGCTAAATATTTAACATCTGGTAGGTGTTGCATCAAGTGCAGGACGATCTGATAATAATGAACAATGAAGTTGCTACTATTTTTCAAGATGATACTTTGGCAGTAGATAATGATTTTTTTATTAGTCTGCAAGAAATTATTAAAGATTAAAAGGTATTTTAAAAAATTGCAGGTAACTTATCAATTGTCGATCTATTAAACACGACGGGAATTTGTCTGCTTTCCTTGTCTTCTTTATTTATAGCCTTATTAAAAGGACAACGCCGTCAGAACTATCTATTTTTAGAGGAATTGCAAGTAACCATTAATAGCTGTATAAAGGTAAAATCTAAAAGCGATCGCTTTTTTGTAGAGTATCGTCAAGTATAAAAGCACGATTTTGAAGGCGATTAAACTTGTATTCGCTTCGTTAAAGGAGCGCACTATCGACATATATTCGTCATTTTAAACTGCTACGTTAGTACATTCAATTTAATAAAAAGCAATTTTTACCATACCTTTAAATAATGGAATCAATATTAACTAATGCCTTGGGAGCATTCGATCGATATAGTGGTAGGATTGTTTGGAACTTATTTTTAGCTTTTATTCCTTTAGTTCTTAGCCTCTGGTTGTTTCTAAGATATAGTGAAAGGCGAGGGTTGTTATGGTGGATAGTTTTCGTTACTTTTATTATTTTCTTACCTAACGCCTCGTATTTACTCACCGATATTATTCATCTCATTGAAGCCATCCGTGCAGGCTATTCTATTTGGGTTACTACTTTAATTTTTATTCCCCTACATTTATTAGCAATTACAATTGGTTGGGAAGCTTATGTAATTTCGGTCATTAACCAAAGCTATTATTTAAAAAAGCACAATGCTAAAAGATTTATTTTAACTAGCGAATTGATGACTCATGCTTTAAGTGCAGTTGGCATTTTTGTTGGTAGATTCCGCCGTTTTAATAGCTGGGATTTAGTGACAAAGCCAAGTATTTTACTATCTTCAACAATAGATGATTTAACTACAAAAAAACCTTTGTTAGTTATAGCGATCGCCTTTATAGTGTTAACTATTTTATATTGGTTGACAAAGCAAATTACTTTGGGAACTTTATTAAGAATCAAACAGTTGATAGATAGTTTTGATTCGTCTGCTCGTCCTAAATGAATAGAAAACAGGCTTGGCTATAACGGATCGCGATCGCTATCGGGAAAGAGAAAGGTGATTATGAGCAAAGCTAATAAAATAGGAAGCGGTAAAAGTATGAGGGTAAAAAAAGATAATAACATAGTTCATGATTTACATTACAAATTGGTAAGAAGAAAATAATTAAATAAATCTATGTTGGTTTACATTGCTGGTAAAATTATTAATTGGTTCTATTTACCAGGAAAAAACTAACATCTCTCTTTCAGCATACTTTGCTATTAATGGCTGCATGAAAAACTATAGAGATAGCATATATTAGTATCATTAGAGTGTATTTTAGATAAAAATACTTTTTACACTACAGATTTTAAATTTAGAATAAAGATTTATTGTGTCTTTGATGTGTCAGTAACGTCTCAGATTTATGTCTTGAAGGTACGCAGCAGCGATTGCGTTTATGCACAATACTATAGCTATTAAACAAAAAGGCGTTGCATCATCATGAGATGGTAAGGGGTGACTTGGGGACTTGGGGACTTGGGGAATAATTAGTCTTTGGTTTTGTTAAATCATCCCATAACTATGCAACGCCAACAAAAAATAGGACTTGCAAAGGGGTCAAGACTGAAAATCGTTTTAGCCTCTTCCAGATTACAAGTCAGACAAATCTAATTCAACGTGAGTTCGGGTGGGAGCTAAAACCCCTATTGCTTCGTTGCTAATTTAACGGTGTCTTGAACGGCACGTATGCGCTGCGATCGCTTTTTAGATATAATCGCAGAGAGGTTAACTACTGAGTGCTGTAGCTTTTTTTTATTATAAGAGAAAGATAGTTGAGTCGTTAAATTTTCTTCTTAAACCGAACTCGCCTTAATTCAAGAATCTTTGGGAGCAAGCTTACATAGCTGCATAAATCTAAACTGCTTATCTTCAGGTTTCCAGTTTTGCTCTTGGTAAATAAGGGCAGTAAGATGGGTAACAGAAAGAAAAACCGCAATAATTACTAGGATGTAGCTGTGCAAGGCATACATATGTTGTAAGGTGATACTATTAATACTATTGCCACCCGACAATATATTTCGCAGGGTCGAACCCACTATAGGAATTGACGCAACTATACCCAGTTCAATTTTAAAACGCCAGAAACTTGTTTGTTCCCAGTTTAATACGATCGCTGTCCAGCTAAGACCAATAGCAGTAAGGGTCAAACAGATCCCGCTAATCCAAGCTGTTAACCAAGACAGCAAAAATTGCCGTCCTAAAAACATGATAACGATTTGAATCCCAGCTAAGACAATTAAACCGTTACCTGCAAGATTATGTATACTCAGGATAAGCGAACCGTTGTTAACTTCATTTACGATTGCTGTTAATGACTTGTAAGCTTCGAGTGCGGTAGGCTGATAATAAAACGCTAGCAGAATGCCAGTAATACCAGCGATCGCACAAAGGGTAAGTTCTGCCACTGCTAAAAGCGTAGCCGTTCTTTGAAGAATATAGATATAGCGATCGGTTCCGATAAATTTAGTCATAGTTGCGATCTTAGATAAGATTGTGAAGCGATCTGTAAGTTTTTTAAATTGATTTACAACAATAACCGTTCCCACATAGGCTACAAAGTACAACAAACGCCAGCGGAAAATTACCACAGCAAGCCAAGCTCGATGACGTTGCTGAAGAACTACGCCAGAAAAAACAATATCCCCCAGCCAATCTTGGTACTCTAACCACTCTGCCGAAAAACGGCTGAGGAGTTCAGCTATTTTGCCTGCTACCAACCAGTCCTGAGAATTCATTTCACGCCCCCTCTGGCTTTGATATCCAATAAGCTACGCTTTCGAGCAACTGTTGTTTGGCTTCAAGTGCTTTTATTCCAGTCCCCGTAATCTGGTAGTATTTCCGTCTAGCTCCAGTATGCTTTTCGGGTGCTTCATCACCCCATGAGGACTTGACAAAACCTTTTTTTTCTAACTTCTTCAAGTTGGGATACAGAGAATTAAACCTAATCGACTTACCGCCACTTTTCTCGATCGCCTCCATAATCTCTAATCCGTAGCGATTTCTAAAACGAAGTGCTGACAAGATTACTTCCTGATTGGGCGTAAGACTCAAATCTAAATCGCTCATATTTACTAACTACTTTTAGACAACCTATATACAAATATAACAGTATATCTAAAAAGTAGATATTAATAGTTATTGCTAAAAATTCGTATCTTATAAAAAGTGAGAACCGCTAATATCGCTTTTTAGTTAAAGTTATATTAAGTAAAAAAGACTCTTATTTGCTGTTCATACTCTCAAGCGATCGCCTGCTTAGAAAAAGGTTTGCTTATAGCGATCGCTTCGAGTGCTGGAATTAGCTTAAGGTTCATTGAAGCCGTAACAAATAAAACCCATGTTGATGAAAACATAGGTTTACCGACAACTCTATTATGGTTGGGGAATCCAAACAGAAACCGAACCAGCTAAACAACGAAAGTCAGCCCAACCTTCATCATTAGTAGTAATGGGTTCAGTAATATGCTCGATCTGATCGACATAGGTTGTATTTGGCTGACCTACTTCCATCCATTTAGTGCCTTCTTCTCCATTGCTCAAAACTACTGCTATTCCCCCTGGATATTCTTCATTGCCCAATCTCGTCCAGCCAATGCAGTTAGGGTGGTCGAAGTAATCATACTGTTCGCCGTAAGCATATTCTTGGCGTGTCTGTAGAAACTTGTCAATCAGCCACTTATGGGAGTCCATAAAGATTTCGTGTTCTTGCCCATCATTGCCAGTATCTTTATAGTGTGCGCCATAGTAGTCGGCATAAAAAACACAGGGATAACCATCTCTTCGGAGTAAAATTAAGGCATAAGCTAAAGGTTTAAACCAGCTTTCAACTACAGATTCTAAAGACTGCAAAGGTTGAGAATCATGATTTTCAACCAGAGTTACCGCAAGAGTAGGTTGGTCTTTAACTAATGTGCCGTCGAAAATGGAGCGCATATCGAAGTCGTTACCTGTTTTGGATGCTTCGGTGAAGTTATAGTGTAAAGGTGCATCAAACAAAGCTACGTCGCCACCAGTCACGTCGATGAAGTGGTGTAAAGCTTCGATTTCATTCGACCAATATTCCCCTACCGCAAACAGAGGTTTGCCTGCATACTTTCTAACGTGATTGAGCCAGTCGGGAAAAAATCCAGCATTGACGTGCTTGACCGCATCAAAACGAAAACCATCCACATCGGTAGTATCTATATACCACTCACCCCAATACAGTAGTTCGCCTCGTACTTCGACCTGTTCCATATCGAGATCGCAACCCATCAGGTAGGCAAAAGAGCCTTTTTCTAAATCTACCTGGTCGTCGAATTGCTTATCTTTAAACAAATAAATCGCATTTGTATCGGGGTCATCAACATTGTAATCAACCGCGTCGAAATGCCACCAATGCCATTCTAAAGTAGAATATTTACCGTTGCGTCCAGGGAAGGTAAAGTGCGTCCAAGTTTTTACTTTTTGTAACTCACCGATCGCTTCATGACGATTATCGGGGTTCATCGGTGTTGCTTCGGCTTCTTCTTCCTTATCACCACCAAGCATATGATTGAATACTATGTCTGCATAGGTGCGAATGCCTGCGGATTTAGCTGCTTTAATGGCGTTGATGTACTCCTGTTTTGTACCGTATTTGGTTCTCACCGCGCCTTTTTGGTCAAACTCCCCTAAGTCAAAGATATCGTAAACACCATAACCAGCGTCATCAATACCACCTGTAGCTTTATATGCTGGAGGTAGCCAGACAGAAGTAATTCCTACTTGGGCCAAATCCGCAGCATTTTGGGTCAATTGATTCCACAAATTATCATCGGGTTCGATGTACCAGTGGAAGTACTGCATCATCACACCATTAAACTCAGACATAGTAAACTAGCTAAATAATTGTGTTAAGTTATTTGTTAAATTAGCTCCGAAGTATTCGGATTGTTTACAAGTTATGGTATGGATATGACAGCCATGTGTCATTTTTATTTCAGTGGTTTGTCAGTACATTGAGCATTTATTATTTATCAGGCTGTTCAATGTTCAATGTTCATGGAAGTAATAAGAAGCTGCTGGAATTGGTAAACTAAAAAGGAGCGTAAAATTACTGATAAATTATGTCTGCCAACAAAAATAAGGATGTTCAGGTATTTCCTGTAGCTGCTAATACACGGGTACTGCGATCGCGTACTTGGGAGCGTCTTAAGTTTGAAATTGAATATGCCCTACAAAAAGGAACTACCGCTAATTCTTATTTAATTGAAGCAGACAAGGTAGCTTTGTTCGATCCTCCAGGAGAATCTTTTACCAGTATTTTCCTGGCTGCTTTAAAAGAGCGAATCGATCCACAGCAAATAGATTATGTCATTTTAGGTCATATTAATCCCAATCGCGCTAGCACTCTGCAAGCTTTATTAGAAATCGCGCCTCAAATTACCATTGTCTGCTCTAATCCCGCTGCCATATCCCTACAAAAGATTTTGCCAGATGCAGAGTTGGATATTCAGGTTATTAAAGGAGAAGATACTCTAGATCTCGGTCAAGGACATATATTAGAATTTATTCCGACTCCTAATCCTCGTTACCCAGATCATCTCTGTACCTACGACACTGAGACAGAGGTTTTGTATACCGATAAAATATTTGGTTGTCATGTATGTGGCGATCGCGTTTTTGATGAAGGCTGGACGGTGGATTTAGAAGATCGCCGTTACTATTTTGATTGTCTGATGGCCCCCCATGCCCGTCAAATTATGGCTAGTTTGGATAAACTTAGCGATAAGCCTGCTCGCGTCTATGCTACGGCACACGGTTCTTTAGTACGCTATAGCTTGATTGAATTAACTGCTGACTATCGTAAGTGGGCGCAACAGCTTCAGGAGCGCGAGTCTAGCGTAACTTTGATTTATGCTTCAGCCTACGGTAACACGGCTACTATCGCTCAGGCAATTGCTAGAGGAATTACTAAAGCAGGGGTGGCTGTGGAGTCGATTAACGCCGAATCGGCAAAACCCGAAGAAATTAAAAAGGCGATCGATAAATCATCGGGCTTTATTATGGGTTCGCCAACTTTGGGAGGACACGCCCCGACTCAAATTCAGTCGGCCTTGGGTATTGTCTTGGCAAACGCAGCTAAAACGCAGCTTGCGGGGGCATTTGGTTCTTTTGGCTGGAGTGGTGAAGCGGTCGATCTATTAGAAAATAAATTTCGCAACGCGGGTTATAAATTGGGTTTTGAACCAATTCGGGTTAAGTTTACCCCTACTGATGCAGTCTTAAAAACTTGCGAAGAGGCGGGGACAGATTTTGCTCAAGCTTTGAAAAAAGCCAAACGCGATCGCGTGCTTGTACGTAAAGCCCAAGGAATTGATTCAGATGTCGATCGCACCGCCAAAGCCGTTGGTAGGCTGGTAGGCTCGATGTCTATTGTTACTACCAAAAGGCAAGAAGTGTCGGGGGCGATGCTGGCTTCTTGGGTATCCCAAGCCACCTTTAATCCTCCTGGTTTGACCGTTGCCGTTGCTAAAGATCGGGCGATCGAGTCTTTGTTGTTTAAAGGCGATAATTTTGTCTTAAATGTATTAGCCGAAGGTAAACATATTCCCTTGATGAAGCATTTCTTAAAACCCTTTGCCCCTGGTGAAGATCGTTTTGAGGGAGTATCTACAGAATCTGCTGATAACGGTTCACCTATCTTAAGCGATGCTCTTGCCTATGTAGAGTGTCAGGTATCTAATCGTATGGAGTGTGGCGATCACTGGTTAATTTATGCCGTTGCCGAACAGGGTAAAGTCTTAGATTCAGATAACGTGACCGCAGTTCATCATCGTAAGTCAGGGACGCACTATTAGGCGTTGCTTCTGTTATGGGATGGTTAAGATAGACGGGGGGACTTGGGGACTTGGGGACGTGGGGACTTGGGGACTTGGGGACTGGAAGGTGCAACACCCATTATTAAAATAGTTTCTAAATGAATCAAAAATTACAGCAGGGTCAAATAGTAGAATTAGAAATAACCGACCTCAACAGCAGTGGCGAAGGAGTGGGGAGACATGAAGGGAGAGTTGTATTTGTTCCCGATACGGTAACGGGCGATCGCCTTACTGCTAAGATAATTCAGTCTAAAGCTAAATTCGCTAGGGGAAGAGTCGAGAAATTATTAACGCCATCTAGTCATCGTATTCGTCCCAACTGTATAGTGGCAGACAAATGTGGTGGTTGTCAGTGGCAGCATATCGACTATAGCTATCAGCGTTATGCCAAGCAGCAACAGGTAATTCAGGCTTTTCAACGTATTGGTGGTTTTGCAGATATTCCCATACAGCCAATTTTACATACGTCTAATCCACTCAACTACCGCAACAAATCAACCTATCCTCTAGCCAGATCCGCTACAGGACAAGTTCAGGCGGGCTATTATCGCTCTAATAGCCACAAACTCGTAAATCTCAATCAATGTCCCGTACAGGATGAACGTTTGCATCCCTTGTTAAGAGAAGTAAAGCAAGACATTCAGCAGCAGGGTTGGTCTATTTACAACGAAGCGACTCATCAAGGTAAACTACGGCATCTTTCTTTGAGAATTGGCAAAAATACAGGAGAAATGCTGCTTACTTTAATAACTACGAGTTCTAAATTAAGTGAAATCGAAGCACAAGCAAAGCTTTGGTTAGATAGGTATCCCGAACTGGTGGGAGTCTGTTTAAATGTAAATCGCGATCGCACTAATGCTATTTTGGGAGACGAAACTATTACCGTAGCGGGAAAATCTTATATCCGAGAAAAGTTTGCAGGGGTAGAATTGCAGATTAGGGCCGATACTTTTTTCCAGGTAAATACCGCTGCTGCCGAGTTGCTATTTAATAGCATAGTAGAACAATTGCAGCTTCAAGGAGACGAAAAGGTCGTCGATGCTTACTGTGGGATCGGTACTTTCAGTTTACCCTTAGCCCAAAAAGTCCGACAGGTTATCGGTATAGAAATAAACCCCGCCTCCGTTCGACAGGCGCGAAACAATGCCGTTCTCAATCAAATCGACAACGCTATTTTTTATGCTGGCAAAGTTAAAGACTGTCTCAAAGAAATTAAAATACAGCCCGATATTTTATTGCTCGATCCCCCCCGTAAGGGTTGCGAACCAGAAGTAATTGCAGCTATCTTGCAATTGCAACCATCTCGTATTATCTACATAAGCTGTAAAAGCTCGACTCAAGCAAGAGATGTCCGACTTCTTTGTGAATCTGGTGTTTATCAACCAGTTTGGATTCAACCTGCTGACTTTTTTCCACAGACCACTCATGTTGAGTGCTTTGTAATTATGAATCGACGCTAAAATAGGGCTGATGTCTATTTTCCTTGTAAAATCCTGGATAATTGATAAGATATTTAATGCAAGTGTTTTTTCAAACCTTAAGGAAAATAGTATGATTTTAGCTGTTAGACTCACCGACAAACTAACGGAATTATTGCCAAAGCGTTGTTAAAACCAATAATTATAATTATTAAAGAATATTAAAGTTTAGTTTCTGCTAATTGGCTTCAAGCCATTGTCAGTAGCCCCAAGCAAGCTAACCGTCAATCTGGTCTTGCGATCGCCCAAATTCTAGAATTTTACCTAGAGGTATAAATTAGTGATTGCCATCCCTATTCCTTGGAATAGAAGTAAGTGGAGTACTATGAGCTTTACTTCAACACTCTATCTCTGTCCCGTTCTCGACCTACTCTTAGTAAACATACCTCCCCAATGGCAACCTGAAATTAGATTAGGACTACAAGAAGCTTTAGTCAATGCTGCCAAACATGGTAATAAGCTCGATCCTACTAAAACTATTATTGTCAGATTTACAGTCACAGATAGAGAATATTCATGGGTAATAGCCGATGAAGGTTGCGGGTTTGCTTGTCCAGAGCCTCTAAATTGTCCCGACAGCGATTTATTGCCGATAGAAGAAGCGGAAAACGGCAGGGGTCTATCTATATTGCACGAAGTTTTTGATGGCGTACATTGGAATAGAGATGGAACACAGTTAACTTTATCAAAAGCAATATCTAGCAATTCAAAGCAGTCTGCTATCTATTAGAAATTTTATTTACTTTTAAGAGCGATAAGTGAATAAATTTTGATATACTAGTTAAGCGTTATAAGGGTGGCGACATAGCCAAGTGGTAAGGCCGTGGATTGCAAATCCATTATCCCCAGTTCGAATCTGGGTGTCGCCTTTATAAATCAAATTGACGGTGTGCTTAGATTGTTTGCTATGTAAGGCGATCGCACAAATTGCTTATATTTTTGAGTTTCAATTCCTCATAGGATTTATTGTTTATTTAAACCGTCAATCAAATTGAAAGTAAGCTCAACGATCCTGTTTCAATTCCTCATAGGAATTAATCGTTATTTAAACTTATCTCAGCAGCAAGACTCGGAGCAGGTCACAGAAGAAGTTTCAATTCCTCATAGGAATTAATCGTTATTTAAACATTAATTAAAAGAGCCAAAGATGGGGCTATTTGGCGTTTCAATTCCTCATAGGAATTAATCGTTATTTAAACACTATAGAATTATTTTGTAGGACAAATAAATGATGTTTCAATTCCTCATAGGAATTAGTTGTTATTTAAACATTTTGATTATACCAGAAACCCCAACAAAAATCTTGTTTCAATTCCTCATAGGAATTAGTTGTTATTTAAACCCGTGCAGACCTCCAAAGCAACTAGAATCAAGAATATATTTGTTTCAATTCCTCATAGGAATTAGTTGTTATTTAAACTTTGTTGTTCGGCAATTTCTGTTTGAGTTACGGGAGTGTTTCAATTCCTCATAGGAATTAGTTGTTATTTAAACAAATAAAAAGCGGATTAAACTGATAGCTAATAGTGAGTTTCAATTCCTCATAGGAATTAGTTGTTATTTAAACACATATAAAAACTAGATTTATTTATTCAACAATTTATGTTTCAATTCCTCATAGGAATTAGTTGTTATTTAAACATTTTTATCTATATCTCCACCTGGCAATCTTCTGCCGTTTCAATTCCTCATAGGAATTAGTTGTTATTTAAACCAGATTAGGTAACTAATAATAGCGGGATATTTTGTTTCAATTCCTCATAGGAATTAGTTGTTATTTAAACTTGCTTTAAATGGTATTAATTTGTATAATTTTATAACTAGTTTCAATTCCTCATAGGAATTAGTTGTTATTTAAACTCTGTATAATTCCTCCAGATTCACATAATCTTTTGTTTCAATTCCTCATAGGAATTAGTTGTTATTTAAACCAAACACGAAAAAGATAATCATTTAAATAAATTAGGTTTCAATTCCTCATAGGAATTAGTTGTTATTTAAACTGGGACGAAACAACTGTTGAGATTGCTGGAGTAGTTTCAATTCCTCATAGGAATTAGTTGTTATTTAAACTTACAAAAAACTGTGGTCAAAGCTCAGGTTTTAAGTTTCAATTCCTCATAGGAATTAGTTGTTATTTAAACTATTTACTGTCTCAATTTACTTACATATTCATTGTGTTTCAATTCCTCATAGGAATTAGTTGTTATTTAAAAATTGCTACAGCATTCCCCCATTGTATCCCTTGGGTTAGCGGTTTCAATTCCTCATAGGAATTAGTTGTTATTTAAACTAATGTCATAATTTTTAACTTCCCATTTTAATTGTTGTTTCAATTCCTCATAGGAATTAGTTGTTATTTAAACCTTTCGATGTTTTTCTGTATCGTTCTTACATCTTGTGTTTCAATTCCTCATAGGAATTAGTTGTTATTTAAACTTTATATCTAATAACAATCTTTTTAATCAATCTTAGTTTCAATTCCTCATAGGAATTAGTTGTTATTTAAACGATTATATTTTGATTATAACAGAAAACTCAGTAAAGTTTCAATTCCTCATAGGAATTAGTTGTTATTTAAACTGTTGTGCTTGCAATGGGTGTAAGATTAGCAATTAGTTTCAATTCCTCATAGGAATTAGTTGTTATTTAAACAGATTAAATGAAGAATTAGAAGAATCAGAAATTGGTTTCAATTCCTCATAGGAATTAGTTGTTATTTAAACTTTCCGCCACCTTTACTACCTCTTCTACCAAGAGAGTTTCAATTCCTCATAGGAATTAGTTGTTATTTAAACAGGATGCTTCGCAATTTTTTTTGTATTTCTGTTTGAACTTGTTTCAATTCCTCATAGGAATTAGTTGTTATTTAAACGGCGGAACTTCATAACTATTGATATATTTAGTTTTCGAGGTACGTTTGCGCGGTACTAACAAAATATTAGCATATAGATATAGTGAAAGAGTGGAACAAAGTTTGAAAGCCTTGCAATATATGGTGCGCGAAACATCGAGTCTTATAATTAGCTTGAAACTATCAGTATGAATAGAATGTAGACATTGTTCGGGTTAAATCATTTTTTACAACTATCCTTCCGCGCAAATGTTTCACTCCACGAAAAAAACTGTATCATCTCTAACTGCTTCACCGCCAATGCGTTCTATTTTATTCTGACAGCAGCCACATAAGAAGTAAAAGCGAATACTATCTGTATCAGGATCGATCGCCTTATTCAAACGAGATCTCAATTTGGCGTATTCAGTTTTAGTTAGATCGCACTCAAACAAACTATACTGCATCCACTGACCATATGATTTAAGAAGTTCATGAATTTTAGTACGGCGTTTATCTTCTGATATATCGTAACTAACTACAAAAAACATATATTATTTTAAAATTAATGGCGGATATTTGTCGGTTTCTTGCATTAAATATTTAGCTACAAAACGAGCTTGAATTTCAAAGGCTTGCTGATAGGTACATTGCCGTTTTAAAACGGGATGTTTGAATTTGGATTGTTTTTTTTGTTCGTAGAGACGAAGAAATATTTTCAATCCTTCTTTAGTCAGCGAAACAGCATTACTTATTGCTTCGCTAGTAAAATCATCTGGAGTTAATTTTTGTTTGTTAAGAGCATTTAGCACCACTGCATCGACTATTAAAGGTCGAAATTCTTCCATTAAGTCTAAAGCTAACGATGGTCTACCATATCTTTGATAATGAAGATATCCTAGATAGGGGTGGAATCCGACTATGTTTACTGCGCTTTGAACATCGTGTCTTAGTAATGAGTAACCGAAACTGAGTAAAGAGTTTACAGGATCGGTTGGTGGACGACGCACGCGAGATTTGAATTGAAATTTTGGATTTTGAATCAATTGGTCGAAACAACTAAAATATGCAGCACTACCAGCACCTTCTAAACCTCTAAGTGAATCTATATTGTCGGTCATATCTATTGGTGCGATCGCTTCTTGATGCAGTCGCTCATGGGGGAAACCCCCAAGACCGCGCTGCATCGCCTGTTCTAATTTGGTAATTCCCGTATCTAAATTTAGTTTTGGATATTCTCGACGACGACGCATTAATAGATTACGATAGTTTTTTAATTTACCTCGAACAAAACCACGTACTAAATGGATCGCTGCTTCAGTTTCTCCCGCAGCTAACCATTGTGCTTTCCTCACAAATATATTCTTAGTTAACTCTGGTTGTAAGCATCCTTTGTATCTACCTGTAGCGGTAACAAAACTAAGAGGAATTTTTCTTTCTAGTAATTCGTAAACAAGGGTAGGAGACATGGTAGCTTGTCCCATAATCACCAAGCCATCAATTTTGATTAGAGGAATATCTAATAATTTTTTCTTGTTAGCTTTGACTGTCAGCCTTTCGTCGGTTTTGCCGATAAATGAATCGTATTCTTGTGTAATATATACAGTTCCCATAACTTTTTCCTATTAAACTAAATCCTTATCCCCTGTCCCCTATAACCTGTCCCCTATCCCCTGTCCCCTATCCCCTATCCCCTATAACCTATCCCCTATCCCCTATCCCCTATTCCCTATAACGCTTTATCTTCTTTGCAGCTTGGGGAAGACAACGATCGTATAGGCTACAACCTTTGCATCGAGGTTTGTAAACTGGAGGTGGTATTTTGCCAGTTATCATCATGTTTTGGATATTAGAGATGGTAGCGATCGCTTTTTCTCTCAAATCTCGATCTATTTTTACTTCTTGACGTTGATGGGAATGAGCGTAATAGACATAGCCCGTCGTAACGGATTTCCCCGTCATTTCTTCTAGACATAAAGCTTGACCACATACTTGCAAAGCATCATTTGTCCAGTCATCTCTTTTACCTCGTTTGTATTCGATTGGGTAAAGTTCGCCGTTTTCAGATTCAATTAAGTCAGATTTACCAATAAGCCCGTATTTGTCACTCTTGAGCCAAATTGCTTTTACTTGCCAAGTACCGTTGCGATTTTCTTGACTAACAGTGTGTACGCGATCGTGTAGACTCGTTCCTTCAATCGTGTAATGATTATCAACAAACTCTCCCGCACAAAACATTCGACCGCAGCGATGGGGACAGTAGGTATACTGGTTGAGTGCTGCTATGGGAATAGGTGAGAGGTTATAGGTGACAGGGGATAGAGAAGAGTTAGGGGAAAGGTTACAGAGGACAGGGGATAGATTAGTAATTGTGTTCTTGGATGATGGTTGATGATGTTGATACATAAAGATAACTATTATTATGTCTGAAGTATGCGGTTGCGTAGTGTAGTTAGCATTTTGCTAATTTCTGTAATTATTGATAGTGTTGGATGTGCTTGAGTAGAAGATATGTAATCTAGCCTGATAGCCAGCATGACGAAAGTTTCTGTTTCCATTAATGAACCTTTTGCGATCGCTAGAAAATTGGCATAATCTTTCTTAGTGCTTCTGGCGTGTCCCTCGGCAATATTTGCTGGCACAGAGACAGCAGAGCGTGTAATCTGAGAAGTAAGTCGATAAGTTTCAGTTTTAGGAAAAGATTCTGCTAATTTATACACCTGTACAGACATATCCATAGCTTTCCGCCAGACAATCAAATCTCGATGAGATTGAATTTTATTAGTTTTCATCAGTTTTCTCCTAACCTAAAACTTTACCTCCTTACTATTCCCTATTGCCCTCTATAACCTATAGTCTGTAACCTATAACCTATCCCCTATCCCCTATCCCCTATAACCTATCCCCTATAACCTATAACCTCCTAACCATTCCCATTCCCATAGTGGTTTTTTTTCCCATGCCACAATAGAGAGCAAAGTCGGCTAATGTATTGAGATACTTGATTTGTTGGGGGTCAATCTTGCCAAAGGCTTGATAGCTAATATCACCGACACAACCAATTAGTTTACTTTTGCTGTAGTCTTTAGTTACTTCAGTACGAATGTTGAAATAACTGGGAAATAAAGATAGTAATGGTAATTCTGTTTCGGGAATTTCAATATTGCTGTATTTATTCCAACGTTTGCAAAGGCTTCTAAAGATACTTTCGGGAGTTGGTAGGGAATTGTTATATTCTCCCTTGCCAAAAGTTGTAGGAGTAGCAAAGGAAAAGGTAAATTTATTATTAGTATCGGATGCTTCTTCGTACAGGCGATCGTATGGGGTAGCATTAGCCCAAGGTTGGTTAGATTGAGAAGTACCCAGGATACTAGCAATCTTTAAATCTGCATTACCTAAATGCCAGGGTTTTTCGGGGTTTATATTCAGCCAGAGTTGAGTTAACCTTCCAAATAGACTTTCATCTAATAATGATATGCGCCACCAACAAGGAGTATTAGCTGGTATTGGTTTTCTGTGTTGATATTGGATTCGATCCCCCCTAAATCCCCCCTTAGAAAAGGGGGACTTTGTAACCTGCAAAGGAGAAATGGTAAAGGCTTTATTGGTTTTTTGTTCGTGTAGATAGTTACCTAATTCGCGATCGCAATGACTTACTATATTAAGAAATAAAGCGTGTAAGTGTTTGCCTTGGGAGTAACCTGGAGATATAGGGGATAGCGGGAGTAGGTTTAAGACAAGACTGTAGGGCATAGTAAAATAGAAACTTTTAGCTGAAACGATATTGCATATTTACAGGAATTTTTAAGTTATTATCTATTTGATAAAATTGTCCCTGTATTTGAGCATTCCGAATTAAGCTTACAGGTGGCATATTAATTACGTCATAACTAAAAACTTTATTAGTAAACATCACATCTAAAGGATTTAAAGGATGAATGCAAGTAAATAAGCCTGGTTGTGTTTTGATAGATGTTAGTGGTTCAAATGTTACCTTTGCTTTACTCATCCATTTACCTAAACGTATCCACTTCCATTCAGGAAAATTTAGTGAATTTTTAGAAATAATAAAAAATTCAAATTGACTTTCTGCTGCTATTTCTTTAGCTCTCCCAAAGCTAGGAATATTTTTCTGTGTTTTTGTCATTTTTACGTGATAATTATTATTAGCATATTTCCAAGTATTTAAAACAGAAGTATGAAAAAGCGATCGCCCTGGAGTCACATAAATACCTTGTTCGTTCAAAGGTATTAAATGTTCCTCGTATTTCGGTATATGTTCGGCACAAAAATAGCGATAAGAATCTTCTTCTGCAACAGTAGTAGCGTATTGTTTGCTGTCAACTAAGCCCAAAGCATAACAAAGAGCGTAGTTATGTAAAATTGGTTCGGTTTCGTATAGTCTACCTATTTCACGGGTAGCAAAATAAAGACTGTCGTGTAGTTCTAATTGACAGCGATATATGGTAGTCATCGGTATTAGATTCTAGGAAAAAAGTTACAAAACTTTATAATAAAGACGATTTGTTAATCGCCCATTCACGAAATAAGTATTGCTAAAAACTATTTTATTTTTTATTTTTTTTGTTTTTACTATTAAATTTTTCAATATATTTGCAAAAATACTCTTGTGCTTCTTTATTAGCTTTAGTTAAGATATTTTTAATATTTTCTTCACTGGCAGTCAAAGCTTTCACCTCATTTAAAATAGCAACAAAATTATTACCTATAAAGTCTTTATGAACGATAAATTCTTCTTCCATCAGTTTTATCATTGTTTCTTTTGCTGCTCTATCTACATCATCTTCATTCAAAGGATCTAATGAATTTAATTTATCTCCTAACTGGTCATAGATTGCCTGAGTCCAACGCAAATTACTGACTATTTCTCCGTCAGCAAAAACTACACCAACTAACTCATTTCTGACTCTTCCCGTCCTGGTAGTTTGTGCGCCATAGTGACGAGTACGAAGAATGTTGTTAAAGACGTAAAGAAAACTTGCTTCTGTCGGGTCTTTTAAAGTAATAATGCTTGGGAAAAATACTTGTGGGCGAATGTGGTCTTGTTGGTTGATTCTGCTAGTAACCTCACCATTTTTGCTCATCGTACCATGTTCGTAAGGAGCATTGAGAGTAAACGTTTCGTGAGATTCGTCAAATGAGGTAATTGAGTAAGCTGAATCTACTACTACTTTTGATTTTTCCGAACCACCATCACCGATCGCAAAACCGTAAATTATACAGTCGGCATTATTTTTGGCAAAATCAACATTATACTCACATTCTTCTGGCTTTACTAATCCATAATTGCGTAATAATTCTCTGCCTACTAATCTTTCTGGGGTTGATTGTTTGCGTTTAAACATAGTCAAGCGACTAATAGGGTTTTGATTAGTAATACCTGCCCTTACTCTAGCTTTATTTAATTCGCTATCAGTCTGAAATAAAGGATAAGATTCAGTAACGCGAATGGTTAAAAAATGAGCATATTTTCCCATTGGTTTGTAGGGAATTTCAGAATGAAAATATTTAGCGTCGATAGATTTTAGAAATGTCATAATTTTTTTTGAGTAAATGTTCTGATTTATGGAGTCGCGTTTAATATCTATACTTTGGATTCATCTTTGTTCTGCTTTTTTTTCTTTTTCTTCTCATACTCTTTAATATCTTTATCATTTTCCAAACGATATAAAAACTCGCAAGTATCGCGAATTAAATTAATTTGTCTCCCAGCTAAACGAGCGCGATCGCTTGAGAATGATTGTTCAAATACTTCTACTACAAAGTAACGAGCAAATTCTAAGATTGCCTGTCTTTCTTTGTCTCTTTCTTGATTAGTAAATATCCATGTTCCTTCCGCAGTAGAAGCATGGACACGATCCATTAATTTAGTAACTTCGGCAGCGACAGCGTGAACTAAAGTTTCACCGTGAAAAACAGTTGATTCGGCTTTTAAAATTGTCTCTGCTGCAATATCAATTGGTTTTAAAACTGCATTAGCTTTAGGACTATATAGTTTATTTGCTCGATAAAAGTTTCGATAAAGTTCTGTCAGTTGTAGTGGATGATTGAGGGGTGATTTATTGGTCATAATCCATTTTTGTTTTGTGAAATTATAGTTTGCATAGGGATCGAAACAAGGATAAAAATGATAGGCATAAAGCTTAATCTTTTCAATTCTTGCTGTATCGCTACTTTGCTTGCGTACCCATCGGTTGAGATAATTAAAAACGTAAAGGGGGCTAGTTTCTAAATCTTTAGCTAGTTCGGTTAATTTTCCCCAGTTAGAGTTATAACCAGTCTTGCCTTGTTTGGCATTAACATCTAAATGAATGGCATAAGCAGCAGTCAAAACATTTAAAGGTGCGGAATAATTTTTATCTCCTTGTTGCCAACCTTCTAAGATATAATCGAGCCGAAAGCGATCTCGTTTGGTAAGAACTTTGACGGCTTGTGGCGCACTATCGAGAAATACTGTCTCTTCAAACTCCGTACCGTCAGTAAAAGGAGGAATGGGAGACTCAGAAACTACGGTTTTGACATCTAATATCATGGGGAAGGCAAAAGCCAACCAAGCGGGCATTACCCATGATTCGGTATCGGTACTATCTCTACCAGGGGGTAACGCCATGAAATAAAAAGTTAAGGGTAAGTCATCAGGATAGGACAGTTTAAAGCTATAATCTTTTTTATAATTGGGGTTATCTTCTGACAAATTTTGCTTTATTTGTAAATCCTCATCAATTAAGAAAGCATCAACACTTTGATAGCGTTGTTTACTAAAGTCGGCTTGCAACTTATCGTTAATAAAATGGTTGCGTACTCCACTACTAAAGCGAGTTTGGGCAATATTAGCATAGGCATAGGTCAAGAATTTATTGGTTTCTGGAGTGAAGTAATAGGTAGGGTAAAAGTAGAGATAGCGATACTTACCATCTTCAAACCGTTTACCTACTGCTTGAGTATTGTTCATTAGGATTTGTCTCAGCATCATCTCTACACCAGCAATGCTAGAGATATTGCGTTTAGCGTTTGAACCTCCTAACATTTGCTTGTTGGTATATACCTGGGGAGTAAACAACACCGCCGACTCCATTTGTTCGGTGACGGTATAAGCAGAATGGGAAATCGAACAAATTAACTGTCTTCCCCTACCTGTTTTTTTAGCCAGTTGGTAATTATTTAATTCATCGAGGAATACTTTTGTTGCGATATTACTCTCAGTTAGGGGACAGGTTTCTGGTAGCATGACAGTGCGATTTACCCACAGTCTCAAATCATCCCAACCGTCAGCTAACTCATACTTGTCAACAATAGGCTGAATTAACCCAGCAACAAATTCAATTAACTTTTCTCCCGTTTCCCGAATATCTTCAATACCAGGGTTGTGTTGTAAATATTTAGCTGCAAGATAATACCATTCATAAGGTACACCTCCAGTATTTCCCTTAAGTTTTAATTCTTTAAGACTTTGATTAATACGTTGTATCTCTCTAATTTGAGGAATATACTGCTTTAAATTCCAGTATTCAGCTACTTTAATAATTAAATCTTCTGAAAGTAAATCTATATCTGGTAAATCTTCAGCTTTCTTATCTTTCTTACTAGCTTTAATAACAGCTTCAATTTTTTTAGCCTTCTCTCCCCAGATCTTGCGAGTAATAACATCGCCAAATTCCGCAAGGCGATCGCATCTGATATCATCTTCAAAGGTAAAGTCATAATCTGTCGGTAAAACACCCTGTTGCTGAAACTTGACTAGATTATTGCTGCGACTTTTAGCTACAGAAGGTTTTTTATCATTCAGAATGCGTAATGTAGCCTTTAACGCCACCTGCATCAAACCGACATTATTAAAAAACTGTTCGTAATAGTCTGCATATTTCATCCCCTTCCCATCTCTACCAAAGCCAGTCTGACTTTTCATCAATCTGTCAGCGCACAATTGTTTGATACTAGAAATAACTCGATCGGGAATATCTGCAAGAGAAACTGTTGGCGCATCCCTAGCAGCTAAGTAAATAACTCCTGTAGGTAAATATAAAAGGGGTTGATAATAATTTTCCTCTGTATTTAAATCTGTATGCGCCTGAATCAAAGCATTATTTACCACATTAGTTAATACCCCGCGATTTTCCGCCAGACGGTGATAAGTAAACCTTAATTGCCCATTACTAAGATTATGAATTAATCTTTTAAAGCGATCGTGTTCGGCATCTTGAGGATGTTTAATAATTGATGCTAAAGAGTCAGCCAAGCAACAAAGATCGGCAAGACAAATTAAAGTACGATCTTTTAGTTTTGGGTTTAATCCATGTTCGGAAAGATTGAGATTAGTATCGTAACGAACATGAGTATTATAAGCAATAAATAGTAAGTCATCTAAATAATCTTGCCATTGTTCATCTTCAGACAAACCCGCAGTAAGAAACTTATCTAAATTAAGTTCGGCAACAATTATATTGACAATTTCTCGATGTTCTTCGATGGATAACTTACGAATATCTAAATGCTTATTTTTGTATTTATCTGGTATGTTAGCAAACAAATTACGATCGAACTTTTCAAAGTCATGGAGTATGAAGCTGCTGACTAATATTCTTTGTTTGACATCTCTAAACTTCCTAAATTCTCTTCTGACTGTTGTATCGGCTTTGTCTAATATCTTGGCGATCGAATAAGCAGGAAACAAACCATTCAACAAGTGAGTATTTAAAGACTGATCTCCTGCATTATCTCTTCGTAGAGATTTTTTCTTCTCTTCTTTTTCCTGACGATCGAGACGATCGAAGAATTTACCACCTTTAGCTGTAACCCCAATAGCAAAATTTAAAAGATTAGGTAAAACATATTCAGCAAAATCCGCCATTACCAAATCTTCTGGATGTTCAAAAATAATCGCTTTTCGTAATAATCTAAGCGTTAATAATTCAGAATTTGTTTTTATAGTGCGATCGCTTGATTGAAAATTACTTCCGAAATCATCATCAAATAAGCTACCATTGTCAACTATTTCTTTAGATTGGTTGAATAAAGATAACTGTTTGGCTTCAAAACTAGATTTTGTTTTAGCCATAATATTTGTCTATTTATTTGTATAATTAATAACTAATTAATTTTTATTCTGCGGGTCGAATTCTTACCCTACCGATTCCAGCCGTAACAATTGCGCCTGATGACAACTCATCCCCATAAAGTTCTAACACTCGCAAACAAACTATAGGTTGCTGTCTAATACTGAGATTTACCAAACGCAAAATACCACAATGAGGAATTTGTCTAATTATTGCCAATTCTCCGAAATCTCGGTCTAAAGTTACCAAAATTCTTTTTTCTCGATCGGCTCTTTTTAGAATTGCTTCGTCTCCAGGATCTTCATCCCAGTCACCAGACCAAATTACATCGTATCCAGCATTAATTAACTCTGTTTTGACCCCTCTCCAGACGCAGGTATCTAACAATATTTTCATTACTAATTTTCAATCATTAACGGTTCTATCCTTTCATGAGCAACAATTCGTCGAGCATAAACTAAACAAGCTTGAATATCTTCTGCCTCTAACCAGGGATATGCTTCTAGCAATATTTCGGCAGTATCTCCTGCTGCTAGCATTCCTAATATATGTTCGACCGCTAAACGACGACCTCTAATAATTGGTTTTCCTCCAAATATTTTTGGGTTTACACTGATCCGTCTTAATAGTTTTTGTTCGTTCATGATTTTAGCTTAACTGAAGTATAATAACGTAACGCGACTAGTTTTTTTGTTATCATGAAAGCGCAGAAAAATTTCCTATGAGGAATTGAAACACGTTCTTATAGTTCATGGATAACACCTATCTAGCTATCTTCTTAGCTTAATAATTCCTATGAGGAATTGGAAACTATTAATTTTGTATTTAAGCCTCCAAAACTTGGAGTTTAAGGAGAACTGTTTCAACAATGTAAAAATAAGCATAATTAAAAATACGATTGCACTACATTTAAAAAGTATTTATGAACTAATAAATCGTGCTTTTCCACAAGGTATAAGTATAGAGAGCTATTTTCCCTTGCTAACATTGCTGGAACCCCAAATGTCCGATCGCAATCTAGCGGAGACGATCGCTTATTATAAAAAAATAGATTACAGTGAAGTTCTCAACGATATATATGCTGTAAAGTCTACTTCTATTCCCTCTACCGAAGCTATAAACAAAGTAAAAACTCGTTTACAAGCTTGTGGTTGTGAAGAATGGTTGAATTAAGAATAAGCGGTGGGGAACGTTCTAAACTAAAGAGATAAAAATATACAAGTTTTAAACAATCCATGATTCAGCTCCCTTGCTTTTAAGCCAATGTGCCAAAGTATCAATTAGCAATGCCGATTGACCGAAGGCGATAGAATAGGGTACTGTTCCATGAATACTATTGCGATCGCTTATAGGATAAATTTGGAAGTGCATCGGTAGACGCAAGCGGTTTCTAATCTCTGCAACAGGGAAGGGCAAAACATAGCTAACTAAAGCTTGTTTCTTTAATTTTTTGTTAATCTGGCTTATCCAATAGTTTTCGGGCTGCCATACCTGAATATGGGTCAAAACCATAACTTTGTAGGCTTGAGCAATATCTTTAAGATCGCCTTGATAGGTAAATCGCCAGTTTAATCTAGACTCGCGATAGCGATGCAGTTTCATAAATTTCGGCAAACAGTAGTTAAATCTGCTTTTAGGAATGGGTGTGTTGGTTTTTTGGCTGGTTGCTGCAAGTAAGCGATCGAATTCGGTTTCGGTAATAGTTTCAATTTCTAAATTACTTAAAATTCCTGGTAAGCCATAGGTTTTAAAACGATCCGCTTCGTTAGTTTCTGTAAGATCGTATAACCCACATTGCAAACAACTCACACCACGAAAACTACTGGCATCTTCTACTATGGGATTACCAGATTCACCAGACAACTCTTGCCATTCTTTTTCCCATCCTTTGATTCTGCCAATGGTTTTTTTAAAGCTAGTGTTAAATACTGTCTCACAATCTTGTCTAAATGCTTCCTGACTACCCTTGCCATAAGCTTGTTTGAGATTTGGATGTCCCAATTGAAAGCATAGTTTAAGAGATTGAACTCCACCCCAACGAGAGTAGTAACCACGAAAATCATTTATCTGACGGTATTCATCTCTAATTACCTGATGAAAAAAAACGCGATCGCATTCTTGTCCGATTTTTAACGACGCTGAATTTTTAATAAAAAGTCTTTCTACTAAAAAATTGGGAACTAAGGCGTAAGCTATATAGTTGTTAAACTCGATAAATTCTTCATCTTTTTCATAACTATCATGTCTGCCAAGTCTACCTAATCTTTGAATAAAATTACCCGCATCCGCAGACTCGAAGAAAAGAAAGTTAATTTTAAAATCAACTCCAACATCAATGGTACTCGTACCAACAACTAAATCTGCTGCCAAAGATTGATTTTTCGCCTCTTTTCCCGATAAGCCCGTATTTTCGCCAACAGTCAAGCTTAAAGGTTGTAATAACTCAGCCAAATAAGGAACTAAGCGTTTTACAGCAGCGATCGAATTAAGAATTATTGCCCCTTTGCTACCAGGGTGTTTAATAAATAAATCAATAATGCGATCGCTATTTTCTTTAAGCCAAATTTCTGAGCTTGTCGAACCAGATTCCAAAGCAATAAAATTTAATTTTATCTGTCGGGATACTTCACGCCAGTTATGTTTTTTTAATTCCGAAGCTTCGACTTGAGTTGTAGGAAATCGATATTTTTTTTCGGCAACAGGCTCGATTACCTTAACCCTAAAACCTGCGTGGACAAGGCGATCGATAAAATCGCGATCGGGAGTAGCAGAAAGGAATAGAAATTTTTTCCTGCGGTTGGTATGGCGAATCAATAACATGGTATTGATTACACTTGCTATCTGAGGCGCACTGAATACGTGAAATTCATCAAAGACCAACAGATCGAATCTTTTGTCGATTTTGTTCCACAATAAATCGGGATTGTCGTAAGGTGTTAGGTAAGCTCCTCGATGCAGATAATGAAAGATATCGGGATTGGTTAATAATATCTCTGAGTTACCAAATTTAGTTTCTAATGCAGCTTTTTTCTTTAATCCTTCTTGTTCGGCATAAGTTTCCAAATCTTGTCCGCTAAGACGATTAGTTCGTAAATTATCTTCTAATTCAAATAGTCGATCGTATTTTTTAGTCTGTATTTCTTGGTCTCTAGCTAATTCATTAGTCGGATACATTTTTAAAGCCAAGTATTCTCCAAACAAAATAGCTAAATCAGCAGCTAAACTTTTACCATCGCCAGTGATTGCAGTGTTAATAACCACATCAATTTGAGGATCGTTAAGTGCTAAATAAGTTTCTCGTTGATGCCAAGATAAAATCCAACCATCAGGAAGTTTAATTTCTTTTGGTATTTCATCAGCAGGACATGAATATACAGACTTGAGATTAATTGAATAATTCGACATCTTCGTTGCTGTCGCTTCAGTGAAATATTGATGTCTAACATCTTGACATTCATAATTTATAAAGTCAAGAAAATTCAGTACAAAGTGTACGTATAATTATGGGACGCAAAGGAGAATCGATTACTCTATCTCTCAAAGAGCATGAAAAAGAGGCTTTAGAAGAGTTAGCCAAAGAATACGGTATGATGTGGGGCGATCGCCCAAATATCTCAAAATTACTAAAAGCGATCGCCAGTAGAAAACTATTGGTTGCAGCCAATCACGATTGGTCAAATGAAAGAATAAATGAGTTAGACAAAATCAGAAAATTTTTAGTAGATATCGGCAAAATAGAAGAAGCCAAATCGATCGCTCGAATATTATGCGATCGCAGCGAACTAAACGATCCATTGAGACAGCAAATTGAAAGTTTTATCCATCAGCCTTTACCAGCATGGCGAGAAAAAATCAACAATTTAACCAAACGAAAGCAGCCTTTTAAACTGGTATATCAAGATGCAGGCGATCGCGTTTGGCAATATACAGTGTTATACGCCAGAGTAGAACCTATTGAAAAAAGATTATATTTGCTATGTCGTTGCGAGGAAACAGAGGGAAATTTAGATGTAGAAGGATTAAGACACAACTGGAGTTTAAGATTAGATCGTATTAAAGAGGCGGAAATAATTGAGGTCGATCGCAGTTGGGAGAGCAATTTACAACAAATTGCGGTCGAATTTCATCTTTTTGACAGATTAGCATATAACTATGAGAGCAAGCCTGAAGATATCAGTATTGAAGTAAAAACAACAGATAACGATCTAGTTTATAAAAAAGTAGTAAGAAATATCTTTAGTACTTTTTGGTTTTTTCGCGACATAGCAAGATATTGGGAAAGTTGTGAAATTATCTCTCCCGAAAATGTCCGACAAAAATTTATCACTGAAAAACTACAATTACTCACTCGTAATTACCAATAAAGTCATTTAGAGTTATTTGCTTTTTATGTTGGTGAACGCGATCGCTTGCCAGAAAATAGCCAGAGAACCTTTTTATTTGAGCAAACAGCACCTTCAGGCTGCAACTCAAGGGATAAGAGCTTTAATTGTCTTTGTCTAACTTTTAGAAAGCGACTTGCGTAATTATTATCGGCAAGAGTCGATCGAGATGTGTCAGCAATACGATTTATAGGTAAATATGGGCTAAATTGCTAATTCTGCTATACTACATCAAAAAACTATACTTTGATATATTCCCGCATATTGGGCTATCGAAGTAATGAAATTCCGTTGGCAATAATTATGCTTCAATAATATTTCTACAGAACGGATATTTGAAATAAGCCGTCCATGCTCTGTGTTGACCATTGACCATCAAACATTGACCATTGACCATTGACCATTAAACATTGAAGCCGACTAATGATAAATGCTAAATGCTAAATTAGCCCTGGGATACGATCGCGCTGTATAGCGGTTATTCTAAGTCCAGTATAAGATTCTGGCGTGAGGAAATAAGGAGTCAATTTTCTCTTGAATAAACTCTTTCAACTCGTCCATCGTATCCCGATGGTAAACGTATTTAACTCCGCCAAACTTATTTCTTTTCTGACTTCGATTGTTCTCTTCCAAATCCAATTTGCTTTTAGGATACCATGTCTGCAATATCTCTTTAGATTTAGGCGTAAAGCGGTGAGTAATTAGTTCAAAAGTAAGATCGCACTCTAGATCCAAAGCTTTAACAATTTGTTCAAATAGATTAGAGTAATGCTGTTGCCAATCAGCAATGGGCATAATTGGCGCGAGTACTATTCCTATAGGATAACCATGGCTGGCTAACTTCCGCAAAGCCTGTAATCTTTGAGCTACCGTAGCTGTTCCACCTTCCATAGAGTGAGAGATCGGATCGGCATTAACGCTAACACGACAGCGAGTATGTCCGTTGTGAGGTAAGTCTAATAGTTCATCTACAGAATCGAATTTACTTACCCAACGCAAGTATGCACTATCTCTAGTACCGAAATAGCGAATACATTCGGCTAAACTACCAGTTAGATGTTCGATTCCTAAAGGATCTGTATAGCAGCTAACCTCATAGCTAGTATCTTTGCCTTCTTGCTCGTAATTTTTGAGATTTGCCAGAATTTGCGGTAGATTGCCGTAAACCTTAACTACAGGAACACCCGAAAGACTCCCTGCTAAATAACAATACTGACAGTGTGCGGGACAACCCTGCGCTAAATGAAACTGCCAGTCAGCCGATGGAGGAATAGGCGTTAATTTTAGCTGGCTTGGAGGCGCATTAACTATAGCTAGAGTATTTTTAGCGATCGCATAAGTTTCTCGTTCGTTTTTGCCTCGTAATCCTGTAATTCTATTCTGCTTCAGTTTTTTTACGGGAATATCAAAAGACTTAACTCTCTCAATAATTTGCTGTCCCCAATCTTCAGCATCGGCAGCGGGAGTTACTAATACTTGTTTTGGCAGCCACAAATTACTTTTGGAATTAATAGCTGGAGATTGTTTAGAAGTGATAACCATTTAAATATTATTTTTGTAATAAATCTTAGATATAAAATGTGAAGTATTAAAGTAACAAGCAATATCGCGCACTCATTCAGTATTTACTACTTCCTTAGTCGGCGTTGCGTCCGTTGCGGGATGAAAACGAAAAGATTAGTCCCCAAGTCCCCAAGTCCCCAAGTCCCCAAGTCCCTTACCATCTCATAATGCAACGCCGTTTACTCTTTTACTCTCCCGTGCGTTCGGGGTTTTCGACTCCAGTTAAACGATTCCATAGTTGATAACCAACTTCACTTTTAGGAACTATAAAATTGGTTTCGTCTACGGACATATCTGCCACCCCCGTATATTCTTCACGTTTAGGATCGTTGAGATTAATATAGGTAGCACCTTGTTTTAAACGAGTTCCTGATTTTAAAACTGGAATTCGCTTTAATTCATCATCACTAAAATCTGACAACTTGTTACGAAGTTCCTCTATCTCATAAGCAGTGCGATCGTATCTACCCTCTTCGGTAGTTTCCATACCATCATTTTGACCCGCCGTTGGGTTGGGGTTCAAATCTTCTTGCCATTGGTCTGATTGACCATCGCTAGGACGACCTGGCTTTTGCGAAACCATAAGTTAAATTAAGTTAATTCTACCTTTCTATTGTTTGAAAATAATTATGGTATTAGCATCTGACTAAAGCTAGATAAAACATTGAACATTGAACTCTCGAACATTGAACTCTCGAACATTGAAGCTGACCAATGACCTCGGTGTACCCAAAACGCCAGGCATAAACGGTTTAACCGTATAAATGCTAAATGATAAATGCTAAATGATGAATGATAAATGTTTTATTTAACTGCTGCTGGTATGAGGCGATCGATCGCAAAAAAGGCGCAGCATACAAACAATTATCTGTCGAACAACTACGATACTGCGATCGCTCTTGCTGAAGCGATAATTAATCGTCCCGACACATATATTCAGCAGCTAAATCAAAATAGTTTGGGGTGGCGAGGAAAATTGTAATTAACGCGATCGCCATGAGTGAAGATTTACTGGTTGGGTTAGCTTTTAGCTTTTAGATGTTTCTATTGTTAGTCTGACTCACATTATTCAATGAAAAAAGTAGAGATACTAATTGAAAAATATCTCTACTATATAAATAGTTATAGTTACTAATTATTAACTACAGAGAATTGATTAACCCTGTAGCTTTTTACCTAATAACTGATTAGTAAGCTTAGGATCGGCGCGCCCGCTGGTTTTCTTCATCACCTGTCCGACAAAGAAGCCTTTGAGTTTTGTTTTACCGTTGCGGAATTGCTCTAACTCTTTGGGGTGTGCAGCAATTACTTCATCAATAATCTTTTCAATTTCTCCCGTGTCGGAAATTTGAATCAAACCTTTTTTCTCAACTAGTTCTTTTGCCGAACCACCTTTAGTTAATAGTTCGGGTAAGATATCTTTACCAATTTTGCCACTGATCGTACCGCTTGTAATCAAGCTAATCAATTCGGCTAGACTTTCGGGCTTGAGTTCGGTTTCGGTAATTTTAAGATTATTACTGTTTACGTGGGCTGCAATGTCGCCCATCACCCAGTTAGCTACCTGCTTGGTATCTGCACCCGCAGCGATCGCAGCTTCAAAATATTCGGCTACATCGCGATCGTCGGTTAGTACTCTAGTATCATAAGCCGATAAGCCTAATTCTGTCTGATAACGGTGACGTTTGGCTAGAGGAAGTTCGGGTAATTCTGCTTTCCAGGCTTCTAACTGTTCGGTAGATACTTCGATGGGAGGTAAATCGGGTTCGGGGAAATAACGATAGTCGCTGCTTCCTTCTTTAAGGCGCATACTTTTAGTACGTCCGCTACCTTCTTCCCAAAGACGAGTTTCTTGATAGATCGGTTCGCCGTTTTCGATCGCTTCGATTTGCCGTTCGATCTCGTAATCGATCGCCTTTTGGATCGCACTAAAGGAATTCATGTTTTTGATTTCGACTTTAGTACCGAATTCTTTTTGACCCACAGGACGCACGGAAATATTGACATCACAGCGTAACGAGCCTTCATTCATTTTACCGTCGCTAATGCCCAAATACAGCATGATGCGACGTATTTCTTGGGCGTATTCGGCTGCTTCTTTTCCCGATCGCAAGTCGGGTTCGGAGACGATTTCTACTAGAGGAATACCCGCACGATTGAAGTCTACTAAAGAATAAGTCGAACCATCAATGCGATCGCTTCCGCCGTGGGTTAGCTTCCCTGCATCTTCTTCCATGTGTAGGCGAGTGACACCAATTTTTTTTCTAATCGGTTCTGTATTGGGCTTTTCAACTATTTCGATTTCCACCCAGCCATGTTCGGCGATCGGTAGATCGAATTGAGAAATTTGATAGTTTTTCGGCAAATCTGGATAGAAGTACTGTTTGCGATCGAACTTGCTGTATGGCGCAATCTGACAGTTAAGAGCTAACCCAGCCTTTACCGCATATTCTAATACTTTCTCGTTTAAAACAGGAAGTACCCCAGGATATCCCAAACAAATTGGCGAGATATTCGCATTAGGATTGTCGCCGTCAAATTTGGTAGATTCACGGCTAAAAATTTTAGTTTCGGTATTTAACTGACAGTGAGTTTCTAATCCAATAATTGCTTCATACTCTGTTTTAGCTGGTGCAGCACTAGTCATATTTTTGCTCGGTATAAAATGATTTTCTTATTTTATCGGTTTTGTTGGCTTTGAAGCTTTAACTGTAGAAGTACGGTTTACTGTAATTATCGCTCTATCGATCTGTTTATAACCATAGAGAGGATAAATTTATTTAGGATCTAAATCAGTTAATTATTAATACTTTTATTACTTTGTTAAAACTGCTCTATTAAATTTTTAATAACAAAATATTGTTCTGCATATTTGTATTTTAAGATTATTTCAATCTAACTGGTTTGATGACAAGAAAATACTTTCTGCTTGAATCGCCACCAGCTTATATATTTTTATAATACATTATTGTATTTTAGTAATTGAATGTAAGATAATATTTTCTTAACTCGAACCTGCGGAATTTTTTAAATTATATTTAATTATATTCAAATGATTAAAATTTTTATAGTAGATGACCAATACATAATACGTGAAGGAGTAAAAACGCTCCTCGGTCAAATAAATAGTATCGAGATAATAGGGGAAGCAGAAGATGGCGAAAGCGCATTACAAGAAATAGATGTTCTTCAACCTGATGTAGTGCTTTTAGATATAAATCTACCGGGTATAGATGGATTTAATGTAGCCGAAAAAATTAACTATAGATTTTCTCATGTAAAAACTATTATTTTAAGCAGTAACGAGGAGCAAAGCTATGTAAAAAAAGCCAGATCCTTGGGTGTTAAGGGTTATTTATCAAAAAATGTATCTTCAGAAGAACTCGAACGGGCGATCGAATTGGTTCATAAAGGGTATTCAGTAATAAAACCAGAACTATTAAAGGAACGTTCCCCTAAAGCATCTTATTCTAAATCAGCTTCAACTATAGTCGAAGATCGCAGTTTAGATCCCCCAGCTTCAGACTCGGTTCAAATATCTCAAGATTTTTCTCCAAAACCACAGCGAGAAGAGATAAAGACTGATTTAAATGATCTTGAAAACTTACTGATTAAAAATCATATCCAACAAAGATATGCAAAATACAAGCGACGTAGATCGAAACATGGACCCTACTATAGAAGTAATTGGTGGAAATTAAAGAAGACAGTAGCTAGTTTTGAATTTGGATTACTAGTTTTAATTATTTTATTTTCGCTCTTCTTTCTAACTCTGATTGCACTGTCTAAATAACGTAACTGCTCACCCGCATAAATGACGGGTGATTCTAGCTCTTAGCTTCTAGCTTCTAGCTTTTAGCTTTGTAGTATAATATTAATTATCAGAAATTATAATTAATATGCAAAATTTTACGCAGCTAAAAGTTTGGCAAAAGGCACATAGTTTTACAGTTAATTTGTATAAAATAAGCGGTGATTTTCCTGTAGAAGAAAAGTACGGTCTTACTAATCAAATTAGAAGAGCAGCAGTCTCGATTGAATCTAACATAGCTGAGGGATGTGGAAGAGACAGCGATCGAGAATTTAATCGCTTTCTTTCGATAGCCAAAGGCAGCTGTTATGAAGTTCAATGTCAAGTCTATATAGCTAGAGATTTGAATTATATTCCTCATGATAAGTGTGATTTAGTTAATAATAAAGTCGATGAAATACTCAAGATGATTTACTCTTTGCAGAAAAAGCTAGAAGCTAAAACCTAGAAGCTAGAAGCTAAAAAAGCCATCCTAGAAGAAGGACGAGGCTTTAAACCCAGAGCAAAGGTAAGTTCGGGTTAAAAGTATCTGTTAAAGTAGCTTTTAATCCGATCGCAATCGCTTCTTCGTTCTGTTGATTTGAAATATCCAGCACGGATAAAGAAGTACTGGATATAAAAGTTTTACCAGTCGCTGGGATTAGCTTAACAATTAATGTTCGCTATTGTCTGCACTTTGACTGACGACTCTGGGCAAGGCGATCGCTTCTCCTGAAGGTAGATCGCTACGTGAAGAAGTAATATTACTACCATTGAGCTGCTGCATCAAGCTTGCCATTTCCAAGGCATTTAAGGCATAATTCCAGCCCAGATTGCTTTTAATCCCTGCTCTTTCTAAAGCCTGCTGCATAGTATCTACTGTCAAAATACCAAAAATAACGGGAACGCCTGATTGAAAACTCGCTGCTGCGATGCCTTTTGCTGCTTCAGAGGCTACATAGTCGAAATGGGGTGTCTGTCCGCGAATTACCGCCCCCAGACAAATTACAGCGTTATAACGACCGCTGAAGGCTAATTGTCGAGCTACCATGGCAATTTCATAACTACCTGGAACCCAAACGTAATCTACCTGACCAGTATCGGGTGTAACATCAACACCATGACGCTTCAGACAATCTTGACAGCCAGAAATAAGCTTATCTGTAACCAAATCGTTAAAACGACCGATCGCGATCGCGATCCGTAGGTTCGATAAATCTCCTGCAAAAGTTCCTTCAAAAACAGCCATAAGTCAATATAAAGTAAAGCATTGAACCTCCCGTCGCTAAAAGCGAGGGATTCCCTTTTAGACTCTTAACTAGACTACCAAGGTAGCCCCCGTCAGACCGCCGTTACAGGGCTGTTTAATTTATAGTTAACGGGCGCACCGACCGCCAACTTTTAGTTACTTGACGAGCCTTTTAATCTTCTTCCAAGTTCAATTATTGTACCCCGAAATGTCACGCGGACTTATATCCCATCGGTAAAAGCGCACCGCCCCGCTTAAGGTTTCCGAGTCCGCGTTGCCCGCCAGTCGTCTCCCCAGGCATTTATGACGGACGTTCAAGCATAGGGACGGAGCAAGCACCGAGGGTCTTACGTCCGAAAAGATAAATAATTCTTTTGTAGAGTCGGTTTGTAGCGACAAGTATTAATCGTACTCGTATCGATTGACAGCACTCTATCCAACTCAATGATTCTGGGGCAGTTGATGTAGCATTTAAAGACTTACTTTTTACTAAGATAAACCATCTTAGCTCGAAGTTGTTAGCTCGCTCAAAGTTGCCCCATTAACATATCTCGACAACAGCATTTATAAAATGCTACAGACGCAATCGGCTTCGTCACATAATAGAGCGCGATCGCGTAGATTAGATATATTTAGTTAGCTGTTTATATAACGAAAAAGTTTAACACCCCTACTACTACTACCAAAACCGTCCAAATCCCCGAACCTACGTAGATCAAAGATTTAGATTGTTCCCAGTTTTGGGGAGAGGCATAAGCTACAGGCACTCCAATTACCATTACAAAAGAAAATAGAACTAAAGTAGCCAGTGTTAATTGAAACAAAATAGTCATTGTATGATTCTCCTAGATTATGAAAGCTTAGAAAAAATGGCAAATCTTTAAATAAAGTTTTTATTGGTTAGACAGACCCCGCCGAAAACAAAGCGCAAAGCTTCGCTTTGCCCGTCTGCGACGAACTCTGTTCGTCCCACAGTCGCTGTGGAAGAATCGAAGATTCTTAGACGATGGGGCTTCCTCTAACTGCGTAAATAATACCCTGTGGTTTTACAAACAGGCTAGAATTCACTTCGCGATCTTTTTTCTAATATAATACGCTACCAAAAATCGACTACATCTGAGAAGGAATATTTACAACAAGATCGAATAACCATTACCAAACTTTTGTACAATAGGCTCATACCAAAGCCTACAAAAAGCTATGGTTTTGTGAAGCATCTGGACAAAATGTACCAATAATAAATGTTAGATTTTAGAGCTAGCGGTGTATTACTTCATCCCACTTCTTTGCCCAGCCGTTTCGGTATTGGCGATTTGGGAGAGAACGCATATAGATTTGTCGATTTTTTAGCCAAAAGTGACCAGCAAATATGGCAGATTTTACCTATTGGACCGACAGGTTATGGTAACTCCCCATATCTATCTTATTCTGCTTTGGCAGGAAATCCGTTGTTAATTAGTCCAGCAATTCTTCAATCTCAAGGATGGCTAACGGAAGAAGAGTTATATAGTTTACCTGAATTTCCTTTGGATCGGGTAGATTTCGATTGGGTAATTGCTACCAAGATGCCTTTGTTACGTAAGGCAAGCGATTGCTTTAAAAATAATGCCGATTCAGACCAGCAAGAAGACTTTAGACGCTTTGGTAATGCTCAAAACGATTGGTTGAGTGACTATGCCCTATTTATGTCGCTAAAATCCGCACATGAAGGCAAGGGTTGGAATCAATGGGAAGCGGATATAGCCGATCGCCAGCCTCAAGCAATGGCGCAGTGGGCGAGCAAACTAGCCGATGACATCTTTTTTCATAAGTTCGTTCAGTATCAGTTTTTCTGTCAGTGGAAAAATCTCAAGCAATACGCTAACGAAAAAGGAATCAGGCTTTTTGGGGATATTCCTATTTATGTCGCTCACGATAGCGTGGATGTTTGGGCGCATAAAGAAATCTTTCGTTTGGATGAAGAGACGGGAGAAGCTGCGTTGATGGCGGGAGTACCACCCGACTATTTTAGTGCTACTGGTCAACTGTGGGGCAATCCTGTTTACAACTGGGAGGAACTCAAAAAAACCGATTTTAAATGGTGGATGAGACGGCTTGAAGCCATGCTGGAATATGTAGACATCATCCGTATCGACCACTTTAGAGGTTTTCAGGCTTATTGGGCAGTGCCTCAAGGAGAGGATACAGCGATGAATGGTACGTGGTTGGATGCTCCAGGAGATGAATTTTTTCAGCTAGTAGATGGTCAGTTGGGTAAGCTACCAATTGTGGCAGAAGACCTGGGCGTAATTACTCCAGAGGTAGAAGCGTTGCGGGATAAATATAATTTTCCTGGGATGAAAATCATTCAGTTTGCCTTTGATGACGATCGCACTAATGGCTTTTTACCCTATAACTACACTAATCCTAACTGCATAGTTTATACGGGTACTCACGACAACAATACTACCGTAGGTTGGTTTAATGAGCGATCGCCTGAAGCTCAATCTAGAGTAATTGACTATTTAGGCTGTCTGTGTGACGATGGGATTCACTGGGCGTTAATCCGTCTGGCACTCGGTTCGGTGGGGAACACCGTGGTACTACCGTTTCAAGATATTTTGGGCTTGGGTACAGATGCCAAAATGAATACACCTTCCCAGGCTTCGGGTAACTGGAGTTGGCGTTGTCGTGCCGAAGCTTTCAATGATGAATTAAGCGGACGTTTGAAATATCTAACCTATCTTTACGGGCGTACTCCCGTACCACCAGCGAATGAGCGTTCCTAAAAGTTAGCCGGCATTGCACAGTTATGGGATGATTTAACAAAACCAAAGACTAATTATTTCCCAAGTCCCCAAGTCCCCAAGTCCCCAAGTCACCCCAAACCCATCCCTTTGTGATGCAACGCCGATTAGCCTTCATAGCGAGGGGTGAGCCTTAAACTGGTTCACCTTGCTTAAAATAAAAGGCGATCGCACTATTTGACAACTATATTTAACTTGATAAAGCATCTCTATACGCGATTACTGCTTCTGTTTGATTATCGTAATTGACAAACTGACTGAGTAAAACCAAATCTAAATCTGGTAAAAACTCACTACGGGGAATTTGTTGGTAAGCTTCTTTTTGCAGGCGATATAAAACAAACTGGTTATTTTGCCAAAACCAAACTTCAGTTACACCTAACCCTCGATAAACAGATAACTTATCAATACCACCACTTGTTATGGCAATTTCGATCGCAATATCGGGTGCTTCTCCTAGTTCTCCCAAGCAGTAACATTCATCGGGTTCTAATCCTCTTTGTTTAGCTTCTTTTCTAAATGTAGTGTTGCCATAACCGTTAAGAGTTATACGCTTTTCCACGGCATACATTTCCAGCAAACGAGCAATAATTGTTTTTAGTCTTTCGTGTTCTGAAGATGTACCCATAATTTCTAAAGTTCCTTCTAAATAAGTCATCCGTAAACCTGGAAACTTATCCATAAACAGGGAAACCAAAGTATCATATTGTTCCCAAGTCACTCCATAAAGGGTAATCTTTTCCTCTGGTTTGGGTAACTCAGTTCGGTCTAGAAGCTGCATCACAATATTTCCTGTGACAATATTTAGAAAGTCTAACAATTTTATTGCTAATCGATCGCTCTCGATCGCTTTTGTTTATGTGACAATATTTTCTCAATTTCGATAGTTAATCGTGCAACTCATGAAAATTAGATCGTGAGTTACAATTGATATGACCATAGCTATGACCATGGGCATTATGCAAAGTATTTCTAAAAGTAAACTAAAAAGCAAATTGCTAGAACTATTGCGCTACGTTGAATCTGAAGGTGAAGAATTGATTGTAACCGATCGTGGTAAGCCTGTAATCAAGATATCTAGATATTACAATCCTCCAACCACAGAAGAATTATTCGGGCAAATGCGTGGAAAGGTGAAATACACAGAAGATCTTACAACTCCCACAACTGAAGAATGGGATGAGATATGAACGTTGTTCTCGATACCTGCGCTTTAATTTGGTGGAGTCTCGATCCAGATAAGCTTTCTCAAACAGCAAAAGATGCTTGCACAGAAATGGAAAAAGCGAAAAATGGTCTTGTTCCATCTATTTGTATCTGGGAAATTGCAATTAAAATTAAGAACAACAAATTAGACTTGGGAGTCAACTTAGATAAATACGTCGCTGTCTTGAAGAAATCGGATGTAGTAACTATTGTTCCGATAAATAAGGATATCTGGCTTAAAAGCGTTAGTTTAGATTGGAGTCATCGCGACCCAGCAGATAGAGTAGTAGTGGCTTTAGCGGAAATAGAACAAGCTGCAATTATGACCAGCGATCGCAAAATCCTAAGTTTTTATTCTCAGGTAATTTGGTAGATTTGAAACTTTAAACTTGAAAGTATACTGCGATCGCTTTACTGTATGTCAAAACAATTGCTTTTCAGTTATTGACTATGGAACTTAGGGAAATTTAATTGCTCTAAAACCTTTGGCAACTCTTTCTTGATTTAGGCATAACGAAGTCATGCCGTAGACTTATCGCATCTTTGTTGAATAGTTTTAGGACGATAATTCTATACAAATTTTTTGTATATTTTATAATTATGTTGAAACTCTTCTACAACCTCATCAGTTAGAATATTGTCAATGTTGTTTAACATAGAAGTTATATAATCAAAAATTTCTTTAATTTTATCTATTTCCCGATCTTCAGATTTTTTAGACAAATAGAATCTTTCCATATAACTACTAAAATTATAAAGCCGATCTACATCAAATTTACCTGAATTTTGTAATATTTTGTATAGCTTAATACTAGGCTCTACTGCATTATTAAGAGCAATGTAAGTATGTTCTGGTGTCTTAGATTTTTCTAAATTAAAACTATTGTCTAGTTTCTTTTGCTGTTTAACATAAGTAATATTGCGATAACCGTTGATGCAATTATTAACGAAATACGAAAAGTTCCAATAATCTATATCATTACTAAAGTTATTTTCATCATGAAAAAAATAAAGATTGCTTGATAACATCCAGTTGTTAAGATGAGCTTCATAACCTAATTCTGGTTCGGGAAAATCGGGGCGAAACGCTTCTGTGCAGCCATCATTTTGAATTATGTAGCCTGAATCAAACTTAAGAAGATTAATACAACAGTGATTACCATAATGCCAAGGACAAGTATATCGATCTGGTGTTATATTTTTAAAGTTGTATCCATCAACAATATAAGATTTTCCTTCAAATAAATCTAAACCTCGTTCAAATATTTCATCTATAGGTAACATTTGACCGTCTGAAGTCATAAATTTATGATCTTTAGTAGCTTTAATAGTCGCGCCATTTTCTAAGGTATATTCAAAAACTTCTTGCGTACCGCGCTCGTGCCATTGTTCTATTCTTTGATGATAAGCAACGCCACTTTCGTCAATTGTATATATATGACATGACATTTGATTCTCTACTATTTTACCAATAGGCATTGCTCCACGCATAGTAAAAACTTCAGTATCATAACTAAGACAAGATTCAGAAGGCGCGATCGCATTATTATTTAGTAATTCCATGCTGGTATTTTTAAGCCACTATTTTCAATTCATTTGGTTCTAATTCCAATAAATCTAAACCTCGTTAAAATATTTCATCAATGGGTAACATTTGCCCATCTAAAGTCATAAATTTATGGTCTTTAGTAGCTTTAATAGTCGCACCATTTTCTAAAGTATATTCAAAGACTTCTTGCGTACCGCGATCGTGCCACTGCTCGATTCTTTGATGATAAGCAACGCCACTTTCGTCAATTGTATATATATGACATGGCATTCGATTCTCTACTATTTTACCAATAGGTATTGCTCCACGCATAGTAACAACTTCAGTATCATAACTGAGACAAAATTCAGAAGGCGCGATCGCATTATTATTTAGTAATTCCATGCTGGTATTTTTAAGCCACTATTTTCAATTCATTTGGTTCTAATTCCAATAAATCTAAACCACGTTCAAATATTTCATCTATAGGTAACATTTGCCCATCTGAGGTCATAAATTTATGGTCTTTAGTAGCTTTAATTGTCGCGCCGTTTTCTAAAGTATATTCAAAGACTTCTTGCGTACCGCGATGATGCCATTGCTTAATTCTTTGTGTATAAACAAAGCCATTTTTATCTACACTGTAAACGCTACATTTAATTTCTTCTTCGACTATTTCTCCGATAGGTAATGCACCATGTTCTACAGTTAAAACTTCAGTATCGTAAGTCAAACAGTATTCCGCAAACAAAACCATCTGGTCGAATAGTTCGTTGGCTAATTCTTTTCTTACGCCATTTTTAGCCGAACCGTCGATAAATTTCTCGCGGTGCTTTTCCATTTCGGCTAATTTCTTTTTGCCCATGCACCGGCGCAGTAGATCGGCTTCACCCAAAGAATAACCAGCCAACTCTTGAGCAATTTTCATGATTTGCTCTTGATAGACAATTACGCCATAGGTTTCTTTAAGAATGGGTTCTAGTATCGGATGCTGATAGCTTACTTTTTCTCTACCGTGTTTGCGATCGATAAAAATATCGATTAAACCTGCATCCAAAGGGCCAGGACGATAGAGAGCAGAAATAGAAGAAAGATCTTCAATACCAGAGGGTTTTAAGTCTCTAGTAATCTGCTTCATACCGTCAGATTCTAGCTGAAAAATACCATCTAAATTACCAGCGCGCAATAGCTTGTGTGTCTCCTGAATATCGTCTGGTAGTTTCTTTTGTTTACCTTTAGCGATAATTTCTAAAGCTTTCTTCTCATCTAGAGGTATTTGATCTAAATTTAAAGTGACTCCCTTAGTTTTCTGTACCAAACCCGCTGCACGTTGAATGGTTGTTAGGTTTTTCAAGCCAAGAAAGTCCATTTTTAATAGACCCATCGCCTCGACATCTTCCATGTAATATTGAGTAATTACCGAGCCGTCATTATTTTTCTGTAGCGGGACAATCTCATCCAAGGGTTGAGAAGAAATTACTACCCCCGCAGCATGAACCCCGAAGGTTTTATTCGTACCTTCAATGCGGATCGCCATATCGACCCAGTTGCGAATTTTAACCGAGCCAATTTCTTCTTTATTGTCGTTGTAGATTTTGACGCTTTCGTTTTCGTATGCCTGTTTAAAAGCGGGTTCGGGAGTATCATCAGAAATCATCACCTTGAGTTTAGCTGGCTTACCCCGCGCCACGGGAATCATTTTAGCAATGCGGTTTTGGTCGCCAAAGTCAACACCCAGTACTCTACCTACATCTTTTAGTACCGCCTTGGAAGTCATGCGGTTGAAAGTAATAATTTGAGCGACGTTAGCTTCACCGTACTTTTTTGTAACGTATTTAATCATGTCTGCACGACGGTTGGGACAGAAATCTGTATCCACATCGGGCATCGATTTACGTTCGGGATTGAGAAAACGCTCGAATAGTAAGCCGTGATGAATTGGATCGATATTGGTAATCTTGAGACAGTATGCAACTAAAGACCCCGCAGCAGATCCCCTACCAGGCCCCACTGGGATATCATTATCCCTAGCGTATTTAATGTAGTCCCACACTACTAAAAAGTAGGTAGAAAAGCCTTTGTCCTGCATCACCTTAAGCTCTACTTCCAGGCGTTGCATATACTCAGGATCGATTTCGTTATGACTGCGACACTTGAGTCTTTCTAATAAACCCTGTCGGGCAACTTCTTCTAAATAACTATCGGCGGTATGTCCAGAAGGAACGGGATAATCTGGAATACGGGGTTCACCCATAATATTATAGGGCTGTACTTTATCCGCTACTTCTACAGTATTGGCGATCGCTTCTTCAATTACATCATCTTCTAAATGATCGCGAAACAGCAGCCTCATTTCATCGGCAGATTTAAGATACTCCGTACCGCTATAGCGCAGCCGTTTATCATCGGTAATTCTTTTATTAGTTAAGATACACAGCAGCGCGTCGTGGGCTTCTACGTCGTAACAGGAGATAAAGTGAGAATCGTTCGTCGCGACGATTTTAATCCCCAACTTACGAGCAATATTAACTATAGCCACATTCACCATGCGATCTTCTGGCGATCCATGATCCTGTATCTCTAAATAATAATCCTCGCCAAACACATCTTGATACCACTTAGCTACCTTTTCTGCATGGGCTAAATCACCTTTTAAAATCGCCTGGGGTACTTCTCCCCCCAAACAAGCACTCGTAACAATTAACCCCTCGTGATACTTCTCTAGTAACTCTTTGTTAATACAGGGACGAGCAAAAATACCGCTACCCTGATAGCCTTTGAGGTGAGAAATTGTCGTTAGCTTGACTAAATTCTTATATCCTTGAGTATTCTTTGCCAATACCACCTGATGATACTTGCGGTGTCGTCTTTTCCTCTCGGTAATATTAATCTCAATGTCACCATTGATAACGTACATCTCATTACCAATAATCGGCTTAATTCCCTTACTGCGACAGACTTTAATTAGCTCGATCGCGCCATACATTACCCCGTGATCTGTCAGTGCAACCGCTGGCATATCGAGTTCTAAACAGCGATCGACCAGCTGCGGTATCTGGGATGCACCATCGAGCAAGCTATAGTCACTATGGATATGTAAGCCAACAAAAGACATATATCAGTTAACGGTCAGTAGTAAACAGATATTAATTATCGACGATCTGCGTCTGTTATGGGGAGGAGAAGTAGGAATATTTAATGTTCGGGCTATAGGGAATAGCGATCGCTTTTATCAGTAAACAGTCAACAGTAAACAGTCAACAGATATTAATTACCCGACGATCTGCGTCTGTTATGGGGAGGAGAAGTAGGAATATTTAATGTTCGGGCTATAGGGAATAGCGATCGCTTTTATCAGTAAACAGTCAACAGTAAACAGTCAACAGATATTAATTACCCGAAAACTATCCTTTTGTCGTTAATATAAAACCAAGCCAGCAAAATCAATTAGATAAAGAAAGAGGACTGCACTTCAATCAAATTAGATCGGTCGATGCTTCTCGACTAAAATCAAAGCTTGGCACTATAGAATCGAATTATTTTACGAGAATTAAAAGAGCATTAGATATTCAGTTGGGATTCTTTTAGCAGAAGCGATCGCGCCATAAATCACCCCGCGATCTGTCAATGCGACTGCTGGTATATTGAGTTCTAAACAGCGATCGATCATTTAATTTAGACTAGTACGAAGGGAGATCGCTTTTCAATCTAGGATGATCGATATGTATAAAATACCTCCAGGTGTCACTGGATCGGGATTAGTCGGAATTCACGGGAGTTGTTCAAAAAATTGAAGAACATCAATTCAAGTTTTTTTGCTATTGCTTACAAGGCTTGGGATTGTTAAGAGTAATTGAAGTTATAGAATATAGATATCCTGAAAATTTCTACAAAGCAAGGGTAAAAGATGATCGAGATGAATTTTACATTTATATTAATTACGGCACTCTAGTAATTGGATTTAGCCAAATATCAGACATACACAAGATTGAAGGTTCTTTTTTTTTTGATAAGCCATTATTAAAAGAAGCTATTGAAAGATTAGACCCTCGGTATTTGGTTATTTCAGCTAACGATTTGAACTCGCAACCTACGAAGAATAATTTTGTTCTGCTTCATGAGTATGAATATAAACAAATTTTATATTGTGATCCAAATACTATTGGTAAAATCTTTTTTTCTCGATGGTTTGATTAAACACAAACTATATTTATTAAAAATCTATAGCTAAAGCAGATGATGCGATCGCCAGTAGTACAATCCAAAAAATGACTGAAATGCTTAGATAATTTATGGCAAAGACTCCAGTCGCTTTGTATTGTAGAGGTAATTCTCAATCTCCTAGAATGGATAATGTTCGTCTCGATAAAGATATTGCTGCATATGAACAGAATGGAATAATCTGGGTTCAAGAAACTATAGGCAATTTAGAACCTGGAGGTATTTCTATTTCAGCTCAAGGAAGAGGTAAAAACTGGTGGAAAATAAATGCTGACATCGAAATTCATCCAGATTTAGAATTAATTAATGACAGAGGCAATCATTGGTTATGGAAGCCAAGCCAAACTATGCCGTTAAAAAGATATATAGAAGCACCTCAAATAGCAAGCCAATTTTTATATAAAGCGAATTAAATCATGAAATTATCTTTTAAAGATCTAAAGTTTATTTCAGAAGCTCTAGCAAATTTATTAAATAAATACGATCGCCGACTTGAAGAAATAGAAGATATCGAAGAATGCGAAGATGAAGCTTCCGATCTCGATAACGACTATCTATTTGTAGAATCTTTGAAAAAAGAAATAGAAAAAAGTATTAGCCAAAATGAATTAGTAGGCTTTAATGATTCATCGCAAATAGTTACACAAAACTTAGAATCAATTATTAAATCGGCTTCTCAATTGTCAGTTAACGAGAGGCTATTATTGGTAGAAGCGATTACTAAATCTATTAGAAAAGAAAGCAATTTAATTGCTAGTTAAACATCTACTTAATTTTTAGCTCGATCGCAACCTACATTACCCCGCGATCTGTCAATGCAACCGCAGACATCTTAAGTTCTAAACAGCGATCGACCGACTGCGGGATCTTGGATGCGCCATCGAGCAAGCTATAGTCACTATGAATATGTAAGCCAACAAAAGACATAAAGCAAGAAAGAGTAAGAAGTAAGCAGATATTAATTATCTATTATCTCTCCTGGTTGTGGTGGCAAAGAGTAAGAATATTTAAAATTTAGGAAGTGGGGCGATCGCCGTAAAAATATAGCCGATAATATTACTAGATTTATAATAAACGAAAGAGATTCTAGTAAAGACAATGGAAGCAATTTCCGTACCCAAGGGATTCAAAGTAACTCCAGAACAATTCGATCGGCTAGCTGATATCGAACAAATAGCACGGATGGAATTAACTCAAGATGGAGAATTAATTATCATGAGTCCCACTGGAGGAACAGCAGGTAGAAAAAATTTCAATTTATATCTAGATTTGGGCAATTGGAATCGTCAAACGAAACTTGGTGAGGCGTTTGATTCTTCAACTATTTTTGTATTACCTAATAGTGCGAGAAAAAGTCCTGATGTCAGTTGGATTGAGTTAGATAGATGGAATCAACTATCTGACGAACAACGAGATGGGTTTCCGCCTATGGCTCCCGATTTTGTTATTGAACTTGCAAGTCCCAGCGATTTAAAAAATCAACGCTATGAAGATTTGCAGGCGAAGATGCAAGAATATTTAGATAATGGTGTTCGACTCGGTTGGTTAATCGAACCATCAGCTAAAACAGTAGAAATATATCGTTTGGGAAAACAAGCAGAGATATTAAACAATCCCCAAACTCTATCTGGAGAAGATGTTTTGCCTGGATTTGTTTTAAATTTAAGCGAGATTTTTTAAGTACTTTTTATTTTGTCGATCGCAACCTACATTACCCCACGATCCGAATTGCGCGATCGCCTTTCAATCGATCGATAAAATCGATTACACTAAAACTCAATTTTCATAATTTGCACTCCAAGGTACGGCAGTTTTACTAAATTTGTTGGGATCGCAGAGAAATTCATAATACTCAACCATGTCCTGAAAAAACTTCCAAAAGGTTTTACCCCAAAACTTCATTTCTGATTCATATTCGAGTAAATAGATATCAGGATCGTTATCTATACCATCGGCAAAAAAACCCAAAGGAAAATCTCCATAGCGAGTAGCAAAAATAAAAAAATTGTCTGGAACACTAAGGGAAAAGTCTATTTCCGATCGAGTACAAAGTTCTAGTTCTGCTTCAGGAATATTATAGAAGCCGACTCCTAACCAATCATCAAAATCTGGATAAAATGCTTCCCAAGCATCACTTTTAAGAAAGTTACCCGCTCCTTTACCCATTGTACGCAAAAACTTTTTATATGATTCTGGAAGCTTAATTTTATTTCTTTTTTCTAAATCTTCGATCTCTGCTTCAGAACAGGGAATAAATTCAGAGCGATCGACAAAACCAATTTTTAATAATCTTTCAATTAGTTTTTCGGGACTATCTTGTATTTCTACCACAGGCTTTAAATTCTGCTGGTAAGGTTCAAATAGTTGCAGAATTTCAGGAAATTTTGAGGCAGATTCAAAACAACTTTCTTTGTTCACATTACGAATGCAAGGATCTGCACCGTATTTCAGTAGCAATTTAACAAACTCAGTTAAACCTTTACGACTAGCCTCGTGTAACACCGTATGTCCATATACATTTTGAATATTAGGATCTGCGCCTGATTCTAAAAGAATTGTCAAAATTTCAAATGCTTCATCTTTTTTTTCCTGACTGTCCCTGTATATAACAGTAGATAAAGCTCTTTGAGTTATTGTTTGAGTGAAATCAAGTCGGGCTATCTAATTAACATCTGCACCATGAGCAGTCAATAAGCGGATCATTTCCTTGTCTTTACGAGAAATAGCTCTAATTAGAGGCGTATCTCCACCCCTGGTGACGACATTTAACTTTGCACCATTTTCAATTAAAATCTTTGCTATTTCAATACTTCGTGTACATACCATTGGAGTAATGTTTTGCTCGTTTTTAGCATTAACATCTGCACCATTTGCTATCAGTAATTGAGTGCATTCTATAGAGCCACCATAAGCTGCATGATGTAAAGGTGTAAGACTTTTGTTGTCTTCCGTATGTACAATAGATAAATTTTTTTTGATTAAGTCCTTTAATTCTGTATATTTCCCTTCTAAAGCAAATTGATGGACTGGTTGCATTTTTAATTAATTTGTTGTGTTGCGATCGCTTTTATCAGTAAACAGTAAACAGTAAACAGTAAACAGTTTAGTCAATCCTTGGAAACAATCATAATTAAGTTTTTTAAGTAATCGCTCTTAACATCGAGAATTTAGTTGTACGCCGAGATTATAATACTATTTAACTGGGAAACGCTTTTACTTTGACTAATCGCCACCAACAGAAGCAGCCAAAAATTAAAAACAGACAACCAGCTACAGTTAATCCTGTAAATAAACTATAGCGAGAAGCGATCGCGCCAACTATAGGTGCAATTATTGCAAAAGCAAGCCGAAACACCAGACTATTAATGGAAAGAATAGTAGCTCTAACTGAAGAAGATATTTGTTGATTGACCGCATTGAGAATTATGGGCGAACATAAACCCCGCACTATGTAGATCCCCATAATAAAAACTATGCCGAAGATGCGATCGATATTCCCCAAACAAATATAAGAAGCAGCTAAGATTAAAACTAATCCCAAGGTAGCTTTTTTAATACCGAGAATACTCTGGAGGCGATAAGCATTAACTGAAGCCAGACTCATCCCGACATGAAAGATCGCCCAAGCCCAACCAAAAGCCTGGATAGGAATGTTTAACTGTTTTAAGTAATCTTGTGATAGCCAGACAATCAAAAAGCTCGCACTAGAGAAAGTCCCGCTCAATAGTATTAGCCACCTGAGTCGAGGACGTTTAACGACATCAACAATAATATCTTTTAGCTGTCCTATTTGTTGAGTTTGAGCGATCGGCTTATGATATTTTGGCTCGACTAAAGTTAATGCTAAACAAAAATAAATTGCCAAACAAACTGTTTGCAGATAAAAAGGATAAACTAAATTAACTGAGGCGATCGCAGCACCGATAATACCACATACCGCTTCACTAATTCCCGCGATCGCGACTAGTCTACCTTCCCATACCTGATAGTATTTTTCTCTTCCTAACTGCAACAGCGTGTCGTAACCGAGGGCGGTATTCGCTCCTGAAATCAGACTCCCTGCAACTCCTGCTAATATTTCAGCGATCGCAAACTCATTAAAAGAACTACCCGTACAGTAAATCAACCAGCTACCAACCCATACTCCGCTACCTACGACTAAACAAGCCTTTCTTCCCCAAAGATCGGCTAGATATCCCGATGGGACTTCCAGCAACAAAACCGACAGCGACAAAATAGTTTTCAGCCAGACTATTTGCTCTATATTTAACTCGTAACTCTCATAAAACAAAACTATAGTTGGAATCGGAAACCAAGCAAAAGCTAATCCTCGCAGAATACATAGCTTGATTAAATTGCTCTTAATAGATTTACTCAAATATTTTTCTGATTGTTTGTAGATATGTTCGATACATAAAGACAAATAAAGTCTGTTTTTCCTATATCTTAAAAAAACAGTAACAATAGCTACATTTTTCTATTTATTTTTGTACGATCGAAATGTACGTTTTTCAGTTACTGCGTATATTAAGCGTTTAAAAATACTTGTTATTAGTTGAAATGAAAACCCCAAGAATAAAATTTTTCAGAAGATCCCCCGATGTGCTGTATGTTCCTTTTTATATGAGAAGTTTCAACATTTACGAGAAAATAATCATAGCTTCGTCGTTCTTTATTAGTTCCATGACTATAAGTTCCATTCCGCTTATTGTTGCTGCTCTCAGTTTGACCCAAACACCAGAACAAACCATAACAAGAACTTATAACGATGAAGCCAAATAAGAGTTGTCATTTAGCATTTAACATTTAGCATTTATCATCCATCGACTTTAATATTCCTTGTTCCTTGTTCCTTGTTCCTTGTTCAATGTTCAATGTTCCTTGCTCAAACTTACAAGCCTAAAAACTGCTCTGCCTGTTCTACTACATCTGCTAGAGAACCAGATTTGAAGGGAGAAACTAGATTAGCCGATTTGGTTAGACTTTGAAATGGTGCTTTTCCTCCGCGCTGACATAGAGCAATATAATCAGTTAAAGCCTGTTCCAAGTTAGATTGTGCTTTGACCCAAAACTGCATCGCGCAACATAAAGCTAAGGTGTAATCAATGTAATAGAAAGGATAACAATAGATGTGTTGTTTCTCCTGCCACAAACCCCCTTGACTGGGATAGTTCAAGTCCCCATAGTTGCGCCAAGGAAGATAACGTTGTTCCATTTGTTGCCACATTTGATTTCTTTCTTGTGGTGTGGCTTCTGGTTTAGCGTAAACTAAATGCTGAAAATGATCCACCGCGCAACCATAAGGTAAAAATAAGATAGATTCGGCAAGGTGAATTTCGCGAAAACGGTCGGCATCATCACCAAAAAACTTATCCATTTGTGACCAGGTGAGAAACTCTAAGCTCATAGAATGAATTTCACAAGATTCTAAAGTGGGCCAGAGATAGTCGATTAAAGGTAGGTTACGACTCTGCCAAGCTTGAAAGGCATGACCCATTTCATGAGTAAAGACTTCCACATCGCCTTTAGTATTATTGAAATTAGCAAAAATATAGGGTACTCCTGCTGTGGGGAAGCTAGTACAAAAGCCACCGCCAGCTTTACCAGGACGGGTCTTGAGATCGAGGAAGTCGCCAGCAACCATCATTTCAAAGAAGCTACCTAACTCTGGGTGCATAGCATCAAACATTTCTTGCGCCTGCTGAAGCATCCAGTCATGGTTGCCTTGTGGTTGAGGATTTCCTTGCAGGTCGAATACAGATTCATCCCAAAAGCAAACGCGATCTAAGTTGAGTTTTTCAGCTTTTCGAGCGATAATTTTTTGTGCTAGAGGAACGACCTTTGCTACTACTTCATCACGATACCCCGCTACATCAGCTTCAGTGTAGTCGATTCGCTGCATTCGCTTATATCCCATGCCGATATAGTTGTCGTAACCCAGCTTTTGAGCCATCTCATGACGCAATTTGACTAGCTGGTCATAAATATTATCTAACTGCGATTGATGCTGACTAAAGAAGTTCCAGCGAGCCTTTTCTGCTTCGTAACGAGTTTGGCGATCGCGATCTTGAGTGTATTTACGAATTCTGGGAAGATTCAGCGTCTCTCCTTTAAACTCTATTGCAGCAGAAGCTAATAGCTCGACGTATTGATTGACTAGCTTTGATTCTTGTACTAAATCTTGTTCGATTACCGACTCAAAAGCGGTCACGTCAGCCGACCACAAACTAAAGGCTTGCTGACCCAAAATTGATTCTAGCTCGGCTCGATCCTGGCTGTCTAACAACCTCCGCTTCATCGCTACTTCTAAAGCGGTTAGTTTGGGCTGTAGCTCGTCACGATATTCTTGAGCTTTTTTGTAGTCTTCGTTGGTCGTATCTTGACTAAAGTGTAGAGAAGTTATGGCAGACCAGCTATCTAAGTGACGGCGTAAATCTTCCCACTGTTGCAAAGCTTCTTTTTTAGCTGCTGTAGTCTCAGCCCGATCTAAATCTGCGTTGATTCGCTCGTATTCTGCCTCAACCTGTTCGATAGTAGGAGTTTTGACTTTAATGTCGGCAAACTTAACGGTGTTCTGACTCATAATTAGCAAGAAACGTATTTATATTTAGATTCTATCGAAGTTAGGACTTGTATCGCAGTACGTCAGTTAGTTGGGATAAGTGAATTTAACTGCTCGTAAGTAAGAAGTAAGAAGTAAGAAGTGTTTTAAGATGTATACGTATTGCTATAACTAAAAACAGTAAATGAGCGATCGCCAGCAATTTGAATCTGATAGTTTTGATAAAGGTATTAAAGAATTAAGCGATCGCGACTCCGATTTAGCTGGGGTGATCGATCGCTATGGATATCCGAATCAGTGGCACAGGAAGCTAGGATTTGCTACCTTAATTCAGATTATTTTGGAACAGCAGGTTTCTTACGCTTCTGCTAAAGCTACTTTCAAGCGTCTTAATGATGCGCTGGAAGATTTAACTCCTGAAAGCTTTTCAACTTTAGATGACGATCGCCTCAAGGCAATTGGCTTTAGTCGGCAGAAAACTAAGTATGGTCGTGGATTGGCTCAGTCTGTTATCGATGGTACTCTCAATCTAGCTAGTTTAACAACGTTAGATGATGCCGAGATCCGCAAAGAACTAACTAAAATTAAAGGTATCGGTGACTGGACGGTAGATATATATTTAATGATGGCTCTACAACGTCAGGATGTATTTCCGAGTAAAGATTTAGCAGTGGCGATCGCAGTCAAAGAAATTAAAAACTTACCTGCTCGTCCTACAAAGAGCGAATTAGAATCTATAGCAAGAGCCTGGCAACCTTATCGGGCGATCGCTACTAAGATTCTTTGGCACTACTATCTCAATCGCAAACCTGCGTCCAAATCGCAAATCACGGCAAACTAATAACGCTACCGTTACCAGCTATACTAAACCCGATTGATATAAGTCACAATCGTATTTCTTCAAGTCCCCTTGTCTTCTACCCCCCTTATAAAGGGGGGTTGGGGGGATCTAATCTTTACGAAGATTTAGTATTAATTAGAGCGTTGACTACCGTTAGACGTTTTATCTGCGTCCAAACCGAAAGCATCTTTAAAGACAATTGGATCGTAATATTCCCGAAACTGTTCTATTTTGCCATCGACAACCTGAAACAATCCGCCATATCGCTGTTTGTATTGTCGTCCTGTAGGAATTATCTCTACATCACCACGCCATTCGGCAAAGACCATTGTGGCATCCTGCATCGGATAAAATACTAAATTATCGGTAAAATTAGCTCGACCGCTAATTTCTGGCCAAGCAGCATAGTGTTGGATTAGAGCATTTTTCCCTTCTACTCGTTTGGGGAATCCTTCGGGAGAAAAAGGCATATCCTGTACTGCATCTTCTGCCCAAAGTTCGGCAAATTTATCCATGTCTTTATCTTCTAAAGCTGTCAGGAAATTTATTACCGTCTGTTTTGTTTGCTGACGTTGAATATAGCTCGAAGGAGCTTTCTCTGCTTGTTCTACAGCCTTGTTGATAATATCCCGACTACCTTCTTCTGTTTCAGCAATAAAAGTCATCTTATCTATCATCCATTGTCCATCTTCTTTGACCAGACCGTATTTATAACTTCCTGCGATTTGCCAAAACATTTCATCGAGATAGTGATTGGCGGTTACATCGGCAGTAGCAGTAGCTTTATTTCCCTTAACTTCAGTCTCGATATTAGATATTTCGTGTCGAGTGCGATCGAATCCTGGTAGGCTACTCGCCCATTGAGTCATTAATCCTTGGGGACTTTTAAGTTCAACTTCTCCGCCAAATGCAGAGGTGTAATCTACCTCGACTTCTTCTGCATAAAACTTCTCTAGACTTTCAAAGTTACTGCGATCTGCAAAGCTGGCAACACTTTCGACAATGGTTTCAATAGCTGCTTCGTCTGGTGTTAAGACGTTGGAGGAATTAGAAGGATTAGCTGCAAGTGTCATCAAAGATACTCCTGTAATAGTTCCTATGATATATTTCATTGTTCTTTTCACTGGTGAGAGTTGGACATGGTGGGCAACGATTGAATTTGAATTATGGGTTGCTCACTCAAAAACTTAATTGGTTAGTTGAGAATAGCGATGATTATGAATTTGCTCAAACTTACCGTTGTAAACAAAGTTTCTTACCATATCGGCTTTAAAGAAATCATGGGGAAAACCAAGTTCGATCTGGCTTACTTTATCTAACTGCTTTATTTGTTCTGAAGATAATTTGAGGTTAACGCATTTAAGATTATCTTCAACGTGAGCTACTTTTCTCGCACCCACAATCGGAATCACACCTTTACTTGATAACCAGGCTAAGGCAACTTGGGAAGAACTATTGCCAGTTTGTTCGGCGATTTTGTCTACTGTTTGTGCGATTTTAGTATTGCGATCGTTTTTATCTACAAAGCCTTCCATCATTTCATTATTAAGTCTTTTTTCCTCTCCATCATCTTTGCCATTGGTATATTTACCAGTCAACCAACCACTAGCTAAAGGCGACCAAGCAGTCACGCCAATATCTAGAGTGTGTGCCATTGGTAACAATTCTCTTTCTGGTGCGCGTTGAATTAAGCTATATTCGATTTGTAAACCGATAAACTGCGTCCAGCCTCGCAACTCAGCAAGGGTATTGCATTGGGATACGACCCAAGCAGGAGCGTCAGAAATACCAATATATAATACTTTACCTGCTCTAACTAAATCGTCAAAAGCTCGCATTACCTCTTCTGGTGGGGTCATAAAATCCCAAGTATGTAGCCATAGAACATCAATATAGTCAGTATTAAGCCGTTTGAGACTACCTTCTACCGACTGCACCATACTTTTACGCTGATTGCCACTACCGTTGGGATTACCATCACCTACGCCGTTAGTATATTTTGTAGCCAGAACGATCGCATCTCGTTCCGATGCTATAAACTCGCCCAGAAACTTCTCACTCGTTCCGTTGGTGTAAATATTGGCAGTGTCGATAAAGTTACCGCCAGCTTCGCGAAACAGATCGTAAATCTTTTTACTTTCTTCTCGATCTGCACCCCAACCCCAGTCTTCACCAAAGGTCATTGTTCCCAAACATAGTTCTGATACTCTCAGTCCGCTTTTTCCCAGTAGTTTGTACTGCATTTTATAATCTACTCCTAAATAATTCTTGTTGAAATTTCTATCGGTATGTAAGTAAGTAAAAGTGGTTTTTGTAGATATTGATCGACAGTTCTCTATTGCTTAAAGTGTCTGTTCAAAGTGTTCTGTAACCGCATCGCTAGCAGTAGTCACTGCTTCGGGAGAATCATAAAAGTCAAACTGAGTAGTCTCTTCTAACCATAGTTGCTCTTTTTCTCCTAATAAACGGCTATAAAATTCTTTTGCGCCTTGAGGTATGGCTGCTGCTTCGGAATGAATAATCATCACTGGTTTGTCTAAATCATCCGCCGTGCTAATCGCATCATAAGTTAACCATCCTTCCCAGGAAGCGAGGTTAAATTGGTTAACGTATTCTGGTATTGCTCCTCGATCTGCTTCAGTATAATAGGGTGCTTGATACATCACCGCATTTTTATCGGTCATACTTGCAGCAGGTACTAAAGATAACTCTCCTGTTGTTTCATACTTCACCTCTGCCTTTTGACTGGTATCGATTAAACTCTGTACGGACTCTTCCCCACCGTATACTTCATTGACAATTTCTTGGTTATGCAACCAAGGTGCAACCAGTGCGATTGCCTTTATATCTTCACTTTGAACTGCTGCATCAGCCATATAACCCGCACTAGCACATATTCCTAAACCAGCAATGCGCTCGACATCTACTTGGGGGAGTGTGGTTAAATAATCGGCAGCAGCAATAATATCTTGAGTTTTGTTGGTTGGATCTTCTAGCTGACGTTCATTTCCGCCCGATTCTCCCCAATTACGGAAGTCGAAGGCTAAAACTGCGTGACCGCGATCTGCCATTGCTTCGGCGTAAGTAGCAGGCATTTGCTCTTTTACTGTCGTCCAAGCACCAGTTACTACTACCCCTGGTAATTTATCACCTGCTTGATACTCATCAGGAAGATATAGATCGCCGACTAAAGTTCGATCGTTACTTTCAAAAGTGACTTCTTTTACCTGTGCTGCTTCGGCATTGTTTGCTAAAAATAGTTGTAGTGTGGCAGCAGTTAAAGTTGCTATGAGTAAATTTTTCATTTTGCTTCTTTGTGTTTAAACCTTATATGTTTAATTTACAGAAGCTCAAAAGATATCTCTTGAAGACTTTTGCTCGATTTTTTGAAGATTCTTGCTATTTAGAAAACTCGTGATGCGATCGTTATTTCTCCGCCGTATTGCTGACAACGAACGCATTATTAATATTGGTACTTCTAATTATGGGCTAGATTTAGCGATCGCTTGATTCATACAAATGTTAGGACGAATATTTCTACCAAAAACAATTTGATAAAATAAATCAAACTAAATATTTAAACAATAGTAGACGTGAATATACCCGACTTAAAATATATATCTGATGAACAAGGCGATCGGATTGCGGTAATAGTTCCAATCGAATTATGGGAAGAGTTGACCAGTGAGAATGATATCGATGCAACGGAAGAATTACTAAGCATTACTGGTTTTGAGTCTGCCTTTAAGAAAGCCGATCGACAAGTAAAGGCAGGAAAAACTAAAGATTGGCGAACAATTAGAACAGTAGTAGACTAGCTATCTTTTTCTAACAAATAAAGAGAAAATGCCAAAGCCAACGATTCACCGTAGAGAGTACTACTATAACTATTGCTGAGTAACTCAGTTTCAAAATAAGAAAGCGATCGCGCGATCGTTTTATTTTATTTTTTTCTGTACTGCTTAGGAGTCAAACCTTCGACTTTTTTGAATACGCGGGAGAAATGCGCTTGGTCAGAAAATCCACAGTATAGGGCAATATCAATCATCAATGCGTTGGGTTTGTCGAGCATCTTTTTAGCTTGCTCCACCCGATAAGCCATTAAAAATTGATAGGGACTTTGACCGATAGTTTGTTTGAATAAACGAGAAAAATGAGAAGGACTAAGGTTAGCTTCTGCTGCCATATCTTCTAGTAGAATGTTATCACCATAATTTATTGCAATGTAATCTAATACTTGCTTGTAATGTTGTGCCGTAAAGCTTTTAGAAAAATTGTATTCTTCCTCTTGTAATCCATATTTAAGAATTAGTTTTACTAGAAAAATACGGGCATAAGATTCAAACATTACTTGCGAACCCAAATGGCACTGTAAAGATTCTTTTAGCTGAATTCCAGATTGGGTAATGTCTTCGTCTAAGAATTGAGGCAAATCTTTTAATTGCTCGGTTGAAAGTAAAATTCCTAACTCAGTTTGAGCAAACTGTTCAAATTTGGCAGGGTCGAGGGTAATAATAATACACTTGGTTTTAACGTGCCATTTCCAGCCACTTTCTACACCAGCAGGGGTAACGATAATTTCATTCTTGTGATATGTAAAATCCCGATGTTCTCCATCACGCCAATTTTCTAAGCGATGGGGTTCATCTTTTAAATTAAGAATAATATGATGCTGAGAGTATCTATCCGTCGGCATCGAGGCGGGTTCGGCTTCAAAGTATTCTAAAGTAAGTAAGTCTGCTGCTGTAGGACGTACTAGATCGACGCTTTGTATTAGTGGCTCGGATGGATATATATCTTGATATTTGGGCATTTAAAACGCTATTAGAACCAAACTCTTTGCGATCGAGAAGCGATCGCATTCACCTATTAGCTAACAATTATAGTCATACAAATAAGCATCATTATATATTCATTTATTATCGTAACGCCTACAGACCGAACTCTAGCTTTTATACTTCATCACCATTTCCAAACGAGACAAAGCACTAGTAGCTGATTCTTGAATGTAGGGATCTGCTGACTTATCTTTACTTAGGTTGCTCAATACTTCTACGCCTCTAGGATCGCCCATCGAACCTAACGCATTCAAAATTGACATCTGCACTACTATATTGTCGGTAGTGTGGAGAGTTTCTACCAACAAATCGAACACGGGAGAGCCGATTTCTCCCAAAGTCATTACCGCAGGTATATTAACTACGGGATTAGGATCTTCTAAAGCCTGCTTCAATCCTTCAATGCCTGCTTCGGGCATCGGCACATCGGGATGATTGACTACAATTTGAGCTAAAACTTTAGCGCAGCTAGAGCGCACTGTAGGATTGTCACTATGTAAGAGCCAGTCTACTACAGGAGGAACAACATCTGCACCAATTACCCCTAAAGCTTTAACTGCTGCCCTTCTGTAGGTTACATCTTCTTGGTTAAGAATGCTCATCAGGCGAGGGATAGTATTTTCATCTCTAGCTTCTGCTATCTCCCACATCGCCTTGCTACGTAGATTAGGATTTGGATGCTTGAGTTTTTCAAATAAAGCGTCTAGGGTCATTAAAATTCTATAGTTGTTTACAGCTAACAGCTAACAGCTAACAGCTAACAGCTAATAGCTAAAAACTGCTAAATTTCGATATAGCTAATTTACATTGAGCGTACATACATAATAAGAGCTTTGAGACTGATACCAAAACCCGATTAAAGTCATAGCAACAGACCCAAAGCCCCCATCAATTAAAACAGAAACATCCGTTTTTTATTAAGCGATGCCCAGCGTCTTATGAGAAAGAGTTGATTACGTAGTCTAAAAGACGATTGTACTCATTCAAAGCTTGAGAAGACATATCGCGAGGAGCGCAACCACGGTTACGTGCAAAAAGCAAAGCTTCGACGTAAGGAGCAGTAGGCAGATTCAAAGAACGATATACTTCGCGTTGTCCTGCAATTCCCCATTCGTCCAAAGGACCAGTACCACCAACAACTAGGCAGTAGTTGATCAGACGCATATAGTGCTTGATGTCACGAAGACATTTGCTTTTATATGTATCAGTGGAGTTAGCTTCTCCATCTTCGTTTAAGTAAGAATATTTCTTGATCGCAGCATCGTAAGCTTCTTTAGCTACTTCATCGATGTTGCTAGCTAGTTTTTCAGCAGCTTCCATACGAGCAGAAGCGCGCTGTAGACTACCTTGAACTGACTCTAAGTCAGAAGTACTAGGATAGCGTCCCGCTGCGTCAGCAGAGGTAAGGACTGTAGTTACAACAGATTTCATTTTATAATTATCTCCTGAATTGCTTGTAATCGTTTGAGGTATTTTTAATGCCCACAATATGTCAGCATTAAAATTGAAGGTAAAAGTTTAGCTAAGAGCAGAAACTACTCTGTCAAAGTAGCTAGCAGCTTCTGAAGTGATTGCCGAACAATCTCCATCTTTCATTTCCATTCTGCGGAATCTTTTACCACCGTACTCTTCACTATTAGTATTGTTGATGTGAGCCAAGGAAGAGGCTTTCATAATACCAACAGCACGACCAGTAGACTGAAGAGGTACACCAAGAGCAGTGTAAGTTTCTTTCAAGCCGTTCAAGCAACGATCTTCTAGTACGGAAGCATCACCAGATAATAGAGCATAAGTGATGTAGCGAAGAATGATTTCACCATCACGTAAGCAAGCAGCCATACGACGGTTGGGGTAGCAGTTACCACCAGCTTGAATCAAGCCTTGGTTTTCGCAAATCATACCAGCAACAGCGTCAGACACGATGCAGCTTGCATTACTAGCAATTGAGTTAACAGAGTCTAAACGTTTGTTTCCTTCGGAAATAAAGTTTTTTAGAGATTGTAGTTCGTCTCCACCGATACAGGCAGTTTTACTATCCGCGTTTACTACAGCTCTGGAAAAAGCGTCAAGCATTGAGCTCTCCTTAATATTGACAACAAATTTAGTTTTTAATTATTTTGATAGGTGCTTAGAAAGTACCCGTCGATACTGAAGATAAAAGATCGACCGCACTGAAGTCTTCTTTATTAAAAACAAAGTAATAATCTGTAATGTTTTAGTAAATCCCGTTACATTCTGTCTAATTTTTGATGCGGGCAAACGAGCTTACTATCTTTAAAAAACTACTAAAATAACGGTTCGGTGTCAAATAAAAACTTAGCGTTAATAGCTTAATCTTTCTTAATATCTAGTGAAGTTGACCTGGTTCAAGATTAAGAAAGAGATAAAAGTTCAAAATCCATAGTCAATACTAAAATTAAATCCATCATCCTGTAAGTTGTCGCTGTTCTCATCTAATTCTACGAAAGATAGAGCGTAGTCGAGGCGCAGATTTAATTCTGGTAGAGGCTGCCATAATAGTCCTAAGCCGACACTAGATAAAAAATTGCGGTCGCCCAATTCGTTGGGGTTATCTGAATTGTTCCAAACATAGCCACTGTCGAAAAAGGGTGCTAACTGCAAGACTCCAATTCTGCGATCGCTCTTTACTAAAGTAATGCGGTCTTCTACTGATAGCCGAAAGCCATTATCGCCAGAACGAGCATTTTGAGTATAGCCTCTAACAGACTGTCCGCCACCAATGATAAACTGTTCCGAGGAGAGCAGACTATCGGGAGTAAGCTGTAGGTCAGCAGTAATAATTAAAAGTTGCCGTTCGTTCAGACGCTGCAAACGCTGTACCTGTCCCAGCCAGCTAATAAAGCGACTGTCGGGGATTGGAGATTCGTTAGTCGTAGCATCAAATAAACCAGTACCCAGGCTAAATTGCGATCGCAGCGACCAAGCACCCCCAAGATCGCGCTTTAAATAGTCTTGTCCGAAACGCAATACGCTAGTTCGACTGACTCCCGACTCATCCGAACCAATTCCAAAACCTTGAGGAATGTTTTCAAAGACAAAAGTTTGACCGTTGCGAAAACTAAAACCCAGAGACAAGGCTAATTCCTGGCGTGGAGTCCGAATTAAGGGTTGGCGAAAGCTAACTTCATAAAATTCCGATTCTCCTTCAATATCAAATTGTTCAAATTCGTCTTCGGTTACTTCAGTCTGGCTGATAACAGTACGCAGTGCTAGAGTTCCATTTTTGGCGTTAACTGGAAGACTATAGTTTAAATCCCAGAGATCTAAACCTCCAGAGGTAGAGCGATCGTATGCGATAGTAAAGTAATCGCCAAAACCAGAGACATCGCGGATGCCTAAATCGACACCCAATCTTTGTGAACCGACGCTAGGAGGGGAATAGTTATCAAAGCTGGTGTTGCCAAAGAAAGGATTCGCCTCGGTAACTCTAATAACTAAAATACTCTGACCGAGATCCGAACCTGCTTGCAGACTGGCTTCTAAGTCTTGTAATAGCGGATCGATTCTTAATAAGCGCAGTCGATCTTCTAACCGCGAAATTTGTAAGGGCGGTTGCTCTAACTGAATCCTTTGGCGAATGTAGCTAGAGTTAAGTCTTTTGTTACCTTCGATCTGAATATCTTCTAGGCTTCCCTCGATCGCCAAAATTCGTACAGTTCCCGCTTCGATCTGCTGTTGGGGAAGAACCGCCCTAGAAGTCAGATATCCCTGTTGCTGATAGAGTTGAGTGATAGCATCAGTCGCAGTTATTAACTCGTCTATAGTTACGATTTTACCTACCAAGGGCTGTAAGATCGGATTCAAGCTTTCTGGTTCGAGAACCGTATTGCCTACTAGTTCGATTTGACGAACCCGAATTTTAATTTCTGGTAGCCGTTCAGGTGGCGGTGTCGGTTTTGGCTGGGGTAAAACTGGTGAAGGTTCGGGGGGTAGTGGTTCGGGTACGGGTTGAAGAAAGCGATCTTCGTTGGGATTAGGTAGTTGAGCGACTTGAATTGAGGTGGTGGCGATCGCACTAAAAGTAATATCAAGGCTTATGGCGATCGCCAGCGATAAGGCAGAATTATTTAACATCAAATTTTTGGCAGAATTACACAAAAATACTGCCCGCATTGGTTTTAAAGTCGGACAGTATAGCCGTACAGGGTTAAGTTAGGACAGAGTTTATTAGATTGTTCGTAAGTAGGGGCGAGTGGTTATTCGCCCGTACAGAAGTAGGAAGCGTCCCAACACTAGTTTTCAGACGATAACCTAGTTATTTTGAGTTGGTTGCAGGTAGGTTGCGGGAACGGGAAAATCTGGATCTTCGATGATGAAAATCGTACCAGTGCCGTTCATTCTCCCAATCTCGATTCCGCTAAAGCCATCGGCAATGCGATCGATTTTGGTTCTAAGAATGTCTAAAGCATCTGTATTTGATACGCCGTTAACTCGAATATCTTTAGCTATGGAGAAGGTACGCAATTGCAGTTCGCCTCCGTTACTAGCAAGAGTACTGCCGTCAGCAAGCTTAATTTCATCACCAGTCAGGGTAATATCACCCCCTGCAACTCCACCAGTAGCATCAACCGTCACAACTGTAACATCACTAGATTCGAGATTAACGTCTCCGCCAGTTCCCGTAGCCGAACTAGAGTCTAGCTTGGGATCTGTACCGTTGGTAGTGCCGATACTGCCCGCTTCATCGGTAGTCATGGCAATATTCCCCCCAATACCAGCACCTTCGGAACTAGTAATGACGCTGCTGGTAGTAATGTTGCCTTTAGCAGTGGTTAGAGAAACATTGCCACCGCTATTTTCTGCGGAACTAGAATCGATAATGCCGTTAGAAGTATTGATATCGCCATCTTGGTTAACTTGTAGATTAACCGCGCCTCCATCACCCGAACCAGTCGAGCGGGCTGTAAGATCGCTAGTGCTAATATTACCGTCTGTAACTAGATCGATGTCGCCAGCCGAACCCTTACCTTTACCAGAAATCAGCGAGCCTGTAGTTGTATCGATCGAGCCTTTAGTATTCTCCACCGTCAGCGAGATATCACCGCCGAAGTTACCGTTACCGTTAGAAGAAGAATTAATTGTGCTGGTGTCGATACCGCCTTCGCCAACGGTTAAAGAGACATTACCAGCGTTACCAGATTTAGAAGAAGAATCTAAAGTGCCAGCAGTCGTGTCGATGTTGCCAATTCTTTGGTCGCTGCGATCGATATTAATAGTGATATTACCGCCGTTACCCTTGTCTTGAGAACGTGAAATCAGATTGGCGGTGCTGACATTACCCCCTGCGGTATTTATCACGATATTACCGCCGTTACCACCTTTAGAAGAAGAATCCAGAGTACTGCTACTCGTATCGATTAATCCAGGGGTACTGGTTGCAATTAGGCTTATTCCCCCGCCAGTGCCGTTACCTCCCGCGCTAGAGTCAATGTTACCAGGGCTAATGCCACCTTCTCTGACGGTTAAATATACGTTACCGCCATTGCCACTTTTAGAAGTAGTATTTAATAGACCATTGCTGGTATCGATATTGCCAATTTCTCCAGCAGCGATTTTTATTCGTCCGCCGTTGTCTGAGTTATTAGAACTAGTATTAATCGTAGCTGTTTGAATATTACCGCCAGTAGTCGTCGATTCGGTAGAAAGGGTAACATCACCGCCAATTGCCTTAGTCGAGCCTGATTTTAGCGTTCCTGCTGTGGTGTCGATTGAGCCAGCATCAACCCTGTACCTGTAGACTGATTTCTCCTCCCGTACTGCCGTTATCTGTAGTGAAAGAATTGATGTTTGAGGTAGCAATATTACCGCTATTAGTACTCAGACCGATAATGCCTCCATCACCAACGGCAGAGGTAGAGTTTAAAGTACCTACGGTAGTATCGATCGCGCCTCCTCCAGCATCGATCGCCAGGCTAATTTGACCGCCGACACCACCATCAGAGAGAGAAGTAATATTTCCCGTACTAATATTACCTTCATCGGTAGAAAGGCTAATGTTGCCCCCGTCATTCTTTTTAGAAGAAGAGTCTAAAGTTCCATTAGTAGTATCGATCTGACCGAGATTATTGCTAATTGTCAGGTCGATCTTACCGCCGAGTCCGTCATCTCTAGAGCTAGTGTCGATATCTGAAGTGCTAATATTTCCTTCAAAGGTAGTCATAGTAATGTTGCCACCATCGCCTTCGAGCGAACCAGCATCAATTACTCCGCCAGAAGTATCGATTTGTCCGATACCTTCGGGGTTTTGCGCGATGTTATAGCTAATGTCTCCACCAGTACCGTTTTTATTAACGCTGCTATCTACATTGAGAGTGACGATATTACCACCATTGGTACTCAAGTTAATCTTACCGCCGTCTCCACCTTTAGAAGTTGAGGTGACAGTAACATCGCTACTGCTAATATTAATTCCTCCAACTCCCCCTGTGACTTCGAGATCGATCTGCCCTCCCGTACCCGAACCGCTAGAGTTGGCGTTGAGTCCTTTGGTAACTATTATGTTGTTTTCTGAAGAAGATAGGGTAATGTTACCACCATTGCCCAAAGCAGAAGTATTGATTCCAGCAACGGTTAGTTGGTCTGCGCTAATTTCAATATTTCTACCCTCAGCACGAATGGTATCGGAAGAACTCATTTTAAAAGAACCTGCATTGTCACCATCGGCATCGGCGGTAAAGGTAATCGAACCGCTACCAGGCTTAAATAGTAGCTGGTTATCTGGCAAGTCGTTAATAGTGATATTATTATCCGCTTGCAAAATAATATTAGTATCCCCAGACATACCTTCTAATTCCGACTCAAATATGTTAAAAGTTCCGTCCTCTGGAGACTGGCTGGCTAGAACTTCGGCAACAATTGCGCTTTGATTAGTACCCAAAGCATTTGCCTTACTTCCTTCATCTTCCCCGTCGTCTGTACCTGGATTGATGGCAATATTTTTAGGATCTAATAGCAGCGTACCGAAGTCACCGTTTGTAGCCGAAGCATCTACCGTTCCCTCAAAAATCAAGTTTTCCTTACCCGATACCTCCACAAAGCCACCATCGCCAGAGGTTTCGCCCCCCGTCGCGCTGATTTCCCCGTTAAATGCAGTCAAATTATCCGACCAAACGATCGCCTGTCCACCATTACCAGCATCTATTGCACTAACATTAATACTCGAATCGGGGCTTACGTAAGTAACATCAGCAGTAGGTGTCGTACCTCCACCCTGGTAGTCACCACCAACCAGAACAGTACCACCGCCGTCAGTTCCCGAAGCATCGAGATTAGCAGCAATTACGCCGACGCGATCGCCAAATACCTGAATTTCTCCACCCTGTCTCGCCGATATATTCCCCGAAGCGATCGCCGTACCTGAAGTTTGGGGTATTGTCTCTCCCGAACCCGTTAGCGAGATCGTACCGTCTGCATCGACGCTGACTCCTGTAGCCTGGGCGATCTCTCCTCCCGTTAGTAGTTCTGGCAGAGAAAGAGGCGATATGGTTGCAGAAGATTCTGTCTCGCTTAACGTCGTCGGTACAACTTCCAAACTCAGAATCATTCCCGCTTGAGAAACTCGAACTAAGTTTTCTCCAGGTACGGCAGCGATCGTAATTTTACCTTCTGGTGCAGAGATATTTCCCGTATTAACAACTTCCCCTCCCAACAATGTTAGAGAAGCGCGATCGCCTACCGTCAGATCGCCACTATTGACAATGCTACCAGGATCGCTGGAAGTAAAGGCAAAACTATTAGGACTATTGGTTAAAATCTGATAATTATTCTCGCCTACCGCATTAAACCAACCATCTGTAAAACCGATCGCATCAGATGTAGTGGCGGTAAATGCTGCCGGTACATTAAGACTAGCATTGTTACCGAATACAGTTCCCGCAGGATTCATTAAATAGAGGTTTGAGTTACCTCCCGTTATCTGAATTAAACCGTCAATTAGCGAAGCATCGCCACCAATCACGCGCCCCAAAATGTTGCGAATTTCTGGGTTGCTTAAAAAGTTGGCAATTTCAACCCTATCCAAATTTAATTCTTCAAAGCTGTGAAATAAATTAGCACCGTCTCCTGATAAAGTTCCTCCCTCGATCTGGTAAGTTTTGCCATCGGGCGTTTGAATTATCGTTCCCGTGCCGTCTTCGGCTGGTGTAATTGATTGAGCCTGTGAGGGTTGTAAGTCTATTAACCAAGGTAAAACAGCTATCGATGATGCTAATAGTTTAATTATATTTAATTTAAACACTAATATTTCTCTCAAATTTTGAATGAATTACTAATAAATATTTGTCGATTTTGTAAAGCTAAAAATAGGGTTTATAAAAATTTCGCGCTCTTTAATTGTTAGAATAAATGTTGGCAATAAACTTTATTATCTATCCATAGTCGTATTTCTACAGCAAATCGTACCGAATAAAACGGCTGATTTTACTCAATAATTACTCGATTATTCGTCTTTAAAATATACCAACTTGAAGCGACCTCGATTTTCGTCATTGCTAATAGCAAGAATAAACAATAATTAGCAAATAACCGAAAAACTGGGCAAGCTGTCATGTTAAATTCTTCAAACTCTATTTCTATTAGAAGTAAGTCGAATATTATATATTTATTTTCTAAAACGCAAGTACCAGTGTTTAAAAGTAATTTATATTATAAGTTTTGGTTCAAAAAAAACGATAGCGGATAATTTACCTGTCTATTTGAATTTAAAACGGTTAATAATAGACAAAATATAGTTTGTTGTTTAGGTCTTATCGATGCTGTAAATATTTATAGCAAGTATATTTGCCTCCGAGATAGCATCATCTTGGCTCGAAACTGCGATCGCCGCGATCGAGCAGTATGGTTCAAAACCTACCGACGCGATCGCTACCGAAGACAGCAAGAACGCAGCAGTGATTCAAGATTGGCTGAGTCTGCGGGAATATATTAAATTTCGTCTGCTCTTTTGTCCTGTACAAAGTTTCGCTGTTATTCGTTTATCTTCGATTTAAGAAGATCTGTGTTTCCTTTTAGTTTACTTGAGTTGGAAGAAAAAGATTGACCAAGCTATATTGCCTATAGCTTCAATAGTTTGCCCTACATATAGACAACGATTAATATAGGTGAGGGCGATCGCCTTTAAAATTAACTAATAACAAATATTCGATCTGTGCAAAAGAGTAAGTTGACTATATAATCAAAAAAAAGCTTTTATCTCACTTGTTAGTAAGAATGGTAAGAGAAAAAACAGAAGAAGAAATTCTACTAATTAAATTATGTAAAGGATTAACAGAAATATGCGATCGCATTAATCGTAACGAACCTGCTTATCTAGTTGAAAATCCTCAGCCTTTTCCCCGACCTTTGTACGAGGCATTTGAAAAATTAAGTATTAGGTGGATTTTGCGCGATGGTGTAATGCGCCATCCTTCGATCTTAAATTTGGTAGAAGCAGCTAGAAATTCAGTAGCAGCAGTCGAACCAGATTTTTGTGAATGGTTTGACTTTCCTGACGATCCTTTAATTGAGAGGATGACAAAACCATCTGACGAATGCGAAGAATATGCTAGAGAATATAGTCTTAGTTTAGAGATTGATAATAATCAAAGCTATATTCCCCAGTTGATGAATGAAATCAAGAAATATGATTTGCCGTATAGTACTTATACTGTATTTCGTCGTTTTATCGCTGAAAATCCCTTTCCTTCAGAATTAGATATTGCACTTTTGACAAACAATCATCCTGAAATAGAAAGAGTGAAAGAGTATCTTGATAAAGCCTATCGAGATGCACCACCGCAATCTGATGTAATGCCTTTATGCAAGACTTGTGGCGGATATCTAGACTGTGCAGCTAGAGAGATTGAGGGATGTTGCGAACCTCTAGATCGCCGAGTTGATAAAGCACCAATTATTGATACAGTTATCTGTTTGATTAGACCATCATTAATTGAATTACGTCTGGCAAAAAAATTTGAGGAACTGGGATTAGAAGTAGAATTGTGGCCAGAATTGGATACAGCAGATTTAAAGATTACATTTCCAGGTGGCAAGTTTTGGGCAATTGATGCCAAAGATTGGGGAAGCGCGACTAAGTTAGCCAAAGAATTAAATCAAGATACTATCCCAAATTTTGGTCAATCTAAATCATTTTTTGTTGTTCCAGACTATCGATTGAAAAAACTCGAATTTCAAGCAATTTTCAAAAGTAAATATACAGGAAGTATTCCTTTAATTTCTGAATCAGAAGTTATTAAGCGAGTTAAGAGGGAATTAAAATGAGAGATTTAAGTAGCTGGATAAGAAGCCTTCGCGAGCAATTAGCTTCAGTCATTCCCATCAAATTTTCTAATTTTGCTCGTATTGAATTAATGCTGTATGCTTTGCAAGCCTATTTCCCCCAGCAGTCAATACGTAAAGCTCATTTATTAATGCAGGGTTATCGAGAGCCAGGAATTACAGACAGTCAATGGCAGATTATTAAACATTTACGTCATTTAGCACCAGAGTTTCGTAGTTCGATTAGTTGGGAAATTGCACTGCGTAATTACGATGATATGGCTAATGGTCACGTTGCTAACTGGTTGGGTTTTCAACTTGATTATGAAAATAACCGTATTACTTTAACTAACAGTATGGTTATCCAGCGTTACGACATATATGAAACCGTTTTAACCAAACAACCTCTTAAGTTTGATACTAGCAAAAAATATAAGCCCGCAACCGCAGGAAACTATAAATTTAATATTAGTTCTGAGCAAACTAGGCTAGTCAGAATTAATAATGCGATCGCCAATATAGGAACACAAAATCAAAATAATATTCCCAGCATTAATTTAAGTCATAACCGTTCGCCAATTCGCATATCTCTACAGCAATTAGTCCAACAGGGAAGAAACTTACAGTCAGTTATAGGTTACGACGCAGGACAAATTATTGCTAATTCTAACTACTGGGATATTCAAAATAATCGACAAGCTGATGAAATTTATATTAATGGTGAAAGCCATATTCTAGGACCTACTGGAAGCGGTAAATCTACTCTGATTGAAAGTTTAATTACTTTGTTAATCAAACAAAATAAGAGAGTGGCGATCGCCACGAACAGCGTGGGAGAGGTTCAAGATTGGTTAGAATTTGCCCAACAGTTGGGTATTAAGGCTGTTCCTATTATTGGTACTTCCGAACGACACAAACATTTGAGTCGGTTGAATCAAGCTGTAATGTTTAGTAACAACCAACAATCTTTTACTCATCCTGGTTTTAGATGGTTAAGTCAATGTTGTCCTTTATTTGCTATTGCAACACCGTCAATACAGCAGTCAACTAGTCAACGACGCAATAAAACGCCTTGTTTTAATCAATTAGAAGACATTGACGATCCAAAGCAGAAAAAATATGACTGTCCTTTGGTTGGTATTTGTCCGCAACACATTACGCCCCAAGAATTAGAAGAGGCGCAATTAATTGTTGGTACATTACCAGGATTTATCCACAAAAAAGTATCACGTCACGATCTCAAAGAAAACATTACTATTCTGGAATATTTAGCTCTAACAACAGATTTATTTGTAGTTGATGAGGTCGATCTGGCTCAACCGAAACTAGATGAGCTTTTTTATCCTATTGTTACCATTGCCTCTTTTAAACCAATTCAAGATACTTGGTCGCGTCATGAATTTTACCAGCACGTAAATAGCGTTTTAGAAGGCGAAGTAGTTGTGCTGGAAAGGTTTCGAGATTCTTTTCTTGAAGAATCAGAGGGATGGAAATTTCTAGCTAGTAAAGCCATAGGGGATGTAATGTACTCTTTGAGGGATGTAGCCACTGCTTTTAAAGGTCAGCAACCTACACAGGAAATTGAAAAACTACTTAAAGAATGCGCTCAAGAAGGTAGATTATTCGCTGCATGGTCTTTATTTGATAGTCTTGCCGAGCATCTTTCAGGAGAAATTAAGCTACGTTTGGGTCAAAAAGTACGCAAACCAACAGCAAATAAATACGAACGTAGTTACCAAAGATACCGTCAGATTTTTAAACCAATACAAGATAATCCTAACGATCCTAGTTTGACTGGATTAAACACTAAAGATAGCAAAATTGTCACTAAATTAGCTTATGTAGCGGGAATTTTATCGGGACAACCATATTCCAAAATTCCTCATCCCAAATGCGTGGAGTTTATTAAAGAAACTAGATGGGATACAGAATTGGGCAAATTGGAATCTAATGATGAGTTGTTTGCCCAAAACTTAGCGACTCTATTACAACTATCTATTTTTGCTACTCAAGCTTTGGGCGCGTTAGGTAAGCACGTTTCTACCAGAAGACAATCTAGTAGCGAACTGCAATCTAATTTACCGCTAATTCCACCAGTAGATTTTGAACGATTATTACCTGCTTCTCCTGTAGGTGCTGTCACCAGCGCACAATATCAAGACGGACACCTAAAAATACATCGGGGTATTTGTATCGGGCGATCGCTTTTTAGTCAATGGCGAGAGATTTTTAGCGTCGATGGATTAGCACCTTCTCATCTTTTAGTTACTTCCGCTACCAGTTATTCAGGAGAAGCAAAACAATCATATCCTTTCCACGTTCAGCAAAAACCCAGCTTACTTATCGAACCGCCAGCAGAAAAAGCCAAACAAGTTGCTTACGAAAGTGAATTTTTCTTTTGTCCTGTGTCTGATGATGCGGGCGATCCTGTCTGGGTATCGGGTTCGCAAAAAGAGGAACGTCACGACAACATCGGTAAGATGGTTTCTGGTTTGTGTCGTCCTTCTGCACACGGTCAACCTTTAATCGAGCAGTTTCAAGATTATTTAGTTACTAAGGTATCGAGCGATCGCAAAAATCTACTTTTAGTTACCAATAGCTACGCCGAAGCCAGAACTTTCTACGACTGTTTAAAATCACCCTATAAAGAAAAAGCTTCTTTTGTAGTTCGGGATGGAGATAGCGTTTTGTGGGCATCAACTACACAAAATAGCAATGTTCCCCGTTCTAAAATGACAGAATTTCCCAGTTTAGGCAAAGAACTTTTAATCGCGCCTATTGGGGCTATTTCTCGTGCTGTTAACCTGATGCACCCAGATAATCCTCAAGAACCTTATTTCGGCGGTATGGTAATTCTAGTCAGACAGCATCCTCGTCCCGATGACAACCAGCTAATTATTAGTGCAGTTAATAAAAATGCTGTAGATAATATTGGTTTGCAATCCATAGCTACCATTCAAAGACAAGCCAGACAGACAAGAGATACTTTCTTAGCTGTACCCCAAATTTTCTCTCAGCTACCAGATGAAATGCAGGGAGTGGCAATGAAACAGCCTCTGGTTTGGACTTTAGCAGTAAATCTCACCCAATTGATTGGACGTAGCACTCGTGGAGGTCGCAAAACCGTTGTTTGGTTTACCGATGCTGCATTTATGCCTCAAACATCCAAAGGTAATCGTGCTGGAGACACAGAACAAAATTCTCTTTTATTAGCAGTACGTAAACTTTTGGGAGATGCTATAAACCAAGGTGGCTCATCTAGTCGCTTAATTAGAACCCTATACGGACCAGTTTACTATCCGATGACTAGTTTAAGGAACTTTATTAGCGGAGTCAAACTGTAGCTGTAATTTTAGTAATAGCGATCGAGTAAAAGACGGAATACCTACAAATTCAAATTAATTATGGCAAAAGAAAAAATTTACTTCCAACCAATTTATCTTAAATATACAGAAGCATTAACTGAGGGTATTACTGGTTGGGTGATGCCATTTCCCAATTTAGAACAGTTTAAAAGAAGTTACGGAGAAGAACAAGAAAATGCGCCAACCAATTCTTTAGTAGATACACTCCGATTACTTTTGCCTCAAATAAGAGTCGTTAATAAACTTACCATTGACGGTCAACCCAACCCAGCAGCTTTTTTAGCCTATGAACCCATAGACCCTAAAATCTTATCTCTGATATTTAGCAAATGGATTGAAGTTTGGTATTCACAAGCAGAACAAGAAAATTTAAAGAAGCTATTTTGGGATAAAGATACAAAAAAGAAAGAAGAAAAAGAAAAACAATTTTTTCAATGGCAACCTGCAACTCCAGAACAATTAGAATGGTGGTCGCCAGTATGGGCAATTGCAAAAACCTTAAGCGAACAAGAATATCAATTAGGTAGTGACAAATTTAAGTTACTCTTTGCTCCAGGTAGAAAAGACAATACTGTCGAGTTGGTTTCTTGGCCTCCTTTTTCCACATCCTATGGTTATAAATCCTCTCTTGGAGTAGTTATATCACATCAAAGCGATTTAAGCGATCGCCGAATCAATCTTCATTTCAAAATGAAACGTTGGGTAGTTAGAAGAGGGGAAAATGTAGACATTAACCTACAATCCAAAACTACCCATTGTTATGTTCGTCGATTGACTTCTTGGTTGGGAGATTATAATCTTCTACAGCCTAATGCTTTTACAGCTTTAGAAGCTAAAAACTTTAAAAAAGAAGAGCAAGATAATAATCAAGTTAATAATGCTTCAAATGAAGAAAAATTTGAGCGTCGCTGGAAAGATAAAAAAATTATAGAGATATTAAAAAAATTGTCGGCTGATATTCCCGATATTGAAGAGGTATTAGCTAATCCACTTAACTATATTGAAACCAAAAAAACAGATATTCTGATTCCCGCTAGAAGTTGGCAAAAAGCAGGATGGGGAACAGGATTTACTATTTCTGATGGTAGGAGATTGCTAAAACAAATTATTGGTTTTCTACCTGATGGTGCAACTTTAACTAAACCTTGGCGGAAAATATCGAAAATTAAAGATAATGAGACGATAAAGAAAAACGTTAAAAATGCTGCTAAGTCAATTGAAAAGCAATTTACTAAAAATCCCAAAATTCAAAAGCCATCTCAAAGCCAATTACCAGAACTAACGAAAGAATTTAGAGAGTTTCTACATCAAAGAGCAAACAACATCACGCTTCATGTATGTACTCTATATAATTCAAAGACAGCAGATGCTATTACAAAAGTTGCCAATCATTATTTTGGAGATAGCTTGAATCTAGAATTTCATTTACCACAAGGTTTAGCCGATCCCATAGAGTACCAAAAATCCAAAAAGAAAAACTCCGAAAAGAAAAACATTCCTCAGCTAAAACACATCAAACAATTTGGCGAACAAAATAAACCAAAAAATCCTGAGCCAATTATAGTAGAAATATTACCTCCAGAGCATCCTTCGTATCGTGGCGATGCCGATCCAAAATCCTATATCAAATCAGAATTACCCAAATACAATTTAATTCCTCAATGTATCGTTTCTGCTGTAAAAATTGATAAAGAAACTAAAGAGGCTACTGTAGACAAAGAAGCTAAAAAAAGTCTTTTAAACCGAGCTTTTTCCGCTATTTTAGATGCAATCATGCCATTCGAGCGCAATTATCCTTTAACTACCACCGAAGATAATAATGCTTATGCGGGATTTTATGTAATCTCTCGCAATAGAACAACTTCCCGTCAAAGCTTTAATGAACCAGTATTGGTAGTTATCTATAAAAATGAGATTCGGATTTTGTTACCAGCACAAGATACAGAGTGGCGTTCTCTTCCTGAAGCTGTCTGTTATCTAGCAAACAATACAAAAACTAAAAAGGGCAAAGAAGAACAAGTTATCAGTAGGATGCTAAACCAACTTAGCACTAGCTATTCAAATGCTGATGAAGTTTATTTGTACGCTCACGCGCAAAATGCTCGATCGTATTGGCAATGGTTGCAAGATGGAAAATTTGATAAAAATAACCCACCAACTGAGAAAATAACCATCATACGGGTTCGCGATTCCGAAAGTAATGAAGTCGCCCAAGGATATGGATTAGAAACACCAAACGAAGATTTCTGCAAAGAATTCGATCCAAAATTAGCATCTTTTGCACAAGGAATATTTATTGCTCCAGATTGCAACTTAGATGATATTCCTTTTACTCAAACAGTATTAAGCATTGCTCAAACACCACAAACGCAAAAACTACCAAAATATAGAAGTCGATTTGAGTCTTGGATATCAGAAGGATATAAAAAAGAAGAGATTAACGGAAAAAAAGTAGAAAAAATCGACCCTAAAACTGGTAAACGCATTAAGACTGATGTTTCTCATAATCCCGTTACTAGTAAAGATTGGAGGATGCCCCAACCCCGCGCTCATAATATTTTGGCTACACCATCACCAGATAAATTTATCTTACACCACGCGATCGCCCATCATTTACGATCTGCCCATTGGTGGAGTGCAGATGAATGCGAATATCCTTTACCTCTTTCTCTCGCGAAGAAAATTAAAGAGTGGTGTTTTAGTAAATAGAAATAAGGCGATCGCGCTTGCTAACATAATTTCGGCAAGAGCAAACAATCGTTTTTGCTTCAACTAAAACGCGATCGCCTGTAATTAAAACAAACTACAATATTTTTATTGATTAAGTTCTGAAATAGTTCGAGCTAGTTCAAAATCTTGTGGCGTTAGTCCACCCGCATCGTGAGTAGTAAGAGCAACTGTGACCTTGTTGTATGAAATAGCCAAATCGGGATGATGTGCAGCAGTTTCGGCAGGTTCGACCAACTTGTTAACAAAGTCGATCGCCTGAACGAAATTCTCAAATTCAAAGGTGCGAGTAATAGTCTGTCCTTCTTGTTGCCATTGGGGTACAGTTGACATTTCCTGCTCGATTTCGGTAGGAGTTAACGGCATAGTATTAGCTAATAGTTGAGGAGAAAAGCCGAAGGCGATCGCGATCGCAAATATCATTAATAATGGCTGTTTTAACATCAAGAACATTTTTATAAAAATTAATAAATAACCGTGCATCAGTCAGCGGTACACCGCGCTACATACGGACAAGTACATGCGGGCAAGCCCTTTGTTTGTTGAAGCGAGGGCTTCGGGGGGGAAACCCCCTGTTCTGCGCCTCGCTTCGCTAAAGGCACTCCGCTGACTCTAACTTCGTCAAACTCAAACCATCTCGCTAATCTCTGTATGATGGTTGCTTTCTTCTATCGGAGACATGAGAGAATAAAAAGGTTGATGTAGGCTAATCAACTGCGCCAGGGTTTTTTTCAGTTGGGTACGCGGTACGATCGAATCGATAAAACCATGTTCTAAAAGATATTCAGAGGTTTGAAAGCCATCTGGCAATTTTTCTCTTAGGGTTTGTTCGATAACCCGCCTTCCAGCAAAGCCAATAGTAGCTTTGGGTTCTGCTAGAATAATATCTCCGAGCATAGCGAAGCTGGCTGTAACGCCACCCATAGTAGGATGAACCAGCACGGGAATATAAAGCAGTTTGGCAGTCTGATGACGTTGCAAAGCACCTGATATTTTTGCCATCTGCATCAGGCTAAACATACCCTCCTGCATTCTCGCACCACCAGAAGCACAGACGATAATTACAGGAAACTGTTCGGCTGTGGCGTGTTCGATTAAACGGCAGAGTCTTTCGCCAACTACCGAACCCATGCTACCACCCATAAAGCGGAAATCCATCACTCCCAAAGCCACGGGTAAACCATCAATTAAACCTGTTCCTGTTTTAACCGCATCAGTCAAACCAGTTTTTGCCTGATAATCTTGTAATCTCGCTTGATAATCTTTGCGATCGCGAAATTCTAGGGGATCGAGGGGGCGAATGTTTTCATCTAAAGGATTCCAGGTATCAGCGTCAATTAACTGTTCGATCCTTTCATCGCTATCAACTCGATTATGATAGTTACATTCAGGACAAACTAGCTGATTAGCCTTAAGGTCTTTAGTGTACGCCACAGTAGCACAAGAAACGCATTTAGTCCATAAGCCGTCAGCAATTTCTCGCTCTTGCTGTTTTTGTACTGCGGGTTCTGTTTTTCTAATGTTGGCAAACCAATCAAATAAAGAAGACATAATTTAGGTTTTTTTATAGAGCTTTAATTTATTCTCGATCCTCTTCAGGAGGGCTTAAGAGCAACAAAGCTGTCCACTGGTCTTTAGATCTTACCTGTAGTGCTGCTTGGCTACCCTCCCCACAGTAAATCCCCGCACCAATGTTTAGAACGCGAGCAGGAATATCGTAGGCGTTCAGTATTTGCTGCATTAACTCTGCTTCCCAGCGAGCTTTAGTGGTCTTTAGTGTAATCCAAGACACCGATTTTTACTGCTTTTTAAGTTATTTTTATTTATAATTTGTCTATTTATTATTTAGACTGATTAATTTTATCTTTTGCCATTGTAAAATTTTCTGTGCCAGTTGAACTAATTTAATATACAGGTTTCGATACTTAATTGAAAGTGCGCGATCGCGCGTATTAGATATAAACAAGGTTTATCTATATGTCTCAACCTTGTACGAACTATTAATTAACAGTCAGTCAAGAATCTCATATTTTGAACGTCGTTTAACTCTAATTTTAAAAGCGATCGCCGAGCGATTAAGTATAAATTTTGGCAATATCGGCTAGAGTCGATACTTTAAATCCGTTACCCAAGGCTGCCATCTTCCAATCATCGTTATGGCGATAAACTTCAGCTAGAACCATTCCCGTCATCCCCTTATATTCCGACCCAGAAAGGTTGTAACGAGCTAATTCCTTGTTGTTAGCTCGGTCTACTAAACGCACAAAAGCATTTTCTACCATGCTAAAGTCTTGTTTGCGTTGGTTGCATTTATAAATATTGATTGTAAATACTAAATGAGAAATGCTTTGAGGAATCAACGGCAGATCGATATTAATAACCTCGTCGTCTCCTTCCCCCGCACCTGTAAGATTATCACCTTGGTGAGCGATCGCGCTAGAGCTATGTCTTAAATTGCCAAAGTAAATTAAATCTTTGAGATCGGTTAATTTCTTATCTGCATTCAAGCAAATCACAGAAGAATCGAGATCGAACTGTTTGTTACCACCGAAAAATCCACCAGATTTAGGAGCGACATCCCATCCCAACCCACACATAATCTGCTTCAAGCCAGGATTGTCCTTGGTTAACGAAATGCGCTGTCCTTTTTTTAAGTTAATTGCCATTGATTTAATTACTAATTGTTAATTATTAAAAGCGCGATGTTTGACCATGATGATTACTTGCAGTTATTGATAGCGGTCTAATAATGCCTGTAATCCACCTTCGTAACCTGCACCCACCGCATTAACTCGCCATTCTCCATCTTTGCGATAGAGTTCTGCCATAATCAACGCAGTTTCTATTGAAAAGTCTTCAGTTAAGTCATAGCGAACCACTTCCTCTTTATTTTCAGGATTGACTACCCGCACGAAAGCATTTTGCACCTGACCAAAGTTTTGTTGGCGTTGTTCGGCTTCATGGATAGTTACCACCATGACAATTTTGCTGACATCAGAAGGCACTTGTTTGAGATTTACCTTAATTACCTCATCGTCTCCTTCCCCAGCACCAGTTCGGTTGTCGCCCAAGTGTTCTACAGACTTATCGGGATCGGGACTAGCAAGATTATTGTAAAAAATAAAGTGGTTATCGGAAATTAACTTTTCATTGCTGTTTAACAGAAAAACCGAGGCATCAATATCAAAATCGCCTCCTGTATCGGTAACATTAGTGTCCCACCCCAAGCCAATAAATGCCTCTTTTAATCCTGGGGCGACTTTTTCTAAAGAGATTCTTTGTCCTTTACTAAGATTAACTGCCATTGTATTTCTAACTATTAACTAACAGATCTAGATATTTTAAAAATTGAAGATGAGGAGGCGATCGCGATCGCTATCCTCATCTGTTAATCAGCTACTGTTGGTATCTTTCTACTAAAGCCTGTAGACCACCTTCGTAACCCGCACCTACAGCATTCATGCGCCATTCTCCATCTTTGCGATAGAGTTCTGCCATAATTAACGCAGTTTCCACCGAAAAATCTTCAGTTAAGTCATAGCGAATGATTTCTTCCTCGTTTTCACAATTTACAATGCGGACAAAAGCATTGCTAACCTGACCGAAATTTTGCTGACGTTTTTCGGCTTCGTGGATAGTTACCGTAAGTGCCATTTTTGCAACTTCAGGTGGAACGGTTTTTAATTTAACGTCAACTATTTCATCGTCTCCTTCTCCCGCACCAGTTCGGTTGTCGCCTCTTTGGTGAACAGACTTCTCTGGATCGGGGCTAGTAGGATTGTTGTAAAAGATAAAGTGCTTATCCGAAACAAGCTTATCGCTGCTATCTAAAAGAAAGATTGAGGCATCGATATCGAAATCCCCCCCCGTGTCAGTAACGTTGATGTCCCAACCCAAACCAATAAAGATTTGCACTAATCCTGGAGAGACTTTTTCAAGAGAAATTCTTTCTCCTTTACTTAGATTGATTGCCATAATTAATCTGTCCTCAATTTTATACTGCTCGATCGCTATCTCTTAAATTTTAGGATAGCCATTCTCTATTTGACTAAATTTGTTAATTATGAATTTAGCTTTTCCCCCGATTTTGCTGCCAATCTTGTTAAGATTCGGGCGGAATACAGCATGATAGTTAAATTTAGCTAGCAACTTGATTAATCACCGCGATCGCTCCTACCCATTTATACTTAGCTTTTTATTAGTCTTAATCTGGACTATTTTGGGCTTAGTTCTGCGTTTTATTAATTTAGATGCCAAACCTGCCTCATCTATCGAGATTGCTACTATTGGCTATAGTTTGGGTCACGGTTTTAACGCCATTGCTATAGATCGGATTGTTTCACTGGATACTTTGCTTTCTCCTTTACGTTTAGATACTTCGATCGGCTACGGAGAAATATTCACCCGCTTGAAAAATCAAAGTACTCACCCACCACTTTATTTTTGGCTGACTCGATATTGGATTAGTCTCTGGTTGCAGGATGGGGATTTAGTAACGTTGCAAATAGCGCGATCGCTTAGTGCGATTTTTGGTACTCTGGCAATTCCTGCCATGTTTGGCTTGGCAAGGGTGGCTTTTGGTTCGCGTTTGGGGGGGCATTTTGCAGCAGTCAGTATGGCTATTTCCCCATACGGAATCTATCTCGCACAAGAAGCCCGTCACTACACCTTAACTATTTTACTAGCGATCGCCTCTCTTACCTGTTTGTTTAGAACCCTCGAATTAATTCAGCAGAGAATTTCGGTTTCAATTTGGTTGGGATTAATTTGGACTGTGGTTAACGCTTTAGGAATTGCCACTCATTTCTTTTTTAGTTTAGTTTTAGCAGCAGAAGCGATCGCCGTACTTGTGTTTTGGTGGTTTAATCGTGGCGATCGACTGCTATATCTACGCGGTTTATCTGTGGCGGGATTGGGTACTGTAGCGGGGGGTTTGGTTTGGCTACCAATAGTTCGGGGTATTTCTGGTAATGAAATGACTAGCTGGATTCAAACTAGTTATGAATTAAATGAAATTCTACTACCTATTCCGCGCTTAATTGCCTGGATGATTACGATGGTGATGCTGTTACCAGTCGAAGGTACGCCTACCTTAGTAACTATCTGTTCGGGTATCACTATTTTAGTAGTACTAATCTGGGCTGTACCAATTTTAATTAAACAATGGCGATCGCTGTGGCTAAATTCTAATACTCGTTCGCCGATGATAATTGTTAGCGGTTATCTGTTTGGCTGTTTGCTCGTTTTCCTCTTGCTTATCTATGGCATGGGTAAAGATGTTTCTCTTGCAGCCCGTTACCACTTTGTTTATTTTCCTGGACTAATTTTATTAATAGCCGTAACTTTAGCAAGCTGTTGTCGGGCTTTTAGTTCCAAAAGCGCATCGATTAGATTAGCTACTGATGAAAATAGAGTAGTTGTATTGCTACTAATCTTGGGTTTATTGGGTTCGTTGACGGTAATTAATGATTTCGGATTCCAAAAATCACGACAGAGCGATCGCCTTGCTGCTTTTATCCAACAAAATTCTCTACCTACCGTAGTGGCAATGACCCATAAAACTCATTCGGAGTTACGAGAAATGGTAGCATTAGGTCTATCTTTTCAGCGTTTAAATCTTAGAAATGAGTCGGGAACAACCAAATATACTCAATTTATTTTAGTTTCCAATAATGCCGATGCCGTGGACAACTTAAACAACATTATTGCCCAACAGCCTAAACCGTTAGCTTTGTTTGGCGTTAACTTAGATCTAGGTGATGAGAGTTTGCAGCAGCTAGGATGCAGTCGGGATAAAGCCGTAGATTTAAAAGATAGTGGATATCGCGATCGCTTTTATCTTTGTCGATTATGAAAAGATCTATTAAATAATTGTCTTCCCTCCGTCTACCATAATTGCTGCGCCGTGGACGAATTGAGCATCATCACTTGCCAAAAACAATGCCACTTTAGCAATTTCTTCTGGAGTACCCAATCGCCCTGCGGGAATTGAGGCAACAGCAGCTTTGGCTTCTGCTTGAGGATTGTTTGCCAGAGAAAACTCTGTCTGTAACATTTGCGTATTAACTGGACCAGGACAAAGAGCATTAACTCGAATTCCACGGTCTACCCATTCTACAGATAAGGCTCTAGACAGAGCAATTACTGCCCCTTTAGTACCGCAATAGGCACTAAATAAAGGTTGTCCCACAACTCCCAATTCTGAAGCAGTATTGATAATAACCCCTGCCTCCTGTTTTACCATCTGAGCGATCGCGTGTTTGCAGCCGAAAAAGACTCCTTTAAAATTGATGCCGACTAAGCGATCTAAATCTGCTTCAGTAGTTTCAGTAATGGGTTTGACAATGGAAATTCCCGCGTTGTTGTGCATGATATCCAAACGACCAAACATATCTACGGTATGGGCGATCGCTTTCCTTACCTGTTGTTCTTGACTGACATCAACAGTTAATACCTGACATTTTCCTACTCGACTAACCAACTCTTGAGTAATTAGAACCTCAGCTTCATTGATATCGGTAGCAATTACCGTTGCCCCTTCTGCTGCAAAACATCGTGCTGTCGCCCTACCAATACCCGAACCCGCACCAGTAACTAAAGCAATCTTATTCTTCAGCCTCATCGACTCACGCACCAACTATTATTCTACGGCTATAATTTTGCCAGACATTTTTAAGGCGATCGCGCTCTATAGAAGATCGTCCTAATGTCCACTCTACAGTACTAACGAAGCGTGTGAAGTACCCGACGTTTATAGTCAATAAATTCTTTAGTTAGTTTAATATCGAGATCCCGTTGTGCGGGCAAGTTTATCGGAATTTGCTCTTTGATTCTCCCTGGATGTGCCGACATGACGTAAATTTTTTGACTGAGAAAGATGGCTTCTTCTACGTCATGAGTAATCATTAAAATTGTAACCTGGGTTTTATTCCACAAATCGAGCAAAAATTCCTGCATTTGCTCTTTGGTTTGAGCATCCAATGCCCCAAAGGGTTCGTCTAACAGCAACATTTCTGGCTGATTGGCTAAAGCACGAGCGATCGCAACACGCTGTTTCATGCCTCCAGAAAGTTGTTTGGGATAGGCATTAGCAAACTGAGTCAAACCAATAATTTCTAAATAGTAACTAATAATTTCTTTACGTCGGGCTTTCGGTATTTTTTTTAGGGACAAGCCAAAACCAATATTATCGGCAACGCTCAACCAGGGAAACAAAGTATAGTTTTGAAAGACCATACCCCGATCCGCACCAGGACCTAGTAATTCTGTACCATCAATTGCTACTTTTCCTGAAGAGTGAGGCAATAAACCAGCAATAATATTAAGCAGGGTAGATTTACCGCAGCCAGAAGCACCGACGATACAGGCAAATTCTTGGGGATAAATGTCGAGATCGATTCGATCTAACACTAAAAGCTGTTGGCGTTTATTACCCCTGCTATTTGTCGTGGCATCTCCAAAAGATTTGGAAAGATTGCGTACTGATAATTTGGGTTGTAAAGATACCCGTTCGAGATTGGGTTCGGCGAAGCTGGCATTTTCGCCATCAGTAATAACTTTACGGGAGAGAGTCATAATTAATTTAAGTAATATTAATGCTAAGAATCAAATCGACCTTACAGGGGCGATCGCCGTATTAAGAAACATTTCGCTGGTGATTATAGAATTACGCTGTAAGTATTTCATGGCTTTGAGTGCTGCCCGATGAGCATCCCAATCTGAACCCGCACAGCAGTCGGCAATTACGTAAAAGTGATAATCTCTTTGATGAGCCTCGGCAATAGTATAGTGGACACAAACGTCGGTCATTGTACCCATAACTACCAAAGTGTCTACTTTTAAGCCTCGCAGTAGGATTTCTAAATCCGTGCCAAAAAAGCAACTATAGCGACGTTTGGCGATCGCATATTCGCCATCGCGGGGATACAGTTCGGGATGAAAATCCGTTCCCTTCCAAGTTTCTAAACAATGAACGGGTTCTGTACCATCTAATTCCCGCCCGAAATCCACCATTTGTTTGCGATGCACTTCTTTGGTGTGAATGATGGGTAAACCGATTTCTCTAGCTGCTGCTAGTACTCGTTTGGCTTTGGGTAAAACTTCGTCTGTTCCTACTAGCTGTAATGCGCCTCCGTTAAAAACGTCACATTGAAAATCGATAATTAGTAAGGCGGTGCGATCCAAATCCAAATCAAAATTCATCTTATTTATTATTTATTTAGCTATTACTGTTCCGCCCAAGGTAATGCCAGCTTATATAACAGCTTGAAACTGTAATCCAAAAGCAAGCCAATAACACCAATTACCAAAATACAGAACAGAACCTTATCCGTGTTGAGAAACCTTTGAGAATAAATTATCTTAAAGCCCAAACCATTTTGCGCTGCGATTAACTCAGAAATTACCAGAAAATTCCAAGCCCCAGCTACATTAACTCTTAAAGTATCGATGATACTAGGAACAGCAGCAGGTAGAATTACGCGAAACAACAAATTAAACCGATTTGCACCTAAAGTATAGGCAGCATTAAGCATTTCATTAGGAATAAACTTAACTGCATCGGCGATCATGATGGCGTTGTAAAAAACAATGCCCAGGAAAATAATTAGAATTTTAGAAACTTCTCCCAAACCAGCCCAGAGAACGATCAGAGGCATAAAAGCAGCAATCGGCATATAGCGTACCACGCCGACGATTGAACCAAACAAACTCTCCATGCTATAAAACGTTCCCATGGCAATTCCAATCGGAATCCCGACGATCGCAGCTAACAAAAAACCAGCTAAAACGCGACCAAAACTGGCAACAATATCAATAATCAAATCTTCGGATCTAAACATCTCAATACCCGCTTGCAATACTGCTGTCGGGGCGGGCAAAAACTGAGGATTGACTAATTCGTTATAGCTGAGAAATGACCAGATAGCTAAAGGTATAGTTAGAGCAACTACAGTCAGTAATAACTTCAACCAAGTTGGAAAACCCTGGCGAATACTCCAAAAAACCGAAGGTTGTAAATAGGATACTGATGGTTTGTTCATAAATGTTATCGACTAATTATTCGCCTGAAAAGACTGGATAAATTTAGGTTCAATAAATGTGGTCATATCGGGAACGGCTTGAATTTGCCCTTGAGAAACCAGAAAATCTCCCATAGCATTGAGCGAATTTAAGATATAGATATCGCTACTCGAATCGGTCAACATTTCTAAATTTGCCTCCACGTTTGGTAATTCAATTCCTGCTAAATCTGCGGACAAGGCTTCGGGTGTAACTTCCAATTTAGCTGCTGCGATTGCGATCGCTTCATCTCGGTTGGTTTCTAAAAAATTAAGGGCTTTAACAATACCAGCAACAAATGCTTCTACGGCTTCGGGATTAGCTTCGATGTATTCGCGATCGAAGATATAAAAATCTGTAATTGCCGTTGGCATTTTTGATGAATCGTAGATAATTCTGCCGTCGGGTTGCGCGGAATTAGCCTGAGACAAAAATGGTGCATAGGTACTGGCAATATCTACATTACCTGCCTGGTAAGCTGCTGCTGCGGTGGCTGCATCAGCGTTAATTATCGTAATATCTTGTTCGGTCAAATCGTTTTCTTTTAATACCTGTAGTAAGAAAAAATGACCTACCGCACCTTGCTCTACAGCTACCTTTTTACCTTTAAAATCGGCAATGCTGCTAACACTATTACGAGCTAAAATACCATCTCCTCCAGCAGAGTTATCTTGAATTAAAACTATTTTATAGTCTTTTCCTTTGTCTGCTAATAAAACAATTTCAGAGGTAACAGAAGAGACACAGCCGTCTATTCTTCCTGCTAAAAATGCCGACATATAATCAGTGTTCGCGCTAAAAATTTGTAGATTTACATCTAGATTATTTTCTGTAAAAAAACCTTTTTCTTGCGCTATATAAAAAGGCGTTAAGCCAATCCAAGTTACTCCTCCCAATATCATCTTCATCATAGAATCAGATTGAGCCATAGGAGCAGTTACGCTATGTAAGATTAAGCCCCCAGTTAGTCCAGCCATAAGCTGTATGGCTTTACGTCGGGATACAACCAAGTTATTGTTTAAAAACATAAAACTGTTAGTAATATTTGAAAGTAAATTTATCGAACTACTATTATCAACTTAAAGATCTAATTACCATACTATTAACTGCTTTTAATTGATGTAGCAAAAGTATCAAACTCAGATATATCGTTAAGTTAATTGTTGAAAATTGAAATCGCCAGAAGTAGGCTATATTTTTTTATAGAGGCGTTAGTAAAGAAACGCCAATTCCACCAGTAAAAGTTGTAACTTTATCATCATTTTCCACATCAACATCTCCTTGACCACCAAACAAACGAGCGATCCGAAAGCGATGATAGTTGCCAATTAATTGAGATAAAGGTAATAAGTTTTTTGCTTCGCTACCATAAAGACTTTGATGTAGTTCTGGCAGACGGTACCAAGGACAGCGCATATCATGATGATGGGCGTTATGATAGCCAAAATTAAGGTACAGCAGATTTAACCAAGGATGCCGATGGGAAACAAAGTTAGAAAAGGTATTTGCCTGTTCGTAAAAGCGATCTTCTTTAGTAATTTCTGTTCCTGAAATAGCGTAGACATAAGTATGGTGAAAAGCATCGGCAAAACGAACCAGGTTAATAAAGCAAACATAGGCAAAGAAATAGAGCAAAAGTGCTTGCCAAGAAATTAAGGCGATCGCTATGGCTATGCTCGATCGATATGTCATAATCCAGATACTTCGCCAACGCAAATGAGCTTTCTTGGGATTTATAAACGGTGCAGCTATTAACCGCCAACGCATAATAAATTCAAATGCAGGGAAGTATGCCCACTCCAAAGCTACCAGCAACCAGCGAATCGGTTTGGATAACTCCTTGTGAAAAGTAGGGATATCAAAAGGAACAATGTCAACGTGATAGATATGATGGTTGATATGATGTTCCACCAAGTCTTTATAGGGTGCATAGCAAGCACCATTCATGTGGGTAAAAATGCGCCCAAATAAGCTATTGAGGTTACGTTGCTTAAAAATATTGTCGTGCAGTAGTTCATGAATTAGGTAGGCAGAAAGTACCAAACTGTGAACTATCAAAACTACTCCAATCCCATTTGACAGCCAGCTATGGGGTAACAACAAACCAACTCCCAATAGATAACTCGATCCCATATAAGTTATCAGCAGGCTGTTGAGTAAATCTGGGTCGAATCTTGTCTCTATATTTGTTTTCATTTACAGCCGTTTTCAATATTACCTATTACTTATTACTTAATTAAGAAGCCTCTGACATAGCAGGAGTTGAGCTTTGTTGCTGATGATGGCGGGCAATTGCTTCGCAGGTAGTTAGCCAAACGCCATCGAACGATCGCATATAGTCGATCAGCCTCTCTAACATCAAAACTCTAGCTGGTCTACCAATTAGTTCGGGGTGCATGGTAAGAACAAACGCTCCTCCATAATGGTGCATTCCCTCAACTTCCTCTTTCCATAGCTGCAAAGCTTTATCGCAGGTTTCGATTACGCCACTGCCAATAGCAGGGTCCATATGAAACGCAAACTGTTCCCAATCATCGTTAGTCCAATGCACGGGAATCTCCACCAGATCGCCTTTTTTAGTAGAGATAGTATAGGGAACATCGTCATCCATCAAGGAAGAGTCATAAATCATTCCATGACTTGCCAAAAGTTCGGGAGTACGTTGATTTACATCCCAGAGGGGAGAACGATAGCCTACAGGTCTAGTTCCCGTAATCTTCTCTAAAATGTTGCAGGTTTTGACTAAAGCTGCCTCTTCTTGAATTAAATCGAGATCCGATACCTTTTCATGTAAATAGCCGTGTACGCCAATCTCATGACCTTCATCGCTAATTCTTTTGATTAACTCTGGATACAACTCGGCGGTGTAACCAGGAATAAAAAAAGTGGCTTTTACCTCTTGTTTTGCTAGCATTTTCAGGATGCGAGGTACTCCTGTTTTGGGTCCATAACGCGCCCAGGCGATCGCCGATAGTCTTTGAGACATTTTGGGATCGATCGCTAATATGCCCGATTCTCCATCAACATCAAAACTTAAAACAGCAGCACAACGCCGATTTTTCGACCAACTGTATGTCATTATTTACAACCTCTCTAATCGACACTGATAATAAACCTCGAAGCAACTTCGCTCCTATCAGAACTTAGGTAGTAGATTAATTAGAAACGTAATTTTTAAATGTTGTTTTTGCTACGAAATTAAACTGTATGTTAAGAGTTATTATTATCTGAAATAACAGACGTATTATTTGTTTTTATATGAAGGTGATCGGCGAAAAAGACCGTGACTCAAACTCAGAAAATCTAGAATTAGATTCCCTTGACCGAGACATTATCAACTTGCTTCGTACTGACGGAAGAATGTCTTTTAGAGAAATCGCCCAACATTTAGATATACCAGAGGCTACGACTCGTTATCGAGTACAGCGTCTTTTGCGATCGCAAATTATAAAAATATTAGCCTGGCCCAATCCTGCTAGAACGGGAAACAGCAACATCATTATTGTTTGGTTGACGGTTGAAAATAGCTATATAGAGACTGTGGCTGAAACTCTGACTCAGTTTGAAGAGGTACGTTTTGTAGCAATTACGGCAGGAAGCAACAATATTGTTATCGATGTTTATTTTGAAGCGTGTGAAAAGTTGTTTCCTTTCTTTCAAAAACTTCACCAAATTGAAGGCATCATTAAATACGAATCTCAAACTATCCTAAAACTGCTTAAAGCAGAATACAAATATACTTTGAGCTAAATTTACAACGGCTCGTAGACTAATGTTAAGAAATGCTAATTAGTCAAATCTTAAGTAAAAAGACAAAAGCTGTTTTTTGAGTAATCAGAACTAATTTTGCGCGATCGCGCGATCGCCTTGCTAAAAACTAACCTTTAACACCGCTACCAACATCAGTAGGCACGATATACTTTTGTAGAAATAAAAATAATAATAAAATTGGCGCGATCGAAATAACCGAACCTGCTGCCACTAATCTCCAGTCTAAAGAAAAGGAATCGGCTAAATTAGCTACTGCCAGCGGTAAGGTATAGTAATCAGGGTCGTCTAAAACAATTAACGGCCAGAGAAAATCACTCCAAGAGCCAATAAAGACAAAAATCGCTAGAGTAAATAAAGCAGGGCGAATCGCAGGAATCATAATATTCCACCAGATTCCCAATTCCGAACAGCCATCAATACGGGCAGCCTCTTCTAACTCTAAAGGAACAGCTTTAAGTGCCTGTCTTAGTAAAAAAATACCAAATGCCGACGTGAGGTTGGGTAGAACAATTCCTAGATAAGTATTTCTCAAGCCCAAATTAACCGCCAAAATATATAGCGGAATCATCACGATTTGAAAGGGAATCATAATTGTGGCTAGCACCAAAGCAAAAATGAACTCTCTCCCCCGAAAATTAAGACGAGCTAGGGGATAAGCAGCCAAAGAACACAGCAGTAGATTTAATCCAACTGCTAGAAAAGCCACGATCGCACTGTTATATAGATACTGTCCGAAAGGATAGGTATCCCATACCGTCAGGAAATTATCAAAGGTAGGCGAGGCGGGAAATATCTGCGGTGGAAAGCTAAATATATCTTCTGTAGGCGATTTAAAAGCAGTGCCAATCAACCAGAGCAGGGGAAACAGCATTAATAGAGCGATCGCGCTTAAAACTAAATATGTCCCGATCACCTTGACTGCTGAGTTTTGCCTAATTGCCATGTCTACACCCGCTTAAATATGCTTTAGTGTAGCTTTAATTTTAATTTCTACTTAAGTACGGGTTTAAAGAGCGATCGTTACTTTTGTTCCGTACAGCGAAATCGCCCTGCTAAAAAATCTCTTTTCGCTAAATGCTTAGTATTGCGCCCTGTAACTCGCTTACGCCACATTTTAAAGCTCGATCGCTTCATTTCCTTACGCATCAAAGCTATAACTTCTTTTTCTTTCAAGCCAAACTGAGTTTCAATCGCAGCAAAAGGGGTACGATCTTCCCATGCCATTTCGACAATGCGATCGATTGCTCTGACATCTAAATCTGGTAACTTCATCTACAATAATTATTGAAATCTAATACATATATATCATCTTAATTATTTAAGAAAATACCCAATCTTGCTTCGGTCTAGAGAGAGATTCAAGATATAGAGCGAGTTTTAAACTTAAATACTGTATGGATGTTTTGTCTATGAGAAGTAAAATTTAACTCCAGCTCTGTAATAAATTTAATTACAAAAATATTCTCTAGTTCGTCAACATTTAGTAGATTGTTTGAGAAACATTTACACTTTAGTATCGTCAAAACTATTGAAGCAAGAATTACACATGAGGCATCAAACATCGATCGCCAACAGTATTTTAAATTACTAACTTTGTAGTATTACAGGAATTAATAACAGTGTCATTAAAATTAAACAATCTAAAAAATCACCTAAAAGCTATATCTTTGGTTGCGATCGCTGTACCGATCGCAACTGGTATGTCCCAAAGCGCAAAAGCTTTATCTATTGAAGATTTAAACCTAGATAGCATCCAGCAGTTACGTCAGGTTATCGGACAAAACGGTCAACCTCCAGAAGTAATTATCGACCAACCTAATAGTTCCGATCCCACTTCTCCAGCCAGACGCAATACAGATACCAGATTTACCTGTGAAGTAGTTAATGGTGAGTATACTGTAATGTACTATCCTGAAAGCCAACCCGATGAAGGATATCCCTGGGCAATTCCCACTCAGTTAGGTGGCGGTTGGACTCCCGAAAAACGCTGTGACGAGATTACTGCTCGTTTTGAATCTTATCGTCAGGATGGACTGCTAGAGCTGACTACTGGGCAAGAAAACGGCTACGATACAATCTGCGTGACTACACAATTAGACCCTACAGACTGCCGTATCGTCCTTACCGTTCCCCCAGGACAAGATCCACAGCTAACTCGCGATCTGATTTTTGATAATTTATTGGTCGCTGATGATGGTGGTTCTACTCAGGGCGTGTATACCTTTGGTGAGGGTCAATCTAATAATGATATCTTAGGTGAACTAGGTAATGTAATCAACGGTAAAAATGGCAAAGCTAGCAGTTCTCCAGAAAATATCGATCTTCGTCCTTTTTTAGATCCTGCTGATGGTGGTACAGGCGAACTATTGAGAAGTAATTCTGCTGCACCTCAACCTCAACCCAGCAATCCCGAACGTAAGCCGGCCCTATTTCAGTAAGGAATAATAATTTCCGTAGGTTATTTCTAGCATAACCTATACAACAATTACTTGTAGGCTAAAAACCCCTTAAATGGAGGTTTTTAGTCTTGCGTTCATGCAACGAGAACTGAAATTTTGCTAAAAATAACTTGGTAAGTAAATAGGCATAATTAAGTTAAAGCTGTCGTCCATAGCTAAAGAATCTTCGGTATGGCGATCGCCTGTATCTTATTGCGCCTTATTTTTATCTTAAGTGCAAAAAGAAGACTAGATGCGGACAAGTCCTTTCTGCTAAAAACGAGGGCGATTTAAGTCTAACACAGTTAGACGCGCCCAATGTTTTAGCGGTGAGATGAATTTTTGCCAATAAACAAACACGCGAAGCGACATCTTTTTGTGCCAATCATGCTAGTATAAAACTATGTTTGTACTAGGTTTGTACTAGAGTATAAAATCAAGGCAAAACAATATCAACTGGCAGCAATTGATGAAGCGATTCGCACAGGTCAATTTGTCAGAAATAAAGCTTTACGCTACTGGCTAGACAATAAAGGAGTCAACAAGTATGACCTAAACAAGTATTGTCGCGTCATAGCCAAAGAATATAGTTTTGCTAACGAATTAAACTCTACGGCTAGACAGTCATCAGCCGAACGAGCTTGGAGTGCTATTAGTCGCTTTTTTGATAATTGCAAGAAATCCCCCCTAACCCCCCTTGCTAAGGGGGGAAAAGAAGGGGGGATTGGGTTTCCAAGATTTAAAAAACATTCTCGTTCAGTTGCATATAAACAGTCTGGCTGGAAGCTAGACGAAACTACTAAAAAGCACATTACCTTTACTGACAAAAAAGGTATTGGTAGAGTTAAACTTGTTGGCTCAAGAGATATTTACTTTTACCAACCCGAACAAATAAAGCAGGTTCGATTGATACGTAGAGCAGATGGTTACTACTGTCAGTTTTGCATTTCAATTGAGATAAAAGAAAATGTCGAGGCTACAGGCAAGGCAATTGGTTTAGACGTTGGCTTGAAATATTTTTACGCTGATTCATTTGGTCATACTGAAGCTAATCCTAGATTTTATAGACAGGGCGAAAAGAGATTAAATAAACTCAATCGTCGCAAGTCTAAAAAATTCAAAAAAGGTAAATCGCAGTCTAAAAACTATCACAAAGCTAGAAATCGATACGCTAGATTACACCTGAGAATAAGTAGACAACGGGAAGAACACGCTAAGAGACTAGCGCGTACCGTATGTACTTCTAACGATTGTATTGTTTATGAAGACTTGCAGGTCAAGAATTTAGTTCGTAATTCAAAACTGTCTAAATCAATATCTGATGCTGGTTGGACTCAATTTCGCAGATGGATAGAATATTTCGGCTGGAAAATGGACAAGATAACCATTGCTGTTCCACCGCAATACACATCTCAAGATTGTCCCTCCTGCGATAAACGAGTCAAAAAATCTCTTTCTACTCGCACCCATGTTTGTGAATGCGGATATAGCGAAGATAGAGATATTGCAGCTAGTATCAATATCCTAAAAAAAGGATTATGTACGGCGGGTCACGTCGGAACTTACGCTACAGGAGATTTGCCCTCTTGGGCTTCAGGCGTAAGCCTGTTGTCTAACGGCGAGTCGGCGAATGTAGAATCCCCCACTAAAATGAAAGACGAAGCGATAGCGAAGTCAGTCATTTAGTGGTGGGAGTGTTCAATTGTACGGTTCAAAACAGTAATGCTTTGGTTGAGAGTCTAATCGAACATGAAGCCAGTTAACATCTAAACCAGATGTACTGACCCAAATAGGCTGCTTATTAAGGTTTTGCTCGATCGATCGCCCGACAGTTTGCCATAATAAGTGCTGTTGAAAAGTAGGTGCTTGTCGAACAAAATCAGCCAAATGAGTACTAGCAAGTATGTCAGTAATAGGACAAGGTACGATTAATAAAGCATCATTTTTTAAATTGGGAAAGGTAACAACTTCTCTATTTGAGTTATCAAAATGCTGTCTGAAGTCGCTAGGGTCAGGTTCTACATCGGCTAGCTTAGGACTGTCTATTAAAACGAATTCAAATTTTCGCTCTACAGTACTTTCTTTTACTGGTGGTGTTTCCCAAAAATAAGCTGGCATTGGAGTATCGGCTAATAAAGAAATAAAAAATTCTCTAAACTTTTCATCCTGCTGCCATAACTCAATTACCTCTGAGTAAGTAACCTGCTTACCGTTTCTAAAAATAAAAAGTTTATGAATGCGGTCGTTATCGATTAGTTCGCGCTTGGATTTCCACATATTGCTCTTTACAATTTTAATTGTCTAGGGCTGGCACTGCTATACTTCCTCGATGCTGCCATGTACCTAGTATCGCACTACATTAATGGGTAATGGGTAATAGGTAATAGGTAATGGGTAATAGATAATGGGTAATGGGTAATAAGTTTCCTAATATAAGTACGTATTGCTATACATCAATGTTGATGTCTGAATAATGCTGTTTTAAGTCGCTTTCTATTTCGCTTATGCGATCGCTAATATCTCTACTTGTTACGCCTGTCTTCTGTAGAGTTTTATTATCGGCAAAAAATAGTACTAATATTCTATGTTTTAAGTCCACTGGCGAAAGAATGCACCATCTTCTCCAGCATTGACGGTTAGCTGTTCTATTTGGCTCATTTGTGCTGCGTCTAAAGGAGTATAGTTGCGCGCTACGGCGACATTAGACTCTAATTGTTCGGGGTTTTCGGCAGCGATGACGCAACAATGTACTCCAGGTAAAGATAGGCTATACCCCATAGCCTGTTCCATACTAGATAAAATACCAGGTTTTAATAATCTACCGTATGCAGGGACTTTCATAGCAATTACACCGACATTTTTTTCCTGCGCTACTGGCAATACGGTACGAGAAAATGGACGGGGATGATGAACATCGGCAGCATTAAGAGAGATTAAAGTAGTATCAAAGTCATAGCGACGCAAACCCTCGGCAATAACTTCTGGTTCGTGATGTCCTGTAATTCCTGCAAACTTAATTAATCCTTGCTCTTTAGCTTCTTCAACAGCCTTGATTGCGCCGCGATCGCTAAAAATTGTATCTAATTCTTCAGTAAAGGAAACATGATGTAACTGCCATGAATCGAGGTAATCTGTTCCAAGACGTTGTAACGATCGCTCTAATTCTCGCCATGCACCATCATAATCTCTGGCTGCGGTTTTGCTGTTGATGTAAATGCGATCGCGGTAAGGCGGTAAAACTTTACCAAAGCGTTCTTCTGAAGGACCATAGCTAGCTGCGGTATCGTAATATTTAATGTCTAATTTTAAAGCTTTTTCAATCAATGCAATGGCTTCAGCTTCTCGACCATCATGAGAAATAGGAGTTTGCCCCGCTCCTCCCAAACCCAAGACTGGTAAACTAATTTCAGTCTTGCCTAATATTCTTTCTGGCATAGATTTAGCTGTAGATGAACCCGCTGGGGCTGTTTTTTTGCTAAAAGCTTGGCTACCGATAACTGTTGCTGCTGCTGCGCTACCTATCAGAAAGTTACGTCGATTAGTTTTTCGGCTCATAATTTTTAATTTTAGCTTCAAGAAGTATTCTAGCGATAATTGTTCTCAAACAGCCGATCGCCAGACTTACAAATCATGACATCTTTATTAGAGAGATTGCCGTTAAGCAGTACCATCAACGCGATCGATTATGTAGCAAATAATCAACCAAATTCCCGCAGTAATAAAGATAGTTAGTAGTAGTCTTAGAATAAACAGCCTGATGTCTTCGGAAAAAGTTAGACTGAAGTTGTATATTAAAGTGGCATCAATTGCTGCTGCAAAGAATCCTAGACCCTGCTTTAAGTTTTTATTACTCATAATTAGTTATACATATTTGTTCCTCCAATTTTAAGAAGTAGTTTAATTTCTGCCCACTCTTTCTATTTTCTAAGTCAGTTTGGGTGTAGCAGATTTATCGGTCATGCTAGCTTTTAGCTTTTAGCCCCCACCCGAACTGCTAATAAATTTGAACTTGACATAGCTACTTAAAAACGCCACTGTTGCTTTAATCTCTATACATTGGGCAATCCACATACTGCTTAGATTAAGTTAGATTAACTGAGTCAATCGTCTCTATTTTTAAAATTATTTGTGGAAGTTTGGAAAGTTCTCGAATCATCAACAAAACAAAAGCTGATTAACTTGTTTACAGCAGGGCTACTATTTTGGATTAGCATCACTTTATTACTGCCAACGCTGCCTACTTATATTCAGGCGATGGGCGGGACTACTCAACAGGTAGGAATAGTTATGAGTAGTTTTGCTATTGGGTTACTTGCTTCTCGTACTTGGCTGGGTAGAGTAGCCGATCGCCGTAGTCGCAAAATAGTTATTACGATCGGTACAGTCGTAGCAGCGATCGCTCCTGTATTTTATATGTCGGTTCATTCGGTTTTTGGTTTGGGCTGTATTAGAGCATTTCACGGCATTAGTATTGCTGCCTTTACCATTGGCTATAGTGCCTTAGCGGTAGATCTCGCGCCAGTTCAGCATCGAGGAACTGTAATCGGCTACATGAATCTAGCTGTACCAGTAGGAATGTCTATCGGCCCTGCTTTGGGTGGATTTTTACAAGTTAGTGGCAAACAATATATTTCCGAAGGTACTGGTTATGAAGTTTTATTTATTATTTCCGCTATTTGTGGCGCGATCGCTTTTGCTTTATCGAGTCAAATTAAAGAAACGCCTCTACCAGCAGCAGAGCGGAAATCGGACGCAATTAAACGGGATTTCTGGCAGATGACTAGAGATCGTGCTTTGATAGTGCCTACTATTGTCTTGCTTCTAATTGGTTTGGTTTTTGGTTCGCTGGCAGCTTTTCTACCTTTGTATGTTACCGAACTTGGGCTGGATTTTAATGTAGGATACTTTTACACCGTAGTGGCGATCGCCTCTTTTTCGGTTCGCCTGTTTGTCGGCAAGGCTAGCGATCGCTATGGTCGTGGTTTGTTTATCAGTATCGGATTGGTTTGCTATATAGTATCGATGGTATTGCTAAGTTGGGCTAATACTCCTTTAGTGTTTATCTTATCGGCGATCGCTGAAGGTGCGGGGGCGGGGGTACTGATTCCTCTAAGTTTGGCACTTGTTGCAGATCGTTCTTATGCTGACGAGCGGGGTAAGGTTTTTGCCCTTTGTATGGGTGGTTTTGATGTCGGTATTGCTTTGGGTGGTCTGACTCTTGGCTCTCTTTCTCTTATTTTGGGTGGCTATCGAGGTATATTCTCTTTCGCAGCAGTGTTGGCTTTGGCAGCCTTGATTATCTTTATTACTCAAGCAGGTAAAAACTTCCGCCATTCGCTATTTTTTGCTTTGGGTAAAGCTGACGACGTTTATGCGATCGATCGATAAATCGTAAGATTGAATTTGTTAATTTATGACAGGGCGATGAGGCTTCGCCTCCGCCCAAAGCGATCGCGCTTTAAATTATTGTTGTTCTAAAAAATTTGAGACTGGGTGACTGTAATCACGATCGAGCAAAGCATTTGTGTTTAAAATCGTGCCTAATAAAAGGCTTATATAGCTTTCGCATCGATCTAAATATTTAAAGAAATATAATTATGCAGTATACAGTTAACTCTTCAAACGATTCTGGTGCAGGCTCTTTACGTGAAGCGATCGCTTTAGCTAACGAGAATGTAGGCTTGGATACGATTGTAATTGAAGCAGATGAAATTAGGTTAAATAGTAAAATTCAAATTAGCGATTCAGTTGAGATTAAGGGTAATGATGCAGTTATTACTCAAACTGGACAAGAAAACATTTTCGTTATTGATGATTCTGATGATGATAGTCAATTGAGCGTATCTTTTAGCGACCTTACCCTAACAGGTGCTAAGTCGCAGTCTGAAGGTGGTGCGATCGCTACTTGGGAAGATCTCAGTCTCGATAGAGTAACTGTTAAAGATAATCATTCTGTTGCCTCTGGTGGCGGTGTCTATGCTTACGGCAGCACTTTAGTCATTAATAACAGCATTTTTGAGGGCAATAAGGTTTCAGTTGATGCCCAAAGTTTGAACGAAGGTGGCGCGATCTATGCCAAAGGCAAAAGCTATGTGACTATAGATAGCAGTATATTTACTAAAAACGAAGCCAGAACTAGTGCTATTCATCTAGATACTGTCGAACTCAATGCCAGCAATCTTGAAATCACCGACAACACCGGTAGAGGGATTCTCGCTTTCAATTCTTTAATGCACCTTGATAACGCTTTAGTGTCGGGTAATAATCGTAGTGGAATCGCTTTTGGTATAGCAACTGAACTTGTTTTAAGCTCCAGCACTATTTCCAATAACAGTGGTAAATTCGGAGGTGGACTAGCTGTTGAAAGCTCAGGCAAGGCTACCATTACCGATAGTATAATTGAAAATAATAGTGCTACTAACGCTGGAGGAGGATTGAATGTTGCGATCGCTTCTGATGCTGAGATATTTAATAGCAGAATTTCTGGTAACAGTGCGCCAATTGGTTCAGGGATTCAAACCTTTGATGGAGGCAAAGTAACATTGACCGACACTTATGTTACCAACAATACAGGGGGAGAACAGTTAGAGGGAGATATTGAGTACGACGGTAGCAACGTTGACAATCCCTATGGACAAGAGCCAACAGCAGATATTGGTTATTCGTCCTTTTTAGAACAGCCTACGGTAGAAGAACCCGTAACAGAACAGCCTACGGTAGAAGAACCCGTAACAGAACAGCCTACGGTAGAAGAACCCGTAACAGAAGAACCCGTAACAGAACAGCCTACGGTAGAAGAACCCGTAACAGAACAGCCCACGGTAGAAGAACCCGTAACAGAAGAACCCGTAACAGAAGAACCAACGGTAGATTCATTAAACATAGATTCAACTGAAGTTCATCGCTTCTACCAATACGAAAAAGGTTTCCACTTCTATACTGCCGATGCTAACGAAAGCAACGTTATCCAGCAGGAAACAGCAGCAGGTCGCCTTAGCTACGACTATGAAGGTGAATCCTATCGAGCTTTAGCTAGCAACCTCGATACTTTAACTGGTGAAGTTATAGAGGAAGCCGAAGAAGTCTATCGCTTCTTCAACAGCGATACGGGAGCGCATCTGTTTACTATGTTTGAGGCAGAGAAAGAGTATATTGAAACTACTCTCGATAACTACAGTTATGAAGGTGTTGCTTATTACGCTTATTCAAGCCAGCAGGAATCTATCGATACCATTCCCGTCTATAGAATGCTCAACAGTGATACTGGAACTCACCTATTTACCGCCGACAGTAACGAAATAAGTCACATTCAGAACAATCTTTCTAACTTTACGTTAGAAGGCGATAGCGGAGTAGCTTTCTATGTAATGGAAATTTAGAAATGTTATAAAGTTATAGCAATACGTACTATTATTAGGACATCCGTTGCCCGTTACCCGTTACCTACGAGCAGTTAACTTTCCGAAGTGTCCTAACTTAACCTTGTACGACTATAAATGCTCTTGTAGATATTACCAGCATCAGCCGAAGCAAGGTTGGTGTCTTTTTTGTCGCGTAGTTGCGTCTCTCACAATCGAGTAGCCTCACAAGGCAATATTCTTTCAATACTATTTTCCGTTTCGATCCAAAGTCGCGGTACGGTTTCGTTATGGGTTGAATCTTTATCGAGTATTTCTACAATGCCCCAAGCTGAACTATAAACTTTGTCGCCCACCTCGTAAAGCGGCTCTACAATTTTAGAAATCACTGCTTTTTGCCAGAATGCCATTAGTGCTATTTTTGCTGTTTCCAACCAGCATAAAAATGAATCTAGTAAGTCAGCAAAGCTAATGAAGGTGCTGTAACGCGATTTGTTGAGGGTATTTTCGACGTAAATCCAAGCAACTTTGCTACGTCCAGTTTGAGGAATAAACCGTAATAGTTTCAACGGACGATTGGCGATTAAAGTTTCTAAAACAGATTTTAACTGTTCTACGGGTAGAAGTTGGTTGAGCGATCGAGCTATAATGTTTTTCATATCGTGATGGTGTATATATTTACATTGCTGTCGTGCTGGTGGATATATTTACATTGCTATCGCGCCAGTGTATGTATTTACATTGGGTTAGCAATACAGAGAGATGTGGTCTAGACAACTTTTTCTCTCTGTATAAATAATATCATAAAACGTTGCGTATATTCAGTGTTTGAGTAAATGTCAGGCAAAAAAGAGCATTTGTTTAAAGGAAAGGGATTAGGGGTAACACATAGTCAACCTCCAGTTTGTGTTAAGCTACCGCCAGAAATTGATGCTCTAGTCCGAGCTATGCCTAACCGCAGCGAATTTATCAGGTCGGCGATCTCAGAAAAGCTGAAGAAAGAAGGTTTCCTATCAGCTTAATCTAACAACAAACATTTCACTGTATACAAAGAAATGAAGAGAGGTAAAAATCCTAAAAGCTTACAAAACTTAAAGCCGTACCCCAAAATTTGTGAGGAAGGATCTGCTCCTAAGCCCGTACAAGTAAGAATTCCAGCAAGCCACTACGAAGCCTGGATGACTTTATCTACTGAAAAACGCAATACATATTTGAGATCGGCGATCGCATCACTGTTAGAAGAAGAAAATCTTTTAACTAACTAGTTATTAGTTTTGCCAGATCGATAAAAAGATTTGCTCTTAACTTAAATTTGGAGTAGTAAAAAAGAATCTTTCTAGCTATATTTCTTTTTTCGTTCAAACAAAGAAGCGATCGCATAAACTAAAAATCCCGCAGCCATTCCAGGAAAGACTTCGTACACTGCACCTGATAGTCCTAACCCCAGTTTCCAAAACATCGATACAGCAATACCTACTAACATCATCGAGATCGCAGTAGGAGTCGAGACGGGTTTTTCAAACGATCGTAGCATTAATAAAACTCCCAAGCCAGAGGCTAAGATCGACCAGGCAAAGGTAATCAAGCCAAACACGCTATCGTTATTTGATAAAGCGATCGCTAAAACAATTGCAGTAACGACTAAAGTACCGATTTTGGCAAATTTATAAGACTTAGCTAATCCTGGAAACAAGTCTTGAGTCAAAGCAGCAGAACAGGATAATATTTGAGAATCGGCGGTAGAAATAGTAGCAGCAAACAAGCCAGCCAGAATCACCCCTACCAAAATTCCTGGTAAAAGATTTTGTGATAAGTCTAATAAAGCTAATTCTGGATCGTTTAATTCGGGTAACAATACTCGCCCTGCTAACCCGATGAAGATAGCAGCAAAAGCCGTAACCAAACCGCAGATAGTTCTAATATCCCGCGCCTTACCCATATTATCTGCCGAATCGATCGCCATTGCTCGTACTACAATATGTGGTTGACCCACAGCACCAAAACCTGCTACCAGCCAGCCAAGAAAAAACGGCATAAAACCCCAGGCTAGATCGGTAGGAAACAACCTTACTAAATTTGGCTCGATCTGTCCCAAACTGTCGTATATATCGCCAAATCCACCAGTAACAGACAGACAGACTACCAGCAAGATTAACAAAGCAGCAATCATTACGATGGTTTGTACTGAATCTGTCCAAATAGAGGCTCTTATCCCGCCTGAAAAGCAATAGACGACGACAATAATTGCGCCGATAATAATCCCCCAGGATAAATCCCAGCCAAACAAACTATTAAGTGCTTTGCTTCCTGCTAGTAGCTGTGCAGCAGCATAAGTACCCAAAAAGAAAATAGTGATTAACGCCGAAATAACTGAAATCCAACGATAACCAGGCTGCTTCTGTGCCAAAAATGCGGGGACGGTTTCCGCTTCTGAGGCTTCTGAGGTGATGCGTAATTTTTTAAATACTAGTAGCCAGGCTAAATAATCGCCGATCGCCCAACCAATTGCCAACCAGATAGACGACAAGCCCTGAGTATAGGCGTATCCTACCTGTGCGGTAAACAAAAAGCCACTCTGTCCACTAGATAATGCCGATAGAGCGATCGCCCAAGGATTGACGCTTCTTCCTGCTAATAAATAATCGGCGGTTGTGTCTTGTTTCTGCGTGGCTGCATAAACTCCGACTACGGTAAATAAAAGTAAAAAGAAGATGAAAGAAAGAGCGACCATTCAAGGGATAAAGGATAAAGGATAAGGAATGAGAACTTAAATTAAATTATATTGATATTCAAAGCTATCATCACAGTTTACCTTCTGGAAACAGAAATGGTAAATTACTCCAATAGTCCTTCTTTGGAGTACATTCTAAAGAATCTGGAATGGTAAAAGCTCCTGGCTCGAATCCTACTGAGGTAAATTCCCATTCTCTTAGTTTATAAGACCAGTGATAGAGAATATATTCATTGTTTTTCTCAATAACTAAGACTGCGTGTCTTACTCCCGCACCAAAGATTTCATTTGGTTTGTTCCAAGCCGTCAAAGGTGACAAATATAGCCATGTCTCCAACGGTTTTCTATCTGTTTGAATACAGTGTTTAATATTGCGATCGCCATGATGTTCGATAACTTTCTTAGTTTCTTCAATAGCTAAAATAGGAAATATTAAACTAGCAGCAAGTATCGCGATTATTGAAGCAGCAAAACTATAAATAGAGGTGAATAAATCACTAATCCAATCTCTTATATGTCGCTCGCTACGTCTTTGCAACCGTAAAAAAATAACAATTGAAAAAGCTACTATAAAAATTACACTGTAAGCTTGCCATGCTGGTCGATAATAGTGCCAAAAATCGGTTATAAACAAATAACAAAAGTAAGCTGCAAATATTCCATAGGATACAAAAGATAGAAATTTTCCCCGCTTGTTAATCGCCGATCTTGCTCGATGCTTATGATGATTTTTAAGTAATCTAGTAATAATTACTCCTACCATTCCTATCAAGAGGACAAAATTGGTACTGTAAATTATTAAGTCACCAAGAAAACTAAAGTTGTCATTTGCATATGGTCTATTGAGAGGAAAGAAAACTATTGCCCAGATACCTACTACGCTAGTAATCCATAATCCTAAATATTCCCAAGGAACAAACCAGGCAATCAAAGCTGCTATCCAGGCTGCTAAAGAAAGCGGATTTACGAAGAATAATAAGAATAAAATATCCATTGTTGCCAGCATTTTTTAAAGATAAAAATGTCTATCTATAAGATGTTTAGCGATGGTAACTAACAAAAACACCAACTGCAAATATCCTTATTATTTTTTCCCCGAACCCACTTTCTTAGCGATCGCTACAGCGAATTTATTAGTTACTGTAGACTAAATTCCATCCCCGATAAACTGTTATCAGTTTTAATGATTTTCTCTAATTTAAACCCACTTTTCTCAAACAGCTCTTGAAACTGCTTTTTAGTTCGCCAACCACCACCAGAAGTAGCTACGTTGATCTGTACGGCAAAAATTCCAGGCATAATACCATCAGCCTCGGTTTTTGGCTCGTCGAGATCGGGAACAAAGGACTGTAGTAGAATCAGTCTACCGTCATCGGGAAGTGCAGCCTTACAGTTAGCCAAAATTTTCATCGCATCTTCATCACTCCAGGCGGAAATGAAGTGCTTCATGACGATCGCATTTGCGCCTTTAGGTATTGACTCGAATACATCCCCTGTTTTTATCTCGATCGCCTCTGGATCGACACCAAGACTACTTATATAATCTTTAGCAGTTTCGGCGACATCTGGCATATCAAACAAAATACCCTTACAGCCGTACCGTTTGACAATGTTGGCAATCAAGCCACCCTGTCCACCACCGACATCCATTACCGTTTCGTACTGACCGAAATCATAGGCATCGAGCAACCCATCTACTTGCGAATTGGTCAGGAAGCTCATGGCTTTTATAAAGGTGTCTTTACTCCATTCATTGTCGTAGCAGTATTGATAGACACCTTTATTGTTAGCTAGTTCAAACGGAACAACTCCTTTAGCTAGAGCTTCGGGTAAGATCTTCCACGCATCCCACTGCGCTGGTTCGATTAAATGCATCACTAAATGTCCCGCCGAAGGTTCTCCCTCGGTTAGTAGTAAAGCAGATGTTTCAGTTGGGGCAAAAATTCGTCCTGGTTTTTCTTCCAGTACGTCTACATGAGCTAAAGCACGAAGAATAAAGTATAGTCTTTCAGTGTCCGTGCTAGTTTTGGCTGCCAAGCTTTCTACTGTTTGCTCTCCCTGTTCTTCTAGGATGTTAAAGATACCTATACGGGTTGCTACGTAAAGACATTTACTTTTTACAAAGGTCAGCATTAAATCGAAAACTTTTTGCTTTGCTGATGTATGAGAATTTTGGCTGGTTGCTACCATTATTTCGTCGATTGTCAATAATTAATAATCAATTGTTCATTTGCTATTATCCATTATTTATTCTATTTTGGTTGTAACATACTTAAATTATTTGACAAAATGCTTTGAATTAAGTAGTTAAAAGACTTATCTATTCGTATTCTTGACCAAACTGTATTATAGCGATCGCCAAATATATCTATTTTTTTTACAGCTTAAAATCGATTTTTATCTGATTATAAGTACCAAAAATTATGGCTATTTATCTAGTAATAAATAGCCACTATACAAATTACTTTTACATTTAAGAGTTTTATTTACTTTGACAATTGCTTAATTTAATCGCCTCCAATTTCGACTAATTTGCCGATATTGAAGTCGATTTTGACCCAACCCTTGAGACGGCGTAAATTATCTAGTAACAGCAGTGGAATTTGCCAGTTATGGAGCATTAAAAAGGGTAAAGGATCGTCAGGGTTTAAAACAGCATCAGTTCCTTTTGTTACCTTTTGCCACCAAGCATTTAGTTCTTTAAAAGAGCGAACGCTCAATAATCGCCAGAGTTCGTGATACGTCCAGTAAGTTGGTTTACTGTCGGGTAAAGGAGTGATGGGTGCTTCGTCTGGTTCGCCATCTGTTAGATAGGCATTTGCTACCCCAGGATGATCGTGGAACATAGTAATCGCCGAGTGTAGGCGTGGATTACATTCGATGGGGTATACCGTTCCATCTTCGGTTTGAATCATGTCAAAACAAATTTGCCCCGTCAGATTCATTTCCCGGATAAAGGTTTCTACCCACTGATATATGGCAGGGTTGTCTACCTGTTCGTAGTTTACCTGGAAGGGAGAAGATTCAGAACAGCAGTGTAGGCGAATTTTACCCTTACGTGCCGTAGCATGGAAGCAGTATTCTTTTCCCCGAATAAATTCCTGCATTACCCAAGGCTTTTCCTCACTAATAGGTAAGCTACGCACGTATTCTTCCATTCCAGCAAAGGGCAATCTTGTTAGATCCAGGCGCAGTACGGAATCGTAAGGAATACTTTTGACTATATACTTACTGCCGTCACTGTCAAAATCAAAGTCTAAGATCTGCTGGGGATCGCTAATGCGGAATACTTTGGGTGCAGATAAGCCTAATTCTCTTGCTTTGGAGCAAAAGGCGTGCTTATCATCTAAGATTGCCGTTTCCTCTGGATCTAGATGAATCGACTCGCAATAGGGTTCTAAAGCTTTTTTAGCTAAAGAATCGTAGTAACTGGCGATGGGACTCGATACGGGAATAAAAAGATCGATATTTTCTTTCTGGGCGATCGCTACTAAATCCTGACAATAGGTTTCTGGTTCTTTTTCGGGAACAGCTACGGTATAAAAGCCTTTTACTGCCTTAGAAAAACGATGACCCGACAGCCAGTACTTATGAGTTTCAACTAAAAATACGTCGTGTCCGTCTCGATAAAAAAACCTGGCTAACTGCAAAGCCTTGGTCATTTTCGCGCCAGTGATCAGAATTCTTTTTTTCTCTACTGGGGTAGAAGTAACCGCCTGTTTTTTGGAGTCAAAGACGTTACTAATTATAGATACCAAAATCATCGCTAAGTTGAAGGGCAACAGCAACAGCAACAATGCTAAAGTACCCAGATTCTTAGCAATCGCCACAACCGAGCTTGAAATAGATGATGTTTGTGCCATATTTTGCAAGGGATGAAGGATAAGGCGCACCGCCCCGTCGGAGGAAGCCTCCGACGCGAACTGGAGTTCGCCGACATCGCTTTGCGATGGCGAGTCGCTCCAGCGACTGACGGAGCAAGAAGGATAAAGAATAAGGAACGAGACAAGATGAATTTTTTGCCTATTTCTCATCCCCTATCTTTATTTCCGACTCAGCAATTTACTTACGTTTGATAAGAGTCAAGCCATCGCGGATGGGAATCATAACCTGTTCGACGCGAGGATCTTCTGCTACAAAACGATTGAAGCGAGCGATCGCCTTGCCATTTTCTGTGCGCTGGTCTTCGGATAAGTAAGGCTGTCCCTGCATCAGAGTATTGTCTACACAGATAAAGCCATCGGCAGCTAAAAGATTTGTATCTAGCAGTAGATTGAGATAATTTACATATCCCCCTTTATCGGCATCAATAAACGCTAAATCGAAAGATTCCCCTGCATCTACTAGCTTACGCATAGTTTCAATCGCTGGAGCGACTTTTACCTCAATTTTTTTACCGTGAGGCGATGCAGCAAAACAGTCAATGGCAAACTGCGAGACATATTCATCTACTTCACAAGCAAGTAAATAACCGTCGTCTGGCAAGGCTTCGGCGATCGCCAGTGCCGAATAGCCAGTAAACATTCCCACTTCCAAAACCCGCTTGGATTTGCTAATAGAAACCAGCATCTTTAGTAGTTGTCCTTCAAGATGCCCTGATAGCATTTCTTGTTCTAAGGCTCTTACTGTTTCTCCGTCGTCAAACCGTTTGCTCCAGTCTTCTTTTTGAGTCCTATCGGTCAAATTAGCTAGAGCTTCTGATTCTGAACTAGTACAGTCTTCTAAATAGGGATCTAAACCTGCTGCCAAACTGTATGCTTGGGACAAAGATGTCTTGAACTCCTCTGAAACAGATTCGGTCTTTGATGCCTCCAAAATTTGTTCTAACTGCTCTACGAGAATTCCCCAAGGAGTTACAGGTCTTGGAATATTCTTGCTCTGATTCTCTAGGTTTTGCTCTGAATTGTTGGAAGTGTTTGCTGTGCTTACCACGGTAAATTAAATATTCCCTACTAATAATTCGCTTTTTAACTGCGTGTTCGTATTATGCTTGCGTTCGATTCCCAAGTTATAAATCGCTATTACATTGCCTGAGTCGTTTTAAAGCCTTTTTAAATTCTTGTTTTTTAAAATTTTAGATATTAAGCAAGCTTGTATCGGCACACATTTTAATATTTTAAAATAGAGCAGACTTTTCGCAAATAGCTTTGTTTTTGTTCTATTACACTCTATTGTGTTATCTACTTAATATGCGCCCTTGGCTTATCTTTAGTTTGATTTCGATTCAACTCATCTGAATAAATTTACCCAATCTACATCTAGTAACCTAAAGGAAACCGTAGTTCAATATTGTTAGATTGCCCATTTATTTCTAAACAACAAAAGCGATCGAAGCTAACTATAACTTCGATTTCGAGCGTTCATTTAACAGCCATCCATCCACTGAAGGCAGTGACTTGGCTCGATAATTGGATGTTAAAAATCATGCTTACTATTTATGTTTAAATCTAGATTCGATCTTCTCAGATATAAAACTACAAGATTAAACTCTTGATTATGCTCCCCTCGAGATGCTAACAAACAATCTTTAACCCAGACAATTAACCTTTTTCTACATATTTTATATGTATTTTTCTTTATGAGTATCTATATATAGTCATAAATCAGAAAAAGCGACTAATCGAGCTTTAGTTAATGCGCGACTATGCCAGCACTAATTCGCTAAATACTCACTTACATTTTTATTAAAGCAAGTTTTACGTCTTAGAGTTTATCATTATTTGTTAAAAACTGTAAAGAAAATCTGATTTTGATAATTTTGAACTAAATTTTATGGGGTTTTATTGAGACTCTTGACAAAATTGGTCTTCATATTGTTTGAAATTAAAGCAGATCGCCAAGCAAATTTAAATTGATAATTATAATTCGCGCCCTTAGTTGATGGGAAATATTAGATGTGCGCGATCGCCTTAAGTTTTCTTTGTTTTATCTAATGGTTGGTGCTGATAAGAATTCTGAGCTAAGATACCGTACTTGGGTGCAAAAACCATTGCTAGCATAAACAAAGCCGTCATCAGCACTACAATCGAGCCACCTGTGGACACGTCAAAATGGTAGCTAAGATAAGTCCCACCGACACAAGAGAAAACACTGGTTGCAATAGAAATCCAGAGCATACGGTCAAAGCGATCGCTTAACAGGTAAGCTGTAGATCCAGGGGTAACAAGCATAGCAATAACTAAAATAATGCCTGCGGTTTGTAGTGCCGTGACGATGGTAAGAGCCAGCACCGAAAGAAGGGTATAATACATAAATTGAGTATTAAGACCAATCGCTTTAGCGTGATTGGGGTCAAAGCAAAACAGCAACAGGTCTTTGCGTCGGATTAAAATCACCACCAGAGTAATTATACCTGCAATTAAAGTTTGAATAATGTCCTGTTCGGAGATACCTAAAACGTTGCCAAACAGAATGTGAAACAGGTCAATATTACTGGGAATTTTTGTTACCAGCACTAAACCGAAGGCGAAAAAGCCAGTAAACACTACTCCAATAACGGCATCTTCTTTAAGACGAGTTTTTGATTTAATATAACCAATAGCCACTGTCGCCCCAAAACCAAAGACAAACGCGCCGATAGCGAAGGGAATATTTAGGGCATAGGCTATTACTACCCCAGGCACAACCGCATGAGAAACCGCATCTCCCATCAACGACCAGCCTTTGAGGGTAATGTAGCAAGAAAGCACCGCGCAGACTAAACCGACAAAAGCACTAACCCAGATCGCCTGTACCAAAAAGCCATACTGTAAGGGTTCGATCAGCCAGTCAAAAGCGGGAATACTAGCAATTATACTCATCTATCCACCTCAGAGGTGTGGAACATCTGGCGTAAGCTAGTGACTGGCAACCCGCCAAAGGTCATGGCTAAGTTTTCTTCGGTAAAGGTTTCTTCGGTTGTTCCAGAGGCAAGTATAGTTTGGTTGAGGAGGATAGTGCGATCGCAAAAGGTGGAAATCGAAGCTAAATCGTGGGTGGATACCAAAATAGTGTGTCCTTCTTTGCGTAGCTGAATCAGCAGATCGATAATGCGTTTTTCCGTTTTAACATCTACTCCAGTAAAAGGCTCATCGAGTAAAATTACCTTACCTTCTTGAGCCAAAGCCCGCGCCAAAAATGCCCGTTTTTTCTGTCCTCCAGACAGTTCGCCGATTTGATGATGGCGAAAATCAATCATGCCCACCCGTTCTAAACTTTCCATTACTAGGCGACGGTCTCTAGCACTAGGGATACGCAACAGATTCATATAGCCGTAGCGTCCCATCATTACAACATCAAATACGCTTACGGGAAAATTCCAGTCTACCTCGTCCGACTGAGGCACATACGCCATTAACTGCTTTTTCTGAGCTTTTTGCACGGGCAAACCAGCAACGCGAACTTGTCCCTGGCTGGGTTTTAAAAAACCCATAATTGACTTAAACAAAGTAGATTTACCACTGCCGTTTGGTCCGACTAAAGCAGTGATCGAGCCTGGTTCTACAGTACAGCTAGCGTTATAAAGAGCGAGTTTAGCATTGCTGTAGGTAACGCTGAGGTTATTAACGCTGATATCGAGTGTTTGAGTTGCTGTTAGCATAATTTTTCTCTAGTTGTGAATAGAAAGGTGAATTGAGCAGTTAATAAAACATTGAAGTATAAAAATTTAAATATGAAATCTTAATTAGGTTATATAGCAATACAAAGTTGTATGTTTAACATCTATTACCTATTACCTATTACCTATTACCTATAGCAATCAGGAATGATTTATAAGAAACCCTCTCTTATCTTGACTCCGTGTTCTGGGTGCCTCCGTGGTTTATCAAAAAAAATCTTCTCACAAATGATTTACGATTGCTATATTACCTATTACTACCCGCCAACAAACCATTACTAATAGTGCGGGCATCGTATTCGAGTAAATCTATAAAGGTGGGAACTGGTCCTTCTTCAGTAGAAAGAGAATCTACATAGAGATTGCCCCCAAACCTTGCCCCCGTTGTCTTAGCAACCTGCTTTTGTCCTTTATTGCTAACAGTGCTTTCACAAAAAATAGTCGGTACATCATTTGTTTTCACTTCTTCAATCACCCCCTGAACCTGCTTGGGCGTAAACTGCTGTTCGGCATTGATCGGCCACATATAAATTTCTTTTAGGTTGTAGTCACGAGCGAGATAAGAAAACGCTCCTTCGCAACTTACTAAATAGCGTTGCTTTGCGGGTACTTGCTCTAAATCTGCCTGTAGTTCTTCATCAATGGCTTTTAACTGTTCGCTGTACGCTTCGGCATTGGCGTTGTAGGTTTCAGCATTTTCTGGATCTAGTTCTACAAAAGCTTGGCGAATATTTTCTACGTAAACCAGGGCATTACGAGGGGACATCCAGGCATGAGGGTTGGGTTTGTCCTCGTAAGGACCTTCGGAAATAGGAATCGGCTCAATTCCCTCTGTCAACAATACTGAGGGGACATCCTTCGCATTACCTAAAAACTGCTCGAACCAACGTTCTAAATTCATCCCGTTGTACAGAATTAAGTCGGCATCTTGGGCTTTTACTATGTCGCTAGGTGTAGGTTCGTAACCGTGTATTTCCGCGCCAATGCGAGTAATTGATTCTACGTTCAGCTTGTCCCCTGCCACATTTTGAGCAATATCTGCAAGAACAGAAAAGGTAGTAAGGACTTTCTTTTTACCGACCGTGTCTGCTTCGGAGTTTGCAACAACGCTAGTTGCCTCTGTATTTGATGTATCCGTTGAGGGGGGTTTTTTGCTATTACAGCCAACAGTCCACATCCCTAGCGTTATGCTAAAGAATAAGATGATGCCTCTCCTCAAAATAATGTCCGCCATAGAAAAATAAGTAAACCTGATATCATAATCATATCACTTTGTTTTCATATTCTTCTCATAATTGGCTAAGATACAACTATAGGCATAGCTTTTATTCATTAAAAGAGCGCAACCGTGTACTTTAAATAAAGCAGCGATCTTTAAATTAATATGGGTGCTAAACATTACTGTCGTCATCGTCTTTTATTTTCACGATCGCTATTTTTAGAAAAAATTCACCTGAGTGTTAGTAACGTAGCATTTCACTAAAGATAACGTGGAAACTAATCGGGGTTGAAGTGTCAATATGAAGAAGACTTAGGTATGGAGAAGCAAAATATGGAAATAATCAGAGTACATTCCCGTAGCAATGCCGATGGTATATCACATCTGGATGTGCCTGTTGGCATTTTATGTCTGCTCATAAATTACTTCATCTTCTTGTTAAGGTATATCTAAGTAGGGGCGAATAACCCTTCGCCCTTACAAAATTGTCTGTTTATTTAGAATGACCATAGCGATCGCCTAAAGCAATTCTTGCCTGTTCGCGATCGTCAAAGTGAATCTTTTCCGTACCCAGAATCTGATAGTCTTCGTGTCCTTTTCCGGCAATTAGTACCCCGTCTCCAGGTTGGGCATTCTTAATTGCAGTGGCTATTGCAGTAGCGCGATCGCCAATTACGATTGGTTCGACAGGATCGGGAATTCCTGCAACTACATCTTTAAGTATCTGTTCGGGATTTTCGGTGCGGGGGTTATCGGAAGTTACTACCGCAACGTCTGCAAGTCCCGCTACAATTTTACCCATCAAAGGGCGTTTGGTGCGATCGCGATCGCCACCACAGCCAAAGACACAGATCATTTTACCGCTGATAAACGGACGTGCAGCCTTGAGTAAGTTTTCTAAACTATCGGGAGTGTGTGCATAGTCTACAATCACGCTTATTTCTTGTTCTGGGCTTATTTGTACCCGTTCCATTCTGCCAGGTACTCCCGTAAACTGAGGTAGGCTATCTGCCACTAAATTCAAATCTACCCCCAAATGCAAGACTGCACCGACGGCTGCAAGTAAATTTGCTAAATTAAACTGACCCACCAAAGGCGAATTAAAGGCAATTTCTCCAGAAGGAGTGTGTAAAATACCGCTAACTCCTGTGGGCTGATAATCTAAATTACTGGTATACAAGTCAGCATCCTGGTTATCGACGCTGTAAGTCCAGACCGTATTACGATCGCGTTGCTCGATCAGACGTTTACCATAAGGATCGTCGAGATTGATAATTGCTCTACCCGCTAGATATTCGGGAGTAAATAATAAAGACTTAGCCTGAAAATAGTCTTCCATATCCCGATGATAATCTAGATGATCTTGGGTCAGGTTGGTAAATACTCCCACCTCAAAACTACAGCCTTTGACTCTTCCTTGAGACAGCGCATGAGAACTAACTTCCATTACCGCATACTCGTTTCCCGCCTTTACCGCCTCGGCTAACTGCGACTGCAACTCGACAGCAAAAGGAGTAGTGTGGGTGGCGGTTTGGCTATAACCTTTCCAGCGAGTATAGAGAGTACCCAACATGGCGGTATCCCGCCCGGCCTGAAGTAAGAAATATTCGATTAAATGACTGGTGGTAGTTTTGCCGTTAGTTCCCGTAACTCCTACCATGTCCAGCTTCTTACTAGGATAATCGTAGAATGCCGAGGCGATCGCACTACAGGTAGCGATCGCGTCTTGGGTTTGAATTACACAGGCATCAGCACTAGGTGGCTGTTTATCCGCAGCTTTCGGCGTAACTACAGCAGCGATCGCTCCTTGTCCCATAGCACTACGCCAAAATTCGCCTCCATCGACTCTGGTTCCAGGCATTCCAATGAATAAGTCCCCTGGTTTACATGAATGAGAATTAGTGCAAACTCGATTTACTTCCAAATCCAAAGCCGAATGTTCTGGTTGCTGGAGATTTACCTTAGCTAACAATTCGCGCAGCTTCATCATATTTATTTTTGGTAAGTGCGATAAACGGTACTATATTTTGCACACTTTTTTACTCAATTGTCCTTAAATTTTTCTTTAACATTTGTTCTAATTTAGTGGCAGAAGCTCGCGGAGATATACGGGGCAAGGGTTTTTCGCCATCAGGTAGTTTTTGAGAAAGCACTGGAATCTCATATTGATAGGCAGCGAACCAGTCTTCTCGTGTATTTATGTTACGAATTTCGAGATCGAACTTGATATCGTTTACCTGCTCTAATTTTTCTAGTAATCCTTCGCATAAGTGACAACCAGGCTTGCTGTAAAGAATCAACTGCATAATTAACTTGTACTCACGTTTATTTTAATAACATTTTCCACGAGTATCGTACTCATTCAAAGATTCTTTTCTCCTCGTTCCTTGTTCCTCGTTCCTTGTTCCTCGCTCCTCGTTCCTCGCTCCTCGCTCCTCGCTCCTTGTTCCTTAGTCTGTCGCTTCAATTCTTTATACATTTGATATATCTGAGGTAATCGCTTATAAATAGCGAACAGTCTACGATACATCTTGCTAGGAATATGAGGCATTCCCGAAACCATCTCGCCAGGCGCGACATCGCTAGTAATACCAGTTTGTCCTGTGGCAATTACGCGATCGCCTACCGTTACCTGATTCGCTACCCCAACTTGTCCCCCTAACATTACACCGTTACCAATAATTGCCCCTCCAGCCAATCCTACCTGAGATGCCATAGCGCAGTTACGCCCGATCTGACATCCATGACCGATTTGGACTAAATTATCTAATTTGGTATTGCGTCCGATTCTCGTTTCTCCTACGGCGGGGCGATCTACCGCACTGTTACAGCCTATTTCTACTCCATCTTCTAAAACGGTATAGCCCGACTGTTCCATCTTGTACCAGCCTGTTGCAGTTGGCACAAAGCCAAAGCCTTCTGAACCAATAGCAGCACCGCTATGGACGACGCAGTTAGAGCCAATTTGTGTACGTTCGTGGATCGTACAGTTAGCGTGAAGCGTAGTATCGTTGCCAATAGTAACGTCGGGATAAATTACTACGTTAGGATGGATACAGACGCGATCGCCTATGGTAACGCCTTCTTGAATTACTACGTTTGCTCCAATATGTACATCTTGTCCTACGCTAGTATTAGCAGCGATAATTGCGCTATGATGAATGTTAGGAACAGGCTTGAAAGGTTGATAGTACAAAGAAATTGCCCCTGCAAACAACAGCCTGGGATTTGGTGTGGCAATCCAAGCAATATTTCTGGCTGACGCTTTAGCTTGCAAAGTCTCATCATTTGGTAAGATCAACGCACTAGCTTTGGTTGTGGCAATTTGGGCGACAAATTTTCCTTCAACGTAACTTAATAAGTTACTGTCTGCTTTATCGATAGCAGCAACGCCTTCAATTTTGGGGTTTAAACTTGGATTTTGTCTCAGACTATTATTGTTGGCTGGTTTGCCAAGCTGAGTAATAATTTCTTGAAACTGCATAGCAGAAGATAGATAATTAATAGAAGCAAGATTAAATTTAAACTCAGCACCGATAAATAGCAAATAGCTATTGTTTAAATTTCAAAATAAAAGTAACTTTATAAGACTTATTTATATCAATAAATAATAATGCTCGACCAATGGGTTTATACTCTAATTTAATCGTTCCCTATTGCATCGATTTTACTATGTCGGGTTCAAATTTGCCTGAATATCGGCAACAGCTATTTGCAGATGTATCGGGAGATATTCTAGAGATCGGTTTTGGTACGGGTTTAAATTTGCCTTATTATCCAGACAAGATAAATAAAATTACTACTATCGATCCTAATCCCAGAATGGGGAAAGCGCGATCGCGCATTGAAACATCTGGGATAACCGTGGACTATATGTTAAACGGTGAAAGTATACCGATGGCTGATGCGGAGTTTGATGAGGACACGGTTGGCAAGGTTTCCGTTCGGTAGTCTGCACCTGGACATTGTGCAGCATTCCCAGAGTAGACAAAGCAATCGCCGAGATTTACCGTCTGTTAAAACCAAATGGTAAGTTTTTCTCTATCGAACATGGTTTGAGTCGAGACGATAGTATCCTTTGGCAAAATCGATTAACCCCAGTCCAAAAGATTACCTTAGAAATTGATGAGATTGTTAAACGTCAGTTTGCTAATGTTACTATCGAACAGTTTTATGCTTCTAAATTACCTAAAGTAATAGGTTATATGTATATAGCAATCCCAGGTCATTCATGAAAATATTTTTTTAATAAACAGTTATATTTATAGCTAAGTATTTTTTAATAGTTAGGGAAGATTACCAACGCTTAAGACACCTAAAAGTTAAGGTGCGTAGAGATAATTTCCAACTCTTTAGAATTAAAGAACCATTAAGTCCTGCTTGAAAGATGTCCAATTGCTTATATTTTTTGTATTATTATTGTAACCTTTATTTTAAATTAAATAATATCGAATGTCTGACCCACAAAATATACCTTTAGGATTAGCATTACAAAATGCTGGTTTAATTTCCGAAGAGCAGCTACAAAAAGCTTTAGAACTACAGTCTACATATACTCAAATGAAGCTAGGAGAGATTCTAGTTTTGCAAGAAGGTATAAGAGCTAAAACTATTGAGTTTTTTGTCAAAAAAAGACCCGAAATAGCTACTCAAGGTCAACAGTTTCCTATTGGATATTATCTACAAGATGCTTCGCTACTAAATAGTATGCAGGTTGAAACTATTCTTCAAGAACAAAAAAAAACTAAGCAAAAGTTTGGTGATATAGCCGTACAAAAAGGCTGGATTAAAAGAGACACGATAGACTTTTTTTTAAATACTTTATCTTTTAGGTCGCCTCAGCAAATGTCTTTAGGCATTCTTGAAGAATACGATAAAAAAGTTTTACATTTGGAAAAGAAATATGCAAATTCTTCCTTAATTCTAAGCCGAATTTTAGCCTGGAGTGGAGGAAATTCTACCTTAACAAAAAGTATTGGTCACACTTTTGCCAGTGCTGATTTTAATATCCCAGAGGGAATGGAAATTAACGCTGTCGATCGCTTTATAGAAGGTTCTTTGATTAAAAATTGGCTCTTTTGTAAGGAAGGAAATTATATCAGATGGGTCAAACAGAATTTAATTAACAATCGAAGATGCGATTCAAGTTTACTCTTGAAAGAATATCAGCAAATCTTACTTTCAGGCGGTAAAAATTATCGAAAAACCAAAGAGCAAGATGAATTATTAGCCTTGGGTTTATTGTGCAATGAAGACAATCGGCTAAAAGTTGCTAACTTAATTTATCAGCAAGTTTTTAATAAAAATTGGGTAGCGGGCGTACTGCAAAAAAATCTGTCAAAAAGTGATACAAATGCTAAAAACTCAACAGCAAATTCTACTACCAGCATTACCGAATATGTACCTAGTAGTTCACCTCAGCAGTCAGATCGAGTTAACACTACCAATATTCCCGAACCTTTGACTAAAGTGAGTTCTTTAATAACTTTAGCAGCGATCGGCCTATTGATTCCGCTATTTTTGAAAATAAATAATTACTACTCATCACTATCTAAACCAGAGCGATCGGATGCTGACTATTTAGTAGAAGCTGAAGAAGTAGAACAATTTTGTAGCCAGATAGATTATGCCGATTCGAGTTCTGCACTAAGTTTAATATCTCAAATAGAGAGAAAACAAGAGCGAACGAGAAATATATCCGACAATTCAGAAGTTACCGATAATTGTAATACCGCGTTAAATCGCCTTAGAGTTTTGGCAGCACCCCAATTAGGAAGACAAAATAGAGTTTTTGAAGCTATCAAACAGCTTTGTAAAGTACCTCCAGATTCTGAAGTGTATGTCGATGCAGAAGTTTGGTTAGAACGTTGGTACAATTCTTCCGATTGGGGTGAAGAAACCCAGTTTTATTTACAGGAACTTACTAAATATAGCGATGCAGAATGTCCTGCTGCTCACTTTAGAGAATACGAATCTTAGATACAGGGTTTGTAGGTGCGTTCGATACTGTAAATAATAAGTTGTTAGTAATTAGTAATTAAATAATTTGCGATCGCAGCCAGTCAGATATTAAGACATTTCTAACATCTTTTTAATTGGCTTGAGTGCGTTAACTCGAATATCTTCGGGTAAAGTAATTTCAGGAGCTTTGTTTTTCATAGCCAAATAAAGCTTCTCTAAGGTATTTAAACGCATATAAGGACATTCATTACAGGCGCAGTTATTCATCGCTGGCGCAGGAATAAAGCGTTTACCCAGAGCAGCTTTTTCCATCTGGTGAATAATGCCAGGTTCGGTAGCTACTATAAATTTGTCGCTATTACTCTGTTGACAGTACTTTAACAAAGCAGTGGTCGAACCAATATAGTCTGCATGATTCAATACCGAAGGCTCGCATTCGGGATGAGCAATAACTTCAGCGGTAGGATGCTCTAGCTTTAATTCAATAATTCTTTTTTCAGAAAAGGTTTCGTGAACGATACAGCTACCTTCCCACAAAACTAAATCTCTGCCTGTTTGTTCGCTGACGTAACGACCTAAGTTACGGTCTGGTGCAAAGATAATTGGTTGGTCTTTGGGTATTTGATTGACTATCTTAACTGCATTCGAGCTAGTACAGATAATATCGCTGAGAGCTTTGATTTCGGCGGTACAGTTGATGTATGAGATAACCAGATGATCTGGGTGCTGGGCTTTAAAAGCTTTGAAGTCTTCAGGAGGACAGCTATCAGCTAAAGAACAGCCAGCCTCTAAATCTGGCAATAATACCAATTTATCGGGGTTAAGGATTTTTGCCGTCTCCGCCATGAAATGTACTCCAGCAAAAACAATAACGTCTGCATCTGTATTGGCTGCCTGCTGCGATAAACCGAGAGAATCGCCCAAATAATCAGCAATGTCCTGTATATCTGCTTCTTGATAATAGTGAGCTAAAACTACTGCGTTGAGCTTCTTTTTTAGCTCGTTAATTGCTCCAAAAAGATCGTTCGGAATTTGGTTAGGATTCGCCTTTGGTTTAACTGCGGTAAACATAGTAATAAATAGCCTAATTAGTAAAAATTCTGTTAAATCTCGAATTATAGTAAAACCTACTATAAATTGATTATAGTTCATTTCACCAAAATTTGCAGAGCGATTTAATAGCGCGATAAGTCTACGGCAGAGGGTGGTTACGCATTTTTGATGCGATCGAGAGCTTCACTGGAATTTCTTAGCTAGGGGCTAATATGAAATCTAAAAAAGAACTATACAAATAAAGCAATGGGGTGATTAGGGAGATAGGGATATAGGGTACAGACGTTCGGGCCGAACATCTGTACTTTCTTAAATATGGTTTTGAAGCATACTTAAATTTAAACAACGCACAGAAAATGGGGTCTAAGACTAAATCCGATTGACAAAGTATACTTTTATCAAAAAGAGTCAAAGTAGTTATAACTTTCCTGACTTCGGACTTCGGACTTCTAACTTATTTAATATTAAAGTGTTGTTTTAGAAGAGGATTTAGTATAAGACCCCCCAAATCGCTAACAATTTAATCAAAGCTAAAAGCTTTTTAAAGACAGATTCGAGATAGTAACTCTGGTCTGCCTTTAATTCCAGTTTGCAGATGAAAAATATCTCCTGCTGGATTATTTTGCGACCACTTTTGCTGAACAGAAACGCACTTGTTACCATCTCTGGCAGTAGAAATAAACAACCTGTCGTAGTTTTCTCCCCCAAAAGTAACGCAGCTTACTTTAGCAGTAGGCAACGGAATACGCATTACCTCTTGCCCATCTGGACTATAACGATAAAGATGACCGCCATCCCAACGGGCTGACCAAATATAATCTTCACTATCAATAGTCATGCCATCAGGAAAGCCTTCATTTTCGGGGATCTCGATTAAAGCTTGTCGATCGCTTAAATTACCCGTAGCGCGATCGTAGTTAAAACGGTAGATAGTACGGCGATCTGAATCAGTAAAGTAAAGACAGGTATAATCTCGATCGAACCCCATACCGTTGGGTAGTAAAATATCTTCTGCTACCACATCGTAAGAACCATCGAGATTAATTCGGTACAGTTTCCCCTCAGCGTTTTCAGTCCCCATAATGCCCGAATAAACTCTACCTTCAGGATCGGCGATCGCATCATTAAAGCGAGTATCTTTTGCTTCAGGAATGGAATCAATTACAGTGGTAATTTGTCCTTCGTTCCAGATTTCCACCGTTCCTTTGGTTTTAAACAACAGCAACGAACCATCTTCTTGAATAGTAAAGCCACCAACTGGTTCACCGCTATAAATTTGCTCGTAAGTATCGGTTTGGGGATAATAGCGAAACATTTCGCCACAGGGAATATCCGTCCAATAAAGATACTGATGATGGGGATGCCACAAAGGGTTTTCCGCGTTGCTATCGTTGCTGTCAATCAAGATTTGTGGGCTGTGTGTTTTTATAGTCATGTTCTCAAATTATCTTCACTATCAAAACAATTGTTTAATGCCACAGAGAAATAACGCCACCATCGATAGCTATATCTTGTTCTCAGATATAGGATGATTCTCCCGAAGCTAAAAACAACACTGTAACTAATGTTGCCACAAGCGTGTTCCATTTTTCAGTCAAAGTCGGTGGGTAGATCGCTTTGGCGGTAAAACTCAAAAAATCTAAGTAGCTGAGATTTAGTTACTCTGGAGGTAGATAGTTCATTGGGAATTTCAGCTTCACTAAAAAAAGCAATCTCACTAACTTCATGGTTAATCTGAGGCTGTCCGCCGACAATCTGACACTGGAAAAAAAGTTTATAAACGCTGTAAGGAAAGGATGGGGTGTGTTTTTGCTGTTCGCGATCGTATACCGCTAGTAATTTAACCACCTTTGTTTCAAATCCCGACTCTTCTAATACTTCCCGAACTACAGCCTGAGTTGGAGTATCGTTAACATCTGCCCATCCTCCAGGGAGTGTCCATCTGCCAGCGTCAGCAATTTCTCGAACTAGCAAGATTTTATCTTCTTGAAAGACAACTCCCCGCACGTCTACTTTTGGGGTAGCGTAACCAAACTCATCAGCATTCAGTTGAGTTAATTCTTCAACCGATAAATTAGTATGTTCGGCTAAAATTTCGGCTGCAACAACGCCAATTTGTTCGTATCTTTCGCGGTCATATTGTTTTTCAGTGTAATGCAGTCCCGTCTGACTAATTGCCTGAAGCTTTCTTCCCCACTCAATCCAGTTGCTCATATTTTGTCAAATACTCGATCGCCTTTATTTGCCCAATCTTTACCTATACCGCCAATGCTTCCCATACTATTTCGCTTTTAAATTTAAATTATTATCTGGTTACTAATCCATAAAGGTTGGTATCTACTGCCTTTATGTAAGCTTCGTCTTCTAAAGCATCTGGCGATAACTGATTTGCTTCAATTGCAGCCTCAATCAAATCTGATGCGGTTATTTGTTTGCCTCGATAGGCTTGGTCGAGTCTTGCATAGGCTGGAATCCCCCACTTTTCGAGTCTACCTTGGTATGCAGCGTTAACTAAGTCAAAAGCCTCAATACGTGGTTCTACTTGCGAATATTGTGCTAATTTAGTTTCTCGTGCAAGAAGAAGATCGCAAGATAGTGATAGTAGAAACAAGCCAAATATGGCTGAAATGGTAATTTTCATCCTTCGTTCTATTTATAGAATGCAGTGGAAGTTTCTAATAATCTATCCCTTCCAACTGAAATTTACTGTTCGTGGTAGTTCCACAGCAAACCACCATCGACATAGAAAGTAGCACCAGTAATGTACTTAGCTTCATCCGATGCCAGAAACGCTACTATTCCCGCCACGTCTTCTGGTTCGCCAAAACGTCCGAGGGGGATATTTTTAATCACTTTTTGACTTTGTTCGGGGTCGTCGAGTAAATCTTGATTTATTGGAGTTGCGATCGCGCCTGGGGCAACATTATTAACGGTAATGCCCATTGGACCTAGTTCTACTGCTAAATTACGGGTAATCATTTTTACTCCGCCTTTGGAAGCACAGTAAGAAGTGAAGTGAGGAAAGGGCAGTTCTTCGTGGACAGAACTGATATTGATTATTCTGCCTTTATTGTTGGTTTCCCTAAAGTGTTTGACTACCGCTTGGGTGGCAAAAAAGACGGCTTTGAGGTTTACGTCTAACACCAAATCGTAATCGTCTTCCGTAACGTCCCAGAAGTCAGCGCGTTTTTCTAATCCTGCATTGTTAACTAAAATATCTACCTTGCCAAAATGATCGATCGCCTTGGCTACCAAATTGTTTATCTGGTCTACTTTACCTAAGTCTGCCTGTACGATTAAAGCTTCAGAACCAATCTGTTCGACTTTCTTTTTGACTTCTTTCGCCTCATCTTCAGAAGAACGATAGTTGATGACAATTTTTGCCCCTTCTCGTGCCAAGCGATCGCATAACCCTTGACCGATACCACCACTACCACCAGTAACAATCGCAACTTTGTTTTCTAGTTTCATAACGAGTAGACCTCTATGTTTAATGTTGAATTATTAAATTTGGGAAGCAGCAAGCGCAGATATTTATATGCTTATACGGATAATATTTGCCTGTCTTGTCAGATATTGCATAAATTTGTCAATTATTGCTTTATATATCTGTAAGGGCGAATCGCGATTCGCCCCTACTAATATGGTTGTTCGGTGCGATCGCTAATTTCAGGAGTAAGGTTTAATGAATCTGTAAACATAGCTAACTTTCTCTTGTTCCAAGCGACATATCTTGTAATGATGTAGTTTATTTATAGCGGTCGTATTTTACATTTTTTCGTATTTCTATCAGCAAGCAAAACCTTAAAGTCAGCGTTGATTAAGCAAACAAAGGCAGATAGCTAAACCAATGCCTTTATTTGCGACCGTGACTAAGGCTATTCTTGATTCAGACAACATATCTTTTTAAGGTGGTGTACCGATGACTTCCAAAAATAGGTGTTAGCATCTTTTACTAAAAGATTAGGAACTAAAGTAAAACCAATCGCGATCGCGCCACACCGCAGCTTACGATCGCTTTTACGATCGGATGGTTAATGTTTAGCGTGTCATCAGACTATGCGGAAAATAAACGGATAGCGAAAAGCCAAATCTGGAGTTTGTAAACACTGAGCAACCGCCCAAATTGATAGACCCCAGTGAGCTAGAAGCCAAATAGGGCCTAAGATAAAACCAGCTAAACCAAGAGTAAAGAAAGATAATATTGCAATAATACCTCCCAATAGCCAGATGTTCAGATGGAAATTGATTGCTTCAGTGGCGTTTTCTTTGACTATAGTGTCTTCAGAAACGAATAGAATTGCGATGGGTATGCCTATAGATAAAACCAACCCGCTAATAAAGATCGACCCATGAGCTAAGGCTGATAACAACTTTTGCTTATCCGAGCTAGATTGTGCTTGCATTTTTTTTCTTGTAAATAAAGTTTAATTAAATACTATCGTCTACCAAGTAGTTTAAATAGAGATTTTACTAAAATAGCCCCGAAAAACCCGATTTCGACCAACAAAAAAGCATCCAGCTATTGCGGATGCCCGATAATCAAAAATACAATCTAATTTATTTAAATCCCACTGCTGCTTGCCAAACGAAAGCTAAAGCCAGAAAAAATACGGGGATAAGAGGTAGAACGTCTACCAAAGGTTTGAACATCGCATAAGCTTCTGGCAAATCTGCCAAAATCATTGCAGCTTCCATATATTTATATACCTTCCAACAATTTTCTTAAAATGTAGAGAAACCCACAGCTTGCCGAGCAAGCAACAGCGCAATCCGTGCCGTTCGCCAAAAGGCGCAGTAGGTAGCTCTAGTTAATAATCAAAATTTTATCATAATCTTGGTATGTAGATATGATGGTATATAGATTTTTAAGAGGTGTTTTTTAAATTAGATAACCCAAAATCATCCCTGCTAACAAAATAAAGCCCAGCCAGACATTCTGCCCCAATACTCGACCATAAACAGAACGCGAAAGATCGGGTTTTCGTAGGGTAAAAAATTGCCAAACCCAACCCGCAGCAGCCAATATTAAACTAAACCAAAAAGTTAAACCCAAGGTCAAAGTAATACCTAAATATGCGAGTAAGCTAACGGTAATAGCATAAAAAATACCGATCGCTTCGGGAGTATATTTGCCAAAAAAGATCGCGCTAGAGTTAATTCCTAGCTTGAGATCGTCTTCGCGATCGCTTAAAGCATATCCAGTATCAAAACCCATCGTCCAGGCTACTGTCGCACCCCAAAGTAACCAGGTGGCGGGTTCGATTTTTCCCGTTACCGCCGTCCAGCTAATCAAGACGGCAAAACCCCAAGCTAAAGATAAAACTAATTGGGGTAGAGGAAAAACTCTTTTGGCTAAAGGATAAAAAACAATAAACGGGACGGCAAGAACACAAAGTATAAAGCTAAGAGGTTTGAGATAAAGAGCGAGGATCGCAGCACAAATTAGGGCGATCGCAAAAATGATGATGCCAATTCTGACTGAAAGAGCGCGGGATGCTAGAGGGCGAGACTTTGTTCGGGCTACTTGAGGATCGATGTCTCGATCCCATAAATCGTTGACTACACAACCTGCTGCACTAGTAGCAAGTGTTCCTAGAACAATTACCCCTACTAATAATGGTGGTGGAGTTGCTTCGGCTGCCAAAAATACCGCCCACAGTGCAGGGATCATCAAAATTAATCTTCCTGCTGGCTTGTCCCAGCGCAGAAGGCGGATTACTTTCTGCCAGGTAGGTTCGCTCTGTAGTTGAAATTGGGTCATGTTGAATACTCGATAATTGCTGACTAACAATTTTGTAAATAAACTGATAAATATTTATAAAATCTTAAGATAGACTGTTTTTCGTTACAAAATTTATGAGATTATAAATTTATCTGGTAACAAATAGTTTCGATAGAGAAAAACTAATTAGTTGCCATATTACATTTTATCTATAAATCTACTTCACCAGCGAATTGTCAACAGCTACAGTTACCATGAATCAACAGATTATTGCAGCGATCGATATTGGCACAAACTCAATTCACATGGTAATTGTGCAAATAGAGCCTTCACTTCCTTCTTTTACCGTAATTGCCAAAGAAAAAGATACGGTTCGTTTGGGCGATCGCGATTCATTAACAAGTAATTTAACGACCGCAGCGATCGAGCGTTCTCTCAAGGCTTTAAAACGTTGTAAAGAATTAGCTACCAGTCTTGGAGTCAGCCAAATCATCGCTGTAGCTACTAGTGCAACTAGAGAAGCACCCAACGGAGAAGACTTTCTACGACAGATTGAGGCAGAATTAGACATCACGGTCAATCTTATATCGGGTCAGGAAGAAGCCAGACGAATTTATTTAGGTGTTTTGTCGGGGATGGACTTTAACGAACAGCCACATATCATCATTGATATTGGTGGTGGCTCGACAGAATTGATCCTGGCAGATATTCACGAACCACGTTTTTTAAGCAGTACCAAAATTGGTGCAGTCCGTCTCTCAAAAGAATTCGTCACTACAGACCCAATCAGCGATAGCGAACTAAAAGTACTTAGAGCCTACGTTAGAGGGATGTTAGAGCGTCCTGTAGATGAAATCTGGCAAAATCTTCAGCTTAATGAAATTCCCCGCACTATCGGTACTTCTGGCACGATTGAAACCATAGCCGAAATTCATGCAAGAGATGAATTGGGCGCAGTACCAGATCCTCTAAACGGCTATGAAATAAGCTACAAAGACGTTGAAAAAATCGTTAAAAAGCTAGCAAGGATGAGCTACAAGCAACGTCTGGAAGTATCGGGACTTGCTGACAAACGAGCGGAAATCATCGTACCAGGTGCGGTAATTTTACTCGAAGCCATGACCATGCTCAAGCTGAATTCAATTACGATTTGCGAACGAGCATTACGAGAAGGTATGATTGTCGATTGGATGTTGAGCCGTGGTTTAATTAACAGTCGCCTACGTTATCAAAACGAAGTTAAAAAGCGTAACGTCCTTAAAATTGCCAAAAAATACCATACAGAATTAGATTACAGCGAAAGAGTAGCTATGTTCGCTTTAAGCATCTTCGACCAGCTAAAGGGAGAACTACATTCCTGGAACGAAGCAGAAAGAGAGCTATTATGGTCGGCTGCAATTTTGCACAATTGTGGTGTCTACGTCAATCATTCGGCTCATCACAAACATTCCTATTACTTAATCCGTAATTCCGAACTGCTAGGCTTTACCGAACTAGAGTTAGAATTAATCGCAAATATTGCTCGCTATCATCGCCGAAGCAAGCCCAAGAAAAAACACGAGGCTTACCAACAGTTACCTCACAAACAGCACCAGCTAATCGTAAGACAGTTGAGCGCGATTTTAAGATTAGCGGTAGCTTTAGACCGCAGAAATCAAGGCGCGATCGCAGCAGTTAACTGTGAATATGATAGTAAAAATGGCTCGGTTAATTTTAAAATTCAACCTAAAGAAATAGGTGATGACTGTTCTTTAGAATTATGGAATCTGAGCTACAAAAAAGAGGCATTTGAAGAAGAATTTGACGTAAAGTTAATTACGTCTGTTGGCGATCGCCGAACCGTAACAAGCTCATATAGTTAGCGCAAATTTAATTCGGCTCATTTAAATTACCGAAAGCGATCGCGTTACTCCTTGTAGGGGTAAAAGGGATAGTTGTCCCATCGAGAGCGTTGATGGTGAATTGCAGTCGCAGAAAATCCATCTTTAGCAATTGTTAAGTAGTCTGTACGCAGAAAATTGTAATTAACCATTAACAATTAACCATTAACCATTAACAATTAACCATTAACCATTAACAATTAACCATTAACAATTAACAATTAACAATTAACAATTAACAATTAACAATTAACAATTAACAATTAACAATTAACAATTAACAATTAACAATCCCTCGTGTAATCCCACTTCATCTATGGGTGAGATAAGCTTAATTCAAGCCATTGCTTTATTCAACTGCATTATTGCTTCTGACCAAGTGGGGATGCGATCTGTTTGCCAAGAATGCGATCGGTTAAAACCTAATTTAGAAGATTCCATCATTGCTTTTGAATGCACACCCGAATCACGAAATGCTTTCATGTCCTCGGCAGTTTCCCATACAGTCAGTGTTCTAAAATCTCGTAAGCGAATTTTCATCGCTATCAAACCACGAGAATTGTTTGCCTGATATATGGATTTTAAAGACATAATGGCAAACATCATAAAAAAGGGAATTCCCTTGAGGGTATATTTGGTCGTTGATGCAATCATTAATTTAAAATTATATACATAACTTAATAATTACTAATTTTACAGCTATTTTTCGCAAGTACGGGCGATTCGTGAGGCAGTGCGGTCTTGTTGGTTTCCAGCAAAGAGCAACTGCCGAATCCTTTAGGACGAATCGCCCCTACCCTACTCCTGAATCCCTCAACTATTGTGTAATGTTTACCTATATCCCTGCTAAATACGTAACCGTAAACCGCAAACGAAGATTGAGTTTTGATGGCAAAGCTTATCCTTCTGTCAGCACCATTTTGTCCGCTACCAAGCCAGAAGAAGATCGTCTGGCTTTGCAAAGATGGCGTAAGAGAGTTGGCTACCAGCAGGCACAAAAAATCAGTACTCAAGCCTGTCGTCGTGGCACTTCGATACATACGGCGATTAACTATTTTTTAGATGGTCGAGAATTACCAGAAGATGTAGAAGATAATCTTTACTGGCATTCAATTAAACCAGTTTTAGAATCCGTTTGTGAGGTTCATTTATTAGAGTCGGCGGTGTATCATTCCGAACAGCAGTATGCGGGACGTTTTGACTGTTTGGGAGAGTGGGAAGGTGAACTATGTGTCTTTGACTGGAAGACTGCTAGCAAACCCAAAAAGTTGGAATGGATTACTGATTATTGTTTACAGTTGACTGCCTATACGGCTGCAATAAATCATTTGTATAACGTGCAGATAGACCGAGGCATAATTGCGATCGCTCTTGAAAATCAGCCAGCACAGGTTTTTCATCTCGATTCTGAAGATTTAGGCAACTATTGGCAACAGTTTTTAGTTAGACTTCGACTTTGGGAAAAACTCTAGAACTAAATCATTGAGAAGTTGGATTCTAAGTGTCAAATTGAGTTTTAAGGCAATACCTACGAATAAAATCTGCCACTAGAGTCGATCTTGTGTTATGTATGAAGTGGATATTTAGCTCGAAAATTCTGTATCCATGAATTCGTTAAATTCTGCAATTGCCAATGAGAACGACCGCGCCACTATTACGATCGACAACGAGTTAGGTCAAATAGAACATCCCCACCTAAAAGATAATCCTGCATTCGATCTAATCGGGCTGACCCAACTTCGTAACGATCCACAGTTTGCAGGTATAGACGGTAGTGGCTTTAGCGTCGCGGTAATTGATACGGGTATAGATACAAGTCATCCTTTAATCGCCCCGAATTATGTTGCTGGATACGATTTTGTCGATGATGATAACGAACCGTTAGATCTTGTCGGACATGGAACTCATGTAGCGGGAATTATTGGTGCGACGGATGAAACTATTGGTGTTGCTCCTGGTGTAGATTCGATCGCCCTACGAGTATTAGACGGCGAGAATGCAGGTTTGATGAGTGAAGTAGAAGATGCCTTAGAATGGGTAGAAGAAAATCGCGATCGATACAACATTATTGCGGTTAACCTGTCTTTCGGTAGTGGGTTTTTCACATCAGAACTAGAACTGCAAGGAAACATTGTTTCTGATAATATCCAAAGCTTAGAAGCAGCAGGAGTTACTATTGTTTCATCTACAGGAAATGAATATTTTGCTAATTCTGATAGTGACAATCGGGCAGGTATTGGCTTTCCAGCTATTTTTAGTACTTTAGCAGTTGGTGCGGTTTGGCATGACGGAATAAGAAAAGATGCTGTTTGGCAGAATGGCAGTATCGATCGTACTACAGGAACAGATCGGATCGCTAGCTTTAGTCAACGCCTAGACGCTCCCAACATGATATTCGCTCCTGGGGCATTTATTAGCAGCACTGTACTAGGAGGGGGAATCGGCAAAAATTCTGGTACGAGTCAGGCATCTCCTCATGTAGCGGGCGCGGTAGCTTTATTACAAGAGGCATCATTACAGTTTGGTGGACGCTTACTAACTCCAGCAGAAGTTCAGGAAATTTTACGCGCAACGGGAGATCCGATTATTGATGGAGATAACGAAGATGATAACGTCAGTAATACTAACGGTATTTATCTCAGACTCAATATTTACAATGCCATCTCTGAAGTAAAGCGTCGTTACGACGATTTTGACGGTAGCATTACTCAGGCTGATGAAATAACTACCCTACCCATAAGCGATAATCGAGATCGACGAGTTAGCCTAGATGGTCTTCTTACTACGTCTAGCGATGCTTCGGCATCACCTGCTTCGCTACGCGCCGAAATCGGACGGGATGGCGATCGCGTTCTGGGCGATCGAGACATTGATTTTTATCGCTTTAATTCAGAAGAAGCGGGTGTTTTAGAGATTGAGGTTAATTCTCAGGCTGAAGATCCTGTTAACAGCGTTATCTGGCTCTTTGACGGAGAAGGTAAACCCTTGGGTATGAACGATCGAGCTAATAGCAATGACTCGCAGTTGCAGTTTGCGATCGCTGCGGATACAGATTATTACGTGGCGGTAACTGGCTTTGGTAATCAATTCGATCCTTTTGCCCTTGGTATTGGAACGGGAGGGGATACAGGCACGTATACGATTGACGGTAGTTTAAGACCTTTAGAAGCAGGGGGGTTAGTCGATAACACTATTACTAGTCCAGCAGTACAAACAATTACTTCAGGAGAAACTTTATTCGGGAATATTGGCAATGATAGTGGCTTTATCGTTGGGGATGTAGATGTCGATTTCTATCGTTTTGTACCCGATGTTAGCACTACTGTAAGCATTAGAACCATTGATAATGAAGATAGTGCCGATACTTATTTAAGAGTGTTCGATGAATCTGGTAATGAAATAGCTAATAACGATACAGGTGAACTAATTGATAATGGTTCGATTCACCTAGAGGCGATCGCCGAGACAGAATATTATATCGGTGTTAACGGCAATAGCGAAGCAGAATACGTCCCGATAACCGAACAAGGAACTGCACCAGGTAGCCAAGGAAATTATAATCTTAGCATCAGTAGCGAGAACGATTTGGTTTCTGGATCGACGGTATATCGCTTTTTCCGTCCCGATCTTGGCGTACATTTCTACACCGCCTCGCAACTAGAACGAGACTCAATTATTAACAATTTATCTGACTACACCTATGAAGGAGCATCCTATATTGCTGCTGCTGAAACTGCCGATCCGATAACGCAAGCAAAACCAGTGTACCGCTTCTTTAACACCCATACAGGAGCGCATCTATATACTATCTCAGAAGTAGAGCGCGATAGTATCGATAATAATTTATCTAACTATACTTATGAAGGAGTAGCATACTACGGTTACGAAAGCGATCGCCCAGGCGCAACACCTCTATATCGTTTTTACAACCCCGTAACTGATGCTCACTTCTATACCCCCTCAGAGGTTGAAACAGATGCGGTACGAGATAATTTACCCGACTATCAGCTAGAAAGTAACGATGGTATTGCCTTTTATGTCGAACCTATTGTAGAGATTTAATTATTTGTTTTTATTTTTCAATCTATTTACTCTTAATCAGAGTTTTAATCGGTAAAGACAATAGCAATAGTGCAGATATTATTTCCAAACGTCCGATCCACATCAAAACCATAAGAGTAAGCTTGCCCAACCACGGTAAATCGGGATGAGTGATGCCCGTAGACAAACCAACGCCACTAGTTGCTGAAGCGACTTCAAAGATAACGTCAATCAAGTCATAAGTGGGTAGCTTGAGATATTGCAAAATAAAAACGCCGATAATAGAAACGCTCAACCATAGAATAGCTAATACTGCTGCTGCATCTACACGACGACCAGCTTCAGGCTCTGTAAGAAGTTCTCCATTGAGTTTGTAGCGCATCATTTCATGAGGTAATAAAGAGATACGTCGAAAACGCCAAACAATAGCCTTAAAAATAATTACCAAACGATTTAATTTGATTCCTCCAGCAGTCGATCCTGCTGCACCACCTACCGCCATTGCTAAAGACATCAGTAATTTAGCTCCTCCGTTCCAGTCGGAAATCGAAACAGTACTAAACCCACAGGTGGTTAGAGCAGAAGTCCACTGAAATACAACATCTACAAAAGCAATGTCTCCCGCTTCTAAAAAATGTAAGCCCCAAAGTAATATAGTTCCAGTAAATAGTAAGATCCACAATGCTTGATGCTGATTATCCGACCACAAAGCAGATATTTTACCGTGACGCAAAAACTGATAGTGAGCAGAAAAGCTAATTGCACCTAGAATCATTACTACCATTACCGCTAACTTAACCGCCGTACTGTAATTAGCAATACTACCTTCACTAACGCTAAAGCCTCCCGTTGCAATCCCCGTCATACCGTGATTGAGAGCTTCCCACCAAGACATCCCGACAATGCGAAATAAAAATATGCCACCTATTGTATAAACAATGTATATCCACCAGATGCGTTTAACAGTTTGACTGAGGGTTAGACCGATTCTTTTGCTTCTACCTTCGGCATTGTAAAGTTGATAGGGTTCGCTAGTGGGTTCGAGTAAAGAGATTACTAAAACAATCACGCCTACACCGCCTACCCATTCCATTAGCGATCGCCACCACTGTATAGTATTAGGCAGTTCGCTATAGTCAAAAGCCATTGATAAGCCTGTACTAGTAAATGCCGAAAACGCTTCAAAAAGACAGTTCCAAGGATTTTGATAACGTATAATTGTAGTGGATAAATCGGGTGCAAGGTTAGATGCGTTTGCCGTCATCAATAGGGGAATAGCACCAAATATAGGTACTAATAACCATCCTAAAGCAGCAGTAGCCATAGCATAGGGTATACGATTACTGCTTTTAGAATCGGTTTGACGATATAGCAATTGTCCGATTAGCAAGGACACACCCGCGCAGACGAGCAAAGGAACTAGAGCATAGGTTTCTTTAGCTATCAGACATATTGGTATGGAAACCAAAGCCATAACTCCAGGAACGTGGATAAATAAACCAATATCCCGTAGAATGGTTCTTATCGATTGAGAATTTTCCGATTTTCCCATAGTTAGGGGTGTTTACGAGCGATCTACAAAGCTATAAAGTTTTTGGGCGATTAGCTTTTCTGGATCGCTTAAAACCTGAATACCTAGTTTTTCAAACATGGCTTGGTGTTCTTTTTCTTGCAGCAGAGTAATCAAATTCTTGACTCCATACTGTTTGCCCAAAACCATTGCCATTAAGTTAACCGAGTCATCTCTAGTAGTAGCAATAATCGCATCAGCACGACTAGCATCAGCTTCTTCTAAAACCTTTGCCTTAGCAATATCAGCATGGAATATACTAATATCGAACTCCTGCATAATCTTTCGGGCGCGATCGGCTTCTTTTTCAATTATGGCAACCTTGTGTCCTTTTTCTTTTGCCACTGAAACAAGCTGTTTACTAACGTCTCCTGCTCCAATAATAATTAAATACATTTTGTTTAGCCGATATATTATTTGAAAAATTCTCGATCTCTGCAAGATATCATAGGTTTTGTATTCTCTGTGTAAAAATATTAATTGTCGATCGAATATAAATAAAATTTAGTCTTTAATATAACCTAAGCTTCTGATTTTTATTGCGTCGTTATTGAAAGCTTATTAATTGTTTATAACTAAATACTTTTATCTCTATTTAACGCAATAACTATATTTAAACTACTGTAAAATTAAAGTTGTCAGAATTAATTCGGATAAGAACAGCAAAACATAGACTAGATTAAATAATATCTCTAACAAGGTATAGCAATCCCAGGTCATTCATGAAAATATTTTTTTAATAAACCACGGAGGCACAGAGGACACAGAGGTCAGAAAGAAGAGAATTTTTCACGAAGTTATCCCCGATTGCTATATCTATCAATATTATTTAAATTAAAAAAATATATAGTGCGTTTAGTGCGATCTATTTTAAGATTATCTTGACAAAATTAGTTCGTGAATAGAACAAGATGAAATGGATTTTAGTTTTGTTAGTTTTGGGAATATTAAATAGCTGTAGTACCGATCGCGCCGATAAATTGGAAAGTACAGCAGAAGCTTCTAATTGTCCCGATGTACCAAATGAACCACCGAAGATCGCTCTCGATCGTTTAGGAGATGGCTTTTATAGTGCCTTTAATTATCAAATAAAAGATTTTGTTGTCAATAAAGATACGATCGCAGCTTTTAGTGCTAATTACAAATTTACATTATGTCGGGCTAACAACAACTGGATTATAGAAAGTAAACCAAACGAGTCTGATAATTCTGACAACCCCAGACCCGATCGATATCGAGATGTTCAGCTACAGGATCTCACTTATCAATATAGAGTAAAGCTGGATACAGACGATCCAAGAGAAGCATCTCAGGTAATTTTTGAATTAACAACTCCCGAATCTAGTCAGCCACAGCAACAGATTCTCTACACTCTCGAACAAACCAAACAAGCCGATGTGGGTATACAGTTGGGCGAACCTGAAATTTTGGGACCGATAGTTTATGGCGATTGCCTGTTCTGGTCGGTTTATACCTATCACGGGGAGGGATTTGGTGGAATTGCTACTATTGTTAGCTACGATCCTGCAACTAATGAAATTGAGGTGATTCAACCAGCAGAAATAGCCTCACAGATAATTAACGATCTGGTTATATCAGGACAGCCCGATAATCCTACTTTTTGGATCGCAACCCAACTGACAGGGGAGGGAAATCCTCGTATACCGAGTATGGGCTTAGTGGCATATCATCCAGACGGTGAAGACTATACACGGGGAACAATTGATAGCTATCGAGTTGATAATAGTCCGATTGTAGGAGCAATTCCTACTAAACTACATCTAGAAGATGAGATTTTATGGGTCGGTACGGGTAACGGTATTTGTCAGGTAAGCTGGCAGGCGATCGCTAGATCGGATAGCTGGACTTGCTGGCGATTTGCTATAACTGCGTTAGTCAATGAAGAATTGCCATTTACGGCAGTTCATTAGATAAGACTCCCGATGGTGCAGTTTCTCCAGGGGATAACACAGTAGAAGTATTATGGTGGTCGCCAACCCAACGCGAACCTACCAAGGGACGTTATGAAATAAGACACGAACCGCCGATGACCTTTAAAAGCGATCGCGGGGCGACTACTTGGTCAGAATTATATCAAAGAAATGATCGACCTCCCGTTTGGCAGCCACCCGTATACTGGATCGGAAGCAACTGGCATTGGAATGGCGATCGCTTCTTGAACGGCGCGTTGCGCCAACGTCCCGAAGGGACTTTGCACCCTTCGGGTGCTGTGTCGCTCATGGGGGAGACCACGGGGCATATAAACGCCTGGGGTTTCCCCAGGCGACAGCCCCTCCCCAAGACCGCGCTGAATCGCTTCATTCGTGGTTTAGATGAAGTTGAGTTGAATATGTTTGGCGGTGGACCAACAGGAATAGGTTCAGAACCAAATCGAGACTATATATTCGACCATAACGCCCTTCGGGGTGATTTAGAATTGCTGGAACTGACAGAAAATACTACCAAAGTTAAATATTATTCTGCTTGGGTTGAAGATAGCTTGCTGCAACCATATCTAACTTTAGTTCCTCACAATATATCAGCCCAAACTAAACCAAATCCTTTATTAGAAATCGAATCTTCCTTAGATTAAATCGTTCGTGCGTCGATAAGTGCGATCGCATTAGTCAAGATGAGCTTTCTATAAATTACATGGCATAAGTCATAATATTTAGTGACTGTTGACTGTTAACTGTTGACTGTTGACTGTTGACTGTTAACTGTTAACTGTTGACTGTTGACTGTTAACTGTTAACTGTACTTACTTCTCTGCATAATCAATTTTGCCACCAAACCAGTCCAGCCAGTTTGATGAGATGCACCCAAGCCTGCGCCGTTGTCTCCGTGAAAGTATTCGTGAAACAATAATAAATCTCCCCAATGAGAATCGAAATGCAGTTTAGAGAAATCACCGTATATCGGTCTAAATCCATTTTTGTTTGGCACAAACAGACTAATCAACCGTCTTTCTATTTCGGCTGACACTTCCCAAAGGGTCATCATGTTACCCGAACCAGTGGGACACTCAACTTCAAAATTACCGTCATAGTAATAATCAAATTTTTGCAGGGTTTCAATGATTAGATAGTTAATCGGAAACCAAATTGGACCTCTCCAGTTAGAATTACCGCCAAACATTGCCGTAGGAGATTCAGCAGGTTCGTATGTCACGTCATATTCACAATCGCCAGTTTCAAAGACATAAGGATTTTCTAAATGGTATTTTGATACAGAACGAATTCCATAGTCGCTGAGAAATTCAGTTTCATCTAGCATTCTTTTTAGTATTAGACGTAATCTTTCTTCATTGACTACAGCCAGTAAACGATGAGAGTCATTATCGCAGCCTTCCATACAGGCAAGGTTACGGCTAAGTTGAGGGCGTTCGTTAACAAACCAATCTATACGCTGCTTGAATCCTTTTAATTTATCTAAAGTTTCCTGATGGATAGTAGTTACAGCAAATAGAGGAATTATGCCCACTAGCGATCGCACTTTGAGGTCGATATGTTTTCCCCCAGGCATTTGTAGTACATCATAGTAAAAACCATCTTCTTCGTTCCAAAGATCTGTACCTTCTGTACCTATATGATTCATCGCATCGACGATGTACAGAAAATGCTCGAAAAACTTACTGGCAACATCTTCGTAGATATCATTATCTTGTGCCAGTTCCAAAGCAATAGTCAACAAATCTAAACAATACATTGCCATCCAGCTAGTACCGTCAGACTGGGACAGTATTCCCCCTGTAGGTAAGTCGCCCCGATTGAATACGCCAATATTATCTAAACCAAGGAAACCACCCTGGAAGACATTATTGTTATCATCATCGTGCTGGTTTACCCACCAGGTGAAGTTCAGCAGCAGCTTTTGAAAGACTCGTTCTAAAAACTTTTTATCCGAACGCCCGTACATTTCTTGTTCGATAGTATAGACGCGCCAAGCTGCCCAAGCGTGAACGGGAGGATTCACCCCATCGAAGTCCCATTCATATGCCGGCATTTGTCCGTTAGGGTGCATATACCACTCGCGAGTCAAGCGTTCTAGCTGCTTTTTGGCAAAATCTGGATCGATCGCAGCTAAAGGAATCATGTGAAAAGCTAAATCCCAGGCAGCAAAGTAAGGATATTCCCATTTATCGGGCATGGAAATTACATCATCGGTGTGTAAGTGTATCCAGTTGCTGTTTTTGCCGTCTTTACGTTCTTCGGGTGGATCGGGGAAAGCAGGATCTCCTTCTAGCCAAGTATCGACTACATAGTGATAGTACTGTTTGTTCCACAGTAGCCCTGCAAAAGCCTGACGTTCGATGTTTTGTAGTTCTAAATTCTTTTTATAAGGAGATACGCGCTGATAAAATTCATCTGCTTCCTGTTGGCGGATCTGAAAAATATCGTTGAACTCTTGCCCAAAAGGATTTTCTAAATCCGAGCGATCGCAAAGTCTTAGCTGTATGCCTGTGGTTTCTCCACCGCCTATTTCTATAGTGTAATGTGCAGCAAATTTAGTACCGATGTTATCTGGATTGACTGCATCTTTTTTGTCTTCGACTACATATTTATGAAAGGCATCTTTAACGTAAGGGGAATCGTTTTGGCGATCGCACAACCGCTGAAAATTAGTATTATTTTCTGTAAATAGTAAGGGTGATGATTGACCATCTCTGACGTTGGCGCAATACAACCATCTGTTTTCTAGATCTGGATGCTGCGCTTCGATGACGCTATAGTCTTCATGGCGATCGTATATTTTTAGGCTGGGCTTTTCTACCTCATAACCCCAAGACCAAATATTGCGAAACCAAAGAGTAGGTAGTAAATGAATGGTTGCAGTTTCGCTACTGCGGTTTGCTACCTGAATGTAAATTAAAATATCTTCATCGCTGCCTTTTGCGTATTCGACCGTAACATCAAAATACTTATCGTCTTCAAAAATCCCCGTTTCAATTAATTCAAACTCACGATCTTTTAAACCCCGCTTCTTGTTTTCCTGTTCTAGCTGCCAATAGGGAAAAGTCTTTTGCGGATACTTGTAGAGATACTTCATATAAGAATGAGTTGGAGTATTGTCGAGATGAAAATAATACTCTTTAACATCCTCCCCATGATTACCCTCACTATTAGTCAGACCAAACAGTCTTTCTTTTAAAAAAGGGTCGCGCTCGTTCCACAAAGCTAGAGAAAAGCAAATTCGCTGGTGATTATCCGACATTCCCGCAATTCCGTCTTCTCCCCAACGGTATGCCCGATAATGCGACTGTTCAAAACTAAAGTGTTCCCATGCCGAACCATCTGCGCTATAGTCTTCTCTTACCGTACCCCACTGGCGATTGCTTAAATAACACCCCCACCTGCGCCAATATGCCGTTCGTTCTCTATCTTCTTTTAATCTAATCTCTTCTTGGGTCAGCTTTTGCTCGGACATAGCTTTGGACAGTCATAGAAACAATAGTAATTAATTACTATAAAGCGATCGCACTCTAAATTAAATCTGACAAACGATAGAAACTATTAAGTAATGTTTAGCTATTGTCGATATTTTCATAAAGCGTGTCATAAGAACCCATATCATTTAGCATTTAGCATTTAGCATTGGTTGGCTTCACTGTTGAGGTGTTGACTGTTCGATATTTGCTCTTTATTTTCCAGCAATCATCGAGCCAATCGATTAGCTCACTACGAGATGCAGTCATTCGTCTAACTACACAAGAAAGTTGCGCGATCGCAATGGGACAATCTAGTTCTACTTCCAAAGGTTTATTTGTCGAACATCGACAGGGAATTTCCAACTCTTGTAAACGATGATATATGCTCCATCTTTCTGTATTTTTGATGTCAACAGGATGAACTAGCGGTTGAGAAGGTGGACACGATTTCATATTTCTAAAAAAGAATTATTTTTATTTTTTTTTGCTAAACCTAGAGTGCATCCGTCGAGAGCAAACCCTAACTGCTTATACACGAGTTTCCAGGCTTATATTTCTTCAGTCCAATATACAGGTTAATGCTAATTAATAGCAATAATTTGCAGTAACTTTATTTTTAATGACTATTTCTTCCTTTGCTTATTAAAAACCAACACGATGCTTTAAAAAGTTTATCGAGCAATTTCAGTTATATTACAGTTAATATTTACTTAAGATAAGCGTCTCAAGCAGAAAATAGGTCGCGATCGCCTCTTTATCTATACCAGCAGATTTTGCTAAAAACTGAACAAACTTGTCATCTGCACCACTTCTTAGTTCACGATAGTTTAATAGCATTTGTCGGTAATAATGCCAATAGTTCTAATTAACCAGAGGTAGAATAAATCTCTTCTAAGATTTTCGATTTAGAAGATACGAACGATGATTTTGCTTCGACTCGCTGCCAAAACTTGATTATCTGTCTACCCGTGCGTTCGGGAAAGAAATAGTGAAAGAAATGGTGTCCCGATACATTTGTCCAGAATAGATCGTCCTCTTTTAAACAATCTTTCCACCTATCTAATGCCGGGCGATCGACAATTCCATCATTTTCGCTTCCGCAGATCATCATCGGCATCGGCACACCTCCAGAAGCAACTCGATCTAACTGATATAGAGAATGATTTGTTGGTGCGGTAACTAAATCTTTCTTCAAAATTTTAATTAACTCGATGACATTCTCTCTACTTTGATGACCAAACATCATCCGTACCATTCTTGCCAAAAGCATTTCTTGACTACAGGGTAATAGTTTTCGCATTTGATAGTAGTGAGTTTGCCAATCAATTGCAGGAGGAGAACCTACCCCTAATAAAGTTAAAGATTTCACTCGGTGAGGATATTTACGAGCATAGAGCAATCCTAACAAGCCTCCAGTACCATGACCGATCAGGTTAACTGGTTGCGATCGCCCTTTAAGATAGTCATGAAGCAGCACCAAAGCAGTATCCATCGAACTAGCTTCGTCTATCTCTTGAGTATACTGCCAATATGCGATCGGGACTTGTCGAGACAAATAACGAACAATCCGACCTTCAAAATGCTTGAAACTAGGATTAGCATTAATCCAAACTGGTGCTGCGAGAGAAGATATCTTCATGGTTAATATTGCGAAATTCTGAATTTAAAGTGATGTAAGTAAAAATTAAAATCCAAATACTGACACACAATAGATGCAGCATCGGTACTCGATCTTAGTAGCAGTTATTAGAATTATTAGAAAAGGGAAAAGGTGAAATAAATGTTGGCTCATTATATTCATTCAAACCTCTTTTGGAAGTTTAAAACCTTTTCCCGTTATTGGAGAGGAGATCCAAACTTTTATCAAAGAGCAAATTCAGACTTTAGCTGTGTCGTCCATTCTTGAATTCGCTTATCGGTCAATTCTGATTGATTATCTTCATCCAAAGCCAAGCCGACAAAATTACCGTTCTTGTCTGCTTTGGATGCTTCGTGTTCGTAGCCGTCAGTAGACCAATGACCTACTGTTTCACCGCCCAAACCAGAAATCTTTTCTTCTAAAATTCCCATCGCATCTTGGAAGTTATCAGCATAGCCTACTTGGTCGCCAGTACCAAAATATGCTACTTTCTTACCGTTAAAGTCAATGCTGTCTAAGTCATCTTCGTAAAAACCTTCCCAGTCAGACTGCAAACCGCCGATATCCCAGGTAGGACAGGCGATTATGATGCGATCGTAATTCTGGAAGTCGCTGTCCTCTACATCGGCAATTTCGTGTAAAGCAACTACATCTTCACCTCCTAAAGCTTCCTGTATTGCTTCGGCTGCTGCTTCGGTTTTTCCTGTAGTCGAGCCGTAAAAAAGTCCAATTTTAGCCATGATTATCTTTTCGTCAATTTGGTGTGTGCATATTGCTAGTTAAAGTTGAGTCAATCGATCTGCTTATATTTAATACAAGGACAGTTGAATCAATTTTTTGTGGGATCTAGAGCAAACTAGATAAGCTCTACGACCTAATTTTTAGTGACATGAAGCGTGAGGAAAATTTGGGAAATGTTATTTAATGATAGTTAATATCAATAAATTGAGAAAAAAAATAAATTTTTAGCAGTTTTCCAAAATTTTAACTACACGATCGCTTCTTAGGTCAGCCATTCCCCGCACAGATTCGGCGGGGCTTGTGGCTGACCGCATTCCGCGGTCACTACATTTATCATCGAAGCTCCAACAATGTTTACGAAGTCAACGTTTATGCTGCGTTTATGCTGGGCATCAAGAGTGCTTCGCAGTGCCAAGCCCCGTGCTTTCAGCGCGGGGTACTGTTGACCGTTCACTGTTGACTGTTCAATGATTGGTCATAGTGAAACGATCGACCTTGCAATCAGCCTATTAACTTATTGCTTTTATTTATCAATAAGCTTCAAATTAAGCTTACAACTAAAACGGAATTATTGACAATTTTTTTTAATTGTATTCAATAGTCCCTCGTTACTATTGCGATTTTTCCCGCGTATATTAAATTGTCCAAATCGTTTGTATCTCATAGTAGTGCGGATTTATCGAGTATTAACCATAATTTCTCTTAATTAGAAATTACAGATTAAGTTTTGTTAGCAAAAATTTTACTAACCTCCCTCGAAGGTACAAGATCGAATATTGATAAACTAGAATGAGTCAATGTTACACCGCCGTGCAGCCAATCGGCTTTGCCGATTCGACAATGCCTTCGGCATTGGCGGATGCCTCCAGGCATCGCTGCCGACTTCGCTTCGCGAAGGCGAATCGCTCCACGCGATTGACGATGCCTGCGTTGACAAGGGGCTGTGGTCGTAGCTTTGCTGCGACCTTTATATGCCCCGCCGCCTTCCGCGGTCAGAAAAAGATGTGTCGCGATCGTGCTAACAGCGATCGCGACAATTAATAATAATTAGCAATTAACATAAGTTAAATACAGTTAGGATTTACGCTATGATTGCAGCACCGTTAGTTTCTGAATTTACTATTGTTGGTAAGTTAGAAGATTGCATTACCAATTCAAAAGGTTGTATAAAATATCTTTATTTATCTACACCTGAAGCCGACTACACAATTGAAGTGGCTAAAGGACACATCGGTAAACATCTTTTCCCCCACTGCTGGCTCAAAGTAACGGGGATGCGGAAGTACGAAATACACAAAGATAGAGTTAAGTATAAAGCCTACAAAATAGAATTACTTCCAGCACAAGCTAAGGAAACTACCCCAAATAAAGCAATCGCCACAAAGACTACCAAAGTATTAGTGTGTCAAGGTTCTAGCTGTCGAAAAAATGGCGGTCAAATTTGCCAACTGTTACAGACTCAACTGCAAGCTAAAAATATGGCACATAGAGTAGAGATAAAAACTACTGGTTGTTTGAAGCAGTGTAAGCAAGCGGTTAATTTAATTATTATGCCTGGTGGAATTCGCTATAGTAGAGTACAACAAGAGCAAGTATCGAAGTTGGTAACGATCGCTTTCAACACCTCAACACCTCAACAGTAATCAGTAATTATTAAATGGATAAAGGCGATCGAGGATAAACTCCCTGTTATCCGTTACTCGTCTTCGCAGTTTAAACTGCATCTTCAAGAAATTGTAATTTAAATCGGACTACCGTTTAGGCGATCGTTACAAAGCCTAAACTAATGTTCGATATCGATCGTTATCTTGAAGGTTAAAGAACATAACTTTGTTGAGAAAAATGTAGCAAAAAGCCTAAAACTTTTTAGCTGAAGTGTTTACGTAGTAATCTAATAAAATTGTTTTTCATCTGAATAAAGTAAGATTCGATAATTATTTTTTTATTCAAATACAGATCGCTTTTAGATACCATCGCCTTTTAATGCGTTCGGGTATTGTAGTCATCAAAAATCCCACCGTTTTTGAGGCTCGATATCTAAACCAGTTTGTCATGTAGTTCGATCGCTTTATATAAAATACTTATGAATAAACGCAAATTTTCTCGATGGCTGAATAAACTTAAGCCAGTGTTAATTTCGGTGGTGACGTTGATGATTGCCAAAATACCAGCGAATGCAGATACTAACTTACCTTTATATGTAGCTCAAACTCCTCCGCTACCTCCTGGAACAGATCTACCTTCTACCCCCTTACCTCCAACAACTCCCTTACCAGAGAAACAGCCGACCATTACTCCATTACCACCCGTTGAAGATTTTTTAAATACGCCACCCAATCGGGTACGACCTGGGGAAGTACCCGAATCAGAGGTAGAGTTTGAAGTAAGAGAATTCGAGCTAAAAGGAAATACTGTACTAAAAGATGCCGATTTAGAAGCAATATTTCAAGATTATCGCGATCGCCCCCTAACTTTCGCCGATTTATTAGAATTAGAAACAAGACTGACCGAGCTTTATACCGATAAGGGCTATATCAACTCTGGGGTAGTAATTCCTTCGCAAAATATCAATGGAGAAGTAGTAACCTTACAGGCGATTGAAGGCAAGGTTGAGACGATAAACGTCAATGTAGACGGTCGTTTGGAAGAGAGCTACATTCGTTCCCGTTTAGCAAGGGGAGCTAAATCACCTTTGAATATTGACGAGTTACAAGAAGCCCTACAGCTTTTACAGCTAGATCCTTTAATCGACAGTTTAAATGCAGAACTATCTGTAGGATTGACCCGCGAAAGCTGGAATCTAGATGTAGATGTCAACCAGGAAAATGCCTTCGATCCCGTATTGTTTGTTAATAATAGTCGGACTCCTTCTGTGGGCAGCTTTCAAAGAGGTATAGAACTAAATCATAATAATGTTTTGGGTTATGCCGATCGCTTTAGCTTTGTCTTTAGAGATACCGATGGTAGTAATGATTATGATACTAGCTATACTGTTCCAGTAAACTCCTTAGACGGTACTGTAGGCTTACGCTACCGCTATGTCGATAGCGATATTATTGAAGGAACTTTAGAAGCTGAAAATATCGAATCTCAAACCGATGAGTTTGAACTTATTTTAAGACAACCTTTATTACGGACTGCAAGTTCCGAATCTACTCAAGAGTTTGCTCTCGGTATAGAGTTTTCTCGTCTGAGCAATGAAGTTACCATAGAAAATATCCCTTTCCCCGCTCTTTCCCCTGGTGCTGATGCGGATGGAAAAACCAAGATCTCTGCACTACGCTTTTTTCAAGACTGGACGAGAAGAACCCGCAAAGATGTTTTCGCAGTGCGATCGCAACTTAGTGCAGGACTAGATATTTTTGACGCTACGGTCAACGTAGGCGCGCCCGACGGTAAGTTTGTTTCCTGGCGAGGACAGGTACAATGGCTGCGACAGCTACAGGCTAGTTCTAATATTAACTTACTCCTGCGTTCTGATATCCAGCTTTCTAGCGACGATCTCGTCCCTTTAGAAAGATTTAGCTTAGGTGGAATTAATAGCGTTCGGGGCTATCGTCAAGATGCTCTACTAGGAGACAATGGTATATTCACCTCTGCCGAGGTCAGAATTCCCTTTTATGGCTGGAGTAATGGACAAAACAGCATTTCTGCCATTCCTTTTGTAGATTTTGGTACTACCTGGAGTAATTCCAACGAGCGACTTGAAGAAGATACTTTAGTATCGCTGGGAGTAGGAGTAAGATTAGATCTAAGTAATACGTTGAATGCCCGTATAGATTATGGCATCCCTTTAATAGATGTAAGTGATACTAACAACACCCTGCAAGAGAATGGGGTCTATTTTTCTTTAGAATATTTTCCTTTTTAAATTTAAATAATTACTACATTAATAATGAGAATAATATCTATGTTTGGCAATAAAAACTGGCTTAAAACCATTCTTCGAGGACGTAAAACGGCGGTAGGCTTTGTACTGCTAGTTGGTATTGGCATGAGTGTTGCCGTTACCTTACCCGTAAGATCCCAGGAGAATAAGGCAGTACAGCCCGTAAAATCAACCCAATTAGGTAAAGAATATTACGAAGCAGGTCAGCTAGGTCAAGCAATTGAAACTTGGCAGACCGCAGCCGTTGCTTATGAAGCAGCAGAAAATACCGAAGGCATGAGAGAAAGTTACTTAAATACTGCCACCGCTCAACAGGCATTAGGACTTTACGATCGCTCCTGTGAAAGTTTATTAAACGCATTTGAATTAACCAATAAAACTAGCTGTACTCAAATCGCCGAACAGGCTCAGGCAATAGAAATTCAGTTAGAAGGAATTGCCCCTAAAACTAAAGGATCTGAGGCTGGATTGTTGCCAGCAGCAGAAGCGATCGCTCGATCCCTTAGCGATCGAGATAAGGTAATCGGACTGTTACGCTTTGGCGATTATCTCCAAAAGAGTGGATACCCCAGAGTGGCTACTAAAGCTTTAGAGGTAGGTCTTGAAAGTAGTAAAAACCTCAATAATCTTAAACAAGAAGCAGTATTGCTGAGTTTGGGCAACGCACAAAGAGCGATCGCTACCGAAAGTCAAAATCAGTTTTCCAGTCAAACCGTCGTCCTAGACGTAATTGCCAACTCTGGGGGAACGGCCCGATCGGCTTTAGCTCCCTATCAACCCGCTATATCCTATTACCAACAGGCAGCAGAAGTTGCTCCCGACAGACTAGATAGCTTAAAAGCAGAACTCAATCAGCTTAGTTTGCTGTTAGATATTCAAGATTTTTGGCATCAGGCGATCGCTAAACTAAACCAAAACTTCAACCTGCTAGAAATAAACGATCCCGACTTCTTACAGCAGATTTCCGAGGGAGCGAATCGTTTAGATCGAGAATTAGAACAGCAGCTACAGCCTAGAATTAGCGATCGAATTGCTCAAATTGAACCAAAAATAGAGAATCTTGCTGCGACTCGTGCTGGAATCTATAGCAGAATCAACTTTGCCACAAGCTTAATTCGTTACGACCGAATCGACCCTCAAACGGCACAAATTTTAGCAACGGCGATCGAACAGGCGAAAGAAACAAATAACCCGATCGCAGAAGCCGAAGCGATGGGCTATATGGGTTCTCTTTACGAACAACAGCAACAATACCCCGAAGCACAACGCCTAACCGAATCAGCATTACAGCTTGCTCCCACGGCTCAATATCCAGAAATTGCCTATCGCTGGAATGCTCAATTAGGTAGAATAATGGCAGCAGAAGGTCAAAGAGAACCAGCTTTGACTGCTTATGAAACTTCTTTTAACACTATTAAAGCTTTAAGAAGCGATCTAGCTACTACCCCCGTAGAACCAATTTTTCGGGAATACATTAGTTTATTGCTCGAAGAAGAACCTTCTACACCTCAGCTAGTTCAAGCTCGTGATGTTTTAGAGTCTTTACAGGTGGTAGCCTTAGATAACTTCTTCCGCGATCCCTGTTCGACCGTAGCCGAACAACCCGTAGCGATCGATGATGTTGATGTACAGGCTGCGGTCATCTATCCCATTCTATTAGAAGACCGTTTAGAAGTTATTCTTACTCTTCCCGGTCAACCATTCCGTCACTATACAACCCCAAATCTAACCCAAGAACAAGTCGATAATACTATCGATCGACTGCGCCGTCGCTCCCTAACTAACCCTCTATTTGCCGAAGCAATTCGTAGTGCGCGGGGTACGGCAGAAGCGCAAACCCAAATCGAACAGATTAAAGTATCTCAAGAAGAATCGCTTCAAAGAGATATCTTACCCTTAGCCTCTGAAATCTATAGCTGGTTAATCGAGCCAGTAGAAGCCGATCTTCAAGCTAATGGCGTAAAAACTTTAGTATTTGTACTAGATGGTTCGCTGCGTAACATTCCCATGTCGTTGCTGTACGACCAGAAAGAGCAAAAATATCTGATCGAGAAAGATTACAACGTTGCCTTGAGTTCTGGTTTACAGTTAACCGCACCCAAACCGCTGCAAAGACAGCCAATTAAAGTCTTAGCTGCGGGTGTTACTAGAGATTTTCCTGCCTATCGTTTCCCAGCTATTCCGAAAGTTGAAGACGAGCTAAAAACAATCAAACAGATTTTCGATCGCTCGGAAATTTTGCTCGACGAAGATTTTACCCAAGCAAGCCTTCAGCAAAAGTTACAAGAATCTGATTTTCCTGTAATTCACCTAGCAACTCACGGTCAATTTGGCTCTACCTCCGACCAGACTTTTATTCTTAGTGGTGCAGAACAAGGCAATCCTTTAATTAATGTCAACCAGTTTGACAATTTGCTTCGTACTGGAAGTTTAGGACGCTCTCAAGCGATCGAACTATTAGTTTTGAGTGCCTGTAATACCGCTCAGGGAGATGACGAAGCGATTCTCGGTTTAGCAGGAGTAGCAGTTAGAGCAGGTGCGCGCAGTACTATTGCAACCCTTTGGGGCGCAAATGACGAAGCTACCGCTAATCTTATGGGTAAGTTTTACAATAATTTAGCTGCCGATGCTCAAATTAGTAAAGCTAGTGCTTTACGCCAAGCACAGTTAGAATTACTTGCCGAAGAAGACTCTCAGTATCGTCATCCCTATTACTGGGCCCCGTTTGTCTTAATCGGTAACTGGCTATAAATCAGTTAACAGTTAACAGTCAACAGTCAACAGTAGTTACCCTAACCGACAAATTTAAACCCGAACTAACGTTACAATAAACCGAAAGAGTTTTGGTGTATCTGAGGAGATAAAATTATCATGGGGATTCAACTTCAACAAGCGGTTACGGTAGGTAAGTATTTAGTCACCCAACGCCTAATGGGTCGCAAACGCTTTCCCTTAGTCTTGATGTTAGAGCCACTGTTTCGGTGCAATCTGGCTTGTTCTGGCTGTGGCAAGATTCAGCACCCTACAGAAATATTAAAACAAAATTTAACACCCGAACAGTGTTTTGCTGCGGTAGAAGAATGTGGTGCGCCAGTAGTTTCGATTCCTGGAGGCGAGCCTCTATTGCATCCGCAAATTGATGAGATTGTTGAGGGATTAGTACAGCGTAAGAAATTTGTTTATCTTTGTACCAACGGTCTTTTACTAGAAAAAAGCCTGAGTAAATTCAAGCCGTCTCCTTACCTGACGTTTAGCGTACATTTAGATGGTTTACGAGAACAGCACGATAAATGCGTCGATCGCCAGGGAGTATTCGATAAAGCGATCGCAGCTATTAAAGCAGCCAAAGCCAAAGGATTTAGAGTTACTACTAACACCACGGTATTTGAAGGAGCAGATCCTCAACAAATGCAGGAGTTCTTTGACTATTTAGAAACCCTTAATCTTGATGGCATGATGGTTTCTCCTGGCTATAGTTATGAATGGGCCCGGGACCAAGAAAACTTTTTAAAGCGCGAACAAACTAAAGCCTTGTTTCGAGAAATTTTAGCTCCCTGGAAGTCTGGTAAGAAGAAATGGAACTTCAACCACAACCCCCTATTTCTTGAATTTCTAATGGGAGAACAGGATTTTGACTGTACACCTTGGGGAAGTCCTAGCTACAGCGTTTTAGGCTGGCAAAAACCGTGTTATCTTTTGAATGAAGGACACTACACAAGCTATAAGAAGCTCATTGCTAATACCCAATGGAGTAACTACGGCAAAAACAGTGGCAACCCTCAATGTCAAGACTGTATGGTGCATTGCGGATACGAACCCACCGCTGCCTCCGCTGCCATGCAGCCCGAAAATATGGGTAAGGCAGTGGTCGCTTTGTTTGGTGGCTAAAAAGGTCTCCAACGCCTTGGCAATTTTAGTAAAATTATTTTATCGTCAACTAAACCAAACTTGGCTAGAAACTTAATAAAAACAAATAGAATAACCAGTAATTATGTCAATAGGAATTAATCTTGCATACATCGATTATTATTCTAGTCAGTTACCTTTTCTTAATGAATTCAAATCTTCAAAAAGTTGGTTTACTCAAAGCGAGCAAAAATGGAACACTAACGAAGAAGATTTATTAGATCTAGATTCTAATGGCTGGGTTAAATCCCTACCATCCCCCCAAGAAGGAACTGAATACACCTCAGCAGCTACGCTTTTATTTAGAGGTCACGGCGATTACTTACCTGGTATTTATGTTGTTCTTTATGAAGGCGAAGGTGAGATCGAATATCAATTGGACGCTACGAAAATAGAAGCTCTTTCTACCCCAGGAAGAGATGTTATACAAGTAGAGCCTTCAGAGTCAGGTATTTTTCTGGGGATTGCAGAAACCGACCCCAATGGAACAGGAGATTACATACGTGACATACAAGTAGTCCCCGAAGCCTTTGAATCTATTGCGAGTACAGAAACTTTCAATCCTGAATTTTTAAACAAAGTTCGACCATTCGATACTTTGAGATTTATGAATTGGATGGAAACTAATAATTCAGATCAACAGGAATGGGCGGATAGACCAAAACTTGAAGATGCTCGATATAATGTCAGCGGTGTGCCATTAGAAATTATGGTCGAACTGGCAAACGAAACGGACGCTAATCCTTGGTTTAATATACCTCATTTGGCTACCGACGAATATGTTGAAAAATTCGCTCTGTACGTCAAAGAAAATCTCGAACCCGAACTTGATGTTTACGTTGAATATTCTAATGAAGTTTGGAATCGCAATTTTAAACAAGGTAGGTGGGCTAATGAACAAGCCCAACTAGAATGGCCAGATAGTGACTTAGATGGCAATGATTGGTACGGGAAACGCACCACAGAGGTAGTTGAAATTTGGGAGGAAGTTTTTGCAGAAGATTCAGAAAAAGTAATAGGCGTTGTATCAGCTCGGGCTACTGATGTCGGGCTAGGAGAGCAAATACTCGACTATAACTGGAGTGATGACCCTAATTTGTCCCATGAGGATACAGGAATAGACGCGCTCGCCACTAATGCTTATTTTGGACGTTATATTGGCAAACCTGAAAATGAAGCTGAATTAGAAAGTTGGCTCGATGAACCAGATGGAGGACTAGACAACCTTTTTCAAGAAATAAATGAAGGAGGATTGTTACCAGTTAGTCCAGAAGGGGGAGCATTAGCTCAAGCCCTCGGTGACGTACAGGCTTACGCAGATCTAGCAGAAGAAGAAAATTTGCCATTATTGGCTTATGAAGGAGGACAAAGCCTTGTCCCAGTTAGAAGCGTCAGAGATAATCAAGACGTTGCAGACCTTTTTATAGAAGCTAATCGCGATCCGAGAATGGGCGAGATTTATGAAGAATATCTGTCAGAGTGGAATAGGATAGGGGGCGACTTGTTTTTGAACTATAGCGATATTCGTACATCTTCAAGAACGGGAAGTTGGGGTTTACTGGAGTCTGTCTATCAAGACGGTTCGCCTAAATACGATGCTCTTATTAGTAGCGAGTTTCTAACAGACGAGTCAGAACTGTTGTAGACGATCGCGCGGTCGCACTTTAAGGTATTCGATAAGGCGATCGCAGCAATAAAAGCAGCCAAAGCTATGAAATTTAGAGTTACTTGTTGCAGGATTTCAGCTATTGGGAAACTCTCGATCTCGATGGCATGATGGTTTCTCATACCTCGTCTTTAGCTCTTTAAATTATATTTATATTGCGATCGCTTCTTGAACGGCGCATTGCGGAGGGGCTGTGGGCAGAACCTGCGTCTGCCCTTTATAAGCCCCGTCCAACGTCCCGAAGGGACTTTGCACCCTTCGGGTGCTGTGTCGCTCATGGGGGAAACCAACTCCGCATATAAACGCCTGGGGAGACGACTGGCGGGCGACAGCCCCTCCCCAAGACCGCGCTGCATCGCTTATCTATTTGAAATTGTAGTGGCGATCGCATTTTTAGAGAATAATTAACTTTAATAGCCAAAAGCCTTTTCACAGATCGCTTTCGATCGCCAAGATAAATGCGATTACCCGATCCCTACCCAAAGGCGATCGCCAATAATCTGCTTGTTGTAGAACGTTTTAAACTAGTATAGTAGTCCTATTCGCTTTTCTAGCTATTGTCAATCTCTTATGAATAACACCAGCAAAAAATACAATATAATAACCTTCGGTTGCCAGATGAATAAGGCTGATTCTGAGCGTATGGCTGGTGTATTAGAAAACATGGGCTATGAAGCAGCAGAAGACCCCAACTTAGCAGATTTAGTACTTTATAATACCTGCACGATTCGAGATAATGCCGAACAAAAAGTTTATTCTTATCTAGGCAGACAGGCAAAGCGCAAGCATCAGCAACCCAATTTAACGTTAGTCGTAGCCGGATGTGTAGCGCAGCAGGAAGGAGAACAATTATTGCGTCGCGTCCCAGAGTTAGATTTGGTAATGGGTCCCCAACACGCCAATCGTTTAGAAGATTTGCTACAGCAGGTATTTGATGGCAGCCAGGTTGTGGCTACCGAGCCGATTCATATCGTTGAGGATATTACTAAACCCCGTCGTGATAGCGAAGTTACGGCTTGGGTAAACATAATCTATGGCTGTAACGAACGCTGTAGTTACTGCGTCGTACCAAACGTCAGGGGGACAGAGCAATCTCGTACTCCCGAAGCAATTAAAGCAGAAATGGAGGAGTTAGGCAGACAGGGATATAAAGAAATTACCTTACTCGGACAGAATATCGATGCTTACGGTAGAGACTTGCCTGGAAGCACTCCCGAAGGCAGACACAAGCATACTCTAACCGACTTACTCTACTACGTTCACGACATACCAGGAGTCGATCGCCTGAGATTTGCTACCAGCCATCCTCGTTACTTTACCGAAAGACTAATTAAAGCCTGTAAAGAATTACCAAGGGTGTGCGAACACTTTCATATTCCCTTCCAGTCGGGAGATAATGACGTTCTCAAGGCAATGAAGCGGGGTTACACTCACGAAAAATATCGTCGTATTATTAAAACAATTCGGGAATATATGCCTGATGCTTCCATTAGTGCCGATGCAATTGTAGGCTTTCCTGGGGAAACTGAAGAACAGTTTGAGAACACCCTAAAGCTGGTAGAAGATATTGAGTTCGATCTAATCAATACCGCAGCCTATTCCCCTCGCCCTGGTACACCTGCTGCCCTGTGGGATAATCAGTTAAGCGAAGAGGTTAAAAGCGATCGCCTTCAGCGTTTAAACCGTTTAGTATCCGTCTGTGCCGAAGCTCGTTCTCGACGTTATTTAGGACGAGAAGAAGAAATCTTAGTCGAGACAAATAACCTCAAAGAACCCCATCAGGTGATGGGTAGAACTAGAGGCAATCGTCTGACTTTTTTCCCAGGCAAGATAGAAGAACTAAAAGGTAAAACAGTTAGAGTGAAAATTACCGAAGTTCGCCCCTTTAGTCTGACTGGAGAAGTAGTTGAGGTCTTGAATCTATAGCGATCGACTAAGGAACTGGAAAACAATGGACAATGGACAATTGACAGTCTTTTCAGTTAATATCTCAACGCCTTGACGGTTAACAGATCGCTTAATACTAATCTGTTAACTGTTAACTGTTAACTGTTGACTGTTGACTGTTTAAGCCGTCTTTAACGAAGCCAAAGGTTCGGGAATTGTCTCTGAAGGTGCTTCAAACTCACCCGTTAGCACGTATTCTAATCTTAGCTTGAGCCAAGTAGCTAACTGCTTTTCCGTAGTAATTACTGCTGCTGCGGGTTGAGGAACTTTGGCTTTAAGATCCGCCATTTCTGGGGCTTCTAGAAAAGCAGGTTGTTTGATAAACCAAAAATCAAGTTCTTTCTTTTTCTCTTGATAGTTACGAATTCGCTCTTCTATTACCTCCTCAAAAGGTTCTTCTTCAAGTAAAAATTTTTGGCTAGCAGCAATGTAATAGTAAGTAGTCACGATCGTAATAGGTAATAGGTAATAGGTTTTAAGCCTAATTTTAACTCTAAGATAAAAAGTAGGTTTTGAGAATCGGATTTAGTATAAGATACGTTTCATAATCTAGGTTTGGCGGGGAATTATTAATTATCGATCGCGTGGTGTAGCTTATTAACTCGAAAACTGCTATAAACCAAATACAGCGTTAAAATTAAAACATTGACTCATTCGTAACGCGAGATGTTTTACCCCAAGTAAAGAGATAAATGTTAAATGATAAACGATCGATGTTAATCGGTGTAAAATTAGCGAAGATCGCTACTTAATGCTAAATTCATCACCGTGTCGGCAACAATTTAACTACAAAAATTATTATGGTTAATCAAATTTCTAATTTAGAGGTAGATACCGCCCAAGCGGTTGAGGACTTAATCGAAAACAACGCCACTCATCAAGAAGTCATTGAAACCGTGATTTCTAGTTTAGACCAAGATAATACGGCAATGGTCAGCCATACAGATGAGGGAAGCCTGTGGAAGTTTCAATATGGTAGTGTGGAAGTCTTTGTGCAGCTTACAGGGGAAAGCGATGACGATCTTTTAACCGTATGGTCTACCGTATTGCAACTGCCTGCTAATAATGAGCCTGGATTGATGAAACGCTTATTGGAAATGAACTGGACGGGTACTTTTGAAACCTGCTTTAGTATTCACGACGGTAAAGTCATGGTTTCTTCTCAGCGTACCGTCGCCGATATGTACCCAGGTGAAATTTCTCGCTTAATTACTTTAGTTGCCAACATTGCTGATGATAATGATGAAGCCTTGAAAGAAGAATTTGGTGGTTCGTAGTTTTTCTTCATCTAGTTGGGTTACGCTGTTGCGATCGCCTTCGCTGTCAGACAAGATACAGCTAATCCAACCTACAAGCTTGTTTGTTAATTTGATGTAAAAAAACTCAATTTTAAAAAAATTTTTTCTTTTGTCTATTTCAATAAATTCTACCTGGCGTTTTATCCCACCAATAGAGACATCAGGAAAGATGCAAATGGCGATCGATCGCTATTTATTAGAACAACATCGCGCTGGTAAACACCCGTCCGTAATTCGCTTCTATACCTGGCAACCTGCTGCAATTTCTTTAGGGTATCATCAAAAAGAAAATCCTAGTTATTGGCAAGACTTACTCTGGCAACGAAAGCCTTTAGATCTTGTACGTCGTCCTACAGGAGGTAGAGCGGTGCTGCATCAGGGCGATCTGACCTATATGGTAGTAACGTCTATTCCCCCCCGAAAAAGATTAGAAGTATATAAACAAATATGCCAATTCTTAATTGGGGGCTGGCGATCGCTCGGTGTAGAATTAGACTATGGTACGGCGACCAAAGAATATATTCAACATCAAAACTGTTTTGCTACCGCCACGGGGTCAGATTTAGTCACTCCTCAAGGAAATAAAGTTATTGGTAGCGCGCAACTACGCCGTGGTAAAACAGTTCTACAGCATGGCTCGATGATAATCAACACCGATCCAGAACTCTACCGACAGGTATTTGGCACTAGTTTAAAACAAAACTTATTACAGGTAATTTCACCAGTAAAAGATCGGTCGATCGGATACCAGCACGGCGATCTCACTGCTAAAATAATTAATAGCCTGACTCAAGCAGCAAGCGCAATTTTTAAGATTGATTTAGTAGAGCAACCTTTGTCTACTACCGAATGGCAAGATATTGCCAACATGGGAATAAAATAACCAAACGAAGCGAGCGATCTGGGGTTTACCCAAACGTGCGATCGCTTCGTTCAAACCTAAAGTTAGTATTTCCTTTTGTCAAGATTTCTCTCGATTGAGATTCTAAGATTATTAAAGTTAGTTAAATCTATTCAAATATTATGAGCATAGTTAGTCAAGTTATTCTCAAAGCAGATGATGAACTTCGTTACCCAAGTAGCGGTGAATTAGAAGGCATTAAAAGCTTTTTAACCACTGGGGAAAAACGGATGCGTATAGCCGAAACCCTAGCAGACAGCGAAAAGAAAATTGTAGAGCAAGCTGGAAAAGCCTTGTTTAAAATGCACCCAGAATATCGTGCTGCTGGTGGTAATGCTTCAAACCAGAAGCAATATAACCAGTGTCTGAGAGATTTTGGTTGGTATTTACGTTTAGTTACCTACGGCGTTATGGCAGGAGATAAAGGCCCGATTGAAAAATCTGGTTTAATTGGAGTCAGAGAAATGTATAATTCTTTGGAAGTTCCCGTTCCTGGAATGGTCGATGCTATTCGTTGCTTAAAGAATGCGGCGATCGATCTTTTGAGCAAAGAAGACGCTAAAGAAGCTGCTCCATACTTTGACTATATTATTCAAAGTATGTCTTAATTCATCTCTACTCAAGAAGACTTAAATAGTATTTTATAGGTATCTAATAATTGGTTTGAAGTAACGATCGCGCGCTGCATCGCAGTAAAATGTGTTATTTGCTTCTTATCGATTAATAGCTACCTATAATTGTTTTAATGGTTCGTTTTAAAGAAAATCGTCGCTCTTTAATATTTTCGCTTTTATTATTACTTCTTACCTACGGTGTAGAAGGCTGGATATATGGCTCTTGGATGAACCAGCTTTTAGAAAGTGGGGTACTGCTTCAGTTTGCCGAACCAATTCGCTTAAGCATTCTTTACGCTGCTGCGATTGTTAGCATTACATTAATAGTATTTCTTTTTACTTCCCCCGTATCGTTGATGACCATTGGTTTAAACGGTTGGTTGAGATCCGATACTAGGGCTTTTCTCTCAATTTTTTTTGGGGCTTTTGCTTTCGCTATCTTAGTACAGCGTGTAGATTATTTCGCTCGATTTTTAGTGTTACTCTCAGCAATTTTTCTACTAAAGCTAGATTTACAGTTAATTGGCTGTAGTCGCTGGCTTGGTTCGTTTATTTTAGCTATTGCCTGTTGGTTAGGATTTACAGCGGGTATACTAGCTTTTTATGGATGGAGCTTTTAGGCTTCAATAAAATTATCATGAATTACCTTTTTAACAGGTAAAGGGTAAAAGAGTAAGTGAGGTAGAAAGATATGGTTAAGAAGAACAAGAAAGAAACCAAGGGTAAAAAAATATCTCGCGTGGTTACTCTCGTTTTAGGTTTGGGCTTTGCTGGTTCAACATTAGCGATCGCCCTATCGAGCGTTTTTAGTCAGGATAATTCTAATAATATTGCTAGTAATCCCGATGCTGCTTCAATTGAAGAACAGATTCAGGTGCAGGTTAGTGGTTACGAAAAGGTATTAGAAAGAGAACCAAAAAATGTTACGGCTTTAGAAGGTTTAGCTCAAATCTATCTACAAAGCGACCCCAAAAAAGCAATTCCTACTTTAGAAAAACTAGTCGAATATTATCCCGAACAGCCTCAGTATGCTGGTATTTTAGAAATAATCAAGCAGCAAGAAGCTAATGCACCCACAGCAGATGAGACGCAACCAGAAGCTACACCACCAACTGATACCGAATCCGATTAGCATAAGTTATTTATTTAGGATGACTGGGGGACAAAAGGACTTGGGGACGCTTGAGAACCTTCGGTTTTGCCAACATATCTTCTCCCCATCTCCCCGTCTCCCCATCTCCCCGTCTCCCCATCTCCCCGTCTCCCCGTCTCCCCGTCTCCCCGTCTCCCTATCTCCCCGTCTCCCCGTCTCCCCGTCTCCCCCGTCAGCTAAAACAAGCAGAATGCCTGACAGCTTAACTAGAACTGTCGTAAAAAGCGCAGATCGCTATTATACAAACGTCGAATATCGTCAATTTGGTGTAATACCATGGCGAATCTTTCCACTCCAAAACCCGCAGCAAAGCCCGTGTATACTTCGGGATCGTAACCTACCGCTTTGAGAACGTTGGGATCTACCATTCCGCAACCCATAACCTCTAACCATTTACCCTGCCACTGTACATCTACCTCAGCAGAAGGTTCGGTAAAGGGAAAATAGCTAGTGCGAAACTGAACTTCCAGTTCCGTACCAAACATTCGCTGTAAAAATTCTTGAATCGTACCTTTGAGATCGGTAAATTTTATACCTTTATCAACGGCTAATATTTCTATCTGATGAAACACTGCCGAATGGGTGGCATCTACCGTATCTCGACGATAATTTCGACCAGGGGCGATAATTCTAATCGGTGGTTCATGATTTTCCATGTAGCGAATCTGTACTGGGGAAGTATGAGTACGTAATAAGTTACCTCCAGGTAGGTAAAAAGTATCTTGCATATCCCTAGCAGGGTGATCGGGGGGAGTATTAAGAGCCTCAAAATTGTAATAATCGGTTTCTACTTGAGGCCCTGTGGCAACGGTATAACCCAAGCCGACAAAGATATCTAATGCTCTATCTACCACTCCATTAAGGGGATGTACTCTACCCAAAGGACGGCTAACCCCTGGCATAGTTACATCGATAGTTTCGGCTTTAATTTGCGCCTCAATCTGCGCCTGCTGTAAATCTTGCTTGCGCTTTTCTAAACTAGTTTGAACTTCGCCTTTTACCACGTTAGCTAGAGAACCCACCGCAGGACGCTCTTCGGGTGATAATTTACCCATTCCACGCAAGATTTGCGATAGTTCACCTTTTTTACCCAAATACTTAACTCTGAGCTTTTCAAGCTCATCTAAACTATCTGTTGACGCGATCGCCTCTACGGCTACGGTATTTAATTCTTTTAGTTGTTCTTGAAGAGAATCAGTCATTGAAAATAAATAATAATATAGAGCGATCGCCTACAGTAATTGTTTCTATAAGACACGGCTCATAATAATATACCGAAATCTTCGTACTTAAATACAACCAAAAAGCGATCGCCAAGCATACCCTAACGGGTAATCGCCTTTTCTCTAGGTTAGATACGTTACAATTGATTACACGATAAATAATAAAATTGCGATTGGGCAACCCTCATACTACTCAATCGGGGTATTAAATCTAAATTGCCATAACCGTTAATTAATATGACCGTATCTCATCCTGTAGATTTTCAAGACGCTTTTGACATCATCGTAGTTGGTGGCGGGCATTCTGGCTGCGAGGCTGCACTGGCAGCAGCGAGATTAGGCTGTCGTACCTTAATGTTAACCCTTAATCTAGATAGAATTGCCTGGCAACCCTGTAACCCTGCCGTGGGTGGCCCTGCTAAATCGCAGCTTACACACGAGATTGATGCCCTTGGGGGTGAAATTGGTAAGGTAAGCGATCGCACCTACCTACAAAAACGAGTATTAAATGCTTCTCGCGGTCCTGCGGTTTGGGCGTTACGGGCGCAGACTGATAAGCGCGAATACGCTGCGGTAATGAAGCAGATCGTCGAAAATCAAGAGAATTTGAGCATCCGTGAAGGGATGGTTACCGACTTAGTATTAGGTAAAAACGATGAGGTAATCGGCATCGAAACCTACTTCGGTACTTGTTTTGCTGCCAATGCCGTTATTTTAACTACAGGCACTTTCTTAGGTGGCAAAATCTGGGTCGGTAACAAGTCGATGGATGCTGGACGTTCGGGAGAATTTGCAGCTACAGGCTTGACCCAAACCCTGAATCAGTTAGGTTTTGAAACAGGCAGATTAAAAACGGGTACTCCTGCTAGAGTCGATCGGCGATCGGTAGACTATAGCAAAATGCAGGCGCAACCAGGCGATGAAGAAATCCGCTGGTTTAGCTTTGACCCCGAAGCATGGGTAGAAAGAGAACAAATGAACTGTTACCTAACCCGTACTACAGCCGAAACCCACAAAATTATTAAAGATAACCTACATCTTTCTCCCGTATATGGCGGTTGGGTTGATGCCAAAGGGCCTCGCTACTGTCCTAGTATCGAAGATAAGATCGTGCGCTTTGCCGATAAAGAAAGCCATCAAATCTTTATCGAACCCGAAGGTAGAGAAATTCCCGAACTTTATATTCAAGGTTTTTCTACGGGACTACCTGAAAAGATTCAGTTGGCAATGTTAAGAACGCTTCCTGGTTTAGAAAGCTGCGTGATGTTACGTCCGGCATATGCGGTAGAGTATGACTTTATACCCGCTACTCAGTGCTATCCTACCCTAATGACCAAAAAAGTTGAGGGCCTATATAGCGCGGGACAAATCAACGGTACGACTGGTTATGAAGAGGCAGCAGGACAGGGTTTGGTAGCGGGGATCAATGCAGTTAAGTTTGTCAAAGGAGAACCAGAAGTAATTTTCTCTAGAGAACAAAGTTACCTCGGCACGTTAATAGACGATCTCTGTACTAAAGATCTGCGCGAACCCTATCGAATGCTAACTAGTCGTTCGGAATACCGTTTGATCTTGCGATCGGACAATGCCGATCGCCGTCTGACCCCTTTGGGTAGAGAAATCGGTCTGATTGACGATCGCCGTTGGCAGATATATACCGATAAACAGGAAAAGATCGCAGCCGAAAAAGAAAGGTTACATACTACACGAATCAAAGAATTAGATGAAGTGGGAATTGCGATCGCTCAAGACACCGAACAAAAAATCAAAGGTTCGATTACCTTAGCCGAACTGTTGCGTCGTCCTAAGTTCCATTACGCCGAACTCGAAAAATACGGTTTAGATAATCCCGAACTAAACAACGCTGAAACTGAAGGGGCGGAAATCGATATTAAATATTCTGGCTACATCAAACGTCAGCAGGTACAGATCGACCAGATGGCAAAACATACTCAGCGTAGGCTACCTCAAGATTTAGACTACCTCACCGTAGAAACTTTAAGAATAGAGGCAAGGGAAAAGCTAAATCAGGTCAAACCCCTAACCGTCGGTCAAGCTACCCGCATCGGGGGCGTAAATCCCGCTGATGTCAATGCTTTACTGGTGTATCTAGAAATAAAATCACAGAAGCAAAAAGCGGTGGCGAAATGATTTGGGCATAACGCGAATTAAAAGTAGATCGCTGCCGAACTCAAACCTCATGTTCGGCAATGTGTAGTTTATTAACAAATTGTACTACGATGATCGAGCGAACTATTGAGTTTTTAACCATGCTCGAACAAATAAGTCTAAAATCACAAGGCGATCGCATTTTAACTCTAACCGATGCTACCTGGGATGATTACGAAAGCTTATCCGCTTCTCATCCACAATATCTTGTTTCCTATTTAGATCGAGTAATTACCGTTGTGTCTCCAGGTAGAAATCACGAACGCATTGCAACGATAATATCTATGCTTGTCAATGCCTACTGTCGCAAATACCAGATACCTTACTATACGTTGGGGAGCAAAGATATCAAAAAACAGTATCTAGCTGGCAAACAGCCCGATGCTTCTTACTGTTTTTATACCGAAAAAGAAACTCAAGATTTAGCAATCGAGGTCAATTACACTAGCGGTAATTTAAATGACCTAGAAAAATATCGCGTTCTTGAAGTAGATGAAGTTTGGATATGGCAAGAGAACTCTCTAAAATTTTACGGGTTAAAAAAATCTAATAGTGGCGATCGTGATAGTCGTTATGAAAAACTGGAATGTAGCACGAATTTACCTCAATTAAGCTGCAATTTTTTACAGCCATTTGTCAATCGGGGACTAAAAGATAACAATCTAGCGATTGAGACTGATTTTTTCTCTGCTCTTAACACTTAAAGTCTTTATACCCAAACCGATGAGTTTCTTTCTTGACAATTTTTGTTTACTAAAGCTCGGCAATATATAGCAATCCTACAAACTTTTTTAAACAAATAATTAAGTAAAAATTTCTGCCAAACTAACAGTTAATCCAGGCATAATAGCTTCGCCAGATAAAATTTTTGGATCGTACAGTACTTTTTTTTCTCTATCCTGTCGGTATATTTCTACCTGTTTGGCATCAGGATTAATTAACCAGCCTAGTTTAACGCCACAATCAAGATATTCATTCATTTTACTTTGCAACTCATTAAGATCGTCTGTAGGACTCATTAGTTCGAGAGCAAAATCAGGATCGATTGGTGCAAATCTTCTTTGCTGCTGTTTAGTTAAACTATTCCATTGGGTAATAGCTACCCAACTTACATCAGGCGAACGCACTGCGCCATTTGATAATTTAAACCCTGTAGAAGAATCAAACACTTTCCCTAGTTTGCTTTGTTTATTCCAAAGTTTAATCTGGAAAGCGAGTTCTAAGTTACGATCTCCTGTTTCGCTTCCAGTAGGAGACATAAATATCAAATTACCTTCACTATCAATTTCTAATCGTGCTTCGGGATTATCATGACACAAAATTTCTAGTTGGCGATCGCTAATCTTAACTAAAGATGAAAGATTTAAAGTATGACCGTACATAGTTAATTAAAGTAATAGCTGATATAATTCAACGAGATCTCGAACGAATTAGAATCTACTGCGAAAAGTTAATATTGGCTATTCTCAACTATAAAATAGAACTGGATTAGAGAAATATAGGCGAGTTTACCGTACCATAACTATTATATAGCTAATGTTTCTCTGGCAATTGAAAATATTAAAATCGCGATTAATAAAACATCTACAAACAAGCTTGGTGAAACTAGACTACAGTTGACGATTAAAAGCAAAAATTTAAATGAAGGCGTTTGTAACTGGCGGGACGGGTTTTGTTGGGGCTAACTTAATTAGGCTGTTGCTGGAACAGGGATATGAAGTTAGGGCTTTAGTTCGTCAGAGTAGTTGTTTAGATAACCTTCAGTCTTTAGATGTAGAAATCGTTGAAGGAGATCTTAATAGCAGCAAACTTACACAGCAGATGTCAGGCTGTCAGGGGTTGTTTCATGTCGCAGCACAATACAGCCTGTGGCAAAGCGATCGCGATTCACTCTATCGCAACAACGTATTAGGTACGCGCAACGTCTTAAACTGCGCCCGCCAAGCAGGTATCGAACGCACCGTTTACACTAGTTCGGTTGCAGCTATTGGAGTTAAGCAGGGTATAGCAGATGAAACTTATCAAAGTCCTGTAGAAAAACTGGTAGGCGATTATAAAAAATCTAAATACTATGCCGAACGAGAAGCGGTACACGCTGTAGAACAAGGACAGGATATAGTTATAGTCAATCCCAGTACTCCTATTGGCGCGTTCGATCTCAAACCTACTCCTACAGGAGAAATTATCGTTCGCTTTTTAAATAGGAAGATGCCTTTTTATGTCGATACAGGATTAAATCTCATCGATGTCAAAGATGTCGCTTGGGGGCATCTTCTAGCTTTAGAAAGAGGTAAGACTGGCGATCGCTATATTCTCGGCAATCAAAATTTAACCTTCAAGCAGTTATTAGGTAAGTTAGAGCAAATTACGGGTTTACCCGCACCGAAGTATACTATCCCTTATCCAATACCCTACAGTGTTGCCTGGTTAGAAGAAAACATTTTAGCTCGTCTTGGTAAGCAGCCGACAATTGCTTTGGATGGAGTGCGGATGTCCAAACAAAAGATGTTTTATGACGCTAGTAAAGCAGTAAATAAATTGGGTTTACCTCAGTCGGATATCGATCGGGCATTAATAGAAGCGGTGGAATGGTTTTTTGAAGGGATGAAGCATGAAGGATAAAGCAGGAAATATTTTTAAGCTTCCTAATAAACTACCGCCAGCAGAATTATTTGAAACATTGTTAGATAATGACCGAATTTTAATTGAAAGAGTAGTTTCTACAGGACAGGTTACGCCAAAAGGAAAATGGTACGACCAAGATCGAGATGAATGGTTAATCGTGCTTCAGGGTGAAGGAGAATTAAGCTATGAAGACGGTTCTCGTATTAAGCTAACTGTAGGGGATTATTTATTTATACCTGCTCATCACAAACATCGAGTAGAGTATACCAGTAACGAACCTCCCTGTATTTGGCTGACAATCTTTTTTTAACTCAAGATGAATGCAGACAAACTGAATTCCGCGATCGCCACTAATGATAGTTTATTAATTGTCGGACTCGATCCTAATCCCGAAATGATGCCTTCTAAATATGTTCGCCAAGAAGGACTTATTAAATCTATTGAAGCTTGGCTATTGTGGGTAATTGAATCTACGAGCGATCGCGTCTGCGCCTACAAGCCGACTTTGGGCTTTTATCAGGCGTTGGGAATACCAGGATTGCAGTTGTTAGAGCGACTTTTAGCAGCCATTCCGTCTTCTATCCCCGTCATTTTAGATGCCAAACACAGCGATCTCAATACCAGTACCGTCTTTGCTAAGGCTATATTTGAACAGTGGAAAGTTGACGCTGTAACCCTTACTCCCTTTGCAGGACAAGATCATGCTGCACCGTTTTTAGTTTATTCCGACAAAGCCGTATTTGTTCTCGTCCATACTTCCAACCCTAAAGCCGAAACCCTACAACGCTATCCGAATTTAGAACAGCCTTATTACCTACACGTAGTTCAAGAAGCCCAATCTTGGGGAACTCCCGAACAGCTATATTTAGAGGTTGGTACGACTAATACTAGCGTGTTAAGTAAAATTAGAGCGATCGCACCCGAACGTACAATCTTACTACGTAGTCTCTGGAGTAAAAAGAATAATTTAGAGTCTTTAATTAACATCGGCTTAAACAGTACTGGTAATGGATTGCTTATTCCTATTCCTCAAGACTTTCTCTCAAAAGATAATCTAGCTACAGAGGTTGGGGATCTCAATCAGAAAATTAATAGCTTCCGTAAATCCAAAACCGATAAAGCTTCTAGCTGTGAAATTTGGACACCAGATATATGTTTACTAGATCGACACCCTCATCAAGATTTAATTCTCGAACTGTTTGATATTGGGTGCTTGCTGTTTGGGGAATACGTACAGGCTTCGGGGGCGACTTTTAATTACTATATCGATCTGCGTAAAATCATTTCCAACCCCCGCATTTTCGATCGAGTCCTCGATGCTTATGGAAACATCGTACAGCAGTTAGAGTTCGATCGCATTGCTGGTATTCCCTATGGTGCATTACCCACCGCCACGGGTTTAGCCTTAAACCTGCAACGTCCGATGATTTTTCCGCGCAAAGAAGTAAAGGCGCACGGTACACGTCGTCTGATTGAAGGTAACTTTAATCCAGGCGAAAAAGTAGTAGTAATCGACGATATTTTAATTAGTGGCAACAGCGTTATGGAAGGTGCAGAAAAACTCAAGTCTGCTGGTTTAATAATTGAGGATATTGTAGTCTTTATAGACCACGAAGGAGGCGTTAAAGATCGTTTGGCAGACAACGGCTATAATGCTTATTCGGTTCTAAGTATCTCTGAAATTACTAAGACTCTCTACGAATCTGGGCGTATTAACCAAGAACAATACGATTCTTTTAAAGAAAATCATCAGCTTTGAAATGTCTGTTTTGCACAAAATGTAAATAATTTAGACATATTTACTAACATCGATCGCTCAAGCACTAAAAATTAAGAAGATCGATCGGTCTATCCTAATTACTGGTAGCCTTCTCTTACAATAGATTAATCAGAAGTGCAATCGGTGTCAAAAAACACGATGAATAATTTCCATCAACAAACAACCATCGACTTGCTTAAAGATAAACGAGCAGAAATTATCAATATTGCTGCTCGACACGGAGCTTTTAACGTGCGGATTTTTGGTTCTGTAGCTCGTAGTCAAGCCCATAAAGATAGCGATATCGATTTTTTGGTAGATTATTCTCTAGATGATATTAGTCCGTGGTTTCCTGCTGGTTTGAAACTAGATTTAGAAAGATTGCTCGCTCGCAGCGTAGATGTAGTTACGGAGAGAAGTTTAAAAGAACGAATTAAAAACAAGGTTCTAAATGAAGCAATTACATTGTGAGAAACGATCGAGAACGTTTGCAAGATATTCTTGAAGCTATTACTCAAATTGAAAAGTATGCAGCTAAAGGACAATTAGAATGGGAACAAAATGAGTTAATCCAAGTATGGATAATTCATCATCTGCAAATTATTGGTGAAGCTTGTAATAGTATTTCCGATAGTTTGACAATCAAGTATTCTCAAGTACCTTGGGCTGTAATTATTGCTTTTAGGAATATTTTAGTTCACGAATATTTTAGAGTAGATCTAAAAGCCGTTTGGAAAATCGTTCAAAAAGATTTACCTTATTTGAAGCAGGAAGTAATAACAATCTTAAAAGATGAACGGCATGAATTATAGATGGTTAGATCTAAAGATAATCAAATGTTACCTCAATTTTTCTGATTTGATATGAGAGATTATTTATTATTTACTCGCTCGATCGCATCGCTAAAATGTTCGACTTTATAATTTAAAGAAGTAGCTAATTCTAAACCCTGCTGAAAATATTGTTTTGCTTTAGTTTTATCTGAATCTAAGTAGATTTTACCTAAAATATCATAAGTATCGAGCATACCGTAATAGTTGTAAGACTGCTGCTGTATTTCTAGCAGTTTATTGTAGGTAGCGATCGCCTGTTCACCTTGGTATATTTGTCCTAGTCTAGATAAGATATCGCTAGCTGTAGCTAATTCTCGATTTGTAAAGGCTATTTCCAAAGCGCGACTATAGGCTTCTATCGCTTCGTCTGTTCGATTTAAAGTTTCATAATTACGAGCGATCGCACTAAGCAGATCTGCTATCTTACTCGTTTGAGTATCGGCTAGCGCGATTAAACGTTTGTTAACTGCTATAGCTTGTTCTGGCTGTTCGGTGCGATCGTAAATCTCGGCTAAATTTTGGAGATATACGGCTTTCGACTCATTTGCTTCGGTTAAACCTAATAACTCCTGATAAATACCCGCTGCTTGAGAATAGTTAAATCGGGCTAAATAAAGTTCTCCCAAAGTTTCTAGGTTTTTTTGTTCGGCAATTGGATCGTCTTGTTTTCTACTATTAACTACAATCTGCTGATAGATACCCGTTGCTTTATCTAAATACCTTACCTGCTGATAGGCTGTAGCTAACTTATCGAGTACATTGAATGATATTTTACCTGCCAATTCCTCTTCGATAGCAATCAAACGCTCGGCAATATTACGAACATCTGTACCACGATTTTCCTTCCAAGCGATCGCGCCGATTTTGCCCAACCCTTCAATCTCTTGAATGCGATCGAGCGCACGAGTCAACATTAGCCGACGATACCACAGCTTCATCGCTTCATCACCGTTACCTTGCTTCAATTCAGCTTCAGCAGCGCGATCGAGTTCGGGAATAGTTTCTTCAATACGATACTTTTCAAACGAAGTTAACTTCCGTCTACCATAACCAGGAGGAATCAGAAGATCGCTTTTATCTACTGTCAACAAAGGATTATCTCCAGTTTGAGCAAAGGCTAATTTCCCAGGAAAAACAACGCGGATACTCAACAAACAGATTAAGAATATTAGCCTAAAATTACTCCTCATCCCTCATCCCTCATCCCTCATCCCTCATCCCTCATCCCTCATCCCTCATCCCTCATCCCTCATCCCTCAAACGGATACACTCCAGTAATAATCTCATTAGCTTGAAGCTTACCTATCCTTTCTCCTGAACTATTTTTATCAGCTTTTTTCAGACTGCTAACTGGTAAAACTAATCTACGGTCAATACTTGTAGTCAGAGTAATGTTTTCTCGACTGGTAGTAATAATTCCGGCAAGCATATCCTCTTTAGTCGTAAACTGTATCGCCTGAGTTCCAATATCTCCCCGATTACCTAATCTAAGAGAGTTTACCGCAATCCGCTTACCAAATCCCAATTGAGAGATTACCGCGATCGAATCCTTTGCAGCAACATCACAACAGCCTACCAGACTTTCTTTTTGTCTGAGACGCATCACCCGATTTCCTTGAGCATTCCTTCCCATAATTGGAATTTGAGCATCATCTACTGGTAAGCGTAAGATACGTCCACCGCTAGTGGCGATCGCTATTTCTCGATTTTCAGCGGTAAGGCAAAAATATTTGAGGGTATCTTTGTCTTTAAGCTTGACTAATACTAAGCCTCTATTGCCCAAAGCATCAAGTTCGGTAGCTGCCAAACGCTTAATAATGCCTTTTTCTGTTAGCATTACTAAATCTAAATTCTGATGATTTTCAGGAAGGAAGAAATGAGCCACCGTACCATTAGCGTCTCTTTGGGCTGCTGATGATAAAAGCTCTACCGCAGCTAGTTCGGTACTTTCTAAATTAGAGGGAATTTCAGCTACGGGTACGGGATAGGCTTTGCCACTATCAGTAACGATAATCAGCTTATCGCGATCGCCAATTCGATCTTGATGTAAAACAAAATCTTTTCCTTTTTTGGGTGCAGAAGCTTCAGTACTTGTTGGGTTTTCCCAATAGATACAGCCTGAGTTGGTTACTTTCAATTTTGCCGAAGCCGAACGTTCAAAAGTTAGAGTAGGAGATACTGTTAAGGCAGGATCTTTTTTAACAGTCTTTTTCTTTTCGGTATTTTTAACTGTAGTCTGTTTTGGCTCTTGGCTGACGGTAACGTTAACAATACGGGTACGACGTTCATCACTAAACTTACGCTTGAGAGAACGCAATTCTTTTTTTAGCGACTTCATCAGTTCGTTACGCTCGCCTAAAACTTTATTTAGTTCTGCAATACGCTCCTCTAGATCCCTCAACTCGGTTTCTAGCTTTTGCTTTTCTAAACCAGTCAAACGGCGCATCGGCATTGCCAAAATTGAATCCCCCTGAGTCGGGGAAAGATCCAGCTCATCCTCAAGGCGTAACTTAGCCGTAGTCCCATCGGGAGCATTGCGTAAAATTTCAATAACTGCGTCAATTTGGTTGAGAGCCAGTAACAAACCTTCTACTAAATGTAGCCTTTGATTAGCCTGCTCTAGTTCGTGGCTATATTGCCTTGTAAGAGTATCTTCACGGAATTTTAGAAATTCTTCTAACACACCCCGTAAAGGTAGCTGAACTGGCTTATTGTCTACCAGTGCCAGCATAATTACCCCGAAATTGCTCTGTAACGCTGTTTGACGATAGAGCTGGTGTAAAACTTTTTGAGCAGTAGCGTCTTTTTTAAGTTCGATTACAACTCGCATCCCGCTGCGATCGCTCTCATCGCGGATGTCAGAAATTCCCTCTATTTTTCCTAGATTAACTAGGTCAGCAATTTTTTCAATCCAGCCCGCTTTGTTAACCTGATATGGTAGCTCGGTAATGATTATGGCTTTCTTTTCTCTACGCCGTTTTTTACCCGTAGCTATTTTCTCAATTTTGGCAATACCGCGCATCTTAACGATGCCTCTTCCCGTACTGTAGGCTTCGTGAATCCCTTTTGTTTCAACAATTTCTCCGCCAGTCGGAAAATCGGGGCCAGGAATTAATTCCCAAAGTTTTTCGTCGGTAATGGTAGGGCGATCGATTAAAGCAATTAGACCGTCTACCACCTCTCCTAAATTATGAGGAGGAATATTAGTAGCCATTCCTACGGCAATTCCCGAACAACCATTAAGCAGTAAAATCGGTAGCTGAACGGGTAAAACGACAGGTTCGGTTTGAGAATTATCAAAGTTGCTGCTGTAGTTTACCGTAGCTTCGCCAATCTCCGTTAGCATGGCGGTCATAGCTACAGGAGCGAGTCGGGTTTCGGTGTAGCGCATTGCAGCGGGTGGATCGTTATCTACCGAACCAAAGTTACCGTGACCATCGAGCAAAGGATAGCGAGTAGAAAAGCTCTGTACCAGACGTACCAAGGCATCATAAACTGACTGATCGCCGTGAGGATGGTATTTACCTAAAACATCTCCTACCACGCGAGCGCACTTACGATAAGGACGATCTGGAGTTAACCCAAGCTCATACATTGCATAGAGAATACGCCGATGTACGGGTTTCAATCCATCTCTCACATCGGGTAAGGCTCTCCCAACAATGACGCTCATGGCATATTCGAGATATGACCGCTCCATTTCTTGATGAAGAGGGGTAGGAATGATCTGACCATTTCCTAATAAATTTAGCTGCTGTGCCATTCAAAAAATCTCCAAAAGTGTGGAATATGCCAAAAATACAGTCGATCGAGGGAAATTAAACAATAGGAATAGAGATATAAAAATATAGCGTAATCCGAGCTTATTGAGGCTTAGGTGTGCGATCTTAATTTTTTAAGCCACAATAAAAACAAGTTATCTTAACTTAGATAATTTTTTATTTTCGTTATTTTTAACATCGAGTTTCATTAAATCAATAAAACTTTCTGAGTAACATCTATGACCACGGTTTTGATTGTAGAAGACGATCCGATGAATTTGCGGGTTTTTTCCAAAATACTAACAAAAAGAGGCGGTTTGCAAGTCAAAGGAACAGAAATTGTCGAAGAAGTCTTGCAATATGCTCGATCTGGAGAAATAGATGCCATTCTAATGGATGTTTCTCTGGCAAATAGTATGTATGAAGATAAGCCAGTAGATGGCATAGAAATCACTCAAATGTTGAAAGCCGACCCCCAAACGGCACACTTACCAATAATTTTAGTTACCGCTCACGCTATGGAAGGCGATCGCGAAAACTTTTTGGTACAGAGTGGTGCTGACGGTTATATTTCTAAACCAGTGGTCGATCACGAGGCATTTATTAAACAAATTACTTCTTTGATCGATAATTAATAGTCTCGAACGCTATTTATAACTACTTCGAGGGTTTTTAGTACCATTATACTAATCTAAAAATTAGAAGATCGTTAATACGGTCGATAATTTTATTAATCTTTTACTCGTCCAAACAATTAAGAAATACTTGGCGAACGCTGGCTATAGTTCGACCCCAGCTAAAAAATTTGGCTCGTTCTAATCCTTTGTTTCGTAAACTTTTTTGTAGTTCAAGATCGCTCAAAAGCCGATACATTCCCTGGGTAATGCTTTCAACGCTATAAGGATTGACATAAAAGATGCTGTCTCCTCCAACTTCAGGGATAGACGTAGCATCAGAAGCAATTACAGGAGTCCCACAAGCCATTGCCTCTAGTACTGGCAATCCAAACCCTTCGTACATTGAAGCAAATACCAAAGCCTGCGCCATCGAATACAAGGGAGGCAGATCGGCAGTAGGTACGTAGTCTAAAAAAATAATTCGCGATTGGGCCGATAGCTGTTGAACTTGGCGTTGAATTTCTGGATAAAAAAAATCATCTTTTTTGCCCGTGATTACAAACTGACAGTCTTTATCGCTTAGGCGCTCGAAAGCTTCTAAACAGCGGGTCAGGTTTTTATAAAATCGCATATCTCCTACGTACAGCAGGTATTTATTCAAATTATATTTTTTAAGAACTTCGGTATTTGGCTGTGGATAAAATAGCTGGCGGTCGAATCCCCAGTAGATAACGTCAATTAATTCAGAATCTAGCTGATAATTTTCAATTAAATCTTTTTTGGTATGCTCCGAAGTGCAGATAATTCTTTCAGACTGTTTGAGAATTAGAGGCAGTACATAAAGGTAATAGTATTTCCATTTAGGACTAAACTGAGGATATTTGAGTGGAATGAGATCGTGGACGACTAGGATCTGTCGAACGCAGGGAAATAAAATACCTTCGGTTACGGGAGAAAAAAATAAAGCGGTATCTTTTAGCTGCCGATTTAAACTGGTGTTGTACCACAAAAAACGCTTGAGATGTCCTGAAAAACCGCGATCGGGTGAGATAGATTTAGCAACAGGAATAATTTTTTGAGGATATTCAGCTTGAAGATAATCGGCATGGGAATAAACGGTGAAATCGAATTCATCTTCTAAATTCAACAGCCCTGAAATTAAATTCTGATTGACTATTCCCAAGCCAGTAGCTTGTTCTTGAATATAAGTTCCATTGATGGCGATTTTCATCTGTAGTGCCGAGTTAACATCACAGTTAGTTTAATTGACGTTGTAGGGTAGGGGCGATTCGCGAATCGCCCCTACTTTTGTATTTGCGATCGCTCCGCGTACCCAGAGGGTAATCGCCTTTTATCGTGATGTAACGCCGAGTATTTTTTTTGCTACTTTGGAAGCAGTTATCAAACACTATAAAAAATGTATACTGTTAGCCTTATTCGTGCCGAATCATACGAACTAAAAGAATTACGATCGCGCCTCGAATATTTACTCGAACCATTAGGAGGAATAGAATCAATCGTTAAGCCAGGCGATCGCGTCTTATTGAAGCCTAACTTGCTAACTGGCAGTCGCCCTACCAAAGAGTGTATTACCCGTCCCGAAATTGTTTATTGTGTCGCCCAATTGGTAAAGGAAGCTGGTGGCAAACCGTTTTTGGGAGATAGTCCCGCTTTTGGTAGTGCAAGAGGAGTAGCCAAAGCTAACGGCTATTTACCTCTATGCGAAGAATTGGATTTGCCGATTGTAGAATTTAAAGGGCAACGTTACGCCACAGAAAATGATAACTTTCAGCACCTACGTCTATCAAAAGAAGCAATGTCCGCTGATGTAGTAATCAACTTGCCTAAAGTTAAGTCTCACGTGCAGTTAACCATGACTTTGGGGGTTAAGAATCTCTTTGGCTGCGTACCTGGCAAGATGAAGGCTTGGTGGCACATGGAAGCGGGTAAAGATGCCGACCGCTTTGGGGAAATGATTGTGGAAACGGCTAAGGCGATCGCGCCAAATTTGACAATTATCGATGGTATTATCGGTCACGAAGGAAATGGCCCCAGTGGCGGTGAACCAAAACAGCTTGGTATTCTGGGCGCATCTTGCGATGTCTTTGCTTTAGACCGCGCTGTCATCGATGTTTTAAATGTCGATCCGCTCACCGTTCCTACATTATCCGCTCAGTTTAAACAGGGTTACTGTGCCGAACTTTCCGAGATCGAGTTTCCCTACTGCAAGCCTGCTGACTTACAAGTATCGGATTGGAAATTGCCAGATGCTTTAATGCCGATTGATTTTGGACTGCCTCGCGTCTTGCGTTCTACCTTTAAAAACTTCTATATTCGCTTTATTAAAGAGCCAATTAAAATAAGGAACGAGGGATGAGGGATGAGGGATGAGGAACGAACAAAGGCACAGCCCCTTCGGGGCAGGCGCGACTAGCGTCGCTTTGGGCGAATGCCCTGTGCCGCATATACGAGGAATGAGGAATTAAAAAGAATTATACTTTTGCCAAATGGCTAAATCTTCAGGGCGATCGACATCCGATAGGGTCGGTAAATAGTGAACCTGTAAATCTAACTTATTTGCAATGTTTTTAGTTTGTTCTAATACTCGTTCTGTTCCCCAATTTATATTAGAAAAAAGCTGAGGAACAGAATGATTTAAACCAATTAAATAATATCCGCCGTCCTCTGCCGAACCTAATGTTAAATCGTGTGTTTGTAAAGAATTGAACGCATTATTCAAGATTGTAGAATCGATATCTGGACAGTCGATTCCAATCGTAACTACTTGCTGTTTATCTAAACTAAAAGCGCGATCGAATGCCGATCGCATTTTGTCTCCCAAATCTCCTGCAACTTGAGGAACATACTGAAGATCTTTCCCCAACCATTGCCTCATTAATTCTATATTTCCTCCTGCGAAATGTATTTCTATGGTGATGTCCCGTAGCAATTGCTTGGCTGTATTCAATGTATGTTCTGTCATTTGACGCTGTAACTGTGCTGCGCCATCAGCACCCAAAGCGGGAATCATCCGAGTTTTAGTTGTTCCTGGTTGGGGATAACGGCTAAAAATGATTAAAGTTTCGCTCATAGAAAAAAGAGTAAATTCGCGATCGCAAAGCGGAGAGGGAGCGTCATCGCGCCTGCAAATAATTTTATATTTATGACAGTTAACTTATTAATAATTGACTGCGTTACCATTGACTATAAGGATGTTCAACTAAATAAGAATTAAAATATTTTTTATCGTTTACTTCTCGTTCGATCCAGTGAGGAATATCTATCTGTTGTTGTTCGTTTTCTAATTCTACTTCGGCAATAATTAATCCTTCATTTTCTCCCATAAATTCATCTACTTCCCAAATCAAATTACTAAAATTAATTTTATATCTAATCTTTTCTATTAAAGGCTTATCGCAAAAAGCTGCTAACATTTCACGAGCATCTTTAACAGGGATAAAATACTCAAATTCTAAGCGAGTATGTCCGATCGCTTTGCTTTTGAGCGTAATATATCCCGTATCGCCGACAATTCTAACTCTAACAGTCGTACCATTATCAGTCGTGATATAACCTTGACAATATTGCTTTCCTAGATCCTGAAATTGGCTTTGCAAACGTTTTTTATGCGATCGCCATTCGGCTTTTTTTACTAGATATTTGCGTTCTATTTCAGTTCCCATCAATCGCTCTATATTTGAATAAAAGGAGTCTTATACAGGCTGTAAAATTATAATACGACGATCGCATTAATAATTTATTTTTGAATATTGAGGAATATAAATTGAAAAAGATTGAAGCCGTTATTCACGCTCATAAACTCGATGATGTAAAATCTGGCTTAATTGCTGCTGGTGTAATTGGCATGACTATTTCTGAGGTCAAAGGTTTTGGACACAAAAAAGGTCAAACTACTCGGTATCGAGGTACAGAATATCGAGTTGATTTTACTACTAAAGTCAAAATCGAAGTTGTAATTGAGGAAGAAATGACAGATTTAGTAGTCCAGCGAATATCTCTAGCAGGACGTACAGGGGAAATTGGGGATGGTAAAATTGTTGTCTCTCAGATCGATGAGATAGTTAGAATTAGAACCGTTGAGAAAGGCATAGCAGCTATTTGACAGTCAACAGTCAACAGTCAACAGTCAACAGGCAACAGTCAACAGGCAACACAATAGTCAAAAGCACTGGCATTACATATTCAAACCTTAACCAACTGCTCATATTGCGTTTACTTTAATTATTTAAAATAATTCTCAAGATGGTTATCGTTATTTGTTACTTATGTATTCGATCTCTACCTAGGAACATCTCTACTGTTTGTCATCCAAGTGTCTATAGATAGTGTTTGGTGAAGACATAAAGAGCGTTTTATCCGAATGCAAAAAACAAATTTAGCATATACGTTCCGTCTTTGGTAATAGTTGCAAAATAACCCATTAAACTATGTTACTGAGTCAAAAGCTAAACTCCAGCCTAAATCTGAGAAAAAAAGAAGAATTACTTCTACAACAGTATGATAAAGGTGATGAAATTTGCGGATCGAAATCGGAAATTTGGCAAATTTATCGTGGTGTAGTGCAGTTAAGCAAAATTCAACAGAATGGGGATGAAATAATTTTAGGATGGGTTAGTGCCAATGGTGTTTTTGGTAATAATTTAGATAGCTCTCAAATGTATCGTGCGATCGCTCTATCTGATGTCTACGTTAAACGCTACAGCAGTCAAGATGTATTTAGACAACCGCTATTGGCAAAACAGTTTTTGAGTCAGTTTAGCGATCGCCTAATTAAATCTCAAAAGCTGTTATCGATCATTTCCATCCGAAGAGTAGAAGACCGCTTGAAGCAACTGCTATTAATGCTAAAGCAAGAGATCGGTCAAGCAAAAGATGATGGTGTTCGTTTGCAGGTACGCTTTACCCATCAGCATTTAGCAGAAGCTATTCACACTACTAGAGTTACAGTCACCAGAGTGTTAGGAAATTTTCAAACACAAGGTTCGATCTACTTCGACGATGCGCGACACATTGTCATCAGAGATTTGTAAACTGATTGGAAAAGATTTAGCAACATATTCTGTCAAAAGGAAGTAGCAATACATCCTCTTTTTTTTGCAGTTTCGATCGCTAAAAATTGAAATAGAGACATAGACTGCGATACACAAATAAATCTCCTAATAGAATAAAATATTCAGCTTTTTTGCCTGAAAACAAGGTATTTACGATATTGATAGCAACAAGTTCGATTGACTTTTAACTTTTCTTATTGCTAATATTAGCTTCCTTATTAAAAGTATAGTCATCCCAAACATTTTTTCCATCAGTTCCAGGTTTTTGAAAATCATAAGCTCGCTTTGGCATAGATTTAAAGTAATCTTTATCGAACCAAAGACCTGTAATTGTCGATTCGTAGGGTTTACCTACCTGCTGAATCTGTACTGCACCAGATTGCTCATTTATGGTAATTAAGTGTCGCACTAAACCATAGATCGCTAACCCCAGAAAAACATTTCTACGGGAAGCAGTTGGCGATGGGGGTTTCATAATCCCACGATAAAATTGGTCTCGTTGTTGAGGCGGTACACCAGCTTTAGCATCTTCGATCGCTCTTTTGGTCGAGTCAACTCGATACAAGTCTGCTAATTTCATCGGATCTGTTTCAGATTCGTGATGATTGCGTTTTTGATTCTCTAAGACGATATGCCAAGGTACAAAGGTCGTTTCAATCTCTAATATATATTCTTGTAAGCGTGTCAGCACTTCTGACCCATTCTCAGAAGATGAATCATTTAAGAGTTTCAACATCACCAGAAAAATGCGATCGCCTTTGTGCAAGTCCTGACTATGTTTAATTTTACCGACCAGATTCTCTATTTTTTCTCGGCTAGCAGAAGGAATATTTTGCTTTAACTCGTCCCAATTAACATTACTATCGGCTGCAAGATAAGTTCTTTCCAACATATTGGCTGTTTTCATCCAGATTTCATATCTGGGATCTACAAAATTATCTTGTTGAAGCATTGCAGTTATTTCCCTCCGAGCTTTCTCGTATATGCTCTTAGCATAATATTAAAAGAAAGTTAAAATAGGCGACTGTATTTGTTTTAAATTTAATTCAAAGAATCGTCTCAGGATGAATCAATTTGTAACCTGCTGCTTTAATCTTTTGATTGCTAACGCGAGCATTAAGGAGGCGATCGCCTGGCTGCGTGTTGCTCTAATCCTGTAACTCGCTCCTGTCTTGTGGTAGTTGCTGCGATTGAGTAATTCTATTGTCGCTTCCAATAACGTGCTAAAGCAGTACCGACATAACCATAGCCGATAATCGCTATTTTCTTCAAAACCTAGCTATGCTCTTTGGAGGAGAAAGATTCTGCATAGTCTGCTGCTATTTTTGGTTTCTCAGGAATTAGTGCCATGCTTTGAAAATATCTAAAAAATTAGTGATAATAACTGCTCTTGTTTATCAATTATTAACCGATCTTATGCAAAAGCTATGATAGTGTCCGACAAATTATTAAAAGCAATTAGATCTTCGAGTCAGCCATTCCCCGCCTTGAAAAGGCGGGGCTTGACAGCCTGGAGGCTGTCGCCGTTGCGAAGCAACGTCGGTGCGCTCCAGCGCACGACCGCATTCCGCGGTCAAATATGTTTATATAGCTTGGCTTTATTAAGCTTAAGCCTGTTCTTTTTCTTAGGTTCGTTGACTATTTCCCTACCTGCTACAGCCCTGTTAAGACAGCATCACGAAGCACCCAATGTTTTACGCTATCACGCCCAGGACTCTCTAAAAGATCGCGATGGCAACACTTGGCAGGTGCTGCTGTTTCCTGAAAATAGTGATTCGACTGTAGCTTATTATTTGCGGTTGGTGGGTTTTCCTGGGATAAACTCATTTGTCCATCCCCAGCCTTTAGAGGTTTTGACGAATCAGGGTCAAATATTTACAGCAACAGATGTTTATTCTCAGTCTTCACCAGCACCAAATGTCGGTCAATATGACTTAACGGCGATCGTAGATCGACTTCCAGCAAAAGGTAGTTTAAAGCTGTCCGTACCGCTTGAGTTGGGCAGTTTATCTTTAAAAATTCCACCTGAAGTACTAGGAGAATGGCAGCTACTTACTCAAAAAATTGAAAAAAGCCGATCGTGATAAACCGAAGTTTTAGCCGTGTGAGTGATTAAACGATCGCCGTGGCAATTTTTTTTGCGCGATCGGGAATGATAAGTTTAGTCTCACTGCAATGAATGGAATAGCAATTCAAATTAATGAATGGAGAAGAGTTACTATCGCTCTATCAACAACAGGGTAACAGAAATTTCGATCGCGCCGATCTAAGTCAAATTCAGCTTATGCAGGTTGAGTTGGTCGATATCGATCTGAGTAGATCTGAATTAGATTGGGCAAACTTTAGCGGTACTAATCTAACAAGAGCGAATTTCAACCGCGCTAACTTAACTAACGCTCGCTTAATTAAAACCAATTTTGCCGAAGCAAATTTCAATAGTGCCGATCTTGCTTATGCAGACTTTAGCTGGGCTAATTTAGAACAGGCTTCTTTGTCTAGAGCAGATTTGAGTAATGCCAATCTCAGTCAGTCTTTTTTTCGCAATGCAGATTTGAGCGATGCGGATTTGAGCAACGCTAATCTAACTAGATGCAATCTTAGTGGTGCTAATCTCAGTCGGGCTAACCTCAGTGGTGCAGATCTGACGGGGGTAGATTTGAGTGGGGCAAATTTTAATCGTGCAGATCTTACTGAAGCTAATTTAAGCGGTGCAAATTTGAGTTATGCTAGCTTGAATCGAGCGGATCTCAGCGGTAGTAGTTTACGTCAGTCAAATTTAGAACAAGCAACATTGCAAGGAGCAAATTTACGCAGTGCTAACTTACGTAGTGCAAATCTTACTGGAGCGGGTTTAAAAAATTCTGGCACTAGTCTCGCTACCATCTCGCAGCTAAGTTTAACCAACTTTCAACCAGACAATAGAATAGATTTTGCTTCTGCCAATCTTACAGGAGCTAACTTAGCAGGAGTAAATTTACAAAATGCTAACTTGAGATTTGCTTTGCTGTTCAAAACTAATTTAGAAAGAGCCGATCTTAGAAACGCTAGTTTGGTTGACGTATATTTAAAAGGAGCAAATTTGAGAGGAGTAAATTTAAGCCATAGTGTTTTAAGCGGGATAGACTGGAAAGGAACGACTATGCCCGATGGAACTATTCATCCTTAATTAAATAACGCTTTACTGTTATAGCTATAAGCCCAATATAGTTCTAGCAATATAAAAGTAGATTAGCACTCCTAAAACATCAACAGCGGTAGTGATAAAAGGTGCAGACATTAAAGCAGGGTCTAAGTTTAACGAGCGAAATAAAAAAGGTAGAGCCGAACCCGCAACCGAAGCCAAAAGAGCGATCGCAATCAAACTAATGCCTACCGATAATGCTACCGCCCAGCTTCCCTGCAAAAAGTAAGCCCAAACCGTTGCCATCGATCCTAAGATTAATCCCAGTAGAATACCTGCTGCTGCTTCGCGCAGAACGACTTTACCCGCACCCAAATTTTGAATTTCTTCGGTATTCAAGCCTCGAATTACCACTGTAGAAGACTGCGCGCCAACGTTTCCCCCCGTACCAGTCAACAGAGGAATAAAGGCTGCTAGAATCACTACCTGCTGTAATAAATCTTCTTGAGAACGAATGATCGCTCCCGTTACCGTATTAGTAAGCAACAAAACAAACAGCCATACTACTCTTCGACGGGCAACTACTAATAGATTGGTTTGAAAATAATTATTGCGATCGGACTGTACCCCACCCAGGGCATATATATCTTCTGTGGCTTCTTGCTCGATAATATCAATTACATCATCGACGGTAACGACACCTACTAATCTTTCCTCACTATCGACTACGGGTAATGCCACAATATCGTAACGTTGAATAGTTCTGGCAACTTCTTCTTGGTCGGTGTCGGTGTGTACGAATACTACGTCGCGGGTCATAATTTCCGCCAAGGTCGTATCTGGTGCTGCTAATACCAGATCTCGCAGGGAAACGATGCCCGTTAGCTGACGAGAAGCATCGGTAACGTAAAGATAGTAAAATACCTCTGAAGCATTTGCCAGACTTCTAATTCTATCTATACTCTGACCGACGGTTAAACTCTCTTTTAAAGAGATGTATTCGGGGGTCATGATCCGCCCTGCGGTATCCTCCCCGTAGCCCAACAAAATAGCTGTGGCTTGACGTTCTTTTGGGCTTAACTGTGACAATAAACGACGTACTACTTTAGCTGGAAGTTCATCAAACATTCTAGCGCGATCGTCGGGTGACATTCGATCTACTACATCTAATACCTCTTGTCGCTTAAACTCCTGAATCAAAGATTGTTGAACATCAGTATTAAGATATTCATATACCTCGATCGCCTCTGCTTTGGAAAGTAACCGAAAAGCAATAAGCTGAGTTGCTTCTGGCAAGCCTTCAATTGCTTCAGCTATGTCTACTGGCTGCACGGGAATCAATAGCGACTTTGCCCCTTCTAAGTTGCCACTTTCAAGCAATAATTCTAGCTGCGATCGCACTAACAGTCTTAATTCGTTGTGCTTTGTGACCTTTGGTATCATACATTACGCCTATTGATATTGATTTATTATTACTAAATCTTCACGTTTTTCTGGGATCTAAAGTATCTTTTGTCTATTAACTGATAATTAAATCCTATCTATTTTTGGCTTTTTTTAACATTGTCTTCCAGGTTTTAATGAATCCTTTTAATTTGACTGTGTTAATCTACTAGAAAATAGAGATTTTAATTCGGTAATTATGTTTGTTTAAATTTGTTATGACTTAAAAGCCAACTCGCGTTTTTTTAAATACGTCTTTTCGACGTAAAAATTAACACAATTGTATTATATAAATCTGATTGACACTGTAGGTTAGGATACTTCTAACAGCTTAAAATAGGTGTTTGCGTAGTACGCAGACCAAAAGCGACAAGCATAGTTAAATTAGCTTTAATCAGACGAACAGCAGTTAATTGATTCAACATTAAATAGCTGCTCGATCGAGCGCGAGATAGTTTCAAGAATATAGATCGACAAGCTTTATGCCGAATTTATCTCAAAGTAGTTGCATTAATCAGGAGACAACCAATGTCAATCTATGTAGGTAATCTCAATTATGAGGTAACAAAAGAAGATCTTACAACTGTTTTTGAAGAATACGGCACTGTATCTAGAGTCTCTCTGCCATCAGATCGCGAAACTGGTCGCCCTAGAGGGTTTGGTTTTGTAGAAATGGGTAGTGACGAAGAAGAAACTAAAGCAATAGAAAGCTTAGACGGTGCAGAGTGGATGGGAAGAGAATTAAGAGTCAATAAAGCCAGACCACGCGAAAATAATCGTGGTGGTGGTAATAGAGGTTTTGAAGGATCTCGCAACTACTAAATAATTCGACATGGTATTTAACAGTTGACAATTAACCAAAAATTATTTTATTTCATGCCTCTCTGTAGTATTTTACGTCTTTTTAGTAGACGCTTGCTTGCAGGGGGGTTATTTATTGATGTAAAAGGTAATGGCTAATGGCTAATGGCTAATGGCTAATGGCTAATGGCTAATGGCTAATGGCTAATGGCTAATCGGTAATGGGTATATATATAAGGGCTACTAGTTTTTATAGTTATTAAAATATAATTTTTCAATGCTAAAGGGATTCAGTTTCTGCTATTTTGCAAGATCTTAGCTTCATCTACCCACTGTTTAACCTGTTCTACTGGGGGAGACAAGTCTTTTCTATTTAAGGTTGCTACCTGCAAACGAACGATTTGGGGATGTAAACGATGGAAAGGAGTTTGCGATAGCTGTGAGAGGGAAACAACTCCAGTATGTAACAGCAGTCCGCAATACTTATAGTTGACGCTAGGAATTCGAGCTAAATCTGCCAGTGCAACCCACTTGTAAAGGCGTTTGTGTTCGATTCGTAATTTATTTGCCAGTGCCTGTTTCTTTTGTAAAGTATTAGTGCGCTTCAATAATTCTCTAGTATCTTCTATGCGGGAATCTTTTAATAATTTTTGTTCGGCAGTGGTTAGCCCTGGTAGACGCTCCACAGACCAATATTGAGGTTGCATTTGATTCAAGCTAAAAATTGAAATTCTTAAGATTCTACATTCTAACAATCTGCGATGCCCGAAGCCCTCGGCAAGCGAGCGTTTATGCCCGTTATCTTGGATATAAACTGCGTAGGAGTCGCCTAATCGCCCTCGGTCAAATTATCTATACTAATTAATATCGACTACTAAAATTACGATCGATGCTGCATTTAACTACCGACAATGATTTAGTTAAAGGTTTAAAACAAAGAAGAGAAAGGCTAGCACAATTAATCGAGCATCCAGTTATTTTGTGGTCTGGTAATGCTGTGGGACGTAATTTTCAAGCTAATAAGCTCCCTTTCCGCGCTAGCAGTCACTTTTTATATTTTGCAGGAATACCTTTAAATAATGCGGTTATTCGCCTAGAAAACGGTAGATTAGAACTGTTTATGGACGATCCACCACCCGAAGCTACTTTATGGCATGGTGAAACTCCTACAAGAGCCGAAATTGGCGATCGCATTGGTGCAAATCGGGTCGATCCTCTAGCCGAACTATCGGGTACAGAAGATGCAGCTACCATAGCCGTACAGGAAGTAAATACTTATCGTCAACAGTGTCAGATTTTAAATCGCTTTGTAGCTTCATCCGAACGAGCCGAAGGCATCGATCTAGAATTGGCTAAAGCTCTAGTCAAGTTGCGATCGCATCAGGACGAGTTGGCGTTACAAGAATTACGTAACGCTGCTGCGGTATCAGTCGAGGCACACAAAGCAGGAATGCAGGCTACCAAACACTCTACCACCGAAGCCCAAATACGGGGAGCAATGGAAGGAGTAATTATCGCCTATAATATGTCCTGTGCTTACAACAGTATCGTTACCGTACAGGGCGAAGTATTGCACAACGAATCTTACAATAATTTAATACAGCCTCAAGACTTATTACTAGCGGATGTTGGTGCCGAGACTCCTAACGGTTGGGCAGCAGATATTACCCGTACCTGGGCATCAGGTAAGTTTTCTAGTACGCAACGAGATATTTACGAAGTAGTTTTAAAAGCTCACGATGACTGTATTGCTAAACTACGCCCAGGAGTAGAATACCAGGATATTCATCTGCTTGCAGCGAGGGTAATTACCGAGGGTTTAGTAGATTTGGGCATTCTCAAGGGCAACCCACAAGATTTAGTAGATTCAGATGCTCATGCTTTATTTTTCCCCCACGGCGTAGGGCATTTACTCGGTTTAGACGTTCACGACATGGAAGACTTAGGGGATATTGCAGGATATGAAGCAGGTAGAAGTAGAAGCGATCGCTTTGGGCTAGGATACCTTAGATTAAACCGTCCTTTAGAAAGGGGAATGCTCGTTACTATCGAGCCTGGTTTCTATCAAGTTCCAGCAATTTTAAATGACTCCGATTTTCGCAATAAATATCAGGATGTAGTCAATTGGGATCGTTTGGCACAGTTTAGTGATGTTCGAGGTATCCGCATTGAAGATGATGTTCTGATAACTGATTCTGGTGCAGAAGTTTTGACGGCGGAATTGCCAACTAAAATAGAGGACATTGAGAATTTAGTATTATAGGCATTTGATTATCCTATTTAGTATTAAATTTAACAATTATATCCTTAGAACGATTTTGAACCTTTGCCATATAAGTAAAATGCAGGATGTTCGATTTAATCAAATTATTGTTTTAGAGACTGTACAATGCAGAAATATTTTTCATCAGTTAAACGTTGGGTAGCTACAGGTCTATTATTTTTAGCTATTACTTTTGTATGGCAAGGTGCATTTATAGCAGATAACGCAGCTATGGCTGACACGGCAGATAAAGTCGAAAATACAGTCAAGAGCGGTTTGGAAAAAAGTAAAGATTTTGTTGATGACGTAAAGCAAGACGTAAAACAAAGTGCCGATAAAAGCGAGAGTAAAGTCGATCGCAACACAGACGGCGATGATGGCATCATCGAAAACAAGGCTGACAGAGATGAATCTCGCATTTATGATAAAGCTGACAAAGATGCAGCTAGAACTAAAGACGCAATCGATAAAACTGGAAACGTATTTGAAGACGCGATCGATAGCGTTAAAGGCGTTTTTAATAATTAATATATAGAAAGAATCTAGATGTCCACGTTAGTTTTTTATTAATTGGTTCTACTTCCAATCAATATTCTTTCGTGGGCATATTTTTTTGCTTTCAAATCGAGGCTATAAGTTGCAGGATATAGCTATTTTAAATGAGTTGTAAAGAATAAAACAAAAGCTTAAGACATCTAAGAGTAATAATGTCAAAAAAAGCGATCACTATTAACAAATATGTAAGATATTTTTCGGTAGTCACCGAAGCAGTACGAATAAGAAATAAGATATTTACTAATACTTTAACTAGCCATTCAGATTAATGAAGTTAGCAGCGATCGATATAGGTACTAATTCTATTCACATGATTGTCGTAGAGGCAACCAGCAAAAGTAGTTTTAATATCCTTAACCGTGAGAAGGAAATGCCAAAGTTGGGTGCAGGGGTATTTGCTTCTAATTATATAAGCGAACGCGCTTTTGAAATTGGTCTAAAAACTATCGATCGCTATGTTCAACTAGCCGACAGCTTAGGCGTAGATGAGATTATTACTGCTGCAACAAGTGCCATTAGAGAAGCGCATAATGGAGAAGATTTTTTAAAAGAGGTAGTAACTCAAACTGGTCTTCGCCCCCGAATTATTTCAGGACAAGAAGAGGCGCGATTGATTTTTTTAGCTGTCCGTAATTCAATTGCTTTAGAAGAAAATAAGGCTTTAGTTTTAGACATTGGTGGCGGTAGTACAGAAGCCGTAATTGGCGATCGCAACACAGTTTTTTTCAAAAGAAGTATGCCTTTAGGGGTCTTGCGCTTACTTGATATGTTTGAAGACCGAGGTGCGGTGGGTGCTGAAGGACAAGGTGTTTTAGAAGCTCATATTCGTTTTATTGCCGATCGAGCCATAGAACAAATACGTGAGGTTGGTTTTGAGCGAGTAATTGGTACATCTGGCACGATTCGCACTATGGGAGAAGCAGCGCATATCGCTGCTGGAGGCAAGCCATTACAGTCTGTTAATGCAGAAGTCGTTGGGCTAAAAGATATAGGTGAGTTAACCCAGAAGCTATTAGAGATGAAGCTAGAAAAACGCGCCCGAGTTGAGGGGATAAGCGAAAAACGCGCTGATGCGATTCATTTGGGCGGGGTATTACTAACTCAACTATTAAAGATGGCAGGAGTTGAGGAAATTACCCTTTGCGATGCCTCTCTTAGAGAAGGAATGATCTTAGACTATCTAGAAAAGCATTCTCAAGAGGTTACTATACCCACTGAACCTATAAATCTGCGACACCGCAAAGCAGCACATCTGGTTTATAAATACGAATCAGATTGGTCAGAAAATTGCCACGTTGCTTACCTTGCATTAGAAATATTCGATCGAACTCAAGAACTACACGAGTTGGGCGATCTCGAACGCGGAACTTTAGAATTTGCTGCCTTACTTCATGACATCGGACAATTTATTTCGTTCAAAAAACACCATAAGAATTCTCGCTATATTATCGAACGAACCGATCCTAGAGGTTTTACCGATGAAGAAAGGTTACTAATTAAGCATATAGTTCGCTATCACCGTAAAGCCAAGCCCAGTAAGAAACATAAACAATTTAAAAAGCTTTCAAAACGCGATCGCCGTATTGTGAAAATACTCTCAGGAATTTTACGAATTGCAGTTGCTTTAAATAAAACTAAAAACCGACGAGTCGAACAAATTAGCTGTCAGATATCCGAAAACGAGCTAGAAATAATTGTAAGGGGTGCAGATAACTTAGAGGTAGAAATTTGGGCAGCGCGTCGTAACTGTTCGGTTTTGGCAGAGGCACTAAAACGTCAGGTAATACTAAATTCTGTTGAAATACAACATTTAAAAATTGGGTAAAGGTAATAGGTAATAGGTAATAGGTAATAGGTAATAGGTAATGGGTAATGGGTAATAGGTAATGGGTAATGGGTAATAGGTAATAGGTAGGAAGCCTAATTTTAACTCCAAGCTAAAAAGTAGGTTTTGAGAATCGGATTTATATGAAATCTCTAAATGTTTGCTACGAATGATTAACGTAGGGATTTAGGGATTTGGGGAATATCTATTTGTATCATTCTTATTCGTATTTCATATTAGTGTAAAGATTCAGAAAGCATCACTTTTGAAACCTCAACTACTCTAATTCCGTATTTTAATTTCGGTAGTAATTGTTTGAGGGGAAGACTGAATTTGATATTTAGGCGAACTTGAGCGTAATCGATCTTTAGCCCGATCTTTTCTACCCCAGCCACTCAGTATGTCTTTAATCAAAACTTCATTAATCCATACTTGAGCAATAACGGTTAACGGTAGTGCTAAAAACAAACCGATAAAGCCAAAAAATACCGCAAAAGCTGCTTGAGCCAGCAGGGTAATTGCTGGTAGCAAAGATACCTGTTGCCTCATCACTAAGGGAGTCAATATATTACTTTCTGTCTGTTGAATCAAAAAGTAAAGTATTACTACAGCTAAAGCTTTCCAAGGTGCATCCAGCATAGCTAAAACTATCGGCGGAACGCAGCTTAAAACAGGACCGAGATTAGGGATAAAGGTCAATAAGCCAGCTAATAAGGCGTTAGCTAAAGGAAGCGGTACTTTTAAAATAGATAGACCCAGCCAGCTAAGAATAGTGATGACCAGCATATTAAACAAAATACCCTTAGTCCAGCCTACTAAGGCTACCTGACACTTTTTGAGAATGTAAGCTGCACGACGACGATAAAAAGCAGGAAAAAAAGCTAAGAATAACCGTATGTATGAACGAGGGCTGGTTAGCAGCATAATAGTTACCACTATTACCAGCAAGATATTGATAATAGCTCCCAACGAACCCGAAAATATTTCATAAAAATTACTTATTAGTTGTGCAACTATGTTTGGTACCTCACGGGTGATATTTCCAAGCTTTTGAATTTCTCCTACAAGCTGTTCGGGAACTCTTGCTTGTAGCCAGATTAACCAGGGTTCTATTTTACTTACAGCCAAAGGCAGCAAATATAGGGACTGCTGTAGCTGATCTATAACAGGAGGAACGATTAAAACAATAAAGCAAACTAGTACCAGCATCAGTGAAATCAAAGAGACAAAAATTGCCGTTCCTCTTTGTTTAATACCGTTTCTCATCAAAAACCTGACTAAACAATCGATCGCTGTAGCAAAAACTACCGCAGCAAATCCTAGCAAGATAATTATCCGTATCCGCCACAAGATCTGAATCGCAATTAAAAGCGCGATCGCACCGACTAGACTGCTAAATTGCAAAATATCCTTACCTGTTTTTAAATAAAATACTAACTTTTAATTAACATCAACTTTTATTAATAGAATCGTAGCTGATTACTATAAAATCTCTATTTTTAGCTTTTAAAACATCGACCAAAAGATATAATTTTTTAGAGAGAATAAGATCTTTATATTATTTGACTTATAACAGACAATCGCAATAAGCTATACAAAAATTGCGCTTAAAAAATTACAAAAAATAACCTGATAATTCGTTCGCTCGAAGTTCGCTCTATTTATAACCATCAAAAATACTCTGATATTTGAAATTATATATTCTCTTTCATATTAAAATAAAAGCTAATGTATTTTAGCTAAATAATACAATTGCTAAATAATTTTATCAATATACAAAAAAAATTAGAAGCTAAAAGTAATAAATCCTGGCTCAACCAAATTTTCCTATGGAATTCAAGTAAAATATATTGAAAATCGTTAGATATGAGCTAATTTATAAGACTTTTATAGTAATAAAAGCGATCGTATTGAACGTAATCCTATAAAATAATATTAATAAAATAAAACTTTATCATATAGTGAATTACTACTTTATAAAAACTTTACTAAATCGATAATTTTGTAGTTAAAAATTTTAACTGTCAATATTTTTGATAAATCGGCACGGCTAATCACTCTGCAAAATATGTCTTATTTTAAATATTTAATTTCAATATGAATTAAAGCAAATCTTTACAATAAATACTTTTAAATTATAAAAAATAGCAAAGCAGAGCTTCATTTAGAAAAAAGCTCTATTTAAGATGACAAATATTTTATATGGCGACAATACTTAAACGATTTAAAACTTGGATTTTTGAAAGTCGTAGTTTTTTATTTTCCTGGTACACTAAAGATCGCGATCGAATTCAAGAGCCGACTAAATCATTGGTCGAACTGCCACCATCGTTAAGAGAAAAATTAATTGCAGCAGTAAATAAATTACCCGATAATCCTACAGATACAGAAGCAATTCGCGCTTCCATCGGGGATTCATTCAAACAATGGCAAGATAATCCTAATAGTACTAACAATTCAATCGTTATCTTAACTAGTCCACTAATGGTAGTTTCGCGCATTATCATCGAAATTATTGAAGCCTGGGCAGAGCAAGAACAGATATTAGTTAATATTTTGCCTTGGAACGAACGACCCAAAAATCGCGATTTAATACAAATAGAATTGGAAAAATATATAGAACAGAAAGCTAAAAAAACTGCTTCTAAACAGACAGAAGTAATGGTTATTCCTAATCTAGCTTGGTGTTTTTTACGCTCTATGGATGGTTTAGATGGAATAGATTATTTACAAAAGATGTTGCTCCATGATTCTTCTCGATTTTGGGTAATTGCTACTGGTCAAATTACCTGGGATTATCTTAATTCGATAACCGATATAGAAGCTGATTGTGGTAAAGTTACTGCTTTAGAAAAGTTAGAAAGCGATAGTTTACAGCAGTGGCTCAAACCAGTCAAATCGCAATTGCAGATTACTTTTGCCGATCCAGATTTAGAATCTCGAATTCTAGATGCAGACCAGAATAATGAAAGCATCTATTTTAAAGATTTAGCCTCTATTTCTCAGGGGGTTAGTGTTATCGCCCTGCAAGCTTTTTTAGCTTCTATTAACTATGAAATCGAGTCGGAAGATAGTGAAGAACATGGCGTTCTTAAAGCTCAAAGTCCAGAATTACCAAAGTTGCCAGATTTAGATTCAATCGATCATTACATTTTATATTTCCTATTGCTGCATGGCGATATAACTTTATCTGCCCTTGCTTATAGTATCAGCGATCGTGAATCGAGAATTAGAAAGCGAATTAAGTTTCTGCGTGAAGAAGGTTTGGTTGAGGAACAGAAGGAAATTTTAAAGGTTAATCCGATTTATTATCTCAACATAAAACAAGAATTGATTAATAACAACTTTGTGATTAATGAAAACTAATGTATCAATATTTAAATTTATTAGTGTTAACGGCTCAAGCGAACAATTCTGTAGAAGCTGCAAAGGAAACTAGCAGAATTATAACCAGAATTACTACCTGGAAAATTACTCAAGCATTAATAGTCGTGTTGGTGTGTTACATCTGCTTGAAGTTAATCGATCGCTTAGTAATTTGGATTTCCGAAAAAATTGCTAGAGAATGGCGACTACAGGTCAAGCAATTTTTGCCTTTTTTACGAACGATTATTCTAACCGTAACGCTGATAACCTTAATGAATTTATTTCTCAATCTATCGCGAGAGAATATAATTGCCGTTACAGGTGCGATCGCGGTAGCTTTGGGTTTTGCCTTTAAAGATTATGCTAGTTCGATTATTGCAGGTATTGTCGGTATTTTTGAAGGACCGTATCGAGTTGGCGATCGCATTAAAATTGGCGAAGATTATGGAGAGGTAATTAGTTATGGACTGCGCGCAATTCGTCTTAAAACCCCTAGTGATAATTTGATTACCGTTCCCCACAACAAGATTTGGACAGAATCCGTTTCTAATGCTAACACAGGAGAATTAGAAGCACAGGTTATAACTGAATTTTATTTCGCCCACGAGGTAAATACAGAATTAGTTATCAAAATTCTATGTCGCGCAGCCCATACCAGCAGATATACACAGCTAGAACTTCCCGTAGTTGTCGTGATGGAAGAAACTCCTTATGGAACGCACTTCAAGCTAAAAAGCTATCCTTTGGATGCTAGAGCCGAGTTTATTTATAAAACCGATCTTACTAATAGAGCAAAAAAAGCTTTCGCTAAACACAGGTTGGCTTATCCTCGTCTGCTAAACGCCGAGCAAAAACAAAACTAAAGATTAGTCTGTCGTTAGATTGTTTAGTTAGCTAGTATCTATATACTGAATATTGCGATCGCTATTTACTTTTAATGAACTATGTGTGGACGTTTTGTTTTAGATGCAACAGCAGAAGATTTGGCTCGACAATTTGAAGTAGAGGCGAATAAGCCGATTCCCTCTCGATATAACATTGCTCCTTCTCAGCAAATACTGACCGTTATCGATGCTCAAAAGCGTTCTTTAGCTGCGATGAAGTGGGGTTTAGTTCCTAGTTGGGTGAAAAATTTAGATAGCTGGAAAGGTAATTTAATCAACGCTCGCGCCGAAACAGTCGCCGAAAAGCCGAGTTTTAAAGGTGCATTCAAATATCGACCCTGTTTGATTCTCGTATCGGGATTTTATGAATGGTCGAGAGATAAACAGCCTTATTATTTCACGCAAAATAGCAAATTATTTGCCTTAGCAGGACTATGGGAATCTTGGAGTAATGGTCACGAAGAAATAGTTTCCTGCACGATTATTACGACTAAAGCCAGCAAGGAAGCAGCGCAGATACATCATAGATCGCCAGTAATTATTCCCGCATCAGATTATCATCTGTGGCTAGGAGAGATGGCAGAAAGAAAACAGCTATTAGCTAATTTACCCGAAGTCGATCTGCAAATATATTCAGTTAGCAAAGCGGTTAACAGTCCTAAAAACGATACTGCTGAATGTATCGAGCCAGTTGCTGCATAAATATCTATTTAAATTAAATGTCATCTTCTCAAATCGCTATAGTTTGGTTTCGTCGCGATCTGCGTCTCAAAGATTCGGCAATAATTAGCGAAGCAGCTAAATACCAGCAGGTGTTACCCTGTTTCATTATCGATCCGTGGTTTTATCAGCAGGCTTCCATTAGTGCAGCCAGAGTCAAGTTTTTATTTGAGTGTTTAGAAAACCTGGATACTAATTTACAAAAACTAGGTAGTCGCCTCTATCTATTTGAAGGCGAATCTGTAGCCACTATGCAAAAGTTGACTCATTTACTGTTAGAGCAACAAAAAACCCCTGTACTTCATTTTCATAAAGACGTGCAGGTAAAATACGGCATAGAACGCGATCGCCAAATCCTCGATTTCTATCGCCAACAGAATCTTAAAACCTATGTCGAATTAAATCACTTTCTGCAAGCTGAAGAAAACTATCAAACCCTGTGGCAAGAATATCATAGCTATCAAAGCCAGCGGATACATCCCACACCGCAGAAAATAAATACTCCGCACCTAAACCTAAATTTACCGCAGCTAACAATCGCCCAACTCAAACAAAAATACCGCCATTTTATCGAAGCTGAAACCTACCGCTACCTGGGTGGAGAAGATAATGCCAACGGTGCGTTAAATTCCTTTTTAAGCCATAGATACCGAGGCTACCACTGGAAAATGTCTCGTCCTTGGCTAGCACAGCAGGGAGCGACTTCGCATTTATCACCTCATCTAGATTTTGGCACTATTTCTACCCGCGTAGTGTATCAGGGTGCAGGGGAAATTTGTAATTGCCTCCCAGCCAAATCGAAAGACAGATTTTCCTTAAAAACCTTTTTAGATCGCCTACGTTGGCACGATAAATTTAGCCAAAGACACTATTTCCATCCAAAACTTGCATTCCAAAACCGCTACCCTGAGTTCGATGACTGGTATTGTCCCGAAGAACCCACAGGAGAAAAGCAAGAACTGTTTTCCGCTTGGTGCGAAGGTAAAACAGGATATCCCCTAGTTGATGCTTCAATGCGTCAGCTAAACACTATGGGCTGGATGAACTTTCGGATGCGGGCGATGTGCGTCACTTTCCTTACGATTAACTGCGGTGTTTCTTGGCATCATGGGGCGCAATACTTCATGAGTCGATTAGTAGATGGCAATATAGCAATCAACCATTGGCAATGGCAAGCCCAGGCTGGAGTTAATAATCCTATGTCCAAAACCTTTAGAATTTACAATCCGACTAAAAACCTACAGGATCGAGATCCAAATCTACAGTTTGTTCATTATTGGATACCAGAATTACGCAGCTACAACTCCCAAATACTTGCAGGGGAATATTTAGCTACCAGTAATTATCCAGCACCAATTTTAGACTGGAAGCAAACTAGAAAAGACAACGGCAAAGTAGTTTCTCAGATAAGAGCCAAAGTAAAAAAACGTTTAGAACTCGAAGGAGGCGCAGAATATATACAGGCTGTAGGCGCAAAAGAAACTATTGAAAAATATTTTGCAGTTAAGGATAAACAATATCAGGCTACACAATCTTCATAGCCAATAGATATATATGTCTGGTTTGGTTTCAAACACAAACCAAGACGCAATCGAGAAGAAATAATTTTATAGCGGAGAATGGGAGCATAAAATTACTTTAGCCTTCAATTTTATTTATAAAAATATCAAAATTACACTAATATTTTATTATTTTTAATTACTACATTTAAGAGATTTTAATCACCGTATCTTACTTATATATTGTTCAAAATTAAAATCTAAATAATTGGAAATAGGTTTGTTTTTGATGACTTTTAAGAGTTTGGTAGTAAGTACTTTAGCTGGTTTGCCAATAACTTCTCACGCTTTTTATTCTGAAAGCGTCAATGCTGCCATCGCGATCGCATTTGCTACAGGAAGTTACTGTGGTTCTTATTCTGGTGATTTTTCAGAAGGACGTGAATTTGTCCTCAATTTAGGTAAAGGACAGGATTTTCACGTTCGTAATATTGGTGAGGGAGATCGGTATAATATTTCCGTATACGGATCTAATGGATATGTTCATGGAGATAAAAGATCCCCTGATAGAATTAATTATCAAATTCCTCGTCAAGGAGAGTACTACGTTTACGTAGAATCGAATACTAACTATGGCTCTATAAAATTTTGCGCCTATTAAATAGAAATAATCATTAGATAAATTTTTAGCTCTATCGACCGTTATTCACAAGCTTTTGATAGCGATAATGAAGCAAATTATCTGACTTTTTAAACAGTAAAAAAGAGTCGTGACTAAATATTTAAAAGTTATAACTAAAGCAAATTATTAGCTCGATTTATTCATATGTTCGGTATTCAATTTTGACATTTATACCAATAAACGGTACGATTAAGCTGTATTAACGTTAGGAGCATCTTTTGAGAAGAGCGAGAAATAAGTTTATCAAGCCCAGACAAGAAGAACAATATAGAATCAACGATAGAATTCGAGCCGAACAGGTTAGAGTCATAGATAGTGAGGGGGAACAAGTTGGTATTCAACCCCTACAGCAAGCGTTGTCATTAGCTACAGAACAACGTTTGGATTTAGTTGAAATAGCTCCTCAAGCCTCTCCACCAGTTTGTAAGCTGATAGACTACGGCAAGTTTAAATATCAATTGCAGAAGAAAGAAGCTGACGCGAAAAAGAATCAGCGCGACAATGCAGTTAAAGAATTAAAAATAAGATATTGTACCGATATTGGCGATTTAAGAACTAAGCTCAAACAGGCGCGAGGCTTTTTATCTAACGGTAATAGAGTCAAATTCTCTATGAGATTTAGAGGCAGAGAAAAGGCATTCGTGCATTTAGGAAAAGAAAAACTAGAGCAGCTTGTCGGACAGCTTTCTGATGTTGCTAATATTTACGAAAGCAATCTTAGAGGCAGAGGTCAAGTATACATCACCTTGAGTCCAGACTAAATAAGTTTAGCTAAACAACTGACCGCGGAATGCGGTCAACGCAGACACCGTCGTTTTACGGCAGTGTAAGGTTGACCGAAATTTATTGCTTATCTTAATTAATAGTTAGGAGAAAATATAGGGGCGTTTAACCAAACGCCCTTATTTGCCATCGCAGATTACCAGTCCCACATTACAGGATTATCATCGAGTCGATCCGTTACCTGTCTGCCAATGCGATTTATCTCTTCTAATTCATCTTTAGATAAATTAACCGAAGCTGCTTGGGCATTATCTTTAGCCTGTTCGGCAGTTCTTGCACCAGCGATCGCATTTGTTTGAGGTTGAGCGATCAGCCAAGCCAAGGAGAGTTGAGCTAAACTACAGCTATGTTTTTCCGCGATCGGCTTTAGCTGTTGTAAAGCATTTTGGGCGCGTTCAAAGTTTTCCCCTTGAAATAGAACGTTTGCACTACGATGATCGTCTTTCTCAAATTTATGACCAGGGCTAAATTTACCCGTTAGTAGTCCCTGTGCCATAGAAGAATAAGCCAGAACCGAAATATTATTTTCAATGCAGTAAGGTACGGCATCTTTTTCGATCTTGCGCCAGAACAGTGAATAGGGTGGCTGTAAACTATCGATTCTGCCATACTGCGAAGCTTCTTCTAACTGTTGGCGATTAAAATTAGAAACCCCAATAGCTCTAATTTTACCGTCTTCAATCAGCTTATTTAAAGCCTTCATTGTCTCTTCAATCGGCACTTTTTCGTTACCAAATGAGCCAGAAGGCCAGTGAATTTGGTATAGATCGAGATAGTTAGTATTTAAGTTTTTTAAGGAGCGATCGCAGGCTTCAATTACCTGTTCGTATTTAAGATGGTCAGCGAACACTTTAGAAGCATACACCAAGCGATCGCGAATATCGGATACAGCCTTAGCTACAATTTGTTCTGAATGTCCGCTACCGTAAACCTCTGCCGTATCAATAGTAGTTATCCCAGCATCCACAGCAGCACGAATTGCTTCAATACTTTCATTGTCATCAATTCCCGACCACATTCTTTTACCCGCCTGCCATGTTCCCATCAAGATCGGGGTAATTTGAATATCCGATGTTCCTAGCGATCGCGTTTCCATAATATATTTATTGTTTTAAAATCCTTTAGTCCTTAAATATATAATGGGGGATTTTTGCTCTTGATTAAAGATAATGATTATTTTATGTCTCCAGAGCGATCGGTTACTACATATAGCAAGGGAAAATAAATTTAAACCAGCCAAGATACAAATAAATACTTTATTAGCTATTATTCGAGGAGAAAAATGACCGAACGAAGAATTGTAGTGTTCGATATTATTGGTACTTGTTTTTCTTTAGATAAGCTACAACAGCAGTTAACAGAATTAGGCGCGCCTCTTGGCACTACAAAACTTTGGTTTAGTCAATCTTTAAGAGATGCTTTTGCACTTTCTCATGCAGGCGGATATCAACCACTCAAAGAAATATTACAGGCTGAATTGCCCAGAACTTTAAAGCTACTTGAAGTAGAATTAAATTCCTCCAAGCGATCGCAGGTTATGGAAAAATTAAGCCAGCTAGAGTTAAACCAGAGTGCAGAAGCAGCATTCAAACTTTTAACGGAAGCGGGTTATCAGATAGTTGCTCTTACTAATGGTAGTGAATCCGCCACTAACAAACTATTAGAACGTGCAGGAGTGCAAAAGTATTTTAGTGAGGTTTATTCCTGTGATGCGATCGCCCTTACTAAACCTCATCAGGATGTCTATAAAATGGTTAAAACAGACAATCTTAAGCAGACTTGGTTAGTTGCTGCTCATGCTTGGGATATCATGGGAGCAATACAGGTTGGAATGAGAACTGCTTTTGTTACACAACTTGAAAAAGAATATTTAAACGTATATCCCCAACCACAAATTATGGCAGCAAACCTGTTAGAAGCTGCTCGTCAAATTATTGAAGCTAAATAGGGTTAAGTTAAGAAATAATTTTATCCACATTAATAGTGCTTGCTATATTGCTCGTGCAACCATTAATAATCTCTAAGTTTTGTATATCTTTAGAGTGATGCTATTTTTATCATTATAAGATTAATACACCTGTTAATAAATCAATATAAGTTTAATTCATGAGTACCAGCCAAGATTTACCACTTTGGGTTCAAGATAGAGAAGAAGTTCTTCAAAACGACGCTGGTGTAGAATGGCGCGGTGGAAAACGTCCCAACTACTCGATGACCAACGCTCACCTGGAAAAAGAAAAGAAATATCGCTATGAAGCAAATTCTTTAGAAGCGATCGCTTATAATTTGGTCAGAACTTTTGAAATGGAAGCGTCTTTTAAAACTGACCCCCAACAATGGATTTCCGTGGTTGCAGATAAGTTTCGGATGAGTACTAATGGCGGAAAAGAATACACTGCACAAGAAGTAATTGATTCGGGAACATATAACCTGTTCTTAGAAGATTCCGAGCATTACCGCGCATCCGATGAAACCTTTAGGTCTTCTTATGAGCTTTTTCATAATGCTTTTCCTGACGGTTTTCATTGGGAGTTAGCCGAAGTAGTTGCTGGCCCTCCTAATGTAGTCTTTAAATGGAGACACTGGGGAACTTTCAAAGGAGAATATAGAGGACATCAGCCAACAGGGGAAACAATTGAGGTTGTTGGTCTTAGTATTGCCAGGGTAACAGACGATTTAAAAATAGAATCTGTAGAGCATTTCTTTGATACCAATAATTTTTTGAGCAAACTAACTAGCGGTGTCTGCCCCGTTAGCCATTAAGAGGATGTCTTCTAGATAAAAAAAAGGCAATTGCATGGGCGTTGCACGGTCACAGAGACCCCGCCTTAAAATGACGGGGCTTACATCACGACTTCGTAAATGTATGACCAATGTTTTTGACTATTTTATTTGATTCATAGCTAGGACATTACATCATAGTTTTTGTCATATTTCAACTGTGTCACGCCCGTAATTAATTACTTTGGTTGAGGAATTGGTTGAGGTTCGGGAGTAGGTACGGGCTGCGGAATAGGTGTAGGCACGGGCTGCGGGATAGGTGTAGGTACTGGCTGAGGTTCGGGCGTTGGTATGGGTTGGGGATTAGGATCGGGGCGTGTTGGAGGTGTTTCAATCATAGTTTAAGTGTTTAAATTTAGTTGGTTTTTATTGTGATGCGATCGGCTTATAGATACAGTTTTATCCTCATTCACGAGCTTTTAAGTCTATAAATCATTGACTAAAATGAATATTTAGCGGTTTTATTGCAGTAGTAGATTACGCTAACTGAATGTCGAAGAGATTGCTTTGCGATGTAATCTATCGATCTTTCTAACTAGGCGATTGAACCAATAAAGGATCTAATTGTCCTTTGCCATCTAATTTATATAAATCGTCACAGCCACCTAAATGCTGTTCGTTAACAAAAATCTGGGGTACGCTTTTTTTACCATTGGCACGTTGTGCCATTTGTTCTCTTGCAGCTTCATCACCGTCTATTTTATATTCGGTAAACTGAACTCCTTTCCACCACAACAAGAGTTTGGCACGAATACAGTACGGGCAGGTAGCCCAAGTATATATCTCTACATCAGCTTTAATTCTTTCTGGGTGACGGTTTAGTAGTGGATTAAGAAACTCAAGCATTTTTCTACCGATTCTTTGCTTAAATTATAGCGATTATTTGGCGTTGCGAATTTATAGTATGACGCATAAAATATTACTTTTTTAAGCTGTTAGCTGTTAGCTGTGAGCTTCTTAGCTTTGTTTCTAGTAGAGTGGGCATTGCCCACCCTACCAACACTGCTAAACCTACTGTCTTTTATTCTTTCTGGGTGACGGTTTAGTAGTGGATTAAGAAAGTCAAGCATTTTATCTACCAATATCTCTTTGCTTAAATTATAGCGATGATTTAACAGCCCAAAGGCTCTAAATAAAAGCAATAAATTTATACCCTGTGGACTTGCATCCAGCATATTTTAGATAAGGTGATATAAAAGTCGTCTAGAAGTCATTTTCGTTTCTTATGCAATCAACTAAATTATCACTTCCCGTTTCGTTTCCCCCTTTAGGTATTGGTACTTGGTCTTGGGGCGATCGCCTATTTTGGGGTTACGGTTCAGACTATGGAGAACAAGAGGTAGAACAGGCTTTTGAGGCTGCCGTAGCTAACGGTGCGACTTTTTTTGATACTGCCGAAGTTTATGGCTTGGGAGAATCCGAAAAGCTGATCGGACGATTTTTGAAGAAGAGCAATCGCTCTTGTCAGATAGCCACTAAATATTTTCCTTTACCCTGGAGATTTAATTCTCAAGCGGTAGCAGATGCTTTGAGTGACAGTTTGAAACGGCTACAGGTAGAGCGAGTCGATCTCTATCAGGTGCATATGCCCGTTAGCTTTTTTATGAGTCAAGATACCTTGATGGAGGCGTTGGCATCAGAAGTCAAGCGAGGGCGTATCCTTAGCGTGGGGGTAAGTAATTATTCTGCAACTCAGATGCAGGAGGCGCACGATCTGTTAGCCAAATACGATGTTCCGTTAGCTGTCAATCAAGTCCGTTATTCTCTATTAACCAGAAAGATCGAGCAAAACGGTATTTTAGAATTAGCCCGCGAGTTGGGAATTACTATTCTGGCATATAGTCCTTTAGACCAAGGATTGCTAACAGGGAAATATACGCCAGACAATACTGAAATAGTCCAAGGAGCGAGAAAACTCGATCCCAAGTTCTCTGCTTCTGGCTTGAGTAAAATCGAACCCGTAATTAGTAAATTAAAACAGCTTGGAGAAAAATATCAAAAAAGTCCCGTTCAGGTAGCGTTAAACTGGCTCGTGGTTCAAGAAAATGTAATTCCGATTCCTGGAGCAAAAAACCCCCGTCAAGCAGCAGAAAACGCAGGAGCGATCGGTTGGGAACTCAGTACGGAAGATGCCCAAGAGCTTGGTTCAATAGCTTTGAATTGTTAAAGCTTCTAAGGTGTCGGTGGCGATGGTGGTTCAGGAAAAGGATTGATGCTATCTGGCACGTTGGGGAGTGCAGGATTTACCCCAGGAGTAGGAGGTACTGGTGATGGTTGAGAGCCTTCTGGTAAGGTAGCCAAAGCAACGCGATCGCCTCCTACTTCTCGCAATACGTCTAATACTTCTACTACTTCTCTGTAGGTTGAGTTTTTAGCTGCATATAGGGTCATTAAGCCATCGGGATTTGCCTGATTGTATTTTTTTATTTCCCAAGCCAGATCGCTACGGCTAACTATATCTCGATCTACATAAATCTGACCGATATCGTCGATGGTCACGATTAGAATATTCTGCATCTGCGGTGCGCCCGTTTTTGCCTGGGGTAAATCCAAGCTAATTGCTTGCTGGCGAGAGAAATTAACCGCTGCCAAGATAAAGAAGGTCAGAATACAGAAAATAACGTCGATTAAAGGCAGAATTTCAATATTTGCCCCACTCGACTGGCTGTCGTCTTGCCAGAGATTGAGTGGTTTGATTGGTTGTGGTCGATACTTTTTTTTAGAACTCACTTGATGATTACTAATTACTAATTACTGATTACTGTTGATTGTTGATTGCGATCGCTCGCGATGCCCACCCTACAATACTCTGTTGACTGTTGACTGTTGATTGTTGACTGTTGACTGTTGACTGTTGACTGTTAACTGTTTACTGATTAGGTGGCTTAATTTCGACAAAGGAATAATCTTCACTACCTACAATTGGCTCGATCGCTTCATCTTCTAACTGCATCCAACGCTCGCGATATAGCACTTCTAAACGGCTACCAGTACGACGTAAAATTCTAATTTGGTTTGACCACAAAGCCTGAAACAAACGATAAAAACTCAGGCTGACAATTGCGACTAATAAACCGACTGCTGTAGAGATTAGAGATTCGCCAATACCCAAGGTAACTCCTGAAGAATCTGCCGTACCCAGATCGCTGATTCTAATTGAACTTAAAGCCTGTATCAAACCCCAAACTGTGCCAAATAGTCCTAATAAAGGAGAAAGAGCAATAATTGCCTCTAAAACTTTATCTCCTTTACGCATTCTTGCTAATTCTTCTTCGGCTGCTGATTCTAAAGCAATATGAAATATATCGGGATCTGGATTAGAAAGCTTAAATGGAGAATAAACAAAATTAGCTAAAGGATGATTTAGGTGTTCTCTAGCGATTTTACCGACCAAATCCCAATTACGCTCGGCAGCTTCCATAATACGATTGAAGATTTTCTTCTCTTTGAAAACTACCCGCGACCAAAACCAAAGCCGTTCTAAGATAGTCGCGATCGATAGTATTGAGAGAAATAACAGCGGATACATCGCAATACCGCCGCGATCGATAATTTCTAAAAAATTCACCTTAGCTTATTACCCCTAATAATATTTGTAATTTTTATAGATCGAAATTAATTCTCAAGCAGTTTGGGTTATTTCAGTTTAAATCTATTGACATCAATAGCATAGAATGCTGCAAAATACTCTTCTCTCAAATTTTTCTAACATGAGTTTTGTTCTCTGTCTATAATCGATAAATTTAACAAGTTACCCGATAGTTATTTGGTAATGATAAGTATCGAACAATTACGTCCTCGACTACCATAACCTGTATAATTCTATTTCTTAACTGATTAATCGCAATACTGTCTTAGAAAGTATAAGTAGTCTAGATCGCGATCGCGACTTTTTTAAATTTAGAGCGGTTTGAACCGCAAATCATTGATGCTAGCTATGCTCGATTTATAGAAATTCTTGAAAGTACCGACGCTGATGTAAACTTAGCGATCGCTAAGTTCTGGGTTAACCAAAATATTGCTTTAAAAGCTCGCTTTGTTAACCTATCTCCCCATCTCCCTGTCACTTCATTTGTATCGTTCAATGAGCGGACACATTTGAGATCAAGCGATCGCCGTTACGCCATCGAGATAGTCTTGTAATTGGCGATCGTGATCGTGGCTGAGATCTCCTAGAGGTAATTCATCTTTAGTGAAGGCTTTAACCTGTAGTATCTCTAGCTTGTCTGTCGGATTCAGTTCTCCTTGGGCCTCTACCTCTATCAATACCGAGATGGAGTGGATTCGAGGATCGCGCTGAGGATCGGAATAAACCCCTCGCAGCCCTCTAATTTTTATCAACTTTAACCCCGTTTCTTCTTTTAATTCTCGACTAGCAGCATGAGGAATATCTTCTCCCCAATCAATCATGCCTCCTGGCAAACCCCATTTACCTGAATCGCTACGCTGTATTAGAACAATACGACCATCGGGCAAAACAGGAATAATGGTTGTACCAGTGACAGGATGACGGAAAATGATCCCTAGTACAGTAGAAATAAATCGCCAAGAACGACGCATAGAAAAAACTCGGTGTTAAATGTTGACGGAAGTAAATAGGTAAGAAAATAATAAATATTTTCTTCGATAAATTTAATCGCTTTTTAAAGTGGATTTGGCTCGCTCGATCGCCTGACGAACTCGTTCAAAACCAGTTCCACCATAGCTATTACGGGCAGAAACTACCTGTTTGGGCGCGATCGCTTCATAGATATCGGCTTCAAAAGCGGGATGCAATTGTTGCCATTCATCTAAAGTTAAGTCTTTTAGCAGTTTTCCAGCAGCTAGGCTGGTTTTTACCACCTTACCTACCAAATTATAAGCCTCACGAAAGGGAACGTCCTTAGACGCAAGATAATCTGCTACATCAGTGGCGTTGGAAAAGTCTTCGGCTACGGCTTCGGCTAATCTGGTAGTCTTAAATTCAATTCCTTGTTCTAGCAGAATGGTCATTGCTTCTAAACAAGCTTTAACGGTTTTGACGGTATCAAAAAGCCCTTCTTTATCTTCCTGTAAGTCTTTGTTATATGCCAGAGGCAAGCCTTTCATAATTACCAGTAACCCCTGTAGATGTCCGAAAACTCTTCCTGTTTTACCTCGCACCAGTTCGGGAATATCGGGGTTTTTCTTTTGAGGCATGATGCTCGAACCCGTAGCACAAGTATCTTTTAGCGTAATAAAGCTAAATTCTTGAGATGCCCACAAAATCATCTCTTCACTCATGCGACTTAGATGTACCATAATCAAGCTAGCAGCGCAGAGAAACTCAATCGCAAAATCGCGATCGCTCACTCCATCGAGACTATTTTCATAAATATCATCAAATTCTAATAGTTCTGCACTGTATGCCCGATCGATTGGAAAAGTCGTACCTGCTAATGCACCACACCCTAGAGGAGATATGTTTGTTCGTCGATAAACGTCTTCCAGTCTCGACCAATCCCGTTGCGCCATCTGAAAATAAGCTAGAAGATGATGGGCTAAACTTATTGGCTGCGCCCGCTGTAAGTGAGTATACCCAGGAATGAGCGTTTCTATATGCTGTTGGCTGTGATTGAGTAATGCTGTTTGAAAGTAGCGTAGATGCTGCTGTATCTCTCTAATTTCGGCTCGGAGATACAGTCTGATATCTGTTCCTACCTGGTCATTGCGCGATCGCGCCGTATGGAGTTTTTTACCCACGTCACCGACTATTTCAATCAGTCTTCTTTCTACGGCAAAATGAACGTCCTCGGCTTCTACCCCTGGATTAAACTCGCCCTGGCGATATTCTTGGCGAATTTGCTCTAAACCCGACACCAGTTGTTGCGCTTCGGTATCGGTAATAATTTCTGTTTTGGCAAGCATCTTAGCATGGGCAATCGAACCAGTTAGGTCGTATTCGATAAGTTCGATATCGAAACCAATACTGGCATTAAAAATAGCGATCGCTGGGTTTAATGCCGATTCAAAGCGATCGCTCCAGGTTTTTTGCTTACTCACAGTAGAAAATTAACAATGACAGGACTAAATTATTTTAAGTCATTAGTCAATTATTATTTGTTTTTGTTGGTTATAAAACACTAACCTGTAAAACCTTTAAAGGTGTAACCAAAAAATGTCCCAATTAATAATGCCCATACTTGTCCAGAGTCGATAAAGTTGTACCAGGCATCTTCAAGTTGACCGATAATATCGGGATCTTCTAAAGCTTGAGCTAAAAAGCTGGAAATAGGCGTTAAATAGTTGTGATGATCGAACATTATCTGTATTAGCCCATCGTTAAATAAGATTTCCATAGGATTAAAAGTTTAAATAGTGCAATCTGCACCTAATTTAATCTCGGTTCGCTTAAATCGCCACTTTTTCAGTTAACAATCTTTTTCAGTCAACAGTTAACAGTCAACAGTTAACATATTGTAGGGTGAGCATTACAGTGCGATCTAATTAGTAATCAGTAATTATTCAATCGCCTGAATCTGCATTACGATTGAAGTCATGTCGTCGCCTGAATTTCTATTAGCACCGCTAAATTGCTTAACTTGAGCGAAAATATGGTCTAAAATTTCATCTGGGGTTTCTAGATGTTGACAAGCCCATTTAAAACAGAGACAGAGGTTTTCTTCGTCAAAGCGATCGCCATCTTCGTTAGCAGCATCGGTAAAGCCGTCGGTATAGTAAATGATAGTATCTCCAGGAGCAAGCTGTACCGTGGCATCTTCGTATTCTGATTCCATATCTAAACCGATCAGCATTCCCCAACTATCCAATTTTTCTAGAGTATTAGTTGCTTTACGCCACAATAGAGGAGGGTTATGAGCAGCATTAGTAAAAGATAGGGTTTGCCTTTGAGGATCGTATTCTGAATAGAACATACTCACGAAGCGATGGGAGTTTTCTAAGTCAGCATACATTACTCGATTGAGATGGCGCATTATTTGGGCGGGAGAATGACGATTGAGAACTTCTGCCCGTAGCATCCCCCTAGTCATAGTCATAATCAATCCAGCGGGAACACCCTTACCCATCACATCACCAATAACAATGCTCCAGGGTACATCAGAACCTACTTCAGGAGATCCATTTTCGAGGCGATCGTAATTAGTCGGGATAAAATCGTAATAGTCTCCCCCTACCCGACTGGCTGTTTCGCACTTAGCAGCGATCGCTAATCCTTTAATTTGAGGACGTTTGCTTGGTAATAAGCGTAGCTGAATCTCCGAAGCAATTTCTAATTCGCGATCTTGTCTTTCTTTGGAGCGTAATTCGACAGTTAATTGATGATTGGCGATCGCTACTGCTGTTTGATCTGCTACTAGTTGGGTCAATTTCCTTCTAGTAGGAGTCCATCTATAGTCCGACTCGGTAGTAAATACATACAGACGACCTTGTTCGACGTTTCCCACCCAAATTGGCGTACCAAAGAAATGGATTTTCGACGCTAATTCCTGGTTAATCTTTTCATCGACAATTTCTGACAGTTGAGCAGCATTAACTGTTTGTAAGCGATCGACCAATGAATGATTTATTTGATAGTTAACTCTTTCAAATGCACTACCAACTTCTAAACCAATCTTACTATTCTGACAGTGTGTTTGTTCTAAATATACTCGGTTATCTTTATATAAAACTAAAGCACCGCCAATAGAATCAGTAACTCTAGCTGCCATCAATGGAGTTAGTTCTAAAAACTGGTTTAGATTGCTAAAGCTACGCAGCGCAAATCCTAGAGAACTTAACAAATCTTGAATTTTGTTTTGTTCTTTTTGAAGATTAGCCACCAATTCTTTTAGTGCCACAATTGGATTTAAGCCCTCAGAAGAAGACATCTCAGCACCATGATTTTCTTGAGAGGGATGGCTATAAGAAGGTACGACAGTCATTTCTTCTATAAATTTGGACATTATTTTAGATCGCCAGTCATCAAATTTTTCGCGAGACAGTAATACTTAAATATTCAATTAGATCGTCATAAAAAACCTTTTACATTTATCTAATTGATAATTACCTTATAATAAGTTAATCAAAGACAAGGCTTATATTTCCCTCGCCCAGATAATAAGTTGATTTATAATAACCCGAATTAGCAAATACGCCAATAAATTGAAGTAAAAGTACTCAAACCCTTTGCAATAACTAGCTATTTATAATGTATCTTTTGTTTAACCATTAAGTAGTGCTTCGACAAATTCATAGCTAGAAAATGGTCGGAGATCTTCAATTCCTTCTCCTGCACCAATAAAGCGAATTGGTAGGTTCAATTGCTGTGTTACTGCTAGTGCTACACCACCTTTAGCACTTCCATCAAGTTTAGTTAAAACTACACCACTAAGATTTGCTGCTTCAGAAAATACCTGAGCTTGACGTAAGCCGTTTTGTCCTAGACTTGCATCTAAAACTAGTAATGATTCTACTCTGGCATCGGGGGCTTTCTTATCAATAATTCGACGGATTTTTGTTAATTCTGCCATCAAATTTTGTTTATTTTGCAATCTTCCTGCGGTATCTACTAATAATAATTCGGTATTTTTGGCTTTAGCAGCAGCGATCGCATCAAAAACCACCGCAGCAGGATCGGTATTTTTACCTGGGTTAGCAACAACTTGTGTATTAGAACGTTCTCCCCAAACTTTGACCTGCTGTACCGCAGCAGCACGGAAAGTATCCGCAGCAGCAATCAGACAGCTATAGCCAGATTTTTGACCCAGGTTAGCTAATTTTCCAATTGTCGTAGTTTTTCCCGCACCGTTAACACCTGTCAAAAGCCAGATATTAAATTCATTTTTTTCAGGAACAAAAGTACTATCTTTTCCTGCTAATGGCTTATCTAAAATATCTTGCAGGATGGTTTTTAAATAGGCGATCGCCGAGTCGGGAGGTAAAGCTTCTTCTTTTAGTTTCGCCTGTAAGGTTTCAATAATATAGTCAGTCGCTTCAATACCTACATCAGCCTGCAACAAGAGACTTTCGATCTCCATCACCGCATCGTCGTTGAGAGGACCTTTGCCGACAATGGACTTTAACTGATTGATCAGACCAATGCGAGTTTTGCCCAATCCCTGACGTAGCTTGGTTAGCCAGCTTATTTCTTCTAAGGAAATATCTTCTGCGGTTCTACCACTTTTAGCCAGTACCTGAGATGACCAAATAAAATCTTCGTCTAATTGTGCTGGTTCTGCTACAGGTTCTTCTTTGGGAGTTTCTATTGCTGTTTCTTTTAGCTTTTCAAGTCCCTGAGACTTTTGCATCCACGCGGGAACGTTCTTGGCTGGTGCAGGACTTTCTTCTATTACTTTTTTAGCAGCGGTTTCTGTTGTTTCAGTAGATTTCGATTCTGCTTCTTCTACTTCTATTTCAGTTGGTTCGACGGCTGCTTCTACCGCTTCAGGCTCGGCTTCAACTGCGGTTTCTTCTACCTCTGTCGTTGTTTTGGTTTCACCTTTGCGCTCCTGAATATTTTTGTAGGCAGCTTTAGCAAAAGCAAGATAGTCTGGTTCGGCTATTTCCGATTCAGCAGCCGAAGTAGTCGATTCTGACTCTGTTTGAGGTGGGGTTGCTTCAGGCTGCTGCTTTGCTTTTTCGTTACGGCGAAACCAATTAAACATTGTATAAGAAAAAATGAACCTAATATTATCAGTTTATCGATAATACCAAGGTTCACTCATTATTTATTTGATTTTTTAGTGGTAATTACACTACTATATTTTGATATTTAAGTCAGCCATTCCCCGCCTTGAAAAGCGCACCGCCCGCTCGGAGGAAACCTCCGAGCAAGGACGGAGCAAGTCGGCGGGGCTTGACAGCCTGGAGGCTGTCGCCGTTGCCAAAGGCAACGTCGGTGCGCTCCAGCGCACGACCGCATTCCGCGGTCATTACCCGAAAGAACAACTATCAACGGCAAAAAGCCAAAATGATTTAGCGATCGCCCTTAGTTTAAAGTCTCGGCAGTATCGGGCGAATTAGCTAATTCCTCCAGTCTTTCTTGCTGATCTTGAGAAATACAAGATTGAATCATTACGTCAATATCTCCTTCTAAGGAGTTAGCCAGAGCAAAATTTTGTCCCAGACGATGATCCGTAATGCGATTATCTTTGTAGTTGTAGGTGCGGATCTTTTCAGATCTTGCTCCTGTACCTACCTGGGACTGTCTTAAGCCTCTTACTTCTTGCTGCTGTTCGGCTAGCTTTATTTCATAAAGTTTTGCCCGCAAAATTTGCATAGCTCGCTCGCGGTTTTGTAGCTGCGATCGCTCTTCGGTACAAAAGATTCTAATTCCTGTTGGTTTGTGAATCAAATCGACGGCGGTTTCTACTTTGTTGACGTTTTGTCCACCTGCACCCCCCGAACGAGCGGTTTTGAGTTCGATATCTTTAGGATCGATTTCTATTTCTACATCATCTACTTCTGGCATCACTGCCACAGTAGCGGTGGAAGTATGGACTCTTCCCCCAGCTTCAGTTTGCGGTACGCGCTGTACGCGATGTACCCCTGCTTCGTATTTGAGTTTGCTGTATACCGAGTCTCCCGTAATTTCTAAGATAGCTTCTTTAAAACCACCCATATCCGCTACCGACTCACTTAAAAGACTTACTTTCCAATTCTGATCTTCAGCGTATCGCGAGTACATCCGCAGTAGATCCCCCGCCCAAATACTAGCTTCGTCCCCTCCCGTTCCTGCACGAATTTCTAGCATGATGTTCTTGTCATCGTTAGGATCGCTAGGTAACAACAAGACTTTAAGCTTAGTTTCTAGCTGCTCGATCTGCGCTTGGAGTTCTTCTATTTCCAGCCCTGCCATCTCCTTCATCTCAGGATCGTTAGCTTCTTTGAGAATTTCCTTGGCTCCAGATAATTCTTCTGTTGCTTCTTGCCATTTACCGTAAGTTATTACCGTTTCCTCTAAAGAAGAACGAGCTTTGGCTATTTTTTGTAGTTCGTCGGGGTTGGTAGCAATATCTGGATCTGCCAGACGATGAGTGAGTTCTTGAAAAGTTTGTTCTACAGATTTGAGTTTATCTAATAAATATGCTTCTGCCATTGGTTTTCTCCGCTCGAAATAGTAGTATTACATAGAAAGATAAATAAAAATACAACAAACCCAGTAGCCAATTACAATTGACTACTGGGCTTGCATTTTGTATCGAATAGCTATTTTTCAGCGTCAGATTCAGATTCGCTATCAGAATCGAGCATACCGTATTTACGTAAAAAGCGATCGACCCGACCTTCAGTATCGATAATTTTTTGCGTACCAGTATAAAAAGGATGATTACCAGACCAAACATCGACGTTAATTTCTGGCTGAGTCGAACCAACGGTCATTACTACTTCACCGTTACAGATAACTTTGGCATCGGGATACCATGTTGGATGAATATCAGGTTTTGGCATTTTATTTTTCTCAAAGAATTATGTCAAACAACAGCCATTAAATAATTTAGATTTAAACTTCATTCTTAAGCTAATAGCTAACGGCTCAAAGCTAAAAGCGCGACAAAGCACGTCGCGTTTAATGACAAGAATACTCTTACAAAAAAGCCGACGGGTCTTGGGGGTTTCCCTCCGAAGCTCTTGTCGTAAGAAGCTAAAAAAAACTTATCGTTTGGAGAACTGAGGAGCTTTACGAGCTTTCTTCAAACCGTATTTTTTCCGTTCTTTACAGCGAGGATCGCGGGTTAGATAACCTTCTGTTTTCAAAGGTTGGCGGTTGTTTGGGTCTTGCTGGCATAAAGCTCTTGCTACACCTAGTTTGACCGCATCTGCTTGACCCGTCAGACCACCACCATTAGCATTAACTAAAATATCGTATTCATTTTCAAAGCCCAAAGTTTCTAAAGGACCTTTGATAGACATTAAATAGCTGGGAATCCGGTTAAAATAGTCTTCACCTGATTTGCCGTTAACAACTAGTTTGCCTTCTCCTGGTACTAGTCTAACTCTAGCAACTGCTGATTTACGGCGACCTGTCGCCCAATATACTACTCGTTCTTGTGTTCCTTCCATGTTTTAGTTCCTCTTCGGAATAGTGTTAATAGTTAAAGTTTCGGGAGTCTGTGCCGTATGAGGATGATCTGCCCCTGTGTAAACTTTGAGTTTGGTAAACAATCTACGTCCCATAGAGTTTTTAGGCAGCATTCCTTTAACTGCCTTTTCAATAATACGTTCGGGAATACGTCGCTGTAGCTGCTCGAAAGTCTCTGTCTTCATTCCTCCAGGTCTACCAGAATGACGACGGTATAGTTTTTGTTCGCTTTTGCGACCAGTTACGATAACTTTTTCGGCGTTGACTACGATAACAAAGTCTCCAGTATCTACGTTTGGAGTAAAGCTGGGCTTGTTTTTTCCCCGTAAAATCATGGCGATTTCTGTAGCTAAACGTCCTAAGCGTTGTCCTTCGGCATCAACTACATACCACTTTTTTTCAATGTCTTGGGTTGGTAAAGGAGTTTTATTCATGTTCGATGATAATATTTTGTGGATTATTTTAAATATGAGCAACGCCCATCTAGACTAAACTTAGGCTGAGTATCGAACCACAAAGATCGGGCAAAGGGAAAATCGGGGTAGCCTACCCTCAGCAAACATAGACCTTTAGCAGGAGCAGAATATTTGACCTGAGAGCGACGCTTGTTTTGCCAAATTTCAGTGAAGTTTTCAGGCGATCGCATTCCCGTCCCTACTTCTATTAACATTCCCACCAACAGGCGTACCATGCCGTACAAAAAACTGTCAGCCTGAATTTCTAAATAGATAAATGCTCCTTGACGATAGCATTCAGCAGCCTGAACTTCTACCAGTGAATCTACCCGATCCGAACCCGATCTTTTAAAAGCCGAAAAATCGTGTTCTCCTAACAAGGGAGTCAAAGCTGCCTGAATTAAAGATTCTTGGATTGGGGATCTATAGTAGTGCCAGCAAGTGCGATCGACAAATACGTTGGGTCGCTTATCGGTATATATTGTGTAGCGGTAACGCCGCCAAACAGCCGAAAAACGAGCGTGCCAATCATTTCCTACAGAAGCCGAAGCTCTTATTAGTATACCCTCTGGCAGTCTCGCGTTGATAATTTTTGCCCACTTATGAGCTGGTATCGGACCAGGGTATTCAAAATGTGCTACTTGGGCTGATGCATGAACTCCTGCATCCGTTCTTCCCGCGCCATAAATATTTACAGGGAAACCAACAACATCACTAATAGCTTTTTCTATATAACCCTGAACGCTGACCTGGTTCGGCTGTTTTTGCCAACCATGAAAGTTCGTTCCTATATACTGAATTAGCAAGGCTACCCTGTTAGAGTTCAATTTAGATTGACGGCTTACAACCATTCAATACCCGATTAAACTAGCTCGATGATTGCCATTTCAGCATTGTCACCACGACGGCGTTTGGTTCTGACAATACGAGTATAGCCACCATTGCGGTTGCCATAACGCTCGTTGACGGCGTTAAAAAGTTCGCTGACTAAATCTTTATCATAGATATATGCCAAAGCTTGTCTTCTGGCAGCCAAAGAACCATCTTTGGCGAGGGTAATCATTTTATCTACTTCGCTACGTACTGCTTTGGCACGAATTAAAGTAGTTTTGATTTGACCGTGGCGGATAATTTCCGTTGCCAGCGATCGCATCAAAGCTTTCCTCTGGTCGGCTGGCAGTCCCAGCATTTTTACTTTACATCGATGTCGCATGATTGATAATACCGATCTTACTCTAATTTACTTACCTGATTTTTCTTGGGCTAAGGTAATCCCCAAACGTTGTTGTAAGGCTTCAATCACCTCATCGGCAGACTTCTGACCAAAATTCTTGATTTCCAACAAGTCTTCTTGAGTATAATCAAGCAAATCGGATACTGAATTAATCTGCGCCCGTTTTAAACAATTGTAAGCTCTAACCGACAACTGTAATTCCTCGATCGGAATTTGACTGGTTGGGTCTTCGTCTTCTTGATAATCATCTGGGATAGGTTCGAGAGTTAAATCCTTTAAGGGGTTAAACAGATCGACAACAATTCCCGCAGCTTGAGACAGGGCTTCTTCTGGCTTGATACTACCATTAGTCCAAATCTCCATGATTAGGCGTTCGCGAATGCCCGAACCATCTACTCTAGCATCTTCAACACTGTAGTTAACCTTGTTAACCGGCATAAATACAGCATCTATCTGTAGAAAGTCTAAAGAGCTTCCTTCTTCTTTGCCTCTTTCTACAGCGCGATAACCCTTACCCTTCTCTACCCTAAATTCCATCTCCAGGCTAGTACCTTCAGCGATGGTAGCGACATACTGACTAGAATCTACTGTCTCTACTTCAGAGGGTAATTCAAATTGTGCTGCCGTTACCGTTCCTGGCCCAGTTGCTACTAAACGACCTATTTGAGGTTGATTGGTGTAGCTTTTAAGAACGATTTCCTTCATATTAAGGATAATCTCTAAAACGTCCTCTCTGACTCCTTCAATGGTGGCAAATTCGTGAGTAGCAAAACCAAACTTATGTTCTTGCTTACTTCGATCCTTTGCCATACCTCCACCAATGCGAATAGCAGTGACGGCTGCGCCTTCTAAGTTGGACAAGAGGACTCTTCTCAAAGCATTACCCAAAGTAGTTCCCTGACCACGAGCTAACGGCTCTAAGACAAATTTGCTATATTGATGTTGATTTTTTAGGGTTTTAGACTCTACACACTCAACTTGAAATTGCGCCACAGGCTACTCTCCCTTTTGTTCCACAAGCGATCTAATCTAATAGATCGAGATAAAAATAGTTGCCCTCGATACGTGCAACTTAATCGGTCTTAACTAGTTATTTGCAGCTTATACTCTGCGTCGTTTTGGTGGACGACAACCATTGTGAGGTATTGGTGTAACGTCACGAATTAAAGTAATTTCTAACCCAACACCCTGCAAAGCTCTAATAGCAGTCTCTCGACCAGCCCCAGGCCCGCTAACCATTACTTCAACTTGGCGCATTCCCTGATCCATAGCTCTTCTACCAGCACTATCTGCTGCTGTTTGAGCAGCAAAAGGAGTACCTTTTTTCGCTCCTTTAAAACCGCTAGCTCCCGCAGAAGACCAAGATATTACATCTCCTCTGGTATCGGAAATGGTCACAATGGTGTTGTTAAAGGTTGATTGAATATGGGCTACCCCATTTGGAACATTTTTTTTATTTTTCTTTGCGCCGCTTCTTCTTTTTGGTTGCGCCATGTTATTTTGATGATGATGTAGTTATAGTTGAATGATTTGTTTAACTGCTTATTTCTTACCTGGTGCTTTTTTCTTACCAGCTACTGTTAATCTTCTGCCCCTTCTAGTACGAGCATTTGTACGAGTTCTTTGACCTCTTAAAGGTAAGCCCATACGATGACGACGACCTCGATAAGTGCCGATATCAGCCAAACGCTTGATATTCATCGCTTCCCAACGTCTCAAGTCACCTTCTACTCGATAGTTGTCTTCGATGTAGCCTCTTAACTTAGTTACGTCTTCGTCTGATAGATCTCGAACTCTGGTATCTGGATTCACACCAGTTTCGGCAATTGCCTTTTGCGCCAGTGATAAACCCACACCAAAAATGTATGTCAGCGCAATTTCTACGCGCTTATCACGAGGAAGATCTACGCCAGAAATCCTTGCCACGTTAATAACTCCTTATTTTTTTATTTATTTCACTTACAAAATTAATCCTAGCTAATAATTCTTAACAACTACCCTTGGCGTTGTTTATGCTTCGGATTACTACTACAAATTACCATTACTCGACCGCGCCTTTTGATGACACGGCACTTTTCACACATTTTTTTTACTGATGGTCTAACTTTCATGCCCTATTTTGACCGTATTGCCAGCCTGTTATTATATCGATTAATTGTTTTTCCTGTCAAACGGATCGGCGTGAAGCCCGTAATCCGCTTATTTGTTTTTTAGGCGATAGGTGATTCTTCCCTTGGTCAAATCGTAAGGTGTTAACTCAACTTTGACGCGATCGCCTGGTAAGATTTTGATGTAATTACGTCGAATCTTGCCTGAAATATGAGCCAATACGTTAAAGCCATTATCCAGATCGACGCGAAACATAGCATTAGGAAGAGATTCTGTTACAGTCCCTTCCATCTCGATTAAATCTTGTTTTGCCATTATCGATCTCCGCTAATTGATAAACGATCGTGCTTATCTTACAATCCATCTATTCGAGCAATTTGCCCAGGATTTTGAACACAGCATTTTAAATACTACCTTTTTTTTTCGCCAATAGATCGAGATTACTGATATATTTAAGAGTTAACTAAAAAATCAAGCAATAGCTTCGCCTAATAGCTGAGTTACTTCTTCCATAGTGCGATCGCCATCGATCATTTTTAAAGTTTCTCGTTGCTGGTAGAAATCAATCACTGGTACAGTATTGTGATGATAGACCTCTAAACGACGACGAATCGTCTCTTCGTTATCATCTTGACGTTTTCTTTCTAGCAACCGCGACACTAATACTTCATCAGGTACTGACAAATTTAAGACGCAATCGGCATTCTGACTTAATTCGAGCAATAGTTCTTCTAAGAAGGCAGCCTGATTGACATTACGAGGAAAACCGTCTAAAATCCAGCCATCAACAGCGTCTTCGTGGGACAAGCGATCTTTAATTAGATCGAGAATTAGAGTATCGGGAACCAGTTCTCCTCGATCCATGTAGTCTTTAGCCTGTTTGCCTAAAGGAGTTTGGTCAGCAACGGCTGCTCGTAAAATATCTCCTGTAGATACATGAGGAATTTGATAGTTGTCCGATAGTATTTGAGCTTGAGTGCCTTTTCCCGCCCCTGGAGGACCGAGAAATATTAATCGCTTTGCCATATTTATTTATAAACTAGGTTCTTTCATAGCAAGTAGAATTAACTTCTAACTTGCTATTATCTTTATTTAGGCTTACTGCTTGACCATACCTTCATAACGTTGTGAAATAACGTAGGTTTGAATCTGCTTGGCGGTATCGATCGCTACCCCTACTAAAATTAAGAGAGAAGTTGCACCAAATCCGCTAAACACAGTCGTTCCTGCTGGAATAGCACTTTCTACCAAAGTAGGAATCGTCGCTACTAAACCCAAAAAGATCGCTCCTAAAAGAGTCAAGCGATTGAGGACTTTCTCAAGATAAGCACTGGTTGCTTTACCTGGTCTAATTCCTGGAATTGAGGCTCCCATTTTTTTCAGGTTCTGAGACATATCAACGGGGTTGACGATCAAAGAAGCATAGAAATAACTGAAGAACAAAATCAGGACTAAATATACTACGACATAAGCCCAGTTTCCTGGTTGAATTGCAGCAGCAATCTGAGTAAAAACATTTTTCACTGCTCCATCGCCAGGTAAGAACCCAATAAGTTGAGCGGGTAAAAATAACACGGAAGAAGCGAAAATAATCGGCATTACTCCTCCTTGGTTTAACCTTAAGGGAAGATAATTACTTCTTTCGCGGTATACTCTTCTACCTACTTGACGACGAGCCGAAATAATCGGAATACGACGAGTTCCTTCTTGAATAAAGACAATACCCACAATCATAGTTAAAAAGACTAGAAGCAGAATAATCACTTGCGCGATCGCTTCTCGTCCACCACTTTGAGCATATTCGATAGTGTTACCTAAAGTTCTAGGTAGTACAGCTACGATGTTGACAAAAATCAGCAACGAAGCTCCGTTACCAATTCCTTTTTCGGTAATCAACTCGGAGATCCACATAACGAACATCGAACCAGCAGTTAGAGCCAGTACTGTTTCGGCTATGGGGAAGATGCTACGCTCGATAATGCCGTTATTAACTAGCAGTCCTAAAGTAATACCGAAGCTTTGAATAATTGCTCCGCCTAAAGCTACATAACGAGTAATTTGAGAGATCTTACGTCTTCCCGCCTCACCTTCGTTTTTCTGTAGATCCTCTAGGCTCGGTATAGCAGTTGCCAGTAGCTGCATAATGATTGAGGCATTAATAAAAGGTAAAATACCCAGAGCAAAAATACCCAGGGCTGAAATACCACCGCCAGTAAAGATATCTAAAAATCCTACTATTGACGCATTGCCCGCACCAGCAATAAAATTACCGAATATTTCTCTGTCGATTCCTGGAACTGGGATAAATACCCCCAGTCGGACTAAAATCAGAAGACCAATGGTAACTAGCAGCCTGCCCCTAAGACCTGCTGCCTGCGCCATTTGTAAAAAAGTCTCCTGTGCGGATGGAGTTTTTTCTCTAACCATACAGTACCTCTAATATGTTTGGTATTAATAAGTTGTTAACGGAGAAATATTAATATTATATAAATTTAATTTTCTACCTTCGTTTCTTATGATATACCAATCACGATTGCTTCTTGAACGGCGCGTTGCGCCAACGCTGCTTCGCAGCACAGGGGCTATCGCCCCAGGCGCGACTAGCGTCGCTTTGTAAGTCGGCTTTTGGGAAAGAATACTCTTACCCAAAACGCGACATAGCGAATGCGCTGTCTGCGTGCGTCTCGGTGTCGCTGGGAGAAACCCCCAAAGCGGAGCAGAATGAGCTTATTTAGCAATAACTTCGTAACTACCACCAGCAGCTTCGATCTTTTGAATTGCGCTTTTGGTAAAGGCTGCTGCCTTGACGTTCAATGCCACGCTTAATTCACCGTTACCGAGAATTTTTAGCGGACCATCATTAGCAGTTAAAATTCCGTTGGCTAACAATGAATCTAATGTCACCTCAGAATCTGCACTTAGCGAGTTTAAAGCTTCAACATTAAGTACAGTAAATTGCTTTTGATTGACCAGCGGAAAGTGCTTGAGTTTAGGAACTCGACGATAAAGGGGCATTTGACCACCTTCAAAACCAGCTTTTGTTCCCGTACCAGAACGAGACTTTTGACCGCGCATTCCAAAACCACAGCTAGCTCCTTGACCTGCTGCGATACCGCGACCTACTCTACGTTTACGACGTTTCGAGCCTTCTTTGGGGCTTAAATTTTCTAATTTCATTGTTTTTGTCTGTTTTAAAAAGCTTTAAGCTTCAAGCCTCAGACTTCATAGCTAACAAGATTTTGATAAATTCGAGCTTTTAGCGAGCTTTCAAAAGCTGATAGCTGATAGCTGATAGCTGATAGCTAACTTAAGCGTATAGCTGTTCGATGGAAATATCTCTTTCTCTAGCTACTTCGCCAAAAGTACGAAGACCAGCTAAAGCATCGACCGCTGCTCTAGCATTGTTTAAAGGACTATTAGAACCTAGCTGTTTTGCCAAAATGTTTTTCACTCCAGCTAGTTCCAATACAGTACGTACCGCACCACCAGCAATTACTCCAGTACCAGGAGCAGCAGGGCGCATAAATACTTTAGCTCCGCCTGCAACACCATTGGTTACGTGAACGATCGAGCTTGCTTTGGTTAAGGATACTTCAACTAGCTGTTTTTTGGCATCGGCAACACCCTTACGAACTGCTCCGATCACATCAGCAGCTTTGCCAACACCAACGCCAACCTGTCCTTTTTCGTTACCGACAACCACGATGGCGCGGAAACTGAGTTTTTTACCACCTTTGACTACCTTACTAACTCGGCGAATCTGTACGACTCGCTCTTGCCAGGCAGAATCTTTATCTTTTGCGCGACCTTTTTTGCGCGACTTGTTATTAGATTTAGCCATAATGATTATTTTTGACGTTTTAATTTAAAAGTCTAAGCCTGCTTCTCTAGCTCCTTCAGCTAAAGCCTTGATTCGACCATGATAGAGGTTGCCACCGCGATCGAAGACTACTTTATTAATTCCCCGATCCTTAGCTCTTTGGGCTACCAATTTACCTACTTCGGCTGAAGCTTCGCAGGTAGCACTATGGGACTCTAGGTTAAAGTCTGATGCCGATGCTAAAGTATGCTGTGCTACATCATCGATAACCTGTGCATAAATATGATTGTTAGAGCGGAAAACACACAAACGTGGGCGTTCGGCAGTACCGCTTACTTTTTTGCGTACCCGTCGATGACGGCGTTTTACTGATTCTTTGCGTGAAAGCTTCATCTCTATTTACCTGTTTTACCAGCTTTGCGTCTAATCTGCTCGTCGAAATAGCGAATTCCTTTCCCTTTATAGGGTTCGGGAGGTCTTACTGCTCTGATTCTGGCAGCAACGTTACCGACTACCTCTTTATCGATCCCACTAACGACTACTTCAACATTTCTATTTTCTACCGCCACGTCGATTCCTTCGGGCATCTCCATTTCTACAGGCTTACTGTAGCCGACGTTTAGGGTTAGTTTTTTCCCTTGAGCTTGCGCTCTATAACCTACACCCTGAATCAACAGTCGTTTTTGAAATCCTTGAGACACGCCGTCTACCATGTTTGCCACCAGAGTACGGCAAAGACCATAACGCTGACGACCGTTACGGGAATTGTCAGTAGGTTTAACTACAATAGTGTCACCTTCTTGTTTGACCTGAATCGGTTCGGGGATTTCGCGCTCTAAAGTACCTTTTGGTCCTTTGACGGTGATATGTTGTCCTGAGATTTGCGCGCTTACCTTATCGGGAATTGGAATCGGTAGTTTACCAATACGAGACATAAATTTGCTCCTTTAATTACCAAACGTAGCAGAGAATCTCACCGCCAACTCCTTGACTACGAGCTTCTCTATCTGTCATTACTCCACGGGAGGTAGAAACGATCGCAATACCAATACCGCCCAAAACGCGGGGAATATCTTTTTTACGAGAGTATACTCGTAGTCCAGGCTTACTAACGCGCTGGAGAGTACTAATAATTGGTTGACGATTTCTACCTTTGTACTTCAAGGAAATTTCAATAAATTTTTGTGGTATTTCCCCTGTTTCTTCAAAACCTGCGATAAAACCTTCGCTTTGCAAAACCTGAGCGATCGCTTTAGTCATGCGTGTGGAAGGAACTCTGGTAGTTTGATGTTTGACCATACAGGCATTGCGGATGCGGGTCAACATATCTGAAATAGTATCGGTTGCTGCCATTATTTCTTATGTTTATTTTTAGATACTAAATAGTTAATTTTCGCGGAAAGGCATTCCCATTTCTCTTAATAAAGCTCGCCCTTCTTCGTCGTTAGTTGCGGAAGTGACGATGGAAATATCCATCCCTCTGATGCGATCGATGCTGTCGTATTCAATTTCAGGGAACATTAGCTGTTCTCTAACCCCCAAACTGTAGTTACCGCGACCGTCAAAACTTTTGGGACTGATGCCACGAAAGTCACGAATCCGAGGTAATGCTAAGTTAATCAATCGCTCTAGAAAGGCATACATTTTTTCACCGCGCAGAGTAACCATGACTCCTACGGGCATTCCTTCACGGATTTTAAAGCTAGCGATCGCCTTTTTCGCTCTGGTGACAACGGGTTTTTGTCCTGTAATTACCGTTAGTTCGTTTAGGGAAGACTCTAAAGCCTTGGCGTTTTGCGATGCTTCGCCCAAACCACGGTTGATGACAATTTTGACTACCTTGGGTACTTGATGTACGTTGGTGAAGTTAAACTGCTCGGTTAGCTTGGGAACAATATCTTCTAAATATTTCTCTTTTAGTACTTTTGGCATGATGATTTGGTTTTCCTGGGCTTGGTCAGGAGTATATACATTTAACATTTAACAGTTACCATTTATCATTTATCAAATCCCAGTAAAACAAAAACTACCAAACTAAGAATAATTAATTGTTTAATGTTCAATGATGAATGTTAAATGAAAAAAGGTTAGTCGATAACTTCGCCTGTTTTTTTGAGAATTCGCACTTTGCGACCGTCTTCGGTAAAGGTATAACCGACACGAGAAACGGTTTTTTCTTTATTAGAGTAAAGCATCACGTTGGAACTGTGAATCGGGGCTTCAAAGGTGACGATCTGACCCGATTCTCCTTCCTGTTGGGGCTTAACGTGCTTGGTGCGCACGTTTACTCCTTCTACTACTATTTGACTAGTTTTAGGAACTACTCTTGATATTTCTCCTACTTTACCTTTGTCGCGTCCAGAGATTACCTGAATGGTATCTCCTTTCTTGACGTGCATCTTATAACGAGTAAGTTTAGTTTTTTTTGCCATTTATATTACCTCTGGAGCTAAGGAGACAATTTTAGTAAAGTTTCTGTCTCTTAATTCTCTGGCTACAGGACCAAAGACACGAGTGCCTCTAGGACTACCCTGATCGTTAATAATTACCGCAGCATTATCGTCAAAACGAATACTCATACCGCTGGGGCGATTGACTGACTGTTTGGTTCGGACAATTACCGCTTTAACGACCTCAGATTTTTTTACGCCCATGTTGGGCAAAGCGTCTTTGACTACTGCCACTACGACATCGCCAATGAAGGCATAAGGACTATTACCCTTGCCAATTACGCGCAAACACATCAGCTTGCGTGCGCCACTGTTGTCAGCGACATTTAAATAAGTCTGTTGTTGAATCATGGTTGACTTCGACCGAGGATAGGTTGATAGGAATTAAGAACGTCTGGATTCGATAATTTCCTCGACCGTCCAGCGTTTAGTCTTGCTTAAGGGACGAGTTTCTTTAATCCGCACGCGATCGCCAATTTGACATTGGTTTTCGGCATCGTGAACTTTATACTTTTTAGTTCGGACGACAATTTTGCCGTATTTAGGGTGAGGGGAACGGTTTTCGATGGCGACTACGATGGTTTTATCCATTTTATCGCTAACTACTTCCCCGACTCTTTCTTTTACTGCCATAATCTATTCTCCTTTTGCAGCAGCGATTTCGCGCTCGCGTTCTACGGTTAATAGTTGTGCCAAACGGTGTTTGGCGTGTTTGAATAAATGGGGTTTTTCTAAACGGCGGGTAGCTTGCTCTAGTCTTAACTGAAACAGTTCTCGCTTAACCGCCAAAATTTCTTCTGCTAGCTCGTCTTCACCCAGCTTTCTAGCATCTTCAATCTTTGGTAAAGCCATCTTTTATTTATATTCCTCGTCGCGAGTGATAAATTTGGTTTTAATCGGTAGCTTTTGGGCCGCCAAACGCATCGCTTCTTTTGCCACCTCTTCTGGAACACCAGCCATTTCAAACATAACTCTGCCTGGTTTTACTACCGCCACCCAAAATTCGGGCGAACCTTTACCAGAACCCATACGGGTTTCAGCAGGTCGCATGGTCACGGGCTTGTCGGGAAAAATCCGAATCCAAATTTTACCGCCACGTTTGACGTAGCGAGTCATCGCACGACGAGCAGCTTCAATCTGACGAGAGGTAATCCAGGAAGGTTCGATCGCCTGAAGCGCGTAATCGCCAAAGTTGAGAGTACTACCACGATACGCCATGCCTCTCATGCGACCGCGATGTTGTTTACGATATTTCGTTCTTCTGGGACTTAGCATAATAGTATTCTGCGTATAGAAGTCTTTTGATAATTATTCAGAGCGATCGTCAAATTTCTGACGGCGACGCTGACGGCGAGGAGCTTGAGTAGGAGGTGGTACTTCATCTTGTCCAGGAATGATTTCGCCTTTAAATACCCAAACTTTGACCCCTAAGATTCCATAGATTGTCAGTGCAGTACGATAAGAATAATCGATATCCGCTCTTAACGTATGTAGGGGTACACGACCTTCTCTTACCCATTCAGTACGGGCGATTTCTGCACCGTTGAGGCGACCGCTGACCTGAATTTTGATTCCTAAAACTTCGGCTCGCTGCGCTCTTTGGATTGCCTGACGCACGACTCGACGAAAAGAAACTCTTCGCTCTAGCTGCTGACATATATACTCAGCAATCAAGGCTGCATCAGCATCGACGCGAGGTACTTCAACTACGTTAATCCGAATTTGGCGGTTGTTGCCTACCTTTGCCTGAAGCTCGGTACGTAGTTTTTCAATTCCCGAACCACCACGACCGACAACGACTCCAGGTCTGGCGGTATGAATAGCCAAATCTATCTGATCGGCTTTACGCTCTATTTTTACTTGAGAAATGCCCGCATTGTTTAGCTCTTTGTTGACATATTCTCTGATGGCTTGGTCTTCTTGTAGTAATTCTGGATAACGCTTAGTGTCAGCGTACCAGCAAGACTGGTGTTCTTTAGTTATTCCCAGGCGAAAGCCCGTTGGATGTATCTTCTGTCCCACAAATGTTTCCTCGTAATAGTAATATGATTTTTTTAGTCGATCTTAATCAGTTACTTCTGGCGCGACAGCCACGGTAATGTGACAGGTTGGCTTACGAATTTGATAAGCTCTACCTTGCGCTCTTGGACGATAACGTTTGAGAACAGGACCACCATCAGCATAGGCTTTGCTGATTACCAAAGTTGCAGGATCTAAGCCATTGTTGTGTTCGGCATTTGCTACCGCCGAGCGCAATGTTTTTAAAATTGGATCGCAGGCTTTGTAAGGCATAAATTCGAGAATAATCAATGCTTCTCGATATTCACGACCGCGAATCTGATCTAATACCCGTCTGACCTTAAAAGGAGACATCCGAATATATTTAGCGATCGCCTTTACTTCATTATTAGTGTCTATTGCCATAGTAGTATTTACGATCTAGCGTCTCCCTTTCTTATCGCCTTTAGCATGACCCCTAAAGGTACGGGTAGGAGCAAATTCTCCTAGTTTGTGTCCCACCATCTGATCGCTGATAAACACGGGAATGTGTTGGCGACCGTTGTGGACGGCAATTGTGTGTCCGACCATTAAAGGCAGAATAGTTGAAGCTCTAGACCAGGTTTTAATTACTTCTTTTTTGTTATTAGCATTCAACCTCTCGATCTTTTTGAGTAGGCTGTCGGCGATAAATGGCCCTTTTTTTAAAGAACGACTCATATTTTTGCTCGATGATATATTAACGACGACGACGACGGACGATTAGCTTGTTGCTGGGTTTGTTTTTCTTGCGAGTTTTCTTACCCAAGGCTGGTTTACCCCAAGGAGATACAGGACCACTTCTACCGATGGGAGCGCGTCCTTCACCACCACCATGAGGGTGATCGCAAGGGTTCATGGCACTACCGCGAACTTCGGGTCTTCTACCTCTGTGGCGCATTCGACCAGCTTTACCGAGTTTGAGGTTACGGTACTCGACGTTTCCAACCTGACCGATAGTGGCGTAACACTCTTTACGTACCATTCTTACTTCTTTGGAGGGAAGAACAATAGTTACATAGTTACCTTCTTTGGCCACTACTTTGGCAGCAGCACCAGCAGCACGAACAATTTGCCCACCTTTGCCTGCCACTAGTTCGACGTTGTGAACAGTCTCACCCAAAGGCATATTACTTAACGGTAGCGCGTTACCGACTTCAATCGGCGCATCGGGACTAGCAATAATTGGCGTACCAACCTTCATGCCCACAGCAGCGAGAATATAGCGTTTTTCGCCATCTTCATACTGCACTAAAGCAATTCGAGCATTACGGTTGGGATCGTACTCTATCGCAATTACTTCTGCGGGAATATTACGCTTGTCGCGACGGAAATCGATAATCCGATAAAGACGTTTGTGTCCACCCCCTCGACGACGGCTGGTAATTACACCACGGTTGTTGCGACCTTTTTTGCGGTGATTATATTTGGTTAATGATTTTTCAGGCTTCTTTTTAGTAATTTCCGAAAAATCGGCAACTACTGCTTGGCGAGTGCCTGGCGTGTATGGTCTAAATGAACGAGTACCCATAATTTGCTTTGATTAGCTTTTTCGAGTTCTGAATTTAATTATTTATACGTCTGGGAATAATGCAATGCTATCCCCATCTTTAAGAGTGACAATTGCTCTTTTATACTGAGCTTTGTAACCCATAAATCTGCCGACTCGACGCTTCTTACGAGGTAGAGTCAGAGTGTTTACTTTAACCACGGTGACATCAAACAAACTTTCAATTGCTGCCTTGATGTCGGGTTTGGTAGCCTTGGGTAAAACATCAAAAACGTACTTACCAAGCTCCATCTGAATCGTACCTTTCTCGGTAATAATCGGCTTGAGGATTAAGTCGGCTAAATCTCTCTCTTGGTATTTAGTCGTCACTGTAGACCTCCTGAATTTGTTCTAAAGCATCTTTGCTAACGATGATTTTGTTAGCATGAAGCACATCAACCACGTTGAGGTTAGTCGCTTTAATTAATTTGACTTTTGCGATGTTGCGAGTAGATAAGTTGACGTTATCGGAAACTTCTTTAAGAATTAGCAAGACTTTCTCGTCAGAATCTACACCCCAACGTTCCAAGGCTGCAACAACTTCTTTAGTTTTAGGACGATCTAACTCGCTTGCAAAGTTTTCTACGACGATTGTGTCTTCTATACGAGAACTAAATGCCGTTCTCAACGCCAAACGTCTTTCTTTGCGATTCATTTTGGTGCTGAAGTCTCTGGGTTTTGGACCAAAGATTACACCACCACCACGCCATAGAGGAGAACGAATCGATCCCGCACGAGCGCGACCAGTTCCTTTTTGTCTCCAAGGCTTGCGTCCACCACCGCGAACTTCAGCACGAGTTTTAGTAGAAGCCGTTCCTTGACGAGCATTATTTAATTGACGAACCATCGCTCGGTGAACGATATGCTCTGCATTTTCTGACTTGGCGACTTTTAGTTCTAGGGTTGCTTCGCCAGCATCTTCCCCCTGCCAATTTTTGACTACACAATTAACCATAGTTATTTGTTATCTATCTGTCTGTTATTAAATAACTAACAAGTTGCGATTACTGACCCACAATGTTGCTAGGAGAAATACTGAGTAGAGAGCCAGGCTTTCCTGGAATAGCACCTTTAATCAGCAGCAAATTCTGATCTGCATCTACTTTGACAACTTTTAGCTTGCGAGTAGTTACCTGTTTTCCGCCATAGCGTCCAGCCATTTTCTTACCAGGATAAGTGCGACCAGGAGTAGTACCGGCACCTGTCGAACCAGGCGCACGGTGGTTTTTAGAACCGTGACTCATCAAACCACGTTTAAAATTATGACGCTTTTGATAGCCAGCAAAACCACGACCCATAGTTTTACCGCTGACATCTACAGTAGTTTCAGTATTGAAAATTTCGGAAATATTTAGAGCTTTACCTAGTTCATAACCGTCGGTTTCTTCAGTCCGATACTCTTTAAGATGACGAAGCGGATTCGCTCCCGCTTTACTTAGATGACCCAATTCTGGTTTGGATAAAGCTTTTTCTTTTACTTCACCGTAGCCGACTTGAATCGAGCTATAACCGTCGGTTTCTTTAGTTTTGATTTGAGTTACGACACAAGGCCCAGCTTGAACCACAGTTACAGGAATAGCATTTCCTGTTTCCCCATCAAAAACCTGAGTCATGCCTACTTTTGTGCCAAGAATGCCGATAGACACGAATTTAAACCTCACTATATTGCAACACAACAAGCCATCGAGCCTTTTTTCGACTCTCGGCTAAATATATTTACCGCAGATCGCTACACACTATTGTTAATTGTTAGCGATGGAGCTTCAACTGACGAAAAAATAACCATCCTGCAAGTATTGAAAGAGCAAGATGTCCAGCAGTAAATATATAATTTTGTTTTTTAAGATTTACGATTAGAAGAGCTTGAGTCTAAACTACTGCTGCTTCTAACTTTTAAAGTTACCTTTTACCCTCTAAGACTTAAAAAATCAGCTTTTTCAGTTTCTCAAGGAGGTAGCAAATCCTATAAAATTTCTCACTTGCCCCGTAATAAGTTTGTTTTTTGCAAGTAAACAGTGAAAACTCGCTTATTTAGTCCGTACAACTATTGCTAGCAACTTTATAGACTAGGGGATGATTAGACTTTATATCTATAATAATGTGAGATTTGCCAGTTTTGACCACAATCACTAATGATACATGAATGTGTAGATTTATGGCAAGGATATTTTAAATTAATTTTGGAAATGAGGGTAAGGCGATCGCAATCGTTGAAATATATTTTCTACTCTTTATCCCAACATAATCTTCACTGGTATATTGGCAGTAAAACGTAGGGTGGGCATTGTTAGATGATAGAACCCGAAGATTAATATCTTAATGCCCACCGCAATACATAGATCGAACTTGATATAGCGATCGCTCGTTTCCCAACATTGAAGGATTTTAAAAACAAATATATTGGTTTGTAAATATCAATATATTTGTTGAAAAAAACCTAAAACTAAATATATATTCAATAAGTACTCATGGAATACTATTATAATTTGGCTGATGGAGATAGAACTGAAGCATTTATATTTACTATTAAATATGGAGATTATGAGGCATTTGAAAAACTGCTTTCTACTCAAGAAAACATAAATGTGACAGACAATAGCGACAGTAATTGGACTCCTCTGATGTATGCAGTTTTAGAAGAGTCCATTGATATGGTTCAAAAATTAGTGGAAGCAGGTGCGGATGTAAATCTTAGTGCGGTAGAACCATATACAGACGAGTTTCCTTTAAACATAGCAGCTTGTAATTGTTGCAGAGCTAATTCTATCTATAAATATAATTGTAATAAAAAGATTTATGATTATTTATTCCCTCTCACTTCGCCAGAATTAAGACGTATAGCAGAAGAGAACTTAAATAGTCGAACTAACATTACATTTAATTGATATAGATATCAGTTAAAGCGATCGCTCTATTATCAACATTTAATAAGATCGACCTCATAAACACTAAACTGGCGATCGCGAGTAATAATTGTTAAGTGTTCGTAGATTGCCTGAGCAATTAAAATTCGCTGGAAGTTCGTCATCAAAATCTTCACTCATAATTACTCGATCTTCCCATCCTCCTGGAACTCTAAATTGCTTGTTTTCTCGATAGGGAATTAATTTAACTAGGGGTTTGCCTGCTTTGGCAATAATAATTTCTTCTCCTGCTAAGGCAAATTCAATCAATTTTGATAACTGAGTTTTAGCTTCGTGAATGTTAAATATTTTCATTCTTCGTAGTATATAGTTTGGCTAAGTCTGGCTAACAAGAATGTATCGATAAAAATTAAGCGATCGCCTTAAGAAGATCTTTTATGATTAAAGAAGTATCTATATAGCTTGCCAGATGAACAGTTACACTTTGAATCTAAAACCGCTAGCAAATCCGATCGCGGTAGAGCATTTCGAGCAATGTTGAAACAGATCGCTGCCACTACCTCCTTGTAGAGTGTCGATTTCATTGAAACCAGGATCGCTTTGGTCAGGGGCTACGTTTAAATTTCTTCGATCTACTTGAGACTATATTTTTTAGCTCCTCTAAAATTGGCAAATCGACCCAATCTCATTTTTATTGGCTAATCTTAATTGTGTTTAATGCCTTTAAAATATAATTTAGATAAATCGCTCGACAATATAAAAATATAGGGTATGCCACTAATCACTACTGGAAAATCATTTATTCGCGCTTTAGAAAAAGCTGGTGCATTGGGCTTGTATATGCCCTTGGAAGGAGGCGCAGAAGGACGCTATCAAAGACGCTTGCGGGCTAACGGTTATCATACTATGAATTTTAGTGCTAGAGGTTTGGGAGACTTGGCAGCTTATTTAACTAGAATACATGGGGTGCGTCCGCCTCACTTGGGTAAAAAAACTATCGGACAAGATGCTGCGGTTGGAGATATTTATTTTGTTCCTCCCATTGCTACCTACGAATTAAGCTCTTTACCTGCTGATGCCAAAGGATTAGTACTCTGGATTCTTGAAGGAACAATATTTTCTCGTCAAGAAATTCAGTATTTAATTGACCTGACCAAAGATGAACCTAAAATTAAGGTGGTTTTAGAAATGGGTGGCGATCGCTATGTTAATTGGAAACCTTTAGCAGAGACTTTGACCGCTGCATAATTCATAATATAAATAAAGCTTTAGCTAATTATTGTGAGTAGATAATGGGGTAGGATTGGTGTCAGATAATAACATGGATGATTTATTGGCTCAGTTAAAAACAGAACATGAGCCATCAAACCAAGCATCTAATAAAAATCGAGCTGCTAAAACGCCACCACCCCAATCTGCATCAATGCCATCAATAAGACAGTTGCTCGATCGCTTGGGAAAAGATCTAGAATCTGGCAAAATTAGACCGAGCTATAGATCCGAGCCTCAGACTATTGAACCATCTAAGCAAGAAGTTAGAAATTCTGCTAAAGAACGCGCTCGCCTTAATGCTTTAATTGACGCTGATTACCGCAAGCAAGCACAACTCCGTGAGGCGAAACTAACAGAACTCAAACGTCAAGAAGAAGCGAGAATTGCCGAAGCTCAACGTCGCGAACGAGAACTAATTGAAGCTCAAAAGAGAGAAGAACTACGGGAACGTCGGCGCAAAGAAGCATTGCGAAAAAAGGCGCAGCAGTGGCTCAAAAACTTAGATCTGCGTTCGCCCGAGGGAAGGTGGTTTGAAGAGTTTTCCTATTCTTATGAAGATAAGCTACAGGCTGCGATCGACTATTTAGAAGCCCTGCGTGAGACTGGACTTTAAATTTAGTTAATAGTTCTTAGTTTTGTGCTTCTCGAGTAATAATTCCCCCCAGAAAAACAAATATTGACTCTATCTTATGAGAGCGATCGCATTGCCGTAATCGACACATAACAATCTGCTTGGTTGATAATCGAACCTCGTTTCTTCTTTTACAAGCTAATAATTAAGAGCTACGAACAATAAACAATATTATTATGTGCATCAAGATCGAACCAGCAACGCCTAATTTTCTACAACCGAGGCAAATACTATTACATTATCGAGATAGTGTCCTGATGAACGATTGAACTTACCGCCACAGGTAACGAGGCGAAGGGTAGGCGAACTTGTCATACCATAAACTTCCCTAGTTGGAAAATTATCTTTGGAAACTTGTTTCAATCGTTCAACTTCAAAGTTAACAACTCTACCATCTCTATCTACCACTTGAATTAGATCCCCTGGCATCAGTTGCTGTAGGTCATAAAAAACTGCCGGATCGGTTTTAGAATCCACATGACCGGCTATTACTGCTGACCCTGTTTCTCCTGGTTGCGAACCTCCACTCCACCATCCAGCCTCCGCATAATTGGTTGGAACTTCAAGAGTGCCGTTAGGGTTTAATCCTAGATCGATTACCTTAGCATTTACGTCAATTGCAGAAATTATAATTCGTTCGGGATCTATTCCTGAGTTAGAAATAGACGCATTTGCTTTTTGCGCTCTAGTAAATTCACTATTACCGTTAGTAATCGTACCGGCGCGAACCGAAATTTGGCGATCGCCAGAGTAGGCGAAGATTTGCAATAATAAAAAAACCAGCAGCGAATTAAGTTGTAGATATTTATATCGCTTATATCGCTGCTTCTGGCAATTTAGTTTGGTTAATAGTCTCATTTAGAATTTTATTTCTTTCGGCGACGACTATAAGCAGCACCAGCACCAAGAAGTGCCAAACCACCTATAGTAATCGGTAGTACCTAATTAACGCCCTCAGTAGCAGTGCCACCAGCACCAGTTTCTATACCACCGACAGGTGTATCTGTATCTGTGGTATCTATATCTGTATCTGTATCTATATCTGTATCTGTATCTGTGGTATCTATATCTGTATCTGTATCTATATCTGTATCTGTATCTGTGGTATCTATATCTGTATCTGTATCTGTTTGAGCGATCGCTGGATTAACAACAATAGTATTAAGCATAACAGGCATAATTAGAGTTAAAAATCCTGCTAAGATCGCGGTTGGTAATTTCTGCATACTCATAATTTTTTCTGGCTATTAATAAATTTTCAAATCATTAATATTTAAAATAGTTATTTAGCGAGAATTTCCTCTCTATCAGTAGAAACAGATTAACTTTAAAATAATTTCACCAATTGATAGTTGTTTTAATAATCGATCTGTGCTATTTCTTCAGCGATTCAGCAGAAATAATCATGGAGAAAGCATTATCTGGAGACAAGACCATAATTTATTATAGAAATTTTATTAAATAATTAGCGACCGCAACTGAAAAAACAAGGTAATACAGGCTGCAAGATTAATAGATCTGGTAAATTAAATCTTTTTCAGCAATTTTTTATCCCCCGTACCCTTCGACCTATATAATCACAGAAGCCATAGCAGAGATAAGCAGCCATAGTAATGCGGATTTTATTTGTATCAGCAGAAGTAGCCCCGATCGCAAAAGTGGGTGGATTGGGGGATGTCGTCGGTGCATTGCCTAAGATATTGAGAAAGTTAGGTCATGATGTTCGGATATTCATGCCTTACTATGGTTCTTTGTACAGTCAGCTTGATATTCCTGCCGATCCTGTATGGTGGGGAAATGCTATGTTTAACAGCTTTGCGGTATATCAAACCGTTTTACCAGATAGCGACGTACCACTATACCTGTTCGGTCATCCAGCCTTCGACCCCGATCGCATTTATGGGGGAGAAGATGAATTCTGGCGATTTACCTTTTTTAGCAACGGTGCTGCTGAATTTTGCTGGAATTATTGGAAGCCAGAAATAGTTCACTGTCACGACTGGCATACGGGAATGATTCCCGTTTGGATGAATCAGTCTCCCGATATTTCTACTGTTTATACGATTCATAATTTAGCCTATCAAGGCCCTTGGCGATGGTATTTAGATAAGATTACCTGGTGTCCGTGGTATATGCAGGGACATAACGTTATGGCTGCTGCGGTGCAGTTTGCAGACAAAGTAACGACTGTTTCGCCTACCTACGCTCGACAAATTCAAACCGTCGAATATGGCGAAAAGCTGGAGGGCTTATTGTCATTTATCAACGGTAAAACCAGAGGAATTGTCAACGGAATCGATACAGATAGCTACAACCCTGTTACCGATAAAGCTTTAGTACAAAATTACAGTAAAGACACCATTGAAAAGCGATCGGTTAATAAATCGGCACTGCAAAAAGAATTAGGTTTGAACGTAGAGGAAGATGTCTTTTTGATGGGGGTTGTTTCTAGGTTAGTCGATCAAAAAGGAATTGGTTTACTGTTGCAGATTATCGATCGCTTTATGGCCTACAGCAATTCACAGTTAGTAGTTTTGGGTACGGGCGATCGGCAAATAGAAACCCAGCTATGGCAACTAGCAACTCGCTTTCCTGGCAGAATGTCGGTACAGTTGCTCTACGATGGATCGCTATCACGCCGAATTTATAGCGGTTGCGATGTGTTTTTAATGCCTTCTAAGTTTGAACCCTGTGGAATCAGTCAAATGATGGCAATGCGCTATGGTTGCATTCCTATTGTTAGGCGCACTGGCGGTTTAGTAGATACGGTAAGTCATCACGATCCGATGAATCAAAAGGGAACTGGCTACTGTTTCGATCGCTACGAACCATTGGATTTATTTACCTGCATGGTTCGGGCTTCAGAAGGTTTTGTCTATAAAGATCGTTGGCAACAGCTACAGCAAAGGGCGATGAGTCAAGACTTTAGCTGGGTCAAATCAGCTTTGCAATACATTAAGATATACAAGGAAATAACAGGAAAAGCGACGGAACTTACAGCAGAAGAACAAGAAAAGCTCAAAGTATTGACCAAAAGTTAGGGAATACTTATAGCCTTGTAGTAAAGATATATGTTTTAAGACAAACGGCCTTGAGTTGTAATATCTTAATGTGAGTTCAGTTTAAGCTATATCCCTTGTATAGTCGTACAAGGTTATGTTAGGACATTGAAAGCTATTAATTCGTAAGTAGCAAGTAGCAAGTAGCGAGTAGTAAGTATAGAATAAGTGTCCTAACTTAAATACGTAATGCTATAGATAGAGGATTTTAAAAATAGCTAATAGTAGGGCGGGGCATCGCCCCACCCTACCTACCAACTTGCTAATAAATTTTCCGCTTCCGAACTCACGTTATCTTAATTATCAGACTAGTTTGCAAACGGCTGGTTTTCGGCTTAGTTGAAGGGCTATATTCACAAATTCTGCTTGCGGTACTGTTTTCGACAGGTAAGCATCTGCACCAATAATCTCACCTAATAAAAAATCTGCTTGAGTTGTTTTAGTAGAGCAAAGGATTACAGGAATAGAGCAGGTTGTTTTGCTTTTCTTTAACTGCTGACAAAATTCAAAGCCACTCTTGCCATCCATCACCACATCTAAAATAATTACGTTAGGTCGATCGTTAAATAAAGTTTGTTGAGCCTCTTCGACGCTACAGGCTTTTTCAACTGCAAATCCCGCACCTTGTAGATAAGCACTAAAAACTTCTCTCATCATCAAGCTATCGTCAACTACTAACGCTCTAGTCATAACTAAAAATTCAGAATTATATATTCGATCTGGTTACTAATATGTATAATTCCCAAATACTTCATATAACTATCAAGATTTAACAATTAGATACAAAAGCCTGCTGTAACTCTGAATTTTTGATTCAAATCGGAACTTGACTTGTCTTTAGCTATAGCCTTTCCTACTCTTTGTGAAATACACCTAATCCTCAATTCCCCAACAACAATTAACTATCAATAATTAACTATCAACAATTAACGCCAAACCGATATGACAGAACCTACCTCAATAATAAGAACTACTATATCGCTGGAGTTAATACTTAACTAGAACTCCTGGTTCTTTTTGAATTGGTAGAATCGGCAAAATGTCTGTTTGTGCGCAATATTCAAGATCTTCGCTGCCATCCAATTTCAAGAGGCGTTGTCCGTGACTGCATTGACGAAAGACATTTAACAGATTATCTTTCCACTGTTCGTAAAGAGCGATCGCGCCGATTACTTCATCATTGCCATACAAATCGATTAAAGAAGTATCACTCTGTTGTACGATCGATTGAGCGATCGCCCCTGCACAGGCGGTATCTTCTACCGAATAGTCTCCCTGCCATCCCGAACCTACCATCCAAACCGTTTCGGGCTGAGTTTCCAAAATATAGTTGACCGCAGCCAGACGATTAACTTGGGCTGCTGCAATTACTTGAGGTGCTTTTGCAACTCTTTGTAAAGCGCGAGTGCCATTGGTGGTAGTTAAAAACAGACGTTTATTTTTTACTACCTGAGGGGTACAGGCAAGAGGAGAATTACCCATATCGAAGCCTTCCACCGTTACCCCACCTCGTTCTCCAGCTCGAATTCGTTTTTGAGGTGGCCACGATTGGGATTGACGAATCAATTCTTCTATGTTACTAAATGCTTGAACGGCTTCTGCACCCGCATCAAGAGCGGTGGCGATCGTGGTAGTTGCTCTTAATACGTCAATAACTACCGCACAATCTGGTAGCGAGTCGGTGGGAGTACTTTCAGGAGTATGATAAACAAATAATTTCACGCTTACACTGTTAATAAAATTTTAGGTCGATAGATTGAAAACTTACGCAATTATACGTTATTTATTATCTGTATTTATCATCTGTTTGTATATAGTATCTAATTACTAATAACAAAAAATTGAAATAGGAATTAGTAGCGTGGTTATTTTACTCAACAACAATTATTTTTAGGAGCTATTTTATGAAGGGTAATAGCAATTCAATCGATAATAAATGCGGATTAATTTTCAAGCAGTTATGGCGAAAAAAACTCTATATTCGTTTATTAATAGCTTTAAACATTGTTATCCCTTGTATTGCGCTTGAGGTTCAAGAAGCAAAAGCAGAAACTACGCTATCTGTATCCTTAAATAAAAATATTATTTACGTCAATCCCAAACGAGGAGACGATTCGCAAATAGGAAAAGAACTATCTCCCCTCAAGACAATTACTCAAGCTCTAAAAATAGCGACCCCTGGTAGTACGATTAAATTAGCATCAGGAACTTATAGCGAAGCAACTGGAGAAGTATTTCCTTTAGTAATTGAAGACAAAATTACACTAGAAGGAGATCCGAGTAATCAAGGATACAACACTATTATTGAAGGAGATGGCTATTTTATCAGTCCGACTGGCGCGGGGCAAAATATAGCGATCGCAGCTTTAAAAGATGCGGGTGGTATTATCGGAGTCACTATCACTAATAAGCACTCGCGGGGACATGGTTTGTGGATCGAATCGGCTAGCCCCAAAGTAATAAGTAACACCCTGACTCGTAATGGTAATACGGGAGTGTCGGTTAACGGTAATAGTGCGCCAGTAATTGAAAATAATTACTTTTATAATAATTCTGGCAATGGCTTATTAGTTTACGGCACTTCTAAACCAGAAGTGATCGATAACACTTTTAAGCAAACAGGTTTTGGCGTGAGTCTAGTTCAAGATAGTATTGCCGTATTAGAAGATAATCAGTTTGACAGCAATCGCATTGGTATTATTTTAGAAGGTAATTCTCAGGCGGTTTTACGAGACAATGAAATTATTAACTCTTTAGAGTCTGGCTTAACTGCGATCGCACAATCTCGTGTCGATTTGGGAACTAATAATGAGTCTGGTAATAATATCTTTCGCAGTAATAGAAAGCTAGATATTCAAAACGCTACTAATGATGAGATTCCCGCAGTCGGTACAGAAGTTCAGGGAGATACTGTAGGAGATATTAATTTCGATCGCGGAACGTTTGTTGCTACTAACAACGATACATTGAAAGATTTACCACCCTTACCTAGTCAGGGTGATGTAGATAGTCGCCCACTACCAAAAATAAACATACCCCCATCCACTCCCACTACTGAAACTACGTCTGTACCCTCTCCACCACCCGTAATAGACAGCGAAGGTAATAAAGAGCTAATATTTACTCCTTCCTCTTCAGGAGTCGTTCGAGTCGAACCCGTACCGTATATTCCCCAAATAAATAATACGGCTTCAAGTTCTCGCGCTAGTCAAGTCAAATATAAAGTCTTGGTCGAAGCCTTCGATGAATCCGAACAAAAAGAAGTGCGATCGCTCTATCCCCAGGCTTTTACTACTGTATTTGAGGGACAACCATTGTTACAGGTAGGCGCGTTTAGCGATCGCGACAAAGCTAGTCAAGCCGAACGAACTTTAGTCAATTTGGGTCTAGAAACTTATTTAATTGAATAAACATTCAAGGATATTTGGGTAAATTGAGTTCTGGAATAAAACGATAATCCTTCTGATTTTTACCATCAATCAAAATATCAGTATCGACTAAAACCGATTCAGTCTGTGTTGACGTACCCAATTGCTACTATCGGCTAAATCACTTCTATCTTTCCACATTCCTACAAACGGCTGATTAGTAAGATCGAAGGTTTTTTTCTCTCCTCGATCTATATTAAGTTTGGCTGACAAACTTTCTCTTTCTTCTTCAGTTAGAGAATTAATAATTTGGACTAAAGAATCTATTAATTTGGCATTCATTTTATCGTTCTTTTGTCAATAGCTATTTATGGTTCGATATATCTAATTCTAAAGTGCTGAACCAAAATAAATTTTTTTGCGGTAGTGCGATTGCGCTCCCCTGAAGCTTTTAAGTCTATTTACTAGGTCAACCTTAGCTACAAGCAGGGGTATTTAGCAACTGAGACAAAGCCAGACGAGCCAAAAAAACTTTAGTAAATTTGGGTTGAGAAACTTATCTAATTGAATAAATGACTGAGTAATTCGGAATTTACAAAAATTGCAAACGGGGCTTCACTACCTATAAATTTATCAAAATCATAGATCGCGAACATATTTTTCCAACCAAGCAGCAAGTTCTTCTTGGGTGATTTCTCCTCTAGCTAATTCCTGCATAGTTATAACTACTTCAGGTTCTGGTGCGTCTAAATGCAATCCGTTTATTTGTAAAAACACAAACATTACTTGAAAAGCCGTTCGTTTGTTGCCATCAATAAACGAATGATTCTTAACTAAACCATAGCCATAGGATGCAGTCAATTGAGTCAGAGAAGTCACCCGTTCATATCCATAAAGATTACGCGGACGAGCTACAGCAGAAGCTAATAAATTAGCGTTGAGAATGCCATAAGAACCTCCGTGTTTGGCAATCTGGTCATCATGTATATAAATTACTACAGACTCAGTTATCCACTTAGGTTCAACCATCTGCTAATTCTCTCATCGCATTGCGATATTGAGCTGCGCCTTGTTTGTATGCTAAAAGTGCCTCCTGAAAATTAGAGTCATATGGAATTAGCTGTATGCCCTCAGAGGTAACAACCACATTTAACTCATCTCCTGGCTTTAAACCAAATTTATCCAAGATTTCTTTAGGAAAGGTTGCACCGACTGAATTACCTACCTGCCTTAATTTGATTTGCATTTTAAAGATTCTGTTATGTTATAACATCAATAATAACATTAGAAACAAATATCTCTAAGCTTTGTAAGTTGGCTAATCAGGTAACTCGAAGCATAGGGCGCGATCGCTCTTGTCTATTTTCTCAGGTATCGTAGCGATCGCCTATAAATTAACGTTTCATATTTCAAATTATCGAACTAACAATTTTTTTGCGGTAGTGCGATCGCGATCGCGGTTTGTTTGGGTACTCTAAGTAACACTTATGGCAAGGTCTTTTTGTGCCTTGATAATATACATTTGTAATTAACTTTACATGAAATTATTTTTATTAAAAACTTTATTACAGCGTCGCGATCGAGATGAAGGTTTTACCTTGCCAATGGTAATTGCACTCGGTTTGGTAATGCTTCTGTTGGGTGTAACTAATATTGTCAAATCGGGAGAAGAAAACTTAAACGCCACAATTCAAAATAGTTCGTCTGATGCTTTAGCGGTTGCAGAAGTTGGAATTACCAAATACAGGGAATTACTCAATCAAAATCGTATATTGACTCTCTACAATCATGACCAGTGGGATATCAATGCTGCTATAGTCGGCGCAGATACTAGCGTGACTACTGACGATCTCACTTGTGATGATATGACATCTGCTCCCCCAGGTTGGACGGGAACAGCTACGAAACCTAATGATACTGCTGCTACTGCCACTGATGCTGCTGGTGATGATGATGATAACTGGTGGGAAATAAGAGAAGATCTTAATGGTGATGGTGACACTACAGATAATGAGGACTTAGTTGGTAAATATAGATTAGTCAGTTATGAATATGATATTGATGGCAATACTGGCGATGGTGATAATGACGATGTTTTAGACGATACAAATGATAATGGTGTTTTCAGCGTTACAAATGATGCCAATATAAACGATGACAACGATCCTCCCATTCCTCCTTCTGGTGTAGCTGTAAATAGCATTACTGACGAAAACGATACAGATGATAATGGAGAAAGTAATGCTGTTGGTATTTTAACCGTGCAGGGTCAAAGTACTGATGGTAGTGAAGCGCAAATACAGGTAGACATTCCACTTCGTATCAACCCAGAAGATATGCAAAACCTTGCACCTGTGCTGTGGGTTGGTAACAGAGATACCAGCTACATAGGTAGTTTTAATACTAATGTAGGAACTATAACTATTCCTAGTGACAGTAATATAGTGCGTTTTAAAGCTGGATGTAGCGATCCTGGTGATATTGGAACAAATTCTGTTGTTAGTGATGCTCGCGGAATTCCCCTAATTACCTCAATTTCAGCTCCATCGAACATTTCAATTCCTGACATGATCGATGAAGCTGAAACTGCGGGTAGTATCAACACAACTTTTCCTACAACAACTTCCATTGAATTAGGAACTACTAGTGCAAATCCCTACGTTACTCCTCCAAGTGGCGTTACTTTCGACAAAGATGTCCATTGCAAAAAAATTAGCGACTGTCGATATTATTACAATGTTACTACTAGTCCTACAGATATTGATGGAACTATAGAGACAGACGGTATTGCCAAAGTCATTCTTTATGTAAATGCAAATTTAAATATTAAGGCAAACATTCTTGGCAGTAGTATTTCTTCTAATTATCTAGAAATATACGTTGCTGGTAATAGAACCATCACTATAGATTCTAGTAGTGTCAATACTGTTAATGCTTTTATTCACGCTCCTGACAGCCAATTAAGCATTACAGGTACTGGAACAGTAAATATCACTGGTTCGGTTTGGGTAGACGAATTTTATAATACTGCTGGTGCAACAGTAAACTTTGGAGAAGAACAACCTTCAGGATCGGGAACTTTTGTAACTGAAAGGACTAGAGTTAGTTCTGGAAACTCCGCACCTTCTTATTCAGTCTACACAACCACCAATAATCGTACACCAAGACCCTTAACTGGTAGTCCTACAAATTGGGTAAAAGAGGAGGTGGAATAATTTTAATGCAAAAATTACTTAGATTTAATTATAGAAAAGCTTGCGATCGAGGTTTCACAACCTTAGAAATTCTAATATCGATTATTATTGCTCTAGCATTTGTCAGCGTTACCATGCAATCTTTTGTTTTGGGTGTAGCAATGAAAGTTCAAGCACAAGAAAAACAAAGAGCAAATCAATTGATTCAAGAAGATTTGGAAATATTAAACAACTTAGCCAGTAATATTCCTGCTGAAGTTGCAGGTGTAGCTCCTAATCCCGACCATACTTTTATTCAAAGATGCAATGCCGAACCACCTGGTGGCGGGGCAGTCGGATATGCAAATGGATTTGCAAAAGAATTAGTAGATCTAGTTGAAACAGATAGACCAAATGGAGATTCTTCACTATCAGTACAACTACTTCAAGACAAAAATGGTAATGGTTCTGGAAAAACTTTAACACTAACTCGAACCGATGTTTCTGCTGGAGATCCTACCGCTACTCCTCCTGTTCCAATAAGTTCTGTTTCACCCCATAGAACTTTGAAAATTAATTATCGAGTGACCGATGTTGACAATAACAATAATGTAGTTGCAGAACGTTATGTGGAGGTAATACCCGATGTTGCTTTACGATGCCCTTAAAAAAAGTAATAAGGGTTTTACTCTTATTGAAATGATAACGGTGGTAATTATTGTTGGAGTTATAGCTGCTATTGCTGCACCTAATTTACTAGGAATGCTCAACCAAACTCGCGTTAAAGATAGTTTAGGACAGGTAGAAGGCGCAATTAGAGAAGCTCAAAAATTAGCCATGCGTCGAGGTAAACCTTGCACTATTGTTTTTACTACGAATGCTGCTGGTAATTCAACTGTAGAGGCACAAACTGGCTTTGATGGCTGCTTATTAAGTACCAGAGAACTAGCAGATTCTGTTTTTTTTAGTCTGCTTGATAGCGGTACTGGTAACTTAAATTTAATCGATGATTCAAACGAGATGGAACTATCTTTTTCAAGCAAAGGAAATCCTGATACTCCAGGAATTATGGTTATTTCTCATGCACAGGCTAATAGCCAAAAATGTATTCAGATAGAAGGATTATTAGGCAACATTTTGACGGGTAACTATAACTCTACTAGTCAAGAGTGTGAAGCCCAATAAAAACAATGTTGACTTATTGGTTCAATAACAATGCCAAATAAGATTAAATGCCAGAGCGATCGCGGTTTTACTTTAATAGAGCTGATGGTCGCTATTATTATTGTAGGAATTATAGCTGCGATCGCCTCTCCTAATTTTATAGGTTTATTAAGTCGTATTAAAATCAATAACGCATTAGAAGAATTGTTAGGAGCAATTAAAGAAACTCAAAGATTAGCAATGCGATCGGGCAATAACTGTCGCATCAATATCGATCCTAATACTAATATATTGAATGCTACAACTAATGAATGCTCATTAAACACCAGAAAGATCGATGAAGATATAACTATTAGAACTAATTTATCAGGCTCAACTCCCAATATTTCATTTTCTCAAAAAGGTACTACCACGAAAGCGGGAACTATTGTTCTATCATCCGATCTGACTAACACTCAAAAATGTTTTGTTATTTCATTAGGCTTGGGCATTATGCGTACTGGAAATTATACAGGTAGTAAAACTGGTTCTATATCTCCTACCAACTGCGAAACAATAAATAATTGAACAGTATTTTAATCAAAAAAATAGAGAATCAGTAACTTTGATTCTCTAAACAGAACAGAAAAAACAAAAAATAAGCTATTTGTTATAAAACTGTATAATCTGAAGTTGAATTGGTAGTTATAGGTTTACCATCAGAGTCAGTGCCAGTTTTGTAAGTGTCAGTGTAAGTTTTATACTTCTGTTTGAAAGCATCTGACTGAAGTACGAATATGTTATCCTGAAAGTCAACTCCTGAATCTGTGTCAGGACTGGAAACATCGTCTTTACCAATTTCAAAAGCAATTATACGCTGGTCGCTTTGCAAACCATCAATTTCATATAAGTTTCTTGTACCACCAGGAACATCAGGATCTGGTGTCGTACCCACTATTTTTGCCAATTTTTTATTATATAAAAATTCTCCTAATGATATCTGTTCTCCTGGGTCGGTTGTGTCTCCATCTTTGTTCATATCATATCCTTTGAGATCGGGAACAGGACTGCCTTGCTTTAGCATTTTTACATACGGATTTAATTTTGCTGCTGCGTCATCTTGTTGAGTATATACTTTGCCATCAGTACTATGACAAGAAGCTCCTGTGCAACCATAAGGATCGCCATTAAAGGTTCGAGGATCGTTGAAGTTAATCGCATGAGAAATAGCTACAATATCATTGTTATCATCAGTGTGCCAATCGCTATTTGAAGGATTCTTCGTACCTAACTTTTTATTTCCTTCAAAATTTGCCTCATCTGTACCTCCATGTCCGTTATTGGCACGTTTATTAAGACAGTTAGTTTTACTCTTAACGAAGCCTGAATCGGGATGACCTGTAGGAATTGAACTGACTATTAGCGTATCGCTATCTATTGCAATTGGTTGCGGTTGAGCATCATCTTTAAAATCCCATTTATCCAAATTGCTAGGATTGTCGAAACTATCGCCAAAGTCAGTTCTCATTCTCCATTCATCATCTTTATTGCAACCAAAACTCGGTTCTAGTGTTCTATAAGAGGTAATGTAACTTTGTAAATTGTTTGAATTGTCCTCTGGTGCAGATCTTGCTCTAGCTACAGTTTTAGTATCAGCCGAATAAGTACTAGCATTTATCCCGCTAGCGTCTTTGGTTTCTCCCGTAAAGTATAGTTGTGCTGTAATAGCAAGTCCATCTACATCGGCAGCATCCTCAGCGTTTATTTTTCCATCTTTGTTTTTATCCCAATCACTATCTGCTAACGTAATGTCAGAGCCTGCATCCGCTCCATCTGTTAGAGTGTCTGCACGGTTAAGTACACCATCGTCATTGCGATCGTGATCATCGTCAGCAAAGCTAATAATACCGTTGCCATCCTTATCTGTTGCATCTTCAGTAATGGTGTCGCCGTCATCATCTACCAAACAAGCAAAGAAACCTTGATAAGTTATAGTCTCATCTATACCATCACCATTATTATCACAATCAACAGTCTGATCTACATCGCTGATGCCATCTACTAATGCTTGATTGCTCCAATCTGTAGTGTCGGTTGGATCTGAATAACTACCATCGGCTCTTAAGTTGGGTCCCCATCTATAAATTACAAGAGGTTCTTTCCAAGGATCTTGCGCGGGTGCAACAGAGTAAACGATTCTTTGCTCTACTCCAGGTACTTGTAAAGCCAATCTCACCGTAGATCCTGTTTTTTTCTTGCTTTGATAACCTGCTGCTACAGCATTAATATTGGTATCAGTCATATCAACTTCAATTGCTTGTGCGCTTCGCATCTCATCAGAAATAAAGTCTAATGCACGAGAAGATTCATTACGTACTAATGTTTCTGAGTTTCCTTTTTGAGTAACTCGTAATATTGACATTAAACCAAAGCCTAATGCACCAATAACAAAAATACTCATGATCAGACCAACAAGTAATTCAGTTAGAGTAAAACCAGAATTAGAATTATATTGTTTTTTTAAAAGTTTTTGAAACTCTTTGTTTCTCATATTGAAAATAGTTTTTTGAATACAAAGCTAATAATATTTGTGTTTTATATATGCGTTTTACAAGCAGGGTAAGGATAATTAGCCTTACCTACAGCGATCGCCATTTGTACTATTGCTGTTCTAATATAGTTGTCAGAATTGAATAACGTAAATTGGTAAAGACACCGATTTTTATATGAAGAGACGATGAATTTAGGTTAAATTACTTTAGTTTGTAAAGTCTTTTATATTGTCGATGCAGCTAAATAATATGTCGATCGCCTGCAAAGAACTCTATTAAGATATTATTAGCGATCGTTTTTACTCGAACTCAAATCGATAGAGGTTGCAAAGAAAAGAGCGATTGTTTTTTAAACTGTATCGGGATGCGATCGCTCTTACTGCTAACATTGCTGCTCTAATTATTTCCCAGAAGTCATCTTACTCCCCCAAACTTGGGGGCTGGGGGGTAAAATCATACCTTAATTCAGCAATGCCAATTTTCAACACACTCTCTAATATTATCGAGATACAGTAGAATATTTTTCATAACTCAACTGCTTCTTGCAACACGCGATCGCGAATTAAATGATGTAGAGAATGTGGTTCTGCAAGATCGACTTGGCAATTGAGAACTTGTTCTAACTCTTGCTTGAGAGCAATTAAACTAAACAAACTTCGTTCTGGTTCTAGATCGATTAGTAGATCTATGTCGCTGGTATTAGTTGCTTCTTTTCTTGCTACAGAGCCAAAAACTCTAATGTTTGAAGCTCCATATTTAGTAGCGATGGCGATAATTTCTTCTCGTTTGGATCGCAGTAAATCTATTGTAGGCTTGAGAGAATTCTTCATCGGATATAAATTGTGCGATATAGAAATCAAAGACTTTTTGCGATTGGCTACGCCAGCGCGAAGCGCATCGCAGCTATTTACAGTCGCATCTACCCTTCAATTAAAACATTATCAGCGATCGCTTTTACCGAACAAGTTAGTTAATTCAAAGCTTCTGCTAAAACATCATCCATCCAAGAATTAATACTTTTGTTAGCTTTTTTAGCTGCTATATATATTTGCCGATGACGCTCGCTCGTTGTTCTAAATGGTAGCTTTCCTGAAAAGGGCTTGTCTGGTTCTTCTTTTAATTCAGCACACCATTCTAGATAGTCATCTACAGAATTATGAAATTCTTGTTCTAATTCGGCAACACTATTACCCTTAAAGGTAATTACGTCTTTAATATCGAGTACCTTACCAAACAAGATACCTGCTGTTTCATCTATTTCAATCTGAGCCGTGTATCCTTTGTATTTCATAGTTAATATCTCAAACTAATAGTCTTCTGGATTTATATCAGCATTTATTAGGAATTCCCTTACCGCATTGACTGCTCCTTTATCTGTCTCTCTTTCTGGATGCGGTTCGTGAAACACAGCTTTAACTCCATTCAAAGACACTCGAACTCTCGAACCTCTACCTTGTGAAACTTCAGCACCAACTTTAAAAAGATTTTCAATGCTTGTCCATTTAATATCGGAGCGAACAGGCGAACTAAACACCGCTTTTAAAGTTTGACGCTGTTTTTTATTCATGCAGCATTTTAAATTATTTTAAACAATCGTCCCAACATATATTATTTAAACGACCTAATCTCGAATATGTCTAATTTAATGATATCATTTTTTGATATCAAACTCAGCATTTTCAAGTAGTAAAATTACAAATACCCTTCAATCAATATATCGCGATCGATTGTCTGAGTTGTAATTCGCTCTAGCTGTAGTGCATCAGTCATTGCTGTTAAGCTTAAGTCACCAACGGGGGAGGGTGCGGAGATTCCACCGATAATTTTGGGGGCGATAAATGCCATTATCTTTTGAATTGTACCATCAGCGATCGCTTTTGCTGCTAATGTACCGCCACATTCCCACAGTATTTTTGATAATTCTCTTTTATACAGGTGTTCGGTGACGACTTTAGGAGTAAGGGTAGCAACGGTAATAATTTCTACTCCCTTACTAGTTAGTGCTTTGTGAAATACGGGCTTACTATCAGTTTCGGTAAAGATGGTAGTCGGCGCAACTTCTGTATTCCACAGGTTGCAGTCTCTGGGGAGATCCAAGTTGCGACTCATCACGACTCGTAAGGGGTTGTGTTTGGTTACGCCATGGGTAGTTAAGTTAGGATTATCTTTGCGTACCGTATTCCCGCCAATAATTACCGCATCGCAGGTACTTCTGATCTGATGGACTAAATGTCGGGAAGCTTTACCCGTTACCCAAGCACTATGTCCCGTTGTCGCAGCAATCTTACCGTCTAGCGTCATGGCGTATTTGAGTATACCAAAAGGCTGTTGATGCAGTATGCGATGAATAAAGGCTTCATTTAATTGACGACAGGCGGTTTCTTCCACGCCGACTACAACTTCTATTCCTGCATTTCGTAGTTTTTCTATACCACTACCTGCAACACGAGGATCGGGATCTACCATTCCCGCCACTACTTTTCCCGCCCGCGCTTTAATTAGGGCTTCCGTACAGGGTGGTGTTTTACCGTAATGGTTGCAGGGTTCTAAGTTAACATATACCGTTGCGCCTTCGGCTTCGCCTGCATCCCGTAAGGCGAATACTTCGGCGTGGGGTTGTCCGACTCCTGGGTGAAAGCCTTCGCCGATAATCTCACCGTCTTTGACTATAACCGAACCTACTAAGGGGTTAGGAGAAGTTTTTCCTGCTGCGCGCTTGGCTAACTCCAAGCATCTTTGCATCATTTTGCGATCGAAAGCCGATACTTCTGGTTCAGTCATAGTTAGGTGTTAATTCTTGTTATTATTCTGTTTATGAATTATTCGTGCTATAAAAGCCTATAGCCTATATAGCGTTCGGGAATCATTTGTCAGAATATTTTTTTAAATAAACCACACAGACACAGAGGTAAGAACAGAGAAAATTTGTCACAATTTATCCCCGATTGCTATAGCTTACAGCTTAGAACTATCTTACTATCTGTTTGAGATCTTATAATCAGCCACGAAGTTATGATCGAACCCAACCGAGAAGCATTTATCCCCTATAGTCGCCAAGAGATTATCGAACTATGTCTTGCTGAAGGTATTGCAGATAGCGAACGCCAAAATTTTCGAGACTTCTGTAACATATTAATAGCTTACTATCATTTTAAACTTCATCGTTCTCTAGAGGATTTAAAGTCTAACTTCGTTCCATTTAATCCTGATATTGAAGAGTATAGAAAGATCGATCCTTTAGATAATTTTGCCGATCTCGAACAGAAAGAAGAGGATTTGGTTAGCACTTTTAAAACTATTTTAAAGCAAGCAAATTACTTTCCTCTATCTGAGTCCGAGCTAAAAAACGCTCTAACTGAAGATTCGGTATTCGATTTAAAAACTGAAGTAGATTTTGATGATTTCGATCGCATAGTTTGTTTTTGTCGCGGAGATACGTTAGAGACAATTACAGGAAAAAAATGGGTTTTTAAAAAAGTAGAGAAGCAAGTCAATATTTATCAGCGAGTTGTTTTATTGATTAAGTTCAAAGAAGCACAGCATTTTAAAGATAAGCCTGTAAAAGACGAACAGTTAAACTTTAAGCCAGGTAAAATTTATCTTTATCTGTATAAAAACCTATCTAAACTAGATATTGAATTTATCTTTCCCAATATTAAAATGAGCATGAACTGGAAAGATAGGTTGTTGTTTGGAGTTCCTGCAATTGGTGCAGCAGTTCCGATAATTTTAAGGGTACTTCCGCAGATAGTTTTAATTTTGGGAGTAATTATTTATTTTATTTTAGGCTATCAACCCATCGACCAACTACAGGTAGATGAACAAGAGGTTAGGAACATTATGCCATTAGTGATTGCAGCCTTATCTTTGGTTGTAACTTTGGGCGGATTCGCTTTTAAGCAATATACAAGCTATAAAAATAAGCAGGTTAAGTTCCAAAAGAACGTTACGGAAACTCTGTTTTATCGCAACATTGCTAACAATAGTGGCGTATTTAAATATCTAATTGATGTAGCAGAAGAGGAAGAGTGTAAGGAAATTATCTTAGCTTACTATCATTTATTAACTAGCCCCACTCCTCTAACCTCATCCGAGTTAGATCGTCGCATTGAGTCTTGGATGTCGGAAAAATTTGGAACGGTAATTGATTTTGATATTGAAAACCCCATCCGCAACTTGGCAGAAATAAAAGCCAAGATTGAATACAGCAAAGGAAGCAACTACGCAGTTAAACAGGTATCTTTATTAAAATGCGATCGCGACAATCGCTGTCACGTACTACCTCTAGCAGAAGCAAAACAAGCCATGGATTATGTTTGGGATAATCTTTTTGACTATTATGTGTAGTTATAGTCGTATCAAATCTCTCCTAAACAAGTTCAGTTAATTGCTCGTAAGTAATAAGTACCCAGAGGGCATCAGATAATAAGTTAGTTGCAGATAACGTGATGTGAAGCGCAAAAACCGAAACAGTTAGTTCGTCGCTTATACTTCCTACTTCCTACTTTTTACTTTTTACTTTTTACTCTTTACTCTTCCTTCTTATTTACTCCTTTATTACGTAATTTCTCGGTCGTCATTAATAAAAGCAGCGGATATAACTGCGGAGATAGCTGTAGCTATTGCTCTTAGCAAACTATTAAAACAAGTTTATTCCGTGATCGAGATAAATATTATTAGTGCTACCCCTGGTATTAGTACCCAAGAACAAATTTTAGAACTTATTAAAGCCAGACATACAGGCATAACGGTTAAAGAAATTAAGCGGATTCTCAATCGTCCTATTTCGATGATTCAGGTATGTCTCAAAGATTTAATCGCTTCTAAAGCTATTTTTTCGCGCCGAAATAAGGCTGGTGTAGGCTTAATTTACTATCCTAGTGAAGCAGCGAGTTAACAAAAAACATAATTGTGATGAAATTTAGATGGGTAGCACTAGCTTTAATTGGCTTTGCCGTGGTTTTAACAGGTTCTGCTTATCTACCCCCTGCTAGAGCAATTCAGTCGGATAGCCAGGTTCGTTACGATGTTTTAGAGCGATCGCACTATACTATTCATATGGTTACTATTCCTCACAACAGTAACTATATAGTTGTTCCCGAAATAAGCGAACTCAAACCCATTTCAGAATTTGCCCAGCAAGATAATGTCGTTGCTGCAATTAACGGCGGTTACTTCGATCCCGTCAACCAAAAGACTACCTCGTTTATTATTAAAGATTCTCAGATTGTTGCCGATCCGCGCTTTAATGAAAGGCTGGTCGATAACCCCGATCTAAAACCGTATCTGAGTAAGATATTTAATCGCGCTGAATTCCGTCGCTACAGTTGTGAAGATAAGACGCAATACGATATTCAGCTACATTTTTCACCCATACCATTTAATTGTACATTAAAAGCGTCATTAGGGGGAGGCCCTAATTTATTACCTGAAGATTCTTCTGTTGCCGAAGGATTTATTGCCTATAAAGACGGTGAGAAAATTCGTGATGCGATCGGTAGTGAAGGATTAAACGCTCGTAGTGCAGTAGGGATTACAGCAGCAGGTGACGTAATTTTAGCAATGGTGGCGCAACAGCCAGAACAGCCATTGGATTCGGGTATATCGCTACCAGAACTAGCTAATGTTTTATCCGAGCTTGGTGCTACTAAGGTAATGAACCTCGACGGAGGAAGTTCTAGTTCGCTTTACTATGATGGCAAGGCGATATATGGCAGAGTAGATAAAGAAGGAAATAAAATTCAAAGACCGATTAAATCTGTTTTGCTAGTAATGAAACAACATAGCAACTCTAATTAATATAAGAGATTGTTTGTTAAACGAATATTCAACCCTCGCGTAGTGCTGTGTCACGCCTTAAATGTTGTATTAAACCTCGTCCATGTAGAAAACTGTAGTTTTATACTTTGTGATGTCATCCCTACTCCCTACTCCCTCGAACAGACAACTAGAAACTAAGGGTTTAAAAGTAGATGCGGTTTAGTAACCTTTTAAAAACTCATTGTTCGAGCCATTGAAAACGAAAAGTTGTACCTTTTCCTAATTCAGATTCAACGGTAATTTTTCCACTGCGCTCTTCAACAATTTTCTTAACTATCGCCAAACCAACCCCTGTATTTAATTTGCTTTCTCCTCGATCCAAAGTATGAAAGATCTCAAAAATTCTGTTTTGCAGCTTAGGTGCAATGCCAGCACCATCATCGGCGACAGCAAACTCGTAAAAACGCTCTCGTTCTCGGACTGAAATCGTTATCTTGCCATCTACACGAGGATGATGTTTGATTCCGTTGCTAATTAAATTGCTAAAAACCTGCTCTAGATAGAGGCGTTGGGTATTAATAATCGGCATTTTACCCATAATGGCGATCGCAAATTCTGGTGGAGGATCGATCGAATCAATTACTTCTTCTAATAGCTGTCGGACATCAACTGTTTCTACGGGAGCGTTATTTTTACCAACGCGGGCATACTGTAACAACCCATCAATCAAATTTTCCATTCGAGCGATCCGTTCTCTTTGCAGATGAAGATATTTTTGTGTTTCTGCTGTCAACTTGTCGGCTAAATCTTCTTCAATCCATTCAGAAAGATTGTTGATTCCGCGCAATGGTGCTTTGAGATCGTGGGATACGATATAGGAAAAGCGATCCAACTCTTGATTGCGTTCTTTCAGGGTATTGTTGGTTGTAGCTAAAGCCTGATTCAAGTCGGCAAGTTCTGTGGCGCGCGATCGCAAATTACGCTGTTGCTCGTTCAATTCCCGCTCTAAGAGGTTAAACAGATATAAGGCTGCTAAAAAACTTAATAAACTAACAATAGCAGCAGACCAAAATGCCAAATTGGTAGCTTCCCTGACTCTATATAGATTATTACGCTGAGTGTTTAAAGCCTGCCATTCTTTCGATCTAAAAGCCTTAGTCTCAGTAATAATTTGAGATATTTTCTGTTTACTCTGGCTTAAAAGAAGGTTTACCCGGTCGGGGTCTGTGTTTTCTCGAGTACTATTTAAGGTTTGGGCTAACAATTTTAGCTCTTGCTTTACCAACGTCGTAATTTTATCGATATCCTGCTGCTCAGATGTATCTTGAGGCAAATCTTGTAATTGCTCTAAACGATTGGGTAACTCTGCCACCGCTCGATCGTAAGGTTCGAGAAAATTAACTTGTTTTGTAGCTATATAGCCCCTAACTCCCATTTCCGCACTAGAGAGTAGCTGTAGCAAATCGTTAGTTTCTGTTAAAGTCGCTTCACTACGATCTATCTCCCGATGAACGGAGATCGCATCTTGTCGTAATTCGCTCCATGTTACCAAAATAGCAATCATACAAACCGCTGGTATTGCCAGAATGAAACCACCCCGATAGCTGACGGGAATTTTTGACCATTGACGATTTAACTTCTTTAGAGAAATTAATTGTGGCATATTAACAGTCCAAGTAATAAAAGCCAGACAACGAATTAAATTAATTGTTCATCGATTGTAATCAAAATAAAATACTCTCAGTCAAACTTAAGATGGATACTAAAATAAAAGCTACAGAATCATTCGTCTTCTGTGATTACGCGACCCGTAGCCGAGCGATCGCAATTACACCACAAAGCGTATTAATTAGGAATAATAGTGAGTATAAATACCGCTGACCACTCTTATAATAGGTCGGCATATATAGAAGAAATCAGACCCTGGTAGTCAATGCTACTAGGGTCTTAATCATTTAATTATTTAATAGCGATTGCCGTGATTTGTAGATAAGCGATCGCTTTTTTTACCTAACGATCTGGTTCGAGATTGCTAAATAGCTTTTGAAAGTCAGTATCTTCTTCTGCTTCTCGTACTTCAAAAGTTTTATTTACGGAGAAAGGAGAATTCATTGCTTCGATACATAATTGTGCGATCGCATCACGACCTACTTGTCCTTTTAAATTATCTCCTTGTTCGGCATACAATCCTTTTGCTGGTTGCTCTGTTAAAGCGCAGGGACGAATAATGGTATAGGTTAAACCACTATCTTTAATCGCCTCTTCACCTCGTAGCTTCCAGGTTAAAATTCCTCCTAGCTGTTCGTTCATCCGTACCGCAGGCGGTTCTTCTTCTAAATTTATTCCTGGGCGATTTGGGCGAGTTACTCCGGCAGAACTTACCTGAACTAGCTGAGGCTTGGGTTTGCCACCATAAGCTTTAATATATTCAACCTCCAGCTTAAATGAACCCGCTTCAAACTTAGGATTTAGTTCGCCATCATATTCAAACTTACTTAGCATTAGCTGCATCGAGTAAACTTTTTCAGAATCTATCTGAGTTGCTTCTTCGACGGTTTTGGCGCGAAAGACAGGAATTAAATCTTTAAAAGGAATCCGAATCGTAGTAGGGAAATCATGAATCGTATCAAAGGAATAAGAATAACCAACGCCATCCCATTTACCCTCGCAGCGGGTGATAAATTTATAGCGTTTACCGTCACCAATTACCTTAAGTTCGATTCCCTCATAATCCGATAGATCCATCGGTGGCTCAAAATTACGAGTACGCACTGAAGCAAACCCGCCGTTATTTTCCGTAGAGACAACGCCTGAAAAGATCGCTTTATTATCTGCCAAACGAATACCACTCTGGCTGACTCCTCCCATTACTACATCATCTACCGCACCCCAAGTTTCTTTAATATCCGCGTTAGGATTAGTAAAGTCAAACAGCACTCGTTCTGTAGCAGCCCGAATATGTTGGGAGATAACCCGAACCAGATTCTTAATTCCCTCATATTCTACTAGTTCGGGTGTATCTACCACCTCTGGTAAATAGAATTTTACTCCTTGATAGTATTTCTCTCTGGTTGGCGTATCTCCTTCTACTGGCTGTACTTTTGTTCCCGTACAGCAGATTACCGCACTGACTCCCCGCATCATTTCAGGTTTTAGAGTTTCGGGAATGGTGATATCGGCTTCAAATAATTCTACTTCATCCCCCAAAATATCTTTAGCCTTAGCTGCATCCCTAACCAACGCTCTAACACGATAATTTTGTTCTAGCATTTTGGTTACTCGTTTACCAACTCCACCCGTCGCGCCAGCTACCAGAATTACCATATTTGTATATCGATGAGATTTAGAATTGCTGCGTTTAAATATCTTTTGCCACCAGTTTACCAAAGGAACGATCTCAAAATAAGTCAAAGTTTGCCAAAGTCTTCCAAACTCCCAGTTAGCCAAGATTCCTCCAGAGGTGTTTAGTTAACTAGTAAACACTGTATTTCTTATCTTACGATCGAATGAGGCGTAGTTTAAAATTCTAATTGCGATCGATACGCTGACTACAATACACAGTTTCTAGCCATGGGTTTGAATTGAAATAGAACCAAAGTAACAATTCGATCTTAGTCGATCGCATTGCCTTACCAGTAGTTGCTAATTGTCTTACGGTGTAATTTGTTATTAGCTCGAATAAAAACGCTTAGATCTACTATAAACGCTAAAGTAGCGATGGGAATTCTTAAAAAGGCTTTTAAAAGGGAATGGTTTTGTAAAGAGCGATAGCGACGGAAAACTAAAGAAATTGGAATTACCCACCAGCTTTTTTTGGCTAAGGTGTTTTTTACAAAGTCATCTAACCAAAAATGATTTTCCTGATTCATTTGAGCAATCAAAGTTCCTGCTGTTAGTTGCTCGTTACATCTTTTATTGAAATAATAGGTTAAGAAAATATTAATCACAATGCCAACTACAACTCTTACTTCGTGATTAATTAGCTCGATCGGATTGGTATAGGCTTCAAAAACGTGAGATGCTTCATTTACTCTGACAATTCTCTTCTCGAAAGTCGGATTTTTAAGCGTAAAGTTTTCACTAATAATCATTTGAGTCAAAAAACCATCTTCTACAGGTAATCCTGCTGGCATCCAGATATTACTCAAAGCCGAAGCGCGAGCGCAATATAGTTGACCACAAATATATAGCTGACCTTCATTAGAAGATTTTGATACTGCTACGGAAAGCTTTTCAAGCAGATTTTTATTTTCTTTTAGTTCGACATCTTTAATAAGTCGATCCAATGAAACCCAGTATTCGGGGTTTTGAATCAATACATCGAGCATTTTCTCCAAAGTATCCCTAGCATACAGCATGATGTCGGCATCCATTAGAAAAAAGAAATCAGTATCTGAAGCCGAAAATTGATGGATAAATAAATTCCAAGCATTGCTTTTTCCTGCCTCCTCTACCTCACAAACCTGCCAGGAAAATTGAGCCGAATGCAATACATTTCTGGCTACTTCTGCTGTGCGATCGCTACAGCCATTTGGTACTACAATAACTTCAACAATTTTATCTTTGTTATTATCTTGGAATAAACTTTGTTGAGACAATGAATGCAAAATACGAGGAATCGAATCTGCTTCGTTGTAAGCTAAAATACCAATAGTAATTTTCACAGGTTGCGCCTCTATCTTTCTATATATTTTGAAAAGTGTTTTTTATTCAAATTTGTTTTCTGTTTCAATATCGCAAATTTAAAAATAGTATTTTGCACTAATTATTATATTTAGTTTAGAAATATTGTATGAATCAGTTGGTCTATATTTAGTTGCTTGAAAATACAGCTCAACCTTTAAGCTAAGTATTTAAGCAATCGCCATTATTTTAATAAATATTTTATTTCAAACTACTTGTTCTGAGAAAAAGCTAAATATTTTATTAACGATATTTTGCTAATCAAAAATTTTTAGCCCAATCCTCAAACAAGAAATTATGAAAGATCGAAAGCTATTAAACTATAGTAGATTGCTCTCGATTCAGGCAAAATACAACAATTATCCTATCTACCGCTTATTTTACACTTAAAATGATCGAAAAGCTTTTGTTCGAGCGAAACTAAATCAATTAAATTGCTTATTTAAACTATCTAAACAAAATAAGGAGAAAATGAGAATTGCGAAGCATTTGAGCGGTAGTACTACCGATAATCATCTACGGAAATTGATTACCACCATTACCAAAGCTGCGATCGCCAAATCTCATTTAGCATTTAGCATTTATCAGCTTTAATAGTTAATCTTCAATGTTTGACGCTAATATTAGCTAGTTTGCTGGGGAAATTTCAAACAGAAGCTGGTTTTTTGCTGACTGCTTTTAACTTCTACCTCAGCTTTGAGAATTTCTGCTAATTTTTTAACTAGGGTTAATCCTAACCCTGCACTCTTATCTCCATCGTTATTAGAAATGCGATAGAAGCGATCGAAAATTAGCTGTTGCTGTTCGACAGAAATTTCAACCCCCGTATTAATAACACAGATTGATGTTGTCGAAGCGGTTTTTTCAGTTTGTATGGTTATTTCTCCTTTTTTGGGAGTGTGTTTAAAAGCATTAGTCAACAATTCCTGCATTATCCGTTCTAAAATCGTCGGATCTGTAACTATACTCAATTCTTCATCTATAGGAGTTAGAATTAATTTTTGCTGTTGGTTTTTTACTCTCAGATAGGGCTGTATTAGCTCACTGAGCCACGAACTAAGGTGAAGCTGTTCGGGTTGAATCGTTGTGGCTTGTGTATCTACATAAGAAAGAGTTACTAAACCGTCAACTAACTGTTTTTGTTTTTGACACGATTCGCGGAAAATTTCGACTACCCGTTTAAACCTATGCGATCGCCCAGCACGTTTCTTCGTATCAAGTAAACTTTCTAACGTTTGTGCAGCCAGTTGAATACTGCTCATAGGAGCTTTTAATTCATGAGAAACGGTTTTTAGAAAATCGTCTTTTAAATGATTCAGTTTAGCCAACTCAGCGATATGTTGATTAGATTCTGCATACAGTCTTGCTTGACGCATGGCGATCGCGCATTGAGAAGCCACCTGAGAAATTAGTCTAATTTCCCAATCAGTAAATACTTCCGTTGGAGGTCGCAGCCCCCAAAGATTGCCGATGATCCCGCGCTCGTCAAAAATAGGACAGGCGAGGCGAGTTACTTGAATTCCTTGAGGATTAAATTGGGGTAGCGGTTCTACTAATTGTAATGGATTTTTTTGCAGTAGCTGTCGATACAGTTCGGGAAAATCATTTACTTGTCTGGTTTCTCCCTGACACTGAGGTAATGTATTGTTGTGTTCGTAAACAATAGTTGCTGCTGTCTTCTGAGGATTGTAAAGTTCTACTTGACAGCTACTAAGATTGAGAGCTGTGGCTAACTCTTCGGTAGCTACGCGCAGACAGTAAGTTTCATCCAGGCTATCGCGAATCTTATCGGTAATTCGTTTGATTAAAGCTTCAAAATTTAATGCTTGCTGTAGTTCTTGATTCTTTACAGCCAAAGCCTGACGCATTCTTTTTAAATTGAGGTGAGTTTGAATACGAGCCAAGACTTCTTCCTGTTCCGAAGGTTTGGTAATATAATCGACTCCTCCTAGCTTAAACCCCTGAACTTTGTTTACGGTTTCCGAAAGAGCTGTCAGAAAAATTATCGGAATTTCTTTAGTAGATGGTTGTGATTTGAGCAGACTACAGGTAGCAAAACCGTCAATACCAGGCATCAATACATCTAATAGAATTAGATCGGGTAATTGAGTTCGAGCAATCTGTATGGCAGTTTCTCCATCTTCAGCTAGCAATACTTTAAAACCAGTGGTTTCTAAATACGAAAACAGTAGCTGTAGGTTATTTGGTGTATCATCAACAATCAGGATGGTGGCAGAATTAGCCGAGGTGTCAGTCTCTTGTAACTTGTTGGACTTGATTTCAGTAAAGCGATCGCTCTTAGCAATCGCCTCGTTCGGTAATTCTGATAGATTTGTCGAAATTGTGGGCGGTAGCTCGCGCTCTATGGACATAAATAATCTCGTTTAAAGTAGTTTATTTAAAAATGTCGATCTAAAAACTTTTATTTGAAGATAATTTCAGTTTAGTATTCTGACACTCTTGGCAAAAGACTGCAATTTGTGTCAAATAGCCCACACTTTAATACCTTTAAAGCTACATTTTCGTGTATTATTATTAAGCTGGCTTGTGTAAAAAGCAAATTTATAGTAGTCAGAAATTAAGATCGAGCGAAAAAGCTGTTAGTTTTAAACTATAGCAATCGTAAATTATTTGTGAGAATATTTTTTTTGATAAACCACGGAGGCAGGTCGAACACGGAGTCAGAGAGACCCCGCGCTAAAAGCGAAGCGAGGCGGTCTTGGGACGGCGGCTTTTGAGTGGGAAGCTTCCCACTCAAAACGCGCCTTGGCTTTCCCCCCCGAAGCCCTCGCTTCAAGAAGCACGGGGCTTCCTCTGACTTCGTCAAGATAAGAGAGGGTTTCTTATAAATCATTCGGCGTTGCTATAGCAAGTGTTATATCTTACTTAAATATACATAAGCGATTCTTTACAGACGCTCTGAAACCAACTTTTCAATCTTTATAAACTATTTAGTTTTGCAGCACAGTCTAACAAGGCGCGATCGCAGCCAGAACGTGCTAGCAATGACATTCCCCAAGGAGCGCGATCGATATTTAAATATGGCAAACTAATTTGTGGTGCGCGGGTTAAGCCAGCAGGAGCAGTTAAATTCATCAGGCGAGAACGGTATTGTGATAATTCTGATGCAGGAGTATTTAATAGTGGTGCTGCTCCTGGTGTAGTGGGAAGTAATAATACTCGATCGTCGCTAGGTAAGATCTCGGTATGCCAGAAATGGATAAAATCTTTTGCTATGGCTTCTGCTTGTCTTTCGTCTTCTTGAGTGAGACTTTTACACCAGGTAAAGCGATCGCCAATTTCAGGAGCAAAGTCTGGCTGCTGCTGTTGAATCCATTGACCGTGTTCGCGCCAGATTTCTCTACCCTGTAAGATGCGAAAAGCGTTGCTCGTAGAGTTCAAATCTTCTTGTTTGAGATTTACACACTCGATGGATTCAAACTTATTTTCCCATGCCTGTAACAACGGTTGACGAGCAGATTGCCAGACTTCTAGATCTTCAAAGTTAGTAACTACCAGGTGAGATAATTGGCGTTCGCTACTTGGCTTTAGAAGCAGATTTGCTACTTTTCTTAAATTGTCAAGGTTGGAAGTCAACCAGCCAACCGTATCGAATCTCGGTGATAGAGAAATTATATGCTCGCAACTTACTGCACCGTGACTGGGACGAAAACCGTAGATACCGTTATAGCTAGCTGGTACGCGAATTGAGCCACCAGTATCCGTCCCCAAACCAATATCAATGCTGTCGTTTGCCACTGCAACTGCCGAACCGCTACTAGAACCGCCAGGAATTCGGTTTGGTGCTTTAGGATTGGTTGGAGTGCCATAGTGTTTGTTAATACCTTCAAGACTATAGGCCAGTTCATCGGTTAGTGTTTTACCCAATAAAACTGCTCCTGCTGTTAATAAAGTAGCGACGCTCGGCGCGGTTACGGTTGCTGGCTGAGAATGACTGCTCAACCAGTCAGGATTTCCCGCTGTCGTCGGCATACCTGCAATGTGAAACAGATCTTTGACTCCCAAACGCAAACCGTTCAAGCTACCCGATGCTCGATCGAGAAAATCTTCTATATAGATAAATTCAGGACTTTTAACGGTCATTTGCTAGCTTGTGTGAATTTAAAGATACATTTTGTTTGGCATCGATATGTTGTTGAAGTAGCTGCTTGAGCTTTCTTAACTGACAATTTTCTGCCAATTGAATGATTTTTTGAGTAAAGGGCTTTAACTGCGATCGTTGTTCTAAAGCAGTTGCATAAGATATAGTACCTCGAATATCTCCTTGACTGGTCAACTCTAGAAGCTTTGTTAACTGTTCGGCATTTAAAATTGCTACAGAAGCGTCTTCTACATCATTGGGAGAAATTGATGAGCGATCGCCTGGACATAATTGCTTAGTACCATCGGCAGTAGTCCAGGTTAAGTTTAAGTGTTGTTCTATAGTTCGCAGTAATTGTTCAAAATATATGGGCTTGGTTAAAAAACCGCTAGCTTCGGTATAATCGCCTTGAGATTCTACGGTTTTATTTTTATTATTAGTTGAAAGTACAATTATGGGTAGACTATCTAGTCCCGATTCTTCTCTTAAATGTCGGATTACTTCGCTACCATCGACGAGTATCGACGAACTGAGGAAAACTAAATCGGGTCGCTCTTGATGAGTTAAAGCGATCGCTTCTTGAACGGCGCGGACGCGCCAGCGTCCCGAAGCGCGAAGTTGCGTTGCGGAGCTTCCCTCCGTTGAGCAAACTTCGTAAGAAGGGACTTTGCACTCCTTCGGAGTGCTGTGTCGCTGCGGACGCGAAGCGTCCCAGTCGTCGTCTGACGACGATCTGCGCGAATGCGCTGCGGGGAAAGCCAAGGGGCTGTCACCTGAATTTATTTCAGGTGCTTGAATGCCCCGCCCAAGACCGCGCTGCATCGCTTTAACTTGCGACTTGGCTTCGATTACCTCAAAACCTAAAGGTGTAAGCAGTTTTGCTAAAATCTGGCGATCGCTGTTAGAATTATCGACAATTAAAATTCGCTTCCGTGAACCTGTATAGCCCGTAATCTCTAGCTCTACGTTTTCAAAAGCGGTGATTTCTCGAACAGTTTCGATAACCGAAAAATCTAGATCGAACCAGAAGACACTACCTTGACCAATAGTACTTTCTATTTGGATCTGACTACCCATTTGCTCGGCTAAATTACGGCTAATAGTTAAACCCAAGCCCGTACCTTCTTGAAACGAACGATGGAGATCTAGTTGATGGAAGGGTAAGAAAATATCCTGATATTCGGTCTTGGGAATACCGCAGCCAGTATCTTTAATACAGAAGCGAATTTTGTTTGGTTCTGAGGTAAGATCTCTAGAAAAATCATTGACGTAACCTACCGTAAATTCAACTTTACCGCGATCGGTAAATTTAATGGCATTACTCAACAAATTAAACAATAGCTGGCGCAAACGAGTTTCATCTCCCTTAAAAATCGTAGGTAAGGAAGACAGCACCTTGTATTCAAATTTAATCTCCTTTTGTTGACAACGGATACGAATGATATCGGTCAAATTATTCAAGAACGAAGGCAAAATAAAGTCACGCAGTTCTAAAGTGAGTTTTCCCGCTTCAATTTTGGCAAGATGCAGAATATCATTAATCAAGGTCAGTAAATGCTGACCAGACTGTCCGATCGCTTCAATAGCTCTTTCCTGTGCGGGATTATTATCTGGCTGGTTCTGCAAGATTCGAGCAAATCCTAAAATAGCATTGAGAGGAGTACGCAATTCATGGCTAGTATGAGCGATAAAGACACTTTTAGCATGATTGGCAGCTTCTGCCGCTTCTTTCGCCTGCTGTAGTTGCTTGGTTTGGTTTTGAAGCTGGGTAAATAAGTCTACTTGAGCTAAAGAAATTCCTAGTTGAATTCCAGTTTGGGTCAACAAACTGATTTCTCCTTCTTTCCAGTGACGGGGGTTTTGGTTTTGGTATGCTGCTAATAGTCCCCATAGGCGATCGCCTTGAAACACTGGAGCAATACAAAAAGCTTTGGCTTGAATCTGCTCGTAGAGTTCTTGATGGCAATCGTTAAAATTAGCTTTAGCAACGTCATCGACGACAAATGTTTGATGTTCTTTATAGCGACCGCCTTGAGTCTCTTGTAAATAGGTGTCCCTCCACATAATCTGCAATTCATTTTTAATTAGGCTAATCCAGTCTTCACCTACCGATTCGGTAACAAACTTGCCACTCCAATCGGAATTGAAGCGATAGAGAACTAGGCGATCGCATTTTAAAGTTGACCTTAATTCGTTGGTAGTAGTCTGGAAAATCTCATCTAAATCGAAAGTTTGGCGAATCTTACTAACTATTTTGAGGATGCTTATTTCTCTGGCTGCACTTTCTCTCAGTTCTGCTTCGGTATGCTTTTGTTGACCGATCTCGGTAGAAATACCGCAAACGGCATAAACTTCACCCCCTTCGTCGATTAGAGGTGCTTTGTTAGAAATATAGGTACGTAAACTATCTCCCATCAACGCTAGTTCTTCAAACTGAAGAACCGATCTAGTAGCTATAACCTGGCGGTCGTTAGCTGCAAATTTATCGGCAATTTCTTGAGGAAAGAGATCGCGATCGCTTTTTCCTAAAACATCTTCTTCCTTTAGACCCAATAATTCTAAATATTGCTGATTGGCTAATAAATAATGCCCTCGAATATCTTTGAGATAAATTACCGAAGAAGTCGTCTCTAAAATTGCTTTCAATCTGGCTTCGGATTTACGTAAAGCAGCGGTACGTTCTGCAACTCTTATTTCTAATTCTTGATTGAGTTGGCGTAGCTGTAGCTGAGACTTTTGTATATCCTGATTTACCGAGTTAACTGTTTGAATCGTTTTTAGCTTATTAATATCGATAAAAGATATAACTACTCCATCCAAACGCCCGTTTTCTGATAGATAGGGATGGACGCGCATTAATAGATGAAAGTTATTTTTTACCAGTTTTACTTCTCGATTGAGTACCTCTTGATTTTCAATAACGCTTTTTAATAGCTGTATCAAATTCTGACAGTCGAGATTATGGGTAATATGTTTAATCGGACGGTTGATGTCTGCTTCTACTAGATTGATTGCCACCATCGCAGCAGGGGTAAACTTGCGAATCTTTAACTCGCGATCGAGAAAAACAACGCCTATATCGGTACTACGTAATAGGTTATCGAGATCGTTGTTTAACTCGGTCAACTGCTCAATTTTTGATTGATATTCTATATTGACTGAATGAAGTTCTTCGTTAGCACTCTGCAACTCTTCATTAGAAGCGATCGATTCTTCATTAGTGCAGCAGTGTTTTTCATTGGTAGCCTCCAGTTCCTCAATTACCGCCTGAAGATTTTCGCGGGTTTGCTGTAGTTCGTGTTCTAACCTAAGAATTCTCTGGTTCGCTTCGGCATCAGCATTAAACCTTTCTGGCACTGGCTGTAAAGCAGATTCTTCTTGAATCGTGATGCAATAAAAGTCATCTGTCAATCGATCGCTTTCGTTGTAAACTACTTCTAAATGAAGATAACGCAAACCATTTTCTTGTACCTTTATTCCCCGATCAGATATTGGCGATCGCTCTGCTTGAGCGCGGTGCAGCGCAGTAATTAACGGCAGTTGTAAATCTGCTATAACTAGCTTGGTAATATCAGTAGTTGTCTTACCCAAAGGAATTTTTAAGACATCGATCCCCTCATTGAAGGTGTGGAATAGCTGATATTCTCGATCGACTAAAAAACAAGTCGCTCGATATTTATTTAGAAAATTACTAAAAGCTTTTTCTATCATCGGTACTAAATATTTTGGTATAGAGACAGTTTTGAGTTTTAGATCGCAGTTGTTAATTCTTTTGGTAATGTGTAATCGGTCGCTCAAAAGCTATATCGATACTCATACAATAAATATTAACCTTCTTGTAGTTTCAAAGGATAGTAATGGCGATCGCAACAGCACCTGATAATTTAACAGCAGTCACGAATGGCTTACCCAACATTTGTGGGTGGGAGTCAGATATTGCAGCCGTAGTCAATCACCAACAGCCAATATTTTTATCCCAAAGTAACATCGATATTAAGCAGCCTTTAGCGGGTTTTGCCTGTGCGCTACATATGCACCAACCCACTATTCCCGCAGGTGAAGGAGGCGAACTAATTAATAATTTACAAAATATGTTCGAGCATCCTGATGTTGGAGATAATCATAATGCAGGAGTATTTGCCTGGTGCTATTCTCGTATGGGCGACTGGATACCCGAACTAGTAGCCAATGGTTGCAGTCCCCGAATCATGCTGGATTATTCTGGTAATCTTCTCTGGGGTTTTCAGCAGATGGGACGGGATGACATTCTCAATAACCTCAAGAAAATTACCTGTGACTCGCAATATCAGCCCTATGTCGAATGGTTGGGTACGATGTGGAGTCATGCAGTGATTCCCTCTACTCCCATTCCCGACCTCAAGCTACACATTCAGGCTTGGCAACATTATTTTGCAGCAATCTTTGGCAATGAGGCTTTAGCCCGTGTCAAAGGCTTTTCTCCGCCAGAAATGCACCTGCCAAATAACCCCGATACTCTCTATGAATATATCAAGGCTTTAAAAGAATGCGGTTATCGCTGGCTACTGGTGCAGGAACACTCTGTAGAAAGATTAGACGGTTCGGGTTTGCATCACGACGATAAATATATTCCCAACCGTTTGGTAGCGCGTAATTCTCATGGCGAAACTATTAGCATTACTGCTTTAATAAAAACTCAGGGTTCGGATACCAAACTAGTCGCTCAAATGCAGCCCTACCACGAAGCCAAAGGTAGAGACAAACAGCAGATAGGTGATGTTACCGTACCTAGTTGCGTCAGTCAAATTGCCGACGGTGAAAATGGCGGAGTAATGATGAACGAGTATGCCCGTGACTTTCAACCCGTTTGGTACGAAATAAAAGATAATAGCGATGTTGTGGGGCTAAACGGTACGGAGTATATCGAACTAATCGAAGCTGCGGGAGTCAACTCCGAAGACTATTCTGTCTGTCAGGCTGTTGGACAACACAAAATTTGGCAGAGAGTAGATCCCGATACTGTTACCCCTGAAAAGTTGCAAAAAGCGATCGCCGATCTTGAAGCAACAGACCATCAGTTTCACATGGACGGGGCATCTTGGACAGACGATCTTAGCTGGGTTAAGGGTTATGAAAACGTCCTCGAACCGATGAATCAATTAAGTGCCATGTTTCATCAAAAGTATGACAAATTAGTAGCCGAAGATCCGATAGTAACTAAAACTCAAGAATACCAAGAAGCACTGCTCTATGTAATGTTGCTAGAAACAAGCTGTTTTCGCTATTGGGGACAGGGTACATGGACAGATTATGCGCGGGAATTATTTCGACGTGGTGAAGCTTTATTGAAGTAATTTACTGCTTGAGAACATGAAAGAAAATATTACCATTCATTCCAAGCTGTAGTAAACGGGCGTTGCATTCGGTGAAGGATAATTCGAGATCGAGAAGGAATAAAATGCCCTGATTATCAATCCAAATTATCTAGCTCTATCGAACAAAACCTATACTATTTTAAGTGCGAGCAAATGGTGTAATGATCGATTGAGCTTTTACTTCACTATCTCTATTATCAAATTATTCCTAACATATGCAATGCCAATAATTTAAGCTTAAATTTTATTAAATTTGTAAACTATTTTTTATTACGGCAGAAATACGATGTCTGTAAAATATCTTTGTAAAAAAATTTATTCTGCTAATTGCGTAACCTGTATTAACTCAGAAAATCTGGATTTAATTGAACAAGGTATTCAAGAAATTCTCGATCGAGAAAAACTTCAACAGATTAATAAGCCACTTTTGCCCCAGGATTCTAAACCATTATTACAACATCTACTTTCAAGTCCTTGGCAGATGAAAGACTTACTAGTTATTGGTTTACGTTCTAGTAATTTTGGATGGACAGTTATTAAAACTTCAAAGGAAGATTTTTTTTGCAGAAGAGCTAAGAATGACACCAAACCAAGATTATCAATATTATCCAAACGTCTCAATTCTGATGCTTTTGCATATAGCTTTTATAATATTTTTTTAGGCGCATTGTTAGAAGCAAATGCTAATGGAAACATTTTTGTAGCAGGCTATTTAGATAATAGCGATAGCAGAGAAGATGCTGATATTTTTTATCGAGAGCCAGTAAATCTATTATCAGGAGGTTTATGTTTTAATTTATTAAATGTATCCAAAGAACTGCAAGATATTAGTAAACAACGAGATATCGATCTAGAAAAAAGAAAAGAAGAATTAGAACAATTAGCCGATCTCTATGCTGAAAAAATAAATTATGCTTTATCTGAATATAAGAAAATAGCTTGCAGTGCATTTGTAAGAGCGGATGAAAATTTGAGACAATTGTTGTCTTGCTCTGAATCTTTTTGGTATGGATATCATCTGTTGTATGATGCTTATGCTAAATCCAAGCAGCTAGCATCTGAAAGAACAAAATTATTGTTTTTTAAACCAAAGAACTTAGGGATAGAAGAAATTTGGTCGTCCATAACTTCAAGAAAAGATTATAGAGAAGAGCTTTGGCAAGATATTCCTTTTTAAAGTTCTTGGTTGAAGATTTAGTATTTAGTCAGGCAGCTACTTTCTTACCAAACGAACAAATGACTTTTCTAAATGTACCCAGACAAAGAGTAATAGACTAAAGCCAAAACAAATTAGTAGTTGTCTTTATCTTCAAAGAATTCTTGACTTCTAATTAATTCTAGTCCACGTTCGACTGAACCACGATTAGCTCTAAGTTTAAATCTAGTTTCAGCATCAAACTCAGTAAGAGCAATAGTAGCTAACTCTTCCATTAATTTATTAACGCTGATGTTTTTCGAGGCAGCAAGTTCTTTCAATCTTTGATGTTTTTCATCACTTAATCTCAGGTTAATTGCAGCCATAACTATATAATCTTCTGTGGTAATTTAATTTTAATATTAGGGAACTTTAGCTGACTATTTTGAAAGTCTTTTTTGTTATGGGTAAGGATAGCTTCTGCATTACCAGCAACTGCTAACTCTATAAGATATAGCAATCGGGGATGAGTTGTGAAAAACTCTCTTCTTTCTGGCCTCTGTGTCCTCTGTGCCTCTGTGGTTTATTAAAAAAATATTTTCATGAATGACCTGGGATTGCTATATAGCAATCGAATTATAGATTAGAACATCTTTCAGTTTCTTTGCGCCTTCGCGCGGTCGTCTCAAGCATCCGAAGTAAATTCTAAGGGCGTAAGCCTGGGGTTGCCCCGCACGCTGGAGCGTGCCGACGTTGCAAAGCAACGGCGATGACCTCCAGGTCATGTTGACCGCCCGCATTGGATGACGCGACCTTGCCTTGGCGCGAGATAATTTCTTATCGTCTTAAACTTTTCTTACCAAACGAACAAATAACTTTTCTAACTCTACCCAAACAAAGATTAACAGACTAAAACCAAAGCAAATTAATAACTGTTGTCCTGTGAGAACCTCTGTACCAAAAAAGCTACGGATGGGCGGAACGTAAATCAGAACTAGCTGTAATAAGGTAGTGACGACGACGGAAGCAAGAAGATAGGGATTACTAAAGGGGTTGAGTTCGATAGTCAAACGGTGATGCGATCGCACTGCTAAAGCGTGTCCCATCTGGGAGATACACAGGGTAGTAAATACCATAGTTTTCCAGCTATCGGGATTACTAGAAGCCTGCGCCGAATTGTATGCCCACGTCATTAAGATAATGGTTATGATGGCAAAAATGATGCCGATGCGAATGATATATAGTCCTAAGCCTCCTGAGAAGATACTGGCTTTGGGATCTATCGGTGGACGATTCATAATATTGGGTTCGGGGGGTTCGACTGCTAGGGCTAATGCCGGTAAACCATCGGTAACTAGGTTCATCCAGAGGATCTGTAACGGCGTGAGGGGAACATCTGGTAAACCGAGTAAGGGTGCAGCAGCAATAACTATTACTTCTCCAACGTTACTTCCGAGAATGTATTTGATAAAGCGACGGATGTTGCTGTAAACTACCCTGCCTTCTTCTGTGGCAGCCACAATAGTAGCAAAATTGTCATCTAACAACACCATATCGCTAGCTTCTTTACTTACGTCTGTTCCCGTAATGCCCATAGCGATGCCTATGTCTGCCTGTTTGAGCGCGGGGGCATCATTTACCCCATCTCCCGTCATGGCGACAAATCTGCCTTGGGTTTGTAAAGCTTGAATGATACGTAGCTTGTGTTCGGGAGAAACACGGGCATAAATGCTGACATTTTCAACCTCTCGTTCTAACTCTGTTTGCGAAAGCTGCTGTAGTTCTTGTCCTGTTAAAATGCGGTCGCTTTGGTTGGCAATGCCTAACTGTTTGGCGATCGCCATTGCGGTTAATTGATGATCTCCCGTAATCATAATTGGGCGTATTCCCGCCTGTAAACATTCGGCTACCGCAGCCTTTACTTCAGTACGGGGTGCATCCATCATCCCTACCAAACCCAACCAAATTAGTTCTCGTTCGGCGGTTTCTACATCTTCAGGAGGTACTTCTGTTAGAGGTTTATAGGCAATTGCCAGTACTCTCAAGGCATTTTGTGCCAGGCGATCGTTAGTTTGTAAAATAGAAGCGCGACTATTTTTATCCAGTGGTAATGTTTCCTTGCCATTGTGACAGGCAACACATCTTTCTAAAATTATTTCTGGCGAACCTTTGATAAATAAAACTAGCTCGTTTTGTAAGGGCGATTTATTATAAGATCCGAGATTACAAACTACGCTCATGCGTTTGCGATCGCTATCGAAGGGAAAATCGAGTACGCGACGGGTTTTACTATTGAGTGTCGGCTGTTCCAAACCCGCTTTTCCTGCAAGAGTCAGTAACGCCCCTTCTGTCGGATCGCCGAGAATGTGCCAGTCTCCTTCTTGTGACAGGGTAGCATCGTTACACAACACGCAAGCCATCAGCAATATTTCTAGTAGGGGCGAACGGCTGTTCGCCCCTACTGGTTTTGCGCCTTCTGATAAGAACTCTCCTACAGGCTGATAACCTTCCCCCGTAACCTGCCAAGAATCTCTAACTGTCTCTACCTGCTGCACCACCATTTTGTTTTGCGTCAGCGTACCTGTTTTATCCGAACAAATTGTATTGACAGAACCTAAAGTTTCCACGGCGGGTAGTTTGCGAATCAACGCCTTGCGCTTCACCATTCTTTGTGTACCCAAAGCCAGAGTAACGGTAATGACGGCGGGTAAACCTTCGGGAACAACCGCCACCGCCATCGATAGGGACACTTCTACTAAGTCTCGCAGGCGCGTCCAACCACTACGAATTACGCCAATGGCAATTACGATCGCTACTAAAATCATCGAACCAGTAACCAATACCTTGCCTAACTGATTCATTCGCTGCTGTAAAGGCGTTTCTTCTGACTCTACCGACTGCAACATTTGGGCGATCTTGCCTAATTCCGTTTCCATTCCTGTCGTAGTAACTACGGCTTTAGCGCGTCCTTGCAGTACTTCTGTACCAGTAAATACCATATTTAGGCGATCGCCTAAAGAAGTTTCCGCTGCTAACCCCGTCTGGGGTGACTTCTGTACTGCGTGGGCTTCTCCTGTCAGGGCTGACTCTCTTACCTGTAGGTTAGAAGCCTCGATAATTTGTCCATCGGCACAAATGCGATCGCCTGCTTCGAGAAAAATGATATCTCCTGGTACGAGTTGAGGTGATTCTACCGCTACTTTTCGACCATTACGTAACACTTGAACTTGAGGCGAGGTCATGTTTTTTAAAGCTGCAAGGGCTTTTTCTGCGCGACTTTCCTGTAGGTATCCCAAAACCCCGTTGAGAACTACAATCGTCATAATGGCGATCGTATCTTTGAACGGAATCGTCCCTTCGGTTACGCCAGATTCTCTCAAGCTAATTAGATCTAAAACTCCAGAGACAACTGCTACAGCAATTAACATCAACAGCATGATGTCTTTAAACTGATCTAACAGAATTTCCCAAGAATTGCGCCCTGCTGCTTCGACAATTTCGTTTTTACCATAGCGATTGATTCGCTGTTGTATTTCTGAATCTTTTAGCCCCAAAGAGCGATCGCTATTTAAAGTATCTAGAGTGTTGTCTACAGATAAAGCGTGCCAATCTCGTGTCAATTCGTTAGAAGCGTTAGATAGGTTCACGGGAAATTCTCAGATAAATTGTGTTATTTTAATGTCTCAAATAGATAAATTTGCTTTAAATAGACATTAATTAGACTAAGAAAATAACCGAGATGAGTAGATTTTACGGGCGACACAAGCCCCCGAATTCGATTCGGGGGTCGCGCCCTCACAATTTTCAAATTGTATCTCGTTTGTGGATTTATCTATTTTTACTATTGTGGACACTACCTTTATTAATCGGTGGCTACGAACAACAAAGCTTAAAACTTTAATACAAAATATTTTATACTACAAAGTCGCGTTTGATGTTGGATACGGGAGATTAGGTTAATTCTTGGTTAGTACCCCATCATAAAACCCCAGGTATTTATTGGTTGTTGGCAACTTTATATCGCTGGTTTGACATGAGCGAAACTACAGTCAGGCTACCTAGCGTTATTTTTAGTCTATTTACTGTATTTAGAATACAATATCCAGAAATTACCTCCGCCTAAATGTAGTTATGCAGTTTCTGATGCGGAATATCTGGCTTCTTTTGCTGTACCCTATAAGTTTCTGGCTAATTTTAAAGATTGGCAATTAATTAAAACTACTAATTGCTCGAATCTGAGCGGACAATTTAAACTTTTGCCAATCACGGATACACCTTCGGATAAGGTTTCACGGGAGAAAAGCGCACTTCGCCTCAAAAGCCATGTCCTTATTAATTTAAGACTTAAAAGATGATGATCGATCCAAACTCTGTAACAGCTACCAAAACCATTAGACCGATCGCAGCAAGTTCGATCTATGGTATCGTGTTTCATGAAGGCTTAATTTGGGCGATCGACTCTCGCAACGGTTATTTACTACAGATCGACCCTCACACAGATAACACTACAGTTTTAAACACCCGTAATTGGTCGGATTTTATCGGGGCGACGGGTTTAGCTATTACCGATGATATTCTTTGGTTTACTAATAGAGAATGCGTCTATTGTTGTTCTCTAATTACTAAAGACTTTGAACCGCAGTTGTTTCTTCGTTTAGATTACGATATTGACGGCATTGCCGTTTGGCAATCGACGATATATCTTACCAGTCAAAAACAGAGCAAGATTTTTGTTTACGATCGCGATCACCTTAGTCAAATAACTTACTTTTACGCCCCTGGTATCGGACAAGAAAATATTACCGTCAAAAAAGAAGAGATATGGCTTACCGATACTTTAGAGCAAACCGTATACTGTCTCGATCGCGCCACTGGCGAAACTATATTTAACGTGCTGACTCCTTTTCAATCTCCTACAGGGCTGGCTTTTTGTAGCGATAGTGAAGGTAAAGAGACTTTATACGTAGCTTATGCCGATCGCGAGGTTTATATCCGTGATAATCCCAATGCCGAACCAAATTACGAACTACAGTATCGCGATCGCACTTTTATTCATCCTCTCTATTTTTATTACAACCGCGAACAAAATTACACTTTATCTAATGGCTATTTGGTCGAGATGTCTTACACCGAAGAGATTTCGCCTCTCGATCCGATCGAGCTAGAAGATTTGGAATGGCGTATTGCTCTACCAGCCGAAACTCAAAGACAGAAGATTCGGGAGGTTAGTGCGATCGGATTACCGTTTACTGAAGAGGTCAAAGACGGACAGCGTATTGCCGTATTTAAGTTCGATAATTTTAATTCCGAACAGCGTTATGTTTTTGGCTGGAAGGCGATCTTAGAAGTCTGGAGTATCAAATATCAATTTCAACCCCTCCATGGCGAAGACATCCCCCAACTTAACGAAGAATATAAGAAAAAGTATCTCACAGATAATGACAATTTGGCAATGGATACAGAAGTTATTCGCTTGGCTGCTGAAACGGCAGTCGGTACGGAGACAAACTTATTGCGCCAGGTTTATAGTATCCGTAATTATGTCTATGACAAGCTATCCTATGGCATCAAACCTCACATCGATACTCCCGACATTGTTCTCAAGCGGGGAGTAGGTTCGTGTGGTGAATATTTGGGCTTACTTCTAGCCTTATGCCGTCTTAACGGAATTGCCTGTCGTACTGTTGGCAGATACAAATGTCCTGGCGATCCTTTAAAGCGCAATATTCCTCTTCAGCCAGACTACAATCATGTTTGGATGGAGTTTTATCTTCCTGGTTATGGCTGGCTACCAATGGAGTCTAACCCCGACGATTTAATTGAAGGTGGACCGTATCCTACCCGCTTTTTTATGGGGCTATCTTGGTATCATGCGGAAATGGCAAAGGATACCTCTTTTGAGACAATAACGAGTAAGGGAGTCAAAGTAGAAAAGGAAACGGCTTCTATTGGTGAGTTAGCTTTGAATCATATTCGCTTTACGATTCTAGAAGAATTACAGCCTGGTCAGAGAGACCCCGCCGTAAAACGACGGGGCTTCCTCTGACCGCATTCCGCGGTAATTAATACTAAATGCGCTCGCATTTAGACAGTAAAATTTGATTTTTAAATATGTAAAGAATATATAGAGAAGTGTTCTATGGAATCATCTTTGATAAATACGACCAGGAATCGATCCTGAGAATTGTTTACTGTAATGTCTATTTGGTGCTTTTCCTTTATTTTTAAACTCAAGATCTTGAACCAAAAGTTAGTTTGAGGAATGTAATATACTGGATGGTCAAAGAGACCCCGCGCTGGAAGCGAAGCGAGGCGGTCTTGGGGGTTTCCCCCATGAGCCATCGCTTTAAGAAGCACGCGGCTTCCTCTGACTTCGTAAATAGTTAGATCGCGATCGCTTACCGATTCGTAATCACCTAAATCTGAAGCATTTAAAATATTTGTTTTTAGTAAAAATAAATTAATGACTATTATTCCTTCACCGAAAACATTATAGTTTTTTAAAGCATAGTTTCGTAGCAAAGAGCCATTGTTGACGATAAAGCTTTTATTTTTGCTTTTGTCCATAACTAAACTATTAGCTATATAAGATAGTAATTTAAAATTATCTAAAAGAAATATATTTTTTGCATTTTTAGCTTCTAAATAGTAATACTTACTATGAAAATATTGGGCATTTTAGCTTTAAATAGTACTATTTTGTCTCGACTAAGATAACAAAAAATAATGTTAATGCCTAGTGTAATAACATCAAAATTTGGCTTTAATCGATAGCTTTAGCTATAGTTATTAGAGTTAGATTATAAATTAGTAAATTTGTATTGGTTGTTCGTTTCTCGATCCAAACGTCTAAAAGATCGGCTATTTCACTTTTACTGAGATGAAAAGAAAATAGTAAAACTGTCTGACAGATTAAACTCTACCAATCGTCTGACTCGATTAGTGCGGTTTGTTTTTCTAATAAGGATATAGCTAAAGAAATAGCCCTTTTAATTCCTTCATCAGTTTCTTTAGCCAAAGCGGTTTGTAACGGCGCAATTGAATCGCGATCGCCAATCTTCATTAAGGATAAAGCTGCTGACTTGCGAGTTTCTCCTTCGTGATGATCCAATAATGTTATCAGTGTCGGAATTGCTGGTTGATATTCTAAGTTACCTAATACTGCTGCTGCTTCACTTCTAACATTAGCTGCGGTATCATTTAAAGATTTAACTAATACATCCAAAGCTTGAGTATCAGCGCGATTTTCTTGTGCTACTTTAGCAATCGCTCCTACTACTGCTGCTCTAACTTCAGGGGAATCGGATTGGTAAGCCGTATAAAGGCGATCTTTGGCTTTAGCACCGATAAACGCTAATGCCCAGGCTGCATGACCTTTGTTACTCTCGCTAGAATCAGGTGAGGCTAGCACTTCTAAAAGAGGCTCTACCGATGCTTCTCCCGTGCGGGCGAGTGCGCCAATAGCAGATGCTTGCACCACCGTATCTTCATCCTGTAGCAGTGCCTCAATTAAAGGGGGTACGGCTTTAGGATCTTCAATTAAGGTTAAAGTCTTTCCTGCTGCCCTTCTAACCACTACATTAGGGTGATGTAATAAAGCATCGATTAAAATATCTACCGCTGGTTTACCAACTACTCCTAAAGCTTCAGCATAGCCTAATCTAACTAACCCTCTGGTGTCTCCTAGAAATTCCACCATTTGCCCGATTAGCTGTAGATCGCTATGGTCAAAAGTACCTTCTTTTAGCTGCTGATTTACTCTAGCTAATAGTTCGTCCGCTTCTTGATGAGATAGCATTTCGCCATTGTTTGTAGTATTGGGCGGATTAGTCATTTAGTTACTTGCAGTTAAGTTAGCGTGTTGTTCTCTCAATCGTTGTAGTTTGGCATCAATATCTGCAAGCTTCGGCTCTAATTTTGCCATAGTCGCTTTTTTTGATAGCTTGGCTTTTTTAGCAGCTTCAGTAGTTTCATTCACTAAGCGATCGCGATACTGCTCGAATTCTATAATTAGCTCTGCTAAGTCTTCTGCTGTTACGGGTGTGTCTGCCATGTTCTTAATATTTTTTAAAGTCTCGATCTAAATAATTTCATCTTAAATTATGTATTTGATTTTCTCAGATTCTTTGCTAACCGTAAACTACCTGGGACTGAGGCAAACAGAAAGCTATAAACTATTTATTAATTAGAAGCGATTATTAAATTTATTAAAGTAATGGACAATAGATTTTCTAATATATTTAACTTAACCGAAGACCAGGCGATCGCCTTGTTGAAGAAGCCCTTAAATACTGAAGATGGTACATCGGAGCGTTATGTAGGTGCTGCACACCTAATTAATTTTCCGACCGAGAGATCGATTAATGCTTTAATAGAGGCAATCCAAGACCGCGATCGGTCTTTAGAAAATCGGATCGCCAGACGTAAGGCGGTAGAAAGTTTGGGACGTTTGAAGGCTGTTCGGGCATTACCTACTTTGAAGTCGTGTTTGGCAGAGGGCGACCCTTTAACCGTAGAAAATGCAGTATGGGCTATTAGCGAGATTGGCACTGAAGACGAATCTATTATCGAAGCGATCGCCCAACTGTTAACCAAGCCCAATCAAACCTATCGCGTAATTATTCATACCCTGGCTAACTTTAATTACCAGCCAGCTATGGATAGAATCGAGCCTTTTGTCGATTATCCTGATGAACCAATTGCCAGTGCTGCGATCGCTTCAGTAGCCCGTTTGAAGAATGATTACAGCCAGATGGATCGGGTAGTCGAGTTTCTCCAGTCTGATGATATTAATGCCAGACGCGCCTGTATTCAGGATTTGATCGATACAGAATATTATCCAGCCATAGAAGCAATTGCTAAAGCTCCTATTTCCATTGCTTTTCGCCTGCGCGGAATTAGGCTATTGGCTGCTAAGGGTTTGGCAACTAAAAAGATTAGTTTCGAGCAAATTGAATCGAGTCTAGACCGCATAATTCGCGATCGCCCTCAAGATATTGAAATGGTACACGAATACGACCAGCCACCATCGATCGAGTTTTTAATTAGAGAACTCTATCACACTGATTTTGGACGCTGTTATCTGGCAAGTAAAACTCTACTCGAAGAATATGCCGATGAAGCTCCCGAAGCCCTTTTAAAAACCTATACAGCAGAAGCTCACAACGATTATGGCGCACATTTTCATGTTATCAAGCTCTTAGGACTACTAAAACATCAACCAGGTTACGAAGTTATAGTAGAAGCTTTACACAATACCGAACCTCAATTTCAAAAATCCCGCGCAGCAGCAGCGATCGCTTTAGGCAATCTTCAGGCTACGCAAGCTATACCCCTACTAAAGCAAACTTTAGAAACTCCCATATTCGATCTTAAGTACGCCTGTCTACTCGCGCTAGAACAATTAGGTGAAAACTGTTGGTCGATGGCTGTCGAAGACCGTAATCTTCTAATTAAGGCTAAAGCTCGCCATAAAATGAACCAATAATCGCGATCGAGATCGCTATTAAAAAAAATTAGAATGAATCAGCCAAACAATTACTGTTCTAATGCAATTTGGCAATATCCTATAGACTTACCGAGGTTAGATAAAGATCGAGTTCATGTCTGGCGTGCTAGGCTCGATATAAGCGATCCTGAAGTAGATCGACTAGCCTCCGTTTTATCTGCTGATGAGCTAACCAGGGCTAACAGGTTTCGCTTTGCGCGACACCGACGAAGATTTATTGTAGCCAGAGGAGTTTTAAGACAGTTACTAGGTAATTATTTAAACATCGAGCCGAAAGACCTACAATTTGACTACGGCGATCGCGGTAAGCCTTTGCTAAAATTAGAACAGATCGACCACCTGCAATTTAATCTTTCACATTCTCATGAGTATGCTCTATACGGGTTTACCTATCATCATCTTATCGGCGTAGACCTCGAATATTTACGAGAGATGCCCGATCTTCTCAAAATTGCTCGGCGTTTTTTTTCACCTCAAGAATATAAATTACTTGTTGAGGCAAGTGACGAAGCTAGGTTGGAGCAGTTTTTTCGACTTTGGACGGCTAAAGAAGCTTATTTAAAAGCGATCGGTACTGGTATAGCAGACTCTTTAGCTGATGTCGATATAGCTATAGATGAAGTTCTATCTCCGCGCCTATTAGCAATTAAAGGCGATAAACTAGCAGCAGCTAAATGGTCGCTTTGTTCTTGTATTCCTGCAACAGATTATATTGCATCCGTAGCAATTAAAACCACGCCTCTTGCCTCAATCGAATTTTGGCATTGGCATTAAAATTGATTTACCGTTGCACATAATTATTTATCTGCTTTGAAGCCATGCCTTCGGCACAGAAGAACGCCAATCGCTTCGAGTGTAAATAATACTGTCAAAAACGCCATAAGTATTAAAATCGTTGTATGATTTCTTACGAATTCTTAATAATATAGTAAATAGGATTTAACAAGAGAAAATTTCTATGACGACAATTACCTTTGCTAAGGAAAATCAAGAAGCGATCGTTTCACAGGGGTCGAATTTGCGCGAGAAAGCTCTTCAAAATCGAGTTGATATCTATACCTTTGGAGGTAAACTCAGAAATTGCGGTGGTTACGGACAGTGTTCGACTTGTATTGTCGAAATTGCCGAAGGTATGGAAAATTTATCTCCAAAAACGGATTTTGAAAAACGCCGATTAAAGAAAAAGCCTGACAACTACCGTTTGGCTTGTCAAACTTTGGTTAATGGTCCAGTTACCGTAATCACTAAGCCCAAACCCTCTAAGAAAAAATAAACCCGATTTAAATGCAGCTACTAGCCTAAGTAATGATATCCTATATATAGATATTGTTTTAATAATTACTTACTTAGGGGCTGCTGTTGTATGGAAGTTAATGATTTAGGATTTGTAGCTACTATCCTGTTTGTTTTAGTTCCTACTGTCTTTTTACTAATTCTCTTTATTCAAACTGATAAAGACCAAAGAGAAGGTTGATCTAATTTAAAATACGAGAAAAATTTTATCGAGTCAAAGACAAACATAGAAGAAAAACGAAGCTTGATTTTAAAAAATATTAATAGATGTATCAAATAATTTAAGTATATTAATGTACATCTATTAAAAAGCAAAGCTTTTCTATATGTCTCAAATTGGCTCAATTTTTATGTTTGTATGCAAGCAAACTTTTTAAGTTTCTATAGACTGCATAAAATTTATAATTGTCATAAAATCGTGCTGAATTATTTTTAAGTTACCGGCATCGAGGGTCGGAATATGTACAAAAATACATTGAATGTTCGGCTGATTGACCAGAATATATTTGAGAATTTGATAATATAAACCCTCGCAGACAAATTTTCCAGCATCATGACTAATATTAGTGTTATTTAGGTAAGTTACTAGTTTATCTAGATTAACTTGAGTAAAAATGCAGTCGCGATCGCATACAGCATTAGATTCGACTGTCAACTGACTTCTAGATTCTGCCATTCCACAACAGATTATACCTTTTGGTTCGATCTGTTCTATAGCTTGTATAACTTGTAATGCAGCTAAGTTAGTATTTACAGGTAGTTTTCTTACAAAATAGAGATTTGAATCAAGTTGTTTTATTGTTTTTAGAAGATCGTCGGAAGAGTTAGATTTTTGATGGGGCAACCAAGTTTGGAAAGAAGTTAAAAGAAGTTTGTTGTTCATTGGTTAGCAATTGGATAAATACAATAGAACATTGACAATCTTATTAAAGTATTAAAAGCTTTGCGACGCAAAAAGTTATCCAATATTAGTTCGAGCGGGTTCTAACTATTTATCTTATTATTTAAAATTATGGAAGTACAGTTTAGAGAATTCAATCCTTTCGATTTATGGATTTGGTTAGAATTTCCTACCGTTCCTTCGAGAATGGAACAACAATATATTGAAGAGCTATTTAATTCTTGGTTTTATTTAGGCAAGCTGGGGGGATTTAATGCCGAAAATCTTCAAGTACAAGATACGGGAGTAGAAATCAGCTACATGGAATATGACCGAACTGCATTAGATAATGCTTTAATGTCTCCCATGCACAATATGGCAGAGTTTGAATATTTAGGAACTTGGGGTAGATCCTGGTTCGATCTTGGAACGAGCGATTTAATTGCGATCGATATTTTAATCAATGCTTTAAATCAGTTAAGTAAAGAATTTGTCCAAATTGAAAAAATAATAATAGGTGGTCAAAACGAAGATTGGCCGATAGATCGAAATAGCGATCGGTCGATATTTTCTACCAGCCAGTAATATTCATTACCATGATTTGCTTTATTATTTTTGGCAATATTTAGATCGATACTGAATTTCACATTAAAAAAGCTCTTACCGAATTCTATAGAGTAAGAGCTTTTTTAATTTTAGGAAGATTGAACCTGGCACTGAGCTATTTTCCCAGGAGGCTACCCTCCAAGTATCTTCACCGCTGTCGCGTTTCACTATCGAGTTCGGGATGGAGTCGAAGTGGGACCACAACGCTAATAGCACCAGGAAAAACGGTTGGGAATCAATGACACCCTCAAGACTGCATAAATCTAGAATCGCCAAGATCCTAAGTTAGTAATTAAGCCAATTGATTCGGTTGGTCAAGCCCTCGGTCTGTTAGCACGCCTCGGCTACAAACATTACTGCTCTTACACCTAACGCCTATTAACGGGTGTTCTTCCCGTGACCTTACTGGATTACTCCAACAGAGTACTCATCTTGAGGTGGGCTTCCCACTTAGATGCTTTCAGCGGTTATCCTCTCCGCACTTGGCTACCCAGCGTCTACCGTTGGCACGATAACTGGTACACCAGCGGTGCGTTCTTCCCGGTCCTCTCGTACTAAGGAAGACTCCTCTCAATACTCTTACGCCTACACCGGATATGGACCGAACTGTCTCACGACGTTCTGAACCCAGCTCACGTACCGCTTTAATGGGCGAACAGCCCAACCCTTGGGACCTACTTCAGCCCCAGGTTGCGATGAGCCGACATCGAGGTGCCAAACCTCCCCGTCGATGTGAACTCTTGGGGGAGATCAGCCTGTTATCCCTAGAGTAACTTTTATCCGTTGAGCGACGGCCTTTCCACGCAGCACCGTCGGATCACTAAGACCTAGTTTCCTACCTGCTTGAGTTGTCTCTCTCGCAGTCAAGCTCCCTTGTGCCTTTACACTCTCTGGCTGATTTCCATCCAGCCTGAGGGAACCTTTGTGCGCCTCCGTTACCTTTTTGGAGGCGACCGCCCCAGTCAAACTACCCACCTGAAACTGTTCTACTCCCGGATTACGGGAGCCAGTTAGAATTCTAGCCTCGCTAGAGTGGTATCTCACATTGCGACTCTGATAACCCCACAAGGCTACCTTCATCGTCTCCCACCTATTCTGCGCAAGCGAAGCCCGAACCCAATTCCAGGCTATAGTAAAGCTTCATAGGGTCTTTCTGTCCAAGTGTAGGTAGTCCGTATCTTCACAGACAATCCTATTTCGCCGAGCCTCTCTCCGAGACAGCGCCCAGATCGTTACGCCTTTCGTGCGGGTCGGAACTTACCCGACAAGGAATTTCGCTACCTTAGGACCGTTATAGTTACGGCCGCCGTTCACCGGGGCTTCGGTCGTCAGCTTCACAAGAGCAAGCTCTGCTGACCAACTTCCTTAACCTTCCGGCACTGGGCAGGCGTCAGCCCCTATACATCCTCTTACGAGTTAGCAGAGACCTATGTTTTTGGTAAACAGTCGCCTGGGCCTCTTTATTGCAACCAGCTTTCACTGGCACCCCTTCTCCCGAAGTTACGGGGTCATTTTGCCGAGTTCCTTAGAGAGAGTTATCTCGCGCCCCTTAGTATTCTCTACCTGCCCACCTGTGTCGGTTTCGGGTACGGGTACTGTATCTTCAACACCATCGACGCTTTTCTTGGCACTACCTTTACCACACGTCCGATAATTCGGACTCCCAATCCATTCAGGGCGTGGTTATTTCTCATGCGTCCCGTTGATTGCTCCAATACTGTAGTCAGGGAATATTCACCCTGTGTCCATCGACTACGCCTTTCGGCCTGGCCTTAGGTCCCGACTAACTCTTCGCGGACGAGCCTTCCGAAGAAACCCTTGGGCTTTCGGGGTATATGATTCTCACATATATTTTCGCTACTTAAGCCGACATTCTCACTTCTGTATCGTCCACATCTGCTTGCCGCTAATGCTTCTCCCCATACAGAACGCTCCTCTACCACTCGTAATTAACTTACAAGTCCACAGCTTCGGTGACTTACTTAGCCCCGTTCATTTTCGGCGCAGGCGCGCTAGACCAGTGAGCTATTACGCACTCTTTCAAGGATTGCTGCTTCTAAGCAAACCTCCTGGTTGTCTATGCACTCCCACCTCCTTTCTCACTTAGTAAGTACTTGGGGACCTTAGCTGGTGGTCTGGGCTGTTTCCCTTTCGACGATGAAGCTTATCCCCCACCGTCTCACTGGTAAATTGCTATTAGGTATTCTGAGTTTGTCTCACTTTGGTACCGCTCTCGCAGCCCGCAGCGAAACAGTGCTTTACCCCCTAACAACTCTCATTTACCGCTGCGCCTAAACGCATTTCGAGGAGATCCAGCTAGCTCTGGGTTCGATTGGCATTTCACCCCTAACCACACCTCATCCGCTGGCTTTTCAACGCCAGTCGGTTCGGACCTCCACTTGGTTTTACCCAAGCTTCATCCTGGACATGGTTAGATCACCCAGGTTCGGGTCTACAAATAATGACATTACCGCCCTGTTCAGGCTCGCTTTCACTTTGGCTTCGAGTATATTCCTCTTAACCTGCCATTACCTGTAAGTCGCCGGCTCATTCTTCAACAGGCACACTATCACACGTTCAATCGTGCTTTAATTGCTTGTAGGCTAACGGTTTCATATTCTCTTTCACTCCCCTCGCCGGGGTTCTTTTCACCTTTCCCTCGCGGTACTGTTTCTCTATCGGTTACACAGGAGTATTTAGCCTTACGAGGTGGTCCTCGCTGATTCACACGGAATTCCACGGGCTCCGTGCTACTCGGGATCCAGTCGGGCAAGTTCGGTTTTCGACTACAGGACTTTCACCTTCTTTGGTGCAGCTTTCAACTGCTTCGTCTAACTTTCCTTGTCCCTGGTGACTGTCCCACGACCCCAATTACCGCAGTAATTGGTTTAGGCTGTTTCCGCTTCGCTCGCCGCTACTAAGGAAATCGCTTTTGCTTTCTCTTCCTTCAGCTACTAAGATGTTTCAGTTGGCTGAGTTCGCTCGTTCCTGCCTATATATTCAGCAGGTCGTTCATACAGGTTGCCCCATTCGGACACCCTCGGCTCGATGCTTGTTTCCAGCTCCCCGAGGCATTTCGTCGGTCACCACGTCCTTCTTCGCCTTTGTGTACCTAGGTATCCACCGTTAGCCCTTTGTAGCTTGACCAATAAGTTCAGCCCTCACTTTGATGTGATAACTTAACTTGTTTTCTCTACTCAATAGGTTTTGCCTATCTTGGACTAATTAATGATAAGTATTAACTTATCGCCTTAGTTTTCTTTGACCTAATTACTTAATTTGGCTCTATTGCCAGTAATTACTTCTACCACCATCGATAGATTTCATTACCGTTTCTAGATTTTATGCAGTTTTCAAGGTTCATAATCTGAACTTATTTAAAGTCCAGCAGACTCACTCTAGCAGTACTAGCCGTGACCGTGCTGAATTTTAGGGTTTTTGGTGGAGGTAAGCGGACTTGAACCGCTGACATCCTGCTTGCAAAGCAGGCGCTCTACCAGCTGAGCTATACCCCCCTCTTTCTTCTGTGTCCATTCCCAGCTTCAAGTGTAGATTATTTCTGTTCACTGTTTACTGTTGACTGTCCACTGTTTCAAGTGGTGGGCCATCCTGGACTTGAACCAGGGACCTCACCCTTATCAGGGGTGCGCTCTAACCACCTGAGCTAATAGCCCTTGTTTCGGTCAGATTTCTCTATTGGTTAGATAGATTCTTTTCTCAACCAGAACAATATAGTTTGACGGTTTTACCTTCACTTTTTGAACCGACCTTGGTTTGACCAGCAATCGTAGGACTTATTTGCGTTCGCTACGTTACTTAGTTCGGTCTCCCTAATAAGGAGGTGATCCAGCCACACCTTCCGGTACGGCTACCTTGTTACGACTTCACCCTAGTCACCAGCCCTGCCTTCGGCATCCCCCTCCAGATAACTGGTTAGGGTAACGACTTCGGGCGTGGCCAACTTCCATGGTGTGACGGGCGGTGTGTACAAGGCCCGGGAACGAATTCACCGCAGTATGCTGACCTGCGATTACTAGCGATTCCTCCTTCATGCAGGCGAGTTGCAGCCTGCAATCTGAACTGAGGCTGGGTTTGATGGGATTGGCTCTCTCTTGCGAGTTGGCTACCCTTTGTCCCAACCATTGTAGTACGTGTGTAGCCCAGGACGTAAGGGGCATGCTGACTTGACGTCATCCCCACCTTCCTCCGGTTTGTCACCGGCAGTCTTCCTAAAGTGCCCAACTTAATGCTGGCAACTAAGAACGAGGGTTGCGCTCGTTGCGGGACTTAACCCAACATCTCACGACACGAGCTGACGACAGCCATGCACCACCTGTCTTCGAGTTCCCTAAGGCACCCCTGCTATTAGGCAGGGTTCTCGAGATGTCAAGTCCTGGTAAGGTTCTTCGCGTTGCATCGAATTAAACCACATACTCCACCGCTTGTGCGGGCCCCCGTCAATTCCTTTGAGTTTCACAGTTGCCTGCGTACTCCCCAGGCGGAACACTTAACGCGTTGGCTACGGCACTGCTCGGGTCGATACAAGCAACGCCTAGTGTTCATCGTTTACAGCTAAGACTACAGGGGTATCTAATCCCTTTCGCTACCCTAGCTTTCGTCCCTGAGTGTCAGTTACGGCCCAGTCGAGCGCCTTCGCCACTGGTGTTCTTCCCAATATCTACGCATTTCACCGCTACACTGGGAATTCCCTCAACCCCTACCGTACTCTAGTTCACCAGTTTCCACTGCCTCTCAGAAGTTGAGCTTCTGTCTTTAACAGCAGACACGATGAACCACCTGCGGACGCTTTACGCCCAATGATTCCGGATAACGCTTGCATCCTCCGTATTACCGCGGCTGCTGGCACGGAGTTAGCCGATGCTGATTCATTAAGTACCGTCACTTGCTTCTTCCTTAATAAAAGAGGTTTACAACCCAAAAGCCTTCCTCCCTCACGCGGTATTGCTCCGTCAGGCTTTCGCCCATTGCGGAAAATTCCCCACTGCTGCCTCCCGTAGGAGTCTGGGCCGTGTCTCAGTCCCAGTGTGGCTGCTCATCCTCTCAGACCAGCTACCGATCGCTGCCTTGGTAGGCTCTTACCCCACCAACTAACTAATCGGACGCGAGCTCCTCATCTGGCAATAAATTATTTCACGCCGAAGCGCATATTGGGTCTTAGCAGAAGTTTCCCTCTGTTATCCCCATCCAAATGGCAGATTCTCACGCGTTACTCACCCGTCCGCCACTAAGTCCCCGAAAGGACTTCGTTCGACTTGCATGTGTTAGGCATACCGCCAGCGTTCATCCTGAGCCAGGATCAAACTCTCCATGATGAACTATCAGTTCAAACACAAATTGTGTTGATTTATAGCTCTTTATTTTCCCTTTCTTTAGAAATAATTTCTCTAATCTCAGGGGGTTCTATGTATTGTTTTTTATTCAAAAAGTTAATGCTTTTTAAACCGTCAAACTATTGTATTGTCTAGGTTCTAGCTCGGTGAAGAAGCTTTGCCTCTCTCAACCGCGCATTTATCAATATAAGGAGTTTAAATATAAAAGTCAACCCTTTTTTCCATCTTTTTTGAAATTAAGTTGATTAATTTTTGGCAAAGCATTGCTGTATAAAGCTTTTGCTGTTTAAAAAAAAATAATTATTGCTGCCGAACGTTTTTGAACTGTTCTTTAGCGATCGCAAACGATTCTTTCATAACCGACTGAATTTTTTTGGGGTCTGGTTTTTTCCCACCCATCAGATCGCCAAAATAAACACAGGCACCTTCTCCCAGCGACCAAGTATAGGCTGCTGCCCAGGATGCAGCAATAACGCTACCAAAACCTGGAATGAACTTAACTAGCTCTTTCCCAATCGCCTGAGCGAAAAACCCACCAGCGATCGCACTAGCAATTCCTCCAGCTTGAGAAGGAGATATGGTTTGTCCATAGAGTTTTCCTAGAAGCCCGACTAAAGATATTTGTAGAGCAGTTAAGACAGGCATAGTGGCAAATGGCAAGGGTACAGCAGCTAAAGTAGCAGCCATAGTTGAAAAAGCCACTAGATAGCGTCGAGCAGTATCTCGATAGAGATTACCTAATTCTTCCCCTGCGCTATTGTCTAATAATTGATAGATAGTTCGTGATTCGGCTTCAGGGAGCAAATCGGCTAAAGCATCTGTCAGTGCTTCTAAACCATAGAAAGTTGGATCGTAGCCGTCTTCTTCCAAGGTAAAGTCGATTAATATAGTGCGATAGCTTTCTTTGCCTTCGACTCCCCATAGCTGCTCGAAATCTTGCATGATTGCTTCAAAAGCTCGATTAATTGCTTCATAATCGGGAGGATATTCTGGATGATTCTCAACTTCAGGAGGATATACTTCGTGAAGACAAGTAACTGCTAGTAAACACGGAATATCGGGATAGTCTTGGCGTAATTTCTGAGCTATTTGTTTTAAAGTATCGGTAGCAAAATCATTAATTTTGACAGTAAGAATTAAAATTCTGGCACACTGCGTTTCTCGTTCTAACTCAAATTCTAATTCTTCGATTATGGCTTCGGTATTTCGATCTGTATCTCCCAAGCCTACAGTATCGGTAAAAATAAGTAATGGTAGCTCTTCAGAAGGATAAGCGTATCTTGCCGTATTTTGCGTATGAGGACGAAAACCCTGTCCGACAATTTCAGCAGACACTCCCGTTAAGCCACGAACGATAGAACTCTTCCCTGCTTGTGGCTTGCCAATTAATAAAGCTTCTGTCGTCGGCAGCTTTTCTCTAACTGTAGTTAAGATCTCGGCTACTCGTTCGTCGCTAACATTAAACCAACTATTAGCCTTTTCAGTAACACGATCGAGCGGAAGCAGTTTCTTCAAACGCTTTGTTGCAGCATCTATATTTTCTGATGCTCGATCTTTCCAACCATCGATCCAAGAAAATTTACTCATTACTTAACTAATTGCTGAAAACTATGCACCGCAACAGCGATCTATACCTAGACTATCTAAAATTAAATCGCTTACCGCATTGGCAACGGCAAATTCACTATAAAAACTACGACTAAAATCGAACGATCGCATTTCAGCAATAATGGCAATAACCAGCGAACCAAGATCGTTTTCTCCTTCCATACGTTGACGGACAAAGATCTTTGATGCCCTTTGCGCTATTTTTGCATTGACGGCTTCTGGTAAGAACTCTTCATCCAGCCATTTATGTAAGGATTGCTTAAGCCATTTTTCTTCTGTTTCAGGATGCTGTACTTTGGGTAAAGTAATGGGCGCGATTGGTATAGCAGGATCTGTCATGATGATTTGTTTTATTTTATTAAGTTTTATATTAAGTTATTCGCTCATTAATTACGGCTTACTAATAATTTAATACAGTTATTTTCAAATCTAAACATCTCTATTTAGAAATAGATAATAGTAAAAATATGGAAATCGATCTTCCTTCAATTGTAGAAGGATACAGCCAAGGTTACTTCCTGATGTCTGAGGAGGATGGATTAAACTGGTATTCTAGTCGTCAGCGTACTCTTATTCCGTTGGACGATCGCTTTCGCTACCCTAAGTCATTGCAAAGGGTACTCAATCAAGAACGGTTTTCGGTAGCAATCGATCGTGATTTTAAAGCAGTGTGCGAGGGATGTGCCGATCGCGATAGTACTTGGATTAATAACGAGCTAATGGATATATATTTGGCTTTACATCAGGCTGGCTGGGCGCACAGTTTTGAAACTTGGCAAGGCGATAAGCTGGCGGGGGGTATATTAGGTATTACTATTCGAGGTGCATTTATCGGTGAATCGATGTTTTATCGCATTACCGAAGGCTCTAAAGTAGCAATGGTAAAACTAGTCGAGCATTTACGCAACAGGGAATATGTCGTGTTTGATGCTCAACTGCAAAACCCTCATTTAGAACGCTTTGGCTCTATAGTTATTAGTTCGTCACAGTACAAAAGAGTGTTACACAAGGCAATGAAGCGGGATTGTACTTTCAATTAAAACTTTTTATAAACTAGAAAAAATAGAGGATAAAACAATAGCTGCGGTCGCGCCGATAACGGTATTAATAAAATTAACTAAATCGTTAGTCAACCATTCAAAGCGAGATTCTAAAGTTGCGCCAATCAAGCTTTCAATAGTAGTGGCGATAAATGCAGCAATAATGCACCAAACAACTCCAAGGGGGTTAATTAATCCAATTATCCAGGCAATAACGGCTAGAATTACCGAAGCTAATATTCCTGCTATTGTTCCTTCTAAACTTACCGCTCCTTCCGTACCTCTGGGTACTGGCTTTAGAGTAGTAATTAAATAAGTGGTTTTGCCATAAGCCTTTCCTACTTCACTAGCCGTAGTGTCAGCAAGCTTAGTACAAAAACTAGCTACATAACCCAAGATAAATAATTGTTTAATAGGAAACGGATAAAACAAAGTCGCGATCGCGCAAATAGTTGCTGTCAGTGCCGAACCCCAAACATTCCCCGCTCCTCGCACTCCAGAACGTTCTTCAGCTATACCTTCTGCTTCTTTTTGGTCGATGCCGACAAAAGTTAACGCAGAACCTAATAAGAAAAAAAGCATCACTATTGAATAGCCACGCCAACCTAAAGTACCCCAAACGACAATCCCCAAAAATAAAGCGTTTAGATAGCCAAAAGGAGTCAAAAGTTTTTTCGGTAAAAACCAAGCGATTCCTAACAACACAGTGTTGACAGTAAAAGCGATCGCCCAGGGATTTGACCAATTGATAGTATCGAACATGACAACAAGAGTGAAAGATATTTTTCCAGCTTATCAACCGATGATGCTTAATAATTGAATATTGTTAATCTATTTGCTGATAATTTATGTCTCTTTCTAAAACCGAAGCCAAACAGCTACTAGAACGCATGATCTTTGATGACCAAACTCCTAAAGACTGGGTAGAGGATGTTTGGGGTATTACTCCGATGCTGGGAGACAGCGCAGCCAAGCTCTACGAAGCGTTTGAAGCCTTGATCGAATGTTGTCCTGAAGATAAGTTGGATAGTTTATTACAGACTTACTTGCAGGAACAAATGGATGGCTGAAACTACAATGTAGGCTCTATTTGGTATTTAAACGGTTTGCTGACTTCACTCCAAACCGAGGTTGTCGATCTATGCCCAGAGATCTTGTATCTAGTTCTACAAGATCGCATTACTACGATAAGAGAACCAAACGTCCAGCCTTTAACCAAACAACTAAAAGCTTACCTGAAATAGAAAAACTAATTCATCTTAATCGTTGCCAACTTTTACCGAGCGATCGCTATTGCCTTTTGCGCCACTAAGCTGCTCTTCAATTGAGTAAACATCGGGCCAGATTGATGCACCATGTTCGTAGGCATCGATACCGATTTCATCAGCTTTGGGATGAACGCGCAAACGACCTACTGCTTTAAGTACGCCAAACATCAAAAAGGCAAAGGCGACAATGAAAGCGGTAATCGCTCCGACACCGAGCAACTGTATCCAGAGTAGATCGAAGCCACCACCTAACAATAGACCCGCCATTTGATTTGAGGTCAGTTGTGGTTGAGCAAGAAAGCCAACTGCTAAAGTCCCCATCATGCCACAGACACCATGAACGGAGAATGCTCCCACTGCGTCGTCAATTCTGACTGCTTCTAAAATGTTCATCGATATGATAACTAGCACTCCTGCCGTCAAGCCAATCAGGATAGAAGCCCAAGGCAAAACGTAGGCACAGCCAGCAGTAATCCCAACCAGTCCTCCTAGCGCACCATTGAGGCAGTAAGACAGTTCCCATTTACGCGAACGAAAATACTGACAAAATAGCCCTGCAATTGTCCCCGCACCTGATGCCAGAGTTGTATTAACCGTTACCAAGGCAACTAAACCAGGATTACCCATACCTAGAGACGAGCCAGGATTAAAGCCGTACCAGCCAAACCACAAGATCAATGTACCCAAGGCTGCCAGCCCTAAATTATGTGGTGGCGGAGTCTGACCCCAAGCAGAACGATTGGTACGCGGACCGAGCAAATAAGCACCAATTAAAGCATATAGACCACCAACAAGGTGAACGACAGAACTACCTGCAAAGTCGTGGTAGCCCAGATTAGATAGCCAACCACCACTGTTCCATACCCAGTGAACGATAATTGGATAGCCGATCGCGCCGATAATCACGCTATAGATCAGGTCGCCGATAAAGTCCGTGCGTTCGGCTAGTGCGCCTGTAGCAATAGTGCTAGCGGTGGCAGCAAAGGCAAACTGGAAGAAGAACAAAGTATAGGTATTAAGGCTTGTGCTAGAGCCACTTGCCCCTGTAGCGTAACTGACGCTAGTTTCGCTCAAAGTAAGTGCGTCATTAAGGAAGAAGTGGTCTGTACCAATAATTCCACCAGCACTCGTTCCAAAAGCAATAGCAAAGCCTACTGCCCAAAATACTAAAGCAGTAAGTCCAGCATCTACAAAATTTTCCGTCAGGGCGTTAACTACACCTCTCTGGCGGATAAAGCCTGCCTCTAACATAGCAAAGCCAGTCTGCATGAAGAAGACCAAAAAGCTTGCTATTAAGACCCAAACAGTATCGATGGAAACTTGAAGCCCAGAAGTAGTACTAGATAATGATTCGAGGGTAGGCGGATCTACCTGTGCCTGGACAATTGTTGGGGCAATTATACTCAGAAACAGCGAGCCGAGCGAAAGAGCCAGCAAACGTTGCCACATTCTATTTTTGTTTCTTGCTGTTTTAAAACCCGAAAAAGTTTTAGTTTTCACTATTGTTGAGCCACTTACTAAGTATTAAAAATATTGAAGCTGTGCTTAATCTAGAAAATTACCAATACTGCTACTGCGAAGTTTTTAAAAGCGAGCTAATTTCTGATTAAATTTTGACAAAGATCGCATTCGTAAAAAGTCACAACTGTTACTGATTTGTTTTAAACTCTTTATTAGGTTGCTTTGTCTGAACCACGCTGTCAGGATTTAAACTTAGGTGGCGACACAATCTTATTTTCTCTCGAAGGATTCTAAACTTCTGATGAATTGTAAAGTCGATTGAATGTCGGCGATCGCCAGTTATTTATAAACTATTTAGTGTCGGGTCTATTGTTTTTCATCTAGATAAACTAAATAGTAATTAGTTGTTAGTTTTTAGTTTTTAGCTAAAACGCTTTTCACTTAATTTGTAGACGTTGCTGAATAGAGGTACGATCTTAAAAATTTGATGATTAAGCAGATCGATTAAAAAGCTAATAGCTAATAGCGCGGCAACGCCAATTTATATTTTGCCCACTCTACGACAATCGCTCTTAAATAGTCTTTTTTGAAGCGGGTATAGTTTCGGCGGTGGTAGATACCATCGCTGCTGCTAGTTGTTCTGGAGATACGGTAAAGGGTAATCGGTGTATATCCGATCGCGGTTGAGTAGCGATCGCCGTAACCTGCCGTAATTGAACTAAACTAATATTTGCCAATCCTAAATCTTCTAAAGTTTTTGGTAAACCTATTTCTGAATAAAACTGCAATAGCTGTTTTCTCGCCGATGCAGCTAGCTGATTTCCCTGCACCATTTCTTCTAAACGTAGCTGTACTAAAATACCGTAGGCTACCTTTTCACCGTGAAATAGATCGTGAGCTTCTGTAAGATGGGTCAAGGCATTATGTACTGCATGGGCTGCAACTGTACGACATTCTGCCCCACCGATACCGCCTATTACTCCCGCTAGTAGCACTGTGGCATCTACTACTTCTCGCCATTCGTTACCGTTAAAATTCTTGAGAGCGATCGCTGATTTTTGAAATAAAATATCCCTTAAAATTCGAGCCTGCTGTACTGCTGAAATTAATAGGGGTGAAGTCGAATCACCGCTGCTAACTGAGGCTTCGTACCATTTGGCGATCGCATCTCCAATTCCTGCTACTAGAGTGCGACGAGGCGCAGTACGCACTAAACCATAGTCGAGAATTAACAAATTAGGACAGCGATGGAGAGTTACGTCATATTGAAACGCTCCTGCTTCAGAATAAACATTAGACAGAGCCGTCCAAGCAGCGCAGGTAGCTCCCGAAGTTGGAATAGTAACTATTGGTAAGTCGCATTGGTAAGCCAGCAATTTTGCCAGATCCAGAGCTTTACCCCCACCAACACCAATAATCAGATCTGCTTGATGCTGCTGCACTGTCTTTTTTAATCTTAACAGTGAAGATTCAGCACAGTCGGGGCTATAGCTTGATGATAAACTAATTAACTCCTGCGCTTCTAATACTGGCTCTAGAAAAGGTTTAACAGTTTCAAGAGTACAGTCACCACCAACTACCAAAGGACGAGTACCTAATTTAGCAATTTCTTGTCCTGAATTTGCTAAACAGTCTTCACCACGAAGTATTCTGGCTGGAGCGATCGCTAAAGGAGCATAATTGCTTGTTGTACTAGCGGTTGTGGTGTTGTTGCTCATATCTTAAATAAAACTGTTCTTGTGTGAGTTATAGAGAAGGTAGTTGGGCTATATTTTCACCGTATATATCAGTTTGAATATCATCACTACGGCGATTAATTAGCGATCGCTCGGCTTTACCTAAATATAGTGGTTGGGATATTCCTGTTTGAGGATGCAATACGGTTCTTAGCTTAACGGTAAAGCGATCGTTACCACCTGCACCTGTCCTACCATAAGAGTATAGATCGTTTACTGCCTGGATCAAGGTAGGTTCAATAGCAGATTCCTCTATATCGGGGGGTACGGCTACTACTGCTTGATTTGCTCCAGTGTCATAAACCAAAGAATAATGAACCGATCCAGGTATTTGTGCGCGGGTAACTAAACTCAAACCTAAAGCAAAGATGCCTACGGTAAGCACTCCCATAAAGCCAGTTACCCCAACCAAACGAAAGCGAAAACTCCAACCTGCGATGAATGAAGCGATCGCCACAACTAAACAGATAATGGTTGCAATTCCCGACCATTTGGCATAAGTAAAAAAATCAATCATTTGTAAATAGCACGCTTGATTATAAGACTAATAAATATAGGTTAATAAAAAATAGGTATCGGTAGTTTTATCTATCCAATACCTATGTTCTTTATAGAGATAATATCAGCTATAGTATGCTGTGCGCTCGAAAGTTAATTAAAGCTTAAGACAGCAGCAGTATTTTATTGTTCGCTGCTAGGAATTTCTTCTCCTAAACCTTCAATAGCGTTACCAGTGTTTTCAACACCTTCTTTTAGACCGTCTTGCGCTGCACCAGCAGCATCTTCCGCATTTTTATTAAGATCTTTAAGACCTTCATCAATAGCGTTACCAGCGTCATCAGCACCTTGCTCGACACCTTCTACTCCATCTTGAACTGCACCATCTACACTATCAGGAGCTTCAATGGTTTGCTCTGAACAAGCTCCCAAAACTAAGGATAGAGCGACAAATGCAGGAACGGCTATGGTTTTGATTTTGTTATTCATTATCAGTCAGCTAAAAAATTCGATCGAACCACTATGTGATACTCGATAATTTGCTTAAGGTCAACGTCACACATCGTTATTATGGCAGTATAACGTTAACTGCAAAGAGCCTTGAATTATCCGCTTTATAACCTGCGTTATTTGCCGTCTAGTTTTTTTACTATCGGCTATCTATAACCAATAGAGCTTTATTTAACCACGACCAACTTTCTCAAAAATTTCAGCCAATATTTCGCCCGCTCCCTGTTCTCTCATTTTAGCTGCCAAATCTTTGCCCAATTGCTCGGACTGGTTCCGATTTCCGCTTACGCTGTCTTTAATTAATTGTTTACCGTCGAGGCTAGCAACCATTCCTTTAAGAGTAAGAACATTGTCTTCAATACTGGTATTGACTCCGATGGGAACTTGGCAACCACCTTCTAATTCTCTCAAAAACGCTCTTTCGGCGGTGGTGCGGGCATTAGTATCTGGATCTTCTATAACTTGTAAGATTGCCAAAATTTCTTCGTCTCCTTCACGGCATTCAATTCCTAATGCACCCTGTCCCACTGCGTGAAGCGAAACATCAGGAGAAATATTTTGATGAATGCGATCGCTCATATCTAATCTTTGTAGTCCAGCTACCGCTAAAATAATGCCGTCGTATTCCCCAGAATCTAGCTTCGCCAGACGAGTATTGACATTACCGCGAATGTCTTTAAACTCCAAATGGGGAAAGTGATGGCGTAGCTGTGCTAAACGTCTAAGGGAAGAAGTTCCAATTACCGCACCTTCGGGTAAAGTCTCTAATTTTTTATCCTTATATTTTTCATGGATTACCAAAGCATCAGCAGGATCGACTCTTTTGGTTACGCAGCCTAACATTAATCCTTCAGGAAGATTGGTCGGCAAATCTTTGAGGGAATGCACCGCAAAATCAGTTTGCTTGTTAAGCATTCCTACTTCTAATTCCTTGGTAAACAAACCCTTATCGCCAATTTTTGCCAGAGGTACATCTAAAATTTTGTCCCCTTTGGTACTCATTTCCTCTACTTCAAATTCGATTTTCGGAAAATGTTTTTCTAGCTCCTCTTTTACCCAGTAAGTTTGTACTAGGGCTAGCTGACTCTTACGAGTGCCGATGCGGATAGTGCGCTTAGAAGTTTCTAATGTGGTGGTCATAAGTTAAGTATCTTAAAAAGTTTTAAATAAATCACTCGATCTAGGGTATCGCAGTTCCCGATTGGTATTAATTAATTTTTGTTTTTTGCAGTGAGTAAATAAATTCAAGCCAAACTACAATCGATCGCCTGAAGCAACTTCTGGTTTTGTTCGTCAGTTCCAATAGTGATGCGTAGCTTATCGTCTAATCCAGGTAGATTGAAATATCTAACTAAAATGTTTTGTTCTTTCAAAGCTTGATAAATAGCTGCTGCTTGGTTGTTGGGCGGTGTAACCAATAAAAAATTGCCTTGAGAATCTCTTACCTTAAAGCCAATTTGTCTTAAATCTGTTGCTAGTTTACTGCGCGATCGCTTTACTTTATCCGCACAGGCATTTTTATACTCTTGGTCTTTCATCGCTGCTGTACCGACTAAAATGGCAACTGCATCTACATTGTAGCTATCTTTTACTTTAAATAAGCCTGATATAAGCTTCGGATTAGCAATACCAAAACCCAAACGCAAACCAGCTAGAGAATAACCCTTAGAAAGAGTACGTAAAATAATTACGTTGTCGAATTCTCGAACTAAAGATAAAGCAGAATAGTCAGCAAAATCTACATAAGCCTCGTCAATAGCTAATATGCCAGATACCTTACTAGCTAGCTGGCGCAAATCCTCCAAAGGTACAATGTGTCCAGAAGGACTATTAGGAGTAGCAATTAGAGTTACTGCACCGTTAGCAGCTACTAACTTATCGATAGGCAAACGGTAATCCGATCCATAAGGAACTTCTACCATTTCTGCCGCTTGTAAAGATGCTAGAGTGCGATAAAGTACGTAAGACGGCATTGGATAAACTACCTTACGTTTTCCTTCAGCACAGGCGCGAATTAAAATGTTTAACATATCGTCACTACCGTTGGTTACGATAATCCAGTCCGCAGGTACTTCCAAAGCTTCACTAACTGCACTACAAAAATCTCTAGAATAAGGATCGGGATAGCGTCGCAACCATTCACTATCTAAACTGCGTAACACTTCCAATGCTTTGGGTGAAGGAGAATAGGGATTTTCGTTAGTGTTAAGCTTAATAACTGGTGTTCCTGGCTTTGGTTGTTCGCCAGGAGTATAGCCTTGCATCGAAGCGATCGCAGGACGAAAATAGTTCATATGAATTCTGATAATTTAAAGGTTAATAATGTTTAAATATTTAAGGATAATTATTAACGATCGTGAATGATTCTCAAAATACATTGCTCATATTTCAACTGCGATCGCATTGGTTTGACTTACTTAAGGGATTACAGGTCGATCGCAACTTAGGAGAATCAATATTTGCCAATCTAATTAAGGCTTACTCTAGTACTGCCAGACACTATCACAATCTGCACCATCTCCAGCATATTTTAAATTCTCTTACTGAAGTTCGATCGCTAATTATTAATTTTCCTGCGCTTCAGTTGTGTGCTTGGTTTCATGATTATGTTTACGATCCGCAAGCTATAGATAATGAGATGGAAAGCGCAATTGCAGCAGAAAGAATATTATCAAGACTAAGGATTAATTTCGATACGGTTCGACTAGTGCAGCAAATTATCCTCAGTACCCGCAAGCACGAACCTTTCTTGGAAGAAACTGACAACTTAGTTTTTTTGGATGTAGACTTATCTATTTTAGGAACATCTCCCGATCGATATTTAGCTTACTCACAAGCAATTAGACAAGAATATGGTCACTTAAGCGATCGCGATTATCAAGAGGGTAGAAAACAAGTTTTAACTCAATTTATAGCTAGAGAAAGAATTTACTATACCGATCGTTTTTATCAGCGACTAGAATCTACCGCTAGAAAGAACTTACAAACAGAGATTAATAATATATCTGAATAGAAGCCGTGAATGCGATCGCCGAACCAGAATAGTTCATATATTAATCTTTTGATTTACGATCTTAGAATGTTTAAAGTTTAGTACATTCGATAAGAGATCTATTTTACTATTTACATGGCGATCGCTACACAGAAATAGTTCGTATTTAAACTATAGCAATCGGGGATGAGTTGTCAGAGAGACCCCGCGCTGTAAGCACGGGGCTTCCTCTGACTTCGTGAAAAACTCTCTTCTTTCTGACCTCTGTGTCCTCTGTGCCTCCGTGGTTTATTAAAAAAATATTTTCATGAATGACCTGAAATTGCTATATATAAGACTTTAACAGTTCAATTACCGCATTAACCGAGGAAAGAGAAGCTGTCTCGTCGGGAGTATGATAATTAGTGGAAGGAATTTGTAGAGTCGTGCCGTTAATCTGTCCTTGTGTTGCGGTGACTAATCGTCCTAACTCAGTCCTACCCAATGAATATGATGTATTGTTTATTTTATTTTGAGCTTGGATATAGGTGTCTTTATAAGAGTAAGAAATTCCCCTCTGTTCGCACTTTTGCGCTAATTCTGCGGTTATACCCGTTGCAAAGAAACCACTAGCATCCTGATAACGCAGTGTAACCTGCTGTGCCTCTGCTGCTTCGCGAGTTGGATAAGGGCTAGTATCTAAAATTATTAAACGCTGTGTAGTTAACCTTTGGCGTTGAAACCAAGATAAAGCGTAACGCCAACTTCTTCCTGCTTCTTCTTGGGCGGTAAACATTGCTGTCCCCTGAAAACCATGCTGAAATAGGTAAATAATAATAGCTGCACTGACTACATTGTCTATCTGGGCAGAAATACAGCCATTTTCTATTTTTAGGCGATCGAGAAAAGATACTGGTGTACCTGGCTGTAAGAAATCTAAACCATCCAACTCAAAGATTAGGTTGTTTCTAGCAGGGCAAATATAAGAGTTAGTAATATGTCCCTGACCGAGATATGTTCCAGCATAGGGTAAATGCGCCTGTACCTGCTGTCCCTGAAATCGATTCTCAATAGTGTGCATCATCTGTTCGGAAACAGAATCCCCCGTCAAGTCGCTGCGGTTGCTGGCAATAAAAGCAGCATATTGAAATTCACCCTTGCCAGTACATAATAAGCCGTGGCGATCGATATGTGCAGAGAGAATCAAATCATCGGGTTTGCTGCCCTGTGCCACCAAAACACCATGATAATATTGCACCGTCACCCCAATTTCTTCCAATTCTCGACTGAGGACGCGGAAAAAAGAGTCTTCACAGCCAACAACCGAAGGTTCGCGGATTAATAATCGCAATATGTTTAAAAAATTATCTAGCTCTGGGTAATTGTCTTTAATTGACTTTGTTTGAGGAGCTTTTTCGGTGATAGTCAGGTTAAAAGCGTTCATCAAGTTTAACTTTGGCGCGCCCAAAGAACGAGATTAGATTGTGTCTTTGACAATACAATTTAACTTGTTTAATTTTCGGTACAGTTTGATACCATTTCTCTTTGAAGTTACGCTGATTATTTGTCGTTTAGATCTCGCGCAGAGACGCAGAGACGCGAAGAAGTTAAATCTGAGAAAAACGTATTGTTGTAAAGAGTTGGTATTACGAAGTTTAAAGACGGTAAATTGTGTAATTGCTCTATTCATAAATTTCTCGGTATTTATAGCGATCGCTGTACAAAAATATATATACTAATTTTTTAATTTACTTAATTAGCTATGGTCAGCAAAATCCTACTATTTCTTCTTCTTGGCAACACGATCTAAACGTTCGGCAATCCACACGTTAATTAGCGATTGACAAGATATTCCTAGGCGATGCGCTTCTACTTCGAGAGCCTTAACCATCCAGAGTGGAAAACTAACATTAACTTGTTTGCGTTCGTAGTTAGGTTGTCTCATCTGTGCAAAGTCGAGATACTCAATAATATCTTCTTTACCCTCATCAAATTTTTTATCAAAATCTTCTGCCTTGATAGAGTTCTTCATAAATTTCCACCTCTTTTTTTCGCGCCCTTCGTACTGAAATTATTCTGGTATTTTCTCCTCGATAGGTTATCACTGCTGCCCATGTTTTCACTCCAATTCTGCCAATAAGCACCACACGAGGTTCATCGGATGAAAATACGGGAAACTCAAGGCGCGCCAGATCGTTCCAGAGGACTTGCGCCTCTACAAAATCGATTCCGTGCTTTACCTTGTTCGATCGACTTTTATTTTCGTCAAACTCAAACCCCATATTTGTGTGTGTATAGGTTTTATTTCATTTTAGATGAAAAGCAAATTTGTAAAGATCGAGCAGTTGTGTAGATAGAATTTAAAATAATAAATTACTCATCCTCAAAAATGTCGAGTTGTTCCATAGTATTACCGTCAGCATCTTTTTTTGGCTGTACTTGTTCGATTCCCTGACGCAAACCTAAAGCGATTTTACTATGCTTTTCGATCTGTCCCATTACCTGTCGGGCGCGATTGATTACCGAAGAGGGTAAACCTGCTAGTCTTCCTGCTTCGATACCGTAGGATTTATCCGCCCCCCCTGGCGTTACCTGATGCAAAAAGATAATTTTATCGGACATTTCTTTTACCGTTACCTGGTAGTTAGCTACGTTGGTCAAAATGGAAGCTAGTTCGTTTAGTTCGTGATAGTGGGTAGCAAAGATAGTTCTTCCCTGTACATCTGTTGCTAAATATTCAGCTACCGCCCAAGCGATCGAAAGTCCGTCAAAAGTAGCCGTACCCCGTCCAATTTCGTCTAGGAGAATCAAAGATTTGGGGGTAGCGTGGTTGAGAATATTCGCCGTTTCGTTCATTTCTACCATAAAGGTAGATTGTCCTGTAGCCAAATCGTCTACCGCACCGACGCGAGTAAAAACGCGATCGCATATCGCTAATTTGGCTTCTGTAGCTGGTACAAAACTACCAATTTGGGCAATTAACTGTATTAGACCAATTTGACGTAAATAGCAGCTCTTTCCGCTGGCGTTGGGTCCAGTTAAAATAACTAAATCTGGGGCTACTTCCCCCTTGCCTCCCTTTCCAAGGGAAGTGCCGAAGGCGGAGGGATTGGGGGGCTGGGGGGGATTGCCTAATTGTGCCGAATTTGGCACAAAAAAGCCTTCTCCTAATGATTTCTCGACTACGGGATGTCTGCCTTCTACTATATTTATCTCTCTACCATCTACCATTTCGGGACAGCAATAGTTTTGATAGACGGCGACTTCGGCTAACCCTGCTAAAACATCGATCGCAGCTACCGCTTTGGAAATGCTGCGAATTTCCTGAGCTTTTTCGGCTACGGTAGCTCTTAATTCGGTAAAAATGTCGTATTCGAGGTTATTTAAGTCGTCTTTGGCGGTTAAAATTCTAGTTTCGCGTTCTTTTAATTCTGAGGTAATGTATCTTTCTTCATTGGTTAAAGTTTGTTTGCGCTTGTAGTTATCGGGGGCTTGGCTGGCTTTGGAACGAGGCATACTTATGTAGTAGCCAAAGGTTTTGTTGTAGCCCACCTTAATATTAGCTACGCCAACTCGTTCTCTTTCAGTTACCTCTAGGTTCATTAGCCACTGTTTATCCTCTTCTAGTCTCTGGCGGATTTCATCAAGCCTAGAGTCAATCCCGTCTTTAATTATTCCGCCTTCTTTCAATAGTTGAGGTGGCGACTCTACCAAACGCTCTACCACATATATTCCAAGCTGTTCCAACTCAGGAGGAATTTTATGTAGGGCTTTAAGATAAGGAGAAGAACCAAAAGAAGCGATCGCTGATAAATCGCTCAATTTAATTAATGATTCGGACAAAGCCAGTAAATCTCGCGCATTAGCCGTACCAGAACCTACTCTACCCGATAATCTTTCAATATCGTATATTTTACGCAGCATCGAGCGCAGATCCTGACGCATAGAAGTATTTTCTACCAGTTCTTTAATCGTATCTTGTCTGGCTGCAATTCCCTTAAGATCGATTAACGGTTGTAGTACCCAACGACGTAACGCCCTACTACCCATTGCGGTATTGGTGCTATCTAACGCCCATAACAGAGAGCCATGAAAGGTATTATCCCGAATAGTCTGGGTAATCTCTAAATTACGCCGAGTTTGATGGTCGAGAATTAGATAGTCTGCCAAACTATAGGTGCGTAACGGTTGTAGTGGAACTTGATAGGCTTTTTGCGTATCCTCGACGTATTCTAATAGTCCTCCCGCAGCCCTAACTCCCAAAGGCATATTAGCGCAACCCATCCCTTCTAACGAGCTTACGCCGAAAGTTTCCCTGAGTCTCTGACTGGCTTCTACTAAAGTAAATGGATGTTGCGATCGCAAAGAATAACAAAAGCTATCGGGCAAATAATCGGCTAAATATTCAGATTTCTCACCTGGGCGTAATAAACCACTAATATCGGGTGCATTAGCAGGAATTAATACTTCAGAAGGCTGTAAGCGCAGCAGTTCTAAAGTTAAAGAACTTAATTCACTCGCTTGAACCGTAAAAAACTCTCCAGTAGAGATGTCTGCGTAGGCTAAACCCCAATGTTCTCCTGCAACTACAATTGCAGCTAAAAAATTGTTCTGACGAGCCTGCAACATTCCATCATCAGTAAGTGTCCCAGGGGTAAGTAACTTCTGAATTTCCCTACGTACTATTCTTTTTTCTGCTGCTGCTTCTTTAGCATCTTCTACCTGATCGCAAATCGCCACCGCATAGCCTTTTTCTACCAACATAGTGCTGTAGCGTTCTAAAGCATGGTGAGGTACTCCCGTCATCGCGACCCGCCCTAGTTCTTTCCCGCCTTCTTTACTAGTTTGAACTAGTTCTAGTTCTCTAGCGATGGTGACAGCATCCTGAAAAAAACATTCAAAAAAGTCACCCACTCGATATAGCAATAGTGCATTGGGATATTTCTCTTTCACCTCGACATAGTGTTGATACATTGGTGAAAGTTTAGATTTATCTATATTGCGACAATCAGTAATAATGTTTCTGTCTGTTTTACGATGCTTCTCGGAGGACATAAATGAGTATTAATAGGTATTACTATTATGACTTTATCGCACTGAATTAACTCTTTTGGCTGTAATCTCAATCTGTTTTAAGATTTTTAATTGTTAATTTTGAACGAACCAAAACGAATCTATCTGAGAACTCGGAATTAAGATACCGAGACATCTTAAGCACTGCAATGTCGCCAAACACATAAAATACAAACGCACCAAAAGGAGGATTAGTAGTCGCAAATAAATTAAAAGCATTCTCCTGCCAAATCCAACATCCTAATCTAGTACCCAAAAGCTCGATATAAAGTACTAGAAAACCCATAATCGGATAAATTAAGCGACAACCACGCCACCACAAAACAAGTCCAAAAAGGATACCTAAAACAGCACTAAAAACATCTTGTAACCAGAGTATTGCACTAGCAAACAACAATCCTTGTAAAGTCAGCAATACTGTCTGAATTCGATAGCTGGTAAATATAGGTAGTTTTGATAGCATTAAACCAGTACTAAAAAGAATAGCGTGTCCCAAAGGTACATATATCGGAACAGTTCCCAAACGGTAAGTATAAACCTCAAATACAGAGCTAAAAATATATTCCGCTAGAGCCGAAAAAGGTACAAAAATCGTTACCATTAGCCTTTCTTCTGAATCTAAACCCCACAACAACGCGATTAAGTAAACAGCAGTTAAGCTGTCAGCTAGCAACTGTCCTTGAAGATCGTGTTCGGCAAACCAAAGAGAGTCAGCACCAAGCACCAAAGCAACCAAAGGAAAAAATCCCGCAATAAGACTGTAGCGAAGAGCAAGTTGAAAATTTGGAGAAATCATTGTAATTATTAAATCGAGACGAGATTTTTATTCCATAGCTAATATCGATCTTATTAACTTAAGCACGTTACCACATTTTATTAGCAGCACTGTTTAGAGATAAGTTAATTTAAAAAGCGATTATGCGACCCGTAGCCAATGCGATCGCAAATCGATTTTGAGTAACAGTCGATACTTTTTTTTGGGAAGCAATTAGATAATCTCAGGATAGAAAAAATTTAAGACAGCTTCTAGGGTTCCGATTTAAGACAAATTTAATAAATGTCTGGTCCGAGAGAAGCAAGTTACCTAAGAAAACCAATGGTAATTATTAGGTAGCTCCACGGCGGGAAAAAAGCCCGGGAGGATTCGACGCTTGTATAGTGTCGGTTTTCCTGGGTTTTTTGCATTTGAGATAAACAGCGAAGGAACAATTTAATGAGCGAACAATCTTCATTTCAACCACCAAACAATGACGAATATCAAAGCGAAGCACAACGAGCATTAGAAAAAGAACGACAACTACCTCAAACAGGTTGGCAGCAAGAGATAGAGCAAACCTTACAATATGGTTTGCCAGCAGCGCCAAGCATTAATGACCGTACTCTTCCCACCTTTTCGCGGGGGGAATTGCCTCACTATGCAGGAATTAACACTTTTCTCAAAGCTCCTTATTTAGAGGATGTCAACCAAGTCGGCAATTACGATGTAGCAATTATCGGCGTTCCTCACGATTCGGGAACGACCTATCGTCCAGGTACGCGGTTTGGACCGCAGGGAATTCGCAAAATCTCAGCTTTACTAACTCCCTATCACTTTGAACTCGGAGTAGATTTACGCGAACAGATTACCCTTTGCGATGTAGGAGATATCTTTACTATCCCTGCCAATAATGAAAAATCTTTCGACCAGATTTCTAAAGGTGTAGCTCACGTTTTTAAATCAGGTGCATTTCCAATAATTCTAGGAGGCGATCATTCAATTGGGTTCCCGACAGTCAGAGCTATTTGTCGTCATTTAGGGGATAAGAAAGTCGGTATCATTCACTTCGATCGCCATTTGGATACTCAAGAAACCGATCTAGACGAGAGAATGCACACCTGCCCTTGGTTTCATGCGACCAACATGGCTAATGCTCCCGCTAAAAATTTAGTTCAGATGGGGATCGGAGGCTGGCAAGTACCGCGCCCTGCGGTCAAAGTAAGTCGGGAAAGAGCGACTAACATCCTGACTGTAACAGATATTTGTGAAATGGGTCTGGATGCTGCTGCCGACTTTGCCATCGAGAAAGCTACCGACGGCACTGATTGTGTTTGGATCAGCTTTGATATTGACTGCATCGATGCGGGTTTTGTCCCTGGAACTGGCTGGCCCGAACCAGGTGGTTTGTTACCCCGTGAAGTTTTGAAGCTACTCAAAAAAATCGTGCAAAACACTACCGTATGCGGGATGGAAGTAGTCGAAGTTTCTCCCCCTTATGACGTTAGCGACATGACAGCACTGATGGCAACTCGCGTTATTTGTGACACGATGGCTCATTTGGTGGTATCGGGACAGCTACCCCGTCAAGAGAAGCCTGCTTATATTCATGAAGAAGCACAGCAAGTTGACGAACCCTGGAGTTGATTATTAATTACCAAAACTATGCATGAAACCGATATGACCAAGGCTTTAATCTTAACGGTTAAAGACTGGTATCACTCTCAAACCGAACAGCCAAAAATAGACAAAATACATCTCGTTGTCGGACAGTTTACCTGTGTCGAACCTGTTAGTTTGCAGTTTGCTTTTGAGGTTCAAACCCGCAATACCTTTTTAGAAGGAGTAGAACTAGTTATTAAAGACATTCCTTTGATTGCTTTTTGCCAGAGCTGCCAACAAGAATACAAACCCGAAATTGGACTGCAATATAGCTGTCCCGATTGTAAATCCCCGATGGAAGATATTCGCTCTGGTCGAGAACTAAAAATAGATCGCATTGAATATTCATCAATAAATACCTGTAAGGGCGAACAGCCGTTCGCCCCTACAACAAACTGATTGTCTCATCCCTCATCCCTTAAAAATTATGCACCAAACATTTGACGCAGCCATTGAACTCAATTTACTCCATGCTAACCAAGAAGGCGCAGACCACAACCGCGAACACTTCAATCGCTGGGGTATTACCTGTCTTAATCTGATGAGCAGTCCTGGGGCTGGGAAAACTGTTCTTCTCGAACAAACTTTAGCTGCATTAAAAGGTAAGTTAAAAATTGCAGTAATTGAAGGAGATATGACCACCGAGCTAGATGCCGATCGCCTTCGTAAATACGATGTTCCTGTAATTCCTATTAATACGGGGCGTTCTTGTCATCTTGATTCTAAAATGGTCGCGGGAGGTATTCACACTCTAGAACATCAATACAATCCTCAAGATCTCGATCTGGTTTTAGTCGAAAACGTAGGCAATTTAGTCTGTCCAGCCGAATTTGAAGTGGGAGAACACGCCAAGGTTGCTTTACTCAGCGTCACCGAAGGAGAAGACAAACCTTTGAAATATCCCGTGATGTTCCAAGAAGCAGATTGCTTATTAGTCACCAAAACCGATCTAGCACCCTATCTAGATATTGACCTCGATCGCATTGCCGATAATGTACGGCAAATGAATCCTCACGTAACTATTATTTACCTCTCAGGAAAAACAGGGGAGGGTTTGCAGCAGTGGTTTGACTGGGTGAGCAGTCGCATTTCTTTCAACCAGGCTAATCACCTAGCAACACTTTAAAAAAATAGGGGCGAACTGGTACTTCTCCCCTACAAGGATTAAATGTTATATGGTCATGATTGACCAGGAGTAATTGTGACAGAAAAAATTCTGTTTTGGGGAATCATTGTATTCTTAGTTATCACTCTGGGAATTGGAGCGTGGGCAGCAAAACAAGTTAAAGGAGATAGCGAAAACTACCTGGTTGCTGGACGAGGTTTAGCCTTACCTCTAGCAGCAGCAACTTTGATGGCGCAGTCAGTAGACTCCAACGCTACTACTGGAAATATGGATCTAACAGCCGAATTTGGTTTCTGGGCTGGTGCATCTTTACCAATTGGCTTGGCACTATGTTTATTTTTAACCGCACTATTTTTCGCTAAACCGATGAATAGTATGAATCTAATTACTCTGCCAGATTTTTATCGGGTTAAATACAATCGCCCAACTGAGGTAGTGGCATCTGTTTTAATGGTGTTAAGTTTTTCTTTCTTGCTAGCGGGAAATTTAGTGGCGGGAGGATACTTATTTGAAGCCTTTCTGGGTACGAGCTATACGGCTGGGGTAATCTTATTGGCAATTATAGTCTTTATTTATACTGCTAGTGGTGGACTATTTGCCGTGGCGTATACCGATGCTATCCAGGTTGGGATCGCTCTGGTTGGTTCGTTAGGCTTACTAATATTTATCGCCCTCAACTTTGGCTTAAGTATACCCGCTGGTGATGGACCTTTTGCTTTCCAACAGCTTACCGATCCTGCTGCTGGTGCTGCAATTAATTGGGCGACTCTACTTGCGTTGGGTTTGGGAGACATTGTGGCGATCGACTTTATGGCAAGAATATTTTCAGCGAAAAGTCCTAAAACAGCACAAAGAGCTTGTTTCGTTGGCTGTATTGGTACACTAATTGTCGGTATTCCTTTTTCTTTGATTGCCCTGGCCGCACCAACAATTCTAGAGAATGTCGGAGTTACCCCAGATCCCGATGGGTCAATTCTTTATGCTCTTCTAGATATCGTACCTCCTGCGTTGGCATTATTAGTAATTGTGGCAGTCCTCTCGGCTTCTCTTTCTACTGGAGATGGGGCAATTTTAGGTACTGCTTCGGTAATCGCTCATAATATCTTTGGTATTAACGCTGGCGACCAAAACGCAGCAGGAGATAGATTATTATTAATCACCCGCAGCACCTCTTTTGTGATGGCAGTTTTAGGAGTGTTTTTTGCGGTAAGGGTTCCTGAGACAGGCGTTTTACTATTGTTAGCTTTCGATCTCGGTTTCGCTGGATTAGTCGTACCCCTGACTGGCGGTATTTATTGGAGTAAATCGACTTGGCAAGGTGCAATGTCCTGTATCATTTTAGGCTCGCTGACGCGATTAATTTTCTTTGTATTAATGCCTACCGCCTTCGGCATTGACAATACACTACTGTATTTTGACAACAATATTTTTACAGAGAATTTTGATGGCTTCCCTACTTTAATTAGTCCTTTAGTTGGATTGGCAGCATTTGTGATTATCTCTAATCTGACAGGAGGAAACAGAGATACAAGAAGGCGCGGACGTACTGAAGAAAGAGAAGTGCAAATGTATAGCCGTTGAAACAATAAGCGATCGCGAAGTGTTTGCAGAACCTAATTGCACTTTAGAATTTGCTGGTATGCGATCGCTTTGATAATTAACGATAGTAAGTAATACCGCGATATTTTAATTTAATTGGCTTCGATTTAACAGATTTAGCCTGTTCGATTTGTAAAGTTAAACCCCAAGCGCGATCGAGTTGTTCGATATCGTCTATATGCCAACACTCTTTGATAAATTCTCTCTTGTGGTCATACCAGAAGGTAATCGGATCGAAAACTGGTTTAGATTCCGACTTGCGAAATAACTGTTTAATATATCTCAACCAGGGAAATTTGGGATTAATTCTTGCTTTGAGAGAATTTCCTCGATAAACCAGATTTTTATTCTCTGGTGTTACTGGTGTGGGAAAATTTTGTTTTTCTTGATATTGAACTCCCCGATAAGTTAGCTTCATCGGTTTCACCTCCATTACTGCGTCGTTATGAGGTGCGTTCCTTCAGGATGCTTCAATTCCTTACTTCCGTCTTTTCTAAAGCGTAAAAAAGATGAACGATTTACTAATTATATTTTTATGATAGCTGATAATTACCAATGTTATTTTTCAGTAACGCAAATTTTGGTATTACTGTTAGCGATCGCCAATTGAATAACAATAAGCGCGATCGCCTCATCCTTAAGCTTCTTCTCTTTTAGTAGCAGCCTCGTTTTCTGGTGCAGATTCAGCTCGATCTGCTGCTGGACCTTCTCCTATAATTGTTTCTGGATCTACTGAGGGTTTGGAAGCAGCATCTAAAGAGCCACTAGCATTAGTATTTGGTTTTGCAGTACCGCTTTTGCCAGTGGCATTTTTATTATCAGACATAATCTAGAGTTAAGTAATGTAAATTCTGATCTATTGTGACGCAAAACTAAATCCAGTCGATCGTACCAAAGATAGAATTATTAGGCATTGGCATAAAGTTTTACTCCCGAAGTATCTACATTAGTTAGTAGTTGGGCGATTTTATTTCCCGATTTCGGTTCGATCCAGTCTGGGGCGATTTCGGCAAGAGGTACTAAAACAAAAGCTCGTTCTACCATTCGGGGGTGGGGAATAATTAGATCGGGGGTATTTACAATCGCATCTTCGTATAGTAATAAATCCAAATCTAAAGTACGTGGTTGCAAAGTTCCTTTATCAGTCCTGCCAAACTGAATTTCTGTAGCTTGCAGAACGGTTAATAGTTCTTCTGGAGTTTGTTCGACTGACAGTAAGGCGCAACCATTTAGATAGTCTGATTGGGGTTGAGGTGTACCGACAGGTTTGGTTTTATACCAGCTAGAAGTAGTCTTGATATCGATACCTGGAATCAAATTTAATACATTGAGAGATCTTTCTAAAATATTTAGAGAGTTACCTTGGTTACTGCCTAAAGCGACCGCGCATTCTGCCATAATTAATCTATTAGTGTATAAACAATAGCCATATCATTACCATGATTACGCATATCAATTCTTTCTTCTTTATATAAATTGTTGAGCAACTCGCGAGCGGAACTACCAGAGATATCTAATACATTGGCTATCTGACTAACCGTAACCATCTGCTTGTCTTTAATCAGATTAACTACTCTTTTGCGCTTATCCCTTTCAGATTTTTCTCGCATATTAATACCAACAAAAATAGTAGGTACTCCCAAAAAAGCAGGGGTTGAAATTGCACTAAACAGATTGCCATTATTGATTCCATTATATAGACAAAGCCCCGTCCAAGCTAGAGAACAAATATGATTTTTTGGATTAAATTTATAATAAGTCATCAGAATACTTAGTAAGGTTTAAATATTTGCTATTTATATAGTTCCCAAAAGAAGTCTAGCCGTTTACAGAAATAAACTTAAAATCTATATTGGCAAATAGTATTCGCTCCAATCTCTCATGACAAAAATCTCTCGATTATCAAACTGCTAAATTGAACTTAAATAGCCAACTAAAAACTTAAAAATGTCTCAACGTCCGATATATCTCGATGCTCATGCAACTACACCAGTAGATCCCAAAGTATTAGAAGCAATGTTGCCTTACTTTACGGAAAGTTTTGGTAATCCTTCAACTAATACTCACCTTTATGGTTGGGAAGCTGGTGCAGCGGTTAAAAATGCTAGAGAAGCGATCGCTCATATTATTAATGCTACCCCCGAAGAAATTGTCTTTACCAGTGGCGCAACCGAAGCGAATAATTTAGCAATTAAAGGGGTTGCCGAGGCTTATTTTAGTCAGGGTAAACACATCGTTACTGTGGCTACCGAACATCGGGCGGTACTCGACCCCTGCGCCTATTTAGAAACTTTGGGGTTTGAAGTTACCTATCTTCCCGTACAGCCTGATGGTTTGTTAGATCTTAAAGAGTTAGAAGCAGCTATACGCGATGATACTATTTTAGTTTCGGTGATGGCTGCTAATAATGAAATTGGAGTACTGCAACCATTAGCGGAAATCGGCTCGATCTGTCACGATCGCGGGGTATTATTTCATACCGATGCAGCACAAGCAATCGCTAAAATTCCTCTAGACGTGGCAGCGATGAATATCGATCTGATGTCCCTTACTGCCCATAAGGTTTACGGCCCAAAGGGTATAGGTGCGCTATACGTGCGTCGTCGCGATCCTCGAGTTAAATTAGCCTCGCAGATTCAGGGAGGTGGACAGGAGAAAGGCCGGCGATCGGGTACTTTATATACACCTCAGATCGTTGGTTTTGCTAGAGCTTTAGAGATTGGCGTAGCCTCTAGGTCAACAGAAGCAGAGCGTTTGATGGGGTTAAAAAAGCAGCTTTGGTCGATGTTTGAACCGCTAGAGGGTATTCACCTAAACGGCAATTTTACACAGAGTCTCCATAATAATCTTAATATTAGCATTGAAGGGGTCAACGGCTCTGCTTTATTATTAGGACTGCAATCGACTATGGCGGTATCTTCGGGTTCGGCCTGTTCTTCAGAATCTACCGCTCCTTCTCACGTTCTGTTAGCTTTAGGCAGAGATGAGAAACTAGCTCATGCTTCTTTACGCTTCGGTATTGGTAGATTTAATACTGCTGAAGAAATCGAGGTTGCGGGAAAAACGGCGATCGCGACTATTGAATCTTTACGTCAGGCTAACTATAAGCAAAACCGTAGTCGAGTTGGATAAGATCGATTATTTATTTTTGACTCAAAGATTTTAAAGCGTATTCAAGATGCGGTTATCTACTAAATTATTTGCTTGATAGTAGTTATCAACTCTGCAATATTAATTGGCTTGGAAATGTGTTTTTGAAACCCCGCATTCATACTACTTTGGCGATCGCTTTCTCCCGCATAAGCCGTTAAGGCGATCGCAGGTACATCTTTTCCTTGAGGCAGTTGGCGAATTTGGGTTATTAGGGTGTAGCCATCAGTCTTTGGCATTCCAATATCGCTGATAATTAAATCGGGAGTAAATTCATTGAAGGCTTTTAAGGCATCTTCTGCCGATGTTACCGATCTTACCGATGCACCTTCTTGTTTGAGAACCATAGTTACAAGATCTAGCGAGTCTGCTTCATCATCTACTGCCAAGATTTTGATTCCGCTAAAGCGATTCGAGCGATTCGAGCGATCGACTGGTTTGTTATCTATCGGCTCTATTACTGGTGTGTTCATGAGTGGTAATTTGACGCTAAAAATAGCTCCTTGATTCAAACCAGGACTTGCTACTGTTACTGTTCCCCCATGCAGTTCGGTTAAGTGACGCACAATTGCCAGACCCAAACCTAAACCGCCAAATTCACGGGTGCTGCTACTTTGTGACTGACGAAAACGCTCGAAGACAAAGGGTAAAAACTCAGGCTCGATTCCATTCCCTGTATCTTTAACCTGAATCAATGCGTATTGCTCGTGACGCTCTAAGGTGACTATTACTCGTCCGCCTTCTGGGGTAAACTTAATCGCATTGGAAACAAGATTCCAAACTACCTGCTGTAAACGTCCTGCATCCCCTAAGACTTGTCCGATGTTAGGTTCAAATCTAGTTTCAACCTGAATTGATTTAGCCTCGGCTGCTAATTGAACTGTTGTCAATGCCGATTTGATTACAACTTCTAAATCGAGGGGAGTCTGTTCGAGGTTGAGTTGACCTCTTAAAATTCGAGAAACATCTAATAAATCATTGATTAGTTCCGCCTGTAGCCTAGCATTGCGTTCGATTATTGCTATTCCCTGTGATGTTTTTTCTGCATCGAGTCTGCCACCTAAAAGCAATTGCGACCAGCCTAAAATTGGATTAAGAGGAGTACGTAGTTCGTGGGAGACAATTGCCAAAAATTCATCCTTAAGTTGGTTAGCCTCGATTAAATCCTCTGTTTGCTGCTGTAAAGTTTGTTCGATTTTTTTGCGATCCCTGATATCCATACCGCTAGCAATCAAATATTTAACTTTTCCCTCATCGTCGAAGATCGGAACGATACAAAAATCGTTGTGAATAAACTGATTTTCTCCTATTCGAGCAGTAGTATCGTAGCGCACCGTTTCTCCTGCTGCTGCGCGTTTAATGGCATCCTCGAGCCGATCTTGAATCTCGGAATCGAAAGACCACCAGTAGGTTTGGGCAAAAGGCTTATTTAGAGCATCCTCTAATTTTACGTTGGCTGCTTGCAAGGCTGTACGATTTACGTCAATTAATATGCCATCGGGAGTTAATACCCCTACATAAATAATCAGACTATCGAGAATTTTTCTTAGTAACTGTTTGCTTTGGTTTAAGGCTGCTTCGTTCTCTCTTAGCTGTTGTTCTGATTCTTTTGAGGCTGTAATATCCTGTACCGTACCTATCATGCGAACGGGTTCACCATCTCGGTTATAAAAGCTTCTACCTTTGGCTACTACCCAGTGAATGCTGTCATCTGACCAAACAACACGATATTCAACTCTATATTCGGTTCGATCGACTATAGCCTCGTCTATTGCTTTTTGGACTAAATCTCGATCTTCAGGATGAACCTTCTTAAAGCACTTCTCGAAATTTAGTTCTTCACCCCTTGGCAGTCCAAATATAGCTCTACCCAATTCTGTCCATTCTAAGGTGTCCTCTACTAAATCCCAAAACCACATTCCAATGCCAGAGGCATCTGTAGCTAGTTTTAATCTCTGTTCGCTTTCAAATAAGGTTATTGACCTCTGCTTGTGATTGGCAATATTATCGGGAATACCTAATATTTGTTCTGATGGTATTTTCGGTAGTAAGGCTACGGGGGGATTTGCACTAATTTCTGCTGTAATATCGACAAAACTTACTTCAACTCCATAAAGCTCTGTATTGTTGGCTTTACATAGGGGTAGAGTATCGATTGATAGCCAAACTAAGTCTCCGCTAGACTGATAAAAACCCATCACTACATTAGAACATGGCTGACCCGTTCTCAATGAAATGGTTGCAGGATATGTTTCTGGAGTAAAAGGAGAACCGTCTTGATGAATCGTCTGCCAAGATGGTTCAAATGAATTTGCCCCAATTAATTGCTCGGCACTATAGCCTAAAATTATTTCTGCATCGGTATTGCAACTTTGAATAGTCCCATCGGCAAGATGAATTACTATCCCCACTGCTACGGTTGAATTGGAAGTGAGGTTAGAATTAGTCACTTTTTGATTCTTCGCAATTTATCTGATTAAGTAGTTACATAGCTATACGATTATTAACATATTAATAGTAATTTGCCCATCACCACATAAGTAGGTGGGTGTAATTAAATATAAAACGGTTTAGTTTGGGATTGGGGACTGGGGACTGGAGATTAGGAAATAAAATTTCGGCATCAAGTCTTATAAATTATTGAGACTACCTATAGCAATCGTAAATCATTTGTGAGAAGATTTTTTTTGATAAACCACGGAGGTAGGTCGAACACGGAGTCAGAGAGACTCCGCCTTAAAAAGCGCACCGCCCGCTCGGAGGAAACCTCCGAGCAAGGACGGAGCGCGAACTGGAGTTCGCCGACGTTGCTTCGCAACGGCGAGTCGCTCCAGCGACTGACGGGGCTTCCTCTGACTTCGTCAAGATAAGAGAGGGTTTCTTATAAATCATTCGGCGTTGCTATACTTAGCTATGTTAAACATTTTATAGTCGATCGGCTCTGTCTGTCTGCTACCAGACACAAACAATAAATATCTTTATATATCCTACTTTTAATAGACTTTAAAGTTATAGGTGGAAATTAACATGGTAACGGGTATTACATAATTTTAAATAAGGGTAAGATGAATTGAATGTGTTTTTATAAAGATAAAAACGTACTGGCGGTAGATGATTATGAAGATAATTTACTTTTAATAAAGTGTATCTTTGAGACATTAGGATGTAGTGTTAGAACTGCCTGTAACGGTAGAGATGGACTGATTGAGGTTAAGCAAACCCGTCCCGATTTAATTGTTTTAGATTTGATGATGCCTGATATGTCGGGTATTGAGTTTATGAAGTGTTTGAAAAATGAAGGTTTGTCGGATATTTCTGTCTTACTCCTAACTGCGAACACTAATATTAGGCCAGAAGAGGTCAAAGATGCCGACCGTATTTGTTATAAACCGATCGATCTAACTAGTTTGGTTGAAGAAGCAGGAACATTATTGCTTTGCTAATACCTCTTTAGATAAAAGTAAAACAAAAAACATTTATAATACATAGATAAAAGCACAGATAAAAGTAACTCTGACACAATTTGGTCAATGAAGCTTTCTCAAATTAGGTCGTTTGTTGCAGTGGCAAAATATGGTAAATTTAGCTCCGCAGCAGTAGAATTAGATTTAACTCAGCCGACTGTCAGTCATGCGATCGCCACTTTAGAAAAGGATTTGGGAGTTCAACTACTGTTTCGGGGCAAAAAAGGCGTAAATCTTACCCCCGCAGGGGAAAGCGTTTTAGTACATTGCCAGCAAATATTGCACGAGATTGAGAATATTTACCAGGAAGTTAGCCTACATAAAAGCCTGCAAGGTGGAGAAGTCAGAATTTCCGCTTTTAGAGGTGCGTCTGCTCAATTATTACCTAAAATTAAAGCTCATTTTAAAACTAAATATCCTCAGATAAATATCAAAATTGCTGAAGAGAAAGACTGTCCTCAAGTAGAACAAATGGTTTATGAGGGTAAAGCCGATCTTGGCTTTACTATTTTGCCTACTTCTAAAGATCTTGAAACTATTGAAGTATTGCGCGACGACTATATTGTTTTATTACCACCTAACATAAACTTAGATATAGATACAGATCCAGAGCAAAACACAATTAGCTGGAAGCAACTGCTATCAATACCGATCGTTTCTTATCCCGATCGCAACAGTTGCTATAAACAAATCGAAAGTTATTTTGCAGCCGAGGGTTATCAGTTTCAACCGGCAGAACAGGTTCGCGAAAGCGATACTATTGTTAATTTGGTTGCTACGGGATTGGGAGCGACTATTATACCACAGCTATCAGTATTTCATATCCCCGCAGGGATTTCTGTATGTCAACTACCCAAACCCCTACAGCGCATTGTCGTAGCTGCAACTCCTAAAGATACCGATTTATCTCATGCAGTCTGGGCGTTTACCGATTTTATCAAGCAACTCGACCTAAGTAAGATTTAACCCTTATCGGCAATGAGGTGTTTTTCAACCAAACTCGATACTTGTTTCGGCTTTACTTTACTGTAACGAGCTTTATCTGGCATCATTACTAAGGCTGGAGCTTTTTTACACTGTTTTAAACAGCCCGTCTTTTTGATGAGAATTGCTTTAGATAATCCGCGATCGCTCAATATAGATTCTATCTCTTCACAGACTTGTTTGCCTCCTTTTTTCCAGCAGTTAGATTTTTGGCAAATTAGTACTTTAGCTTTAGACTTGGTATTGCTATCGAATACGGGAAGTAGAGAAACGGTTTTGGTTTTGACTTCTGGTATTGACTCCTTTGCTTGAGGAGTCAGCACTACTGTTTTAGCTTTGTATTTAGTCTTACCATTCTTAGAATTCTGCTTCGATCCAGCTACCTCTAATTGAGATCCTTTAGATAGACTAGCAATTTTGGTTCTTAGCTTCTTAGGGATTTTAATCCAGTATTTATCATCATTGGTAGCTAGCTTGATGTATTTAATTTTCTTTTTCTTGACAGAAATTTTAGTTAATTTACCTTGAAAATTAAAGGGTGAGACTGTCTTATCTGCTTTAGTCATTATAATTTTATTGGCTTTACTCTCAAGATCCTATTCCACACCCTGTAATTATCCAACTAATTTTTGGCGATCGCTTCTATTTAATCTTTAGCTAACTACATTTTCGCTGTTGCTGTTCGATTTTCTGTATTATTTTTGTTGGCAGTTCAGGCGACACTGTATTATAAAGACGTTGAAACTCGCGATCGAAATGTCTAGCCAAAGTAAAATTACTGATAATAATTAAAGCTTCATCGTTGTTTATATTAGCTGTTTCTGACCAGTTTTGACTTCCAGAAATCACTGTATAATTATCTATTACTGCAAACTTATGGTGGAGTTTATCACCAGAGGGGATTTGGGGAGTACCGACAGTATTTAGAGATTTTTTCCAAGGATTATTATTAGCTTCTGGTTGACAGCGTAGATACAAAGTCTTTCCTAACATATCCAATACTTCGCTGTAATAACGATAAGCAAAACTAGAATCAAAAACACCTTTAATCTTTACTTGTGGTTGAAGTTGTTTTAAAGTATCGACGATCTTCTGTTCGCTAAAAACAAATAAAGCAAGATCGATCGATTTGGTAGCATTCTTAATAGTTTTGTCGATTAAGCCATTAGTCGAAAGCTGCCAATTTTTTCTCCTAGAAGTAGGGGCGAACTGTATAGTAAACTTAGTATCTTGCCAAACAATAATTTTTGGCGATCGCCAGGGTTTTTGTAGACCAAATTTGCTATTAATTCCGCCTTCAGAGCGATCGCCCCACATATAGTCAAATTCTTCGGTAAACAAGTCAGCCACTCTAGCATTTTCAATTCTCAATAAATGGTTGACGTTTCCCCTGGAAGGGAGGTTATCTAAATCGCCATGAACACCGCTAACAGTAAAATTAGTCGAGCCTGTCACCACTATTTTATTATCTACCACCATAAATTTGTGGTGCATTAAACCGCTTCCTTTTGAACCATCAGCAGTATCATCAATTATTGGGATTCCAGCTTGTTTTAAAATAAATAAGGCATCTCGTCGAGCCATTTCTTGAGAGTTTAAATTACCATCTCCATTTAGATCTACTAAATCTAAATAGCTTTGATATTTATAGCGATCGCGGGGTTTCAACTGCTTAATTTCTTGTCTATTTAGCTGACTATACGAACGGCTATACTGGTTGTCTAAAATAACCCGAACTCTCACCCCAGAACGATGACTTTTGGTCAAAGCTTTAGCTACTAAAGGTAAATTTAATTCTTGTACAGCTAAGTCAATAGTCGATTTAGCTGCTGCTATTTCTTCGATAATTACTGCTTCTAAATTATCACCCGAACGCTTCAGTTCACGGTAAGGTTCGATATAGTTTCGCTCGCTTTCTCGGTGATTAAAATAAGCTTGAATGAATCGATCTTGAGGTAAATTAATTTCACGCTTTAAGCCTTTAGAACAACCCGCCAAAGATATACAACCGATTAAAACTATTAATATATGACGATACATAAACCAAACTACTGCTGCCAAAATATAAGCTGTTCCAACATAGGTCAGGTAGTTGACAATCGACTAGTCTATAAGAAAAAAAATAGATATTTTACTGGATTCTTACATCGGGGTTGTAGGGTGATAAGATACCTGAAGTTTAAGTGCGACCTGAAGTCGCATCCGAGAGTGAGTCCCTCAGAAAGACTCTAGCCTAGTAGTCAAGGCTATACCCGCCTGAAGGAGCATCGCTGGTAACGGAGATGTTTCACAGCTAAAAGGTGAAGTGTCCTAAAACAGTTAAAACATCTAATTGTCAGGGGCTAGGGTAAGACGGATATGGTTAACGAAAGTGAACTTGTGCAGAGGCTTCTCTAGGGTAAAACACCCGTTAAAGATGTTTGGGGTGTAAAGGTTCAGAACTTGTTTCTTAAACTAACAAGCGGAAATTATTTTTCCTTCATGAAAAAAAAAATAATAGACTACTGTGAACCTTAAATAAAACAGGAGTATAGCAAGAACCTAATTACGTCGCATCTCGAAGATGTGAAACAGGATAACCCCTACTAGGACTTAGGGAGGGTCGAACCGCGCCAGTCTCCTGAAGCAATTCAGGAGCGTGTGGCGCGGGGCATTCCGCCCCCCTAAGTAAGCCGACCGTAAGGAAAGCCTAATCCCTAAGAGGGGAGAGGATGTCTAAGAAGCAAATGCCATCACTCGATAAGTGAAAGGGAATAAATAACCTGATGGATAGGGCATATACCCAATCCGAAAGGATGCTGACATAGACAGGTGATATCAGCTTTATATGACAAAGTAAGGAAACTGAATTCGCAAGGGAAAAGTTAGATGCCAAGTGCAAACGTAACCACGAAGACAACCGAATGGCATGAAGTCAACTGGCAAAATGCCTACGATAATGTTAGGAATCTGAGACGGCGCATATTTAAAGCAACTGAATCTAAAGACTGGCGGAAAGTTCGTAATCTCCAAAAGCTCATGCTCCGTAGCTATTCAAATGTGCTGTTAGCCGTAAGGAAAGCAACACAGGATAATAAAGGACGTAAGACTGCTGGAGTAGACAAGGTACTGGTCAAAACACCTCGTAAAAGAGGACAAATGGTTGATGACATAATTAACAACCAAGATTGGAAGCCTAAACCCGTCAGAAGAGTGTACATACCGAAAACAAACGGTAAAAAACGCCCTCTGGGTATACCAACAATTAGGGACAGGTGTTTACAAGCAATTGTAAAAAACGCATTAGAACCATGTTGGGAAGCTCAGTTCGAGGGCATAAGCTACGGTTTTCGCCCTGGCAGAAGTACCCATGATGCACTAGAGAAGATTTACCTTTCAATGCGTCCTAATAAAAAGAAAAAATGGGTATTAGACGCTGATATATCAGGGTGTTTTGACAACATTGACCATAAACATCTTCTTTCTACCATCGGAAATTTCCCTGGCAGAAAGCTGATTGAAAAGTGGTTAAAGGCTGGATACGTTGATAACAAAGTATTTCACGCGCAAGAAGCTGGAACACCCCAGGGCGGTATCGTTAGCCCATTACTTGCCAATATTGCCTTACACGGCATGGAGAAAACGCTCGGAGTTAAATACAATTGCAGGGGCGAATCTCTAGGCAAAAGAATAATAGTCAGATATGCAGATGACTTTGTAATACTTTGCCAAACCAAAGAAGACACGGAATCATCCAGAAAAGATATAGAAGAATTCCTCAAAATTCGAGGATTGGAGTTATCTCCAGACAAAACAAATATATGTCACATAACAGAAGGTTTTGATTTTCTTGGTCTAAACATAAGACATTATAAAGTTAAGAATACAAAAACTGGCTATAAACTCCTGATTAAACCTAGTAAGAAATTTCTACAAAAAACTCGGAATGACATTAGAGAAATATTTCTCAATCAATCAGGGGAAAGGGTAGGAAACTTAATAGGTAAAATTAACCCAGTAATACGCGGAAAAGCCAACTACTTAAAAAAGTATGTGTCTTCTGAAGCATTTGGAAGACTAGACGATTACCTTTTTAAGAGAAGTGTTAGATTCGTGAAGCGTACACACCCCAATAAAAATAAAAAGTGGATGCAAAATAAATACTGGGGAAGGCTAAATCTTCGGAGAAAAGACAATTGGGTCTTCGGGGAAAAAGACTCAGGAAACTATATGCTGAAATTTAGCTGGACTAAGATTGAACGACACTCACTTGTAAGTAAAAGGGCTTCACCTGATGACCCATCTCTAAAAGAATACTGGGCTAAAAGAAACAAGAAACGTCAAAAATCGGAAGCTGCTAAGTGGAATGCAAAACAGGAACAAGTTGCATACAAACAAGAATACAAATGTCCTGTATGTAAACAATCGTTGTTTAACAATGAGGAATTGCATCTTCACCATATCGTACCTAGATGCGAAGGTGGAAAAGACACAATAAACAATCTTGTCTGGGTGCATTTGTTCTGCCATCATAAAGTACACCATCAAAAGACAAAGTGATATTGCTTGAGCCGAATGCTTTGAAAGTTGCACGTTCGGTTCTGAGGGGGGAAGGGGGTAGTGATGCCCCTGCCCTACCCGACAATTCGCCTCGATCGCAGCGAAATAAAACCAAAATATAAGCTTATGCAGATAAATATTATTACCAATAGTGCGCGTTATTTATTATTACCAATCTTATTAATTGGATTTTCTACTAAGTTACAGGCACAGGAAACAGAAACAGATATTCCCCCAGCAATAGAAACAGATATTCCTACAGACGTTCCCGCAGAATCGGAAAATACTGCCGATGCTAACTTCTTTAGTATTGAAGGAGGCAACAGATTGATGCAGGAAGCAGAGCAAGCTATTGATGCTCAACAATACGATGTTGCAGCCGACAAATTGCAGAGTGCGCGACAGGTTTTTAACCAGCTTTCTAATTTTTACCTTCAGCTATACAACAGCTTTTCGGGTATAGATAATGCTGCTGCGGAATCTCATCGTAAAAAAGCTTTGGACACTAGTATTGCAAGAGACAGAGCCACTTATCAACTAGCTTTAGTGCATCGAGCGCAAAATCAGCCAGAGCTATCTATTCCCTTATTAATACAGATTATTACCTCTCAAAGTCCTGGTATTGGATTAGGTAAACAAGCCTACGAACAGCTATTAGAAATTGGCTTTGTCGATACGCCCTATACTCCTCCAAAAGCAAACCCTGCTCCAGCAACGCCTCCCTCGTCTCCTGATGGTCAACCGCCTACTGAAGCTCAACCCCAAACACCAGAAGTTCAACCACCTATGCCCGCTCCCGAACCTGCTGAGTAACACTTAAAAAGTGAAGCTCGTCATACTTAAGCATTTTTACTTAAAATAATAAATAGAATAAACTTTAGTAAAGGCTATAGATAAGCTGATAGTCTTTACACAGATCTTTATTTGATGTACAAACGACTTCAGTAAACAAACAAAGTTCTTAATTTAAATATAGATATCGATCGAACTAATCATGATTAGTCCAGAACAAGTACAAACAACCATTCAAGAAAAGTTAGCCAATGCTAAGGTAAAAGTTGTCGGTGATGGACAGCATTTTGAAGCCATTATCATTTCCCCTGACTTTGCTGGTAAAACTAGAGTCAAACAACATCAAATGGTGTATTCGGCATTACAGCAAGAGATGGCATCGGAAACAATTCATGCTTTGTCTCTTAAAACATACACCCCTGAAGCTTGGCAAGCTACTAACCAAATCTAATTTTGGCGTTGCATCTTCATGGGATGGTGAAGGCTGACTGGGAGACTGGGAGACTGGGAGACTGGGAGGAATTATCGTATAAAATTTGGAATCATCCCTAAACTGTGCAACGTCCTAATTTTAACCGCTGACCATTGGTAAAATTGAACAAACCGATCGCTACAAATTATTGCTGGCGTAAAGAGTAAATTAAGAAAATAGGTAATTAAAGCAAATGACACCTGAAGTAAAAGTAAAAATCGATCGCCTGGTTAATGAAAACAAAGTTATGGTGTTCATGAAGGGATCTAAATTAATGCCTCAGTGCGGTTTTTCTAACAACGTAGTACAAATTCTCAATACCCTGGGTGTTCCTTATGAAACCGTGGATATTTTAGCCGATCCTGAAATACGTCAAGGAATTAAAGAGTATTCTAACTGGCCGACAATTCCTCAAATTTATATTGATGGTGAATTTATCGGCGGATCCGATCTTGCCATCGAGCTATACCAAAGTGGAGAATTACAACAAATGGTAGAGGTGGCACTAGCTTCATAGAGCGATCGCATCTCTTAAATATATATAGTTAGTAATAGACGACTATAGCTCAAACGCTAGTCGTCTTTATTTTTGAGCAATTTCGCGATCGTTTAGTTAATAACGCCTGGTTTAAAAGCTTGAGAATGCCTTAATTAAACGTTATTTTTCGGGAATTTTGCGATTAGTGTCGCTAATTAAGTTTAAGTTTATGCTTTTTCGTAGTAGCTAAAAGCTAAGAAGCTCACAGCCCGAATGGTTCGCATTCAGTACCCAGCTTTGCTCGATCTGGCGCACCTTTAGCGGAGCTAAAAACTAGTATATTAGAACAAAGCTAATTCACACTAAGCATTTAAATTTAATAGTAATCGGTATCTGTTTCCATTTGAGTTTGGGGCGAAGACAGTTCAAAGTTGGAAGGATCTCTTAAAAAACGTGTTGCTTGTTCTTCTAGTCGATGAATATGATACTGTTCTACAAAATCGCTATTGCGTAAACAGGCGATATATCCATCTAAATACAGTCTAATTTCCTCAAAACTGTAACGTCTGCGCCATAAATCGACCATGCCGTCGGTAATTTTTTGATAGTGTCGAATTGTTTTAGGATCTTGTAGAATCATGAGTATAATCGGTTAGTGGTAACTACTAGATTGGTGAAAATCTAGTTTTCGTTAAGTTTTTTATCTTTCTTTATTTTACTGTGTTGTCTTTTAAAGATGGCACTTTTTTGCAGATTTGAAGGTAATTTGCTGGTCTATAACCGTATATTGTCAGTACTATTAGCTCGTAACCATCGCTACAAAATATTCCCCGTTCCTTTGATAGCCTTATTCTTACAAGGTTTTTCTCAAATATAATGAGGCAGAAGTGGTTTCAACACATATATCAATAGTTGAAAGTAACCCTCACTTGCGCTCACTACTAGGTTGGCACTTACAGCAGTCAGGTTACGTTGTAAGTCAATCTGCTAGTCTGCAACAGGGTAGGGATATGTTTTATCGACACCAGCCAGCACTAGTAATTGTCGATTCGGATTTATCTGGGGGAGATGGACTAGAATTATCTCATTGGCTCTATCAACAGCAAAAATCGCTAATCTTGTTACTATCGGGTCGAAACAGCGAACAAGATATTGTTAGAGGTCTAAAAACTGGCGCAGACGACTATTTGACTAAGCCTTTTGGAATGCAAGAGTTTTTGGCAAGAGTAGAGGCACTTTTACGGCGAAAGCGTTTGGGTAATTCTGCACCCCTATCAATGGAATGCAAGGATTTGACCATAGATTTGGCACAGCGTAGAGTACAGTCAGGAGGCAACTTTATTGAATTAACACCACAAGAGTTTAGCTTACTTTACGTTTTGGCTCAAGCCGAGGGTAAGCCTTTGAGCCGAGCTGAACTATTAAAACGTGCTTGGCCAGATGCGATCGATAATCCGCGTACTGTAGATACTCACGTACTGTCTTTACGTAAGAAAATAGAATTGACACCCCGACAGCCCAATATAATCCAAACAGTGCGTAATGTAGGATATTGCTTTAACCCCGATCTAATTGAATCTAGTAGTATGTCTGAACCAATACCTCTATCTACACGAAGTCAGAGAAAGCTCAGTCGAATCTGTGCTGAGTCTTTGTGAAGCGCATTTAAACTTATAAACTATAAATTGTCGGCATCGAGCCAATCTGCTTCTGTTGCCTGTAACTGAGAAAGCTTTTCTCGTAACCTTTGCCAGTTAGCTTTAGTAGCTTCAAGGTCGTATTTTAATCTACCTCGGTCGAGAAACAACAGTCGATCGCAAAAGTTTTTAATTAACTCTAACTGATGGTTGACAATAATAATAGTTAAGTTTTGAGTCTGATTTAATTCATCTAATACATTTAGTAGGTGATTTGCCAACCCTAGATCTAACGCTGAGGTTGGTTCGTCTAATAATATTATCTGGGGCTGCACGATTAAAGCGCGAGCGATCGCTACTAATTGTCTTTGACCTAGCGACAACTGTAGTTCGGTTTTAGTCAACCATTGTGTAGGAATATGGAGTAACTTTGTCCAAGTTTCGATCTTGGAGTCAATTTCAATTTGCGATCGCTGCTGTAGTCGCAGAGGATAGCTCAAACTATCAATTACATTCATTCCCAACAGTTTGGGTTCTTGAGGTGCTAGAACGACCGAACGGCGCAAATCGGTAGGCTGTAACTGCTGTTGGGGAATATCTCGAACGTAAATTATCCCCTCAGTGGTCGAAACCAAACCATTGAGCAGTCTTAGTAAGGAAGTTTTTCCTGCTCCCGATGCACCTATAATACCAACCTTTTCTCCTGGTTCGATCTCAAAAGAGATATTTTGTAAGAGAAAATCCGAACCTACAGTCGCCTGAAGACTGACTTTTTCTAAACGCAGCACTGGCTGAATATAGCGATCGCTCATTGATGACCTAACTGTATTAAGTTGATTTGAATCTATTGTTTAATATGGCTGCCAAGAGAATATCGTTAATGAAAAATTGAGAGTAGATCTCGGTAAAAACTTGAACTCGCCCTAATAGTATAGATGCTCTGTACGTCTATAAAAATAGTTTAAATCATAGGTTAGAATTTAACGGTGTGAACGCCAGTCTTACCGTAAGAGATATTACTGCTTCACATACCTAACTATCATTGTCAGGGGAGTAATAACTTGAAGTCAAAATTCGCCAACTGGTTCAAAAATACAGACTTAGAAGAAGATCGACAACCAGTAGAAGTTCCACAAAAGCCAGAGCCAGAGGCACAGCGACAAGATCGACAATTAAATTCAGAAAACCAAAAACTTAACGACCGCCTAAAGCAAGCTCAAAAGCGGGTAGCTCAGTTAGAGGCTCAACTCCAAATCTCTCAGGGTTTTCGGATTGAATTAGGGGAAACTCATGCTCAATTGCAGATAGCCGAAACAGAGGTTCAACGCTATAAAAAAGAATTGTTTGAAGGACAAAAGCAGTTGAATTTAATACAGGAACGGCTAACAAAGACGCGGCAAACACTAGCTAAATTTCAAAATTGGGAGCAGCAGCTAAAAACTCCTATTCGAGTTACAGATATAAGCAAAACCCTTCCTAAAGAAAATTTTGATACTCTTTGGGGATTTGGCATTATGTCGCCAGAGGTTGAATTTACTATTACCACGGGAGCTATTTTAGTCAAAGGTTGGGTACTGGGTAAACAGGCGCAAGCTCAAACTTTAAGAGTTGCTTATAAGGATACGACTTTACTAGAAACGCCCGTAAAACTGCGTCGCCCTCTAGTAGCACAACAATATCCCGATATTCCTACGGCAAGTCACAGCGGATTTGAATTTTCTCTTTCGGTTGTCGCAATATCTGGTACGACTAAACTCAGTTTATCAGCAGTATTAGCAGACGAAACGGCGATCGCTCTGTGCGATATTGTTTTAAGTCCACAGCTAATTGAATCAAATGAGACATAAATTAGGATTAAAACTTAGTTAAACTAATAAGGTTTCAAATTAAGGTAGGGATAACTATAAGATGAACGTTAAGAAAAACTGAAAAAAATATCGACAAGATTATAATAAAATTTAAGGTGTTCGGAGGAACAAAGTGTTTAATAGACTCGCACAACAGCATCGTCAATTCGTACAAGACTTGGTAATGACTCTTCAAGCTTTGGCGATCGCATTTGAAAATAAAGGATATTTAGCATCATGCTATACCTGTGGCGGTGAAATGAATAGTGCCTCATTTATGGTTAGTTTGGGTGACGAGCATTTAATTCGCTTTTTAGTCTCAGATTATGGTATAACCTGGACTGAAATGAGAGACGATCGAGAATTGATGAAGCTAGAAGGAGCAGAAGCGATCGCTCAACTACAAGATTTAGCAGATTTAATTAAGTACCAAACACGACCACCAGCGTCTAAAACCACAGATAATAGTTCTAGTACACCGACATTACAGCATATTTAGCAATTGTGAGTAATAAATACGGCTGCAAACGCCCAAACTAACTTAATAGTTTGGACGTTTAATTGTCTAATTTAAGACTTGAGAAGTTTTAATTAACGACTGACCTCTATACCCCTCTGTTTTAGCTGCTGCATAAAAAATTCTTCTAAAGAAGGTCTTGCCTGCTGAAGACTGACTAACCGAGCATCGACACCATCGAGATGAGTCACGAATTGATTTGGCTCGACCTTTAGCTGACCGTGCCAGCGATCTTTTTCTTGAGTCAGATTAGACATCCACGGTGTCAAAGACGCGCTACTACCTCCTACAACAACAGCTTGATAAGCATTACCAGTACCTAATAGTTCATCGAGAGAACCCTGACAGATTAATTCTCCCAAAGCTAAAAAGGCAATGCGATCGCAAATTTGTTCGATGTCAGATAAAACATGAGAATTAAAAAATATTGTTTTGCCCTGCTGTTTTAAAGACAAGACGATCTCTCGCATTCGATAACGCCCCATAGGATCTAATCCCGACATCGGTTCATCCAAAAAAACAATTTCGGGATCGTTAATCAAAGCCTGTGCCATACCTACCCGCTGTAACATTCCTTTAGAATATTGCCTGAGCTTTTTTTTACGGGCGGTGGAGGAAGCTAGTCCTACTAAATCTAATAATTGAGTGATTCGCTGACGCTGCATAGAGCGAGGAATTCGGAAAAGTCCTGCAATAAATTCTAAAAATTCCCAAGCGGTCAGAAAATCATAAAGATAGGCGTTCTCTGGTAAATAACCGATTTTCTGCTTGACGGCGCGATCGCCTATTGGCTTACCTAAAATAACGGCTCTTCCAGTGGTAGGACGAGTAATACCTAACAAAGTTTTTAGTAAAGTAGTTTTTCCTGCTCCATTTGGTCCGAGCAAACCAAATGTTTCCCCTCGATTTATGCTTAGAGAACAATTGCTCAATGATTTTACTTTTTGATTCATCCAAAAGCCAGTTCGATATGTCTTGCCCAAATTCCAAGTTTGAACTACTGACATAAAATTTTCTGATGTAGAGATTGGTGATATATCGGCAGAATCCATAAACAATAGTTATTTACAAAGTATCATTTTTTATAGTTCCCTTAGATCGATGTTTATTAACACCAATTCCAATTATGGCAGTGCATTCGTTACGGGATAATTCGATCGCAGTGAAGAACTAAATCCCTTAATTGCTATAGTAATCGTAAATCATTTGTGAGAATATTTTTTTGATAAACCACGGAGGCACCCAGAACACGGAGTCAAGATAAGAGAGAGTTTTTTATAAATCATTCCTTAATTGCTAGTTTTGTCGAAATAAATAATGAAAATACTACTCCCGCTCATTAAAGCTTATCGAAGTTTTATTTCTCCCTTATTTCCTCCAAGCTGTCGCTTTCAACCTACCTGTTCTCAGTATGCTCATGATGCGATTTCGACATACGGAACTTTTAAAGGTGGTTGGTTAGCCGTTAAGCGGATTTTACGCTGTCATCCTTTTCATCCAGGAGGTTACGACCCCATACCAACTCCAGATGATCTTGACTTATAAGCGATCGCCTATTTGAAAAATTTGAAGAATTCTCACGTAAGAACAACCGTTACTCGTTACTTATTACTTATTACTTATTACTTATTACTTACGAGCAAACAACTTTAATATTTCCCAATTTAACTTTGTACGACTATAGCTACCCATAGATCCAATTTAAAGTTATAAAAGCGATAATAGTTAAAAAGCTGCTTGGCGGTGGGAATAAAGGTCTTAAATGTTCTCTTGGATTGCTTTTATACATTGTCTTAATTGGGGAACGGTAAGAAAAACTATTGCCTGTGTGATTCAAAAGCGGTTAACTGGTTTGGCTGCGGAGATGGCTTTTCACGCGGTACTGGGTTTATTTCCCGCTATTATCGCGATCTTAAGCGCGGTTAGTCTGTTTGAAAGATCGGTAGAGCGAACCTTAATCGACCTGGCAATTCATTTTGCCGATATCGTCCCGATACAGGTCTGGACGCTGCTTATAAAGTTTATTGAGGATATTAGATCGGCACAAAGCAACTGGTTTTCCTTTAGTTATATAGTCGCCGTTTGGATTATTTCAGGGGTTTTGAGTGCAGCAATTAATGCTTTAGATCGAATTCATCAGGTTGCCCCACAAGATAAACGCTCTTATCTACAAACTAAAGCCGTTGCTATATATTTGACCCTATTAACCATTTGTTTTTTAATTCTTGCCTGCTTTTTACTGTGGCTGGGAGATTTTCTATTAGAAATAGCCTTACAGCAAAGCTGGAATTTATTACTATTAAGTGTCTGGAAAATCTTTAGCATCATTGTTACGATCGCTATTGCAGTTATTACTGCTGTTACAATCGCTCAATTTCAGACTAAACTAACCAAACGCGAACGCGATTTTAAATCGATCGCCATTGCCATGACCGTTATCGTCGGCATTTTGCTGGTTAAGTTAGTCTATGCTTATTATTCTGTCGTAGAAAACACTATTATTAATTCCAGTCTAGAAATTGCTGTCGGTAACTTACTTGTTTATGTCTGGCGTATTTTAGGATTTCCCATCGCGCTAGGTTTAGTGACTGTTGCCTTCAGCTTAATCTATCGACATGGTGCGAGTGTACGCATTAAAAATACTCCTGTATTTCCTGGAGCAGTTTTAGCAGCTATTTCCTGGGCGATCGTTTCCTTGTTGTTTCGCCTATACGTTTTACATATTGGAATTTATAACAAGATCTACGGTGCTGTGGCTACAGTGGTCATCTTGATGCTGTGGCTTTATTTAAGCTCGTTAGTAATGCTAATCGGAGAACAGGTAAACGTAATTTTAGGCGAGGCGATTGCCCAAAAAGCTGGTCATTTAGATAAGCGATCGCCATAAATAAACGGGTTTAAAACTTTGTTGTTTACGGCGATGGGGGGACTTGGGGACTTGGGGACTTGGGGACTTGGAGACGCTTGAGAACCTTCGGTTTTACCGATAACTTATCTCCCGCGCTCCTCGTCTCCCTTGCTCCCGCGCTCGATCGTGAATCACCGTTTTATTGCGGGGAAGATCGCCTATAGTTCTTCTATCTCCATAGTTCTTTTTAGGGGTAGTTTCATTGGTTGAGTTTCCGCTTGAGGCAATTCGATAAGTTCTTTCTCTTTCTGCTTAACCTGTTTGGGTAACAAGACAGGTAGGGGTTCTTGTTCGTCTTTCCAATAGCTAGCCACAGGAAGAGTATGTTCCAAATCTTCGAGTAATCTGGGGATAATCATGACCGCGTGTAGCTCACCAATGCGCTCTGCTTCCTGCATCCCCGCATCAATTGCGATCGCTACGTTGGCTATCGAACCCCGAATAATTGCCGTACACAAACCATCACCAATCTTTTCGTAAGAAGCTAGCTGTACGTCAGCAGATTTTAACATGGCATCTGCACCACCAACCATAGCGGGAAAACCTCTAGTTTCTAGTAAGCCAATAGAACGATTACTCAAACGACTATAGCCTCTGCGTTTTTGAGTCAGCTCGATTAATTGGCTACCAATGGGAAAAATTGCTTCTAAATTGGGCATCGGACGGGCAATTACTAGCTTTGATACTAACTGACCGAATTTTTCGGCGGTTTTAGCTCCTTCTTCTACGGCTAATCTCACGTCGGCAATATTGCCCCTAACCACCGCCGTACAGTATCCGCCACCAATTTTTTCGTAACCCACCATAGTGACTTCTGCTGACTTGAGCATCATATCTGCCGTACCGACAATTGCAGGAAAACTGGTGGTAGATACTAAACCTAATGCGCTGTCTTTGAAGGGGTGTTCGATGGCAAAGTCCGATTGTGGAGAATGTGGACTAACTCTGCTTATTGGTGTCCTTCGATGTTCTAAATTAGACATTAAATATCTCTTTCCTTTACAAGTGTGCCATAGTAAGCAAGTATTTATTTCTCTATATCTAGTGTAGGCACAAAACTAAATAATAACCTTAGTACTAGTTTAGCCGATTGCATAGGAAGCTAAATATATCTAAATATTTAAATGTACAATACCTTTTATTAGAAAAACTAACAATTTGTAATTGCTCTGGTCAAGCCTTCTAAAGTATATTCCTTTGCTTCTAAATCGATTCTACCTAGTAACTCCCGACAAGTCTTAGAAGTTTGAGGCCCAATAGAAGCGATCGCTACATCAGCTAACAAAGACTCGATCGCCTCATTTGATTCTGCTGGCTGCTGCAACAATTGATAGAAGTTTGTGACTGTCTTAGAACTTGCAAAGGTAACAACGTCGATCTGCTTTTGTTTTAAAGCCTGCCAGGCTTGAAGATCTATTCTATCGGGACATTTTGACTGGTATGCTGGCACTTCTACTACTTCTGCACCGCGATCGCTCAATTCTTTAACTAAGGTATCTCTCCCACCTGTTTCGACGCGAGGAAATAAGATTTTTTGTCCTGTTATATCTTCAGGGAAATTAGCGATTAAAGAGTCGGCGACATAATTCGGCGGAATAAAATCAGGATTTAGCTGTCTTTCTCCTAGTACTGAAGCGGTTTTGCGTCCGACTACGGCAATTTTAATTTTTCCTAAAGCACGAGCATCATAACCTAAAATATTTAGGCGATCGAAGAAATAATTAACGCCGTTGGCAGAAGTGAGAATCAACCACTGAAACTTATCCAGATTAGCGATCGCTCTATCTAACTCTTCCCAGCTAGAAGGAGGCGTAATGACTAAAGCAGGCATTTCAATTACCGTCGCGCCTTGCTGCTGTAAAAGGGCGGTAAATTTACTCGATTGTTCGGCTGCGCGTGTAACTAAAACAGTTTTATCTATTAGAGGTTTATGGCGATCGCTCAATTCCACCACCTTACCAATTACCATAACTGCGGGAGAAAGAGATATTTTTGCGGTTATTTCTACTATATTCCTTAACGTACCCCAAAAAACTTTTTGTTGTGGTCTTCCACAGTGACGAATAATCGCTATAGATTCATCAGGCGATCGCCCATTACTAATCAAGTTCCGAACGATTTCTTCAATCGAGCGTCCTCCCATTAAAATTACTATAGTGTCAATTTTAGACAAAGCCGACCAGTCTAATTGTTCTGGCTGATGTCCGCTAGCTACGACAAAACAACGGCTCAAATTTTTATCGGTTAAGGGAATTCCACTCAACAAGGGTGCAGCTAAAGCTGATGAAATGCCAGGAATCAATTCGTAACTACAGTTTGCTGCTGAGAGTGCTGCAATTTCTTCGTTAGCACGTCCAAAAATAAAAGGATCGCCACTCTTTAATCTAACTATCTGTCTGCCCTGAAGACAATAGGCTACTAATAGTCGATTTATTTCTGCTTGAGGAGTACTAACTTTTCCTCCGCGTTTACCTACGCATATTTTCAGACAGTCTTCACTCGTTAACTCAACTAACGTCGGTTCTACCAGCGCGTCATAAATCAAAACTTCAGCAAAAGAAAGTAGCTGTTTCCCTCTAACAGTTAAATATGCCTCGTTACCGACTCCCGCCCCAACTAAATAAACCTTACCACCGTGTGTCATAGCATTTAGCATTTGTTAACTTCAATGGTCAACCAAGCGCGATCTTCGAGCCAAATACTGGAGCGATCTTAATTCTTTTCCCAGACAAATAAGTCTATTTTATCAAAAAGCTTTAAACCCAAAAGCTCTAGGCTCTAAGCTTTCAAGTGACATCCTACGTAGTAGCTTTAAACTTATAGCTTTTGGGTTTAAGACCCCCTCCAAACGGAGTTTGGAGGTCTACAATCAGGCAGGGTCTAAAACCTTGTCTGATTGGCTTATAGCTTATGGCTTATAGCTTATAGCTGGGGCGAAGCCCCTTTATTTTAGATAATTTTTTATTAAGTAATATTAAACTCTATTCTTATAAATCGATATTAATTTTTTTAAAGGATATAATATATTTATAATGAGATGAAACGGCAAACTCAATTCACCATTGGAGACAGTTAGTTTTATTTTTACGACTTAACCGATATATTGCTTAATACTTATATTGAATATAACCATAGGGGCATAGTTTGGCTGACTTTGCCTCTATTTTTTTGTCTAAATCCCTCAAAACAAGTTAATTGCAGCAATTGCTAAAACTTAATCGCTAAAAGCCTTGTCGTAATCAACAATACCACATAATGAGTAATACTGCAATACTGCTAAGCTTAATTCTTTAAAAAAATTAATATTAGCTCGAATCATTAGCTGACAAAAGATTTTAGTTATTCAACTGCGATGTACAAAAAACTATAGCTACTCGGTAAATATACAATTAAAATAGTGTTTAGAATTTTACTACTCGATTTAAGTATTGTTTAACGATTCTATATAGGGTTTGGCGTTAGGGGTGTTGTTTGGCTGACGACACTCCTATTTTTTTACCGCGGAATGCGGTCAACGCAGACACCGTCAAACGCTGGAGCGTTTCGCCTTCGCAAAGCGAAGTCGGCAGCCTCCAGGCTGCACGGCGGTGTAACGTTGACTTTTCGACTCAAGATATAGGTTAATATAACTAGGTAGCTGATGTCTTCAGTAAATATACCAGTTCATTACTATTAATTTAACTATTCATATTCAAAGCTTTGAAGATCGTCTGCTTATTTATGCCTATTTGCTTCATTTAATCTTCATCAAATTTAGAAGCAAGCTGGTTAATACTACTTTGTTCGTAGATTTCAAACGGCTGATGTATCCAGGGATTATCGGGTAAATAGTCGATATAGTAGTCAGGAATAGCGATTGAGGTACTTTTGTACCAAATGACAGCGGTGCGAATATCACTGATGTGAGAATATTTATTTTTAAGCCAGTTGAGGGATTCTGCTAGACTGACTCCAGAATCAACCAGATCGTCTACCAACAGAATGCGATCGCCTAAAGGTTTAATCGTGGAAAGATACTGAGAAAACTCAATCTCACCCCGTTCGCGATTATTTTCGCCTCGATAAGAAGCGGTAGACATAATAGCTAGGGGTTTATCGTACAGCCGACAGAGAATATCCCCAACTCTTAAGCCTCCCTTAGCCAAACAAACAATATGATCGAAATGCCAATTAGACTTGTGGATCTTGACAGCTAGATTTTCGATTTTATGATGATATTCTGACCAAGTTACATATAAATCTGTCATAGAAATAGGAAGTCAAGAAAATTGGATATTACCGAGAAGCCAATAGATCGTGAAAAGCTCAACTTTACTACCAAGCTGGCATACGGTTCGGGAGATATGGGTCCAGCAATTACGGCTAATATTTTAGTATTTTTTCTGCTGTATTTTTTTACTAATGTAGCGGGTTTACCTGCGGGAATGGCGGGTAGTATTTTGGCAATTGGCAAAATTGGCGACGCGATTAACGATCCCATTGCTGGAATTTTAAGCGATCGCACCCGCACTAGTTGGGGAAGACGTATACCCTGGATGCTGTTTGGGGCAGTTCCCTTTGGGATTTTCTTTTTTTTACAGTGGATCGTACCCAACTTTAGCGATGACCCAGATTTAAATAACTGGTATCTATTTGCTTACTACATCGTCATATCTATCCTATTTAATTTAGCCTATACCGCAGTCAATTTGCCCTATACGGCACTAACTCCCGAATTAACTCAAGACTATAACGAACGCACTAATTTAAATAGTTTTCGCTTTGCCTTTTCTATTGGTGGCAGTATCCTATCTTTAATTTTAGCGACAGTTATTTTTCAGGTTTATCCTGGCGATCCCAAACAGCAATACTTGGTTTTGGGAATAGTTTCTAGTCTACTGTCAGTAGTGGCATTATTTTGGTGCGTATTTCGCATCCAAGAACGAGGTGCATCGCCACTATTGCAGTCATCGGGTAAAAAGATCCTGGGCTTTATTTTAACTGCGTTAGGGGCAGTAGGGATAGTCTTCGGCATCAGCCAGCTATTTACAAGAATTAGCGTTGTGGGAATTACGGCGATTTTATTCGGGCTACAGTTTATCGGCTTTGGTTTGACTTTGATATTTGCCAAAACCGAATCTCATTTAAATAGCCGTGAAGCAATAGAAGCGAGAAATATTGCTAGTAGTGTTCCTGAGATACCAATTCAACAACAGTTAAAAATCGCCTTTAACAATAAAGCTTTCCTATACGTCATCGGCATCTATCTATGTTCCTGGTTGGGAGTACAGCTAACCGCCTCGATTTTGATTTACTACGTAGTTAGCTGGATCGGTATGGATGAGGCTGCTTTTCCTCTAGTAGCGATCGCAGTTCAGGGAACGGCTTTAGTGATGTTGTTTTTCTGGAAGTCTGTCAGCAATAGGGTAGGAAAAAAAACGGTTTACTATTTAGGCATGATAGTCTGGATTATCGCTCAAGCAGCACTGTTTGTAATTCAGCCAGGACAAATCAATTTAGTATACATAGGGGCAATTATGGCGGGCTTTGGCGTTTCGGTAGCCTATCTAATTCCCTGGTCGATGATTCCCGATGTAATCGAACTTGACGAGTTAAATACTGGTCAGAGAAGAGAAGGAATCTTTTATAGCTTTATGGTACTGCTGCAAAAACTCGGACTAGCTTTAGCCTTATTTCTAGTTGGTCAGGCTTTAGAATGGTCGGGCTTCGTTCAACGAATTCCAGGGGAAGCAATTCCCGTACAGCCCGACAGTGCCTTACTCGCTATTAGAATTGCGATCGCGCCTTTACCTACAGTATTTTTGGTGATCGGTTTAGTTCTGACCTATTTCTATCCCATCACCAAAGAAGTCCACGCGGACATCGTTCGACAACTAAAGGAAAGAAAAGATCGAGAGGCTATTGGTGATGAGTAAGGGCGAATGGCCATTCGCCCCTACCTATGTACGGTCGTTTCCCTAAAGGACGTGGCTATTGCGTCGCATGAAACGACCCTACTCCCTACTTATTTAAATTACTCTTAAAATACTGGGAATACTATCAATCGAATCCAAGCTTTCAATTTCTTCCAATGCCTTACGGAAGTTGCCCTCTTTAACATCGTGGGTAACTACTACAATTTCAGCTAGATCGTTACGAAAACCAATTTGTACGACAGATTCTAAACTGACGTTGTGGTTGCCAAAGCTAGTGCCTAAATGACCGATTACGCCAGGAACATCCCGACAGAGAAAACGGGCATAAAAACGGCTGTCGATTTCTGTAATTGGGGTAAGCTGTTTAAAATGTTCGTGAGGACAACTTAACATCGGATCGAGTTTAGTCGTCTGACTGACTTGTAAAATCCCGACAATATTAGCAATATCCGACACGACTGCGCTAGCGGTTGCGCCTTTACCCGCACCTGGACCAAAAAACATGACCTGTCCTAGCGGTTCGCCTTCTACTAAAATTGCGTTGTAAACACCGTTGATGTTGGCTAAAGGATGGTCTTTCGGCACTAAAGTTGGATGGACTCTTACCTGAAGCGAATCATCGCTAGAACTAGCTTTAGCGATCGCCAGTAATTTAATAACAAAACCTAAATCGTCAGCGTAGCTAATATCAGTAGCGTTAATTTGACGAATACCTTCACAGGGAATCTCTTCCCGCTTAATTCTGCCATTAAAAGCGATCGCAGCTAAGATAGCAATTTTGTCCGCAGCATCATAACCATCTACGTCAGCAGTAGGATCGGCTTCTGCATAGCCAAGCTTTTGCGCCTGTGACAAGACTTCGGAAAAGTCCGCCGATTCCTGGGTCATCTGAGTCAGAATATAGTTTGTCGTACCGTTGATGATGCCGATTACGGTTTGAATCCGATTGACACCCAAAGACTGCTTGAGAGGTTTAATTACGGGAATTCCGCCACCGACTGCTGCTTCAAATAGAACATATACCCCAGCCTCGTTAGCTGCGGTAAAAATCTCTTCACCATGACGCGCAATTACCGCTTTATTTGCTGTAACGATATGCTTACCGTGTTTTATCGCCTTGAGAATTAGCGATCGCGAAGGTTCTAATCCCCCAAGCAACTCCACCACAATATCAATTTCAGGATCGCTAACGATTGCTTCTAGATCTGTCGTTAATACTCCCGATGGTAGTTCTGGCGATCGCGGTTTATCGAGCGATCGCACTCCTACCTTAGCTATTTCTATTTCTTGCAGCAGACTATTACGTCCCGAAGGATCTAAAATAATTTCTGCTGTTCCCGTACCTACCGTACCGTATCCTAGTAAACCAATTTTAAAAGTCACAACTTTTGTCCTGACTGTAATACCTTATCTAGATTAACGGCAATGGGGAATCTTGACCATTCATTAAACAGTCAACAGTCAACAGTCAACAGTCAACAGTTATGGGTGACGATATCCGCGATTGGCAACATTAGACATCGAAGCAATGATAAACGATAAATGATAAATTATGAATGATATAGCAATCCCAGGTCATTCATGAAAGTATTTTTTTAATGAACCACGGAGGCACAGAGGACACAGAGGTCAGAAAGAAGAGAGTTTTTTACGAAGTTATCCCCAATTGCTATATAGGAATATTATGTTGAAATCTTTAGCAAAAATTATCCCCTTTTTCTTTGCTGTTTTAATTACGGACACTGGTAGCAATTATGCCCAAGCGCAAGCCGAACCTGATGAGATTGTCAAGCAAATAGAACAGTACGTTAAAGATGGTGAAGAAAATAACATCGAGCAAGTAATCAATGTAAATCAGTTAAGGGATCTATCTCCAAGCGATTGGTCTTATGACGCATTAAAAAGCCTGACAGAGCGTTATGGCTGTATATCTGGACTTCCTGACGGCACTTTTCAAGGCAATCGTCCGATTACTCGTGATGAGTTTGCTGCGGGTTTAAACTCTTGTTTTGAATATATAGAGCGATCGATTAATTCTCAAAAACGACCGAGTTTAATCTCTATATTTTATGGTAATATGCGGATTTTCACTGAAGAAGATGGATCGATTACTACTATTATTGCTGAAGGAAATATGTTTGAGAGCGAACTAGCTACAGTAGGAGGTCGTACAGACGAATCAGAAAGTCGCATTATTCAATTAGAAGAAACACAATTTTCTCCCACTACTAAATTAACAGGAGAAACCGTTTTTAGTTTTTCTGATACGTTTTAAAGCTTCTAAACTAAATGTTCAATGTTCGCCCTCGACAATAACCTCAACGGGGGGAACCCCCGCAACGGTTTTGTCTCGCAATGTTCAATGATTCACTTACCTGTAATCCTGATTCGATATTTATTATTAGAATTAGCCTGATAAGAACCAATCCAAACTTGATAGATTCCTGGTTGCCATTGCCCTTCAATTATCGGATTAGCACTACCAGCATCATCATTACACCAAACACCGCCAGGACCTTTAACTAATATAGTTGTATCCGCTGAACTTTCAACTTCTAAGCGTAAAGAATCAAAAAAAGATTCTAATTTTATAACGTGGTTGGGCTGAGAACGAACATAACCATCACAATAGCCTGTTGCAGTATTTTCTGTTTGGCTAATTTCTTTTGCTATTACAGACCCACCACTATTCCCCTTAACAACTAAAGGATTATTAGCTAGGCTCGAATTGACAAAAATATTATTAGTTTGAGCCTGAGTACTAGATGCAAAGCTATTAAAAATAATAGTTGTTCCTAATAATAACCAGTTAATTTTAGATATTATTAATTGTTTATTTTGAGATAAAGATCTTAAATTAAAAGCTATTTTTGACACTTATATCGCCTGTTAGTAAACTAAATAAATATATAATTACTAGACATATTTATTAGTTAGTTTGTTCCAAAAGAAAATCTAATCTGTTCGAGACAAAATTAATAGAAGATGTACATCAACACTGAATATAACTGATATTGTTAATCTGTCCAGCTATAGACACATTTCGTAGGGGCGGTTCGGAAATCGCCCCACTTTGTACGACTAGATCGATCGCCATAGAGAAAACGACCCCTAAAATGAGAGGTCGCTTTTTATTTATTCCCTTACACACGACTATTTAAGTAATTTTGTCTATAGCCTGCTGTAGACGAGTTCGATCCGAACCTATTCGATCGAGCAACAACCAGGTTTGAGTCAGATCGGGGCCGTGTAATTCACCCGTTAGACTTGCTCTTAGCGATCGCATTACCAAGCCTTTTTTTACTTTTTGGCTTTTTGTTACCTGTTTGATTAAAGCTTTAGTATCTTCTTCCGATACACCACTATCGTTTATTCCTTCGGCTATTTCTTTAATCACCGCAGCCACTCCTTCTTGCTGTAGCAACTCCATGGCTTCATCACTGTAGTCAACAGAATCGACGAAAAAGACGCTAGTTTCTTTAATTACGTCATTCAAACGAGTTAGGGTAGGTGCGGTCAATTCCGTCAAGCTTTCTAACCAAGAGCGATCTTTGCTGTCTACGTCATAGCCAGCTTCTTGCCAATAAGGAATAAGTAGATCGGTTAGTAAATCTACGGGCATTTCGTGGAGATACTGACTATTAATCCAGTCTAATTTGTCCCAGTCAAACTTTGCACCAGCCTTATTAACTCGATCGAGATCGAATTCTTTAGCTGCTTCTTCTAGAGTGAAAATCTCTTTGGTAGAGTCGGGAAAAGTCCAGCCTAACAGGGTCATGTAGTTGACCAAAGCTTCGGGTAAAAAGCCCATCTTGCGAAAATCATCAATCGAGGTAACGCCATCTCGCTTCGATAACTTACGTCCATCTTGATTGAGAATTAGTGGACTATGAGCAAACACAGGCACTTCTGCACCTAAAGCCTCGTAAAGCAAAATCTGTTTAGCGGTGTTGGCAATATGATCTTCTCCCCGAATAACGTGGGAAATTTGCATATCGATATCATCGACTACCACCGCTAAGTTATATAATGCCTGTCCGTAAGGTTCATCGTCGTCTGGTGCGCGGGCAATTACCATGTCGCCACCCAAATCCGCACCTTGCCAACTAACCGTATCCCGAATCGAATCTTGCCACTCAATAGTGCGATCGCGATCTATTTTAAAGCGAATTACGGGCTTGCGTCCTTCGGCTATCATAGCCTGTTTTTCTTCTTCCGTTAGATTACGATGACGATTATCATAACCTGGGGCTTGACCTTTTGCTTTTTGAGTTTCCCGCATTTGGTCTAATTCTTCGGGAGTGCAGTAACAGGAATAAGCCAAACCTTTATCTATTAGAGTTTGTACGGCTTGCTGATACTTGTCTAAACGTTGAGTTTGAAAAAATGGCCCTTCGTCCCAATTTAAGCCCAACCATTCCAGTCCTGATTTAATATTCTCCGTGTATTCCCGACGCGATCGCAACCTGTCTGTATCTTCAATCCTCAGAACAAACGTTCCCTGATGATGGCGGGCAAACAGCCAGTTAAATACCGCTGTACGTGCCGTCCCAATATGTAAATTACCCGTTGGTGAAGGAGCGATCCTTACTCTGACACTCACAAAATACCTCTTGTCTGAAATTAATTTTTATCTACGTGCAGTCTCTCATTGTAGCGAGATATCGAGCGATCGCGTTAATTACATAATTACGTATAAAATTTCGCTAACAAAATTAGCTTCAATTAAGCGGTTAAAAATGGTGTAATGTGTTTTATAGCATATTTTATCAAAAAGCTTTTAGCGGTTTATTTCCCGCAATAACAACATATTACGACTAAAAATCCTATTTTAACGAGTATCTTTGCTGTTTAGTCTATGAACCTCGATCGCCTGACGTTATATAGCTCGATTTCTCAGTTACCAGTTCCTAAAACTTATCCTGGCAAAATTATGCTGGTAGCTTTTATTGGTACGCATATACCCTTAATCGTGCTGGTATTTAATGCTGCTACATCTAATTATTCACCCAGAGAAGTTACTTCTACGTTGTTGATTACTTTGTTAGCTACTTTAATCTCTACGGCAATAACTTTATACGCTTTACACCATTTACTTTATCCGATAATGCTTACGTCTCGAACACTGCGCCAATATCTCCAATCCAAAAGGCTAACTGAGTTACCTAGCAATTTCCAAGATGAAGTAGGTACTTTGATGAGCGATACCAATCGCACCCTGCACCAACTAGACAAACTGATCGAGCATTTAACCGACTACGACAGTTTGACAGGTTTGCCAAATCGCGAACTGTTTCAAACGCATATCCAACAAGCAATCTTAAACTCAGAAAATCAACAATTTGCCTTAATTGTCTTAGATATTGACGGACTAAAAAATATTAATAGTACTCTAGGACGTATTGTTGGAGATTTATTGCTACGAAAAGTCGCCCAAAGAATCACTACCTATCTAGAGCCTGGAGATATTTTAGCGCGCTTTGGTGGTGATGAATTTGCTATTCTACGCACTGATATCGCCGACACTTCCGATAGTCCAGTGGTTCTATCAAACAACGTACTCCAGAGTCTATCTCGACCATTCTCTTTGTATGGCAAAACAATTCACTGTGCTGCCAAAATCGGAATTACTATTTATCCTTTCGACGGTACTAGCGTTGCTCAACTACTGCAAAATGCCGATACAGCAGTTTATCAGGCAAAACAGCAAACTCTCAATACCTATCAATTTTATTCCCCTGCAATCAATTCCCAGCTTAAACGGATCATGACGATTAAAGAAAATCTTCGTTATGCTCTACAGCATCAAGAATTGTCAATCTACTATCAACCTCGTATGGAGATTACCACCAGACGTTTGATAGCGGTGGAAGCTTTGTTACGCTGGCAAAATCCCGAACTAGGTAGGGTATCTCCTGCCGAATTTATTCCCATTGCCGAAGAAACTAATTCAATCGTACCTATTGGAGAATGGATTCTTCACCATGCTTGTTTACAAAATAAACAGTGGCAACAAGAAGGGCTAAGTCCGCTACGAATGTCGGTTAATGTTTCTACTTGTCAGTTCGATCGAACAGATCTTTTGGAAACAATCGATCGCATTTTGGAGACTACTGGCTTAGATGCTGCTTATTTAGAGTTAGAAGTAACCGAGAGTCTTTTAGTTAGAAATATCGAACAGGCGATCGCACTATTAGGTAAATTGAAAGCCAGAGGTGTTTCCATCGCCCTAGATGATTTTGGTACGGGGTATTCATCTTTAAGCTATCTGCAAAAACTACCGATTAGTACTTTAAAAATAGATCGTTCCTTTGTCAACAATATTGCCGAAAATCCCGATGATGCAGCAATATCTAAAGCAATTGTCGCATTGGCGCAAAGCTTGGGACTAAACATCACCGCAGAAGGAGTCGAAACCAAAGAGCAACTCGATTATCTACAAAATCAGGGTTGTCATGAAGTCCAGGGATACTACTTTAGCAAACCCCTTTCGAGCGATCGTTTTAAAGACTTTTTATTGACTTATAGTGATGTGGTATAGCTAGGCATTCAGTTATTTTTAATAGCGATCGCCATAGTCAAACAGTAAATCTATCTTTGGCAAATAACCTACTATCATAATCATAATTAGTACAGATTTGATAATCATGTTATATTACTTAAGAAAAATATCTAAGTTTAAAGATGTTTGATGTTACCAGTGAAGATAAATATTTACTTTATCTAATTTTATAATTTCCCAAAAATTTGGTATAAGTACGTTAATAACATACTAAACTTCACAGGCAACTTAGGTAGCATTGAAGGGAAAAAATTATCTATCCTGTATAGGACGATAATTCGGCGATCGATAAACGTCTAATAGTATGTAGTCGGGCGCGATCGCTCTTTTACCCAATTTAGCTTTAACAAAAGTGATAGAGCAAATAAACACTTTACAGATAGTAATTTAACAAATAGTAGAATCTATGACAGCACAAGCACCAGCAAAAGAAAAACAAAATATTCAAGATTATAAAGTAGCAGACATTTCTCTAGCAGATTGGGGACGCAAAGAAATCTCCATCGCCGAAGGTGAAATGCCCGCATTAATGACAATTAGAGCTAAATACAGCGAAAGCAAGCCCTTACAAGGAGCAAAAATCATCGGCTGTATCCACATGACAATTCAAACAGCGGTTTTGATCGAAACCCTAATTGAATTAGGTGCTGAGGTTCGTTGGTCTTCTTGTAACATCTTCTCGACTCAAGACCACGCTGCTGCTGCGATCGCTGCTGCTGGAATACCTGTATATGCTTGGAAAGGCGAAACAGAAGAAGAGTATATTTGGTGTATCGAGCAAACTTGCCACAACGCCGATGGCGATCTTTGGGATGCCAACATGATTTTGGATGACGGTGGCGACTTGACCGGTCACATCCATGAAAAGTATCCTCAGATGCTCGAAAAGATTCACGGTATTACAGAAGAGACTACTACTGGAGTTCATCGCCTTTGGGAAATGCTCAAAAAAGGTGAGCTTAAAGTACCCGCGATCAACGTTAATGATTCGGTAACAAAAGCTAAAAATGACAACAAGTATGGTTGTCGCCACAGCTTGAACGATGCGATCAAGCGCGGTGTCGATCACTTAATGGCTGGTAAAAAAGCATTGGTTATCGGTTATGGTGATGTCGGTAAGGGTTCTGTAGCTTCTTTGCAACAAGAAGGCACGATCGTTAAAGTTGCAGAAGTAGATCCGATCTGCGCGATGCAGGCTTGTATGGACGGTTATGAAGTAGTGTCTCCTTACATCAATGGTGTCAACGACGGTACTATCGACAGCATCGACAAAGATCTATTAAGTTCTTTGGATATGGTTGTAACCGCAACAGGCAACTTCAACGTCTGTGATGCCAATATGCTTAACTGCCTCAAAAAAGGCGCGGTAGTTTGTAACATCGGTCACTTCGACAACGAAATCGATACGGCTTTCATGCGTCGCGAATGGCGTTGGGAAGAGGTTAAGCCTCAAGTACACCAGGTATATCGCAGCGACGATCCTCAAGATTTCTTGCTTCTATTATCTGAAGGACGTTTAGTTAACTTAGGTAATGCTACTGGACACCCTTCTAGAATCATGGATGGTTCTTTTGCCAACCAAGTATTAGCTCAAATGTACTTATACGAACGCAAATTCGCTGACTTGTCAGAAGTAGCAAAAGCTGATGCGGTCAAAGTAGAAGTACTACCCAAACAGCTAGACGAAGAAGTAGCTCGTTATATGGTTGGGGGATTTGACGGCGTGATTACTCAACTCACCAAAGAACAAGCGAATTATATTCAAGTACCCGTTGAAGGTCCATTCAAAACCGACGAATATAAATACTAAGTTGTCGGTATAGTTGGTTTGTCTTAAGTAGTATCATTCAAACCTTTACTCAAATATAGTTCTACACTAAGGTGGGCATTGCTCACCTTTTTTATTATTTACAGCAGACTGCATTTCTATCTGAGACAGAGAATCAATTCTCGTATCTCACAGCTTAAGTCCTATAAGACTGACTTAGGATTTTAGCCAAGATGTTTATTTCTTGGTACTGTATTAAATCATTATGCAAGACTGTAGGTTCGATTAATTATTTTTTGAAATTCTAATGGCAAAACTCTCTGTAGAATTGAATCGCTATTTTTTTGAAGAATCTAGAAACGAACGGGTTACTCTTTCCGAAGTTCTGGCTTTGGCAGGTGAGCGCATATTTGGCTTTTTATTTGTGATTTTGGCTTTACCCTCTGCTCTGCCGATTCCAGCTCCAGGTTACTCTATTCCTTTCGGTATTGCGATGTTTTTCTTAGCAATTCAACTGATTATTGGTCGCGATCGCCCTTGGCTACCAGACAAAATTGTCAATGGTTCGATGTCTTTAAAGAGCGTTCAGGGAATTGTCAAAAAGGGTAACTTTTGGCTGCGGAAGATCGAAGCCCTAACTAAACCGCGTTTGAGCTATCTCTGTACCAGTATTCCTGGTCGAGTAATCATTGGTGTGGCGATCGCCTTAATGTCTATTTCAATGATGATTCCGATCCCTGGAACAAATACTCTTCCTGCGATAGGTATATTTGTCACGGGTTTTGGTTTAGTAGAAGACGATGGTGTGATTAGCCTAATCGGTTTAATTATCTGCGCTTTGGGTGCAGCCGTATCTATTTCTATTTTGATAGCGGTTGTTTGGGGTGGTTCTAGCTTAATCGATCTTCTTAAAGAACAACTGGCTAGATAGTTGAGCTTAAACCCCTTTAAAGTGACCTCCTCCCACACTGATTACTAGGTAATACAGTGCGATGCTCCCCTAGACTCACGACTAGGTTTTCCTGGTTATTTCCATTTCTGGCTTTTCACCCGCTATCTAGACATGAAACAAGTTTCACATCCCCGACGCTTTGATTGCCCAGGCAGTTTCCATTCCCGCCAGTCCAGCGGTACAGTTTTCAGAATTCATCCTTTTTCCGATGAACATTTTACGCAGAAATCGAGCCTCCAAATTAAGGCTATTTTCTTTCTGCAACCCTATATGTCCAGTTGTCAAGGTGCTGCGATGGGATGGAATTTTTGATTTACTACCGAACTTCGGGTCATCGCCCCCTACTGTTACGCTCTGAAGTTATTATACATTGACTGAAACCATTGCTACATCCTTGGGAACAGAGTGTGGGGCTTCTTACGGTTTAGCTAAACTAAGTTAAAACTTGAAAAGGGTTGGAAAGGTAGTTAGCCGTATTTTCCACTAAAGCGATCGCATTTTCATAGAGCATTCTTTTTGGCCCTAAAATTCCTACACTACCTACGGGAAGATCGTCCTGGTAATAGTTGGCGGAAACTAAGGTACAGGTACGCATCGGTTCTAAATGATTTTCCGTACCGATTTTAACGCTGACTCGTTTAAGAAAGTCGGCTGATTCGGGTAGGGTAAAAATAACTGGAGACAATCTTTCTTGTTCTTCTAACAATGATAAAAGAGTTTGTACCTGTTCTAGTTGAGAAAATTCTGGCTGGCGTAGTAATTCTGCTATCCCCTGAATGATTATCGGACTAGAATTACTAACTTGTAAGGAGAGTTTTAGCTGGTTCAACAGCAAATCTAGAAAATCTGTATACTGAGCAAATTCACGGTCTATTTCTGTCCAATCTAAGGCTGCAATTTCAGTTAAAGAACGCCCTGTTAGTTCGCGGTTGAGAAAATTAGAGAGAAGTTCTAATTCGCGATCGATAGTTAATTCGTCAACTTCATCTTCTAAAGGCGACTCGATCGCAAGGGATTGAGTTTGATAGCAATCGGTGACTACAATCAGCATAACGCGATCGCTGGAGACTTTTACCAACTGCAAATGTCGCAAAGTGCTATTAATATTTTGAGGAAAAGTAATTAAAGCAATATAGCCACTAAGAGTTGCTAAAATCTTTGCTGCTCTTTGTAATAGTGCTTCAAAACTAGCTTTAGCTACCTGTAATTCTTGCTGTAGCATAGTTTGGATCGCTTTATCTTTCTTTTCGTCAGGAACAATCAGGCGATCGACATAGGTACGATAACCAGAATCAGAAGGAACTCTTCCCGCAGATGTATGAGGCTGATATAGTAGCCCAGCATCTTCTAAACGTCCCATAACGCTACGAATAGTGGCAGAACTGACGTTAAAATCGTACTGTTGCGCCAAAGTTTTAGAAGCTACTGGCTCTGCGGTAGCAATATAGTGTTTAATAGTTGCTTTTAGTATATTCTGATGTCTTTTGCTCAGATCTGATTGATTTACCATTAAATATAACTATCTAAATAATTATTAAGACAATATTAAAAATATTCGCTAAAGTATAGCTTGTTTTCTAGTTATTCAAAATAAGTTTAGTAACGGTTAATATTAGAATCGATTACACGAGAATAGGCATCTATTCCACCCGTCACATTTTTAACTTTAGTAAAGCCTCTAGCAAGTAACCATTGACACAGTTGAGCCGATCGCATTCCATGATGACACATTACAATAGTTTCGGCTTCTGGCTTGAGATTAGCTAATAAAGGTTCTGACCATTGCTCGAACTCGCTTAGGGGATATACGTCAAAATCAGGAATTTCAGCGATCGCTACTTCATTTCTCTCTCTAACATCAATTAGCTGCAACGATGAATCGGATGCTAAAAGCAGTGCTAATTGCTCGACATCGATTTCGGGAACATAAGAGTAATACATAAGTTATTAAAACTAGAAACACTATTATCGAATCGCAATCTAGATTTATTTTCTCTGAGAACGATCGCTAGTTACTGTAATTTTTACTGCATTAAAATTTAATAACACAACTTTAACAGACGGTCGATCTCTATAATATCTATTACGGCTCTGGCTACTTTTAGAGTATTTATTTGATGAATCGTTCTTTTATCAGAATTTTAGTAACGAGTGCAATAGCTTTTACAGTATTGACTATTTTTATTATAAGTACGATCGCAACTTCAAGCTCGATCGGTCTATTAAGAGGAGTTAATACTTTACCCTCTGGTACAGCATTTGTTTCCAAACAAGCCCCAGCAATGACTTCTCTATTAGTTAATCCCGAAAAGCTTTACGGTATACGTCAGGTAAGTTTACCTCTTTCAAAACGCTCTGGCGATCGCCAAGAATGGCAACAGTGGACGAGAAATAATTTTAATAAGCTAGGATTAGATTATCGGCAACTCAAACCCTGGTTGGGGAATGAACTCACCTTGGCTGTTACAGCTTTAGACTACGATCGCAATTTAGATAATGGAGTACAGCCTGGCTATTTGCTAGCAGCAGAAATTAAAAATCTTCAATTAGCTAAAAAGTCTTTAGAAAACTTTTATTCTCAACAAGATCGAGTTTCCGTAGATCGGTATAAAGGGGCAATTATTACTTATTCTCCTCAAGTCAAAAGATCGAATATACGTTCTTATGCAATAGTCGGTGATTTTGTCTTATTTGCCAATCATCCTCAAATTATTCGTGAAGCCATAAATCAGGCTCAAGCAGTCAATTTAAATTTGCAACATTCAGACAAGTATCGAGAAGCGATCGCGCTTATTACACAGCCTCGTATAGCGATCGCCTATATTGACGTTCCTAAGACATTAGCTTGGTCAAATAAATCGGGAGTAGTCCGATCGGATGAGACTAATAGCGATCGAACTTTAAGTGCGTTTTTGTCGCTCGCACAGAAAGATTTAATCGCTCACACCGCCCTAACTAATCCAGCCGATTCTCAAGCTATTTTTCAAGTGTTGCGATCGCTATTAGATAATTCCGAACTAGAACGAGTTTTTGAATACTTATTTCTGCAAGAAGATCGCCCTAGCTATGTAGATTTAACCGCTAAAACATCTTTATCTACACAAACTCCCTTTTATGAAGTGGCTAAGTCAGCAATTAAAGGACTGTTTCCCCATTTAGAGGCGATCGCTGTTAAAGACAAAGGTAGTGAAAATAATATTAGTCGCACCGAAATATTATTTAAATTGGATACTTAAAAGATCCTACAGATACTTGTTTTAGTTACTTTTTCTGTCAATAGAGGGAGGGTTGAAAATTTTATTTTTTCTAGCATTTAAATAAGTTGTTTGCATGAGGATTCTCGCCAAAACGATGTTAGGCAGTGTCTAAAAAACAGTTTTATAAAGAGTCAAGTTTGTCCCACCATACTAGAGAATTAAGGCAAAATCTTTCTGAGCGATCGCTTCAGGCTACTATTAATTGTCTAAATTAAAACATTTTTTATGAATCGACCAACTATTAAAAACTTCCTTATCAATTTTAAGCGATCGATTTCCAAGGCTATCTTATATTTGTTAGTTATAACTATTACTGTAGGACTGAGTTCAACGATTGAGCCATCGATAGCTGCCGAGGAACTAGAATCGATTAAAGACGTAACCCCAGAAATAATTAACGATAATCCGACCATTCCTACTCCTGTAGAACAGGCGAACTTTGTTACCTCAGTTGTCAAAACTGTCGAACCTGCGGTAGTCCAAATTAATGTTTCCCGCGCTGTCGAGGGAGTATTTTTGCGTCCCTTTTTTGGCAGACCTTCTGGTAATTCTGCTGCACCAATGTTGCGCGGTGTCGGTTCGGGCTTTGTCATCGATGCCGATGGTTTGGTTTTAACGAACGCTCATGTAGTCGATCGCGCCGACAATGTTACCGTAACTTTTCAAGATGGTCGTGTTCTCGATGGTGAAGTGTTGGGCAAAGATCCAGTGACAGACGTTGCGGTGATTAGAGTAGATTCAAAAAATTTACCTGCTGTTACTTTGGGTGACTCAGATAGCGTACAACAAGGACAATGGGCGATCGCCATTGGTAATCCTTTGGGCTTACAAGAAACCGTAACCGTAGGGGTTATTAGTGCTACCCATCGTTTCAGTCGCGATATTGGTATTCCCGATAAAAGAATTGGCTTCATTCAAACCGATGCAGCAATCAATCCTGGCAATTCTGGAGGACCATTATTAAACGCACAGGGTGAAGTAATTGCCGTCAACAGTGCTATTATCGGCGGGACACAGGGATTAGGTTTTGCAATTCCAATTAATACTGCTCAAAAAATTGCCCATCAATTAATTGCTAACGGTAAAGTAGAACATCCCTACATCGGTATTGAAATGGTTTCTCTGACTCCACAAGTCAAGCAGAAGTTCAATCAAATTCCCAATCGTAGGCAAGATCTAACGAGCGATCGCGGTATTTTAGTTATGGCGATCGAGCCTAATTCTCCTGCTTCGGCAGCAAAACTACAGGTAGGTGACGTAATTCAAGCCGTTAACGACCGTTCAGTTACTACCGCCGAAACGCTGCAACAATTACTCGATGAAAATGGAATCGATCGCCGAATGAAATTGTCAGTAGAACGTCAGAACGAAAGTATCGAAGTAACGGTCAAGCCACAGTCTTTACCTGTATAATTTCCCCCAGCAGATTAGGAACGTCAGCGTTGCATTTTTATGGGATGGTATTGACTGACGAAGTGAGACTTGGAGACAAAAGGACTTGGGGACGCTTGAGAACCTTCGGTTTTGCCAACATATCTTCTCCCTATCTCCCCATCTCCCTATCTCCCCATCTCCCTATCTCCCTATCTCCCCGTCTCCTTGTCTCCCTATCTCCCTACTTCCCAAATTCCCTATTTCCCAACTTTTTTAAATCATCTCTCAGCTATGCAATGCCAGAGCGTCAAATAGAAGGAATATTTATATTAAGCTTGAGGGCGGGATTATTTTCCCAGCGATCGGCTACATGAGTATAAATGCTGGTAGTGCGCGGGTCGCTGTGTCCCAACAAGTCTTGTACCTGACGTAAATCTGCACCCGCTCGCAAGGCTAAAGTACCAGCAGTGTGACGCAGGCTATGGGCGGAAATAGTTCTACCGGTCGTGTGCTTGAGTCCCGTCTGTTGTAGATAGGTATCGATAACGCTTCTAATACCGCGACGGGAAATTCTTTTACCCCGCGCATTATTACCCGTCACGACAAACAAGGGTCTAGCTGGTTTCAAGACTTCTCCGTTAGTTTCTCTCTGGTGCAGATATTCGACCAAAAGATTGGCAATGTCGGGAGTCAGGGGAACAACTCGAATGCTTCTTTTTCCTTCAACTCTAATACCCAAATTTTTGCCCTGTCTGACTAAACTAGAAATATCCGCTCGGTGCAGTTCGACAGTACGAGTACCCTGCAAAGCCATAATTGCCAACATTGCGCGATCGCGAACAGACTTCAACGTACCATCGTTGGGTACTACGCTTAATAACTTCTCTACTTCGGTTTGTTCTAAGTAAGTAATTTTTTCTGCCAGGTCGCATTTTTCCCTTGGTGGCTTAACTCCTGCTGCGGGATTGAGAGAAATCAAACCCTTTTCTACCCCAGCTTGATAAAAACGGCGCACCACGGCTAACTTTAAAGCAATTGTGGCGGGCTTATACTTTTTCTGCCCAATCATCCAGTGACGATACTTTTTAATGTCTTCTTTGGTAACTGTGACTGGATTTAGCTGACGGCGATCGCACCAGGTCAGAAACTGCTGTAGCTGTCTGGTATAGGTTTTTAAAGTATCAGCCGAAGCATCTCCCGCACTTACGTCTATATCTAAAAACTCAGCAAAGACAACCAGTAAATTGTTGGTAGTAATAGTGCTAATTTGTGGTGAATTAGTAGCAGCTAGCATTGGTAAAAAGAGCCTAATTTGGCACAATCTTAACATAGCTATTGTTTATAGCAGTAGCGATCGCGATCGAGCAAAAAGTAAGAATAATTAGTTCGACGGGATTAAATAATCTAGAGTTAACCATCGGTTAATCAGAGCTTAATTCTAATCCACTTATCTTAAATTTATAGGCAGGTTTAGAAAATTAAAGATATATGTCTCATCAATCTAATAACGATAAAGATAATTTTTTGTATCCCAAAGGAAATTATCATGGTGAAGTTACGCCAAATAATCCTAATAATTTGGTATTTAACGCTAATCTACAGGAATTTGCCCAAAAAGTAGCTTATATTTGTAATTTAGAAACCAACGGTAAGATAACTTCCAAAGAAGCTTACGATCGCATTAAAGAACTTTGGCATCAGTTAAAGACTTCTAAAAAACAACTATTAGATGGCGACAATCAGTAAACAATTAACACCCTCGGCAATAGCTCTATGAGGGAAACCCTCAAGACCGCTTTGCCTCGCAATTAACAATCAACAATTAACAATCAACAATTAACAATCAACACCTAGGTAAGTTCCAATCTTGAGGGGCGAATTCTGTCATCGAACTAAGTACTAAATCTGCTGATTGAAACAATTGCTTATCGAACACTGGATCGGGAATCGCTACTACAGACATCCCTGCTGCGATCGCGCCTTTGATTCCTGCGATCGAGTCTTCAAACACCAAACACTGTTCGGGGTCGGCATTTAACCTTTTAGCTGCTAACAAAAATATATCTGGTGCGGGTTTTCCTTGTTTAATCCCAGGATCGTCGCCTAATGTGGTGCTGTCAAACATCTCTAACCACTGCTGATGATTGGCGGTTTTCATCTCGAAATGATGCACAGAAGAACTAGAGGCGATCGCTTGCGGAATTTTGTGTTTGGCTAGGTGTTTGGTTAATTCTACTGTTCCTGGCAAGGCTTCTGCTGTCGGATACAAAGGATAAAGTAGCTTGTTCCGTTCGATTAAGTACTCTTCGGCTGTCATCGGAAGCTGAAGCAAATCGACCAAAATTTTAGCTGAATCTAAAGTTGGTCTACCTGCGATCGCAATTTTTACCTTCTTATCAAAAGTCTTACCGTAGCGTCGGACAATCTCACTATTTACTCGTTCGTGTAACGATTCAGTATCCAACAGCAACCCGTCCATATCGTAGATAACATGAGTGATAGATTTAAACATTAGTAACAGTAACCATAAATAAAACTTGAATATAGCCGAGCATTATTGACAGGTAGATAAGTGTCTAAAGAATATAGCAATCTTTGGGGCGATCGCTTTTCGGACATAAATGTCCTAACATGAGATAATGAAAGGAAACGAGTTCGTCAAGAAGGTGAAAAAGTTAGGTAAGGCTAAAGATCTAGAAGTTAGGATCGACCGCAAGCGCGGAAAAGGTAGTCATGTAACCCTCTACTACGGAGAAAAGTTCACGATTGTCCGTAATCTTAAAGACGAACTAAAAACTGGAACTTTGAAAGCAATGCTCAAACAACTGGGAATTAGAGAAGATGAAATATAAATACGATAACTCCGCGAAAAATCGTTTTTCGTTTCCTGCTAGTTTAACTCCCGATTCTGATGATGGTGGATATGTAGTTACTTTTCGCGATTTACCAGAAGCCATTACTCAAGGCGATTCAATTGAAGTTGCGCTACAAGAAGCTGCTGACTGTATTGAAGAAGCAATCGCAGCCAGAATTGACGATCGCCTAAACATACCAGAACCTTCAGATCTGCTCGAAAATGAATATTTAGTTACAGTACCGATGCAAACGGCCTTAAAAGCAGCAGTGACTCTAGCTTTGTCGGAATCTGAAATGAATAAAGTTCAGCTAGCTAATGCTCTTGAGGTAGATGAAAAAGAAGTAAGACGCATTCTCAATCCCCGTCACGGTACAAAACTAGCAACTTTAGAACGAACGCTACAGATTTTAGGTAAAAAGGCAGTTTTGTCTGTATGGAGTTATTAGAAGAGATTGAACTACGCTAAGTAAGCAAAAAATAGACGCGCTGTTAGATATTTAGGCATATGGAACAGAAGTAATATCTGACTATAGTTAGATAGTTCGGCGATTAAAATTTGAATAAAATTGTGTAAACTTCTTCCATAAATAGTTTCAAGAAATAATTTGACAATAATTGTTCACCATCTAAACGATTCTCGCTCTCAGCGCATTCTCTGGCTGCTGGAAGAACTGGGTTTAGAATACGAAGTCAAGCGTTACGAACGCGACCCAGAAACGATGCTAGCACCTGCGTCATTAAAAGAGGTTCATCCACTGGGAAAATCTCCCGTTATTACCGACGAAGAATTAACTCTAGCTGAATCTGGTGCGATCGTGGAATATTTGGTAGAACGCTATGGCAACGGACGATTAGCCCCCAAAGCAGAAACGCCAGAGCAATTACGCTATACTTACTGGCTGCACTATGCAGAAGGTTCGGCAATGCCACCATTAGTCATGGAGTTAATCTTCAATCAAATCGAGGAACAATCACCTTTTTACTTACGTGCGATCGCTAAAATTATTACAGGGCGCGTTAAACAGACATATATCCAGCCTCAGATCGCTCAAAACCTAGATTATTTGGAAGCAGAACTTAAAAAGAATACCTGGTTTGTTGGTGACGAATTCACCGCAGCCGATATTCAATTAAGCTTTCCTTTAGAAGCTGCTGCTGCATACTCCAATTTAGGCGGGAACTATCCACAACTAACGGCTTTTTTAGAGCGCGTCCACGCACGTCCAGCTTATCAAAAAGCTTTAGAACGGGGCGGTGCTTACAATCTTGTTTAGAATCGAAAGTATTCTCGATCGATTAAACTATGACTACTAATATGAATTCCTTGCTAGTTACAATAGATCAGATCGCTAAATCGGGAAATAACGATAGTTAAATAAGGAATGCGATCGGGGTTCTGATATGTTTATAAATAGCATTTTATAGAACAGTTTTAATACCGTGAGCGATGAATCTATGGGAAGAATGTTACTTTCCCACAATTTTAATTTGAGAAACAATGAACTTCCTGCATTAGTAAGAGAAGATTTTGCGGGGGTGTTTATTAATGGACTTCAGGGGAAAAATATTAAATGTAGCTATATTCAAAATCCTCACTGGGTAGTAGAAATTTTGTATCCGACGGCAGAATTTGAGCCAAAAGAAATCGGTCAGATGTGCGGTGAAATTTTAACCAGTAAGAGAAGAAGTCAACAGTCTGATTCTAAGCTACCTACCGATACCTTAATTTTAGGCGGTAGAAAAACTACTCCTGCAACCAGTATGTCTGCGACATCTTTAAAAAGTGGGGAATGGGGAGTAGATGTAGTAGAAACAGCGCAAGCTAGCGTTTTTCTACAGGATATTGCTTGGGAGAAAATGATTGCCGACAAACCCAGCGACGGCATTTTTAAAATTGAATTTCTCAAAGATTAAAAGCCAGACAATGACTATTGTTCGAGTATTTATGTCGGTGTGATATCCTACTTTTTATGCTACCATTTGTCTATAACTTATAGTCGTTTTGATATGGCAAAAATATCGATTTACATAGATGATGAACTACTAGAAGAATTGGACAATTTAGTAAAGAGCAGTCAGAACATAGCCAAGCGAAGTCGAAGCGCATTATGCAGTTATTTGATAAAGCAAGAGGCTGCCAAACAAAAGCGACAACAAATGTTAGAAGCTGCCAAAGCAGTAGATGAATTAGGTTTAGGGTGGAGCGAGGAGGAGCAAAATTGCGCGATTATAGATGTGGAAGTATCTGGTTAGTTAATTTCGATCCTTCTATTGGAACTGAAATTAGCAAAACTCGACCCGCTTTAATCGTTTCTCCTACAGATTTTAATCAGGTTAGATCCAAAGTTACGTTATTACCGATATCTTCTAGAATTATTCGAGCCAAAAAAATTGCTCCCGTAGTTGTTAGAGTTTCCGCTACTAGGGAAAATGGCTTAAACAATGAAAGTACTATTATTGCTATTGAGCCTTGCACTTTTGATAAACGTAGACTGGTTAAATACTTGGGTCAAATAGAAAGTCAGTTTTTTACTGAAGTCAGATCGATCCTTAAGCTTTATCTCGATCTGTAACTCGATCGCAAACCTTTATTAGCGAATTAGAACTATGAACACTTCTGTATTTGAACAATTTTTTAAAGACTGTGTAGGTAATTGGCAATCCGATCGCACTTACCATTATTTAGCTTACAAGGAAATCGAGCGATCGCAAACTACTTTTGAAGTCATACCCTTAACGGGTCAGCAAAAGCAAAAGGTATTATCTGATAATGCTTACGATAAGTTAGATAATTTAGAAAGTCTACCTGGTTTTAATTTGGGTTTCTATACGATCTCGGAAAAAGGCGAAGAGGTAAGACAAAACCTAAATCTGATGTTTGTACCAAAGAGTGAAGAGAATTTAATTTTAGAGGGAGATTATTTACGCGATCGCGCCTACGAAGAAGCCCGACCCATCATTTCTCATTTTAGCTTTAATTCCCACACTAGAGAGTTATTAATGACTACTAACTATACCCGCGTAGTTTCTGTAGATTCAATCACTCTAACTAATCCTACTTTACGTATTCGTCGTATTCTCAACTACCAAAAGCCTCCTGCTGGACAACCTTTACAAAATGTTCTCTTGGCTGGTTTTGGAGTCGAGCAAAAAGTTTAGTATAAATTCGAGCCTTAATTATTAAGTTTTTTTGTCACTGCTTAACAATTGTTTAGCTAATTCTCATTAAGTTTTACAAAAGTTGAGACAAAGCATTCAGTCAACATTGTATAAATAGACTGTAAATGAACGTTTTATTCTCGATTGAATAAGGTTTGGTTTCATTTATTATAGGTGTTACGTAATAATAACTTATATTTCGTCTAGCCTTAACCAGACTAGAGAAAACACCTTTTTAACAAACTGCACTTTTAAATAAATGGTGCATCGATATTAGGGATTAAATGATTCCGATCGAAAGGAATTAGCCCAAAATATTAAATAACATTAGCCGATTGAATTTTTAAAGCAAGTAGTAATCGTTGAGCAGTAAAGTCTTATAACCTTTGATTTATTACGGCACTGCGTTTGCTCTAAGCATAAAATATCGGCATTGGCAAGCGATGCAGCGCGGTCTTGGGGGTTTCCCCCATGAGCGACTGCATTAAGAAGCGATCGCGTTGAAGGAATTTTACTTCGTTTCAACATTGCTTGTCGAGCTTGTGTATCCGCATCAAGCTTATCTAATCAAAGTTGTATGAATGCAGGTGGCAATCCAGATTTTATCTGCGACCCTCGATCATCTGCACGTTTTTATCCATACATCTTGCATATAATATTATTTCTCAAAGGAGATTATAAAATGGCTTTTGGCTCATTTGGTCCAGCATCACAGTTGGGTGTTGCCCTATATGAAGATACTCCTCCCCTGGAATATATACCAGGATGTTCGGAAGAAGAATTAAACACAATTATCCGTGCTGTCTACAAGCAGGTGTTGGGTAATGCCTACATCATGGAAAGTGAGAGAGCAGGTGTACCCGAATCTCAGTTCAGACAGGGCAATCTAAGTGTACGCGAATTTGTCCGTGCGCTCGGAAAATCGGATCTGTATCGTTCGCGCTTTTTCGATACTTGCCCTCGCTATCGTTATACAGAGTTAAACTTCCTGCACTTTCTAGGACGCGCTCCTAACGATTACGACGATATGAAGGCTCATAGTGCCATTCTAGACGAAGAAGGCTTTGAAGCTGATATTGATTCCTATATTGATAGTGATGAATATCAAAATGCTTATGGCGACAATTTTGTACCTTATCCTCGTGGGTATAAGAGTCAGCCTGGACAAACAATGGTGGAATTTACTCATATGTTTGCCCTCATGCCTGGTGCTGCGGGAAGCGACTTCAAAGGTAGCCTATCAGGTAAAACTCCCGTACTAAACAAGAATGTAATTTTAGAAAGTCCGATATCTGTAGTCGCTCCTTCTGGGGGAACTGCTGGTGATGGCTGGGCTTTCCAAGAACCTCCCTTATCATCTCGTACTCGTCAGGGTGCTGGCGCAGGAGAAAACGGCAAGGTATATCGCATCGAGGTAACAGGCTACCGAACTTATGGAACTAGAGATCGTGTTGGCAGATTTCCCGTCAACAGCTACTCCAAATTCCGTCGTAGTAACAAGGTGTATTTAGTACCTTACGAACAGCTATCTCGTGAATATCAGCGTATTCACAAGCAGGGTGGCAAAATAGCCAGTATTACACCTGTTAACTGAGCTAAATTTTTATAGTTAGGTCGGTTGTTGAGATTCAGAAGGTACTGGCTATGCTTTCTCTCAATTAACCGACTTAATTCGAGCGACATTACATAACTTCTTATATGAAGAAGAAGCTGTATTCTTCCTTTGACGACCTAATTATTGCTCGCGAAAGGAAACATACAGACGGTAACAAATAACAAGTTATATTCAGGAGAAATCAATTATGTCATTATGGATGACTGACGTACAGCCTACCGAGCTGTTAGAACGTAAAGCAGACCAAGACTTTGAAATTATTATTAACACCGTTTACAAGCAGGTGTTGGGAAATGGTTATTTACTAGAATGCGATCGCCTAATAACCGCAGAGTCTCTATTTAGAAATGGAGATCTCACTGTAAGAGGTTTTGTCAGAGCGATCGGTCAATCTGAGCTATATCGTTCTCGATTCTTTGAAAATTCATCTCAATATCGTTTTATCGAGATGAACTGCAAGCACTTTTTGGGACGCGCACCTTTAAATCAGGAAGAAATCTCAGAACACGTAAAAATCTATAACAATCTCGGTTATGCAGCCGACATCGATTCATACATCGATAGCGACGAGTATATTAATGCTTTTGGCGAAAATATCGTTCCCTGTCCTCGTACAGAGAGCAATCAACAAACTTTACAGAACGTAGGTTTTAACCGTACTTACGCTCTATATCGCGGTTACGCCAGCAGCGATACTACTACCAATAAAGCTAAACTAATCTCAGATTTAGCAGCTAACAAAGCTACTAAGATTGTATTTCCGAAAGATAGTGGTGGTGGAACACCTGGAGTAAATAACAAACGCTTTCGTATTAAAGCAACTAAAGCCAGCATCGGTTCAAAAAATCGCTCGAGCAACCAGACATACAATGTAGACTACGAACAGCTAAACGCTAAAATCAAAAGTTTACATCGTAGTGGAGCTAAAATAGTAAGTATTACTGAGATTTAGTCAGGGTTCGCTCTATAATCCTAGCTGTTCTTATATTAGAGGACAGCGAATAGATAATACTAGGGGGATTAATTTACCCCTGGTAAACTGGAAAATAGCCGATCTAAATAGGCACTTGGGCGATCTATATCTATACGAATTGCTAAGAAAGCACTATACCAGATCGATTAATAAATTTTTTTTAATTCTATTTAAGATCCATGAATATTGATGAGTTTGTCGAGCGATCGCTAGGTAAATGGCGATCGCAACGTAGCGCGCATCATTTAGCTTTTCATCATTTTGAAGAAGTTACTTCTCGTATAGAGATTTCTCCTTTAAAAGATCGAGACGAACGGGTTATAAAACTCTGTAAAGCTAATGAGATCGACCCTTATTTAGCTTCTAGCCCTTTCTATATGAGTTGGTCAGGACAATCGGACTGGGATGAGGATGAGGTGCTTTCTGGTTCGACGGTGTTAGTACCCGTTCCTGACCCCCAAAACCCCACTAAAGGCAGACTATTAAGAGAGCAAGGATACGCCGAAACCGTTCCAGCGATCGGTTACTATCAACTTATAGAAGACGGTTCTTTTATTTTAAATACAACATACGAGAGAGCAGCAGCAGAAGAAAAGATTTGGTTTGCTACTCCTAACCTGCGCTTTCGAGTTTCTTTGATTAAAACTGGTAGTGGAACAGGAGTTACAACGGCCTCTTTTTCTTCGGAAATTCGGATTTTGAATTTAGATGAGTCGGATTAAGTTAGTAGTTAGTAGTTAGTAGTTAGTAGTTAGTAGATAAAACAGTCGTCAAGATCCTAATTACTATAAATTTTTGTTTGAAGTTATAGATATATAGCAATCGCAAATCATTTGTGAGAATATTTTTTTTGATAAACCACGGAGGCAGGTCGAACACGGAGTCAGAGAGACTCCGCCACGTCCGACATAAATGCCTGGGGAGACCCCAGGCAACGCGGACTGCACAAAGCGAAGCTTTGACAGTCTCGCTTTGCGAGACGATGGGGCGTTAGCCCCGCAAACGACGGAGCTTCCTCTAACTTCGTCAAGATAAGAGAGGGTTTCTTATAAAGAAATCCTGATTGCTATATTCTGCTTGTTATACTTTTAAACTATCTGTTTTTTAAAACTTTATAAATACAAAATAATGTTGTCTCAGCAAAGCCATTCAACACCAAAGAATAGTTTACTTAATGAGCTAGCTAGTTTAATGGCAGGTGATTTTAGTAATCGTCAGCAGTCCGATGCCGATCCGAAAAATTATGCCCATATCAGAATTTTTTTTCGTCCTTTGCCTTGGGAGTTTTTTTCAGGCGTTGGTTTTTATTCCGAACAGGTTTACGACTACGATCTTTGGACTCCCTATCGTCAAGGGGTTCATCGTCTAGTAGATCGGGGAGATTATATTTATATTGAGAACTACAGCATTGAAGAAGCCGAAAACTATGCAGGCTCTGGTCATAACCGCGATATTCTTTTGACCATTCCCAGTAAAGCTATTCAACGTCGGCACAACTGCTCTATGGTATTTCGTAAAGAAGGATCGATGTTTCGCGGTAGCGTCGAGCCTGGAAATAAATGTTTCATTCATCGTAAAGGTGTAAACACCTATTTGGTTAGCAGTGTCGAGCTTACAGAAACCACCTGGATTAGCTGGGATAGAGGAATGGATTTAGATACTCATCAGCAAGTTTGGGGGTCGGCAAAAGGACCTTTGAAATTTACTAAAAGAACTAGTTTTGCCTCTGAATTACCCTAACCTGCTCGAATTTGCTAGTAGAAGAAGATTACAACTTAGATATTCGTAGCGATCTTAGTTGTTTAAATAATTGGATAAGTTGAATTGATAAATATACAAAATTACAAAATTAATAGTCAGAGAGACTCCGCCTTAAAAAGCGCACCGCCACGCAACGCATTCGCGTTGCCAGTCTTGCGAAGCAAGACGATGGGGCGCAGCCTGGAGGCTGCCGACATTTCCGTAGGAAATGGCGATGCGCTCCACGCGCATCCCCGTCCGAGGTTTCCTCAAGCATTTATGACGGACGCGGAGCAAGAAGACGGAGCTTCCTCTGACTTCGTGAATACAGCAAATACTTCGGAGCTGACAACAAAAAATATGTTACCACCAGTAGCCTGTAAAAGAATGCAGGCTTGGATTAGAAGTCGTCATTTAATTTGTTCGGGTAATTTTTTTATTTTTGAGACGTTAGAATATTCTACTATTGAAAGGTTTGAAGAGTGTGTTCGAGGTTTAGGAGGCACTTTTATCTCTGTCGAACCTTTGCGTAAAGTTTGGATTGGCAATCATCGTCAAGTACTTCTATATCAAGCCAAAGCAAGTTTGCATACCCCGCATCACGAACTAAAGCAATATTGGATCAAGTATGGTGGATTCTATACTAGGTTTGACGAGCGAGCCTGTTAGATTGATTTAAACGCTCTAAATTTAAATCTATTTATTATTTGCATAATCTCGATCGCTTTCGATGAACCGACCGAGGTTGTTTCCTACCGATCGTTATTTGAAATAATCGCTTTTATAGCAATCGGGGATAACTTCGTGAAAAACTCTCTTCTTTCTAACCTCTGTGTCCTCTGTGTCTCTGTGGTTTATTAAAAAAATATTTTCATGAATGACCTGGGATTGCTATATTAAGATAGCGATCGCTATCATATCTAAATTATACGAGTTTTGTACAATTTAGATATAAATATTTCTAACAATTAAATAATAGCCAAACTACCATAAAAAATGCGTTTAGCTATCATAGCCTTTCAAAAATATTGCTAAATTGCACATACTTATTCTGGTTTAAAAAACAAAAAATATTGCTTTTTATGTGAAAACTTTAAAATAGTTTAGTAATTATTTACTAAGCTTTTCACACAGGTAGACAACAATAGCTAAGTTTGAAAAAGCGGATAGCGGATAGCTACCTTAATAAACTAATCTTGTTTACCCAAACTTAGGTTAAGTATTAGCTTTTCGAGCATCATCGGGTTCTAATATCTGTAGGTCAACTGAAGGATTATCTTTTAATACTTCTTGAAGTTCGCCAATTCGCTTAATCTGACGAATAGGCAAATTAGCAGTTAAAGAAGTCATGCGCTGATCGTTGGAAAGAGAAAATTCCATTTCTTCTCGATCGACTTCAACGTAGCGAGCAACTACATCTAAAATTTCTTCACGCATCGCCTTCATCATATCTGGGTTAATACAGGCGCGATCGTGAGCAATAATTAGTTTTAAACGGCTCTTAGCATTGTTTCGACTGTTAGCGTTATTTTTCCAAGAGAAAAGCATTTCCAGTAACCTTTTTATCGTGTTTAACATGGTCTACGAGAAGAAAATGAACATAGTTGGCGGTGTTATTTATCCAAGTACTCAATCTTGACCTAGATTTTAGGAAGAGCGATCGATTAATTCTAAAATAATTCAGGCGCGATTAGGCTCTGCCACTGCGTGCGCCATCGTCCTGCTTTGCAATAGTAATGCTTTTGCCTCTAGAGATCGCGATCGCGCTTCTACTAACCACCAAACATTCGACGCAGGCGAGCTAAAAGACTACCTTGATTCGCCAGCAGGTCTAGAAAAGGAACTTTTTCTCCTTCTAAACGCCGAGCAATATTAGAATAAGCTCGAGCGGGTAACGAGTCTTCTTCGGCTAACACTAAAGGTTCGCCTCTATTTGTGGCTACAATTACCTTCTCATCATCGGGTACAACACCAATTAAAGGCACGCTTAATAATTCCAGCACGTCTTCTACGCTCATCATTTTATTTTCTTCGACCATCAATGGTTTAACCCGATTGACGATCAGACCGATCTTATTAACCCCTTCCGCTTCGAGTAGACCAATAACGCGATCGGCATCTCGCACGGCAGCGACTTCGGGAGTGGTAACGATTAAAGCTTCGTTAGCAGCAGAAATAGCGTTACGAAAACCTAATTCGATACCAGCAGGACAGTCAATCAGAATGTAATCATAGCCTTTTGCTAGAGCAGTGGCTATTTTCTTCATTTGTTCTGGCTGAACGGATTCTTTATTGCGGTTTTGGGCTGCTGGAAGCAACACTAAACCTTTAAGGCGTTTATCCTTGACTAAAGCTTGAGCTAAACGACATTCTCCAGCTAGTACATCTATTGCAGTATAGACTACTCGCTCTTCGAGTCCTAGCAACAAGTCTAAATTTCTCAATCCAAAGTCAGCGTCAATGAGAGCTACAGAATGATTCTGTTTGGCTAATGCAGCTCCCAAGTTAGAGGTAGTAGTGGTTTTACCTACTCCTCCTTTGCCAGAAGTAACAACAATTATACGACTCATATTGCTTTATACGCGATTTGTGTGGCTGTAATTATTTTTCTCGATCTTTATCGACCCATGCCTTTTGTGATGGCGAAAAAATATAGCGTTTAGCAAACTCCGAGGTTTTGGCTAAACTAATTCCTTCAGTGGTCATAAAAGCTAATTCTGGTGATAAGCGTCTCGGTCTTAATTTAGGCGCTCTGGCAACAGCATCGGCAATTCGTAGCTGGGTAAACTCCATCTTTATTGCGCTAATTCGACACTGATGGTTTCCTTGTGCGCCTGCATGGGCAATACCCCGCAAACGTCCCCAAACTAGAATATCTCCCGCTGCGATCGCTTTTCCCCCAGGATTCAGATCGCCAAAAATTACGATGGTTCCAGGATGGCGAATCTCAACTCCAGAGCGAACTGTACTCTGTAGGTACAATGGGTCTGCCAGCGCGGTAGATGCCTCACCAGGCTCTAATCCATCGTCAGCCAACGGTAGATCCGAATTTTGCTCTACAGAATAACCGCTAGTAGCTGCTGCTACCGCCGTCTGTCTGCGGTTGGTGCTGACAACTGATAAGAATAGTTTTACATCCTCAAGAGTTTCAGCAATGGTTTGTAACTGTCTAGCATCGAGCAGGCGATCTTTAGCAACCAAGCACACGTTTGTTCCTGTTTGCCAAGACTGCTCTTTGGTTTTTAACAGATGTTTTAACTCTTGCCAAGTTTCCGACCAAGGTAAATCGGAGCTTATTTCGGCTTGGGTAGGCAGTATCAATAGCATTCGCTCGCCATCATTTTTTAAACAAATTTGCGAATAGCGATTGACTAAGGGTGACGAATCAGATAATTCGTCAGTTTTATCAAGGGAGATAGTAGGCTCGATCATGCAACAATCTGGATCATCCGTATATCTACGTATATCTACTTTGTAGATGTTTCTGTTTTCACGCTTCACATACTAACGTATGATTCTTACGATAAAATATTACGAAATTGTTAAGCGATGCCATACCGCAGCCAAGCCATCGCGATCGCCAACGTTACCAGGGAACAAAACTACTGGTAAATTAGGGAACTGCGGATGAGTAGGCTCGGTACGAATTACCGAACATCCAGCTAAAATCTGTCCTAAAAGTCTGGCTAACGTTAAGTTTAACCCAACACTCAGCACATCATTAGAAGTAATTCCTCCTTTACTAATTAAAAAACTAATTGTATCTGGCAAACCTCGAACTACCTCCATCAATAAAGCGGATACGTCTTTACCAAACTGCAACCGCTGTTGGACATCGCTAAAGCTTAACTCTTTTCTACTGGTATAAACTACAGGAGTTTTTCCTGACTTCATAGCTCGTTCGACCGCAGTTAAAGTTTCTTTAAGAATATCTGATGCAGCTTCTGGGCGATCGCGCAACCGCACTACATCAACTTCAATTCCCGTTACATCTTCTTCTAGCAGTCGATTTAGCTGTTGAGTAGTTTTCTGGACATGAGAACCAACCAAAACTACACCAGGCTCGTCTGTCGGGCGATAGCGTCCCATTTTTTCAGGGTCGGTTGGCTGCTGGTCTAGCTGTGCCAAAGAGGTTAATAACCCCGCAGCAGAGCGGAATAGAAAACGTTTACCTTGGGATGTAGCCCGCAAAATTGCTTTGGCAAATAAATCGAAATCCGCTTGGTTTTCTCCATCCACAACCACACATTGATTACCGTCGAGCTTTAGTAGACGCTGCTCGATTTCACCACTACGAATATCTGAGAGGGTAAATTTTACTATTGATTCAGCCGAAATTTTGCCCTGGGTTTTTTGGGCTACATAATCAGGTAAATAGCTATGGCTATAGCCAAAAACCGAGTCGCGAGCAAACTCTGTTTGGGCCACGGGAGTTTTCTCTCCATCGATAATCAGGTAGTGAACACTATCGACCGTAATTCTGCCACCTTCAAAAAAAGCAGGGGTTAAAAAATGAGCGTCAAACCCGCCCAATTCTCGCGCCATTACGTCTGTTTCAATCGGATAGTGTCCTCTTAGGGTAGAATCGGATCGACTGACTACTAAAAAGTTTTCCGTGCCGACTTCGGCGATCGCGGAGCTGAGGTTTTGACAGATTTCTTTAGTAGTTGCTGCTGCCTCATCAGGACTCATTGCTCTAGTGTTACTCAAAATAAAAAAAATTGGCACGCTATCTTCTAAGCCCTGTTTTAAAGTCGCTACATCCCACTTCATCAGTAGCAAACAACCGTGTACCGTTTGCGATCCAGTAGGATCGTCGTCAATCACAATAATTTTTGGTTGTTGATTCATAATTATTTAATAAAATTCACATTTGTTTATAATTTATGGACTAATTTTCGATCTTTTCTGCATTACAGAAAAATTAAGTTAGAATGCTGGCAAAAAGTGAGACACTAAGCGCAAAGGTTTTGCTACTCTAGATCGCAAGAAAAAATAGCTTAACAAAGCTCGCAATTATTCTTCCACTTATTTGTCACTTACCAGGACGTAGAGCCGTCCAGAGGAACTTATTACCGTGCGAATCCCCCTCGACTATTACAGTATTCTGAGTGTGCCAGTCAATGCGACCTTAGAGCAACTAGAACAGGCATATCAAGATCGCTTGCAGCAACAGCCTCGCCGTGAATATAGCAAGCAAGCGATCTCCGCGCGTCAAGAATTAATCGAGCATTCCTATCAGGTTTTATCTGACATAGAACAAAGGGCCGCTTATGACGCTCAATTTCTAGTCAATATGCAGCCAGTGGCAATCTCAGATGAATCCGAAGATGGTGAACCAGGATCGGGTACGGTAATAGAGAATTCTCCCCCCGCTGCTGTACCTAGTTCGACAATTGAAATTCGTGAGTCGCAAGTGGTAGGAGCGTTGTCGATCTTGCACGAATTAGGTGAATACGAGCTAGTTCTTAAAATTGGGATTGATTTTTATAACAGCAAAGAGTTTGCCCGAAATTCCCCAGACGAGCTATCGATTGATACTACTAAAGAAGATATTATTCTCTCTTTAACTCTGGCATATTTAGAGTTGGGTCGCGAACAGTGGAATCGACAAGAATACGAAAATGCTGCTGTCTCTGGTCAGATGGGGGTAGACCTACTCAAGCAGGAAAACTTGTTTCCTAAAATTCAAAAAGAATTAGAATCAGATTTATATAAGCTACGTCCTTACCGAGTTTTAAAATTAATTTCACAAAATCCTGCTGGGTCTGAACAACGAGCTAAAGGTTTTGAATTGCTGCGCTCGATGCTGATTCAACGTCAGGAAATTGAAAACAGACCCGATCGCTCTGGTCTGAATTTCGATCAGTTTTTGTGTTTTATCCAACAGCTAAGAACCTATTTAACCTCAGCAGAACAGCAGCAACTATTCGACGATGAAAGTCTGAAGGATTCGGCGATCGCCAATTATTTAGCAGTCTATGCTCTTTTAGGACGAGGATTTAGCCTCAAACAACCAGAACTAGTACTTCGCGCCCGAAGAAAGCTAGAAGCTTTAAACGAACTACGGGATGTTAGTTGGGAACAGGCGGTAACTGCTTTACTTTTGGGGCATACAGAACTCGCCATAAGCAAGCTAAAAAGTTCTCCAGATCCCACTAAATTAGAGCAGGTCGAGCAACATTCCGCTAGCAGTATCGATCTTTTGCCTGGACTGTGTTTTTACGGCGAAAAATGGTTACAGGAAGATGTAGTAGCTCAATATAGCGATTTAACAGCAACTGACTTAACTTTAAAAGAATATTTTGGCGATCGCCAGGTTCAAAGCTACCTCGAACAGCTAGCTGTACCAGCAGCAGCTAATGCCAAGGTCAAAACCAGCAGGTTACAAGAAAGTATTCCTCAAAAACAGCCGACAGAAGCTGTCGTCACGGGAATTAAATCTGTGTGGCGCAATCTTTTGTCGTTCCAAAGATCGACAGTTACCAAGCGTTCCCACCCTGCCAAAATCTTCACAGGTACTAAAACCGCTTCGGGGACGGCAACTATAGAGCGCGATTATCCTCAAGTCACCGATAAAGGATCGAAATCGAACCCTCGTCCCACCGTCTCGCCAACCCATCGAACTAGCAAAAACGGCTCGACCGCTAAATCTCTTTCACTACCCTTAGAGTCGAAAAGAGCAGTTCCTGCATCAGTGATGCAAAAAGCTAAGGGAAGAGCGAAAAAAAGAGTCTCTCGTCCGAAAAAACTCGATAAAGCTACGCTTTTGAAAGGCTGGCTGTTTATTTTAGGTTTAGCTATAGCAACAGGAGCGATCGGATTTACGACTATTAAGCTATTTCTCTCTCCTAATGTCAGGACAGCAGATAACGCTCAACTAGCGGTCGCCCTAAATCGACCTGCGGTTAAATTACCTCCTAAAAAAATAGTTGCAGCCACCGAACCAACCTTTACAGAATTATCACAACAGACTATCCAGACTTGGTTAGATAGTAAGTCGGCTGCCTTTGGTAAAGAGCATCAAATCGAGCGGTTAAATAATATTTTGACAGAACCATTGCTAAGTACCTGGCGCGATCGCGCTAGAGCATACAAACAGGGAAATTTATATCGCGAGTATGAACATAACGTGACTATGCGATCGGCAACGGTCGATCCTAATGATCAAAATAAAGCAACTATAGAGGCAGAAGTAAAAGAAATTGCCAAACACTATCAGTCAGGTAAATTAGACGATAGCCAATCTTATAATGATAATTTGTTGGTGCGCTATGAGATTATTCGCCAGAAAAACAAATGGCTGATTAAAGATGCAGAAGTTTTGAAGACTTTATAAAAATCCCTATAGTATTCTTCAATTATGAATCATTTGTAATCGATAACAAACAAGTTACAATTTTATTCAAAACTAATTTGATATAAGTTTTAAATTTTTATTTGTTATTAAATAGCCGTAAAAGTTTTTCGGTATTTAGTATATAGCGTCTAAAAAAAAGCCAATATACTAACAACTAAATATCTCGATCCTGCTTGACGGGACTAAAAATAAGCAGGGTTTTAAGACTATTAAATATAGACTACATATTTTTATCTCCAATTATAGAGTTCATAAATGCCTTAGAAAAGATAAAATAGTTTCTGTAAGATCGAATATAGTAGTCAATAAAGGATAATTACTGATGCTCTCCTCACTAGTAGCTGACTTTCGCATCATCTTTGAACGCGACCCCGCAGCCCGTAACTGGCTTGAGGTTTTAGTATGTTATCCAGGTCTACAGGCACTGTTCCTACATCGCTTTGCTCATTGGCTGTATAAAGTTGGCATTCCTTTCTTTCCGCGATTAATTTCTCATTTAGCGCGCTTTTTTACAGGCATCGAAATTCACCCTGGAGCGCAGATAGGTAAGGGTGTATTTATCGACCACGGAATGGGGGTTGTTATTGGTGAAACCGCTATTGTCGGCAACTACTCTTTAATTTATCAGGGAGTTACCTTGGGGGGGACGGGAAAAGAAACGGGCAAACGCCATCCGACTTTAGGAGAAAATGTAGTCGTAGGAGGGGGCGCAAAAGTATTAGGCAATATTCAAATTGGTAATAACGTTCGGATCGGTGCAGGTTCGGTAGTACTGCACGATGTACCTTCTAACTGTACCGTAGTGGGTATTCCAGGACGAGTCGTTTATAAATCGGGAGTCAAAGTAGATCCTCTCGAACACGGTAATTTACCCGATTCAGAAGCAGCAGTTATTCGTACTTTAGTCGATCGCATCGAGTCTTTAGAGCAAGAAGTAAAACAGCTAAGATCGCAATCTGAAAGCAAATCTCTAGTTGCAGTAGTACTATCAGATACACATAAAGCCGAATCATGTCAACAAGTAAAAGATAGCTGCTTGTTAAGAGACAAAGAAATTAGAGAATTTTTGGGTGAAGAATTGTATCGCGATCGCCATTCTGACGATTGAAGTAAGATATAGCAATACGTACTTATATGATAGACACTACATACGGCGAACAAAAGCGTCTTTGTTACCTATTACCTACGAGCAGTTCACCTTAACGTTCTAACGCATTAATGTAGTGCGATATATAGCTAGCCTGAGAATTGCAGCAAATTGTTTAATAAAAGCGATCGCTATTAAAATATATAGAGCGATCGCTCACAAGTGCAGTCGCTAAAATGGGGAGAATCCCCATAACGCGCTGCATTGCTTTTTGCCATTAAGCTGTTGCTAAAATTCTACACTTCGCTCTCTTCAATAGGGAAAGCATAGTAAGCAATACCTTGTGAATTGTAGTCGGGTAGATTTTCTTGTACAAACATCTTTTCATCCTCGCTAGAAGTATAGAAATGGTTTCCAACAGTAGGCTCGTACAATCGATGAACTGGAATTGAACCTTCTACCTGAGTCTCAAAAGCATAAAAAGCAGTACCTTCAAAAATAAAGTTATCTAAATTGTTTTGAATATAGTCTCTTTCGGCTTCCAAGGTTGTGTAAAGATGTGCGCCAGTAATGTCATTAAAGAAGCGATACACTTCTTCTGCACCGCCAGTCAGAGGATCTACCGATACATGAGATTCTGCTTCTAATGTGTAGTTATCTAAACTTTCGACATATTCTTTTTCTACTTCATCGGCAGTGTAAAAGTGGGCAGCAGCATCAAGATTGAAGAAGCGATACACAGTATCTCCCCTAGCGTCGTCGCTATCATCATTATCATTATTGTCGCCACCGCTGCCATCACTATCACTGTCGTCGATGTCTCCACTATTATCGGTATTGTTGTCACTGTCGTCGTTAGTATCACCCTCATCACTACTTTCAGCGTCAATATCGCCGTTGCCATCAGGAGATGATTCTTCTCCTATATTATTATCGGTATTGTTGTCGATGTCGTTGTTAGTATCACCTTCATCACTAGTTTCAGTATCAGTATCGCCATTATCATCAGGAGATGATTCTTCTCCTATATTATTATCGGTATTGTTGTCGATGTCGTTGTTAGTATCACCTTCATCACTACTTTCAGTATCAGTATCGCCATTATCATCAGGAGATAATTCTTCTCCTATATTATTATCGGTATTGTTGTCGATGTCGTTACTATTTGAATTACTATTATCTTCGTCGTTAGTATCGCTGTTGTCGGAATTATCGTTACTGTCAGTATCAGTGTTGTCAGTATCGTCATCCTCTAAATTATTGTTACTGTCAGTATTAGTATCAGTATCGTTACTAGCTAAGTTGTCGTTATTATCTTCAGAGGTAGTATTCTCGTTACCTTCTAAATTGTCGTTACTGTCAGTATCAGTATTAGTATCGTTACTAGCTGAGTTATAGTTATTATCTTCAGAGGTAGTATTCTCATTACCTTCTAAATTGTCGTTACTGTCAGTATCAGTATCAGTATCGTTACTAGCTGAGTTATTGTTATTATCTTCAGAGGTAGTATTCTCGTTACCTTCTAAATTGTCGTTACTGTCAGTATCAGTATCAGTATCATTATCGTTACTGGCTAAGTTGTCGCTATTATCTTCAGAGGTAGTAGTATTATCGTTCCCTTCTAAATTATTGTTACTGTCAGTATCAGTATCAGTATCATTATCGTTACCTTCTAAATTATTGTTGCTGTCAGTATTAGTATCAGTATCAGTATCATTATCGTTACTGTCAGTATCAGAGGTAGTATTATCGTTACCTTCTAAATTATTGTTGCTGTCAGTATCAGTATCAGTATCAGTATCATTATCGTTACTGTCAGTATCAGAGGTAGTATTATCGTTCCCTTCTAAATTATTGTTGCTGTCAGTATCAGTATCAGTATCAGTATCATTATCGTTACTGTCTAAATTGTCGTTGTCAGTAATAGCAATAACTAAATTGGGATCGGGATCATTATCGTTACTGCTATCATTATCGTTATTATCTTCAGAGGTAGTAGTATTCTCGTTCCCCTCTAAATTATTGTTGCTGTCAGTATCAGTATCAGTATCAGTATCATTATCGTTACTGTCTAAATTGTCGTTGTCAGTAATAGCAATAACTAAATTGGGATCGGGATCGTTATCGTTACTGCTATCATTATCGTTATTATCTTCAGAGGTAGTAGTATCATCGCTATTTTCAGCATCGGCGCATATATACTCTTCTGGGAAAGCTATAATATACTCTTCTGGAATAGCTATAACCTCATTTAAATCAGGATCGAAAATCAATAAGTCGTTTTCAGGATTCATACCTATTTTAATTTAAAAAGTTTACCAATTACTTTTAAACACTAGTGTTGTAGTAAAAACTAAAGAACTAACTACAGATACATTTCGCAAACTGTACTCAAAAGATGTATAATATGCAAAATCTATCTCAAGAAACATTTATTCCCATAAAAAAAGCTCTAAACGAGGGAAGTCGTTTAGAGCTTGAAGATATTACTTGGCATCTATCGCCCGTAATAATTTAGTAGGTAGTTAAGATAAATAGTTCAGTAACTATCTACCGCCGACTACAACATTTCTAATCCGAATGTGTGGGCCACCGACGCTAACGGGTAAAGGCATTTGTCCCCCCTTACCACAGCCACCATTGGTATAGAGAGTATCGCTACTAATAGCATCTATATCCTGGAGAGTTTGAAACACATTCCCCGATAGAGTTATATCGCTTACAGGTTCGGCTACTTTACCATCACGAATCATATAGCCTTCTGCTGCTGCAAAAGTAAACATTTCGCCGTTGGTCTGTCCGCCAAGCATTCTAACTGCATATACTCCCTCTTTTACCCCTTCAAACATTTCTTCTAGAGGAGTATCACCAGGTTCGATCGCCGTGTTGGTCATCCGCACGATAGGAGGATAGTTAGCGCGAATTGCTCTAGCGTTTCCAGTGGGTGCTTCCTGCATTTTGCCTGCTGTTTCTCGCGAATGCAAACGCTCGCTCAAGACACCATTTTTAATAAGATACTTGCGCTGTCCAGGTACACCTTCATCATCGTACTTCATCGAGCCTGGTAAATTCTCCATAGTCGCATCGTCAACAACGTTTAACTGTTCGATACCCATTGGCTTACCCAAAGTCAGCAATTCCTGCATTTTAGGATTTTCGTAGACAAAATCGGCTTCGGAAAGGTGTCCGAATGCTTCGTGAATAAACACTCCAGCTAGATAAGGATCGAGGATTACGGTGTATTGACCGCCCTTGACCGATTTTGCCTCTAACTGTCTGACGGCTCTTTCTGCTGCACCTTTAACCCGATCTTCAATACCGACTAAAACATCAAAATCATTACGAGAATGAACCGACTCAAACCCCTGACGCACGACTCCATCTTCTCCTCTGGCGATCGCTGCAAAGCGTCCGTTGATGTCGAGTCTTTCTTGAACGATACAGCTACCAGTAGAGTTAATAAAAGTTTTAGTAGCAAAGCGATCGCCAATACTCGCCATCGTGGTTTGAATACGAGGGTCAAAATTCATTAAGATCTCATTGTAAGATTCCAATAGCGATCGCTTTTCTTTCAAAGAGACGCTACGAGGATCGCGCTTTATCTCTTCGGATACATAATCCTCTATTGGTTCGACGGTTGCAAGCTGCGTTTCTTCCTTACCTACTAGTTTCGCCTGAGAAATTGCCTCTTCAATACGTTCATTTAATTCTTTCAAACCATTGAAGGTAACAAAACTCCAGCCACCCTTATAACAAGCGCGAATTCCTCCCCCCAAAGAAAAACTACGGTCTACCGAGTCTAACTGCTTACCACGAAAAGAAAGCCCCGTAGACTCGCTCTGTTCGACACGAATTTCGAGATAATCAATTTTATCTTTATAATTGGCGATCGCGAGTTTTAACTGTTCTGTCGTTGCTGTAGCTGCTGTAGTCATTAGGATTAATTTGATAGTATGTCTCGATTAATTATTATTTTGACACTAAATTTGTTGGCATTGCCGATTGGAATTATGACGAAAAGTAATTTCGTCTCTAATATCAAGTCGAGAACTTAACAAAAGACGTAAGGGCGATCGCCATCTTCAAGAGTTACGAGTTTACAACTTCAGTTTAATTGTAATTTTATGACCCCCGAAGGTGGTGTAACGTCGATCGATAATTCAATACAACTATCAACTATGACTACTTTTATGATTTGCGATTTAAAATCTGGCTAGATCTATAGCGTTTCTCAAATTAATGAGGTACATTTTTTAACTTAGTTAAAAATCTTGAAATCCCTATTACCTATTACCTATTACCTAATTTACCCCAAAGAATATTAGTTAGTAAAAAATGATACTGAAAAATTGAGTTGATTTGTCAGATATTAAAAATTAAATATCAAAGTAGCATTGCTCGATCGATCTGATATTTAAATAGCGGATTTATTAATGTCCAAATTCTCCAGAAGGCAATTTTTCAGTTCGGGAGCGATCGCTGCCTGTAGTCTTCTCGGTCATGGCTGTGTATCTACAACTCAAAGAAAAACAATTCAATCTACCAGATATGTAACCTCTACTACTAATGGACCAGAAATAAATAAAATTCGCCTCGGATTTATCCCTCTAACTGATGCTGCTCCTTTAATAATTGCTTTAGAAAAAAGATTTTTTAGTAAATATGGTTTGACTCAAGTTGAAGTCGTGCGACAAGCCTCATGGCAAAGCACCCGCGACAATTTGGTGCGAGGTTCAGCAGCAGGTGGCATCGATGGAGCGCATATTCTCAGTCCAATGCCTTACTTAATCACTGCGGGAACAATTACATCAGGTCAACCTCTGGCGATGAATATTTTGGCACGTTTAAACGTCAACGGGCAAGGAATTTCCTTAGCCAATATTTATCGACCCCTTAGCTTTGGTTTAGATAGTAGGGTACTCAAAGAAAAAGTAGAACAAGCAAAAAAAAATGGTCCAGGGAGAAGACTTAAGATAGCAATGACTTTTCCTGGAGGGACTCACGATTTATGGATTCGCTATTGGCTAGCAGCAGGAGGAATTAATCCCGATACAGATGTATCGATGTTTAGCGTCCCGCCCCCACAGATGGTAGCGAATCTCAAAACAGGAACAATACATATGCTTTGTGTGGGTGAGCCTTGGAATGCTCAAATAATTCGCCATCATGTAGGTTATTCTGCTTTAACTACGGGAGAATTGTGGCTCGATCACCCAGAAAAAGCTTTGGCAATGCGTGCAGATTGGGTCGATCATTACCCCCGCGCTGCTAAAGCAATATTGATGGCGGTGTTAGAAGCTCAGATGTGGTGTGATGAAATGGCTAATAAGGAAGAAATGTGCCAGATCGTCTCGGCTCGAAAGTATTTTAATGTTCCAGTTAAAGATATTTTGGAGCGAACCAAAGGTAATTTTGATTTTGGTAACGGACAAGTTTTAAAGGACAGTCCTTATCAGATAAAATTCTGGCAAAATTCGGCTTCCTATCCCTATCAAAGCCATGACCTTTGGTTTTTAATCGAAAACATTCGCTGGGGCTACTTACCACCCGATACCAATACTCAAAACTTAATTAACAGAGTCAATCGCGAAGATTTATGGCGCGAAGCAGCACTGGCTATCGGTCAAAAACAAGCAATTCCTCCAACTACTTCTAGAGGTATTGAAACCTTTTACGATGGCGTTCAATTCGATCCTGAAAACCCCAATGCTTATTTAAACAGTTTGTCAATTAAAAAGCACCAAACATGACTAAAACTAAACCAGGTTCAGAATATCGCGCTCGGCGAAGCATAGCTGTTAAGCATCGCTCCAAGGTTAGAAGCAAAAAATATCTCAGAAATCGCTTTAAATACTTTATCTTCAAAATGCTAGATACAAGCAACCAAGATGACCTATTAGGTAAGTCTTTTGATAATTTTATGATTGCTTTAATTTCCTTGAACGTCATGGCTTTTGCTTTTGAGACGGTGTACTCAATCTCCATTCCCTACAAAAGCTACTTTAATAGCTTTGAAACATTTTCCGTTGGTATTTTTACTATAGAATACTGCCTGCGCCTGTGGAGTTGTACCTTTGAACGACAATATCGACATCCTATTTGGGGTAGGGTCAAGTTTATGTTTCAACCATTATCGGCGATCGATTTACTGGCGATACTACCCTATTATTTGTTTGTATTCTTTCCCAATTTAGTTTTCGTTCGCGAAATTCATCTGCTACGACTGGCGCGGTTATTAAAAATTGGTCGTTATTCTAGTTCAATGAGAACCTTGGGTAAAGTTATTAGTTCTAAACGTCACGATTTACTTTCAGCTACTTTTACAGTATTCACCCTGCTGATGATTTCTGCCAGTTTGGTTTATTTTGCCGAACACGCTTCTCAACCAGAACTATTTCCTAATATTCCTGCTTCAATGTGGTGGTCTGTTGTTACCTTAACTAGTGTGGGTTACGGAGATGTTTATCCCATCACAGCTATGGGTAAACTATTAGGTGGAGTTATTTCTGTATTAGGTTTGGGGTTGGTGGCACTACCTACAGGAATTTTAGCCTCTGGCTTTGCTGAAGAAGTACAGCACAAGCGTAGTAATCGTATCTGTCCCCACTGCGGAAAACATCTTGAATAAATTATCTCGACCAATCATTGAAGCGAACGGACAAGCGATCGCACGAATTTTATTAAGGATGGTTTTGCTCTGTGATGAACACTTCTAAAGATTGTGCCAGTATAAAATGTAAAGATTTTATTGCTAGATAGATCTATGAATCAGTCTGACTCAATTATCGTCGCCGAAAATGTAGAGAAGTGGTACGACAATAATTTTCACGTACTCAAGGGCGTAAATTTAGAAGTTAAAAAGCAAGAAGTCGTAGTAATTATGGGGCCTTCTGGTTCGGGAAAATCCACTTTCATTCGGACCTTTAATGCTCTAGAACCATATCAAAAAGGTAGCATTACAGTTGATGGAATTAGGCTATCCAACGACTTGAAAAATATTGAAGCCATTCGCCGAGAAGTTGGGATGGTCTTTCAACAGTTTAATTTATTTCCCCACTTAACCGTTCTGAAAAATATTACCCTCGCACCCGTCTGGGTACGTCGCAATTCCAAAGCCCAAGCCGAAGAAACTGCCATGCAGCTATTAGAAAAAGTAGGAATTTTAGAACAGGCGCATAAATATCCAGGACAGCTATCGGGAGGACAACAGCAGCGAGTTGCGATCGCCAGGGCATTAGCAATGCAGCCCAAAGTAATGCTGTTTGATGAACCAACCTCGGCACTAGATCCTGAAATGGTGCGGGAAGTATTAGATACGATGCGTAGTTTGGCTAAAGACGGGATGACTATGGTATGCGTGACGCACGAGGTAGGGTTTGCTCAAGAAGTAAGCGATCGCATTGTTTTTATGGATGAAGGTGCGATCGTCGAAGTGGCTAATCCAAAAGAATTTTTTAGTAATCCAAAAGAAGATAGAAGCAAGCAGTTTTTATCACAAATACTTTAATACCCATTACCCATTACCCATTACCTAATACCCATTACCCATTACCTAATACCCATTACCTATTACCTATTGCTAAGATAAATATCAACGGTCTAATATTAAAGATCGTTATTCAAAGATCGAAAATATTTTTTTTAGTGGAAATAACTTTTTTAGGTACTAGTTCAGGAGTACCAACGCGATCGCGAAATGTATCGAGTGTAGCTCTACGCCTTCCTCAACGTGCTGAGGTGTGGCTATTTGACTGTGGTGAAGGAACACAACATCAGCTTCAGCGCAGCGATTTAAAAAGCTCCCAAATTAGACGTATTTTCGTTACACATATGCACGGCGATCATACCTTTGGTTTGATGGGGTTGATTGCTAGCTGTGGTTTGGCGGGTACGGGTCAGCCAATAGATATTTATGGCCCAGAAGGTTTAAAAGAGTATCTTTTGGCTGCTGCTAAATATTCCTATATGAACTTTGGCTCTCGACTCAGGATTCATACCGTGAAATCGGGTTTACTTTACGAAGACGATGAGTTTAGCGTTAGCTGTCAGCTATTAAAGCATCGTATTCCCGCTCATGGTTATCGTATTGTTGAAAAAGATCGTCCTGGAATGTTTAATATTGAGAAGGCGAAGTCTCTGGGTATTCCTCCAGGACCGATTTATGGCAGGCTCAAACAGGGACAGATTGTTACTTTAGATGATGGTCGTATAATTAACGGCAACGATCTTTGTGGCGAACCAGAAGCAGGACGCAAGGTAGTTTACTGTACCGACACGGTGTTTTGCGATGCTGCGGTAGAACTAGCTACAGATGCTGATGTTCTAATTCACGAAGCTACTTTCGCCCATCAAGATGCCCAAATGGCGTTTGAAAAGATGCACTCTACTACAACAATGGCAGCACAGGTAGCTTTGTTAGCTAGAGTGAAAAAGCTGATTATGACACACTTTAGCCCGCGCTATGCACCAGGAAGCCCAATTGAACTCCACGATCTCAAGCAGGAAGCTAGAGCAATTTTTCCCAATACTAAGCTAGCGTATGATTTTTATACTTATGAAGTACCCAGACGTAGGGAAGAAAAGATTAAGGTAGGCGCAGGAATGAGGAACAAGGAATGAGGAGTCAGGAGTCAGGAGTAGGGGCGATTCGCGAATCGCCCGTACAGGAATCAGGATTTTTTTAGTCGATTATTAGCTATAGGCGATCGCCAAATTGCCTAGTTGAAGTTTAGAGTTTAAAGCTTATGGGTTTTTAGATTAAGAGTTATACTACGCAAGTCGTTGTCGATCGAGTCTATGGTCAGTTTGCGGTGTTGTGTGGGGATAATTCTATGGATGTGCTTTCAGTCATCTGCGTTAGCTTCCGAGTCATCAGACATTAAGAAAAAGGCTGCTTTTTTACCAAGTAGTCTGAGTTCTTCATCGCAAATAACTCCAGTTAATTCTCGTTATTTAATCGTCCAAGAACGTCAACCAGGAGAAACATTTAGAATACCGCTAGATGAGCAACTCGAACCGTTGATTCCTGTAGATCGAGTCGAGACGATCGAAGTTATTGCCGATCGCCAGGAGTACGATCGACCGAATAATACTATTATTGCAGAAGGTAATGTAGTAATGCGCTTTGCTCAATCGGTGATGACGAGCGATCGCTTGGAGATTAACCTAAACGATCGCCTAGCTGTAGCAAGGGATAATGTAGTTTTGGAGAGGGGGGAACAAGTTTTACGCGGAGAAAGGTTTGAATATTATCTGGTTGCAGATCGCGGGGTTATTTTTCAGGCGGGGGGAGAAATTTATCAGCCAAGCTTAGGTCAAGATGCAGATTTTAAGCAGCAGTTAGCACCAGAAGCCACAATTTTAGATCGGGCATTGGGCGATCGCCTAATTAATAACCAGCCATTAACAAACGTTACGGGGTCACGAGGCATTGGCGCGACTATTGGCAGCACTAGGGATCTGAATATCTTAGATGGCAGTAATGATAGCGGTGGCGCGATTAATCGTCTGCGGTTTGAAGCTGAGAGAGTAGATTTTGAAGCGGATACCTGGACGGCAAAAAACTTGAGTTTGACTAACGATCCTTTTTCTCCTCCCGAACTAGAAGTACGCGCTCAAACGGCTAAATTTGAGCAATTAGATTCTCTAACAGGTAGGCTGGTAACAACTAAATCTCGTTTGGTACTTGACGACAGTTTAGCAGTACCCTTATTAGCAAACAGGTTTGTTTTTGACGATCGCTCTAGTCAGCCTGGACTGTTCGACATTGCTTTTGATGGGGATGAACGAGGCGGGCTATTTCTCGAACGTACTTTTAATATTATCGATCGCGATCGGTTTAGCTGGAACATTACCCCGCAGTATTTTTTACAACGGGCTTTAATTCCCGATGCCTTTGACTTTAACGATGAAGATGAAGGAGGTTTATTTGATTCAGCATCTTATGGTTTGAGAAGCCGTATCAATACAGTTTTTACTCCCACCACGGATCTATCGGCTAGTCTTTCGATTACGGATTTCGATTTTGATGAGTTGGATGACAACCTACGTGCTAGAGTCAGTTTACAGCAAAGAATCGGTATAGATAATCCTTACAGGTTTGCTTTAGAGTATAACTATCGCGATCGCCTCTTTAATGGTTCTTTGGGCTTTCAGACGGTAAGAAGCAGCTTTGGTGGGGTTGTTACTTCACCGACGATTACTTTGGGCAATACTGGCGTAACTTTTAGGTATCAGGGATCGATTCAGAATATTAGTGCCGATACCGATAGACAGGATTTACTCGAAGCAAATCGAGATGATAATCGCGTCAATCTAACCCGCTATCAAGCAGCAGCATTTGTCAATAAAAACTTTTCGCTATGGCGAGGGGAAGCTTTACCCAGTACAAAAGATGCAGGATTGCGCTATACTCCCATACCTGTAGTTCCCTACTTAGATCTATTTACAGGAATTTCAGGGGTAGGTAGCTTTTATAGCAATAGTGATTCGCAACTATCTTTAGAGGGTAGTATCGGTATTCGAGGTCAATTAGGGCATTTTTCCCGTTCTTGGCTTGACTATACAGGATTTCAGATAAGCTATTCCCAAAATCTTCGTGGAGATGAATCTCCTTTTTTATTCGATCGCCTGGTAGATCGCAGAACCCTATCATTAGGTATTTCACAGCAAATCTATGGCCCAATTCGGGCTGGAGTTCAAACTACGTTAGATCTTAATGACGGCGAAGAAATTAGTACCGACTACCTTTTAGAATACAGTCGTCGAACTTTTAATGTTGCCCTACGCTACAATCCAGTATTAGAAATTGGTTCGTTTAGCCTGCGTATTAGTGATTTCAATTGGCAGGGAAATCCCCAACCTTTCCGAGAACAGGGTATTACCCCAGTTATTCAAGGGGTAGATTGAATATAGATATATTAAAGTTATATGCTTTGTTAAGTAAGAAGAATTTTTTTAATAAACCACGGAGACACAGAGGACACGGAGGTAAGAAAGATGAGAGTTTTTTACAAACTATCCCCGATTGCTATAGTAAGTACTTATTACTCATTAGTTGTTTTGGGTTCGTGCCGTTCAAACTAAAAAGCTAATAGCTAATAGCTACAAGCAAACTAGTTTTAGGTTTCATACTTAAAATCAGCAATGCCTGTTTTCACTGTACCAATCATATCGCTTATGATTGACCTGAGAATTTAAGTTTAGCGATACTTCGTAAGAAGATATATCTAATAATTGAAAAATACTTTGAACGTACTTCTCTTTATCTAGTAACAGCGATTCTAGAGAAATAAAATAGAAAGAGGTTTTATATCTTTTTATAAAGCTAAACAGGTATAGGTAAGCCTGATGATACTGTAGATCAGCTTTTTCCCAAGACTTTTGCGTTGAAGATCGGGTTAAAGTCCAGGCTGCTAAATGCGCGACCGCACTTCTAGTAGTAACTAATAAAATTAAATCTAAATTCATTGCCGAACATAGTTTACGCAAGTTTTTTAAGTTGGTAAAATTCATGAATTTTGCAGCTTTTCCTACTTCTAATGAGTGTGGCAGCGATCGCCTTGATAAAATACATTCAAATTCCTGTATGTCAGGCATTAGCTCGATCGCTTTCTCAATATTTCCTAATTCTAGTTCTTTCCAAACTAGGTCTAAACAGTCGTGATGAGAAGAGGCATTAGAAGTTCCTAAAATTTTTGGATGTTGAGAAAATATTTCTGTAAGTACTCTTGTGCCAGTCGCTTCGGGTCCAATGACTAGTATTAGCTTTTTCATTTGCAATTATAATAATTCTGCACACTTTAACAGTATGCAGAAATAATGTTCTTCACTATAGTAATAGTTTGGAATTACCAATTCTAATACTAATAGAATTTGTCTTTTATTAGAACTTTTAAATTACCTGAGCAACCATTTTCATTAGTTTTACCCCAGCTTTTTGGGAACGATATTCGTCATTCACTCTATAAAAGCAATCTTCCAAAGGCACATTGAAAGTAACTTTTAGCTGCCGATTTTGACTGAGTTTTTCAGGAGAAATATAAGCACGATACCAAAGGCGATCGTAAGACATAAAGGGGGTTATTTCTACCTGATTATCGTTGAGGGCAAGCTGTAGTTTATCTATATTATGTTCATCAGCTATTTCAGCCATGAAAAATAAGATAAGATCCGATTGGGGAACTCGATCTAAATCGAGAACAATAGAGGCATTTTCTCGCGCGCTCCACGCACCATTCCATTGATATGAATGCCAGGTATTGTTTAGTAATGGACGCATAGAGGAAGAGCTAGTAAAATCTAGAACTTCACCTAATTTATAAAGAGTATTTTTGTCTGCTGGCTCGAATACGTCGTTACGATCTGCTTCAGTTCGATCTTCTGACAAATCAATCCGCAAACTATACATACCAAACATAAACTCTTTGCTGTATCCACCCATATTTAAATCTTTGGGAGAGTAAACTGTATCTGCTTGGAATTCAATTATTGATGGTAGCCTCAAGTTCATAATTGCTTGAGGAATATTAATTTTGTAATCGGAGATTTCTGGTTTTGTACTTACAAAAGTTCCTACTAAGCAACCATTAACAATTACCCGCCAGTTGAGAGGATGCTCTCGATCGCATACGGGCTTGATTTTGAGTTTAAGAGATACGTCACTTTCAGGAAGTTCATCAGGGAAAAATGATAGTCTGAATGACTTTCCTAAAGCGAAATATTGCCAATTATCCTGCCGATGAAAACTATCGACAAATATTAAACGGGCATCTACATTCTCATCGAGGGATAGGGTAGATTGGAGCTTTAATAAAGGTTGACTATTAATATCTTCAAAAGTATTAGACATTGAATTTTGATGATATTCAGGATTAGTCAAACGCAATTTTGCGAGTTTAAAACCTAAGGAGCGATCGTCATCTTTGCCTTGAGTAATTCTAGGTGTACTTGGGTCAAAAATGTGAAATGATAAATTTAATAACCTAGAGGAATCTATTAGCTCGCTTGGAATATTGAGGTAATATTCTTTGAGTTTATCACTGTCAAAATGCCAATCGATTAAATGTTGTTCGTTAGCGTAAACTCTGACAAAAACATGAGGATGTTTGTTTTTAATTACAAAAGCCCCACAAAGAGCTTCTAAACGAACGGTTTGACTCGGGATGCTGTCTAGTTTGAACTGTAAATTTGCTACAGATCCGTTAGTCCAACAGCCCCAACTTTCGTTCAAAAACCAACCTTTAGCTTGATAAGGCAAAACCTGATATTTCTTGGAGAAATCTAACAGCGTTCCTAAATAATATTCTTGTCTGTCTCTAGGTTCAGCTTCTGAATATTTTAGTAAAGGTTTTAATTCAGAAGCTGAGTCTGACCAGCTAGTAATTTGATAGGATTCCTGAATTGATTTTTCGGCTGCTCGACGTGCATCTCTACTCTTAGCATAAAATTTTATGGTGTTATACCACGTCATTGTATCGAGAGGATCGATCAGCTTGGTTAATTCTGGAGCAATTTCGGGTATTGAAGAGACATTGGAGGTAATGCAGAGTTTGCCATAGCACAAGCTTTCGGCTACAGGTAGACCCCATCCTTCATATAGAGAGGGATAAACCGTAAACATACAGTTGCGATATAACCAGCTAAGTTCGCGATCGCTAATATTTTTGAGAACGATAATATATTCTTTTAATTGTTCGTTACGCTGGAGTAAACTGGCAAAATCATTAGAATTCCAGGCAACACCCCCGACAATCACTAATTTAGGTGCTTTTTTCCCTAATTCTTCTACAAGACGTAACCAAACGTTGTAAAGCAACTGAGGATTTTTACGGAAATGTATCGCTCCTACATTTAAGACAAAGCTATCGGGCTTGAGTTTGGCAACTACGCTTTCGCTTTCTAAATCTTCTCCGTAGCTGTCTTCTTCTAAAATGACATCTCCTTCTCTAAACACTTCGATGTCTGGAATCAAAAAGCCACTTTTTTGGGCAAACTCTACCATGTCTTTCTTGGTATTTTGAGATACAGCCAGAAGCAGGTCAGAATTTTGCATCAAAGATTTCAAATTATCGATAAAGCCTTTGGCATATCCAGACGGCATCCACTCAGGAAACTTAACGGGTACGATGTCATGTATTACGGTTGCCAGCTTGAGCTGATTGTTGTAGCAAGTATGGAGCAGCGTATAAACATATCGGGGGTTTTGCATCCAAGCACTACCCATCACTAACACCATTGAATCTCGATCGAATTCAGGTTCTCTTAAAAAATCTGGCAGAGATTTGATTTGTTCGCGGGCTACTATACCTAATTGTTCGCGAGTCAATTGGTGAGGAGGTGGAATTTCTAGATACGATCTAGAAGGTGAGTTATAAACTATATACTTAACGTGATAGGGAACTTGCTCGAAAAATGATTTGGCAAGCATATATTCAAAACGAGCAATACCCGTCCATCTTCCTTGATGATGAGCCGTGGTCGATACATCAATATATAGAGTGTCAGGCTCGCGCAATTTGATTAATGAAGAAATATCCGAGTTAGATGCCTGTGACTTGACGAAGTCAGAGGAAGCCCCGTGCTTCTTAAAGCGATGGCTCATGGGGGAAACCCCCAAGACCGCCTCGCTTCGCTTCCAGCGCGGGGTCTCTCTGACTTCGATCGCCTGTTTATAGGCTTTGATAGTATTTCTCGTATATGTCTCCCAGCTAAATTCGCGTTCTACGTAAGCTTGTTGCTGCTTTCTTTGTTCTGGGCTTAAAGGATTGTTATACGCCTCCATCACCGCTGCTTCGATGCTCTTGGGATCGCCAGGATCGCAGAATCGGGCGTAGTCGCCAAAATATTCCGATTCACTAGAGCGATCGCTCAAAACTAAATTTGCTCCAGAAGCAGCAGCCTCTAAAACCGCCAGGGATGCTCCTTCAGCCCAGCTAGGAAGAATAAATACTCTCGCACCAGCAAAAGCAGATGCTAAAATTTCGCTTTGAGGTGGCAGGCGATCGATTATTTTGAGGTTTTCCCCCGCAATTTCTTGAATTAAACCGAAATAACGCTTATCTGAGGAGTGACCCACTAAAACAATCGGAATGTTCTTATTTCTTAAGGCATGAACCAACATTAATTGATTTTTGCGGTCTTCGATTCTGCCGACGCAAAGCACATAGTCTTTTACATTGTATTGAATTTGGAAAAGACTAGGATCTGCATCTTTGAAGACCTCAATATTAACGGGGTTACGAACTATAGAAGAAGATTTTAGTTCAGCACCCGCAGCTTCTAAGAGTTGACGCTCTTTATTACTCAAAAGAATTACGTGGTCGGCTAACTCCACCATCTTTTTGACCTTGGCAAAATACCCAGGAATTGTTTCTCGACGTTGCTTATATAGATCCGCTCCAACGATTTTATTTTCTCGTAAAGCAGCTAGTTTTTCATCGATTTCTTCTGGAGATTCAGAATCTAAAAACGCCTGAACTACCGCGCCAGAAAAACCGCCTCGTTCAGCTAGATCTAAATAAATACTGGAAAAAACCAGACATTTATCCAAACTTTTAGCTGTTTTTAGCAGATTCATCGCTGATTTGGGATTCCAAACGTTAAACGCATGGATCAGATCGTAATCAGAAATATCGTTGGCTGGATGACTAATTGCTTTTGCTTCGACACCCTGCATTCTTAAGTGCTTGGCCGTATTCGGTACTCTAACACTAGGCCCACCTTTACTCTTATGTTCGTTACCGTGCATTAGTAGGGCAGCTTTAACCCCATCGATTGAATCAGTAGCTGGTGCGGGACTTTGTATTTGTATAGATGGCTGTTGCTGAATCAGTTTTTCGTAGCATTCACGGAATACGCGATCGTGACCAGCAGCCCAGTTGTCCCAGGTACGATCTAGCACTGACCCACGTAGTTTCTGACGTTGCTCTACTACTTCGGTTAGTACTCTTCTTAAATCGGCAGAATTTCCCGTTTCAAACTCTATATGGGGAAACTGCGGAACCCAACCTACAGGCGGTGCAATAACTTTCGTACCACAGGCTAATGCTTCTACTACACACATCGGCCCCCCTTCATACAGGGAAGGAACTAAGATATAGTCCATCGAACGATAAAACTCTGGCATATCTTCATCCGCCAGATGAAGACCAGGATGGGGCCAGCCATCCCCAGTAAAATGCCATTTAATGTTGGGGATATCTAAAACCTCAGCAACCAAACGTTCACCCTTACGACCAGTATGATAAGTGCGACCGACAACCCCAATTTTTACTTCGGGAGAAAAGCGATCGATATCTACTCCAGGGGGTACGGTAGTAACGTTATTAACTCCATGTTCGCGGAGTAAATTTTCATATAGTTGTGAATGGCAGATACAGTGATCGACGTTAGCACCCGTATTAAAAAACTTATCTCTAGCTTCGCCAACTGGTTCTAAATGAGCAAAATAACCAATTTCAACCGGAGCAATTCTCCGTTTTTTCCAAGTGCCGTAGGTCATATAGTACAAAATCGGCACAGAGGTATTAATTTCTGTACTATATGTTACGTATTCGTATCGGTTGGCAATTTCTTCGGCTAGACGTTCTAAAATCCAACCTCGGTCTGATAATACAATGTGAACTTTTAACATAACTGTAAATCCTGAAGAGATAAGCTAGATTGAATAGAGATCGTTTGTAGTTTTTTTATTCAGATTAAATTTAATCAATAATATAAAAAATACATTATTGACTCGATTGAAATTATTAATTTGAACTATCACTACATCAAATTAAGTCATTGATGACTCAAAAAAATAAGGTAATTTTATGGCTATTTTTCTGAAGAAACTTTGCTGTCTGTCAACAGAGTATATAGCAATTCTTTTTCGGGCAATGGTAAATAACAACTAGATTGTTTGACAATAGTTTTGTATTGAACATTTATATATTTCCCTTGAGGAATTTCCTCTAATAATTTCTTGTCGCCAACTAGGACATTATCAAAAATAGATATATACTTTTGAATTTGCGACTTCGATTGCCAATATCTCTTACTGCGATCGCCGTGAATCATTAATGTTTTCTGACCTTCAAATTGTTCCAGCAGATTTAATACAGAATCCAATCCATTAAAGGATAAATCGCAATTAACATTAATAGATTGAATTTCTTCCTTCTCTAAGGTGTATACTAAATATTTATACGAGTTAATATATTTAGTTTTTGGTTGAGTTGCTAATAATTTCTCGCAGTAAGCATCTATAGATTTTGTCAAACATTCTTCAGGACAAAACAAAATATGTTTGGGGAACATTTGCGCTAGTAGCAGCTTTTTAACTGGCTTCCATTGATAAGATTTATTTATCCACTTTTGCCCAGTTTGAGCTAATTCATACCAATAATCGTATTCCTCCATCAATCGAACAATCGAACTTTTAATCTGTTCGACTGAATAACTTTTCCATTCTCCACAAGGAGTTTCTAAAAATTCATAATCAGCAGGTTTCCATTTATCACTATTTACTGGTAAATAAAATCCGCTTTGTACCAATTCTTCGTGAACAGGAATATCTGTTATTATTGTTGGTATTCCAAGAGACATTGATTCTCTAGGAGTAAAAGACCAGCCTTCTCCAGAAGATGGGTATATATAGGCATCTAAGCTGCTATACCAATCGTCTATCTCCGAATCTGACTTAACACCGACAGTCAAACTAACATTTGGATAATTGTTCCAAACTTCTTGTGTGCGATCGAGCAACCAAGGACAATGAATTAATAATTCAACACAATCGTTTTCTTTGTTTAGTTGAGTTATAGCTTGAATCAGCTTTTCAATATTTTTTCGATGATTAGGAACTCCTAAAATTCCCAGTTTTAATCTAGACTTTTTACGTTCAATTGGTTTGGTTCGTTTTCGTTGGAAATAAGACTGCGGAACGATCGATACTGGTATTTCAACCCCTGACTGTATAAATGTCTGTTTGACAGATGAATGAGGAACAAATACTTCACTATAATACTTATTAATTGAATTAACCCAAGTAACAGGAATTTTACTACTCTCAAAAGTAGTCCATAAATAGTTATAGTTATTTTTGTTGACGAAATTTTGACAGATATCTGGTCTTCCAGCTATTAAAACTTTACCATTTACTCCACGAGCATCACTAACTGTATTACCAAGCTCTAAACATCTTCTTGCAACTACTCCCAAGCCTGAAACATCTTCTTCGTATGTTTTTAAAACAAAGAGTTGTTGATGTTTATGTAGGGGATTTGCTTTTTCTAATTCGTCAATGTTTATTTCTCGATTTTTGTTTTCGTGAAACTCTTTAGTTTCTTTAGCTATAACTTTTAGTCTATTTATTTTAGCTTCGTTAACTTCTGACTCAATATTAGCCTTTTCGTAATTTTCGATCGCTAAGTCCAAATCTCCTTTAGTTTCATATAATCTACCAAAGAAAAAATATAACCACTCACAATTTGGATACTTCTCGATCGCAATATTTCCTAACTCAAGACCTTCATCTAATTCATTTGATTCTATTAGCTTTTCCAGCAAGGCTACGTATAACCAATCTGGTTGATTATCGTATAAACTAATTGCTTTTCTATAAAATTTAATACAGTTTTCTAAATCGTTTTTTTTGTAGTGAGCCAGACCTATAGCTCGATAAATTTCATCTGATTCTGGATGAACTGACAAAGTTTTCTTGCCTAATGCTACTCCTTCTTCGTAGCGACCGACTTTCGCCAGCAAAGTGATAGCATTACCGTATATCCAGGCTGGCTGCTTGCTATCTAATTCAATTAATTCTAAATAAAGCGCGATCGCCGTATCTAAATTTCCTTCCTTATGATTTTTAACTGCTTGGTTTACTAATGATTCAATGGAAGAAAGATCGATGCTTGGTTGAATAACGTCAATAGTTTTTCTTGAATTCATAATTTAGTCGATAGTAAGTTGTTAATATATAGCAATCCTAATCGATCCCGTGAAAAACTCCCTCTTCTTTCTTACCTCTGTGTCCGATCTGCCTCTGTGGTTTATTCAAAAAAAGTTTTCACCCGACCGTCCCCGAACGCTATATCAAAATAAATACTCGAAACCTCTACTAAAAAAGAGTAATAGAATATAGGTTCGTAGCTTTTATGGAAGTAAGGCGATCGCTTGTCGCCTATATGCAATCAAAAATACCCATACAAAAGAAAATATAAACTAATATTTTCATTCAGGTCTACTTAATAAAGCTTCTCAAATTTACCTCAAAAAAAACATTTTGACTTTTTCAACAAAGAAAAACATAGACAAATTCATAGCACCAAGTTTAAAGTCTTCAATCACTTTAGGCAAAATTTGGAGGTCTTTATGTACATTTTTTGGATCGCAATTGATTATTGACAAGGTATTATCAAAAATCAGCCTTGCCAACAATTTATTTATCACCTTAGCAGTATATGTATTAATATAACTCGTTATTTTAAAATAGCAACCATATTTTGTAGAAAAAAATTTCGTTCATTTTTAACAAGTTATTTTTAAAAAGTTATGCTAAAGTCCTGGGGTGTAGAGTCGAGCGACAATAGTTATGTTTGATGTTTAATAGTTCGAGATTTTAACTACGTAAATATACTGATTTAAAGTCAACTAATAAAATCTTTTGAGTGTTGTTTATGCTGATATAACATAATTATTTGTTGTAGACAAAACTAGTAATCATTTATTTTTTTATTCAAAAACGGAGATTGTATAGTAGTTCATGAATATCTTAATTACAGGTGCAGCAGGATTTATTGGCTATTCTTTAGCAGAGCGTTTGTTAACTGAAGGGCATCTAATATATGGTATTGATAATCTCAACAGTTACTATGATGTATCTTTAAAAAAAGATCGTCTAACACGTCTATATCTTTCACCCAATTTTACTTTCCAATGTCTAAATATAGCCGATCGCAGTGAAATGGCTAAGTTGTTTCAAGAACATGATTTCGATTGTGTAGTACATTTAGCTGCTCAAGCAGGTGTCCGCTATTCTCTAGAAAATCCTGCTGCATATATCGATAGCAATCTGACTGGATTTGCTAATGTTTTAGAAGGATGTCGCCATAGCAAAACCCCTCATCTTGTTTTCGCTTCCTCAAGCTCTGTCTATGGAGCAAACAAAAAAGTTCCATTTGAAGTTAGCGATAATGTAGATCATCCCGTTTCCCTGTATGCTGCTACCAAAAAATCTAATGAATTGATGGCTCATTCTTACAGTCATCTGTATCAAATTCCAGTTACTGGGCTGCGGTTTTTTACTGTTTATGGACCCTGGGGAAGACCAGACATGGCTTATTTCAAATTTGTTAGAGCAATTCAAACAAATCAGCCAATTGATGTCTATAACTACGGCAAGATGAAGAGGGACTTCACGTATATTGATGATATTGTAGAGGGGATTGTCAGAGTAATAAATCATCCGCCTCAAGCCGATCGTACTTCTAATAATTCTGGTAGTAGCGCAGCTTACAAAATTTATAATATTGGCAACAATACACCAATAGAATTAATGAAATTTATTCAAGTCATTGAAGATGCTTTGGGTAAGAAAGCGATTATGAATATGTTACCAATACAGCCTGGGGATGTCCCGATGACTTATGCAGATGTCGATGACTTGATGAATGATGTAGGTTTTAAACCTTCAACCACCATAGAAGCTGGAGTCAAAAATTTTGTACAGTGGTATTGTGATTATTACGGACAAAGTATAAATAAACAATTGCCAAAAGCTCAATTGTCAGAAACTAAGAACGACTCTTCATCTCCAACGGAAGCTTTGACCGAACGTTGAACAATAAACATTGTCAGACAGCCTGGACAGTCACTCTATGGGGGTTTCCCTCATAGAGAAAGCAGGGACTCAAAGAGTATGTCTCAACATAACTTTGTAATTTATAAGACTCGATCTTGAAATTTGATTCCCAGTCCCTAGTCCCTAGCTCAACCATTTTATATTTAATTACACCCACCTACTTATTTGCTGCTACAAAATAGATTTATCGGAATTTTACGACGATCGCAATAGACTAGCTAAAGTTTGTTGCAATTTGTTCTTAAGTGCATTAGGACTATAAGAAGCGATCGCTTCAGTAGAATTAAAAGATAAATGATTCCACAAAACCCGATCGTTGTATATACGCAGTATGGCTTTAGCAAACTCTGCCGTAGTATTTGCTTCTAAAATATGTTTTTCGGGAATCAAATTCATTCCTTCTGTGCCAATTTTGGTAGAAACTACTGGCACTTTATATTCCAAACTATGACCGATTTTACCCTTCATCCCCGCACCATATCTTAGAGGAGAAACTGATAGTTTGTGAGTCAAAAAGTATGGTGTTACGTCTTCAACATATCCTGTTACGGTAATGCGCTCGGAACTTAAAGCTAGAACTTCAGCACTAGGATTATTACCGAGTAGACTAACTTTAATATCGGGTTTTTCTTGCCACACCAAAGGCATAATTTCTTCGCATAGCCAGATAACCGCGTCGATGTTTGGCGTATGATTGTAGCTACCGATAAACAAAATGCCAGAGCGATCGTTAAAGCCAGGAACGCTATCTAAATAGGATGTATGAACGTTAGGTACGACTGCGACATTACTTACTTCTTGAGACTCTAACAAGGCTCGTTCGGTAGGAGTAACGGTAATTGTCAGATCGGCAGAATGAGCCATTTTTAACTCTCGAGCCTGCATATCGACCCATTCTACTTTCTTAGTGGGGTCCCGATTGAGATCCCAAGCTCTTTTGAGCCTTAGATAGTGTAGATCTATGGTGTCGTAAACAACTTTAATTTCCCCTCGGCTGCGAATTAAGGGTGCGTACTTTTCATTAAGTTCGGGGCGACAAATCCAAGCCAAGTCAATTAGAGATAGGCGATCTTCTATCTGTTCTGAGATCGCTTTGCCGTAACCCTGTTGGGTATATAGCACCTCTATCTGAAGGTCTTGTAAAATTGAAGTATAGGGTTCGTCTTTAAAACCATTGTCCGCAGCAAATATGACGTGGTAATTAAGATCTTTAAATATTTTCAACAGTTCAAACAAACGTCTAGAACCAGACTCTTTATCGTAGCTAGGCATATAGCTATCAATTACCAAGATAGTCTTGTCGCCCAAATACTTTTTAGCAGCCAAATGAACGTAATTAATACCTGCGTTAGCTAGGTAATTAGCTTGTTCGAGTACGTTCTGCCACTTTTCTTTAAATTTAACTGCATTAACTACCTGATATTTTTTAGTGCCACTAGTGGTAGAAGTTCCAGAACTAATGCCTTCATAGTGAATTACCTCAGACTTGGGCTGATACATAACTTCTAAACCCAAAGAATGACGAATCGCAAAACAAAGATCGGTATCTTCATAATAAGCAGGAGCAAGCTCGCGATCGAAGCCATCGAGACGTTCAAAAACCTCTTTTTTAACCATTAGACTCGCCCCAGAACAATAGTCTACTGAACGCAGATAATTGTATTCGGGAGCATAAGGATTATCCTGTCTACCATAGTTCCAGCCCGAAGCATCTTGCCAGACAATTCCACCCGCTTCCTGCAATCTACCCTGGGGATATACTAGTTTTGAACCGACTGCGCCGACATTATCCGCTGCTAAAACTTCAGCTAGACTTTCAATACAGTTAGGTTTAATTTCTGTATCGTTGTTGAGAAAATACAGATACTTACCCTTGGCGACAGATGCCCCCTGGTTACAGGAATAAATAAATCCTTGATTGCTGTTGCTATTAATCAAAGTTAGGGGTTCGATCGAACCTAAGATTTCCTCGGTGCGATCGCTAGAGCAGTCATTGACTACAATAATCTCTACTAAAGTACTATGACCGAGGTTAAGAGCGATCGCCTTTAAACATCTGAGGGTGTAGTCAAGCTGATTGTAAACGGGAACGATAACTGAAATTTCGGGAGCATCACTATGAGGTAAAATCCGATTCAGTTCGGCTGCAAAAGCCTCAACATCAAGGGGTTCAAACTCGATGACATCTGTAGCAGTATCAAAACTAACATCCTGGATGCGAGCCAAGACATTGCTATTTTTTGGCTGAATTTGCAGAGCCATTTGATATGTAACTAGTGCCTGTTCGCCTTCTCCCTGCTGGGATAATAGATCTCCCAGTTTTAAATAGAGATCTATGTTGTGGCGATCGATCGCCAAAGCTTGATGATAGACTTGAGGATCGTTGGGATCTTGAGCGATCGCTAGTAAGAAATGTTGTAAAGCCTGTTGACGATCCTGCTGGCTTCGGCGATATAGAGCATCACCTAGTTTTTGCTGTAGAGAGGGCAGATCTGACTGTAACTCAACTGCTTTTTGATACAAACTTACTGCTTCGGACCATTGTTCTAGCTTGCCATAAGCTTCTGCTAGATTGTAGTAAGACCAGGGGAAATTAGGATTGAGTTCGATCGCTTTACGGTATGCCGTAATTGCTTCTGACCACCGCTCTAGCTGAATTAAAGCATATCCCAAATTGTTGTAAGACCAAGAAAAATCAGGATTGAGTTCGATCGCCTGGCGGTATGGGGGAATCGCTTCCGACCATTTTTGCTGCTGGCTTAAAACTTCTCCAAGCTCGTGACAGGCTACGGCGTGTTGTGGATCGTACCGTATCGCTTTTTGATAGCAAATAGCAGCCTGGGGTAGCTGCTGACTTAATTTATAGAGATTACCCAATCTAAAGTAGAGTTCGGGGGAGTCTGAATGTTTTAAACCTTGCAGATAAACAGCGATCGCTTCAGAGCCTGCTTTGGATTTGGTAAGTAATTCACCCAGTTCTAAATAAGCATCGAGTAAATCTGGCTGCTGTTGAATCGCTCGACCGTAGTAGGTCATTGCTTGCTCGAATTTTTGCGCTTTGGCTAAACTCCTAGCTACACTCAAATAATCATCTAATTTGGGCTGTTGTATATCTGCTGGTGCAGTCGGATTGAAACTATTTAATTCGAGGATTTTCCTACAGTATTGAGCTGCTTGTGGCCATAATTCTAAACCTTCGCAGATTTCGACCAGCTCTCTATAAGTTTCTATCCGTCGCGGTTCGAGTTCGGCAGCACGTGAATACGCTTCCAAGGCAGCCTTTAAATCTCCCTGCTGCTTGAAAAATTGCCCCTGTTGGAGATATTCCAATTGCTGCTTCGGCGTATCGACTGCCATCGCCTGCTGCTTCAGACATCGGGCTAAATGTCGCTGTATGGCAGTAAAGTCAGGCTTGATTTTTAATGCTTGTTGATAACAGTCGATCGCAGATTGCCACTGCTTCTGTTGGGCATAGAGAGTTCCCAGGTTGGCATACACTTCAACAAAATCTGGCTCGATGGCGATCGCTTCATGGTAATGACCAATTGCTTCGTCGGTTTTGCCCATTTTTTGCAGAGCATCACCGATTAACTTCTGAGCCTTGGCTAGTCGCCTATCGAGAGCGAGTGCTTGAGTGCAGGCTTGAATTGTTGCCTGCCACTGCTGCGATCGCCAGTAATTTTCTGCTGTCTGTAAACAAACTTTAGCCTGGTCTATTTCGATCATCTTCTCAAAGTTGTGTGGTTGGGAGAAAATTAACATTTGGTCGGGTGAACGACCGATACTACTATTACTTAATTGAATTAGTAAATAGCCAATCGGACTGACATCAGCACCTAAGTGCAAAATTTAACACCTAACCACTCAAATTGCCCACCTTTATTGTAAAAAAAGCTAAGAGCTACGGATCGATAACATTTGAACGAAACCAATCTACCTCAAGCTTTATAAACCTTTTGGTAATAATTCTTATATTCCTCGCTCAATAAAGGTTGCCACCAATCGCGGTTATTTAAATACCACTCGACGGTACGGCGCAAACCCCCCTCTACAGTTTCTTGAGGACTCCAGCCAAGCTCGCGTTTAATTTTACTAGCGTCGATCGCATAACGGCGATCGTGTCCCGCTCGATCTTTAACAAAAGTTATTAATTTTTTGGCGGGACGAACGGGAAGATCTACCGCTAATTCGTCCATCAGTTCGCATAGTTGCTCTACGAGATCGATGTTTTTGACTTCGTTATTCCCGCCGATGTTATAGGTTTCTCCAGGTTTACCACGATGAATTACTACATCGAGTGCGCGACAGTGATCTTCGACATAGAGCCAATCACGGATGTTTTGCCCATCACCATAGACGGGTAAAGGTTTCCCTAACAAAATATTGATGCACATTAAGGGAATTAGCTTTTCAGGAAAATGATAAGGGCCATAATTATTAGAACAGTTAGTAATTATGGTCGGCATTCCGTAAGTATGAAAATACGCCCGCGCTAGGTGATCGCTTCCTGCTTTTGATGCTGAATAAGGACTGTTAGGAGTATAGGGAGTAGTTTCACTAAATGCTGGATCGTCTTTGTCTAGGCTGCCATAAACTTCATCGGTAGATACGTGCAGAAAACGATATTCCTGGGGCTGTTCTCGCTGCCAACGTTGGCGAAAGGCTTCTAGCAAAGTGAAAGTTCCCACTACGTTAGTCTGTACGAACGCTCCAGGACCTAAGATCGAGCGGTCTACATGAGATTCTGCTGCAAAGTGAGCTACGGTATTAATATCTTCCGACTCTAAAAGATTATCTACCAAAGCGCGATCGCAAATATCTCCCTTGACAAACTTTAAGTTAGCTCCCTCTAAATCGGCTAGATTCTGCTGGTTTCCCGCATAGGTCAAAGCATCCAAAACCACTACGCGATCGCTATTGTAGCTATTGCACCAGTGATGGACGAAATTCGAGCCGATGAACCCCGCGCCTCCTGTAACTAAAATTCGACGGGGTGTTCTATTATCTTGCTGCATAAAATTTACCTATTACCTATTACCCATTACCCATTACCCATTACCTATTACCCATTACCCATTACCCATTACCTATTACCTATTACCTATTACGTCAATTCAATCTTGGAATCATCACCGATCATAAACCGCAAGGCTTTCGGGCGTTGAGGTGCTACCTTTAGATGCGCTCTTTCTCCTACTAAACTATCGACAATACGAGAGCTAATACCTTCAAGGGTTGCACCTTTAAGAATTACGCTATGCTCGATATCAATATCGATTAAAGTAGTATCATCGGCAATGCTAGTATAAGGCCCGATATAGCAATTTTCGATTTTACAGTTTTTCCCGATGGTCACCGGACCCCGAATCATTGAATTTACTACCTCAGATCCTTCTCCGACATGGACTCTACCGCTGAGTTTGCTTTCGCGATCTATCGTTCCTTCGTGGGTAGTTTCTAGACAGGTATCTAAAATAATCTGATTGGCTGCTAAAAGGTCGTCTTTTTTCCCCGTATCTAGCCACCATCCCTGTAGTTTAAAAGATGCTACTGCTTGCTCTTTGTCGATTAGATATTGAATTGCGTCGGTAATTTCTAATTCACCTCTAGCAGAAGGTTGGATATTGGCGATCGCATCGTGAATGGCAGGAGAAAATAAGTAAACTCCCACCAAGGCTAAATTAGATGGGGGGTCTTTAGGCTTTTCAATTAGCTGCAATACTTTGCCCGTCTCGTCTACCCTGGCTACCCCAAAAGCACTAGGGTTTTCTACTTCACACAGTAGAGTTAAAGCATCTAAATTTTTGGAATTAAATTTATCTAAAAACAGATTTAATTCACTTTGAACCAAATTATCTCCCAAATACATAACAAAAGGAGAATCCCCCAGAAAAGATTCAGCTACCTTCACTGCATGAGCCAAACCTAAAGGCTCATCCTGTCTGATATAGGTTATTTTTGCCCCAAAGCGATCGCCATTTCCAGTTTTTTCTTGTACTTCTGTTCCTGTTTCGGGACTAATAATAATCCCAATTTCTTTAATTCCAGCAGCCACAATCGATTCAATACCATACCAAAGTATCGGCTTATTGGCTACGGGGACTAGCTGCTTCGCTCCTGTATAGGTTAGAGGACGCAATCTCGTACCTTTACCGCCAGACAGAATAATTGCTTTCATTTTTTATCTTAATTAGCTTCGTCGCTCTTATATTTTTTTTAGTAGCTTTGGGCTTGGGAAATTCTTTGTTTGTTCTTTATTTTTTATCCTGCAACTGCCATTGTGCCAACATTCTTTTGAGAGATTCGCGCCAATGAGGAGGATAAACTCCTAAAGTTTCGACAATTTTTGCTTTTGATAATACCGAATAATGTGGGCGTTGGGTAGGGGTCGGAAATTCGGCGGTAGAAATTGGTAAAACGCGATCGACTTTTAAAGGAAAGCCTAAGCATTTGGCTTCTATAAAAGTAGCTACCGCCAGATCGTACCAGCTAGCAACACCACTATTGCTAAAGTGGTAAGTTCCATTAATACTAGGATCTTCTATCGACTTTGATAACAAATTGGCGATCGCTCCTGCAATATCGTAAGACCAAGTAGGGCTACCAATTTGATCGGCTACTACCTTCAATTCTTCTCGTTGGGCCCCCAATCTGAGCATGGTTTTCACAAAGTTACCGTGTCCCCGCGCACCATATACCCAAGCGGTACGTAAAATAATATGGCGATCGCAGACTCTTACCCCCTGCTCTCCTAATAATTTAGATTTGCCGTATACTCCCAATGGATTGGTGGGATCTGTCTCCCTATAGGGAGTACAGTTTTGCCCGTCAAATACATAATCTGTGGAAATGTGTAGTACTTTTGCACCTATCTCGTTAGCAGCAATGGCGATCGCTTTGGGTGCATGAGCATTGATCGCCATTGCCAATTCTGGTTCGGTTTCCGACTTGTCTACAGCCGTATAGGCAGCAGCATTGACGATTATATCTGGCTTATTCTTACTAATCTGTCTGAAAACTTCTTGGCGATCGCACAAATCCAATTCACTACGGCTCAGGCTAACTACTTCTCCTATTGTCGGCAGAGTCTGCTGTAGTTCGCTTCCCACCTGTCCTGTAGTTCCGATGAGTAATACTTTCATGGAAATACCTCCGCTTTTTCCAAAGGTACTCCCTCTCTATCTTTCCCTGACAATACCGGGTCTTCGGTTACTTTCCAGTCTATATTCAGTTTTGGATCGTTCCACAAGATACAACGTTCGTACTGAGGAGCATAGTAATCGGTAGTCTTATATAAAAAGTCTGCCAAATCCGACAAAACCACAAATCCGTGGGCGAACCCAGGAGGAACCCATAACTGTCGCTTATTAGCTTCGCTCAACAGACATCCCGTCCACTGTCCGAATGTTGGAGAACTTCTACGGATATCTACCGCTACATCGTATACTTCTCCCAACACCACCCGAACCAATTTTCCTTGAGTCTGTTCGATCTGATAGTGCAAACCCCGCAGCACATTTTTAGCAGAACGAGAATGATTATCCTGAACGAAGTTTGTCGTAACTCCAGTTTTCTCTCTGAAAGTCTTTTCATTAAAACTTTCCAAGAAAAAGCCCCGATCGTCACCAAAAACCTTTGGTTCGATAATTAATACATCAGGGATTGTTGTCTGAATAACATCCATCAAGCTTATATAAATCTTTACTGATATATCTAAGACTATGCCTCAAACGATAAAATACCGCCAGGCAAAATTAAAATAATCTTTAAGCGCATTAAAATAAGATACCACTTAATCAACAGTATTCATTGACACTCCCACCTTTCCGCTTCGCTAAAAAGGGTGGGATTCTTTGGTTCAGCGATCTAACTTACCTTGACAGGTGTTGCCACCAACCAAGATAGAGGCGCGGAATGCGCCGAGCCACACGCTCTTGAGGCGACCTCAAGAGACTGGCTCGGTCGAATCTCCCCAAGCGTTTAGGTCTAATTCTTGAACGGGTCGCTCATGGGGGAAAGCCAAGGCGCGTTTTGAGTGGGAAGCTTCCCACTCAAAAGCCGCCGTCCCAAGACCGCGCCCGTCCGCTATTTCATCAGACCAGCTTCCGATATGCCCTATCGTAGCTTTTTTAAGAATATTCAACGAGGCTGCATAATCCCTGTCTAGGACTGGGATTCCACAATCACAAATATGAGTACGGGTAGAAAGAGATTTTTTAACTCGTTTGCCACAGCTAGGACAATCAGAACTTGTATAGTGAGGCGGTACAGCAATAGTTAATCTGCCATACTTTAATCCAAAATACTCAATCCATTTCCGAAGAAGCGACCATGCAGCATCATTAACCCCCCTTACGTCCCCCCTATCAGGGGGGATGCCAAAGGCAGGGGGGTTGTTACGCACAAGGTTTTTAACCTTTAAATCTTCGTAGGCTACTAAGTCGTTTGACTGTATTAAACGGAGTGCTTTTTCTTTAGCGAACTCTTCTCGCTGCCTGCTTACTTTTAAATGTTTCTTGGCGTATCTTTTTTTAGCTTTGATGTAATTATTGGACTGCTTTTTACCCTTAACAAACTTTCTACTTTTTCTTCGATTCAGTTTATTCAAATGCTTTTCTGATTTGCGATAATAATTGGGACATTTAACTGTCTCATTGTTACTATCGCAATAGAAATATTTTAATCCAACATCTATGGCTACACATTTTTTAGTAGGTTCTAGCTGTGGCGTGATCTCTCTTGGATCGAGCTTTAAAATCAACTGAGCAAAATAGCCATCTGCTCTCTTAACTATACGAACTCGTTGAATTTGCCATTCTTGGAAATAATATAAATCTCGACTACCAATAAGCTTTAATGCTCCAATTTTTTTACCATCAGTAAAAGTTATTCTTTTGGTGTCGCGATCGAGTTTCCAGCCTGATTTTTTAAATTCAACCGAACGAGTACGTTTTGAGTATTTCGGGTATCCAATCCCCCCTTCTTTTCCCCCCTTGCCAAGGGGGGTTAGGGGGGATCTCTTACAGTTAGTATAGAATTTTAAAATTGCAGTCCAGGTACGTTCGCAAGCCTGTTGACAAGCTGTAGAGTTAAGGTCTTTAACGAAAGAAAATTCTTTTCTTAAAGCAGTTACGTGCTTGTAGACATCCTTCTGTCCTGTACCTCTGTTATCTTCCTAGTATCGAAGACATTTATTACGTACAAATTGTACGGTACGAATAGATTCGTCGCAGCGCGTACGCGCAGATCGTCGTCTTACGACGACTTCACAGCTTCGCTGTGTGCGCTCGAAACTGAAATTCTTTTCCTCTGAGCTTGTATTCTAAAATAAACATCTTGCGTAATCGACCAAATACGTAAAATATAATAACACAAAATAAGAAGAAGCTATCATCACGGCAGATAAATGAGGGGCTGTCTTCTGGGGTTTCCCCAGAAGTTTATATGCCCCGTCTGCCGAGTCAAAATTCATCCAAGGTCTAAAAGACACTTGGCTTTTTTTCTCCCGTCCTTTCTGTAAAATTGTCGATCGCATATCCATTTACAAACACATTACACACACATATATATACAAAACTTATATAGTAATCCAAAATCATTTATCAAAAACTCTCTTCTTTTCTTCCTCCATGTTCCCCGTGCCTCCGTGGTTCATAAAAAAAGGCGATCGCTATAAGACTTATCGATCGCCCAATCTTAGCTTGAAAGTCTTAATCTTATAGGGTTCAACTTTACTATTCATTTGTATCGTATCCGTTTCCAAACAGCTAGTAACGCTGTCCAAGTGTAAGTTTAGATCGCTTTGTAAATCTAACTGCGCAGATTCTCCGTGAGCTTCATAGCAGCGTAAAATTATCTCTTGACTATTAGAAAATTTTAGTGCCATCAGAATTAAATTATCGGCAGACAAATTTAATAGCTCACTAGTAGGTAACAACTGCTTGGTACTCTTTTGTTGCTCGTCTACTGTTACCGTCTGCAACGGTGTATTTAGTTCGTAGCCTTTTTGCACTGTTTTGGCTTCTTTCCAACCGTATTGATGGGGATAGATAGCATAGGTAAACTGATGAATTCCGCGATCGCTTTGAGGATCTGGCCATACCGAAGAACGTAACAGAGTTAAACGTAAGCAACTGGATCGAGCATCATAGCCATATTTGCCGTCGTTAAGTAAGCTTACGCCATAATCGCGATCGCTTATATCTGCCCAATTCAAGCCAGGAACTTCCCATTTTGCTCGTTCTGCTGCTGTCTGGGGTTGAATCGATCGCTCGATCGCTCCACAGGGTATTTCGTAGGTAGCAGTTTCGCTTTGTAGATTAAAATTAAAGGCTGCTTTGACCATGACGTGAGTTTCTTGCCAATCTACTGTATTAGCTACTTTTAAAATGGGCGAGTGGTTTTCTAAAATGTAGTCCTGGATGAATTGAGATTTATTCAACTGTTTGACCACTCTAATTTTCTGTCTTATCGCTCCAGCTTCGAGCCAGGTAATAGATTTTAGTTTCGGCTCATCTAGCTGCTTTTGTTCGTATTCAGGGTCGATATTCCAAGCATCCCAATATTGTCCTTTATCTGCAAAAGCCTGTATTGTTGCTGGTTCGGCTAATATTTCTCGTTCAGCATTTTTATCGTAAAGGCTATTTAGATCCCCCGTGTGGCGATCGACGATCGCCTTTATATAATCGTTCTCTAAAATAAATTGTTCGTCGCTGTTATTACTATCGGCTTCTAACTCATCTTCAACCAGCCAATAAACACGATAACCAACGCTAGGTATATCTTCAGCTAAAAACATTAATTGCTCGGATTCTGTTTGGCAGGGTATTAAATTGCCCTGTAGATCGAGTATCCGATCGTGCTTGCTAGCTGTAATTATTACTACCTGCGATCGCCGACCGTTGAGAGAGTTAAATACGACTATCGCTTTGGCATTCTGCGGTGCTTCGGGTAGGTCGATCTTAAAAGCGATCGCTTGTAATGCCAATTTTCGTAAATTTTCCCCTATTTCTATAGCTGTTTCCCAGTCGCGATTGGCTTCGCTAAATACTTCTGGTATAGATGTACCAGGCAAGATATCGTGAAATTGATTGAATAAAACTTTTTTCCAGGCGATTTCGATTAATTGTTGCCCATCCCCTTGACAAAGACCTGCTTTTTCGATTATTCTGTTCATAATGGAAAATAGTGGCTGGCTATCGAGCCTGTCTTTAGAGAGTAAAGTTGCCACGCTCAACCACAACTCCGCCTCATAAAGCAATCTTTCACAGTAGCGATTATATTTTTTTTGCTCTGCATGGACGGTATAGCAACCGCGATGTAGTTCCAGATACAGTTCGTCTTTCCAGACTGGGAAATTGCTATTATTGCGATCGCAGATTTTATTTAAATAGTCAAATGCGGTAGAGAATTTAATTTCAGGAAAGAACGGCGAGTCATGCCATTTATCAGCAACTTCTAACATATCTCTAGTTGGGCCACCGCCATGATCGCCTACGCCTGGTAGCCAAAAGATATCTTGTAAACCCGTTTGAGCTTCCCAAGCGATCGCATAGTCAGTCATGGTAATTGGGTTGGTATCCATTACCCCCGTAACGTTGGGAGGAGACATCAGCGTTAGCATTCGCGTACCGTCGGGAGATTCCCACCAAAAGCAACCGTGAGGAAACTCGGTGGTATCATTCCAGTGCAGCTTACCCGTAACAAAATATTCAATCCCGCACTGCTGCATAATCTGCGGAAGCTGCCAAGTAAAGCCAAAGCTATCGGGTAGCCAAGCAACCTGACAAAGTTTGCCAAACTTATCTCGATAGTATTCTTGTCCGTATAGCAATTGCCGTATTAAAGATTCCCCGCCCACTAAATTAGTTTCGGGTTCGATCCACATTCCCCCTAATATCTCCCACTTATTTAACCTGACTGCATCTTGGATTTGTTCGAGCAATTGGGGACGATTGATTTCAATCCACTGATACAGGGCTGGACTTGTATGACCGAAAGTGAGTGCCGGAAAATCTTGCTGTAAATTTAGAACAGATTTAAAAGTGCGTTCGGCTACTTCATAAGTTTCATCTGTCGTCCATAGCCAAGCCATATCTAAATGTGCATGACCGAGTAAATGGAAGCACCGCCGTTTAATATCCTTAGCTAATGGTAGCAGGCGCGATCGCAACTGGGCTAAATCAGATCCGAATCGATCGGCATTATCAAGATTGCGCCAGTCGAACTTATCCAACTCCGCAGCTAATAGCTTCAAGTGTTCGGGCGTATTAGAAATATATTTAGACAAAACAGATACTTCGTCTGCTACCAAGCCAGGATCGAGTTGGCGATCTGATTCATAAAGTAAATGCGATCGCATTAACGCCCCGATGTCATGATTAGGACTTACCAAACAAATAGTAATTAAATATTCTCTTCCTGGTACAGCGTTTTCAGTAATCAGTACCCGCGCCGAAGAATCGAACAGATCCCCCTCCTGTACCAATTTACCGTCAATAAATACCCGCGCCGAGTTAGCCCACCAGGTCAAGACTAGACGTAGACTCAATCCTGCTATAGGATAGCCCTCTAAAGTTTGCGGGACAGTAATTTTTTGTGCTAACCAAATAGTCTGTCCCTTGGCAAAAACAATGTATCCTTTCTCGTTTACTGGTGCGGTTTGACAGGAAGAAAGATTAACCTTTGCCAAGCTACTGCTAAGGCTGACGATGTTCAACAGGGTGATATCTCGCCAACTATGCTGTACCTTTAATTGAACTAACTGGCGTAATTTAGCAATGGTTTGCTCGATAGTAGTCATTCTAATTATTATTTAGCCGTGTTCCACATTTGATGTTTTCTATATAAAAATAATTGTGTCGGTCAGCGGACAGATATAAACTCGAAATGTTAAGCTAAAAACTAGTTATATCTATCTTTAGATGACAAAAGAGGACTCCCAGTCAAAGCATTTTCGCAGCAAAAGCGTAGAAAACGGTTTAGGCAAAAAAAAAATCGATCGAGCGGGACTTTTCATCACTCTCGCTCTCAGAAAAGGGGACTTAAACCCAAAAAACTAATTACTAATTAGTAATTATTAATTACTACCGCAGAAGCGGTTAAATTAAATTGAATTAGAAATATCCGAACTTATGTCCGAAATCATACCTTCGGTATGATTTCGCAATGCAATAATCAGAAACTAAAGATTTTAGGCTCAAATCAAACTTTTTGGTATTTTTTATAGTGAATAATTCTCAAGCTAACAAACTACTTTCGGCATTACCAAAAAAAGAATACCAGAATTTGACTAATCTTTTAGAACCAGTTGAACTTTCTGCTGGTGAAGTTCTTTTATCATCAGACAAAGAACTAGAGTTTGTATACTTTCCTCTAAAGGGAATCGTTTCTTTAATCTCAGAGATGAGCAATGGTGCGACTACCGAAATTGGCTTAGTTGGCCCTGAAGGAATGGTAGGAACGCTGCAATTTATCGCAGAAGGCGTATCTCAGAATCGCTCTGTAGTACAGATAGGAGGTGAGGCAATGCGAATCGAGGCAGAAGCATTGCGAGTCGAGTTCGAGCGCAGTAAGACACTACAAAAATTATTGATACAGTATAGTTTAAAACTATTCAATCAGGTAAGTCAAGTTGCTGCCTGCAATAATCATCACACAATAAAACAGCGAACTGCTAGTTGGCTGCTGATGTTGAGCGATCGCTATGGAAAAAATGAGAAAACTTTACCCATGACTCACCAACTGCTTTCTCAAATGTTAGGAGTACGACGTACAGGAATAACCATAGCTGCTAGACAAATTCAACAACGGGGAATTATCAACTACAAACGAGGTAAGATCGAAATTTTAGACCGACAAGCTTTAGAAAAAGTGGCTTGTGAATGCTATCAGATATTGAAGATTTAGAGGATAAAAGTATCATCAATTTTTGCTCTTAGATTCTATTTTTTCGCTCATTAGATTAAAAGGATAGTAAAAAGCAGGACTCCAAATACTTGTAATTATTGCCGAAATAATGGCGGTCTGCTGATAAAGCGCGATCGCCTTAGGAAGAGGAACTAAATATTGTATGGTGTATTGCACCGCATATACAGCTTGAGCTAAAAAAGTCATAAAAAAAACAATAAAGGCGATCGAAATAAAGTCTTCACCCAGATACTTTCGCTTTTGCAAACTAGAGGTAAGTACCGCTACCAAAACCAAACTGGGGACATGAGAAGGAAGGCTTATTGCCAGTCCGTCATAAATCCAGCCAATAGCCACTCCTGCGATCGCACTTTGCCAAATAGTTCGTTTGAGACTCCAAGCCACCACCCAAATTAAGAGCCAGTTAGGATTAGTTTCTAGCAGTTCCATTCCAGGAATATCTAATAGCATCAAAAGCGAACATACGGCTACAGAAATAACCACCAGCAAAATATTTAAGATGTCAAAAAAATTAAATCTTTTTTTGCTTTGATAACGCATTTACTGTTAATTGTTGATTGTTAATTGTTGATTGTTGATTGTTGATTGTTGATTGTTGATTGTTGATTGTTGATTGTTGATTGTTGATTGTTAATTGTTAATTGTTGATTGTTGATTGTTGATTGTTGACTGTTGACTGTTTACTGTTGACTGTTTACTGTTGATTGTTAATTGTTGACTGTTTACTGTTGACTGTTTACTGTTGATTGTTAATTGTTGACTGTTGACTGTTTACTGTTGACTGTTGACTGTTCAAAAGACTGTACCGCAACCCATTCTAAAATATCTATCGGCGCAGCCAACTCGACTTTAATAACTTCCCCTTCACTAGATTTAACTCTACCAAGGGGTAAACCTGCTGGATATAGCTTACTAAGGTTGGAGGTGGAAATTTCGTCACCAGGCTTGATGTCTGACACCTGATTAAAAAACTTCATCTGCGCTGTTGATGAACCCTCTCCCTCAAGGTATCCTAGCTGACGATTACGGCTTAAGACAGCACCAACCCGACTAGTACTATCGCTAATTAGCAGCACTTTACTAGTATGGGGAGTTACATAGGCAACTCGTCCCACCAAACCACCAATACCCATCACCGTGTACCCTGGTAAAACGCCATCTTCACTACCTTTACCCAGAGTGATGCTGTCCCACCAGCGATCGCGATTACGACCAATGATTGGTGCAGCAAAAGTTTCGACTGTTTGAGTCTTGGTATAATTTAATAGTTGTTTGAGCTGTAAATTTTGTTGTTCTAGTTCAGTTGTACGCTGTTCTAACTCTAAAATTCGAGCATTAATCAGCCGTTCTTCTATGGTCAGTTGTTTTTGAGATTGAAACGGACTAACTATAAAATAATATGCCTCCGATAAGAATGTTGCTTGGGTTTGTTTTATCCATAAGGCAACAATCAAAGCAATAATAATTACTACTGTCCGAAAACCATATCTATCCCACCAACGACTCATGTTTCATTTACCATTTAGCATTGTTGATTGTTGATTGTTGATTGTTGATTGTTGATTGTTGATTGTTGATTGTTGATTGTTGATTGTTGATTGCGAGGCAAAGCGGTCTTGAGGGTTTCCCTCATAGAGCTATTGCCGAGGGTGTTGATTGTTGATTGTTGATTGTTCAATGTTTAACCATGTATAGAGCGATCGCTAAAAACCCGATCTAAAGTTTTGTCTTCTAATACTTTACCCGTTCCTAAAACTACACATCTTAAAGGATCGGCAGCGATATGAGTAACGATATCCGTTTGGTTACTAATTAATATATCTAAACCTCTTAACATTGCTCCTCCCCCCGCTAAGGTAATCCCGCGATCGATGATATCGGCTGCTAGATCGGGAGGAGTTTGTTCTAAAGTACGCTCGATCGCATCAATAATACTTTTAACTGGTTCTTGGAGTGATTTGCAAATTTCTGACTCGCTGACTTCAATAGCGCGAGGTAATCCTGAGAGTAAATGCAGCCCTCGTACCTCGATAGTGCGATCGCCACCACTATCTTGAGAATAAGCCGAACCCAACTCAAACTTAATATTTTCAGCAGTATTTTCGCCAATAGCTAGTTTATGCTCTCTTTTAATCCAATTGGCGATCGCTGCTGTTAATTCATCTCCTGCAATGCGAATCGATTCACTGACTACTTTTCCCTGAGAGCTAATTACAGCTACTTCTGAAGTTCCCCCTCCAATATCTACGATCATATTGCCCGTAGCTTCCCAAATAGGTAATCCCGCCCCAAGGGCTGCTGCTATGGGTTCTTCAATTAGATCTACCTCCCTCGCACCTGCATTAGAAGCTGCTTCGATTACGGCGCGACGTTCTAATTTAGTCACACCACTAGGGATACCAATTACCATGCGAGGATGAACTAAAGGATTACCTTCAAAAGCTCTTCTGATAAATTCATGAATCATTGCCTCTGTCGCATCAAAGTCGGCAATGACACCATCTCTAAGAGGGCGTAGGGCTTCGATATCTTCGGGAGTACGTCCCAGCATCAATTTTGCTTCTTTGCCAAATGCTCTTGGGTTTCCTGTTTTGCGATCGATCGCGATTACAGAAGGTTCTTCTAAAACAATACCCTTACCAGATACATACACCAAAGTATTGGCAGTACCTAGATCTATTCCCATATCCCGTGAAAGATTAAAACGATTAAGAAAACCCACTTCGATCGCTCGCTCCCATGATAATAGCGTTTTTGTCTGAATCGAATCCAATTTACTCTCGATATAGTAATTAGTCTAATAGAAAATATACTGAAATCGGCAAGCAGCATTGCAGACTCAGGATTAGTAGGTTGCTATTCCTATTTCCAGCAAAATAATAATTTTGTTTATTAGCAATAATGTGCAATTATTTTAAGAAAAGTGCGATTGTTTTGTTTTTCTATTTTGCAATTACCAATGGCAAATATATTTCATTTAAACCGAGTTAAGAACCGTCGCGAATTTCTGCGCTGGGGATTGTTAGCAGGAGGTATTTCTGCTGCTGGTTTGACGTTTAGTAATAGTAAAGTTAAAGCTAATAATTTAGTCAAAATTCCGCCTCTATCAGAGACAGACAACTCAGATTTAAGCTTCGATCCGATGTCAGTTTTGCGAGACTTTGACTATGGTACTCTCAAGCAAGAGAATGGACAAACTATACGGGAGTTTGAAGTATTTGCTCATAGTACGCCAATACAGCTTAATAGCGCAATTACTTTTATGAGTTGGAATTTAAACGATCGCATTCCCGCACCAACCCTACGAGCCACCCAAGGCGATCGCGTTCGCATTATTTTCCACAATGAAGATGGGCATTCTCACAGCCTGCACTTTCACGGTACTCATCCTGTAGAAATGGATGGCGTTACATCGGTACGTCGAGGCAAAACATTTGTTTATGAGTTTGATGCCGAACCCTACGGCGTTCATCCCTATCACTGCCATGTCGCTCCCGTAACCCGTCATGTCGGGAAGGGGCTGTATGGCTTGTTTATTATCGATCCCCCAGAAGGTCGTCCGCCCGCTGATGAAATGGTTCTGGTGATGGGTGCATACGATATAGATAGCGACGATCGAAACGATCTGTATGCCTTCAATGGCATTCCTAACTATTATCGCGATCGCCCTATTCCTGTCTATCAAAATCAGTTGATTCGTCTCTACGTCCTGAATATGATTGAGTTTGACCCCGCAATCACCTTTCATATTCACGCTAATATGTTTCAGGTTTATCGTACTGGACGCAGTTTGCACCCCAATGAGGAAAGCGACGTAATCACGATGGGTACTGCCGAACGACATATTTTAGAATTTGCCTACAAATATCCTGGCAAATATATGTTTCATCCCCATCAAGACTATATTGCCGAACACGGATGTATGGGATTTTTTGACGTGATTTCACCAGAAGCATAATCTGGCTTTGTTTGAGATAAAAATTATTAATCTTCAAAATTGTTGACTCAGTTTCTCAATAATAGTAAAGTACTACTTCAGAACAATTAGGAATTAGTGTTAATAACAACCTTATGTCTACTCATATTAAAACTATAGAATTATTTTTAGCTGTTGGCTTCGCAACTGCTGTAGGAACTCAAATGCCTACTGTGGCTTATGAAAGCGATGAAATGGTAACACAATCTACCTCCGATTATTTATTACTAGCTCAAGGTGCTGAAGGCGGTGAAGGCGGTGAAGGCGGTGAAGGTGCTGAAGGTGCTGAAGGCGGTGAAGGCGGTGAAGGCGGTGAAGGCGGTGAAGGCGGTGAAGGTGCTGTCTCGACTGGAAACCCCGACGTAGACTACATGACCGTTCTAGGCTTAATGAAAGGACATCTGATTGCTGCTGAAGAATTAATCGCAGCCGACAACTACGAGCAAGCCGAACCCCACATCAGCCATCCAGTTGATGAACTATATAGCGATATCGAACCTGTTCTAGCCGAAAGAGGAGTGGAAGATTTTAAACCAACTCTAAATCAGCTACAAGACCTAGCAAAAACCGCACCAGAGTCACCCGAAATGCAGGCTACATTCGATGAATCTCTAGCATCTATTAACGAAGCGATCGCCGTAATTCCCGAAGAACAGCGCAACTCACCAGAATTCGTTATGGATGTCATGGTAGAAATACTGAAAAATGCTGCGACAGAATACGAAGCTGCGATCGCCAATAACCAGTTTGTCGAAGTAGTCGAATACCAAGATTCGAGAGGATTTGTACTTTATGCCGACGATCTGTATCAAACAATTGCCGAGCAAAAAAGCTCTGAAGATCCAGAAGCTGCTCAAACTATCAGCGATAGTCTAGAAGAGTTAAAAACCGCATGGCCGACTATAGAACCACCAGCAACACCAGTAAAAGAGCCTTCAGAAGTTTATAGCTTAGTTTCTCAGATTGAATTTAGTAAGTAGTCTGAGGGTTAGTAATAATAAGTAAATAGATAAATATTAATAAAAACTCTTTACTTATTAAAAAATGAAAATTGGTATTCTCTGTCCTCCTGGTACGGGACATCTTAATGCAATGAGTGCATTGGGTTATGAACTGCAACAGCGAGGACATAAAGTTACCCTATTCGGATTACCTGATGTTAAATCTTATGCTACTGCTGCCAAGCTAGAGTTTTATCCTATTGGTGCTGCCAAGTTTCCTCTCGGTAGTACCAAGCGATCGCCAGAACTGTTGGGCAGATTATCTGGTATACCCGCGCTACTTTACACGGTTAAGTTATTTTGCCAGGGAACAGAAGTAATGTTACAAGACGTTCCTCAAGCCTGTAAACAGGCAGGTATACAGGCTCTATTAATCGACCAGGCTTTATTTGAAGGTTCGACAATTGCCGAACATTTGAACCTGCCTTTCGTAACTATCTGTAATGCCGTACTGCTAAATTCTGAACCTGCTGTTCCCCCTTCATTGACTAGTTGGGATTACGATCCTTCTGCGAAGGGACAACTTCGTAACCAAATCGGAACTAACCTATTAAAATTAGCTGGTGTTCCAGTTCAGCTTATAGTCAATCAATATCGAGAAAAATGGGGGTTACGAACCCTGTCTAATAACGACCAAGTAGATCTTTGGTCGAAAAGAGCTATTATCAGCCAGCAACCACCGTCGTTTGAGTTTCCTCGCCAACAGCTACCAGATTACGTACATTTTGTCGGACCATTAGTAAACGATCTTGCCCGGGCCGAAATTCCTTTTCCCTGGGAGAAATTGCGCGATTGCCCTTTAATTTATGCTTCACTCGGTACAGTTCAAAATAGATTACTAAAAGTTTTTATTCAAATTGCCTATGCCTGTTTGGGTTTAGACGTTCAGTTAGTTATTTCTCTGGGAGGTGCAACCGAACCAGAAAAGTTAGGCTATGTTCCTGGTTCGCCTATTGTTGTCAAAGCTGCACCGCAACTGGCATTATTAAAACGCGCTAGCTTGTGTATTACTCATGCTGGAATGAACACTACTCTAGAATCTTTGAGTAATGGTGTACCGATGGTGGCAATTCCCGTAACCAACGATCAGCCAGCCGTAGCTGCGAGAATTGCCTGGACGAAAACAGGAAAAGTAGTAGATCTTAATAACTGCACCGTAGATAACTTGAAAACAGCTATCCAACAGGTTCTATTCCAACCCGAATATCGTCAAAATGCCTTGAAACTCAAGACTGAAATCGAACGGGTGGGAGGTACAGCTAAAGCAGCACAAATTATTGAGGAAGTTCTTTTTAAGATTAAGTAGTGCGGGGCATCGCCCCACGCTACTGGAGGTGCAGCAAAAGCAGCAGAGATTATTGAAAATAGTGAGCTTTAGTTTGCGATTAAGTAGATTAAGTAGTAGTGCGAGGCACACCCTACGCTACAAATAAATATCTGTACTGAATCTATTTATTTCAAGCAGCCATCCGCCCTAAATCAATTTATTCCCTACTGTTTAGTCGATATGACAAGTTCATGTTACTGCACGTTCTGTAATAAGTAACAAGTAATAAGTGTCAAGCGCGCAACCCTGTAATGCTATATAGCCAATACGCGCTTTGTGAGATACATAGCAATTCTCCTATCAACCATCAACCATCAACAATTAACCATCAACCGATACTCCCGAACATACCTCATTTAAAAATGAGAAACGCTATATTTCACTTAACATTACAACGCATCCTTACATCTTTAGGACTAACTGCCTGTTGCACTGAATTAGAACCATCAGCAGATACTAGTTTTACATAAGATAAAGTTTTTATAATTTGACCTTTACCTTTAATTAAACACCAAATAAAAATCGCCCAGGTTTGCCAACTTTGCCAAAGTTCTAGACTACCTAAGCCGATAGACAAAGCTACTAAAATTAATATAAATATTAACCAGCGCAAAAGGTTTTTCGGGACTCGATCGGGCCAATGACCGACACCACCTCCGCAATAGCGATATGTGATATATAAAAGGCTTCGAGTTAAGATATTGCTACACAGAAGACTCGTGCCAATAAGATTAGTCGGCGTTACTACTACAAAACCGTAATAACGAAAGAACTGTAACAACATATATACCCAAGTTCTAGTAGCTTTATTAATATAGTTGTATATCCGAAAGCAACCTCTGACAGAAACTAAAAATCCGCTCCAGCAGCTAAATAGTATTAGATGAGAAGATGTGATAGAAACTGTCAATAATGTAGCAGTAGTTTCAAACTGGCCTACTAAGGATTTTTGTAAAATTACCACTCCACAAAAGCCAAAAATTAACGACCATGACCAAGGATATTTGGTCTTCATCATTTGTTTATAGATATGATATGCGATCGATAGTTTGGGCTGTTGCTCGTATTTTTCAGCTACATAGTCGTTCTCATAGTAGCCTAATTCATATACGCACCAGAAAGAAACTAATAAACAAACAATACCTAATCCATGTAATATAGGATGAGTTGCCTGCCAAGAAAAAGCAAATAGTAATATCGGCAAGTCATCTTCAAAAACTATTCTCTTGGTATAGTTTTCTCCTACCCGTTTGACCTTTTCTAAATAAGAAAATGGTAAATAAATATTTTTAGATAATATTTTCTCTATCATCAGTTTACAACCTCAAAATTCAATTTGAGATTTATAATGTGAGTATTAGCATTATATACTACACTAAATGTAATTAGTATGTATATTTATATTTGAAGAATATTAGATGAATATATTATTAAATAAATTTAAGCTTAAAATAGAATATTATTAAAACATCTTGTAGTAATTTTTTTTTTTATTGTTTTCAAATATCCTTTATGAAGCGAATTTTTATTTGATAACAGTAAACAGGATTAAATTAAAGTTTATTTATCGCTCAATTGCTAAAACTTTTTATTTGCAGTTAATCAGAGAGTCTATCGTAAATTAGTAATTTACTTTTATTTCTCAAGATTAATCAAGGTTATTTATTAGTAAGGCAAAACAATAGTAGAAAAATAAATAGCCTTAAATGAATTAATCGCTAGCAGCTTAGACCGTAGAGAAGAGAATTGAAAAAAGCTTTGGCGACTTGAAAGAATGAAGCATAGAGAAACTCGCTAAGTATTATTGCTACATCAGAGGGACATCAAGCATTGAGAAAAAAATATTTCCTTAAGACATTAAAGTAAGTAGAGCTTATATAGCAATCGGGGATAACTTCGTGAAAAACTCTCTTCTTTTTGACCTCTGTGTCCTCTGTGCCTCTGTGGTTTATTTAAAAAATATTTTCGTGAATAACCTGGGATTGCTATATAAGTTAAAAACAAAGGTTAGCAGTGATTTAATGGATCGAACCAAAGAGTAAAAGAAGTTTTTAAGAAGCGATCGCTTAATTTAAATATTTTTTAGCAGCAGGACAAAGATGAACTAGCTGGCAGATTTCACATAGAGGCTTGCGCGCTTTACAGACTGCTCTACCATGATAGATAGTGCGGATAGAATAATTTTCCCATTCTGGCTGAGGCAACAAAGCCATAAGCTCTTTTTCAATCTGAAGCGGTTTGTCAGATTTAGTCAATCCCCAGCGGTTGCTGAGGCGTTTGACGTGAGTATCTACCGTAACCCCCTGAATGTTGCCGAAAGCATGAGCGGAAACGACGTTAGCGGTTTTACGAGCTACTCCTGGTAGTTTCAAAAGTTGCTCCATTTGACTGGGAACTTGCCCATCAAATTCGCTAACAATCATCTGACAAGCACCCTGAATATTTTTGGCTTTGTTGCGATAAAAACCCGTAGAACGAATCAACCCTTCGAGTTCTTGGCGATCGCAACCCGCTAAAGCAGCAGCGTTGGGAAAACGAGCAAATAAAGCAGGAGTTACTTTATTTACTCGCACATCAGTACATTGCGCTGAAAGAATTGTTGCTACTAAAAGCTGTACGGTCGTTTCGTAGTTTAAATCACAATCCGCATCAGGATAAAGTTCGGTCAAAATAGCAAAGATTTCGTGCGATCGCTTCTTAAGCAGTTTACTTGGCGATCGCAAACGAGTACCCTTTTGAGTTTTAACGCTCTTGCTATTTTTCTTAGCAACATCTGACATTTAACTACTGAAAGAGATTTTGAAAGAACGCCAGGTTAATTGTATCTCTAACGATAATAAATACTCCCAAACTCAACAACACTAACAATCCTGTTTGCATGATGCCGTCTTGTAGTCTGCTTGGTAGAGGTTTGCCAGTGACTCCTTCAACGGTTAAAAAGGCTAACTGACCGCCATCTAAAGCAGGTAAGGGCAAAATATTAATAACTGCTAAGTTGATACTAATTAAAGCTCCAAACTGGAACAGATTACCCAAATCGTTACGAGCTAATTCTGCTCCTACAGCGACAATCGCCACCGGACCTGCAACCTGTTGTGCGTTTTCACTAAAGTTACTAATTAACTGCCAAAAACCTTTAACAGTTAGCTGTACGATTCTCTGAAATTCATTCGCCCCTACTTTGAAAGCTTCAATAATATTCCCTGGACGACGACGCACGATATCCCCGTTAGGCGCGAGCATTACTCCGATTTTGCCCTTTCCATCTTGACCCACATCTGGTTTAACATCGAGAGTAACAATCTCTGTGTCTCGTTGGATAGTAAGTTCTAAAGTGCGATCGGGAGATTTTTGAATAACTCGACGCAGATTTTCTAAAGCAGCAGCAGAATCTTCTAGTTCGAGGTCGTCTATTTTTAAAATAACGTCTCCTGGCTGAACTCCAGCTTGAGCAGCAGCCGATTCAGCTTCGTTCAATAGCTGTGGAACTAATACCCCTGGCCTGTAGTTAATATCTTGAAATCCAATGGTAGTTGCTTGACCGACCAAAAGAAAATAAGCAAAAATTAAATTAGCAATTACACCAGCACTAATTACAATTGCCCGATCTAATACGGGGCGATTACGTAGTAAATTAGGATCGTCTGGAGGAATAGTGCTGTCAGGATCGTCATCGGGAAAGCCGACATAACCACCTAAAGGAATCGCTCTGACCGCGTATTCAGTTTCTGAACCCTGATATTTTAAAAGGGTTGGTCCGAATCCAATTGAAAAACGGTTTACTCTAATTTTTTGTAATCGTGCTGCTGCAAAATGACCAAATTCGTGAACTACGATTAATACGAGTACGACTGAAATTGCCGCTAGGACTGACATATTTTAAAGATATTATTTTTGTTATTGTTTAGTACAATTTACTATTTTAGAACATTCTTTCGCCTCTCTCAGTACGATAGAAGGTTTACCCATGACTAATTACTTAATTTGGCAACAAAATAGTAGCGATCTTTGTAACGCAGACAACTTAAAGGCGATCGCCGGATGGTGGTCTGGTTTGAACCAACAAGAAGTAGTTTGGCAACAGCGTTTGATTTCAGGCGGTCAAAATCTACAGGATATTGATTGGCAACCAGAGAAATTCGATGAGAAGCTAATATTACAGACATCGCAACTAAAAGGAATTACTCTTTACTGGCGCAGTGATAAGTATAAAGATGAGCGCAACATTACTCCGAACAAACTGCAATTAGATATAGCCCGACAAAGGCTGTATATTTTTCCTCAGTCTCAGTCTCAGGTAGTAATTAGCGTTGCTTTACCAGAGATCGTCTACCAAAAGCTCGACATAAGCGATCCCAAAATAGCAGCAACGGTAAAAAACGATCGGGGAGTGATTTTGCTGCGAGATGAAGAACAAAAATTAGAAATCAAGCTAACTTTAAGCGATCGCAAATTAAATCAGTTGCTAAATTTACTCCAGACCACTGAAAATTGATACATTACTAATTTATAACAGCTAATGAAAGAATATTGGGATCGAATACTAGAGTTTTGCATTCAAACAACTACAACAATTGGCGATCGCCTGATGCAAGACTTTGGCAATATCCAAGCAGATGAGAAAGAGGACGGTAGTTTAGTTACCAAAGCAGATAAATGGTCGGATCGTCAAATCAGAGAGGCGATCGTGCTTTCTTTTCCCGAACACGGTGTTTTAACAGAAGAAACCGAACATATTTTTCCCGATAATGACTGGTGTTGGGTAGTCGATCCTATAGATGGTACGACTAACTTTACGCGAGGTGTCCCTTTATGGGCAATTTCACTCGGATTATTATATAAAGGTACTCCCGTCTTTGGATTCGTCTATATACCCCCTACAAAGCAGGTATTTCATGGCTTCTGGTATGGCGAATCAGAACTATCTGGCCCTATGGGGGCATATCTCAACAACAAGCCGATATATACTAGTCGCGAATATCCTAGCGGTACTCAACTATTCAATCTTTGCGCTCGTAGTAAAGCTATCTTTAGAAAGCCTTTTCCTTGCAAAACTAGAATGCTCGGCGTTGCCAGCTACAACCTAGTTTTAGTCGCTGCGGGAGTAGCTATGGGAGGAGTAGAAGCCACCCCAAAAATTTGGGACATAGCAGCAGCATGGGTCATTATAAAGGCTGCTGGGGGTAATTTAGTCCCCATAGACGATAATTCTGTATTTCCACTGCGATCGGGTCGAAACTACGGCACACTGTCTCTTCCTAGCTTGGGTATATGCCGTAGCGAACTGATCCCGAAATTTAAACCGTTAGTAGAATGTATACTGCCTTCATGAATGCAGTTAAATCTTATCTATTCTATTTTAGTCTTATACGGTTAGCAATACGTACATGGATTAGGATATTCGTTACCCGTTACCTGTTACTTACGAATAGTTAACGCGCACTTGTCCAGGTCAACAATAGCAACGGCTATATCTAGTCCTGAGTCATTCCCGAATTATATTCATTAAAGGAACGGCGTTTTAGGACTTGAGACTCCGAACGCGGTAGTAGGTCGAAAACTTCGCGCAAGGCATCATCAATTTCTTCGTAGGGTACTTGCCCTTTACCCTCATACGCTACTTTTCCTTCCTCATCGAGAATGACAGTTTCGGGTACGACACCACCATAATAATAAGCTGGTTCTTGTGGCGTGTATTGGTCTTTATCTATAAAAGAATCGACGCTTACAGGAATGATACTAGCTGCTCGACCGTAAAATTCTTGAAGACGGGTAACGACTATAGAAAACTGTTTACAATCGCTACTATCGTCTACATAAAATACTAAGATGGCAGGCTTGTTTCGCCCTAAAGAGGTAGGTAAATCCATTCGAGGCGGAACTAAAGAACCATTACCGCCATACAAAATATAAATATTTCCGTCATAGCGATCGTCATTAATACCCGCCACAGCATCGGGAGTCCAGCTAACGAACAGGCTGCTTACCAAAATCAAACCACAGACAGCATTAACTAAGAATAAGTGTAGAAGCGATCGCCTTTCAGCGTAGGCAAAGCCTAATCGCTCGGATCTATTTGAATTAAAAAGATTTTTACCGTAAGAAAATAGTAACTTTAGTAATTTAATTAAGATCATGCTGAAGATAAATTTAGTTTAAAAAGTTTGTCCGATCGCCGATCGCTTTTATGTTTCTACAAAAGCAAAAATACAGTTCAAGACAATTTTAAGTCTATCTTCATTTGGTTACATGAGTTCTTAGGATTGAAGCGATGCAACATTGAGTAAAAGAGTTAGGATTTTAAACCTGCGATACAGAATTTCCTTCTACTACCACCCGAATACCTCAAATCGAGATACCAAAGAGCAAAAAGCTTTAATAAGGGTAATTGCTATTGGTTAATTCCTCGTTCCTTATTCCTTATTCCTTGTTTTTTATTCCTCAAACTAACTCGTCTGCGGTACTCTTTCTATCTGAGCATAACCGCTAAATAACAGCATTTTACCCTCTGTATTGAGGCGATTGAGACGCAATTTCACTCCATCTAGGTTAAATCGGTCTAAATCGACCATTTCGTTAAGAATTTCGCCCAAAGCTAGAGTTAACTCTTTTGATATATCTTGTAACTCAGGTGGAATATTCTCAGGCTCAAACTTTACATCTTCAAACATCACTTTTCTACGTTTGGCAATACCTAAGACACAGCTAAGACTCACGGGAACAACCGTATCGTCCCAATTAGCGTTAGCTAATAGCTTGACCTTATTGTCTGGTAAAAGCTGCACCTCCACATCTGTAAAAGACACGGGTTTACCATCAGATATATCGGTCAAGCCTTCAGGAGTCAGATCTTCTAGACGCTTACGCACTAAATCCGCTTCAAAGGACTTGTTGATATCAGCCTGAGATAATTTTACCTGAGCGATCGCCTGAGTTGGCTGTTTGAGAGCTATTTTGCCTTTAACTGCCGAACCAAAATCTATAGAAACTGCGTCAGTCTCAAAAGACATCTCCTCTGAACGAAACTGTTTACGAATCACCAAGCCACTACCGCTCATTTTGAAGCTATCGATCGTTCCCTGTAGTAGCTTACTTGAAGGGTTACACTTTACCGCTACATCTACCGACTCGCTATGAGTAAATAAGTGACGGATTGTGTTGCTTGCGACAGTATTGATCAGGTTTTCGCCCCAATCTCCGCCTTTATTATTACCAAATCCGACAAATCCACCAAACATAGAGCTATAGATTAAGTTACTTTTACCTTGTAACAAATTATTAAGAAGACAGCAATTAAGATTGTAACTTACTGATGGTAAAAATCCATTCTGCCATTAGAGTATTAACCTGTTCGGGAATTTCATCATGAGGACAATGACCAGCCTCTAAATAATGTTCCGTTACTTCAGGATAGTAGGTACGAAACTGTTTACCTTTTTCTCTGGCATTAATCCAAGGATCTTTTTCTCCCCACAAAATTAATAGAGGACACTGCATTTTACCTAGTAAGACATCTATTTTTTCTCCCTGGGGCGTTTTAAACACCGCATTAAAGACATCTGCTGCACCGCGATCGCAGGATGGACGATAAATATCTTCTACTAACTGGTCGGTTACTGCATTGCGATCGAAATAAACTTGATTCAAGGTTCTCCGAATTATAGAGCGACGACGCGCATATTGAAACAGTAGAAAACTCGCCCACGGTTGTAAAAGAATTGACCGAACCAGCTTACCTACTGAATTGGCTGAGGAATTTTGGTTGGAATTGCCTGAAAAATCAGAAAAAGGTCCCGCGCTGTTGAGTAAAATTAATCCTGCTGTAGACTGGGGATATTCGGCTGCTAGGCACAAAGAAGCATAACCACCTAAAGAGTTACCAGCAAGTACTGTAGGTCTACCGATAACTTCGGTAATAAAGTCATGTAGCTGTTCTCGCCACAAACTACCGCTATATTCCTGTTTGGGTTTTGCCGAACGTCCAAAACCTAATAAGTCGATCGCCCAAACCTGGAACTGTTCTTGTAATTGAGCGATGTTCTTACGCCAATGGTCGGTAGATGCCCCAAAGCCATGCACCAGTAATAAAGGAGGTTTATCTTTATGCGATCCTCCCGCAGATACATAATAAATAGAATTACCCTGCCACTGCCAGTATGTACCAGGAACAGATCGATCGGTCGGTATAAAAGCTATCGACATTTTAAATTGAGAGTACCGTAGTTATTAACTTGTGTTAACTTTTTTATTGTATCGTTTACCTCAGTCGAAACGGATGTTCTGCTAGCAATTTATATTTTGATTACAATATGAGAATGATGACTATTTATTATCAATAGTCCGTCTTTAAGCTGGATTAAGCTTCTATTTAATTTTTAAAGACTAAATTAAAATAGTAAGTATCTACCAAAAGTTTGGTTGAAAGGTACTTACAGAAAGCGTTTTAAAGCTGATGCTGTTTGAGTCGGCGCGATCGCTACTTAAAAGACTGCATCACTAAAATATTATTTAGCTGCGTCAAGCAGTAGTTAGTAACAATACAAATTGGAGGATAAATATCTGTGTCACTCGGAACTTCTGTCATTCAAAAAAGTTCGACTTCAACAGTGCGCAAACACGCACCTCGCTATAAAGTTTTGCTTCACAACGATGACTTTAACTCGATGGAGTATGTAGTACAGGTTTTAATGCAGACTATTGGCGGAATGACTCAACCCCAAGCGGTTAATATTATGATGGAAACTCACAATAGTGGTGTAGGCTTGGTTATTACCTGCGCTCTAGAACACGCCGAGTTTTATTCTGAAACTTTATGCAATCATGGGTTGACTAGCACTATCGAACCTGACGAATAATTTAGATTGACGTAATGCTATGGTCACTACATTTAGCATTTATCATTGATGAGGCGGGGCTTGAGATCTCTGTTAAATCTTTTTCTCTAAAGGAGAAACCCGCGATCTAAATGTTTAATGTTCAATGTTCAATAATTGGTCGAGTTTCAAAAAAATAGCAAAATTTCCAGCACCAGTGAGGATCTTATTATTCATTGGTGTTTTGTCTTTTTTATGGTTGCCATTAGCTATTCCAATTTATTGGTTGTTACGTGAGAATAGTAATCTTGCCACTATTTTGACAATGGCGTTACTATTTATCGAATTACTATTTTTTTGGCGATTTTGGGGCAGATCGATACATGATATAGCAGGAGTCTATGCTTACTACGGTTTAACTAGAAATAACAAAAATATTGTCGAATTTGCTAAAGGTCTAACTATAGGTTTTTGGTTTTGTTTGAGTCTATTTATCGTCGAAGCACTTTTAGGATGGCTTGAAGTTGTTGCTTCCCCTAGTTTGCTAATAATTACTGAGGGCTTATTAAGTGCGGTAGGAATTGGACTAGCCGAAGAATTGCTGTTTCGGGGCTGGCTGTTAGATGAATTGCAGCGAGATTATGGTAAAAAAGCCAGTATTTATTTAAGTGCTGGCGTTTTTGCTTGGGGACATTTTTTAAAACCGATAGAAGAAATTATTCGGACTGCGGTGACGTTTCCTGCTTTACTATTATTGGGTATAGCATTAGTACTAGCTAAATATCGGCATGGCGATCGCTTGGGCATTTCAATTGGCATTCATGCAGGGTTAGTTTGGGGCTACTATATTGTTAATGTCGGTCAGGTAATTGAATACACCGAAAAAGTTCCAGCTTGGGTAACGGGGATCGATGGAAATCCGATCGCAGGGGTAATGGGTTTAGTTTTTCTAACTGGTTTAACTTTAATAGTGTCTGAGTTTTTTAATAAAGTAAGGGATTGAGAGAAATAGCGATCCTGAATCATTTGTGAGAATATTTTTTTTGATAAACCACGGAGGCAGGTCGAACACGGAGTCAGAGAGACTCCGCCACGTCCGACATAAATGCCTGGGGAGACCCCAGGCAACGCGGACTTGTGAAACGACGGAGCTTCCTCTAACTTCGTCAAGATAAGAGAGGGTTTCTTATAAGTCATTTTTAATTGCTATATAGAGAATTTAATAGATAAATGTATAAGATTGAAATTATTAATGGTTTTCTTCTTCGATCGCCTTCAATGCAGCTTTAATCAGTTGAAAATAAGGTGCTTTGGTTACGTCAACTTGCTTTGCCTCATCTCTAGATTTACCTAACAAGCCAGTGCGATCGCCTTTACTAACTGCTAAAACATTACCGCGATCGTTTCTAATCCGAAGTTCTTTTGCAGTTCTACTACATATATAAATTCTGCTATTTTGGGTAAAGACTGCCTTTTGAATATCGGTCTTTTTATTTAATGGGGTAATGTTATTGCTCGGTTGAGCATCGGAAAGTTTTGCTCCTACTAACTCTAGTTCGATATTGGTTTCACCTTGCCAATGATTTTCCTTTAATTTATAGGCGATATCTAAATATTCTGGTAACGGACAGTATTCTCCCCACCGCCAGGCTAAAGCTTTAATTTGAGTCGTAGAATCAACTTCTTGTAGGGTTAGCTTTAAATGACCTCGATCTTTGCCGATCGCTCTTTGTTCGATCGCTCTAACATTAGGTGTCCAGAATACGGGTGTGCTGTTACCAATTCCCCAAGGCTGCAATCCTTCGATTTGTTCGTAGAGTTGGCGATCGATCTGTTTTAACCCCGCCCGAGCATCTATTTTTACTAAAGGCTTGAGGTGTTCTACCTCCAGACATTTGTGAGCAAATTCGCTCAATCTCTGCTTTACCTGTTCTAAATTATCCGCAAGAAAACTAAAGCCTCCTGCTGCACGATGTCCCCCAAATTTACCGAGTAGATCCTTGCAATAGTTAAGAGCATCGAATACGTTAAATTCGTCTATGCTTCTTGCCGATCCGCGAATCATCCGCGGGGATGGCGGTGCTTCACCTTCGTGGTCTTCGTAAGTTCCGATAAACACGGGAACACCATAACGCTCTACAAGACGTGATGCCACAATACCAATCACGCCATGATGCCAGCCTGCTGCTACTACTACCAAAACGCGATCGCCTTGGAAGGGAATTGGCGTATTTTCAACCAGAGCGATCGCTTCAATTTCAATCTGTTCGCATAGTTGTTGGCGACGCTGATTTATTTGTTCGCACTGCATGGCTCTTTCTAATGCCAGTCCAGGATCGTCGGTAGTCAATAGCTCTATAACCATTTGCGGATCGCCAATTCTACCTACAGCGTTGATTCTTGGCCCCAAACGGAAGCCAATATCATCGGGTTTGAGTTGTTTAGCTTCATTTACTCCCGCTACCTGCATTAGTGCCTTAATACCTTCTATTTGCGAATTCGGTAAAGCTCTCAAACCTCGCTTGAGCCAACGGCGATTGACTCCTGTAAGGGGAGCGAGATCGGCAATTGTTCCCAGGGTAAATAATTCCATAATCGGAGTAGTCAGACCTTTTAATTTGCCCAAACTTTGAGCAGTGGCGATCGCCAAAATATAGGCTACTCCAACTCCAGCTAGACCTTTGTAGGGCGAACTATCTGGCAGTAGTTTAGGGTTTAGAATCGCATCGGCAGGCGGTAGTTTTTCTGGTAAGTCGTGGTGATCGGTAATAATTACGCTCAGACCCAATTCTACGGCTCTTTCGATCGGTTCGTAAGCTGAAATGCCATTATCTACCGTAAGAATCAAACCAACACCGTTTTCGGCAAATTCTTCCACAATGCGGTTGTTGATACCGTAACCATCCTTCATGCGACTGGGAATAGCGTAATCTACATTAGCTCCCAAATGTTTTAAAGCCCGCATTAGTAACGCAGTACTAGTCATGCCATCAGCATCATAATCGCCACAGATGGCAATTTGTTCTTCTTCTGCGATCGCTTCAGTGAGCAACTCTACACTAGTCTTTAAGTCTTCAAATTCCGCTAAAGGGTCAGGTAAATTTTGAGACTCAGGCTCGATGTATGTATGAGCCTCATCGGGGGTAGCAATGTCGCGGTTAATAATGACCTGTGCGACCAAAGGCAACAAGCCAGTAGAAAGACTTAGCTCTCGTGCTTGTTCGGGCTGTGGAGTAGCAATCTGCCACCTTTGATTTGGCATACGGCTGGGATGTTGACGATCGCTCATTCTTAAAAATAAAGAGCTAAATGAACAATTCCCCAGTATAGCAAGTAAGCGATCGACGATCGCCGATTAGTGAGATTAAACAGCTTTAAAAATCTGATTCCGATTCAAATTCTTCTGATTCAAATTGTTTGGCTTCGATTAGCTTTTGTAGATGCTTTTCCCAGTCTCTACCTAACTGAATGGTAACATCGGATTGAAGAACTCCTGTACTTTCTACAACAACTTCCCCCACGCCCAGGATCGAACCTACTTCGGCTGCTGCATCATCATCACCTGACTGAGCGATGATTCTAGTAGTTCTAAGGGGGTCTTGCCAATTTTTACTGGCAAAAACTCGGCGATAACCTGCTTCTCGAAGGGTATCTAAAGCCGACTGTAATACTTCTTGGTCTTTGGTGCTGTCCTGTACTGAAATTCTAATCCGAGGGTTTGTAATATCTGGTACGCCCTCTACGCTTGCATATCGACCATTGGCGAGGGCGTTACTATCGTCAGGAAGACCAAAATGCTTGGTCATCAACTTATGAATATTATCGTCATCGGGTAGCCAATAGCTGACGGTTTCATCACCACTGTTAAAGTCGCCAGGAAGCATCATCATTTTAACGTTAGAGCGATCGGTTTTGGCAGCAAAGTTAGCTAGAGCCATCAACTCTTTAACGGTTAAATTGGTGTCTAAATGAGATTGAATTACCGAAAGTATTTTAGGAATCTTAACAATGGTAGCGGGCTTAAGAGTCTGTTCTACTGCCGATCGCATCAACATTTGTTGACGCTGCACGCGAGAAATATCGCCATAGTCATCGTAGCGATAGCGTAGAAACTGCATTGCCTTGTCGCCATCTAGGTGTTGCACGCCTTTTTTCAGGTCGATATAAAGATGTTGGCTAAAGTCATTGTATTTCATATCTTTGGGGACATTGACCGTAACGCCACCCAAAGCATCGATTAGCTTTTCTACTCCCTGCACGTTGACCCGTACATAGCGATCGATCTCTATACCACCTAATAATTCGCTAGCGACGCTTGCAGTTAAAGCAGGGCCACCATATTCATTGGCGTGATTAATCTTTCTTACTCCATGACCTTCGATGTTAACACGAGTATCTCTAGGAATAGAAATCACCGACACCCTTTCTTCTTGAGGATCGAACCGCAACAGTAGCATACTGTCACTCAGACCATTAAAAGAATTGACTAAGTGAAGATAACCCACATCTTGTTTTTCGTATTCAATTCCTCTACCTTCAAGGTCAGAGCTAATAACTTTTATGCCTAGAAGCAAGATGTTTACGGGACGCTTTAGCTTTGGCAGATTAAGATTATTAGTGGTTGCGGTTTCAGCTTTACTAAAAACTTTTTGCTCTTCATCACTTAAATTAGCCTGCTGTAGCGGAGAGGCACTAGATAAGGCGACGGCTAAGAATGCGCCACCTACTGCTGAAATGAGCGACATTCCTGTTAAAGCCAGTCCCACTAGAATTGCTTTTTTCTTATTCAATTTCTTGACTCTATTAGAGGAATGATTTACGGAATTAACCCCGACATTAACTTTTCTTCCTGAAGGAGTCGATTGATAAGCCTTTCTAACTGACACTGGATACCCTCACGCTAAATAAAAATTAGATATTTTTAGATAAATAATAAGATTATGTATAAATACATAAAGTAATTCGATCGATTTTAACAGTTATTGATTATAAAATGTATTAGGGATGTCAATCTTCATCTGAAAGATATATAATAGAGGATTTTCGGGTTATGTCTATTTAGATTAATAAATACTCAGATAATAGTCTTGGATTCGAGCTTTTACATTACGGTAGCTGTAGTGTAACAATTTGGCAATTAAAACGAGTTCATAATAACATCTTATTTGTTTTAGCTAGCTCGCCTCTCACCACTATTTTTTCGTGCGGAGCATTAAGAAAGTACAGGCTAAAAAATATCCTGTAGTAATCAAGGCATTAGTATAAAGTAAGCGGAAAGACTCAATACCAGAAACACCCGCTGCACCAAGAGAAAGTAAACAATAGCAACTCAGCCAAACTAAAGCTAAATTAATTGAAAGTCGGCTAACTTTCTGTCGCTGTCGTAACTCAACTAAATCGGAGTGGACTGTAACATTCTCTTTAAGTGTCGAGCGGTAAAGAGTCCAAATAGCAGGGACTACGCCCACAACGGGTAATAGATAAATCCAAAGCTGAAGTCGTGTCAAATTAGAATGATCGGCTCGATTGTTCATTATCTTATTAATAAGTTAAAGATTAAGTTAAATGTCATCAATCCCAAAATTTACGGCGATCGTTCTTGCAGGAGGAGAAAGTTCTCGTATGGGCGAGGATAAAGCCTTGTTAACTATTGGTAACGGTACTTTACTCTCTCAAATTTGTCATGTTGCTGCCGAATATGCCCACAAGGTTTATGTAGTCACGCCCTGGATTGAAAGATATCGAGATATTTTGCCTCCTAATTGCCAGTTAGTCCGAGAGAAGCTTATTGGATCTGCTCGCTCTAATACTCCCTTGATTGGCTTTGTTCGAGGCTTACAGTTGGTAGAAACCGAATGGGTATTATTATTGGCTTGCGATTTACCTCAATTATCTTCATCTCAAGTAAAACAGTGGTCGTTGGGGTTGGCAACCGTATTACCCACACAAAAAGCGTTTTTACCCCGCAGCCCAAAAGGATGGGAGCCTTTATGCGGTTTTTATCGACGAAATTGCTTGTCTTCAATTGAAAACTATATCGAAAACGGCGGTAAATCTTTTCAATCTTGGTTGGCAGAAAATAACGTCAGGGAATTGCTGTTGAGCGATCGCAGTTGTTTATTTAACTGCAACACTCCTCAAGATTGGCGATCTTTTAACAGTTAACAGTCAACAGTTAACAGTCAACAGTCAACAGTCAACAGTAGTGTAGGGTGGGCATCGAGATCGATCGCAATAGAAAACGATTCCTCAAGTAATGCCCACCTAAAATTTACGCACCTATGATTTTGGCGGGCAGAATTATAAAATAATAAATACAAAAATGCTTTTAGAATCGAACTTTTCAATATGGCTAGACCTACTCAGGCTCATTTAGAGCGAACAATTAATAAAAACGACCCTATAGAAAACAGACAGCAGATTCTCAATCAGATGCAATACTACATGGGAGCTAAATTGGTTGAGGTTAGAGTAAATCCTCAAAAGGTTACTTATCGCTGGTCGATTAAAAACACTGAAAACCTACAAATTTGTACCCTCAGTGCTTTTTGGGGTGAATCTCAGCGCAAGCTGCTTGGGGGTGAAGAACCTTTAACGGGAGAGGAATTAGCTAACTGTGCTAGAGCTAACGCCTCTGCTGGTCTTGAAATGGCAGCAAAACTATGCGGTTATGCTTCAGACACCGAAGGTTTCCAGACAGTATTAAAAGAAACTGCCGAAGAGCTGGAATTGCCTATCGAGTCATTTAAGCAACTGATTGTATAGCGGTTCTGATTATTATTGAGGTACGTTCGGTAAATATTGGTTTTTTGTTGATTGTTAATTGCGAGGCAAAGCGGTCTTGAGGGTCACATGCGGCGCAGGGCGAATGCCCAGATCGTCGTCTTCGACGACTTCGCAGCTTCGCTGCGTGCGCCTTTGTCTCATAGAGCTATTGCCGAGGGTGTTGATTGGGGAATTGTTAACTGTTGACTGTTAACTGTTGACTGTTAACTGAGGTTGTATAAGTTAGCTAGAAACTGATAAGGATTTTTCTACCAGATTCAAATCTTGCAAATTTAGTTCTTCAGAGGATGTAGTAGTTACTGTGTCTTCTATTACAGGAGTCAGATTCACAGCACAGGCTTTTAGTTCTGGCTGCAAAGAAATAGGACAGGCTTCGGGATGGGTAAGTAAATTAGCTTCGCCGTTGTCTGTCCATAATGCTCCCCAGTGCATCGGGATAAAGACCGTACCAGGAATCATCGCCTTAGTGATTCTGGCTGCAAAACGCCCTACCCCTCTAAGCGATCGCACTTCTACCAGAGTTTCTGCTTCTATCCCCAGTTTGGCTGCATCTTTGGGATGAATTTCAATAAAAGGCTGGGGCTGCTTCTTCATAATTTTTTCAATCCGTCCCGTGCGGGTCATAGTGTGCCAGTGTTCGTAGAGACGACCTACGGTTAGAACGAAGGGATAAGCAGCATCTATTGGTTCGGCAAGTCCCTTTGAATGAAAAGCTGCAAACTTCGCTCGTCCATCAGGAGTGTTGAATGTGCCATCGGTATAAAGCCTTTTGGCTGTTGGAGCTTCTTCTTTCTCTTTCTCAGCAAACAGGTTAGAAAATAAACCTTTGTCTTCGGACTTCGAGGATAGATTTCCTGCTGTACTAGAAGTTAAAGCAACATTTTGTATGTCTTCAATTTCTTTTAAAGGACAGGGCCACTGTATCGGACCTTGTTGGCGTAGTCTTCCGTGACTCAACCCACTTAGATCGCACGGGCGGTCTTGAGTTAGCTTGACGAATTCTTGATAGACCTCTGCTGAGTTGGCAAAGTTGAATTCTTTAGTAAAGCCCAAACGACGACCTACTTCGGCAAAGATTTCCCAATCTGGTCTGGCTTGTCCTGGAGCGGGTCGAAACTGTGGGCAGAGAGTGACAACACGCTCGGAATTGGTCATCGTGCCTGTTTTTTCTCCCCACTGTGCCGCGGGCAACACCACATGAGCAAAGCTAGCGGTTTCCAGCGGATAGTAGGCATCCTGAACGATGGTAAAAGGCGATCGCAACAAGGCTTTTTTGGTTCTGACTAGATCGGGCATACTAACGGCTGGGTTAGTTGCTGCAATCCACAACACTTTTACATCTCCCGTTTCTAATCCTGTAATCATGCTCCAGGCATCTCTACCAGGAACAGGATTGATACTGCCAGGTGGAAGTTGCCAAGCCTGTTCTACCTCCGCTCGATGAGTAGGATTTTTGACTACACGATAACCAGGAAGAATATGGGATAGACCTCCTGCCTCTCTACCACCCATAGCGTTTGGCTGTCCTGTCAGAGAAAATGGCCCCGCCCCAGGCTTGCCGATATTTCCCGTCATCAGGTGTAGGTTGATGATGTGGCGAACTTTTGCCGTTCCCTCTGAAGATTGATTGACTCCCATCGACCACATAGAAAGAACTCGTTCCGACTCTGCCCAATAGCGGGCTGCAAGCTCTAGTTGCTCTTGGGAAATACCGCAGCGACGAGCTACTGTTTCTGGGTCGTAATCTTGAATTACATTTGTAAAGTTGCCAAAGCCTTGGGTACATTCATCGATAAATAAGGTATCGAGTTCGCCCCAACCCAGCAATAAATGAGCGATGCCGTTGAGCAAATCCATATCTGTACCAGGCTTGATTGCTAGATGTAGGTCGGCATCTTTTGCTGTCTTTGTTTCACGGGGATCGACCACAATCATTTTCACCTTGCGGTTTTTCTTGTGGTGCATCCGCAGGCGGTTATAAACAATTGGGTGACATTCGGCGGTATTAGTCCCGATTAAAAACGCACAGTCGGTTAATTCTAAATCGTCGTAGCAGCAGGGAGGGCCATCGGAACCAAAACTTTGAATATATCCCGCTACTGCCGAAGACATACACAAGCGGGAATTGGCATCAAAATTATTTGTACCCAGACAGCCTTTGAGTAATTTCTGAGCGATGTAATAGTCTTCGGTTTGGAACTGTCCCGAACCATACATACAGATCCCATCAGGACCTTGGGTTGCTTTTACTTTAGAAATGCGATCGCATATTCGTGTTAAAGCTTCATCCCAGCTAACGCGACGAAACTCATCATCCAAACCATCCCGCATCATGGGATATTTAAGACGACTTTTATCTAATGATTCGGCAACAGTACCGCCTTTAATACATACTTTACCTTTACTAGAAGGATGAGAGCGATCGCCACGAACTGACCATAAAGGATTGCCCTCACTATCTTTATTGGTGGCTTTTCCCGACTGTGCGGGAGGCGAAACTTCTAAACCGCAGCCAACTCCACAATAAGGACAAAGGGTTTTAATCGGTTCGCTCACTTCTCTTTTCTCCCAGTTGAATATTTACAGGTCTAAAAAGCTTATTTATTTTAAAGTTTTAGGTTTTTATTTGGTTATACCTTTAATCGCAGTTCAATTACTGTAATCTATTACTCAATTAAGCTTTTGTTTATGTTTCTCACAATGAAAAGTGCTGAGAATATTCGCTCTTCCCAGCACCATCTAGTTACAAAATTGATAGTCGATTAGATTTTTTCAGCTTTGAAGCTTGGTTCAGCTAAAGGAAGATCTTCACTATCACCTGCGTGATGAGCAGCAAAAGAGTCTTTGGGTTCTTTCATAAAAAATATACATAAGAAAGCTACGATCAATCCAGCAATACCTAAAACTTGGAAGAAGCTAGAGTTAACCGCAGACATTACTGCTTCTCCACCATTTGCTGCCTCAGACCCTTCAGTTAAGAGCAGGCGAGTTGTTAGGTAAGCTACTGCACCAACGTTACCGTAAGCACCAACGTTACCAGCAATTTGTCCTGTAATGCGAGGTTTGATTAGAGGAACCATCGCGAAGGTCGCACCTTCGGATGCCTGAACGAAGAACGAGCAAGTCATAGTTAAAATAACCGCTAAGGCTAGAGGCCAACTACTGCCAACCTGACTCATTACCAAATAACCAATTCCCATTCCCGCAGTAAGAATTACCATCGTCCACTTACGGCTGCCTACAGAATCGGAAATGATTCCCCCACCAGGACGAGAAACTAAATTCATGAAAGCATAGCAAGAAGCAATAATCCCTGCGGTGGCTTTATCTAAACCGAATGTTCCTTCAAAAAACGCGGGTAACATGGTGACAACCGCTAATTCAGAACCAAAGTTGACAATGTAGGTTAATTCTAAAAGTGCAACTTGCTTAAATTCATAACGATCTTCGGGTGGATAACGCTTGCGTCCAGCCAGAAGCTCTTTATTTACTACCCAACAGTTATAGGCTTGGAACGCATACAAACCAGCTAATACAACCCAAGCAATCAACATCCCGCCAGTGGTTAAGAAGTTTACCTTAGTTAAACGCCAAGCTAGTACGCATAGAATTAAAGTCAAAGGTAGGTTCATTACCATTAAGAACCAGAAATCCTTTTTGGTTGTGACTTCGATCCCTCTAGCACTGCGGGGACGGCGATAGACTCTTCCAGGAGGAGTATTACTAACGCTGAAGTAGTAAAGTATACCGTAAAGAGCAGCAATAATCCCGCTACCTGCGATCGCAGCACGCCAGTTTAAGATATCAGTATTAAATGCTGGGAAGAATAGAATCTTAAAGCTTTCAGGCTCACCGAAATTAAATGCTCCTGGCAGAAAGCTAAGTAATGCTGCAAACATAACCATAGTAAAGGCGGAAAAAGCCGAACCGAAGTTGCCCCAACCACCATAAATACCTTCTGCTGTTCCGACATCTTTAGGTGGAAACCACTCAGCTACCATGCGGATACCGATTACAAAACCAGCACCAACAATACCCATTAACAAGCGACCGAGAACTAGCTGATTAAAATCTTGCGCTGTGGCAAAAATCAAACAGGGTATCGAGGCATAGATTAATAGTAGAGTATAGGTAAGACGAGGCCCAAACTTGTCTAGCAACATCCCAATGATGATTCGTGCTGGCACTGTTAGAGCCACGTTACACAAACCAATAGTCCCTAATTGGGGTTGTGTCAGTCCAAAATCTTGTCCGATAGTGGTGGCGAAAGGTGCAAAGTTAAACCACACTACAAATGATAAGAAAAATGCAAACCAAGTCATGTGAAGGATTCTGTACCTTCCTTGAGTTGCTTTAGTAAATAATTCGGCTACAAACACTTCTATGTCTTCCTTCAGAATCTAAAACTACAATATTTAAAACTTAAAGATCGATCGCTTAAAAACTACACAACCACATACATTGTCTTTTTGGGTTTTGTATTCGCTTTCATTAGCTGTAAATGCACGTGTACACATCGATATTTTTATAACATCTATTGAAATATCCAGAGCAGATATAGTCCTTAAGATGTATTCAACTAGAGGTAATAATTGCATTTAAAAAAAGCTTTTATCGTATATTTAGATACTAAAGACGATCGAGCGATCTGTATTTATGTGCTTTGTGCATAGAGAAAATGCTCTAACTGCATTAACAGTAAATAAGGGGTTAGAAACTGCTTGTAAAAAGAAAATAAAGTAGAGTTAAAAAACTAATATTTAAACTGTAGAAGAGAAATAAGATTAAACTTAGGTAGGTGTTCTAAAGATGAACATGAAAGCTGATATTTTTGACCGCCGATCTTACTAAAAACAAAAAGGCTTCGATCGAAGCCTTTTTAAGGTCGAGTACCCAACCATAAATTTGAGGTACAAAGTTTTTTTGGGAAGCTTCTTTTAAATAGCGCAATGATCGCTATTTAAATATTTTGTTAGTGCCATGCTAGCCATTTACAAACGCTCTGAACTTATTTAGACCGAAAACTGTGGTCGGCTCTTGTTTAACCACTGTAACTTCTTCCAAAATTAGACTAGAAGAACCAACCTCTTCTAAATCTCTACTGCGTTGAGTTTTAATCATTGAGATTTGGCTGGTTAAGACAAAACTGACAAAGCTAGAAATAGCTATTACTGGCAACATCGCCGTACCTGAAAGTACGCTCAAGATAATACTGGTACTAACTGGAGTTTTGGTAACTGCAACATTTACTGCTGCCATCAAGCAAACCATACCTACTGTGGGATGAACTTGAGGTACGAGAAGAGAAACTGCATAACCAGCATTTGCACCAATGAAAAACAAGGGAAAGATAAAACCACCTAAAAAGCCAGAATGAAGAGTAAAGCTAATAGCAAACATTTTAGCAACCGCGATCGCGATCAGCATACCAACACCCAAGCCAGCCCCAGTTTCGATTACGGTTTGAATTTGCGCCTCGCTAAAGAATAAGGTTTGAGGAAAAGCAAAAGCAATCAGACCAATTGATAAACCGCCCAAAGTTGCTAACAAAATTCGATTGTGTTCTAAAGGCTTGAGTAGCTTGCCAATAATGCGGAATATGGCAATAAACATTACTGCCAATCCAGCCCCAATAATGCCTAAAACTAAACCTTGAAATAAGTTTTGGGGAGAAAGTGCCGGAACTTCTTCAAAATGATAAAAACCACCGATAGTAATACCAGTATTTAGTCGAAATACGGTAAAAGAAAGGATGGCTGCAATAATAGCAGGTCCAATCGCTTCAAAATACTGCAATCCTCGACGATGGGGAATTTCTAGAGCGAACAAGGCTGCGCCAATGGGTGCGCCAAAAAAAGCTCCTAAAGCAGCACTCATACCGCAAAAAGTAAGAATTCTCACTGAAGCTGTAGTTAGCTTTAATTTTTCCCCCAGCCAACTACCCAAGCTGCCGTTGACTTGAACTAGAGGTGCTTCTGGTCCAGCACTCCCACCCGAAGTAATTGCAATCAAAGAAGCAATTACCATCGCTGGGCTTTTGCGAATATCAATTTTGCCTGGACTGTGAATTTTATCGACTACCTGAGCCATTTCGCCAGGAAGACCGAGAAAATAAAGAGCTAAACCAACGAAAAATCCACCAACAGTAGTGGCAATCCAGACGTAGTTAGTAGTAGGAAGCCAACTGGGAAATAATGGTTTGACTATTTCGGGAAGAGTGTGCCACATACCGTGCATCATGGTTTCTAGCACGAAGTAATAAATAGTAGCCACTAGACCGCCTGAAATACCGATGATTACGGCACAAAAAATCAACTTTGAGTAGGTTAGCTGTCCATCATTGCTCGTGCTAGCTTGATTATTATTTCCATGGCGATCGCTCTGGATGTGCTTCTCATTATTGCCAATTTCAATTCGATCGCTCTTATCAGCATAGTGTTGACCATTCGATGACATAACAACTCCTAATATTGTGCAAAAATCTGTTAATTTTGTTACTTTTTTTTAAAAAACGGTAACAATGGCTACAGTTCTTTAAAAGTTTTTATATGATTAAAATGTACGCTACTGGCTTTGAGTGGAGCGATCGCGTATTTACTAAAAAATTGACTTGTTGAAAGAGGTAGAAATGAAATCCCCCAAAATGAAATCCCCTAAAATGTCGGGCGATACGTTGTATGTTCCCTTTTACTTAAGACATTTCAACGTTAGCGAGAAAATAATCATCGCTTTGTCGATCTTTATTAGCTCGATGGCTGTGAGTTCAATTCCGCTTGTTCTTATTACTTTTAGTTCGACCCAAACGCCAGAAGCAACCACTACCAAGATTCATAGTAGTGAAGCCCAAGTCTGGGGAGTACTTGGAGAGAAAGATTAAAGTTGTTGCCCCCACAGCCAAATTCAAAACTTATTTTTACTCTCACTCAAGATTTAAAAGCATAGTCACTTTTACTGACGATTTATCGGTGCTTGATATGAGCTTAATTCTGTTGGCGCAGTATGTACTTCTGGTTCTCCATGACCCTCCGTTGGTTCTTTGAGGAAAAAGGCACAAAGACTAGCTACAATCAAAGCTACTATCCCCAGCATTTGAAAAAAGAACTTATCGCCACCTCCTCCTTCTGGAAGTAAGCTATAAATTGTAAGATATGCCACTGCCCCGACGTTACCGTAAGCACCTACATTACCTGCTATTTGACCAGTAACGCGATGTTTTATTAAAGGAACAATAGCGTAAGTTGCACCTTCGGTTGCCATGACAAAGAAAGAGGCACACATAGTCATAATCACGATTACAGGCAGAGCTATTTGACCCAAACTGCTAAAGATTAAATAACCAATTCCCGTACCAGCCAGAGTTACAGCTAGCGTCCACTTACGGCTACCAATCTTATCAGAAAGTAAACCGCCTCCAGGACGAGCGACGAGGTTCATGAAGGCATACATCCCAGCAATTCCCCCTGCTAAGGCTGCGGTCAAGCCAAAGGTATTTTCAAAAAAGGCTGGCAGCATCGAAACTACTGCTAATTCCGAACCAAAACTAGCAATATAGGCTAGCTCTAGAAGTGCCACTTGAGAAAACTGATAGCGATCTGCTGCTGAGTAGCGTTTTGCACCTGTCATCAAGGCTTTATTAGCTTTGTAGATATTGAAGGCTTGAAATAAATATAGAGCTACTAGAGCAGCAAAGATAAGATACATCGTACCCGCACCATACAGCCCCACTTTTTGTAAACGCCAAGTAATTACGCCCAAAATTCCTACTAAAGGTACGTTCATCGCCAGCAGAAACCAGAAGTCCTTTTTAGTAGTTACTTCTAATCCCGCACTACTTTCAGGTCGCTGGTATACCTTACCTGGAGGTGTATCTTTGACGTTAAAGAAATAAAATGCTCCATATAGTGCAGCAAAAATTCCCGTAAGAGCGATCGCCAGTCTCCAGTTAAGTTGGCTTGCAGTCAAAGCAGCAGTTAGCGCAGCAATAGTCGGCAGAGTAAATGCCGATGCAGCCGAGCCAAAGTTTCCCCAGCCACCATATATACCCTCGGCTAAACCAATTTCTTCGGAATTAAACCACTCGGCTACCATACGAATGCCAATTACAAACCCGCAACCGACAATACTCAAAGCCAAACGGCTAATCACCAATTGAGTAAAGTTTTGGGAAAGTGCAAAGGTAATACAGGGTATAGCTGCATATATGAGCAAACAAGAATAGGTAATCCGTGGACCAAGGCGATCGAGAACCATCCCCACAATAATTCTTGCCGGAACGGTAAGAGCAACATTACAAATAGCAATGGTTCTAATTTGTGCTGGCTCTAAACCAAATTCTGTTTGTATCGCCGTTGAAAAAGGAGCAAAATTAAACCAGACTACAAAGCTTAAGAAAAAAGCAAACCAAGTTAAATGCAAAATGCGATAGCGACCGCTAAAGGAAAAAATTCCAGACATAAATTAATTAATATTTTAATTGTGATGAAATATTGACATTAACCTCGTTTAAGGCTGTTTGACTCAATGTAAACAATAGAACGAAGGGAATAGGGGAACTGTATCTAAAAATACCCGATTTACTATTTAGAGCTTCTTTAATGATTTTTTAACTATCTTTGATGCAATAATTGAATTGATTTTCGCTACAAGTTTAGATTTTAAAAATTAATTGCCATAATTATCATCAACAAACTATTAATATCAATAATTTATTACAAAGCAAGGTTATTGGTGAAGAGGATTATTGTTTTGAAAAGCCGATCGCAAATTACTGGAAAAGTTGATATTTCTTGGTTAATAGTCTCTTCGGTCGAAAAATAAATGTACTTTTATATACATAATATTTTGAAGTTTGAGCTTTAAGATACCTTAACGCCTTCAGTCTTTGACCGCGGAATGCGGTCAACGCAGACACAGTCAAACGCTCTCTGCGTTTCGCCTTCGCTTTGCGAAGTCGGCAGCCTCCAGGCTGCACGGCGGTGTAACGTTGACTACATATCAATGCTAAATAGTTGAGCTGATGATATATTGTATCGGCTTAACTATGTTACTTATATTGCTACTAAGATAAAATGCAGCTCGTTAACCGTTTGCGATTTGACAATCTCAGAGGAGACTTATTTGGCGGATTAACTGCTGCCATAGTTGCGCTGCCACTGGCTTTAGCATTTGGAGTGGCTTCGGGCGCAGGTGCGATCGCGGGACTCTATGGAGCTATATTTACTGGATTCTTTGCAGCTTTATTTGGGGGTACTCCCTCCCAGGTGTCTGGACCGACTGGTCCGATGACCGTAGTAATGGCTACCGTATTTACCAAGCTAATAGCTGATAACCCTGAAAACGGTATGGCGATGGCTTTTACGGCAGTGATGTTGAGTGGGGTATTTCAGATTTTATTTGGCATCCTACGCTTAGGACAGTTTATTACCCTAATGCCCTACACGGTAGTTTCTGGCTTTATGTCTGGCATTGGCGTGATTATCGTAGCACTACAGCTTGCGCCCTTACTTGGTTTTCCTGCCCAGAGTACTGTGCTGGGAAGTTTGCAGCAGTTACCCGAAGCTTTAGGTAATCCCGAACCCGTAGCAGCAGGACTGGGGATTTTGACCCTAGCGATCGTGTTTGGTTGGTCGGGAAAGCTGGCGAAAATTGTTCCCTCACCCTTACTAGCACTGATCGTTTGCACTTCGATCTCAATCTTAGCTTTTCGGAGCAGCGATATTGCCCGTATTGGCGACATTCCCCAGGGATTTCCGCAATTACAATTGCCCAGACTCAATCTCAATCAGCTTAGAGATATTGTAAGTTATGGTCTGATGCTGGCAACCCTCGGCGCGATCGACTCATTGTTAACTTCTTTAGTCGCTGATAATATTACCCGTACTCGCCACGACTCCGAACAAGAATTAGTCGGTCAGGGAATTGGCAACCTGCTATCTGGATTATTTGGTGGACTTCCTGGTGCAGGTGCGACCATGCGGACAGTAATTAACGTCCAAGCAGGAGGACGTACTCCCCTGTCGGGAATGTTTCACGCCCTAATTATGCTCTGCATTGTCCTGTGGGCTGGAGAAATTACGGCTTTAATCCCCCATGCGGTATTAGCTGGCATTCTAATTCAGGTGGGCATTAAAATCATCGACTGGAGCTTTCTGTGGCGCGTGTGTCAGGTGTCGATGCGAGCAACATTGGTCACATATGGGGTGCTGCTGCTTACTGTATTTGTAGACTTAGTTACGGCGGTTGTGGTTGGAGCTTTTGTAGCAAATATGCTCACAATTCATCGGTTGACCAGCATTCAAGTCGAACAGGTTCGGGCAATTACCGATCCCGATGACGATACTATAGTTGAATTGACCCCCGAAGAATGTCAGCTTTTACTTCAGTGCCAGAAGCAAGGACGAATTATTTTGCTTCAGATGAGTGGTCCAATGAGCTACGGGGCAGCCAGAACGATCGCCTTTCATATGGGGCAGGATTTTGACGCTTTAATTCTCGATCTGACTAATGTACCGTTGATGGGTGTGACGGCTGCCATGACTGTTGAAGCTGAAATCAGAACCGCCCGTCACCGACGGCAGGGAGAAATTTTTATTGTGGGAGCAAAAGGTCAGGTGAAGGAACGGCTACGGCGGTTTCGCGTACAAAATAGTCTGCCCGCAGAGAATTTTATGCCCAGTTGCTACTCTGCCCTAAATACAGCATTAGCATCTCTTGACGCTGGTGCTTCAGAAGCAGAGGTACTTAATTCTAAAGCGATCGGGTAATTGCTTGGTTTTAGTCACTTCATGTCCCCACTGCGGAAAACACCTCGAATAGAAGCTATTCAAAGAGAGTTGTTTTCTCTTTCGATACAGCATCTATCTAAGGCAAGATATTAGCGTAGGCAGTATTTGCTTTACTTTCGGATGAGCGAACGCCTATATTTTCGATATATACGTCCATGTTGTTTAGCTGTACAGCACCAAAGACTGTGGCAAAAGCGGTATCGGCTGCGTCTCTACCCGTTCCGATACGCACTAGTCCGTTGGTAGGTGCTAGACGAGTGGCATCAAATAAATACCAGCGATCGCCTAAATAGGCTTCAAAACAAGCATGGAAATCAGGTGGATCTAACTGCCAAGCATATGCCGATACAAACCTAGCAGGAATACCCAAAGCTCGACAAAAAGCAATTCCTAAATGGGCAAAATCTCGACATACACCCGCTCTTTCGGTAGCGGTATCGTAAGCGGAGGTATGAGAATCGCTACTACCTGAAATATAGCTAATTTTATGATAAATCCAGTCGCAAACAGCCTTGACCTTGGCGTAACCAGGACGACAGTTACCAAATTCATCTCTAGCCAGCTTCATTAGGCGATCGCTCTGGCAATAGCGCGATGGATATAGATAAGGAACGACATCTAACGGAACTCGGGCTAGTGAAGCTTCTTCAATCTTATTAGTGTTATCAGCATGGTGTTTTAATTCTACCGTTGCCTTGTAAGAAATTGTTAGTTTACCTTCTGGTGCAATTAAGCGAAAATAGCTGTTTTTTGCTTCGCGATCGACATACTCTTCTTTCTCACAATTAGGATCGATTTCTAAACTTTGGCTAAGAATATGCTGATATTCATTTTCCATCGCCTGAATATTAAATATAAAAATGCTTTCACTCGAAATATCGTAGTCTAGTTCGCATCCAAGCTGAAATTTCATTGCAGTAAGAAGATATGAGTATTATGCCTATTGTCTAGTAATGTAGCAACTTTGAAGAACGATCGCGCAATCGATCGTAGAGCTATAAAATATTACGGGTAGACAAACAACCTTAATAAAATAATGATGCTGTTTATCTACCCAATAATTAAGATAAGGATCGATCGAGCTATTATTTTACAAATACCTGCGCTTCGTATTCAGGTAGATCGATTACAATTTGACCATCACCCGCTTCGATGTCGTAGTTACCAGTCCATTCATGCCAGGTTCCATCGGCGGGAAAGTTAGGTACGGCATAATCAGCTAAATAATTATCAGAGAAATTAGCTACTACAACAACACGAGAACCTTCACCATTCCAGCGAGTATAGGCAATTACCTTTGATTCTGGATCTTCATAGAAAAAGTCAATGTTTTCGGTATAAAGAGCCTGGTTGTTTTTGCGCAGGTTAATCAAACCTTTATAATGACCGTGCAGATTTTTGTTGTTGTCACCTGCAAGTAACGTCCAGTCAATTTCGCTAGATTCTTGGTTAAGAGGATTATAATCGCCAAACTCTTGACCCATCCACATCATCGGAATCCCTACCGCAGTCATCATCAACACAGCACCTAGCTTGACTCGTTTGAAAGCTGCCTCATCGACAATACCACGTTCGCCCAACTCTACCATAACTCGCTTATGGTCGTGATTGCTAAGGTAATTGACCACGTTGGTCGCACCCATGAAGCCACCACGCTTACAGTCAATCATGTTTTTGAGTTCTTCTGCATCGTAGCGATCGCCAAAGATATGAGCCGTTATATTGGCATAAAAGCTATAGTGCCAGCAGCTATCCATTGGACCATCAATGTTAGTAATTGCTGGATTTTCGGGAATGTTTTCGGCAATATTGATAAACGGCTTCATCCCTGCACGATCTTTAGCGCGATCGACGATCCAGTGCATGAAATCGTAGTTATCGATCTGTCTGGTAGCATCGTAGCGGATACCGTCAATATGATATTCCCTAATCCAAAAATCTACGTTATCGCCGATGTATTTCCAAGCAGGTTTTAGGTCATAATTTTCGTCATATTTTTCGTAATTAAACTCTGGGCCCCAGCTATTATCTGGATCGGTAGGGTCATGATGAAACCAATAATCATGGTCAATTTGGGTTAGAGGACAATCGGTATTAGCATGGTTGTAAATCCCGTCTACAATTACCCGAATACCCTTACCGTGACATTCATCAATCAGATGTTTGAGTTCATAAGTAGAACCGTAGTTTGATTCGGCAGCAAAAAAGTGTTGTGGACTATAGCCCCAACTATATTCTCCAGGATTTTCTTTAACAGGCATCAATTCAATGGCATTAATTCCCAAGTCTACGAGATAATCAAGCTTTTCAATTACGTGCTGATATTTTCCTCTTGTTTTATCATCACCTTCATTACCTGAAAAGTCGCCTACATGAAGTTCATAAATAACTAATTCGTGGTCTGCGGGTAAAGGCTTATCGTCGTGTTGCCAAACATAGGTATCGACAATTGGTTCGCCATCTTTAATAGTTATAGTTCCATTTTGGCTTTCGGGAGCAATATTTACTGCATAAGGATCGACTACTTCTACCCACTCATCTTTTTCAAAAAACCAACTGAGAGAGCGAACGCGAAGCTTATATTCGTATGTGCCGTCTTCTAATTCAACCTTAGTTCTAAAATAACCGTCATCGCCTTTGGACATTTCTACAGGCTGCCAGTCAGAGAAAGACCCAGTTACCGCAGCTTCTTTATTGTATGGAGCAAATAATTTAAACTCTACTAAATTTGCCATATCTAAAAATTATTGATAAAAATTACAAAATATTTAAGTTGATAGATGCAAGTATATTGAGTGCATCAAATAAAAAGCATCTATCGAGAGATTGACCTAATATCCCAATGTCAAGAGAAATATATATTTATTAATATATTTTTTGAGAACTTATTATTCTTAATTTTATAGCCAACTATTTTGACGATCGCTCAAAATAAAAGATTCAGAAGTAGGCATGAATAAACTATCTTGCCTATAATATTTTTATGCACCTCGATTGAGACGAGAAATTAAAAATTTTACCCAACTACTCGTATCTTTCCTAAATTTTCATATTTAATTGTCAAACTAAGTAATAGCTAAGTCAAAAATAGATCTTAGTTATCCGAATTTTTGCTTTTGATTTGCTATGGAAAGTTCCAAATCTTTTTCTACTTTTATTACCGCTATTATTTACTGTTTTACTATCGTTTTACATACAAAAACTGATTTGATAAAACAATACAATCTGTCAGATATAGCTCTCAATAAAATAGCCGAAATTGGTAAACAAACTGGTAATTTGGTCTTTCCAAATAAAGTTAGTAGTAATGCAGACTTTCAATAGTTAACAATCTTAATTACTCGTTCATAATCTATCTTTAGATAGATGGATAAAATTATTTTAAGAAATATTTTTGAGGAAAAATAATGAGTATTGAAGATAGAATGAAAGCTACTGCTAAGAATATAGAAGGGAAAGTACAGGAAGCAGCAGCAGAGGTAACAGGAGATCCTAAAGACAAAGTTGAAGGTCAAGAAAAGCAGGCTGAAGCTGAGACTCAACACAGCATTGAAAACGCTAAAGATGAAATCAAGAAGGCGATCGATTAATTTAATATATCATAACTTAAATTAACTAAGGGTTTAGCATTGCTAGACCCTTAATTTTTGGGCGTTGCATCACAAAGGGATGGGTTTGGGGTGACTTAGGGACTTGGGGACTTGGGGAATAATTAGTCTTTGGCTTTGTTAAATCATCCCATAACTGTACAATGCCAATTTTTGAAAACTTATTGCTTGAGATACACGCTTGTTATTCGATAAAAATATAAGCTATAGCTGATTAATATAAATATATAGACATGAATTCAGCAGAATTTACTATAGGTGTAGAAGAAGAGTATCAAATTATCGATCCACAGACTAGAGAGCTTTGTGGCAAGGCCGAACAGATTATTGACTATGTTCGAGATAATTTAGAATCAGACGAGCAGGATGTTATCCAGCCTGAAATGTATCGTTCTCAGGTGGAAATTGCTACGGTAGTATGTGAGTCTTTATCACAAGTGCGTCAAGAATTGACTCGTTGCCGACAAGAAGTTATTGATGCTGCTGAAAAGACGGGTAAAGCGATCGCTGCTGCGGGAACTCATCCTTTTTCTGATTGGCGCGAACAAGAATTGACTCCAAAATCTCGCTATCAAAATCTTGAAGCTGAATTTAAACAGTTAATTCGCGAACTAATTATCTTTGGTAATCACGTTCATATCGGCGTTAGCGATCGCGCGATCGGACTACAAATAATCGATCGCGTTCGTATTTGGCTACCAGTACTATTAGCACTTTCAGCTAACTCCCCTTTTTGGTTGGGTCAACAAACAGATTATGTCAGCTTTCGTACCGAGATGTGGACGAGACTGCCAATGACGGGACTACCAGAACCATTTGAAAACGAGCAAGAATATCAAACCCTGGTTGATGACTTAGTTTCTGCTGGAGCAATTCAAGATTCTAGTAATATTTACTGGGATATCCGTTTATCAGATAAGTTTCCTACTATCGAATTTCGCGCTACTGATATCTGTATGACGGTAGAAGAAGCGGTAACTATTACTGGTTTAGTTCGTGCTTTAGTCTGGACTGCTTATCAAGAAGTAATTAACGATGCACCCAGAAACCGAGTTCGTTCAGAAATAATGCAGGCTGCTCACTGGTGTGCAGCGCGTTACGGTTTAACTGGCAAGTTGATTGATGTAGAAAACAAAGTACAGCTTCCGGCTAGGGAGTTAATCGATAAATTTCTCAACTATCTAGGTCCAGGTTTAGAAGAGTTTGGCGATCGAGAGACAATTTCGGCTTCGGTGCAGAAAATCTTGGAACAGGGTAATGGCGCACAGCGACAGTTAGCCGTATATCAGAAAAATCAGAACTTTAATGAGGTGGTTGACTATATCGTACAGCAAACCCAAAAATTCGATTAGATCGCTACATTATTGCTTGGCTTCTGGTAAATATTGATAGATTTTACGTCGTAAATCGTCAATCAAATAAGGTTTGGTAAGATAATCGTTACAGCCTAAAGACAAAGCGCGATCGCGGTCTTGTTGTTTGGTCAAAGCAGAAACTGCAATAATAGGCATTTCATGAGTCAATTCATTTTGTCTAAATATACTTGCCACTTCAAAACCAGTAGTATCTGGTAAAACTAAATCTAAAAGTACCAAATCTACTTTGTATTCAGTTGCCAGTTCTAAAGCAGCTTTACCTTCTGTAGCCGTAATAAAGTTAAATTTTAGATAGATTAATACGTGAGAAATTAGTAATAAATTATCAATTTCATCTTCCACAACCAAAATTATTGGAACGTTTGAGTCTTCTGCTTGAATTCTTTGGCGATGAGATTTTAAGTTCATCATCGATCTAGACAATACACTACCAAAAGGTGCGATAGTTTGATGGATAATATACATTTCTCATACGTCCAATTGCTAATTTATTTTTTTTGAAAAATAATTGAATTCCAAACATTCTCCTTAATAAATTTGTAAAGGGTGTTGTCCAGGGGCTGTCTGCCGAATGCGGGCGTTTGCTTATAAAACTCCATCGTCTTTTGCGATCGCAATTATCCACAGCATTATTTACATTTTAGTAATTGACAGTTCTTTTCTTTGTTAATAAATAGATAACTTTTTGAATGAAAGTATGTTATGTACCATCAAAAAAATTAGTAATTCTTGATTTGGCGCATTATAAATCAAAATTTAGGATTAAAGCAATCGTACCGTAAATCTAACTACAGAATATTTTCATCTAATCCCTCGAAGCTCGAAATTTCTCGACAACACAATTTTCAAATATTCTATACAGGTCTACCAATTACTTTACAAATCTTGATATCTTATAAAAATAGAACCGATAGAGCTAACAAACTACAAGCATGACTAACACCATATCCCAGACAGCCAACAACCACTCATACAATACAAAAGAATGGAAGCGTGGTTACGACTCTCAACCAAATGAATATGATTATGAAATTGAAGAAATAACAGGAGAAATACCTAGAGAGCTAACTGGAACGCTGTTTCGTAATGGTCCTGGTTTACTGGATATTGGCAATTCGGCAATTCACCATCCTTTTGATGGGGACGGTATGATAAGCGCGTTTACCTTGAAAGATGGTAAGGCATATTACCGTAATCGTTTTATTCAAACCGAAGCTTATCTTAAAGAAAAAGAAGCGGGAAAAATTCTTTATCGAGGAGTCTTTGGTACTCAAAAACCTGGAGGTTGGTTCAATAATATTTTCGATGTAAAGCTAAAAAATATTGCCAATACAGGAGTAATTTACTGGGGTGGTAAGTTACTAGCACTGTGGGAAGCAGCAGAACCCCACCGCTTAGATCCAAAAACCCTAGAGACGATAGGTATTGAATATCTCGACGGCGTGTTAGAACCAGGAGATGCTTTTGCTGCACATCCTTGGATAGATCCCAGTTGTCAATTCGATGATGGCGCACCTTGTCTGGTGAATTTTAGAGTCAATCCAGGACTTTCTAGCAAAATTACCCTGTTTGAGTTTGCTCCTGATGGTAAACTGCTGCGTCGTCATGCTCATAGCGTTCCAGGCTTTTCTTTTATCCACGACTTCATCATTACGCCTCATTACGCCATCTTTTTCCAAAATCCTGTCGGTTTTAATCCTCTACCCTTTTTATTTGGAATGCGTGGCGCGGGGGAATGTGTCGAGTTTCAGCCAGATAAACCAACTAACGTAATTTTGATTCCTCGCGACCCTAACAATAAAGAGGTCAAAACTTTCAGCGTCGAATCAGGCTTTGTCTTCCATCATGCAAATGCTTTTGAGAAAGATAATTCAGTCTGCATCGATTCCATTACCTATCAAACTCTTCCCCAGGTACAGCCCAACTCTAACTATAAAGAAGTCGATTTCGATAGTTTAGATCCAGGACAACTATGGCGATTTACTTTAAACCTCGACGATGGTACTGTCGATCGCCAGATGATCGAAAGCCGTTGCTGTGAATTTCCTACCCATAATCCAGATAAAGTGGGTCGAGAATATCGTTATCTATATATTGGCGCAGCAGCCAACGATACAGGACGTAATGCACCCTTGCAGGCTATTCTAAAGCTGGACTTAGAAACGGGAGAGCGTCAGCTACATTCCTTTGCCCCTAGCGGTTATGTTAGCGAGCCGATCTTTGTACCCAAGCCCAATGCAAAAACAGAAGATGCGGGGTGGGTCTTAACTTTGGTTTATGACGGTAGTAAACACCGCTCCACTCTAGCTATTTTAGATGGAGAAAACTTAGCAGGAGATGCGATCGCTCTATTACATCTCAAGCATCACATTCCCTATGGTTTACACGGTAGCTGGTGCGACGAAGTGTTTATTTAAGGGATGAGGGATGAGGGATGAGGGACAAATTGCGATCGAGTATTATACTAAATCCGATTGACAAAGTACATTTTAAACGCCCCCTAAATCCCCCGCCCCTTCCTACCCTTCCCCAAAATTGAGGAAGGAACGATTGGTCTCCCCCAAACTTGGGGAGGTCGCGGAGGAGCGAACCTGTGTCGCCAGCTTGAGACGACCGTGGAGATTAGAGGGGGCTGGGACTTCGAGTAATCGATAGTATTCTTTATTAAACGGATTTGGTATTACAAAACACTACAAAATAGATATTTACCTATAGATAGATCTATAGTCTCTGGCATAACGATTTAATACAGCACCAAGAAATAAATTCCTTGGCTAAAATTATAAGTCCGTTAAAACGGACTTATGCTGTAAGAAAGAGAATTGATTCTCTCTCTCAAAACATAGCCAACACCTCGTACAGTTTGAATTAGACGTGATTCATTTGACTGTTCTAGCTTTAGGCGAAGATAGCGCACATAGACTTCAATAATATTAGAGTCGCCCATAAAATCGTCACCCCAGACTCGCTCTGAAATCTGGTCGCAAGTTAGCACCTGACGGGGATGAGATAATAGATACTCTAATAGATCGAATATTTTTCCAACTCCAGTTCGATTTTAATAAATTGAGCTAACTTGGCTTCATCTTCTACTACTAAAATATGTGATGTCATTTCATTTAATTAATGTCACTCGTCAATGGTTCACAGGTTTTTCTTTCACTTATTTTTAGGTAGTCTAAGGTTGTTAGAGTTAATCGGTCCTAAAATTTTGTTTAGATTGCGCAACTGTTCCGCTGTTCCCATACAGATTAAAGCATCCTGTTCTAAAATTAAAGCTTCTCCCGTAGGACCGGCGATCAAATTACCATCAACACGGCGAATTGCTAGTACTAATGCTCCCGACTGCGATCGCAATTTAGCTTCCCGCAAGCTTTTCCCCACATAAGGACATTCCTGAGAATCGATTAAAAATTCTTCCAAATAATAGGAACGGTTCGAGCCTGTAAGAATCCCATCTACAAAGTCCATTACCTGAGGTCTGAGAGCTGCTGCTGCCAGTCTTTTCCCGCCTGTTATGTAGGGGGATACTACTGCATCTGCTCCCGCACGCTGTAGCTTTTGTACTGCTTCTTCAGTACTGGCACGAGCGATCGCTCTAATCCGAGGATTGAGAGTTTTTGCCGATAGAACAGTATAGAGATTTTGGGCATCTGAAGGCAGTGCCGTCACCATACAGGTAGCGCGATCGATTTTTGCGCGAATTAAAGACTCATCTAAAGTCGCATCACCCAAAATTACCGTATAGCCTAACTGTTTAATTTCTTCTACTTCTTCGAGATTGTCGTCAATAATAATAAAGGGAATACCTTCTGCAAAAAATTCACGGGCGACATGACGACCAGTGCGTCCAAAACCACATACAATATAGTGTTTATCTAGAGATTCAATCAAACTTCTCTCCTGTCTTAGTTTGATTCCTTCTTGAAAATACCCTTGAATCAGGGCTTCTGTAAAACGATTGACAATGTAACCGATAGTCAATAAACCCATTAAGATTAAGGCAATGGTAAATATCCTTCCCCTTTCACCTAATGGTCGAACCTCAGAAAAACCTACCGTAGATAGGGTAATTATGGTCATGTAGGCTGATTCGGAGAAACTCCACTTCTCAACTAACCAATACCAAAGAGTACCAATTAGTACGATGCCTGCTAATACTATGCCACCTCTGATTAGTTCTTTACGTAAACGACCATACTTTTCTTCAAAGGTGTAACTATACATTAAAATTCGATACAGACTTTGATAATAATTTTGCCTAAAATTAATTACATTAAGATTAAATCGGGATTTTAATGAAATAATCCTAGTAATATCAGATGGCAACTGTCATTTTAAAGGTATTTTCTTAAAAAGATAAATTTTACCCAGGAGCAACCTGTGATTCAATCTACTATAGAGCAAGAACATCCCCTACCTACGTCCAGTGGTACAGAATTCGATCGCGATCGCTTCGATAGCAACGTTATGCCTACCTACGGTCGTTTTCCCATCGCCATAGAAAAAGGTTCGGGCTGTCGTCTTTGGGATACTGATGGTAAAGAGTATCTTGATTTTGTAGCAGGAATCGCCACCTGTACTCTAGGTCACGCTCACCCTGCTTTAATTGCTGCTGTTACCGAACAAATTAAAAAGCTACACCACGTTTCTAATCTTTACTATATTCCCGAACAGGGACAGTTAGCTGAATGGTTGGTTAATCATTCCTGTATGGACAAGGTATTTTTCTGTAATTCTGGGGCCGAAGCTAACGAAGCAGCAATTAAACTAGTTAGAAAATACGCTCATACTTATCTCGATAAAGTTGAAAACCCAATTATTTTAACTGCTAAATCTAGCTTTCACGGGCGCACTCTAGCAACTGTTACGGCGACGGGACAAGATAAATATCAAAAAGGCTTTGGTCCTCTGTTTCCTGGTTTTGCCTATGTACCCTATAACGATATTGCTGCGGTAGAAAATGCAATTATCGATCTCGATGAAGGTACGTTAAGTCGGGTCGTAGGTATCATGATCGAACCTCTTCAGGGAGAGGGCGGTGTTCGTCCAGGAGATCTTGACTACTTCTTAAGGCTGCGTAAAATCTGCGACGATAATAATATCCTGTTGGTGTTTGATGAAGTACAGGTAGGTGTTGGTCGAAGCGGAAAGTTTTGGGGTTACGAAAACTTGGGAGTCGAACCTGATATTTTAACTAGTGCTAAAGGTTTGGCTGGCGGTATCCCCATCGGCGCGATGCTTTGTAAAGACTCTTGTGCTGCTTTTGAACCAGGAAATCATGCAAGCACTTTCGGCGGTAATCCTTTTGTCTGTGCTTCGGCTTTAGCAGTGCTAAAAACAATGGAAGATGAAGGCATTTTACAAAATGTTCAGCAACGAGGAGAGGAGTTAAGAGTTAAACTTAGAGCGATCGCTAATAAATATCCTGCTATATTTACCGAAGTTCGTGGTTGGGGTCTAATTAACGGTATAGAATTACGTTCCGATATCGACATAACATCAATCCAACTTGTTAAAGCTGCAATGGAATCAGGTCTATTACTCGCTCCCGCAGGACCCAAGGTATTGCGCTTTGTTCCTCCTTTAATAGTTTCTGCTGAGGAAATTGATAAAGCTGTAAGCATTTTGGAACAGGTAATTGAAAAATTGCCTGAGTCAGCTTAATAATTGAGCCATAGCTTTTAGTCGATGATAAATGTTGAACGATAAAAGTGACAATCGCTAAAGTGTTACACCACCTAGAATGTTTATTTGGCAAATAAGTAAGAATTCTAGGTGTGTGAGGAGTGAACTATCAAAAAGCTTGCTTTTGGGATCGAAACACGGACAGAACCCCAAAGGCAAGCTTCTCTCTTTTAAGGAGCGAGGAATGAGGAACGAGGAGCGAGGAATGAGGAATGAGGAGGGAGGAATGAGGAACGAGGAGCAAGGAACGAGGAGCAAGGAATGAGGAATGAGGACTTGTGATTAATTCGGGTTAAGAAAATTTATCTACTTAGAGCTATTTTACCCTGCGGACAGACGTAGACACCAGCAATATATGAATATAAGAATAATCTCCTGAGACATTCAAATCTATTAGGAGTTTGAAGAATCGAATAACTGACTTATGCGATCGATATTTATCTCCTAGAATATAAAATAGATCCGCATTACTCCTGCTATATCGGCTTATCGATTAATTGTGTTAATTCATTCTTGTCAATTTCATACTTCATAGCTTCATTATTTACGCACAGTACATGAAAATAGAGTTCCCCATGTAAACTACTAATTGGATAATGCTCGACCAACATGATTCGATCGGGAAATAGATCGAAGTAATTCCCCACTAAGCGAATTATTTGGGGCGTGATCTCGGCTATTTTATTCCCAGGAATAAGAGTAATATCTGAGGCGACAACTACCGCTTTAACCCAACTGACCCAATAAAAAATGTGTAGACGATACTGATTGAGTTCATCACCTTCTTCGGAGAGCCAATTAATAATTATCTTTACTTCTTCAATCAAACTGTTTAATACCGCCTGACTTTCAACTAAACTAACTTAAGCCTGTCACGAGCTATAAAATTGTGTCTGTCCTTTAACGAACACAACAACTCTAATAATTTCGTTGCTATTGATTGCATCAAAAACATTACGCACTTCCTAACCCCAACAGTACTAAGTAGGTAGGTTTAATTAAATATAAAATGGTAAAGCATCGGGATTAGGGACTAGGGACTGGGGACTAGGAATGAAATTTCGCTCGTTAGTCTTATAAATTATTTTGCCTACCTACTTATGTTGAATAGTAGATTAATCGCGTTAACTCATCTTTGCTTATCAGATATCTCATAGTTTCATTATTTTTAAACAGTACGTGGAAATAGACATCTTTATTTAGCAAATTACCCCTTGGATAATGCTCGACCAACATAATGTTGCTGGGAAACAGATCGAAGCAATCGGCGACCAAACAAATTATTCGGGGCGTGATATCGGCTATTTTCCTTCCAGGAAGTTCGGTAATATTCGAGACAACAACTACAGCCTGAATCCAATTAAGCCAGTAGATGCGTAGACGATACTGATTGAGTTCATCATCTTCGCAGAGCCAATTGATAATTATCTTTGTTTCTTCAATCAAACTAGCTAGATACTCCTCGGCTTTTAAGTGAACTAACTCTAACTTGTCACGAGCTATAAATTGTGTACGTCTTTTAACGGACAAAAAAGCTCTTGTAATTTAGTTACTATTAATTTCAGCAGTTTGACAGAGTGCAATAGTCTAGTTACACAATTAAATTCAGTAGGAAAATTAGTTTCCTCTATATTGAACAATCCTCAAGACAATCGCATACTATCAGGATTACCAGAAACAGAATATCAACGTTTGATCGATCACCTCGAACCAGTTGAGCTTTCTCTCGATGAAGTTCTCTTAAAAACACTGCAAAAGTGCGAATATTTGTATTTTCCTACTCAAGGAATCGTGTCTTTACTCTCAATAATGGATGACGGTTCGACTACTGAAATTGGTGTAATTGGTAAAGAAGGAATGGTAGGGACGCTGCAATTTATAGGAAATGGCGTTCTTAATAGTCAGACTGTGGTGCAGGCTAAAGGGACGGCAATGCGAATCAAATCGGAGGTGCTGCGGGTTGAATATGAACGAAGCAAGACTTTGCAAAAATTACTGCTGGGCTATGCTTTGAAACTATTTAATCAGGTTAGTCAAGGTGCTGCCTGTAACAATCAACACTCCGTCAAACAGCGAACCGCTCGCTGGCTATTAATGCTTGACGACCGTAGTAATAATACTCTCTCTATGACCCAACTATTACTCTCAAAAATGTTAGGAGTGCGTCGCACAGGAGTCACAGAAGTAGCCAACGAAATTAAACAGCAGGGAATCATCAACTATCAGCGAGGTAGGATTACTATTCTAGATCGTCAAGCCCTCGAAGCCATTGCCTGTGAGTGCTATCAGCTTATTAAAGATTAGTCGGTTTGGTTGTATAGCTTTTGTTTATCTTTGCTTCCATCAGGCAATTTGGATTTGCGATGCTGCAATCTAGCCATTCTTGAAGCTGACTTTCTCAAAAATCTAGGAATTTCAACATAACTTCCGTCATCACGAGTAAGAAATCGTTCAAGCCCAATATCAATCGCAATACTGTTTTTCATAGTGGGGCGAATTTCTTCGTCCACTTGTGGAACAGACCGGTCTTCCAAAGATAACGATATGTACCATCCGTCCGCTTCGAGTTTTACTGTTCCTAATTTAACTATAAATCCAGTTGGTATTGAACGATGAAATATGGCTTGAACCTTGCCTATTCCTGGTAAATCTATATATTTATTTTGAATATGTTTGTTTCTTAGCTGAGAATAAGTGAACGACTTGTAGAAATGTAGTCCTTTAAATCGTGGTTTTCCTGCTCTGTTACCATTTTTATCTGGTTTGACAAAGTTAGAAAATGCTGTTTCTACTCGACCAACGACATCTTGCAAGACCTGACTATGAACGCTTTTGTATTCGGGAAACAGTTTTTTAGTATTTTTAAGGTCGGCTAATTGAACCGTCAACCATTGCACGTAACCATTAATTATATTCGGATGTTTATCTCCTTTCTTAGTTATTGGCTGTCCATCCTCACCTAATTTTCTACCATCGCGAACTTGAGTTCTAAACTCAGGAATATTTTGGTATATGCGCTCTATTGGCACAACAGAAACGTTGAGAGGACAAGCATTAATAGATGTTCTGGTAGATTCCCACCACCGAAATCTTTGTGCTAGCCGATAGTTATATTGCCGACGACAAAGATTAAGCCATTGAATCATCGTAGCTTTTTGCTCTGAAGTCGGTTTAAGTTTGTATCGGTAACAGAGTTTCATGAGACAATTGTAGAACTACACGCTCATAAAATAAACCTATGAATAAGAAGACTTATATTGGTCGTTTTAGAGGCGTATCTAGATTGTACGGTCATTTGATTCAAAGAAAACAAGGCGGGAATTCTCAGACTAAGTTAAATTGGGATTGTTGAGATTTGCTAAGGTTTATGTCCGCTTGGAAACATTGCTTGGCTATAATTATTGGTAATTTACTAAATACAGTTCAGTTTGACTTCGAGTCATAAACAAATATTTAGCTCGTTCAAAACATTTTTGTGAAATATTTGTGATGAAATTTTCCGCTAGCTGTAGTCAAATTCGTAATAAGAACGTAAAAATTGTCTGTTCCCAATTTAAACCAGCCCGTTAATCGATTATTAGCTGCTTTACCAAGCGAAGAGTATCAACGTCTTGTTCCTCACTTGCAAGCAGTAGAACTTCCCCAGCATAAAATTCTCTACCAGGCTGGTGAAAACTATGAATACGCCTACTTTCCTTCTTACTCGATTGTTTCTAGCGTCGCGATTATGGAAAACGGCTCGACAACAGAGATTGGAGTAATTGGCAATGAAGGCGTGGTAGGGCTGCCAATCATTTTAGAGACTGGTTATACTAATTCGACGGCGATAGTTCAGGTGGGTGACGGTGGCTATCGGATTGCTGCGGAGCGATTAACAGAAGAAATGGATCGTCACGGAGCGTTAAAGCGTCTGATGATGCGCTATGTTCAAGCTCGAATCATCCAACTGGGTCAGACTGCTGCCTGTAATCGCTATCACACTGTCGAGCAACGGTTTGCTCGTTGGTTGCTAACGGTGCGCGACAGCATACAGCGAGACGAATTTCAGTTGACTCAAGAATTTATCTCTCAGATGTTGGGGGTACGCCGTACTGGAGTAACCGAAGTCGCCAGCAAATTTCAAAAAGCAGGCATAATTAGCTATCGACGTGGCTTAATACATATTATCTCTGGTCAAAAGTTAGAAGCAGCTACCTGTGAATGTTATCAGCTAATTTATCAAGAATTTTCTCGCCTAATAAGGTATTGAAACTCACGTTAGCTTATTTGACGGCTCACCGTCGTAACGGTTGGTGATTCTTAGTTTTTGATTTAGAGACAAGGCTTTAAACCCCAAATTACGGTAAAGTTTTGTAACAAATATTTTAATTTAGTCGCTGTTTTTAGAACTATCGGCTACAACTGTTCTGGAAAAAAGAGTTATTTAAAAGGTTTTGAATAAGTATCTTAATGGCACGATTATCTTTACTAGTATTTGCTCTCTGGGTTTGACATCTCTCTCTGTTGCTGAAACCGAAACTTACCAACCGTCTTCTAGAATCGTAAAAGATCTTCAGCTACAAAGACTAAATGATTCAATTGCGATCGACTTAGACATACACGCTACTAATTCAATATCGAAGCCAGAACCGCCCCCTGTCTCCGATATAGCAATCGACCTAATTAAAGAATTTGAAGGCTTTGAAAGTCAGGCTTACATCGATACAGACGGTACACCAGTAATTGGCTATGGCTTGTCTAAGATTGCAGGTAAACCAGTACAGGTTGGCGATCGCATTTCTCCCGAACGAGCTGATGCAGCACTTAAAAGCCATCTTCAGGAAATTAACCAAGAGTTAGCTAAAATTGTCAAAGTTAAATTGAGCGATCGCCAGAAGAGTGCTTTAGCCTCTATTGCCTTCAACGTAGGGGTAAATGGCATTAAAAATAGCACTTTAATTAAAAAAATCAACAATCGTGATTTTGCTGGTGCAGCCAATGAATTTTTGCGTTGGGACAAAGCAAATATGCGAGGCAGATTGGTACAGTTGCCTGGACTTACTAGAAGAAGATCGGCAGAAAGGCAATTGTTTCTCGATCGCAGTAGCTAACTAACGCCAGTTCGAGATAAAAATATTTATCGGTGATGGTAGCTATCAGCTATTAGCTATAGCGTTCGGGGATCTTTTGTGAAAACTTTTTTTGAATAAACCACTGAGCCAGGTCGGACACGGAGGTCAGCCATTCCCCGCCTTGAAAAGGCGGGGCTTGACAGCCTGGAGGCTGTCGCCGTTGCTTCGCAACGTCGGTGCGCAGAGAGCGCACGACCGCATTCCGCGGTAAGAAAGAAGAGAGAGTTTTTCACCGAACCATCCCCGATTGCTATATTAGTTATTAGATACCCGCTATTAGCTTTTTGTTAGATAAAGTTCAAAATCGAAAAATAATAGCTCTCACGATCAGTCGTGAGAAATCCAATCGAGATACTTGGGGTCATCTACCAAATCTTGAGCGAGTAGAAAGCTAGATATCGTCCAGTTTTGATATTTTCTGGCTTCTTTACCCACTAAGCGACCATTTTTACCGTCGTAATATTCTGCCCATTCATCTTTGTGTAGGCGTTTGGCTGCAATGTCAATGGCTCTTTTAGCTAAATCTATACGATCCATCTTGACGGCTGCTGCTACCATAAATCCTAATAATACGGGCCAATTACCGCCGTTATGATATGACCAAGGACGATTTTTAGGGTCGCAACCAGTCAATAGCTGCCAATCTCGATTTTTAATAGCGGGAAAGCAAATTTTCATCGGCATCCAGCCAATTAAATCTTCCCATTTTTCTTCAATGGTGTGCATGATAATTTGTCCCTGCTGTCGCATAACCAGAGAAGACAAAATTGCCATCATATTACCCAAAGCGAAAAATCGGCAGTCGAGATGAGAAGGACCTAAATTACCTGCCAAATATCCGCCGTCTTCGGGAAACCATTCGCTGAGTTCGGCATAAGGAATTGAATCAGCATAAATATTAAATTGGTTTAAAGCATCTTCTCCGTATTCTTCAGAATCATAACGATAAATAACGTTCAGCTTCTCCAAATCTAGCCAATAATTATGGCGAATATGACTCGTCAAAGGCGCAATACGACTATCTATTGCCTGAAGAATATTGGCATTTTTCTTGTTGTTTAGCAGTAGTTCCTGAGAGCATCTTAAGGTTGTATGAAATAAAGCCTGAATTTCTAACGGATGACCGTTAATTCCCATACGGCGATCGATCATGCACGCTCCATCGGGAACAAGTAGAGTCGGATACATATCAAACCTAGCAGAAAGACAAAGCTCGATAATTAATCTGATGCCCTTTTGCATTTCAGGAGTATGGGCAAAAGAGTTTTCCCCTGTAGCTTTTATATAAGCTCTTAAAAGAAACATCCACCACAGACAAGAATCGACTGGCGTTACCCTACCAATAGCATGATCGCCAAAGTCAGCCTTGAGAAACTCTTCATCTCCTTGATGCAACACCTTGAAGCTAGCTGGCATTAATCCACGACCAGGCTCTAAAAAATCTAGCTGTTTTTCTTTGATTTGTAGTTTGAGGGTTTCCAACAAAAAGTTGCGAACAATTTCGCTTCTACCTCTGATCAAAAAAATTAGAGCAGCGGGAACGAAATCGCGCACAAAACACTGGTCGTAGTTTAGTGAAGGTGAACTGTAATCGCAAGCAGCTAAAGTACCTATGGGTTTTCCTCGGTAGTAAATGATTGATGATTCGAGGGCTTGCCATGCCTCGGCAGCGATAACATAACTTTGTTTGGCACTCAATTTTTTAAACCCCTGTTTTTTTGGATAATTTGCTGGTTTTTACCCTGCCTGATAACTAATAAAACCCTGTGTTGGTTTTGGTGTCAACTAGTTATTATCGCAAGTTTATCAGGTTTCTATCTACAAATTAATTCATTGAGTAATTCATAGAGCGATCGCCATTATAGTCGCTTAGATGGCTCGGTAGCATAAGAAAATACAATTTAATATTTAAAAGATTGCCTCACCCCAAACTACAGCATTGAACGCAGTCTGATTCTACTATGCTGTAAACAGTTGTTTTTAGAGCTAAAATTCGTGAATCGTAACCAGATAAATTATCCTAATACCGAGCGAGTAGAACAAAGCGATCGCTATCATGGAATAGAAGTACGAGATCCTTATCGTTGGTTAGAAAATCCCGATTCTGAATCGACTAAAGATTGGGTTGCAGCACAAAATAAAGTTACCACTAGCTATTTAAATACTATTGCTGCTAAAGAAAATATACAGCAGCGTTTAACTCAGCTATGGGACTATGAAAAATATGGTAGTCCGTTTAAACGAGGTCAGCGGTATTTCTACTTCAAAAATGATGGTTTGCAGAATCAGAGTGTTTTATACACCCTCGAATCTTTGGACGAAGCAGGAGAGGTTTTGTTAGATCCTAATACTCTCTCAGAAGATGGCACAGTGGCACTGTCGGGGTTATCAATTAGCGATGATGGGCAATGGTTGGCTTATGGTTTGTCTACTGCGGGTTCAGATTGGGTAGAATATCGTGTAAGAAATATAACTACTAAAGAAGATTCTAGCGATCGCCTCCAGTGGATTAAATTTTCTGGCACGTCGTGGACGAAAGATAACCAGGGCTTTTATTACAGTCGTTACGACGAACCGAACGAACAAACGAAATTAGAAGACGTTAACTACTATCAAAAGCTGTACTATCACCGTTTGGGTACAGAACAAGCAGAAGATAGTTTAATTTATCATCGCCCAGACAAAAAGGAATGGGGCTTTGACGGTAGCGTTACCGAAGATGGCAAATATTTAGTTATTAGCGTTTGGCAGGGTACGGATCGCAAGAATCTAGTTTTTTACCAGGATTTATCGCAGCCTGAAAGTGAGGTTGTAGAGTTAATTAGCGAGTTTGAAGCAAGCTATGGAGTAATTGAAAATGACGGGGATACCTTTTGGGTAAGGACAGATTTAGATGCGCCTCGCGGTAGGGTAATTGCGATCGATCTTAACAATAGCGATAAGCCTAACTGGAAAGAAATTATCCCCGAAGCAGCAGAAACCCTAAAAGGTGTCGGGTTGTTAAACGATCGGTTTGTCACTAACTATCTTAAAGATGCGCGATCGCAAATTAACATCTACGATTTAGACGGAACTTTAGTTCGCGAAGTAGAATTACCAGGCATCGGTTCGGCTGGTGGTTTTGGGGGTAAAAGACAGGATACGGAAACCTTTTACACCTTTACTAGCTTTACTACCCCTGCAACTATCTATCGCTACGACATGAAGACGGGGGAAAGCAAGCTTTTTCGCCAACCGAAGGTAGATTTCGATCCTGACGACTATCAAACCCAGCAGGTATTCTATCCGAGTAAGGATGGTACTAAAATTCCGATGTTTATCACTCACAAAAAAGGCATCGAACTTGACGGTAACAATCCTACCTATCTTTATGCCTATGGAGGCTTTAATATTTCTCTGACTCCTAGCTTTTCGATTAGTAATTTAGTCTGGTTAGAAATGGGCGGTATTTATGCCGTACCTAACTTGCGAGGCGGGGGCGAATATGGCGAAGCCTGGCATCAAGCAGGAATGAAAGATAAAAAGCAAAACGTCTTTGATGATTTTATTGCAGCAGCGGAGTGGTTAATCGACAATCGATATACGAGCAATCAGAAATTAGCGATCGCGGGTGGTAGTAACGGTGGCTTATTAGTAGGTGCTTGCATGACTCAACGCCCAGATTTATTTGCTGCTGCTATCCCTGCTGTCGGTGTACTAGATATGCTGCGCTTCCACAAATTTACAATTGGTTGGGCGTGGTGTCCCGAATATGGCGACCCCGATAACGAAACTGACTTTAAAACTCTCTACGCCTATTCACCCCTGCACAATCTTAAAGAAGGTACAGAATATCCCGCAACCATGATTACTACCGCAGACCACGACGATCGGGTTGTTCCGGCACATAGTTTTAAGTTTGCTGCTGCGCTGCAAGCAGCACATCAGGGAGACAACCCCGTATTGATTCGCATCGAAACAAAAGCGGGACACGGCGCGGGCAAGCCTACCAGCAAGATAATTGAAGAAGCTGCGGATAAGTGGGCGTTTTTGGTAGCGAATTTGGGTATGGAATGAACGTAGGGGCGATTCGCGAATCGCCCGTACAGGAATAAGGGTAGGGGTGAACCAACCTTCCCCCGTACAGGAAGTAGGGCAATACGATAATTATCCGAGCATTTTCGGGAAAGCTAAAAGTATGCTTAAACAACTGCTTTCGGTTTTTCTCCAGTCTCGCTGTGCCTTTTGTCAGCGCACTACTCCCGCAACCCTATGCGAATATTGTCAGCAAAAATTATTAAGCCATCAGTTGCTAAAGAGCGATCGCAATATGCCCGTATTTGCTTGGGGAAAATATGAGGGACAATTAAAAAGGGCGATCGCGCTAATGAAGTATGACAACAAACCAGAACTAGGTAGATTATTAGGAGAACTGTTAGGACAAGCTTGGCTAGATAACGATTCAATAAAGCTTCGAAAAATCACTGTTGTTCCTATTCCCCTTCACCAGCAAAAGCTAAAGACTCGCGGTTTTAATCAGGCTCAAATAATCGCTCAAAGCTTCTGTCAGATAACTGGATACAGTTTGAATACTCAGGCTTTAATTCGCGTTCGGGAAACTAAAGCGATGTTCGATCTAAATCCAGAAGAAAGAGTCAAAAACTTACAGGGTGCATTTAAAGTAGGTAATAAGCTACCCAAACATCCAGTCTTGTTAATAGATGATATTTATACTATGGGAACTACAGTTAAAGAATCAGTAAAAGTATTATCCGAAGTCGAGGTTATTGGTGTGGCTGTAGTCGCTAAGACGGGAATGAAGTAGGTAATGGGTAATGGGTAATGGGTAATGGGTAATGGGTAATGGGTAATAGGTAATAAGTGTCCTAAAATAAATGCCTATTGCTATAGAAGGTAAGATTATGAACGGAAAATATTTAGTCGATCGCTCCTGGTTAATACAACAGCTAGATAATCCCCAGGTAGTCGTAATAGACTGTCGTTTTAAGCTAGCCGATCCTAGTTGGGGAGAAGAATCTTATCGCACCTCTCATATCAAAGGTGCATATTATCTCGATCTAAATCGCGATTTATCGGCTGAAGTACAGCGTCATGGAGGAAGACACCCCCTACCCGACAGCAATATTTTGGCTGAAAAGTTCGCCCAAATGGGAATTGTTAAAAATGAAACCTTAGTTGTAGCTTACGATGATTCTAGGTTTGCCTTCGCAGCCCGTTTGTGGTGGCTTTTACGCTATCTCGGACACGATTCTGTAGCCTTACTCGACGGTGGTTGGAATGATTGGGTTAAACACGATTATCCTGTAAGTAGTAACATTCCTGAAAGTAGATCGGGTAACTTTAAACCTGAACCGAATTTCGATTGGCTGGTTAATATTGATACAGTAAAATCTGCTCAGAATAATAATTCTGTAGTTATAGTAGATTCACGCGATCGCGATCGCTATCTCGGTATAACCGAACCTATAGATCCAGTCGCGGGAAGTATCGACGGTGCGGTTAATTCTCCCTGGAAACAGGTAACTAATGAATCGGAATATCTACAACCTTCAGCAATTCAGCAGCAATTATGGGACGATTACCAACAAGCAGCAGAAGTTATTGTCTATTGCGGTTCTGGAGTTACAGCCTGCGTTAATTTGTTTTCTCTCAACTTGGCAGGGTTTGAAAATACTAAGCTGTATCCTGGTGGTTGGAGTGATTGGTGTTCTTATCTCTAAGGTGAAAAATAAAACAACTATTTATAATGTATAAAGTTAATTGTTGATGGTTGATGGTTGATTGTGGAATTGTTAAAAACTAATCGATCGCTTTACAAAACAAGCTTTAAATTACCTACAAGCAGTAATAATAGTAACAGGGTTGAGAGGGGTAAATCGGGTTAAATTACTGATAGGTGTAGAGCGAGATATTTGTAGCTGTAATAAACGATATTGCCAAGATTTTTTGTTTAACCAGTCGATCGCTCGATACTGATATTCGATAGTTGCAAACGCCATGACGATAATTCCGTTTTCCTTTAGTTTTTGACTACAGGTATTAAGAATATCTATTATATTTCCTCCACTACCGCCAATAAAAATGCGATCGGGATGCGGTAAATTTGATAATACTTCGGGTGCTTTCCCATTAATACTTTTTAAATTGTCAACTTTAAATCTTTGACTATTTTTAGCAATCAAAGTCGAACCCATTCCTGTTTTTTCGATCGCATATACCTGAGAACTAGGACACAATCGGGCTATTTCAATTGATACCGAACCCGTTCCCGCACCAATATCCCATACTGTTTGTTTCGGCTGTAGCGATAGTTCCCCTAAAATAGCTATCCGTACTTCTTTTTTAGTAATTAAACTAGGGCGATCGCTAAAGCTTAAAAAACTGCCGTCGGGTAATCCAATCAACGGTAATTTGTCTATATTTAAATCTTCTTGTGTTTGACGTAATAGAATTAAAACATTTAAAGCAGCAAAATTATCGTCTTCTAAATTGCTTAATTGAATTATTTGTTCTGGATAAAAATGCCTAATCTTTTCTGTTGTATCGCCTAAATTTTCGCAAATATAAAAACTATATTCAACAGGTAAATCTAAAGCTAAATAAAGACGGGCGATCGCACCAGGATTATTATTACTATCTGTTAATACAGCAATCTTTTCTTTTCCTTGTTTAATTAGCTTAATTAGTTCATCCGTGCTACGTCCATGAACGCTAATTAAGCTCGCATCTTGCCAGGGAACTTTTAGACGATTAAAGGCTAACTGTACCGAACTAAAGTGAGGTAAAAATTGAATTTGTTCGGCATCAAAACTGGCTAATAACAGTCTTCCTATACCAAAAAAAAGCGGGTCGCCACTAGCCAAAATAACTACCGAATGCTTGGTTAGATCTAAAAGAGCGATCGCCTCTATTCCTGTTTTTAAATTAGTTAGATATATTTTCTCTGCCGAACTATTAGAAAAATAACCTAGATGGCGTTTGCTTCCTGCTAAAATAGTAGCCCGTTCTACTATCTCTTTTGCAGATTTGCCTAAACCTTCTGCGCCATCTAAGCCAATACCAACTACAGAGATTTTCACGCTTATTAATTACTAATTATTTATTATGCTTTGTGTGAAATGAATATAATTAATCGTTCCCTTCCCTAAGTCTGATTTCAAGCTTTTTATTAGAATCTGATAGCGCGGAAGCGAAGCTTCCCAGTTGTCGTAAGACGACGATCTGCACACAAAGGACTTGCCCGCATGTCGTGCTGCGCTATGAACCAATAATTCAAGCGAAGCCAATTCACACTAAGCCTTTGTTATTAGCCAGAGTCATCTATGACTGTTGGTCAGAACTATTGCCAAATAAGCGATAGCCAACATACAAAATAAAGCCTATAGCACCAACGGTTAAGATACTGCTGACAACGTGCAACAGCGCACCGACGATGGAAAAGCCTAGCCATACACCTCCGATAGCTACGCCAGCTTTACCCACTTTTGGTAAATTATTAAACCAAACTTTGCTAGTATCGATCCAACCCTTTACTTGGGGATTCGGATTAATCTCTAGCTGAGAAAAAATTGATTTACTGGTATTTTGAGAATCAGAGGTGGTTTGCTTTACTTCTGCTTCCATTTCATCTAGCTTGCTTTGGAGATCGCGTTCTGAAGTACTCATGACGGTATGACTCTTATTTGGGAGTAAATGCTTCTATTGTTTAGGGTAGCAAACAAAACACTGTTAGAGGTTATAGAGATTACTTTCTGGCATAAAGCATTACGCAAATAATTCTTGACAATATATAGAAATGTTACATATTAAATGTTAGTACTAATTACGAATAAATTTGTGGTGTGAATAATGTTGGAAGCGATCTTGTTCGATCTTGACGGTACATTAGCCGATACAGACTCAATTCACTTTGCTGTATGGCAAGATATTTTACTGAGGTTCGATCTAGAGATCGATCGCGTTTTTTATCGCCGGAGAATTTCTGGGAGAACTAACTCAAAAATTATCAAAGATATTCTTCCCCAGTTGACTTTAGAAGATGCTTGGCAGTTGGCTACAGAGAAAGAAGAAACTTATCGCCGTTTGGCTAATTGTTTGCTTCCTACTCCTGGCTTAGATCGATTGATTAAACTGACTGATGAAGCCTCAATAAAAAGAGCCGTCGTTACTAATGCGCCAGAAGACAACGCTATTTATATGCTTGAAATATTGCGTCTTACACAAACATTTCCTGTAGTTATTATGGCAAAAGACGCACCTCCAGGAAAACCAGATCCTGCACCTTATCAAATGGCTTTAGAGCGTTTGGGAGTACAAAGCAGCAAAGCGATCGCCTTTGAAGATTCGGCTGCGGGTATCCGTTCGGCTGTTGGCGCAGGTATTTATACAGTTGGTATTACCTCTAGCCATCTTGCTGAAGATTTACTAGATGCTGGTGCGAATATGGTAATTGAAGACTTTAACGATCGCCAACTCTGGAAATTGCTGAACAAAAAGACTAAAGCAATTAATACTAATTAATGCGAGTTCGGGTTAATTGGTATTAATCTGTTGAGGTAGCTATTAGCTATTAGCTGTCGCAAGCGAAGCTTGCTTAGTCGTTGCGCTGCGCTTTTAGCTTTTTGATTAATTTGGTCGAAAGAATTATAGAAGTATACCTACTCTACTTATTCCTAGTTCCTCGTTCCTTATTCCTTATTCCTTATTCCTAGTTCCTCGTTCCTTAACGTTAAAGTCATATAGATAAGCAGCAGCTTCTACACCTTGATAGCGATCGATCTCTGTTCCTAAAGTGTCGGCAAAACCTAAAAAAACATCTTCTTCATCCAACTCAGATCGGCGATCTACAGCATGAGCAAAAATCAACCATACTCGATCCCTCCCCTGAAATTGACGTAGTTCGTTAAGAAAAGTTTGCCAGTCATTTCTAGAATATTCACCAACAATTAACCCTGGAGGATAAGAAGGTAAGACTGGTTCAAACCAGTCGGATGGAGGTGATGCTAAAACTGGTTCTCCTTGCTGTAGTTCGGCAAAACTATAGCGTTCTAAATAGTATTTAACAGCGTATTGTGCTGCATAATAGACGTAAATACTATCCCCAGGTCGATAATTTTCTTCAACATAGTCAAGGACGGGTTTGATATCTTCTCTTACCCGTTGATATTCAAAAGCAGGATATCGATTTGGATTGTTTAGGTTTAATGCTGCGTAATAAACTGGATAGAAGAACAACAAGGCTATAAATACAACTCCCAAAAGTTTATGTTTGGGTTGAGTAACTTTAACAATCTCGATTGCTCCTTCAGCAACTATTAATAGGATGGCGGGAATAATAAATAGTAATAACTGTCCTTTAAACGGATATTTATGCAGTCCCGATGCGATCGCGGTAAATAAGACTGGCGATAATATTATAAATAGCTTGGTTCTATGTTCTTTAAACAAAGTGACGCAGCCGAATATAAAAGCTAAAGCAGCAATACCAGCTAAATGTATTCCTACTGGATAATCAAAAATTTCAAAGAATTTATCGACAAACCACTTAGCTTCTACTGAATTTGTCGGTGGAAAAGGCATAAAAGAATCGTGCGCTCCACCCCAAGAACTCTGTAGATCGTCGTTACCAATGAGCTTAGTGAGAGATATTTGATAAAAAGCAATAAAGCTTAGTAACCAAACGCTAAATACGGCTACATACTGCTTAATCTTCCCAATATTCTTTTCTAACAAAGCTGATACTAATAAAGTGCCTCCTGTTCCTGCTAAAACAAAAACTACAGGGTGAGATATCCAGATAAAAATAGCTCCTAAAATAGCAATTAAAGCCGAGCTATAAATATTAAGGCTTCTTTTCTGAAGTTCAATTGCCAGACAATATGCTGCCAGAGCGAAAGTAATATCACTAGAGTATTGTTTTAATTCAGCAGAATAGTAAATAGCTCGATCTGATAAGGCAAATAAACTGACTGCAACGGCTAAAACAGGAAGATCACTAAACCATTTTGCTACTCTATAAAAGAGAAATAAAGCAACAATTGCCGATAAAAAAGGAAATAGTCTCAATACATATTCATTATTGGCAAATATTAAAGTTAGTAGTTTAGTAATTACCAAAAAACCGATGGGAGCAGCCTGATTGTATTTAAGAGGTTCGAGTAATTCAGAAAACGGTCTTTCATTAATGTTTAATGCTACAAAAGCCTCGTCGATCCAAAGAGAGCGATCGAGTAGATAATGAATTAAACGTAAAACAATCCCTATTACAATAGCTATAAAAGCAATTCTTTTTGGAGTAAGCTTAGTAGATAGTATTTCAGTATATTTTTTAAATGAGACATTCATAAAGTTAATTTTTTTAAAGATGCTAACTACGAACGTAAACTTCTAAGAGTAGAAATTATCTCTACTAAAGAACGTTTTCCACCAGGCAGTACAAACCAAATAATTAAATAGCTAATGCTAAAAATTGTTGACTTTAATACTAATTCGATAAAAGATTGATAATCGGGAAGAAATGCCCGACAATTAAATAAGACGATCGCTGCTGCAATTGATGCTGATGCTGGTCGCCACACAGTACCAAAAAAGTCTTGCCAACTTAAGGGAGAAACCTGCAAACAAAAAATTACCGAAGGAATAGTCAAAAAAGATAGTCCAAAGGTATATCCCAAAGCCACACCATAACCGCCATTTAACGCTCCAAAACTTACCGCCAAGACCATTGACCGCAGTATGAATTAGACCCCAGTAGAATTGCCTTTTGGTCTGCCCTGCTGAGACATAAAACCATTTAGTTACTCGATACATACTGCCCATAAATACGGCGATCGTCAACAGGCGGAATAGCGGTACTGCTTCTATGGCTATAAAGGAAAAGGAATCTTAATTCATACCATTACCGAAGGAGGCGGTATGCCATTAGCTAATCGAACCACAGCAGCCAATGCTAGCGAGAGAGAACAAGTATTACCTCTTCTAGATAGCATCAGAATTCAAACAGGCAAACCAGGTCGCTCTAGAAAAAGATTTTCTGTATTAGCAGAGTATCAAAGGTTATGACAGCAACGACAGGCGATCGCAACTCAGAAAAAGAGGTATTAGACCTCAGTTTCCCAAAAGAGTCTATCAATCCAAAAAACATCGTGGGAGACCAATTAAGAATGATGCACCCCGATTTCGTACCGCGAGAGATGCTTTGCGAGGGCTTCAAAGAAAATACAGACGTTTAGTCGTGCGTTGGGAGCGTCAATCTCTTATCTTTGATGGTTTTCTGGCTTTAGGGATGATTCATCTGTGGATTACTAAAATTATATTAGTGGGATAGGTTCAATATTTCTCGCTGCTGCACCTCCTTTGTTTTGTTCTAGTCTAATAATGCGTAAACGAGGATCTTCGGGTAAATTTATGGGTTGAGAAGAACAATCATCAACTACAATTACCTCAAAACTGTCTATGGTTTGTGCCAAAGCAGTCTTTACAGCCTTAAGTAAGAGTTGGGGAGGATTATATGTTGGAATAATAATCGTTAATAGTATCTCATTCATATTATTAGCAATTAACTTTATTTAAAGTAACTTTTCCCAAATTTTGGCTCGATCTTACTTTCAAATTAACTTTTGAAGTCGATCGCTTCGATCTATTATCTAAATTACGGGATCTTACTAAATCGCCACACGGTTAATCCTACATTCTTTTCCATCTATACCAATTCTATTCATCTATTCAATACAATCGCTACATCAAAGATTCATAATTGGCAGTAATTAACGTTTCAACTGACAGATTATACTTATTGTTTTTGGCAGGCGCGATCGCTTAAATAGGCAAGGGGCAATTTAGAATCTAGACATCTATCTTAGTTTGCCATAATTCAGATGGTTTAATTTCTGCATAGTTTCTTTCTAGATAAAACTCAGAAATTTCGCTAGCTTCAGGAAATTCAACTTCAAAACTTTCAATCAATAATTTCATCAAAATAGGACTAAGAGTATCAGAAAATTTACCTCGAAGACACAGCTCGTACCATTCTATTAGCTCGGATTCTTTGATAATACCTCTGACTCTTTTCCCCCAACCTATTTGACTAATAACAGTTTCTATAATTGAAGCCTCGATGTCTTGACAGACAATTACAATATGGTCGCTTTCTACCTCATCTACTATTTTTTTTACTAAATTTTTCTTTAATGTTATTATGTTTGACTTGAATAGCTGGACCAAAATTAGCCCACATATCTAATCCTCTATCGGCAGCGTTAGTCACTCCAACTCGATAAATATGAGCGGGTTCTGTCCATTCTGTTTGAGATGAGTCTAAATTTAGTAAAACTTTTGCCAAAGATGCAAATTATTCTAATAGTTCCAATTTTTTTGGAGGAATTTTAATTGTTATTTTTGCTTCCAAACCTGTTACTATTGTCTCGAATAAACTATAAGTAATTATTTCATAACATTTATCTATACTGCGTTTCATTCCTGTTTTTTTTTCAAAGAAAGCTAATATTTCAGATAGATAAAAATTGTATGGTTCGGAAGATGCCAGCTTTATTTTTTCTATAATAGAGACAATTAGATTTTGTTTCTCTATAAATCTATGATAGATATATCGCTCTACAATTCCTAAATTATTTTTATTTTCTCTATCTAGAACCTCAAGAATATTAGGAGGCATAGCTGTATTATTCCAAATATCATCTTGAAATCTACTAGAAGATGTAGAAGTTTGATTCATCAATCTTTGACATACTTTATCTCTCCATCTTTTAGACTGAGTACGATAAGTTTCAATTTTAGATACATCTACATCTCCATAAATCCTCGAACGGTATAATACTTCTGCAACTTGAATTGGTTTATAGTAGCGAGTTCTAGTTTTATTAATAATTTTATCTAACCGATCTTTTGCTTCGTTAATATCCATGATATTTGTTTCAAATAGTGGAACTTGAATAAAATTCAAGTCAATTGGATTTTCTTGTTGAAGTTTTAATTTATTCGATTTTTCTACGGCTTTAAAAATAGATCTAATTACTGAAGTTACGCAAGGAATAGCTACACTATTGCCTACCAACTTTTTCATTGCCGAATAAGAGCAAATAACTTTAAAGCGATCGGGAAAACCTTGTAATCTTAGCATTTCTCGTTCGGTCAATCTTCGTTCGCCATTAACCAAAAGATAATTATAAGACGCTCCCGATCGCATGGCACAAGAATAGGGATAAGCACTAATATTACCTGATTTGTTTTCGTGCCAAATTGTCGGATAATCTTCTATTTTTCCTTTGTATTTAGAAATACGATTATTTCTTATTTTTTCTGAAGCGTAATAAGAATTTGCTACATCTTGTTCTAAAATTTCCGAAAGAGATATCGCAGTTTTTTTTTCTTCTATCCATTCAAATTCGATGGGATCTAGGAAGCCAACAATAAAGATTCTTTCGCGTTTTTGTGGTAAACCACAGTCAAGAGCATTCAAAATTTTATAGTGGGTATAATATCCCAGATCTTCTAAAATTTCTATAATTCGTGCTAAAGTTTTTCCCGAACTATGACCTTTTAATTGCTTAACATTTTCTAATATAAAACTATAAGGTTTTTTAGCTTTAAGAATACGCGCTATATCGAAAAAAAGAGTTCCTCTTATATCTTCAAATCCCTCTAATTTTCCACAAATGCTAAATGGCTGACAAGGAAAGCCAGCAAAAAGAATATTATGTTCGGGTATTTCTTTGGCACTAATTTTAGTAATATCTCCTTGAGGTTTTTCTCCATAATTAGCTTCGTAAGTCGCGATCGCATCTCGATCGATATCGGAAGAAAAAACACATAAAGGCTGAATCTGATATTCCTTACATACTATTTCAGTTGCTACACGAAATCCTCCAATACCACAAAACAGATCTATATATTTTAAACTTAAATTATTATTGTTATTAGAGAACAAAGTCATCGATTATAGTTGAAACGATCTAATAGTTAGTCATTAGTTGTTTGACATTCAGCAACCGATCTGTAACTTAAAGCTGCAACTTAGAATTATCCATAGTGACGGCTAACTTGTCGGCGATTCCTTCGATCCACTTTTCATCTTTCTTCGTATAGCTGCGGGGTGCATTTGCGCCTAAAATTAAAGCTCCCTTGTCTCCAATTGGCTGACAGATTACACCTTGAGTATTTTCAGGTAAATAATCAAACTCGAATCTACCTGGATAGAGAGCAAGGCTAACTAAGTACACTGGTTTTTGCTTGGACAAGACTCTTTCTAGAATTGCTCCTGGCTTTACCCGATCGCTTTTTCCTAAAATTCCTCTTCTTAAAATGGTTTTACCGTCGTAATAAACAACAAGCGATCGCGTTACTGTGTTAGTTAATAATAAGTGAGAAGCCCAGGCTAACTCGGTTTTAGCCGAATCATTTAGTTCGGCATCTAATTCTAAACCTGTTTCCCCGATTAAATCTACCGTGTCGGGAGTTCTAGCTTGAATCTGTTGCCACAGTAAACCGACTAAAATTAAGACTGCTCCTTCTATTATTCCCAAAGCATCCGAACGCGCTTGAGAAGAAGTTAATTGAGCCGTTAGCAAGCGATTAATTAACAGCAAAAATCCGCCTAATCCTCCTGCGAAAAAAGGCAGCAATCTTAATATTCGATTAGGATCGGATTTATTCATTTTTACAGTAAGTCCTTATTTAAAGAATAATGAGCAAAAAGAGCGATGGATAGGAATCAAATTAACTATATTTCCTCATTCCTCGTTCCTCATTCCTCATTTCTTAAATTACTCTTCTCCTGCTTCTAAAATGCGTTGAAACAAATAGCCCGTACCCCTCGCAGTCAGAATTAGTTCGGGGTTGCTTGGATCGTCCTCTAGCTTGGCACGTAGACGAGAGATATGAACATCCACAACGCGAGTATCGACATGACGCTCTGGAGTATAGCCCCAGACTTCCTGCAAAATTTCCGATCGCGAAAAAGGTTCACCAGAACGACTGACTAATAATTCTAATAAACTAAATTCCATTCCTGTCAGGCGAATACGTTCATCACCCTTATATACTTGACGCTTATTAGTGTCTATCTTAATTGAACCGACGTGAATTACCCCCGAACTAGGAATACCAGGCGCACCGTTTTTCTCAACTCGGCGCAGTACGGAGCGAATTCTTGCCTCTAGTTCTTTAGGAGAGAAGGGCTTAACTACATAATCGTCTGCGCCTAATTCTAAACCCGTAATGCGATCGGCAACATCTCCTAAAGCAGTAAGCATTATAATAGGAATATCAGATTCTTTGCGCAGTTCTTGACAGACACCATAGCCATCTAACTTAGGCATCATCACATCTAACACTACCAAACTAGGTTCGGCAGTACGGAATGTTTCTAAGGCTTCTTCACCGTCAGCAGCAGTTACTACGTCATAACCAATCATCGAAAGGCGAGTTTCTAAAATTCGGCGGATGCTAGCCTCGTCATCCACTACTAAAATTTTTTCTTTATTAGTTTCCAAATTACTATAAACTCCTTTTTTAAGTAAAATTACAGATATTTAAGTTAATTCTCTATTGTCCTATAACATAGCCTGCTTTGCTAGTGTCTTTTAAACTCAACTCAAGCTTTATTTTACGGCGATTTTTCCAACTATCCCCATAATTAACGAGTTTTTTCAGATTTAATTTATTTTTAAAGCCTGTAAAGTTTCTTAATATTGAACTAAATATTATCGATGAAGTTATACTTATCTATCTTTTTATTTCTTTATTTCTCTAATTTATCTTAATAAAATGGCTAAAGCGAAGCAAATATATGTCTGCAATAACTGCGCAGCGGAATACAGTCAGTGGTTTGGATTGTGTAAAGAATGCAATGAGTTTGGCACGATCTCTGAAGAACCAGTCGAGATTTCTAATGGCGGGGGATATAGCCGTGGAGGATGGCAATCTGGAACTCGTGGCAATGGTAGATCTTCAGCAGTCGCTAAACCTAGAGTTTCTTTAAAATTTTCGCAAATTAATAATGATGTTCAGGAAAGATTTCCTTCTGGCTATAGCGAGTTCGATCGCGTCTTGGGTGGTGGAGTCGTTCCTGGTTCTCTGGTACTGATTGGTGGCGATCCTGGAATCGGTAAATCAACTCTGCTATTGCAGGTAGCAAATAAGCTGTCTTACAGCTTACCGCGTATTCTATATGTTTCGGCAGAGGAATCGGGACAGCAGGTAAAGTTAAGGGCTTCTCGTTTGGATGTGGCAGATACAAAAGCAACATCTAACGGTAATAGTAACGGCACTGGGGGTAAAAAAGATAATAATCTCTACGTAATGCCAGAAACAGATTTAGAGGAAATATTACGGGAACTAGAATCTTTAAAACCCCAGGTAGCAGTTATCGATAGTATTCAAACCTTACACTTTGCAGCCTTGACTTCTTCTCCAGGTTCGGTAGCCCAGGTTAGGGAATGTACCTCAGCTTTAATGCAGGTGGGCAAGAGAGAAAATATTACCCTATTAATTGTCGGTCACGTTACCAAAGAAGGCGCGATCGCAGGACCACGAGTATTAGAACACTTAGTAGATACGGTACTATATTTTGAAGGCGATCGCTATGCTTCCCATCGTTTGTTGCGATCGGTAAAAAATCGCTTTGGCGCAACTCACGAAATCGGCATTTTTGAAATGGCCGAAGGTGGTTTAGTAGAAGTAGATAACCCATCGGAATTATTTTTAGGTAATCGTGATGAGGCTTCTCCTGGTACGTCAATTGTGGTTGCTTGTGAAGGTACTCGTCCCATTGTGGTAGAAATTCAGGCATTAGTTAGCCCCACTAGCTATACTTCCCCCCGTCGTTCGACTACAGGAATTGACTACAACCGTTTGCAGCAGATTTTAGCAGTATTAGAAAAGAGGGTTGGTGTTCCCCTATCTAAACTCGATGCCTATGTCGCTTCGGTTGGGGGTTTAGGGGTAGGAGAACCCGCTGCGGATTTAGGTGTAGCGATCGCCATTGTTGCCAGCTTTCGCGATCGCGTTGTCGATCCTCGCACCGTTTTGATCGGTGAAGTAGGTTTGGGAGGACAGGTGCGTTTAGTCTCTCAGATGGAATTACGCCTCAAAGAAGCAGCTAAACTGGGCTTTAAAAAAGCGATCGTCCCCAAAGGTCAAAGCTTACCAGAGGATATTGGCTTAGAAATTATTCCCATATCTAAAGTCATTGATGCGATCGTGGCTGCTATTCCTTCAGAGCGATCGGGAGACTTTCCTGTAGTGCCAGAAGAAGATTAATTTTACCAAAAAAGCTATTAGCTTCTTGGCGCAGTCGCTCCACTTGGGCAAAGCCCAAGACACAGAGCCTAACGGCTCAGAGTCAGCAGAGCTGACGATGGCGCATTAGCGCCGTCTGCACCGCTTTTAGCCTTTAGCTTTTAGCTTCTTCAGATTACTTGAGTAAATAGCTAAGAACCCCGATCTATAGGGTTTGATGCCCCCACCAAACGAAGTTTGGTGGTCTTCAATGCTTGAGGGGTTTAAAGCCTCTTCAAACTTTCGCTAAGAGCTAATAGCTACGGCGAAGCCGTTTACTTAAATCGTTCACATTGATAAATCCTTAAGAAAGTTTCAATGTTATTTGACTTACCCTATAATTACAGTGATAGATAGTAAGTCGATCGAGGGCGCGTGGCTCAGGGGATAGAGCAACAGATTCCGGTTCTGTAGGTCGGTGGTTCAAATCCACCCGCGCTCATTTCACTACGTTCAGTGTATACAAGCGTTTTCAGTTGGTATATTCCCGAACACTTACCTTTAAATCGAGTTTGTTTTCTTGGTTCTGAACCAATTGTGAACCAATCAGCGATCGCCATCCAGTTATTTCTAACAATCTTCGAGGCATCTATGGTATTAACTCCATGTTTGCCGAGCGCGAAATATTACGCTCGATTAGTGAAATTCTCTATTTGCATTTTATAAATATATTTGATGCGATTACTGCATTAAAGGCTGCTTTTTAGGGATTTATGGTAAGTTTTGATACGAAAAGTGCCGAAAATAAATGTCAGCATGGTGCTTATTGTAGACACCGTGCAACATGAACAACACAGCATCCCTAATCTTAGCTTCAATTTTTGGTTTAGTAGCTGGCATGAGCCACGGCGTAGTTTCTCACGATCGAGACTTGCCGTTTTCTCTATCAGAGCAAGTAATTGAATCAATTAATGGCGATCGCTTCAATTAAGTATCTAAGATTAATATTAAGAAAAATAAAAGTGTAGCTATTAATACAATTTATTTTGCGACAATAAATAGATAGAAAAAAATTTATTATTGTTGAGATTCTAACTAATGCAGTTACGCACATCAAACGAAAATTTATCTAGTTCCTATATATCGATCGCTATTCCCCTAGTAGCTCTAGTCACTTTTGTGGTTGGCTATACTGTTTCTCGTGCCACCCTCAGTCAAACTCAAAAAGATGTAGTTGCCGAAAAGTATAATTTGGTAATTCCTCATGAGGCTACCTTGTGGAGTAGTTTTGGTGGTTAAGCCTATTTTTAGTAAGACGCATTACGAGTAGCTCAAATAAGGGTAACGAGTAACCATTACATTTTAGCAACGCCGAAAAAGTTTCAATGTGTAATGCAGTATCCCTTCGCGACCCTGTTGTTTAGCCAGATATAAAGCAGCTTCAGCCTGAAGGATCGTCAGTAAAAAAATAGAAACAGCGATCGCAGTTGCTCCATTGATATCGGTATTAGGTAAAATAACAAATTCTTCCTTCTCCACGATAGAGATCGCTATGAATAGCTATGCAGATTATTTTACCAAAACTACCAACTTGCATTAAAGTTACGCTGAAGAATATAATGCCTTTTGACTTGAACAACCGAATAAATCTCAATAAATAAGGATATAAAACTCATGCAATTTAACGTACCTACCATAGATTCAGAATCGGCCAAACAACTGAAAAAAACTATTTTAACTTCCGAACCAGAAGCTAAAGTTGAAATCGATCCAGAATCTAAAATTGTTACCATCAATTCTGAAGCTTCGGAGGAAACTTTTAAGCAATTAATTGTGGCAGCAGGACACAAACTAGAGAATAACTAATTTAGTTCTCTTTATCTTTTTGACGTGCTAATTGAAGAAACATCTCGATCGCGATCGAGATTTGAGCCACTTTGAAATAATATGTCTAGCATCAGTCAATTACTAACACCGCATATTAAAAAATTGAGAAGATTTCAAACTTGTAGCAGCTTATCCTACGAAGTTCCTACTACAGTTAGCTGGTTTATTTTCTTCGAGCGTGTAGGTTCTACAGTGTTTCCTTAAGGAAGAATCGATGTGTTCGTCCACATCCTCATATTAACCCGACTAATTTTAAGGTTTATATAATATGAAGTTTAATTTTGCTAACACGAGACTGTATGTTAATGACTACGATGCTTGTCTGAAGTTTTATCGCGATATTTTAGGCTTGGAAGTAGCAATGATTTCAGGGGTCGATCGCTATGTCGAATTGGCTACGGGACAAACCAAACTAACCATCATGTGTCGGGGCAAAATCAAAGAATATTTTGGTAGTAGCACTGCGGTAACTTTTGGCAAGCAAGATGATGCGATCGCCGTTAGCTTTAGCGTACAAAATGTAGACGAAGCCTGTAAATATTTAGAGAGTAAAGAAGTAGAAATTGTATCTGCACCGTGGAACTTCGCTGACTGGGGCGTTAAGTTAGCATTAGTGCGAGATCCAGAAGGCAACTTGGTTGAGTTGATCGAAGTTGGTGAAATGGTGGGTGCAGAATAGACAGTTATAGTCGTACTCTGGTTTAGTATTACTTTAAATAGTTGTAAATCCTAGATTGGAAGCTAATGCGGTCGGGTGGCGATCGCTAATCGACCGAAACAGCTTCTTTATCTGGTTTAGTATACCAATATGCCCAGGCAATTAACACGAATTGAAACGGCAGTCTGATCGCTTGAAACCAATTGCCATCGGGGATATTATTGATATGAATGTTGTTAACCGCCATATTAATATTGGCTGGATAAACCGCAATTAGCAATAAAACTAGACCCCATGCAGCAGCCTGACTGACAAGAGGAACAAACAAGCCAATACCACCCAAGATTTCAAAGAAACCACTGATGTAAACAATGGCTTCTGGATAGGGAAGCTGCGGAGGAACGATTTTAACGTAAGGATGAGGCACGATAAAATGAGATAGTCCTGCTGCAATCATACAAAAGGCAAATATTACCTTGAAAATCTGCTTGTTGGGTAAAATTAGGTTATTAAATAATTTGGTAATCATCGGTAATTCAGGCTACACAGCTAATTGTTCTCGATCGAGCGATCGCAACCATCCTTGCTTTAACTCAGAGATGGCTAGTTCTTTATGTTTGGCTTCGACTTCGATCCAAGGTACATTTTCAAAACAGGACGGCATATCGTAGATCAGATCGCTGTGTTTAGTATCGTGTAAACTATTTTTGCCGTTAGAAATGTGTACTAGCTGCCATTGGGGTTGCTTCCAGGTAGTTCTAGCTAACTCCAGCATCTGTTTAACACTAGGATCTTCGTAGCTTTCTAATCTTTTGTTGACCAAATGATGATGAGCATCAAATACCATCGGAATTCCAGCAGCCGAGCAAATTTCGGCAGTTTCTTCGCTACCATAGGCGTGTTCGTCATTTTCTATGGTTAGACGAGAATAAATATTTTCAGGTAGCTGTTTGATATTATCGATCAGTCTTTGAGAGCGATCGCCTTTACCGCCGTGTATATTAATCAATGCCCAAGGAGAACGTGGTAATTCTAATAAATCCATGACGCGAGCATGAGTCTTTAGAATTTTGATGCTGTTATCAATTACTTCGCTACGATCTGAGTTAAGAACCACAAACTGATCGGGATGGATAACCAGCCGTATTTCATTGCTTTTAGCTAAACGACCAATTTGCTGTAAATCGGTAGTAAATTCGGCTAAGATTTTTTCTCCTAAAGGACTGTCGGCGAAGGGAAACAATCCCGAACTAAGACGATATAGCTGAATGTTTTCTCGCTGACAAAAGGCGATCGCCTTGTACAAACGTTCTACATTCGCACTATATATTGTTCTTAATTTTTGTTGCTGTTCTGACTCCGATAGCTTCGATAAAGTTCTACGGGTAACAGTGCGAAACCTTACTTCATCTGAAGTGGTAACACAAACTAATCCTAATTTTGGTAATCGGTCTTCAATCATAAGTTTAATTGTAATAGGGAAGAAAATATGCTGTTGTAGATTCTTGCTCTGGGCGATCGCTTCAAAAAACGGCGCAATGCGGAGGGGGTGTCTTGTCAGGAAACCCGACAAGCTTGAATGCCCTTCCAAAACACGGCACGATAGTGCCATCGTCCCCTTCGGAGACTGGGGACGACACTGAGCGAAGCTCTCGTTGCGCTACGCGCTGCCTTCGCGTCTGAATCGCAATTGTGGCAAATCTTTCCAGCCCAACAATATTCTAAAATTTTTACCGACCGTGAAAACGATTGACTGATTATTTGACAGTGCAGGCTCTAAATTAGAACTAAGTACAAAGTAGATCGAATGCTAATTCTGACAAGTTGCTGTAGGTGAAAAGAAGTAGAGGAAGATAATACTTCTACGGGTTGACAATTTGTTATGCGCCAACTACTACACCACCGTTGGGATGTAGAGTTTGTCCTGCTATATAAGAAGAATCTTCAGAAGCTAGAAAAACGAAGCAGGTAGCTACTTCTACAGGTTGACCAGGACGTTTCATCGGTACGCTTTTACCAAATCCTTCAACCTGATCGGCGGGGAAAGCATCGGGAATAAATGGAGTCCAAACCGGACCTGGAGCCACACCATTAACGCGGATGCCTTTTTCTAGCAAGCTTTGAGACAAAGAGCGAGTAAAGGCTAGAATTGCACCTTTAGTAGTAGAGTAGCTTAGTAAAGCTGCATTTCCTTTAAAGGCATTGATCGAGGTGGTGTTAATAATCGTGCTGCCTTCTTTTAAATGAGGGATCGCTGCTTTGCAAAAATAAAACATTGAAAAGATATTGACGCTGAAAATACTGCCCAGACGCGCCGAGTCTATATCTTCCATAGTTTTCGGGTCTTCCATATATTGTTCGGCTGCGTTGTTGACCAATATATCTAGCTTTCCTAGTTCGCTGACAGTTTTTCCTACTGCTTCATGGCAAAATTTCTCACCACTGATATCACCAGGGATTAACAGACATTTTTGTCCTTGTGCTTCTACCAGTTCTTTAGTTTTCTTAGCGTCTTCGTGTTCGTCAAGATAAACGATCGCTACGTCTGCACCCTCTTTAGCATAAAGAACCGCTACAGAACGTCCAATACCGCTATCGCCACCAGTAATTAATGCCACTTTACCTTTGAGCTTGTCGCTACCTTTGTAGCTATCGCGATCGTATATGGGTTTGGGAGTCATTTCCGACTCGTGAGCGGGCTGTTGGTCTTGAGTTTGAGCGGGAATTTGGTCGGGTGAAATAGTCATTTTGATTGGTTATTAAATAAGGTTTACACGAATTAAGATGCAGCACTAAAGGCTTTATAAAATTGCTAATTGATTTTGTCCGAGCGCGATGTTGTCAATTTTTCTTATTATTATTTAATTACAATTAATTGCTAGGCGATCGCAGTTAATTGCCAACTTATAAAATAGCGAGAACTTCAGGCGCGTTTTAGGGGCAATTTTATGCAGATAATATAAAACGTTAAATAAAATTAACTAAAAATCTATGCATCAAAAGTAATATTTTGCATATATGCAAAAATTTATAGCTTTAGATGGAGTATTTATTCCCTGTAAATTGTCTTAATAGGCTATAACAATAAATTACCAAGATAAAAATGTCTGAATCAGAACAAAAAGCAGAAGCTAAAGCTATCTCAGAGATTAAGGAAAATGTAATCGATAAAGTTGTTCCTACTCCTCCTGATGCTACGCCAAAATCTAGCGCACAAGCTATGAAAGAGCGTCTTCAATGGGGTGAGCCTGGTCTAACCATTATTGATGCACGCGATCGCGAATCTTTTTTAGAAGAGCGAATTACAGGGGCTATGTTAATGTCCGATGCTAATGGTCTTGAGAAAAATCGCGAGATTTATGTGTATAGTGATACAGATGAGGAAGCAGCTAAAGTAGCGCAAGAACTCAGACAATCTGGATTCGAGAGCGTATCTCAACTACAGGGCGGTATAGCTGGCTGGAAAGCTGTTCAAGGTCCAACAGAAGGTAGAACTTCATAAATATTTTTTAAAGAGTCCCACGACTAAATCGAACTTAAATTGAGGATATTTTTACTATGAATAAGTTAATTATTAGTACTTTATCAGTATTATTTTCTGCTGGATTTATTGTTCCCGGTGCGATCGCCCAAACAGAAGAGCCAAACGAGACTAGAATTCAAAAATACGAAGACCTAACTCAGACAGATCCCGATATGACTTCCCCGTATGATACGGAAGACATGGAAGAAATGGATCCACAACAACAGAGCGATTTTGAAACAGAAACTCGTACTGAAGAGACTTTAGAAGAAGCTCAATCTAGCGACTTCGACTATAGTGGTTATGATGTACGGCGTACTGAAGCTTTCAACTTGGTAAGTTCTGCATACCGAGGTGATTTTGAAGACCAAGGCGTTAATAGTTATGCAGTGCTAGTTACTAATTATGAGCAAGGTGAACTAACAGCCGAAGATTTAGTTAATGCAGCAGTCGATGCTGGAGAACTGTCTCCTTCAGCGTTGGAAGATGATTCTTATATTGAGGCGGTAGATTCTCAGTTAAATGCACTAGCTAATGCTGGTCGCTAAATATTACAGCGTAGTAAAAATTTTGTATTGTCAGTCATTGATTATAAATGGTGTCTGGCAATTATTAATGTTCGAGGAAAAATAAAATGAATACAGGTGAAGAAAAGTTTGCTCAAACCCAGCCAATGGGTGAAATAAACGATGCTGACCAGATCGATAGAGAAGACAATCTTGAAATGAATGATGTCGATAAACTAGGTAAACAAGCTGGTTTGGAAATGAGCGATCGCGAAGAATTGGGTTTGAAAAGCAAATTAGAAGAACGCGACGACAGCCGTTTAGATTTAGATAATGCCGATCGCACGTTAGCTGATTGACGTATTAGGCAAACAATACAATTAGCTACTAACAGTTTTAAATTAAACATCAGTAGCTAATTTTTTATATTTGTTTATATCCGAATAGTTATGGATAAGATTTTTTAGTCGCCTAATATAAACAGCAATTCTGGAATTAATCCCAGAATTGCTGTATCAAACTGTTAATTATTAATTAATCTCATTTAGCGTAAAATAAATACCAACAGTTAAGCATCAGGAAAATCTTCAATTTCCGCATCCGCTTCAATAGTTAATTTACCAGCTTCTACGTCCAATTTCCTGACCCTTAAGGACATTTCATCTAATTCAAAATTACGCAAGTCTAGTATTTCTTCAGCACTAGCAATTATAGCTTCGGCAACATTTTTGTTGTATTCTGCCTCTTTATCATATTCTATTGATTTTAAATTAATGTTATCGCCAGCAGAATTAACTTCAGGTACAGCAGTAAAACTTATTTTTTCTTTTTGTTCTTTTTCAACTAGATTAATATCTGCTTCTAGCTTTACTTTACCTGAGTCTGGTAAGCTGAAGTTTACCTGCTCGATCTTGGCAGTAGCTGTCTCGTCGCCATAATTAATTTTTAAGCCTTGAAGCTTATTTTTTACATAGTCTGAATTAAAGGCTCTTTGAACATCCTCTTCTTTCAAAACTACGAGCATTCTAGCATCTGTAGGCTTGTTTAGTTCGATATTACCTAATGCAGCTTTCATCGGGTCAATATCAATGCTGTCCGTTTCAATCCTGAGTTTTTCGGCTCGTAATTCTTTTTGCATCACTAGCCCTTCGCCCTTGACGCTAACCGAATCTACCTTTCCCTGTACTAAATCTAAAGGATTGCTGCGTATATCTACATCTAGATCTTCAGCCTCGTCTAATTGACTTTCTAAACCTACTTCTGCTGCTTTACTTATTGCCTGTTCGCCTATGTCTGGTGAATTCATTTGTATTCGATCTCCGATTAAATTGAAGTTATTATTATTAAATTCAATAATTGTTCTCAGTAGATCGTTCTTTAGATAGTCATTTTCAAACTAAAAATTGACGCTAAACTATCGATCGCACGACATAATAACGAGAAGATCGATTAGTAGGCGCAATTAAACGTTGCTAAAATATTGAAATAATAGAAAGCGATCGCCTAAATCACAACAGCACCGCACCCGCATCCCCAATTAGATGTAGAAATACGGCTCGTGCAAGATCGAATAATTGAATCAATCCGATAAGGTAAATAGGTGAGTTTTATTGTTCGCTCTTCGCCGACTGCATCAATTTGACAAACTTTTCAAACAGATAATCCGCATCATGAGGACCTGGACTAGCTTCTGGATGATATTGAACCGAGAAAAAAGGTAATTTTTTATGTTGCAAACCAGCTACAGTGCGGTCGTTAAGATTAAGATGAGTTATTTCGACATCTGCGCCCAAAGATTTTTCGGCGATCGCAAATCCATGATTTTGGCTGGTAATTTCAATTTGTTTTTGCAGTCCTGCGGGTTGATTTAAGCCTCGATGTCCAAACTTGAGTTTAAATGTTTCGGCCCCCAAAGATAACCCTAAAATCTGATGACCCATACAAATCCCAAAAGTCGGCTTACCAGCCTGCAATAATTCTTTAGTTGTGGCAATACCTTCACTAACAGCAGCAGGATCCCCAGGCCCATTAGAAAGAAAAATTCCGTCAGGATTATGCTTCAATATTTCTTCGCTTGGGGTGTTAGCAGGAACTACGATTACTTTGCAGCCATAGCTAGCTAACCGTCGTAAAATATTGCGCTTGATGCCAAAATCAATCGCCACCACCGTTAAAGAATTATCTTGGTTATTACCAGCAAATTCCCATTCGTTTTCAGTTTCTTGCGACCACTGATAAGCGGATTTTGTCGTCACCTCTTTAACTAAATTTAGCCCTGCCATATCTGGTGCTTGCTGCACTAGGTTGAGTAATTTTTCAGGATCGAGAATCTCTGTAGAAACTCCTCCATTAATCGCTCCATAGTCTCGTAACTTGCGAGTCAAAGAACGAGTATCGATGCCATAAATTCCAGGAATCTGTCTTTGCTGCAAATATTCTGGTAGAGATTGAGTAGAACGCCAGTTGCTAGGACGATAGGTAATGTTACGAGCAATGACGGCTTTTGCCCGTACGGTGTCAGATTCTTCATCAGCAGGATTTACCCCTGTATTACCGAGTTCTGGATAGGTAAAAGTAATAATTTGACCCGAATAACTCGGATCTGTTAGAACCTCCTGATATCCCGTCATTCCCGTATTAAATACTACTTCTCCCACCGCAGTTCCTGCTGCGCCAAAAGACCAACCAAAATACGTAGTTCCATCGGCTAAGACAAGCAAAGCTCGTTTAGCATTGGGTTTGAGCATATTTACCATTAGGTTCTCGATCCTGACTAAATTAATCTCATCAAAAAATAATTTATCAGTTATTTGCTAAAACTAAGATTAATTATTTATCTAAGACGCTAGTAAAAGATTGTCATCTCAACTGTAGTTGGTGTTACCAAATGGAGTCGAACAAGATAAACTGTATGAATGTAACGCAAATTAAAATAGTCGATCGCGATGGAGTTATATCGCATCTAGTTTGAAACCTGTAGTTTTTCAGTTAACTGTTTTGAGTAACGAGTTAACGCCCCGAGGGTTTTTTTAAACTCCTGTTTTCGATTGACGGACAGGGTTAATATTGTTAGATCGTGTTAGATCTTTGCCATAATTGATATTGTTATTAATAGTAGAGCCATAAAATACACGAGTTTAAGCTAAGAAAGCATGAGTCCTAGAAAACTAACCGAAAACGATAAACAAGAAATTCTAGAGCAATATCGTACTTCTCAAGCAACCACTTCTACTTTGGCGAAAAGTTACGAAGTCAGTAGTTCTACGATCAGTCGCTTTCTGAAAAACAAGTTATCTTCTGCTGAATACGAAGATCTAATTCAGCAAAAACGTTTAGCACGTACTCCCAGAGGAGAAAAGTCAGCTAAAAAAGCTAAATCCAGCACCAAAAAAACCAATACTACTAAAAACAAGCGTAAATCTTCTAAAGCTAAATCCAAGCCAGAAGAAGTGGACACTGTAGCTGTAGATGTAGCTATGGATAACGAGGCTACATCAATCCAAACACCTGAGTCGATCCCAGAAACTGCGATTGCCACTGAATCAGAACCAGAATCAAAGCCAGCTATTATTCCGCGCCGTCGTCGTCGTCGTTCGGCTGCTGCATCCGAGTCTGCACTCCCAACTATTACTCAGATAGAATCCCCTGCACCTCAACCCGAACCCCAAAAAGCTAATAAACTAGTTCTCGATAAGAAAGTTGCTATTGACGAATCAGAAGCTTCAACTAGCGACAAGCCTGCACCAACCTTAAAGGAGGAGGCGACATTGTTCGCAGATGATGAGGTTTCCTTGAGTCAGCAGAAGGATACACCTTCGGATAATAGCCCGCTCTCACAGCGACTGATTCTTAAAAGCGATCGGGTAGAACCCGAACCTGAAGACGATGAAGATGATGATGTAGATCTAATTACTCTCAAGGAGATGTTGGGAGAAGATTTAGAAGATTTTAATGATGATGAAGATGATGAGGACGATGAGGATTGGGAAGAAGAGGACATATCATATCGTAGCTCTAGTCTGGGTGACGTACAAATTCTTCCGCTCTCACAGGCTTCTTTTCCGAGAACTTGTTATTTAGTAATCGATCGCTCTGCCGAATTGATTGTCAAACCTCTGTCGGAATTTGCCGATCTCGGTATGATTCCTACTGAAGAAAATCGAGAAAAGACTCTTCCTGTATTTGACAACCACCGTATTGCTAAACGCTTCTCTCATCGTCGCGAACGAATCATTAAAGTCCCTGATGGTCGTATGCTGCAAAAAACTTCTCGCTATCTTCAAGATAAGGGAATTACTAGATTGTTAATTGATGGACAAATTTATTCTCTGATTAATTGAGGTTAGTTGGGCTAGCTATTAGCTATTAAAGTATTTTTGAGCGTTAGTAAAATAAAAAATACTGTTTTCAAACAACTTTGTACTATAGCTTATGATTTGTATTAAGATTAAAGTATATAGTACTTTTGTAACTACTTGTAACACGTCGATGGGGTTCGATCGCATTTCTATGTCGATAGTCGATAGTGGCTGGATCGATTTTAGGATTAGCTTCTATAGCCTGTCTAAGATATTTGCCAGGAAATGCGATCGCCTTACATATGTTCTTTTAAGCTTCATACACAACAGCTTATTGCCTATACGGATAGCGAAACTACAAATAAAACTTAGTTAAAGATTTGAAGAAAAACCCTGACATAAGCAGCTAAAACATTAAACTACACTGTACAGTTTAATGTTAAATTAATTAAGTTACTTAATAAGCCAGGGTAATATATATGAAACACGTATTAGCGATAGTATTGATAATAACTTTTTTATTATCAGGATGTGCCGATGCTAGTGTAAAAGTTAGCAAAGCACCACTTGATGCTGATGGTCAATGTCCAACATTTAAGCCTCGTTATCCCAAATGTGAAGTAACCTTTGGAAACGAAGGATTATCTGTTTTGAACTCTTTTTATGAAACATTTGTGGGTGAAGGCGCATTTGAAATATATGAATTTACCACTGAAACCAATCAAAACGATGCACTTATTATTGCTGCCAAATCCAATCGTGGTGAACTAAAATCAGAAATTATTCCCGATCGATTGGTACGTATCGGTCAAGATCGTGAAGATGAAAAATTATTTAGAACACATCAGTGTTCATACTGTAACGCAGGACGTATTTATGAGCAGCAAATAGTTTACAAGGATTCTGGAGACTTTAATATACAAGATCTTAGCTTCTGGACAGAAAATGATGAATTTCGCTTTAGTCTTGACCAGAATGGTTCAAAAACAGCTAAAGTAAAGTGTAAATAAGGAAAGCAAAAAAGTAGGGCAGACGCGATTGCGAGCGAGTTTCAGGATACTCTTTCTATAATTCACGAAGAAGACTTCAACGACGCTAAAGAGCTAATCGCAAGATAAATTTTCGCTGACAATTCAACTAACTGGACTTTAGAAAAATTAAGATGAAGAAATGGCTGGCTAATTTATTGCTGCTAATTGCGGGAGGATATTTTTGTTTTCCGCCACAAGCTAATAGCAGCACTAACAGTATTATGAAAGTACAAATTGCAGGCTTAAACAAGGCAGAAGGGCAAATTTGCTATAGTCTTTTTGATAGAGGTAAAGGATTTCCTGGTAGTAGTAACAATTTAGAAGCGAAATGTATTTCTATTAGCCGAAGATTGCCAATATTGACAATTGAAGATTTGCATCTTGGTACTTATGCCATAGCAGTATTTCATGACGTTAATGGAGACGGCGAACTCAATCGTAACTTTTTAGGCATACCTCAAGAGGGATTTGGGTTTTCTCAAAATCCAGAAATTCAGACAAGTCCTCCTAGTTTTGGAGAGTCAGCAGTATTAGTTACAGGTGCAGAAACTAATTTACAAATACAACTACGCTATTTTTGAAAGAATTATGAAAGCGATCGTTTATCGCTTACGTTCGATCGCTATTGATTTAGACCTCAAAAGAAATAAATTTCTTTTCTCTCTACAATTTTTGTCCTGTACTTAGGTATTTAACTTTAGTCTTTACCAGAATGGTTCAAAACAGCTAGAGTAAAATGTAAATAATTTAAAACTTTCTAAATAAGCTTTTACGCGTTACTGTAATTCTAGTCATAACTATGTTCAAAACACACTTGTTTAATCTTTAGAGCATAGATACCGTATAAACAAATACGCTATTCGTCAATCTTGATACTATCGCAGTCAGTTGTAAGTACTTTTCTTTTTTTGTCAGAATATTTTTACAGTCGTATATACCAAACAAAAAGGATGTACCGAAGTACATCCAGAAGATCTAAATATTCTAATTAAAAAGATTTAATTAACCAACTGTTCCTTCAAGTTTAAGGCTCAATAACTTATCTGCTTCGGCTGCAAACTCCATTGGCAATTCATTTAATACGTCTTTACAAAAGCCACTGACGAGCATCGATACCGCGTCTTCTTCAGAGATACCGCGTTGAGCGAAGTAAAATAGCTGTTCTTCGCCAATTTTTGCCGTAGATGCTTCGTGTTCTAATTTTGCCGTACTATTATCTACCTGAATATAAGGAAAAGTATTTGCCTCAGCATTATCGCCAATTAACATTGAGTCGCATTGAGAGTAATTACGCGCACCGTCGGCTTTGTTACCAATTTTGACTAAACCGCGATAGCTACCCTTAGAATCTCCAGCCGAAATACCTTTAGAAATAATCGTGCTGCGAGTATTCTTGCCTACATGAATCATTTTTGTTCCTGTATCCGCCTGTTGCTTGTTGTTAGTCAAAGCAATGGAATAAAACTCACCTACAGAATTATCACCAACTAAAACACAGCTTGGATACTTCCAGGTAATCGCCGAACCAGTTTCTACTTGAGTCCAAGAGATTTTAGAATTTATTCCCTTACACAAGCCTCGTTTAGTAACAAAGTTATAAATTCCGCCTTTACCGTTTTCGTCTCCTGCAAACCAGTTTTGTACCGTGGAGTATTTAATATCAGCATCGTCTAACGCTACCAATTCAACTACCGCAGCGTGAAGCTGATTGGTATCGAACATCGGCGCAGTACAGCCTTCTAAATAGCTAACGGATGCACCTTCTTCAGCGACAATCAAAGTACGTTCAAACTGCCCAGTATCTCCATCATTAATGCGGAAATAGGTCGATAGTTCCATCGGACAGGTTACGCCCTTGGGAATAAAGACAAACGAACCATCGCTAAATACTGCCGAATTTAACGCAGCAAAGTAATTATCACCTACTGGTACGACGCTACCTAAATACTTTTTAACTAGTTCGGTGTGTTCTTCTAAGGCTTCAGATATCGAGCAAAAAATTACTCCATCTTCAGCTAACTTCTCTTTAAAAGTAGTCCCGATCGAAACACTATCAAAGATGGCATCTACCGCTACGTTACTCAATCTTTTTTGTTCCGATAGCGGAATACCCAACTTGTCGAAAGTTTCTAACAAGGCTGGATCGACTTCATCCAAGCTACCTTTCTTCTCTAATTTTTTCTTGGGTGCAGAATAATAAACGATATTTTGATAGTCAATGGGAGGATATTCCACATGAGGCCAATCAGGTTCGCTCATCTTAAGCCACTGACGATAGGCTTTGAGGCGAAACTCTAGCATGAATTCAGGCTCGTTTTTCTTAGCTGAGATTAAACGAACTACGTCTTCGCTCAAGCCACGAGGAATTTGTTCCGTCTCGATGTCGGTAACAAAACCATATTTGTAAGGCTGATTGACTAAAGTTTTTACGTTGGCACTCATAATGGGGAATTATATAGACTGTTGTAAAATTAATCTAAGAGACTAAAGTAACTAAATTATTGTCGGAGTTTAACAATAAATTTGTTGTTTAAGTATATTGTAAGCTACATTAGCAATAAAGATGTTGTTTAAGTCAAAAATTTTCCTTCGACTTGTTAGTTCCAAAATATAGCCCTTAAGACGATGACGACCACTGGTTTACCGTCTACTAAACGAAATATCCTGCAATCTTTGCTAAGGCACGGTCAAGCTACAGCCAAACAGTTAGCCAACGACTTAAATATTAGTACTCAGGCGATACGTCGCCATCTAAATGAACTTGAAGCAGATAGGTTAATCGAATATCAGTCCAGACAACAAGGAATGGGCAGACCACAGCATTTATATCAGTTGAGTAGTTCAGGACGCGATCGCCTCGGTACTCAAAAGTATAGCGAATTTGCCGTTTCTTTTCTAGATACCTTAGCCGAAACCGTAGGCAAAGAACAGGTAAGCAAAGTTTTAGAAAAACAGTGGCAGCGTAAAGCAGCCGAATATCGCGATCGCCTGGGAACAGGAACTTTAAAACAGCGTATTGCTAAACTGGTTCAGTTGCGAAAAGATGAAGGCTATATGGCAGAACTACATCAGGTTGACTCCTCTGAAAAGCAGCAGTTTGTCTTTGTAGAACATAACTGTGCTATCTCCGAAGTGGCAGAATCTTACCCTAGCATTTGCGGACACGAACTAGAAATGTTTGGCGCAGTATTACCAGACTGTGATGTAAAAAGAACTCACTGGATTAATGATGGCGAACATCGCTGTGGCTATTCTATCGAAGCGAAACCAAGTTCGAGTTAAAAATCAATGTTCGAGGAAGTTGTTTTAAGCCGAATAATCAAAGTGTAATAGACCATGTATAGAATTAGGGTAGTTATAGCACTTACTAAATCGTTATAAACTCTAATAGTTAATAGTAAGCGATTGCATTAATAACGCCTTTTATTGTTGCTGCGATCGCCAATTTAAAATATATTAAGAAATATTGCTGATTCGTAAAGATATTTATTATACTAAATCCGATTGACAAAACATACTTTTACTTGGAAGTATAAAATAACCGAAAATCCTTCTGACATCACGACTTCTGACATCACGACTTCTGACTTACATCACCGTAAAATGTTCTATGAAAACAGGATCTAGTATTATAGGTACTTCCTCTTAGCAGTGGTGTAAATATACCTAATCGAGATAGTCTAAAATATAGCAATTTCTTTATCTAGCTTTTAATTACCTAATGACCGCTATAAATACTAATCCTACTAACACCCAGCCTTCAAAGCCTCCTGAAGACTCGAAAGAAAGAGTCAGTCAGTTTATGCAACAGCTACAGGATGAAATTTGTGCGGGCTTAGAACAAGCTGACGGTAAAGGAAAGTTTAAAGAAGATAGTTGGGAAAGAGAAGAAGGCGGTGGCGGGCGATCGCGCGTAATGACTGACGGCGCAATCATCGAACAGGGCGGAGTAAATTTTTCCGAAGTTTGGGGAGATCGTTTGCCCCCTTCAATTCTCAAACAGCGTCCTGAAGCTGAAGGTCACGGCTTTTATGCTACTGGCACATCGATGGTACTGCATCCCCGCAGCCCCTATATTCCTACAGTTCACCTCAATTACCGCTACTTTGAGGCGGGTCCAGTATGGTGGTTTGGTGGTGGTGCGGATCTAACTCCCTACTATCCCTTTGGCGAAGATGCAGCCCATTTTCATCGGACATATAAAGAGAGTTGCGATCGCCATCATCCCGAATATCATCCTGTATTTAAGTACTGGTGTGACGAATATTTTTATTTAAAACATCGCCGAGAAACCAGAGGAGTTGGCGGACTATTCTTCGACTATCAAGACGGTACAGGAGAACTATACAAAGGTCCTCATCCCGATAAAGCAGCAGCGGAATATAGTAAAAAATTAGGGGAAATAGAACATCGTAGCTGGTCAGATTTATTTAACTTCGTGCAAGACTGTGGCAAAAGCTTTTTACCTGCTTATTTACCAATTATCGAACGACGCAAAGATCTCGAATACGGTGAAAGACAGCGCAACTTCCAGCTATATCGACGCGGACGCTACGTAGAATTTAACCTCGTATACGATCGCGGTACTATTTTCGGTCTACAAACGAACGGACGCACCGAATCAATTCTTATGTCGTTACCGCCTTTAGTCCGTTGGCAATATAACTATCAACCCGAACCCAACACCCCCGAAGCGGAACTATACGAAACTTTCCTCAAGCCTCAAGATTGGGTTAATTGGAAGGATGAGGGATAAGGGATAAGGGATAAGGAACAAGAAGTAAAACTTATATTTGATTCGGGTAAATAACGTCCCGATATTTAGTCCAGTCTGAGAAGAAAAGCGAAAAAGCAGTAGCCTATACAGGCTAATATTAACGAAGTAAGTTTGCCTCAAATATATTTAGATGAATTTATCTGTTAGCTTAATTTTGCTCTATTCCATAGTTGGGGCGGTTATTTTAGCCTATGCGCCTTTTTTAGTCGTAGCCTGGGGACGCTTACAAAATGGCTATGACCAATCAGCACCCCGTGCCATGTTTGATAAACTTCCTGCTTATGCTAGACGGGCTACCTGGGCGCATCAAAATAGCTTTGAAGCTTTAACTATCTATGGTTTGGCTGCGCTGATGGCTTATGCTACGGGGGTAGAATCAAATTGGGCGAAAATAGCTGCGATCGCCTTTATCATAGCTCGCTCACTTTATTCTGTTTTTTATATAGCTAATATTCCCCTATTGCGATCGGCAATGTTTGCGATCGGTTCTTTATCTGGCTGGACTCTATTCGCCCTCAGTATTTTACGGGTAATGAACTAAAATCGACAGCCTCGTATGCGGGTGGTTCATCCTAAAGGGTTCGACAGTCGCCCCTATGAATTACCCGATAATTTCTTTACTGCCAAAACTAATATCCTCTTCTTCGTATTCGGGTGGTTCGACATGAATTAATACTCGTACCTTACCAAAACGCTGTTCCAAACTATCTTCGATTTGTTCGGTAATTTGGTGTGCCACAACAAGATCGTCAGTATCGACAATTAGGTGCATCTCGATAAATACCTGCCTACCTAACATTCCTCGTGAAGCAATATCATGGCAGCTTAATACTCCTGGAACTTTCATAACTACATCGTTAATGGCTTCGGGAGCGATCGCCATTTCATCCACGAGCCAGGGTAGATTTTCGTTAATTACTTCCCAGCCACTCTGAAACACTAGTAAGGCTACAGGAAAAGCCAAAATTACATCTAACCACTGTAAAAAAGGAAGATTAAGGTTTTCTGCCTGCCATATTCCCACTAAGCCAGCAATTACGATAATTGTTACCCAAATATCGCTCATGGTATGTTTGGCATCGGCAATTAAAATAGGACTATTGACTTTTCTTCCAACATTACGCTCGTAAAAAGCCACAAAAATATTAATTCCTAGAACTAGCAACAGCAACCATAGTTCGGTAGAAGTTACTGTAGTCTCTACTATCTCTGTACTCAGAAAAATCTTTTCCACCGCACCGCGCAGAATTTCAAAACAAGCAATACCCAAAAATGCAGCAATACCTAATGCCCCGATCGCCTCAAACTTCTGATGTCCGTAAGGATGTTCGCGATCGGGTTTGGGAGAAGAAAAACGATTGGTAACTAAACCCAAAACATTGTTAACGCTATCGGTAACGCTATGTAATGCGTCTGCCTGTAGACTTAAAGAACCAGTGGCTATACCCAAGGTCAACTTAAGACTCATAACAAACAGATTTAGTAGTAAGGTAAGCCAAAGAACTTGACGAACACGAGCGCGATTATCTTGCACAATATAACAGTAGTTGTTGATGCTTGCTATATAATCATAGTCTTTAAAACGGCTGTAGTCTTTATCATCTAATAGTTATAGCTATGTATAGTCTTAAAAAAAACGTAACTTATTGAGATAAATTCTGACAGATAAGGTAGTAAAGATCGTTTGTTTGATAAATTTAGATAAAAGATCGATCGAGATTAATTTGCATTAAATCTCAGTTATTAATTTTAATTAAATTTTTCTATGGCTCAGTTCACTCTCAATCTGGTTCAAGGTGCGGTAGGGTTCAACTTTTCAACCGACGCAGCAAAACAGCTACAGACAGAAATATCGGCTTTGATGCAAAGTCTTAAAGCAATTGCTAACGCTACTCCTGGTAGCGGTAATCGCCGAGTACGTCAAGAATCGATGGAATATCGACATACGGGGGATGTGTTTTTAGAAATCTTTTGCAATCCTAATATTTATCCTAGCCCTTTTGCTGCCAAAATTTTAATAACTCTACGAGACGATCGCATTCGTCTGACTAGTGAAGCCGAACTTACTCAGTTGATTGAAGATTTGAATATATTTTTAGAATCGTAATTAAACAAAGTTAAGGATGCGATCGCTTTATACCCGCATCCTCTTTCTGCTTAATCGCTTTATTTTATAAATTTGAATAATATTAAAGTATTTTGGCTCTATTCTAATTATAACATGGCTATTTTTAGCTGTTTTATCAGATAAATAGATGGATTTAATTAGAAGATGCTTCGATCGCGAATTAGAAAAACTTTTGGGTATTCGATCGATAGTTGAACATTAAACATTAAGCAGCCTGATAAATGCTAAATGCTAAATGCTAAATGCTAAATGCGATTAGGAGATAACCTAACTTAGCTATTCACTTATACCTAAGAATAGAACAACTTTATATAGGCTTTACTTTCGCTCTAAATATTTTCATATACAAGCCAATTTACAATGCTTTTTACACCAGATAAAGTCACGGAAATCTGTGTTTTAAAGCACAGTTTGTTTGCGATCGCGATCGTTTAACCTGGCTATGTAAAGGGATTATAAATAGAACTATCAAACAAATTAAGAATCAATGAAGAGATTGTCAATTGCTTAGTTATTAAATTAAATATTTCAGGCAATTATTAGTTTAGTATTTTTTTTAAAACAGATAAATTAATTAAAAAACAGTCTCTCAACTTTTTAAAACGATTTTAACACTTCTCTTGATGAATTATTAACAATTAATAATTTTCAGAGTGTGTAGTTCAAGTATTTATCACAATTTTTTATGTCTATTCAATTTATCGAACAAGTTGTTGAGCTAACCAATATCGAACGCGCAAAAGCAGGTTTACAACCTCTAGAACTAAACAATCAATTGCTTAATGCTGCTCAAGATCACAGCAATGATATGGCACAAGATGACTTTTTCAGTCATACGGGTGCTGACGGTTCGTCAATCGGCGATCGCGTTCGAGCTAGCGGTTATCAATATTCCACTACAGGTGAAAACATAGCTGCTGGCCAAACTACCCCAGCGCAAGTTGTAGAAGGCTGGATGAATAGTCCAGGGCATCGTGCTAACATTCTCAACCCTAACTATACTGAAATTGGTGTTGGCTACGAATATTTACAAAACGATACTGGATCGGTCAACTACAATCATTATTGGACACAGGTTTTTGGAACTCCCTTAAATAACAATGCAGGTTCTAGATCGACGCAAACGCCAAAGCCAACGCCGTCTCAGCCCGAACCTGTAGAGATCGAAGTCGAAGCTGTTGATAAAGTATCCAATCCCAAGACCGAAGAAATTAGCGAGCCTTTAATAGAGAATACGACAGATAATGGGCAGTCTAAATCTATAGATGACGTTAATAATAATAATGATGTTTTTAACTCAAATAATTCAGCTCCTTCTGAAATTAGCTATTCTTATTCAGTCTCTTTCAATGGCTATTCAGATAGTTTGACTGGTAAAACTAATAATTTGGCATTGAGCGGTGATAGTGCAACTGATTCGCTTAACAATTTTGGCAAAGTTAGAAGTGCTTCTCGGTATATCAAACAATATCAAGATGATTTTTTACAACTGCTGAAAGATTCTTCTCTAGGCAGTGCCATGGATATCCAAGAAAATTTAGATTTGGTCGATCTTGTTGAAGATATTTCCAACTCAGATTTGACACAAAGCCAAAAAAATCTAGCTTTTAAAATGTTAGATTTATTTATCTAAGGCAACCTATTTAATCGAATTGAAAGCCTCTTTGATATGTATTGAAGAGGCTATAGAATTAAAGAGAAATTTTTAGCCTGGCGATGGATTCCTACTACAATAAATAGGGCAATTTTCTTTCTCTTCAGCATGGCATCTATTCCTAATTCACGCGAACTTGCTTTCCTCGCTTTAAAAAATGTCTATCAAAGGCAAACTTATACAGATGTCGCGCTTAACCGCGTACTAAAATCTGTAGGTAAAACGGCTGTAATTAGTTCAGCGGATCGGGGTTTTGCTTGTGAGTTGGTTTATGGTGTCGTGCGTCGTCAGCGTACCTTAGATGTCTTAATCGATTTGTTGGGAAAGAAGAAAGCAGCACAACAACCCCCAGATTTAAGAATTATACTGCACATTGGTTTGTATCAGCTACGGTATTTAGATCGCATTCCTGCTTCGGCTGCGGTAAATACTAGCGTAGAATTGGCTAAAACGAATGGTCTGGCTAAACTAAGTGGTGTAGTAAATGGCTTGTTGCGAGGGTACATCCGATCCTCATCTTCTGGCGATCCCTTGCAGCTACCAGAGAATCCCATCGCTTCTTTAGGAGTAAAGCATAGTTTCCCAGACTCGATAGTAGAAACCTGGTTAGAACAGTTACCAATTGAAGAAGTAGATCTCTTACTAGCTTGGTTTAATCAGTCACCCAAAATAGATTTACGAGTCAATATTCTTAAAACTTCTCTAGCAGAAGTAAAAACTGCATTTAAAGCTGCTGGGGTCAAAGTCGAACCTATACCAGACTTACCTCAAGGATTACGGATCGAAGGTGCAGGTGCTGTTACCGATCTACCTGGATACAAAGAAGGGTTGTGGGTAATTCAAGACAGTAGCGCACAGTTAGTAACGCATTTGCTCGATCCTCAGCCTGGAGAAACAGTTATTGATGCCTGTGCTGCACCAGGAGGAAAAACCACTCATATAGCCGAATTAATGCAGGATAAGGGGCGAATCATCGCCTGCGATCGCGCCGAGAAACGTCTAAAAAAAGTCAGAGAAAATGCTGCGCGGTTACAGTTGCAGTCAATTGAAATTGAAGTAGGAGATAGTCGCGATCGAAGTGAATTTGTCAATATCGCCGATCGAGTATTGTTAGATGCGCCTTGTTCGGGCTTAGGTACGCTACACAAACGCCCTGATATACGTTGGCGACAAACATCTGAGGCGATCGAGGAACTTTTTGAGTTGCAAAGCCAACTATTAGAACAGGCTGCCACTTGGGTAAAGCCAAAAGGTACTTTAGTTTATGCAACCTGTACTCTTAATGTTTCAGAAAATGAAAAAGTAATACAATCGTTTTTGGAAAATCATCCTAATTGGAGTAAACAAACTCACTATAATAGTGCAGGTCGAACTTCTTCGTCATCGCTTTCGGCGATCGCTAAAAAATGGATGACAACCCAAGGGTGGATTAAAGTTTATCCCCACCGATATGATATGGACGGATTTTTTATAGTGGGATTAGTAAAAGAGTGCTGAAATGTGGACAAATAAAACAGACAAAATGAAGCAAATCTTGAAAATCCTAATTGCTGCTGCTTGGATTGACGGCGTGATTCAGCCAGAAGAACGAGCCTATTTACGACGCATAGCGCGAGACTTTCAGCTTGCTGAGGACTCAGAAATTAGACCATTACTATCAGAACTAAAGCCCGTTCGCGCTGACGAATGCTATGAGTGGTTAGAAGAATACTTCGGTCAAAATCACACGGCTGAAGACTATCTAGAGTTGTTAGAAAAAATCAGTGCTTTAGTCTTTAGTGATGGTTATATAGATGAAAGAGAAGCTAAATTAATTGAAGCTATTCAAAGTTGCGATCCTGCTAACCCAGACTGTAAAAATTCAGTTTGGGATCGAATGCTGCGGAAAATTCAGAAAATATATAGATCGGCGATCGAGCAACAGGTGTGACATTTAACATTTCAACCGCTACTTAATTCGTGTGGCGATCGCAATTACGTCTTCTATCCGAGCATTGGTTTTAATTCCCTGTGGTTCGATATGGGTTGCTGCTGCACGGTAGCCTTTGTCTTGTAGTGCGGTTATTAAATGCGATCGCTTGGGTAAGTCTAATTTGCCACGACTGCCAATTTCACGCAGCGTATAAAAGTAAGGGGGAAAATCGATTTCACCCTGCATTAAATTTAATAACTCAACTATCTTATGCCAGTTAAGTTTTTGAGCCAAAGCGATAAAACTTTGTAGCTGCTTTGGATCGTGTAATTTACCAAGCCACATTGCACCACTGACAGTGGTAGCAGGATTGTTACAGACACAGCTAACTCGATTTAATTTACGCCAGGAAAAGGTTTGATAGTTTCCACATCCACGACAATAACTTAGAAAACCGTAATTATTAGCATTTATTCGGGGCTTAGATACTAGGCGCAACATTACACGATAAGTTTGCCCTGTAAATAGTGAAAATATTGGTTCGACACCTAAGTTTTTAGCAGCAGCCTGTTGTTGGGTAGCACCGATTAATATTCTCAAAGCCTGTTCTTGAATTGCAGGATGAGAACGAGCGATCGCATTATAAGTCTGTACCGTTTTTTCTGGAGGGTGTCCCGTTAGAGTTCGCCCGTCGGTACTGGTCAGGTACATCAATCCGCCTATTTTAGTCGCCCAGAGCATACTGTTAAGATAGGGAACAGCACTACCAAAACAGTCTACGTCTATCAGATCGTAATAGTCTTGCTCTCGATCGCAACGAAAGAATACGCGATGAGCATCCTGATGGGTAAGTTGATAATTGTCAGGTGCGGTAGCTTTGAGGTTTTGCTGAAGTAGAGAATTAAGCTGAGGATTTCCTTCATTGACATAAAGATAATCTGCATTACTTTCCAAATAATAGCGCAAGCTACGAACGCCACAACCAGCTAGAGCATCTAATATTCTCAAACTTCCGTGTTCCTGCCGATATACCGTAGCAGCCAAAATTCCTAGATCGCGCACATACTTACTTCGAGGATTATAAAAAGCATCGCCTACTAGGAATCTAGCTTTACCCTCTTGTTGCCATACAAATTCATTCACCTGGACATATAGTCATTTTCAGTTAATTGTTTCGTAGCTCTTAGCTTCTTGGACGGCGCGTTGCACCCAAAGGGTGCTGTGTCGCTCTAACAGAGGTGCATAGTTCCAAGGGCGTACTTTTATATTCCTCATTCCTCATTCCTCATTCCTCATTCCCTACTTTTTACTTTTTATAATCGATTTCTTCTCTACTGCTACCAAAAGTTCATCAATAATTCTATTATGAAAATAGTGGGGGGGATTCCATTTAACCCATTCAGAAGCATTATGCTCGGTCATAACAATTTCTAGTTCTTCGTTTACCCAACCAAAGAACATAATCAAAGATTTCTCTACTTTTTGACCTCCAAAACGCCGATAGCGAGGATAGTAAATAGTTTTAAACCGAAAATCCAATTCCAGACAAACCTGTTTTCTGCTAATTCCCGTCTCTTCAGATAGCTCTCTTAAAGCACACTGCAATTCTGTCTCTCCTGGTTCGATGTGACCCTTGGGCAAATCGTAACGATAAGATCGCTTCATTAATAAGAATGATGGTTGTTTAGTTTTAGTGAAGCAAATTACGCCACAGGATTTTACTTTTTGCATGGAGAGCGATCGCTTTTACATAGACGATCTCGATCGATATAAGTGTTGTTTCATTTAACATTTAGCATTTAGCTAGCTGGTCAATGTTTAATGTTCGAGAGTTCAATGTTGTAGTATATATTTCCCAACGTTTTGAGCATCATACCACCTAGCAGCAGAAGTTATATGATAAATTCGATTCAACGCTCTTCACCACTGATATGAACAATTACCTCTCTATAATTGCCACGTTCGCGATGTTCCCAAAGATAAATTCCCTGCCAAGTACCTAAAACTAACTGTCCCCCCGAAACAGGAATCTGTTCTGAGGTATGAGTCAATGCAGAGCGAATATGAGCGGGCATATCATCCATTCCTTCTGCACTGTGAATATAGCGGTTTGGATCTTCGGGAACTAACTGAGAAAAAAAGTTCTCTAGATCTACCAAGACATCAGGATCGGCATTTTCTTGAATCAACAGTGATGCAGAAGTGTGTCGCACAAAGATCGTACATAGTCCAGTATTAACAGCAGCTTTGGCGACAGCTTGTTCTACCTTGTTGGTGATTTTATGCAAAGATTTGCCTGTAGTTTTTATTTTTAAAGCTGTTTGATGATGTTTCATCTTAAATTATTAATATAAGTTAGTTAACTATTGAGCATGATAGAAGGACAATATGACTTTATGCAATTTTCCAAAATTTTCAATCGGACAAATAAGCTCAATCGCTCGATCGAGATTAGCAATTTTCTCACACCCGCTGCATAAGTAATGCGATCTCGCTTCTTATTCTTATCTTGAATTTACAAGCCAAAAGATTTTACCTAAAAGGAGCGTAAAGCCCTGTGGTTTTAACCCAGGGATATAAGATCCGCTAGTTCTAATACTAGAACTAGAGCCAAATTTATTGGGCGGTGAGATATTTGTGCTATTATATTTTACGTAGTAGGTCAATTACGCAAGTTGTTTATTTTAGAATACAAGCTTAGAGGAAAAGAATCTCAGTTTCGAGCAATAGACGAATCTGTTCGTACAGTCCAGTTTGTACGTAATAAGTGTCTTCGATACTGGGAAGATAATAAGGGTACAGGACAGAAGGATATCTATAAGCACGTAACGGCTTTAAGAAAAGAATTTTCTTTTGTCAAAGACCTTAACTCTACAGCCTGTCAGCAAGCTTGCGAACGAACTTGGACTGCTATTCTGAAGTTCTACACTAACTGCAAAAATAAAATACCAGCAAAGAAAGGATATCCTAAATATTCTAAGCGCACTCGCTCAGTCGAATTCAAAAAGTCAGGCTGGAAATTAAACCCAGACATCAAAAGAATAACTTTTACTGATGGTAAAAATATCGGAGAACTAAAGCTTATTGGTAGCCGAGATTTGTATTATTTCCAAGAATGGCAAATTCAACGAGTACGAATAGTAGTTCGCGCAGATGGTTATTTTGTTCAGCTATTGCTTAAACTCGATCCAAGAGATATAACCCCACAGCTAGAACCTACCAAAAAATGTGTAGCCATAGATGTTGGGTTGAAATATTTCTATGCTGATAGTAACGGAGAAACAGTTGAGTGTCCTAAATACTATCGTAAGTCTGAGAAACGTTTGAATAAGCTAAATCGAAGAAAAAGCAGGAAGTTGGTTAAGGGTAAAAAGCAATCTCACAACTACCTTAAAGCTAGAAAAAGATACGCCAAAAGACATTTAAAAGTAAGTAGGCAACGAGAAGAGTTCGCTAAAGAGAAAGCACTCCGTTTAATTCAGTCAAACGACTTGATAGCCTATGAAGATTTAAAAGTAAGAAATCTTGTGCGTAATAAGAAATTGGCAAAGAGTATCAATGATGCTGCATGGTCGCTTCTTCGGAAATGGATTGAGTATTTTGGATTAAAGTATGGCAGATTAACTATTGCTGTACCGCCTCACTATACAAGTTCTGACTGTCCTAGCTGTGGCAAACGAGTTAAAAAATCTCTTTCTACCCGTACTCATGTTTGTGATTGTGGAATCCCAGTCCTAGACAGGGATTATGCAGCCTCGTTGAATATTCTTAAAAAAGCTACGATAGGGCATATCGGAAGTTGGTCTGATGAAATGTTAGACCTAAACGCTTGGGGAGATTCGACCTCTATCTTGGTTGGTGGCAACACCTGTCAAGGTAAGTTAAATCGCTGAACCAAAGAATCCCCCGAATTTAGCGTAGCTAAATTCGGGGGAGTGTCAATTTTGATTGGTAGATTCAGGAGTTTTATCTGTGTTTGACTCATTGTTATTTTCATCGCCATCGCCTGTAGAATCTCGCTCAGTATTGCTAGTAGCTTCTGCTTCTAATTCTTCTAGAGTAGGATTGAGATTGCAGCGAGAAAACAAAGATTTAATCACCTTTTGGTCTTCGTTTGGAAGCGCAAACCACCAAGGAAGATGACCCTCTGGAGCTTTAGCTGGCTCAAAGTCAAGCTGTTCGTATAATTTATAACCGCTACTGCTAGCAACTTCTCCTTGTTTCCAACCCACTTTTGTAGCGAAACGTCGCCAAGTTTGAGTAGAAAAATCTCCATCTTGGTTTACACTCTGCCAAATATCTTGCTGTGGACTAAAACCAAATTTGTCGTCACTATATTTTGTCCAAAGATAGTCAATAGTTCTAACATCTGGACAGGAAAACTCAGCAATAGTGTTTAGCTCGATAAAGACGTGCTTGTTCTGTCTTTTAGCTGTTTTAACAATTTGTTCTACTAGCTGATAGGTATGGAGATCGGCTTCTGACCATTTGCCTTCTTTTAATAAATTTCGTAGCTTGGTGTAGTCAATACCAGTTTTCTCAGACACCAAAGGTATTTTTCTAGTAACAGTAGGAATCTCGACCTCTTCTGATGCTACTGGTTTTAGTTTCGCCACTGCTTCTGGTTGTTCTCCTTCTGGTTGTTCTCCTTCTGGTTCTGGTTGAGTTTGGGTTGCTGTTTCGACTTCTACTGCTTCTGGTTCTGGTTGAGTTTGGGTTGCTGTTTCGACTTCTACTGCTTCTGGTTCTGGTTGGGTAGGGGTTGCTGGTTCTGACTCTGAGTTTTCAGAAGTATCGGGGGTGAAAGTAGGTACAGAAGAAATATTATCTGAATTTGATGATTCAGTAGGTTCTGGCTGTTGACTATTAGAGGGTTGAACATTATCTGCCTCTATCACTACTTCAGGAACAGCTTGGCTTGGCTCGGTTTCTGTTGCCGTAGGGGGGTCGGCGGGAGTATCGGTATCGAGTTGTGCGATCGCCTGTTTGTAGCTATTAATTGGAATAGCATAGTTGGAAGTTCCCCCCGATAAGGCATGAATATTCGCTTCGCCATGAACTCCAATCATCAGCCCATTTTTATTAAACACTGGACCGCCACTCATTCCAGGAAAAGCTTCGCCGTTGTAAATTAATGAATAGCCATTCTCGGTCGTTTTGGGCAGTATTCCCACTAAATTTGCGGGAAAAAAGCGATAGTAACGATTGTCTTCTCGTCTTAATTCTCCTGGATATCCTGCAAAATAAATGTTTTGTCCTTCGCTTAAATTACTAGAATCACCGAGTTCGGTCGTTTGATAATTGCGATCGCTGTTAAATTTTAGTATAGCTAGATCTAATCCTGGCAGTTGTTTAATCGTAGCGGAGTCTATTTGGTGCGGTCTACCATCAATAGTTTGGACGATATAACTACCGCCATCTTTTACTACGTGCCAGTTGGTCAACACGGTATAAATGTTATCAGAATAATCTATTAGCGTACCAGAACCAGTGCCAGCACCATCTATACGAACAATAGTTTGTTTGGCACGAAGATTTATTTCTTCAGGAGAAAGAGCCTGTGCCAATACAACCGCAGCTTCGGTATTATGATTTAAGTCTATAGATGACAACAGACTAAAAGCAACGGCACTGCCTATTGTTCCTCCGATTAATAGTTGAGTAGTCTTGTTTAAAAATTTCATATATCTAACTGCGATTGAGTTTAACTAATAGTATTGACGATAACTTCGCTTAATGTTCCATTATCAAACTTTTAATTGGATTCAACCGCTCGAATAATGTTCACCGAAGGATGATTGGCTATGAGATCTTTAATTATTAACTATTTTATTAGCGATCGATTTTGGCAAGAGCGAACAAGCGTTAAATTATTTTTCTTTTACAAAAATTATAATTACAGCTAAATGGTTCTAACCACCTATCTAATAGCAAGAAGGCGATAAGCTGTCAGGTATTTAATCTGTCAGAAGAAGGTTGACGGGGAGACGGGGAGACGGGGAGATGAGAAAGGACTTCTTGACGCAACAGCTCATGGGGGAAACCCCCAAGACCGCTTTGCGTCGCTTGTCCGCATCTAGACGGGGAGACGGTTTTTATGTCTTATCAATCACACCCAATTTAAATGATTAACAGCTTAATGAACGACAGGCTATAGAGCATTATTACTCTTATGTTCGCACTCGTACAGAAACACAAAAAATAAGGAGCGAGAATAAACTCAATAATTTAAATCCAGAAGAAAGTATAGAAAGATTATGGCTGCTCGACATCTTCTACTTATTGACGATAACGAAGATAATAGAATATTAGTTAAGTTTGCTCTCGAAAGAAAAACAGACTGGGAAGTCTTAACGGCTTGTAGCGGAGTAGAGGGCATTGCTAAAGCAGAAACCGAACGACCTGATGTGATTCTTTTAGACTTCATAATGCCAGATTTGGACGGAATAGCCGTTTTAGATGTTTTGAAATCGAATTTGTTTACCTGCTCGATTCCCGTCATTTTTATTACGGCTATGGTTCAAACTGAGTTACTTTCCCGATTAAAAAATAGTCTAGCGGTCGGAGTAATTCCCAAACCTTTTGATATTATTAATTTTGACTCTCAAATAGCAAACATTTGTAAATGGGATATGGTTAGCAATTATCAGATTTTGGGTCAAAAAAGCTATTTAATAGCTTTTTTGACCGTTTTTGGGAGCTATTTCTATAAAATTTGTTTTTTAGCCGACTTAGCTATAATTTTTACCTAAAGGAATATCTAGCAACAGAGAATTTTAAATTTAACTTTCTTTGCACTGTTGGCTTTTTTTGGACAGCAGTACTATATAAAGAAGATTTATAATGTCTCAAAATCTTACACGCTCGGCTAATCGTCTTCTGTCATCTTTGCCAGAAGTTGAATATCGACGCTTAGAGCCTTACCTAATTCCTGTAAAACTTTCTCTCGGTAAGGTTTTCTACGAAGCTTCAGAAAAGATTGAAACCGTTTATTTCCCCCAGACGGCATTAATTTCTTTGGTTTCTATTCTTGATAATGGTGCGACTACTGAAATTGGTTTAATTGGTGGTACGGGAATAGTCGGTCTTTCAGTTTGTTTGGGTAGTGGCTACAGCAAACATCGCGCCATCGTCCAAGTAGCTGATGGTGCATTGAAGATTTCTGCCGAAGTCTTAAAACAGGAGTTTAAACGAGGCGGAGAGTTACAAAGAGTGTTGCTTAACTATACCGAAACCAGAATGGATGAGGTTGCTCAATTAGCAGCTTGTAACGCTCATCATACAATTGAAGAAAGGCTTTCCCGCTGGCTATTAACGGTTCAAGACTTGATTCAAGCCGATGAACTACCTTTAACTCAGGAATTTCTAGGTAATATGCTAGGAGTTCGGCGTTCGGGGGTAACACTATCAGCAGGTATTCTTCAAAGAGCAGGATTAATTAATTATTCTCGTGGCAAGATTAAGATTTTAGATCGTCAACGTTTAGAAAATACGTCTTGCGAATGTTATCAGCTTTTTCACGATCATTTCTACAGGAAATAGCTACCCGTTACCCATTACCCGTTACCTACGGGAGCAAATACAGTTAGACTTTTGGGCAAGCATTCAATTTCTATGGGAGTATTGCCAATAATTTCACCGTCGAGAACGACTTTTTGAATGGGGAGTGCAGAAATTTTTACTTTTGGCGATCGCAAATGAATTATATTATCCAACCCTGCATTAGTTCTAATCAATGCTGCTCCTAGCATACTCAACATTGTTGTTACTCCATGTAGTTTGTTGTCAGCCGTAGCAATAGTAATGTCTAAAGAACCATCATCAGCTATTACTTCTCCGATTCCCTGAGCTAAAATTGAAGTTGGTGGTGCTACGTTAGCAATAGTAATCGCTCCCGCCTGAAAGGTTTTAATTTCTCCTTCGATTTCGATTTCGGCTTCAAATAGTGTCTGTTCGTCTAGCTGTTGCCAGCCAGCCATCAAATATGCCAGAGTACCCCAGCGTTTTTTAGCTTCGCGATCGGCTTTTTCGATAGTTTCGGCTTCATAGCCAATTCCCGCCAGCAGAATTAAAGGGCGATTGTTACAGCGAGCAGCATCAATTACTCTAGTTTTGCCAGCCAAAATTATTTCACAGGCTCTACGCATTTGATTGAGTTGCTGAGTAATACCCAAAGCCATACCAAAAGCATTAGCCGTACCTCTAGGAATTACCCCCAGAGGAATTTCCGTGCCGATAACTGCCCCTGCTACTGCCGATACAGTGCCGTCTCCACCAGAAGCGATAATCAGATCGGCGTTTTGGGCGATCGCTTGGGTTGCTAGTTCTTGAGGATCGATATCGGGACTGGTTAAATGAACCTCTAAATGTAGGTGAGGCTCTAACATTTGTCTGATAAATTCTAAATCTTGTTTGCCGTTACCACCCCCCGATGCAGGATTGAAGATTAAATGAGCTACCAGACTTTGAGCGAAGCTAGTGGCGATCGCTTCTGCCGTTCCCAAGTTGGTCGCTAGGGGAACTAAATGAACGTTGCAAATCCGCAGTAGAGCTTGAATATCTGGTTCGTGGGGTTGAGCATTTAGCGGGTCGATTAAAAAGATAACGGCAATTACTTCCCCTGCAACGACTCTTGCAGCAATTTGGGCATCTCCCCCCAGTGGTCCAGATGCTAATCGCTCTATCTCTAAAGATGTTGCCTCGGCAATTCGTTTTCCTGTCGTTCCCGTAGCAATAAGATGGTAACGAGATAGTAAAGGCTGATGCCGAATAGCAAAGTCTACTATCTCATCTTTTTGGCGATCGTGAGCGATTAAAGCAATTGTTCTAGCCATGTTTAACTGTTTGTCGGGATAATCATCTTCAATTTTGCGTAGTCAAAAGTAGATCGATTCAAAGATTAAATTATGCGATCGCTTTCTAGCTATATCAAAATCATTGTTAATAGCACTACAACTTCAACGAAACGGGCGGGAGTCCTCTCATCTTTAGGGAGACAAAGGACTTGTCCGCATCTAGGGATAGCCCGCGATAACTTAACAATTTTGAGATCAAATCTTTATATATCAATGGTTTGCTCTTTTGTATAATGTATGTAAGCCGAAATGAGATAAGGCACTCCCGACCCAGGAGAAACGGTTAGTCCAGTAGGCTAGTATTGGCGAGTAATACGCAAATCAGGGTAGAAGTCTGAAAGCTAGATTTCGTTGGGGCGCGGGGCTGAATTGACAGTTCCAAGGAGTGAGTCCTGAGAGTGAAAGCCAACGTAGGAAACAAGTAAGCATTATGTTTGTTTGTGAGAATTAACTGGTAAGTACCGAGGTAAGCGCGCCTAGAGGTTCGGAAATAATATCAGTCCCTCAGCAATGAGAAAAGATGTTAGTTTTAGGGCTACTACAATACCGATATCTGGAGAACGAAGGCAAAAGCCTCTCACTTCAGGGAGAGGTAAGCTTACTGCTAACTCCTCGTTCCTCACTCCTCGTTCCTCGTTCCTAACTTCTAATCCAATTGTTCGGTTGTAGTTCGGTTTTATAGATCGAAACAAGCTCTGGTGTAGCAAATAGATGCGTTAAAATCATTATTAACCCAGGCATAACAATAATGAAGCTTATTGGTTGTTTCTTCTCCAAGTTGAGTAGATGACAGTATAACGTAAGAGGTATAAATTAAGAATAATATGGATTCACCAATTCAAGCAGTACAAGCTCCCTACAGAGGAGGCGGTGGCAATTATCGTACTCCACCCCCAGATTTACCCTCTTTACTACTAAAAGAGCGCATTATCTACTTGGGACTTCCTTTAGTCTCTCCTGATGAATATAAAGATCAAATTGGCATTGACGTTACTGAACTGATTGTGGCTCAGTTGCTGTATTTGCAGTTTGACGATCCTGAAAAGCCCATCACCATGTACATCAATTCTACTGGTACTTCTTGGTATGGCGGTGACTCGATTGGTTTTGAAACCGAAGCCTTTGCAATTTGTGACACCATGGCGTATATTAAGCCACCAGTACATACTATTTGTATCGGTCAGGCGATGGGAACTGCTGCGATGATTCTTTCTTCTGGAGCGAAGGGTTATCGTGCTAGTCTGCCAAACGGTACGATCATTTTGCACCAGGCGCGTCAAGGCGCACAGGGTCAAGCTACAGATATTCAGATCCGCGCTCAAGAAGTCTTAAAAAACAAGCGAGCCGTCCTAGAAATCTTTAGTTTAAACACCGGTCAACCAATAGAGAAATTGGAAAAAGATACAGACCGAATGCTGTATATGACTCCTCAAGATGCCAAAGAATACGGCTTGATTGACAAGGTTCTAGAAAGCACTAGCGATCTACCTACCCCCGTTGCTACTTTGACTTAACCGTAGCTTCTAAACTATCAAGCTACAGCCTGCAAAAGCTGTTTGGTTTGGGCTTGATGGCTAGAGATATAACTTATGGCTTAAATAAAGCTGCGATCGAGAAAACATTATTACATTAAGGTACAAAATATGCCCATTGGTGTTCCTAAAGTTCCCTATCAATTGCCAGGTCAGCAATACAGCGACTGGATTGGTATTTACGACCGTTTGTATCGCGAACGCATTATCTTTTTAGGAAGAGGCGTTAATGATGCTTTAGCAAATCAGATCATCGCGATCATGCTATATCTGGACTCAGAAGATCCTGGTAAGCCGATCTATCTATATATAAACTCTCCTGGCGGTTCGGTAACTGCTGGACTAGCAATTTATGACACGATGCGTCATATCAAGTCCGAGGTTGTTACTATTTGTGTTGGTTTAGCTGCTTCTATGGGAGCATTTTTGCTCTGTGGCGGTACTAAAGGTAAGCGTCTAGCCTTGCCTCATTCTCGAATCATGATTCACCAGCCTTTAGGCGGTGTTCAAGGTCGCAGACAGGCAACAGATATTGACATTGAAGCCAGAGAAATTTTGCGAATTCGCGATCAGCTTAATCAAATGATGGCAGATAATACAGGACAACCTATTGAGAAAATCAAGAAGGATACCGATCGCGATTATTTCATGTCGGCTTATGAAGCAAAAGAGTATGGTCTAATCGACCAAGTAATAGAAGATAAGCAATAGTTACCGAGCGATTGACTATCTGACTATGGTATTTATTTTAAACTGGTAGGTTTTAACAATCTACCAGTTTTTATTTATATTTACATTATTTCTCAGTTTATTTCCGTTTGAAACATTATGTATTCACTAAAGCCCTATTTTAATCATTGAAATCAACTATATTTGAAATAGATTCTATTGTATTCTGTTCTAATTTAGTTAATGTGAAATTTGAGAATGTATAGCTTCGTGTGTTAGTTTGACAGTAGACAATTATTGTTTGAAGGTAATTTAGATAGCTACTAGTTAAGTTAGCTATAGTTTCTTTCTGATAGAGCAGTCGATCGTAGCTCCATTGCATTTGTAATTGAAAATCAATAATTGAGCTATTAATAGCGATCGCATGACTCATTTTATTTTCAGCAGCAGTTGTTAATGCAGTTGATTCATGGGCTAGTTGAAATAAGTCCGATTGTAAATTGTCAAATTGACCTAAATAATTAAAGCTAATTGATGCACGAGGTAACTCTTTTAGTAGTCGATTATTTTGTAGATAACGGATAATCCCATACTCAAAATATGCTTGTGTGCCTGACGTATTTAGTTTTTTAACTGTTACTATATTTTTTGATATTTCCGCGCTGTTGTTTAAATCGAGTAAAACTGGATAAATATTAGTAAACCAGCCTACAGTTCGAGATATAGTTAATTCTGTATCTGTAGTTCTACCTTGACTTTCTAAATCTATTAAGAGATAAGTTTTATTAGTGTGTCGAGCAAAAGTTTGAACTAATGCAGTTAGTAACAGATCGTTTATTTGTGTATTGTAAGCTCGATTAGAATTTTGCAATAATGCTTTAGTATACTCGCGATCTAAAGTAACTTTTATTGTTTGTTCGATATTAGAGCTATTTTCAGATAATGCTTCATCTGCTAATATTAAATAATCGCTATATTTATCTTGCTCTAGCCAGTAATTAATATCTGAGTCTGAAGAATTTTCCAAATAGTTATTAAGATATTGTGACCACTGTTTGTAAGAAATAGTTTTTATAGGTAATTAGATTTTATTATTTAATGCTCGTCGATAGGCTGTTTGTAAGTCTTCTAAAAGAATCCGCCAGGAAATACCATCAATTAGTAAGTGGTGAATGATAATTAATAAGCGATGCCTTCGGCTAGCTTCGCAATCGCTTTTAGTTTCTCCCAAATCAAAATAGGCAATTTTTATTAGTATTTGAGAAATATCTCGGCTTGCTTGCAGGCGATCGCATCATTAGTAAGAGCTTCACCGCCGATAATAAATGTTTGGGCTGGCTTAACGGTTTTCTTACTAGTAGACAGGCTAGCAACTGTCTTTAGATGAGCGGGAGTAAGTTTAATTGCACTATAGTTGTGATTAAAATTAAGTACATTTTTAAGGGTTTCTAATTCATTCTCTTCGGGAAACAAGATTATTTTTTGCCCAACTAATAAAGCAGTATAGAGGCTAGTAATAGTGGCATCAAAACTAATTGAGGAATGTACGGGAAAGCCATTCCCTTCAGCAATAGGATGTTTCACAATTGCCCAAGTTAGGTAGTTTACTAATCCCTGATGAGTAGATTATGTATGCCAGGTTTTGAGGGGTAGAAGTTAAGGCGTTTGGGGACTTGGGGACTTGGGGACTTGGGGACTTGGGGACTTGGGGACTTGGGGACTTGGGGACTTGGGGACTTGGGGACTTGGCTTTGTTAAATCATCCCATAACTGTGGAATGCCATAAAAAACTGGGTATTGGCGATCGCTAAATTATTGAAAATCGACATCTTGCTTTGTAATTATGTGAGAAATTTGAACGCGATCGATGATATAGCTAATGCGCTCTTTAGGATAACTAGGATCGAGGGGTACATAGGCTGCACCTGTTTTCAGGACTGCTAACAATGAATATTAATTAGAGATGTATATTCATATTCCTGTCTGGCTATTTATAAGGGAACAGACCAGCCATCTAGCAATAAATGATGATAAGTCCAAATAAACTGATGTACTTGCGATCGCGTTTTTATTAAGTCCAACCGCATTACTGGTGCTTTGTTGAGGTTAAAGCCTGTAGTTTTAAGTTCTTGAAGAAATTTCTTAACTTATCATGCTGTTGGGATGCTGGTATTTGATGCCAATCATGCTCAAGGAAAAGCAGTAACCAACAATTTTGTTGCTCGTTACCACTTATAGCCGTACAAAATTAGATTAAGACAAGTTAATTTATCTGCTCGTAAGGATGAAGGATGAGGGATAAAGGATGAACACTGGCAAATCATATAGAGCCAGATTTATTCTCAATTCAAAATGTCCTAACTTTGATGCGTAATGCTTTATAATTTAAGGAAAATATTTTAACGAAGCTGCCGAACAGCGTACTAAAGCGAGACAGAGTACAGCATTCTTCACCACAAAATTTAGACTAATGCAGGCTGTTTTTCCATTTCTTCTCTGTATGTACCTTCGCTTGCTGCACTATTTAACTTAGCTCTTTGCACCAAGATTTTTTGAGCTTGTGCTACATTCTCTGCTTTGCCACTCCAATGATCTAATGCAGGCTGTTGAATAGCACGGGCATAGGAGAAGGTTACGCGCCAGGGAAACTTAGATCTTAAGTTGGCATTCATGTAGTTGAGATGCGAGATAAGATCTTTCTTTGCTTTGTCCGCCAGATAAAAAGGCAATACCAGGTACAGCAGAAGGTACAGTATTAAGCAGACAGCGAATAGTTTCTGTTGCAACCTGTTCGACATCTGCCTGGTTAGAATTGCGATCGCCTGAAACAATCATCTAAGCCTTCGGTTACTTTTTCTTCAGGATGTCCAGCATAGTCTTTTGCGCCTGTGTCTACTTTAATGCCAGGAATCATTCCCCCATCCTGCATCACTTTAATAAAAGAGACACCATCGCTCTTTGATTGGCGAATGGTTTCATCATACAAAATTGCCCCGCTAATATAGTTGCTGAGGTTGGGAGTAGTTAATATTAATTCTCGATAACCACGACGATTTTCTTCTGTTGCCTCGATTCCTAGCTTTTCAAATCGCTTATTACAAGTTCCATTACTTTCGTCCATTGCCAGAATGCCTTTGCCTTCAACCATAACTGCTTTGGCTGTGCTTTTAAGCTCCGATACATATTTATTATTCATGGCTCATTTCTTAAGTAATACTAAAAAAACTTTACAGTTATTAATAATTAATGGCAATTAATTTAAAGTAGATATATATTGGTTTTATACGCTGAATGCAGAAACTTCCAGATGTTCGATCTGTGATTCGAGGGAGGGAGCGTCGAAATCTTTTAGGGGATAGCATCACTTGTCAAAGGGTGTTGCAGGAAACCGATTTTATGGCGATCGCCATAAAAGTTTTGCAAAAGTGGGTTCTTGGATGTTCCCAGACTGTAGTGCTATTAAGAGTTTGCAACCAGACTTAATTATTGGTTGGACATTTCCCCATCGATTTTATCGAGGAAAGCTGACTAGGATCGCTTCTACTTATATAATGGGTGGCAATGGTTATAAAGCATTTTTTACAAGGCTTAGGGATATAGGCAGGTTGACGGGAAAACTATCTAAAGCAGAAAGAGCGATCGCCTGTTTAAAAGAGCGATTGATTAGATATTATTCTTTGATAGCGCAACATAAATACAAAACAGTATTGTTTATGGGCGGTTCGACTCTTAATTACCTTAGCCGTCGGTTTATTGTAGAAACTAATGCTGGAACTATGGGGAGTATTATGGAACAATTCACTCATTACCCTTGGCTCGAACCCCGACGTAATAGAGAGCCAGGATTAACTAATGCTTCACTTGAGGATATATTAGCAGTAGATCGCGATGTTATTTTTGTGCAGACCTATGCTTCCTCAAAAGCTCCTTTATCCGAACAACTAAAAGAAAATCTTTTTTGGCAACAGCTTAAGGCAGTACAGAGCGACAATGTTTATGAAATAGAGCAGTTATGGCACTATGGCAACGGTACGCACATGATTAATTTGACCCTTGATAAATTGATGCCGTTAATTTATCCCGAATTCGCTAAACTCAAATTAAAGACTGTTCAATTTTAATTACTGATAGACACCAGAGAAGCAAGCCATGTTATCCCAAACAATTATAGATCGCCTCAACCAACAGATTAACTTAGAAATATATTCTTCCCATCTCTATCTACAAATGAGTTCTTGGTGCGCTCATAAATCTTTAGATGGCTGTGAGGCTTTTTTGAGTCAGCACGCGGATGAAGAAATGGCTCATATGCGTCGATTATTTAACTATCTTCAGGAAACGGGAGCTTATGCGGTTATTAACGGTATGCAAGCACCTCCATCAGAATTTGGTTCTTTGACACAAATGTTCGAGCAGATCTACGAACACGAACAGCTTGTTACCAGCAAAATTAATGATTTGGTACATTTAGCTAATACCGAGCCTGACTACGCTACACTCCAGTTTCTTCAGTGGTATATTGCCGAACAGCACCAAGAAGAGTTTCTCTTTAAAAGCATCCTCGATAAAATCAAACTAATTGGTACAGAAGGGCAAGGCATATTTTTTATCGATCGCGAAATTGCGAACATGGCAGCCAATCCTACCGAAGAAACAACTGCGATGGACTAGAAACGAAGGCACAAAGGACATTCGTTTGTCCGCAACGAGGGCAAAGCCCTCACGCCTTTGAAAAAGCGGACGGGTGTGTTGCGGAGGTATCCTCCGTTGAGCAGCCCGTTCAAGAAGGCATTGCCCTCTTCGAGAGCTGTGTCAGAAGTAGCAAGTGTTATTTAATATAATCTTGCTGCTATTAATTTTTTGCTCGAATTTGTTTGATATTATTTTGTAAAAACGCTGAAGGTAAAATGTAGTCAGGATCGATCGCAGTAGTAGTAAAAAGCTTATCTACAGTCAATTCCAGAGTTGTTTCTTTTTGGGGTAGTTGGTGTTTTTGACGATAGATTTCTTGACCAGTGGCATCAATTAGAGCGATGGTTACGGGTAAATTTAAGTTGGCAAAGTCTTGTTTTCCTAATTCGGTAGTGTAGATTTTTTGTCCTTCTAGATCTAGAGTGATTTTATATTTACCGTTAGGTAATGTAAACCGCCTTTCTATTTCCGCTGCGGTTTCTTGCTTTCCTGGAGGTTAATAAACATTGAGAATATTGGTGTTGTAAAATATCCACGTCCCTACAGCAACAAATGACAACGCTAAAAAAGCCAGTATACTTTTTACCTTACCACTGGCAAGCTGCCACGATCGCCTCCAATATTTAACGCCCGTATCAGTACCCCCTAGCCAGAAGATATAAGCTAGCATCATCAAAATAGCAGCGAAGATACTCCAGTACAGCACATACCAAAGATGTCCCTCTAACAATCTTCCGTAACCATTCATCAGGGAGTATTTAATGTCGTTAGTTTGGTTAATACGATATAGGTTGTGATACCAGCCCAAAGCATCGAGGGGTATTTTAGATAAAGAAAGAGCGATCGCAATTGCCATTCCCGCATACTTCTGATGGGTAATTACCTGAGTGAAAATGGCTAATACTGCTGTCAGGTAGAAATAGGGCGCGTGTTCGACCACAATTGCCGAAGCATAGGTAATAACCATACTGCGAGTACGAGAAGCTACCACAAAAGCGATCGCCATAATCGATAAATAAGTTAGGTATAGTAAATAATAAGTAGCTTGCCATATAAGCTTCAGGTCGAAATGCACCCAAAGCAAACGGATTTAAGCCTGGTAATAACGTTCCTAAAAACATCCCCAGCAAGTATGCAGAAAATGCTAGTAGGGTAATAGCAAAAGCGGAAATAAATCTCGTACCCAGATAATCCCATTTCTTAATCGGTGTAGTGAGAATTAATGACTCCATGCAATAGTTACTATCTCGCATAAAGGTTTCAGCTACAAAAGCCGAGGCTGCCAATATGCCAAAGATGGTATACCAAATAGTTGTTTGAAAGATCTGCGAGGGACTATTAATATAGAAAAAAGCATTTCCCCCCGAAGCATTAAATACAACATCTGTAAGAGCGATCGTAAAAAACAACCCTCCCACTAGCCAAAACGTCGGGCGACGTAAATGATAGTTTAGCTCGAAATTCAAGACGGGCAGAAAGATAGATTTTATCGAGTTTTTATAAATAGCAGAGGCTGGGCAACGTGCAGAAAATCTATTTAAAATATAGTTTTCAATTAGTAAATACGCAGTTGTAGTAATTGAAAATATTTATTAATAGCTATTATAAACTATTATAGGTAGTAATCTAAACACAAATAAAATCGCTGCTAAAATGGCTGTCAAATTAAGGTAATTAAATCCGCTCAGTTGTTAGCAAAAGTAGAGCCTGATACTATTTGTTATGTCGAAACCCACGGTACGGGGACATCTTTGGGCGGATCCGATTGAAATAGCAGCTTTAACCCAAGCTTTTGGAAATAATACGGATAAACATTGTGCGATCGCCTCAGTAAAACCAAACATCGGACATTTAGACGCAGCAGCAGGAATAGCCAGCTTAATTAAAACAGTTTTGGCGTTAAAACACCTGCAAATACCTCCGAGTATTAATTGCGATCGTCCTAATATTCAAATTGACAGGGAAAATAGCCCTTTCTATGTCAACCGTAAGTTAACTGACTGGAAAAGCAATAATAGTCCCAGACGAGCGGGAGTTAGTTCTTTCGGGATTGGTGGTACAAATGTTCATCTTGTCTTGGAAGAAGCAGGGAAGCAAGGAAGCAGGACAATGATGCTCGCCCGTATGTAGCAGGGGGGCAAAGAACATTTATTAGTTATTTCGGCTAAAAGTAAGAAAGCTTTGGATGAGGCTACAGTTAATTTGGCGAATTATTTAACAGAAAATCTTGAGTTAGATTTAGCTAGTGTGGCATATATTTTACAGCGTGGTCGTCGGGCTTTCGATTATCGTCGCATGGTAGTTGCTGAAACTATTGAAGAGGCTGCTAAATCTTTAAGTGCTAACGCACCAAAAAATGTATTTACGGCGTTGCACAGTTTAGGGATGATTTCAAATTTTATACGATAATTCCTCCCAGTCTCCCAGTCTCAAGCGTCAGCCTTCACCATCCCATGAAGATGCAACGCCGTATTTACCAATAAGATCGAGCCAGGATCTAAACTAGTAGTATTTATGTTCTCTGGACAAGGCTCGCAGTATCGAGATATGGGTTAGGAACTCTATCGACACGAGGCTGTATTTAAAGAGAATTGCGATCGCTGTTTTCTATGTGCGGTATCGGGTCAAGAAAAGGCGATCGCCGATCTGGAAACTGTATTACAAAATAAAGGAATTGCCTGTCGTCGGTTAAAAACATCTCATGGCTTTTATTCTAGTTTGATGGATGGTGCGATCGCTCTTATAGAGGCTGTAAAAAAGGTCAGGTTAAATTCACCTCAAACACCTCTTATTTCTAATGTAACTGGTACTTAGATGAGCGAACTTGAAGCAACTAATCCTGAGTATTGGGGACGGCATCTAAGACAAACGGTAAGATTCACCGAAGGAATTACCGAGATAGTCAAAGAGCCAAGAATTTTATTGGAAGTAGGTGCAAGAAAAACTTTAAGTACTCTGGCTAAACAGGCATCCAGCCAGCATACCATTTTATGTTCCCTTCCCCACCCAAAAGAAAAGCTTCTCGCGATCCCCCCATTATAAAGGAGGTTTTGGAGGATCGATCTTTTATACTTCGCACTCTTCGACAACTATGGCTATCTGGAGTAAAAATTAACTGGGATCGACTACATACGGATCGGGCGAGTCGTACTTCTTTGCCAACTTACCCTTTTGAAAGACAAAGATATTGGATTGAATCGAATTCTACTAAGTTGGCAACTACGACTGCTAAAGAATCTAATCCTAATAACTGGTTTTATATCCCCTCTTGGTCGAGAGTACCTCTCCCCAAAATTAATAGTGCAGAATTGGCACGACAAGATCGATGGTTGATTTTTCAAGACGAACTAGGTTTGGGAGAATCTTTAAAGGAAAAGTTAATTAGTTTGGGACATTAAGTTATTACCGTTACTCAAGGAGAAGAATTCAAAGTAATCGATCGGGCTAGCTATGGGATTAAGCCAGATAATCACGAACAGTTATTAGAGTACCTAAACGAACGAGATTTCATACCCGAACAAATTATTTATTTATGGAAAATAAGTAGGGGTCAAAGGCTTTCGCCCAAAAAACGCAGCAATTTTGAAAGCTTATTGAATTTAGTCAGGACATTAGATAAACAACAGCTATCTAATTCCATTCAACTTAATGTTATATTTGACGATTTGCATGACATTATTGGCACAGAAAATATCGATCTAGAGAAAGTTTCTATCAAAGGAATTACTAAGATTATTAACCAAGAATATCCTTATATAAATTGTCGTTTAATAGATACAGATATTTTACAAACTCAGTCAGATATAAATTATTTACTCTCAGAAATATCAAGAAAAGATCGTATTCCCCTAGCTTATAGAAACAATCGCCGTTGGCAGGAAATTTATCAATCTCGTACTTTAGATAGCGATCGCTATCGTCTCAAACAACAGGGTAAATATCTTATTTTTGGCAGTATTACTCAAGGTTTAGGATTAATTTTTGCTAAATACTTAATCGAACAATTCCAAGCTCAATTAGTTTTAATCGGCGAGACAGATCGATTAGATATTGATTGTTTAACTATTGAAGTAGATATTAATAATAAACAGGCAGTAAGTAAAGCGATCGCCCGAAAAGAATCATCACGGGTAAAGCTTGATGGCGTGTTTTATCCTACACCAATGACTAATCGCAAATCCGCAATAATGCTGGCGAATTTCAATTCTAACCATTGGGAATACAATTACCAAACAAAGATTAATCCGTTACAAATTTTGACTGAATGTTTAAACGAGAAAGAGCTAGATTTTATTTTAGTACAGTCTTCTCTATCTTTCATCTTAGGAGGGTTAGGATTAGCTGCTTATGCTGGAGCAAACTGTTATTTAGATGCCTTTGTCCGACAGCAAAATTCTTTTGAAAATCAAATTCCTTTTTAGCTAAGTGCGGGGGTGTAGGGGTGCAGGGGTGCAAACATTACTCATTATAAAAATGCCCTCTGGGTACTTATTACTTAATCCAAACTTGCTACTTGCTACTTGTTACTTGCTACTTCCATATAGTCGATCGCAGCCTGACATTTTTGAGCATCCATATCCCCCGCATAAACTTTCCTGCTTAATTGATGAGCAATAGCAATCATTTCTTTGTGAGGTAGCCAAGGAAAGATAATTTTGTCTTCAGCAGCAGAAAACATAACTAGTAAACCCGTCATTTTTTGGCGGTCGTATTCTGATTCTGGAAATACAACTACGGTTTTCGCTTTTTCGATTAGCCAATCATGCGCCCAATCGTCGGTAGTAACTGCGATCGCCAATGCTGCAAAAGGTATATCGTTAGAGAATTGGGGTAATGCTGTATCTCCACAAAAAACATGATGCTGCGATTCCAATTGATACCAACCGCGATCGATAATTAGCTTGTGTGGAGTCGAATTGTTGTTCGAGGGGGATACATTGACAGGCTTTTTAAATACCAAATCGGGAATAATGGGAATCGATTGCTGCTCGATCTTATTTTCGGGCGTTGAAGATATTTTAGACTGTTCTCGATCGCTTTGCTTTGCTTTTTTGACTATTTTTAGTACCTGTTGATGGGTAACTTTTTCTCCTTCTTTAGCTTTTTGAATAAACTTTTGGCGAATCTTTTCGGGGGTTGATTCGGCTGCTAGAAGATACAGGGCTGAAGTAGCTATGTTAATCTCTTCTAAATTAACGCTATTATCAAATCTTTTATATACGCTAATAAATTTATATGCGGTGCGACGACTCCAATCGAATTCTGCTTCGATCCATTCATCAAACTGTCCTCTTTGAAGCTTGGATTGTACATCATTGAGCATTCTGCCAATTTCCCAGATATCTCGTGCAGCTTTTCTTAATCGCTCTCTGATAGCTACGGTTGCTTGCTCAATTTCGTCGCGCTTTTGAGAGTCAAGAACCTGATAATTAAAGTTGGTAATTTCTATTGTTTGTTTCGTTGGACTACTCATACTTTTATGCTGGCATTTATATATTAGTTGTAGCAAATTTTCGACACATTTTTAAAACACATTTCATTTATAGATCGATTGGAAAATCAGTATTTGTACTGAAGAATTATTAATAGTTATTTGCATTTGATACAATCCCCGTTTAAATATCATTAAAACTTTTTTAGCTCGATCTAATAGTTAGAGCAAAGTTTGCTTTGTTTAAACGATTAACTAAATTAATTTTTTATCGAAAAGGTTTTAGCTTCTTGCACAGCGCGTTGCGCCATCGTCTTGCGCGGGCGCGTATGCGCCCCAGTCGTCTTACGACGATCTGAGCGAAGCTCTGCCAAGACTTTGAGGGCGAGGCGAATGCCTCTAGTCGTCGAAGACGACGATCTGCCCCCTTCGGGGGCTACGCCTCTGTGTCGCTCAAGTCACGGAAACCATCAAAGCGGAGCGTGCGCATGGAGCGCACCGACAAGGCTTTGCGTTGGCGAACTCGCGTAGCGAGTTGAGCGGATGTACCCACAGGGCATCAGATAAAATCCGCGTTTTCTGAGGAGGTAAGCCTGGGGTCTCCCCAGGCTGTTGACCCTTCTCAATCAGGGGTTATGGCAAGCAGTAATTCTAGGTGTTCTCTACGCTTTGATTAACAACTTCTTTGATGTTATAATTGCCCCTCGCTTTCTGGCAAAAGGGTTGGACTTATCCGTGTTGGTAACTTTTTTAGCGGTTATTATCTGAACTTGGATCTTAGGTCTGATTGGAGCTTTTATGGCTTTACCTCTAACAGTAATGGTGAAAAAACTGGTCTTAGAACCATTCCCACAAACTCAACTGGTGGCTTCTTTGCTAGGTTCGGGAGATGAGGACAAAACCTGAAAAAAATTAGTAGAAAGAACGATCGCGCAGGTAGGTAAACTTATTAACTTCTACTATTTTTTCAAATACAAAATTCTACAAAGAGCGGATTATGATCTGAAGATGAGATATTATCTATAACTTTTGCAGTATCAGGCTTTTGTGCCAACCCACGATAAAAGATGTAGTCTAGCGGTGGGGATAGGAGAAAGCTTTTGATTTTCTTAGTATCTTTAGCTGTAAAGGAGACAGGGGTTAAATTTACTCTATTAGTCATTTGCCGTAGTAGCAGCCAGCGAGATTTGTTCCAAGTGTTAAAATCTCCTGCCAAGATGATTGCCCCTTGATAGATGCTAAGTATTGATTCAATTTCCTCTAATTGAGCTTTAAATTTGGGCAAGCTGACAAAATTAATTAAATGGGTATTGACGGCTATTATTCTGGAACTGTTAGCTAAAAAATATTCAGTAAATAAAGAAACTTTTGGCGTATTAATAACAGGTTCGTAATGTTTGGTAATCGTAGCTTGGATCTTCGTGCGATCGCCTTTACTAGCAATCAAAATTCCTGAATAGGTATTGTTTGAGGTATCGATAAAGTTAGGAGCAAAAGCCCAACCTATTTGCGCTAATTCGGCAATTTCTCTTTCGTCGGCACGCAAACGAACTTCCTGTAAAAAGATTTTATCTGGTTGATACTGCTCGACAATAGCTAAAAAGTCTTTACTCCAGCTTGGATTGTAATTATTTTTAGCAATATTCCAACTCAAAACCTTGATGAAATTTTTCCTGAAGCTTAACGAGCCTGAGTAAACATTATCAATGATGGTTTCTGATACTGGTTTGAATCGAGCGATGGGATTAAGTTTCATTAGAAAATATTATTTGCTAACACTGTCTCTTGCAACTTCAAACACTAAGTTTCCATTTGTCCATTGTTTATTTGGCGTTGGTGAATGCGTAATGTTAAAAGTATTAAAATTAAGACAGAAAAGTTACCGTTGAGCAATGTATTGTCCTCAGTGTAAATCTTCTCAAAACAAGAAAAATGGTTTCCGTCGCGGAAAACAATTTTACAGATGTAAAGATTGTGGTTGCCAGTATGTCGAGAATCCCAAGCCAAAAGCATATTCACACGAAGTTAAACAGCTTTGTTTAAAAATGTATCTTAATGGTATGGGATTCAGAGCGATCGCCAGAGTGACAGAAATCGACCACGCGACGATCATTAACTGGGTGAAAGAAAAAGGAGAAAAGTTACCCGATAACCCCCAAGACGATGAAATCCCAGAGATTACAGAGATAGACGAACTACAAACCTTTGTCGGATGTAAAAAGAATAAATTCTGGATTTGGACAGTAGTTAATTATTAGAATCAGGGTATTTTATTGTGGGCAGTTGGCGATCGCTCTGACCGAACTTTTGAACAACTTTGGCAAATTATCAAGTGTTGGAACAGTTTCTGGTATGTAACCGATGGTTGGAAAGTTTATCCAATGTATATTGAGCCTGAAGACCATTTGGTAAGCAAGACATATATGACCAGAGTGGAAGGAGAGAACACCCGTCTTCGCCACTGTGCGCTCCACGCGCACCGCCGACGGCTGGAGCCGCCCGACAGCGAAGCTGGCGAGCCTCTCCAGAGGCTGAAGCAATGTCGAATCGACATACGTCGATTGCTAGATTACATCGTAAAACCCTCTGTTATTCTAAATCTTTAGATATGCTCGTATATTCTATTCGTTTATTGTTATTTTATTTACGCTTCAAAACTATACCTACTTATGTTTGAAAAATCGGTCATTTGCTAACGCCTAATATTTTTTGTAATGAGGTTGGTAATCATAGATGCAAATTGCTCTTCGTCCCATATCAGAAGCTGACTTTAAGTTTATTTATGAAGTAACAAAAATCACAATGCAAACCTATGTCGAGCAGACCTGGGGAAGTTGGATTGATGAGGAACAGTGGACAAGAACTTACAATTCAATTAATTTGTTAACCCATCAGATTATTCAGCTTAATAGTCAAGATATTGGATGTTTGGCAGTCGAAAGATTCCCAAACCACATACAATTAACGAAATTTTATATACTTCCTCATTTTCAGCGTCGTGGAATTGGTTCATTTTTAATCAAACAGCTAATTAATGAAGCTAAAACACGACAAATACCCCTGCGGCTTAGAGTCTTAGCAGTCAATCCAGCAACTAACTTATATAAGCGCGAAGGTTTTGTTGTTCAAACACAAACAAAAGAGAGAATTTACATGGAGTACGCAGAGTTCAATTAGGTTACTGACATAAGCATCATAATTTATTGAAAAAGACTTGAGATTGCCCCTATTTTGTTTGAAGCATTACGCATTCACCAACGCCGTTTATTTAATCCGTTGACTAAGTTCTTCAAAACTGTCGTCATTGAATCAGATGACTAATAACTCATGGCAATAACTAAGTACACTACTAAACTTGATGTCAGCTTTCTTCTCCGCGACTCCAGGCTATTGCTCTTGTTCAAAGCTGCTTCAATCATTTCTGGTTGAATGACTGTTTCTATCGCCTGAAATACTAATGAAGCTTCTAACTTGGGGTTAATCAAAGCAAATTCTTTGAGCTGCAATGCCTAATACCTAATTTTGCTAGTGAGTAACCTTACTTTAAAATATTTTTGGCTTAACCGAGAAGTATTGGAACATCCCGAACAGTTGTACAGATTAGTTTTAATAAAAGATTGCATTGCTTAAATAACTATAAAACGATTTAAATTTAATTCGCTCGATTTCGTATCAAACTGCACTGAAAATTAAATGATTTAAACTCTATTGTCAGAGACATAATCTAGTCTCGTTTGCGATCGTCGAATGAATAAACGGAGTATAAAATGGCTCAATCATTAGAAGCAGAGCAAAAAAAAGAAAAAGCTGTTCCCGAATCTAGTTTTGACCTAGTATATGGTTTAAACGATCGCCCACCATTTTGGGAGTCTCTTTTTGTCGCTTTACAGCACGTCTTTGCGGTATTTGTCCCCATCGTTACTCCTCCTTTGTTTGTTTGCCAAGCTTTGGGGGTTAACGCAACCTACACCAGCTATATTGTCGGGATGTCGTTGCTAATTTCGGGATGGTCAACTTTTCTTCAAGGTAAAACCATTGGTCCTCTTGGTTCGGGACTACTCAGTATTCAGGGAACTAGCTTTTCCTTTATCGGTCCAATTATCGCGGTGGGAACAGCCTCTCTAGATCGAGGAGAATCAATCGAGACAGCACTGGGTACTGCTCTTGGAGTATGCCTTTTTGGTGCTGCTGTAGAAATTATTCTCAGTCGATTTCTGGGTGTGGCTCGCAAGATTTTCACACCTCTAGTTACAGGTACGGTGGTGCTGCTGGTTGGTTTAAATCTGATTAAGGTGGGTATTACCAGCATGGGAGGAGGACCAGAGGCTTTAGAAAATGGTACGTTTGGCAACTTGCCAGATTTGGGACTATCTCTTCTGGTTTTAACGATTATTGTATTTTGTAGCATGAGTCGAAATCAGTACCTCCGTATGGGATCGATTGTCATCGGACTACTAGTTGGTTACATCGTGGCGTTATTCCTGGGTCGGGTAAGCTTTGGTGGATTGGGAGATCTGCCTATAATCAACGTTCCAATTCCATTTCGGTTTGGGTTAGGCATTGACTATGGCGGTTTGATTCCGATGGCAGTAATTTATGTTGCTTCAATGCTGGAATCGATTGGTGATATTACCGCAACTTCAATGGTGACAAAAGAACCGATTGAAGGACCAGTTTTTACCAAAAGATTAAAAAATGGAATTTTAGGAGATGGAGTAAATTCGTCAATCGCAGCAGTCTTCAGTACCTTTCCGAATACGACAATGAGTCAAAATAATGGCTTGATTCAGCTTACAGGAGTTGGTAGTCGTTTTATTGGTTATTATGTAGCGGTAATTTTAGCCTTACTGGGCTTATTTCCCATCGTTGGTGGCGTTCTTAATACTTTGCCTACATCTGTACTTGGTGGAGCAACAATCCTGATGTTTGGCGCGGTAGCTATGGCAGGAATTAATATTTTGCTTACTGTGGATTTCGATCGCCGTTCTTCGATGATCGTGATGCTTTCTCTTTGTGCTGGTGTGGGAGTGGCATATTACCCTGAGATTGCCCAAAACTTACCCGATGCAGCCCAAAGCGTCTTGTCTTCAGGGATTGCTACTGGAGCATTAATGGCGTTGTTCCTTAATCTTGTTTTACCACAAGAGAAAGCTACGCTCCCAACCGCAGATTTAACTGAGCCAGAAAATGCGAATTTGTAATTATGTAAAAAGCGATCGCCTTCGTCCTTGATTCAGTCGCTCGATCGCTCAGGCGTAAAATCAGAAAGTATTCCTGTGTGGGGTTTGGCAATGGGATAGGCTAGATCCCCTGTTTTGCTGGTAGATAGTTGCAGTCCTGCTAAAGCTTCGATAAATTTTACCGCAGCACTCACCCCATCAATTACAGGAATTCCTAATCGAGCGGAAATTAGAGTAGCCAAATCTGCCATTCCACCACAACCTAAAATAATCGCTCCACAATCATCTTCGGCTAAAGCTCTGCCACACTCTTCTAAAATAATACTTTTAATTTCAGAATCTGCTTCTAAACTTAGAACGGGTAGATCGATCGCTCGAATTTGGCGACATAGATGCGTCATGCCATAGTTACTAACTAAATGACGAGCAATAATTTTGGTTCTGCTTAAAGTAGTCACAATCGAAAAGCCAGTAGCAATAAAACTAGCTGCGTGCATCGCTGCTTCGGCAATACCAATTACAGGTGCTGTTGCCAACTCCCGTGCTGCCAGCAAGCCAGGATCGCCAAAACAAGCAATGATATAACCATCGATATCTTCTGTTTCCCCTTTACGAATTTCATCGAGAATGCCCACCACGCTGAGAGCTTCATCATAGTGTCCTTCAATAGAAACAGGTCCCATATTCGGGTTACAGGCAATAATTTCCGTCCCAGGATTAGCAACCGAACGGGCGATCGCGCCAATTTTTTCGGTCATACTGACAGTAGTATTGGGATTAATAATTTTAATTTTCATAGTTCAAATTTAGAAATTTGAAGAGGCGATCGCTTATCCTCTTTTAAGTAGGGCTTTTGGTTAGGGTTATTATTAGCTGAGATTGCCGAGTAAATACCGCTTAGAACTACGGCAAAGGCTGACCAGTTAAATAAACTTAGTTGTTCGGAGAATATTATCAAAGCTAAAATAGCTGCGATCGCAGGAATTGCTAACATTTTTGGTTATGGTTTCAAGTAAGTTTTTGACTAACCCTGTTCGCCGATCGTGTAATTCTGCGATCGAAGAACAGCCTGTAGTTAAAAACACAGTTTTCTATTTTAACGTCATATACAGTATGCACTAATAGCTGTATTGTCATCAACTGAAAAAACGAATTTAGGGTGTAAGAAGTAACGTGAATTTACTTAAATTTTGTTTGAGGCAAAGCTGTGCTGTCTTTGGTTTTTCACTGATGTTTAGTAATGTTATTTACGCTCAAGAAATTTCTGAAGATTTATTAGACTATGGTGAATCTTTAACTCAACTGACCAAGGTATCTGAATTGAAAGATGTTGCTCCAACTGATTGGGCTTATAAAGCACTGAGGAGTTTGGTCGAACGTTATGGTTGCATAGCTGGCTATAGCGATCGAACTTTTAGGGGCGATCGAGTTTTAAGCCGTTATGAATTTGCTGCTGGTTTAAATTCTTGTTTGAACCAGATCGAGCGTTTGATTGCTCAAAGCGGAACAGTAAGTCAAGAAGATTTTAATACTTTAAATAGATTAACTCAAGACTTTGAATCAGAATTAGCAACTATTAAAGGACGAATAGATAATATAGAAGCAAGAACTGCTTTATTAGAAGACCAACAATTTTCTACTACTACTAAACTTACTGGACAAGCCTTATTTGCTGTAGCTGGCGCATTTGGAGATGAAAAAGCTAATAGCAATGACTCAGTTGACGACCAAATCTTTTTTTCTGAGAGGGTGCGTCTAGTTTTAGATTCGAGTTTTAGTGGTGAAGATTTACTAAGAAAAAGTCCGCAGAAGATCGCATGGCTGAAGAATCAGCCTCTTTAGAACCTGAAACAAATGCGATCGCTAAATAAAGCATCGTTAATTTGTTTAGCGATCGAAATTATCAAACTTAATCAGCTTGAAAGAGGCTTGAAGCAGGAAAATGTCAGAGCCGACATAAAAGCAGTGTCGAGTTACTCAAAGGCTATATTCAGAATTTAGAGGCAAATGATTAATGCATGACTCAAGAATAAAGAAACTGACCCGCCGTACAATTCTTGGGGCAGGGTTATTCGCTGGAGCCAGTTGGGTGCTAAAAAGCTGCAAAGGTGCTTCGGCTCAAATTAACAAAATGACAACATCGAGCAATTCCAACACGGGCAAAAAAATCGTTCTGATTAATCCCAATTCAAACACTGAAGCTACTAAATCGATGACCGATCTTGCTAGGCTTGAAACCAAAGGCGTAGCGAGAGTGGTGGGAATAAGTAATAGCAATGCCCCAGCTCTTTTAACTACTCCTCAAGATATGGTCGATGCTACACCAGGCGTTGTCGCAATAGGCATCGAAGCAGCTAAAGATGACGAAACTGTGGCTATCATCGTATCGGCTTTCAGCGACCCTGGGCTTGAAGAGCTACGCGAACAAGTCGATATCCCAGTATTCGGGATTGGGGAAGAAGTATTTCATGAAGCTGCTCGTGGTAATCGAAAGTTTGGCATTGTTACCGTTACCCCCGATGAGAAGTTAATTGACTCGTTTAGACAAAAAGCTCAATCTTTAGGTTACGAGGATCTGTATCGTGGCGTAAGAGTAACTCCTGGCGATCCCAATGAATTGGTAAACTCACCTAAAAAACTTGATGCTGCTCTAGCTAGAGCAGTTGAAGAATCCGTTGAAAAAGATTCTGCACAAGCTGTAATTATGGGGGGTGGTCCGCTTTCAGCTTCTGCGCTTAGATTGCAATCACAATTCGATGTACCATTAGTCGTAGCTGTAAATGCCGCCGCTCAAGCAGCAGTCAAAGCAATTCAGAGTGAGTGAGAGGGGCGAATAACGAGCGTCGCTGTTCAGCCATGTCAACTTAAGATAAAGGCGGATATAAGAAACTTGGTGGATTGATACCTATCTCTTTCTTTGTACTAATTATGAACCAGTTTTAGAAGTCTATGCCATAAGCAGAACTTGAATGTCTACTCATGTTGATGAATTTCTCTGTAGTCCAAGAATCTGCATTTTTACTGGATTTAGCGTTATTTAATCCAGGACAATAGGCTTGACCTAAGTTTTGACTTAGATTGACAAATCTTTTAGTAGTCCAGTTACGATTGTTGCGAGTTGCGTTGTTGATGATAGACATCTTTACCTCCGTTTTGTAGCGAAATATACGTTTTGTATATATCTATATAGTAGATTAAAACGTTTGCTAAAGCAGTGGTCATATCCGAATAGTACAAGAAATTACTGATAAGTTAGACAGCGATCGCCTACATGGGCATAAATTGAAGTAGTTTTGGGGTCAGCCTGAGCGAGTAAATCCTGCACTTGACGTAGATCTGCACCTGCTCTTAATGCCTGAGTACCTGTAGCGACCCGAAATAATAAATGCTCCGACCCGCAATAACGACATTTTTGAGACCACATTATCTGACACTATAAAGGAATCAAATCCACAATAAGGGTCTTGCACACTTTTGGCGATCCAAGAATCAGGCGATCGCTGTAAAAAGAAATAGAAGGATCGTAATAAAAAGGGCTAAACCTGCATTACGAGCGATACTGGCAATCGCAACTGTAGCTCTATTCTTAGATGACGATTTCAACTAAAGTATTGGTGCTGCTAAACGAGATGCCTCTGCCGATAGCTTAAACCAAAAAGGTCTTTGCTGATATTTTTCAAGATTAACCAGACGCGAAGCTTTAAAGTCATCCTCCAGCATTTGCTCGACACTTTCAACTAGATCGGGGGAAGTGGTATTACTTCTACTGTCAGATTTAATCGCGAAAGTCATTGCTTCAAAGTTTAAGTAGAAAGAGCGATTATCCAGATTAGTCGTACCGACACCTGCAATAGTGCGATCGCACAAGATAATCTTCTGATGCATAAATCCCGAACAGTAACGATATACTTTAATCCCTACTTTTTGTAGTTCCACGTAATAAGAAAAAGAACAGAGATAAACGAGTAAATGGTCGGGGCTATCGGGTAAAATAATTCGCACATCGACACCCCGCAAAGCAGCAAGCTTTAAAGCACTGAGAGTAGCATCGTCGGGAACAAAATAAGGACTGGCGATCCATAATCTATCTTTACTTTGATCGATTAAATTGAGAAAGAACATCGTGCAGGTTTCCAGGCGATCGGCTGGACCAGTCGCCAGCACAAATGCAGTTTGGTTGTCATGGTCAACTTCTGTTATCGACCAAGACACTTCAAGATATTCTCTAGTCACCCAATACCAATCTTTGAGAAATGTCCCCTGCAAAGACTTGACGATAGTACCTTTGGTTTTAAGGTGAGTATCTCGCCAATGACCAAAATTAGGATCTTTTCCTAGATATTCGTCGCCTATATTTAGACCGCCGATAAAGCCCGTATGCCCATCAACTACGAGGATCTTACGATGATTGCGGAAGTTTAGTTGAAAGCGGTTGCCTTTACCCTTTGCGCTACGAAAGCGATTAACTGCTATCCCGTTTTGACGAAGAGATTCAATATAAGAACGATTGAGATCGTGCGATCCTATAGCATCGTATAGTACGTAAATTCTTACGCCTTCTTTCGCCTTAGCAATTAAAGCATCTTTGAATCTATTACCAATTTCATCGTCGTGAATAATGTAAGATTGCAGCAGAATATAGTCTTCGGCGATGGCGATCGCCTCTAACATTTGACTGAAAGTTTGCTCGCCGTCAATCAAAAGTTCAATCGCATTATTATTGGTAAAAGTCAGGTCGCTAATGCTACTAACCAACTTCTCTATGGTAGCCAAGCGATCGGGCAATTCGACTTTAAATTCTAATATTTCGTCGTATGCCCGATGTATTGCATCCTCATGTTGTTGGTAAACTTGGCGTATAGCTTCGCTATAGCCTTGAAATTTACTCCTACCAAAAATCCAGTACAGGGGAATAGCCAGCCAGGGAAAGGTAATTAAAGAAATTGCCCAGGCGATCGCACCGCGAGAAGAGCGGACATTCATCACTGCATGAGCAGCATTAGCAATCCCCAACAGATGAACTACTAAAGATACTATGCCGTAAATAGACAACCAGTTTATTGTAGGCATTGCAAGATCCAAGTTACTGACGTTAAGTATATAACTATTCTGAGGATTGAAACTCTATAAATCGACTAGGTGCGATCTTCTTAGAGGTTGTCCACGAAATATAGAGAGGTATTGTATCTTGATTTTAATATCTAAAAAAGTGTGTGCGTTCGCCCTGGGTATACCAGAGCCGTGCTTTTAAAAAAGCAAAAAGTAAGATCGGGTTATTTTCATAGTTCATGATTACTTATCAATCGTCGGATGTAACAGAATTCCTAATTTCTTCGGTTTGACCAAGGTTAAGAATCAAGCTGACACGCTGACCCGATTGTTTAGCAACGAAATTTTCTAAAAGCCCTACTTGCTTCGGGGTTAAAGTACCCGTCAAGAAAATATCAAAGCGGGCTTGGGGAGGGTCTGTTAGCCAGTCGATCTCACTGTTAACTATTTCTATACGCTCGAAGACATCAGAGCTTGCTAATGTATCTCGAATCAGAAGTTCGAGTCTTTGTTGTTGGGCTAATCGAACAAAGCTAATACCTAAAGGAATAATTAATATACTGGTAAAAATTGCTGTCCGTATCAAAGCCTTGCGACCAAGATGGAGTGAGGCATATTCTGTAATTAAAAAGATGACCATACACGAGAGGGTAATGCCTAGTAGATTGGTCACGTACAACAGTGTTGCACCTATACTAAGATTCCAGTCTGTTTGAGATAAACCTAAGCCAATAACACAAAGTGGTGGCATGAGAGCTACAGCGATCGCCGTACCAGCTAAACTAGAAGCAATTTTCGGCTCAACTTTGGCAAAACCAGCGATTGCCCCTGCTGCGATTGCAATTCCCAAGTCGATTAGAGTAGTAATATTTACCTACACATTCGAGATACCTCGGGCAGTATCTACATCAGAAAAATACTTCTGAGCCTGTTATTTTTATGCTTCGAGATCGTTTAAAATATTGCAATATTCATTCTCAATCAGGAATTAGCTCAAAATAAGAGGTATATCGAACATCCATTAGGAATAAAAAAAATAACCGACATTAAAGTTTCGATTCAATCTGGTAAACGCCGTAAAAGTAAAATAGTTGACTGGATCGAGCATAATCAATTATTAACGGTCGAACGAGGTTAAAAGGCACTAATGGAGTTGACTTTCGATTGCGCCATCGAGGGAAAAGTTTTTGATGCTCGACCAATTTGGGAGCATCCCATTTTTGCACTAAGCACGAATACTTAGGCTGATGGATTGATTTAGATAAGCACATCGAAGTCTTAGTATTTGAGATACGTTTCTTAGATTCCATTGTGCGCCAATAATCTTAACTCTCGAAGCACAAAACTTGGTAAGGTTGCTGATTAATCGATTTAAGTAGACTTTTGTTGTTTTGAAATATAGATCTTATGTCGATCGGGATGGAGTGCGACAGCGCACCCTTTACCTGGGCTTATGGTGCTTTACTCGGCTCACCTATTCCGCGAAAAGTTGCCGAAACGAGGCGGTTAGATGGTTCGGATAGTGAAAAAGCGATCGCTCTAGTAAAACAGTTTAATCCCCAGCAGGTTTATGTATACGCTATGGGACGAGAACCTTGGCTTACCTATATTACATCTATTCAATATACCCCAGATTCTAAACCAATTATCGAGTCGGCTAAGTTAGTAGAATTTTGTCGCCAGCATAATATTGTTAGTGAAATATTACATGGTAAAAAAGAAATTACTGTGTCGCGTTCGAGCCAAAAAGCTGAAATTTTGTCGAATAAACATAATTTAAAGTTGCAAATTCATAATAGCTCAAATGAACTAGAAGATATTGAAAATAAAATTTTTGTTAACTATTTAAATAATCTTGTCATAAAACTATCTTTAGATAAAAGCGAACTATGTATCGATCATTTAATTCACGACAAACCAGCATCCTCCAACCTATTATTCGATCGCCTTAACGCTGCGGGATATCAAATCGATCGCCTTGACTATCAAAAATGGTACGAACAATTAATAAATATTGCTAATAATTCCCAAGACCATATATTATATCCTTTGGTATCTTTGTTTTCTGCAAATAATTCAGGGGAGGCTCAAAATAAATCTTTCAACCGAAAATTCGATTGTAAAAACGTATCCGAAGGTTTAGCAAAGTCTTCTTCTGCCTGTCCCGCTATCGATCGAGAGTTAATAGATACCTATATCTCTTATTTAGTCGAGCGAGATTTATTACTTAGTTGATAGTTGATAGTTGATAGTTGATAGTTGATGGTTGATAGTTGATAGTTGATGGCGACAAACTAATTAATCAGAAATTTAATTTATTCAATTGAAAACGACCGTAAATTTTAATTAGAAAATAATATTATTTAAAGTTATGACAATTTGTATTCAAGAAGCTAGTGTTAATACAGTAAAGCAGAAGCCAATCAATAAAGGCGATCGCTATACTTTGGTAGTTATCGACCCAAGCGTAGACAATTGGGATGTATTAGTTACGGGGGTAAATTCTGGTAGTAAAATAATACTACTAGATCGCGGACAAGACAGCATTCAGCAGATAGATAGATTAATTAAGAAATACAAAAATGTTGCAAATCTCCATTTAGTATCTCATGGAACACCTGGCGGTTTGAAATTGGGTTCGGGTAATTTAGATATTGAAACCCTAAACCAGGATCGAGAAATATTTGAATCTTGGTCTAGCTATCTCAGCAACGCATCTATATATATTTATGGTTGTCAGGTAGCCAAAGGAATACAAGGAGAAGATTTTCTACAAACGCTACACGAACTTGTAGGTACAAAGATTGCAGCATCTACAGAGGTAGTTGGCAATTGCGAACTAGGAAACAATTGGCAGTTTGATTATTGCATAGGTCAAGTAGAGCAACAACTGGCATTCACCTCAGAAACTATTACCGCCTATCAAGGTACTTTTGAACCCGTTGTCAGTTTCTCGGCTTCTCCTGATACCCTGATTGAAACTGAAGGGACTCTATTAACTTTAAATTTTGAACTTAACGAACCCCCACCAGCAGGCGGAGTGGTAGTTACTGTTGATGGTGATATTCCCGAATCTTTAAATCAATTAGATTTATTTGCCCTGGACGTACAGGGTGGTGACAATCTCGAAGGCGATTTGGATTTTTCAGGGTTTAGTATTAATATCACCGAACAAAATGCAACATTAAGCGCACCAATTTTTCCTGATGATGATAGTGGAGATGCGATCGTCAATGATGATAATCCTTTGACTCCAGACGATTTTGAAGTGACATATTCTCTCCAGCCTGGTAACGGCTATGAGATCGATCCAGAACAGAATTCAGGAACAGTAAGCTTTGTCGATACCCCAGAAGATGTAACTACTGAACCCGAACCCGAACCCGAATCAGAAGATATTACCGTATCAATATCCGCTGACAATACCACTTTAATTGAGTCAGAAGGGTCAGAAACTACTATTACTATTAGTTTAGATAGTCCACCTCCTGCTGATGGTCTAGTCGTCGATATTGGCAGTGGTGAAGCTTTTTCTCTAGGTGAATTCGATGGTTTACCTCCCGACCCCCAGCCTGTATATACGGGTGGTACATTAGTTCAAGCCTTTGAAGATCTCAGTGGCGTTAGCTTTAGAGTAGAAGAACAGACTGCTACTATTACTTTACCTATTCTTGATGATGCCGATCGCTCTGCTGACGATCCAGAAGCTACTCGCAACGATGATATAGGCGTTGAAACCTATACCTATTCATTACTAGAAAGCGATGATTATAATATTAATTCAGACGCTAGTACAATTAATTTTACTTTAGCTGATGAACCTTCTCAACTAGAATCAGCAGCAGAAGATGGAGAAGTTACGGTATTCCGCTTTTTCGATCCGAATGTGGGTTCGCATCTTTATACTTCTTCTGAAGCAGAGAGTAATTCTATTCAAGAAAACTTAAGCAACTACAGCTTTGAAGGTCCTTCTTATAAAGCTTTAGATCCTCTAACTGGTGAAGAATCGGATAATATATCTAACGTATATCGCTTTTTCAATCCTAGTACAGGAGCGCATCTCTATACCGCTTCTGAAGTTGAGAGAGACAATATTATTGAAACTCTCGATAACTTTAACTTTGAAGGAGAACAATTTGCTGTTTACAACACCGATCTAGGAGAGGAAACAATTCCTATTCACCGCTTTTATAATCCTACTCTTGGAGTTCATTTCTACACTCCTAATGAAGCAGAAAGAGAAAATGTTGAAGCCAATTTACCTAACTACAATTACGAGGGTATTGCTTACTATGCGATCGATTTAGTCGCATAGGCGTTGCATTTTTATGGGCAGCAGAGTCAACGTTACACCGCCGTGCGGACGCTTCGTCTGCCGACGTTCCGAAGGCAACGGCGAAACGCAGAGAGCGTTTGACGGTGCCTTCTTACGAAAGCTGCTCATGGGGGAAACCCCCAAGACCGCACTTTCGCGCTGCGTTGACAAGGGGCTGTCTGCGTGGGTTTCCCAAGGCGCGTTTTTTGTAAGAGTACTCTTACAAAAAAGCCGCCGTGCGCAGTTTATATGCCCCGCCGCATTCCGCGGTCAGAAATAGCTCAAGCTTATCTTTAACTCGGCCTTGCCTGCTTAAAGCTTAAGCTGTCGGCTGCTACGCCCTGTAAAATTGCTAAATCCGAATCATTAGCAGTAATTAACGCATCGCTTTCTACTTGAGTAATAGTTACATCACTGAAACCAATAGCCAAACCAGCAATCTCGATTACATCTTCGCTCCCTGTAAAGTCGGTAATGATCTTAGCTTTATCGGGAAGTTCTGCCCTAGCAATCCAAATTGAGTCTGCACCTGCATCACTTGTAAAATTTTTGTCATTAGATGAAGTCGTCGCCTGCTCCTGCAAGAATACGGTCAGATTTTCCGAAAATTAGAGTATCATCACCGTTCCCTGCATAAATGCGGTTATTGCCATCACTTCTTGAAGCATCGACTAAATCATTTATGTCGCCAGCAAAGATAAGGCGATCGCTACCTTCAACTTCTATCGTGTGGTTGCTTGACGTTCGGTGATAGTTAAATCGAACCCATTGCCAATATTAAAATAGATCGAATCGCTGCTAGAAAAAGAGGGATTTTCAGGGGTTATTCTGGTGTCTGTTGCTAATGGAAAGAATTAGAGTCGATATTCTTTGTGGTTGGATTAAAAGCAAACCCAGGTAAATCCAAGCGATTAACAATTTGCTCTACGTCGCTATCAACGAATACTTTTAATCCTTCCAATGCATTACAAGCAATAAAATATAGGTTTTATTGATAATATTTATAATTAACTTACGCCGATCGCCAAAACTCCTTAAGTATCTATCCAGAGATAGAAAAAATAAAATAAAAAGCGAAAACTCTAATGTTAGGCTTTTCAAAAAGTAGAAAGCTATAAAGAAAATGATCCTGAATGATAAAAAATGCTGTCGTACATAAAACCACTACTAGTTTCTTTGTTAAGTATTATTAGCAATAAGCTAATCTTCGTGCATATTTTGCACTTTTCTCTATCTTCTATTTAAAGCTTAAAGTGACTTTTTAGACCTTAATTCGACTTTTTACGAGTCTGAACTTGAAACTTGATTCCCTGTTTTCGAGAAGGTTGCAGTCGTTCTAGTTCGAGTATTAAAATTAAAATAACATTAGGTCTTTTGCAAAAATAAATTAGAAATTAGAATTAAAGGCTTTACTCTTTACCCTACCGAGATTTATCGAAATGCAAGAGGTCTATTAGACATCAACCCATTTTCGTAGAAGATTGGCAACACTTTTAGAAACCAAATCGAACTCTGGAGTTTTACCATCCTTGGCGAACATTACCCTTCTAGCTGTTTCCAGATCGAATAAAATTTCGCGATCGCCCGCATCCCGAATCAAACTCTGTAACCAACCAACACAAACTAGCCGAGAACCTTCCGTTACCTCATTTACTCGGTGCAAGGTAGTAGAAGGGTAAACAATAGCCGAACCAGCCCCCAATTTATAGCCTACTTCTGCGTCTGTTCCCTCAACTAATAGTTCTCCACCTTTGTATTCGCTTGGGGAGTTTAAAAAGAGAGTGAAAGACATATCACTACGCCACATACCATTGTTACGCATAATAGCGTTATCTACATGGCGACCATAAGACATTCCTTTGTCGTAACGACTAAATAGAACAGAATGAATTGATTTAGGACGAATAGCTGTTTGAAATAGTTGGTTGCGATTAAAAGCTGATTTTACCTGTTGGGTTAGCTGTTTTCCTAGAGATGTCTTTTTATTTAGCTGCTGGTTGTTTTTTACTTGCTTGGCATTCCAACCTGCTGTCAGCTTACCGTCTACAAATTCTCCACCTGCTAAACTTGAATTAATTTGTTTTAATTCGTCTGGAGTTAATACGTTAGGAATAGTAAATATCATGATAGTATAATTTTAAAATTTTATTATGTAAATTATTATAATTTTATCACTTTACTATAATTTGCTTACAAAGTATTTCAAGATTATTTTACCGTCGTTCTGGATTAAAAGCCTTGCCCTAACTAGGCAACTTGTTCGTAGTATTTAGTCTTTAGTACCAGCCCTGTCAAGGTGAACAAAAGTACTAAGTAGCTCCCCACTTTGTTAAACATGAAATGGTTAGGACTAAGTATGCTATTTCCACTTCTACCCAATCAGCATCGCGATTGAGTTTTTGGATTAGAAACTGGGCTTTTTTAAAAGGAAGTGATTTTAAAACTAGTCTGAGTAAAATTTTTTTAAGTGACCCGCGATCGCGTGTTAGAATACGTCCAGATTTGGGATAATTGTGCCATTTCCAGCCTTCTTTTAGCTAAATTTCTCGTTCGGCAATTTGGACGAACTGTTCCATCTCCGACCAACCGCGATAGTATGGTCTTAGCTGGCTTAAATCACCCTGTTCGTGAATTAATATATCTAAAACCTCTGGCTTTAAATGTCCCCAAAATCTACCCGCAGGAAAATCAATTAAAATAGGAGCAAATTTATGTCCCCCAAAATGACTGGTTTGCCAGATTCTTAACTTTCCTTCAGATTCCGCAGCATAGTGTTTACGCAGTTTTTCATATAAAGGTGTACCATAACGATCGCTGGCTGTATCCCATTGAGTATGAGTACAGACCAAAATTTCCCGAATATCTGTAGTATTATTTTGTCTGTTGTTATCGAATCGATCTAATTCTGGTGGTTCTAATAAGATAGTCTTGACTAAACAAATTAACTGAGACGAATCAACAATATATTCCTGCTTGTCATAGCGCGCAAACATATCCCCTGGACGAGAATAATAAAATACTCGGCTAAAAGTTAGAAAAATTATTTATAATTATTGCCAGTAATTTTTTGGAACTCGGCGATTACTTAATTGTCTGATAAAATACTGTACGCATACTACTAAAACAGAAAAATAGATGAAATTAGAGCAAATAAAATAGTTTAAAAACTGCTTTGGCTATAGGTAATTTACTTCTTGTAGCTGTACAGTTTTTAACATCACTGCCAATAAAACTTGTAACGATTCAAACTTTCAACTACTTAAATACAGCACCAAACTCGTTTATTGATAAAGTTATTTAATAAGATTAACAATAAATGTTAGCAACAAGCCTGTTTTTTGTATTTCTGAAGATGACACTTATATTAGTTAAATCAAATATACTAAGGGTTTTAGACGAAACTTTTTAATTTTTTCGTGTTAGATTGATATAGTCAATAAAATTGATTAAATGAAAAAGAATTATGCCTACAAGAACAGGTTTATTACGTCCGTTTGGTCATGTCGAAGATAATCCAGTATTATTAGATAAAAGCGTCACTACACCAGTATGTGAAGGTTTCAACGCTGTCTTGTCAAGTTTCCAAGGTTTATATTTGCAATATCAAAAACATCATTTTGTAGTTGAAGGTTCAGAATACTATTCGCTACATGAGTTTTTTGCAGAAAGCTATGAAGAAGTTCAGCAGCACGTTCACGAAATCGGCGAAAGACAAAATGGCTTAGGTGGTATTCCAGCAGCCAGCTTTAGTAAGCTAGCTGAACTATGCTGTTTCGAGCAAGAAGAAGATGGTGTTTTTGGTGAGCGCGAAATGGTAGAACACGATTTGAAAGCCGAGCAAGAAATTATTATGCTACTACGTCAACAAGCATCACAAGCAGAAAGTCTTGGCGATCGCGCTACTCGCTATCTATACGAGCAGATTTTGCTTAAAACTGAAGAAAGAGCTTATCACCTACACCACTTCTTAGTTCATGACAGCTTAACTTTAGCTTTTGTTGGTAATAGTGCTAATGGTTCTAACTAACTGATGTTACAAACCGCAAATAGCGATCGTTTTAGAGTAGGTAACGCTAATCACGGATATCGCTTCGCATAGGTAACGGGTAACGGGTAACGGTTTAACTTTAGTAGTCGATTGAAAGTCTTCTTTAGATTTATAGAGTTTGAAGAAGACTTGGAGGGAAATCACTAGCAATGAAGCCTATACTTAATTTCTGTCAAGCTTATTCAGAATAATTATTAATAGAGCTAAAATCGCGGTACTGTATTGGGGTATGCAGCAAAAATCTACATTTATTTTCACCAATTAATTTTGTAGGTTTTTATCTATCTTAATAGCAAGCTACAGTAATTTTTAGCAATGATTAAAGCCACATCGAAACGTAGTGAAATAAGTAGAAGGCAGTTTCAAAAATTTGTTTTTGTCGATGGGCAAAGTGAGAAACAACGATCTTTGTAGAAAGAAGTTAGAGATGATTTGAGTGCAAAGAGCGATCGCCTTTGTGATACTCAAGTTAACGAGCGTGTTGCGATAGCTAAAATAAAAACAGATATAAGTACTCGAAATTTACATCAATTGGGATTGAAGCCAGGAGCAAGCATCGAAGTAATTATAGTCGTTATAATTAATTTCCTGACGATCGACTGGTTTTTAAATCACAAAGGGCTTGCCCGTATGTAGTCAGAAGGCTTATAAAGATTTCTTACCGTTCCTAAATTCATCTGGTTTTTGTTTGGAATGACTATAGTAAAACGGCTGCTGACTCAATCATTGTTAGAATTAATACTCAGCATATTGGTTTAGGCATGGCAATTGCACAAATAGTTGTACGGTTGAGGTGTTGAAGCAATAGAAGATATCGGCAGTTAATTTCTCTATCTAAGCCTGAAGCTAATGCTCTATATCTTACAACGCTTCAGAAATATTGAAAGCATCTTAAAATTCCCCAGCTTAAGCTTTTCAGACAATACGTCAAACCAGCCCATAGCTCGATCGATGCAGTGAGCAAGAATGCTTAGAGTAAAATTGAGCGAGTAAGCTCAAAAGAAAAGCATGACACCAGAAGAACAGGCTAAAGTAGATCGAAAGCTAAAAGAAGTAGCAGAAATACTCTACACAAACACCCCTGATGAAGAATTAGTAGCCTTTGAGACTATAGAATTAAGTGTCAGAGAACAACTGCTGAAAACAGTAGCACCAAAAATAGGGGATTTTTTCGATCTTCAGCAGCAGGAACAAATTCAGGAAGAAGTTGATGGAGTAGTAGCAAGTCTGATTTTTAGGATTCTACCAAGGAGATTGGTATTCTTGCTGGTGGTGTTTTACAAACAGCTTTTCTCTAATTAGCTTTTTCTCTAACAATGATGCAATCGCGCCTTGTAGCGGTCAAAAAAGCACGATCTCTTTACTATCAATTAATAGCTGATATTACTTTGCAATTCTTTCAATTAGTTCGATACTATTTTCAGTTTATGTCTACTTAGAGTTTTGTAATTTTAAATACATAATTTTTAGCTTAATTCTGTCAATCTAAAACCCATCAGAATAAAGCCATTAATCGAGGTGATTTAATGGAGGCTATGACTGCAAGCAACCAGAACCAGACCACGATGCTGCCAGTATTAGAGGCGGTTAATATGTCTAAGCAGTTTGGTAGTTTTGTGGCTCTCGATCGCGTTACCTTGAAAATCAAGCCGGGAACGGTTCATGCTTTATTAGGGGAAAACGGGGCAGGTAAAAGCACTCTGGTCAAGTGCATTATGGGTTTTTATCAGCCTACGGAGGGTGAAGTAGTTATTAACGAGCGAGTGCGTCAAATTAATAGTCCCCGTGATGCTCATAAGTATAGCATTGGTATGGTTTATCAACACTTTACTTCTGTACCCGCCATGACCGTAGCAGAAAACTTGGTACTCTCCCGTTGCGATAAGACTCAATTGATTAACTGGAAACGAGAGTCCGAAAATTTAACAGAATTTATGGCAGGCTCACCGTTTAAAATGCCTTTAGATGTTCCTGTGGCTCAATTAGCTGCGGGACAAAAGCAGAAATTAGAAATTCTCAAACAGATTTATCTAAGAAGTCGCATTTTAATTTTAGACGAACCTACTTCTGTATTGACTCCTCAAGAAGCAGACGAGGTATTAGGTTTGCTACGAGAAGAAGTAGTTGCTGGCAATTTGAGTATTTTGCTAATTAGTCATAAGTTCCGAGAAGTAATGGCTTTCTGCGATGAAGTTACTGTATTGCGTAAAGGGAAATTAGCGGGAACGGGTTTAGTCAAAGATTTAAATATCTCTGACTTGACAGAAATGATGATGGGTGAAAAGCAGGAGTTGGAACAAATAGAAAAAATAGCAACTTTTACTGGTCAAACAGTTTTAGAAATAAAAAATGTTTGCGCCGAGCGAGATAATGGACTGCCAGCAGTGAAAGACGTAAATTTTAAAGTCAATAGCGGTGAAATTGTCGGGATTGCAGGAATATCGGGAAATGGGCAAAAAGAACTAGTAGAAGTATTGTCGGGTCAGCGTTCGGCTACTTCGGGAGAAGTATTAGTTAATGGTGAAACCTATAAAGCCACTCGCCAAGAAATGTTCCGTCACCAAGTCTTTGCTCTACCAGAAGAACCCTTACGCAACGCTTGCGTTCCTAATATGAGCGTCGCAGAAAACATGGCACTGCGAACCTTCGATCGCCCTCCCCAATCTCAGGGTGGATTTCTAATTTTAAAAGCTATCCGTAATGCTGCCAAAAGCCTAATTAATACCTTCTCTGTTCATACTCCTTCCCCCGAAACTCCCATAGCCAATCTTTCAGGTGGAAACGTCCAGCGTACCGTATTAGCTAGAGAACTGTCTTCGGAGAAGATCGAGTTACTAATCGCAGCTAATCCCTGCTTTGGTCTAGATTTTAAGGCTGTGGATTTTATTCATCACTCGATTATTGAAGCCAGAAATCGAGGGGTAGCCGTACTGCTAGTCAGTGAAGACTTAGACGAACTGCTCGAACTATGCGATCGCATTTTTGCCATCAGTGAAGGAAAACTGGTTTATGAAAGTGCGATCGCGGAGGCAGACATTAATACTATCGGTCAACGCATGGCGGGATATTAGACTAAATTTCGTTTTTTATAGGTTATTTGACTGTTAAGCAATAAGTAATAAGTAATAAGTAATAAGTAATAAATCAAGCTATGGTTTTGATTCCAGCACTACCTTACGATTATGAGTTATCCAGCCTCGATCGTCTGGCGTTAGTAATTATTGATATGCAGCGAGACTTCCTAGAATCAGGGGGGTTCGGGGAGGCTTTGGGGAATGATGTTAGCCAACTTCAGCAGATCGTACCGACGATAAAGCAAATCTTAGAAGTATTTCGCGATCGCGCTTTACCGATTTTCCATACCCTAGAAGGTCATCAAAGCGATCTATCCGACTGTCCGCCTTCAAAGTTTAAGCGGGGTAAAAGCAAGCTAAAAATTGGCGATTTGGGTAAGATGGGGCGCATCCTAATTTTAGGCGAACCAGGTAACGATATTATTCCCGAATTACAACCCCTCCCCAATGAAATAGTCATTCCCAAACCTGGCAAGGGGGCTTTTTACCAGACTGATTTAGAATCGTGGCTGCAACGTAAGGGGACAACTCACCTCATCGTTACAGGGGTGACTACTGAAGTTTGCGTACAGACAACAATGCGCGAAGCCAACGATCGCGGTTATGAATGCTTGTTGGTTGAAGATGCCACAGCCAGCTATTTTCCCGAATTTAAACAATCTACCTTAGAGATGATTCGCGCTCAAGGCGGAATCGTGGGTTGGACGACAACGAGCAAACACATTATCCAAGCTTTATCGATTGATGGAGATTTGGGAGGCGCAAGAAAAACTAAAAACAGAGCAAGTGTCTAACTTACAAGGAGCAAGAAGAATGAGTAAAAAATTAACGCTATCCCGTCGTCAGATCGTTAGAGGTATCTTAGCCACCACAGCCTTCGGTCTAACCTCGAAATTTGGCACTGGATGTAGCAGTCAGTCAGGAGCGGGGCAAACTGACTCAGAAGATGAACCGATTGTTGTCGGCTTTATCTATGTCGGTTCTAAAGATGATTTTGGCTATAATCAATCTCACGCTGAAGGTGCAGCAGCAGTTGCCGAACTCCCTGGGTTTAAAGTGGTCGAACAGGCTAATGTTCCAGAAACCCAAGCCGTACAGGAGACAATGCGGGAGATGATCGAAATAGATGGCGCGACGGTATTGTTTCCTACCTCCTTTGGTTATTTCGACCCCCATATTCTCGAAATAGCTGAAGAATTCCCCGACGTGCAGTTTTTTCATGCAGGGGGACTTTACGAAGAAGGAATGCCCGAAAATGTTGGCAGTTATTTTGGTTATATCGATGAGGCTCAGTACCTGGCGGGAATTATCGCAGCACATAATACCAAGTCTGGAAAATTAGGATTTGTCGCTGCTAAACCAATTCCCCAAGTTTTACGCAATATTAATGGCTACACTTTAGGCGCAAAAAGCATCAATCCCAACATTACAACTCAAGTTGTATTTACTGGTGAATGGGCTGCACCCGTAAAAGAAGCAGAAGCAGTTAACAGCATGGTCAATCAAGGTGCTGATGTAATTACCTGCCACGTTGATAGCCCCAAAGTGGTCATCGAAACTGCTGCTAAACGAGGAGTTTACTGTACGGGATACCATACAGACCAGTCTGCATTAGCTCCTGAAGCCTATCTGACTGGGGCAGAGTGGGATTGGAAAAGCATTTATACTCAGTATGCCAACTGGGTCAAAGAAGGCAAAACCCTGGTGGGCGGAGACATTCCTCATATCGTCCGAGGCGGTCTTCAAGAAAATTTTTGGGAACTATCTCCCTATGGTCCAGCAGTCAGTGAAGAGGCACAGGCAGATGCAGAAGCTGTCAAAGATAAATTTGCCGATGCCACGATGGTAATTTACACGGGAGAACTTAAAGACAATGAGGGACAAGTTATTCTTCCTGATGGCGAAGCTTACGAACAAACTGCGATCGAGCTAGAGACGACAGATTGGCTAGTAAACGGAGTACAGGGGAGCGTCTAAGTTGGTCATCATCTTAATTTGTCTGTTAAGGCTGATGGGGAGACGGTTTCAAGGTTTTCCTAATTACATTAAGCAAGAAAGTTGAATCTGAACTCGTTTAAAGCAAATAAACCATGATCGATCGATATAACTGGCGTAAAAGTTTAGAGGCAATTTGTATTCCCGTGGGTGCCATCTTGGTAGCACTAATTATTTTTGGAATATTTTGTGCCGTGGTAGGGGCAAATCCTGTTGAGGTTTACCGCTCGATCTACAAGGCAGCCTTCGGCGGGTGGAGTGCTTGGCAGAGAACTTTTATACAGGCTTCACCTTTAATGCTGAGTGCTTTATGTACCATCCTTCCAGCCCGTTTGGGATTGGTAATCATTGGCAATGAAGGGGCGTTAGTCATGGGGGGATTGGGTGCGATTATCGTCGGGCTTAGTTTGGGTGAATCTCTGCCTCCAGTACCGATTCAAATTGCTATGGCAATGGGAGGAATGCTGTTTGGCGGAATTTGGATCGCGATCGCAGGAGCATTACGTCATTATCGGGCAGTGAACGAAACCGTTAGCAGTTTGTTATTAAACTATATTGCGATCGCCATACTCAATCACTTGGTAGGCGGACCAATGCGCGATCCGAGTTCTCTTAACAAACCTTCAACTTTTCCCATTGCCGAAATTAACCGCCTGGGGGATATTCCTGGGACGCGCATTCACTATGGCTTACTCTATGGGCTGGTTGCCTGTATCGTGGCATATATCTTGATTCAACGCACCACCTTTGGTTTTGCTGCCCGCACTGCTGGAGGAAATGTTCGTGCTGCACAGCTAGCAGGACTTCGGGTCGGTAAATTGACTATAATCATCTGTTTTTTGGCAGGTTCTTGTGCGGGTTTGGCAGGTATGGTAGAGGTGGCAGCAGTTCATGGGGTGGCAAATGAATCTCTCAATGTCGGCTACGGCTATGGTGGAATTCTCGTCGCTTTTGTCGCCCATCACAATCCTCTTGCATCCGCATTGGTGGCAACATTGCTGGGAGGAATTTTAGCTAGCGGTGGCATTCTCCAGCGATCGCACGATCTTCCCGATGCAACAGTTCTGGTTTTCCAAGGTTTAGTTTTCTTGATGGTCTTGTATGGCGATTCTCTTTATGGACGTTTTGCCTTCTTTCAAGAACGAGAAACACCCTCTAGGGGCGATTCGCGAATCGCCCCTACTTAACAACTACAACTAACAACTAACAATTAGCAACAAATAAAAATGGCAGCAGAAGCATTAGGTTGGTGGGGAGTACCGTTGGGCATTATTGCAGGAACATTTAGAGGTAGCGTTCCCTTTTTGTTCGTCAGTTTAGGAGAATGTCTGACCGAAAAAAGTGGCAAAATTAACTTAGGTTTAGAAGGCACTCTCTTAACTGGAGCAATGAGTTCCTATGCTATTTCTTACCTGACTGGCTCGCCTTGGTTGGGGGTACTGTGTGCGGGACTGGCAGGAATGGCTTTAGGCATAATTCATGGCTGGCTCTCTCAACAGCCAAGAGTTAATGATGTAGCAGTAGGTATTGCCATGATTATCTTTGGTAGCGGGATGGCTTTTTTCTTGGGTAAACCTTTTATCAAACCCGCAGCCCCTCAACTTCCTACAATCGACTTGGGTAACTGGAGCAATCTTCCTCAAGTCCAAGCAGCACTAAAAATCAGTCCGTTATTCATTTTAGGTATCGCGATCGCCTTTTTGATGCAGTGGTTTTTTAAGTCTACTCGCTGGGGACTGTACGTTCGTGCTGTAGGAGACAATCCCGATGCTGCAAGAGCAATGGGCATCTCGGTGTTCAAAGTCAGAATGCTGAGTATTACAGTCGGCAGTTTTTTAGCGGCAATTGGCGGTGCTGCCCTATCTCTTTACTATCCTGGTGTTTGGACGGAGAGAATTTCTAGCGGTCAAGGACTAATCGCCGTGGCACTAGTAATTTTTGCTCGCTGGAATCCAATTCAGTGTCTTTCTGCTTCCCTATTGTTTGGCGGTGCGCAATCTTTAGGACCGGCCTTACAGTCGGTAGGTATCGATTGGGGTTACTACCTGTTTAATGCCGTTCCTTATGTCTTAACCTTGGCGATTATGATTATCACCTGTTCTCCCAAACGCAAGTTGACTAGCGCACCAGGGGCATTAGGAACGAATAAATAAGTAATAACTAATAACGGCGTTGCATCTTCATGGGATGGTGAAGGCTGACGCTTGAGACTGGGACAAAGGGCTTGCCCGCATGTGTGGGAGACTGGGAGGAATTATCGTATAAAATTTGGAATCATCCCTAAACTGTGCAACGCCCTAATAACTAATAACTAATAACTAATAACTAAATTATGAGCGGACTTGGTGGATTAAATAAATCTCCTGCTGGGGTCGTCCTCGGTATGGTACAGCTTCAGTTACCCAACGTGGTAACGCCCGACGACTTGGCAGCGCAAACTCAAAGAATTTGCGATTTGGTAGGCAAAGCCCGACGCAATATGCCCACGATGGATTTGGTAGTATTTCCCGAATATGCCCTACACGGCTTATCTATGGACACCAATCCAGAAATTATGTGTCGCTTGGACGGTGCGGAAGTAGCAGCTTTTAGTGCAGCCTGTCGGGAGCATAAAATTTGGGGCTGCTTTTCAATTATGGAATACAATCCTAATGGCAATCCCTACAACAGTGGTATTATTATCGACGATCGCGGTGAATTGAAGCTTTACTATCGCAAGCTCCATCCTTGGGTTCCCGTCGAACCTTGGGAACCAGGTAATTTAGGCATTCCCGTGTGTGAAGGTCCAAACGGCAGTAAGCTAGCCCTAATCATCTGTCACGATGGGATGTTTCCCGAAATGGCGCGAGAATGTGCCTATAAAGGTGCAGAAATTATGTTGCGTACCGCAGGCTATACCGCACCAATTCGCCATTCTTGGCGCATTACCAATCAAGCCAATGCCTTTTGCAACTTGATGTACACTGCTTCAGTTTGTATGTGTGGCACGGATGGAACTTTTGACTCTATGGGAGAAGGAACAATAGTCAACTTTGATGGCACTCCTTTAGTTACGGGGAGCGACCGCCCCAATGAAATAATTACTGCCGAAGTTAGACCCGATTTAGTGCGCGAAGCCCGCAAATATTGGGCAGTAGAAAACAACATTTATCAGTTTGGTCATCGGGGTTATGTGGCGGTCAAAGGTGGTGCAAAAGACTGTCCCTATACTTATATGCAAGATTTAGTTAACGGCAATTATCGCTTACCTTGGGAAGATGAAGTAGTTTACACAGACGGTACATCCTGCGGTTTTCCTACCCCCATTAGAGAGTATCAGGAATCACCTATTTCTACATCAGTCGAGACATGAGCGATATTAAGCTAGCCGTTAACGGGACTTTAATGCGGGGGTTGGAACTCAACAAAAATCTCTTAGAAGTAGGAGCAACTTTTGTCAAAGAAGCAACTACCGAACCAACTTATCGGCTATTTTCCATCGATGATGTTCATCCAGCGATGATGCGAGTCAAAACTGGAGGAAAAGCGATCGCCGTTGAAGTTTGGGCAGTTCCCCCAGCAGGCTTGGCGAAAATATTGCTTCAAGAACCATCAGGTTTGTGTATCGGCAAAGTACGCCTTGATGACAGGTCAGAAATTCTCGGCGTTGTCGGCGAATCGATTTGCTGTGAAAACGGTAAGGAAATTACTCGATACGGCGGTTGGCGTAACTACATAAAAACCTTTTAATGATGCGAGTGACTGAGGGAGGTCAGGCGATCGCTGTAGAGATTTGGGCAGTACCCTTAGCTGGTATAGGTATTGTTTTAATCTCAGTGATAATTACCATGCAAAATCTGCATCTTGAATTGTTTTTTTCAAAGTTATACTATGAGGTTACAAACATAGTCTCTTTATTTTTTAGGGAATCAAATGAAAGAAAATTCATCCTCGGTAATAACAGACTAAATTATCTTATAGAAACTCAGAACTACAACATACTCACCTATTCTTCTAAATTCGTTACCCATGTTTATCCCAGCCGATCCCTATCCCTATCCCTATAATGGCGACTTACGACCCGAAAACACAGTATTGCTAATCATTGATATGCAGACGGACTTCTGCGGTAAAGGAGGGTATGTGGACAAAATGGGCTATGACTTATCTTTGACCCGCGCCCCAATTGAGCCAATTTCTAAAGTTTTAAAGCTCATGCGGGACAAAGGGTTTCATATAGTGCATACTCGCGAGGGACATCGCACCGATCTAGCAGATTTGCCCGCAAATAAACGCTGGCGGAGTCGTCAAATTGGTGCTGGAATCGGCGATCCTGGTCCCTGTGGCAAGATTTTAGTACGTGGCGAACCTGGATGGGAAATAATCTCCGAACTTGCCCCTCTCCCTGGAGAAACCATTATCGATAAGCCAGGAAAAGGCTCGTTTTATGCCACCGATTTAGACTTAATTTTAAAAGGTAAAGGCATCCAAAATATTATCTTATCAGGCATTACCACCGATGTTTGCGTTCATACGACAATGCGAGATGCCAACGATCGCGGTTATGAATGTTTGCTGCTGTCTAACTGTACAGGGGCAACGGATTACGCTAATCATTTAGCAGCGTTGAAGATGATCCAAATGCAAGGTGGTGTCTTTGGTACAGTGGCAGATTCTCAAGCATTGATTGAAGCGATCGAGGCTATGTAATATTAAAAAAAAATAATACAGATAAATCCTTGGCTGCCTGACACATTTATTTGATAGAAGCTAAATTTTCAAGCATTTTAATTCTGAAATCCGAGTAAACCAGAGGGCATCATAGTATTTTTATTTTGCTTTCTAAGAAAGTAAAACAAGGTTGAATATCTTGAGAAAACAAAGGGGCAGGAGAAAATAAATCTCGACCTTTATGTAAAACTCCTTTAAGCCATCTAATACCGATTTTGAGATAGCTCAAGCCTCGCTCCCAATGAGGATCGACTTGAGTTCTAAGACCTTTCAACTGAACTGTCATGCCGTGAACAGTGGCGAATAAAAGAGCTAAGGCTACTACTAAATACAGACGTTCTAAAGCTTTGGGAGCGCGGATTTTAGATTTTTCAAGTTCAAATGCTCCTGATTTAGAATCTAAAAACAATTCTTCGATGTGAAACCTCAGAGCGATTGCCGAAGGCAATCCGACAGCCTTTGGCTGGCGAATCGCTCCACGCGATTGTCATAGAGTTTGAAGACTAGGATCTTCATCTGTAGTAATAGCCCATGGCTCTTTTGTCCCTCTGACGTTAGCTAAGACAAAGTTACTTCGCCATTGTTCAGTTTTCAAGAGTAATCGCTCACATTGAGAGTATGCCTCTTTTATGTTTGGTAATAATTCTTAATCAAGACTAAAAAAAGCGATTGCGACCCCCGCCGAAGCGCGAGGAAGCGAAGCGAGGCGGGGATTCCCCCCGTTGAGTTTGCTGAGCAAGAAGGCATCGCTCGATCGCATAACACAGAGCGATCGCTTTCCTTTAATCTTCAACTGGACTTAATTTTCCCACTTTATTACCAAAATAAAGATCATTATTCAAAGCGATCGCATTTTCCCTGAATCACACCTCAATCCAGCAACGCCTATTTTCTTTTTACAAACAATCTCTAATTCTCTTGGGTCAGAAGGATTCTATAAAAGCATTTAGTTCTTTTTTTCTCACATTTGATTCCCGATCGCTGTAGTTTTTACTTGTTAATAAATTTAAGCATATTTTTAAATGTTATCAATTGATTAATATAAGCTTCAGTTGTAACTTCAGATACAGGATTATATCGAGCAAATTGATAGCATTTTTTGGTAGAAAGATATTAATTTTATCAATTAAAATTAAATATAACATCATTTTAGTAATATCCTTGAATGTTATGTTGTAGATAATTCAAAAGCAAATATGCGAGTAATTTGGCGCATTTTTAGCTGACAAACACATCTTTCTCAAAAAACAATTAAATACAGACTTTAGGAGCATAAGAGATGGCTTTTCATGGAGATATTTCCTCTAGCAATGATGCAGTAGGTGTAGCAGTAGTTAACTATAAAATGCCTCGCCTCCATACTAAAGAGCAGGTAATTGATAATTGCTACAAGATTGCTGAAATGATTGATGGGATGAAGGTAGGATTACCAGGAATGGACTTGGTAATCTTTCCTGAATATTCTACCCACGGCATTATGTATGACCGTCAAGAGATGATGGACACTGCTGCGGTAATTCCTGGAGAAGAGACGGCGATCTTTGCAGCAGCCTGTAAGCGGAACAAAGTTTGGGGAGTTTTCTCTCTAACAGGTGAAAGACATGAAGCACACCCTAATAAAGTTCCTTATAATACCCTGATTCTAATGAACGACCAGGGCAAAATTGTGCAGAAGTACCGCAAGATCGTGCCTTGGTGTCCCATTGAAGGCTGGTATCCTGGAAATAATACCTATGTTTCCGAAGGACCAAAAGGTCTGAAAATTAGTCTGATTATCTGCGATGATGGCAACTATCCTGAAATTTGGCGTGATTGTGCTATGAAAGGGGCGGAACTGATTGTACGCTGTCAGGGTTATATGTATCCAGCCAAAGAACAACAGATTGTTGTTTCTAAAGCAATGGCTTGGATGAATAACACTTACGTGGCGGTTGCTAACGCTTCTGGCTTTGATGGAGTGTATAGCTACTTTGGACATTCGGCAATTGTCGGTTTTGATGGGCGAACTCTAGGAGAGTGTGGGGAAGAAGAAAACGGCGTACAGTATGCCACCCTTTCTAAGTTTGCTATCCGTGACTTCCGCGCTAACGCTCAATCGCAAAATCATCTGTTCAAATTAATGCATCGAGGTTATACAGGCTTAATCAATTCGGGCGAGGGTGCTGAAGGTGTAGCTACTTGTCCTTTCGATTTCTATCACGATTGGGTAAATAATCCTGAAAAAGCCAAGGAAACCGCAGAAGCCATCACCCGCACTACTGTAGGTACAGAAGAATGTCCTATAGAAGGGCTACCTACAGAAAAAGCTTCAGTAGAAGTCCAGACGCAGCCAGAACCAATGCCAGAGCTAGAGACAAAATCAGAACCAAGCTTAGTCTAAGTTTGGTTATTTAAAACAAAAGCCTGACTGTTGGGAAACACTTCCCATCGCATGGAGAACAAATCAATGTCAGATTACGAAATCTTTAATCTTGGAGAGGTTAAACTTCAGTCAGGAGCAACCTTAAGAAATGCCAAATTAGCCTATAAAACTTATGGTACTCTCAACGCTGATAAAAACAACGTTGTCGTTTATCCGACATGGTATTCTGGTCAACACTATGACAATGAATGGTTAATTGGGGAGGGTATGGCACTCGATCCCCAAAAATATTTTATTATTATTCCTAATATGTTTGGGAATGGTTTATCTTCTTCTCCTAGTAATACTCCCCCTCCTTATGACCGCGCTAGATTTCCTCACGTAACTTTCTATGACAACGTTGCAGCGCAGCACCGTTTAATTACAGAGAAGTTTGGCATTGAAAAGATTGCTTTAGTTACTGGCTGGTCGATGGGAGCAGGACAAACTTACCAGTGGGGAGTCAGCTATCCTGAAATGGTCGCTCGCATCTTTCCTTTTTGTGGTTCGGCTAAAACTAGCCTGCATAATATTGTCTTTTTAGAAGGGGTCAAAGTTGCGATTCAAACCGATGTAGCTTGGCAAGAAGGATGGTATGATTGTCAACCTAATAAAGGATTGAGGGCTGTCGGTCGAGTTTATGCTGGTTGGGGACTATCTCAGGCTTTTTATCGGGAAAAGGCGTATCTTCAGATGGGATATTCATCTTTAGAAGATTTTTTAGTAGCTTTTTGGGAGGGCTTTTTTCTACGTAAAGATGCCAACAATCTTTTAGCTATGCTGTGGACTTGGCAAAATGGCAATATCGGCAATACGCCAGGGTTCGACGGCAATTTTGAGCGAGCGTTGGCAGCGATTAAAGCCAAAGCAATTGTGATGCCAGGGAAAACAGATCTTTATTTTCCGCCAGAAGATAATAAATACGAAGTAAAGCATCTGCCTAATGCCGAATTTCGAGTTATTCCTTCGATTTGGGGTCACTTTGCTGGCGGTGGGATTAATTCGATTGATACTGAGTTTATCGATCGCAATATCAAAGAATTACTAGCACGATAGCTATATAAAAATAAATAAGAACAATTTAAGTTAACTGTTCTGAAAACCAAGGCTTTTCCTCCATATATTTAGAAACAATAGAAATATTTAACATTGCTATTGATTTGCTCGCATTATTACTCAAAAAAGGTTCGTGGATTCCCTCGGAATTTATCTTGGCATGGATTGCTGGTACTGGTATTCATCTGATAGAACTTAACTTACCAGCACACGAACTATTTATTTCTAGGTCTGTGCTGCTATTTAACACTATGGTAATACTAAAAAATTGTCTCCATTTAGGATTAATTGCTGGACTCGCTACGACCGCCAGAATTTTTTACTTTGGCTAAATAAGTAGTGACTTTATTTACTTCCGTAGAACTCAGAACAATATAAAAGTCTACTCAACAACATTTTCTCTCTAGTTCATGTAATTATTGAAGTAAACTTTTATAAGGAATTATTTAAAGTCTTGCTGGGATATGAGAAACCATCCAGGGTCGATCGCCAATCGATCTTTGATATCTTGGTTTGGCAGGTTCTTTTGGTTCTTGCTTTACTAGTCTTGGTTCGGAAGACTTTTTAGCGATCGCTGATAAACTTCCTGAATTAAGATTGATATTAAGTGCAGAAAAGATCTTGATGGCAACTTGGTTACACTCAGGACAGTTCATAGGTGCATTGTATTCTGACATACTGCGCCAGGCTTCAAATTCTCCGCACGATTCGCAGCGATATTCGTATAGGGGCATTTTTTTAATAGATAATTAACAATTGACAATGGATAACAAATTTGGCGTTGCATCTTCATGGGATGGTGAAGGCTGACGCTTGAGACTGGGAGACTGGGAGGAATTATCGTATAAAATTTGGAATCATCCCTAAACTGTGCAACGCCACAAATTTTAAAATATTGGGTGGGCAAAGCTCAAATTCGATCGCTAAAAAAATTATGCCCACCATCTCTAATAATCAGGTTGGAACAATATCCTTATCGAAAATAGCTGTCGGCAAAGCTAAAGTACAGCAGGCGTTGGGAACATCGACAATACCGCTAATTCTACCTTCGACGGGAGCGCAACTAAGTAAGAGATAGGCTTGTTCTCCTGTAAAGCCAAACTTCTTGAGGTAGTTAATGGCATTCAAACAGGCGTTACGATAGGAAACATGAGCATCTAAATAATATTGTTCGCCACTAAATTCATCAACGGAAATACCTTCAAAAATAAGATATTCTGAATATTGAGGTTCGACAGGACCAGGTTTAAAAATTGGATTGACCATCGCATACTTTTCCATTCCCCCTTTGATAATATCTACGTGCAGATCGATATAACCCGACATTTCGATCGCACCACAAAAAGATATCTCTCCATCCCCCTGAGAAAAGTGAATGTCACCCATCGATAAGTTTGCACCATCGACATAGACAGGGAAATAGATTTTTGAACCTTTGGATAAGTTTTTAATATCGCAGTTTCCGCCGTGTTCCCTGGGCGGTACTGTACGGGCTGCTTCTGCTGCCACGCGATCGAATTCCGAACCCAATAGCGTACCTAACACTGCTTGTTCTGGATTGGGTAAGGCTGCCAAGTCGGGAATTTCTGGCTTCCAAGCAGGACCGCCTTTTTCTACTAAGGCTTTTTCCCGCTTATTCCATGTTTGCAAGAGTTCCATTGATGGGGCGCAACCAATTAAACCTGGATGAGTAATACCTGCGAAGCGAACTCCAGGAATATGACGAGAACTAGTATAAATTCCCTGAATGTCCCAACAGGCTTTGGCAGCTTTGGGATAGTGATCCGTTAGAAATCCACCGCCATTTTCGCGGGAAAAAATACCCGTGAAACCCCATTCATCCCCAGATAGCGCACCGATATCCAACAAGTCTACAACGAGAATATCTCCTGGTTTAGCACCCTCTACACGAATTGGACCACTTAAGACGTGGACCTTTCTCAAATCTACTTTTTCAATATCGCTTGGATCGTCGTTATTTTTAATCTGTCCGTCAGTCCAATCTTTACATTCGATGCGAAATACATCACCAGGCTTAACTGAAACCACCGCAGGTATATCAGGATGCCATCGATTATGACCAGGAACATCCTGTTTGTCCATTGGCTTAGTCAGGTCAATTTTGAAGAGAGTATCTGGCATTTTATTTTGCTCGCTACTAATAAATGAAAGTAAGAAAAGCTACAAAAATTAATTATTCTCGCCTTTAAAAATTGTACATATAAACAGACAACCGCAAATTATTATTGCTTGAAAAACTAATACGACATCCGTAGTTTTTTGTACTTAAATATTTAATTTACTTAATAAGCTTGAATAATCATTCCGTAAAGAGAGAATTTTAGTAAGGTGCTAATTATCTTAACAAATATATATTGAACTATTTATACAATAGTGAAAGTAATAAAAGATACAAAATATACTTTTAATTGCTTCGATATAATGACATTTCGACTAAAAAATAAAATAATATGCTTGTAATAAACATTGTTTGTGTTTTTGAATTAGTTTTTAATATTCTACACCGATAAAACAAAACAAATTATTAAACAGCTATTAATCAAAGCATTACAATCACATCTAGCTCTCGCTCCGCTAGCAATATTGCGAGGCAAGCGAAAATTATACTCAGTAGTTTTTAACTAAACAAATCCTAAATATTAAATAAGAAAAATAATCCGATCGGATAAATTAAAAATTAGGAAGACGTATTTAACGTCTATAGCTATCAAACTAACGATAAATAAAATATATATTTGTAATCAACGATACATAAATAAAAAAAAGACAAGTTTATGATTCATAATATCAATAGCTAGGACAAATAACAGCTATCAATATTATGAATCAAGCAAAATTGTGATATTTTGAAATGCTTAAAAATAACACTTTAATATAGTTAATATACATATTATTTTTGCTTGAATATTTATTTTATTGAATTTATTGGTTTTGAAATGATAAAAGCTATCGCTCGGAATTAATTACAAGTTTGATGTCTCAGACCTAAATTTTACATTAACTGCCTACAGCAAAAAACAATAATTTGATTTATTGTTAATTTTTTCAATATCATTAAGGGTACAAATAAAGATTCATGGTTAAAAAGTATCAATCGACTTTACCTAATGGTTTGACACGTCGCAAATTTATTCAATATAGTTCCTTGGCTATAGGTTCGGGTATCTTAGCAGCTTGTTCGGGGGGGGCTTCTAGCACGGGAGACGAAGATTTAGGCGAAAATCCGATCAAAGTTGGGGTAATGTACTCTACTACAGGAACGATTGCAATTGTCGAAAAATCATTGCAGGATGCCACGTTTCTTGCCTTAGAACAGATCAATACTAATACGGGACCCTGGGAAGGTAATGGTGAAGGTATTGAAGGTCGTAAAATTCAGAAGGTGGTAGTAAATCCTGACTCCAACTGGGACTTGTACAACCAAATGTCGAAACGTTTGATCGAGGAAGACCAGGTAGTGTCGATACTGGGCTGCTACACCTCTGCTAGCCGTAAGTCGGTACTGCCAGTTTTTGAATCCAAAGACTCCATTCTCTACTACCCTGTTTATTATGAGGGGAATGAATGTAGCTCAAACGTATTTTATACGGGGGCTGCACCCAACCAGCAAATTACCGACTCGATTCCCTACAGCTATGAGAATTTTGGACCAAAAGGCTTTTTTATCGGTTCGGACTATATTTATCCCAAAGAAAGCAATCGTATTGCTAAAGCAGAGTTGGAAAAGTCTGGAGGAAAAGTAGTCGGCGATGAATACTCGCCTTTGGGAACTACAGAATTTATTACGATAATCAATAAGATCAAGCAAGCTAAACCAGATTTTGTCTTGAGCAACTTGGTTGGAGACAGTATTCCTGCTTTCTATCGTCAATATAAAGATGCGGGAATAACTGCCGACCAGATACCGATTATGGCTTATCCCACCACGGAAGAAGAAATTCAGGCGATGGGATCGGAATATGCGGAGGGACATTACACCAGCTTCAATTATTTTCAATCGGTAGACACTCCTGAAAATAAGGCTTTTGTCGAACAGTTTAAAGAGAAATTTGGTCAAAACCGCGTTACTAACGGCGTAATGGAAGCAGCATATTTTCAAACTTTCTTTATGGCACAGGCAATGCGGAATATACTCAAGGAAGGAAAAGAAATAAACACGAAGACTTTGAGAGAGGCTACTCGCGGACAAGTTTTTGCTGCTCCTCAAGGTACGGTCAAAGCCGATCCAGATAACTATCACACCTATCTCTATTCCCGTATTGGTAAATGGGATGCGGATGGTCAAGCTGAGATTGTATTTGCTACTCCTTCTGCTGTAAAACCAATCCCTTGGAGTCAGGTACTATATTCTGGGCGAGTTTGCGAACACCCCGTTCCCGACGATCGCAGTAGCCCAATTAAAGAAACTAACAAAGAGTTGGGAGTTAAATATTTAGAAAAAACTTAAGTCATCGAGCATTAAACATTAAATATTAAACAGTGATGTACGCATATTTGTTTCCGCTTTATTACTTGGCGCAAGAGGCTGCTACCGAAGAAATCACCGAAGCTTTTAGCATCGTGGCTTTTGGCAATCAGTTACTCAACGGTATTGGTGTTGTCGGTATTTTGTTGCTAACGGGGTTGGGTTTGGCGATTACTTTTGGGGTAATGCGAATCATCAACCTGGCACACGGTGAATTTATCATGCTGGGGGCATATACGACCTTTTGGTTTCAATCTACTTTTGGTCTGGATTTACTATTGACCATTCCCTTTGCCTTTATAGTTACCGCAGCAATTGGAGCATTAGTAGAAATTAGCATTATCAGAAGGTTGTACGGTCGTCCTTTAGAAACTCTCTTGGCTACTTGGGGTTTGAGTATTGTCTTGCAGGGGGTCATCAAGCTAATTTTTACCGCCCAGCTAAAGTACGTTAAATCCCCTCCCTATATATCGGGTAATCTAACTCTATTAAAAGATGCTCAAGGTTCTCCTGCGATCGCTATTTCATATTATCGTCTGTTTATTATTGCAGTAGCGATCGCTCTACTCGCTCTAACAGGCTATCTGCTGTATAAAACCGATTTGGGTCGTCAGGTACGGGCCGTTACTCAAAACCGAGAGATGGCAAAGTGTTTGGGAGTCAATACTAGCTTAATTGACATGGTAACGTTTGCCTATGGTTGCGGTCTGGCAGGAGTTGCGGGGGCAGTTATTTCTTCTTTAAAAAGTGTTTCACCACCAATGGGACAAGACTATTTGGTAGATGCCTGGATGACAGTGGTAACGGGCGGTGTTGACAAATTGATTGGGGTTTTTGCTGGAGCTTTTCTAATTGGCGAATTTAGTTCGGGCATTGCCTATTTGCTCAACGATTCTACCGCTAGAGTTATCGTTCTTACGGCAGTTATTATTTTAATCCGCTACAGGCCAGAAGGCTTATTTACGATTCAAAAACGTGGATAGAGGTAGTTGGTTTTTATTCATCTTTCTTTCCTAAAAATATGGCTCAATCAACAATTGGTATTTCAACGCGATCTCGCACTCCCACTCGACTGGCAATTATTACGATAATTAGTTTCTTAGTTATGGCAATCTTACCTTTTGTAGTAGGTGATTTCCAAGTATCTTTGCTATGCAAGCTATTGTTGTTTGGCGCGTTAGGGATTTCTCTAGATTTAGTCTGGGGTTTTACAGGCATTCTGAGTTTTGCCCACGGAGTGTTCTTTACTTTGGGTGGCTATGCCATGGCATATTACCTGAAATTGAATCTTTCTGCCGAAGGCAATACCTATGGCGGAAATCTGCCTGACTTTATGGTCTGGAATGGTTTAGAACAGTTACCTTGGTTTATCGCACCTTTGAAATACTTTCCTATAGCTATGATTGCTATGGTGTTAGTTCCTGCTGTCTTTGCCTATCTAATTGGCTGGTTTATCTTCCGTTCTGATGTAAGCGGGGTCTATATTACAATTATTACCCTGGCAATATCTTCGGCGTTGACTACCTTCTTTATCAGTCAGCAGGCATATACTGGAGGAACTAACGGAATTACTGATGTCTCTAGTCTGAGTGTTTTTGGCGCAGTCATTCCCCTAAATGGTCTTTATTGGATGATACTGCTGTTTACTACTTTTGTATTAGTAGGTAGCTGGTGGCTGACACAATCTAATTTCGGTCTAATTTTGCGTTCGATTAAAGAAAATGAAAAGCGCATTTCTTATTTAGGCTACGACGTTGCTAGCTTTAAGATTTTTATCTGGGCACTTTCTGCTGGGGTAGCTGGGATTGCTGGAGGTTTGTTTGTTACCCTCAATCGATTTATTTCTCCAGTATATTTGGCGGTAGCTTTTGGCACACAGGTAGTAATTTGGGTCGCCATTGGTGGCAGAGGTACTCTAATTGGTCCATTGGTTGCTGCAATTTTGCTCGGTCAGATTCAAAATTCTGCCGAACAAGTTACCCAAGATTGGCAGCTAATTGTCGGTATCTTGTTATTAATTGTCGTCCTATTCATTCCCGACGGTTTAATCGGCTCAATCGCCAAATTGTTCGAGCGTAAAACTACTAACAACCAACAACTAACCCCTAATAAGTGATGAAATCTATTCTGTCAGTTAAAAATTTACAGGTAGTCTTCTCTGGTTTTAAAGCCTTGAAAGGAGTAAATTTAGAAGTAGGCGATCGCGAAATTGTAACTATTATCGGTCCTAATGGTGCGGGAAAGAGTACTTTACTAGATGCGATCGTTTCCAAATCTCCTGTAGCTGAGGGCAATGTTTATTTTCAGGGCAAAGACATTACTAATGAAAGTCCTTACAATATTGCCAGGATGGGGATTGGGCGTAAATTTCAAAATCCTAATGTCTATAACGAATTAACTGTTTTTGAAAATATTTTATTGGCGTTAAAGGGAAGTCATGGAATTTTCAACTCTATTACCAGCAAGTTAACTAAAAAGAAGAAGGATAAAATTATTGATGTCTTAGATCGCATTGGCTTACTAGAGAATGCTGCAACCAAAGTCTCATCACTTTCCCACGGACAAAAACAGTGGGTAGAAATCGGCATGGTCATCGCTCAAGATCCCGCCGTAGTCTTGCTAGACGAACCCACCGCAGGGATGACTCCCGAAGAAACTCACGCTACAGGAGAAATTATTAAAACCCTGGCACAAAATCAGGCAGTTGTCGCGATCGAACACGATATGGAATTTGTCAAACAAATCGCCGAAAGAATTATCGTTTTGCATCAGGGAGAAAAGCTAGCCGAGGGAACGGTACAGGAAATTCAAAACAATCGCCAAGTAATTGAAGTTTATTTAGGAAGAGAAAAAATCGATGTCGCTACTTGAACTAAATAGTCTGACTTCGGGCTACGGACAAACTCCCGTTTTGTTTGATGTCGATATGGTCATTAATAAAGAGGATATGGTAGGTCTATTAGGACGTAATGGAGTAGGTAAAACAACTTTATTACGCAGTATTATTGGTTTAAATAAATTAACCAAGGGAAGCCTATTTTTTAACGATAAAGATATTACCAAAGTACCTACCTATAAGCGATCGCGTAACGGGATCGCTTATATTCCTCAAGGTCGTGAAATTATTCCCTATCTTTCTGTTTTAGATAATTTGAAACTAGGTTTTTCCGCTAGTGGCAAAAGTAGCAAACGCATTCCCTCAGAGATCTTTGAATTCTTTCCTATGCTAAAAGAACACTTATCCCGTCAAGGAGGTTTACTTAGTGGTGGACAACAACAGCAATTAGCGATCGCACGGGGTTTGATGTGCAATCCTAAGATTATGCTGCTAGACGAACCAACAGAAGGAATTCAACCCTCTATAGTTCAAGAGATTGAAGATACTCTAAGAAGAATTAACCGAGAAAAAGGTATTACAGTAATCGTTGTCGAACAAAAAATAGATTTTATTCGTCAGCTTGCCAAGAAGTTTTTTATCATGGACAAAGGTGCGATTGTGGCGAAGGGTACAATTCCCGAATTAACAGATTCTCTGGTGCATCGATATTTGACTGTTTAATTTAAGGCATAAAAGGAAAAATAAATGTGTAATTAATCAAAACGGCTTTTGTTTAAACACTAGAGGTTAAAAGCTTTTTATCTAAACATATATAACCTTCCCAAAGGAACGCGATCGACTGGTTCGCAGATTGCCAATTCACCATCAACTTTTACCTGAAAAGTATCGGGATTCACTTCGATCTGGGGACAAATATTATTGTGAGTCAGATCGAGTTTGGATAAAGAACGAGTACCACTAACGGGCAAGGCTGGTTTACGCAATCCTAATTTATCGGGTACATTTTTATCTATAGCAGCTTGAGTCATAAAACTAAAAGAAGTAGCTTGAGGGGCAATACCAAAACTACTCCACTGGGGTCGATAAATAATCGGTTCGCAGGTCATTAAGGAAGCATTAGATTCTCCCATAGGCGACCAAGCAATAAAACCCCCTTTAATAATTAATTCTGGCTTTATACCAAAGAATCCAGGCTGCCACAGTACGATATCAGCGATTTTTCCAGGTTCGAGAGAACCAACGTATTTGTCAATGCCATAGGTGCGAGCGGGATTAATTGTATATTTAGCCAAGTAGCGTAAGGCTCGCTGATTGTCATTTTGCCTATAGCTGTCTTCTGGTAATGTACCTCTTTGGTCTTTCATCTTAGAAGCCAGTTGCCAGGTACGACAGATGGTTTCTGCGATCCGCCCCATTCCCTGACTATCCGAACCCATCATAGAAATTGCCCCCATATCGTGCAAAATATCTTCGGCTGCGATAGTTTCAGCGCGGATACGAGAATCGGCAAAAGCAATGTCTTCAGGAACTCTGGGATTGAGATGATGACAGACCATCACCATATCGAGGTGTTCGTCAAAGGTATTGACCGTATAGGGATTAGTGGGATTAGTGGAAGAAGGCAAACAGTGAGGATAGGAAGCTACTTTGATAATATCAGGCGCGTGTCCACCCCCAGCCCCTTCTGTATGATACATATGAATAGTGCGCTCCGCGATCGCAGCTATGGTATCTTCCACATAACCCGACTCATTGAGAGTATCAGTATGTAGCTGTACCTGAAAATCGTATTCATCCGCCACCCGTAGGCAAGTATCAATAGCTGCGGGCATTGCCCCCCAATCTTCGTGAATCTTTAAGCCAATCGCTCCACCTTCGATTTGTTCGACCAAACTAGCACGTAAACTAGAGCTTCCTTTCCCCAAAAAACCAAAGTTTATCGGAAAACTTTCGGTAGCCTGTAGCATTATTCCTAAATTCCGCGCTCCCCCCGAACAAATCCCTACTGTAACAGGTCCCAAGCCACCACCAATCATGGTTGTAATGCCACTAGAAAGAGCTTCCGCACACAGTCCTGCACTATCAAAGTGAACATGACCATCAATTCCCCCAGGCGTGGCAATCAGCCCTTCAGACGAGCGCACGTCGGTATTGGCACTAACGATTAAGTTAGGTGTTACCCCATCCATAATATCTGGGTTGCCTGCTTTACCAATGCCCACTATCTTGCCGTCTTTAATACCCAGATCGGTTTTGATAATGCCCAACACTGCATCCATAACAATAACATTAGTCAAAACCAAATCCAATGCTCCTTGGGCTGCTGTTACTCCTGGTGCTAAACCCAAACCATCTCGCAGAGTCTTTCCTCCACCAAAAACACACTCATCGCCATAAACCCCCGTGTCTTCCTCAATTTCAATAATTATGGAAGTATCCCCTAAACGCAAGCGATCGCCTTTAGTAGCACCAAATAGTTCTGCGTAACGTTCGCGATTAATTTTCATGTTTTGGTTGGTTGTTAGTAGATGCGGGTCTCGATACCCCTTGTCCCCTCTTCGCGGGATAATATCGTTGGTTGTTTTGCTGGCAAGTTTTTAGGCGGTGTAACCTAACTTTCGAGCTAGTGCGATCGCAATAGCTTTCGTTTCAGGATTATCTAATGCACCGTTGGTTAAATTATTTAATCCTTTAACCCTTCTATTACCGCCAATAGCAGCTAACGTAATTTCTTTGGTATCTCCAGGTTCAAAACGTACTGCTGTACCAGAAGGAATATCTAAACGAAAACCAAAAGCAGCAGCGCGGTCGAATAGCAAAGCCCGATTAACTTCAAAGAAGTGAAAATGAGAACCTACCTGTATTGGGCGATCGCCTACATTATCGACAGCAATTGTTTTTTTCTCTCTAGCTGCATTCAATTCAATTTTATCTTCTGCAAAAAACCTTTCACCTGGAATCATTTTTTCAACTCGCTACTTAAATCAATGCTATCTAATTGGATTATGAATACTAATCAACTTTGTCCCATCGAGAAAATGCGCCTCCACCTGAATCAAGGGAATCAATTCAGCTACTCCTGGTAGAACATCATCCGTTGTAAGTAATTCTGCTCCCTCACTCATCAATTGAGCTACGGTTTTATCTTCCCTCGCCCCTTCTACCATGACATCGGTAATATAGGCGATCGCTTCGGGAACGTTTAATTTAATGCCTTTTGTCTTACGGCGACGAGCAATTTCCGCAGCAGTAAAGATCGTCAACCGTTCCATTTCTTTTGGTGTCAAATACACTCATACACCTCTAACTGATTACAAAGTCGTTAATGTTTGACTAACACGATTAGTTATTATTTAATTAATTACCCAAAAAGCTGGAAGAAAATGTGTCAGATGAACAATTTAATCTAGATTTTGGTAACTATAGTTATTTCAATATCCATACAGGATCGCCTTGAGAAACAGTTCCTCCTTGAATTACCGACAGTCGAATTCCTGCATTAACATTATTATGCTGTGCAGCCGTTCTCAAAATATTCAAATCTTGTGGTAGCTCTGCTTGCGCTAGTGTAGTTACAACACATCGAGGACAAAGTGTATCAATTTTTAGACTAACAGAATCTCCAATGATGAGAATTTGCCCAACCCAGCTATTCTCGGCAAATTCTGCTTGCTTTGATTGAGTATCGATGAGAAGGTTAGGACGAAAGCGACAACTATTAAACTTACCAGCAGGATAAAGTTCTTGTAAACGATTGAGAGTAGCTGTGGTGATAGCGTGAATCGGACAGGAATCGAAGAAAGTTCCTCGAGGCATAAATAATTCAGTAAGGGTATCTTGGTGAGCAGTACCTTCTACATCAGGCCAGTATTGCTCGAGGCTGGGAGTTTCAGGAACGGTAGCCAAAAATTGCACCTTTCGATCGATCCATTGAGATAGTAGAGTATCGATCTCGACTTGTTCGCTTGTAATAGTAGAACCGTTGGGTAAAGAAATACGAACTGAAGGCGTAGGTTGGTCGAACTGAGGTTTTTGCTTTAAAGTTGCGTGACAGTTAAGTAGAGATGACCATTTCTTAGGATTTTTAGCACTGGCAATTCGGCTAGTTTTTTCATCCCATAAAGCATAAGCGCGATCGCCTAACAAGCCCTGTGTTCCAATATCTGATGAGTCTAACTCTTCCCCTTGCATAGATTTAACTGGATAACGCCATAAGGATTTGAGAGTGCCAACAAATGTACGCTCCATAAATAATGTCCCAATTACACGCACGCTTTCTACAATAATTGAGCCAACTTTATCATAGGGACTTAATACCAAAGGTAGCAAGTTTTACGAATCGTTCGTCATCGTGCAATTAATATTTATGGCGTTGGTGAAAGAAGTATTTAACGGTGACTTGGGAATAGTCAGGGCGATCGATAAAACCGAAGAAGTCACGATTGATTTCGATGGCAGAGATGTAACTTATGATTATGCAGATTTGAATGAAATTACTCTCGCTTGAGCTACAAGTCTTCATAAAAGCCAAGGTTCTGAATATCCCGTGGTTATCCTTTTTCTATATACTCAACACTATATTATGCTGTCACGTAACTTGTTTTACACTGGACTGACTAAAGCCAAGAAGCTGGCGTTATAGCAATCGAACTATAGATTAGGACATTGATAAAAATCCTCTACGCCTTTGCGCCTTTGCGTCTTTGCGAGAGACAAATGTTAGCTGTCTTAACCTTTGCTTCGACTGCTATAATTGTCGGTTCGGAAAAAGCAATTGCGTAGCGAAGCCATGCCGTCCCTAAAGGGTTCAGCAGTTTCTTTAAGCGGGGTTCCCCCGCCAACGAACTCCTTCACCGCTTCGCATATAAACTTATCGCAGTGAAGCAGGTCAAGCAGCAGCAGAGATATACGAGGTTGAAGGAGAGATTAAAGGGTAAGAGTTGAAGACGATCGCTTCAGTCACAAAGCGAATAAGAGTAATTTAATGTTATCTAATGGCTCTATTTTACAGTGGTGGGGTACTTTGCGGTGGTTGTCTCAACTGACTTGCTTGCTCGAAAGCATACGCCAGTTTTATTAAAGTCGGTTCGCTCCAAGGTCTACCGACAAATTCCATGCCAACAGGTACACCTATAGGAGCAGTGTCAGTCGGGGAAGAAAAACCAGCAGGTACGACTATTGACGGAAATCCAGTTGATGAAGTTAAAATTCCTTGTCGTTCTACTTGAGATTCTCCAATAGGAACGACTAAACGCTTTTGATGGGGAAAGACGATTGCGTCAAGTTGGTTGTCTGCCATGATTTGCATAAAGGTATCTTGCAAATTCGACCTTTTGATTAGACGATTTTTGTATTCTTCGTCTGTTGTACTTAGCGTAGTGGCTTTATTTAAAGTCTCTTCAATTCCTGGATGGTATTTGTCAGATGCAATAATATCAGCTAGAGATTGAACTGGAGTTGGAGGCTGAGTATTCTGCAAATAGTTTGTTAAATGGTCGTTTAGTTCGTACAAATGCACGCTCACATCAGAAACCAAAGCGTCTGCATCGAGAGGAGCATCCAACTCAACGATAGTTGCTCCTTGCTGTTCTATTTGCTCTACTGCCTCCCTAACAACACTGTTTACTTCTTGGTGTTCTGGAGAAGTCCCAAAAAAGCTATTAAGAACCCCAATTCGCGCCTCTTCCAAGCCACTTTCATCTAAGAAGGCAGTGTAGGTTTCGGGAATATGTCCCACGCTCCAAGCTGTAGCCGTGTCTTGAGGATCGTAACCAGCGATCGCATCGAGCATCTTTGCTGCATCGCTAACGGTTCGAGTAATTGGTCCTGCCGTATCTTGAGTCAAAGAGTAGGGAATAATTCCAGTTCGACTTACTAATCCTAAAGTTGGTCTTAGTCCGACAAGACTATTAGCACTTGCTGGAGAACGAATAGAATTGACGGTATCAGTACCAATGCCAAGAACTCCAAAATTAGCTGCTATCCCCGCACCCGTTCCACCGCTAGAGCCACCAGGTGTTCTAGTTAAATCATAAGGATTTTTAGTTTGTCCCAGGATAGAACTAACCGTTTCTCCCCAAACCGCAAATTCATGTAAATTGACTTTAGCCAAAATGATCGCTCCAGCCTTTTCCAGCTTAGTAACAATGGGTGCATCACTTGCTGGAACATAACCCTCAAGACTTAGAGAACCACCAGTAATAGGAAGAGTGCTAGTTTCCACGTTGTCTTTGAGTAGCACTGGAATGCCATGTAGGGGACCTACCAAGCCAGAGCTTTGAAACTGGTTGTCTAACTCTGTAGCTCGCTCGGTAGCGTTAGGATTAACTAAAATCACCGAGTTTAGTTCTGGTTCTTGTCGATCGTAAGCTTCAATACGCTCTATATAACGTTCGACTAGCTCACTGGCTGTTAGTGTTCCCTGCTGCATAGCAGTCTGAATACTATCAACTGTAGCTTCTTCTAATACGAAACTATCGGCAACTCCTGCTCGACTAGCAAGGATTAAAAGTACAAACGTAGCAAAAATAAATGCCAAACGTCTTAATTTTGCGATCGCCAATAATTTCATATCTAAGCCTAGCAATAGTAATTGTTTCAAACCGCTCGAACCCTAAAGCAGAATCAAACGATAACAACAATCTCATCTTCTATATGTATCTTTTAATACCAGACTTCTGAGAAAATTTATCGAGTAGACTTTTGAGGCTAATGTCGCTTAAATAACACTTCCAGAATCTTCCCGACTGAAACCTTATCTGCCTCCATTTTCTCTATCCTTGCCATTAACCGTTTGAGAATATAGCGACTTTTTTTGTTAACGCGATCGTCTTACTCAATCACCTAAACGCACTTTACATACCAAACTTCTCATTATTAATCTCAATATAGCTACACAAATTAAAGGAATACAGACAAACCACAAATATTTAGGTGTTAATGCCAACAAAAATCCGAATGCAATTCCAGACAGAAGCTGCTTGGGGTGATGATCGAGACTTAGGTAAGGGAAAAGTTGGTTTTTGATTCTGGCGATCGCTGAATTGATAAGATTGGCTAAATCAAGGGGAACTTTTTGAAGTTCTATCGTTACCCCGCAAAATCCGAGAAACGTCTGACAAATCTTCAATTAGCTGTGCCTGTAGCTTGGCATTACGTTGAATTATGGTTATGCCTTTGGCTGTCTGTTCTGGGTTTAGTGTCCCCGCAATTAATAGCTGCGACCAACCTAAAATAGGATTGAGAGGAGTATGTAATTCATGAGAGACAATTGCCAAAAATTCATCCTTCATCCGATTTAGTTCTTCAGCTTTGCCACGAGCTTCTGTTTCCCTAATAAGTAGCTGTTCGCGCTCTTTTTCTATTTATTTTCGATCTAGCTTTTCCAATTGTTGCCAACACAAATACAGGGCGCGGGGAACATGAAAACAGCCTTTCCATTTACCACCTTTGAGATTTAATAATATTTCTCCGCTTCGATCTAAATATCCAAACCATTCACCCTGTTCGGGATCGCTAAAGTGACTCCAGGTATAATTATGAACTTTTTCAAACCAGTTTAAACACTCCTTTCGTCCTGTTAAATTAAAGCCCATTAACAAAGCAACCAAAGTTTCTAAATGTACCCACCACAGCTTTTGATTCCACTCTAGCTGATGGGGTGGATGTCCTTTTACATCCAGAAAATAATAAATACCTCGATGTTCTCTATCCCAACCAAAATCGAGAATACTTAACACTACATCAACTGCTCGATTAATCAAATCTAAATCGTTACTACGGCTAGCAATATCTATGACAAACCACATTGCTTCGATACCGTGACCTGGATTAATTAATCGACCGTCAAAACAGTCTAGATGTTTGCCATCTGGGGTAACGTTTTCATACATTAATTTCGTATCACTATCCCTAAAATCTTCCATCACCTCCCGTACTGTCCGATCCAACACTGCTTCTAGTTCACTGCTTTGCAGTAGCCAATCCATTTCCAAAGATAGATTAGCCAAGATCATCGGTACGGCTAAACTTTTTAGCGATCGCGTTCTGGGGTAAGCCTTATTATACTTACCTTTAGGATTGTCCTGACGACGCAACACATTATTATATGCTTGCAAGGCAATTTCTTTAGCCGATTCTTCTTTTGAAGCCAAGGCATATTGACTGAAAGCCATTGCAGCAAAACAATCAGAAAAAATATTATAGGGCTGTACTAAAGGCTGTCCCGTTCGATTTAAGGCAAAATACCAGTTACCTTCGTTATCTCGACCGTGTTTTGCTAAAAATTCTGCACCATGACGAGCAATATCGAGCCATTCTGGCTTTGCTTCCAAGCGATTGTAAAACATCGAATATGTCCACACCTGACGGTTTTGCAGCCAGATAAACTTATCCGTGTCGTAGACGTTTCCGAATCTATCCAAACAGGTGAAATATCCACCGTATTCGCGATCTATCGAATGCTGCGACCAAAAAGGTAAAACATTATCTAGTAGGGTGCTTTTATATAATTCAGTCAGATTATTAAATTGCTTCATAAGACCCTTAAATAAACCTTAAATACCAGAAATATATTATCGAAGGCTGTAACGGTTCGAGTAAAATTATCTGCCTTGAATATACCCTTAAATATCGACATTAAATTTAATTGGGTAATTGATTACAATAAGTAGTCGATAATTACAGCGAGCGCATTTTTTCCGTAACTCAAGAAATAGCAGAAGCATGGGGAGTAATGAACGTTCGAGATCCTGTATCGACTATTGATGGTTTATTAGCTGCTACTGCTAAAGTTTGTAACTGTATTCTAGTTACTCGCAATGTTAAAGATATTAATCGATGTGGAGTGACACTCCCCGTCCGACGCTGCGCTTCAGACGAGGTTTTACGCCTTTTTCTCTAAATTTTTACAATCCCTTTGAGCCAACAAAATAATTAAATATTAGAGATCGCCTTAGATCGATGAAGCGATATCTCCACAAAAATCATTAATTTTATTCACGATTTTTTACCAAATTATATGAAGATCGGCGAAAAAGCAGGTATTTAGGTAAAGTGTAATAGGCTGATGTAGCGGGGAATCGATTTTTTGCGGTTGCAGCGATCGGACCTAATAGTAATTTGTGTGAGATGGGGATGAGTAATAATCTATATCGGGATATTCGAGAATTTTATGATGCTTCTAGCGGACTGTGGGAGTCAATCTGGGGCGAACATATGCACCACGGTTACTATGGCAGAAGTGGTAACTATAAGATAGATCGCCGTCAAGCTCAAATCGAACTGATTGAAGAGTTATTATTTTGGGCAGATTGTAATAAAGATAATCCTCCTCAAAACATTATTGATGTAGGCTGCGGTATTGGTGGAAGTACTCTACATTTAGCACAAAAGTTTGGCAGCAAGGCTACAGGCATTACCCTATCACCCGTTCAAGCATCTAGAGCCAAGGAAAGAGCAGCAGAAGCTGGTTTGGATAATCGAGTTCAGTTTCAAGTTGCTAACGCTTTAGAAATGCCCTTTGAAGATAATAGTTTCGATTTGGTTTGGTCGCTTGAAAGCGGGGAACATATGCCAGATAAAACTAAATTTTTGCAAGAGTGTTATCGCGTCTTGAAGCCTGGAGGAAAAATGATTTTTGCTACCTGGTGTCATCGCGAAACGGATTCTCTAGCAGGAGAATTAACCGCTGATGAAGTCGCCCACCTTAAAGAAATTTATCGGGTGTATTGTCTACCTTACGTGATTTCTCTATCCGAATATAGAGCGATCGCCCAAAAGTGTGGTTTTCAAAACATTAAATCTGATGATTGGTCAACAGCAGTCGCACCTTTTTGGGATGTAGTAATTGATTCAGCGATCGCTCCCCAGGCAATTGCTGGCTTGTTTCAAGCGGGTTGGCAAACTATCCAAGGAGCATTATCTTTAAACTTGATGAGTCGTGGCTATGCCAGAGGGCTAGTTCGCTTTGGTTTAATCTGTGCTAGTAAATAAACAGGCTTATTCAAATCGCCAGCAATAATTTTATGAAGATCGATCGTGTTCATTTCTATACTAGAAATGCAGCAAGAACAAGGGACTGGTTCATCCGTAATGTCGGCTTTAAAGCGATCGGCAACTGTATTAATCAACATACTCATACCGAACTAATTGCCTTAAATTCTGTCTTTTTTGTTCTTTCTTCACCCTTAAATTCTGCTAGTCTTGTAGCTCAATATCTCAAATCGCATCCATCTGGAGTAGTAGATATTGCTTTTAGAGTTAAAAATCTAACAGAAATTATCGATCGCGCTAATAGTCTTGGTGTAATTTTGCAGAATATACAGCAGGAGCGATCGCCACAGGGAAATTTTAAATACGCTAAGATTGCTGGTTGGAATATACAGCACACACTGATTGAAGCTGACGATCGAGTAAGTTACTGTCTGCCAAATCTGGAATTCGAGCAGTACCAAAATGTTAATTGCTACAGGTCTGAAATTACCAACATCGATCATATAGTTCTTAACGTTGCTAAAGATGAGTTAGATTCCGCTGTAAAACTATATCAGACTCTGTTTAATTTTCAGGTACAGCAGAGTTTTAATATTCAAACTAATAAATCGGGATTGACTAGTCAGGCTTTGATCTCAAAGACGGGAGGGGTACAGTTTAATATTAACCAACCAACCTCGGTTAATTCGCAGATTCAAGAATTTATCGACCTCAACCACGGATCGGGAATTCAACATATAGCATTGCGATCGCAAAATCTAATTGCCGATATAACTAAAATTTCTCAGCGCGATTTAAAGTTTTTAGCTGTACCTCAAGCTTATTATCACAAGCTCGAAGCATTATCTTTGAGCGCAGCCGAAAAACAGGCGATCGCCGAACTACAGATCTTAGTCGATCGCGATCGCCATTTACCTGAGTCTCTATTGATGCAGGTTTTTACAGAACCAATATTCGAGCAACCAACCTTCTTTTTAGAATTTATCGAGCGCAGACGCGAAGCAAAAGGCTTTGGTCAGGGTAATTTTAAGGCTTTATTTGAAGCGGTGGAAAGAGAACAGGAGAAAAGAGTTTTGAGTAGAAATGTTTCAAAAGCTGCCAATCACGGATACCGCTTCGCTTAATGGTTAATGGTTAATTGTTAGTGGTTAATGGTTAATTGTTAGTGGTTAATTGTTAGTGGTTAATTGTTAATGGTTAATGGTTAATGGTTAATTGTTAATGGTTAATTGTTAATGGTTAATGGTTAATTGTTAATTGTTAGTGGTTAATGGTTAATTGTTAATTGTTAATGATTGGTTAATATAATCATCACTCTCTAAGATTTGGGCGATCTGGTAGAGGTATGTTTTTAAACTTTGCAGGGTCTAAATCTGGAAGGGGAACGTCACGTAAGCGATCGCGTAATGATGGTTGAGCTTCGGGTTTTGGTTGGGGTGCGGGTTCGGGTTCGGGTGTAGTTTCAGCTTCGGGTTCGGGTTCGGGTGTAATTTCAGCTTCGGGTTCGGGTTCGGGTTCGGGTGTAGTTTCAGCTTCGGGTGTAGTTTCAGCTTCGGGTTGGGGTTGGGGTTCGGGTTGGGGTTCGGGTTCGGGTGTAGTTTCAGCTTCGGGTTGGGGTGCGGGTGCGGGTGTAGTTTCAGCTTCGGGTGCGGGTTGGGGTGCGGGTATAGTTTCAGCTTCGGGTGCAGCTTGAGGTTGAGGTTTACTTTGGGGCTGCTGTTGATTTCTAATCGATGGTAGGGTTAAAGAAGGACAAATTTCGGCATCATACTTATAGTTAACCGTTACTTGGTAGGGTTTGGGTTTATCTGTAGGATTATCCAGAGTGCGATCGCCAAGTTCTTGACTTGCTTGTTGGTTAAAAAGGGCATATTTCGCACCTTTAATTAGATCGAGAGCGACGATTTGACCTTGCTCGTTTGTGACTACACCAAATACGCTCGTTCCTTCTAGTCTTCTAATACAGGCATCTCGTGGATAAGTACCCTCAATTTCAATCTTGTCTGGTTCGATCTCTTCTACTTTAGCCAACCAAGCAACATAGTTTTTTCTAGCATCTTCATCAGTCGTACCTGCCTTTGTTTCAGTTAGGCTTGCACGTAGGTTTCGGATGCGCTCTTGGGAGTCAGCTAGCTTTTTGGCTGCAATTTGCTCTGGGGTTAACCGCGGTTGAGGTTCGGGCTTAGTCTCTTCTGGTTTTGGCTTTGTAGTCGTTGTTGGCTGAGGTGGTTGTGTTTCAGTGGTTGAATCTGAAGGCGGAGGCGGTGTTTTGCCTGTATTGGGAGGCAGCTCGATTGGGTCGGCTTTAAAGTCTGAAGGATCGATTTGGGGGGGTAGAGGTAAAGTTGATAGATCTCCAATAGGAGGAAGAGTAATATCGGTTTGTGGAGGTAAGGGAGGAAGATCGAACTCTGGTGGTGGTGGAATAGTAAGCGCAGGCAAATTTGAATTATCTCCTACACCAGGGATCAGAGAGGGAGGAATCGCAAAGGGAGCTACGGGTTCGCTGCTATCAGGTTCGGGAAGATTACTGATATTCGGTATGTCGGGAGTATCTAGCTGGGGAGATAAATCTGGTAAACGAGACTGTTGTTCTGGATTTAGCTCGATAATCGAAACTTCTCTTCTTCCAGAATCATTATTAGATCTGATGGTAGGCAAGCCAAACCTAAGAACTAATAAATGAAGAGCCACAGACAGTAATAAACATAGCTGTGTTGGACTGATAAATTTACCAGAGTGATTATCTAGCTTCGATTCGTAAGACATAACCCGCAACCATAAAAATAAGATCTTATAAGTTCAATTGTTTAGTTTATAAAACAACTTTTTAAAAACATGACTATAGACACAGATTAGGCGTAATTAATAGACATGGCAATATCATTATTAGTTATAAGTTCCGTAAGTAAGAAGTAGTTTGTTGGGAGTAAGATTAACTGATTACTGTTGACTGTTGACTGTTAACTGTTGACTGTTAACTGTTGACTGTTTTATCGGGTTAGTTTCTAATTTGTACGGGCATTACTAAATAGGTCATGTTCAACCCACCTAAAGGACTAAAAATAACAGGTTGATTCCACTGGTTGAGCTGCATTTTTATTTCAGTTGTCGAAAGTGCCTTTAGTCCATCCATAAGGTATTTAATATTGAAAGCAATCTCAATGTCATCACCCATAATTTCTGCGCTCATCGATTGTTTAGCGTTACCTATATCCTGAGCATCGGCAGAAACAACTAATTCCGACTGATTATTATTAATACTAAATTTAACTAAATTGTTTTTTTGTGCCAATACTGCCACCAACTCAAGGCTATTTAATAATCTTTTGCGATCGAGAATAACTTCACGTTCAAAATTATTTGGGATTAGTTGCTCGTAGGCTGGATAGTCTCCAGCTATTTTGGTAGTAGTCAAAAGGCGATCGCCCAATTTAAATACCATCACCTGACTATCAAAGCTAACTTTAACGCGATCGCTCGATATTGCGTCACCGACAATTTTCTCTAATTCACGCAACGCCTTTGCTGGTATGGTAACAGCTAGTTTGGGTAAATTAATTTCGGATTCGGCTGATTCGGCATTAAGATCTGTTGCTACGACTGCTAGACGATGACTATCGGTAGCAGCAAATTCTAAAACATCTCCCGTATTTCCGTTTCCCTGAGTTTTAAGATGAACTCCCGTTAAAACCTGCTTGGATAGTTCATTCGAGGCAGCAAACAAACATCCTCCCAAACCTTGATTTAGTGCAGCTATCGGCAACTCGATAGTCTCTCCCGCTTCAACGGTTGGCAGTTGGGGAAATTCGGCTGCATCTATTCCCGTTAACTGAAACTGACCCGAAGTAGAACTTATAGTAGTGATAAAATTTTCCCCATCCTCGACAACATCTAGGGTAATTTCTATTTCAGGTAGACGGCTAACAATGTCATTCAATAATCTAGCTGGTAAGGTAATGCTGCCAGGCTCATTAACTTCGGCATTGAAGCTAGTCTCGATGCCCAAATTGCCATCAAAAGCAACTAGGCTAACTTTCTGCTTGGTTTCGTCTGCCGAGATTAAAACATTGCCCAACACGGTAGGTTCTGGTCGCGAGGGAACAGCACGACTGACTAGAGAGAGATTATTTTTGAGATCGTTTGAGGCACAAACAATTTTCATCTTACAGTTAGGGAATATTGCCAAACAATTGTACTATTTTAGCCGTAAGTAGGGGGCAAGAGCGAATCGCCCCTACTTACTTGTGGATAACTTGTGGATAACTTGTAGTTATTGTTCCAATCCTGTGGAAAAGGCGGAATAAGTTTTGTTGGTATTAGTTTAGCTTTCTAACTGTTGTCGGCTGAGAAAATTAATGCGATCGCTCAACAAAGAAATTTTCTGATTGAGAGCGCGGTCTTTTCTCAACTGCTTGGCAATTTTATCACAGCTATACATTACTGAAGTATGGTCTTTACCGCCAAACTCTTTCCCAATCCGAGGTAAGCTAAGATCTGTGTGCTGTCGCATCAAATACATAGCAATATGTCGGGCGTTACTAATCTCGCGCCGACGTGAACTACCTTTTAAATCTTCTGCTGAAACTTTTAAAACTTCGACCACTACATCGAGTATTGTTTGTGGCGAAGCAGTGATTTGCTCCACTTTGGGATTTAAAGCAGCAGCGACATTTTCTACCGTCATCAACAAACCAGACAGAGAAATATAGGCGATCGCCCTAATCAAAGCTCCTTCTAATTCTCTTATATTAGAAGTATATTGTGTGGCAATATATTCAACTGCCTCTCTAGGTAGATACACATTTTCATATTCGGCTTTCTTTTGCAAAATTGCCATTCGAGTTTCCAAATCTGGCACCTGTACATCGGCAATCAGTCCCATAGAAAATCGCGAACTCAAACGCTCTTGTAACATAGGAATCTGCTGTGGCGGGCGATCGCTTGCCAAAACCACCTGTTTTCCTGCTTCATGGAGAGTATTAAAGGTGTGAAAAAACTCTTCTTGGGTATATTCCTTACCTTCAATAAATTGAATATCATCTACCAGCAAAATATCAGCAGTACGATAATGCTCTCGAAAAGCCTGCATACTATCGTTGCGGATGGCAGCAATTAAATCGTTAGTAAACTGTTCGGTAGAAACATAAAAAATTCGTGCTTGGGGATTAATTTCCCAATGATAATGACCGATCGCCTGCATTAAATGAGTTTTACCCAGTCCAACTCCACCACAAAGAAACAAGGGGTTAAAATCTCGACCAGGAGACTCGGCAACAGCCAGAGAAGCAGCGTGTACCATACGATTAGTTGGTCCAACTACAAAGCTGTAAAAAGTATATTTTGGGTTTAATTTACTTGTCCTGGGCGACTTTTTGCTAGAGGGAGATTGTGGATCTGGTGTTGATTCTGAACTACTGAAAAGAGTAAGATTTTTTCCCTGCTGCGTTTTCAGGCGAATTTCTAAAGACTTACCCAAACATTCCGTCACCGTATCGCTGATAATATCTAAATAGTGCTTTTGTAAGTGATTCATCACAAAAGCGTTAGGAGTCAAAATAGTTATCGATTCGGAATCTAAACCATCGATGGTGGTATTTTCGATCCAAGTCTCATAAGTAGGGCGATTTAACCGCTCTTTCAACCGTTCTAATACTTGATTCCATAGCTGTTGTGATGAAATTGCCACTCTTTTTAATATTTCAGATAGTTAATAATATCAATTTGAAAATTTTATCAGCTTACCTGTATTGCGATCTCGCTTTGTTTACTATCGATCGCGTCATAAGGGACAAGGGAGACAAGGGGGACAAGGGGGACAAGGGGGACAAGGGGGACAAGGGGGACAAGGAGCGGTATCTTTTAGGACGTGTCAGCGTTGACTGTTGACTGTTGACTGTTGACTGTTGACTGTTGACTGTTGACTGTTTACTGTTTACTGTTTACTGTTAACTGTTTACTGCGCCACCAGCCTCTAACTAGTCTAATTTCATCGTAGCTGTAGTCTTCTCCTAAAGTATCTTTGATAGTTTTTAGAGTGAGATCTCCTACCTGTTCGATCGCCTCGATTATGACCTGTTGTTTGTCTGCTTTGACTAATTTATTAAGAGCAACTGGCTGATTCATCTCGATCAATTCACTAAGATGAGTATTAATCGTGCCGACAGCAAAGCCTCTGTTTTGGGCAATTTCCACCGCGCTCAAACCCTGTTGATGAAGTTGTAGAGTAGTTAATTGACTTTTAGAAGGAAGGCTAACTGGTAATTTGTGCTGTTCGTTGAATTCTAAAATTGCCGAAATAAAACTATCGCCGTATTGCTGTGCTTTGTATTCGTTGACTCCCGACAAGTTGGCAAAGTCGGTAATGGTTTGAGGACGTACCTGCGCCATCAGCTTCAGACTAGAATCGGCAAATATCATATAGGGGGCGAGGGAGTTGCGATCGGCAATTTGCTTGCGTAATTTTCTTAAGGCTTCAAATAATAATTCTGCCTCTGCTTTACGGGGGTTGTAGGCTGTTGTAGTCTGGTTGCGATCGCGATCGATCGCTATTTCGACCTTTAATTGTCCCCGAAAAATTTCCCAACTGCGCTTATTGAGTTTGAGTACGGGATAGCCATCGGTAGTTTGCCCGACTAAACCCTGATGTATCAAACTCCGTCCCAACATTTTCCATTCATCGGCAGTCCTTCCTTTACCGATACCGTAAGTTGATACGAGATGATGTCCGTATTGATGGATTTTTTGTTTTCGTGAACCAACTAAGACATCGACTATATGATTAGTGCCGAATTTTTCTCCACAACGGGCGACACAAGAAAGAAACTTCTGTGCTTCTACCGTCCAATCTTCAATCGGTTTGGGATGAAGGCAGTTATCGCAGTTACCGCAGTTACCCCGATATCCCTCCCCAAAATAGCGCAGGATAATTTTACGGCGACAATCGTTACCTTCGGCGTAGTCAATTACCTGGCGTAGCTGCTGTAAGGCGATCTTTTTTTCGTTTGAGTCTGTCTTTTGTTTAATTAAAAACTCAATCTTTTTGCGATCGCCAAAGCTAAAAAACAAAGTCGATTTAGAAGGTTCGCCATCTCTACCGGCACGACCAGATTCTTGATAAAAACTCTCCAAACTGCGGGGCAAATCGTAATGAAAGACAAAGCGGACATCGGGCTTATTAATTCCCATACCAAAGGCGATCGTCGCCACTATTACCCGAACATCATCCCTCAAAAAACTAGTTTGATTGTAGCTGCGCTCTTTATCTGATAATCCTGCATGATAGGGTAAAGCATCGATCCCGTCATGTCTCAGTCTGGTAGCAATATCTTCAACGCTGCGACGACTCAAACAGTAAACAATACCCGCCCCAGATTCGGCACGAACTGCTTGCAGTAGCTTGGGATAAATATTTCTATCCTTGGGCTGTACTTGGTAATAAATATTATGGCGATCGAAGCTAGCAACATGAACGTCGGGCGATCGCAAGTTTAATTGTCGAACAATGTCCTGCTGTACTCTTTTTGTAGCAGTAGCGGTTAGTGCCTGAAGGGGAATCTGTGGGTAGCGTTGACGAATCAGCTTTAACTTGCTGTATTCAGGGCGAAAATCATGCCCCCATTCCGAGACACAGTGAGCCTCATCAATGGCGATCGCGCTTATCCCGACATCTTTTTGCACTCGGTCGAGAAATAAACCAAATCTCTCGTTTAACAGTCTTTCTGGGGCAACGTAGAGTAGTTTAATTCGATTTTTTAGAATGGCAATTTGGCGCGATCGCCTTTCTTCATATTCTAAAGTGCTGTTAAGGAAAGTCGCGTTAATACCATTATCCTGCAAAGCATCGACCTGATCCTGCATCAAGGCAATCAACGGCGAAACAACAATAGTCATGCCGTTTTTTAATAAGGCTGGTAGCTGGAAACAAAGAGATTTACCGCCCCCAGTCGGCATAATCGTTAATAAGTCTTTATTCTGTATTGCTGCTTCAATAATTTTCTTTTGTCCAGGACGAAAAGTGTCGTAGCCAAAGAAATGTTTCAAAGCATCCTCTAATGAGGTAAAAGTTGACATTTCATTTAACATTTAACATTTAACATTTAACATTTATCAAAAAGCTTTTAGCTTCTTGGCGCAGTCGCTCATGGGGGAGACCCCCAAGACCGCGCTGCACCGCTTTTAGCTTTTAGCCTTTAGCTTCTATCATCACGGTCGAAAATTCTTTTTAAGGATTATCATCCCCAAAAAATTATTACATAAACCTTTGCTTATATCTGACATAATTGGGTTTAGTATTATCGGACTAATGTTTTTGTATTATTTTACTAGTTAAATCTTCTCGTCCAGCTTCAATCAAGGCGCGATCGCGTATCCGACAAGAATCGCAAACGCCACAGGGAGTCTTACCACCCTGATAACAAGACCAAGTATCGGCAATGGGAACGTTTAATTCTAATGCCCGACGGACGATATCGGCTTTGGAATCTTTAACCAAAGGCGCGATTAACTGGGGTGCATTTCCTTCAACTCCTGCTTTTGAAGAAAGATTGGCTAACTGCTGATAGGCTGCTAGATATTCGGGACGACAATCTGGATAGCCAGAATAATCTACCGCGTTGATACCGAGATAGATCGCCTGGGCATTTTTAGCTTCTGCCAGAGAAAGAGCGATCGCTATAAAAACTGTATTGCGTCCAGGTACATAAGTAGAAGGAATTACATCATCCTGTACGCCCTCATTGGGGATACTCATCGATTCATCCGTCAACGAAGATCCTCCCCACTGAGATAAATTAATATCGGTAATGAAATGTTCTTTAATTTTTAATGCTTCAGCAATCTTCTTAGCAGCCTCTAACTCCTTTTTATGCCGTTGACCATAATTAAAAGAAAGAGCGATCGCCTCATACCCCTCCGCAATCGCAATGGCTGCGGTAGTTGCCGAATCTAACCCTCCTGAAAGCAAAACTACGGCTTTATTCATATCACAAGCAAAATAAATAACAATTGATGTCTTATAGCTTATAGCTTAGGGCTTATAGCTTCAACAGGTTAACTGATCTTACGCGCTAGCTAGTTGGTTGAGACTGGAATTAGGGATTAGGGATTAGGGATTAGGGACTGGGGATAAGGAAAACCAGTAGTATTTAATTTTTGATGTATTTATTTCCATATTCATTTTTACCTTGTTGTTGAGACTTGATAAAACGACAGTAGCCATTAAGATTTTTTTCGATTTTCTCTTTGAGAGAGCGCACCCAATTTAATTGTTCGGTAGTACAATAACCTAAGCTCTCAGCAATAATAAAAGCACTTAAAGTTTCAGCTAGAGACCCACGAGCAATATAGAGGAATCGTAAACGTTCTAGATAATGATAACGACCATAACCTTCGGCAATATTCAGCAAAATACTACAAGAAGCTCGGCGCATTTGGTCGCTTAAATTGTAGCGTTCTCGATCGGGCAGATCGTTTGCCAAGCGATAAGTTGCTTTAAGTAGTTTCAAGCTATCCTGATAAAATTCCAAGGATTCAAAACCTTTGTCTGTCATGCTGCTCGTTTTCTAATCCCCAACCCCCAATCCCCAATCCCTAATCCCCAATCCCCAATCCCCAATCCCTATTTTTACAGATTAATTGATGCGTAACATCAGAAGTTAAGATAAATAAAGCCTATACGAATAGATTAAATGTCCTCAGTACAGGGAGAAACTATAGTAGCGATCGCCACTGCCGTCATGCCACAACAGGGTAGTGTTGGCATCGTTCGCTTGTCAGGAGAAACAGCCCTAAAAATTGCCCGCAGTCTATTTCATACTCCAGGCAAACAAGAATGGTCAACCCATCACATTCTCTACGGTTATATCAAACATCCACAAACCAAACAGACAGTAGATGAAGCCCTACTATTATTGATGCTCAAACCGCGATCGTTTACCCGCGAGGACGTAGTAGAGTTTCACTGTCACGGAGGAATTATTGCCGTTCAGGAAGTGTTACAGTTGTGCGTCGCTCAAGGAGCAAGATTGGCACAGCCTGGCGAATTTAGCTTGAGGGCATTTTTAAACGGCAGAATCGATCTGACTCAAGCTGAAAGTATTGCTGAACTAGTATCCGCTCGCTCCAAAGCAGCTTCACAGGTTGCTTTAGCGGGTTTACAGGGCAAGTTGGGTAGTCCCATTAGTAAGTTAAGATCGACCTGTTTGGATATTTTGGCAGAAGTTGAGGCGAGAATTGATTTTGCCGACGATCTTCCACCGCTAGATGAAGCAGAAATTCAGCAGCAGCTAGCAAATGTCTTGACTCAGGTAAACAATATTTTAAATACGGCAGAACAAGGAGAACTACTTAGAAGTGGCTTAAAAGTTGCGATCGTCGGCTGTCCCAACGTAGGTAAATCGAGCTTGCTTAATGCCTGGAGTAAAAGCGATCGCGCTATTGTCACCGATCTTCCTGGTACGACTCGCGATGCGATCGAGTCTACTTTGGTAGTAAAGGGTATCCCCGTAACAGTTTTAGATACCGCAGGGATTAGGGAAACTACCGATACTGTAGAAAAGCTGGGGGTCGAGCGATCGCGCAATGCTGCTGCTGCTGCGGATCTGGTCTTATTAACTATTGATGCTGCCCTTGGCTGGACGAATGCGGATTTAGAAATATACCAGCAGGTAAAACACCGCCCCTTAATTTTGGTAATTAACAAAGCCGATCTAGCTTCTCCCCAAGCCGTTAATTATCCCTGCGATATCGAACAGGTAGTTTATACCAGCGCAGCCCACAATTTAGGCATTGAAGACTTAGAACAAGCCATTTTAAATTTAGCTAACCAGGGGAAAGTAGTCGCTGCCAATTCTGAAGTAGCAGTCAATCAAAGACAGGCATCAGCCTTAACTAGAGCCAAAGTTGCTTTAGAACAGGTACACCAGACCATCGCCGAACAACTACCCCTAGACTTTTGGACGATCGATCTTCGAGGTGCAATTCAGGCTCTAGGTGAGGTAACGGGAGAAGAAGTTACCGAATCTGTATTAGACCGAATATTTAGCCGTTTTTGTATCGGTAAATGACGCTTATAGCATTACGTATCGTCGTACTGTTTACTGTTTACTGTTTACTGTTTACTTACGAGCCAATCACGTTAGATGTCCTACATATAACTTTGTACGACCATAACTATCTACCCTTACCTAGAATGACGACTCTCAAAGTTTTTAAGGCGATCGCAAAATCTAAGAACAGAGAATAGTTTTTAATATAGTAAAGATCGTAAGCTACCTTTTGATAAGCATCTTCAACCGAAGCACCATAAGGATAACAAACCTGCGCCCAGCCAGTAATTCCTGGCTTGACCAAATAGCGAACATCATAATAGGGAATTTCTTTTCTTAACTCAAGATCGAATTCAGGACGTTCTGGGCGTGGTCCGACTAAACTCATATCTCCTTTAAAAACATTCCATAGTTGAGGTAGTTCGTCGATTCTAGTTATGCGTATAAACGAACCGACAGAAGTAATGCGAGGGTCTTTTTCCTGCGCCCACTGTATTCCTCTTGCTTCAGCATCCTGATACATCGAACGGAATTTATATACCCTAAACTTATTACCGTTTAATCCAGTTCTTACCTGAGAATAGAAAATTGGACCAGGACTATTAAGCTTAATTGCGATCGCTACGCTGATAGTAATCGGCAAAGATACGATCAACATTACTGCTGCTACTATAATGTCAATCGCTTGCTTCAATTTGGCTTTAATTCGATTGTGCAATATATTAAATCCAGAAGTAAAGGCAAACCAATCATCTTGAATATAAGCAGGCGGAATTTTTTGCCAAAACTGTTCGCAAAAGTCAGCAAGACTATAGACGTATACTCCTTTTAGTCTCATATCCATCAGTTCTCGAATCATCGATTCAGAAAGATTACGTTCCGCACCGTCAATTAATATTCCCGACCAATATTGTCGCTTCCAAGCACTCGCGTTATTGATGTTTAATACCGCAGAACCGCCATTAGTATTAGATTCTTGAAAATATGAATTATTCGTAAGCTGAGTATTATAAAAAGGCACAAATTCACTATGAGAGTTTAGCTTGCGATGTTCTCTACCAAACTCTTCAGCTTTTTGATAGTTTCCCAGTACTAAAAAACGACTTGTTTGTTGATTTGCCTTGAGCCAGCGATCTGCAATCATTCTGCTGACAACCGCCCAAACGGTGAATAAACCAGCACTAATTGTTAATACACCTCTGCCGACAATTGATTCGCTCCCCCATAACCCCGTAATATATATACCAGAAGTTACTACACTAACAGCAGCTAAAATACCCAACACTGCTCTTTCGGACAATCGAACACCCGAAAGCCGATTTAGCTTGTAAGTATCGGTTAGATACAAACCAAACAAATACATCCCAATCAAAGCATACAATACTGGTGTTTGCAGATCTAAAGATTGAGCCACACGTATCTTTAAAGCCAAGTTGAAACATAAAAGTAACCCAACAATATCTCCAATAATTAGCAGCCACATAATAATCGTACGAGAAGTACGGCCATACATTAGCAGAGTCGATAAATACTTTGATTGCTTACCGTATAACATTAGATATAAAAGTATTAAGTTCGGAGTATTTTTATAATTAAGTTCAATTCTACAAGACAAACCGTAAATTTACTGAGTAAATAATAGTTTCTTATACCTTTACTTTTCTCAAATTTATGACTAATAGTTCGCTCAAATTGTCCCCTTCAGTAACTAACAAAAGAATAGGGTGTACTACTTAAATAGAAATGTGATTTTAAAATACTTTCTAACCACTCAAAGCCTTTAGTAAGACCTATTTGCACCTAATTTTCAATATTTTGTTGTAAATAGTCTGGTTTGTTTGTTATACTAACCAAGTGCCAAAAATTAAAGCACGTTCGGGCGATTAGCTCAGCGGTAGAGCGCCTGCCTTACAAGCAGGACGTCACTGGTTCAAATCCAGTATCGCCCATACCTCAATAATCTTTGCTGTGTCTAGTTTTCACAGCGACCTCGCAAGGCGTTGCTTTTTATTCAAATCTCGATCGACGATTGAGGGAGTGCGATCGCTTCACGAGTCAACGGGTATATTTGTACCCCAATCATCTAAGCGGTTAAATAAATAGACAGTAAAAAAGAGGCGCACCATTACATCGACCTCTTTTCATTTTGTCAAATGAGCCGAACGACTTTCAATAGCTTAAAATAGAACTTATCCGAATGTTTAGCTTTCTAAAAATTTGACCGCCTTCCATCTTAGACCAAGCGATTCCACTATTAATAATTTCAAGAGCGATCGCCACTCCTCTAACACCATCGCCAAAGGAGACAACTTCTCCTACCTGCAAAGCCAAAGCAGCATTTAAAGCTATAACTCTGCCGTTATTAACCATAGTTAAGTCCGTAGCGTCTTTTAATCCTGCTTCATCTAATTTTTCTCGGCTGAAACTCCTTTTGCTTGGATAGCTGCCAAAATTGCCCCAGATAATACATCAGGAATCGGCGATCGCTCTTCGTACAGCCACCCCTTCATTAGTTGTGAAGCCTGGGCTTGAGTAAAGGATTGTCCGTCTAATAGCTGCTGTAGTAAACCTGACAAATCCATTGAGCTTTCCATAATTGTTTTATTGTAGGGAATGTTTTCTCGCAATAGAGGTAGAAGAAGATTTACAATTAAAAACTGTATACTTTTTAGCTAGATTTTTTAAAGATAAATTTAATCCATGAAATATTTTCTCCGACTAAGTGCATTTTTGTTATTATTAATTTTATTAATCTTTCCCGTACCAGCTATAGCGGGAAGTTCTTCTTCGGTTACTCCTTCTACCTTTAGTGAACTAGACTCTAAAAACAAAGATTTTTCAGGTAAAGTTTTGCAGAACGTAGATTTTGCCAAAGTAGACTTGGAAGAAGCAGATTTTAGCAACGCAGACATTAGAGGGGCGGTATTTAATGCTTCTAATTTAGCTAATGCTAATCTAAGGGGTGTAGATTTTAGCTATGGCTTCGGCTATCTAACTAATTTTGACGGCGCGGATTTAACTGACGCTAATTTCCAAGAGTCTATTTTGTCTTTTTCTACCTTCGACGATGCCAAGATTGATGGAGCAGATTTCACTTTTGCAGTTTTGGAAAAATGGCAGATTAAGCAACTTTGTAAAAACGCTACGGGAGTCAATTCTAAAACAGGAGTCGATACCCGTGATTCTCTAGGCTGTAAATAATCGCCTATCTATAACGATAGAATAGTGCGATCGCATAGCGGAGCCTTCGGCTCATCGCGCTTTTAAATATAAATGAAATTTCGATTGCAGGAGCGATCTTAGTCCGCACTGCAATTTTTTCTGTCTTATACCTATTTTTATATGTCTGCCTAGTCCCCAACTCTCCCAGTCCCCAAGTCCCCAAGTCCCCAACTCTCCCAGTCCCCCAGTCCCTAAGTCCCCAAGTCCCCAAATCCCCCAGTCCCCAAGTTACCTGGCCCGATCGTCCTTCATCCTTTTAGTTGCACCGAGCATTTGCCCCAGAAATGGTAAGCCAATTAGTGCGGGGATAAAATAACGTGAGGTACACAATAAACCCAAAGCTGCGCCTGTAGCTTCGCTAAAGTAATCTTGATAGAAGTAAATTATGGCTGCATCGCGAGTGCCTATTCCTGCAAAGGTTAGGGGTAACAATCCCGCCAAGATTGACAGCGGAGAGAGTGCCAGGCTGACTATAAAAGGAACGACGGCTTTTAAGGCTAAGATAAATAGCCAAATCTGTAACAGGTGTAAAAACCAGATAAAAATAGATGTGCCAGTAATTAGTAATAGCTGCTGTTTATCGCTCCAAAAATAGTCGTGCATCTCTCCCCAGGAAGCCTGCATTTTCTGAAGTTTCTTAAAGAGCGATTTAGGAGCAAAATTAGTAGTAACAGTAAAAAATAGATTAGCAAACTGTCGTGAGCTTAACAGTAACAAGCCTAAAACTAATCCTATTGCCACTCCTGCGGTCATAACCCAAAACAAACTATCTTTGGCTGGATACAGCATCAAACCAAATACACACCACAACAATAGCGAAAGCAAGTCGCAAGCCTTTTCAAAAACCGAGATAGCCAGAGCCAAGCTACCGCTGATGTTGGATCGCTCGCTCATAAAATAGGCTTTAGCTATATCCCCCATCTTGGAGGGTAAAACCATGTTGAGTACGCTAGCACCTAAGATCAGGCGATTAGCCTCTAATAGCCCTAAGCTGCGTTCTGGTACTAACTGCTGTAGTCGCCAGGAAGTAATCAGAGTAATAGGAATTACCATCGCTAAACTAATTACTAGCAGTATGCGATCGCTCTTTTGAAAAACCTCAATCAGGTTTGTAATATCGATCTGAGTATATATGTAGAGTAAGATAGCGACGCTAACTACAATCGAGATAAACCGCTTGAGATTCATAAACAGATATTATCGGTAAATATAATCGCTACTAATTGATAACTAGCCAAAGATTATACGTTGTTCAACACAAATATACACTTTCACTAAATTTCGTATTTACAAGATTACTATAGCCAATTGGATAGTATAGGAAATGATCTAACGCCCTATAAGTCTAAAAAATTCCAGATTGCTACTAATGACAGACAAATTTACCGCTTCGCCAGTCTTTACCTGGCTCAATAAAGTCAAGCAGCACTTTCAAAATATGCCAATTTTGATTTGGTTAAACGCTGCAACTATTGTTATGTTGAGCTTACTCAGTCTTTACGCCAAAGTTAGAAGCAAGGGTGCGGGTATTGAAAATCTGTTTAGCGATCCTTTCTATTTTGGTATTTTTTACTTGGGCTGGTTGACTAGCGTTTCTGAAATTCTTTGGTGTACGGCGATCGCTATTTGCCTGTTTTCTGCTTTTTTATTGCCAACCTCTAGCCGACGCTTCGGGCTTTTTTTATTTGCCAGTGCAGTAATTATGTTGCTACTTTATTTTGACGATCGCTTTCGCCTAACTCTAATTTTATGTGTCTTTTTTGGTACTTGTAAAGTAGTTAAGTTAAGCGTTTATACTGCTTATGGCTTATTGTTAATTTTGTACGCCTGGCTGTTTCGTCATACCATCAAAAAAACTCCCTATCTTCCCTTGCTGGTGTCTTTTTGTTTATTTGGATTTTCCAGCGCGATCGATATTACTCCAATTAGCAACCGTGGTATTCATGCCATGCTCGAAGACGGAAGCAAGTTAATTGGCCTGATAAATTTAACCATCTATTTCTGGTGGATCTCTCAACAAGAAATTAAAAAAAATCTCTACAAACAATAGACTTCTAATGCTAATAACAAATGATGCAGAACCCGACTGACAGAATTTGAAATAAATTCACTAAAAAACGATGAAAAATGAATAGTCAAGATATTCGATCTCAATATTCTCTAATCATCGTTTTGCAAAGCTTTAAAAATTAAAAGCTAAGATTGTATTAGCCTATATGCCAGTTGCTTCCAACAACTATATGCTGCAATAGTTACGGTAAAAAGTACGTAGTAAAAATGCTGCTGCTGCTAGTTTGTATACTTCTAAACTCCAGTAGACAAAGTGCATACCTGCCATAGAAGTAGAAGTAGCTTCGGGTAGAGCAAACATATCTAAAGGCATTCCAGCACTGCTCATTAGCGGAGTCAAAATGTAGGTGTATGCTAAAGCTATAGCTAATAGCATTGTGGCGATCGCAATAGATTTATTGCTTATTTTGCTTTTTAAACCATAACCATAGCGATAAACAAAACATCCAGCTAAAACGCTCGCAGCACACAATACTTCTAGATGATTAAATGTACCAAAAATTACGTATCCAGCACTAGCAAAACCCGACTCGCTCATCATTCCAGTAGTTAACATTCCAGGAACAACTAAAAAGTCAAAAATAAAGCTACCACTAAGCCAAAATCCTAAAGCGAACATGATTATGGTTGACCAATCGATTGCTTTAGAATTACGAGAAGAAGTTGCCTGCATAACAAATAAAAATTAATAACAATATAATTACTTCTTTAGCTTAACTAATAACTTTCTAGCTTCGTATAACGAAAGGTAAAGTGTTTTAACGAAGCTATAAGCGATACTCCGTAAGCCATAAGCCTTAAACGATCGCGTCTTTAGATCTAGTTTTAAGTTTCTTAAAGTGTCGAATATTGCTGTTGAATTTCTTTAATTGAAAACAAAGCTTGAAACTTAATTCCTTTTGACTGATATAGCTGACTCCCTCCCTGTTCGCGATCGACCAGAGATAGAATTTGCGTTACCCGATATCCAGCATCCTGTAGTCTTTCTACTGCTGTTAATGCCGAACCTCCTGTAGTAACAACGTCTTCCAAAACGACTATGTTAGACTCTGGTGCTAGAGACGGACCTTCTATATAGGCTTTAGTACCGTGTCCTTTGGGTTTTTTACGAATAATCAAAGCAGGAAGCGGACGATCTTCATAAGCCGAAACTACACTTACCGCCGACACCATCGGATCTGCGCCCAAAGTAAGACCTGCAACTGCCAAAGTGCGATCGGGCAATGATTGTAATAACAGACGACCCAAAGCCAACGCGCCTTCTGCTCTTAATGTTACCTGCTTGCAATTAATATAATAAGAACTTTTAGCTCCAGAAGAGAGGGTAAAGTCTCCTTCTACATAAGCATATTTAACTATTAAATCTAAGAGAATTTGTCGCAGAGTATTAGCGTTAGCCGTTGCCAGTGAAGAGTTAGGAATCTGTTGGGTATTCATAAAATTAGGAAGTGAAAAAGATATTTGTGGACTGTTCTTTCATTAAATGTTCAGTTAGGATTGAGCAGAAGTTACACAAATAAAAGTAAAGTAATGTCTATTAAGTTTACTAAATTAACTAAAATTTTAATCATAGCAACTATTGCCAGCTTATTTTCTCTTGAAGCTAAAGCAGATACAGATCCCTTAAATGAAGTTTTATTAGGCGATCTCTTTGAAGCAGCTTATTTCGACAATGGTGAAAATGCTTTTGTCCAAAGTGGCTTTTTAGGTCAGATAAATACCATCGTTGGCATTCCCAAATTTCCCGAACAGGATATCGCTGCGGATGCTAAAGAGGTAGATCGACTCTATGAGGCTGCTTTGGAAAGACAAACATCAACAGGAGAAAGACTGATTACTAGAGATTTAGAAAACCCCTATGATAGTTCAATTAGAATAGATCCTGGCTACGATCTTCTAAAATAAAGTTATAAGCTATAAGCTTCAAATTAAAAAACCTCTCTAGGAGCAAATTTATTCCCTACTTAAGTAGATAGGCGTAATTAATTATAAAACGGTCAGAGAGACCCCGCGCTGGAAGCACGGGGCTTCCTCTGACTTCGTGAAGAGCAGGACAAAGGGCTGGCACTCATATAGCAGGGGAAGCCCGCCCAGAAGGCGCGAAGCCGTCGCAGGGAGAGAAATAAAGACTTTTTATCTTATATTTTATTCCACCCAGTTACTTAATTACATTATGAAAAGAGAGGAAGATAGTTAGCTGCTACTTCCTTATCCCTTGTTCCTTATTCCTTAATCCTTTAAAAAGTCCAGGGTGCAGGAGTTGAACCTGCCTAGCACAAATTATGAGTTTGTTGCCTAAACCGCTCGGCCAACCCTGGATATTTATTTTTCTCTATTAGTAAACCATTATATTAGTAAGTCTGGTATCTTTGACAACATCTATTAAAAAAAAATTGCGATCGCATGAAAATAAGAGTAAATTTGTGGCTTCCGATACTTCTATTTTTGATGATGCTCATAGCTGGTTTGGGAAGTGCTTACATCGGCTACTTTATGGGGAGAGAAGCACTAAAGGTAGTGACTCAGCCTGAAATAGATTCTGATAATGACTTCGACCAGAAGCCTCTAGGGGGGAAGCACAAAGGTTTAAAGCTTATTAAAGAGCAAGATGTTCTAGTCAATGTGTATAACTTAGTTAATGCTAAAGAAAATAAATAATCGTCGAAGGGATCGGGTAATGAAAGCTAATACTACTTATTTTTCATCATATTAATTGATGGCTGAACCAAATTTATCATTAACTTTCGTTGGTGTCTTCTTGCTAATTGCGATTAATGCCTTTTTCGTTACCGCCGAGTTTTCTATTGTTTCGGTTCGGCGATCGCGTATTAGTCAGTTAGTCAGAGAAGGCGATCTTCAGGCTCAAACCGTACAGTCTCTCCAAAGAAGCATCGATCGCCTGCTTTCAACCACTCAATTAGGCATTACCCTATCTAGTCTGGCATTAGGATGGGTCGGAGAAAAAACTATTGCCGTATCGCTAATTGCTTTTATTCAACGTCTTGACTTACCAACAGGGTTATCCAGCACTATTGCTCACTCTCTAGCTATCCCCTTATCATTTATCATCTTGGCTTACCTGCAAATTGTCTTGGGAGAACTTTTTCCCAAATCTGTGGCGTTGATGTATCCAGAAAAACTAGCGCGTTTTTTCGGTCCTCCAAGCCTGGTAATCGCCCGGATTTTTCGTCCTTTTGTGGGCATCTTGAATTTATCTACCAATTTCCTACTCAAGCTGATGGGGGTTGAATCTAAGACTCAAGGATGGTACGAACAAGTTACCTCAGAAGAATTACAGCTAATTATTGCTACAGAAAGAGAATCTATTGGTCTAGAAGCAGAAGAAAGACAGCTACTAAAAAACGTCTTTGAATTTCGCGACGACACTGCTAGAGAAATTATGATTCCTCGTACCGATATACAGTTTATTTCCTTAACTACTACTTTTGAAGAGCTATTACAAACTGTCGCCGAAAAAGGTTATTCTGGCTATCCCGTTATCGGTGACTCTTTGGATGATATACGGGGAATTATTCACTATAAAAAATTAGCCGAGCCTTTAGCCCAAGGAAAGATAAATCGCCATTCTACTATTGAGCCGTGGTTAGAAACGGCAAGCTTTATTCCCGAATCTAGATCCCTCAATGAGCTGTTACTTTCCATGCAGCGATCGCAACAAAAGATGGTAATCGTCATTGACGAATTCGGCGGTACTGCGGGTTTGATCGCTCTACACGATCTAGTTGCCGAAATTGTAGGCGATGCGGGGGGAGATCCAGATACAGGAATTGAAGCCATACAAAAATTAGACGAAAATACCTTTCTTGTTTCAGCCCAAATAAACATAGAAGAGATTAACGAGCAACTAGAGTTAACTCTCCCCTTAGCCGAAGATTACAACACTTTAGGAGGCTTTTTACTAGAGCAATGGCAAAAAATACCCCATCAGGGAGAAAAGCTGGAATATGGAGATTTAAACTTTACCGTGACTTCTGCCGATAGCAATCGACTATATCAAATCATGATTCACCGTTAAATCAGTAAACAGTCAACAGTTAACACCTCAACAGTCTTAATACTTGCTACTTGCTACTTCCTACTTTTTACTTGCTACTTGCTACTTCCTACTCCTGTAGGGGCGATTGACCAATCGCCCCTACTTCCCCAATTTTTACCTCTTCGTAGATCTTGCCATCGGGCATTATTGCCCCTGTTAACACTGCCTGTTCTAAGTTTGCTCCCTCAATACAAGCTTCAGTTAAATTTGCTCCTTGAAGAAACGCTTTTTCCAAATTTGCCTCGGTTAGATTCGCTCCTGTCAAGTCAGCATCAATTAAATTTGCCTGTTGAAAATCGGCAGCGATTAAGATAGCTTGACTCAAATCCGCCTCTCTCAGAAATGCTCGCTTTAAAATAGCCTGACTGAGATTAGCTTTCTGTAGCTGTGCTTTATCTAGAGAAGTTTTGTAAAGTAATGCTGAGTGTAAAGAAGCAGAAGTTAAATCTGCTTGAGTTAACTTAGCTTGACTAAAATTACTAAGATTCAAATCTGCTCCCTCAAAAACTGCCTGTTCTAAGTTGGTTTCTGTAAAATCAGCTTCTGTTAATATTGCTTTGCTAAAATTAATTTTCGCTAAATTAGTATTTTTAAATGTTGCTCTAGTAAGATTTTTACCCTGAAAATTTCTTGTTCCAATTTTATATTGTCTCAGCACTTCTTCTGAGTTCATGCTTTCTAATTGAGTCTTTAGCTGTTAGTTAATGGATAGTGTATACTCTATATTTATTTTTATGTAAATTTATCAGAATAAATAAGTTTAAATACCTACTATTAACGATGAATTAAGATTTGAGAAGAAAGGCTTAATATACTAATTTAAAAAATATTAAAAATAGAGTAAGATAGAGTTATAAAGCTTTAAAAAAACTTAATATTTTAAAGCAAAAATAACTGGAAAGAAAAGTTTGTGCCTGAGTCTAACACAAACAAAGTGAATAACTATAGCAATCTGTCTTTGTCTTCGTCTTTGCCCTGGTCATCTGGGTCGGAATCGAAACAAGGTAAGATTCATTACAATTCGGGATTTTCTGGGAATGAAGAAGAATTAGTCGCTGCGATCGCATTGCGAATCAGACAATCTTTAGATCTTGAAATCATTCTCGATCGCACAGTTACCGAAGTAAGAGAGTTTTTAAATACCGATCGGGTATTAATTTATCGCTTTGAACCAGACTTAAGCGGTGTTATTGTGGTCGAATCAGCAAACTCTAGCGTCCAAAGTGTGTTTGGTCATAAAATCAAAGATCCTTGTTTTGCCGAGCGACACCTCAAAAGATACAAGCAAGGCAAAGTTCATGTTATAGAAGATATTGAAACCGCTAAACTAGCATCTTGCTATAGCGATGTACTAAAAAAATTCGAGGTACGAGCAAATTTAGTCGTGCCTATTATTGCTAGTCAAGAACTATGGGGGCTTTTAATTTCTCATCATTGTCAATCTCCCCGTCATTGGCAATCACGCGAGATTAAGTTATTAAAACAACTGGCAATTCAAGTAGGAATTGCGGTACAGCAGGCAGAACTTTACGACAGGGTTAAAAGCTCTAATATCTATCTAGAGCAAAAGGTAAAACAGCGCACCAGAGAGCTTGAAGACTCAATTAAATTCGAGACTTTAATCCGCAAAATAACTGAAAAAGTGAGAGATAGCTTGGATGAGCCACAGATATTACAAACAGTTACCGAAGAGATCGGACAAACTTTAAACGTCAAACGTTGTAAAATTGAATTTTATAACAGCGATCGCACTACAGCTAAGGTCGCTTATGAATATACCGTCGAAACCCCCAACTGTCAGGGAACAACCAGACAGGTAGCAAATTTTCCCGAACTTTATCGCCAACTGCTACAAAAACAATCGGTTCAGTTTGTCGAATCAGTCCCAGAATTAGATCCTCTTAATGTTCAGGCTACTAGATTAGTTTGCCCGATCTATGACGATCGAGGTACTATGGGGAATCTTTGGCTGTTGCGCCCTAGAGAAGAATTTTTTCAAGAATCTGAAATCATGCTGGTAGAACAGATTTCCGCTCAATGCGCGATCGCTATTAGACAGGCTCGGCTATATAATGAAGCCCAGATGCAGATTCGAGAACTCGGTCGATTAAACGTGCTGAAAGACGATTTTCTCAAGACTATTTCTCATGAATTACGGACTCCCATGAGCAAAATTCAGCTGGCCTCAGAAACTTTAGAAGTGCTGTTGCTCAAGGAAATAGGCAGCCAGAGATCGACCACATTTACAAGAGTTTTAAATATTTTTCGTTCTGCTTGCGATCGACAAAATCAGCTAGTTAACGATTTACTTACTCTCTGCTATATCGATGCTAAAAAAGAAACAATCGAGATGCGCTGGCTCGATTTATCGGTATGGCTACCACGAATTATCGAACCATTTAAAAAACGGATTGAAAGCCAACAGCAACAGCTAGTTATTGAGATTGAAAATTTGCCTCAGTTTAAATCGGATCTCTCTACGATTAAGCGAGTTATAACAGAGTTAATTAACAATGCCTGTAAATATACTCCTTCAAGGGAAACCATTACTGTCGCTGCTTCATCATCAGACAAGGGAATTCAACTTAGCGTCAGCAATACGGGAGTAGAAATACCTGTTTCAGAACAAGAGCGAGTTTTTGATAAGTTTTATCGAATTCCCCATCACGATCCTTGGCGATTTGGCGGTACTGGTATTGGACTTGCTTTGATTAAAAGTTCGATCGCGCTTTTGGATGGAAAAATTGAGCTACAAAGTAAACAGGGAAAAACCGTTTTTACGATTTATTTTCCTTGCGAAACCAGATGATGCTTCTAAGGCTTTAATAATTTGAGATCCTATGGAAAAAAATATCTGGTCTATTTATATGATTCGCTGTGGCGATCGCTCTCTCTATACGGGAATCTCGAATAACGTTGCCAAACGCTTTGCAGTACATCAATCTGGTAAATCCTCCTCGACTAAATACACTCGAACTAGGCATCCTTTAGAATTAGTTTTTACTGCTGAAATCGGCACTAGATCTGCTGCAAGCATTATTGAGTATCGAGTCAAGCAACTACATAAAAAAACTAAAGAACGTCTGGTTTCAGGAACGACTTCATTGTTGGAACTAGGTTTGATAAAGATTGAGAATAAAACAAATATATAAAAGCGATCGCTATAGTCACGGGTAAAATTTAAATAAATACGCTGAGTAATTAATTAATGAATCCTAACAACTGGTATACAGCTTGGAGTTTTATCGCCGTTGCTACCCTATTAAGTATAAGTTGCGGTTGGTTTATAAAAAGCGACCGCTTGCCCATCAAATCAACACTGCCTTTTAGCGATCGCCAATTAAAATTTATGAAAGTCTGGGTAAAAGTCGCTTTATTAATTGGGGTAATTATTCCGATAATTATGCTGGTGGTTTTTTGGAATCGACCGACTGCACGTCAATTCTTTAGCTGCTATTTATTAGTCGTTGCTGTTCAATTAGGATGCGAGACGATTTTTAGTCGTATTTTGTGTAAAAGCATCGTGGTAATTATCGGTACGCTTTACACGGGATTTAGAATCTGGCAATTATGGGAGGCTTTGCAGCTAACAACTTATTCTCAACCTTGGCTAAGTTTACTGTGGTTAGTTTTACTCTTTTGGGTAGCCAATATGATTATGCTGACTACGCTAGCTATTCCTACTATTCTCTCGAAAAATGAATATCAGCAAGAATATATCGAGTAAATCAGCGATATTATCGATCGATAAGCTTATTTTTGGGTTATATCTTTGAATGAAATCACAGCCAGACGAGTGATTTTGCAACAACACCTAAAAGCGATCGATAATTAATAAATATATATTTGGCAACATCCAACCTTTAAAAACTAACTATCTGTGAGTGTATTCCAACTAGAACGACTGCTATTTACTCCCGCTATTCCCGAACACAACGCTATACCTGCAATTTTTGCTTTTCCCAACGAATACACCATCGGTATTACTAGCTTAGGGTTTCAAATTGTCTGGGCGACTTTGGCGATGCGATTGGATGTTAATGTGAGTCGTTTGTTTACCGATATCAGCGAACCTTTACCGAGGAATCCCGAACTACTGGGGTTTTCTGTATCCTGGGAACTGGACTACATTAATATTTTTAATTTACTAGAGTCTTTAGATATTCCGCTACATAGCAGCGATCGCCAAGAACATCCTTTAGTATTTGGCGGGGGAACTGTATTAACTGCTAATCCCGAACCCTTTGCCGACTTTTTTGACGTAATTCTTTTAGGAGATGGCGAAGATTTACTCGATCGCTTTATCGATGCTTATCAACAAGTAAGACACGCAGATCGCAAAACTAAACTGCGTCATTTAGCGCGAGTACCTGGGATTTATATACCCAGCTTGTACGAAGTAACCTATTATAGTCCTGACGGAGAAATAAGCGCGATCGCTCCTGTGGATTCAGACGTTCCCGATCGCATCTCTAAGCAAACCTATCGCGGTAATACCCTTTCTACTTCTACAGTAGTTACAGAAAAGGCAGCCTGGGAAAATATTTACATGGTGGAGGTGGTTCGTAGCTGTCCTGAAATGTGTCGCTTTTGTCTGGCTAGCTATCTTACTCTACCGTTCCGTACCGCGCCTCTAGATAGTTCTTTAATACCTGCAATTGAAAAGGGTTTAAAAGTTACCAACCGCTTAGGTTTACTCGGTGCATCGGTAACACAACACCCCGAATTTGAAGCGATTCTCGATTATTTATCCCAACCCAAATATCAAGATGTGCGTCTTAGCATAGCCTCGGTACGCACCAACACCGTTACGGAAAAGTTAGCAGCTACTCTAGCAAAACGCGATACTCGTTCGATTACTATTGCTGTAGAGACTGGTTCGGAAAAACTCAGACAGGTAGTTAATAAAAAACTGACCAACGAAGAAATTATTCAAGCAGCGATTAACGCTAAAGCAGGTGGTTTGAAAGCGTTAAAACTATACGGTATGGTGGGCATCCCAGAAGAAACTATGACGGATGTAGAAGCAACTGTCGCCATGATGTCGGCGATTAGAAAAGCTGCACCTGGTTTACGCTTAACCCTGGGGTGCAGCACTTTTGTCCCTAAGTCTCATACACCTTTTCAGTGGTTTGGAGTAAACCCCGATGCTAAAAAAAGACTAAAGTATTTAGAAAAGAATTTGAGAAAACAAGGGATTGATTTTCGTCCTGAAAGTTATAACTGGTCGGTAATTCAGGCTTTGATTTCCCGTGGCGATCGCCGTTTAGGGAAGCTGCTTCAGCTAACCAGAGAGTATGGCGACACTGTAGGTAGCTATAAACGAGCTTTTAAACAGTTACGAGGACAGATACCTAGTTTAGATTACTACGTCCACGACGATTGGCAACGCGATTGCATTCTTCCCTGGCATCACATACAGGGCCCATTACCGCAAAAGACTCTAATCGAGCATTTAGACAAGGCTTTGGCGGTGCAAAATGAACCATTGGTAGTTAACTAAATTGTCTACGAGAAATTAAAATATGCAAACTGCCGAATACACCTGTGCTTTTTGTGGCGAAACTAATAGTACCTTTGTCGATATCACCGGAGGGATGCAGCAGTCTTACACTGAAGATTGTCAGGTGTGCTGCCGTCCTAATGTTTTATATGTTTATTTCGATGAAGATACTTTAGAAGTCGAAATACAGAGTGACTATCAAGAATAAACGTCGTGCTAAACTGATTCATCATCAAATGTGTAAGCAGACTATTTTCAAGATTTATGTTGTCATTAAAAATAAAATAGCGCAAAATATTGAGAGAAATCATTGATTATAATTGTAATTTTTAATCTTAAATGCTCTTCCAAAATTTAAAATCCATAAATATTATTATTAAATCGGTTTCAAGCAAGCGTCATTGGCTATTTTCTGGTTTAATTTGGCTTTTAATGGTTCTACCTGCTGGAGCATTAGAGCTAAGAGTAGCGATAAAAAAGGATGTTAGTAATTTAAAAGTTGGTAGTTCTACCACCGCAGTAGTCAAAGATGGAACGGGAAAAGCTGTAGGAAAAATAACTCCCCTGTCGTCTCTATCAGCCCAGGTTCGAGAAAACCAAATCACTATTGACGATCGCGTTAGTGGAGGAGAATTGATCGTCGAGCCTGAAGATAATGGCTATGTTTGGATTGGCGATCGCTGGTATCGAGGACGAACTCGTTTAATTCGCCACGCTGATAGTATTACCGCCATTAATCACGTCGATCTAGAACAATACTTATACAGCGTGGTAGGAGCAGAAGCGGTTTCTACCTGGCCAATTGAGGCTCTAAAAGCTCAGGCGGTAGCTGCTCGTTCTTATGCCCTTTACAAGCGTAATACTGGAACTAATAGTATTTATGATGTAGATACAACTGTCGGCACTCAGGTCTATAAGGGTTTGGATAGCGAATATACTACTACCCACGAAGCAGTTAACGGCACACTGGGTCAAATTATGACCTACAACAACGAAGTAATTTTGGCAGCCTTTCATTCTTCTTCAGGAGGACATACAGAAAACGTCGAAGATGTTTGGAGTTCTCCTTTACCTTATCTACGAGGCGTTATTGATTACGATCGAGAATCTCCCGTATTTGAATGGCAGCAGGTGATTCCCGTTACTAAAATTCAGAATCTAGTAGCTGGTATTGGCACGATTGTAGGCTTGAAGCCCGTACAGATGACTCCTCGTGGTCGGGTAGTTACCATGGAGGTAGTGGGCAATCGCGGTAGTGCCACCGTTAGCGGTAAAGAGTTACGCCAAGCTTTGAAACTCCGCAGCACTTTATTTCGCGTATCTACCGAGGGCAACAATCTTCGCATACAAGGTCGTGGTTTTGGTCATGGAATAGGTTTGAGCCAGTGGGGTGCTTATTATCTAGCCAAGCAAGGAGTTGACTACAATCGAATTTTGAAGCATTACTATCAAAGTGCTAATTTGACGGAACTTGAGAAATAATCTGACCGCGGAAGGCGGTGAACCTGTGACCTGCATCGTCTAGATAAATCGATGCGACATTTAAATACCGATTTCGATCTCAACTAAAATAGCGATCGATTGTATCGGAGAAAATGTAGCATTACTGAAGGTTATTTTTTAGAAGGTCACACAGACCCTGTCGTAAAACGGCAGGGCTTCCTCTAACTTCGTGAAAACATCAAACTACGATCGCTCGCCATGACTAATAATTCTTCTGTAGACGCAGCCCCTTCACCACGTATTCTAGTTGTTTCTGTCCGTGGATTTCGCTTTCAGGCAGCTAACTGCTGTATTTATGAGCTAGAAGATTTGTTGAGCGAACTAGAAGCAGCCCAACTATATGCTCCTATTCCTGGTCGAGATTTTGTTACCGCCCGTAAAATTTACCGCGCAGCAAAATATGTAGGTGCGACGGATGCTGTAGCTGCTAATATCGCTCCTTTTCCTCAGAAATTAGTTTTGGAGCAGGAATACGATCTGCTGTTTGCCGTATTAGATAATCCTTATCAGTTTCATTTATTAGAAACAATAAAAGGATGGCGAGAAAAATGTCGTTACACCGCCTGCTTTATCACCGAGATGTGGCAGCCCGATCTTAAAGTTAAACTTTTGTTTAGAGAACCCTGGTCGAACTTCGATCGCGTATTTTTGGGAGTAACTCAATGTGTCGAAGACTTAGATAAGTTAGTCGAGCCGACCGTATCTTATGTACCCCCTGCTGTCGATACTTTACGGTTTTCTCCTTACCCCAACCCTCCCAAACGTTCGATTGATGTTTCTTATGTGGGAAGGCGATCGCCAAATATTCACGATGCTTTAGTTAAAAGGACAGCGCAAGATAATTTCTTTTACTATCACGATACGATGAGGGGCAAGCTGGAAATTGCCAATGCCAGAGAACATCGTTTACTGTTAGCAAGGTTGTTTCAAAGAAGCCGTTATAACATTACCAACTACGCTAAATTTGACTCTACCGAAGAAACAGGTGGAACTCAAGAGATCGGCTATCGCTTTTTTGAAGGCGCAGCAGCAGGAACTGTAATGATCGGAATGCCTCCTGCGGGAAACGCTTTCCCTCTTTATTTTGATTGGGAAGAGCCGATTATTAAAGTCGATCTTTCGGGAACTGATGTTGTAGAGGCGATCGCCGAATTGGACACCCAACCAGAAAGACTAGAGCGCATTAGCCGTAGAAACGTTGCTAACTGCTTGCTAAAGCATGATTGGTCTTATCGTTGGCGAGATATGCTGGCAACTTTTGACCTCAAGCCAAGTCCTAAGATGATGGAGCGAGAAAGATATCTTAAAGAGTTAGCCAAGAGTATTCTAGCAGAAATAGATAGCTAGTCTTTGAATGAGCGATAAATCACCTATCTTAATATTGCTACATTTTAATATTTAAATACAAGTTATAATATTTATTTATGATTTCCTTACTTAAAAAAGATTATTAAGTCATCTAACTTTAGTTATAGATAAATTATTAAAAATTGGTAAAAATCAATTAATTAATCTAAAACTTGGTTTTATTGACCTAAATCTAATTTGGCAATAGAAGAATAGTTATTTTGTTAACAAAGCTTAATATACTATACTTTTATTAACAATTAATTTATATAATCAAAAACTTAACATGGTAGCTCAATTTCCCTGGCTTACCGCGATTATCTTTTTACCACTGTTAGCAGCTTTCGCAATTCCTTTTATTCCCGACAAACAAGGTAAAACTATTCGTTGGTATGCTCTGATCGTTGGCATTGCAGACTTCATCATGATGGTGTATGCCTTCTGGAACAATTACGATATTGGTAATGCTCAGTTTCAACTTGCCGAAAACTATAGCTGGATACCTCAGCTAGGTATTAGCTGGTCGGTATCGGTAGATGGTATATCTGCTCCTTTGGTGCTATTAGCGGGATTTGTAACAACTCTGGCAATGCTATCAGCGTGGCAGGTAGATCGTAAACCGCGCTTATTTTACTTCTTAATGCTGGTGCTGTACTCGGCTCAGATTGGAGTATTTGTGGCACAGGATATGCTGTTATTTTTCATTATGTGGGAATTAGAGTTAGTTCCCGTTTATTTATTAGTTTCAATCTGGGGTGGCTCAAAACGCCGTTATGCAGCTACTAAGTTTCTTCTCTACACCGCAGCAGCTTCAATATTTATTTTGGTAGCAGGTCTTGGCATGGCTTTCTACGGCGATAATCTTACTTTCGATATTGCTGCTTTAGGACTCAAAGATTATCCCTTATCTTTAGAAATTCCTTTATACGCAGGCTTGCTAGTTGCCTTTGGAGTCAAACTAGCTATATTTCCCCTACATACATGGTTGCCAGACGCTCATGGTGAAGCTTCTGCTCCAGTATCGATGATTTTGGCAGGTGTACTGTTAAAAATGGGTGGCTATGGCTTAATCCGCTTCAATATGGAGTTATTGACCGATGCTCACGTTTATTTTGCTCCAGTGTTAATTGCTCTGGGAGTGATTAATATAGTTTACGGTGGCTTTACTTCTTTTGGTCAAACCAATATGAAACGCCGTTTGGCGTATTCTTCAGTTTCCCACATGGGATTTGTCCTAATTGGTATTGCTTCCTTTACCGATATCGGAACTAGTGGCGCGATGCTACAGATGCTATCTCATGGTTTGATCGCTTCGGTACTATTCTTCTTAACAGGCGTAACTTACGATCGCACCCATACTCTATTTATGGATAAAATGGACGGGATAGCATTGGTAATGCCCAAAGCCTTCGCTCTGTTTACTGCTGGTGCTATGGCATCCTTAGCTCTACCTGGCATGAGTGGCTTTGCTAGTGAAATTTCCGTATTTTTAGGAATAACCAGCAGCGATGTTTATAGCCCTGCTTTTTCGACGGTAGTTGTCTTTTTAGCTGCGGTGGGAATCATCATGACTCCTATTTATCTACTATCGATGCTTAGGTTAGTGTTCTTCCATTCCAACGAGGCATTAGCGTGTGATGTTGACCAAGCTAGAATGAACCAACCCATTAATGATGCAGCAGTCTGCTTTGGTAACAACTGTGCTTTGCCTGGAGAAGCTCCTTTTGATGATGCTAACCCCAGAGAAATCTTTATTGCAGCCTGTTTCTTAGTCGTAATACTCGGTATTGGTATTTATCCTAAGTTGTTTACTCAGGTGTATGACGTGAAGACAGTAGCAATTAATGCCGAAGTCCGTCAATCACAAGTAGCGATTGCTCAACAGAAACGAACTACAATAGCGCAAGCACCTGCGATTGGAGAAATCATTAAATAGATTTTGATAATTTCAGGCTAGTAAAATTAATCATCAAGAAGACTGATAGCTCAGAATACAGCTTTTATCGGTCTTTTTTTTTGTCTATTTCATATTTAGTAACGATTGAAAATTATTATTAGAATTGGGAATTGTCGGAAAATCACCGCCCGATAACCAGCCAATCAGCAAGAACAATACAACTCCAACGAGCATCCAGAGTAAACTAGCTCGGCAATAGTTAACGAAACCTTGCTTTCCTACTCCAAAAGCTCCAACAATAAACACAATAATGTTAACCACAGGAATGAAAAAGAGTAAAATCAGCCCAAACCATTCCCAAAATCCTACTGGCTCCATAACGATTTGACTCCGCTTTAGTTCATCTCTATTTACAGGCTAATTCTTCTTTTTGGCAACAGCTTATACCAAATTTGATTGACATAAGTTATTTATTTAGACTGACTAGGGGACTAAGGGACTAGGGGACTAGGGGACTAGGGAAGAAATTAATCTTCAGTACTATTTTATTATTTATCTCAAAACGCGCCTTAACTTCTTACTTCTTACTTCCTACTTCTTACTTCTTACTTCTTACTTCTTACTTCTTACTTCTTACTTCTTACTTCTTACTTCTATTATCCTTTCCTACGAACTAACGGTTTTTGGCGCGACATATTGTTTTGCAGCATGAACCAAAGGTAATAACGCTCCAGCCTGTTCTGTTCCGTTAACTCCCAAGTCGCTATGACACAGAAATATTTTTGATTCTGCTCTAGCCATAACATCTCGTAGAATACGCTCTAAACGCTCTTTATCCATCTGATATTCATCTTCTGGCATCCAGGTTTTACCCGTCCAGTTTCTGAGGAATAAAGGCGCAGCAAAAAGGGTAGCAGCACCACCTTGTGACCACAAAGGAGAGCTTGCATCGAGCCAAAATTGCCAGGAATGAGACGATCGCAAGGAACGGTATTGAAAGACAGTTGCCAGTGTTACCGCCCCTGTTTTGGGAGTAAAAGAGCGTATTGGTCGAGGGTTGGCGGTAATTGTACCGCGACTTAATAGCTGGATAAATTGAGCTATGGTAGCAGCTTGAGTTTGAAAACTAGGTTCATTCTGTCGTAATCGGCGATCGACTTCCCAAAAGTGCTGTGCGGTTTCCATTAACTCTCGTAATACCGTTAGCTTCTCACTGGTTAGGTAAGCTTTATTATTTAAAAAGTATTCGATCGCTTCCGATAACAAGATGGTAGGGGTTAAAAAACTCTGCTGCTGTTGCTTGACTTTATTGGCTTCGATCCATTCAAGGATTTTTCGATAGGCGTTAGTAGCTTTATGTCCCAATCTATCCCAACGGGGAAAAGCTTCTACAGAAGATAGATAAGGACGTTCGGGATCGACATGATAACAGTAGTCGGCAATTAATCCTGCCCTGACAGGATCGATGTCGGGTTCGCGATCGCTATTGTAACTAAACACCGTTAGCATCTCGGCGATCGAATCGCGGTCTACCAAACGCCCTAAATCGCTATAAACTAAACCGAGTAACGTTAGCAGACTTCTAACTAAAGGAGAACTAACAATCGGACGCTGTTCGTTTAGAGGAGTAACGGGGATGTTTTTAGCTTCAAGAATCTTAATCAAACTGTAGCGAGCAATTTCATCTAAACCAGGTGCAATAATCGCAATTTCATTTGGGTCAACTTCTGAAGCTTCAATTGCCTCGATAATAATTTCGGCAGTTTGTTCTAATAATGCTGCACGAGAAATAGTTTGCACCGAGCGAACTGCGTCTGGAGCGGTAACTAGGTAGGCTTCTTCGGTAACTAAATCTACCGCAGTATCGACAAATACCGCTAAATTACTGGTAGTATTTGTTAGTTGTTCTCGTTGACAGCGAACCGCTAAACCAGCTAGATAATCGGGATCTGCATTTAAACCAAGACGAATCTTACCGTCAGGATTGTATGTAAAAAAGCCCGTCGCGCCCAAATTTAACATTACTTCAAATAAGTCGCGGGCGATCGCGGGATAGTCATCCACATCGTCGGCAAAAATTGCCTGATAACGATTTTTTAAATGTTGTTGATATTTAAGATTCGGTAATAGATAACGCCAGTAAAGCTCGTAAATCAAGCCATAAGTAAGCAAGCCTCGATCCAAGCACCAACTACGCCACAGTAATAATAATTCTCCGAGGCGATCTGTAGAGCAATCGCTATTATCGATTATTGATAAACCCTGCTGTAAAATTATTGAAATATCTTCGGTTGGTACACCACTAGCACCCGCCAACTGCATCAGATCCAAAGTTTGACGCACCAGACGATATTCGCCGTTTGCTTGGCATAAATCCTTCCAGTCCGCTTCGTTGCGCCAGAGTTGAGTTGCTAACTCTTGTTCGGTTTCGGGGCGTAATCTCAGGGGAAATTGCGCCTTGAGGTTCAATTCTTCAAATATTAAAGGGAAAAACAACATCACCTCATCGGTAATAAAGCCGACAGGAGTTTTACAGACTACGGGATAAGTACCATCTACCGCCCAAACCAGGCGATCGCTCAACTCGCGCCGATTGCGATTGTTGGCTGCAAAAACCAAAATAGCAGAAGCTAAATTTTGGGGTAAAGCCTTAATCTTCGGTTTCAATAGCTGTTGACGTACCCAGCTAGAAAATTCACTTACCAAACGAGAAGTTTTTCCTGTACGGGATGTTCCTGTAACCCAGAGGGGTGAAGTTAGCACGATCTATATTTTCCCAATCAATTGATATAAGTCTTATACTTCAATATCATAGTGACAACTCTATTGTTTAAGATCGAAGCTCAATCAATTTTTATTCTTCTTGTAGATGGTGCTGTTTAAGATCGATGAAATTTCAAGACGTTTTTAATGCAGGTAGACGTTGGCTGTCGGCTACTCCTCAAAGAGCTTTAGATGCAGCCTATGGTGCAGCCATCAAAATCCAGGCGATCGAAAACGATCACTTTGACGGCAAAATAGTTTCGACTGCTTCGGTAGAATACTCCGAAAGCGTCATCAAAGTATTTATGGCGGATGTTAGTAACTATCTCACCACAATTCAAGCTCGACTGGCTGAATTTAGGATTAGCCGAGGTTTATTGATTTTTGCCGATACTCCACCTAATAATTCTAGTCAGGGTATTGTTCGCTATATTAACGGTTTTAATAGCGATCGCGAATTAACGGTATTAGAAAAACTAGCATTTATTGATGCTGTTACCTCTAAGTATAAAAATCCTCAGATTGCGGATCTAGAAATTACCCCAACACGACGTTTAGAAAAAAAACGCAACAATCGCCTAATTATTAATAAAAACAATCGGGAGATCGCTTTAAACAAATCCATAGCCGAAAACAACCTCAAAGAACCCAGTACCGAAACTATTACCGATAAAACCAGCGTTTTACCGCGTTCTTTCATGCGGACGCTGAATCGTATCAAGCAAGAGATAGATCCCAAATCTGAGAATACAGAAGAAGAAGTAGTCAAAAAGTTTCGCAAAAGTCGTAACAAAACAGCTATTTCGATTCGGTTCTTACTGATTTTAATTATCGTCCCGTTGCTAACACATCAGATAACAAAAAGCCTTCTGATTACTCCGCTGGTCAATAAATATTTTGAAGAGCATCCACAACAGGTTTTATTTATCAACCAGGATATGGAAGAAGAAGCTTTTGAAGAACTACATCGCTATGAAGAAAAGCTTCATTTCCAAAGTATGATCGGGATGATTCCCGCTCTTTCGCAAGAAGAAGAAGAATCCCAAATAGTACTCAAAGCCGAAGAGTTATCGGAAGAATTTCGGGACAGAGGAATTAGTGCGATCGGTAATGTTTTTGCCGACTTGTTTTCCTTAATCGCTTTTGGCGCAGTTGTCTATTTTTGCAAGCGAGAAATTCAAATTATTAAATCTTTTCTGGATGAAATTACCTATAGCTTGAGCGATAGTGCCAAGGCTTTTTTAATCATTTTGCTAACCGATATGTTTGTCGGCTATCATTCCCCCCACGGATGGGAGGTAATTTTAGAAGGTATTTCACGTCATTTGGGACTACCTGAAAATCGCGATTTTAACTTCTTATTTATTGCTACTTTTCCAGTAATTTTAGATACGGTTCTTAAATATTGGATTTTCCGCTATCTTAATCGGATTTCTCCTTCTTCTGTTGCTACGTATAAAAATATGAATGAGTAAACATTGAACATTAAACAGGGAACATTGAACAGGGAACATTGAAGCACTGACCGAAGCGATAAATGATAAATGTTTTAATTGTTTATTTATATATAATGAGAAATAATATTAGGGCTGTCTAAATTTTAATTTGGTATGGTTATTCGGTTCATCTTTAATTGGTCAAATCCCTTATTCATAGCGATCGCCTTATGTGCTATGGGATTGCAGATATTGCCAGCTAAAGCAGAATCAAAAATATACGACCCGCCTTCGCTTACTTCAGAAAAAGAAATATCTGACACCCTCACAGAGAACGATATCCCTACAGGTGATGGCGGTTTTGCCCGCGATTATTTTATACAGTTAGAAAAGGGCGATCAGGTAGCGATCGACCTGGTTTCAGATAATTTCGATTCGATGGTAATGCTGATTGCCGATGATGGTGCAACTGTGGCAGAAAATGATGATGGCCCTGATGGCACTACTAATTCTTTGCTCTTTTCCCGAATTACCGAAGCGGGAAAATATATCGTGCGAGTTAGGGCGTTTGGTGACACTAGCGGGGGTGAATTTACTCTTAAGTTAACCAGACTCAAGCCAAGTAATAAATAAGGTTTATGTGAATTAGAATAGGCTAAAAGCCATATTTAGCAAAGTTCTCGTACATTGCTATTGCTTTTTTTATATTAAAACGAAGCCAATTCATGTTAAGCATATTATGATTCCCCATATCTCGACCATAGATTTACTCAAGCTGGCTTCTGGCGATATTTTATCTTTGCAGGTATATAAATTTGTTGGAAAGCCAGGAAAAAAAGCCTATATTCAGGCAAATTTACACGGCGCAGAAATTGTAGGTAATGCCGTAATCGCTCAGCTAATTGAATTTTTGATGAGTCTAGATCGCTCTGAACTACAGGGAGAGATTTGGTTAGTACCCGTATGCAACCCCCTGGGAGTTAACCAGCGATCGCACTTTTTCTCGACGGGTAGATTCAATAGTTACGATGGCAAAAATTGGAATCGTATTTTTTGGGATTACGAACGGGAATTAAAAGACGGATTAACCGAGTTTGCTCGCTCTCAACTAGATTATCCAACTGAAGTTATTCGCTCCCACTATCTCAACAAAATTAAACAGGCTTGGGCGAAAGAACTTGAAGAGATACAGCGTCCGAGTAGTGTACCTATTTCTCGTCAATATCGCTACCAGCTTCAGTCTTTGTGTTTGGATGCAGACTATGTAATCGATATTCATAGTTCTAGCAATCAGGCGATCGACTATAGTTTTGGTTTTAAAGAAAGAACTGCCAGCACTAAATATTTATTATTAGAATATGGAGTTTTAATGGACGAGTATGACGGTGATGCTTTTGATGAAGCATTTTTAAAACCCTGGCTGGCTTTGGAAAAACAATTGAACGATTTGGGTAGGGCGATCGAGTTTGATGTAGAAGCCTGGACTTTAGAATTGGGTGCGGGAATGGCGATGAATCCTGCTTCAGTTGCCAAAGGATTAGCAGGAATTAAGAATTATCTGGCTTATAAACAGATGTTGAGGGGTGATGTTACTACTACAGAAGTCACCTTCGTCTCAAAAAGTAATATAAACAGCTACTATGCACCTACTGGGGGAATGGTTCAGGAGAGATTACCGCTCTTAACAAGAGTAAAACCAGGAGATAGAGTATATCAGCTACTTAGCTTTAATAAACAGGGTAATAATCCTGAAATACTCGATGTTTGTGCCGAAACAAAGGGAATAGTTTTCGATGTCTCTACTAATCAGTGCTTCAATCAGGGAGAATATGTTATGGATATATTAGATTGTTAATTCAAGAGCTTGATTAATTTGATAAGCTATATCTTCACCTAAAAATTAGATAAAGTGCGAACAATGAATTTTTCAAGTCTCTACAAATAGATCGCTACTCTGCCTCTTTCAGGTCAGAGCCTGCGTTCACCGCCTTGTGCGGTATCAACTTACCTTTTAGCTTTTCATGGATGACCGAGAATTAAATTTAAACGATCGATTTACTACTATCCCCGTCGCTTCAGAGGGATTTAAGTCTGGTTTTGTTGCCATTGTGGGTAGACCTAATGTGGGGAAATCTACCTTAATGAACCATTTAATCGGACAAAAAGTTGCTATTACTTCCCCTGTAGCTCAAACTACCCGCAACCGCCTACAGGGAATTCTTACTACCCCCGAAGCCCAAATTATCTTTGTCGATACTCCTGGCATTCACAAACCCCATCACGAATTGGGTAAAGTTTTAGTACAGAATGCTAAGACTGCAATTAAATCGGTCGATCTGGTGCTGTTTGTAGTCGATAGTTCTACCGAAGCGGGAACGGGCGATCGCTTTATTTTTGAGATTCTCAAGCGAATGGATACCCCAGTAGTTTTGGGCTTAAACAAAGTAGATCTCCAGCCGAATAATTATCAATTTATCGATGATACCTATGCCGATCTGATTGCTGAGGCTAACTGGTCTACGGTTAAGTTTTCGGCAACTGCTGGTACGGGGACGCAGAAGCTACAACAGGCTCTAATTGCAAAGTTGGAAACAGGGCCTTATTATTATCCTCCCGATTTAGTGACCGATCAGCCAGAACGCTTTATCATGGCAGAATTGATTAGGGAACAAATCTTACTACACACTCGCCAGGAAATTCCTCATTCGGTAGCGATTACGATCGAAAAGATTGAAGAAACTCCTAAAATCACTAGAGTTAATGCTGCAATTAACATCGAGCGTAGTTCTCAAAAGGGCATTATTATCGGGAGAAAAGGCAGTATGCTCAAAACCATTGGTTCGGCTGCACGTCAACAAATTCAAAAGCTGATTTCGGGCAACGTTTATTTAGAATTGTTTGTTAAGGTAGAACCGAAATGGCGACAGTCTCGTATGCGACTGGCAGAATTTGGCTATCAAGTTGAAGAGTGAGGTTAAAGATTTATGCAAGACATCAAAGTTAAGGTTAAGCTATTTGCTATCTATCAAGAGGCTTTTGCGACACCCGAACTAAAGATGGTGTTCCCACAACAAACAACCGCAAGCAATGTTTTAGAATCTTTGATCGAGCAAAAACCACATTTGGCTCAGTGGCAAGATGTTACTCGTTTTGGCATTAATTTGCAGTTTGTGGAAGCGGATACGGTGCTTAAAGATGGAGATGAGGTAGTATTAATTCCTCCCGTTAGCGGTGGCTAAATGGACTCACGACGCTGTGCGATAGCTCAATTGCGATCGCATTGAACAAATTAACGGCTATATGCTTAGAGAAGCCTAATCGCCAGATTGTGAGTTAATCGAAAGTTCAAACTCCCTACCCGAAGAACTCTATACCGCCATGCCAGTAGTTAAAATAGTTAGTCCAGCTACTTTAGCCGATCGTTTCGGAAAAAAGAATCTGGCAGATTCAAAGCTGCGATCGCTATATGAATTTCAGCACTACGATTTAATTTATTTTATAGATTATTTCCCGCTATAGCGGGAAATAATAGACTTGCAGCAGCAAAGAGCAAAAATACTATCTTTGTTAGATGTAAGATTAAAGTAAAAATTGCTCTAGGGTGTAGTTGCCATCAAATTATTTTCTCACTTGAAGGAATTAATTCGTAGCCATGAATGCGCCAACTGTAGTCTGGTTGATGCTGCATCACAAAGATTCCTTGAGCTAAGTTACCTTGACGATCCATAATTGTACAAACCAATGCAGGATAATTATCGACTAAGGTAAATCCGCGAAATATAAACGAACGTGGTTTAATTAAACAATCGTATTTCTCATTCAAAATTGCCATGAAATCTTGACGAGTCAATTTCTGTTGCATTATTGGACTAGTCAAGGAAAAAGCTGTTTCTGTATCGTTTTGCCGAAACGCCTGTAGCTGCTTTTCGATTAGCTGGCGAATTATTGCCTTGTCACTCTCAGATATGTACATTGTAAGACTACTATACAAATAGAACAGATATTTTCTAAAGATTAGTTGCTCTCAATTATTCGATTTAACCTTTTACAGCACCTGCGGTTAATCCTCGAACAATCTGACGCTGGAAAACTAAGACTAAAATTACTAGTGGTAGAGTACCTAAAACTGTTGCAGCAGCGATCGGTCCATAAGGAATATCAAACAAGCTCGCTCCACCCAATTGTGCAGTGGCTACAGGAATAGTTTTTTTGGCTTCTTCGGTGATGAAAGTCAGCGCGAATATATATTCGTTCCAGGCAAAAATAAAGGTCAAAATGCCAGTAGTTGCTAAAGCTGGTAAAGTCATAGGTAGTACGATATTTGTCAGTACTCCTAGAGTTTTATAGCCGTCTATCTTGGCAGCGTCCTCTAAATCTTTGGGCAATTGCTGAAAGAAACTTCTCATCACTAAGATAGTTAGAGGTAAATTAATCGCGGTATAGGGAATAATCAAAGCCAGATAATTATTGCCCAAACCCATAACCTTGACTATTTCTAATAACCCTAAAAACAGCAGGACGTATGGAAATAAAGTAATAATTAGAACTCCCGTTAAGATAAAATTCTCTCCAGGCAAATTCATTCTAGTTAAGGCATAGGCTGCGGGAGAACCAAAGACCAAGCATAAAACAGTAGAGATACTTGCTACTAACACACTGTTGAAGACATAAGTTACGAAAGGACGACGGCTGAATAATTGGGCGTAGTGTTCTGTAGTAATCTGACTTGGTAGATATACATTAGGAATTGCTGAAATATCTTCGTTCGGCTTAATAGAAGTTAAAACTTGCCAGACTATTGGTGCTAGAAAAAAGGTCACGATGGCAATAATTCCTAACCACAACAAAATCGCCGATATCGATAAAATCGTCTGTTTCTCAGGTTTAGCTAAAGACATAGGAATTTTGTCTCGATCTCTACTGAACTATATTACATTCACTCGGTATTTGAATCTTTTTAAGTACTATTAAGCAAATTTCTTTTTACGGAGTCAATGCAGCTCTTGCAGCTTGCATCCAAGAGAACATTAACCCTTATTCATCGCGCTCGATAATAGCTTAGGGGCGATCGCGTTTGCTACCAAGAGCTTAATCGCCATATTGAGAAATTGTCAGTAAAACATATTGTAACATGGAGAACATATTTTGCCGAACACTAAAATTTATTTTAGCGATTTTTTGCTTAAATAGCTATAAATAATAGTCTTGGTGCGAAGTTTTTGGGATAACTATTATTGAATAATTGTCAATCTCTCAATAGACAACTACCTCTAGCTTAGTAGTCAGAGGATAAAAGTACGTCAATAATAATTACTACTGCTAGAATATTTAACATTTGTCGATAGGTTGATATGGTTTCAATTCAAGACCAAGTTGTAGTAATTACGGGTGCTAGCAGTGGTATCGGCGCATCTTGTGCCAAAATGTTTGCCAAAGAAGGTGCATCGCTGGTTTTAGCTGCACGTCGCCGAGATAAGCTTGAAGCAGTCGCAGCAGAATTAAAACAAGCTTACCAAAGTGAAATCTACCTGTTAGAAATGGACGTTAGCGATCGCCATACAGTAGAAACATCTTTAGCATCTTTGCCTGAATCCTGGCGTAAGATCGATATTTTGGTCAACAATGCAGGGTTAAGCCGTGGTATAGACAAGCTTCAGAGGGGAGATATTCAGAATTGGGAAGAGATGATCGACACTAACCTTAAAGGTTTGTTATACGTAACGCGATCGCTTTTACCTGGAATGGTCGATCGCGATCGAGGGCATATTATTAATATAGGCTCGATTGCAGGACATCAAGCCTATACTGGTGGTAATGTCTATTGTGCTACTAAAGCAGCAGTCAGAACTCTATCACAAGGGTTGAAGATGGATTTGTTAGGTACTCCAGTTCGAGTAAGCTGCGTCGATCCTGGTACGGTAGAGACTGACTTTAGCAATGTACGGTTTCGAGGAGATACAGAAAGGGCGAAGAAGGTTTATCAAGGAATGAACGCTCTTACTCCTGATGATATTGCCGAGATTGTGGTTTTTTGCGCTACTCGTCCATCTCACGTTAATATGAGCGAGGTATTAGTATTGGCAACGGATCAGTCGAGTGCCACTATGATTAATCGGCACTGAAAAGTAATAGTTAATAAGTTGGCAATAGTTTAAATACGATCTTAAAGTCATTTTAATTGAGTTTGAGACAACGCATTTGTGCCTTGGTTTCATTCTCATCAGCCAGAGAATTAATTCTTTGTCTCATATTTCAAGTCCTATAAGACGGACTTAATCTGTTAGCCAAGAAATTAATTTTAGGAGTGCATAATACTTTGAATCCAAAAGTGTTTCATTTTTATTTTGTAGCTTCCTTCCAATCGTACTCCATGTAAGTAGCGGTTTCCAAGGCAGTTTCTCGACCTAATAGTTTGGCAACAAGATATAAAGAAGCATCAATACCAGCAGAAATACCTCCTGAAAATATAATTTTACCGCTATCTACAATGCGATCGTTTTCTCGAATCTCAGCATTAGGTGCTACGGCGCGGAGTTCATCCAATGCTAGATGATGGGTTGTTACAGCAATGTTTTCTACCAAACCCGCTTTAGCAAGAATCAAAGCACCCGTACAAACCGAAAGAATATGTTCTGTCTGTGGATAAAGTTGGTTAATCCATTCTAGAAGCGTTTTATTGAGCATTTCTCTACGAGTACCAAATCCCCCAGGTACGACTAGGATATCGGGTTGAGGACAGTTATCTAAGGTATAGTGGGGATTAATACTTAATTTGTTTCGGGCGGAAATAGGTGTTTTTTCCGCCACGGTATAGACATTAAAAGGATCGAAACCATCTCGCTTACCTGTAACCGAAAAAACTTCAAAAGGTCCGCAAAAGTCGAGTACTTCAACGTCATCAAATATCAGAATAGCCAGGTTGCGTGGTTTCACTTATAGTTTCTTTCCTTTTTAAATAAGTGGATGAGATTAATTTGAGCATCTATTTTTTTCGAGAATGCAAACTTGCTAGATAATTGCCGTAAAATAGGCTGAATTGCCAAAACTTTTTCCACCATAGCGAAATTTTCCGCTCTAAAGTTAAAACCGATGAGTCCTTAGTATCTAAAAATTCATTGTTACATTTAGAGTGGTTCATTTTATGCTCCTGAAATGTTTTTTAAGGATGTTTTATATACTGCGATGGCGTTTTTCAATCCAGATTCTAACTTCCGTATCAGAACCAAAAGTATAAGTCTTGTTAGTTCTGCGATCGCGAACCTGCCAGTATAAACTACCGTCGCGATTGTTTTTTTGTTCTACATGAGGTTCATTTTGAGAAACAAACAAACTAGGTTTAATCTTTTTCCAAATACTAATGATTGGGTTAATTATTTTCATGGTTATAAGCCGTCTAAGGTTTGCTTTAAAGTCAACAGCGTCTATGAGAAGTTAGCTGTTAACTGGCTTTTGTTTTGATTTTGTTAATTTGTTTTTAAACGAGCTAATTTTGGTCAGCAAATCGATTAATTTTTGGTAATTATTGGCTATTTCACGATTGCTTAAAATACGTGCTTCTGTTTGCAAAATAATTTTTATTTTCACCTCTTGCTATTAGCTATAAATGCTTGTTTGTTCGATTAAACTAACTATAACTATTGCGGAGATCGACTACAAAACAATACGTGCATGGTAAGTATGAATAAAATTCATAGTTAAACTCGGCGGATGAATTAGAATTATTTTGAGCCAGCTAGCAACAAGAATACGATTTGAAGATCGAGAAAAATTCACTACTAGAAGTAGACGACTAATATGAGTGCAATCGATCCATACAAACTGAAAATTTCGCAGCTACGAATATTAGTAGCGGTGGCGGAATACCACAATTTTAGTGAGGCTGCTTTGTATTTAAATATTTCTCAGTCAGCAGTAAGTCATGCGATCGCCACTTTAGAAGCACAGCTAGGAGTAATTTTGTTTCATCGCGGGCGTAATGGGGCAGATCTAACTTATGTAGGGGAACAATTGGTTTTACCAGCTAGAGAGATTTTAAATTTGTTGCAGCAAATGGCGACAGAAGCTAATCGAGCCAGAGGTTTAAAAGGGGGAAACGTCAGACTAGTATCTTTTCGCAGTGCAGCAACTCATATCTTACCTCCCTTGATAGCTCAGTTTCGCCGTCAGTTTCCCTTAATAGATGTAAGTGTTATCGAAGCTGAAGAAGACAATGAGACAAAAAGTCTATTGCATTCGGGTAAAGCGGATATCGGTTTGATTCATCTACCTAATTCTAATAAATTAAGAACTCAAGAAATTTATCGAGATGAATATGTAGTGTTGTTATCTAAAAATTCAATCGAACAAACAAAATTAACTTGGGAACAATTGGCGAAATATCCTTTAATTATCTCTTCGATTGATAGCTGTTCGACAACGGTTCGTCAGTATTTACAACGATCGCCCAAACCAGTCAATATTGCTTATGAAATGCGCGAAGATTCAACTATCGTAAGCATGGCAATACAGAGTTTGGGTGCTGCGATTATACCTCTGCTGGCTGCTACCCCCGTTCCCCCAGAACTTAAAGTATATTCTTTGCCGACCCCGTTAGAAAGAATTATTAAAACGGCTATTCTCAAAGACGCGCTTCATACTCCAGCAGTTTTCGCCTTTTTAGATACTTTGAAGAACTATAATGCGATCGCTACATCTGTTAGTTAGGCTTTCATTATATTTAGCCCGATATGTTTGCAGCGAACAAAAAGCCTCGCTGGAGTTTTATAATCTTTAGTATGTAAGGTTAAATTGCTAATTTAGTAATATAGTTCATCTTAGTGCGGGTTCTATTGCCGTGTCTCATCAGTGTCTTTGCAATAATCATACTCCTTTAAGGCTGTACATTAAGCATGGCAGACTGCACAAGCACCTGATTAATAGAAGTGGTGCTGGTTCGCCTAATATTTAATTTAGCTTCTATTTTGAAATAGCTACAGTCTCTGTAGAAGCTAGTGATAACTTATCTGGCGATCGCGCTTAGGTTCGGATTCAAATGTGAATTCAGCTAGTTGCTGTTTGCCTTGGCAAAACAAGCGATCGCCAATTTAATTTTAAGCACAAATAACAATTAATTATCGGGAGAAAACGCGATGTTAGATCGTTCTAATGAGTCCCAGTTGACTCAAATGGATATAGAATCTTTGTGGCATCCAATGGTGCAGCATAAGAAATACGAACGCAACCCACCCAAACGCATGGATAAGGCCGAAGGTTGCTATGTTACTGATTCAGAGGGAAAACAGTACCTTGACGGGGTATCGGGATTATGGTGTGTCAACGTCGGCTATGGGCGCAAAGAATTAGCAGATGCAGCCCAAGAACAGCTACTGGAACTGTCTTACTTTCCCTTAGTGATGAGCCATTCCCCTGCGATCGAGCTGGCAGCTAAATTACTAGAGCTTTTGCAGTTTGAGGGGAAAGTTCACTTTTCTAATAGTGGTTCGGAAGCCAACGAAACCGCATTTAAAATGGCGCGTCAGTACCATTCCCAGACAGGAGGTGCGAGACGATATAAAATTATTTCTCGCTATCGAGCATATCACGGTAATACTATGGGTGCATTAAGTGCTACTGCCCAAGCGGAACGAAGGGCTAAATACGATCCTCTCGTACCTGGCTTTCTCCATGTTCATCCACCCTACTGCTATCGTTGTCCCTTTGGTAAAACCTATGGCTCTTGTAATATCGAGTGTGCCAGTAATATTGAAAATACGGTAATTCATGAAGGAGCAGAATCTGTGGCTGCAATTATCGTCGAGCCTGTTATTTCAGGTGGTGGGGTAATCGTTCCCCCCGATGAATATTTACCTCTGCTGCGGGACATTTGCGATCGCCATGGCATCTTGTTAATCTTCGACGAGGTGGTTAGTGGTTTTGGACGTTTAGGTAAGATGTTCGGACACGAACACTGGGGAGTCAAGCCAGATATAATTACTATGGCAAAAGGTATCACTAGTGGTTATCTACCCCTTTCAGCAACCGTCACTCAGCAGCACATCTTTGAAGCTTTCTTAGATGAAACCGATCCTACTTCCCATTTTCGTCATATCAATACCTATGGAGGTAATCCCGCTTCTACCGCCCTATCTTTGAAAAATATCGAAATTATCGAGACAGAACAGCTAGCGAACCAGGCTGCCAAAATGGGAGCATACCTAAGAGCAGAATTATCAGCGATTGAAGATCGTCCCTGGGTAGGCGATATACGGAGTAAAGGTTTACTAATTGGAATTGAATTAGTAGCAGACAAAGAAACCAAAGAACCCCTAGCAGGAGAAAAGGTAGGCGCAGTCGTCTCTCGCTGTTTGGAACTTGGCACAATAATCGGACGTAATGGTAGCACTATTCCTGGACTTTCTAACGTATTGATTATTGCTCCGCCTTTAATTTTGACTAAAGCAGATGCAGATTTGATTGTCGATAATTTGAAGCAAGCTTTAGAAGGATGAAGTAAATCCTAGGGGCGTTTCACATTCGCGATCGCGTATCGAAGGATAAACGGAGCGTTTGTAGAAATAACGCCCTGATAGAAATGAAAGCGATTAAAAAGTGAGGAAATTAATTATGCAAGTTGATGTACTAAAGGAAATTAAAGATTAGCAATTTCGAGTCGATTTATCTCTATAATCGCATTTTTCTTTTTACTCGATTGCGATTTCTCTAGTCTCAACATCTATACTTACCACAGCAAACTAAACAAATATAATATCTACCACAGTATCTTCATTGTCTCAATAGATCGTGTTTCTATTGTCGGTTTATTATGCTTTTATTTTTTGTATTAAGCTTGTCCTCAAACTCTCGTATATTCAATTACAGTTTTTTAAATAAATAGTTATAAACTCGAACTTAAGAATTACCAGCATCAAAAGTAAACGTTTATTGCCATTAGTTGAAAATTAATAGATGACGTTTGTTTTTGTAGTTTGAGTATTGAGATAAATCTATCATTATTAAAAACTAAAGCTATGAAGCGGTTATTAGCTATATGCAGAAAGTATTACGTAATTATTGCCTTTTCAGGTATTTTAATACCTCAGATTGTTCTAGCTCAGGAAGAAGCTTCGACTGGAGGTTTTTTAGGAGGAATAGAGGCAGTATTTCAAAGAATTGTTGACGTACTCAATCTATTTTTCTACTTTAAAATTGGTGGCGAAAATGGAATGCCATTAATTGTTCTCTGGTTAATTGCTGGAGGAATATTTTTTACTTTACGCCTAAAATTTATTAACGTTCGCGCCTTTAAACACGCCATTGATGTAGTAAGAGGTAAATATGACGATCCTCACGATGAGGGTGATGTATCTCATTTTCAGGCTTTGGCAGCAGCCCTTTCGGGTACGGTGGGTATCGGTAACATTGCTGGAGTAGCGATCGCCATTCGATTAGGTGGTCCTGGGGCAGCTTTTTGGATGACGATGGCAGGCTTTTTAGGAATGTCGAGTAAGTTTGCCGAATGCACCCTCGGTCAAAAATATCGCATCATCAAGCCTGATGGAACAGTAGGCGGTGGACCGATGTATTATCTAAATCGTGGTTTGTCGGCAATGAACATGGCGGGGTTGGGTAAAGCTTTAGCGGTAATATTTGCCGTTTTTTGCGCTATTGGCAGTCTGGGAATTGGTAATATGTTTCAGGCAAACCAGGCTTTTGCAGCAGTATCTAACGTCTTACCTTTTTTAGAAGACTTAAGCTGGTTGTTTGGCATTGTTTTAGCCGTAATCGTAGGATTGGTGATTCTTGGCGGTATCGAACGCATTGGTGCGGTAGCGGGAGTCTTAGTACCTGCAATGGCGGTAATTTATGCTCTGGCTTGCTTTTGGGTAATTTTGGTTAATATTACCGCAGTTCCTGGGGCGATCGCCACAATTATCCGTACTGCATTTAGTCCTGAAGCCGTAGCGGGAGGAGCTATAGGCGCGATTGTAATTGGGTTTCAGCGGGCTGCCTTTTCCAACGAAGCGGGTTTGGGTTCGGCAGCGATCGCTCATTCGGCTGCTCGTACCGATGAACCAGTTAGAGAAGGGGTAGTCGCTCTGTTAGAGCCATTTATCGACACAATGTTTATTTGTAATCTGACGGCGATTGTCATTGTACTCACTGGTGTTTACGCCGATCCTGCTGCTGCCGATCTCGACGGGGCGCAACTTTCTGCTGCATCATTTGCGACGGTTATTAGCTGGTTTCCCTACGTTATCGCCGTTGCAGGTTTTCTTTTTGCCATCTCGACTATGATCTCCTGGAGTTATTACGGACAGCAAGCCTGGGCATATCTCTTTGGCGATCGCACGGTGAATGTTTACAAAGTAATATTTCTAACTTGTGTATTTATCGGTTCGGTAGTTAATCTCGGTCCTGTTCTCGACTTTAGCGATATTTTAGCACTGGCGATGTCTCTGCCTAACCTATTAGGCTGTTTTTTAATGTCTGGACTAATTGCTAGAGAATTAAATGACTATATGTCTCGTCTAAAATCTGGCGCAATGCTAGCTGAGACAGAAATTAGAGAACCCGTTCTTAAGTAAGTGGAGATAAATTATGAGCTGGCTAAAGAAAAAATCGGTTCTGATTCCCGTTGATTTTGATGAACTGTCGTACAGTGCGATCGCACCTGCTAGAGAATTTGTCGAGGCTGAAACAGCTTTGATGTTAATTCATGTTCTGACACCCCTACATCCAGCCGATCCAGCAGCGATGTGGAATACTCTTGATGATGAACAAAGAAAACAAAAGGTTCAAGAATTTTTGGCGCAAAAGCTTAGTGAAATGGGATATAAAAAAGTCAAAATTAAGGTAGCCATTGGCGATCCGAGTACAGAAATCATCGACTACGCCAAGGAAATAGCAGCAGACTTAATCGTCTTACCTTCCCACGGACGCAAAGGTATAAGTCGCTTTTTATTAGGTTCGGTAACGGAAAGGGTAGTAAGATTATCTCCCTGTCCAGTTCTGGTTCTCAAATAAATGGAGTTATCGGCAGAATATTTATTAGTTAGCGGAGTTATCTTTCTAGCTGCCTTAACTCAAAGCATAACTGGATTTGGTTTTGCGATCGTCTCGATGTCATTTCTGCCCAAAATTATCGGTCTGCAAACCGCAGTCCCTTTGGTAACTTTAGTTAGCGTTATCGCCAATATAGTTATCTGGTTTTCTTATCGACGCGACTATAACTTTAAGGCGGTAAAGCAGTTAATAATTGCCTCTTTGATTACTACTCCCGTGGGGGTTTTATTATTAGACTACATTCCTGAAGTCATTGCCCTAAAAGGACTAGGCATTATAATTTTGGGCTATATTATCTATGATTGGCTTAACTTAACTTTGCCTAGTTTCAAGCCTGCTATCTGGGCTTATTTATTTGGGGCTATGTCGGGTATTTTAAATGGAGCTTATACTGTCGGTGGTCCTCCCGTAATTATCTACGCCAACTGCCGTCGCTGGCATCCGCAGGAATTCAAAGGTAATCTTACCGCAGTATTCTTTTTTAGTTCTCTGCTTGCTGTTTTGGCTCATGGCTGGCAGGGAAATATAACTATTTCTGTGAGACAATTTGCAGTTTATAGTTTTCCTGGCTTTGCTATTGGGCTATGGTTGGGAATTATCTTATCCCATAAAATAAATCCTTTTATATTTAGACGTATTACCTTAGCTTTATTAGTTGTGGCTGGTTTAAGATTGCTAATTTAAGCGTTAACTAAAATACGATCGCAATTCTTAACTCAATTTTCCCAGGAAATATATTTGGCTGTAAAGTTACGATAGCTCTTTAATTGAATATATATAGCAATACGTACTTTAGTTAGGACATTTATTACCTATTACCTGTTACCTGTTACCTGTTACCTGTTACCTATTACCTATTACCTGTTACCTATTACCTATTACTTATTACTTATTACTCAATCTAGTTCCCCTGTAGGAATGGAATCGATTAAGTTACGGGTGTATTCGGTTTTTGGCTGGCGATAGATTTCTTCTGCTGTACCGATTTCTTCGATTCTACCTTTGTTCATTACAATAATGCGATCGCTCATAAATTTGACCACGCTAAGATCGTGAGAGATAAAGACATAGGTTAAGCCCATTTCTGACTGTAGTTCTTTTAAAAGGTTTAGTACCTGTGCCTGTACCGAAACGTCTAGGGCGGAAACGGACTCGTCGCAGATAATAAACTGGGGGTTTAAAGCTAAGGCGCGGGCGATACATACTCGCTGTCTCTGTCCCCCAGAAAACTCGTGGGGATAGCGATTCATCATGTTAGGCTTTAAACCTACCCGTTCTAAAAGTTCGGCTACTTTCTTAGTGCGATCGCACTTTATATTATGTACTACTAGCGGTTCTGCGATCGCTTTGCCAATATTGATACGAGGATTGAGAGAGTTGTAGGGATTTTGAAATACGATTTGCATTTGTCGGCGCAGCGATCGCAATTTCTGGCTTTTAAGGGATAAGTTGGTAATATTGTCTCCATCGAATACTACATCTCCCTGCATTGGTTGAATCAAACGTAGCAAGGTTCTAGCTAAAGTAGATTTTCCGCAGCCAGACTCACCTACCAGCCCTAATGTTTCTCCTGGGTATACTTCAAAAGAAACGTTATTTACCGCCATCGTATATTTTTTAGTTTTGCCAAATACTCCCTTCATGGGGAAGCCTACCCGTAGCTGTTTGACAGACATTAAAGGTTCTTGCTTTAGCAGTCGTTCTAATCTTGCTTTTTGTTCTGCGCCCGTAACAATCTCGTTTAATTTGCGTTCGATATCTGTGTGCTTTTCAGTAATTCTAATTTCCCCTTCAGGGGTGGTAGATACATCCATAAAATCAGCCACGGTGGGCAAAGTCTGCAACCGACGATCTAAGCGAGGACGACAGGCTAACAAGCCTTTAGTGTAGGGATGTTGGGGACGTTTAAAAACCGATTTAATATCTCCCGTCTCTACTACCTTTCCGCGATACATTACCGCTACCGAATCGACCAATTCGGCAATTACTCCCAGATCGTGTGTGATGAAAATCAACGCCATATCCCGTTCGTTACAAAGACGGCGCAGCAAATCTAAGATAGTAGCCTGAACCGTTACGTCTAGGGCGGTTGTGGGTTCATCGGCAATCAAAAGGCTGGGATTACAAGAAATTGCCATCGCAATAGTTACCCGTTGTAGTTGTCCCCCAGATAGTTCGTGAGGATAGCGTTTGAGTATTTCCTGTTTGCGTCGATTAACCCAATCTAATAATTCTCTGTCGCCGTATTTCGGATTTTCTTGAAGACACTGCTGTTTTAATTCTTCATCACCCTGTAAAAGCTGCACCTCTTGTAAAAGAGCGATCGCTTTTCTTCTCGCTTCTGCCGATGATACCTTTTGATGTAATAAGATTGCTTCGGTAATTTGAAAACCAATATCGTAGACAGGATTTAACGCACTCATGGGTTCTTGGAAGATCATGGCAATCTCACCGCCACGATAGCTTCTGCGTTCGGCTTCGTTTACCTGCAACAAATCTATCGCCGATCTTTCTGGGGGAGTAAAATAAATCTCTCCTCGAGTAATGCGCCCAGGAGTAGGAACTAAGCCCATAATTGCCAGAGACGTAACCGACTTACCCGAACCCGACTCTCCGACAATGCCAAGCTTTTCCCCTTTCCTAAGTTGAAAGTTGAGATTGTCAACCGCCACTACAGGCTTGGTTTCGGTAGCAAATTGAACTTGTAGATGGCGAACATCAAGAACGGGTTCAGACATATATTTAAGGGATGAGGACTAAGGGATTAGGAATGAGGATTACCTCAGCAATTAATCTCGTCCAGCACTAATATTTTTAGTCACAGGTTAACAGAATTTTAACCGATAGATCGATAAATACAATACTTGTATGGCTGGCGATCGATTTAATTAATTAAATGACGTTACTTAAACTTAGTAGTTTTCAACAACAAACACTATTTAACTAATACTAATAAATTATTGATTTTGGGAATTCTATTTATATAGAGATTATTAGAGTTGTTGAAATATGAGTGAAGAACAAATACTAGAGGCAATCGAAAATTCTTGTCAAGATAATAGCCTGATTTTTCAGATAATTATTCTGAATGCCGAACTTCATATTTATATTAATAGAGAAACAGAAAAATACATCAATTACGAGGAATTGAAAAATAAGATTGTTTCGGCAATATCAAGTTTAAATCTAAATTTAGAGCAAATTTACTTATATAGTCGAAAATTAGGAGAAACAGAACCAGATTGGCAAGCAACTATTGAATATAAAAACAATGATGTAGATAAAAATTTAAGTTTAGTCAATACAAAAACACAGTTAAAAGCAAGAGATTTTACATCAAATTATAATAGTTTAGATTTTTTTCAACCACAAGAAAATAATATAATTGAAAAACTAAAAAATATTAAATCTGAGCATAAATCGCCAGAAAAACAGCAGACGGCAAATATAAATAATCTTGGTAGTTTAAATGAACTTCAGTCTTCAAATCAGAAACAACTAGATTTAGCATCTTATTGTTTTATTCGTAACAAGTTATTATTAACCAGCGATCTCGTTGCTCCTAAAGAGAATATTGCACGATTAATTAAGTCTTTTCATTTATTCAATCTATCTATAAAAGAAAACCAGTTACCTATTTTAGCGAATTACTTTTCAAAATCTCATAATCCAGATTTGACTAATTTAAGCCATGAAGAAAAAATATGGTGGGATGAAATTTTAAATTTGAGTTCAGAAGAATATCGAAAAATAGCAATCTGGTTGAGTCGCTATTGTTTCAATCCTGAAGAAACTTATTCGAGTATCGAAGCAGTTCTTATAGCAAAAGCTTCTATAGAAAAATCAGAAAAACAACATAACTCTGACTTAGAAGAATCTCTAGATAACTCTTCAGTAGAAAATCAAACATTGCAAAACAGCAGTAATATATTAGATTATGACGAACCGAAAAATTGTGTAAATGCTATTAAAAGAAATAAAAATAAATCTCAGTTTAGTAGTTCTTCCAAACTTAATTTGTGGTTAACGATCGCCTGGATTGCAATTACTTTTGGTTTAGTAATTACAGACATAAATAAGTTTTCCAATGCTGCTGCTGTATGCGATAACTTAAGCGGTGAATCAAAAGAATACTGTTTGTTAGCTGGAGAAATCGTAGGAGAACAGAATTTAGACAATACAATTCAAAACCTACCCGAACCTTTACCAGAATACGAGCATTTAATACCAGAATATATAATGGAAAAAGGTTTAGCAAATTGCGAGATATATGGTAATATTGCAGCAGGAATACCATTAAAAGAAGCAAGGTCGTTCAAAAAGCCTTTATTGTCTAAGTCGGTGACAGAAATATTACCAGACTTCTATGTGGCAGATGTAGAGCAGACTAATTTTAAAGAGGGAACATCTTCAGTTAGAACCGCCTGTTTCTTCTACAGGGTGAAAAAACTAGCTAAAAAATACGACCTGAAATTTTTAGCTATGGATCGAATAGACACTGAATGGCCTGAAGTTGCTTACGAACCTACAGAAAAAGTAAAATCGCTACATTCATTGAATAAAACTTTACGCACATATAGTTTTTTTAGTATTTTTGGAATCAATACGTTTTTTACAGCGATCGCTATTTATTTAGTAGCTATATCTGGTATGGCAATAAAGGTTAATTCTTTAGACACCATTTATCAAGCATCTTTTATTTTAGGAATGATTAAATCTATTATAAGTTTTCTACCGCTAATAGGTTTTTTTATAGCTATTCCTGTGGAATGTGCTGCTTTAGGTATTACTAGCGTTTGTGTCAAGGGATTTAAAATAGACTGGAATTTTGGTTATCCATTTGTAGCTGCAACTGCAATGATTTTAATCGGAGCAAGATCTCTATTATCTGTTTCATTTTTAAATTTGCTGTATGTTATTTTTGCTAACTAAAGCTATTAGAATATCTCGAATACATTAGATAATTTGACATTATTAGCAATCTAAACCTAATTCTTTTTTCAGACTAGTTAAAGATTCGTTCCAACGCTCTTCAAAACGATAGTTTAAGAGAAAATCAGCCTGTCGTCCTAACAATTTCCCCCGACGTACATTAGCCTGGATCTCTCTTAATTGTTTTAGTGCTAAAATCGGATATAAAACTCGTGCCAGCTACAGAGCGATCGCCTGTGACCTACTATATTTTTGAGCTACTGCAAAAGCCAATACGCCAATTCCCGCATAAGAAGTATCAAAACCTAACAGGACATGAAATATATCGTGGGTAACTGCGTATCTAAGAGCAAAAACATTGTTTTGCGGTATCTCTGTTAACTTAGGACTAACATTTATCGGCTGAAGCTGATTGCGCTGCATATATGAGGCATATTCATGACCGAATGTACCTGGTGGCAGTTGTATTAACTCTGACAGGTCGATAGTTGGATAATATCCCCTAACCTTCTCCATCTTATCGGCTATGGATGGATTTACTTTTGCCCCCATAGCATCGGCTTTTAATAGGGCAAAGTCACCCAGATCGGAGTTACGATAGGCTTTGAAACGCTTGGAATAAACTTCTAAAGTTAATCGCCATAGTTACACCCTCAACCTGGTATTTTGTCTAATGCTAACGTAGACGATGTTTAGAGGGAGCATCCCATTTCAAATAAATAGCGATCGCTATTTCTTAAAGATGTTCGTATTGGCGATCGCCATATAAATCCATAAAAGATTCTTCTAAAGGCAAGAGAAGCTAGTAGTTATAACTATAAAGTAGATCGCTAATAATTTTAATTCTGTTTTTGCAAAAAGCCTGTTCGGCTAATTTTCAAGATTAAGTAGTAAGTCTGGCTTTTCTTAAAATGTACTGTAAAAGTGTTTCTTCTCGCGAGATAATATCTATTTGGCTCGATCCTAATTGCAGCGAACACCGATCTTCTGTACTAAAGGTATTGTTGTCGGGAGCGATAATAACTTCATAGCTCGTATTGCTAGTCTCTACTAGAAAACTATCCCCTTGCTGGCTAGGTACTTCTTTAGTACCTGGTGTAATTTGGGCTACAGTTCCTCCGAGCGTACCGTAATTAGGGTCAGGACAGGCAGAAACCTGCATTTTTACCTTCTGTCCTACTTCAAACTTGGTAATGTCTTCAGGTAATACTGTTGCCTTCATTTGAATCTTGGAGTTTTCAGGAATAATTCGGGCTATTTCTTCTCCAAGCCTTACGGTTTGTCTTCCATCGAGTAGATCCAGATCGAAGATCGTTCCTGTAGCGGTGGCGATTATTTGACTTTTAGCCAGTTCTCGATTGACGCGATTTAATTCTTCTATATCTTGCCCTAGCTGCTTGTTAATCTCAATACGTCTAGCAATTAAAGCTTCTCTTTCTCGATTTAAACCAGCTATAGTAGCTCGACTCTTATGTTCTGCCTGTTCGATACGCTCTTGAAACACGCTAAGATCTGCGGTAGTGGGATTAGCGGTAGCGGTAGCCCGTTCTAGCTGCGATCGAGCAGCTTCTAGCTCTTGTTCCTGTTGAGATACTGCCGATTGGGCTTCTGACAACTGGACTGCTGTAATTGCCCCTGCTTCAGCTATAGATTTGTATCTATTGTATTTAGCTTTGGTAGCGTTTAAGTTTGCTTCGATCGCTTTAAAATCTTTCTGAAATTTTTCTACTTCAGCGGTAGATCCGTAGTTTGGATCTCGATAGTTGCGTCGAATGCTCTCCAATTCTGACTTAGCTGCTGCAATCTCCGAGGAGTTGCTTTTTGTTTTGGCAATAATAATTTGATTGGCTAAACTGGCAATCTGAGCATTTAGTCGCTCTAACTGTAATTTTTGTTGTTCGATGCTCTTGTTTAACTGATTTTGCTCAATTTTAGAACGAGTAACATCCACCGTCGCGATCGCCTGTCCTCGCTCGACTTCTTGACCCTCTTCAACCAAGATTTCACCGACTTGTCCCTCTACTGCTGCTCGAACCTGATGCAATTCTTCTGCTGGACGAACGATTGCTCTTGCTCTTACTACCGTTTTATATTTCAAGATAGCGGTCGCAGGAATAGCCAGGATAATCATTGTTAATACTGAAATCCCACCCCAGACGAGCCATCTATTAACAAGCGATATTTCGTCTGTTTGTCTCGCTTTTAACTCATCAATTCCCGATCGATCGGCAGTAATGCTACCAGCGGATGTTGTCGATGTTAATCGATCTCCCGAAGCGCGATCGACATTCTCAGCAAGCTGAATTTTTTTGATTAATTGAGAACCAAAATGGGAATAGCCTTTGTGTACTGAATGAATTGCCGTAATTAAGTCCTCTGCGGGAGTGCTTTTTAGAACGTAACCATCTGCTCCTGCTGCAATAATTTTTTGCACATATTCTTGATGTTCGTAACTGCTAAAAATGAGAATTTTACAGTCAGGACTCCGCTGAGAAATAATTTTGGTAGCTTCAATGCCGTTCATTTTTGGCATCTCGATGTCGATTAAAATTACATCTGGCTTTAAAGATTCTACTAAGGCGATCGCTTTTTCTCCATCGCCAGCAGTCCCGACAATCTCCAAATTTGCGTCAATCGATAACATCTCCTGTAGCTTATACTGCACGAACTTTTGGTCATCAACCAGCAATATTCTCAGAGTATTAGCAGCGAGTTTTGATGGAGAATTAGCTTGAGGTGAATTTACCATAGATCGTTGAATAAAATAGCGATTTAAATCTGAATTATTTTGTATTTGAAAAATGTTATGACGATAATAAACTACTCCTATTCGCACCTATCAAGCAGGAGTATCCTAATACCGCTTTTTGGTTGTGGGTCTTATTCCACTTCGATTCCCGCCCTGTAGACGTTCACTCTAATCAACATTTTTCTGATGATGCTTCGACAGACCCAACCGCAGCGACCCCATGCGGTGCAACAGCTTCGCTTTCTAGCGACCCTTGCCTGGGAAGCAGGCTGCTCTATCATCTCGGCTTTTACTTATGAATATGATATAACAACCACAAACTCTCACACAATGTAAATTACATAACTTACATAAATTACGAAAAAAAAGTAAGCTTACGAAAAAAAAGTAAGCTTACAGGCGATCGCTCGATCGTTTATCAGTTTGAATACTCGCAAGTTGGCAAGTTGGCAAGTTGGCGAGTTCAATGTCCGTTACCCTCTAGAGGATCGCAGCGAATTTCTACAATAAAGCCATCAGGGTCGTAAATATAATAACCCTTTCCAGTCAGGCGAGTTACTACGTCTATTGCCATCGGAATTTCTAATTCTTTCAAAGTTTTAACGGCATCATCGAATAGCTGCGGATCGATATCGAAAGAAAGATGATTGGCGCGGGTAAACTGTTTTTCTGGATCGCGATCGGGTGGTGATAAGTCAGGTTCGGCAAATAAATCGAGAATTATGCCGTCAGGAGTTTTGAAGTTACAAACTTTATTAGCTGCAACTAATTCAACTAAAGTCGAAGGTACTTCTTCACCCTGTAGCTGATGCAATCCTAATATATTCCCATAAAAATGCTTTGATGCCTCCATATCTTTAACGTTTAAGGCAATATGATGTACTTTTCGTAAACTACCAGATGCTAAACCTTGAGATGACTGCTGAAGCATGGCTATCTATCCCTGTTGACTGTTTATTGTAATTCTACCCTGTGGGTTGTTCCAGCCACCGTAACGCGATCGCCCGTAATTAATTTCCGTCCGCGTCTGATTTCTTCTTCTCCATTCACTTCGACCATTCCCTGTTTGATAATAATCTTGGCTTCGCCTCCTGTTTGGGCAATACCCTGCCATTTGAGAAACTGATCGAGCTTAATATATGATTTTACTGACATGGCTTGATACGATAAAAATACTGATAGACTTCGGCGAACCCTAATTTATTGTACAGATTTATTCCCGCTTGGTTGTCGGTTTCTACCTGAATGTAGGCTAGCCTCGCGCCGTTGTGTTTTCCCCAGTCAAGAAGCGCGGAAATTAATTGAGTGGCATAACCTTTACTACGTTGTTTTTTAGCTGTAGTAATGAAAAAAAGTCCTAAATAACCCTGTTCTAAAACACCCAAACCGCAGCTACAAAAACGATGGCGATCTTTTAACCAGCCATAGCAAGTAGGATTAGGAATTAGCTCTAGCATAGTAGAAAGGGTATTCCAGTGTTGTATTGGCAGATCGATCGCATGAACATAATGGTCTAGCCATTCTTCTAATAGTTCATAAGCTATTGTGGGAAAAAGAGAATTACTTGATGTATCGTTATCGCTAATATTTTTGACTCGGACACTAACGCTATTGTGCTTTAAATAACCTAACTGTTCTAAAGTTATATCTAGATCCGACTCAGAGGTATCAGTTAGACGAAAAATTGGCTTGAGTTTAAAACGTTCATAGATTTCTTCACAACGACGAATTTTATGACTTAAATCTTGTGAACCAGGATACAGAGGCGTAACCGAATTAGCTCGTTTAGTATATCCTTCGGCAAAGCGTAGCACCCAACCATCGTATAGAATCTGTTGTAGACAGGGTAAGGCATTGAAGGATATTTCTTCTATAGTTCTAATCTGACCTAAATTTTTTTCTAACACTAATAAATAATAACTAATAACCGATAACTATTGACTGATAATGTTACTCTTTTATTAAAGTCTATGTGAAAGCACTGATGAGTGATAATCAAGACCAAATCGATATTACATCGCAACTGTCTGCAATTCAAAAACAGTTGAGTCAATTGACCGCTCGTTTTGATAAGTTGGAAAGCAATCTGGGAGAAGTATCGGGCTATCAGGCGAAAATATCTCAGTTAGAAGATGATTTAATGTTGCTTGGCGATCGCTATCGCTATCAGGATCTGCAAAAATATCTGAGAAATGAAAATTGGTTTGAGGCGGATAAGGAAACGATTAGGTTAATTCTAGCGGTTACAGCCAAGGAGATTGAAGAGTTAACTCCAGAAGACATTCAGCACTTTCCTTGCAACGATATAATGGTAATCGATCGCCTCTGGATGAAATATAGCGACGGACGATTTGGTTTTAGTCCTCAACTAAAAACATACTTAGAAAAGGGCGGTAGTTTTGCCACCACAGTAGAACAAAATCAGCAGTTAATTGAAGCCTGGGGCGAAGATTTAGGATGGCGTAAAGATAATCGATGGCTACCCTGTAGAGAACTGGATTTTAGTCTTAATGCACCTATGGGATGTCATCCCTCACGGTGGTGGAATTCTCCCTATGGTTCAAAAATGACTAATTTCTTCTTAGGTCGTCTGATAAGCTGTGATATTAGCATTGAACATTGAACATTGAACATTGAACATTGAACATTAAACATTGAACATTGAACATTGAACATTGAACATTGAACATTGAACATTGAACATTTTAGATCTTCTTATTCTTCATTCTTCATCCTTCATTCTTCATCCTTCATCCTTTAAATTATGGCTACTCTTTCAATTGACAATAGTTTGACTACCGTAATTATTATTTTTACGGTTAAACCAGAACAGCAACAAGAACTTATCGATACTATTAAAGAGTTTTTAAAAACTGTTAAGACTTTACCTGGCTTCGTTTCGGCTAGTTTACATAAAAGTATCGACGGGGTAAAAGTTGTTAACTATGCCCAGTGGTCGAGTATGGATGATTTTGAATCTTTTATAAATAATCAAGAGGTAAAGGCAAAAGCAAGTAAACTCTTTGAATTCGATCCCCCAGACACTCATGTCTATGAAATCGTGACTTCAGAATCAAAAGTTGGTACGCCTGAAATAAAAGAGGGAGAATATATCGTTCACGTTGCTGAATTTGATATGCAGCTAGAGAGTCAGCCGAAAATGGTTGAACTGGCAAAAGAACACGTCAAGCCAGCAATGGAACAACCAGGACTTATTTCAGCTACCTTTCACCGTAGTTTAGACGGCACTCGCGTAATCAACTACGGACAATGGACAGACAAAGAAGCAATTGAAGAACTTAAAAAACAACCAGGCTTTAGTAAAGTCAAACCATACTGGGAAGGTCTTGCTGATAATGAATACCATCTTTATGAAGTAGTTCATATTAACTCATAATATTTATTGTTTAAGAGATCGCACTTCTGCACGAACAATATGGCTGCTATATCTTAATTTATCCCTTATCTTTCATCCTTCATCCCCTATCTTTCATCCCTCATCCCTTATCTTTCATCCCTCATCCTTTAGAAACATGGCTAAAAAACCGACAATCCTGACCATTGATGACGATCCAGAAGTATTGCAGTCGATCGCTCGCGATCTTAGAAAACAATATGGCGATCGCTTTCGCATTGTCCGCGCTAATTCTGGCGCATCGGCAATTGAAACTTTAGAACAGTTAAAATTACGCAATGAAACTGTAGCTTTGTTCCTTACCGATCAAAGAATGCCCGAAATGGACGGAGTAACCTTTATCGAACAGGCTGCGCCGATGTTTCCCAAAGCCAAACGGGTCTTACTTACGGCATACGCAGATACCAACGCAGCAATTGAAGCGATTAACACTGCTAAATTAGATTACTACCTCCTCAAGCCTTGGGACCCACCCGAAGAAAAACTATATCCTGTTTTGGACGACTTGTTACAAGACTGGTTAGCGGTATATCGTCCCGCTTTTGAAGGGATTCGAGTAGTTGGCGATCGCTGGTCGCCCTGTTCTCATAATGTTAAAGATTTCTTAGCGCGTAATCAGATTCCCTATCAGTGGTTGGATGTAGAAATTGAACCCGAAGCAACTAAGCTAATTGACTATGTATCCAACGGCAGTAAACCAAAGTTGCCTTTAGTACTGTTTCCTGATGGCAATAGATTAGAACAACCCACCAACCTAGAGGTGGCAGAAAAAATTGGATTACAAACTCAAGCCGAAAAGCCTTTTTACGACCTGGTAATTGTGGGTGGGGGACCCGCTGGTTTGGCAGCAGCAGTATACGGCGCATCAGAAGGCTTGAGTACGGTCATGATCGAACGATCGGCACCTGGTGGACAGGCGGGATCTAGTTCCCGAATCGAGAACTATCTCGGTTTTCCCGTGGGTTTGAGTGGTGACGATTTGGCAAGGCGTGGTGTTACTCAAGCTAAACGCTTTGGCGTGGAAATTCTTACTCCCCAAGAAGTAGTAAATGTTAGAGTTGAAGAACCCTATCGCATTGTTAAACTAGCCGACGGGGGAGAAATCAACTGTCATGCCTTATTACTATCTACTGGAGTATATTGGCGAAAATTAAATCTGCCTGGAGCAGAACGCCTGACGGGCAGAGGTATTTATTATGGTGCTGCCAAAACCGAAGCTATGTCTTGTCAAAATGAAGAGATTTATGTAGTCGGTGGGGCAAATTCTGCTGGACAAGCAGCAATGTATTTCTCAAAATATGCTGCTAAGGTCAATATGCTGGTGCGGGGAGACTCTCTAACTAAAAGTATGTCTCAGTACCTGATCGATCAGATTGATGCTACCGATAATATCGAAGTGCTAACTAACACCGAAGTCAAAGAAGTACACGGTGAGAATAGTCTGACAGGATTGACTTTACTCTATAACCAAAGAGAAACTGAAAAGGTAGATACCAATTCTCTATTTATCTTTATCGGTGCTAAACCCGAAACCGAATGGCTTGAAAGTACAGTCGCCAGAGACGAGCGAGGCTTTATTTATACAGGGGCAGATCTCAAAAAGAGCCAACATTTTCGAGGCTGGAATCGCGATCGCGATCCTTTCTTACTAGAAACTAGCGTTCCTGGCATCTTTGTCGCGGGAGATGTTCGGCACAACTCGGTAAAAAGAGTCGCTTCTGGTGTGGGTGAAGGTTCGATCGCCATTATGTTCGTTCACCGTTATTTAGCTGAAGTCGGGGCGTAGATTGGGACAAAAGGACTTGGGGACTTGGGGAACTGGGGGACTTGGGGACGCTGCGCTGAAGTAAGAAGTAAGAAGTAAGAAGTAAGAAGTAAGAAGTAACGCTCTCTCCCCGTCTCCTTGTCTCCCCGTCTCCCCGTCTCCTCGTCTCCCTATCTCCCTATCTCCCTATCTCGTGGTTATCGGAAAATTGACCGCAAAAGTAGAACCTTTTCCTAATTCTGAAATTACATTAATTTCTCCATCAAGCAGCTTAACTAACTTATCTACAATAGCTAACCCCAAACCCGTACTGTCAGGTGATAAATTGTTTTTTTCTTTTGAAACCTGATAGTACGGCTTAAAAATCGCACCCACAGCTTCTGGACTCAAACCAATACCAGTATCGGTAACTATCAGCGACCATCGATCGCCCCGATTACTCGAAGTTATAGTAATAGTACCCGACTCCGTATAGCGAATCGCGTTGCTGAGTAAATTAGTTACAATTTGCTTTAGTCTCAAAGGATCGGTCTGTACTTGTTCGGGGGCGCGATCGCAATCTAAAATTATTTCTAGATTTTTTTGCTCTGCTGTAATTGATAGAGTTTCTACTACCAATTTAACCAGCGATCGCACATCGCAAGATTGTATATTTAAAGGGATGTTTCCTGTTTCATGACGGGAAATCTCTAAAATGTCATTAATTAAACGTAGTAACTGTCTACTATTTTTGATTACTTTTTCCGTCATTTGCAAACTCAAAGATGCTTCATTACCACTGGCAGCTTTTTGTTGCTCTAGCAATAGGCTAGAAAAACCCATAATGACATTTAGAGGAGATTTAAGTTCGTGTGCCATATGAGATACCTCTTCTTTTTGGGTTGCTACCAAGCGAGTTAATTCTTGATTGTTGAGTATTAACTGACTTCGCACCTGCTCGAATTCTTGCAATCGCATTTTAAGGTAACTTTCTAAACACAAGGAAACAACTCGATCTATTACTGAATCTATCGACGTGAGGGCTTGCAGTATTTTTGCTCCAGAATTAGCTAATAAGTCTGGTCTTAAAACGCTAAATATAGTTTGGCGCAACAAACTATATTCTCTGACAATTTCAGCTACATCATAACCTTGTTCGGCTCTAACAATGCCGTGTTCCCAGCTCTTATCTTCTAGCTTTTGGTGTTCGCTGTCGAATGATTGAGAAAGTTGAGTTGCCAGAGCATTTACAACTATAGGAATACTATTACGGACAGATTTGTATGCCAGACTTTTAGAAGTCTCTATATTTGAATCTTCCCTAATAGCTGTAATCCAACCTTCAATAATGATGTCGGACTTTGCTAACAGAGCTTTGCCAAGATCGTTGCTCACAAGAAATCAATCAGCCTATACATTTTGAGAATACTAGCACAGTTATTTTAATGTGATGCGGACATTAAGAAAATCTTGATTAAAATTATCGCGGTTTTCATTATTAATGAGGTACGTTTAGCAACCTTGGTTTTTATTAATAGTGCAGGCTGCAAAGCAGCCAAGTCGTCGTAAGACGACGATCTGCGCGTACGCGCTGCGTTGATAGTCGATCGGGTGTACTTTACTTATTTGAGAAACGCTATAGTAGGCTTATCGCTCTTTCTTTTTCGAGAATTTTTATTTTTTAACTTTATTGTTTAATTGTTACTAAACTAAGTAAATATACGGATATTTTTTAGGATGCGTCAATTATTGATTCAAGTTCCTTCAGGAAAAGGCGATCGAGTTTTAGAAATAGCTAAAGATCGTGGAGGAGTCAATCTATTATTGTTTGAGGGAATTAGCGATCGCGGTTCCGTCGATGCTGTCACCGTGCATCTCGATAATTACCAGGTAGAATCCTTTCTCAATGAGTTAGAGTCAATCCCAGAAGTACACATAAGCCTGATTCCAAGGGGAGTAATGGCTTTAGAGCCACCGCCCGAAGAAGCACCACAGCAGTTGACCGATGTTACTAATCGTAGCCCTTTAGAAATTTTTCTAGCTGGTTTACAAAGTATTGGTTCTTGGCAAGGCTTTTTAAGTTTTGCCGTCGCTGGTGGAGTAGTGGTTTGGACGGGACTATTTACTAATAGTGCTTTTTTATTAGTCGCAGCAATGCTGATTGCACCTTTTGCTGGTCCGGCGATGAATGTGGCGATCGCAACTGCCAGAGGAGATACAACCTTGCTTTGGCGTAGTTTATTACGCTATTTCTCTGCTTTAGCGGTCACAATTGCCGTCACTTTTTTGCTGAGTCTGATTTTTCAACAGGAAGTTGCTACCAGCACCATGATTAGTAATAGTCAGGTTTCCTCGGTAGCGGTTTTATTACCCTTAGCAGCAGGTGCAGCGGGAGCTTTACAACTGGTACAGTCAGAAAGAAGTAGTTTAGTGTCTGGTGCAGCAGTTGGCATCTTAGTTGCTGCTTCCTTAGCACCTCCTGCGGGAATTGTCGGAATGGCAGTTGCTTTAAGCCGATGGGAGATGGTACTTAGTGGTTCATTTTTGCTGTTATTACAGTTAGTGGGAATCAATTTTGCAGCAGCGATTGTATTTCGTAGTTTTGGACTTTCAGCCCGTGGTGCGCGTTATAATCGCGGAAAAAAATGGGTGTTTCCTGTAACTTTGGGAATAACTTTAATACTGATGACGGGATTACTTGGTTGGCAGTTTAGCAATCCTCCTAATCTCCAGCGTTCGAGTCGCGCCCAAAGAGCGGTAGCAGTAGTACAGGAAACCGTTAGTGATAGCAAAAGCGTGCAGCTAGTAGAGACTAACGTTCGCTTTACCCGTGCTACGATTCAAAACCAAAATACATTACTGATTGTTGTTTACGTTCTTCAGCAGCAGAGCGATCGGAGTAGCGAACAAATACAAGATACTCTAACCCAAAAAATACAAACCAACATTTTGCAGCAGGGGTTTAACGTTACTCCTTTAGTAAATGTAGTGGTGCTAAAAAAACCAGCAGTAAACTAGCAGATTTAATTTAAACTTTAGCCGTCGGTACGTCCGATTTAATAAAACCAAAATATCCCGCAATTACCGCTGTTAAAGCGTTAAACCAAACATTATTACCAAACAGTGGCATCAAACCGAAGAGAGTTTTAGCAAAGGGAATGAACCCCATAAATGCTAATAAAATGTAGGCTACTGCGAAATAGCGGTTAAAGCTACGTGCGCTAAAAAAATTACCGCTAGCAGCAATTCCAAACAATCCTACCGTTAAATGAACTAAATTGTGCATTAAATTAGTGGGAAACAAGCCAAAAATATTACCAAAACCTTGAGCGTAGGGAAATATATTAGGATCTAAAGGAATATCTGATTCAAATCCGACTGGTGGGATAGATAGTAGGCTAGGTGCAAATCCTAGTATTCCTAAAACTACAAAGGTTACTCCGAGAACAAAAGAAGTCTGACTCTGATTCATTTTCAATATTTTTCCTATTATATTGTTAATAAGCCCTGCTATTAACAGGGCTAAATATTAGATCTTTTGAAAAAAGATCTGCTAGCTCGATTATGCTATGCCAAGCCAATGAAAAAAACCTAGACCAGTAGTTAATTCCACTAATAATGCGCCTAAAAATCCAATCATAGCTAATCTACCATTCCAGATTTCTGCACTAGGATTAGAGCCGAATTGAAATTTAGTAGCGAACTCACCATACTTACGTTCGGATTGAACATTATAGTGTTCGGTGGGTGGTTGATTCATATTTGCCATATTTGCTAATTCCTCTTTGAATTAATAACTAATTACTTTAAATCTAAATAATACATTTTTTCTTGTTGTCTGTCTTGAGTAAGAAATAATGATCTAGCTGTTAAGTCTATAGTTAGACTTGCAATTTAAATTTATCAAATAAGACAATTATTAAGGCAAGTAAATATCTTACTAATGACCGATACAATTATTTCTTTTGTCTACTTGAATTTTAAACATTTTCTAAATATGGAATAATATTTTTATCGAACGTGGTTTTCTAATTAATAAAACAATAACTTTAAAAAAATAGTGGAATAAAACATTTATGAAAACAACTTATTTCAAAATTGGGCAATTAGCAAAACAAACAGGTCTTGCTGTGGGAACTCTGCGTTACTACAGTGATTTGAGACTATTACAACCAGTAAAAAGAGGTGATAATGGCTATCGTTATTACAGTACTGATGCTGCAAGACAAGTAGAATTTATTAAAAAGGCTCAAACTTTAGGATTTACTCTAGAAGAAATAAAACAAATTCTTAATGTACGCGATCGCGGTGAGAAACCATGTAGCCTGGTACAAAGTCTGTTAGACAACAAAATAGAGCAGCTTCAAATTCAGATCGAGCAAATGACCTTGTTCAAAGCAGAATTGGAAGAATATCGCACTGCTTGGAAAAACCCCACACCAAATCCAGATCCTCAAGAAGTTTGCCCCTTAATTTCTAGTGTGTCCTTGAATACCTCATCCAAACAGTCTTAATTATAAACTTAAGATAGAAGTGGCTTATAGCATTATCTACGGATAACGCGAAGCGTAACCCTTTCCGAGATTGCGCTGATTCAATAGCGATCGCGCGATCGATAATTCTCAAATTAGAAACATTTAAGTAGTACGTTATTGTTCAAAAAGTTAGTTCGATTAACTTTATTAAAGGGATTCAATTACAATTAATAAAAGTAAACAAGTATAGTAACAACATACACAATTGGTTAGGGAGTAATAGATAAAAATTGTTTGTTCTCAATGGTTATGAATATTTCTTGGGTTTCTTACTTATATGCAGCGCAGTCCCAGCCCTTGCTCTGACTGCTTCTAAGCTATTAAGACCTGGAGATGGTGGTCCAGAACGCCAAACAACCTACGAATCTGGTATGGAACCTCAGGGCGGTGCTTGGATTCAATTTAACATCCGCTATTATATGTTTGCCTTGGTTTTTGTAGTTTTTGATGTAGAAACAGTCTTTTTATATCCTTGGGCAGTAGCTTTCAGTCGATTAGGATTGTTAGCATTTGTAGAAGCCCTAATTTTTATTGCCATATTGGTAATTGCCTTGGTGTATGCGTGGAGAAAAGGAGCTTTAGAATGGTCATGAATTCCTCAACATTTGAACAACAGCAAAAAGAAAAAATTCTCAATCCGATTAACCCGACAAAGGTAACACAGGATTTATCAGAAAACGTCATTTTAACTACGGTAGACGATCTGTATAACTGGGCAAAATTATCTAGTCTTTGGCCGATGTTATACGGTACAGCCTGCTGTTTTATTGAATTTGCAGCTTTAATTGGCTCTAGATTTGATTTCGATCGCTATGGTTTAGTACCTCGTTCGAGTCCCCGTCAGTCGGATCTGATCATTACCGCAGGTACGATTACTATGAAAATGGCTCCTGCTTTGGTTCGCCTTTACGAAGAGATGCCCGAACCTAAATATGTGATTGCTATGGGTGCTTGTACTATTACTGGCGGAATGTTTAGTGCCGACTCTACTACTACCGTTAGAGGTGTAGATAAACTAATTCCTGTGGACGTGTATATCCCCGGTTGCCCTCCTCGCCCCGAAGCAATCTTCGATGCGATTATTAAGCTACGCAAGAAGATTTCTAATCAGTCTATACAAGAGCGTGCTTCAACTATCGAGCAAACTCATCGCTTCTATAGCACCATGCACAATATGAAAGCTGTAGATCCGATTCACGATGGTAAATATTTACAGTCGGCAACTCGCCAAGCACCACCAAAAGAATTAGCAGAAGCAATGGGAATGCCTTTGCCAGCGATCGAATCAGCAGAAAAAGAGGAGGTAGAACGTGGCTGAAGAAGAAAAACAGAATTCTGAAGAAAACGCATCTGAAATAGTTGCTGCGGGTCAAACTTCTACCTGGCTAACAGAAAATGGCTTTGACAATGAAGCTCTTGCGCCCGATACATCAGATGTGGAAATGATTAAGGTAGAGGCGGATCTGTTGCTGCCGATCGCCACTGCCCTGTATGGTTATGGCTATAACTACCTTCAGTGTCAGGGAGCATACGATCTCGGTCCTGGTAAAGAATTAGTTAGCTTTTATCATTTAACCAAGGTGGGTGATGATGTAACCGATCCAGATGAGGTTCGCCTTAAAGTATTTCTGCCCAGAGATAATCCTACAGTTCCCTCTGTATATTGGATTTGGAAATCGGCAGACTGGCAGGAAAGAGAAAGCTACGATATGTTCGGTATCGTCTACGAAGGTCATCCCAATCTTAAACGCATTTTGATGAATGAAGACTGGATTGGTTTCCCTTTACGAAAAGACTATGTATCGCCTGACTTTTACGAACTACAGGATGCTTATTAATAGATAGTTTAGAGGGCTAATGCCAAAATAATTGTAAATGAAAATGTAGAGATAAAATTCAACATCTCTACATTTTTTTATGTTTAATTGTAGATGTTGCGATCGATAATCTTTATCGGTAAACAGTAAACATTGAAGCCGACTAATGATAAATGATTGAAACGTTCGCCGATCGCGCTTTACTAAATTTGCGCCAGTTCGATTTAATTGAAAATTTCTGCAATTAAAAGTATTTAATAACTTTATTAAATTTATAGACAAACGATACAATTTAGACATAAATATATGGTTTCTTCGTGAGAGAATATTATTAGAAGAAATTCCAGAAATTTTTAATAGACGAGGAATAGAGGTCTTTGTAGTATGCCTTTTTAAAACAGCGATATATGCGTATGTAATCTTAGCTTTGTTTGAGAATCGGGCATACCTTACGTTTGTCTACATAATTAGTAACTATAAAATGAAATTAGCATTATTGTCTTATTCAAACTTACACTGGTAATTACGAAGAAGATTTACACCATTTGGATCGATTGCTTTTTCTATCTTGGCTCAAAGATCGAAATAAAAATCATCAATCGAACAGAATAATTCTTCTAAAATAAATACAGGTCAAACGGCTACTAATTCTTAGATAAACTCAGCTTATCTATTTTTCTCTATCTGAATTATATTAATATAATTTTAAACAAACTAATGAATGAATATACAGTTATTCAACTGACAAACAACGGTTTTAATCCATCCTCACTTAGTATTGAAGAAAATAATCTTGTCTGGGAGGGTGGCGGTGGCGACCAAAGAGAAATATTTCTTTATAACGGCAGCGAAACGATTCAAATTACCGATAACGATGTACCAGATACTGCTCCTAAAATAAACGGAGATAATGTTGCTTGGATTGGTGGTCGCGGTAATGAAAGAGAAATATTTCTTTATAACGGCAGCGAAACGACTCAACTTACCAACAATGATGTAAGAGATTTTGCTCTTAGAATAGATGGAAATAATGTTGTTTGGAGTAGTGGAGAAGGTCTTGAAAGCGAGATATTTTTCTACAACGGCAGCGAAACGACTCAACTTACCAATAATGATGTAGCAGAATCTGCTCTTACAATAGACGGAGATAATGTTGCTTGGATTAGCGGAGAAGATCTTGAAAGCGAGATATTTCTCTACAACGGCAGCGACACTATTCGACTTACCAATAATGATGTAAGAGATTATGCTCTTACAATAGATGAAGATAATGTTGTTTGGAGAAGTGGAGAAGGTCTTGAAAGCGAGATATTTCTCTACAACGGCAGCGACACTATTCGACTTACCAATAATGATGTACCAGATTCTGGCTTTAGAATAGACGGAGATAATGTTGTTTGGAGAAGTGGAGAAGGTCTTGAAAGCGAGATATTTCTCTATAACGGTAGCGAAACGATTCAACTTACGGATAACGATGTACCAGATTCTGCTAATCAAATAGACGGAGATAATGTTGTTTGGGTTGGTGGCGGTGGCGACCAAAGAGAAATATTTCTCTATAACGGCAGCGAAACGATTCAACTTAGCGATAACGATGTACCAGATTCTGTTCCTAAAATAAATGGAGATACAGTTAGTTGGATTAGTGGTGGTAGTGTTGAAAGAGAAGTATTTCTCTATAACGGCAGCGAAACGATTCAACTTAGCGATAATGATGTACCAGATTATGCTAATCAAGTAGACGGAGATAATGTTGTTTGGGTTAGCGCAAACGATTTAGAAAGCGAGATATTTCTCTATAACGGAAGTGAAACTGTTCAACTTACCGATAATGATGTAAGGGATTTTAATCCTCAAATAGAAGAAAACATCACTTGGACAGAAGTAACTTTATCTGATAGTGGAGAAGAAATACAGAATCTTTTCTTAGCTATACCTACAAACAGTGAGACTGAATCCGATAATAATGAACTAGGAGAAAAGGTATATCGATTCTTCAATCCTGATGCTGGAGTTCATTTCTATACAGCCAGTGAAGCAGAGCGAGATGCAGTTTTAGAACTGCCCAACTATACTTTTGAAGGAGAATCATACAACACTGTAGATTCCCTTTCTGGTGAAGCAGAAGATGTATACCGCTTTTTCAATACGAGTACTGGGGTTCATCTATACACTACTGATGAAAATGAAAGAGATTCTATCATTGAAAATTTGCCAGATTTTACCTTTGAAGGAACTGCGTTTAGTGCTTATGAAACTGAAGTAGAAGGGGCAATTCCCGTATATCGTTTTTTCAACGACATTACAGGATCGCATTTTTACACCCCATCAGTTGCAGAAAGGGATAGCGTTGAGGAAAATCTACCAAACTATCAATCTGAAGGAATTGCTTACTATGCTTTTCCTATTGAGGATGTTTAAAAAAGCTATAAATAATTCTTGGCTTTTTGCAGGATAATCGTGTAATTTTTTGGATAACACTCAATTAGGGCGTGTCATCATTTAGGGGGAAGAATACTTTTGAAGCGTATTTTAGCGGGATACGAGACGAAGGTTCACCCGTAGCCCTGCTAATATGAAATACTTAAATGTTTGCTACCTTAAGGGGACTTGGGGACTTGGGGACTTGGGGACTTGGGGACTTGGGGATTAGGGGACTTGGGGATTAGGGGACTTGGGGATTAGGGGACTTGGGGACTTGGGGAATCTTCGGTATTGCGGAAATAAATCTATCTCCCCGTCTCCTCGTCTCCTTGTCTCCCCGTCACCTCGTCTCCCCGTCTCCTTGTCTCCTTGTCTCCCTATTACTTTATTTGTATCGTTCTTTTTTGTATTCCATATAAATTGTGCCGTTGTCTTAATCAGCGATCGCTATTTGGATCGAGTAAAAACCTCGAATCAGCTACCTACAAAAACAGCTACTTATTGCGAACATTTAATTAAGTACTAGATTCTTCAAAACGACTCGATCCGAACAACTTACCAATTCTTTTAATAAAGCCATCGACGTAAGTAAATAAAACAGGTACGACTACTAAGGTTAAAAGAGTCGAGGTAGTAAAACCGCCGATAACCGCGATCGCCATTGGACTTCTTACTTCTCCATCTGCGCCGAATTCTAAAGCGATCGGCATCATCCCTGCAATAGTCGAGATTGAAGTCATCAAGATCGGGCGTAAGCGAGATACTCCCGCAGCAATTACCGCTTGACGCTGAGTTTTGCCTTCTTTTAATCCAGCTAGAGCAAAATCTACTAGTAAAATCGCGTTTTTAGTTACCAATCCCATCAATAAGACAATACCGATTAAAGCAAATAGCCCTAGTTCTTTTTGTGTTACCAGTAAACCTAGTAATGCACCACCAACAGATAGAGGCAACGCTACCAAAATTGCCATTGGATAGACAAAGTTGTTGTACAGCAATACCAAAATAGCGTAGATACATAGAACAGCTAAACCCAAAGCACTACCAAAACGACCAAAGATATCTCGCATAATTTCTGCATCACCCGAAGGCTCTTCTTTTACTTCTGGCGGTAAAGACTGCATGGCGGGTAAAGCTCGAATAAGAGCGATCGCATCTCCCAAGGATATTCCCTGTAAGTTGCCTTCTACCGTTACCTGACGATTGCGGTTAAATCTTTCAATAGTTGCAGGACCACTACCTAAGCGGATAGTGGCAACGGCTTCTAAAGGCACTAGCGAACCATTACGTGTAGGTATACGCAGGTTTTTGAGCGTTTCTATATCCTGACGCTTTTCGGGGTCAATTTGGACTCTAATCGGGATTTGGCGATCGCTTAAGTTAAATTTGGCTAGGTTGAATTCGGTGTTACCGAGAGATGCTATTGAGGCAGTATTGGCGATCGCCTGTACGGAAACTCCTAAATCTGCTGCCCTTTGGGGATCGGGTTCGATAATAACTTCGGGCTGAACTAAGCTTGTGCTGCTAGTTACTTCGACCAATCCAGGTATTTCCCTGACTTGCTGTTCTAAATTATTAGCCGTTTCGTTTAAGATTTGAGGATTATTGCTACGCAGAATTAAAGAAACGTCTTTATCACTACCTCCCGCGCCTCGGCTTTGAAAGCTAATTCTCGCCCCAGGAATTTCCTTGAAAACTTCTCGCATACGATCTTGAAATTCTTGTTGCGATAGATCCCGTTCGTCTTTGGGTAACAGGTTGACCGATAGCAAACCATTATTCACACCTTCTGACCCAACCTCAGACAGAATGCTTTTTACTGCTGGCTGTTGGCGCAAGGTTTTGTCTAGCTGCCTAACTACGGCTTCGGTATCTTCTAGCTTTGAACCAGGCGGTAATTCTACTTTTACCGTACTTACTCCCGTATCTCCAGCATCGAATAAACCTTTAGGAATATAGGGAATTAGCTGTAAACTACCGAAGAAAAAGGCTGCTGCCAAAATTAAAGTAGTAATCCGATTTCTCAAAGCCAGATTAAGTAAGAAACGGTATGGCTGGCGTTTGGCTTTGGAACTAGGATCGAAGTCTTGTGAAGAACTAATTAAGTCGGGGGAATAGTTTTGTATATTGCTTTTAGTTCTTGCTGGTGCGATCTCATAGCCTGTTGCAATAGCACGAAAGCGAGAATTCCTAACAGGCTGCTTCGGCTTGAGTAAGTAAGCACTAAGCATTGGCGTTACAGTACAGGCGACTAAAGTAGAAAACATGGTCGAGACTGCTACCGTTACCCCAAAAGGTTCAAAGTACTGTCCAGGAACACCACCCATAAAAGCCACGGGAATAAATACCGCTACAATAGTTGCGGTGGTGGCTACTACAGCCAGACCAATCTCCCTGGCTGCATCTAAAGCTGCTTGAAAAGGTTTTTTGCGCATCTGTAGGTGGCGATCGATATTTTCGATCATACAGATCGCATCATCTACTAAGTTACCTACCGCCAAGGCTAAGGCTAACAAACTCATGCTGTTGAGAGTATAGCCCAATATATTCATCACCCAGAAAGTAGGAATAATTGAAAGCGGTAACGCAGTAGCGGTAATTAGGGTCACGCGCCAGTCTCGTAAGAATAACCCTACCGTTAGTACAGTCAGCAGACAGCCCAAAATCAAAGAATTAATCGTTCCTCGATAGGAAGCGCGAATCTCGTCGGCTAGGGTAAAAATCAACTCTAGTTTAATATCATCGGGTAAAGTAACCTGCAATTCGGCGATCGCTTCTGTCACCGCCTCTTCCACTGAAACTAAGGTACTACCCAAACTACGCTTGACCGCAATACCTACTACCGACTGTCCGTCTAAAAAGGCTATCGAGCGCGATTCTTCAAAATCATCGGCTACTTCGCCAAAGTTAGATAGAGGTACGGTATCGCCATTGTTTAGTTCGATAGGATAAGCCCGTAAGTCGCTGACTGTTGCAGCACTACCCAAAGTACGGACGCTTTGTTCTCTTCCCCCAACTTCCGATCGCCCTCCCGATAAATTAAGATTAAACTGAGAAATCTGATTATCAATTTCCGTAGCGGTAATACCATAAGCCTGTAAACGTTCGGGATCGAGATTTACTCTAATTTCTCTGTCTAGTCCTCCCAAACGCTCTATCTGTCCTACTCCTTTTACGTTTAGCAGTTCGGGAATAATTGTCAGATCTACCAAATTACTCAATTCTTCCACGGTTCGTTGTTCGGATACCACCGCGTAGGTAACTACTGTCCCCCCCGTAAACTGAAGCTTGGTTACGTTTGGTTCATCAATATCCTGGGGTAATTCGGGACGTACTTGAGATATGGCATTGCGGACTTCATTAACGGCGCGATCGCTATCTACTCCCAAATCGAAGTTAATTACAGTTCTCGAACTTCCATCAGTAATCGTCGAACTAAGCTCATCGATGCCATCTAAATTAGCTACCGCATCTTCAATTTTTTTAGTTACCTGATTTTCTAATTCTGTCGGACTAGCTCCTCGTTGTGTCGCACTAACAATTACAATCGGTACATCAATATTAGGAGATTCATCAATCCCCAAACTCATAAATGAGATTATCCCGATTATGCCCAAAATCAGGAAAGTAACAACCGTCGGAACGGGATTTTTAATCGACCAAGAGGAGACATGAAACGACATATAAAAGAAGGAATATTAAGAACTATAAGAGGAAGTATTAGATTGCTAGTCTAACTCTTTTTTAAACTTGTATGTACATATGTTAAGCAAACACCTCAACAGTCAACAGTCAACAGTCAACAGTCAACAGTCAAAGACAAGTTGCGCGATCGCAATTCCCCAATCAACAATTAACAATCAACAATTAACAATCAACAGTCAACAGTTATATTAATTACTTATTATTTATCCCTCATCCCTCATCCCTCGTTCCTTATTTTTGGCTAACTACTAAAGAATAATTTCTTGTACGATCGATACAAGACTGTATATATAACAATTACTAAAATATCGTGACTACAAAGTTATTGAAAAACGATAGCTGGGAAAAACTAGACTGGCATTGGCAAGGACATAGAATTCGCTACACCGTGGCAGGTACGGGTAAACCATTGCTGTTAATTCATGGTTTTGGCGCATCTATCGGACACTGGCGCAAGAATATTCCTGTATTAGCAGAGGCTGGCTATCGGGTTTTTGCTCTAGATTTATTAGGCTTTGGTGCTTCGGATAAAGCGGATGTAAAATATACTCTAGAACTATGGCAGTCGCAGATTAAAGACTTTTGGTCGGAACATATTAATGAACCAACTGTTTTTATCGGCAACTCCATCGGTGCATTACTTAGCCTAATGCTGGTGACAAACTATCCAGAAATTGCTGCTGGAGGAGTATTAATCAACTGTGCGGGTGGATTAAATCATCGTCCAGGAGAGCTTAACCCCGTTTTAGGTACAGTGATGGGCGCATTTACGAAGCTAATTGGTTCTCCCGTAACTGGAAATTTAATTTTTAACAATATCCGTCGCAAAAGTCAAATTCGTCGTACTCTCTATCAGGTTTATTGCGATCGCAATGCAGTAACGGACGAACTAGTAGAAATGCTCTATCAACCTTCCTGCGACAAAGGAGCGCAAAAGGTTTTTGCCTCTGTATTATCCGCACCTCCTGGAACATCACCCAACCAATTATTACCCAATCTAACTTTACCTTTGTTAGTAATTTGGGGCGAAAAAGATCCCTGGACACCAGTATCAGGCGCGAAAATTTATCAGGATTTAGCAGATAAAAATACTGACGTTCGCTTTGAAATTGTCAAAAATGCGGGTCATTGTCCCCACGACGAAAATCCCCAAGCAGTTAACGGCAAAATTATAGATTGGCTATCGAACTCGATCTAAGTACTGTATTAATTTTGAAATACAGCGGGTTGCATTTTAGTTAGTTAAGGTAGAGCGGGGTGTGCCTCGCCCTACTAGTGCTGACTTAATAATTGCTATTAACTATATGAGTTACATATTGCCAGCTAATATTTTTAGTCTTCGTGATCCTCAAAAGGATCGCCTAGATCGGCAGAAGGAGGACCAAAAGCTGTGTAGATAGAATACCCAGTAATGGCGACCACTACAGCCCCAATACTGATGCTAAGAACTATTGCAGGTTCCATAAGTAAATATTAATTATGATTACTATTACTCTATAATATTACAGAAGATTACGAAAAATCGATATCACATTAATATTGCATCATGACACAACAAACTCGTTTGGGAAATCTTCTCAAGCCTTTAAACTCCGAATATGGTAAAGTTGCCCCTGGTTGGGGAACAACCCTATTAATGGGAGTGTTCATGGCTTTGTTTCTAGTTTTCCTTTTAATTATTCTGCAACTTTACAATTCTTCTCTAATCTTAGAAGGAATTGATGTAGACTGGAGAACTTTGAGCCGTTAACAGGCGCATCAATTAACTATTTAATTAGCTAATTTGGTTCGGTCTTTAGATAACTGGAGATCGAGCTATCATTATATTTAATCTATAATTTTAAGGGAAATAACCATCATGAACATTTTTGGCGTTGGCTTACCAGAAATGGCTCTAATTACCATAGTTGCTCTTTTAGTATTTGGTCCTAAAAAACTGCCAGAAATAGGTCGCAGCGTTGCCAAGAGTCTCCGCAGTTTTCAAGATGCTTCTAAAGAGTTTGAAAACGAATTTAAAAAAGAAGCACAAAAAATTGAAAAGTCTGTCAGCATGAATGCTAAGTTAGAGGCCGCTAGCGATATCGAGCCAGCCAAAGCGGATAGCACTACTACTGAGTCGTAAGATTTTTAGTAAAGTTTATTGTTTTAATAGCTATATGCTTGTCGCGTATACAACCCAATCCAATCGCCATCATTGGTCATCCCTCCTATATAATTAAACAAGCCATCATATCCCCAAACTTTATGCTGTTTGACATCTAGCAAATTATCTAGAAGTAATCGGCTTAATTGGGGATCGATTAAGTTTGCTAGCTCTACCGTAAAATTTTTAGTCCAACAATAACGACCCGAATTTAGTATTTTTTCAATAATCTTGTTTTCATCATTAATTACTTCTATTTTATAACCATAGGCATAACTATCAATCGCTCTATTTAAGAAATCGAATGATTCTCTAAAATTTGAATATAGTTGAGAAACTATTTGTTCTATATTGTTAGGTAGTTTGATTGAAAGACTTGCAGGACAAACTCCATAATGGTATTCATTATCTAATTCGCTAGTTAACCCTAGCCAGTATTCATTATCAACTAAGCCAATGAGACAAAAAGCATCACCTAATTCTCTGTCTTCTTCCATCTCTTCATTTATTCCATATAGTTTTAGTTTATATATTTGAATGTTTTGTAAATTATTCTGGATAAATTCTAGAAAATTTTCATACTGCTCTACCATTATTGGGAAGGTATTCTCATAAATGGTAATATCAAGCTCAAAATCTGAGACAAAATCTTCCCAATCAATAGGTTCAAGAAATTCTTGCCAAATTAAAAAGTTTCGTATGGTAAATTCACCATTTTCTATACGAGAAAATACCAATAGTTCCCAGGGATATTCTTCATCTTGCCGATCCAAGGCATAATAATCATATTCTTCCAATAAGTTTTCAATTTCCGCAATTAAATCAATTTTGTTAAACATAATTTGATAATAAATATCTTTTTTACTGAACAAAAAATATTAATAGTTAACTGTATTTCGTTATTTGAAATAGAGAATCATAGTAAATTACGGGCTTTAAGGTGTAGATAGCGATCGACTAACTCTTCACTAACACGATCGCATGGTGCATCTAAAACTAAAACCCCTCGTTGTCTTAGTTTGGCAAAGGCTACCTGACGTTGAGCGAGTAAATCTAAAGCTACGGCGCGGGCGTAAGTATCTCTGGTATTGTCGGTAGGAGAATGGGCGATTTTATCTACTAAAGGATCGTTCAAAGTGACGCAGAAAGGAAGATAGCGCGGAGATAGACGAATCATCGCGCCGAGTAATTCGCCTGAAGCGGTAACGTCAACCAGATCTGTAATGACTACAACTAAAGCCCGTCGGGTTTGCTGGGTAATTACTTTTGTCACCGCACCGAGATAATCTGGTTCTAAAAGTACTGGTTCAATTGGCGTAAGGCGATCGACTAATTTAGATAAATGGCGATCGCCTCTTTCTGGAGGAATCCAGGTAGTAATGTCGCGATCGAATACCGCTACACCGACTTTATCACCACGGTTTAACCCTGCCAAAGCCAAAGATAAAGTAGCATTTAAACCCCAATCGAATCGTTTTAACCCACCAACCCTAGCCGTCATTAAACGTCCGCGATCGAGCAGAATAAATAGAGTCTGTTCCTGTTCTGGTTCTAATACCCGAACTACAGGGCGACTCGCACTAGCTTGAGAAGTATCGCGACGCGCCGTAGCCTTCCAGTCAATTAGGCGAATGTCTTCCCCTTCACGATATTCCCTCAATTCAGCGAATTCTGTACCGCTGGCTATTTGTCGTGCTTGTCGCATTGCACCACTATTTTCGATCGCCAAACGGACTGATAATTCTCTTAAACCAATTAGATCGGGATAAATAGTAACTTTTTGCTGTGCCGGTATCGTCCAATCATGCCACGCCAAACCAAGCTTACCCAACTGACGCACCTGAATATCTCCCCATTCGTATTCGCCACGACTATGAGGATGAATAGTGTACGTTTGTTCGCTGGTGCTATTGGCAGGTAGATTTACTTCTAAAGTGTCTCTGTCAACTTGGAATTCTTGAGGAAAACTATCTCCTATACGAGCAACTACTCGATCGCCCGATTTTATATTTAGTGCGATCGGGTTGTCTCTTCCTACCGAAAGGCGATCTATCTTCTGGCGAGTTACTTCAATAGCCGACTTCTTTATTTGTGAAGCATCAGCTACAGTGGCAACTAAGAGAAGGAAATTATAGATTCGTAAGAAATTTAAACTAAAGGAGCGATCGCTCAGAATATCTAATAGTGCAGCACCTACGCCACCTATAGCTAATAGTACATAACACCTTCGAGATGGAATCATGATTTAAAGGATAAAGAATAAGTTAATTAATTTGCTTGTCTTCTAGATCGATTCCCGCCAGCTTGAGATCGGTAAAAGCTTTTCCTAAAATACCCAAAACAGCACCCGCACCGCACCCTATTTCTAATAAACTTTCTCCCGCTTTGTAATCAAGATCTTTTAAAATTAACCCTTCGCGCCAGTATTGCGCCTGTTGAATTAGCCTTTCTTGTTCGCGATCGCTATAGCCATGAATATAATCCATAATTGACGCTATCTAGGTACAGATATTTGTTTTAGTATCGATGCAATTACCTCATCGATTTGCACGTTATCTAACTGCGCCTCTGGTTTTAAAATCAGTCGATGGCGCAATAAAGGTGCAGCAACTTCTTTAACATCATCTGGAATAACATAATTTCTACCCGATAGACAAGCACAGGCTTTAGTCGCGTTTAACCAGGCTACAGTAGATCTCGGTGATGCGCCCAAAACTAGGTCAGGGTGTTGACGAGTACGTTCGACTAAATCGAGCAAATAATCTAAAACATTATCTTCTACCCGAACCGCTTGCGCCTGTTTTCTCAATGCTAGAATGTCTTCTACAGTGGCGATCGCCTCAACTGCATCTAAATCGGGTTTCTTAGCTTTAAATCCCTGATGTGCATTGACCAACATCTGCTTTTGAGCGTCTCTATCTGGATAATCTACCAAAACTTTAAACAAAAAGCGGTCTAGCTGTGCTTCTGGTAGCGGATAAGTTCCCTCGTATTCTAAAGAGTTCTGGGTAGCGATCGTCCAAAATAAAGGTGGCAAAAGCATGGTTTCCCCATCCAAAGTAATTTGCTGTTCTTCCATCGCTTCGAGTAAAGCAGATTGAGTCTTGGGGGGAGTACGATTAATCTCATCAGCTAATAAGATTTCAGTAAAAACTGGCCCTTTTTTTAAAACAAAATCGCGACTATTAAGATCGAAAATATTCGTTCCTAAAATATCTGAAGGAAGAATATCAGGAGTCAACTGAATACGGCGAAAATCAGCAGCAATTAGTCTGGATAAAACTTTAACCAGCAGGGTTTTACCCGTTCCCGGTACACCTTCGATAATTACATGACCGCCACTAAGTAAAGCAATCAGCAACTGTTTGACTAAATCCGATTGACCGATAACAATTCGATCTATTTTTTGACTGAGGTTATCGAGTAGAGAATTATTTGCCATGATAGCATTACGTTAAATAGGTTAAACCCGCGATCGAACGGTCGCACTAGTCGTTTTAACTTCTTGCCAGTAAAAATGTAAAGCTGCAAATTCAACCCTCGCGCGATCGCTTTAATTTATTCGCCCGTATTACACAGATCGATGGTCTTTGAGTAAAAATAGATCTAAGTAAAATAGGATCTTTAGTAAGCTGCTAAAATATGACATTAAGACTATTATTAGCATCAATCGCTGTAATTTTGGTCAGTGGTTGTAATAGTAATCTATTGACGCAGCCAGAAATAATTCCTGGAGGCATAAATAGTAACTCTACAGAAGAATACCCAGCCTATAGTCAAGATGGTCGGTATCTTGCTTTTGCCTCAGATCGCCGTGGCAGAAGAGATATTTTTCTTTACGATCTTCAGGCAAAAAGATTAATATCTTTACCAAATCTCAATCGTCGTGATTCTACTCAAGATCGACCATCGTTAAGCGCAGATGGAAGATATATTGCTTATGTTTCGACTGAAAGAGGCAAGACAGATATCTTTGTCTACGATCGCTCTTCACAACAATCGGAACTTCTAACCGTTAATGTCAAAGGCTCTGTAAGTAGTCCTACAATTAGTGGCGATGGTAGTCAGGTTGCTTTTCAAGCCAGCCAGTTAGGACAGTGGAAAATCGTGATTATTAATCGTAACGTTGAAGACAATTAATTATTAAGTCCCAATTTGTTTATTTTAGAAGCGATCGCGCCTGGTTGTCTTTCCAACATTGTTGCTATTTCTTTAACACTTAGACCTTCAGCAAAGTTATTAATTAAAAGTTCCTCTTCTTCCTGCGTCCATTTTGCATAGGCTTTTTTGTGCTTTTTCCTTACTTTTTCAACAGTATAGGACTTTATTCCCCACTTAGATTTGACCATTGTTAAATTGTTACAAAAATCTAGAAAATCAGATTCACTAATAGTTATTCGATTGTTTCCTTCAGATATAGTTAAACACTTTTCCCCATTTGATAATGAAGATAAAGCAAAGTTATATTTGTCAGCGCAATTATCGATAGCTGGAAATCGATCTTTATAAATTTCTAAAGATTGCTGTATTTTACTTCTAAACAATGATTCCAGCTTAGATCGCTGGTTTGTAGATTTAAGCTTCATCAATGTCTTTTGCTTTAACTGTCTGACTCGCTCATGACTAATATTAAATTCTTTTGCCAACTGTCTTAAAGCCTGAGGAGAATTGCCTATTAAACCGTAACTATCTTGAATAATTTTAAATTGTCTTGTCCCATCCTGAAAAGCTATTATAGTTTCTTCTAATGTTTCTAAGAAAAATATAGCTGCATCGAATAATAATTTATCACCAATCAGATTTACATCTTCATTATCAAAATCTAATTTTAATAGTAAAGAACTCAAACGCATATCTTGTTGATAAATATCGGACAATAATTTATTAGTTGCTATTACTCGTACTTTTAAACTCATTGCTACAGTAATTATTTAATGCAGTTCTACTTTACTGTTCCAAGTTAGCAAAGCAATTTTCAGAGCGTTATGTTTTAAATCATAGAAGAAATGGCAATGGTGCAGTATTAGGAGTTAGAGGTATTATTTTAGCGATCGCGCTTACCTGAAATATTCTTGAGTAATAAATGTTTGCTGACTAAAACCTTTTTTCTGGTGCTTTTTAATTCTAATTAATCGATCGATTAAACTATCCTGAGTTTGCAAATAACTATGTAAAAAATAAATTTGTCCCTGATAATTTCGATCTGTTTTACAAATTATAATGCCTGAATGACGAACACCGCTTTGATGTAATTCAATAAAATCATCTCGATTCAACGTAATTAAAATTAGCTTATTTTTAGTAGCGTAATTTAAAACTTCATCATCGGGAATACTCTGGTTAGCTTCTCCTGCATCATAACTAGTAATTACGGTGTGTCCCACTACTCTTAGCATTTTTACCATATCCAAGGTGAAGTTCTTATCAGAATAGAAGCTGAATCTTGCCATGAAACATTAGTCTTCTATTTCAATAATAGTTCGGTCTATTTCTAACTTATGGTTATAGTAGTAACCCCAAACAGCAGTCAGATCGTCTAAACTCAAACCTGGATAATTACTTAATAATTCTTGTTCTGTTGCACCTTGTTGACGAAGGGATACTAAAGTCCAAACAGGTATTCTCGTATTGCGAACACAAGCATAACCGCCACTAACTCCAGGCGTTTTTTGTATAATTTCTGTGATTTGCATGATTGTAGAACTTTGCTTTAGTTTGATTTTGATAATTGCGATCGCTTTATTCAGGTTCGCCTAGTTTATTTCTGAATATTGGTTCTCTATAGTCTTGTTCGAGTTTATTAATCGTATCTGCATTTAGAGAAAATCTAACTATTCGAGGATTGCCCAAATAAAATGTATAGTATTCTCCTGAATAATTAGTAGCAGCTACTTTTCGATAAGCAATATCAGACCAAGGTATTAATAACGCAGGATAACGATCTAGAGGATCTGGAAAGCTGGGTTGAGAAAGATAAAGTCCATAGTCAGAAACTCCTATTCCTAAGTTAGGTAGAGATGTAGACACATTTTTAGTTTCACTGTTAAAAATTATGCGTTGATTTTCTGTAATTAAAAAGGTTTTGGGCAAGCTATCTTCTGTTTGATATTTTTCTGTCAACTCTTGCCAACCACTAACATCAGATGTAAACAAATAAAGTGCAAAAATACTAGTAAATAAAAGGAAAATTCCTCTTATTATCTCAAACATAATTTATTCTTTAATCGTATCTGACTGAATTAAACATAAAATATATTATCGCATTAGTGTTATATAATACTATGATTGTCGCTTTATCTTGTGAATTTCCTTACAATCATAGGCAAGGATATATAAAGAAACTTTAAGCATTAGGATATATGAAACGGATTGTTGCGATAAGCTTTTTTACGAAAGGTGCTTCGGGGGGGGAAGCCAACCCGCTGTCACCTGAAATAAATTCAGGTGCTTGAATGCCCCGCTTAAGACCGCACTTTCGCGCTACGTACAGGGCGTTAGCCCAGATCGTCGCGTCCGACACAAGCGTCTGGGGCAACCCCAGACGATGCGGACTTGTCTTCGACGACTGGCAAGCCTTTGGCTTGCGTGCTTCGCTACGCAGGATTTGAATCTTTTAATGCTAACCTCTATCGTCAGGCTGCTGAAATGGCAATGACGCGCTGTGAAGGGTTGGAGGTTATCTTGAAAGAGCGATCGCCTATTAAATAATATTAATTACTTTCAATATTAGAAAGAGCCTGTTTTAAAATTTGTTTTTGTTCTTCTGTATTCATATTTGCAGGAATAGTAATCACATTTTGTTTTGGTCTTAATTTAAGTTCTTTTAAAGCCTCTTTATCATCGCGGTTATTTAAAAGATACTGTTTTAATTCTCTTTTTGTCATAGATTTATATTTCATCACCTATTTCTACCTCTACTATTGAATCTGGATATATAGTTACTTCTATTGTGGCTTTTTTTCCTGCCAAGATGAAAAACTCGTTATTGTCTTCATCGTAAAGAAACAGTAATATATCCTGTCTCATATCTGACAAAGCATGGCATATTTGAACTGTCTTGAGCAATTGCTCGTAATTTGGCATTTATCATCGTAATTATTATCTATCTGCCAATTGTATAAAAAAATATGGCAACTAATTTAACTGAGAAAGAGGCATACGAAGCGATGTTTGCTTTTTTAGAACAACTATACAATCGAACAAAGTCTGATGATATTGCGGGTTTACTGGGTGATATGGGTTATTTACCCGATGGAGATATAGCCGACCCCGCAGTTTGGCATGAGTGGTTAGAATGCGTGTCAAAAGCAAAACAAGGTAAAGTTGATGCCTATTTAAGAATAGGAAATACTAATTGAGTTTCAGAGTATCTAGCGATATCGCATCTGACAACTAAAAAAATAAAGCGATGTATGATTCTTCAGTTTTCGAGCAATTTATTACAGATATTAAAGTTATTGATTTAGGTCAAACAGTAATTATTGATTGTTGCCCTTCTGGTTATTTTGAAAATGATGATTCTATTTATCAATTCATGTGTTTGAAATGCGAAGAAATTCAATTATACTTTAACGAACAAATGAAAGGTTGTATTTACGAAGATGGCTGTATTGATTTAGTAGAGTTTAGCGTAAGCAAACAGGAAAATAACAAAACAAGAGTTTACATATATGGGCGAGTAGTTTTGCTAGATGTTCTCTGTAAAGATATCGAAATCATCAAATAATTTTTCATCCGCTAGTTAACGAAACATCGCTTTAACAAGGAAATTTTCTTACAATCTATATAAGAATATATAAAGAAATTTTAAGAAACTTGGGTATGAAAAGGATTGTTGCGATCGCAGGATTTGAATCTTTTAATGCTAACCTCTACCGTCAGGCTGCTGAGATGGCTACGGCGCGGTGTGAGGGGTTGGAGGTGATCTTTTTTAGCGATCGCGACATTACGACTTCACCTGATGTGGTAGAAACTGCTTTGCAGTCTGCCGATGTTTTTTTTGGTAGCTTAATTTTTGATTACGATCAGGTAATTTGGTTACGGGAAAGAGTAGAAGATACTCCCATCAGGCTGGTATTTGAGTCGGCTTTAGAATTGATGAGTCTGACAAAGTTGGGCAAGTTTGTTATAGGTGACAAACCCAAAGGAATGCCTAAGCCTGTTAAATTTATTTTAAGTAAGTTTGGCAATAGCAGAGAAGAAGATAAGCTAGCGGGTTATATTAGCTTTTTAAAAACAGGACCCAAGTTACTAAAATACGTTCCAGGTAAAAAAGTACAGGACTTACGTAACTGGCTGATTATCTATGGTTACTGGAATGCGGGGGGAACAGAAAACGTCGCTTCGATGTGCTGGACGTTAGCCGAGAAATATCTAGGTTTAACCGTTGGTGAAATTCCTCAACCAGTTGAAACCCCAAACATGGGTTTGTTGCACCCCGAATACCAGGGTTATTTTACCTCGCCACGAGATTATTTAAATTGGTACAAAACTTCCCCCCTTGTTAAGGGGGGTTGGGGGGGATCGAAACCAACCGTCAGCATATTGTTATACCGCAAGCACGTCATTACCAAACAACCATACATACTCCAGTTAATTAAACATTTTGAATCTCAAGGATTAATTCCTCTACCCATATTTATCAATGGTGTAGAAGGTCATGTAGCAGTAAGAGACTGGCTGACTACTACCTACGAACAAGAACAAAGACAGCAGGGTAATAAAGAAATACTATCTTTAAAAGACGATGCCGTAAAAGTAGATGCAGTTGTTTCTACTATTGGTTTTCCCCTGGTAGGAGGACCAGCGGGTTCGATGGAGGCGGGAAGACAGGTAGAAGTAGCTAAAAGAATTCTTACTGCAAAAAACGTACCTTATATCGTTGCTGCACCTTTATTAATTCAAGACATACATTCTTGGACTCGCCAGGGAATAGGAGGTTTGCAGAGTGTAGTGTTATATTCTCTTCCCGAATTGGATGGCGCGATCGATACTGTACCTTTAGGTGGTTTAGTAGGAGAAGATATTTATCTCGTACCCGAAAGACTGCATCGCCTGACTGGTAGAATCAAAAACTGGATTGAATTACGACACACGCCTACACCCGAAAGAAAGTTAGCAGTTATTTTATATGGCTTTCCCCCAGGATATGGCGCGACGGGGACAGCAGCATTATTAAATGTACCTAAAAGCTTACTTAATTTTCTTCAGGCTTTAAAAGCACAGGGTTACGATGTAGGAGAGTTACCCGAAGACGGCGAAGAAATAATTAACCAGGTAAAACAAGCCGACGAATCTACCCCCCTTAATAAGGGGGGACAGGGGGGATCGGTAAACGTTCGCACCCTAGAAAAATGGCTTGGTTATCTGCAAACCAGCAGAGTACAAAAACAATGGAAATCTTTGACGGGTACGGGAATAAAAACCTACGGCGATGAGTTCCATATTGGCGGTATTCAATTCGGTAATGTCTGGATAAACGTACAGCCTCCATTAGGCATAGCGGGAGATCCGATGCGCTTGATGTTTGAAAAAGATCTGACTCCTCATCCCCAATACACCGCTTTTTATAAATGGTTGCAAAACGAATACCAGGCTGATGCAGTAGTTCACTTTGGAATGCACGGTACAGTTGAATGGCTACCAGGTTCGCCTCTAGGTAATACGGGTTATTCTTGGTCGGATATTTTACTGGGGGATATTCCTAATCTATATATTTATGCTGCTAATAATCCTTCAGAATCTATCCTGGCAAAACGTCGGGGTTATGGTGTTTTAGTTTCTCATAACGTCCCGACCTATGGACGTGCCGGTTTGTATAAAGAGTTGATTGCCCTGCGGGAATTGATTGGGGAGTATCGAGAGGATACGGAAAAGAATTATGCCCTCAAAGATATTATCTGTCAGAAAATCATCGATGCGGGATTGGAAAAAGACTGTAAGTTTACCGAAGGAATTAAACAAGGAATTGATTTCACCATAGAGAATGCCAAGTTGTTTAGCAAGAATGCGGTTAATCAGTATTTTGTGCAGGTATATGAATATTTGCAGGTATTAGAACAGCGTTTGTTTTCTTCTGGCCTGCACGTTTTGGGGGATGCGCCAAATGAAGAACAGTTGAAGTCTTATCTTGAGGCTTATTTTGATGGGGAGTTATCGGAGAGTGAGATTAAGGGGATTATCTCGCGCAAAGACGCAAAGACAAGGACACGCATTTTGAGGCTTCCTCAAAATCGCGAGTTGTCCGCGCAAAGGGTTTTAGAGAATGATTCGGTTTTGTCTCATAAATTGGAAGAGGGAGAGAAGATTAGGGATTTGTTAGCGCAGAATACTGATGAGATGACCAATTTATTGCGGGGTTTGAATGGGGAATATATACCCCCCGCGCCTGGAGGTGATTTGTTACGAGATGGTAGTGGGGTACTGCCTACAGGTAGAAATATCCATGCGTTAGATCCCTATCGGATGCCTTCTCCTGCTGCGTTTGAAAGGGGAAAAAAAATTGCTAAGAAGATTATCCAACAGAATTTAGAGGAAGGCGCATATCCCGAAACCGTGGCAGTAATGCTGTGGGGACTGGATTCGATTAAAACTAAGGGTGAGTCTTTAGGGATATTACTAGAATTAGTGGGTGCTGAACCTGTTAAAGAGGGTACGGGTAGAATTGTTCGTTATGAGTTGAAACCCGTTGCAGAAGTAGGACATCCTCGCATTGATGTTTTAGCAAACTTATCTGGTATCTTCCGCGATACTTTTGTCAATATTATTGAGTTGTTAGACGATCTGTTTCGACGGGCAGCAGAAGCAGAGGAATCGGCAGATAATAATTATATTCGCAAGCATTATCTAGCTTTACAGGCTCGTGGTCTAGAAAACGCCTCAGCGAGAATGTTTTCTAACCCTGCTGGTGATTTTGGCTCGTTAGTCAATGATCGGGTGGTAGATAGTAACTGGGAATCTAGCGACGAACTTGCAGATACTTGGAAAAACCGCAACGTCTTTAGTTATGGACGTAAGGATAAGGGACAGGCTAGACCAGAAATATTATCGCAGCTACTTGAAACCAGCAGCCAAATTATCCAGGAAATAGACTCGGTAGAATACGGCTTGACCGACATTCAGGAATATTATGGCAACACGGGCGGTTTGAAACTAGCAGCCGAAAAGCAAAGCGGTAAGGAAGTATCAGCTTCATTTGTCGAAAGCTTTTCTAAAGATACTAATCCTCGTCAGCTAAAAGATCTGCTTCGTATGGAGTACCGTACAAAATTACTCAACCCTAAATGGGCTGAAGCAATGGCAGAACAGGGTTCTGGTGGTGCTTATGAAATCTCGCAACGGATGACGGCTTTAATCGGTTGGGGCGGTACGGCTAATTTTAAAGACGACTGGGTATATGACCAAGCAGTCGATACCTATGCCTTAGATACAGAAATGGCAAATAAGTTACGACAAGCCAATCCTGAAGCCTTCCGTAATATTGTAGCGCGATCGCTTGAAGCCCACGGACGGGGTTTATGGAATGCGGATGAGGAGAAGTTAGAAAAACTTAGAGAGTTATACGAGTCTACCGAAGATGAATTAGAAGGCGTTACTGCTTGAGAGAAAGTTCAATTTTATCTAGTTAGGGAAAATAGGTTTAGAAAATATAATCCAGAGATTAGAAGCATTATTATGAATAAATTACCAGATGAAAAAGAATTGAAGGCATTAGTAGCAATGGCAAAAGAGTTTGAAGCACAAATAAGTGAACAATCAGAAATTGCCCGTAAAATTGCTCTAGACTGCGAAAAAACTATAAATAAAGAGCAAAAAAAACAAAAGGCTTGAAAAACTAAATGAAAGTTCATTTCCGATCTGGCGATCGCTTTCTATAAATTCATAAAATAAACTTTGAACTATGGCTACTAAAATCAAATCGCAGCAACGACAAGTTCTCTTATATCCTGGCGAAGATGGTTATTTTGTAGTTGAAGTACCCAGTTTACCTGGTTGTATTAGCCAAGGTAAGACTCGCGAAGAAGCATTAGTGAATATAGAAGAAGCAATTTCTCTTTATATAGAAGTTTTAGAAGAAAGAGGGGAGAGTGTTCCAGAAGATCGAGTAGAAGTTGTTTTGGTATGAGTAAATTACCAGTTGTTTCTGGTTCAGAATGTATTAAGGCTTTAGAGAAAACAGGCTTTGCTATAGTTAGACAACGCGGTAGCCATATTGTCTTAGTAAGAGAAGATCCCCGAAATACAGTAATTGTCCCCAACCACAAGGAATTAGATCGAGGCACTTTACGCGCAATTATTCGGCAAGCTAATTTGACTGTAGAGAAGTTTATTCAGCTTTTGAGGTAATTATAAGTTAATTGCCAAGTCTTTAGTATCGCAGTACGTTGATTAGTTAGGACAGAAAATTAAATTGCTAAGTGCGGTAATGGGTAATGGGTAATCGGTAATGGGTAATCGGTAATCGGTAATCGGTAATCGGTAATCGGTAATCGGTAATAAATTTCTTAATACAGGTACGTATTGGTATAGTATTGAAGCAAGAGCGATCGCCCTATCCTCTCGTCAACCATAGTAAACAGATAAAAATCGGATTAAGATATGTCATTATCTTTTTAAGGTACTAATGGCTGTTAATTTAGATTCAATTGAAATATCTGTAATAATTCCTCTATACAACGAGTCTGACAATATCGAACATTTATTTGTTAGATTGACTCCCGTTTTGCAACAGCTGAATACTAGTTATGAAATTATCTGCATTAATGATGGCAGTCAGGATGATACTCTCAAAAGGCTAATTGAACTCAGACGAAAATACCCTGCTATAAAAATTGTCAATCTTTCCCGTAACTTTGGTAAAGAGATTGCTTTAACTGCGGGAATAGACTATGCTTCGGGTGCTGCGGTAATTCCAATAGATGCTGACCTGCAAGATCCCCCAGAATTAATTATCGAGCTAATAGCTAAGTGGCGAGAAGGTTATGATGTAGTATATGCTACCAGGCGATCGCGTAAAGGGGAAACCTGGCTTAAAAAGATATCTGCTACAGCTTTTTATCAAACCATCGGTAAAATGAGTCGCGTTCCTATCCCCTCCAACACGGGAGACTTTCGACTTTTAGATCGGCGGGTGGTAGAAGCGGTTAAAAAACTTCCCGAACGAACTCGATTTATGAAGGGTTTGTTTGCCTGGGTAGGTTACAAACAAACTTCAGTTTTATTCGATCGCGAACCCCGCTATTCTGGTAAAACAACCTGGAGTTATTGGAAGCTATGGAACTTTGCCCTTGACGGTATTATCTCCTTCAGTTTTTTACCGCTTAAAGTTTGGAGTTATATCGGCGTAACTATCTCCTTTATTTCCTTGCTATACGCCTTAATGCTGGTGATTCGGACGTTGATTTTCGGGGTTGATGTTCCTGGTTATGCGTCTTTGATGGTGGCAATACTGTTTTTAGGCGGAATACAGTTGATTACACTGGGTGTATTAGGAGAATATCTCGGTCGCGTTTATGAAGAGGTAAAGGGTAGACCTCTGTATTTGGTGCGGGAAGAATATGGGTTTGACAATTAACACTTGAGTGTTAACAGTTAAAAATACTTAGTTGTTGCGGTTGTTAATGTTTATTTAATGTCGCACTTTGTATAGCATTAATGGTGATAAAAAGAGAGAAGATAACTTAGACAAAAATCTTCTCCCCCCTTACAATAAGTTTCTGGTTAAATAAACTTGTTGTTTAATTAAGCTACTGCCCTACTTAGAAGTAATAGCTTGGCGACCAGCTTCAATCATTTCTCGACGCACGAAAGGACCTGCTGGCTGGATAAGTTCTAATAATTCGCCATCGGGACCGTTGAAGTAAGCCACAACAGTACCCATTCCTTTTTCAGCACCGTCTTCTTCAGAATTTATGCGATGCCAAGGACCCAAAAATTCAATTCCTGCTTGTTCCATGCGATCGAAGATGCTTTCTAAATCTTCTACTTCAAAACAGACGTGAATTGCCCCTGGCTGGTTCATTTTATATTCAGCAGCAGGATCTTCGGGTTTAAGTACTTGAATCAGATCGATATTAACATTGGCTAGTCGAACTGTTGCCCAATGGATTTTAGCATTTTGGTCTGCACCTGTGGCTTTGCCTAGGGCGACGCTTTCCCAAGTTCCACTATCGACGGGTGATTCTCCTGTTAGAGCCTTGTAAAATTCAATCGACCGCTCTAAATTAGAAACACCGACACCAAAATGATTGAGAACGTTAATTCCAATAGTCTGTGAGGGTGTTTGATTGGGTTTGGGGTTAGTCATTTTCTTGCTCCTTGATTTTGTAGATTTTAAGTTGTTATTTTGAGTCAGATCGTAAAATGGCTTGTCAACCGACGGTTAGAGAGGGTCAAGCACCATTACCTGAACCTTTTCATCCGCTAACGGTTCAATGGCATCAAACCAATTTTGTAGATGCTCTGAACTTTTGTGAGACTCAAAGGCATCACGAGTTTTATATATTTCGTAGAACAGTATTAGTCCTGGTTCGTTTGCACCTTTGTAGGATTGAAAGACAACTGCACCAGGGTTTTTTTGATGCACTTGCTGTTGGAGATCTTTAGTTACTTCTTGAATTTCGGCTTCCTTACCGCCTTTGGCGCGTACAAAAGCAACTACAGTAACTTCTCCAGTTGGTAAGTTGTATTTGCTTGATTTGTTCATTACCTAAATTGATTTCAGGTGTAGGCGTTGCTGCATCTATTTAAAGCTCCATAAAACTATCTATGTTTCTAACTTCGAGCAAATCTAAAATGCAATTACTGCAACTGATTTATTTCTGCAAGATCAGAGTACAGCTTTTTCTCTAATACTTTCTTGTCGATTGTTGTGTTTCTTTTGGCTTGTAGGCGAGCATTCAATCATCTCGTGTTTACGAGAATCCTTTGGTAATAGTAGTTTTGAGGTTTGGTAAAAATTGTTTTAAAGATGGCATTTTCAGATAAATATCCACTCTCAGGTAAGATAAGAACAAGAAAATTAAGCAAGAGTTACATAGATGTTTCGTTGAAAGGCTTTCTACTAAATTTTTCGGCGTTACTGATTGTAAAACATGAGTCTTTATGTTCGCAGGTCTCGAAATGCCCCTTAAATCCACGGCACTCCTTACGGTGACTCAGGTTCACCGTCCGTGCCTCCCCAAGGAAAGGGGGACTTAAAGTTATCGGTACTCCCCCAGGATTGGGGGCTGGGGGGCGGATTCACATCTCGATTCAGCAACGCCAATTTTTACCACTTACTTATCTTTATTTTTAATCGAACTAAGCAAATGAGCCAAACCGAATCTAGATCCGTATCAGAACCCTCGACTACAGCAGTGCATCCGTTAGATGTACTTAAGCCAGAGTGGACGCAATCTCGACAATCGGTTCAGATGGATAGCTTAGTTGTGCAGCATGAGATTCAATCACCCGATAGTGCTGAATCTCCTCCAATAACCCATCATCTTTTGATTTTGCAACTGTCTCATGGTACTCGTCAGATAACTCGTATAGGTAAACAAAAACACGAAGGTTCTTTTATCTCAGGCGAATTGTTTTTACAGCCTTCAACTTGTCCAGCTTTTTACTCTTGGGAAAGTACCGATGAAAGTATCTGTTTTATCATCGAACCCGAATATCTTACTCGTACCGCAGCCCAAACTGAATGTCTCAACCCCGACCAGATCGAACTCCATCCTGTTGCATTAGGTCGCGATCCTCAGATCGAATATATCGCTCGTTGTTTCCTCGCGGAGATGCAAAATGACGCTTTGGGAGGAAGGCTTTATTCGGAAACTTTAGCTACCCAACTGGCAATACATCTATTGCGTAACTACTGTACTTTTCCCGCTCAACTCAAACAATACGAAGGTGGTTTATCTGGCAAACAGCTAAAAGCGGTAATTAGGTATATCGATGCTAATTTAGCAGCAAGCATTAGCTTAAAAGACTTAGCGCGAATATCGGGTCTAAACAGCAATCACTATTTTTGTCATTTATTTAAACAGTCTACAGGCGTTTCCCCCTATAAGTATGTAATTGAGCAAAGAATAGAAAAAGTAAAGCAACTACTCAAACAAGATTTACCCCTAGTTGAAATAGCTTTGGAGTGCGGTTTTTCCGACCAAAGTGCCTTGAGTCTTACTTTCCGTAAGTGCGTCGGGACTACACCCAGAGGCTATCGTCGGCAACTGTAAGTGCGATCGCAATCTGGATTTAATTGGTAATGAGCGATCGCCTTTATTCTCACTAATTAGAAGAATTTAAACAACTTATGGAATCAAAATATTACTAGATATGCACTTGTTTATAAGGATACGGTACGTAAGGCAACTTTAAACAACTTGAGAAATAAAAGCCTCGATATATTGCTTTTGTTCCTTCCAGGTTGCGCCTTCTGGTACTTCCTGCCAATCAGATTCAACAAACAAGTTATAAGCTTTTTGCCACTCTTGGCGATTATCTCGATCGTTTTTCATGTATTGACTGAGTTCTTCAACCGTCATATGTTTAAGAGTTTTAGACATATTTAAATTTACCTCGTTCGTTAATAATTATTCTAATTTGTTTATCTCTAAAGCCTGCTTCTATGCGAATCAGTCTCTCTTCTTCAAGATATTTAAAAATTCTAATCGGCAATCCTTTAGAAGTTAAAAAATCGCATAAGATACAGACTCTTTGAGCTGGTTCGTTTGAAATCATCAATAGTTCAGCTTTCTATACACTCAATTTTAAGCGATCGCGATATTGACGATAATTGTGATTTGATAATTCAATAAAATAAAATTCAAATCTTGACTTTCACAATAGAATGTAGAGCCAATCCACTCTCCTCAGTTAATATTCTTTGGAGTACGGTTATAATATGTCCCGATTAAAGAAAAGCATTGTCATCCTAACTATATTTTGTGTTGTTGTTACAGCAATAGGCGTAGTAATTCTCGGTGGAATAGATCGCCAACAGCTACAGGTATGGTTAGAAGCTATGGGCATTTTCGCGCCAGTTATTTACATAGTTCTTTATACGGTTGCTACTTTACTAATTCTGCCTTCCACCCCTTTAAACCTTACGGGAGGAGCAATTTTTGGTGTTTGGTGGGGAACACTATGGACTACTGTAGCTGCATTAGTAGCTGCGATCGTCGCTTTTGCTTTTACTCGTACTGTTGGTAAAGATTTAATTACTCAAAAATTTGCAGGGCGTTGGAACGCGGTCGATGCGGAGATACGTCAGGGAGGTTTATTTTATCTGTTTGCTATTCGTTTGTTACCAATTATTCCTTACGGAATAGTTAACTTTGTAGCGGGTTTGACCTCGATTGAGTTTAAAGACTATTTAATCGGTACTGTACCTGGTGTCTTACCTTTTGTGATGATGGGTGCGGGGATTACGCAGTTGTCTCGCGGAGATATATTACCTCTAATGTGTGCTTTTGCTTTGACGGGGATTTTGGTTGGTAGTGCAACCTGGTATCGTCGCCGTCGTCAATTACCTTAAGAAGTAGAACAAAAGCGCGAGTAAGATGTTTTGTAAGTTGAATATGGCTTCGAGATAAAATACAGATAACTTAGCTTTGTGGAACCAAATCCGATGACTGCAATTACGGTTAATTTTAATTCCATTATCGATATTAGTGATGAGCAGTTTTTTCAACTCTGTATTAACAATCCTGATACCAGATTTGAACGCAACGCTAATGGAGAGATTATTATTATGCCTCCTACTGGTGGTGAAACAGGAAGACGCAACGCTAGCTTAATTGGTCGATTTATTATTTGGAACGAGCAAACCAAACTCGGACAAGTATTTGATTCCTCTACGGGATACAAGCTACCAAATAAAGCTAATCGTTCTCCTGATGTTTCTTGGATTAAACAAGAACGCTGGGATAGTTTAACCTCCGAACAGAGAGAAAAGTTTATCCCCCTCGCACCAGATTTTGCTTTGGAGTTATTATCGCCTTCTGATTCTTTGGTTAATGTTCGAGCCAAGATGAGAGAATACTTAGATAACGGAGTAAACTTAAGCTGGCTGATTAACCCTAAAGCCAAACAAGTAGAAATCTATCGCTTGGGACGAGATGTAGAATTATTAGATTCCCCTCAATCGATATCTGGTGAAGATATTTTACCTAACTTTACTTTAGATTTAACCGATATTTTTTAGTTTAATCTTATGTCCGAAATAAATTCAGATTCGGTTCTCTTTCCTGTTCTAGAAGAAAAGTATCTACAAGATTTAGAATCTTGTGGCAAAGCTTTGGAACTGAAGCCAGGAGACACTTTATACCGAGAAGGCGATACTGCGTACTGTTTTTATATAGTTTTGTCGGGACAGATTAAAGTTACTAAGCATCTCGGTACAGAGGAAATTGTCGTTACCATCCACCGTCGAGGAGAATTTACGGGGGATTTAAATATGTTGACAGGTGGGGTTTCTCAAGCAACCGCCAGCAGCATCGATCGCAGTCGGGTAATTCAGTTTGAAGATTTTAAGGAATTGCTTAAAGGTTGTCCCCGCAGCGTCGATTTGTTTGTACCAGCCTTAGCAGAACGTTCTAAAGATTTGGAAATAAAGCTACGCCAACAGGAGAAATTAGCAGCATTAGGCAAATTATCGGCTGGATTAGCCCACGAATTAAACAATCCCGCAGCAGCAGGCAGAAGGGCAGCCAAACAGCTATATAGTGCGATCGCTTCTCTACAGCAGAATATGCTTTCACTACGGGGTAAACATTTTTCGGCACATCATCGTCAGCTATTGAGTGAACTACAGCAGCAGGCGGTACAAACACACTGTCAATCTTGCTTATCTCCCCTCGAACAAAGCGATCGCGAAGATGAATTAGCCGACTGGTTAGAGTCGTTGGGTGTAGATAATGCTTGGGAATTATCTCCTAGTTTAGTCGGCGCAGGAATAGAGCGATCGCAACTAGAAACCCTCTCATTGGAAATGGAGTCTACTGCTTTTACAGAGGGTTTGATGTGGTTGGAAGCGACTTTAACTATGAACGGCTTGGTAAATGAAGTCGAACAGAGTACAGTTCGGATTTCAGATTTAGTAGGGGCGATTAAAAATTATTCTTACATGGATCGAGATACGGTACAGGAAGTAGATCTACATGAAGGATTAGACAATACTTTAAAAATTCTGCATCACAAGCTAAAGTATGGCGTAAAGGTTAACAAGGAATACGACACCAAACTTCCTAAACTATCCGTACATGGTGGCGAACTAAATCAGGTATGGACGAACTTAATCGATAATGCGATCGATGCTATGGATGGTAAGGGTGAATTAACCATACGTACCTCACAAGAAAATGATTGTGTATTGGTAGAGATTATCGATAATGGTGCGGGTATTCCACCAGAAATTCAGTCACGTATTTTTGAACCTTTTTATACTAGCAAGGAGGTAGGAAAAGGAAGCGGTTTGGGTTTAGATATTTCTCGCCGAATTGTCGTACAAAAGCACAAAGGTAATCTTCGTTTTGATTCTCAACCTGGCGAAACTAACTTTCAGGTACGTATACCTATAAAGCAATGTGCTTAAAATTATCTAAGGTTGGTTTGGGCTAAGGCTGGCTGTATTAATGAATTTTCATATTATCTATACTAAAAACAAAATGTTATTATCTAAAAAGTTTTATAATTCATGGCGCGAAATTCAAGATGAATATGATGATTATAAAGCTTCATTAGAGTTTGACACCATCGAAGAAATTGAAGATTATTTAGTTCTAGACTATTCAAATTTAAAGCCCTCTGCTAAGGCTCAGATTGCCAGATTCATGGCTTCGGATAGTGAAACTAAAGAACTAACTTTCGACCGCGTTTAAAACCAACTTTGAAACAGAATTAACCCGCCCAGATCCGCAAAAACCAACCAATTACAATTCCTAAAAAGACAAAGCGCACTACTTGCCAAAAGATATCGGGTAGCAGAACACTTTCGAGATTAAACTCTAAGCTATCCAACTCTTGCTTGAGGTTACGCAGTTCGGTTTTTAGTGGCGGAGTTTGGGACGGATCTTTTGAAGTCTGCTTGAGTTCTTGCTGACGCTGTATAGTGTGCGATCGCTTTTGTAGATCTTGTTTAACTTGGCTGTGGCGTTTTTGTAGCTGCGCGAGTGACTGTTCTACCTCAAGCAAAATCTGTTCTAATTCGTTTTCTTGCTTGTTACCAGATTTAGGAGATGACATGGTTAAAATTAAATATAAAGCAATTTAGATCGACACGATATTAACCTATGTTTGAAGTAACGCCGATATCGACTAACAAAGTACCTGCTGAGTTAACCGATTTAGAGTTAGCACAAGCCTTAGTAGAACGCAGCGTAATTGCCCATCAAGACTGGCATCGACTCAAAGGTAATCGCTCTGCACAGGCAAAACAACAGCTAACCTCGGCATTGGTATTCCTACTAAAAGATCGACCAGAAGAAGCCTTACAGCGTCTCCAACAGGCTTCGGGTTGGCTCGATGGTTCTTTAAAAAGTCCTCCCTGTCCCGATGCTCAAAAGAGAAATAAAAAAGGCTAAATGTTTGTGAACAAGGACTAGACAGTTACTCCCCTTTACTTGTCTTCTCATCCCCCGAACCCAACAATGAAGCAACCAGTTGAGTTTGCGGGAATGGCTCTAAGAGGAGTTTTTTTACCATTACCGTAAGAGGCAGAGCCATAAAAGCTCCAATAGGGCCCAAGATCCACGTCCAGATAATAACTGCTAAGAAAGTCACTAGTATAGATAAGTCCAACCCTTTAGCAAGGAAGCGAGGAGCAACTACAACATCAAAGAAGTTGTTAATCAAAGCGTAGATGACACCCAGGATTACTGCTTGCCATAATCCCTGGTTGAGAAGGGTTAATAGTACTGGTGGTATCAGAGCAATATAAAAACCAATATTGGGTACAAAGTTAAACAAGAATGAAAGAACTCCCCATAGTACGGCAAACTGCACCCCCATTATCCACATGAGAATAATCTGACAAATAGCCGTTAAAACCCCTAACCAACTTTTAATCGCTAAATAACTAGTTGTACTGTGGGCGAAATCTTGAAACTGACCTAGCAGGGAAGTATTATCTCTAAGTCCTCGGCGCAGTTGTTTGGCAAAAGCTGGTGCGCTAGCCAGCATATAGATAAAGATTAGTAGCGTCAGCCCAATGTTTGAAAAAATACCCAGCAGTGATGATATTAAAGACAGTACTAGTTGAATAATCCGATCTGGCTGAAACCATTGTAGGGATTGAATATCGTCGGACTCTACGCCTCGTTCTTTAAGCCATTGCCATAAATCGTTTAGCAGTGCTTCTGTTCGATCGACATAGTTTGGCAACACATCATTTAGCTGCTCGAGGGAAATGGTGAAAAAGAGAACAAAGAATGCTCCTACGCTAAGAACGATAAACAGCACGATGGTATATGCCAACCAGTGAGGGAAACCTCGCCTTTTGAGCCATGTCATGATCGGATATGTCACCAGCACGATGAACAAAGAAAGCAATATAGGACTTAACAAGCCTGACATCGCTTTAAGCCCCGCTACAATCAACACCAAGCTAGCGATGCCTATTAGTAAAGAAGTAATGCTGCGCTTTTGGGTTTTCATAAATACTTTCTTCTTAGCTTGTTAAATTAGTTAAAACATATATTGCTACAGAAAACATAAATTATCTATCGAATAGGGGGAGTAGGGCAATCGCCTGAAAATCTCTATGCCAGATGGTTAAAACTTTGTCTGAAGCCTTAATGATTAATCTACATCAACCTGACACTAATGCGTCATAACCCTGACACCCCAAGTGCTTATTGTAATAATCATCGGGTCAAAGAGGAATGAGAAATGGAGACTAATATTTTAAATAAATGGTGGCAAGGATATCGCCAAAGCGTTTACGAAATCAGCCAAAGGCATCGTTCCAACCAACTGCACCACGAACTGATGAGTTTGCTTCACAATCGAACGGATACCGCACAGCGATTGGTCAATTTGGAAAAAATTAAACATCCTGGTCAGTCAGAAAGCTGGTATTTGGACAAAGTGATTTATGACCTCAGACGCGAAGCTTAAAGAACCTTGCTGATTTGTTTGTCGAACGTAGAAAAACTATAATTTTTGGATAAGATTTATTCGTCGATTAATTGTAAGCGATCGCTACTTAAGCCTCGAAGCATATTTATTGGCAATGGCTGTTTACTGATACTCTTAAGGTGCGACTCGGTTAGATAAGAGTTAAATTCATCCTGTTGTGCTAGATAAGTTTTAAAAAAAGCCACGCTGAGAGTTTTTAGATATGAGCGAGCTAAAGCTAGATCGCGATCGCTTGTTTGTGTAAGAAATTCATCATCATTGTTTTCTTCAGCAATAAAAGAAAAGTGCGTGCTGTTTTTGACCAGAACTAAATACTTATCGTTTTTTGGCAACCAGGTAAACGGCTTTAGTTGTTCGTCCACAGCAGGGGCGAAGAAATCTCGATCGCCAGCTACCATCATCAGTGGTGACTCAAACTCACTCATCTGGGACTTACTAAAAATTGGATTAGTTACGGGGTTAACGGCGATCGCACCCACTATTCTTTCATCTTTTAAGTCTAGCTTCGGAGGCGAAGTCTTTGGGGCCTGACATTGCCAAAACAGCGCGGGGTTGAAATTAATTTGCTCTGAACTTTGAAGTTTTTGACATTCATTCTGGAGATGTTGCCAGTCTACTTTTGCTCCAGCGATCGCCATTGCCGTATAGCCACCCAAAGATTGTCCGATAATTCCCACTTTTTGCAGATTGAGTTTGCCCTGCAACGAGCGATCGCTCGTTATCTTACGTTCGATTTCATCTAGCAGTTGAGTAACTATTTTAGGCTGGAGTACCCACTGATTATCAGATGGGGGCGTATCTAAGCCGTTTAATAAATTATCTATTCGTCGTGCATTAGTTCCAGGAAAATTGACCGCAGCTACTCCAAAACCATAAGACGCTAAATGTTCTGCTATGTAAGCAAAATTCTGCCAGTTAGTATTTAGTCCTGGGGCGATTACAACCACAGGTACTGGCTGGTTCGTAGTTACGGGAAAATAGACTACTCCATTAACCTGATGTCTATCTATGTCTGAGTTGAAAGTTACAGCCTCAGTCCGCCATTTCTGTGTTCCCAATCTTGAAAGATTGGCTAGAGTATCTACATCAATAACGTCTGTTTTTGCTCGTGCTGCTTGTTGTAATGCTTGAAAAATTCTTTCCGTATCTGCTAAAAGTTTTGTTGCTTCATCGACAGCTTCAAAAATTCGTTCGGTATTCAACCTTAACGTTTTGGTACTATATAAACGAAGAACGTTAAGAATCGTTAAGCCTTCAGGTTGTGTCGCAGCTAATATTAAAGAGGCTCTTATAGCAGGCTGGCTAACCCTGGCAGGAGAATCTATAATTAAGCCGATTTGCCGAGTTAATTCTCGACCAATGGGCAAATTGAGAAAAGTACTTGTGGTCACTACGTTAACCTCAAAGCTTCGATTCAACAAATCTCTTAATTTCGTCAAATCTTCGGGACTAAAGCGATCGGCATAATATGCCAAGCTAGAAGTAATTTCTCCTGTTTTAGCATAAGCTTCCAAATCGGCAATAGAAATATAAAACTCGCCAAAAACTCCATAATCAAAGGATATGCGCTCAGCACTCGTCGCAGGCACGACCCAGACGGTAGTTAACCAACTAAAGCTAAATAAAGCTACTAAAAAAGCTCGCCATAGCCTTTGCCTTTGTCTCGAACGGGGAGAAAATAATTGACCGCATTCCGCGGTCAGAGGAAGCCCCGTCTTTCCAAGGCGGGGTCTCTCTGACTGGCTATTAATTCGATCTTTTTGCTTTTCGTACCCACTAAAAAAATTAACTATACTCGATTTTTGAATCGTCTATGCCCCATTTGAGAATATTTATTAATGCTCCATCAGCAGAACCATTATCTAAGATTTTACCAGAGATGATCTTAGCACCAGTACTCACACCTAGATCTTGTAAAGACGATTGCCAATCTTTATGCTCTTTTACTACCTCTGAAGCGGTGTGTCCGACGGGAATCGCGATCGCCTAATTATCGGTAAATATTGCCAAAAAACTGTCGAACGGTTGAGTCAAAAAAAAATAGCTCCAGCCATATTAATTTTTTAATTGAGATTACAGCGTTTCAATTTCATTTAAGCGATTGCCAAGCTTGCCAAAAGCATCCCTCAATTCTCGATAGCGATTATCTTCAAGCTGCAATAAAACCCTCGACGATCGAGCAAGCTTATTGAGAGGCAGCCGTACCCTTTTTAACTATGATTTTGGCTCGATCTCCAATATTCCCTTTAAACTACAACGCAGCGTAACTAATATCTAGAGCGACATCAGCAATTACTTCTTGAGATCCACCAATTATCGGAGTTGAGGCATCAAAGGCAGCAACTTCAAATTGTGGCGAAAACGGTCTTGGTGAAGGACTGTCAATTCCTAGAATATCAATATCAACAATTTCTAAGGGCGTTAAATCGAAAGTATCAAATAATGGGACAGCCTGATTTTGAGCGTCTTGTGCAGCTAATGTAATAGCATCTAAACGAGCTTGGTTTAATTCGCTGTCTGATGCAATAAAGTCAATATTTTCAATTACATTAGCACCTGCTTGTATTGCAGCGTCGATTGTTTCTCCTGCCTCCTCTGTAGAAACTTCAAACTGTAGTAGGTTACGTCCTGTGAAACCAACAACCGTACTATTCCCTAAATCGTCGAATTCACGTATAGGTTGTAAACTAATATTAACTGTTTGAAGTTCCTCTACTTCCAATTGATTTAGTTGCTCGACCACTGCCGATGAATTTCGAGCAATTTCTTGTTGAACCTCGGTAGCAGTAGCTCCCTCAACTTCAATTCCTAATTGAACTCGAGCTGTATCAGTGTCAACAGAAACAACTCCTCTTCCAGTAACTTCCAAAATTTTAGAAGTATCTGTTTGAATAGGAGTTACTCCAATTAGAGGATCGCTGCTATTACCTACCAAAGGTTCTGTAGAATCTCCAGTAAGCGGATCGAATTCAGAGGGATCGGTTGTTATTTCTGGTACAGAAGACTGAGAATAAAATGAATTTTCCAGACGGTTTTCTTCAATATTTATATCTTCTGATATTGCTTCATTTGTTACTTCCATGTAACCTCCATAAGTTCTATTCTTTATATAGTCCGTCTAAATTGAAAACTAGAGTTTTTTTGAGAAAAACTACCAATTCCAAAGTACAGCGGTTTATTTCACTTTAAATTTAGCTAAGATTAGTTTAAAACAAAACTAAAGTGAATTAAATTAACTTTTTTTCGCTCTTGTACGCTACATATAGCGTTGTAAGCCATCGTGTAGGCTTCACGACTGACGATATTATCGATCGAGCGCGATCGCTTTTAACATTTGATAAATTTACTTAGTAGCCTAGTCTTTGACAATCTACTTTAGTTAAGCCTCTTCAATTAGAAATAACAGATAAAGTCAGCGATCGCTCTTTCAGCTAAATGATGTGGTGGGTTAAAATATGTAGAATTTACGCGATCTCTTTTATAGTAAATCAAATTTTATATAAGTGTTTAAGAGATTATAAGATTTATAAAGTGGGAATTTAAAAGAAAGATAGTATTTAAATATTTATTATCTGAATTTATTATCTCAATCGTAGTATATTCTGGTTCTATAAGTGATTATAGCTTTAGTGCAAGTGCGGACAACTTTACCGTATCGGGTAACGGCGAAGGTACGGATACTATAATCGATGCTCATTTAATTACTTTCATTGCCACCCATGAAACTGTTGATGTTAGCGACATCATCTAATAGTCAAAAATGCCATGTAATAACATTTGATAAGGTGGGGTGTGTCTTGCTCTACCTTATCTTTTTAGCGTTTTTCAAGTGGACTGTAGTTTAAGCAGCTTAATTCATAATAAGTTTGCGATCGCGCGATCGATTAATTGGGAAAACTGCTCTCTTTCCTTATCGTCAAAACCTGCCATAGCTTTCTTTTGCAAGTTTAAAGCCATTGGTTACCATTGAGTGCTAAATCTTCATCGAGTATCTGTTCAAATTCGTAGCGATCTAAGAAAGACATTGTTCTTACCCCCAACAATTACAGATCTAAACTATTTAGTATCTTCTACCGATGGTGTGTCGCTAGCGTGTCAATGCCTGACAAATCTCATGACGCTTAGAAATTCGATGCTTCAGTGGGGGCATCCCAAGCGATCGCTTTTACTAAGAAACAGATTTTGAGCAGCTTCGTTTCGATAGATACAGTCGAGCCGAGGAGTGCTTTCTAACTTAAGAAACTGAACTAATAGAGCGATCGCACCTATCGAGATGTTTAATCGATTATTTAATTTCTCGTGTCAGTACAAAAATAAAAGTGCGAATCCCAAAAGCCAAAAATAAGCTTATACCTATAGTTTTGACGTTTTCCAGCCAAAATTCGGACTTCGATTGAGTATTTCTGAGTTTAGATGTGGACATACGAAAAACTACAGTAATTTTATTTATTAGTTTAGACACGCTATCTGTCACTGTAGTGTCAATCTGATAATAATTTTGTGGCAATGCTACAGATGACAAAGATCTTCACCATTGTCAGAAATATTAGATCGAGCTTGTTATCTTGAAATCCCTAATTTTTAGTCAGACTCTTGATGGATACTAGACATTTCTAGTTTATGTTTAGATGAGCTTACATTCGAGAGCGATCGAGTAATAGTAAATTAGAGGGAGAAAAAAATGTCAGCTAATACTCAATCACAAATGCTGTATCGAGAGCTTGGCAGTACGGGAGAAAAAGTTTCCGCTATTGGACTGGGCGGTTGGCATATCGGTTTGCCAAACGTTGATGAGCAACTAGGGATACGCATTATTCGTACTGCGATCGATCGCGGTATCACCTTTATGGATAATAGTTGGGATTACAACGATGGAGTCAGTGACAAACGCATGGGTAAAGCCCTTCGCGATGGCTATCGAGATAAAGTATTTTTGATGACTAAAATTGATGGTCGCTCGAAAAAAGCAGCAGCTAAACAGATAGACGAATCTTTACAGCGTTTTGGGGAAGACTGCATCGATCTAGTTCAGCACCACGAAATTCTCCGTTACGAAGACCCACATCGAGTATTTGACGAACAAGGGGCGAATGCAGCTTTGATTGAGGCGAAAGAAGCTGGCAAGCTGAGATATATCGGATTTACGGGACATAAAGACCCCCAGATTCATTTACATATGCTCGAAGTAGCAGCAGAAAACGGCTTTAAGTTTGATACGGTTCAAATGCCCTTGAATGTAATGGACGCTCATTACCGTAGCTTCGCCAAACTAGTCGTTCCAGAATTGGTCAAACAAAATATAGGAATTTTGGGAATGAAAAGTATGGCAAACGGTATACTTTTACGTTCTAATACTGTCACCCCCATTGAATGTCTGCATTACGCCCTCAATTTACCTACTTCAGTGGTAATTACGGGAATCGATAGTATGGAAATTCTCGACCAGGCTATGACAGCTGTAGGCAGCTTTGAGCCAATGGACGATATTCAAGTGCAATCTTTGTTAGATAAAACGGCACAAGCAGGTGCAAAAGGAGAATTTGAACCATTTAAAACTTCGTCAATTTTTGATGGTACTGCTCAAAATCCTGACTGGCTAGGGGAAGAACCAGAAAAACTTCAACAGTTGATGCCTTAATCTTGATTCTGGTTAAGATAATTAAAGAGAATCTTTATAGTTTGGGAATAACTTATTATGCCTTTAGTTATATTCATTCTAATTAGTTTCCGTAAGTTGATTTGTACTGGAAGTAATGAGTACCCAGAGGGCATTTCTATAATGAGTACTAAGTACTAACTACTAAGACTGAAATTTATATGCTTCCTATTTAGAAAGAGTATAAAGTATCGCAGACCGAACTAAAAGAATATTTGAATAAACAATTTAGAGGTTCTATGTGTCTATTGCTGTAATTCCAATTATGCTAAGGCATTTAGCTACATAAATATTTTTTTAAAGATCGTATTATCTAAAATTTTATTTTCGTTTGTTTTGATGATGCTTGAATCATTCGTGACTAAAACTATAAAGTTAATATAGTTGGGCTTTAGTCTTTGTGAATACGGGATATTCGATCCTATTGAAAACAAGCAGCTACAAATAAATAAGAGCGCGCCCCGTTTACCGCTAGGGCGAAGCCAGTTTATATTAGCAAAAGCGATCGAGTGTAAACCAAATTACTGAGAACCAGAATTTTTAATGTCTATTAGATTAATCGAGCAAGTTGTAGAGCTAACAAATGCCGAGCGGGCAAAAGCAGATTTACAACCTTTAAAACTAAACGATCGATTAACTGGTGCTGCTCTAGATCATAGCAATGACATGGCACATGATGACTTTTTTAGTCATACGGGTGTTGATGGCTCGACAGTTAGCGATCGCGTTAAAAACAGCAGCTATGAATATTCAACGGTTGGAGAAAATATAGCTGCTGGTCAAACTAGTGCAGCAGAAGTTGTAGAAGACTGGATGAATAGCCCAGGGCATCGTGCTAACATTCTTAACCCTAACTATACTGAAATTGGTGTGGGCTATGAATATTTAGAAAACGATACTGGAAAGTTTAACTACGATCGATATTGGACACAGGTTTTTGGAACTTCTTCAAATGATAGTGCAGCTTTTGAATCAAAATCGCCAACGTCGATTTCTCAATTCGATTTTGTAGATAGTGAAGCTGAAATAGAAGCGATCGATCTAAGTGAAGAAACCAGTAAACTTTTAATGGGGAATCAAATCAGCGTAGTTGACAGTGTATCCATAATTAGAAGTGATGAACAGGATTTAATAAGAATTGGTAAGCATGAGTCTCCAGCTTGGTCCAATCGTAAATTTGATGGTGATGTAACCAGAGAAATTACAGGAGATGTAACAAATTTTTCTTTAACAGTTGATATCGAAGATGGTAGTTTTGACACTGGTATAGCAACAGCTAATCCCCGAGTTAGAGTTGACGAGATTGATTTTGGCCAGATGTCTTCCAACATTGATGTCAATCTTGATGGATCGGGAGCATGGTGGGTAGGTCCGAAAGTAGACGTTAGAAAAAATAAATCTGGTGGAACTGATGGGTGGCACGAAAATTATGTAATTGAAAATGCTTCTAGAACTCCAGAAGAATATCATGAAAGACTTCTCTATGATGGCGGAACATTTTTAGGAGAGACTAATCATGATGGTGCTACCTATAATCATTACTTTACGCCACATCCATTTAATAACTGGAATCAATTTTGGTCTGTAAGACAAGATTACCGTAGTAGTGGTTCTGTCGATCTTGATAGTATAGTAGATATTTGGAGAGACAACGGGCTTCCAAATGATTACGTTACTATGTTAAGAGCTAATATAGAAACAGATGGCGAACTTTTTGGTCAGGTAGAAATGGACAATTTAAACATTGCTGATTGGTAAAGATGTAAGTACATTAAACCGCTGAAATTCAATTTTAACCCAAACCGCGATTTAACCAGACATCAACTCGCTAATATGGTCGTAGAGCCGATACAGGGGTTTAAAATTTGCATCACGAAATGGAGTTTGTCTGAAGCTTCACATCAATCGAGTATCGAAAATGCTCGATTGATATTTCTTAACCTTGCCCTGGCAGCAGTTAAAGTTCACAATTGCCTCGTGTAATAGTTTTATCTTTTTGCGATCGCGCTTTCTGCTCCATATAACTTTATCGATTCGCTTGCCCAATTTTTTAAACTGACGTTTTTTCGGTAAAATGCGATCGCTCTTGTGAATTAAATACCTGACAGCTTATACTTCGAGCTGTTGAAATAGCTTGCAGTTGTCATGAATAAATGTTTCAATACTCATAGGCTGCCGACCAGTTACATCTTGAAAGTCTGTAGAATGATTACTTTTTTGATTATTATTAAATCTTGGCAGATAATGTAGAAGAATCATTACCAGAATATAACTTATCTTTTTTCTTTTAAGATTATAGATTACAAATTTAACTAAAGATGGCGAAACATATTTAACTTTTGTACCACAAATATTATTAATCGCAGATACAACTTGATGAAAATTTAGATTACTAGAGCCAGTTATTTCAAAGCTATCTTTAGCTAAGTCGCATTTCAATGCCTCTATTGCTACTTCTGCCACATCAGAAACGGCAATCCAATTAAATACTAAATCGGATGAAGGTAAGTAAATTCTGTTATTTTCTGCTAACTCATCCCATAATGTTGTGGTTAAATTTTCCATAAAATAACTCGGTCTAATAAATGTGTGTTTTAAACCAAGAGTGCGAATGATTTTTTCTATTTTTGCATGGGGTAGGTAACTTTTTGTGTCCGCACCTTGTACAGAGAGAAACACAATTTTAGTTGTTGGTTTTAGGTCGGTTAGATATTTTCTAAAAATGTCTGGTTTGGCTAAGTTCGGTGGTCTGATTAAAAACACCGCATCGAAATCAATTTGAGGATATATCTCTTGCTCAAAATCAATTAGACATAATTGATAATTTTCACGATCGAGTTGTGTCTTTGCTTTTTCAATATTGCGAACTCCCGCATAAATGTCTGCTGGGCAATCTAATTTATTCAAAATCGCGACCCCTACATTACCAGTTGCACCCGTAATTAAAATTTTCAAATTTTTCTCTTTCTTTATGAATAAAAGGATCGCTAAGCTTACCCAAATCATTTAACGCGCTCATAAACATTTTTGTATAAAAAATTTCACGAGTCAACAAATGCACTTCCACCAAGTTACTTATAAATAGATTTAATTTAATGTCTAATCTCAAGAGTGATTGTTTATCTCAGGCAAACTAATATTAATTTCTCAAGATTACTAACATACATTAATCTTTGCATTTAAAGTACTTCTCGGATCGCCAATAGCATTCATTTAAAATTCGGTTGTTTAAAAAAAACTATTACTAATTGAGTGATTAGGTGATAGATAAACGCTACATATTACTTAATACGAGTTAACCCAAGCTGCAATGCGATCGCTGCTAGAGAAAAATAGGAAATATGATGCACCTATATAGCTAGTAAGCTGTCACGTATTTAATTTAACTACTGTGGCTGACGGGGAGACGATTTAACGGTTTTTATTTTAATGTAATCATACCCAATTTAAATGATTAACAGCTTAGTAGTTTAAAATAACTGGCGATTTTCAGGTCTTGCCAAAGAAACGACATCTGACTGACACATCTCTCGATTAATTTGGATAGTAATAAATCGGCAAAAGCTAATAGGTATTATATTTAACGGAAAATAGGAACAATGACTACTCATACTATACAAAGCTGGTGGCAACAATACCGCGAAGCAGTTAGATGCTCTAATCTTCGAGAGGAGCTACGGCTCTTGCTTTACGGCGCAACTGGTGACGAAGAAGGTACGGCTCAAAGATTAATCGATGTTGAGAAATCTAGGCATCCTGGAGAATCAGAAAGCTGGTATTTAGAGAAGGTTATTTACAATTTGAGAAGGAGATTTTCAGCATATTAGTAGTTCGCTCGATGTCAAAGTATATTCAAAGCAAGATTAATTGGAGTAAGCATAGTGAAAGAAATTCCTTTAGGTGCAAAAATTATCTGTGTTGATGGTGAATATGGAAAATTAAGTCATGTAATTATCGAACAGAACAGTCAAAAAGTAACTCATTTTGTCGTAGAAATTTTTCATCTTTTAGAGTCTCATAAATATTTAGTGTCTATAGAGCGCGTTATTAGAACCACTCCCGAATCAATAGGGTTAGACTGTACCAAGAAAGAATTGGCAGCCATGCCTTCTTTTACCGAAATGCAGTTTTTCAATCCTGTTACTTACAAATATGAAGTTTTAAAAGATTTTAGCCAAGAGGTGATGGCTTATCGTAACACTTACTTAATGTGGTCAGACCCCTCTTGGGATGGAGATATAAGTACAGATATATTCTCGATGCCCATAGAAGCAGAACTAATTCCTACTGGGGAAATGGCAGTGCGTAAAGGGGCGTGGCTAGAAGCCTCCGACGGACATATCGGTCGAGTAGAAGAATTCTTAGTCGCTCCAAGCGATCGCCATATTACTCATTTAGTATTGGAAGAAGGTCATTGGCATAAAAAAGTATTGACTTTGCCTCTATCAGAAATTCTTTATATGAATGAAGATTATATTTATTTAAAGCTAGACAAAAAAACCGTAAAATCTCTGGCTGAAAATCCTGTCAAAAGTAGAATTTAGATAGGCTTTGGTAAATCTAAGTATGATTTTTAATTAAAACGAAATTAGCTCGCAGCTAATAGCTACCCTAACCAATATCTTAGATTCCAAACTGAAGTTAATAAACCTCGTAAAGCTAATCTATATCTTGAGAAAGAGTTGCAAAAAATAGTCATAGACCACACTAAAAAAAAAGGGCGTTGCGCCCGTTATGGGATGGTTTGGGCTTGACCCCTAAGACTTGGGGTACGGACGTACCAGGTCACGTTTTCTACGGGACTTGGGGAATAATTAATCTCTAGTTTCGTTAAATTATCCCGCAAAGGGTGCAACGCTAAAAAAAGAATAGTCAGTTAAGAAAATCGATCGCAAACAAATCATACGGCAAACATTTCTAATAAAAATTAATCTTTAGGAGATTTGGAGATGAGAATTGCTCAAATTGCACCTTTGTGCGAACGAGTCCCGCCCCTGGCTTATGGCGGTACGGAAATGATAGTTAGCTTACTTACAGAAGAATTAGTGCGCCGAGGTCATGAAGTTACTCTTTTCGCTTCAGGAGATTCCCAAACTTCGGCTCATTTAGAATCTTCTTGTCCAGAATCTTTGCGAGAGGCAAGCCCGAAAGAAATTACAGTTTATCAGGGTTTACAGCTAAGTCGAGTCTTTAGCCAAGCTGCGGAATTCGATCTGATTCATTCCCATGTAGGAGAAGCTGCATTTGCCTATGCTAATCTGGTTAAAACTCTAACGTTACATACAGTTCACATTATTCACCCTCATGTTGAACCGTTGTGGCTAGATGCTAGAGAGCAAAATTTTATTAGTATTTCTGACTCGCAACGACGTAAGGATCTTCAATTAAATTACGTAGCTACGGTGTATAACGGGATCGATACCATTAAATATCCTTTTCGCATTCAGCCAGATAATCCCCCTTATTTAGCTTTTTTAGGTCGAATGTCGCCAGAAAAAGGTCCGCACCTAGCGATCGAAATTGCCAAACGCACTGGGTGGCATTTAAAGATGGCTGGGAAAATAGACCCAGTAGACCGTGAATTTTTTGCCAAGGAAATTGAACCCTTTATCGATGGTAAACAGATTGAATTTTTGGGTGAATTGAATCACCAGCAAAAATGTCCTTTAATGGGTGGTGCAGTAGCAACCCTGTTTCCTATTACTTGGCAAGAACCTTTTGGTTTGGTAATGGCAGAATCGATGGCAGTCGGTACGCCTGTAATTGCAATGGCTTTAGGTTCGACTCTAGAAGTAATCGAAGATGGTAAGACAGGATTTTTATGTCACAGTGTAGAAGAATGTATCGCTGCTGTCGATCGCATTTCTGAAATCGACCGTGTTGCCTGTCGCGATCGTGTTGTGGCAAAATTTAGTGTCGAGCGCATGGTTGACGACTACGAAGCAGTTTATCAAAAACTATTAGCTAAGAATCTAAACAATCATCACCGACCCAACCTGGTTGTCAACAGTACCCCAGGCTTTTAGAGCGGGGCTGGTATTGACTTCGCTAATAAATATTGCTTAACGGTATAAAATCTAGATTAACCAATACTTAATTATCATTTTGTAAGGTGCTATGATAGAGCCTCTCGAACTCGATGGCAAAACCTATGTTCCTGCCGAAACTGCTCCCCTTCCTCAATGGCCCTGCGTTAAAAACGAATCGAGAATTGCCACTTTAAGTCTTAAGGACGACGACATTTTTCTAGTTACAGATACTTTGGGTAACATTCCTGGCTGTTTACCAGGAGAAACCACCAGTGTCGGACTATTTTGTCAGGATACTCGCTTTTTAAATCGTCTAGAGTTACAAATTGATGGTCAGCTACCGATTCTCCTGAGCAGTAATGCCAGCAGTGGCTTTGCCCTTTCTGTTCTGTGTGCCAATCCTCATTTAGAAAAACAGCAAATTGGGGCAGAGACGATTGGAATTGAACGAGAAATCGTACTTAATGGCGGACTATTTGAAGAATTGGTAATAACTAATTACAGTACTAGTCCAGTCAGTTTTGAGCTTAGTCTTAGTTTTGATGCGGATTTTATCGATTTATTTGAAATTCGTGGCTGGCAACGTAAACAGCGCGGACAACTATTACGTTCTATCTCAGGGTCAGATGGCGAACTAGAAGTAGTAGAAGCAGAGGCTACTTCATTTGAATCAGAATCAGAGCCATTAGAGGCAAGTCAAGCAAGTAGTCCTTTTATTTATGAATCTCGTTCCGAGTTTTCTGGAGATAATGTCGAGAAGATGCGATCGCTTGTTACCCCATCTGAGGATTTAGTTTTAGCCTATCAGGGTTTAGATGAGGTAGTAAGATCGTCGCGCATTCAATTCTCCTCTTGTAAACCAGATTATTTTAAAGGTCACACTGCTATTTGGCGCATAGAGTTAAATTCTCATCAAACCACACGCTTAGGCTATCGCGTGCAGTTACTTTCTAATAGTTATTCTATTTCCAAAGTAGGTACGCCAATGACCCTGATGCAGGCAAAATCGGCAGAGTCGATGGAGTTGCAAGATTGGCAGAAGCAACTAACTAAAATTAGCTCTGATAATGGTACTTTTAATCGCTTAATTGAAAGAGCAGAGCGAGATATCTATTTACTGCGCCAAAGCTTTGAAGACCGCAAATTCTTGTCGGCGGGTATTCCTTGGTTTTCTACTTTGTTTGGCAGAGATTCAATTATTGCAGCCTGGCAAACGCTAATTCTCGATCCTAAAATTGCTAAAGACACTTTATTCGTCCTCGCTCAATATCAGGGCAAAACCGAAGACCAATGGCGGGAAGAATCACCAGGCAAAATCTTGCACGAACTGCGCTTAGGAGAAATGGCGCGCTGTGGAGAGATTCCTCATACGCCCTACTACGGTACGATAGATGCAACTCCTTTGTGGCTAATTCTTTATGCCGAATATTATGCTTGGACGGGCGATCGCAATACAATAGAACAACTGTGGGAAGCTGCCCTCTCTGCTATGAGTTGGATCGATCGCAACTGTAAGCAAACAGGCTATCTAGCTTATGCTCGTAATTTTCCCAGTGGTTTGCTCAATCAAGGTTGGAAAGATTCTGGAGACTGCATCGTTAACCGCCAAGGAGAATTAGTAACCGGACCGATTACCTTGTGCGAGGTTCAGGCTTACGTTTATGGGGCGAAAATGCGTTTGTGTGAGATCGCCGAAATGATGAAAAGAACCGATCTAGCTGGTCGGTGGTATCGAGATGCTTTGGAACTAAAAAATCGCTTTAACAAAGACTTTTGGCTACCCGATTTAGATTATTGTGCCTTAGCCTTAGATGGTTACGGAAAACCAGTAGATAGTATTACTAGTAATCCAGGTCACTGTTTAGCAATGGGAATTCTACAGCCTGATAAAGCGATGAACGTTGCCGAAAGACTACGTGCGCCAGATTTGTTTAGTGGTTGGGGCATTCGTACTTTGAGCAATTTATCTCCTGCTTACAATCCTATGGGCTATCATGTCGGTTCGGTTTGGCCACACGATAATAGTATTACTGCTTTGGGTTTACGCGCTACTGCAAGAGAAATTAAGCGAGAATCACCACAGCTAGTAGAGCAAACTCTCGAAATCGCCACGGGGATTTTTGATATGACTCTCCAACAACCTTATTTAAGACCACCAGAACTGTTTTGTGGCTACGAACGTAGAGAAGAAAGTACTCCAGTGCGCTATCCTGTGGCTTGCTCTCCTCAGGCTTGGGCAACAGGAACGTTATTTCAACTGTTACAGGTAGCAATTAATCTCATTCCCGATGCAGCTAACAACTGCGTGCGCGTCATCGAGCCAGTTTTACCCGAATCCATAAATCGCCTTTCATTACACAATCTTAAGGTGGGTTCGACAATACTCGATCTAGAATTCGAGCGTTCGGGCAACACTACTGCTGGTCGAGTAGTAAAAAAACGTGGCAATCTTCGGGTAGTTTTTGAAGCTTAATTTCAACAGCAGTTTTCAAATTAATAGACTACGCTTGTGATTAACTGGTTTTTAGCTATCAGCTATCAGCTAAATAATCAGGATTAACTTATGTAGTCTACTGAACCCAAAAGCTCAGTAATAGACAAATATATCATCAATAGCTGGAATAATATTTAAAACCGTAGGTTAGGTTTTGCTGTTGTTTTGCCTAACCTACAAAGTCTTTTATTATTTAAAGTATTTCGTATTAAATATTTCAGAAAACAATCTATTGCTGGAGGGAAGATTTAATAAAAATTATTTTTGAAGCTAGACACGATGGTCGATAATTTCGACTAGTGGACGAGAATTAGGTAAAGGAATATCGCGATCGCTTACGGTTGGATTACCGTTGTCGTAAGGATCGAAGATATAAAAACCATGAATTCCTCTAGTTCTTAAAGCAAGCTCTACCTCACGTATCTGAGGATCTGTACCATCTATCATTAAAATGTATTGACCGCGATTGAAACAGTCTTGGAAAAATACTCTTCTGTCTTCAGACAAGCGATTAAAGCTGTGGTCGAGAGCATCACATACTTTTAAATTAGGAAACCAGTCATGACGGTCATCATTATTGATAAATAAAGTTACATGGTTTATTGAATGTCCTATTTCAATTAGTTCGATCGCAGCAGCTTTAGCTTCTTTGAGGCGGGGGAAAGTTCCCATCATTCGCAGGTGATGACTTAAGATTGGTTCTTCAATTACTGTTACTCCTGCTGGTAGTGGTTCTCCTAAAGGAATTGCTTGTGGGTGCTGTTTTGAAGAAACTTCGGCGAACTTTTCTAGCTTGGTATCTTCTGTTGTCTGTATTGGCTCTTTTTCAAAGGCATCGTAAACTTCCCAATCTTCTAGATGATGCTGTTTCAAGATCTCCTCTGCCTGTTGAACTTCATCAATCGTACCTTCGACTATTACCAAATAACCGCCTTCGGCTACTCTGGCGCGGTAGGCTTGGGCTTTTTCTTTAGGAAGACCCAAACCAACTAGTCCGCCGACTAGAGTTCCTGTTGCTGCACCGATCGCACCTCCGGCAATTGTAGTGGCGATCGCAGTAGTTGCTGCGCCGGCTAACATGATTGGTCCAATACCAGGAATAGCAAGAGTTCCCAAACCAATTAATAATCCAGTTATTCCGCCCAAAGTACCACCAGTCAAACCACCACCGAGCGCACCATCAGAAAGTCGATCGCCCTGTTCGGTTTTTTCGTAATCTAAATCGTTTAGATCGTTTAGATCTTTGTGTTCTTTATGTTGGGCAACAACAGATACTTGTTCTGAATGAAAGCCGTGTTTTTTGATTAATTCTCTTAAGGCTGTTTCAGTTTCGAGGCGACTGGGAAAAACGCCTACCGCTTTATATTGTTTAGTCATCAATCTCTCCTTGAAAGTAATTGTTCTGTTTAAGGGGATGTTCACAATATACTCAGCACTCGTGTCAGCCTTATGTCAGGTCAATGTCAGTGCTATTAAAGTTTTTTAGATATTTTTTTCAACGCTCTTATTAATAGTTTCAGACAGATGTGGCACGATATTACACCTATTGATTTGGTCTTGTATATCGGTGTTTTACTCCCACGGGAAAATATTCAGGATCTCCAGTTGTGGCTAATACTACTCGTGGCATTTGGTATTGAGAAGGAACGTAGTTAGAAAATTCGCTGTTAAGACGTAACAGTTGAGTCAAAATAGAAAAAGCGATCGCCTCTGGGTTAGCTTCGTTGTCCGTTACCCCTGGAGCTAACTCTACAACTATAGATAAAAATCGATTTTTGTCTGCGTCTTCTTTTACCTGCATGACAAACTTACCCGTTACCTCAGATTGAATTTCTGGCTGTTCTAATCCCACGGTGACATTTTCAGGGTAGATATTAGCACCAAAGTAAGAAACCGTAAAATTAGAGCGTCCGAAAACATAGACAAAAGGTAACGGACGCGCACCTCTGTTACTATGTAACTCTGCTATGGGATCGAAACCATACCCTGCTAAAAACTCAAGCATGGCATCGTAAGTAACTACCCCGCCATTGTCCGAGATGTTGTAACGCACCAAAGGAATACCGTTATCTCCAGAAAAAAACAATACCCTATCTTTGACCTCAAAAAATCGGGCAACTGGATCGTACTGTACGAGGGTGGGTAAACGCGATTCACCAAATAAAGTTCGCGCTGCTGCTGGATTGGCTGCTAAAAAACGTCGAATACATACGCTTAAAGGTGTTTCATTACCTAGAACTCCAGCATCTGCCGTACCATAAAGCGAGGCAGAGTCGTAACAAGGACTTTGAGAACCAATTCTTTCACCTACTAAATCGCGCCATTCTTCACTAAACACTTCACCCGCCATCACCAATTTTATTCGATATTGTCGCCACAGGGTCCCACGACTAATACCAGTATCAATTACATCTTTGAGAAATGGTGGATATCCCAGCAGTACGATCTGCTCGAAGTTACTACCGATTTCTTCTACTACTCGCAAAATTTCTTCTTTATTATTACCTGGGGTAATCAAGGTGATGGGATAGCCTTTGCTGGCGAGATAGCGACAGCAACTAGCTGTATACATTCCACCTACCCAAGTTCCGAGACTAAAACAAATTACTGCTAAAGTTCTTTTCTTATCGGCAGCAAAACTATCGTGAAATATCTGCTCGAAACGGATAGCAATTTGCAGCTCATCTGTAAAGAAACGAGGCCAAAATCTTGGTTTTCCCGTCGAACCAGAGGAAACGGCAATTAGATCGCAAGTATCTATCTGTCCCTGACGACATAAAGCGGATAGTGGTGATGGTTGAAGATAATTTTCTTTAGTAATTAAAGGTAGTGTTTGAAAATCTTCAAAAGTTTGGATAGAATTTGGCTCAATCCCTCGCTCTGCCAAGAAATCTTTGTATGCAGGAACGCTCTTTGCTACATCGTGAAATAATGACAAAACTACCGATTCGGCTTGACTGTCGAGACGTTTTTGTAGGAGTGCATCTAAGCTCGTATTTAAAAAATCGCTATAGGCACTAATCGACCGTTGTTTTTTTGATTCGGCATTCATAATTATCGTTTGATGCAAAAAGAATCAGCCAGAGTATTCATAGATTAACATTGCAGGGGGGGCGGAATAATATTTCATTATTGCCAAGAGAATTTCTCTAGTGCAGATATCTTGTAGCGATCGCTTAATGTCTAATTCCTCCGAATTTACTGACAAGCTGGTTTTGATATCGACAATAGTAACAATTCCAATTAATTGCTCAGTAGAATCGCTCACCAAAGCGGTATGACATTCTCGGCAATCTCTTTTATCTAAATCCTCTTCTTTAAATACCGCCGAAAGGCATCTATCGGCTTGCTCCTGGTCTTAAAAATAATGCTGGACTAACTAAACGTCTTCGCTTTGACAATTCATGGGTGCGACTTCGATACTGTCTAAATGATCTTGATAAATTCTGGCAATCTGAATTAAATCTTGTTGTAATTGCCAGACAGCAAACCTCATCCGTTCGTTTCTGAGATCGGCAACCTGACGAAGCACCACTAGCATTGCTGCTATGCGCTCTGGTTCTTGGGGTATGCCCTTAGTTAAGATCTCTTGGATTACTAGGTTGACTTGTTCTGATGTCGTTAAAATCATTTTGTTTGATAATCTCAAAGTTTTGTTTTCTCGAACTGGAAGGTACTATTGCTGGATAATATGAAATACTTAAATGCCTTTGCCCCTGAATAGGGGTTTGCTACCTTAAGGAGACTTGGGACAAAAAGACAAAAGGACTTATTCCAGGTACTTCTACCTTAAGGTGTACTGCATCTTCAGTCTGTTCCATTTCTGCCAAAGGCATGAATGATTGTCTCATCGAACCTTGCTCGTTTGAAGCTTTGGCTTCAAACATCTGATTCATATCTCTTTGCAACGCTTTTATTTTATGAAAAGGTGAAGAGCGAATTAATGCCATAATTATTTATTCCTCCAAATTCGGTGTTTGAACAGAGTATTATTTTTGAGTAAGCCCAATAGCCGCTCGTGCAGCATAAATTTTGAGTACTATTTAAGTAGACTCAGTAGGCAAACTTATAATTAAGCTGCCGTTTTTATAGCTCGTGCGATCGCATACTTCGTAAGGGATGAATAATAGCGAACATCCAGCATTACTGAATTTACTGTCGAACACATTGCTGTTTAATTTTTAGGGCTTCGATCGAACAATCTTTATAAATTGCGCTCGAACTATAACTATTGCAAGTGTCCTTTATTACTTGGAGACTTACACCAATAAGCTATTCAACATCTGCAACATAGGGGGATATGACAGCTTGTTAAATAAATCTAAAGCTTATATTTATAAACTATCAATCAGAAATATTGATTCAATCCCTCTGTGGTCTGACAAAAAATCACATAATATTTCGTATTTTGGCTGGTTGTGGCAACAAACTTTATATGTTAATAAAATTTTTTCTTAACTATATGCTGAAGATTACAGTAGAAAGATAATAGAGCAGCAACTTAAATTTCTTTGACCTGCATTGATTTTTTATCGATGCAATATTTATTAATCTCTACACTCAGATTAAATACTCAGATAATTATCGATCGCTTGTCCTAAAATTTAGCAAGTCGAAAGTTTCGGGTGTCGCTTCATAAGCTTTATTTTTAACCCTCGATCGCCCGAACTCAGCAGGTTGTAGATTGAGAATGTTATTCTTAATACTTTAATATTTTATAGAATACTTAATTTTAAATTAGTCTTGAGAAAATTATGGCCGGACATAGTAAGTGGGCAAATATTAAACGGCAAAAAGCGAGGGTAGATGCCAAAAAAGGTAAAACATTCACTCAACTATCCCGCGCTATTATTGTGGCTGCGCGTAATGGTGTTGCCGATCCTGATGGTAACTTCCAGCTTCGTACTGCAATAGATAAGGCTAAGGCTGCGGGTGTTACTAATGATAGTATAGAGCGATCGCTTGCTAAAGGCGCGGGAACGTATCAAGATGATGATGCCGTTCTCGAAGAAATTCGTTATGAGGGTTATGGTGTCAGAGGTGTAGCTATTTTAATCGAGGCTTTAACCGATAATCGTAATCGTACTGCTGCTTATCTGCGTTCAGCATTTACTAAAAATGACGGTAATTTGGGTGAAACTGGCTGTGTTAGCTGGATGTTCGACCACAAAGGAGTGGTTACTGTAGAAGATGTAGACGAAGAGAAGTTACTCGAAGCTTCAATAGAAGGGGGTGCAGATAGTTACGAAATGTACGATAATGAAGATAGTGCAGATGTATTTACTGAAGTTGCTAACCTAGATAATTTAAATCGGACTCTACAAAAATACGGCTTTACGGTCAAAGATCTAGCCCCCCGCTGGATACCCAATAATGATATTGAAGTAACCGATCCAGAAGAAGCGCGATCGCTAATTAAGCTGATCGATACTTTAGAATCTCTCGACGACGTACAAAACGTTACTGCTAATTTCGATTTGAGTGAAGAATTGATGGCGATGAACATTGAATAAGGAACAAGGAACAAGGAACAAGGAATAAGGAACAAGGAACAGCTAGCTAAATGTTAAATGTTAAATGATAGAACTACATACTCATACTACTTATTCAGATGGAATATTAACTCCGCAACAGCTTGTAGAAAGGGCTGCTAGTGCAGGAGTTAAAGCTTTGGCTATTACCGATCATGATACTCTTAATGGTTGGGATGAGGCGATCGCAGCAGCTAAATCCTACAATATAGAAATAGTTCCAGGAGTGGAATTAAGTACCGTTCACAACGGGCGATCGCTCCATATTTTAGGCTACTATCCCCAAAGAGAACTTATAGAAGCTCCTCTGAATGAGCGTTTGGCGGGTAGAAAGCGACGAGCCAGAAAAATGGTGGAAAATCTGGCACAGATGGGTTATCCGCTGGAATTAGAAAGGCTAGATGGCAACATGGCTTTGGGTCGCCCCCATATTGCAGGTGCTATGGTAAGAGCTGGTTATGTGGGATCGAGTTCAGAAGCTTTTGAACGTTTTTTGGGTGAAGATCGACCAGCTTACGTACATTACGAAAAATTTTCGATTCAAGAAGGAATTAGTTTGATTCGTGACTGTGGTGGTATACCAGTTTGGGCGCACCCTTATTTATTTCGTGGTGGCAGAGTAGAGGAAGTTTTACCAGAGTTAGTAGCAGCAGGACTTATGGGTATTGAAGTATATCATCCTCATCATGGTAACAACAAGGTAAATCGCCTCAAACAACTGTGTCAGGAATACGATTTGTTGATGTCGGGGGGGACAGATTATCACGGTTACGATCTAGAGCATCCTGAAAACGAACGCTGGCAGTTAAATCAGTTAAATTTGCCTCTGAGTTTGCTCAAATCGTTAAAGAAAGCAGTAGTTAAGTAAATTTGTCCGATAAAACTGCGTTAATCATCGCTGATACACCAGGCGACAAAGGCGATTGCAACCACTGCAAATCCCCACCAACCAATAGAAGTAAGACGAGTCAGCAAATTTACAGGAACAAACACCAAAGTTTCGGTAATGAACCAATTGCCAATTAGCAATAAAACTAAAATAACAGTAAGCAGCATAAATATAACTTAATTACTTATAATCGATTTCTAATTTCTACTATAAACTCAGGCAGATCGGAATTTCCATCGCCGATACACCTATAATTAACATTTCCCTGGCAATGTTTGTTATAAGTTGTTAATCAGTTTGTTACTACCTGCGATCGCCGAATGAATCAACTACCCTCGTTTAAAAACTCCGATCTGTTCGATCTCGCGTTAACCCATCGTTCCTATACTAATGAACATTCTGATGCCGAGGAAAACAACGAACGCTTAGAATTTTTGGGTGATGCTGTTTTAGGTTTTGTAATTGCCGAGATGCTCTATAGTATGTATCCTACAATTAATGAGGCTCAATTAACTCACCTGCGATCGCGATTAGTAGACGAGAAACAGTTAGGTAAACTGGGAGCAGACTTTGGTTTGGGAAAAGAAATGCGCTTGGGAAGAGGTGCAGCCAAAGACGGCGGTAGAAATAACCCTTCATTGCTCAACGATACTTTTGAAGCCGTTTTAGGAGCATATTTTTTAGATGCGGGAATCGAATCGGTTCGCCGTTATATATTAGAAATTTTTCGACCTTTGGCAAAACAGCTAGTCGAGAGTTTCGATCCAATAGATCTTCAGCTTCAGCCTTCGACTCCTCGTGAAACATTTATCGACAGTAAAAATCGATTTCAACAGTGGGCATTAGCAAACTATAAAATCAGACCAATTTACCAAATTATAGCCGAATCTGGGCCAGATCATGCCAAACAGTTTACCGCCCGCGTATTAATCAATAATAAGGTTTACGGTATTGGTACAGGCTGTCGTAAACAAGAAGCAGAGAAAATAGCAGCCGAAACAGCTTTGAAAACTATTCAAAGAAATATAAATTAAACATCTTGTTAGAAAACTGGGAAAAAATAGGCAGTAGTTCTTTTTTAGAAATAACTAAATTTTAAGAATCAGAATATATACAAGCAAAATCTACACCTTTACAAAAGTAGCAATGAGCCAAAATTAAATGGTAGGATCTTAGTACGTACAGGAATTGAACTATCCTGTATCTGTACCAATCTTTGGTACATTACAGTTCGTGGGACTCTAAGGTATCAGCAATTGTTGATGCCTTTTTTTTCACTTTTACTATATTTATCGTTAAAAGCTGTCTTAATAGGCAATTATATATGATAAAAAGTAACTCAATATCTTTTTAGCAAGATAACTGAATTATTTTGAGTAATTTAACTTATATTTAGTACTAAAACTAATAGCGCGATCGTGTCTAAGAATAAAAACCCAGATCATTCCTCTAATACATATAGCTCGGATCGAGTAATTGGTTGGCGCGAAGTAGTTATTTTACCCCAACTAGGAATCGACAAAATCAAGGCTAAAATCGATACAGGAGCGCGCTCTTCGGCACTCCATGCTTTTAATATTGTAGAATTTCAACGTAATGGAAAAGATTTTATCCGTTTTCAAGTCCATCCCGTGCAGCGCGATCGCATTACCACCGTTACGAGCGAAGCAGAGCTATTAGAATATCGCAAAGTCAGAAATTCTGGTGGCGGGGTACAACTCAGACCCGTAATTATGACCGAAATTAAGCTAGGACAGAGTAGCTGGGCGATCGAGTTAACCTTAACTAACCGAGACGTAATGGGATTTCGGATGTTGTTAGGTAGACAGGCAGTACGCAATAAGTTTTTAATAGATCCTGGCAGATCTTTTCTCCAAAGTCGCCGTAAACGTTAAAGATACAATATACCTCCTTTAATTATCGTTCACAGAATGAAAATAGCAATCCTTTCGCAAAATGCCAGTCTTTACTCGACCAGACGCTTGAGAGAAGCAGGACAGGAATTAGGACACGACATGAGAGTCATAGATTACTTGCGTTGCTATATGAATATTACCTCAAAAAAACCTACCATAGTTTACAAAGGTAATCAGTTAGAAAACTTTGATGCTGTTATTCCTCGCATTGGCGCGTCTAAGACTTTCTATGGAACTGCGGTAGTCAGACAGTTTGAAGTAATGGATGTTTTTACTACTAATGAGTCCCAGGCAATTTCTCGCAGCAGAGACAAACTGCGATCGATGCAGATTCTAGCCCGCGAAGGAGTCGGTTTACCCGTAACGGGTTTTGCCCATGCTACCCAAGACATAGACGGCTTAATCGAAACTGTCGGTGGCGCACCGTTGGTAATCAAACTATTAGAGGGAACTCAAGGAATTGGCGTAGTTCTAGCCGAAACCTATCAGGCTGCTAAATCGGTTATTGAAGCTTTTCGGGGTTTAGACGCTAACATTCTGGTACAGGAGTTTATCAAAGAGGCTAAAGGAGCAGATCTACGCTGTTTTGTAATCGGAGATCGGGTAATTGCTGCGATGAAGCGACAGGGTGCAGAAGGAGACTTTCGCTCCAATCTTCACCGTGGCGGGAATGCGACTAAGATCGATTTATCTGCTGAAGAACATGAAACGGCTATTCGCGCAGCTAAAGCGATGGGCTTAAGAGTAGCAGGAGTCGATTTATTACGCTCGAATCATGGTCCAGTAGTGATGGAGATTAACTCTTCTCCAGGCTTAGAAGGAATCGAGAAGGCAACAGGAATTAATGTTTCAGGTAAAATAATCGAGTTTATTGCCGAAAACGCTATAGAAGCAGACAATAGCGATCGCATTAAATATTAATTTATCTATTTAAACCAGGTGTCAGACAATACTTTTGAAATTGCTTTTGAAACGATCGCCCCAGGACAAATACGCCGTTTTGAGCTTCCTGTAAGCCGTTTAGCTACTCAAACCTTAGTTTCTCTGCCCGTTGCGGTAGTTAACGGTGTAGAATCTGGGCCAGTGCTGTGGTTGAGTGCAGCAATTCATGGCGATGAATTAAATGGGGTGGAAATCATCGCCCAAATTCTAGGTCAGATAAATCCTAAAAAGCTACGAGGGACGATTATTGCCGTATCGATCGTTAATGTATTTGGCTTTATCGAACAGTCTCGCTATCTACCCGACAGGCGAGATTTAAATCGTTCTTTCCCTGGTTCGGAAAATGGTTCTTTAGCTTCGCGACTAGCTGCCTTGTTTATTAGAGAAATTGTCGACCGCAGCACCCACGGTATCGATTTACATACCGCTGCGGTTCATCGAATTAATCTACCTCAAATTCGCGCTAATTTAGAAGATGAAACTACTTATCACTGTGCCAAAGCCTTTGGCGCACCTTTGATGATGCACTCTAATACTAGAGATGGTTCTCTACGCCAGGCAGCTACTAAAAGAGGTATACCCGTTCTACTTTACGAAGCAGGAGAAGCCTTGCGTTTCGATTCTCTAGCAATTAAAAACGGCGTAAGCGGTATCTTAGGGGTGATGAACTATCTTGAGATGTATCAAAGCGAATTTGCCCCCATAGTTGGCGATTCTTTAAAAAGTAAAGATAGTAAGTGGGTAAGAGCCTCTTGCGGTGGCATCTTTCATCTAGAAGTAGCTTTAGGCGATAAAGTTGCTAGAAGGCAGGAATTAGGCTATATTACCAACGCTTTTGGTGAGAAACGAGTCCCAGTTAGGGCGACCGTAAGCGGTATAGTTATTAGCCATATTCAAAACCCTTTAGTAAATCAGGGAGATGCCATCATTCACATTGCGGTTATCTAAAACAATATGCTTAATTTAATCAAAGGTAAGTAAAGACAAAAATTGAAACTGAATGTTTAATATAGTTTGAGAAATGCTAAATGATAAATGATTTTGATGCTGCTTCTGCCCAGAAAAGAATCGATCGCTTTTGGCAACTTCCCGCTAGCTTCGGCATGGAAAGAAATGCCTATCATAATTATCTCAATGAAATTGTCAGCGATCGCTATGCCTTAATCAATGGCTTGCAGTTACTACGAGACGAACTACAGTTCGCTGCTGCCAGCCCTACCAATATGTACGTCTGTGGGGCGGATCTCAGTTTACCTAGCGTAGTTACAACTTTAGCTTATACTAACTGTGGCGATCGCATTCACCAGGGGGAAGTTACCAAACGCTATCGAGACGTAGTAGCCTCGCGTTTTGCCACCCTCTCAGAAATTGGCGAACTCAAGCTGGAGGCATTTTTCCCCGCTGGAGGCGGTACGGATAATGGGGCTACCTTAGCTCATGTTACCGTAGCGCATCAAATGGACGAACCATTACGTAGAAGACTGTACGAAGGTAATCCTCAGTCGATGGTATTGGTAGCAGCGGACTTAAAAACTCATGTCGGACGTTTGGAAGAGGGGGAAATGCGAATCTATGGCAAAACCCGCGAATCTCCCTGGCGAGAACCCCGTCATGCTTGTGGTGCGATTGTAGGTGCATTATCTCATTATCATCCCCACAATATAATTCATCGTCGTATTAGAGACGATTTAGGCGAGGAAAACTTTCAGTATCTTTCGACGCACCAGATTTTAACCGACGATGGTATAGATATTACGATGGCGGTAGCTGCTGCGATCGTCGCTATTCGGGGTATTCGTAATACGGCTATGGCAATGACTCAAGAAATAGATGAAAGAGGCGTTGCACATTTGACAGCCAGCACTACGGTCAATCGCCCTTCGCGTGACGATTTAGTAATTTATCTAGCTAGGGCGACGGTATTTAACGGTAAGGTACGAATTCAAAGCCTCGGTACTAAAGCTGAATTGTATAGTGGAAAATTAGTAAAATACGCGGGAGAAAGAAGGCTTCAGTTAAACTACGACAGTCTCGATAACGAAGCTTTACCAGTAGAAGAAATTCCCTATCAGATTAGGTATTCGGGACTGTAGGAAGGAACGAGGAACGAGGAACAAGGAACAAGGAACGAGGAACAAGGAAGTAATTGATTTAGAACTAATATCATGTCTGTTTTATAGTTTTTTGTGCCTACCTAATCTAGATATTTCTATCGATCGCGCTCATACTACGAAGTTAAAGCATAAAAGATCGACGGTTACTAACGACAATTTTCCGCTAATAGTAAAAAAATGATCCTAATAGACAAATCATTTCTTCTAGCTAACAGCTATTTAAAACAAACATCTGTACTTACTTTAAATTCGGTTTCAAACTATGCAGCAGTCAGAAAAAGTTCCTTTATGGCGGGATAGTCGGGTAATTAAAATTGTCGGACAGGGGTTAGTTTTAATAATTGTTTTGGCTGCGATCGCCTTTTTTGCCAGTAATTTAGTTAATAATTTCCGACGACTCAACCTAACTTTTGGCTTCGATTTTTTAGATCGCGCTGCTTCTTTTGGTATTGCTAACCCACCAATTGCCTACCGTCCGACAGATCCTTATATTCGCGCTCTTTTAATTGGCTTACTAAATTCTCTACGAGTAATGTTTTTTGGGATTATTTTCGCTAGCGTTTTGGGTATTGGTGTCGGTATTGGCAGGCTTTCTGATAATTGGCTGGTGCGTAAATTAGCAGGAATTTATGTAGAGGTGTTGCGTAACACTCCTTTATTATTGCAGCTTTTTTTTTGGTACTTTGCGGTTTTTTTACAGCTACCCAAGATCGATCGCCCTGTAGTTGTGGGTAACATCTTTCTAACTAACCGTGGTTTAGATATCCCCTGGTTTGCACCTGAATTGGCTAGCTGGCTATCAATAATTGCTATTGTCGGCTGTATATTATTATCTATCGCTGCCTGGATAAAACGCAATCGAACCATCGAACAGGGGCAGAATCCACGGCTTTGGGTATGGTTGCTGGGAATTAGTGCGATCGCCATCGTCTTACTATTCTTGTTTGGTATTAATTGGAATGTCCCACAATTAGAAAATAACTCAATTGGCGGTGGCTTAAATTTATCTCCCGAATTTGCAACTCTTTTAATCGGCTTGAGTATTTATACTTCTGCTTTTATTGCAGAGGTAGTACGGGCGGGTATTCAGTCGGTAAGTAAGGGACAGTGGGAAGCTGCACGAGCGTTAGGCTTAAATCCATCAGCCATGATGCAGCTAGTAATCTTTCCCCAGGCGTTGCGGGTAATGATTCCGCCTTTAACTAGTGAATTTCTAAATTTAGCCAAAAACTCTAGTTTGGCGATCGCCATCGGCTACAGCGATATTTATGCGATCGGCAATACAATTTCTAATCAAACAGGTAAGTCTTTAGAGATTTTGCTCATCATCATGCTTACCTATTTAACTATCAATTTAATTATCTCCCTAATCATGAATCGCTTTAATCAAGCAGCGCAATTAAAAGAAAGATAAGATATGACAAACAAATATATTAATTAATTACCCAACTGTACTTCGCCATCGCCTACTCTTATATCGAATCCGATTTGCGAGCGCAATTATCGAAGAATCGGGATAATTTGGCATTTAGATGATAATATGCCGATATTTTGGGATATTCGACAGTGGATTAGTCATTATGAGGCAGCGAGTACAATCTCTGAAGCTATGGCAAAAATAGCGAGTACGGCTAATTGATAAATGGAATATAGCGATCGCTATATTCTGGGGTCGCATAACTGCTTCTCGCTTTGCATCAACGATTGCATCGATCGGGTTATAAAAGAGTAGTAGGAATCAAAATTGATTTCCAACGATTTTATAACTTCCATTTCTTATGACAGAGATTGATAAAAAGAGTCTAAGCGAACGAGATATTTGCACTAAATTTATTACTCGGGCGATCGCGCAAGCGAATTGGAATGTGATGACTCAAGTTAGAGAGGAAGTCACCTTAACTGATGGTCGGGTAATTGTTCGAGGTAAATTGACGACGAGAGGCAAGAAAAAACGAGCCGATTATATTCTCTACCATAAGCCTAACTTACCAATCGCTGTCATTGAAGCCAAGGAAAATAATCATTCGGTTGGAGATGGGATGCAGCAGGCTTTGGAATATGCTGAGATGTTAGACCTTCCCTTTGCTTACAGTTCTAACGGAGACGGATTTATCGAGCATGACCGCAGCGTTACAGAAGGTCAAATCGAACGGGAATTGAGTTTAGATAGTTTTCCGACACCTCAAGAACTTTGGCAACGTTACTGCGTCTGGAAGGGTATAGCAGTAGAAGAACCAGGAATAATTACTCAAGATTATTATTCCGATGGAACTGGTAAAAAGCCTCGTTATTATCAGTTGATGGCGATTAATCGGACAATAGAAGCTGTGGCAAAGGGTCGTAATCGCCTTTTACTTGTTATGGCGACAGGTACGGGCAAAACTTTTACAGCTTTTCAAATTATCTGGCGATTATGGAAGTCTAAGAGCAAGAAACGGATTTTGTTTTTAGCCGATCGCAACATTTTAGTAGACCAGACTAAGACCAACGATTTCAAGCCTTTTGGTAAAGCCATGACCAAGATTGTCAAGCGTCAGGTTGATAAGTCATACGAGATTTATTTATCTCTCTATCAGGCGGTAACGGGTAATGAGGAAGAGAAAAATATTTATAAACAGTTTTCTCCTGATTTCTTTGATTTAGTAGTTATAGATGAATGCCACAGGGGAAGTGCAGCCGAGGATTCAGCATGGCGAGAGATTTTGGAATATTTTAGCAGTGCGACCCATATCGGCTTAACTGCCACACCCAAGGAAACAAAAGATGTATCTAATATCGATTATTTCGGCGAACCTATTTATACCTATTCTCTCAAGCAGGGTATCGAGGATGGTTTTCTCGCTCCTTACAAAGTAATTCGGATTGATATTGATAAAGATTTACAGGGATGGCGACCGACCCCAGGACAAAGGGATAAGTACGGCAAAACTATAGAGGACAGGGTATACAACCAGAAAGATATTGATAAAGCTTTAATACTCGAACGCAGGACTAAATTAGTAGCTCAGAAAATTAGTCAGTTTCTTAAAGAAAGCAATGATAGATTCACCAAAACTATCGTATTCTGCGAAAACATCGACCATGCAGAGCGAATGCGGAGGGCTTTAGTTAATGAGAATCCCGATTTAGCAGCCCAAAATCGTAAATATGTGATGCGGATTACGGGCGACAACAAACAAGGTAAAGAAGAATTAGACAATTTTATTTTGCCTGAGAGTAAATATCCCGTCATTGCCACCACTTCAAAATTAATGACAACGGGTGTAGATGCTCAAACCTGTAAATTGATTGTTCTCGACCAAAGAATTCAATCGATGACGGAGTTTAAGCAAATAATTGGTCGTGGTACTCGTATTAACGAAGAGTACGGCAAGACCTTTTTTACCATTATGGACTTTAAAAAGGCGACAGAATTATTCGCAGACCCTGATTTTGATGGCGACCCAGTACAAATATACGAACCAAAAGGCGATGAGCCGATTGTGCCTCCCGATGATGATAATGGTGGTAAGGTGGGCAATGCCCACCCTACAGAGAAATACTATGTTGATGATGTCGAGGTGACGATTCTGGCAGAGAGGGTTCAATACTACGGTAAAAACGGCAAATTAATTACGGAGTCGTTGAAAGACTATACTCGTAAGACATTGCGACAGGAATATACTTCTTTAGATGACTTTCTCGCTCAGTGGAGTTCAGCAGAACAAAAGCAAGCGATTATTACTGAATTACAAGAGCAAGGAATCGTTTTTGCAGCTTTAGAACAAGAATTAGGACAAGATTTAGACCCCTTCGACCTCATCTGCCATTTAGCTTTTGACCAACCTCCTCTAAGCCGTAAAGAAAGAGCTAACAACGTCCGTAAACGAGATTGCTTTACTAAATATGGCGATCGCGCTAGAGCCGTTTTACAAGGTTTGTTAGATAAATATGCTGATGAAGGAATTGCAGAAATAGAAAGCTTAGAAGTATTAAAAGTACCACCTTTAAGCAATTTAGCTACACCACTAGAAATAATTAAACTATTTGGTGGAAAACAAAAATATCTCGCAGCAGTGAGAGAATTAAAGACCGAAATCTATGCAAGTTAAGAAATCAGTTTATTGGTAGGGTGGGCAATGCCCACCTTAGGCAACAGTTAAATTCACACCAAAGTAATCTATGTCCATTAGTACTACAGTTAAATCCATCCAAGACATCATGAGAATTGATGAGGGGGTTGACGGCGATGCTCAACGTATTAGTCAACTTACCTGGATGATTTTTCTCAAGATATACGACGACAGGGAAAAGGAATATGAGGTTTTTGAGGATGATTATGTATCGCCTTTACCTGATGAATTGCGGTGGCGCAACTGGGCGGAAGATTCTGAGGGTATTACGGGGGATGAGTTGCTAGAGTTTGTTAACAACAAGCTATTTAGAACTCTAAAAAATCTCAATCTCGATGAGTTGCCCGATAGAAGAGGCAAAATAATCAGAGATGCTTTCGAGGATGCCTTTAACTTCATGAAAAACGGCACGTTGATGAGGCAGGTAATTAATAAACTCAACGAGATTGATTTTAATAATTCTCAAGATAAGCATCTATTCGGCGATATTTACGAGCAGATTCTTAAAAACCTCCAGAGTGCGGGTAATGCAGGTGAGTTTTATACGCCTCGCGCCGTTACTCAGTTTATGGTGGATATTATTAATCCCCAGTTAGGCGAACGAATATTAGACCCTGCTTGCGGTACGGGTGGTTTTTTGACCTGTTCCTTAGAGCATTTGCGATCGCAAGTAAAAACCAGCGAACACGAACAAAAGCTACAGCGATTAATACAGGGGACTGAAAAGAAATCTTTACCCCACCTGCTTTGTATTACTAATCTGCTGCTTCATGGTGTGGAAGTACCAGAAATCAGCCATGACAATACTTTAGCTCGTCCACTTAGGGACTATAAACCCCATGAGAAAGTAGAAGTAATTTTAACTAATCCTCCCTTTGGTGGTAAAGAAGAAGACGGCATCGAAACTAATTTCCCTTCCGCTTATCGCACTAAAGAAACTGCGGATTTATTCTTAGTTTTAATCATGCACCTGTTAGCCGATGGCGGTAGAGGAGGTATAGTTTTACCCGATGGGACTTTGTTTGGGGAAGGCGTTAAAACTAGAATCAAAGAAAAGCTTTTAGACGAGTGCAATTTACACACTATTGTTCGTTTGCCTAACGGGGTGTTTAATCCCTATACCAGCATTAAAACAAACCTGTTATTTTTTACTAAAGGCGAACCGACAACAGAAATTTGGTATTACGAACATCCATATCCAAAAGGTTATAAATCCTACTCCAAAACCAAGCCGATTAAGATTGACGAATTTGATGCTGAGAAAGCTTGGTGGGATAATCGAGAAGAAACTCCTTTTGCTTGGAAAGTACCCGTAGAAGATATAAAAGCCAACGGTTACAACCTCGATATCAAAAATCCCTTTGAAGAAAAAGAAAAACATCGCGATTTAGGAGAATTGCTGCAAGAACATCAAGAGTTAATGGCAGGCATTAACGAAACTAGAAACTTATTAAAAGCAGAATTAATGCGATCGCTTCTTGATGCAGTCGCTCATGAGGGAAACCCCCAAGACCGCGCTGCATCGCTTGAGGAGTAAATAAGAGACAGAATAGAAGTGATAATTTAGGAGTCAGAGGTAAAACAAATGTCTAAGATAAAATTTACGGCTAAAGTCAATCAGGGAAATATTGAAATTTCTCACGAGTATCAAGAAGCACTCGAACAAGTAGAAACTATTGAAATAATCGTTAATCGCCGATTAGTATCTAGTGAAAAAGGCATTATTCATCATCTTCTCAACAATCCTATAGAAATACAAGATTTTCAACCATTAACTAGGGACGAAGCGCATGAAAGATAGTTCGTCAAAGTACTTTGTTGATAGTAATATTTGGCTTTACGCTTTTATTAAAGACAGCAAAGATGATGACAAAATTTAGGTAAGGTGGGCAATGCCCACCCTACAGATAAAATATATGTCAAATTATCGTCGCGTTTATGTACCTGGAGGAACATATTTTTTAACAATAGTTACTTATCAACGTCAGCCTTTATTTAGCGATCGCAATAAGGTAAATCTTTTAAGAAATATCACTAGCCAAGTTAAATCGGAAATGCCTTTTGATATTATCGGTGCAGTAATTCTACCAGAACACATCCATTTTATTTGGTCTTTACCTGAAGGCGATCGCAATTATTCTAAAAGAGTTGGTAGATTAAAAGTTTTGTTTACCAAGTCGCTACGAGGTGATAATAATTTACCGCAAAATGTTTCTTTTTCCAGACAAAAACATAGAGAAAGCAACATCTGGCAGCGTCGTTTCTGGGAACATACTATCAGAGATGAACAAGATTTGACAGCACACCTCGATTATATTCATTACAATCCCGTTAAACACGGTTATGTTTCTTGTCCCCATCTTTGGGAATTTTCTAGTTTTCATTCCTGGGTAAAAAAAGGTGGTTATCCTCCCGAATGGGCTTGTAATTGTAATGGCAATAGAAATAAAATTCCTAATTTTGATGGCATAAAAAACACGATCGACGAGTAAGTGTAAGGTGGGCAATGTTTACATCGATTTGTAAGGTGGGCAATGCTACAGATAGTGTAAGGTGGGCAATGCCCACCCTACTGACCATTATTAATCCTTTTCAGAAATAGATAATGAATACAGAAACCTTTTTTCAGCAGTTTGAATTATTCGCAGATGCACCAAATGGAATCGCGAAGTTAAGAGAATTAATTTTGCAATTGGCAGTGCAAGGTAAATTAGTTCCGCAAAATCCCGATGATGAACCTGCTGCTGTTTTACTGGAAAGGATTAAGGCTGAAAAAGAAAGGTTAGTTAAGGAAGGCAAGATTAAGAAGTCTAAAAAGTTACCAGATATTAAACAGGATGAAATACCCTTTGAATTACCTAATAGTTGGCAATGGACAAGACTTTTAGAAATAGGTCAAATCAATCCTAGAAATAACTGCGAAGACAACTTAGAAGTTTCTTTTGTTCCTATGAATTTAGTGCCACAAGCCTATGGAGAAACAATTGAATTTGAAATTAGAAAATGGTCAGACATTAAAAAAGGATACACACATTTTGCAGATAATGATGTGGTTTTTGCAAAAATAACTCCTTGTTTTCAAAATGGTAAAGCTGCTGTTGTTGAAGGTTTGAGTAATGGTTTAGGGGCTGGAACAACTGAATTATATGTCTTTCGAGGAATATCAAATTTTATCTGTCCAAAATACGTGTTTTTATATTTGAAATCTCCTAAATTTGTTAATTATGGCGTTTCTCAATTAACGGGTACTGCTGGTCAAAAGAGAGTTCCTAAAGATTATTTCTCGAAAAATCCTTTTCCACTACCACCATTTGCAGAACAACACCGCATAGTCGAAAAAGTCGATCGCCTGATGGAATTGTGCGATCGCTTAGAAACCCAAAAACAGCAACAGCAAACTAAAACTCTACAATTAGGAACTGTTGCGACTTCTCGTCTTACTGCTGCCAAAACCCCCGAAGCATTTAAACAACACTGGCAGAATATTAGTAATAATTTCGATTTAATTTACAGCACTCCCGAAAATATTAAACAACTGCGTCAAACTATCTTACAGTTAGCAGTCATGGGTAAATTAGTTCCCCAAAATCCCGATGATGAACCCGCTTCTGTATTGCTGGCAAAGATTAAAGCAGAGAAGGAGAAATTGATTAAAGAAGGCAAGATTAAAAAGTCTAAGAAATTAAAAGCGATCGCGTCTAATGAAATTCCTTATGAGTTGCCTAGAGGTTGGAAGTGGTCTAGATTTCCTGAACTTGGAGAAATAGGTAGAGGAAAGTCAAAACATAGACCTCGTAATGATCCCTCTCTATATGACGGTGGTAAATATCCACTTATTCAAACAGGTGATGTAGCCCGCGCAAATGGCGTTATCCATACTTATAAAGCTTTATACAATGACAAAGGGTTAGCTCAAAGTCGTTTGTGGAAAAAGGAGACGCTTTGTATAACAATTGCTGCCAATATAGCTGACAGTGCATTGTTAGGATTTGATGCTTGTTTTCCTGATAGTGTAGTCGGTTTTATACCATCAAAGGAAATAAAGAAAGTAACTTATTTTGAATATTTTATGCGGACTGCGAAAGAGCGTCTTCAAGATTTTGCACCATCAACAGCACAAAAAAACATTAATTTAGCAATTTTAGAACAGGTTCTAATTCCACTTCCGCCACTTGCAGAACAACATCGCATTGTAGCTAAAGTCAATCAACTCATGACTTATTGCGATAAATTAGAAGCAAAGCTAACTCAATCTTTAAGCGACAAGGAAAAACTAATGGATACGGCTGTGTATCAATTATTAACGGTTTAATATATAGATTGACATAACCACCTGCTTGCTTACAACAACGAGAATTCATATAATTAAAGAACTAAATAAACACGGGATGTGGCGCAGCTTGGTAGCGCGCTGCTTTCGGGAAGCAGAGGTCGTGGGTTCAATTCCCGCCATCCCGACTATTATTGTGCAGTGATTAATTATTTGTCGTTAAAGAGATAAAATTGGCGTTGCATTCCTATAGGACGATTTAAAGAGAACGGTATCAAAATGAGGTTACGGAAATCATCACCAAAAATATAAATTAGGAGATAATTAAATAACTAATAGTTTTCAGATAATGCTATTTAGCGATCGCAATTGTAACTAGCCTATGGTTGCGTTTTAAACTTTACTTTGCTATTGGCGTAAGTTATATCGTGACACGATTGAGAGTAGCCATCGCTAAGAAAATAGGAATCTTTAAATCAGTAGTGGGAGTCTTCAACCAATGAAAGAAACTATAGTTCGCGAACAATACAATAAACAAGCTAGTATATACGATCGCCGTTGGAGTAATTATTTAGATGCAACTCTTTCTTTTCTGCAATCTTGGGGGCAGATTTCACCTGATGAAACCGTTCTCGATATAGCCTGTGGTACAGGAGAACTTGAAAGACTCTTATTACAAAAAAATCCCCAGCAAAGAATAACGGGGGTAGATATATCTGAAGAGATGTTAAATACGGCAAAGCAGAAACTGTCGGCATATTCTAGAGTATCTTGGCAAACCGCTAGGGCTTCGGAGTTACCCTTTAGCGATCGCAGCTTTGACGTAGTTATGTGTGCTAGTGCCTTTCATTATTTTGACGATCCAATAGCTTCCCTTATTGAAATGAAGCGCGTTCTCAAACCCGATGGCAGAGTAGTAATTCTCGACTGGTGTAAAGACTATTGGGGTTGTAAAATTTTAGACTTAGCTTTGAAAGTTGTCGATTCTGCTTATCAGTATTGCTATACCCAGAAAGAATTTCACGATTTACTGATCGAGGCAGGTTTTGAGATTCGCCGTGATACTAAATTTCGTTACGGCATCCTTTGGGAATTTATGGTAGCCGAAGTCGTATTATCAAAGGAAATGAGGAACGAGGAACGAGGATAAAGGAACGTTAGAGCAATATGTACTTTAGGCGCGGTTAATTAAATGCTGAATAAGCGATCGTGTCTTCGTGATTAAATTCACATATCCAGTTCATTGAAGTATCAAAAGCATACATAGCAAACCCAACCGACCATGCAAAAGCATCCCAATACTTAACCAAAATTTTCCAAGAAGTTACTACATTGAACATTGAGCAGCCTGATAAATGATAAATGCTAATAACAGTGACTAAGCTTTCGTGGTAAGTAATTCTAATGAGAAATAAAACCTGTTAGCAGTAAGGGCAACAAAATTAAAGCAGAGACAATTAAAACTATTGTTCCTGCATCGATATTTAAAGTATTTTTTTGTGGTTCTTTCATTACGACCTATTTTTATAAGTTATGTATATGTATATTAGTTGGTAAACATTCTTTCCGATTTAATAGTTGTTTATTTGTGATATTTCTGAAAATCTCCGCCAATCTAATACAGAGTGTGAGGGAAAATTTAGTTGATTTAATATTTAAATAGCTGCGATCGCTAGATTGTATTTCAGATTTAAATAACTTGACTCTATAGCCCACTAAAGAGTTTAAGCTGATTGAAAAACTAACATTTATATGCGATCGCCTCTACCGTCAATCATGAACACGACAACTAATACAGAAATTAATCTCAAACTTAAGGGAATGAGTTGTGCTTCCTGCGCTACAAGCATAGAAAAGATAATTCGTAATGTACCAGGAGTAATAGAGTGTAACGTTAACTTTGGTACAGAAAAAGCTGCGATCGCCTATAACCCTCGCCGTACCAGCATCTTTGATATTCAACAGGCTATAGAAGAGGCGGGATACTCATCTTATTCTCAAGAAATGATGGTTGCGGGGAATGATCTAGAAATAGCCCGTATACAATCACGGGATTTGATTCGTAAAATAATTGTTGGTAGCATTATCAGCTTAATTCTCATCTTTGGTTCGTTGCCGATGATGACGGGGTTAGATTTACCTTTGATTCCTGCATGGTTGCATAATTCCTGGTTGCAGTTAGTTTTAACCGCACCAGTACAGTTTTGGTGTGGCTATAGGTTTTATATTGGGGCGTGGAAAGCTTTCAAACGCTCTACTGCGACAATGGATACTTTAATTGCATTAGGTACGAGTGCAGCATTCTTTTATTCTGTATTTGCTACTGTCTTTCCCGACTTCTTTATCGATCGCGGTTTAATGCCAGAAGTTTACTACGAAACAGCAGCGGTAGTAATCTCGTTGATTCTTTTAGGAAGGTGGTTTGAACATCGCGCTAAGGGACAAACTTCAGAAGCTATTCGGCAACTAATAGGTTTACAGGCAAAAGATGCTAGGGTGATTCGCGACGGAAGAGAAATAGATGTAGCGATCGCTTTAGTACAGATTGACGACATTATCTTAGTACGTCCTGGAGAAAAAATACCCGTAGATGGTGAAATTATTAGCGGTAACTCCACTATCGATGAAGCAATGGTGACGGGGGAAAGTGTCCCCGTAAAAAAGCAGCCTGGGGATGAAGTGATTGGGGCGACTATCAATAAAACAGGCAGTTTTAAATTTAGGGCTACCAGAGTTGGTACAGATACGGTGTTGGCGCAGATAGTCAAACTGGTTCAAGATGCCCAAGGTTCAAAAGCACCGATCCAAAGATTAGCAGATAGGGTTACAGCTTGGTTTGTTCCTGTAGTAATTGCAATCGCCATTGCTACTTTTATACTGTGGTTTACCTTGACGGGTAATATTTCCCTTGCTTTAGTTACCACTGTCGGAGTGTTAATTATTGCCTGTCCCTGTGCTTTAGGTTTAGCTACCCCCACTTCTATTATGGTAGGTACGGGTAAGGGGGCCCAAAACGGTATTCTGATTAAAGGTGCAGAGAGTCTAGAACTCGCTTACAAGCTACAAACCATCGTTCTCGATAAAACTGGCACGATTACCCAAGGAAAGCCTACGGTTACTAATTACCAAATTCGAGGTATTAGCAGTCGCGACGAATTAAACTTATTACGTTTAGTTGCAGCAGTAGAGCGTAATTCCGAACATCCTCTAGCAGAAGCAATAGTTAAATATGCTCGATCGCAGCAGATTGCACCGGCAGAAGCGACGGACTTTGAAGCAGTTGCAGGGGGCGGTGTACGGGGTACGGTTTCAGGTCATTTAGTACAAATCGGCGCTCAACGCTGGATGTCGGAGTTGGGCATTAAAACTGATGCTTTACAGAAATACAAAGATACTTGGGAAGCTGAAGCCAAAACCGTAGTGTTTATTGCTGTAGACGGCGAATTAAAGGGCATCATGGGGATTGCCGATGCCGTTAAGCCTTCGAGTAATGCAGCCGTTAGAGCATTACGTAAGCTGGGTATGGAAGTGGTCATGTTGACGGGAGATAATCAAAAAACAGCAGAAGCGATCGCCCGCCAGGTCAGTATCGTTAGAGTAGAAGCCGAAGTTCGTCCCGATCGAAAAGCAGCGAAAATCAAGGAACTACAGCAGGAAGGAAAGATAGTTGCAATGGTAGGAGACGGTATTAATGATGCCCCCGCGCTGAAGACTGCCGATGTTGGTATTGCCATTGGTACGGGAACGGATATAGCGATCGCAGCAGGTGATATTGTCCTAATTTCGGGAGAGCTACAGGGTATTATTACTGCGATACAGTTGAGTAATGCCACGATTAACAATATCCGTCAGAATCTTTTCTTTGCTTTTGTCTACAACGTCCTTGGTATTCCCATTGCAGCAGGTATTTTATTTCCTTTCTTCGGCTGGTTGCTCAATCCAATTATCGCGGGTGCAGCAATGGCGTTTAGTTCGGTTTCAGTAGTGAGCAATGCTTTACGACTGCGTAATTTTAGTCCTTCAAAAGTAAACTAGTAAAGCGATCGCAGTTGTTCGTGGTTAGTTTGGGAAAACTTTTCTAAGATGAAAGCAGTAACGCGCTCGCCTCCTTATTTAAAATGAGTTTAACTGAAGAAATACTTAGTCAACAGCCCGATAATATTTTAGAAAGATTACACCGAGCCGATCGCTTTTGGTCTGCTTTACGTTCGGGTAAAATAGATGTGCCAGAAGTCGTTACTAATAGTTCGGCAACTATTGGTCAGTGCGAGTTTGATGTAATTATCTGCGGTGGAACATTAGGAATCTTACTGGGTGCAGCACTACAGCAACTCGGTTGGCGAGTTGGCTTAATTGAAAGAGGTGTTTTAAAAGGTAGAGAACAAGAGTGGAATATCTCGCGCAATGAGTTAGAAACATTTACTGAATTGAACTTGTTGACTCAAGAAGAATTAGAAACTGCGATCGCTACTGAATATAATCCTGCTAGAGTTGGGTTTAAGGATAAGCAAGAAGTTTGGGTAGAAGATGTCTTAAATATTGGGGTCGATCCTGTCTATTTATTGGAACAGTTGAAGCAAAACTTTTTACAAGCAGGTGGCAAACTATTTGAAAATACGTCGTTTAAATCGGCTACGGTGCATCCAGATGGGGTAGTAGTCGAAACAGGGGAGCAAAGCCTTAAAACTCGCCTCTTAATAGACGCTATGGGTCATTTTTCGCCGATTATTAAGCAGGCAAGAAAAGGTACAAAGCCCGAAGCGGTTTGTGTGGTAGTTGGTAGTTGCGCCGAGGGTTTTCCCAGTAACGATACGGGAGATTTGATTTATTCTTTTACGCCTATTATTAATAATTGTCAGTATTTCTGGGAGGCTTTTCCCGCAAGAGACGGGCGCACCACCTATATGTTTAGCTATTTGGACGCAAACCCCCAAAGACCCAGTTTGGAATACTTTATGGAAGAATATCTCAGGCTATTGCCTGAATATCAGAATATCGAACTGCAACAGCTAGAATTTAAGCGTTTTCTGTTTGGTTTTTTCCCTGCTTATAAAGATAGTCCGATAAAAATAAAAAGCGATCGCATCTTACCCGTAGGCGACAGCGCAGGTGGACAGTCTCCCGTTAGCTTTGGTGGCTTTGGGGCGATGGTACGGCATTTAAAACGTCTGACTAACGGCATCAACGAAGCTTTGACCGTAGACCAATTAAGCAGCAAAGATTTAACTCTACTGCAACCATATCAGCCTAATATTTCTGTTACCTGGCTGTTTCAACAGACTATGAGCGTAGAGGTAGATAAAGAAGTAAACCCCGAACAGATTAATAATTTGATGAGCGGTGTTTTTAGTGCGATGGATCGTTTGGGTGATGATGTACTCAAACCATTTTTACAGGATGTAATTCAGTTTGCTCCCTTAGCTAAAACGTTACCCCAGGTAAATCCCAAGCTGGTGTTACCTCTACTACCTCAGATCGGTATTAACTCTTTAGTTAACTGGCTCGTTCATTATTTTAATCTGGCTCTGTACAGCGGTTTATATCGTGCGGGAAAATTGACGCAACCCGTAGCTAAAAACTTACCCGCGACTGGGCAATACTATTATCATCGTTGGTTAGAGGCTTGGAAATACGGTTCGGGTGGCGATTATGATGAAGATTAAATTGTTTGAAACCATTGTATTAGATCGTTTTTTTAATAAACCACGGAGGCACAGAGGACACGGAGTAAGAAAGAAGAGAGAATTTTTCACCGGACTGATTAGGATTGCTATATTTAGATAATCTTTTTAATAGTTCTCAAAAGTTGTTTGACAAACTACCTATCTATAGGTAGTATATATATGAAGTCAGTAGATACCAAAACACGAATTTTAGATGTGGCTCAAGATTTAATTCAACGTCTTGGCGTGAATGGCATGAGCTATAAGGACATTAGTGAAGTTGTAGGAATTCGCAAGGCAAGCATTCATACTCATTTTCCTAAAAAGGACGATTTGTTAGCAGCTTTGCTAGATAGATATAACGATCGCACTCTTCGGGTTTTGGACGGGATCGTTGCTTCGGATGAATCTCCTGAAACCAAGCTCCGTCGCTACTTTGGTCTGTACGAAGCCACTATTTGTAGTGGACAGCAGGATAAGGTATGTCTTTACGCTATGGTGGGTGCAGAATTAGCAACTCTGAATCATCCGTTATGCGATCGCGTTCGTAATTTTTATCAGCAGAATATAGCCCAGATAGCTTTAATTCTCGATGAAGGAAGGCAGAGTAAAGATTTTCAATTTACAGGAGATTCTTTAGATACGGCAACCTTAATCTTTTCCCTGTTAGAAGGGGCAATGCTGGTTGCTCGTGCTGATGGCGGAGCGGAAAAGTTTGGTAGTGTGATCGAGCAGCTAGTAAAACTGCTCCAAGATTAATTCTTTTTTTGTCCGTTTAACTACCTACTAGTAGGTGAAATAAATTGTATTGTATAGCAAGAGATAAACAAATGAAAGCTACTGTTATCGACAAATTTGGCGATTCAAATGTCTTTAATTACACAGATGTACCTACACCCGAACCAGCAACAGGAGAGGTTAGGATAAAAATACTGGCAACTGGTTTAAACCGTCTAGATCATTATCTACGTTTGGGTGAAGTCAATCCCCAAGTCAATTTCCCGCATATATTAGGCTCTGATGCTGTGGGTATAGTAGATAAAAATGGAGCGCGATCGAACCGTTTTCAGGTAGGAGAGCGTGTTATCGCGATGCCTGGATATCCGATAGATGTTGGAGATAGAGACTTCCAGCCGATGAGCGCAGCACCTAGTTATTTAATTCGCGGGGTGGCTCAATGGGGTACTTATGCTCAATACATGATTATTCCCGAACAGTGGCTGGTTAAAGATGATACGAATCTAACAGATGAAGAAGTGGCGACTTTACCTATGCCTTTAGTTACCTGTGTTAGAGCGGTAAAAGTTATTGGCGAGGTAAAAAAAGGCGATCGCGTTGTGATTCACGGCGCAGCTTCGGGGACGGGTTCGATTAGTATACAAATAGCCAAAGCTCTCGGTGCTGAGGTTGCAGCGACTATTAGAACTCCAGCCAAAGCAGAATTTGTCAAAAGTCTGGGTGCAGATCTGATAATTAAAACCGAGTCAGAAGACTTTGTAGAAGTTGTCAGAGACTGGACAGAGGGACAGGGTGCTGACGTAATCATCGACAATCTTGGTGGTAGTTTCTTATCTAATTCTCTTAAAGCTTTAAAACCAGTGGGTATTTTAGTTTCAATGGGAATAGTTGCAGGAATGGAAACAACTATAGAAATTTTTCCCTTCTTTTTTACCCAACAGCAGATTCGAGGTACGTTAATGGGCGATCTCAATGATTTACTCTGGGGTTTAGAACAGGTTAAAGCGGGAACAATTAAACCGACACTCGACAAAATATATTCTTTAGAACGTGCGGGTGAAGCTCATGCTCGTTTGGCAGCAGGCGAAGCTTTGGGAACGATTGTACTCAAGCCACTTTAACAGTGAACAGTGAACAGTGAACAGTGAACAGTGAACAAAATTAAAACATTTAAATAGACAAAAAATGAAAGCTGCAATTATAGTTTTATCAGATCCCAAGTCCAATACAGAAGAAGCTTTAGGAAGAGTATTTAACGCCCTTGCTTCTGCATACGATTTTAAACACGATGGCAAAGAAGTTACGGTGTTGTTTCAAGGAGCAGGTACTCGTTGGATTAGTGAGTTGACCAAAACCGATCATCCCGCCCACGATTTGTTTGAGGCGGTAAAAGACACCGTTGCAGGGGTTTCTTGCGGTTGTGCTGATGTGTTTGGCGCGACAGAAGATGTGGTTAGATCGGGTTATGAATTGATTAAAGATAACGCAGTTCCTAAAACCACTGGACTACCTAGCCTGCGTCAGCTAACTCAAGATGGCTATACAGTATTGACTTTTTAATATATTCGAGCGGGTAAGTAGAAGGTTATAACTGCTACCCGCAATATTGCAATTTGGAGGTGATACCCTAATGCGTCTACAAAATCCGTTCCACGAAGGTGAATTATTAGTACAGCAACGCGCTGGCGAAACGGCTAAAGGAGAACAAAATGGCAGAATAATTGCCGATTCAATTATCGAAGGTGCATTTAAGTTTATCGAGCAACAATCAATGGTGATTCTCGGCTCGGTAGACCATCGACAGAATGTATGGGCATCTATACTGTTGGGACATCCAGGATTTATTAAAGTAGTAGATCCGCAGACAGTAGAATTCGATCTCAAACGAGCTTTTATAGATAAGAGCGATTGCCTTTGGCGAAATATCGATCGCGAAAACAGAATCGGGATGTTAGTCATTGAACTTGCCACTCGACGAAGGCTAAGGATTAATGGTGCGTTGCGAAGCGCAGCCTCCGAAGGAGGCAGTCGCGTCAAGCGACGCTCTGGGCGCATAGCCCTGCCCGTTAGGCTTATCGATCTTATAGCCCCTGACAAACTACAGCTACAGGTTACAGAATCATACCCCAACTGCCCTAAATATATCCAGCGTCGGCATCTTTCCCTTAATATAGATGCAAACCCTAAACAACCCCCCTTTATAAGGGGGGCAGGGGGGGATCTAACCTTTATAAGGGGGGCAGGGGGGGATCTAACCCCCTTTATAAGGGGGGCAGGGGGGGATCTAACTCTTAGATCGCAATCTGGACAAATTTTAACTGCCAAACAAGAAGAATTAATCAGATCTGCGGATACATTTTTTGTTGCCAGTTTTCATACTAGTCGTGGTGTAGATATTTCCCATCGTGGCGGAAATCCAGGCTTTATTCGAGTTCTTAACCGCCAAACACTTCGTATTCGGGACTACATTGGTAATGGGATGTTTAATACTTTGGGTAATTTAATCATAAACCCTCATGCTGGTTTGGTTTTTATAGATTTCGATCGCAGTCGTACTTTACAGCTTATTGGCAAAGCAAATATTCTGTGGAATTTAGAAGACGAACACAAGAGTGGAACTAAACGCTATTGGGACTTTAAAATCGAGCAATGGTTTGAAACAGATCTGCCTGTTACGTTCGATTGCGAGTTTCTAGATTATTCTCCTTACAATCCCCAAACTGTATAGCAAAAGATAACTTATGTTTCGCTATCGTTATTTAGGCGATCTCACTATACATCTATAACTACTGTCTTTTAAATTTAATTTTCTGATGTAGAGGACTAAGTTGTCTAACTTGTTCGAGTCTTTGTTCTAATTCTGTATGATTTGCTGCGCTAATTGGAGCAGACATCGATCTGTAACTATCTCCTGGTATTCTAGCAGCAACTTTATGTGTTTTGAACCACTTTGGAGCAGCGTCAATTCTTTCCGCTAAATAATCAGCTTTTTCTAATCCCAATATTTTACTCCATCTCAAGCTACCTCTTCTATTATCCCCATCAAATATGTTTCTGAGAATTCTGGCAGGATTACGATTAAGGATGTCGTATTTTAAAATTACTGTAGGTAAACCAAAAATTTCGCTGTTCTCTTCGTAGCCATAAATAGCCACGTATTTCGATATTTTAGCTAAAGTTTTTCTTAAAGCTATTTCAGCAGGAATAACTTTTTTTGATGTAACTTTTGTTTGATTGAGTTCTGGATGATAAGTTTGAATAAAATACTTTTCTAACTGAATGAGAATATTTTCATCATTTTCACATTCGTACCATTTCAAAAAAATTGTATTTTTTTTGTTTATTTTCTCAAGCTGATGGTATCGATGATGATTTACCCATCTTTTATTAATATTTTGCGCTTTGCCAATATACAATAGTCGATCGCTATTATCAACTGCGAAATAAATACCTGCTGTGGCTGGTAGTCTATCTTTTGCTGAAAGTTCTACGGCAGGCAAATTATCTAAGTCGAAACTGTCAATCATTAATTGCCAAATATTTAAAACTGTAGTGTATATATTATTATATATTACAATTTATCGATCGAAGGCGATCGCTCTTTTCCAGATTTATACTCATAAAAAAAGGTAGAGGAAAAGCAACAATGTCTTTTAAACCTCATACCTTATACTTTTTAAGTTTTACGTTTAGTTTAGATATCCGCTACGGCTGTATCACCTAATGGCAGAACGTAATAAGCAATTCCATTTTGTCCTTCTGGTTGATAATCGGGCAGATTTTCGCTTACAAAGTCTCTTTCGCCCGCTGTAGGAGTATAAAAATGAGCGTCAACTACTGGATTATAAAAACGATACAGAGGAGTCGTTCCTAGCTGTTCGGTTTCGTAACCATAGTAAGCAATACCTTCGGAGGTATAGTTGGGTAACTCTAAAATAGCTTCTCTTTCTATTTCCGAGGTGGTGTAGACATGAACACCAGTATTATTGTTGAGAAAACGATACACTGGTTCGACACCAGTTAGAGGGTCTTCTCCTTCTTCTGGTGTTGGTGCTGCAATAAACGAAGAACCTTCAAACTCGAACCCAGGTAAATTTTCGAGAACACTGTCTCTTTCGACTACATCAGAAGTGTAAAAATGCACTCCGATATCGGGTCTGAAGAAACGAAATACGGTTGGTGCTACCTCCGCAGGATTGAAATATTCGTATGCACCTAAGTCTACCGCTTCACCAACAACGCGATCGAAGCCAGCAAGATCGGTTTCTAAAAATACTGGTGTTTCAATTCCGACATTAATTGCGGGAGAAGAAGCTGATAGTCTGAGATCGCCAGCTTCGCCATCGACAAATAAAGGATCGACATCAATAATATTCGCGCCTGGTTCGTAACCACCTTCAACAAGACTTCGGCTAATAATAGCTTCTGTACCGTCGTTGAAAATCTGTTGGATATCTTCGCTTTGAGTGTTGTTCCAAACAATAGCGTTAGTGTAGCCAGAAATAGTATCTTCATCTCCCGCAGTATAAATGGCACTACCATTAAGGCTAGCGGTATTGTTAGTAAAGGTAAGGTTGATTCCTCGATTATTGCTAAAGCTAGTGTAAATTGCCCCACCAAACTCGGCAGTATTACCATCAAAAACTCCGTTGGCGATCGCCGTTCCGATAGTTTCTGTCCCTTCACCAAGATTATAAATCGCGCCTCCAGTTGCGGTGGCAGTGTTAGAGAGAAACTCGACGTTGGTTAAAACTGGACTACTCTCAAAGTTAAAAAACGCGCCACCGTTGTCACCAGCACTGTTACCTTCAAAAACAACATCATTAATAACTGAATTGCTTAAGTCAGCATTGAAAACAGCACCACCAGCAGCCCCCGCTACATTACCAGTAAAGGTAGCTTCGTCGATAATGATATTGCTAGCTTCGTTGAGAATTGCACCACCACTGTTTTCGGAACTATTACTTTCAAAAGTAGTGTCGGTAAAAATTGAACCACTAGTATTGTTGTAAACCGCTCCACCAGAACTAGCGGTATTGCTAACAAAATCGACGTTAGTTAATTGGTTGAGGCTGTCTTGAGCGTACATACCCCCACCAAGTCCAGCAGCAGTGTTGTTAGTTACGATCAGATTGCGTAAAATTGCTTGCGAGCGATCGCTCAAAATTCCTCCGCCGTCCATACCGATATCGGGGACGTTTGCGTTACCATCTGAGACGGTAAAACCATCGAGTACTGAGCTACTAGAGGTATCGAGCATAGTAACAACACGAACCGCATTATCGCTGTTGTCGCCCGCCGTACCGATATCGCCACTCAAGATGGTAGGGTTGGCGGTTACATCTCTTTCACCAAGACTAGCTTCAGATCCTGCAAATCCACCGTAAAGCTGAATCTCATCTCGTAGAACAAAGCTAGCTCTTCGGGGATCTTCGGGGATTTCGGGTGTAGGAATGTAAGTACCTGCTGCAACCCAAATTTGACTACCAGAAGGCGCATTTGAGAGCGCAGCTTGTAAATCGGTGTAGGCATTTGCCCAAGAACTACCGTTATTTTCTCCTGTAGCATTGAGATTGACGTAGACTATATTATTCGATGAAGCAATAGCAGGTCGGGTAGGAACTGGCTCTCGTGCTGCTCCTTCGTAAGCTCCTAAATCTACCGCATTTCCAGCAATTCGACTATTTCCAGCTAGGTCTTCACTGAGTTCTACAGTAGTATCTGCATCTTCCTCCGATAAAACAGTTGCCTGGTTATTTCCTGCATTAATCGCGGGAGAACCTTGACTCAAACGATAATCAAAGCTGTCGGGTGCGACAAACTGAGGATTCACGTCGAGATTTCCTTCTCCTTCAAAACCACCTTCGACAAGGCTGTTACTCACGCTCAATCCTGTTTCGCCCGCTACAATTTGATTCTCACTGGCAAAAGTACGGTTGTCATAAATAATGCTATTAGTGAGTGTAGGTGTATCGTCTTCATCTCCAGAAAAAGCGATCGCGCTACCATCACGACCAGTATTATCGCTAAAGGTACTGTTAACTACGGTCGAGCTATTATCTAAACTAAAAATTCCCCCGCCAGAAAAGCCAACATTACCTGTAAACAAGCTATTAGCTACTGTATGGTTTCCACTACTAAATAATGCGCCTCCAGATGAATTAGCAATGTTGTCTGTGAACACCGCATCGATAATAACGGGACTGCCTCCGTCATTATTAATTGCACCGCCATCATTTGTTGCTGTGTTGGAAACGAAATCGACATTGGTTAGATTAGGATTGCTACCAGAGCTATTAAAGATTGCACCACCTAACTCAGCATTGTTGCTTCTAAATTGTGTATTAGTAAAGACATCGTTGCTTTCGTTATTGTAAACAGCTCCCCCTTCCTGACCCGCGCTATTGCCAATGAAGGTAACATTGCTCAGAGTCGAGTTACTATTTCTGCTGTATAGTCCGCCACCATCTCTAGTTACCGAATTGTTTGATAAGACAACATCCGATATTTGCAGTTGGCTGTTATTAGCAGTAATACCAGCACCATTAGCCGAAATATTGTCAGTAATAGTTAAATTAGCTAGAGTAGCAGAGCTGCCACTACGACTCAAAATACCACCACCAAAGCTATTAGATGTTTCGTCATTGTTAGCATTGGTAATTAAAAAGCCGTCTAGTCTAGAAGCCTCTGAAGTCTGGCTAACATCGACTACGACATAGCTATTGTCGGTATTATCATCTAAAGTACCAATGTCTCCACTTAACTCTGTAACGTTGGCTTCAACATCTCTCTGTTCGAGGGTAGTTTCATTTCCTGCAAAACCACCGTAGATCTGTACCCCGTCTGGTAAGACAAAGCTAAGTTCGCGCCTTGTTCCCGCAGTCGGTTGATAAGTTCCCGCAGCCGTCCAAATTTGGTCTGTTGCTTCTGATGCTGCGATCGCATCTTGTAAATCGGTGTAGGCATTTGCCCAGGAAGAACCATCATTCTCTCCTGTAGCATTCAGATTGACATATATAATTGCGTTTGCCTGTTCTACTGCAATTTCTGTTCCATCCAGGTTAACGGTAGCGGTATCGTCTTCGGCTTGCAGGGTTGTCAATTCTTCTGGGCTTAACTCTTCTCCCCTTACCAAAGAGGAAAAAATAGCTCCTTCATCTCCAGGCGCATCGGTAATATTCGCCTCAGAATCTAGATAATGTCCGACCTCTTCTAGATATACTCCAGCAATTTTAGCTGGCTCGTTAGCGTTATTCAGAATAAATTCTTCGGAAAAATAAATAGTATTTGTGTCGAAGCTATAAGCAGCCTTAGCGTTATCGATCTCGACGGCTGAACGAATTTCGATTTGAGGTATCTTGGAATCTTCCAAGAGCGATCGCAAAAGAGATATACCAGCCTCAGAGTCGAAAGTGTCTCCAAAGGCTACTGATAAATCTCTTTTGGCTTCAGGCTGGTTGAGGTAGTCGAGCAATAGCTGATGGCTATACTCAATACCATCTTTCAATATAGTTTTAGTGTATTCGCTCATTTATATTAGATCGGTCGATGAATAATTTATAGATGTAAATAATTTAATATATATTCAGCTAATAAATAAATCTTTTATACAATGCTCATCTTTTATATATATTTTTTTAAATAATGTAGTTTGCCATGAAGTTTTTGTAGTACAAAATATTAATTAGTGAATTGGCGATTCGAGAAATTCATTTCTTGTAATGAAACATCATCCCGTCCCCCTACAACGCCACCTTTTAAACTTCATAGGCTTTTGAGAAAGAATATTATTATGTCTTAAAACGCGACTGACAAGGCTTACGTTAAAATATCAATAGCTAAGACAAAATTAATTGTTAAGTCTCTGGGTGGAGAAGATAAAGCGTTTCAAAATGACAAGCGATAGTCAATAAATGAAAAAAACTTGCTAAACTAATCGTTATTACTAAGTTCCTTCTCCAATGGATCGTTTATCTATGAATTGGAGAAGGAACTACTTGGCGTTTTTAATCTAGGGCAGGAATCTACTTACTTCTGACCACAGAAGGCGGTGAACCCGTGACCATAAGATTACTAATTTTCAATTAAAACAATTATGTCAATTATTCACGGCAGTTGGATCGTTAATTCGGGTCGAGACTATTTTTTTATATGGGGACAAGCTTGGCGTTCATTGGTCAATGAAGGGTTTTCGCTAAATAAGTCAGGGGATTTTATTCATCCCTTCAATTTGTCGCGTCCAGAATTATTAGATTTGTTCCAAAGCCATGAGCTAAATGTTACCAGCATTTTAGATGAGAGTAAGTGGCAAAATCAACTAGTAGGAATGCCAACTATCATTGAAGGTACGGAAGATAGCAAAAAAGTACAGCCAGTTTTTGCAGGCAACATAGTTGAAGGTGAAGCGAAATTAGACCTCTACCTTTGGGAGGTGAAGGGTTTTCGCCTCGATCCTAATGAAGCGATCGATTTATTGCAGATATTATCTTTAGTATCGCTACAGTCGAATACCGATTATTTAGCAGGAGATATCCGCTTTTGGTCGCACATATACCGTTGGGCATTAGATTTAATTGTCAGACAAAAGTTTCTACCAGGCATAGACGTACAAAAGTCGCGTCAGACGAAGTATAAAAGCGTTTGGCAGCCTTTAATTGACAGTGAAGTCGATCGCGTCAGGTTGGCAAAATTTACTCAGGCGATACCAGAAGCTTGCTTGGCTTATTTAGATGCCGAACAATCAGAGGCAGATACTACCGATGAAGAATTAATTCTGCGATCGCTTTTAATGATGCTAGATGCCAGATTGCGCGGTTGGATCGATGCCGAAGAATATAACTTTAATAAAGATCTCAGCGTCGAACCCTGGTTGCGATCGCTCGGTTCATCTCCCATACTCGAAGCCCAACCGCAAAATGCCAATCGTTTGGTCAATGCGCTGTACAACTGGACGTTGCCGATCGAAGAATACATAGTCAATCGCTACCGTAATTTAACTTTAAATCGCTATCAAGTCTGTTTTGTTTTGACTCCACCTGTGGAAGTGGCAGAAAACGGCGAACAAAATGACTGGTCACTAAATTATTATTTGCAAGCATTAGATAATCCTGACTTTGTGGTGGATGCAGCAACGGTATGGCGATGCAGTGCTGAATTTCTTAAAATAGGCGATCGCACTATTGAGAATCCTCAAGAAACGCTGTTAAAAGGCTTGGGATTAGCAACACGCATTTACGATCCAATTCGAGGAAGCTTGAATCGCGGTCAACCAGTTAGATGTCTGCTAAACCCGATTCAAGTATACGAATTTATTCGCGCGATCGCCTGGCAGCTACGAGACAATGGTTTGGGGGTAATTATGCCTCCTGGCTTGAGTAATGATAATAGCGAACAAAGATTAGGCATCAAAATGACCGCTAGCGTACCTCAGAAGAAAGGCGAACGCTTGAGTCTACAAAGTATGCTCAAATACAAGCTAGAAATTGCGGTAGGCGACCGCACGGTTTCCAAACGAGATTTTAAAAAGCTGCTGGCGCAAAAGTCTCCCATAGTAGAAATAGACGGACAGTGGATTGCATTACAACCTTCGGATGTAAAGGCGGCACAAGCGGTATTAGATAAGTCAAATGACCAGCTAGATCTGTCAGTAGAAGATGCCTTGCGTTTATCGACGGGAGATACTAAAACCCTGGCAAAATTACCCGTGGTCAAGTTTGAACCTACAGGAGTATTAGCAGGTTTACTAGATAACCTGTCGGATGACAAATCTGTCGAACCAGTTAACAAAATTGAAGGTTTTAAGGGCGAATTACGTCCCTATCAGGCAAAAGGTGTCGGCTGGCTATCTTTCCTGGAAACCTGGGGCTTGGGTGCTTGTCTGGCGGACGACATGGGTTTGGGTAAAACTATCCAGCTAATTGGGTTTTTGCTTAATCTCAAACAGCAAGATTTGTTAACCAAGCCTACCTTACTAGTTTGTCCTACTTCGGTTATTAATAACTGGGAAAGAGAGGTTAAGAAATTTGCACCTAAATTAAATACTCTTATTCATCATGGCAGCCAGCGCGATCGGGGTAAATCTTTTGTCAAACAGGCTGAAGACAAGCAGCTAGTGATTACCAGCTATTCTTTGGTACAGCGCGATCTAAAAACCCTGTCGCGTATTGAATGGCAGGGAATAGTATTAGACGAAGCGCAAAATATTAAAAACCCCACAGCTAAACAGTCTCAAGCAGTAAGAGAAATTCCCGCAGGTTTTCGTATTGCCTTGACGGGTACTCCTGTAGAAAACCGCCTTACCGAACTATGGTCGATTTTAGACTTTCTCAATCCTGGCTTCTTGGGTAATCGTAACTTTTTCCAGAAGCGATTTGCAGCACCGATTGAAAAATATGGCGATCGCGAATCTTTAAATATTTTACGTTCTCTGACTCAGCCGTTTATTCTGCGTCGTTTAAAAACTGATAAAAATATTATTCAAGATTTACCCGATAAACAGGAAATGAACGTGTTCTGCGGACTTTCGGCAGAACAGGCGGAACTATATCAGCAGCTTGTAGATAACTCTTTAGAAGAGATCGAAGATTCTGAAGGTATTAAACGCCGTGGCTTGATTTTAACTCTGCTGCTGCGACTCAAACAGCTTTGCAACCATCCAGAACTAATTGAAGATGATAAACCTAAAAAATCTGAGATAATTACGGATAACTTTGGCGATCGCTCTGGTAAATTGATGCGTTTGTCAGAGATGTTAGAAGAGATCGTTGATGAGGGCGATCGCTCTTTGATCTTCACCCAATTTTCCGAGTGGGGCAAAATACTCAAGCCTTATCTAGAAGCCAAGTTAAAAGAAGAAGTCATCTTCTTATACGGTGCAACCCCTCGTGAAGCCAGACAAGAAATGGTAGACCGTTTCCAGAATGAACCTAATGGGCCCAAGATATTTATTCTATCCTTAAAAGCTGGAGGAACGGGACTCAATTTAACTAGAGCCAATCACGTTTTCCACGTCGATCGCTGGTGGAATCCTGCGGTAGAGAATCAGGCAACGGATCGGGCATTCCGCATCGGACAAAAGCGTAACGTTCAGGTACACAAGTTTGTCTGTACGGGTACATTGGAAGAAAGGATTAACGACATCATTGAGAGTAAAAAAGAACTGGCAGAACAAACCGTTAATGCAGGGGAACAATGGCTAACAGATTTAGATACTGGTAGCTTGCGTAACCTATTGTTATTAGATCGCGATGCAGTAATTGATGATTAATATTAGATTTGGTAGGCATATATATTTTTCTCGGATATTTATGCTTCGTTTAGATATTCTGCCCACCCTACTAAGATGTAAAGATTTTCTGATGAGCCAAGATTTTTCATTAACTTCTTTTCCCTGCCTAGAAACCAAACGGCTTTGGCTTCGGCAGGCAACCCAAGAAGATGTCGAGGCTATGTTTGCCTTATTTTCCGATCTAAAAGTGACTCAGTTTCACGATCTTGATACGTTCGCTCATTTCGATGAAGCTAACAAGGTAATTGAACGACGGGCAAAAGGTTTTGAAAGTGGGCGTGGAATACGTTGGGCAATTGCTCATAAACAAAATAACTATTCGATCGGTTCGTGCGGATTTACCTGGCATAGTGAAGCAAATACTGCTGAGGTTGGTTATGAACTCAAGAGTGAGTTGTGGAGACAAGGCATTATGAGTGAAGCTTTAAGTGCCATTTTGCAATATGGATTTAGCAGCAGAGAAATTCAATTTGTTATTGCAGAAGTCATGCTAGAGAATGTAGCTTCCAAAAGGCTTTTAGAAAAATTAGGTTTTCAAAGTCAGGGAATATTGAAAAAGCGTGGTTTTTGGAAAGGAAAGGAACACGATCTAGAGCGATTCAGGTTAACAAAAACTGAATTTATAGCCATGTAAAAATTTTATGTTTAAGCTTGCTAGTATTTGAGAAGAAATTTACTTAACAGATAAAATTGCTTCTGCTGTTAATTCGAGCTGTTTGAATGTGGGAGAAGCGATCGCTTTTGATGCAGTAAATATGTTTTCTTCGTATAAACCTTCGTTTAACACTAAAACTGTAACTTTATCTTCTTGCGGGTCAACAATCCAATATTCGGGTACTTCTAAAGCAGCATACTCAGAACGCTTGTACCTATAGTCTCTATTTTTAGATTCAGGGCTGACGATTTCAACAATTAAGTAGGGTGTGGTTTGAAAAACAGCAGAACTATCTAGTAATTCTAGAGCGTAACTGCGATCGATGATAAATAAGTCTGGAAGTCGCGATTTCTGCCAGCCTGTTCTAATTCCAGCTTCTCGAAAACACAGCAAATCTAAATTTTGACGACTGATTTGGCGATCGAAAACTTGCTCTAGAAATTTAGCAATTAGAAAATGCCTTACTGTAGGTGGATTCATTATTTCTAATTTGCCTAAAACCAGCTCATAACGACTGTCTGTGCCATCGTTATAGGTAAGATATTCTTTAAAACTTAATAACTTATCTGCTGTTTTCACTCTTCTTAGGTATTTTAAAGCGATCGCTCTTTTATTCTCTAATCGAAATTTACTAGATCGATAGCTAGTGATTGTATTAACTTTAATCGATCTTCAACAAAAGTGCTGTCGTTCAAGTAATAGATCGACAGTACTATGTATGTTCTCAGTTTAATAGTTGTAGAAAATTAATTTACTTTTAAAAAATTAGTCAGATTTTCTAGTTCAGCAACACCACTTTTTAACAGTGACTAACCTGGTATCAAAATCTTAGTTCAGTCTTTGCATGGTATCGTATGCAGCTATTGCTTAAAACTCTACTTGCTACTTATAAAGTGCTTCATCTGACCAACAAACACTATGATTCTTAAAAAGACCGCCATAAGTAAAGTTAATTCAAACAAGGCGTAGTTAGTTAAATAAGCCTGATTGAGTGATGGATTACCCGATATTCCAGGATAGAAACTAATGACGAAAACATACATTAAGTAAAACATACCCGTTGTATGCAGGATTTTCCAATTGCGAGATCCGATCCATTTTGCGGGTGTTTTGAAAGAAGTAATCAGCATCGGAATTACAAAGACGAAGCCAAGTCCTCCAGTAATCACTGCATCAATAGGAACTTTGGCAATTATCAAAAACCAGATAACTGCTGGTAGATGAAAGATTAGATGTTGAAATCCGAAACCAATTCCTAGAAAACGACGATTTTTGAGTAGCCATCGACTAAAAGAACTAGGAAAAGTTTTGTTTAATGGTGAGGCAATAAATGCAGCAGTAAAAGTAATCATACCAGCACGTCCAGTTGCATCTAGCCAATTAATAATTCCTGGTTTTTCAACTCCATATATTGCCAAGGGAACAATGGTAAGTACTGCGCTAATGGCAACAGCAGCATACACAATATTCCACTTATCTAAATCTAGTTGTGAACTAATAGCTTCGTTTGAATTCTCGTTCATTATGAAATTACCTGAGAGGTTAATGTTCAAGTAGTCACTGGTCTTATCTCTTTTGGAGACAAAGTTGTCTACCTGCTGTGGCTATTATAAATACATGGAGACAACCTTGTCTACCTTTTTTAAAATAAGGCTACGACTATAAATCCGAACGATTGAAAAATCTTGAGGTATTCTAAGTTTTGGGGATTTGAAGGACAATAGATAAGCAATCTATATAAAGATTTGTATGACCAAAGAATCAAATACTACACGGCAAAAAATTCTGGAAACTGCATCGAAACTCTTTTATGAAAAAGGAATTCCGTATGTTGGGATTAACGAGGTAATCGCCGAGTCAAACATTGCTAAACGAACTTTGTATCGTTGGTTTTCCTCCAAAGATAAGCTAATTGAAGAAGTAGCCAAATATCGTGCCGAACTATGGATTAAATGGTTTGAGCAGGCAGTGACAGAGCGAGGCAACACCCCAAAAGAACAATTATTAGCCACATTTGACGTATTGCGAGAGTGGTATGCTTCTCCAGGATTTCGTGGCTGTCCATTTATTAATGCTGTCTTAGAAATTGCAGATGCCTCTCATCAAGCCCATCATGTTTCAATTAATCTACGTGAATCTATTCGCCAGATTGTTATGCGTTTAGCGAAAGAAGCGGGTGTGCAAAATCCTGATGCTTTTTCTAGGCAATATCTGCTTCTAATTGGAGGAGCTAGTTTAATGGCAACTATTGAGCAATCTGCTGATGGAGCAACATTTGCTCAAGATGCACTTTCAGTACTAATTGATGCTAGTCTTACTAAGGCTGTCACAAATTGTGAATAATGTAGGTAATTATTTAGAGCAGTTTGTTGATTGCTTATTCAAAAATTCTCTTAACTCTAGTTAATTTCAAATAAAAATGCTGCCGTATTACTCGAACGACAGCACCATATATTATCAGTATTAATTTAGCTTGCTTGCTGGTAATCTATTTATTCTTGTAGTTACTATCTAGCCAACATTGAGGAAGATCTTCCCCAGAAGGAAAAACAAGATCTGACTTCTTAAAAGATTCAGGAGGCTGTTCGTTTTGTCCTGCTTGAACCTGTCCCTTTACTTCTTCTTTGAATGGATCGATTAACTCACCTACTTCATTGATTTCGATCAACGCATCTTCTTCTTTACTTTTTAACAGCATTACTCAACTCTCTATTTAGGTTTATATATCGGATAAGTTATTCGCCATTCAAAAGTATTATTGTTCGTAGCCTGTTTCCATCTAACTAAAGAACTATTTTGTAGCAAATAACAGGTTTTAGCCGTTTATCCACTTCCAGAGAGGGTGCTTTTTACCTTTTTTCTGAATTTTTCTAACTTGCTTTTCTAATTGACGTTGCTCTTGAGGGGGTAAACCATAAATGATATTGCGACTTTGCCAAATCAAAACAGAGATAGTGGTGGCGATACAAAAAGCCAAACAAAGAGTCGGCAAAAAGTTAAAGTGAAAGCCGTAGTATACCGCTGCCCAGGTAAAATAATCAAACCAGAGAGCAATTTCTTCTTTTAGATTCCACAGTGCATAAACTCCCAAGGTAAGCCAACTGACTAAAACAAACAGCCAACGACCATATACTGTTAGCCGATGTAATCTTGCTACCTTTTGCTCAAATTCCGCAGTTCGATCTCTAGTCACGTAAGTATCTTAATATCAATTAGCTGAACAATTACTCGGATGCTGGTACATCAGATACCGCTATCGGCTGTCTGCCTTTTTTGTTTCTCCACCAAGCAAGCAGAGTACTGGCGATAAAGATACTCGAATATGCACCTAGAATAAAGCCAACGATTAAGGCTAAAGCGAAGAACTTCAAGGTCTGTCCGCCAAATAAGAAGATGCCTAATAACGGCAGCAGGGTAGTTAAGGTAGTGTTAATCGATCGCCCTAAAGTTTGGTTAACCGCACTATCTACTACTTCATCGATCGTTTTTTCGGGACTAGCCACTAGGTTTTCGCGGATGCGATCGTAAATTACTACGGTGTCGTTGACTGAGAAACCAATAATCGTTAATAAAGAAACTAGAAATAAACTATCTGCTTCTAAACCAATGGTCAAACCCAACAGAGAAAAGACTCCTGCGGTAATAACCACGTCATGAAACAAAGCTGCGATCGCAAAAAAGGCATAGTCAAACTGGAAGCGGATACTCAGATAGGCAATAATCCCCGCAAATGCCACTAATAAAGCCAATATTCCCGAAACAAAAAGTTCTTCGCCGATAGTAGGCCCTACCGAATCTATTTGTACCGTTTTGCTGTCAAATGCTCCAATAGCATCGCTAATGGAACTAAGTAACTCGCTACGGCGATCGCCATCTAAGTTTTCGGTGCGTACCGAGAGAATTTGCTTGTCGTCTCCTAATAGCTGAATGCTACTGTTACCCAACTGCTGTGCTTCTAGAACCTCCCTAACCTGGGCGGTATCGATCGGGCTGTCACAGTTACCCGCTACCGAGCAATCTCTGGCAATTTGGACGCGAGTACCGCCGATAAAATCGATTCCTGGGCGAACAGGTGCGCCTAAGCGGGTATAGGAAAAAATCATGATCGCAATGCTGGCAACTATAGCTGTTCCCGAAATTGCCCACCACAAGTTCCGCTTTTTAGTAATACTAATCATTTCTCTATTGGTTGCTAGTTGCTGATTTCAAATTTGGGCAAAACAATTCTGGACTTTGACGCACTTTGGGATTGCTAAGTACGATTAATAACATCAGAGTTCGACTACAGGTAACGGCAGTAAACATACTAACCAATACTCCGATTAATAGAGTCACCGCAAAACCTTTGACTAAACCAGAACCAAGCCATAGCAAAGCGATACAGGCGATTGCCGTAGTTACATTACTGTCCAAAATGCTCGAAAATGCCCGAAAAAAGCCCGATTCGACCGAGCGATATAGCGTTTTACCGGCACGCAATTCCTCTCTGGTGCGCTCGAAGATCAGCACATTAGCATCTACCGCCATCCCGATACTGAGAATAAAGCCCGCAATTCCAGGAAGGGTTAAGGTAACTCCCACCAGCGCATAGCAAGCCATAGTCAACAAGGCGTAAACAATTAAAGCAACGTCGGCAATTATTCCAGGTAGGCGATAGTAAACCACCATAAAGATTAAGACCAAAACTAAGCCCACAGAAGCAGCAATGATACTGCGTCTAATGCTGTCTTGTCCCAGTGTTGCCCCTACGGTACGATTTTCAACTACAGAAACAGGAAATGGTAACGAACCACCTTTAATTTGAATTGCCAGATCGCTTGCAGATTCTAAGTCAAAGTTGCCCGTAATTACTGCTCTACCTCCAGAAATACCCGTATCGGCAAATTCTACACCCACTACAGGGGAACTAATTAACTCATCGTCGAGGAAAATACCAATACTGCGACCAGTACCCGCTAAGTTTTTAGTTAACTCGGCAAACTTTTTACCGCCTTCATTATCAAAGTTTATTGCTACTTCCCAACGGTTTCCCGTCGCGTCTGGCTGGGGACGAGCATCGGTTAAATTAGTTCCAGTCAAGCCGACAGAATCAAACAAACTAGCGATCGCTTCATTGGACTTTCTTAAAGATTCATTAACTTCCGCTAGCTTTTCGGAGTTTTCTGCTGCTAATTCTCCCTGGCTCAAAATCGCCTGCTGAATCTGAAGCTGTTGTTTGACCTGGTTTTCGGCTCTAAACTCGCCTTCTGTTCCCTGACGTTGCTCTTTAAACTCTAGTTTCGCCGTTCCTTTTAAACGTCTTTCTGCTTCTTCGGGTTGGCTTTCTCCTGGTAGCTGAACCAGAATTTTATCTTCCCCGATGGTTTGTACGGTAGTTTCAGAAACACCAAATTCATTAATTCGATTTTCTAAAACACGCTGTACCGCCTGAACATCTTCGGTAGTTGGTTTAACGTCAGGTTGTTCTTTAGTAGGGTTAACCTGAATAGTTAGCTGCGCTCCACCTCTTAAATCCAATCCCAACTGAGGGGGAATAGTCGTTAAAATAGCGATCGCGCACGCGACCAATCCTAGAATTAATATGATATAGGCTCTTTGTTTCTGCATTTACTATCACCTGCCGTAGTAAGTGATATGATATATCTTTTTTGCAGACTTAACAGAGCGATCGACGGGATTTAACCCTTTCAAAAGCTTTATTTACAGTAAATATAAAATTTCGACCGATAATTGACAAACAAATGAATTATAGATTCTCGTTTAGATGAGGTACATTCGGCGAATATGGGTTTTGTGTTAATTGTTGATAGTCGATCGCTTATCCCTCACTAATTATGGAAAGTTATATCAAATTAAAGAATAGATATTTTGAACATTACGAAATTTGGGTTAGTCGAACTGACATTTTCCCCTATACGAACTAAGTAAAATTGAATATTATTATCTGGTAATGAATTGGTATTTTAATTAGTAAATTTGAACTAAAATTTATCTAAAGCATACTATTCACGATTGATGTTGGTTTGAGGAGTATTGAGCGATCGCTCTTATGTCTATTAGAAAATTCTGCATATCTTTGGGTTTAACAATGGCGATCGCATCCTGTGGTAGTCCTACGGAAACTAGCAGCACCAATAGCAGCACTTTAAAGCTACTTTATTGGCAAGCACCGACAATTCTTAACCCTCATCTCTCCACGGGGTTTAAGGATGCCGAAGCAAGTCGCATTACTTTAGAGCCTTTAGCCAGCTTTGACAACGAGGGTAATTTGATTCCTTTTTTAGCTGCTGAAATACCTACGGTAGAAAATGGTGGTGTAGCTGAAGATGGCAAATCTGTTACCTGGAAACTCAAGCAGGATGTTAAATGGTCTGACGGTACGCCTTTTACCGCCGAAGATGTAGTGTTTACCCACGAATTCGTTAGCAATCCCGATGTCGGTGCGGTGTCGGCTGGTACTTATGAAGTGGTAGAAAGTGTCGAAGCGATCGATGACTATACGGTTAAGGTGAACTTCAAAGAGGTTAATCCCGCTTGGTCGTTAGTATTTGTCGGTGGAGAAGGCATGATTCTACCCAAGCATATTTACGAATCCTATAACGGGGCAAATGCTAGAGAAGCACCAGCCAACCTTGAGCCTGTAGGTACGGGACCATATCAGGTAGTAGATTTTCGACCAGGGGATAATATTGTTTACGAGCCGAATCCTGAATTCCGCGAAGCTGAAGAATTAGGCTTTGAGAGAATAGAGCTAAAGGGCGGTGGCGATGCGACTTCGGCAGCAAGAGCAGTGTTGCAGACGGGGGATGCTGATTTTGCCTATAATCTTCAGGTGGAAGCTCCCGTACTAGAAGATCTAGAAGCAGCAGGACAAGGGGAGGTAGTTTCTAACTATGGTGCATTATCAGAGCGAATCATTATCAACCACAGCGATCCCAATAAAGTAGCTCCGACTGGAGAAAGATCTAGCGTCGAGTTTCCCCATCCCTTTTTGAGCGATCGCACTGTCCGAGAAGCTTTCAATTTAGCGATCGATAGAGATACCATCGCCGAGCAATTATACGGCGTTACGGGCAAAGCAACCCCTAACTTTTTAGTCGCACCATCAGAATACGCTTCACCAAATACTAGTTATGAATACAACCCTGAGCGCGCCCAGCAGTTATTAGACGAAGCAGGCTGGAAGGATAGTAATGGCAACGGCATTCGCGACAAAAATGGTACAGAAATGCAGATGGTGTTCCAAACCTCTGTTAATCCCCTACGTCAGAAAACCCAAGCGGTAGTAAAACAGGGTCTGCAATCTATTGGAGTAGGAGTAGAGCTAAAAAGTATCGACCCCAGCGTCTATTTTTCAAGCGACTCTAGCAACGAGGATACTGTAGAGCATTTCTATGCAGACCTACAGATGTACACTACAGGTAATACTGTACCCGATCCAGCTACATACATGAATTTTATGACCTGTAACCAAATCCCCCAAAAGGCGAATAATTGGTCGGGTGATAATAACTCCCGCTATTGCAACCCCGAATACGATCGCCTATTTAAAGAAGCTACTCAAGAACTAGATCTAGAAAGACGCGCTCAATTGTTTATTGAAATGAACGATCTTTTAATAGAAGACGTGGCGGTCATTCCTTTGGTGCATCGGGCGGATGTAATGGCTTATAGTAATAGTCTGACGGGCTACGAACCTACCGCTTGGGATATGCGTACCTGGGACATTATGAATTGGCAACGAGAAAGTAGCCAGTAGGAAGCAAAAGTATAAAAGGCGTTGCACCCGTTATGGGATGGTATTGGCTTCTAAGGGGACTTGGGGAACTGGGGACAGTGAACAGTAAACAGTAAACAGTAAACAGGGGACACTTCAACAGTCGTAATATCGCAGTCAATATTACTTATTACTTATTACTTATTACTTATTACTTATTACTTATTACTTATTACTTATTACTTATTACTTATTACTTATTACTTATTAATCAGTCTCCTCGTCTCCCTATCTACCCTACTCCCCTAAATCCTTATCTCCCTACCTTTTTGTATATAGGATAACTATGTGTAGCGTTAATTTTTAAAATTAGTATAACTATTTGTATACATAGGTGTTTTCATATCTACTACCATAGTAAGAGAATTTACTTAGTAAAAACTATTAATATCTATAGACAACCTCGCAATATGAAAATTTATGAATATTTATTCTCTTACTAAAATGCCGAAACAATTATTAGTATTACTTACTATGCTTGGTATAGGTGCAGTATCCGTATCTCCTGCTTTTGCAGACGATCCTACAGATTCAATGGAATCTAATACCGAAATCGAAACCCCCATAGATGGAACGAGTACCGATCCCGAAATCGAAACCCCCATAGATGGAACGAGTACCGATCCCGAAATCGAAACTCCCATAGATGGAACGAGTACCGATCCCGAAATCGAAACCCCCATAGATGGAACGAGTACCGATCCCGAAATTGAAACCCCCATAGATGGAACGAGTACCGATCCCGAAATCGAAACTCCCATAGATGGAACGAGTACTGATATGGAAACTCCCATAGATGGAACGAGTACTGATATGGAAACCCCCATAGATGGAACGAGTACCGATATGGAAACTCCCATAGATGGAACGAGTACCGATCCCGAAATCGAAACTCCCATAGATGGAACGAGTACCGATCCCGAAATCGAAACTCCCATAGATGGAACGAGTACTGATATGGAAACTCCCATAGATGGAACGAGTACTGATATGGAAACTCCCATAGATGGAACGAGTACTGATATGGAAACCCCCATAGATGGAACGAGTACTGATGTGGAAACTCCCATAGATGGAACGGCTACCGAAGCAGGCAATATAGTAGAAGTTGCTTCAGGAAGTGAAAACTTCAACACTCTAGTCCAAGCAATACAGGCAGCAGGATTAGGCGATACTCTGTCTGACTCTAGTGCTTCTTATACCGTTTTTGCACCTACAGACGAAGCATTCAGTCAATTACCTGATGGTACATTAGAATATCTATTGCAGCCTGAAAACCAAGAGATATTGCAGCAAGTACTTTCTTATCATGTACTGCCAGAAAAAGTAACTTCAGAAGAAATCTCTGGTGGTAGTGTAGATAGCCTTGCTGGTGGACTAGCAACAGCAGTTACCGACAGAGGAGTCGTGATTAACAATGCTAGCGTTATCGATCCAGACATACAGGCAAGCAATGGAGTAATTCATGGAATAAATCGAGTATTGCTACCAGCGGATCTACAGAGTACTTTGGCTTCGGAACTAGGTGTTAGCGAAGCAGATATTTATCAATAACTTTCGATTAAATTAGCGGGAGTGTCCCGCTAATTATTTGTCGCCCGATTATTAGTTTAATGTTTGCTAGTAAATATAAATCATGTTAAATAACCAGCAAAACAATATTCGTAATGTTTCAACTTTAATAGCTGCTATATTATTGGCATTGGGGGGCGTATGGACAGAACGAAAGCCAGCTTGGAGTCAAGAAAACACTCGACTTTTAATCGCTCAAAATGCGCCTGATTTGAAAGCAAAAAGCGCACAGTCGGAAACTCTTTACCTTAACAACGATCGCACCTATTCTTATAATTTGATAGCGCAAGAAAGAGGAGAAATTAATGGTGTAACAGTTCCTGTGGGGGCAACTATAGTCGGTAAATACGTTCCTGCCGACGGAGGATTGCGCTACGTTGCCGAAGCCATGACTTACGACGACTACAGCTACACGATTAATGCCTCTTCTGGCGTAATTAAAGATGTTAAAGATCCCCGCGATACTTCCGCAGGTGCGATCGCCGAAGATGCGGGAATTGGTGCTGCTGGCGGTACTGTTTTAGGTGAGGTTTTCGGAGATGCAGGGGCAGCAGAAATTATTGGTGGTGCAGCAGCGGGTGCTGCTGGTGGTAATCTGACTGCGGACAGGGTTGTAGTAGTCGAACCAGATTCTGCAATCGCTCTATACGAATAAATTTTAAGCCTTGTGTGGCTATAGTATTTATTCTGAATTTTATACGCAGCTATGCAACGTCAATTTGAAATAGCAAGCAAAACCAATAAAGATCTGTCACTCTTTAAATACTATCTTTTAAACCTAATAGCGTTTTTAAAAATTAGTTACGATTGAGTTACTTTAAACTATAGCAATCGTAAATGATTTGTCAACAGTACCCCGCTCTAAAAGCACGGGGCTTGCGTTGACTTCGTGAGAAGATTTTTTTTGATAAACCACGGAGGCACGGAGAACGCGGAGTTAAGATAAGAGAGGGTTTGTTATAAATTATTCCTGATTGCTATATCATTTTGTAATTTATACTTAATTGGGATCTATTTAGCCTGTGTTGTAAATAATGTTTTGTTTAATAACAAATTGAATTTATATAGGAAACTGACTAAGTATAGATTGTCGCTCCACCTTTTATCATTCCCAAGAAAGATTGAATTAATGCTTTTTGACTGATAAGTTTTAGATACAAGTATGATAACAATTAACAACAAAAAACGTCGTTATAGCAGTGGAGAGTTAATCGGCTTATTCATCTAAGTCTCCTATAGCCGAGATATTTGCAAGGACACAAGATGAATCGAATTTCTAAGATTTAAAAGTGCTGTTGTACAAAGCCTTTAAAACTAAATAAATACTAAACAACCTATAGCGATCGGATATTTGAAGAAGATTCTAAATTGAAGCTTTACTATTGTTATCTGAACGTAAGAAATAATCTTTTTCAAGCCCTGTCTTTATAAGGCAAGTAACGGCTGAGGAAGATTGAACTTGACATATTATATGGGGTGAATTAAAAATTATGGCATTAATTCGTTGGCAACCTTTTCATGAAATGGATGCTTTACAAAGAGATATGAATCGTATGTTTGAAGCTTTGGCATCAAACGACCAGGGTTCTATGAGACAGTCATTTTTGCCTTTAGCGGAAATGGAGCAAACTGAAGATGCAATACATCTTAAAGTAGAAGTACCCGGTATGAACGTCGATGATTTGGACGTGCAGGTAACTAACGAAGCCGTTATGATTACTGGCGATCGCAAAACTAATTTTAAATCGGAAAAGAACGGGATGACTCGTTCGGAATTTCGCTATGGTAAATTTAGCCGTACAATTCCTTTACCTATGCCTATAGATAATACTCGCGTACAAGGTGATTATCAGGACGGTATTTTGACTCTAGAATTACCTAAACTTCAAAAAGAAGAAACCAAAGTTACTAAAGTAAATTTAGGCTCGAACAAAAATAAAAATATTTCCGAATCTAAATCTCAACCAGAATTATCTCCATCGGCTACAGCAGAAAACACAGATGATGGCGGTTATGGAAATGTAGATGCTTGGAATGAAGACTAAGGCGTCGATCGATAGTTTGGATTGGTTTTAATTCTATTTATTAATGCTAGGGGCGAGTATCAATAGAAAGGCTTTAGTAAAACACTCGCCCTATGTTTGTTGCAAATATTTTCATTAACAAAATACGATCGCAGCAGCATTGCTATAGTAAATAAATGGCGATCGCGATTCTGTTTTACGCGAGTTTTATTGATGCTTGTTGAATAACTCTAAACATTCATCGGCTAAAATACCATCTATTACTTCCAGAGTTTGAAATCCTTTTTCGCCAACCGTTTTACAGCTAATATCTATTTGTTTGTTACCCAAGTCGATTAATTGTGCTATTGATGCGCCAAAAACTACAGTCGAAACTCCAGACCAAATACAGGCTGCTGCACACATAGGACATGGTTCGCAGGTGGTATAAAGCGTGTATCCAGATAAACTATCTAAAGAGTAGCCGTATTGTTTCGTGAAGCTGCGTAAGGCGTTAATTTCGGCATGAGCAGAAACATCATTATCTCTTTGAGTCGTATTATATGCCCGAATTATGATTTCATCCTGTTTTACTATTACTGCTCCGTAAGGTCGATCGCCTTTTTTCGCTTCGACTATTGCCGAGCGCATAAATTGTTCGTGGTTCATATTTATCTTCTGGGAATTTTTAGCGATCGAATATTATTTAGTTTTAAAAAGTTTTTTTTCTACGCTTGATTATCCAATATATAGAGAAAACTAAAAGTAAAATTAAAACAATAATTGTAACTGGTTTGAGATAAGCACCAACCTTTTCGTAATTTTCTCCGAGAATATAACCACCATAAGTTAATAAAGCCACCCAAATAAACGATCCAACCGTTGAATAAATTAGAAACGGCAACAGTGGCATTTTACTAATTCCCGCAGGAATAGAAATGTAGGTTCTAATACCTGGTACGAGACGACCAACCCCTGTTGCTATATAACCTCGGCGATCGAACCAAAGTTTAGCTTTTTCTACGTCTTCTCCCGATACAGTCAACCATTTACCGTATTTATCGGCAATTTTTTTAGTTCTTCTCAGTCCCCAATATCTGCCCAAAAAATACCAGGGACTAGCTCCTAACACCGATCCTATTGTTCCTGCTATTACTACGGGTAAAAATTCCAGCTTTCCTTGAGATGCCGTAAATCCTGCCAAAGGCATAATTAATTCCGAAGGAATTGGCGGAAATACATTTTCTAATGCCATAAGAAAGGCAATTCCTATATAACCAAAAGAATTAATGGTATTAATAATAGATTCGAGCATTTAATAAATGTTTTAGAGAGTTAACCAATTTAAACTTATAAAAAATTTATTTTTAAAATATATAATCGCGATAGTTTTATTCGATTAATAAATTAATATTTAAGATTGATTTGGAGTACTAAATATTATGAAAAAATTTAGTTTTAAATACATCTCGCTAGAGATATAAATATTTGCTACTCCTAAAAACTGTAACAAATGTAGCAAAAATGTTTGGAGAAGGATAATTACATCTTTTATTAGGTCTACTCTCAGCAAAAATACTGAAAACCTGTATATCGGACAAAATTAAGTAGAATCACGGTTGATCTTCGCCTATATAAAAAGCTTAATATAAGTTATAGCGCAAAACAATTCCTAAACAAATGCAGTCTTAGTAAGAGTTTTAAATAAACCGTAGGTCAACTAAAAATTATCTGAAAACATTAAATAATCATATAGTATTTTTTAAATAGATAATTATTTTTTATACGGTATGGTACGTTACCTTTTTTCTATTTCTTGCATATTTTCGGCATTAATAGGGTATTTGATAGTAGCTAAATTTAGAAGCAATTAGATAGCAAACAATCATTTTATTTCCCATAGGAGTCAAAAGATGAAAATTCAAAGCGTAACTGGAATTGATGGCTACACTTTATTAGTTTATCGTTCTTTAGATTGTTTATATCGTTTTAGCATTATCGATTTTACAGGAGTTGCATTTGGCTTTGATAGTGTTTTTTTGACCGCAGAGGAAGCAAATATTAAAGGGCGTATAGCCGTGGAAATCGCTTGTGATTTTGATATGCATCTTCAATAGAGATCTCAATCTAATAGGATACTTGAGTCTGCTAGTGTTACAAAATCTCAGTTCACGGGGTTATTGTTCGAGCGATAGAGATAGGTATAAGAAAATATTAATTTTTTTTTACTATTATCCTATCTATAATCAATATTAATGAAGAAGTTTGTTTCTGCTCTGTCGGATTTAAAGTTAGCTCCTATGGCTTTGAAAGTTTCTAATACTGTTAGCTCAGTTTTATTTACCATCAATCATGGTGCTGCATCATATTAAGGGAGAGATGACTGTCTGGGCTAGTTATTTATTTACTCCCAGAGGGCGTTAGTATTCACGGACAGTATACTAGTCGTTGCCGTTCGATGAAATAGTGCCTGTACCCGCATGGGTTGACAAATAGAAAATACCGAGCTGTCTTCAGTTGAAATTTCTCTGGCTATAAAATATGGTTTTTACGGTAAAAGAAGCTAAATCTGTAGATTTTGGAAAAATTAGAGCGCAAATACGCGATTTGCAGGCAAATTTAGTAGCCTGGAGGCGCGAGCTACATCAAAAGCCAGAATTAGGTTTTCAAGAACAGATTACCGCTAAATTTATCAGTTCAAAGCTTCAAGAGTGGGATATTCCCTATCAAGCTGAGGTAGCCAAAACAGGTATCGTAGCGACGATCGCCAGTAATTCACCTGGAAAGGTCTTAGCAATTCGCGCCGATATGGATGCTCTACCAATTCAAGAGGCTAACGAAGTCTCTTATCGATCGCAGCATGAGGGCAAAATGCACGCCTGCGGACACGATGGACATACGGCGATCGCTTTAGGAACGGCATATTATTTAGCTCGACATAAAGCTGACTGGCAAGGAACGGTAAAAATTATCTTTCAGCCCGCCGAAGAAGGTCCTGGAGGAGCGAAACCGATGATCGAGGCGGGAGTGTTGAGCAACCCCGATGTCGATGCCATTATTGGCTTACACCTGTGGAATAACTTACCACTAGGAACTGTAGGAGTTCGTGCAGGCGCGCTTATGGCAGCGGTAGAATGTTTTCGCCTGACGGTATTGGGCAAAGGTGGTCATGGAGCAATGCCAGATCAAACCGTAGATTCTATTATAGTTGCCAGCCAGATAGTAAACGCGCTACAAACGATTGTCTCTCGCAACGTCAAACCTTTAGACGCAGCGGTAGTAACCGTCGGGGAGCTACAGGCTGGTACGGCTTTAAACGTAATTGCCGATACCGCTAGAATGAGCGGGACGATTCGCTACTTTAACCCCGAATTAAAAAGTTTAATTAGAGAAAGGCTAGAAGCTATTGTTTCAAGCATTTGCCAGATGCACGGCGCAAAATACGATCTCGACCACTGGCAGCTATATCCGCCTACAATTAATAATAGTGCGATCGCCGAACTAGTTCGTTCGGTAGCATTAGAGGTAGTAGAAACCCCCATAGGAGTCGTACCAGAATGCCAAACTATGGGCGGAGAAGATATGTCATTCTTTTTAAATGAAGTTCCTGGGTGCTATTTCTTTTTAGGTTCGGCTAACCCAGCTAAAGAATTAGCCTATCCTCACCACCATCCTCGGTTTGACTTCGATGAAACTGCTTTAGGAATGGGAGTAGAAATGTTTGTTCGCTGCGTCGAAAAGTTTTTGAACGAAGAATAAACAGTAAACAGTGAACAGTAAACAGTGAACAGTGCTTCGGTGCTTATTGCTCATTGTTGAATTCATTCCTCTTGCTCGGAAGTTACGGCAGCAGTTTGAGGTTTAAAGTACTGATAGACAACACCCGATGCTTTTTGAATAAACTCTTTAGCTTGAGGAGAATTATCAGGTCGTTTGACCAATACAGATGCTATGTAGCGTTTGCCATTGGGCATATCAATAATTCCAGCATCACCCAAGACAGACTTAATATCTCCTGTCTTGTGGGCAATCGTTGCTCCTGGTTCTAAACCTACTGGCAGCAGGGTATTTCTAACCAAGTTACGCATAATATATAGTAGACGATCGCGCGATCGCAACGAGATTAATTCACCAGTATCGATTTTAGCCAGTAAATTACCCAAGTCTTCAGCAGTAGTAGTATTAGTTCCCGTCAGATCTGGTAAAGGGTTACGTAGTCTAGTTGCCTTCAATCCCATTTTGATAAATCGCTGATTTAGCTTCTCTATGCCACCCATGCGTTCGATCAGCATATTAGTAGCGGTATTATCACTGATAGTCATCATTTTGCTGGCAGTTTCTAAGGCAGAAAATTTAGTACCTGGTTCTAGATACTGCATCGTGCCAGAACCTCCGCCGAGGGAATCTTCGGTCATAATCAAGCGTTCTTCCAGACTAATTTTTCCTCGATCTACATCCTGAAAAAACGCTACTAAAATAGGTATTTTAATTGTACTCGCCGAAGCAATTATTTCTTCTCCCTCAATGCTGACAAAACCTTTAGTATCGAGATCTACCACAAAAACTTTAGGTTCTAGATCCCGATATTGACCCACTAGCTGCTGTAAACTAGATTTGAGAGGAACTATTTCTTTCCCCAAAGAAGCGATTTCAAATAAGCTATCGAGCCTGCTATTACTTTGAGAATCTGAAGCTGTCTGGGTGGCGACAGGGGTAGTTTGGGGCGTAGCAGTCTCAAAAGTGGCTAGAGAAACTATCGTACCCAAAATAGTGCTGATTCCTACGACGATTATTACTACATAAATAGCTAGCCAGAAAGATCCTATAGTTTTAATAGACTTATTAGTCGCCTTGTGGCGATCGCTAGAAGCAGAAGCGGTACTTTTTTTAGCGACTAAATTTTTTTTCAATCGAGGATTATTATCCGTAACTGCTTTAGTTAAGGAGCGTTTTTGCTTGGATTTAACAGATTTAGCGATAAACTGACGGCGTTTTGAATTAGGTGAACTAGATGAACTCCGTTTCGGTTTAGCTTTCTCAGCTTTAGTATTTTTTACTCTGATAAGAGGAGATTTTTTACCTTTGCGATTCACTCTTAACTCCCGAGAAACAATTACAAATTAACGAAGTCCAGATGCACCCCGCCCTTTCAGGCGCGGGGTACTGTTGACTTACAAGCAAAATCTAGATTTGTGGCGACATAGATGATGCTCACCATAATCGCGCTACACTACTTTTTGCCTCCAAGTTTACCCTAATCTCCAGTGGAGAGCAATTCTGCGGTCTTGGGCGCGTTCACGGTTAAACCGCACCGAGACCGCAATTCGAGCTTTTGGTAGGGTTAGCGACCGTAAATAGTATGCCGTGTTTGTCGAGCAAATAGCATTGATAAAATTACTGATTTTTTCAAATAGCCGTGTATCAATGATAAATTAATCCCGATCACGAAGAATTTTTAATTGCCCAACGAATTTGACGTAAAATGCCCCGCAACATTGCTACCTCTTCTGGCCGTAAATTGGATCGATTGTATAGACGGCGAAACTTTTCCATTTTGACTGAAGCAGTGTGAGGATATAAATAGCCGATCTCTAACAGCATTGCTTCTAAGTCTTGATAGTAGCCTTCAAGAACTTTAAGATCTGTGTTCGTCGATAATTTCGATTCTGTAGCGATGCCTTCTTGCTCAGTAAACTCAACGGGGGTCGCAATCGCAGCATCAGGACTATTTAAGCAAGATTGGTAGAGTTCGTAGGCGCAAACAGCTACCGCAGAGGCTAAATTTAGAGAGGGATAGTCAGGATTAGAAGGTATGCAGACAAATTTTTGAGCGTATTTCAATTCATCATTACTCAAGCCTCTTTCTTCTGCTCCAAATATTAAAGCAGATTGAGTCAGATCTGAGGTTAATAACAAAGGAAGTACGACAGAAGCAGGTTCGAGTTTAATCGGTACACTACGAGAACGAACGGTAGTAGCGATGGCGAGTTGACATCCAGCCAGCGCGGTAGGTAGATCGCGGACAATTCGAGCATTGTCTAAAACGTCTTTTGCGTGTACCGCCATTTGTCTAGCTTCGTCCGAGTTGCGATCGCATTTAGGATTGACCATTACTAGCTGAGACAATCCCATATTCTTCATAATTCTGGCGATCGAGCCTACATTTAACGCTCCTGCGGGTTCGACCAAAACAATCCTAATGTTTGCTAATAAATTTTGATTCATCACATCGAACAATCTTTTAATAGTGAAGCTAGTTTAGTCTTAAGCTGCTATTTCTCCCTCTATTTCGCGATCGAGTCTTGAAATGTAGGGAACAATAATGTTATGTTCTTCATTCTTAATCCTAAATTCATCCCTTCAAATATGGCTCGTCAGCGTAATAAATCCGATCTCCCTACCAAAATCTGCCCCGTATGCGATCGCCCTTTTACCTGGCGCAAGAAGTGGGAAAAATCTTGGGATGAGGTGAAATATTGCTCGGATCGTTGTCGCCGTCGCAAACAGTCTGCCCACAGCGAATCATAATAGCGATCGCTTTTACCACAGAAAACTTATCAACCTATTATCCAACTATCAATAATACTATTATGTCTGCCAATAAAGTACAGCCCAAACTAATTATTCATGGTGGCGCGGGAGGACATATCAGAAGCGAAAAAGGAGAAGCCACGGTTCGTCAAGCCCTGCATTCAGTTGTTCGAGAGGTTTACGAACTGCTAACTTACGAAGCTAGCGCGTTCGATGCTGTGGTTCTAGGATGCCAGCTACTAGAAAATCAACCTATATTTAATGCGGGTACGGGTTCGGTATTGCAGTCTGACGGACAAATTAGAATGAGTGCGGCCTTGATGGATGGTGTCAGACAGCGTTTTAGTGGCATCATCAATGTTTCTCGTGTCAGACATCCGATCGAACTAGCTAAATATTTACAGGGAGAAGACGATCGCGTTCTTTCCGATTATGGTGCAAATGAACTATTAAGAGAATTAAACGTTCCCATGTACGATCCCTTAATAGATATTCGTCTTCAGGAATGGATTCAGGAACGAGACGAAAATTTTGATAAGGATATGGCGGGAGTAGTCGCAGAACAAGCATTAATTCACGAATCTCGTAAAGGTACGATTGGCGTAGTAGCCCTCGATTGTGATGGCAAAATTGCAGCAGGAACTTCTACAGGTGGTAAAGGTTTAGAAAGAATTGGACGAGTTAGCGATTCGGCAATGCCTGCGGGAAACTACGCCGATGCTTCGGCTGGAGTAAGCTGTACGGGAATCGGTGAAGATATTATGGAAGAATGTTTGGCTGCAAAAGTTGTCATTCGCGTTACTGATGGAATGTCTCTACCAGATGCGATGCAAAAGTCGATGAGCGAATCACGCAGTCGTAAGCGAGAACTGGGTGCAATCGCTTTGGCACATGACGGTACGATTTGCTGGGGTAAAACTAGTGAGGTGATTTTAGCTGCATATCATGATGGTAAAGAGATTGGCGATACTATTAACTGGAGCGATCGCGAACTAATTGGTTATCGGAGTGTCGATTAGTAATCATAGCAATACGTACTTATGTGATAGACACTTATTACCTATTACCTATTACCGCTCTTTGCAGTTTACTTTAATGTCCTAACCCATTAATGTAGTACGATAATGCTGCGCCATCGAGTTTCATAGCGTTGAGTAATGCAGGAGGTAACTTATTTAGATCGACATTCTTTTCTACAAGAGATGTTTGACCACGGCGAGGACTAGGGTTAGTAAGCTGCCAGCGAAAGGTATAGAGAACGTCCCATTCTGCGGTACGGTTGCCGACATCGTATTTTTTTACCCCTACCAAGCTGGTTACAAATTCTACTGCTTCTCCTGGTTGAAGGCGGTAATCGGCAGGGAAATCATGAAAAACTAATTCATTTGCTTTGAGGTTGTTGGAGTGTTTTCGGTGATGGTGCGGTTTACAGCGATCGCAATCCACTATGTCCCAATAGAAAGGCAAGCTATCGGCCGAATCATACGCATATCCGCCCTTCGGAGGATCGTTATAGGGCGTAGATAATGCTCGCCCTGCTCGATCGTTAATCCCGTAAGGATCTTCTTCTACATAATTTACCCAATTAAAATGATCGTATCCTAATTCTATAGCCAGCTTATTTAGCGCGATTTTCTGCCCGAAGCTATTTCTTGGAGAAAACTTCGTAACTATTTTTGAGCCGATGACTCGATGACTGATATTTTTAGCATAGACAAAAGTGGTTTTCTTTAAGAATTTACGCTCGTTACCTTGAATATTAGGTTCACTAATACTGGGTTTGGTACTAGTCAATGCGGATAATAAAATGCCAACCAGGAAAATCTTAATAAACTTATGCTGATTCATCGAGTCTCATCTGAAATTTATGTTCTTCATAAATACTACACTGTGAAAATACTTAAGTGGTTTTACTGAGTCGTAAATTAACGGAAACTTGATATGAAACCTTAGCTACTTGATATTTACTTAATAAAAAACTCAGAATGATAGCAGAGTTTAGCTAAATAGTTTTAACGAGCAATGAATTTACGTAAGGTTGGTAGATTACTTAAAGAAACTTTTAAAGAATGGCAGGAAGATAAAGCATCACGTATTGCAGCAGCTTTAGCCTATTACACAGTTTTTTCGATATCCCCGTTATTGGTAATTGCGATCGCTATTGTGGGAGCATTTTTTGGTCAAGAAACCGCTCAGGAAGAAATTACCGCCCGACTGACTCAGTTAGCAGGCGAAGATATAGTCAAGCCAGTTTTGTTAGCGTTAAATAACATCAGTCAGCCCAAAATTAGAGGAGTAGCTTCTTGGATTAGTCTTGGAGTTTTGATAATAGGTGCTTCAGGAATTTTTGCTCAATTGCAGGATGCTTTAAATACTGTTTGGAAAGTTAAGCCACAGCCAGGACAGGGAATATGGGTCTTTGTACGTAAGCGTCTATCTTCATTTCTGATGGTGCTGGCGATCGGTTTTTTGTTCATCTTGTCTTTATTGCTAAGTGCTATAGTGTCTGCACTCAGTATCTATAAAGTAGATTTTCTACCTGGTTCGACAGTTCTTTGGGAAAATATAGACTTTATCGTCTCTTTGGGCTTGACGACCTTTTTATTTTGTCTGATGTTTAAATATGTTCCCGATGCCAAAATCGCCTGGAAAGATGTTGTCGTCGGCTCGGTAATTACCGCTCTACTATTCATGTTCGGCAAATTTCTTTTAGGGTTGTATATTAGCCGAGGCGGGGTGGGTTCAGCCTATGGTGCTGCTGGCTCTTTAATTGTCTTTCTAGCCTGGGTATATTACTCGGCGCAAATTATTTTACTTGGAGCAGAATTTACTCAGGTCTACACCATAATGTATGGTTCAAAAATACGACCGAGAAAATATTCTCAAATCGATGAAGATGACTATTAGATCGCTCGACAATGCCCCAATTCACCAATTAACAATCATTTGTACGACTATCTCGTTACCGCAAAATTACTCTTATTTGCTAGATAAATTCCCGTTAAAATTAAGACTAAAGCTACACCGTTAATCAGGCTAATTGCTTCACTGAAGATCGCCCAGGCTAGCAAAGCAGTAATCAACGGCTTTAATAATGTAAACACGCCAACAAAGCTCGAAGTAAACTGTTTGAGACTATAAACCAACAAACCCTGACCGAAAGTCTGGCAAACAACTGCTAACGCCACGACATTACACCAAGCAAATATAGACGTTGGTAATAGCTGGTAATCTGTAAAATAAATCACGGGTAAAATCATTAAAGCACCACAACTGCATCGCCAAAATAGAATTCTCTCGGTAGTGCAACCGCGATCGCGTAAATAACCAATAATTAAAAGATTAGCTCCATGAAGTGCAGCCGAAACTAAGGCAATACCGTCACCGATTAAAAGATCCCTACCCAATTGTAAATCATCCCAACCAATCGCCGTCGCCCCGACTATTGATAGCGTCATTCCGATAATAAATTGACGATCGAAATTTTGTTTTAAAATCAGCCATGCTCCTAAACTGATAAACAAAGGTGTCAAACTTCTTAGTACTGTTGAACTAGCAACGCTAGTATGATTGAAAGATATTGCCCATAGTAATGCTGAAGCGGTAGCACAAAAACTGGCTGCTACTAGTAAAATTAATTGTTGAGAATCAGGACGAGTTTCAATTGGTTCGATTTGAGGAGAATAGAGCGATCGCCAACCAGCTACAATCGCCGTAGCAATCCAAAGCCGATTAAAAATAATACCGATCGGATTGAGTTCTGTTTCAGCAAATTTAGTAAATATAGGTGAGAAAGCAAGAGCGATTACAGCAGTACATAAAATTCCTAGACTAAAAGCATCTTTAGTTAGCTGATTTAACGGATTGTAGGTTGTTACTACTTTGTTTCGCTCGAAAAATGAACTATTTTTATCCAAATTAATTTAAGGTCGATCGAATATAGCTTTTTGTTTAATTTAACCTTAACCATAGCATTCAACAGTATTTTGTAAGATCGCCTCAAGAATGTCTCGCAAACGTTCTCTATTAAGTAAGTCAACCTAATTAAACGTTAAACTAATTCCCCCAAATCCCTATATCCCCATATCCCCAAACCAAAACTATTTTATGTTTAATTGAGTGGAGCTACTTATCTTTCATAACCCGATCGCTTCATTTAAAACCCTTGCTTTAATTCGTTCTTTTAAAGCTGATTCAGTTGCTATATCTACCTTGCGATCGAGTAATTTTTCTAAATCTAGTTTTAAACCAGCACCGAAACCAAGGACTAATCTTGTCTAAGGAATAATCGACTAAAAGATCGATATCACTATCTTTGTTAGCTTCGTTACGGGCAACAGAGCCAAAAACCCTTATATTGAAAGCTCCGTGTTTAGCTGCGATCGCAATAATTTCATCTCTTTTGTCTAGCAAATCGGCGATCGCCTGCTGACTAGACTTATTCATCTCTTATTAAGCAAGGTGTCGCTTCATTACTCGTTCAGCTTGTGACAATACTGTAATATTCTGCGAGCGGGCGGTACGGACAACATACGGAGAGGGGGGGATTCGAACCCCCGTCAGGTGTTACCCTGAAATAGTTTTCGAGACTACCGCATTCAACCGCTCTGCCACCTCTCCCGATTTAGCATTAAGCCCCAGAGTTATTTTACTGAGGTTTGGGGAAAAATGGGAAATATTTTCTCAAATTGTTTTAATAAAGTACTTCTTTACTAATAAATTTTTGTTCGGGAGTCCAGCGAATCATACCTTCTGCAAGATTTATCAGCTCGATTTGCTTTTGTCCTAACTCCTGTTTGATTTTAGGATTTATCTTGGCGGTGGGAGCGATCGCCGTTTGAGGCTGCAATAATTCTAACCAATCAGGATCTGAACTACCCGACCATACTAGAATTGGATGCTGTACTTTTAGGTTGTGTTGTTTGATGTATTGTTCGATTTGAAGTCGTGACGGATTATTATTAGTGGGCGGTCTATCAATAATTAACCAAGTATTATCGGCTATTTGCAAATTGAACACCCCTAATTCCCGATTTACATTTATACGAGCCGATTTAGTTACGATTGTGTCTGTTTCTATCGTCTCAATCTTAGAACTGAATACACAACTATCAGATGCAGGATCAACAAAATGTTTTATTCTGACGTTTTTACAGGTCTGATTCCAGTCTTCTAAATTAGTAGGATTGTAGTCTATAGCATAATCAATCTGATTGATTCCTTGCTGTGCTAAAAAAGGCAAAACAGTATATTTAGCCCGATCGTTGTTTCCACTATCGACTAAAATTACCTCTCCTCTATCTTGAACAATAATTGTCGGTGACTCTCTCGCAGCTAAAACCGTTACCTGTACCCGACTAAAATTATTAATAATAGGAATAGTAATTAAAGCGATCGCTAAAATTCCAGCCAACCACCACCGACTACGCCACCACTTATTCAGCCAAACTAAAGCAATTAGTCCGTAAATGCTCGACAGAACTATAAAGGAAATCTGTCCTACCGCCCAGGTACTTCCTGGTAAATTGGTAAAAAACTCAGTGACGGTAATTAGTAATAAAGTAGGATAGAACAGCAATGATGCGATCGCACTACCCAAAGCGGGAACGAGTAAAGCAGCGATCGCGCTGATCATTCCTCCCAGGCTAACTATGGTAATTAACGGCGTACATAAGATATTAACTACAATGCTGTAAACCGCCAGAGTATTAAATACATAGCATAGTAACGGTAGTACCCAAACTGAAGCAGCAAGAGGAACAGCAATTAAAGTAGCGAGTGTAGGTGGTAGCCAATCTAATTTAGCCTGTAGCTGAGGTAGAGTAATAATTAAGCCCAAGGTAGCTAAAAAGCTTAGTTGAAAACCAAGGTCGCTAATTAATAAGGGATTGAATAAAAGAATAACGACTGCTACTACCAATAGCGAACCTAAAGGCTTTACCTTGGTGTCCATAGCAAGGGCTAGTAGTACTACAGAACCCATCAGACAAGCGCGCAAGACAGATGCTTGTATTCCTGTCAGACCGAGATAGATAATTAAAGTACCTATTCCTATAGCTAATCGGGGTTTAGTAGCTAGACGATTAGTTAGCTTTAAAATAATCCCCAACAGCAAGGAGACATGAAAACCCGATGCAGCAAGTACGTGAGCTAATCCTGCTTTGATAAAGCGATCGCGAAGATCGCTGGGTAGATCTACGGCTTTACGTCCTAAAACCATCGAGCTTACTAACTGTCCGACGGGACTTCCCAAACCCCTTACCTGACTCCGCACGATCCGCTGTCGCAATTTCCACCAACCCCATATTGGCTGATGGCGATCGATGAAAGTTACTTCTTTACCCTGTATACCTGCAAATATTCCTTGACGAGCTAAATACTCTTTAAAATCGAAGCTACCAGGATTATTAGCAGCTTTTGGTAAATATAATAGTCCTGTTATTTTTAAATTTAGTCCAGGATAAACACCCGTTCCTTGTAATAAGGGTAGAGTCACGTAAAGCTTACCCGAAACTGTTTCTCCCTCGTTTATCTGTAAAGCTTCTAACCAAAATTTAAGACGTTGGCTATCGTTTAATCTTGGTTCAGTTAATACTTTTCCCGTTACGGTGACTAATTCACTCTTTGAGGCTGTCACTTGGTAACTAATATCGTCGAGATCTGGCTGAGGAATACGGAATTGAAAATACAGTACAGAGAGTAAGGCAACTATAGTAGCAACGATCCAAATACTGTAGGATGTTTTAGCTCTTTTTCTTAAGGCGATTGGGGATCGGCTGACTCCCGAATCGAATTCGGAAGCTTGAACACTCCGTCGTAGCCCAGCACGAGCGATCGCACAGACAACTGCCAAGGTAGTCAATCCCGCTGCGAGAATCCCCCACTGTCGCAAAGTAAAGCCAGTCGTTGAAAAGCCATATAGGTTAGTGGACAACAAACCGATAATATATGCCAAACAAATAATTATCCAGCGATCGCGAGTCATAGAACAGCATTTTTACAACGTATCCCAGTAAAACACACCGTCTAGACTTTCGCCCCCAGTTATGCCTAAAATCCCTCTGTGGTACAAAGAAATTATCTAATCAGGTGAACTGTAATACATAGTTTGGAAAAATTGTGATCTAGATCTCGACATATATTTACAAAAGTTAATATAATAAATTTGTCAGCTTGAGTATATGTGCCTAAGTAAATTATGGAATTTCAATTTCCCTGGTTAACAGCCATTATTGTTCTACCTTTAATCGCATCAGCAGCAATTCCTTTTATTCCCGATAAAGACGGTAAAACTGTGAGATGGTACGCCTTATATGTAGGGTTGGCTAACCTTACTTTGATGGTTTACGGATTTTGGGAACATTATAGCTTCAACAATACAGAGATTCAGCTAAGTGAAACGTATGCTTGGATTCCCCAACTAGCGTTAAATTGGTCTGTTGGTGTTGATGGCTTATCGATGCCGTTAATTTTACTATCTGGCTTAATCACAACCTTGGCTATTCTCGCTTCTTGGAAGGTAGACCATAAGCCCAAACTTTACTATTTTTTAGTTTTATTACTGTACAGCGCGCAGATCGGCGTATTTGCAGCCCAAGACCTGTTACTATTCTTCTTGATGTGGGAGATAGAACTAGTACCCGTCTATTTATTAATTTCAATCTGGGGCGGTGAAAAACGTCTTTACGCAGCGACTAAATTTATCCTCTATACAGCCCTAGCATCTGTTTTTATCTTAGTAGCAGGTTTGGCGTTAGCCTTTTATGGAGATAACATTACTTTTAATCTAACCGAACTAGGTCTTAAAGATTATCCTTTGAGTTTAGAACTATTGGCTTATACCAGCTTCTTAATTGCTTTTGGTGTAAAACTACCAATTTTTCCCCTCCATACTTGGCTACCAGATGCTCATAGCCAAGCTTCAGCACCAATATCGATGATTTTGGCGGGTGTACTGTTGAAAATGGGTGGATATGCTTTAATTCGCTTCAATGTAGAAATGTTGCCCAATGCTCATATTAAGTTTGCACCTTTGCTAGTAATTTTAGGGGTAATTAATATTGTCTACGATGCATTTGCAGCTTTCGGACAAACAAATCTCAAACGCCGACTAGCTTCTTCTTCAATCTCTCACATGGGCTTTGTTTTAATTGGAATTGCTTCGTTTACCGATTTAGGTTTGAATGGCGCAATGTTACAGATGATTTCTCATGGTTTAATTGCTGCTGCTTTATTCTTCCTCTCTGGTGCTACTTACGAACGTACTCACACCTTAATGATGGACGAGATGGGCGGTATGGCTCAACAAATGCCCAAAACCTTCGCCATGTTTACCGCAGGGGCGATGGCTTCACTTGCACTACCTGGAATGAGTGGCTTTGTCGGAGAATTGAGCGTATTTCTCGGAATTGCTACTAGTGATGTTTACGGTCAAGCTTTTAAAACAGGAATTATTTTCTTAACTGCTGTTGGTTTAATTCTGACTCCGATCTATCTGCTGTCGATGTTGCGCGAAGTCTTTTATGGCGATCGCAATCCTCTTCTCAAACTCGAAGACTGGGAACTCGATGCTCAACCCCGCGAGATTTTTATCGCTACCTGTTTGTTACTACCCATCGTTGCTATTGGCTTGTATCCTAAACTGGTAACTGACAGCTACGACATTAAAACTATAGAAGTCGCTTCTAAAACTCGCTCTGCTTTACCTGTGATTGTTCGACAGCAGATTGATGAGACTAGCAACTACGGCTTTATTTCTTCTCTATCGTCTCCAGTATTAGCTGAGGTAAAAACTGCACCCCGACTACCATAGGTTAAAGAACTTTTAGTAGGCACATTATTTACAGACTAAAAACTGCGATCGGCTGCACTATGTATGGGTGCAGCTTTTTTTGTATCTTAGTAAGATCGATGGCGATCGCACTAGTTATTAAAGAAAGTTAAAAACCATCGATAGCAATTGATGACTTCGTTCGATCTGCTTGTGCTTAATTCTAATTCACGTTGTTTATACTCACGTTCTCAATTCTCAAGATAATCTTCTCTCCAAGATTGATATTCATTTTCAAAATCTTTTTACTTTTATAGCATTACCTATTTAGATTAGGACACTTTTTATAACTGTTACTCATTACTCATTACTCATTACTTTCGAGCCAATATTAGAGATACGATACGTCCTAACGTAACTTTGTACGGCTATATCTGCACTTTTGCCTTTTGCGGTTAGAGTTTTGATTTCTTTAGCTCGATACATACATCTGCGCAATTTCGCGATTCAATTAATTTGATTTATAAAATACTTTTATTTCTGAAAATATAAGTAAAATCTAATGCTGAACTGGCTTAAACAAGTATTCAAAAAACCATCCTCAGATAACGAACAAATACTAACTCTAGAAAGAGAAATACAAAACCTACAATTAGAATTAACAGATCGCGATCGCTTAATCGATCGACTCAAACAACAGCTAGAACAGCAACGCACTAGCGAAAACAATAATATTAATTCCGCCGTTCAAAACCAAATCAAACAGCTACTAACCGATGCTGCTGCACCCGTTACCCAACTACTCACCCAGGCACATCTTTTAAAAGAGAGTAAACCAGTACAGGCTAAAGATGTGTTGCTGGTAGCCAAACGCTTAATCCGCACCCTAGAAGATAACGGTTTAACTATAGTCGGTCAGGTAGGCGAAACTGTCTCTTTTGATTCCAATCTCCACGAACCTTTAAGTGCCAGCAGTTCTATTACCCCAGACACAGAAGTAGTGGTAAGATTTGCGGGTGTTTCTTATCAGGGTAAGGTGATTCGTAAAGGGGGGGTGGAATGACGATCCCCCTAAATCCCCCTTGATAAGGGGGACTTTGACTTGTTCTCCCCTTTTGTAAGGGGGGATAGGGGGGATCTTATCCTTCAGACAATTATACGCGATCGCATTCTATAAAATAATCGTATGATTTTATATCTAAATTAAAATTTAGTAAACTTTGCAAGTAATTTATCTGTTCGGCAGATTCAACGGGGTAACAATCATACATTGGATTTTCTGAATCAATTTCAAACGTTTTTTGTAGTTGTTCGAGACTGATATTATTAATCGTTTTTTCTCCTATCAAATTATCTCCTTCTTTTTCAAACCAACGAAGTACCCGATTCACTATAGGTTTCGGTGTTTTGTAAGCCTTATTTTTTTTGTTTGGCAATTCAGAATTAGTTAAAAATCCAAGGTTCATGGTTTTATCTCGCTTTATCTATTTCTAGTAGTTAGTTTATGGTTCTATCTTGCGACTAGAATTTGCAGGTTTAGTTTGTTCTCCAGTGATGGAATCGAATTCACCAAGATGCTTTCCTCGGTTGTCATACTTTTCTACTCTGCCATGATAGGAATCCCACTCATAAATGTAATCTTCGTCCTTCCATCTCTTTCGTAATCCACCTTTTGGTATAGAGGTTTTAGATTTTGCTCGTTTGGCTTCAGGAAAGGCTAATAAATCTTTTGGCGGTGGTATGTATGTCACTTATATCGTAACGAAATTTTTTGGTTCGTTGTTATTGGTCTTTTTGCTAACTATCGGGTACAAAATTTAACTTTAATTGTTGCGCATCAACTACATTCTTCAAAGCCAATAAAAAAGCTAATTTGTTTCCATCAGCGAGAGTTTCATCAAATGCTACTTTTAGATATTCTGCTGCATATTCAGTGTTGGCTAGTCGCTTGAGTAAATCTGTTTGATAATCTTTAGTTGGCATTATTTAACTCTCAATCACAGTAGTTATGGCTGCTGTTCGAGACTCTGGTTTAGGTTTTACAGAAATTTCTACATCGTTGCCTAAAGCATTTAAAAATCTAAACAATCGTTCTGTAGAGAAACCTGTTAGTTTGCCTCTAATCAAAGCAGATACTTTAGGCTGATCTACCCCTAATATTTCTGCTGCATCTATTTGAGTGAGATTTCTTGCTGCAATGATATCGCCGATTTTACTGGCTAACTTAGCTTTAATCAGCATCTCTTCTGGATTGGGTAATCCCAAATCAGCAAAGACATTACCACTACTTACTTGAACCTTGATTTCTTCAGTCATTAGTTTGCTCCGTTTAGTTTGTTTTATGAATAATTATCTTGATAGTGCTGTTTGGCTTTTTTAAGTCTCTCTTTAATCAAATCTATATCTTTTTTAGGAGTGGCAATTCCTCGTTTTGACTTTTTTTGAAAAGCATGGAGTACATAAATAACGCCTGCTAATTTAACCGTATAAATGGCTCGATAGGTGTCGCTATCAAAATTAGTCACAATTTCCAAAACTCCCGCACCACCAAAACCTTTAAGTGGTTTGGCAGAAATATGCTTTTTTTCTGTCTGAGCAAGATAAAGAGCATAACCCATTTCTCCTTGCACTTCTTCAGGAAATTCTTTGAGGTCGTTTAAAGAACTGCCAATCCAAACAACTGGCTTATTCAATTTGTTAGTACTTATAAATACAGTATGCTTATTATGGCATAAAATCTCAATGGCAAACTGGAATTTAAAAGTTAAGTTACTTTTACTTAGTTCCTGGGAACTCTAAGATTGGAGACTCGTAAATTGAGTAAAATATGCCAGGAAGATTAGCCATTGATTTCGGTACATCCAATACAGTAGTCGCCTTATAGGATGAAGCTCAACAGGCGGGTATTCCTTTTCATATCCCCGACTATGGTACTTTCTATCACTACGACAACGAAAAAATCTCGGTCATTCCTTCCCAAATTCACTATGCCAGTAGCAATAGAAGATGGCTGGGTTATCAGATAGAACAGCAAAATCTAACTAAAAGCGATAAGCCTGACGGCATGGCTTCGCTACGCACTTTTCGCTGGATGAAACGCTACATATCCAACCGTAGCCCCGTAAAAAGAAAAGTCGATGGTAAACAAATTTCCCACTTCGATGATGTTTATCTTATCTTCGATTTTGGTGGCGGTACTTTAGATGTTGCCGTAGTCTTAATTGAAGAATCAGACCAGACTCAAGGTGGTCGTCGCTGTCGGGTGTTGGGTAAAGCGGGATTAGAAATTGGTGGTTCGACTATCGACCAGTGGTTGTTTGAAGATGTACTCAAGCAGATAGGAAGGGATGATTATGATGAAGAGGTGCGTCAACTCAGTCGGGCTTTACTTGTAGAGTGGGAACGGGCTAAGGTCAGATTATCAGAACGAGAAAACGCTGATGTGACGGTAATGAATCCCAATACAGGCGCGGTTTTATCCGCAGAATTTACCCGCAGCCAGTTTGAAGATTTACTCGACGACAACGAAGCCTTCAATCAAATAGATACAACCATCCGTCGCGCCCTTAATTCCGCCCGCGAACGAGGCTATCAAGAAAATGATATTAAGGCAATATTGCTGGTAGGCGGTAGCAGTCAGATTCCCTCTATCCAGCGTACCGTCAGACGTATTTTTGGCAAAGATCGGGTAATGCTCAACCGTCCTTTAGATGCGGTAGCCAGAGGTGCAGCAGCTTTTGTAGCGGGAGTGGATTTTTACGATCACATCCAGCACGATTATGCTATTCGCTTCCTCAATCGCCAAAAAGAAGATTACGACTACAAAGTATTAGTCAAACAAGGTACGCCCTATCCTACCGCAGAAACCCTAGCCAGGTTAACTGTTAAAGCTTCCTACGATGGTCAAAGCCAATTAGGTTTAGCACTGTTTGAAATGGGAGAAAGCAGACAGCACAGTAACAATGGCGCAGCGATGGAATTAGTTTTTGACCCTTCTGGTGCAGCCCGTTTATCGGCGGTAACTCCTGAAGATGAAGATAATCGCACACATTTCTGGATGAACGAACACAGTCCTACTTTTCTCAATGCCGAACCGCCAGCCAAACAAGGGGAATCTAGGTTTCAGGTAGAGTTTTCTATCGACGGTAACAAACGATTACTGATGACCTCCCGCGATTTAAAAACCCAAAGAATAACCCATCGCGATTATCCAGTAGTCAAATTAACCTGAAATTTACGATCGATTCAATTTAACCTGAAATTTACGATCGATTCAATGGTATTTACTACAGATTAACTGCAAGGGCGAACCGCCGTTCGCCCCTACAAAAACGGTTTGTTATGTTTTTAATTTTAGTTAACTATTATGTCTCACTTTACTACTATCAAAACCAAGATTGTCGAGAAAGAATATCTCAAACAAGCCTTATCCGAACTCGGTCATACATACCAGGAGGGTAAGGTAAATATTCGCGGGTATCAAGGTATTCAAACCCCCGTAGCGATTAAAATCCCTACCAAAAACACGGGTTACGATATCGGCTTTCGCAAAACAGATAATGCTTACGAGATCGTCGCTGACTGGTGGGGTATTCAAAATCTTAAACAAGACCAGTTTTTACAACAGGTTTCTCAACGCTATGCCTACCATGCAGCTAAAGCCAAGTTGGAAGAACAGGGATTTTCTCTAGTCAGTGAAGAAACCCAAGAGGACGATCGCATTCATTTAGTGTTACGACGTACAGTATAGGAGCTAATTACAATGAAACTTCAGGAAATTGATGTATTTATCGAAAAAGACGGACAACTCAAGATTGAGGTGCGGGGGGTTAAAGGAATGTCCTGTCTCGATTTAACTAAAGATTTAGAAGCAGTTTTAGGCGATCGCATTGCTGAAAGAGAAATGACTCCAGAAGCGGATGAAATAGGACAAGAGCAAGTTCGACAGCAGCAGTGGCAATGGAGTTGAACTATTAAAATAATCGACAAAAAAACTGCCCGATAGATCGATCGGACAGCTTAGGATATGTATTTGAACGATTTAGCTATTAAGCTATATTTTAGTAGTCGAAGTCGCCAGCACCACCGCCAGCACCAGCTTTATCTTTTTCTGGCTTGTCTACAATGATACATTCGGTAGTTAAGACCATTCCCGCGATCGATGCAGCGTTTTGCAGTGCAGAGCGAGTTACTTTAGCAGGGTCAACAATACCAGCTTCAAACATATTAACGAATTCGTTTTTAGCAGCATTGTAACCAGTGCTGAAGTCTCTTTCTTTAACTCTTTCAGCGATTACCGCACCGTTTTGACCAGCGTTTTCGGCAATTCTTCTTAAAGGAGCAGTTAAAGCACGAGCCACGATAGTAGCACCAGTTAAGGCTTCGTCTTTGAGGTTAGCGTTTGCCCATTCTTCTAAACCAGGAACAAGATGAGCTAGAGTTGTACCACCACCAGGAACGATACCTTCTTCAACAGCAGCTTTAGTCGCGTTAATCGCATCTTCTAAACGCAATTTGCGGTCTTTCATTTCGGTTTCTGTAGCAGCACCAACTTTGATTACCGCAACACCACCAGAAAGTTTTGCCAAACGCTCCTGTAGTTTTTCTTGGTCGTAAGAAGATTCAGTAGCTTCGATTTGACGGCGAATTTGCTCACAACGGCTTTTAACGCCTGCTTCGTTACCTTCTGCCACAATAGTAGTGCTGTCTTTGGTAATGTTGATGCGACGAGCAGTACCGAGCATTTCAACGGTAGTAGTTTCTAGCTTTAGACCAGCATCTTCTGAGATTACCTGACCGCCAGTTAGTACTGCAATATCTTCTAGCATTTGTTTACGGCGATCGCCAAAGCCAGGAGCTTTGATTGCTGCCACATTCAGCACCCCACGTAGGCGGTTGACTACCAATGTCGCTAGAGCTTCTTTTTCGATGTCTTCGGCGATAATTACCAGAGGTTTACCCTGACGAGCTACCTGTTCGAGTACGGGAACGAGATCCTGTACTAAATTAATTTTTTTATCGGTAATTAAGATTAAAGGCTCTTCTAAAGCTGCCTCCATACGTTCGGTATCGGTTACGAAGTAAGGAGAGATATAGCCTTTGTCGAAGCGCATCCCTTCAGTAATTTCTAGTTCGGTAGTCATGGATTTACCTTCTTCTAGAGAGATAACCCCTTCTTTACCGACTTTATCCATCGCCTGAGAAATCATCTGGCCGACTTCTTCGTCGTTACCAGCAGAGATAGTTCCTACTTGAGCGATCGCAGTTGAATCACCTACGGGTTGAGCCTGCTCTTTGATTTTGCCAACCAAAAATTCGATCGCTTTATCGATACCGCGCTTGATAGCAATGGGGTTTGCTCCCGCTGCAACGTTGCGTAGACCTTCTTTAACGATGGCGTGAGCTAGAACTGTTGCTGTAGTAGTTCCGTCTCCAGCTACGTCATTGGTTTTGGAAGCTGCTTGACGAATTAAGGATACGCCAGTATTCTCGATATGATCTTCTAATTCAATTTCTTTGGCGATCGTTACCCCATCATTGACAATTTGGGGCGCGCCAAATTTTTTTTCGAGAACGACGTTACGTCCTTTAGGGCCTAGAGTTACGGCTACCGCTTCAGCCAATAAGTCGATTCCTTTTTCTAATGCACGACGGGCTTCGTCGTTATAAATGATAGATTTAGCCATATATTTGGTTTGTCTTTAATGAGATGAACAGTAAATAAATTAAATTCTTGATGCCCCTAAGCATAAGTATCAGTAGCGTTTAGCAGTTACGGTAGTCTAGGTAACTACTTAACAACTCACTTCATAGACAAATTAAGAAACTGCTGCGAGGATATCTTTTTCTGATAGCAGTACATAATCTTCGCCACCTAGCTTGATATCAGTACCAGCATATTTAGAGTAAAGAACTTTATCGCCAACCTTTACTTCTAAAGGTGTATGACCGCCATCATCTTTGGGTTTACCAGGACCTACACCTACAACTTCACCAACTTGAGGCTTTTCTTTAGCTGCATCGGGTAATAAAATTCCGCCAGCGGTTTTTTCTTCACTAGCACTCACTTTGATAAATACGCGATCGCCAAGAGGCTTTACAGTTGTTACGTTAATACTAATAGCTGCCATGCAAAATTCTCCAGATAACTAAAGACTTGATTTGAGTAAGATCTCGATGGAATGAGAAAATTGTCTATTCTTAGATTAGCACTCTCACCATCCGAGTGCTAATTTAACTAAACTAGGTAACCTGTGGCAATACTTTTATTAGTGTGGTTTCCCGTACAGTGCTAGATAAGGTAGCAGTTTAGGGGCGATTTAATATTAAATCCGAATCACGACATCACGACTTACATCACCCGAAAGTGTTTTATGAAAAGATTTAGTACGTCTGATGTGAATTAAGATTAGCTTTTTCGATAGTTTTTATTGATATAGCAATCCTAAATCATTTGCAACCAAACCGTTTGATAGGTACTAATTGCCAGGGTCATCTTTTCTCTTGGCAATCAGGTAATAAATTTTGCCGAACTACCAAGACTTAAAAGATATTTATATTGATTTGCTAGCAAAAAACTATTTATTAGTTTACTGTTTTAATTAATTTTTGACCCGATATTTCTAAGACAGTAGTTAATTTTTATGAGACTAGCTGTTGGAAGTACATATAAACACTTAGATTCTAGTCAAGCAGACTATGTAGATTTAATTAAGTAATTTTATATATAGTATTAGTCAAATTAACAAAGATTTTATCCAAAAACTTAAAAAATAGAGCGTATTTTTGACTCTATAATTTATAGTTTTTGCGTTCTTTAATTGCTTGATTCTCCAAATCATCGCTCGTCTTGAATTTATAGATAAAGCTAGTTTATTCTACTACCTTGCTTGTTTTTACTTTTTTAAAACATAACTTTATTTACGTATTTACGATTGATAAATAGAGAAAACACGGTGATATATTTTACAGTTTACGCCTATTGCAGTTAACTTTGTAATTGCAATGTAAGCCTTTACGTTTAAGTATATAAGGCTGCTAAATTAACCAGATATATACCTGTATATATCTATATCTTAAAACTTTATTCTATTGATGAGGGCATTACTGGTACTCCTCTCAACGATAACCTTGATGGCACCACTGAGGATGATTCGATTGATGGTGGCGAAGGTAACGACTCGCTCTCTGGTAGCCTTGGTGCTGATTCCCTGATCGGTGGCGAGGGTATGGATCGGGTTGTCTATCGTGGCTCTGATGCGGGTGTTACGATTAACCTGACAGACAACACCGCTACTGGTGGCGATGCTGAAGGAGACACCTTTGATTCAGTCGAAAACCTCGACGGTTCCAGGTTTGATGACTTCCTCACGGGTGATGCTAACGACAACCGCTTCTATGGTGGCAAAGGTAACGAGACCTTGGTTGGTTTGGTTGGTAACGCTGGTGATGATTATCTCTCTGGTCAAAATGGTGATGACTCCATTACTGGTGGTGAAGGAAAAGACCGAATTCTTGGCGGTAGCGGTGCCGATATGATGATGGGTGATGCTGGTAACGATATTCTCGCTGGCGGTAGCGGTGATGACTCTCTAACAGGTGCCGATCTTACTACCAACGGTGTCGGCGAAATCGATCGCCTGATGGGTAATGCGGGTGCAGATGTATTTGTCCTAAGAACAGCAGCTACAGCTTTTTATGACGATGGGGACACAGAAAGCGACGGTATTGCCGACTACGCGCTCATCTCTGGTTTTGATGCAGCCGAAGATACGATCGAACTGTCGGCTAGTCAAACTTATTACCTAGATGAGAATCCTATCGGTACGGTATCGGGAACGGGTATCTTTATCGATAGCGACAGTAGCAGTAGCTATACCTCTAGTGATGAGCTAGTTGGCTTAGTTGCAGATATGACTATGACAGCAGGATTGGTAGATGGTTCTACTGCTGGCTTTAGTCTAGTTTAATTCTTGTGTGTTGGGCATTGCCCACTCTACTTTGACGAAGTTAGAGGAAGCCCCGTCAAACGCTCTCTGCGTTTCGCCTTCGCAAAGCACTGGGAAGCCCAGCATAAACGAAGTCGGCAGCGATGCCTGGAGGCATCCGCTAATGCCGAAGGCATTGTCGAATCGGCAAAGCCGATTGGCTGCACGGCGGGGTCTCTCTGACTGACGCTGATGGCGATCCGTAGGGTACGCGGAGCGTAATCGCTTTGTTCTTTATTGGAATAAAGCGATCGCTTCTTGAACGGCGCACGGTTAAACCGCATCGAGACATTCGCGCCAGCGTCCCGAAGGGACTTTGCACTCTTTTAGAGTGCTGTGTCGCTCATGGGATAAAGGCTTTAGCCGCATATGACCCCCAAGACCCGTCGGCTTCTTGAAGCAGTCGCATAACGGGGGGAACCCCCGAACTGCGCTGCTTCGCTTTTTTGTAAGAGTATTCTTTCAAAAAACGCGACGTGCGCTGAATCGCTTTTTACTATATATTTTGTCAACCTTACTGCGATCGCGAATCAAAATTTAGAATTGATTAAAATATCAACCGCTAAAATGAGTATCTAATTTGTCTAAAATAGCAATTCCTCTTTCTGGATTTCCTTGGGCTACCATAGCTTTAAATCTGGTTTCTGCGTCAAATTCTGCTAAGGCAATAGTGCTTAATTCTTCCATTAACTTATTCAGACTCATACCTCTAGCTTTGGCTAATTCTTTGAGCCTTTCGTGTTTATCATCTGAGATGCGAACCATAAAAGCTGCCATAAATACCTCTTAGATTATTTGTTCTGGTTCAAGGATTTTAATTTGAGGAAATAACAGTTGAGAACGCTGGAAATCTCTAATATTTCTAGTCACAATGATTTGAGCATTACCAGCGATTGCCAACTCGACTAAGTGATTATCCGCTTCATCTTTTAGGTTAGGTCGCCAGAGATAAAATATCTTTACCCATTGACAAACACTCATAAAATCCACTAATAAATCCCTTGCTTCTTGCTCGGTTAAAGGACATTTGGATTTGATTCGATCCCGATTCATTACCTCTAAGTATTCATTAAATAAAGCGTTACTCATTAGGGGTTGATAGTTTCTCCTCAGACATTGCCTTAATAATTCCCTACCTGCCGAGCTTTCTCTGCCAATTAGCGCACTAATATAAACATTGGTATCAACTACTATTTTCGTGACCATGCCTATATGATAGCTGATATGATATCAAGCACTCAGCAGATCTGTTTACTATATATTCGGCTCTAAAACCAAAGAGGCGATCGCGTAGATTAAAATGATCGACTAGTTGTGTTTATTCAGAGATTTGGATATTTATCTCTTGTAGAGATTCGGCATTGGGAGTTATTTCTAGGGGCTGGAGGTCTAGCGATTTGCCGTTAACCGTCAGATCGTAGGTATCTTGAGACAACCCTTCGAGAAAATAAACTATTGGTAACAGATAAAATCGGTCGCTCGGATTGACGAGAAACAGCCTTAACCCTCGCTCCTGCTACGGGTTCGCCCTGAGAATCCGTTACTACACCAATGGCGGTGTAAGCTAACTGGAGAGGGATATCTAACTTGGTATAACTCCCTGCGGTAACTTGAACTCCATAGGATGATTCGACAGGCTGCATATCGATCGGATATCCCGCAGGATCTAAATCGAGGCGATATTCTCCTGGGTCAAGGGGAACAAAAACCCCTGTAGGAGTAATTTCTTTGGGCATAGACTCGACGGATTTATGATTGACTACCAATAAAAGCTCGGCATCTTTGGTCTTAATTGCTTCTCCTCGATCCAACTTGCCATTGGTATTGCGATCGGCGAAGGGTCTGACTAAAACACCGCCACGAGTTCGTAATTCTTCCATACGGCGACCGCCCAAATAGGGTCTGCCCTGAAGACGCAAATTGGGAAAAACGTCCAGACGAAACTCTTGGCGATCGTCAGTAGGCGAAATACCCTGATAGCTAAGGCGCATGGTCGTCCCTGGAATAATACGGGTGTTGAGGGCTGCTATAGGCGCACTACCTTGGGAATTGAAACCATATCCCAGCTCTACATCCCATAAACTTCCGCCATCGCTGGCGTTTTGTGCCGAACGATAGTGCCAGCCAAAATTAATTACGCCATTACTATTGTCAGAACTGCGAGTATCATAACCCACAAACAGATCGTGTCCTTTAGGGTTATAAAAATCATTAGACAGGGAGTAACTCAAACGAGAAAAAGTAGCGTCGTCATCTCCCTGGTGAGCAAGCTGCAAAGCATTAAATCGAGCATCAACGCGCTGGGTTAAACCTTCATTGTTGCCATAGTCGAAACTGGTTGAGAAAGAAAAGTTGCTTTTTTTAGAAGCGGATAGACTACCGCTAGTGTTAAAAGTAAATCCCGTAGTAATATCGTCGCGATTGTCTGTGCCAAACCGCAAACTCAAGCTAGGTAAAGTTCGCCAATAAAGATTTAGGTTATGACTGGAACTATTACCGGTGAAGTTGAAATTAAGTTTGTCTGTGGGCTGATAGTTAAAGTAGGCACTATAGTCAAAATCTTCAAATTGAGGATTAATTAATGCCGACAAACCCAACTGAAGAGGAGTATTATTGGGCTGATAGAATAGTTCTCCCATAGCAAACAAAGAGCGATCGACAACCAAACCCGTACCTAACGTTAGTTGTTCGGATAGTCCCCGACGATAGTTAACTCCCCCTGCCAAGTTATCAAAGTCTCCCCAAAAGTTATCTTCAACGAAATTACGTCTCAAACCAAGGGAGGTAGTTAAGGTGGATGTATCTTTGCTCAACTGTCCCGATACATAAGTTACTATTGGTTCTCTAACTTCAGGTACAGCAGTTAAGCGACCGTTGGGGTAAATCAAGATTTGATAGTCATTATTACGAAAGTCAACCCCCTCAAACTGATAACTTCCCGTGGCATCGACAATTATTTCTTGAATAATCTCTTGCCTACGGCTTGTTACCAGATGAACCACATCTCCTGGTTGTGCCATGCCAGCTATAGAGCGATCGATCGCTTGGGGTTGTCGGCGCAAAGCAGGACTAAAACCATTAGAATAATTCCGATTTTCTGGAGTAAAGCCCGATCGCTGAATACTAGTGAATCCCCAATATTGTCCTTGGCGATCGTTTTGCCAGAAGGTAGATTGCGAACCCAGTGCATAATCGAAGGAATTTGTTTGTCTGAGATACTGTAATTCTGCTAATTGCCAACTTTCTAGGTCAAATTTATTTGACCGATCGATCTCTGCATACCAGCTTCCTCCCCATAAAGTACCGACCGCATTTATATCGCTCTGGAAATCGAAGTCTCTATCCCCTAGATCCTGATTATTCAATCTAAATCTTTGCCCAAGTGTCGCAAAACTAAATCGAGCGGGATTGACCTGAGTTAGACCTTGGGTATCAACCGGCAACTCCTCCACCGAGTTATTAGACGCAATATTTTGCCAAGGGGGTGCAAAGTCGATCGCATACTCAAGAAAATTAAACTCGGTAGGAACTCCTAATATTTCTTCAATTTGAGCGATCGTAAATCCCAAACCCAGATCTGGATCTTCAGTTAATTTTTGAGGATTTACTCGAACAGCTAAACCAGGAGAACGTAATTCTAATTCGCCATTTTTTAACGACGTTACCGTTATATTTAATGTCTCAACAACTACATCAAAGGGAACGATCCATTGCTCAAATGCAACAGGGCGATCGACTGTCTCCACACCTTTAATTAAAGCAGATGTATTGACGTTTTTACCGTTTGAATTAATGCCAACGGGAAAGAGTGTAAACTGCTGTGAATTATTTAGTTGGAATTGGCGTAGCGAAGCATCGCCAGTCTCTCGGCGACGTTCTGGGCTAACGCCCTGTCCGTTGGGCTTATCGCTTCCTTGACTGGGAAGAGGAAACAATACTAGCCCACAGGTTAGGGATAGACTAATCGTAATTGAAATATATTTTTTGTATAACACTGTCGCTACATAAACTGTAAACTAATTAAATCTCTAATTCAAAATCAAAATTAGATGTTTGCTGTCGATCTAACTTGTCCCAAACTATTTCACCTGTTAACTGGTATTTACCACGGGTCAAATCAATTTGTGTTTCCGTCCCTCGGTTTAAAATGGTATTGGTTTTGCTCGATGGCAAAAAGCTACCTCCCGATTGACCATCCGCAACGACTTTATCTTCTTGTTTTAAAGTCCAGTTAATTGTTCCTTTAGCTGTGGCACTTCCATCGTTGGCAACTAAAATTTTTATTTTTTTCTCTACAGGATCGTAAATAGGCTTTTCAATATTAATGTCCGATTTTGCCTCTCCTTTAGTGACGTATAAAGCAGAACCAACACTAAGATTAAAGCCAATTTTATAACCTTGACTATTTGTTTTTTGTTGTAAAGTTTCTGCGAAAATAGCCGTTCGATACTCTCCATCTGGGAGACTTGGGGGTAATAAACTAATCAATCTGACTCGACGAGAACTATTGGCAGGTATCATCATTTCTCTAGGAGAATAGCGTAAATATGGAGTCAAATCTTTTTCCAATTTGCTATCAGATTCTAACCGCTGAAAATCTCCATCGCGATCGTAACTAAAAGCCGTAGCCGAAAGACGAACTCGAATTGCTTGAGAGCTGGTATTACCTATCTGTAATATGCCCTTACTTTGTCCTTGTTCCGACTCGGTTTTTAGATATAAAGGAGAAACAAACAAATTAGCGTTAGCAGGGTTTGCTAACAAAAAAAAACTACTAATCAATAAAGTAGTCGCTGATGCGATCGCCGTTTTAAATAGAGAATTAGACATAAATAATAATCTATAAATAAATTCAAGGAGTAGCGTTCAAATTTACCGTGTAACTGTAGTCACCAGGCTTTAAAATACTGTTGTAAATAGCAAAAATATTGACTTCCAAAGTTTGCGAAGAATTTGTTCCAATTGGTACAGCCATACTTGCACCACCATTATCAGAAACAATTTCGGAAGTTAAACCTGTGACAGTAGTAGTAAAATTTGAAACACTTATTCCTGCGTTATTCGATCGAATAACGCTAGAAATATTAATGCTAGTTGTAGCACTAGTACAGGTAACATCAATTGAACCAGGACTACCATTAATAGCGGTAATGCTATTAGCATTTGCTGCCGAACTTAATACCTTTAAGTTATTTACTTCTACCCCTAAACTGCCATTGACAATATTGTTAAAACTGCAAGAATCTTGAGCTAAAGTTGGTTTACACCCAAGCCTACACATAGTAAAAATTATTAGCAAAAAAGCTAGAATTTTATAGTAGTAAATAGAACACATTATAGCTCTCTTACAAAGATTACTTAATAGTATATTAAGCACTAAGATTGAGCGCGTAACTAGTTATATCTACCAAAATCTTGGTAAAAAGAGTGTCTTGTTAGTATATTTACCGATATTTGATTTAATACTAATTATCTAAATGTTGACTACAGATAAAGCTTTTAATAGATAATTCCGTTCCGCGATCGATGTAAGAATCTCTTCGATCGTTCTTCAAGTCTTCGAGAAATTGAAGCTACTAACTTATCCAAACGGTAGTGTTGCAACACAACCATTAAAAATCATCTTAAAAAGTCGCATAAAAAAACGCCCTTGAATAATTTTCAGAAATTTGGGCGGTAGATACAGGGCGCGATCGCACCCGAAAGTGGCGATCGCTTTGTCTGGGTAACTAGATATTTTTTAGGAGAATTGAAAATTTGTTAACTAATAGTTATTACTAAAATTCATTACCAAGGGATCGAGCGATCGAATGGCAAATTGCTAGTTGTCTGTAGTAGGAATGGCTACCACCGCTATACCGAGACATCGCTCAGTTGACGGCACATATATTCAAAAGGCTCATCAATAAAGCTAGTGTTCTCTATTGATTCATTTGATGCCATTTCTTTGAGCATATCTTTCATAATTTCAATTCCGACTACAGTAGGACCAATTGGTACTCCTAAAGAGTTGTAAGTCTCACGCAAACCCTGTAATACTCTTTCATCTAAAACGTCCATACTTCCTGCAACCAAAGCATAGGTAGCGTAGCGCAAATAATAATCCATGTCGCGCAAACAAGCAGAATAGCGACGAGTAGTATAGGCGTTTCCTCCTGGGCTAATTAATTCTGGTACTTCTTCAAACAGTTTGAGTCCAGCATTTTTGACAATTGTGGCAGCATTACCGCTAACCATAGTTGCTATAGCTATTCTGGCACTACCAGAAGTAAAATAGTCTTTGAGACTATCCATCGCATTACGATCTAAATAACGACCTGCGACATCATAATTTCTAATTAAACTGGTAACTGCGTCTCGCATTTTCTTTAGTTACTCCTAACAATTTTTGAATTATTTAATCTATCTATAGATATATTGTAGATCCCACGATACTACTAAAGCTACGTTACTAAGCAACGACCATTACTTTTAGCAAGTGCGATCGAGCTGCTTTTATTTATAATCTCATAAGTCGTAGCAAGGACTACGGTTTGCTTCAAATTTTGACATCTTAATTTTTAAGTTGGAATAGACTTTGGCAATTCTGCAACAAAGCTTAAATTTGCGCAATTTTGAAGGGATGTTTAACAATTACTGCTACGCGCTTTCTAAGTTCAAAAAGAGCAAAATTACTATTATTCAAAAAACGGATAATTCTGTAGCAAATTTTACATTTTCAAAAATTACTACCAAGTAGGATCGATGGAATTAAACATATCCGTAAGAGAAATACAACTGTCATGGGATACGAATCTCGCACACAAGCAATTTGTCAGATTACTGACCGTCAACCAATACTCGTAGGTCCACCAGCCCGTTTAGAAGACATTTGGGCGGTAGACGTTTTTAACTTGAATAAGATGAAGCAGTGCTTACCCAAGACTGTATTCAAGTCTTTGAAAAAAACCATCGAAGCTGGAGAACAACTAGACGTTTCTATTGCTGACACTGTAGCATCAGCAATGAAAGATTGGGCAATTTCCAAAGGAGCATCTTATTATGCTCACGTTTTTTATCCCATGACCAATGCTACTGCTGAAAAGCACGATGGCTTTATCTCGACTCAGAGTGATGGGTCGGCGATCGCCGAATTTGCAGGAAAACTGCTAGTGCAGGGTGAGCCTGACGGTTCTTCTTTCCCCAACGGTGGTATTCGCTCTACTTTTGAAGCTCGCGGTTATACTGCTTGGGACGTAACTAGCCCAGCGTACTTAATGGAGACAGACAACGGGATCACTCTTTGCATTCCTACCGTGTTTGTTTCTTGGACAGGAGAAGCTTTAGATAAAAAGACTCCTCTATTGCGGTCGATTTCGGCGATGAACAAAGCAGCAACTAGAGTATTAAAGCTGCTAGGCAATAATGATGTTGCTCCAGTAAACTCTAGCTGTGGCGCAGAACAAGAATACTTTTTGGTAGATGCTCATTTTGCTAATAGCCGTCCTGACTTGCTACTAGCTGGTAGAACTTTATTTGGCAAGCCTCCAGCCAAAGGTCAGCAGTTTGACGACCACTACTTTGGTGCAATTCCAGAGCGTGTTCAAGTCTTTATGCAGGACGTTGAGAATAAAATGTACCGCTTGGGTATTCCTGCAAAAACCAGACACAATGAAGTAGCCCCTGGTCAGTTTGAGATTGCTCCTTATTTTGAAGCAGCCAACGTTGCCTCAGATCATCAGCAATTAACTATGACCTTATTGCGTCAAACTGCCAAAAAACATGGTCTTGTTTGTTTACTACACGAAAAGCCTTTTGCTGGCATTAACGGTTCTGGTAAGCACGTTAACTGGTCTGTCGGTAATGCTACACAAGGAAATTTATTAGATCCTGGTGAATCTCCTCATGAAAATGCACAGTTTTTAGTCTTCTGTGCTGCGGTAATTCGCGGTGTACATATGTATGGTCCTTTAATGCGAGCGGTAATTGCTAACGCTAGTAACGATCACCGTTTGGGAGCAAATGAAGCTCCTCCTGCAATTATGTCGGTTTATTTGGGTTCTCAATTAGAAGAGCTATTTAACCAAATTGCTTCGGGGGAAATCAGCGACAATTACAGCCATAGCGGGAAATTAGAGCTAAAGGTAGATACTTTGCCTCCTCTAGCTAAAGATGCGGGCGATCGCAACCGAACTTCTCCTTTTGCTTTTACTGGCAACCGCTTTGAATTCCGTGCGGTAGGTTCGAGTCAGTCTGTTTCTGGACCGTTAATTGCTCTAAATACCATGCTGGCAAATTCTCTAACTTTTGTTGGCGATATGCTAGAAAGCGAACTCGGTAAAGGAGCCGATCTAAATGCTGCAATACTTGCCGTTCTTAAAGAAGTAATGCAAAAACACGGCGCAGTTATCTTTGGTGGCGATGGCTACTCTGAAGCATGGCACAAAATGGCTGTCGAGGAAAGAGGGTTGGCTAACTTGCCTACTAGTGCTGATGCTCTACCAGTGTTGAAAGAAAAAAACGTTGAAGAACTGTTTGAAAAGACTGGCGTGCTTTCTCCCAAAGAATTAGAAAGCCGTTTTGAAGTTTATTCAGAGCAGTATATTCTTTCGATTGAGGTCGAAGCAAAGTTGGTAATTGACATGGCAAAAACGTCAATTTATCCCGCTGCAATGCGCCATTTAGCTGATATTGCTACTACCGTTGGTGGTTTGGAAGACATGGGCATTAGTCTCGACCGAGATAATATTAAAACAGTCGCCGAGTTGACTAATTCTATGATGACAAAAGTATCCAAGCTGAGTTCGGCTTTGGCAAAAGAAGACTTCGGCAGTACCCAAGAACACATGACGTATTTTGCCGATACTATTCGTTCGATGATGAACGATGTTAGAGAGGATGTAGACGCGCTAGAGGCAGAAGTAGCAGATGATTTATGGCCTCTACCTACCTATCAAGAAATGCTGTTTATCAAATAAAATCGGCTAATTCACCATAATTTTTTACGTATCGCCTCCACAGGCGATTTTTTGTTTTACTATTTGTAAAGTGATTGTAATAAACTCAACTACGGTTTTAATTTAAATTGTCGAAAGTAAGATAGGCGAAAATAACAATAGTTAGGAGTACTTTCGAGTTGGTGATAAAGCTGATGACAACTAAGATAAGCCCGATCGAAAATAAAGCAAGGATCGAACAATATAATTGCTGTATTTATAGAGGTTTTTCGACTAGAAATACAGATAATTTATCTATTGCTAAAATCGACAATTAGGTTTAATATTATGTCTCTATACTTGACTTGTTGCGTCTGTTTGTTTAAAGCTTATTAAGCATTATTTTACAAAATAGACAAGATGTTTGCGTCTAAATAGTTTCATTTATCTATATATTTAATGAAGGTGTTTAGTACACGAACGGTTAATTGCTTATAGCGTAGTACAGTAGTATAGTTATTACCTAAACCTGTACTGGTAAAATGATTTTCAGTTCAATCGGACAATAAATGAATCTTAAATTTTCAAAAACTCAAAAAATATCATCAACTAGTCAAAGTAATTCGCCTCAGTTTAAAACTTGGCTTCCTAAATCTTTACAAAAAATAGTTAGCGTTCCCTATTGGTTAGCCTGTATCCCTCTGTCCGCTATCATTGTCATTGTTTGGCATACAGCAGCATCGGCTCAAGGTCTTGATGCCCCAGCGAACGTTGAAGAGCTACAGGCTGTAGTAAATACAGTTTTCTTGCTGTTTTGTTCGGTTCTAGTAATCTTTATGAACGCAGGATTCGGAATGTTAGAAGCTGGCTTCTGTCGTCAGAAAAATGCGGTCAATATTTTGGCTAAAAACCTAATTGTCTTTGGTATTGCAACTTTAGCCTACTGGGCAATCGGCTACGGCTTAATGTATGGAGAAGGAAACTCATTTATCGGTACTAGCGGATTCTTCTTCAGTGGTGATGCTGCTGCTTATGGAGATGAGGCTTATCCCTTAGCAGTTCCTGCTTCCATTTCTTTTTTGTTCCAGGTAGCATTTGCTGCCACTGCTGCTACTATTGTTTCGGGTGCGGTAGCAGAAAGAATAGAGTTTAGCGCGTTTCTTATTTTTAGTACTTTGCTCGTAGCTATTTCTTATCCAATTACAGGCCATTGGGTTTGGGATGGTGGTTGGTTGAGCGAAATGGGCTTTTCTGACTTCGCTGGCTCGACGGTAGTTCACTCGGTTGGTGGTTGGGCTGCTTTGGTTGGTGCAGCTATCTTAGGACCGAGAATTGGTAAATATCAAAACGGTAGAGTTAATGCCATTCCAGGACACAACATGGGCTTTGCTACTCTAGGCTGTTTGATTCTCTGGATTGGCTGGTTTGGGTTCAACCCTGGTTCGGAGTTAGCAGCTACAGCTAACATTGCCTATATCGCCTTGACCACTAATTTGTCAGCAGCAGCAGGTGGTGTAGCAGCTACTTTCACTTCTTGGGTTAAAGATGGCAAACCCGATATATCCATGATTATCAACGGTGTTCTAGCAGGCTTAGTTGGCATTACCGCAGGCTGTGCCGATGTTAGTTATCTATCGGCGGTTATTATCGGCGCGATCGCTGGTGTAATTGTAGTCTTTTCCGTAGCTTTCTTTGACAGCATCAAAATCGACGATCCTGTCGGGGCAACTTCGGTTCACTTAGTTTGTGGTATTTGGGGAACTTTGGCAGTAGGGATCTTCGGTACTGCTAACATCTTGACTCAGTTAATTGGCATTGTTGCTATCGGCGCGTTTACCGTAATCTTTAGCGCGATCGTTTGGGGCTTAGTCAAAGTAACTATAGGAGTTCGCGTACATTCAGATGCAGAGCTTATTGGTTTGGATATCAGCGAACACGGTATGGAAGCATACAGCGGATTTGTGAAGGAGGCAGATGTATTAACTAGAGGTTCTAGTGTCCATCGCGATCTCGAATTTACCAGAAAAGATAGATATTCTTAATTTTAAATACTGGTAAATTCTTGAATATCGCTTTTATTAAGCGATATTTTTTTATATATATGTCTGAAGGCGATCGCTGATGACAATTTGCCTATGCAGTTGAATTAGTTAGTAGCTTAAATAGACTTATGAAAGACAAGATCTAAATAAAAATTAGATTAAGGTTATAAGTATCTACACTGGTATTATGTTTGTTTCTGTAAAGAAATATTTAAGAAAAATATATACTATTGCAGGTATTTCGCAGCTTCTTTATTTAAGAATTAGCTATGATAATCAAATAAAATAGTTTAATTAAATTTCCTTATTTTCCTTTAAACAAAATCCTACAATTATACTTCTTAAAATAGCAAAAAAATGTATTAATAGATACGGCAAAAACTACAAAAAAATAACAAACTAGACAGAATTAAGTTTGCCATTAATAGGCAAACTGAATAAAGCTAGATATATTTCTAATTTTATCGAAGTGTAAATGAATTCTCAATTCTTAAAAAATAAACAAACCTTTAAAAATAAAAATGCTGTGAGCAAGGGCAAGCAGGTAAAAAGCTTGTTACCCGAACCTTTGAGAACGGTATTTAAGACTTTCTCCCCCTCGTGGTTTATATGTATTCCTTTAGCTGCAATCATAGTTGTTGTTTGGAATACGGCAGCATCCGCTCAAGGATTCGATGCCCCTGCTGACGTAGACGAACTAAGAGTCGTATTAGATACAGTTTTCCTGCTGTTTTGTTCGGTTCTAGTAATCTTTATGAACGCAGGATTCGGAATGTTAGAAGCTGGCTTCTGTCGTCAGAAAAATGCAGTCAATATTTTGGCAAAAAACCTGATTGTCTTTGGTATTGCGACTTTGGCATATTGGGCAGTAGGTTATGCTCTAATGTACGGAGAAGGTAGTTCTTTTATCGGTACTAGCGGATTCTTCTTTAATGGTGATGCTGCTGCTTATGGAGACGATCCCTATCCTACAGCCGTTCCTCCCGCAATTGGCTTCTTGTTCCAGGTAGCATTTGCTGCCACTGCTGCTACTATCGTTTCGGGTGCGGTAGCAGAAAGAATAGAGTTTAGCGCGTTTCTTATCTTTAGTACCTTGCTCGTAGCTATTTCTTATCCAATTACAGGACATTGGGTTTGGGATGGTGGCTGGTTGAGCGAAATGGGCTTTTCTGACTTCGCCGGCTCGACGGTAGTTCACTCGGTTGGTGGTTGGGCTGCTTTGGTTGGTGCAGCTATCTTAGGACCGAGAATTGGTAAATATCAAAACGGTAGAATCAGTGCAATTCCAGGACACAACATGGGGTTTGCTACTTTAGGCTGTCTGATTCTCTGGATTGGCTGGTTTGGGTTCAACCCTGGTTCGGAGTTAGCAGCTACAGCTAACATTGCCTATATCGCCTTGACCACTAATTTGTCAGCAGCAGCAGGTGGTGTAGCAGCTACTTTCACTTCCTGGATTAAAGATGGAAAGCCTGACTTATCGATGATTATCAACGGCGTTCTAGCAGGCTTAGTTGGTATTACCGCAGGCTGTGCTGATGTTAGTTATCTATCGGCAGTGATTATCGGTTTAATTGCGGGTATTATTGTAGTCTTTTCCGTAGCTTTCTTTGACAGCATCAAAATCGACGATCCTGTCGGGGCAACTTCGGTTCACTTAGTCTGTGGTATTTGGGGAACTTTGGCAGTAGGGATCTTCGGTACTGCTAACATCTTGACTCAGTTAATCGGCATTGTTGCTGTCGGTGCGTTTACCGTAATCTTTAGCGCGATCGTTTGGTCGCTCCTTAAGTTTACTATTGGTATTAGAGTGGGTGCTGAGGAAGAAAGACTCGGTTTAGATATCAGCGAACACGGTATGGAAGCATACAGTGGATTTGTTAAAGAAGCTGACGTTTTAGCTGGTGGTGGTAGTGGCGTACCTCTTGGTATGGGTACTACTGAAACTTCAGAGTTCTAAATATTAGTTCAAATTCAAGTTCAAATTCAAGTCAAATCTTGCCATTGCGATCGCTATTATCTTGCGTTTGTGATGGCATTTTTAATTCAGAACATCGGTGGCGCGATTAAACCTCGGAGCGACTTTTCAGACTCCGTTAAATTTTTGCCTTGAATCAAAACTCCAAATCCGCCCAAACCAGTAGGATCGATTAACTGATGTAACACATCACGTCGCTGGAATATCTGAGAAAGATCGTACTTACCGCTCGATAATTCATTTAGGCGATCGCCTAAACCCAACGCCATTAAAAATAGTCCTTGTTGAGTAAAGCCGATAGTTTGGAGGTCGCATTGTTTTCCTTTACATTTTAAGGCGGTAAAGTCTACGTGAGCGGTAATATCCTGATAGCCTATATTTACATAGGGATTATTGTGACGGCGATGTTGATAGTAACATTGTAGAGTACCGAGTTGACGAGAAGGACGATAATATTTATTGGCTTCATATCCGTAGTCAATTGTCAAAACATATCCACGTTTTAGCTTACTTGCTACCGTTTGTAGCCATTCTAAGGCTTGCAGATTAACTTCAGTACGATAACCATCAGCGTATTGCGGTTGCAATAAATCGATAGCGATTGAGTCAAAATATCGAGGGATGTTTTCTGTAGACAAGGGATGAATAGTTTCACTCAGCTTATTTTCCTCTATACTCAGAAAAACCTCCTCAATTCTACCGTTATTTTTTGTAACTAAATGAACAGGAAAAGCATCGATTAGCTCGTTAGATAAAAAACACCCGACGATACTATCGGGAGAAATTTCTGACCAAGTTTTCCAGCTAAGATCGAGATCGAGAGATTCGAGTAATTCCTGCTGTTTTAGTTTTAAAGCGGGTGACTGCTCGATGATGATGTATTTAAGAGCTGCAATAAAACTGCGTTGCGAAGCAGGCGATGCTTCTGCATCGCTAGTCGTTTGGGGACGACGTTCCTCTAGGGTATGCGGAGCGCAATCTGAACCCCCGCCCTGTCCGTTAGCGCGAAGTTGCGTTGCGGAGGTATCCGACCTCGAGCAAACTTCGTAACAAAGGACTTGTCCGCATATAGGCTTATCGCCACTATCTAAGAAAAAACTTAGAATATCGAGAGCAAGCTCTCCGTTTCCCGCACCCATTTCCACCACGTAAAAAGGATCGGGACGACCTAAGTTTTGCCACATTTGTCGAATCTGTATGGCAAGTAGTTCTCCAAAATCTCGACCCAAAGAAGAAGAGGTAAAAAAGTCTCCTTTGACTCCAATACTAGCGATTCCTGAGCTATAGTAGCCATACTGTTGATGGTACAAGACCAAATCCATGTATCGAGCAAAGGTAATTCGCTTTTTGGGAGAACTATTAATTTCTGTTTGAAGAATCTTCTGTAGCTGTTGAGAATTGGAATCTGGCAAACTCATAATCGAATTGAGCTTAAAGGTATATAGCAATCGTAAATCATTTGTGAGAATATTTTTGATAAACCACGGAGACACCGGGAACATGGAGTCAAGATAATAGAGGGTTTGTTATAAATCATTCGGCGTTGCTATATCTTTTATTATCCAATTAAGAGGACTATTTTATAGGTGTCACATCTATATTCGGTTTTGAATTGGGGTGATGTAAACTGTGGTGTAATTTAATTATTGTCGTTAAAATTATGCTTTGAGTTGGCTTCTACTGAAATTTCAAATAATGAGATATGGTGTAAATCGATTTAAGCAATCAAAAGTGAATGAGTAGTTTAAAAAATAAGATTAAAGCAGCTACCTTGGTCGATGTACTCCGTAATCGTGCAATGGAGCAACCTCATCAGACCATATACAATTTTTTGGTAGATGGAGAAACAGAAGAGATTAGCCTTACCTATGGACAACTAGAACAGAAAGCCAAGGCGATCGCTGCATACCTTCAATCTGTTTGTTCTCCTCAAGACCGAGTTTTACTATTATTTCCTGCGGGATTAGACTATATTACTGCTTTTTTCGGTTGTCTTTATGCTGGAGTCATTGCTATACCAGCCTATCCGCCTCGTCCTAACCGCTCTTTAAACCGCATTTACAACATTCTTCAAAACGCTCAGACTAATATTGCTCTGACAACAAGTGATACTTTACAAAGTTTGTCACGATTGGAGAGTACTCCAGTACAGAATTTACGCTGGATTACTACCGATACTATAGATAACAATATAGCGACCTACTGGCACGAACCCGATCTTGATGAAGATAGCATCGCTTTTTTACAGTATACTTCAGGCTCAACCGCAGAACCCAAAGGAGTCAAGATTGCCTATAGAAATTTGCTTCACAATCTCGAAGCAATTCACCGTTGCTTCAGACATTCAACACAAAGTCGAGGCGTAATTTGGCTTCCTCCGTATCACGATATGGGCTTGATCGGTGGTGTTCTCCAGCCTTTATTTGGTGACTTTCCCGTGACTTTAATGTCGCCGTTGATGTTCTTACAAAATCCTTTGCGCTGGCTAAAGGCAATTTCTCGCGATCGCGCTACTACTAGTGGGGGTCCTAACTTTGCTTACGATATGTGCGTTCGTAAATTTAAGCCAGAACAGCTTAGAGGATTGGATCTCAGCAGTTGGCAGGTAGCTTTTAATGGTGCAGAACCAATTAATCATGAAACCTTGAATAGTTTTGCCGAAACTTTTGCTCCTTATGGGTTTGACTACTCGGCTTTTTATCCCTGTTATGGCATGGCAGAAGCGACGCTAATTATCTCTGGAGGCTCGAAACATACAGCGGTAGTAACAAAAACCGTTCGGGGAAAAGCTTTAGAGCAAAACAAAATTGCGATCGCCGACGATAACGAACCTCATCCTCGTACTTTGGTTAGCTGTGGTAGAAGTCTCTTCGATCAAAAAATTGCGATCGCTAATCCCGAAACTTTAGTTAGCTGTAAACCTGGAGAAGTTGGCGAAATCTGGGTATCTGGTGCGAGCATCGCCCAGGGATACTGGAGACAACCCCAGATTAGCGAAGCTACCTTTAATGTCTATTTAAAAGACACCAACGAAGGACCTTTTTTACGCACGGGCGATCTTGGCTTTATCGACTGTGGAGAGCTATTTTTTACAGGTCGACTCAAAGATATGATTGTCATTAAAGGACGCAATCATTATCCACAAGATATAGAAAAAACCGTACAGGAAACTACTTCTTGGATTAGACCTAGCTGTGTCGCTAGTTTTTCGATCGAGCTTCAAGGAGAAGAAAAACTGGTTGTTTTAGCAGAAGTAGAGCGCACCTACTGGAGTAAAAACCGTTCTAAAGATTCCAACGGCAGATCGGCTAAAAAAGAGATGATTTCTGTCAAAGATTTAACTCAATCAATTCGTCGAGAAATATCTAAAAATCACGATCTTCAAGTACATACTACTCTACTGCTAAAGCCTGGTAGTCTACCCAAAACCTCAAGTGGAAAAATTCAACGTCACGCCTGTCGCGCAGAGTTTTTAGCCAATAATTTAGAAGGTTTGCCTGTTTAGGAACGAGGAATAAGGAACGAGGAATAAGGAGCTGCAAACAACCAGAAGGCTATCCATAGTAGGGTGGGCAAAGAAAGTAAATCTAGCTACCAACATTTCTCGGCTCGGCTGTTATGCCCACCGAATCCAATAATCGCGATTACGCTTCGCGTAGCCTTACGGATCGCGTAATTTTTCAGATAGTTTTACTATCCGAAACGGGAAGGCTATCTATATCAGTTGTCCGACTAGATATATGGTAGCCACACCCCAAAGTCTGCACGAGTTTGTAAATTTTCGTCTGCAATACATTTCAGGTAAATAACGAAGTTCCGCGCAGGTATTTTTAGATCGTTTCTTTCAGACTTTTGGACATCAGGGGGCGTTACAGGCTGGCGCAGAATATGAAGTGGCGATCGCCAAGGGAAGTAAGAAAGGTAAAACAGGCTTTGCCGATTTGGTCTGGAAACCTCGCGTTTTAACCGAAATGAAGAAGCAGGGGGAAGATTTAGGCAAACACTACCGACAGGCTTTTAATTACTGGACGAGAATCGTTCCTAACCGTCCTAGATATGTAATGCTGTGTAACTTTGACAAGAGAAAAACGGCGAACTTGCTTCGCCATGTTCTGCTCTTGTCGCGACGAATTTTGGATTTACGACTTTGATAATCAGGTTGATGAACCCGTAGACATTATTGAAATTAAAAATCTACCCGAACGATCTTCGGCGTTTAGCTTTATGAGGTTGTCACAAAAAAACTCCATCTTCCAAAACAATCAGGTAGAAGTAACTAAAGAAGAATTAAACTATCTCGATAATAAAATTATCGAACTTCACTGCTCTCTAGGTACTTATTACTTACGAGCCTCGACTAAGCTTGTTTTAACCAATTAACGTACTGCGATATTAGCAATCGCCAATAATTTAGCTACAAAAAAAGAGGTATTCATTGGAATACCCCCTATACGGTCAAATCTGGATTAACTAATTACTTAACAGTAACTTTTGCACCAGCTTCTTCTAACTTAGCTTTAGTTTCTTCTGCGTCCTCTTTAGCTACACCTTCTTTAAGAGCTTTTGGTGTAGATTCGACCATTTCTTTTGCTTCTTTTAGACCCAAGCCAGTAATGGTACGTACCACTTTAAGAATGGCAATTTTCTTATCTTTGGGTACATCTTCAAGAATCACATCGAATTCAGTTTTCTCTTCTTCAGCTTCAGCAGCAGCAGCAGGAGCAGCCATAGCGACCCCAGCAGTAGCAGCAGCACTTACGCCAAAAGTTTCTTCAATTTGAGAAACTAATTCGGAAGCCTCTAAAAGACTTAGAGTTTTCAACTTTTCGAGAATTTCATCAGTTGCAGCAGACATAATTTTACTCCGCGATCGATATTGTTAATTGTATTGTAAATAGTTGTGTTTGGAAGTTGCTTACTCTTCTTTCTCAGAATAAGCTTTAAGACCTCTTGCAAGACCGCTAGGAATCTCATTAATACCGACGGCAAGTTTGGTAGCCAAGGCATTAATCGAGCCAGCAATTTTGGCATAGAGTTCTTCTTTGGTTGGTAAGTCACCGAGTGCTTCAACCTGCTCTTTGGTTAAAGCTTTACCTTCTAGTACGCCACCGCGTAATTCGGTCTTTTTAGTATCCTTTTGGAATCCTTTATAAGCCTTTACTGCTGCGCCTATTTCTTCTCCAGTCAAAAGAAAAGCAGTAGCATCGCTTAAAAGTTCTTCCATAGGCTGCCAATTTTCATCACCATCAATAGCAATGTTCATCAGCGTGTTTTTCGTAATCTTGCAGGTAGCACCACTAGGACGCAAGCGATTACGCAAGTCGGTAATTTCTGATACCGACAATCCTTCATAATTGATTACGAAAGCTAACTGAGCCTCGCTCAGACTATCTTTTAAATCGGCTACTATTTCTTTTTTATTGGCGAGGGTTCTCCCCATCCTCTGTCACCTCCTTTATAGTTAGGATTTAGATCTTAAACAACAAAACCTCCAGCTTCTTGCCAGAGGTTGCTATCACGTTTACGACTCCCAACTAAAAAAATTAGAGCATAAATTCAATAGACATTAACCTCGGCAGGAAATTAAGCGATATTTCGCGCCTGCTGTCTTTGGCATTAGTCGTTTAATATTTAATATTCGTTTGTAGTTCGCTACTAATTTGCTTTAAGCAGCGTCTGTCAAACCCAAATCTTGTAAAGCATTACGATCGACTTGAATTGATGGACCCATAGAAGCGGAAACATATACACTACGCCAATAGCGACCTTTTGCACCCGAAGGGCGATTGCGATCGATGGTTTCTTGTAAAGCCTTGAGATTTGCTAATAAATCTTCCGCTGAAAAAGATGCCTTACCAAACATAACATGAACGATGCCTGTTTTGTCGGCCCTAAATTCTAATTTACCTGCTTTAAACGCTTCAACCGCAGGCTGTAAGTCGGCGGTAACAGTCCCCCCTTTAGGAGAAGGCATCAAACCTTTAGGACCTAATACACGCCCCAATCTAGCTACTTTAGGCATCATGTCGGGAGTAGCAATCAAGATATCAAAATCCATCATCCCTTTTTGGATTTCTTCAATTAGCTCTTCAGAACCATAAATTTCAGCTCCAGCCTCTTCGGCTTCTTTCACCTGTTCACCGCGAGCGATGACTGCTACTCTAACGCTCTGTCCCGTACCTTTGGGTAGACTAACGGTAGTTCTCAACTGTTGATCGGTATATTTGGGATCGATACCGAGTCTGATGTGAGCCTCTGCGGTTTCATCAAACTTTGCTGTAGCCGTTTCTTTAAGCAGATTCATTGCCTCAAGAGGCTCGTAAACTCGGTCTTCGTCTACTTTTTTAACTAACTCGCGCATTCGGCGAGATATTTTATTTGACATTGTTTTCTCCTTGGGTATTTAGCGAAGCTCTAGACCTCTCCCCAGTAAAATTTAATAGATTCTGAGTAACTAAAATTATTCGGCGACAGTCACACCCATATTTTTCGCCGTACCTGCTACGATTTTCATCGCAGCCTCAATGTCATTGGCATTGAGATCGGGTAGTTTGGTTTGAGCAATTTCTCGTAACTGATCTTGAGTGATCGTCGCCACTTTTTGTTTGTTTGGCTCGCTAGCACCCTTATCAATTCCCACTGCCTTTTTAATTAAGACAGATGCAGGAGGTGTTTTAAGAATAAAGGTAAAGCTTCGATCTTCAAAAACCGAAATTTCTACAGGAATTACTAATCCTACTTTATCCGCTGTTTTGGCATTGTATTCTTTACAAAATGCCATAATGTTTACGCCGTGTTGACCCAAGGCAGGACCTACAGGCGGTGCGGGGTTAGCCTTACCCGCAGGTAAAGCTAGTTTGATTAAGGCTACAACTTTTCTTGGCATCTTTTAGTTTTGTTTTTCGACTTGGTTAAACTCCAATTCTACTGGAGTGTCGCGCCCAAAAATAGATAATAAAGCTTTTAGCTTGCTTCTTTCTGGACTGACTTCAATTACTTCTCCTTCAAACTCCTTGAATGGACCTGAAAGAACAGCAATTTTATCTCCAATCTCCATGTCAATTTTCATGACTGGCTCTTGTTCTTCAGATTGTTTGAAGATTCGTTCGACTTCGGCACGAGATAGAGGCAGTGGCTTTACATGACCCCGACCCCGACCATAACGGCGTTTTTGTTCTGCACCTACGAAATTAATTACGTTAGGAGTGTTCTTAACAACCTGCCAGGCATCATCATCCATCAACATTTTTACCAAAACGTAGCCAGGAAAGACTTTTTCATCGCTGGTGTAGCGAGAGCCATCCTTACGAATTTTGACGCTTGGGGTTTGTGGAATCTGTACCTGCAATATGCGATCGCTAATATCTAGAGTTTGAATTCGCATATCAATATCGGTCTTGACGCGCTTTTCGCACCCCGAAGCAACCTGCACCGCATACCAGCGAGGAGAACGTTTGGTTTGTACGTTTACCTTAACTTCTGGCTGCTGATTATCATCTTCTGGTACTGTGGTATTAGTCATATCATTTATCATTTATCATTCATCATTTGTCATTGATGAGGACGCGGGGCTCGAAGCTCGGATCGAGACCGCGATTCCGTTTGTTTGGAGGCGGTAAATACTCGCACTCCTCTTTTTTTTTCCTCAAGAAAGCCCTAAAGGATACTGCTTTACATAAGGCTTGAATCCAAAATGTTCAATGTTCAATGTTCAATGATTAGTCATAATTAAAATACTTTTCCTGCTCCCCAGGCAAAGAATTTATCAATTAAATAAATAATTGTAGATACTAAAATAACCATCAAAATTACGGCTGCCGACTCACTTACAAGCTGTTGACGGGAAGGCCAGACAACTTTGCCCAATTCTTCTTTAGTTTGAACCGCAAAATCGACTGCACCATTGCCATCTGCTGCTTTTGCTGCTTGTTCTTTTTTTGCTGCTTGTTCTTTTTTTGCCAAAACCGTTGCCTCAAAGAGTATTCGCTTTTAATAATTTATAATTTTATCGTCGTTTAAAATATTTGCTCGATTAAAGATAAGCGCGATCGCTTTAGATCCGATGCTACAATCGATCTCAATTACCCTAACGACTTAATATCAAGCTTAACTCTTAACTAATTATTAAGTAAACGATCGGTTTGTTGCATCAGCTTTTCTATGGCTTGGCAACCAAATTGCGATCGCTCTCGAACTGCTGCAATATACCTATGGGCTACGCGCCTTGGAGGACTTGAACCCCCGACATCCGGTTTTGGAGACCGACGTTCTACCAACTGAACTAAAGACGCACACTTGCTTCAATCAAAGCTTCCCAATTATACCGTACTAACAGATTTTTTACTAAATAAATTTTAGGCTTTAGCTTTTTTTGCCGATCCTTTAGTAGGTGCGCCTTTGATTGGACGGTCAAAACGCTGTTTAATTCTAGTAGCTTTACCAACGCGATCGCGCAAATAATAGAGCTTGGCACGACGTACTTTACCACGACGTTCTACTTTTATTTTATCGATCGTGGGAGAGTGTAATAGAAATACTCTTTCTACTCCTACTCCTTGAAATATTTTACGGACAGTAATAGTTTCACTGATTCCACCATTTTGGATGGCAATTACTGTACCTTTATAAGGCTGTACGCGCTCTTTGTTACCTTCAGTGATTCGTACCCCTACTTCTACCGTATCTCCGACGTAAATATCAGGTACATCGGACTTCATATGTTCCGATTCTATCGAACGTAAAATTGCTTCGGCATTCATGGCTGTTATAAAAACTCACGATTTACCATAATAACTTTTTTTACAGCTTCTGTGAAGAGAAACTTTTTGAGGAACAAGGAATGAGGATTGTAAATCTTATTCAATTGATTATCTCCTCAATCGCGATCGTTCATATCTTTAACATATTTATCTAAAGAATTACCGTCAGCCTGGCTAAACCCATCTTTAACATATTTATCTAAAGAATTACCGTCAGCCTGACTAAACCCATCTTTAATAGATTTATCTAAAGAATTACCGTCAGCCTGGCTAAACCCATCTTTAACATATTTATCTTTAAACTGACTTTTACGAATTTTTGGTATTAGTTCACGACTACGTACCGAAGGTGACTGGGTAAGAATAACGATCGCGCCTGCTGAGTGAGTTTTTAAAGAAGAATCGAATAAAATATCGTAGACCTCGATCTCTAAGACTTCTTCGATCGCGATTTTTAACTTTGATTTGATTACATTATCGATCGCTGAGTTTACGTATCTAGCGGTTTCATTTTGCTTGTCTTCTTCAATCAAAGTTTTTTGTAGAATCGTCAGCGAATCTTCGACCACAACAGCCAGCCGATTATCAAAAAGTTTGCAGGTTACTTTACGAGGACAATGACCTAATTGCTCTCGATACAACTTTTGAATTCTTTGAGATAAATCTCTTTCTATTTGTCCACAAGTAGGTAATTTACGATCCATTATTTTTGGCTAAATAATTTGTATAGACTGCCTTGAAATACATTAGAAAAAACTCGTTCGCGCTAACAATCTTGCTCGATCGCAATTGTCTTTTGTGCTGTATGCCGACAATAAATCTCGCTGATATAGCACTCTATGGCGACTGAATCAATATTAGTTTTATAAAAGTATACGATTGAAGTTCTTACTAATAGCTCTTTATTTCAAAGTTAGTATTTTTTGCTTGCTAATTCAAGATAATCTTCATCAACAGCTAGCGTATGTTCGTAATCGAACATAAATCCCTAATTAAATAATATTTTAAATTTACTTTTAATAATCTGTATTCAAGAACGGTCAGAATTATTGATGTGTAATATCAGTATAAATTACTTATTACAGCCAATACGCGCTTAGTGAAGTACATCCTTGAGTTTGGTTAATGTCTAAGCGATCGACTATCAACTATCGACTATCAACTATCAGCTATCAACTATCAACTATCAACAAAAGCCAAGATTGTTAAACCTACCTCAATAATAATGAGAAACGCTATACTTAATACTTATTAACAAGATACATTAATTAAGTCTTTATCAATTGAACTCTTTTTTGCTGATTAAGAAGCGATCGCCAATACTTTAACTTTTGTACCGGCTGTAATTAGTTTTTGTTCGACAGGCACGATCGCCAGTCCGTTTGTTTGTGCCAGATTGATTAAATTACCCGAACTATGACTACCGCCAGCGAGGGCAAATTCATACTTACCGTCAACTAAGTGTAGTTGTCCCCAAAGATAGGTTTCTCGACTCCCAGCAGCTTTGAGATCGTGGCGGGTAATGGCGTTAACAAAATTAGTACGATAGTTAGATAGTCCTGAAAGTTTTTTTAGTGCGGGCTGCACGAAACGCCAGCAGCTAACCAAGGCTGATACAGGATTACCAGGAATACCAAAGTACAGGCAGTTATTGTCGAAGGTAGCGACGGTTAGAGGTTTACCAGGCTTAACCGCGACGCTGCGAATATGAAGAGTACCGCCCAATTCAGATAAGATGCGGTCTACATAGTCATAGTCACCTACAGATACGCCACCAGTAGATAAAACCAGATCCGCTGTTTCTATCGCTTTGGCGATCGCCTGCTTTAATTCTTCAGGGCTGTCCTTAACAATGCCTAATTTAATCGGTATACCGCCATTTTGGGCGACAAAGCTTGAGAGGGCATATTGATTAGAATCAACAATCTGTCCTGGCTGTAAAGATTGTTCGGGGGTAACTAGCTCATCTCCCGTAGATAAGATTGCCACACGAGGACGGCGATAAACCTTAAAGGATGTACACTGAGCAGTAGCGAGGACGGCGATCTCGGCTGCGCCAATTTTAATTCCTGCTTCTAATAGAGGTTTACCAGCCTGATAAAAAGCTCCCTGATGTCGGACAAACTCTTGCGGTTGGGGAGCTTTTAAAATAGTTACCCGATCTGATTTTCTACGGGTGTTTTCCTGCATAACAATGGTATCCGTACCCTCTGGCAACATTGCCCCTGTAAAGATTCGAGCAGCCTGTCTTGGCTCGATATCCACTTTAGGGCGATCGCCTGCTGCAATTTCTGTTGCTATCTCTAAAGTAACGGGATGGTTTTCACTACAGTCTTTTACATCTTCATAACGGACTGCATAACCATCCATCGCCGAATTATCCCAGTGTGGAACATCTAATTGACCCGTAACGGCAGAGGCTAAAATACGACCATTAGCAGCATCGAGATCGACGCGATCGCGATCCGAATCTAAGGGTTTGACCAGATCGAGAATAATTCCTTCGGCTTCATTTACTGACAGCATTGTATAAACAATTGACGTTGGTGATTTAAGGTATGACGTACGAAGTGTTTCTGTTTATAGCTATAAGCTATAAGCTATAAGCTATAAGTTCTTTGTGATATATGCAGGATTTTACTAAGCTAACAGTGTGGCAAAAAGCCCACAATCTGACAATTAATATTTACAAGTTGACATATTCAATACCGTCGGAGGAAAAATTTGGACTAATCAGTCAAATACGCCGATCTTGTGTTTCTATAGAAAGTAATTTAGCCGAGGGCTGCGGTAGAGACAGCGATAAACAACTAGCTAGGTTTGTTGATATTTCTATGGGTAGCTCATTTGAATTAAGATGCCAACTTTTGATAGCCAGAGATTTAGGTTATATAGATCATAAGCAGTACGAATTGTTTGAATCAAAGATATTAGAAGTCAATAGAATGTTAGGAGGATTGCTTAAGAAGCTTAGAGCTTAGAGCTTAGAGCTTAGAGCTATAAATACTCATTCATACAAAAAACAACTATATATTATGTATGACGACTACAAACCCGAACCCGATTATAGAAAATATCCCAGAGTTCCTCTAGATCGGCGTGTCGGTGCATTCGCGATCGACTTTTTAAGTATCTGGTTTGTTAGCTCTTTTTTTGCTACTAATTTGTTTTTTCAATGGTTAGTATTTTTGCCAGCTTGGTTTATTCTACGGGTAATTATCGTAGACAAAAATCAGGGTCAGAGTTTGGGACGTTGGGCGTTAGACATGACAGTAATCGATCCTCGCTTTGACCGTCTTCCCGATCTATTAGCTTTGGTAAAAAGAGAGGCAATTATCGGTGGTGCCTCGGCTTTGGCGATCGCAGGACTCCAAATCAATGTTCGTAACGGTTTGACTATGCTGCTATTGCTAATTCCTCTAGCCGTAGATTGTTCTCTGGCATTGCTAGACGATACGAATAACTTAGCTTTTCACGACCGCGTAGCCGAAACTTTTGTGGTTCAAATTGAAAGGGGTTTTTCACTCGATTTAAGATTAAAAAAAATATTTGGTCAAATTAGACGTAATATGCGAAAATAGTAAGCTGCGTGTCAATAACAATTAGACATATAAATAATTCTTAGCAAAAACTATGGCAAGCAAGAAAGGCGTACGCATTATTGTTACTTTAGAATGCACCGAGTGTCGTACCAACACCGATAAGCGTTCTCCTGGTGTATCTAGATACACAACTACTAAAAACCGTCGCAATACTACAGGCAGAATGGAATTAAAGAAATTCTGTACTCATTGCAACACCCACACCGTACACAAAGAAACCAAGTAATTTCAGAAAACCGACTAAATTAGTAAAAAGTTATGGCATATTATCGTAAGCGTCTTTCCCCAATCAAACCCAGCGATCCAATCGACTATAAAGATATCGAACTGCTACGCAAATTTATTACAGAAAGAGGTAAAATATTACCCCGTCGAATTACAGGATTGACCGCACAGCAACAGAGAGATTTGACTGTAGCCGTAAAAAGAGCTAGAGCGATCGCTTTATTACCTTTTGTAAATAAAGAAGGTTAAATCGAAACTATTTTTGTGGTTTGGTGGAGCGATCTCTTAACAGCTCGTAAACTAGAAGATAGTGTTGTAAGCATTGAGTGCAAAGCTGGTGGAAAAAGGAAAGCTGGTTGAATTTAGAGTGCAAGGAGAACGTCGCCTTGCCTTAGCCGACCGACCAGAAGGTAAAAAAGATTGGATCGTAATTGATGCAGGGGGACAGTCACACAAGATACGTCCCCAAAGAGTTGATTATACGGTAGAGGGCATCTACGAAGAAGCTTCAGAAATCCCAGGCTTTTTGGCAGAAGTAGAATCATATTTAGACCCTAGCAGTTTAGAAATAGCTTGGGAGTTTTTGATTGAAGAAGATAGTACCGTTACTCCGCAACAAATGGCGGAACTATTATTTTCCGATCGCAGTCCAGCACCCTGTTATGCTGCTCATTGCCTTCTCAGTCAGGATAAAATTTATTTCAAGCAAAAATCAGACTATTACGAGCCTCGTTCGGCTGCACAGGTCGAAGAAATTAAGCATCAGCTAGAAATTCAAGCACAGAAAGAACGGGAACGCTCGGAATTTATCGAACATCTCAAACAGGCTCTATCGGGAGAAAAGATCGAATGGAGTGACAGCGATCGCCTTCGCTTAGAATCTATTGAAAAATTAGCTCTCCAGGCAAATAACGCTTCTAAGATAGCACAGGATATACTAACCGAAGCAGGAAAAAATTGCGACGCTAGAGGAGCATTTGAACTGCTAGTAGACATAGGATGGTGGAGCGAACACGAAAATCTGTTTTTACGCCGTAGTTCCTATCCGACAACGTTCTCTAAAAAGGTGCTTGATGTGGTGCAACCCCGTCTTCAATCCAGTCCAGGTGAGAAGGATCGTTTAGATTTGACTCATCTAAAAGTTTGTACCATTGACGATGAAAGTACCACCGAAATCGATGATGGCTTGAGCGTCGAGTATTTAGACGACGGTACGGCTAAGATCTGGATTCATATTGCCGATCCCACTCGCTTGGTCGAGCCTGGAGACGAACTAGATTTAGAGGCTCGTCGTCGCAGCACCAGTCTTTATTTGCCTACGGGAATGGTATCTATGTTCCCGCCAGATCTAGCAACAGGACCGATGAGTTTGATACAGGGTCAGGTATGTTCGGCACTTAGTTTTGGGGTCATTCTCGATGAAGAGGGAGGAATTGAAGAGTATGAAATTCACCCTAGTTTAATCAAGCCTACCTATCGTCTTACCTATGATGATGTAGACGAAATGTTGCAGTTGGGAGTGCAAAACGAACCCGAAATTGCCGATCTCGCTCAAACTTCTTACCTGAGAAGAAGCTGGCGTAAATCTCAAGGCTCGATTCAAATTAAGATGCCCGAATCGGTAATTAAGGTTAATCAGGATGAAGAAGTAACCATCGAACTGATTGATAGTTCCCCTTCGCGCCAGCTAGTGGCAGAAATGATGATCTTAGCGGGTCAAATTGGCGGAAAATATGGCACAGAGAACAACTTACCTTTACCCTACAGGGGTCAGCCTCAGCCAGAATTACCGTCAGAAGAAGAATTACTACAGTTACCCGCAGGACCGACTCGTTTTTGCGCTTTGCGTAGCTGTATGCCTCGTAGCGAAATGAGTATGTCCCCAATTCGTCACGCCAGTTTGGGTTTGGAAAGTTACGTACAGGTAACTTCTCCGATCCGTCGCTATACAGATTTACTGGCGCATTTCCAAATTAAGGCTCATCTACGGGGTGAAGAATTGCCCTTCTCTCGTGAAGAACTACAGGAAATAGTCTACAGCGTTAGTAGCTCATCTTATGAAGCAACTTTAGTAGAACGACAAACCAATCGCTATTGGGGGTTAGAATACCTGAGACGTAATGCCAAATGCGTTTGGGACGTACTGGTGTTACGCTGGCTGAGAGAAGATGAAAATTTGGGCTTAATTTTAATTGAAGACTTAGGTATGGAACTACCCCACCGCTTCGATCGCCCTGTAACTTTAGGGGAACGGATGGAAATGCAGGTAACTCGTGCCGATCCTCAAAGAGACGAAGTGAGGTTGAGAGAAATAACCGAAGCTGAAATTCAGGCTACAAGCTAACAAAATCGAAGACTAGGTAAGCCAAAAGTTAAATAACGATAGAAATTAAAAAAGCGCGATTGCATCTAAGAGAATCGCGCTTTTTATTATGTGTGTGAGTAAATTTAGCTTTAAAAATATAATTAATTGGTAGCATTAGTAGCTACTGTTTCAGCATCGACATCGACAGTTTTGCTATCTGGTTCTGTAGCAACTTTTGTTTCTTGACGAGCCTGTAATTTGCCAATTACCATCTGTGATAGTTCTGTAAATAGCAAACCAGCTAGTACTACATCGTCTATTTGACCTATAACGGGAATAAAATCTGGTGCAATATCAATAGGACTAATAAGATAGACTGCCGTTCCTAATATCACCCACCAACGATATTTAGGATGACGAATTGCGTTGCGATACCAGTTGTATAGGGAAGAAGGAGAAAAATTCATCTTTATATCCGTGTCCTCGATTAGTTATTTCTATTTTGACAGATACTACCGAGAAAGTGAGTAGGGATAACCTCATAAAAAAGTTGCGGAAAGTACTATCTATCAATAGTTTGACTACAAAAGCGAACTAAGAAGTTTTAAACCAATTTGACGTTTTATGTCGCTTTTTCTAAAAAAACCCTCTACTAAATGATAGATTAGCCAACGTTTAATCGACTCGGCTAGAGTTTTTTTAAAGCTCGTATTTAAAAGCCAAAAGACGCTGAAAGCTATAATTAAAACGAGCAATTTATTAAAAGGAAATAGATACCAGGCAATCGAACCTAACAAGGTAGCTACTATAAAAGAACAAGCTAAAAATAACCAGGAAGATCTAGTACTTTTTAGTGGTAATTGTGCCAACAATTCTGAAATCAACCAATAATGCACCTGAGAAATTCTAGTTAACATTTGTGGATTTTGGTATAAATCTCGTCGAACCTGCTGCGAAATTTTACCTTTGAAGTCGATCGCACTCCGCAAAAGAATTGTTGACTGTTGGCTAGTTAAACCATAGTGAGTAGAAAAAGTCAAAGGCGATCGCATTATCAGACAAGAACCCTGAAATTTAGGATTAGTAATTAGCTGCTGTTCTATAAAGAGATGATGCAAAACATAACAGCGTAAATTAGCAATCTTAGTAGGAGAAAGCCGTAATTTTTGGTTATCGTTTCTAATTGCTTCAAGCTGCTTTAAAGTGGTTGGATCTAAACGAAAATTAATCTGGTGAGTAATTGAGGTGCTGCGATTGATTCGGATTTCTTCAATTTGAATACAGGAATCTAAAAGAGCGCGATCGCTTATCAAACTCGATCTAGATCTAAAACCTTGGACTACCTTGTAATCAAAGAAACCAGAAACTGAATTAAGCCTCGCCACTGTTGTTCTCCTGTAGTGGTTGACTGTTCGTGAAGCTGTAATAAAACCTCGCGATCGCTGCGTTCTAAGATTGCTTGAGAATAGCGGTTAATGATTTTACCGTCAAGCTGTAAAGAAGTTTGAGCATAGGTTAGATCGCTAATATTATTCGAGCTATGGGGAGATCGTAAAATGCGATCGCGCATATCTAAAGCAGTTTTTCGTTTATTTAGCTGTTGCAGAACGTTAATAAACTGAGAATCTTTTAATAGCCGATTTACCGACCTCATACGATGCCGACTATGGGGAATTGGCTCTGGTAATCTGGTGGCTATAGTTTCCCATCGATCGTTTTGGCTCAATACGGGTAAATCTCGCTTAATTTCCTTGACTATGATGCGCTTGTATAGCTGCGAGTTGGCATCGATTAACAATAAGCAATAAGCCAACTCCAGTTGACGACGCAGTTGTAAATAGCGATCGTGTAAAGAGCGAGTGACGGAAGATCGTTCTAGATAGGAACGAGAAAGATAATATATATCCTGATAAACTTCCCAGGGAATGAACACCTCGTCAACGATTTCTTCAACGATGACGGTACTAATTTCCACGGAGGTAATGTTTTCTAGCAAATTATGGTTCATCGAGGGCTTTTATAGTCGTACAAAGTTAGATGATAGACATCCAAAGCTATTGGCTCGTAGGTAGCAAGTAGCAAGTAGCAAGTAGAAAGTAGAAATTATTTCCTGCTATTAGACTTGCTTCATTGCCAATTTAAAAACTACGGTTTTCTATAGTAGACGGGTTTTAATTTCAACCAGCCAAAACAATACCAGATTTAGATAGCCTGAAGACTAATCTTCTGAAGATTGAGAATCGTTGTGATTTTTCGCTTTGGGATCTTGCCTGTTTCTTGCAGCGTCTTTGATATTGAAGACTTTAGTTTCGACATCGGGTTCATCATCTAACCATTGGCTCCAATCTGCTAGTTCCCCTTCTTCTAGTTCCTCTTCATCGATGTCAGCCAGAGATAGCAGATCTTCCATCATTTCTTCGGCTTCAAAAGGTAGCTGAGGTTCGGTTTTTTTAGAACTCGTTCCCGCTTCTAAGGCATTAGGAACTTTACCATAGAGGCGATCGGCATCTGGTTCGGTAGGCAAATTAGCAACATCGGCAGCAAGATCTACCCAAGCTTGACTCGAAGCGTGCTGTTGAAAAGAAGACATTAACTGAAACATTCTTTGCAAACTAAGCAAATTCTGCTGGATTGTCTGATGTCCTTTTGTTACCTGTTGAAGATGAAACTGTTTTATTTCACTATAGCGATCGCCTGTTAGCTTCTCGCCAATTTCGTTCTCAACCTTACCTTCAATTAAATTGATATGGGTGTGCAGATAATTATCAATCTCAGGTTGTCCGACATCTGTAGAATGTCCATCTGCGGTGATTATTTTGGTAGTAATGTTTAGTTCTGGTGCATTACTCATAGCGACGAGAAATGCCTCATTAATATTCCCCGCTTTTATTGCCTGCTTGAAATCTTCGCCCTTTGTCATCGGTTTTAATTTTTAATATGGAACTAATCGATTCAATAGCTACACCTCTAGCATTAGATACAATGTTCCTTTACTTCTGAAAAATATGGCGCATTTTATCTATGCTGGCGAGATTCTTAACAAAATATAAAAATCTCTGGTATATTTACTTAATCTGCCATCGTTGTAGTTCCCTATTGGCTTAAATGTCAAGTTATGCTCGAATAAACGCTATAAAGGGTTTCTCATTCATCATGCGGTACGGTTGCTGTTCCCCGTTCCCCGTTCCCCGTTCCGTTGCCAGAATGTATTTCACCATACGAGAAACGCTATATAGATTAGTTCCAAAAATTAGTAACTTTATAGCCCAGGTTTTCGATCATTTGGTAGAGTACGGGAAGACTCAGACCGATAACGTTGCTGTGACAACCTTCTATTTTCTCGACAAACATACCGCCTTTTCCTTCCAAGGCAAAGCTACCAGCACATCTGAGGGGTTCGCCAGTAGCGACATAAGCTTCAATAGTGCGATCGCTTATGTCGGCAAAATAAACGCGAGTAATACCGCAGCGAATAATATGTCTCTGCTGCTGAGTGTCGATTAGAACATGACCTGTATATATTTTGCCCATCTTTCCGCGCATTACCCGCCAGCGGGCGATCGCAATCTGAGGCGATTCTGGTTTGCCATAGATGCGATCGTTCACCGTTAATACCGAATCACAACCTAAAACTAAAGCTTCTTTAAACTGGGGTGCAACCATCTCGGCCTTGCATCTAGCTAAAGTTGTTACTAGTTCTGCTGCCTCTTGAATCTGTATGCTATCTTCATCAAAGTCACTCTTACAGACAACAGGCTCGATTCCTACCATCCGCAAAAGCTTTAAACGTGCATCAGATGCTGATGCTAAAACAAAGCGGGGAGTATTATTTACGTTCATAAGCCAGACAAAAGATTTAATCAGACGACGATAAATAATTATTTTATTCGTTCTTCATCCCCAAAAAATTCGCGATCGCATTAACGCACGGTAAAAGACTTGGCTGCAACTTCAAAACTATCTTTGACTGTATCCCAGCGTCTTTGAGGAGTAGATAGATTAAAAGTAAAAATCTTACCTCTACTTACTGCCACACTAGCAATATTGTGTCTGATGCCTTGTTCGGGTAGATTCTCTTCGTATTCTAAAAGATAGTACTCTTTATCGTTATTTTCACGCGCTTCGGCTCGAATAAAGTCGGCTTCTCTTTCAGCATTGGGATTATTATTAATTGCCTTAAGCAAGCGATATCCAACTTCTGAGGGACTACCTAAATCTTCTAAAGTTTTATCTTCAGGAACATCATTGATAATTACGCTTAAGTTTTCTGTTCTTTCTACCAAATCGCGAAAAACAACGTCTACAGTTTTTCTAGCGGATGTTCCTAAAGTTACAGGTATCCAACCATTAGGATAGAGAAACTCATATCCTTTACTAGTATTTACGTAGCTTTGTAATCCGCTTACCCCTGTCGAACAACTAGATGTTATTAAGCTCAAAATGATTAATAACCCTGCAAAAAATGATTTGAACATTAGTTATTTTATTACCTCTATATATTTATTTTCTAAATTTGTCACCGTTGTAAATCTTACTCTCTCTTGTAATGAATGCTAAAGGTACATTCTATTTTAGAGCTTTATTTTTATAGCACTATATGTAAACGTATTCGATCGTTTTTTAATTCGCTACTTGCTACTTGTTACTTGCTACAGACCGTGCCGATCGCTTTAATGTCATAATCTAACTTTGTACGATTATATTGTCTCATAGGGTAGAAATATGCCCTAAACGAATAAATACCCCACGCTGTAATTACTCAAACATGGGGCAAAATTATTGTAAATGAAGATTGAACTTATTATATTAATTAGCTTACACCTGAAGCATATACGGCTACTGCTATAACACCACCCAGAAGCAAAAATGCTAAAACGCCAAAAATTGCGTAGTTGCGCTTTTCACTCTTGTTTGGTTCATCTGCTGTATACATTTGAGGTTCTTTGGCAAAATTATTTAACAATCCACCTTCTTCTTCTGTATAAGGCATAAATTTAAATTTCCTCTTTTTATTAGTAAACCTTAACAAATAGTAATCTTATTTATCCAATCGCACAATAAATCTTAGGGACAGCTTGCTCATTTTTGTGCGAGGTCGCTAGTCGGAACTTAACTCTAGTTTGATTTTGGGATCGTCAGAAACCGCAGATATTTCCTGGTAATTCAACTTTAAAAATAGATCGGGCGAAAGAGCGATCGCGCCTTCGACGATCGCGCCTTTACCGTGTTTGCTAGAACCATAGCCTAAATTCAAAGTCCAATGGTGTTTATTGTCTCCAACTTTTTTGGTAGAGTGTAGCTTACCTCCCCAAACAACGAATTCTTCTTGCTCTTTTTTTACTTGTCGGTTCTGATGTTTGACAAAAACCGAACATTCAAAGCCCAAACTTGGTGAACTTAAAAGATGAGTATTGACTTGGATGCTACTTTTATGCTTATTATTGCTGTAAACAAATTTGAACCGACCGATTTGCGAATTGAACTTCAAATCTAAGTTGCGATCGTGGTCTAAAGTTGCTGTTGCCGAAAAAGATAGATAATTATTACGTAGTGCAACTTTTATTCCCGTACTGTATGATTTACTCTTGATGTCTCCCTTTGCCAGAAAAGCCAAGCCAGAAATAACGTCCCAAGAGAGATCGAACTTCTGTCTTTCCTTATCGTGATAATAATTGACGACAAAACTGTCAGCAGGTTGAAAACGAACGTGAGAATGTAGATCGACGTTTGACTCTTTGGCTAATAAAGATAAAGTAGTTTGTATTGGAAGAACATCACTATCATAGGTAAGCTGAGTAAAACCGACTAAAAGATCGTCATAAACAAAGCCAACTCCCATCGTTAAATCACTATTTACGCCATGATGATAGGTAACGCCACCGCGAAATTCTTCAAACTCCGAAAAATAGTTATCTTTTGAGTCGTCAGCAGCAGCAATTAAATTATTTTTTCCTCCTCCAGAAACTGTCAGACTAGAGCTTCCCGTAGCTAGCTTTGGTGCAGAATTAGTGTAGTCTAACTTAGATGGATTTAACTGCTTAGTGTTTTCTCCCCAATGTTTAACCGTGGTTACTCCCCAATATTTACGCTTTTTTTGACTGGGCCAAAAGGTATTTTGAAAACCCAAAATTAGGTCTACTTGTTTCGAGCGATGAATATAAAGACGCTTTAGAGATGAAATGCGATCGCCACTTAATTCAGAATCAAGGCGATCGAGCTTATTAACCTTCATTACTAAATCTATCGTCCCTAATAGTTGGAATTCGCTAGGATTTTTGGATGACGATAGTTTGGCAGAAACTAGAGGTTCAGAAGAAAGGTTCGCTGGTGGATCGCTTATTGGATCTGCCAAGGCAGCATTAATCCAGCCAAGACAGCCCAAAATGCCACCAAAGAGGACGTTTGCTACAATGGCTTTCATTCATATTTAGGGAAATAAACAGATTTGTCTATCTATCAGACAGCTAGTAGCTATAAAAATCTCTGACATTCGATCGCTGAGTTTTGACGAAGTGAACTCGCTACGTCACCTTCTGAAGGTGGCGAACTGTTTACCTTAAAATCCTCGTGAGAAGCGAGCGAATTTTTTAACTAAAATTTTTAGCCTGTAGCTATCAGTAAATACACTAGTAATTGAGTCTTATCGAGTTTTTTACTTTCTTTACTATTCTATTCTGAATTTTTTTTTCTTGCCAAGAATAAAGTTTGCGTAAAGATCGAGGAAAAATATGTTAAAGATTAGATGAATTAGAAATTGAGCTTTTTAAAAGATCTGTAAGAGCAGCGTTGCTTTAAATACGTAGATTAACTTTGATAAAGATAAACACATGAAAAGACTTACTACTGTTTTATTAATTAATTTGGGAATTATTGCTGGGGCAGTAAATGCAGCTAGAGGGCAAGGCGCGCCGATCCCCGAAGAATTAGCCGAAACGATCTCAGGAATTGAAGCAGCAGCAAACGATCGCGACCTAGACGAATTGCTAGAGTACTATAGTGAGGACTTTACTAATACTGATGGTTTGACTACCGACACGTTAGCTAAAGCCCTAGAACAGATCTGGCAGGAGTATCCAGAACTTATCTACAGTACTGAGATTGAATCTTGGTCGCGAGAAGGAGATGAATTGATAGCAGAAACAAAAACTACTATTGAGGGTATTAAAGATCCTGAAGGTAACACAGGGCAATTAAACTCAACGATTGAATCTCGTCAATACTTTCAGAATCAAAAGTTAGTCCGTCAAGAAATATTAGCAGAACAATCTCAATTATCGTCTGGAGAAAACCCACCTCAAGTAAATATTATCGCTCCTAATACCGTTGAAACAGGAGAGAAATATAATTTCGATCTAATCGTTGAGGAACCTTTGAATGAGAGGGTTTTGCTTGGAGCGGTACAAGAAGAGAAAACCGCAGGTAAACTATATCTTAACCCTACAGAGTTAGAATTAGAGCTACTTCCAGCAGGCGGAATATACAAGCTAGCAACCGCTCCTTTGCTTCCAGACAGCAACTGGCTTTCGGCTATTTTAGTTCGAGGAGATGGAATTACCAGAATAACTCATCGGGTTAACGTTATAGAGCCATCCGAATCAGAGAATTAAAACAAGAGAGATTGTTTATCATAAATATTACTGGTGACAGTATTATTTATAGTCCACAGATCGATCTAATGAAGCTAGATATCCGATTCCTAAAAGGATATCCGCCTTCGGCGATCGGTCCTTGTTTATTTTAAATATGTAGCATGAGCCAGAACGAGGGAGACAATTGGCGAGGGAATAGAGCCTACTCAAAAAAGCAATTGTCTGGGCGTTCGGCTTCTAATCCTCGGCGAAAATCGTATCAGTATCTGTTACGGAGGCGTTTTCGCTTAACTTATCTCAAGCTATTTAGGTTAAGAGATCGACCTGAAGTAATAGCTAAAGGCTTCGCCATCGGAGTCTTTGCAGGCTCTTTTCCACTTCTGGGTTTGCAAAGTTTGATCGGCATTTTTTTGGCAACTATCTTTCGTGCTAGTAAGGTAGCAGCCGTTGCTGCTACTTGGATCAGCAATCCTCTGACTTATGTACCATTGTTTATCTTTAATTATAAGATTGGTAAGTTTTTACTCCGAACAGAAGATGTCGAATTGTCTTCTTTGGACATCACGTCTTTGACCGCTATTAAAGAATCAGGTTGGTCTTTTGTAATTACTTTACTTACAGGCAGCTTTATAGTAGGAACGATTTTATCGATCGTGACTTATTTTTGCAGTTTGGTACTCTTAGAACGCTGGCGCGATCGCCTGGTTCGTCGTCGTCTCAAAAGAAAATAAACTAGTAATTAACTTAACGGTGAAGTCGTCAGGCGATCGCCTTTAATTATCGTGTGACGCTCCCAGAGGGGACTAGTCTTAGGATAATCGAGACGATAGTGTCCCCCACGGCTTTCGGTACGAAAAGCAGCACTTTTGAGAATTAAATAGGCAACATCTAACAAATTACTAGTTTCGGCATAAAGTTTTAGCTGTACTTGTGCCTGAGGAGCGGAGAATTTAATTTGTTTGGGAGATGAACTATTTATGTATTGATTCAAGGACAAGTTATTTAGCTGCGATCGCCAAGACTCTAGAAGTGCGATCGCCTTGTCCATTACACCGACCGTACGACAGATCCCCGCACTCTGCCAGATTAAATCGGGTAGTCGCTCTCTAATTGAGTTGACTAACTCCATCTCTGATTCCCAATTGACTGTACCTTCTTCTATTTCAGAAACGTCAACACTCTTTACTGGGTCGAGCTTTAGTTGAGCTAGTCGAGCAGCATATACTACACACTCTAAAAGAGAATTACTTGCCAGACGGTTTGCACCATGAACGCCAGTACTGGCAGTTTCGCCTACAGCATACAGCCCAGGAATTGAAGTTTCATTCATCGTGTCTACGGCAATTCCACCCATCCAATAGTGGGCAGCAGGAGCGACAGGAATCGGTTTGGAGAACAAGTCTACACTCCAATACTGGCAGACACGAATAATATTGGGAAAGCGATAGCGAATTTTTTCTTCGGGAATTGGTCTTAAATCTAGATAGACGTTTGCCTCACCTGTTTTTTGTAAATGAGTAAAAATAGCTCTACTTACCACATCTCTAGGGGCTAATTCTCCATCTGGATGATAATCAAAAGCAAAACGATGTCCATTGCTATCGATTAAATGCGCCCCCTCTCCTCTTACTGCTTCGCTAATTAGAAATCTGGGTGCGCCTTCAACTGTTAGGGCGGTAGGATGAAACTGTACGAACTCACAATCGCGGATAATTGCCCCACTACGCCAGGCGATCGCAACCCCATCCCCCGTACTTACTTCTGGATTGGTAGTTTGAGAAAATACCTGTCCTCCACCCCCCGTAGCTAGAACTACCGCAGAAGCCCCAAGCCAGGCGATCTTTCCTTCTTTGAGAATACTAATACCCTGACAGCTACCTGTTTGTGGATTTAGCCATAGCTCTAATGCAAAAGCTTGAGATAATACTTGAATATTCTCTTTTTCTAATACCTGTTGTGCTAGGGTAGCTACGATTGCTCTTCCTGTAGTATCCGCAGCATGGAGTACGCGAGGACGAGAATGGGCAGCTTCTAAAGTCATGGCTAGTTTGCTTTGATGTCGGTCAAAAGCTACTCCCATTTCTACCAAAGACTCGATCGAATCTGCTGCATGGTCTACTAAAAACTGCACGGCATGGCGATCGCACAAACCAGCCCCCGCTTTTAAGGTATCTTCTAAATGTAGCAAAGATGAATCTTCAGGGGCGATCGCTGCTGCAATACCTCCTTGCGCCCAGTCGCTTGCTCCAGTATTCAACCGATCTTTAGTGACTAAAGCAACCCGATACTTATCGGGTAAGCACAATGCTCCGTAAAGCCCCGCAGCCCCCGAACCCACCACTATTACATCAAACTTTGGATAATTCAATTTAAATTACTTTGACACATCTTAATTGGGATTTATCATGCCATGTAGCGACAAAAAAACCACGCCTAAAACAAAAACGTGGTTTTGAAGCGCAGATTGTTTCATCAGATCTATGACCTACAATTTTAGTACTCATATTTAAGAACTAAAAGCGTTTAGCCATAATCGATGATTGCTGCTTAATAGACTCCTGGGTTATAGCGATCGCCTCCAGCGTTCATGGAAGGATCCATCTCAGTGACAAAAAATTCATCTAAATTTGCCTGTAAACGTTCTATCTGACTGTCGCTTAGACCAGGAATTTCTAGAACGTCTTCTACACTTTCATAAGGAGCGTTCTGAATAATTTTACTTGCCAGACTAGGATAAAATCCCCGTAATTTGCGAAATTCTCTAACGTGGCTGTTGTTTAAATCTAGCTTGCCTTTAATTAATTCTTGACGTTTAGCATCCGCTGTATTAACGCGAGCTAATAAAGTAGAAGACTGTACGGTAAACAAGCTTTCGCCCGCTGTAGCTGCTCCTGCAAATCCCCAAGAACCGATAATTACTAATATGGCGGTTAAGATGCCTATAAATCTCTTCATTAATTTTAATTCCTCCTAAACTGAAGATATCTTACTCATAGAGAAATATGTAGTTTTCTCTATAAATGTTAACTTTTGTTTGCTATTCTTTTTTATTAAGTTTTATTGTCTCAAAGACGATTAAAACTAGATAACAAATGGTACTGATATATATATCATAATTCTTTCATCACATTTTTTGAATACTATGTTCGAGTTGTTAAATTGCCGACTCGACAAAATAGGTCAACCTTATACATAATTAAGCAGTTTGTTTATCGTTTTTACCGCCGAATCTCTATTTCAGAAATTTGAAGATTCCTAGCTCGACCCCCTTTAGCTCAATTTTATAGAACGCATATACTAATTAAGACCTAAATATTCTACAAACATTAACAGGATCGACTATACAGCAGATTTAAAGACAGATAATTTATAATTAAATATGAGTAGCTACTATCGAAAAACCGAAACACAGAAACCTATCTTGAAAGAATTTAAAATTTTACTAGCTTCGGTAACAGTCTTTTGGGCGATTGAAATTCTAGATTTTTTAGTTTTTCAGGGCAGTTTAGACCAATATGGCATACATCCGCGTGAACCGATCGGATTATTAGGTATTTTATTTGCCCCCCTGCTTCATGGAGGATTTCCGCATTTAATAGCCAACACGATTCCTTTTATCACTTTGGGATGGCTGACCACGATCCAGGAAACAAGTGACTTTTACATTGCTACTATAGTTAGCGCGTTAGTGGGTGGTTTGGGTGTATGGGTGTTTGGCGAAGCTAATTCAGTTCATATTGGCGCGAGCATTTTAATTTATGGCTACCTCGGCTTTTTGCTACTGCGGGGTTACTTTCAAAAGAACTTTCCTTCGATCGCTTTATCGGTGTTTGTTGCCATAGTCTATGGTGGATTTATCTGGGGTGTATTCCCCAGTCAGATGGGAGTTTCTTGGCAAGGACATCTATTCGGCTTTATCGGTGGTGCGATCGCAGCTAAAATGGTCGCAAAGGAAAAAAAGAGTTACGAGCGATAGGTTGCAAGTTACTAGATTTATGTGAATTATTAGGTTCAAATTCATTAGTTTTTAGCGAATTAACGCATTTACTTGCAATAGAGAGAACTTAAAAACGGCTTAATAAATTGCTGGTAACAGAATTAGTTGAAAATATTATTTGACCGCTGACTTTTAGCTTTTTATAAGTTGTTAATTTGCATTAAAAGAATAAATATATACTGCTGACATAAATAATACAAAGATTGAGTAAAGTTGCTGGCGTTTTTAAAAACTCATGAAATAATAGGGATAGTAATAACAGGCTATCTGTTTGTTATCACTATCAACTCGGTAATATAGTTTAAAGAAGCACAATTGATTTTGCGCTTCTTTTTCTTTTAAAGATAAGAATGTATTCGGCTTTCGATATTTTTAAAGCTTCGAGAAACTAAATATCTGACCGCCTTCGGCGGTGTACCACTGACTGCAAAAGATTAACGACTCACCGCAGGTAGAGCAACATATTTAGGTTTAGGCTGAGTATCCTCTATTAATAAGTTCCTAATTAATCTGGCTACCATCTTTTGGGTCAGTCTTTCGGCTACCTTCTGTCCCATCTTCTGAGTTTCTGGTTTAGTAATTATTTTGGTCACTACAGATATTAAGCGACCTGGATCGAAACCTGGAGTTTGTTGGAGAATGCCGATAATATTCTTTAAGTGAGTCATAGTATAAGAATCTTCTCGATATTCTACGGGAGTTTCTACTGCTAAACCTACCTGTTGACGAAACGTAGACGAAATTCTGTAAATTGTTCTGCGTCCAAAGCTATCAATGACGTTGACTAATTCATCGGCAATGCGATCGCGAATAAAAGTACCGCGATCGCTATATAAATAATCGATCGCCTGATCTACTACGCTATCGAAATCATAGTCTCTAGAGCCAGTAGCGTTTCTAAGCAAGTTTTCTAAACGATGCCAGCGAAAGCCTTCTTCTTTAAACAGCAGGTCTTTCAAGGATGCTCTAAGCTCTGGTGCAGGGTCTGTCAGCAGGCGTTTGGCGATGTATGGATAGGCTTTACTCAGTACTTTAAATTCTGGATCGATACCAATAGCGATCCCTTCTAGAGTCACCATCGAACGGATGATTAAAGCATAATATGCCGGTACGGTAAAGGGAAACTCGTACATCATCGCCGACATCTGATCGGTAATGCTTTTAAAGTTTAGTTCGGCTACACTCGCTCCTAAAGCGTTACCAAAGACGTTTGCCAAGGCTGGAACTATCGGTCTGAGATCTGTGTCAGGAGTTAAGAAGTCTAGCTTTACGTAATCTTCTGCCAACGAATCAAAGTCACGGTTAACTAGATGAACTACCGCCTCGATCAAACCGTATCTCTGGTAGGGTTTGATCCTGCTCATCATTCCGAAGTCTAAATAAGCTAATCTGCCATCTGCCAATGCCAATAAGTTACCGGGATGAGGATCGGCATGAAAGAAACCATGTTCTAACAGTTGTCTGAGGGAGCATTCTACCCCTATTTCTACTAAATGGGTGGCATCAATTCCCTGCGCCTGTACTGCTTCGATATCAGTTAGCTTAGTCCCAGTAATCCATTCCATAGTTAGGACGCGCTTGCCTGTATATTCCCAATAAATTTTAGGAACATAAATTTCTTCTATGTAGCCATAGAATTCTTGGAATTTTTCGGCGTTGCGTCCTTCCTGGTTGTAGTTAGTTTCTTCAAAAATACGCTCTGCTAATTCGTCAATAATCGATCGCAGGTTAGAACGTACCTGTTTGACGTTATCTTGTACCCAACCTGCTAACAGTCTCATGATGTAGATATCAAGAGTTATACGACGGTTGAGGTCGGGTCTTTGTACTTTTACTGCAACTTCTTCCCCTGTTTTGAGTCGCCCTTTGTAGACTTGTCCTAAAGATGCAGCAGCAATAGGTTCGGGAGAAAGTTCGGCATAAATTTCTTCTGGTCTTCTGCCTAATTCTTCTTCAATAAAGCGAAATGCCACTTCGTTAGGAAAAGAAGGAATCTTATCCTGTAGTGTGGTTAACTCTTCTAAATAACTGGGTGGAACGACATCAGGTCTAGTAGATAATGCCTGACCGATCTTGATGTATGCCGGTCCTAATTTAGTTAAGATCTTAATTAGCTGACGCGCTCTTCTTTTTTGTTTGACAAGAGAGTCTCCTGTAAAGTTATCCCACCAAACCCCCAAAGCAAAAGCAGTGAAGGGAAACAGGATCTCTATAAGTCTGCCTAGTACGGCAAACGGTCGTCTACGATATCTAGCGTTATTGGTTTCTGGATTGTAACGCCAGTCCGCATTTGGCTCGTCGTATGCCAATTCGGTATTTTCGTAGGTATCGATCGCCTGGGATGGAACGATAATAGTATCTGTTGGAGATGATAGAGTCTCGTAAGGCATAGTTTCAGGACTGACGTTAACTACTTTTATGAATAATTGTAACAAGAGATAGACAAAAACTTCTCTTCCTTAAGACTAGGACTGAAAGTTATATCCTGAAAATACGTTATTACCGAATATATTGAACATTGACCATCGAACAGCTTGATAAATGCTCGACGATCGATGGTAATCTGCTGGATATGATTCTAATCCAAATAGATATCTTCCCCAGCTAGAGTAGATTCGTGTTCCCACTCAATATCGGGCATAGCTTCAAAAGCTTGACGTACAGATTTTTCCCACAGTTTGCGAATCTTAGCGATATATGGCGCACCCAGACGCAATTCTAAAGTGTCACATAGATCGAAACTGTCGGTTTTATACATAATTAAATTAATTGGTGGCCCGACCGAAATATTTGATTTCATAGTCGAATCGATCGACAGTAAGGCACATTTAGCAGCATCTTCCAAGGGAGTATCGTAAGCTATAGTGCGATCGATGATTGGCTTACCGTATTTTGTCTCGCCAATTTGCAAAAAAGGAGTTTCTTTGGTTGCTTGAATAAAGTTTCCTTGGGGATAAATTTGGTATAGCTGAGGATCTTCTCCGATAATTTGCCCGCCTAAAAGAAAGTTGCAGCTATAGTCAATATTGTCTTTTTCTAGCCAGGGACGATCTGTTTCTTGGATCTCTCTGCCCTTGCTACCAATATAGCTAGCAATATCATACATAGTGGGTAGAGTATGCAGGTTTTTAGATTCTTGATTGGCAATATCGCGATTGATTCTGGTCAATACTCCTTGAGTAACCGAAAGACTACCTGAAGCACAGATTACAATTACTCTTTCTCCTGGTACAGATAGATCGAACAGCTTTTTGTAGGTAGAAATGTAGTCTACCCCTGCATTAGTACGGGAATCACCAGCCATTACAATGCCGAATTTATTGATAATACCCAGACAATAAGTCATATATTTTTTTTCTTTTAAAGATCGATTACTTGTTTAATTCGTGTCCGCAACTACGGCAAAAGCGATCGCTTGCCTTTGCTTCTGTACCGCATTGAGAACAAAATTGTTTGCTTGTCGTAGTTTTAGTAGGATCGTTAATGCCCATAGACATATCTCCCATCTTCATAGACATAGAGTTTATATCCATAGACATATTGCCCATCTGCATCGGCTGCATCGAGGGCATGGATTCGACTGTAGATACTGCTTGAGGATCGTCTACCTCTTTTAAATCTATGGTGGAATAGTTTTGTAGATCCGAAGGAGGATCGACTTGATTAATGCTATTTGATAAGATGTGGATGTAATACGAACCGCGATCGGTATCTATCTGCAAAACAGCACCCTGTCCTACACTGCGTAACTTGGGCCTGTCGAGCCATTTTCCCGTATTGAAGCTGCTGCTTTGACTTTGCTGTTGCCTGGGACTACTGCTCATTAAAGTAATGTTAGTTTGCGTCCCCTGTAGCGCGATCGCCAGTCGAGAGTTGCCCAGAGTTGCTACGTAAGCCATATTGCTTGTCCTATACTCGATTATTATCTATCCATTTTTTGATACTGCTGTAATTTTACGTTTAATACGAACCACGATAAAAAGATTTTTCGGTCGAGGTTTTTAAACAATTCGATTTAGCTGCTGAAATATAATTCTACCTTCGAGCTTTTTCTCTCTCTTCTCCGACTTGCCGAGGGGATAAATCGGATTTGGATTTAATAGACTTACGAAATAGAGTATCGTACATCAACTTGGTTGTATAGGCGATCGCCATGACTGCCGTAATTACACCAATAACTGAAGCGACGATTTGTTTAGGATTGCTATTGCCTGAAAGTAAGTTGATTCCTACTGAAGGTAAATATACATATAGAGCAATCACCGGCAACATTGCTAACCACGAAACAAATAAATATTGCCAAAAATTTATCTTTGTTAAACTAAAGCCATAATTGAGTACGTTTGAAGGTATTATAGGTGAGAGTCGGGTTAAAAAAACTATCTTCCAGCCTTTTTTTGCTACTGCGCGATCGAACTCTCCCCAATGAGGTCGAGAAGAAATCCACTTATTAACTTTCTTGCGAGCTACTGTTCTACCTAATAGATAACAGACAGCCACGCTAACAGTATCGGAAAAAGATACGACGGCTAAACCAGGCAAAAAGCCAAACAAACTACCCGCAGCTAAGAAGAGAAAAATAGCAGGTAAACCGACCAAAGTAGCACCTACATAGATAACCGTGAACGTAGGATAAGCCCAGTAACCTAAAGAAGCCAGCCATAGATCGATTTGTGAAAGCCATTCTTGCCAAATAACCATAAAATATCAGTTAAATTCTTCTTTTATTATTAAATAAAGCAAAATTTTTAAAATTGCTAAATTTACGATGTTTACTAAAAAATAATAAAATTCAAACTAGCAGTTAATAAATCGTTAACATTTGGAGTTTAACTTAAGAATATTAATTACTCAATAGGGCGATCGCCCCAGTCGGCGCGTTAATAATAACGATAAAACTTCCTTAAGGCAAGTATCGATCGAGCATAAACAGCATTCTTAGATAGACAAGAACTAAAGTTATTTTCGATCGCACCAAAATCGAGATCCAATAAACATCGCTCATGCTCGACATCAAGCTCTATTTTTAACTTAGATTATTTAATTCATTAATATGATTATTTATTTTGATGCCGAGTGCCGAGTCACTGGCATCTATAGACTGGACGATCGAGATCGAATGCTTAAATCTACTGGTATAGGTTATGAAGATAATTTAGGCGATCGCATTATCGGTACGTTTCAAAACTGTGCGGGAGGTACTATTACCTAAACGGAGGAGAATACATCAAACCGCCATCTGTCCATAAAGCATTCAAACCTCTGTCTAAATTGAAAGGTTCTCCAATATTACGCTGGTAAATTTCGCCATAATTGCCGACATTTTTGACAATTCTTTGGGCAAAATCGTTAGGTAATCCCATATCTTCTCCCAAACTACCTTCTAGCCCTAAAAAACGTCTGATTACAGGGTCTTCTGTATCAGCAAAGCTATCTACATTCTGTGAATTGATGCCTAATTCTTCTGCCTGAATCATGGCAAAAGTTACCCATTTAACCACGTCAAACCATTGAGAATCACCGTTAGCGGTTAACGGTCCCAAAGGTTCTTTAGATAACACGACCTCTAACACTTGATGATCGTTAGGTTGGGCTAATACAGCACGACGAGCGGTTAACTGAGAGCGATCGCTAGTTGCAGCTTCACAACGCCCTTGTTCGTAGGCAGCGTATAGTAGGTCTACATCTTCAAATACTACAGGAGAATAGTTTAAATCTAGCTTTCTCATGCGATCGGCTAAATTCTGCTCGTTGGTAGTTCCAGATAATACACAGACCGATTTACCACCAAGATCTTCTAAATTTTGAATATTGCTAGCGTTACTAGCTAATATTCCCTGACCGTCGTAGAAAGTCGTTGGTGCAAATTCCATTCCAACAGACGTATCGCGACTTAATGTCCAGGTAGTATTACGACTGAGTAAATCTACCTCTCCCGACTGCACTGCTACAAAACGCTCTTGTGCGCCGAGATCGCGAAATTCTACAGCATCGGGATCGTCAAACAAAGCAGATGCGACTGCACGACACAAATCCGCATCCATTCCCAGATACTCACCGTTTTCGTTAACGAAACTAAATCCAGGTAGCTGTCCATTTACACCACAAACTAGACTACCTCTATCTTTGACAGTTGCCAAACGGCTATTGCTATTCGTTTGTTCAGCGGTTTCATTATCTGCATCTGCAACATTACTATCGCTACTACAGCCACTACCTATAGTGATTAACAATAGTCCCAGCAATACAAGGCTGAATTTCGACTTAAAAATCTCTTTAGACATACTTTGAAATAATATTTTTTAGATTAATTTTGGTTGTTTTAATGAGTATAAGCTTAGATTTTAAACACAACGAACTTCATAAATAAAAGATAATATTTATGTCGATTGTATGTCTATAGTCGATGGTGCATAGCTTTTAATAACTTTTAGCTTTTAGCGAAGAGGAGAATACATCAAACCGCCATCTTTCCACAAGGCGTTTGCCCCTCTTGGTAAACCATAAGGCTGACCGATATTGCGTTCGTAGATTTCTCCGTAGTTGCCAACTTTGACTACTCTTTTGGCAAAATCTGGAGATAAACCCATATTTTGACCCAAATTACCTTTTATCCCTAAAAAGCCTTGAATTTGAGAATTTTTGGTTCGTGACAAAAGTAAGATTATAAAGCGCAATCGAAACATAACAATATGAACTTGTATTAAAACATTTGTTATCTACGAGCAATCAAATAAACTTGTCTATATCTAAACTTTGTACGGCTATAACAGGTTTGCCAGATTTACTTAATGGCAATTACTACATCACCACTGTATTAAACATTGTTAAATGCCAATTTGTTTAATTTAGCTGACCTATACTGAATTGTAGCTGTAGGAATCAAAAATTCGAGTGAAGTGATATGAAAGCAAAGCCTCCCAGTCGAGAAGCTAATAGACTTGAAGCACTCAGACAATATAATATTTTAGATACTCCTTCCGAATCAGCCTACAACGATATTGCTACCCTAGCTGCCTTTATTTGTGATGTACCAATTGCTCTAATTAGCTTTGTCGATTCACAACGTCAATGGTTTAAATCAACAGTAGGTTTAAGCGTCGCACAAACCCCTCGCGATGTATCATTTTGCGCCCATGCCATCTTGGGTAAAGACATAATGGTTATCAAAGATGTACTGCTCGATAAACGCTTTGTGAATAATCCGCTTGTTACCTGCGCCCCAGGCATTCGTTTTTATGCAGGTGTTCCCTTAGTTACACCCAGCGGGTATTCTATTGGAACTCTTTGTGTTATCGATCGCCAACCCAGAGAAGATTTGTCAGAATCTCAGACAAAAACTTTAGAAGCACTGGCTCGCCAGGTAGTTACGCAGCTAGAATTACGACGAGTTTCTACTCAACTAGCCGATACCTTAGAAAAGATTGAGATAATACAGGGGCTAATTCCAATTTGTGCTTATTGTAAAGGCATTCGTAACGATCGAGGTTATTGGTCAACTGTTGAGAAGTTTATACAGCAATATTCGGATGTAGAGTTTACTCATGGTGTCTGCGATCGATGTATGCAAATACATTTTCCTCAAGTAGCTGAGGTATTATTAGACCAAACTGATACAGATAACGAATCTACACTTTAAGTTGCAATTGGCATCGGTCATTACTGAAGTTTTAAAAACGAGGTTGTTTAAATTTTAATTACCACTAAAACTAATTCGATAGATGCGATTATTACCATCTTCGGCTAGCAAGAGGCTACCGTCAGGCATTACCAGTAAGCCGACAGGACGAGCAAAGGTATCTGGCCCTTCGGGATTGGTTAAAAAACCCGTTAAAAAGTCTTCGTAGTAGCCTAAAGGCTGGTTGTCTTCGCCGAAGGGAACGAAAACAATCTTATATCCCGTCCCGCGATCGCGATTCCAAGAGCCACGAAATGCTACAAACGCTCCGTTATAATACTTTTTGGGAAACTGCTCTTTATCGTAGAACTGTACCCCTAATGCAGCCGAATGAGATTGAAACAGTACGTCTGGGGTGATAGTTTTGGCTGCTAGTTCTGGTTTTTCGCTTTTATTTCCCTGCATTCGGCGCGGATCGAGCAAGTTGGGAGCGAGATAGGCATAGGGCCAACCATAAAAACCACCTTGCTGAACTTGGGTAAAATAATCTGGTACTAAATTATCACCTAATAAATCTCGTTCGTTGACGGTGGCATAAAGTTCCCCTGTTACGGGATGAAAATCTAAGCCTACAGGGTTACGCAAGCCATAAGCGTAAGTATCGCGGTTTGAACCATCGAGATCCATTACCTGAATTGAGGCGCGGGGTAATTCTTCTGGTTCGACATTGGATTTAGAACCTACAGAGACATAAAGCTTATTACCATCGGGTGAAGTAACGATATTGCGCGTCCAGTGCTGATTGTATCCCCCAGGAGTTAGTTGAGTAATTACCGTTCCCGTACCTTCTAGGGGTAGTCCTGGCTGATAGTCGAATTTTAAAACTTCTCCTGTATTAGCAATATAAAAAGAACCACCTGCAAAAGTTACTCCTAAAGGCTGGTCTAAATTATTATTGCGATCGCCAAATGTCCGATTGACTTCAGCAACCCCGTCTCCATCTTTATCCTGCAATAAAACAACCTTATCTTGGCGAGACTGCACCGCTAAGACATCCCCTTCGGGAGTTAAGGTCATCCAGCGCACGCTTGGTAAATTGTCGGCAAATACGTTAACCTCAAACCCTGAGGGAACTTGCAACAGGGGATTATTTGGAACGGGAATAACGTTAGGAGAATTGCTAGCCGATTCAGTAGCGTAGGGTTCGGGTAAATCTGCTAAGGTAATTTCAATCGGAGTTGGGGTTAGAGGTTCAGTAGCGATGCCTTCGGCGGGGGTCGCAATCGCCGTTTCAGGTGCAGGGGAAACAGATTCGGCAACTGAAGAAGAGGTAGAAGAATTACAGCCTGAGATCAAAATTAGTCCCAGACAGCTAAAGGCAATTTTTTGAGTAATAGTAAGCATAAATTGAAATATAAATTAGACAGATAGTTCGAGTGCTTAGATACGTTATAATTCAATCTGTTTGTCGAATTATAGTATCAGATCTCAAAAAGCATAAGGTTCGATTGGCTTCGTTGAGAGAAAATTAACTATTAATTCCATCCGATGTAAATATATCTATTGTAGTAATGGCTGAAGACAATTCTCGTAACAAATCTCAAGGCGGTTCTAACCTAGAAGAAATTCGCGCCACTAGAATTGAGAAGGTAGCCCAAATTAAAGAGTTAGGATTGAATCCCTATGCCTATAAGTGGGAGTCGAGCCATCATGCTGCCCAGTTACAGGAACTCTATGCCGAACTTGCTGCCGGAGAAGAAGTAGAAGATCCTGTTGCGATCGCCGGTAGAATTGTTGCTCGTCGCGTTTTTGGTAAGCTGGCGTTTTTTGAACTACAGGATGAAACAGGAAAAATTCAGCTTTACTTAGAAAAGAAAAGAATCAACAATACTATGTCGGAGGAATTAGTAGGTGCGTTCAATCACCTCAAAAAGCTTTCGGACACAGGGGATATTTTAGGAGTTAAAGGTACGGTCAAAAGAACTGAAAAAGGAGAGCTTTCGGTTTACGTCTCTCAGTTTGAAATTCTGACTAAATCCCTGTTACCCTTACCCGACAAGTGGCATGGCTTGACGGATACAGAGAAGCGTTATCGTCAGCGTTATGTAGATTTAATCGTCAATCCTCAGGTAAGACAGACGTTTCGGATTCGAGCTAAGATTACTGCTGCAATCCGTCGTTATTTAGAAACCAAAGACTTTTTAGAAATAGAAACTCCCGTGTTGCAGGGAGAAGCAGGGGGTGCAGAAGCTCGTCCCTTTATTACCTATCACAATACTTTGGAGATGGATTTATATCTCCGCATTGCTACCGAGTTACACCTGAAAAGGTTAATTGTCGGCGGGTTCGAGCGAGTATTTGAAATGGGTAGAATCTTTCGTAACGAAGGGGTATCCACTCGTCATAACCCTGAATTTACTTCGATTGAGATATACCAAGCATACGCCGACTATAACGACATGATGGCGTTAACCGAAAACTTGATTAGCGATGTGGCAAAAGAAGTCCTGGGTACAACTAAAGTCACTTACCAAGGAGAAGAGATCGATCTTACTCCTCCTTGGCGTAGAGTAACTATGCACCAAATCGTGCAGGATGCCACAGAAGTAGATTTCGCTCAATTTGATGATTTCGATTCTGCTAAAACCGCAGCTAAAGATGCGGGAATTGAAGTACCCGCAGACTGTAAAACTATTGGTAAGTTACTCAACGAGGCTTTTGAACAGAAGGTAGAAACTACTTTGATACAGCCTACCTTTGTAGTTGACTATCCCGTAGAAATATCGCCTCTAGCCAAACCCCATCGAGATAAGCCAGGATTGGTAGAAAGATTTGAACTGTTTGTGGTAGGTAGAGAAACCGCTAATAGCTTCTCGGAGTTAACCGATCCATTGGATCAAAGACAGAGACTCGAAGCGCAAGCAGCTAAAAAAGCAGCAGGAGATTTAGAAGCCAACGACATCGACGAGGATTTCCTAGCAGCTTTAGAATACGGAATGCCTCCTACTGCTGGTTTGGGGATCGGCATCGATCGCCTGGTAATGTTGCTTACCGATTCTCCTAGCATCCGCGATGTAATTGCCTTTCCTCTACTTAAAAATCAGAGTACCGCAGTGAAAGACTTTGATTACGATTCTCAACAAAAAACTCTCCGTGTTGTCTTCGGTAACGGCAGCGTCTATAAATACTTAGATGTTCCCGAATCTATTTACAAGGAGTTAAAAGAAACTAGCTCTGTGGGTCAATACTTTAATTCTCAAATTAAAGATAAGTTTGGCTTCGATCGCGAGGTTTAACAGTATTAGCATCAATGCCGTTGCACAGATATCAAATAGCGAATAGTAAATAAAGACACGATCTAAGAATCTCGATCGCCGTTCATTTTATCTTTCTCTAATAAGGCGATCGCCTTATTTAAAGTAACGTTAGCTTCATTTCGGCTGGCATTAATCGAACCAAGATAAGGTCTGGCTTTTGCCAAAATCGTGACTAACTTTCTAAAAATAATTTGAATTAGTTTGATGTCTTTTTTGGTTTGTGCAAAACCAGTTTTGTTAATTCGATCTATTTCACGCTCTAACAGTTTGTTGAGATTGTTGACTTCAATTAAAATCTGATTTGTACTATAGATTGGCTGTTTTGCCCGCTCTATCTTCTGTTGTGCCAGATTTACAGTATTCTTAATGTCTGCGAGTCGATTAAATCCAGTTTTAATAGCCAAAGACTGCTCTTTTACTTTCGCTTTTGATAAACACAAGCCTGCGTGTAAAGCAATCTGCCGAAAATGTTCTATTTCTTCTGACTGCCAATTTTTAAAAGTGAAGCATTGATGAGCTATTAATAGACCGTATATGCGACCATTATCCCAGTTTATTGGAGCGACTAAATTAGATTTAACACCTATTTCCGCCAAAGTCTCCATATAACAATCACTCAAACCTGCCTCAAAAATATTAGCGGTTGCCCGAATTCTTCCTTGCTGATAGCGATCGCTGTAGCGATATTCAAAACAGGGATCTTCGATCGTTTTCCCTAAAATAGGGGCTAGGGCTGGGCTAGTAGCTTCTGCCACAATTTCACCTAAATTTTCTTTTTGTAAACTATAAGCCACAACGCGATCGCAGTTCAAAGTTTCTCGCGCCCTACGAACTCCCAAATCCAATACTTCTTCAGCACTCGTTGCGCCGTGAATTTCTTGGATAATAGATGTAATAAACTGCTGTACTTGTTCGATTTTTTCGAGTTTAGATTGTAAATTAGAATGTGCTTGCCGTTGCTTTAGCTGTTCGACAATCCAGGCAGATACTTCGAGGACAAAAGCTATTTCTGTTTGTTGCCACTGTCTTTCTCTCGAACATTGGTGCATTACCAATAATCCATATAAAGAATTATCAGAACGTACTATTGGCACTACTAAATTAGATTTAACTTCAATCTTTTCCAGATTTTTAATATGACAGGGATTCATCCCCGATTTGTATACATCGTTAATGGCGCGAACTCTGCCCTTACGATATTTTTCAATATACCCTTGCTCAAAACAAGAATCTCTAATTATCATGTCCAGAGTTTGAGTGTAGCCTGGCGTTACCGCTTCTGCCACAATTTTGCAATAAGAATCATCTTGAAGGCTGTATACTACTGTGCGATCGCAATTTAAACTTTGTTTGACAATTTCAACTCCAGCTTGAAGAATATCCGACTCGGTTTTGATACTGCGAAGCTGCTTAAAAATTTCGGTAAATACGTTATTTATCTGTAAACTATTAGCCGAAATTTCTGAAAGTGTTAATCCTGGTTGAATAGTCATAAAATTATTAATATTTTTATATTATCGGTATATTTTCCTCAAGCTCTTCGACCAAAGCATTACCCGACAGTAAATTCGAGCATTTTGATAGCTTCTTAAAGCATAGATATATTTATTACTTTTACATTTATGTATAACTACTGAAGATTTTAACCTATTAAACGAATTAATTTCTCCGTCAAGCACAAAAACAGCTATGGCTATTTTAGTTTTTTATAGCAATTCTAATTATTTATAGTGCAGAAGTTTAGGCAGAGATCGCGGAGGAATAAAATATTACTGCATTTTAAAAAGATCTAATTAATCGCGCTAATTCTGCTGGACGTTCAAAATGAATATTGTGTCCAACGTCCTTGACTATGCACAACTTAGCTTGAGGAGATAAACTAGCAACTTCTCGATTAATAGCAACAAATTTAGGATCTAAACTGCCTACTAAAAGCAGTAGAGGTATTTTTATAGTTGGCAAATCATTCCAAAGCGAAGGCTGCACCCCAAGCCCCATAAATAAGAGCGATTTTGCTAAATTGAAAGGATTATTATTTAATTTTGAAGCGATCGCAGTATCGTAGTTGGGATGTCGGACAAAAGAAGCAAACAAAGGATTGCTATACCACTGCTGGAGAAATAGGTCATAGTTTTGAGATTCTAGCTGTTTGGTTAGCTTTAGATCCCGTTCGATTCGGCGATCGCGTTCTATTTTAGTTTTTAATCCTGGCGAAGCTGATTCTAAAATAACTCCTTGAAAATATTGAGGGAAATAGATAGTTAAATAAAGAGCTAATCTACCACCCATTGAATAACCAAATAAAAAGCATTGTTCGATCTCTAGCTTTTGTAATAGTTTAATCAATGCCTGGGCGGTATTTTGCATAAGATAGTTGCAATCTTGCTTAACCTCTGTTTTACCATGACCGGGTAGATCGACTAACAAACAGCAAAATTCTGATAGGCGATCGATTACTGCTAAAAAGTCATGGCAATTGCCCATAAAGCCATGAAGAAACAGAATTATCGGTTTTTGGCGGTCGCCATATATGACATAGTTAAACTTATAGTCACCGCGATCGACTTCTATTTGCTCATCATTCATACAGATAAATTAAGCAGCAGAAACACCGTACTGGCTATTTAACACGCTACGATAATAATTTTGTAGCTGTTTGGTTGCTTTCTCCCATCCCCACTGTTCGGCTTCAGCACGGGCATTAGTGCGTAATTCCTCTCTAATTTGCCTTGCTTCTAACAAAGATTTGGTAGCAGTAATTGCACCATCAGGATCGTCAGGTTCAAACAGATAACCATTAACCCCATTAGTTACAATATCGGGAATTCCCCCCGAACGCGCAGCCACGACAGGACAACCAGCAGCCATTGCTTCTAACAACACCAAGCCCAAAGTCTCGGTACGAGAAGGAAAGACAAAAGCATCGGCAGAAGCAAAAGCAGAAGCTAATTCTAACCCCTGAAGATAGCCGACAAAATTAGTTTTTGTACCTGCAAAATGTGCTTCTAATGATTCTCTATTAGGACCATCGCCAACAATTGCCAAACGAGCCTCTGGAATTGCTTCTAGTACTGGTTTAATTTGGTCGATCTGTTTTTCTACCGAAACCCGACCGACATAAAGTAATAAAGGATCTTCAGGATGACCCTGAGATAGACGCGATCGCATTGCCACAGAAGCTAGATGGGGCTGAAACATCTCTGTATCTACTCCCCGCTGCCAGAGGTCTACCCGTTCGATACCACGATCTACCAGCTCTTTGACCATCGCGCTTGAGGTACAGAGATTTAACTGAGCTTTATTATGAGCAGCCTTTAATAATTCCCATAGCACTCCTTCTAATGCCCCTAAACCGTAATGCTGTAAATATTGTGGTAAGTGTGTATGATAAGAAGCCACCAGAGGAACATTTAATTTCTTAGCATAATAAATTCCGCCTACACCCAAAACTGCTGGATTGACCACGTGAATTAAGTCTGGCTGAAACTTTTCGATCGCGCTTTTAGTTCCGATAGGAGGCAAGGCTAACTTTAATTCAGGATACAAAGGTAAGGGCATACCTGGTATACCGTAAACCTTCGCGCCTTTATATTCTGTCAGTCCCCCTTCGGGAGCAACCACCAAAACGCGATCGCCATTACGTTCTAGGTGTTCGATGGTGTGACGCAAGCGAGTAACAATTCCATCAACTTTAGGCAAAAACGTTTCTGTAAATAGAGCAATACGCATAATAAATGTATATAGATTAGAAGTTTAATCTCAGACTGATTTAGAACAATAGAAAATACGCTGGTGATAAACTATGTAAGATTTTACAGCTTGTTTTAAGAAAATTTACGGATAATAGTTTCTTAAATCAGCCTTAATTACTTGTTTATTCGATTCTCAAGGCTGCTACGGTCAAACAAGCCCAGCCAATAATAAATGCTGCACCGCCTAAAGGAGTAATCGCACCAAGCCATTTTATTCCACTCAAGCTGAGAGCATATAGGCTTCCAGAAAAAATAGTTACTCCAGCGACAAAAGCATATCCTGCTACTACTAAAAGAGTAGAATCAGGAAAACGAGAGATAAGTAGAGCTACTAAAATCAAAGCCAGAGCATGATACATTTGGTATTTAGTGCCAGTTTCCCATATTTCCAAAGCGCGTTCGCTCAACTTATCTTTTAAAGCATGGCTGGCAAACGCACCTAATACTACTGAAATTCCTCCCAATGCCGAAGCGATCGCTAAAAAAATTCTGGTCACAACTTTACATTTGGTTAGTTATTTACAAATAATAATATTTTTTGGGAAAAATTCTTAAATAACGCTAAGAAAACTAGTCAAACTGGCTTTTTCGATCTAACACTGTAACCAACCTTTAGAAAATAGGCACGATCTTATGTTGCGGTATTTGTGGACAAAAAAAACGGCTATTTCGCTTCTTGGCTTTAGTTTACTCTGGGGTAACGCCAGCGTTATGGCAGAAACTGTAGTAGAAAAAATTGTTCGCACGGGCAAACTAACCGCAGGTACGAGTAAAGATGCTTTGCCTTTTGCCTATCGTAATGCCGAAGGGGAACTAGTCGGCTATTCGATCGATCTTTTAGAATTAATTACCCAACAGCTAGAACAAGAATACGACCGCGATATCGAACTAGAATTAGTAGCATTGCAGCCAAAAGAACGCATTCCTAAACTAATTGATGGTGAAGTAGATCTAGTTTGTGATGCTAGTAGCTTTACCTGGAAACGCGATCGCGAAATTGATTTTTCCTTCAGCTATAGTTCTACGGGTACTCGACTACTAACTAAAAAAGGAAATGATTTTTGGGATGCAAATTCACTCTTAAATCGGCGTATTGGCGTTTTACCAAAAACAACGAGCGCGCAAACCATTAGGCGAGTACAGCCTGAAGCCCAAGTCCTTAGATTCCGCGATCGCGCCAAAGCCTACGAAGCACTAAGACAGGGAGAAATCGATGCTTTTGCCTCCGATGGTCTATTGTTGCAAAGCTGGTTGCAGGCTATTGATAATCCAGAAGACTTTGAGATCCAGGGCTACTATTCCCGTGAAGGAATTGCCTGTATGTTACCAGAAAACAACTCCCAGTTGCTCAACACCGTCAACTACACTTTGGTTGAATTCATGCAGGGTGTAGTTAACGACAAACCCGAATACATCACTATTTTTGAAAAGTGGTTTGGACCACAGGGAGTTTTACCTCTGACTCAAGACCAAAAAAGACTGGCGATCGATAATATGCTACTGCTAATTGATTTTAAAGACCAGATTATAAATTAACTGGCGTATGGGCATACTAACTACATGAAGTATGACCCAGCAAAACATCACGGGCGATCCGAAGGCTACGCGGAAGCGTAATCGATTAGACTGCGAGGATACGATTATTCTCAGGCAGGATATTACTTTGTCACTATCTGCTGTTATCAAAGGCAGCGTTTGTTTGGCAAGATTGTTAACGGGGCGATGCAGTTAAACCAATATGGTGAGATTGTTGCTGAAACCTATCAATGGTTATCATCGCGTTATCCATACGTTCATTTAGATGAATAGATTATTATGCCCAATCATTTTCATGGAATTATCGTTTTAACCGACACATCCCGTAGGGGCGATTCGCGAATCGCCCCTACCCAACCGAACGTTCGCGAACCAAAACGCAAATCATTGGGACAATTAATTGGTGCATTCAAAACCGTTTCCACCAAAAAAATCAATATAATTCGCAACGCACCAGGAACACCCGTATGGCAACGCAATTATTACGAACATATCATCCGTAACGAAAATGCCCTTAATAATATCCGTCGGTACATTATCAATAATCCGTTATCTTGGCACGTAGACCAATTACATCCCGATAACCCTTCCAAATGGTAATGTTTGTGCTGATATACCCTGTGGGGGCGAATCGCCCTAAAGGGTGAGGCAGTTGCTCTAGGAGGGAAACCCTCAAGACCGCACTGCCTCACCATTCGCCCCTACCCATGATGTTATTTGGGCGATCGCTAGAACGATAAAATCATTCTTCAACTAAACGAAATGAATTGTAAAATCTGCGAACCCTATAACCCTTTTGCTTGAGAAGATCGATTACGCTGTTTTCTCCTACTACGTGACCCGCACCGACGACTACCAGACTATCTTTGTTTTGGTTTAATAATTGTTCTATTTCTGGTATCCAGTTGCGGTTTCTCGTAAATAGCAAGGATTCACAATCTTCTGCATCGAGATCGCACCAATCTTCAATGGACGATTGCAAAGCTTCTATATTTCCCGAATCAATTGCGCTGGTTAGAGAATCAAATTCTTCGGTAAAATATTCAGATAGTTTATCTGTAGATTCTAACTCGGCGATCGCCAATAAGGTTTCTTCGATCTCATCAGACTCTAGTGAAATGAACGAGTCAGTGTATTTATCTAGCTGATATTCGAGAGTTTCTAATCCGTCAGTATCTTTCCTTTTAGACTCGGCTAATTTAGCAGTCATTAAATCTAAACCGCATTCGGGCTTGTATTCAGTTTGTGTTAACTGGAATGATGAAAAGGCGAAAATAAATACCCAGGGTTTAAGTGAGGCAAAATTGTCGATGGGAAAGTTCAACTCTGCTGTTTTTTCTTTTAGAAGTTGATAGGTTTCGGCACCTAAAGCACCTTTTAAAGAATTATTAGAGTCAGTTGGCACACCTTTTTGACGAATTAACCTGTTTACATACTGCTGAGACTTACGCGCTAGGAGTTTGGAATCTAAAAGTGAATCTACCTCGAACACTACGGTTTCGGCATCTTTAAAAGCGTGTTCAAAAGCAGGCGAATTTAGCTGACATTCTTTACCAACATGATAAGAACCTAATATGTAAACACTGTAGATACTTCCAGGTTTTGGATCGACTCGCCAAATTAGAGGTTCTTGTTCGGATTTGGTTTCTTCAGCTATTGCGATCGCCGTGTTAAAAACAAAAAGAGGAACAATAACTAGAAAATTTAAAATTCGTTTGAAGCTGACCATTTTTTAGATTTAAATCTTAAGTACATAGATTATTATTTCCTGGTTTTTGTCTTATCGAACCTGCATAAAACATAATAAAACCATAAAAAATGCCAGAATAAACAAATAGACGAATTGCATTACATAAACTACTATGGCTGACCTCCCACACCTAAGCGGTAGCGACATCCGCGACAAGTTTTTAAAGTTCTACTTTTGAGATATTGGGTAATTTTAGCTTTGGCGATTATTTTAAAGAGACTGCGATCGGGGATGAGAACAATTGGAATTTTTCTAGCGAAGATGAAACAGTTTCAATTCGCAATAATCTCAGACAACTAAAAGAATACGAGATCTATCGAAAGCACTGAAAGCGCGATCGCATCATAGCTATCATAGAAATCACAACCTTACCATTTAGAAAAAATGCTAGTAGTAGTTGTATTAGTTCTAGTCATAGTCTTAACTTTACTTTTTATCGCTGCTGCGAGTGAGAAAACCGCAAAACCTAGAAAGAAGGTTTAGTGGTACGGACACTGGCTATTATGGCTTCTACGATAGTACTCATAGCAGTCATGATTCTGGAAGTAGTGGCGATTGTGGTGGCGGTTATTCAGGTGGTGCTGATTGCGGTGGCGGTGATTAGGAGTGGCGGTTGTGATGGTGGGTTTTGAAATAGAAAGATATGCGATCGCCTAAATAAGAAAAGTTTAACCGTCAGACTGAAACGAATAACTATCGCTCCAGCCAGACTTATTGCTAGCAAGTAGCTAGTTTTGCTTTGATGGACTGATAGAAAATCTTATCTTCTTGTTTTTCCCGTTTGAGTTGTTCTTTGAGAAGTTCTACTTGACGCATACTGGGGTGCTGTCGAAACTCATTTACAAGCCACGATACGTAAGCTAAACGAACTTTGTTGTTGGTTAATTGTGACATTATTCCCTCCTTGAAAATATGTGGAAATATTTAAATTACCAAGGCCAGAGAAAATTGATTCCTAGCGAGTGCCCGTTGGAGGTTTCACCAAAAGTGTGCAAGAGCCTTAATGTAGACCCGTTAACGCCGTTATTGCGGGTCGAGGTAATTCTTATTTCGGGTCGCTAGAGCTACTTATCGTATGAAATACGGTAAATAACACCATTCATGTTATCGCCCACTAGCAGCGAGCCATCTTGGGCGACACTCACCCCTACAGGACGCGCAAAACGTCCATAGTCGCCGTTCTCCATTTCTACAAGAAAGCCAGTCAAAAAAGGCTCGATCGCGATGGGATTACCACTATCGTCAAAGCGGACGCGCACGATTTCATGACCGCTTGGGGGTTTACGATTCCAAGAACCGCGCATTGCTATAAACGCATCATTTTTGTATTCAGCAGGAAACTGGTCGGCGGTGTAAAAAGCCATCTGCATTGGCGCACTATGGGCGGTATACAATCCTACGGGTTCTTCGCTCATTTTTGCCCACTCAGCCATAGTAATGCCATCGGGTGGTTCGTCTTGTGGATTATACTTACTGTCAGCATAAACGTAGGGCCAGCCGTATTGTTTACCCTGCTCGATGCGGTTGAGTTCTTCTTTCTGCTCATTGTCGCCCAGCCAGTCAATCCCGTGATCCATACCGTATAGTTGCTGCGTTTCTGGATGCCAGTCAAAGCCGATGGTGTTGCGTAGTCCTGTGGCGTAAACCTGGCGATCGCTACCATCGGGATTAGCACGGAGAATAGTAGCGTTGTTGTCTTCGATTTCGGCGCAGGCGTTGCACGTACTACCAACGGTAATATAAAGCATATCGTCAGGACCGAAGGCAATGGTGCGGTTGGGATGTTGTCCGCCATCTGGTAGATCGGAGATAATCTGCTGTAATTCCCCTAGCGTTCCGTCGCTCCGGCGATCGGCAGTGTAAATTTCGCGGACGGTTGTAAGATACATGGTGTTACCCCGCAAGGCAATACCGTGAAGATCGCTCTTTTGAGCGACGACCTTTTTCATGTCTGCCGTGCCGTCTCCATCGGTATCGCGAAGCATTAATACGTCGCCAGGGTCGCGACGAGTGACGTAGACAGTACCGTCTTCAGCTACCGTCATTATTCTGGGTTTGCCCAGACCTTCAGCAAACTTTTGAATTTTAAAGCCATCGGGAAGCTGAAGTTGTCCGATCAAGTCCTCGCTCACCTCTAGCTGCACTGGCTCATAGATGTGGGCTTCAATCTCGACATCGGTTGGCTTTTGATTCGGCTGCTGTGCAGAGGCATTTCCTACCAGCAAAGATAAACCGCAAATTAGGCTAAATGTTAAGGCGCGTTTCATATAATTACTCTAGGGCGTGTGAACGATAAATAAACGGTAGTGGTTCTACAGAAATAGCATCGCGTACGGCGACAACCCGCTCGTGGTGTGGGGACAGGTGACAAACGGGATCGGTGGCAGTAGCATTTTGAGTAAGGAGGAAAGCCTGACAGCGACAACCTCCCCAGTCAATCTCGACGCGATCGCAACTTTGACATAGTTCGGGCAGCCATTCTGTTCCCCGAAAGCGGTTAAACGCGGTTGACTCATACCAAATCCACTCTAGAGAGCGATCGCGCACGTTGGCAAACTCTAAATCGGGAATTACACTCGCTGCTTGGCAGGGCAATGCCTCACCCTGGGGTGTGACTACAATTGTGCGTTGTCCCCAGCCTCCCATACAGGGTTTGGGGTATTCCGCGTAATAGTCAGGAATGACATAGAGAATGCCCAGAGGTATTTTGCGCCTTTTCTGGGCTGCTTTTACCGCCTGTTCTGCTTGTTGCAACTGTTCGCGAGTGGGTAAGAGTGCTGCGCGGTTTTGTAATGCCCAGCCATAGTATTGAGTATTAGCCAATTCCACCCGATCTGCTGCTAGAGATTGCGCGAGTTCGAGCATCTCTTCAATCCGATCCAAGTTGTGGCGGTGGAGGACAAAATTAAGGGTTAAGGGAAATCCCAGCTTTTTGACCAGTCTGGCTGCCGTTAGCTTTTGCTCGAAACAGGGGATCCCCGCAATCAGATCCGCTTCGGTGGCACGACTATCCTGAAGACTAATCTGTACGTGGTCTAATCCCGCCTGACGCAGACTCGCAGCCCGTTCGGGAGTTAGTAGCGTACCTGCCGTTACCAAAGTCGTGTACAGCCCTAAAGTTGCAGCTTCTTCGATTAAAACTGACAAATCCTGTCGCAACAACGGTTCTCCGCCAGACAATCCCAGTTGCACGACTCCTAACTGCCTTGACTGTCGAATCACTCGCAGCCAATCTTGGGTATTTAGTTCCTGAGAGTTTTTATCGGCCCAATCTAGAGGATTAGAACAATAGGGACAGCGAAGGGGGCAACGGTAGGAAAGTTCGGCAACCAGACTTAAAGGTTTTGGCGGTAGGCTATTCATCGCTATCCTCCAGTAGTCCTCGCTGGGCAATTCGGGATAAGAGATAATACACATCCTGTTTCACCTTGACACTCTCATGTTGGGCTGCTAGAAATGTCACTATTTCGTCTACCGTTTGCTGTCCGTTACATAGCTCGAGTACCCTAAAAGCAGTAGCATTCAATACCAGCATTCCTTCGGGAAATAAGAGTAAATGCTGCTGTCTTACCTCGTCCCAAAATAACCTTACCCCGCATCTCATTTGCAGACGGCTATGGGCTTCAATTCTACTCATTGTTCACCCCCGCTCGCGTATCACCGCGCTCGATCGCCTCTAGCTGACTCCACAAAAGATCGCACTTGAAGGCTAAAGCCCTAACCGCCTGCTGCTGCATTTCAACCGTACGACAGCGTTCTAAAACGAGATTCAAGGCATAACTGGCATCTCTGGGGGCTTGTTTTAGACGCACTCGAAAATATTCAAATCCCGCAGGATCGATCCAAGGGTAATGCCGTTCTAAGGCAGCAACGCGATCGCGTATGGCATCTGGTCCAAACAATTCTGTAAGCGAAGAAGCGACTGACTCAATCCAAGGACGCGATCGACAAAAGTTAACGTAAGCATCTACTGCATAGCGAACACCTGGTAGTACATCCTCTTCAGAAAGTAGTTGGGAACGAGATAGTCCAACCGCTTCCCCCAGCCTCAACCAAGCCTCAATGCCTCCCGAACCAGGCGTTTGACCATCATGATCGATAATTCGCCCAATCCATTCTCGTCGCACCTCCACTTCGGGACAGTTTGACAAAATGGCTGCATCTTTGAGGGGAATACTTTTTTGGTAGTAAAAGCGATTTACCACCCAACGCCGTACCTCTTCTGGAGTTAGTTCTCCAGCATTCATTCGCTGATGAAAGGGATGGAGATGATGATAGCGACTATGTTGAGCGCGGAGTGCTGCCTCTAATTCTTGGGGTGTCTGTGGACTTGCTTCAGATTGTACCTGGGTTTGTACTTGCTGCATTTTTTCTTAACTTATAATTCTATAACCAGCCCGTCATAACCCACTTCTAAACCAGCTTCTTCGACGCTTCGCCGTTCTTCTGAGTCTGGTTGATGAATGGGGTTGGTATTGTTAATGTGAATCAAAATTTTGCGAGGACGCTTTAGCATTTTAAGCTGTGGCAAACTTCCGTCGCTTCCTCCAAGGGGCATATGTCCCATCATTTTTGCAGAACGGGTAGAAATACCCAAGCGCAGCAATTCGTCATCGAGCCAAAATGTGCCATCTACCAGAATGCAATCGCTAGACTCAAAACGTTCCCTAAGACTATCTGTTAGTTCGGATAATACTGGAGCGTAGGTTAAAACTCCACCAGTTGCTGTATCTCGAAAAGTAAGTCCTATTGCCCAAACCTCGTCATGGCTTGATTTCATATATTTAGGCGGTTTATTAGATAGTGGAAATACCTCAACCTCTATTTGGGCTGAATCTCCATTTGTTAGGCTCAGGCTGGTATTAGGTTCGACTACAGACCAATTAACACCGCAGTAATTCGCCAACGTAGGTAGAATTGGGAAGCCTTCAGAAAGAGCGCGCTTTACCGTTGCAGTACCATAAACTTCTAGTGGCTGCTCTGATTCTCGCAAAATCATCAATCCGCAAGTATGGTCAATTTCGGCATCAGTCAGTAGTACCCCTGCGATCGGACTAGAACGAATAGTATAAGATGAACCCGCTCTTAACTTTTCAAGCTGCTGTCGCACATCAGGAGAGGCATTAACTAAAAACCAAGCTCCTTCTTTTGCTCTAACGGCAATTGACGATTGAGTGAGGGGTTGGATCTGACCTTCTCGTGCAGCTTGACACTTAAGACAGGCACAGTTCCATTGGGGTAATCCCCCACCAGCAGAAGTACCAAGAATACGTAGAAGCATGGGTAAAGTTTGGTGTGTTTTAAAACGAAGTTCTAAATTTCCGATTATTTATTCTTTCGTCCTGATGATTTCTCTTACTGCCAATGGTAAATATAAGCAGTAACCTCCATACAAACGTCAATTTCCTCAAAATCTGGTCGTTCCCAGTCCGTTGAGTTTTTGATAGGAATACGAGTAGCATCGTTACCTGAGTAACTATTAAAATGCTGCTTTGAACTATTGTTTGGGGCTACCTTAGAAGACTTTTGAGGTGAAACCATTGCTAATCTCCGAACTTAAAATGATTCTGTTTTAGCTAAGAACTTTTTTAGCTTAATGAACTTCCCAATCCAGTAAAATCGGTCTTAGGTCAGATTTGATACAACGAAAAGTTTATAGAACCCATTTAGGATCTATTTAACCAGTAGCCAATCTTTTAAGCATCAGTCGGACAAAACAAAGATTTACTTTAGCGGTAGAATGTTCAAGAGTAGATGCGGCTAAAGCCTTTCTTTCAAAATTTTTAACTAAGCTTTTACATCTCTCCATCCAAGAGTTGGTTCTTTCTATGAGCCACCTGGCTTTGACTGGAACAAAGCCTATTTTTCCTTCTTTTTCTTTTTGGGTTTTGGATGGTTTTGGTGATAGCTTAAATCGAATCTTTGTCATTATCTGTGGATAAATGTTTTTCAACTCTTGTTCCAATTTTTCGGGGTGATATCCGTTATCAAGAAAGATAGTGATTTTGGGGATGTTAACGGGTTTAGATTTGAAGTAATCGATGTTGTCTGACAACATTTCAATTAATCTTCGATCGTCGGACACATTGGCAAAGCGTGCAGTGAGTAAATAAAGGAAACCCCAAAGTATCTACAGCTAAGTGTCGTTTAATACCATTGGTCGATTTGAGGTGTCGAGCAGTCTATTTAAGGCGATCGCTTTATCGGAACAGTAGCCATAGATAGTCGCGGTAATGCTATTTTTCTTCATTATGACCAGGATGGACTAACGGGCTTCACCATTAAGAATGACAACTTTACTGGGTTCAGCAAAGGCGGAACTAAAGCATTGTGGCAATCTAAACAAAAGGAAAGCGATCGCCATTTACAACCCTCATTCAGCAAATATAAGATGGCGTTGATAATTTCTCTTTGGTCTGTTTCTCGTTTTCGCCCACGGTTTTTCACTGGTGGTAGTAAAAAAGGTTTAACAATTTCCCACTCTAAATCGCTTAAATCTGAAGGATAAGATTTACGGGTCATCTTTAACTTTCTCTAAGCTTAACGTCTTTCTTTTTATAACTAGATTTCGACTTTGGCAGTCTTCTTTATTTTCTTTTTACAAACAGTCTCTCAGTGTCATAGAGTTTTTTATGTCTCGGTAAAAGGAATCTAGTACGAGTAAGATCGCTCATAAAAATGCCAGAATAAACAAATAGACGAATTGCATTACACAAACTACTATGGCTGACCTCCCACACCTAAGCGGTAGCGACATCCGCGACAAGTTCTTAAAGTTCTACGAGTCCAAACAGCATAAAATATTGCCTAGTGCGTCCTTAATTCCTGAAGATCCGACGGTAATGCTAACGATCGCGGGAATGCTGCCTTTTAAACCAATATTCCTCGGACAGCGTAAAGCACCCCAGCCTCGCGCCACTACTTCCCAAAAGTGTATCCGCACTAATGATATTGAGAACGTAGGACGTACCGCCAGACATCACACCTTTTTTGAGATGTTGGGTAATTTTAGCTTTGGCGATTATTTTAAAGAAATTGCGATCGCATGGGCGTGGGAACTTTCTACACAGATATATAACTTACCCGCAGATCGGATCGTACCTAGCGTATTTGAAGAGGATGACGAAGCCTTTGCTATTTGGCGCGATAAAATAGGTATTCCCGAACATCGCATTCAGCGCATGGGAAAGAAGGATAATTTTTGGGAATCTGGGATTACTGGACCTTGTGGACCTTGTTCGGAGTTATACTACGATTTTCACCCAGAATTGGGGGATGAAAACATCGATCTTGAAGACGACAGCAGATTTATCGAGTTTTATAACTTGGTATTTATGCAGTACAACAAGGATGCAGAGGGGAATCTAACACCGTTAGAAAACAAAAACATCGATACGGGCTTGGGTTTGGAAAGGATGGCGCAAATCCTCCAGCAAGTGCCGAATAACTATGAAACGGATTTAATTTTCCCGATTGTTCAAACGGCTGCTGAGATTGCAGGAATAGATTATGGTAAAGCCGATGAAAAAACGAAAACCTCGCTAAAAGTAATCGGCGATCATATTCGTGCGGTAGTTCACATGGTTGCTGATGGCGTTACTGCCTCTAATGTTGGTAGGGGTTATATTTTACGGCGTTTGATTCGTCGGGTAATTCGTCACGGGAGATTAATTGGTATTGAGGGTAATTTTATCAACCGAGTGGCGGAAACGGCGATCGCTTTATCGGAATCAGCTTATCCTAACGTTAGAGAAAGAGAAGCCTATATTAAAAGTCAGTTAGAAAGAGAAGAGTCGCAGTTTCTCAAAACTTTAGATCGGGGAGAGAAGATGCTGGCGGAAATAATTGCCAATGCTGCCAACTTGGGAGAAAACCAGATATCGGGTAAGGATGCTTTTGAACTCTACGACACTTATGGTTTTCCCTTGGAGTTGACTCAAGAAATTGCCGAAGAACAGGGTTTAGCAGTGGATCTAGAAGGCTTTGAACGAGAAATGGAGTTGCAAAAAACTCGTTCCAAAGATTCTCATGAAGCGATCGATTTGATGACTCAAAATGCTTTAGGGGAAATAGTAGCCGAAAGCGATGGAACTAGTTTCCTGGGATATACTCAACTAGCAACACAGTCTCAAATAATGGGTATCGTCGTTAGTGATGATGAGGGTAAGAGTAAGGGCGTTACGGCAAACGCCCCAACAGCAACTGCGGGCGATCGCATACAGGTTATTTTAGACCAAACGCCTTTTTATGGTGAGTCTGGAGGACAGATTGGCGATCGCGGTTATCTTTCTGGAGACGATCTGCTAGTCCGTATTGAAGATGTACAAAAACAGGGCAATATCTTCGTTCATAAAGGTAAAGTCGAACGGGGTACGATAAAGTTAGGTGATGTAGTAAGTGCAACTATAGATCGCGCCTGTCGTCGTCGAGTACAGGCAAACCATACCGCAACTCACTTGCTACAGGCTGCATTAAAAAAGGTAGTCGATGATTCTGTGTCTCAGGCTGGTTCGTTAGTTAGTTTCGATCGCCTGCGGTTTGACTTTAATTCTCCTCGCGCTTTAACTTCAGAAGACGTGCAGCAGGTGGAAGATCTGGTTAATACCTGGATATCCGAAGCCCACCAGGCGGATATCGATGTCATGCCCTTAGAGGAAGCTAAAGCTAAAGGTGCGACTGCCATGTTTGGTGAAAAGTACGCCGATGAAGTCAGGGTAATTGATTTTCCTGGAGTCTCGATGGAACTGTGTGGCGGTACTCACGTTACCAATACGGCAGAAATTGGCGTGTTTAAAATTATCTCGGAAACGGGTATTTCTTCGGGTGTTAGAAGGATTGAAGCGGTAGCGGGTTCGGCTATTTTAGATTATCTCAACGTGCGGGATAAGGTAGTTAGAGAGTTGAGCGATCGCTTTAAAGTAAAGCCCGAAGAAGTTAGCGATCGCGTTAGCAGTTTACAAGAGGAATTAAAAGCTACTCAAAAGCAACTTGAAGCAGCCAAACAAGAACTGGCTTTGGCAAAATCTGATAGTTTGTTATCTAAAGCCGAAACAGTGGGAGAATATAAAGTTTTAGTCGCTAACATGGGTGAAATGGATGCTAAATCTCTCTCCTCAGCAGCCGAAAGACTACAGCAAAAACTAGGGGAAGCTGCGGTAGTTGTAGCATCGATTCCTAGTGAGGGTAAAGTTAGTTTGGTTGCAGCCTTTAGCCAGAAGGTAATAAAAGAAAAGCAGCTACAGGCAGGTAAATTTATTGGCGGTATTGCTAAAATCTGCGGTGGTGGAGGCGGTGGTAGACCAAATTTAGCACAGGCTGGCGCGAGAGATGCTAGTAAGTTAGATGAAGCTTTAAATACTGCAAAGCAACAGTTATTAGAAGGACTGGGCTAAGAAAAATTCGGCGTTGCATCTTCATGGGATGGTGAAGGCTGACGCTTGAGACTGGGAGACTGGGAGGAATTATCGTATAAAATTTGGAATCATCCCTAAACTGTGCAACGCCAAAAATTCTATCCTTTAGGAATCTTTTTATTTGGGGATTTCTAAAGGATACCCTTCGCTTTTTTCACATAACGATTAATTTCACAGAGTTATAAAAAAATACTAAATTAAACTAAAAGCGATTAAAGCTTTAATAAGAGTTTCAATGACAATATCTGGTAATTCTAAAGTCATCTATTTCAGCGATCTGCGCTAAACAAACACTCGAATACAATCATAGCCTTTATAACTTTGCGCCTTTGCGTCTCTGCGAGAAACAAAAAAATCTGCAAATAAGTAGTGCGATCGGGTAATAATATACAGATGAGAGAATGAGCAAACCCTTAACTAAATTTAGCTAGTTAAAACTGTGACAGAAGCAAAAAGCTACAAAGAAACCGTAAATCTGCCCCAAACAGACTTTAGTATGCGGGCGAATGCCGTACAGCGAGAACCAGAATTACAGCAGTTTTGGGCGGAAAACCAAATTTACGAGCAACTGTCACGGAATAATAGTAAAGACTCCTTTATTCTCCATGATGGTCCTCCTTATGCCAACGGCGCACTGCACATGGGTCATGCGCTGAATAAAGTGCTGAAGGACATTATTAACAAATACAAGCTTTTGCAGGGACATAAAACCGACTATATTCCTGGATGGGATTGTCATGGACTACCTATTGAACTAAAAGTCCTGCAAAAAATTAAGTCAAAAGAGAGAAAAGAACTAACGCCTCTCAAGCTAAGACAAAAAGCCAAAGAGTTTGCCTTAGAAGCTCAACAAGAACAACAAGAAGGCTTTAAACGCTATGGGGTATGGGGTGATTGGTCGCATCCTTATCTAACCCTGAAGCCAGAATACGAAGCAGCGCAAATCGATGTCTTCGGACAGATGGTACTTAAAGGACATATCTATCGCGGTTTGAAACCCGTTCACTGGAGTCCGTCGTCTCGTACTGCATTAGCAGAAGCGGAATTAGAATATCCTGAAGGGCATACCTCCCCTAGTATCTATGCAGCCTTTCCTGTAGTCGAACTGGGTGAGGGTGCTAAAGAGTTAGAAGAATATTTGCCAAATCTCAGCGTAGCGATCTGGACTACTACACCCTGGACTATTCCTGGTAACTTAGCAGTAGCGGTTAATAGCGATTTGGAATATGCGGTAGTGGAATTAAATCCCCCCTTGCCCCCCTTATCAAGGGGGGTGCGCGATAGCGCGGGGGGATCTTATTTAATCGTGGCAAAAGATTTAGCCGAAAGATTATCAGAAACTTTAGGTGTAGGGTTAAAGATTAAAACTACCCTGAAAGGTAAGGCTTTAGAAGGAACTACCTATCGACATCCTTTATACGATCGCGAAAGCAAAGTAGTCATCGGTGGCGATTACATCACTACCGAATCTGGTACGGGATTAGTACATACCGCCCCTGGACACGGACAGGAAGATTATATCACGGGACAAAAGTACGATCTGCCGATTCTTTCTCCTGTAGATGATGGCGGGAAGTTTACCGAGGAAGCAGGGGAGTTTGTAGGGTTGCAGGTAGTAGCCAAAGGTAATGAAAAGGTTAGTGCGGGTAATAATGCCATTATCGATGCGTTAACCAAAGCGGGTGCATTACTCAAGCATGAAGAATACGCTCACAAATATCCTTATGATTGGCGTACAGGTAAACCGACTATCTTCCGCGCAACCGAACAGTGGTTTGCTTCTGTCGAAGGATTTCGCGATGAAGCTTTACAGGCTATTTCCGATGTTACCTGGATTCCCGAACAAGGAGAAAAACGCATCACGCCAATGGTTCGCGATCGCTCGGACTGGTGTATCTCCCGTCAACGGGCTTGGGGCGTACCGATTCCCGTATTCTACGACGAAGAGACAAACGAGCCTTTGTTAACCGAAGAAACGATCGATTATGTAAAGGCGATCGTTGCCGAAAGCGGTTCTGATGCGTGGTGGGAGTTATCAGTAGAAGAATTATTACCCGAACAATATCGTAATAACGGGCGCACCTATCGCAAAGGTACGGATACGATGGATGTCTGGTTTGATTCTGGTTCATCATGGGCTGCGGTAGCCAAAGAAAGAGGTTTGAAATATCCAGTGGATATGTATCTCGAAGGTTCGGATCAACATCGCGGTTGGTTTCAATCTAGCTTGCTTACCAGCGTGGCGACAAACGGCATCGCACCCTACAAAACCGTCTTGACTCACGGCTATGTAGTGGATGAAAAAGGCTTTAAAATGAGTAAGTCTAAGGGGAACGGGATCGCCCCCGAATTAATCATCGAAGGAGGAAACAACAAGAAACAAGAACCCCCTTATGGCGCGGATGTACTGCGTTTATGGGTAGCATCAGTAGACTATACCTCTGATGTTCGCATCGGTAAAAATATCATCAAACAAACTGCGGATATATATCGTAAAATTCGCAATACCGCTCGTTTCTTACTGGGTAACTTACACGACTTCGATCCGAAAAAAGATGCCGTTCCTTATGCAGACTTACCAGATTTAGATAAGTATATGCTGCACCGCATGACGGAAGTATTTGCTGAAATTACCGAAGCTTATGAAAGCTATCAATTCTTCCGCTTCTTCCAAGCGATCCAAAACTTCTGCGTGGTTGACTTATCCAACTTCTATTTAGATATCGCTAAAGACAGACTCTATATCAGCAGCGTGGATTCCTTCCGTCGTCGTAGCTGTCAGACAGTGTTAGCAATTGCGATCGAGAATTTAGCAAAAGCGATCGCACCAGTATTATGTCACATGGCAGAAGACATTTGGCAAGCCTTACCCTATGACACTGGTTACAAGTCCGTGTTTGAGTCTGGTTGGGTAAGAATTGAAGACGAATGGAAACAACCCAATATAATTGAGTATTGGAATCGAATTCGTTACATAAGAGATATTGTCAATCAGTTCATGGAAGACGCAAGAAGAGGTAAAAAAATTGGTTCTTCTTTAGATGCAAAGGTAACAATGCACATAGAAAATGATGAGTTGAAAAATAAATTAGTTTCCCTTAATCCTGTCGATTCTGTTAATCCAAAATCAGTGGATGAATTGCGCTATTATTTTCTAGCATCTCAAGTTGATTTTGTAGAAAAAGAAGGTGAAATTGACCATGTTGGATATCCAACACCGTTTGGCAATGTTTCTGTAGAAATTGAAAAAGCCGATGGTGAAAAATGCGATCGCTGTTGGAATTATTCTTTATCTGTCGGTAGTTTTGCCGACGATCCGACAATTTGCGATCGCTGTAATGCTGCTTTAAAAGGCGAGTTTTAATCGCGTATCTTACTAGGGGGCGAGTTATCATTTGCCCCTTTTGATACTATTTGTGTGAGAAAAGAATAACTTGCCAACAGGAAAACAAGGTATTACCTGCATTATCTTATGCCAATATCTAACCAATACTTTTACGCCAATTTATATTGTTAGAATTGATGAACGAACTAACAATGTTTTTATACTTGCTGGAGAAAACATACAAATTGAGATTTATAAAAATGGTTTCTGGAGATTCTTATAGTGACTGACTTTAACGCCATGAATAAGACTGAATTGAGAGCTTATCTAATTGAACATCCCGATAACAAGTTGGCGTTTCAAGCTTTTGTAGATCGTTTTACATCTGATACTGATTCCACAATTTATTCCATACCAGAATCTCCAGAAGGAATAAAAGAAGCCGAACGCTTAATCAAACAGAAGTTAACTCAAGCTAAAAGTAATTAAATTGATTAGTCGCTCGAAACGCTGAAAGCTGTTGGAACTATTCTCCTTCTGTAGGTAGTTTTGCCGAAGATCCGACAATTTGCGCTCGCAGTGTAATGCTGCTTTAAAAGGTGAATTTTAATTATTTATATTACCAGGGCGATTAATAGATATATTGCATCTTTAGATCTCAAAAATATCTCAAGTGATCTAAATACTTGTAGCACAGTATAGTTTTAGCTTTTAATAGATTTATTTATACGAAGTAAATCTATATGTTTAACCAAAAAAGTAAAGAAAAAAGCAAAATTTTAAATCAATCTAATCTGAACGTTATTAAAACCTGTATAAAAATAGGTCATAAACTGGTTAAAAGTTCAAGTTCACATCATAGTCTATATTAAGAAATACAATAAGAAAAGCGGGTGTATAGTAAATATTTACAATATAAAAAGCAACCACCGCACTTTACTAATAACCTAGAAAAAATTATAACCTTACTATCTATAGTTATTTTTACTATTCTGCTGGTAGCTATTCTATGCTTTTTAGGAATTATAAAAAATGGATCGATTATTTTCGGCTTAGTTACTTATATGGTTTTTGTCATAAACTTTTTTTTATCAGCTTTATCTGCACCTTTAAATATTAAAAATAGGATTGTTCTTACAGAAAAAGATAGAGAAGTTTTAGAGCGAAGAAGAAAGAGGAAAGAAGCAGAATTATTAAATAATTGCCCAAAAATACAACAAGAAAACAAAAAAAAACGAGCAAAAGAAAAGCAAAATGAAATTTTAGCTATTTTCACAGCAATTGCTGCACTTGGAGTAACTTCGCGATTAAACAAAAGCGATCGAGTATATGTTAAAGGACATTACAGAAAAAAATCAAAAATAAAGCGTAGATAAATTAGGGTGAGCAGGGAAAAATCTACCAAGATAATAGATGATTTACTTTTATGTCTACTATTATTTTATTTAAATATTATTAGTTGACAGTTTTGTTATTTCTGCAATTACTCTGAAAGACAATGAATAAAATTAAGGCTAGCATAGATTAATACTATTGAAAATAATTTATGCCCAAACAACTGTTTACGGTTGGACACTCTAATCTTAGTATTGAAGATTTTATCAGCTTACTTATTGAGTATAAAGTAGATGCGATCGCGGATGTACGCTCTCATCCCTATAGCGGTTATTTGCCTCATTTTAACAGAGATTTACTTAAATTTGAGCTACTAAAAGCTAAGATCAAATATGTATTTTTAGGAGATGAATTAGGGGCTAGACCAAAAGATTTAAGCTGCTACATTAATGGTAAGGCAATGTATACAAAAATTGCTAATTCTGATTGTTTTAAAGTTGGTCTCGAACGCATACTTACGGGATTAGATACATATTCTATTGCTTTAATGTGTTCGGAAAAAGATCCTTTAACTTGCCACCGCACTATTTTAATTTGTAAGCATTTGCGATTAAAAACAAAAATTAATCATATTATCGATCACCATACTTTAGAGTCTCATTCTCAGCTAGAAGATAGGTTATTGGATTTACATGGCTTCGATCTCGAACAGGGATGTTTAAAAAACCCTGAAATCTTACAGTTCGATCTGTTTACATCTACTCACTCTATAGTAAAGCCTAACTCTGTTTCTCAAGAGGAATTTCTCGAACAGGCTTACATTAAACAAGGAAACAAAATTGCCTACAAAAATTAACAATTATGCTAAATAAAACTCAAATCGATTTATTTACTATTGGCTTTACTAAAAAAACTGCTAGAGATTTTTTTGAACTATTAACCGAAGCAGGAGTTAAGCGTATAATTGACACCAGACTAAACAATGTTTCTCAGCTATCGGGTTTTGCTAAACGCAAAGATTTAAAGTATTTTTTAAAAGAAATTGCCGATATTGAATATACACACCTACTAGATTTAGCACCGACTAAAGATATTCTAAATCCTTACAAAAAGAAGCAAACTAACTGGCAAACTTATGAAAAAAGCTTTTTAGATTTAATCGAACAACGTCAGATAGAAAATAAAGTTACACCAGACATTTTAGACGGTGGATGTTTATTGTGTAGTGAAGCCAAACCACATTATTGTCATCGCCGTTTAGTTGCTGAATATTTAAATAATAAATTGGGAAATATAAATATATGTCACCTTTAAGAAACATATATATATGACTCAAATTATCTGTTTAGCTAACTCTTGGAAGCGGGGAGAACGCTGTATTGCTGGAATAGATCTCAAGACACGAAACTGGATTCGTCCCGTATACGATCGCATTAAAGACGGCTGTGTACCAAGAAATGTTCGCTCTCTTAACGGTAGAGAACCACAAATTTTAGATGTTATCGATATTCCCTTAGATAGAAATTATTCTCCATCAGGTTTTGCTTCAGAGAATCGAAAAATTGCACCTGGTACTTGGAAAAAAATCGGAATAGTTAAACCCGATAGACTTATTAAATGCAGTAATTTTCGTTTTCCTATCCTACATAATAGCGAGCGGTATGTAACAGTTCCCTTTTTAAAATCTTTACCTTTTTCTCAACGCCGAACTCTTCAACTTATATACACTTCTAAACTAGAGATTACCCAATTTAAAAGCGATGGAAGAAGCAAATGGAAAGCAACTCTAATCGATCGTTTTGGCTATAAGTTAGAAAATGCCAGTATTACCGATCCAGAATTTGTTAAACGTTTAGAATCGGGCGAACGTCCGCAAAATCCCAGCTTGATAACGGTTAGTTTAAGTTTACCATTTCGTCCTCATAAAAATTGGTTAGGAGGCGATCCTTGTTGGAAGTTAATTGCTGGAGTGATTGAGTTAGCTTAATTGTTTAATTAAGTCGCGATCGCCATACTAAAGGTTTAAGGCGATCGCTCTTTGCGATCTACAATTGAAAATAATCTTGCTTCATTTCTAATTAAATATGGTTATTACTACCAAAAAACTAGCAACGAATACTTGGGTAAGTGCTACCTGGGATGAATATATAGAAAATATCGAACATCCTAGCTGTGAGAAAGCCAAGGGGTATTATCACAACGGTAGATATAGAATTGAAATGACACCTATTGGTAACGAACACTCTCAAGATCACTCTATTATCAATCATGCGGTTTATCTGTACGCTACTGCTAAAGGTATTCCTCTAACTGGGAAAGATAATTGTAGCTATCGCAAATCTGGCTTAAGAGAGTTTCAACCCGATTTATCTTGCTATGTAGGAGATAAGGCTAGTGTTATTCCTTGGGGTGTAGGAGTAGTTAATTTAGATGAATATCCTGCACCCGATTTGGTAATTGAAGTTTCTAATACGTCTTTGTCTGACGATCTTGGAGAGAAAAGACTGTTATACGAAGATCTACAAATAGGCGAATATTGGGTAGTTGATGTACAGAATGTAAGAGTAATTGCTTTTGCGATCGCCAATGAAGGAAGCAGAAGAATTAAAGAGTCTCAGATATTAACAGGATTAAAGATCGAAATTTTGACCGAAGCACTACAGCGTAGCAGACATAGTAACCATACAGAAGTTGGTAGTTGGCTGTTAACGCAATTTCAACAGTAAATCATTTAAACTCATTAAGATCTTAATTTTATTAGTGCAATGAGAATAAACTGGTTGTGTTTTGGTGTTTTGCTGATTTGTATAAACAGGTTGAGTGCAAGCGCAGAAGTTTTAACTAACGATCGATTAACTGTGTCGATTGGCAACAAACAATCTTGGACTGGTAGAAATGGTACGGGAAATCTCAGTTATTACGGATGCGATGGTGATGAGTGTATTTATTTGACTGGTGGAAAAATTACCTGTGGTGATGGAGTCTGTCGTACTACCTGGGAGAATCGAGATCGTTCTTACGTTTTATCTTCACCCATAACTGAATCTCTGCCAATTACCGAAGCTGGAATCTATGAAAAACCTCCTTCAACCCTAACTATTTATTCTGATTCCCAGGTTGTTTTTGAAGAACAACTATATCCCAAACCTTTTGATAATCTCGATCCCCAAGATCCTAAATAGGTAATGAGTATCTTAATATAACTGCGTATTACTTTACTTTAAAAAATATTATGGAAATTAAGATTTTAAAACTAAATGAGGCTGCAATTATTCCACGCTACGCTCATCGGGGAGATGCAGGCTTGGATTTGTTTGCGATCGCCCAAACGGAAATATTACCAGGGGAAACTCAGTTAATTCATACGGGGATCGCGATCGCTTTACCTCCTAATACTGAAGCGCAGATACGTCCTCGAAGTGGACTGGCTTTGAAGCACTCTGTTACTGTGTTAAATTCTCCTGGAACAATTGATGCAGGATACACAGGGGAGATTGGGGTTATTTTAATCAATCATGGAAAAAAACCGTTTCAAGTTACCTTTGGAATGAAGATAGCCCAGATGGTTATCGCTTCGTTTATTCAAGCTAAAGTAACAGTAGTCGCTCGATTAGACGAGACCTCAAGGGCAGATAAAGGTTTTGGGTCTACAGGTTTAGTATAACTAAAATTTAACTATTTGTATTATTTTTATTATCTATAATTGACTATAAACAATCACTATTTTACTTATTTGTATGGAAAACACATTACAAAGCTACTATTTATATATGAAAATACTAATATTTTAGGTTGTAACAGCATTCAAAATATATGATTGTAGTCATTTTTACCAACATTTAGATAATTATAAAGATAATATAAAGAAAATATAGATTGTTCAGACTGGAGACTTATAACTAGAGAAAGATGCGTTATTTGAAGCGCAGAAATAGAATAGTTTTGGATTGGTAAACTTAGCGTTTTATAAATATAAAAATAACATAATCATGTTACCTAGAAGTAGAGGAAGAGTTGCTTTAATTTCTGTTCATGGAGATCCAGCAGTGGATATCGGACAGGAAGAAGCAGGGGGTCAGAATGTCTACGTTAGACAGGTGGGAGAGGCACTAGCCAGACAAGGTTGGCAGGTAGATATGTTTACTCGCCGTAGTGCCGAAAACCAAGAAGAAATAGTCGAGCATAGTCCTAATTGTCGGACAATTCGTTTGATTGCAGGACCACAAAAGTTCGTTGCTAGACAAGAAATCTTCGATTACTTACCAGAGTTTCTTAAAGCATTTTTTGACTTTCAGCATCAGCAAGAAACAATCTATCCTCTCATCCACACCAACTATTGGCTTTCTGGTTGGGTGGGTATGGAAATTAAAAAGCTTCAAATGGTGCGTCATTTGCACACATATCACTCATTAGGAGCGGTTAAATATCGTTCGATCGCTACTATTCCGATAATCGCTAAAACTCGCTTGCGTGTAGAGAAGAAGTGTTTGGAAACTGCCGACATGATTATCGCTACTTCACCACAGGAAGAGCAGCACATGAGATCGCTAGTATCGGAAAAAGGAAATATTATGGTTATTCCTTGCGGTACTAATATTGATTGTTTTGGCAGCATCGATAAGGAAACAGGTAGAGCGCAACTGGGGATCGAACCAGAAACAAAATTAGTAATGTATGCTGGACGCTTCGATGAGCGCAAAGGCATCGAAACTTTAGTAAGAGCAGTCGCTAGCGACAGGGTTAAACGTCACGAAAACCTCAAGCTAATGATTGTTGGAGGTAGTACTCCAGGAGAGAAAGACGGAATAGAAAGAGAAAGAATTGGCGATCTGGTTAAAGAATTAAAGATCGAAGATATAACAGAATTTACAGGTAGAGTCGGACACGAAGATTTGGCAGCTTACTATGCTGCTGCGGATCTCTGTGTCGTTCCCAGTCACTACGAACCCTTCGGCTTGGTAGCAATTGAGGCAATGGCTTCGCGAACTCCAGTAGTTGCTTCAGAGGTAGGTGGATTGAAGTTTTCCGTTGCCGATGGTGAAACTGGCTTATTAGCACCTCCTAAAAACGAGATGGCTTTTGCCGAGGCGATCTACTCTATCTTATCTGACGCTCAATGGCGCGAAGAGTTAGGAAACAACGCTAGAGAAAGAGTAGAAGCTAAATTTAGCTGGAACGGTGTTGCCAGTCAATTAGACCAGCAATATTTAGTAGAATTGAACAACCTCTACTTAGGATTAGGTTTACTCGAGCCAGCGGTATAGTATTTAATTAACGTAACGCATCTCATCTGAGATAGATAAACGGGAGGATAAGTTAACTTGTCTTCCCGTATTTGCCTATGAATTGAAAAAAGCTAATAGCTAATAGCTACCATAACCACTAAATTGTCTTCACCCGAACTAACGTTAATTAGACACCTGCAAATACGAACCCCCGTCGCCTTTATAGACTTCAATTCGAGTTTGAAAAGCTTCTTTAAACTGGGGCATATGAGTTACGGTTAAGATACAGGCGAAGTCAGAAGCGATCGCATTAATCGCCCCAATCAGGCGATCGCATCCCTCTCTATCTTGTGTGCCAAAACCTTCATCGACAATGAGCATTTGTAGAGATGTTCCCGAACGTTGCGCTAGTAGTTTGGCTAGGGCTAATCTAACCGAGAAATTGATCCGAAATGCTTCCCCACCAGAATAGGTTTCGTAAGGGCGAGTACCGCCAGCGTCGGCAATGACAATATCTAAAGTATCTATGAGCTTAGTTTTTTTCTTAGACCCCTTGCTAGCTTTCTGGGTTAAAAACTGTACGTGAAGCTGATTACCCGTGAGTCTGGCTAAAATCTGGTTGGTTTCGGCTTCTAGCTGAGGCAAAATATTTTCGATGGTTAATGCCTGAATGCCATTTTTACCAAATGCCTGGGTTAACTCTTGATAGATACGATATTGTTTTTCATATTCTCTTAGCTGTTTGCCCGTATCTTGATACTGAACTTTTAAATTATCTATCTGAGTAAGAGACTGCTGTAGTCTACCGCTACGAGAGATCGATTCATCTAATTGCTGACGACGTTGATGGATCTGGAGATCTAAGGTTTGAATTTCCTGACGATTATCGGTTATCGTTTCTTTTTGAGCTAGATGATACTGTAGCTCTTGGTAGCTATTTTTTTTCTCCTGTATTCGAGCCTGTAATAGCTGCTCTAGTTCGATTAGTTTCTTTTGGGTTGGTGAATACTCCTGTTGGGCTTTTTGTAGTTCCTGATATTTTAACTGCCAAGATTGCGATCTCAGGGAGGTAAGCAGGTTTTGATGAACGGTGCGATCGTAACCTAACTCTTGAAGCTGTAGATCGATCGCCTTAATCTGTCTTTGGATCTCTGAATTGATATGTAGCTTTTCTAAATTAGTCTGTAGATCCCCAATTTCGCTTAATAGCTGGGGTTTTTGCCGATCTAATTGCGCCTGACGTTTTTTAGCATCCTCTATTTTTGCCTGCTTGATTTCTGCCCAACGTAAATTTTTAACTTCTCCTCGAACAAGGGCGTGAGTTTGCTCGTCGTAGTCGAGAGTTTTTAATTCTTGTTCTAGCTGCTGGATCTGTCTCTGTACTTCTGTAGCGTAGTTACCGTTTTGGAGAGATAACTCTAAACTGTTTCTTTCCTCTTGAGTTACCTGTAGCTGTTCGTAGATTTCTTCGGTAGCTTCTAGCTGTGCTTCTAACTGCCCATATTGTTTTTGTAAAGAATCATAGCTAGAAATTTCTTTGGATATTTGGCGATGTTCTTGAATTAATGACTGTATTTCGCGATCGCAGGTTGATAGTTGTTCGCGAATCACCCAGATTTGCTCTTCTATTTCCTGCTGTTTTTTTTGAGTTTTACCTACCACCTGACTGCGATGGTGTTCGTCGAGGGTGCGATCGCATAAAGGACAAACGGCATCGGGATTAGACAACATCTGTAGCTTTTGTTGAAGTTCCTGTAGCTGTTTTTGATAAATCCGCTGATTTTCCTGCAATTTGGTCTGAAAATCTCTTCTTTCTTTACCTTTTTCTTGGACTCGGTTTTGATAAATCCGCTTTTTGTCTAGTTCTTCTATTTGAGCATCTACGGTTAATAGCTGGTTGCGCTTTTCGGGGACTTTTTCGATGTCTTCAGCTAGTCTTTGGGCTGCACGATGTAGTTGTTCTAGTCGGGCTGTAAGTTTGGCTTCTTCACGGTTAATTTCCCGTTCTAGTTCATTTTTTCGCTTGGTCAAAGGAGAAATATACTGCTGCAAGCCATCTAATTCTGTCAACCGCTGATGGGCTTTTTCTAACTTGGCTAAGGCACTGTCTACATCCCCAGTTTTCGACAAGACTTTAGCGATATCTTGTTCCTGTTGTTCGATACTTTCTAAACGGGTTTGGGTTTGACTTATCTGTAGGTTTAACTGGTTTTTTTGCTTTTCTAGCTGTTTTTCTAACTGCTGTCTTTGCTGCTGCGCTTCTTGGTAGAGAGTAAACTTATTGGAGAGTTCTTTTTCGTGAGTTTGCCAACTTAGTAGCTGGTTATAGCCCTGGGTAATTTCGGCTTCTTGTTTGATTAAACTGTCGAGAGATTTTAACTGTGCCTGGAGAGCATTAATATCTTTGGTAACGCGATCGCAATCTTGACTTAGATTTTGATACTGGGTTTGCCCCATAGTTAGCTGTTTTTCCCAAGTCTGCCTTTGATATTCAATCCCCTGTAGCTGCTGTAGTCGAGTGCGATCCCCCTCTTGTTGAGTTTGTAAGTTAGTTAGTTCTTGCTTTATTTGTTCCAACTCGGCTGCAATTTCTTCTCTCTTTGCCAGCTCAATTTCTAATGGCTCTATGTTTTGTTTTAGCTGTTCGATTTTTCCCTTATATTCTTTTGCCGTATCTTTAGCCTTACTCGCTAACTGTTCGTATCGGTCTAACTTGAGCAAATCCGCTAGCACTTGTTTACGCTCGCTAGGACGACGCAACATAAACTCATCTGCCCTTCCCTGACGCAGATACGCCGAGTTGGTAAAAGTATCGTAATCTAACTTCAAGCAAGAAATAATTTCTTCTTGAGTAGCCCGTAATCCTTTTGGAGTAATCGTGCGAAAATTACCGGCATTAGTCTCTATCTGAAATTCTAAAGAACTACTCCTACCTCTAGGACGGGATCTGATTACCCGATAGGTTTGATTGTTACAGCTAAAGTCAAAATCAACCCGAACATTTTTTGCACCACCGTTAATTACATCGTCTTCTGTAGCTGCACGGCTTTTGCCCCAAACCACCCAAGTAATTGCTTCGAGGAGCGATGATTTTCCCGCACCATTTGCACCACAAATACAGGCGGTATGCAGCCCTCTAAAATTTAACGTAGCATCTCGATAACTTAAAAAGTTTTTTAAAGTTAGCTGCAACGGAATCATACTTTACGAAATGCCCTCGTCTAAAAATGCTGTCTAGTATCTTTGCATTAATTCTTAGTCTAAGGTCGTAATTTCAAGGTTTCCAGCTTTCGCTCTAGTATTTTACAAAAATTAATAAAATCGCTATCTTACAGCCGTTTTAACTAGAATAGATTACGTTCGGGATTAGTTGGTTCGTAGCTCTGAACTCTTAGCTTTCAAGTATTCTTCATATTCGGAAGAAACCAAAAATTTGTATAGTATTACAGTTAGGCAACGCCAAATAATGAATTATTAGAATTACTAAACTAACTATAGTGCTAATACAGAGCGATCGCGCTAATGCTTTAATTGTCGGAGCAAGTCAGGGAATCGGATTGGGGTTTGTCAAATCCTTGCTACAGCAGGATAATTTTAAATCTATTTATGCCACTTATCGTAACCCCGATACTGCTAGTGAATTATTGGATTTAGAACGGCAGTATAGCGATCGCGAAGCGTACCCAGAGGGTAATCGCTTGAAATGTCTCCAGGTTGATATTACCGAAGAATCGCAAATAGCAGCAGCAACTAAAGAGATTAAAAACTCTGTAAAGCAGCTACACCTAGCTATTTATTGCGTGGGCGTACTCCACGATCGCCAGATCTCTCCAGAAAAAAGCCTGAGACAGATCGAGCCTGAGAAACTGCTCTATTCCTTCCAGGTAAATAGTATCGGGGCTGTGCTGTTAGCCAAACATTTGATGCCGTTGTTTAATAAAAAAGAGCGCAGTATTTTTGCTTCTATCTCCGCTAAAGTCGGCAGTATTGGCGATAATCGTCTTGGAGGCTGGTATGGCTATCGGGCTTCCAAAGCTGCCTTGAATATGTTTCTCAAAACTACGGCGATCGAATACAGTCGTCGATGCCCTAAAACCATTGTCGTAGCCTTGCATCCAGGCACTACCGACACCAGACTGTCTCAACCCTTTCAGAAAAACGTTCCCCCAGGCAAACTCTTCCCCGTCGAGCATACGGTCGATCTTTTGTCTAAAGTAATATCGGGTTTAGAAATTAAAGATAGTGGTAAATTCTTTTCTTGGGATGGTACTAGATTGCCCTGGTAATTGCCCTCTCTAATTAAATTTTAGATCGATTAGACAACCTTGCTTTTGTCGAACGCGATCTGGTAAATAGTTAACGAATTATACACTTGTAGTTGATTTTTTAAAACCGACTATTGATTAGATATTTAAAAGTTAATCGTCAAATACATCAAATTCTTATTGAGAATGACCGACGATTTTACGTTTTTTCAAGCTCCGCCATTATTTGTTGACAATGGTGTATCATTAGTCTTATGTAAAATGCCAGTCTTATGTCTAATTGTGACTTTTTTAGTTAATTAAATATCGCTGTAATCCTGATTCATTAACTATCATAGAGAAAAATTATTTCGCCTACAAGTTGCCAATTTTACTTTACTTAATATCGTCTTATTGACTAGGTACAATTACCTGATTGACAAAAGCAATAAAAAGTAGTTAATAAATTCTCGAAAGTGTAGTAAATGCGATCAGAATACCCCAAGAAGCGTAATTGCTCTTTACATAAGAATACAAACTATTAGCTATTAATCTGAATGCTAAAAACGATTAGAAGAGTTTTAGGTGGGTTTGGCACGCTTGATGGAGCTACTTATCCTTTTAAAGCTTTAATAACCTTTATTAAAAATCCCAGGTTATTTAAATATATTGCAATTCCGATTCTAGTTAATATTGTAGTAGCAATCGCTCTTTATAGTGGTTTGCTTTATTTTGGATGGCAAATTGTCGATGGGGTGCAGACAGATGTGACAGTTTGGTTAGATCGAATAATTGCCGATTTACCTCGGTGGTTGGGATTTTTAAACTATATTGCTTTAAGTTTAATTGCAGTTGTGCGTCTCATATTAATCGTAATTTTATTAATTGCTACGGGGTTTTTGTTAACTCAATTTGGCGTATTGTTGGGCGCGCCTTGGTACGGACAACTATCAGAACAATTAGAAAAACACCGTACGGGAAAAGTCGAAATTATTGAATTAAATATAGTTAGCGATCTTAATAGAGCAATTTTATACGAACTAAAAAAGTTAGTTTTAATTGCTTCAGTTGGCATTCCCTTGCTAATAATCAATCTTTTTCCAGGAGTAGGAACGGTTGTTTCTAGCGTTGGCTCGTTTATTCTGACTACTATCATTGTCTGTTTAGATTTTCTCGATTCTTGTTTAGAAAGAAGACGCTTTAGTTTTCGTCGAAAGCTAGGTATTGTCTTTAAAAGTATGCCTGCTAGCGGTAGTTTTGGCTTGGTATGTTTGGGGTTAATTAGTGTTCCCTTGCTCAATTTAATTACTATTCCGTTGTGTGTCGCTTCAGGAACATTGTTTATTTGCGATCGCCAAACCAGGTTACTAGGACGGTTACCTTCTAGAGATCTTTCGCGATAGTCTTCGCCAAGCAATTATGTGATTACTTTAGAATAGCCTATGATTTACGAAGGTCTTATTAGCAGAAATATTAGTAATAGTGAATTAAAAAACATATTATCCAAAATTTTTGATGTCGATCGTCAAAAAATATTCATAACTAAGGATGTTTATGACATTAATATCAGATTGGAAGATGATATTGAAATTTTAGGCGAACAAACTGCAATGAAAGGAGAATTTTTAAGCAAAATATCTATTTATTTACGTTCTCAAAATCTTAAACAGAAGAATTTGGCTGAAGAAAAAGTGTTTAAAGATATTTGTAATTTTATAAGCTGTAAATGTTTAATCTCAGACGATTCACACAATCCATTTACTATGATTTTGTTAGATAGTAGTAATAAAGAAAATATTAGTTTAATTCCCGAAGATTTAGATAATAATATTTATACAATTCAGCAATAGAGAAAAACTCGTCTCAAAGATTTTCTCTGTAGGCTTCGCGATTAACTGAGTCCTATGTCTTTCGGACAGGCTTGTCGAACGGACGAGCAATAGCAACTGCGAAAGCAGAGCCTAATCGTACAGCTAATATCTGCTACTCGTTACTCTCTCAACAAAAAAAATACTCTGCCTAAAAGGCAGAGTATGAACATTTAATAAGTTACTTGAAGTTACTTAAAGTATTTAAGCTTTGGAGCTACTTTGCTGGACTTTCACCTTCAATATAAATAAATAGAAGTGCCATAGATACGGCTGCTCCTACTATACCTACAAGAGGAACCATAGCAACGGGTAGCCAGGAAGCTGCATAATCGCCAATCATATTTCTAATTCCTTATTTTTTAGTTAAACGTTAACAACATGGATATTACTGTGAACCCCAACCCCATTAGGTTTAGTTATAAAGATTCTTAACAAAAAGCGAACTTAAACCAAGTTAGAGTGATGCTATTTAAGGGAAACCAAATCAAAATTAGGAGAAATTAAAGATTTATGAACGAATACAATGCAATTCAACCGCCAGGAGATCCTCAGATTGGGAATCTGGCAACTCCACTCAACTCATCGGACTTTAGTAAAGCCTTCATTCGTAATCTACCTGCTTACCGCCAGGGTTTAGCACCGTTTCGCCGTGGATTAGAAGTCGGTATGGCTCATGGATACTTTCTGTATGGTCCATTCTTAGTATTAGGGCCATTACGTAATACTCAAAGTGCAGATATTGGAGCTTTATTATCTTCTATTGGTCTAGTCGCCATTTTGACCTTGTGCCTATCTCTCTATGCTAGTGCTATGGGTGGTAAACCAGCGGAAACCGTTACTACACCTAACGTTCCTAAAGGTTTTTTCACTAAAGAAGGTTGGAGTGAGTTTGGGAGTGGTTTCTTTATCGGTGGTGCTGGTGGAGCATTTTTTGCTTATTTCTTGCTTTCCACAGCTTACCTTGGAGACATTAGAGGGTTAATTCCTGGACTTTAAAATTTCTAACCGCAAAAGACCAAATTTAAGACGATCGGATATTTAAATCTGATAGTTAGTGTAGATTCAGCCTAGAGGTAACTCTGGGCTTTATTATTTAGATAGACATTCAACAGATTTGTTGATGACTAGATATATTCTTAAAATTAAGTAGTTATCAAAGATTAACCATGACATATCTTTTAGCAATAAAACAGGCGGTTTCAAAATTTAAAAACTTAATTTCTGCCTTGTTACTTCTCTTCGCTATATCTTGTTTAACAGCACCTGCACTTGCTACTGGCTTATTCGATCTTCCCGATTTCGATGCTAAGGGTGTCTGGGTTGTAGATACAGCAGATGCGATTAGCAACGCCAACGAAAGCAAACTGACTAAAACCTTTGAGGAGTTAGCCGAACAAACTGGTCAGGAAGTAAGAATGGTGGCAATTCGTCGTTTAGACTACGGTGAAACTGTCGATAGTTTAGCAGATGAAATATTTCAAGATTGGTATCCCGATACTCAAGCCCAGGCTAACCAAACTTTGATCGTGTTAGATACTTTAACAAACAATGCTGCTATTCGCTCTGGAGACTCGGCACAAAACCTAATTGGAGAAGAAGCAGCAGAAAGTATCATTAACGATACAATGGGCTACAATATCCGCAACGGTAATAAATACAATCAAGCCTTTAACGACGCAGGCGATCGCTTGGTAGCAATTCTTTCTGGTCAGGAAGATCCAGGACCTCCAGTTATAGAAGATGACATCCAAATTGAAGGTACATTCACCAAAGCCGAAGATACCGATGACAGTAGTGCGACTGTATGGGTAATTGGCTTTTTGATCGTGGCAACCGTAATTCCTATGGCTACTTATTACTGGTACGTTGGTTTTGGTAACTAACAATCGCTGCTAAATAGCGATCGCTAGCTATTTACAGGAGGTAGATCGAGCTTACTTGTTTTGGCTCTAATCTACCTCTGAATATTTAATCTTGAATGTATTCAGTGCCATTAATTAAGGCGTATTCTGCTTTAGTAAATTCTCGACCTAAATAGGCAGCGTGGTCTAACATCGTAATGGGACAGGGTTGGGGCTTTTCGATTACCTCTACACATAACTCTTTAGCAGTTCTAGCAGTATAGAGCTTTTCTACGGTACGCTCTACCTTTTTTGGGCCACAAGCAATCACTTCTCCTGTTTCGGGATCTACAGCCAAACCGCGATCGTTAATGACGTTAGTATAGTGTTTGGCGCAGATTAACTCGGCTTTTCTATCTAGGTAAATAATATAGTAACCACCAGGATCTAAGGCAATAGGACGCTTTGATAGCTCATCGTCTAAGGCTTTTAAATGTTCGGTGTTAATAGTAGTTTTCATTAAAAATATCTGCTTTAGCTCGATCCAATCTTATCGAAGATATATGATAAAACTTTTTCAGCTATTTATCACGGTCGATTGCTCGGTTTGGAAAAGCGCGATCGCCACTCGCTAGATAATTAGATTTATTTTAATCAGTTTAGAAAATTTAAACAATAATAAGACCCTCACAGTTTCCAGTTAGAAACATAGAAGATCTTAACGATCGCGCCGTATCGAGTTGTACAAATTTAATTATTTGTTAGACATTTCGGCTGGTATGCTTCTGCTGTTTTCCTCGATTGCTTCAGATACACGGACAGAAATAGGAATCTGAACTCGGTCTTGTTTCCACAAAAATACGCAGGAAGTTAAAAAACTTACTATGCTTAATCCAGCCAAGTGCAGGGGTGAGGCGAAGAAATCTCCTGATGAGTAAATCCAAACAATTGTGAGTGCAGAAAAGGGCAAAGAAATTGCTAGTATTGACAGAGCTAAAGCTGGGTTAAAGAGAGCTTTTGTTTTATCTTGGCGATTGGAAATAATTGATATTTGAGCGTAAGCTATAAAGCTACAGGAACTTTGAGGAAAAGCTACTACTAAAAGAACTGTTGCTAACGAATTAATATTAAATAGACTGATAACCAAAGCACTCAAGGCAAATGCGATCGCCGAACGCCATAACAGCAAACCTAAAATAGACTTTAACTCTTTACCTTTAACTTTTACCGCCAGACCAATAAAGATCATAATTGTTGGTGTTAAAAGATTACGTAAATAAGCCAAGCTCTCTTGAAAATAAACGGGTATAGTTTCTAATTTAATACCTAATAAGCTAGCAATTAAAGCAACAATAATAGACAGATTAATAGGCTGTAATAAAATGTCTATTAGTTTGTTATATTCTGCTTTTTTATTGCTAAATATTTCTTTACCGTAACTCCAATACATAGCCAATAAATACAAAAATATCAGGATAAATAATTTATTTCCCGTATCGGCAATGGCAGCTAAACCGATAATCGTATCGTCAGAAAACTCGGTCAGAAAAGGAAAACATGAGAGGTAAGGCGCGAGAGATGGCAGCATCAACATTAATGTTCGTTTGTCAGCTACAGAAGTATTTCCCATAATGATGGGTAAGATCCAGCGCACTGATAAAAACAGGATAAAATTGAGGCTTAAAACCAGTATTGGAGGATAAATTAAAGAAGAAGATAGATCGATATTTAATAAAGCTGAAAAAATGACTGCTGGTAAAGCTATTGCCAGAAGTAATGTTTTAATCGTGTCTTTTTGTTCTTCGTTTTTGACTTTACTACGGAATAAAATTCCAATAAGAATTAAGATGAAAAATGAGATAGTTTTTTCCATTTGTAGTATTTTTGAGATAGAGAAATGATCGTGAAAGTACAGTTCAGCAGCTTGTTATTCCCCAAAGACGGTAACTCGCAAGCCCGCTCGAATGACAACCAAACAAGCACTTGAGGATTTAAGCTTTTATAAGCTATAAAGAAGTTCGAGGAATTGAATGCTAAGAATACAAAAATAATACAGATTGGTTTAAAGTTGTATGCAGCCCTAAAAATACTAGAGGCTAAAAACTAGTCTTTAACTATAGAGGTATAATATAATGCAATTAAACTACTAAAATGAATTGATTCAAAGGCAACAAGCCTTTAATAAAATTTTTATAGTTATTCTGTAACATTAAGTAGTTTCAATTAACTAATAACGCTGAAATAAACTTTTTATAAAAAGCGACCCAAACTTTCGTTTTAGGAAAATTAAACAAGATGATTTATTGCTTCTACGCTATATATATTGCTATGTTCGACAAAAAATCACCAGAGATTTTTAAGAACTTAAGCGAGAAGATAAGAAAAAATGTTAAAAAAAATACCCTTTGAACAGAGAATAAGTGTTAAATATTTTACAATATAATTCAGTAGATACCCGTTTACCTAGTAATATTACTTATTTTTGGCAATTTCTTCTTAAAAATTGAATAAACTAAATAATTTAAAAAATACTTATTTATAATCAGAATAGAAATAATTAGTTTATGAGCCAGGTCAAGAAAAAAAGGACTCGTGGTGTTGTTCTTACGCCGAAAGGACTAAAAAAAGTCAAGGCAGCAAGGTTTAAATTAGAATACAAAGCAAATTTTGGCGAAAGATATACTTATGAAAAACTTGGTGAGCTAACTAATTTAGATCTCAATACTGTAAAAAAAATATTAGCTGGTACTCAAGGGGTAGATAAGCGATCGCTTGAAAAATTCGTTCTTGCTTTTGAATTAGAGCTAACCAAAGAAGACTATACAAAACCCAATCCTACTAAACGACAAGATTGGGGTTCGGCGGTTTCAATCGACCATTTTTTTGGTCGCGAGAAAGAAATAGAGACATTAACTACTTGGCTGATCGAAGATCGCTGTCGAATAGTGGCGTTGTTAGGCATGGGTGGAATGGGCAAAACCACTCTATCGATTAAACTTGCCAAACAAATTGGAAAAGGGTTTGACTGCGTTGTCTGGAAATCTCTACGAGACGCACCACCTTTAGATGAAATTATCGATCGCATCATTGAATTTTTATCCGACGGTCAAGAAACTCAGGCAATACCTCAGAGATTGGGAGAAAAAATAACTCTACTAATAAAATATCTGCGATCGATGCGCTGTCTGATCTTGCTCGATAATGCTGAATCGATACTCGATAGTAATCGCCGAGCGGGAAAATACCGCCCAGGATACGAAGGCTATGGCGAACTATTAAGACGAGTCGGCTCTACAGATCATCTTAGCAGCCTGATAATAACCTCGCGGGAAAAGCCAAAAGAAATTGCTGCCTTGGAAGGCGAACAGCTACCAGTTCGTTCTTTACAGTTGTCAGGTTTACAGGAAGTAGCCGAAATTTTTAAGCTCAAAGGGTTAGTTGGTTCAGAATCAGACTTTAACGCTCTTGGCGATCGCTACAGTGGTAATGTTCTAGCACTCAAGGTAGTAGCGACCACTATTCAAGATCTATTTGATGGCAATATTGCTGAATTTTTGCGCCAGTCAAACGCCGTATTTGGCGATATCCGAGATGTTTTAGATACTCAATTCGAGCGACTATCAGACATAGAGCGAGAAATTATGTACTGGTTGGCGATCGCCCGCGAACCAATATCGCTAACGCAGCTACAAGAAAACTTCGTAGTGCCAATCTCGTCAATTAAGCTATTAGAAGCCCTAGAATCTTTATCCAGACGTTCTTTAATTGAAAATTCTGATGCTCATTTTACGCAACAGTCCGTGGTTATGGAGTATGTTACTAGCCATTTCATTGAGGTAGTCTGTGAAGAAATAATAATTCACAAGCCTGAAGTTTTTCGCAACCATGCTTTGATCGAGGCCACATCAATTGACTATATAAGAGAAAATCAAATTCGCCTGATTCTTCAGCCCGTAATCGACGAACTTTTAGGTTTTTTTGGCAGTAAAAAAGCTGTTGAAGCCTGTTTGAGACAGATGATAGTCGGGATGCAGAAGTCGTTTCCTCTAGAAAAATGGTATGCAGCGGGAAACATTATCAATCTGTTGTGTCAGCTAGAGATTGACTTGACTGGCTATGACTTTTCTAATCTGTGCGTATGGCAAGCAGATTTACGTCGGACACCCCTGCATGGGGTTAACTTCCAAAACGCAGACTTGTCTAAATCGGTTTTTGCCGAAGACTTTGGCGGAATTTGGTCGGTAGCCTACTCTCCCGACGGACAATATTTAGCTACAGGAGACACAAAAGGCAATATTCTCTTACGACAAGTCAAAGATGACCGACTGATTCATAGTTTTGAAGATCACAATGCTTGGGTCGTTTCTCTTGCTTTTAGTCCCGACGGCAAAACCCTTGCTAGCGGTAGCTGTGACTGTACGGCAAAACTTTGGAACGTCAACACAGGAGAATGTTTACATTCTTTAACAGAACACGAACATGAAGTATGGTCGGTAGCATACTCTCCCGATGGTAAAACCGTCGCCACTGGGTGTGATGATACTGAAGTTCGATTATGGGATGTCACTACGGGTCGATGTCTTCGGGTTTTCTCAGGTCACGATAATTTAGTAACTTCAGTTATTTTTAGTCATAATGGCAAAGAGTTATTTAGCGGTAGTCACGATTGGACGATTAAACGATGGAATCTTACAACAGGCGAGTGTAAGAGTATTCAAGGACATGAAGACGGTGTGCGATCGCTCAGTCTCAGTCCCGACGGACAAACTCTCGCCAGCAGCGGTAACGATCGAATGGTGAAACTGTGGGATCTTGAAACAGGTAAATGCAAGCAGATTCTTTTAGGTCACGATAACGGAGTTTGGTCTGTGGCTTTTTCTCCTCAAGGTATACTTGCAAGCAGCAGTGTAGATCGAACGGTAAGACTGTGGGATACGAATACGGGGGAATGTTACAAAGTGTTTTTAGGGCATTCCAACATCGTTAATTCGATAGCATTTAGTCCGACAGAAAACTTATTAGCTAGCGGTAGTCACGACCAGACAATTAAGCTTTGGAATGTCGATCGCGAACGCTGTTTTAAAACTATTCAGGGATACAATAACCAAGAACTTTCGACAGCCTATAGTCCCGACAATCGAATGTTAGTTAGCGGTGGTCTATCTCGACAAGTAAGACTGTGGGATTTAAACAGTATGACTTCGAGAACTCTATACGAACACGATAACTGGGTGTGGTCAGTAGCCTACTCTCCTGATGGTAAGTTTATCGCTAGCGGTAGTGGAGATACAACGATTAAATTGTGGGATGTTCATCGCAACCGAGTGAGCAATATTACAGGACATCAGGCTGCGGTAAGAGCGATCGCGATCGATGCTGATAACATCTTAGCTAGCGGTAGCGAAGATACAACGGTTAAACTATGGAACATTAGTACTGGTGAGCTGCTTAAAACTCTTGACGGACATACTTCGGAGGTATGGTCAGTTGCGTATAGCCCAGATGGAATGTTGCTGGCGAGTGGTTCTTTAGACGGTACGGTTAGAATTTGGAGGGTCAAAACTGGCGAATGTCTGAAAATTTTAGACGACCATACAGACTGGGTATTTTCAGTCGCTTTTAGTTCTAACAACTATAGTTTAGTTAGTACTAGTTCGGATGGAACAATAAGACTATGGGATATTAATACGGGCAAATGTAAGATTATTCAAGTAGACAAAGGCTCTTCGCAATCAGTAGCCTTCAGCTGGGATGGTCGGATGTTAGCTAGCTGCAATAGCGAACAATCTATCAAATTGTGGGATAGTGATGGTCAATGCTTAAAAAATTTATCGGGTCATACAGGTTTGATTAATTCCTTAGCTTTTGCTTATGGCGATCGCCAATTGGTTAGCAGTAGCGCAGATGAAACGATCGCTCTTTGGGATCTAGAGAGTGGGGAATGCGTTCGCACCTTAGAAATAAAAAAACTTTATCAATCGATGAACCTTAAAGGAGTTACTAGTTTAAACAAGACGATCCTCGATACATTAAAAACATTGGGTGCGATCGATAGCTAATAAAAATCGAGCAGATAGTAAATATATTACCTGCTCGATCTAAGTTAATAAATTACCAATCATTGAACATTAAAAATGATAAATGATAAATGATAAATGATAAATGATTTAGCGAACTACCAACCATTATTAATGTCACATGGTAATCCCGAATTCAATTCTTCAGTAAGAATAGAATCTAAATCTAGTTCTGTGCCAAACTCATTTAACAATTCAGCATTGTCTTGAACGTGCTTGATTTCTGTAATAGTTAAGACCATGATTTAATTCTCCTTAATTTTTCGATTTAGAACGGTAAGTTGAATGAATTATTTATTAATCTTCTGGCGCGAAAAGATTAAATTAGCTGTTGCTAAGAACATTTGCCCTTTTAAGGGGAGCTAATATTTCCTTAATAGACTCATCTGACAGATAATCGCCAGGAGGACTAAAGCAGAGTAATGCTGTTTCATAACAAGCGATCGCCACACGAGTTCGTTCAGCAGCAGAAAGTTCTGCAACCATTTCTACTGTCTCGGCTACATGATCTACATCTGCTCCTACACTGCTATGTACTCGCAGACAGCGCGTAGCTTTGACACCTTGAGGAAGTAAGGCTTCTACATCCTTGATATACTGTTCATTAACACCAAGTGCTAGACGTTCCATAGTATAGGCATAGCCTACACAGTCAATAGGATCGCGATCATTTACACTGCGGGTTAAATAATCAATCAGGATTTTAGAGGCAGGAGGAACAAGGGCTTTGACTACAGCATCAGGATCGTACCCTAAAGACTGAATGTCTTTTAAAGCCAGCAGATCGTGTCCCGCTTCTTCCTCGGCATTGTGTGCAGCCCACCGTGCTAAACTCCAGCGTTCGGCTGCGGTAAATTGTTGACGCGCTGATTCGATTAACCTGGGGATAGGATGGCAGAGGTGGTATAAGCCAGCTAATCGCCAGATCCAGCGTGTAGATGTTAAGGCCGGTGGTCTAACATCAGATTTAACCGCACATCTAGCAGCAGCGATCGCTGTATCCAGCAATTTACCAGTGCTAGCTTTATTACCAGCACCTTCCATTGGTCTAGCAAAGCGATCCGAGGACGAACGAGGTTTGTATAGCCAGGCACAATCGGGAGTTGCTACTACTACTTTATTGGTCGCAATCTGCGCCCATTCAGTATAAATAGAATCCGACTGCTGGCTTTTAGCTTCGTGAGCTAGAGAATCTTGTTTGTTAGCAGCACTGCGATCGTTTTGAGCCATAAGAATTTAAAAATAATTCATCAAATAAAGCGCAATCCAATCTATTAGTTAACACTACGATTAAAATACCGCTTATTTTTGCTACAAAACAATATTTAAAATAGACGTATTTAGAAAATATTTAAAACTATGTTTTATTTCTAATTTATCTTTTAAATAAAACTAATAACAAAAAACATTTGTATTAATTCTTTAGTATTTTGTAACTTATTAACCTAATTATTATTCTGAATCTTAAAACTGACATCCGCAAGGCTGCTGAATTATCAAGTACTTATAAAGCGATGACTTAATTTACTTCAGTAATTTCACATTTTTCCCTAAGAGTTTTTACCTAATAATAATAATTTCATGTTCATCTAACTATTTAAACCAAGACAAACATTACGATTTCAAAAATATTTAAATCAATAATTTAAGTTTCTACCTATCAATAAATAAACTATAACAATACCAAATCATTTAAAAAATACTCTCTTCTTCTCTTCCTCCGTGTACTCCGTGCCTCCGTGGTTTATTCAAAAACATATTCTCGCGAATGATAAAGCGATCGCTATAAAAAGGTTAGAGCAATTAAAAAAATAAAATTGGCTAATTACCCAATGTATTCTGATAACTCTGCCAGGCTTGCCAAAAGTTAAACACTGCCATAGTTGCCAAAAATACGGTAAAAATCTTACTAACTAAAGAGTTAGACAAATTTGGTAATACTCTACTACCGATTTGAGTTCCAATTATCCCTCCTATACCTACAATTAGACCAGGAACAAAAAGCACATTACCCTGTACTGCATGAATTACACAAGAAGAGATTGTTGCCGTAACGATTACACCCAAACTAGTTCTGACTGCAACTTTAATTTCTTCATTAAGCAGCAGCATTTGCAAAGGAACCATAATTGCCCCACCGCCAATACCCAACAAGCCTGCTAAAAAACCCCCGATCGCCCCCGTCGCAATTCTCGAAACTATAGGATTAATTGTTTTACCCGAGTGATTTTGCCTGGCAGCTACCCTTTTACGCAGCCTAATTAAACCAATATTGATCAGTAGAAAGAAGCTGAATATGGTTAACAGAACATAATCTTGTATATTTCCTGCTAAATATGCCCCTAAAGGTGCTGCAATTATAGCGGGTATGGCAATATAAACCACTCGTTGCAAGTCTAAATAGCCCATGCGCCAGTTATAAAAGCTACCAGTGCTAGAACTCATGATGATTACCAAGCTACTAGTTGCTACCGCCTGAATTGGAGAATAGCCTAACGCCACTAGCAACGAGACGATGATAAATCCGCCACCTATTCCCAGTATTCCTGCCAGTATTCCCGAACAGACACCGCCCAACGCTAAAATTAGCCAATTTACCATGTTATTAATTTAGGTAGTTATTCTATCTAGGTTCTGCTATAACTAATTGATTATAGTAAGCCTAGAGCATATTACATCCATAGATAGATTTACCAAGTCGATATATAAACTTTAATTACTATTATTTATTGCTTTTAAAAATTTTCAATTAATCATTTAAAATATTTTGGGGTCTACTTTTAAAACGATCTTATATTTACAATCGTTATCAAGGTTTTGAGTCACAACTGTATTATTTAGAAGCTCAAAGAACTCCTAAAAAAGCTATTTAAAAATATGGAATCAATATCGGCTACAGTGCGCGAACCTGTTTTTACCTTTGCACTGCTTCTAGGTATTATTCTGCTGATACCTCCCGTATTTGAAAAACTGCGCTTGCCTGGGTTAGTGGGTTTGTTGGCAGCAGGAGTTGTATTTGGTTCGAGTGGTTTGGGTCTACTCGACAGCAAGTCAGAAACTATGGTGCTGCTGGCAGACATCGGCAAAATCTACCTGATGTTTGTTGCTGGATTAGAAATCGATATGGAGCAGTTTCGCCGTACTAGAAACCGCTCGATTGTTTTTGGTGCTGCAACCTTTGCAATTCCCTTGATGGCAGGAACTTTGGTAGGTAGGATATTTGATTTTGAATGGAATACCGCCGTTTTGATCGGTTCACTATTAGCCTCTCATACCCTGCTTGCTTATCCTATTGTTAAACGCCTGGGGGTAGTTAACGATGAAGCAGTTACCGTTACTATCGGCGCGACTATTTTTACCGACATTGGTGCTTTACTCGTATTGGCGGTATGTATGGGAGTCAATCAGGGAGATTTTACCGCCCTGGATCTGGGTAGGCTATTAGGTTTTCTGATTATTTATGCTCTGGTAGTTTTATTGGGCTTAGACCGTTTGGGTAGAGCCTTTTTTCGTCGTTCTAAAAACGATGAGGGCAATCAGTTTTTATTCGTGCTGCTAGCAGTATTTGTGGCTTCGGTTAGCGCGCAACTAGTTGGAGTAGAAAAAATTGTCGGTGCGTTTTTAGCAGGTTTGGCAGTAAACGATGTCATTGGTAATGGCCCAGTCAAAGAAAAGGTCGAATTCGTTGGTTCGGTATTATTTATTCCCATTTTCTTTGTAGATATGGGCTTGCTGCTCGATCTTAAAGCTTTTCAGGATGTTTTTCGTTCCGTTGGCATCCCGCTATCAATTGTAGCTGCTTTAATCATCAGTAAGTTTCTAGCAGCTATGTTAGCTAAATTAATTTTCCGCTACAGTTGGCAACAGACGATAACAATGTGGTCTTTATCGTTGCCCCAGGTGGCAGCTACCTTAGCTGCTGCTTTGATTGCTTTTCAGGCACAGATTATCAACGAGCGGGTTTTTAATAGCGTTATTTTACTCATGCTGGTAACGGCAGTAGCAGGGCCTTTAATTACTTCCCATAGCGCAGCGCAGCTAACCTCTACCGATGTAGCCGAACCAGAAACAGGGAATTTAGAAGCCGAGAAACATAAGTCCCGAGTTGTTGTCCCAGTTTACAACCCACAAACAGAGCGTTACTTGTTAGAACTGGCATCTTTACTAGTTAAAAAAGAAGCAGGAGAAATTGTGCCTTTGGCGATCGCCAAAGCTCAGGCTCGTTTAGATTCTCCGCAACTGGATCTGGCGATCGAGCGGAGTCGAAATCTACTCGCACAAGCCCAGAAGGTTAGCGAAGAACTCGGTATCACCGCTCAACCCCAACTTAGAATTGAGTATGATGTGGCACAAGGAATTACTCATCTCACCCGCGAAGTCGATGCCAACCTAATTCTATTAGGATTTGGTAACACCACTAACTTTCGATCGCGTCTATTTGGTTCGGTAATAAATAGCGTACTGTGGTCGGCTCACTGTTCGGTTGTGGTAGCACGTCTATTGGATTCACCTTTAAAAATCAAGCGTATTCTAGTTCCAGTCGAAAATATTAACATTATCGGACTACGACCCGCACAAATTGCTCAAAGCCTAGTAGGGAAAGAAACAGAAATAACTTTGCTCCATGCTTGTCCGACTCAAACTACCAAAGAACGAAAGGCGGTGCTTCATAAGAGATTAGATCGTGTAGCCGAGCAGTATTTTCCTGGAGTAGCTGTAGATATTCAGGTTACGGCTCAAAATAATGTCAGAGCAATTCTAAACGCCAGTCGCCATTGCGAATTAGTAATATTGCGATCGCAACGACAGCGCAACGGCGTAAATAGTTTAACCCTTGGTACTACAACCGAACCACTGTTAAACAATTTGAATTGTTCGATTATTCTTTTGGAAGAACCATAATTTAGCGTCAACGGCAAGAAGCCTCACATCGTAATCTGTGATTCGATGTTGAGACGGCGGCTTTTGGGAAAGAATCTTCTTTCCCAAAACGCGCCTTATGAATTGCCGACAGTGCGTAACGGTGTAACCGATTCGTGGTAGGATAGTTTCAATCTTTGATAGGTCTGCATGGGTTTTGACATGGGCTGTTGATTCGGAGAATATCGGTAAGAGGGACTAACTTTGTACGTGAACCCGACCCGACGTAGTGGACTGGTTGAAGCTACGATCCAAGCGAAATACGCGTGTGCAAGTAAAATCAAACATTTTCACGGGCGACACGAGCTTGTCGGGAAACCCGACAAGACGCGCCCTCACCTTCGGGACGAGGGATAGAGCCTATCGCCTGGACATAAGACCGATCCGTGCTTGCATGGGGAGGCTGACCTTTGGGTAGGAAGCCTACTGCATAATTTTAAATTTGCTGTAGGTAGTTCACTCGCACAAGGTTAACTGCTCGTGGGTAATAACTAATGAGTCGATCGGGGATACAGCGATCGCATAACTGTTAACTGTTGCCCTAAAGGATACCGTTTATGCTGGGCTTCCCAGTGCTTCGCATAACTGTTAACTGTCGAACGGCATTGCTTTTACGCTTGCTGTTGAAAACTAAGGGAACACCATTGTGAGGAGCTACGGTAGCACCACGACGCTTAGGAAGTATTGGGCGATCGCGCCTTAAACTCAGATTACAGTTAGTCATGACTGTAGCTATAACTAGCTTCATCTCCATTAGTGCCAAAGCATAACCGATGCAGCGACGATTACCGCCACCAAAGGGCAAAAATTCATAAGGAGAATACTGACGCTCTAAAAATCTTTTTGGTTTGAACTTTTTGGGTTCGGGATATAAATCTTGTCGATGATGGGTTAAGTAAATAGCGGGGGCGAGCATTGATTCTGTCTCAAATTCATGTCCCATTACTTCTATCGGTGATTTGGCAAAACGTAAAAAGGCAAGAAAGGCAACGGGATAAATTCGCAAGGTTTCGTTACAGACTGCGGTTAAATAGGGTAAACGTGTGATTGCTAGAGGATCGCCATCATCTTCCAAACTATCCAATTCTCCCCGTAATTTTTGTTTGACCTCAGGCAGCTTATGAATCCAATAGAAAGCCCAAGATAAGGCAGTAGCAGTAGTTTCATGACCCGCCACTAATAAAGTCATCATCTGATCTTTTAGCTCGATATCGCTCAAGCCTTGTCCCGCTTCGTCTTCGGCAGACATCATTAAGCTTAGAACGTCATTCCCTGCCGATTCTGGATTATCTCGTCTCTCGTCGATCTCTGCCTGCAACAGACTGTAAATTTTACGTTTGCATAGTTCTACTTTTCCCCACGGACTCCATTTTCCCAAATCTTTCTGCAAAAAGGGTAAAAATATCGCGCTAGCTTTGAGAGGTGAACCAGTTAAATCTAATAACTCGATTAGTGGTGGTTTAATTTGTTGGTATCTTTCCCCTTCACTCAATCCAAAAACAACGTGCAAAATTGTCTCTAAGGTAATATCCTGCATCGCCTTTTGAGCTACAAAAGTTTGCTTTTCTTGCAGCTGAGCGATCGCTTTTTCGGTGATTTGACAGATAGTTTGGGCATAAGATTTAACTTTTTCACCATGAAAAGGAGGCATCATTAGCTTGCGTTGTCGGCGATGATTAGCACCATCCATCAACACTAGGGAGTTATCGCCCAAGAGACTTCGAGCCAGATCGTTAGTGCGTCCAGCATCAAATTTTTGAGCATCAACGCTTAGAATTTCTTGAATTCCTTGAGGATTGCTAACAATTGTAAAAGGTGGCAAACCCATTAGGTTCAAATTAAAAATATCTCCATAGGAGCGATCGCATTCTTCTAAAAAATCCAGTGGACGAAAAATCCAGTTCATGAGTTGAACAAATGATGAACTTTTTGGTCCGTTTAATGTTTTCATGGCTTTAGGAGATTGAAATACTGTTAATTTAATTTCTTATATAATTCAGACTCAGACTTAATGCGATCGCATGAATATTTTTCTTTATCTTATCTGAATCTCTAAATTTGACGATGAGTAATGAGCAATTCAATCTGGCAATGGGCAATCGATCTTAATTAGCTTTTGCCGTAATTAATTATTAATCTCGTTTAAGTTAGCAATTACGGATTTATCTGGCTGCTGAGAATTGAGGGAAGCTACTTCTTCTTCCAGGCGATCGCAACAATAACGAACCAAAGCCAAACCGTCTGATTGGGATATCGTCCCTGTAGTAGTAGGAAACTTGTCTAGTAATTGAGTTTCAGTAGTAGTATATTTTTCTAATGTTTTAAACTGAGTTAAATAATCGCTGACTTCGCTATTGTTTTGGCAGCTAAATTCTAAAATTGAGTCGAGATAATCTTTTATTAACGTGCTTTTTATTCCTTCTGTTACCGCAGCGTATAGTAACTCGTTATTTAAATATTCAAATTCGGGTACGCTTAACTCTTGTCCCTGTAGTTGAAAAGTTTTGACTCCTATTTTCGGTCTAACCCTTAGATCTTCTTTTCGTACTCGGTTAGCAGCCTCTGATACTAAAGCAGTCAGTGCCAAAATAACTTGAGGATAGTTACTGTCTGCTCCTCTTAGTTCAACTGTACCAATAGAATTGAGTCGAATTGGATTCCATCCCGCAGTTAACAGTTCACCACCAGAATTAAGAAACATCTGTCTATCTACTCCAGCACGATCCATTGCCTGTAGCCAGGTGTGATAGCGGTTGAATAGCTGTCGGGTAAGCTGTTCTACGGTTTCGGCATAAGGCATCAGGCCACCTACGGTTTGAAGTTTGGTATAAACTCCTTCCCAGGCAAACTTATTACTACCTCGATAGTGAATTGTCCGCATCGCCTTTCCTGCTACTGTTCCGTCATAAAAAGGACAGGCGCGAGAGAGCGCGATAATTGCTGCATCAAAAGCAGTAGCCAAGTTGTATATATTAAGTACCCTAGCTTTAGTTTCAGCAGAAGAGTTATAGGCAATACCAATTCGCGGATCTACTGCATCGTCGGGTAAATCCAAATGAATATGAGTTCCCGTACATTTTGCTGCGTTATCAAATCTGCCTGACCCGACAGTGCGTACCTGTAAATGATAGTTGGGTTTGTTCCGCATCACTGGCGTAGTGTACAGCGGATAGGTTGAAAGAGGGTAGATCCGCAGCTCTAGCTTGCTTGCTACTTCTAGTAGTATGTTGAGTAGGCTAAGATATTCTTCTACTAGTTCGGCAAAGCTATCGACGGGAACGGTATTAATCTCGATGATGCTTTTGACAAATTCGGGAGCAAAACAATCAGTAGAGCGATCGCGTTCTTTGGCTATACTCCAACAAGTCTCTAGAAATTCATCAGCGCGTTGAGAAATAAACCCTTCTGGGTTAACGATAAAAAATTCTTGTTCTAGACCGAGACGAGAGTTATTTAGCTTCATATGATTAGCATAAATTTTTAGCCTATCTTAATTTGTAGCAATCGCTTCATTTTGTCGCGAAAAATAGTAAGGGCGATTCGCTCTTCGCCCTTACTAAAAATTCTCAATCAAAAAGTTAGTTAGTCAGTGCTACCTGTTTGTAAGGACTTCTCGGCAACTCTAGTCCATTCTGTATGAGAAAATTCTCCTCTAGGGCGATCGACTCTTTCGTAAGTATGCGCGCCAAAGTAATCTCTTTGGGCTTGAGTCAGATTCTGAGGTAGATTAGCACGACGATAGCTATCGAAATAGTCTAAAGATGAGCTAAAAGCAGGAACAGCAATACCTAACTCGTTGGCAGTTGCCAGAACTTCGCGCCAAGCATCTTGTCGGTCTAGAATTGACTGCTTGAATTCAGGTGCGAGTAGGAGATTAGCCAAATCTGGTTTTTCGTTAAATGCTTTTTTAATCTTATCTAAGAAACCAGCCTGAATAATACAGCCTCCTTTCCAGATCCGCGCTATTTCTGCCAAATTGAGGTTAAAGTTAAAATGCTTCGATGCTTCGCTTAATAGCACCATTCCCTGAGCATAGGAACACATTTTAGAGCAATACAAAGCATCTCTTACCTGGTTAATAAATTCTTGCTTATCACCTTCATATTTAGCTGTAGGACCCGTAATTTCTTTAGAAGCTGCTACCCGTTCTTCTTTATAAGAAGACATAACGCGAGCGTTAACCGCAGCGTAGATAGTAGGAATTGGTACACCCAACTCTAAAGAACTTACTACCGTCCAGCGTCCCGTTCCTTTTTGTCCAGCAGCATCCAAAATAGAGTCTACTAAAGGTTTGTTAGTTTCAGGATCGGTGTTGCTAAAAATATCGGCAGTAATCTCGATTAAAAACGAATCAAGCTCATCGGTACGATTCCACTCGCTGAATACTTCCTCTAGCTCATCGCCAGTTAAGCCCAAAGCATTTTTCATCAAGTCGTAGGCTTCGGCAATGAGCTGCATATCGCCATACTCGATGCCGTTATGCACCATTTTTACATAGTGACCAGCACCGCCAGGACCGATGTAGGTAACGCAAGGTCCATCGTCAACCTGTGCAGCAATTTTGGTTAAAATAGGCTCTAGATCGCGATAACCAGCTTCAGTACCTCCAGGCATCAAACTAGGCCCTTTGAGCGCGCCTTCTTCTCCGCCACTAACTCCCATTCCGACAAAGCCAAATCCAGAAGATTCTAAATCTTTGGTGCGTCTTTCAGTATCATTGTAAAGTGAATTACCACCGTCAATGATAGTATCTCCTTCATCTAATAGCGGTTTCAACTGGTCGATTACGGCATCTACAGGTCTTCCTGCTTTAACCATTACCAAAATATTGCGGGGACGATCTAAAATCTGAACGAATTCTTCAATTGAATAAGCAGCCTTGATATCTTTGCCTTTTGCCCGCACTTCCATAAATTTTTCGGTTTTGGCAGCGGTACGATTGTATACCGCAATTGGAAAGCCACGACTTTCTACGTTGAGGGCGAGATTTTCCCCCATTACCGCCAGACCAATTACACCAAAAGTTCTTTTTGCCATAGTATTAAACTTGCCCCAATTTCGTTTGAATAACGTTCACTAATTACTATGCCTATAAATAGGAAAGTAGTTTGCAACCGAAAGAATAGTAATTCTTCAAAAAGGCTAACGCAGTTTCTCTATTCGAGATTCGTTCCTTAATTAACTCTTTTATTTCTACTAACGTAAATGAGATAAAAGACTATTTTTAGCTATAAAACTGTATTGTGCGATACGCTAGGCTGTAGTTTGGTGACTTTGGATCGATATTAATTACTTTGTAAAACCGAAAATGAATATACAGCAAAATTCGCATATTAGAGCTGTTACATCAGAAGATCTGCCAGCGTTAAAAGTAGTAATCGATGCTAATGATTTGTTTCCCTCGGATATGCTGGATGAAATGATCTCAGATTACTTAACTAACAAAGATAGTAATGACTACTGGTTTACATACGATGATGGTCAGCCTGTAGCAATAGGCTACTGTGCGCCAGAAAGAATGACCCACCGAACATGGAATCTATATTTAATTGCCGTTCATCCCGATTATCAAAAATCTGGGCGTGGAGCTTCTATGCTACGTCATATCGAGCAAAGGTTAGCAGAACTCGGAGAACGAATTCTTTTAGTTGAAACTTCTGGTCTTCAAAGCTTTGAAGGGACACGAGAATTTTATCTTAAATGTGGTTATAACCAAGAAGCAAGGATTCGCGAATTTTATCAGGCTGGAGAAGATAAAATCGTCTTTCGCAAGCTATTAAAATAATACCATGCGCTAAATATTATTTGATTTGGAATAATGCGATCGCTTTGGCGAAACTTACGGTTCATTGCCTCCCAAATCGAATAAGTACAATTACTTTAGTTTCTGCCAGATACCAAGATATTTTATATATCATATAAAGACTAAATACTTATTTTAAATAAAGTAATAAATATAAATAATGAATCCTGAAGATAAAAAGTTTGCTTTCTTAGTACTAGGAATCCCTTTGGTTGGTCTTGTCTACTGTGGTTTGGGCATAACTGCTATGCTTTCTGTACCTGCGGTTAGGAATCATCCTATAGCCTGCGGAGCGATATTTATCTTATTACCGTTTTGCACTGCTGCATACATCTGGACTAGTGCTTCGGCTAAGGCTTATAAAAAATAATCGGCGATCGCATACTATCTAAATTGATAAAATATCTAATAGTCGGCAAGTTCTTCTTTACCTTCGATATTTTTAACGGCTAGATGGTATATATTGCTCATATCCTTAAATATCTAATCTGTTAAATATGCCAGATCGCGCTCTATCACTGCCAGACACTCAGACAATTAAGGTCGATGATTTATCCGTCGTTATAGCTAATTCTACCGAACAATTGGCTCAAAATGCAGCGGATTTAGCGCGAGAATACCTGCAATCATTATTAGAGCAACAGGATACTGTCAGCATTATTTTAGCTACAGGTAATTCACAGCTAGAATTTTTAGATGCGATCGCTCATGGGAATGATTTGGACTGGTCGAAAATTATTCTATTTCATCTGGATGAATATTTAGGAATTAGCGCAGATCATCCTGGTAGCTTCCGTTATTATTTGCATCATCAGGTAGAGCGTCGAGTACAGCCAGGTACTTTCAATTACATCCAAGGTGATGCGCTACAGCCTTTAGCAGAATGCGATCGCTATAGCCAGCTTTTACAGCAGCAGAAAATCGATCTTTGTATGTTAGGCATTGGAGACAGCGGACATCTTGCTTTTAATGAGCCTTCTGTTGCCAACTTTAACGACTCTGAAGTTATAAAACTAGTACGTTTAGAAACCGAAACCCGCCAGCAACAGGTTAACGGTGGTTATTTTACCGATTTAGCAGAAGTTCCCCAGTATGCCTACACATTGACAATTCCTACAATTTGTGATGCAAAAAAAATCTTTTGTTTGGCGGGGGGAAACCACAAAGCAGAATTAGTGCGACAGACTTTAAAAGGTGCGATCGCGCCACAGTTTCCCGCCACAATTTTACGGACTCAACCCCAAGCGGTTTTATTTTGTACGGAATCAATTATACAGTCAACAGTCAACAGGGTACGGTGAACAATTAACAATTAACAATCAACAATCAACAATCAACAATCCTCACAAATAGATGAGTGGGTAACATCAGTAAATAAGCTATGCACCCTGTACTGAGGCTTCACCTAAAGTCTCTACCGACTGTTTTCGCTGCCAATATTCACTTAAATAATGAATTTGCTTAAAACCCACCCAGATATTTAAGCCAGGTATCAACATCCACCAAACTGTTAGAGGTGGTTCTAATCCTGACTCTTCGTACATCCGATTTACGGTGCGATAGAGGCGAAACTGGACATAATAAATCCAGGCTAATCCTAAAATAGAAAACCAACCAAACCAGGCAGGTACATCAGGATCTAGTCGCCACAGTATTTGCGGAAACAATACCCCCACTATAAAAGGAATCAAGCACAGCGCACCCGACCAACTACGACCATCATAACGACGTAGTTCATCTTGAATCACCCATTTATAATATCCGTAGTAAGCTAAAAAACTCAAGCCAGAGTACAGTATCACCTTTTTCAAAGGTCGAGGTTTTCCAATTGCTTTATCATCGGCTACTGGCTGATTAATTGTCATCTGTACCTGCTTCATCCTTCATCCTTCTTGCTTACCCTTTTACTATTGCACCAAAATCGGCTAGGACTCTACCATGATTGCGTAATAAACCTAAAAGATTCAGCCTGTTACGTTTGATTTCGGGATTTTCTGCCATAACTAAAACGCTGTTTTCACCATCGAAAAAGTTACTAACTACAGGAGCAATTTTCGCCAAACTGTCTATTAATGACTGATAGTTGCGTTCTTCTAAAGAGGCTTGTGTTTGCGGTAATAGTTCGACTAATGCTTCATAGAATTCTCTTTCGGAAGCTGACTCGAATAATTCGGGATTAATTATATCTTGAGGATCTAAAACTTGAGTATCTAGATCGCCTTTAGCTGCCAAACGTGCCGAACGATTGATGGTTTCATAGATTTCGTTTAGCTTACCGCTGTTGCGAGTTGACTGTAGAAATAAAGCGCGATCGCGCACATCTAACAGATCTTCTAAAGCTCTTTCGGTGTATTCTGGGTCGTTATCTCCTACAACCGCATTAACCAGATCGTAATCAATATTTTTTTCGTCCTGCAACAGAGTTCTAATACGCTGCACGAAAAACTCTTGTAAAGGTGCAAGAGGAGATTCGCGTTCAGAATGAGCCGAAACAAAGTCGGCTGCACCCTGTTGGAGTAGATCGTTCAAATCGATCGCCAAGTTGCCAGACCAGGTAATATTCACTACCCCGTTAGCTGCACGACGTAAGGCAAAAGGATCTGATGATCCACTAGGAATCATACCTAAACCGAAGATACCAATTAAAGTATCTAAACGATCTGCCAAACCCACTACCTGACCGTTTAAGGTTGTAGGCATGATATCGTCTGCACCTCTTGGCAAATAGTGTTCGACGATGCCTTTAGCTACCGTAGCGGATTCGCCACTGACCAGCGCGTATTTTTCTCCCATAATTCCCTGTAGTTCGGGAAATTCATAGACCATCTGCGTGACCAAATCTGCTTTAGAGAGTAATGCCGTACTTTCAATCTCGTTTTGCTGTTCCTCTGTCACCTCTAGCTGTTCGGCAATAGTTTTTGCCATATCGATAATGCGATCGACCTTATCCCGCATCGAGCCTAAATCTTCTTGGAAAGTGACTTTTTCGAGATCGGGAAGATAGGTATCGAGATGCTCATCACAATCTGCCTGATAGAAGAATTGAGCGTCTGCCAAACGAGCGCGAATTACTCTACCGTTTCCTTCAGCGATTAAGTCTTTTTTATCGGGGTCGCCGTTAGAAATAGTAATGAAGTTAGGTAATAGAGTATTATCTGTTTCTTTGTGGACGGGAAAGTAACGCTGGTGACTAACCATTACGGTAGTAATTACTTCTGTCGGTAGCTTGAGAAAATCTGCATCAAATTTTCCTGCTATGGCAGTAGGATACTCGACAAGATCTACCACTTCTTCGAGGAGGTCGGGATAGATTTTGGCGAGTCCGTCTATACTTTTAGCTGCTGCTAGAATATCGCTTTCGATCTTTTCTTTTCTAGCTGCCGAATCTACTTCAACCGCAGCAGAGCGAAGGCTTTCTACGTAGTCTGTCGCCTTGGCAATGCTTACCGTATCGGGATGTAAAATGCGGTGTCCTCGTGAGGTGCGATCGCTTTTAATACTTTCTGAACCATTGACTAATTCTAGAGGCAGAACTTCACTATCCCATAATGCTACTAGCCACCTGATCGGACGGGGAAAACGTAAATCTCCATCACCCCAGCGCATAAAGCGTTTACCTTCCAAGCCAGTAATCCATTGCGGACACAACTCCTGTAAAATTTCGGTTGTCTGGCGACCCTTTATTTGCTTTTCTATAAAAACAAATTCTCCTTTAGGAGTGTCGCGTATTTCCAAATCGTCGAGATTTACGCCTTGCTTACGAGCAAAACCCTCTGCTGCTTTAGTGGGTTGACCATCTTTAAATGCTGCTCTAAGGGGTGGACCTTTTACTTCTTCTTCTCTGTCTGCTTGCTGTTCGCTAAGATCTTTAATTAATACGGCTAAACGGCGAGGCGTTGCATAATATTCCACAGCTGTGGGGTTTAAAAAGTTTTCCGCCAAGCTTGCAGGAATTTTAGTCTGCCATTGCGCGATCGCACTACTAACAAAATCTGCTGGTAATTCTTCTGTACCTACTTCCAATAAAAAATTAGCCATAGTTCACTTATTGCCATACCGTTTAAAGATATCAGTTATTTGTAATTCATTGTCGACTATTTCTTTCTGGATCACCAACTTAAGATGGCACAGTAGGCTGTCACTTCAACCATAACTTTGCCACCTATTCAACCATAAGCTTGCCACTTCAACAAGCGAGCATAGTATGCAGAGGTTTCCTCCGCACTTTCCTCGCTTCAAACTTGCAAAGTATAAGTTTTTCGTAAGCTAATGGATACCAAGGATTTGGGAAATCAACCATAAGCTTGCCGTGAGTCATTCGGCATATTATCACCAGGTCAGCGGTACACCGCCGTGCAGCCTGGAGGCTGCCGACGTTCCTTCGGAACGGCGAAACGCAGAGAGCGTTTGGCGGTGCCTGCGCTGACCGCCTTCCGCGGTAAAATAGTGTTTTCTTACGATCCAACTAGGACTGAATATTCATCTCCAATATAGTTGAATCTCTTGTTTGAAAGTCATACAATAGATATTTTATTTGGAACGAAGCATATTCAGATCTAGCAATTTTCTTTTACCCCAAGTATCTTCAGGAAAGTGTTTCAAATAGGTTTTCAAAAAGGCTATCATTTTTCCAGTATCTCTTAGTTGCTCGAATACTAAAATTAGTCTCTTAAGAATAGCTGGATTGTTTGGATAATCCCGATTGAGAGATAACAACAAATCTGCTGCTTCTTGATATTTTGCTTGTGAACCTAATATGGAAGCTTTTTTTAACAATAAATCGGGTGTCTTGCCTTCAATTGATAAACATTGAGCGATCGCTTTTTCGGCTTTGTTTATCTGACGAGTTTGTATATAGGTGTTTAAAGCAATACGATTAAGATCGCTCTTGATGCTAGATTCAGTATGAAGTAGTTCGGGATTGGATTCTATTTTGTCTGAGCAGTCAAAATATCTTTCGTCTTGATAAATAGCAGAAAGTGCTAAAAAGAAAGCATAAGAATCTTTGTTATTCTCAAATTCTCCATATGCGATCGCTTCTGCTTGAGAATATTTCTGTTCTGAGATTAGTTTTAAAGTCTCTGATGACCAATCTTCTTGAGGTCTAGATCTTACTGAAATTATGGAGGTAGGACTAAAATCTAATTGACTACGAACTATCTTGTCCAAGATAGACTGCATTTGTGCCAAATTTGACCAGCGAGCTTCTGGTTTAAAAGCTAGGCAACGCAAAATAAAATCTTCCAACGCGGGAGATACGGAAGAGTTAATTTCACGAGGCTTGGGAAATGGTACGTGGCGGGCAACTTGACTTAGAGTATCGTGAGGAAGTCTGGCGGTTACTAAGTGATATAGGAGAATGCCTAAGCTATAGATATCAGCTTTAAAGAGAGTATCTGCGCTGCGCCCTTTTAAGTTAGAGCCTACTATTTCAGGCGCAGAGTAAAGAATTGTGCCACCATTTTCACGAGTACGGGCGTATAGTTCTTCTGGTAGAAGACTACAACCGAAATCGGTTAACTTGGCGCGATCGCCTGAAACGAGAATATTTTGAGGCTTGAGATCGCCATGACACATCCCTAAATTATGTAAATGAGCTACCCCAGCTAATATTTGTTAATAAATATCGAGAACCTTTTTATAACTGGCGACAAACCCCTGAGTTTGCTTATCTAGAAGTTGAGCGAGAGTTTGACTGGGGAAATATTCCATCTCGATCGCATACCATTCTCGCTCTGGTGGAACTCTTCCCATCCAATAAATTTCAATGACATTAGGATGAGTTTGAGCGTTAACTAATGCCGAACCTTCGGCCAAGTCTTTATTTCTTGCGCCTTGCTGCTTGGGAATCTTTAAAGCAACAATACGATTGTCTTCTAGTCTTTGCGATCGCCATACCCAACCATAAGAGCCATCTCCCAAACATTCTAATAGTTCGTAGCGATCGCCTAAACGTCTGTCAGCACGGGGAATAAAGAATTTGGGTTGACGACTCATTTATTTTCTCTGGTCAACGTTACACCGCCGTGCAGCCTGGAGGCTGCCGACGTTCCGAAGGAACGGCGAAACGCAGAGAGCGTTTGACGGTGCCTGCGTTGACCGCGGAAGGCGGTCAAAATATCAGCTAGATATAGCAACAATACGATTTTCTCTCATGACAAACTGAAACAAGAATAATTTACTCGTTCTACTTCCTGTAATATTTTCTCCTGCTGGGGTGACAAAGCCTTGATGAATAATTCTGTGCAGTTTTGAATTGGAAGAGGTTAGTTTTTTTGTCCAATATGCCAAGATTAATAATTCTGCTTTAACCGACCAACGATGATGAGCGAGAAGTAAATTTCTAACTTTATTTTCTAGTTTGAAATTATCTCCTTTGCCACTGTATCTTTCAAATTCTGCGATCGCGATTGGAGCTTGAGTTATGCGATCGAACCATACCGCATCGGAACGAATCTCATTACCGACGCAAGCATATTTTTCCCGATCGGGAGAGGAGACTTCTGTCACGCTGACATAATTTAGTCGATTTCCTAAAAGAGTTAAATAAGTAACTCCCAAACTGTGAATTAGTACTCCGCGATCTTTCACTCCCCATTCTTTTGTCCATATTGGTACTAGTTCCTGTGCCGTTTCTAAATTGCCTATTTGAGCGACAATTTTACCCGAATCAACCACTAAATCTACCCCACAAATCCAAAACTTCGGGAGATTGACCGCCGTGTATCAAAGCTTTTGTCCCAATTTTGACTAGTAGTGGCGCAGGAATAGAACGCCCACAAATTAAAGCCTCACTAGACAGACTCGGCAGTTCGTTTAGATCTCCTTGAGAAATCATGTCTGAAGTTTTGGTAATAAATCTTTGGTCGTCGGGGTTTTTTAAGCGCATCACAATTAAAGTATTGCATTGAGAGGTAACATCGGGGTCTAGTTTAGACGGGCGTTGACTCACTACCGCAAAACCTACGCCAAATTTACGTCCTTCTCCTGCAATTTTCTTAATAATGCGATGACTTACGGCAGCTTGACCTGCTGGAGCGAAATTGTGACCTTCTTCATAAACTAAAAAACAGGGACGAATGCGATCGGTTTTACTAGCAGCAGCACGGAGTATCTCACTAGAAATCAAAGCCGTAATTACTTGTTTGGCTGTATCGCTTAAACCTTGTAAATCCACAATAACCAAACGTCCCCGCTTGTCACTGGGTCTACCAACCACTTCATAAATATCAGTAGGACGAGCTAAAGCAGCAGCATAAAAACTCTGTGCTTCATTAAGAACCCGCGATAATTTCATCGAAGCCACCGCAGCACTGCGATTATTGAGAGCTGTTGCTTCAGCAGAACTAAGTTCTGACCATTCCCGTAACTCATCCAAACCATCTCCTAAGTAATAGCGCAGACGATTAATATCCCTAGGTTCTGTTTTTTCCGTAGTTCGCCAATAGCGAATTGCCACATCTAAAACCCTTTGTTGGGGTTCGGTCAAACCTGGCAGAATCTCACTGAGATCGTCTAGTTCAAAACGGTCGAACTGGAGGGCTAATTCTTGGTTTTTACCTGCATATTTTTCACAAAAAGAGGGATTTTGAGGCGTATATACAGTTACACCAGCTTCCTTTTCTCCTAAACGTTGCAAATTTTCTTGAATTTCAGGAATGGTACGGCGATCGCGAAAATCATCAATAGAGTCGAGGTCGGGATTAAATTGTAGTTTGCCACTACTCAAAGCGCGACCGTATTCACCATGAGGATCGAAAACTACTACCGTTCCATTATTTAAAGCCACAATGCGCTCGATAATACGACCAACAGTATAGGATTTACCCGATCCAGTTATTGCCAAGACTGCCAAATGTTCGGTAACTAGACGATTTATATCTAAATAAGCTGGAACGATATTTTCACCCGAATCATAACCAACCAAATTACCGATATGAAGGCTAGTTTGTTCATCAAATTCGTAGAAAGTGCTGAGAAATTAATAATCTACCGTTTCAACTTTTGCCCCAGGATCGAGGGCGCGACGAGGAATTTCAATCTGACCTGTTTTAGGATTTTTAAACCCAATGAGTTCGAGTTTGGCAACTACTTTTTCTCCCGTAATTTTTGCTCCTGGTAGCAACTCTAAGTCAGTAATCGATTGTCCCATCTGGGAGTTATAAAGAATGTTACTGCGATTGATATTAGTGATACGCCCTAAAACATCGGTTTCTGGTTCTTGTTGCTTTTCCTGATGACGAATGCGAACAAATTCTCCCCTTCTTCCTGCAAAGGATGAGGATAAAATCATCGTTAAATTGTGGAGATCTCCAGTGTTACCAATTAGTTTGCCTAAAATTTGCTGTTTCATAAAAATGTTGCAGAAGCACTATCTAAATCAGAGAGCCATAAATCTTCAATTTCCCGTTTTTTAATTTCAGACCGCAGGCTATCGCTATAGTATTCGAGAAATTTATCTAATGCTTGTTGTTCTCTCTGTGCCAGTTGAATAGGCAAAGGAGTTGCTCCTGCCATAGTAAGAGCCATAATTTCGGCTGCAATGCGATCTAGTATTTTTTGATTCCAGTTGGGTTCATCCCCGATAGTTTGTAGCAAACAGGGAGTATTGGTTTGGGCTGTTTTAAAGTGATAACCAATAACCCCTAAAGAAATTACATCGCTAGGTTCCATACGGGGGGTTTGCACGTTCATCCTAAAGGTAGCGGTACGGGAATAAGCGTTAAGAATGCCATAGATAAAACGTCTTTCTCCAATGCTGGAAATGGCACTGTCAGATTCTTGTATCTGAGCGATAAAGTCAGTATCGATCGCCTCTGTGGTTAGAATATGCTTTCTGCCTTCTAAAGTGCGTAAATCCTGTCGAGCAATATTAACGATCGCGCCATAGCGTTCTGCTGCTAGTCCCACAACTGCCGTCCCGTTGGGATTCCAAGGCTGAAGTTTATCTTTATTATTCGACCAAAAATTACTAATTGCTGCGATCGCTTTATCAAAATCAGTCCGATAGCTAGCATAGCTAGCAGCCTCTTTTAAAGGAACCATACTGCGATCGAGTACCAAAGGGCAGTCGAGCAAAATTAAGTCGTAACCTCGTTCGGAATTGATGGCTTTATCTGCCATTTCGTAAGCCTGACGGATATTAATTAGCTGGAGGCGTTTAAATTGATTTTCGTAGTTAATATCGTCTAGTTCGCAGGTACTATCTTGCCCTACGGTAGCAATGACATTGTTTTCAACGGCTAAATCGATACGAGTAGCAGCAGTAGCGTAAAGAAAACCGCCAATAGTCTTAGTAATCTTAGCTTGAGTCGCTATTCCCCCTACGCGAATATTAAGGGGGTTGGGTCGTTCGAGCGATCGCACCAATCCTGCTCGAGCAAACAAAGGAGCAATTCTTTCTAAATCTCTAACCTGTTTGAGAATTCGCCCTACCGTCCCAGGTAAGTTAATTTGAGATTGGATAGCTAAAGTTTGAGCTAGCGATCTCCCTTGAATTTGGTCTAAATTGGCTGTCATGAAAGTAAATGTGGTCGTAATCTTGCTGGGTTAAGCCCCCAGCCCCCAACTTTGGGGGAGTAAGATCTAACAAAGTCCCCCATAATTGGGGGATTTAGGGGGCAAATTAAAATAATTTAAGAGACTAACTGAGCTTTAGTGAATTATTTAAACCTATGCAGTTAATGCTTCAGCATATGCTGAATATGGACTTTGACGAATCATCTTCATACCTTTTGTCGTTATCTTAACCCCTGCAATCAGTCCTTGAGTTTCTAGTTCTGTTAAGCAAGATTGAGCTACCTGAAGATCTAAAGAAAAAATCGGCGAATTTTCTCAAGCCACTAAAGCTACTGCTCGATCCGTGAAGTTTTGGCTGAGTAAATATAATAAAACGGTATAGTGTTCTGGTTTAAGTTCAAAAGAAGTCGATGATATCTCCTCTAAATAGGCTGCTTGACCTACTAAACTATAAAATTCTACTAACCAATCATTTAACTTAGATTGACAATCTAACAGAGCTATAGACCATAAAGGCAAACAGGTTATAGCAAATAGCCCCGAATGAGGATGTCGGCGATAATATGCGGTATTGATGGCTAGATTATCCCATTGACCGCCAATTTGCTTGGCAATTTGCAGTTTACCCTGTAATTCATAGCGAACTTCAGGGGCGAGTAGTTTTGGTAATGAAAGATTTTGCTGTAAATCGTTTTTATTCCGATATACCGACCATTGACAAGGAATAGAACATTCGACCGTTTTGAAGGGAGGAAGTAACAACAACATTCTTGATGGTTGCTACGACCACTCATACCAGTTGTTTTGTTCTATTGCATCTGCTTCTTGAAATTCTTTACCGAATAAGAGAAAGATACCAGAATTAGGTAAATCTATATCTGGGATTTTTGCCGATAAAACATCTTGCAAGATACGACTGCGGCGATGATTAGCTAGAGTTCCAATTAGCCAAACGGGAATATTCATAACCAGTAACAACTATTCTCCCAATCGATAGGTACGGACTAAAAAACCCTTGTTAACTAGATTCTCAGCTTCTTCTGGGTCTAGTTTGGGGTCTTCTGCTGCTTCAATAGCTTTAACGATCGCTTGCCAACGATCGTCCGATATTCCAGTTCCCTTTAATAATTCTTCAGTTCTTTCTCGACATTCTTTGTAATGCTTTTCTTTAAAAGCGATCGCTTTTTGTAAATTGCCTACTGTTTCCAAACTGTTTAAGGTTAGGAATTGATAAGGAGGTTGTTTTTTTATTTTTAGTAAGGCATTTAATCCTTGTTCGCTGGCCTGTAAATTGATATCGTCCAAGAGAAATTTATAGTAAGCTGCAATCGCATTTTCTAGGGTATGAACTGTACCTGTAAGTTTGTCTAACTGTCGTTTGGGTTCTTTCAATAAGGTGTTGAATACAGCATCCATTAGAGGTTTGAAGTTACCAAATTTAGCGGGTTGGTCGTAAGTAGGATCTTCTCTTAAGTCTTCTGCTTCTTCTTGAATACTATTCAAAGCGTCTTCAATGTAACTAGTTTTTTGTACTAAAGTGGAAATGTTAGATACATCTGGAGGGTATTTAAAGTTATCGGGAGGATTATTCAAAATTTGTTCTAATTTAGCTAATTTGTTTTGAGTATCCCATAATCTTTTGTTTAGCTGTTCGTAAGCTTTTTTCAGACTCCGAAATCCTCGAATAATATGTCCTTCGATATCCGCTAGAGAAATTTCATTATTACTATCCAGTTCAATACCCACTTCCTCGGCTAGTTTGGCTAATTTATCGATCGCATTGGCTACTTGTAAGTCTTTGAGATATTGACCGAGAGTGCCTGGTTCGGTTTGTTGTTTTTTGCCCGTGCTTCCTTGAGGCGTACTAGTATGTAATGCGCCATCAAGAATATTTCCGATCTTTTCTAAGGAGAGAGTAAATAAATTGAGGGGAAAATAATCTAAATCTTTTACTTCAGTTCGCATTTGGACTTGGAGGGATTTAATGCGATCGCATATTTTGGTTTTTACTTCTCTTACTTTCTGGGCGAATAATTTCGCACGTCCTATTCTCGACCAAAGGGCTTTGGTATCATCTTCAAAGTTGAGGGTTTTAATGTTTTCGTTTAAGTCTAAAGCTTGATAGCGATCGCGCACATAAACTATGTCTACTGCTTCAATTAGCTTCAGTCTTAATTGTGCTGATTGTTTTAGATCTAATTTCTGGTTATCGAACGAACTATTACAATCTAAATTAACTTCTAGAGTTTCTAACTTTGATATATATTTCTTGCTGTCTTTAATTGCAGCTTTAGCGGTTAGGGTTTTAGTCCCTTTTTTGGGGTCGAAATAATCCCGAACTTTACCCTCGCCAAAAACTAAACCCAGATCGTTAATAATCTGCCGATAGTCATCTTTTAACCAATTTTCCGCTTCTTGAATTAGGTTTTTTAGTTCGCTACGAGTCCGCAATATGTATTGTTTATTCTTACTCCCAACAACTAGCTCGTTTTTAGCAAATTCTATCTCACAGGCTAAAGTCATCCAATCAATAAAAATATCGTTGGGTTTGGCTTTTTCCCAGGTATAGCCCCAAAATCATTCTCTTTTAGCTGCTTCCATTGTCCAAGACCGATTTTGTAACAGGCGATCGAGAATTTGCCCGAAAAAAGCAGGAAATACTGCACGGGCATTATCGTCTAAAGAGTCAAATAAATAAGCTCTTTCGTCAAGATCGTAACCTTCACTTTTAGCTTGTTGCGTGAGGTCTAATTTACCTAAAACATTTACTACTGATTCGACATCAATTGTTTCGCGATCGAGTAGTTTGGTTAAAGAATTTGAATCTTCTTGCTCGATCGCCAAATAACGCCAAGCCTCAAATAATAACTGTTTCTCTTCTTCTCTAAGTTTCCCCGCAGGGCGTAGAGGATAGGCGATTAAACCTTTATTGTGTAGTTGTTTGCGCCATTGTTTAATTTCTATTTCTAAAGGACGTAATAAAGAATTAATCCGATTGGAAAATGCAGTAGTAAAAGCGTTACGGTCTAGTTTAAAATTAATACAGTCTGAGGTAAAAATACCTACTCGATGCAGAATAAATTCTTCACTGTCGGATAGTTGATATAGCAGCAAGTAATTATGAGCGTTTTTTAAAATATCTGAGGAAGGGTTATTAAAAAGATCGATAAGCGATCGCGATGAGGTAAAGGCTAAAACGGGGGTTTTACCTTCTTCAGTAAATTGACGGGAAACTTGACAACACAGAGATTCTAATTCTTCAACGTTATTAACCCACGCCAGAATTAATCTACCTTGGGGATGTAGTTGGAGGGCATTGTAGCTAATCAATCCTCCCGTGCGCCCTCTAGCAGTTGAAATTGCGACTACATCATCTTGTAATCCAGCATTGACAGGATCGTAATCCCAGTTACGGTCTAAAATCCGCATGATACCCGTTAAGGCTTGCTTGTGCTTTTCGGCCGATGTTTGTTCTTGTTGAATTGCCCGATCGTAGGCACTATTAGAATCTGGATCGCGGAAGATTAGAGAATTTTGGTTTTGTCGGCGATAGCGGATATTGAGTCTGCCCAACATGGCAATACTACAACCGATATGGGTTACTTTTTTTGGTTCTAAATCGTCCTCACCAACAAAATGCTTCCATAATGCCCTGGCTGCATCTTCACTAGCATTATGGGGATAAAGAAGTTTAACTAGTTGGATAAATTCATTGCGCTGTAGGGGTATGAGTAGGGTTTGTTTACCAGTCTGATTTTGAGATTCGTGAATGGCGTAGGTACTTAAGTTTGCTAGTAGTTGGGCTAAATCTAAAGGTTCGTCAATGCCTCCCAAGTGCCAATAATCGCGATCGCGGGTAAATTTAGCATTTCGTAAAGCAGTAGAGCATTCTTGCTCGTCCCATTCCACTCTACGATATCGCAAACAGATAGGTTCGTCGTATTCGTTAACGCTTTCTAGGAGGGCATTTAAGGTTTTGTTGTCCCATTCAGTAATAGCGACTGGTAATTGACCGTAAAGTAATTGCTTGGCTGCGGGTAAATATTTTCGATCTAATTTAAGTTCTTTAATGGCATTGCGATCGAGGATGTATTGGCTAATGCGTTGGGAAACTTCGACTGCTTCATCAAAAATAGAGGCTACAGTAGGTAATTCATTCGATCTGCGAGTGCGTCGGTTGCGAAGTATTTCATCCACATTTGCCATAATCACGTTAAACCAACCAAAGTTCCCCCCACTCATAGCGTAGGATGCTTCTACCAGTCCAGGAGGATAATTTTCTGTTAGTTTGCCTTGTTCTTCGAGGGTTTTTACAAAGTCGCTAACATCGGCGAAAGCATTATTAGCCAGTTCGACAATTTCAAACCGTCGCGTAGTAGATTCAATTTCTCTCAGTTCATCGCCAATAGCAGGAGAACATAAAGCGACATATCGCAACCAGGGTAATTTACGTCTGGGGTCTTCTTCTTTAATCGCTTTCCCCATTAATTTAATCGCTTTGCCGTCGAGATGTTTAATATCTTAAGAATCTAAGCCATAAGTAGCTGCTTCGGCTGCGGTTTCTAATTCATCTAGGGCAATAAGTATATATTTAATCCCAAACTTATTCAGATATTTATAAGCAGCATTGCAAAGTCGGGTTACTAAATCGGGGTCTTCATAGAGAATTTCATCGGAGTGATTTTTATCTATTTCTAAGGCTGCTGCTAATTCCTTCTCATCAAAACCATTAACAATTAAACGGTTATAGGCTTCTTCAGCAATCGCACCTTGAATAGAATTGTCAAACTCTCCTCTGGCTAAGGGTAACAGGGATTTATACAACCCATAACCAAACCAATTATCGATGTTGTGATACTCGTTAGCAACTTGACTGTAGCGGATATATAAACCTAAATACTGTTCTCGATCTGTTTCATCGTCGAATAACTGCGCTTCTTCTAATCTTCTGTTTAAACCCCGCACCATCCAGCCAGCCGAAGAATCATTAGAGAAATTAACTCATAAGCCAGACGGGATTTACCCACCCCCCATTGAGGGATAATACCGAATACGTGGGCAAACTTTTCATCCTCTCGATCTACTAAATGGATAAACTGGCGAAACTTGCGATAAAAACTACCCTGTCCCACAATAGGATGACGCAAAGGATAGTTAGATACACCAGTAGCAGCCCAGCGATGTTGTGCAGCGATGTTTTCCATAGATCGAGGAAATTAAGAAGTAAGCTAATTTAAGGATGATATTTATAGATTACCCAGTTTAATCTGGCTGTTTGGGGTTAAGGCTAATATTGCCGACAAACAATTAATTGTTCCCCCAATCTTGGGGGTTAGGGGGCTTAGATAAATTTTGGCAGCTCAAATTAATTTAGTAGCAACGACTCTTTAATTGTACTTCTTGCTTCTATCCAAGTTTCACAGCTATTACGGATAGCAACCGTAACGGAATTACCCAGACGATTAAAATGCTTTGCCCCTAAGACTCTATAACAGCTATCGGAAAAATCAGGATGAATGCTGTAGCTAGAATTTCTGCCACTTCCGCCAGGATTAAATTGCCAGACTTGTTTTTGTAAGAGAATTGCGATCGCATTACTTAAGCTAGCATTGAGAGAAGTTGTGTATTCGGCATCTGTTGGGGAAATAGGAGTTAGCAGAGTTACCCCCAGGTAATTTAAAACTCTAATGATTAATTCTCCCAAAGTTCCGCAGGTTATTTCTTCTCCTGTCGGTAGAGTAATAACAACTAAGATTTCTTGGGGTTGATGAAAGCGATCTATCTGCGCTTCGGGTAATTCGAGAGATAATTTACCTGCTATTCTTTCCGCACTCCACGCTTCTTGAGTGAATACGATTTGAGCCAACAGAAAGATCCAAGGGCGAGATAGCACCCACTCAATTGTTTCTTGTTCCGATGGGGAATAATCGCCAGATAGAATACTCGAAGGATTGCCCCCTAAATCCCCCGATTTCGGGGGACTTCCATTATCTTGATTTAAAGTTTGAGTGTTGGAGGAATTGTTAGTTCTTGTTCTCCCCAAGTTTGGGGGGCTATAGGGCATTTGTAAGATTCTGCCTTTGACCCAATTTACCGTAGGATTAAGGAAATCTACATCGGCTAATGGTGGTTCTGGTTTACCTTTTTTCTCTTCTACCAAAGATGCAGTTGCGCCTAATACTCGTAATAACTTAGGTGTTGCTGGGGCTTGTTCGGCTGGTGTTCCAAAGATTATTTTTTCTAGTTCGGTAAATTCTGTGGGAGTTATTGCCGAGTCTGGTATTTGTTGCAGAATGGTTTTAGAGGCTTGTTCCAAAGTGCTGATGGCTTGAATCAATCCCGAAACATCTTTTAGATTGCCCAAATCCTTGAGTCGGGCAGCAATAATTCTACTCCAAGCCATACGAATATCTGGCTCACAGCCGAGAATAGCTGCACAGGTTTCTTGAAGATTGGGGAGGCTTTGCAGCAGTTGAATGGTGTCAGATGTAGCAAAAGCCCGTTGTTCTTCTTCAGATAATCGCCAAAGTCCTAATTCTTTTCCTGTAGGTAATGCTTGTAGTTCCGCAGCTTCAACTTCGCCAATGGTTAAAAGTTGTTCTAAAGCCTGAATTTAGAAATAATAGAATAATTTTTAGCAGAAATATATTTGTTAGAAATATCTTCTTCTATTTTGGTATCTAACCTAATGATAGGTAAATTGCGAATAGTATCTATATTTAGATACTGAATCATATTATTGACAGCTTCTCGCCTGCAATATTTTTGTTTGATAAATCCTGTTAAATTAAATGCCAAATAACCAAGCGGTATATTTTTGACAGAGAATCTAAATACGCTGCCATTTACATATTTACCTTTTGCCAAGTAAGAAGCTATTTCGCATTGTTCGATTGCTCCTTTAATTTCTAGTAAGATATCATTTAATTTAATCAGACCTTTTTTATTCGTTACTTTTTTGGGAATAGCTACACCAGCTTGAGAATCATAATTGCAAGTAGCTATATCCGATGCAGTTAAAAGTCTTTCTATTCCGTTACCATACAATTTGCTATCAGGAAGAAACCCATATGAACCTTCAGCGATAAAATTACCCAAAGGTTGAGAATTACCTACAAACCAATCGCTATCAAAAATACTTGTAAACTCAAAACTATAATAAGCAGGATCGAGACGATCTTTTAAAGATGCAGAGTAACTTTTTCTTGATAATACTTCTATGGGCATCAAAAAGTGCAGCACATCGTTGGTTAAAACGCTGGCAAGAAGACGGAACGTTTGAACATTTGCAAAGTCGGATTTTGGCGATCGCCGACAGTCAAGGATTAATCAACTGGGATTACGGAGCGATAGATGGCTCTTTCTTGCTCCGTCCTATACGCTGAGGAAACCTCAGCGCGGGCGGTGCGCTTTTCCCCCTGGAAAAGGCGGAGGTGAGGAGGTTGCGAACGAGTCGAAAAGGGAAAGGGATTTTAATTCACACATTAACAGAAGGAGGTGGAATGCCCCTTGCTTTCTTTGACTACTGCTGCCAACGGTAGCGAAAGAAAGCAAATTATTCCTTTACTAGATAGCATTAAGTTAAAGACACTTAAAAAAGGTAGACCTAGAAAAAAAGTCAAAGTTTTGGCGGCAGACAAAGGTTATGATTCTAAAGAAAAACGCTCTGCTTTAAGAAAAAGAGGTATTCGTCCTCAACTACCTAAACGAAAATATAAAACTAAGAAAAACTTAGGAAGAGCTATTAAAATATCTGTTCCTAGATTTCGTACCGCGAGCGATGTTTCGCCTGGTATCAAAGATGCAGGTCGCCGTCTCGTTGTTCGATGGGAACGCCAAAAAACTAATTTCGATGCCTTTTTATCTTTAGCTACCGTTCACATCTGGATTAACAAAATATTATTAGTGGGATAGGTTCATGGAAATATAGCCGAAATTAGCCAAAGCACAATTGCCAATCAAAGTGAAATAGATTTTTCAGATATTTGGACGACAAAGACTTTGGGGGAGTTTATAGCATTTATACCTCAAGCTAATTACTCAATTGGAAAGAATAATATTTCTCAAGCTCTGAAACAAGCAATAGACATTACTCATCAAGGTAATATAGCAGCTTTTGCAAGAACTTTTCGACTACCGAAAAATACAGTCTGGATGTGGTGCAAAGGTAAAAGCAAGCCAGAGCTTAAAGTAATTTTGCAAATTTGTTATTGCCTAGATATTTCTTTTATCGATTTTATTAGTCTAAAGCAGGCTGCGTATAAACTAGCTCAAATTCACCATCAACGATTGACTATCTTATCAAAAGTAAGTAGACGATCGCCAAAAGACTTCAATCGAGAGAAAATAAAAATTTATCTTCAGGGGGTTCTAAATGATTCTGCAACTCCACCGATGAATTTGTAAGAAATCTCAGAAGCACTAGGCTTTCATAAAAGAACGATTTCAAATCATTTTCCCGACTTATGCAAAGCTATCACTAGAAAGTATCGTAGCTACAGAAAACGAAAGAGTGATATAAGAATTCAAAACTGTTGTCAAGTAATAGAGGGAATTGTCCATAACTTACGTCAATCAGGTGAGTACCCAACAGAAGCGCGTATTAGTCAGCTTCTAGCTCATCCAGGGCATCTTAGATATAAGAAGGTTAGAAATACTTTAGAAAAAGCCATTGCGAATGTTAATATTCAAGCATAACCTTGCCGAAGGTCATTTCAAGCATATGCTTGCCGAAACGGCAAAGTCTATGGTTGAAGTCACAAACCCTCTCACCGAGAAGGTTTAAGTTCTATCGGAGCGGCGGGATTTGAACCCACGACCCCCACTACCCCAAAGTGGTACGCTACCAAGCTGCGCTACGCCCCGTGATTTATCCGATATTTATCATAGCATTGTTTTGTTTAGATAGCGCAAAAGATTCTATAGCTCTATGAATAAAAGGGTTGTAGATATTTTTTCATGGATGAAAATAGGTTTGAAGCTCAGTAGGAATACTACTAATTTGGATAGTTGTTAGATGTAGTTTTTTGTAATCTCTTAAAAAAGTAGTGCGAAAGTGGTGCGGTTTTTATTAATCTCTTTAAGCCATGTATATCAATAACGAAGAGATAAAAGCTAAGATTGGCATAGTCAGTTTGTTTGCCAGTAGAGATAACTCAATCAAGCTGAGATTCATATATCCAAAACTTGTCTGAGTTGAGACTTTAAGGTAGCTTGTTTGGAATTAAGCTTGTCTCTTAAATTACATAGCCTAGTGTAAACAGACGAGACAGGGCGTTCTTGTTGGTTATACAGTTCTTGCTGTATCTGTGTTTCACTTGTATTAGAAAATTCTCGAAAATCAGGAGATAAATTTGTTGGTTGGGGAGCATCCCACTTTTTAACTAAGCACAAATACTTAAACTGATGGATTGATTCAAATATTACATATTTCATGTAGGACTATGATACCAGACCCCGTTCAAGGAACAATCGATCTTACTGCATTAGACAAAACAGAGAGCGATATTTGGAAAAAGCTCACTATTATTGAAACTGAGGCATGGTTTGATACCGTTGGTGCGATCGCTTCGGGAGCATCAGGTTAGAGCAAAGCTTGAGAGTTGGTATATGAAGTCAGCTATTATTTGTGATATTAATGGGCGAAGAATCGGAAGAGTCTGGCATTTGGATGAAACGATGCCTATATTCTGGGACATTAAAAAGTGGATTAGTCATAATATGTCTTCCTATTTATTCAAAACATCACGACAGGCGTGGAATAAGCTCCCTAAACGGGAGCATTTCCGCCTGTCTAAAATTAAGTTCTTCAAACGCTCTCTAATTGCCAGCCTCACTTGTTTGGGTACGATCGCGCCTATTACAGCAACTACAGCCCAAAACAATTCCAGTCCTAAAATTGTCTCAACTTTTTTACCAATTCATCTATTTACCAAAGCTGTGGTGGGAGATACGGGAGAAGTAGATATTTTAATTTCTCCTGGTGCAGAAGTTCATGACTATCAAGCTACCCCAGACAGGGCTATTTCATTCTAAAGAGGGATAAGATTTGCTCTAGGCTAAATTGGCATTTTCGTTGCGCCTGAGCCATGTTAGAGAATCCAGCATCTCGATATAAATTAAGAGCTAAGTTACGTGCGATCGCTAAAATTTGAGGTAAGGGTGTAGTCCGAATACGCGACTTATCTTCTCCTTGAGTAAACGAGCGAAGCTCGTAGCTAATAGCTAATAGCTAATAGCTTTTAGCACTCTTTGAAAAGGCATTAAGCCTCTCAAGCATTGAAGACCACTAAACGAAGTTTAGTGGGGGCATTAAACCCAATAGCTTAAAAGCTCTTAGCCCTTAAGCTCACGTAGTCTTCAAAGCTAAAAGCTAGAAGCTAGAAGCTAAAAGCTTTTTTGGTAACATCTCTAACATAGTGAACTCTATTTTCAACTCCCCAGTAACCCCTAAATCTCTGGTAAAACTGAAATGCTGTTTCTTCTAAATCGGAAATATAGTACCTTGTACTGGATTCTATTTTGTGTTTTAGCTGACGCTGAGATTCAACTTTGACAATAGTTTTTACTTCCAACCATTGAGAAAGCTTAAGCTTTATTGGACTAATACTTACTCTTCGTTTTTCGATTCGTCCATGACCTTTGTTAACTTCCTCAAACACCTCTTCTAAAACAAATTGTTGTTGAACCGTTTGATAGAGTTTGTTTTGGTTACCCTTGACCGCTGCCAGATAATGATTCCCACTATTTACTATTGCCGCAATGGTTTTTTTTGTGTATTCATGTCATCAAATGCCACCACTACCCCTTTCAATACCAAAGATTTAATTAACTTGGGTACAGCGCGCAACGCAAAGCGTTGCCAGTCGTCGAAGACGACGATCTGCAAGTCGGCTTTTGGGCAAGAATATTCTTACCCAAAACGCGACGTAGCGTACGCGCTGCATTTCATTGCTCTTGTTCTTTACTTCTTGTGGTTTGAGAATTAACCCCCGCTCGACCAAATATGCACTAACCAGAGTTATTGCTTTATGAGGTTCACAGTAAGGATTCTCTTCTGATAGCAAGTATGAGCCTCTCAGGACTTTGCCATCTACTGCCAAAGTTTCTCCTTCAATTGGAGTAATCTTAAAGAAACTAGCTAATCTTGCTGAGTAATCTTCATAATCTAGTTCTAATAAGGTTCTTCTCAAGGTACTGTAAGATGGCAACCTCTCCACTCCAAAGAGTTTTTTCAACTCCTGCTGGTATGATTCTAGCCAATCACCGATCGCTAAAAAACCTTGGTTTCCTGCTGCTACTGCTAATGTAAACAGAGCTAAACACAATTGTAGCGAGTGCCTTCTACCTTGTTTTCTTCTGTGGTCTGGCATCCCAGAAAAAGCTTCTAGTATTGCAATCTCACTCATTTTTCCTTTGACTTTAAATTACCATAATTACTTTATCATCTAGAATGAAATAGCCCTGTTCTAAAATAATCTAATTCTAGATATCTCGAACTCTAGATATCTATTAACACAGATAGCTGGATGTTTAAAAAACTAAAATTCGAGATATTTATTAATATAGATAACTTTGTATTTAAATATCTGTAATTCAAGCTATATGTAAACATAGATATCTAAGTGTTTAGATGTTTGGCAACATAGATAACTTAGTATTTATATATCAAGTATTCAAAAAACTTATTAACGCAGATAACTCGATGTCTAAAAACCTAAAATTCGAGATGTTTATTAATATAGATAGTTTGATACTTAAATACAAAGGCATCTTGACATATCGGTTTCTGTAAACTTAGCTATCTAAAAATCTGGAAACCTGGACATCTACGAAGCATGAAGTTATAAATAAAACTATCTATATTGGGTTATAACAAAAATGCGAACAATAGCAGCAGTTAGTCTAGCAGGAGGACAAGGAAAAACTACAACTTGTTATTTCCTGGCTAAAATGCTGGCGAGGGCTGGCAAAAAAGTTTTAACGATCGATTGCGATCCGCAAGCTAATTTGACTTTTTTTTAAAACCATGAAGTAGCATCTAATGAACCTACTTTACTAGAAGTTATAAAAGGGACAATCTCGACGGTAGATGGAATTTATCCTACTGAAGATGAAAATTTGTTTCTCATTCCAGCAGATAGCGGATTAGCCAAAGTATCTGAATATTTGAGCGGTAGTGGAACTGGCGCATTAATATTGCAAATCAGACTTCAAGCGATTAAAGAACTGTTTGACTACGTAATTATAGATGTGCAGCCAACAAGATCTCAAATTTGTCTGACAGCAGTAGGAGCAGCAGATTGGGTTTTGATTCCAGCAGAGTCAGCAACCAAAGGTGTCAATTCATTACTCGATACACAAAAGTTTTTAGCCGAACAAGCATCGGTTATGGCATTTAGAGGGCAGATATTAGGAATTATTCCCTTCCGCGATCGATGGGTAGGAAGAACTCAAACAAAAGAGAGTAAAGATAACATCGCTGCAATGAGGAAATTTGCCGATCGCGCTCTGGTACTTCCTACTATTAGAGAATCTGAGAAGTTTAAACAAGCAACTCGTCAAGGTTTGCTATTAAGCCAATTGGCAGCAAAAGATTTAGAGTATCCCTTTGAAAAAATTATTGAATTGCTCAAAAACTGTGAACGATTAAATTCAAACGCTTCTACTGAAAAACCAATAAATACAGTAACAGTATAAATTTTAATTGGATTGGCAAAACAATGAATCAAGATGCTTTAGAAAGACTGCGTAATAAAGCTAAACCAACAGTACAAAGTAGAGACTTATCAACAATTCTATCAATTAGTAATAACGAACAATCATCTTTAGACCAGCTTACAGTTAATCCCAATTATCCTGACACCTCAAATTCTAATACTCTTGATATCGAGATATCTACAGCTAAAGATGCGGATACAATCTCGCCATCTTCTACACCTGCTAGGGGTGAATTATTCTCATCGGGCATGGATCTCAAAACTAAGCAAAGCACGATTAGATTGGAACAAGAACTCAGCCAAAAACTCAGTCAAAAATGCCAGTCGGAGGAAATTAGTCGAGAAGTTTTTTTAGAAGCTTTGTTTATATATTTTGAAAATCACAAATCTATACAATCAAAAGTATTACAAGAAGCTCACAAAAGAGACAAGCAAAGACAGAAGATAGCTAACTATCGTCGGGCTAAATCAATGATCGAACGTTTTGGTATTGATTGAGTAGAGTTACTTCAACCAAATTATCTAATAACTGGCTTATTTCATCTTGATGGTTATTGCGATTGTCGTCATAAGTTATTGTAACTTGAAGTATAAAATGGGAATAATGGAAGCATAAAATAAGACTATTTTTATTTTGAGGAAACAATTATGTCTCTCCAATCACATCACGATGAGGTTGACGTACTCCAGGTTTGTATTTTCTTTTCTGAGCATTTGTTAAGCCAACAGAAGAATTATCCAAGGATTTAAGGTACTTGTCTCAGCCAGCCAAAACACATCAATCCTTTCGATATGGCACAAATAAAGCATTTTCTGACATTCCGCTAAAGATATCTATCTGAATCTGTACTATTGAGGCAATATTGCTCAGTCGATTAAGTAAATCAACCAAGTTTAATGCCATGCCACAATCTTCAACAGACGCGATCGATCTGAGTCAGTTCGGGTATTTTAGATTGTCGATTCCCCTTAAGGTGGCTTTGGGGCAGTAAAATTAGATAAAAGTAGAGATATTTGGTTAAAGAAAATTTCTTCTTCAACTGAGAAGAAAGTTAAAACTTCAAGTTTTGAACGGCATTTCTTTTGGTTGATTCCCCTCGGCGATCGTATTTAACAGTCGTACTAGGGGAAGCATGACCAGCTAATTTTTGGACGGTAACGATATCGACTCCCGCATCTAGCAAATCAGAGCAAAACGTTCGCCTAAAATCATGTGGCGAAAAGGTTTTTACTCCCGCTGGGTCGGCTCTTTTCTGGACAATCAAAAGAACCGATTGCGAACTCAAATGCCTATATTGTATTTCTCCCCCTTTTCTGATGGGACAGAGCAACGCACCAGGGGTTTGCCCTCGAACTGTCAACCAATCAACAACATAAGGAATAGCAGAGGTTGGCAAATAAACAGTTCTGTCTTTGCCACCTTTACCTTTACGAACCTCAACTGCCCCCGTCTCAACATCAAAATCACTCTTCTTGAGTTTGACTATCTCAGCCCGTCGCAAACCCGTCCCTCTCAAAATAGCGATTAAAGCAGCATCTCTTACACCTTGTAAACTGCGATTGCGAAGCGCGGCCCGTAGGCATCGCTCTGACAAACTTCCATTAACGAAGTGATTTCGACCGTGGTTAAAGCGCGTCCTGCTACTCGACTGGTAGCCTTAATACTAGGTAAATCTGTAGCTTTTCGGTAACTTGTAGCATCCATTTTTTCTAACTTGTATGCGATCGCTAAGACCCGTCGTAGGGCAGTCATCATTTTTTTAGCAGTAGTTGCTGCGTATTTTTCTAGTAAAACCGATTGAATCGCTGCTGTATGCTGGTAACGTAACTTAGACCAATCTAAAGTATAAAGGTCGCATTCTCCATTAGTTAATAAAAGAGCGATCGCATTAATCGAGCCAGTCATCGTGGGACGAGAACCATGACCTAGCCCGCCATCGATAGACGACGGCAGGGTGATTTGTTAAGGCAATAGGGCGGGTTAGCTTAAGACTTTGAGGGTTGGTTTGCGCTAGTCGATCGAGCATTTACTTATTAAAACTGCGTTTCTAGCTAGTAATTTTGGTTAAATAGATCCTCTCATTTTTTGGGGTTGGTTTGCTAACTTTATTAAATGCCGACCAGCGGTCGGTGCTGTTTTATGTGCCATTTTATAGTTCAAGTGTTACACGATTCTAAGAACAGGATTTCATTAAATAGCAATAATTAATCCAGCCTTACCTGCTTTGGTTCTGGGAAAAGCTGATGCTGTATTAACTCAAACCGAGGTAGTAGAAAAAACTGTTTTGGTTAATGCTCGAGGTAGAGCGATCGCGCATTATTATTATAACTAGCGATCGCCCTTAAACTTAATTTTAGCTAAAAGGAGCGTAAAGCCCTGTGGTTTTAACCCAGGGATATTTTTCTGCTGCTTGGCTGGTGTCGATCGAAAGAATTTATTTGATTTTGATTAAATGTAGTTCTTGCTTTTTGCCAGTGCGATTAGCAAACCATTGATAATTGCCAGCATAATATGTTCGTATTTAATATCCTCACTGCTGTAAATCGTAGCAGTCGGATGACTGCTCAAAAGTTCTAATTCTTGAGCATGAATTTCTTTATTTCTACGTTTGAGTTTGTCAATCTCCCGTTTATTTTTTAGCACGAACCAAAACTCAATGCTAACCAAGCAAGAAGTATTTTTAAATAATTTGAACCTTGCAGATTCCTTAAATTCCCAACTAGGAATATTTGCTTCCAACTCTAGATGTCCAAACGGATCGGGCAGGTTGCGTTTTATGTATGCCGAAGCAGTTTGGTAATTTTTGGCAGTTTTGATGTGTCGGACACTTTCATCGATCCAACTGCTGAGATCGAGAGGTCTTTTTTGCTGGAGAATAAGTTTACTTTTGGCTGAATTCAGTAGGAAATATCCACCTAGTTTGTTTACTTTAGACTTAGAGGCAACATAAAAATGACTAATATTGATTTTTGGCTCGATAGGGTTGTCGTTAAATCCTTGTCTCCAGGGAGTTAGAGCAATTAGTCCTCCTAGCGAATAGAGCAATAGTTCGGGTTCGCTTTGTCTGAATTTCAAGTTATTAACCATCTTTTCCAGCTTATTTGGCTCGATAAGGTTGTAATCAAGAAAACCAAATATTCCTTTGAAGGTGAGTATGTAGCTGCCGTGAATCAGTACATGATTAAACTGAGCCGATTTATCACCTTCGGTATGTCTGAGATCATCAATAATTGCCTCTGTCATTAGTGTTTCGGTTGCTGCAACTCTATAGAGCCACGCCAAAACCTGATATCCAGCAGGTGAAAAAAGATAGCTAATCGCTTCATCAACCACCTGAAAATGAAGCTTCAATTCTAGTTTGTTGTTTAAGTATTCGACTTCGGGCAATCTCTTGTTGAGATTATCTAGCTTAGATACTCGATCGAGTATGGCTGTGGTTTTACTACGGAGTTCGTGTAATTGCGAACGCATTGAAGCGATCGCCTGTCTCAAGTAACTATTAGTAGTGGTTTTTTGTCCGCTTCTGTAATAGGTTCTAAACCATAATGAGTCGAATAATCCAGCATTCTTGGTTCTAGGATTTAGAGACAGAATTTGTTTTATTTTGGCTTGAAAATGTTTTAGCCGTTGGTTTTTGCTTTGGTAATGACTTTTTTCGCGCTCGCGATCGACCTGAGATTTTGATAAATTACCCCTAACTTGGCACTCTTTTTCTGCGGAGGTAAAATGAGCAAAATAGGGTTCGGTTTCGTATTCGCCTACCTCTATAACTCTACCAGTTTTAAGCTTTCTTTTAGTATTGCCTACGGTACGGGAGTTTACTAAAAATACTGGTTCGCTACAGCACTGACAAATTAACCCCAGGTGGTTATAGGAGGAATAGTTAGCATCCAGGGCGTTTACTGATAGTCCGCAGTATTTTAAACTTATAGCCGATCTCATTGAGTAGAAAAAGTAATTCTTCAGCCAACAATTCTAAGCCAACTTTTGAAAACTTTGGTCGCACCAAGGAAAAAACTCAACTAATTGGCTAGCTGGCTTGACTATTATGGAAAGAATTGCAATCGCTTACTTTTCAAAGCAGTCGCAATCTAGAACCATTCCTTCTAACAATTCATCGTTGGAATAAATCTGGATTAGTAGACTCTTTTAACTAATTGGATGCTCCCAAGTGAAAAGGAAATTATTTAAGCTAGTTATAGCGTAGCGGTTGTGATTCGCTCAGAGGATTTTGTTGCTACAGATTTACTAAGTAGCGAATCGCAAATAACTGGCAGGGGGAGAGTCTTGAGAAAGGCAACCCCTCTCGTGGCTCTGGCTTGACTTAGCAATTAAATTTTCACCACGATGCCATTTTTATTGATGCTTTACCTTTTTTTTCCGCTGCTGCACTTGTATAAAATATCTCGTCGAACTTATAAACCACATTAAACTCGTCTATGATTGAAAATTGGTAACACCGACGAGGTTAGAGAGACTCCGCCTTGAAAAGACGGAGCTTCCTCTAACTTCGTGAATAGTACACTGCCAAAATCAACCCGTCTATAGCTACCACTAACTCGATTTTTAACTTGGACATTTTGATAAGCGAGCGATTTCTATTAATTCGTTAATCATCTCCAACGAAGCCATTTCTCCATAAGTCGCCACTACTGTAAAAAAACTTGCCCACGACCAATAGCTAGGCGCATCTTCTACCGTCACTTTGTCTTCTGCTTTAATCTTCGACATGAGAGTAGCTGGAGCGATAAATTTCAAAACGTAATCTCTCGTATTTTTCGCCATTAGCTAGTTCTTCACTTATGCGAAGTGTATCTGGAATTAAACATTGATAATCTTCAGAATTTGATTCAGATCTAAATGACTTACCTACCCATCAAATGTCCTTGAAACACTGATAAATCGCAAATATCTACTGAATTTTCAGATATAGGCTCGAAAACAGTTTCTTTTAGTCCAAATATAGATTGCGCTTGTTGACGACTTTTTATTCTGCACCAGGCAGGACTTCGATACCATCCATCGCTTTTATTTTCTAATGCAACAAGATCGATTGTTTCTCTATTATGTTTGGATACCATAGAGCCTTCATTATAGTAATGTTCGAGCCAGAAGATTCCCCTTTTTAACTTATAAGCTCTTTCAACTAAAGATGCTATGTTTTCAACACTATTAGTAATAGAAGCTCTTTTCGGCTTCCAATTAAAGTCCGAAAATATTACTAGATGCCCAAAACTTTTTTGAAAAACTTGAACCAGACATCGAGATTTATTTTCATCATATAGGCTACAAAAGCCATCATTGTAACAACCATGCCCTTTCCAATAAATAGCTTCTTTGTATATTGGTTGTTCGAGCATAAAAATTTGTGTTGATTTTAAGTTGTTTTCACTGTAGATTTTGTAGTCTTTTCGCGATCCGCCCCTATCGAACATAGGCAAAGCTTACACACCCCAAGCAAAGCGTCTTTTTAATATAGGCGATTCCTATGAGGTGCGAAAGAATCTCAGTTGCGACCTCACGAAGATTTGATAACTGCTATTGAACGCCAGCTTTTGCAAATTGACAAAGATATCTTTTAGGCTGAATTTATAGGTAACTAAAAGTAAATCGCTTCAAATCACAATTAAGAGTAAACATATCTTACCAAACATTTGAGAACTCTAAGGCTTATGTACGCGAAGCGTCATGAGCAGAGTATTCACGAAAGCAACTTTCATGGCTTCGATTGATGATAATCCGAATACTCGACGACGAGGTAGGAAAAGTCGAGCGAGTAGTTAATTAGGTTAGTTCTGCCTGATTTAGCGAAAATTACTGGTTACATTTCTACCTCCATCTCTTATTTTGGGCTTAAGGTTCTCCTCTTCTATACTGAATTTTTATCTCAGCTACATCATGCGTCTCATTAGTAGGCGCATTCTCATTTTATTTAATCTAGGTATTTGCCTTGACTGTAAGTGGAGATTCTTTCAGCAAAAAAAATTCTTTTCAACCTTGAGAAAAAAATCGAGAATCGTAACGATATTCGATAACGCCGACAACCTTAATCTGATAAAAATCTGAATGTCTGGGGTTAAAAATATAGTTACGTCCTTCTGCTTGTGGAGTAACTGAAGAGGGTATAACTAAAGCAACGTCCGAGTTTTTCTCAATCCATTCTTGACCCATACGAGCTAATTTTGAGCGGGCAGGATTCACCCACCATTTTTCTGGTAAATCTTCAGAATTTAATTCTAGCCTCGGCAGATCGTCAGGTAAATTAAGAGTCAGAATAGAGCGACCTTGAGGAACTAAATCCCAAGAAAAATGAACTAGCGTTTCTAAAGTAGCTAGGGCGGTAGAATCGGAAGTATAAATAACGGGCGTTCCTTTAGGGTTCCACCGACCGCCAAATAGTTTCGCTCCTTCTCCAGATAAATCGTTAGCATATTTTGTCTTGCTGATACGATACAGCAAGACCATTACGAATAAACTCCATAGTCGATGCGTCCGAGTTCGTCCATTAAAATCGTTATACCGCTAACAAGATTGAGATAAGACAGAGGAATAACATCTCCAAAAGCTTTACAGGGAGATTTTAACCAGCGTAGTGCTAGATCGCGATCGCCAAAAACTTCAAGAGTCCTCGAATAAACTTTAGCAATCTGAATTAAACGGTCTGATAGTTCTGGAGATAATTTTTGAGTTGGCTCGTAACGTTCTAACGTTCTTCTAGAAATAGGTAATAAAGCGACTGTTTCATCAATAGATATTTTTAGAGTTTCGGTTAATGAATCTATAGAGACTTTGGTTAAACCTTCTCGTGCTAGCTCGATTAAATCAAAAGGTGATTCGAGAGAGCGGTCTGTATCCAGTGTCTCGGAAATAATCGAATACATAAGAAGCAAATAATTTTGTTTCTTCTATTGTACGACAAATGCTATTTAAATTACGTCATATGTTAATTATTAATATATGCGATTACCTGTTTTGTGAAAACACCGTTGTTACAGGTTGTCGAAAGTGCGATGGCTCGATAATTAAAAGGTACAAATTGAAAAGTGCGATCGCACTTTCGATTCGCTTACGCCAACCTGTTTGAATAACTTATCCAGAATTAAATAAAATGGATAATTATTCTTTACATATTTTATACGATGATTATCAATCAAATTGCAATCTAGTTTCTGGTATATCAGCTTTTTTTTAGCAATATTCGCGCTCTTTAATTTCTTCCGTGCCGTCGATCGCTAAGATAAAAGACAATACTTTAATTGTCTAATTGTTATCATGCCAACAACACAAGCCAACCCATATCTTGATGGTAATTTTGCACCAGTGCGTCAAGAAATTACCGCCCAGACGCTACAAGTAATTGGTGAATTACCTCCTGATTTGTCAGGGATGTTCCTGCGTAATGGACCTAACCCCCAATACTCACCTCTGGGTCAGTATCACTGGTTTGATGGCGATGGAATGTTACACGGCGTTCGGATTCACAATGGTCGAGCAGAATATCAAAACCGTTATGTACGTACAAAAGGATGGCAGATTGAACATGAAGCAGGGAAAGCAATCTGGAGTGGTTTATTAGAACCCCCACAAATCGACAATCCTTATGGAGCTACTAAAAATACGGCTAATACGGCTTTAGTCTGGCACGCTGGACAAATGTTGGCAACGTGGGAGGGAGGTGCGCCTTATGCAATAGATCTTCCAACATTAGATACCGTTGGCGAGTATACCTATAATGGTAAATTGTCATCTTCTTTTACTGCCCATCCTAAGATAGACCCGATGACAGGAGAAATGATGTTTTTTGGTTACTCTTTTGCTCCACCTTACCTACAATACGGAGTGGTTTCATCGAAAGGAGAACTATTGCGGACTGTACCTATCGAGCTACCAATAGCGGTAATGATGCACGATTTTGCGATTACCGAGAACTATACTATTTTTATGGATTTACCCCTAACTTTTAGCCCAGAAAGGATGCAAAAGGGAAAACCACCGTTAATGTTTGAGAGTAATAGACCTAGCCGTTTTGGTATCGTGACCCGCCACGGCGATAACAGCAACATTCGTTGGTTTGAAACTCCTGCTTGCTATGTTTTTCATACTTTAAATGCTTACGAAGAAGGAGATGAAGTAGTGTTGATAGCTTGTCGCATGAATTCTACTAACGTATTGATGTCTGAATCGACATCTGCTCTAGAAGACAGTATACCGAGATTGCATCAATGGCGTTTTAACCTTAATACTGGAACTGTTTCCGAAACCAAAATTGATTCGATAGCTTCAGATTTTCCGCGTATTAATGAAAACTTTTTGGGAAGACAAACCCGCTACGGCTATGTTGGCAGAATGGCACAAGGTTCTATGCCTTTATTTGACGGTGTAATCAAGTACGATCTAAATGCTAACAACTCCCAAATCCATGAATTTGAATCGGGATGTTACGGTGGTGAAGCGGTGTTTGCACCACATCCAGATAGTAAAGATGAAGATGAAGGCTGGTTGATTACTTTCGTCCGCAATAGTAAGGAAGAAACTTCCGAGTTGGTAGTGATTGATGCCCAAGATGTCGCATCCGAACCTGTAGCACGGGTATTAATTCCTCAACGTGTACCCTACGGTTTTCATGGTGCTTGGATTGGCGAAGCACAGCTTAATCTTTGAGTTCTTCTTGTAATATTAGATCGAGTCTGTGGCGCGATCGCAAAGCGTTGTCCGTTGGCATCGTTGTTTCTTTTTTGGCTGTTAAACTACTACAAAAGGCAAACAGCGATAGTCTTCGTAGTCGTTTGTAATTTCATGATGCTCCCTAGCTCGGTTATCGAAGAGTTTACACCATCCTCTTCCAGAAGGTTCATAGAAATTATCGAAATATGGGCAAGTAGCACAAGTCTCTACTTCTACTGTCTTGGTTAGAATCTTTTTTTTCTTTCTTTATTGATATTATAGCGCGTCACGCTATATAGCGTCAAGTAGTAAAATTAAGACTTTATGTGCTGAAGTAGTGGCGTAAAGTCATCAAATAGAGGAAATTAGAAAGTGTTGACTTTGAGGAAACCAATGCTTCGATGGAGGCTTAGAGAAGTAATGGCAAGAGCCAAAATTACCAATCGAGAATTGGCATTAGCTTTAAATGTCCATGAAACTTCTGTTTCTCGGATGAAGACAGCAGACACAATGCCTCGAATTGATGGAGATACCTTAGACAATCTTTGTAACTGTTTAATCAGACTTTACAAAGATAAAGGAATAAATCAAATAATAATGCCTGCTGACCTGTTTGAATTTATTCCTGAGACAGATAAATGTATTTGATATCTGCTGTTTAAAGAGAAAAAGCAAGACGATCGCGCTCCCTGGAAAGAATTGCGATCGCTTTTATCAACCTAGTCCCTATCAAAATAGAAACATGATTATGTATATCTTAATTGGTGTAGTCCAAAACTGCATCATTATTTCTAAATATTCTTTTGCTTCGTATGTAGAAAAAGTGGCGTAAGTACAATCAAAAACAAAAGCTTTACCCGCAGCATCTAAATAAGAAAGCCTGAAAGGTTGTTCTTTGTTTATCTTTTGAATTATTTTATCGAGTATATCCGATCTTGGATTCGATTTTACTATTTCTAATTCTCCAATGGCGATCGCCTCAATCAAAGCTGTAGTGCTAAGCCGCTTATTAAATTGATACCCTAGCGATGAAGCCAGATCTTGAAGATTTTGGGTAAACTTGTCATCGATTTTGAGGCAGCAATTGCTTTCTATCTCAAATGACAAAAGAGGACTTCCCCGTTAAACCTGTTAGGGTTAGCGGTGAGATTAATTTTGTCCGACAGACAAAACTGCGTAACATCATTATTTCTTATGAGTTGATTGGTTTTCGACATAAGTTTTAAGTTGTTCGACAGTTACACCACCACACCGTCCAAAAATAAGGTTTGCCGTAAAAATTAACCATCAAACAACCTTATTATTAAGATAAGATGTACGGTAATATCGTACATTAATCGAAAATAAATAATCAGATGAATAGCATTAGTGTTAATCAGTTTCGGGAAAAATTAAAGCATTTTGTGGAAACTGTAATTAAAGAACATCAGCCATTAAAAGTAACTCGTCGCAATGGTGAAAATTTTGTAGTAATTAGCGCAGAGGACTGGGAAAGAGAACAAGAAACCCTATATATTTTGCAAAATCAAAGTTTAATTTCTCAAATAGCAGAGTCTCAAGTAACCCATCAAGCAAATTTAGGATATAAACCGAGTGCTAAGGAATTAAATGAGATCGCTGGTATTTGAGGGAAAAACTTGGCAGCTATACGAAGAACTGAGAACAAAAGACCGCAAGTTACACAAAAATTTCTGTAAAATCCTTAAACAAATGCTACGGGGCGATCCGTCTGTGGGATTAGGTAAACCAGAACAATTAAAACATAATCTGTCTGGATTCTGGTCGAGGAGATTATCGCAAAAGGATCGTCTAATCTATAAGTTTGACGAGGAGTATATCTACATTTTTGCAATTGGTGGGCATTACGAACAGTTTTAATTGCCCAGCAGAATTAAATTAAATTAATACTAGTAAACCATTGGAAACCTGGAATACTATTCTGGACAGTTGGCGATCGCAGGCAAATTCGCCACCGAAACTGAAATCAATATTATTGTTGGTAGTCATGATTGTTTTTGAATGAAAAATGTTTTTTTGATATTAACCAGTCCGATAGATCGAGGTAAATTCTTCTCGAATGAAAATTACTGTGTCTTCCAGTATTTTTCTATACTGAGAGTGAAATTATCTGCTTTTTACCAAGTCTTTGCGAATTAAAGTTTTTTTGCCCTTAATGTCAATCGCGTAATAATCTTTACTGTGATTCGTAATAACCGCTTCAATAAAACAACCATTGTCTAAACTTTTTAGGTAAGAATTCGGTGAACTTTTAAGCAGAATTTCGCATCCACGGTCAGAAAAAATAATAATTTGTGGCTCATACTCGGCAAGCAATAAACTGTTACTTATGCCAAAAAAAACTGCCAAAATTGTAACCCCAAAAAAAGCATTTACTAACCTACCTGTATTTATATTTACTACTTCCGTAAACTCTCGTAACAATTAAATTATAAGAGAGCGAGTCAATTAAACCGCGTCTATTTTAAAAACCATAGTTTTTCTTCTTCTGGATTCACCATCCAATAGGTTTCTTCATTCAAGTGAGCGACATATTCGATGCCGATTCCTGGTACACGAACGATGCTATCTTTCTTGGGTTCTGGTTTCATCTGTTTTCGCACAGGAGACCCCCGCCATACGAATGTTGGCGGTAGGAGGAATGTACGCCTCCAATTAAGTTTTTTACATTTTACCGTTTTTACCCGAATGCCGAGCAAGAGAGTCTCTTGCGACGGACAATGGGTTGTGTCAGGCTCGTTTACAACAAGGCTCTTACTGCTAAGACTGAAGGCTGGTACTAACGGCAAGAAAGGATTGATTACAAACAGACTTCTAGTTTGCTGACTACCAGTGATGGAGACAAGATAGCCAATCCAAAGCATTTTAATAAGTTGTATCAAAAGCTCAAAGTCGCGCAGAAGTTGTTGAGTCGGAAAACCAAAGGCTCTAACAATCGATATAAAGGAAGACTTAAAGTAGCTAAAATACACGCCAAAATCAAAGATGCTCGTATCGATTTTCTGCACAAGCTGACTACGTGCTTGGTTCAAGACAATAGCGTGATTGCTATTGAAAATTTGGCACTTAGAAACATGGTCAAGAACCACAAGCTTGCTCGGTCTATCTCCGATGCTGCTTGGGGCGCGCACTGGAGTGCGCCGACGTTGCTTCGCAACGGCGAATCGCTCCAGCGATTGTTTCGCCAGCTTGAATATAAATGTGAATGGTACGGGCGACAATTGGTCAAAATTGACCGATTCTTTTTTAGCAGTAAACGATGTAGCCATTGCAATTTTGTGATGGATAAGTTGCCATTGAATGTTCGTAGTTGGGATTGCCCTAACTGCGATACCAAAGGCATCGATAGAGACATAAATGCTGGGAAAAAGTGCGATTCGTTTAGGAGAAACCTAGAAATAGGGAAAATTCCTAGCTTCTGTTAAGTAACCCCTGGGGTTGAGTTCGCACTTAGTAATCCTTAACAGATGATAACTTCATATTCATGTAAGTGAGTGAAAGTAACCTAGAAATCACAAGTCTTACTGCCCCAGTACTGGGTTAAAAACATATTCCCCAGGTTCGCGACTAGCCATCAACACCTGAAGCGGGAATAAAAGCGGAAAGAAGAGGTAAACCTAATACCAAATCCCGTAAGTAAAGTCTCTATGAATAGCGAAAGCAAAGGACTGTTTTAAAAACTGCCGTTACAGCGAACCAGTGAAAATAGGTTGACACACTGGGAGAACCAAAAGGTCATAAGGTCATATTTATATGACATCAGGGTGATAGAAGAGTTTTTTTCTATCTATCAGTACAACCCTAAAACTCGGTGGAATGGTTCATTCTAAGGAGATTAAAACGATGAATATGAGGAACGAAGTAATCTAACCGTTTACTCTTGTCGAATGGTCGAATATCGATTAGTAGTCAGCTAAGACGAAAACTCTACAATTCTTTGTAGGTAATAGTTAGAAAAGATTGAGTCAGAAGCCAATGCTATACCGTAACGGTAAAGATACGCTGACGGACTCACGGTAATACGGATTGAAAAGCTACAAGTAGCAATGCAAAAGTTATGGACACGTTTAAAAACGATGTATGAATGGTTAGACATTCCCTGGCGTAAGTTAGAAAGGAATGTTTACAAGTTGCAAAAGAAGATTTTCAAAGCGTCACGTCGTGGTGATGTCAAATTAGTTCTATAAGGCTTAAATCAAAGTTCGTATATGATGCGGACATTTCTAAATGTTTTGATTGCATCAACCACAAAAAACTACTCAAAAAACTGAATACCTATCCTACCCTTCGGAGACAAATTCGCGCTTGGTTAAAGGCGGGTGTAATGGATGGACTTGAGTTAAAACCTACTGACCGTGGAACACCGCAAGGTGGCACGATTAGCCCCTTATTGGCTAATATCGCACTTCATGGAATGGAAAACGTAATTAAGGAATTAGCTGACAACTTCGATATGAAGCGCGTCGATGGAACTCAACTGAGTAAAAGAGACAAAAGAAAGTCAGTTAACATAATTCGATACGCTGATAACTTCGTAATCTTCCACGAAGACATCAACATCTTAAACAGATGTATTGAGGTAATAACTCTGTGGTTAAATGACATGGGATTAGAACTAAAACCTAGTAAGACCAGAATCTTTCATACGCTTAATAATTATAAAAAGGAAAAAGCAGGTTTTTATTTTCTCGGATTTAATGTTAAGCAATACAAAATTGGGAAATACACCTGTGGTAAAAGCAGGAAAGGATTACTAGGTTTCAAAACCATTATAACTCCAAGTAAGGAAGCACAGAAAAGACACTACAGAAAATTAGCAGAAGTAATTGACAAGAATAAAGGGCAATCACAAATTACCCTAATTTCAAGACTCAATCCTATTATAAAAGGATGGTGCAATTACTACGCTACGGTTGTAAGCCAAAAAGTGTTTGAGCGGTTAACTTACATAACTAAATACAAGTTATTTAAATGGGGTAAAAAACGCCACCGAAACAAGGGAATGAAATGGGTTGTGAAAAAGTATTTCATGACCATCGGTAGCAAACACTGGGTATTCGCAACGAGAACGAGAGATAACCCCTTTCCGACTTACCTAATCTCGCATTATGATACAAAAATTTATCGTTTTGTGAAAGTTAAGGGCGATGCTAGTCCATACGACGGCAACCTAGTATATTGGAGTACCCGACAGGGTAAACACCCTGAGATGCCAACGCGAACAGCATTTTTGCTTAAGAAGCAAAAGGGTAAATGTAATTGGTGCGAACTATATTTAAGAGATGGAGATATCATTGAATTAGACCACATCATCCCTAGATCCAAAGGAGGTAAGGATGAGTATAAAAATTGGCAACTACTTCATCGGCATTGTCACGATAAGAAAACTAGCATAGACGGTAGCTTGGATATACCATTCAAGCCCGAAAAATTACCACCTAATTGGAGGTGGGAAAACGATATGTTAGTGGTGTGCTGATGACAACAGCCGTTTTACTGAGGAGCGGTATGACGCGAAAGTGTCACGTCCCGTTTTGTAGAGCAGTGGAAGGGGCGACCCTTTCACTGACTTTAATTATACTTGCTGCGGGACTCGCAGTGATTGTCTGTGGATAGGACATAAGACCTGATAGACATAGTTCTAAAGGGCAGTCGAGCAAAACCCGTAAGGGAAGGAAACAGAAACCTAAGTCGTGAGTCTTAGGAATCCCCCGCTATAATCTGATTTAGCGGTGGGAGGATGTCAATTCGGGTTCACCTTTGATTTCATTAACTACTTGTTTGATTATTCTAGCTGGCGGTACTTTATTTCCACCAGCTCGTTGTACGGCAGTTGTCCAGGCATTAGATTGCTGAGATGATGGTAGTTTGGCTACCTCACGACATTGCCTTTTGTTCGTTGGCAAAATGTGAACAATTTGTTATGTACACCACAACGTTCACATTTTAGATTTTCTACGATCTTAAAAGCATCAATTAAATAATAAGCTTTCCTTTTATCGTATCCAAAGCGATCGCGAACATAAGCTTCAAAAGTAGCATGAGTCTCACGATATAGTTTTCGATCTCTTAAAATCTTTAAGCTCTGACCTGCAACATAGAATGCTTGTTGTATCGTGTTTTCTAATTCATCTCTTTCTCATATTTCTAATGCAGATAGTGGCAGTAGTTCAAGTTTCTGAACTATTTCACTTACTATGCGCCATTCATCATGCTCATTCCGAGTTAGGCGATCACCTGTTAATTTACTAACAGGTGATCGCTTCTTCTGTGATTTAAAAGATTTCAGATGTGCAGACGTTGTGGCTCATATCAAAGTCACAGATTTCATTTTATGCCACCCAGAATGAACTACCTTGATTCTCAATACTGGTTAATCGGTAGTACCATTCGGTCTGATTGAGGTAGGATTTTGTACTGTGGTAAAGCTTGTGAATAAACACAAATATTAAGATTCAAGATCGATCGTACTTGTACTCCCTCCATATCGTCTTCTTCCCACTTGATTTCAATCAAATCTGCAATACTTTTTAGTTCAAAATACAAACAAAGAAAAGTTTTCAAAAGTTGGCTTAGAATTGTTGGCTGAAGAATTACTTTTTCTACTCAATGAGATCGGCTATAAGTTTAAAATACTGCGGACTATCAGTAAACGCCCTGGATGCTAACTATTCCTCCTATAACCACCTGGGGTTAATTTGTCAGTGCTGTAGCGAACCAGTATTTTTAGTAAACTCCCGTACCGTAGGCAATACTAAAAGAAAGCTTAAAACTGGTAGAGTTATAGAGGTAGGCGAATACGAAACCGAACCCTATTTTGCTCATTTTACCTCCGCAGAAAAAGAGTGCCAAGTTAGGGGTAATTTATCAAAATCTCAGGTCGATCGCGAGCGCGAAAAAAGTCATTACCAAAGCAAAAACCAACGGCTAAAACATTTTCAAGCCAAAATAAAACAAATTCTGTCTCTAAATCCTAGAACCAAGAATGCTGGATTATTCGACTCATTATGGTTTAGAACCTATTACAGAAGCGGACAAAAAACCACTACTAATAGTTACTTGAGACAGGCGATCGCTTCAATGCGTTCGCAATTACACGAACTCCGTAGTAAAACCACAGCCATACTCGATCGAGTATCTAAGCTAGATAATCTCAACAAGAGATTGCCCGAAGTCGAATACTTAAACAACAAACTAGAATTGAAGCTTCATTTTCAGGTGGTTGATGAAGCGATTAGCTATCTTTTTTCACCTGCTGGATATCAGGTTTTGGCGTGGCTCTATAGAGTTGCAGCAACCGAAACACTAATGACAGAGGCAATTATTGATGATCTCAGACATACCGAAGGTGATAAATCGGCTCAGTTTAATCATGTACTGATTCACGGCAGCTACATACTCACCTTCAAAGGAATATTTGGTTTTCTTGATTACAACCTTATCGAGCCAAATAAGCTGGAAAAGATGGTTAATAACTTGAAATTCAGACAAAGCGAACCCGAACTATTGCTCTATTCGCTAGGAGGACTAATTGCTCTAACTCCCTGGAGACAAGGATTTAACGACAACCCTATCGAGCCAAAAATCAATATTAGTCATTTTTATGTTGCCTCTAAGTCTAAAGTAAACAAACTAGGTGGATATTTCCTACTGAATTCAGCCAAAAGTAAACTTATTCTCCAGCAAAAAAGACCTCTCGATCTCAGCAGTTGGATCGATGAAAGTGTCCGACACATCAAAACTGCCAAAAATTACCAAACTGCTTCGGCATACATAAAACGCAACCTGCCCGATCCGTTTGGACATCTAGAGTTGGAAGCAAATATTCCTAGTTGGGAATTTAAGGAATCTGCAAGGTTCAAATTATTTAAAAATACTTCTTGCTTGGTTAGCATTGAGTTTTGGTTCGTGCTAAAAAATAAACGGGAGATTGACAAACTCAAACGTAGAAATAAAGAAATTCATGCTCAAGAATTAGAACTTTTGAGCAGTCATCCGACTGCTACGATTTACAGCAGTGAGGATATTAAATACGAACATATTATGCTGGCAATTATCAATGGTTTGCTAATCGCACTGGCAAAAAGCAAGAACTACATTTAATCAAAATCAAATAAATTCTTTCGATCGACACCAGCCAAGCAGCAGAAAAATATCCCTGGGTTAAAACCACAGGGCTTTACGCTCCTTTTAGCTAAAATTAAGTTTAAGGGCGATCGCTAGTTATAATAATAATGCGCGATCGCTCTACCTCGAGCATTCACTAAAACAGTTTTTTCTACTACCTCGGTTTGAGTTAATACAGCATCAGCTTTTCCCAGAACCAAAGCAGGTAAGGCTGGATTAATTATTGCTATTTAATGAAATCCTGTTCTTAGAATCGTGTAACACTTGAACTATAAAATGCCACATAAAACAGCACCGACCGCTGGTCGGCATTTAATAAAGTTAGCAAACCAACCCCAAAAAATGAGAGGATCTATTTGGCGTTGAGCCGAGATACGTGTAAAATCATGCCACATCTCCCTTAAACCCCTACTATTATTACGTTTCAAATTCTATAGAGATTGCCATCGCTGTTTCTAACGGTTAAGGCGAATTATCAAAATTAACTACACAGTCTCCATTTGTTATCTATGGTTCGGGGTTTTGAATGTGATCTGCGTTTAAATAAGAATCGATCATCATTTTTGAAGCTTTTTCTAGACTCATTCTATTTTGATCGCGCCCGAAAAGCCTGCGCTCGGCAAATGCTCCATCAATTAGCATTAATAATGCTGCGCTTAGTTCTTCTGCTTCTTTAATTTTCGTCAACTCAATTAGTTCTTTTATGCGAGACTGTATTCTTAATTTGTGGTTAATTGCTACTTGATGCCCTGGATAATCAAGTTCGGGAAATTCAGAAGCCACAATCAAAAATGGACAACCATAGCTATCGTCACAATCAAGCAAAGTATCAATCCAAACAAAGACTTCCAATAATTGCCTTTTAGGATCATTAGAATACTGTTTCAATCTTTCTTCCAACAATTCCCAAAATAATTGATTGCGACTTTCTAAATATGCAACGACCAAATCATCCTTAGATGGAAAATATTTGTAAAGAGTAGTTTTTGCTACTTTGGATTTAGCAATGATTGTATCTACACCTACGGCACGAATTCCCTGCTGATAAAATAGCTTGTCAGCAACAGACAATATTTTCTCCCGCGCATTAGTTTTTGTTCTCGCCATAGTTTTTTCCTGTTTTTACTAGTATATCTTGACAAGATACAGACCTGTCTGTTTATAATTAAAAAGCAAACAATACAGACCTGTCTGTTTTAACCCCTAGACTCATTATTTATAAGAGGTTCAAAATGAAAATTAGTATTATCGGCAGTGGAAATATGGGACGCTCATTGGGAATTCTTTGGTTCTCGCACTGCCGAAAAAGGACTCGCCACAGCAAATTTTGCCAAACATGGAACGCAGGGTGGAACAAACGATGAGGCGGCAACTTTTGGAGATGTTTTGCTTTACACGACGCGAGGTATTAGTCCCTCTGAAGTTTTTACTTCAATCGAAATATTGACTGACAAAATCATTATCGATTTAAACAACTTTGAAATTCCCGATGACTTTAATTATTTACCAATTACGAAATCTTTAGCCGAACAATTATCAGAAGAAGTTCCTAATGCTCTTGTAATTAAAGCATTTAATACTATTCCCCAGGAAGTTTTTGAACTTGCGCCCGAACCTTTGAAAGACTATAACGTGTCTGTACTTGTGGCAGGTAACGATTCAGAAGCAAAAAAGATCGTAATGCAGCTAGCTCAAGATATTGGATTTAATCCTATAGATTCTGGCACTCTGCGTAATGTTCGTTTGATTGAAGGACTAGCAGATCTAGAAAGATTTTTAGTCATTCATCAGCAAATGGGTTTGGTAGTACCCTCCTTTCATGTTTTACCTCAAGCAGAAGAACAACGGCTTGGTGGAAGAAAACCTTCAGTTTTGAAATAAATTGTTTAGCTCAAAAGAGAATATTATGTCTAACTCTCTATCAGGTAAGAAAGTAGTAATTATCGGTGCGAGTTCTGGGATAGGTCTTGCTGTTGCCAAAATGGTAGCAGAACTAAATGCTTCAGTAGTGATATCGAGTAGATCTCAAGACAAATTAAATCGCATAGCAAAGTCTATTGAAGGAAATGTTGAAGCGATCTCTGCCAACATATTAGACGAAAATTCGGTTAATACATTGTTCGAGCAAGTCGGTAGTTTCGATCATTTAGTTGTGACAGCCGTAGCTGACGAAAATTCTCTACGTTCCTCTCTAGCAAATATGGATACAGAAACCGCTCAACGGGGTATGGAAAAATTTTGGGGAACATTTTTCGCAGCCAGAGCAGCAGTAAAAAATATTACTCAAGATGGTTCAATTACTTTGACTTCAAGCGTATCTATTTTCAAACCTTCGCAAACAGGAGGCGTTTCGGTAATGTCAGCAGCTAGCGGTGCAGTTGCTGTCTTTGGACGAACTCTTGCTGCCGAACTCGCACCAATTAGAGTCAATGTCATTGCCCCTGGAGTTGTAGACACAGGTGTATGGAGCAACCAAAATGATTCTGAACGAGCCAAATTAGTTAAATGGGCAGAAGAATCACTTCCTGTAGAACACATTGGGCAGGCAGAAGAATTAGCTCAGGCAATGCAATATTGAGTTTAATAATGAACTCTTACATTACTGGAGTGGTTTTGCCTGTAGATGGTGGTCTGACTATTACATAGATTGTTGTCTTTCAGACTTCACTGCCAAGCGCAGCCTGGAGGCTGCCGACATCGCTTCGCGATGGCGAATCGCTCCACGCGATTGCTCCACATCCCTTTGTAGGTCTTCACTAGTCCCGCGAACGTAAACCATTGTCGTATCCAGAGAATCGTGTCCCATAATTTGAGCTAGACGATGCAAAGGTACAGTCTCCGCCATTCGATAGCCAAAGCGATGACGTAGATCGTGAGGACTAACATCTTCAACTCCAGCAATTCGGGCATACTTACCGACTAAATACCCCAAAGCACGAGTAGTTATGGCAGATTTAGTTTTTCGAGAAATAAACAGCTAATCACTCTCTACCGTAGTCAGATACTCCAATAGCGCTTTTCGGACTGTGACATTAAGAGGAACTAGATGCGGACAAGTCCTTTCTCGATACTTATTTCATTTGCCATAGACCTGTAGATAGCCACTGCGTTTTCTCAAATGAATATGTTCGCGTCGTAGCTGACAAACTTCTGCTGCTCTCAAGCCTGTATGAAACATCAAAATAATTATCGTGCGGTCGCGAATCGAACCATAATTGGTAACAGCCGAAACTATCGCCGATTCTTCCCCATCATTAATTTGACGTGGTGGAGACTTAATCAGAGGAATTAATTTAATTACTTTTGCAGGGTTGGTAGTAATTTTATGCCCCTCCACAGCGAGGGCAAAATAAGATTTAAGAGTTACTAAATAGCGATTAATCGAGGCAGGAGCTAACTTTAGCTGAGATTGAAGATAGCTACGATAGCGAGTCAAAGTAGGAGTTGTAATCTTGGTTAAATCAAATCCGACTTTTGCCGAATTAAAACTTTTAGTTTCATACCAAACGATAAAAGAACGTAAATCCGATAAATAATTACGAATGGTTGCAGGACTAATATCTCTCTGTTCGAGCAGAAAAAATTCATAGTCGGCTAATTCCTGACGACCTGATGGAGATAAGGATAGGTTAGTACCAAACTTCATAGCTCCGAAATCTTGAGTCGATTCGTCTATGTTATCGAGAAAAAACCTTAGCAGACATTAAGAATTGAGCGCATGAAAACGCGAGGTCGCCTCGCGTTATTCATCGTGCGCTGCTTGCAGGTTAATCACAACATTAGCAGACATAAACGGTAAGATTATGGCAGTTTCATGTCTGCTAATAGGATTTATAAGACACGACGAAAACCCGATTCAATGGAGGTGATGAGAAATTACATCAGTAGAGCGTACTGCTTACCCTCGTTTTAAACCAAACCCCAGTAATAAAGAATTAATCGAACTTTACACCCCCAGCGAAGCTGAAATTAAATTAGCTACATCCAAGACTCGCCGTTACGACGGACAGTTTAGCTTCTTGGTAATGCTCAAAACCTTTCAGCGTTTGGGCTACTTCTGTCAATTCGAGTTTATTCCTCATTCCATTATCGACCATATCCGTAGCTGTTTGAACTTGGGTGATAAAGCTAGTGCAATCACTCCCGAACGTTCCCGCCGTCGCTACAGAGAGGCAATTCGGCAGTATTTGAAAATTTCTACTTACAACAAGCAGGGACAGAAAATTATCGCCAAGGCAGTGGGAGTTGCAGCTACAGTGCGCGATCATCCTGCGGATTTGGTTAATGTGGCTATCGAAGAACTGGTTAAAGAACGCTACGAGTTACCAGCCTTCAGCACATTAGACCGTTTGATACTCCATATTCGGGCGGTCATTAATAATCGCCTGTTTAGAAAAGTAGCCCGTTCCCTTTCGGTGACTGAGATTTCATACTTGGATAGTTTATTAATCGATGACCCAGACTCTGATTCAGTAACTCTCAATGAAGTCAAACAACTGCCGAAAAAAGCTACATTAACTCAAATTAAGAAATTATTGGCAAAATTCGAGCGTTTGATGTCTTTTGGCGATGCTCAAAGGCTATTTTCAACTATAGCCACTACTAAAATCAAACATTTTGCTGCCTATGCCAGAACCTTAGATGCAGCCGAATTTCAAGATATTCTCCTACCCAAACGGAGAACACTACTGCTGTCTCTAATTTATCAGTCTCAAGTCAAAGCCAGAGATAACTTAGTATCCATGTTTCTCAAGCGGTTGGCTACTATTCACAATCGAGGGAAGGAAAGGTTAGAGCAAATACGAGAAGAACAGCGAGCTACTACTGAAGCTTTATTAGGAGTGCTAAAAGAAGTACTCGATGCTAATGATGTTGCCATCAATGAGACAATTCTGGGTCGTCAGGTAAAGTCTTTAATTCAAACTCATGGTGGAAGTGAGAAGATACGCACTTCTTGGTCAGAGGTTACTGCTTATAACGATAACAATTAAGTAGGTGGGTGTAATTAACTATAAAATAGTGAGGGCAGGGTATAGGGGACAGGGTATAGGGTGTAGGACAAAGATTAGCTTTTTAGGTTCGATAAATTATTCTACCTACATACTTATCTTCCATTATTATGGCAGTATTACTCTAATTACCGTGCCTCTCTATTCAAGCTGATTCAAGGCTTAGAGCTACGTTCCACCACTCAAGACCAATCGGTAATAGACGCAGTTACGTTCTTACTGGATAACGAACATCGAAGAGGAAAGTGGCTGCCTCCAACAGTGGAGTTAGATTTTGTCTCAGAAGCCTGGCGTAAATTGATTAAAACCCAGAAGAGAAACAATCCCATGTATCTACGCCGTCTCTTTGAAATCTGTATCTTTTCCCATCTGGCGACGGAATTAAAGATAGGAAATATCTGTGTTGAGGGTTCGGAAAGTTTTGCTGACTATCGCGAACAGCTATTATCTTGGGAGCAATGCCAAAAATCCCTTCAATCCTACTGTGAGGAATTAGATTTTCCGACTGAAGCTGAAGAGTTCGTCGCATCTTTAAAGACCCAATTAAGCGAATTGAGCCATTCGATAGACCGACTTTGCCAACAAGGAGATTTTATTAGTATCAATAAAGATGGAGAACCCGTTCTCAAAAAGGTTCAGGCAAAAACACCATCAACAGACGCTGCTGCATTAGAAAAAGCGATGAAGTGTGGTCTTGGGGGTTTCCCCCATGAACAACTTCATCAAGAAGCGATTCTACAACGAATGCCAGAACGCAGTATCTTAGATATTCTCTGCAATGTAGAGCATTGGTTGAACTGGACGAGACACTTTGGAATGCTTTCTGGCTTAGAGCCAAAAATAGATAAACCCCAGGAACGCTATATCCTAACTGCTTTTGCTTATGGCTGTAATCTGGGGGCTAACCAAATGGCGCGTCATGCGAGAAGGAAAATAAGTTCTCACGCTCTTTCCTATACCAACCGCCGTCATGTCAGTGCCAAGAAATTAGAAGCAGCAATTCGAGATATTATCAACAGTTACAATCGCTTTAACTTACCAAAAATCTGGGGTACGGGGAAAAGGGCAGCAGCCGATGGGACTAAGTTCAACATCTACGAGAATAATTTAGTGGCGGAGTATCACATCAGGTACGGAGGCTATGGTGGCATTGCCTATCACCATGTAGCCGACAATTATATTGCTTTATTTACTCACTTCATCACCTGTGGTGTCTGGGAGGCAGTCTATATCTTAGATGGACTGCTGAAAAACACCTCTGATATTCAGCCCGATACTCTCCATGCGGATACTCAAGGTCAGTCATCTCCTGTATTTGCTTTAGCTCACTTGCTGGGTATCAAGTTAATGCCGAGAATTCGTAACTGGAAAGACTGTAACTTTTATCGTGCCAGTGCTGACGATAAATACCAATATCTTGAGCCTCTATTTAGAGATGTGATTAATTGGGAGTTAATTAAAACCCACTGGCAAGATTTAATGCGGGTAGTGCTGTCTATTAGAGCAGGAAAATTAATGCCCTCAACTATCTTGAGAAAGTTGGGAACATACAGTCGTAAGAATCGACTATATCAAGCTTTCCGAGAATTAGGCAGAGTAGTCAGAACTATGTTTCTACTGCAATATATTTCCGACATGGGTTTGAGGAGACAAATTACTGCCTGCACCAATATCGTTGAATCTTACAACGGTTTTTCTAAATGGCTGTTCTTTGGCAAAGATGGATTGATTACTGACAATGACCCCTTAGAACAGGAAAAGCGATGCAGCGCGTTGCGGAGGTTCCCTCCGTTGAAGCGACTGCATCAAGAAACGACTTAAGTATTTGGATTTGGTTGCTAATTCGATTATTTTGCAGAATGCTTTTGATATTTCTTCGATTATTCGTTCTTTGAGTGCTGAGGGATACGTTATCAAACCTCGAACTTTAGCTACTTTGAGTCCTTATCTGACGGGGCATCTTAAGCGTTATGGGGATTATGTAGTTGATTTTGATAATCTGCCTCAACCATTGGAGACGGCGATGCTTATTCCTATAGAGCCTGAAACTCATTAAGGGCAAAGGTTAGAGGGAGATGTGGCACGATTTTACACGTATCTCGGCTCAACGCCTATTTATTCATTCATGCTGAATAAAGACTAGAGTTCAATTGGTACACTTAAAAGCGATCGCGAGTTGGTGAATGAAGAAGATGGTAGAACTCGCTTATGCGGAGCGGTATGCTACGGCATTTGCGAAGCTATCCAGCGTGGGACTAGCTTCGCGTCGTCCTTTAGGACTGAATTCCGTTACGGTAAATTCCAAAGAGTCATTCCTCTACCAGTAAAAATCCAAAACACTAATGTTACCGCAGACGGCTAAAGCTAGGTGGAACGGTACGCATGACTGTAAAGACTATGCCATGAACTATGTCGAACTGCATCGTAAGTATGATCTAGAAGTGAAGTTGTCCTAAAGGATACCGCTCCGCATATGTAGCGCGTTTTGGTACGATACACCAGAGAATAGAACTGCTCGATTGAAGTTAGAGCGAGAATTAATTCTTAGGTGGCAGTCACCGTTTAACAAAGAGAATTGGAGCAAATACGGTAAACCGTTTGGTCAGATTTAAAATAGAGCGATTGCCTGGGATCTTCCAAGGGACAGATACTTCTGGTTGGATCACCTAATTGAGATTTATTAGTTCAGAATTACAGTTCAGAATTACTATATATCTGTTTAGTAATTTTGTTCTTAATTAATGTGGCAGCTAAAATACGGAATTAATCCCGAACGAGAATTAATCACCATCTCCCAAGTCGCTTCTGGTCAAACTAATCTTGGCTGTTAAATTGCGATCGCAATTTAACAGCCAAGAAAGGTAGAATTAAACAACATCACTTCGCTCACACGGGAGAAACCTGTCTTAGAGTTAGAAAAGGCAAACTTCCATCTTTACCCTTATACGATAACTTTCATCTTCACCTGTCGGGTAAACATTTTCAACTGCTAAAAGACCTGTAGCGAGAATATGGCAACACAGACTATGCCATCATTACCGTTCCCTTTGAACTGGAAATGAAAAAGTTATTTAACTGGACACCACAAGGATATTAAGGATATTATTTTACCGACTTAGGTAAGATTCCCGTTGGTGGGCTATCTTTGTCAAGGTTTAATGCCGTACAAGAACCGATGATATATAAAGAACTCGATCGCCTGACCAACTCGGTCAAAATGCCTAAAGCAGACGCTGGAGCGCACGAGTAAAGAGCGTGCCGACAACGCTTCGCGTTGGCGAGGCTCTCCAGAGCCTGCCAATCTTCGATTGTCGGATTGCCGAAGGCAATCGGTGGAGAGGTATTAGAAGAGAAGCTAGCCGATTTAAAGATTTATCAATTGCAGCTACAGCGTATACTCAAATTTACTCTCTATTTTCTTGAAGTACAAGTAGATGATAAAACACTGCATAAGATCGGTGTGACAAGTAGAGACATCAGCCATCGCATGAGCGAAATAGAAAGAGACCCCTAACAGAATAATGCTGTTAGGGGTCGAGCCGAGGATCTCTCCTCGACACTTCCATTCAAAACCGTGCTTGCGACTTTCATCGCACACGGCTACTCCTGGCTTTTCAGTACTTTGTTTTCCTTCTGTAAACCACAGTAATTTTTGACATTTTGCAAGCTGATAACCGAAAGGTTTTATAAGAGGATAATCCGTAACCTTTGAATTCTTAAATTTATACATTAAGGATTTTACCTGTTACCCAGTTGTGTCAAATGATCTGTTTTAGACATTTAGAAGTACTTATTTCCTTATTAAGACTCAGGGCTGTACGTCTGCATATCTCGGACATTACATCCATCCCTGTCGGGCATTACTCGTTAATTTCGAGTTAAGCTTGCTTTTTACAGCATCCTACTCCCATATTTCATACGCTTCACATCTGGTTTATCAAAATAAAGTCTTGATAGAAATATGGGGTTATCTCATTCCCTAAATTCATTTCACGTTGTTCTTAGTCCCCAAATTATACTCCGAGAGGTATTGTGATGAGAAATTATCCACTCTGATAAAAGCGATATCTTTTAATTTTTTGGTGCTACAAAAATTTCTTTACCTCTGTAACCTTTTGGTCATAGTGTATAAGCCATTCCACTATTTTTATATTACGAAATTAAAACAAATGGTTAGACTTAACTTGTTAGTTAAGCGTAAGACACCCAAGAATAATTTTCTTAGTTAAACTGCTTTACCCGTGTTGAACGTAAACAACTTCCCTTGCAGAGTTACCAATTTCGGCTATCAGCTATCCGCTTTTCTCCTAGCTTCGCACCACTATGATGTTACCTAGCAGCACGTAGGAGATGGATTCAATCGTCTCATTCGATGGTAGGAATTTAACCTACATGAATTTAGAGTTATTATATTTTCTAGGTGACGAGTCTCCCGCCTTGAGAAGGCGGGAGCTTCCGTCACCGCATTCCGCGGTTCTAGATAATATCCTCACCGTTCCTACAAAATGTAGTTTTGCTGAAACGAGTCGCACAAGATCGATACTAACGTACTAGGAACGTGGCAGCATAGAGGTAAAGTATTAGTGCGAGTCGTTGATAGTGCGATGCCTTAGAAACTAGGGAGGTAGAACTATCCAGGGGATGACGGAGAGAAAACCGTATGTACTCTGAACTGGTATGTTGGATGAGGGTGAAAGTCCCTCCATCTAGGAGATAGATGACTCCTTACCTGCCCACGATGACCCGACTCGGAATTCGGGAGGTCGAAGCTGGGGACAGGACGCAATCAGAGCCGAATCAGATAGGCACACTGGCGTTAATAGGGAGATGTCATTGGGTAAATAGGTTCTAGAAAAATGTCTTATTACCAAGCCACAATCTGAAAACCAATGTGGACTTCGCTACCGATTATTCTCACAGCATAATTCTACGATAGCTGTTTCTCTGAGAAGGTATGCAGGCAGAGTGAACCGCCCTAAAACATCAAAACAATCTAACTATCGGAACGAAAAGAAACTCTGATTCTTGGTTTCAGGGGTCGAAAACCTGAATAGGCTAGACGAGCAGCGGAAAACCAAGCGTGATGTGTAGGATGACCCGTAATTGGGTCAAGGATATCAGAAAGATGTTCAATTATGGAGGACAATGATTATGACGCATAACGCACGGCGCGTTTTTTGTAAGAGTACTCTTACAAAAAAGCCGCCTTAAGTTATAGCGATAATTGGGAAGGAGCAGACTGGAAGCAATTCCAGAAAACTTTATTCCGCCTACAAAATAGAATATTTAAAGCAATTAGAGAAGGAGACAAAGCTAAGGCTAAAAGTCTACAGAAGCTAGTTCTATCATCTCGTGCAGCAAGAATGCTAGCAATCAGGCAAGTAACCCAGTCAAACACTGGAAAGAAAACGGCTGGAGTTGATGGCAAGAAATCATTGTCATTCAAGGAAAGGTTTGACTTAGAGGAAACGCTAAGAAAAGACTACAAAACTTGGGAACACCAGGGACTCCGCGAAATACCAATTCCTAAAAAGGACGGTAGTAAGAGGATACTTAAAGTACCAACAATAGCTGATAGAGCGTATCAGTGTCTTCTGAAATACGCACTAGAACCAGCACACGAGGCAACTTTCCACGCAAAAAGCTACGGGTTTAGACCAGGGAGAGGGTGTCACGATGCCCAAAAAGTCTTACAAACAAACCTCAGAAGCTCATCAAATGGAATTAACAAGCGAGTTCTAGAAATAGATATCGCTAAATGCTTCGACCGCATTAGCCATAAGGCTATCTTAAACAGGGTTATTGCTCCTGAGTTCATTATAGGCGGAATACGCCGATGTCTCAAAAGTGGAGTTAACCCACAATTCCCAAATCAAGGAACTCCTCAAGGTGGAGTTTGTTCGCCACTTTTGGCAAACATCGCCCTCAACGGGATAGAACGGATAGGGGAATATAGGTTAAACGGTAATAACGTTTCCAAATGTATAAGATATGCGGACGACATGGTTTTCATACTTAAACCAGAAGATAGTGCAGAAAAGATACTAGCCAAAGTTGAAGAATTTCTTGCTAATAGAGGAATGGAAGTAAGCCAGAGGAAGACCAAGGTTACAGCTTCGACAGATGGATTTGACTTTCTGGGGTGGAAATTCTACGTCCAGAAAAATAACGGGAAATTTAAAAGTATCCCATCAACGGATAACTTCAAGGCTTTCCGAACAAAAGTCAAATCTATCGTCAACAACTCTAATTATGGTGCGGAAACAAAAGTATCTAAGCTAGCTCCCGTTGTAAGGGGATGGCGTAATTATCATAAACACTGCAAGATGGACGGCTCAAGATTTAGTCTATGGGGATTAGCCCACAGGACATTCAAAGTGTTCTTAAAACAAAAATCTATAGACCGTTACAAAGCAGTAAAGATGGTAAAAATCGCATTTCCTAGAATCAGTTTCTCAGAGAATAGGTTCGTCAACGTTAAAGGAGAGAAATCCCCCTTTGACGGTGATATAAACTATTGGTCAAAGAGAAACAGTAAATATTACGACGGGGCAACGGCAAAGACACTTAGAAAACAAAATCATTCATGCGGACATTGTGGATTGAAATTTCTTAACGAAGAAAAAGTAGAATTACATCACACTGATGGCAATCACGACAACTGGGATGATAAGAATCTTCTTGCCATTCATAGAAGCTGTCACCATTATGTTCACATGAGCAAAAGTCGGAAAGGCTAAAGATATTCGGGAGCTGTATGCGTCGAAAGACGCACGTACAGATCCAACAGAGAGGGGCGGAGCATAATAGCTCCCCTCGACTCTACCCTATATTTTAAACATCGCTACAAAGAGTTCAACTATAGCAATCGAACTATAGATTAGGACATTGATAAAAATCCTCTACGCCTTTGCGTCTTTGCGAGAGACAAATGTTAGCTGTCTTAACCTTTGCTTCGAATGCTATATCACATCGGCAAACTGACAGAATATTACAAGTTTAAAGATGTCGATGTGGTGTTGGATGATTTATGTTCTATGGAGCAGAAAGTTTTAGAAGTTGAAGAGTTGAAGATTTGCCAGGAGTAATGTCAATAATGAGTCCAGCTATATCTTTAGACTAATTGCTCGGTCGATAACTAAATAAGTAAAGTGAATGCAGGAGTAAAGTTCAAGTTGAAAAATGTTGCGATTACTAATTTAAAGAGTTCGCACTTTGAAAAAGAAATTATGAATATCAGTAGACGAGATATATTTAAATTAGCTTCTGCATCGGGTTTAGTTGCTGCGGGTTTGGCAGCTTCAGATCGGCTAATCAAACCTGTATTGGCGCAAACACCAGATGAAGTAAAAGAAGGAGAAATGCTTTATCGACAATTAGGGCGTACTGGGGAAAAAGTATCCGTAGTTGGTTTGGGCGGTCATCATATTGGAAGAGTTAAAGACGAACAACTTGCAATTGAGCTTATTCGCACAGCGATCGATCGCGGAATTAACTTTATGGATAATAGTTGGGATTATCACGATGGAAGTAGCGAATTAAGAATGGGTAAAGCTCTCCAAAATGGTTATCGCGATCGCGCATTGCTGATGACTAAAATTGATGGTCGAACTAAAAAATCTGCTGCCGAACAAATAGAGCAGTCCCTTCAACGCTTACGAACCGATCGCATCGATTTATTACAACATCACGAAATTATTCGTATCGAAGATCCCGATCGCATCTTTGCCAATGGTGGTTCGATGGAAGCGGTGTTAGAAGCTCAAGAAGCTGGTAAGGTTCGTTATATCGGTTTTACAGGACATAAAGATCCTTTGGTTCACCTGAGAATGTTAGAAATTGCCGACCAAAATAATTTCCGTTTTGATGCGGTACAAATGCCCTTAAATGTTATGGACGCTCATTTTAGAAGTTTTGAACGCGAAGTTTTACCCGTTCTCGTTCGAGACGAAATTGGCGTGTTGGGAATGAAATCTATGGGCGATCCTTACATCCTGCAAAGCAAAACCGTCAGTCCAATTGAATGTCTCCACTATGTCATGAATTTACCCACTTCGACCGTAATTACGGGCATTGAAAAAATGTCGATTTTAGACCAGGCATTTGAGGCAGTCAGAACTTTTCAACCCATGAGCGAAGAACAGATCGATGCACTACTAGCTCGAACTCGCGAAGCAGCTCTGACTGGTAATTATGAACTATTTAAAACTACTGCCAAGTTTGACGCAACGGCGAGAAATCCTGAGTGGTTGGGATGAGAAATTTTGAGCGGGAACGCAATTGCTGCAAATTAATGATAAAGTACTCTGCACAGAACTACCGTTCGCTAAACATGACATTGGAGCTAAAGTTTGTATCGCTAAAAATCCCAAATATTCTGTATGTCTCTCAATTAGTCCTGGGCAGCTAAAGTTGTTCTAATGATGCGTGAAAACATAAGCGCGAATTAATAGAGGCGAACATTGTTCTATTGCAGTTGGTTTATAGTAAGAAGTTTTGTTTAAGTTGTGAGTTATATTCTTCTAACTATTCTCTCTCTATAAACTTTTACAAACCGCGATCGAGATCGCATCGTGGTACATAACGCTATGCAATAGACGAAAAAAAGTTAACTACAATTAATTAAAATTATTGGAGTTCTGTTGCCTTTTTTGGCAAACCTTCAGTAAGCAGTGAGAAATCTTCCATATAGTTACTTATCATAACTGACAAATAATCTTCGGGATTACGGGATTCAAAAAGAGAAATTAGCCAATCGGTATTAAAGGGGATACCGATATAAGCACCATCAGTATCCCAGGTAGGATCGATAACTTCTTCTACGGAATTTGTTAACCAGGCATGGGATACGGGAAATACTAAGCCGTCTGCTAAAGCATAACCCTCGCAGTAAATTAATTCTGGATGTTCATCTAATACTTGAAGACAGTTGTAATAACAGCCTTTTGGCAATCCAGGTTCTACATTTTGAGGTAGAGGCGCAAAACTCATTTCTCTACCGCAGTCTAGAATTAATTCCTCAAAACTGTTGTATTTCCACATCACGGGTGAGGATAAATTTTTTTAATCAACTCAGCTTGTTCGCTCAGAAAGGTTTTTAATATATCAATTGCTTTTATCTTCAGACCATAGTAATTTAGGCTTCACTGTCTTGCGACATCTGCAATATGTTTTTCCTTTCTGCGGTATATTCTAAGATTCTTCTCTTAGCTTGAACTTCAATTACTACCTTATCTTTTTTCTTTTTTAGTTTCTGCATATTCTCCGTTATGCTTAACTCTTTCAATTAGAGGTTGTCCGAAAAGTCTAATAATAATCAAACTTTTGGCTCGATCTGGCAATAATCTTCTAGTTCGGCGATTAGTTCAAACTTAGTTTCTGGTGGTAAAAAAGAAGCTTGAAAGGAGTTTTTAGCTATTTGATAGAGTTCTTTCTCCGTTAAATTTAAAGCTGACTGCGCTGCCTGATAATTTTCGGCAACATAACCACCAAAATAGGCAGGATCGTCAGAATTAAGCGTCACGCAGATACCCTCATCTAAAAGTTGCTTGAGGTTGTGTTTTGTCATCGAATTAAATACGTTTAGCTCGATGTTAGATAGAGGACAGACGGTTAGGGGAATTTGTTTATCTGCCAGATAATTGAGTAATTCTGGATCTTCCATGCTGCGGACTCCATGATCGATCCGCGATACACTGAGCAAATTAATCGCCTCCCAAATATATTCTGGAGGTCCTTCTTCTCCTGCGTGGGCTACGCTTAAAAAGCCTTGCGATCGAGCTTTGTTAAATACCGCTTCAAACTTCGAGGGTGGGTTGCCCTGTTCGGCAGAATCTAAACCCACTGCCACCATCGTATCTTTATAAGGTAGTGCTTGTTCTAAGGTAGCAAATGCTTGTTCTTGAGTCAGATGGCGGAGAAAAGAGAGAATTAACTGGCTGGAAATACCGAGTCGATCTTTACCATCTTGTAAAGCCCGATATATTCCCTGATAGACGGTTTCAAAAGCAATACCGCGATCTGTATGAGTCTGCGGATCGAAAAATATTTCTGTATGTCGCACATTTTGGTCGGCAGCCTTTTGCAAATATGCCCAGGTCAAATCGTAGAAGTCTCGTTCTGTTTGCAATACCGTAGAACCCTGATAATAAATATCGAGAAAGGATTTGAGGTCTTCAAAGTTATATGCTTGTTTTACTTCCGATACCGATTTGTAGGGCAAATCTATCTTATTACGTTGAGCCAACTCAAACATCATCTCTGGCTCTAGCGTACCTTCTATATGTAGATGTAATTCCGCTTTGGGCAGGTTTTGAATAAATTTGTTCATAGTTGTTACTCATTACTCATTACTCATTACTTAATTGTTTTACGCTCCAATTTCCAAAGCCAAAAAGACAAATCTCAACAAAAATACGGCTGCTAAGATCCAGACGGTAACATCGGTTTCATGTGCTTTTCCCTGAACAGCTTTGAGTATTGGATAGCTAATAAAACCAACTGCCAAGCCTTCGGCGATCGAGAAGCTTAGAGGAATAAATAAAATAGTCAAAAAAGATGGTATTGATTCTGCTGGATCGTCCCAATTAATTTCGGTAATGCTGCCAGCCATCAACACGCCAACGATTAATAATACTGGTGCGGTAGCGAAAGGAGGAATAGCAGAGAGCAATGGAGTAAAAAAGATTGCTAAAGCAAAAAGAATCGAGGTAACAACCGCTGTCAAGCCACTGCGTCCACCTTCGGATACTCCCGACGCTGATTCGATAAAGGTGGCTACCGTTGATGTGCCTAAAGCTGCCCCAGCAGTAGTGCCGATCGCATCTGCCATAAAAGCTTTCTCCGCATGAGGTAATTCTCCTTTTTCGTCCATAAAACCTGCTTTAACACCCACACCTGTAAGCGTTCCCACGGTATCAAAGGTATCGACGAAGAGAAAGACAAATATTATTGCCAGTAAATTGCCAATATTATTATTAAAGACTTGTCCCAACCCGACAAAAGCCTGTCCTGCAATATTGACGGGGAAGGCAGGAAAGCCGATAATACCTTCGGGCCAAGGAGCAATACCCAAAATCCAGCCTAGTAAGGCAGTGGCGAAAATGCCAATCAGTAGCGCGCCTTTAATTCGACGAGCGACAAAAGCTGCGGTAATTAGAATACCTGCGATCGCCATTAACGTATTAGGATCGCCTAAACTACCTAACGTGGTGGTAGTAGACTCACTGGTGACAATGATTCCTGAATTGCTAGTTAGGGCAATATAGGCAATAAATAAACCAATTCCCGAAGCAGTAGCGTGTTTGAGACAGTCTGGTATAGCAGCTACTATGCGACTCCGCATCTTGGTTAGGGACATACCAATAAAAATTAGCCCCTCAATAAATACCGCTGCTAAAGCTACCCGCCAGTCAATTCCTAAGCCTAAAACGACAGAAAAAGCAAAATAAGCATTGATACCCATCCCAGGAGCAAGGGCAAAGGGATACTTGGCGTAGACTCCCATAATCAAAGTCGCGATCGCCGAAGAAATAGCCGTGGCAAACACCAACTCGCCAAATAAATCCCCTGTTTCTTGTAAAAAGATGGCATTAGAAAGAATGTCGGGATTTACTGCCAAGATATATGCCATCGTTACGAAAGTTGTTACCCCTGCTAAAACTTCGGTACGAAAATTAGTTCCCAGGCGTTCAAATTCAAAAAAGCCAGCAATACCACCCGCGCTATTTGCCGAAGAATGGGGATCTTTGGTGGTCGTCTCGGTCGGATTTGGCGGGGTTTTCCGACTCATAATAGATACCTCTTTTAAAGAATTAATTCATACAAAATATCTTTAATAAAAAAATAATTCTGAAGCAAAGTATACAGTATACAAATCAGTTTTGTTTCAAGATAAACTATTAAACAAAATATATAAGTCGCTTGTTATGGATTTGTATAGCGTTAAAACCTATCTGCGACCGAAATCATTACGAGAAGTAGAAGATTGGCAGTCTACCTGGAACTGGCTGGCTGGAGGAACCTGGATTTTTAATGAAGTCCAACCCCAGGTAACAACCTTAGTAGATATGCAACGATTCAACTGGTCGGAAATAGAAGTTACCTCCGAAGGTTTATCGATCGGGTCTACGTGTATTCAAAACGACTTGTTAGACTTTGCTTTTCCTAATGTTTGGACGGCGACGGAGGCATTAAAAGATGCAGTAAGAGAACTAGCTTCTTTTAAATTGTCCCATGCTGCAACAGTAGGAGGCAATATCTGTTTGGCATTAAGTGCCAGTACCTTTGCCCCTGTAATGGTTGCATTGAATGCTAGCTATAAAATTGTCAGACCTGATGGTGAGGCTTATACTGTCGATGCTATAGATTTTCAAACCGCACCGCAACAGACAATTTTGCAGCCTGGGGAAGTCTTGCGATCGCTCGACATTCCCATCTGGAATTTAGCACAGTGGCAAACCAGCTTTAAACGCATGGCGGTATGTACGGCGGGATATGCGATCGCGATTGTCGTAACAGCATATCATCCTCAAACCCAGCAGGTGAGATTTGGCATTGGCGGTAGTATCAAATCACCGCAGTTAATTGAATTTGAGACTGTACCAACTCCAGAACAAATTGCATCTGCATTATCAGCAATTCCTTCAGAAATTTATCTCGACGACGAAAGAGGTAGTGCAGATTATCGCCAACATATTACCCAGGTATTAATGCAGCGAGGAATTACCGAATTAACCGCAGGAATTGAAGGAAAACGCCGTTATTAACGTAGGGGCAGTTTGCGAACTGCCCTTACACGAACAGACGAAAAACTATGCCAGATTTATTAAATTTTCAAGTTAACAACCAAAATCACAGTATTGAATGCAATCCAGGTACGAGCTTGTTGAGTTTACTCCGATCTTTGGGATATAAAGGGGTGCATCGCGTCTGCGAGTCGGGAGATTGCGGTAGCTGTACGGTGTGGCTGGATGATAAACCGATCCATAGCTGTCTTTGTCCTGCAATGCGAGTAGACAGTCACCAGATAACTACTATCGAAGGATTAGAAAACGGTAGTTTGTCGCCGATGCAGCAAGCTTTTATCGATAAGCAGGGTTTTCAGTGTGGTTACTGTACCCCTGGGATGATTATGACGGCGAGTAAGCTCAAATATGAGTCGGAGGCAGAATTAAAAGCGGAATTAGAAGGAAATCTCTGTCGCTGTACGGGCTATGAGTCAATTGTTGATAGTGTTCTTGAATGCGGTAAAGATAGTCAGGTTGCAACTATCAATGCCAAATCAGGAGTTGGCGAAAACGTTCCCAAACAAGATGGCACCGATCTAGTCACGGGAAAACCCGTATATACTGCCGACTGGTCGCCCCCTGGCTTATTACATCTTAAGGTAGTGCGATCGCCCTATCCCCATGCCCGTATTAAAAATATAGATACTAGTAAGGCAGAAGCTCTATCGGGAGTAGAGGCAGTTTTTACTTATAAAGACGTGACCCGCAAAGCATATAGTACCGCAGGACACGGCGCACCCGTACCCGATCCTTTCGATCATTATTTATTAGATAACAAAGTACGGTTTATTGGCGATCGCACTGCAGCAGTAGTCGCGTCATCCGAAGCGATTGCAGCTAGAGCTTGTGAACTAATTGAAGTAGATTATGAAATATTGCCTCACGTAATCGACCCAGCGATCGCAATGCAGGGAGAAACGGTAATTCACGATGAACCAGAGTCGAGTCAGATCCACGATGCGGCCCATAATATTGCAGGAGAAATAGTTTTAAATAAAGGTGACTTGGCAGCAGGATTTGCCGAAGCGGATTTAATTGTCGAGAATACTTACACCTTACCCGCCGTTCAGCACGTCCATTTAGAACCCCACACTAGTATTAGCTGGTTTGATAAAGACGGCGTTTTGGTAGTTCGTTCTAGTACACAAGTACCGTTTCATTGTCAAAGATTACTATCGGAACTGTTCGACATCCCCAAAGAAAAGCTGAGAGTCTATAAACCCCAGCTTGGGGGTGGTTTTGGTAACAAGCAGGAAATATTAACCGAAGATTTATGTGTTCTGGCAACTTTAAAAACGGGCAAGCCAGTACAGTGGCGGTTTACCAGGGAAGAAGAATTTACCGCCACCAATAGCCGTCATTCAATGAAGATCCGTCTGAAGACGGGAGTTAAAAGCTACGGTACAATTGTCGCTCAAGAGATGGAGGCGATTTCTAACACGGGGGCGTATGGCAATCATGGAGAAACCGTAACTTTCTTGACGGGTTGTTTTCCTTTGGGCTTATATCGCTGTGAGAATCAATCTTATAAAGGAACGGTAGTTTATACCAACACGATGCCCGCTGGCGCGTTTCGGGGTTATGGGGCAACTCAAGGTACGTTTGCCATGGAATCTCAATTCGATGAAATTGCTACTAAACTAAACATCGATCCGATTGAGTTACGCCAGCACAACTTAATCACAGCCGAAGATGAAATTCTCATCGGGAGAGAAGAACATTTTCATATCATCGGTAGTTACGCTATGGATGAATGTATTGCCAAAGTCACCCAGGCGTTAGATTATCAACCAGGCAAACATCCAGAGATCGAAGGACATATCAAGCGCGGGGTTGGTTTTGCTGCGACGATGCAAGCTAGTGGTTTAGCTAAAATTCATTTAGCCAGCGTCAAACTATCTCTGATGCCCGATGGACTATACGAACTACGAACGGGTTCGGTTGATGTGGGTACGGGTTCGGATACAACTCTGCGTCAAATAGCAGCCGAAGTATTGGGAACGACAGTCGAAAAAATCAACATAGTTACTGCTGATACCCACAATACGCCTTTCGATGCGGGTTCTTACGCCTCCGCTACTCTATTTATTACGGGACAGGCGGTAAATTTAGCAGCTAAAAAATTACGATCGCTTCTGTTGAAAACCGCCTCGCAAACGATCGAGGTCGACTTAGATGAGTTGGAACTAGACGAAGCTAAAATCTTTAGCCCATCTGCCAAAGTAAGTTTAGAAGAATTAGTAAAAACAGCAGACGAACCCCTGTCAATAGAATTAGAACATACTAGCGATCGCGCTTCTCTCACTTTTGCCTTCTTGGGCGCGGAGGTAGAGGTAGACACCGAAACGGGCAGAATTACGGTCTTGCGTTGTGCTGAGGCGATCGACATCGGTAAGGCAATTAATCCTCGTATCTGTAGGGGGCAGGCTACAGGAGGGCTGGTTATGGGTTTGGGATACGCCCTCAATGAAGAATTACGTTTCGACGAACGAGGCAAAATACTCAATCCTTGCCTGCGTACCTATCGTATTCCTGCTGCTACCGATGTCCCACCAATGGAAGTATTTTTGATTGAAAAAGCAGATCCTTATGGTCCTTTTGGGGCAAAGGGAATCGGGGAAATTGGCACTAACTGTACTGCGCCTGCGATCGCCAATGCTGTTGCCAATGCTACAAGTGTGAGATTAAGACAGTTACCAATGATTCCCGAACGAGTTTGGATGGCGATTGATGAAGGAAAGAGGAAAGAGGAACAAGGAACAAGGAACAAAAATAAAGATTGGCATTCGTAGGGTGGGCAAGGAACGAACTATGCGACTCATCAAACAGCTCAATCCATGCCCACCATAATCAATAGCAATAATTAACCATGAGCGATCGCAATTTTTATCAACAATTAAGAAGTATTTTAGAACGAGAATCCGTAGTTATCGCCACCATCGTTGAGGTAATTGGTTCTGCGCCCAGAGAAGTAGGGGCAAAGATGGCTGTATGTGCAGATGGCAGAATTATCGGCACGATTGGCGGTGGTGCGGGAGAAGGCAAGGTAATTCAGCAGGCATTAGAGATATTTAAAACAGATAAAAAACAGCTTGTCGAAATCGATCTGACTGGGACACCAGGAAAAGATATTCAGGGAGTCTGTGGCGGAAAAGTACAGGTATGGTTGGAAAAATGGTCGGGGGAAGCGATCGCTTTAGTAGAACAAATTCTCAAATTGTTTGAGTTTGGACAATATGCTCAATTGATTACACCTCTAATTACAAATGCTCATCCATACTTAATCGTAGAAAATTCATCATTTAAAAATGGGCGTTTAGCCAAACGCCCCTACACATTTATCGAAACTATCCAACCTCCTCCTACTCTACTAATTGTCGGTGGTGGTCACGTAGCTGTAGCTTTGGCTGAGATTGCTAACTTTTCTGGATTTCAAATTGCCGTACAGGACGATCGCCCCGAATTTATTACCCCCCAAAGATTTCCTCAAGCTACATTTTTATTTAGTTCCATCAATGAGGCTTTAAATACTCTAGCAACACGTTCCCAAATTTATATAGCCTTAGTTACCAGAGGATACCCTCAAGATATTGCAGCACTACAGGCTATTTTACAACGAGGTTTAAGCTATCAATATATAGGTGCGATCGGCAGTCAAAAACGCATTCGTGCGATCGATCGAGCAATACAATCTGTCTCACTAAGAGAACTACCTAATTTTTACGCCCCCATTGGTTTGGATATTGGTGCATTAACTCCTGAAGAAATTGCTGTTAGTATTTGCGGAGAACTAATTAAAGTGCGTCGTGGCGGTACGGGTTTGTCTTTGTGCGATCGCATTCAAAATCCCAAAAGATCGTCTAAGGTTCATATCGGAGAATTGCTTTATGCAGCACCAAATTCGCCCGAATAACAACCGTCATTTTGCTTTAATTTTAGCTGCGGGTAAGTCTACGCGCATGGGAGTCTGTAAAACTACACTACCTTGGCATAACAACAAAACTTTACTACGCTATCAAGCCGAACAGTTCTTGTTGGCTGGTATTACCCCGATTATCGTGTTAGGTTCACATAATGCTCATCGTCAAACAGACTGTCCCGATGGTAGCTTAGTAGCGATTAATTATAACTGCGATAATCCTTCGGGAACACTTCGTAGTGGTAAAACAAAATCTATTCTCACTGGTTTAGAACTTCTGCCAAAAGATTTTTCTACGATTACTATTTCTGCTGTCGATCAACCACGTTCTTGTTTTATTTATCAAACTTTATTAGAGGCTTATCGAAAAAGCCAATCTGTAATTATAGCTCCATGTTATCGTCAAAAGTTAGGTCATCCTTTATTGTTTTCCAACCTGATGCTACCAGAATTAAAAAATATTAACGAATCAACTTTAGGTTTACGTAAAATTGTTCGCGATCGCTATTTAAATATTGAAAGAATAGAATTTAATAATCTGGAAGTTTTAACAGATTTTAACTATTTAAAAGAATATCAGAATTATCAAAGAGGTACAGTTTATTTATAAATACAATAAACGTAAACATCAGGTTTTAATGACATTTGTATTATTACTTATTAAAGCACTTAGATAAATAGTATCTTCAAATACACTTAATAAATAAAATAGCTTTTATTCTAACTTTAGATATCAAATACTTGCTTTATAGCCTAGTTAATAACAATTTTTAAAAGCTTTTCCCAAATTTTACGATAAAAATTGTTAACAAAAGTAAATATAGATATTGTGCTATTTATTGGTGTGATTTTTTATGCATTCAGGCTTATCTATCGGGCTTAGTTGTAATCGTGCGACAACTAAAAATATCTAACTATTTATTATTAATTATATTAATCAACTTTTTTTGGTTATGTCTGGCAAAAAATGTAAAAGCTTCAGAAAATAATTTAGCTGAGTTCGATCGACAACAAATACAACTATCTTCGACTGCACTAGACATAATTATTGGAGTTGAAAAAATCAGAAATAATACCATAGATTCTGAGTCAAATCCTACTCAGTTAAAGCAAACAACCGACGTTATCCAGTTACGGGATGTCGCACCAACAGATTGGGCTTATGAAGCTTTACGCTCATTAGTAGAACGCTATGGGTGCATTGGTGGTTTTCCGAATCAGACCTATCGGGGTAGCCAAGCTTTAACTCGCTATGAATTTGCTGCGGGTTTGAATTCCTGTTTAAATCAGATAGAGCGGTTAATTGCTTCAACTGAGACAATTTCTGAAGCAGATTTAGCAGCAATAGAGCGATTGAGTCGAGAGTTTGCAGTAGAATTAGCAACGGTAGAGGGAAGAGTGGATAACCTAGAAGGAAGAACCGCTGTTTTAGAAGATAATCAATTTTCCACTACGACTAAACTAGTAGGTAATGTCTGGTTTAACTTAACTGGTGCTGCTGCTGATGGCGATGTTCTAGTTGAAACTAACGATTTGAGCGTTTCCTTCTGTAATTAGGACCTCCAGGACGAGATGCCGTTACAGGGAGAACCTACAGTGCTAGAAGTTACTGAAGATCCTGAAATTACCTTGAGCGATCTTGTTTGGTTGACTTTTGAAACTTCCTTTACAGTGGGAAGATGTCTTAACTACTAGGTTAGCAGTAGGTAATGGGGATTCTCCTGCCAACGTTTTTGCTTCTGCTGGGGCTTACAACACTTTTTGGTATTCCCTTTACCGATCAAACTGCGGGCGTGCAGGGACAGGGGTAATAGTGAAGTTGTAGTTCATGAGTTTTCTTATGACTTTCCTGTAGGCGACAAACTTCCGATTTGCGATTGGACCTCAGATTAACTGGTATCGCTATTTCGACCAAAACGCCTATACTTTCTTTTTAACTGGTGCGAGTAGCTTTAATTTCTATTGGTAGTAGCCTGTCAAATGCGATCGATCGCGGTTCGGGGGCAGTTATTTCTTGGGGAGATTAGCGACAAGTTTAAAACTTAATGTCGGCTATTTGGGCGAATCGACAGAATTCTTGCCCAGTCCGCCATTTAACACCGCTAGCGACCCCGAAGAAGGTTTGTTCGGCGGGACGAATACCAGCACGGCAGAAACTAACTTATTCTCCCACTGATACGGTCAACGCCAGACTAATGTACAAACTATACTCATCTTAGTTCCGATGTAGGTGTGGTAAAATAGTGTAATCGGTGGCGTAACGGAGGAGAACCATTACAAAAACGGACTGGCAGATGCAGGGCCAGGTAGGGGTTTTGGATGTCGATCCTAATGATGGCGGTTTGAACGATTCTTTTTCCCACACTCTAGGATTTTAATTTTGATTGGGCGATCGCCGATAAGTTTTGGTATTTTTTGCTCGCTACACCTATGCCAGCATTACTCTACAGCCTATCGATGATACGGTAAAATGTTTCAGTCGATTCAAAACTGGTTTGGCTTTTTCCCGATGTTGGTAAAGAAGGCGCGTTGGGGGTCTTCTCTTTTCTCGTTCCCTTTGGACGTAATTAGCGGTGAAGAATTTTTTAGTAGCTGGTGCGGGGAGATGGCGGAACGCAGTATGAATTTGAGGCGAGTTATTACTATCCCATCAATGACAATATTGCTTTAGTTCCCGCATTTTATCTTATCGATAATCCTAATAACTTTGACGAAAATCCCAATATTTATGTGGGCAAACTTACGAATGCAGTTTTGGTTTTTGATAGGGGCGTTTCTCCTTCAAAGATGCTTCGCAAACGCGAAACCGCCCCCTACGTTTATGACCTCATACCCCTTTCAAAACCCCATGACTACAGAAAAACAACAACCCCAACTCCCCCTAATTATCGACGATTGATGGCAGTCCAAGGACGGCATGACGGCGATTGCCTATATGCTGGCAAATCCAGAATTTGATGTCAAAGCTATTACTATCTCTCAAGGTATTGCCCGTCCTGAAATTTTCGATGACAACGTGCTACGAATGCTCGATCGCCTGAACGATCTAGACGTTCCCGTGGGCGTAGGGCGATCGACTCCTCTAGAAGAAGATAATGTATTTCCCGACTTTATTCGTGACGCTTCGGATACCTTTTGGTCGCCGTTTATTTCTCTACCCGAATCAGTTCCCGATGTGGAAACAGTGGACGCGGTAGATCTGATTATCGAAACGGTGAAAAGTTCCCCCGAACCCGTAGCAATTTTAGCGACAGGGACCTTTGACTAATATTGCCGAAGCTTTGCGTCGCGATCCTAGCATTGTTGAGAATATCGAAGTAGTGCAGATTATGGGCGGGGCGGTATTTACCGAAGGTAAATTTACCCGTACTTCCCGATCCGCCTTTTTTCCACTAATACCGTCGCCGAGTTTAATATCTGGATCGACCCCCGTAGCAGCGCAAGAAGTATTCGACGCAGGAGAACAAGGGCTAAAAAATTCAGCTTACTCCCCTCGATGCTACCAACGATTATCGAATTCGATCGCCAAGACTATCAAGGCCTGGTTGGATACGGGTACACCCGAAAGCACTATTGCAGCCGAGCTTCTCGATTATGCCCTCACGGTAATTCAAAGTGATAACGATCCTAATCCTGTTTGGGACTTGGTTGCAGCAATTAATCTGGCAGAACCTGAGTTTTCTCCCGAAACTCCTTTACATATCGATGTCGATACCGCATCCGATCCAGGAGATACTCAAGGACAAAACCGAGGCGGTGGAAGATCTCCCGCCTAATATTTTAGTCCTCTCTCGACCCTAGTTTTGACAACCTTGGTTATGATGCTGATGAAGTTTTTTTTCTTATCTAGAAGATATTGAAGTACCAGATGCTGAAGTAGAAAACCGTTTTTTGGTAGCGTTGACAACGATCTAATTGATGCTGTCGATCTCAACGGTGATTTTTGATGGCAACAACAATATTTTGTTTGCGGGTAGCGGTGACGATCTAGTTGATGTTTCTCAAGCTTTTGGACACAAATCGTATTTATGCTGGAAGATGGGGGACGATATTTTGCTTGCTGGTAGTAATAATCGTCTGGTAGGCGATGCTGGGAGAAGATAAATTTTTTTGTCGGGATGGGAGAAGAAAATAATTTAATTACTGGTGGGATGGATGCCGACCAATTTTGGTTAGTTACCGATGAAAGCAATTTGCCAGCAACACCAAATATTATTACAGACTTCAGCAGTGCCGAAGGAGATGTTATGGGTTTGGCTAATACCAGCCTCGATTTCAATCTCAATCTAGTCTCTGAAGGCGATAATACAATTGTTCGTGCTTTGGGTACAGATTTAGCGGTATTGAGTGGCGTAGGAGTCGCACAAATAAGTGAATCTGATTTTCTTTTTCTGTAATCGTAATATTTTTTAAATCCAGATTCGGCAGAAAAAATTAAGGAATGAAACCGACAGCTCAAAATAAGCTATCTGCCTAAGAGGATGTCTGAAAAAGTCAAAATAAATGCGATCGCTAGCAGTAAAAAAAAAAACTTTCGCTACATTGAATCTGTCAATAGCTTAAAAAAGACAGGAAACGAAAGTTATGAATCAATCATACCGTAGCGATCTAACTGACGAGCAATGGGAAGTGATTAAAACCCTAATCCCACCAGCTAAAAACTGGCGGTCGTCCCCGAACAGTGGATATGAGAGGAGTTGTGAATGGAATTTTTTACATGAGGAACGTAGTTTGGTAACCCCCGCTCTTTTTAAGACGGGGCGGAAAAAACCGAAGGCATGATTCATCATGCAGTAAGTCGAGTTACCAATGATGAGGATCTTCTATATACGCTTTTTATCTTAGCTGTACTAATCTTGCCTGTTGTTTCGTAAAAATAAGATTTGCTCCATAGAGAAGGCAACCTAAGCAAGCTTGGAAATTCTCAGGGCTATTTCATTCTAGATGATAAAGTAATTATGGTAATTTAAAGTCAAAGGAAAAATGAGTGAGATTGCAATACTAGAAGCTTTTTCTGGGATGCCAGACCACAGAAGAAAACAAGGTAGAAGGCACTCGCTACAATTGTGTTTAGCTCTGTTTACATTAGCAGTAGCACCAGGAAACCAAGGTTTTTTAGCAATCGGTGATTGGCTAGAATCACACCAGCAGGAGTTGAAAAAACTCTTTGGAGTGGAGAGGTTACCATCTTACAGTACCTTGAGAAGAACCTTATTAGAACTAGATTATGAAGATTACTCAGCAAGATTAGCTAGTTTCTTTAAGATTACTCCAATTGAAGGAGAAACTTTGGCAGTAGATGGCAAAGTCCTGAGAGGCTCATACTTGCTATCAGAAGAGAATCCTTACTGTGAACCTCATAAAGCAATAACTCTGGTTAGTGCATATTTGGTCGAGCGGGGGTTAATTCTCAAACCACAAGAAGTAAAGAACAAGAGCAATGAAATGCAGCGCGTACGCTACGTCGCGTTTTGGGTAAGAATATTCTTGCCCAAAAGCCGACTTGCAGATCGTCGTCTTCGACGACTGGCAACGCTTTGCGTTGCGCGCTGTACCCAAGTTAATTAAATCTTTGGTATTGAAAGGGGTAGTGGTGGCATTTGATGACATGAATACACAAAAAAAACCATTGCGGCAATAGTAAATAGTGGGAATCATTATCTGGCAGCGGTCAAGGGTAACCAAAACAAACTCTATCAAACGGTTCAACAACAATTTGTTTTAGAAGAGGTGTTTGAGGAAGTTAACAAAGGTCATGGACGAATCGAAAAACGAAGAGTAAGTATTAGTCCAATAAAGCTTAAGCTTTCTCAATGGTTGGAAGTAAAAACTATTGTCAAAGTTGAATCTCAGCGTCAGCTAAAACACAAAATAGAATCCAGTACAAGGTACTATATTTCCGATTTAGAAGAAACAGCATTTCAGTTTTACCAGAGATTTAGGGGTTACTGGGGAGTTGAAAATAGAGTTCACTATGTTAGAGATGTTACCAAAAAAGCTTTTAGCTTCTAGCTTCTAGCTTTTAGCTTTGAAGACTACGTGAGCTTAAGGGCTAAGAGCTTTTAAGCTATTGGGTTTAATGCCCCCACTAAACTTCGTTTAGTGGTCTTCAATGCTTGAGAGGCTTAATGCCTTTTCAAAGAGTGCTAAAAGCTATTAGCTATTAGCTATTAGCTACGAGCTTCGCTCGTTTACTCAAGGAGAAGATAAGTCGCGTATTCGGACTACACCCTTACCTCAAATTTTAGCGATCGCACGTAACTTAGCTCTTAATTTATATCGAGATGCTGGATTCTCTAACATGGCTCAGGCGCAACGAAAATGCCAATTTAGCCTAGAGCAAATCTTATCCCTCTTTAGAATGAAATAGCCCTGATTGTTTGGAGCAGGTAGGTGATAAGTGGAAATTAATTTGGTGGCGCAAAAAGGGTAAGAAATTTCATCAACATTCTGTTCCGATTACAACAACCATAGCTAAAATTGTTCAAGAACAGCTTGAATATATAGAAGACTTATGGAGCAAAGATTGGGAATATCTATTTTGTCATTATCAAAATATTTCTCAGTCAGACCTTAATCATCCCCGATTAAAACCAGTCAGAAAAGTTATTCCTAGAAATGGAAGTCCTTTAACAAAAGCTATTCGCACACTCATTAGAGCAGAAGACATTAGGGATGATAATGGCGAATTAGGTAAATTTCAAACTCGTTTAGTAAGAGAAACTAGGCTAACCGAACTCTTTCTGAAAGGACACGATTTATCAGTTGTTAGTGCTTGGGCTGGACATAGGCGATTAGCTACTACAACTAACTTTTACACTCAAGTAACTTGCGAACAAATAGAAAAAGAAGCAGGTCATATTCAGTCTGCTTTAGTCAATGCCGATGGCAAGAAAATCTACTACGAATCGATGCCCAAATCCTTTTGGGACAATCCAGTTGCTCATGAGTTAGAAGTTGCTGGTACTCACGTTAATACTCCTATTTATGGTTATTGTGGATTAGATTTAGATGAAGAGTGCGACAAATTTCGCGCCTGCTATACCTGCCGTTTCTTTGTTGCCAAACCAGAGAAGTTATCTCAATACCTCAGCCTCAGAGATGAGTTGAGGGAAAAACAGGAAAGAGCTTTAGCTAATGGTCATGGGGTCTTAGTCGAGCAGTTTGCCAGACAAGCCGACCAATTAGATAAAATCATTGCGTCGTTACAGGAGGCAGCATGAGCAACGGTAACGATGAAACCAAAGAGTTTAGAATCAATAATCTCAAAAAGACTCAGGAACAGAGGAAGCAAGATTCTCAAAACAAGGTCTATCAAGCTATCGAGCGATTGCAAAAGCTTAACGCCAAAATCAACTTTCATACTGTAGCTAGAGAAGCGCAAGTCAGTGTTAGTTATCTCTACAAATATCCAGAGCTGAAGCAGCATATAGGGGAGTTGAGAAGCAAACAAAACTCGTTACCCGTCTCTCCCGTAGCCAGACCTAATTCTACATCCCACGGCAAAGTAGTCACCCGTCTTCAGGAAAGAATTAAAAAGCTAGAAGCGGAGAATAAGGAACTTAAGAAAAAGTGTGAAGCCTTAGCTGGTCAAGTTTATCGAGTTCATCATTTAGAGTCTCAGGTAGAAAGATTACAGGAGCAAAATGAAGATTTGAAAGACAAGCTAGGCGAACAAGAGATAGCGAAGAAAGTAACACCTATTAACAAAAAGAGAAAAACTAAGTCGGTTACTTCTGAATTAGATGAACTAGGAATTAGTTTGAATCCAACCCTAAGCAAAACTATCAAAGCTGCTACAGACGAAACCGTATTGGCTGCCATAGAAGCTCTTAAAGACCAGTTAACTAGACGAGATATTCCTAACCCTGGTGGCTACCTAAACAACGCAATTAAGGAGAGTTGGACGAAAGCAGAACCAATGTCTAAGCCTACAAAGACTACTCCGCAATCTAAGATTGTCTCTGCTAAAGACAAACCGAACAAAAAGCTAATGTCTAGCGACAAACTAAAGAAATTAAGTAATTTATTCAATAACCAAGATGACTGATAATAATCTCCCCCCAACTAATATAGAAGCTGAAGAAGCCATACTAGGAAGTATTCTATTCGACCCTAGTGCTATCAGTATTGCTGCTCCTATTCTGCCAACTGAGGCATTTTATATTGCTGCTCATCAGCAGATTTATAAGGCAGCATTAGAGCTTCATAATCAAGACAAGCTAACAAACCTATTAGAGGTTTCAACTTGGTTAAAAGACCACAAATTATTAACTAAAGCGGGAGGTAGTGCTAAGTTGGCTAAACTGCTTAACCAAACTATTTCTGCTACCAACATCGACCGCTACATTGCCTTGGTTTTAGAAAAATACCAACGCCGTCAACTGATATCAGCAGCTAACGAAATCGAAGCTTTGGGGTACGATAATGCCACTGAACTAGAAGAGGTCTTCAATACTTCACAAGAGAAGATATTTAATCTTACTACCAACAAACAAGACAAGTTTAAACCTCTACCTATTGGTGACTGTCTGGCATCCGTATTCGAGAAAATAGAGCAGGGTTCATCTCCAGCATTTCCTACTGGACTAGATGATTTAGATGCCTTGATTGGTAGGCTAATCAAACAGGATCTAATTATCATTGCAGCCAGAGCGAGTATGGGCAAAACCTGGCTAGCTTGCCATCTAGCTAATCATATTGCTACCGAACACCAAAAGCCTGTAGTTTTCTTTTCGGCGGAAATGTCCAGCGAACAATTAACCAAAAGATTTCTCTCGATGCACACGGGCATTGATTCTCATAGGCTCATGCACAACCAGATTTATGAAGACGAATATGATGTTTTGGTTAGTGGATTAACCGAATTAGCCGAACTACCCATCATCATAGATGATACTCCTGCCACTCAACTAACCCCTGCCAAAGTTCGTTCTGTGCTGCGTAGAATCCGTTCAGACAAAGGCGAATTAGGCTTGGTAGTCTTAGACTATATTCAAAAGCTTGGCGATAGAGCAGCAGGCAATAGAGCGCAAACAGTGGGTAAGTTTTCAGGAGCGTTTAAGGATATTGCCAAAGAGTTTGATGTTCCCTTTGTCGCTCTGGCTCAAATTAACAGAGGTGTTGAATCACAAGCAAACAAACGTCCCTTAATGTCTGATATTAAAGATAGTGGCGATATCGAGCAGGATATGGACTTGGGGCTACTGCTGTATCGAGATGACTATTACAACCAAGATGCTGAAGAAGCGGGAATTATGGAGATAATTGTCGGCAAAAATCGCAATGGTTCTACTGGTACTTGTCGAGTTAATTTTGACCCTAGTACTGGTCAATTCGCGGGTGTCGTTCGCGGAGCGTTGCCGTAGGCTTATCGCCACTCACAATATCCCACCGCATCTTAATTGTATGTATAATTCAATTGAAGTAAATAACTTATTATGGAAAATATACACGACAATAGAACGTCCGTATATCAGCGTCACATAAATTTTGGATTATATAATATTAATGGTGCTATCGGGATAGCAAGAAAAGTAGCAAAGCAATACGAGTTTCAGTTCGATTCTCGTGGTTTTGCCAGGGGCATTTTGACGATGCTCAGGCGGTTAAGGTTTTGGATTAATCCAAAACCTTAGCAGTGCTAAAAAGAACCTCCATCTCTTCAGAGTGGAGAGTCGTCAACTTAGTTGCTGGATGTGCTTGGTCCTTGCTACCACATGACTTTCCGAAATGGAAAACAGTGTATTATTACTTCAGAAAATGGCGCATCAATGGAGATTGGGAACGAATTCATGAGCAGTTAAGACAGTGAGTTCGAGCAATTGAAGATCATCATCCCAGTCCATCGGCAGCAATTTTAGACAGTCAATCAGTTAAAACGGCAACTATGTATGATTCATACCGAAGTGAGATACGATTGTGCCAAGCAAATCAAGGGACGTAAACGTCATGTTTTAGTTGTTACTCTAGGACTTCTAGTTGTAGTGGTAGTGACGGCGGCTAACTTACCAGAAAGAGCTGGAGCTAAGTTAGTCTTTGCCCAAGTCAAAAAAGAACGTAGTAAATTCTGGCGATTAATCAAAATTTGGGTTGATGGGGGATATAAAGGAAAGGAGTTCATGAAATGGGTTATAGATACCTATCGATGGATTCTAGAAACTGTCCTACGCTCAGACAAACAGAAGGGATTTAAAATTTTGCCTCGTCGTTGGGTAGTCGAAAGAACTTTCGGATGGTTTAACTGGTGTCGTCGTTTACACAAGGATTACGAAGTTTTACCCGCAACCTCTGAAACTATGATTCGAGTTGCGATGATTCGTCTTATGTTGAGAAGACTGGCATAATCTAATACTTTTCAGACATCCTCTAAAGATTATTCTGCTTTTTTAATAGCCCTAAGATAACGTGAGTTCGGGATAAGAAAAGGGACAGGTAGTAAGCTGAAAATAACGACAAATTCAGCAAACCTGCCCTATGTTTAGTAAAGACAGAATTATTTTGCTCTGTTGACGATTTTTGCGCTCTATTTGAACCAGGTTGGAAACAGCACCTATTGACACAGGGAAAATGCCGTCTTCGTAATCGCCGATTGAGCTTTAGTGAAATTATGACTATAGAAATAGCATTTCATTTATCTGCCTACAAAACTTTCAAGACATTTTACCTAGAAATTGTTAGCTCTTATTGGCGCGAGGCTTTCCCAAACTTATTCAGTTATAATCGAGCATCAAAGATGCTCCCAGAGCGAAGCTCTGGACACACGAAGCGTGTGTGTCGAGTGGCAACCAAGTACTTTAATTCCTCTAATGACATATCTTCGCTCCTGTTTAGGGAAGAGTACAGGAATCGGATTTATTGATTCTACAAGTATTAAGGTTTGTCATAATCGACGTATTAAACAGCATCGAGTTTTCAAGGCGATCGCGCTTTTGAGGAAAAACATCTGTCGATTGGTTCGCAGCACGCTCCGCGTGCAAGCGTCGCTAGACGCGACTTGGGCGCATAGGCCCTGCGTTTCAAGCTCCATTTGGCAATTAATCATCGAGGAGAAAGGACTTGTCCGCATCTATTATTAAATGTAGCTTTGACAACAGGGAATATTGATGATCGAAAACCTGTTAAAGAATTACTTAAAGAACAATCTGGTCAGTTTTTTGGTGATAAAGGGCTTGCACGCATATAGGGATATATTTCAGCAGCTTTGGCACGAGATTTGAGAGAGTCTAACATCATACTAGTGACCAAATTTAAGAAGAGAATGAAGAATAAATTAATGACAATGCGTGGGTTCACAGCTATTACGCAAAAGAGCCATAGTTGAATCTGTTATTGAACAACTCAAACATATCAGTCAAATAGAACACTCGCGTCATCGTTCGCCCATTAATTTCGTAGTTAATCTACTGGCGGGCTTAATTGCTTATTGTCATCGTCCCAAAAAGCCATCTATTGCTGTTGATGACTTTATTTTATCTGCTTCTGCTTAACCTGAACTCACGTTATGATATACAAATTTTGTTTTCGCCATGTTCCATGATTACCCCAGGCTAAGATGATGCGATCGCTCCTTAAAACACTTTCTAAGACAAAGCGATTGCGACCCCCGCCGAAGGCATCGTTATCTCTACCGATTGGTTCTGCTGCCTGTTTGAGTAGTGACGGTTTTGAGGTGCGATAGGCAAACAAATTTACTACTTCCAATCTGCGCAGCGCACCTCTAGCAGATCGTCGTCTTGACGACTGGCAAGCTTTCAGCTTGCGCGCCCCAAGAGAGGGCGAAGTTAATGCAGCGAGTGATAGTCGGATCGTTGACTTTGGCATCGGCACAATTCGGATCGCAGCACGATGAAGGAAACAGTTTTAAGATTACTATTCCATTCGCGCTCCCCGTAAGTAGCGATAATTTCCTGTAATTACTGCTCCACCTTGCATCGCTAAGATAAGTTCTCGATATAAAACCCAGTTGAATTAACTATCTTACCTTGACTATTTTTTATAATTCTCAAGCTGAAGTAGTAGCAATTCTATCTTTAGTGCAATAGTCCAAACTAGATTATTAATCACAATAAATTAGAGTTTATAATACATCAAAATTAATTTATTATGTCTAATGACAAAAGTAATACCAAGAAAAGCGCAAATACTAATGCAGAGGAACAAAAGGATTTAGCTTCTAAACCAGTAGTTGATGCTAAAGCAATATATGGAGAACCACCCACAGCAGAGCCAGAGGAGTCTGCACCTGAAAAAGAAGAAGCATAGATTATACGGCGATTGGCGATAGCCTAGCCGTTAGGCATCGCTTTAACTAAATTATTTAACAACAACGAGCGATCGCATTTTACTTTGATCGATAATTTGTGCAAACTACTTTGCATCGCGCTACAAAGTTCTCAATATAAAACCTAATATCAATAGAACCATCTTCATAACCCCACCAGATTGAATTAATTGTTCTTCCCCGACTATCTTTAGTTACAAATTCCCAATCGGCAGGAGGAATAAACTTCTGTTCTATCTGTAACTCCTGATATTGATAGAGTGTAGTTTTGCCTGACTTACTAATGATGCTGACAGGATAGGGGTAAATTCTTTTTCTGTCCCTCAATTGACAATAATGATCGCTCACCAACCACTTAACCAATTCTTCGTCCATCTCATCGTAAGTAAGAGCATTGCAGTCTAAGCCTACATCAATCATTGGTTTAAGAGTCGTAAAGGCTTCTTTTGCTGCTTCAACGCTTTCAAATAAGATAGTTATGTTACTCATATTGTTGAATTCAAGCGATCCCCCTATGTAGATAGTTGAGAAAAAAGTAGGAATATTTACTCACTATTTGACTCTCTCAGGTAAGTTTCAGCAAGGGATAGACAAAGCCAAACATTTTAACTCGAAACAAATGGCAGAGTCTATGGTTAAAGTTCACGGGGGAACAGTACGAGAATTGAATGGGAGTAAGTAAATAGACGTTGTACTAACGTTCTTTTGCTTAAGCAGGGGGATGGCAACGATTCGTGATTTACTCCCATATCCCCCTCAAACCCTTGTATAGATAGAGTTTTATCAACTAGGAATCAGAGAAAATTCAAAATCAAGGATTAGAGGCTTTGCCGAAAAAGAACCTTGAGCAGTTGTTTGTAGCATAGGTCAAAACCTCATGCTTTCGTACCTGCCTTCATTATACATTGCCGAAATAAAGCTATTCTCGGCAATGTTGTAGCCAATTCAGAAAGAACAATATTGGGTAGTTCTAAAGATGTAAGGATACCGCTTCGTATATGGTCGTTTGTAAGCGATAAAAAACTACCGATCGGCGGTAATAGAAGGTTTGTGTCATATGGTGCAACCTGATTAAGGTTAGGTTAAAATTTTGTTTTTTATCTCATTTTAAGCGCAAAAGTATAAGCATTAGAAATCATTACTTTGCCTAGTTTGCACTCTTTTAGGCAAAGTTTTTAGAGTTGAATATAGAGTTACAATACTTTGGTGTAGATGGTTTGACATATCCCAACCTCTGTTTTGGGCAAAGTTTTTTTCAATATATGCGATGTCCGAAAAACATTTATGTAACTTATCTTTTTGAGATCGCTAAATTTGAAAAATTTGATCGTTGTATCAATTGCACAGCAGGGATTTCAGAGGTAGGCTGCACTTCGTCGCACGAACCTTCTATTTCCGCCCGATCGCCAGTTTGGTTTGACCCTTTGATATTAGAACACCCAACCTTCCTTAATCGTATGGATGATCGAAGCGAATACTAGTAAACACATTGCTAAATTCTGAATATCCACACTCACCATATTGCTCATCATTTATATTCGCTCACTCTACTTGGATCGAGCCGCCAAACGGAAGTGTTCAGCGGCGCGCCGAGATCTCCAAAGTTATAGCAAGATGGGGACAACTGAAGTGTTTGATGCAGCAACATATTATGCCGATTTTGCATTATGGAGAATTTGGCATGAATCGCGGAGGTTTAGATAAGTGCAGCGCGACTGACAATGATACGTTAGATAAAGTCAAACTAAGTATTTTAAGTATTTATCGAAAACATGGCTAAATTAAATCGCAGGGAGTTAATAGCTATGCTGGCGGGTTTCACCGCCAGTCTAACAGTGTCAGGCTGTTTCAATGGCAAGGACAAGACTGCCGTTGCCGCCTCCTCCGACAGACTAGGTAGGCTCTTGCCTCTGCGTAATCTAGGTTCGTCTGGTTCAGTCGTGACCAACCTGGGGGCAGGCGGAGACCACATAGGGAAAGCCTCGGAAAGAGACGCGCAGGCTATCATCGAAAAAGCCTTAGAGGAGGGAGTGCGCTTCTTCGACAATGCACCCCTATACAGTGATGGATTAGCAGAGGAACGCTATGGGAAATTCCTCACGCCTAACTACAGAGATGTTTCCTTCATCATGACCAAAACCTTAGCCAGAAATAAGGCGGATGCCCTGGCGGATCTCGATGCTTCCCTCTCCCGCATGAAGACCGACTACGTAGACCTATGGCAGGTGCATGCTCTCGAAACTGCGGAACGTGTGGAAGAGCGCATCCGAGACGGTATAATCGACGCTTTACTTGAGGCTCGGGAAGCGGGTAAAGTCAAACACATTGGTTTCACTGGGCATGATTCCTTTGAAGGTCATCTCAAGATGCTGGAGGAGATCGAAAAACGGGGGGTGAAAATGGATGCTTCAATGATACCAGTCAACCCAGCCGACCCTCACTTTAAAAGCTTTGTTACCAATGTGCTGCCCAGATGCGTGGAGGCTGGCATCGGCATACTGGCGATGAAAACGCTGGCCTACGGACGGTTCTTCGGAGGAAACCAGGGCTGGCGACGTACAGAAGTCTCCCTCGAACCAGTAATACCAGAAATTATTTCCTTGGAGGATGCCTTCGGCTTTGCATGGTCTCTGCCTGTTACCTGCCTTGTCAGTGGTATGGAAAGTGTCCAACAGGTTTCCCAAAATGCTGCCATAGCCCGAGAAACATGGAACTGGAATCAAGCCGAACTTCAAAAACGGATCGATGCATTAGCCCCCTTTGCTGGACCAGATCTCGAATTTTACAAAATATGAAGCCAGCATCTAACGTGGTGCATTTAATGTGGAACCAACCCAAAACGATCTGGTCATTATTGGAGAAAATATGCCTGTAGAAACAGTTGGAGAAAGATACTGATAAGAGATTAGTTTGTGATTTTATATTTGCGTTATCTCGCAAGTACGCTAACATTTTTTGTTTGTTAGTGATTAGCAAGTTTCACAGTTCACGTTGCAATAGATTTGGCTTCCTTCGGTGGAACCCCAAATTTTTTTGAATAGTCTCTACTAAAGTGATTTGCGCTCTCATAGCCGACGGCAAAAGCTGCATCAGCAACAGAATACTCATCTAATGATAGAAGGGCGTGAGCCTCCATAAGGCGTAGGGTCTTTTGATACTGATGCGGAGTAGTCCCCGTTATTTCGCGGAATTTTTGGTAAAAAGACGACTCACTCATGCTAACTTCACGTGCAACTTCAGTGACCAGGAGTCCAGCACGATAATTATCTCGAATGTATTCGATCGCTCTGGCAATTTTGTTGGCTGCGCTGTTGCTTGGGATCATTTGGCGAAGCATTCCGCCATGGGCAGATCGCAGCACTCGTAAGTGTAATTCCCTAAAAAGATAGGGACTAATAAGTTCGGCTTCTATCGAATCCTCCATAGTTGTTATGAGACGGTCAATGGTATCCATGAGCGCATTGTCAGCTTTTTCTGAATCAACAGAAAAAGCACGTTCTTGTTTTTCAATGATTTGCTCAATCTCAAAATGAAGACTCCGAATAATTTTCAGATCTATTTTTATAATCAGCGCGAGATAGGGAACTTCGACCGATGCCTGCGTGATTTTGGCATACACAGGTACGTGATGGCTAATTATGACAGAATCGCCAGCTAACAGTCGAAGAGTGCGATTGTTCAAACTTGTTTGCTTTGCACCTTGAAGTACGACGCATAATGCTGGCTCATAAAGTGTTTCATTCAACCCAGAGATATCCGCTTCTTTGATGCAAAAAATGTCTTCGGAAAAACTATGAAATGCGCTCCCACTTCCGTTTTTTGGCAGGTAATCTCGCACTTTATTTCTTAAAGATTCAATCATTGTTCAGGAATTCTTTCCCCATTTTTGTTTCTTAACTCGTCTCTTGTCTTAGTTTATCGAAAAGCTTTTACTAGAAAATCGAACGTGTTTTTCTGTAATGTTTTGGTCAAGATATTTGAAGGCTAAAAGTATTGTCTACAGAGGGTTCAAGGAGGATATGGGAGTAAAATTCACGAATCGTTGCCATCCCGGGAAACCCACGGATTACGCCCTCACAAAGTTACTAATGCCTCCTGCGATCGCGAGTTAATTTTAATTTGGTTGGGTGGCAAGTCGGCGACTACCCAAATTAGTTATCGCTCGACGGTAGAAAAGTTCATCGAGTTTATTGCTAAACCTTTAGCTGAAGTGAAACTAGAAGATTTACAGCTATGGGAGCGTGGTTTAAAGGCTCGATTTAAGCTTACCACTGTAGCGAACAAAGTTTTAGTAATTAAGTCCCTGTTTAGTTTTGGGGTTAAGACTGGATATCTGACTTTGAATGTGGGCAGCTTCATTAAGCCACCAAAGGCAAAAGATTCTTTAGCAGAAAAGATTTTAGATGTATCCGAGGTACAGGGATTGATTAAGTATGGAGTCAGGAATGAGCGCGATGCCTTCGGCTAGGCTTCGCCAATCGCTTGATGTTACTCCTCATGTACGGCTGTGGCTTAAGGGTGTCTGAAGTGGTGGGGCTAACTTGGAATGATTTTAAAAAGCATGGCGACGGCGGGAAAGTAACGGTATTTGGTAAGGGAAGTAAAACTAGAGTAATCATTATTCCCGATTGGCTCTGGGTGAGGGTTAAAGAGTTTGAGAAATACTATCGGGTCAATCAGTACGTTTTTATTAGTCGCAACCATAATAAGATGAATCGGTCTGTGGTGCATACGATGATTAAACGGGCTTGCAGGAGGGCAGGAGTTGATGAGAGGGCATCGGCACACTGGTTACGTCATAGTCATGCCAGTCATTCTTTAGAAGCTGGATGTAATTTGAGGTTGTTGCAGCAGAGTTTGGGTCATGCCAGTGTGACTACTACCGAGAGGTATCTGCATATATCCCCTGATGCTGGTAGTAGTCAGTTTATTGATTTTTAGATGTTTGGATTGAGTAGGGCGATCGCTTTTTTGCTTGGCGATCGGGACAACTATCACCACTGTATCCAGAGGGATGAAAAGCACATACTAGTTCGACACCTCCATAAATTTGACCGTGATAATGTTTACAGTTTTTACAGAGGCGTGGGATTTCAATTGTGTATGCTACTTTATACATTTCATCTTCTAGTCGTTGCAACTTACTCATTTCTGTTCTTGAAGTGTTTGTCTCGGTTTTTTAATCTTTAAAGATAGTAATAATATTAGTCAGAGTGATAGTGTAAAAGCATCTTTGAACGCTTTGTTAACTTAAACTTTTATGTTCTCGAATCGCATTCGACAAGCTATCTATGCTGCCTTAACAGCGATCGGCTTCGTCTGGACAAATTATTATTTAGTACAGTTCACCATTGCCACTAAAGGAGAGTTGACCCCAACTAACTTTCTTAATTTCGACATTGCTTCGTTTGTCGAACAAGTTTATGCTAATCCTGCCTCTAGTTTTGTTGGGATCGATATAACTGTTGCAGCCTTGTGTGCAATTGTGATAATCGTGACCGAAGGGCGACGGCTAAAAATGAAGTTGTGGGGTCTTTATATTGTCGCTATCTTCTTAGTATCCTTTGCTTTTGGATTTCCGCTGTTTCTGTTCATGCGGGAGCGCAAGCAGATTGAATTGCTAGGTTTAGTAGAAGATACCAAAGAGTCAAACATTTCACCGACATAAAGCAAGCGATCGCTTTTCTATTTTTTTATTACTATTCAACCAACTGCAATAACTCTCGTACAGATTCCTCTTTCTCAATCTCTACCTTAACTACCTGCTCGATAGTGCGATCGCGCCGATTCTCCATATTCAATATCTGACTCGTACTACCCTTACCAAACTTATAGGCAATTCTCATAACTTCCCTCTGCTGCTCTAGTGTTTCTAAATTTGATGTCAGTAGTTCGAGTTTGCGGTTAGCAGCTTCATAATCTAAGAGTAAGTTCAGCACTTCATTTTCTATCTCTAGTTTCTCCTCTTCCTGCTGTCGTTCCAGTTCGGCTTTAGCTGCCAGTAAATCAGTGGTTCTGATTTCGAGATTAGTAATAGCAATATTATCTCGCTGCATACCACCACCACCAAACAGGTTTTGAATGATATTTACGGGATTAGTTGAGATATAGTTAGTCCATTTTTTCTTTGATGTGTAATCGATACGATCTTCGGTTACTGCTAGTCTCTGTTCGATTAGGGCAATTCTCTCGGCTGAGGAGTGGAGTTTAAACGAATTGGCGATCGCCATGACTGTAAGCTGCTCTACACAAAGTTTACTGCTGTTGAGACAGAGAATTTCTTTGTTCTCTGCGTTTTCTCCGTTCAGCGTCTCGATCTGATTCGACCATAAGGGTGACTTGGGCTGAGAGAGTGCCATCTGCGGATTGACGAAGTTAACGCAGCACTGTTCCGTTTAGGAATAGTGACCGTTGACCAAGCCACTTAATACGGCGCACAGTGCCAGCATAAGGAGATTTAACCACTGAAAGGGTAGCGATCGCATTTTCAACATTATTTAATTTCTCAATAAGCTGTGTAACTTGAAATTCTCGATCTGTCAGTCTTTGCTCGTATTCTGCTAGCTGCCTTTGATAGTTGAGACGAGCCTGATTCATTTCTTCAACTCGACGGGCAGTATTAATTGAGGCTTGATATTCTTTGTAAGAGCGATCGCTTTTTGCCGTCTGCATCTTGCCCATCGCTAGCTGATATTCTCTGACTGCTGCGGTGTGACTCTGTTTTAGCTGTTTTAACTTTGCCTGTTCGTGTTCGAGAATGATGGGATCTAAGTTTTTAACTCCTGAAAGATAGTCGATTTCTGACTGCTTGAGTTCTAGTTCCGATTCAATTGATGAAATAGCCGACTTAGTTTTCTCTACTGCTGCTTCTTGTTCTAGATAGCTGATAGGCGGTAATGCCATCGTCGGCGGTACTTTCTGCGGTGCTGCTGGTGGAGTGATAGAAGCTGCTTTGAGTCTTTCTAAAGATAACTGAAGCTGTTTCTGTTGGGCTTGTAATCTAGTACGTTCCCGTTCCCTGTCGGCGATAATTTCACCTTTGGCTATTTGTTCCCCTTCACTGACTTTGAGGTCGTCTGGCTCGATGACATTAACGGTGATGTTTAAGCGTTTGGGTGAAGTAGTTCCTGTTTGAGTTGGTAAATTGTCTGTTGCCCAACTGGGTAGGGGATAGATGTTAGTCGTGATGATGGCGATCGCCATGCCGACTATGACCAGTCCATATATAACTAATTTGCTTACCCTCTTCATCAAACAAAAACCTCAACACAGAACTCTTTATAGTTCTATTGTTCCCATGCAGCTAATGTTTTTAAGCAGGGTTAGCTTATATTTAATGCGTTCTGAGTTTGGGTAGGGCGATGAATTGCAACATTTTGTAAGTTCTGTGTTTCTTCGGTTTCTAAGCAGCGAATGTTTGGCTAAGTTGGTAAAAACTTTTATTGATATTTGTTGTAAATGCGAAAAAAAGTCTTGATAATATTAAGCTTTGTACTAGTTGGTTGTAGTTTAAATGCTGAAACATCAATAGACAAAATCAAATCAAATCTATCAAATTTTGGTAAAGACCCTGAGTTGGTCAAGTTAGAAAACCGAAAAGAAAGATGGTTAAATGCTGAAAAATGTGTAAAAGCCATGAGTGTTATAAATGGCAAAGCAGAAGAATTATGTAGTCATTCTGAAGATATACAAAAACTTACCAAAGGAATTGGAACACGTTACGCGAGCAAACTAGTTAAAACCAACTTAAAGAGAATTGATGGATACGAACAACAATTAAGTGAAGGAATTATTGATAGATTACCTGAAGATGTTCCTATAACTATTGATACTTCCTTTTTAATGATTGATGAATATCGTGATAATGCAATGTGGAGTATTAAGCGGGGAGCATATAAAGGAAAAGGTAGTGATATGGATATAAAACATGAAAAAAGAATGAAAGCCTTAGACTACTTTAAGAAAAATTATGAACCAAGCCCATAGTTAGCTTAAAGTTGTGATGATTGCTGAATATTAATATCTATCAATGTTTATAACAAACGTTAGAATCATTAAATTATGAAACGCGACTGGGAATTAATTCGTTCGATTTTATACAAAGCTGAATTTATAGAAAACAGCTATTCGATGGTTTTTATCAAAAAAAATTTATCGTATGGTGGAAAATCAAACAAACTACAAATAGAAGATGAAAGAGAATTTGCTAGATACTATCAGAGTGTTTTATGTATTGGCGATAGTAATCTAGCCATAGTTCGAGATTTAGGAAAAGATGTAGGAGTCGCACTAGATCGTCTTACGATGTCAGGTCACGATTTTTTAGATGCTGCACGAAACGAGAAGATTTGGAAAAAAGCCATGAAAACTGTAGGGGAAAAAGGAGGAGCAGTTACTCTTTGGGTTCTTACTTAATTGCTTGGCACATTAGTCAAACATGAATTTGGATTTTAGCAATTAGCTAGATGTTTGAGACTGCACTATCCTAACCTCTATAGTCCCCACTGCATACTGTTCTCTCAATAAAGCGATCGCCCTATCTAAAGGACAGTACGAAAGCTTTAGTGTAGTACCGTTTAAAGAGACTGTAGTATAATTGTTTTTTGTAAAAGGGATCTGGATATCTTCGGGAAAATCAACCGCCAAATCTCCGCTTACAAATACGTCTGCATTGGGATAGGCAGCACGTAGTTCAAGTAGAGGCTGTACGGCATCTTCATCATTAAAGGTCAGATTCCTAATTTCAGTAGTGGCAGCTTCCCCGACAGTAGTAGTTACTTTGCTTGTTATTATCTGTTCTCCAGTTTTATAGACACCTTGACCATCGGTAACGATAAACTCATTTCCTTCATTGCCAATAATTAAATACTTGCCATCGGCACTAGTGCGATCGCTCGTCCAGTAACCTGCGATCCTCGCGTATACTTTGTTGGTGCTGGCATTCTCGTTATAGATTCTGACAATGCCATCTCTCAAACCCAGATTTTGAGATACTTTCTGAGTTATCCCCCCACCATTGGCGAGATAAATTCCTAATACTAAGAGGGCGATCGCAATACCTAAAACCCACAGTTCACCAGCCCCGCCAGTCTTTAGCCTTCGTCGCGGATTCGATACAGATATCGCCCAGACAGGCTCAGGATAAAATAGCTGTACTCCTTGCTTAGTGAAGGTATCGGAGAAACAGGCTAAAAGATGACCGAGAGGCAGGGCGATCGCAGCTTTGATACTGCCATGTAGAAAGAAATAGTTAACCCCCAGACTAACCGCAGCAATACCTGCCGTAGCCAGCAGAGAATGAGTAATTGAACGATGGGGAAATCGATCCTCTATCCATGAGCTAATCGGATAGAAGATTTTACCAATAGTGCTAGTACTGGTGTCGATATCAGGAATTTGTGAGCCAAGAATAGCCAGACCTAACGGGAGAGGTTCGGCAGTTCCGAGTATTAAAGATGTTCCAGCAGCAGCGATCGCGCTATGAGTGATAGACATTAATCCAATAAACATTGCATTCCCCTTCAAAACAGTGGTAATTGACGATAATCATCTTTACCCAGCACTCGTAAAATCTCATTCCATTTTCTTTCTGAGTAACATGGCTGCTGTTTGTACCAAACTAATAGGTCAGAATCCTGTTTACTAGAATTACAGCCAATACAAGCAGGTATCATATTACCGATACAGTCAGAGCCACCTTGAGCCAGTGGAATAAAGTGATCTATTGATAGTTTTCCCCTTGAGCCACAATAAGCACAACAATTATCAAAATCAGTTATTCTGGCATCAATTTGAGATGCAGTGTAATCAATTGTTCTAGATGCTTTTTTCTTGAACCTTCTAATTCTTTCTTTCTTAGCGTGAACTTTCTTATATTCAGGATGGTTTTGTCGCCATTTGCGCGTATTAGCTGCAAAGCGTCCTGATTCACGTCCTCGTTTCTGGGCAAGCTTAATCCAGTCAGGATTCCGTTTTTTCCAGTCAGCAGTACTTTTATTAGACCGTTTCGGATGCCTGCGTCGATAAGCCTGTGAGCTTTCCCGTTCACATTCTAAACAGTGTCGGGTCGATATTCTTCTCAAGGTTTTGCCAGTTTGACCATGATTATGCTGGCGAACACAAAGCTGACCCAGAAAATATTTCTGGGAATCAAATGATAGATTGTTCAATGTTGACCTACTTATACTAGGTTGACTACGCTCCAGGGTGTTGACGCACCGCTGGAGCATTAGAACAATTATACCATCAAATAGCTACAGTGCAGCCACAGCAAAGCTTACGCCATCATCGGCATTAATTGAGTTCATTTATACCAGTTTGGCTTTAGTTGGTGCGATCGTCAGCAATTTAGTTCACTACCAAAATGATGTTCTTGTTAACGTAGTTCGAGGAATACTATCAATTGTTCTCTTAAACTTATCGACAGCCTCTTCTATCTCTTTTTTGGCTTTATTTCTTTCGTCTTCTAATTCTCTCCTAATTGCTTTTTCTCTTTCTTCTAGCTGACTAAACGCGGAATCTCTTGCATCTATAGCATTGATTGAATTTCCCGTACGTTTTTGCTTTTCAATTTTTAAACCAATTTTTTCTAACAACATTAATCCTAAATTTGTAATCAAAAGATTAGTGTCTGGAAAACCACGTTTATATGTTGTAAAGCCACCAAAGAATCCATCTTTTCCAATCAGACCTAGATTAATCAAGTGAGAATTATAATTCTCCAGCATCGTTTTATGTTCCAATAATTTTTCTTCCGACAAATCTGATACATCGAACAATTTTGAATGCTTCCGTTTAAAATCTTGATTATCCCTATTATTCTCTTGATAGGCTTGAAGTAAAACTACTTCTATATCATTAATCTCCTCTAGAATTTCTAAAAGGCGTTTTATTTGCGAGTGATCTATTTCCTCTTGCCTTAAACCATACTCAACTACCGAAGCAAGATATCCTAATCTTTCATCACTAATTGCCCTTACAGTCTGATGAATAACATCTTCAAATATATCGGCAAATTCAGGAGAATGAAATTTCTGCTTTATTTCTTCTGAATCCAGATCGAGTTCTTTGGATGCCAGTATCATCAATATTTTTTCGATACGCTCAAGCCGTCGGTCAGGAATGGTGACATTCAAAAGTTCAACTACTAACGAACCTCCTGGTATTACTCCTATTCCACCTTTCAACGCAGCAAGACCATATTTATTCGCATTTTCTTTGGCTATCATAGTTTTAATCTCACTACAAAAATTTCACCAATCAGTAATCAGTATAGTATTCTTTTACTATTTAAGGCTTGTACTTCGTTAAATGCGATCGCCAGTTATTTAGCTCACTATAAAATGCCCTACGAATAAATACTGAGGTTATTTTTTTTAGAATTTGATACTTTACTTGAGTCAACGAAGAACCGCTAATTTACAGCATGAATCTTGTCCCTTCATCTCTATCAAATAATCAATTACCTGAAATGCCCAATGCTGTGCTACCAATTATTAGCAAATTAACTCAATCACTTGGAATACCAAGAGATGTTCTTGCTAGTGATGAAGACATAACCTATGCGTGGAAAGATTTACCTCGTGAGCTACATAAAATTCCTATCGACGCTGATACTAATGGTGAATTACTTGCCAGAATGTGTATTGCTGTAAGTACGGGACTTTTTGATAGTGCAATAAACTATGCCTGGAACGCATCTGTATTAAGTCTGCGAGAAAAAGTTGAGAATTTTGGTCTGCCTATCGTAGCGCAAATTTTACAGAAAGATTTTGAGAAAAAGCAGCTCTTAGAGCTTCAAGACAGTCAACTTATAGATTTATGCCTAAAGCTCAACTTAATTACAGAGGATGGATTCTTCTTTCTCGACCAAAATCGAAACACTCGTAACAATTTTTCAGCAGCACATCCCACAATTGGTCAGTTAAATGACCGAGAGTTTATTGCTTTTCTCAATCGGTGTGTTCAGTACGCCCTCGCAGCATCCTCCTCACCGCGAGGCGTTGATGTTAGTGCGTTTATCTCAGCAGTGAAAGGTGGACGATTTACTGATGGACAGTGCATGGTTTGGGTAAATCGTTTGGATGAAACTCATGATGCTCAAAGAGAGCTTCTTTTTGGGACATTACACGGCATCTATTGCGATCCGAGTACCCCTGAACCTGCACGCTTAAATACATTAGATCTATGTAATAGATGTAAAAATAAATTTACTGCAACAGTGCGTTCTAATTTAATTAATCGTCATCAGGAATACCTAGCAACAGGAAACGAAAAGAAATATAAAGCATCTCTCGATTTCTTCGAGAAACTAAACTTACTGGGTATTCTTAATGAGTCTGAAAGACATACAGTTATATCGAGTGCGATCAAGCAGTTATGGTCAGTACACAATGGAATGAACAACTTTTATAACGAGCCTTTGTTTGCTGAACGACTAGAAATACTTTCGCGACAGGGAGCAATGCCCGAAACAGTCAAAGAAGAATATGTTCAAGTTGTTGTATGTTGTTATATCGGAAATGGTTATGGTGTTTCTTTGAAAGCAGAGCCATTTTATGCCGAGATGATTCGCGAATTTTCTCCTAGAGAAATAGAATTTATGATAAACATTACAGATAGTAAGAATATTACTGCACGTCGAATCAGAGGTAATTCATTTTGTCGTAATAGATTTAAGCAAGCCTTGGAACTTATCGATGTTTCGAGCGTACCGAATAAGTTGAAAGCAAACTATACGAAACTGATTAATTCTCAGACTTTTTGAAGAATAAGGAATCCTTTAATTTACTGCCCTAACCTCTTTCTCGCTCCTTTGACACTACCCAACTGTTTTAACGCCATTCCCGTCACCAGACAAACACCACCAGTAATATAGAGTCCTTTATTTCCTGTACCCATACCTACAAACCGCACGATACCAAAAGCCATCAGTGCAGCAATAATTATGGGCATAATCACCACGTACTGAGTATGTTCTGGTTTGTCCTGTTTCAGCCCTAATGCTTCATTTCTAATAATCTTTCTTGCCAACATCGGATTTCTACCAGCTAGCGGTTGTAACTCAGCTAGTCGGGACTTACTAATTTGCAGCCCCTGTCGCCGTGCCTCTGTTTCCATTACTTCTCTGATATGGCGATCGCTTGGTAGTTCCAATTCAATCTCAAGCATATCGAGAAATATATCTCTGCCAGGATTGGTAACAGCGAAGCAAGCAACTTTTGCACCAGCACTCATCACGTCCTCAAGCCAGTATCTAATCGAAGTAGTTAGCCGTTTGGCTTCAGGGAAGATAAGTAAAGTATTTTCATTGCTGTTAATTAGAATCTCCTCTTTGAGAGCATCAACAGTCATGGCTTTATCATTGTCATCATGAGTCGGACAATCAAGCTGCATTGCCATTCCCTGAAAGAATCTTTTTAGAGAACCCTTGTAGGTTGAGATCGCAGCCTGATAATATCCCGACATTTCCTTGTGGAGAGCTAAGGCAAAGTCAGCTTTACCCGTACCAGCTTCACCCAGAACAATAATTGAATTTTCAGCAGCGATCGCGTTACATACCTTGTTGAAAGTATCATCATCTTTGAAGCTTACCCTTCTATCTGGGCTTTTTGGCTGCGGTGTTGGTTTAGTAACTGTTTGGCGATCGCTGCTGGGTGAAACTTTGGGTTAGCCATCTCATGAGCAACACTTACTCTTTCTTGTAAGTCTGGTGACAAGTCATCAAAGCTCATCTGACTAGCTAGCTGAATCTTGATTAAATCGTTCATCGCCATGCCACGGGCAGCTAATTCCTGGGCTTCTCGAACGATGTTTGATTCAATTTTGTCTGTAGGTTCTTCGGCATTAACATAGATATCATTTTCGGCTTCAGTATTATTAGAAGCTAGTTCGTTACTGTCATCAACTCTTACAAGTGAGCTATTATTGAAACCTTTCCTACTTCCTGTCTCGTTAACATGATTTCTTAAAGCTCTAATTTTATTTACCTGTTCGATTGTTAGATAAGCTTTACCTTCAGAATCCTTCTCTGGCTTGATGTCTAGATGACTTAAATCTTTGTAGTAGGCATCCTTTTTAATACCTAGTTCAGTCATTAGCTCGTCAGGACGGATAGAGTTAGTAGGTGCAGAATTCTGTGTCATAGTACCGAATTAATTTAAAAAAACTTTCTTTCTTATGTACATAATATGTAATCAGCAAATAATTTTTTATGATTCACATCACAGAATTCGCCCCCTGCCCCAGAAAATCCCCTGATAGATATAAATTATTTTGCAATTTCACGAGCTATTCAAATTCCCATCACTTCAATCGGAAGATAATCAGTTCTGATTTCTTCGACCCTGCTTGAAAATAGACTTAATTTTAAAAGACAGAAAGCCCCTATTTGACTGGAAAAGACATAGATTTTGTCAAAACAATTTACTCTACAATGTTTGCCACCGCTGTTCTATCTAGAATCTAGATTTGTATTATAGGTTTAGACTATTAAAGTATTAACTTTTTAACCCTTAAAGGTATTAGACGTTTAGACTATTAGAAGTATTAAGTATTAACTGTTTAACTCTTAAAGGTATTATACGTATCAGGCATTAACCCTTAAGCCTCTAAAGGTATTAGACTATTAACCGTTTAGATGAATAGAGTATTAAGCTTTTGGACGTTAATAGGATGTTGGGTTTAAATGTTGAAGGTAAAAAGGGAATAACCCAACAAGGTATAAAGGTATTAGACCTTAATAGGATACTATGTTAAAAATTGCGGTGTTTAACTTTAAGGGAGGGACGGGGTAAAGCACTACTACATTAAATCTGGGTGCTAGTCTGGCTACCTCTAAGCGAAGAGTATTGCTAATCGATTTGGATGGACAGAGAACATTAAGTTTTGGCTTGGGCTTAGACGGTGATGCACCAACAGCATTAAGTTGGCTGAGTAACGATGAAGTTCGACCGTTGGCAACCAGTACTAAGAATCTCCATTTAATACCTGGGGATATCGGAATGTTTCAGTTAATCGCTGAAGAGGATTTATTTACTCCAGCATTGAACAAACTAAAAGACTTTGATATTTGTTTGATGGACTGTTCCCCTGGTTTGAGTATCGCTTCGGTACAGGCAATCTTGGCAAGCGATCGCGTCTTGATGCCCGTCATCTGCGAACCAGCAGTGTTAAAAGGACTATCTGAAGCATTACAGTTAATCAGAGGAGAACGCCCTCATGTTCCGATTGATGTAGTCAGGGTTAAATATCGCTCTAAGTTAGTTATCACCAGGGAAGCCGATAACTTACTAAATGAAGCAGCAACCGAAGCTGGTTACACATTGCTAAATACATTAGTACCAGAAAACATCTCTGTTGCCGAAGCGATCGCGCAACAAAAACCAGTAACAGTATACGCATCGAGAAGCTCTGGAGCAAAAGCCTATAAATCGTTAGCTAATGAATGTGTGAGGTTGTGGAAATGAACGACAAAAGAATGGGCGGAATGAGCTTAGGCAATTTCTCAGGAATCAAAAAACCGAAGGCAGAACAAACTAAACCACCCGAACCTGAAGTAGAACCAGTCGAAACAAAACCTGAACCTGTTAAAACTACCAAATCAGAAGCTAAAGTAGTCAAAAAGCGTCGAGACCCCGCGTCGCCGACAGGCGCAAGGGAACGCTCGACAAGACAAACTAAGTCCAAGCAGAAGAAGGAACAGGTAGTTACGGTGAACATCAAAATCAGAAAGAGTCAGAAAGAATGGCTAGCAGATACCGCTAGTGCAGTAAGGGAAAACAATACCGAACCAGTACCGCCATCAGAGAGAGTCTATCCACAGCATTTGATTGGAGTGGCGATCGATTTACTGCAAAATATCGATATTGATTGGTCTGAAGTTAGGAACGTAGAACAATTACGAAAACATCTAAACATATAAAGGTATTAGACTATTAACAGTTTAAATGTTAAGACTATTATGCTTTTAGGTAATTGCGCTCGCTATACAAAGAAGAATAAAAGATGGAATTTCAAGACATTAGTTCAATTGAAAAGTACCACGCTCACGTTTATTTTGATGAATCCACTGTCGAGCAAGCCCAAGTGTGTGAAGAAGCAGGAAAACAATTTTCAGTAACGGCAGGACGGATGCACCATCGAGCGATCGGTCCTCATCCTAGTTGGAGTTGTCAATTAGCCTTCGACCGTAGCAATCATACAGATTTGTTGACTTGGCTGGCTCTTAATAGAAATGGTCTGACAATTTTAATTCATCCTTTAACTGGCAATGACTTAAAAGACCACACTGATTATGCTTCGTGGATGGGCGAACCACAGGAGTTGAATCTGAATGTGTTTGAATAAGAAATCAAGTAATACAGTAATTAAATGTGGAAACACTTAAACAATAGTCAGTTAATTCGCTACTTACTACTTTTTGCAATCGGTTGGGTATTCGTGCAGGTAATAGCCTACTTTGAGACGGTTTTAGTAATCTTTATTTTCGCAGCAATTACAGCATTTTTACTAAACTATCCTGTCGTGTGGGGATCTCGCTTCATGCCTCGATGGTTAACTGTTATTATCGTATTCTTACTCGCGCTCTTAATTCTTAGTGTTCTCACCGCAACACTAGGGTTAACAATTATTTCTCAGGCACAGCAAATACTAAAACAAGCACCCCAACTTTTAGATGATGCGATCGCTCTTTTCCAAGATCTACCCTTTGTGTCCAATAATGTTACTTTCGATTTTAATGCTTTTGAGGCACAATTACGTCAGCAAGCACTTGGCATAATAGGTACAGGACTAACTACGATTCAAAACCTACTATTAAGTCTGCTCGATTTAATCTTAATTATCGTGGTTGCTTTCTTCATGTTGCTAGATGGAAAACCTTTATGGAACTTTGCCCTTCGTATATTTCCCCAACATCTACGCTCGGAACTTACAGTAGCCATAACTAAAAACTTTCTAGGTTTTTTTTGGGGCAGATTACTACTGTCAATCTTCTTTGGAGCATCAGCATTTTTAGTATTTATTTTGCTTAGTATTCCTTATGCTCTAGCCATGTCAGCGATCGCTGGCGTATTCGATCTTATTCCTGGTATTGGTGCGACTCTTGGCATCGGCTTAATTTGTCTAATTATCTTACCTCAAGGAATTTTTCTGAGTCTTAAAGTATTAATTGGCTGCATTTTACTTCAACAAATTGAGGAAAATCTGCTAATGCCTAGAATCATGCAGGGTTCAATTAACATGAATCCAGTTGTCATGTTCTTAGCATTGCTTATCGGTGCTAGAGTAGCTGGATTGATAGGGGTATTTCTCTCCATTCCAATTGCAGGAGTATTGATTAGTCTTTTAGATGTCGATGAAATGCGCGATGAAAACGTAAAGTAGTGAAGACTAAATAGCTTTGGTTTTGCGATTCGACCAAAATTTCTCTATTGATAGGTAAAAGCAAGTTTTAATTTAACTCAAACTTTTCGATTCGGTCGAGACGTATTACTGTATCGTCAATCATCTTGCACCATTCGCCCTCATCGCTAGAATAAACATCTACTATGCGACCTCTTACTTCCGTCGGTTCATTGTTTTCATTTCTGTAAGCTATGGAGCATTCTTTTTGCGTCGTTGCTGTGGCTCTGAGGCGATCGAATAGTTTACTGTCTACGGGAGTATAGTCACTCATGATTCTTTCTAAAATAACATTTACCAATTTAATTCTAGAAATCGACCTTGACCAAAACATCTATAGAAAGTAAACCAATAGAGTTAAAAAACACCGATCTACTAACTCTTTAGTCATATAGCTGTTTAGCAATATATAAAATCTGTCTCAAGAATGAAAGCAAGAGTTCAGACATGAGTGATGCGATCGCATCTTGGTGAATGCAGTAGCTAAAACCGTATTTTCTGCAATCTCCATGACATAGCTTCAAACGCGCTTTTAGTGGGGTCTGATTTAGATAGCTCAGATCCTAGCGGTGTCGTTACTTTTAAGCGTACCAAATAGACTACAGTTTTACTGATACATTAATTCAATTTTTAGCTGTGTCATCTAGATTTCTCACATCAGAACAGCAACATAGTTACGGACGTTATGTTGGCGAACCAACTTCAGTTCAGTTAGCTCACTACTTTCACTTAGATGATATAACCAAGCAATTAATCCAAAAACGTCGTGGTGACTACAATCGACTGGGCTTTGCTATTCAATTATGCACGGTTCGCTCATCACGGGAACATTTTTAATCGATCCCATTGATGTTCCTCAAGGGGTAATAAATTATTTGGCATCCCAACTAGAAATAGTAGACGTGGACTGTTTACCAAATTATCTATCCCGTCCCACAACTCATTGGGTACACGCTCAGGCTATTAAAAAGCATTATGGCTATCGTGATTTTAGCGAACAACCAGGACACTGGCGTTTAATACGATGGCTGTACCAGAGGGCTTGGATAGGTGGAGAAAGTCCTTCGATGATGTTTGATTTAACCACTGCTAGATTAGTCGAACAGAAAATCTTATTACCAGGGGTAACGGTATTATCCCGTTTGATATCAGCAGTTAGAGAAAGAGTAGCTAACCGAACTTGGAAAATCCTCTCAAAACTACCTAATTCAAAGCAGAAAGAAAACCTAGAAGCTTTGATTGTTATTGGAGAACAAGTTAGAGCTACTCCCCTCGAACAATTGAGAAAATCACCTACTCGTAAAAGTGCGCCCAGCTTAGTTAATGCTTTAAATCGCTTGGTGACAATTCGTGCGTTGTGCATCAACAAATTAGATGTAGGTAAAATACCACCAATTCGCTTCAAGGCTCTTTCTAAAACTGCTTTTACCCTCAGAGCGCAAGCGATTGCCAGAATGTCCACCGAAAGAAGAATCGCTACTTTGGTAGCTTGGGCATATGTCATGGAAGCGATCGCCATTGATGATGCTCTTGATGTTCTGAATTTATTGGTCAAAGATATTTTGGCTAAATCTCAAACAGATGGAAAAAAGAACCGCCTGCGAACTCTCAAAGATTTAGATGCTGCTGCATTACAGCTAGCCATAACCTGTAGAGTTCTCCTCAATCCTGCTACAGAAGATACTCAAGTTAGAGAAGAGGTTTGGCAGCGATTAACCCCAGAACAATTAAGTTCGGCTATTACTGATGTTGAGGATATAGCTCGTCCTCCAGAAGACAATTATTATGATGAATTACTCAAGCAATGGCGTTCGGTTCGTCGCTTTCTTCCCAAACTACTTTCAATCATTGATTTTGAAGGTAATCAAGCTGGTCAAAAAACCCTCGAAGCATGGCAATTCCTCCAATCTATTGAAGGTAAAAGAAACCCTAAAATGGATGCTGCGCCTTTAAAGATAGTCGATCAAAAGTGGGCTGTTTGGGTAGTCAACTCTGATGGTGATATTGATCGTCGGGCATACACTTTCTGTGCTTTGGGACAACTATTGGAAGGATTACGCCGTCGCGATTTATTTGTTTCCAAAGGAGAACGGTGGAGTAATCCTCGTGCCAAGCTCCTCAAAGGAAAAGCATGGGAATCAGCACGAACATCTGTCTGTCGAACTTTAGAACTCAATTCCCAGGCAGAACCAGAACTGAAAGTATTACAGGAGCAGTTAAACCAAGCCTATAGCAAAACTGCGTCAAACCTACCTCAAAACTCAGAGGTCAGAATTGAGGTGGATAAAAAAGGCAAGGAAAGCCTTACTATCAGCAATCTAGATAAATTAAACGAGCCTGAAAGTTATCTAAAACTGAAAGACAAAGTAAAGTCATTATTGCCCCAGGTAGATCTTCCCGAAGTCCTATTAGAAATCAATGCCAAGACAGGGTTCATGAATGAATTTACCCATCTCAACGAAAGCTTTGCCAAAGTTAAAGATCTCTCAACTAGTATCTGTGCGGTACTTATTGCTCAAGGTTGTAATATTGGACTATCGCCCTTAGTAAGAAAGAGGATTCCTCCACTTACGAGAGGACGCTTATCCTGGGTGGAACAAAATTATTTTCGCCCTGATACCGTCACTAAAGCTAATGCACGATTAGTTAATGCTCAAACTGAAATTCCTATCGTCAAAAATTGGGGTGGGGGTGAAGTAGCCTCAGCCGACGGGATGCGATTTGTTGTTCCCGTGCAGACTCTCAATGCTGGAGCAAACAGCAAATACTTTAATCGCGGTCGAGGGATTACTTACTATAACTACACTTCCAACCAATTTACTGGCTTTCATGGTTTAGTTGTTCCTGGGACTTTGAGAGACTCTCTGGTGGTGTTAGTGGGGTTATTGGAACAGCAAACTAGTCTGCGTCCCAAGGAATTAATGACCGATACTTCTGGTTACAGCGATGTGATATTTGGTTTGTTTTGGCTCTTGGGTTATCAATTTTCACCTCGATTAGCTGATGCGGGTTCTGCTCGTTTTTGGAGATTAGATTCTGAAGCTGATTATGGACTGCTGGATAATTTGGCACGACAGACGGTTAAGACTGAATTAATCGAACAGAATTGGGATGATATGTTGAGAGTAGCAGGTTCTTTAAAGCTTGGAACAGTAAGTGCTTTGGAGATTATGCGAGCATTACAAAGAGGCAATAAACCGAGTAGTATTGCTAGAGCCATTGGAGAACTGGGAAAAATAACTAAAACTCTATATCTACTTAATTATGTTGATGATGAAGCTTACCGCCGTCGTATTCTGACTCAACTCAATCGTGGAGAAAGTCGTCATAGTCTAGCTAGAGCTATATTCTACGGTCAGAAGGTCAGTTTATTCGTTTGTCGGGACTACCGACTCTTAAGCGCCGTAAAGCTGCTGAAGAGATGGTTAAAGCCATTTGCGTTCGACCAGGACAAGCTCTTAATTTTCTCGACCGCTTATTTGACAGCCTAAAAGAGTTAGAAACTGAAAGCCCAGATCAATGGTCTGACCGTCAGCGCATTCTAATAGTCACCAACAGCTACGACGAAGCAGAGTGGATTGGAGAATTACTGTCACCTCGCTATTTACCAGGACAAACGGACAGTATCACTTGTCTGCGTCGCGATAACGCTCCTGCGGATCTAAAAGGAATTCGTCGCGGTCAAATCAGAGACTTAAAAAATCTGCCCACCAAAATTGTCATTGCTCCATTAATGGCACTCGAACGAGGACACAATATTCTCAATGAGAAAAACATTGCTGCCTTTGGAGCAGTCGTATTTTTTAGTCGTCCTATGCCCGTTCCTGATGATTGGCAAATAACGGTTCGCCAACTCAATAACTGGGCAATTTTACAAGCAGAAAATTTTGAGCTAAATACGTCTCTGACTTTAACTGAGATAGAAAATCAATTTTATCAGGCTGCTATTGGTAAGATGCTCGATCTTAACTGCCGAGCAATGTCCTTTGCCCAGCTAAATGCAGAGGAACGTTCCGTTCTCTGTTGGACGCAGTTAGTCAGTATTTGGCAAATCATCGGACGCTTGGTTAGAGGTGGAGTTCCCTGTCTGGTTCATTTTCTCGATGACAGATTTGCCCCCGAATCTGCTGACAACGAACTAGATGATGAAACTACTTCTCTCTTAGTTGGCATTATTCAAGAGCTTGAGGGTGAGCTTAATGGTGATGACAAACAACCCTACGAAAAAACTCTAGGAAACTCTCTCTACGGGGCTTTCTTCCACGCACTCAAATCGACAGAAGACTTAAATCATGATCTTTAATACCATTCTTCCTGGTGCTTATTCTTTAAATGTAGATGCACCATATAATCTTTTTACTCTAAGCGTTCCTGGAACTTGGCAGCAAACAGCTAAATCTCTGGCACAACAGCGCGTCAGGCTTACAGGAAAAGGCTATCCTTCTGTTCCCGTTTATTCTCTAGATACGATTATTTCAGCTTGCTTTCCTCAGATTGTTCAAACAGCCCGTTGGGGATGGCAACGTTCAGATGTTCCTTGGATTTTGAGTAGCGAACAGGCTGAATTAGATTTACTACCAGAATTGATTAAAGATTGGCTGAGAGAAGAATTTAGCAAGGATTTGGGAAACGATACTATTGAAGCTGCTTTGAGTAATCTCCAGTCTGAAGCTTGGCAATGGTCGCCATCCCCAATTACCTATTCGACCTTCGATAAAGCTGTATGTTTTCAAGCTCTGCCAGATTTTATAGCCAAAGAATTTCTAAAAAACCCAACTGTTTCTTTTGGCAAAAACGAGCAATATCAGCTTACTTTCTACCGCGTGGCTAATACTTATCAAGGAGCAGAATTAATGTCATGGCCACCATATCCCGTTTCAATTACTAAAGGAAAAGAGGTAAAAAAGGCTGATATTTCGTTCGTCATCAGTTTTAAACTACAAACTTACCCTTGGCAGTCTCAGCCTGTAATTGTGCCACAACTTTCTATTCGTCGTTGGTTTGGCGAACCATTGAACAAGATTCCCTATAGGGGTGCTACTGCCTATGTTGGCGATAATCGACGTTGGTTAGATGGAGAGCCTCAGTCATTTTGCTTTATGCGTTTGGCAATTAAACGGTGGGGAAAGGAATTCTTTTGGCATCAAGCGATCGCAAATCTCTTGAAAATAGATAATACGACTCTACCCGAACCCAGTATTCTAGCTAAACAACCTAATCACAACTGGTCGAAATTTAATTCGGAAAAGAGAATTATTCAAGCTGCTATTTCTTATGACACCAGACATCTTGGTGAATTTCCCTGCTTTCCTGGTGTCAGTCCTTTAGATTTAGCCAGTTTAGATCGAGCAGTATTGGAACGCCTCCCACTCCAGCGTATTAGAGAAGCAGATAAGGTCGGAAAAATAGTAGTAGATTTTTGGGGGAAAGTTGAATCAAAAAAGAGAAACGATAAATCTCCTAAAGAAGCCAATGATCTGAAGACTCCTATGCTGCGTCCTGATATCGCTGCAACTGCGGTATTTCGCTCGACTGAAAATCCGCTCAAAACTATCTTAATCCTGTGGTCAACCCCTGAATGTCGATCTGCTCTAATTGCTGAAATCTGTCTGGTTCTTGGTTTATCTCCCGCAGGTGAAACTCAAACATACGAAACGCCTAATGGTGGACAGGGTGAAACGACTTTTTATCAAGGTAAATTGGGTGCTATTACTATCAAAACTCAGCACGTTGAAGACCTCACTCAAAAATTAGATGTCGATAATGCTTCAGTTTCAGGCAACAGCCGACAACAGCGTCGCGTAAACTTGCTACAGGAACGGATTCAAGAAATTACTTCTGCTCTACCTCAACCAGAAGGATTGAGCGGTGCTTTGGTAGAAATTAAGCCAAAAGCTAAATACTTTCCCCCAGAATCAGACCCCAAACGAGCATGGCGAATCGGTGCGATGCAAGCAGGATATGTCAATCAGCACATTAACCCCATCACGGGCTATAAAAAAGACGGAACGAAGTACTTCACAAGTGATGGAGAGCAACGCATTAAAAGGGCTGTATCCGATCTCTGGCGACAGTTGGGAATACTACCAATTCCTCTAATAGATTCAGACAAAGACGGAGTTGACTCCAATTTATGGCTAACCTGCTTTTATGTCTTTCGTCGCACTCGTAAAACAACTGCGAATAACAAGCCTTCTACTGTGGCATTAATGTTACGAGTTAATCCGATTACAGGGACAGTTGAAATGACCACCCCCTCTTGGTTTTCTGAATTAGGTTGGGTATCCTATTCAGTTGGTTTGGGGTATCTTCTCCAAGAAAAATGGGACCCTAATTCTGATTTTGAATCGTCTACCGCCGATAATGCTCAAGAACAATCTTTCAATTTCAAAAGACAAGAACAACTTCTTCTCAATCAATTTATTACTAACTGTTTGCGGGATTGTTTAAGTCAGCCACCTGAAGACAATAAGCCGAATCGCGTTTTATTTATGGCGGAAGCTCAAAATGCCAGAAGAATGCTAACTTGGCTGAGAAACCCTGATTTCCAAGCGAAGAAAATATTCGGCGAACTAAGACTCACCGACTCGGAAAAAGAACGTTTGTGGATAGCACGGATGAGAATAGCCGTTCGAGGTGAAGTTCCATTTTGTATTGTCAAAGATTCTGATAATAGTCGTACTAGTGGCATTTTTCAATGGCAAGATATCTGCCAACAGACAGAAGATTATCGTGAAAAATCCTATCATCCTTCTCTCTACCTCAGCATGAGAAAATCATTAACCACGGAAAAAGGTTTCCTTACCTTATCCACCTCTCAATCTAGATTAGATGATGGTGGAAAACAGGCAGGTAATCCAAACCCTTTAGAAATAGCAATTGTTCATCATCCAGGTATTAATGCCATAGATTTAGCTAGCTTCATTCATAATCTTCGCGATCGCTGGCCTTATTTTCCCGATTATACTTCCTTGCCCTTTCCTTTTCCTTTCGCTACCAATGCCAAAGAGTATGCAGTTGGTGTTAAAGATAGAGTGGATTTAGATATTGAAGTAGACTTAGAAGAATTTGTTCAATTGAGTCTTTTCTAGCTAGCAAAGCAGCAAAAACTACGGATACGTTAAACTAAGCCACCCTGTCACCAGGGCGACTCGTCTTCAGAACCGTGCTTGAGACTTTCACCTCACACGGCTCCTCTCCTTTCTGGCTCTTTATGAGTACCCGCTAGAGTTGGAATATCATCAATCCATTTCCAATCAACTTTGTTGAATTTGTTAATGAACTTTTGATACTCTCTTACTGCCTTATGCTTTTTGATAGCTATAAGGTCAACCTTAGTTTTTTCATCATGGCAATGTCCATGAAGAAGCTGAATATTATCTGTATAGTTACCGCCCAATGCTTTGGGGATAACATGGTCTTTTTCAATAACATCATCTTCTCGAAAGGTTAGATTACATATAGCGCATTTGCCTTTTTGCTTTTTCAGCAATCGAGCTACTGAACCACTCATTTCAGGATGTTTACCCATGCGAGTTGCCCAATATTTAGTATTGCCATTGTATGGGGATGATACCCCTTTTACTTTGGTGTGACGCACTATAGGGGTGGATGAATGTTTGTATATGTGAAAATCCTTGTCCCCAAAAACCCAATTATCTCCTCCTACGGTTCTCCAGTATTTGTCTACTACCCATTCTTTTGATTTGTTTGGATGCCTTCTTACTGCCCATTTATATATTCGTAAATAAATTAACCTTCCTAATTTAGAGTAAGTTTCTTTGCTACAGACTGTCCTGTAGTAATTACTCCAGCCTCTTAATATAGGGTTTAACTTTGCTACGAGTGCTATTTGGGGAGCTGAGTTATGTTTGGTTATTACCTCTGCTACTTTGGCGTAGTGCCTTTTCACACTTTTGTCACTAGGTTTGATTATTGTTTTAAACCCTAATGATTTGCCATTAGAATTCCTGCCCGATTGATACTTCCCTACAGGGTATTGTCGGATATTGAAGCCTAAGAAATTGAATCCTGGTTTCTTGCCGTTATGGTGTTTTAGGGTGTGTACTATCTGAGTTTTCTCTGGCTTTATTTCGAGGTCGTAATCAGCTAACCATTCACTGATTATCTGTTTGCATTGTTCTACTACTTCCAAACGTTCGTGGATTATTACAAAGTCATCTGCATATCTGATTAGACCTAAAGATTTTTTATTATCGATCTTTATACCTTTCCAGGTGGTAGCATATTCCTTGATTCTTTCTTCCATGCCGTGCAGGGCGATATTTGCTAGGAGTGGGCTTATTACTCCTCCTTGTGGGGTTCCTGCTTCGGTTGGCGTTCTTTTGTGCTTTACAAAGTCACAGACATCAGACTTCAACCAAGCTCTAACCTGTCTCCTAATCTTAGGGAAGGTATCCATCTTGGCTAAAAGTTTTTCATGGTTTATTTTATCGAAGCATTTGGATATATCCGCATCAAGCACAAATTTTGACTTGCTTCTGATTTGGTTGAATATTGCTTCTACGGCATCATGCGCTCCCCTTCCAGGACGGAAGCCATAGCTATTTGGCTCAAACTTCCATTCCCATTGTGGTTCTAAAGCAGCTTTCACTAGTGCTTGGGCTGCTCTGTCGCGCATTACGGGTATCCCAAGCGGACGTTTTTCATCTTTGCCAGGCTTAGGTATCCACACCCTTCTAATGGGTTGGGCTTTATCACTAGGTTTGAGATTTTCTGCCATAGCAAGACGTTTGAGGGGTGTTAGGGATTTAACTTTATCCACACCAGCGGTTGCCTTACCACGGTTATCTTGGGACACTTTTCTTACGGATAGTAATTTACTGTTGTAAGAGTTGATGAGGGTTTTTTGTAGCCTTTTGCCTTTCTTGACATCACCGTTGACGTAAGCTCGGTAGATTCTCTTTTGCAACTTAAACACAGATTTCTCGACTTTACGCCAATCAATCTCGTCCCATTTCACTCGATTTTTACATCTCGTCTTAAACATATTCATTGCTACTTAATCACTACTTTCCAGAAAACAGTGAGGACGTGAGCATATCCTTGGCATTACCCTTCTCTACCTTTGTTTCAGTAGAGCGATACTTGTTGACTCAAGTTAAGGCGTTAGCTTTTTTCCTCAATCCTACTCCTCTAGTAACCTCACAAATATATGTGAGATGTTGCGTCTTGGCTGACTGCTTACTCTTGTTCGACCTATTGAGTAAGAGTTACTAGAGGGTTTCCCCGTTCCAAATAATCTGTTGTTGAATTCCTTAGAGTGTGTCTTTACACCGACTGCGGTTAGTGTTGTGCCTTACATTCCGACAATGTGAAGCAACCTTGTTGCAGTTTTACCTTTTTGGTGACAGCCTGTCAGTCCTGATTTGGCTGTTCAATCGTGACGATGTTTATGACTTTACCTGTCTACCGATTGCGATTAGTGTTGTCAGTCAACCGTTTATATGTTGATTGAATCATTTTTGCAATGTTGCCTTTTGGCGACAGCCTATCAGTTCTGATTTGGCTGTTTAGATGTTACGGTAGTTTTGGTACTTCGGGCGAACGCCCTACTCATAGAATTCCTGCTCGAAGATAACCAGTTCAGACTACCAGTTATTACTCCTTTTAATCCCGCTTCACGGATTGACGACCATTCGCTACCGTGGGGTTATGCTTTTACTCCCAACACCGAGAGAATAGGACTTGACGATTATGTTTTTATTAATATTTGACTACCTTGCTACAGGGTCATCTCACCTATACAGATTATTTAGTTGTCATGGTTCAAATTGACCTGTTAAGAATTATTAATTACTTAACATTTGGTTATACCATGCTAGTAATCCCCGTACTATTTCTAGTACGTTTCTACTAAACGGGTCGCACATAAACATCATCTACTTGAAAGTAGTAATGGTGTTTCTGCGAATACGATTTTCTGTTAATACTGAAATAAAGCTGCTTGGATGGGCGAACCTCAAGCTTTAAAACTGGAGGTACTGCGTTAGTTTTCTGTATTTAATGATTTACGTTTTTCTGTAATTACAGAAAATATTCTTTCCTTGCTTATTCGCTATTCGCGAATATAGAATAAAAATGGTAATGCCAAATCTATTTCAGAATGCTCAAACCCCAAGATATTGTAGTTCTACTCAAGGTTTATGGCTTAAAGGGAGAGTGGACCTATAGCGAACTAGCAAAAAGTTTGAAGATGAGTTCTTCGGAAGTTCATGCTGCCTTGAAACGATGTTCTCTAAGTGGTCTATATAACGATAAAAGAAGAAGAGTCTTAAAACCTGCTTTAGAAGAATTCTTGGTTCACGGCTTAAAGTATGTCTTTCCCTCTCATCCAGAGGCTTTAGTGCGGGGAATGCCGACGGCTCATTCTGCCCAACCGTTAAAAAAAGATTTGCTAGTGACAAGCAATAACGATGTTTATGTCTGGGCTTTTGGTTCGGGTGAGGTTAAGGGTCAAGAAATTAAACCTCTATATCGTTCCGTACCAGAAGCGGTATCCTCCGATCCTCCGATCCTCAGCTATACGAAATGCTGGCTCGTCGATGGCTTAAGAGTTGGCAAGGTAAGAGAACGGGAATTGGCTGCGTCAGAATTAAGAAAGAGGCTCTATGACTAATCCACACAAAGGCTTTAGCCGCATGTTTGAGAATTTAGAGAAAGTAGCTACTATCTTAGCTGACGTTCCCGAACGATTTGTCTTGCAGCTTCTGAAGGAAGCAAGTCGCGTCTAGCGACGCTAGGAGCGCATTCGCGCCTGCGGAGGCGGGACGATTATCCTTTATGTCGATGAGATTATTAGGGATGAATTACGTCCGACAAAAGATGTCGATTGTGTAGAGTCTTTAAAAAAGTATTTCTGTATTTACAGAAATAAGTAATTACGCTTTTAGATTTAAAGCTAATGTGCTTTTCACCAGATATATTGAAATAAATAAGGAATTAGAGTTGAAAAATGGAAATTACAGTCAACTTGCCCGACAAACTTACGGAAAAAGTTGGAGAACAGTGGGGAGATTTATCCAAAAAAATCGTAGATAGTCTGGCACTTGAGGCATATAAGAGTAAAATTATCAGCACTGCCGAGCTTGGGGAAATTCTCGGTCTTAACTCCCGTTGGGAAATTCATGATTTTTTGCAAAAGTCTGGGGTTTACCTGAACTACGAAGCAGATGATTTAGCAAACGATCTGGCAACAATTAATGACTTGAGAGATCGATGATTGTTATTGCTGACACTTCTTGTATTTGCTATTTGATTTTGCTCGATTGTATCGAACTGCTGCCTCAACTGTACGGCAGTGTTACCATTCCCAATGCTGTTTATTTAGAATTACAGGCGGACAATGCTCCCACTCAGGTCAAGCAATGGATTCAAGCATTACCTCAATGGCTACGGGTCGAATCTGTAGAAGTTTTTCTGGACTCGGAACTAGAGAAGTTAGACAAAGGGGAAACAGAAGCAATTGTTTTGGCAGAAAAAATTCAGGCAGATCTATTAATAGTTGACGACCGCTTTGCGCGAATTATTGCCAGAAAAAGAGGTTTAACTATTACAGGATTATTAGGAGTCTTATATGATGCTGCCAAGAGCGGGGCGATCGATCTTGCCGAAAAGTTTGAAGCTCTTCGCCAAACTAACTTTTACGTTAATCCCAAACTATTAGACTCTCTCGAGCAAATGTTCGAGCAATCCAAAGATCGATAACTAAATTTTGGTCATCTAACTCTGCTATGAGTAAGGCTTTTTATCGAGCGCGCGATTGCCTTTGCAATCGAGCCTCAAATGAGTAATGAAAAATCTTTGAGCGTTGAAAACAGTATTTACAGATTTCTTTATTTCAGTATTTCTTTAAATGTACTATTTATTGACTCTATAAACATGAATCGCCGTGAAGAGTCATTATCAGCGATTTACCCCCCTATCTTTCTACCGACCCGCAACGGTAAGATTAAGCAAGCTCTCCATTCTCTTAAATTAACCAGGCGGAGTGCAAATCAAAAAGGTGTATGGCAATGGTATCGCCTACTCAAAACAGGAATGATGCCCAGGCAACTGGGATGGCTGAAGTTAATAGTACCTCTCAATTAGTCGCTCTTTGGCTTCATGGGAAAAGCCCCGAAACAGTCCGTTCTTATGAATACGATGTTCGCTGTTTTATTGGCTTCATGACGGGGAAAAAAGCCCAACTCGTGACGTTAAATGACCTGGATCTCAGGACAGTTCAGCTTAATGATGTTCAAGCTTATGTTGATTTTCTCCTACATAAAAAGTACAGCCCTGCCAGCCTCAATCGCCAATTAGCAGCAGTTAGAAGTTTGTTTGCGATGGCTTTTGACTGTGGCTATTTAGCTTTTAACGCTCCTGCTAAAGTCAAGGGAGTCAAGCAGAAAGACGATTTAGCCGAGCGCATTCTCAGCGAATTTGAAACAATGCAGTTACTAGCTACTGCTAAGAGTAAAGCCAAAGAGCCTTTTAGTAAATCCAAGAAAGCTAGTCTCTCCCCCAAAGAAAAAATCGCGAGACGCAATCACCTGCTTCTAGAATTTCTCTACTATACGGGAGCGAGGGTTAGCGAAGTAGCTCGGTTAACCTGGAGGGATATCAAAGCCAATCGCAATGGTTTGGGTCAGGTAACTCTATTTGGCAAAGGAGGTAAAACCAGAACCGTACTCCTGTCATCTAGCCTCTATCGCGATTTACTTACCACCAGGACGAGTAAAAACCCTGAAGCAGCAGTATTTGCCTCCCGTAAAGGCGAGCGACCGCTTCAAGCAAGACAGATTAGAAAAATTGTCAACGATACCGCAGCAGAAGCTGGACTCGACGGTAGCGTTTCTCCCCATTGGCTGCGTCATTCTCACGCCAGCCATAGTCTCGATCGCGGTGCGCCACCCCAACTCGTCCAGCAAACTTTGGGTCATCAATCCCTTCAAACTCTGACCCGCTATGCTCATGCTCGTCCCAGTGACAGCAGTGGTTTGTATTTGCCTAAGTGATACCTATTTGAAAAAATTTGAGTTAAATACTTAACACTAAATTATCACCTCTCAAAATGGAAATATATGTATTCAGTTTTTCCTTCAGTTCTAAATTGAATTTAAAAACAGCTTGTTTTGATTTCTCGAACCAATTTTCAGTTGTATCCATCCCCTCCTCTAATGTATTGACATCTCCTTTATTGGGGGGAGTGGATACGGAATCAGAGGGCAGTTCTATGCCGTATTGCACCTGCATCCTGACTTGATGCTCTCGATTCTTCTCTTGCTTTTCGAGTTCATAGTTGATTTTTTCTTCTCGTTGTTTAATTCGATACTCTAAAACTTCTATGGCAAAAATAGTATCCTCTTTTGCTAAGGAATAATATCTGACTTGTTTTCCTTGTTTACCCTTTTTACGAGAAACGGTTTTTAGCCCCAATTGACCGATTAATACGCCCATTAACCACATCGGTTTACAGTTTTTGGGAATAGTGAGATTGAGAATATGCTTAATATGAACTCTTGAGGCGATCGCCATTTCAGTCATTTTTATTACATCAGAGTCGGTAGCACAGATTTCTTCTCCTAACATTAAACGAGTAACCAGTTTGGGCAAACCCAAATTGTAACGAGCTAGCCATTTACTAGAGTAATTGTGCCAATCCATACACAAAGGTAAATTATCTCGTTCTTTTTTGTCTTTATCCGCAACTATTCGTGGAGGTGCGGGATATTCTCGATTATTTTGAGGATCTACTATCTTACCCTCAGAGTTAGCCAGCAAAGATTCTAAAGCGATTAATTGACTAATCAGACATCCTTGTCCATCCTTCCTAACAAGCTCCTCTGTAACTGCCATTCCGTAATCGCGTTGAATGCGATACTTTTCACATTCAACAATTTCCTCTGGTTCGAGATAATCAGAGGCTTGACGAGATAAATATTCCTGTTGGCTTATATCACTGGCATTAACTACAGCTAATTGATGGATGTTATCTAAATACCGACCAGCTTCAATCATTTTGTTTTTAACTTTTACATCTGTTTCTGACTCGATGACAGTAATTTTATAAGCCATCTCTTCTAGTAGAGTTAGCAGATCTTCTCGCAAATTATTAATCGAATAATTGCGATTCGCTTCAATTTCACAATAAGCATTTAACGCCCAATCTTTTTCTGCTCCTCTTTGACCGCTTTCAGGGTTAATACGAATTAAAAAAGCTGTCATTTGATTGAGTTGCAGCATACTTTCTTTAATCTTTTTGGCATTAGTTTCCGAGTAGCCAAAAGGAGGACGAGGGGCGACCCAGATATGCAAAGGTACTTGGTGGCGATAGCGATGGAGAGCCTGAGCGCATTCAGTAGCCGATTGAGAAACTGCATGGAAAGCACCAAAAACCGCATCAAAGTGATATTCGCAAAGATCGACTCCCGTACCTAGACTAGGAGAAGCCAAAAGAGCATCGACATTTTTAACCTGTTGGGAGATATCTTTGATGAATGCCTTATTCTCCTTAGAACCGCTATTATCGGCATGAATTGACCAAATACGTAGTTGAATCATTTTGGGAGTTTAGCCCTGTTCCTGGCTCAAATAACGCCCGCTCCTCGTCAACGGAGACTGCCATCATCGCCTCTAACTTTTTGATGAACTTCTTAGAATCAGAAACCACCATGATTTTTAGTCCCATCATCAAAGCCGTAGAAATTTTAGCGACTAAAGCACTGCTGTCATCGTCTTCGTAGAAAAATACTTCTCTTCCCCCCTGCTTGTATTCGTTTTTGATGATGAAGGGAACTTCTCCTTCGGGGCGCATAGCGCGGAAGAAATCTACAGTAACATCATTCATGTGAGCATCGGCTAAGACGACTAGCTTGGCTTTGCCTATAATGTATTCAAGAACCTCTAAAATTTCTGCCCGATGTTCTTTACAGGTATTGCTGTGGAGTAGATGGGCTAAATTCTGACAGGCTTCATCGACGAACACGCAATCGTATTCGTTGTAATAAGTTTGCAGCTTGTAAAGGCTATCTAAGGTAATAGAAAGACTCAGTGCTTTAGCTAGCTGTCCCTGAGAAATTTCCGAGTACATCTGGGTGGACAATCGCTCGGAAAGATTTTTCATCAGATTGACCCGATGACCGACATTGAGGAATCTCGCACGAGGATGCTCTCTACGGAGTTTGGCTAGCAGTTCCGTCTTACCTCCCCATTTCACTTAAAAGAGCTATTAGACCCTGTTGTGGGAGTCTGAGGGCATCGCTAAGGTAGCGGGTGTCGAGGGTAACGTTAGGGGGATATTTTTTACTCAGTCCCCAGGTTCGCTTGCGAGATTTTCTGAGATAGTCCTTGAGAGCTAAAGCGCGGTCGATTATTTTAGCGATTAGAGATAAAGCTCGTTTGCCGTTGGCCGTAACGAAATCATCGACTCCTTTTTCAGAGCCTTCAGGGAGAGATGCAATCGAACAGGATGCCCCCGCAGCTTCGATTACTTTGCCTGTGAAAACACTCGCTAAATGAACTGCATGACGGGTACTAGGCTTTTCGTCATTGTCGAAGAGGATAATAAATTTACGCCCCGAACTTACCATTGGCATGAGGTCGGGGTGTAGGTAATCTATGCCAGTCTCTTTGTTTTTAACTCGACCCATCCAAATTCCAGGTAAAGCGCTCGCCACAAAACCCAAAGATAACAAACAGGCAGCTTTTTTTTCTCCTTCGGTAAGGAGGATGGGAATTTCGGAATGATTTGCCACCCATGACCAAAAGCAATAGTTATCAGTAGGTTCTAAATTTGGTTTTAGGGCAGATATTTAATTACATCACTTGCCTTAAGACTAAACTTGCTATCCCAGGGTCTATCCTGTTCCATCGTATGTGCAGCAAATATCAAATGCAGCTTCACTGTGTTAAAACCAAACTTATTAATAATTTGTTCGGCTTGTTCTAAGGGAAGCAGTTCAATATCGCCAGGGTTGCTAATGTAGTGTTCGATATAGTTTTTTGGGTTGCCTTTGGCTTGGTGCAAAAAGATCGCAAACCCGTTTGAATCTTTTTGCCATAGGTCTTTTCTAATTTGAGCTAAAGCTGCGCTGCCAATGCCTGCGAAAGTAGGAAAGGGTAGAATAGCATTGGTTAATCTAGATTCGGTAACTGGTGTAGTTTTACTTTTATTGTCTTGTTTGAATCCCAAAATTCTATCTAAATCTTCCAGAGTAAGATTTGGAATATCGAAACTTTTAAATATATTAGAATCAAGCCACAGTGAAATTCTTTGTAAAGCAAGATATATCTCAAGTTTTAGAGGATCGCAGTTCAGAATTTCTGATAATCCCTCTCTGCTAAAATACGGCTGAAAAGTGTCAAAGTCACCTTGAGAAACCAGGCGATCGACGGTTTCAGAGCCTAAATCATTCCTTATTGTTTTAATTGTCGGAAGCGATAAATAGACTAATATTTCCTTAGCTATTTTTCCCAAAATTTTCGCCTCTTCAAATTTTCGAGACAAATCTTGCTTTAAATGTTTGCATATCTGATTTTTCTGGGCATCATCAAGGTCTAACCTAACAAATGCTAAATTATTCTGCTCGTCAAAAATCGGTGTAAATGGTGGAAGATCTAAATCTAATTTCTCTTGTACATTTTTTAAATAAGTTTGAAGAAAATTTTCATATAATGCTATAAAACGAAATGAAAGCCCTCGTGCTATAAAATTTAAATAATTTGAATCTTCACGTAACCATTGAACAAATTCTTCAATTTTTTTTGCCTCCAAATTTTTCTCAATAAACTTATATTGTTGATAAAACTTTTTTGCCTCAGCAGGAATTTGTTCTTCATCTTTGATTTCTAACTTGTCAACAGGGATGAGAACATTTTTTCCTGAATCTTCATCGACGATAGAGATATAGTCTTTGTGCTGATAGTCTATTAGTTCTTTCCAAAAACTGGTCGGATTAAATTCAAAAATATCTTTGTCTTGCTTGTACATAGCTTCACATACTGATGTGAAATTAAACTTTTCCAACAATCATAGAAAATTAATAATGGGCAGGTAAACTTATTTACTACGTTGTGGTGAATCTGGAGGAACAATCCAAACTGTACATTTAGGATTGTTGGTTTCAAGGGCAGTGATTAATGCGATCTTTAGTTTCAATCCACAAAGTCATGCCCAAAGACAGTATTCTTCTGAATATATCACCTGGAGGTAAACCACCAAGTACCACCCATAGCAATTAACATACACGCAACCAAAGCAGGCAAAGACCAAAAACCGTCCGCAATCCTCAACCAAACCTTATTGCGCTGAATCTTGGCAATCTCGGTGGTTAATACAGCTACTTGCTGGGGTTAACTGTCTCTTGCCTTTGAGTCGTCGAATTTGCCCATTTCACCACACTATTAGCATTTTCAATACGTCTTTGTTCGCGCTCATCCAATTTGGCATCTAGTTTGGCAAACTTGGCAGACAAATTCTCAATCTGTTTCTTTGTCTGCTCAAGCTGCTCTAGCGTCTCATTATTCGCCTGTGCGATCGCACTTACCGTACTCATGCCTGCCTCCTTGATATCGGAAACACACTTTTGACTAACAGCATTAGCCAGACAAAATGAGGTCTTACAGGCACAACTAGAGTCCGCTCAAGCCAGAATAAAACTAATAGATAAAGAGTTAGCTAATTGGAAAGCTAAGTATACAGATCTCGCTAACAAGGTGCGAGATTTGCCTTTAAAAGATGTGGCATACGAATTGGGTTTAGAACCAGATCCAAAGGATCAACATAAGTGGCTGGGGGAGCATCATACTATCAACATTACGGGTAGTAAGTTTTATGACTGGTTTGAAATGAAGGGAGGTGGCGGTGCAATCGATTTAGTGATGCACGTCAACCAGTGCGATTATAAACAGTCCCTAGCTTGGTTGAGCGATCGCTTTGGTGAAAGTGCAGCTATTGATTCTGTCACCGAAAAAACTAGAGAAATTATTCAAACCGAACCAGTACCAGAATTTACCCCGCCAGTACCAGAACTCGATAAATGGCAAGCAGTAAGAAAGTATTTAACTCGTAATCGAAAACTACCTAGTGGTTTGGTAGATAGGCTGTACGAACGGGGATTAATTTATGCAGACAATAATCAGAATGCGGTGTTTATTCGTCGTTCATTGGATGAGTCGAAAATTACTGGCGCATCTCTTAGAGGGACGGTAGGAGAGGACAACAAGTTTAAAGGATTAGCTAAAGGGAGTAAGCGTCAAGAGGGCTGGTTTCATTTCACCAAGGGAGAACAGTCGAGCGATCCTGTAAGAAGGGTTGTACTGGTAGAGTCGCCCATTGATGCTATGTCTTTAGCAGTGCTAGAGCGGACAGATTCTAAGAAGACACTTTACCTGTCTACCGATGGTGCTGGTGGAATACCAACTGAGTATTTAAAAGAGGTAGGAGAAGTTGTAGTTGCTTTCGATCGCGATCGCTCAGGCAAGGAGATGGCAGCAAGAATCAAGTCGCAGTTACCAAATGCGGTAGTAAAAACGCCTTCATCTGTTGACTGGAATCGGGATTTGGTTGATTCCTTTGATTGGGCAAGTCAGAAGCGGAGTAATGAGATTGAAAGGGGCGGAGGATTGAGTTTGTAGAATGAAATTAAAAAAAAGAAGAGTGAGATAACTTGGATTGGTTTACTAAGATGAGCGTAAGAGCATCCCGATTTATTTACAGATTTCTATAATGTTCCTCTAAAAGCGATCGCAGTTGGTCTGCCATAGTTTCTCCATCCTCTACGGCTTTTTTCTTAATTGCCCGATGTAATGATTCGGGGATATCCAATGTCAATCGCTTAATTTTTTCGGGTGCTTCTTCTGATGGAGATTTTGAATTAACAGTTTTTGAGTCTCGATTAGCTACCCATTCGTCAACGTTTGCGGGCTTTTCTTGTTTGGGTTTGGCGTTAAAGCTTACTTTCTTAGCTGGCACTATTTTCCTCCTACTTCCATCAATTCATTTACTAAGGCTTTGATTTCTTTGGCAGCGGTACTTTTACTGTTAGTTTCCAAAACCGTCATTCCTGTCGCTGCTGATTCAGCAAAAACGATCCTTTGGCAAACTGATGATTTGAGTACGGGAATCTCGTAACCACTGAGGGCATCGACTACATCTCTACCGATCGCTGAATTTACGATTTTACGATTAATTACAAATGCAGATTTCAGGTTTTCTTTAAATACAGAAGCTTCTTTAATTAAATTAACTACATCATTAGCTGCCCAAACATCATAGGGAGAAGGCTGTACGGGAATGATAACTAAGTCGGCAGCAATAATTACGGATCTGGCTAGATCCGTAACTCTGGGTGGTCCATCAATTACAACATGGTCGTAATTGGAGGCGATCGCGGGTAAATCTCGATGCAGAGTAGGACGATCTAAACCGATGACTGAAAATGCAGGTTCGCTTTCTCTGGCTGCTGCCCAATCGTGAGCCGAACCTTGAAGATCTGCGTCTACTAGTAACACTGAAGAGTTCCCCATCGCTAGAGCCTGCGCTACGTGGATAGCGATAGTTGTTTTTCCCACGCCACCTTTCTGATTCTCAATTGAGATAATCATTCTTTATTTACGATAAATCGTATTTACAGAAATACCGCTCTAAGATAACAGAGGATTTTGGTAATCGTAAGGGACAGATATCGATCTTAGTGAATCTATTTATAGCGACCAAAAATTTTTCATTTTAGCGTATGATAATGATTATCATTTTGCTATGCCGATCGTCACAATATGTCTTCCTATTTATTCAAAACATCACGACAGGCGTGGAATAAGCTCCCTAAACGGGAGCATTTCCGCCTGTCTAAAATCAATTTTTTCAAACGCACTCTAATTACCAGCATCACTTGTTTGGGTGCGATCGCGCCTATTACAGCAACCTCAGCCCAAAACAATTCCAGTCCTAAAATTGTCTCAACTTTTTTACCAATTCACTTGTTTACCAAAGCTGTGGTGGGAGATACGGGAGAAGTGGATATTTTAATTTCTCCTGGTGCAGAAGTTCATGACTATCAAGCTACCCCAGACGATGCCAAACTGCTATCTGAGGCAGATGTGTTAGTAGAAAACGGATTGGGTATCGAAGAGTTTTTATCTGGTTTAATTGCCAATGCAGGTAATTCCCAACTTCAGCAAATTGATTCTAGTAAGGGAATAGAGGTCATAGAAGAGGAACACGAACACGAACACGAACACGAAGGGGAAGAACACGGACACGGACACCATCATGAAGAAGGAAATCCTCACGTTTGGTTAGATCCTGTTATGGCACAACAACAGGTAGCGACTATTAGAGATGGTTTAATCGCTATTGACCCCAATAATGCAGATAACTATCGTACCAATGCAGATGCTTATATTCAGCAACTACAACATTATGTATTTCCCTATCGGGTTCGATCGCTTTAGGCACAATTGGCTTTAGTTATTTAAAAGGATATCGGGGAAATTTATTATCAATCTTATTCGGTGATATTTTAGCTATTAGCAATACCGATTTAATTTTATTGTCATTACTTTTAGCTGTAACTTTAGCCTGGATAATTATCAGTTTACCAGAACAAATATTACTTACTCTCAACAGCGATTTAGCTCTAGTCAAAGGTGTACCTGTTCGCAGCCATCGCTATTTTTTTATCGTGCTTTTAGCAATTACTATTGCCCTAACTATTCGAGCAGTTGGCATACTCCTGGTCAACGGTTTTCTAGTAATTCCTGCTGCTAGTGCCAGATTAATTTGCCAGCAGTTTGTCCCGTTTTTAGTCACTGCTGCGGGGATAGGTGCATTAAGTGGAGTCATAGGAATGGTCATTTCTGGCGCGATCGATCTGCCTAGTGGTCCGAGTATTGTTTTGGTTCAGTTATTTGGGTTTTTGGGAGTGGCTTTATGCTGTCGGCAAGGTTAATTTGTTAGAGTTACGCTGGCAAGTATAAACTTTCAGAAAGAACTAGGTAGAAAAGTTTACCGATGGAAAGCTTTCGGTTTAAATTGACGAGCGACCCCGCGCCGATATGCGAAGCGGTATCCCGTGGGACGAAAGGCGCACTGGGAAGCCCAGTACAAGCATAGTTCGCCGCATATACGCGCTCGTCGTGACAAAAGCGAGTAATAAGTAATGTAAATCGATAAACCACACTGCTATTTATGAATCAACTGCATGATGCTTTCACGCTATTTTTAAGTTTATTGGTAGAAGCAATGCCTTTCCTACTATTGGGAGTATTGCTTTCAAGCAGTTTATTATTCTTGATTAGCGAAAAGCAGTTAATTGCCAAATTACCCAAAAATCCTTTGTTAGGTTCGCTAGTTGGTAGCTGTATCGGTTTTTTGTTTCCTGTATGTGAATGCGGAAATGTTCCTGTAGCCAGAAGATTACTCTTGTCTAGAGTTCCTCCTTCTGTAGCAATTTCCTTTCTTTTAGCAGCACCGACGATTAATCCTATTGTAATTTGGTCTACGTGGATTGCTTTTGGCGATCGCCCGAACATCGTAATTTTTAGAGTTGTGTTTTCGGCTGCGATCGCTACTATAGTCGGTTGTGTATTTAGCATCCAGCCAGACTCTCGTTCTTTGTTGCAGACATCTTTTGCTAAAAGACTCCAGCCGATAGTTAATTCTCAACCAGATAATATCTCGCCACTACTACAGTCGGGTACTTTCTTGGTAGGAGAAGGAAAATCGTTGCGGTTTGATGATTCTCTATCGGTAGAAACTAAACCAGCCAAGGTTAAGAATTTTAAGAATTTGCAGTCTAAGTGGCAGTTATTTTTTAATAACCTACTGGCTGAATTCAGCGAACTGGGGGGAATGTTGGTTTTTGGTAGTGCGATCGCTGCTACGATCCAAGTGTTTGTCCCTCGCGAAATCATTTTAAGTCTCGGTCAAGACACCATAACCTCAATTCTGGCAATGATGTTGCTGGCTGCGGTTGTCTCGATCTGTTCTACGGTAGATTCTTTTTTTGCTCTATCTTTTGCTGCTACTTTTACCAGTGGTTCTTTGCTAGCCTTTTTGGTATTTGGTCCGACTATTGATATTAAGAGTGTTGGCTTGATGGCATCAATTTTCAAACCAAAGATTATTATTTATATTTTTACCTTGGTGGCACAGTTAACCTTTATTTTTACTCTGGCTTACAGTTATTTCTTTTAAATCAATACCTCATGTATTATGCAATCTAGTTCGGTTCAAAATAGAAATAAAAATTTATTTCCCTGGCTAGAGGGACTATCGTTACTAGCTTGGGGAGTTTTGCTGTTAAAGTATAGCTTTACGGGACAGTATAAATTATTAATTCATCCCAATTACTTCAGCCTAGTTTTAGGTAGTGGAATAGTTTTACTTGTATTGGGCATTATCAAAGTCAAGTCAATTTCCAATAATCGCCAGCCAAACAAAAGCGAACACATTAGCTTATTTCCCCCTGGATTGGGCAATAGTTTATTATTAATAGTCGCGATCGCTGGACTATTAATTCCTCCCAAAGTTTTGACTAGTCAAACCGCCATCAAAAGAGGAGTGGGGGATCTGCCTTTAACCACCGTTCAACCCCAAGCCTTTCGCACTGCTAGTAAGCCCGAAGAGCGATCGCTGATTGAATGGATACGGACTATTAACGCTTATCCTGAACCTGATGCCTATAGCGGACAACCAGCTAACATTACGGGCTTTGTGCTGCACCTGAGCGAACTACCCGATAATTATATTATGCTCTCGCGTTTTGTAATTACCTGTTGTGCCGTAGATGCTTATCCGATTGGAATTCCCGTTAAGCTAGATACCAGTCGTAGCAATTATCCTGTAGATAGTTGGCTGACAGTTGAAGGAAGTGCGATCGCCGAAACTTTACCAGTTAAAGATCGAATTGAGACTAATACGATTACCGAAAAACGTTCTGTAGTTATTGAAGCAAGAGCGATTGAAACCATTCCTACACCAGCAGATCCCTACAGTTATCGATGAACCAATCTAGATTATCTCAACCAATAGATCGGCTAGCGATCGCCTTAATCGTCTTATTAACTCTAATTATGGGGTTATTGATTTGGGGTGGTAGTGCTTGCGAGGATGAATGTCTGTTCCATGCGGGGGCAAAAGTTAGTAGTTTTAGCTGGCAAAACAAAACTATTGGCGGACAAGATCGGGCTTTTATTTTGACTTTCAATCGTCCGATGGATCGAGGTAGTGTAGAAGAAAATCTCAAGATTACTCCTGCCCTTCCAGGTAAAATTAGTTGGTCTGGTTTGAGACTGGCTTATACTCTAGATGACCCCGCACCCTACGGAGAAACTTATCAGGTAACTCTAGCGGGCGCACAAGAGAGATTTCCTAATCAGGAACAAGCAGGAGGAGAAATTCAGCCTTTTCAAGCTCAATTTCGCAGTCGCGATCGCGCTTTGGCTTATGTCGGTACTGAGGGAGAAGAAAAAGGACGATTAGTTTTATCTAATTGGACGCGATCGCAAACAGCAATCTTAACTCCTAAAAATCTGACTGTATTTGATTTTAAACCCGATCCTCAAGGTAATTTTATATTGTTTTCGGCTGCTGATTCTAGCCAGGGTATAGAGGGAATCGGCTACCTCCAGCTTTACAAAGTTTCAACTCGGTTAGATTCTGTTACTGAGAACGGTTCGGCAGTTGAGTTAGTTTTAGACAACCAGAAGTATCAAAACAACAAGTTCGATATTTCCCAAGATGGCACAACTATTGTGGTGCAAAGACTTAACCGCAGCAATCCAACTGATTATGGTTTGTGGAAGCTAGTTGAGGGTAAATCCCCCCAAATGTTTACTAACAATCAAGTGGGTGATTTTTTAATTACTCCCGATAGTCAGGCGGTAGCAGCAGCCCAGGGTGAAGGGATTGCTCTATTACCCCTTAAAGATTATGCCGAACCCCTAGATTTCTTATCGAGATTTGGTCGGGTACTTGACTTTACTGCCGATGGCACGGGAGCAGCTATGATTAATTACAATACCGATCGTGAAGATTTAAAATATACGCGATCGCTTTATTACGTTAACAGCCAAGGTGTTGAAAAAGAACTCTTAAATACTGATGGTTCGATTCAAAACTGTCAGTTCGACCCCATAGCCGAACATCTATACTGTTGGCTGACCGAATTAGCCAAAAAAGAAGTATATATTGAAAAACCCTATCTAGCCGAAATAAACTTGAAAACAGGAAAAATTAATACTTTGATTACCGTTGCTAAATATCAAGAAAGTCAGATTAGCGTTGCCCCAGATGGATTAGGAATTCTCTTCGAGCGTTCGCAAGATCGAGTTTATTCTGGTACTCCTGGCGAGAAAAAAAATAGTATTTGGTTAGCTATTCCTGCGGTCGGTCTCGCCGACACAACTACTTCTAGTATCGAACAATTACCCTTTATTGGTTTTCATCCTCAATGGCTGCCTTAAATTTAACCTCAACCTTGGGCGACTGTGTTTTGCCCTTGCCCAATATTGAGTGTAGCAAAAGCGATCGCGTCTTCCTAACTCAAATCAGCCAAAACCCTTGCCTCGTTTAGACTCCGACCAAACAATTAACTCCCCATCTTGACCGCCAGCAGCCAATTGTTGACCATCTTTACTCCAAGCCAGACAGGAAAAACCATTTCTAGCACCCTCTAATATTTGTCCCACTTGTTTGGCTTTTGTCCACAAACCCAACCAACCATCATCCGCAGCAGAAGCGAGTAGTAAACTATGGGGGTGAAACAGTAGGGCTTGAATCTTGCTGTTATGTAAAGTTAAAACGCGGGCATCCCAACCATCTTCATCATCAGTTTCTTTTTTCCAAACGCCAATACCCTCTATACTTGATGCTGCCAAGAGAGGAGTATTATTTGACAACGCTCGCGACCAAGTTAGATTAGAAATCTTACCAGGAAAACCCCGCATTACCCAAAGAATTGGTAAACCATATTCTAGAACTGTAATGGTATTGTCTAAATTACCAGAGGTAATATATTTACTGTCCCCAGACCAAGCCGTAACAATACTAGCCGAGGGCATATCGATAAGATAGGGGTCATCATCCCAATCTTGAGTAGACCATACTTTGACTCCCCCATTACCTGATATAGCGATACTTTCCCCATTTGGTCGCCAAGCTAAATCTAAAACAGAAGAGTTAGCAAAGGGTAGAGTAGTTATAACTGTTTGACTATCGGCATCCCAGATTTGCACATAACGCCCCAAACTAAAGGCTAATTGGTTACAAATAGGACTCCAAGCCAGTTTATCGACCCATGAGGGCGCATTGTCTAGACTAGCGATTAAATCTGGATATCCCTCTATTATCCCTCTAAATTCGGGGGAAGCCATAGACCAAACTCTAACTTTGCCATCCTGTCCGCCAGCAGCTAAAAACTTGCCATCATTAGAAAAAGCCAGACAGTCGATTGACGTTACACCCGCAGGTAATAAACTAATCAGGCTGCCATCTTGCCATACAAACACTTCTCCCGCAGCCGAACTAGCAGCTAATAGACCATCGGGCGACCAAGCTACTGCGGTAACGTATTCTGAGAGACTACCCTGCCATTGTTGCTGAAATAAGATTTTCCCCTCTGTACCTACACCAAACATTGTTTAAAGTCCTCTCTCAGTTGTGCCTCATCCAAATTGCGACCGATAAACACTAATTCATTCTTACGGGTTTCTCCTTCCTTCCAAGGGCGGTCTGGTTTCCCATCTAGTAACATATGTACTCCTTGAAAGACAAAGCGATCTTCTTTCCCTGCAATATTTAAAATACCTTTCATGCGAAAGATGTCTACCCCTTGAGTTTGTAACAGGTTACTCAACCAGTCATTTAGTTTTTGTCCGTCTAGTTCTCCAGATTCTACTATGGCAAAGGACTTTACCGTCTCGTCATGTTCGTGGGCAGCTTCGTTTAAAAATTCTGGGTCAACTTCTAAAGCACGGTCTAAATCGAATGCCTGTACTCCCAATAACGCATCCATTCCTAGTTCAGAATTTTGAGTGCGATAGATTTTTGCCATCCCGTTCATGGCTTTGATTTTGCTTTCCAATTCATCCAACTCTTGAGGACTAACGAGATCGGTTTTATTGAGGAGAATCACATCGGCAAAAGCAATTTGTTCCTGTGCCTCATCTGCTGACCAGTGTTGCTGAATATGTTTGGCATCCACTACCGTAACCACTGCATCCAAAGCAATCTTATCTTTCATATCTTCATCGACAAAAAAGGTTTGAATTACAGGGGCAGGATCGGCTAACCCAGTGGTTTCAATGACCAAATGGTCGAACTGATGACGACGCTTCATTAAATTGCCGATAATGCGAATCAAGTCACCCCTCACCGTACAGCAAATACAGCCGTTATTCATTTCAAAGATTTCTTCATCGGCATCAATTACCAGTTGATTATCAATGCCCACTTCTCCAAACTCGTTAACGATGACCGCTACTTTTTTACCGTGTTCGTAGGTGAGGATGCGATTGAGGAGGGTGGTTTTTCCCGCGCCCAGATAGCCAGTCAGTACGGTGACGGGTACGGTGTTGGTGGTTGTTGCTACCATAATCTAATTCCTAAGCTCTTTTAGATAATGATAATCGATCTCATTCTCATCAAAACGGTTTTTAATCTAAAATTAGCCTGGGAAATTATTAAACATTGATGCTAAAGAAAATTGCTCATCGCTTCTGTCACCGCTTCGGGATACTCTTCATAAATCCCCAAAGTTCCCGCTAATCTAACTGTTTGCACTTGTTCCAACTCTGCCATCGCCTCCATTTCTGTTTTTGATTTTGGGGGTGCATTCTCCGCCAGAACGATCGATACGGGCATTGATACAGATTCTAAAAGCTGTAAAAATTCCTCTCTATCTGCTACAGGATCGATCGCGCCAGTAACAAAGGCAGCACCCGCATATCTCGCACCAGACTTTGAGGTAATTTGGTGTTTTTGGGCGATAAATTCAGGAGTTAGTTTGGTTTCATCCACATAGACATGACGTTTATACATCAAGCGCAGAAAGGAAGGGGTAGTGTTGAGATAGTATAATCCTTGTCCGATAACAGGCGATCGCTAAAGTACCTTGGTTAAAAGCTATTGAGTTGTTATCAAAAGGTGATTGTTGGCATGGTGAAGGTTTATTTCTTGACGATGAAAGCTACTGGCTAAATGATGGATATGGTCATGAATCGGTTTTTACGTCTAATAAAATAACTAGGAACAAATCATACCAGCCTGGAAATCACTATGGTGGAGAATGTCTAAATGTCTACTACAATCGGCTTCAGCGAGACGGATGGAAATTAATCACTGAGAAAAATAATGGACAATGGCATATTCTATCTATTTTTGAAAAACAGCTACCTTATGAGTGGAAGATTTACAAAATTTGCCATGCACAACTTAATCCTCCCCTAGGAAAAGGATGCTATTGGGATGAACATGAACTGCATAATTATAATAAGAGTGTATTTTCTCAAAACAAATGGGAATGGGCAGACTTCGTTGACAATGTTTTAGTATTTGCAGAGGATGGATGTCTATATAAAATCAAAGTTAAAAATCGTAACGATTTAAGTGAAACTAACTTGCTTCATGATTTTAATGGTTATCGATTTGAGAATAGACAAGCACCTTATTGAAGATCGATTGCTTTTCAGATAATCAGCAAAATCATCCAATTGCCAAACTAGGTTTAACAATCGCTGGCACAATCAGCCTTACAGCCATTTTACCCCCACCAATATTTCTGGCAACAGGACCAATTCTTAAAGCAGCTAAACCACCCATAATAAAAAAGTTAGACTTGGGCAGACGTAAATGTTCGTCTAGTACGGGTAAGCCGTTAACTATTTCTGTCGGATAAGCTTCAAGTACATCTTGTAATAAGGGATGTTCTGTAACGTTAAATTTCGTACCAGTAGCTAACCAGATACGGTTAAATCGATCCCTGTTTCCATCGTGACAACGAACCTGCCAAAGATTATCTTGCCAATGTGCGTTGTTGACTTGACAGCATTCATCGATCCTCACTTTGCCTTCGTTAGCTGCTTGGCTTAATTGCAGCATCATTTCGGGAGTCATCGAACCGCCATTACGGGCTTGCTGTATTTGCTGGTAACGAATATCCCAATCGATTTGGGCGTGAAAGTCTTTGAGATATTTTGGTCCTAGCCAACCAGGATCGGCATCAAAGATTCTCGATCGCAACTGTTTTCTGGTCATCAAGGTAACATTTGCACCCAGGTTTATCGCACCTTTGGCTAAATGTCCGCTAGTTAAACCACCACCAACGATTAAAATATGCTCTCCTGTTAAATTGAGTCGGTTTAAGTTTACTCGTTCTGAATGACACAATTTATCTGCGGGATAATCTGAGGTAATTTTCTCTACCCAATGGGGAAGCTGTACTTTACCACTACCCGTAGCCAATACCACTCTACGGGCAACGATCGTTTCTCCCGTATCTAAAACTAATTGAAATCGAGAACGAGAAGCACGTTCAATCGGTATAATTTGGATTACTTTAGCTGGATAAACCTTATCTGCTAACTTCCAGCGACGAATTATCTCATCACAAAAATCATTAAACAGCTTTGTTCCTGGTCTATCGTAGGGCGGAAATAACTCGTTATGCCTATGTTCGGCAAAGGTTCTCAATTGATGGGGGTTGGGATCGGGATGATGAACTGCGGGAGAACGAAGATAAGGAATTTGTTGTGCTGCAAATTGTTGCTGCCATTGACTCAGCCAGGTTTGACTGGAATCGAAGACTAGGAATTTATGATAATGCTTCGCACTTTTTTGTAACAGGTGGGTAGTTAAAGTAAGAGCCTGAACTCCTGCACCAATAATCGCTAGGTCTATATAGTCTGGTAATTTCACTCGCGGAAAATAATGATAATGATTCTCTTTCTCACTATATAATAATGATTATCATCTTAATTGGCGAGTTTTCCCATAGGCTTTATGACTTCTCCTAATCAACATCTATCCTTATTCCATCGTCCTCGTCGCCTCCGTCGCACCGCATCTTTACGCCGTATGGTGCGGGAAAACCAATTAACAGTCAACGATTTAATCTATCCCTTGTTTGTCATGGAAGGGGAAGATCGACAAGAAGAGATTCCTTCCATGCCAGAAATCTATCGTTATTCCCTCGATTTACTACTGAAAGAAATAGCCGATGCTGCTAATTTGGGGATAAATGCGATCGCCCTATTTCCTCTGATTTCTAATGACAAGAAAGATAACGCAGGCACAGAAAGCTACAATCCCGATGGTCTAGTACAGCGCACTATAAAAGCAATTAAACAAGAAATTCCCAATCTGACCGTCATTACCGATGTGGCACTCGATCCTTTTTCTACTTATGGTCATGATGGCATAGTCAAAGATGGCAAAATCCTCAACGATGAAACGGTAGAAGTGCTAGTAAAACAAGCAGTCTCTCAAGCAGCAGCAGGAGCAGATATAGTAGCCCCTTCCGATATGATGGATGGTAGAGTGGGGGCAATCCGCCAAGGCTTAGATGCTGCTGGTTACTTCAATGTGGGAATTTTAGCCTATTCCGCTAAATACGCTTCAGCTTATTATGGACCTTTTCGCGATGCTTTAGAATCTGCCCCCCAATTTGGCGACAAGCAAACCTATCAAATGAATCCTGCCAATAGCCGAGAGGCAATTAAAGAAGTGGCCTTAGATATTGCTGAAGGTGCAGACATGGTTATGGTCAAACCAGCTTTAGCTTATTTAGATATTATTCGTCGCATCAAGGAATATACCAACTTACCCGTTGCTGCCTATAACGTCAGTGGGGAATATGCGATGGTGAAAGCTGCTGCACAGCAAGGTTGGATTGATGAAAAGAAAGTAGTTTTAGAAACTTTGACCAGTATGAAACGGGCAGGGGCAGATTTGATTTTAACTTATTTCGCCAAACAAGTAGTTTTAATGTTGCGGTAATTAGATTGAGGTTTGAATTCGGAATAAAAGCTATAGTTGTCAACTCATGATTATTTGCTTGGGCTATGATGTTGTTTGTTTATTGGTAGATATTGTCATAGAGACTTCATGGCTAAAGTAAGTTTAGATGCTTTGATTCCAAGAGAAGATTTTGAAGTAGAAGACAATAGTAGTCCAGGTAAGAAAAAAGAAACAATTTCTATTGAAGATATTAGGGCTGATTCGTTTTTCTTTTTAAATGTTAGAAAACCTGATTTTCAAAGGGAAACGAATGAATGGGACAATAAGAAAATATGCGAACTCATAAAAAGCTTTGTTGAAGGCGATTTAATACCAGCCATTATTTTGTGGAGAAGCACAAGTGGCTACTTATTTCTAATAGATGGTAGTCACAGATTGAGTAGCTTATCTGCTTGGGTAAATGACGATTACGGAGATGGTGAAATTTCAAAAAGATTCTATGATGGAATGATTCCTGACGAACAGATAGCAATCGCCGAGAAAACAAGAAAGCTAGTCAATAAGACAGTTGGTTCGTACAGTGATTTTAAGTTAGCTCTTACTCATCCCAACAAGGTAAACGAGCGAAGCTCGTAGCTATTAGCTATTAGCTATTAGCTTTTAGCCAATTAGAAAAGGCATTAAACCTCTCCTAATTGAAGACCACTAAACTTCGTTAAGTGGGGGCATTAAACCCAATAGCTTAAAAGCTCTTAGCCCTTAAGCTCACGTAGTCTTCAAAGCTAAAAGCTAAAAGCTAGAAGCTAAAAGCTTTTTTGGTAAAGGTCACAAATATTGGTCTTCTTTTACAGATGAAATTCAGATTCAAATACAAGAAATCGCCGAAGAAATAAACCGAATACTTTTTGAACCTAAATTACAAAGTCCCATAAAAACTCTAGATGTTCCATTGGCTGGCAAAATTTATTCTAATCAGACTTTATCTCTGGTTTTTGATTTTGTAAACATAGTTAATAACATAGATTTCAATAATAAAAAAGTTGAGGACGATACAACAGGAGAGAAAACTAGAGAATTTTTGCACAAGACTAGAAAAGTTGCATATTTAATAAATAGTAACGATCCTTCATCATTAGGATTACACCCAATAGTATATTTTTACTCAAAGAATGGAAGATATAGAACTGTTTCTTTTCTGGCTGTCGTAGATTTTTTAATCGATCTAAAACAAAGAAAAAAACTAGATGATTTTATTGAGGTTCGAGAAAAATTTGAAAAGATTATTATTGAAAATGATGACTGGATTAAGAAAATTTACGAAAAACACAGAAATAATCAAAAAACCCATAAGAAAATATCCCAAGTTTTTCAGGAAATTATTGAGAATTTGAAGCTCGACAAAACAATTGATGAAACGATAAAAGTAATAATATCTACTAATGATTTTAACTATTTGACAATTAGTACAGCCAATCAAAATATTAGTACAGCAAAAAAAGACTTCAAAACAAATAATAAAAGTGAAATCTATATAAGAGATACATTACCTAATGCACCTCGTTGTAAAATTTGTAACGGGTTTATTCATAAAAACTCAATTTCCATAGATCACAAACAACGCAAACAAGATGGTGGATTAGCAAACATAGATAACGGACAACTGACACATCCCTACTGCAATACAGGTTATAAAAATTAACTACAATTAAAACCTTATTTACAAAAAATAAACATGACTAATTCAACTAATCTCGATGAAACTCGAATTAAAACTTTATTTAAAGAAGCTCTTGTTGAAGTAATAGAAGAAAACCAAGATAAGTTAAGCTCTATTTTAATAGATGCTTTGGAAGATATAGGGTTATCTCGTGCAATTGAAGAGGGAGAAAAAAGTCAAACTGTCAGCCGAGATGAAATATTTGAAGTGTTGAGTGGAGAATAGTGGAGACAGAATTCAAAGATAGTTTTCTCAAAGATATTCGCTCTATCAAAGATAAAAAATTACTCTCGCGCCTCGAATAATTTATTCTTGCAGTGGAAAGCGTAGATAATTTAAGTCAAATACCTAATCTGAAAAAGCTTAAAGGACAAAAGAATAAAATTTATTATCGTTCGAGAATTGGCAACTATTTTGTAGGATTAACTGCTGAATAAGATAATAAAGAGTCTACAATGGGTTGATAATCTTTGCTGGACAAAGGAACATAATTACCGTTTGATTGTAAACTCATACTGCAAAGTAACCGTAATTGAATTGGTGTCGGTGCGGAATTAATTTTTTCAATACGAACATTAACCGATTCGGGATCGTGTCGTAAAATTTCCCATATATCTGCTGCTAAATATCGAGGACAATAGCCCAAATTATGCCGTTCCTCAGTACGTAATAATAAAGCGGTTGAGTCATAAGGATTTTGAATATCTAATGTCAAATATAGACGCTCTTCGGGTTTTAATTGTTTGACTTTTTCGATAGAAGATTCTGGCATATATCGCAATCCATGTACAAAAAAATGAAGATAATAAGTTCCATTTTTACTTTTTTCTGGACAAGGAAAAACTTCAAAAGTATCGGTAACTTTACGTCCTTCACTACGAGCTAGAATCGCAATTGGATCGTCTTCATCTTGAGGAATATTTAACCACTGAATATAATTTCGATAATCTGGACGAGAACGACGCATTAAACGATTAGAAAATAGAGGAAAAAGTTCTGATGATGTATAAATGCGATCGCGTTCTGGAAAAGAATGTAATAATCTAAAATTAGACTCTGCTTGCGCTTTTTTAACACCTTGAATATAGGCAAAATGATAATTTTTGCCATCAAAAACTAATTGTCCAATAGGAAACCAATGACGGCTTTGTGGCTCTTGCCAGGCTAAAAATAGCTTTTTCATGGGTTATCGTTGCGAAACTCTAATAATTTGTTCTGATTAATTTCTAGGATTTTTTGAGCAAATTCAATTGCAGTTGAAGAGATAAGAGTATTTGGAATACGTTCAAACAACTTTAAAGTATCATTAATTGATATTCCTGTTAGGCGATCGAGCCATATATTCGCTGCTTGAGGATGGAGTTTTGCTGCTTCACAAAATGCGTCCAAGGTTTTTAATGGTTTCCTATCTCCAACATTAGCATACAAGCAAGAATTGCACTTATTAGCATAAGCTTCTACGGAAAAACCTTTATCTTTTGTGGTCAGTCTTTTTTTTCGTCGCTCATCAGATTCATTTCGTCCTAAGCTAGAGGCATGGTCATATGTTGGTGCTAAATAACTTTTCCCTTCACAATCTATAAATGCCCAATTTTCATGGTGTCGATCGCTGTTACCAATCCAAGCATCCAGTAACAAATAGCCAATAAATGTATCTATTGCTGTTTTAATTCCTGCCAACGGAATCCAATTGAGAGGGAAATCGACTGAATTATTGGTGAAAACGCTAAAAATATTAGAAAGGGTATGTTGAGATAAATCGTTAATATCTTCTGGATAATCTAAGAATATTTGTGCCAAAATTTCATTACCAGTAATCAGACTACTGTTATCAAGAAGAAATGATTTAGAAATCGTTCCTTTTTCATTATTAAATGATGCTAGTTCGTATTCCGCATGGGGTAGTTTTATTAACTTACATAATTCGGCTGCAATTTTTTCTGACCAATCTTCGCCTGTATTGTGCCTAGCTTTTTTATAAAGACATAAACCGAGATCTTCGTGATGAAACCAAAATTTTTCTTTAGTCCCCATCGCTTCAGATTCTTCTGGTGCTTCTGGAGAAATAGTAATAATAGGGAATTTGTCACCCACATTTTATAAAAGGTTAATTTTCCAATAATTATACAAGTGATACATTGGCGATCGACTAATTCAATATAATACTTCGCTATGAATAATTATCGAAATAGCGATCGCTTTGGTTTAAATTCTCCGACAGTACAATTTTGAGTTTTGTGTATAATGATAATCATTATCATGATATTGTTCTATGATTATCGCTGTCACCAGTCCCCCAGGTGCGGGGAAAACCCACTGGATTCACCAACAAATAGCCCAAGTCAATAAACCTGTAGGTTATTTCAGTCCCCAAACCGATTCTGTACCCATTGATGCAATATATCTCCAAAGTGAATACCCCCAACTGAAGCTTTATCAGAGAGAAGAAGCGGAATTAAACAACACCACTACCTATCTAGAGATTCCTTGGTATTTGGATTTAGCAGGAATTGAACTTTTACTGCAAACTTTTAACTCCCATCGAGTAGCCATAATCCCAGAGGATACAGATAGTAGAGAATTAGAAACTTGGGCGGATGAAATTGTTCCAGGCGATTGCGCCCTAAAGGATACCGCTTCGCATAAAGCTAGCCGAAGGCATCGCATCACTAAGCCAACTACAGTCTTACAGATTCATCGGGGAGTTTTGACAGGGGAAATTTTAGATTTTGATAGCCTGGCTACATTTTGGTTGGAACTTACCCAAGGTGCTTATGGTAAGGTAGTTCGGGCAAAGGGAATCTTCGATTTAGTGGACGGACAAATTTATTATGGTGACTTTAGATTTGGGAAATCGGAATTAGAATTCAAACCTTTAAACTTACCCCGTTGGTTAAATGGTAAACCAGATCGCAAGAGTGGTTTTGAAATAGTGGGTAGTAATTTAGACAAAGCAGCAATTGCCCAAACTGTCGGAGATTGTTGTGTTCCCGAATCGGCAATTAATTATTACCAACAACAAGTAAAAGAATCTTTAGCAACTGAATTAGAAGTAGAGGTAGTATGAAAATAGCAGTAATGTCCTGTATTCATGGTAATTATGCAGCTTTAGATGCAGTTTTACTAGATATTGACCGACAAAAAGCCAAAAAGATTTATTGTCTGGGGGATTTAGTGGGTTATGGTCCTTATCCCAATGCAGTAGTCGAACAAATTCGTTCTTTAGATATTCCCACCGTACAGGGTTGTTGGGATGAAGATATTGTCGAAGGATTAAGTGCTTGTGATTGTAGTTATCCTTCCCTATTGGCGGAAAAAAGAGGTAAAATCGCCCACGAATGGACAAATAAGCAAGTCAATCACGAAGTTAGGGAATATTTGGCACAACTACCCCATACCTATAAAGAAGATAATCTCTGTTTCGTACATGGTAGCCCTAGTAGCAACCACGAATATTTGTTACCCGAAATGGATGCTTTTACTGCTTTAGAAAGAGTCCTCTCCAGCGATGCAGATATATTATTTTGCGGACATACCCACGTTCCCTATGTTCGCACCTTAGATTCTGGACAATTGCAGGTTAAAGTTCGTCAACCCGATCGAGACGAACAACCTACCGTTAGTTTTAACACCCCCCTCAAGCGAATTATCAATGTCGGTTCGGTAGGCGAACCCCGTCATGGTCATCCCAATGCTACCTACGTTATTTATGATACGGAGACAGAAGCAGTAAACTTACGAGAGGTGCAGTATAACTATCAAACAACCTGTGCTGCGATATTAGATGCTGGTTTACCGCCGATTTTTGCCTGGCGTTTGGCTAGGGGTTTAAAATTTGCTGAAAAAGCAGACGATCCGACTCATGTTTGTGAGAGGTAAATTAAATTACTTAAATATAAAGAATTGAAAATCAATGTGGGCAATATTAAGCGGAATTGAAGGAAATATCGCAGCTTACGAAGCAGTATTGGCAGATATCAAACGCCAGCGCATCCCAGTAGAAGCATTGTATATTCTGGGCGATATCGTAGCAGCTAACCCAGATAGCGAAACAGTAATTAAACGCATATCATATCCTTTACCTGGAGAATTACAAACCCAGGCGTGCGTTGGTTGGTGGGAAGAACAATGCTTTGCCTTACACGGTTTGGGTTCGACAGCAGAACCCGCAGAATTAATCGATCGCTTCTTGAAGCAGTCGCTCATGGGGGAAACCCCCAAGACCGCGCTGCTTCGCTTTAGCAAAGAAACCGCTAAACTACTTTGGGATTCCGTATCTCGCGAAACTGTACAGTGGTTACGTAACTGTCATTTTGGCTTCTTTGAATTAGATTGTTTGTTAATTCACGGTAGTACCGTTAGCGTCAGCGATGAGTTAACCCCCGAAACCCCACCCTGGCAAATGCTAGACCGCTTGCAAAGAGTTCAGGCAAATCATCTCTTTTGTGGTCGTTCGGGTCAAGTATTTGAATACCAATTACAAGCAGGTTCGGTTAATAGTTCGGTAACGACTTTAGAATCTAAGCAACCCGTCCAAACTATTACTGCACCCAAAAGAAGAGTTGTCGGGGTGGGAAATGTCGGCAGAGAACCAGGAAAGGCTACTTATACTATTTATAGTCCTTATAGCGATCGCCTGGAGTTCAAAACAGTTTACTATGGCAGTAAAAAAGGATTTGGTAATTAAAAAACAAAAGAATCTCTACTATAGTAAAGCGATCGCTCGAAGGCTGGCACTGTGCGATCGCTTTTTCCATAATTAAAGTAAATTGCGCAGATTTTTCAGAACGGGATAGAATGAAAATCATTATCATAAAACTTGAGATAAACTAACTCAAAAATATGACTCGTCCCGACTTTACCCTGTCTGATGCCTTGCCATCCTTACCCAAAAGCGGAATGCCAGTGACGATTATTACTGGTTTCTTGGGTAGCGGAAAAACCACCTTACTCAATCAAATTTTACAAAACAAAGATAATCTAAAAATAGCAGTATTAGTCAATGAATTTGGTGATATTAATATTGACGAGCAGCTACTAATTTCAGTGGAATCAGATATGGTAGAACTGGATAATGGTTGTATCTGCTGTACTATTAATGACAGTTTAGTAGATGCAGTTTATCGGGTTTTAGAACGAGAAGAGAAAGTAGATTATTTAGTAATAGAAACCACAGGATTAGCCGATCCGTTGCCAATTATGATTACTTTTCTCTCTACAGAATTACAGTTTTTCACTAGGATTGATGCGGTAATTACAGTTGTGGATGCAGCAGCTTTTGATGCCAAACATTTTGATAGTGAGGCTGCTTTAAGCCAGATTAGGTATGGCGATATAGTTATTTTAAATAAGATCGATCTAGCAACGGAAGCAAAAATTAGTGAATCAAAAGCATTTATTGAAGATATTAAACCAGGATTTAGAATTTTAGAGAGCGAATATGGCAAAGTCCCTTTGCCGTTAATTTTGGATATTGGTTTAACTCAAGCAGATAACTATCAAGCTGAAATCTCTGAGTTTCGACGGGATAAATCTGCTTTCAATAATCATTTAGACAACGATGGTTTTAATTTCGTTTCCTTTAAAAGCGATGCCTACGGCTATGCTTCGCAAATCGCCCGTTTAGAATTGAGAAATTCGAGCATTTTTTAATCCAACAATTATCAAACAATATCTTTCGTGCCAAGGGAATATTATGGTTTCAAGAAAGTCCCGCCCGACATATTTTTCAACTTAGTGGACCTCGCTACGATTTGCAAGATGATGATTGGACGAGTCAACCCAAAAACGAACTTGTATTCATTGGGCGTAATTTAGAGGAGTCTTTGATTAAACAACAGCTTAATGATTGTTTAGCAGAGTTAGTAGTTAGAAATAAATTTGGTTTACCCAATTTACCTTGGTAATTGTCATGGATTTATTTTCTCGAAGTAATTTAAAAGCCGATCCTGCAAAAGTAAAACAAGTAAAAGCTTGGATAGCTAAAATTTTAAATCTAGACGGACAAGTCACTATTTCTTTAAATCAATTAACCTGTCTCGATCCAGGTTGCTCGCACATTGAAACAGCGATTGTGATCGTGGACCAACCTCCAAAACAATACACAATTCATAAATCGATTGCTGAAATAGAGCGATCGGATATCGAACAATCAACCAAAAAATAAATAACAAACTATCAAACTTTAATTTTGTCTCCCTCTCACTAGGGATCGCGATTGTGTATCCCTGTGACATGACCGTCTACGAATAAAGATTAACTCTAAAGCGATTACGCTCACAGCCCCTATCGGGGCAAAGTTGCTTCGCAACGCTGGCACGTGAGTGCCGTTAGCCTTCGGATCGCATTAAAAGAAAATAGAGTAAGAGAATAACGAATCAATTTTATTTCCTATTCTCTACTTTTAGTATGCCTATTTCTTATCTTTTATCGCTCAGGCAAAAGCAAAATCACTTTCACTCAAGCTATTGGCATCAATGTTTTGAACAATTCCTAAATCCGAGTTGTTGGCAGAGATTAAAGCATCATTTCCTTGAGAAGTTATACTAATATCGCCGTAACCAATACCCAAACCAGCAATACCAATTACATCTTCGCTCCTTGTAAAATCAGTAATAATATTAGCAGCTTCAGGAATTTCGGCGGTCGCCACCCAAAATTGGTCTGCACCCTCACCGCCAGTCATAGTATTGTTACCGCCATTAGTTACAAAGAAACGATCTGCACCTTCAGCACCCACTAGGCGATCGCTTTCACCTAAGATTAGGGTGTCATCTCCAGAACCCGCATAAATACGATTGCTACCGTTCCCCATTGAAGCATCAACTAAATCGTTCCCGTTGCCAGCAAAAATCAGGCGATCGCTACTGCTGACTTCGATAACGTCTCCATCAAGAGAACCGAATACTGGTTCGATTTGAGATTCTGATTCCTCAACAGGTGTAACCTCAATCCTTTCTCCTTCCTCGTCTGGGTTATCCCGAACTTGGTCTACATAAGTCTCTCCCACATTTCCTGTCTCTAATAGTTCTTCGTTATCTCGCGTGAAAAATGCTACATCTTCGTGATAGCCAAAGGCAGGGGGGAAATCGAACTCATCACCCCAATCATCAAAGTGCAAATGGGGTGGTGGAACTTCTCCTTGAGGGTTGTATGGTGGAATAGACCAAAGGTTTAAACCTGTAAATTCATCATCACCTACTGCCGTTTTCTCACCTACATTAAGACCAGTAGGACCAAAATACACTCCATTTTGTAAAATTTCGTTGGTTTCGGTGTCGAAAGCAAAATTGAACTCATCAAAAGTAAGATGGTTATCTTCGTAGGTCTTTGATAGATTACCTTCAGGGTCGTAAAAAGAGATATCGAAGGAAGTCAAATCTTCTTCTCGGACAATCCCATCTTCTATTGATTCATCTTCGTCATAGCTAAACTGACCTTCAGCACTAAAGCCAGCAATTTGACCAGTCCATTCAAAGTTGAATACAGTTTCTTCTGTAGTCTCTTCTTGTCTTACTTCGATCGCATCTATATCTGAAGAGGACAAATTTTCTGATTGGTCTAAAGATGATTGACTCATAGCTGAATTATATGTTCTTCTGTGATTATGATAATCATTATCATCGGCTTAGAATTTTAATTGTATCTAACTAAGGTTAGATTTTGTTTTTTAACGATGAACTATGGCGATTTACCCCGATCTACACATATTCGAGTATCTAGATCGCTCGTCTAGTTTACTTTTAGCCGCTCGCAGAGAAAGCGACCGCCTAAGATTGTAGTGATATTATCGCTGCTATAAATTTCTAAAACCGCTTCAGGAAATGCTTCAAATAAAAGCAATTCTCCAGGAAAGACTACTCGTTCAAAATACCAGTAAGATATATTGGTAATCCGAACTATTTGCACGGTTGAAGTTTTATTCTTATAGCTACAGAGAATATTTAGACCGTATTTATCTGGCAAACGGTTGAGAATTTGAGTCATGAATTATGTCCAGTTTGAGAAATTATATGGCATTAACCAAAGCGATCGCTTTAGTTATAAAATCTGTTTTTCAATGGCATCACACGCTACGACTGCCCCATTTTCTGCTTGTACGATCTTGCCAATTTCTTTTGCTTTTAATGCATATGTAGGATTGTCTAGCAGTTGGCGTAATTGTTTGACGACTCGTGAAGAACAATATTGTTTACGAGAAATAGTCCGCGAAGTTCCCAAGCGTTCGACTCTAGCTGCATTATCTGGCTGGTCGTGGCTGTATGGCATAATTAATGTAGGATGACCAGATCGCAATGCCTGAGCGGTAGTTCCAATGCCACCTTGATGAACGATCGCGCAAGTATAAGGGAATATTTGACTATAAGGTATGTAGTCCGTTGCATAAATGTTTTTTGGCAGATTTTGAGGTAGAGGATTTTTCCCCATCAACAATACAGCACGGCGATTTAGAGTTTTTACTGCTTGAATACTTTCTTCATAAAAGCGATCGGGAGTCATTACTGCTGCTGAACCAAGAGTAAAAATAATTGGAGGTTCGCCACCATCTAAAAATTGCTTGAGTTTGGGTGTTAGTTCTGTTGCTTCTTGGCTGCGGTCGTAAAACGCGAACCCCGTAAGTATCGTATTAGTAGCCCAATCTGGTTGCGGTCTCGCAAATACAGAGGAGAACATTGCTAGAACAAGATATGGAGAATATTTGTCGTCAACCAGAGGATTGCCAGTTAATGGGGGCAAATTTAGTTCTTGACGCAGTTGATGAACTGGTTCGACCAAAGAATTAGTAAAAATTTTCGCTAATAAACGAATACCTCTACTGCTAATTGAACTTAAGACCCGAAATTTAGCTAACAAAGGAAATACAAGCAAGACAGAAGCATCATGTACAGAAAGAAAAGCTAAGGGTTGTAAAATCACCGATATCCAAGGAATATTTCGCTTTTCTGCTACCATTCGAGCAGCTAAAACCCCCTCACCCGCAATAATACAATCTGCATCTTTCCCAATATTCATTAAATCTGTATAAGTTTCGCGTAAATTCGCACAAACCCAATTCTTAATTACATACTCTGTACCAGTTTTTAAATCCATCATTCGCGCCATTTCTTCTGGGTCGTGGAGAGCCTCATTATCAGGTCGCATTCGCTGAAATTCAAAACCTAAAGCTTCAATTTTCTTTTGATATTCTTTGTGTGTGGCAAAAACAATATCGTGACCGCGCTGACGTAATTCTATGGCGATCGCAATTTTAGGGTGCAGATCTCCTAAAGAGCCAATGGTTGTAATGACAATACGACTCATAATTTTTTAAATTAATCTTTTGTTTTACTATTTTAGAGTTTTCAATCGTATCGCTTGTTTATTTTGAGAACGATTATCATTATAATAAATCTTAGATAAACCATACTGTTTTCTTTCACTATGTCAGAGATTAACCAGCAAGGATTACCAGTTACTATCATTACAGGCTTTCTCGGTAGCGGGAAAACTACTCTACTCAATCGAATTCTGCAAAATGACTACAATCAGAAAGTTGCAGTATTAGTAAACGAGTTTGGCGATATTAATATCGACTCTCAACTTTTAGTTTCCTACGACGATGACATAGTGGAATTGAGCAACGGTTGTATTTGCTGCACCATTAATGAAGGTTTGGTAGAAGCAGTTGAACGAATCTTAGCTAGGGAATCAAAAGTATAACGTTTGATTATTGAAACCACTGGTGTAGCCGATCCTTTGCCGATTATTCTGACTTTTGTTGGTTCGGATTTTCGCGAGTTTACCCACTTAGACTCGGTTATTACCTTGATTGATGCGGAAACCTTTACCCCAGAACATTTCAATAGCGAAGTGGCTTACAAGCAGATTGCCTATGGGGATATTCTCTTGTTGAATAAAACCGATTTAGCAAGTAGAGAACAATTAACCGCATTAGAAACTTATATTGCTTCGATTAAAAATAATCCCAGAATTATTCATACCCAATATGCTCAAGTACCTCTGCCGTTAATCTTAGATGTAGGATTAACTCGGAATAGTTTGCCTGAAGCAGAACATGGCGAACATCATCACCATCATTTAGAAGCTGATGGTTTTGTGTCCCTGTCTTTCGAGAGCGATCGCCCTTTTGATGTCTATAAATTTCAAAAGTTTTTAAACGAAGGACTTCCCCTAGAAGTATTTCGTGCGAAAGGAATTGTTTGGTTTGCAGGAAGCCGATTGCGTCATATTTTCCAACTCTGCGGACAGCGCAACGATATTAAGTCCGAACCTTGGTCTACTCCGCCTGTCAATCAGCTAGTCTTTATCGGTCGTCATTTAGATACCGATAAACTCCGCCAACAGTTAAATGATTGCTTGGCTACTTCCGTTACTGTTTAATTTAATCTTATTTAAATTTATGACCTTAGCTAAGTCCGAACCTAATCAATTGGACAAAATCGATAATAAATTACCAAAACTAAATACTACGCAACAGCCCCCAGTCTCCGAAGAAGAGATGCGCCAAGCAGTACGGACTTTACTCTTAGGATTGAGAGAAGACCCAGACCGCGAAGGCTTGAAAGATACTCCCAAAAGAGTAGTCAAAGCCTTAAAATTTCTGACTTCTGGCTATCATCAATCTTTAGACGAACTTCTCAACGGAGCAGTATTTCACGAAGATGCTAATGAAATGGTCTTAGTTCGGGATATCGATTTGTTTAGCTCCTGCGAACACCATATCTTACCCATTTTAGGTCGCGCTCACGTAGCTTATATTCCTGACGGTAAGGTAATCGGACTGTCAAAGATTGCTCGTATTTGTGAAATGTACGGACGACGTTTGCAGGTACAGGAAAGATTAACCGCCCAAATCGCCGATGCACAAGGATTATTACAACCTAAAGGGGTAGCAGTGGTAGTGGAAGCCAGCCATATGTGTATGGTGATGCGGGGGGTACAAAAACCTGGTTCTTGGACTTCCACTAGTGCAGTTAGAGGTGTGTTTGCTGATGATGCCAAAACCCGCCAGGAGTTTATGAGTTTAATTCGCCACAATCCTGGGTGGCGTTAATTGATGTGCGTGTCACTTTTAGAGATGGATATTAAGCTCATCTCTTTTTTTAATATAACAATTATCGAGATATAATTGACTTTTAATTTTTCCAGAGGAAATCAATGAATAAGAAATTACTGACTACTTTAGGTTGTTCTGGTTCAATAGTATTCTCTCTATTAGGGAATAATTCTGTTAGTGCCAAAGAGTATGTTTTTACTGCTCCCGAATTAGATAGTCAAATGGCTGAAATTCCTGAAAGTGAGACAGACTATCCTTTTGTGGGCTGTGGTTGTAGTGCTTATGATGCTGAAACCGCCGCTAAAATAGATCGCGAAGGAGATAAGGCGATTGAACTTTACGGTTGTGACTGTGCTGGTCATAGAAATCTGGTGCGGAATATTGATTCCAATAAAATAAACGACAATTACCAGAACTTAAAGCTCTGAGAAAAAGGCGATTGCGACCCCCGCCGAAGGCATCGCCAACCAAAGAATTGGGGCTTTGGTAAATCAGCGTATGATTTTCTGATAATGCACTGCAAAGCCCTAAACAAAGGCACGCCTCGCGTAGCGTGGCAAGCACCCCATAAGGGTGCGCTTGGGCGGACAGCCTCCGAAGGAGGCAGACGCGACACTCGGAGCGTCGCAGTGGGGCTTTGCCCCTGTCGCCCTGTGCTGCATGTATTCGCTACGCATCACGCAGCATAAACGATCGTCAACTAAATAATCAATCACAATTGAACTTTAATCTAATGTCCTGAATGTAAATTTAGGCATATCCGCAAAAAGAATGCAGCACTTTAAAAAACTGAAGTTCTGCGAGAAGGCTAAAAGTTTTACAGGTAAATTGTTTGGGTAAGTTTGAAAGATTATTTTCGACAAGTTTATTAGTTTTTCAGCCCTCTAATTTTTTGTTACTGTAATTGTCGTTGACGGGCTTGTTCTCTTTCTAACTGTTCTTGCTGTGCCTGTCGCTCTGCTTCTAATTGCTGCTGACGTGCTGCTTCTTGTTCGGCGCGTTCTTTTTGGGCTTGCTCTCTTTTTTCTTGTTCTTCACGAGCAGCGCGATCGTATTGAGAGCCTTCTACAGTAAAATCAATCTTAACTTGAACTGATGCTGCATCTTCACCAGGAGAATTAAACTGCATTTGTCTGGCTGCTAACAAAGCCTGACGGTTAACTCGACTATTACTATTAGCATCAGCTAATTCTGCACTAATTACATTGCCGTCACTACCGATAGTTAATTTAACTCCTGCACTACCTTCTGCTTCTTTTAGGACATCAGGATACTCTGGTTCACAATTACTAACACAGCTAATTCCCTCTTCAGTCTCGTCGCTGGTTTTTGGGAGAGTCCGCGTACTATTTGTTGCTACTGGTTCTGGCTTGTCCTCCCCTGACCAGGGTTCACCTGCTTCGCTAGTGGTATTTTCTATTGGCTGATTACTTGATGGTGGTGCTGAAGCAGTATTTTCAACTGGTGTAGGGACAACTGGCTGGGTTGGTGCTGGAGTGGGAGTAGTTAAAACTTTTTTTGGTTCTACTACAGCTTTGGGTTCTGGTTTGGGTTCTGGTTTGGGTTTTGGTTTGTCAACCAGAATCAATTCCATTGGTTTTGCCACTTCTGTATTCCCTTGTTGGGATTTTCTTTACTGGCGATTGCGACCCCCGCCGAAGGCATCGCTCTAATTATTGAGCGAATTATTTTCTGGTTACGGGTCAAAAAGAAGCAACGGCGAATAGTCAATAATGCTTTTCGCTACATTGCTAATGACTACAACTATGGCGGTGATAACGAGGATGTTTTAGCACTTCCTTTTGAAATTGATGAAGAAACTGGCATTTTAACTCGTGCTTTCTCCGACCGCGGAAGGCGGTCACAGGCAAGCACCGCCTTTGCAAGGCGGTGAACCTGTGACCAAGAACGCAAAGAAGATACTTTTACCTTGTACAACAACATCAACGGTAAATTTGCAACGGGAAAAGTTCAACATAATATCTTGGTCGGCATCGATTTAAGTCGTTCGGAAACTCAACAACTGACTAATTTCGATCCCGTTCCTGAAAGTTTTGCACTATTAGATATCTTCGATCCAGATTATGACGCTATTCCCGAACCCGATGAAAATATTGATAATATCGGCTTTTTTAATGACGATGAGATTAATACTAATCGTTTGGGTGTATACGTTCAGGAACGGGATCGATTTGTTAGATAATTTAATTCTGTTAGCAGGTGTTCGCTACGATATCGCCGACCAAACTTTGACCGATAATCTTACCGATACGGAAACTTCGCAAAACAATGACGATTTCACTTTTCGCATTGGTTTAGTCTATCAACCAATTGAGCCAATATCTCTTTATGGTAGTTACGCTCAATCTTTTAATCCCAACACAGAAGATACTTATTGCTTCTCTAGAGTTGCTGCAAAATGGTAAATTGATAGCTGTCGTCAATCTCGATAAATATTCAAAACAGCTATTATGAGCAAACAGCACCGCATCACTTTACTTTCTGGGGATGGTATTGGTCCAGAGATCATCTCTGTAGCTGTGGATGTGTTAAATGCGATCGCTCCCAAGCACGATCTCGAATTTACTTTTACCGAAGCTTTAATTGGTGGTGCTGCAATAGACGAGACGGGAGAGCCTCTACCAGAAGAAACTCTTCAAGCCTGTCGTGATAGTGATGCGGTATTGTTGGCAGCCATTGGGGGCTATAAATGGGACAATTTACCTCGTAGCCAACGCCCAGAAACGGGATTATTAGCAATGCGATCGCGATTGGGACTGTTTGCCAATCTTCGACCAGCAACTATTTTGCCTCAGTTAATCGATGCTTCTTCCCTCAAGCGTGAAATAGTCGAAGGGGTAGATATTATGGTGGTGCGCGAACTTACTGGGGGAATTTACTTCGGACAGCCGAAAGGGATCTTTGTAGCTGAAACGGGCGAACGTCGGGGAGTTAATACGATGGCGTATACCGTTAGCGAAATCGATCGCATTGCTAAAGTTGGTTTTGAAACGGCACAAAAACGCAGTGGTAAACTATGTTCGGTAGATAAAGCCAATGTGTTAGATGTTTCTCAACTATGGCGCGATCGCGTTACAGAAATGGCAAAAGAATACAGCGATGTCGAACTCAGCCATCTATATGTAGATAATGCAGCGATGCAGTTAGTTCGCGCTCCAAAACAGTTTGATACCATTGTTACGGGTAATCTGTTTGGCGATATTTTATCGGATGCTGCTGCCATGCTTACAGGCAGTATTGGAATGCTACCTTCAGCTAGTTTAGGTGCTGCTGGCACTCCTGGAGTATACGAACCCGTACACGGTTCAGCACCCGATATTGCAGGACAAGATAAGGCAAATCCTCTGGCGCAAGTACTTAGTGCAGCGATGATGTTACGTTACGGCTTAAATGAACCCGATGCTGCTGCTGAAATTGAAAGTGTGGTTAATAAAGCCTTAGATGAAGGCTATCGCACTGGAGATATTATGTCTCCCCGAATGAAGGCGGTAGGTTGCAAACAGATGGGAGAAATATTAGTTAAATCGATCGCAGATAATTAACCAACCATTGAACATTAACCATTGACCATTGACCATTGACCATTGACCATTGACCATTGACCATTGACCATTGAACAGTGAACAGTGAACAGTGAACAGTGAACAGCCTGATGAATGATAAATGATAAATGTATAGCTAAGTCAAATTAATTAGAAAATATCTTATTTGTAAAGCAGAGAGCAAGAAACAATGTTGATTTCCTTTGTTAGTAATACATTGCTCCACTTTTAAGGCACAATAAAAATATCAGTAAATATACCGATATTAGTGACTAATTATAAAAATGACTTACAAATTTCTGCTAAAAGTATTTCTTACTAGCTTGGGTTCTCTTTTTACATTGGCCCCGATCGCGATCGCACAACGCCCAGAATGTTACATAATTGAAGAGTCTGGACAGTTGACCGATTTAACCAATATCTGCAATGTCAGTCAACAGCGATCGCCTCAAGTTGCTCCTGCTGCTAACAATCCAAACACCGCTAATAATAATAACAATACAAATGTGATTAATTTTAACCCTGTAGATACAGGGGGAATATTAGATAATAACTATATTTTAGGGGGAGGGGGTTTGACTACGGGGGTATTCAATCGCCCAATAGGTTTGAACTATACGCCATACGCAGGAGGCTATAGTTATCCTACTCCAGTAGTTAATCGGACAATTACAAAACGGACATTTCGATTCTATCGCTATCCTAGAACTCCTAATTCTATTATTAGAACCAGGGCATTTCCCTCTGTTTATCCCTACTAAATTTAATTTCTTAAGCTATTAAAAGGCTCATGCGATCGCATTACCGCTATGGTGCAAGCTTGTTAGTGCGATCGCTTGTCTAAAATATTCAAGATTTACGATTGCAAAGATCTAATTTTCTTATAATCTCCTAAGTATTGCGATCTAGGGTTTTTAGAAAAAAGGCACATTTCAATCAGACCTCAAATTATACTCTTGCGGATTAAAGATTTTCTTTGTTTGGCAAGCCTTTGATTATTTAGAGTCAAATAATATTTTGCATCTTTTATTTTAGGAATAGTCATTTTAGATTACGAGTATTCCCAAAAAGAAAATTAAACCTATGGCGAGGCGTACCCCGCCTTTTTAATTAACTACCAGCTAAAGCAGCCTGAGTTTTCTTGCGGTCTATTTTTAAAATCAAAACGCCCAAAGGTGGTAGACATAGATCTAAAGAATAAGGCTGTTCGTGAAAAGACCATTCATCAGTCCACTTACCACCCAAATTACCCATGTTGCTACCGCCATATTCACGAGCATCACTATTAAAGATTTCGGTATAAAAACCCAGTTCGGGTACGCCGACACGATAATGGCTGTGAGGTTGAGGGGTAAAGTTGCACACGGTAACTACAAATTCTTCTGGATTTATACCACGGCGAATAAACGCTATGACACTATGACGATTATCGCTACAGTCGATCCAGTGAAAACCTGCTTCTTCAAAATCTTGACTGTATAAAGCAGGCTCGCTTTTGTAAATACCGTTGAGATCGCTAAAGAACTTCTTGAGGGTTTTGTGACTGTGGTATTGCAGTAAATCCCAGTCTAGATCCGTCCAAACATTCCACTCACTCCACTGGGCAAACTCCATACTCATAAACATGGTCTTTTTACCTGGATGAGTAAACATAAAGCCAAACAAACAGCGGACGTTAGCGAATTTTTGCCATTCATCCCCTGGCATTTTACCGATAATGTTGCTCTTACCATGAACTACCTCATCGTGGGATAGAGCCAGCATATAGTTCTCAGTGTGGTGATACCACATACTAAAGGTAAGATTGTTTTGATGGAATTGACGAAACCAAGGATCCATGTGGAAATAATCCAGCATATCGTGCATCCAGCCCATGTTCCACTTCAGATTGAAGCCCAAGCCACCAGTATAGGTAGGCCAGGACACCATCGGCCAAGAAGTCGATTCTTCAGCAATAGATAGAGTTCCTGGGAAGTAGCTAAACAGCAGGCTGTTTACCTGACGCAAGAAATTAGCTGCCTCAAGATTCTCGCAACTACCATAGTCATTAGCAACCCATTCTCCGTCTTTACGACAGTAGTTAAGATACAGCATGGAAGCTACAGCATCGACTCGAATACCGTCTATATGATATTTATCGAACCAGAATAAAGCATTAGCTACCAGAAAATTACGGACTTCGTTGCGGTTGTAGTTGAAAACTAAAGTTCCCCACTCTTTATGTTCGCCCTTACGAGGATCGGCGTGTTCGTACAAATGAGTACCGTCAAAAAAGGCTAAACCGTGTCCGTCTTTGGGAAAATGTCCTGGAACCCAATCTACTATTACGCCAATGCCGTTTTCGTGACAGCGATCGATAAAATACATTAAGTCTTCGGGATTGCCAAAGCGAGAGGTAGGAGCGTAATAGCCCGTTACCTGATATCCCCAAGAGCCATCAAAAGGATGTTCTGCTACGGGCAACATTTCAATGTGAGTATAGCCTAACTCTTTTACATAGGGAATAAGCTTATCGGCTAATTCGTAATAGCTCAAAAAACGAGCGTCCTGTTTCCATTCTGTAGCGATGACGGGTTCGGATTCTCCAGAGAGTAGCTTAGTCGGTTCGCTGGCAGATCCGTGCATCCAAGAGCCTAAATGGAACTCGTAAACAGAAATTGGCTTGGCTAAAGGATCGCTTTGACGACGCTTTTTCATCCATTCCGCATCATTCCACTGATAGCTATCGAGATCGGCAACAATTGAGGCGGTTTTAGGTCGGACTTCTTGTTGAAAGCCATAAGGATCGGACTTTTCGTAGATGTGTCCTTCCCAGTTTTTTACTTCATATTTATAAGACGCGCCATAGGTCAATTCTGGAACAAACAATTCCCAAATACCAGTATCGCCCCGACGCATTTGATGCTTTCTGCCGTCCCAGCTATTAAAATCTCCCAAAACCGAGACATTACGAGCATTAGGGGCCCAAAGAGCAAAATACACCCCTTCAATCCCATCTATTTTTGTCGGATGTGCGCCTAGTTTCTCATAGATGCGATGGTGATTACCTTCGGCGAATAAATGAATGTCTAGATCTGTCAGCTTAGGCGATCGAAAATCATAGGGATCGTAAATTACTCTTTCACTATCTCCTTCTTTAATTCTTAGCTGATAATTTGCTAACTTAGGATTTTGCACTACACAAACAAAAAAATGCGGGTTGTGCATCGACTGCATCGGATACTCGGTTCTTTCTTCAGGACAAACTACCCATGCAGCATCTGCATTGGGAAGATATGCGCGCACGATCCAGCTTTCAATCTTGCCATTTTGTTCGTAAGGATGACGACCCAAAATTTCAAACGGGTCGTGATGAAGATTGTAAACGATTTGATTGACTTGTTCGGGAGCAATGGTTAAAGACATCTAAGTATCAATTTTCCTTATGTATTAGCAATAAATTGGTTAAAAACAATTTTCAAAGGGCATTAGCGGAAGCTCATTAAAATAGCAAATTCATTCGATCTATTTTCTAAGGTGTTTGTATGAATACTGTAACTAGTTTTAAGGATAAGATAAAGAGATTGTCTATTTATCTAGGTAAAGTAGATTAATAAAAAGGGATAATTGTTTTAAAAAATTTTCTAAGCTGTAATAAAAAGATCAGTTGTTGAATGTCTGGATCGATCTCTGGATCTAAACCAGCCTGAGCCAACTGCGCCTTAAGTTCTTCATATTCAGCAGCAGATAAAGGCTTTCCGTCTACAGGCGATCGCCCTTCTAAGATGATTTCGGTACGTAGTACTTCTTCTGGTACGTCTTCAGGGGAGGGTAATGCCATACACAAATCGGGTTTCAACCAGGCGAACAGGTTAATGGCTATAGCTGCAATTGCTGGAACACCAATTTTAGACACGAGGGATTTGGTTTAAGTAACTAAGTTTTACTGTTGCGATTTTAAACTTAAATCACATAATACGTATGTATTGTAAAAAAATAATTTAAGCTATTCATGATTAAAATATAGTTTAAAACTGCTACAAATATTTATGTCATCTATAGAGCAACGTTTAGCTGTCTTTCGTAAACTTCCTTTAAGAGCGCAGTTAGCAACCATTACTTCGTCTAAAGCTAATAATATTCTCAGTCAAAAACAAGATTATATTGCCAGTTTAGAAAAAATTCACGCTGAATCTCTAGCTGCTGCTACTGAAGAGCAAAAGCTAGTTTACCAAAAGGCTAAAGATCTTTTGGAATAGATTTTTAGTTCTAACTTGCTATAAAAAAAGCGCGTACCGCTTTAGAAAATGGAGAAGATATAAATCTACCCCTACTAAAGCGATCGCTACTTTTACCTCGAACGCTATTAAGTATAATTGAAATATTTAGTAATATGTTTAATTAGGACGCTTATAACCTATAACCTATAACCTATAACCTATTACCTATTACCTATTAAAGCCAGGTACTAACGTCGATCGCCAGGCTTTGTCCTAACTTTAGTAGTGGTTTAATCTGGGTAATATTCCAACGACAGCTATACCCTCCCGTAGCGTTATCGGTCAGACAATTAGGCAGAATATATTGATTTAAACAGTTAAGATACATTTCCTGAGCTTTGTCTAAGGCTAAACCAAGACGGAACTGTTGACCTAAAGCGATCGCCTGTTCGATTCTAATTACATCCGCTGCTAAAGTCGCGGGATTACCATTGTAAAGTAGCTGCCACAACAACCGCAGAATTGTCTGCTCTAAAATAGTTTTGACTTTGGGTATGTTCAACCAGCATTCTAGATAGTTAGCCTCAGTAGCGGTGGCATTTAATTCTGATAGATAAGTATCTATAGTAGTCGGTTCTTCAATTGCGCTTTCGATCCCGCTTGCGGTTTCTAAGCAGCGACAGGACAGGGCTACTTCTGCTGCTACCTTAAGTTCTTGCGGTACGGGCATTCCTTCTCTTTGAAAAGCTGCCAGCATACTATAGTTTTCTCGATATACCTGAGTATAAAGCTGGTCTAGATGCTTTTTGGTTTGAGCCGTTAACAGACTTACCATGCGCTGTCTTTCTTCGGCAAACAGATGCTGGAGATTAAACGCGCGATTACCCGAAGGGTACGCTTCGCGATCGCCAATCAGACGATTCATGGTCAAGATAATCTGTGCTGCACTGGCTTGCTTAATGTCGGCAAATAGCTGCTGTTTTAATTCGGTATAAGCCAAACGACCATTAAAGCCCGTGATACAGCAGTGAAAATCCCATCCTCCTAAATGCAGCACTGCAAAGACAAAATGTTTACTTTCCCAAGTAATTTCTGAGGTTAAGTGAATCTGTCCGACAGAAAGAGTTAGAGTCCCCATCTGCTGTTTTTGATAATCTAGCTGTTCGGCTTGATAGCAGTAAATCTGTTCTCGTGCAGGATAGTCAATAAATAGGGAACTAATAGCATAATGAGCAGCTACCTGATGCAGAGTCACCTGAGAGGGAGCGACTAAATCTTGAAATACTTTTTTGCCGTTACCAAAGCCAGCTACATTACTCGGTGCTTGAGCCAAATAACTTAAAAACTCCTGCTCTAAATGTATTCCCGCTACCGCTCCAGCCAACTCCATAGCACGGGCTGCATAGCGTAAAATCTGTACTCCTTCGGGACGGGAAATTTCTTCAAAAAACCAACCGCAACTGGTATACATCAAGAGAGTATGACGCTGCATTTCTAAAAGACGTAGGGCATCTATTTTTTCAGAAGGAGACAATTGTTTTAGCTGATGCCGTTGCAAAAATTCAGTCACATTATCAGTAGAGCGATCGCGCACTACCTGAATATATTCGTTGCGGGTTAACCAAGGATCGCGGAAAAACTTACTTCCTACTTCCTCATAAACCGTAACCAGGCGATCGCGCAGCCAATTTAATGAGTCTCGTAACGGTCTACGCCATTTTTGATGCCAACCACCACCGCTTGCACAGCCACAGTCATCCTGCCAGCGATCGACTCCGTGGGCGCAACTCCAGGCGGTAACGGGTTTTAGCTGTACTTCCCAGGCAGGAGGACAGATACTCAGGTAGTGAGCGTAGTTCGTAACTGTCCAACCCTGTTGTGCAAACTGTTCGCTTAGGGCATAAGCTACACACTTTTCAGTCCCGCCCTTATGGTGTCCGAAGGTTTCCCCATCTGTCGCCACGTTAATCAACTGAGATGGACGAAAATCATCTCTAATTGCCTGTGCCAACCTGTTAGCAAAGTTATCGGCAGTATCTAACACATCGTTAAAGCCCATGTCGCGAGAGATTGGACCATCGTAGAAGAAAATATCGATATAGCGATCGCGAAGCGTACCCGAAGGGTTCTCGCCTACAAAACAGCGATAGGGACGGGTCGTATCGATTTGCTGTTCACCTACCTGTTGCCATTCCGAATCGGGCTGCTCCTGGGGGGTCATCACACGGCATTTTTCAGCTTGGGAAGGTGCGAGGATGATAAATTTAATCTCTTCTTCGATTAGAGCCTCAAGCGTAGGATAATCTACGGCAGTCTCGGCTAACCACATTCCTTCGGGATCGCGTCCGAAACGGGCGCGAAAATCAGATTTTCCCCAACGAATTTGAGTAACTTTATCCCGCTGGTTGGCAAGAGGCAAAATAATATGATTGTATACTTGCGCGATCGCATTACCGTGTCCGTTCAACCTCTGACTGCTGAGGCGATCGGCATCTATAATTCGCTGATATACTTCGGGATCGTATTGTTCTAACCACGACATTAAAGTCGCACCGATATTAAAACTTAAATATTCAAAGTTATTAACGATCCCGACTAACTCTTGACGATGATTGAGAACACGAGCAAAAGCATTAGGGCGATAGCATTCATGATGGATGCGTTCGTTCCAGTCATGATATGGATGCGCGCTAGGCTGTCTTTCAATCGAGTTTAAATAAGGATTTTCTCTCGGCGGTTGATAGAAATGTCCGTGAACGGTGATATAAACACCCAAAGCCGTTTTTAGGGGATCTAGTTCCGTAGCGTTAACTGAGTTTACTGAAGAATGAAGTGCAGTAGAAACCATATAGAAAGTACTCTTTATAATTGAATTAACTTTAAATTGAACGACTAAATTAGATTGCCATCAATCAAGGGCAATACGCAAAACCTATGTGTCATCAAAATCTTAAGAAAATGTAGCGATTCAATCTACCTTATGAAACTTTAGTTTATTCTGCTTGAGATGATTTGTCAGATAAATGAATAATTTATTAGGGATTGAGAAATTAGAGGTGAGGAGCGAGTTGGAGATGACTGCGCTCTAAAGATTGAAATATTCAGTCGGCTACAAAATTTTTAGTTATTCAGCAATTTAAACATCTTTTTTACTCTACTGGCAACAGATTTACGGGGATCGCCGCTAATTATTGATTACTGTTCGAGACACAATCGGACTGTTGACTGTTGACTGTTGACTGTTGACTGTTGACTGCTATATCTCTAAGATCGATTGGGTAAAAAAAGTTACAATTGTTTATATACTTCGCACAATTTAGAAGTATCTTAAATTTAGATCGAGATTTTTGTAGTGGAAACCCCTCAAACCAATTCTGTAACTTTTGACTCCATAGATTCAGCTTTAGCTGATATTAAAGCAGGTCGCTCTATAGTTGTTGTAGACGATGAAAATAGAGAAAATGAAGGCGATCTGATTTGCGCTGCTCAATTTGCGACTCCTAGCACGATCAACTTTATGGCAGTGGAGGCTAGGGGATTGATTTGTCTGGCGATGACTGGCGATCGCCTGGATGCTTTAGATCTACCGCTGATGGTGACAAAAAATACCGATCGCAACCAGACGGCATTTACCGTAAGTATCGATGCCTCACCCAAGTTGAATGTCACCACGGGAATTTCAGCAGAAGACCGCGCTCGCACCATCCAGGTAGCAATCAATCCCGCCAGCATTCCCGAAGATTTGGTTCGTCCAGGACATATTTTTCCTTTACGCGCTAGAAACGGTGGAGTTTTAAAAAGAGCAGGACATACAGAGGCTGGGGTAGATCTGCCTCGATTAGCTGGACTCTATCCTGCGGGGGTAATATGTGAGATTCAAAACCCCGACGGCTCGATGGCGCGTCTACCTGAATTAGTAGAGTATGCCAAAAAGCACGATTTAAAATTAATTAGCATTGCCGATCTGATTAGCTATCGTTTAAAGCACGATCGCTTTGTCTACCGAGAAACAGTCTGTAAGTTTCCCAGTCAGTTTGGCGACTTTCAAATATATGGCTATCGTAATGCTTTAGACAATACCGAACATTTGGCGATCGTCAAAGGCGATCCCGCAGATCTAGCAGCTAAACCCGCAATGGTAAGAATGCACTCTGAATGTCTGACAGGAGATTCTTTGGGATCGATGCGCTGTGATTGTCGGATGCAGTTGCAGGCTGCTTTAAAAATGATCGAGGCTCATGGTTTGGGTGTGGTGGTGTACTTACGTCAGGAAGGACGGGGCATCGGTTTGGTAAATAAGCTCAAGGCTTATACTCTACAGGATATGGGATTAGATACGGTAGAAGCTAACGAACGTTTAGGTTTTCCTGCCGATTTAAGAGATTATGGCATGGGAGCGCAGATTCTCAACGATTTGGGTATCAAACAAATTAAATTAATTACTAACAATCCGCGAAAAATAGCTGGCTTAAAAGGCTATGGATTAGAAATTGTCGATCGCTTTCCCTTACTGATTGAAGCCACCGACTACAATTCCGAATATTTAGCGACTAAAGCTAAAAAGCTAGGTCACTTACTCTTACAAACCTATTTAATTACCGTTGCAATTTCTTTCACTAAAGAAGTATCTCCCGAAATTCGCTATGAAAAGCTCGACAAAATCCGTCATCTGGCTAGAGGATCTGACTTTTTAGTCCAGGAAGAAGCCCGACCAATTGCGATCGCGCTTTTTAGCAGTTGCGATTTAATTTTTCATCTTGGTTTCGATCAGTCAAACTTGGCAGGTGTAGACTGGTATCGAGACTGCGATCATCCCTATTTGGCAGGAGTAATGAAGATTTTGGATGGTTTGGCTAACTGGCAGGATGTCGAGCGTTTAGAGTTTTTGATCGCTCCTGGAGACGATCCGATGAATAGTTTGCAGGTTAAGCTAGATCGTCAAGAATACAGTCTGGCAAAAAAACCTTCTTCGCTGTGCGCTGCGATCGAAACCCAGGTAATTTATAGTTTTTCTCAAGCCGATTAGCTATATTGAGTGAAGAATTGAGAGTTATCATTATTTATTGCCCAAAGCCGATCGCGTTAAAATAGTTCAAAAACAGACAGGTAAATGGACGAGAAGTTGTCGAGCGGGTACGAAGCAATGATCCCTGGTGGCGGAACAATGGGAGAGTTGATTAGATCTTATGACTGGTCGCCAACTTTTGTCGGAGCGATTGAAAACTGGTCGCCTAGCCTTAAAACGGCACTGAGCATGATGTTAAGCTCGCGCTTCCCAATGTTTATCTGGTGGGGCAAAGAATTAATTAACTTTTATAATGATGCTTATATTCCAGTTTTAGGTGCGCGTCACCCAGAGGCTTTAGGTATGTCTGCACCTCATATTTGGGCGGATGTTTGGGATGCACTGAGTCCGCAAATAGAAGGAGTTTTACAAGCAGGACGGGCATCATGGGATGAAGGTTTGTTCTTAATTATGGAGCGCAACGGCTACCCAGAGGAAACTTACTTTACCTTTTCTTATAGTCCTATTTTTGAGAATGGAGATATTGCTGGACTCTTTTGTGCCTGTACCGAAGATACTGGAAGAGTATTGAACGCTCGCCGTATCAAAACTTTACGAGAATTGGCAGCAGAAACCGTTAAGGCAAAAACGGTAGAGGATGCGGGAGAAATGGCGATCGCTACAATAGAGCATAATCCTCAAGATTTACCATTTGCCCTATTGTATTTACTAGATGAGACGGAATCCCTAGCTCGACTTATCGCTGCGACTGAATCGATTAAAGGGATGTCTGTTTGTCCTGTAGAAGTTGTGTTAGAGAATAATAGCGACGATCTATGGTCGCTTAAGCAAGTTTTACTTTCTGGTGAAAGTCAGGTTATACAGTTAAACGAATCAAAGTACGGTAGTTTACCTGGTGGTGCTTGGTCAAAGTCACCTAAATTAGCTGTAGTGTTACCCATAGCTCCTTCAGGACAAACGGTAAAGGGTTGGTTAATTGCGGGGGTCAGTCCTGTAAGAGAATTTGATAGCGATTATCAGGGCTTTTTAAACTTAATATCGGGACAAATAGCAACGGCGATCGCCAATGCTCGAGCATATGAAGCCGAAAAACAACGAGCGGAAGCTTTAGCAGAAATAGATCGGGCTAAAACCACCTTCTTTAGCAACGTCTCCCACGAATTTCGCACTCCCTTAACTTTGATGTTAAGTCCCCTAGAAGATGCCCTGTTCGATAATCGAGAACCATTGCCACCCCTACAGCGTCAACGAATCGAAGTAATCCAGCGTAACGCAATGCGCCTGTTAAAACTGGTTAATACCCTGCTGGACTTTTCTCGAATTGAAGCAGGACGCATTCAAGCAATATACCAGCCCACAGATTTAGCTACCCTCACCGCAGAACTAGCTAGCGTATTTCGTTCGGCGATCGAACAATCAGGGATGGAGTTAGTTGCAGATTGTCCTGCTTTACCCGAAGCTGTTTATGTCGATCGCGATCTTTGGGAAAAAATTGTTTTAAATTTGATTTCTAATGCCTTTAAGTTTACTTTCTCAGGCTCGATTACGGTGCGGTTGCGGTGGCATGAGTCCCAGGTAGAACTATCTGTAGCAGATACGGGAATTGGTATTCCTCCGGCAGAATTATCCCGTTTGTTTGAACGCTTTTATCGGGTAGAAGGTTCTCGCGGGCGCAGCATTGAAGGGTCGGGTATTGGTTTATCTTTAGTCAAGGAATTAGTAGAGCTACACGATGGCACAATTACCGTAACGAGTACCGAAGGGTCGGGTAGTTGCTTTACCGTTGTCATTCCTACGGGTTCGGCGCATCTACCGAGCGATCGCATAGGCTATGATGCTAGTGAACTTACTCTTTCAACTTCAGTTCAGAACCTATATCAACAAGAAATTTCCAGCTTAGTAAAAAATGCACCGCCTCAAAATACTCCACTTCAAATTGCTAATAATGAGACACCGCCAAACCCAGTTAATTCAAACACGGTTAATTCAACGGCGCGAATTCTCGTAGCTGATGACAATGCCGATATGCGCGATTATCTAGAGAGGTTGTTAACTCCTAGTTACACTATTAAGACAGTAGCCGATGGCATCACTGCTTTAGATATAATTAGAGCTAATCCCCCAGATTTAGTCTTAAGCGATGTCATGATGCCAGAAATGGACGGCTTTGAGCTATTGCGATCGCTACGCGCCCAGCCAGAAACTCAAGAGATTCCAATTATTCTTTTATCAGCAAGAGCAGGGGAAGAATCTCGCATCGAAGGATTAGAAGCAGGAGCAGATGATTATTTAATAAAACCCTTTTCTACCAGGGAACTGCTGGCACGTATTGAAGCCACTCTCAAACTAGCCCAACTGCGTAAAACCGCTCAAACACTACGGCAGCAAACGGAAACCGCAGAAGCCAACCTACAGAACGTTTTAACTAGCCTTCGCGATGGTTTTTTAACCCTCGACTACAACTGGCACTATACCTACGTTAACGACCGTCAGTTAGAAATCATTGCCAGAACACGAGAAGAGGTAATAGATAAAAATGTTTGGGATATATTCCCCGATGTAGTAGATACCGAATTTTATTACCAAGCAGAGCGGGTGATGTTAGAAAGAATTCCCCTCCAGTTTGAGTATTACTATCCAACCTGGGATCGTTGGTTTGAAAATCGCATCTATCCGATCGCTGATGGTATTGCTATTTTATGTGCTGATATTACCGATCGCAAACAGATCGAACGCGAGCGCGAACAACTATTAGCCAGGGAAACATCCGCTCGCAGCAAAGCCGAAGAATTGAATCGGCTCAAAGATGAATTTCTAGCGATCGTTTCTCATGAATTACGCACTCCTTTAAATCCTATTTTAGGCTGGTCGCAGCTTCTCTCGGCAGGTAAACTAAACTCAGAGCAGACAGCCAAAGGAATCGCCATCGTCAAGCGTAATGCCCAGTTACAGGCACAGTTAATTGAAGATTTACTCGATGTTTCTCGCATTCTCAGAGATAAAATTGAACTCGAAAAAACTCCTGTCGATCTCCAACAGGTAATTAAAGCTGCGATCGCTACAGTGCAGTTAACCGCCGAAGCTAAATCAATTTCCATTACCACCAAATTTGAACCGAATGTGGGATTTGTATTAGGAGATTCAGGGCGTTTACAGCAAATAATCTGGAATCTACTGGCTAACGCGGTTAAGTTTACCCCAGAAGGCGGGCGAGTTACAGTAACATTATCGAGCAACGGTAAATCTGCCACCATCCAGGTACGAGATACGGGAAAAGGCATCGAACCCGAATTTCTGCCCTATATATTCGATCGCTTCTTGATGCAGTCGCTACAACGCGGGGAACCCGCGCAACGCGCTGCATCGCTTTCGTCAGGCAGACAGTACCAGTACCAGAAACTTTGGCGGATTGGGTTTAGGTTTAGCTATAGTGCAGCATTTAACCAAATTACACGATGGCGCGATCGCCGTTGAAAGTCTAGGAAAAGATCGCGGAAGTACATTTACAGTCGAATTACCCTTGGCATCAATAGATGCTGAAATGCCACCCGATCCTACTCAGGATAATGTAGTTCAACCAAAAAAACTTACGGGTGTCCGAGTTTTAGCAGTTGATGATGAAGCAGATTCTCTTTCCTTGCTGGCTTTTATCTTGGAACAAGAAGGGGCTAAAGTAACTACAGCAACCTCGGCAACCGAAGCCCTTAAAATCCTCTCACAATCTACTTTCGATCTCTTAATTAGCGATATTGGAATGCCCGAAGTTAATGGCTATGAATTAATACGTAAAATCCGCAGTATGCTATCTCCTATAGCAGCAATTAAGGCGATCGCTCTGACCGCTTATGCAGGAGAATCTGACATACAGCAAGCACGAGAAGCTGGTTTTCAACAGCATATTGCTAAACCCCTTGATATAAATACTTCGATCGATACGGCGATCGAACTTTTAACTTCTGAAGCTAAAGGCTTCGATCTTTAAAAGCTTGGGGTACTCGATAAAACCATATTCTGATAAGATTAGTTACAAAAATTATCATATTATTCTATGTCTTCTATTATTAGCCTTCAAGACGGTCAGGATCGCTCTCAGAAATTAGTAATTAACCCCACTTCCCAAGGAGTTACAGTAAAAGGCAGTATTACTATACCAGGAGATAAATCAATTTCTCACCGCGCTTTGATGTTAGGCGCGATCGCTTCTGGGGAAACCATTATTGAAGGCTTGCTTTTAGGTGAAGATCCTCGCAGCACCGCAGCCTGTTTTCGAGCGATGGGCGCGGAAATTTCTGAGTTGAATTCCGAGCGGGTAACGGTTAAGGGTGTGGGCTTGGGTAATCTACAAGAACCCAAAGACGTATTAGATGCGGGTAATTCGGGTACGACTATACGCCTGATGTTGGGCTTGTTAGCATCCCACCCCGATCGCCTATTTACCGTAACGGGAGATAATTCTTTGCGGTCGCGTCCTATGTCGCGGGTGGTTAAGCCTCTAACTCAAATGGGAGCTAACATCTGGGGAAGAAAAGGTAATTCCCTCGCACCTCTAGCGGTAAAAGGTCAGCAGCTAAAGCCTACTCACTACCATTCTCCGATCGCTTCGGCTCAAGTTAAGTCCTGTATTTTGCTAGCTGGCTTGATGGTTGACGGCAAAACTACCGTTACCGAACCTGCTCTATCTCGCGATCATAGCGAACGAATGCTGCAAGCCTTTGGAGCAAATTTAGATGTAGACCCGGAAACTAATACCGTTACCCTGACTGGACAACCTACCCTACAAGGACAAAAGGTAATCGTTCCTGGCGATATTAGTTCTGCCGCTTTTTGGTTAGTGGCGGGGGCGATTGTTCCTGGTTCGGATCTATTAATTACCAATGTGGGAGTTAACCCGACTCGCACGGGAATTTTAAAAGCTCTAGAGATGATGGAAGCGGATATCGAGCCTGTAAATGAGCGTACCGTAGCAGGAGAACCCGTTGCCGATCTTAGAGTCAGACACAGTAAACTCAAAGCCTGTGAAATATCGGGCGATCTAATTCCTCGTCTGATTGATGAAATCCCAATTCTCGCCGTGGCTGCTGCATTCGCCGAAGGAAAAACCGTAATCAAAGATGCAGCAGAATTGAGAGTTAAAGAAAGCGATCGCATATCGGCAATGGCAACCGAATTAGGAAAAATGGGGGCAAACATTACCGAACTGAGTGATGGATTAGAAATTATTGGAGGGGGAGATCTCAAAGGCGCGGAGGTAGACAGCTTTACCGATCATCGGATCGCCATGAGTCTAGCGATCGCTGCTTTAGCTGCTTCTGGTCAAACTACAGTCCATCGTGCTGAAGCTGCCTCTATTTCTTATCCCACCTTTGTCGATACTTTGCTAGAGGTAGTAGAGTAAAAAAACTCTCTTCTGCCATAGAGCTAATAATTAAACTCTGTTGGATAAAAGAAAGTTTTTCTTAAATTAATTTAGATTACTGAAATATACCTTTAGCAATCGGAATTATTCGATTTTTTCTTAAATAGTGTGAAATGTTTTTTATAGTTTGGTATTAGTCGATACCACGGAAAATAGCTATTTCAAATTGCCAACTCAAACCAATTGATAAATTTGCGATCTGCTCAGACAGCAGCCACTGGTCGAGCTAATTTGCCAGCAGCGATCGCCGTTTTGTTCAGAGAAGAACTTAAGTTAACGGTTTTCTTGCCTTTAAGTTCGTGTTTGAGGTTGGGCATTTCTAATCGACAATGATTACAAAACCAATAGCTACGACGGCTATTTAGGTGGAGCAACATCGAACTGGAGCAGCAGGGGCAGGAACTATTGACAGTCATGTTTGTTTACCTTAATATTATTAAACAAAAGATATTAAAATCTCAAATTCGTGGCTATATCTCCAATATAAGCAGGATTTTTGGGATATTAAGTTATTGTCAAAGTACTCAACATAAACATCAAGAAACCGTAAAATTACGGTTTGATAGCTGATATTTATTGACGGTAAATGTTAGAAGAATTTAACTTCATTTAACACTTCAATTTAAACCACATATATTGTGATTCAAATGCCGAAAATCATCTGTATTGTAGATAACTTTATTTCTTATAACTACGAAAAATAATCGTGGTGCTATTAGCATGACGGGCGATCGCTTCGGGAATGTTGCCTTTAACTACATTCCGTAATAATCCCTCATTGCTAGCACCCAAGATTACTAGTCCGTATTTTTTACGCCGAGTAAGACCGATAATAGCCTCCGATACTGAATTAGCAGAAATCAACAGAGGAATAATCGGGCAGTTCATTGCTTTTTGTAGCGAATGAGCAGCGTTCTGAAAATCAGCAGAAAAGCGATGGGATCGATTGGGAGAAGACACCTGACATATTTGGATCTTGGGAGGAATATAGTCCAGCTTGGTTAAAGCAGGTAAGACAGTTAATAATTTATTAATGCGATCGCCTCCTGTAGTGGGAATCAACCATTTATGTCTTAGGTGAAGCTGTTTGGGAAAGGCGTGGTCAGCCGAACCAAGTTTGACCAGCATCAGATCGCAAGCAGCTTGTTTAATTAAAGAATCAGTAATGTTGCCAAAGATTGTCTCAATACCAACATTTTTACCTCTCCAACCCATCAAGAGGAGATCGATATGTTCTTTAGTGATAGTTTCTAAAATTGCTTCGCTAACGTCGGTGGCGACACGGATTTGTGTATGAATAGCAATACCAGACTCTTTGCCGAAAGCTTCTAGCTGCTGCATCAATTTGCGAGTTGAAGACGTTTCTACTGTAGCCTGTGCAGGATAGACATGATTGGGTACGCAGATTACCTGTAAACATTCTATTTCATAGTTGCGGTGTAGCGCGATCGCTTTAGCAATCGACCACAAAGCAGAAATATGATCTGGATGAGCTATGGGTAAGAGGATGCGTCCTTTTCCCGTAGCGGGAGAACGACTTCGATACACTACATAGGACGGTTCGGATTTAATTACAGATCTGTGTTCACAGTTTAACTGTTTGGCTTCGGCTTTAATAATATCGCTGCGAGTGATAATTCCCAGTAGCTTGTAGCCTTCGGTAACGGGTAGACGAGATAGCTGATAGCGATTTAATAGATACAGCACGTCTGCTAGAGATGTATCGCAACACACCGATATCGGCTGAGGAGTCATAATGTCCTCGAGTAAGACAGTGTTAGCCTGCTGACTATCTTTGGGGATATCAGACTGAGTAATAATTCCCACTAACTTACCGTCTTCTACCACAGGGAAACCACGATGATGCGATCGCGACATGGCTTTAACTAATTCTGGTAGAGGCAGATCGCTCGGCAGAGTTTCGACTCGCGACTCCATAACGTCATCTGCCGTCAATTCCGCCATAAAGTCATTATGAAAATTTTCTTCGGTAAGTTCGATCCCGCCAACCGAGAGTAGATGCTGGTATAAAGATCCTTGAGAGACGCTTTCAGCGACGATATATGCCACCGCACAGGTAATCATTAGAGGCAGCACTAAATTAAAGTCTGCCGTCATTTCAAAGACAATAACAATTGCCGTTACGGGAACTCGAACCACTGCGGTAAAAAACGCTCCCATTCCCGCCAGCGCAAAAGTATAGGGAGATTCAGTGCCAATTAAAGCCACCTCCACTAGCCCGACTAAATATCCTAAAGCCGAACCCAAAATTAGAGCGGGGGAAAATAAACCTCCTGGCGCACCAGAACTATATGCCAAAATCGTCAGACAAAACTGAGCGATAAATACCAAAGCAGTAATTTGCCAGTTAAACTGCCCTGCAATCAATAACTCTCTCAACCCCGTATTGTCTTGAAAAAAAGGTGGTAGCCAAGCAATAATTGTTCCCGAAATCAACCCAGCAAGACCAATGCGGATCGGCACTGCTAAAGGCAATTGACGACCAAACTTCATACCTTTAATAACAGAGCGATTAAAAATTCCGCCCAGGATTCCCGCTAAGATTCCCAAGACAACGTAAAAAGGAATTTCGGGAACGGCAAAGCTACCACGACGCGCCGAATCGATTACTGCTAGAGGAAGATTAATATCGGTCGAACCAAAAATGCGAGAAACCACTGCTCCTACAAAAGAAGCTGCGATCGCCGTTTCTAAAGTCAAGCCAGAAATATCTCGCATCAACTCTTCAATAACAAACAGCACCCCCGCAATGGGAGTATTAAAACCTGCTGCTAAACCTGCTGCTGCTCCTGCTGCGATCATCTGACGGCGATTGGTAGGCGAATTAGGAATCCAGCGACTCATCTGCGCTCCCAAAGCAGCCCCGATATGAACTGTAGGGCCACGACGACCTAAAGTAAACCCCCCGCCGATAATTAATATTGTTGCCAGGGTTTTGACTAGAGCAGTGCGAAGATTGAGCAACACTGGATATTTTGCCAGGGCTGCCTTGACTTGAGGAATACCTCCCCCCGCTGCCGAAGGAGATAATAGTTCGATTACTCCCCCTGCCAAAGTACCCAAGACTAAACCCACTAAAGGTAAGACTATCTTAGCTCCAGCCACGTTTGCCGTCTGAATTCGCCATCCTCCAAGCAAACCAATACCCTGCTTGAGCAATACCGCAGCTACGGCAGAAAACAATCCAATTAAACAGGCTTCTACTAGAGCGTAGCGAGTATCTAAAGAACTACTTGCTAACCAAGAAGATTTTTGCCATTTGGCAAGTAGTTTTTTCATTCTTGTGGATTAGGCACTCAGGCTTAAAACTATTACTTATATCCTAAACTGCAACCGAGGCGATCGGTCACAGGTATTTCCTGCCACCGAGAGTTAAATCCATATAATAGCTGTAGCGGACTGAAATTATAATCACTCCGACCTGAAATCATTTCTAGTTTTCAGCCCACATTAAATGAAACTATAATTACAGCAAGACCCAGATTATTTGAAACTGAGACCGAGTGCCTTCGGCACTCCGACAGCTTCGCTGGCGGTGCGCTCCAGCGCACAACTGAAACTAAACTAAAATTATAATTCTCGACCCAGATTATCTGAAAATAAGCTGTATCTCTTTTCAGTCCTATTATTCAGCTTATGTCAATAACGAGTGGAAGTAGGTGTTTGAGTTATATGTTCCTTTTAGCCAAACACTTATACACCAAAATTATGGTTTAATTGAATTTGTAAACGTTTGATTTAATTAATTTAGCTGTTTTTTCAAACAGCACTACCCAAAGAGTGACTATTTACGCTTATTTGAGAGTTTCCACTAATCAACAAGATGTTGAGAATCAACGTCATGGAATACTCGAATACGCTAATCAAAAAAGCCTGGGTCATTTGGAATTTATTGCCGATTCTGTATCGGGACAAAAGAAATGGCGCGATCGCGAGTTGGGAAAATTACTAATTAAAACCGCACAGTCAGGAGATACGCTCGTCTTTGCCGAAATCAGTCGCATGGCACGTTCTACCTTCTAGGTACTAGAAATTTTCGAATGCTGTATGCAGCGAGGACTCTCCGTTCACATTGCCAAACAGCGCATGGTGCTGGATGATTCTATGCCCAGTCGAATTACAGCTACAGTGTTGGGGCAGCGCGTAGCGCAGATCGTCGTCTAACGACGACTGGTGAGGCATTCGCCTCACGCGCAGCCGAAATCGAACGAGAATTGATTTCTTTGAGAACTACCGAAGCCCTAGCCAAACGCAAAGCAGCAGGAAAAACATTGGGCAGACCCAAAGGTAGACAATCAGCATCGCTGAAGCTGGATGTTAAAGAGCAGGAAATTAAGATGTATCTAGCTAAAGGAATTAGCAAACGCTCCATTGCTAAATTAGTCGATTGCGCTCCTTCGACCCTTTACCACTGGTTAAAGAGAAACCAGCTATTTAAGTCCAATAATTATCAGTCGGGGACATGAGACGCAGAGGCATTCCCACCGAGACCTTAATGGAACTGCGTAACTCCTTGGACAGACTACCGCCACGCAGTAAAGAACGTCGCACCTTAGTTGAAGAAACGGCTGAATTATATGGAGTCTCGACCGTAACTATTTATCGGGCATTAAAAGAATACATAACCCCTAAATCTGTTCGTCGTGCTGACTATGGCAAACCAAGAGTTATGCCCCAACAAACCTTGCTGCGGTAATGTGAAATTATTGCTGCCTTGAAAGTCAGAACCAGTAACGGTCAAGGTCGTCATCTCTCCACAACCCAAGCAATTCGTTTGCTAGAAGAGCATGGAATCAATACCGAAGATGGTCATTTACAAGCACCGTCAGGATTACTCAAGAAAACTACAGTTAATCGCTATCTAAAACAGTGGGGATACGACAAAGAAAGATTGTCTCGTCAACCACCTGCTGTTCGTTTTGAAGCCGAGTATAGCAATCAATGTTGGCACTTCGATTTAAGTTCGTCCGACCTCAAACAATTGAAAAACTCTGTCGAATTAGAATCAGGACGGGGCAAGCCATTATTGATGCTTTATAGCGTAGTCGATGACCGCAGTGGCTTGGCTTATCAGGAATACCATAAAGTCTATGGAGAAGATACAGGTGCAGCATTGAAGTTTCTGTTCAACGCTATGTCTGCCAAAACTATAGAGGGTTTTCCCTTTCAAGGAATACCTAAAATGCTTTACATGGATAATGGTCTAATCAGTCGCAGTCGAGTCTTCCAGAAAGTAATGAATTATTTGGGAGTCGAAGTACGCACCCATGTCCTTAGAAGAAAAGATGGCAGAAGAGTTACCGCCCGTGCCAAGGGTAAGGTAGAGCGACCCTTCCGTACAGTTAAAGAAATGCACGAAACTCTGTATCATCACGCGCGTACCAGAAACCATCACATCACTGAAGCGCGCAAAGCAAAGCTTTGCCAGTCGTGCGCTAGCGCGACGATCTGAGCGTACGCTCTGCCTTGGCTGATGCAATTCCTACTTCACTACAACAAACAATCCCATCGCCGAGAATCCCATTCGAGGATTGAAGACTGGCTAGACAATGTGGAAAGAGAGGGAATCAGGGAAATGTGTAGTTGGGAGAGATTTTGTACCTTTGCCAGAGAACCAGAGCAAAGAAAAGTGGGAATTGACGCTCGTGTAACTGTAGATGGTGTGGCATATGAAGTAGAACCAGACTTGGCGGGAGAATTACACATTCGCATTGCTTCTCTTTTATTCTCGATTGAGAAAAAAGAGATGACTCAGATAAACACCAAACTGATAGCAGCAAACGAGAAAACTAACGGCAAATTAAAATCAGACTTAAGAAAGCAAGTAGGCGATCGCATGAGATCGAGAAGGTAGAGAAGTATCTCACTGCTAAAGACCAGCACTACAAAACAACAAAATCAAAATTCTGTTTCATAAGTTTATCAAGTTGTGAAAATAAGATAGAATATAACTATTATAGTTATCGAGGTCGATCGACACTAATCGTAGGTTATGTCAAAAACTCAATTATTTTCCGATTTAAGTCCTGAAGAAGTACGTGATGTCAAAGCTTTTATCGAGTATCGACGTGCGCTCGATAAGCAAGGTTATCGTCCAGTAATAGGAGCTAGCAGAGGCAGCAAAACTAAATTGCTGAAAAGCGGTAATTCGTCTGTAGCTACTTTTGTCGATGAGATGATTGCTCACGATGGATTGGCTGCTACCGTAGTTCCCGACTTGAGAACTAAAGCCAAATTGCGAGGATTAAAAGCTAGAGAAAATATGCTCAATTATCAAGGTAGTCCTTGGAAAAGCGACTTGGTAGCAGATTATCTCGGTATTACGGTACAAATGGTGTCGCGTAAACGGCGTGGCGATCGGCTTTTAGGAGTATCTTTTAGTAAAAAAGAATATCTCTATCCTAGTTGGCAGTTTGTCGATGATGGCATTCTACAAGGTATAGAGCTAGTTTTATCTGCCTTAAAAGAGCGATTGATTCCCGATTGGGATAAGTTATGTTTCTTTGTTTCGGGTGATGAAAGACTCGGTGGCGATTCTCCAGTTGTAGCTTTACAAACGAGACGAATAGATGAAGTGTTAGCAGTAGCTAAGGTATATGGCAGACAACTCTCCTAAGGCTCATCCCGAACCACCAGATGATTTTCATGAGCGATCGCTACCAATCACTGAAGTTAATCAGTCGGCATATCGCTTGAACAGAGCTAACTATTCTTCTGCCATTTATTACGATCGAAGCGGTCAAGGTCGCTTTGAAAGCAAGAACGTAAGAGTTCTTTATTTAGGAGAAACAATTGAAGCTGCTTTTATCGAAACCTTTGGTCGTCGTTTGGGCATAAGATATGTTAGTCGTGAGTTTATCCAAAGCAGAAATTTGTTCTCAATCGATAGCAATCGCCCTTTACAGTTAGTCGATCTTTACGGTTCTGGGTTAGCGAAGCTTGGTGCTGATTCAGAGCTGACTTCGGGTCCTAACTATCAACTTTCTCGTAGTTGGTCGGAGGCAATTTATCTTCACCCCTCAAAGGTCGATGGCATACGATATCTTTCACGTCACGATAATACTCGATTATGTTGGGGTTTGTTCGAGCGTGACTATCGGCTTAAAGAACAAAATCTCGGTAATTTAATTAACTTTGATGAAGAAACGTTTCTCCAAATCCTCGATCGCTATGAATTTGGTTCTGACTAATTTTATTTCAACAAGAGTGAAAGTAGTTACTGATTTTTTTCCGCCAAATATCCTTTAAATAACGACAACTAGGTTAGAAGTATCACCTTCATACCGTTAGGCTTGTTGCCGAAGTGGTGAGATTAGTTTCTCTAGATATTTCTTGGCGAATACAGCGATCGCTTTTATCCTCAATTGTATTTAAATAACTTATCATTAATTAATTACTCAATCAGCAACTCTTATGGTTTAAACGAAAATTGAAAGGAAAACGGCTGGGTAGTAGAGAAATTCTCAGGCGCATCCACATTAATTAAAGGAATGCCATAATCAATTCTAGCTTCGATAGTATTTCCAAATTGATAGCTTATTCCCAGACCTATAGAAGCTAAAGTATTGGCATTGAACACCGTTCGCGAATTGCTCCAAACATTTCCTGCATCGATAAAAGGAATTAAATTGATTTTTGAACGGTTATCTAAAAGTGGAATCTGTAATTCTAACGTTCCGATAACTCCATTATCACCCAAACTCAAGTTTCTTCTGTAAAAGGGTCTCGTACCCCGCCTACACTAGTAGTAAGTAATAAATGGGAGCAACGCGAAAAAGTTGGTTTTCCCAAACATCGCGATCGCGTTTTACGATCGGCACATACATAACTAAACTACCAATTCTCTTAATCAATTGCTTAAACTTTCTTGACTCAATTTAAAGACAACGTACTAGATAACCAAGAGATACTTCTGTAGAGGAGAAATAAGAATACTGCTCCCTCACTCATTGTGATTGGATTCAGGCAATTGCCCGTGCATGACGCGGCGATGCTAACGGACAACGCTACGCAATCGCCTGAATCGCAGTGGCTTCACCAATCGCCATTAATGAGGTTTGACTACAACAAGCCGAGTGCTGTTTCTTCGAGTATTTTTCGCTCCGAAAGAGTTTTAATAATTGGCTTACGAACCTCATTGAAAAATGCCTTCGCAGGTTGAGAAATCGAAATTAATGGTGCAAACGTTAAGCCCATTGTCCAAACAATTATCACACCTGGAAAATCAATTACATACTTATTACACTGATATCCATGAGGCTCTAGATGGTATGCATTTTCGATTTGCTTCACTCCTCTCAAGCGATCTTTTAAGGTATTAGCAAGCCAGAAAACATCACTATCACCAGTAAAATTATCCGATTCATCTAGATTTCCGGCTATCAGATCTTTCTCAAAAGCAAGAATTGCCGTCAACGAAAATAAAGAACTATTTTCAATCAATAGTTGCGTTTGCTCTTTCGTAGGTTGCGCGCCCCATCCCAAACGGTCAATAAATTTTGCCAGCTTAGATATCGGAATTGCACTGTCAGTATCGCTAATATCTGGCGCGATTAGTAAAGAAGACTCATTTCTAATAAATAATCCTGTTAGGTCAACGCCATGTCCTACCAATGCTTCGATGTTTTTTTTGATTCTCAGCCATTCATCGTAAATATTTTCTACTCGATCTTTAAGCTTTTCTAGCTGGCGATCTACTTTTAAAACCTGTTCGTCATTATCGTGGGGTAAATTAGGTTTGACTTTTTGCCAGAGAAAACGAAATTGCGTTAATTCCTTACCTTTAGATGATTCAAATCCCGACAATAATTCTAATAAGAGGATATATTTACATCCCAAACTATGACCTACCCACCGATAATTAGCATCTTTTAGATAGACTTCAGGTTCGTACCCTAAATTAATTACTTGCTTGATAATCTCTAGACGAAGAACATAGTGTTCTCTCAATAGCTGTAGAGAAACTGACCAATGGTCAAAAGTAAATCTAAAAGGAAGAACAATAATTGTATATCCAGCCTCATACAATTTCTTGAGAAAGTAATTATAAAAAACCGTGGGAAAAGAACCAAATAAAGCTCCACCAATAAATTGGATAACTCCTTTAGGTGAGGGATGTATAGCAACCCAACTGAATGAAAGTGGCATAAATTTAAACTTGGGTTCACTATCTATTTGCCCTTGAGGTTTGTCTGAAGATGCTAACATTTTTGATTAAGTTAAATGATTGTTCTCGATTTTAAAGTTATATTCTCCAACTCAATCTAGAACTGGACTCTCTACGAAAGCTGCGGTTAGATTTCCTTGAACGTATCTTTCTGTCAGGAGTAGAGTTAAGGTCATGAAAAATTCAGCTAAACTACCTGGCAAAGTTCCCACCATCGATAACGGCAAGGCATTGCCGACCAGAGCAATTAAAGTACCGACAAATAACCAAAACCATCTACCCCCAGAACGAATCCAAATGCCGATCCCAACTAGTAGAACAAAAATAGTTACTGCAATAGCAATAATTGGTAATCCACTAGTACTCTTAGCGGTGTAACGCAGAACTCCTGCAAAGTAGACAGGCTCAAGGTTTGTACCTATATATCGATTAGCTATGTCTATAGCCCCAAGACCTATAGATAAAATCCAGGCTAAACTGCGTGTGAAGTTATTCGCCCAAAATGCACCTGTGCGATGAGCCAACTCTACCCCTACCACAATTAAAAAAGGAACAAAAAGATGGTGAACTAAAAAGCGGACTTGACTGAGAGATTGTAATAATTCTCCCAATCCGATCGACGTACCACTAGCTAATAACAAGTTATCGTAGCCAATACCGAGCAAAATAACTGATAAGACAATCATGGCAACACTTTTAGATTGAAACCATAAGCGAATTGACCAACCCGCTCCTAACAACTCAGCGATCGCTATTAGCAGATGACTTAGTGGGTAAATTGAAAAAATCATGGCGAGTGCTTTATTAATGTGGAAAACTTGACTTGTAGAATCTATTTTTTTAATACAGATTCGTGGCTTTGTTACTTAGGCTAGATATCTCAAGTTTATGCAGAAAGAAACGTAATTCATTCAGAAGGAAAAGACGGTAAACCAGTTATTAGGATTCATTTTCTTGATTATTTGACGTTCTCTGCTATTACTATCTTTATTTCTATCGTCCCAACGGCAAACTGTTCATTAAGAAATACGATCGTTTATGCTGGGTTTACGGCACGGGCATCAAGAGTGCATCAAGAGTGCCAACTCCAAACTACAATATTCAAATTTAATTCTATTCCCACTTCTTCACCGCCGTAGCCATTTGATTCGGTGTGATGGGAATCTTGACCAATTTAGAGAAATCTACCGTCCCTAACTGGTAGCACTCCTTACTTATGCCGATTGGGGTTCTTCTAAAGCAAAGCGCGATAAGCCTTCTTACGAAAGGTGCTTCGGGGGGGAAAGCCAAGGCGCGTTTTGAGTGGGAAGCTTCCCACTCAAAAGCCGCCGTCCCAAGACCGCACTTTCGCGCTACGGACAGGGCGTTAGCCCAGATCGTCGCGTCCGACACAAGCGTCTGGGGCAACCCCAGACGATGCGGACTTGTCTTCGACGACTGGCAAGCCTTTGGCTTGCGTGCTTCGCTACGCATCACTAACTTATATATCCAAAGAGTTTTACAACAGAAAAGTTCCTAATTTTTTCGTTCACAGTTATTAATATTAGTGTTCTACTTCTGCTCTGGTCTGTCAGAGGTTATTTAGGTGCGATCGCGCTTTGCTATGGGTCGCGTAATTTGGGTTTGGGTGGGGCGATTGCTCAATTTCCCCAGTACTCTCCAGGAAGATCCTTTTTTCTTACAGTAACCTTGCCAACTTTCTTACCTGACATTCTCAATAATTCATCACCTGAAAATTCAAAACCAAGCTTGAGTGCTATTTGTGCAACTTCATCTTTAGTAGTTAGATTCAATTCAGTGGAAGATAGTCTTTCGCTCATCTTGTAACAACTGTCTCAATACACGATTTAAACGCCTTACACATTAACCAGGGTTGATTACATCATTTATTTGACAATAAGTATTTGCCATATATTTAACTGACATTTATTTTCTATTTCAATCGAACGTTAGATGTTTTTTGGCAGTTTTTTTAAATTAACCCAAACGCCCATTTACAATAAAATCCCGAAAAAGAAAAGTTAGCGGTCGAACTAGATCTAAAAAAACCAATTGATATTCTCTCAATACCGACCCGAAAAATCCTAACGCAGGAGGCAATCATCGCCGTAGTATGATTACCGCAGTAGAAGATAGTTTGAGACGTTTGAAAACAGACTATATCGACCTTTACTGGCTACACGCCTGGGACTATCGCAACTCCATCGAAGAAGTTTTAAGAGCCTTAGATGACTTAGTGCGTCTGGGAAAAATCTTACACATCGGGCTTTCCGATACGCCATCCTGGGTAGTTTCCGAAGGACAAGCGATGCCTTCGGCGGGGGTCGCAATCGCTCGCCTGCGTGGTTGGACTCCCGTATCAGCAATTCAAATTCATTACAACTTAGTAGAACGTACTTCCGAAGCTGACATGATTCCGATGGCGCAACATCACGGTATCACGCCCTTAGCCTGGTCGCCTCTAGCTGGTGGGGTGTTAGCAGGGGAATACAGCAAAGAAGATCTTCAAGAAGACAGTAATAAGGATGGCAACGGTTCGGGACGCAAACAGATGTCTCAGTCGATGGGACAGTTAAACGAACGCAGTATTGAAATTGGCGAGAAGGTCAAAGAAATAGCATAAGAGATCGGGCGATCGCCTTCTCAGGTTTCTTTAAATTGGCTACTACAACAACCAGGGGGAACTATTCCTATCGTCGGCGCACGCAAATTATCTCATGTAGAGGATAACTTACAGGCGGTAGATTTTACCCTCACTCTCGAACAGATCGATCGCCTCAACGAAGTCAGTAACTATAAACCTGCTCTAAGAAACTTATCCAAAGTTGTCTATTTAGACAGAGGCAATAAAAATTGTCTCGCAAAGCGTGTTCTTTTCTCGCTTCAAATCATAGGTGTCGGCACTTCTATGTCCACGAGCGTTAATTCGGGTAGAGCCTACCCTAGTTGTTATGAAAGATTTGGGAACGTTTGCCAAATTTAATGCACTATTCAAATCACGACAAATTAGCTGACAGAAAGGACTGTCGCAAATGTACAACCGATCTTTTAACTTGAGATCGGTTTTTTTGCGTTGACATTGGCTACACAGCTTACTCGATGGAAACCATTGCGACACTGATTCAACTACGCCACCGTAAATTTTGGCTTTATTTTATAATAAAAATTTAAACTTATAAAAACTGACATCTGCGATGTGAAAAGCTAATTTGTGGTTAGCCATCATCCCTTGGATGTTCAAAGTTTCCAATTTCAGAGGGCGCGTCTTGGCGGGTTTCCCGCCAAGCTCGTGTCGCCCGTAATGTTTGTATTTACGAGCTAGATCGGTTGTCAGTTTTTGCAAGAAATCATTTCGACGATCGGCTATTTGTTTGTGTAACTTCGCTAACGAATTGAAGTATTTACGAGCATTGTTAGATGTAGATATTCCTTTACTTCTATCTCCGAACTTTTTATTTCGGTTGTGATATTGAAAAGAGCGCAGCTTGGTTATCGCTGCTGTCAATGGTTTGGGGTAGGTTACAGTAGTTCCATCACTTAATACACAATATTTACCGTCGCTTGGGTTCACATCTATCCCAACAGGCTCAATTACTTCATGCCGAATAGGTGGAATCAGTTCGGCATTTATGGCAAACGACACATAATATTTATCACTTGATTCTGCGTGCAGCAGAATATCTGATTCGCCAAGGACCAGCTACTCAACAAGAGCGATGGGAAGAAAATAGTGGTTATTCCCCTTCGACCTTAGCTGCCTGTATTGCTGCATTAATTTGTGCTGCCTGTATCGTTCGCGAACATGGAGATGAAAATACGGCTCGGTTTATCGAAGAATATGCTGACTTTTTAGAATGCCACATTGAAGCTTGGACGGTGACGACAGAAGGAACGCTCGTACCTGACATTAAACAGCACTATATTCGGATTACACCAGCAGATCCTAGCAGTCCCCATCCCAAAGAAGATCCTAACCAGGGAACTGTAAATCTTACCAGCCGTCCCCCTAATGAGAAGAGTGCGTTTCCCGCTAAAGAATTCGATCTGATTCCCGAAGTTGCCGAGCGGTATCTGGGTCAACGTCAAAAATGTAAATCTTTGTCGGTTTGGAAATTCAATCGTCAGGTAGAAAAGATCGAGCTAGGACAGACCTTACGTATCCAAGCAACCGCACCTTTCCGACTCCATTGGACGCAGGATGATTGGCAGAAGAGCGAAGATACACCGTCGAGTTCTACAGCTTTGGCAATTTATTATGTCGATCTTCCGCTTTCAGAAAATAAGGCAACATCGATTGAATTTACTTTCTTCTGGAGCGATTCTAATAGCTGGGAAGGACGTAACTATCAAGTTGCCGTAAAAAGCGATTGATTAAGATTTAATGGCGTTGGCTATGACTATTTTGCATGATTTATTTGTTCCCCAATTACCCCTAATCGAAAAAATTATTCGACCGATTATTGTTTATTTCTGTTTGTTAATTTTGATTCGTTTTGGGGGTAAGCGAGAACTAGGCAGCATGACTGCTTTTGATATTATCGTGCTGCTGGTTTTAGGAAATGCGGTTCAGAATGCCATTATTGGTGAAGATTATTCTTTAATGGGTGGATTAATTGATGCTGTTGTTTTGATGATTTGCAACTACGTAATGGTTCGACTTAGTTATCGTTTTAACAAAATACAAAGGCTGGTTGAAGGCACTCCCACCTTGCTGGTCAGAGATGGTAAACCAGTCATTAGACACCTAGCCAAAGAAGCAATAACCGAAAATGAACTGCATTCAAAACTCTGTCAACAAGGATTTGAAAATATTGCCGATGTCAGGTTGGCAATTTTAGAAACCGATGGCACAATGACTGTAGAGCGTTATCCGTCTTCTTCTGAAGATAATCGACACAGGGAGTTAAGCGATCGCTTAAAGAAGATTGAAAGGTTACTATCTCAAACAAATAAACAGTTGTAAAACGCAGACATTAGTAGCAAGGTTATTTCATTCTAAAGTAAGGTAGCTGCGATCGCAACCAGCGTTTTTTTAAGAAGTCTAGTAATGAAAAACTATCCCGTCATGTTCTAAAACAGTAGGCGGGGTATTTTTTTAGCAGCATATTAAAATTAAATTAAACAGTTTTAGTGATGCTAATTTTATTATCTAAGGATTAAAGGGAAAGCGATCGCGCTTCACGGGAAAAACAAAGACTTATCTTGTGCCACAAAATTACTATTAAATTGACATACCAGCGACACCCAATCTAACTAAACTTAGGTAAAATTATCTAGTTATTTCTATGTCCTTAGCCAAACAAAAGCCAACTCGCCAATCCAAGCCAGAAAGGGCGTTGCATCACAAAGGGATGGGTTTGGGGTGACTTGGGGACTTGGGGACTTGGGGACTTGGGGACTTGAGGAATAATTAGTCTTTGGTTTTGTTAAATCATCCCATAACTGTGCAATGCCCCAGAAAGTACTTTAATTGAAGGTATTAAAACTATTGGTCTTAGCTTGTTCTTAGCTTTTGGAATTCGGACTTTTATTGCTGAAGCCCGCTATATTCCCTCTGGTTCGATGCTGCCTACTCTGCAAATTAACGATCGCCTGATAATTGATAAACTTAGTTACGATTTTACCAACCCCAAACGGGGCGATATTGTAGTTTTTAATCCGACTAAAACTTTAGAGGCAGAAAATTATCACGAGGCTTTTATCAAAAGGGTGATTGGTCTGCCTGGAGACAAAGTTGAGGTTCAAAATGGTAAAGTTTTTGTCAACAATACTCCTTTAAAAGAAAACTATCTCGAAGCACCACCAGATTACCAATGGGGACCTGAAATTGTGCCTGCCAATTCTTATTTAGTCCTAGGCGATAATCGCAACGATAGTTATGACGGTCACTATTGGGGTTTTGTCCCCCGTCGCAATATTATCGGCAAAGCAGCATTTCGTTTTTACCCTTTGAATCGAATTGGCGAAATAGATCGCCCAGCTTATGTAGTCAAAAGCGCAAACTAACTATAAGCAGCGATCGCTGCTGCTTTGCAAGAATTATAGGTTAAATTTCTCTCTCTCCTAAACCTAAAAATGTATAAATGCTGTGACAGATTTATCTCAATGTTGCCAACATTTGCCGATCGTATTAACTCGATCGCCCAAAAGTCTCAATCTATAATTCTTTAAGTTTTGTCACCTTTACAGATAAACCAATTAACCGACTAGCTATAGGTGTAGGGATGATTCCTCGCGGTGAGGTAGGCTTGGTGTTTGCAGGTTTGGGCGCAGCTACGGAAGTGCTATCTGAATCGTTGGATGCTGCGGTGATTGTAATGGTGATTATGACTACTCTGATTGCACCTTTGTTATTAAAAGTAGTGTTTCCCTCAGCCACGGGAGAAATTCTAAAAAGTAATGTGTTTATCAGAAATATCATCTCTAATTGCATAAATAGCTATAAACAATCTTTACTAAACGTTCCTTACAGCATCAATTATCTGCTGTCGCAGCCACTGATGTTGAAGACTATTATTATTTCTCCGATGCCAAACCATTGACACGGTAAACCCTTCAATTTCAATTGGTAGCGGTAATAGCTTTAAGTTCATATTTCTAGCACAGTGTTGTGCCATACGATTAGGAAGTAATGCCACGCAGTCTGAATTAGCCAAAAGAAAGGGAACTATCATAAAGTGAGAGGTAGACCAAATTACTCGAGATTGCTTTTGACGATCCAAGATTTTGTCATATGCTCCTTTAAAGTCATCCCGCATTGAAACCAAGATATGCGATCGCTCTACATAATTATCAACGGATAATTCGGTTAAAGAATTATTTCTTTTGACCACGCAAACAAACTCTTCCCGATACAAATTTTGTTCGACGTGCCAGTGTCAATATTCATTAATCAACGTTTAATAATCGATGCAGTCGATATTTACTATCTATTATATTCATTTGATTAATACCTTGGTTTTATCTATCGTATAGCTATGGATTAATTCACTAAAAACGCAGGCGTATTTTTAGTAGCTTAGGCAAGATCACAAAAGAATCAGCAAGAAAAGACAATACTTTTGCCATTGCTTTCTATATATTGTTGTTTATCGCTCGAAAAAGGTAAAAGAAATGAAAATTGGTATTATCGGATCGGGAAATATCGGTGGTACGCTAGGGCAACACTGGGCAAAAGCGGAACACGAAGTGATGTTTAGTTCCAGGCATCCAGAGGACTTAAAATCGATGGCAGATAAGGTGGGTGCATCAGTTGGTACGACAGAAGAAGCTGCTGCATTTGGTAAGGTTATTTTACTTGCTATTCCCTATGGCAAAGTTCCTGATGTGGCGCAACAAATTGGTAGTTTAGATGGCAAGATTCTAATCGATGCGGGTAATCCTTATCCGCAACGGGATGGAGATGTAACTCAAAAAGTAATCGATGATGAGTCGCAAACTGCCACGGGTTACGTTGCTAGTTTATTTCCAGGGGCAAAAACGGTCAAAGCATTTAATTCTGTAAGCGATCGCGTATTCGCCAAACAAGCATTTAAAGCAGGAGATGAAAGAATCGCCGTGCAGGTTTGTAGTGACAATTCCGAGGCAAAAGAGACAGTCAAACGATTGATTGCAGATATTGGTTTCGCGCCTCAAGACTTGGGCGATCTCAGTCGAGGTGTTTTATTTGAACCCGATGCACCTCTTTATAATCAAAATCTTAAAATAGGTGAAGCTCAGAAGCTGTTGAGTCGAGTTGGAAAATAGCGATCGCAATTCTCCTGATTCTACTATCAGCAATATCCTTCATGGCTAACCAAAAACTAAACATAAATCCCTACTCAGTTACTCTATCTGTCAAAAATATTGAGGTTGTCAAACAATGGTATGAATCAGTATTAGATTTTGAAACTCTCTCTGCCAAAGAATATCCAGAATTCGGAACTCGTTTAGTTTTTTTGCAAAACGGACAGTCTCGTGTCGAACTAATAGAAGATGCCACTGCCAAACCTGGTATTAAAAGACCAGATCCCCCCGCACACACCGCATATTCTGGTTTGTCACAATTCGCTTTAGAAGTACCCGATATAGATGTTGCTTTAGAGAAAGTGACTAGCAAAGGGGCAAAAGTAACCTGGGAACTGCAACGTTATCCCGATCTAAGAGTGGCTTTCTTTTTCCTCAGAGATCCAGAAGGAAATCTAGTTCAATTTATTCAAAAAATAAATAGCTGAGTGTTTTAACTTTTCATTGAAAAGATTATGAACGACTGACATGAAAGCTTTATCAGCCAAATCGGGATTGTCAGAACAGAGCAAATAAAGACGGTTAAAAATTACTAAAAATCAACTAATCAGGAACAAACAATGAGTCAACATATGCAAGCTGCTTGGTACGAAAAACAAGGAGCAGCCAAAGATGTAATAAACTATGGCGAAATGCCGATACCCAGTCCCGAAGCTGGTGAAGTATTGGTAAAAATTTATGCTTCTGGGGTCAATCCTTCCGATACTAAATCTCGTAGCGGTTGGGGTGGACTAGGAATGCCTTTTCCCCGCGTAATTCCTCATAATGACGGCGCAGGAGTTATTGAAGGTGTAGGAGAAGGAGTCGATCGCTCTCGTATTGGAGAAAGAGTATGGTTATATGAGACTCAGCAAGGCAGACCTTTTGGCACAGCAGCCGAATATGCAGTAGTTCCCGTTCGACAAGCTGTTACGTTGTCTGAAAATACTAGCTTTGCTGAAGGAGCTTGTTTGGGTGTTCCCGCCATGACAGCCCATCGGGCGGTATTTGCTGATGGTTCGGTGGAAGGAAAGACTATTTTAGTTACTGGCGGTGCTGGTGCGGTTGGTAACTATGCAATTCAACTTGCTAAATGGGGTGGAGCAAAAGTATTTACCACCGTTAGTCGTCCCGAACAGGCAGAAGTGGCTAAAGCAGCAGGTGCAGACGAAATTATCAACTATAAAACTGAAGATGTACCACAGCGCATCAAAGAGATTACAGGAGAAACCCGAAGTATCGATCGCATTATTGACGTAAACTTTACTGCCAATCTTCCTGTTAGCAGTGCTGTACTTAGCCCTAATGGTGTGATTGTTTCTTATTCTAGTGCTAATCCAGACGACCGCCCAGAATTACCGTTTCTCTCAATGCAGCTAATTAACACCACTATTAGTTTAATTCTGGTTTACACCATGCCCGAAGCAGCAAAACAACAAGCAGCCGAGGACATTATTAAAGCTTTAGAAGCAGGTGCGCTGCATCATAATATTGCCCGACGTTTTGCACTAAATGAAGTAGCCGAAGCTCATGAAGCACAGGATAGCGGAAACACGATCGGTAAGGTAGTTATTGAAGTTCCTTAGTTGTCTGACTTTGTTCTGATGCATTATCTTACATCAATAGTCATACTTTGGTTCTCGATGGCGGTTATACCATTCAATAACTATTGGACTTTGGCGATCGAGAATTGGTTTGAGACAAACATAACAAATAAATAATTAAAAACTATGGAGAGCTAAACATGAAAATTGGTATTCTTGGCAGTAGCAACATGGGACGATCGCTCGGTATCCTTTGGGCAGAACAAGGACATGAAGTATTTTTTGGCGCACGCACTACTGAAAAAGGTAAATAGGAAAAGCATTTATGTCAGGTTTTAAAACTGTTGGATTGCATGAAGAGTTTGTTCATGTTGTCGGTAACGAAGCTGCTGCTCGTTGGACAGGGAAAGGATTAACCAAAGAAGGCAAACAAGTTCGCTTTGAAGGCATTAATGTTTTTGAATTTAATAATGATGGACAGATTATTAATTTAAAAGGTTATTGGAGTCCTGAAGAAATAGTAGAAGAATGAATTAAAAGTAAAGAAGTGCGACAAACAATTTTTCTAACAGAAGTAAAGGCGATCGCATTTCTACCTATCCCGCACATAGTCAGGCCAAATACGAAACTTACGCTGTAAATGCTTACAGACTAGTCAAGAATTACAAACGCTTACGTAAAGATAAATAATGAAAAACAGATCTTTTCTAAAAATGCACCAATCTATCTCTTTTTTCAGGCGCTCGCTCTACCTCTTAGGAATTAGTCTATCTTTGTTTTTACTTAGTATTGCACCACTGCAAGCTGCCGAACTAAAAGCCGTTCCACCTGCCATTCATAATAGCGAACCTTTTACGGCGATCGCTAATTCAGAACAAGCCATAATGTACTTGAATGCACAGAATTTAGTTAACACTTGGAATAACATTATTGTCCAGGCAAAGACAGGAGACGAACAACTCCAAATTATGCGTCAAAGTGGCGTATTTGCCGACGATTTGAAGCTAACTTTTGACTATGGCGAGCAAAAAAAGGTTTTGAATGGACTAGATTCTCCAGAAGCCAAAGAATTTTACAACGGCTTTGTTAACACATTGAAAAAAAATCGCTACAATATCGCTTCAAATGTCGAAGCAGTAGAGTTTGGCAAAGATTCATTGCGGTTTAACTTTAAGCACTGGATCTTTTTTGACGACAAAGTATCTTTTGTGGGAGAAGACCAAGCCGTTATTAAACGGGTTGATGGCAACTATAAAATCACCTCCGCTACCGTTAGAGCAATCTATGTCGATGTTGCTAACGGCTACTAAATCTCAGACAGCGATTCGATCGCACAACACAATAATCAAATGAAAATATACGAAGTCAAAGGTAATGGAATTGATGGTTTGACTTTAGCCGAACGCCCCGAACCCAAACCTGGCTATGGTCAGAGCTTTGCGGGAGCTTGCATCCCGCAACTCCTCTGACTTCGTCAAGTATTAATTAATGTCCGCGCAACTGCACTCAACTATCGAGATTGGATTGTCGCTCAAGGTAATTATTCTGGGCAAAAACCAGCTTTAATTCCGATGTCTGATGGCGCAGGAGATGTTGTTGCTATTGGTAAAGGTGTAACCCAAATTAAAGTTGGCGATCGCGTGACGGGCATCTTCTTTCAGGATTGGCTGGCGGGCGAAATTAATAAAAAGATTATGAAGTCGGATCTCGGAGGTGGCATCGATGGAATGCTAACAGAATATGTCACCTTGAATCAAAATGGAGTCGTGCTTTTACCCAGTCATCTTTCTTACGAAGAAGGTGCAACCTTACCCTGTGCTGCGGTCGCACTGGTTACTCAAGGTAGTGTTAAAGCTGGCGAAACAGTCCTACTTTTGGGAACGGGTGGTGTTTCTACTTTTGCCTTAAAATTTGCCAAGTTATATGGGGCTAGGGTAATTATAACTTCTAGCAGTAATGAAAAACTAGAGCGCGCAAAAACGCTCGGTGCAGATGAAACCATCAACTATAAGACAACGCTTAATTGGGAAGAGGAAGTGTATCGGTTGACTGATTCAGTAGGTGTCGATCGCCTTATCGAAGTTGGTGGTGCTGGGACTCTAGCTAAGTCAATCAAATCCCTGCGCTACGCAGGAACAATTAGCTTAATCGGGGTGCTGTCTGGTGTCGGAGGTGAAATAAATCCCCAGCCTATATTAGGTAAAAGCATCGCCCTACAGGGAATTTACGTGGGTAGTAGGGAAATGTTTGAAGCGATGAATAAGGCGATCGCCCATCATCAATTAAAACCTGCGATCGATCGCGTTTTTGATTTTGCAGAAGCAAAAAGAAGCTTACCAATATCTTAAAAGTGGTTCGCATTTTGGCAAAATTGTTATTCGACTGTGATTTGTCTGGGAAGTAGTATTTATGGCTTTAGAAAAAATGTTGACTCATCACGATGCGACAGTTAATGGGATTCAGTTACACTATGTTACCGCAGGAGCGGGTGAGCCTCTGGTTTTACTGCACGGCTATCCCCAAACTCATCATGCTTGGCACAAGGTCATCCCCGAATTTGCTCGGCACTATACCGTTATTGCCCCAGACTTAAGGGGGTTGGGTGATTCAGAACGTCCCGATACAGGCTATGAAAAGCATATTATAGCGGAAGATATTTATCAACTCGTGCGATCGCTAGGTCATGAGAAAATGTATCTTGTCGGACATGATTATGGTGGTTCTACAGCCTACTTTCTAGCTTCTGCACATCCCGAACTAATTCAAAAATTAGTGGTAATTGAATGTGCGCCACCAGGCTTGGGAGAGACTGGCGAAATTTTTTTAGTATCGGGGGGTGGGGCTTGGCATAGAGCATTTCATTTAGTTGCCGATTTACCTGAAGCGTTGGTAAAAGGACGAGAAAAGACCTATTTAAATTGGTTCTATAAGAATTATTCTCGTAATCCTGAAGCGGTTAGCGATGCAGATATAGACGAGTACATTAGAACTTATTCGCAGCCTGGAGCAATGAAAGCAGGGTTTGAATACTATCGTACATACTTTAAAGATACCGAACGCGGTCGAGAATATGCTAAGACAAAACTGCAAATGCCCGTACTGACGATTGGTGGAGATTCGGTTTACGGCGAATCAGTCGAACAATCTATGAAACAAGGAGCGATCGATGTTCGGGGGGTAGTAATTGCTAACTGTGGGCATTTTGTGCCTGAAGAAAAACCTCAAGAATTAATAGAGCAATTATTAAAGTTTTTTCAGAAGAATGATGATTAAAGTGTCGATTGTGTCTTATTTATTCAAACTGAGATAACCCTTAGCTATAAACTAATTTACAGTGCGAACCAAAAATAATTTTAGACAATGGCAGCTTTAATTTCAGTTTTAATGGCGGTTACTCTATCATTACTAATCACTCGCATAGCAGCAGAGGCTTTGACCTTGACTGGTTTGTCCCGTGCTTCTGCTAGTTTTCAAGCTAGATTGGCATTTACTGGTGCAGGCTTTACCACGGCAGAATCTGAGTCCGTGGTAGAGCATCCAGTAAGACGACGTATTATTATGCTGCTGATGTTTCTAGGTAATGCAGGAGTAATTACCGTTATTTCTTCCTTGGTTCTAACTTTTGTTTCTGCCTCATCTACGGTCAACGGAGCATCCCGTGTTGTTTACTTGCTTTTAGGAATTGCGTTACTTTGGCTGATTGCATCCAATCATGCTTTCAATCGTGTATTAACTCGTATCGTTAGAAGAGCCTTACATCGTTGGACAGATTTAAACCTACACGACTATGACAAGCTACTGCATTTGAGGGGTGATTATCAGGTTATTAAAATCAGAGTAGACGATTACAATGATTGGTTGGCAAATAAAACATTTAAAAAACTACGATTGCGAGATGAAGGCATCTCTGTTTTAGGGGTAGAAAGATGTGATGGAAGTTATGTAGGCGCACCTCATGGAGAAACCTCTGTTTGTGCGGGAGATACTTTAGTTGTATATGGTCGTAAAACAACTTTATTAGAATTGGATGACCGTCATGATGGTGTTACAGGAGAAAAAGCTCATCAGCAAGCAGTAGCCAGCCATCAGCAAATCAAATCGGAACAGGACAATAGCAATCGCTCTTCAATAATTTAATAGAAAAAGGCAAGAAATGACAAATTTTTGCAAGATCGTAGAAGAAATAGATTTAGTCAGGGTTTATATGTAAATATACGGTCTTTATTTTTATATGTTTACGGGCGGTAGAAGCTATTCAAATTGCAGCATTCAAAAATTTTATATGACTTCAACTAGCTTATTTTCCCCAGTCGAATTGGGAAACCAGACCTTAGCTAATCGGATGGTTATGTCCCCCATGACTCGTTTACGGGCGGATGGTACAGTTGCAACTGAATTAATGGCTACCTATTACGCTCAAAGAGCTTCAGCGGGGTTGATTGTTACCGAATGTACTATGGTCGAGCCGATGAGTCATGGCTACATGAGTTGTCCTGGAATCTATACGTCAGAACAGATTGAAGGCTGGAAATTAGTTACTCAAGCCGTACATGAAAAAGAAGGCAAGATTTTCTTACAGCTATGGCATTGTGGTAGAGTATCTCATCCTGCTTTACTTGAAGGAAAATTGCCAGTTGCTCCAAGTGCGATCGCAGGAAAAGGCTCGCTCCATACTCCTGAAGGCAAGGTAGAGATAGAAACCCCTCGCGCTTTAGAAATAGAGGAAATCACCGCTATAGTCGAACAGTTTCGCGTCTGTGCCAAAAATGCTCAGGAGGCTGGATTTGATGGCATAGAATTACATGGAGCATTTGGTTATCTAATCGACCAGTTTTTACAGGATGTTTCCAATCAGCGTAACGATAAATATGGTGGTTCAATAGCTAATCGTACCCGCTTCTTACTTGAAGTGGTAGCAGCCGTTACTGAGGTTTGGGGCGACAACCGAGTTGGAGTAAAGTTATCCCCTAGCAATACTTTCTACGGTATGGGTGATAGTAATGCCAAGACAACTTTCAGCTATACCATTAATGCTTTAAATGATTTCGATCTGGCTTATATTCATCTAATGGAACCTAGCGAGATAGACTTAAAAAACGCTGAAGTAATTAATCCTGTCTTGCCCGTATTTAGACCGATTTATCAGGGAACGATTATTACTAATGGTGGCTATGACAAACAAAGTGGTAACGAAGTTCTAGCCAAAACAAAGGCTGAGTTGGTTTCTTATGGTAGACCATACATCGCTAATCCCGATTTGGTAGAACGGTTTAAAGTTGATGCCGAGCTAAATAAACCTAACCCAAAAACCTTTTATGGACAGGGAGATGACGAAAATGCAGCAGTTGGCTATACCGATTATCCTTTTTCAAATTGAAATTAGCTGATTTATTTTAAGTAGAGAAATATGCAACAAGCAATTGGATTTATCGGTTTGGGTAATATGGGTTTGCCAATGGCAACTAACCTAATTGATGCGGGTTATCAGCTCAAAGTCTATAATCGCACTGCCGAAAAAGCCCAACCTCTAATAGATAAAGGTGCAGAATTAGCCAACACTCCGCCCGATGTAGTTACGCCAGGGGGCATTGTAATTACTATGCTGCCTAACGATCGCATAGTTGAAAGTGTCGTCTTAGGAAAAGATGGTATTCTCAAACAACTAGGTAAGGATGGCATTCATTTATCCATGAGTACTCTTTCTCCTGCTACCGCCGACAAACTAGCCCAGGCGCATCAAGAAGCAGGTGCTTACTATTTAGCATCTCCCGTTTTAGGTCGTCCTGATGTAGCTAAAGCAGGAAAGCTCAATATCTGTCTGTCGGGAAATCCTGCTGCAAAAGAGCGAGTACAGCCACTATTAGAAGTCCTCGGACAAAAAGTGTATGACTTTGGCGATACTCCCAGCAGTGCTAATGTAGTTAAGCTGTCGGTCAACTTTAGTATCGCAGCAGCAATTGAAGCGATGGCAGAAGCCTTTACTCTGGCTGAAAAAAATGGCATCGATCGCGCTAAAGTCGCACAGCTATTTGGCGAAACCTTATTCTCTTGCCCAGTATATCAAGAATACGGAGTCGCGATCGCCGAACACAACTACGAACCAGGAGGTTTCAAACTCTCTTTAGGACATAAAGATATTACTTTAGCCCTGCAAACAGCCCAAGCTTGTAATATGCCCATGCCTTTAGCCAGTTTAGTTCATAACCAATTCCTCGCAGCGATGGCAAAAGAAAGAGGCGATTTAGAATGGGCGGCGATTGCGAAGCTAGCCGAAGGCATCGCACTGGAGGTTTCTGAAGCAGCAGGAGTTAAATAATTTAAGACTTTAAAAATAATTATTTGGAGCAAGAATTATGACCACCGAAAAGCAAAGACTAGAAGAAAATCGACAACGTAAAGCATACTGGACTCGTTGGGGTCCTTACGTCAGCGAACGGCAGTGGGGAACGGTAAGAGAAGACTATAGCGAAGGCGGAACAGCTTGGGATTACTTTCCTCATTCTCAATCTTTGTCTCGTGCATATCGTTGGGGAGAAGACGGCATTGCAGGGATCTGTGACAATCATCAGCGTCTTTGTTTTGCCTTAGCTTTCTGGAACGAGCGAGATCCGATTATTAAAGAAAAGATGTTTGGCTTGACTGGTTCGCAGGGCAATCATGGCGAAGATGTCAAGGAGTATTATTTTTATCTGGATAATACGCCGACTCATTCTTATATGAAGTATCTGTATAAATATCCCCAGTCTGAATATCCTTATGCCGATCTAGTAGAAGAGAATCAAAGGCGAGGGCAAGAAGATCCTGAATACGAACTATTGGATACGGGGATCTTTGATGAAGATAAGTATTTTGATATTTTTATTGAATACGCCAAAGACAGCGATGAAGATATTCTAATTAAGGTAACAGCGCACAATCGCGGTAATGAGGAAAAACCATTACATATCTTGCCTACTCTTTGGTTTCGCAATACCTGGTCTTGGTTTGAAGATGTCGAAAAACCTAAGATAAAAATTCATTCACAGCAAGACAGCTACAGTGTCATTGAAGCGAATCGTGCCAGTTTGGGTAAACGATGGCTGTATTGCAACCATCCTGTAGGGGCGAACTGCCATTCGCCCCTACTGTTTACAGAAAACGAAACTAATTTTGAATTACTCTTCGGACAACCAAACGCCTCGCCCTATGTTAAAGACGGAATTAATAACTATGTTGTCAATGACAACAAAGATGCAGTAAATCCCGACAAGATCGGTACTAAATTTGCACCACACTACAAGTTATCTATCCCCGCAGGAGAAAGCAGAACTGTTGAACTAAGATTGTGTAATTCTAACTCTCTATCCGATCCCTTTGAAGAGTTTGACAGTATCTTCGCTCGCCGAAAACTTGAAGCCGACGAATTCTATCATGATATCAATCCCCATGACATAGATGAAGACCGACGTTCTGTGCAGCGACAGGCTTTTGCGGGAATGTTATGGAACAAACAGTTTTACTACTATGTGGTCGAAGATTGGCTACAGGGCGATCCTAATAGTGTAACTCCTCCAGAGTCTCGTAAACATGGTAGAAATTCGGAATGGAAACACCTATTTAATGATGATATTATCTCCATGCCCGATAAGTGGGAATATCCCTGGTATGCTGCCTGGGATTTGGCTTTTCACTTAATTCCTTTAGCCATACTCGATCCCGATTACGCCAAACTCCAATTATCTCGCTTAACTCGCGAATGGTATATGCACCCCAACGGACAAATACCAGCCTATGAATGGGCGTTTAGCGATGTTAACCCTCCCGTAGAAGCATGGGCAGCTTGGCAGATATATACTCTAGAAGAAAAGTACTGGGGACGCAAGGACAAAGACTTTTTAGAACGGATCTTTCAAAAGCTGCTGCTTAACTTTACCTGGTGGGTCAACCGTGAAGATGCAGCAGGGAAGAATGTGTTTGAAGGTGGTTTTTTAGGTCTTGATAATATAGGAATATTCGATCGCAGTTCCGAACTTCCTACGGGAGGATATTTAGAACAGGCAGACGCTACTAGCTGGATGGGAATGTACAGTTTGGGAATGCTGCATATTGCTTTAGAGTTAGCGCAAGATCGTCCACCGTATGAAGATATTGCCAGTAAGTTCTTTGAACACTTTCTCTATATTGCCGATGCTATGAATCATATCGGCGACGGAGTTTCTTTATGGGATGAATCGGATGGTTTTTATTACGATACGATTAACTTTCCTGACGGGGGAAGAAAGCTGTTAAAAGTGCGATCGCTCGTTGGTTTAATCCCCCTGTTAGGAGTAAATGTCCTCGAACCCGAAACGATTAAAAACCTACCAGGATTTGAAAAACGTCTGGAGTGGTTTATTAAAAATCGTCCCGATCTCAAAAAGAATATTGCCTGTATGGAAACAGAAGGCATGAATGCCAAGAGATTATTGGCTTTATGCTATGCCACATCCAGAGATGATGGTCAATCTAACAAATTACAAAAATTACTGACCTATATGTTCGACGAAGCAGAGTTTCTCAGTCCTTATGGTATTCGTTCGGTTTCCAAGTATCATCAAGACCATCCTTTTGCAATGGAGGTCAACGGTCAAAAATATCAGGTAGACTATGAACCAGCCGAATCAACTTCGGGAATGTTTGGCGGTAATTCTAACTGGCGCGGTCCAATTTGGTTTCCGATTAACTACCTCTTGTTAGAAGCCTTGCAGAACTTCCATGAATATCTGGGAGACGATTTTAAAATTGAATTTCCTACAGGTTCGCGAAACTATAAAAATCTCTACGAAATCGTTATCGAACTAGCCACACGCATGACCAATATTTTCTTACGAGATGAGACGGGTAAGCGTCCCGTATTTGGTGGCATAGAAAAGTTTCAAAACGACCCCCATTGGCGCGATTATGTTTATTTCCACGAATACTTTCATGGTGATAATGGTGCGGGTTTGGGGGCATCACACCAAACGGGCTGGACGGGAGTTACCGCGTACTTAATTCAACTATATGCGGAGGCACGAGGTAATTGAGAAATTTAAAAATTCAACGATAATAAAATCAGTGGTTTTGGCGCAATAATAGCCATTATTGGCTGTAATTGGGGATTGACGACTACAGGAGCAAAAAATGTTGGAGAATCTACCATCGCAGCAGTGGTTACGGCTTTAATTGTGATTTTTGTGACTAATTTCTTTTTATTCTGGCTAATGTTTCAGGGTTCTGGTAGCAATCCTTTGAGTTAAATAGTTGACTCTAGTACAGTGTTTAATTCATCTAACGTGAGCGTTTTATTTCACTAATATGTATGTGCAACATTTGGCAAATCAGAGCAAGAATAGGCAAGACAGATAGATTAGCCAACTGATAAATTGTTATTTGTTAAGCACGAATTCACTTTTTCCTCATCCATCCAGGAAGAAAAAAACGTAGCTTTGTTAACCACACTCTTTTTGCTAATTAAAAAAATATCGGTGTCGCGCAGAATTTACTTTCTAAGTATTAAGTCATTAAAACTAAAATTTAGCGATCTCTGGCTATGAATCATAACAATTTAATCAAAATTAGACAAAAGATTAGGAGTATATTTGTTTACAAAAATGGCAAGGAAATAATTTTTTTGTTGGAGAAATTAATAGAACACTACTCTTTAATTGGCAACAATTTTTTTTCTCTCCTAATTATTTTCCGTGGGTATCGCATCGATAATTTGTTTTAGAAAAACTTACCTTCTACTCAACTATGCTTAAAACGATCGCAATATACGACCCAAGAATGTATTCGATTATCGAACCAGATGCCAACTTAGAAAAACTAGCTGATGGTTTACAACATAGTGAAGGTCCTGTTTACTTTACTGAAGATGATAGCGTTATTTTTAGCGATGTTATAGGCGATCGCCTATGTCGTTGGAGTGGTTCAGATGGCTTGAGTACAGTTCATCAATTAGCTTATTATTATCACAATGGAAATGCTCGCGATCTGCAAGGACGGTTGGTAAGTTGTTCTCACGGCAAACGGGCAATTGTCAGACGAGAACATGATAGCACATGGCAAGTTTTGTGCGATCGCTATCAAAATAATCGTTTAAATAGTCCTAACGATTTAGTAGTTAAAAGTGACGGTACAATTTGGTTTAGCGATCCTCCCTTCGGATTGACGCAACCAGCAGAAGGCTGTGGGGGAAAACAAGAACAAGCAGGTAGCTTTGTCTTTCGCTTCGATCCCGACACGGGGGAAATGGATGCAGTTGTTAAAGAGATGGAAAGACCTAACGGACTGGCGTTTAATCGCGATGAAACTATTCTATATGTTTCCGATACTTCTCAAGTAAATTACGTTCAAGGACATCACTATATTCGTGGCTATGATGTAGTAGATAAAAAACAGGTAGCCAACAGTCGAGTGTTTGCAACTATAGAACCAGGACAACCTGATGGCTTTAAGGTAGACTCCCAGGATAATATTTTTACTTCTTCTGCCGATAGCGTTCAAATATATAGTTCAGAAGGGACTATTTTGGGCAAAATTTACGTTTCTGAAACCGTAGCTAATCTGACTTTCGGGGGTAAAGATGGAAAACGTCTGTTTATTACCGCAGGAGGTTCTTTGTATGCGATCGATTTAAAGAACTACTAATTATTCATACACACGTAATACACTACGTCTCTACACTACTATGACAGACAACAAACATTACGACATTATTATTATCGGTACAGGTGCGGGAGGTGGTACTGTCGCTCACGAACTTGCATCAACGGGAAAAAAAATTCTGATTTTAGAACGGGGTGAATTTTTGCCCAGAGAAAAAGAAAACTGGAATCCTAAAGAAGTCTATCAAAAGCAACGTTACTACACTAAGGAAGAATGGTGCGACAAAGACAGCAAAACCCTACATCCACAAACTTGTTATTGGGTAGGCGGTAATACCAAGGTATACGGTGCAGCCTTGTTACCGATGCGATCGCAAGATTTTGAACGAGTACAGCACCAGGTAGGTATTTCACCAGCTTGGGAACTGAAATATCGAGACTTTGCACCCTATTACACTAAAGCCGAACAACTCTTCAACGTTCACGGACAAAAAGGGCAAGACCCCACCGAACCAGATGGAGTAGACTACCCCTACCCTCCGGTGAGTCACGAACCACCAATGCAGTCAATCGCCGACAGCCTTAAACAGCTTGGCTACAATCCTTTCCATCTTCCTGTAGGATTGAAGCTTAACGAGGTAGATAAGACTCTATCCCAGTGTATACGCTGTGATACTTGCGATGGATTTCCCTGCTTGGTGGATGGTAAAGCTGATGCTGAAGTTAACTGTATCGAACGAGTTCAACATCAAGAGAATGTAGTTTTGATGACTGGAGCTAAAGTAGTCAAACTACATACCAGCCCATCAGGGGGAGAAGTTACGGGAGTAGAAACAGAAATTGGCGAACATACTGAGACGTTTTCTGCCGATTTGGTAGTTGTCGCCTGTGGTGCAATCAATTCCGCTGCTTTGCTGCTGCGTTCGGCTAATGATGCTCATCCTCAAGGTTTGGCTAATAGTTCCGACCAGGTAGGACGCAACTTTATGAAGCATTTATCGACTACTATTGTTGCTTTGAGCGATCGCCCTAACAATACAGTCTACCAAAAAACTATTGGGATTAATGATTTTTATTGGGGAGAGGAGGGCTTTCCTTATCCAATGGGGATGGTACAAAATACGGGAAACGTCAAAGCAGCAATGATTCCTGGCGAAGTACCATCCTTACTCGCTCCTTTTATTAGATTCACCCCAGAAAGAGCTTTAGAAATATCTGCCAAACATTCTACGGGTTGGTGGCTACAGACGGAAGATTTACCCGACCCCAACAACCGCGTGCGCTGGACTGGAAGTAAAATTTGTCTGGACTATACACCAAATAATATCGTAGCTCGCGATCGCTTCTTGATACAGTCGCTCATGGGGGAAACCCCCAAGACCGCGCTGTATCGCTTAGTGAATCGCTGGAGTGAGACTTTAAAAGCGATCGATCGAACTACCAAACACGTCATTCCCTTTAGTATTTATCCTCGCAGCTATATTCCTCTCTCTGCTGTAGGACATCAGTGCGGTACTTGCCGTTTTGGAGAAGATGCTACTACCTCTGTACTCGACCTCAACTGTCGTACCCACGATGTAGATAATTTGTACGTAGTAGATGGTAGCTTTTTCCCTTCTAATTCGGGAGTTAATCCTACACTAACAATTATTGCTAACGCGATTCGAGTTGCCGAGCATCTCAAACATCGTTTGGGAGTTTGAAGAGTGTAATCATAATAAAAAAGGTGAGAAAAAAAATAGATTTTTGGATAAAAGTTATTCTGATCGACTAGATCCAAATAAAATTAAGTCTCTTTGCTTGTTAGTCATCTTTAGTTTATCAAAACTACAAGATTAAGCAAATCAAGACAATAACATACAAGACTTACAAACTATGAGACTGATATGCTGCAATTAAGAAAGACTGGCAAATTTGCTTGTTGCCAGACAATAAAATGAAAAAATTAAATTTAGTCACTTTACTTATTGGGTTGACTGGAAGATTACTACTATGGGAAATTGGCATTACTGCCACTACATTAATTGCTCCCAAATCGACTTTATCAGCCGAACAAATTAAGTTCAACTACGGTATCTTAGAGTTTTCCCTTTCTATAGATGCTTTAGAACTTTACGCTCAAGAAGGAATAATCAACGATGAATTAAACTTCTATACCAAAAAACGCCTAGACGAGAGAACGGTCAGACAACTACGTCGCGTGCTACGTCGTCGGATAGATATCGATCCAATCTTACTCTATCGTTTGACGCGATCGCCAATGGTAGTAGAAATTTTAGAAAGTTTGAGGGAAGTTGCTACAACTCATAGAAGAATTTATTGGTAAACGTCTATCAAATGGTCAGCCATACATCAAAGCTTTTGCAGTAGCGTTTGTTAAAACTCATATTGAAGGAGATTCTAAATACTTGTCATATCTTACCGCCTCTTATGCTAAAGATATCTCTAGTCCAAAGATTGATTTTAAAGTGATTCTTGTTCTAGAACTTAAAGCTCTAGAACAAGAATATGAAGATATGCTAACAGTTATTTTACCGACTATAAACCAATAAATTGAGTTTATCCTAAAAAACAGAGGTATTATGTCATCTATTCTTTTTTACATTTAAAATAACACGATGAATCAATCCACAATGATTCGTATTTTAGTAGTTGAAGACCACGAAATTGTTCGCGATGGCATCTGTGCGATCGCCAATTTACAGCCAGATATTACCGTTATCGCCGAAGCGGAAAATGGTAAACAGGCTATAGAGTTATATCAAGAACATCAACCCGATGTAGTGCTAATGGACTTGAGTATGCCAGTAATGGAAGGGGTAGAAGCGATCGCCAAAATTAGAAAGGAATTTTCTCAAGCAAAGATCCTAATACTTACCACCTTCGATACTGACGAAGATATTTATCGAGGATTGCAAGCAGGGGCAAAGGGTTATTTACTCAAAGATAGTTCTTCTGAAGAATTGGCTACCGCTATTCGACAAGTTAATGGAGGAAAGAGATATGTACCGCCTCATGTAGCAATGAAGTTAGCGCAAAGAATTACTCATTCAGAGCTTACTAATCGAGAAATAGAAGTCTTACGGCTACTCACCGAAGGCAAAAACAATCAAAATATTGGTTTAATTCTAAAAATTACCGAAGGAACGGTCAAATTTCACGTTAACAATATTTTAAGCAAGCTTGGGGTTAGCGATCGCACTCAAGCGGTAATCGTTGCTTTTAAAAGAGGCTTGGTTAGATTGCACCAATAACCAATCGATAGTCTTAACTACGATCTCAGCAAACTGTTTTTTGCTTACCTAGCCGAAAGTTAGGCATTAGTATATGCCTTTAGATGGGTATTATTTCTTAACTATCTATAGGTGAAATGTAACCGTTGATATTCGTAGCATAGAACAGACTATAAAAACGAGTTTTGCAGCTTTTGCTAATTAGCTCTTTTAATTCGTAACTAACTCTACTTCACCAAAAATTATTTTATTTGTCCATGATTCAAATCAATTCCACTAAAATTCCTTCTCTAAGAGAAAACGATCGCGTATCGGGAAACCCTAGCACTACAGTAGTTTTGATGGAATATGGAGATTACCAATGTTCCCAGTCAGGACAAGCACACCAAACGATTGAAAGACTAAATCGTCAATTAGGCGATCGCTTTTGTTTTGTCTTCCGTCATTTTCCTCAACTAGAACTTCATCCCCAGTCTTTTAAAGCAGCAGAAACAGCAGAAGCAGCAGGCGCACAGGGCAAATTTTGGGAAATGCACTCAATGCTGTTTGAAAATCAACAGCAATTAGAGGACAGTGATTTAATTGAATATGCTGACAGTTTAGAATTAGATATCCCGCAAGTTTTGAGGGAATTAAGCGATCGCATCCATCGCGATCGAATACAGGAAGATATTAATAGCGGAATCGAACACGGAGTGAAAAATACTCCAACCTTTTTTATCGGTATTCGCCATGAAGGAACGCAAAATTTAGAAGTCTTATTAATACGGATCTTAGAAAATATAGCTTAAATAACTTGTCGATTTGTTACCTAGCCAAAAGTTAAGGATAAATCCATTACCTGAGATCGAGTTTGATACTTATCTCGATACATGGTAAAACCCTAGTCTCCTCATAGGCGAATATAACAGTGCTTTTTTCTAACATGATGTTACTCATAGTTAGAGATTCGACAATGTGTAATCCTAAATGGTTAAACAAGAAGGTTCATCAGTTTGATGGCTTCAGCTTTTACAATTGCCTCGAAAAACCAAATTATTATCAAGAACATACTCATGAGGAGATACAGATTACTTTACCCCAAGCTAATGCTAAAGCCTGGATGAAATGTAGGTCAGACTCTGCTAAACAATATACTCAACTAATTGAGGCGGGTCAAAGTTACTTGGTTTCTCCAAATCAACCCCACGCTCTTGACTGGCAACAAACAGGAGAAATGACTCTTTTCTATATTCATCCCAACTTTTTTGTCAATGCAACGGGTGAGTTTATCGGAGATTATCCAGAGATCGATAAACGTTTTTCATTAGTGGACGATCCTTTAATTCGAGAAGTTGGAGTAATTTTGGGTCATTTGTCTAGCTCAGGCAAGGATATAGAAAGATTATATGCTGAAAGTCTGGCAAATTTGTTAGCGGTTCATTTATTAAGAAATTACCTGAATTGCAAGGTAAAAGTTTCTGATAACTTCGATAGATTAGCACCAAGAAAGCTTAATACAGTGTTTGAATATATTGAAGTTAACTTAGCTCAGAAAATAACTCTATCAGATTTGGCTGCTATTGTTGGTGTTGGCAGATTTTATTTTTGTCGTTTGTTTAAGGGTTCTACCAACCTAAGTCCCTATAATTATGTTTTACAGCAGAGAGTAAAACGAGCTAAAAAACTATTAAAAGATTCCGAACTACCAATCTGTGATGTTGCACTAGAATGTGGTTTTAGCAGTCAAAGCCATTTAGCAAAGCATTTTCGCAATACAGTCGGTACAACGCCAAAAATGTATCGTCAAAGTGACAAGATGATGATTTTATCGCCTCTATAAAGTTATGGCATCGATAAAAATTGATTTGCACGTTCAACTTACGTAACAGAATTATTGTGCAAAGTGATAACTCTTGCTTCACGAGCGATCGCACCATCTGTCTCTAATCGAATTAATGCCCTAGAAAGGGTTTCGGGAGTAAAACCCAAATCTTCTGCTATATCTTTAAGAGGGCGATCTAGGACGATAGTTGTTTCTTCGGGATAATTAACTAGATGACGTAAATAGTGCAACACTCTTTCGTGAGCAATCCGAATATTTCTCAATTCCAAGCGAAGTTTGAGAGACTGAATTTTTTTGACCAGCATTGTCATAAAATCTTCAGCCAGATCTGGATGCGTCCGTAAAACATCTAAAAGTTCTTGTTTGGGATAGACAATTACCTCCGAGTCTATTTCGGCGATCGCCGTACAGGGATATACCTCGACAAACAACGCCATCTCTGCTAGATTTTCTTGAGGTCTGACTATCTCAAAAGTACTGACCTTATCCTCACTAATATAGCGAAACAGTTTGATTCTACCCGATCTAACTACATAAAAACTAGACGCTTCATCGCCTTGAGTAAATAGAATTTCTGATGCGCTCAAATTTTGAGTTACAGTTTTGTTTTGTAATGGTTGAGGAAGACGAGAGAGATCGGTTAAATCCATTCAATTTTCTCCTTACAGTTAAAATCTTTTTTTATTAGTCGGCTAAGTAAAAGTAAAAAAAAAGCTAATTAATAGTCATAGTAAAGTATGCAGTCGATCGGCATGGCAAAATTATTAGATGTAATGCCAAACTGCCCTATAGTTAAATGCTCGGCATCCTACTATTTAAAGATTATTTGAAAGTATATTATAAATAGAAGAATAAACAATTGATTTGAATCAATTATTGGATAATTATTGAATAAATTGCTAAGATTACTGGGTAGATTTCAAATTATGGTAGATTTGCATCAGAAAGCGACGAAATAGTAAACGTTCTTCTAGAGAAAGGTTGGCAAGAATCGTTTCTTCCAAGTTCAACCAAAGCTCGGTTACTGGTTTTTGCAATGAATACCCCTTCTCAGTTAGAAAAATACGAGAAACTCTAGCATCTTCTAGATCTTTACGCTTTTCTAACAACTTTGTTTTCTCCAGTCTACTTAACATCTTGGTTAATGTAGGCGGTTCGATACAAAGGCGATCTGACAGTTCGGTTTGGGTCAAACCATCCTGTTGCCATAGTTCCATTAGCAGTCTTTCCTGTCCGATGTGCAAATTTATTTTAGACAGATTAGAGCTAACTAATCCTCGCTGTGCCTTAGCAACCCTCACCATAAGATAAGTAGTAGTATCGAGTGGATTTTGACTGGACATTTTAATAGTTTACTTAGCCGACTAAATAAATAATAACACTTTGAATATAGTTGAAGACAGGTAGGGAAAGCCGAATTTGAAGTGGAATTAGATAGGAACTATTACTACAATCGCAGTTTCCTTGGCGATCGCGCTATTAATAACTAAATTACCGTTAAGGCGATCGCCTTATTTTAAATATTATATTGGGCTGCGAGGCGATCTAGCTCAAGCATTTATTAATGCAGATAAACTTTTTAAGCTACATGATAATTCTTTGAATTGACTTTGCAATCGTGTATTGCCCAAAAGTTAACCAATCTCCACTGTAACTGTAATTTTCGTTCCCTTGGCGATCGCGCTATTGATAACTAAATTACCGTTAAGGCGATCGCTTCTTTCCTGCATTCCCAGTAAGCCAAAACCTTGGTTGAATAATAATTTAGGATCGAAACCAATACCGTCATCTTCAATTTTGAGGTGAATTGCGTCGGTTTCATAAACTAAGTGAATACAAACCTCAGAGGCTTGAGCGGATCGTAGACTATTAGTAATAGCTTCTTGAGCGATGCGAAATAATTCTGCTTCTATAGCTGAATCTAGGTTGTAAGGTTCACCTTCAATAACCATCCCTGCTTCAATGTCCGCCCCAGAATACATTTTGTCGATTAGCTGCTGTAGCGCAGCAATTAAGCCCAATTCAAGGACTTCTGGACGTAAAGCACGAACCGAACGACGAGCTTCGGTGATACCTTCTTTTGCCAAATTTTTTGCCTGCATCAATCGTTCGCGAACCACATCCGATTCTGTAGTCAAGCTACTTTTAGCTGCTTCTAACTGTAAGGAAATACCTGTAAAAGCCTGTGCTAGAGTATCGTGGATTTCCCGCGCCATGCGGTTACGTTCTTCTAAGATAGCTAATTCCGCCCGATCTTTTTGCTGTTGAATCTGTTGGCGAGAGATTGCGCTACCGATACAGCTTGCTGCGGTTTTGAATACGGCAATTTCAGGTAAGGTTAAAAGTTTTGCTTCTCGGCAATGATCGATTCCGAGTATTCCCCAGAATACATTACCTACAAAAATTGGTACGCTATAAATAGATTTTACGCCTAATTCTATCTGTTCACTACGAAAAGGTTCGGGAAATTCCTCGATTAAACCACCAATGCATTCTCCTCTTTGTACCTTGTCAAAATTTTCTTGCATCCCAATGTTAGAAACTTCGTTTAGTTGAGGATGATCTATCTGAGAAACAGTAGCAGCAGAATTCCATTCATAAAGCATACGCATAAATCCTGGAGATTCTTCTGTATCGCCTTTAAAATATTGCATTACATCAACCCGATCGCAATCTAAACTTTCACCCAAAACCTTTAGTGCAGCGTTAATACTTTCATCAAGTTTGGCGATTTCTAGCAACTTGTTAGCAGCGTTGGCGGTAGCTTCCAACCATTTGTCTCGTAAGGATAGTACTAAATTACTTTCTCGTAATTGTTCGGCTTTTTCTATTGCTGCTTGTTCTCTTTCTAACAAAATATTGCGATCGGCTTCTTCTTTAGCTTGTCGAATTTGTTGGCGAGAGATTGCACTCCCAATACAGCTTGCTGCGGTTTTAAATACGGCAATTTCGGATAGAGTTAAACGTCTAGGTTCTTGGCAAAAGTCGATACCTAATGTTCCCCAGTATTTACCAGTAACAAAGATCGGTACATTGTAGAGAGACTTAACTCCTAGTTCTTTTTGTCCACTATTAAATGGTTCTGGTAATTCTTCAACAACTCCACCAACCCAATCCCCAGCTTTTTGTTCGATCAACCAGTTTTCAATTCCATCCCAAGGAAGTTCGATCCACTCTGGTTGAGAAATTTGATTACTAGCGTATAATGAATCCCACTCATAAAGTAAACGAACAAAGCCTAAAGATTTCTGCGTATCATCTTCAAAATGTTGTCCCACACAAACCCGATCGCAATCTAAACTTTCGCCTAAAACCTTTAATGCAGCGTTGATTCCTTCATCGAGATCGGCGATTTCTAGTAGTTTATTGGCAGCATTGGCGGTTGCTTCTAACCATCGATCGCGTAAAGATAAGACTAAATTACTTTCTTCTAGCTGTTCGGCTTTTTCGATCGCTGCTTGTTCTCTTTCTAACAGAATATTGCGCTCGGCTTCTTCTTTAGCAAGGCGAATACGTTCTCGTTGAATTGCACCCCCAATACAGTTAGCAGTAGTTTTGAAAATATTTAGTTCGGCTTCGCTGAGGTATTTTACCTCTTGGCAATTGTTGATAGCTAATACTCCCCAGTATTGTCCTTCGACAAAAATAGGAATGACGTGAAGTATTTTTATGTCAATTTCTGCCTTAATACTGTGGAAGGGTTCGGGTATTTCTTCTAATCGACGGCTGACAGTTTGCCCCTTCCCTAAGATCTCGTACCATTCTTCTATTCCCGCATAGCTTCCTTCAGATAGATGAGGCTGGCTGAGTTGTGGCATTACGCGATCGCTATTCCACTCATGAAGAATTCTCCAATAGGGCATCAATGGTTCTAATGTATTGTGCCAATGTTCGATAACTAAAACTCGATCGACATCAATAGTTTGACCGATAATTTTTAAGGCTTTATTTACTGCCGTATTAAAACATTCTCCTGTTAGCAAAACATTAGAAGCTTTCGCTGTTGCTGCTAAAATGCGATAGCTTCGCTGAACTTCGTTATCGCGCTGTTCCAATACCAAATTATGTTCGGTTAGTTGACTCGCTTTTTCTACTGCTGCCTTTTCTCTTTCTAATAAAACATTGCGATCGGCTTCTTCTTTTTGCTGTTGTATTTGTTGGCGAGAGATTGCACTCCCAATACAGCTTGCTGCGGTTTTAAATACGGCAATTTCAGGTAGGGTTAAACTTCTTGGTTCACGGCAAAAATCAACACCTATTGCTCCCCAATAACTATTCTTGACAAAGATCGATACTGCATAAGTAGACTTTACATTGAGTTGTGCCATAGCAGTTCTGAAAGGTTCTTTCAGTTCTTTCAAAATACCACCTATCCAGCCACCTGCCTTTAGTGTAAGAAACCAATCTTCTATTCCTTCAAACGGAATTTGAACGAGTTCTGGATGAGAAATTTGACGACTTATACCAGGAGAATCCCATTCTTGAATCAGTTTTACATAACCTAAAGATTTTTTCGTACTATCCTCAAAATTCTGCATTACTGCCAGGCGATCGCAATCTAAACTTTCGCCTAAAACCTTTAATGCAGCGTTGATTCCTTCATCGAGATCGGCGATTTCTAGTAGTTTATTGGCAGCATTGGCGGTTGCTTCTAACCATCGATCGCGTAAAGATAAGACTAAATTACTTTCTTCTAGCTGTTCGGCTTTTTCGATCGCTGCTTGTTCTCTTTCTAATAAAATATTGCGCTCGGCTTCTTCTTTGGCAAGGCGGATACGTTTTTGTTTAATTGCGCCACCAATACAATTAGCAGCAGTCTTTAAAAGACTTAGTTCTGCTTCACTACGGCGTGTTTCCTCTCGACAATCATCAAAGCCAACTACTCCCCAATGCTTACCTTCTACAAATATAGGAACAGCATGAAGTACTTTGACACCAATTTTCGCCTGTCCACTACGGAAAGGTTCGGGCATTTCTCCCAATCGACAGCTAATGCTTTGTCCCTGACTCTGAAGTTCGTACCATTTCTCTATTCCTTCATAACTTCCTTGAATTACGTCTGGATGAGAAATTTGTGGAATAACATAAGTTGAATTCCATTCGTACAGAATTCTCCAATATGGAGTTAATGACTTAGATGGATTATACCAATTTTCAATAACTGTAACTCTGTCTGTATCTATACTGTTCCCAATAATTTGCAATGCTTGATTTATTGCTTTATTAAAATTTTCCCCTGTTAACAAAATATTAGAAGCCTCGGCGGTAGCTGCTAAAATGTTATCGCGCTGTTCTAATACCAGATTATGTTTTGCAAGCTGAACTGCTTTTTCTGTTTCTACTAAAGCCTGACGTTCAGCTTGTTCTCGTTGGCGCGATATACGACTTTGTTGGATCGCACTACCAATACAGGCTGCGGTAGCTTTGAGAATTAAGATTTCTGATTCAGTGCGCTGTTTGGCTTCGCGACAGTCATCAAAACCAACTACACCCCAATATTTTTCCTCAACTATAATCGGTACGGCATACATTGACTTTACGCCGAGTTCTAGCTGTCCCTGTCTTATAGCTTCGGGGAGTTCTTCTATATCTCCCCCAACTGCTTTACCTTGCCTTAGCTGTTCGTACCAGTCTTCTATACCGTCATAACTTATCTGCTGTAGTTCGGGATGTCGTAGCTGAGAAACTGCATAAGGGGAGTTCCATTCAAACAGCGTCTTCGCAAAACCCAACGAACTACCTGTATCTTCATGGTGTTCCATGACGCAAACGCGATCTGTGTCGATACCTTCGCCGACGATTCTTAAAGCCTTGGCGATCGCTCGTTCTAAATTAATATCGTTTAATAACGCCTTTGCTGCTTGGGCGGTAATGTTAAGCAGGCGATCTCGTTTTTGTAACTCTTTTGCTTTCTGCTGCTGGAGTAAGGCTTTTCTTTCGGCTGCTTCTTTTTCTTGTCGATTACGTTCTCTTTGAATAGCACTCCCGATACAGGTAGCAGCAGTCTTGAGTACGGCTATCTGTGCCTCACATAATTTTCTGGCTGTTCGGCAAAAATCTAAACCAATGATGCCCCAGTACTTTTCCTTTACTATGACAGGAATAGCGTAAGTAGCTTGAACTCCCAGCTTTTTTTGTCCACTACGAAAAGGTTCGGGCATATTCTCCAGTAAACCACCCCAGTATCTGCCCGAAACAAACATATAATAACAATCCTCCACACCGTCGTAAGGAATACGGCTTAGTTCGGAATGATAAAGTTGAGATTCAGTTTCAGAAGAAAGCCACTCATATTTAGCAACTACATAACCCAAAGTTTGACCCGTCGGATCGTCATGATGTTCGTTTATTCCCAAACGATCTGCACCGATACTCGCGCCTAATATTTTTAAAGCCTCGTTAATACCACTTTCAAAATCATTATCGCCTAGCAAAGCACCAGCACAATCTGCCACTGCTTCTAAAAGACTATTTATCTCAATCTTGCTGTCTGTAGATAAACGTCGATTATTGTTTAAATTATTAGAGCGATCGCCGTTTAGTTGTGCCATAGCTGTACTTAATATATATAGACAGGTAAATAGCTTTAACTATTAACTTTTGTTTAGATATTTTAAGTAAGAGGTTTTAACCCTAATTAAACATTCAAATTAGCTCGCTAGCTCAGCTATTAAACTACTTCGAGAAGATATTAACTCGACTTTTAGGATCGAATTATTTTAAAAATAGGTAAGCTCCGCCCTAAAATATCATTTATTAGTTAGTATTTTGCCACAATACTTAAGCTTAATATAGCCAAACTTATTACAAATAAGCTACAGCAAGAAAATAAAAGTACTAAAAACTAAACAGAAATAATTACTAACTGTTTGCTGATGTTATAGGCTCGCTACCAAATGCTAATAAAATTCACCGCTATTTTTATTTTTTACTCAATCTACCAAAACGATACGCTAAAAAACGGCAACTAAGTCAAGATCGAACAAAATATAGCAAGAACATAGAAGCCAAGTAAGAGCGATCGCGGTTTAATATTAACTATCTGAGTATATTTTAAAAAGAACCAAGTATTATGTCTGAAGTCAAAATACAGGTAAAAGATAATGGTCCATTCTTAGTTCAAGGAGATGTTTCAATCTTGGACGCAGAAGGAGAAGAGTTTAGTGCTGACGGAAAAGCGATTGCACTCTGTCGCTGCGGGGCATCTAGTAATCAACCTTTTTGTACTGGCAATCATAAGAAAATTAATTTTGAATCTGCACCGAGAGCTACCGAATCCTAATAGCTAACAGTAATGATTGCCAAGTTAACTTGGCGATCGCTATTTATCTATATTTACAGCAAATCTCACTTCGCTAGATCTTGACAGCCTGCAACACATTGTCCCGTACTATCAAACTCCATAGTCTGTCCGCTTAATGGAATGTAGGCAGGTATATTAGTTGCATCAACAAATTTATCGGTTTTGGTATCGGGAATTATTTGACCATCTTCTGTAGCTACTTCATTAGCGTGGGAGGGAATGACCGAAGTAGGCTGAATTAATTCATTGACTACATAAGCTGCTTCTTTTGGTCCAGTGGTATAAGTATCGCCGATGTTGATTACTGCTAACTGGGCATTATATTGATTTTTGACCACGGTTTCTTGTTCGGCGGTAACCCCAGTATCCCCAGACAAGTATACAGTTAGTCCATTACTAAAGGTGAGTACATAACCTGTAGGAGGACCGACATAGGCAGTAAGTCCAGCCGTAGTCAACTGTTCTCCCAGTTCGCCTTCAACAAACTCACCGCTCAATCCATTAGAATGAACTGCGGGTACGGTGGTAATTGTTACCCCTTCCACCTCAATAGAAGCACCAAAGCGCACTAGTTGGACTAAATTAGAATCGCCACCAGCCGACTCGACTTTATTAGAGAAAAAACTATTCATCTCGCTACCGACGACAATTTTGGCTTGTTTAGCAACGGCAATATCGACGGTGTTTGAGTTGGGAGTAGCAGTGACGCTAAAATCTGGTTCACCACATTCCCCCGCGTTGACTTGAGGAATATGGCGATCGCCCAAATGATCTCCATGAACGTGACTTAATAACACTACGTCAATATTTCCCAAACGTTCATCTTCTGCGCCTGCAACGGTTCGTCCAGCGTCGTAGAGGATTCTCGTTCCATTGGGATCTTCCAAGATTAAAGCGCGGTCTAAGGCGCAAAATTCGCCATCATGACTGCCTAAAGGAGTAATTTTGACTTCAGCATTAGCAGCTGAGGCGATGAGCATCGTGGTCAGAAATGCAATTGGTGCGAATAAAAGCTGTTTCATTATCGATCTTTAAATTATGTTCTAGAGGTTTTATCTAGGATTTAGTATAGATTAGGATTGAAGCTTTCCAGGTTTCAGATATTCAGGTATTTAGATTGATGTAATTCAACAAAAATATTTTGGTTTCATGCTTTGCATTCTAAATAATGCGATCGCATTTCTTTTATTTTCTCTTCTGTTATTCATTAGCATTATCCAAAGGCAAGAATATAACAATTTGGTCAAGAATAGAGAAGAAAGATCGGCGTTTTCTCTGTATGGTGATATCAAAAGCTAAATTTTAGTAAATATATGACTCAAACTAATTCGTTACCCAAAGACTTAGCTGACTTTGAAAATAGTTACGCCGAAATGTTTGGTGAAGTTCCACCACTTCCTAAAGCTAAGTTTGAATTTAGCTCGGATGTCGATCCAGAAGCTTTGAGAATTGCCGAAAAACTAAGGGCGCACGCTTTTTATAATGATGTCTTTGATATGAAGACTACCCAGTTAATGCTGTTTGCCATGCTGTCGATAGAAGGGGCTGGTGCAGCTAAGTTTCATGCTATGGCTGCTCGTAATGCGGGTGCTAGCTGGCAAGAACTACACAAGACAGTCGAGTTAGCTACAGCAGTATCAGCTTTAGAACCGATGAATATGCGTCTCTGCGCGGACAACTCGCGATTTTGAGCGCGGGGGATGCGCCACCTGCGGGCGCATATCCAACCGCGCTGTTGAGGCTTCCTCAAAATGCGTGTCCTTGCCTTCGCGCGAGATAATATTGTCTTTTTGAAAGCGACTTAGCATTAGTCAATAAAAAGGCGATCGCTATACCAATCAACAAAAACAAAAATGCAGACACAGGGTAAAGATACAGTTATACAAGGAGTCACCGAAATTTCTCTGACGGTTAACGGAACTCAACACCAGTTGGCAGTAGAGCCACGAGTTACCCTTCTAGATGCTTTAAGAAAATTAGGACTAACGGGAACGAAAAAAGGTTGCGCTCATGCTCAATGTGGTGCTTGTACCGTATTAGTTAACGGAACTCGCCTTCTCTCCTGTATGAGCTTTGCCGTAATGCACATAGAAGATGAAATTACGACCATTGAAGGATTGGCACGGGGAGACGATCGATGCAGGTCGCATTCTCAATCCTAAAACCGCCACCAGCCAGATTATCGGCGGTCTGGTAATGGGCATTGGCATGACCTTACTAGAAGAAACAAGTCACGATCGCAATTTGGCTTGCTTGGTAAATGCCGAACTTTCAGAATATGAAGTACCACTCAATCTACATATTAACAAGCTCGAAACCTACTTTATCGATAAACCCGACCTCCATACCAATCCGTTGGGAACAAAAAGCGTCGGCGAAATTGGTACTGTAGGCATTTCAGCAGCGATCGCCAATGCTGTTTATCACGCTACGGGTAAACGGGTGCGAGATTTACCGCTCAAACTAGAAAAGCTACTCTAATCTATTCAAAATTAGGAAATTACAATGAACCAATGATTAACAGGAAAAGTCGCAGTAGTAACAGGATCGGGACAGGGTATCGAACGCGCTATTGCTCTCAAACTCGGTCAAGAAGGAGCATCCGTTGTGGTCAACTATCGTAAAAGTGCCGAGTCAGCAGAAGCAGCAGTTAAAGATATTGAGCAGCAAGGAAGCGAAGGGATCGCTATTCAAGCAGACATGAGCAAAGTTGAAGAAATTGGTCAACTTCTCGATCGGACAATAGATAAATTTGGCAAGCTAGACATTTTAGTCGGCAATGCAGGTATCGAACACTTTGGTAAGTTGGAAGAAGTTACTCCAGAAGAATTCGATCGCACTTTTGCTGTCAATACTCGCGGACAGTTTTTTGCGATGAGTGAGGCAGCCAAAAGAATTAGCGATGGAGGCAGAATTGTCTGTATGTCTTCAGTTAGCACTACCCATAGCGTTCCTAATCATGCAGTTTATGCTGGCAGTAAAGCTGCCAATGAAGCCTTTGCCCGTCATCTAGCCTTAGATCTAGGCGATCGCAGTATTACCGTTAATGCGGTCGCTCCTGGAGCGACTAAAACTAATATGTATGACAAATATGCCGAGCTTTACAGTCAATCTGACGAGCCGATCGAGAAACAGATGAAGCAGCTATCGCCGTTAGGAAGAGCAGGAAAACCAGAAGATATCGCTAACGTTATTGCCTTTTTGGTGTCGGATGAAGGCGGATGGCTAACTGGTCAAACCATTCATGCTACTGGCGGGATGGGATAAATTTTTTGCCAAGAAATAACTGCTGGCTATATTTATAGGAGATTATGATGGACAAAAAATTAACGGAAAAAATTGCTATTGTCACTGGAGGATCTGGTGGAATTGGTTCTGCTGTCTGTTTGAAACTTGCCGAACTTGGCGCAAAAATTGTAGTTCACTATGGTGGTAGTAAAGATGCTGCTGAAGATGTAGTGAGTAAGATTGAAGCAAACGGCGGAGAAGCAATTTCTCAACAAGCAAACCTCAGCCAAAGTGCAGACGTAACCAAGCTGTTTGAGCAAACCGAACAGCAGTTAGGTAAACCAGATATAGTAGTTACTTTTGCTGGTACTGGTGATGTTGGCAAGTTGGCAGACATGGATGAAGCAGCCTTCGATAAAGTCTTTGGTTTAAATACCAAAGGAACTTTCTTCTGTCTAAAAGAAGCTGCTACAAGACTTAACAACAACGGTCGTATCGTCACTATTTCTAGTGGTTTAGTAGTGCGCCCCCAACCTGGTTTTGGTCTTTATATCAGTTCTAAAGCAGCAGTTGAATCGATGAGCAAAGTGCTGGCGTTAGAGTTAGGAGAACGAAATATTACCGTTAATACGGTAGCTCCAGGTCCTACTGAAACTGAAATGTACGTCAATTCTGGAGATGATGCCCAAGCAGCAGCCCAGTCACCCTTTAACCGTCTCGGACAACCAGAAGACATTGCCGATGTTATTGCTTTTGTCGTGAGTGATGAGTGTCGCTGGATTACGGGTCATGTTTTTGAAGCAGGTGGCGGTTACGTATAGCCTAATCATTATAGCGATCGCTAAACCCCATCAATTACCAAATAAAGCCTTCAAAAGCTAACAGAGAAAGTCAAACAATTTCCCCGAACTCAATTTTCAATTAAAAACAAAATTACGTGAGAAAAATTATGCAGGTTAAATTCCATGTTCCCACATTAAAAGACCAGCAGTCGGCTCAAGAGTTAAAAGAATTTATTTTATCTTCCGAATCAGATGCAAAAGTCGATGCTGATTGGCAAACCCAAAACATTACTATCCAAGCAGAAGCATCGGCAGAAACGTTTAATGAATTGATTGTTGCTGCGGGTCATTCTATAGATAGTGAAGCTGAATCTTAGATTAATTTTTAGTCGATCGCTTCTTGATTCAGTCAGTTGGTAGGGCGAGGCACACCCCACCTAGGGCAAGCAAAAGAATCTTCTCCCACCCTTTTATTTCGTTAAATATTGCTCTTGTTATGTAAGTACATAACTCACCTTAACAAGGGTAGCCCTAAAGGATACACCTTCGGACATTGTACCCTTGTCCTAAAGGATACCGCTTCGCATATGGTGTAACCGCGCTGTATCGCTATTTACAATTAAACACCTTTAATTACAAAGTAACAGAGCAAAATTATGGCAGACAAAACCACAGTATTAGTTATCGGTTCGACAGGAATGTTAGGTACAAAAATCGTTAATGCCTTACTAGAAAAGGGTGAGGCAGAAGTAAAAGCGATGGTGCGCCCTAATAGTTATGATAAACACCGCGAAGATATCGACAAAATGAAAGCAAAAGGTGCAATTATCGTAGAGGGAGATTTAATGAAACCCGATACTTTATTGCCTATTTGTGAAGGCGTAGATGTTGTTGTTTCGGCGGTAGGAAATAACCAAGTTACCGTACCAGGACAGAAGAATGCGATTGATGCAGCTAAAAAGCAGGGGGTCAAACGCTTTATTCCTTCTGATTTCTCTGTAGACTATCGCAAGTTAGATTACGGCGATAACGACAACCTAGATATGCGAAAGCAAGTCTTTGAACATCTCACCGCTAGCGGTTTGGAATATACCCTAATTCTCAACGGGGCGTTTATGGATATTATTCCCACTCCTTATATGCCTCAGTTTGATTTAGAAAATGGCATCTTTAAATACTGGGGTGATGGAAAAACCCCCGTAGACATGACTACTACCGAAGATACTGCCAAATATGTCGCCGAAGCCGTCAGTGACCCCAAACTAGCCAACACAGCTTTAGAAGTAGCGGGAGAAGTATTAACTATGAAGCAGCTAAAATCGGCATACGAATCGGCTACGGGTAAAAAGCTAGAAGTTCAACACCTGGGTAGCGTCGAAGAACTAAAAAGCTGGATTGAAAAGAAAAAACAAACTGCTGACTCGCCATTAAAATATATCCCGCAGCAATATGAATATGTGATGGTATCGGGTAAAGGCAAGTTAGACAACATTCAGAATTCTCGCTATCCCCAGATTAAACCTTTAACTGTCAGAGAGTATATCAAACGAGCTGGACTTTAATTTAGCTGGCGACAGACAAGCCAAAAGACATCGGAATAGAATTTTTTAAACTAATCAGGAATAAGAAAACAATGGTTCAGAATACTAACGCACGTCGGGCTTATTACGAACAGCTAACCACAGATAATTGTGCCATGCTGTTAATCGACCATCAGGTTGGCACAATGGGATTTGGCATTACCGATATTGATGCCCTAAGCTTAAAAAACAATACGCTTTGGCTAGCAGAACAAAGCAAAATATTCAATCTTCCCGTTATTCTTACTACCAGTAATCCTGATGGTGCAAATGGTCCACTCTTTCCAGAGTTTATCGCAACTCTACCTGATGCCCCTATTATCGATCGCGTTATCATTAATGCCTGGGACGATCCTAAGTTTAAACAGGCTGTAGAACAAACAAGATAGAAGACACGAAGGCACATAGTTTGTCTCCGCATCTACTCAAACCCGAACTAACAGCTTAAAGCTTAAAGCTTAGAGCTACGAATAAAGTGAGTGAAACCGCTAACAATATGGGCAAGAACAATCTAGAACAACTGGCTTATCCGCAGCTAACCGACGAGCAGCTATCGGCTTTAGCCAAATTTACCAGCATAAAAAGTTATCAGGATGGAGAGAATTTATTTAAAGCTGGTGACAGTGATTTTAAGTTCTTTGTTATTAAGCAGGGCAAAGTGGAAATTGTCGAACGCTCTACGGGCAAGCAGAAAACCGTTATAGTTCATGAAGAGAAAGAGTTTACAGGGGAGATTTCTATGCTGACGGGGAGTCCATCTCCTGTTAGTGCGGTAGCGGTAGGAGATTGTCAAATTTATGAGGTTTCCAATGCCGATCTCAAGCAGATCTTGAAAGAGATTCCCCAGTTGGGTGACTGTATTCTTCAGGCTTTTTTAACTCGCCGAAAATTACTAGAATCATCTGAGTTTGTCGGACTGAGAATAGTGGGTTCGAGATACGATCGCGACACCCTAAGATTGCGAGATTTTTTAGCTAAAAATAGAGTTCCTTTTACCTGGATCGATTTAGAGAGCGATCGCACTATTAACAAGCTGTTAGAACAATTTGAGGTAAATCGAGATAGTCTGCCAATTGTTTTATTTGGCGATAGTTCGGTGCTGAAGAATCCTGATAATGTCAAACTAGCCGAAGTTCTGGGCATTAAAAAACCATTAGAAGATATCGTTTACGATCTAGCAATCATTGGCGCGGGACCAGGAGGTCTAGCAGGGGCGGTTTATGGAGCATCTGAGGGACTCAAAACGGTAGTCTTAGAAAAAAATGCCCCAGGCGGACAGGCGGGCTGTAGTTCCAAAATTGAAAACTATATGGGTTTCCCATTAGGACTTTCAGGAACAGATCTAGCTAACCGTGCTTCGATACAGGCAAAAAAGTTTGGGGCGCAAATTATTAATCCTGCACGAGTAATCGATATTAGATCGGATAAAGGATATAAAATTATCAAGCTGACTGACGAAGAAGTAACTGCTCGTTGTGTATTAATTGCCACGGGAGTCAATTATCGCAGTTTGCCAATAGATCGCTGCGAAGAATTTGAAGACTGCGGAGTTTACTATAGTGCTACGGCTGTAGAAGCCGAACTCTGTCGCGATCGCAATGTGGTTATTGTCGGTGGTGGTAATTCGGCTGGACAGGCTGCTATTTTCTTATCTCAATATGCCCAAAGAGTTTTGCTACTAATTAGGGGCGACAGTCTGAGTAAAAGTATGTCCTCTTATCTTAGCGATCGCATCGAACAAAGTGATGATATCGAGCTTCTGACCCATACCGAAGTAACGAAAATGATGGGGGACAATTGCCTCGAAGCAGTAGAAATTACCAACAATCAAACCCAGGAAACTAAAGAAGTTGAAGTTGCAGGAGTATTTATTTTTATTGGCGCGACTCCCTGTACTGATTGGCTACCAGAAAATATTGCCACTGACAAAAAAGGCTTTATCAAAACAGGAATGCAGCTAGATGATGGTGAAAAGCAAGCATTCAATCGTCAACCTTTTTTGCTCGAAACTTCTCAGCCTGGGATTTTTGCTGCGGGAGATGTACGTTTTGATTCGATTAAGCGAGTCGCTTCGGCTGTAGGTGAAGGCTCGATGACGGTTAAATTTGTCCATCAGTTTCTATCGATGTGAATTAATCAAATCAGCGATCGCTTATCATCTAATTTTCTTAGTGAATATAGTAAACATAGCATCTCGCCTACAACTGCCGACGGTAATCTCTGGGTATAGTCCCGACGCACTTACCGAAGTTACGATATCTTTAAACTTTATTTTTTCAAATCAATGGCAGATTACGGACTCGATAACGGTAATCTTCAACGATAATAATTGCACCGTTACGTAAATTCTCTCTACATTCAGACAGTACAGTTAGCAATCTAGAAGTTATAAAATTGGGAAGGGTATTTTTCACCCTGAAAATAATTACGCTAGGTAGATTATCTCTACTTGTTGCTAATAAATCTGTAAAGTCTAAATCGAAAGTCAAAACAATTCTCGATTCTTGCTTTGCCTTTACCATAATTTCACTATCCGTCATTCTAAATAGTCCTTGTTCGCTCAAATGAACTGCATCGTATCCTTCTTCACTCAAAACTTTGACTGTCAGAGGTGAAACACCCATATCTGCTAAGAATCTCATGCGAATTCAGAAAAGGAGTGAATTTCTTCGTTAGCTAAAAACGCAGCGTAGTTGAGACAAGCTTGAATATCTTCTACTTCTAGATAAGGATATGCTTCAATAATTTGACGATTGTTCATTCCATTAGCAATTAAGCTAAGAACGAGGGATACGGTAATTCTCAGTCCTCTAATACAAGCACGTCCCCCCATAATCTGAGGGTTAAAGGTAATGCGATCGCTCATCATCTAATTTTCTTGGTGAATATAGTAAACATAGCATCTAGCCTACAACTGCCGACGATAACCTTTTAGTGTAGTCCCGACACACTTACGAAAGGTACGATTCAAGGCACTCTGGTTACAGAAACCGCACTCCAAAGCTATCTCAACTAAGGGTAAATCTTGTTTGAGTAACTGTTTGGCTTTTTCTACTCGTTGCTGTAGGACATACTGATAGGGAGAGATGCCTGTAGACTGTTTGAACAGATGACAGAAATAGTGATGACTATTTAAACCCGATACTGGCGTTATGTCTTTTAAGCCAATGCTTACTGCTAAATTGACATCGATATACCTAATTAGCGCTTTTAGCTGTTTGCCAGATAAACCACCCTCGTACTGTTTGAGTTGGGCGGGAAAGGTGCAGTAGTTACGCAGTAGATGAATCGCAAACTGGGTAGCTAAAGTTTCCGAATAAAGCCTTCCCCCTAAAGCGTCATTCTGCATCTCTGCCAGGAAACAACGAGCGATATATTTAATCTGAGGATCGCGACCTAATGTGAGCGGGTTAAGTTCGATCTGGTCGGGGTTGAGACATTCGGTTTGGGCTGCGGTGCGAGTAAGATATTCAGGTTCGATAATAAAAATGATAACTTCATCCGTACTATCCCAGGACTGAAAACCAGGATAAGTTGAAGGATGAAGAAAGAATTCACCAGCGATGAAAGAACCTTCGTGTTTTTGTTCGGCTATATGAGTTACTTGATAACTACCAGTATTTAGCATCATTGCCATGCCATGATGAGTTGTTGGAAGAATTTCAGCACTGTCAGGTGGTTGAATATCGTGCTGCACGATTAAGCTATCCATCTGAACCGATTGTCGAGATTGCGTCCACTCTGGCTTTAAAAACTCGAACGGATGCACTGCTGTAGTCGTGCGATCTGATGGGGAACTCGGTTCGGTTTGGCTCATTTGCTTAGTTCGATTAAAAATAAAGATAAGTTATAAAAAGTAGAAAAAGTTGGTAGAAAGCCTTTCAACGAACCCTCTATTTAACTGATGCCTAATTTTCTTGCTCCGATCTTACCTGAGAGTGGATATTTTTCAGAAAATGCAATCTTTAAAACAATTTTTACCGAAGCTTAAAACTACTATTACTAAAGGATTAAAGTAAACGAGAGACGACTTTGCGATCGCCTTCAAGCCAAAAGAAACTTGAGAATCGACAAATTTTCTAAATAATCAACAAGATTTTATCCAGCGAAAAATAATAGTATCGATAGCATTCAAGCAGTGGCTTTGAGACACATTTAAATTCTATAGATTTTGACTATGGCTAGTAAAATAAAAACCGCAATTGTAACTGGTTCGTCTAGCGGAATGGGAGCAGCGATCGCGAGAAAACTAGCTGCTGATGGCTTTGCAGTAATAGTTAACTATGCAGGAAATAAAGAAAAGGCAGATAAAGTAGTTAGCGAAATTGAAAGCAATGGCGGTAAAGCGATTAGCGTTCGGGCTAATGTTGCTGTTGCCGAAGATGTTCGACAACTATTTGACGAAGCAGAGTCTCACTTTGAACGAGTTGATGTATTAGTGAATAATGCGGGGAAAGCCATTCGTAAACCATTAGCGGAATTCTCTGAAGCCGAATACGACATGGTGATGGATATCAATTTGAAAGGAGTTTTTTTGGGTTTATCTCAAGCTGCTAAAAGATTACAGGATAACGGTCATGTGGTGAATATTTCTGCTAGTTTTCAAGGCGCACCCATACCTGGCTATGGACCTTATGCTGCCAGCAAAATGGCAATTGAGAAGTTAACTGAAGTCGCAGCCAAAGAACTAGGAGAACGGGGCATTACGGTTAATGCTGTTCGTCCAGGTCCTACTGATACTAAGCTATTTAACAAGGGTAAAGATGAGAAAGCTAAAGAGTTTTTTGCCAGTCAAGCTGCTTTGGGACGTTTGGGTCAACCCGAAGACATTGCTAATGTAATTTCTTTTTTAGTGAGCGAACAAGGTAGTTGGGTAACAGGTCAAGCCATAGGTGCGAACGGTGGATATTGGTAAACAGGCGTTGCATCCGTTATGGGATGGTGAAAGCTGACTGGACTAAGGGACTAGGGGACTAGGGTAATTATTAATCTTCTACATTTACAATCATCCCACAGCCATGTAACACCACAATATTTATCTAATTTAAAGATCCAGATAATACAGTAAGAGGAATTTTAATTATGGAATCAAAAGTAATCTTAATTATAGGGGCATTGCACAGTTATGGGATGATTTAACAAAACCAAAGACTAATTATTCCCCAAGTCCCCAAGTCACCCCAAACCCATCCCTTTGTGATGCAACGCCATTACAGGGGCATCATCGGGCTTTGGACGCATAACTGCCGAACTGTTAGCTGAAACTGGTCATATTATTTATGCTTCGATGCGGGCAATTAATGGCAAAAATGCTGAAAAGGCGCAGGAAATGAAGCGACAGGCGCAAGAGAAAGAATGGCAGCTTTATCCGATAGAACTGGATGTAACCTCAGAAGAATCGGCTAAAAGTGCAGCAGCACAGATTATCGAAGAACAAGGTCGGATTAATGTGGTAATTAACAACGCGGGGATGTTGGTAGTAGGTATTACCGAAGCTTTTCCCCCCGAACAAATGCTCCAGGTATTTAATACTAATGCTGTAAGCTGGTTGATTGTGGGACGTGCTTTTTTACCCTATATGCGTCAGCAGGAAGATGGACTGATGCTGTATGTTGGTAGCGTTACTAGCCGTATCCTCTCACCCTTCCAAGGACCTTATGTTGCTAGCAAAGCAGCAGGAGATGTTTTGGCAGAGGTAATGCACTATGAAAATACTCGTTATGGTATCGATACGGTAATCGTACAGCCAGGAGCTTATACCAGCGGTACAAATCATTTTGCTCATGCCAAACAAGCTGAGGATGAAAAGGTTACGAAAGAGTACGATCGCATTAGTGACTTACCACCTAAATTAGCCGATCGCCTGGACGATCTAATCGAACCTGGGGTTAGAAAAGATATTGCCGAAGTAGCAGAGAAAATTAGAGATGCGATCGCGCTACCTAAAGGCGAACGACCTTTCCGTATTGTCGTCGATCCAGAACATCATGGCGCAGCCGAAATTAATCAAGTTGCAGAAAAGATGCAGCACGGGTTTATGAAACGCTTTGGCATTGAAGATCTGATGCAGGTGCAATAAATTAGAAAAGACTCTGCTCAATTAGGTCACTTTCTGAGTCTTACAACCGTTTTTAGTCAAATAGACTACGTTCTTAATTAACTAGCTCGTAGCTCAGAGCTTTAAGCCTTTTTAAATCAAATCGATAACTGTAGTCTAGCAATGTGAAAAACGCCGTAAATAATATCGATTGTATCTCAAACGCCAATTGAAATTGGCTTTGATATTTGGAAATTAATGGTTTAATTAGCTGTTTGATTTAGAAAAAAGCGATATTTTGGTTCGATCGAGCCAGTCGCCCTACCTTTTGGGACGCGCTCTTACTTAGTATAGTTACGACTATAACTCATACCTTTAGTATCTTCTTATCGGGTTTAATCGTGCTGTTTGCCTCCAACTATCTATTACCCGAACAACTATACTTTGTATTCAGTCTAATTAGCGGTATTGCTATTTGCTGCATTGGCTTTTGGCAGCTAGAAAGCTATTTCAATCCTACCCATCACCATCACCATCATTTCGACCATAAGCAAACTACCAATCTTATTACTCTGGGTATGGCTGGGGGCTTAATTCCTTGTTCCGAGGCAATAGTCTTGCTGTTAGGCGCGATTGCGATCCCCGCCGAAGGCATCGCTTTACATAAAATAACCTATGGTATTTTGCTAGTTCTAATTTTTAGCCTGGGATTAGCTTTGGTCTTAACCATTATTGGTGCAGTTGCGGTTTATAGCCGACAATGGCTCGATCGACTACCCCAGTTTAATTTTATGCAGACATACCTTCCTTTGATAAGTGCAGTAGCTGTTTCCATACTGGGTTTGATTATTACTACCAAAACAATAATTTGAGATTTATAGCAATATATGACAAAACTGGTCAATAACATGGAAGATTAAGGCGATCGCATCCTGATAAATTGTTTTTGCTTAAAAGTACAAACGATTGCAGGGAAGTATATGCGTGTACTAATATGTTGTGCTACGGGAAACATCGGTCGCTTGACTACAGATAAAGCTTTGCAAGCAGGACATGAAGTAACAGCTTTTACTAGATCTCCCCAAAAAATTGAAAATAAAGAGCATTTACACAAAGCTCAGGGCGATGTAATGGATGCAGATAGCGTCAATGCAGCGATGGCGAATCAAGATGTCGTGTTGGCAGTATTTGGCGCACCTCCCAACTGGTCAAATATTACTAGCGTTCCCGATCTTTGCACTGTGGGAACTCGTCACATTATGGATGCCATGAAACAGCATGGGGTCAAACGTCTAGTCTGCATGACTGGTATCGGTGCGGGGAACAGCAAAAGACACGGCAGATTTGTCTTCGATAAGATGATTATCGGGTATTGACCGATTTGAAAGGCGAAAAGGCTAAAACTATTGCCCGTGCAAATGTGGCAGATTTTTTAGTCAAACAGATTGAGAGCGATCGCTATTTATATCAAACTCCCCTAATTACCAACTAAATTAAACGCATAGATCGCAATCTTAAACTACAAACACACAAAGAAACTAAATATATTATGCAGGTCAAATTTCACATTCCAACACTACAAAATTCGCAGTCAGCACAGGAACTGAAAGATATCATACATGCTTCCGAAGCAGACGCGAAAGTCAATGTCGATCTTCAAACTAAAACAGTCATCGTTGAATCAGCAGCATCTGCGGAAACGTTTAATGAATTGATTGTTGCTGCGGGTCATTCTATTGACAAGATACAGTAACAAAACCAGATTACGGTTAACCAAAATTTATTTGACAACTTCAAATAACTTGAAAATAGTTTGTTCAAGGGCTATTTAACTTGTCTGACTTTTTCCACATAATCACAGATGAATCAATTTAAATTAATTATTATCAGTATTGTTTTCGGTTTATTTTTTCCCGCAGCAACATTAGCTTCTCCTGATGATTATGCCGATGCGTTGGCGCAAGTTACCAATGTTAACCAACTGCGAGACGTTTCGCCGACTGACTGGGCTTATGAAGCCTTGAGAAGTTTTAGCGATCGCTATGGCTGTATTGCAGGATTTCCCGATCGTAATTATCAGGGAAGTCAGCCTTTAACTCGTTATGAGTTTGCTGCGGGTTTGAATTCTTGTTTGAATCAAATCGAAAGATTAATTGCAGGAGGTGAAAGGGTATCCAGTCAGGATACAGCCACTCTACAAAGATTGTCCCAAGATTTTGAAGCAGAGTTAGCAACACTAGGAGGAAGAGTTGACGAACTTGAAAGTCGAGTTGCTGTGGTCGAAGAAAACCAATTTTCCACTACCACCAAATTAAGAGGACAAGCATTATTTGCTGCTAATGCTGGTGGGTTTACAGGAGATGAAATTATCGATCCACTAGGCGATACAATTACTGACTCCCAGCCCGAAGCCACTTTACTCTATCGCGCCAATCTCGATTTTGATGCTAGTTTTACTGGTACGGACAATCTTAAAATCCGCCTTGATACGGGTAGCAATGGTTTTGATGATAACGCTGCTAACGTTCTCGAACCCAATTTTGGCAGTATCTTAAACTATTCCGATAGTCCTCCCCACGATGGCGAACTTAGTGTTGGTCGTCTTTACTATAGTTTCAAACCAGCTCAAAATATACAGGTGGCGATCGGTCCAGCGATGGTAGCTACCGACTATATTGATTTTAGCCAATATACCAGACCGAGTTTTCGCGGTATCTCGACCGAATCTTTAGCTCAAAACTACATTCTGTTTCCCATAGAAGGACCTAGTGCGGGAGCGTTTACTTCTTGGACTTTCAAGGAGAAGTTTACCATTCGGGGAACTTATAATGCTGCGGAGGCTGCCAATCCTAACGAAGATGTCGGCGGTATTATTGAGGGTTTATCGACCTTTACGGCACTGTTATATGGTGGCGGTTCGGGCGATGGCGGTTTGTTTGGTGATTTTTATCAAGGAATGGTTGAGTTAGAATATGCACCCGTTGAAACTGCTGCGATACGTTTGCAATATAGTGGTGGGGAGGTATTTGACAACCGTTTTGATGTTTTAGGAGTAAACGCGGAATGGCAATTTATCCCCAGATTAGCTGTGTTTGGACGCTACGGTTACGGTGGTTACGATGATACAGCTTTTGGCGATATCAATCCTAACTATTGGATGGCGGGACTATCTTTTACCGACTTGCTCAAAGAAGGTGCGACTTTGGGAATTGCTGCGGGACAGCCTTTTATTGTTAGCGAAATTGGCGACGACACCCAGACTAATTTTGAAGCATATTACAACTATCCGATAACCGACTTTATTTCCATCGCACCTATCTTTCAGGTAATTACTAACGCTAGTAACCAAAGTGCTAACGATCCTATTTATACAGGAACAATTCGCAGCGTGTTCAATTTTTAACTAAAAGCAGATTTCACTACAAGATTGGACAAACTTAGTCAAGAACATAGAAGAATTGAAGCAATATTTCCTGATAAATTTAAGTGTAATTCAGCACCAGAGTTCAGCGATACACAGTTAAATTTATAATTATTCATCATTATGAGTAAAAAACCATTCTCTCGTCGTTCCTTTGTCAAGTTTGCAGGTTTAGCAAGTGCGGGAGTGGCTTCGGCGGTAGGTGCGCCTGCTGCTAGTAAAACAGTCAAGGAAAACAAAAGCGATCCTGTAAAAGACAAAATTGCTCTTAGTCCTTTACCTGCCCAATATCGGGAATATACCTATTTTACTCCTGAAGAGATTTATCGAGGCTGCGGTCGATCGCTTGATTCCCAGCGATGATGTCGGTCCTGGGGCTTTAGAATTGGGAGTAGCCTATTATATAGACCGCCAGATGGAAAGTATTTACGGTGATGGGGCAAAAATGTATTTGTCTGGACCTTTTAAACCAGGAGAAGCAACCCAAGGCTACCAGCTATGCGTCCTAGAGAAATTTATCGCTTGGGTATTGCTAGTGTCGATGATTACTGTCGTGCTAACTATCAGGATAAATCTTTCGCGGAATTGTCTCAAAGCGATCGCTTTTTAACTTGTCTTTTAACTTGTGCGATCGCTTTGTTACTGAAAGCTTTGAAACTTCAAGGTTTCAATCTTAAGGGTAATCGCGACACAGGCTATAATTATCACTAAAACTAAACTAGAAATTATGACTCAATCATTACCACCTAAAAACACTCAAAAACGGGAATCAGCTCCAGTTGTCGACCCGAATAAAAGCTTTCTCGATTTGTCTACCGTCGAAATGGAACAATTGATGAAGACAGGCGTTACTCAAGCTAAAAAACGGATGCACGATAAGGGTATCTTTACTATTGCTTCAGTTGAAGGTAATGTCTACGAGGAGCGTCCAGACGGAACTAGAATTTTGCGCCACTCTTCAGAAATTGGATAGACCTGTTCTGGTTATGTTCGCAGGTCCCAATGGTTCTGGTAAATCTAGCGTTACCCCCATTTTCTCAAGTCAAACTGATTTTCCCAAAAACTATATTAATCCTGACGAAATCGCTTTGACTCTTGGTGGTAACACCATAGAAAAAGCTTATGAAGCTTCTGCCATCGCTGCACGGGAAAGACTCAGATGTATCGAGCAGAAAGAATCATTTGCATTTGAAACCGTTATGAGCCATCCTTCCAAGTTAGCTATTCTCGAAACCGCTAGAAGAGCTGGTTTTGAAACGCGATTGATCTTTGTCTCTACCGATAATCCTCAAACAAATGTAGACCGAGTTAAACAAAGAGTTGTCGAGGGAGGACACGATGTTCCTGAGAACAAAGTAGTATCTCGCTATCATCGTTCCCTATCTCTTTTACCCAGGGCTACACCAAGTGTGCAATCGAGCTTATCTTGTTGATAATAGTGATTCTCTAGAAATAAAGGCTGTTTTATCCCAAGGTCAGGTGATTGAAAAGCCTGGAGCAAAAATTGCTTGGGTTGAAAATACTCTGGCTACCTTATACGGACGGCAACAAGAAAAACTAACCATCCAGCAACAGTATCCTAATAACTCTGTTGTATTTTTGGATCGAGGTCAGCACGAGGGAGAAATTAAATCTCTTGGCGATCATTTCTTAGTTCAGCAAACTACAGACCAGCAAACTGTAATTCATGACAATTCAGTTTTAAAATTAGCTCCACCTATCGTTGGCGATCGCATTAGAATCGCATACCAAAATGGTGTACATGATTTAACCAATTATAGTCAACAACAACGAGTCGAACGCATTGCACCAATCCTACTCGACTATCTCCAGCTTCACCAAAAGCAGTTCGTAGAAAACAATAATTCAATAGTCAAATTTGACAGGGAAACCAAAACTATCTTTTACCGAAGCAAATCTGATAAAGATGAACGCTTAAAGGCTCAATATCAAGATGGTCGCTGGCTCGATCTAAAAAGTTGCACTCTTGATGCACTCTTGATGCCCAGCATAAACGATCGCTTTATTTCTGGTGTCGTTCATTCTCATTAACTAAAAGGTTGTTTGAGATGCTCGTTAAGCATCAATTATTTACCTTACCCGACTTAAATAAATACGATGCTTTCTCTAGTATCATTTAGGATTGCTATAACACTATTAAAGTAGATAATTATAGGTCATTGTCTAGAAGAAAAAACCAAATAAAACCATTGCTACTGTTTCTCCTTGAGTAACCGTAGCGGTATCGTCGTTGGCTACTGGTGGTAATAATAACTGGTCGGACAAGCGTACATCGTCGATAACTACCCGACTATCCGCATCGCCAAAACCCAAGAGGTCAAAGTAAAGGGTTGCTTCCGATCCAGGTGTGAGGTCGGAAATATCTATCGTTACGGTACGAGGTCGATTTAATCCGATAATTTCACCCGATGTCGCACTGCCAATTCTTACCTTATCGCTAAAGTAAGTAGTACCGTCGTTTTGAATATTGAGCAGGGAATCAGTATTACTCAGGTCGCTTACGGCTGTTAGAAATTCATTGGTATCTGCATCGAGTAAAGCTACTTCAAAAGCATCGGGGGGGGAAGAGTTCGCTTGCTCCTAATTTCGCGCCAATTAACTTGAACTGAACGGTTTTAGCTTCTTCAGGTACGGTAAAGGTTTGGGTAAAGTTGCTCGAGAAAGGCGAGTCTTCAGTCAGTACCGCCTGACCGTCTTCAACACCGCTAGCACCGCGAGTATCCCAGGCAAAGCTTTCGGTAGTAGTGTCGCCGATGCTGAAGTCACCATTGGCGATCGCCAAGAGAGGTTCTGAGGTTAAGGAAGCTAATAATTCTTCTTATATTCAAGACCGTTGTTGGTTTCAAGAATGTTTTCTAACTTATTAACACTAATGCGCCAAGTATCAGGGTCACGCCATTGACTACTACTAGTTATTTCTTCATTTTGGACATCTATTCTCAAATCTCTAAGTGGATGCTCAATTGATTGTCCGTTCCAGTCTTTGAAAGGTTCTGCAACATTAGGAGTTATATACGTATAAGTCGTCGAATTGTTTGAGTCTACTTCATCGAATCTCAGATTAGGTTGGTCTAAAACCAACATCGTTTTCCACGTCCAACCTGGAATATTAATTTGGCGAGTTCCAACTTTTGCTCTATTTGGTCTTGTATTTACAGTCCCATAAAGCGAGATAGAGCAAAGTGATTAATTTTTCTTTTGCCCACAACTTCAAGGTTTCCCAATCTGTTTTCTTAGCTTGTTTGTAATTAGGGTTAGAGCTTTTAGGTGGCTTCTTTCTCAATCTTTTCCAACGCCATTTTTTTTAAGTAATATGCGACGAACTTGCTCCGCCCCCAATTTAACTTGTCTCTCCGTAGCTAAAAGTTGACTTAATTGTCTTGCACTATAACTACACTCTTGAGATAACCACGTTTGTATACTTTGCCAATCTTCGGGAAGTCCATGTTGTTTTTCTTCCTCTTCCTTTAACTTCCCATAAACCTACTAATCCATTTGATTCCCAACGATGGATTGTTTTTCTAACCGTTGATGTCGCACATTTTAAATAATTGGCGATTTGCGAAGCATAGCCGAAGGCATCGCTTTGACCGTCCACCCTCGACTATTAAGACGTAATACAGTTGCTCTGTGCTTTGTTCGTCTTGGTACTCTATCTGCTAGCTCCAACTCTTTTATTATTCGATCTTCTTCTAGAGTTAGGGTTATTTTTAAGACGGCACGGCACTGTCTTATTTCAATCTTAAATTGACCACTTTCTATTTTACTTTTTTTTAGGTGGAACTACTTAGTTCTCTCTTCATACCATCGTTTACCAGATGGATTCACGTTAGAAAAGTCAACGGTCAGAGAGACTCCGCCGTAGAACGACGGAGCTTCCTCTAACTTCGTGACAATAGGCGTATTTCCATTTATGTCACTAATGTCTTGACCTCGATCTAATACTACAATTACCTTCCATAAATTTGAAGGAACTGTAGCAAGAGGTCTTCCTCTGCTATTTTTGGTTTTAACTTTCTAGAGCTTGAGAGTATCAACTACTTAGAAGCTCTATTAGAGATTGAAAGATCTAGTTGAAAGATCTTGAATCAAATCACGATGCCGATCGCGCTATTACTTGCGCCCTTAACTATTTTATTTTCGATTAAAGTTTAACTTCTTGATGCTCTACTACAACCTCCTCTGTTACTTTCCACTTAATCACAACTTCTCCCCCCATTGCTTTGACTATATCTAAAAAAGTCTTTGTTCTACTGCTATCTGGACTTTGTACAAACTTATCCACCGTACTCGTATAGTTCCCCGCTCCTTTGTTTGTCTGCCTCATCGTATCTAGCTCTTGAGCAAGTCTGTAGTTAGTCCATCCTAAATCTTTCATTGTTCTCAAAATCAAGCTGCCAAAAATTCTTGAGCAATTAAACGTGATTGATTTTAATTGATGCCCAACATAAGCGATCGCTTATGTTGGGCATCAAGAGTGCATCAAGAGTGCTTGCCAATGCTTTTCAGTAGCGATCGCCAAAAATAATGTCCCGATTCAAATTATCCTCATCGATCGATAACATGGGTAAAATTAAGTTAAACAAAAAACAGAAACCAATAGTTGCCAATTGGTGCAACAGTCGCAAAAATGCCCGAATCGAACGGTTAATCGATCGTACTTGTCAATATAAAGATGCGATCGCCCTTCTGGCAGCTTTGGGTAAATCAACCAAACAACCGCATGAGCTAAATCCAATACCACACCAGACTAGAACTAGTTAGATCTGGCCCAATAAGAGTTGAAGAAACAAAGCAGATTAAAGTTGATTACATTGGTGGAGTAATCGAAGGAGAAATCGTACCTTTATACAGTATTCTTCCGCCTCCTCCCAAAAAAAGAGTTGTTAACTCTTTGTATCCCAAAGATACAGATAGAAATCGAATTAGAAAAAAGAAGAACATTCAATTTTCCTTACCTGTTACTCAAACCGAGCAGCGACTACAGGAAATATCAATCGAGTCTGGAGATCCTACGATTTACTCAATGGAGGAATTACTTTCAGGAAAAGAAGGCTGGTACAGTTTAGACCAGAACCGAACTATCTGGCTGCGCGGGAGCAATACTTAGTTTACTCAAAGACTTTAACTGTTCGCTATCTGAATGCGAAGCCATAGCTAACTTATCAGGAATTTTAAAACCCCAAGATTTACTTTTTTGGGTCGAGCAAATACCCCAAATGCGGAAAATGCCAGAATTTAAGACGCTTCAAGAGCCAGTACCCATTATTAATATCGACCGCCATACAACCACAACTCAAACTCAGACCAAATTCAATCTTCAACAGATACTTAAAAGTCAGGCAGAAGAAAACTATTAAAGTGCACTCTTGATGCCCGTGCCGTAAACCCAGCATAAACGATCGCCTTTCTCTTCATTTCTTACCCTATTCTTTTCTAAGGTCAATAATTAAAAAATAGTATTATAAATTACTACATAATAGATTCTCCTAAATACCTAATTCATGTCGGGTACGACCAGCCCCTAAGAACCTTTTTCGCTATAGTTGAAGATCCTAACTTACCAGATCCTGAGTCGGACGACTATATTTTGCTTTGGGTTGGTACTAACTACGATGAAATTCGCTCCGTTGCTCAGTTAGCTCAGTCTATTGCCAAATATGCCTCTATACCCGATAAAATTGTGGTTAAGCTCGAAGAAGATTCTAGGGAATATTTCGAGCCTAGCTACACGCAATCTTTAGTCGAACACTTGTTCTACTTAGAATCTAATTCAGATTCTTAATGTTGATAACTTTTAATTGAACGTGACACCGACCGCGATCGCCTTGGTCAAAGATTTGCTCCAACCGTTATTTCAAATTCGCTTCTTTTTTTCCATTAGCTCTTATGTAAAAGTTTGATACTAGATAATTTTGTTCATTAATTTTGGTTAATGTGGGCTTTTCAGATTGTTTAATTCTAAACTCCATGAAATCACTCTCAAAAGCTTTTTTACTAATAAATGTGGGCTTTTGACCTTTAACTCTTACAAAACATACATCAGCCCAGATTTCAAAAGTTACTATTAATCTAGAGCTAGTATTTAAGATTCTTGCTGCTGCTGTTTTGGTATAAAAAATATTATTCTGTAAAGTTTTCATTGGGGATACCTAGCTAATTGTGTGTGGTGAGATAGAGCTAGGCAATCAGTTTATCTTTTCGAGCCTTTTGCCCAGTATTGCTTTCCTAAAAAGTCATCCGCGTATTTGATAAAACCGAGCTTCAATCTGTTTCCCCATTTATCTTTGGGTAGTTTGAGTGATTCAATCACTTGTTCAAGACCATGCAATCCTATGTTTGCTCTTTTGTGGGCTTATCGCCCCGCCTTGAGGTGTGCCTTTGTCTGTAGGAGTTTTGACTCCTTGATAGACGTATCCAGTAGACTCTGTAGGGTTTTTCCTGTTGTATCAGCTAAAGTTTTCTAATGTAGTTAGGGTGGATATCTATTTCACGATAGGAGTAGTGTTTCTACGTTGTTACGAAAGGAAAGCGCAACAACCACCTATTTACCATTTTGGTTTCGAGCCTTAATCAGGAGTCATTTGGCTCGTTGACAAGTGACGTGATTTAATCAATATCTTAGTCTTTGTTCACCCTTCTACATTATTCCCCCTTGCTCCTCACTGCCCGACCCTGGCAGCTACGGCTACTTTTAGCGTCTGCACTCCGACTGTTTCGTTACCTACTAAGCCGTGACGTACCGTACTTTCTACGGATTCCTCTAGGTCGGTCTGGAGTAGAAATTCCAGAGAGACTACGGAGTCCCGATTTAGTTGACCTTTTAGGTCGCACGTCCTTGATTGTCCTGAGTTACCCGACGAACCGCAAGTAACCTTGCTGCCCTGGACTTAATTAGAAGTTTTTAGAGTTGGCGAACTAATTTGACATCACCACGACGTGACGCTTTGAAAATTCTCTTTTGCAACTTTCGGGTATTCGATTTACCTACAGCCCAAAATATTGAATATAGTCTGAGTGAAAAAAACTCTTTATAACTACCTCTGGCGATCGCTTTTTATGCAGGTATAAATACTCAATTCTAACAATCTGGCAAGAAAACCCTTGAGGAATACCAGACTTTATTGTGGACTTCATTACTACAAGACAATCTTTTAGAGAGTTTAGAACAACTGAGGGATTTGCACCCTACCAGTTCCCCCTTACAACAATTTAAAGAACTTCGGGTTATAGGCGATCGCATTTATGTCGAAGTAGATATTGAGGAATTTTTGACAGATCTCCAACAATAGCCAAAGATAAAAAAAGTATTAAATCAATCGAATTAATCGGAGTAACAATTAAGTATATGTATATTAAAGCGATTAGCGCGATTCTTGCGGGGTCATATACGCATATATCGCCCCCTTCCATGAGCGATCGCAACCCACAGCACGCTTCGGGACTAGAAGCGTTTCGCCTTCGAGCGATCGCAAGCATTGAAGAATTTCTTAGTCGCCAGTAGTTATACAAGTCTCGGCAACAGATTTATTGCATATAAAAGTACTAATAAACAATGAAAGAATATACAATCGAGCAAATTAGCGATCCTACAAACTCATACTTATCACGTCCTGATGAGGGAACTATTGATGGAAACAATGTAGTTTGGCAAAATCATCAAGATGGAGATGCTGAAATCTTTCTTTATGACGGAAGTGAAACTATTCAACTTACCGACAACGATGTCAATGATTTTGCGCCAGCGATATCTGGCAATAATGTAGTTTGGACAGGAATCGATCGCAATGAGGCTGAAATATTCCTTTACAACGGAAGTGAAACTATTCAGCTTACCGACAACGATGTCAATGATTTTGCGCCAAAGATATCTGGGAGTAATGTAGTTTGGACAGGAATTGATAGCAATGACACTGAAATATTCCTTTACAACGGAAGCGAAACTATTCAGCTTACCGACAACGATGTCAATGATTTTGCGCCAGCGATATCTGGCAATAATGTAGTTTGGTCGGGAGATGATGGCAATGACATTGAAATCTTCCTTTACAACGGAAGTGAAACCATTCAGCTTACCGACAACGATGTCGATGATTCTTTTTCAGAAATATCTGGCGATAACCTAGTTTGGCCGGGAGATGATGGCAATGACATTGAAATCTTTCTTTACAACGGAAGTGAAACCATTCAGCTTACCGACAACGATGTCGATGATTCTTTTTCAGAAATATCTGGCGATAATGTAGTTTGGCAAAGCGAAGTAGGTAGTAATGAGATTGAAATCTTTCTTTACGACGGAAGTGAAACCATTCAGCTTACCGACAACGATGTCCGTGATATTAGAGCGAGCATATCTGGCGAAAACGTAGTCTGGAATAGAACATATCTTGACGCTAATAGTGAAATCTTTCTTTATGACGGAAGTGAAACCATTCAGCTTACCAACAACGATGTCAATAGTGTGTACCCAGCGGTATCAGGCGATAATATAGTTTGGCAACAGAGTTTTGTATCTGAATCTGGAGAAGAATCAAATAGTATTTTCTTAGCTACTCCTAATGATGTTGATTCAATAGGGTCAACAGTTTATCGCTTTTTAAATAACGACACGGGAGTTCATTTTTATACTGCTAATGAAACTGAAAGAGATGCAGTAGAAGATCTAGCAAACTTTAGTTTTGAAGGGACTTCTTATCAAGGTGTAGATCCTTTAAGTGGCAGTAATTCCGTCCCCGTATATCGCTTTCTCAATGAAGATACAGGGGTGCATCTTTATACTGTCTCGGAGACAGAAAGGGATGCAGTAGAAGATCTAGAAAACTTTGGCTTTGAAGGAGAAGCCTTTAATGCTTATGAAACCGAAGTAGAAGGCTCTATTCCTATCTATCGCTTTTTCAATTCCACTACAGGAGCGCATTTTTATACTCCTTCTGCTACCGAAAGAGATGCGGTATCAGAAGTACTACCCGACTATCAATCTGAAGGCATTGCTTATTATGCTCTGCCGATAACAGAGGAAGCTAGTAACGTTTAGCGCGAGGATCGCGGGGGCATATAGGCATATATCGCCCCCCTCCCATGATTAGGAGCGCAATGCGCCTTTTGAAGCGATCTAAATAAAAGAGCGATAGTTAAGCGATCGCACTACATTAATGGGTTAGGACAATTTTAGTGAACTGTAAAGAGCGGTAATAGGTAATAGGTAATAGGTAATAGGTAATAGGTAATAGGTAATAGGTAATAAATGTCCTAATATAAGTACATATTGCTATAATACTTCCTCGTTTTTCGTCATTTATAAAAGCTTTAGAAAAAGTTACGATTTGACGTTGCCACAATCTAGGTAGACGCACTAACGTTAACAAGAACAATTACAAATTTCAGACATGGGAACTATTATCAGCACTGTTAATATGAAAGGTGGAGTAGGTAAAACTACTCTAACTGTTAATCTAGCTACCTGTTTAGCTAAAAGACACAACAAGCGCGTCTTAGTTTTAGATTTAGATTCGCAGATCAGCGCGACTCTAAGTTTAATTTCACCCCATGATTTTGCCAGATTGCGGAAGAAAAAGCATACATTAAGCTATCTTTTAGATAATGTTATTAATCCAAATCCCTGGAGTAAGTTGAACATTGACGACATTATCGTGCCAAATATTTGTGATATAGAAGGTTTGGAGTTGCTCCCAGGAGATATCGAACTTTATGATGAGTATCAAGTCTCGGAAATGCTCCATCAACGAGCCGTCGAAAATAACGAGCAAGAATTTCAAAAAGTATGGGATGATTTTGAGCGAGTTCTCATCCAGCGAATTCTCGAACCAGTAATGGATCGATATGACTTTATTATTTTAGACTGCGCTCCTGGATACAATTTGTTAACTCGAAGCGGTATTGCTGCTAGCAATTTTTACCTATTACCAGCTCGTCCCGAACCTCTTTCTCTGGTTGGGATTCAGCTATTAGAAAGAAGAATTGCTAAATTGAAAAAAAGCCATATCAATACTCAGCCTGTAAATGTAAATTTACTGGGAATTGTATTTATTTTGTCTGCTGGCGGATTAATGGGCAGGTACTATAAACAGGTGATGAAAAGGGTTCAAGATGACTTTGTTCCCGAACAGTTGTTCGATCAGTCAATTCCGATGGATGTGAACGTAGCAAAAGCAGTTGACTTGTTTACTCCTGTATCTATAGCTATGCCTAACTCTGGAGGCTCGAAAGCATTTATGAAATTGAGTGACGAATTTTTAGCCAAAACTTCAGCTAAAGAATTAGTTGCTGTTAATTAAAGCAGTGGACTATATTTATTGGCTTTCACAGATTCAAGATTCGGAACAGTCTTTGGTTGGGGATAAGCTTTTTATTCTCAGCCAGTTACTTCAAGATGAATGCCCAGTTTTTCCAGGATTTGTTTTGGGCAATAACTTATTACGAGAGTTTTTAAACAACTTAGACGAGCCATTAATTAAAAATTCTCTACAATTAGACGTTAATGATTATCAAACTCTACAGTCAACTGCACGCCACAGTCGTCAGGTTATCGAGGGTTTTTTGTTTCCCCTAGCCTGGCAAACCGAAATATTCTCGGCTGCACGAGAGTTAAATTCCCCCTACTTGAGCTTAGAACCTTTTATTACAACCCCTGGTGTATCGGATCGAATTAGTAGCTTATGGCGATCGCATACCTGTACGGCAACTCCCCAAGCTTTAGTCGAGGCAATTAAATTGGTGTGGTCAGAACTATTTACCGCCAGCAGTCTATTTTATTGGCAAAAGTTGGGCGAAAATAGTAACCACATAGATATAGCTATACTAATCAGACCTTTAATAAACGTCTACGCTTCAGGTACGGTAAAAATCGATCTCGATCGGATCGAGATTGAAGCTAATTGGGGTTTGGAAGCGAGTTTGATGGCTGGGGACGTAGAACCAGACAGATACGATTTAGACCGCCATACGGGAGATGTAACGCAGCATTTAGGTCTAAAAAACTATGCCTATCGACCGAGAACCGACTTAACTATATCATCTACAGACTGTTTAGAAGCCTATACTCCCGACGAAGCATTAGCCTCAACCTATGTCTTGGACGAGGATGCAATCGCTCTTTTGTTTGAGTTAATTCAAGACGTTATCGAGCAACAGCCAGTTAAATACATAGCCTGGACGGCAATTAAAGATACTTCGCAACCCCAGTTCTATTTAACTCGATTTAGTAATTATTCAACTACTGCCACTACAGCTAAGAAGCCAGCTTCGATTCCTGCATCGATTGCGCCATTGTTATACGGTCTGGCTGTTTCTCCTGGTAATCTACAGGCAGAGGTAGTAGTAGTAGTCGATACTCACTACGATCCTATTCCTCAAGGAGCGATTTTAGTTACCAAAGCGATCGCTCCCCAACATCTTGCTTTAATTAAGCAGGCGGGGGGAATTATTACCGAAACGGGCGGTAAAACCAGTCACGGAGCAATAATCGCTAGAGAATTACACATTCCCGCCATAGTAAATGCCTCTGATGCAACTAAAGTTCTTCAGACTGGCGATCGAGTTTTACTCGATGGAGATAGTGGCAACGTATATCCAGCAACCGCGCAACTAGAATTACTCGAACCCAAGAGCGATTGCGGAGCTAGCGGTCGGCATCGTTTACCTACCTATCCAGTTGCTACCAAACTAATGGTAAATCTTTCTCAACTAGAAAGTATTGCCTCAGCTAGTAGCCTTCAGGTAGACGGAGTAGGATTATTGCGTTCAGAATTAATGCTGGCAGATTTATTAAGCGATCGTACATTTGCCTGGTGGCAAGAATCTTTTCAACAACAGTTTATCACCACTCTAACTAATTCTCTACGTCAGTTTACTACAGCGTTTGCTCCTCGACCCGTGTTTTATCGCTCTGTCGATCGCTATGCTAAAATCAATTCCGTTTTAGGTACTAGAGGAACTTATGACTATATAAGCGATCCGACTCTATTTGACCTCGAACTACAGGCATTAGCTATTATTACCGCAGAAGGTCATCATAATCTCAATTTAATCTTACCTTTTGTTCGTAGCGTTGAAGAATTCAAGTTTTGCTATCGCCGTATAGAAAACGCTGGCTTGACTACTCGAAGTTCTTTCCAGGTTTGGATTATGGCTGAAGTTCCCGCCACTATTTTCTTATTGCCCGAATATATCCGCGCTGGCGTTCGAGGAATTGCCATTGGAACTAACGATCTGACTCAACTGCTTTTGGGTGTAGATCGAGAACAAGCTCAGTTTAGCGATCGCGGTTTAAACGCTAATCATCCCGCCGTGCATAAGGCGATCGCCAATTTAATTAAAACTGCCAACGAGGGCGGAATTGAATGTAGTATATGTGGTCAAGCACCAGTAGAATATCCCAGTCTAATCGATCTGCTAATTCAATGGGGAATTACAACCATTTCCGTCGAACCCGATGCAGTCAACCGAACCTATAGAGCGATCGCACGGGCTGAAAGACGCATACTCTTAAAATCGCCGACAAAACAATAGACTTCTTGTCCGAATTATTAACTGTCTTACTAGTTCGTAAAAGTTCTTTGAATAGTTGAAAGTTGATAGAGTGTTTTTTAAAGATTTAATAATCAGTTAACGATTTTTATGTTCGAGCAGAAGTTCAAAAATATTGATGATGTCCTACGAAAAGAAGCAGGCTGTGCTACGGAGCTAGATTATGCAGAACAGATTTCCTGGATTCTTTTTCTCAAGTATCTCGACGATCTAGAGATTGAGCGGGAAAATACAGCGTTATTAACTGGGGAAACTTACGAGCCACTACTAGAAAAGCAATATCGATGGTCTAGTTGGGCGTATCCCAAGGATGATTCGGGAGAATTAATTAAATCTGCTCCCGTAGGAGATGATTTGATTGAGTTTGTCAGAGAAAAGCTTTTTCCTTATTTAAAAGATTTTAAAGGTAATGCAGCCAACAATACCTTTGGGGCAAAGATTGGGGAGATCTTTTCGGGATTATCTAATAAATTTCAGAGTGGTTACAACCTGCGGGAAGTCCTAGAAAGTATTGACGGGCTTCAGTTCCAAACCCAACAGCAGAAACACGAGCTGTCGGACTTGTACGAGACTCGGATTAAGAATATGGGCAATGCGGGGCGTAATGGTGGAGAATATTACACGCCACGTCCTCTAATTCGAGCCATGATTCGGGTAATTAAACCCCAGCTTGGAGAAACTATTTATGATTCCGCTTGTGGTTCGGCGGGTTTCTTGTGTGAGGCTTATGAGTATTTACGCCAAAATAACCCACAGTTGAGTACTACCGAGTTAACCAACCTGCAAACTAAGACTTTCTATGGCAAAGAAAAGAAGGGCTTGGCTTATATTATCGGTATCATGAATATGATTTTACATGGGATTGAGACTCCAAATATTATTCAGACCAATACTCTGACAGAGGACATTCAGGGAATTCGAGAAAAAGATCGCTATGATGTGATTCTGGCTAATCCGCCCTTTGGAGGCAAAGAACGCAAAGAAATTCGAGAGAATTTTACGATTAGTACTGGGGAAACGGCTTTTCTATTTTTACAGCACTTTATTAAGAGTCTCAAGGCTGGGGGAAGATCCGCAATTGTGATTAAAAATACTTTCCTCTCTAATGCGGATAATGCTTCTCGCGAATTACGTAAAGAACTTACCTCTACTTGCAATCTCCATACGGTTTTAGACTGTCCTGGGGGTACATTCCTGGGGGCTGGAGTAAAAACGGTGGTGCTATTTTTTATTAAGGGTGCGCCGACAGAAAAGATTTGGTTTTATCAGCTAGATCCAGGGCGGAGTTTAGGGAAAACTAATCCTCTCAATGATAACGACCTCAAAGAGTTTGTCGAGTTTCAGGCTAGTTTTAAAGAGTCGGAACGCTCTTGGTTTTTGGATTTAGATAAGGTAGATGCAGAGTCTTTCGATCTGTCGGTTAAAAATCCTAATGCGCCAGAAGATGACCCGTTACGCGAACCAGAAGAGATTTTACAAGAGATTGCCGAACTGGATAAGGAAAGTGCTGGAATTTTAAAGGCGATCGCGCAGTTGTTAGATCCCCCCCAGCCCCCCTTAGATAAGGGGGGAGAATCAAAGTCCTCCTTTACAAGGGGGATTTAGGGGGATCGTTTTCCAAGTTAAATTTCAAGGCTGGGGATTATTTATTGCAGGAGTATCAGTTGAAGTTATGAAAGTGTTGTGGTTTTAAAAGCGATCGGAGGAATGATTTAATGTCATGGAAATTACAACAGTGGAAGTCTGTTTTAGAAATTAAAAGTGGTCGGAGTCAAAAGCAGGTTAAAAATCAAGATGGTAAATATCCTATTTATGGCAGTGGCGGAATTATGGGATATGCTGACGATTTTATCTGTAATGAGGGAACAACAATAATTGGTCGCAAAGGAACAATTAATAAACCTATTTATGTTGAAGAAAAATTTTGGAACGTTGATACAGCATTTGGTTTATCTCCTTCTAAATATCTAGACAGTAAATTTCTGTACTATTTTTGTCTAGGATATGATTTTACTAAGCATGACAAAGGTACAACACTACCCAGCTTAGTTAAAAAAGATTTACTGGCTAATGTATTCATGGCAGTTCCGCCGATCGCAGAACAAAGAAGAATTGTAGAGATATTAGATGAGGCGTTTGAGGGAATAGATCGCGCCGAAGCCAATACAAAAAAGAATTTAGCGAATGCTCGTGAACTCTTTGACAGCTACTTAAATAAGGTTTTTAACAATTCTAAAAATACTCAATGGGTCACTTTATCTGACCTCTGCGTTGCAATTACAGATGGAGATCATCAACCACCACCAAAAGCATCTGAAGGCATTCCATTTATTACAATTTCTAATATAGACAAACAAAATAGAACGATTGATTTTTCAGATACATTTAAAGTTTCGCCTGGTTATTTTAATAAGCTTAAAGAACATAGAAGACCTTTACAGGGTGATATTTTGTATACCGTCACAGGCTCATATGGCATACCCGTTATTGTTAATGATGAAAAGAAATTTTGTTTTCAAAGACATATAGGATTAATTCGACCCAGCAAAGAAACAAAATCGAGATTTTTGTATTATCTTTTACTATCTGAGAAAGTAAAAAAACAAGCTGATAAATGTGCCACTGGGACAGCACAAAAAACTGTTGGCTTGAGGTCACTTCGTAAATTCATTGTTCCTAAGATGTCTCTAAATGACCAGATAGAAATTATAAAAAAGCTAGATGACACATCAAAAGAAGTTATTAGACTAGAAAAAATTTATCAACGCAAACTAGAAGCCCTTGCAGAACTAAAACAATCAATATTACAAAAAGCCTTTACTGGAAAACTCCCCCCTTTATAAGGGGGGCTGGGGGGGATCTGTTATAACTGAAAAACCTATTAGATCCCCCTAAATCCCCCTTGCTAAGGGGGACTTTGAATATGATACGCCATAGCCAGAATCATCTACCCTATAATCCCGAACTCGTCCCAAGGGCAAAAGAATTGCGAAAAAACATGACTGTAGCAGAAAAGAAGCTATGGTACGAATATCTACGAACATTTCCCCATAGAGTCCACCGTCAACGCCCAATTCATCACTACATTGTTGATTTCTATTGCCCTAAATTAAAATTAGTTATCGAAGTAGATGGAGATAGCCACTTTACCCCAGAAGCGCGAGAATACGATCGCAAAAGAACTGAAGTTTTAGAGGGTTACGGTTTAAAAGTAGTGCGATTTACTAATGAGCAAATTATCAGCAATTTTGAAGGAGTTTACAGCACGATTCAAAAATACTTACCAAAAAGCCCCCCTTAGAAAGGGGGGTTGGGGGGATCGAAAAGATTGATAAGATATGCAAAATAGTCAAAATGTCCGACATATTAATGGGAAAGCGGAATGATGATGAAATTTATAAAAAACTTTAAAGATTATTAGGTTAAAAAATAATGATTATTCAAAAAATTATCGACGAACTAAACGAAATTCCCGAAGTCAAACTCACCCAGATCTACGAACAGAGCAACCTCGTACCCCTGAATTACTAGAAGGCAGTCTCGGTGACGCATTTTTTAAACCCTTACCAGAATCAGAACTTCAATAATGGGAATACTAATATTACAGACAGAAACGTAGTTAATTCGATCCCCCCTAGCCCCCCTTGCTAAGGTTGTCCGATCCCCCCAAGCCCCCCTTATAAAGGGGGGAATAAGATTATGAATGAAGCTGAAACTAGAGCCGAACTAATTGACCCCGCCCTCAAAGCAGCAGGCTGGGGAGTTGTAGCTAAAAGCCGTGTCCGTCGCGAAGTAATAGCCCCTGGTCGGTTGTTGGGTGCTGGGCAAAGGGAAAAGTCAAAGCAATGCGATTATGTCTTGGTTTATCACAACCATAAACTTGCAGCCTTAGAAGCAAAAAAACGCGATGCTTACCCCACCGAAGGACTGGGGCAAGCCAAGGATTATGCCGAACGCTTACAAACGCGCTTTGCCCTCTGCACCAATGGAGACAAGATCTATCAAGTCGATATGCTGACAGGGAAAGAAGAGTATATCGATCGCTATCCTACTCCCGACGAACTCTGGGCAGCTACCTACCCTAGTCAGAATGATTGGCGCGACCGCTTTGCAGCTATTCCTTTTGAAGATAAAGGCGGTACGTGGGAAGCTCGTTACTACCAACACAATGCGATCGAGGCTGTCCTAGAAGCGATTAGTCAGGGTAAAAAACGGATGTTACTGACGATGGCAACGGGGACGGGAAAAACCTTTATTGCTTTTCAACTGGCATGGAAACTGTTTCAGAGTAAATGGAATCTTAGTGGCGAACCCACCCACCGACCGAAAATTCTTTTTTTGGCAGACCGCAACATTCTTGCCAGCCAAGCCTTTACCGCATTTACGGCATTTCCCGACGATGCCCTAATTCGGATCGAACCCAAAGAAATTAAAAAGCAAGGTAAAGTCCCGAAAAACGGTAGTCTCTTTTTTACTATCTTTCAAACCTTTATGACTAAAAAAGGGGATGAATCTACAGCCAACTTTTATGATTATCCCCCCGATTTCTTCGATTTTGTAATTATCGATGAATGTCACCGAGGAGGAGCAAACGACGAAAGTACCTGGCGTAAAATTCTAGAATACTTTGCCCCCGCCGTTCAACTCGGATTAACAGCCACACCCAAGCGGGATGTAAATGGAGATACCTATAAATACTTTGGCGAACCCCTCTACACCTATTCTTTAAAAGAAGGTATCAACGAAGGTTACTTAACCCCCTTCAAGGTCATTGAATTTACTACCACCCTGGATGAGTATCAATATGACCCCGACGACGATCTACTAGAAGGAGATATAGACGACGAGCAGGTTTACACTGAAACTGACTTTAACCGCATTATAGAGATTGAGGAACGGGAACAGCATCGAGTCAAGATTTTCATGTCAGCCATCGACCAAAATGAAAAAACTCTCGTTTTCTGCGCCACCCAAGACCATGCTCTAGCAGTGCGCGATCTAATAAATCAAATGGCAATTAGTAGCGATCCAAATTACTGCGTTAGAGTTACAGCGAATGATGGCAAAATTGGAGAAACTCAGCTTAAAACCTTTCAAGATAACGAAAAGACAATTCCCACTATCCTCACCACATCCCGCAAACTTTCTACGGGAGTTGATGCCAGAAACGTAAGAAATATCGTGCTAATGCGTCCCGTCAAATCGATGATTGAATTTAAGCAAATTATTGGTCGCGGGACTCGTCTATTCGATCGCAAAGACTATTTCACCATCTACGATTTTGTCAAAGCCCACGAGAACTTTAACGATCCAGAATGGGACGGCGAACCTATCGCACCAGAACCCCCTCCCGTGGGCAAATCATCTTTAAAAGTCAAAGAGAAAGCAGCTAACCCCTACACTGTAGATTCTATAAAGAAGCCTAACAAAATTAAAATTAGGCTATCTGATGGTAAAGAAAGAGAACTCGAACACGTTCAAAAAACTACCTTCTGGAATGGTTCGGGAAAACCTATTTCTGCCGAAGAATTTATACGGCAGCTTTTTGGAGATCTACCCGAACTCTTCAAGGATGAAGCGGAATTACGCACCCTCTGGAGTCGTCCCGATACTCGCAAATCTTTACTCACGGGACTGGCAGAACTCGGCTATGGTAACGAACAGCTAAAGGCGATCGCCAAAATTACCAATACCGAACAAAGCGATCTTTTTGACGTACTTATCTACATCGCCTATGCGACAAAACCTCTGACCCGCCAAGAACGAGCGATCGAACACAAAGAGCTGATCTTTTCTAAATACACGGGCAAACAACAAGAATTTTTAGACTTTGTACTCAATCAATATATTCAAGAGGGAGTTGGCGAACTCGATCGCCAAAAATTACCCCAGCTTCTCAGCTTGAAATATCATACTACGAATGATGCGATCGCCATCTTAGGTAATATCCAAACTATTAATGAAATATTCATAAATTTTCAACCCTATCTTTATTCAGACAAGTTTGTTATATAAGCTACCTAACTATTGTACGGGCGAACGGCCGTTCGCCCCTACTACCTACGAACCGATAACTTATGTATCCTAATCTAACTTTGTACGGCTGTAATCATCACCTGATGAAACTTGCTGCCTCTTTTTTGCAGACATATATTTGTCGGTTTCCCGTAGTCTCTTACTCAAGAAACGGCAGATTTCTAAAATAATATGAGGGCGTTGGGAAATTAAACTGATAAAGCGTTTCTTCTCCAGACATAGTAATACCGAATCTTCTAAAGCGATCGCGCCATCCCAACGAGGTGCTTCATCGAATAAGGCAATCTCCCCAAAATATGCCCCTGTGGTTAGGCGTTTGATTTCCTCACGTTCGCCGTCTAGTTCTTTGATAATCTGTATTTTACCTTCGGCGATAATATAGAGATGCCAGCCCCAACTACCTTCGGTATAGATGGTTTCTCCTGCCAATACTTGTCTTTGTTCTAAAGCTCGATCGATCCCAAATAGTTCGTCTAGGGAAAGATTTTTAAATAAAGGTAGATTGCGTAATAGAAGTAGTCGATTCATAGAACTGCTGAGAGTAAGCTGATTAGGAAGGATTTCACGTGCTACTGATTGTACGATCGGATCGGGGTCTTTTAGTAGGGCAGTAGGAACAACCGCTAAAGCTACTGATGCTCCAGTCTTGATCCAGCGATCGCTACTATCTAAAGCAGCCAGCAGTATTTTATAGCCTTTGTTTTTGAGCCACCCGGGTGTAGCCTCTATTTTAGTTACAGTTGGTTCGGATACCGCTTGTTCTAATAAAGGCATCAGGGGTTGAACAAAACGACGGTGTTCGATGGAAGCTAAGACTTCTACTGCATTAGCTAACTCTCGGCGATCGCCAGTTGCCAGAATACGCTGTACTAAGTTAACCGTGCGGGAATATCCCAGACAAGAGAGGATATACAGCACCTTTTGTAATAATCGCTGTTGATAATCTTCGATCGCCACTGCTAACAAAAGCCAGCTTGGATCTTGCCGTGGTATGTTTTGCTGCCACTTACGGGTAAGGGCGAAATGTTGATATTCTGGGGTTAGGTGTTTGAAAAGAATTTCGTTTGCCTGCTTGCTTCTAACTTTGGCAATGGCAGCGATCGCAGTATTAACTACGTCGGGGCGATCTGATGCTAAATGTTCTCTGGCTAGGGCTAATCCAGATTTACCATATGCCGATAGGGTATTAGCTACCTGTTGACGCACATGAGCATGGCGATCGTCTAGTCCCAAAGTAACTCGATCTAACATTTGTTCGCAACGGGTAATTTCTAACAGTTTAAACGCGCTAACCCTTACCGCTGGATCGTCGTCCTTTATTTCATCCGCAGCAATTTTAGCCAGATTAAGATCGCCCTGTGAGGCGAGACTAGCTAGAGCTTCTAAGGCTTCCTGTTTAGCCTCTGAATTGGCTTGGGAAAGTAAATATTCGATTAGAGTAATAAATTCGGGATTCTGACTGTAGCGCACTACTGAAGCGATCGCTTTAATCGTACTGTCGGTTAATTTTAGCTGCCAAAATTGCTCGGCGATATTTGAGCCTAATTCCGATTCAGTAGTTTGGAATGCAGCCACCAACAAGAGTGCTTTTACCTCTTCATTATGTTCGGTAATTATTTCTAGTCTCGATGGCTCAAATTCATACTGGTTAACGATTAAAACTCCTAAAGCAGTCCCCCGTACCACAGGGTTAGGGTCGCTTAACAAACTGGCAAACTGTTCTAAGGTTGCCTCATCACTATGGTTAAATAGCTTATATATTTCCTGACGCATCGAGTTGTCTGCATCGGGCAATAAAGCCTTAATTTCATCAAAAAACTGACTGGGATTGCCGATAGCTGCTAACTCCAAGCCTTTAATCTGGGTATAGCGATCGCCATCGGTGATTAATTCTCGAATCACCTTACTCGATTCTGCTGGTAACTGAGTTCGATCTGCAAAATCATCTAGATTAATGCTGTCGCTGCGGATCATTTCTTCTAAACTCTGAGTATAAAACTTACCCATTGGGATACGTACTAGCAGCAGCAGTACCGTCAGGGCGATCGCCAGCCAGGTAATTTGTACCAAACTTAGATATAGATGGCACAGCCACAACACTACCCCAGCAAGAGTCAGTCCTATTGAATAAATTAAACCATCGCTTAAAGCTCGAATACGTCCTACATACTGATGGGGTATACCATTGTAGTTTAGCTGGTGTACGGGAAGATTGATCGATTTATACAGTGCGTCGCCGTTGATATGTAAACCAATAGCTGCGGGGAGGTTAAAGTTTAACAATAATCCTCCCAGACTAATTAGAGTCGTTACGGGATAAAGAGCGTTGAGTCGTGCCACTCCTACCCACTTGAGTAGAGGGCGGGTAATACCGTAGAGAAATACTACCTGAACCAAAGAAATGATCATCCGCATCAGTCCCAAGAATCCTGTAAGCTGGGATTCATCGAACTTTTGACCGTAAATATTGAACCAGAGAAATTCCGAACTAATATAAATAATTACCAATAAAAAGGTGCTGGTAGCCAGAAACAGAATTAACGGATAACGCTTGCTCAAACTCGGTAAAGTTTTTAAAGATTCCTTGATACTGAGGTTAGATTCTGGTGCGGTTTGTAGACGACGTTGAGAACTTTCTAGGTAGATTAATTGTCCGAAGGCGATCGCCATAAATAAAGGCAGACTCCACAGCAATTCTCGACTGGGGAAGTAGTGAGATAGAGCAATAGTTACACCTCCCCCCACTAAAGTGCCGACTGCTTGAGCGATGCCGATATAGGGCGCATATTTTTTGTATTCGATAGTGGTGAAATAGTCCGTCAGTAGTCCAGGGTAGAGCAGATTATTATTAAAATCCCACTGAAAGAAAATTACGATCAGCAGCACATAATAAACCCAGGTCAGATCTAAATTAATTAACTGTCTTAGTGCTGGCATCAAAATAATCGATCCCAATAAGACATAGCGGAACATCTGGGTACGAGTATAGCGGTCGGCAATTTGTGAAAACAAAGCATAAATCGGTAGAGAACATAAGCCGATTAAAATAAAGGCGATCGGTAATTCTCCCGCCCCTACATGACTGACAAACAGAGAATTTGCGATCGCCATTGCCATAACGTTGTAGGTTAAGACCGTAACCGCCAACAGCAGAAGTTGCGGTAGGCGACCGATTTGACCGATTTGATTAATCATGACTGCTCACCTACTTGAATTTTTTCTAGAGAGGACGGCATCTCGTCTTTAGCCTCCGCCGTCAAATTATCTACGGGAGTAGATTGAACCAGTAAAGTTAAACCAGCAGCAATTATCAAACAGACTCCTCCCATTACTACAGCCAGCAGACGATCTTCGTGAAGCAGATGCTGCATAATCCATCCCATACCCAAAGATGCCACGATCTCTGGTAGTACTATGAAAAAGTTAAATACTCCCTGATAGACTCCCCGACGTTGGGGTGGAATCGAACCGCTCAACATGGCATAGGGCATGATTAGCGCGCTAGACCAGGCTACACCCAAGCCAATCATTGCTAAAAGTAAAACATATTGATTGTTAATAGTTAAGAGAGAAACTAAGCTTATTCCTCCACAAAGCAGACACAAACTATGAGTCATCGGGCGACCCAGGTATTTTGCCAGGCGAGGTAAGACAAAAGAAAAGCCAATGCAAACAGCATTATAAACAGCGAAGCAGATTCCCGCCCACTCAATACCGTCACTGTAAAGAATTGAACTCTGGCTAGTCGCCCCAAAAATATTACGCGCCACCGCAGGGGGAAAATAAAGGAAAAAACAAAATATACCCAACCAGGTAAAAAACTGTACTTTAGCTAACTGCTGCATTGCTTTTGGCATCTGACTGAGGATTTGCCAAGATTCTCTAAAACTACTAACAACACCTCCGCGATCGGCTTTTAACTGCTCGAACTTATCTAAGTTCGAGGGTGGAGATTCGGGAGTAGTCACGATTGTCCACAATACAGTACTTAAAAATAATATCCCTCCCACATAAAACGATACTTCCACCGTCAGAGGGATCTTACGTACTTCATTACTGGCATTGCTAACGTGGAAAAGATTATTGAGTATCCAGGGTAAAGTCGAAGCAGATACAGCACCCAAACCCAGCATAATGCTTTGCATGGCAAAACCTTTAGTACGCTGCTCTTTCGGTAACAAATCCCCGACAAAAGCTCGAAACGGGACCATACTGACGTTGGCACTGGTGTCTAAGATCCATAGTAGTCCTGCTGCCATCCAGAGATTTGAGGAGCGAGGCATAAAAATTAAAGCAATAAATGCTAAAATCGCTCCCGCCAAAAAATAAGGTCGTCTTCTACCCAAAAAATTCCAGGTATAGTCGCTTAAATTACCGACGATGGGCTGAACTAACAAGCCTGTTAGGGGAGCAGCCAGCCAGAGAATTGGCAGGCGATCGGCATCTGCGCCTAAATGCTCGAAAATAGCACTCATATTTGCCATTTGTAGCCCCCAGCCAAACTGAATGCCCAAAAAGCCTAAATTCATATTCCATAGCTGCCCGAACGTGAATAATGGCTTAGAAACAGGTTGTGAAATTGACATAAAATCTGGTTCGTTTGACTAATTAAATGTAATGTAGGTAACGGATATATTTGAGACTCCGTTGTTGATTGTTGATTGTTGATTGTTGATTGTTGATTGTTGATTGTTGATTGTTGATTGTTGATTGAAGAAGGTCGATCGCTTTGGTAAGTTTATCCTTTAATCGTTTAACTTGCAGAGTTTTAACCGAATTCAACTCAATAATTGTCTGGTGTAATACTTGAAACTCAAATGGCGATCGCCCTATTGCTAACAAAGGCTAAAACTATAAGCTAGTCTAAGAAAATTGCCGTAACGTTAGTTATCTTTAGCAACAATCAAGCAAGTAGAGCGATTAATCTCGTGTATCATAAGCAAATGACAATTACGATTGAATTTTTAATTCAATTGAGATATTTAAAACTAACATCTAAAAGAACTTCTTAGCTTCTTAGCTTCTTGGCTAATCGCTTTACTTACATAGTGGAAGAGTTAAATCAGGCTTATAGCTTATAGCTTATAGCTTGTTAAATACGATTTAGATAGAGTTGTTGCTACTTTTAAGGCGATCGCGTGAGGAATCAAAAACATGAAGATTTTAGCACTTGCTTGGGAATTCCCCCCCCGTATAGTTGGCGGAATTGCCCGCCATGTAGCGGAACTGTACCCAGAAGTAGTCAGACTGGGGTACGAAGTTCATTTAATCACTGTTGAATTTGGTTCTGCTCCCAAGTATGAAATAGTAGAAGGAATCCATCTTTATCGCTGCGCTGTAGGTCATGGCAATGATTTTTTTCATTGGATTGCTAACATGAACGAGAGTATGGGTCGTCTTGGTGGTGAACTACTTAAAAAACACGGTGACTTCGATTTAATTCATGCTCACGATTGGCTGGTAGGAGATTCTGCGATCGCACTCAAGAACACCTTCAAACTGCCGATTGTGGCAACGATTCACGCTACCGAATACGGTCGCTATAACGGCATACACAACTCCAGACAAGAATATATTAACGGCAAAGAAAAGCTTCTCGCTCACGAAGCCTGGAGAATAATTGTTTGCAGTCAATATATGTACGAAGAGATTCAGCGTGTTTTTCAAACTCCGGCCGATAAAATTGACGTAATTTACAACGGCATTCGCCCCGAAAAGAAACATCATAGCGATGAGTTTAATCGCACTAAATTTCGCCGTCGCTTTGCCAATGACAAGGAAAAAATTATTTACTACGTAGGACGTATGACCTATGAAAAGGGTGTTTCTGTCTTAATTAGGGCTATACCAAAAGTAATTGAAGCTTTAGGAGAAGGTCAGGTTAAATTGGTTATTATTGGTGGCGGAAACACCAATCGTCTCCAACATTTAGCTAAAAATTTGGGCATTTGGGAACAATGTTACTTTACTGGCTTTATGTCCGATGCGGATTTAGACAAGTTTCAAACTATTGCCGACTGTGCTGTCTTTCCCAGTTTGTACGAACCTTTTGGCATTGTGGCATTAGAAAGCTTTGCTGCTCGTGTTCCTGTCGTAGTATCTGATACGGGAGGGCTGCCAGAGGTAGTGCAGCACGAGTATACAGGTATTGTTACTTTGGCTAACGACCCCAATTCTCTAACCTGGGGAATTTTGGAAGTGCTGCAAAATCCGAAGTATTCAGAGTATTTAGTTAACAACGCCTATAAGTCCTTAGCCGAAAAATTTAGCTGGAATAAACTAGCCAAGCAAACGGTTTCTGTTTACCGTCAGGTTGCTGGCGAGCGATCGCAGATTAAATGGTGATAACAGTCAACAGTCAACAGTCAACAGTCAACAGTTATGCGAAGCGCGGACTGGAGTCCGCCGACGTTGCGGAGCAACGGCGAATCGCTCCAGCGATTCCTTTAGGGCAACTATCAACTATCAACAATTAACAATCAACAATTAACAATCAACAATTAACAATCAACAAAAACCAATACTCCCGAACGTACCTCATTTAAATGAAAAAGGCTATATTTAGTTATTGCCGATAGAAGTGATCGTGGAATAGCTGATAGCATTCACAGCTTACATCTTCTAACGCTTGTCTGTTTAAAATCTTTATTCGGCCCCGACGGTAATTAATTATTTCTACTCGTTGTAAAAGTTGTGCTGCTAAGGTAACTCCTGAGCGACGAACTCCTAGCATACTACCCAAAAATTCTTGAGTTAAAGGTAGAGTATCAGATTGAATTAAATCGCTAGTTATTAGTAGCCAACGAGCGAGTCGCTCTTCAATTGTATGATGAGCATTACATACAGCTAATTGAGTAATCTCATTTAGTCTGGTTTCGGTATAGCAATGTAAAATATTTTGCAGTTCTCCTCCTCGCTTGAACTCCCGTTTGAGAATCTCAGCCGATATCTTGATCGCACTATCTTCTACCTGAACTATGGCGCGGTTATTGCTCACACCACTGCCCAAAATAGCTGGAAGACCAATCATTCCCGTACCGCCAACCAAACTAACTTCAGTAGTCGCGCCATTTTCTAAAGTATTAACCGAAGAAATTAAGGAAGTATTGGGGAAATAAACGGTTTCAATCTTTTCTGAAGCTTCGTAGAGAACTGTTTTCAGAGGAATAGAAACAGAGATTAAGTAAGGCTCTAAACGTTCGTATTCAGCCTGGGGCAATGAGGAAAGAAGACGATTAGCGGAGCGAGAATGATCTTGCGACATAGTAATTACCTTTGTATTGTGCTGCTGCTAAAAAAGCTAACGGCACAAAAAGGAAAACTGGGTTTAAATTCCTATGTCGCTAATTATTTTTATAGAATTTAACAGTATTAGTATAGCTTTATTGCTATAAAAGAAGAGGTTAAAAAAGAAACGAGCTTAAAAACTCTTATAAATGCTATTTTTGGCTTTAATTTGAACCTAAATAGCTATTTATTTCCCATTTACACATTTTTGCTATTTGAGTATCTAAGTTAGTAATATCAAAAGGTTTAGTAATTATTCCTGCTGCCAAAGTAGCTTCCAATCGAGCAAGTACCTTAGCTTCAACCATAGCGGTGATAAAAATCACGGGTATCGTACAGGTGAATAAATTAGACCTTAAAACTTCACAGACGGTTAATCCGTCTAAATCTGGCATCACCAAATCTAAAAGAATAACGTCGGGTCGTTCGGTTTCTGCTTTATTAATGCCCTCTATGCTATTAGTTGCTGTTAAAACTTTCCAGTCTGTTTTACTTTCTAGGGCAAACGCGATCGACATTCTGTTATCTCCGTTGTCATCAATAAGTAGAAGTCGTCGAGCAGCCATAATCAATTGAATAACCCTTCAATCAAAGTAATTTAGTTTAATTTTCTCTTGCCAGAGCATACCGCTTCAGTTCGACATCGAACATAGGGAGATAAGTTATCGGTAAAACCGAAGGTTCTCAAGCGTCCCCAAGTCCCCAAGTCCCTAAGACAATCCAAATAAATAACTTATGTCAATCGGATTTAGTATAAGTTGTCAACTATCAAAAAAATCTGTTAGCTTATATGTAGTCGTAATGAGTATGAGTTGTAAAAAAAATGGTTAAAGTAGTTGGAATTATCGGTAGTCTTCGTACTGATGCGTATAGTGCCTTAGCAATGCAGCAAGCCATAAACCGAGTCAAAGACTTGGGTGCAGAAGTAGAAATATTAGATCTAAGAGAGATGACGCTACCTTTTTGTGATGGCGGTAGCGAATATCCAGATTATCCCGACGTAGAAGTATTGCGAGACAAGGTAAAAGCTGCCGATGGTTTAATTTTGGCAACTCCCGAATATCATGGTAGCGTTAGTGGCGTACTCAAAAATGCCCTGGATTTAATGAGCTTCGAGCATTTATCAGGCAAAGTAGCAGGATTGATTAGCGTTTTAGGAGGACAATCAAACAGTAATGCTCTTAACGATTTAAGAATTATCGTTCGATGGGTTCATGGTTGGGTAATTCCCGAACAAATTGCCGTCGGACAGGCGTGGCAGGCTTTTGATTCAGAGGGAAAAGTAAAGGATGAGAAATTATCTCAAAGATTTGATGGTTTTGCCAAAAGCTTAGTAGACAATTCGGCTAAACTAAAGAGTCAAGCGCACAGCTAAATGTCGATCGCGATCGCATGATTTAAAGACAGGCATAATTAAGATGTAGTCATGTTGAATAAATAAATAACATGATTACCACTAACAAATATCAAACTATTTCACGTCCTCAAAATCATAACGATTGGAGTTTTCTGCCAATTTTATTAAATGCCACAGCAGGAGTTAGCGTTGGTCTAATAATTGGTAATTGCTTAGGTCTGCTTTAGATAACTCAACCCTGGCTATATATAAGTTGCAATAGAATAACCATATTGTAGCCAGGTAAATAGTGTTGACGATACATTCTACGATTGACTAGTAAATTGTATCAAGGGCGAGAGATCTAAAAATTCAAACTGAGGTAAAAACTCTAATAACCGAGTAGCGATCGCATTTACCCCTTGACTTACATTAGACTCGATATTTAATGGAATAACTGGATCGTGGAGGGATAAGCGCAGCAGAAACCAACCATCTTCTGTAGGAGATTTACAAGATATTCTGACCCCTTCATAGTTATTCGGTACAATCTCCCAACCCGATCGAGAATCAGCAAATTCTTTCAGGCGATCGATGACGCTATTACCGTAGGTTTTAAAGTCTTCAGCCTTAATTTTTAAACGAAACTCTTCACTTTCTACTGGTTCTTTTAGTTCGCTAATTAGATCCGTTAATGGTTTTCCTTGCAATTTAGTTTTAGCTAATTCAATTAATAATTTAGTTGCTAAATACGCCCCGTCGTCGAGAAAATAATTTTCCTTCATCGCGCCGTGTCCAGAAGTTTCGATCGCCAGCCAGGATTCTACTCCAGAGTTGTTTAGCCGTATCGATTCATTAATCACGTTTTTATAGCCACGTTTAAAACGATGATGTTTACCACCTAAATTCTGCTCGATAAATTCAGTCAAGCCTTCAGAAGTAATCGAATCGGTAACTACAGTAGAACCTGGATGTTCTTGTAAAACTATAGCGGAAATTAAGGCGATCGCCCGATTACGATTGAGTTCGTTTCCCTGAGGATCTACGGCTGCAAAGCGATCGACATCGGTATCGAAGATAATACCAAAATCGGCGTTGTTGTTTACTACCGCATTGCAAATAGATTCCATCGCGGATTTGTTTTCGGGGTTGGGAATATGGTTAGGGAACATCCCGTCAGGTTCGAGAAATTGACTACCCGTAGTATCCGCACCTAAAGGCTTGAGGACTTTATCTACATAAAAACCTCCCGCACCATTACCAGCATCTACAATGATTTTTAAGCCAGTCAACGGGCGATCGAAATTGTCGGGATGATTTACCCCTTGGCGAATAGTTTCGACTAATTTAGCTGCATAAATACTTATAAAGTCGCGACTGCTAACCTCCCCTTTATCTGAATTAGTAATTAAATTTCCTGCTTCTGCAATATCTAAAATCTCTGTAATATCGGGCTTACCCAAACCACCTTGAGGAGTAAAAAACTTTAAGCCATTGCGGTTAAAAGGTAAATGACTAGCAGTTAGCATAATCGCCCCATCACAGTTAAAGCCTTCTGTTACAGTACACATGAACATAGCGGGAGTCGAAGCAATATCAAAGTTATAGACCCGACAACCAGCGATCGCAATCCCTTCAATTACCGCCTCAGTTAGAGTTTCTCCAGATAAACGACTGTCTCTACCGATGGCAATAGTTAAGTCGGTGGTAGATTTACCCGTATTTTGCGATCGCCATTGAACAAAAGCATTGCCTAAAGTTTTTACCACTTCAGGAGTCAGGTTAACCGCTTCGCCCCGAACACCTTCGAGTGCAACACCCCGAATGTCAGAACCATTTTGCAGCTTTTTCCAATCTGTAGTATCGATCGTGTTCATGATTAAAACCAAATTATCGAGTGATGTATCTATGCGCCAAAACCATATATTAGTAGATATAACCAGATTAAAATCTAGATCGAAGTTAAGAAATAATTATGCCTTTAATTAAAGTTCAATCATCTGTCTCCAAACCCGAAGACTCAGCAGTTAAAAGCTTGTTAACCGATTTATCGGCGAGTTTAGCCAAACAAATAGGAAAACCAGAATTTTACGTCATGACTGCCTTTGAAGCTGACGTGCCGATGACCTTTGGCGGTACGTTCGACCCCGTTTGCTATGTAGAAATTAAAAGCGTTGGCAGCATGAGTTCTGACCAAACAAAATCCATGAGTCAAGATTTTTGTAGCCAAATTAGCGATCGCTTAGACGTTCCCGTAGATCGCATTTATATCGAATTTGCCGACGCTAAAGGCTATATGTGGGGCTGGAACGGCAAAACTTTTGGCTAGTAATTGTAGCTAGGTTGGGTTGTAATTGCGATCGCCCAACCTATATTTTAATCTTATTGAGTCAACACAGTTTACATCAATTAGATAATCAAATTTAGATCGCCAAACTCGTGCCAGAGGTATTGTTTGGCTACTGCTTCGCTGTAAGCAGATTGAATCTCAACCGCAGGAAGAAACGCCGTTAATAAATCTAAGTGACTGGCTTCTGGTTCGTGCATTCCCGTTAATAAACCATCTACCGCTTTTAGCTGACGATCCGCGTTAATGTGCAAGCGCGTATAGCCATGCTGTGCCGTTATCTCTCCTCTCGCTACCGATTCTAAAGCCCTAACTACCGTAGTTCCTACCGCAATTACTCTTCTGCCTTTGCTTCTAGCGCGATTGATTTTCTGTGCTGCATCCTCGCTAATAAAATACTCTTCTTGTGATGCGGGATGCTGTGCATCAAGTTCATCATCCATGTACGAAGATAAGCCCGTATGCAGCACGATGTTAGTCGTCTCGATTCCTTTACGCTTCAAATCAAACAACAGCTTCCAGGTAAAAGCCCGCCCGGCAGAGGGCATTTCAGCAGAACCTGGTTCGACTGCATAGACGGTTTGGTAGTAGTCTAGATCCCAAGGCGCAGAAACATAGCTATAGCGAACGGGTTGTCCTAAGCGATAGAACAAGTCTATTAGTTCGGTGTCCCTATAGTTAAAGCGAATTTGCCATAGTCGGTGAATATGAAAGTCTCTTTGTTCTACTACCGCAGTCAAGCCCAAGCCAAAATCTAACTCCATCCCGTTACGCAAACCACAGCTAAAGAGTTCACCTTGTTGACATAGTAATAGTGCTAACCAAGAATCATCGGGCATCTTGTGCGCCAGACGAACCTCCAAACAATTACCGTTTGCTTGGCAACTAAGAGAAGCGGGTAAAGTACGACTAGAATTAAAGACTAATAGATCGCCTGGTAATAAAAACTCACTGAGATGATTAAATCTCGTATGAGTAACCTTATTGTTTTGAGTGCGATCTATAACCATCAATCGTACTTCGTCGCGACCAATACCACGTCTTTCGGCTGGTTCTTTGGCTGCTAATTCTTGGGGTAGGGTAAATACAAAAGGTGCAGACATAAATTATCTCCGTTGTTCGTTTATAAATAAATAGAAATAAAAGCTGGAGACGGATGTGAAAAAAAATATTATTTGCCTAATCATAGTTTTCTCAATGTTTAGTGCAGCATCGGCAAGTTCTTTAAATGAACGTCCTGAATGGGAAACATACAAAGAGCGATCGCACAATGCCACAGACACGACCGATATAGCATATGCTAATTTAATTGAAACTGAATGGGAAAAATATTTTAACGATCGCAATGTAACAGGTACAGTTTATATAGTTGATGAGCGAGGCGAAGGTGGTAATTTTGTTTATAATCGAGATCGCGCTATTACTAGGTTTACCCCTGCTTCTACATTTAAAATCCCACACGCTCTTTTTGTATTAGATGCAGGTATCGTAGAAGACGAGTTTCAGGTCTTTCCTTGGGACGGCGTAGAAAGATCTGTTGGCATAGAAAAATACGATGCTGTCTGGAATTCTAATCAAACTCTCCCCTTATCTCTGCGCTACTCGGTTGTCTGGCTTTATCAACAATTTGCTAAAGAACTAGGTTCTGAAAAAGAAATAGATTATTTGTCCCGTTTGGGTTACGGTAATGCCGTTGTAGGAGAAGATGTCGAGCAGTTTTGGCTTGATGGGTCTTTAGAAATATCTGCATTAGAACAAGTTTCCTTTCTACAACAACTCTATCGAAATCAGCTTCCTTTTGCCGTCGAACATCAAAGATTGGTCAAAGATATGATGATTACCGAGGCTGGTTCGGATTACAAAATTCGCTTGAAAACAGGCTGGGGAACGCCTGAAAATAAAGATGATGTGGGATGGTATGTTGGCTGGGTCGAACGAGATGATGGTGCTGTATTTTTTGCAGCTAATATCGATATGCCAAACGGTGAAGCAGATTTGAGCAAACGAACCTCAATTGTCCAGGATGTCTTACGCGATATTAATGCTTTGGATTAACGCTAGTCTTACTTAGCAATTAAAAAATGCGATCGCCGATTATAATACCGTTTCTCCTCAAAGTTACATTTAATATTTTCTCGCAAAGGCAAGGACATGGCTTTTGAGAAGGGGCTGTGGCGCGAACCTGCGTCGCGCCCTTGTATGCCCCGTGTTTCCTCAAAAGTTTAAATTGTCCGCGCAAAGGCGCAAAAAGAGTTAAATCTTAGAAGAGTGCATTGTTATAGAGAGTCGGTATAACTATAATTGTGTAAGGGCGATTTTTCTGTTTGGTAAATATTACTTGCATCAGTGTAGATTGACAGTTTTTATCTGACAGAATTTAATATTCGACCATTATTATTTAGTTTAACTGCTTGTGCTTCAAATCTTTGTCCCTGTACCTGCTTTGATTCATCCGATGCTAAATAGATAAACACTTCAGTCACATCGGTGGGATTTGCCCACTGGTTCGGATCTGCGTCTGGTTCGGCTGCGCGGTGCATGGCTGTATTCATATCGCCAGGATCGACCCAGTTTAGTCTAACACCAGTACCTTCTAGTTCTGCTGCCCAGGTTTGCGACATTCCTTCGATGCCGAATTTAGAAATACCGTAAGCACCCCAGCCTGGATAACCCGTTATTCCCGCATCGCTAGTAACATTGATAATCGAACCACCGTTATTACTCATTGCTGGTAACGCTTTTTTGATTAACAGAAAGGGTGCAATCAAGTTAGTCTCGATGACGTTACGAAAGTCTTCTAAGGGATAGTCTAGTAAATATGGCATTGGTGACGCACCGATAGTAGAAGCATTGTTAACTAAAACGTCTAACCGTCCGTTAAATTCATTCAGGGTTGTCGCTACTACTCGTTCGATATCTTCTGGCTTACTCAGATCGGCAGTAATTGTTAATATTTTGGTTTGAGATGCTGTTAATTGCGATCGCACCTGTTCCATTACTCTTTCTACTTCTCCAGGACGAGTTAAATCCGCTGCAACCGCTAATACCACATTGTTTTGACCAGTACCTTGAACTATGCGAGCGCGAACTTCTTTTAATGCTGCTTCACCTCTGGCGACAATAGCTATACCTGCTGCACCTTCTTTGGCATAGTCTAACGCAAGCTGTCTACCTAATCCTTGTGATGCTCCCGTTATTAAAACATATTTGCCTTGTAATCTACCCATCTATTTGTTCCTCAATAGATTTTTACTGTTGAATTCAAATTGCTTAAATGCAAATAATTCTCTCTTTGTATTAAATCATAGTCGTTATGAGTACGTGTTGGCAAGTACAATATTAAATAGCTGCTCTTTAGCAGGAGGAGTGATGAGCGCAACCCTTTCTACAACTTATTTTTAGCTTGAATACAAATTTACAAAAAATATAGCTAAAAAAGTGAAAGGAAAGAACAAGAGTCTATGCTGCTTCTTTTTCTTTGACCGAATTATTAACCAACCTGCCGTCTTCCATGTTCACAATGCGATCGGCAATATCTAGAATGCGATCGTCGTGGGTAACTAAAAGAATCGTGCTACCCTGTTCTCTAGCAAGCTTTTGCATAATGTTGACCACATCCCTTCCTGATTTACTATCTAGGGCTGCTGTAGGTTCATCGGCTAGGACGATCGCAGGACGGGCTACTAAGGCTCGTGCGATCGCAACTCTTTGTTTTTGTCCTCCAGATAATTTGTCAGGATAGTAATCAACCCGTTCGGCTAAACCCACTTCCTCTAACATTGCTACGGCGCGATCGCGCATTTCGGCTCTACTATATTTACCTTGTACCTCCAAACCCATCTGCACATTTTGGCTGGCGGTTAAGCTGTAGTGTAAGTTATGTGCCTGAAAGATATAGCCGTTGTTGCGTCTAGCTTGTACCAGTTGGGGGTTACTCGCGCCACAAAGTTCTTTTCCTAAGATTTTGCAGCTTCCTGATTGGGGCGATCTTAAGCCACTAACTAGGGTTAACAGGGTTGTTTTACCCGAACCAGAAGGACCCGTCATTAATACTATTTCCCCGCGATTTATTTCTAAGTTAATGTCAAATAATACTTGTTTTCGGAGTTCTCCTTTTCCGAAAGAATGGTCTAGGTTTTTAATATTGATTACGGGTTGGTTGTTCATTGTTGATGGTTGATTGTTGATGGTTGATAGTTGGTTGTTCATTGTTGATGATTAATTGGGAATTATAAATATTAATCGTTGATAGTTAATTGCGACGCGGAAGCGTCCGCCAGTCTGCAAGTCCACAGGACTAAACTAGTTTTTTAGGGATAATTCCATTATGAATAGACCAGACTTTGAAAATTTGCGAGTTTATCAATTGGCAGAAAAATTAGCTAATAAAATATGGGAAGTTGTGGCAACTTGGAATTATTTTGTTAAAGATACGTTAGGCAAACAAATAGTACGTTCTGCCGATAGTATAGGTGCAAATATAGCAGAAGGTAATGGTCGTTATAACAGCAAAGATAATCAACGCTTTGTAAAGATTGCCAGAGGCTCTTTGTATGAAACTATACATTGGTTAAGACTGGCTTGCTATCGAAAACTAGTTACTACAGAACAGGTAAATATAATCAAACCAATTATTGATGAGCTTTCACCAAAACTAAATGCTTATCTAAATTCTCTACGTAAGAAAGAAAAATAAATAATATTCGATTACAATTCTCCAATGAACTATTAACCATTAACCATTAACCATTAACCATTAACCATTAACCATTAACCATTAACCATTAACCATTAACCATTAACCATTAACCATTAACCATTAACCATTAACCATTAACCATTAACCATTAACCATTAACCATTAACCATTAACTATTAACCATTAACCATTAACCATTAACCATTAACCATTAACCATTAACCATTAACCATTAACTAAAATATATCCGCTGGATCGGCTGACTGTAGTTTACGAGTTGCGATCGCACCTGAAATACCGCACATGGCAATGGTCAGGGTTAGAACCGTAATTGCTCTAGTAACAGGCATAATAATCGGTAAGGCGGTTGCTGCTGCGGTTAATTGATATAGTCCCATCGCTAATACTGTACTGGGAATAAATCCAGCCAGAGATAAAATTAGAGCTTCTTCTAACACCACAAACAGCAGGTAGGAGTTTTTATATCCCATCGCCTTAAACGTGGCGTATTCTGCCATGTGGTCGTTAACGTCGGTGGAGAGAACCTGATAAACAATTACAATACCGACAATAAAACCCATTGTTGTCCCAAGAGTAAACACGAAGCCAATAGGAGAACGGTTTTGAATATAGGTGAGTTCTTTTTTAATATATTCTTCATGAGTATAGGCTTCGACATCTTGAGTCAGATAAATATTTAAAGCCTGTCTTACTGCTACTGGATCTTGTCCTGGTTCGAGATTTATAATCCCTAAACTAACCGTTCCCTGTTCTTTTTTGGGGAATAAACGTAAAAAGTTGTAGTCGCTGGTTATTAATGCTCCATCATCGGCAAAAGATGCACCAACTTCAAACAAACCACCAATGGTTACAGTATTGCGATCGCTTTCTGTAGTTACGGTTTTACCTTGTTCTACTTTAGCAATTACCTCGTCATATTTCCCCCTAGAAGCGCGATCGAATAGCACCGTGTCGGGAATTTTGACCTTATCTAGCTGACTATTAACTTCAGGTAAGTTAAATGCGGGTCTTTCTGGATTGAAACCCATCACCATCATTGAGGTTTTTTCTTTAGTTTGGGGATTGCGCCAGTTTAGAGAACCAATATAAACAGCCTCTGCCGATTCTACCCCAGGAACATCCATCGCCTGATAAAGTCGCCGTCGCGCAAAGGTATATAGTTCGTTGAAATTAGTTGCTTGGGTACTTAGTAATACGATATCTCCATCGATTAGTCTGGGATACTGGGTATTGGTAGTAAATAAAGCATCTTTGAACCCTAACTGCATAAACATTAAGATGTCTGCAAAGGCAATACCCGCCAATGCGGTCAGCATTTTCATTTTGTCGTGTTTAAGCTGTAGCCAACCCAAGGGGGTGCGGTCTTTTAATGATTTGAACATTTTTGTTGATGGTTAATGGTTGATTGTTGATTGTTGATTGTTGTTGTCTAATGGGAATAGTGTGAATACTTTTTACTCTTTACTCTTTACTTTTTACTTCTTACTTTTTACTTTTTACTTCTTACTTTTTACTGGCCGAATGCCATTCGCCCCTACAGTTCAATCCTTGTGTTTACCTGTAAATTGGTCAGTCCTGCTACTTTCTGGCTGGATGCGTCGTCTAGTTTGATTTTGACTTCGACTACTCTGGCATCTATATTGGCTGTTGGGTCGGTGTTGACTACGTTTTGTCTTTCTATTTCTAAGCCAATCTGTTCGACTGTTCCCGTTAGTTTTTCGGCGATCGCACTACTGGTAACTGTTACGGGCTGTCCTATCTTTACTTTGTTGATGTCGCTTTCATAGACTTCTGCCACTGCATACATCTGGTCGATCTGTCCAATTCTGGCGATACCTTCATCGCTCTTTACCACCTCTCCTGGACGGGTTAATATTTTTATTACCGTTCCTGCTTGGGGCGACTTTATATAAGCGCGATCGAGTTCTGCCTGTGCGGTTTTTACTGCTGCTCGTGCTTGTCTTACCTCGGCTTCTGCTACAGCAACATCTACAGGACGTACTTCGGCAATTTTGTTTAGAGTAGCTTTGGCTTCGGCTAATTGTTCTTGCTGCGATGATTTGATGCGGTTGAGATTGGCCCCGGCTTCTGCTAACTGTTCTTTTGCTGTGGCTAGAGTTAAATATTTACTGTCTCTTTCGGATGCGGAAATTGCTCCATCTTTATATAGCTGTTGGTAACGTTGGTATTCTACCTGGGCATTATTTAATTCTGCTTCGATCCGCGATACTGTAGCCGATTGCGCCATAATATCATTACTTCTTTCTGCTTCAACGCGCGCGATCGCAGCTTCTTGAGCCTGTATTTCTCCTGTTTTTGCCCCCGCTTTAACTAAATCTAAATTTGCCAGGGCTACTCTTACCTGTTCTCGTGCTTGGTTTAAAGCTGCTAAAGAGCGATCGCGACTATCTAAAATTGCAATTACCTGACTCCGTTCGATTTTATCTCCCTCATTGACTAATAGTTCATCGATGCGATTCCCCTCCGCACCAGAAGAAACTGATATCTGAATTATTTCTCCACTAGGCTCTAATCTCCCTAGTGCTGTTACTGTTTTGATTTCGGGCATTGTCTGAACTACTTCAGGCGAAGAATCCGAGCGAGTCAGGTAATATGTCACACTGCCGACTAATAAAGTCAAACCAATAATTAATGCAGGTATCTTTATTAGCGTGCCAGATCTTATTTTGTTTTCCGCTGTGTATTCCATAGTTGTTAAAACGGGTTCGTATACGACTAAACTGTTTAGTTTAGATATACGCATCATGTTAAACTAAACTAACGAGTTTAGCAAGGCTTTATTTCAATTTAATATGATTAAAACTAACGATCGAATCGAACGGACAAAATCGGAAGCCAAGACGGCAGCTATCTTACAAGGAGCAATGAAAGAGTTTCTTAAAAATGGCTATGCTGCCACCAGTATGGATAAGGTAGCCAGATCGGCAAAAGTTTCTAAAGCTACTGTATACAGTCATTTTGGAGACAAAGAAAGCCTATTTAATGCAGTGATGCAGGATTTAGTCAAAGATAAATTTCAGCAGGAGATGACTTTAGAACAACCTCAATCTTTAGAACAAGACCCCCAAGTAGTGCTATCGGCGATGGCGACTAGAATACTAGAAAATGCTAAAAGAGATCGCTCTTTTCTCGATTTTATGCGAATTATTATTGGCGAATCGGGGCGTTTCCCAGAACTTGCCAAGGCTTACGTCAACAGCGTAGCCAAACCCGCAATTGAAATTCTGACCAAATATTTCAAGTCTCATCCTGCACTAAAGCTAGAAGATCCTGAAGCCACAGTTAGGGTAATGATGGGTACAATAATTTATTTTGTGATCCTGCAAGAAATGATGCACGGTAAAGACGTTGTGCCGTTAGAAGGCGATCGCGTAATTAAAACCCTGACCGATTTAATCACTAAGAATCAAGAAGAGGAAAACAATTAGCAACTAAGTCCTATATAATTATACTTTAAATCGGCGATCGCTCTGTTAGCTTGCAATACGTTGACTAAAAAGGTCGATAAAACATCTGCTTATTTGTATAGCATTGCTGTCCTATATAAAATTGAAAATTCAGACTTTGTGAAGATAACTTCAGAATATAAATTAATCAAGATCTAAATATCTCATTACATATTTAGATCTTTAAAGCAATTTAATGTTACAAATTACTTCGGTAAATCCGTCGGCGGTAAAAGCAGGGCGAAGTGAACATAATGCCCATTTAAAAGCATTAGTTAAACATCCTCCGCTGTCGGAGTGCGAAGTTTGCGTAATTGTTCCTGTACGCGATGAAGCAGAAAATATAACGGCGACACTTACCGCTCTAACTAATCAAATAGATCTCTCTGGTAAACCGTTTGATAAGAGTCGTTACGAAATAATTGTCTTGGCTAATAACTGTTCGGACAATTCAGCAGAAGTAGTAAGACGTTTTGCTCGAACTCATCCCGATTTAGTTCTTCATCTGGTGGAAATGACCATAGAAAGCGATCGCGCTCATATTGGCTGGGTACGCAAGCTATTAATGGATGAGGCTTGCAGGAGATTTAAAACGATCGGGCGTAACTTTGGAATTATCGCTTCTACTGATGGTGATACAAAAGTTTCTTCCTTCTGGATAGCTGCTACTAAGGATGAAATAGATCGGGGTGCGGATGCTGTAGGAGGACGTATTATTACCTGTAGTGAATCTAGAGAGCAATTAGACGAAATTACTCGGTTATATTATTTACGCTATCAACGCTATGGCTATTTAGTTTCACAGTTAGAGGCTAGTTTAGATCCCTCTAACTGTGAATCTTCTCCCCGACACCATCATCATTACGGTGCTAGTCTAGCTGTAACCGCACAGATGTACGCTCTTGTTGGAGGATTACCGCCTTTACGCTCTTCAGAAGATGTTGCTCTGTATGATGCCTTGATGCGGGTAGATGCTCGTTTTTGCCATAGTCCGAGAGTTAGAGTAATTACCAGTGCAAGAGCAGTAGGCAGAGCCGAAGCGGGGCTTTCACATCGACTGACTCAGTTAAACGCCATGACCAGAAAACACCAGTCGATATTAGTCGAACCTGCCGAATTAGTGGCAATACGTTTCTATCTGCGTCGTGGGCTACGTTATTTATGGCAAAATAGACTAGGAGTTCCTGCCGAGTCCCTGCTAGCGCAGAAACTAAGCATCACTAGCGAAGTATTGCAAGAAACTATCTTGCGATCGGCTACTTTTGGCTTACTAGTAGAGCAGATCGGACGGATACAGGATAGGGAATGGTTAGCTCGTGGCTGGCAAAAAGTAACTATTCAACAGGCAATTGCGGATATAAATAGTATGGTTAAGAATAATGATTACCCTATATCTTTAGATGCGCTCGAACAAATCCAGCCGATACCGCTCCTTCCGCAACCCCTTTAAGTGCTTGAGGCGATCGAGCTGTAGAAAAGAATCATGAACTTCATCTCCAGTTAGGGGATAATCTTTAGCATATAGCGTCCAGTGAACGAGCAAAAGATGTCCTCCTACCTCAAGGTGTCCTAGAGTTAGTTGCTGAGTTTTTTTAAGATCGTCCCAACTCAAGTAATAGCCAACTTCCGACAGCAAAATTAGATCGAACATTTCATCGGGATAGTCTTGAGGTACTGAAGCGATTTTAAAACGTACCTGGGGTAAATCTTGACAGCGGGCGATCGCTTTTTGTTGTGCAGTCTGAGAAACATCTATCGAAAGCAATGAATCACAGCGTCGAGCTAATAAAGCAGTTAGTACCCCAATCGAACCACCTATTTCAAAAGCATTAGTATATTTATTCTTCGGTAAAGAATCGATTGTAGTTTGATATTTTAAAGATTCATATTCGCTAGTTTCAAAATCCCAAGGATCTGGATCTTGACGATACATATCTTCAAAATAACTAGGCGGTAAAGTATTTTTGGGTTGATTCATGATTTAACTTCTAAATATATTTCCCAGGGACGAGTAAAATTGGAAATCATTTCAAAACTCAAGCGGAAACCTTCAGGATCGTCATCGATCAGATCGCTAATTTGAGAACGATATTGTGCGATCGCCTGTCGTTTTAATTCTATAACCTGACTTATATCTAATCGCCAAGCATTCACCGAGTCAGGAAAATCCTGCCTTTGTTCTTTATCCCAATCCCATATAGGATATTCGATTATGCGTGGTTTATAATTCAATCGTTTACAAGCCGTAGTGAATAGTTGCCAACTCGCACGGTGATCTGGGTGAGGATCTTTACGCCAGGGTAAAAAAATTATTGATGGTGTTAAATCGCTTATGTATTGACAGATAGAAGAGATTGCAGCTCGATATTCTTGTATTCTCTTATTTATCTCCCCGTCACCGTGTCCCCTCGTCACCGCATCAGCTTCCACCATTCCATCTTGATGCAACAGGAACGGCACTGCACCATCGGGCATCCCCCAAAAAGTAACCGCTTCGGGTGCAACTCCCAGAATAGCCAAAGCAGCCAAGCTTTCACCCTCGCGTAATTGTTTTAAAATAGAAGCAGGATAGGCGATCGAGTTTGGATGAGATTGCGTACCATCACTAACAATCGATACTTTTACATCTAAATTTAATTGTCGCAATAAAGCGATCGCCCCACCACAGCCGAGAGTTTCATCATCGGGATGGGGGGCGACTACTAAAATAGATTCAGGGATAGATTCGGCAATTAGAGTTTTAAGATCTGAGATTGGTAAAGACTCTGGAGTATTAAAAAAAGATCTTGGAGAAGATAAGCGATCTGGCATTGCGATCGTAGTAGGTTAATTCGTTGTAATGGAATACAAAAGCGAATGGTCATTCGCCCTTACTACCAAAGTTCATTAGCTCTTTCTGTTTGAGATAAAACATATTTTCCAACATCGGTAACGGCTATGTCGAAGGCTGGTTGACGCAGGTACAGGGTTAAATCTCTAATAATTCTTTCCATTGGTTCGGGTGGTAGTAAGCCCAGAGTACCGATGGAGCGTTGACTTAACTGGATCGTATCCATACATATTTGTTCGATCGCCGTTCGCACCATATTGGCATAAGCCACCAGTTTAGAGGCTTGTTCTTGGTTATCGTCAGCATAACCACCGAATACGGGAGCGTAACTATCAACTAAACTAGCTGCACCTTTTAGCCAAAGATTACCGCTTTCAATGGCGATCGCCATTTTCCCCAAACGTTCTTGCTGATGAAGATGATCGCAGCGATTTAATTTCTGTAGATATTGACGAGTAGCATCAAACAAAGCTTCAGCACCGCCAAGCTGTACCGCAGCAAAGCGAATTACACCTCCACTCAACCAAGGCTGACGAAAATAGTCTCCAGGTTGTGCAATCAAAGAATTCTGCTCTACTTCTACGCCTGTAAAGTCTACCTTATAGCTTACCGTCGCTCTCATACCCGCTGGTTTCCACCAGTCTGGATCTGCTACTGTTTCGACTTTATCCATCGGTACGATACACATTTGCCAACCGCCATCAGGCAACTTGCCGTTAACGAAAGGACGTTCTACATATCCACAGCCCGTACAAAAAGTTTTGCTCCCCTCCAAGCGATATTTATCACCGTGAGGAATAATTTTTACTCCGTCTTGGGCTTCGGCGTTCCAAACTCCAAATATTGTGTTACGTTTGGCATCGGTAGCATAAGCTTTTATTTGCTCTGACGTACCAAAGGTTTGAATTAACTGTAAAGCGTTGACGTGACCTTCGTAGATGCGACCGACAACTAAATTACCCCGTCCTATTTCTTTGAGTAGCATCAACAATTCTTCAGTATGTCCAGTTTCAAAACCCAGACCTAATCCACCAAGATCGCGACTCAAAGGCGCAGTTAACAAGCCTGCTGCTGCAATTTGTCGAAATTCTTCAACAGGAAAGATCCCCTGTTTGTCTAAGAAATCTGCATTAGAGAAAGCAAACTTGGCAATTCGGCGCGCCTCTTCAATGATCGCATCGAGGGATTTAATTGAAGCTGCTTCGGGTAAGAGTTGACTAATAATATCCCTTCTCCTAATTAAATAATTGAACCTAATCCAATTGTCTCGACTGAGATTGAATTAAGGCTTCCCTCTAAAGAGTTAAAAATAATTAAAAGCGATCGCATTTGTCAAAACTATAATGGGCATTGCACAGTTATGGGATGATTTAACAAAACCAAAGACTAATTATTCCCCAAGTCCCCAAGTCACCCTAAACCATCCCTTTGTGATGCAACGCCCTATAACGTAGTGCGATCGCTCTATTTATTTAAGCAGCAAGATCTTGAGATGTATTATCTTTACCCAAGAAGCCGTAATAACCAGCAATTACACCGCTTAATGCGTTTAGCCAAACGTTGTTACCAAAGATCGGCATAATACCAAAAGTAGTCTTAGCTACTGGTATTAGACCCATGAGGGCAATTCCAATGTAGGCGATCGCGAAACCTCGGTTGTAAAGTTTGGCGTTTCCAGTACTGGCTGAGACAATACCTAATACCCCAACCAATATGTGAACTAGGTTGTGCATCAAATTAGTGGGAAATGCACTAAACACATAGCCAAACCCTTTGGCGTAAAAGCTATCAGCGTCCAAGCCAACACCACCAGTATTGAAGCTTTCGGCGGGGAGAGTGGTCAAGCCAGGAATAAAGCCTGCTATACCTAAAAGTAGAAAAATAACTCCTAATGCTAATGCACAGTTACGTTGCATAATTTATACCTCTGTTGTGTTTATTTGTAATTTGTTTAATGTTGAATTGATGTTAGAGTCAACAGCGATCGCTGTTAACTGTTAACTGATTACTACTTCCCTGTACTGTGTAGACGAGGATCGGGTGCTGGAGGATCGGGCATTTCCGATTCACCTTGGGGATTTTCTAGATATTCAAATTCACCTTTACCATCGGGTGCTCTTCCCTTCGCCCAACGTCCTTCCTTACTTTCTGTTCCTTCAGATAGATTCCAGAATTGATAAGAAGCGTGTTGTTTTTCTTGTTCTTGAGGGAAAGAGCTAGGAATAGGTAAATCTTCTAAGCCGTCTGCTTTCAGTTCTTCAATTGCTGCTAACCATTGATTCTGGTGCATGGTATCGCGTGCAATCATGTATGCTAGAGTATCTTTCACTCCAGGATCGGTTGCCATTTCATAAATTCTGACTGCCTGCAAGCGTCCTTGGGCTTCTGCCTGAACGTTGGAAAAGAAATCAGCCATTAAGTTGCCCGAAGCAATTACATAACGACCATTCCAGGGATATCCCACACTATCGGCAGGTAGCGCACCACCGCCAGTAACGGTAGCGTGTTGGGGGTTCATGCTTGCCATAATAATATCTTCGGCTTTCATGCCACCCATAACGCCCTGCATAATAGGGTCTTTGACTGCTTCCTCTTTCTGTTCGAGAGGAGCATTGTCTAATAGGTAAGCCATAGTAGTTGCCAACATTTCTATATGCCCGATTTCTTCGGTAGCAATATCGAGCATCATGTCTTTATATTTGGCAGGGCCACGACAGTTCCAGCCTTGGAAAAAATACTGCATCATAACAGTCATTTCGCCAAAAGGACCACCGACTAATTCCTGCATTTTTTTAGCTAGGATTGGATCGGGTCGTTCAGGCTTGGTGAAATACTGTAGCCTTTTTTTGTGATAAAACATATAATTCTTGTGAGATTGTAAAGATCTTCGACTTGGGCAGGAAACGTTGTTGTCCAGACTCCTATCCTGAGGACGCGATGCCAGAGCTTGTATCTGGTATTTCAGCCGTCCGTCCCAAGTTTGGTAAGAAGAACAATTAATGCTGCTCTTGCCAAACTAAAGAGGATAGAAAACATATATTTAGTATCGATGCGAAAATTAAAGTAATTTTTGCCAAGACAGTAGATAATATGTTTTTAAATTTAATTACGGTCTATTAAGTTAATAGCGTTAACGATTAGACTAGCGTTGAAATAACGCCCGAATAAATTTTTTCCAGGCTTTTAGTCGTCGTCGTCGTCGTCGTCATCGTCGTCATCGTCGTCACGTCGGCGGTAGCTACGTCTGTCATCGTCATCATCGTCATCGCGGTAGCTACGTCTGTCGTCGTCATCATAGTCGCGATCGCGGTAACTACGTCTGTCGTCGTCATCATCGTTGTCACGTCGGCGGTAACGGCGTTGGTCATAGTCGCGATCGCGGTAACTACGTCTGTCGTCGTCGTCATCGTCATCCCGGTAACGGCGTTGGTCATAGTCGCGATCGCCATTAACTCTTCGTTTTAGATCGCGTTGAATCCCATCAAACATATCCTTGATTCCCATTTCGATCCTCTCATTATTTAAATTTATTTGCTCTTACTCTTAGATTGGCAAATTGCTTTAAGAGATATCTCGCCTAACAGTTAGATATATCCTCAGTCTTTGGAGGTATATACTATATTCAATTTGATAGCGTTGATGTTTAGGAGTGCAACTGCATTTCTATAAGATATGGCAACTGCACCTTTTACGTCTTTTTCTATCTATGGCTTGAGGACTACTTTGGTACAGTTATCTTCTTTGTTACGGAACATTTTGTAGCCTTTGGGTGCATCGTCGATACTCATACGGTGAGAAATAACGTAGGAAGGATCGATTTCCCCCTGCTGGATGCGTTCTAATAATGGCTGAAGATATTTCTGAACGTGAGTCTGTCCAGAACGCAAAGTTAGACCTTTGTTAACGATCGCTCCTAACGGTACTTTATCGACAAAGCCCCCGTATACTCCTGGAACAGAAACCGTCCCACCTTTACGACAGGCGACTATAGCTTGTCTTAACACCGTAGGCTTGCCTGTTTCTAGCTTTAATCCCTGCTTTACCTGGTCGTAGGCTGCCATTGCGTCTGTACCGTGGGCTTCCATTCCTACTGCGTCGATACAGCGATCTGGCCCTCTGCCTCCCGTCATTTCTTTTAAGGCTTCACCAGCGTCAACTTTTTCGTAGTTAATTACTTCAGCTTTGCCCTGTTCCTTTGCCATTTTTAACCGTTCGGGAAAGCGATCGATCGCAATTACTCTAGCAGCCCCCAACATATAGGCACTGCGGATAGCAAACTGACCTACGGGCCCGCATCCCCAAACTGCTACGGTATCTCCTTCTTCAATATCGGCGTTTTCTGCTGCCATATAGCCAGTCGGAAAAATATCTGTAAGAAATAAAACCTTATCGTCTTCCAAACCATCAGGTACTTTAATCGGACCGACATCGGCGTAGGGGATACGAGCATATTCTGCTTGTCCACCAGCATATCCCCCTAATAAATGGGAATAGCCATAGATACCAGAGGGAGAATGTCCGTAGAATTTTTCTGCCATCCAGGTATTAGGATTGGAGTTATCACACAGCGACCACAAATCCTTGTTACAGAAGAAACAGCCACCACAGGAGATAGTAAAGGGAACGACAACGCGATCGCCTTTTTTTAAGTTCTTTACTTCCTTACCTGTTTCGACTACTTCCCCCATAAATTCATGACCCAAAATATCCCCCGACTCCATAGTGGGAATATTGCCTTCATAAAGATGCAGATCCGAACCGCATATAGCAGTGGAAGTTATTTTGATAATGGCATCACGAGGGTTAAGAATCTTAGGATCTGGTACGGTTTCGACTCTAACATCCTGCGCGCCATGCCAACAGACAGCTTTCATATTTTTTTATTGTGTTTGCAATTAGTTATAAATTGGCGATCGATAACTCAAGGTTAGGAGCGACTATTCTTTCTGTAGTGGAGAAAATTTATCTACCTAAATCAAAGGTCGATCGCTTTAAAAACGCTAACTATTTAAACAAGCAGCAATACTAAGTTTTATCTTATTTTTGTCTAATAAAACCAGACTGCTGCTATATTTATCTATATTTCTAGTTGCGCTTATTCAGGCTATATCAACTAAAAATAAGACGGTCGAGCTTGCGGGACAATTTTACACATTGTCTCGTGGTTCGACTACAATTACGTCATCAGTTGTAGAAGTGACGCTGCGGTCGTTTGTGGCAATAGGTTCGACAGCATCAGTACGAGTACCCATTACTTTACCTGTAGTATTGGGTTCGACAACACCAGAACGATTTACACCACCCATAGTGCTATCTACTGGTTTTAAACTAGAAGTGCGGTTATATATATCGTCATCGATATCGTTGGCATCGTATACGCCATACTCTTCAATACCGTTGTCTTGTAAAATTCTTTCTGCACGGCTAATATCGTCATCCGTACCGTTTACCATTATTAAATAACTACCGCTCGATACGCGATCGCTATAAATTTTGGCTTTGTCTTCGGGGATACCTAAGCCAACTAAGCCACCTATAATACCACCTGCTGCTGCACCAATACCCGCACCAGCTAGAGTTGAAGCAATAGTAGATGCTGCTTCACCCGCAACAATAATTGGACCAACGCCAGGTATAGCTAATGTTCCTAAACCTAATAATAAACCACCAATACCGCCTAATACTGCTCCTGATGTCGCACCAGCACCAGCACCTTCTGCTGCATTGTTACCTTCGTCATAAGCAGTATCTACTCCTGCCGATTGAGTTACTTCGTCTGCATTTTTGGCAATGACGTTAACTCGGTTCATATCAAAACCGTCATCTTTGAGGGCGCGTAAAGCTTTTTCTGCTTCATCGCGACTGTAAAATAAACCTACCGAACGTCTATATCTATTCATAATTTCAGTTCTAACTACTACACTTTATTCTTAATAGTTTTTTGAGTTTATTCATCAATCAAAAGTTATATGTGTCGATCTAATCTAATTGACTCGATGAGTTTATTTATTAAAAATATTGGTTGGCAAATATAAAATGTTTCTCAATTTACCAAATACCAGAAAATGATTAAAATATTCAAAAAACTTGCCCAATTGTAAAGATATAAGTAGGTGGGTGTAATTAACTATAAAATAGTGAGGGCAGGGTATAGGGTGTAGGACAAAGATTAGCTTTTTAGGTTCGATAAATTATTCTACCTACATACTTATATATTGAAGTAAATATGTTTTACAAAATAATAAAAAAACAGAAGGTTGCTCTATATTGTATGTAATCAAACATAAGTCAGTTTGCAATTCAATATAGTTACTACTTCTGTTCTTACTTTATTAGACTTAATCAGTGCAAAAGTATTAAATATCTATCTTAATATAGCGTTTTCAAGCATTATGCGGTACGGTTGCTGTTACCCGTTCCGTTGCCAGAATGTATTTCACCAATACGAGAAACGCTATAGTTACCTAACACCTACACTTATAAACGTAATATTTTAGTATTAATTAAGGGCGTGTCTCGTTATCGATTGGTTCGTCTCCTTTAAGCTGTTCGCCAAATTTTTTGGTACTGCGGGGTAAGGCTTCATCCAAATTTAACTTATCGACAATACCTTCATTCTCTTGGTCTGGAGTTGCCATCTGTGAACGCATTGCCTGTTCGCGCTGACGACTTACTTTATCGGCTTCGTATTCGGCATCGCTAACTACATCAGTGGTATTAAGATTAGTTACGTCACTAGTAATGGCTTCTGCTGCGATTGCGGAGCTAGTCGAAGACATTGCATTAGAAGTACCAAAGACAACGCTAAAAAATAGAATAACCGAAGCAAAAACGGTGATAGTGCGACGCAAATTGATTTTAAAAAGTGAGAACATCGTTACCTCTTGATTAAAGAAAATAAATTGAAATAGATTAAACATCGATCGCGCAAGTATGCGATCGACAGTAATTTTTAATGATACGCCAATTATGGTTCACTTCTAGTTTTCTTATTTGAAGTTCCTGGAATGGAAGTATCTCGCTGCTGATTGGTTCGATCTATTACCTGTTCGTATATAGATTGACCCTTTGCTTCATCGTCAGGCTTGTCTAATTCACTTTTAGCTAGTTCTTCGCGGGTAGTATTAACTCGGTTAGGATTGCGAGTTTCTTGATAGGTATCTGTAGATGCACTATAGTTGTCTGCTGCTAGTGCAGATCCGCTGGGGCTTAGGTTAGTTAGCAATAATCCTATAGTCAGTACCAAAGCTAGAGTAAGATTACGCAAACAACGAACAACGTTACGATCGAACATAAATTTTATTTCTCCTGATGTAATTGAATAGCTATTAGCCGAGTTCGCCGATCTTAATTGCCAATTTCTAACAGATCGCCTCAATCGATAATAGAAGTAAATAGATCGATTAAGACCCTTTTGGTTGCCCGTCTGTAGTGGCAATTTCACCTGTTTCCATCAACTGTTTAAAACGATTTAACTCATCGCCGATCTGTTCTTTGGGTGATTCACCAAACAATTTAGCGATCGCATTAGTTAACGCGCCCCCTGGTGGCTGGTATTCTAAAACTACCTTGACCTGAGTACCGCGATTGCCTGTAGCTGGTTGAAACCGCACGAAACCGCAGTTATCGATATCGGCATTTTCTAAAGCATTCCAGACGATCAAATGGTCTGGTTCGTCTTTAATTATCTCAGCATCCCATTCAATATCGAGATCTAAAGGTGCGTTGGCTACCCAGTGAGTTACCGTACCCTCGTCATTTTTATTAGTTACCGATTTGAGGTGTCCCATAAAGTTGGGTAAGTTGGTTAACTTGCGCCAGTAACTATATAATTCACCCGCAGGGCGATCTATGGTTACGGTTTTTTCCACCTGAATATTCGGTGTCAAACCAACAGCATCGGCAGCCTGTTCGATTAAATTGTTTTCTTTGAGTTTGGCCCGACCGCTGTAATCGGCTAAAACATCTTTTAAAGAATGCTTTTGCAAATTTCTAATTACCAAAGGACTATTAATAATCTCTTCGGTGGTAGTTGCGGTAACAGTACCTATTGAATCAACTTGTTCCATAATAGTTTTGGATAAAGGTAAAGGGCGATCGTAATAGCTATAAAACTATATTTTGATAATTTGGTAACTTTGGCTTCAATCTAAAGACAGAAATTGGGGCTTCGCCCTTAAATGATAAATTATGAATTATGAGGGCGGAGGATCTATTGTTTTCCCGATTGCTTATCCTTACGTTTATACTGTTTTCCGTTCTAAATCTTTGACAGCAGGACCTTGAATTACCTTACCTTCACAGGTAAAGCGTCCACCGTGACAGGGACAATCCCAACTTTTTTCAGCACTATTCCATTTGACGATACAGGCTAGATGAGGACAGGTAGCATTAACGGCGGTAACTTTACCCGTTTCGTCTTTATATACCCCGACTTTTTCGCCTCCCATAGTAATGATTTTACCTTCTCCTGGTTCGACATCATCGGCAGACCAGTTTTGAATACCTTTTAACCTGTCGCCTACCCAGTGCATTCCGACATCTAAATTGTTCTTAATTGATTCTTGGGTAACAAAAGGAGTAGCCCGCAAAGAATCGTACAGATCCGCCCAAGGATTCGACTTACCCTGGATTAAATCAGCTAATAGCATTCCCGCCATAGTTCCCGTACTCATTCCCCAGAGGCTGTAGCCTGTGGAAACGTAAACATGGTCATTAACGGGAGTTAGCTTACCAATATAGGGAAGTCTGTCAAAAGACTTGTAGTCTTGACTCGACCAACAATAGTCTACTTTGTCGATGCCAAAGTGAGAATGGAGATAGCGGTCTAATTCTGCGTAGGATTCTTCCGTACTGGTTTTACTACCTACCTTATGACCACCACCACCAACTAATAACAATAAACCGCCGTCTTCTGCGGGTGTGGTACGGATAGAATGATAGTTTTTCCCTACACCGATATACATCCCTTCAGGGGCTTTTTCTTCGTTGATTTTTGCCCCAATAATATAAGAACGTTGTGGATAAGTTTTAGCAAAAAATAACCCCGTATCCACGATGGGAATATGGGTAGTTAACAAGACATCAGTAGCCTGAAGCGTAGTGTCATTAGCAAATACTTTGCAGGGTGTTCCTTCTTCTACTGTTTGAACTCGGCTATCTTCAAATACATAGCTACCGTCACCAGGTATAGTATTAACTAAATGTAAAAGATACTTGCGGACGTGAAACTCTGCTTGGTTAGTAAACTTAAGCGCGCCTGCAATTTCAAAAGGAAGAGTAGTTTGGGTAACAAACTGTGCGGGTAAACCTAGCTTGACTGCTGCGTCGTATTCTTTCTGAATCTTATCGAGATTGTCTTTACTTTCAGCAAAGCTATAGGTTTCGTTGCGCTGAAAGTCACAGTCTATTCCCTCTTGTTCTACAGTGGAGGCGACAAACTCAACTGCTGCCTGATTCGATTCACCATAAAGCCTGGCTTTATCTTCCCCGTGGCGATCGATTAAATCTGCATAAATAAGCTGATGCAAAGAAGTAACTTTTGCTGTAGTATGTCCACTCGCACTAGCTGCTACTTGCTGTGCTTCTACTAATGCTACAGTTTTGCCTGCTTTTTTTAATAGGTACGCTGCGGTGATTCCTGTAATACCCGCACCGACGATCGCTACATCTACGGTAACGCTTTCCATCTTAGGAAAAGAAGTTTTGGCAGTAGAATCTAGCCAAAAGGAAATCGGCTTCCCAGGCAAAGTGTTCATAGTATTTTTATTGCTTAATAAGTTTCGTATAATGCTTTAATTTTAGATAATCATTCCCTCAACCTTCCATCTATCATCAGGTTTATTTTTCATCTACGACTAGAGGAATAGATAACGTTTTTCTGGCGTTAGTGAATGCGTAATGCTATATAAAAAACTAAAGATAATTGCAACTATAATAGCTAATTAACATATAGCAACGCCGAATAATTTATAAGAAACCCTCTCTTATCTTGACTCCGTGTTCGACCTGCCTCCGTGGTTTATCAAAAAAAATCTTCTCACAAATAATTTTACGATTGCTATATTCGCGAAGCGAATAACATTTGATAGGTGCGAATCCGATCCAGATTTGCAGCAAGAGCAGTTTTCCTGCATCGAATCGTCGTATAGTATTTGCAGATGTTCAATTACCTGAAGCCGACATGGAAGAGACAAATAACAATCGCAACACCGTAACCAATCTCAATTTTATCGGTGAAGTAGGTTTTGAGACGGGGTTTACTTTTGAAGAGAAAGTAGGCGGAATTTCGGGACTCGCTTACGATCGCAGTACGATTAATGATGCTCGTTACTATGCCGTTAGGCTTATCGATCTGGGTGATAGTAGTTTGGATCGGGGGGATGTCGAGTTTAGCGAGGTGACAACTTTACCCGATGGTAGATAATAACTTTAATGATATCCAACAAACCCAGTTTTTAGCTTTTGCGATCGATATGGAAACTATCCCTACTATTTCTCCCGTAACCGAAACTCCCGACGAAATACGCTTTGAAGATCCTGAAAACCCCGATCTAGACAATGCACCCGACGCTGACGATCCGGCAATTTATATAAACCCAGATAATCCTGAAGATAGTTTAGTTATCGCTACCTTTAAAGATGGTGGCTTGCGGGTTTACAACTTAGCAGGAGAAGAGATTCAGAGTATTACGCCTGGAAATAATGTTGATGACAATAGCCCTTTTCCATCTTCAAACAATATCCCTGAGAATATCCGTTACAACAATGTCGATATTGCTTATAATGTCGAATACTTTGGACAGCTTGTAGGGAGTTCACAGACAATTGATTTTGCTGTTGTTTCAGATCGCGCCAACGACACTGTTGCATTCTTCGCGATCGATCCAGAAACCAAACAATTAACCAAATGGGGCGAAGGATTTGAATTTCCCGAATCGATTTTTGGTGTAGATGATGGAGAAGCTACGGCTTATGGTTTAGCTACTTATAATAGTCCCGTTGATGGTAAATCTTACGTCTTCGTTTCCCAAGCAGAGGGTAATCAAATCGCCCAGTTAGAATTTTCTGCTACTTTTGGTGCTGCTGATGAACCAATAGTTAATGCTAATATAGTACGTACTTTTGAAGTACCCGTACCCGAAGGTGAAGATTCCGCCGACTATCAGGTAGAAGGGATGGTAGTCGATCGCGAAACGGGTGAGCTTTATGTAGCACAAGAAGATTTTGGCATTTGGAAATATAACGTCGAATCAAATGACGATGCCGAACCCATCCTAGTCGATACCGTTACTGAAAATACAGATTTATCCCAAGTTCCCTACAGCAACCTGATAGTATTTGGCGATAGTTTATCGGACACGGGTAACGTATTTAATGCTACTGGAGGCTTAATTCCTCCTTCTCCTCCTTATGGTTCGGGGCGTTTTAGTAATGGAGATTTGCTGGTAGATGCGATCTCTTCTGAGTTAGAGCTTCCTGAGAGTGAACCTTCGGGTACGGGTGGTAGCAACTATGCTTCCGGGGGGGCGCAAACAGGCGAGGGTACTTCTGAGTTTGGTTTAGTAGAAAATCTTCCAGCAACATTTGAAGTTCCTAATATCGGACAGCAGGTTGACCTTTACTTATCTAGCCAGACTCCTACAGAAACCGATTTATTTTACGTTTACGGTGGCGGAAATGACTTTATCGATCCGCTGTTAGGGGGTGAAGCTTTACCCACATCAGAAGAGATTGTCGGCAATATTACCAGCGATATTACCGAGTTAGCCGAAGCGGGAGCGCAAACTTTTGTCGTACCGAATTTACCGACCTTGGGCGAAATTCCTTTATTTAATGAACAGCCTGAAGCAACTGTTATTCTTAATAATGCTACAGATGAATTTAATCAGTTACTCGATACCGAACTAGATGCAATCGCCTCTGAGTTGGACGTAACCATTATCGAACCAGACATAAATAGTATTGCTACGGAGATTCAAAATAATCCTGCTGATTTTGGTTTAACTAATACGACAGATGCAGTTCTCGATCCAACTAATCTTTCTGCTTCTGGTAATCCCGAAGAATTTTTCTACTGGGATAATTTTCATCCTACTGCTACTGCAACGGATATTATCGCCACCGAAATTATCGATACTTTGCCCAGCGATATTACCCAATTTACAGGAGAAACACCTTCACTGGTTCGGGATGTGGAAGGTTTGACTATTTATTATGGTGAAGATGGTAACGGTTATTTAGTTGCATCCAGTCAGGGTAACAATACCTTTGCAATTTATGACCGTGCGGGAAGTAATTCTTATCTCGGTAGTTTTGCTGTTGAAGATGTCGAAGAAACTGACGGGATCGATGTAACAAACGTTCCTTTAGGGGAAGATTACCCCGCAGGTTTGTTAGTCGTGCAGGATGGCAGTAACGAACCTGCTGTAGTATTTGCCGATCCATCTGATGGAGAGATTCAGAACTTTAACACTAACTTTAAATATGTTTCTCTTGCTGATTTTGCCGATACTTTTTCTAACCTACCTCCCTACGATCCTAATGCCTTCGATCCGCGTAATCCAGAAGATAGAACTTCTAGCGATTTTGCTGGAGAAGGTGACGACACAGTAAACGTAGACGAAGGAGATAATGACATCTATGGAGATGGTGGCGATGATGCTTTCTTTTTAGGTACTGGTGACTATGTTGTCGGTGGCGAAGCTGCGGATCGATTCTGGGTTGCAGATTGTGAATTACCTGATACTTATATTCGTATCGCCGATTTTGCCTTTGATAGCGATGTACTTGGCTTTAGTAACTTAGGCGTTAGTTCTGAGGATCTAACTATTACCCAAAATGGTGATGATGCGGTAATTGCGATCGCTGGTACAGAAGTAGCCATCTTATCGGGTGTCGATGCTAATGCCTCATTCTCTAACAGCTTCGCTTTTGCTTAGTTAGTAACCTAACATTTAGTTAAGATTACGAGTGGCGATCGCTTAAATATTAGATCTACAAATTTCTCGGATCGATACAGCTATTTCTGCTGTTTAGATATCACTTTTAGTTGAGACGGAGGCATTTTTTCAAATCCAAATATATCTGCTGCGATAGAATTAGGAAACTGCTGAATTTTGTGATTGTGGGTTTTGACTGTTTGGTTGTAACGCATTCGCTCTACGGCAATTCGATTTTCAGTACCTACTAGTTCGTACTGTAGATTGTTGTATAGTTGACTCGATCGCAACTGCGGATTAGTAGCTGCATAGTTCCAGAAACTATCGATCGCTCGATTGAGAGATTGAAGCGACTGCAATTTAGCTTCTGGGGTATTAGTTTGTAGATAAGTTTGACGAGATTCTACTAAAAGTGAAACCACTTCTTCTTCTTGCTGAGCATAAGCTTTTGTAATCTGAATTAGTTTGGGAATCAGATCGGCACGACGCTGAAGTTGATTTTCTACTTGTCTATACTTGCTATAACCAATGCCCAGATAAACCTGAATATAATCGCCTCACTTTTTGTTTGCTGGGAGTAGCAACGCCATTCGATTTAATTGATGATAAAATCAATACCTTTTCTGATATCGGTCATGCTATCGAACTCGATGGTTTTAAATTAGAGTCAGCCAAATTACCTCTAGCTAAAGGTTTAAAAGATCTAGATCGTCCCGAAAAAGCGATCGCCGAAATTCTCGATTGGACGGGGGGACAACCGTTTCTTACCCAGAAGTTGTGCCAGTTAGTCGTTCAAACAGCAAGTCCAACTCCCAAGCTTCAGCAATTAGTGCAAACGAATATAGTAGAACGCTGGGAATTTCAGGACGAACACGAGCATTTTAAAACAATCCGCAATCGCCTTTTGAGCAAAGAACACCTTACGATTAAGATGCTGAGTATCTATCAAGAAATTTTACGAGGAACAGAGATAACGGCAGATAACAGTCTCGAACAAATGGAACTGCGACTATCAGGATTAGTTGTCAAACAGGAAAATTGTTTGCGAGTCTACAATAAGATTTATCAGTCTGTTTTCGATTCTTACTGGGTCGAACAAACCCTATCTAACTTACGTCCCTATACGGAGTCTTTAAAAGCATGGCAAGCTAGCAGTCAGAATGAATCATGGTTGCTAAAAGATCGACAATTAGCAACTGCTTTAACATGGGCAGCAGATAAAAGTCTTGGCTATTTAGATTATAAATTCTTAGCAGCAAGTCAAGAATTAAAAAAACTCCAGGCTGAAAGAGAAGCTACCGAAATTTTTAAGTTAAAAACCCAACAAGCTCAAGTGCGGGCGACACAGATCGTTCATCAAGCACAGCAAAAAGCCCAACGTAAGATTCAACAAGCAAGGCGCAAGATTCGGCGCAACTCGATTATTTTTATTTTAGGAACATCTGTAGTCGGAGTGGCGATCGCTACTGGTTTAATTCAAGAAGCTCGCAATCGACGCAAAATCGAGCAAATCAAAGGCTTTAATCTCATGTCGGAAAATCATCTCAATGAAAATCCCAATCGGCAACTAGAGGCATTATTAGCCAGTGTCAAAGCAGGAAAACAGCTACAGCAGACACTTAACGTACCAGATGAGTTAAAAGAACAAACGTCAAATACCTTGCAAAAGGTTATTGACAAAATTGAAGAGTACAACCGTTTAGAAGGGCATCAAGGTTCGGTTGATAGCGTTAGTTTTAGCCCCGACGGTCAAACCATTATTTCTGGTGGTACAGACAATACAGTTAAACTTTGGAATATAGACGGACAACTTTTAAAAACTTTTAAAGGACATCAAGATGAAATAACTAGCGTTGACTTTAGTCCGATCCTCCCAACCCCCGATCCCTCTGCAAGTAAAGATAAAACTGCCAAACTTTGGAATTTTCAGGGTCAACAACTAGCAACCCTTAATGGACATAAAGATCGGGTTTGGAGTATCAATTTTAGTCCTGATGGTTCTAAGATTGCTACCGCTAGTTGGGATGGAACGATCGAACTCTGGACTGGCAAAGGCAAACTGGTCGAAACTCTAACAGGGCATAACGGAAGGGTTTATAGCCTCAGTTTTTCTCCGATCGATCGAACATTTGTCAGCGTTGGCAGTGACAAAATGATTATACTCTGGGACTTAGATAACAGGTCGATTAAGCAAAAATGGTTTAGTCAGCACCGAAGAAAAATTGTAGACGTAACTTTTTCCCCAGACGGTAAAACTATTGCTACTGCTAGCGATAACGGTACTGCCAAATTATGGAACAGTAACGGAACTTTGCTTACGACTTTAAAAGGACATAAAGATGAGGTCAATAGCGTTAGTTTTAGTCCGATCCCCTTTCGCCCCCTTTGACAAGGGGGGCGAAGGGGGGATAATTGCCACAGCTAGCAACGACAAGACTGTTAAACTTTGGAATCAACAGGGTAAAGAGCTGAAAACTCTTACAGGACATAGCGATCGCGTAGTAAACGTTACTTTTGCTCCCGATGGTCGAGCCATCGCCACTGCTAGTTTAGATAGAACAGTTAGACTTTGGGACAGTAACGGAACTTTACTTTATACTTTTCCCCAGTATGATGGTTATGACGACTGGGTTTGGGATGTCAGCTTTAGTTCCGACAGTAAGTATCTGGCATTTACTAGTAAAGACAATACTGTTGTACTGTGGCAACTTAAAAATACCAAACAAAAACTCTTAGAACTTGACGAATTAATGTCATTAGGCTGTCAATGGCTAAAGGATTATTTAAAGCATAATCAGACAATCGAGCCAGGCGATCGCCATGTTTGTGATTGAGAAGGTAAAAGAAGCTAAATGTTTAATGTTTAATGTTCAACCCAGCAAAATCAAATAGTTCTGGATCTGCTAACTGAGACGGGGTTACATTTTGGATGCTGCGGAAAATGCTCTCTGTTTTACCTGGAGTCTCTCTTTCCCAAGTCTGCAACATCTGCTTAATTTTGACGCGCTGTAAGTTTTCTTGAGAACCACAAAGATTACAGGGAATTATCGGAAACTGTCGGGCGTTGGCATAGCGAATAATTTCTCTTTCGGCGCAATATGCCAGAGGACGAATAACAATATTCTCCCCGTCATCACTAAGTAGTTTGGGTGGCATAGCTTTGAGCGTTCCGCCATTAAACATATTTAAGAACAAGGTTTCGACAAGATCATCGCGATGATGACCTAAAGCGATTTTAGTCGCACCTTCTTCCTTTGCCACACGATAGAGGATACCCCGACGCAGACGCGAACACAAACCACACATAGTTTTGCCTTCGGGAATGATGCTGGTGACGGTACTGTAGGTATCCTGTTCGACAATGCGGTAGGGAACATTTAACGCTGTTAGATATTCTGGCAGAATGTGTTCGGGAAAACCTGGCTGTTTCTGATCCAGGTTAACCGCTAATATTTCAAACTCTACTGGGGCTTTGCGCTGCAAACTAAGCAGCAGATCGAGCATCGTATAAGAATCTTTACCACCCGATAGACACACCATAACGCGATCGCCATCTTCAATCAAATTATAATCAGCGATCGCTTTACCCACCTGTCCCCGTAATCTAGCCTGAAGTCTTTTGAAATTTTTAGAAGTACGTATAGTCGCTTCCATATCTAAAATCTGCTTGCATATAAAACAATTTTTAATCTACAACAATTCCCCAATTCGGGCGGTCAACAATGTGAGGAAACCTCACATTTACGCCCTCACAATTCCCCAACTAACAAACTGTTAAGAGTGAACCAAATCGATATCGCCCCTGCCTCAGAGATGATTTATCGCACCTATAACCTTCTAATTGAGCGTTTACTATGACAAATTACCGAAAAATTCCCCTTAAAGCCTTTAGTCATAGTTAAATAGTTGTTAGTGCTTCAAAGTAGGCGAACGGTAAGTTAATCGTGCGATCGCTTTTTACAAGTAATATTTTACCGCTGACTAAATATCCATTAACTAAAGTCTTCAATACTAGGGGGAGTTCTAACTCGATCTTCTGGATCTGGTTTTTCACCAGGGCGAGGTGGTACGGTTTCGAGATCTCCTGTTAGAGCCTCATCTTTGTTAATAGGTACAGGTTCAAACGTTACTTTCCCCTCTAACCACGCGGTAAGCAAGTCGGGAAGATTTCTTTTTAGCCAAAAAAGAGCAACTCTACGAGCAACTGGCTTGATGTAGCCGACTAACACCTTCATCATTTTATTTAAAGGTGGGTTATGTACCTTATTATTAGCGTAGTTAATCGAACCTACATCAATCAAACAATCAATAATCAATTTTAAAGTTACTTCTTCCCTTTCTACTAGCTGTTGTAACAACAGAGTGACATCGCGCATTCGCTCCTGCTTTTTTAACTCTTCACCTGATACTGGCTTGAGTTCAATAGAATCTTCTGAATATGTCAACATTTAAAATATTTTATATTTGGATTTAAAGATATTTCTTTCCTTATCTTATGGCTCTTTACCATTTAGCACTATAAGTAATCAGACAGAAATCATTATTTATTGCGAGTTTAATTCGGGTAACAAGCTTGCTGGAATCTTAATGTATTTCTCCGTCTTGTTGACAAACTGATTTATATTATTTTGAACTCTAGCTAGCATTTTACCGTTAACGTAAACCTGCTTTGTAGGATAATGCTCTAATATCTCGATTAAAGAAACTAAGCCATCGTCACTAGCAGACTTAATTAAAGATCCTCTCAAGGCGGTAACGTTAGCTCTTTGCGATCTAGAACCTACTACATTACCAGTTTGAGATAAAACATACTCTCCTGGTGCGGTATTTAGTAAATCTGAAACACGCTTTGTATCGGCTGGAAGCTTCTGTTTTAAAATCAAACGCATCAAAGACGGCTTTTGATTCGACAGAGAAAGTAAAAAGTCTATAGAGGAAGATGTTTCTCCCGTTTCTACAAAGGTCTGTAGTTCTTCTATTGCAACTGATTGAGTTGCCCCCCCATAGGTAAAAATTACCTCTTGTGAAGCGGAAACTCGATTTGCACCCAAACTAATAGTCGCGCTAGCAACCAAGATAGCAATTCCAGTTTCTCGAAACCACCTACTTATTTTAACTCTTGGCATTGTATTATCTCTTTAAATATCGTGTCTTACTTAATTTTAGAATATGTTCTCGGCTATTGGATTATGCGCTCTCAATCTTTTGTTGAACAATTAGTCAATTAAATGGTATAATAGTACTAGTTAAAATTACAGAACTATCTAATGGATAAACACTATATTCTTAACCTTAATCCTCAAGCTAATTCTGAATGGGATCGTTGTGTACTAAGGAATCCACTTTCTGGAGAACGACCCGACCTATCTACTGAAATAGCCAAAGCGGTAAGCGATCGCGCTTCTTACTCAACAGCCTCAACGGAGGAAACCTCCGCAACGGCTTTTCGCGCTGGTTCGTATTTAATTAAAGTCAAGCTCGAAGTAGAAATTTTAGAACAAAACCCAATTAATACAAGCAACATAGAATTACCCGCACCGATAAAATCAACCGTTCTCAAGCAAGAGTTAGCTTGCTAAGTAGCGATCGCCTACAAAAGAATGCTAAGGCGATTTTTCTATAAAGATAAGAAAGATCGGTCCGATTTGTCTGCCATTGCGTGTGAGAGAAAGCCCGATCGGTTGACAATTTAAACATCAAAACTTCATATACCGAACATTAAAGCTTCATCTACCAAGAGTCGTAAGGGTTATATATTACTAAAAGAACCAAGAAAAGCGGTTATTACAGGCGAAGCAATATCCTCAAGGATCGGCTTTTGAGATTTTTTTGGACGTGACTTCATCAAAATCTCTAATGCACGAGCTTTTTAAATAGAACGATTTGATGCTATGCGATCGCGCTTTGCCTTAAATACATAGTATTTAGTCGTTTAGAAGATTAACGCAGGCACTCCAAGCCCGTGGTCGCGGAGTCTCTCTGTGTAACCAAAATCATCATTCATTTAAGAGCAATTAATCATTATGGCAACTGACTTAACCAGCTTTAATTTTACTCGACGCTCAGATTTAGCTAGGGATTTAAACGATGGTCTATTTAATAATAGCAACGTTAATACTCTACAGGGCAACGATACTGTTGAAGGAGCGGGAACGAATATCGGCATTTTAAACGACGGTAGGATCGATACTAGCACAGGTAATGATTCTGTAGAAGGCAGAGGTAAGGATAGCAATGGCATTTTAAATAACGGTAGGATCGATACTGGCAGAATCGATCTGGGAAGAGGTAGCGACACTATCAATGGCTTTGGCGATCGAACTGTTGTCGGTGGCGACGGTTTTGATACTGCCGTATTTGAATTTGACTCGTCCGCAGTTACCTTTGGCAGTGGTGCTAATAACTCCACTGAAGTTACATACGACAACATAACCATGACCTTTTTTGAAGTAGAAGAATTTGTCTTTGCTGACGATACTTTCGACGCTGTGTAAAACTGGGTGAAGCTAATCTTTAAACGTGGGATAGCAAACAGGCAGGGGCAACCCGCTTTTGTATAAAACACTAATTTAGTCTTGTTTGTGTTCTATTGTTGAGATCGGATCGATAAAAAGTTATTAGTTATTGGTGGGGCGCGATCGCTTCAGACGCGCGTGGGACGCGGTTAACAAAGGGCTTGTTCGCATATATTAGTTGCGGACACACGAATGAACGTCCTTACTTTCGCTCGCGCAGCGGGATTCGCGATCGGCGCACCCCTCGCATACAGTCTTATACCCAGCTAAAGGTAAGGCATTGTAACATAACTTGTTAAACTGATGTAGATCGCTCTCGGCTTCTTCTAACCAAAATCATTATTTATTTAAATTAAGCAATTAATATTATTATGGCAACTGACTTAACCAGCTTTAACTTTACTCGACGCTCAGATTTAGCTCGGGATTTAAACGATGGTCTATTTAATAATAGCAACGTTGATACTCTACTGGGCAACGATACTCTTGAAGGAGCGGGAACGAATATCGGCATTTTAAACAACGGCAGGATCGATACTAGTGCAGGTAACGATATTATTAATGGCGAAGGTTTTGACCGAGATGGCATTTTAAATAAGGGCAGGATCGATACTGGTCTGGGTAAGGACATTATTGATGGCTTTAGTTATAAAAACGGCATCAGAAACGACGACACCATTGTTACTGGCAGAGGCAATGACTTTATTACTGGCTCTAGTTCTGATAATAATGGCATTTTAAATAACGGCATCATCGATACTGGTCTGGATAACGACATTATTGAGGGCTTTGGCTTTGGCTTCAAAGATGGCATTTTAAACAAGGGCATCATTAATACTGGTCTGGGTAACGATATTATTAATGGCGAAGGTTTTGACCGAGGTGGCATCAGAAACAAGGGCATCATTGATACTGGTCTGGGTAACGACATTATTGATGGCAGCAGTTTAGGTCCTGGCATTGAAAATTTTGGCACAATTAAGACAGGCAAGGGTAATGACTCTATTACAGGGGTAGGTGACTCTCTTGGCATCGTCAACGCTGATGACAGTACGATCGATACTGGTAGAGGAGACGACACTATTAGCGGCGGAGGTTTTGGCAATGGTATTAATAATTTTGGTGCGATCGATACTGGATCTGGTGACGACATCATTACCGCTTCTAGTAATTTTGGTCTCGGTCTTTTAAACACTGGCACGATCGATACTGGATCTGGTGACGACAGTATTAGTGGTCGAGGTTTCGGCATTGGTCGTGGCATTGAGAACACAAAAAGTAGCACGATTAATACTGGATCTGGTAATGACACTATTACTGCTGAGGGGACTGACGACGAAGGCATCGTGAACATCGGCACGATCGATACTGGATCTGGTGACGACTCTATTACTGCCTATGGTGGTAGCGACTATATAAAAGACGATGCTGCTATTAATAACAGCGGTACGATTAATACTGGATCTGGTAATGACACTATTACTGCTGAGGGTGCTGACGGTGACGGCATCGCGAATACTGGCACGATCGATACTGGATCTGGTAATGATACTATTATCGCTACGGGAAGGTTTGAAGATGATAATAACGGCATCAACAATAGCGGTACGATTAAAACGGGTTATGGTAGGGATACCATTACTGCAAGGAGTGGAGGCATCGGCATTGAAAACACAGGTACGATTGACACTGGATCTGGTAAAGATGCGATCGCTGGTATTGGTTCGGATGAATTCTCAGGCTTTAGTGGCGGTGGCAGAATCGATCTAGGAAAAGGTAGCGATACTATTAGTGGTTTTGGCGAGCAAACTGTTTTCGGTGGCGACGGTTTTGATACGGCTGTATTTGAATTTGATTCTTCGGCAGTTACCTTTAGGACTGGTGCTGACAACTCCACTCAAGTTACATACGACAACATAACCATGACCTTTTTTGAAGTAGAACAATTTGTCTTTGCTGACGATACTTTTGACGCTGTGTAAACGCAAGCCCCGTCTTTCACGGGCGGGGCTTGCGTTCACTTCGTCAAGTAGCTTAGGATAGACTGCGCTTTGCCCTGCCTAATTGCTTAAAGTACGATCGCGCTTCTTACTCAACAGCCTCAACGGGACGTCCGACACAAGGGGGCGAGGCAACCTCGCCCCTCGCGGACTTGGAAACCTCCGCAACGGCGAGACGCGCTGGTTCATATTTAATTAAGGTGAAGCTCGAAGTAGAGATTTTAGAACAAAACCCAATTAATACAAGCAACATAGAATTGCCCGCAGCGATAAAATCAACCCTTCTCAAGCAAGAGTTAGCTTACTAAGTATAGATCGCCTACAAAAGAATGCTTTGGCAATTTGTCTATAAAGATCGGCTGGTTTTTTTTTAACATCAAAACTTCATCTACTGAACATTAAAGCTTCATCTACCAAGAGTCGTAAGGGTTATATATTACTAAAAGAACCAAAAAAAGCGGTCACGATAAGCTTTTTGGGTAGAACGATTTGATGCTTGGGGATAACAAGCGCCAAAAATACATAGTATTTAATCGTTTACAAGGTCAGCGAATCCGCTTCGGGCATTGTTCCCACGGCGGTGTACCCACAGGGCATCAGATAACGTTGACCAAAATAATCATTCATTTAAATTAGGCAATTAATCATTATGGCAACTGACTTAACCAGCTTTAACTTTACTCGACGCTCAGATTTAGCTCAAGATTTAAACGATGGTCTATTTAACAATGACAACGTTAATACTTTACTGGGCAACGATACTATTGAAGGAGCGGGAACAAATACCGGCATTCTAAACGACGGCACCATTATTACTGACAGAGGTAATGACTCTATTGACGGCTCTAGTGTTGACAACAATAGTATTGACAACAATGGCATTTTAAATAACGGGAGGATCGATACTGGCAGGGGTAATGACTCTATTGATGGCAGTAGTTCTCCGAGGGGCATTGCAAAGGGTTTCATCAGAAACGAGGGCATCAGAAACGAGGGCATCATTGACACTGGCAGCGGTAATGACACTGTTAAAGGCTCTAATTTTGCTGATGGTGGCTTTTTAATTAGTGGCATTTTAAATAACGACACCATTGTTACTGGCAGAGGTGATGACTTTATTGATGGCTTCTCTGGCTTTCGAAGCGGCATTTTAAATAATGGCATCATTGACACTGGCAGAGGTAATGACACTATTGAAGGCTCTAGTGCTGAAGGCTTGGGGATTGCCAATGAGGGCGTGATTAATACTGGTGAAGGCAATGACTTTATTGAGGGTGCAAGTGTCGGTGCTGGACTTGATAACAGTGGCAATATCGATACTGGTCGAGGAAATGACCGCATTAGCGGTAGCTCTACTTTTGGTCCTGGTCTGTTAAATACTGGCAATATCGAGACTGGATCTGGTAGCGACACTATTGAAGGCGGGAATTTCGGCTTTGCCTCTGGCATTGAGAATAGAGAAGATAGCACCATTAACACGGGTCGAGGTGACGACACCATTACTGCCACTGCTAGTAGTGGTAACTTCAGCGAAGCAATTACTGCTGCTGCTATTGATAACAGCGGTACAATTGATACTGGATCTGGTGAGGATACTATTACTGCTACTGGTGAGGACCAAAAAAACGGTCTGGTGAACCATGGTGCGATTGATACTGGCAGAGGTAATGATACCATTACCGCTATGGCTTCTAATAGCAACGGCATAGAGAACCAGGGCAGAATCGAAACTGGATTCGGTAATGACCTTATTACGGCTACAAGCGATGGGGAAAACGGTATCTTTAATGAAGAAGGCAGTACGATATCTACTGGAGCTGGTAAAGATGTAATTACTGGTATTGGTGTTGACGAATTCTCAGGCTTTAGTGGCGGTGGCGAGATCGATCTGGGAAGAGGTAACGATACTATTAGCGGTTTTGGCGAGCAAACTGTTTTCGGTGGCGACGGTTTTGATACGGCTGTATTTGAATTTGATTCCTCCGCAGTTACCTTTGGCAGTGGTGCTGATAACTCTACTGAAGTTATATGCCAAGACATAACTATGACCTTTTTTGGAGTAGAAGAATTTGTCTTTGCTGACCATACTTTCGACGCTGTGTAAAACTGTGTAAAGCTAGTCTTTAACGCGCGATCGCATACGGGCAAGCAAAAAAAACGCGCTTTTGTATAAAACGCTAATGTCAGATCTAATCTATAAATAGTTGCGACGCTTAAAGTAACTAAAGGTAGAGTGGGCAATGCCCACCCTACTACTACTACAAAATAAACATATGAGTTGAGAATTTAGACATCAAATCTTCATATACCGATCGTTAAAGCTTTATATACCAAGAGTCGTAAGGATTATATATTACTAAAAGAACCAAGAAAAGCGGTTATTACAGGCGAAGCGTTCTTCTCAAGGATCGGCTTTTTAGTCAGAACAATTTAATGCTATGCGATCGCGCTTTGCATTAAATACATAGTATTTAGTCCTTTAGAAGATTAACGCAGGCACTATAAGCCCGTGGGCGCGGAGTCTGTGTAACCAAAATAATCATTCATTTAAGAACAATTAATCATTATGGCAACTGACTTAACCAGCTTTAATTTTACTCGACGCTCAGATTTAGCTCAGGATTTAAACGATGGTCTGTTCAACGAAGGTAATATTAATACTCTACCAGGTAGCGACACTCTCGAAGGAGCAGGAACAAATAATGGCATTCTAAACGACGGCAGGATCGATACTGACAGAGGCAATGACTCTATTGACGGCAATAGTGTTGACAACAATGGCATTTTAAATAACGGTAGAATCGATACTGGACTTGGTAATGACTCTATTGATGGCAGTAGTTTAGGTCCTAGAGGGGGCATCGAAAACGATCCCATCAGAAACGAGGGCATCAGAAACGAGGGCATCATTAACACTGGCAGAGGTAATGACACTGTTAGAGGCTCTAATTCTGCTGATGGTGGCTCTTTCATTGATGGCATTATAAACAACGGCGAGATTAATACAGATTTAGGCAATGACAATATTGTCGGCTTCTCTGGCTTTGGAGGCAGCGGTATTACAAACGAGGGCGCGATTGATACTGGCAGAGGTAATGACTTTATTCGGGGTAAAGGTTCTAACGACGATGGCATTATAAACAACGGCGCGATTAATACAGGTTTAGGCAATGACACTATTGTCGGTGGAGCTGAAGGCGCCGGAATTATTAACAGTGGCAATATTGATACTGGTCGAGGACATGACAGCATTACTGGCAGTGCTACTTTTGGTTTTGGTCTGTCAAATACTGGCAAGATCGAGACTGGCGAAGGCAATGACACCATCGAAGGCTCTGGTTTCCGCTTTGCCCCTGGCATCGTCAACGAAGGTACGATTGATACTGGCATAGGAGACGATATCATTACCGCCACTAACGATAACGATTCTTTTCCTGAGGGTAAGAATCCGGCGATCGTCAATAGCGGTACGATTGATACTGGCAATGGTAATGATACTATTACCGCTGTGGGTTCTAGTAGCGACAGCATAGAGAACCTGGGCAGAATCGATACTGGACTTGGTAATGACTCTATTACCGCCACTGGTGGAGTCATTGGCATCAATAACGGTCAAGATAGCGCGATCGATACTGGAGCGGGCAACGATATTATTACCGCTACTGGTGACGATATAGGCATTGAGAACTTTGGCACTATTAGTACTGGAGCTGGTAGAGATGTAATTACTGGTATTGGTGCTGATGAATTTTCAGGCTTCAGCGGTGGTGGCGAAATTAACTTGGGAACGGGTAACGACACTCTTAGCGGTTTTGGCGAACAAACTGTTTTCGGTGGCGACGGTTTCGATACTGCTGTATTTGAATTTGACTCCTCCGCAGTTACCTTTGGCAGTGGTGCTTCTCATTCCACTGAGGTTACATACGAAGATATAACTATGACCTTTTTTGAAGTAGAACAGTTTGTCTTTGCTGACGACACTTTCGACGCTGTGTAAAATAGTGTGAGGTTAGAGGTAGAGTGGGGCATCGCCCCACCCTACAAAATAAACCTATAGGATTATCGAGCTAAATTATTCCGCTCCCTCAATCGGCGCAAAGCCCTGACGCTGGATGTTTTCTGTAACTACGCGAGGATCTAAGAACTGTAGGAGATAATCTGGTCCTCCTGCTTTTGAACCTACCCCAGACAGCTTAAAACCACCGAAGGGTTGACGAGCCACGATCGCTCCTGTAATGTTGCGGTTGATATAGAGGTTGCCTACCTCAAACTCAACAGATGCGCGGTTGATGTGAGCGGGAGTACGGGAATATAAACCACCAGTAAGAGCGTAATCTGTCCCATTAGCGATCGCTATAGCCTGGTCGAAGCTATCGGCATTCATTACCGCTAAGACAGGACCAAAGATTTCTTCTTGGGCGATCGTATTGTCTGAGGTAACTCCGCTAAAGATCGTCGGCGGGACGTAGTAACCGCCGTCGGGAACGGACATTTCTAAAGCTATTTCGCTTTCCTGTTTACCCAGATCGATGTATTCTAAAATGCGATCGCGTGCTTTGGGATCGATTACAGGACCTACCTGAACGCTAGGATTATCCGCTGCACCGACGTTGAGAGATTTAGTTGCTTCGATTAATCTGGCGAGGAAAGCATCGTATACGGGGGATAATACGACGACTCGCGAACAGGCAGAACACTTTTGTCCGCTGTAGCCAAATGCCGACTGTACTACCCCTGCGACGGCTTGGTCTAGATCGGCACTTTCATCGACGATGATGGCGTTTTTACCGCCCATCTCGGCAATTACCCGCTTGAGGTGTTTTTGTCCTGGCTGTAGTTTGGCAGCATCTGCATAGATTTTACACCCAACTTCCCGCGAACCAGTAAAGGCAATTACGTGAGTGTCTTTGTGTTCTACCAAATAAGCTCCTACTTCTGAACCCTTACCAGGTACATAGCTCAACACACCTTTAGGAATACCTGCCTCTACTAAAATTTCAGTTAATTTAGCAGCAATTACCGAAGAAGTTTCAGCAGGCTTTAAAAGAGTACAGTTACCCGTTACCAGTGCAGCTACAGTCATGCCAGTTGCGATCGCAAAGGGAAAGTTCCAGGGAGAAATTACTACGGCGATTCCTTTTGGCTGGTAGAAGTAGCGGTTGTTTTCTCCTGCAATGTCGTAATTTTTACCTTCTGCCAGTCTTTCCATCTCAGAAGCATAGTAGCGACAAAAATCGATCGCCTCAGAAACTTCTCCATCAGCTTGGGGAATTACTTTACCAACTTCCAAACAGATCCAGGCGTTTAGTTCGTGTCTTCTCTGTTCCATTAAATCAGCAGCCTTACGGAGAATGCTTGCTCTTTTGGTAGCAGCGGTATTCTTCCAAGAGCTAAAAGCTTGTTTCGCTGCGTTCATAGCTTGTTCGGCTTGTTCTACGGAGATTTGCCCGACTTTACCGACTATTTCTGTCGATTTAGAAGGATTAAGCGAATCAATATAGTTGTCAGTTTCCACATATTCGCCATCGATCAGCGGTAAATAAGTCTGGCATAATTCTTGCTTGACCTTTAACAATGCTTGTTCGGCTTTGCTTCGTTTTTCTGTATCCGCGTAGTCGGTATCAGGCGCGGGATGAAAACCCGTAGGGGCGATTCGCGAATCGCCCTTACTACCTGTAGGGGCGAACAGCCGTTCGCCCTTACGATCTTCAGGCGGGGCGATCAATTCATCTACGGGTTTGTTTTCCTGATTTTGACGTAGGAAAGAACTATTTGCCGTATTTTCTAGCAGCCTACGAATTAAATAAGCCATTCCTGGTAACAAATTACCGTAGGGCGCATACACCCTAACTCTATGTCCTCGCTTAACTAACGTCTGGGCTAATTTATCACCCATGCCGTATAGCACCTGCATCTCAAAGCGACGGGGAGGAATATTTAAAGTTTCGGCGATCGCACAGGCTAGAGCTTGCGAACGCACATTATGACTACCGATCGCCCCATAGAGATATTCGTGGTTTTCTAGCAATAATTGGGTCATCCGTTCGTAATTTAAATCTGTCGCTGCTTTTTGGTCGTATACGGGCTGCGACCAGTGTTTTTGCAGCGAGGTAATAGTTTCTTGATCCCAATATGCTCCTTTAACTAAGCGAACGGTTAGGGGATGACCTCTTTCTTTTGCCCATTCAATTAAGCCCTGCAAGTCCGAGTAAGAATCTCTAAGATAAGCCTGGAGAGTAATACCTAAATCGGTACGGCTACGAAACTCTTCTTCCATCAAGAGCTTCTTGAGAATCTGTAAGGTAAGATCTTTATAGCGGTATTGCTCCATGTCAAAATGGATTGCTGCACCGAGTTCGGCTGCCCTGCGTAGTAATATTCTCAGGCGATCGCATACTTTGTCTTTACTACCAATCGGATTTAGAGGATCGAACTGGGAGTAAAAAGCGGTCAGCTTAACCGATACCTGTACCTGGGGTAATTCTTCCCCGTCAGCTAGGTCAATACCCTCTTTGCGTTTCCAGGTTTGGGCTTTTTGTGTAAGCTGCTCGATTAAATCTAAGTATCGTTGTAGATAATCTTGGGCTTCAGACTCGGTAATTACTGCTTCCCCCAGAAGGTCAATTGTATAGGTCATGCCTTCTTTTCGCAGGCGATCGATAGTTTTAATTACCTCGTTAATATTTTCTCCCGCAATATATTTATATGCCAGAGTTTCCACTGCTTTAGTAATGGTGGCTGCTGCGGTTTGGGCGGGAAAAGAATCGGGATCGCTAAAGTTAAGAATGCCTTTAAGCGCGCTCGGCAATTCTACCGCTTCCGCGCTCATATATTGCTGGAAGTGATTGGCAATCTCGGCTTTACTCTGTAAGGCAGGAATCGCATCGATAAAGCGAAACATCTGTACCCTTAGTCCTGGGTTAGCCATCGTCCAGTCTAAAACCTTGTCATCCCAGCGCATCTGGTCGCGCATTCGATTAAAGATATTGTTCTTTTCTCTAGTGCTTTTAATTAATTCTTTGGCAATAGACTGAGTTTGAGCTTCGTAACGGCGATCGATTTCTATATCTACTTGGGCTACCACTATATAAACACTCCTGAAAAATATAAACTAAAGTTTGGGATTAATTTTAGATAATTACGCATTAAATAAAGCCAACAAAGCTATTCAAGATAAAAGTCTCACACTTTATTAACGTGCCTTTTAAAGAAAAAGAGCTTATTTCCTCAATGAAACCAAGTTTACTAAAACTTTCGCGTCTTTTTGGTTTTTAAGAGCAAATATCAGGATAGGATTACATGAGAATTAGAGCTTTCTCTCTATATATCTCTCAAGATAGATTCATTTTTCTTAATATTACTTTGCACAGCGAATATTAGATGCTTAAAACTTTACTCGATAACTTAATGATAATACTTTTCTTATGATCTCAATTGCCAGAGAAACTATCGAACAACGAGCAAATCGGCTTTTAGAAGAGTCGATAATTTATTATAATAAGCAGCCAGTAGGCGTGGTTGCAGCCAGTGATTCAGAACGAGAAGCTTTAAATTACGATCAGTGCTTTATCCGTGACTTTGTTCCTGCGGCATTGGTCTTTCTAATTCAGGGTAAAACCGATATTGTTTATAATTTTTTGCACGAAACTGTCGGTTTACAAAAGCAAAAAAGGCGCGTTGATTGTTACGAGCCAGCTACAGGTTTGATGCCAGCCAGCTTCAAGGTTGAATCTTTACAGGATAAACAGTATCTTCATGCCGACTTTGGCGATAAGGCTATTGGTAGAGTTACCCCAATTGATTCTTGTTTGTGGTGGATTATTTTGCTGCGAGCCTATGTAAAGGCAACAGGAGACAAATCGATCGCTAAAAGTAAGAATTTTCAAGAAGCCTTAAACTTCATCTTAGAAATATGCCTGGGGCCCCAATTTGAGATGACACCGACACTTTTAGTACCTGATGGAGCGTGCATGATCGATCGCCCTATGGGATTGAGCGGACATCCATTAGAGATACAGGCTCTATTTTACTTTGCTTTAAGGGCTGCGCGGGAATTGTTAACTAAGGACGCTGAAGGTAAAGCTTCGGTCGATAAAATTAACAACCGCTTGGGTAGCCTGGTTTTTCATCTTAGAGATTACTATTGGCTAGATCTCAAAAAAATCAATCAAATTCACCGTTACGAATCCGAACAGTTTGGCGAATCTGTAGTTAATAAATTTAATATCTATCCCGAATCGATTCCCTACTGGCTGACAGAGTGGATACCTGACAAAGGAGGCTATCTTGCAGGAAATTTGGGTCCAGGCAAAATGGATTTTCGCTTTTTCGCTTTGGGAAACTTAGCATCGATCGTGTGTTCACTCACTACCGAACAACAGTCTCAAGACATTTTGACCTTAATAGAACAGCGTTGGTCAGATTTAGTAGGTCGAATGCCGTTAAAAGTCTGCTATCCTGCTATTGAAGGCTTAAGCTGGAAGATTATTACTGGCTGCGATCCCAAAAATACGCCCTGGTCGTATCACAATGGCGGTAGCTGGCCAGTATTACTATGGATGATGATGGCAGCCTGTCAAAAAATGGGTCGAGAGGATCTAGCAGATCGCGCTATGGCGATCGCCGAAATACGCCTAGCCGAAGATGATTGGCCAGAATACTACGATGGTAAAAATGGACGATTGATCGGTAAGTCTTCCCGTAAATTTCAAACCTGGAGCATTGCAGGATGGCTATTAGCAAAATTATTAAGAGAGAATCCTGACTGTTTAAATTATGTTTGTTTATCAGAAGATACAGAAGCGATCGCCTGTACCATTTAACTATTATTAATCAGGCTGAAAAACTCCCTTTCTATAATTTCTTATTTGATAGCGATCGTTCTTTAATAGAGTATTAACAATGTACTTTAATGTCATATTCTGTAAATTTATTCTCTTTAGTTAGCCATAAATTTACTTTTTACACTGCTAATAGTAGAAAGGATTGTTAAAAAACTTCAATCGGGCAAATTAAATTGTTACACGGGTTTTTTTTGTCCTAAACTGGAATGTATATGCAATATACCTAAACTAAATTTTATTTGGGTTTCACCCTTATATAAATTAGTGCTTATCGTCCGAATCATAATTAAATAATATTTGGTCGTAGTCATATACTACGGGTCTATTCATTAAATTGTTGTAGCGTAATCCTTGCTATGGCATAGATTACGCTGCCAATAACTATTAAATATATTTAAGTCTTTATAGGAAGAAATTATATGGAGTCTCATAATAAATACGTGAGAGATCGTCTGTCTATATTCGTAGACGGTAACAATATGTTCTATGCTCAACAAAAAAACGGTTGGTTTTTCGATCCCCGAAGAGTATTAGAATATTTTACAAAAGATCCTACTGTAGTCTTAATCAATGCTTTTTGGTATACGGGGCTAAAAGATGCTCAAGATCAACGGGGCTTTCGCGATGCTTTAATAAGCTTGGGCTATACGGTACGCACTAAAATACTTAAAGAATATTACGACGATTCCTCTGGTCGCTATTCCCAAAAGGCAAACCTGGATATCGAAATTGTAGTAGATATGTTTAACACCGTAGAACAGTACGATCGCGTAATTTTATTTAGTGGCGATGGAGATTTTGAACGGGCGATCGAGCTATTAAGATCTAAAAGCACTCATATTACCGTAGTTTCAACTGAAGGCATGATCGCCAGGGAGTTACGCAACGCTACAGATCGCTATATCGATCTCAACGATGTACGGGGTTATATCGAAAAAAGCGACTTTTAAAGGGATGAACGATGAGGGATGAATGATGAGGAGTCTGTAGGGTAGGCAGAATCAAACACGAGTAAATTAGCGTTTGTCAGAATAGCTGATTGCTCACCAGTCAACATAATATTACGGTGGGCATTGACTACTAGATCCCTTAGTTTATACATTCATAATGCCCACCCTACATTAAATAAAATGCAATTGAAGATGGGCGATCGCGTTCTCCAGCATCATTCAAAGCAACAGATGTGTTTTCAGGTAATTCTCGTTTAAGATATGACTTATAATTCTTAGGTAATGTTCGATCGCTCTTCACTGCGATCGGCACGATATAGTTCTCGAAATTTACATCTAAAAATCAGCATCAATCTAAAAAGAGTTTGGATTATGGACAATTCCCAAGACCGCATTATTATTTTCGACACTACCTTAAGAGATGGAGAACAGTCTCCAGGCGCAACCCTTAACGTTGAAGAAAAGCTGGAAATTGCCCATTCTCTATCTCGCCTGGGGGTTGATGTAATCGAAGCAGGATTTGCTTTTGCTAGCCCAGGAGACTTTGAAGCGGTACAGAAGATAGCCGAACAGGTGGGTACAGAGAATGGTCCTGTAATCTGTAGTTTGGCAAGAGCGATTAAAGCCGATATCAAGGCTGCTGCGGAAGCATTACAGCCTGCTGCTAAAGGTCGTATTCATACCTTTATTTCAACCTCCGACATTCATTTAGAGTATCAGTTAAAGAAATCACGTTCTGAAGTTTTGGATATTGCTACGGAGATGGTGGCTTATGCCAAATCCTTTATGGATGACGTTGAGTTTTCCCCAATGGACGCGGTACGAACCGACTCTGAATATCTCTATCAGGTATTGGAAGCAGCGATCGCAGCGGGAGCGACTACAGTTAATATTCCCGATACGGTAGGCTATACGACCCCGACAGAGTTTGGCGCATTGATTAAAGGCATCTGTGAAAACGTACCGAATATAGACAAGGCGGTGGTTTCGGTTCACGGTCACAACGATTTAGGTTTAGCCGTAGCTAACTTCTTAGAAGCGGTCAAAAATGGTGCTAGACAGCTTGAGTGTACCATTAACGGCATCGGCGAACGGGCTGGTAATGCTGCCTTAGAAGAATTAGTGATGGCACTTCATGTACGCCGTCAGTACTTCAATCCATTTTTAGGAAGATCCGCAGAATCTACCGAACCTTTAACTAACATCGACACCCAGCAGATTTACAAGACTTCTCGTTTAGTGTCTAATCGTACAGGGGTTATAGTTCAGCCAAATAAAGCGATCGTCGGGGCGAATGCCTTTGCTCATGAATCGGGTATACACCAGGATGGGGTGTTGAAAAACAAGCTGACCTATGAAATTATGGACGCAAGCTCGATCGGCTTGACTGACAATCAGCAAATCATTCTAGGTAAACACTCTGGTCGTAATGCTTTTCGGACTCGCTTGAGCGAATTAGGCTACGAACTTTCCGAAACCGATCTTAATAAAGCCTTTGTCCGCTTTAAAGAAGTTGCTGATAAGAAGAAAGAAATCAGTGACTGGGATATCGAGGCAATTGTTAGCGATGAAATCAGACAGCCTCCGGAACTGTTTCGTTTAGAGTTGGTACAGGTATCCTGTGGCGATCGCTCACGTCCTACCGCTACCGTGACGGTACGTACTCCAGACGGAGAAGAGTTAACCGATGCAGCTATAGGTACGGGTCCAGTGGACGCAATATATAAAGCGATTAACCGAGTCGTGGATATTCCTAACGAGTTGATTGAATTTTCCGTCCAGTCTGTTACCGCAGGAATTGATGCGATCGGAGAAGTGACAATTCGCTTACGTCATAAAGATCGAGTATACTCTGGTCGTGCTGCCAATACCGATATTATTGTCGCTTCGGCTAGAGCTTACATCAAGGCGTTAAATCGTCTTTATGGGGCTTTGCAAGCAGAGTCAAAAGTAGCCTCACAGGTAGCTATCTAGTAACTTAAATTTAATGATTGAAGCGATCGCATTATTATACAGCGATCGCTTTTTTATTTTGATTATTTAAAAACTAAACCTTGGTAGTTTCTGCTGGTTCTAAACCGTTGTTGTCAGCAACTGCTTCTTTTTCTTTCTGAATCCACAGAGAAGTACAGGGGATTTTGCTCTTGTCGCAACGATGAGCATATTTTTCAGCGACTTCGGTTACTTCTTTTAGTAGTCCTTGACTTAGAGTAGTAGGTTCGAGTCCTAAATCGATAAAACGTTGATTTTTAACGAACAATTCGTTTTCTACCGCTTCGTTACGAGGGTTTTCAAGATAGGCGATGTCGCACCCTGTCATCTCCGACACCATTTTAGCTAGATCTATAACTCGATGAGTTTCGGTCATTTGGTTGAGAATTCTAACTCGCTCTCCTTTTTCTGGAGGATTTTCGATCGCCAACTGTACGCAGCGGACAGTATCTTTAATATGAATAAAGGCTCTAGTTTGTCCTCCCGTACCGTGAACCGTTAAGGGATAGCCGATAGCAGCCTGCATCAAGAAGCGGTTGAGTACCGTACCATAGTCACCATCGTAGTCGAAACGATTGACTAGCTTTTCATCCATTAGTGTTTCTGGGGTATTAGTTCCCCAGACAATACCCTGGTGTAAATCGGTAACGCGAATACCGTCGTTTTTGTTGTAGTAGTAGAAAAATAGCTGATCCTGAGTTTTGGTCATGTGGTAGACACTACCAGGATTTGCAGGATAGAGAATTTCTTGCTGAATGCGATCGCCACTATCGGTAACGACTTCTACGTCGAGATATCCTTCAGGGATTTTCATTCCCGCAGTTCCATAACCATAGACTCCCATCGTACCCAAGTGGACTAGGTGAATATCCAAACCAGATTCGACAATAGCACAGAGCAAGTTGTTTGTAGCGTTGAGGTTGTTGTTAACCGTGTATCGCTTGTGCTTGGAAGACTTCATCGAATAGGGTGCAGCCCGCTGTTCGGCAAAGTGAACGATCGCGTCGGGTTTTTCTGTAGAGATTAAGTTTAGGAGGAGATCGTATTCTTCAGCAATATCGATATTATGAAATTTGATTTCTTTACCAGTAAGATTTTTCCAGGTAGATAATCTCTGTCCGATAGGTGCGATCGGTGTTAGAGAACTAACTTCTAATTCATTATCTATATTGCGTCTAGATAAATTATCGACAATAATTACTTCAAAGTCGAGATTCGATAAGTGTAGCGAGGTGGGCCAACCACAAAAACCGTCTCCTCCCAAAATGATAACTTTCATACTTTACTCCCAACTATAGAATTCATAGTTTAGTGACTTTGTTTTTAGCAAAATCTTTAAAATAGCAACTTAAATCATTTAACCGCGGAATGAGATTGCTCACAAGTCCCGCTTTGAAACGATGGAAAATAGTCGGCGTTGCATTTTAACAAGATGGTTCGGGATGACGGGGTGAGAGAAGTAATGAGCAATGAGTAGCATTTAGCTCGATCGACAATCTAAAGTTATCGAAGGGAAATTAATTAGAACAATAATAGATAGAGCAATACCTACCTATGTCAAGATATTCGTTATATTGTTGCGGTATTCGTGATTAGCTGACCTCTGACCTCTGACCCACGAGCAGTTAACCTAACTTTTTATATTTTATTCTGTACGACTATATATTATTTTACCAGCCTTCTCTAAACAAAATGCGATTTTTAAAAGTCTGATATCCATAGCCAGAGAAGTGAGCTATGGGCATAGTGAGAATTACGATCGCGCAAGTTATCCATCTAAAGAAGAAAGAAGGTTGCTGAAGACTACCTCGCCATATTTCCGAGGTAAAATCTCTCACATTAAGATTTACCCGCAAACTTTCTATAAATGCCAATAAAACACCAAAAATACAGATTTCCTTGATATAAAGATCGATCGGTAAGAATAGATCGAAAACCAGCAGCAAAATCATCGTGGAGAAAAACAGGAAGGGTAATTTACCTCTAATTTGCGATCGCCCTTGATGTTTGGTACTAGTTAAATAGCGTCCGCGACCATATTTAAAATACTGCTTCCATAATGATTTCCAGGTTTTTCGAGGATAGTACCAGACTTTGATTTGCGAACTGATATATATAGCTTGAGGACTGAGATCTAATAGCCTTTGATTTAATTCTGCATCTTGATTGGTAATCTGTGAAGGATCGAAAATTCCAGATGATGAATCGATATCTAATAAAGCCTGACGTTTAAAACAGCCTAGATATACCGTATCGGCGTATCCCGTATATTCGGGGTCGCGGTATTTCGCCCCACCACTTCCCAGCCAGCTACGAGATGCCAAAGCAATTCCCGCTTGAAAAGGCGATCGCGCTACAAAACGCTGACAACCACCGACGTTTAACGCCGAAGACTGCTGTAGAGCCAGCACACATTGTTCTATATAATCTGAACCATAGTCGCAGTGGGCATCTGCTCTTAAAAAAATATCTCCTTTGCAGGCTTTAAAACCAATATTAAGACCAGCAGATTGAATACGTTGAGGATTTTCAATTACCCTTACTATTGGATATTCGCGGGCTATGTTCTCGACCACATCGCGCGTTCCATCAGTACTTTGCCCATCCACAACAACTATCTCTAACAGGTTAGGATACGAAGATGCTAAGAAACAGTTTACAATCGCTTCAATGTTATCTGCTTCATTGTAAGTTGGAATAACGATCGACACAGATGGATTTTGCGTGTAGTCAGTGAATACAGTAGAAGTGGATGGATTGCTTACACTCATGTCATCTCCTAATCGCATTTATCATTTATCATTTATCATTTATCATTTATTACGATCGATGGTCAATGTTCATTTAGGCAGATTATGAGAATAAAATTCAAATTGCTATGCTTTATATGTATATGTGCTTTGACAGCAAGCTCGATCGTTATCGGGGCTAATGTATCACCTTTTTCGGTTTTGGGTTCGTATATAGAAATAGCCAGAAGTCAGCTTTGGGCTATGGCTCATCAACGCCAAATTAGTTCGAGTTTACTTGAATCTAAATCGTCTGACTCAGACACAGATAGAGCCATAGCTTCTCAAACAACCACTGCACGAGCCAAAGAGCGATCGCAGTCAATACAGTATGGTTTTCCTTTGGGATGGTACGACAGCGTTGATTATTTAGATACTCCTGCAAAAATAGCCGATGAAGGCATAAATGCAGTCATACCCTATACGGGAGACAGTAACCCCGAAAAGGTAAGGGCTTACCTCGATCGCGCAGCAGCAGCAAACATCAAGGTAGTGATAGAGATCCCTCGCGATGATGTAAAAAGAAAACGCACAGAGCAAGTTGTTCAATTTGTCAGAGAATTAAAATCCCATCCTGCTACTTATGGCTGGTATTTATATGATGAGCCAAAACCTACCACCATAACACCCGATGATTTAAAACAGATTTATCAAGCGATTAAAGCCGAAGACCCCAAGCATACTATAGCGATCGCATTTAATAGACTGTTCCGCATCCCTCAGTATTTTGAAGCTTTCGATGTAGCAATGTATGACAAATATCCTGTCTTGTATAATTCTCCAGAATTCGCTGGTTTTTACAATGACACATTTAAAAAGCTGGTTGATACTGCTGTATCACTGACCCAAGGAAAAGATTTTTGGTACATAGTTCAAGGCTACGGTGAAAATAAAGATGGAACACCTCGAAACAATAAAAGACTGCCTACTATGGCAGAAGAAAGATATATGGTTTACTGTACAATTCTCGCTCGAGTCGATGGTTTATTCTTTTGGGCGCACTACGTATCACAGCAGCAATGGATCGACTCGGTATTGACTCCAATTATTAAAGAGCTTCAAAATTATTTACCCGCAATTACCCAAAAGGCTTTAGATAAAAAATTAGCTATAGATAATTCTGCAATACAGGCTAAGATTTACCAAGATCCAGATACTCAAGATTTATTATTAATCGCGATTAATCATAGCGATCGCAAATTAACAACGGCGATCGTATTAGAAGACATCGAAGCCAAATCTGCCCAATTTGTAGCTGAGGATCGATCTATCGATCTTTCTCAAAAAACATTAAGTGATACTTTTGAACCTTATGCCGTGCATATTTATCAGCTAAAATAACTTTGCCTTCGTCACTACATTTAGCATTTATCATTTATACGGTTCAATAGTTAATATTTAATGTTTAATGTTTAATGTTTAATGTTCAATGGTCAATGTTCAATGTTTAATGTTTAATGTTTAATGATTAACCAAAAGTTTTCAGATTTACTAGCAAAGCAAATTCCTAATGATAGTAGTCAGCAGGTAACTTCAGAATATTATATAAGCTATGTTCTCAAACATAAACAAGGGGAAATCAAAGTTTTAGATTTAGGCTGTGGCGAAGGAAATTCGGAAGAGAAATTTAAATCTTACGGTAAAGTTGAATGGTTTGGTTTAGATATCAACGAATCACCAGAAGTTAATGCCCGGAAAAAAACCGAAGGCAATTTTTATACTTTTGATGGTATTAATATTCCTTTTGAAGACAATTGCTTTGACGTAATTTATTCTAATCAAGTTTTTGAACACGTTAGATATCCAGAGACGCTATTAAAAGAAATCAATCGAGTCTTAAAACCCGAAGGATACTTTATCGGTTCGGTATCTTATTTAGAGCCTTATCACTCATTTAGTTTTTGGAACTACACGCCTTATGGTTTTAAAGAGATTTTGACTCATGCAGGACTTGAGGTAATAGAAATTAGACCCAGTATTGATGCTTTAACTTTAATTGTCAGACGCGCTTTAGGCGCACCAGAGTTTTTTTCTCGCTGGTGGGAACGGGAATCTCCCTTTAATTTAATAATTAGTTTAATCGGCAAAATTACTAAGAAAAATTCTGCTTCAATAAATGCGGTTAAGTTAATGTTTTGCGGTCAGTTTTGTTTTTTAACCCGCAAGATAGAGAATCAATTCACTTCGGCACAACATAAGTCGGGGAATGGCAACGATTCGTGAATTTTACTCCCATATCCCCCTACATCATTGGTCACGAGCATCTTTCAGCATTCCATCCAAACCATGACGACTTGCTTTCGTCCCACTAACGACATCAGAAAAAAAATCTGGCGTTGCTGGATCTAGGTATGATTCAGCAAAAAGGCGATCGCAAAATTTTCAAAAAAATATTTTTTTCAAACACTATGATAGATATCGAACGTTTTTTAGTACCTAGCGATTGCGACCCCCGCCGTAGGCATCGCCATATATTCCTCAACCGCGATTACGATCCAGGATATACCAATAAATTCGTCAACCAAGATGATGCTAAAAAACATATCGAACTAGCCGAAGATTTAATTTCAACTCAAATAGCACTTCAGCCTTATTTATCAAGGGAGCATCCTATTTTGGCAAATAGACTAAGCAGTAATTTGCCCATTAAGATAAGCACAGGGTAATTTCAGCATCAGGCTAACTGAATGAGAATTCCATTGCGCCCCTGAAATTTTCGCGCCCGCGATCGATTTGCTTAATGGCTGATTCCAAAGCGCCAGAACCAATTTAAATATGATGCTCGGTTTGTAGTAGCTCGTAATTAACCAAACGATGGCGATGTTTTTCAATGTAACCTAGGAATTTCCGCGCTCGTTTAGGACATTCTTGCTGAAAGATGGCGATCGCCCGATCGACTTCTCCTTGCCATATGCGAAGCGGTATCCTTTAGGACAAAAATATTTCTACTTGTCTCAGACGTTTGAGTGAACCGCCAACCTTAAATAAGTTTTTCTTGAGATGAAACCAATCGAGAATTTCATGTCGTTGTTGTCTGCTGGCAACTCGAAGCCTCATCAATAATGCCAATGGTGCTTACGCTAAAGATAGCAAAACTATTTATCTTGCCCAAGAACTACTACTCGAAGGCAATAATCAATTTGTTGCCTCAATTATCTTAGAAGAATATGGACATCATCTAGATACTTTACTAAATCAAATCGATCCTCCTGGAGATGAGGGCGCAATTTTTTCAGCTTTAGTTCGAGGTAAAAATATAACTTCCGAACAGCTTCAAACTATCCGCGTAAAAAAAGACGACGCGATTGTCGTCCTTAATGGTCAACCGATTAGAATTGAGCAGGCTGCTTCATTCCCCTATAGCAATTTAATTGGCAATACAGGAGCTAGATTTCAGTATAATTTCGATAACAGCTATGAAATTTTAAGAAATCGACCAGAGTTGTTAGTTCCTGTGAATACTACCATTGAATCGTCAGAGTCGTCTGAAACATCTTTATCTGCTAGTGTTTTGACTGCTGCTGCTAGCAGTAGTTTTGTTGTTGCCAGTGCATCCGAAGTGTTAGCACAAAATATTAATGTTTCTGGATCTGAAGAAACTTATGAAGTTCAATCCAATGTAGAAACAATTATACTAAACGCTCGTTGGAGTAACACAGCCGATCCTGACCAAATATCGGTACGCTTATTAACACCTGATGGCAACATAATTGAAGAAGCTGATTTTGACCAATACGATAATATTTCTATTGCCGAACCTTTTACTAACAAACATCGTAAAAGTGTTGTGGTAGCAAATCCATCTTCTGGAAACTGGGGGATAGAAATAGTCGATAGTACAGGATTAAAAGATATAGAAACTGGTATTTATCGTCAGATAAGGAATATAGATCCCACTATAGAAATTCTCGATGTCTCGCAAAACGCTGATGGTTCGGAAGTAACTATTACCTACGAAGCTCGCGATCCTGATACATATGCTACTTTTGATTTGTATTATCAAGCCGACAACGGGGGCTATGATTTCTTCGATTCAGAAACAATAGCTTCTGACTTACCAGAAGAAGATGGGATTGGCACTTATGTCTGGAATACCGAAGGCATTAAACCAGGGGAATATTATATTCTCGGTCAAATCACAGGTCAGAATGGTATTCTTAACCTCGACAGCGACTATTCATCCGCGCCAATAACAATTACCAGAGAAGCAGATCTTTCGGTTGACTTGTCCGCTAATGTAGCAAGAGAAGCGATTGTGGGAGAAAATATTACCTACACCGCGACAGTTACCAACAACAGCGATGATGTAGAAGCAAAAGACGTAAATCTATATATCAATATCCCTAGAGATTTTGAACTCGTATCGACGAGCGTTCCTGCTACATCAACAGAAGGTATGAGGCAAGAGGGTTCGGGAGATATAGAATTAAACGTCGGTCAATTATCACCCCAGACGAGCCAAACTGTCGAAATTATTCTCGATCCTGCCGATTCATCTGAAATATCTGGCAGGACGTGGGCTACGGTAATAAGCGAAACTTACGACCCCAATGCCGACAATTATCAAGATGATGTCTTTATCGATATCGTCGAAGCTCCCGATCTCAAACCTTTCGTAACTATAGAAAGGATCGATCGCAACGCCGAAGGAGAAAGAATCGAACCAGAAACCAGAATTGAAGTCCCACGGGATGAAGCCTACACTTACGAAGTTGCGGTTACGAATACAGAAGAAGGAACGGCTACAGGGGTAACGATAACTGAAAGTTTTGCCGATTCAGCGCATCAATTAGGTCAGATAACACCCAGTCAAGGTGACTATTCCATCGATCCTCAAACTGGAGAAATAATTGTTAACTTTGGCGAAATTGCTCCAGGTGAAACTGAAACTGTCAGTATCACTGTAACTCCAGACAAAGCATACAAAACTTCTAGTACCTCAACGCTACAGTACAATGAGAAAAAGGTAACGGACGAGGTTACTACCAATATCAAAGTTAATCTGCCTCCTGTCGAGCCTGCGGATTTGGAACTATCCCAAACTGTAGATAATCCGACACCATTGTTGGGAGAAGAAGTAAACATTACTCTGACCTTATTAAATAAAGGACCAGGAGTAGCTGCTATGACTGAAGTTACTAACTTACTTCCCGACGGACTGAGTTTTATCAGAGCTAATGCAGCATTAGGTAATTATGACCCAGCTACAGGTATTTGGAACTCAGGTAATATTCGTGATGGTGCGAGAACTTCTTTAACTATTACGGCTTTAGTAGAAGATGTGGGGAATATAGTTAACCAAGCAGAAATTACCTCTGATAATCAGCAAGATCCCGATTCGACTCCTGGTAACGGCGAAGTAGGCGAAGATGATTTTACCACCATAACAATTAAAGGCATTGGTATAGCTACAGATGAAGATACACCTTTAACAATACCCACCACAAAATTATTAAGTAACGATACGGATGTTGAAACTTCAGAAAGCCTTAATATTATAGAGGTAGAAAATGCAGTTAATGGAACTGTTAGCTTGAATGGGGAGGGAGATATCCAATTTTTCCCGATGCCAACTTTAATGGCGCATCTAGTTTTGATTATATTGTTAGTGATGGTACGGATAACAGCACGGCATTAGTAGAAGTGGTCGTCAATCCTGTGAATGATGTTCTAGTAGCTAACAGCGATACCTTTACCACTAACGAAGATACGCTAATAACTATCCTGGCTAGCGAATTATTTGCTAATGATGTTAATGATGACATTGAAAAGAGTTTGAACATCAGCCAAATAACAAATGCTGTTAATGGAACAGCCGTTATCAATAGCGATGGCAACGTAGAATTCACTCCAAGTACTAACTTCTACGGTACTGCTAGTTTTGACTATACAGTTACTGATGGCACAGATATAGAAACAGCATCTGTAGAGGTTGTGGTTAATGCCGTCAATGACATTCCTGTTGCTAACACTGATACCTTTACAACCAACGAAGATACACTTTTAATCATACTTGATACGGAATTACTCTCTAATGACACTGATGTTGAAACTCAGGAAAATCTTAGAGTTACCGAAGTTAAGAATGCCGTGAATGGAACTGTCATCTTCAACGAAAACGGAGAGATTGAATTTGCTCCTGATGCTAACTTCTACGGTACTGCCAGCTTTGAATAACACTCAAGTCAACATAGTGGTAGAAGAAGACCAAAGCTTAGATTCTTTGCTATTTTATTGGTTTGGAAAGTTCGATCGAGACGATCCAGGCTTGTTTCTGGATTAGAGGAAGTTTGAACAAAGCTGAATCTAATAATTCGAGAGATTTTAAAACAGTATTAAAACCAGGTTTTCCTGCGATAAAGCTAGCAGCCAAAGAAGTTAAATAAAAGTACTGGATATTTACCCGCTCGAAATGTTGTCCGAGAAAAGCTAAGTCTTTATCTAATAGAGGATGTTCGTCTTCCGAACGGATAGAAGGGGTTAGACGACGATAGAGATCGATCAAAACATTATGTCCCAAAGGTTCGAGAAATACTGCTTTACCATCTGGTTTGAGAACTTTGACAATCGAATCGATCGCTAAATTAAGATCTAAATGATGCAAGATACCAGATCCACAGATCAGATCGTAAGAATCTGGGGCGAATTCTAGATTTTCGGCATTCATTACTTCAAAAGAGGTGTTCTGAGTAACATCTTGAGAGATCGCCTCTTGTTGGGCTTTAGCGATCGCTACGGGGGAAATATCGATTCCTGTAACTAATTCTGCTCCGTTTTGCGCTAATTTGAAGGCATAACTACCCGTACCGCAACCATATTCGATTACCTTTGCTCCAGGGCTACTATTTAGCAGTATTCTTTCGTGTTCAGTCTGAACTGATTTGGTTATTTGATAAAACTTTCCTACTTTTTGCTGTCTCTGTGTTTCTCCAGCAAAACGGCGATCGTGAAACTCTTTTTCTCTTTCTAGTTTGGCTTTATCTGTTACCATTTTACACAACTCTTCATTCATCTTTGAATATATATTAGACTTCTAGCGTCGATGGAAATATAAATAAATTAGAAAGCAAGGCAGAGGGATAAAGGATGTTCTAACTAAAATGCGTATTGCTATACTTTTTAAACTTTATTATAGGTATTTAAAACTTGAGAATCTGGTCAACGTTACACCGCCGTGCGGACTGGAGTCCGCCGACGTTCCTTCGGAACGGCGAATCGCTCCACGCGATTGACGGTGCCTGCGTTGACAAGGGGCTGTCTGCGTGGGTTTCCCGCGCAGTTTATATGCCCCGCCGCATTCCGCGGTAAAATAATTTATTGGTTTTATGCTTTTATTTTTTACCATTTATCTTGTCTATTTTTTCGGCAACAAAATGCATGGTTACTAAAAAGGAAAAGATCGGGAAAACTCGATTTTCTACCGCCATTATCCTGTTGTTTCTGTCTAAAAAGTTATCTAGATAGGGGCTGTCATAATAAATGTCTTTTAACTCTGATTCCATCAGGCGAAGGTTCAAGCTTTTACCTGTGGATTTATCTTTTGGTTTCTTTTTGAGCCAGTAAAAGTTCCGCTCGACAGGTGTTGTAGATATGTTAGATCCATTAATCGGATAGTTAATTAGCTGGGGATAATTATCGAGTAAAATTTGTTGGTGGAAAAAGATATTTAGTTTATACTTTCTGTTTAATCTCGCCCCCGCCATAACAACTCGATAATCTAAGAAAGGAGAGCTAGTTAAATTTAGTAAGTTGTATAGCGCAGTTCCCTGGGCGGTATAATTTCTGACTCGGTAATAGGTGTGAAAATAGTCTAGTCGATCGCAAAATTGGCAATTATCGATCGCACTAAGTTGGTAACAGCGATCGCTTATTTGTTGTGGGTTTAAAGACTGTTTGTTCCACAAGAAAGTTTTGGTAGTATTTTTGTATTTTTTACCTCGATAATTTAAGTAAGTATTAAAATACTGTTTTAAAAGTAACTTGGGAAATCGATCTGCTATCTGAGAGAGTATCCCCATGTTAAAGTAGAAGGTTTTGAATAATGCGCCATTACTACCTGCTAGATGCAGCATATTCTGGGGAAACTGAACCTGTTGGAGAAATAAAAACGATCCCCAACCACCGCTTAGAAGAAGTTCACCACTAGTAGCTTCAACAATTCTGTTAGCAGATTTAACAAAGTCATTTTCGGTTAATTCAATGATTCGATGTTCTAAAGCTAAGTCTTTAGCTATAGCCGAAGCGATTTGAACGTCTTGAGAGTCAGGACTACCTTCCGTACCGACAATTGGTTTAATTCCTCTTTTTAACAGGCTGGCTAATAAAACGCGACTATCGTATCCAGCACTCAGGGAAAGACAAACTTGTCGATCGCTATAATATCGATCGCATACCCGATTATATTCTTCTAAAGCATCATCTAAACTTATGCGATCGCTACTAAAGATATCTGTAGGGAATGTATCTTTAATAATGTTCAGTTGTTGAGAGTAATAATAAATCGAAGCAGGGTTAACTCTCTGTACATCCTGATGTAAAGAATCATTTCCCAAGCAAAAACCTAATAAGGCTATAGAATTAAGGGCATTATTATTCCATTTCCAAGCAATCTTAGCGAGTTCGACAACTTCAAATACATTGAGACCGTGTACGAATTGATTATTTAGTTGATAGATATAATATGGAATCGCACAAACGGCTGAGGTGATTAAGGCAACATAAGGTAAGCGATCGCCTCTTGTTCCTTCAATGATTAAAATAAAATCTCCAGGGAGTTGTGAAGGTTTACATCCTGCTGCTATTTTTGCTGCTAAATCGTTTGGTTCTAAAGGAGAATAGCCAATTAGTTTGGTACGTTCAATGTAACTGAAATCTAGTCTTACCATCAATTATCGATCTAGTTTAATCTTGGTTACTGTATCTGATGCTGTCTTGTTTAATAGTTTTGCGTAAATCTCATACATCAATTCTACGTTTTCTTGCCATACATAATGCTTCAAAACTAGTTCTCGTCCCGCTGCACCGAAGCTTTGGCGATCGCCTTTATTTTTAATCAGCTTAAGTATTGCTTGAGCTGTAGCTTCTACGTTTTCTTTGGGTGCAATATAGCCTGTAACTCCATCTTGCACCACTTCTGGTAAACCCCCCGCATTACTAACAACCACGGGTAAGCCACAGGCTGAAGCCTCTAAAACTGCTACACCAAAGCTCTCGCTGTCTAACCTACTTGCTGCAACATAAATATCCATCTGGTTGAGATAGTCGGGTACTCGATCGTGGGGTACTGCACCGACAAACTGAGTGACATCTTGGATCTTAAGCTGCTGTGCTAGAGATTCTAATTCTCGTCTTTGGTTTCCATCTCCAACGATAATTAATCTTAATTTTGCCGATCTATCGGGTTCGGCGATCGCCTTTGCTCTGGCAAATGCTTTTAAAAGGATATCGATGCCGTACTTATGAGCTAATTTTTTAACCGTTCCAACAGTGATGTAATTTCTGTCCTGCATCGGTTCGGGGCGAAATTTCTCAACATCGATACCAAAGGGAGTAATACTAAGATGTTCGATATCTGGACAGATAGATTCGGTTTGTTTTGCCATTACTTCGCTCGTAGAACCTACCCAGTCGGCTTGACGAAGATTAGCTGCAACTAATGCGCGGTGCAAAAAACTCGTGGCGGGGAAATCATATACATCGCTACCCCACACGGACAAAAGCAGAGGATGATAATTGCTCAGACGACCTAAAGTTCCATAACCACTGGCGTAATGGACGTGCAGCAAGTCTGGTTGAATTTTAGCCAGCAGTTTTTGCAACCGCTGGCGATTTAAAAAGTAGCCGTGAGGAGCTTTATGAGGCAGTTGGTAGATTTTGACCCGACTATCTATCGGATCGCTCGGCTGGTGCATGGTTATTAGGTGTAGTTCGCTTTTTTCTACCATAGCGTTCGCCCAGCGTACCGTATGAATTGAATTTTGCCCTGCCAAAAAAGCTAATTTCATTTTAAACCTTATCTATATCTATATAGAAAACTATAGTTTTATACTTTGCGATCTACTTTCTACTCCCTCGAACAGATAACTAGAAACTAAGGGTTTCAAAGTATAGCAATCGTAAATCATTTGTGAGAAGATTTTTTTTGATAAACCACGGAGTCACGGAGAACACGGAGTCAGAGAGACCCCGCCTTAAAAAGACGGGGCTTCCTCTGACTTCGTCAAGATAAGAGAGGGTTTCTTTAAATCATTCGGCGTTGCTATAGATGCGGTTTATTAATGCTCCTTGCTGCTTCTAACTATTAATCTGATGAGCTTTAGGAAACTTACGACCGATATAGGACATGATAATTTGGTTGGTAAGCTTTTCGCCTAGAAGCTGATAAAACACCCATTTCCTAATACTTTGAACGGTTTTTCTGAGCAATACTTTAGCAATTCTGGTTCGAGGGATTTTGTAAGCATTCAAGAGCTTGTATTCCTGAACGATTTCTCGATTAATAATGCTGCTCAAACTCTGGTTAGAAGTCGTTCCGCCGAGTCTAAATTTGGCGATCGCTCGGTCGAGTTTAATAAAAGGTACATTTTGAGAATGAAATCTCATCATCAATTCTCGATCTGCTCCTACTTCATATTTGAGGTTGAATGTACCAAATTCATATAGCGAGCGATGTACAAAACAGGTAGGATGATTAATTATAATGCTGGCAGTTTCAAAGGCGCGATCGCTTAAATTACCGTGCTGCAAAGATACGGTTTGACATTCATCGGCAAATTTATACATATCGCCATAGATAACGCAGGGCTGCTGTATTTTTTGATATTCTCTGACAACTTCTAAAACCGCATTTTCTAAATAGAGATCGTCGCTGTTTAGAATACCAATAATTTCGCCTGTTGCTAAAGCAATTCCTTTATTCATCGCATCATAAAGACCGCGATCGCTTTGGCTGATCCAGCGATCGATAGTATCTTCGTGTTGACGAATAATATCTAATGTTTTATCTGTAGAGCCACCGTCAATAACGATATATTCTATATTTTGATAAGACTGATTGGCGATCGATTTTATTGTCTGCTCTAAATACTTTTCTCCATTAAAAACTACGGTAATTATAGTAACTAGTGGAGTTTTTATATTTAGTTTAAAGCCGTTGTTGGGTTTAAATTCTTGAGTCATAAATAGTCTGACACTCTAATTTATATAAAAATATAAAATTTAATGTTTAAAAAGCTTATTACTCCCGCTCTAATAAATAGTACGGGGTGGTAGTTCTTTGATTTTGACATCTTCAGTAAAGTTGTGTTCTGCAATCTCTATATAATCTAAAATTGTCGAACTATATACTTTCTCGTCTAAGAAAAGAAACGGATTATTACCTATACTGACATTGTATAAATAATAATTAAAATAAAGAAGTTTAACAGATAATAAAAATATAATGCTGAACCGCTTGAGCATTCTCCACTTATGTTCTATTACCAAACAGTAAAATAGTCCCCCAAAAGGATAAAGTAGAAAAGAAACTCGATTGGAAAACATATGAATGTCTTTTCCGATAAACATTAGAAAAAACAAGATAGGATATAGAATTAACAGTAGTTTTTCTTGATGTGTTTGATATTTTATGGGTTTTAATAAAATTAAAATTACTAAAAGAAGTACCAAATTTTCTATTAAGGTAATAGTTATGTCGCTTTCATTGGTACGTTCGCTGCTATAGTATCCAGTTTTTGCTACAATAGCCTGGGCATATTGAACTGGTAAAAGTCTGGCAAATCTTTCCGCTAAATTTATAAAATAATCGCCACTAAAAGGTAGAATCGAACCAGCTATTACAAAACAAAAAATTACGATCTTACTTTTAAATAGATGAAGCTTATTATACAATAGCAAGAAAGGCAAATAAATAATGTTTGCTATGTGAGTAAATAAACTGAGTACGTAGAGTCCCCACATCAAAGGCTTACGATCTATGCTTATAACAGCAACTAAAAATATTATAGTTGCTAAATATTGCCGAACTAAAAAGATTTGGAAACTAAAGTAAACTGGATTGGCTACAATAAATAATAATAGTAAGCCATAGTTTTTCGGCGAAAAGCCTTTTGCTATTACCAAAAAAACTGTAGCATTAAAGAAAAAACACCAGAAAAAAATAAAAGCATAGTTAGAGCCATTAGAAATTTTGTAGATCGGATAGCTAGCTACCCACATAACAAACTCTAGCCCCTGACCTCCCGATATTTCAAACGGAGTTTTGTTTTTTAATTGTCTATAGTTGTCTACATAAACTGCGAGGTCGGAAATAACATCGGTTGAAGAAACAAAGATAGTAATCGTCAAAACTACTAATAAAGAAACTAGAAAGTTTAGTTTACCCTTAGATTTTCTATTAAGATGAATAAAAAAAATTAAGGGAAAAATGCCGAAAATAGGTATAAAAAGCCATAAAGCTAAACCGACAAGAAGAACAATAACTTTGTCATTCTTGCTAACTATAGTATTTTCCCTAAGATTTTTATTTATATTTAATTGCATTACGACTTACTAAAACAAATATCTTCATAAAGTTGAATGTAGGTTTGAGCCTGCTTGTCTAGGGTAAATTCTCGCTCTACCTTACTTCTGGCGCAGGTTGATAAATTCTGCCAACGCTCTAAATCTTCAATTATCCAAGAAATACCACGAGCTAAATCTTCAGGGTCGTATGCCGTTGCTAGATAGCCGTTTTGCTGGCGATCGATTAGATCTGGCATTCCCCCAATATTGAAAGCAACGCAGGGAGTACCACAAGCTAATGCCTCCATTACCGTATTAGGTAGGTTATCTTGAATTGAAGGAGCGACAAAAACATCTGCACAACTGTAAAGCAATGCAATGGATATATCATCATTAAATCTTCCCAAATACCGAGCTTTAATTCCAAAATCAGGCGGATCTTTGGGTTTGTCAGCACCGAATATAACTAACTCCATCTGCTGTTGTGTTCGATCGTGCTTGAGTTTTTGTAAAGCTGGCATCAACAAACTATAACCTTTTCTGTCATTGCTAGTGGCACTAACAGCACCAAATAAAATTATCTTTTTATCTTTCGGTAAACCGATTATTTCTCTAGCAAAAGAGCGATCGCGTGGCTTGTATCTCTGAGTATCTAAACCATTAGGAATCACCTCAATTCTTAGGTCTTTAAACAAAGAGCTTTCAGCAGCGCGCTGTGCCAACCACCTGCTAGGAGTCACAATAGTTAAATCGATATTTCGCCATGATTTAGCTTTACGCTGCCACAGCCAACGCGATAAATCCCAACTATAATTACTTTTTAGTATGGGACAACTACCGCAAGATTGTTTATAGCGATCGCATCCCTGACTGTAGTGACAGCCTCCAGTGAACGGCCACATATCATGTAGCGTCCAGACAATAGGTCGATTAAATTTAGCAATAGTTTCAACCTGTAAATACCCCGAATTAATCCAGTGTAAATTAACAATGTCGGGGTCAATTTTAGCGACTTTGGCAGCAACTTTATCTGGCAACCACTGTAAACTATAGATAGTGCGATCGCGATTAGGGTAAAATAGTTTGGGTAAAGCATTTAAGGTAGGAGCGACGTTTACCCATGCTTTAGCGAGCCTACTTTCGGCGGAAACGATGGTAGAGTCCCCACGAGTTTTATTCCCAACTAACATTGTCGAGCTTACTTTACTCTGCAAACCTTGATGCAAACGATAAGCTGCTGCATGACCGCCAGCCCTACCATTAGCACTACTAACTATACATACTTTCATTTCTTAAAAAAAATATCATCCATTTGAAGTAATCTACCTGTTTGGGGGTCGGCTAAGTAAAGATAACTTATTTACTGCTCTTTCCAAGCAAATATATTTAACTGAAGATCGAAACCCGCAGAAACTTTTAAATCTGTAAACGGAGCAAAACTAGTATTTCTTATGCTGCATATATGCACTCTAAATTTAGCTTCAGACAATATATTTAAAAGTTTATTTAAACATTGTTCGCTTTCCACTGGAGAATGATATTCAATAAACATAAATTTAACTTCATCTAATAGACCTTGACATCGGGGTAAAACAAATTCCTCCGCTCCTTCTATGTCCATTTTGATAAATTCAAACTGATTAGTTTTTAAAATTTCTGCAATATCGATCGCGGGAATTTCTAAACTAACTAACTCGCGATCGCCCGAAGAAATATGTCCACCGTCAGCACCTTCACAGACAAAATTCAAGGTCGTATTTTCATGCCAAACTGCTTTATTTACCAATTCAACATCATGATAATTATTTTCCCGAACGTTCCTTTGAAGGTAATTAAATATTTGAGGATCTGCCTCATAAGCAGTTACTTGAGCTTGAGGATATAAGTGTTTAAAAAATAGGACGCTTAAACCAATATTAGCCCCAATATCTAATATTTTTGGGGCTGCATTTTCCGATTTGAACTGATAAATTCGATCTACAAAAAGTTCTTTGTATGAAGCTAAAAAAGATGCAGCATCTGGAATTAATAAATCCCAGGAATGGATATTAACCTGGCAATCTTGGTAACGTGACTGCTTTCTAAGCTGCGATCGAAGCCTGCTATAGGTAAAATACTCTGGCTTTGTCACCATCTTATGTATATGCTTTAGTGGCTCGACGATTATGGGTCTAATGATTCCGCTCATACAAAGATTTATTTATATAGACTATGAAAACAAATTAAAGATGCGATTACCTTTGGTTTACCCTACGACTCGCCAATCTTTTTATCTCGGTAAAACTTTTTTACTCAGTATTTTTTTGGCTTTTTTGATTAAACGATCGCTGGCACTGCTGTTAAAAAGAGTTTTTTGGGTAAATTCGTCTGCTTCAGCATCCCGAATGATAAATGGTGGATGTCGAAGAGGAAAATACATTTTTTCTGTAGGAAGTTTTGCCACAGGGCTATTATTACTTGTAGTATGAGTACCTTCTGTACCAAAGCCGATATTACTTACCAAATTAACGTTAGGAAGAATAGTTAAACCATTCTGAATCCAGCAAGTATATGTCCATTGATAATCCCAACTATCAATAATTCTGTCATAGCTTGCCTGAAACACTTTATTCCAATACTTTACTGCCCTTGGTTTGTGTAAAATATATTCGAGCCAGTTACCATCTCGTATTTCTTGCCAAAGTTTCATTTCAAGATCGTAGTACTGCCATGCTCTTTTCCAAGTTGCCCAACCCCAGCAGTGATTGTAACGCGAGAAATAGTAACTATAGTCGGTACGTTTGCGCCCAAATTGAAAGTTATCACCAGAAATAACCATTATTCGCTCGTCTTCACGATAATAGTTAAGCAGTTTTTCACAAAAAAGAAAAAAACTAGGATCGGGTAGACAATCATCTTCTAAAATAATTGCCTCTTCAACATGGTCAAATACCCAATTCAATCCGCTAGATACCCTGGTTTTACAGCCTAAATTAACGTCAGAATAATTAGTCAACACCTCGCATTCCCAATCAACGCGATCGATAATTGCTCTGGTTGCCTGACACTTTTCCGCCTCACTAGGGCGATCGCTTCTCGCTCCATCGGCGACCACTAAAAGCTTAGGAGGTTTCGCTTGACGAATGGCTTCAAATACTTTTTCTGTCGTATCTGGTCGATTAAAAATCAAAAACGCTACAGGTGTTTCCATTCAGAATCAATAATTCGTAAAAAAACAATGAACATCATATCAAACGGTTTATAGTAAAAGTAACGATTTATAATTATACAAAATGTTGATTATATATTAAGAAATAAAACTCAAAAATCTATAGTACTTCTCATTTATTGTTAGGCACACCCAATCAACAATCAACAATTAACAATCAACTAGGACTATTAAACGTGTCTTATTTATATAAGAACCGCTACATATCTTTGCGTTGATACAAAAAATCATGATATGAAAAGCGATCGACTTGAATATACAGGTCGGATATATATTCATCTATCTCTTCTTTAAATCTTGCCTCTATCAACATATAGTTAGGTCGGTATTTATTAAAGTCAAGACCTTTAAGTACGTTTAGCTCGAACCCTTCGACATCCAAAGAGAAAAGATCTATTTCCTCAACTTTGCATTCGTCTAAAATAGAAGTTAAAGTTCTTGCAGGCACTTGAATTTCGTAGGTTTCAAGGTTTTGCTGAACTTTTTGACCTATACTAATATGCTCTCGGTCGGCATCTTTACTTTTCAATGCTCCTTCGACAATAGACATTAAATTAGCATATTTCATGGTAATGCGATCGGTAAATTCATTGTCTACTAAAGCGCAGTTGAAAACTTGCGATCGCGGTCTTTCCAAGACACATTGTTCGTAAAGTTCGGGGATTCCTTCTACCAAAATTCCTCTCCAACCTCGAAGCTGTTCGAGATAATAAGTATTGCTTTGAGAAAATCCATTGTTAGCTCCAGCTTCAATAAAAAAACCCTGGCGATGGGTCAGATATTTTTCTAGTTTTTTATCCATTTCATAAAGCGATGGTCTAGAGTAGCGGTCAGAACCAATCGCCTCAAAAGTTTTTCTTCTAAATTTAGATAGCTTTTTTTTTAGCATTTCACCAATGATAATTAAAAGTAAATTCAATATACTTTTGTTTGGGCGTTATTCCTCAGCATATAGCTTTAAAGCTCCAGTGCCGTGTGTAGGTTGCTCGTTCCCCTTTGGCTGTAAGTTAAAATCTCTGCGTAAGAAAAAGGATGTAGTCCACGTATAAGCGTTGATCGGCCCTAAGCCTGTCATATCGACCTCGATTAAATCTTTAGAGCGTAACAGTTTTGCTGTTTTTACGTGCCAGTCTGAATTATCTAAAATAATCATTCCACCAGACTTTAGCTTATCGATCGCTGTTTTGGCACATTCAAGCCGACGAACACCGTCTATTACTATAACGTCGAAGCTATTATGGTTTGATATTTCTTGAATATATGAATCATCATCTTCAATTAGCTTTACTTCCACATTGCTTTCAACTTTTTCACGAACAGTCTCATACCATGAGCGATCGCTTTCTATACTTACAACCCTTTTAGCTAACTTAGACCAAAAAACAGTAGAATTTCCCGAACCATATTCAAAAACTTCTTTCTCCGAAAAATCAAGCTGTTTGATATATTCAATAGCTGGATATGTATACCAAGGTAACGGCTCTTTATCTGCATCAACTGGTTTCCTCGTTTTAAAGCTCTCAATCCAACCAGTTTTTGACAAATAAGCTCCTCTCCAAAACCGAATTTGAGCTTTTAATTTAACTGGAAAAACCGATTTAAGAAAAGATGTTTTTAACATGACTTAGATAAATATAATTTTGACGAATCCGAAATGGTATAAATAAAGCTCTAGTTAACATCCATGCAGTATTAAACATTTTTGGATGAAACATACAGGTAAAATATGAAGCTACAGCATAAGATATTACAGTAGCGATCGCTGCCCCTGTACCGTCGTAGATCGGAATCAGCCAAAAGTTTAACAGTACATTGACTATCGTTCCTAATGAAGTAGTAAAAAAGCTTAACTTAGTTAAATTTTCTGCTATTAGCCATTGATTACGAGCTACACCGAGAAACACGAATGGCCCGGCCCAAATATGCCAAGCTAGTATTTTTCCCGCTTCAGTATATTCTGTCCCTAACAAGACATTTATCAAAGTGTCAGAAGCAAGAGTCATCGTCAAAGCGATCGCTAAAGACATCCACGCCATTAAGTCGTAAAGCTGCTGGAGTTTATCGTAATATTTTTGTTTACTTTTTTGTTTAGCGCGAATAATTGCGGGGAATACAGAAGCGCAAATTGCAGTCGGAAAAAAATACCAGATTTCTGAAAACCTTACGGCTGCTGCATAGTTACCCACGGCCTCATTACTTGCCATGTTACCTAACATTACCTGATCGATTTTCATGTAAATTGTGACCATCACCCCCGATAAAATTAATGGCCAAGAGTCCTCTAACAACTTCATCGCTCTGGCATAATTTAATTTCCATTTATTTGTTCTTTCAATTCCCGAACGCTGGGTGTACTTTAAATAGATCCAGAATATACCGACAGCTTGAATAATTTCATCTGCCAGTAATAGCCAGACAAATGCGCCGAGAGGAAGTCCTAGAAAGATAAACACTAACTTGGCAGCAGAACTAATGATAAGTTTGATGCTTCTAACGACGACAATTGATTTTGACAGAACTTTTGACTGAAACCAAAAATCAACCACTTCAGTCGACCTAAACACTAAACCGAAAGCGATAACTATAGTAATCCAGTGTGTTTGAGGGTCTTTGTTTAAAGTAAATACAACGCAGGCAATTAAAATTATAGTTATTAGCGAACTAATTAATTTGAGAACAAAAGCAGTACCTAATATCTCTGGTGCAGATTCTTCTTCTTTAACCAGAGTGCGAACTACGATCGAATCTAATCCTAGTTTAGCGATCGCTCCAAACATTCCTACCAAACTCAAACAATAACTCAGCTTGCCAAAATTATCAGCTCCTAAATATCTGATAACGTAAATGCCGATTGAAAGATTGAGGAATATTGTTACAAGTTTTTCCAACGCCAACCAGCCTACATTGCGAATAATTTTTTGTAGACCTGGACTAAACTTATTGCCTATCCTCATTAATTTCTTTAGCATCAACGTTTACTCGATCCTAGTTGCATTGCTCATCTTAGCAGCAGCCTTGTCATTACATTTAGCATTTATCATTTATCAATGTGTTGACTGTTGACTGTTGACTGTTGACTGTTGACTATTGACTGTTCCTTTGAGTAGCGATCGCAAACCAGCCAAATCTAAATAGTCTCCTGTAAAATCACCCTGAAGTACTTTACAAGGTTGTTCGGGTTCTCCCAAATCGCTAACTACTAAAGCTGCTCGACTAAAATCTTGCTGTCGGGTGTAATTATTAACCGTCACGATGGTTTTCATTTTTGCTGCTACTGCTGATTCTAGTCCATTATCTGAATCTTCAATAACTAGAAAGCTTTGGGGGGGCAGTTCCAGACGTTTTGCCACATAATAATAAATATCGGGGGCGGGCTTTTTAGCAGGTACAATATCACCTGCTGCAATAACTTCAAACCAATCTAAATCGAGATACTTTTCTAATAGGGCGATTACGTTGGGTAGGGATGTGGTAGTTGCGATCGCCAGAGCCACCCCTTCTTTTTTTGCTTCTTCGATTAATCTTTTAGCCCCTGGACGCAGTTCGATCGCGCCACGACGCAATAACTTTAAATAGTGTTGGGTTTTAAGCTGATGGAGATGGGCTACAAAATCCGTCAGATCGCCACTAGGCTTAAACTCAGGTAAATATTGCTGGAGAAAATACTTAATGCGCTCTTTTCCGCCAGAAACAGCTAGCAGCTTGCCATAAAATTCTACCGACCAGTGCCAATCTAACCCCACTTCCTCAAAAGCCAAATTGAAAGCTACCCGATGTCCATCTCTTTCAGTATTTGCTAGAGTCCCATCAACGTCAAAGATCAGACATTGTAATCGATCGCTCATCTTTAAAAGTTAGTCGTTAATTATCGCCACCAAGATATCTTACAGCCGTTTTTAGTTAAATATACTTCGCTGTTAATTAGTGAGCTTTTAGCTTCTTACGACAATCGTCATCTTTAACAAGCAAAGTCTTTTGTAAACATTCCGCAATTCTTTTAGCTGCGCCTGCTTCCCCCATGCGCTGCTTACCGTTGACGGCAATTTGTTCTAATAAACGGTTATTATCGAGCGTTTTGGCGATCGCTTCCCCTACTAAATCGGGACTTTCTACCATAGTTATCGAACAACCGAGTAGGCGAGATTGAGCCTCGGCAAAGGCAAAAGTAAACTGAGGACCTTCTCCTGGAAAAATTACCACAGGTTTACCCAAGCCGACAAACTGTTCGGTTGCTGTCCCCGCCATTGCGATCGCCACATCTGCCTGTTTAGAAAACTGTCGATAATGCTGTTGACTCAAAACTAAGGTACTGTTGTTATAGGTTAGGGTAACGGTGTCAGACTCTTTGAATACCTGCCATCCTTGAGATACTTCAGCAATAAATGGCTTTAAGTCTAATCCAGGTGCGATCGCTGCGCTAAAATTCAATTGTTCTTGGGGCAAAGCTTCAATTACCGATCGTACCCCAACTAAAATCTTCTGCCAGTTTCTTAATGCTTCTGGCATCCTCGACCCAGGTAATAGCAAAACATCTAACCTTCCCAAAGTTCTGGGTTGACTTTTGCCTGTGATTCCATCCATCATCGGATTTCCCAAATCGTAAGCCAAAATAGATCGCTGCTGTAAAATCTTGGTAGTCAAACTATCTCTGGGAAAAACCGCTTTACATCTACTACGGTTCATCAGCCAACGTTCCCAAGGTAGATATACCGAATCAAGTTTTCTCTCTAGCCACGAAGTTTGTGTTAACCAACCGTTTTCGTCTCGTAGATAATATTCTGATTTTGCCGTACCCACAAAGGCGTAATTAGTTTTACTCCACCAGGCATAAAGTAGCGGGACAATATCCCCTACAGCTAAAATAGCCCCTGTCTTTCCCCATTGGCGTACTAGCTTTAGTTGTTCGAGGGTTAACTGAACTAATCCACCGCGAAGATCTTGCCACAGAGGATTTCCTCCTTTATAAATAAAACCTCCCGAAGGCATTTGCTGTACTCTACCTGCGAGGGGAATCTTGAGACTTTTGTAGGCGTAACCCTGTCCGACTATTGGTAAAGCAGCTAGCTCGATGGCTGAATCTTGTTGCAGTCGTTCTATAATACGTATAGCTACCCGATCCTCACCATGACCATTGCTTAGAACTAGCAGTTTCATTCAATTTTGACCCTTCGATCGAGCTTCACTATAGAACTTAATGTTATTTTTGATTATTGCTGTTAACCTATCAATTTCGCTGCTCAATCTTTACATAGCCATCAGAATTTGGCAATTGCGAATATTAACAACTAGAATTAACGCTATTTTGATTAATTATGAAAGATATTTTAATCTTGTATTAAGTGTTGCTCCCCAGGTTATCTATCGAGGACAAAATAATATTTATTTAACCCGACAACGCTATCAGCTATTACAGTTACGGGTATCACAAATCAGACAGCTAATTTTACTGTTGAATCAAAGCTATCGTATTTGGCGCAGAATTTAACATTTAACATTCATCATTCATCATCGATCCGCTTTAATGTTCGAGAGTTCAATGTTCAATGGTCAATGTTCGAGAGTTCAATGTTCGAGAGTTCAATGGTCAATGGTCAATGTTCAATCCTTATTTACGCCGATACTAAGCGGGATTCTGCCGTATCTTTGATCAAATTAATTTTGGAGTGAAGATAATTGTCTAGACAGATTCGTTCGTTATCCGCCAAAGGATTCTGAGAATCTAAACGCTTTAAAATATTTTGAACTAGTTCGGTTTCACCAATCTCTAAAATATCTATAGCGTTGGTCGCTTCAATTAGATTCCAAGTTTGACGCAATAGTTTAGTGTTCACGCTGCTTACCCCTCTCAAATTACTGGCGTTATTTTTTGTCTTAGCTATCGATTGAGTTACGACAACAACATTGATTTTATTCTATCCAATCAAAATATAAAGAGAATATTGAGATAATAAAGATAATCTTTATATAAAGCTTAATATTCTGCCTCAATTGTTAACTTAATTTCAGTAAAACTACGGATGTTATTTTATTTCAGGATGTTTAGTGGCATCACAAACATCCCCCAAAAGATTGATTTTGGCAATCAACTGATGGAGACGACCCAAACTTTTCTGATTGAAATAAAAACTCAGGCGGGGTAGGTTAACTGTTTCTGAATCTTGTTCGGCTGTCAAAGCTTTACTCTTAGCAATTTTGCCTTTGCTAAGAATGTCAGAGAACTCTTCATTTAATTGTTCTACCGCTGCTTCAGATAGTTCTGACTTAAGACACATTACAAAAAGTTTGCCGACATAACGACTAGAATGATATACCCGATAGAAGTCTTTAATAGTTTGGCAGGCTGTGTCTAAGTTATCGGTAATCGTATAGAGGCTTGGATCTTCTGGGCTAATCAAACCTTTGTTTTTTAGCTGACTGCAAATATAGTCATTCCAAGAACTCCAGTAGTCTCCTCCAGGGCGATCGATTAATACCAGGGGTACAGGGCCGTATTTACCTGTTTGGCAGAGAGTCAGAGTTTCAAAAGCTTCATCTTGAGTGCCAAAACCGCCTGGGAAAAGCGCGATCGCATCACTTTCTTTGAGAAAAAACAGCTTGCGGGTAAAAAAGTATTTAAAATTGACTAGCTTATCGTCCCCAGCGATCGCCGAATTTGCACCCTGCTCGAAAGGCAATCTAATATTCAGACCAAAAGAATTTTCTTTTCCTGCACCTTCGTTGCCCGCCTGCATGATGCCTCCACCAGCACCTGTAATGACCATAAAGCCCTCTTCGCTTATACGACGAGCAAAATCTACTGCCATTTCGTATTCAGCCTGTTGTGGCGAAGTTCTAGCCGAACCAAAGATCGCAATTTTTCGCGTGTGCCGATAGGGATAAAATTTCTGAAATCCCTGTTCTAAATCTTCTAAAGACGCTGTTAAAATTTTCCAGTTGAGACGTTCGGTATCTGTTTCGGCAATTCTTAAAAGTACTGCTAAAGCTCTTTGAACCATTTGGCGATGGGGATGACTCGATAGGTTAGTAAACAGTTCATCTAACTGACGATCTAAGTCGGAATTATTTGAAAAAGAATTCATAAATAAGTATCGAAAAAACCTTCATAGATCGCCTATTGTAGCTAAATACAAAAATCTTAACTTTCAAAAAAAATAAGCTCCAGCTAAATCTTCAAGGAAATCTGCTGAAGCTATATCTAAGGCTAGTTAAAAAATCGAATTAAAGATATTTTTCTAACGTAGTTGCCAAAGTAGTTTTAGGCACTGCCCCAACTACCATATCTACGCGCTGACCATCTTTAAAAATCATCAAGGTAGGAATACTACGAATTCCATACTGGCTTGCCACCTGTGGGTTTTCGTCTGTATTCAACTTGACTACTTTAATCTGTCCTTCGTATTGTTCGGCAATTTCGTCTACTACTGGAGCGACCATTCTACAAGGTCCACACCAAGGGGCCCAGAAGTCTACTAAGACTGGAACCGAGCTTTCTAAAACCTGTTCTGGAAAACTTGCATCCGTTACTGGAGCTGCTGATGATGACATAACTTATTAAGTCCTTATTTACCACAAAACCTTTTCAATAATATAGGATTCTACCACGGTCAACGATCGACACCATGCAAAACCACCAGACTTTATATCTAAAGTAATAATTTTTTGGGTAGTCAAATTGACAACTCAACAAAACTTAGTAAAAACGACCATTTGTCGAGCAAAGCTAAAAAATAGGAAACCGCCCGATAATTTTCGAGCGGAGTGTGGTGTGAGGAGTGAACGGAAACTTTTGTCTCCGCCCTCTCCATTCTAAAATAGAACTTTGAAAATGCCAGAATTTTCTTTTTTAACGGAGTAAAATTTGAAATTGTTTTAGATAAAAGGTCAGCGGTCAGACAATTTTCAAGCCTAAGATATGTGAAAGTCTGATTTCGCGTACAAATTGGGTTGTCCCAACGTCTATAGTGTGTCGTGCAGTTGGTAAGTAAGAATGTTATCTAAAACCAGTATTAAGCCTAAAAAAACTGTATTAATTTTGGCGATCGCCTTTTTTAGCTGTACCCTATTGTTGACCTTACATCGTCATTTTACTTTTTATTCATCTTACGACCAGGGAATTTTTAATCAGGTTTTTTGGAATGGTATTCACGGTAACTTTTTTCAAAGTACTCTTTCTTCTCAGCTTTCGACTAACGTAATTCATGGTGGAGAAGTTCCCGATGTTAGTTATCGTCGCCTGGGACAACACTTTACCCCCGCCTTACTGTTGTGGTTGCCCGTTTATTATCTGTTTCCCTATCCTGCTACTCTTACTGTTTTACAGGTAATTTTCGTTACCGCAGCGGGACTAGTTCTCTATACATTAGCCAGAGTCTATTTGAGTGATGCGATCGCACTTTTAATTACCGCTAGTTTTTATGGTGCTAATGCCGTCATCGGACCGACTTTAGGCAACTTTCACGATATTGCTCAGATTCCTCTGTTTGTTTTTAGTTTACTTTTGGCGATGGAAAAACGCTGCTGGTGGCTATTTACAATCTTCGCCCTGTGTATTTTGGCGGTAAGAGAAGACAGTGGCATTACTTTATTTGGGGTTGGGATGTATTTAATTCTGAGTCGAAGATATCCCCGCATCGGTTTTTTAGTCTGTCTTGGTAGCTTGCTTTACGTGCTGACTCTCACCAATTTAGTCATGCCTCTGTTTAGTGACGACATTGCTAAACGTTTCATGCTAGAGAACTTCGGACAATATGCCGAAGGAGATCGCGCTTCTACCTTAGAAATACTAGTCAACATGATTACTAACCCTGGGCTATTAATTACAGAGATTTTGACCCCCTGGTTTGATACGTTTAAATATTTACTAGGACAGTGGCTACCCCTAGCATTTATTCCCGTAATCGCCCCTGGTGCTTGGATAATCGCTATTTTTCCCCTGTTAAAGCTATTTTTGAGCAAGGGAGACTTAGTATTGAGCATTTCGATTCGCTATGCCATGAGCGTCACCCCTGGATTGTTTTACGGTGCAATTTTATGGTGGGGGGGACAGGGTTTTGGTAACTTTAATCGCGCAATCGCCAAATGCCAACCTCGCAAGCTACGACCGAAGTTTCGTCGTTTCTGGATCTTTTGTATCTGTCTGTCAACTTTTTTTACTATTACCTCAAATCCAAGCGACACCCTATATTTTCTCATTCCTACCTCAATTAAGCCTTGGGTTCACGTTTCGGCCCCCCAACAATGGCAACATACCCAAAAGCTAAGAAATTTATTAGCTCAAATACCCGATGATGCCAGCGTTTCGGCTACCACTTTTATTGTTCCCCATCTTTCAGGACGAAGAGAAATAATTCGACTACCAGGACTACATTTAAAAAACGATCGCGCCGAAATCGAAGAAGTTGATTATGTTATTGGCGATCTCTGGCATAACGAACAATATCAAGAGATTTTGACCGATTATCGTGAAAATCTTAAGGTAACGGCTCAGGCGATCGAACAGGCGATACAGGCTAATTATGGCATCATCGGATTTGATGAAGGTGTAGTTTTGTTACGTCGAGGCGCAGACTCGGATTCAGAAGCTTTAAATCAGTGGCAATCTTACTACAGTCAACAGTCAACAGTCAACAGTCAACAGTCAACAGTTAACAGATTTCATAAAGGGCGAATATGATGAATAATGATGATTTGAGGTTAAAAAGCGTAGCTTATGATAAATCTTATGCCCTGGCAATTAGAATTGTAAAAGCATATAAATATTTAAAAGAATATCAACAAGAGTTTGTTCTGTCTAAACAGTTATTAAGAAGTGGTACATCTATTGGCGCGAATGTAGCAGAAGCAAACGGAGCAATTTCCGAACTTGAATTTTCTGCTAAAATTTCTATTGCATATAAAGAATGTTTGGAAACAAAATATTGGCTTTCTTTGTTGAAAGACACCGATTATATCGAACCAAAAGCATTTGATAGTATTTATCAAGATGCTGATGAAGTTAGCAGAATAATATTTTCAATTCTCAAGAAAACTAGGATAAAGTCATCTTAATGACTATTAACTATTAACTATTAACTGTTGACTGTTGACTGTTAACTGTTGACTGTTGACTGATTTAGGATGCGATCGCTATAGGTTCACCTGTAAGAAAACCTTGAACGTAATCGATCTTAATTTCATTCAGATATTCTAAAATGCGATCGTTTTCTACAAACTCAGCAATGGTTTTGATTCCCATTACGTGAGCTACTTCGTTGATTGAATTAACAATGACGCGATTGTATTCGTCATCAGGTATGGCTTCGATTAAGCTGCCATCGATCTTGAGATAGTCTATGGGTAGGTTTTTGAGATAAGACAGAGAAGACAGTCCGCTCCCAAAATCATCTATGGCGAATTTTACTCCTAAATTTTTTAGGGCATTGATAAACTTTCGTGCCAGGTTCATTTGAGCTATTGCTGCGGTTTCGGTAATTTCAAAACACAGGCAGTTTCCTGGAACCTGCGACTTTTTAATTAGATCGATCGCGAACTCGGTGAATCTTTCGTCGTTGATGCTAGCACCAGATATGTTTATTGAAACCAAAGTTTGTGTCGCCCCAAAGTGTTCGGCATAAGATTCTAATGCCGTTTTTAAAACCCAGCGGTCAACCATCGTAATTACGCCATAACGTTCGGCTACGGGGATAAATTCAGATAGATCGACTAAGTTACCCGAACGATCTTTGAGGCGCAATAAAAGTTCATAGTGTTGTCTTTGGTTATCGTCGTCAACTATCGGTTTAATTAATTGCTTGACTAGGTAAAGACGATTTTCTTTAATTGCCAAAGGCACATTGGCAAGATGACCCATAGTAGCCTGCTGTAAGGTTTCAGGCTCATTATTCAACTCGACATAGATTCGACCGCGACCCAAGTTTTTTGCTTGATAGCAAGCTAGATCGGCACGGCTTAATAGTTCGGCAGCACGCTCTGTACTATTAGAGATTTCTACCACGCCAATACTGACCCCGACATTGAATTCAATAGTTTTCCAGCGCAGACGATAATTGTTAATCGCTCTAATCAACTGCTGGCAGATTTTTTCGGCTTCGCTAATAGAACATCTTTCTAGCAGTAACCCGAATTCATCTCCACCCAATCTGCCCAAAGTATCCCCTTTACGAATCATGCTTTGTAGAAGTTGGGCTAATTCTGATAGCAAGCGATCGCCTACTGCGTGTCCTGCTGTATCGTTGACAATTTTAAAGCGATCGAGATCCAGGTAGCAGAGAACCGATTCTGTTTGATGTTGCTGTTGATTTTGAATTGATTGCTTTAGTTTCTCATTAAATTGTCGCCGATTTAACAACCCCGTCAGATCGTCGTAGGTTGCCTGATAGGCTATTTTTCGATAAAAATTTTGTTCTGCCGTAATTTCTTGCTTGACTCCTCGATAGCCCAAAAAATTGTAATCTAAATCGAAGAGGGGATTACCGTTAACCTTAAATATTCTGATTTCATCATTACTATCGCGCAAACTATAAATAAAGTTTTTCAGTGGCTGTCGCGCTTTTGTAATGCGTTCAAACAGTTCCCAATCGACGTTTAATTTAGCATCGTCGCGATGGAGATTGCGAGGATAGTTACCCTTCATCTGTGCGGGTTCTAAACCACATAAATCTTTAAAATCTCCAGATATGTAAGAATATTTTAATTCCCGATCGAGTTCCCACAAAACATTAGCTCCTGCTTGTGCCAGATCCCTATATCTCAATCGATCTTCTTGTAAGATTTTGTTGGTAAGTTCGCGTCTTTTCGCTTTTTCAATCAATAAAACAATGACTACAACACAGGCAAACAAAATTGAAGCGATAATAACAATTAGGGTTTGGTATTTTAGATAAATAGGCTGTTCGACGTATAGTAATTCGCTATCTTGTGGTAATAAATCGAGCTTGATGTTGTACTTTAATAACTCTCGATAATCGAATATCCAGCGACTTTTCTCCGTAAAAATCGGTCCGACTTCATCGGGTTTTGCTCCATTCAAGATTTCTTGCCCTAGCCCTACTGCTTGACGAACATGATAATCAACATCAGATACTTTTCCTCCCACTGCACCTTTGCCAATACGAATAGCATCATCGGTATAAATTGGATTAGGAATCTCCTGCTGTATAGTTTGACTATCTTCACTAGGGTCTACTAAATCTGTCGAGTAGTGGTTTTGCCGTAGTTGCCCTAAAATTAAAACTGGTACGCGATCGCTATATTTATCTAGCCGAGGCTCGATATGTTCGATCGCTAAATCATCAATTACTTCGACATTTAGAGGCTTACCGTCAACTTTTAACTCTTCAATCTCCTCTAAATTAGCTCGATTATTAGTCATTCCATTAATTACAATGATGCTATCAGTCCACATTTGCTTTACAGCTTCTTTTGCGGTGTCTGCTGCTGAATCGAGTTGAAATACACCTGTAAGCCAAGGTGTATCGAACAATTCTTGTCGCTGGCGATCGATGCCGAGAAACACTACGGGAATCTTAGGAAAAACGCGATCGTGTTGACGCAACATTAACTGCAAACTAGGTTCGTCAACAACCATTATTAAATCGATAGGAATATCCTGATATTTGCTCTTAATATAATCGATAAATTCTTGTTTGTTCGCTCCTGGCTGGAGTTTACTGTCGAGAAATTCCTGATATACATTGTTGTCGGCTTCAGTTTCTGCAAATCCCTGTTCGATTGCAGCAGACTGTTGTTCTACCGAAGATAGTTCTGAATTATAAGAATGAATTACTAATACATTGTCATTAGCGATAGTTCTATTCGCACTCAAACTAAGCCCCAAGAGGCTAAAAACAAGGATTCGACCTAACTTTTTATAGCCATGAGAAATCATGGCTTTTATATTTGTCTGCAATCCATAACTGTATAACATCGACGCAAATAAATCGATTTGAGGTCTATAAACTACCAAAATACACTGAGATACTCCAGCAACAAATGTTAACTTATTTAAATATCGATTTGTTGGCAATAGACTATGTACTTGAGATGTTCTGCTGCCAGCTTATTATATCGATTAAAACTACTGAACTTAAGATTGTCAAATCTAGTCCAATCAATTCGACTATCTGACTTTTCCAGATCCGATAGACGATTGAAGTAAACTCTGCCCTAAGATAAAGTAATTTATGAATTTTAAGTTGTTCCTAACTATACCTAGGGATATACATAAAAAACGAGATCTAGCGATCTCGCTTAACAAAAGTTTATTCGATCGCTCTAGAAATTTGTCCGTTCTGATATTGCTGTAGTCAGTTTGTCGATCGCTTCGGATATGGCGATCGCGCCTAATTCTCCAGATGCGCGGGTGCGGATACTTAAAGTATTATCTTCTACTTCCTTATCCCCAACTACCGACATTACGGGAATTTTTTGTTTTTCGGCATTACGAATCATTTTACCCAGACGCTCGCCACTAGTATCGGCTTCGGCGCGTATTCCATGCGATCGCATTTTAGCAGCCACATCTTTTACATAGTCATAATGAGCATCTCTAACGGGTAACAGGCGAACCTGTACGGGTGCTAACCATAGCGGAAAGTCTCCCGCATACTCTTCAATCAAAATACCGATCAGCCTCTCTAAAGAGCCAAAAGGAGCGCGATGAATCATAATCGGACGCTGACGAGAACCATCTTCTGCCACGTATTCGAGTCCGAAGCGTTCTGGCAAGTTGTAGTCTACCTGTACCGTTCCTAACTGCCATTCTCTACCCAAAGCATCCTCAAAAATAAAGTCTAGCTTCGGTCCATAAAAAGCAGCTTCGCCGATACCTTCAAAGTGGTTCATGTCCATCTGTTCCACTGCGCGACGAATCGCGTTCTGGGCTTTATCCCAGGCTTCGTCCGAACCCATGTATTTATCAGATTCTGGATCGCGGAAGCTGAGGCGAGCTTTAAAGTTACTTAGCTGCAAGCTCTTAAATACAGAAAGAATCAGATCGACTACCTTTAAAAATTCGTCATCTAGCTGTTCGGGAGTTACAAACAGATGAGAATCATCGACGGTAAAGCCTCTAACTCTAGTCAAACCGCCTAATTCTCCAGACTGCTCGTAACGATATACCGTACCAAACTCGGCATACCGTATCGGCAACTCTTTATAGGAACGCAATTCGCTTTGATAAATCTGGATATGAAACGGACAGTTCATCGGCTTGAGGACAAAACCCTGTTCTGCCTCCGCTGAGGCTTCATCTTCTGCCATCATTGGAAACATATCTTCTTTGTAGTTTTGCCAGTGTCCCGAAATTTTAAACAGATCGACTTTACCTAAATGGGGAGTAACTACAGGTGAGTAACCCCGATCTATTTGTTCCTGCTTGAGATAGTCTTCAAGTTGCGATCGCAAGATAGTCCCTTTGGGAGTCCATAAGGGTAAACCAGGTCCTACAGCATCAGAAAAGATAAATAGTCCTAGTTCTTTACCCAGCTTGCGATGGTCGCGTTTTAAGGCTTCTTCTTTGCGACGCTGATATTCTTCTAACTGTTCGGGAGTTTCCCAAGCAGTACCGTAAATCCGCTGTAGCTGGGCTTTGGTTTCGTCTCCGCGCCAGTATGCCCCTGCTACGCTTTCTAAGGCGATCGCTTTGGGATTTATTTCGGCGGTACTTTCTAAGTGAGGCCCCGCACAAAGATCCCACCACTGTTCGCCCAAATGATAAATAGTAATTGGTTCAGAGATGCCTTCTAAGATTTCTAGCTTGTAGGGTTCATTCTGAGCTTCAATACGGCGTTTAGCTTCTGCTCTTTCTACCTCTTCTCTAATTACGGGTAGCTTACGATTGATAATTTTGATCATTTCCTTACGGATCTTTTTCAGGTCTTTCTCCGTAAACGGATCGGGATTATCAAAATCGTAATAAAAGCCGTTTTCTGTCCAAGGTCCAATCGTTACCTGTGCTTTAGGAAACAGCTTTTGCACCGCCATTGCCATAATATGAGATGCCGTATGGCGAATTTTTTGTAAAGATTCAGATTCACTAGTGCGGGGTAGTTTAATGGGTTGTTGTTCGGATACTGCTTCGGGCATCGGCTGTTATTAACGCAAGTAATATCGTTTTATTTTAGATCGCCATTGGTATAGTCGTACAAGGTTAAGTTAGGACACATCAAGTTAACTGCTCGTAGGTAACAGGTAACAGATAGTTAATGTCGAACATGATAGTTACGTATTGCTATACGAATACCGTCACACATTCGCCTATCGATCCACAAACGCCTTATAACAAATGCGATCGGATTCAGTCATTAGATAGATGCTAACTAATTTAGTTACTAAGTAGCGTAAATTTAATAAGTTGAGGACTGTTCTATTTGCTGGACTGTTATTTTCATAGTTTAAGGCTTGAAACCCAGTTGCCCTGGTCAATCTGCTTGCTTTAGCGCATTTTGTAGCTGAAATTTAACATAAATATTTATTCCTAGCTGACTACAAGATAATATATGTCTTTTTATATAAAAAATATGATGTTTATATTAAATTTTGTAATAAACGCTAATATAAATATTGAGATCGTAAGCTAGTTTAAAGATAATTAATGTCTACCGAACAACCAACTGAGAAAGAGCTACTCAAAACAATTTTAGAGCCACTGCTCGAAGATTTTCAATACTGGTTTGAGCGATCGCTTTCACTATTGAAATCAGAGCAAATGCCGTTTTTTACAGAGGGCGAACAGGCTCAAACAGAAGAGAGAATTGCTCTAGCTCTACAAGAAGTTCAGACATCGCAAATGTTATTCAAAGCCACCAATGGCGCAGCAGGAATTGATTCTAAAATGATGCTTGACTGGCATCAGCTAGTAGCAGAGTGCTGGAGTATCGCCAAAAGAAGACGAAACAGTTAAAATAAAAGATTTTTTTGAAAAATTAAAACAACAGTCAATTATATTTTCGCTTTAATAAGCATAATAAGTTGATGAGGAAAAATAAAAGATATGTTACATTTAGTTTACATTTTAGTTTTTACGGCGATCGCGCTTTTAGCAGTTAGTAATTTAATTCGCAGTTTAATTACTTTGAGTGCAGAAACGCAAAAATTTTATTCTCCCAACTATAGAGGTTCATCCAGAACGAGTCAGTCGCGTCGCCAACAGCAGGTTCATCCAGAACTTCTAGACGAACAGGGACAAGTAATTGAAGAACCTTTATTGGTAATGCGTTCGGTGTCTGTGGATGATGCGCGATCGCGATTAGATGCGTTATACGATGCTTCCCCTAGCAAAACCATAGAACCAGAAGATTAACTAAAGTCGATCTTGCCCATTAACTATCTTGCCTACAGGTTCGATCTTCACGAACGAATTTTAGTAGTGCCAGAATGATTTTGCGATCGATTTTTTTTAATAAAATTTAAATTAATAAAAATTAAATATTTAATTTTATCGAACGTTGGTTTTTAATTAAACTAGCGATCCATGCCCGTTAATTTATAAAGTTAATGGGCAAACTGCATTTTTAAGATACTTTTTTTTAGCAATCTTCGTCGCGATCGTAACTTAACATTGTCACAGTAGTTAAAAGTTGAATGCCTTTATCTATGTAGCGAAAAGGTTTGTGTCGGATTTTCCTAGGCATATAGATGCCACGCTATGGTACTAATGCCTTTTTATCTCCTGCTACTATTCACATTGGGACTAACAAAATATTATTAGTAGGATAGATTTACGCTGCCAATTTCAATCGGGCGATCGCGCTCTTCAAACGATTATGGTCTAATAGTATTTTGCCATCGTTTTATGGGAACTATAAATATTGCAGTTTTTAAGTAATTCCCATGCCCAGAAAAGCCGATGAATATGCAGTTCACCTTTTAATCTCTGGTGGTCATAGAGAAGAGGTGAGATTTAACACTGTCCAAGAATTTCAAAAATGGTACAGTAGCGAACTAATGCCTAAATCTGATTCGGAAGACTTTGTAAATGTTCCCATCAAAAATATTCAGGGAGAATATATGGTTTTGCGACCCAAAAGTGTATTAGCTATCCGAGTAGAGCCAATCTTTTTAAGCAGCGTAGAGAGATTTTAAATAGGAATATACCCCGAACTACCAAAATACTAAGCAGTTAATCTTACGATAGTCGTAATGGGCGCGATCGCTCTTTAATTGATGAGCTGCTTTTTAAGTTTAAAGCTCATTTAAATAGCTAAGTAAATCTGCCATTTCTTTTTCGCTAGGCTGAAATTTGGGCATTGGCGGAGTTCTACCGCTAATCACCTGAGCGATAATGTCTCGCTGAGATTTGCGCCTAGAAACATTCTCCAAACGCGGCCCCACATTTTTATTAGCCTGCAAACTATGGCATCCCGCACAGTTAATTTGAAAGATAGCCAGTCCTTTTTGGGAATTTCCCTCTAAGGACAATACAGCATGAGCATAGGGGTTAGAAGTGTTTTGCCAATAGATACCCAGAATGCTAAGACCGATAATAAGCATTACAGCCGTGATGATTAATATAAGGCGGTTTAGCCAAACACGAGATTGGACTAACTGATTATCCACTGTCAATTAAAAAAATTTATGAATGTTTACTTATGTTCATTATGATTTATAAAATAACGAATAAATTAATAATCATGCTACAAGGGGTCGAGATTTGAATCTTTATTGTTTTTATAAGCTGATAAATATTGCTAGTTGTGAATCGGGCGGTTTTTGCCTCTATTTAAGGATTTCGATGACACCAAGATTGAAATTAAAGATCGAGGGTTTCAAGCGTTGTATAATAATATTGTTGCGATCGTAGCTAGACTATAAATGCTGTGTAGTTCTTAGAAGTGTGCCAGGTGAAGCGTCCATCGATCTCAATCATAAGAAAAAACTTTGTGTCACTGGTGTAAAAAAACAAATCCATACATAAGTTAGTCCAATAAAAAAACAATCAAATATAAAATCTAGTGTATAGTGCTAGTCAACAAACGGTGCTGTGCAGACAGCGAAGCTGTCAGTTGCGTCTAGCGACGCTCTGGGCGTTCCGCCCTGCGCTGCCTGTTGAGGATGAGTAAGACCAAAAAGTAGCTTGGGAGTTACGGAGGCATTGACCTGTGAAACGGGAAATCCCGAAGCGGAATAAGACCCGCGACCGAAAAGTAAAAGTAAGAGTTTATGAATGAAACCCCTGCTTCTACGAAGTAAGTAGGGGTTTCATCGTAGGATAGATTGTAGTTGAATAATTTATTTTAAGGAGACATACTTTGATAGAACCTCTACTTTTAGGAATTGTGTTAGGTCTAATTTTTATTACTCTAGCTGGTTTATTTTTTGCAGCTTATATGCAGTTTAAACGTGGTAAAGAACTAGGTGTTGATTAAGAAATATTAAAAATCCTAGTTTTAAATAATTTTTGCTCTAGCAATCAGGCGATCGCCGACAAGAGAGTTTATTTAACTCCTCTTGTCTTTTTTTCTTTATAAACATATTTCACCACTATCAAACAGTTGGCGAAAAACTTTCGATAAATTTTAGATCTTGAGAAGTGATTCCTTCTGGCTGTATGCGAACTTCTCTACCTTGAGATGAAACAGCTAACTCAATTTTTATATAGCTTGGTGGTAAATAAGGCAAACGCTGTGACCATTCGATCGCTGTAATACCAGAAGCTACTTCAATTCCCGACCAATACATTTCAGGATAAATATCATCTACGGAACTTGGTTCTAAGCGATATAAGTCTAGATGATATAAAGGTAAGCGACCATCTAAATATTCATTAACTAAAGTAAAGGTGGGGCTAACTATCGCCTCCGAGATGCCCAAACCTTTGCCAATTCCTTGAACCAAAGTAGTTTTTCCAGCTCCCAGATTGCCAACCAGAAGTAAAGTACTGCCACGATTGAGATGTTTTCCTAGCAAATAACCGAATCTTTGGGTATCTTGAGGATTGGATAAAAATATTGTCAACACGGTTCAAAAACTTCGATCCTTCGAGCGACTTAATCTTGGAAATGACTATCAGAATAAAAATTTTAGCTTATAACTTGCCCAGCTAGAAAAGCTTTTAGTTCTACGTAGTTTTTGCAGGAGTAAATGTCTCGTTTGGCAATAGTCTCTATTAGCAACAAACAAGTAGTTTTATATATTACCAAAGTTAAAGCTTTGTAAACGAGTCACGGTCAAATCGAACAATTAACGCTTCTAATCTTTACGGGATGGGCTGTGAAAACGAAAACGATGCTCGGAAACTTTGATTAATTTATTAAGCAGTCAAAAACTTCATCAAAAATTCACAATAATCTGCTAGGGAACACACACTTTCTTCATATTTAGTTGATAAATTAAAAATAAGCCAAGTAACTTTAAGTCGGGATTAGCAAAGTGAAACGGACTGATAAGACTGTTTTATTTTGCTACTTCCTTTATTTCTTTCATTCTTTACATTCTTTCGTCGTTTGTAGGTATAGATTTTCAAGACAGTGATACCTGCACAGATCGAAGCCATAATGCGATCGCTGTTTAACAGTAAACAGTAAATTTTCAAGCTGTTAGCTGAAACTATTACTATTCTTTTACCGTTTAAATTTTAGGCTGCCACTTGCCACTGTACCAACGCAGCAAGACTCTAGCTAGCTGACTGGAATTATGGCGCACTTTGCCATTTGCGTCTTCTTCCATAACATTTGCCATGACTATTCGACGATTTAGTTTGGCAATCTCAGTTCGATCTAAATCGACTGGGTGAGAGTTTTCTTGGGCATAACGCTGTAATGAAAGCAGACTTGGAGGTTTACGATGTACCAAAACAGCATCAAATAATTTGGCTTGACTAATGCGATCGATTTCTCGAATATGATCGGCAACGCTGTAGCCCTCAGTCTCTCCTGGTTGAGTCATTATATTACAAATATAAATACGAGGAACGTCAGCATTGGCGATCGCATCATTTATTTCGGGAACTAAAATATTAGGGATAATGCTAGTGTAAAGGCTACCTGGCCCGATAATAATATATTCTGCTTCTTCGATTGCTGATAGTGCTGCCGGAAGTGCGGGAGGATTTGCCGGAATACAGCCGATACTTCTAATCTTTCCTTTAGCTAGAGGAATGTTTGATTCTCCTTGAATTATTCTGCCATCCTCCATTTGGGCCCATAAACTCACATCACTAAGAGTAGAAGGTAAAACTTTACCGCTGATCGCCAAAACTTTAGAACTGGCAGCTACCGCACGTTCCAAGTCTCCAGTAATTTCACTCATGGCGGTTAGAAACAGGTTGCCAAAACTGTGACCAGTTAAACCATCTCCTGCTTCAAAACGATATTGAAACAATTCTGTCAGCAGTTTTTCTTCGTCTGCTAAGGCAGCCAAACAGTTGCGAATGTCTCCAGGGGGTAATACGCCGATTTCTCTTCTGAGTCTGCCAGATGACCCGCCATCGTCGGCTACAGTCACGATGGCAGTTATGTTGCTACTATATTCTTTTAATCCTCTCAATAAAGCTGAAAGACCCGTTCCTCCTCCCACAACTACAATTTTAGGGCCACGATTGAGACGGCGACGCGCTAAAAGCATATCGACTAGTCCTTTGTCTTTATCTACTCCCAAAACATCGGTGATAGATCCAACAGTGCGAGATTGACCCCAAAATATTAAAAATACTCCTGCAATCAAAACGATGGGACCAGAAATATAGCTGGGAACGACAGTAGTTAAAAATTCTAAAAATTCTGAGACAAAAGATAACAAACGATAGATCGGTGTCAACTTACTCCAGATAGCAGCACCAATAACCGCTAGAAAGAAACCGCCAGCACTCAACAGCAGCCACCTTTTAATAAATAGTCCAGGAGACAGCCATTTGAATAACCGACTTCGGTGACGACGGGTCTTTTTGCGCGAAAGTGAATTTTTCATCCCAGATCGAGAATGTTTGCTAAATATCTAAACGGAGTCGCTACGACCGATATAAACTATCTGATGTAACGCTAATTAATCGCTTGAGATAACTATTAATACACTAATAATCAGTTAATAGGAAAATAATTCTCAACTTAATCGTATATTGACGGTAATGGAAATCAAAATCTTAGGTTTAGATCCAGGCATAGCCAGATTAGGATTTGGCACTATTATCTGTCATCAGTCGGATCGAGATTCGCTTACCGACTCGGTTCAACTCGAAGACTTTGGCGTAATTGAGACGGCAGCTAAAGCAACTTTTGGCGATCGCTTGTGTACTATTTATGATGACCTTCATACTTTAATGGCTGAAATAAATCCCGATTTGGTAGCGGTAGAAAAATTATTTTTTTATCGGATGAGTCACACGATTACCGTAGCTCAAGCCCGAGGAGTATTAATGCTGGTTTTGGGTCAAACTGGGACACCCTACGTAGAGTTTACACCACCAGAAATTAAGAAAACTTTAACCGGATATGGCAATGCAGAAAAAATCGAAGTACAAGAAGCTGTAGCGCGAGAACTCTCCTTAGATTTTATTCCTCGTCCCGACGATGCAGCCGATGGTTTGGCGATCGCTTTGACTGCTTGGTTTCATGAGAGCGTAAAAGGTTTAGAAATTTAACGCTACTTTCGCCATGAGTCAGAGAGACTCCGCCGTGCAGCCAATCGGCTTTGCCGATTCGACAATGCCTTTGGCATTGGCGGATGCCTCCAGGCATCGCTGCCGACTTCGCTTTGCGAAGGCGAAACGCTCCAGCGTTTGACGGAGCTTCCTCTAACTTCGTGAAGATGAAGATCTAGTTAGTAGAGAATTTAACGCCTGAGCTTGAATATTAAAGGGTAGGAGCGATAAATAATTGTAAAATTGTCATAGCGCATCTACTATTATTACAACGAATTATGACTGCTACTCCAATCGACCGCGATCGCATCTCTGTACCCGATGAGCTAGGGCGTTTTGGTCCTTACGGTGGTAAGTATGTTCCCGAAACCTTGATGCCAGCTTTGGCTGAATTGGAAGCTGCTTACAATAAATATAAAAACGATCCAGAATTTACTCGCGAGCTTCAAGGACTGCTTAAAGATTATGTTGGTAGAGCTAATCCTCTTTATTTTGCCGAGCGTCTGAGTCAGTATTATACCCGTCCCGATTTTCAGCCCGAAATTTATCTCAAACGCGAAGATCTCAACCATACAGGAGCGCACAAGATCAATAATGCTCTAGCTCAAGCTCTGTTAGCGATTCGGATGGGGAAAAAGCGGATTATTGCTGAAACAGGAGCGGGACAGCATGGAGTAGCTACCGCCACGGTCTGCGCTCGTTTTGGCTTGGAGTGTATTATTTACATGGGCGTAGAAGATATGGAAAGACAAAAGCTCAATGTTTTTCGGATGCGCCTTTTAGGGGCTACGGTGCAGCCAGTTTCTGCTGGTACAGGCACGCTAAAGGACGCTACATCAGAAGCAATTCGCGATTGGGTAACTAACGTCGAAAGCACCCATTATATTTTGGGTTCGGTAGCAGGACCTCACCCCTACCCGATGATGGTTAGAGATTTTCACGCTGTAATCGGTAGAGAGACTCGCCAGCAGTGCGACGAAAAATGGGGGGGTTTACCCGACATTTTGATTGCTTGTGTCGGTGGTGGCTCGAACGCTATAGGCTTGTTTTATGAGTTTGTTCCCGAATCGAGCGTACGCCTAATTGGGGTAGAAGCTGCTGGAGAAAGTGTAGCTTCGGGCAAACACGCTGCAACTTTAACCGAAGGTCGTCCAGGAGTATTGCACGGCGCGATGAGCTATTTATTACAGGATACTCAAGGGCAAATTGTCGAAGCTCATTCGATTAGTGCGGGGTTAGACTACCCTGGTGTTGGGCCAGAACACAGTTATTTGAAAGATCTCGAACGAGCAGAATATTACGCCGTAACTGACGCTGAGGCGATCGCAGCTTTGCGCCTGTTATCCGAGCGAGAAGGTATTATTCCTGCTTTAGAAACTGCCCATGCTTTTGCTTACCTAGAGCAGCTTTGCCCACAACTGACAGGAACTCAACGAATCGTATTTAACTGTTCTGGTAGAGGAGATAAAGACGTACAAACTGTGGCTAAACACTTAGGCGATCTTTTATAAGGTCAATCATTGAACGAGCGAACATCAAACATTAAACATTGAACGAGCGAACATTAAACGAGCGAACATCAAACATTGAACATTAAACATTAAACATTGAACGAGCGAACATCAATCGGTAAATGCTAAATGCTAAATGAAGTAACGCAAATTTTTATTTTAGATTAAAACGCTAATATGGTTTCAAACAACGTTCATGTGTGTGACGAAGATTTAGATTCAGCTAGTTTAGATCGCTATATGTCGAGTATTGCGATCGCCATCGATACAGAAACCATGGGTTTAGTTTTGGGTCGCGATCGCTTATGTTTAGTACAGCTATGCGACGACAGTGGTTTTGTTACGGCAATTCGGATTGCTAAAGGGCAAACAGCAGCACCCAATTTGCAAAAGCTGCTAACCGCCCGGGAAATTACCAAAGTGTTTCACTATGCGCGTTTTGATGTGGCACAGTTTAAAGTTACTTTCGGCATCGAGACTGCGCCAATCTTTTGTACCAAAATTGCCAGCAAGCTAGCTCGTACTTATACAGGCAGTCATGGTTTGAAAAGCTTAGTGGCAGAACTTACAGGAGCAGAATTAGATAAGCGCGCTCAGAGTTCTGATTGGGGAAATGCCGAAAATCTCTCACCCCAACAATATGATTACGCTGCTAATGACGTTCGCTACTTACTAGAAGTTAAAGAAAAACTGACAACAATGCTTCAGCGGGAGGGTAGGGAACAGTTAGCGCAACAGTGCTTCCAATCTATCCCCGTGTTTGTCGCTTTAGATATATTGCACTATCAAAACATCTTCGATCATCATTGATTGCTACTACTAGGTATTTATCAGTTAACTGTTGAGTGTTAACTGATTTAAGCTTTTCTCAAACTCTGTACGGTTACTTGAATTCCGAGCAAAAATAAACCGATCGCCACTACGCCGAAAACTCCCGTACCAAGTGCCACAATGCCCATAATCATGGTTCTAACTGCTGCGGTTAGATTGACTACCACTGGATTATTTGAAGTAACTGCTTTAGCTGCATAGGTTTGTACTACTGAGTTAAACAATAAATACGAAGCGAAGGCGATCGCGCCAGAAATAGCAGCAGCAAAAAAACAGCGTAAGGGTGTGGCATTTTCTAAAGAAGTATCTATAGAATCAGGGGATTTGTCTTTCATAATTTTAGTTATAAAAAATCTACACTGCTGCTACGGAATTCGACCAACGACCGACTGCTTTACCAACTACGCTCAACTCCTGCATCAAATCTTCAAAACCTTTGAAAGTTAGAGATTGTGGACCATCAGAAAGAGCTTTAGCAGGGTTAGGATGTACTTCGATCATTAACGAATCTGTTCCTGCTGCGATCGCCGATGAGGCCATTGGTGGGACAAACTTAGCTACGCCAGTACCGTGACTAGGATCGATGGCGATGGGTAAATGAGTTAAAGAACGTAATACGGGTATAACTGCTAGATCTAAGGTGTTGCGGACATATTTGCGATCGAAAGTACGAATTCCGCGCTCGCACAAAATTACGTTAGAGTTTCCCGCAGCTAAAATATACTCTGATGCCATCAACAGATCGTCAATTGTTGCAGCCATTCCTCGTTTGAGAAATACGGGTTTATCTTGTGCGCCAACTTTTTTGAGTAGGGCAAAATTCTGCATATTTCTCGCTCCCACCTGAAGGATATCGGCAACTTCTGCGACCTTATCTACATCTGCGGTATCCATTACCTCGGTGATGATTCCCAACCCACTAGCATCTCTAGCAGCAGCCAATAATTCTAACGCGCTTTCTCCGTGACCTTGAAAAGAATAGGGAGAGGTACGAGGTTTATATGCTCCACCGCGTAAAAAGCTGGCTCCTGCCGTCTTAACAGCCTTTGCTGTTTCGATAATCATCTCTTCGTTTTCTACCGAACAAGGCCCAGCAATGATTACGACAGGATGATTTTTTCCGAAGGTTACATCACCGTTAGGGGTAGAGACAACTACATTACTATGTTCGCCATTACGATATTCTAAGCTGGTTTTTTTGTATGGCTTCTCAACTCGTAAGACATTTTCGATCCAAGGACTAACTTCTTGAATCTGTAAAGGATCGAGAGATGCAGTATCTCCAACCAAACCCATAACAATTTTGTGTTTACCAACAATTTTTTCGGGTGTTAGTCCCCATTCTTTTAGTTCTAATTCTATTCTTTGAATTTCTGGTTCTGGTGAACCAACTTTCATTACTACAATCATAATTAATAACCTTTAGTTATCGATCGCCTAGTTGTACCCTATCAGTAATGGTAATCAATTTTTCTTTACTACAGCATAAATTAACAGGGTAATAAAAATGTACCGAAGATATTTGTCAGCCTAGTCTCACATCTGGCGTTGCAGTTGCTGTAAATTGAACATCAAACATTAAAGATGAAATTGATAAATGCTAAATGCTAAACGATCGATGTAGATTGTATTGCCAATCGATCGCGTAAACAAAAGACAAGGCAAAGCTCATGATAATTTGTTCGCCCCCGTCTTCAAGCAAAGCAAAGATGAAATCAAAATAGAGGTTGTCGCTAACTACGACGTGAATAAGATCTAAAAAGACTCCCGTGACGGCTAGAGCTAATAAAAACAAGGTTAAAAATTGACTGTATTTTCTTTCAGTAGAGCTACTGCGAAAATAAGCCCAGCTAATAATTATCAAAAAAACGCTCGCTACCGTAGCAGAAACTAAAACCTCTCCAAAGTCAACTGCCCGCAATTCAAAAGCATCTTGAAACTGAAGTAAATTACTAATTCTGCCACCAATTACTTCGTGAATCCTTAAAGAATCATCTATTAGCAAATAAGTAAATAATAAAGCCCAAGCTATTAATAAAAAACTTTTCCTCTGCCAAGCAATAAAGCCCAGAATTAAGGCGATCCATAATTCTTTTAAATATTGAAATACTTCGGCGTAGCTCCAATCTTCAGTAAGCCATAAAAGTTCTTGATGTGTAACAACTTTAGATATAGCTTTGCTTACGGGAATCGAACTTGGTAGCCAACAGGATATGTACAGTAAGATAAATACCAGATCTGCAACTAATAATAAAATTAAAAATTTTAGAGCAAAATATTTAAAATAATTTTTCTCTCCCAATTTAAGAAGATTTAACTTTCTCATTATTAATAGCTCAATTTAAATTAACCTCAGCTTAACCTCCATTTAAATAATCCTCAACAGATTTTATAGTATTCGATTGTCAGCAAACAGCATAAGATTGAAGTGTATTCCTGTAGGGAAGAAGCTATTTTACGTTATTAGCCATTCAATATAGTAATTACTGGATAGTAATTACAGGCAAAAACCCCAAGCAGCTAAATAAGTATCGTCTAGAAGATTACTTATTTAGCCACATTCAATACAGAGCTATTATGCTTTGGTTTTGGATGCTTTCCAGGCATCTCTAGTTCTTCCGAGGTTAATCTTGAACTCATCGACTCCCCAAATGCTACCAGTACGTTCTTCATCCCAGCAAGCTGAGAACAAACCATAGCTTAAACCTAGAACTCCTAAACCTAAAAAGCCAAAGGAAACGGCAAAAGCGGTATATGGTGGTAGGTCTACAACCTCTTTAATCTTAAGCCAGTAAAAAATAAATAGAGATGACATACCCAAAGCAGAAGGAATACCGCAAAATACCGCCATACGCCTACCCATACGCTTGCTCACCACATCGGGAATTGCTGATAGGTTAGAGTTCGGGCGAGAATTTCTAGATGTGGATTTGGGTCGAGCTTGTTTGGTTTTAGGCGTATTTGCTGATTTTTTCCCTGGGTTCTTGTCAGCAGATGTATCCGCAGCAGCACTCTTTTTTTTGTTACGAGGTTCAAATGGTAAACGACCCCGTTTAGAATCTGAAGGCATAATTGATGATTAACGGCGAATGCCAAGACGAGCGATTAGTTTTTGGTAGCGTTCGTAATCTTCTTTCTGGATGTAGGATAGAAGACCTTTACGACGACCGATCATTTTTAGCAGACCTCTTCTTGAAGAGTGGTCTTTTTTGTTAGCTTTTAGATGAGTAGTGAGCTTGTTGATTCTTTCAGTCAGAACTGCTATCTGTAAGTCGGCAGAACCAGTATCAGTTTCATGAATCTGATATTCGCTCATTAATTCTTGTTTACGCTGTTGAGTCAGAGTCATAGTTGGAAGTGTGAAAATTGTCTAAATATATTTATACTGCAAACTATTATAGTACCATCGTTTTTTTGAATCTTTCATCGCGATCGAAACAGATGCCGTCTTCGTCATCGAAGTTTTTAATCTGTATAATAAGCAAGCCCTAATCTTTGGAGCATTCTTACCAAAAGTGAAATCATCTTCCGATCCAAACTCATTACCTACCGCTCCTAGTTCGGTAGAGCAAGCAACAGGTCTAGGTACATTTGGTGGTGTTTTTACTCCTTCGATTTTAACTATCTTAGGGGTAATTATGTACCTGCGTTTTGGCTGGGTAGTCGGCAACGCAGGACTAATAGGTACTTTAATTATCGTTACCATATCTACCGCTATTACCTTTTTAACCGCATTATCGGTATGTGCGATCGCCACAGACAAAGTAGTCCGTGCGGGAGGAGCATACTATATGATCAGTCGTTCATTGGGGATCGAAACAGGTGGAGCGGTAGGAATTTCCTTATATTTCGCTCAAGCTGTATCGGTAGCTCTTTATACGATTGGTTTTGCCGAAAGTTTGGTCAATGCGAAGGTCAATATTTTTGGCTTGAGCATTAACATCCAAGATTGGGGGTTAAATCAGACCTATGTAGCCTTAATTATTACCATTTTGGTCGGTATTCTGGCGATTACCTCTGCCGAGCTAGCAATCAAAGCACAGTACTTTATTATGGCAGCGATCGCCCTTTCGCTGCTAGCGTTTGTTTTTGGTAGTCCTTTGCCCGATGTCGAGCCACAGTGGTTAGCTTCACCTCCTCCCACTGCTCTACCTTTTTGGACCGTCTTTGCCGTCTTTTTCCCTGCGGTAACGGGGATTATGGCGGGGGTGAATATGTCGGGAGATTTAAAAGACCCGATTAAATCTTTGCCTACAGGAACATTAGCAGCGGTGGGAGCGGGATACGTAATTTACATGATTCTGCCCATCTTTATGGCAATGCGAGCGGATGCAGCTAGCTTGATAAACGAAGACGTATTTGTGATGCAGGAAACTGCTCTCAAAGGGTTCGGGTTTACGATGCTGTTGGGGGTTTGGGGCGCGACCCTTAGTAGTGCGATCGGCAGTATTCTCGGCGCACCCCGCGTTCTACAGGCGTTGGCTAGAGATGGAGTATTACCGCCTTTTCTTAACTTTTTAGGTAAGGGACACGGTAGAAGCGACGAACCCCGCAACGGGACTTGGGTTAGTTTGGCGATCGCCATTGCAGCAGTTTGCGTCGGCGATTTGAATTTAATCGCCCCCATACTGTCGATGTTCTTCTTAACTACCTATTTGGTGTTAAACGTTTCGGCGGGAATTGAAGGTTTTTTACAAAGCCCCTCTTTTCGTCCTAGCTTTCGCGTACATTGGTCGCTATCTCTTTTAGGGGCGGTCGGCTGTTTGGCGGTGATGTTTTTAATCAATGCCTTTGCTACCGTATGTGCAGCTGTCATTGTTTCGGGTATTTATATCTGGCTACAGCGTCGAGAATTAGAAACTACCTGGGGTGATGTCCGTCGCGGGATGTGGATGGCGTTGATCGGTCAGGGAATCTTTCAGATTGAAGAACAGGACGATCCTAAAAACTGGCGACCACACATACTAGTTTTATCTGGCGCACCTCAAAAACGCTGGTCGCTAGTTGAATTAGCCGATGGCTTCAGTCATAACCGTAGTTTAATGACGGTTTCTAGCGTGCTTCCGAGTGGTTCTCGCGACCTCAAGCAACAGTTAAATTTAGAAAAAACGATTCGCGAATATCTTCAAAAACGCGGGGTCAGAGCTTTAGTAAGGGTGGTATCGGCTAAAGATCCTTTTGAGGGTGCGGTACGACTGGTCGAAACTTATGGTCTAGGTCCTTTAGTTCCCAACACGGTAGTTATGGGAGATAGCGAAGAGCCAGAACGCCGTGAAGCTTTTTGTAACGCGATCGCCGAAATTCATCACAGTCAACGCAATTTAGTTATTTTTCACGAAAATCAGCAGCAAAAATTTGGTTTTCGCCGTAGCATCGATGTTTGGTGGGGAGGAATGCAGTCTAATGGTAGCCTGATGTTGTTACTGGCTTATTTACTGCGTACCGATATCAACTGGCGTAATGCTAAAATATATCTCAAATTAGTCGTTCCCGACCAGGAGGCAGCAGCAGCAGCATCAGAGAATATGAGCAATCTGAGCCAAAACTTGCGAATTGACGTAGTTCCAAAAGTTATAGTGGCCGAAGGTCGTTCTTTCGACGAAATTCTTTATTCGTCTTCTCGCAGTTCTGATTTAATTTTTCTAGGTATGGCTAGACCATCAGAAAACTTTGCTCGATACTATGAAAAGCTACAGGACAGGGTAAGCGATTTACCGTCAACGGTTTTTGTATTAGCTGCGCCTGATTTTGCTTTTGGTGAAGTGTTAACTGAGTAATGAGTAATGGGTAATGAGTAATGGGTAATGGGTAATGGGTAATGGGTAATAAGTGAAAGATTCAAAATTTAAGAAGAAATACTCGAAAGTCAATAAGTGGCAGTGTGTCACTAACTGCGGTGCTTGCTGTAATCTTACTCCTGAAGATCGACCAGATTTAGCCGAGTATTTGTCTAGTGAGGAACTAGAACTGTACATGAGTATGGTGGGAGAATCAGGCTGGTGTGTTAATTACGATCGCTCTACTAGAAAATGTCAGATCTATGATGAGCGTCCTCGTTTTTGTCGAGTCGAACCAGACAATTTTGCAGCGATGTACGGTGTCGATAAATCGGAATTTGATGAATTTGCGATCGCCTGTTGTCAGCAGCAGATTACTGGAGTTTACGGTGAAGATAGTTCGGAATTGGAACGCTACAGCCAGATAGTTTATGGCAGGCGATCTTAAAGGCGATCGCTTAAATCCATCTAGTACGCTCATTGTTCGGGTAATGACCAGATTTGCTGTCTTTCAGTTGCAGCATGAGGCCCTGAAATAGTAGCAGCAGACTCTAATATTTGGACATCGTAAATTTCGTCAACTCCTTGTTTAAATTCTAGACAGCTAATCATTTGTCTGGTTTGCAAATCTACGATCGCAATACCGCATTTTAATTCATCGAAGCGATCGCAAATTGGTAAATTGCCAAAAATAGCCGTTTCACGAATCTTGGATAAGCCAACAAAGGCATACCTGCCAGCAAATGCTAATCCACGGGTATAGCCAGGTAAAGAAATAATCTTTTCTGGTCTACCCGATGGATCTATTACAGTCAAATCTCCACGTCCAGAATTAAGTACCCATAGTCGATCTCGATAAATTCTAGGAGAATGTGGCATCGATAAACCTTCGGCGATCGCTTTACTGCTTGGAACTTCCAGAATACAACCGCCACTGGCTTTGCCGTCTCGCCATCCTCCTGGGGTATCGGTTCGACCCAAAACAGTAACGTATTTAGGCATCCCCTTTAGCATTGCCATGCCGTTGAGATGACAGCGATCTTCAGGAGCGATCGCGCTAATAAAATTTGGTCGCCATTGGGGTAAGAAATTGAAGTTATTACTCAAGGTACAAAGACAGGAAAACCGCGTATTGACGATCCACAATTCATTGCCTCCCCAAGCTAAATCGTGAATAGAAATATCTCCCGTATACTGTCCACTTCGGGTCAAAAAACAGGCATCATAACTACCTACTGGTTCTATTTGCCTGGCAATTGCGGGATCGTTGTGTAAAAAATAAACCCAATCTCTACCACCTACTGCGATCCTCCTAGAATCTATTGCCATTCCCATGACTCGTTCAAAGTTATGAAAAGCAATATCGATAGTATTCTCTTTAACCGTAACAACTCCTAGTTTTCCTGCTTGATAGGTAGAGAAAAATAGAGAAATCTTCAGACGACGCAAAAGTTCGCCCAAGTTATTGCTATATTCGTAACTTACTTCTCTCAAACTTTCCTTTAGATCGGAGTTGGTCTGGTTTGCAGATTGGGTCATCAGTATATTTGAATACAGTTAGACAATGGCGATCGCGATCGCGAGGAGGTTCGGCATTAAACCTCCCCCTAAATATAATTGCTAGATGGTTGTAAAATCGTCAGCGGTTAAGCTTTCAGTATCGATACCTACCAAGGTTGCAAGAAGATCTCCTTCTATTTCGATTGTATTGCCTACAAAATGTAGCTGCTCGAATTCCAAGTCAGCTAAACCAAGGCGATCGCTTCCCAAATCAAAATCGCTAATCGTATCTTCTCCTGACTCGGCTCGAAGCACAAAAATATCTTTACCATTGCCACCAAACAAGGTATCCGACCCCGCACCCCCATCGAGAGTATCTTTGCCCCTACCTCCAGACAAACTATCATCACCACTCCCGCCGACTAAACTATCTTTGCCGTTGCCACCTATTAGAGTATCTGACCCTGCACCACCATCAAGAGTGTCTTTGCCGTTGTTACCAACCAAGCTATCATTACCATCCCCGCCGACCAAGCTATCTTTGCCGTTGCCACCTATTAGGGTATCGCCACCAGCACCATCAATAGTTAACTTAAACAGTTCGATTCCTGTCTCACCATTATTAGCCCTAAAAAATAGTTCATTACCAAAAACGTTGAAAATTCCAGGATAAGAACTATTGGCATCACCATAAGTATAGAAATTATTAAATCTATCTTCTCCAGGAAAAATGTCTGCAACTAACTGAGTACCGCTAGTAGTGCCATCAGTTACCCACAGCTCTCTCCCGTTTTCATTATCCTCAGCACTAAAGTACAGGCGATCGTTAAATTCAACAAACTCTCCAGCACGTGAACCATAAGCATCACCAGAATCTCTAATTTCAGGATTAATATCTTTGAGCAGTTGTGTACCGCTACTAGTGCCATCACTTACCCATAGCTCTTCCCCGTTTTCACCATCATTAGCCGTGAAATATAGGCGATTGTTAAACTCAGTAAAGCGATCGGGATAAGAACCAAAAGCAAGACCAGAATCTCTAATTTCAGGATTAATGTCTTTGAGCAATTGAGTACCGCTACTAGTGCCATCACTTACCCATAGCTCTTTGCCATTTTCACCATCATTAGCACTAAAGTACAGGCGATCGTTAAACTCAGTGAAGTATCTGGGATCGGAATCACTAGCTCCAGGATTAATATCTTTGAGCAATTGAGTACCGCTACTAGTGCCATCACTCACCCATAGCTCTTCGCCGTTCTCACCATCATCAGCATTAAAATACAGGCGATCGTTAAACCCAGTTAAACTTATAGGAATGGAACTACTAGCTCCAGGATTGATATCTTTGACCAATTGAGTACCGTTAGTGCTGCCATCACTTACCCATAGCTCTTCGCCGTTCTCACCATCACTAGCTCTAAAGTATAGGCGATCGTTCAACTCGGTAAATGCTATGGGATAAGAACTTCCTCCAGGATTAAGATCTTTGAGCAATTGAGTACCGCTACTAGTGCCATCGCTCACCCATAGCTCGTTGCCGTTCTCACCATCATCAGCTCTAAAGTATAGGCGATCTTTGAACTTGGTAAGGAGTCCAGGTGAAGAACTACCTCTGGGATCGATATCTACAACTAACTGAGTACCACTACTTGTGCCATCGCTGACCCATAGCTCTCTACCGTTCTCACCATCAATCGCACTAAAGTACAGGCGATCGTCAAACTCAGTAAAGTATCTGGATAAAGAACTACGCGGTTCAACATAAGCCGTATCATAGCGATAGTAAGTAGCAATTCCAGGTCGAATATCTGCAACTAACTGAGTACCACTACTTGTGCCATCGCTGACCCATAGCTCATCGCCGTTCTCACCATCATCAGCCGCGAAGTACAGGCGATCGTTCAACTCGGTAAAGAATGTAGGATAGGAACTATAAACATCACCATAATTATTAACTCCTGGTCTAATATCTTTAACTAATACAACCTGACCTAAATTTGTTTCCATTTGTTTAATGCTTACTTATTATTAATAATCTATAGTTGTCGCAGATTACTCCGTTACGTAAATCAGAAGCGAACCGATTAAAAAATTAGCTATAGCTATAGCCAAACTAAATTTTGTCCGAGCTAAACCTCTACTTCCAGCTCAAAAGGTAGTTTGATGCCAAACCTACCTGTAATGGCGATCGCCATTACCTACATTTCAGCTTAGGCGATCGCTATGAACTATCTTTCTTGATGCTTAATAAGCAAAAGGTATTTAGCCTACTATTAATGTTAGAGAGCTAATTTATTTGATAAATCTGATTTAATTCTTCCTCTAAAAAGCTCTTCACTTCGCCGATGTTACGTTGAGGTCTATTCAATCTCTAAACTTCTTAATAAAAGTCTATGGCATCTAGCGATTGTGAGGTTTAGACCTACTGCCAAGTAATCTGTTTTTACCTCATCACTCATAATAATCGCATAATTTGAATGATAATTATTTTGCTGTAATGTATTTTCTTAGTTTATTTACTTGACAAGTCATAGTCGTTATGAGTATGATTTATATATTGTGACTTAGAGTTAGTTCGCAATCAGTAGGAAAAAGTAAGAAAAGGAATCAATAGCTATATGAGAGATACAGTACCAAACGTAGTGTTTAAAACCAGAGTAAGAGATGAGTCTGTTGAAGGACCAAATCCTTTTCGCTGGCAAGATATGAATACAGAAGATATTTTTAAAGGCAAGAAAGTAATCTTATTTTCCCTTCCTGGTGCATTCACTCCAACCTGTTCTTCTACTCATCTACCTGGATACGAGAAAAACTACGAAGAATTTAAGTCATTGGGCGTAGATGAAGTTGTTTGCGTATCAGTTAATGATGCTTTTGTGATGTTCCAGTGGGGCAAACAACAGGGAGTCAAAAATGTATTCCTACTTCCCGACGGTAGCGGTGAATTTACCCGTAAAATGGGAATGTTGGTAGACAAAAGCAATCTTGGCTTTGGTATGCGTTCATGGCGTTACTCGATGTATGTCGATGACATGAAGATCGAAAAAATGTTTATCGAGCCAGATTACGGCGATAACTGCCCTACCGATCCTTTTGAAGTTTCTGATGCCGATACTATGCTGGCATATCTCAAAGGGTCGAAATAATCACCTTAACTTGGGAACATCTGACAAGATGTTCCTACTATCACAATATGGGAAGCATCTTTCTCGGTACTATGGCTAGTTTAGGCGCAGGTTCGGCAACTCTCGTAGGTGCATTACCTGTTCTATTCACCGCTAAATTAAGTCAAAAATGGCAAGGAATTCTTTTGGGCTTGGGTGGTGGCGTAATGCTAGCTGCAACTGCATTTTCCTTAATTATTCCTGGCAAAGAAGCAGCAGAGGATTTAGGATACTCACAAACCGAGTCGGCTTTAATAGTTAGCATCGGGATAATTATGGGTGCGAGTTTGCTATTGTTGATGCACAATTACTTTCCCCACGAACATTTTAAAAAAGGCACTGAAGGTAAAGTTACAGAAAACTTCGAGCGTCTTTGGTTATTTATTATTGCGATTACAATTCACAATTTTCCCGAAGGTTTAGCCGTAGGAGTGGGTTTTGGAGACGGCAGCATCAGCCATGGATTACCGCTGGCTTTAGGTATCGGCTTTCAAAATATGCCTGAAGGTTTAGTCGTGGCACTGGCATTGAGAGAATTGGAATATTCTATTCGGTATGCGTTAGGAATTTCTTTGTTAACTGGCTTGGTAGAGCCGATTGGCGGTGTTATAGGAGCGAGTATTGTCAATTTTAGTCAGGTTTTTTTACCCTGGGGAATGGCGATCGCAGCAGGTTCGATGTTATTTGTCATTGTCGATGAGATTATCCCCGAAATAGACCGCGAAAGCGTCGCTCAAGAAGGCACGTTAGGTATTATGGCAGGCTTTGTTACGATGATGTTTCTCGACATTGCCTTTGGTTAAGTCAGTCAACAGTCAACAGTCAACAGTCAATAGTTAGCTTCAATAGAATTTATGTTCGAGCGAACGATTATTTTAAAGGACTTGCATCGCGCTAGGCGGAGTCTTTGAATCGCATTTCAATTATTTAATGGAATATTAAAAGATAAATTTTTTCAAAATCAACTTAGGAGAATCAAAATATGGTTTCTACTGTTTTGGGGCAAAAGCTGTATTCTACTCGTATCGATATCCCAGAAGATGTCAGAGTTAGAACCATTGAAATCTTAAATCAAACCTTAGCAGCAACGCTAGATCTTAAAACTCAGACTAAGCAGGCTCATTGGAACGTTAAAGGCATGAACTTTTATCAGCTACATGAGTTGTTTGACGAGATTGCTACAGAACTAGAAGAGTATGTCGATATGGTGGCAGAACGAGTCACCGCCCTTGGTGGTACTGCTTTAGGTACTGCTCGCATTGCTGCCCAATCGTCTATATTACCTGAATATGCTTTGGATGCTGTTGGGGGTAGAGAACACGTAACTGCTTTAGCCGATCGCTTTGGAATATATGCCAAGCATCTTCGTGAAGCGATCGCTACTACTGACGAACTGGGTGATGCTGATACCGCAGATCTCTATACTGAAATTTCCCGCACCGCCGATAAGCGTCTGTGGTTCTTGGAAGCTCATATAGTTATCTAATATGGGTTACATATAGCGGTATAGCTTAGTATTGGGGCGTTTAACCGAACGCCCTAATTTATGTAGATTGAATGAGTATTATCTTTTTACTTACCGATTATTTTCTTAATATATATATAGATAGGTTTTTTAAAAAACTAAAAACAATCTGGCAGTTATTGAAGATCGCTGTATGTTTGCCAGATATTTGAGAAAACTAATACCGCTTCACACGGGCTGAGAATGTTAGCTTCGTAGTTAAGATAGACAATATTTTGTTAGAAAAGACACTAACGATCAAAGGAGATAATTAAATATGAGTTATGATTTCGATTTGTTTGTACTTGGTGCGGGTTCGGGGGGAATTGCCACCGCCAGACGTGCTGCTCAATATGGGGCAAAAGTAGGGATTGTAGAAAGCGATCGCCTGGGGGGAACTTGCGTCAATCGGGGTTGCGTTCCTAAAAAGTTAATGGTTTATGCTTCTCATTTTTACGACGGGTTTGAGGAGTCGGCTGGTTACGGCTGGACTGTTGGGGAAACTAGCTTTGACTGGTTAAAAATGATTACCGCCGTCAACAACGAAGTAGATCGGCTTAACGGCATCTATCAGCGGATGTTAGATAATTCTAACGTTAAAGTATACAGGGGATACGGCAAGTTTGTCGATTCTCACACTATTGAAATCGGCGACCAAAAAGTTACGGCAGAAAAAATCTTAATTGCAGTGGGTGGTAAACCCGTAAAGCCTGATGATATTCCAGGAGTAGAACACGCGATTACTTCTAGAGAAATATTTCACGTTAAAGAACAGCCCAAGCGCATTGTAATTATTGGCGGTGGCTATATTGGCGTTGAGTTTGCCTGTATTCTTAATGGCTTGGGTACAGAAGTAACTCTAGTAATTCGTGGTGAAAAAATTCTGCGTGGCTTTGATGACGATCTACGCAGCGAAATTCAAGACGGAATGGAAAGACATGGTATTCGCATTTTAACTAGAAAGCCTAATATTGCGATCGCCAAAAAAGATTCTGGCTTGGAAATAACCGTATCGGCTGATGATGGTTCAAAAGAAATAATTGTCGCCGATGCTGCTAGTCTGGCAGCTACAGGAAGAAAACCCGATCTCGAAAATCTTGGTTTAGAAAATACCAGAGTAGAAGTGGTTGGTGGTGCTGTAGCCGTAAACGAATACAACCAAACTGCTGAAGACCATATTTATGCCGTAGGCGACTGTACGGATCGGATTAATTTAACTCCCGTAGCAATTAACGAGGGGAGGATTTTCGCTGATGTTCATTTTGGCGGTAAGTCACGAGAAATGAGCTATGAAAATATTCCTACTGCTGTCTTTAGTACGCCCGAAGCAGCTACAGTAGGCTTGACCGAAACTGAAGCTAGAGAAAAATACGGTCATGCGGTAAAAGTATATCGTAGTAAGTTCCGCCCCATGTACTATACCTTGCCCGATAAACAGGAAAAGACTTTGATGAAGTTAATCGTCGATACGACTACCGACAAGGTAATAGGCGCACACATGGTAGGAGATAGTGCAGCAGAAATTATTCAAGGGGTTGCCGTGGCAGTTAAAATGGGCGCGACTAAAGCTGATTTTGATGCCACTGTTGGAATTCATCCTAGTTCGGCTGAAGAGTTTGTCACCATGCGTTAATTATCTGGATTTAGACAAATTTAGCTGTAGCTGTTAGGCGATCGCCTTGATTTAAAAAGCGATCGCTTTTTAAGCGTCAGGTAGAACAATTAAACAAAATTCAGTTGCTTAATTTTCTTTTTCTCCCAAGCGAGGGTAGAACTAATAATTTCATCTAAAGAGTCGTGTTGAGGTTTCCAACCAACGATCTCGCGAATTTTAGCTCCAGAAGCGATGACGCAAGCAGGATCGCCCGCTCTACGGACTGTCTCGACAATGGGAAAATCTACCCCAGAAATTTCTTTAATTTTGGACAATACTTCTTTGACGCTATAGCCATTACCATAACCACAATTAAAAACTTGGCTAGTAGATTCCTTTTCTAAATATGCTAGAGCATTAACGTGAGCAGCAGCTAAATCTTCAACGTGAATATAGTCTCTGATTCCCGTACCATCAGGAGTATCATAGTCTGTTCCAAAAACACTAACATAAGGACGAATGCCCAAAGCAGCATCACAACCAATTTTGATTAAATGGGCTGCTTTTTTACCCATCTGACCTATTTTTCCCGAACTATCAGCCCCCGCTACATTAAAATAACGCAAAATAACGTACTTAAGACTCGAAGCTAAAGCATAATCGCGAATAATGTTTTCACTCATTAGCTTAGATTTGCCGTAGGGATTGATAGGCACAGTAGGAGAAGATTCTCGAACAGGATACTCTTTTATTTCGCCATATACCGCAGCCGTACTAGAAAACACTAGGCGATCGACTCCCGCGCTTTGGCAGCACTGCAACAGATTAACTACATTGCAGGTATTATTATAGTAATAAGCTAAAGGCTTTTCTAGAGATTCGGGAACAGAAATACTAGCTGCAAAATGTAATACTGCATCAAATTTGTGTTTAGCAAACACCTGCGCCAAACGCTCTGTATCGTTTAGTTCTCCTTGGATTAATTCGCCGTACAGTATTACTTCGGATGAACCTGTAGATAGATTGTCATAAATAACAATTTCGTAACCCGCTTCACCTAACTTTTTTACTGTATGAGAACCAATATAGCCCGCGCCACCACTAACTAAAACCTTCGTCATAGTAATTTGTATTTATCTCTGTCCTACGATCGATTATAGGAAAAGATTTGATATTTATTGGGTAATAACGTTAGATTTGATGATTTTTTGCCTCTTGTAATTAATAATCTATTAGAAATGCCTGAGAAATTATTCCCGACACAGATAAAATTCAAGCTTACAAATATCTTGCAATTGAACCTGGCAAAACGGTAGTTTGATTAAATATAAGTAGTGATGCTTCAAATTCTATTAATTCATGCCTCGATCGCCCAAGCTAAAATTCGATCGCGGAACTTTAATTTTACACCCACCCCCAAAGGGTAAAGCCTGGTTAGACTATGCTACCTGGGACGATCGCGTAGAAAAGTTTCGGATTCCCGCAATTTATTATCGCTCTCTCATAGAAGCTCTCAAAGCCGATAATAAAGAGATTGTTGACGAAGCTAGAGAATTTTATAATCTAGAATTAAACCAGCGATCGCAACTCGAACCCTATCCCCATCAAGCAGAAGCATTACAGGCTTGGAAGCAAGCAGGAAGAAAAGGCGTAGTCGTGTTACCTACCGCAGCAGGTAAGACATATCTAGCGCAGCTAGCAATGCAGGCGACACCTCGCACTACCTTAATCGTCGTGCCAACTCTAGATCTAATGCACCAGTGGTATGCTCAGATAGAATCTACTTTTCCCAGTGTGGAAGTAGGTTTACTAGGGGGTGGTTCTCGCGATCGCACGCCGATTTTAATTGCTACCTACAACAGCGCAGCAATTCACGCCGAGACTTTGGGTAATCTTTACGCTTTACAAATCTTCGACGAATGCCATCATTTACCCACAGACTTTTTTAAAGTAATTGCCGAATATGCGATCGCTCCCTATCGGTTGGGCTTAACTGCTACTCCCGAACGCAGCGACGGTACACACCGCCATCTAGATACTTTAATCGGCAAAATTATCTATCGTAAAACACCCGAAGAACTTTCAGGCGGGGCTTTAGCAGAGCATAAAATAGTCCAGATGCGAGTCAAGCTTACAGAACAAGAACAGCTAAAATACGAGGGTGCGATCGCTACTCGGAGTAAATTTTTACGGGAATCTAATATTTCTCTTGGTAGCCTTGAAGGGTGGCAGCTTTTTGTCCGAGCCAGTGCGCGATCGCCCCAAGGTAGAAAAGCGATGTTAGCCCACCGACAAGCTAAAGAAATTGCTCTGGGTACGGATGCTAAACTGCGGGTTTTAATCGATTTAATAACAAAACATCAGACCGAACGTATTTTAATTTTTACTAACGATAACGCCACCGTATACCGCATTTCCCAGCAGTTTCTCATACCAGCCATCACCTATCAAACCGCTGTCAAAGAACGTCACGATATTTTAACTAGATTTAAAGCGGGAGAATATAAAACTTTGGTCGCTTCTCACGTACTCAATGAAGGGGTAGATGTTCCCGATGCGCGCATTGCAATTATCCTTTCTGGTACGGGTTCTACCAGAGAATATGTACAACGACTCGGTAGAGTGCTGCGAAAAGGCAACACCAGCAATAAACAGGCAATTCTCTATGAGGTTGTAACCGAAAACACCAGCGAAGAAAGAACCTCCGAACGTCGTCGAGGGGAACAAGAACCGCCATATCGCCAGCTAAAGCTAATTTCTTCTAAGCCCACTCAAAAGAAACAACGATTTAAAGCAGCAGAGAAATCTAAGAAATGGAACGATGAAGAAGAGTAAATAGTCGATCGTTGATAGTTGTTTGTGGATTGTGGATTGTGGATTGTGGATTGTTGATTGTTGGTGGGGTGTACCTTACCAAGCGAGAGAAAGGCTATATCACCTATTACCTATTACCTATTACCTATTACCTATTACCTATTACCTATTACCTATTACCTTTTTGAATGCAGGTAATCGACAAAGTAAAACTTAGGCATCAGCCAGAATTTAAGTACAGCAGCGATTCCTAAGCCTAAAAGTGCAGAAACCATTAGCCATATACCCCAACTAACTCTCAGATTATCTGGCAACACTGCTACAGTTGAAACAGTCGCGATGAAGTAGATTACCAGTAGCCATTGCCAAAACTTTGCAGTCTTCAGGGCATTTCGGCAACTACTACAGTGTTGTGTATGTTGATGATAGCGATCGAGTAATACTTCGCGAGGGGTGAATAAGCTAGGATCGCTCCTAATTGCAACACCACTATCCCAAGGTATTTTTCCATCACAATAGCGATCGAACCAGTTAAGGAATTCTATCACCAGGCGATCGGCACTTGTCAGCATCCTGTAAGCTTCTTTCCAACTGTTGTGTTGTAAAAAGCCGTCTTGTTGATGGAGTAAAACCATGTCTCCATCTAAAATTAAATTGCGATTTTGTAAATGATCCCACCAGCGGGGAGTCAAATAGTGTAATTTAGTAGCAAAATTACGCGCAAATTGAGCGACAATTCGCGATTTGCCAGGGGCAACGGGAAGACAATAAGTAATTAAGCTAACTTGTTTACTTTCATCGCCAAAACTAATGCCATATTCCAAACGACAAGGAGGTTGAAAAGTAATTGTGGTTTTAAAAGGACGTTTAGTTTCTACTTCAATAATATCGATAGTCGAGCGCAATATATCTAAAACAATCGGTTGGGCTTTGTCTCTGTTTCCCTGTATGCCATGATGAGCAAAAGGTACATGACTGGGATCGGCAACATTCTCGACCAAGATTCGCCAGTCATATTCTAAATCCCTTACCATTGATGACCAAACAAAACCCTTGCTCGAATCTATTTTTGGCGATAGAGGCAGATCTGTCTTGGCAGCTCTTTCTGGCGAATTAGCATCCATCCATACCCAAAGCAAATCGTTTTTCTCTACAGAAGGAAAAGCAGTAGCGCAGAGTCGATCGTTCTTAGCGATCGCTTCTGGACGATCTCCTTGAGGAACACGGGTACAGCTTCCGTCTGGATCGAATTGCCAACCGTGATAGCTACACATCAAATTACCCGTGCGATCGTCGATTCTACCTTCACTTAAAGGCGCGAGACGATGGGGACAGCGATCTAAAAATACTCGATATGTTTGTGAGGAGGGTGACTTCCAAATTACTAGAGGAATTCCTAGCAAAGTAGCGGTAGTCGGTTTTTGAGGCTCGATATCTTCTATAGGTAATAGAGGATACCACTGCTGAAAAAAATCAAAAGATGGCATTTACTTGGATACTATAGAATAGAGCGATCGCCTTTTCCGTGAGATTATTTTTTCGGTGAGAACAACAGCATCGGAAACCAGCTACGACGCATGAGATCGTTAGCAAAGCTGCGAACCGTCCACTCTAAAAGACTATTACGATAATCTGTGGAGATCGCGATCGCGCTAATATCGTAGTCTAAGGCAGCAGTAGTAATTTCTTGTAGGGGATCTCCAACTTTTACTAGAGTATTTACCTCAATGTCTAAAGCTTCCAACTCTTCTTTTACCGACGCTAACTGAGTTTCGGACTCTTTTACTCGCTGTTCGGCTACGAGCGACTTTCTACCACAGTCATCAACCACTGACATTAACATACACTGCTTCAAAGAATTCTCTGGACGATCCTGAGCGTACTTTTTAATCTCATCAATCAGATAACGAGCAGTCTTACTACCGTTGTAGGGAATTAGTAAATAACGCCACAGATGACGACAGCGCAGATCTAACTCTTCTAAAGTATAAGTAGTAATTAATTCGGGACGAATAATATTAAGTGGCTGAGGGGTAAGCTTTGCCAAACCAGTACTAGTGCTACCGAAAAATTTTTCCTCTAATAAGCTTCTGATTGGAGTTCCCGTCATAATTACATCTACAGGATGCTTTTTAAGTACTCTAGGAATTGTATCGAGGGGTTTTCCTGAAAGCACCTCCACCATTACTTCCACATTGTCTGGAGCGTTATCTAAAGCTTTTTCGAGGCGTTTTTTGGCTTGCTGTATTTTCTCCTCATCTATTCTCGGCACTTCACCCTCTTCCCACAGCGGAACACTATGAAAGAAGACGATCTTTTTTAGACCGCTAGAAGCTAAATTAGGTACACAATCAATAAAACGGTGCAATCCATCGGTAAAATCGGTGCAGATCAAGCAGCTTTGAAACATATATGTAAGTGCTAAGAATAATCCTTTTTCTTACACTAGCAAAAAAAGGATTGACAATTACTGCAATCTTAATTTTCTTATTTTTTCTTGAAGTGTTAACCCCACCCATCCCCAGCTATTTTCTCCGAACACAGCAAGAGAAGGAGGCTAGTTGACGATTCAAAGTGTCTTATACGGTGGGAGGTGAGTCCAATCCCCACTGATGACGAATAAAGTCTTGATACATATTGTCTTTGAGTATCATCTGTTCGTAAAGTTTGACTAAAAACTCTTGAGCCTGTTCGTGACTCATTGCTTTAACTTGAGTTTCAAAAGAGCGAATATTGAATTTTTGCTCTAGAGATAGCTTGACAGAATCTGACATAGAAACGCACTCCTTTTCAAAATGTAATAGATTCGATTCTAGTAAATGTAAGCTAATGTGACAATGTATTGACAATCTTTGCTTTTGTCTATACATGATTTTCTACTAAAGGATAAAGTTTTAACTCTTACTTAAGACTGAAATGTGAGGCAAAAGCTGATAAATAAATCGAATAAGTTGGCTAATAGTGTAAAGGTTCTGTAATAATTAGATGTAGTGCAAAATTAAGAATAGAGTTCAGCTTTTAGATCGAGCAAGAATAGGGCAACCTTTATATAGGGGTTTTCTCATAACTTTTATTGCATTTAAGCCCTAATATGATAGATACGTTTTTTGGCATTACTAAATTGCGCTATCAAGCGTAAAACTGGCTGGGTTTTCTCGGTCTGAGTACGCGATTATCGATCCGATCGGCATTTTTTTGAATAGATGTTCGTCCAACTACCGTAACGATAAATAAGATTAGCGAGATAATATAACAACCAGTATATTTTGAGATCGAAAACTATGTTGTTGATAGTCGGTACAGTTCATCGGATCTAAAATCCTTTAAATACTTTCTGTTAACGATAAATCTCTCTAGAAGACAATATGAGAATTAAACAAAATACATATAGATTAGACCGCTCGATCGGGCAAACACCATAGTAATTTGGTATTGCTCGTTATTAGCTGTTTAAGCGATTAAAGATGTCTGGATCTTGGTATGATGTTTGGTTATGGGAAAAAGTTAGGATAACTCGCCAAAAGATTCATCTATAAAAAATTGGACAATTTATTATATTTTGGCTCGATCGCCATTACAAAAGCGTTCACTCTGCACACAATTTTGAAATAAAATAAGCTTGGGAGATTATACTTTTATGTCTATTCGTTTGTATGTAGGTAACTTACCTAAAGAAGAAATCGATCGCGATTCCTTAGCAGCAATGTTTGCTGAAGAAGGAGAACAAATTTCTACCAAAGTAATCAAAGATCGTAAAACTGACAAATGCCGTGGTTTTGCTTTCGTTACCGTAGAAAATGATGAAGCAGCAGATCGGTTTATCGAAAAATACAATGGCAAACCTTTTATGGAAAACCCATTGAAAATAGAAAAAGCCTTACCTCGCTCTAAAGGAGAAGAAGGAAATGCTGCACCTGCTACTGAAGGTAACAACGCTCCTAAGCGTAAAAGCAACAACAAGCGTAGCGGTGGTAACAAAAAATCTAATAATAGTAACCAGAAACAACAGGGTAGTATTCAGCCAGATCCTCGTTGGGCAGACGAACTAGCTAAACTAAAAGAAATGCTGGCTTCTGCTAACAACTAAATACAAATAGATTTTGCGAAGCGGTGACGATGACTCTAAAAATCTTGGAGAGATCGGACACCGTATTTTTTTTGGGCTTTAGGGCAGATATCTGAGAAAATAAATCTCGTGAATTAAATATTACGGTATGGGGAGATAAATATGAGCGATCCTGTTAAAACTATGAAGCAAGAAGTAGGTAGAGCTGCTGCCGATCGCGTTCAGTCAGACTCTATTGTTGGACTAGGATCGGGTTCGACTGCTGCTTATGCTATCGAATATATCGGCGATCGCCTAGCCAAAGGCGAAATTAAAAATATTCAGGGCGTTCCAACTTCTTTTCAGGCGGAAGTGTTAGCTAAAGAATACAAAATTCCGCTGGTTAATCTAGATACTATCGACTATATCGATATTGCGATCGACGGTGCGGATGAAGTCGATCCGCAAAAAAACCTAATTAAAGGTGGCGGGGCTGCTCATACCCGCGAAAAAGTAGTAGATTGTTTAGCTAAAGAATTTATTGTTGTAGTTGATGATGGCAAATTGGTCGATAAATTAGGATCGACTTTTTTATTACCTGTAGAAGTTATTCCGATGGCGGTAACTCCCGTGATGCGTAGCTTGGAAAAGTTGGGAGGCAAACCAGAACTACGCATGGGGGTCAAAAAAGCTGGTCCTGTAGTTACAGATCAGGGTAACTTAGTTATTGATGTTAAGTTCGACCATATTACTAACCCTGCTGAAATGGAAAAAACGATCAATAATTTTCCTGGGGTGTTAGAAAACGGTTTATTTGTCGGCGTTGCAGATATCGTTTTGGTAGGCTCGATAAAAGATGGCAAGCCTGAAATTCGTGAGTTTTAAATTCTAGCGTTGCTAATTTTAGGTAATAAAAACAGAAGCAGAAACCAAATTTCTATCTTCTATTGAGTTAGCTAAGATCGATATTACTAACTTAGAAAGACAATTATGCAAAAAATTATCGCTACGGTGGTTGTTTTCGTAGCTTTATTTACTATCAATGCTTCGGTTTTAGCTGCCCCTATGGGCGATTTAGATTCGGGAGCAGCAGTATTTAAAGCTAACTGTGCTGGCTGCCATGTCAACGGCGGTAACATCGTGCGTCGAGGCAAAAACCTCAAAATCAAGGCATTACACAAAAACAAAGTAGATACCCACGAGGCAGTTGTTTCTCTAGTAACTAATGGCAAAGGTATCATGTCCGCTTATGGAGACAAACTAACTCCCGAACAAATAGCAGATGTTAGTGCTTATGTACTGCAAAGAGCCGAAACAGGCTGGAAAAGGTAGATCTAGTCGTACAAAGTTGAATTAGGATAGATAGGTTATCGGCTCGAAAGTAGCGAGTAGCGAGTAACGAGTAGCAATTTTAACCACGTTTTAACTCGATCGCATATTGTAATCTTATAGAAAAGCGTGGCGACAATCATCTAAAAGACTATTAAGCTGCGATCTAACTCGGTAAGGATTTTGAAATCTAAATAGTGCTGCAATTATTGCCTCATAAGGATTTCTACGGTTTTGGAGCGTAGCAGATAAGGCTTCTGGGTTAGAAAATCCCCGCTGTGCCACTAGCCAACAGGCTAAAACTACACCTGTACGACCGACTCCACCAGAACAATGAACTACTACTTTTTGTCTTTGGCGATCGCTGTCAATTAAAAAGGGAATAATCTGCTCGATTAATATTGAGGACTGAGGAAGCCGAAAATCGTCCAGCGGACACCATAATACAGACTTGCTGCCAAATTCTTGTCGGTATGCTTCTGGTAAATCTATTGGGTAACGAGTGAATTGCTCGCTCGTTAGTAAACAGCAAATCCGCTGAATTTCCCGATCTTGCATAAATTCAATCCACTGCTCTACCGATTTTTGGGTGTACTTAGGTCTGGCAGCACCAAATACGATTGATTCTTCGCGTTCGGCAGGTGCAAATTTATACATACCTCAGTCTGTCCAATATAATTACAATACGGGAGCGATTAATATTTTAAAATTTTCTTAAATATAAAAAGTGGTATATCAAGCTGAAGATACAAGTACAGTTACAGATATTTTAGAACGGGCAGAAGCGGGAAAAGATATTTCAGTTGAGGAGGGAATTTACCTCATCGAACAACAAGATTTAGCGCAAAGAGAGGCGATCGCCCTTACAGCAGATCGTCTGCGTCAAAAGCAGGTTGGCGATAGGGTGACTTATGTAATCAATCGTAATATTAACTTTACTAATATTTGCGAGCAGCACTGTAGTTTTTGTGCTTTTCGTCGTGACGCGAATGAAGCTGGTTCTTTCTGGCTCGATAGCCAGGAGATAATCGATAAAGCCAAGGAAGCTATTAGTATTGGCGCGACAGAAATATGTATGCAGGGTGGTTTGAATCCCCAGGCGAAGTTAAACGGCACGTCTTTAGACTACTATCTCAATTTAGTTGCAGAAATTAAATCTAATTTTCCTGACTTACATCTTCACGCTTTTTCTCCGCAAGAAATTCAGTTTATCGCCAGAGAAGATAATATTAGCTACGAGAAAGTATTGTTGACTTTAAAAGCTGCTGGTTTGGGTTCGCTGCCAGGTACAGCAGCAGAAATCTTAGACGATCGCGTCAGAAAGATTATCTGTCCTGAAAAAATCAATACTGCTACCTGGTTAGAAATTATTAGTTTAGCTCATCGCCTTGGCATTCCCACCACCAGCACTATGCTTTCAGGTCATGTAGAGACAGCAAGACAGCAGATAGAACATCTAGATAAATTGCGATCGCTCCAGCAGACTGCTATTAATAGTAATTATCCTGCCAATATTACTGAATTTATCATTTTACCTTTTGTCGGGCAAGAAGCACCCGCGACCATTCGCCATCGCGTAGGTAGGGATCAGCCAGAAGTTTCTGAAGTGCTGCACTTAACCGCCGTAGCTCGAATTTTCTTGGGAAACTGGATTGTCAATCATCAACCTAGCTGGGTCAAAATCGGTTTGTCGGGGGCTAAACAGGCGTTAGAATGTGGCTGTAACGATCTGGGTGGAACTTTAATGGAAGAACATATTACCACTATGGCAGGGGCGCAGGGGGGTACTTGTATGGAAGTAGCAACTTTAATTAGTGCGATCGCTTCATTGAATCGTCCTTACCAACAAAGAGGTACGACATATCAGTACTTATAGTTAAAAATATAAATTTTGATTAAATCTCCTTGAAGTTTTGCCATACTAAGGGTTTCATAACTAGCTAAACATCGCCAATATCACAAGGTTAGTTTAAGATTGTTCTTGAAATAGTCAATAGTTTTATCTGAAAATGAGAATATTAGTAACTGGTGGGGCTGGCTTTATTGGCTCACATCTCATCGATCGCTTGATGAAGCAGGGTCATGATGTGATTTGTCTGGATAATTTTTTTACTGGACATAAGCGCAATATCAGTCATTGGATGGACAATCCTTATTTTGAGTTGATTCGCCACGACATCACCGAGCCGATCCGCCTGGAGGTCGATCGGATTTACCATCTCGCCTGTCCAGCTTCTCCAGTTCACTATCAGTATAATCCCGTAAAAACCATCAAAACTAACGTGATGGGTACATTAAATATGTTGGGGCTAGCCAAGCGAGTAAAAGCCAGATTTCTACTTGCCTCTACTTCAGAAGTGTATGGCGATCCTGACGTACATCCTCAGCCAGAAGAATATCGTGGTAATGTTAACTGCATCGGTATTCGTAGCTGCTATGACGAAGGAAAAAGAGTCGCCGAAACTCTGGCTTTTGACTATCATCGGCAAAATAACGTCGATATTCGGATAATGCGGATTTTTAATACCTATGGTCCGAGAATGTTTGAAAACGATGGTCGCGTAGTCAGCAACTTTATCGTTCAAGCACTAAAGGGCGTACCTCTGACAGTTTATGGTGATGGCTCACAGACTCGTAGCTTTTGCTATGTATCCGATCTGGTTGAAGGAATGATGCGCTTGATGAACGGCGAACATATAGGACCGATTAATATTGGTAATCCAGGGGAATATACAATTAAGCAGCTAGCGCAAACAATTCAAAAGATGGTCAATCCTGATGCAGAGTTAACCTATAAGCCTTTGCCTCAAGACGATCCTCTCCAAAGACAACCTGATATCACCAAAGCTAAAAATCTATTAGGTTGGGAACCCACCATTAATCTCGAACAGGGATTGAGGCTGACTATAGAAGATTTCCGTTCTCGCATTGAAGCAGCAAAATAAATAGTTAGATAAACACTCTAAAAGGTATCTTTAGTTTAAAGTGTTTTAAACACATTACATACAAAAAGAATAAAAAATATAAGAGGATAGTTAGTTTTATGCGTGTTTGCGTTATTGGTACTGGATATGTCGGTTTAGTTACTGGTGTTTGCTTATCTCATATCGGACACGATGTAATTTGTGTCGATAATAACGAAGAGAAAGTTAAGCTCATGCAGGCGGGACAATCACCTATTTATGAGCCTGGTTTATCTGAATTGATGAAGTCTTCTGCTGAATCTGGTAAATTGACATTTACTTCTGACTTGTCTAAAGGTGTATCACACGGAGAAATTTTATACATCGCCGTCGGAACTCCTCCCTTACCTACAGGAGAAAGCGATACTCGCTATGTCGAGGCTGTAGCCCGTGGTATCGGTACTAATTTAAAAGATGAATATAAAGTCATTGTCAATAAATCCACCGTTCCTATTGGTTCTGGTGACTGGGTAAGAATGATCGTTCTCGATGGCAACAAAGAATCTGGTAGCAATATCGAACCAAGCTTTGATGTAGTCAGCAATCCTGAGTTTTTAAGAGAAGGTTCTGCCGTATACGATACATTTAACCCCGATCGCATTGTTTTAGGTGGCAATAGCGATAAAGCGATCGACATGATGCAACAGCTTTACAAGCCTTTGGTTAAAAGAGAATTTGCCGAAGATAAATCTCTTCCCCCCGTACCTGTAGTAGTTACAGATCTTAGTTCGGCAGAAATGATTAAATATGCTGCTAACTCTTTTCTGGCTACCAAAATTAGCTTCATCAACGAAGTAGCCAATATTTGCGATCGCGTGGGTGCAGACGTAACTCAAGTAGCTAAAGGAATTGGTTTAGACTCCCGTATTGGTAACAAGTTCTTGAGTGCGGGAATTGGTTGGGGTGGCTCTTGTTTCCCTAAAGATGTTTCTGCTTTGGTACATACTGCCGATGATTATAATTACGAGTCAGAATTATTAAAAGCAGCGATTAACGTTAACAAGCGTCAGCGTTTATTAGTTTTAGAAAAGCTTCAAAACGAATTAAAAATTCTCAAAGGTAAAACTGTTGGTTTGTTGGGTTTGACTTTCAAACCCGATACCGATGATATGAGAGATGCCCCTTCTCTCGATCTGATCGAGCAGTTGAACCGTCTGGGAGCAAGAGTAAAAGCCTACGATCCTATTGTCTCTCAATCTGGTTTGAGTCACGGTCTATCCAACGTACTGATCGAGCCTAGCGCGGAAATGTTGGCAGATAGTTGTGATGCTTTAGTATTAGTTACCGACTGGAAAGAATTCCGTAAGCTAGACTTCAAAAAGCTAGTTGGGTTAATGAACAATCCCTTAATTATCGACGGGCGTAATTTCCTCGATCGCAAAGCAGTAGGTGCTGCTGGCATACGTTATATCGGTATGGGTTGTTAAGATCACTCCGCTCATTGAACGATCCGAATTAGGTAACGAGTAACAAGTAACGAGTAACGGGTAACGGTGTGTCCCTGAGCAGATACACCTTTATCCATTTAATAATTAATTGTTGATTGTTGATTGTTAATTGTTGATTGTTAATTGTTGACTGTTGACTGGTCAATCGGATTTAGTATTAATTGCAGGCGGTTGAGGCGATCGCAAATTTTCGACCTTTTGACGTATTTCGGGATTGTATAGCCTTAAGTAATTCCAATAATTACCAAATACTCCTTCTACATAGTCTTTGGTTTCGGGAAAAGGTATTTGTTCGACAAAGCGATCGCGATTTTCGATGTCATATCTATTTAACCAATCATTTACGTTACTCGTTCCCGCATTGTAGCTAGCAACCGCCAACAAAGAATCATTGTTATAACGCTGATGATTGTGTTTGAGATACCAAGAGCCTATTTTAATATTATCTTCTGGATCGGTTAGAGAATAGTCGGACAGTTCAATTTTCTCGGCAACCCAGCGCGCGGTAGGAGGCACGATCTGCATTAAGCCCACCGCACCTACTACAGAATCTATTTCAGGATCGAAGGTAGATTCTTTACGCATTACCGAAATAACTAATAAAGGATTAATCTGGTTTCGACGAGCATCGGTTAAAATCTTGTCCTGATAGGGAAAAGGAAATAAACCGTACCAATAAGCAGAACTTTGGCGCAATGCTTGCCATCGTTGAATATCTTGAGGCGTTTCTCTTTTAGTCAGATCCCAAATTTCCTGCATTCCCTCACTGTATCGACCTAATTCTAGCTTGAGAATGCCCTCAGTAAACTGCTCGTCTACCGTTAAGCGTTGAGGCTGCTCTATTTCTGACTGCAGCAACAGCCAAGCATCGCGATTCTGTCCGAGTAAATATAGTTCTTGAAGGGCTGGTGAACCTGCTGGTAGAGGGCTATAGCGTTTGTTTAGATCTAAAGTGGGTGAAAGAGAACTCAATTGTGTAAAATCTCCTACCCATCCTAATTTAGTTGCCGACCGCCAAGCCCAATAAGTTTGAGGATATAGCTCGATAATCTTTTTCCAGGTAGCGGAGGCTGCATCGGTTTGGTTGAGTTCTTTTGCCCAATTTGCCGTTTGGTAAAGTGCTTTAGGCGCAAAATTGAACTCCTGGTTCGATTTAACTACAGGCTGCATCATTTGCCAGGCATCTTGTTTATTTCCCGATCGTGCTAATTCTGTCGCAGTTGTCCAACGATATTGAGCAGCAGCAGCCGAGTCACCATATTTACTCAATAACTGTTGGAGTGAATCTTTTGCAGCTTCATGCTTACCAAACCGTTCGTGAATAATTGCTTTATTCAAATAAGCCTGGGGTGCATTTTTGGGAAAAAGAGCGATCGCCTTTTCTAAATAAACTACTGCTTCATCACCGCTAGAAATACTTGCAAGATCTATTAAAGCCTCACCTGATTCGGTAGCATCGTGATATTCTCTTAATAGTCTTTGATAGGCACTTTTAGCACTAGAAATATTGCCGTTACGGTGAAAGCCTTTAGCAGCGCGGTAAAGATTGCCTGGGGTAGGATCGGCATAAATATACGCATCAGCAGCCTTACGATGTTCTCCCGAACGCCAGTAGCCGTCGGCGATCGCTTCCCAGTCAGATGAAGTTAGCTTTGCCGGATATTCTAAAACTAGGCGATCGCGAATTGGGTTTAGATCGGAGTCTCGACTGTATTTTGCTAGAAGCATCAAAAGTTCAAACCGATCTGGATCTTGACGCAAACGCTGACGAGCGATTTTTAGGGTAAGGGGATGGTAGGGAAACTCTTTAATTAAAGTAGTTTCTTGTTGAGATTTATCTGGTAGCATCAGCAGCGCATTCGCTACTAGAGGGGAATCAGGATAAGTTCTAATTAAATCTTGAAGGATTTTTCGAGCTGCCTTTTCTTGTTTATTTTGACGGTATGCTAACGCCATGTTAAATATAATTTGCGGACGCAGCAAAGAATATTCGTCTTTTAATTCCTGGAGATAGGTTAAAGCTTCTTCACTTTGACCTCGATCGATCGAATCGACAGCTAATAAGTAACGGGCGCGATCGCGCTCTCGTAGCTGGTCTGGAGATAAATTACGCGAGTTTTTGGTTGAGGCGAGAGATCTTAATTGAGACGAGCGTTCGGTAGAAGAAAGCGACCGCAAACCTACTAAAGAAGAGTCGGTTCGAGCCTGCTGTATTGTCCCTGACTGAGATAATTGTCGATAATGCCAAACTAACCAACCCAAGCCAAAGACTAGGACTAAAATCGAAATAATTAACTTTTGATTTTTTAGATCGAATTTTGCTTGTTGTCTTTTAATTTTTAATTTGAGCTTTTCGGCTTGCAAACGGAATTCTGACATGGGACAAACAAAGAATAAGGATCGAACAATACCATCAGACCAACAGACACGAACAACAATAGCGAAAACAAAACTCTGTTAGATTTTACTCTAATTCGACCATGATATAAACAAAGCTTATTAGTTAGGGGTAGCTTATGAGATTGGAACTATGGTCGATAGCTCTGCGTCAATTGCTCATAACCAATCTAAAAATATATTTGCCTAGTCATGTTTAACGCAAAATACTCCAAAATAGCTACCTCTTTAGTAATGATTTTTTCAGCTTCTGCTGCAACAATTACTAATTTTGCTAATATACCTTCTGCACAAGCCCAACTGTTTCCCGAACAAAGACCGACTAGAGATCGAGAATATAATTCTCCTCGACCCAGACGCGAACCCACTACGATACCCAATACAGTACCTAGAGGTTTTATAATTCCCGTCGAGTACGAAGAAGAGAAAATCTTGGTAACTCCAGAGGAAACCGTTCCCGTTACCCTGTTTGTTGCTGCCAATGTTAGAGATTCCAGACGCAATACTTTAATCCCTTACGATAGTGAAATTTTAGGTCAAATCGAACCGAGCGAAGATGGAACTGGCTCTTTGTTTGTCGCCCAAGAAATAGTATTTCCCGACGGTACGTCTCAATCGATAGATGCAGTATCAGAGGTTGTAACTCGCCGAGAAACCATCAAAAAAGGTGCAAATACAGGAGATATTCTTAAGGGTGCAGCTATTGGTGGTGCTGCTGCTGCGGTCTTATCAGAGGTTTTTGGCGATATTGGCGCGATCGAAGTTTTAGGAGGTGCTGGTGCTGGTGCTTTGGCTGGACTGCTGTTGGGAGGAAACGAAGTAGAATTAGTTTCCATCGACCCAAACAACGATTTAGATTTGATCTTACAAACCAATTTAGCGGTACGCTAACGCCCAATTGAGAGCGATTATACTCGATCGCGCTCTCTCTAAAAGTACGAGTAATTTAGTCGGTTTTAAAAATAAAAGTAACTAAATCTCCTTTGCCTAAACCAATGCGATCGCCTGCTCGGAGGCGGTGACGATTACCTGGGAACAAGGGAGCATGATTGACATAAGTACCATTAGAGCTTCCTACGTCTTCAATATAGTAGGCATCTCCTTCGATTCTAAGATCGGCGTGAACTCGCGATACTACTTCAGAATCGGGAAACCCTGCTACGTCAATATCGGGAGGAATTTGACCATTAGGTTTACCAATATGCACTACATCTAAATTAGAAGGAATTTCTACGGAAGTATTGCTTTGTACGTGCAATAAGCTGCAAGTTTGTATTTGTAGCTGGGTTGCCCCTACCATATTGGTTTTTGGCATAGTGACATTGGCACTGACGGATGGTGTCGAACCTGAAGAATGAGCCTTAGCTGATTCAACCTTTGGCTCGTCTGGCTCTACAGAAGCCGATTCCGATTGTTCTACCGCGCTGCTAAAGGGTTCAAATTCTAAGTTAGTTTGAGAAACTGCTTCAGACTTGGACGGATCGACTTCTTCTAAATTAATAAATTCTTCTGAAGTCGTATAAATGGGATCTGTAGTTTCAGCATCTGGTGGCAATTGTTCGGGAAACGGTTCGATCCCATAGTTACTTTGCTCCGCATCTTCCCTTTCATCGATGTCCCAAGGACTGGTGATGGCGGGTGAAATCGCGGTTTCGGGCAGAATGTCGGCAGTTGTTTGAGGAAAAGCTGTTCCCTCGCTCAAAGCAACATCTTCATTTGATGTATTAGCTAATGAAGGTGTTGCTGTTTCTTCCACTAGTGGGGTAGAAGAATTTTCTGCCTGTAAATTAAAGCCACATTGACCACAAAAAGTAGCATCAGTCTGTACCGACGCTCCACACTTGGGGCAGCTAGCTGTAGCTGGCAAGGGATTATAACAGTTTTCACATTGCAAAGATCCTTCTGGATTTTGATGATTGCAACTAGGGCAAGTAATCATAGGTATTTTAAATATTAATTCTACACACTGCTAGCAACACAGGTATTTTTTCTATCCCACTATATTACCGTTAAGATTCTGGTTTTCTAAAATTAGCCAGTAGTGTTTCTATCTAACATACTATTTATTTAAAAGCTTGGTGCGATCGCGACCTAATACTCCCTACTTCCGATATGTTTTATTTATAGTTCGGCTGCTGCTGCTTTATCTAGTAGCCAAATTAGCTCGCCTTCGGGTTCAATCGAGCGAGAAGGATATTCTAACTCGTCGCCTTGAGGAGCAAAAACTTCAGACAGAGCGGGACGTTTGTTTTCTCCTGCTACCAAAAACATGACGCAACGCGCCCGATTTATTAAAGGAATGGTGAATGTTATTCGAGGTTGACCATCTTTATTGCCCACGGTGATTAAATCTTCGCGAACCTTTAAAGCATCCGTATGAGGAAACAAAGACGCAGTATGTCCATCATCTCCCATGCCCAAAAGAATTAGATCGAATGCAGGAAATTTTTGTTCATTCCCAAAAAAATGCTGTATCCTGGCTTCGTATTCTTTGGCATCTTGCTCTGGATCTCGAGCAGTGGTATTTACCCCATAGATATTGCTTTCGGGAATTTCAACTTTATCTAACCATGCCTGTCGCGCCATTAATTGATTGCTGTCTTTGTCGGTGGCAGCAACATAACGCTCATCACCCCAAAAAACATGAATCTTCGACCACGGTAAGGATTGACTCGATAAAGCCTCATAAAGAGGTTTAGGGGTACTGCCTCCAGCTAAAGCGATGGTAAACAAACCTCTCGACTCAATAGCTGTTTGTGAACGAGATAAAATTAGATCTTGCGCCCGCTCGACTAAAGCTGATTTGTCAGTTAGTATTTCGACAGTTTTGTTGGTCATAGCTATATTGCTGTCTTGTTATTTAAAAAGCATATTTATCGAATTAATCTTAAAACTTGATGTTAAAGCTCTATCTAAAATTTAAGTATCTCTAGAGATTTTATATTAAAGAGAACTGAAAATGTCAGTTGCGATCGCCATCGAAGATTTATTCGGATATAGGAATGCCCCAGACCCAGATCTTGGTAAAATAAATAATAAGTAAGGGTTAGATGGCTTACAGTTCCACAAATAATCATGAAATAATTAAATACCCTAACATACGCATCATTTGCTATAAAAAGCTCTAGTCGCTACAAAACATATTTTTTGCCTGTGAAAGAGAAATTATGACGGAAATCCTTGTTCCTTTATTAAAATCCAATCATCCAAATTTAGTTGTGAGGAGAGTAATCACTCTGTGCTGCAACGCTTAAAGCAAGATTTAAAAAACGATTTAATTGCGGGGTTACTAGTAGTAATTCCCTTGGCTACAACTATTTGGCTGTCTATTTACCTTGCTAAGTGGGCGATCGATTTATTTACCCGTATACCCAAACAGATTAATCCCTTCGATGGACTAAATCCTTTTTTAATTAATATTCTTAATTTTTCGGTAGGGTTAGCCGTCCCCCTTCTGACTATTCTGATTATCGGTTTGATGGCGCGTAATATTGTTGGTCGATGGTTGTTAGACTTTGGCGAACAATTTTTGCAGGCTATTCCCTTGGCGGGTTCGGTGTACAAAACTCTCAAGCAAATTCTAGAAACCCTTTTGGGTGATTCTAAAACCAAATTTAGAAGGGTTGTCATAGTCGAGTATCCCCGTAAGGGAGTATGGACAATGGGATTTGTTACGGGAAAAGTTAGTCCTCAACTGCAAACCCATCTAAGCCAAGAGATGATTAGCGTCTTTATTCCTACTACACCCAATCCTACTTCTGGGTGGTATGCCATCGTTCCTCAACATGAGGCGATCGATATTGATATTTCTATTGAAGATGCTTTTAAAATTCTCATCTCTGGCGGAATCGTTAGTCCTGAAATGCACACTGTAAAACCTGGAGTTTCAGGATCGCGATCGAATAAGAAAGTAACGATCGAAAATACTTTAGTTTCAGATTCTACAGCACGAATTTCTTTGGAAGAAGAAGGCTAAAAGAAACTAAGCTATATATAGTTCAGCTCGATCGCTGAGCGATCGAGAATTTACCACTGGTTCACCGAAATATGGCATTGCGAAAACAACCCCGAAGTATTGCTCGCGAATTAGCACTCCTGAGCATCTCTCAAATCAAAGTAAAAAAAGGCAGGTTACTTCAAGACGATTTAGATAGCTTAATATCGGCAGCTATTCGCACTTTGACCATAGAGGTTCAGGATAATTTAGAAGCAGCTTCTGCTGAGATTAAGCGGGGTGAAGAACGCATTTTGAACAGTGAAACTCGCGCCAGCGATCTAAACAGCGCGAGGGTGATGATTCAGGAGGCTCTTAGCGTTTCTCAAACGGCGATCAATCGTTTGGGGATGGCAGTTGAATTTCCTGAATTTTTGCAGCTTACTAGTCAAGAACAAGTAAGACAGTACGCTACAGAATTAATTACTACAGTTAGCGAATACGATCGCGAAATCGAACAGGCGATCTCTAATGTCTTAGTAGCCTGGCAATTTAGCAGATTACCACGAATCGATCGCGATATCCTACGTATTGCGGTAGCAGAAATAATTTATCTAGAAGTTCCCGAAAAAGTGGCGATTAACGAGTCGGTAGAATTAGCTAAACGTTACTCTGATGACGATGGCTTTCGGTTTATCAACGGCGTGCTAAGAAGATTGAGCGATCGCCTTAAACAAGACAAAGCAGAAATAACTACCTCATCACAACTAGAAGCAACTGAGGCGAAGACTGAAGATTCCCAACCTACATCAGCCCCTGTCGATCGAGATCCCTCACAGACAGCAGAAAACCAAGAAGCCAGAGAAGCCAAAACTGTAGAAAAGCACTCGACCACAATGATTTTTAAAGATCGATAATAATTAAATTGCGATGTTGCAGGCAAAAATTCTAATTAGAGTTATTTAATCTTGAATTGGCTGCTTGGTTCTTTCTTCAATTTCTGTCAGAGTTTTTAATAAAATACGTTTTGCTTGCAGTTTCCAACCCCATTTTTGAATATTAATTGCTAGAGGAATAGCGATCGCAGGTGCGAGAAAATCTACGGGCTGTCGCAAAGAAATTCCAAAAAGTAATCCTAACCCTGCAATTCCCCAAAAAGGTAAGGCTACGGTTTGTCGCTGTTCTTCAATCAACTCACTCAAAAAACCTTTCGGCATTTCTTCTAATAGTTCTTCCTTTACTTCTTTTTGCTGTGCTGGGGTAACAGAAAGACCAATTTTACGCCGTAATCGTTCTATTTTGCGAGCATCCGAGCTATATACAGCCAGTTCATCTTCCGCCAGGTCGATTAATCTTTCTAATTGAGACATTATTTATTTTGAATTGATTGAATATTAAATAAACTAAACCGTTACTAAAATTACTCGATTTTATTAGCTTTAACCAGTCTTAGTTAAGATTATCAGTTTTTGTATTCGGAATTGGCTTTTTGCTTCAGTGTCCTGTGATAATCGATCTAACAGTTTTAGATCTTTGATATGAATTTTTCGCCTCAGTTGACGGCTTTAGCTACATATTTAGCTGGAGAATTTAGCAATCAGCAACAGGCTGTAGAACAACCAGCTTGGTACGTTAATTTGCGCTTATGGATACGTCCAGTGCCAATTTTTACCGATGACAGTATTACCTTATTCGCCGAACAAGCAAATGTTCTCAAACTAAATCAGCCCTACCGTCCGAGAATTTTACGTTTGAGACAGAAACAAGATATAGAAGTAGAATTTTATATGTTTAAAGATCTAGCTACTGCTAAAGGGGCGGGACAAAATAAAGATTTGCTCGGACAAGTAACCCCAGAAAAAATTGAGTTTTTGCCAAACTGTACGCTTAAGGTAGATACTCAATTAAATAACCAATACTGTTTTGAAACTACCCCTGTCACCAGAGAACCCTGTAGCGTTACCTATCAAGGTACAACTTTTCAGGTGTTTTTAGGATTTAAAGCTACACCAGACGAACTATTAACCTATGACAAAGGTATCGATCCCGAAACGGGAAAGGGAACGTGGGGTGCTTTAATGGGTGCTTATCACTTTAGTAAGCTGCGAGATTTTTCTAAAGATTTGAACCTATAGCGATCGCGATAAAATTAATGAACAAGTTTTGGTTGTGGGAAATTCCTCTGGCTTTGTTATCTTTCGTGTTTAACAAGGTCATGAAATTTATTATCGGTAATTTATTTACTATCTATCTGGCAATTAACAAAAACAAAGCTTCTCAGTGGCGAATACTATCGCAAAAAATGATTAACGCTCCTTTAGTTTTACCCGTTTTGATGACTAAAGGACCTCGTTGGAATACTCACGCAGTTATCGGTACGTTAGGGCCATTTGCGGTCAGAGAAACCATAGCTATAGATGTTAAAACAGCTAACAACTCTTCTCAATCTTGGATTGCGGTGGTTTATAGTTTTCCTGGCTACAAAACTATTACTAGTATCGAATCAGAAAAAATAGTTTCAGAAGATTGGCATACGGTTAAGTTAGAGCCTGGTAAATATTCTTTAGGTGTACGCTATTATAATCGCAGTTCGGCGATCGCCTATCCAGCGATCGAGATAGACGATCGCCCGTTTGTAGAATCCTATGAGGTTGCAAATGATATCAATAGCTATTATCACGATTTAATTAATTATAAAAACTGGTTTTATTCCAGCCTGCATTACTATATTTTTACTATTCTCAAGCTACGTAACTATTTACCAGAATCATTTGTTCGTAGAGAATACTTACCCGTTGGCGCACCAGCAACCCACTTTGCTTATAATTATTTAGATCCGCAGCAAAGCTTAAAAATAGAAATTGAATCTAAAGTAAGTCAGCAGTTCGATATCTACTTTACCCTTTACAATCGCTCTAGCTTTCCTTTGACCTGGTGTATCATTACCGATTCAGAATACGTATTAACACCGCAGCAAAATAAAGGTTACTTTTTGCTAAGAGTTAGACCAAAGCCAGAATATTCCCAGACTGACGTTAGAGTAACATCTCAGCTATCTGACACCGATATTTCCATTCAACGTCTATTTATTAGCAATTCAACAGACAATAATCAGTTAAGATAACGGCACACTGTTTTATTCGGCTTGATAGTAGCTGCGATCGAATTTTGCTTTATAGTTGTTTACTCGATCGTAGCCAAAGTGTGAACGCCACGAGGAGCGCGTACAATAGTATTAGTTCTCTTTAATTGCGGATTGTTTCCTTTAACAACTTGCCAAACTTCAACACCACCCTGTAAAGGATTGTCATCGTTATAAGCGTTGACACCAACATAAAGATAATTACCGCTAGGATCGAAAACTAGACCTTGAGGTAAAGTCGCCTCGTATTTCCATTCTCCTAGCTTAGTTAATACACCTGAAGTAGAATTAATGCTGTAGAGATTTAAAGAAGCTTCTGGATCGTAAAGAGGATCGGATTCAAGTTGACCCGTATTTCTCATATTGCTAGATACCAAAAATTGCCCATCAGGACTAACGGCAATCGTCTCGGATGCCAACCCTCCTTCTGCTACAGCTACAGTCAAATTTTGCTGTTCTTCTTCTAGAGAAGCTACCTGAATTGTAGTGAGAGTACCGCGATTAACATTGAAAAAACCAGGCACATCCGCACCCCATTGTAAATCGCTAGTAATATAATATTTGCCATCAGGTGTAAAACAGCCTGTCAGTGGATATTTGTTAACCTGAACTAAATTGCCATAGGGACGTATCTCCGTGACATTGCTATTTGCCAAAACTACTTCGTAAAAAGCTACTTGAGCGCGATCTACTAAATTGACTGCCAGAAAACGCCCGCTTGGATGCCACTGAATAACAGTTGCTCCATCGGTTTGTAAATCGGGTCTTTTGGTTAAACTAAGGGAAAATTTCTGGGGGTTTCCCAAACTTTCGCCATCTAAAGCCACAAAAGTCAGTCCTTCATCGATATTTAAACCAGCAATTGCAGCTAAATTACCATCGGGACTAATAGAGATCGCTTGTGGTTGAGTATTAACTTCTACTGCACCAATAAGTTGAGGTGATTGCGGATTGCTCACGTCGAAGCCACGAAGCATTGTACCAGGAATTAGTTCGTCAAGTTTAGTTGCCCCGCCCCTAGGTTGCCTAGTTTCAATAACCAGAGCTAATTTACCATTAGGAGTAACATCCATCACAGCAGGAGGACCAACAATTGAATTGGAAGCCTCAATTGTTATCGTCTGACTCTCGTTTGTAAAAGGAACTGGAATAACTGAAAGAGTGTCGGGTTGTTCTACACTAGCTCCTAAATCACCATCTATGTAAGCAGTAGCGACCATATCGACATCGGAAAGAGCAAGAATATATTTAGCTTGGGAAGATTGAGCATTAGTGGCAAGACACATACTTAATCCTATGAAGAATAAGCATAAGAGTCCTAAAAGAAATTCGATCGGTTTAGTCATTAGTTAGATTAGAAAACTACGCTGTCAATAAATACTATAACCCCCAATAATATTAGGCATAGTTATATAAATTTGGGTTATATCATTTAGTTAGAATGAATCTATCATCCGTCGATCTCAATCTTTTAGTCGCCTTTGATATCTTTGTAAAAGAGCAGAATCTGAGCCGTGCTGCGGATAAACTGGGTTTGACTCAACCTGCAATGAGTAAGCGTCTTGGTCGTCTGCGATCGCTGTTTGGAGATGAATTACTTATAAGAACAAGTAAGGGGATGAAACTCACCGCTAGAGCTTTAGAATTAGTCGAGCCAATGAATCTAAAGTAAGTCAGCAGTTCGATATCTACTTTACCCTTTACGATCGTTCTAGCTTTCCTTTGACCTGGTGTATTATTACCGATTCAGAATACGTTTTACCACCACAGCAAAAGAAGGGCTACTTTTTATTGAGAATCAGACCCAAACCAGAATATTCCCAGACTGATATAAAAGTAAAATCTCAGCTATCAGATACAGATAGTTCTATTCAACATCTACTAATTAGCGATTCGACTGGCAATAATTAATAATAATTGAGGTTACGCTGTTTTGTTCAGTTTGACAAAAGAGCGATCGATCGCTTGCCGAGGGCTTCGGGCATCGCATCTTACCTAAATCACACCTCAATTCACTAACGTCAAAAACCAAATTACTATATTATTTATCTGAAATTCATAATACCCTTTGCGCTTATGGGCTTATAAAAGCTATACTCCAATCGGATTTATAATCAACAATAATTGCATTTATAATCATGGTAGCGGTAGCAATCTTAGCAGCAGGACGTGGCACGCGCATGAAGTCCGATTTACCCAAAGTATTGCATACATTGGCGGGGCGATCGCTAGTTGAAAGAGTACTTGATAGTTGTAGCTTACTCGATCTCGATCGGCAGATTGTGATTATTGGCTACCAGGGAGAAAAAGTAAAACAGGCTTTGAGTCATCGACCAAAAGTAGAGTTTGTCGAGCAAACCCAACAGTTAGGTACTGGTCATGCAGTACAGCAGTTGATGTCTACTTTAAAAGGATATGAAGGAGATTTATTAGTCTTAAACGGTGACGCGCCTCTACTACGGGGAGAAACCTTGCAACAGCTAGTAGAAATTCATCAGACACAGCAAAATGCAGCAACACTTTTAACTGCTAATTTGCCAAATCCTCAAGGTTATGGGCGGGTATTTTGTAATGGTGATAATTTGGTCACTCAGATTATCGAAGATCGAGACTGTAATATAGCTCAAAAGCAAAATCGCCGGGTCAATGCGGGGATTTACTGCTTTAATTGGCAAAAGCTAGTCGAGTCATTACCAAAACTATCTACCAACAACGATCAGCAGGAATATTATCTAACCGAGGTAGTTGATTATTTAAATCCTGTAATGGCTTACGATGCCGAAGATTATCTTGAAACTAGCGGGATCAACGATCGCCAACAGCTATCAGCAGCATACGATATTTTACAAGCCAGAATCAAGGAAGACTGGATGAAGGCTGGGGTAAAGATGATCGACGCTAACAGCATTACTATAGATGAAGACGTGCAGTTAGAGCCAGACGTAATTATCGAGCCTCAAACTCATTTACGCGGTAATACCAAAATAGCTACCCGAAGCAGAATCGGGCCAGGTAGTTTAATCGAGAACAGCCAGATAGGTTCTAACGTGACTGTTTTGTATTCGGTAGTCAGCGATTCGGAGGTAGCAGCCAACACGACAATCGGTCCTTATGCTCATTTGCGTGGTAGCGTCAAACTGGGTGAAAGCTGTCGCGTCGGTAACTTTGTCGAGATTAAAAAGTCTACTATCGGTGCAAACACTAATATGGCTCATTTGTCTTATATCGGAGATGCTACATTAGGCGATCGCGTTAATATTGGCGCGGGGACGATTACCGCTAACTACGACGGCAAACAAAAGCATCATACAACCATCGAGCAAGGTACTAAAACAGGTTCTAATAGCGTTTTAGTCGCTCCTGTTACTCTGGGAAAAAACGTTACCGTAGCTGCGGGTTCGGTAGTTACTCAAGATGTTAAAGATAATGCTTTAGTTGTAGCGCGAGCGCGCCAAAAAGAAATTCCTGACTGGCATACTAGAGAATAAATATAGTCGTACAAGCTTAAGTGAGGACAAATGAGCGTTAACTGTTCTTAGGTAATAGGTAATAAATATCCTGATTGAAGTACGTATTGCTATAATTTTCCACAAAAAAATGCTTGGATAAATCGTGCTATCCAAGCATTTATTAATTTAGACTAAAGATTACTGTCTTGCCAGTTCTGATTCTGAATTGTTAAGACAGTAAGTTTGAAAAGATCGGTTTGATAAGTTAAGAACGCTAGTAAATTCTTCGTCGAGTAATTTTGCAGATACAGCTTCTGCTTCAGAATCACACTTCATGTTAGCCATATTAGCAATCGCTTCATGCCAAATATCTGCTTCTTGATAGAGTTTCACTTTCTCTATTCCAGAAGCATTATTAATTTTTTTAACTAGCTCACCATCTAATTCTACTCGCTGCAAAGATCCACTAGCAACTATTTTAGGCTCTGCACTATTTTCGCACTCTTGAATTAAATACCAGTGATATGAATTATTAACTTTTAAGGCGTTAGAATTGCTTTCATCAGAAAGGTTTAACCCGATAATTCCTGGCTGATAACCTGTTTCCAATCCATTTTGATATACAATCCGATTGTCTGGGTCGCGCAAGACGATTTCTAGGCTTGAAGCCTGTATCACATCAGGAACATCAAACAAAAGCGTTGGTGATGGAGATGTGGTTAAAGTTTTAGCAGCTTCAGGAACAAGAGCAACGGGGTAGTTAGCGTTAGTAGCACAACTGGTTAACGTCCCTCTAACTCCTCCACCCTCATGATCTCCCGTAGGAAAATTATAATAGTCTTCTCCTTGAGCTTCCGCAGCGAGGGACATTGCTGGTGTAAATAATAGGGTTAGGCTAAATATTTGGCAAAGTCTTTGAAAGCTGTTAAACATGATTATATTTAAATTTTAAATTAGTAGAAAAATTATTAGATTGCAGACTATATCTATATGTGTAGCATATCTACCATAAGGCTGATATCCGTTGTTTTACTGATTTACAATTACGAATAACTTTATTATTCTTTTATAAATATGCTTGTTAAATATTTATTAGATGAAGAGAAGCTGTAGGCAGAGTAGAAATCTAAAACCATGTATAGCAATCAAAAATGATTTATAAGAAACCCTCTCTTATCTTGACGAAGTTAGAGGAAACTTCCAAGCGGGCGGTGCGCTTTTTAAGGCGGGGTCTCTCTGACTCCGTGTTCAACCTGCCTCCGTGGTTTATCAAAAAAAATATATTATGGACATAAAAAAGTGTTGAAGAATTAATTAAAATTTCACTTTATTTATATTCAATTATTTAAATAAATATCTATCTGCTCAATTACCTTGCGGAAAAAAAGCGCAATCGGGCTTTAGCTATCCAAAAAATAGCGATTGAATAATTACTCAATAAGCCAAAAATCAGGGATAAATGTATTTTTTACAATTAGTAATTACTATTTAATGGTCAAATATAAGCAATCGCTGGCTGGCTATCTCAAATTAAATTTCCCCTCAAGATATGCTTTAGCTGTTTGGGTTGCTAGTTTAGTGGTGATAGCTATATGTGGTGTCAGACAGCTTGGAAAACTAGAATTTTTAGAATTAGCGACGTTTGACCTGATGATGCGATCGCGACGGTCAACGGAATTAGATTCACGTATAACCGTAGTTGGCATTGAAGAATCTGATATTCAAAAGTGGCAACAGTCTACTTTTTCCGATCGTTTAATTGCTAGACTATTGGCGCAACTACAGAAGTATGACCCCGCAGTTATTGGTTTAGATATTTATCGCGACATTCCACAGTACCCTGGTAATATCAAACTGCTCCAACAACTCGAAGCTGAGAATATAGTCGCTATTAAAAACATCAATCGAGATGGTGGAGTTCCAGCCCCGCCTAATATTCCCCCAGAGCGAGTTGGCTTTAACAATTTTTTGCTCGACGATGATGGCAAAGTAAGACGAAACTTTATGTCGTTTAAGGGCGATATCGCTATACATTCTTTCGCCCTGCAATTAAGTAAAAATTATTTAAACCTTACTGACTCCTCTATAGAGTTAAAACCAGATTTTTTAAAATTCGACCGAACCATTTTCCCTGCTTTAAAGCCCGATGCGGGTGGCTATCAATTATCACCTTCCGACGTTGCTGGTTCTCAAATCATTTTAAATTACCGTTCGCCAGATAAAGCAGCAAGACGATTATCTTTTACTCAAGTTTTAAAAGGCGACTTCGATCCCGATTGGATTCAAGGCAAAATAATTATTATTGGTTATATTGCGCCGAGCAAGAAGGATATCTTTTCTACTCCCTTCGATGTAGAGAAAATGCCTGGAGTCATTATTCATGCTCATATGGTCAGCCAAATTTTGAGTACGGTGTTAGATAAAAAACCGCTATTTCGATTTTTACCTCAATGGGCAGAAGTTATTTGGATCTGGCTGTGGTCGATGGCGGGAGCAGTTTTAGTTTGGCGCATCAAACATCCTCTGGCTTTGGGTGGAGGTTTAACGATCGCTATTGTTACCCTATCAGGTTTTGGGTGGCTCGTCTTTTTAGAAGCAATTTGGATTCCCATTGCTTCCCCCTTCATCGGCTTGCTATCTACGACTGGGGTGATTTTAGCTTATAAAACATTTTATAGTTCTAGAATTGACGAATCGACTGGCTTGGCGAATCGAGAACAGATGATCGATTCCCTGAGTAAATCTAAAAATTCTGCCTGTGCTGTTTTATCAATTAATATTTCTCGTTTCAAGAGCCTTAATGATAGTTTGGGTCGAGCAATTGGCGATCGCCTCTTAATTTTAGCGGGAAAACGTATTCAAAACTGCATCCGCTCTCAAGATAAGCTAGCCAGGGTAGACACGGGAGAATTTGCCGTAGCTTTATTTACCCGATCGGATCGAGAATCTTCTGAGGCGATCGCTCAAAGAATTCAGCAGCAGTTGGCTCAAACCTTTAAAATTAGAGGTCAAGAAATTGTTATATCATCCAGTATCGGTATTGCGCTCTTTCAGCCAGGAGATAAAGTTCAACCAGAAGAGCTATTGAGAAATAGCAACATAGCACAAGAACGTGCTGAAGTTTTGGGTAATAATCGCCATGCAGTATTTGTTCCGAGAATGCACTCAGAAACTAAAGATCGATGGCAGTTGGAAAATGATTTGCGTCACGGAATCGAACAGCAACAATTCGAGCTTCACTATCAACCAATTATCGATTTTAAAACCAATCGGGTTGCAGGATTTGAAGCCTTAGTACGTTGGATTTCTCCTACTAGGGGTTTTGTTTCTCCGGTCGAGTTTATTCCCTTAGCCGAGTCTACAGGATTGATTATTCCTTTGGGTGATTGGATTTTGCGTGAGGCTTGTCGGCAAATGCACCACTGGCATCAATATTTAGATCGATCTGAACTAACTATTAGCATTAATCTTTCGGGTCATCAATTTCAACCCAACCTAGTAGAGCAGGTCAAACAAATATTAGTAGAGACGCAGCTCGCTCCCAGGTGTTTGAAACTTGAAATTACCGAAAGTGCGATGATGGATAATGTAGAAGAAGCGATCTTACTGCTACAGCACCTTAAAGCGATCGGTATTAAATTAAGTATCGATGATTTTGGTACGGGCTATTCTTCTTTTAGTTATTTACAACAATTTTGTGCTGACACTTTAAAAGTCGATCGCTCTTTTGTCTGTGAACTAGAATCATCAGATAAAAATAAAGCGATCGTCGATATTATTATTACCTTGGCTCATAAGTTAGACATGGATGTTGTAGCAGAAGGGATTGAAACCGAAACTCACAAGACAATTCTCAAATCTTTGGGCTGTGAATACGGTCAGGGCTATCTTTTTGCCAAACCACTTAAAAGCAAAGATGCAACCAATCTTTTAACACACCAATACCATAAACATACTATACAAATTAATTCATCTTCTTAAGACTACAGACGTAAATATTGAAGCGATCGCTGATGACTTTTATTGCGATCGCTCTGGTGACTGTGGAAGAGGACAGTGAACGGTACTCCGCCTTTAAAAGGCGAAGCCTGCGTTCACCGCATTCCGCGGTCAGGAGTTGCTGTGGGCTGTGGAGGGATCTAGTTTGAGAATAAAAGACGTGACTATTGGGGACAACTCTAACTAAGACATAGTATTTCTCGTAGCGGTTTGCCGTGTAAAAGGCTACAATATTTGATAATAAGAAAAAACCCAGTCTTTTCAACTGGGTTTAGGAGCAAGATAGAATGATTAGCTAGTTAATGAAGTGTCGTTTGACTAGCTATATCAGTAAATAGCGCAATATTTTTTTGGTATTAGAGTTTATCTTCTTATTTATTAAGCAAAATAACAACAGTATATTTACGATAATTATCTACTAAATTCTTTAATGTTTTAATAGATTTTACTGAGGTATATAAGCGGTTTTGCAGACGAATTGCGGTAGGCTTTATCTCAACAAGGTGCAATCTGGCGTAACGTAGCCATGCAACAAAAGCTTATTGCCTTGTTGCCAGCTATTAATATTTAGACTTTAGCAAACAGTAATATTCTGCTGAAGATTTTTAAGAATCGAGAAATTGACGAAGTGAACGCAAGCCCCGCACTTTTATTACGGGGTACTGTTCACCGCGTTCGGCGGTGTAACGTTGACTAAAAAGATGCAGAAAAAATGCGTAACTTTCGATTAAAGAATCGGAGGTTACGCTAGCAAATAATAATTACCAAACATAAAATACTAATTATTATCAAAACTCTTAGAAGAACCACCGCTCACGGGAAGACCGAAAAAGCGTGTGGGGACAGCACGAGGTTTTTCGGTCTTATCCAACCACGTAAGAAAATCGATATTGAGACGGTAGCAAAAATACAGCAGGAGTTACATAACAAGGTTTTGCGATCGCAGAAGTTTAAATTGAATCAGTTGAAATTAAAACATCATCAAATTTTAGAAACTCAATATCGATTAAAATATCGGTGCCAACTTCATTTCCTGTAACAGTCAATCCTGCAAAGGGAGCTTCAGACACGCCAAAGGTAAACTCCGCAAGCTCGCCATCATACTCAACCACATCGCCAACAACTTGATATAGTTCCCCATCACCACTAACAAATTCAGTATGGCGATCGCTCTTCCCAATTTCTGATAAACCGTAAAAAACATTATTTTGACTGTCGCCAATAAAGCGATCGTTACGACTAGTACCAATGACGTTTTCAATCTCGATTAGGGTATCAGTCGAATGTAAAGCATTATTAGTGCTTGAGTGTCGAGCCACATGGCGATCGAGATTAACATCAACACCTGCTATTGAAGCCGAAATACCATCGAAGTGCAAATCTGAATAATCAGCTACATCAATCCCACCTTGACCCTTAAGAGTATCATCTCCCAAACCGCCATTGAGTAGGTCAAAACCATTGCCACCTTTTATCAGATCGTCACCACCTTGACCAAACAGCAAGTCGTCTCCATTACCACCTTTCATCAGATCGGCTTTACCACCACCGCGCAAAGTGTCGTTACCGTTATCCCCTTTTAGTTCGTTAGTACTATTATCATCTTGGTCTACTCGATCGCCTGCTAAAATGTCATCGCCAGCACCACCACGAATTAAATCGCCACCGCGATCGCCATTTATAATGTCGTTACCTTGTCCGCCTTCAATAGTATCGTTACCGTCTTTACCACTAATAAACTCGTCCGCTCTGTGACCTCGAAGATTATCGTCACCACCAGTACCAGCGATTTCTGTAAGTAAAGACAGGTTTATATCAGAAATACCAAACATTGAAGAATCACCCGTAACAGCTTCGACCCCATTAAGGTTTTGAAAATTACCAGTACCACTAACAATCGGCAAGGTAATAGTTCCGCTAGAAGCTAATCCTGCTATTATGAATCCTTTCGTGGTAATCTCATCGCCCACAAACGGGTCATCTACGAATTGAATAGTTTCTTCAATCTCTTCAATTACAACGCCGTTACCTAACTGAGCGATTACAGTACCAACATTAGTTTTAGTTGCTAATACTGTATCGGGTTCAGCATCAAATAAGTCAGTATCGGGCGCGTACCAATTTGCCTCAAATATGCGACCTTCACCGATAGTACTAATACCATTGATGCCATCTACATCAATTATTTCGACACTAGATGGTATTATTTCTTCTGTAAAACTAAGAAATGATCCCGAAGCAGCTAAAGACAGATCGATTTCAATCACATCTAATACATCAAGCTCTGCTTGAGCTAGCGTAGCGTTACCCTCAGCACCATCAAAAATACCTTCACCACTGACAATTTCTACTTCAGCGGGCTGTAAGGCTTCAAATTGCTCTACATTTAGTTCTCCTGCTACAGTAATAGTGTTTCCCTCGCCGAAGTCGAAAATATCCTCAATTTCAACGATAAAAGCTCCATCCGTTAGCTGTTCGACCAGTTCAAATTCATCAACGGAAATACCTACTGATTCTCCAGCTTCATTAAATAGAATAGCTTCATTGCTACCAGTATCCCCAACTTCATTCAAAATCCCTGGAACATTTCCTACATCTTCAAAGCGGAATGTTGTTTCGATTCCATCTTTTGAAAGACTAAAATCAAAACTTGGTTCTTTGGTGAACGACATTTTAGTTTTTTCCAATAAAATACAGTTAAACTGTATCAGGATTATTTATAATTTTTCTATCGTTGACTAAAGACCCCCGAATAACAGATAAATAAAATTAAAGAAGCAAAACATTGTATTGTTAATTTGTCTTTTTGCACTTTGTCATTAAAGATAAACGATATTAGATACTATGATAAATAGTATGAAATCCAGTCTATCAAGATTAAAATCTGATTATATTGTTAGCATAAAAAATGCGTAACCTCCATTTTAGTAATTGAAAGTTACGCTAGCAATTAATGATTATTAAATATGAAATACCAATTATCCACCACAGGCAAAAACCGTGCTTAATAGCTGATGAGTTACGGGTAATGTATCGACAATCATGGCAACACACAACAACATCATATAGAAGATAGAATACTTGAACATTCCACGAGCTAGCTGATTACTAGTGGGATCTTGTTTTAATTCCCAGGCTTTGTAGAGAAACTTATAGCCTAAATAAAGTGCGATCGCGCCATACACTATGCTCAAATTTCCTAAAGGATAGATAAGCAATAGGCTACAGGGAACTACCAACCAGCTATAAATCCAGATTTGTTTGACGGTTGCTGCTTCTCCTTCGACTACGGGCAACATCGGTACTCCTACTTCAGCATAATCTTCTTTGATCATTAACGCTAAAGCCCAGAAATGGGGAGGAGTCCAGAGAAAGATAACTGCAAACAGTAACCAAGGGGTTAGACTTAGATCGCCCGTTACTGCTGCCCAACCTACTAAGGGAGGAATTGAACCTGCTGCCCCACCGATAACAATATTTTGCGTAGTGTGTCGCTTCAGCCAGTGGGTATAAATCAGCATATAGAAGACAATACCCGACATTGCTAACAATGCTGCTAATAAGTTGGCAAACACGGTCAACAAACAAAAAGACAGCGTTCCTAAAACAACAGCAAAAATTAACGCATGGTGAGGCTGTACTCTTCCCGAAGGAATGGGACGTTTGCGTGTCCGCGTCATGGTGTAATCAATATCGCGATCGTAGATACAGTTTAATACCTGCGCGGAGGCTGCTGCTAGTGTTCCTCCCAATAAAGTGATTAACAGCAACAAAGGATCGACTCTACCCTCAGAAGCAATCCACATCGAGGCTGCGGTAGTGATTAGCAATAAGGGAATAATTCTTGGTTTGGTTAGTTGATAATAGCTTTTTAATACCTCGCCTAAATTCTGATTACGGCTGGCTAAACTAGTCCCTGTCATTATGATTCTTCCTATGGTTGGTCTTGATAATATGTACTGGCAGCTTTAAAAGTGATTATTAAACCGCCGATTCTTGCTTGTTGTCTCGCATAGCTAATACGGTAAAAGCGATCAGTACGCCTAATAAACTTGCTCCTACTGCTTGATGAGTTACGGTTAATGGTTCTACCTGCAAGTGAAGTTTAAAAGTAGCAATACCTAATAAGATTTGCAGGCTAACTAAAGCTGCTGCTGCATTGGCTAGAAATCGTAATTTTGGATGCAAGCCTGGAGTTTTCCAAGCTAACCAAACCACAGCAACGGTAGCAAGGGTGGGTGGCACTACTCCTAAGATATGGGCGTTCATGACGTTACACAGTTGAGAACCCCCAAAGCACTGATGTAATGCCCAGCGTGAACCGACTAACCCCCCAAGAATGCTCTGTAGATAGACTAAAACCGCTGCACTCAAACCAAACCAGCTTAACTTTCGGGCTGATGAAGTTTTTTTATAAGGCATCAAAGCTGTAGCAATGACAATTAACGTACTAAAAAATAGTAGTGCCGTTCCTAAATGCGCGGTAACAATATCAAAGCGCAACAGTTGTGTTACGGTTAGTCCGCCCAATATTCCTTGAAAAACAATTAGAAATAAGGCAAAAGTAGCAGCCCAAGGTAGCCACTTTGGTAACTCTCGGCGATACCACCAGGATAAACCCGCTAAAGCGATCGCACTTACGCCTATTAAGGCAGCGTCTAAACGATGAAACCATTCTAAAAATACCTGAAGGTTCATCTGTCTGGTCGGTACTAATTGACCATAACACAACGGCCAATCAGGACAGGCTAAACCTGCATTCATTACTCTGGTTGCACTTCCTACTGCCATCAATAGTAAGGTGGCGATCGCCATTTTCCAAACTAAACGTCTAATCCATACTTTTGGTCGAGATACTGGTTTAGTACTGGTGACGGACGACTGAAAGAATGATTCGGTCATAGCAAACTTTAAAATATATGAAGATATGTGAGATAAAACCTACAAAATAAGTACTAATATGTACTTCAAAAATATTGTTTTCCCGCTTTAGCAATCGCAATTGCATTCAAATTAAAGTAATTATTTTCTTATCTTTCCTTTATTTACTCTAACGAGCTTTCCCTAATAGTTCGATCTTTTTAGATATTCTTCAGATTGATTTATTAAATAGCATTACACAAGTTAATTTTTATAAAGAAAAAGTTAAGCTTTACTATATAAAATTTAATTTGCGTTAATCCAAGGGAACATTGATAGCGATCCCAAATAAAATATAAAGAAATTAAAATTTCACCGACAATTTTTAGGAAATACAGACCTATTTATTATCGAGATCATTTAGGCTAATAAATAGACGAAAAAAATAATTTTGTAGCTGAAATTTTTATATAAAGGTTCTCTTGACACCACTCTATTTACTTAGTAACAAATTGTAAAGCTCAGTTACTTTAAACTAGTAGATAGATTGAAGACGAATTTTAGAAAATAATACCCAGAATTACCATAGTGAACATTCCTAGCAGCATACTTACTCTAATCGCAGGAGTGGCAATGACCCTAATCAGTCTTTGGTATGGTCAAAACCACGGACTTCTGCCTACAGCAGCATCTAGCGATGCTGGAGATGTAGACGAACTATTTAACTTCATGATGACCATTGCTACTGGTCTGTTTCTGTTAGTTGAAGGTGTTCTGGTCTACTCCTTAATCAAATTTCGCCGAAAAAAAGGCGACACTACAGACGGGCCTCCAATCGAGGGCAACGTACCGTTAGAGATTGTCTGGACTGCTATTCCTACCGTAATTGTTTTTATTCTTTCCATTTATAGTTTTGAAATCTACAATCGTATGGGAGGATTAGACCCAATGACGGCAGGAGATCCAGGACCTCAAATGGCTCATGCTCATCATGGTTCGGCACTGGTGGCTTTAGATCCTGAGCGACAAAATTTAGCTTTGGGTTTGGGGGCTTCTCCAGAATCAGATCCTAATGCTCAACCTCTTGAAATTAAGGTAAATGGAATTCAGTACGCTTGGATATTCACCTATCCTGATGGGGTAGTATCGGGAGAAATTCACGTTCCTGTAGACCGTCCTGTAGCTTTAAATATGACGGCTGGAGATGTGATTCATGCCTTTTGGCTACCTGAGTTTCGGATCAAGCAAGACGTAATCCCTGGTAGAGAAACCAATTTAGTCTTTACTCCCAATAAGATAGGACAATATCCTGTGGTTTGTGCCGAGTTGTGTGGTGCATACCATGGCGGGATGAAAACTCAGCTTTATGTACAAACTGAGGAAGACTATCAACAGTGGATTCAGGAAAACACATTCGCCATGAGTGACAATAGGGAAACCGTGGCGATCGCGCCAGAATCTAAATCCGATTCTGAATTCTTAGCACCCTATGCCAGCGATCTGGGAGTCGATACTGATACTCTGGCACAGTTGAAGCCTTAAACTTTAAATTTATAGAAGTAATAGGTTGATGACTGGGTTGGGCTAACATCTAAGAGTAAATCTTGACCCTACGTAAATCCAGTCTTTAACTCAACCTACGAATCGACTGATAGCCAAGTGCTATTAAAACAATTAATTTTGACTAAACCTTTCAAATTAAAGAATGAGTACCACAATTGAAAGAAACACCTCTACCGTATCGGAGGGGCATCCAGAACATCCACAAAGAAGGTGGCAGGACTACTTTGGCTTTAGTACCGATCACAAAGTAATCGGGATTCAATATATCGTTACGGCGTTTATTTTCTACTTTATTGGTGGCGCAATAGCCGAAGTAATGCGTACCGAACTGTCTACTCCCGACCCCGATTTTGTTCAGCCCGAATTTTACAATCAGCTTTTAACCATGCACGGAACAATTATGTTGTTTCTGTGGATTATTCCAGTAGGGGCTGGTTTTGCTAACTATCTAATTCCCCTAATGGTCGGGGCTGAAGATATGGCATTTCCCCGTCTTAATGGCGTGGCTTTTTGGATGATTCCGCCTGGCGGTCTGTTGCTGTTGAGTAGCTTCTATAATGGTGCGCCTCAAGCAGGCTGGACTTCCTATCCGCCCTTAAGTTTAGTTAGCGGTAAGTCGGGAGAAGAAATTTGGATTCTCAGTCTTCTGATTCTGGGGACATCTTCCATTTTGGGGGCGATCAACTTTCTCACGACTATTCTGCTGATGCGGATGCCCGATATGGACATCCATAATATGCCGTTGTTTTGCTGGTCGATGCTGGCAACTTCGGGCTTAATCTTACTAGGAACACCTGTACTAGCAGCAGCGTTAATTTTACTTTCTTTTGACCTGATTGCAGGAACAGCATTCTTCAACCCTGCGGGTGGTGGAGATCCGATAGTTTACCAGCATATGTTCTGGTTCTATTCTCATCCTGCGGTATACATTATGATTTTGCCCTTTTTTGGCGCAATTTCTGAAATATTACCCGTTCACGCTCGTAAACCAGTCTTCGGCTATAGAGCGATCGCCTATTCGAGTTTGGCAATTAGCTTTTTGGGTCTAATTGTTTGGGCGCACCATATGTTCTCTAGCGGAACTCCTGGCTGGTTGCGGATGTTCTTTATGGCAACCACGATGATTATTGCCGTACCTACAGGAATTAAGGTATTTAGCTGGTGTGCGACTATCTGGGGCGGAAAACTCAGCCTTAACACTGCCTTTATCTTTGGTGTAGGCTTTGTCGCTTCCTTTTTAGTCGGCGGTTTGAGTGGGGTAATGTTAGCTGCTGTACCGTTTGACATCCACGTTCACGATACCTACTTTATCGTGGCTCACTTCCACTACGTCCTCTTTGGCGGTTCGGTATTCGGGCTGTTTGCAGCCGTCTACCACTGGTTTCCTAAAATGACTGGACGGATGGTTAACGAAACCCTGGGTCAGATTCACTTTATTATGACCTTTGTAGGCTTCAACATTACCTTCCTACCGATGCACCAGTTAGGCTTGCAGGGAATGAACCGTCGTATTGCCCTCTACGATCCTCAGTTTCAGACCTTGAATATGGTTTGTACTATTGGCTCGTATATTCTGGCATTATCTACCTTTCCTTTTATTATCAACGTTATTTGGAGTTTGTATAAAGGGAAAAAAGCGGGTCGTAATCCTTGGAAAGCATTAACTTTAGAATGGCAGACTAGTTCTCCTCCGATCGTCGAAAACTTTGAAGAAGAACCCGTATTGTGGGCTGGTCCTTACGATTACGGTGTAGACACCGAAAGTATCGATGGTGATGAAGATGTCGAAGATATGCTGGCAGCAGTCAGCGCCGAAGGAAGTTAAAAAGGAGTAAGGAACGAGGAATGAGGATGAAAGACGAAGGATAAAGGATGAAGGATAAGGTAGTAATGTTCGACCGTTCTTTTATCCTCCTTTCAATCGTCTATCGATAAGCTTCTTAGCTAAGTAATTAGAGAAAATAAATTTATTTAATATGCAAGGTTCAACCGTAGATAATAAATCTCAAATAGCGATCGCTTCTGAACAAGAAGCAGAACACGGACATCACGGACATCCAGATTATCGGATGATCGGTCTTTATATTTTTCTGGTTTCTGACAGCATGACCTTTATTGGTTTTTTTGCTGCGTTGCTAATCTATCGGGCTATTATGCCAGTTTGGCCTCCCGAAGGTACGCCTGAGTTAGAATTGCTGATTCCGATTATTAACACTTCGATTCTAGTAGCGAGTAGCTTTGTCATGCACCGTGGACAAACCGCCGTTAAGAATAACGACGTTAAAGGTTTGCAGGTTTGGTTTGGTATTACCGCAGCAATGGGCGCATTGTTTTTATGCGGTCAAGCTTATGAGTATTTTCATGCCGAGTTTGGTCTGACTACTAACCTGTTTGCCAGTTGCTTTTATGTCTTGACTGGATTTCACGGTTTGCACGTCTTGACAGGTGTATTACTAATACTCTCGGTTTTATGGCGATCGCGTGAACCAGGACATTACTCTAGTAATAGTCATTTTGGAGTCGAAGCAGCAGAAATTTACTGGCACTTTGTCGATGTTATTTGGTTAGTGTTGTTCGTTTTGGTATACCTGATTAATTGATACTACCTACAGAATTAGGAATTTTTAACTGGGGGCGTTTTCGTAACGTCCCTATTTTTTATTAACCTGAATTGGCAAAATGAAATAAAGATAAAATATAGCAATACGGACTCTTTAAGAAAGAGTCTCGCGCAAAGGCAAGGACATGGCTTTTGAGAAGGGGCTGTGGCGCGAACCTGCGTCGCGCCCTTGTATGCCCCGTGTTTCCTCAAAAGTTTAAATTGTCCGCGCAAAGGCGCAAAGAAATTAAAAGATGACAGCAGATGAAGAAATTGGCGATTTAAGGGACAGAATATTTACGGCGAATGAGCGATCGCATGACGCATCGGGTGCTTACATCTTGGTGGTGTTAAATCGTGCCTTACGAGATGAAGACAATCGGGTTATCGAGGCTGCACTTATCCACGGCGATCGCCTGAATCTCGATATTGTAGTTTATAGTGAATTGGATGAAACTGCTTTTCATGCCTCAGATCGACTATGTTATTTCGTTTTAGGTGCATTTAGAGAGCTTGCCAAAACTTTAGCTGAAAAGGGGATTAGATGCGTACAGGTGCTAAAAAAGGCAGGTGATAAGGATCTGCTGCAACTAGCATCAAAAGCAGCAGTCATTTACACTGATGAAGACTATACCTATGGCGATCGCCAAAAACTAGAGCGAGTGTTGAAGGTAGCAACTCAAACGGTATTTTTCGTAGACGCAGCACGGATAGTACCGACCAGACAATTACCCAAAAATCTTAAAACCACACCTGAGTTTAGAAAAGCGCATAGCGCATTAAGAAAGCACTATATCGCGCTTCGACAAGAAGTACGCAAAAGTAAAATAGCTAGGGTAAAGAATAAAGTTGCCATTCCCATCGAGCATAATTTTGCAGAATACAGTGACGCTGCTTTAATAGAACTGATAGAACACTGTAACATCGACCATAACATCAAAATTTCTCAGGAGCATCCGCCTACAGGGGCTGAAATTACCGCCCGCATCGATACTTTAAAAACAGAGATTCTAGAAAAATATAAGTGGAATAGAAACAATGCTGCTTTAAAATACTCAACTTCAAAACTATCACCGTATCTTCATTTTGGAATGCTCGGTCCCGATCGGGTTTTAAACGAAATTGAATCTTCCAATATTCCTAAAAAGTATACCTGGAAATTTAGAGACGAATTTTTAACCTGGCGAGAATGGTCACACTATCAAGCTTTTCATCTGCCAAATATTCACGAGTATGATTCCTTACCTGACAAAGCCAAGCAAACCTTAGAAGAACACAAAGATGATGAGCGTCCCGAACTCAGAACCTTCGCTGAAATCATGAGTGGCAATACGAGCGATCGCACCTGGAACGCTTTGCAAAAAGAATGGTTGAATACTGGCTGGCTACATAACAATCTCAGAATGTATTGGGCAAAACAGATACTGCGCTTTACCAAAACTCCTCAAGAAGCGTGGAATACAGCTTGTTATATAAATGACCATATTTCCTTAGATGGTCGAGATCCTGCTACCTATGCCTCTATGCGCTGGGCATTCGGTGACGGCAAACCAGGCTATAGTGAAAAGCCAATTTACGGCTGGGTGGCGACAAAATCCGATCGCACAATGTTAAAAAGAGAAGGTATGAAAGAGTGGATAGAGTCTAGACAGTAATTGCTCGTGCGTTGATTGTTGATTGGGGAATTGTTGATTGCGACGCGGAAGCGAAACAAGTCGTAGACTCAGCTAGTCCTTTAGGGTTGATTGTTAAATAAACCCTAGAAAACTACTGACCGCTTCAACAAACCCAGAAGTAAATTCGTAAGGTAATACGTTGCGCCCAGGAATAATACAGCCTTCCCCTTTTGGCAAATGAGACTTATAAGCCTCCAATCGTTCCTGGACTGTTTCGGGTTTACCTTCGCTGCTAATACTAGAAGTTTGTTCGCCTAAAACCACCAAAGTAGGTTGAGAAATAAGCGCGATCGCTTCGGCGTAATCTTCTCGCCAAAAACCCGCTAGAAAAGAAAACACTGCATAGCGGGTTTGAGGATCTCTCGATCCAGCGTCCAACTCATCTAACCACTGGCGATCGACTTGACTTGCATCGGCAAACAGTTGGCGAATCGAAAAAGATTCAATAAACTGACGGCGACGGGCATAACGATAAAATAAATTACCCAAGCCGATAGGGGAATTAAATAACAAGTTCCACAACAGTTTTTGCTGTGTTGGTTTGGCAGCATCAGTTATCGTGCGCCAAGCGGGAGGGGCTGATAGAACTAGGCTTTTAATGCGATCGGATTCTAGCAGTTGAACCAGTTTAATAGCGATGGGAAAAGATGCCCCCTGCACTACTAAAGTTACGGGCTGTTGGACTACAGTTTCGATGAAGTATTTAAGCTGCTTTGCCCAGTCAACAGGATAATAAGCTACCGAAGGCAGATCGCACTTCCCACAGCCCATTAAATCGGGATTATAAATCGTCCAATCGGAATTTCGCGCTAACCAAGTTTCAATAAAGCGTTGCCAAAATGCGCCAGATAATCCTACTCCAATAGGATGGATTAAAACCAGAGATTTAAGTGCATCTTCTGAACCATGAACGCTGTAGGCACAGCGAAAACCTTGCCAAGAATAAAACTGAGAGGAATTAGCCATCATACCTCTATTAAATCTTATTTTGCGAGTGTTTCTTGGTATATATCATAGTTGTCCTGCCCGTAACAACAAAAAATTACCTTCGATATACTATCTTTAGCTTGTTCTTTAGTAGCTACTCTAACTGCCATTTGAGCAGCAAGTTCTTTAGGATATCCATAAATACCCGCGCTAATGCAGGGAAATGCCAGAGAATCTAACTTGTTTGTCCGAGCTATCTCAAAGCAACGACGATAACATTGGGCTAACAGTTCTGGTTCTCCTTTTTCTCCACCGTACCAGATTGGTCCGACTGTATGTATAACAAATCGTGCAGGCAAATCATAGCCTTTAGTAAGTTTAGCGTCGCCTGTGTCGCAACCGCCTAACTTGCGACATTCTTCTAGTAGTTCTTTTCCCGCTGCTCGATGTATCGCTCCGTCAACTCCTCCCCCACCTAAAAGGCTATTGTTAGCAGCATTGACTATGGCATCAACTTCTAATTTAGTAATGTCGCCTAAGTGAACTTCCAGATTATTCATAGGATTTTAGTTAGAAATTAAGATTAAAGAAATTATTATCGAGCGAATACGATTAGGCTCGGCATACGCTTCCGGGTCGCGATCCTCAAATTGCTTTAGTATTGCTAAAACCGAATCTTCTCACTATAAGAGATCGCTTATCTTTAGTGCGATCGCCAATCTGAAGTAGAAATTTCTCGTTCAACCATAAAATTAACAAAAGCTTGAATACGTGGTGAAACCAATCGCCGATCTAAGTAAAGCGCGGTAAAAGGAACGAATGGCGGTCTATAATCTACTAAAACTTCTTCTAAAATACCTTTTCTCAGAGCATCAATCGCCATAAAACCTGGCATCTGACTAATGCCTATTCCCAACATCGCAGTTTGACCCACTGCTTCACCATCATCAATAGTTAGTGTTCCTGTAAAATTTCGGCGTTCAACCTTTTCGTCGATAGTAAAAAACCAAGGCATAGGACGACCTGTTTTACGATTTCGGAAGTTTAAGCAATTATATCGCTCTAACTCATCTGGATGTTGAGGTCGTCCACAGTGTTCTAAATATTCAGGAGTCGCACAAGTAATTAGAGGATCGAGAAATAATCTTCTAGCAATTAAATTAGCACTATCGGCTAAAGCTCCTACCCGAATCACCACATCAAAACCCTCAGCAGCCAAGTCAACCTCTCGGTCATCTAAAGAAAGTTCGACAGATATTTGAGGATAAGCTCGTAAAAACTGAGCTAATATTTTTGTACCCCACATTCGTCCATAGGCAGCGGACATACTAATTTTCAGCCGTCCACGGGGTTCACTTAAGCTATCTCTTAACTCTTGGATAAGATCGTTCATTTCCTCCAAAAGTCTTTGAGCAACTTCGTAAAACCTTTCTCCTTCATTCGTCAAACTAACGCTGCGAGTAGTGCGATGTAGTAGTTTGACCCCTAGCTCTTCTTCCAGCTTCGCTACTGCTTTACTGGTGGCTGGTGGAGAAAGACCTAAAGCGTTAGCAGCTTCGACAAAGCTTTTGGTTTGGGCGACGCGAACAAATGTTTTGATATTGCTTAAGCTTTTCATCAAGTATTAGTGAACAAAAGTAAATAGTCAAACAACTTCTAGCCTATTTATCTTAATTTACCTAGAGATTATTCTGTATTTAGAAACAAAAGAAATTAATCAAAAAGGAGTCAAGATCGTGGCTAAAATTGTTCGCTTTCATGAACCTGGAGATGCCAGTGTGCTAAAAATTGAAGACGTTCCCCCAAAAGAACCTAATTCTGCTGAAGTACGCATCAAAGTATCAGCTTTTGCTTTGAATCGAGCCGAAGTTTATTTTCGCGAAGACCAGTATATTCATCCACCTTCGCTACCATCTCGGATTGGTTATGATGCAGCGGGAGTTATCGATGCAGTTGGAGAAGGAGTAACTAATGTCAAAGTAGGAGATTATGTTGCTACTTATCCTGCTTTTAATCAAGGAGATTACGGAGTATATGGTGAATGGGCGATCGTTCCTGCTCATGCCGTCATCAAATATCCTACTCATCTTGCTCCAGAAGAAGCTGCTACTATCGGAGTGCAGTACATGACGGGCTATTTCGCCCTATTTGAACACGGAAAACTCAAGGCAGATGACTATATATTAATTACCGCAGCCAGTAGCAGTACAGGCGTTGCTGCCATGAGCCTGGCAAAATCAGTAGAAGCTACCGTAATTGCTACTACTCGCACTTCAGCCAAAAAACAGCAGCTAATCGAACTCGGTGCCGATTATGTTATTGCTACTGAAGAAGAAGATTTAGTGCAAACGGTTTTGGATATTACCAAGGGAGCAGGAGTTGAAGTAATTTACGATCCCATTGCAGGTAAAACTCTAGAAACTTATGCAGAGATGATTGTACCGAGAGTTATCGTTGTTTATGGTGTTCTAGATACTACACCCACGACGTTTCCAATATTCCCCTTATTAATTAAAGGCGCACAAATTTATCCCTATAAAGTTTTTGACTTTACTGGATTACCCATTGCCAATCTCAAGATTCAGCCAGAGGCGGTTGAACGAGCCAAAACTTTTATTGTCGAGAAATTAAAAGATGGTAGTTTGAAAACAGTCATTGCCAAACAATTTCCTTTAGAACAGGTTGCCGATGCCCATCGCTTTATGGAATCTAATCAACAGGTTGGAAAGATTGTTGTTACTACATAGTGCTGTAGAACTATTAATAGTAAGTAACTTAATATTAACCATTTAAGAGGCAAACAAAAGTCATGAAGATTTCAATATTACATAAATTAGGAGGTCAATATGCCATTTCACAACATTACTGAATTACCAAAAGGATTCTGCGATCCAGATTCAGCTTTGCCTAATGAGTTATCTACTAGCGATCGCGTTCAAATCACTGAATTACTGCACCGCGTTTATTTATGTGAAGATAGCCGAGATGACGCTGCTTTGAAAAAAATACTAACAGAAAATTATATTAACGAACATCCTTTATTTGGGAAACACGAAAGTGCTAGCAGTTTTATTGAGTGGTTTAAAAATACTCCTGTTGGATTCGATGGTATCCGACACCATTGCTTAAACTCGATAACCCGTGGAGTAAGTCAGGATGTAGCAGAATCACTTAGTTATATTTTAGTACTTCAACTTTTTCCTGCCGAGTCTCGTAATGAGTCTCCTAGGGTCGAATTGGATTCATTACTGCCTCGTACTATTGGTCATGGTGTTGTATGCGATCGCTGGGTCAAACAAAATGATAGATGGTACTTGCAGCATCGTGTTTATCAGCAGATGTCAATTAACTCTGCTTTCTTACCAGACAGCAATAAGCGCGAGGATGCTGCGCGAACCCCGTAAGTTGTTTGAATTGCAAGAACCAAGAAGGTTCTTCTTTATTCACTTTCTTTCGCTCTGGTGATTGCTCTGGCTAGGTTATGACGTTTGCTAATACCTTTTTCTCTGCTTCTACAATTTGACCAGAGAATCTGAAAACTAGAGCTGCTGCACTGAGGCTACTCAGCATAAACGATCGCCTAAAATATCTATACTTTATCTACTTTCCATCGCTCTATAGGAATGCAGTCAATATCTAAAGTATCGAGACTTCGAGCTACTACAAAATCTACCAAATCTTCAATAGTTTTAGGATGATGATACCAAGCTGGAATTGCAGGAACGATTTTAACTCCTGCTTCGGCTAAAACGGTTAGGTTGCGTAGATGAATCAAGCTAAACGGCGTTTCTCTAGGAACGACAACTAAAGGTTTACCCTCTTTGAGTTGTACATCGGCTGCTCTTTCTAAAAGATCTGAACTCAAGCCTGCTGCAATCTTAGCGACAGTACTCATGCTGCAAGGGATAACGATCATACCTAAAGTACGAAAAGAACCACTGGCAATATTATCGCCTACATCTCCCCAACGATGGCAATTAAGCTTGCCCCCTATAGGAACTCCAGCTTTTTCGCGCCAAAAATCTTCCTGCTGTTCTGGTTCGACGGGCATCCGAATATTCTCCTCTGCTTGCCAAACCATATAGGTAGCGCGAGAGGCTACTAATTCGATCGCATAGTCAGCAGCCAGCAGATATTTTAAAGCTCGTACAGCATAAATCAGTCCAGAAGCTCCACTAACGCCGATAATTAAAGGTTTGGTCATAAGTAATCAATAATAATATCTAATATAAAGCAGGAGAAAAGAGGCGTGTTCGACAACGATCGCGCCTATCATAATAATTCGACATTTAGGGAATTAGGTTTTTATGAAGAATAATAAATACTAAATCAATCCTTCAAATTCTAGTTCTTCAATCATCTGTAAGCCACCAGGATCGCCGACTTTGAGGATAGCACTTCTAGCATCATCTTTGACTCCAAAATCATCATCTTCAACCAAAGACTCGATCAAAGCATCGATCGCCGTAGCATAAACTACATTAGAAGGCAGTTCTCGACATAGCTGTCCGATAGCCCAAGCGCAATTACTGCGTACTGCTGCGGTCGCATCTCGTCTCAAACCCTGAATTAACGGTGGCATTGCTGCGATCGCATCTTCATAATTTAAAGGTGCAACCTGAGCCAAACCACTAGCTGCCCAAAGTCTAACTGCCGAAATATCGGTTTTGAGCGCGTGAATTAATGGGGTGACGGCGCGACGATCTTTACTATTGCCCAATGCCCAAACTATTCCTTTACGGACATAACCGTTAAAGTCTGTCGCTAATAAGTCGATCAATGGTTCGACGGCACTGGGGTCGGTGTTGCGCCCCAAAGCATAGGTAGTACTAACCCTAACCAAAGGACAAACATCATTTAGTAAATCGATCAGCAACCCAACAGAACGTCGATCTTCTATCTCACAAAACGCCCTGGCTGCGAGCATCTTATCTGAAGCTACGTCTGAGGCTAGCAACTCTAACATTCGCTCTGGATCTGGAGGCGGTATTTCTGAGCCTACTGCTGAATCAACCCGATCTAGAGGACTGCTTATTTCAGTATCTATTATTATGTCATTATCTTTCATCATCGCTTTTAGTCGCTCTTTTTTTATCTGATTCTTAGCAGGTTGTTAAAGCCTTTTATTTTTTCATACTACTATCTGGTGCGACGGGGTAGCGATTAGCTATTAAAATTAAATTTATTTATAGTATTTATGATTCAATCTGCTACAGTTAAAAAAGCCGACTTAGCAGCAGCCTGTTGCGAAGCTTTTTTCGAGCGACCGTAACCTTTTCCCAAACAGCGACCGTTTAGCCAAACTTCTGCTACGAAGCGATTGTCAAGCTCGGACATATCTTTAGCTTTTGAAGATGGGGATAAATTAAACTGCTCATTTTCAACTACCTTATATTCTGGCAGAATTTTGTATTTTCTTTGAGTCCATTCTTGCAGGGCATCTTTATAATTTAAACGGGCAGGATCGTTACGTACTTGCTCTGCTTTAAGCTTTAATGCAGAATCCAACCAAGGGCGAATCAGATCCATATTGTTAGTACTCAGGTACAGCGCGCCCAAAACTGCTTCAAAAGCATCAGCCAACCAAGACTGTCTACCTGAAGGATTGCCCATAGCGTTAGCACCAATTAGCATATACGGCTCGATGCCATAACTTTCGGCCAACTCTGCCAAAACGCGATCGCTAACCAAAATAGAACGAATCGCTGCAAATTCTCCTACAGGTTCTTGAGGATAAATCTCTAGCAGCAACTCAGCAGTAGCCAATCTTACTACAGAATCGCCAACAAATTCTAGCTGTTCGTAGTTGTGGGTACGAGAAACACTAGGATGAGTCAACGCCAAATCCAACAAAGACCAATCAACGCTCACGTTCGCAGGCAGTCCTAGCTTTTGAACCAAGATCTGTAGTTGTTTTTGTCTTCTGGGGTCTTCAAACATTTAGCACCGAACATTGAAATAATAGAGAGAGTTAAGGCGTAAGCCGGATTCTGTTCTCAGATCGAAAACGTTCGATTTGAGGGTAGTTATCTATCTAGGATGCCTGTTACCAGACACCTCATGCAGTTCTCCTAAAACGGGATTAGAAAAAGACCAACCATTATCCCTTCGACCTTGCTCCCGACTGGGGTTTACCGAGCCAGCACCTCTCGATACTGCTGGTGCGCTCTTACCGCACCTTTGCACCCTTACCCTATTTCAATTACTAGCTCTAAGTTTCTAGTTATCAATTTTGCACTGTTAACTGTTAACTGTTGACTGTTGACTGATAAAGGCGGTATTTTTCTGTGGCACTATCCTCGCGATCGCTCGCACTGGGAATTACCCAGCAAGTCTGGTCTTTGAGGAGTCCGGACTTTCCTCAAATTTACCTCCAAGGGCAAATTTGCAACTACCTCGCTAACTCTCTCATATATCTAGTTTATTATCGATTGATATAGAACTTCAAATTATTTAGGTTGTTATTAGAATATTGAATTGATTAAATTTATGATTTATTTTAAGAAATGTAACTATGGCAGAATCGGACACTTCATCTTATTCCTCATCACCAACCTGCGATCGACAGTATAAAAAAGTTAGAAAAACTCTTGAGTGGTCGGGATTTGCTAGGTTTTGTTCGTTCCAATTAATATTAGGAGTTTGGTCTACACTTCTATTGCTACTAGCCGTAGTTAATAAAGCTCATAAAAATAGCTTAGGAGTGCAGCTTAGTATTTTATTGGCTATAGGTGGATTAGTTTACCTAATTATAAGCATTTACAATAGTTTTTACTATGGCAAGAAGGCTAGCAAATTTACCGTACCAGATCGGGTATTGTTAACAAGGTCTACAGGTAAAAAAATTCTGAAAACTGTAATTTTGAGTAGCTTAATAGGTATATGTCTAACTTTTCTAGGGTCAACGATAATTGCAGGAGTAATTTTCTCCAAACGAATGGCTCTTCAACCACTAATAATGGGTTGTTACGAACACGCTGTATTTGTAACTTCTAAAGATATGTTTATTAGTCAAGCTTGTATTAGTATGATGGCTGCCCATTGCGCGGGTTTGGTTAATTCATTATTGGCTTTTAACCGAATTAAAAAATAATCTATTGGCGATCGCGTATAGCATTAAGTCGATCTCTAAATACGCGATTGCACTTTTATCTGTAAACTTCTCTAATCATTATTTAAAATTAAGTAATACAAATCATTAACATTATGAGCAAAGAATCTGAGATTACTCCATTTACAAGCAACAATAATAATGATGCTCCTCCGCAGTCAAAATCTGCGCGAATGCGTAAAGTTGCTTCTGCTCTAAAATGGGCAGGATTAGCAGGGTTTTGGACACAGCTAGTATTGGGGGTTGTCTCGACACTCGCTCTGGGGGTGGCGATTGTCACTAAATCAGAAAGAAGCAGTCCTGGTATTGGGTTTAGCTTATTTTGTGCTGTCTGCGGATTAATTTGTTTGGTTGTAGGAATATGTATTGCTTTTAGATATAGTAAGATGGCGGATAAATTTGTCATACCAAACACTGCTCCACCAAAAAAATCTACCACGATTAAGCTGGTTCAAATTGCAATTATTACTAGCATTGCTGGTACGCTAATCACTATTATAGGCGGAGAAACCATTACAGGTATAGTTCTCTCTAAGACTTTGGCTTTCGATCCTGCAAAGGTTTTTAATAATCAAAGTAGCACTGAGTTTGTTAATTCTTTAGATGTGTTTATTATTCAAGCCTGCTTTAGCATTATTCTGGCTCATTGTAGTGGATTGATAAGTTCTTTATGGATCTACAGCCAGATTGATAAATAACACTCTTCGATCCTCTATCCTCTTTTCTTGTTCCTCAAATCAATGCAGCGTACTCGTTTCAATAGCTTAGTTACCGTCACTGGCGATCGCTTGGAACTATTGTTTAGTAATCCTTGGCGACGCATTTCTCTAAATTTAATCGCTATCCTCTCTGGATTTTTTATGGGTTCGGCACTCGTAACTACCGCAGGACAGGATGCAGTTTGGGATATTCCTGCTGCTGCGTTCGTGTTTACCTTTACCGAATTAACCAGCAAGTTTGTTTACAGTCGTCGCCAACGCCGTCAAGACTCACCACTCAAAAGGCGATCGCTTTATATCGACGTACTAAATTTATTTAAGTCAGGTTTGATCTATAGTTTGTTCTTAGAAGCTTTCAAGTTAGGGTCGTAACAGTCAACAGTCAACAGTCAACAGTTAACAGTCAACAGAGATTAGAAGGTTAAGCTTTGAGAATGGATGAAGGATGAGGGATGAGGAACGAGGAACGAGGAACGAGGATGAAGGATGGAGAGATATCTGAGAAATTGCAGCAGTTGGTTTCTCAGGGTGTAAAGTCGTCATATTTTGAAGATCTGACTTTGGAGACGACCGCGATGTGTGGGAATTTAGGTATTTGCGATCGCCAGAATATTCTGAACTATTTACAGAAGTTGTGGCTACCAGTAGCGTTAAATCTTGCCAATAGAAGAAAGGAATTAGATAGAACTCTAATTCAAGGAATATTAGGAAGTCAGGGAACGGGAAAATCTACTCTCTGTATTGTTCTTAAGTCAGTCTTAAATTATTTGGGCTTTTCTGTAGCAACTCTTTCTATTGACGATCTGTATCTAACTTACGCCCAAAGGCAGGCTTTACAACGACAAGACCCTCGTTTAATTTGGCGTGGTCCTCCTGGTACTCATGATATTGATTTAGGAATGCAAGTAATCGAACAGTGTTTACAGCAGGATAATTCTACTAAGATTTTACTACCTCGTTTTGATAAGTCGGCATTTAATGGGGCAGGCGATCGCACAATACCCGAAGCAGTAAACAAGCCAGATATTTTATTATTTGAAGGTTGGTTTGTTGGCGTACAGCCTATTGCTGAAGATTGCTTTAATAACCTGCCTCCGCCTATTTTGACTTCAGAAGATATTCAGTTTGCCAAAGATAATAACCAGCGACTCAAAGCTTATCTACCTTTGTGGCAGAAGTTAGACAGCCTAATTGTTTTATACCCCGAAGATTATCGACTTAGCAAACAGTGGCGCAAAGAAGCGGAACAGAAAATGATTGCTACAGGAAGGACAGGTATGAGCGATGAAGAATGCGATCGCTTTGTAGAATATTTTTGGAAAGCACTCCATCCAGAATTGTTTATTAAGCCTCTACTTGAAACTGCCGATATAGTGGTGAAGATAAAAAGCGATCGCACTATGGATCTAGTTATCAATTTTTCATTTAGTAAACCAGTTAGTTGAATGGGAGTTTTCTTACTTCAATACAACATGAGAACAATTTTTAGTTAAATGCGATCGCCAACAAGCTATACTTAGCTAAGTTTATTAAACTAGGTCATGAAGCAAATTAATATTCACGAAGCTAAAACAAAATTGTCGAAGCTATTAGAAAAAGTTGAATCAGGGGAGCAGATTATCATTGCTAATCGTGGAATTCCCAAAGCAATCTTAACCAAATATGTATCTGAAGATGATTTAACTCAAGATAGTCCCCTAGATAGGTATGCAGGTCAAATCGAAATTAGCGATGACTTTGACGATGAAGATCCTGAGATTAATCGATTGTTTGGTATTTAATCTATAATGAGATACTTATTAGATACTTGCACCTGGATTTTCCTTCTAACCGATAGCAGCAAGCTGACTATTCAACAAAAAGAAGCTATTTTATCTCCCGACAACACAATTTATCTATCAGTAATTTCAGCCTGGGAAATGACTATCAAAATCTCTAAAGGAAAGCTTAAGCTACCGAAATTATTAGATAACTTAATTTTTGAATCTTGTATTAAAGACGGATACAAAATTCTCGATCTCGATATATTCAGTGTTTTAAATGCCAAGAATTTGCCCAATCATCATCAAGATCCATTCGATCGAATGTTGATTTCTCAAGCAATAGATAATGATTTAATAATTGTTACAAGCGATTCTAAATTTTATTTATACGAAGTTAGACTAATTTAAAAAAGTAGGCGCGATCGCCTCTAGGAATATTTAATATAATTAGCTAACAGCAATATTTTGAGTAAGCTTTGAATCTAGAACTGTTTATCAAACCCCTAACTAAAACTGCCGATATAGTGGTAGAGATAAAAAGCGATCTTACTTTAGCTGAAATTTATTAAAGGTAATGATTCAAACTTTAGAACAACTATCGAAAATACTTAAATCTACAATTTTAAAAGATAGTAATATTGCTTTAATAGAAATACCCAAATCATCACAGTTGGCTTTTGCAATAGAAGTGCCACGCTCGACAATGCTAGATTACTGGCATCTGTTGCACTCTCTAATAGATGTTACTAAGATGTACCCTGTTCTAACCGATTTTAATTTTACTGGAACAGGAAACTGGCATAACGATTTAATAGAGGAAGATTTTTTCAGCCGTTTTTATTACAACGAGGAGCAGCAAGCAGGTTATTTTAACAATATCTCACCTGAATCTATTGTTGATGCTGCTAAGAGTATAGATGGAAAAGAAGCGATTGAGTCGAGGATTAAAGAATCTGAGCGAATAGCTGACGAAACATGGCGAGAGTCTGATTGGTATCTTGACGATCTGGAAATAACTCAAAGCAATTTCGCCATTTCCCCCGATCCAAAAGAAGCAGCAGTAGCCTTGAATTCTGGCAAGATAATTACTGAAATTGATTTTGAGCGATGGTTGTTTAACTGGGAATTAAAGAATGTACCAAAGGAGCAACTGTTAATAATACCAGATCTAACCTACCTAGAATGGTATAATATGACCTCAGCCAATACGATTCCCTTGTTGCTGTTACCTACACCGAATAGTTGGAATACTTTGGCTTATATTCATTTTTTTGGAGCAATAAATAGTGCTGAGGCAATTGCTATCCTAAAATATTGGTACGATCGCTATGGTGCAGAACTAGTGGCTGCTTATGGAACGATGCTGCACTTTTATGTCAAGCAAAAGCCTCAAACCTTAGATGAAGCATTTGAATTAGCCTGTCAGCATAACGAGTTTGCTCCTTGCACTTTAATACTACCTGGCGTTTCTATCAGAGAACACGCACGAGCTTTATTACACACAGAGCGATGGTTTTTGCACGAACGACCTTAGTTCTAAAAATATCTAGAAACAGTCAACATTTTGTTTATAACATAGCTATTGAATCATTAAAGAAGCGATCGCATTTCCAGAAAAAAGGAGCAAGTTTACTACCTACTCCACAATTACTAATTATTGTTTGTATTTTAACTCTGAGCTACAGTTTTTTTCTCTTCTTCCTGTGCTAAGAACTTCTCTAACTCAGTGAGCATATCGGCATCGACTTTGGTTTGCATCGGGCAGAATTTGGGGCCACACATAGAACAGAACTCGGCGGTTTTGTAAATATCTGCGGGTAGGGTTTCGTCGTGATATTCTTTAGCTCTTTCTGGATCTAAAGACAGTTCAAACTGCTTCTCCCAGTCGAAGTTGTAACGTGCTTTAGATAGCTCGTCATCGCGATCTCTAGCACCAGGGCGACGACGGGCAATATCTGCTGCATGGGCTGCAATTTTATAGGCGATCAAGCCATTACGCACATCTTCAGCGTTGGGTAAGCCTAAGTGTTCTTTGGGGGTAACGTAGCAAAGCATTGCTGTACCGTACCAACCAGCCATTGCTGCACCGATTGCGCTAGTAATATGGTCGTAACCAGGCGCGATATCTGTAACTAGAGGTCCTAGAACGTAGAAAGGTGCTTCGCTACACTCTTCCATTTGTTTTTTGACGTTAAATTCGATCTGATCCATTGGGACGTGACCTGGACCTTCTACCATTACCTGTACGTCGTGTTCCCAGGCGCGACGGGTTAGCTGACCGAGGGTTTTTAGTTCGGCTAGCTGCGCTTCGTCACTAGCATCGTGGGTACAGCCAGGACGCAGAGAATCTCCCAAGCTAAAGGAAACGTCGTACTTTTTGAAGATTTCAATGATGTCATCGAAATGGGTGTAGAGAGGATTTTGCTTGTGATGATGCAGCATCCAGCGAGCAATAATTCCGCCACCGCGAGAGACAATCCCTGTTAGACGATCTTTGACTAACGGCAGATGCTCGATTAAGATACCTGCATGAATAGTCATGTAGTCTACGCCCTGTTTGGCGTGTTTTTCAATGATGTGCAGAAAATCATCAGCACATAGTTTCTCCATGTCCCCATGTACGCTTTCTAATGCCTGATAAATTGGCACAGTACCAATGGGAATTGGCGAAGCGTTAATAATGGCTGTACGAATTTCGTCTAAATTTCCCCCTCCTGTGGATAAGTCCATCAGGGTGTCTGCACCGTATTTCACTGCCAGATCTAGTTTGGCAATTTCTTCCTTAATATCCGAAGAGTTGGGAGAAGCACCAATATTAGCATTCACTTTACAGCTACTAGCAATACCAATACACATTGGCTCCAAGTTCGTGTGATTGATGTTGGCAGGAATAATCATTCTGCCTCTTGCCACCTCATCACGAATCAATTCTACTGGTAAGCGTTCTCTGGTAGCGACATAGTGCATCTCTTCTGTGATGACTCCCTGACGTGCATAATGCATCTGAGATACATTGCCCTGTCCTTTACGCTTGGCAACCCATTCCGTTCTCATATTTGTTTTTCCTCTATAAACAGCTTCCCTACGCTGGTGCTAACCAGTCTCAGGTTCTTAGGGTATATCTCAGCCTTAATCTTTAGTGGGCGTAATTTGGAGGTCTCCTCCAAATGCTGACCGCCCATTGATTTGCAAGCACCCCTAGCTATATGGGAATTTTAGCACTATTTAAGCTGGCGTTTTGTGCCGTAAAATAAAGTAATTATTTAATTTATGCTTTTATTCAATCTAAATAAAATTTAGTATCCGTGACAAGAATTGTTGATTGTTGATTGTTGATTGTTGATTGCTTATGGTGTTGTTACAAACAATTTCTGAATTACGTTCCTATTTAGTAGTTTATCGTCAAAATTCTCAGAAGATTGCTTTAGTGCCGACTATGGGTGCTTTGCATCGAGGACACATCAGCTTGATTGAAAGAGCGATCGCGGAAAATAATATAATAGTAGTCAGCATCTTCGTTAATCCCCTACAGTTTGCGCCAACAGAAGACTTAAGTAGCTATCCGCGCCAGCTAGAACGCGATCTAAAAATTTGTGAAGAATTAGGTGTAGATTTAGTTTTTGCTCCCTCAGCAGCAGAAATAAACAGCAGCGGAGATACGCGATCGCTCTTTAACACTACTGCGGTATTTCCACCAGCAAACATGACTGAGGTACTGTGCGGTAAATATCGCCCCGATCACTTTAAGGGAGTTGCGACAATCGTTACCAAACTATTTAATATCGTTCAGCCTCATCGTGCTTATTTTGGACAAAAAGATGCTCAACAGTTAGCGATTATCCACCGCTTAGTAAAAGATTTAAGTATTCCCGTAGAAATCGTAGCCTGTCCGATTATTAGAGAAGCATCAGGACTAGCATTAAGCTCTCGCAATCAATATCTGACCTCAACCGAGAAAGAGCAAGCTGCTGCAATATATCGCAGTCTGCAACAGGCAAAACTAGGTTTTGATGAAGGTAAGCTAACTAGTAAAGACTTAATTAACATAGTAAAACAACAGTTGGATCGGGTTAAAGAGGTTAAACGGTCGCGGGAGCTTGCATCCCGCGCTGCGTTCAACTGCGTTAAAATTCAGTACGTCGAACTAGTCGATCCTGTCACTCTCGAACCAATCGAAAAAATCGAGCATTCTGGATTACTAGCGATCGCTGCTTATGTCGGTTCTACTCGTTTAATTGATAATATCGTGTTGCAAAAAACTCAGCCTACTGTCGCTATAGATGGTCCGGCGGGAGCGGGAAAATCTACCGTCACCCGTCGCCTAGCTCATAAGTTAGATTTACTCTACCTGGATACAGGAGCAATGTATCGTGCTGTCACTTGGTTAGCAATGGAGTCTAGGATCGATATTAACGATGAAGACGCGATCGCATCTTTAATTGCCGATCTCGACCTAAAATTAACTTCTCCCAACGGTGCAGACTTACCGACAGTGGTTCACGTAAACGAAAAAGAAGTAACCAATGCCATTCGTACTCCAGAGGTGACGGCAAATGTTTCGGCGATCGCTTCTCAATCAGCAGTTAGAGAAAAGCTTGTCGAGATGCAGCAGCAGTGGGGCGAAAAAGGAGGATTGATTGCTGAAGGGCGCGATATTGGTACTAATGTATTTCCTGATGCCGAATTAAAAATATTTCTAACCGCTTCTGTTGCCGAAAGGGCTAGAAGACGCTGGCAAGATCTACAAAATCAGGGACGAGACGACATCGATATAAAGCAGTTAGAGCAAGACATCCAACAACGAGACGAGAAAGACAGCAATAGAGCGATCGCGCCGTTAAAAAAAGCCGATGATGCGATCGAACTTGTTACTGATAATTTTACTATTGATGAAGTAGTAGAAAAAATTGCCGATTTGTACCAGCAAATTTAGTCATCGATTGTCTATTTAATTAATGGTAATAAATCGAACTCTTGACGTATTTCTAGCAAAGAGCGATCGAGCAGGGATTCGTAGTTAAGAAAAGGATAATATTTTCTCGCACTACGAGTTTTATACCAGATATCTATAACTTCTGGTATCAGTCGCGGTAATACAAGCAAAATCGAGCTATACAACCATAAAACGCCATGCTGCTTAATTAAATCGTTGTACATGATGTCTATTGCTGGTTTAATTTTAGGATCTTTACGAGTACGAATATAATCGCCAAATTTAAAATCACTCGTCCAAAAACTTAATGGTAGTAACTTAATTTCGTCATACATATTAGTATCGCAACCGAGAATAACGTGAGAAACATCATGTGCTAACAAGATTCTGGCAAATTCTAGAGGCAGTTCTTTAGGATCGGTGATACTGGGATTCATTTCATAATATTCTTCTAATCCTTGTTGTAGAGTCTGGGTGCTATGTTTGCTGGTGTATTTGGGACGAGAACGTTTACTCATAATTTTTATTTACGATACGTCACCGTTTCGTAAATTTATAATACCACTCATGAGCAAGACCAATAAAAAAACGCCAGGAAGACCTCGTAGTGCCAAGTCTCATCAAGCCATATTAAAAGCCACTTTAGAATTGTTGGGAGAAGTAGGTTTTGAAGCCATGAGTATCGAAGCGATCGCAACTCATGCAGGAGTAGGCAAAAGCACTATTTATCGTCGTTACAGCAGTAAAGAAGAATTAGTAGCTGACGCAATTGAAAGCATTAGACAAGATTTAGTAATTCCTAATACGGGTAATCTTTGGAGAGATCTTGATGAGCTAATCGAAAACGCAGCACAAATTGTTCTTACACCTTTGGGACGACAAACTGTAGCCAAGATTGTTAGTAGTGCTTCTAGTAACTCTCAATTTGCTCAAATTTATTGGACAAAATATTTACAACCACGAAGAGAAGCTTTTGCTGTTGTAATCGAACGAGCCAAGACCAGAAATGAAATTCAGACCGATCTCGATCCTGGTTTGGTATTTGACTCTATGAGTGGAATCATGCTTTATGCTCTTATTTTTTCGCCTACGGTTGAATCTTGGACAGAATATATCAAACGTACATTGCATTTGATATTAAAAGGGACAATAAATTCATCTAAGTAAGAATAATCCAGATACAAGCTGACTAATGCGATCGAAATAATTACCGACAACCTCACCATTAACGAAGTAATAGAAAAGATCGTCGAACTATACGAGTAGGTTAATAATTCAAACAGATAACCAGTAATTCATCAATCGTTCTCTTTCCTCGTTCCTCATCCCTTATCCCTCATCATTCATTTAGCCAGGCGATCGCACTTCTAATCCATTCTTCTACGTTATTATTTTTAAGTAGCTGCTCGTCTCGACTGAGTGCCGTCAATACCTGCTCGATTTCTTCATTGGTATAGCCCAAAGCTAACAGAGTCATCTCCAAATCGTCTTTAATTTCGGGTTTGGGGGCAAATACGGCTTCTGGCTGCTGTACCTCTAGCTTAGATATTTTGTGCCATTGTGCCAGTTTAGTTTTTAATTCTAGAGCAATTCTTTCGGCAGTTTTTTTACCCACGCCAGGGGTTTTAGTGAGGGTAGTAATATTGCTAGTAACGATCGCCCCTACTAGTTCAGAGATACCTAAAGTATCGATAAGAGCGATCGCCAACTGCATTCCGATCCCGCTAACGGCGGTTAACTGGCGAAACAGATCGCGTTCGGCTGCGGAGGGAAAGCCGTAGAGAATTTGCTTATCTTCTGTTACCTGTAAATGAGTAAAAACCTGAATTTCTGCTTCTTCTTCGTCTAGTTTACGGGCAAAACGCGAACAAATCTGCATCTCGTATCCAATATCCCTAACGTCTAAGATTAAAAATAGGCGATTTTGAGTTGTTTTGGTAATCTCTACTTTTTTACCCTTAAGGTAATTAATCATGAGCGCGCTCTTGTATAGATAAATTTAAGGACGGTTATGAAAGAAGCAAAATTAATTATGCTTTGCAATCCATTTAAATGTCTTACCACAGTTTTACCCAAGCGCAATTCACGTTAATGCGATCGCCTGAAGGGATCGAGCTGCTTAAAACAACTGGTAGAAGTTATCTTCATGATTATCGGCGATCGCTATAAGTTCAAATCTCCAGATGGCAAAGCAATATTGCTACAGTAAAGAAAAACTTCAACATTGTAGAAATGGCAATTAATATCAAAAATGTGGAAGCAGATAGATTAGCTAGAGAATTAAGTGAGATAACTGGGGAAACAATTACAGAAATAGTAATCAAATCGCTGACGGAAAGATTAGATAGAGAAAAAAACAAGCAAGCTAGCCCTCTACCCATACAGGAGTTGCTGAGTATTGCCGAACATTATTATGCTTTACCAACTTTAGATAACCGAGCAGATGAAGAGATTTTGGGTTATGACGATGGTGATTGATACTTCAGCAGCCTTGTAGGTTGGGCAAATAGCAAACGGGATTGATATCTAATCTAGTTTCAAGCGAAGACGTTTGCCCACCAGAACTAAAACTTTTTCTGGCGATCGCCATTGAATTTAGTTTTGGTAACTAGCTATATTTTAATTAGCTTTAAAAATACTGCCTAAAACAATATGCCTAACCATCTTAGTGAAACCCAAAGTCTGTATCTACAAAAGCACGTAGATAACCCGATTAACTGGTGGTATTGGTGCGATTCGGCATTGGAAGAGGCAAAACGAGAAAATAAGCCGATCTTTCTCTCAATTGGCTATTCTAGCTGTCACTGGTGTACGGTGATGGAAGGTGAAGCTTTTAGCGACAAAGCGATCGCTGATTATCTCAACGCTAATTTTTTACCGATTAAGGTAGACCGAGAAGAAAGACCAGATATAGACAGTATCTATATGCAGGCGTTACAGATGATGACTGGTCAAGGGGGTTGGCCGTTGAATATTTTTCTTAACCCAGAAGATTTAGTGCCTTTTTATGGCGGTACGTATTTTCCTGTCGAACCAAAATACGGTCGTCCTGGGTTTTTAGAGATTCTCAAAGCAATACGACGTTTCTACGACCAAGAGCCAGAAAAGCTAATGGCTTTCAAAACCGAAATATTAGGCAATCTCCAGCAGTCTGCTTTATTGACAAGCGAAAAGACGAATTTGACTCAAGACCTGTTAAATTCAGGAATTAATGCTAATACCGCAGCGATACAGCCTAATGATTACGGTCGTCCTAGCTTCCCCATGATTCCTTATTCTACTATTGCCTTACAAGGTAGCAGACTCGAACGAGAATATAATTACAATACTCGAGCATTATCCCGACAAAGAGGATTAGATTTAGTCACGGGTGGTATTTTCGACCATGTAGGAGGAGGTTTTCATCGCTATACGGTAGATAATACCTGGACAGTACCTCATTTTGAAAAGATGCTCTACGATAATGGTCAGATTTTGGAGTATTTGGCGGATTTGTGGAGTAGTGGTGTAGAACAACCTGCGATTAAAAGAGCGATCGCTCTAACGGTAGATTGGCTACAAAGAGAAATGACTTCCCCCCAAGGTTATTTTTATGCTGCACAAGATGCGGATAATTTTACTAACCCAGATGCAGCAGAACCAGAAGAAGGAGATTTCTACGTCTGGAGTTATACCGAACTAGAATCTTTACTCAGCGCGACAGAATTAGCCGAATTACAGCGAGAATTTAATGTTACGACGAAAGGAAACTTTGAAGGTAAAAACGTTCTGCAACGGCTATCGACAGACGCTTTATCGGATAATATCGAGGGTGCTTTAGCCAAGCTATTTACCGCCCGCTACGGACAACCCGCATCAGAAATAACAACGTTCCCGCCCGCTAAAAACAATCAGGAAGCTAAAACTAAAGATTGGTCGGGACGCATTCCCCCCGTTACCGATACCAAAGCGATCGCAGCTTGGAACAGCTTAATTATATCGGGATTAGCCAGAGCTTACGGCGTATTTAAAGAACAGATTTATTTAGACTTGGCTACTAATGCAGTGCAATTTATGCTGCAAAATCAATGGCTAGATGGCAGATTCCAACGTCTCAACTATGACGGTGTAGCTACAGTACCAGCCCAGTCAGAAGATTACGCTTTATTAATTAAAGCCCTATTAGATCTTCAGGCTGCTTGTCCTGACGATCCGCAATGGTTAGAGCAAGCAATTAAAGTTCAAGAGGAATTTGACGAACTGCTATGGAGTATCGAACTAGGGGGCTATTACAATAACTCTACAGATGCAGGAAAAGAATTATTAGTACGCGAACGCAGCTATATGGATAATGCTACTCCCTCGGCGAACGGGATGGCGATCGCTAATTTAGTCCGTCTTGCATTATTAACCGATAATTTAGAATATTTAGATCGGGCGCAACAGGGACTCGAAGCGTTTAGCGTGGTCATGGAAAAATCTCCTACCGCCTGTCCCAGTCTGTTTACTGCTTTAGATTGGTTTCTACACGGTACGAGTGTTAAGACTAGTTTGGAAAATATAAAACAATTAAATTCTGATTATTTACCTACTACCGTCTTTCGCATAGAAACAAATTTACCCGACAAGGCAATCGCTCTAGTTTGTAAGGGTTTATCTTGTCTCGAACCTGCAACTAGTATTGAGCAAGTATTGAAACAGATCGAGGAAGTAATAAGTAATAAGTAATAGGTGTTCTAATACGGGTAGCTATTGCTGTGTTCAATAGCTTGTAAAAAAGTTAAAAACCGTAGCTTTTAAATTTAACTAATACTTCATCTTTAAATGATGCTTTGATTAGACCTCTTGCATAAAGGGCGCGATCGCTAAATCCAGTCCAAAATTATACAAACCAGCAATGAGGTTAAAGCGTAATCCAAATCAGTGGCGACGATTACGATATGGCTGTGCTAAAATCTTAAAAATTTTGTGACATCGAATAACGTGTTCAATATAGATTCTCTGTTTTGCTAATTCCCGATACGGGTGCTACGCACCCAGCCAGCTCCTAGCGTGCTGCGCGAAGCGCTGTTTCTTTTTCCCTTAAAGCTAATGACTGCTTCTTTTTCTGCTTGCTCCGTCTTTACGAGTCCCAAAACCGTTGTCTCGCAGGCGGTGCGCTTTTTAATTGGAGTGTAGCTAAGTCTATGAATTTTTTTGATTCCTTGATATCCTTTATCGGCTAAAATTTCAATCTGTTTTAAGGGTTTTACTTGACTTCGTTTGTGGTTTAACTCCACATAGACGCTTGAATTCTTTTTCTCTCAAATCTTCGATCTGTTCGTAGGTCATGGTTTTGTCAGCGATCGCCTTATCATCCTGCTTTTCTCATTTTTTGACCGCGTATGGGTGGCAGGGCATCCTATCGGTCGCGTGCGAAGCACACGACCACAGCCTCTAGGAGAGCGCAGCGCGTTCATTGCTGCAATCGCGGGGTTTCCCCGCAGTCCCCCCAGCCCGTGATGCGATTGTTGGCGCGACTCAACGCTTCGCGTTGTGCAGTCCGCGTCGCCCGCTGCTTCGTTTCCCCACAAAGGCGATTCGCGGTCTGGATAAAGGGCGTAGCCCTTTCGCCAGCGAAGCTGTCGGTGCGCGAAGAGCGCACGCTTGCCCGCATATGCGCCGACGTTGGCTTTGCCAACGGCACGCGAGTAAAGAGCGCGTCGCCAGCTTCGCTGTCGGAACGCCAGAGGCGTTCGCACTCGCGTTCGATTGTCGCATGTCGTTACGAGCGGACGTGGCGGTGTAACCTTGACTATTCATGCAAGAAGTCTAATAAATTATCTTTTTCTACTTTTTTGTAGCAACTTTTATTTAGATCTAAACTAGCTATTTATTTAATATTAATAGCTCGATCGCTAAATATTTTGCAAGATATTTTTAACGCCCAAATATAGTTGAAAAATAAAATATTGTCCGCATATTTTTACTTGCACTATTTTGCACTATTTCTATTTAGATAAGAATGAATTAATACGAAAGATACGAAATATTAAGATATAGATGAAAAACAGCAACTGTATTTTTTTATACAAATATATATTTAGTTTTAAAATAGCTTTAAAAGTAAGTTGAAAAAGAGCGATCGCTTATAAAGCAAGAAGAAACTGACAGTAATTTACAAGCAAAAGTTTTATACCCCAATGTAGCTTCTATATGTATAACAAGACTGACAGAATCTACTCGTCAGGTTATATAGCATAAAAGACAAAGCAGTACATTTTGAAGTACCTAATTAATAGTTATTCTGGCTTACACATAAGCTTATTTCAAAAAAGGTAAGTAAGCAGAGACTTTATTCCACTCGATTATTTTTAGCGTTCATCCGCTGTTCGACCTTCAAGTTTATGCCTCGATGTAGTTAGTCTGTGACTTCATTTGTTCTATCCAAATTCATCATTAGTTAGAATCTAATATGCTTAAAAGATTATGGTCATTTAGAGGTCGATACCGCATCCTACACCTAACATGGTTTGCCTTCTTGTTGTCTTTCGTAGTCATATTTAATGCTGCACCTCTAGCTGAATCAATTATAGAAGAGTTTCAACTAAACGAGCTGCAATTTAGGACGCTGCTCCTATGTAATTTAGCTCTGGCGATTCCGTTTCGGATTATCTTCGGTATGTTGATAGACCGCATCGGTCCTCGCATTGTTTTTTCAGGTGTCTTGATTTATGCTGCCATTCCCTGCTTCGCCTTTGCCTTCGCGCAGGACTATAACCAGTTGCTTTGGAGCCGTCTGGCTATTGGCGTGGTGGCAGCAGGATTTGTCGTTGGCATTCGGATGGTGGCGAACTGGTTTCCCCCTCAAGAAATCGGCTTTGCCGAAGGAATTTACGGTGGCTGGGGTAACTTTGGCTCGGGTGTGGCTGCGATTGCCCTACCTCTGGTTACGACTGGGATAAGTTTTTTAGTAGGTAGTCAGAGTAGTTGGCGATATACAATTGCCCTTAGCGGTATCGTTGCTGCTGCTTATGGAGTGTTTTATTTTTTCAACGTTCAAGATTCACCACCCGATAAGGAATTCAAGCGATCTAAGAATCCAGGCGCGATCGAAGTGACAACTAAAAAGGACTTCTGGCTAATGACGATATCAAATTTGCCTCTATATGCTGCTTTGGGCATTGTAGCTTGGCGATTCAACGTAGTTGAAGCCTTAAGTTCTACGGCGGTAGTCATTATCTGTGTGGCGTTACTCGGTTTATACCTATTCCAAACTTACTGGAACTGGAAAGTAAACCGACAGTTAATGGCAGGTCAAAAACGCTATGCCCCCGAAGAACGCTACGATTTTACTCAAGTCGTCCTGCTAAATCTGACCTACTTTGTCTGCTTTGGCTCAGAGCTAGCCGTTGTCTCGATGATACCGCTGTTTTTTCTAACGACCTTCAACCTATCTGTAGCAATAGCGGGAGCGGTGGCTTCCAGCTATGCCTTTATGAATCTAGTTGCCCGTCCTGGGGGTGGTTTAATCTCCGATACAATCGGCAGTCGGAAATGGACATTGGTTATATTGCAGGCTGTTACAGGAGTTGGCTATCTAACAATGGGTCTGGTCAACGGTAGTTGGTTGCTTCCCCTGGCAATTGGCGTGACTATGTTTGCCTCTTTTTCTGTCCAGGCAGCGGAGGGCGCGACTTATGCAATAGTCCCCCTGATTAAGGAGGAGATTACTGGTCAAATCGCTGGAAGCGTTGGTGCCTGGGGCAATGTAGGCGGGGTGGCTTTCCTACTTCTCTTCAGTTTCTTACCTGTGGGTGATGCTGGTAACAAGATTTTCTTCTCGACGATGGGAATCAGCAGCTTGATTATGTTCTTCCTGCTTTGGTTTTTCCTCAAGGAACCTACAGGCTCTCATGAGGATGAAGAATCGGAACTGCAAACGCCAGCAGTATCTAGTAAATTGACGAACGAGCGATAACAGAACTAAGCCGAACTCACAATTAAATTTACCAAGAAACTCTTCGATCTATTCATCAAGTACCGATTATTTACTCTGCCTGATTTTAGGATTACTAGATAACTCTAATCCCCTTCGCCGAGTATTCTCCAGAGTTCGACTTCGCTACTGTAGATCGGTGTTGTGGTTGTTTCTGTGGTGCTAGTCAAAGCATAAATAATCGGCATTAAACCCACAGTAATTGAGGAGATAAAAACCAACAAAGCTACTGCAAGTTTCTCGCTAACGTTCAAACGTCTTAAATAAAGGGGAACATACAGTGTATCGCGGGACATTTTTGGGGATTTCATTTTAACCTCTTTCGATCGGTCAACCAGTTTTAAATAATTGCACAGTCACGCTTGTAGCTGAGAGGATGCAGCTTAATTATACAAAAATAAACAACGAATTGTAGCAATTGTTACTGTTTACCTCAAAAAGTATTAATTTAGACAGATTTTTTTAGACTTTAGGAGTAACAATGTCGTCGAACAGTCAAGTTAAAATAAGCGATCTCAGCCGAACTGATAACTTAGAAAGCATGAGTAATGGGAAACAACTAACTAACTCACAGCTTTATCTTTGTGCTGTAGTTATTGGTATCTTCGGCGGGATGGTAGCTACGGTTTACTACTTCGTGCTAGAAACCATGATGCACGGTATGTGGCACACTCTGCCTGAAATAGTCGAGCCTTATTTTCCAAGTTGGCTTCTGGCTAATAACTATGTCCCGATTGCCACTACTATTGGTGGATTTTTCGTTGGTTTAGCTCTTTATTTCTTTGGGTTTCCTGGAGAAATGGCTCAGGTAGTCGACCGAATTCATGACCCAGGCAAAATTAATATCCGCAAGACTCCAGCGATGATTGTTACTTCTTTAATTGCCATCACCTCTGGGGGGAGTGCTGGACCCGAAGCACCTTTGGTTCAGATTAATGGCAGCTTGGTAGCTGGTTGGGCGATCGCTTGAAGCTAGCTAAAACTTCCATGAGAATTCTTACCTTTTGCGGAATGAGTGCAGCTTTAGGTGCTTTTTTTGGCGCACCCATTGGTGCAGCTTTGTTTGTCCTAGAAATTCCCCATCGTCGAGGCTTACAATATTTTGAGGCGATCGCCCCAGCGATTATTGCAGCCATCTTTTCCTTTGCTGTATTCCGACTCAACACTGGCATGACCATTGGCGGTTTTTACCACTTTGAAGTAGTTCCTGCCTTATCTCCGATTAACTTATTGGAAGGTATAGTTTTGGGCATAATTGGTGCTGGTTTAGCAGTAATGTTTATTGCCATCTTCCGTATTGTCGGTAAGCTGCTAAAACCTTTAGAACATTATCCGATCTTCTTGGCAACTTTGGGTGGTTTATCAATTGGTCTTATTGCTTTTGCTTTTCCCCAAACCCTATTCTTTAGCGAAACACAAATTCAAACTGTAATTGAAACGGGTGCTGGCTTGGGTGTTGGTTTATTACTAGCGATCGCCGTAGCGAAAATGTTTGCGATTAGCTTTACTCTCCATTCAGGCTTTTTGGGTGGCTTTATTTTTCCCTTGTTTTTCATTGGTGCTAATGCTGGTTATGCAGTGTCTCTAGCAGTACCCCAAGTCCATCCTACTGTAGGTATGGTTTGCCTAATGGCTGCGGTCAATGTAGCTGTTACCAAAACTCCAGTCAGTACCAGTATTATCCTCAGCGTACTATCGGGTACGGCAATGTTACCCGTGATTGCGATCGCCTCTTTCGTCAGTTTTGTCTTGACTAGCCAAATTACCATGATTAAAACTCAACGCTGTCGCGACTTAAAAGAAGTCGATCCCTCTAATTTAATTCTGGAAGAAACGACATTAGATGAGGCAAAACAAGCAAAAATTCCTGGTTTTAACAAGCTGAAAGAATTAGTGAGTATTTAAGATGGAATTGGTAAATTTTTTAGTGGCGATCTTAGTATTAGACCACTTGCATGAATAAAAGATTAATTATTTTTCCCCTTAACCTACATGCGAGAAAGGGGTACTCCCCGCATCTATTACCCCTTTGTGCGAAGCGGTATCCTTTAGGATTCCTCTTTTCCCTCTTACTTTAGTAGTCGGTTATGATTCGTGCAAGAAGTCTATTTTACGTTTGCAGTTTTGGCGATCGACCCAGATTCGATGTTCGACTCTACCATTAATAGCGGTTTTAGTTTGCTCTCCCGAAAATCCCAAAATTCCCTGTACGTCATCGAGATAAACGGGGACGGCGGATTTAGGGGATCTCCGCGTACTGAGAAATCTTTTTTTCAAACTATCTAGTTCGCTTTTTTTCAAACTACCAAAAGCAGCACTACTAAACTTGTTTTCGCAAGCTAGAACAACGGGAGAATATCCATAGCTTAAGATTATTAAAGTCGAGATGAATAATAGTTTTTTTGACAGCATAAATTAAAATTCCAGAAAGCTATCTCAAAAATGGCATAGGTATTTAAAATACACTGCGATCGCAAACGGCAAACAGGCGATCGATGCACAAAAAATTGATTCGATCTGTTTTTAAATAACTTCTAATACAACGAAATTCATAGATTATCGATATTAATATCGTAATATTACTGTTTTATTTAAGAATAGGGATACAAAGGAATAAATTATGAGCGTAAATAGAGATCCAGCTAGTTCGGGCGTAGTATCGCAGTGCGAAGCAAATGACTGTACTTATAATCAGCAAGGGCAGTGTAATGCGGGAGCGATTTACTTTAATTTTGTAGAGGGAAAAGCAAATTGCTATACATATACTACCGAAAGTTTACAAAAAACAGATTCAGGAGCGCAAAACGCGGGACAAGTGGCTCAATGTAGCGTAATTGATTGTTTTTACAATGAGGTACAGGCTTGTGTTTCTGATTCGATTGGCGTATCTTTCTCAGACGGCATAGCAAAATGCAACCAGTATGTTGTCTCAGATGATGAAAAGTAAGTCAGTTAAGATTGAAATTTATTATCCCAATCATTCAACAAGGCTTGAAAGGAGAATTGCGATCGCAGCTTTGGCAACCTTCAATGATGTAATTATTTGCCAGGCTTTTGGGGCAGGTATTCCTTTAATCGACTTAAGACTTACCTGTAACAAACCTCAAGATTATGCTAACCCGATCGAGCCTTCTTCGATTGGCGGAGAGAAAATTGTCAACGCGATTATGAATTTGGTTTTAGAACATAATTTCACCAAACCCTACACTCAAGTTTTTTATTAATATTTTTGGGAAACTAAATATAGCAGTATACGGGCGAACAGCCGTTTGCCCTACTCATTACTATCGATCGTAAAATCTGCAAGCCAAATTTAATTACTAATTATCGTAGTTACCTGCTGCTTGCCATCGCTAGTAACTACAATGTCGTTATTTCCTAAAGTGCCTACTGCTTTTTCCCCCGTCAAATAAGCTTGAGGATCGCTTTGTTCGTAGATTACATTTCCCGTAGCCTCAACTTCTTCGGTATCGATATTCCAGGTTAGCTGACGAGCATATAATTCTGAAGGCTTTTGCTGAGAAATTCCTTTTACGCCATTTTCTAACTTAGCAATCGATCGCTCTAAATCTATCTCTCCTCGATTACCTGTAAGACTGATTTGGCGATCGCGATCTACAATTTGAATTGGCTGTTCTGTTTTACCCGTCCGTTGTTGATAGTTCCAAGTCAAGGAATCTGTCGCCATTTGTAGCTGGGGATCGAGAGTAATTAACTCGATATTTTTGTTGAGAACTACGGTATTTTCGGCTAAACTTACCTCAGCGCGATCGCTAGTTAATTTGTCGGTGATAGTTTTCTCATCGTAGCGAACTATTTCTATTGCACTAGGGCTAGTAATTTTTTCTTGAGGAATCTCCCACACTAGGCGATCGCTTGAGAGCTGCAAGGACGGCTGGTTAGTCGTAGCGACAACATTACCCTGTATTAATAAACTTTCGCGATCGGTGTAATATTTACCTTCTGTAGCGGTAACTTTTAAATTAGGATAAACACCTGCTAAATCATCTTTAATCGATAATAAATTCTCTTGAGGTCGCCATTCTATAGCATTAGCATTAATCACGCTATCATTACGAGAATCGCTAACGATTATATCTCCATTGAGTAAAATTAGATTGCCGTTGTCGCTGACTGTTCCCTGATTGGCACTAATTTTTAAGATAATTTTGTCATCTTGTAATAAATTACCAACAACCTTATCTAAAGTTGCGGTTTGCTTGTCTTCACTATAAACAATGCGATCGGCTTTAATTTTCCATACCTTATCTTGGTTAGACTGTTTTAAAACAGCGTTATTCAAAACCAGTTGAGTATCCGATCGAGTATCCGATACAGTTTGGTTAGAATCGGCAGTCGATGTCTGACAGCCAAAAGTACTAACTATAAGCACAGTTAGCAATATATTTAGCTGGGTTTTCGATTTAGCTATGTTCAAATTTAGCAGGCACGTAGTTACAGATCTACTTTAAAGCGTCTGCCAATTAATTTGGTAAATTAAATCGTTACGCTCAAATACAGACTAGCTAAAAAAATACCGATTAGTTTTCAGCATTTTTTAGCTGTTTGCCTATATTTAACTAATTTCGGACATCAAACACTAAACAATTTAATCTTCTAGAATGCCAAATCCTGAAAAACTACGATAGGGATCGCCATGTTTGTGACTCTTTTGGATATCTTCTTTAATTTGATCTAGATCGATATAGCAATCTGCCACATTAATTAAACTATCACTGGTCATCGAGCGTAAGCTGATCACTTCTACTCTTGCGCCACGATAGCTGACGGCATCCACAGCATATGCCAGATCCCCATCTCCACTCACTAAAACAGCAGTATCGTAAGCCGAAACCAGAGCCATCATATCCACGGCAATTTCTACGTCTAGATTTGCTTTTTTAGAGCCGTCGGGCAACTGCACCAAATCTTTTGCAATCACACGATAGCCATTACGACGCATCCACAGTAAAAAGCCCTGCTGTTTTTCATTTGTTCTATCTACTCCAGTATAAAAGAACGATCTCAGTAATCTAGAACCCCCTGTAATACGATGTAAAAGCTTGCTATAATCAATTTCAATTCCTAACTGTAGTGCAGCATAAAACAAGTTTGAACCATCAATAAAAATAGCTACTCGTCCCCTGTTTTCTAAAATTTGTTCGGGTGTAAAAATCGGGTCACTTCCGAAATTATCCAGCATTGTATTAAGCCTCATTTGTTATAAAAAAAATATTCTATTTAGATGGATTAGCCCCGTACTAGCTAGTAGTGGGACGTTTGAATTGAAATAAGTTCTGTGAAATTAAGATGAACTATTAAAACGATCGAGATCCCCAAACGGGGTTCAACGTTGCTCTTTATTTTGCGTAAGAAGTTTTATTTAGACCGCTTAAATTTTTTTTGTAAAAAAGAAAAGCCAAGTTTATGCCTGTATTCCCTCAGCGCGATGGGTTATGCCGTGCTGATTTGACGAAGTCAACGCAAGCCCCGTGCTTCTTTAAGCGAGGGCTTCGGGGGGGAACCCCCAAGACCGCCTCGCTTCGCTTTTAGCGCGAGGTACTGTTGACTTGCACAGAATAAGCGCAAATCACGGTGAGTTTAATTTAGACACTTACAAGTTTATTTTGTCCAAAAAAATTCCCTACATTTATGTAGGAAGAAATCAGGATGGCGGTGTAGTAGTTACTAAAACAGCCAAACAAATTACTTTAGTTTTATAAATGGCGAAACTATTTTAATTTACACAACTACTAGAAGCAGTGTGCTTCTATTTCGTCTTGCACTTGACTAATTTATATCAGTAAAAAGATCTATTGAGCTAAATTAATAGCGATCATTTAATCTTTTGACGGTAATTCTAATTTTAAAAAGACTGGACTAGCTTTATCTAAAGTTTTGTTGGTGGACAATTGACCCCATTGAGAATGAGCCTGAAAATCTTCCAGTACCTCTTCTTGGTGAACAGTACCCTGTCGTAAAACGGCAGGGCTTGCGTTCACTTCGTTAAAGTCCCGTTCAAACCCTAACTGCTGGTAAATTTTGCTGCTGATGCCTGGAATAACAGGAGACAGCAGATAAGCAGATAGACGGACGGATTCTAAAGCAGCATATAAGATGCTTTCTACTTCGGCTTGTTTTCCTTGCTTAAACAGCTTCCAGGGCGCACTATCATCGATATATTTGTTGATCGCCCGCACTAGTGTTAAAACTGCTTGACAGGCCTGGCTAGTTTGAAGATTTTCGTATGCTTCAGTAGCGATCTCGCCTAAATCCCGACCAATACTATATAGTGGATGGTCTGAACTATAGTCAGCACTGGTTAGTTGCGGAACTGTACTCTGACAATATTTTTTCAACATTCCCAAGGTACGGTTGAGCGAATTACCCAGAACATTAGCCAGATCGTTGTTAAGCACTTCAATAAAACGAGTTTCGTTAAAGTCGCCGTCTTTACCTAGTTCGATCTCTGCCAAAAAGTAATAGCGTACAGCGTCCGCACCGTATCTATCGACCAGATCGAATGGATCGATGGTATTGCCTAAAGTTTTGCCCATTTTGAGTCCATCTTTAGTTAAAAAACCATGCCCAAACACTTTTTTTGGTAGAGGTAAACCAGCAGAAGCTAACATAGCAGGCCAATAAACCGCATGAAATCTTAATATATCTTTACCTATTATATGAGCATCAATCGGCCACCATTTTGATAGAGCATTATCTAAAGTAGGCTGATCGTCTGGTTCGAGTAAAGCAGTAACATAGCCAAGAAGGGCATCAAACCAAACGTAGATCGTATGTCTTTTGTCTACGGGAACCCGAAAGCCCCAATCCAAATTGACGCGAGAAATAGAGAAGTCTTTTAAACCCTGTTTGACAAAGTTAATTACTTCATTGCGTCTGCTTTGTGGCCCGATAAAGTCTGGTTGAGAAGCGTAAAGATCTTCCAAATATTGTTGATATTTAGAAAGCCGAAAGAAATAGTTTTCTTCATCACGCCATTCTGTTTGTTTATTAGTGTGAATGGCACAATAATGATCTTCTAATAGCTCTCGTTCTTCTTTAAACTCTTCACAAGATACACAGTACCAACCCTGTTGGCGAGCGAGATAAATATCGTCCTGTTGCCAAACCCGTTCAAAAAACTCATTGACGATCGCCTGATGAGCGGGCGCAGTAGTACGACTAAAGCGATCGTATTTAATATCTAGTTTCTCCCACAAAGATTTAAAACTGTCTACGATGCGATCGCAATGTACCAGAGGTTCTACGTTGTTCTCAGCAGCAGTGCGCTGAATCTTTTGTCCGTGTTCATCTGTTCCAGTAATAAATAGAACTGATTTACCCTGTAGACGCTGGAATCTAGCTACTGCATCTGCCACCATAGTAGTGTAGGCACTACCAATATGAGGCACATCGTTAACGTAATAAAGGGGAGTAGTTAAAGCAAATTTAGATTTATATTCAGTATTCATTTAAATTAACGAAAAATTGCCTAAGCTTAAAGGGTATGAATTTAATAGCCTACAAGTTTTGATGGCAACATTCTACAAATTGAGGTAGGTTAGGTCATCGTTTTTTATTGAGGTTTTAAAAATCAACGTTTAGGTAGCTTCATCTGCATAGTTTAATTTACATAGTATCGACGACAACTGAATTTTAAATTAGCGTTAAGGAAATACTTAATAAATTTTCGATTTCGTTAACAAAGTCTGCTACAAATCTCAAGCAAAATCGATTTGATTAATTTTTTAGATTTACTAAACCCAAACGTTCTAAAACCCAGACACTGCAAATCTTCAAAGCAGAAAAACCTAGTTTTATTAGTTTTAATTCGAGTCTTGTCCTTAGCGCACAGGCGATCGCTAAATGTAGCTAGAGGTGTACAACCCTATATGTTTGGTTGCTAACTCTAATAAATCTGGAACTTTTGTTAATTACGAAACATTGCTTCATACTATAAATAGTCTCTGACGAGTAATGACAAGGGATTCAGTACTTTGGTATAAATATGCTATTAATTTAATTGAATGTTATCTTTTACACCTCCTTTAATCGCTCAATCTTTAATTTCGGCAGTTAACCTCAACTTAACCGTCTCTCATACTGACCGTATCCCCCAGGATATTCCTACTATTGTTATTAGCAATCACCGCAGCTTTCTAGATGCGCCAATTTTAATTAAGGTGATTCCTAATACTTTACGAATTGCTTGTCATCACTATATGGGAGAGACTCCAGTAGTACGTGAGATTGTCGAGTCTCTAGGTTGTTTTCCGCTAGCCGAAGCCGACCGCAGACAAAGGCAGTTTTTTGAACGAGCCAGCCAGCTTTTGACTTCTAGACAGTGGGTAGGCTTATTTCCCGAAGGTACTAGACCGATGATCGAACCTACTGCACCCGATGAAATTGGTAAGTTCCACCGTGGTTTTGCCCATCTTGCTTGGAAAATGCCCGTGGACAATTTAGCGGTATTGCCAGTGGCGATCGCCTCTTTGTCTGAAACTAATTATCCAAGCATTCCGATCGGTTGGTTGAAGCAATTCGACCCAAACGAACCATTTTTTAAGCGTCAGGGCTTACATCCGATGTTGGTTTATCATCGTGCCACAGTAGCGATCGGTAGACCCTACTTTATTAATAGCACTCAAAAAGAGGAATATAAAGGAAGACAAGCCAAAGAACTGGCTTTAGACTTGACTCACTACTGTCAGGATGAAATCACCCGATTATTGCAGCAGGAATGTTCTTAAAAAAGTTGAAGCTTGCCAACCAACACTAGAAACTAATATTTATAATTAGCCGTCAAATATATTAATCGAGCAAATGTAAAGAAAAAGTTTTTGCTATATATCTCTCTCGACAAATGTTAGAGAATAATAATCGATCACAAATTTTAAGTTTTATTGTTAATATTTAACATATTTATGAATTCCCAATCTAGCGTAGATTTTATCGATCCCCGAAAAGTTAACCCAGATGCCCCCCTATTTGTCTATCTTCCTGGTATGGACGGTACGGGCAAACTATTGCAAACTCAATCCGATCGCTTAGTAGCTAATTTCGACCTCAGATGCCTATCAATTCGGACTGATGATTATAGTACTTGGGAGGACTTGGCGAGAGATACGGTAAAGTTGATTAAATCTGAATTAGCCAACAAAACCAATCGAGAAGTTTATCTCTGTGGAGAGTCTTTCGGTGGTTGTCTGGCACTAAAAACCGCGATCGCAGCACCGAATTTGATTAAAAAGTTGATTTTAGTCAATCCTGCTTCTTGTTTCAATCAGCTACCTTTATTAAGTTGGAGTGTTAATATTGCCCCTTGGGTGCCAACTTGGGTACATCGCTATTCTGCTGCGGGACTACTTCCTTTTTTGGTTAAATTAAACAGAATTAACGATTGCGATCGCCAGCGACTGATTAAGAGTATGAAATCTGTTCCACCACGAGTAGTTAGCTGGCGTTTATCTTTACTACGAGATTTCAAAGTTACTAAAGAGCAACTACGCAGCTTGAATATGCCAAGCCTAATTATTGCGGGTGCAGCAGATGGTTTGTTACCTTCGGTACAAGAAGCTCAAAAACTAACTAGGTTGCTACCAAAAGCAAAAAACATCGTCCTACCTCAAAGCGGTCATGCTTGTCTTTTAGAAACTGGAATTAATCTGTATGAGATATTAGTCAAGCAAAATTTTATCTCGGCTAGGTATGCTTTATGCTGAGATACTTAGCCCGAGCGTAAGCGCGATCGCCCAGTAATAGTAAACTGGTAATAAAAGACCGATACAAAAGATGGGTTATGGCTCGATTGGTTACAAAGTTATCTTCGCCTCTAAAGATTTAAGATATTCTGTATTAACTTTCGACTCTCTGACCAATGCAATTTTACCTGTACGAGCAATTTCACGGATACCGAACTTGTTCAACATCTGAATTATTGCCACAATTTTGCCTGGATCTCCTACCACTTCGATTGTTAGAGCTTCTTCGGAGAGATCGACAACACGAGCGCGGAAAATTTGTGCTACTTGAATAACCTCTGCGCGATTAGATGCGGTAGCGTTAACCTTGATCAGCATTAGCTCTCTTTCTACACAAGGCTGTTGGCTGATATCCTGTACCTTGAGTACGCTAATCAATTTGTATAGCTGTTTGATTAGCTGTTCGACGACTTTTTCATCTCCAGGAACTACCATTGTAATTCGCGATACACCTACTTGTTCGGCTGGCCCAACTGCTAGACTTTCAATATTGAAGCCACGGCGAGCAAATAGTCCAGCAATGCGCGTTAATACTCCTGCTTCGTCTTCTACCAAGACAGAGATAGTTTGCTTGATCATAGCGGAATGAGTCAGTTTTTTAGTGGTTAATCTCTTATAATAAATTATATTTGCAGAGTCAGAAAGATAGATTCTACCAGTTTTAAATGCTAAAAGGCGATCGCTCTATCAAAAATCGATCCTAAATTCTGAACCTCGTTCTTTAAAGCCGAGTTTTAGATAAAGCTGGTGAACCCTAGGTCGAGATTTCCTACTCGTGGCAATTAGTTTGTAGCAACCTAGTTCTTCTGCTTTGGCAATCGCCTGTTTTACTAATTGCGTTCCCTTACCTGTTCCTCTTTGGTTTTCTGCTACATAAACGTCTTCTAATAAAGCAAAGGGTTCTGAATGTAAATCGTTGTGCATTACATATAAATAAGCTCTAGCTATTTCCCGTTCAGCTTCAGAAATCGAAAATTTAATACCTTTAGCTTTAACTGTTTTAGTTTGAATTTCTACGCGCTCCATAATTCCTTCTATAGTTGGCGACAGCTTCAATTAAAAATGATTATAATTGCCAGAGCAAAGCTGTGTTCTTATAACCTATTAAATGCAAAAATATTGTCGAATCGACCGTAAAAGCTTTTATTTGCTGTTATTAATCCTAATTCCTTTGTGGCAGCTTTGCGATCGGGTAATAAATAAAAACTATTATCAGCTCGATATTGAAATTGTTCGGTTTATAGAACAACAAAGAAACTTTTTACTAGACTTTATTTTTACTAATGTTTATCGAATTACTGGCACTTATTTTACGGGTTCGGTAGTTTTAATTGCTTTAATAATTTTGATTCGTCAACGCTATTGGCAAGAAGTCAAAACCCTAGTTTTCGCTACTTTAGGAATTTTACTGTTGGTAGATAAAATTCTCAAGCCTTTATTCGATCGCTCTCGTCCTCCCAAACCCAGATTAGTAAGCGATTTGAGTCCAGATAGTTTTCCCAGCGGTCATGCAGCAGGAAACTTAGTTTTTTACTTTTATCTATCTTTTATAATTTCTGCACGATATCCTAGTCTGAGGAGATACGTTTATGGTTTAGCTACAATTTTAGTCTTACTTATTGGCTTTGCTAGTGTTTATACTAAAGCTCATTGGGCAACAGACATACTAGCAGGCTATAGTTTTGGCTATTTGTGGCTGTTAATCAGCTTAAGTCTGTTAAAATTTTTGACTCGTCGTAAATAGTTATATCCTTATAGCTATCCTCACTCGACAACGATACACCACTCATGCAGTTCATAACTAACACACTGATTAAGAATTAGAGGATCTTGCGCCACTATTTCTCGTGCTTGTGTCAAAGAATCCGCCTCAAAAATTAGCATTCCTCCTCCTAACTCTTTCCAATACCCAGTCTTAGCTTTATGTCCTTTCTCGATTAGTTGGCGAACATAGCTTTTGTGTTCGCGAACATAGCGATCGAAGATTGTTTTGTTGACTATTCCTGTTTCAATTTTGACAAAAGTAGGCATAAATAATAATTGTGTATAACTAATTATTTAAAAGTCTAATTGTTTTATATTCGTCCCTGATTTACAAAGCAGATTAAGTTATAGAAACAATATTTGCTGCTGCGATCGCTTTATTCCTAGCTGATGCGATCGTGTCTCCCTTTGCCAATGCTACTCCCATACGACGATAAGGACGAGAATTAGGTTTACCAAAGAGTCTGATATCTGTATCTACTGTTGCTAAAGCTTCGGCTACATTATCAAAGCTAACTTCATCTGAATCTTTCTCGGCTAAAATTACCGCGCTTGCAGAGGGCGCAAAGATTTCAATCTGAGGAATAGGCAAACCTAAAATAGCTCGTAGATGCAGTTCAAATTCGTTTAAATTCTGCGAAATTAGAGTTACCATTCCCGTATCGTGGGGACGGGGAGACAATTCGGAAAATATCACCTCATCTTGGGTAATAAAAAATTCTACACCAAATATTCCCGCACCACCCAAGGCGTTAGTTACTTTAAGAGCAATTTCTTCTGCTTGCTGGATTTTTGAGGCTGAAATTGACGCGGGTTGCCAAGATTCTTGATAATCTCCTCTTTCTTGACGATGACCGATAGGAGGACAAAATATCGTAGGTGCATTCCACTGTTTTACCGTCATTAGAGTAATCTCAATTTCAAAATCAATAAACTCTTCAACGATAATTTTTTGCTTGTCTCCTCTCGCGCCTTCGACAGCATATTCCCAAGCTTTAGCGACTTCCGAAGCTGAGTTGACAATCGATTGACCCTTACCAGAAGAAGACATAACTGGTTTAACAACGTTGGGAAAGCCAATCTCTGCTGAGGCTTGAATTAGTTCTTCTGAAGTTGTCGCATAAGCATATTTAGCGGTACGAATACCTAATTCTTTTGCTGCCAACTCCCGAATGCGATCGCGATTCATGGTGTAGTTGGTTGCTGCTGCGGTAGGAATGACCATAATTCCTCTTTGCTCAAATTCCTGAAGCTTCTCGGTGCGAATTGCCTCTATTTCTGGCACGATAAAGTTTGGTTGATACTTTTGAACTACCCATTCTAAGTCATCGTCGTTAAGCATAGAAATAACTTCACAAGCATCTGCAACCTGCATAGCTGGTGCATCTTGATAGCGATCGATCGCTACTACAAAATTACCCAAGCGTTGTGCAGCGATGGTAAACTCTTTTCCTAGTTCCCCCGAACCCAAGAGCATGATTTTTTGGGGTAACTTTAAATTTTTCATCTGTATAGAGCGATCGACAGCAACATCAAACTTCAACTGAATATTGTAAAGCTATCTCGGCTACTTAAAGTCGAAATAAAATAAATTAGCAGCACTATTCGCAAATAGTGCTAAATGGTATATGATTATTATTTGAACGCGCCCACGTGGCTCAGTGGTAGAGCACACCCTTGGTAAGGGTGAGGTCACGAGTTCAATCCTCGTCGTGGGCTTCTTCGCTACACTCTTGAAGATTGAGGATTTTATTTTCTCTCTTTCTGAATTTACCCGAAATTTCAGTTAAGATTTTTTCTCGTTTTAACTGCGATGCCTACTTTACACGCTGCAAACTTTGGTAAAGACTTGCAATATTTATGAAGTGAACGCAAGCCCCGTCCTCTTAAGGCGGGGTACTGTTCACTCGCTCTCAAATTAAGATAGAATTTTTTTGGCTATAGATCTTACACAAACAGAAAATAAGCATGGATGTCAAAGCAGCAGTAGCTTTTGGTTCGGGTAAACCCTTAAGTATTGAAACAGTACAGTTAGAAGCACCACAGCCAGGAGAAGTATTAGTAGAAATCAAGGCTACAGGTGTCTGTCATACCGATGCTTATACACTCTCTGGTGCAGATCCTGAAGGTTTGTTTCCTACTATTTTGGGACATGAAGGCGGGGGAATCGTCGCCGAAGTGGGAGAGGGGGTAACTAGCGTTAAACCAGGCGATAAGGTAATTCCTCTTTATACTCCAGAATGTCGCCAGTGTGCCTACTGTTTGAGTCAAAAAACTAATCTCTGTCAGGCAATTCGTTCTACTCAGGGAAAGGGAGTAATGCCTAATGGTACTAGCAGATTTTCGTTTAACGGTGAAAAGCTCTATCACTACATGGGTACGTCTACTTTTGCCAACTATACAGTATTGCCAGAAATTGCCGTAGCTAAAATCCGTGATGATGCACCTTTAGACAAGGTGTGTTTGATCGGCTGCGGGGTAACTACTGGCTTGGGTGCAGTAATTAATACTGCTAAAGTCGAACCAGGCTCGAATGTGGTGGTGTTTGGCTTGGGTGGCATTGGTTTAAACGTCATCCAAGGCGCGAAAATGGTGGGTGCGAGCAGAATCATCGGCGTAGACATTAACCCCGATAAACGCCAAATGGCTGAAGATTATGGGATGACTGATTTTGTCAATCCTAAAGAAATTGACGGAGACATCGTTGAATATTTAGTAGAAATAACTGACGGTGGCGCAGACTATAGCTTTGAGTGTATCGGCAATGTCAAGGTGATGCGTCAGGCTTTAGAGTGTTGTCATAAAGGCTGGGGAGTTTGCACCGTTATTGGAGTAGCTGGTGCGGGAGAAGAAATCAGTACTCGTCCTTTTCAGTTAATTACGGGTAGAGTTTGGAAAGGTAGTGCCTTTGGTGGTGCTAGAGGTCGTACTGATGTACCAAAAATCGTCGATTGGTATATGGAAGGGAAAATTGACATCGATCATTTGATAACTCACACGATGCCTATCGAGCAAATTAATGATGCTTTCGATTTGATGCACAAAGGAGAATCGATTCGTAGTGTAGTTACTTTCTAGTCTTTGGTTATTAGTTTGGATTCGTTTTTAGCAAACTATTTACTGATGTGGGAGTGGCTGAATCCTTTGCTACCATAAAATCTAAATATTTGTTTGCTAAAACTCCGAATAAAATTAAAATAACTAGAGCTGAAAATATAGTGGCGCGTTCAAACATTGTTGGTTTTAAAATTAGGTTAGTTTGGATCGTTCGACTTAATTATCAGCTAGCTTAAATAATTTGCCATAAGTTTTTTTACATAATTTTTGGGCAAAGTTTTAGGAAAGATCGGTAATTATATGTATTTATATTTATTTTTTGCTAATGGATTGTTGGATTTATTAGCTTAATTTAGTATGAAAAGTTAGGTGGTTTTGGCAATAAGAAATATAGCTATAAAATGAGAACAAAGCTATTAAAGTATTTAAAATCGTATAGTGAAGCCAAATTACTACAGTACTTTGAAATCGCAGAAGAGGAATTTAAAAATACTGCGGATGCTTCTCTAGAACTGTATCGGTTGACAAATTTAGAATTACAAAAAATTTCGGCGATCGCACAATCTCAAAAGCTAAAAGTATTCGTTGTCGAAGCTAACCCTATTAAATTTTTAGCTGCTTTCTTGGCGGTCGTAATTGCCGAAGTCGATTTGTTTCTCTGCGATCCTGCTTGGCAACAAAATGAATGGCAACAGGTACTAAGTTTGGTAAAACCAGATCTGATACTCGGTAAGCCTACTATTCAAATAGATGCTATAAATAGCTTTAATGCGAATCTTCAATCGATGCCCGATAGTCCCTTAATTATGATTCCCACGGGAGGAACTTCAGGTAAAATCCGTTTTACTATGCACAGTTGGGAGACTTTGAGCGCGTCTGTAAAAGGCTTTCAAAAGTATTTCGATTGTCAAAACATCAACTCATTCTGTACTTTGCCTCTGTATCATGTAAGCGGTTTGATGCAGTTTATGCGTTCTTTTATTACTGGGGGAAATTTGGTGCTTTGTCCCTATAAAGCGATTCAAACAGCAGAACTTGACCTGAATACACGAGACTACTTTATTTCTTTAGTTCCCATGCAGCTACAGGTATTAGTAGAATCTGTACCCGATTGGTTATATAGGTTCAAGACGGTGTTACTCGGTGGCGCACCAGTAACGCGATCGCTTTTAAATACTGCAAGGCAATATAATATTTCCATATCACCTACCTATGGGATGACAGAAACGGCTTCTGGAGTAGTCACCTTAAAACCATCGGACTTTCTAGCTGGTAATAATAGTAGTGGTCGAGTTTTGCCCCATGCACGAGTAACTATTGAACCGATAGATAATAAAATAGGCTCGATCGCAATTAGCTGTGCTTCTCTTTGTTTGGGTTACTATCCTCAGATTTTTACATCGGCAAGTTTTATTACTGACGATCTTGGCTATTTCGATCGCGATGGTTATTTACATCTGGTAGGTAGAAACAGCCACAAGATTATTACAGGCGGAAAAAATGTTTTCCCTGCGGAAGTGGAAGCAGCAATTTTTGCTACAGAGTTAGTAATGGATGTTTGTGTAATAGGGATCGGCGATCGCAAATGGGGACAGGCGGTTACTGCTATCTACGTACCTGTAGAATCAGATTTTGATTTAGAAAAAGTTAGGCAACAGGTGCGATCGCAACTGGCTAACTACAAGCAGCCGAAAAAGTGGATAAAGCTCGATCGCCTACCGCGTAACAATAGAGGTAAAATTAATTATCAGCGTCTTATAGCGATCGCACAAAAAGCAATAAATAATTAGGAAGATGAACATTTGGCAAGCTGATTTTTATTATCTTCCATCGTTACCAGGACAAGATAGAGAGTGGGAATTAACTATCTGTGCTGATAGTATTCCTAATACTCGTCAGAGTGGATTGATTCATACAGCAAAGTGTTCTTCAAAGAATGCTAATGCTTCGTGGTTAGAACAGCAGATATCAGACGCAGCTTCGGGAAATTTACCCGCTCGCCTTAAAGTATTTCGTCCTCAAGCACTCGGATTATTAACCACTGCTGCTGAAAAACTGGGTATTGCAGTCGAAGCTACAAGAAATACTGATGTTTTAAAACAAGTATTGACCGAAAGATATCGCGATAATCTTAACTACAATCCCATTGCATTAGAAAAGCCACCGCCTCAAGCTTTACCTGAAGATCTCTGGGGTGATGAGTGGCAAATAGCTAATATAGCTGCGGGACAAATTATCGATCTATTTAGCGATCGCCCGATTCCCATTTGTAGAATACCAACCGAATTTTATCCAATAAATATCGGTCTTTCTTCTGGCGTTTTTATTCCTGGTGTAGTGGTTTATGGCGGTAGAACCTCGATGCAGCTAGCACGTTGGATCGAACAACAAATACCTGCCTTTATCAACTATATTCCTACTGAAGTCGGGAAATCTGGAGGCTTTATTCTAGAAACTGGTTTAGTAGATCGCTGGATCTTCAATACTTTTGAATCAGAACAGGCTGCGGAGATTGCTAAAAACTACGAACAGAAAAAACAGGCTAGTAAAGGACTGCATTTTTTATTAATTCAGCCTGATGATTCGGGGATGACAACGACGGCTTTTTGGTTATTAAGACAAATATAATTAAGGAACGAGGAACGAGGAATAGAGTCAAGACTCTTTACTTTTTATTAAAGCTCTATGCTTCATAAAATTGGCGAGCGTAGAAGCTAGCATATATACCATTCTTGGCTAATAGTTGCTGATGATTACCCGACTCGACTATCTGTCCTTTTTCTAATACTAAAATACGGTCGGCTCTTCTTACGGTGGCTAAACGGTGAGCGATTACAAAGACGGTACGATCTTGCATGATTCTTTCTAAAGCTTCTTGTACTAAAGCTTCTGACTCGGAATCTAAAGCAGAGGTAGCTTCATCTAAAATCAAAATGCGCGGATCTAATAGAATGGCACGAGCGATCGCAATTCTTTGTCTTTGTCCTCCCGATAGGTTGACTCCCCTTTCTCCAACATAGGTAAAGTAACCCTGAGATAGTTCGCTAATGAACTGATGGGCGTTGGCAATTCGGGCAGCTTGTTCGACATCTTCTATTCTAAAACCGTTTTTTCCAAAAGCAATATTTTGGGCAATTGTACCAGAGAATAGAGTATTTTCTTGAGGAACAATTCCTATTTGTTCTCGTAGGCTTTTTAGGGTAACGTTTTTGATATCGACTCCGTCAACTAGTATTTTACCGCTATCTGTATCGTAAAAGCGGGGCAGCAAATTAACTAAAGTAGATTTACCAGCTCCAGAAGATCCTACCAAAGCAATAGTTTCACCAGGATGAGCTAATAAGTTTAAATTATTAATAACGCGAGTCTCTTTTTGATAGCTAAAGCTAACGTTATCATATTCTACCTTTCCCGTTACCGCCCCTATTGCGATCGCCTTGGGAACTTCAATTACCGCTGGTTGAATCGCTAATAGTTCAAATATCTTATCTACTGATGCCTGACCTTCTTTAAATTTATTGTAGTTATTGGTAGTGTGAGTAATCGGATCGATCAACAATGCTACCCCAGTAATGTAGCTGACAAAATCTTTTCCCGTCAGATTACCTAAAGAAATTTGCCACCCACCTAAGAAAAAGATAAACAGCACGGTCATTACTAACAAAAAGCCTACCACCACAAATTGAAATGCTTTGGCTTTTTCCGCCTGATATTTGGCTCTTTTATTCGCTTCGGCTTCATGACTAAACCGCTCTAGCTCGTAGTCTTCGGCTGCAAATGCCTGAACTAAACGAATACCTCCTAATACTTCGGTTAATAAAGCCGATAGATTGGAAATACGATTTTGCGATCGCCGTGAATATTGTAAGAGCTTTTCACCAAACGCCCCGATAATTATTCCCATCACGGGAGCTAAAATCAAGGTTGCTATAGTTAATTGCCAGTTGAGCCACAGCATATAACCCAGCACTACAATCAACTGTAAGACACAGGGAATAAAATCATGAAAAAACTGATTAATTACTTCCCCAATGCGATCGATATCTTCAGTTAAGCGATAGGTCAAGTCTCCTGTCTTAGCTCTTTCAAAATAATTTAGACTCAACTTTTGCAAATGACGATAAACAGACTTACGTAAATCTAAAGTCACGTTGAGAGCAGCTTTCGCCATTAAAGAATCTTGTCCGTATTGGGCAATGCCTTGTAATAAAAAAACGACGGCGGTAGCAGCAGCTATTCGAGCAATACTAGCAGGATCTCCTCGACCGATGTATTGGCTCACTTCTCCAGCCAACCACGCTTTGATCGGCCAAAATATAGTAAAGATTACAGTACAAATAAAAGCCCAAAGAATAGTCAGACTTTGAGGACGGATAAACGGGATAAGTTGCCAGTAGCTACGATTCTTCAAATCTAAATTGGGTGGTGTTTAGTAGTCATTAGTCTACACCAGAGCTTTATGCTGTCAATTAAAATGAGTTCTATAAATATAAAAGGCATTGGTAAATTAAGGTATCAAAGGTATGATTTACGTTGACAGTAGATGTAAATATAAAAGCCCTTTTGCTTGCTCCCATTGGCGCAGATACTTCAATTAAATCCGATCTTCCACCCATAGAAGAAATCATCGAGTTTGAAATGAGCTTTGTTTCTGCTTCTGGCATTCATGTACGAGAAGTTAAGGAGGTACAAGAAACAGAGATAAAATTAATACAACAATACCCATGTCAAAATTATGACTCAACTAGATATAACCCAAGCTAAGGCAGATTTGTCTGAACTCCTAGACCTTGCTATTAAAGGAGAAGAGATTGTTATTACTCAAAATGATAAGCCAGTAGCTAAGATCTCACCTATAGCCCCAGTATTACGCCCTTTAAAAAGAGGCAGTGCTAAAGGTAAGGTTTGGATGTCTGATGATTTCGATGAGCCTTTAGAAGACTTTAAGAAATATAGGTCATGAGATTATTACGAAGTCAGAGGAAGCCCCGTCTTTCCAAGGCGGGGTCTCTCTGTCTCGATACGCATACATTCTTGTGGTTCGTAAATGATAATCCTAAACAAGCGCGATCGCTTTAAAGATCTAATCGAAGATACAAGCAACACCAGTTATTTAAGTGTGGTCAGCCTTTGGGAAATGTCGATTAAGTACAACTTAGGCAAGTTAACATTAGACCCCAACTACGAAGAGTTTGTAGACAGAGAGGTTACTACTAGTACTATTCAACTACTCAATATTGAATTAGAGCATATAAGGATTAATGCTACTCTACCTTTTCATCATAGAGATCCTTTTGACCGCCTCATTATTGCTCAATCTATAGCTGAGAATATACCTATCGTTACTGTTGACTCAGCCTTTGATAAATACTCTACTATTTTGATTAACTAGATTGCAAAACAACTAAATATATGACCTTCAGCCATCTAAGTCTAAAAACTGGATGGTCTTCTTTTGTATTTACCAACGCCATATAAAAAACGAGCTTGTCGGGGCAAAATTAGCCAGACAAACTCATTCTCAGCAAATACGAATCAAGTTAAGTAAATTTGTAGGTAAATTGAATTACTCTACCTCGTGTCCCACAGCAGTAATAACCTGCTTAATAGATTCTTCAGAAGCTTCAGTATCTACAGTTACTTGTTTCGTGTCTAAATTCACGTCAACTTTAGCGTTTGGTTCATGAGTTAAAATAGCTTCCTTGACAGTTGTGACACAGCCGTCACAAACCATACTAGGTACTTTTAAATTCATGCTCATAAAATATACAGCCCTCTCTAAATCTAATATTCTATTTTAAAGCTAAACTGACCTAGCTACTTCCAAACCTAGATGTTTAATTAATCTATCCATATCAAAATGCTGTTCCATCAAATGTCTAATTTGACTTATCTTGATCGCTTCATAAATTGGCACTTTGCCAAAAGCACCGTCAACAACTTCTACTGTAGTTAGAGTATCTGTGTCTACAGACAGTATAGGAATTTCTAAGCTTTCAGCACGCTCTATAATGATGTCTTTGGGGGGAATACGTCCCGTTAAAATAAGGCAATGAGTAGAAGTTTCTAAAGCTGCCATCTGTAGTTCGGCTCGATCGCCTCCCGTAATCACCGCCATATTCTCTCTTTGGCGAAAATAACCTAAAGCCGAATTTACGTTCATTGCACCGATGCTCAGACTTTCTACCATCCAGTCTAGATGTTCCGAGCCACATATAACTTCAGCGTTTAATCTCGTGGCAATTTCTCTAACGCTGACGCTATTTAAAATACTGTCTTTGGGTAGCATTCCGAAAACAGGAATTTGCTGTTTTTCCAAATAAGGCTCGATTGTTTCGGTGGCGGTAGACATTTCTTCCCGCGGAATATCATTAATTACTACACCTAATAAGCGATCGCCTAAAAACTTTTTCGCGCTAAGTAAACTACCAACTAACAGCAAAGGATGATAGCGAGTTACTAATAAGATTGAAGCGTCTACTGCTTCGGCAATTTCGGGTACAGAAAGATTGAAAATACTGCCTTCCCAAAGATTGCTAGCACCTTCTAGAAAAATTAAGTCACCTTCTATCTGGCTGACATATTCTTTTACTGCTGCACCGTAATCACGGCGATCGCTTCCCTTTAAACGCTGGTCTATTGTATTGCGCTCTAAAGATAATAAAGGGGATTTAGCTCTATTAGAAGGTAAGTCTAGAATGTTTGCTAAAGATTTGGCATCATCTGCTGATTCTAAATTTTTAACGCTTTGTCTGAGATCGGTTGCTAAAGGCTGTCCATAACCTACAGGTATATCTCTAGCATGAGATAAATGGCTTAAACCTAAAATAGTTGCCGATTTACCGCAATAAGCCTCTGTTGAAGCGATTATTAATTTTTTAGCAGATGTAGCCACGCCCGCACTCCTTTTTGATGTTGTTTATTTTATCTTATTCAAAGCGCAACAGTTTACGATAAAAACCTTTAGAAAAATCTGTTGACTTAGAACGCTTAAAGTTCATGATGACATCAATTAGGTAATCTATAAACTCTGAATTAGACAAAGTTACTTCATAACTCAATTCTGCCTGTCCGTTAAATTGTAAACGGCAGCGAGTCAGTTCTGAAGGTAATTTCGATACATACCAAGTAGCTACAAAAGGAATACTTTCTCCGCCTTCAATTTGACGCTCTCCTTCTAAAGACCCTTCACGGTACAAAGCGATCGCCTGGGGTAGCCAGGTATGTTTGTTTTTGGGATAGTAAGGTACATAAATAATTACATCCCCTTTACCCACAGGCTTGATTTGCTCGATAGTAGACATAAAAACTAATAATTGTTATATTCTGTGTTTGTTTTAAGAAACTTTATACTTTATAACATCAGTTTTTTTAGACCACCTTCTTTAATTACAGAAGAAAGAAGAAAAATTAAAAATTAACCGTTAAAAATCAGGCAAAAAAAAATGCCCCCTATCTTTATAGAGAGCATTTTTTTATTTAACTAATTACAAGAGTTGTAATTAACCAACTAATTAACCATTAATGGAAGGAGCGGTTAGTGCTACGGGAGCAGTCTCGCCACTTGCCAAGTCTAATGGGAAGTTGTGTGCGTTACGCTCGTGCATTACCTCAAAACCAAGGTTAGCTCGGTTTAAGATGTCTGCCCAAGTGTTGACTACACGTCCTTGAGAATCCATTACGGATTGGTTGAAGTTGAATCCGTTCAAGTTGAACGCCATGGTGGAAATACCCATTGCTGTGAACCAGATTCCGATTACTGGCCATGCACCTAAGAAGAAGTGTAGACTTCTGCTGTTGTTGAAACTCGCATATTGGAAGATCAAACGACCGAAGTAGCCGTGTGCTGCGACGATGTTGTAAGTTTCTTCTTCTTGACCGAATTTGTAACCGTAGTTTTGTGATTCAGTTTCAGTTGTTTCACGTACTAAAGAAGATGTTACAAGAGATCCGTGCATTGCAGAGAACAATGAACCACCGAATACACCTGCTACTCCCAACATATGGAAGGGGTGCATTAGGATGTTATGTTCTGCTTGGAAGACCAACATGAAGTTGAATGTTCCAGAGATTCCTAAAGGCATTCCATCGGAGAAAGATCCTTGTCCTAAAGGATAGATTAGGAATACTGCTGTCGCAGCCGATACAGGTGCTGAATATGCTACACAGATCCAAGGACGCATTCCTAAGCGGTAGGATAGTTCCCACTGACGACCGAGGTATGAGAATACACCAATTAGGAAGTGGAAGATAATCAACTGGTAAGGACCACCGTTGTATAACCACTCGTCTAGTGATGCTGCTTCCCATATTGGGTAGAAGTGTAGACCGATAGCGTTAGAACTAGGTACTACTGCACCAGATACGATGTTGTTTCCGTAAATCAATGAACCCGCTACAGGCTCACGGATACCGTCGATGTCTACAGGAGGTGCTGCGACGAAAGCGATTAGGAAACAAGTTGTTGCAGCTAGGAGTGTAGGGATCATCAAGACACCAAACCAACCGACATAGATGCGGTTGTTTGTGCTTGTAATCCACTGACAGAAGTTCTCCCAAGCACTGCGAGATTCGCGTGTTTGTAAAGTAGTTGTCATTTGTTGAATTATTGCGTGTTATTTAATTGTCTAGGTTCGATTTGAACTGACACTTATAAATATAAACTATTTTTTGAGTTATGTGAAGATTTCTAATAAAGTATTATCTTATATAGATTATAAGTAATGCTTATTTGTATTTTATGAATGCTGTAATAACCTACAGTCCTGCATATACGGTAGTTCCTACTTACGAATGTTTTAATCGATGCAGCTATTGTAATTTCCGTATCGACCCCGATCCAGATAGCATATTTTCTTCCTCAGATATTGCCCAAAAAATCGAACAGCTCGACCCCGATGCTGTTTGCGAAATTTTAGTTTTGAGTGGAGAAGTTCATCCTCTATCTCAGAAAAGAACGGAATGGTTTACAAACATATACAAAATATGTGAGACATCTTTAACTTTAGGTTTCTTACCTCATACGAACGTCGGACCTTTAAGCTGGCACGAAATGAAACAGTTAAAAGAAGTCAATGTCTCTATGGGATTGATGCTAGAACAGTTAAATCCCAAATTCAGGAAAACAGTACATCGGTATGCGCCGAGTAAAAAGCCCGAATTACGTTTAGAGCAGCTTGAATGGGCAGGTAAACTGAAAATTCCTTTTACTACGGGATTGCTATTAGGAATTGGCGAAACGATATTAGATATTAAAGAGTCATTAAAAGCGATCGCTTCGATCCATCAGTCAGGGGGACATATTCAAGAAGTAATTTTGCAGCCTTATAGCCTTGGCAGTCAACAAGAATTAAATATTCCGAGCTTCGATCCCGAACAGTTACCCAAAATAATCGCTTTAGCCAAAGAAATTTTGCCAGATAGCATAGCAATTCAAATACCTCCTAACTTAGTTCTGGGTTCTAACTACTTGCTTGAATGCTTGGCTGCTGGAGCAACGGATCTAGGAGGAATTAGTCCGATAGATGAAGTAAATCCCGATTATCCTCATCCTACTTATGAATCTTTATCTGAAATATTGCAGCCTGCTGGTTGGAGCTTAAAGCCCAGACTACCTGTATATCCTCAATATTATTCTTGGTTATCTCCTGCCTTACAAAAAGCGGTAGCGAACCGAAAAAAACTTTGATTTTTGAAAGTTAGGCTTTTTTCGCAAAAGTTGTGCTATGATTATTATCCGTGGAAAGAAATAGTTAATAACTATGCTTTCAAGGGTCGCTAGCTCAACGGTAGAGTACTCGGCTTTTAACCGATTGGTTCTGGGTTCGAATCCCAGGCGACCCATTTTCTATAGTGACTAATTATTTGTCGTTGGATACAGATTTATGCGATCGGGGCGTAAGCGGATAATATTCGATCGATTCGATGGCAAAACTCACCACCTGCGATCGCATAATTCGAGCAGACTTTGAATTAACTCCCTTGCTTTAATCTCGTTTGTGCTATTCCTTTTAGATCTGAAGTTATAATATTTTCTTTCTAATTTACTTCATTTTAATTCTTCGCAGAATAACATTTTTCCCTTTTATTTTTTTTAAAATATTTTAAAAACACATAATGTTATCCTACGGGTAAATAAAAAAGTAGCAAAATCTACGTCACTTTTCTTAAATATTTAAGAATTGATGACAGCTAATTGGTCACGGCAATTTATAGACTAAAATATGCTGAAATATCTAAAACCGCCGTACCGCTAAGGTTTGTAAAAACGATCTAAATTAGTCACCGTATAAAGAATGTCGATATTTTTGTTTTTTAGTATCAGCTAAATGGAAATTTGTAGCTTAGTTTTGTAAATAGGCTTAGAGATCGAACTAATAGCTGTTAATGATAAATTAGCTTTCTGTTTTGCTTCGTATCAAACTGATGACGCTCGACTACATAGCTAACTCCACGATACTTGTAAATAACTGCGCTCGTTAAAGATTCTCTCGATCGCAACTGGTAAGTTTCCACTGGCACGGGGAGATTATATCGTTGTCCCCTGTAGCAAGCTGTAGTTTCAGAAGCAATAGTAGGAATCTGCTGCTGGGACTGAAAATAGGTTTTACCCAAAAAACGTAATTTCATTCTCCATATACTCCTTATTAATCTGACTACTCTAACTTTTGCAATCCTTTTCTAAAAAAAAAAGGGGACAACTTCAGGTTTCTGGCAACAAAAAGAGATAATTCAGGTATTTTTTAATTAATGTTGTTGTTTGTACTTGGGGGAATCTCTATACCCTTTGCAAATAAAAAATAGAAATAAAAGGGGGGAAATTCAGGTAGATATCTATTATTAATAATTGTTAGTTTTAAATGGAAAAAAAGATATAAGCATAATATCTCTATATAATTCAAACATACATAGTTTGAGAAGTTAACCTATGAAACTGTGGCGTTCATTACTGTTAGGATTATTTATAAGTAATGCGATTGCATCTCGCGCTGAATCGCAAATTGTTCCCGATGGTACGACTAATACGACGGTCAACTCTACCGATAATACTATTACAATTGATTCTGGCGATCGCTCTGGAGATAATTTATTTCATAGTTTTGAGCAGTTCGATCTTTTAAACGGCAACGAAGCTTTCTTTAACAACCAGAGCGACATTGCCAATATCTTTTCTCGCGTTACAGGGGGCGATATCTCCAACATTGACGGCTTAATTAGGGCTAATGGTGATGCTAATTTATTTTTAATCAATCCAGCGGGGATGATCTTTGGTGAGGGTGCAGCTTTAGACATCGGGGGGTCATTTACTGCAAGCACCGCCGAAAGTATTGTCTTTAGCGATGATGTAGAATTTAACGCCACAGATAGCGATAATCCGCCTTTACTAACGATAAATGTGCCGATGGGCTTAAATTATGGCAGCCAACCTGGGAACATTGCCGTAAACAACAGTAATTTAGAGGTGAATAACGGAGAAGCTTTGGCATTTTTAGGTGGTGATGTCACCATTACGGGAGGACAAATTACAGCACCAGGAGGAAACATTGAATTAGGTGGCTTGTCTGCAACAGGACAAATAGGTTGGCAAATTTCGGACAATGAGATTAGCTTTCCCGTCACCACAGCCAAATCGAAGATCACTTTAACAAATGGTACGAATGTTGATGTGCAAGCAATAGGTGAAGGGGATATTGGCATCAATGCTCACAATCTCGAATTGTCTGGAGGAGAATTAGGCGCGAGTAATTTAAAAGCTGGAATAGGGGTGGGAGCGGACTCTTCAGAGGCACAAGTAGGAAATATTGTTGTTAATGTCACAGATAATATTACCGCAGATGGAGGAAGTGGCATCATCAACTCGGTAGAAGAATCGGCAGTAGGTAACTCTGGCGGAATAAATATTACCGCTACCAACCTCTCCTTAATTCAAGGCGGACGAATAGAGGCTAGTACTTCAGGCCAGGGAAATACGGGGGAGATTGTTATTGAAGCCAATGGCACTATAGAAGCCGATGGAGAAGGTCAAAATGAATTGAAGACTGGCATTTTTAATATAGTAAAAGAATCGGCAGTAGGTAACTCTAATGGAATAAATATTACTACAGCTAACCTCAAACTAACACAAGATGCCAAAGTCGATGCCAGTACTTTTTTTGGTCAGGGAGATGCAGGTGAAATAAATATTACTACGACTAACTTAAAACTAACAGAGGGAGGGCAAGTCAATGCTAATACTTTTGCTGTGGGAGATGCGGGAAAGATAAATATTGAAGCCAATGGCATCATAGAGGCAGATGGTGAAGGTCCAGATGGATTTAGCAGTGGCATTTTGAGCCTAGTAACTGAATCGGCAATAGGCAACTCTGGGGGCATAAATATTACTACTACTGACCTCAAACTAACAAGAGGAGCTGAAGTCAATGCTAGTACTCTTGCTGCTGGTCAAGGAGATGCGGGAAAGATAGATATTAAAGCCGACGGCACTATAGAAGCTGATGGTCGAGGTATAGATACATTTAGCAGTGGCATTTATAGCCTAGTAGACGCAGTAGGAACAGGCAATCCAGGCGGGATAAATATTACTACCACTAACCTCAAACTAACAGGGGGAGCCGAAGTTAATTCCAGTAATTTTTTTGGTCAAAGAGATGCAGGTGGGATAAATATTACTACAGATAACCTATCTCTAACAGAGGGAGCGCAAATCAATGCTAATACTTCTGGTCAGGGAGATGGGGGGGCGATTACCATCAAAGCTAATGGCACTATAGAGGCAGATGGTGAACGTCAAAATGTAGATAGAGTTAATAGATTTAGCAGTGGCATTTTTAGCCTAGTAAAAGAATCGGCAGAAGGCAACTCTGGTGGGATAAATATTACTACGACTAACTTAAAACTAACACGAGGAGCCGAAGTCAATGCCAGTACTCTTTTCAGTCTTCAGGGAGATGCGGGAAAGATAGATATTAAAGCCGACGGCACTATAGAAGCTGATGGTCGAGGTTCAGATGGATTTAGCAGTGGCATTTTTAGCGTAGTAGACGCAGTAGGAACAGGCAATCCAGGTGGGATAAATATTACTACGACTAATCTCAAACTAACAGGGGGAGCCGAAGTTAATGCCAGTACTTTTTTTGGTCAGAGAGATGCAGGTGGGATAAATATTACTACAGATAATCTGTCTCTCATAGAGGGAGGGCAAATCAGTGCCAGTACTTCTGGTCAGGGAAATGGTGGGGCAATTACCATTAAAGCTAATAGCACCATAGAAGCTGATGGTCAAGGTTCAGATGGATCTAACAGCGGTATTTTTAGTCAACCAGACGAATCGTCAGTAGGCAATGCAGGCGGGATAAATATCGATACCTCCAACGTATTTTTGAAAAATGGCGCGGTAATATCAGTTCAAAGTCTAGGACAAGGAAATGCAGACGAACTCTTAATCCTGGCTAACAGTGTGGCTCTGTCAAACGGATCGGCTTTATTTGCATCTACCTCCACAGGTACTGGGGGTAATATCGAGCTGCAAATTGCTGAGAATTTAACCTTACAAAACAGCACTATTTCTGCCCAAGCTTTAGAAAACGCTAATGGCGGTAATATTAAAATCAAAGCCAATTTTGTAATTGCCGATCCCAACCAGAACAGCGATATTGTTGCATCTGCTGACAAAGGAACGGGGGGCGATATTGACATTAGGACCAACGCGATTTTCGGGCTGGAAGAAAGAAGCTCGACACCACCAAACAATACTAACGATCTCGATGCCTCTTCCGAATTGGGTGTAGATGGCACAATCCAAATTAATGAACTCGAAGCTAATCCCACAGAAGGATTGGAAGAATTACCCGTAGAAGTAATCGACGCAACCAGATCGGTAGCACAAAATCTGTGCCAACAAGGAAGAGGAAGTGAATTTTTTATTACGGGAAAAGGGGGAAATGCTCCAAGTCCAACTCAAGCCAGAGACGGAGAAGCCAACGATGTAGATTTAGTCGAACTTGTTCCGTTTTCAGGAACAGAGGCAGCAGTAACAATAAAAGCAGCAGAAGCTGAGTCAGAAATTGTTGAGGCTCAGGGATGGATCGTTAACGATCGCGGTATGGTAGAGTTGGTAGCACGTCAAACCCAGCTTAATGCTTCTAAACCCCAGTTAAAAGCCCAAGTTTGCCATCAGCGATCGCCAAAATGAAATTAAAATTACGCAAGTATCTAATCGTTTTATTTGCACTTGCATTAGCAATATCGATAAGTGCAAAAACTGTTGCCGTTCCGATCGATGATATTCATAAAGATACGGTCGAACTAATAGATCGAGCTAAACAACTTTATCTCAACGAGCAATATTCACAGGCGAATCGAGTTTGGCAGCAAGCCGTGACGGCTTTTGAAGGACAAAAAGATGTTCTCAATCAATCTATGGCGTTGAGTAATTTGGCTCTAACGCAACAGAAATTAGGAAATTTAACCGCAGCCGAAAAAGCGATCGCCGATAGTTTGAAATTAATTAAAACTCAATCTCAGACAGAGGAGCAGCAGAATATTCTAGCTCATAGTTTAGAGATCGAAGGTACTATAGCGCGATCGCGAGGAGAATTTAGATTAGCCTTTGAAACCTGGCAACAAGCAGAGAAGATCTATCAGAAATTAGATAACGATCGCTCAATAATTAAAAATAAAATTCGCCAGGCACAAGCTTTACAGGATTTGGGATATTATCGTCGCGCTAATAAAATTTTAGACTCAGTTACCGAGAGATTGAGCGATCGACCCAATTCTAAAGAAAAAGTTTTGGCATTACTCAGTCATGGCAATACTCTTCGTGCAGTAGGAAATTTGGCAGAATCTTTAAAAGTTTTACAACAGGCGATCGCAATAGCCGAAGAATTGAACGCCAGCGAGCAAAAAAATGCAGTCTTACTGAGTTTGGGTAATACGGTTCGCGCTTTGGGGAATCGAGTCGAGCCTCAAGCCATCTCACAAGTAGATGCTTCGCGTCAATGTCTGTCAAACAGCAATTCACAAAATGCTAACGCATATTATTTTCAGGCAGCAGATTGTTACCAACAATCGGCTTTGTCTACCGATTTGGAAACAAAAAGTAAAGCTCAACTAGGCTTACTCAATTTATTAATATCTAACCCGACGCTGAATTCGGGGGACAAAAGATTGACAATTCCCGATCTAATTGCAGATATAAGAGCTAATTTAACTAATTTACCAGTAACCCATACCACTATATACAATCGCATCGATTTAGTTCAAAGTTTAATTTGTCTGCAACCCAACACAATTAATTATCCCTCCCCTGTCGTTCAACAATGTCGATCGTCATCGAAAAATTTTCAAACATCTTGGGCGCAAGTCGAATCTGAAGTTAAAATTGCTCTCGAACAAGCCGAACAATTACAGGATCGCTCGGCAATAGCCTATGCTGATGGTTATCTTGGTGCAGTTTATCAACAGACGGGGAAATTGAGCCAGGCGCAACAGTTGACCGAACGAGCTTTGTCAACTATAAATAACATTACATCAGTATTAATTCAAGATAGCACCGCAGCCCCAGAAATAGCTTATCGATGGCAATGGCAGCTAGGTAGAATTTATCAGTTACAAAACAACTCTAAAGCAGCATTGCAGGCTTATAATTCTGCTTTTGTCAGTTTACAGTCATTAAGAACGAATTTAATTGCTACCGATCCAGAGACACAGTTTGCCTTTCGCGACCAAATTGAGCCGTTATATCGCGAACGAGTTGCCTTGCTTTTAGCCGAACCTAGTCAAGAAAACCTTCTCCAAGCCCGCGATACTATCGAAGCCTTACAGATATCACAGTTAAACAACTTTTTTCGCGAAGCCTGTTTTGATGCCCAACCTCAAGAAATTGATAAAATCGATCGCCAAGCAGCAGTTATCTATTCCATAATTCTCCCCGATCGCCTTGCCCTTATTTTATCCCAGCCAGATCGACCCTTAAGATATTATCAAACTGCGATCGAGCAACCAGAAATCAAGCGCGTCTTGGACGATCTCAATGAAGAACTAAAGCTGGGTTACTCTTCACCTTCTATCAAACTACAACCAAATAAAACCTTTTATGACTGGTTAATTCGTCCTTTAGAAAGCCAGCTTACAGCAGATAAAACTAAGACTTTAGTATTTGTACTCGATGGTATTATGAGAGGAATTCCCGTTGCTGCCCTATACGATCGCCAGGAGAACAAGTATTTAATCGAAAAATACAGTCTCGCTTTGACTCCAGGCTTGCAGTTACTAACCTCTCGATCCTTGACTCCTGACTCCTTAAAAACTATTGCGGGGGGTTTGACCGAATCCCGCCAGGGTTTTAATTCATTATTTTATGTCGGAGAAGAAATGTCAGAAATTGCTCGTTTAGTTCCTTCAAAAATACTGTTAAACGAAAACTTTACTAAAGAAAGCTTACGCCAAGCAGTTACAACCTTACCTTATCCTATAGTACATCTAGCCACCCACGGACAGTTTTCTTCTCGTGCGGAAGATACCTTTTTACTTGCTTGGAACGGTCGCATCAAAGTTAAAGATTTAGACCAGTTACTGCAAGACCGAGATTTTGCCGAAAACACGCCGATCGAACTATTGATCTTAAGTGCCTGTCAAACCGCAGAAGGAGACGAACGAGCAGCTTTAGGGTTAGCAGGAGTGGCAGTACGTTCTAGGGCGCGGAGTACCTTAGCTACATTATGGTCTACAAATGATGATTCTACCGCAGAACTAATAATCCAATTTTATCGAGCTATGAAAATTCCAGGAACAACCAAAGCAGAGGCACTACGTAAAGCACAATTATATTTATTGAAATCGACTGACTATCAAGATCCTTCTCAATGGTCGGCCTTTGTGTTGGTAGGCAACTGGTTGTAGATAAGCGGTCATTTGTTTACCGACTTTTTCGTTCCACAAAACAGATTTAATATAACGAGAGTTTTCTTTTATTATTTAAGTAAATAACGCTTTCTAATGAAGAAATTTCTTTAACTTGCTGCAATCAACAACCGACAAAATGTCTGTACCAGGTGAACAAATGACAGAATTTACATATGAAATCGCAATAGAAATAGCCCATAAAGCACATATTCAGCGTTTCGGAAAGCGTCTTTCAAAGATAGAAGCTGAGGTTTTTCGTGGTGCATGGGAAGAGCAGACCTATGAAGAGATAGCTCTGCGGGTAGATTTTACCACTAACTATGTTAGTAAAGATGTCGGTTGCAAATTGTGGCAAAGGCTTTCAGTAGCTTTTGGTGAGAAAGTAACTAAATTTAATTTTCAAAATGTTTTGAGATCGAAATGGCAAGAATCTATTCAGGCAGATTTTGTTCGAGATCCACGCTCCGTATCCTCAACTATAGAAAACTTAACTTTTCCTGAAGGTGCAGTCGCTTTAAACTCGCCTTTTTATTTAGAGCGATCGCGCTGTGAATCTGTTTGTTATGAAACAATTAACCAACCAGGCTCTTTGATTCGGATCAAAGGTGCAAAATGTATGGGTAAAACTTCTTTAGTTAAACGAATTCTCGAACAGGGACAGTTGCAAGGAAAAAAAATAGTATACCTGGATTTTCTTAGTATAGAGCGTCCTATTCTCAAAGATTTAGGTAGATTATTGCCTTGGCTATGTGCAATGGTTTCTCTTGAGTTGAAATTGGATAATAGAGTAAGACAGTACTGGGGTGCAGATCTTGGTTTTATTGGTAATAATCAAAATTGCACTTTCTATTTAGAAAAAAGTATCTTGGCAGAAACAACTGGTGAAATTGTTTTAGCTTTGGATAATGTTGACAAATTATTTTCTTACGAAGAAGTAATCGAAGACTTTTTCGATCTGATACGTAGTTGGCACGAAAAGGGAAAAACACATCATTCGTGGGCAAGATTGAAGCTGATACTGGCGCATTCAACTGAGGTATATGTACCTTTAGATATTCATAAATCTCCTTTTAACGTAGGAGTGCCGATCTTACTTGAGGAGCTTACTTATACACAAGTAGAACATTTAGCATCTTTGCATCAACTAGATTGGGATCGAACACAAATTAATAAGCTAATGGATATTGTCGGAGGACATCCTTATTTATTAAGTCTAGCAATGTATCATATCAACAAGGATTCAAGTTTTACTATAGATCGATTTATACAAGAAGCTTCCTCTGAAACAGGAATTTGTGGCAATTTATTACGGAGTTTATTAGATACTGTAGAACAGTCTCCCGAACTCGGTTCGGCGTTAAATCAACTATTAAAATCTAACGAACCTATAGAACTCAATTCTCGACAAGCTTATCAACTGTATAGTCTCGGTTTAGTTAAGCTACAAGACAATTTAGTATCCTTTCGGTGTAAATTATATCAGAATTATTTCAATCAAGTTTGGTCGGGATAGGTAGTCAACGTTACACCGCCGTGCAGCCTGGAGGCTGCCGACTTCGCTTTGCGAAGGCGAAACGCAGAGAGCGTTTGACGGTGCCTGCGTTGACCGCATTCCGCGGTCATTATTTTTGTTGTATAAAAATCATGCTAAAAGTTACCTGAAGGAACTAGCCGAATGTTGCTATGTTCCTTTAAAAATACTCACAGATCGAGTAATACCTGAATTTATCCCCTAGTATTAAGTAAATATAATTAAATAATATTAATCAAATTAACAACTACTCATGACCAGAAAATATATTTGGACGGGGTTGGATATTAACAGATATTTCAGCTTATTATTGGATAGTAAAATTTATATTATTTATGCAACAAAATTAGCTTATAATCAATTTTTAAAAGTAAAAAAAAACTTTTAAACGATAAATATTCTTAAAACATCTTAATGAATAAAAACGAGACATCATCTTTTTATCAAATAGGAGGAAGTTTGAGAAGTGATTCTCCAAGCTATGTAAAACGTGCTGCCGATCGCCAGTTAGAAGAAGCCTTAAAGCAAGGGCAATTTTGTTATGTATTGAACTCCCGTCAAATGGGAAAATCTAGCCTGCGGGTAAGAGCCATGTCAAAATTACAGGCAGAGGGAACAGTTTGCGTTTTTATTGATTTAAATGGGATAGGAACTCGTCTTACCGCTAAACAGTGGTACGGAAGCATTATGTTGGAGATAGTTGGCACTTGCGATCTCGATCGCGAGTGGAGCGAGTGGATCGAAAAAGAAGGTAAAAGAGATTTAGCTCCCATACAGTTTTTGAGCAGATTTATTAAGGACATTTTATTAGTAAAAGTTAAATCAGAAATTATAATTTTTATTGATGAAATAGATCGAGTTCTCAGCCAAAAGTTCTCTTTGGATGACTTTTTTGCTTTTATTCATAGTTGTCATGAAAAACGTCATATCGAGCCAAATTATCGTCGTCTTACCTTTACCCTTTTAGGAGTAGCAGCACCGAGGGATTTAATCGAAGATAAAGCTCAGTCTCCTTTCAATGTTGGCAAACTAATAGACTTACATGGATTTAAATTAGAAGAAGCCAAACCTTTAAAATTAGGTCTTTTTAATAAGGTAGCCGATCCAGAAAAAACACTAGCAGAAATTTTAGCTTGGACAGCAGGACAACCTTTTTTAACCCAAAAAATATGTCAAATAGTTAGAAGAGAAGCCGATAAAAAAAGTGAGTTAACCATAGCTGAGATTGTGGAGGAACATTTAATCAAAGATTGGCAGGTTAAAGATGAACCAGAACACTTCAGAACAATATACGATCGCCTGCATTATCGAAATTCAGAACAAACTATTTGCCTGTTAGGTTGGTATCGAGATATCTTACAAAAAAAAGCCGTTTTTGTTAACGATTCTGTAGCAAGCATAGAGTTACGTTTATCGGGCTTAGTAGTAGAAAGACATGGAAATTTAGAAGTCAACAACCCGATCTATGCAAAGGTATTTAATTTAGCTTGGGTAGATGCACAGTTAGCTCAATTACGTCCTTATGCGACCCAGTTATCCCAGTGGATAGATAAACCCGATCCTGTTTATCTACTAAAAGGAGAAGAATTACAAGCTACCTTAGATTGGGCGGAACATAAAACCCTAGCAAATACAGATTATAAGTTTTTAAATGCTGGTCAAGAGTTAGAAACACAAAAAATCGAGAATAGACTGGCTGAAGTAGAATCGGCAAACAAACTGTTAAATGATGTCAGAAAACAAGCAAGAAAAAAAGTAAATAAACGACGCTTGAAAAAGAGATTGCTGGTAAAGATTGCCCTAGCAGTAGTGGGATTTGTCTTGTTAACGCGATCTACGGGAATTTTACAGGCTTGGGAATGGAATTTGCTCGATCGCTTCTTTGGTTGGCGACTTTCAGATGCTTTAGACCCTCGAATTGTTGTGGTGACTATTAACGAAAAAGATCTACAAACAGTAGGACATCCAGTTAACGATCGCGTTTTAGCTACAGCAATTGAAAACCTAAAAAAATATCGACCGAGTGCGATTGGTTTAGACCTTTATCGCGATAATTCAATACCACCAGGCGATCGAGATTTAAAGAGAACTTTTAACTCCACCGATAATTTGTATGTGCTGGAAAAACTAATTGGTGAGGCTGTTGCTCCACCATCCAATGTAGATCGCGATCGCATTGGCTTTAGTGATCTAGTAGTAGATAGTGATGATAAGGTACGTCGGGCATTATTATCTTTAATAAAAGGCGAGAATGAGAAGTACAGTTTAGGTACTAAATTGGCTTTACATTACCTAAAGCAGCAAGATATCGAACCCAAACCACTAAGTAACCACCGTTATCTTTTAGGAAAAACTATGCTCAGACCATTGACCTCAAACAGTGGAGGATATGTGCGTGCGGATACAGGAGGATATCAGATATTACTCAACTACTGGGGTAGACAAGCTAATTTTAAGCAATATTCTCTAACTGATGTTTTGAACGATGGAATTCCTGTAGAAGATATTCGCGATCGCCTAGTTCTTATCGGTACTACTGCTGAAAGTGTTAAAGATAACTTTTTAACACCCTATAGTAGCAGTGGTTCTTCCTCCGAGATGCGCGGGGTTTTTATTCACGCTAATGTTGCCAGTCAACTGATTAGCGCAGTAATAGATAGTCGTCCCTTACTTCGTACTCATACAAAATTTTGGGAATTTCTAACGATCTTCTGGGTGGGAATCATCGGCGTAATTACTTCCTGGCGATTGAGATCTCCTATAGCGATCGCTTTTAATATTTGCGCGAGCGGAATTATTTTAATCGTTACTTGTTACCTAGCATTTTTATCAGGCTGGTGGCTGCCTTTAGTACCTGCATTATTGACTTTTGCGATCGCTGCCGTTGCTACAGTCTTCATCAGAAACAAACAACGGGATCGACTAAAATTTAGATATACGTTAGAAGCCTTATCAGCAGAATTCGATACTAATTCTCAAGTCGCTATAAAAGCTTTAGAAGCTCTCGAACGTTCGGAAGATAGAACCAAATCATACCGTATTAAACAAGTAATAAAAAAACTATTAGCTAGCGGATAACTAGATCTCTTTAATCCCATACAAAATCAATTAGAAATTCACTCTCTTTTCTTTGGTATTCGCTGTTTACTACTAATTATATGAGATACAAATAAAGCAATGGGGAGACGGGGAGACGAGGTGACGAGGTGACGGGGAGAGAGCGTTAGTTCTTACTTCTTACTTCTTACTTCTTACTTCTTACTTCTTACTTCTTACTTCAGCGCAACTTCGCGCAAGTCCCCAAGTCCCCCAGTCCTCAAGTACCTCACACTATTTTTATAGTAAAAATGTAACTTGCTTAAATTACCCGATCTTCAGTTTGTCAATACTGGTTCATCAGCAATTTTGTTAGCCAAACCACCCGATCGCAAATATCCAACCCAAATATCATTCCAATTGTTCCAAGAAGATTTTTCTGCTAGCACAATATCTAACGCATCGTACCAAATACCCTTTCGTGCATATAAAGCAGCCTTATCTAATTCTGTAGTTGGCAGATTATTACCAATTTGAGAGCGATCGATGCGTTTGATCCCAGCAGTAATTTCAGGATCGTTGAGATTTGGACTATTTCCACAAACTAATACTACTTTCCATTGATAGTTCTTACCTATTTCTAATGGAGGAGCATTTTTAGATAGTTCGATTTCGGTAATACCACTTTTTCCTGATAACCTAATTGTCTGTTGCCAATGTGGAAGCAACTGGGACCAAGGTGCATCAGAGCCTTGTTTTACCATCAAAATAGCTTTCTGTGCTGAAGTTTTCGGTAAATTAACCCAGAAAGTAGGATGTTCTTTAGTTGTCCCTCCATAAATAATTTGCGCTCCATAATTGCTGTTGTAGTAAGGTGCAATGGCAGTAAATTTAGAGCGATCGCTAATACTTTTTACCCCTTGAATCGCAGCACTTTGAGAACAACTGACACCATCGCGTGTACCTGCTCCTGCTGTTTTATCTGGCTGTTCTTCTCCTGGGGGAGGTTGAAATGAAACAGGAGTATTAATTTTCTTATCCTCAGCGACTGCATCATACGCGCTAGAGAAGGCGATCGCTAGGAAAAACAGTAAACTTAATACAGTTGAAGAACTAATTATACTATAACTATTGTTTTTTTTATACCTGTTTTTATTATTCACATTTATTAACTCTTCTTCAACTATTTAAAATAGTGTATTTAAATTGCATATTATTAGATTAGATAAAGAAAAGTCAATCTCTGTTTTTATCAGATCTTCCGTCAATCACATTGCTAACTCGATCGTAGTTGGTGCAAAAAACTGAATTACCTTACTCTTTTATCTCAAATAATGGCGCAAATTAGACGTTTTTAGCGATCGGTTTTTTAGAATTTTAAATAACCGATTAATGGTCGGCAGATAATACTACCGACTTGTCAACGATAGCTAAGATTTGTTAAAGCTAGATTAAATGATGATGCAAAGAGTAGAAGTCTGGAATCTGGCGATCGCCATAGCTGAGGTAAAAGTCGCTTCAAGCTCAATTGCTACTAAAGCGATCGATCTATACTTATTTCAAAAAGATTTGATTGTACTCCGACGGCGATTGACTGTAGCTGGCTGCGATTTAATAGCTTAATTTCTGTCAACGAGCCAACATTGAGCAGCCTGATAAATGATGAATGATAATATGAGATGACCTATTCAAGCTCGAACCCGATCTACCCGTAATCAGCCAAACTACAGCCCTTATGGAATCTCTAACAATTTTTAGTTTGGATTCTGATTCTTTTTGAGTGGGAATAGCTACGGGAGTATAGGCAATTCCGTGACTACCTAAAACGATGAAGGCGATCGCTTTTGCTCTTGGCATATGGAAATCGGAAGTAATTAGGTAGATATGTTGATAGTTTTGGCGTTGGAAGTCTTTGACTAAACTAGTAAAGTTGCTAACGGTATCGGTAGCGCGGTAGTCGAGATTTACTTTTGAAGCGGATATATTTGCATCTTGGAATATTTGACGAGCCTGGAGGCGGGGCGATCCTGACGAGATCCAGATAGTTAAAGAAGGATGAAACTGGGCAAATTGTGCGGTAAATTTCTCTCGATCTGCTCCCCCACCTAAAGTTAGAATTGCTTGGGGTATTGGTGTTTGAGAATGAGCTATGGCTAGTTTTAGAGGAATAAGACTTGATATCGATAATAGAAAAAGTGCCGAATAAAGTTGACAAAATTTATGCTTCATTTAGATGTATCTCGATTAACACGATCTTTCCTGTTCGATGATGCGGATTGATAAAAGAGTTTCTGCTAACATTCTTTGAAAAGCATAGTACCAACCAGCCCAACCATCGAAAATTCCGCCCTTCAAAATCAAGCAATAGAAAAAAATGATTAACGGTGCTGCAAATTTCTGTTTGCGTATTTTGTCGCCATAACTCAGGTTAGCTGACGGGGTTTCGATTAGTTTTTTTGCTTCTATAACCATGTAGCGATCTTGCGCCCAAAGCCATCGACTCAGAGACTTGCGATCGTCATGATAGATACAAGATTCAAGAAGATCGGATTTGCCTTTTACTATTAGTTTGTGAGCATGACCATCATCAATATAAAAGCCTTTGTCTGCTTTAAACAAAACTTCTCTAGGCGGTAGTAAAGTTCCTTTTAATGGAGTTCCAAAAACACAATATCTAAAATTCACAAAAAATCCGTCAATCTCAGATTTGTTTAGCTTTGTACCAATCTCATCAATAAAATGGTCACTCAAAACATAATCAGCATCAATAGAAAGCACCCATGAAGATGCAATTTTGTCAATACCAAAGTTACATTGGTTTGCAAAACTATCAAATTTTCTCTGAAAAACTTCAACTTGCGGATAAGATTGAAGTTTTTTTAAAGTATCGTCTGTACTAAAACTATCTATGACAACAATTCTTTTTGCCCAAATCAGCTTTGCTAAGGTTCGATCTATATTAGGACTTTCGTTATAGGTAAGTATTAAAGGAGTTATTTTATCCAGAATACTTGAATCTTCTCGGTTAATATCTGTATTTAAATGAGAAAGATTCAATCGATCGCTATTAAACTGACTTTTGAGTTTGTCTACTCGTTCCTCTGACATTTTAATTAACTAATATGTATTCTTTTTAACATTTATCATTCAGCATTCATCAGCTTTAATTTCACTGTTTACTGTTTACTGTTTACTGTTTACTGTTCGCTTATTGGCGCAACATAGCATTGATTTCCAAAGATAGGGAAATCTACCCGCAAATTTAAATTCTAAATTAGTATAACCTTCTGTTTCTAAAAGTTCTGAAAGGGTTTTAACAGAGAAAAATTTAATATGTCCCCCATCCCAGAGAACATGAAAATGTGCATCCATTTTTCCAGAAAGAGCCAGAACTAGATTTTTCCAATAGCCATGATAGGGTGTGGTGATAATCAAATGTCCCCCTGGTTTAAGACATTTCCCCGCTAATTTTGTTAGTTCCCGTGGATAAAATAGATGTTCGATCACCTCGACAGATATAACAACATCGAAGTCATTTTCTAATAGGGGAGGTTCATAAATACTGCCTTGTAAAAAGTTACATTGAGGAAAGTTTTTTTTAGCTAGAGCTACACCAGAAGAAGATTCTTCCATACCTACCACTCGATAGCCTTGTCGAGCAATAGCATTAGTTAGGCTTCCATTACCACAACCTAAATCTAGAATTTTCGCTTCTGGCTTAATTTTGCTTAGAAAAGAAAGTATTGGAGTATTTAAATAAGCGTAAGTATGGGAAAGATTGTTATCTAAATATTTGTATTCATATTCCGAATGTAACGTCATTTTTCTTTTATTTTGTTTCAAGTTGTTAACAAAGGCGATCGCTCATTAATAACGTTCTCATAAACGTCAATCATTTTAAGTGCTATTGTGTCCCAGGTATAATTTTCTCTAACAAATTGACGGTTGCGATCGCCTTTTTCTTTGGCTTCTTCGAGATGAGAAAGTATATATTCTAGATTTGAGGCTATAGCATCTATATCTAACTCCGTGACGTAACCCAAATTTTCTTTTTCTAACATCTGGCTCAAAGCCACCCCAGGTGTAGTTAAGGTTGGAGTCCCTGCTGCTAAAGCTTCTAAGACAGCAACTCCAAAATTTTCTGAATAGGAAGTAAGAGTAAATAAATCTGCGCCCTGGAGTAAGAGGTTTTTGTCTTCTCCACTGACAAATCCTGTTTTAATAGTGCGGGAATTAAGATTATGTTTCTGTAAAAGATTATCTATTTCTCGTTCGTAAGCGCGATCGCCGACCCCAGCTATAATAAAAGTAAATTGTCGTTGAATTCCCAATGCGGGAATGAGAAGATCTAAGCCTTTTTTGGGATGAATGCGAGAAAGAAATAGGATAACTGGGTCTTGTGATAGTTTAAATTTTGCTCTTAGTTTATTATTAGCTTCGGTAATGCGATCGGGTATGGACAAACCATGAGGAAGAATAAAGCTATTTGTTTTTAGGTTTAAATGTTTTAATTCTTGTTGTTCTTGTTTTGACGTTAGATGAAGTGATGAACTGCGATCGAGATTAGCTTTTTCAACGATCTTTAAATATAGTTGCTTCTTTAATTTTGCCTGCTGTAGCGACCATTGGCAAAGTTGACCGAGGGGACGAACAATATAGGGAATATTTTTCAAACGGGCTATTCTCATTGCTGCTGTAGATGGGTAGGAGAATATAGCATGAATGTGGACTAAATCGTAATTGTCTATATTATGCCAAAGCCAATTAGTGAGTCGAGCAGAAAAAGCAAATTCTGTTACTGCATTGATACGAGAGGAAAAGCGAGAAAAAAACCAAACTGGAACTTCTCGATATTCAATACGTTTTTGTAGAGGTACATCTAGAAGCTTTAAGCCATTATCGTTAGTAGTGGCGATTTCTGCATCTACGTTGTTGTTACGCAATGCTTCGACCATCTCAATAATTGCTTGGCTAGGACCTCCGCGTATTGATGCGATCGATGGGATTATATGGAGTACTTTCATTTGTTAATATCTGTTTACCTTAGCACGTAGCCAAAAATACTCAATAGATCGAATTAGCGATCGCTACTCAATACAAAAGTTAGTATTACAACTAATTAACCGCGGAAGGCGGTGAACGCAGGCTCCGCCTTTTCAAGGCGGAGTACCGTTCACTTTTCGATCTAAATAAATGCTTATTCTATAAACAATAACAATCAGTATAAATGATGAAACTACACTAGTAATAATTATTGCAAAGCTACTCTGCATTAAAGACCATGAAAGGGGAAAAATTAACAAACTATATAAATACAATCCTAATGTAGTTTTGGTATACTTACTCAATACAAGATACTCGAACTTCCTTAAAAGGAAGCCGTATATAATAGGAACAATTAAACCCCACCAGCCAAAATTTATGAAAGCTTCACCAGGCGTTGTCGGGGGGATTCCTCCTAAAGTTCCCCTTAACCCGAAAATTTCATTCTTCACAAAAATTCCTAATGAGATAGCTGGCTTATCCGACCATAAAAATCTAGGAATAAAGCCATAGAACACACTAAAATAAGATTGTCCCATCATAAAATCTAGATTTCTAGACTTCATTCTTTCCATAATTGAACCTAGTACATTGATATCGGTAAAATAAGTTGACTCTAATATCGGTTCGATAAAATTATTAATAGATAACAAAATATTAAAATCTAAATTATCGTCAAATCCTCCCCGAACATAAGTTATAAAAGCAAATATAATAATAGAAACTGGAATAATTAGGAGCAAAAATCTATTGATGATTTTTTGTTGCTTTTGCTTAATTTTGAAATTATGCTGCAATACAAATTGATTGGCTGACATTTTTGCCATTATGATTAAAGGAGCAGCTAAAGTTATTAACTGATTTCTTCTACCTGTAATGACAATTTGAAACAAGCAAAATCCTAGTAGGAGAGCAAAGCCTATTTTATTTATTTTGCCACCAGATGCAATTAGATTAGAGAAAAATATTAATAAATATATTTTGGTAACTATGAAAAATTGAATAGTAAAACCAAAAGTATTACCAAAAGTTGCATTTTTTAATCCTTCAATTTGAGCTACTTTTGAGACATTAGCATTAACAATCAAATTTAATACTGATAGTCCAAGCAATCCTCGCTGTTGAAGATATAAAGAACAAATACTTAAAGAAATAGCTACAGCAATTATTAAAGAAATATAAGTGCTTTTTTTGTTTAAAATCAGCGGAGAAAAAGAAAAGTTTTTATTTTGTCTTAAATTTAATTTATTTTCATATTTTGTACTCAACCAATATCCCAAACAAAGCAAAAATGAAAAAAGACTCATGAAAATAATTGCTCGTTCAAACGAATCATTTGAACGCTGTAGCCAAGGATGTATTGAAAATAAATGCTTATTATTTGCCAGATATATAGATTTTACCGTGACACCTAAAAATAGCTGTAAACTAATAATTCCCAAAGGCCCCGCCAAAGGAGCGATCGCTAAACTTTTTCCAGTAATAAAGGGAATTAAAGGGATTATAATTACATAAAAAAGAATTACTAAAGACATATAACGTAGCTAGAAGATAATTTGTATACTAAAAGAAACTAATATAGCAATCGTAAATCATTTGTAAGAATATTTTTTTTGATAAACCACGGAGGCGCGGAGAACACGGAGTCAGAGAGACTCCGCCACGTCCGACATAAATGCCTGGGGAGACCCCAGGCAACGCGGACTTGTGAAACGACGGAGCTTCCTCTAACTTCGTCAAGATAAGAGAGGGTTTCTTGTAAATCATTCGGCGTTGCTATATAAGAATATAATTGTTTTTGAAGGTTAATAATTCAGCCTCTAAACATGGTAATAATTTAAAATTCCCAGTCTATTTTTGTCTCTAATAAATCGGACAATTTTGGCTCTAATTTAGAAAAATGAACTGTTAGTTCGTCTTTTAAACTCTGGGAGAAAATAAGCCGACCCAAATCTGGATTTTTAGTAAATAAATTAACGCCAGTTTTTCTGAGGGAAGTTGGCGTATATTTCCTAATATGCCGATAATATAGTTTCATAATTTCGGGAGAAAGAATATTTCGGCGAAGCTCGAAGCTGGCATTACTTATTTCTTCTCTATAGTCTAAGGAATTTGGGTCGATGCCAACGAATTCGGCAACTTTTTGGGACATCGATCGCCTGTTGGTTATATATTCTTTAAAAGAAATACAGCTAAGGTTTTTCAAGCCAAAAGTATCAACCCAAGTTTTCAACTGCATATAATAATTGCTCGAATCTAGGTATTTAGAATCTTTTTTTAAAGCGCGATCGACATCTCTATATTTTAATCTTCCTACCATATAATCGTGGGTAACATGGCTGATAATTCTGTCAACTGGGTGTCTCAATATAGCAATAATTTTTAACTCGCTTCCACAAACATCCAGAGCAAATTTTGAGACATCGGGAAATAAGGGTTGCATCATATAATATGTAGATGCTTCTCCTCGTATAGCGTCGCTCTTAGTAGATGAATTGAAGTGTATATTATATTTCTTTATAGCATCCGATCTCGATCTCGCCTCGATCAATATGGCAGGTTCTTTATCATAAGGCAGATTTAAAGCTTTGCTAGTTTTTAGATCGTCGTATAAAGTTGTAGTCCCTGACTTTGCAGCCCCAATAATTAAGAAGTGAGGAACACTTTTATTGTTTGACATATTCTTATTCGATCGCAGAAACTTATCTAGGATATCTAACAAATAACTATTAGGGCGTGTCATCATTTAGGGGGAAGAACGCTTTTGAAGCGTATTTTAGCGAGATACAAGAAGAAAAATGTTCTGAGTAGCTATGCTACGGAGGTTATTTTTCGACGTAGTAGGTCGTTAAAAGACCGAAAAAAGCTCTTTTTTTTAATTGATGACACGCCCTAGAAAATAAGTTAGCCTAACGCCATCTTTTTAAATGATGAAGACACCTGTAGTAAGCGATCGTAAGTTCCTTGATTTACGACTCGCCCATTACTAATTTCAATTATGCGATCGCTATTTTTTATAGTACTCAATCTGTGAGCTATTAAAATAATTGTAATCTTGTTATTTAACCCATTAATTGACTCCATTACTTCTCTTTCAGTTTCAGAATCTAATGAGCTTGTTGCCTCATCAAATATAATCACTGATGCTCGTTTATATAACGCTCTAGCAATGCCAATTCTTTGACGCTGCCCCCCAGAAAGTCTCGATCCTCTTTCTCCCACCTTACAATTATACTTTTGAGGTAGTTGCTGAACGAATTCGTCAATTTTGGCAAGCTTTGCTGCTTCAACTACCCGCTCGAAGTCGATTTTATCTTTACTCAGTCCAAATGCGATATTTTCTGCCACTGTTCCATCAACCAGAAAAATACTTTGTGGAACATGAGCGATCGTATTTTGCCATTGAATTACCTTTTTTTCAGTTAGAGGTTGCCCGTCAACCAGTACCGCTCCTTCTTGTGCTTGTAACAAGCCCAGAATTAAATCTGCTATAGTACTTTTACCGCTTCCAGAAGAGCCAACCAATGCCACAGTAGTATTTGCTTTGACTTCAAAACACAAGTCTTTTAAAATCCATTTACTGCTAAATTTATAACGAAACCAGACATTTTGAAAGCTCAATGATTTTCTAAAGTCCAAACGTTCTCTAGTTGGGTGATAATAGTTCGGTAATGGTAGATTGAGACACCATATTATTCGAGTCAGTGAAGTTCTCGCCCCCTGTATTCTAGATATTGCGATAAACTGCTGTTGTAACAAAGGTAAAATTCTGTTTGATGCAAAGACTATTGCAGACAGTAGCGGTATCGTTTGGCTGAAATCACCATCTTCATTTAAAAAAAGAGCCAAACATACAACCAAGATTACTGCTATTGTTTCGATTATGTATCTTGGTGTAGTTCCAATAAACACATTAGAAGCTGAAGCCTGTCTATACTCTGTATCTGCTTCTGAATATTTGTCTTGAAAAAACTTTTGATTCTTCTCTATGAGAACTTCGCGTATGCCACCAAGACTTTCTTGAACAATCTTGATTTGCTTTTGTGAACTTTGCACTAATATTGTGCTGTTTTGCCTCAAAACAGAGTTTTTGAACTTATAAATAACTAAGTAAACAATACCTATGCTGCAAAAGCCGATTGATGATAACTGCCAGTTAGCTACAGTAAGACCAAGGAGTATAGCTACCATCAGAAAACCGTTACTAATTAGCAAAATTAGGGGCATGATAATATTCGAGTACAATTGCCTCGTATCTTCCATCACCGAACTAATAAGTTCACTAGTATTGCGATTGATATGAAAATTATAAGGCTGTTGAACTGTATTGTTATATACTTGAGTGCTAATTCTGGTAGATATAGTGGCTGATAAAGAATTTTGAAACTTAATAGTAAATATTCGTAGCAAATTCGATGTACCTATTATAAAAACCAGTAATAGCGAGATTGACAAGACTAATTCGTTATTTGTATCAATTGATATAAAATTTCTAATTCCATCGAAATTGGAATCATTAAGGATCTTTTCTGGGTTAGAAAGTACATCCATATACTTAACAATTGCTCCCAGACTTATTAATTCGCTCCCAGATGAAATTAAAAGTAAAATTGTCAGAATCGAAAATAGTTTTCTGTCTCGGTGACTGAGTTTTTTAAATATTAGTTTTAATTCGTATAGAAGATTACTATCCTGATTTTTTGTTGCCTCGAACATAATTTCTTTGGATCGCGATCGCGATCGGTGACAATTCAGACATCTGTTAGGGCGCGATCGAGTTAATAAAACCCTTTAATCCGAACAAGGATTTTTTAGTTTCGTCGCCAAGATCTGAGCAATCGATTCTGTCTTCGACTATCACTATTGCCAGGACCGCAATCAGAATCGTCATAGCTTTGATAGTAGTCAGAGTAAGAATAAGTGTAGTATTTATGTCCTTTATCGATATAATTGGCTACAAATCCTACGATCTTGGCGTTTGTTCCCCTAAGCTGTTCCAAGGCTCTACGAATACCATCGCGATTTCCCTTATTGATTCCAGAAACAAAAATTAAGCTATCGACTTGATTGGCAACGATCTGAGCATCTGCCATCAAGCTAGCTGGGGGAGTATCGATCAAGACATAATCATAAAACTCCTCCCATTGTGCGATCATTTCCTTCATTCTGGGTGAATTTAGCATCGCCACAGGATTAGGAGATTTTGGGCCGGAAGTAAGAATATGCAGATTTTCTGTTTTCCCTGGTAATATCAAATCTAACCAACCACTGTCTGTGGCGATCGCCGTAGTCAGACCTTGAGTATTAGAAACATCTGCTAGCTTGTGCAGCTTCGGTTTTCTTAAATCTGCATCCACAATCAAAACTCGTAAGTCCAAATCCGCTAGAACCAAACCCAAATTATAGGTAAAGGTACTTTTTCCTTCTGCTGCATTGGCAGAAGTAATAGAGAGCGACTTCATCTTACCTGATGAGCTTCCCAAGTAGCGTAAGTTCATCGCTACCGAGCGCAAAGACTCGGTAAAAGCAGAATAGCTGTAGCTTGGTGCGAGCTTTTTATCGCTATTACTTTCAACGAGCTTGACTTCTGGTTCAGATATCTTAGGAATAGCTCCCAGCATCGGTAAGTCTGTAATACGGCGAATTTCTTCTACCTGCTTAACTTTGGGGTCGAAACGCTGCATCAGCATGGCAGTACCAATACCCGAAATGCACCCAGCGACTAAAGCTAAGATCGTATTTCTGATTCTATTAGGAGATATAGGATCTTCAGGCAACAAAGGGGGTTCGATAATTTCCCAGGGAGCAATTTCTTGTGCCTCAGAAATTTCCAATTCTTGCTGCTTCTGTAAAAGAAAGTCAACCGTCTGAGATTTAACCTTAAGCTGTCTTTGCAATTCGCTGAAGGTTTGCTGTAGCTGGGGTAGCTGGCGGAAATTTTCTAATACTTCTGCCTGAGCGCGCTTGATTCCCTCTATTTGCGCTTGCCAACTAACAATCGCCGTCTCTGCTTCAATCAACTGACTGGTCAGATTTTGTTTGATTCCTTCTCTTTCTAGAACGGGAGATGCTTTTTTAATATCAATATTAGCTGTGTTTTCCCCTAAGTTTTCCTTTGCCCTGGCTTCTACTAATTTTTTAATGGCTTCCTTGCGATCGCGAAGATCTAAAATAACGGGGTGATTGTCATTAAACTTAGTACTTTTAAGGGCGTATTCCGCCTCGATGTTACTTAATTGATTTGCCAAGTTTTGATAGGTAGCGTCCTCACTCAAGACCGCATAAGCTAAAGCCTGGTCTGGGTCTTGCTGTACTTTACCCAACTGACTCTGGAGCTGCTTGTATTCGCGCTCTTTAGCATTAAGAGTGGTTTGAGCATCTTTGACCAACTGCTCCAACTCTTGCTTTTGTTCGCTTAACCTAGCAGCATAAGCATCGGGGTTAACCATGCCCTGTTCCTGACGAAAATTTCTCACCGCTTGAGTAACTTTTTGTAACTCTTTCTGAGCCTCTGGTAACTGCTCGTCAATAAAGTTAACTCCGTTAGCAGCAAGCGATCGCTGTCGGTTGAGGCTGTAGTTTACATAGGTAGAGCCGAGAGCTTCTAAAATTGCCCGAGCTTTTTCTGGATTTTCGTTGACATAGGAAATAATCAATACGTCTGCATCCCCAGCCTGGCGAATTAGCAAGTTTTCTCGCACATCCTCAAGGGTCAAATCCTCAAAAACTTTCGGCTGAGATTCCATCGCGCTTCTTACCAAAGAATAGCTACGCAAGATCTCGATTTCCGTTGAGAGATCGTCAGAATCATACAGCTTGGCTGCTATTCCTTCGTCTGGCAATATTGATGTATTTTCTTTTTTATCTAGTAAAATTAAAGTTTCCGACTCATACAGCGGAGTCTGTAACACCGTTGTCAAAAACAAAACGCTAAAGACGCTCCCAAATGCGATCGCTGCTGGCTTCCAACCCTTACGAAGAGCCTGAAGCAACTCCCGAATAAAAAGATCCTCATCGTTATCTGCTCGATTCCCAGCCAAGCGATCGAAATCGACTACGTTTTGCCTTACTAGCTGACTATCCTTCATAGTTTAGGTAATTAATAATTATTTATATATACAATTTAAATTAAGCGGTTTTATGCGTAGGTAAATTTATTTAAGTAAAAAATACTATTCTAAATAGTATATTATTTTAATTAAGAAACAATGATCCAAGTTCGAGGTTTAAGAGCTGTCAAAGCCACGGCTGAATATATCAGGCGTAAGTGTATAAAAAAAGACAGACAACAAGAGTTGTTAAGATTGGCGATCGTAACGCAGTTTTTTCCTCCAGATTATGCTGCAACAGGACAGTTAATTGAAGAGTTAGCAGGTAATTTGAGGGAATATCAGATAAAACCTTATGTCTTCACTGGACAGCCTGGATATGCTTTTGCACAGCCCAATGCCTTAAAAAGAGAATTAACTCCCCAGCGGGTAGAGATTCGTCGTACTCAAACTACTAGATTATGGTCGAAGCAAGTGGGAGGTAAGACTTTAAATGGCTTACTCTTTTGTCTGCGTGCGGGAGTACAGATTGTCAAACATCATAAAGAAATTGATGTTTTGTTACTGACTACCGCTCCTCCTTTTCTTTCCGTAATTGGTTGGCTTGCCAATCTTTTATTTGGCATTCCCTATATTTGCCTGATTTACGATCTTTATCCTGATGTAGTTACAGAGCTTGGTGTATCGAAAAACAATAGTTTTATCGTGAAAGTTTGGCATAAAGTCAACCATCTGGTTTGGGGTAGAGCGCGTCAAATTATTGTTCTTAGCTCGACGATGGAAAAAAGACTGTTGAGTAAACATCCGTATTTAATCGATAAGGTAAAGGTAATTCACAACTGGGCTAATGCCCAAAAGATTAAGCCCATGAATAAACAGGATAATTGGTTTGCTAAAGAGCATAAAAGCGATCGCCAATTTACGGTTCTGTATTCTGGTAATCTAGGTAGATGTCATGATGCAGATACAATCTTAGCCACCGTCAAGCTACTTCAAGACGAGCCAATTCAGTTTGTCTTCATTGGTGCGGGAGTGAAATACCAAGAATGTCTGCAACAGATCTCGGCAATGGGGATTGAAAACTGTCGGTTTTTGCCCTATCAGCCAAAAGAAGTTCTTCCCTACTCTTTAACCTGTGCAGATCTAGGTCTAGTCAGTATTGCTCCTGGTTTAGAAGGTGTTATTGCTCCTTCTAAACTATATGGACTAATGGCCGCGGGAGTGCCGATTGCTGCAATTTGCGAACCACATTCTTATCTACGAAGTTTAGTAAACGGCATTGGTTTTGGGGCCTGTTTTGACAATAACGATGCTGAAAATTTAGCAGATTTTATCTTCGGGCTAGCACAAAACCCAAAAGAAGCTAAAAATATGGGTTCTATCGGTAGACAATATTTGTTAAATAATTTTACCCCTCAAATTACGGCTCGTCAGTATGCTAAGGAGATTACCTGCGACTACTCTTTGGATACGCTTGGCGAATCGAGGTATTCTAAGCAACACGATCGCGATTTAAAAGTTAATTCTTTGGTTAATTTTCAGAAATAAAATCTCAATACAGAAATTTAAGCCTTTTGTAATTTAGATCGAGCGTGTAACAATTCAAAACTATCCTGAATAATTGGATAAAATTCTTCATCTAAACTACACTACTAAAAATTGTAAAAAGCTACGAAACCTGGTTTTCTAAATTGCACTTCACTGCTATATATAGACTCTGTTAGATCAATATTTCCAATTCTTCAGAAATAGCACAAATTAATCCAGACTCATTTATAATAGTAGGAAATGCTTCCACTTCACTTTTCAGTAGGGTAGACCACTCAGCTAAAACCCGATCTTTAGCTAAAAACTAGCTAATTATCAGCGCAGTCTACTAAGCATGAAAACTGCTATAAAAAAGACTCAAACTTTGAGCAGCAACTAATCATCTTTTAATTATTCTTCATTTGAGCGACCCGGAACAAAACATTCTACACCAACCCTCTTTGGTCGATCTCCGTACTTATGACTTGTCTAATTTTGACCGAGGAAAACCTACCTGGGTTATTATGCTGTGGTGGCTGGTACAGGCGATCGCTTTTCCTTTAACTCTTCACAACTTTAACGGGAGTCGCTGCTATCTCCTACGTCTTTTTGGTGCAGAAATCGGGACGGGAGTAGTAATACGTCCTTCTGCGCGATTTATTTTTCCCTGGAAAGTAAAAATTGGCGATTATAGCTGGATTGGCGATGATGTAGTTTTTTACAGTATCGATCGCATTACCGTTGGTAGTCATAGCGTCGTTTCTCAAAAATCATATCTGTGTACCGGTAGTCATGACATCAACAAGTCCTCGTTTGACTTAATAACCGCACCCATTCACATTGGTAACGGCGTTTGGATTGCAACCGACTGCTTTATAGCTGCTGGAGTCAATATCGGTTCAAATAGCGTTATCGGCGCGAGAAGTAGCGTTATGAAAAGCATTCCTCAAGAGCAAGTAGCCTGGGGTAATCCTTGTAAAGGTCGCTATCCTAGAACAGTAAACAGTAAACAGTAAACAGTAAACAGTGTTAACAAACTATAGTCTTGCGTTTTATTATATGGAATATAATAAAAATGCTACATATATTATGGAATAACTTCCAAAGCTAAAAGCGGTGCAGCGCACGTCGCGTTTAATGACAAGAATACTCTTACAAAAAAGCGAAGCAGCGCAGTTCGGGGGTCAGATGCGGGCAAGCCCTTTCCCCCGTTATGCGACTGCTTCAAGAAGCCGACGGGTCTTGGGGGTCTCCCCCATGAGCGACTGAATCAAGAAGCTAAAAGCTAAAAGCTAAAAGCTAAAAGCTAAAAACAGAATCATTTGTAGCAAACATTTAAGTATTTCATATTACTTTGAATCTCTGATACTAAGATAACGATCTGTACGAATCTCTTGAATAACAGAGGTAACTTCGCGCTCATCCTCACCCAAAGTATTCAAAATCTGTCTTCCCATTTCTAATGCTGCTTCAAACTCTGGCTGTACTACTTCTGTAGCTCCAAGTTGAGTTAGTAAGTCAATTTCACGATCGCTATGGGAACGAGCAACTATATCGATATTGGGGTTAAGATCGAGTACGGACTTGAGTAAAATTCTCGTACTAGAAGGATCGGGAAGAGCGATGGCGATCGCTTTTGCAGAGGCTAAATGAGCCTTGGCTAGAACCAATTCTGAATCTGCATCGCCAAAGATATAGGGTATTTTTTCGATGCGTAAGCTTCTAACCGCAGCTTCGCTATTTTCAATTATTAAAACATGATAGTTGCGATCGCGCAGTACCTTCACTAAAACCCTGCCAACTCTACCATAGCCTGCCACTACCACATGATTTTGAATGGTTTCGGGAACGGATATACCTTTGTTTTGTCGTCGTTCTAAAAACTCAGCAATTGTGGGAACAGAAGCCAGTTTTCTCGCTATTTCTGGGGATAACTTCATCCCAATGGGTGTTAGTACCAAAGTGATCGCTGTTGTGCCAATTAAAAGGTCGTATTGGTCTTGGTTAATAAATCCAAGCTTTTCTCCCAGCACCGCTAAAACGAAAGAAAATTCACCAATTTGATTTAGGCCCAAACCACTAATTACCGACGTTTTAAACGAATAGCCAAACTGCCAAATAATCGGAAAAACAATACTAGCTTTGCCAATCATTACTAATGCCACTAAACCTACAATTACACCAAAATTTGAAAAGAGAGTAACAGGATTAATCAACATTCCAATGCTCGCAAAAAACAGGCTAGCAAAGGTATCTCTGAGAGGAATCATTTTAGCTAGGGCTTGGTCGGCATAATCGATCTCGGCAATGGTTAATCCTGCCACAAATGCCCCCATTTCAATCGACAAACCCAAGTTGGCAGTAATCAAAGCGATACCCAAACACAAAGCAATTACCGTAAGCAAAAACAACTCACTATTTTCGGTTTTAGCTACCGTAGTCATTAGACGGGGAATAATCCAATATCCCGCAGCGATCGCACTTGCAAAAAACAGTACCGCTTTAATTACTGCTGCAATTAATGCCGGAAGCAGATTATCGGGTTGATTCAAAGCAGGAAGCACCGCTAACATTAACCCCAAAGCTAAATCTTGAGCAATTAATATTGCCAGCATTACCTGACCGTGAATCGTATTAACCTCACCTCTTTCGGTTAGTGTTTTGAGGACTACGGCGGTAGAAGATAAAGACAGCACTGCTCCCATAAAGATACCTTTAATGGGAGACTGTACCCAGCCTAAGAGAGTAGTTGATAATGCGACTAAGGCAATGGTCAAACCGATCTGTAATAAGCTGCCTTTAATAGCAATATCTTTGACTCGTTTTAATTCAGCTAAAGAAAATTCTACCCCCAAGGCAAAGAGTAAAAAAGCAACGCCTATTTCTGCTAGAGATTTTATTTCGTCAATCTGACTAATTTGTCCTAATCCAAATGGTCCAATCACCAAGCCAGCTACCAGATAACCCAGTAAAACAGGCTGACGCAGGCGATGAGCGATAAAACCACCCAAGGCTGATGACCCCAACACGAGGGCAATGTCGAAAACAAAGGTGTGGTTTACTTCTGCCATTTAATTGTTTAGGTTCGGATTTATAGCTTTATGACTTTAATTCTATTGCCACGTGAATTTAATAGTATGAGTGTTACGAAATTTCTTCACGAGTTCAACAGACTTTTGAGATAATCTTTTAATTGTCCCAACTAGATCTATATATCACCACGAATTTAGGCTCGGCATCTTTAAGATAAATTAATCCTTAATGCGATCGCGCTTTGCTAAATGGTGATTCGATCGCACAGTATCTTCACAATTTCTTCAGGCTTCTCGTTTATCTTGAAGTTAAGTAATTTACTAGTAGGATAGGGGTGCAATATGTCTACAACTAAAGCAGAATTGCTTAAGGCTGAATATAAAATAGGTAAAAGAGACTTTTCTCAATCGTATCTACAAAACGTCTGTCTGCAAAAAGCGCATTTAGCCAATATTAATCTTAGTTATGCTTATTTAAACCGAGCTAAATTAATCAAAGTTAACCTCGAAAAGGCTTTTTTGAATCGAGCCGTGCTTTATGGGGCAAATTTAAAGCAGGCACACCTATATCGAGCTAGTTTGATTGAAGCGGATTTGGAGAACGCAAACTTAAGTCATGCTATTGTCAGTCATGCGAATTTGTTTGGAGCAAACTTACAGAACGCCGATCTCGAACACGCCCATTTAGTATGGGCTAACTTGCGCTCGGCAAATCTTAAAAATGCTAGTTTAAAAGGTGCAAACCTAAACGATGCTAAATTTTGCCAGACGGTTATGCCAGATGGAAGTATTCGCAATGATGATTGCTAGTTCGGGTAGATTTTAGTCGCTCACGGGTGCGATCGCTAATCAGTGAACAGTAAACAGTCAACAGTCAACAGTAAACAGTGAACAGTCAACATTAAAGGCGATCGATAATAAATGTATTAATGTTTTACAAAAGTAATCGATAAATATATCCTCGGTAGTTATAGCAATACGTACTATTGTTAGGACAATTACTACCTATTACCTATTACCCATTACCTATTACCTATTACCCATTACCCATTACCTATTACCTATTACCTACGAGCATCTTCTAACTTAACTTTGTACAGCTATATATCCCAAGCCAAGCAAAATTTGTGGGTGTCCGTTTTCGGGAAACATAGCTTGAATTCGCGAGCGCAATTTAGGAATTTGAATCGGCTGATTTAGAAAAGATACTCCAACATCGTCAATTCTGGCTCTTAATATTAAATGTGCCAAAGCTTCTCCTGTAGCCAGCCAAGCGTATTCGTTATCATCTTGGCTACCGATTAACATTTTTGTGGTGGCTGATGTTAAAGGGATTGCATCATGACTAGAGTTTATTCCTGGAGCTAATTCGCGATACAATAAAGGATCTGTTATTTGTAAGCGATCGCCTCTATCGATTAATTTAATTACCTCATGATTGCAAGCATCAGGAATAACATAAGTTGAAACCTGCAAACTAGTACATTCTGCATCTGTAGCAGAGGCTAACTCCCAGATTAATGATTTGGGAAGATGGCGATCGGTAAAATCTAGTTGTTTGGCACATCTTTTAGATATTGCTCTAAATAAGAAGTTTTCTTCTAGATTAACGTTTCTCCTACTACCAAGACCAATTCTTGCTAACAAATTTGGATTGTCTCGATCGGGGAAAACTTCTACTAAATCTCGATAGCCGAAGTGCCGTATAGCAACACGAAGATTGAATAAAGCTGCACCACAACTAATAATTAGTTCACGGCGATCGACATTAGCTACTGTGCAACTCTTCTCCGCAAATTCGATAAAATTGTTAACTATAGTATAAGAGCGAAATTGATTATTGCTATCTAATGAAGCCGATCTTGCATAGTTAAGCAAAAATCGAAGCTTTTCTGAAGTCTGACCATCAATAGGAAAATTATCTTCATCAGCTTCCCAAGGATAAGAATAGGGTGCTGGCTCTAACCTATGTTCGATTTTAGTTGGAGAAACTACTGGCTTTTTTGGGGTATGAATCATCTTGTGCCTCTTTAGATAGTTAAAAATCAACCAATAAAAAATTAAGAACAAACCAATTAGTACTGTGCAAATTGCTTATTGGTTTACTACGGGAATATTCTAAGTAGTTTGAAATTGTATCTTCAAGCTTAGCTCTAAAAATTGAGGATGTTGTGAAGAGTTTTTCTTATAGCCTAAATAGTCTTTGATGAAGCAAATTTTCAGAAATTCAAGCTTTAAAAACATAAAGACCGACAATCTTTCATTTACCCTAAATTAAGCTCACATATCCTGTAATATATCAAAAACAACCATAGCTTCACAACTTCCTCAACTTAGTTGTTTATAACAAAATTATCAAATCCAAAGCATCACTGATTTTAGATAAATGTAAATAGCTAGAAATAGATCGGTAAATATAAATTATGTCTGTAACAAATAGTTGCTAAAGAAAATTTTAAGAAAGCAGAAAAAAGTACTTGTCAGCAATAATCTACTAATAAAATCGGTCGCAAAGGAAGCATCAATCATGATTAACAGAATATTAATAGCTGTAGATCGTTGTCAAAACAATCAATCGGTTTTTGATTCGGCACTATCTTTAGCTAAAGCATCTAATGCAACTTTAATGCTGCTTCATGTTATGTCTAAAACTGAAACGGATTATCCAATCTTACCCCCATACAACTATTCAATTCTTCGCGATCGCGAATACGATACATCTAAAAAAATAGAGGAACACGAGCAACGAGATCTAAATTTTCTTCACAACCTAACTAAAGAGGCAACAGCAGCAGGAATAAAGGCAGAGTATGCTCAATTGAATGGCATTCCTGGTCGAGATATTTGTGAAATAGCAGATATTTGGTCGGCAGATTTAATCGTTGTCGGCAATCGCGGATTAAAAGGCTTAAAAGAAATATTTGTAGGCAGCGTAAGTAATTATGTAACCCACTACGCACCTTGTTCGGTTTTAATCGTTCATACACCTATCGATCCCGAATCCGTTGGCAAACCTTTTGAGTCAAAAAAAGTAGAGGTCGAACAATCTGTAATTTCTGACTCCTGAATGTATACGGTACTTGCGTCATGAAAAAATTGAACTACCTATATATAAAGGATGCGTAGCTATTTCTCAAGTCAGTCCTTTGAATCTCAACTGAATAAAATCGCAGGATAAAAAAGCCTAGAAAAAATGAAAAGTTCTTAATAAGAATTAATTAGTAAATAATATTTCTTTCATCATGTTAATGCTCGGTATTACTGGTTTAAAAAATGATTTAAATTATCAAAATAGGAAAAATTAACTATGACTATTAACATAATTCTTCACAGGAGCGATCGCATTGCCAGACTAATTGCTTAAATCCTAATTTAAAACAAAAATATTAGCGTTTGTCTTACTTAGGCGAAAGCAAGCTTAGTTGACAGTAATTATAAGATAATTAAAATCAAATATCTTCACAAGATCTTCAAGTTCTATTTATAAAATATTTTGTTATGAAGGCGTAGCGATCGATCAGTTTGGTTTTCTTAAATCGATTTAATTATCTAACTAAACATGGTTTATTAAAAGTCAAACATCTTCATTTTTATCAAATAGTTAACTGAACAATTTTGTTATACAAGCTGACTATTAAATTATTAGCCAAAGGAGCAAAAGAATCATGAAAGCGACACAATTACTTCGTCAATATCGATCTGGTAATTTAGATTTTAAGGGTGCAAGCCTGCATTCTGTCCATCTCGAAGCTGCCGATCTAACTCGAATAAATTTACATAGCGCAGATTTAAGTAATGCTGACTTAAACGATGTAGATTTGAGTGGTGCTTGTTTACAACAGGCTAACCTAACCAATGCTAATTTAGTAGGTGCTAGTTTGGTAGGTGCTAATCTATCTGAAGTTAATCTGATTGGTGCAGATTTAGAAAATGCCGATCTAAGAGGCGCGGATCTAAGTGGTGCAGATCTACGCTGTGCTAACTTATATGGCGCAGATTTAAGCAGTGCTAATATAACAGATGTCGCTTTTAGTGGGGCAGATTTAACTAATGCAGATTTGACTGAAGCTAAACTGGCGGGTAGCGATCTTTCTGTAGCAGAATTAGCAGGGGCGATCTTAAATAATATTAACTGGGGTCAATGCGAAAGAAAACAGAAAAATACATCTCATCACTGGGTTAGTTGGTCGGGAGAAAGTTAGATCTATCCCTTCCAACATCATTATCAAACTGCCTGTATTCTGTTAGGTGTATTTGTAAATCTGCTGGTAACATTTGCTGGCAGATTGTTTTACTTTTTCTCTCTCAGCTTCACTAATTTGTGAATCGTCTAATAAAAAAGAATTGACGCATCTGTGAAAAGATCGCCAGTAAGGTCAGATTGCTCGATCCCGATGCTGGTAGAAAACGTTTTTTAAAATATTGCTGACTCTTTGTGCTTAATATAAACTTCTATTTCTCCAAAGAGTGACGATTCTAATAAAGCCGTTATTTGTTATAGCAATCAGGAATAATTTATAACAAACCCTCTCTTATCTTGACGAAGTTAGAGCAAGCTCCGTCGTTTCACAAGTCCGCGTTGCCTGGGGTCTCCCCAGGCATTTATGTCGGACGTGGCGGAGTCTCTCTGACTCCGTGTTCGACCTGCCTCCGTGGTTTATCAAAAAAAATACTCTCACAAATGATTTACGATTGCTATAGTCGTTAGTTGTTAGTATCAATTGAATGCTGAATAAATATTAACCCAATTAACGGCATAATTTTTCCTCGCTTCAATTTAATCTAAAGCATAGATTTTAAAATTGAAGGATTCGTGAAGATTTGAGAAAAATCAAACGTAAAGAGTTAGGGATAAAATTGCTTACCAGCCGAGGAAACCAGAGATTTGACTAGCTAAAGTTAGAGAATCAAAAGGCTTATTAATTACTCCTTTTGCCCCTGCATTATAAAACCTACGGCGATCGCTAGCTTGGGCTTTGGCGGTAATAAAGATGGTCGGAATATCTTTAGTTTTGGGATTTTTCTGTAGCTCTACTATAGTTTGGATACCGTCGAGTTCGGGCATCATGGCATCTAAGAGGATAGCGTCGGGCTGTTCTTGTTCGGCGATCGCAATTCCTTCTAAACCATTAGAAGCACCGATCATCAACCAACCAGCCTCAGATTCTAGACAAAATTCTGCTAGGGTTTTGATGTCATCCTCATCATCAATAAATAAAATTCGTTTTGCGCCCATGTTATTAAAGCTTGTCACTACATTTAGCATTTAGCATTTATTCTTTTGCGATAGCGTAGCGTAGTCATTTAGCTGTTCAATGTTCGAGAGTTCGCTCAGACTATAAAATTATATCGGCTAAATACGATTATTTTGTGATGATTTATTATTTTCAAACCTCATCATATTACAGCAACAGTGGGATTAGGAAAGAGGAATCGTAAAGTAAAATGTACTGCCTTGACCATAGATGCTGTCAATCCAGATTCTTCCTTGATGTTGTTCGATAATATGATGACAGATTGCCAAACCCAAACCAGTACCACCTTTTTTGCGAGAATCAGAAGCATCTACCTGTTGAAAACGTTCAAAGATCGTTTCGAGTTTGTCTGCGGGAATGCCTCTACCTTTATCGCTGACTGAAAACAAAACATTGTCCTCTTGATTTGAAGCTGTAATTGTCACTTTGCTGTTAGCGGAAGAAAATTTAATGGCGTTGCTGAGGAGGTTAATTAAAGCCTGAGTTAGACGATCGCGATTGCCCATAAATTCTATAGATTTATTATCTGTTTCTAGAGTAATTTGCTGCACTTGAGCCATCGAGGATACGGTGTCTATCGCCTGCTGGATTAAAAGATCGCTGTTACAGTCGGTTTTTGTAATTTCATCTCTGCCCGATTCCATGCGCTCTAAATCTAAAATATCGCCAACTAAACGTACTAGGCGATCGCTATTTCTCAAAGCCATATTTGCCATCGCTTTCCCTTTCTCAGAAAGTTCTCCCAAGCGTTCGGCACAGAGTAAATTAATTACTCCATGTATAGAGGTAAGAGGGGTTCGCATTTCGTGACTGGCAATAGAAATGAATTCGCTTTTCATCTGTTCTACTGCTTTGCGTTCGGTAATGTCTTCCACCATTGAGAAAAAACCTTTGATCTTGCCATCGGCAGCGAAATCGGGAATATAGGTCGCGCTCATCCAGTAAGAACTACCGTTTTTAGCAAGCTGAGTCTCAAAAGTAACTTCTTTACCCGTTAACGCCATCTTGATGTAGGGCAGCATTTTTTGATAGTTCTCTTCACCCATTAGTTCTTTCATCGGTAGTCCGATTAAACTAGAGCGAGATTTACCAAACCAGGTTTCATAGGTGCGATTGTTATAGCGGTAACGTTGTCCCTTGTCAATGTAAGCAATCAGCACGGGCAAGGCATCGGTAATTAGTTCTAGCTGTTCCTCACTACGCTGTAGGGATTTTTCTGCCAAAACGCGATCGCTCACGTCTATAACTATTTCTAAAACCCTGAGAACTTTACCCTGAGAATCTACTGTAGGTTCGCCTTTACTTTTAATATATTTAATCGTGCCGTCTGGCAGCAGCAAGCGGTAGTTGAGTTCCCAAGATTTGCCTTTTCGGTGTGATGCAACTAAGGTATTTCTGACCAGTAATCGATCTTCTGGATGAATCTGCTCTATTATTTTCTGACAATTCGGGAGAGAACCATTCTTAGTAAAGCCGAGAATGTTAAATAACTCATCCGACCAGCTTCTTTGCTTGGCTTCATAGTCGTATTCCCAACTGCCAATCTTGGCGATTTTTTCCGCCTTTGCCAGCAGCGTTTTAGAAGCTTGCAGTTTTTCGAGGGTTTGTTGTCGTTCGCTAATGTCTTTCAATATCACCGTAAATAGCATCCCCGATTTAGTTTGTAATTTTGCTACAGAAGCTTCGGCACAAAACTCATGACCGTCTTTATGACAACCAACAACACTACTATTGCGTTCTGCTATCTTGCGATGCTCTTGTCTCGAATGTCCAAAATTATTGATGTGCTGACGATGTAGCTGACGAAATGCTTTTGGTATTAAAATGTCTAATGACTGTCCGATGATTTCTCGTGCCTGATAGCCAAAGATTTTCTCTGCACCCTGATTGAATAATTGAATGTTTTGCTGTTGGTCGATGGTAATAATTGCTTCATCGGCATTGTCGAGAATCCCCGCCAGTTTCTGCTGATTCTCTCTTAAATCTCGCTCTGTTTGCTCTCGTTCGGCAATTTCTAGCTCTAGTCGCTTGTTAGCAGTCGTTAGCTCTCTGGTACGTTCTGATACTAGCTTTTCGGTATAATCTAGCAGTTGAGCCTGAGATAATGCTACCCCCACGCGATCGCCTAGCTGATTTAATAGCTGAATTTCTGATTCTTGCCACTCTCGCGGACGGTGACATTGATGTGCCACTAGAAGACCTTTGAGTTCGCCCTGAGAAAGAATCGGTACGACCAGTTTTGCCTGAATTTGAAACTGTTGTAACAGTTGTTTAATACCTGGAGCGAGCGAGGCTGTAGCGAGATTATCGATCGCCAGCACTTTTCCCTGATAATATCTAGGTAGATGTTCCCCCATTAATAGAGGATCGGCAAGTTCATAACCCAGCATAGGAGGTAGATCGGGTAGAATCGCCTCGCTAATTGGCAATGCCACACCATTGGCTCGCATCTCAATAATTAAAACGCGATCGCAAGCTAAAAGCTGCTGAACTTCTGTAACGGTAGTCTGTAAGATCTCATTGGGATCGATTGACATCCGAATCTTGTCGGTTATCTCAGTAAGTAGCTTGGTTTGTTGATACTGAAACTCTAGCTTATTCCATACCCGACGCTGATCTGTGACATCTATTCCTGTAGCGATAATAAATTCAATCTCTCCTCGGGCATCGATAATAGCGGTATTCGACCAGGAGATGAGATTTTTACGACCATCTTTTGCCAACCAATGATTTTCATACTGGTTATGAAACTGCTTCTCTAGCAGTCGTTTAAAAACTGCTTTAGTCGTTGCCCGTTCTTCTGGGGGAATTAGAACCCACATTTTTTTGCCTTTAACTTCAGCAAAGCTATAGCCAGTTAGTCGTTGGCAGGTATGATTGAAACTAACTATTGCTCCCTGTGGGTCTAATACCGCTACTAACGCACCGACCGTATTTATTACCGCCTCAGAAAAATCGCGTTCGAGCTGAAGTTGTAACTGAGCCTGTTTGCGTTGAGTTATATCTCTAGCAACGGCCAGCAATGCCGTAATCTCATCACCGTCTTTCAAAGGTACGGCATTTGTTTCCAACCAGCGCGACGTGCCTTTTAACCCTGTAAGCTCAAACTCTAATCTACCCGATTTCCCCTCAAACACGCTTTCGGTAAGCTCGATAAATGCCTGTCGATAATCGGCATGAATCAAAGGATAAATCGACTTATCGATCGCTTGTGATGCTGAATCTGCTTCAATAATCGCCAATCCAGCAGGATTTATTTCTAACAATGTGCCATCGTGTCCCAACACCTTGACACACTCTGGCTCTGAATCAATAATGGTGCGAAGCAAACTTTCACTTCTAGCTAATTCTTTTTCTGCCTGTTTGCGATCGCTAATGTCTATTGCTGTTGCATAAATCAGTCCCTCTTCTATATAAGGCTTTGCCGTCCACAACAGCCATCGATAACCGCCATTTTTGGTACGATAGCGATTTTCTAAAGAAATTGTCGTTTTTCCAGCGGTTAAGTTTTCTAATTCAATAATAGTTGCTGGACGATCTTCTGGATGAACAAAATTAATCCAGGGTTCATTTAGCAATTCTTCGTAAGTAAAGCCTAATGTTTTGCTAAAGGCAGAATTAACCCGTTTAAAATAGCCGTCTAATCCCGCAATACACTGCATATTATTCAAATCGAAGAATCTTTCTAGTTCTGTTTGACTATTGTTTCTTTCTTCAGATTGAAGCGAAATAAAATTACAGCGATCGATTACCCCAATTAATTCTTGGTTATCGTTTATAATAGGTAAATAACCGACTGAATACCGTTCAAAAAAAGAACCCACGGAATCGATACTGCGATTCAGGCGCGATCGCAACAAGATCGATACTGGCTGAGTCATTACTTCTTTTACTGTGGTAGTTGCCAGATCGGTTTGAGTCGCTACTAGCTTAACTACATCGCTTTGAGTCAAAATTCCGATTGGTTTGTTAGCCGATATTATAAATAGACAGTCTGATTTAGATCGATTTTGCGCCATCAAAGCAACTGCGCTTTTTAGTAAAGTATCTGGTGCAGTAGTTAGAGGATTAAAATCAATGAATTTATCGATACTCACGCTTTACCACTGGGCTAAATAGTTAAATTTTGCTATAAAAAATGAAGAAGGTAAGCATCAGCTACATCTTGCTTTATTTATAATGCTTTGATTATTTTTAGAATCGACTTCAGCTATCATAACTAATCTTAACTTCTAACTCCTGACTGCTGAGTCCTGACTTCATAAAACTTGTTCCTCACAAATTCCTCAAACTATTTGTTTAAATTCTATAAGTAACACAGCTTTTAAAAAGTAACTTTTTCGTAGTATTCAAAATGTTAGAACGACTGATTAATTTTTTGCGCAAGGAATTAGATATCCCTATAGATGCTATCTCTTTGGCGCAGAAGTCTGGAAATATAGAGCCAAATATCTTACCGATAGTTCTTTGGCAATACGGATTTTTAAATACAAGACAGTTAGACAGAGTTTTTGAATGGTTAGAAGTATCTTAGTTGAAAACAATGAACAATAAACGAGAATATATCTACTCTTTCCCTAATACAAGCTGTACCCTCAGAGCGATCGTTTATTTACGAAACAAATATCAAGCTTATTTAGACTCGGTAGCAGTGATCAACTTAATAGATCGCTGGTTAATCAGTTTAAATATAAAAAGCTCTATCCCTTGTCAATTAGCAAAAAATCTTCAAGCCTTTCTTGAAGAAATGGGTTCTGTTTCTCAGCCAACGGGTAAGATCCGCTCGGCACTAGACAGCTTAGAACGTGGAGAATCACCCACAGAAATTATGAATCGCGATCGCGTTGTAATTGTGGCATACGGAAAACCAGAAACCGAAGAAATTGAAATATTTCGCGATCGCGTTGTCAGTGGATTAGGTTATTGTCCACAGAATATGGCCTGATCGAAGTTAATAACTTCTGCTACGTCTCAAACGATTAAGAATACGATTAGCCAGCATAGAACCCGTTACTGGCTTACTAATATAATCATCCGCCCCCATGTTGAAAGCTCGATCTTGGGTTTTTTCGTCTTGATACACGCTCAAAAATAAAACGGGTAGATGCTGCCAATGGCGATCGCTTCTTAAGATTTGGCAGAGTTCGATACCATTTATATCGGGCATATCTATATCTAGAACCAATATATCGGGCTTGGCATCTTCCAAAACCGACCAAAACCGTGTCGGTTCTTTCAGGGTAGTTATTTCAAAGCGGTAAGGTTTTAAAGCGATCTCTAAAAATAATAGTACTTGAGGATCGTCATCGACAATTAAGACTTTAGCAGTATTACCACGATCCATAGATTCAGCAACGGTTTCTATTGCCTCGATTGGATCGACTGGATGCTGCAAAATTAAGTTACCCCCCGACAGAACTAGATCTAAACGGTCTAATAATTGTGCCGACTGGGCGATGGTTACTATTGATAGTTGTGGGTGCTGTCGGTGTATTTGTTCGAGAAGTTTTAAATCTTTTTCATTAGGAAAAACTATTTTATAAAGCAGGGCATCAATAGATTCTCGTTCGAGTATTGTTTGGGCAGCAGGGAGATTTGAGGCAAGATGGGTTTTCATTCCATTGTTGTTTGCTTCAAAAACTAATTGACTAAAATTCGGGTCGTAGTTGCAACTGACAATCAATAATGAAATTTTGCCTAATTCATCTTCAACTGTTTTTTCAAATGGCTGATGCTGCAATTCGGCTTTAAGAGATTTTGTTAGGCGGGTTATCTGCTTTAATTCAGTTTGTTCGATAGGATTACGATCTAATAATATTTCTATCTGTTTGGCAATTTTCGATCCTTCAGAAAAACCGAAGCTTCCTAAAGATCCAGCAAGTTTATGAGCCGAACTTCGGGCTGATTCTTGTAATTCATCGCTCAACTGCCCTGGCGATGCTGCTACCATTTCTAAAACTGCTAGTCTTTCAAAGGCTAAGTCTCGAAACTGCGACCATATTTGAGTAATATTATTCAGTTTATCGCGATCGCGATTGTCTGCTTGAGTAGTCGTATTAAGTGTCTCTTCATTAGATTTAAGACGATAGCCCACCCCGTAAACTGTTTTAATCGTGTCTTTAGCCATGCCAGCAGCCTTTAGCTTTTGACGTAAACCCTTAACATGAGTTCTAACTGCCTCCTCTCCAGGCGGATCTTCGCCTGCCCAAAGGTTATCAATAATTGCCGATGCACTAAACACCTGTTGCGGGTGGCGCATTAATAGTTCTATTAAGCCGTATTCTTTAGGTGTAAGAGGCAGTAGCCGATCTTGATATTTAGCCTCATGGGTTTTAGGATCGAGACTTAATTCCTGCCACTGCAATATAGGAGAGGCGACGTTAACCTCTCTTCTTAGCAAAACGCGAATTCTGGCGGTAAGTTCATCAAAATCAAAAGGCTTGACCACGTAGTCGTCTGCCCCTGCGTCTAATCCCATAACCTTATCATTTTGGCGATCGCGAGCTGTAAGCAGCAAAATGGGCATTTTATAACCTTTGTCTCTAATTTGCTGACACAGAGAAATCCCTTCAACATCGGGCAGCATCCAGTCTAAAACTACCAAGTCGTAGTCAAACAGCAGAATAAACTCCCAGCCCATTTCTCCTGTATTTGCTACATCCACAGCATATCGTTGCTGGACTAACCTGTCAGCTAACACGTTCATCAACTGTTCGTCATCATCTATTAGTAGTATTCTCACCCTTATTAACCAAATATCTACTTTAAGGATAGATCGCCCCCTGTTTGATGGCTAAAAATACTTCCGCGTTGCACCCGTTATGGGATGGGACTGGGGGACTTGGGGACTGAGGGACTGAGGGACTTGGGGACTGGGGGACTTGGGGACTGGGGGACTGAGGGACTGGGGGACTGAGGGACTGGGGGACTGAGGGACTTGGGGAATAATTAATCTTTGATTTTGTTAAATTATCCCACAACTGTGCGACGCTAATACTTCTTTTATTAGAAATAAAAAGGACGTCGATCCAACGCCCTTACTAAATAAATTGAATTGATTCTGGTTTAAACGTTTACTACTTCCGATTCAGTTTCGGTATGCTGTTGTGGAGATTGAGCCTGGTCGAGTAATGACTGAAGTTTTTTCCCTTCAATTACTTCTACTTCCAAAATCTCCTCAGCGATCTGTTCTAATAAATCTCGATTGCGATTGAGAATATCTAAAGCCTGCTGGTGGGCATTCTCTACGATACTCTTAACTTCTTCATCGATCGCTTTTGCGGTTTCATCACTAACCATCCGACGCGGGTTGCCCATTCCTTGACCGAGAAAGTTGTTTTGCTGTCCTTTTTCGTAGGCTAAGGGCCCTAAAACCTCGCTCATGCCGTAGGTTGTCACCATTCTTTCTGCTAGGTCGGTAGCCTTTTGTAGATCGTTGGATGCACCTGTGGTAATGCTATTGAAAACTACTTCTTCGGCTGCACGACCACCTAGCATAGTTGCAATCTGATCTCTCAACTCTGATTCCGACATTAAAAAGCGGTCTTCAGTTGGCATTTGCAGGGTGTAGCCCAAAGCAGCCATTCCACGAGGAACGATCGATATTTTGGCTACTCTACCGCCTCCTGGCATTACTGCACCGACTAAAGCGTGACCGACTTCGTGATATGCGACAATTTTCTTTTCTTTTTCATTGAGAACACGGCTTTTCTTCTCTAAACCAGCCACGACTCTTTCTATGGCTTCATTGAAGTCGGCTTGAGTCACTGTTTCCCGTTTGTTTCTCGCAGCAAGCAAAGCAGCCTCGTTAACCAAGTTAGCTAAATCTGCCCCTGCAAAGCCAGGAGTACGAGTTGCGATCTGCTTTAGATTTACTTCTACATCTAACCTTACCTTGGCTGCATAGATTTCTAAAATCTTCTGACGACCAGACAAATCGGGGCGGTCTACTAATACCTGGCGATCGAATCTACCAGGACGCAACAAAGCAGGGTCCAAGACTTCAGGGCGGTTGGTTGCAGCTAGCACGATTACTGTAGCATCACCCGCAGCAAAACCATCCATTTCTGTGAGTAGTTGGTTTAAGGTTTGTTCGCGTTCGTCGTTTCCGCCGACAAACCCACCTTGTCCACCACGAGATTGCCCAATGGCATCTAATTCATCGATAAAGACAATACAGGGTGCTTTTTGTTTTGCCTGTTCAAACAAGTCTCTAACTCTGGCTGCACCCGCGCCAACAAACAGTTCGACAAATTCTGAACCAGAAATGCTAAAGAAGGATACTCCCGCTTCTCCTGCTACCGCTTTTGCCATCAGGGTTTTACCCGTACCAGGAGGTCCTACCAAAAGTACTCCTTTAGGTATTCTCGCACCGATCGCCTTATATCGTTCGGGAGTTTTTAAAAAGTCAACGATCTCGGTTAATTCGGCTTTAGCTTCTTCAACGCCAGCTACATCATCAAAACTAACTTTAGTCGAGTCACCATCGACATATACTTTCGCTTTGCTTTTTGTTAAGGACAAAGCACCTTGTGCGCCTCCAGCACTGCGACTAATAAAGAATTGCCAAATAGCGACAAAGATTAAGGGAGGAATTACCCAGCCCAAAATGTTACCGAACCAATTGTTTTTGGGAGGTGCAGCAGTAAACTCGACTCCGCTAGCTTCTAGACGTTTGGGTAATTCTAAATCTAAAACTGGATTAGTGCGAAAAATTTGGGGTTGCTGGTCGTTCGATTTTAATTCGTAGATAATCTCATTCTGACCTACTGAAGCCTTAGCTACATCGCCATCTTCCACCTGGTCGATAAACATACTATAGGGAACTTGAGGAGTTGGTTCGCCGAATAGCTGTGGAAAAAAGAGATTAGTAAATAAGAATAATCCCGATACTATAAATAAAATATTAGAAATCAGACGCGATCGCGATCCTGGTGGTCTATCTTTAACAGCCATAATTTACTTATTCTATGTATTGACACTCTTATTCGATCTTTTCATAATCTAAAAGCTTCTAGTTACGACGTTGGATAGACTTTTTACAGCATTGAAAAAGATTAGCGACCGCGCTTGGTACTTTAGTACGATTTTTCTCACGAAATAATTTATCGCGGAATGCGGTCGTGCGCTGGAGCGCACCGACGTTGCTTCGCAACGGCAAGCCCTGGAGGGCTTCGCCAACGCAAAGCGTTGTCGGACGGCTCCAGCCGTCCCTCCAGGCTGTCAAGCCCCCGCCGACTTGCTCCGTCCACAGGTTGAGGAAACCTCGCCGTGGGCGGTGCGCTTTTCAAGGCGGGGAATGGCTGACTTAAAACTAATGCAGTGGTTTTTGAGGGAGTCGAGGTTAATTAACTTGCTAATCTCAGTACTTCTGTGTAAGGTATCGAATTGTGGTCGGTAAAATGCGTTGAAGCAAATAAAATGAAGAAATTTTGGCATCAACATCAATCTTGGGCGCGGGTAGTGATTCTCTTGCTTATTCTGTTGAGCGTAATTATTAATGCCGTTGATGAAATTGAACCGCGTTCTGTCAAGGCTGATGCTAGACATAATCTTGCTATGGCTTACAACAATTTTAAATATGGCGTTATCTCCGATCTCAGAACAGATAGCCCCGATATTGTACCTACCTATAGACGTGAACCACTATATTCTTTTGTACTATCTGGAGTTTTAGAAGCAATCGCCGATCCTCAAACAACTACTCACGACTGCTTAAGCTTACCCGAACCCGCCTGTATACCACTCCAGTTAAAATTACAGTGGTTTAATTTAGGTTTACTTTTAGCACTTACCCTTACTACCTTTCTAGCGGGACGAATTATCTTAGGCGATAATGCTGCTTATTTAGCTAGCCTGCTTGTTGGCTTCGCCCCTGGTTTGACCGAAGCTATAAACAACTTTTATACTGAATTAGCTGCTGCTATTCCCTTAACGATTCTGGCAACTTTTCTTTATCTCTGCGTTACTCGTAGAAACTGGCAACCATACGCAGCAGGTGCGGGGTGTGCCTTTGCTGCTTTGATGCTGACTAAAGCGGTATTTCTATATTTCGGTGCGGTACTTGTCTTGGCATTTATCCTTTATGCTTGGCAGCAACATTCTTGGCAGCCTTTGAAAATGGCAGTGACTATACTTTTAATTGCTTATGCGATCGCGGGAATCTGGATGACTCGCAACTATATTTATTTTGATACGTTCAAAATTTCAGGAAGGGGAGGGGAGGTGCTGGCGATCCGCGCTAAATTCTCAGAGATGAGTTGGACTGAATATCGCGCTTCTTTTCTGGCTTACACTCCTAATTATGGACAACCTTTATTAAAACGCTGGTTCGCTCCTGAAGATTACGCTAGGTTCGATCGCGCCAACCCAGAAGGTTTCTATCGCAGTACTAAAAACCGTATTAACAACCTGCGTTTAGATGATGTCGAAGCAAGAGTACAGCAGCAGCAAGAAATTGATGACTCTCTAAAACAAGAATCAATTGCCAAAATTAAACAAAACTGGGTCAAACACTTAGCTTTAACGGCGACTTTTGCCTATCGGGGTTCGTTCATCAAGATGTTTGCTGAAAATAGTGCTGTTCCAGTTCGTCTGGTTTACATTATTTCCATGTTTGTTGTTTTATGTCTCGCTCTCAAACATCAGGATATCGGCATACTCTTTTTTATGTTGCCAGTACTCTTTAGCTATGGTATCCATGCCTTCGCCTCTCACTATATCTCTCGCTTCAGCGTTCCTTTGATTCCCTGTCTGGCGATCGCCTTTACCTTGCTTATCTTACAGACCAGACAAAAGCTACGGCACAAGAAACTAATATGAAATCTGAAAAAGAACGATACAAATAAAGTGATAGGGAGATGGGGAGAGGATATGTCGGCAAAACCGAAGGTTCTCTAAGTCCCCAAGTCCTCTTATAGTGCTTGAATAAACCGATTATCGGCTAACTTCATTGTATGTTCACGCCAGTCTAGTTTTTTCTTACCAAATATAAATCAAATTAGTTTGTTTTTAATTTTAACTTGACGAAAAACGCGATTTATTTACAAAAACTATATACAAATACCTCGATTATTTACAAACGCTAATATTATTAGCGATTATTTTTCTCTCAATATAAAGAGTAAATAAACATCAGAAATAACTCTTGTCAATCTATCTGTAGGAAGATATATTACATATATACACGCAAGTAAATCTACTGAAGTTGATTCGCCCATCAAACGAAAACAATGTTTAAATACAAACCAGGATTTTTAGGACTAGTGATGATTTTAATCGGAATTAGTTCTAAAGTTCAAGCCCAAACAATTGAAAATACAGTTACTTCAGAGTCGCAACCTAACCAGGAACAAACTCTAGATAACGATCAAAACAATGCAGCAGCAATCAATCAAACTGGGATTTACAACATTGGTGATTCAGCTACCTACAAAATACAAGGATTAGGAGGCAGAAACGTTGTTTGTCCCCGCCCTTCCTTTATCATCGGTAGCGGTTTTAACTCCAACGATGGAATTAACTTTGAAGATAACTCTTCCTATGCATTCAATGCCTCATTCATTGTGCCATTAGGCGGAAAACTTGGTGAAACCTGTGAAGGAATGGCTCAAACCATTGCTCGCAAAACTCAATATGACCTAGAGATTATCAATGCTCGTTCTTGTGCCGAACTATTAGGTGCAGGAATCAACTTGAGTCCTGAAAAGTTTCCCACTCTATCGGAAGTCTGTGAGGGCGTATCTTTAGTTCCCAACCAACCCAATCAACCCAATAACTCGACGTTACAACCTCAAACACTTCTTCAATCACCGAAAGATAGTGATAAGAACGAACTAAAGGACATAAAACCCTTGAGTTTGCGGGATGATAATTCTGAAAATAATAACTACTATCAAGAAAATTAAAATCATGAAAAATATCAAAGTCTTAGGTTTAGCTATCATTGCTTCGGTTATCGCTGCTCCGGCAATGGCTGGTGAAACTTACGTCCGCAACGAGTGGAGCGACACTACAAGTCACACCAAAACTAACCTAAATCTTAATTCTGTAACTAACTCTACTAGAGATGAAGCCTATGGTTCTTTTGCTTACAAAGAATACGTTGATGGCGACGTAAATGTCTCTGGTAAGTGGTCAAAACCTCAAACAGTTAGCTATGACGACTACTCAGAACATACTGCAGGCTCGTTACTCTTAGGTAAGTTTCATGAAACTAATCACACCACTGTTGATGGCACGATCGTAACTAACGCTACCACTAAGTCTAACTATCACGAAACTTCTGGTGGTGTGAGATAGTTCTAGTCTTCTCAACTCAACAATTTTTACTCAAAACTAAATCAGCTTCGATCGCGAAAATGAATCTGAAGCTGAGTCTAACAACAATATTATTATTAGGATAACTAAAATCATGAAAAATATCAAAGTCTTAGGTTTAGCTATCATTGCTTCGGTTATCGCTGCTCCGGCAATGGCTGGTGAAACTTACGTCCGCAACGAGTGGAGCGACACTACAAGTCACACCAAAACTAACCTAAATCTTAATTCTGTAACTAACTCTACTAGAGATGAAGCCTATGGTTCTTTTGCTTACAAAGAATACGTCGATGGCGACGTAAATGTCTCTGGTAAGTGGTCAAAACCTCAAACAGTTAGCTATGACGACTACTCAGAACATACTGCAGGCTCATTACTCTTAGGTAAGTTTCATGAAACTAATCACACCACTGTTGATGGCACGATCGTAACTAACGCTACCACTAAATCTAACTATCACGAAACTTCTGGTGGTGTGAGATAAAAATCGTACCAATTACTATTGCTAATTATAAAAGTTAATTCGAGTATTATCGGGCAGAAATACCTGCCCTTTTCCTATTAGAAGATCGATGATGATAAGACGTTTTGTTTTTGTTTTAATAATACTACTGGTTTGGATTCTAGTAATCCAAAGCGATCGCTATTTTAACGATCCAATATCTGCAATGCCATCGGGTATCGGTCATAGTAACAGTAATTTGTCCGATCTTGAGGTTATTATCGAGAGTGATTTAATTAAAGATCCTAATCTGCAAGAGATTCAATCTCAATACAGCTCGATCTCGACTGGTATGACTTATGAAGAAGTCAGCTCGATTATCGGTTGGCAAGGAATTTTAATTTATCAAGATCGAGTTAACGTAGCTGGAAAAGCGATCGAAACTAAGGTTTATCAGTGGAATGATGTTGATGCACGTATCGTTTCCAATCGTTTTGGTAAAGAAAGAATTGTCGATCCTTATCGCAACCTTACTTTAGAGTTTCAGGACGATGTTTTGGTCGAGCTTTCTGTCCCCAGGATACAGGCTGATTAATTATCTGTAGTTGGAATTAGCCTTAAAGCATTAATAAAAAATATTAGGAGTATAAATATATGAAACAAGCCGTTGGTTTAGCAATTTTGGCTTCTATCTTCGCATCTCCTGCTCTAGCAGGAGAGACTTTTGTTCGTAATCAAACCGTTCATCGAACCAGCCGTACAGAAACTTCATTAAACATCGATACGGTTACTAACTCGAATCGAACCGAGCATTATGATAGTTACTCGGAAAAGATATCTTTTGATGGTAATGTAGCCAATGCTAGTTCTTCCACTACACCAAATGGTTTTCAGCAGCAGTTTGTTAACGGTAATTCTACACTTAACTTATCAAATATTGCTTCGGATGATGATAATTATGCCGAAGCTCATGGAGTCAACGGTTTGACCATACACCGCTCTGGTTCTTCCCTCAACGGGACTTTGATTGAAGACACTACCACCAGAGTTACTGGCACTGTCTATAGTGTGGTTAATGAAACTTTTCGCTCGCACGAGACTACTGCTGGAGTTCGTTGAGTCTAATTACAAATTTACAGAAAAAAAAGTATTAAACATTAATGTCTAATACCCTTGTATTGGTTCAATTAAGATGTAGTTTGTTTTTACTTGCTACTGTTGTTTATATCCAGTTGACAAAAAATACTCGATTTAGGCTTTAACTGCTTTAGATTCTTGATAGGTAGGAAAATCTGTATAGCCGACCGCCTCAAAGGAATACCAGACAGATACATCCGCATCAGGATTGAGTTGCCAGTTATGAGCAAAACGCTCGACCAGATCGGGATTACTGATAATCGATCTGCCAAAAGCAATTAAATCTGCATCACCAGAAGCGATCGCCTTTTCCGCATCGTTGCGATCGTAACCGCAGTTACCCATTAAAGTACCATCATATATTTTTCTCAATTCAGCTAGAGTCATTGGCTCGCCTAGTTCGTGAAAACCAAAAGCCAAACCATCTAATACGTGCAGGTATCCTAAGTTATAGCTGTTTAACTGCTGCACTACGTAAGTAAAAGTTTCGCGAAAGTCTGGCGAACCCATATCATTGTAAACCCCGTTAGGAGAAAGTCTAACTCCTATTCGTCCCGCATCCCATACGGTTAAAATAGCTTCGACAACTTCTTTCAAAAAACGATAGCGATTTTCTACGCTTCCACCATATTTATCGTTGCGATGATTAGTTTTTGTCTGCAAAAATTCATCGATAAGGTAGCCGTTAGCAGCGTGAATTTCTACGCCATCAAAACCAGCTTTTTTAGCATTAGCTGCTGCGGTACGGTAATCTTCAACTATTTGCGGAATTTCTTCGGTATCTAAAGCTCTAGGAGTTTGGCGAGGCTGTTTGCCATTCGGGGTATGAATGTCCTCCCCTTGGAGATCGATCGCCGAAGGTGCAACGGGTAATCCATCATTTTCGTGAAAGCTGCTGTGAGATGCCCTACCTGTATGCCATAGCTGCAAAAAAATAGGCGTACCCTTGGCGTGTACCGCATCAACTACCTGTTTCCAAGCCTCGGTTTGTTCTGCTGTATAGATACCAGGAGTATGTAGCCAGCCATTTGCCCCTGTGGAGATGGTAGTAGCTTCGGTAATAATTAAACCCGCACCTGCTCGTTGAGCATAGTATTCTGCCATCAAAGCGTTGGGCATTCTTTCTTCTCCTGCACGAGAGCGAGTCAAAGGAGCCATTACCACACGGTTTTTTAGCGATAGGTCTTTTAAATTGAAAGAACTGAGGAGATGGGGAACGTTAGTTTGGGTCATAGTTAATGATCGATAAATAAATTTGCTGCTTTAACGCTGGTAAGTACCGACTAATCTAGCCTGTGCTATTACATAGTCGGAGATCGCCTCTAATAATTCTTTTCTACTCAAACCAGCCTTAAGATCTAAAGCGCGATCGAGTGCATAAAGCCAGAAATAGTAGTGATGTACGCCGTGACCTTCTGGAGGTGCAGGGCCAGTATAGCCGTTACTACCAGAAGTATTTAAGCCTTCAGTATATTTATTGCCTTCACCTTCAGCGATCGCCTTGACATCGGGCGGAATATTATAAATAGTCCAGTGAGTAAACCCAAACGGTAAGGGTGCATCGGGATCGTGACAGATTAATGCTAACTGTTTGGTTTCAGGCGGTATTTTGTCCCACTGTAAAATAGGTGAAACGTTTTCCCCATCACTGGTATATTTTCTAGGTATAACCTCTAAAGGCGAAAACCCAGGACTAGTAATTTCTAAATCTTTGAGTCTTAATTCCATTTGTCTGTTCTATGCACAAATTTCCTTGACGCTATTAAGAATCTTGACCTCATCCCACCATTTTCTTAGCTTGGGAGTATGAGATGTAACTGCTTCAAATTCTGGAGTTTGTTCTAGGTAAACAAAAATCGGAATCAGGTAAAAGTCGGCAATGCTAATCATGCTGCCAACTAAAAAAGGATCGCCCACAAATAAATCTTCAATTGCCTTTAGTGCTTTAATTGTGGGAGCGACTGCATCTTCTACCTTTTGTTCGTCCGTATCCCCTCCCTGTTCGGGTACGATTAAACGCTGAATTACGATAGTACCGACCGCAGCACCATAAAGATAATTATCGATAATCGCCATAATCTGACGCATTCTAGTTTGCAACAACAGGTCTGGGGGTGCAAATTTACCACCCGCTATTCCTTCGTTGATGTAGTAGGTGATGGCTGCTGTTTCGTAAATCTCAATGCCGTCTATTTGGACTGTAGGTACTTTACCAAAGGGATTTTTAGCTAAATACTCCTTGGTTTCGTTGTCGCCGTTGAAGATGCCAATATTTTTGAGATTGTAATCGATTTTGGCTTCGGCTAATAGTAATCGGACAGTACGGACATAGGTACTTTGAGGCGTACCGTAGAAAATTATCTTAGGCATAGTTTATCTAGATTAGGTTGATTTATTTAGTTCTTCTATAATTGTTAGTTTGTTTCTGGGGTCTGGTCTAAAAGTGCGCCAGGATTATTTATTTTCTGGTCGGCTAAACCGCTGCATCTTGTGTTGCTAACATCAGGCTTTTACAATGTTTAGTTTCTCTAAGTTGTTTTTTGCCAGATTAATTCTTAAACTGTAGTAGACCAGTCGTCTAGCTATAATAAATTGATACTAGCGATTTAAACGACAAGAGTAAATCTAGCCAGAGATAGAGATATTCATAACTCGGTCGAACAAAATTTAGATTATAAGATAGTTTTTTCCCAACCAGACAAAATAAACTTAGCTAAATTCCCAATTGAGGCGATCGCTCTTAATTTCTCCAGCTTCGTAGGCTGCTTCGAGGCATTTGACAAAATACTGTTCCCATTCAGCAAATACCCGAACGAGGCGATCGCGAAACGATTCGTTTTAGAAGTAAAAATTTTAGTTAACTAAATCCACTAAAGCTTCAGGCTTAAACTGAATAGTACCCGAGCTTGAATGGCGATAATGTTCGCCAGGAAATACTAGTAGCGTTATGTTGGTTAGATCGCTATTAGAGATTGATTTTACCTTGCAGATCTGCATTTTATTTTTAAAATAGGCAATAATGCGGTCGCCTGGCTTAATATTAAATGCTTGAATTTTCGTATCAAACAGCACTTTATTCTTCATCTAATTCTTCCTCGCGATCTAGAAAATCTTCAAGTTTAGCAGAAATTAATACACTTTTATAACTAATACAATCCGCTGTAATTCGATCTTTCTCGATCGCGACGGTATTAGAAATATTTAGTTTTTTCATGTTTAAATGATAACATTTTTGAAAAAATCTTGCCTAAAATACGAATATTTGGTAACAGCCGTGATTCGATCGAGACAAGATACTTTAAGTCCTTGAGTTACAATCTCTTTTCCTCTATTCTCTCTTATTTCCCAACAAGTCTATTATGATGATGTTTCGGAAATGGTTTTAGATGAGAGCGATCGATCTTTTGCACCGTTAGGCTATAACAAAGGGGTAGAAGGAATTATCAGCGTAGAGAGTGGTTCAGACTTAACTCTATGCTGCCACGTTCGGAGTACATTAATGCTTATATTACAATAGTGTTGCTGTAAGTCTTGCTCTATCTCTGGTAAGCGATCGCTTATAGTTCTACTTGTAACACCTATCTTTAGTCTTTCCCGAAGTTACTTCTTCAATAGTTATTAATTCACCTTCGGGATTAACTCCGTACGCAGCCTGCATTGCCACATTAATTAAGAACTTATATACTAAATAAGTGAATATATAGTATATAAGTTCTATAACTTTAAATCGTTTGGAAAGATTTAAAGTATTTTATTTTATATTGTCGAGAAGACTGTTTTGAGAAATATGGTTACATAGGAACAACGTTAGTTGCACATGGACCTTTTCTTCCTTGACCAACCTCATATTTTACCTTTTGATTATCTGTAAGGCTTACATCACTACCTTGAATCTCCGAGGCATGAACAAATAGATCGTCTCCCCCGTCATCTTGAAGAATGAAACCAAAGCCCTTTTCGTGGTTAAAAAATTTGACTGTACCCGTACTCATATTTTGTTTTCCTTTGTTTTGATTAATGTTTAGCAGTATTGACTGTAGCCTAAAAATGACCTGACAAAAATTAATTTAATAGATTTTTACAGGACATATTGAACTAGTCCCAGTTTAGAATAAATATTAGGCATTTTTTTTGTCACACATTTTCGTTCCAATCAAAATCAAAATTTAAGAAATCGCTCCAATGACGCAGACTAAATCACAGCAACAATTTACACTTGCAAATGTAGATGGCTCAGTAATTATCTACCTAAAGCTTCAGTCCAATGGCTCTTATCAGAGAAGACTAATTAGCGATGCTTTTATCAGTGACAATGACAACGATAACAGCATCAACAAGACAATTACTGAAGCTATTAGTGCTTATTTTAGCCAAAATAAGGATGTTAAAAGTGGTTATTACTTTATCGTTAGAGCAGATGAGGATACAACTTGCGTAGAGAACATCGGTTACTTCTTTGAAGATGCGATTGAGAAACTACAAAAATTAAATATTGTGATTCCTTTTGTAGAAGGAGAGAGTCAGAGAACGGCTTTAATCCCATTTGAGAATGAAGATAGCGTTGCGCGAGAAGATATTCAATTTGATGGTCGAATCTCTTTCCAGCATCATATAGCAGAAGAAATAACTGATGATGAGTCAGAATAATTATGCGATCTGGAGTTAAAGGAAAAGTTTCGCGAATAGTTATTAGAGATTAGTTGTCAATCACTAATCACGCATAGGGGAATTATTTAGATGATAGTGGCTAGGAAATAGGGTTAATAACCTCTAACTGTTTAATAAATAGTTTAGTCTTTAGATCCTGATTTGTTTGTGTCATTTTTAAACCCAACGTCTGACTGTGGCTTTGTATTCTCGATACTCCTGACCAAATTTAGCTTCGAGCATTCGTTCTTCTTCTTTGATAAACAATTTTTGGATAAGCCAAGCAAAGACAGGAACAATAAACACGGGGGTTAGGCTGCCCAAATAAAGCCACACCCCCATTAAAGTAATTATCATGCCCAAATAAATAGGATTTCTGCTGTAGTTAAAGATGCTTTCTCTAATTAAATAACTCGATTCTTGAAACGGGACAATCACCGTATTCTTTTGACGAAACAAATAGGCACAGAACAGAAGCACAATTATTCCCACTGCGATCGCTACTATGCCTAAATAAGTAATGGGCGGGAAAAATAGCTGCTGGATGGGTAGCCAGAAATGCAGTCCAGCCATCAAGATAATTGATAGTAAAAACCAAACAGGAGGTAAAACTTTCTGTAACTTCATATTTTGAGTTGGATAACAATACCTGTTTTTATATTAAATCTGACCAAACGGCTTGCCATATTTACTCTAATTTTCTTTATTAAATGGTGATTGCCATCTGAGAATTAATTCACGCTCCAGTTTTAATCGTTCAGTGAAATCGCTTAAAAATTAATGATTTAAAGAAGGACGATATAAGTCAATATAGTGACGTTTTTTTTCTGGTGTCGGCTCTGTAACTTCTATAATTTCAAACTCAAAACCTTCATCTCCGTAAGCTTGCCACAAGTCTCTAATTCGTTTAGATATCCTTCGATTATGGAAGTTTCTCATTTGCTTTCTAAATTCTTTCCAATGAATTCTAAAGCTTCTATTTGTACTGCCAATATAAGTATCTCCAGTAGGAACACAACGGACTAAAAATATTCCCTTTTGATTTAATCGTCGATCGAGTTTCGGTCTATGTATTGAAGAAATATTATGCTTCATCATATACAAAAAATTGTTTTTACACTATTATGGGGGAAGATTTTGCCTCAAAAGCGATCGCATTAGTAATAAGAATAATTAACTTGGATTAGTCTTTAGGCAATTTGTCAACGTTACACCGCCGTAAAACGACGGTGCCTGCGTTGACCGCATTCCGCGGTCACAGAATTATGCTTATTAAAAGCGGGCAATTAGGGTAACGCCGACAACTAGCAGAAATGCTCCAATAGAACGCATGAAATTGATTGGATGCACTTCAAAACCCAGCCAACCAAAGTGGTCTAAGGCGATTGACAGTAGCAATTGACCAGCAATAAAGAATGAAATCCACGTTGCTGCACCAATTTGCGGTGCTACCACTAAAGCGATCGTGACTACCGAAGCTCCGATCGCACCACTGGCAATCCACAGCCACCAAGGTAAAGCTGCAAGTTTGGCGGGGGGTGGCAAAGGAACTTGCAGGACAAAGGTAATACCAATAAGTAAGATGAAACCAACTGCAAATGAGAGCGAGGAAGTCAACGTTACACCGCCGTAAAACGACGGTGCCTGCGTTGACCGCATTCCGCGGTAAGAAAGGGATTGCCAAGATAGCTAGCTACTATACTATTGATTCCAGGCTGAACGGCAAAAGCAGCCCCAGCTAGAATAGCTGCGATGAGAAAAAAGGTATACATCGTTGCTTTAATTAAAGATACGAATACTATCTCAAAAATTTCCTTGACTGTGTTTGTCTGGCTCGTTTTCTAATTATTTTTATAAAAAAAGTGAGGCTAGAGAATCTATTATCTTTAGATCGCTTAGATCTCTATACCTCACATTCGACAAATGTTTGAAAGATTAAGCACGTGCCTATAGTTCTTGTTTGGTAGGGCGGATAATCATCTCGTTCACGTCTACATCCTCTGGCTGTTCGATCGCATAAGTAATGGCGCGGGCGATCGCATCAGCATCTATGGCTACTCCATAAAGTTCGTTAACGTTTTTAGCTGTCTCGTCGTGGGAGATAGTATTAGTTAATTCGGTATCTACCGCACCTGGAGATATATTGGTCGAGCGGATTTTGCCGTCGGATTCGAGTCTGATTCCTTCAGATATTGCCTTGACCGCGAACTTGGTAGCGCAATAAACTGTTCCTCCAGGAAATACTTTGTGTCCTGCTACTGAAGAAAGATTGATTATATGACCAAATTCTTGTTGCAGCATAATCGGCATGACCGCAGCAATATTGTACAGTACGCCTTTAATGTTCACGTCTACCATGGTTTCCCACTCGTCTACCTTAGTTGCTGCTAGGGGTGATAGAGGCATCAAACCAGCATTGTTTACTAAAACATCGATGCGATCGTAAGCCTGTTTGGTTGCCTTTGCTAAGGCTTCTACAGATTGGCGGTCGGTAACGTCAGTTACCTGATATTTAGCCGTACCACCTTCTTTTTCGAGATCTGAAACTAATTCTTTGAGGCGGTCTTCTCTTCTAGCAGCCAGCATTAATTTAGCTCCCTTGTGAGCCAATCGACGCGCCGTAGCTTCGCCGAGTCCACTACTTGCTCCTGTAATAATTACTACCTTTTCGATCTCAGACATAATGATTAATTTATTTTTGGTTTAAAATTGCTGAATTGTTGAGTAGGTCAGCCATTCCCCGCCTTGAAAAGGCGGGGCTTGTAGCTGACCGCATTCCGCGGTTAGAGAGACCCCGTGCTTTTAGCGTGGGGCTTCCTCTAACTTCGTTAGATCTACTTAATAAAATTGAAATGTTCTTTTATTAATAGTAGACCAGTCGTCTAGTTACAAATAAATATTAGAGACAAAACCAACACTATGAATCTAACTAGAGGCAGATTTAATCAAAATCTGAGTAAATAAGACATCAACGAAAGTTTGCATCGGCAATACAGACTTCGTTACCTTAGCCTGTAAAATTGCTCCTTCCCAACTCGATAAAATAAATTTAGCGAGATCGCTATGGCGATCGCTCGATATTTCACCTGCTTCGTAAGCTGCTTGCAGACAGCGAACAAAATACTGTTCCCATTCGGCAAAAACTAGGTTAAGGCGATCGCGAAACAGCTCGTTTTGTGAAGATAATTCTTGAGCTAAATTACCAATCAAACAGCCGTCTGTACATCGAGAGGCTTCCATATCGGCAATTTTTAATTCAAAGTAGTTACGCAATCTTGTAAGAGGCGCATAGGCGCGATCGCCTAATATGGTTTCTAGTCGCTGACGATACTCTTTAGCAAAATCATCAACGATAGCTAATCCAAAATCTTCTTTACTATCAAAATAATAATAAAACGAACCCTTAGGTATATTAGCGGTAGTTAATATGTCATTAAGCCCGGTAGACTTAAAGCCTTGTCGGACAATAATTTCTTTGCCAACCTGAATTAACTCATCGCGTTTTTCTGTACGTTTCATTCTATATTAGACCAGTCGGCTATAGAAATTTCATAAAAGAGGTGTTTAGCTTTTTTTATGTAACTAAACACCCAAAAATCAATTTTGCTCGAATTAAACTATTAACGACGTAACCACTTGGACGCGACTGCACCTAAGGCTGCACCAACCAAAGGATTACTAATAAATTTGAGTAAAGCAGGCTGATCTGCCATTACTTCTTGAAAGATATCGGGGTGGGAATGATAGGTAAAGCTAGCTAGCTTACTAACATCATCAGCATTCATCCGACTAGCATGATGAGTGGATAAACCTAGCTGTTGTTCTAAATCTTTCTTGCTCAATCCTCTATCATCAAGACGTTTGAAAAACTCTTTAGCTACATCATCTCGCTCGTTAGGTTTAATTTTAGCGATCGCCTGCTGTAGTTCGGGTTCCATTTGTTGCGGTGGAACATTATCATGATGGAAAGCATTGCGGAACAAACCGTGTCTTTCTTCTCTGCTAGAACGATTGGCAAAATCGTCAAAGTTGTCGTAATCATTATTTGTATTTGCTGGAGTATTGCCGAGAGACTCGACGTTACCACCTGCAAGGTCGTTCATTACTTGTTTTTTATATCTGTCGCTGCTGGACATAATCTTACTCCTGAATTCTAATTGATTTTTATTTATAGGTTTTTAGTATTTCACTAATTCCTATTTGGTAAATTGCCTGGTGGCTTTACTTATGCTTGATATTCGATGTTGTTAGACTGCACGTCGTATTTCGCAGTCAAGATTCTTTCTTTGTCTGGTGCGTACATCAAAATAGTCAAGTCTTGGTTGGGGAAATTCTTGTGAAATCCCATAGTTAAAGATTTAGCTAGAGTTTTAACTTCTGACGGATTAACTCTTTCAGCAATTACTACACCTAACTTATTATTGTCTCTAACATAGGCATCTTTAATCAAGCCTTGGCTGGTGCTAACTACCCAATCACCGAATTTTTGCCCCGAAAGGCTATCTCCACGTTCGAGTTGAGTATATGCTTCTGTTCTATCTAATGTAGGGCTAGGAATAGTAGCTGTAGGACTAGAAGAACAGGCTGTAGTAGTTGAGACAACTAAAACTAACAGCGTAGTGATAATAAGACGACGAATCTTGTTAAAAGTTATTGCCATAAATAAAGCTCCTGTTTTGGTTACTGAATATAATATTTCTTTACAAATAAGAGAGAAGGCAAATATCCATTCCCTTCTCTACAAATTGGAATATAGCTATTAATTAGTCAATAGCATCTTTGGCTGCATCCTTGGTATCTTCTGCTGCGTGTCTTGCAGAGGCTTCGCCTTGTTTTGCTTTACCTTCTGCTTGATCCCCTTTGTCACCAGTAACTTTACCTAAAGCTTCTTGAGCTTTACCTTCAATATTTTTACCAGTAGCCTTTGCTCTATCTTCAGTACTCATAATTGATTTTTCCTGTTCTTGTCTGTAATGATTGTTACTAAATATTAGTATATTATTTACTATTAATTAATCAGCCAAAAGTAATAATTAGTAATGTATCTATAAAATCGTCACGAAGATAGTATTGAATGCTATTAAATTTAATACAATTATTATTATATAAAGACAAAAATTTATATCTTAAAGGTGTTGACTTTCTGGTTTTTATCTTTTAAGAAGAAATTCCCTATCTAAAGGAAGACGATCGCCTATAAGATATCAATTAACCTGATGAGAAACTGAAAATGTGCTTTTGTGGCGATTATTCAAAAATTCATTGTCTTTATTTAGTTCGCTGGAGTAAGATTTTACCGAAATGTAAAGCTTTCTACAGCTTCATAAAGATTAACTATTAAAAGGAAAAAGAATTGTGTTTTATAACGGATTGGTGCTATTCGGACAAGCAGGAGTAATACTTGAAAGAGAAAGAGATTTAGAAGCAGTACAAGATGCTTCTTTTGTGTTCAATGGACCTCAGTTTTTTGCAGCGTTAGTAGCAGGAGTAGTATTAGCTTTCGCTTTTCAGCTACTGTTTACCAATTTAGGGATTGCTGCTGGAATTTCTATGGCGGGCGGTTCTAGCAGCAGTTCTAGTTCGAGTCACGACCATAACGATTCAGATAGTCTAGGTACGACGATCAAAAAAATAGGAACGGCAGTTGGTCTGGCTACTTTAATTAGTGTTTCTTTAGCTTTATTTATCGCTAGTTTTTTAGCTGTAAAATTAGGCTTATTCGTCGCACCTCTATCAGGAATAATTGTCGGGTTGGTTATTTGGGCAACCTTCTTTACTTTGATGGTAGCTTTTAGCTCTAGTGCGCTCGGTTCTTTGTTAGGTTCGGTAGTGAATACCGCAACTTCAGGGATTCAGTCGATCTTAGGTACAGCTACGTCTGCGATTGGTGCGGGTGCAGCTAGTAAGCAGGTAGTGAATACGGCAGAAGCTGCTGCTGCTGCGGTAAGAAAAGAATTGGGTATGGCGATCGATCCAACATCGATGCGCGAGAATGTAGAAGACTTTTTACAGTCTGTAAAACCCGCAGGACTAGATATTAATAAGATTGCCCAGGATTTTGAGCGATTATTAGATGATGAAAATCTTCATAAAATTGCCGATGCGGACAGTCTCAGTAGCGTAGACCGCAATACCTTTATTCAGTTGATAAGCGATCGCTCTGATATTTCCAAGCAGGATGCCGAGCGTATTGCTGATAAATTAGATTCTGTTTGGAATAAAACTGCTAGAAAGTTAAAGCCTTCTAGCGATCCGATTGGCAAATTCTCTGACTACGTAAAAACAGCTACTAGAGAACAGTTGGTAGGAACTGATTTAGGAAGCAAAATAGACGATTTAATCAAAGAGATTGGCAACAATCGTAGCTCGTCGCAATCTAGTAATCCGATAATGAGAGCTGCAACCTCTTTCGGTGCTAGCACTCTGGCTAATTTGGTTATGGGTAGAACCGATCTATCCGATCTCGATGTCGATAAGATTGTCAAACAGTTTAACAGTCTTCAGGGACAGATTGGCGAACAGACTAACAAAGTAGCATCTCAGGTAGGAATAAAAAATGAGCCTGAGACTACAGTTAAAAAGGATATTAGATACTACCTCGACCATGCCTATCCTTGGCAGCTAAAAGAGAATCTAGATCGCGAGTTTCGTAATTTAATTTACGATCCCGCAGCCGATCCTTTAGCTGTAGCTAATGAACTCAGACAGATTAACCGTTCTTATTTTGTCGAGATTTTAAGACAAAAAGGTCTGCTATCTCAAACTCAAATCCGGAGTATTGCTAATATTTTGGAGGCAATTCGCCTCGAAGTAATAGCAACGGCAGAGGCAGCGCACGCTAGAGAAAAGAGTATCGAACTAATGTCGGAAGTAGAGCATTATTTAACTACTACTTCTAGAGAAAACTTTACTCCCGAAAAAATTCAAATTGAATTCAAGCCAATATTAGAAGACTTTGATGCTAGCTACGAAGAGCTAACTACTCGTCTAGCAGTTTTAGACCGTCCTACTCTAGAAAGAATGCTAGAGTTACGGCAAGACATGAATGCAGTCGAAATTTCTGCCATTGCAGGAGAGTTAGAACTAGCCCGCGATCGCGTTTTAGAAGACTCTAATAAAAACTTAGGTCAGGCTCAAGCGGTGGCAGACAGACAGTGGTTGCAGGTGCAGTCTTACCTTAGAGATACTGGTAGAGGTGAACTCAATCCTGAAGGTATCAAGCGCGAATTACAGCTAATGTTGAACGATCCTTCTGCGGGAAGTTCGGCATTAAAAGCTAGACTATCAAACTTCGATCGCGACAGTTTAACTCAGCTACTGGCTCAACGTCAGGAATTTAGTGAAGAACAGGTTGAAGATATCCTAGATAGCGTTGAAGGAATCTGGATGAAGGTGACAACAGCACCCCGACAGTTAACCGCCAAGGCGCAAGAGCAATACGACCAAGCGACTACAGCTATTTCAGATTATCTTCGCCAAACAGGTAAGCCAGAACTCAATCCAAAAGGGATCGAACGGGATTTGGGCTTACTATTTAACGATCCTAAAATGGGTTCTAAAGCGATTCGTCAACGTCTAGCATCAATGGATCGCGATACCTTGGTACAGCTATTGGCGCAACGCCAGGACTTAAGCGAAGAAGATGTCAACAACATAATTAATGATGTACAGTCTACGCTACGTAAAATAGCCAAAACACCCCGTCGTGCAGCTATTCGCACTCAAAAAGCGGTCAAAGACTTCCAAGGCTCAGTCGCCGATTATTTACGCTCTACCGATAAGGCAGAATTAAGTCCTAGCGGTATTAAGCGTGATGTAGAATTACTGCTTAACGATCCTCGCGCTGGTGCGGAAAGTTTGATGGAAAGACTATCGCACTTCGATCGCTCTACTTTGGTCGCCCTACTAACTCAAAGAGGAGATATTGCAGAAGAAGACGTTAACAAAGTTGCAGACCAGATCCTAGCGGTTAGAGACAACGCCATGTCTCAAGTACAAAAGGTTCAGGATGCCGTTAAATCTGCCATTGACGGCGTGCTGGCAAAAGTTAAGGCGTATCTCGATGGCTTAGATCGTCCCGAACTAGCTTATGCAGGTATCAAACGCGATATCAACGTTCTGTTTGACGATCCTCAAGCTGGTTTTGGGGCTTTAAAAGATCGCTTTTCAAGCGTAGACCGCGATACTTTGATAGCGGTGATGAGTTCTCGTCGAGATGTTTCCGAGGCAGATGCTAACCGCATTATCTCTCAAATCGAAAGAACACGCGATCGCGCCTTACAGCGTGCCGAACGCATCCAAAACGAAGCTGCCATGCGTATAGAATCAGCTAAGAGACAGGCTGCTATGCAGGTAGAAGAAACCCGTAAAGCTGCTGCTGCTGCTTCCTGGTGGTTGTTTGCTACCGCTTTGGTTTCGGCGATCGCTGCTGGTGTTGCTGGTGCATTGGGCGTTGTTGGTGGTTAAGCGAACAACACTATCTCTGTAAATAAACCAGTGTATAATTCATAATTTAATTTGACGACGTAGTTATTTATAGCTGCGTCTTTTTTTAGTTTTTGGTTATTAGTTATTAGTTACTATAGCAATCGGGGATGAGTGGTCAAAAACTCTCTTCTTTCTGACCGCGGAATGCGGTCGTGCGCTCTCTGCGCACCGACGTTGCTTCGCAACGGCGACAGCCTCCAGGCTGTCAAGCCCCGCCTTCTCAAGGCGGGGAATGGCTGACCTCTGTGTCCTCTGTGCCTCTGTGGTTTATTAAAAAAATATTTTCATGAATGACCTGGGATTGCTATATATGAAATACTAAATGCCTTTGCCCCTGAATAGGGGTTTGCTACCTTAAGGGAACTTGGGGACAGTGAACAGTGAACAGTAAACAGTAAACAGTAAACAGGGTACACTTCAACAGTCGTAATGTCGCAGTCAATATTACTTATTATAGAAATGCCCTCTGGGTATTTATTACTTATTAATCAGTCACCCCATCTCCCTATCTCCCCATTACTTCATTTGTATCGTTCAGCAGCCAGAGCGTTCCGTCAGGGTACGCTCCGCGTAATCGCGTTGTAGCTGGCTTTATTTATCTGCCAAGTTTAATCGATCTAAAACAAAAGCATACTCGAAAGCAATTTCTTGGAGATATTCATAGCGTCCCGATGCGCCACCGTGTCCCGCACTCATGTTAGTTTTAAGCAGCAATAAATTATCATCGGTTTTTAGTTCTCGTAATTTTGCCGTCCATTTGGCAGGTTCCCAATATTTAACCCGCGAGTCATTTAAACCTGCGGTAATCAACATAGCGGGGTATTCTTTAGCCGTGACGTTATCGTAAGGGGAATAGGACTTGATATATTCGTAGTACTGCGCCTCGTTAGGATTGCCCCATTCTTCCCACTCTAAAACTGTTAAGGGCAAAGATGTATCTAAAATAGTGGTAAGTACATCTACAAAAGGAACATCAGCCACAACAACTTTAAATAAATCGGGACGTTCATTAACTACCGCACCCATAAGTAAACCCCCCGCGCTACCGCCAGAGATTACCAGACGATCGCTATTCGTCCATTTTTCGGCAATTAAATGTTCGGCGCAGGCGATAAAATCGGTAAAGGTATTTTTCTTTTTAAGAAATTTACCATCTTCATACCACTTGCGCCCCATTTCTTCCCCACCACGAATATGGGCGATCGCATAAACCATTCCCCGATCTAACAAACTCAGGCGGATCGAAGAAAAACCAATCGGATAGGAATAGCCATAAGAACCGTATCCAGTAAGCCATAGAGGATTAGAACCATCCCGCTCGATTCCCTGTTTGTAAACTAAAGATATGGGAACTTCTGTACCATTAGGGGCGATCGCGGTTAATCTTTCGCTTTTATACAGGCTGCGATCGTATCCTCCTAACACTTCGGTTTCTTTTTTTAATTCTCTTTCCCCTGTTGTAAGGTCGTAATCGAATACAGAACTTGGAGTAGTTAGAGAACTATAGCCAAAACGAAACTTAGTAGTCTCAAATTCGGGATTATTTCCACCATAAAATGAGTAGGTAGGTTCGGGGAAAGAAAGCTGCGTCATTTCTCCCGTAGCTAAAGTTTGAATTCTTGCTGTAGGTAATCCTTCCTGTTGTTCGTAAATGACTAAATAATCGGCAAAAGCATCAATCCCTTCTAACATCACGTCTTCTCGATGAGGGATAACGGTTTGCCAGTTACTCTTATCGGTGCGCTCGACAGGTGTTGACATCAACTTAAAATTTATCGCGGATTCGTTAGTTACGATATAAAAGCGATCGCTATGATGTTCGATGGAATATTCTATTCCTGTCTGGCGGGGTTGAAACGGTTGAAATTCACCACCAGGATTATTAGCATCCAGATAATGTAATTCCGAAGTAATTTTACTGCTCAAATCCAATAAAATATAGGCACGAGAGCGAGTTTTTCCGACGCTTAAGTAATAGGACTCGTTATCTTCTTGATATACCAAAACATCATCGTCAGGATTATTTCCTAAAGTGTGTCGCCACAGTTGATAAGGACGATTAGCACTATCTACCTTGGTGTAAAAAACAGTTCGATCGTCGTTTCCCCAAGCAAAAGAATAATAGGTGTTAGCGATGGTTTCTAAATAAAGCGATCGCGTTTTTAAATCCAAAAAAAACAGAGTATATTGTTCTGCTCCCGTAGTATCCGTAGAATAAGCCAGAATTTGCTGATTGGGGCTAATTGATGCGACTCCTAAACTAAAAAAGTCTTCATCTTTTGCCAGTTCATTTTCATCTAACAATATTTCTTCGGCTGCATCCAGGCTTTGATATTTACGACAGAAAATCGGATATGCCTGTCCTTCTTCGGTGCGAGAATAATAGTAATAGTCCTCGATCCGATAGGGAACAGATAGATCGGTTTCTTGGATGCGCGACAGTATTTCATCATACAAAGATGCTTGCAACTCTCGAGTATGCTGCATCTGTTCCTCTGTATAGCTATTTTCAGCCTTCAAATAGTCTATAACTTCAGAATTATCCTGCTGACGCAGCCAATAATAGTTATCGATTCTTTTATCTCCATGAGTTACCAATTCTTGAGGATGTTTAGCAGCTATAGGAGTCGATTGTTGATTCATGTTTAAAATACTTCGTGGCGTTATCTCTATTATAATTCTGACAGATCCTGTCAAACTGCTTGTCGGTTTAGAGATTCACGAAGTCGTGATGTAAGCCCCGACATACGGCGAAACGAACTTTATCGGGGCGAGGTAGCCTCGCAATATTTAATAATTCATGTTACCTAAACTTAGAACTTACTATTTTTAAAAAAGTAGTCATTGAATCTTGATTATTTACAACAGGGCATGGCAGAGCTTCTGCTCCAAAACTTTTTTTAAATGCTGTTACTCCTTCATGTCCTCCACTGGGATTGAAATCAAACCAAGAATATCTGCGATCGCAACTATGTTTAATAATTTCACACATCAAGAGATTGACGGGTCGCAGATGAAAATAGTCACTCAAAGCAGCACCATGCCAGTAAACGATATGTTGTTTGGCATAAAAACAAAGTGCTCCAGCAATTATTTTTTCTTGATAAGTTGCTAACCAGAGATTTACATTAGGAGAATTGCGTTGATAAATATCATTAAACAGTTGCCATTCATATTTAGAAGATGCTTTTTCGCCCCATCTACTCAAGGATTCTTCATAAACTTGATAATAGTCTTGCCAGTCATCCAATGTTGACGCAGTTTCTATACAGACACCTTCTTTTACTGCTTTTTTGATCTTTCTTACCAAAGATTTTTTTTCCTTTTTCCATTGTTGGTAAATAGTTTCAAACCCGACTTTTAAATCGATCGCATAAGTTTCGTCTTTTTCTGCGTCGATCTTTACAGATTCAGATATAAGTTTATTATAAGGATTGATTCGCCAAACAAAGTTGTCGAATGTGTTAAACAAATAATTAATTAATAAACTTGAATGTTCTTCATTGAGTTTATCCAAAGAGATCCAACCACCAAAAGTTCCTGCTGGTGAAAGATAATAGGTTTTCGCTAATCCTTTCAAAATTCTTTCGCCCGATAATGGTAGTATTGCTTTCTTTTTATCTGAGAACAGCACTAGCTTGGGTAAAGGATAAATTTTTCCCTTAGTATAAGTATTCCATATTTCTGCCCATTCTCGTGAATGAAAATAGGTTGCATAATCACATTGTTGCCATGTAGTATCCCACTCCTCAGCAGTTGCTGGACGAATATTTATAATCGAGATACTCATTTTATTATTTTCTTAACTAACTTAATTACATCTTCAGCATCTTCATTAGACAGGGAAGTTGACAAAGGCTAATTCATTGTTAGTCTACTAGAAATAACTGTCGTAATAATATTTTTTAGTTTTTTAAATAGAAATGTTCGAGTAAATTGTAAATCGATCCTCAAAAAAAATTCCCGCCATCTTGTTTAGATAACGGGAGTATAAATATAGTTGCTGTGCCTGTATAACTGAAAACTAAAAGCTTTTTGATAAATTTACTGGTTAGCTACAACTTCTTCTCGTACAGTTTGCACTACTCTCTGCTCTACATCTGCTGGCAAAGGAATGTAGCCTAATTGTGTAGCGTACTCGTCACCACTATTTAAAGCCCAGTCAATTACACCCTGTAAAGCTCGAGCTTTACTCGGATCGTCGTATTGAGGATATAGCAACAACCAAGTTAAACCAGCAATAGGATAAGCTTCTGGGTTTGCAGGATCGGGTACAGTCAAAGCAAAATCTTCAGGAATTGTTTCGCCTTCAAACACTAAAGAAGCTGCATCGGGAGAAGGAGCGATGATGTTACCAGATGCGTTTTCGATCGCTGCTGCGGAAATACCGTTTTCATTAGCATAGGCATATTCGACGTAGCCGATACCGCCTTCGGTTTGAACTACCTGTGCAGCAATACCTTCGTTACCTTTAGCACCGATCCCTACGGGCCATTCTACAGTTTTGGCTGCGCCACCCGTCCAGTTAGGACAAGCTGTTGCAATGTGGTTAGTGAAAAGGAAAGTAGTACCACTACCGTCAGAACGGTGTATCCAAGAAATAGGTATATCTGGTAAATCTACACCAGGATTAGCTTCGGCGATCGCTGGATCGTTCCAAGTAGTAATATCGCCGTTGACAATACCGCAATAATCCTCGCGAGACAGCTCTAAACTATCTATTCCAGGTAGATTATATGCAAATACTACGCTACCAGCAGTCATCGGTACTTGAATAGGTGCTTGACCGTAAGTCGATTCAAAAGTAGCGCGTTCTTCGTCTGTTAAAGGTGCATCAGTTGCACCAAAATCTACAGTACCCTGAAGATATTGCTCTACACCAGCACCACTACCAACAGACTGATAGCTGATTTGAACTCCAGGATTCTGCTGATTGTATTCCGAGAACCAACGTTGATAGAGAGGAGCAGGGAAAGATGCGCCAGCACCAGACAAGCTAGCCTGTAGATTGGCATCCTGTGCGTTAGCAACTGAAGTGGAAATATGAGAATTGTTAGTTAGATCGATACCTTGGACAATTAATGCTAAAGATAAGGTGGAAACTGCTGTTAGGCAGAATCTTTTTGTAGTTTTAGAAATCATTTAATCTAGAGATTTTTTTAGTTCGTTTTCTCAAGATTTCAGAATATTCTATTTAGGTAAAGAGAAGTTTAAAAGGTAGTTATATTTACCTAAACAATTTGCTGCTTTTTTATACAGCACTTATAAGTTAATTTCTAGCATAAACAGCTCAAATAATCAATATAATTAAATAACATTCCCTACCCTAGTACGGGACGGGCGATATAAAAGCCTGGGAAACCACAGGCGACACGCCCTCCGCTTCTCCTTCGGAGGTGCTTTGCAAACGCGAATCGCCCCTACCCTACTTTTATGATATCGGTCGCAAAATTGCTCTAGCCAACCCGCCATCGCCATCTTTTAACTTAATCGGTAGACAAATCAACTCATACTCTCCTGGTTCGACTTTAGATAAGTCTAATCCTTCGATCGCCCAAATGCCAGAACCTAATAGAGCATGATGCACTTCAATGACGTTTCCTTCGTAGCCTCCGACAGAAAGATAGTCAACGCCGACGGTACGGACTTTTTTCTCTGCTAAATAATTTGCAGCCTCGGTAGAGATATGGATGAAGTCTTCGACAAAGCTATCGGATTTTAAAGCGCGATCGCTGTTTTGGGTTTTAAATAAAATTCTTTCTCCCTCTTGAATATTATGAGGTTCGATTTCAGCTACCTTTATTTGTTTAGGGTCTTTAATTTCAATTACTCTAGCTCTACCAATTCCGGCATCTAGAGGCATTTTATCGACACCAATACCTCCTTTGATAAAGTGATTGATGCCGTCTACATGAGTGCCTGTATGAGTTCCAATGGTCATTTTAGAAACATTGCAGACATCCCCATGCGCCAAACACTGGCTTGGTTCGACGCTTACCGCAGGATTATCGGGCCAGTAGGGCATTCCTGGGTGAATGGTTAGAGAGATATCGATCCAGTTATTTGATTCCATTACTGATTAATTTAGTATTACGCTATCTATCATTGTCTCATCATCCAAACTGGTAGTTCTATTGGTAGTAAGACTCGAACCTACTGCATCCCAACTCCAACCGTCATTCCTAACCAATGCTAAGAGTAATTTGCGTCTTTTGATAATATGCTTAGTATTTTCCTTAAAAGCGCGATCGCCAACTGTGGGAATTCCATGTTCTTCTAGTAATTTTAGAGGAATTAAATTGGGTTCGTAGTTTTCTGGTTCGATATAGTCAGATTTTAAAGTTTTCAAAAATGCGGAACAGGCGCGACGGGCAGGATTTAAGGAGGCTGGATCGGGGCGATGTTCGGCAGGGACGGCATACTGTAATAGAGTCATAGCTTCATCTAAGGCTGCAATACTCAAAGGCAAACAGCGCGATCGCTCTCTAGTATGAAAATAGTATAAAACTGGATAGGCGAAATGTTGTTCGCTCAATGCCAGTATTAGGGGAGTAAGGGTAATCAACTGCTGGTCTAAATTGCCAAAATCTTTGCCATTCCAGGCATTAGCTAAAATAGTATCTCCTGTTCCCCCCAAAGATGAGATATAAATTGCCAGCGATCGCTTTTGAATTGCTGCTGATATGACGGGGAACAGATAAGCAATAGACAGAGTAACTAAAAAGAAGCCGTTAGCTGCTGCCAAACCCGTCAATAGATGCCAGCCAGTGCTAGTAGGTAAGTAGTCTCCACGACCTAATGTAGTAAGAGTGTATGCTGCAAAATAAATTCTGCCCCAAGTAGTTGCAGGTTCTTTATCGGAAGAATTGATTATGGCATCTTGAAAAGAATTAAAAATTAATGACCAGGCTACCCAGGTCATAAAGTACCACAACAACGCCATGCCCAAGACTATTAATAATCCTATAAAGGCTAGCAGACGATGATTAGTCTTATAACGGTGCATTTTGGTTGCACCGTGCCACATCCAAGAGGAAAGACGCTTAGTCAAAAAACCACCACCCCGTAACGTCAGGGTGGTGACTAAAACATCAAAAGATGTCATGGCAAGTAAAACCAAGCCGACGATCAATAACAAAACTGACATATTGCCTGAATTATAAAGAATAAATTATGAGGTCGAAGGATAAAGAAAGTAGACTTTTCCTCATCCCTCATCCTTCGTTCCTTATCCTTTTTTATACTGTCGCGGGTTTTGGTTCTGGCTTTGGTGGTTCAGAATTAGCCATTTCTTGCTTAACTTTCTGGGCTAGTTCGGGATAAACATTATGAAATAGCTGCATCTGATCTTTGATGACTACTTCGCTACATTTGCCCAAGCTACCAGCGATATTATGATACAGACGCTTCTTCTCGTCATCGTTCAACATATCGTAGTACATCCGTGCCTGATCGTAATGATCTTCAGTATCTAATTCGATGCGCGCTGCCATACCAGAGACATGGTAAGCAGGATCTTCGGCACGTTTGTCTGGCTGAGGATAGCCTTCATGAGAAGGATTGTAGTTGATGCGCGAACCATTATTATCGTCATGACGCATAAAGCCATCTCGGTAGGGAGTATTAGCTTTAGTGGCATGGGGTTTATTAACAGGGAGACTGTCGTAGTTAACTCCCAAACGGTAGCGATGAGCATCGGCGTAAGACATAATTCTCGCCTGCAACATCCGATCTGGCGACCAAGAGATGCCAGGAACGACGTTACCAGGAGAGAATGCTGCCTGTTCTACTTCCGCAAAATAGTTTTCAGGGTTGCGGTTTAACTCGAACTCACCGACATCAATTAGAGGAAAATCACCATGTGGCCATATTTTGGTTAGGTCGAAAGGATTCCACTGGAAGTTTTGCGCCTGTTCGTCGGTCATTAATTGAATTTTCATTTTCCAGGAAGGATAATCGCCATCGTCGATCGCCTTATACAAATCCTTAGCAGCCCAACGTGGTTCTACACCCTGCATATCGCGCCACTGTTCGTCGGTGAAGAACTTGTTACCCTGGTCGGTAATGAAGTGGAATTTAACCCAGACCCGCTCGTTTTCTTCGTTTATCAAGCTAAAGGTATGGCTACCGTAACCGTTCATGTGTCGCCAGCCCATTGGCGCACCGCGATCGCCCATTAACCATAATACCTGATGGATACTTTCAGGAGTCAATGACCAGAAATCCCACCACATTTGGTCGTGTCGCCAGTGTTCTTTGGGGTGTTCTTTTTGCGAACGGATAAAGTCCATAAACTTCATCGGGTCGCGCATGAAAAAGATCGGGGTATTGTTACCCACCATGTCCCAGTTACCGTCTTCGGTATAGAACTTAAGGGAAAAACCACGCAGATCGCGATAGATATCCGAACCGCCTTTTGATTTAGCTACGGTAGAAAAACGGGCAAATATTTCAGTTTGCTTACCTACTTCGGAGAATAATTTAGCTTTAGTGTATTTAGTAATATCATTGGTAACTGTAAAAGTTCCGTAAGCACCAGATCCCACTGCATGAACTACTCTCTCAGGAATACGTTCGCGGTTGAAGTGCGCCATTTTCTCTAAAAGAGTATAGTCTTCTAGAAGCAAAGGACCTTGCTTACCGACGGATTTTGATACTGTATTGCTGGGTACGGGAATTCCTGCTGCGTTGGTTAAAGTTTGCTTTTGATTATCTACCACGTAAATTCTTTTCTCCTCGATCGCGACTATGAAGCTATTTAAAGCTGTCGCTACTATTTAGTTTACTATTTCTGTATAAAGGTTAACTATAAATCTCTATTAAAACCTCAGACTTTGGTTAGAGAAAACCGAACCTTATAGTGTTAGATAAGGCAAAAATAGCCGTTTATTCCCGTATCGATCTTTAAATATGCGAATCGATTGGTTTGTTGCCGTAATTACTAACTCTTGCTTCAATAGAGAAGCTACTTAAACGATAATTTTGGTTCGTATATACGTATTGAAGAGTTATTTAAAAAGAAACTATCTAAGGAAGCTGAATAATTTTATTCTCATTGAAGCTAGCTTTTGAAGCTGAAAGTTTAATTGCTAAGTCGATCGCCATTGCCAAACACCTAGAAGAATAGGGACGAAGATCGCACGAAAAGAAAGCCATAATCATCAAGACTTTTTTCTCTTTCATTACGGGAATTGCAAATCCTGTTTTAAGTCCACAGATTCCAGCAATTTTATTCCTGAGAAAAGAACTTTCAGATTCGACCGAGACATCTAGCAGCCATTCTGGTTTCTGGCTTTGAAGAACGCGCCCTGGTAATCCTTCACCTGGGGACATAATGAATCCATTACTACATTCGCGAAAAAGTTCTAAGTCGAGTCGATCGCGATCGCTTGCAACGTAATAATCAGAGCTAAGTTCTAGAAAATCGTTTTCATTATTAGAAAGCCAGATTTCACCATAGGAAAACTCGCTCAATTGGCAGACTTTGTTTAAAATTGCCTTAAAATCCTTTGTCTGTTCTGCAATTAGCTTTTGCACGACGAAACCTCTTTTAATTAGTGATAATGATAATTTATCTAAAATCAAAAGAGAATCTCTGTATCTTTTATGGCATAAAACCGCTTAATAAAGTATTATTTTATAAAAATTTGAACCGTGCTGGTAAGTACTTCGCATATGGTGGCTGGCGTTGACGTCAAGCGGGTGTCTTACTCAGGTCTTTTTATTTATAGTTTGATAAATGAATATCTACAATTAAAGTATCGAGCCATATACCCGATCGGATAATTAATGTTTTGGTTATTTTCTCTCCAATCTTTCAGTATGTTCCTCACGGTCATTGTTATCTCTCGAAACCAGGTTTAGTCGGACTACACTTTAGTTCCGATGCTTTAATTGCTCTGGCATATTATTCAATTCCCATTACTCTGGTTTATTTTGTCAGGCAACGTAAAGACATTCCCTATCCAGGAATTTTTTGGTTATTTAGTGCTTTTATTGTCGCCTGCGGTACGACTCATCTGTTTGCAGTGTGGACCATCTGGCATCCAGATTACTGGTTATCGGGTACGGTTAAAGCAATTACGGCAGCGGTATCTTTGTACACGGCACTGGTATTAGTTCCTGTTGTGCCAAAAGCACTAGCCTTACCGAATCCAGCACAGTTAAAGCTTGCCAACGAAAAACTACGAGAGAGCGAGGAACGATTTCGCTCGGCATTCGAGTATGCTGCCATAGGCAAAGCAATAATATCTCCAGAAGGAGAGTTTCTAAAAGTCAATCCCGCACTGTGTGAAATTCTCGGTTACGAAGAGAGCGAACTACTAAAAAAGACCTTTCAAGATCTCACTTATCCTGACGATCTCGATACGGATTTAAAATTAGTGCAGCAGATATTGAATGGTGAAATTCGCACTTATCAAATGAAAAAGCGATACATTCACTCATCTGGTCATTTAGTTTGGGTACTGCTGAGTGTTTCTTTAGTAATAGATGATGCTGATAACCCGCTGTATTTTATTTCTCAAATTCAAGATATCAGCAAACAGGAGGCTGCACTTAGCGATCGCCAACAGGTAGAACTCGCCCTACAACAGCTAAATAGCGATTTAGAAGCGCGAGTGGCACAAAGAACCCAGGAGTTATTAGCAACTAATCAATCTTTAAAATCTGAGATCGAGCGACGACGGAAGGTAGAATCAGAACTACAGCAAAGTCAGGTTCGCTTGCAGGCGATCCTTAACAATGCCCCTTCGGTAATCTATCTCAAAGAGCCAGAAGGACAACTACTGTTAGTCAATCGCGAATTTGAAACTATTTTTAATTTAACTAGTGCCGAAGCGGTGGGGAAAAGCGATCGCGAACTCTTTCCTGAAGATATTGCTACTGGCTTTGCAAAAAACGACCGCCGTGTGGTAGAAACCCGTCAATCCCTGCAAACAGAAGAAGTAGCCTTACAAGCTGACGGTAAACTACATACTTACCTCTCGATTAAATTTCCCTTATTAGATCCCCAAGGTAGAGTCGTTCAAATTGGTGGTATTGCTACAGATATTACGATCCGCAAACAAGCAGAGCGTTTGCTACAAAAAACTAACGAGGAGCTAGAAAAACGAGTCAAGCAACGTACGGCAAAGCTGAAGAGGGTTAATGCCAATCTAGAAGCTGAAATCGTCGAACGGCAAGAAAGTGAGCGTAAACTGACTCAGGCTGCTGCCGAGCTAAAGATTTCCAATCGAGCATTACAAGATTTTGCCTATGTTGCTTCCCACGATTTACAAGAGCCACTACGCAAAATTCAGGCTTTTGGCGATCGCCTCCAGGTAAAGTATGCTGAAGAACTTGGAGAACAGGGGTTTGATTACTTACGAAGAATGCGGAACGCTGCCGAAAGAATGCAGAGCTTAATTCGAGACTTATTAGTATATTCTCGCATTACAACCAAAGTTCAACCTTTTGTATCTACAGATTTAAACGTTATCGTCAAAGAGGTATTATCAGATTTAGAGACTCGGATCGAACAAACATCAGGACAGGTTCACGTCGGCGAACTGCCAACTATAGAAGCCGATCCCTTACAGATGCGTCAGCTATTTCAAAATCTAATCGGTAATGCTCTAAAATTTCATCGGCCCGAATTAGCACCTATAATTAACATTTCTCAAGTTCGGGTAGAGTCGTCCGAATCAATAGTTAGAGCTTTGCGCGATGCAAGCTCGCGCAACTACATGCGGGCAAGCCCTTTGTCTAACTTCGTTAAACTACAGATTGAAGATAACGGTATTGGCTTTGATGAAAAATACTTAGATCGAATTTTTACACCGTTTCAAAGGCTACACGGACGCTCTGAATATGAGGGGACTGGAATGGGTTTGGCAATCTGCCGTAAAATTGTAGAACGTCATGGCGGTTTTCTTGCAGCCCAAAGCTCGCCCGAACGAGGTTCTACCTTCACGTTCGCTCTACCTCCAAGTCAACTAAATCACGATCGCGCTTATACCCAATGAAAAAAAAACCCCTACCAATTTTAATGGCAGAAGATGACGAAGACGATCGCCTATTAGCGCAGGATGCTTTTATGGAGAGCAAATTGTCTAATCCTCTATTTTTTGTCAATGATGGTGAAGAGTTATTAGACTATCTCTATCATCGCGGACGCTATGTATCGCAAGAACAGTTTCCTCTTCCTGGTTTAATTTTGTTAGATTTAAATATGCCAAGAAAAGATGGTAGAGAAGCACTTAGAGAAATCAAATCCGATGCCAAATTACGGCAAATTCCAATTATAGTTCTAACCACCTCAAAAGAAGAAGAAGACATTCTGCGCTCTTACTCTTTAGGTGTTAGTTCATTTATCACCAAGCCCGTTACTTTCGAGCAATTGGTTGAGGTAATTCAATGTGTCGGTCAATATTGGTTTGAAATTGTATCTATGCCACAAACGTAATCTTGGGATCTTATGATCGAGCATTTAATTAAGGTTTTATTAGTTGAGGATGATGAGGATGACTACATCTTAATCCGCGATCTGCTAAATGATGTACCAGAACAGCAGTTTCAGCTTGACTGGGCAGCTACTTTTACCGAAGCCGTAACCACGATCCAACATCAGCATCATGACGTATATTTGGTTGACTATCGCCTGGGGGAACGCGATGGTTTAGAACTATTGAAGCTGATCGATCGCGAAGACAGTTCTCCAGTAATTATTTTAAGCGGACAGGGCGATCGTGAATTAGATATTGCTGCTTTACGTTCGGGTGCAGCCGATTATCTGGATAAAACTTATCTTCGTTCATCACTATTAGAACACTATATCCGTAGTTCGATCGAACGCAATCGGGCGTTAAAAGCATTGCAGGAAAGCGAACATAAGTATCGAGAGCTATTCGAGCGAGAAACTCAGCTAAGACAGGAATTGAGCCGTTCTAACGCCGAACTAGAAGACTTTGCCTATATTGCGTCTCACGATTTGCAAGAACCCCTAAGGGCGATATCTGGTTATACCAAACTGCTGCAAGCAGAATACTTGACTCAATTGGACTCGACAGCCCACGAGTATATGGATTTTGTCATTGACGGGACGAAGCGAATGCAGGGGTTGATTGAAGATCTCTTGACCTATTCTCGGGTTAATACCTACGAACAGGTTTTCTCGAAAGTAGATTGTAATAGCGTAGTGCTTGAAGCAATTACCAATTTACAAACTTCAATCGAGGAATCAGGAGCTAATATAATCTATCAAAATTTACCCTGCTTGACGGCAGACCGCAGCCAACTAGTACAGCTATTTCAAAACTTACTGAGCAATGCGATTAAGTTCCGTCACCCAGATATTGCACCCAAAATTACAATTCAAGCTAAATTCTTGTCAGATACACGACAGTGGCTATTTAGCCTAGAAGACAATGGAATAGGAATTAAACCACAATACTACGATCGCATCTTCAAAATCTTTAAGCGGTTACATACCCAACGTGAATTTAGCGGAACGGGGGTAGGTCTGGCGTTATGTCGTAAAATTGTAGAAAGGCATGATGGTAAGATTTGGGTCGAATCACAATTAGGCAATAGCTCTGTTTTCTTTTTTACTCTATCCGATAGTCCTACCAACAAAGGCTAACTATCTATGTCTTTGACTAACTATTTCTAAAGTTATGAAACCGTCAAGTAAGGAAAAATTACGTATTTTATTAGTTGAAGATTCAGCAGCAGATGCGATGTTGATTCAACGTGGTTTTAGAAAAGCTGGCATAGCCTGTAATATAGACTGGATCGAAGATGGAGAAAGAGCGATCGCCTTTTTAGAAAAGCGGGGCAAATACCAGCAGGCGGTACGCCCAGACCTGATTATTTTAGACCTCAATCTACCTGGATTGGATGGTCGAGAAGTTTTAGAGAAAATTAAAAATGATTCGCCTTTTCGGCGTATTCCAGTTGTGGTAATGTCTACGTCTGATAGTGAACGAGACATATTGATTTCTTACGATCTCCATGCCAATTGCTACATAGTCAAACCCTTTGATGTTAATGATTTTTTGCAAATCGCCAGTTCGATCGAACAATTTTGGTTGAGAACGGTAAGGTTATCTCAATTCTAATTGCTCGTATGTGTTAATTAAATCTACTAATTTAATGGATAAATTTTCAATTTTAGTCGTTGAAGATAGCTTCAGCGATGCCGATTTACTTAGTAAAAATTTTGCTAAAGCAGGTAAGAAAGGCTGGACTCTAACGAGAGTCGAACGCTTGAGCGAAGGTATCGCTATGGCTAAAACCAATCATTTCGATATTGCTTTATTAGATTTATCTTTACCCGACTCTGATGGATTAGAAACAGTCGAGAATTTTATTGCTGCTGTCCCCAATATACCAGCGATCGTATTAACTGTTGCCAGCGATGAAAAGTTAGCTATTGCAGCGATTGGTAGAGGCGCGCAAGATTATTTAATTAAAGGTGAAATTACTCCAGATATTTTAGTCCGAGCGATCGACTATGGAATAGAAAGAGGGCGATTATTAAAACAGCTCGTTCAGTCCAATGCCGATTTAGAAGCTTTCAATTTCTTAATGGCTCACGATCTACAAGCACCGTTACGAACCATTAAAATGTATTCACAGATTATTCTCGATGACTATGCCGATAAGCTAGATAATACGGCAAAAGATTATCTTCAGCGATCGATCGCATCGACCACTCGTTTAAATAGTCTGATTAAAGATCTGCTTAACTATAGTCGGATTGGACATAGTGAAATCGAACTCCAGCAGGTCGATTTGGCTGAAGTAGTCAAAGCGGTAGTTAAAGATTTGGTGTTCTTCATCGAAGAGGTGCGGGCTGAAGTGGTTATAGAACCTTTCTCTTTTACCGTACAGGGTTATCAATCTATTTTGACTCAGGTAATTTCTAATTTAGTTAGTAATGCAATTAAGTTTGTTCCCTCAGATACTCTACCACTCGTAAGAATTTGGGTCGAGCCGTGCGATCGCTATGTACGTTTATGGATCGAAGATAACGGTATTGGCATTTCCCCTGAAGATCGGCAAAAGATCTTTGAGGTTTTTATCCGCCTGCATGGAATCAATTCTTATCCTGGTACGGGAGTTGGTTTAGCGTTTGTCAAGAGGGGAATGGAACGGCTTAAAGGACGTGTTGGTGTTGAATCAGAACTCGGTGTAGGAAGTAAATTTTGGATAGAGTTACTCGATACCCAAGAGTAAAGAACGTTGTATTGCAGTACGTTACCAGTCGGGATCTTAAAATCAACTCTTTACTCCCTACTCCCTACTTAGTCCTTTGCCAACACATTTATTTTCGATCGCGTTTATGAATCAGTTTAAGTTGGTTCTAGCTGAGGTAAAAACTTCTGAATTAATCCTACCGTAACCCCTGGTAGTTCTAGTTGAGGAGTAAAGCCAACGTCATTTAATTGATATACGATGCGAATAGCATCATTATTCATTTTCTGTAACAAATATCCAATATCTGGGCCAGTGTATTCTGAAGCTCGACCCCAAAGCAAAGCGGTAGGCGTAGTTAGATCTTCGATATATTCAGTTAGATCGAAGCAAAGATCGCCACGGACAAAAGAAAGTGCAGCATATTCTGCATTTTTCTGTTGTGCTGACTGCAAATATGCCTCGACTAATTCATCGCTAATTCGTTCCTTTTTGGCAAACTGACGTTGTTCTAAAAAACTACGAATACCGAAGCTAGTAGCTACCCCCGTACTATACAATAGGCGATCGATTATTGGTGTTCCTGCAAGCTGAGTGAAAAAGTTTTCCTGATATTTTTTGCCCATCTCGTTTAACCCTGCTGCGGTCGTTAAAATTAAAGATTTGAACAATTCGGGACGGGCGATCGCTGCTCTAATTGTAAAGGCTGCTGTAAGTGCCGAGGCAATTACCGTAACGGGTTCATTACAGGTAAGTTCGATAAATTTTTCGATAGTTGTAATGTAGTCTTCTGGCTGATAGTTACGTTCGGGGTGTGCCGATCTTCCCCAGCCCAACAGATCGGGGGCTAAAATGCGATAGCGATCGGCAAAGGCAGGATAAACCTTTGACCATTCATAAGCCGACGATCCACCGCCCAAACCATGTAAAAAAACTAAAGCTTCACGATTATCTGTAGCAATGTTCCAGGGTGGGCGATCGTTAGTGTAATAAACTATATAGCCTAAATGTGTCTGAATAGATTGCTGACTAAAGCCTGGAGGAACAAACATAAGAATTTTTTTGTAAAAGCAGTTTTTACCAGTTCTTTAACGGTAAAACAGCTCCTTATACTTTTCATCCTTCAGATGGTGGACATTGATAAGGAACGAGGAATCAGGAATCAGGAATCAGGAACGAGGAATCAGGAACGAGTAACGAGGAATCAGGAACGAGGAATCAGGAACGAGGAATCAGGAACGAGGAATCAGGAACGAGGAATCAGGAACAAGGAGGTAGTTGATTTAGAATTTATATCATGTCTGTTTTATAGTCTTTTTTACTTCTTGTGAGGATAGCTAATTAACAATTAACAATTAACAATTAACAATTAACAATTAACAATTAACAATTAACAATTAACAATTCCCCAACCAACAATCAGTAGCAATGCCCATAGTCATCAATCTATAGTTGTTAAAATAGCGCGATCGCGTCCCAGTTTTTTTGCTCGATAAAGAGCTTTGTCCGCTGTCACCAACAACTGTTTTTTGGTATATTTTGGCTGTGGAATCGCGCAGCTTACTCCCAAACTTAAAGATACATAGTCGCTTACTGGGGATTCTTTGTGGGGTATGGCTAGCTTTTTTACTTCATGTCCGATTGAATTAGCTACCTGTAAAGCATTTTGGGCTGCGGTCTGAGGTAAAATTACGGCGAACTCTTCTCCGCCATAGCGCGCCACTAAATCAGCAGGTCGCATGACCCTGTTTAAAATTGCTCGAGCAACTTTCTGTAAGCAAATATCTCCTGATTGGTGTCCAAAACTATCGTTATATAGTTTAAAATAGTCAATATCGCAGATAATTAAAGATAAAGGCTGTTTATCTCTTTGCCCTCTTTGCCATTCGCGAGTAAAGAAATCCTCAAATGTACGACGATTGGCTATTTGAGTCAAACTATCCAAAGCAGCTATCTCCCTCAGTTGCTCGTTCAAGTCTAATAATTTTTTCTCGATCGCCTGGCGCGTTAAAAGTTCTTCTTCTAAACGATCGTTCTTTGCTTGTAATTCTGCTTTGAGTCGGCCGATCTGTAGTTGGTTTTCTACCCTAGCAATTACCTCACCAATATCAAAAGGTTTTGTAATATAGTCATTACCACCTTCATTAAAGGCTTTAATTTTATTATCGGTTTCGCTAGAAGCACTAATAAAAATAATGGGTGTTTCTGCCGTAATACAGTTGTTCCTAAGCTCATGACAAACTTCAAAACCGTTCATGTTCGACATATTAATGTCTAATAAAATCAGGTCTGGTGCTTTAGTCCGTGCTGCTTCTATTGCAGAAATTCCATCCTTACTTATCTCTACCTCATATTCTTTTTGAGTAGTTAGTATTGTTGACAGTAGTTCTAAGCTATCCGGGTGGTCATCGACGACTAAAATTTTTGGAGCCTTAAATACTTGTCTTGAAGACATATTAAGTTGAGATAGTTTCTAATTTAAAAATTGATTTTACGATCCGATATGTATGGGTGTAAATCTATCTATATCTATAGTTGGCGTTCGAGTGCGCAAAAAGCTACTTTAAATATTAATAGGTCAGAGAGACCCCGCGCTGGAAGCGAAGCGAGGCGGTCTTGGGACGGCGGCTTTTGAGTGGGAAGCTTCCCACTCAAAACGCGCCTTGGCTTTCCCCCATGAGCCATCGCTTTAAGAAGCACGGGGCTTCCTCTGACTTCGTCAAACTCGCGTTTATATGGCGACGGTTTCCCACTCTGGAGATCTTGCTTGCCAGCGAAGCTAGGCTGTGGGTCGCTCGTTAATTTTACTGAAAATTAGACGGTCGAACAGCATATCACATAGCAATAAAATTATTCTAGATCATCTCATGAGTCGAGCATCGGTCTTGAGTCGGATACATTACAAAGTAAATGCGCTCTAATATTATTACGACATCCGATCGCGATCGCGCCTTGCAAACTTGTCATCAATGTCTTATGAACCATGTATCGAATTGCGATAATCAGACCGACGTTGCTTTGAAAAAGACAAGAACGGTAATGTTGCTCGAAGATAATGAAATAGATAGAAAAGTCTATCGTCGCTATTTAAAATCGGATTCTGAGTATGAGTATATTTTTATAGAGCCAGAATCAGAAGCAGATGCTTTAGAAATACATCTAGATAATATAGATGTCGTGCTGCTCGACTATATGCTACCTGAGATGGATGGACTGGAGTGGCTGAGTTTGTGGCAGCAAAAAAATGACGTTCTACCTCCTGTAATTGCCCTGACAGGACAGGGTAACGAAAATGTAGCGGTGCAGTTTATTAAAATGGGAGCGGCCGATTATATTGTTAAAGGTCAGCTTACTCCTCAAAGACTCAAAGTAGCTATCGATCGCGCGATCGCACTCAAGCAGCTACAGCAGGAAAAAGCCGAGCTAATAAATTAGTTGACAATTCGTAATCAAGAATTAGACCGCAGCAATAATCAGCGTCAGATAGAAATAACTAAAAGAGAAAGCCTACAGCAAATTCTGTCCAAAGTTCCCCTGATAATTTACGCCAAGGAAGTAAACCCTGAAACTAAACGATCCGATAAATTATGGTCGGTAAATCAAGAATGGAAGAGGGTGTTTAATCTTAGCGAGTCCGATGTAATTGGCAAAACCGACTACGATCTTTTCGATCCCGAAGTAGCCGAAGCTATAGAAGCTAACGATCGCACTGTAATAGAAACAAAAAAACCACTAACCGTAGAAGAAAAGGTATATCAAACCGATGGTCAACCCTACGAATATTTGTCATTAAAATTTCCTTTGTTCGACGAAGAACAGCGCGTGGTGTCTATTGTTGGTATTGCCAAAGATATTACTGAAGATAAAAAAATTAAATCGGCTCTAAAAAAGAGCGAAACTATGTTTAGCAATACCTTCGAGCAGGCTACGGTAGGGATCGCTCATGTTGCTTTAGATGGTAGATGGCTTCGAGTCAATCAGAAAATTTGTGAAATAGTTGGCTACAGTAAAGCAGAATTACTGCAAAAAACCTTTGAAAATATTACTCATCCCGAAGATTTGCAGCTCGATCTAAAATACGTCCATCAAGTGCTAAAGGATGAAATTAAAACCTATTCGATAGAGAAGCGTTATATTCGTAAAGACGGTCAGATTGTTTGGGTTAACTTAACCGTATCTTTGGTCAGAAATAGTTTGGGACAACCCGATTATTTTATTAGCGTAGTCGAGGACATTAGCGATCGCCACGAATTAAGATCTTCTCTGGAAAAGTCTTTAAGGCGTTTGTCAAATCTACACCAGATAGACCGAGCAATCATCGAAGCTCAAAAACCAGAGGCGATCGCTTATGAGGCAATTGACAGTATTAAAAAGTTTTCCACCAGTCAGAGAATTTCCATTGTCACCTTTGATTGGGAGCAAGAAACGGCAACTATTCTGGCAACCGAAGGTTTGGCAAAATTAGCTGTAGAGCAGACTCAAACACCTTTGTCGATCTGGCAGGATGTAATTGCTCGAATAGAACGTCAAGATTCACACTCTCAGTACGTTGTTACTTATTTAAGTCAGTTACCTCAATTATCCGATACCCGAACCGCCTTAAAAGCAGCAGGATTAGATTGCTTTGTTAGCTTTCCTTTGAGTGTGGGAGGAAATTTACTAGGCATTTTAAAAGTCTGGGTAGAAGATTTGGGATCGGTGGTAACTGAAGAATTAGATATAGTCTATGAAATAAGTAATTCAGTGGCGATCGCACTACAGCAGGCTCGATTAGCTCAACAGGCTCAAAATTATACTCAGGAACTAGAGGTTAAAGTCGCCCAACGAACCAAGCAGTTAGAAGAAATTAACCAAGAATTAAAAGCTTTTACCTATACTATTTCTCACGATCTCAAAGCCCCTTTAAGAGCTATCCAAGGTTTTGCCACTGCTCTAAATGAAGACTATGGTGAAGATCTAGACGATTTGGGAACTGAGTATACAGAACGTTTAGTCGGTTCGGCGCAGTATATGGATCGGCTCATTCAAGATTTACTCGTTTACAGTCGCTTGTCTCGTTCCCAGATTCAGTTGCGTTGGATCGATTTATCTGTGGTAATTCTCAAAGTTAAAATAGCTTTAGCACACGAAATCGAGCAATCTCAAGCTCAGATTATCGTCGCAAATCCTTTAGGCAAAATTTTGGGAAATGAAACTATCTTGGTTCAGGTTGTTAGTAATTTGATTTCTAACGCCATTAAATTTATTGCCTCAGATACAGTGCCTCAGATCGAAATAAAGAGCGAAGTTAGAAAAGATATGTTGCGTCTGTGGATCGAAGATAACGGCATCGGCATCAAGCCAGAACACCAAAAACGTATTTTTCGCGTTTTTGAACGCTTACACGGCAATGAATCTTATCCTGGTACGGGCATTGGTCTGGCGATCGCCTATAAGGGCATGACGCGCCTATCTGGAAAAATTGGCGTAGAATCTGAATTAGATCGCGGTAGTCGCTTCTGGATCGATATTCCCAGAGAATAATCAGTCAACAGTCAACAGTCAACAGTCAACACTAATTACTAATCAGTAGCAAGTGTCAAAGACCTCGATTCATACCATTCCTTAAGAAATAATAGACACAGGCTAGTTACTATAATTTTAGAGTTATTGTTGAGTTTAATTGAGTTTAACTATCTCAAGTGTTTTAAATTATTAATAAATATTAACCAGAAAAAAATTTTATACTTGTAGCTCTATCTATCAAATTGCTGATGACTTACGAATCGATGCCCATCTTATTGGTTGAGGATGATTATAATGATGTCCTTTTAATTCAGCGAGCTTTTCGCAAAGCCAATATTAAACCATCAGTATCTAATGTATCAGATGGCGACGAAGTACTTTTATATCTTCAAGGTGAAGGAAAATATGCCGATAGATCGCAATATCCACTGCCGTTGCTAATTTTATTAGATTTAAAATTACCTCGTCGTTCGGGGTTAGAAGTATTAGCCTGGATAAGACAGCAACCAAAATTTAAAAGGTTGTTAGTTATAGTCTTGACCTCTTCTCAAGAAGACAGCGATCTAACTCAAGCCTACGATCTGGGAGCGAATTCGTATTTAGTCAAGCCGATCGATTTTCAAGAGTTTGTTCGTTTAGTGGAACTGATTGATGCTTACTGGTTTAAAACCAACCAAGTACCGCAAATTGCTAGTATATAGGTTAATTCAAACCAGGAGATAGACTCGTCTGGGCTAAACAAGGTAAATTGTTGTAAGCTAACTTCAAAGTCCTGAGTTTGCGATATAAGATGTCTGAGCTAAGAATTTTAATTATCGATGACAATCAATACGATCGCGCTTTAGCCCTAAGAGAAATTAAAAAGTTTTTTCCCGAACTTCAGTATCGAGAGGTTCTTGAGGAAGCAGGTTTGAATAAAGCTTTAGCCGAAAAAGACTTTAATTTGGTAGTCACCGACTATCAGCTACTCTGGATTACGGGAATAGATATCTTATATCGCATTAGAAAGCAAATGCCAGACTGTCCTGTAGTGATGTTTACAGGTACTGGTAGCGAAGAGATTGCGGTAGAGGCGATGAAGGGGGGACTCGACGATTATGTAATTAAGTCCCCCGAACACTATGTTCGTTTGGCTGCTGCGGTTCGTTCGGCTTGGCAGCGATTGCAACAAAAGCAGGCTTTGGAAGAATTCAAGCAAACTTATTATCGCTTCTTTGAACGAGTACCGTTAGGACTTTATCGTCAAAATTCTACAGGAGAAATATTAGAAGCCAATTCTACTCTGACTAAAATGCTCGGCTACCCTCGAACGGAAGATTTACAGGGTAAATCTCTAGTTGGCTGCTATGTCGAGCCTCGAGCATATTTGCAGTGGCAGCAACAACTACAAACTGAAACAGTAGCAGAATTTGAAGGGCAGATTCGATGTTTATCTGGTGAAACGATCTGGATTCGTCAAAATGCGATCGCCGTTAAAAACGATCGAGGAGTAATTGGTTACGAAGGAGCAATAGCAGATATTACCAATCGCAAACAGGCTGAGTTAGAGCGCGTCGAACTATTAAAATGCGAACGTCAAGCTAAAGAAGAAGCAGAAGCAGTCAATCGAATTAAGGATGAGTTTTTGGCTACGCTATCTCACGAACTACGAACACCCCTCAATGCGATCGTCGGCTGGATGCAGTTATTGCGATCGGGAAAAATGACACCCGCTCAAATTCATAAGGCTTTGGATGTCATCGATCGCAATGCTCGCGCTCAAAATCAACTAATTGACGATCTTTTAGATGTCTCTCATATTATTCGCGGTACGCTCAAGCTCAATCTAGAACCCGTAAACGTTATTGAAGCGATCGAAGCATCTTTAGATACGGTCGATCCTGGGATAAAAGCCAAAAACCTCAAGGTTATTACTCAATTTGATTGGCAAGAAGCAGTTGTGGTCAACGGAGACGAGAAAAGACTACAGCAGGTTTTTTGGAATTTATTTATTAATGCCCTAAAGTTTACTCCTGAAAATGGCACGATAACTGTAAATCTAGAAGTTCGAGAGCGTTGTGTTTCAGTTGAAGTTAGGGATACTGGTAAAGGTATTTCCCCTGAAGTTTTACCTTATGTCTTCGATCGCTTTCGCCAAGCAGAAACAAAATCTTCCACTCGTACTCAAGGAGGATTGGGACTGGGGTTAGCAATCGTGCGTCACATAGTAGAGGTACATGGTGGCGATGTAATGGCAGATAGCCCAGGACTCAACAAAGGAGCTACTTTTACCATTAAACTACCTCTCGTGCCACAATCGACCCAGGAAGCACTTTCTGCTGATGCCGATGACAATGGTTTTCTTTCTTTAAAAGGTTTGAATAGACACAATACGCAACCGTGAGGGGGAATCTCAGATTATGGCGATCGCTTTAACTGCCGATGCCACGGAGCAAGATAAGCAACGCGCCTATTCTGCTGGTTTTAATTTGCATCTATCTAAACCAGTTCAGTTCGATAAATTGATAGAATCTTTATTATCACTCTGTTCGCCCTCGTCAGAGTAAACATATTCCTTTAATGCGTCCCCGCGTCTTCAGCCGTATATTCAAGCGTTAATTTCTATCTGTGCTGATTTTAGTAGAATTAATGTCGAAAAAATTCATCGAACCTGGATTTATTATAGTATTGTTTGACTCCTGAATAATCAAAAATACTACGATCGAACAAAAAATCAAATCGACTCCAATCCTAATTATCACCTGCATTTTAAAAAACCCTGTTTAATTTATTTGTAACCAATATAGCTTTGAATTTTTAGAGATAAAAGCTTTAAATAAAAAACTAACCGTATCTTTATATAAACAGCAGAATTTTAGACAGATTCTTAACTAATTCAATGCGTAATCTGCAAAATACAGACTGCATTATATAGCAACGCCGAATGATTTATAACAAATCCTCTCTTATCTTGACTCCGTGTTCTGGGTGTCTCCGTGGTTTATCAAAAAAAATCTTCTCACAAATGATTTACGATTGCTATACAAATTAATAATGCCAACTATGCCAGCATACTTATATTGGGGAGAAGACGACTTTCGGGTCGCACAAGCTGTAGAAAAACTGCAACGAGTACTCGATCCTAACTGGTTACAGTTTAACTATCATAAGCTCAACTGCGACGCAAGTAGCGAAACTATTATTGAGGGCTTAAATCAGGTAATGACTCCTGTATTCGGTTGCGGATCGCGTTTGGTGTGGCTGGTAGATACCGATCTCACTCAGCAGAAACCGTCAGCAGATGTTTTAGAACAATTGGAGCGTACTTTAACCATAATTCCTTCCTCATCTCATTTACTGTTTACCACCAGCAAAAAACCAGACGGTAGATTGAGTTCGACTAAGTTACTGCGTAAATATTGTGAGGTAAAAGACTTTAGCTCGATTCCTCCCTGGCGCATGGATTTAATTACCGCACAGGTAAAGGAAACCGCGCAGGCAATAGAACTCAAATTGACGCAGGGTGCAATCGCCTCTTTAGCCGAAGCAGTAGGTAATAATACTCGGCAGCTATGGAACGAATTGGAAAAATTAAAAATTTACTGGGGTGACAACGACAAACCTCTAGATGAAAACGCCGTCACTCAATTGGTTCTGTGCAATACTCAAAACAGCCTTCAGCTAGCAGAAGCAATCAAAGATGGACGCGGGGATCGGGCTTTGGGGCTAGTGGGCGATCTGATTAACCGCAATGAACCAGCTTTAAAAATAGTCGCTACCTTGGTCGGACAGTTTCGGACATGGACGATTGTAAAACTAATGCAGCAGACAGGAGAAAACAATAAAGCGATCGCCACCGCTGCGGGAATTAATAATCCTAACCGACTTTACTTTATCGAGCGAGAAATCAAGACCGTATCCGCTCAACAGTTTCTGGCTGCTTTACCATTGTTACTAGAGCTAGAATACAGCCTCAAATCGGGTGGAGAAGCACTCTCCACTCTGCAAACCAAGGTAATAGAACTATGTTCTTTATTCCGCAGATGAACAAGGAGCAAGGAGCAAGGAACAAGGAGTGATAAATGCTAAATGCTAAATGCTAAATAAACTGACTTCTATCTGTAATTAGATGCAAAGACCGTTAATAGAAACTAGCATAAAGCTTTACTTATCTTAAGGTTTATCGATGTCTGACATAGAAAGAGCTTTACAGCTAAAGGAAAATTTAATTGATTTTGTGTACGATGCCGAAGGAGCGATCGCAGTTGCTCTTGAAACCTATGCAGCAGATAAAGGCACAAAAAATAGCTACGGTATTAAACAGCAGAACTTAACCGTGGATCTATTTCTCACTCAGGGACAGGTAGAAGATCGAACCCCCATAGATTTATTTATCGAGACTAGTAATTTATCTACAAGAGATCGATCGCTGGTTGAACTATGGCACGGGAATATTATTGGTTTATTCGAGATTCAGGCAATAGAAGCAGACTACTATCGGCTAATGAACTGGCTGACGGCTAAAACTTATAAAGTTTACGGTCATTCTAAAATGCCAGAGAAAGAAACTTCGCGCTGGCAGCCTGGAGAAATTATTCTCGTTCAGATTGCACCTATAAATGAACATGAGTGGTTCTTTTTTAGCGATCGCGTTATTAAAGGCAGATTGAGTCAGCCCAAACTAGCGGTGGCTATTGGCGAATTTAGAGATAATTATCCCGAATTTCTTTACGCAGATGCCCCCCAATTGCTAGAACAGGCTTGGGAATCGGTTGCAGTATATCATCAGGAATTTATCGATTACATGAGTGGCGATCGCATTACTATGCCAGGCTACAGGCTAAATCAAAAAATTGCCGAGATACAGCAGATTATCAGTCGCAAAAAGTTAGCCGATGCTGGTATCGATGACGATAAGTCTCTATCCGAATTGCTTGCGGAATCGGGTCAGACTGAAGAAAAATTTACTCAAACAGCTACCGATTTGGGTGCAGATGCCGAAGCAGTCACCAGCGCGATAAAGAATAAAGATAAGCTTTCGATGGTAACGCCTAAAGTAGATTTACCCCCAGAGATTAAACAGGCTGAGTCGGTTACGGTATTTTCCGATCCTAGATGGGGACAAATGTTTTTGCCAACCTATGAAAAGTTTACCAGCCTGTTAGCTTCAGAAGATTTTGAAGCACCAGAAGCTAATTCGTTAGTTCGTAAATATTTGGAACAGCCCGAAGCAAACTATTATGTGTGGCAACAGCTAAAACAACAGTATCCTCTAGCATTAGAAAAACTACTGAGTAGTTATTTAGATTCACCTAACTTTAGTCTCGATGAATTGGATAAACTATTATTAAAATATGACAAATCATCAACTCCCAAATTACCCGCGATCGCAAGCGTTCCCATACATTTAAATAATTTGTTTGAAGCAGCAGTAGCCCAGGTACAGAAAACTAAGTCTAAGTCCAAAAAAAAGAAGAAGAAGGGATTTTTAAAAGGATAAAGGTGCTTCTTCTGCTATAAGCTAGTTAAATCGAGCCAAAAAAAATAGAGGTGTTATTAATAACGCCTCTATTTTTATATTTATGAAGGAAGAATATATGTAGTTGAATAGATTGTTAACTACGTAAATCTACTATGCAGCGCGACGAGTAATCAAACCCCAAATAAAGATTAGGATGATTGCGCCAATTACTGCAAAAATAATTCCAGGAATACTAAGTACTCCCGTGGCACTCGCCCCCAGTAAGGCATTACCAATAAAGCCTCCTACAAAAGAACCCAAAATACCTAATGCCATTGTGGCAAGTATTCCGCCACCTTGATGACCGGGGTAAATTAATTTTCCTATAGCTCCTGCAATTAATCCTAATACCGCCCAAGCAATGATGTTAGTAATCATATTGTTTTATTGCTCCTGATTTATGAAATTATTTATGAAGTTATGTATACGTGTTTTTACGTTATGTAATTAGAATATCGGCTTCCATGTATTAGTGCTTCTATCTAAAAGTAGATATCGTTTATCTATCAAAGTAAATAGACTAATTAACGAGGTTAATCGAACCTTGAAAAAGTCGATTTAATCGCATAAACCCTTATTATTCAGACTATCTAACTATTTTTTTACCTAAACTATTAGACGATTATCACTTAATATTTTTAGAGAAATTTAGCTACAATATTTGGTTTAGTTGGAACAGTATTAAGCATTTGGCAATAAATGCCAAGGCATTTATAAATAGCGGAGTATCACTAACTGCTCTTCGATCCTTTGTTGCTGTCGATCCTTACTAATATCTATCTAAGGATTGATGAAATTAGAATAACTATAGCAATTCTCAGAATCATGGGGTACGGTTGCCGTTACCCGTTACCCGTTTCGTTGCCTATGTGTACCTCTCCAATACGAAAAACGCGCAAATTACTGACTACTCGATTACGATCGCGCCTGTTCCTTACTCTGTCTAAACCATCGCTGCTGAGTGCATAACAATAGTTATTTCTGTTCGATTTCAATTCCTGAAAGATGTTCGAGTTTTTCCTCTGCCTGAAGGACTTTTTCTACAGGAGCAAACACCGTTAGTCCACTAGGAACACACTCGACTTCAATCGGGGTTTTGCCGATGATTTCACCATCCAAAACTACTTTTTGGGGAGGATCGGTAGTTACTTTGACTCGTTTGGCTCGTAAATAGCCAATATCGCCTCTTTCTGCTGCTTCGTCATTATTAGTGGTTTGAAGAAGATGATAAGAAATGGCGATCGCTCCTGCTCGATTTTCTGGAGTAATAATCGTGATATCTAATAAGCCATCATCATAAATTACCCCTGCCGTACCGTGAGCCAAAATTGAAGTAGGAGGTGCTGCGTTAGCGATCGTAATCGCATTAGCGTCTACTTTAATTATCTTGTCATCGGTTTCAATTGTGCTGGAAAATTTCTCAAAATCTTTAAGCTGCTTTAATCCTGATAGTACATAAGCAAGCATTCCAAAACGGTTTTTGGTCTGGCGATCGGCATCTTCTACTGTTTCTGCTTCAAAACCAATTCCTGCTAACAAAATCATTGGTTTGCCATTACAAATCCCTGCATCTACCGTTTGAGTTCCACCATCAACAATTACCTGACAAGCAGCTTCGATAGTGTCAGGAATTTCCAAAGCATTAGCAAAAGCATTGGCTGTTCCTCTAGCAATTATACCTAACGGAATATCGCTTTCAATTAGAGCTTCTGCCACAGCAGAAACCGTACCGTCACCACCAGAAGCGATAACAGCTTCTGCCTTGTTTATTACTGCTCTACGGGCTAACTCTCCTCCGTCAACCTCTTCGGTTGTAAATTGAATATCTAGATCGAATTCGGGTTCTAAAATACGTTTTATCGTAGCTAAATCTTGCTCTGGATCGTTTTGACCAGCTACGGGATTGTATATCAAACAGGCAGAACGAGTCATTGCATTAATTATAATTATAAAAAATAGTCTTTTTTCTTTTACCTTAAATAAATATGATTTAAACCAGTTCTATCTAGGGAATGATTCTAGACATATTATTATAATTTTATTGTTCGATCGCATATACTAATTAACTATACTTAATTTGCTAACCCTCAGCTTGAAGGCTGTTTGAATATACCCACTCTTAAAATCAATCGGTTTATGATGATAGCAGTTAGAAATCGCCCCGAACTAGGACGGATTGCCAGTATCTTTATATTATATAGTGCTTTATTAAAATTGTTTTTCAACTAAACTTTAATAAAATTAAATAATCACTTTTTTCCTCAAGCAAGGAATTAGTATTTAACAGCATTTTTAAGATTAACTATACAACTGTAAACTTTTAGATGCGAGGGCAAAATAATTTATATATAAATTGGGTATTCATATCCCTTGCCGATAGATTCAAAGAATTTTTATAATAATTAATATTCATTGTTTAGTTTTGAATCTAACTTTCGACAGATATTATTTTCACGTATTTGCATCAAAAGTAAGATTAATTGCGTCTTAAACTAAGCAATTATATTATTTAGCTTTGGTTTCATGTTATTCACAAGAAACTTAATCGCTAGTAAAATTATTTTAGTGTATAACTCTAAACTAACTACTATTTGCTCTTATCAAAATCGAAAAAATGCTCAATTACAATCTATTAATTAAACAAGGTTCAGTTTTATTATTATCTTTGGCTGCGGTATTTGCTACAGCGAGCCATCAAAAATTAGTGGCACAGGAAGAAGAAAATGTAACTATAGAAGAAGTAACAGAAGGTGAAGATGTTGCTGTAGGTGAAGAAATTACTGTAAGAGGAGAAGTAACAGAAGTAGAGCCTGGCGTGTCTTTTGTCATGCAGGATGATGGCTTTTTCTCAGGTGATGAGGTTTTAGTAATCAATACCTCCCAAAAAACTCTTCCAGAAGGAGTAGATGATTTACCACTTCAGGTTACAGGGGAAGTAGGTGCGTTAGTTTTAACAGATGTCGAAAGAGAATATGGATTGGACTTAGATCCCGAACTGTATGTAGAATACGAAAGCCAACCAGTAATTTTTGCAGATTATATGGTATTGTCTCCTGAGATCGAAGAGGTTTCCGAATCTCCAGAGAACTATTACGGTATGGAAATTGCCTTACAAGGAGAAGTTGACGATATTAGAAATGCCTATGCTTTCACCCTAGAAGAAGACGAGTTATTTGAAGGTGACGAACTGCTAATTATTAACGCTACAGGAGAACCAATTCCTCAAGAGGATGAAGCTGTAGTAGTAACTGGTATAGTGCGTCCCTTTGTTAAAGCTGAATTCGATCGCGACTACGATCTTACTTGGGACTTAGATGTTCAAGAAGAGATCGAAGCAGAATACACCGAAAAACCTGTTTTAGTAGTAGATAGTATTTATCCTTCTGCACAGGAAGACGGTCTTTTTTAAAAAAGTATCGATCGCTTAGAAGATGTGTATCGTACATCTTCTAAATTACTGAAGGCAAATTAATATTCTCTTTTATATGGCGATCGCGTTTAAAGATCTTTGAAGGGCGCGATCGCACCATAGCTAAAAAAATAAGATCTAATTTTGCAGCTTAGTTATTCAACGATTGAAACAACGAGATACAGGCGACTTATGTACGAGCCAGCAAAATCTAACCAAACTAAATTACCCGACAAGCGCAAATTTGCCAAAACTTTTCGGATTCTCAGCCGTATTAGCTATTGGATTCACCTAATTTTGGGTGTTGTTTCAGGATTGACGCTATTGTTAGTAACCTTTAGTCGCGGTGCTACCAAAAGTGGAGGTCTTGGTGGCGGAGTAGGAATTTTTATTGCTGTTTTTAGCTTAATTGCTTTAGCATTTAGAGTTTATTGGGATTGGCGCGATCGTAATTTAGCAAAAAAGTTAGAGCGAGTGAACCCCGATGCACAGCCTAGTAGAGCAGAAATTATACGGGTACTTAGAATTGGTTTGTTCGTAAGCTTAGTGGGGCTATTGTTGGCTTTAATCGCTTCAGAAATCAGCTTAATTTCGTTAGTTGCAGGTGCAATCGCTCGTCCTCAAGGTGTTGCAGTGTACGAACGAGAACAGGTGATTAAAATTGCCGATTTACTGCTGATTTTGGCACAGTTTAATATTCTAGGGGCGCACTTCTTTGGTGCGGCTAATTCTTTAGGATTACTCAACTGGATTTCTAAGGAAGAGGTGTAGTTACTGCTTGCTTAATTAACTAAAAAGGCGATCGAGAACTACGTTTAATTTTAGTAACCTCTTATTTCTTTGGCGTTGCTGGGTCGAAGTATGATGCTATAATTCTCACGATTGAGTAAATTAATTAAAAAGCTAAGAGCTAAGATCTGCAAGTCGGCTTTTGGGTAAGAATCTTCTTACCCAAAACGTTTATGCCCAGATCCCTCAGTGCGACTTAGCGTACGCGCTGCGCTAAGAACAGATTACTTTTCAGGTTCATACTTGTCTTGAACGAGTCGCTCATGGGGGAAAGCCAAGGCGCGTTTTGAGTGGGAAGCTAGATGCGGACAAGTCCTTTGTCACTCAAAAGCCGCCGTCCCAAGACCGCGCTCGTCCGCTAAATCAGCAACGTCAATACAGCTATATAACTAACCGAGTTGTTCAAAACTAATTTAATTAATGTAATAAAAGATTTGATAGATAAATGAAAAGTCCTTTAAAAACTGCCCTTTTCGGATTACTAGGTATAGTAGGTTTGCTGGTAATTTGGAGCTTTATCGAACCTCGTATTCTAAATACTACCAGTGCAGTAGCCAAAATTCCCGATCTTCCTCCCTCTTGGCGAGGTAAAAGAGTCGGTCAACTTTCAGATTTTCAGATCGGACTCTGGGGCGATAATCCTAATACTGCTCGTCGTGGCGTAGCCGAGTTAATCGAAGCCGAACCAGAGTTAGCGTTAATTAGTGGCGATTTTATCTATCATGCTGGTAAAGATCCCGAAGCAGAAATTCAAACAGCAGTAGATATAGTTCGTCCTTTGGTGGAAGCAGGTATTCCTACCTATGCGGTAATGGGCAATCACGATTACGGTATGAGTAGCAAAAAAGCTCAACCAAAAGTAGAATTAGCTGAACGTTTGACTACAGAATTGGAAGCTGCTGGTATAGAAGTATTAAGTAACGAAGCGGTTCAGTTAGAATCACCACAGGGTGAAGAACCTTTATATTTAGTGGGTGTCGATTCTCTGTGGGCAAATCGAGATAACGTGGATTTAGCGTTGAGCGAAGTTCCAGACAACAGCCCTAGAATTACTATGATGCACAATCCAGATACATTCGAGCAGTTTCCCGCCAGTACAGCACCTTTTTCTGTAGCTGGACACACTCACGGAGGACAGGTGCGCATACCTGGTACACCTCAATGGTCTTATTTGGCATTTACTCAAAAAGATGAAGTGGTTGCAGACTCTTGGGCAACGGGTTATGGTGAACCAAACAATCAGCTTTACGTTAACGTCGGTATTGGCATGAGTATTGCACCGATACGTTTATTTTGTCCGCCAGAACTAACTTTATTTACTTTGGAGACTAATTAACTGGTGTTACGCACTACATGCGGACAAGTCCTTTGTTAATGGGTTAGGACTGGGGTAACGGGTAACTTTAATATGTCCTGACTTAACTTTGTACGGCTATAAGTTTGTCTCGATGGTCTATCTTGCAGCAAAATAATCTCTATAGTCACAGATTGTTTTATTTTATTGAATGTTGCCACCCATAAATCGTCAGCGCAAATTATCGGTTAAGAACGATCGCTCTTTTATCAAACGACGCGATCGTCGTGCGGGCAAATTCTGTCTTAGGTTTCGTAACGGGCGTTTTGAAATTCCCAATGTTGATGTCTGGTACAGTTATTGGCAAGAACCCTACTACTTATTACTGACTGTCCCCTGGTGGGGTTTTTTTACCTTGGCTATATTAGCCTATATCCTGGTCAATGCTCTTTTTGCCATAGGCTACTTACTGGGAGGCGACTGTATTGCTAATGCTGCTTCGGGTTCTTTTGGCGATGCGTTCTTTTTTAGCGTCCAAACTCTAACCTCTATTGGCTATGGGGCGATGTATCCGACAACTACCTACGCTCATCTTTTAGTTACTGTCGAAGCATTTGTGGGAATAGTGGGAATTGCTTTAATTACAGGGCTAGCATTTACTAGATTCTCTCAGCCTACCGCTAAGGTGATGTTTAGCCAAGTAGCGACAATCTCCGATCATAATGGCATTCCTACCCTAATGTTAAGAGCAGCTAACAAGCGACGCAACCAGATTATTGAAGCCGAAATTCGGGTTTATTTAATGCGGGATGAAGTAAGTACCGAAGGTAAATATATGCGTCGATTTCATTTACTCAAATTACTACGCGATCGCACTCCCAGATTTACTCTTAGCTGGACGGTGATGCACCCAATCGATGAAACTAGCCCACTATGGGGGGCGACACCTGAATCTTTAACCCAAACCAAAGCCATGTTGGTAGTATCCTTTAGCGGTATCGATGAAACCGTATCCCAATCTCTTCACGCGCCTTTTTACTACGGTGCTAATAATATTCTATGGCAGCATCGTTTTGCCGACGTGATTCACCATACGCCTCAAGGAGACTTTTATATAGACTATAGCAATTTTCATCAAGCAATTCCTAATCATAGCGATTTGTAGCGCGATCGAATAATAATCTATATTCGAGATATGTTGCTGGTTCTAATTTATCACAATGCCAATATGTATTTTAAATGTATTGCTTTGGCTAGATGTATCTAATAGATTATCTAATCTTTAATACTGACTATATCTTATGATATAGAGTATTTAACCGATCTCGGTTAGATTTATTTCAGTTAATCTGGCGTTAATTTTTATATAAAAATACTGTAAGTGTAATGATTCAATCGATTTTATGGTGGCTGTTTGTTGTATTATTAATACTTACTATAGTAATGTTTATTGGTTTTTATTTGCGAGGAGCATTTCGCGATCGCATTACCTATAAAATAAGACACGCCCCCAAACCAGACGAACCACAGTTTCCTTTTACTCTTGCTAGTATTACCAACTCCTTTATAACCAAAGGCATAATTACTGATTTTTGGAATGAACCACCTGCTATTCAAGAAGCTCGTATAGAGGCAATTAGTAAGGCGCAACGTACCATTGATTTTGAAACTTTCTTTATGACTCCTGGCAAAAGAGCCGATAATTTCGCTGCTGCTTTAGCCGAAAGAGCCTCGGCTGGAGTTGAAATACGCTTGATTGTAGACGATTACGGTACTAAAGATATATCTGATAGCTACTGGCGACGTTTGCGCGGGGCTGGGGTAAAAGTTTCGTTTTTTAATCCCTTTAATTGGCGCGCCCCTTTAGATTATGCTGGACGTACTCACCGCAAGCTGTTACTCATTGACGGCGAGTTTGGTTTAGTTGGTGGCGCGGGTATTTCCGATCTTTGGGATGGTATAGAAAAAAGTGATGATACTCAACCTTGGCTGGATGTGGAAATGCGAATCGAAGGCGAGATTGTCAGCATTTTAACGGGAGTGTTTTCTCAACACTGGACTTTTGGCGACGCTACGGCAGATTTAAGTCGAGTAAAGTTTCACAATTTTAATCGTCAGGATGATAAGCAATCCGATAGCCAGCAGGATTTGATGTTAGTAATACCAGGTGCTAATCCTAGAATCCGTTTTTCTCCGATTAAGACTTTTAAATGCAACAGCCTCCTCTGTGCAAGAAAGCGTATTTGGCTAGCCAGTCCTTATTTTCTTCCCGATGAAAACTCCATGGATATATTGGTAGCAGCTAAACAGGATGGGGTAGATGTGCGTATTTTAACTACTAGCATTAGAAGTGATAAAAAGCCTGTATATTATGCTTCTTACGAACACTATGGCAAATTACTCCAAGGTGATGTGGAAATTTATGAATTTCAACCCAGTATGACTCATGCCAAACTACTGTTAATTGACGATATCTGGGCGACTACAGGTAGTGCTAATTTCGATCCCCGTAGTTTTTCTCACAACGAGGAATTAGATATTTGTACCGCACAGCCCATATTAGTAGAAGGTATCAAAGATACTTTTGAAAAAGGTTTCGCTCAAAGCCAGCGGGTCACTTATGAAGAATGGAAGCGTCGTTCTTTGATTAAACATCGCCTTTTAGGTAATGCGGTTGATTTCTTCCAGTGGCAACTATAAAATCAGGTAAAAATAAGGTTAAAAGATAATAGAGCTTATTTAATATATGGTTAAATAACATAATTGATTCTTAACCATATATTAATCTAAATGTTAAAACCAAGCAATGACCGACAAAATCTGCAAAATAATTATTCCGTCGGCAGCTTGTCTAATTATGATTCGGGTTTTTTAGAAGTAGTTTTAAAGCCACGAAGAATTCTTAGCTATTTGGTCGCAATTATTTTGACTTTGGTAGTACTTCATATTGTCGGTCAGTCTTATAAATATATTTTCAATGAAGGAACTGAAAATAGATTCATTCAACTATTTGATTTGGATAATGAATTCTGTATTCCTAGTCTCTATTCTTCATGTGCCTTATTATTATCTAGCGTTTTACTAGCTATTATTGCCAAAGACAAAAATCGAAAAAAAGATCGTTATTATCGGCACTGGAAATATTTAGCCTTTATATTTTTATATCTAGCAGTAGATGAAGGAATACAAATTCATGAAAGAAGCATCGAACCAGTTCGTAATGCTCTCAATGTTAGTGGCTTTTTCTACTATGCCTGGATCGTACCTGCAATTGTTTTATTTTCTCTATTCTGCTTAATTTATTTGAAGTTTGTCAGATCGTTGCCAAAAAAAACCCGTCTATTGTTTATATTATGCGCGGTAACTTTTGTTAGTGGTGCTATCGGAGTTGAAATGATTGGGGGAAAAATTACTGCTTTACAGGGACAAGATAATTTAATCTATATGTTTGCAGCTACCCTCGAAGAATTTTTAGAAATGGTTGCAATTGCTGCCTATATATATAGTCTGTTAGACTATATTAAAAGATACGTTGACTGTAAGTCCTTAATTATACGTTTTTAAATAAGGCTATCTTATCTTTAACAGCTATTATATCGACAATACTGCGTTTGTTTAACTACGTGCCGTCAGCTTGTTAGTCTATCAAAAAACTATTTTCAGCAAGTATCTCGCGAATTATAACTAATAGATTAACTGTAGTTTTGGCAATATTTTTACTAATGGGAGATAGTTAGTTGTTGTACAGTTCAAGCTAAAATTAATTATTAGGGTCGATCGCGCAGTTAGGAAAAATGTATTACTTAAGTTAGATATTTAAATTCTTAATTCGTTGTTTAATGTTATTTAAAATAATTTTTAAATAATAATCAAACTCTAATAAGTTTATATGTTTACAGGTGGTCAAGTAAAAACTGCTGCTCTTCTGGGCTTACTCAGCGGTTTATTGGTTTTAGGTGGATATTGGGCGACTGGTAACGAACAGGGAGCAATTATCGGTCTGGCTCTTGCTGCTGTTACTAGCTTTGGCTCTTGGTTTTATTCTGACAAAGCTGCTTTAGCTGCTTACAAAGCCCAACCCATCACTCCAGAACAAGCACCCGAACTATACGATATGGTTGCCGAGTTGGCTAAAAAAGCTGATTTGCCTATGCCGAAACTCTGCATCGTGCCGACGCAAACTCCTAATGCTTTTGCTACAGGAAGAGATCCCAATCATGCTGCTGTAGCGGTAACTCAAGGCATTATGAACATTTTAGATAAAGACGAACTTGCAGGTGTCATCGCTCACGAACTAACTCATATTAGAAATCGCGATACTCTTACTCAGGCGGTAGCTGGTACTTTGGGCGGTGCTATTACATTTTTAGGTAGAATGCTTTCTTTCGGTGCGATGTATGGTCCAGTCAATCGCGATAGCCGTCAGGGTGGTAATCCGATTGGAGTTTTAATTTTAGTCGTGCTAGCACCTATTTCCGCATCCTTAATTCAAATGGCAATTTCTCGTACCCGTGAATTTTCAGCCGATCGCGGTTCAGCCGAAATTACTGGTAATCCTCTGGCACTAGCTAGCGCGTTGCAGAAGTTAGAATCGGTTGGCAAACAAGTCCCGATGAACGGTAATCCTGCTTTTGAACCAGTATTAATTATGAATCCTTTCTCTGGTGGTGGGTTACAATCTTTATTTCGTACCCATCCTCCTACCCAAGAGCGAGTGCGCCAGCTACAGGAAATAGCCAAAAACCAACAAAACTATCTTAAATTTGCCGTCAATTAAATGAAAAGACTTATTAATTTTGCTGCAATCGCCATAACGTTAATTGCGATCGCCTTTACTCCTAATCTAGCTTTAGCAGACACGCCAGATTCTACCCAGATTAATTCGGCTCGACAAGCTGCTGATGAAGCCGTACAAGAAACAGGGGCAAAAGAACAGTTCGGAAAAACTCAAAGTGGAGATCGTCTTTTGGATGCTGCCCAGGAAAAGGCTAACAAAAAGCTTAACGATTTGGCAGACGAAGCTAGTTCTAATAAAGATTTGCCAGATAGTAAAAAGCTGTTTCTTAAGAATTTAAACGGCGAATAGTTCGTTCGACTTTATCCTTTGTTAATGTTCAATGTTCAATGATTGGTCAGATATATATTTAATTGCACCTAATATTAGTGCAGGGTTCTTTGTCTTATTAGGTGTTTTCGGCTTTGCTTTACCTCAGTTGGCTGCTGCTTTTGTCGGACTAAAGCCGATTTCAGAGTCAGGCATTTCTGAAATGCGAGCAACTTTAGGTTCTTTCTTCTTAGGACTTGGCATTGCCTGCTTGTGGTTGCAATCACCCATTGCTTTTACTACGGTGGGTATCGCCTCAATCGTAGCTGCGATCGCTCGTTTACTATCTCTATTTATCGATCGCAGTTTTTCGATTAAAAATATTGGTGGTGTCTTTACCGAAGCAATTTTAGGAGCGATGCTTTTGCTAGCTAATATTCACTAAAGCTGATATCTGTCAATGAGTAACTATACTTAGTCAATAAGCAAAAGCAGACTTCCAACAATTATGTCGATTTTTTAAAACTTAATAATGGTCGATATTCTGCGCTGCTATTAAATTACAGCCTTTATCTACAAAAAACCTTTGCCAAAAATTGCTACTAAAATCTCACTATAGCTAGTTTTTATTGTTTAGTTGTTCAACAATTTATCACATTCCAAACCACCTGTAAGCTCGTAGCCTATTCTCAATAATATTTGTAATATTTCGTTACTTAATATTTATTTACAGCTAATGGAAAGAAATAGGCGATCGCTCTTTAAAGAGATATATGGCGAAGTGCGATCGCCTATAATAATTTCGACTTCTGCTAGTGCAACCTAAATCCTAAATACGAAATACATCGGCAAATATTTGCTTATCTCCTTTAAGCCTACGCTCATCTGGAGAGTCGTAAAATACCATCAGTCCATCCTCTTGTTCCCAACAAGAATAGAGGGTTAAACCCTCTGCGTGGTCTGTACCGATAGTAAAAGGTAGATCGAATAAAGGGAATAGTTCGTCCTCATCTTGTTCTAGGATCGTATTGCCTTCGCTTTGGGCTGCATCACACCAGCGAAAAATCTGCATTTCCCCTTCAATTGCCATCGTCGGACCAGCCAGGATGATTAAATCGTCACCCTGCCAACATAGCTCTCGTATCCCCAAACCGTTTAAATCTAGAAAATACTTTCTATATTTTGCTCCATCCTCACCGATTTCTTTGAGATTCAGAACACCCGATTCACTCTCAAACGGTTCTATTTCAATAATAATTGCCCAACCCCGCAGCACCGGTCCTCTCAAACCAAGAAGTAAACGCCCCTCTTTTACCGCTAGACCTTCGATATCTAAACCATTATCTTTAGAAGGAATGCCCATTTGTATAAACGGTTTAAGATGGCGATCGCCCGCTAAAGCATTAAATAAAATATTTCGTTCTTCTGTAGTTTGTAAACAGGCTGCGGAGAGTTTCTCACCCTCATTAGGCGCACAAGACTTAATTAAATGACCGTTGATTATCGGAACTCTGGCTAAGATAAAGCGATTCAGGTCGGTAGTAATGGTAGCCAATCTGTCTAAGTTGGTTTCCAGGTCGTCTTTTTTGGGTTTTTTGCGTTTGGTACTGTGAGAACCCGTCAACCAAAGATAGTTACCGTCAAAGTCCATCCCCTCAATATCTATTTCGTCGTCGGTGTTAAACAGATTGATATAGTCTTGGAGTAGGAAACGCTGGTGTTCGCCATAGCTGTGACAACCAACGGCTGAAAGTCGTTCGACCCCAATCATTTCATCTGATCCAACCCAGAGACTACCATCATCACTAAAGGCTGCTGCGGAAATATCGCTAATGATTTCCTCTCTTTCCTCTTCAAAATCGAGCAGAACACGGGTCAGTAAAAAGCAAGAATCTTTGGATAAAGACATGAAAAATTATTATATATCTAGTTCGATCGTAATGTTAGTCAAAAACTATTAATTATTAATCTATCTAGGAAAATACTGTTAGACTAGTTATTCACAATCTATTTACCTAGAGAATGGTTCTAAATCGTCAGGCTTTGGAGTCAAAACTCCTCCACCAACTATTAGCTCATCCAGAATTAAATTTTAAGATTTGGAGTGACGAAGAATTATTGCGATCGATCGAAGCAACTTTACAGCAACAGCAGGGTGATGAACTGTGGATATTTGCTTACGGTTCGCTAATTTGGAATCCACTATTCGATTATCTCGATCGCCGTTTGGCTATAGTCGAAGGTTGGCAAAGGCAATTTTGTTTATTAGCACCCGTTGGTAGAGGAACGATCGATAATCCAGGCTTGGTATTAGGTTTAAAACCAGGAAATTCTTGTCAGGGAATTGCCTACCGTTTACCTATAGACGAAAATTTGAAGTCTGAGTTGTTGTTACTGTGGCGTAGAGAAATGGTCGTTGGTTCTTATATTCCCCGATGGATTACAGGAATTATCGATGGTCGTAAAATAGAATTACTGGCTTTTACGGTAAATTCACAGCATTCTGTATATGTAAACCCTTCTACGGCTCAAGTTGTCGAGTCTTTGGCTACCGCTGAAGGGGTTTTAGGTTCGTCAGCAGAATACTTAAGCTGTACTGTCGGCGGTTTATTAACTGAAGGAATTGAAGATTCAAAATTAATCGAGCTAGATCGGTTGGTTAAAAGAAGACAACAGCTTGCTTCAATCGCAGATTCAAAAATGGATAATTATCTCTCTTCATAGAAATATGGTAGAAGCAGAGGTTAAAGGAATTTTATCTCTCGCAAAGACGCAAAGACAAGGTCGCGTCATCCGAATTTACTTCACAAAGAGCGATTCGCTCCTCACGGAAACCATTGAGATAGGCATAGTGATGTTTTAAAATCTGTTTCCTCTGTTTGCAATAAGATAAGAGTTGTTATAGATGTACTAATCTACAGTTCGATTGCTATATCAATTGTTCATCGAACGAGGCGCGATCGCTCGTAGAGGGTTGACTGACAGCCACCCTCCTGTTTTAGATATTACGATTAATTTTTAAGCGATCGAGAAATTGATGTTCAAATCTTACTAAATCTTTGACTACTCGATCGCCACCCTACTAAAACTAGTTCAGACTTAGATTTTCATCAGTACTATAACCTACTGCGTTACGCATAAAAGCTAGTTGCTGGTCAAAACCAACAGTTTCTAAAGAATTTAGTAGTTCTTTACCTTCAGAAGACAATTGATAATCGCTAGGAAATTCTACTACCGAACCCTGTTCCATTTCTGCTGCTAGCTGATACCAGAAAAATAGTCTTTGATTTGAAGAATACGATTTGTAGGTGTTAAATTCTTCGCGATCGCTACCTGCTAAAATATCTTTCTGTACCTGTAGCTGTTCGTCTTGAGACATTCCTTTAATATTATCTACCAGACTATTAGCTTTACCTAATTCTTCTCCTTCTCTTTCGGCTTCGGGTGTAATCTTACCTTTGACTAGATCTTTATATAGAAACCATAAAACAGCTAGCTGGTCATCACTCGATACAGACTTGAGTTGATTGATATAATCTTCTGCTACTTTGCTCATAAAATACCTCTATTATTTGTTTGTATTAATAGGCTATAGCCTACGAAAACGCGACCAATTGTTACTAACCTATGTGTTCATCATGGACAAAATGTTCTATTACAACACCTATAGTTAGTCGGAGATCTAAAACTTAAATTCAATATTTAATACCAGACTTTAGTTAGAGGATATTGCTCTATTACTGTTCTACCTTATTCTTTTGAAATTAGATAAAAGTAAAACAGAGTTAGTTTGCAGAATAAGCAAATATTAAATAATATTTTGAAATATACAATTATACTTTCTGACAATTAAGACAAAAATAATATCTGCGTCCCCCTGAAATATTTTTAATAATAGAGCTATTGCAAATATAACAAGGACGTTCTTCTCTACCAAACACCCAGTGACGATAATCTTTGCGTCTGTATCCCTGTTTTTTCAACTGCTGGACGATTGTTAAATCGTTAGTAATACCTTTAGTTTGATAAGACTGTCGGGGAACTTTTAAAGCTGATGATGCCAACGCAGATATCTGTTCGCTACTACAGTCTATAGGACGTAAAGTAGGGTGTACCCGCGCTACGAATAGAATTTCACTACGGAGGTAGTTACCCAAACCCGCTAAGAAACGCTGGTCGAGAAACAGGCTGGTAAAGCGTCGCCGATGAAAAGATTTATCTTGCAGTCTAGCTTCGATCTTTTTAGTAGTTGTATTACTATCGAGGACATCCAAACCCAAACGACTTAAAAAAGGATGAGTTGCGATCGCATCTTCGTTTAAAACTTGTATATCCGAAGCACTGTAAAGTAACGCCGATTTCTTTTCATTGTGAATAGCTAGTCTTAGCTGACGTTTAGTTTCGGGATAGCTATATGCTCGTGCGATCTCCCACTTGCCATATAGCTGATTATGACTGTAAATGCTCAAACCTTTATTAAAGCGAATTAACATTCCCTTTCCTTTAGTATCTACTCCCGTCACTAACTGCTTTGCCAAGATGTCTTCGTAGGGTTTGAGATGCTCGAAGGTAAAAAAGATTTCTTTTATAGGTTTAAATGCGATCGCTTTAGCTATTTTATCAGCAGCAATCCTAATTTCAGGGCCTTCAGGCATAATTGTTTTAAAATAAATGACATATCTTGATATTTTAAATTTAATCTCGATCGCCAAGGGTTGAAACAGTGCAGATTTGCGGGTTTGTTAAATAGATGTTAGTATTAATAATAACAACGAGAAACGATTAAGATTAACGATTAAGTTTGCATTCAGTAACGAAGGATTTTCCCATCAAGTATTGAGTATTGAGCTGTTTTTTTCCGATAATCTTGTCACTCAAAACACAACAACAATTGAGAGGACAACACAAATATGTCTATATATGTAGGTAACTTAGCTTACGAAATTGAAAAAGAAGATTTGAGCGAAGTTTTTAACGACTACGGAACTGTAGAACGAGTTTATGTACCTAAAGACCGTGAAACAGGTCAAGCAAGAGGATTTGCTTTTGTCGAACTAAAATCCGAAGCTAATGAAGAAAAAGCCATTCAAACCCTAGACGGTGCAGAATGGATGGGACGCGATATTAAGGTAGATAAAGCCAGACCGCGTAATAATACTAGAAATACCTATGCAGGTTATAAAGTTAATAGCTTCTAAATTTTAGCGCGATCGCTAAAAAAACAAAATTAAATTTTTAGGTGACTCACGAACATTTTAGGTGTAGATGTCACCTTTTTTGTTGCGCAAATAAATCTATCGCATTGCTAGAGACATCTTACGACTGGGTGGTTTAAAAGCACGATCCAACTCGTGTAACTCTTCTTGAGTCAGTTTAATATCCAAAGCAGCGCGGTTTTCTCCTACGTGCTGGGGATTAGTCGCTTTAGGGATAGAAATAACGTTATCCTGATGTAGCAGCCAGCTAAGAGCAATTTGGGTAGTGGTTGCGTCGTGTTTTGCTGCAATGTCGCTCAACTTAGAATCGCCAACAAAGGCTTGCTGTTCTATGGGAGAATAAGCCATTATCGGAATATTACGTTTTTTGCACCAGGGTAATAAATCCCATTCAATACCGCGACGCATCAGGTTATATAACACCTGGTTGGTAACAATTTCCTCTCCCCCTGGTAAAGACTCTGCTTCGTGCATATCATCAGTATCAAAGTTACTTACACCGTAATCTAATATTTTTCCTGCTTGCTTGAGGTGCTGTAACCCTGATAAAGTATCCGATAGAGGAACAGATCCGCGCCAGTGAAGCAAATATAAATCTAAATAATCGGTTTTAAGTCTAGATAAAGAGCGATCGCAAGCAGCAATTACATCCTGATAACTAGCATTGTAGGGATAAAACTTACTTACTAAATATATATCTTCACGACAGCCTGATATAGCCTCCGCGACTATCTTTTCTGCGCCACCCTCACCATACATCTCGGCGGTATCAATTAAGGTCATTCCCAGATCTATGCCTAACTTTAAAGCATCAATTTCTGCTTGCTTGTGACGGAAGTTTTCGCCCATGCGCCACGTACCCTGTCCGAGTAGAGGGATTTTTCTTCCTGAAAGTAACTGTAGTGTTTTTATTGCCATTGTTAAAGAATATTAAATAAATGCAGCTATAAACTATTAACCATTATTTACCTTTGCGATCGATTATATGTTCGCGCTGGGCAGAGTAAGTATCAAAATCGCTCTCTTGTTGTTCGATCTGTTGTTGGGTAGCGATTGGCGAAGCCTAGCCGAAGGCATCGCCTGTTGATGAGCTTTCTCTCCTGCTGCGCCTTCAGTACGCATATCTAACTCCATTAAAGCAGTTTTACGACCATAGAGAATTAAAGTGTCTCCAGGACAAACATAAGTATCGCCAAACGGTGCGCCGAGATAGCTATTATCATGTCTCTGAATTCCCAAGACGGCTATTCCTTCGTCTCGTAGTCGTAGTTCTTTTAGTTTTTTATTAGCAAGCCAGTCATGCTCAGTATTTACGGTTATTTCCCTTACCTGATAATCTCCCCTCAAATGGAGTAAGCTGGCATAGTCTCGCAAATCTAAATCCGTCCAACGGCGCAGGGCTTTTCTTACCAAGCGCGTAAGCAAACGGTTAAAAGCCTTATTATTAGCCAAAAACCACAGTACGCCCAATCCTAAAAAGAGATATAACAGACGAAGCGCACCTCCCCTAGAAGTTGTAGAAACAAAGGTCAGTACCAGAGAAGATACGACGGTAATAATTCCCGCATTGCCCAAAAACATCAGCCACATGACAATACGTCTGCGTACTGGATGTTGAACTACCGCCTCCGACTCTTGAGTCGTAAAACCAGAACCAGTAAAAGCGGATCGCGCCTGAAAACGGGCTGATGTTCGAGATAGTCCTGTAAGGGTTAAAGCTTCTGTGGCAATGCGCGTAACTAATAAAGACAAGCTAATTGCTACAAAAACCGAAATTAAAGCAGCCATTGTTTGAATTAGAGTTCGACTCGATTACTTTATTAATAATTTAAATTAAACCTCATCCACATCTTCAACGGGAGTTTCTAGAAAAACAATCGGGGTGTTAACTCGTTACTCGTTACTCGTTACTTAAAACAGTTAACTGAAAAACACTATTATTTCAGACTAGATAAGGTTTATGTTTATTATCTTACTCAACTATCGATCGCGCCATTATTCTTAAAAAGCAACAGGGAAGAGAATTAACTAAACTCTCTTCCCCTATTATCTAACTCAAATTTTTAGACTATCGAACAAAGTTTTCTGGTGTTTGAGGTACAGCTCTATTAGTGCGTAATGGTCGGGGTTTCTTTGCTCCAACAGACGCACCAATTAAAGATGCAGCCAAGCCGAGTAGCGAACCGACGATGAAATACCAGGCTGCTTTAGCCGAACTATCTGCAACCTGCTGTAATCTATCCGTAGGTACATTAGGTACTTGACTAGGAACGTCAACTCCACCAGGCTGCTGTACCTGATTTAATACTTCTCCTGCGTTAGAAGCAGCAACGCCAAATGCTCCAGATACTCCGCTAGCCAGCAACCAAGCACTAATAGCCAAAGTTGTCGCCCAGAGAATTAACCCGTGCAGCATGGCGGTCTTCTTGTTCATGGGACTACATCCAGCAGCAGCTACCCAACTACCGATAAACAGAGCGATTAATAGACTGACAATTGACCAAATGCCAACACCTACAGCACCACCCGTAGCACCAACCGTCAAACCGATCGCAGCACCCAAAGCACTAAGAATTAGCTGAGTGGCGATCGCTACAAAAATACCTGCTATAATTGGTCCCCATCTGATTCGATCTTTGTTGTCTTCAATTGCAAATGTTTCTACTACTGCGTTTCTACCTGATTCTGCGTAAGCCATAATAGTTATTCCTAATGATTATTTGTGTTTGATTCATTGAACATCAATCGGTAAATGCTAAATGTAGTGACGTTCTTTAAGAATTAAAATGATAAAAAGCGAAGATGAATTGGCATAACTGCCTCATCGGTGCTGCTATGCAGATTCGCGATGATCTACGATAATTACTTCAGGATGTTCCAAAGCAATTGTATATACTACCCAGTCTTGGATACCACAACGTTTTAGAATAGTTTTTGCTCCAGATATATTGTCTTGGTTTCCTTCCACCATGACTAAATATTTACCTTTAGCTACTAAATCGCTGTAATAACACGCCTCCTCCATCGGGATGTCAAGCTGCGTCAATGCCTTGGTAAGACTAATTACTGTTTCGCCTCCGACAATATTAGAGTCTTGCTGGGCAATACTGCTGATTTTATTCTGAAAGCGCGATCGCAAAGATTCGCATAACTCTGTACCAACTATGTCGGTTTCTCGCTCGCGATCGCTGGCGATTACAAATACTCGATCGAGTGAATAATGTGAGTTATCTAGCTCTTTTAAACCAGCTTCGGTCTTCAAAGAATCGTCGAAAATGCCAATCGATCTTCTGCGTTCGGTCATGTTTATCCTTGCTCGACTTTAGAGCAATCTTATCTATCCAAGTAATGTATATATTGTCTTTATTTTTGATAAAAATAATATTCTTCTTAAGGCAGATATTTTTGAAGGTATAAATGCCTCAAGCTTCTAATACGTAGGGTTTTTAGCCTGGTTAGACAAAATCTATTTCTTAAGACTGACGCAAAGCATCTAACTGCGAGCGCAAACGGTAATTTTCTTCTGCTAGATCTAATACCATTGCTGCACCGATCGAATTTAAACCTAAATCTCGACGCAGACGCATAATTTTCATTACGCGCCTAGTATCTTCTAGTTTTAACATCGAACCTTGGGGTTCTATTACTCCCAAGCGAATAAAGCTATGAATTGTTGTCACCGAAGTTTGAGTAATCGTAGCAACGCGATCGAAGCTAATTAAAGTCTCGCCTTGCACGCCAACTACATTACGGGATAATCCGCTCATAATCTCATGTCCTCCAATGATTGTCTGGGATTATAACTACTAACAGAGTTAAGTTTTTGGTAATATTCTTTTTCAGTTACGCTGATATTTTTTGGTGTAACAATCTTTAACTTAACCATTAAATCGCTACGGCGATTGTTTGGTTGTCGCCAGCCTTTACCTTTCAATCTTAACGACTGTCCCGAATCAACCCCCGCAGGAACTTTCATCGTTACTTTACCATCAGGAGTCGGTACGCTAATTTCTGCACCCAGTACCGCTTCAGAGGGAGTAATCGGAATTTCAGCTACTAAATTATCTCCTTTAAACTTAAACAGAGGATGAGGTTGCAGCTCAATGTTTAAATATAAATCTCCTCGTTGCCCACCCAAAGGGCTAGTTTGTCCTTTGCCTTTGATTCGCAAACGACTCCCTGTTTTAGCACCAGGAGGAATCCGAACTTTGACGGTTTCATTACCGATGCGAAACTGTTTTTGAGTTCCGTTAAAAGCCTCAGAAAAAGAAAGAGCGATCGCAGCTTCACTATCTGGCGCGGGCATATCGTTGGCGTAATTGCTGCCAAAGCCACCGCTAAAACCACCAAATCCACCAGGAGAAGTAGTGCGGGTATAACTAGTTCGAGTACTGCTAGTACGACCTAATACTTCATTAATAAAGTCTTCAAAATTACCATACTGGCTAAAATCAAAACCGCCTACGTCTACGCCTGTTCTACCGCCACCAGGAGGTGTATTTCCCGCGCCCGTTTGTTGCCAATATTGTCCGTATTGGTCGTATTTACGGCGTTTTTCGGGGTCTGACAGCACTTCTTGCGCCTCGTTAACTTCTTTGAAACGAGCCTCTGCTGATTTGTCCCCAGGATTTAGATCGGGATGATATTTTCGCGCTAGTTTACGATAGGCTTTTTTGATCTCGTCAGCATCAGCATCTTTGCTAATACCTAGTACCTGATAATAATCTTTGAAGTCAGTTGCAGCCATAAGCTTTTGTAGATCTTACCTTGTGAAATATTTTGTGAATTTAGATGAGTATGAAAAATTATTTTTACATTTATAATTTAACAATAATTTATCGGCTATAAATAGAACTTGAGAATCTATTCTATTTCGGATTACAAGAATTTTTGGTTTGGTAAACCAGATTTGTACTAACTTTGCTGGTTTTTTTGACCGAAACGATTGCGCGATCGCGTCTTAATCTGAAAATTCGACACGTCATACTTGCTTTGTCTCTATCTTTAGATCTATCAAAAGATATGTTTTTAACTTTAGTTAACAGAAATTAATATTTATTTTATGTTAGAAATCATACAGAGATAATTAGTTACTTCTTGCCATCATATATATGTAGTAAAACAAAGCGTTTTTCAATAATATTCGATTTATTAGTTGAAATAGATGAATGCTATAGCTAATCAATAATAATTGCTCTTGAGTAAAATAGCTCGAAGTATTTCTCAAAAGTCGGAAGCTAAGGTTTTGATAAATTTATCAAAACATTATTGTTAATTTACCCGAACGCTATTGAGAATTTGAATTACGCGACAAAAGATTATCTTTCCAGCATTTATTTATTAGATGAGATCGTGCATTTGTTCTCTTGAAGAGATGACCGAGGCAATTTTTTAAAATTTAACAAGTAATTGGCTAAAAATTAAAGATTAAATAATTTATATTTCATCCAATGCTTACCAAAACAGTAAATCTGACTCGACTTTGTGCTATCAAAGAAATTCAGCATATTCTAGAAGAATGTGACTACGATCGAGGGGGTTTTATTCTTCAAATTCCATCTTACAAGCAACAATTAACTGAATATATTTTATCTAATGTAAACCATCGGTATTTAGAAATTCACAACTTAACTGAAATACCGAAAGAAGCTGCTGATATCCTACCGCAGTGTCCGATTGCGAAAAAATAGCGATCGAACAGCTACTATACACGGGTATATCAAAAATCCTACAGGAATTATCGAACCAGATAGAAGTAAAATCTGCATAGTAAGAAAAAAATGAATGAATGTATTTGCTGTCGAGATCGCCTAATCAGACATTTGAATCGTCATAAAATGTACTGGTTTTGCCCCACTTGCCGTCAAGAAATGCCCAATCCCGATTTTATTGAAACAAAAGATTTAAATAAACTTAAACATTCCTTAATTCGCTCTTTAGTTACTCGTTAATAAATAGTATTTTTTTTATAAAATTCAATTCTTGCCTGCTTTAAATATAACTTTAGATAGATATTAATGTACTATTTTTGTCTTTATTATCTAAATAAAATGGTTGGAGTGAACACAAATGTATCAGTATTTAGAAGCAAGTAAGCCGTTCATAATTAGCACCTCAGTAGGGATTATAATTATTCTACTGTTTGGTATGGATAAGCCTAATTTCACTCAAATTGCTAGCGAAGGAGAAAAAACTATTCTACTGAAATAGAAATAATCGAGCCGAGAAGAGACAGGGGATTTAACCAAAGCTAAAATAGCATTAATAAAATTTTTTAGTTCAAATAACAGTTATCTTAATATAACAATTGAGTTTATGATTATAAGTTAACTGTAATGGTGTTGCACAAGCCTAGAATAGTTGCGATCGGTGCTGGTTTAGCAGGAATAAGAGCGATTAAGAAATTAGCTGGAACTAACGCTGAAATTATTTTAATAGATCGTAATAACTATCATACATTTGTCCCCCTGCTATATCAGGTAGCAACAGGCTTTATTTCGCCAGAGATAGTTGCTTATCCCATTAGAAAATATTTGCGACCGCGCTTTGGGGTTCGCTTTATACAGGCGCAGGTAGAAGAGATTGACTTGTCAGCAAAAATTGTTAAAGCCGAGTCTATCGAGTTAAACTATGATTATTTAATTTTAGCCACAGGTAGTAAAACTCGGTTTTTGGGAGTAGATGGCGCAGCGGAATTTGCCTTACCGATGAGGACTTTAACGGATGCAGTAGCAATACATCACCGTTTGATTAGTAACTTTGAACGGGCTAACCTTTGTAGCGATTTAGACAAAAGAACACAGCTATTAACTATTGTCATTGTTGGGGGTGGCGCGACGGGGGTAGAGTTATCGGGTTCGATCCAGGAGTTTACTAAAGTTACCTTAGCTAAAGACTATCCAACGCTCGATCCTCGTTGCGTTAAAGTAATTTTAATTCAATCAGGCTCGACCCTATTTCCAGATTACCCCGAACGTTTGGGCAAATATACTTTAAGACAATTGCGTCGTCGTGGTGTTAAAGTACATTTGCGATCGCGGGTTAGGTTCGTGTATCCCCAGGCGATCGAATTAGATGACGGAACGCTTATTGAGTCAGCAACAATTATTTGGACGGCGGGAGTAGAAGCTTCCCATCCCCAGGCGGGAGAAATACCTACAGCTAATAAAGATAAAATCTGTGTCACATCTACCTTACAGCTACCCAATTATCCTCAAGTCTATGCTGTGGGAGATGTAGCATTAGTCAAGCAGGATGGCGAACCTTTGTTGGGTATTGCTCCAGAAGCTTTACAACAGGGATCGATGGTAGCTCACAATTTGCGTAGACAAATACGAGGACTATCTCCTGAGCCGTTTAACTATTTTAATAAAGGAAAAGCAGCTATCATTGCCCGTAATAGTGGTATTGCGTATCTTTTTGGACGTATACCCCTATCAGGTTTTTTAGCCTGGTTATTATGGTTAGGAATTCATCTCTACTATTTACCAGGTATAGCAAATCGTTTTGTGGTATTGGGTAGCTGGTTGCGGGACTACATAACAAAAGAGCGCGATCTACGTCAGTTATTTGGTTATCGCGACAACTAAGTAGGTAGGCGTAATTAATTATAAAACGGTGAAGAAGCTTAAAGCGAAGAAGCGCGCAAAGCAATGCTGCGCTACCAACAGTAATACCTTGTGTCTCACACCTAAAATTACCAACGCCATAAAGACTGACGTTGCAATTGTTTAAAATAGATAGAAATAGAGTTGTTACTGTTAACATCTTTCTCTAAAGCTAAAAATTTTCAACTTATTGTCAGTTTTATTCACTAACTAATTACGTAAAATCATGAAATATCTTCCTTTAGCTGCTCGTATCTGTCTCAGTCTGATTTTTCTAAAGGCAGGAATCAGCCATATTACGGGTTATAGCGGTACTGTTAGTCAGATGGCCGGTATGGGCTTACCTATTCCCGATATATTGCTAATCTTTACGATTATCTTCCAGTTTTTAGGCAGTTTATCTTTACTTTTAGGATACAAGGTGAAAATCGGCTCGATCTTATTAATTTTGTTTTTAATTCCCGCAACGATCGTATATCACAACCCTATAAGCGATCCGAGCCAAATTAATGGGTTTCTCAAAAATATTGGTTTGATTGGCGGTTTATTGATGGTAATTTATGCTGGCGCAGGAGCATTAAGTATTGATGGTTCTTCAAGGCGCGATCGCCAAGTCCTTACCGAGTAATTTTTGACGAAGTGAACGCACTGGATCGGAGGCGATTGCGAAGCTAGCCAGAGAATAAATTCTCCAGAAAAATCTTAGTTTTTTAAGAGGTAATCGCAAAATAGAAAATGTATCTCTATCTAATGATAGATGCGGGTATCATTCCGATTGAAGAAGTAAACGATCGCTCTTGTCAATTAAAATAATAGTTATCGATAATCGTAACTTAAAATATTGAATTATTTATATGCAGACTACTACAACCAAACTGCCTCCTAAGCAAAAAGTATTTCAGAGATTAACAATTGCCCTGGGATTGATAGTTGCAAATGCCTGTAGCTCACCCCTTAACGCTCAAACTCGCACTTTGAATGATACTATGTTTCAAAATATTGAGGCGGGAGAAGAGGGCTGGAATTTCATTAGCGAAGACGAAACTAAATCGATTCAAGACAATCTCAACCAGCTAGAAGACTACAGCATCTTAGATGCTAACTCTGATTCAGATATCCGACTGGTTGAAGAAGATCCACGCTGGAGACAGCAAGGTGAACGACCAAATTATCCAGAATATTTGTTAGAAACAGATATTTATGATTATTAATTGTTAAGATTTATGTCTTAAGAGAGAAGATAATCAAACCTAAAATGCAGCATCATAAGGTGCTGTTTATTATTGCCTAAAAAGATGCTTTTAACATAACGTATATTGTGGTTGTCTTTATTTATAACTACCATCAACTCTACCTTTCGACTATAAAAATCTATTTGAAATAGTTTAGACAATTGCTGGTATTTGTATCTTCAATACCGCTATTTAAATAACAATAAGCTTGTAAAAATTACTATGATTCCTTCTTGGCTGGCGATCGCCATTGTAGCAATAGCTATTCCTTTTATCTGTAACCGCTTTATATCTAGCAGTGACTTTCGCTGGTTTAAACGTTTGCGTCGTCCTAACTGGTTGACTTTTGAATGGGCGATTCCATTTATTTGGACAGTAATTTTTATTTGCGGTGCTTGGTCGGCGTATAACGTTTGGTCGGCAAATCCAGGTACTACTTCTACGTGGCTGCTGATGGTTTTTTACATAGTAGTAGAAACGGCAATCTCTCTTTATACGGTAGTGATGTGTAAGACTCGTAGTCTCAAGATCGGCACGATTATCGGTGGAACGGGCTTTTTTTTAGGAGCAATTCTAGCAGTAGCGGTATTTCCCATATCTACTACTGCTTTTTGGCTATTAGTACCTTATTTGCTATGGAGTCCTATAGGTACTTTCGTTACTTGGCAAATGATGCAGCTAAATCCTGTAGATGTTTGATTTTTTAATTTTTTATATATTTAGTTGCAATCATGATTGTCTTATCGACTTACAATCCGCGATATTTGGTTCGGATTAGATACATTTTACGTAAATTAAATCGTACTTTAAGGTTTAAAAAACTTTGGGAGAAAGACAACGGAAACTGGAAATGGATTAAGGAAAAACCAACTCCGCTTGCCAGTGTTAATCGAACTTTGTGGCGTTTATCCGTCCCCTCTTTTAGTTTTCACTTCATGTTAGGGTTGTCGGCGATTATTTCTACTCTAGGCTTGCTGGCTAATAGCGTAGCAATCATTATCGGCGCGATGATTATTGCACCTTTGATGGGTCCAATTGTCGGCATGGCTTTTTCAGTAGCGATGGGAAACCGAAAACTGCTGCGTCGCTCTAGTTTTACCCTACTTAAAGGTCTAATTTTAACCATAGCGATATCTTGGCTGACAGCTTCGGCTATTGGTTTGGAGACTGTAGAGTCGGAAGTACTATCTCGAACGAATCCAACTTTAATCGACTTCGGTATTGCTATGGCAGCAGGGATGGCAGGTGCTTTTACTCAAACCCGTCGCAGTATTGCCGATGCTATTCCTGGAGTGGCGATCGCAGTTGCTTTAGTTCCACCTTTGAGCGTAATTGGTATTGGTTTAGCATTGAAAGAACAAGAGATTGCCGTTGGTTCATCCTTGCTATTTTTAACCAACCTTATCTGTATTATTTTCTTTGGTAGTTTAGTTTTCGTTTTTCAGTCTTATGGCAATATAGACCGCGCTAAAAAAGGATTGGCTCTTTCTACCGCCGTCATGTTTGCTTTAGGTTTTCCCCTAACGCTATCAATGCGGGACTTGATTATCAAAAAAAATGTTCGCTATCAAGTTTCTAACACAATTATCAACGAGACAGAAATATTTCAAGACAGCGATATACAATCAATTACTGTCAATCCAAGAGACGGTTATCTTCAGGTAAACCTAAAAGTTGCTGCTCCTGCTGATTCTATTACTCAGGCTGATATTAAAGGCTTGAGAAAGTTACTAAATAGAAAAATCGAGCAACAGATCGATCTCAGGGTGGAAGTAATTCCGATGCAAATTATTAACTCTCCGAGAGAATAATCCCTATTTTTTATTTGTATTTGCTGTCGATCCCTAAGAGGATCGATTTTTCGATCGATACAGCAGATTGCATTTCCCTATCTGAGAAAGAGAATCAATTCTCTTTCTCACAGCTTAAGTCCTATAAGACGGACTTAGGATTTTAGCCAAGAAATTTATTTCTTGGTACTGTATCAAACCGAACTTTGCTGTAAATTCTCTGGCAAGGTAGTATTATCCAAAACCATATCGTCTAAATTGACTCCAGTTAAATTAGCCTGGCTGAGATCGACATAACTAAAATCAGTAGATTTATAGATAGCGCGATCCAAATCTACACGGGTTAAATTAGCTCTCTTTAGGTTAGCCGTAGTTAGATCGGTTTGAATTAGATTCGCTTCGGTTAAATTTGCTTCTGTTAGATTTGCTCCCTGTAAACTAGCCTGGTCTAATCTGGCTTTAGTTAAATTAGCCCCCTGTAAGTTAGCTTCATATAAACTAGCTCCCGTTAAGTTAGCTTCGGTCAAATTAGCTTCGGTTAAATCTGCGCCTGTAAGTTCGGCTGCTTTTAATCTGGCTTCAGATAGGTTAGTGTGCTTGAGTATGGCATCGGTTAGTTTCGCTTCACTCAAATCCATACCGCTTAAATCTTCTCCTGAAAGATCTACTTCAGAAAAATTGCGCTCTCCTGCGCTAAGGCGTTGATTTAGTTCTTCGGCTTTCATAATTATTTTTCCCCCTGTACTAAATAAAAATTTAAAATGTTTTAGATTTGCGATTGAGGCTGCAAACCTAATTATCTCGATCGTAATTAAGAATAAATAGAAAAATCCTCCCTCTGTTGGCAGAGAAAGGGTAAATGTCTTAAGCTCATCCTAGCTGTAAATAAAGTGAAATTGCACGAGCGATGGTTAATGGTTGATTGTTAATGGTTAATGGTTAATGGTTGATTGCAATTAACAGCGCACAAAATAACTTAACAAGTATTAAAAATGGATGTTTAGCGACAACAATTATCCATCAACAAAGCGATCGATAATTATTGCTTTAATTCACCCAAAACGATCGCTACTCCCCTAGTTGTCTCAAATTCCTGGCAAAACAGAATAATCGAGATAGTCATCGGCACACCTAATATTGCTCCAGGGATTCCCCAAACCCATCCCCAAAATGCGATGGAAAAAAGAGCGACAAACGGTGATAGCTGCAAACTCTTACCCTGTACTTTAGGATCGATAAAATTACCCATAATTACTTGTATCACAGCTAGTCCAACCAAGGTAGCAACACCACGACCAACACCATTAAATAGAAATGCCACTAAGGTGGGAGGAATTACGGCAATTATCGAACCTATGGTAGGAATATAATTTAATACAAAACCAATTAAACCCCAGACAAACGCCAGATCGACCCCGATGATAAAACACCAAACAATAGTCAAAACTCCTGTCAACAAACTAGTTAAGGTCATTACCCAAAGATAACGCCGTAGCTTTTCACTAGTATTCCCAACAGCACGAATTAAGCGATCGCCCGTCTTATTAGAAAAAGCCTTTTGTACTTTTTGACGATATTGGGTCATTTCTAGCAGTAATAAGACCAGTAGCGAAATAGTCAATACCGTCAGACTAAGGATAGAAATCAACGAGCGCACACCCCCTATTGCTTGTTGGGTTAATTGATTAGAGGTACTGTTACCAGAAGCAAACTGGGGAATCGGTAAATTGCGATCGCTCGTCCAATCTCGGATCGTTTGAGCCATTTGTTGCAGGCGATCGAGATACTCTGGTATTTTGGGTTCGATAATTTCGCCACCCAGAGATAATGCTCCTACTGCTACTCCAGCGATCGCACATAGAAGTAATAGAACTAAAATTAAACTCAACCATCTTGGCAAACGCTTTTCGAGTCGGCTTTGTAACGGATGTACCAAAATCGCGATAAAAAAGGCAAATGCCAACGGCATCGAAATCGGTTGTGTTGCTTTTAAAGCTGCCACGACTAGAATTGTGGCAATAACTGCCATCAAAATTTGTGTTACTTTGCCAGATAATTGCATAATTATTATCTTGTTAAGTTTATTTTTCGCAGTAGAACTAACTAAGCGTCTCTAGGTTAATCTTGTTCTTGAATCGCCTTTGCCAGATCTTCTTTATTCATCTTGCTGCGACCATCGATGTCCAATTCCTGCGCTTTTTGATATAGTTCATCGCGGGTTTGTTCTTGAAGATCGTCCGTTTTGTTGTTCTCAACCGCCTCTTGCAACTCAGCCTTATTCATCTTGCTGCGTCCGTCGATATCTAATTCCTGCGCCTTTTCATATAACTCTTGTTTAGTCGCATCATCACTATCCGAATCCGAGTAACCAGCCTCAGCCATCGCCCGTTTAATTGCGGGAGTCCATTCTACATACTGCTGACCGCCTTTAGAAGCTTTTTGCTTAATCTCTTCGGCTTCTTTTTTTTCTTCTTCACTCAATCGTTGCCAAACTTCTTTTGGTAAATAACGTTTAGTCTTACCATCTTGACGCGCAGAGTTTCCGTCTTGAGTTTGCCAATCCTGTTCGCCCCATGCTTCTAAAGATTCAGCAGCTTCATCTTTGTCATTTTTTTTATAACCTCCACCCTGCTTTTCATATTCTTGCACTAGTAGCTGACTCTTACGGGCAGACCATTGACCTGGTTTACCACCCTTATCCGACTGCATCAACTCATCTTTTATCTGACGGCGTAAATCGGGTTTGGTATATTTTTCTTCGTAATTATCACTCATCACTTATCATTTATCATTAAACATTAAATATTTATCGTTCCTCGTTCCTCGTTCCTCGTTCCTCATCCCTCATCCCTCATCCCTCATTCCTCGTTCCTCGTTCCTCGTTCCTCGTTCCTCATCCCTCATCCCTCATCCTCTCTCTTCCAATCTGACGGCATCTCCTGTGTTATCGGTGCGATAAGTCCAGTTTCTCAAACCATCGGTAACTACAATTTGCCAGCCTGGAGTAATTGCTTGAGTACATATTTCATCTGAAGAGGCTAGTCCCAAACAGCCGTCAGACCATTGTTGTTCTTTAGCTTCGATAATTTTCAAAGCAGACACGGTTTTACTAGTTCGTTTGACTGCATCATTAAGAACAGCAGTTTTAACTTCTGGTGGTAAGGTATCTGAAGTCAATAATTCTGGTTGTTCTTGCTGCAAGCTAGGGGCGGGAATTAAGCCTTGTGATGAAACGGGACTCGAACTAAATGGATTAGTCCAAACAAAAAAGAAGGTACTTAAAGATAATAAGGTTGCATAAATAAGTTTACGTTGAGCTTGATTCATAATCGATTTGTGTTGCTGATTCTGTAGAAGTTAAAAAGTCTAAGGTAATAGTTGCGATAGTTTCTGGCTGCATCATACAGCCTTCATGATATCCGTCTGGGACTATCTGTAATTGAGCAGAGGAAATTGTTTCTACCAAGCTATAGCCAATTTCTAACGGTGTAAAATGGTCTTGTTCTCCCCATAAAACTAAACAAGGAGCTTTAATTTCGCTTAACCAGGGTCTGATATCTTCCTGTAGGGCAATTTGCGCTCCCCTTATTAGATGTCGGGTATGAAAAATTATGTTATACCCCAAAGCTCGAACACCCCTCAATAAAGGAGTCCAGGCTGATTGGGCTATTTGCTGGGGTAGTTTGGCAAATCTTCCTTCGATCGCATCAGCTAAACACATTGGAACACCCGTACTGCTTATAATAATTAAGCTATCTACCGCCTGGGGAACAGCAGCAGCTAAAGCTAGAGCAACTGCTCCACCAAAAGAATGTCCGATTAATCTCAAGCGATCGAGATTAAGACGTTCTATAAGCTGCACGATACAGTTAGCATAGGTTTGGTAACTGGTTAGGGAATGAGAACAAGGCGATCGCCCGAAGCCTGGTAAATCGGGTGCGATAACCCAATATTTTTGTGCTAAAAGCTCTAAATATTCTCGATATGGTTCTGTAGATACACCCCAGCCAGGTAAGAACAAAATTGGGTAGCCTCCTGTCTCCCCGCCTTCTAGATAAGAAATACTAAATCCGTTGAATTCTATCGCTTTTCTCGTCCATTGAATAGGCACGCTTATCCTTTAATTGTCTGGGTTGGCTGATTCTCTAAACCAGTTTTAGAATGTTCTAGGCGCAATTCTCCTTGAGGTAGTTCGCGCAGTTCTTCAGGTGTCTGCTTGCCTATACCACCTTTGGCTACTGTTACCCCACCATCTGCCAGCCACAATGCACCAGTAACATAACTCGCCTCGTCGCTAGCCAAAAAAGCACAGACGTTTGCCATTTCTTCTGGCGTTCCTCTTCTTGCCATTGGTGTGGCATTTATCAGCATTGTTTCCATCTGTTCGTCCATCGGGCCAGTTTCCTTGTGAGTCCAGGCTGTATCGATCGCCCCTGGACAGAAACAGTTGACCCGCACGCCATATTTAGCCTGTTCTACCGCTACTCCCTTAACGAATGAGTGTATCCAGCCTTTAGTACCGCCGTAGGGCGTATTCTGCGCCAAACCATTAAAGCCCGCTTCCGAACCCGCACAAACGATGTTACCTCTGGTTTTTTGTAGATGGGGTAGGGCATATTTTGTCATCAAAAAAGCCGATCGCAAATTCATTCTTAAGGTGCGATCGAAGGCTTCAATTGGGTAATCTTGTGTTTCGGCTACTGCTAAAAATACCCCTGCATTGCTAACTAAAATATTTAACTTCCCGTAGCGATCGATCGCAGTTTGAATACATTCAGAGGCTGATTCAGATTCCGATACATCTCCCTTGTAGGCGATTGCTTCGCCGTTATAATCGTTAATCGCAGCTACTACTTCATCTACAGGATCGTCTGGTAGTCCATCGACTACAACTTTTGCCCCGTCTTTTGCTAACTTATGGGCGATCGCTTCGCCGATACCCGTACCAGCACCAGTAACGATCGCTACTTTATCTTCAAAACGTCTCATATTCTTCAAATTACCGATGAGATTAATTTTTATTTATATATTTTGGGATAAAGCTGTGTTTTTCTTCTCTACTGTTAGAAGTAAATGAATGTTTTTTTTTGGAGGAATCTAAATTTAATATCTATCATAAGTTATAAAGATTAATTTGCTTTTATTTGTCACAATTGTTATGTATAGCTATGTTTTAGCCAATATATAAATCGACGCAATTATTATTTAGTATTATTTACCTATAGTGTTTTTTAATGTTCTTTAATAGTTGCTTGAGTAATGTTTAGTCATCCAAAAATTTAGTTTTTTACTTTATTTTCCAAATAAAACAATTTAGTCAATAATTTATGCAAACCGAATCTTATCCCGATCGTCTCCAAACTAAATCTTATCGAATTGAAGATTGGCAGGGGGGCAACAAAGCTTTTAAAGAAGAATTAGATTATCCTATTGAAGATATTGACGGTGAAATCCCCCCAGAATTAACGGGTACTTTGTTTCGTAATGTTCCTGCCATGCTGGATATTAACGGGCAAAAAGTGCATCATCCTTTTGACGCTGACGGTAATATTTGCGCTATTTCTTTTGATAGAGGCAAAGCTCATTTTCGCAATCGCTACGTTAAAACCGAAGGCTATATGGCAGAACAGGAGGCGGGTAAAATTCTTTATCGGGGAGTATTTGGCACAGAAAAATCGGGAGGCTGGCTGAATAATGCCCTTGACTTTAAGCTAAAGAATGTTGCCAACACTAACGTTATCTATTGGGGCGGTAAACTACTAGCATTATGGGAAGCTTCCCATCCCCATCAACTAGATCCCTACACTTTAGAGACCTTGGGTATAGCTACTTTAGATGGCGCATTATCAAAAGGTACGCCTTTTTCAGCACATCCTATGGTCGATCCAGGCGGGGATGGTAGACAACCGCGTTTGGTTAACTTTGGCTTGCAGGTAAATTTATCTACCACTGTTACGATCTATGAATTAAATTTAGCGGGGCAGGTGGTAGAAGAACACAAGCATTCTATTCCAGGGTTTACCTTCATTCACGATTTTGCCATTACTGCTAACTATTGTCTACTGTTTCAAAACCCTTTACTGTTCAATCCCATTCCCTTTGCTTTGGGTATGCGAGGTGCAGCAGAATGTATGAAGTTTTTATCAGACAAGCCGACTAAAATCTGGGTAATTCCTAGAGATTCTTCTCAACCCATGCAGCAGTTAGAAATCGACTCTGGCTTTATCTTTCACCATGCCAACGCTTTTGAACGGGGAGACGAGATAATTGTCGATTCTGTTTCCTATCAAGACTTCCCAGCCTTAGACCACGAACTAGACTACAACAATGTACGTTTTGAAACAGTTCCCCCAGGACAACTATGGCGTTATCGTCTCAACCTCAAAACCAAAGCTACCGAACGCCGTTTGATTGACTCGCGTACCGTAGATTTTCCCTACATCCACCCTAATTACGTTACCCGACAGCATCGCTGGATTTATATCGGTGCGGTTCACGAACCAGAAGGCAACGCACCCTTACAGGCAATTTTAAAAATCGACCCCGAATCGGGCGAACAGCAAATTTGGAGTGCTGCCCCCAAAGGATTTGTCGGTGAACCCGTTTTTGTTCCTCGTCCCAACGCCTCCCAGGAGGATGATGGCTGGGTACTAACTATAGTTTATGATGCCGAAAGCGATCGCAGTGATGTCGTTATTCTCGACGCTAAAAATCTCGACTCAGGACCAATAGCAAGACTACATCTCAAGCATCATCTGCCCTATGGTTTGCACGGCAGCTTTACTGATGAAGTAATAAGTAAATAAATTCGGTATTGCTACAAATAGGCGACGCTTGGGGGACAGTGAACAGTGAACAGTAAACAGTAAACAGGGGACACTTCAACAGTCGTAATGTCGCAGTCAATATTACTTATTACTTATTAATTAGTCTCCTCGTCTCCCTATCGCCCTATCTCCCTATCTCCCCATCTCCGCCTTAACGGATACAACGCTTTATTCTCCAATAACAAACGGGTCTAGTCCATATTCATCCCATTGACGTTTATGCCACTGGGCTATATAAGGCTTAACGGTAAATTTAGGATCTTCGCCAGATCCCACATCAATTCTTAAAAAAGAATATGGTCGTTTACGATTTTTGCCTTTACCCTTGCGTCCTACATACAGGTGAGATTGACCGATGGGTTCGGAATCGAAATCGGCATCTTGATATAAGACCTTACCTTCTCGACGTTGACGGCGCAAACTATGACCGCTACCACCGCAGACAATCCAATCGATATGAGAGTCTGCATATCCCGTATCTTTTGTATGAAGATGCTCTAAACAGTGAGCGTGACCAGATAATACTAAATCTACGATCGAACGTTCGTTAGGTAACTCTATCTCTTTAGCTGCATCATCAAATACTTGTCTCAAGCGATCGCGAATTGCTAGAGTTTGCCCCTGATTCCATTTGGTAGCTTCGGTGACGTAAGGAGGATGATGGAAAAAAACTACTCTACCTCTTACCGTATCGTCTTGCCAGGATGCGATCAAACTATTTTTAAACCATTCTAACTGTTCCCAGTCGGTCGTTTCCTGTTCTCGATTTAACTGTTTTTCAATATCTCGCTGAGTTTCGGCGATATGCTCTAACTGAGCATAATAATCGTCTATTTTTTCGGCATCATCAGGATTATAAGCATCGAGTTTGTCTATAGCTGTCTGTATTTTTTGTTCGCGAGCTTCTAACTTGCTCTGACGCTCTAATAGTTTCGCTCTTTTATTCTCCCCTGCTTCGGTATCGGGTATGACTACGGGTTGATTAAAAGTATTAGAATCTAAAGCAAAAAAATCGATCCCGCCATAACGGAAGGTATAGTAACGATTGGGTAAACGGGTAAATTCCCCTGGCTGATAGCGTAAACAGCGATCGCCCCTATGCTTGGCGTTGTAATGAGCGTCTAAATGTTTTTTCAAATTAGCCGAACTTTTAATCTCTGCTAGATAATCGAGAAAAGCTCTCGCATAAGCATCTCCACTGTCTGAACCATGCCAACCAACATCGAGATCGATTCTGCCTCTTAACAAGCGACGTGGTAGCCAAGTAGCTTGAGATAATATGCCATAAATTAAGGGTAAATCGTAATAGTCGTGATTACCTGGAACTGGGAAAAAAGGTCGTTTAAAAGTCAGTTTATCGTACTCTAACCTGCTGGGCTTTTCTCCTCCTACTAAAAATTCTCGGTAGGGATTGATAAAGTTTTGCGGATAATATTCTTTGGAGCCTACCTGATATACAATATCTCCTGTATGAATAATAAAACGTGATTGCTGCTGATGCTCTAACATCATTTCGGCGATCTTACGCTGGGGATGGTGCTTGAGGTGAGATCCACAACCGCTATCGCCAATTACTAAAAAGGAAAAATCAGGATTATCAGTATCTGACTCGTCAATTACCAATTTAGTTTGAGCGATCGCGCCTTTAGCAAGCAATTCTTCTTGCCAACGCACTCGGCGTTTCATCTGTGCTATTTTTACCGATATATCGGGGTCTGAGACAAATTTCATCTAATCTAATTTTTAAAGGTTTTAAATATTCAAACGTCTAGCTTCAGACAAGATTATGTCATCGCCAAGAACTCTATCGAAAAATAATTTATAACAGGTATTTATTTATCAATTCAACTAACATTTTACAATATAGCCTTTCTTTAAATTTAATACATCGAGTTTATCGAAAATGATTTTAATCGTTCGTCTCTTATTTACTTTAAACATTTTGCTGATTTAGTTGAAAAATATATGGCGCAAGTCTTAAGTTTTGTTTGCTTTTTTTGAGTGCTGCTTATTCAAATTGCGATCTTTATAATGCTGTTTTATGTAACTATAAGCCTGTTGGTTTTGAAGATATTTTAGGTAATTCAACCCAGTCGATTAAATCATTATAAGTTTTAGTAACCTATAGATTACATAGTAAAACATAAAACAATCTCTGACTTTAGAAAGAGGACTATAGCAATTAGGAATGACTTATAAGAAACCCTCTCTTATCTTGACTCCGTGTTCTCCGTGCCTCCGTGGTTTATCAAAAAAAATATTCTCAAAAATGATTTATCATTGCTATATACAGGAATATAATTGCTTAAATAAAAAAAACTATAGAGGCAAGAGAATTTATGGCTACGGGAATGATGATCGAGGGAGAATGGAAACAAGAAGGTTATGAGAAAGACGAAAAAGGTCGTTTTCAGCGTAACCCCACTACATTTCGCGATCGCATTACCGCCGATGGCAAAAGTGGTTTTCCAGCCCAGGGAGATCGCTATCATCTTTATGTATCTTATGCCTGTCCTTGGGCGCACCGTACCCTAATTATGCGGGAGTTGAAAGGTCTGACTGATGCTATTAGTATTTCAGCAGTCGATCCGTATATGGGAGATAACGGCTGGAAGTTTTCTGATTTTCCTGGGACAATTCCCGACACCGTAAATCATACTGACTATCTAAAAGAAGTATACGCCCTAGCCGATTCTAACTATACGGGAAGAGTTACCGTACCGATTTTGTGGGACAAACAAACCGCAACCATAGTTAATAATGAATCCTCGGAAATTATTCGGATGTTCGATACTGAGTTTGACCAGATAGCTAAGAATAAGATCGATTTATATCCTCAAGAGTTGCAGGCAAAAATCGACAAGGCGATCGATGATATTTACGATCCGATTAATAATGGAGTTTATAAAGCTGGATTTGCCAAATCTCAGTCTGCTTACGAAGAGGCAGTTGAAGAATTATTTGCAGCCCTTAATTACTGGGAAGATGTACTTGCAAAACAAAAGTATCTTTGTGGAGATAGTTTGACCGAAGCAGACATTTGTATGTTTACTACTCTCTATCGCTTTGATGCCGTCTATTACGTCCACTTTAAATGTAATCTACGGCATATTTGGGATTATCCTAACCTTTGGAACTATTTAACTAGAATTTATCAACATCCTGGGGTCAAAGATACCTGCAATTTAGATCATATCAAGCTGCACTACTATCAAAGCCATCCGCATATTAATCCTAGCGGTATTGTTCCCACTGGGCCTGCGATCGAGTTTGAGTAATTTTTAACGAGGTCGAGGTTTTATCCAGCCTGAAAGCTTTAAGATTAATTTACCGATAAATCTGAAAGCTTTTTGGATAATTCCTCTTCTTTCTTCTATAGTTGTCAACATAATTTATGATTCTGTTACGTTGCTAGTTATCCTAAGAAGGGCGATCGCTCTTACTTTGCGATCGCCATTTAGTTAGGAATATTTAAACATTTGCCTCGGTAGTTTGAGCAGCACCAAGAGCCACCACATTCTTAATAAAAACTAGCTTTTCGCTAAATTCTAGCTCCATAACCGATTCTAATAGCTGCTGTGCATCGGGAGATAGTCTATAGTCATCGGGTACTTGCACGACGTTCCCCTGTTGCATTTCTGCTGCTATAGAGTACCAAAAAAAGAGTTTTTGATTAGAAGAATATTCTTTGTAGCTGGGGAACTCAGATCGCTCTTTACCGATCAGTAGGTCGCGCTGTAGTTCTAGTTGGTCTTCCTCAGACATTTGCTTGAGGTGTTCGACTAATTCTTTTGACTTTGATAAATTCTCTCCAGGGCGTTCGGCTTCTGGGGTTATGTTGTCTCGAACAAAATCTCGATAAACATACCATAGAACCGCTAGCTGTTCATCCATACCTAAAGAATGGAAATGATATGTTTTTTGTTCGACAGTGGTTTGAGTCATAAAATACCTTTGGTTGATAAACAGTTATTAGTAGTTAGTTTGGAGACTAAAGACTAATTCGACAAATAGCTAAAGCTTGGCTTTTTTTCTGGAGAATAAAGCGATCGCAGCTTCGATAAATGCGGGAATATCGTCGGGGTTGCGACTGGTAAGCAAATTACCGTCTACTACTGCTTGTTCGTCTACCCAGGTTGCGCCAGCGTTCTCTAAGTCAGTTCTTAATGAAGCCCATGATGTGACCTTGCGCCCTTTTACGGCTTCAGCTTCGATCAGCGTCCAGGGACCATGACAGATAGCTGCAACGGGCTTATCGACGTTGAAAAAGGCTCTGACTAATTGAACGGCTCTACTATTAGTTCTTAACTCATCGGGATTAGCTACGCCCCCAGGAAGCACTAGAGCATCGTAATGGTCGGGATTTACTTTATCTAAAGGTATATCGACTTGAAAATAATCTGCCTTATCATAATGATTCCAGCCCTGTACCTTTTCTCCTGCGGGAGAAATAAGATAAACATTTGCTCCTGCATCGATAAATGCTTGACGTGGCTCGGTCATCTCAACCTGTTCAAAACCATTTGTTACCAGAATGGCGATATTTTTATCTTGTAATTCTTTTGACATGATTTAAGATTTATTTAGTTCAAAGTTTGTACAATTTGACGCTTCCTAAACGGGATCTGGGTACGGACGTTCCATGGAACGTCCTCTACGGGTATCGTTTTTCAGCACTTCATATTAGTTAGCTGAAAAGTCGCCAGCGTCGTCAAACATTTGACCGACTTTCTCTAACAGTTTGTTGTCAGGATTAGAGCGATCGATAGCTGGCTGTTTTTCTGCCGGAATTTCTGTAGGATCTAGTAAGTCGTTTTGCTTTTGTGGATTGACAAATTCATCGACGCTGGTTAGCGACTCGGCTCGATCGTCCGAATAAAGTAGACCTTCTAGGCGATTGTCATCTGTAGGATAAGTAGTATCGCTATTGTTAGCTGCTGCTAAGTAACCTCCAGGTAGGCTAGACTGACCTTTTTCTAAAAGCGAATCATTAGCTGGAGATCTATATTGAGTCATGCCATCTCCACTTACTTTATGAGGGTTGTTTTGTCCCCCCATTTGAACGGGAGAATTATTAGGACGCGCTCCTAATTCGTCGCCACTGTTACAGGCTGTGGTAACAAACAAAACTATTGCCAGCAAGAATGCTGTAGCAACTTTATTAAGCTGAATGCTTTTAATTTTCATGAATTTTAGTTTAAATTAATTTAAAAAAGCGAAAAATAAGCGTCGTTAATATCCGAAGCGATCGCTTATGAAATCTTCGCTCGAGCGATATTTACAACATATCTATCTACCCTAAAAATTGCTTCTAACTAAAGTTGCATTATTAATCTTTGAGCGTTGCAACAGTATTTGTTAAAGAAATCGAGCGAGATCGGCTTTCAAAAGATTGAAAAAGCCATATTAATTATTTAGATTTCCATCGAGCAATGCTGGTAATTGAATCGAAAAATAGCAACTTTAACATTAACTAAAAAATAATTTTTATATCAAAGGGAAGATGTTTAATATTAAGATATACCTAATATTGAAGTGCAAACATATAAATATATACAGGTAGTACTAGGTATGAATACAAGCTGGAAAAAGATTATCGGTGTTGGTTTGAGCGTTTTTATTCTCTCCCTCGGTTCTGTTGGTTTAACAGGCTGCGAAGCTGGAGACGACGAATTAGAAACAGATACAGAAGAATTAGAAACAGATACAGAAGAATTAGAAATAGAAGAAGACTAAGAATAACAGCAATAAAATTATAAGTTTTATTGCTGATAAAAATGTTTGTGGAAAAGCTGATAGCATTCACAGGCAATATCTTCTAAGGCATTACGATTTAAAATAGTAATTTTGCCACGAGTATAACGAATCAATCCCGAACGCTGAAAAGTACCTGCGGTTAAAGTTACTCCTGGACGATTAACTCCTAACATCTGACCGATAAACTCCTGAGTTAGAAATAGTTCGTCAGATTGAACGAGGTCTTGAACCATCAGCAGCCAGCGAGCCATACGCTCTTCTATGTTGTGATGACGATTACAAATACTCAATTGAGCCACTTCATTAAGCCTATCTTCAACATAGGCAAGCAACAGCTTTTGTAATTCTCCTCCTGTGTCGAACTCGTGTTTTAATATTGAAGCCGAAATTTTGACAATACTACCTGATACCTGGACAAAAGCGCGATGCTGACTATAACTACTACCTAGAATAACTGGCAGACCAATCATTCCTGTAGATCCAACAAGGCTAATTTCGCTGGTAAAACCGTCACTTAGAGTAGACACTAAGGAAATTAATGCGGTATCGGGGAAATAAACAGTATCGATTTCTTCTAAAGCTTCGTAGCAAATTTCTCCCACTGGCAGAGAAACAAAAGTTAAGTAAGGTTCTAAACGCCGATATACGATTTCTGGCAAAGCTGCAAGAAGGCGATTAATTGAAGACATAGATGGAACTCTCGAACATGGAACTCTCGAACATGGAACATTGAAGCTGACCAATAATAAATGCTAAATGTTAAATGTTAAATGCTAAATGCGATTAGGAGATGACCACACCCCAGGGGTTGTAAAGCATTTAGGAATGAAAATTGTCCTGAATCGCAAATCAAATTTATTATCGTCAATCAGTAATAACTGTTCGAGCCTCATATTGATTTAGATTTTACTCGGTAATATTTAACTAGCTTTAATTTTTATTTGTTGAGCGAAAAAACTCTGTTTGATATCAAACATAAGCTCGGATTTAACTTTCCTTCTTCAGATAGAAGCTATTTTAGGTTAAGAAAGTTAAAGTATAGATATTATAAAAAATTATTTACAATTAGCCTGTAACAGCTACGATAGAGCGCGATGCCAACGGCAAGCGATCGCAAATCGCGCTCGTTACATATACATAATCTTAAGCCTATGGTTTCTTTCGATGGGTCATTTCCAATAATTTCGCCCTCAACAAAAACAATGTATATAAATGGTGAGAAGTACCCTCTATCCGAACAGGTAGTCGAGAATATTGAGAAAATTGTTGGTTTTCAGGTCAAGCAAGAGCAAAAGTTACCACTACACGATCGCATTATCAAAAAGGCAGGTGCTTTTTTTGGCAAATCAAAATTTTTATATTTGCAGCTATTTTTCTTTATTAGCTGGATTATCTGTACTCATATAGCACCACAGTTACTACCCTTTGGCTTACCACCTTTTGAGGTACAGGAAATGGGAGTAGATGTTGCTGCACTACTAATTGCGACTGGGGTATTGGTGCAGCAAACTCGTGAGGAGCGACTGGCTGAACAGCGATCGCACCTTACCTTACAGATCAATCTGCTAACCGAACAAAAGATCGCCAAGCTGATCGAACTAGTTGAAGAATTACGAGAAGATCTACCAACAATACGCGATCGCGAAGATCTAGAAGCGCGAATTATGCAGCAAGCTACCGATCCTCAAGTCGTTCTTGATATCCTGCAACAAAACTTGGGTTCGAGGGAAGTGTAATGAGGAACGAGGAATGAGGAATATTAATTTAATGATTTTAAGTAAGGAGCGATCGCTTTATACGGTTGTATATCTAATGGACTATTGAATTCGATCGAGGTTTGGTAGATAATTTTGTAAAGCTCTAATCGTTACATAAGTTTACTTTTTAAAAATCCTATTAAATCGCCTCGTAAATAATCCTTATGGCAGTTTTACTTACCTATAATCCTCGGTATTCTGTCCGCGTTAAAAAATTAATCCATAAGATTAGTAATAAGTTCTTAGTAAAAAAACTTTGGGAACAGGATAACGGTAATTGGCATTGGTTAACAGAAAAACCGACTCCAATTGCTAGCCTCAATCGAAGTATCTGGCGTTTATCCGTGCCAAGCTTCAGCTTTCACTTCATGCTGGGCTTATCGACGATTATTGCTACTTTGGGCTTACTTTCAAATAGTGCTGCGGTAATTATTGGCGCGATGATTGTCGCACCTTTGATGGGCCCGATTGTAGGTATGGCTTATTCTACAGCAATGGGTAATCGTAAGCTCTTACGACGTTCTAGTTTTACCGTATTAAAGGGAATTCTCTTAGCTATAGTAGTTTCTTGGATTGTTGCCTCGATTATCGGTCTAGAAACTGTAGACACCGAGATTATGTCGCGGGTTAAGCCAACTCTAATTGATTTTGGCATTGCGATGGCTGCGGGGGCTGCGGGGGCTTTTGCTAATACCCGTCGTAGTATCTCTAGTGCTTTACCTGGAGTTGCGATCGCCGTAGCCTTAGTACCGCCTCTTAGTGTAGTTGGTATTGGTTTGGCGCAGGGAGAACAAAGCATTGCTTTCGGGGCATTGCTGCTGTTTTTAACTAACTTAATTTGTATTGTTTTTTTCGGCAGCTTGGTATTTTTGTTTCAATCTTATGGCAATATCGAACGAGCCAAGAAAGGTTTAGTTTTGTCTACCGCACTGATGATTTTGTTGGGTATTCCCCTAACTGTATCGATGCGAGAGTTGATTATTAAAAAGAATGTTCGTCACGAAATTGAAAATTTTATTCTTTATAAGACACAAACTTTTGCCGATGCGGATGTCAACTCGATTAGAGTCGTACCGAAAGAAGGTTATCTTAAGGTGTATATAGAAGTTGCAGCACCGATCGATTCCATTTCTCAAGGTCAAATCCAACAGGTAAAATCAGATCTGGCTCGGTTAATTGGTAAAGAAATTTATTTGGATGTAGAAGTTATTCCCATGAGGCATTTAGTCGCTCCTAATTAGTCGTATAAAATTAGATTAGGACATTCAAGGCGATCGGCACGGTCTGTAGTAAAGTAGCAAGTTTTTAAAAGTGTCAACTACGTTCATACGTAGTGCTATAGATCTATTTTCATAGCTGTAGGGGCGTTGCAGTTAACTTATTAGCAAACATCTGTATTTTAGTAATGCAGATGTTTTTTAATGTAAATACAACTAGCAATGGATTCGATTTTCTGTAGATTCGCGCTAGCCTAAATTAGCTTTTATTAAAAAACGTTAATGGATACTTATATACTCAGCCTGTTAGTAATTGGGCTGTTATTGCTAACGGTAACTTTGGGTTCGGGTTGGATTCAGCGTCTTCCTCTTTCTTACTCGATAATTTATCTGGTAGTCGGAGTGTTGCTAGGATCTCAGGGTTGGGGGTTAGTTCAGGTCAAACCCGATGCTCAGTTTTTAGAAAGATTGACTGAGTTGGTAGTGATTATATCGGTATTTGGCTGTGGACTCAAAATCAATCGTCCTTTAAAGCGTGAGTCTTGGCAGTCTACTATCAGACTAATTGGTTTGCTAATGCCGTTATGTATTTTGGCTATAGCAGCGATCGGTTATTATGGCTTGGGTTTGGGTTTGGGTGGTGCGGTGTTGTTAGGAGCAATTTTAGCACCTACCGATCCCGTATTGGCTTCTGAGGTGCAGCTAGCCCACGTTAGTGATAAGGACGAGGTGCGCTTTGCCCTGACTTCTGAAGGTGGTTTGAATGATTCTTTGGCGTTTCCCTTTGTTTATTTTGGTATTCATGCTTTTAAAGATCCCAATTGGAACAACTGGTTTAAAGACTGGGTAGCCATCGATTTGCTTTGGGCGATCGCGATGGGAATTGTGATGGGTATTTTGGTTGCTAAAGCTATAGTCAGGATCGATCGCGTCTTGCAAAAGATTCGTAAGGCAGATGATTTGATGGAGGACTTTGTAGTTCTAAGCATTATCTTTCTTACTTATTCTTTAACCGAACTGGTTAATGGCTATGGATTTTTGGGAGTATTTGTGGCGGGTTTGGTAGTACAGCGTAGTTACTATGGCCAACAGGAAAAGCGAATAGCGAAGTTAGAATTTACCGAACAGATAGAAAAGCTCTTAGAAGTAACGGCGATCGTCATTTTAGGCACAATTTTATTATTTGCGCCGATGTTGAAGTATGCGGGGCAATCTTTACTAGTTGCTGGATTAATATTTTTTGTAATTCGTCCTTTGGGAGTCTGGCTGTCTATGCTGGGGAGTAATATGCCAAAAGAAACCACTAGCTTAATGGGCTGGTTTGGTATTCGGGGCTTGGGTTCAATTTACTATCTTACCTATGCTTTGGGTCAAGGCTTAGAAGGAGAGCCAGGAGAACAGATTTCCTGGATTGTTTATTCAGTAGTGGTTTTATCGATAGTTATGCACGGTGTTACCGCAGCCCCATTAATGACGTGGTATGAAGGTCGGAAAAAAAAGGGGGAAATTACAGGATAGTTAAGGCATTGCTTGAGGAACGGGGAATGAGGAATGAATGTCTTAATTTATGTAAGTATTACTATATTTAATACTATTTTTTAAAAGCTATTTAGTATCGATGAGCATTAATCAGCGACCAGTTAAAATTCTGATAATTGATGATTCAGCAGAAGATAGAGAAGTTTACCGTCGCTATTTAAATAAACAGGCTCGGTTTGATTATGAAATTATCGAAGCTGAATCAGCAGAACAAGGTTTGGAAGAACTGGAAATGTCGCCAGACTTAATCTTATTAGATTATCTATTGCCAGACGGCAACGGATTGGAGTTTCTTGTCGAACTACAGTCGTTAAAAATTAAACTTCCTCCGATTATTATGCTGACGGGGGCGGGAAACGAGGCAGTAGCAGTCGAGGCAATGAAAAACGGAGTCAAAGATTATCTAGTCAAGGGAAAGTTGACTCCTAATAGCTTAATTGGTGCGATTAACAATGTCTTGCAGCAGCAACGCTTGAAAAAGCTATTAACTAAAAATCAGCGACAACAACAGTTAATTGCCGAAATTGCCTTAAAAATTCGCTCATCGTCAGATTTATCATCTATTCTCAATACTGCGGTTCGAGAAGTGAGGCTGTTGCTCGAGTGCGATCGCGTAGTCATCTATCGTTTTGCATCAGATATGAGCGGTGACATCGTAGCTGAGTCGGTTAACTTGGAATTTAAACAATCTTTGGGAATAAATATAATCGATACTTGTTTCCAACAGGGAAAGGCTAATGAATACCAAGAAGGTAAAACACTCTTCATAGACAATATTTACACAGCAGGACTTTCAAAGTGTCATCTCGATTTGTTAGAAGAATTTCAGGTAAAAGCTTTCGTTGTTGTTCCCATCTTGCTAACTTCTACTTCTCGCCTTTGGGGTTTATTGATTGCCCATCAGTGTAGTCAATTCCGTCACTGGGAAATAGACGAAGTTGAATTATTAGATAAACTCGCGGTACAGCTAGCCATTGCCCTGCAACAGTCGGAATTAATTACCAGCCTGAAAAATGAATTGGATAATAGAAAAAAGCTGGAGGGAGAATTAGAACGATTGGCTAATGTATTGGAAGCTTCAGAAGACTATATTGGGCTAGCAGATACAACAGGAAAGGTTCTCTGGAACAATCCTCGGATGAAAAAAGCTGTGGGAGTAGAAGACGAAACCAAACTTGCTGTTGCTGATTATCATCCTGCTTGGGCATTGGAAATAGTACGTCGAGAGGGAATACCTAACGCGATCGCTAATGGAACATGGTTGGGAGAGTCGGCTCTATTAACCAAGCAGAGGGAAGAAATACCTGTTTCTCAATTGATTATCGCCCATAAAAACCCAGAGGGAGATACAGAATACATATCTACCGTCATGCGGGATCTTACCCCCCAGATAGAAGCTGAAAAGTCTTTCAAGGAAAAAGCCAAAGAATTAAAGTGGGCTAATCAAAAGTTGGTTCAGACAACATCTTTATTAAAAAAACGCAACTATGAATTAGATCGCTTTGCCTATGTTACCTCCCACGATCTCAAAGCACCTCTAAGAGCGATCGCTAATTTGGCTACCTGGTTGGGCGAAGATTTAGAAGGCATCATACCCGAAGAAAATCAGCATCATTTAAAGTTGATGCAGTCTCGCGTCGAGCGCATGGACGGACTTATTCAAGGACTTTTGGAGTATTCTCGCGTCGGCAGAATTCGGCATTCCGTTATTACCATCAATGTTAAAGATCTGTTACTCGAAACCATAGACTTTTTATCCCCTTCATCTAACTGGAAAATAGCGATCGCTTCTAATATGCCGACACTTCAAACCGATCCGATCTCATTACGTCAGGTATTTGCCAATTTAATTAGTAACGCTATCAAATACAACGATAAAGAATTTGGCAAAATTGAGATTTCGGCGCAAAAATACACAGACTGTTACGAATTTGCCGTCACCGATAATGGCCCTGGTATCGAACCCCAACACCACGAGCGAATTTTTAAAATCTTTCAAACACTACAGGCAAGAGACACCTTTGAAAGTACGGGGATTGGTTTGTCTATTGTCAGAAAAATCCTCGAAGAACGTGGCGACTCGATCCGTGTGAAGTCACAACTAGGAGAAGGGGCTACTTTTTACTTTACCTGGCATAACTAACAAGTCACAAGCCAGTATAAGTTATCGTCTTTCAAAAGAGAGATATTAGTAGCAAGTATTTATATATTTCAGATTACTCACGAAGCTTATAACTAAACTGGTTAACATTTATTTAGATAGCGATCGCACATTCTTCTACCCAATGTTATGCAAAGAATGGGCGAGATTATACTCTGTGCAACCCGACCAGATCTCAATTTAATAGATCGAATAGATTTCCTGCATAAGTAGAATATAAATGTATCTGTACTAATTGGGCGGTCGAAGAATAATTTTGCTAAACCAATACTGTCTAATTTTTTATAATCTGCTTTTATCTGCCGAATATATCAAGAACGAAAATGTTTATTTCAGTTCGACAAAGTTAATGGGGCTAAATTTCGCTGCCGAGTTGTCGATCGCCCTTGCCTGCTATTTTATTGCCATCAGCTTGTTCTATTGTGTTCGTCAGCTTAAAAATAGTCAGTTTCCTAAAATCTTGGTATTGTTTGGCTTGTTTATCTTTTGCCTCGGTATAGTTCATTTAATGTCGATTTGGATATGGTATCCGAATTACTGGGCTGTAGGCGTAATAAAAACCGTTACAGCTTTAATTTCGATCTTTACCGCCATAGAAGCAACTCGATTTTTTCCTGCTGCTTTAGATCTACCCAATGCCTCTTATGAAAAAATTAATCGCGATCTGGCGATACAAACTCAAGAACGTGAAAACTTTGAGTTGAAGCTGAGTAAAACTCGCAATTTACTACAAACTGTTTTGGATAATCTTCCTCTAGCGGTTTTTGTGCGAGATCTCCAAGATCCAGACCATAAACGTATTCAACTGTGGAACAAAACTACCGAAGAAATGTTTGGAGTTAATGGCGATCGCTTTGAAGATGATTTACTGACAATACCTCTGTTAAATTCTTATGACTTGTCATCTGATAATAGCGATAACCTAGCAGACAAAGAACAAATAATCGAACTACCAGCACTCCACGGCAATACAACCACCATTAATTTGGTACAGATCCCGATTGAAGATGCTACTAGCACGCCCAAGCTACTTATGTAGCGCAAGATGTTACCCAGCGCAAACAGGCAGAACAGCAGTTAACCGCATCAAACAGCGAGTTATTAAAGTCAAACAAGGAATTAGAACAGTTTGCTTATGTTGCTTCTCACGTCTTACGAGAACCTTTGCGAATGGTGACGAGCTTTACTCAGCTTTTAGCTCAACGTTATGGCGATCGCTTAGACGATGAAGCAGATACGATCATTGGTTTTGCCGTGGATGGAGCTAAACGAATGGAAACATTAATTGAAGATTTGTTGCTTTATTCCCGCGTCGGTAAGAATGATAAGCCTCTACAGGTTGTTGACTGTAACTTTGTTTTGCAAAAGGCTCTGTCGAATTTACAGCTATTGATTCAGGAAAATAACGCCACGGTAGTCGTGCGATCGCTACCCCAGATAGTCGGAGATGAAAGCCAGCTAATACAGCTATTTCAAAACCTAATTGACAATGCTATTACCTATCGTAGCCAGTCCAATCCCCTAATCGAGATCGATGCTATAAGCGATTGCCACGGATGGTTATTTTCGGTGAAAGATAACGGTATTGGTATCGATCCTAAATACAGTCATCGGATTTTTGAAGTGTTTCAACGTCTTCATCCCAAAGATAAATATTCTGGTACTGGCGTTGGCTTGGCAATCTGTAAAAAAATTGTCGAACGTTATGGTGGAAATATTTGGCTAGAATCGGAATCGGGCGTGGGTTCTATCTTTTGGCTCACTTTAAGCAACCGCAGTTTTGCTAAAACCTAAAGAATTATCAGTTAATTTTATAAAGTATTAAGATGAGCGTCGAACTTTTGCTGTGTGAAGATAATCCAGGAGATATTTACTTAATTGAGGATTCCTTTGCCAAAAGCAAAACTAAATACATCATTAACAAGCTAAGAGATGGCTCTAACGTAATGGGGTATTTACGACAGGAAAACCAGTATAAGGATGCTACTCGCCCTGATATAGTGATACTGGATTTAAACTTACCTGGAAAACATGGTTTTGAAATTTTAGAAGAAATTAAAGCCGATTCTTTACTTAAAACTATTCCGATAGTAGTTTTGACTTCTTCTAAAGCTAAACAAGATGTTCTGACTAGCTATCAACTACAAGCTAGCTGCTATATAGTCAAACCATCAGATTTCAAGGCTTTTTTGGCAGCAATTCGCCAAATAGAAAATTTCTGGCTGGGTTTAGTCGAATTGCCTCTTACAGAGTAAAGTATACCCACGGGCTTTTATTTTACTATCTAGAAGCAATTGCAAAAAGCTAACCTCAATTGTAATAAATATGTGTATCTGCGTGTTACTGTTAGAAGATAATTCTGGTGATGCTTATTCGATCGAACAACAGTTACGCGAGCTAGACGATTTCGAGTTTGAGATTGTCGAAGCTCAGTATTTGGAAGATGCGATCGCACTATTACAGAAGCGAGAGTTTGACGCGATATTACTCGATTTGATGCTTCCTGACAGTCAGGGATTAGAAACTTTTTTGGCAATTAATCAACAAGCAACCAGTACGGCGATCGTAGTTATATCTGCTATGAGCGAAAAAGATTTAGCGATTGAAGCAGTACGAGAAGGAGCGCAGGATTATATAGCAAAAGGAGAAATTAAACCAAATTCTCTTTGCAAGACAATTCGATATGCCATCGAACGTAAGTCGATTGCCGAACAGCTAAGACTCCGTACCGCAGAATTAGAATATCTCAATCAGGAACTAGAAGCTTTTAACTCTGCCGTTTCTCACGAGCTGAAAAATCCTCTCAGCTTTATCAAGGGAATGAGTCATTTACTGCTGACCAAAAAGCGATCGCCACCGCTTTCAGAGCAAGACCAGATGTGCCTGGAGCGAATTTATCAATCTAGCGTTCGGATGCAGCATATTACCCAAAATCTGCTAAACTTATCTCAGGTACAGCGATCGCAGATATCCATCGAATCTGTTAACCTGAGTGAATTAGTTCGAGAGATTTGCGATCGTCTCCAGCAACAACGGCCACGGGAAGTAAAGACGGTTATCGCCTCGGATCTTATGGCTGCGGTCGATCGCCAGTTATTTACCTTAGCTTTAGAGAATTTGATTAATAACGCTTGGAAATATACTCAGAATTGCGATCGCCCTATCATTGAATTCGGAGCAGACGAGAGCCAACCTAACACTTATTACCTTAAAGATAATGGAATTGGGTTCGATCCGCAAGAGGCAAGGGAATTATTCCAGCCTTTTCAACGCTTGAGTAATAGTCGTAACTACGAAGGTACGGGGATTGGTTTAGCAACGGTCAAGCGCATTATCAATCGCCATCGTGGGAAAATTTGGTTTTCCGCTCGACCAGAACAAGGAGCAACCTTTTGGTTTAGTTTGAATTGCTATTAAGGCAAGATATAGTATTACCGTCGCTTTGGGAGTATGCGCCTCGTCGGGTAGTACGACTATACATCTTTAGATAGAGTAAATACGTCTAATCGAACCTGTAAACTTAAACGGTTTATCTTTTATTCCTGTCTAACTCCAGGAGCGATGCCTTCGGCTAGCGCGGAGCGCAATCGCACTTATTAATACTCGATGCCAGATTTATGCTCGTTTCCCAGGCAATATAGCCAGCGTAGTTTTTTTAAGCGATCGCGTTTAACCGTTATTTTCCTAGTTGCGGTAGTTTTTTTTTCGAGCATTGTCCCGATGGCATTGTCTCAAGATGAAGGCGATATTATCACCCCTACCGAACCCGCACCCACAGCAATTCCTAGCGATGGACTATATTTCGCTGATGTGGTGGTGAGAAACCGCCCTATTTTCCAGATCGGTAGTTTGCCAGAAATAAATGCTAGTGCTAGAGCAGCAATTATCAATCGCCGTATATCAAGTCTGTTAGCTCAAAATGACGATCCTCCCCTGGTAGAAATTGCTCCCGATAATCCCCGTCAAATCGCTACTTTGAGGGTAAAAAATCGGATTATCATGACCGTTACCAACCAGGATGCGGAAGATTTTGGCTTGAGTACCGAACAGCTAGCCCAAAGATGGGCAGAACAACTCAACGAAGCCTTTGATAAACCTCCACTGGCGATCGACGTTACCCAACGCCTGTACACCACTACCAGACAGTTAGTCAGAGATCTTATTGGTAATTTACCTTCTTTGGTAGGAGCGTTAATTGTGGTTTTAATTACCTGGGGGATTGCTAAAGGAGTTCGTTATGTAGCCTATAGCTGGGCAAAAAAAACCGAAGGAGATTCTAATACCGAGCTATTAATTGGCAGACTGAGTTATGGGGGTGTTTGGGTAATAGGTATTGTCATTGCCTTGGGAGTGATGGGGCTAGACTTTGGGGCATTGCTTGGGGCTTTGGGGCTTACTAGTGTGGCAATTGGTTTTAGTCTTAAAGATGTGCTGAGTAACTATATTTCGGGGGTAATTCTATTAGCAGCTCGTCCTTTTCGGATTAACGATCAGGTGGTGATAGAAGATTATGAAGGCACGATTACTCAAATTCAGCTACGAGCCACAACCATGAAGACATACGATGGCAGGGTAGTATATATTCCCAATCAGGAGGTCTTTCAAGCCAGCATTATTAATAATACGGCTTCCCCTCGTCGTCGTAGTTCGGTATTGGTAGGAATTGACTATGGTGAAGATATTAGTGAAGCGATCGCCGTAATTAATCGGGTACTGGTAAATGTTCCAGAAGTAGAAACTAATCCTGCACCTGATGTGTTAGTGAGCGAGTTAGCTACGAGTACGGTTAATTTAGAAATCCGCTTTTGGGTAGACTCTCGAAGGTCTGGTTTTTTGGCAACTACATCTAAAGTAGCTCAAGAGGTAAAAGAAGCTTTAGAAACCGCTGGAATTGATATGCCAACCGATATTTATACTTTAATCGTGCGAGAACTACCAGGAGAAATGAAGCTAAAGGAAAATTAATTAAATATTAATGGAAATACTTAAAAACACACAAAAGTCAAGTATATATAAATAAGCATGATATCTATTGAAATTCAGTAAAACTACTGATAAATAGATTCAGCTATTAACTTCTAAAAATATGACCTTTAAAAAAAATTCATAGCTCTAAAGACATATATCTATATAACGATGTTCTAATGAACGTTATTGGATATCCTAAATGAAGTATAGTTCTGGTATGTGTTAAAAAGCTTAAAGGTATGTCTGAGTCAATTTTGGTGGTTGAGGATAACGACGATCTTTCACTGTTATTCAAGTTAGTATTAGAGTCCGCTGGATATCATGTTGCTACCTTAGATGACGGACGCGATGCCTTGGCTGAGGTAGAAAAAATACAGCCCCAGCTTGTTCTGATGGATATCATGATGCCTGAAACCAATGGACTGCAAGTTTCTCGCCACATCAAAGAACAGTCTAACTATCAGTCATTGCCAATTTTATTAGTTTCTGCTCTCGACTGTCTTCAACAGGAACAACTCGATACAAGTAAAGCTGACGGCATTATCTACAAGCCGTTTGACCTCGATTATTTTGTTTCCAAGGTCAAGCAGATGACTAGTAACCATGTACCTTCTACTGATTCGTTAGCTGTTGGCTAAAATTACGACCGAAACTTTCGGCTTTCACGAAGTTAGAGGAAGCTCCGTCGTTCTACGGCGGAGTCTCTCTGACTACCCGAATAATTGTTTAATTTTTTAATATTTTTTTGACCTCTGTTACAATTATTTACAAACAACAGAGGTTTTTTATATAGAGCAGTTAGCCGAGCTTATCATACCTAATACTGTAGCTAAGGACTCGAATGTACGATCGCGCTATTGAATTAGAGAGCAAAGTGTGTCTTAGCAATAAGACCAAGATCGGCATCTTAAATTTAGCCTAACTTTTAGTTTAGCCAAATATAAATTAGAAGATCGCGAACACTTTATGAACACTAATACACAAGAATTTTCTCATCCCACGGCGGGACAATTAGAAAGAACTATTTCCCAGCAGGTTAGAGCTTTGTATCGCAATCAGTTTGGACATCAACCTAGTAAGGTAGAGTGTCATCTTATGGGTAATAAGGTCATTTTATCTTTAGAAGACGTAATTACTCCTATAGAAAAACTTTTAGTCGAAGCTCAGTCTTTAAACTTAGTCGTTCAAATACGTAGGTTTATTGACGATACAATCAAGCCAAAACTACAGGAGCTAGTTGAAGAAGTGTCGCAGGTTAATGTAATTAACTGTCTTTATGATACCGAGATAAATTCTGGCTGCGCGGGAGCAATAATAATTTTAGCTAATCCTCCTCAGGTTCGTCCTCCTAAATCGGTCAGGCGAAATAAAAATTTTTAACCTTCTTCCAAAAGAATTCTCACACCAAGTACCAAGGATGTAGTGTTTGGTGTAGAGATGAATGCAGCCTGCTTCGCAGGCAGTCACGTTTAGCGACAGAGCCTGGAGGCTCTCGCCTGCGGGTACGCAGTCGGACGCTCATAGAGCGTCGGGCGCAAGGGACTGCGGTTGGAACTATCAAATAAAACAGTTAGGTTGGTACTCGTGAAATCTTTACACAGCATTGGCTACAGACGTTATCTAATAATTTTTGTACCTAAGATCTAGTTATGCGGACGCTTCGTCCGCCGACAGCTTCGCTGGCGATGCGCTCCACGCGCATACTGTAAATTGGTACAAAATTAGCGAAACAAAGCACGTCGCGTTTAATGACAAGAATACTCTTACAAAAAAGCCGACGGGTCTTGAGGGTTTCCCTCATAGAGCTATTGTTTCAAGACGCACCTAGAAAATTCAAGATATAAGGTTCTACATGATAGTCGTGTAGGTAAAATCTTGAGTGTAATTAGATGTATTAGTAAATTCATTTGTTTTTACGTTAGTACCGATGGTCTATCGGGGAAAGAAATTGACTGTGAAATTGTCGTACTGTCGGGGAATCCCCCCTAACCCCCCTTGCTAAGGGGGGAACAAAAGGGGGGATGTCTAGGTAAGTGGCGTAGCGCAGTAAACTCTCAGTCGTGAGATTGGGAAGCTCGCATCTTTATCTTCGATTTAGGATGAGAGGAAGTCACATCTTAGTTATATAGCAACGAGTAAAAAGGCGATCGCGATCGCTAATCCATGTCTTCTTGTCGATCGAAAACGCGAGGATAGGCAAATTGATGTTTGCCAAAAGCCTGTTTCGCTCTAGTAATTAAGTCAGTTTGATAGATAAATTCGTCCCGCGCATCTAAGGGATAACATTTGAGCTTAAATACGCTACCCCAGGGTTTTTCCTCCATTACTATGACAATTGGTAGCTTGAGATGAGTGTATTTGCTAGTTTGAGCGACACGATGGAGAATCTTTTCGATCGCATTGGTATCGACATCGTGAGCGAAATAAAACTTAGTTACTACCTGCGCCTCTAATGCTCCTCCATTAGCGTTAGAAATAGCTTCTGTCCAAATTTTGTTGTGAGGAATAGTAACAGTGTTGTCTTCTGGAGTTTTAATTCTCACCGAACGTACACCATAGGCAACTACCTCCCCGTAATGGTCGCCAATTTTAATGCGATCGCCAACTCCATAGGGTGATTCAAACAGACCGACAATTCCCGCAATAATCGAACTAGCATAGTCTTTAAAAGCAAAACCCAAGGCTACCGCTACCGTTCCAGTTACCGCCAGAATATTGTCTTTTGAGAGATTGAGAAACAGATTCATTAAAATCACGATAGCGGTAGTCAGCACCACCATCCGCAAAAAAGGTAAAAATTGCTTGACTCGCAAACGCCATTCTTTAGCGATTTTTTCTGAAAGCCAGATCAGTACAGTATCTAATAACTTGAGAATTAGATAAGTAGCCAATAAAATAAACAGTGCCTGAGCGACTTTGCCTGTAGTGATTTTAGAAACAATATCTTTGGTTTGTTCGGCAGTTTCTTTAGCAGCATCTCCCGCATCTTTAGCAGCATCTCCCGCAGACTGAGCCAGCCAGTAAAAATTAGTCAAATTTAAGTAGTTCATTTAATAAGATAGTAACTACGAGTGCGCTTCTAGTTAATAGACTTATTGTAAAAATAAATTAGAAATTAGAATTAATCTCCCCTTTCCCCTTTCCCTTTTCCCCTAAACTTAATCGAGGTCTATTAGACTTGTGCAAAAGGTCTAATGTTCATTAATTACGAAGTTGTTATTAGCTAGCTTTTGTTTAATTTTAGGATAATAGATCGGATTAATCTTGAGAATTTTTCCGCGTTGCTCTACTATACCCTGCTGGCGTAGCACCTGAACTCTGGCTTGTACCTGAGAAGCAGGATCTCCTAAACTTTCGGCTAAGGAAAATATAGTTATGTCTCCATGCAGTAACAAAGAGTATAAAAGATATTGGTCTGCCGACTCTAACTCTGGTAAATCTGGTAGTTCGGGAACTTTAGCAATGATGGCATTTTCACCCTCTTCTAATTCCTCATAATGAATTGACTTAAGAAAAGCCTGTAACGCTACGGTGCTAATTCCTTTAGAAACATCTGCCAGACGTTCAAAATAATGAGTCTTATTATCCTTGTCGCCCTCTAGAATTTGGCGATCGATACCTGGATCGTCAAAAGTTATCTTGAGGTCTTTAATAATTGGTTCGAGCCATTGTTGCAGTTGTTCGGGAGTCAGTTCGGGTAAGGTAAAAACCTCTGCACAATATGCTTCGATATTACTAACCGAATTCAAGTATTCCCAGCCTACCTGACCCCCACCAATAATCCAAAAGCGGTCTTTAAAACCATCATTTAGTCTAGACTGTAGATATTCGATCCCTTCTAGCCCATCCCAAGATCGCAGAAAGCACCAGCTAAGATTCGGTAAGACTACTACTTCGGGCTGGTGTGTTCTGGCCGCCTCTTCGACAAACTCTTTTTCTAAATATTGCTCGAGCTTAGATTTGATTGTATCGGCTATTTCAGGTCTGGCTTTTAGAGGTAGAAGCCTGACAGGTATTTGTCTTTGCTCTGCCCAGTCTTCGATCGCACTGGTTAAAATGCGCGATACGGCAACCACAGGGCTACTAAGAACCACTAAAGAATTGTTGGCATTGTCTGGATTATTTTGCCAGAGTTCAAATGTCTCGTCGAGTTTTTCTGTTGTTGCCTGGCGATCGCCTGGATTACTAGGTAAATTTTCAATTCCATCGACCAGCTTTTGACGAATATCTGGCGGTAACTCGATGAGGCTGCGTTCTGGTTCTTGAGTTGCTAAAGCATCTTTTGTATAGCGAGAAAACGAAAAGCTGCGATTATTAGCCAACCAGTCTCTAAATTGCTCAAACACGATTAGTCATTGGGTCGATCGCCATTGTTATTATTGCCGTTGTTGCTGCTCGAAGCTAGCTGTCGTAAAGAATCACTAATTTTTCTCGGTTTGGGGTTATCACCCTTTGCTACGGGCCAGCCTTCTCGTTGGTTCGCGCGATCGCCATCGGTTGATTCTGTTTGGTCGTGGAATAGTATTTGCTGAGTAGGGAACGGTAGATCGATCCCAGCAGCTACCATTCTATTATTTATAGCAGTTAAAATCTTATCCTGGGCATCTAAGGCATCAGCACGACGAGGTGGTGTAATCCACCAGCGAGCGCGAATATTAATCGTACTGGCTGCCAAGTCTACTACCAGAGCTTCGGGAGCAGGATCTTGAAGTGCCTCTGCTGTATTGTGAAGTACATCTAAAATGATTTTTTTGGCTTCTTCAATACTATCGCCATAACCAATTCCAATATCGTACTGCAAACGACGTTTCTCAAATGCAGTATTAACCTTGACCGAGTTGGTAAATAGTTCGGCGTTAGGAATAACAATTCGGCTACCGTCATAAGTTCTAATCGTAGTAGCGCGGGTTTGGATGTGTTCTACAGTTCCTTCAAACTCTTTAAACACAATCTGATCGTTAATGGTGAATGGCTCGGTAATTAAAATCAAAATACCAGCTAAGAAATTCTGCAAGATGTCGCGGAAAGCAAAGCCGACTGCAACACCACTAACTCCCAAAAGCTGCACCAGATCCCCTGGCTTGAAAGAAGGAATGACGATCGCTAAAGCCACAAATGCCCCCAGCAAGATAATAAATCCTTGGGACACTCTGGCGAGTACTAAACCTAAGTTACGAGACTGCTTACGACGGGTAAAGTTTTTGATTAATCGGCGCGAAAATTTGGCGACGAACCAGAAGATAATAAATACAATGATGGCAATTAATAGATTTGGCAGTAGCGCGATCGCGCCTTTAACCATTGACATTAGCTGCTGCCATGCGGTTTGTAACGGCGTAAATGAATCCATATAAATTATTTAATAATTCTGAACTGCGTTCACTTTTTATTACGCACAAGATTATGGCATAGATTGTAGTAAATGGATCGGCAAATAAAAATAGTACCAATAAAGCTAGCTATAAAATCCGCTTTAATCAGAAAGTGCGATCGCGCCCTTTCGGGAAATTTTTGACATTATTTATAACTAAACCAAAGATAGATAAATATTTTCAGGTAATAGTTAATCATAAGAAATAGTCGGCAAACGTAATTACTCTTCAAACTAGGGTAATTATTATCAAATTTAATCCTAATAATTGAAAAACAGGTAAATAAAATATGGATTTTGGAATTAAAGGTAAGGTAGCGGTAATTACAGGTGGCGACTCTGGGATGGGAAAAGCCACTGCCAAGTTACTGGCTAATGAGGGAGTAAAGATTGCCCTATCGGATAAAACCAGCGATGAATTAAAAGCTACTGCCGAAGAACTCAGTAAAATTGGTGAAGTTTTGCCTGTTACAGCAGATTTAACCGATCTAGAACAGGTAGAAGCTGCCAAACAGCAAATACTCGATCGCTTTGGTGCGGTTCATATTTTAGTTAACTGTGCGGGTATTACAGGTGCGACCAAAGAATTTTTGAAGTTGACCGATGAAGACTGGTTAGAAACCATTAATGTAGACTTTATGTCTGCGGTGCGCGTTTGCCGAGCTTTTATCCCCGTAATGCAAAAAGAAGGTTGGGGCAGAATTGTCTTAATCGGTTCGGAAGATGCGATCCAGCCCTATACTGATGAAATGCCATACTGTGTAGCTAAAGCAGGCATCCTAAATTTAACCAAAAATCTCTCAAAAGCCTATGCCAAAGACGGTATTTTGATTAACTCCGTTTCTCCTGCCTATATTGCCACCCCCATGACTGATGCCATGATGGAAAAACGAGCCAAAGAAAACAATATGAGTTTCGAGCAGGCGATCGATACTTTTCTAGACGAAAAACGACCTCATCTTGAATTACATCGTCGTGGTAAAGCTCAAGAAGTAGCTGCGGTAATTGCCTTTTTGTGTTCTCAACACTCTAGCTTTGTTGTTGGTGCTAACTATCGTGTTGATGGTGGTTCGGTCGCTACAGTTGGATAATACGACACTATCGAGCCTTTTTTTTACTCGGACAAGATCTATCAAGGGGTTAACAATACTAACCCTTTTTTTTAGGCGATCGCAATTCTCTTATCGGTTTAATTTTAACTCGCTCTATCATTCGTGAAATTTTTTGAAAAATGAACCACGCAGACATAGAGGACGCAAAGCGGTCAGACCGAGCGTCGCCTCAAGGCGCAAGACAAAGTATACGCTGACCGCGGAATGCGGCGGGGCATATAAAGTACGGAGGCAACCTCCGCTCCCCAGCCCCTTGTCAGAGGAAGCCCCGTCGTTTGCGGGGCTAACGCCCCATCGTCTCGCAAAGCGACAAAGGACTTGTCCGCATGTGCGTCAAAGCTTCGCTTTGTGCAGTCCGCGTCGTTCGCCAGTCGTCTCCCCAGGCGTTTATGACGGACGTGGCGGGGTCTCTCTGACCGAGAAAGAGAGTTTTTTACCGAACTACCCCCGATTGCTATAGCTATTTATCTTTCTACGTACAAAACCTACCTCTAGAAACTTTGGCGTTGCATCACAAAGGGATGGGTTTGGGGTGACTTGGGGACTTGGGGAATAATTAGTCTTTGGTTTTGTTAAATCATCCCATAACTGTGCAATGCCAAAACTTTAAATTAATCTTAAAATATATTGTTATAACTCAATTTTATATTAGCAAAAAATGTTCGTAAATTACATTTTCTTATTTGTATTTTATAACTTGTGATAGAGTCTTTTCCCGTAAATATTTAGTTATATTACAAATAACAAATAGAAATAATTTAAATGAGGTTTAGAAATATGGAAGCAAGAACACCAGAACCAAAATTAGGATTTACTAGATTTGCCGAACTATGGAATGGTCGCTTGGCTATGATCGGCTTTGTCTCAGCTATTTTAGTAGAAATGGCTACTGGTCAAGGTATTCTCGGACAACTCGGTATTATGTAAGGTGATATTTTTGATTTTAACTAAGATAAGAAATTAACCGATTAGACTTTGGCAAGACTCAAGTAATAAGAGATAGGTAAATCAAAATCTAATTTGATTGAAATCTCTTATTTTATACCTCACAGCAGACAATTATAGCACGACTACTCGTGTTTTGTTTTCCCTACTGCTCCCAAAGTTATTGACCATAAGCAGTGATTATGAACCACAAATATTAAATTTATTCGGGACGAAAGATTAGAACTAATGAAGCAATAGATAACCGTTTGTTAAAGTATCGTTATAAACTCCATCGTTTAAATCTATAGTACGTTTCAAACCATAAGCTTTATTATGTATTCTAAAATTAAGCTCCAAAACAGCATCCACACACCAATTTTACCTGTAACAAAAAATCAATTAACTCAGGTTCAATTTCATATTACAAAAAACCGCAACTATCTAATCCTTCGCGATCTTAATTCTAATAATCGTAGTAGCTGTATTAGACATATTAATCGCATTTTATTACAGCCAAGTAGTAAAAAGTGTTTGTGCTTCTTCAGCGATCGCAACAGCCATCAATACGCCTAATCGATGATTTACAGACCGCCATCGCAGTTGCTTCGGCAGTTTGAACGGCGATTAACATTGTACTTAGGTATGCGGATCGCACCTATATCTTTTGAATAAATACAATCTCCTCATGCCAGTATTGCCAGATCTAGCCGATCTACCTACTCATAACTCCATGCTATCGGATACAGAGAATAATTCCTCCCTCGGCGTGGCGATCGCCATTACAATTATCTCTCTTTGGTTTATTAGTTTAATCGCATTGTTAAGGCTGCAACTATCACAAGTACCTTTGATTGCTATTTTAATCGCAATGTGGCTGAGAGCTTTTTTGCATACGGGAATGTTTATTGTCATTCACGACTCAATACATGGGGTTGTTAGCAGTAATCAAAAGCTTAACGATTTTCTGGGCTATGTAGCTGCTTTTCTATACGCTATTTTGCCCTATCAAACCCTAGCCGAGAATCATCGAATCCACCATCGTTATCCTGCTACCGAACAAGATCCAGATTTTTATCAGGAAAATCCAGGCAACTTTTGGCTGTGGTACGGTAGCTTTATGAAAGATTATCAAAAAGGAAGCCAGTTTTGGATTTTGTTCTGGGGAATGACGGTAATTTTTTGGATTTTAATTTTTTTGGGTGCAGCTATCCCCAATATCTTTTTATTCTGGGTAATCCCGATTATAATTAGTTCCCTACAGTTGTTTACTTTTGGGATATATTTACCTCATCGTCCTCAACACGAAGGATATAGCGATCGCCATCGTACCCGAAGCAGCAATTATTCAGTCTGGCTTTCTTTTATTACCTGTTATCACTTTGGCTATCATTGGGAACACCATCAATATCCAAATTTACCTTGGTATAAGTTACCGTTAGCTCGTAGATCGTAACTTTAACTTTACTAATTTTTATTGTCGAGGGGGTAAAAGAGCTAACCTAAGTTTAAAAACTGCAATTATTTACTTCAATACCTGTTCTTTTTAATATAGTCTCATGGTGGTTATCACCTCTTACCAAAGACATAAATCATAAAAAACAGTTTCGATAGGTCGGAAGTCAGATGATTTTATTCCAATTTCACGTAAGACTTAAAATGTTAAACGATTTATAGAAAGATAATAATATATAATGGCAGCTAACATAGATACAGCTCAAAAAAACGCGATCGCTACTAAATTAGAGGACATGAAAGTTCTGCAAAATCTAATGATTTCTAACGAAGAAAAATTATTAGAAGCAACTAAAGGTAACGAAAGAGTGACTGATTCGATTACAGATATGCTGGAGGACGATCGCAAAAGTATATCTGCGATTGAAGAAGCTATTAAAGAGTTAGAAGTATCTTCTCAACCAAGCGATACTGTTACTGGCATGAAAGATACGATCGAAAAAATCATGTCAGGAAGTCAATTAGATCTGTACGAAAAAATTCTGCAACATGAAGGTCTAAAACACCAGCTTGTGATGACAGGTCTGTTGATTCATAAAGCAGCCCAGGCTAGTGACGGTCTTCTGCAAAAATCTATCGACCCAATTAACAAAGTTAACTTTAAAAATCGCGCTCACCAAGAGCAGCTAAAAACTATCATCTACTACTACGGTGTACGTCAGTTAGTCGGTGAAGAGCCTGAAGCTAATATTTGGGGAGCAGCCGACGATGCGATCGCTGCTTTGAAAGGCGCGTTTGGTGGTTTGACTGAATAATTAACTAAATATACGTTATTGATAGGGATAAACTAGATTTATCCCTATTTCTCATACAAATTTATTCAAAATTATAAAATCTAGCTATTTTTATGGTTAAAACAACTGGATTTTTTTGTCCGAGAAAAGAGTTGTAAAGAATACTATTTAGTAGAATTAACTACATCAGTATTCTTTTTCAGATAAAGTATACCACCACCAATAATTAAAAAGGCAATTCCCCACCAAAGAGAATTACCTGGAATAACTTTTAAGAAAAGAGTAGTTAAACCAGAAGTGATTAGCGACCACCCAGCGGTTGTTTGATATTGCATAATTGTTGGAAAACCCTCTTAGTTTTGAATTAAGTTGTATCATCTTTATATAATTCATAATAAGAAGAAACCAACAGCAAGTCCTCTATCTATGGATACAATTGAGTTTAGCATCTTTTCTTATGGGAAAAGAAAACAGTTCGCTATTAACGCTATTAGCCGATCGATAACTAATAACCTATAAAATTGTTGAATTATGCCGTGATGATTATCAAATATAACGGCATAACTTAGCTGTCGAAAATCATTTATCTAACGATAGCGATCGCAAATATCCTGATAAGCATTTTGAGATTCAGAACTATCAGCAACAATATCTATGCGAATTTTAACGTTTGTATTTCCACGATTATGTATTTCGCTCAACAACTTTTGGGCGGTTTCTATAGGAACAAAATTACTTTGAGTCAAATAAAGATCGTCAGTATCAGTTAATTCACTAAATTTTACACCATTAACCTGTCCTTCTTTAAGATCGACTTCTGCTAAATGTTCGGTAGTCGCTCCAACCTTTTCAACAATTAATTTTTCTCGACGTATAGGCAAATGAATTGTTCGCGTCTCGATCTCTTTTCTGACAATTACTTCGCCTACCTTTTGCTTGAGGCGTTTGACAATTAACTTTTCTTCTAGTAGTTTAATTTGATGTTCTTCTAATTCCTGCTCTTCAATTTTAGGATCGTCTATAAGTGAATCAGTAGGTAAGTTGTTATCTAAATCTAAAGAATTGTTCATGATTCGAATGTGAGTTTGTATAGAAGGTTGGTTTTATTTATCGCGAGCTATTCGAGTGCGATCGAGTTGTCGAACATCCTTGAGAGCAGAGGCAGAGCTTTCATCAATATTTTGCAGGACGCTAAAGCTACCATCTGTTTCCAAAATTACAGCGTCTGCATCTTCTATAGCCGATACTCCGCCGTTACGTAGTGCAGCTAAAATTTCTCCTTCAGCGATTCTTTCTTGCTTCATCACATCATGCTGCATTTCGCCTTTATAAAGCAATAGCGAAGGCTCTGACTTAATCAGCTTTTGAATTACCGAAGAACGCACCGAAATCCAGGTAATAATGAACTGAAATAGTATCAGCATGGCAAAAGCCAAAATACCCTTACCAAATTCATCTTTAGTAGATAACAATGCGCTAGCTAAAACAGAGCCAAAGGCAACGGTAACGACAAAATCAAAAGAGTTCCATTTTGCTAAAGTTCTCTTACCCGATAGCCTCAGCATGATGATGATAGCTATGTAGGTAATCGTTCCCGCGATCGGTATTTCGATAAACGGATTGAGATCGCTAAACATTATTTGAGTAGTTAAAAATAATTTAATTAAATAGCCCGTCAGTTAATGCTTTGAGCGAGATTGCCTGTATATATATAATATATCGCTCAAAGCAATCTTGTTTCAATGATTCGACGGGCTTATATTTATGACGAGCTTTTAAGATTCAGCCTCTGGCACTATTTCTACCTGTTCGATATCTACACTATCTACTCCTAAAATTTCTTGTGCCAGTGGCTCGATGGTTGAATATTCTTTTTCACTCGGAACAGTTCCTGCAATAATTACGTTGCCATCTTGCGCCTGGATAGTTAGTTTAGAGCGCGGAATATTTGCTTCCAATTTTGCTCTTACCTCACTTTCAAGGTCAGAATCATCTCTTACTTCCTCGTCGCCAAGTACGTCATTACGCTGTTCTCTAGCACGAATGTCAGAATCTAGCTGTTCTTGGCGGACTTCACTAGTAGCATCATCTAGAGTATCTTCTACCTGAGCGGGATCTTCGACTTCTCCATCTACGGAATCAGGAGCATCAGCACTAGTTCTTGCTGTATCACAACCCACTGCACCGAAAAGTAAAGCACTACCAATTAAAAATGCTGTTAGTTTTTTCATTATATTTTTGTCTCTCAATAAATAATTTGATTAGTTAAAATGCGTGCATTTCAAACCCACCCCATACACGGTGGTATAGTGGCAGGCATTGCACATACGATTTTAATGCGTTCTAACGTTCTATTATGTCACCGTCTGCATCTACTTCCAACTCTTCACGGCGAATAGTATCACTTGCTTGAACGGTTTCTTGTTCTACCTCTTTGCGAACGCTAACTTCTTCGCGAACAAAAGCTTGCTTGCCGATATTAGCAGTTTCTTCATACAGTTCGACTTCTGCAACTTTACCTCCAGTAAAATTAGCAGTACCAGGAGAAACTACTTGACCAGTAGAAGCATCAGTACGTTCGATAACGATCCGCTCTTTTTCTACGGGAACGGCAACGTTTGCTGTTTCGGTTTCAACTCGTTTACCGATAGAAACTTCTCCAGCTTTAGAACGCTGCTTGTTAACCATTAAGCGTTCTTCATATAGCCTAATTTTATCGTTATCGGCTATGTCAGTTCTAGTTCTAAGATCTTCGTCTACATCGGTAACGGCTGTAGCTCTTGCACCAGGTACATCGTAGATCCCGAATTCCTCTACACCGTGCTGATGCATGATGGTTTCGGCGCGGGCAATTTCTGCTGCTGTACCGTTAACAATTACCAAAAAACTACCGCCTTTAACGCGATCGTTGTATACTTTGGCTTTTTCTTCAGGGATACCCAAGCCGATCAAAGCACCAATCAAGCCACCCGCAGCAGCACCAATACCAGCACCTGCTAAAGTAGTTGCGATCGCTGTAGCTTCTGCACCTGCTAACAAAATAGGACCGATACCAGGAATAGCTAATGCACCCAAACCAACTAGTAGACCAGTAATACCACCTAATGCACCACCAGTTACAGCACCAGTAGCAGCACCTTCGTCAGCTTTATTACCTACATCTTCTGTAGTGTCGTGTCCATCTAGTTTGTCAGCATCTCTAGCAATTACAGATACTCTGTCCATGTCATAACCAGCATCTCGAAGAGCGCGAACTGCTCCTTCTGCCTCATCTCTACTGTAATATAATCCAGCAGCGCGCTTATAAAAATGATTGTTACGATCGTTCGTTACTTGATTGTTATTTACTACCATATTTTTTCCTCTTATATGACCAAAAGCATTGAATTAAATTTTTAAACTTTATTTGCATAAAGCTATAAAACATCACCAAGCTTTTTTACTTTTCGTTCATTATATTGCCACTATCTACTATTTAATTCATCTATCTAAAGCCTAATTCTCTTGGAAAAATTAATTAAATAAATACCAGCTTATAACGAAAAAACATCGTAACTTGAAAGTTACTTTAAACTACTCTATCTAAAGATAGATAAAAATGTATTTATAAAAGATAACTTGTCCCTCGAACCCAGTAAAATTTGTGAAACTAAATTAAAACATTACAATAACTTTATAGAATGTTTTCAAGTTTGATGTTTGGAGAAGATTCCCTTTAGTTAGAACCTCTTGTACTATTATGCTTCTATATTAGGATTACCGAGGTTTTTAGCGATCGAAGCATTATTTAAAAGCCTTTTCTGACTCAAGTCAGTAGTTGAAGATTAAATTTGTCGATAGTCTTATTAAAGAATAATCAAAAAAAACAATTAATTGTGTCGTAAAGTGGAGTCAGATAATTCAAGCGGTTTGAGAAAACGAATGTTTGTCAGAGATATTTATAATTTATTTATAATTATTGCCGAACAATAGCAGTAAATTGAAACTTAGTTATATTCAGGGCAATCATTTATCTAAGGTATTAGCTCGACTCGAAGTAAATTAAATAAAATACGAAGTAAAGAGAAAAAATAGCGAAAAGATCCCTATACTCGAATGAGTACCGCGCTTACCCTGGCATCTCGTGCAGTTGGACTTCGTAAAGATAACAAATCAACAGTAGAAGATTACACGATCGCGATCTGCGCGCCAAAGATGAGGAGACAATTGTTAAAGTAGAGTAGAAAAGCAACTGCGATCGACCATCTCGAAAGCGATGGAGGGAAAACTGACTAATGGATCGCGCCCGATGTCGAGGGTTTAAACCTATCCTTATAAAGAGTACCTGACACGATCGCACCTCGAACAGCCAGTTATATCAATAGTTTGATATAGTTTTATATCTATATCTTTAGTAATTGGGATCTTCATCACAGCTATGGGTCAAGTTGATTCTTGGGAAAAGCAGAGTGCTACTTCATTATCGCGATTGCTGCCGAGATTAGAAGAACGCTTTAGCGGTCGCGTTGATTCGGGAGAATGGCAGGGTTATCTAGAACGTATTCATACTCATTTTCCGCGTTTGTTTCAGTTGCTATACAAGCTTTACGGCAATCAGTATGATTTTTTTTATCATTTAGAGAACATCTTGGCTACCACCACTTCTATGTGGCTTAAAAGGCCTGACGATCTCAAAGCTCTCGATACTATGCGAGAAGCCGATCCCCAATGGTATCAGTCTAATCGTCTGGTAGGAGCAATGTGTTATGTCGATCTATTCGCTAATAATATTCAGGGAGTTCGCGATCGCATTCCCTATCTCACTGAAATGGGGATTACCTACCTGCATTTAATGCCTTTGTTTAAGTCACCAGAAGGTGACAATGATGGTGGTTATGCAGTAAGTAGTTACCGAGAGGTGAACCCCGATCTGGGTACGATGGATGAACTGAGGCAGCTAGCTACCGAATTAAGACAGCATGGTATTAGTTTAGTAGTTGATTTTGTCTTCAACCATACCTCCGACGAACACCATTGGGCAAAACGGGCATTGGCTGAAGACACCGATTTTCAAGAATATTATCGGATGTATCCCGACCGAGAAATGCCAGATGCCTTTGAAAAGACAATCAATTCAGTTTTTCCCGATGAACGTCCAGGATGTTTTACCTACAAAAACAAAATACGTAAATGGGTTTGGACGACATTTTATAATTTTCAGTGGGATCTAAACTATGAAAACCCGATCGTCTTTAGTCGTATGGCTGAAGAAATGCTATTTTTAGCAAACGTAGGAGTAGAAATTCTGCGTTTAGATGCGGTAGCGTTTTTGTGGAAGAGATTGGGTACGAGTTGTGAAAATCTACCCGAAGCACATTTATTAATTCAGGCATTTAACGCTCTAGTAAAAATAGCTGCCCCCGCTATGGCGTTCAAATCAGAAGCGATCGTGCATCCTGATGAAGTAACTCGCTATATCCACCGAGAAGAATGTCCCCTTTCTTATAACCCGCAACTGATGGCATTGCTGTGGGACGCTTTAGCCGTCAAGAATATTCGTTTGTTGCGACATGGGATGGAAAAACGGTTTAGAATTCCTGAAGATTGCGCTTGGGTTAACTATGTTCGCTGCCACGATGATATTGGGTGGGGTATTGCCGATGATGATATGCACGAGTTGCAAATGAATTCCTACGATCATCGACAGTTTCTAACCCAATTTTATACAGGTCGGTTTAAAGATAGTTTTGCTAAAGGTCTTCCCTTCCAGGAAAAACTAGAAACAGGCGAGGCGCGTATTTCTGGTACTACTGCCTCACTGTGTGGTTTGGAAAAGCTGACCAAAGAAAGCGACCCAGTAGAGATCGATCTGGCAGTAAAACGTATTTTACTGATACACGGAGTTATTTTAACTCTCGGCGGTATTCCCCTAATTTATTTAGGAGACGAACTAGGAACTCTCAACGACTATACTTATATCGAAACCCCAGAAAAGGAAGGAGATAACCGTTGGGTTCATCGTTCGGCATTTAACTGGGAACGTGCCGAGAAGAGAAGAGATAGTTCTAGCTTGCCAGGACGTATTTATCTCGGTCTATCAAAGCTAATCCGAATTCGTCAGCAAAATCGGGCATTCTGTCGTGCCGAAACTGAAATTATTAATACAGGGAATGACTGCGTTTTTGGCTACTTCCGTTCTCAACAAGATCAAAACGTCTTAGTTTTAGCTAACTTTAGCGATCGCGAACAAGAACTAGTCGCCAAGCGGTTGAGACTTTTGGGTATGCGTCGAATCTTTACCGATCTGGTTTCTGGTAAAACGATTTCTGCCATTCAAAAGCTGCATCTCGAACCCTATCAGTTTTTAATTTTGCTGTAATTTTTATCTAACTAACCTTAGTTCGGGCTAAGAAAATTTACTAGTAAAGATAGCTATTAGCTTTTAGCTAATAGCACAGCATCATATGTTTGATGCTATTTTCACTCAACCGATTGAGCGTAATATTATTTAACTTTAGTTGTTATCTTAAACTCTACCCAACTGTACGCGCGTACTTAATTTAAGCTAAAAACTTTGCGATCGTAAGCGCGATCGCTTCGAGTCGCTCTATCCCCATTCCTCGTTCCTTGCTCTTCGTTCCTTAATCGACGGTAGCCAGTAAATAACATCCTGCTGAAGACGCGATCGCATTTGGCAGCCATGCAGCCCAAAAAGGTGAGATTACGCCTGTAATTCCCAACGAACCGATCGCAAAACCCAAACAATAATAGCCAAATACAATGACCACGCATAAACCAAAGCTTTTAGCACGATTGAGTTCTGGGTACTTTGCACCCAAAGCCGAACCTATGAGGGTAAATACTACGCAGATCGAGGGAAAGGCGTATTTCTGTTGTATTCTTACTGCTAACTTTGCTACATCAGTCGTACCGCTATCTTGAATTAAATTTAAATATTCTTTCCCCTGGCGGATATTCATATCTTCAAAGTTACGTTCTTTTGTAACGATCTCGAAGATAGTTTTAGAATAAGGTAATTGTTTGGTGGTGAATTCTTCAAGATCTTCTTGACTATTATTAAATTGATTAATCGTTCCCGATTCTAAATCCCAAACTCGTTCTTTTTTATTCCATTGTGCCGATTTAGCCGTAACAATTTGCGTTGTGCGATTAGGCTTACGCCCAGCTGAGCGATCGCTTTTAAAGCTAATAATTGTTACCCCAAGCAAGTGTTTTCCATCCCAGCGTTCGGCGTAGTAAATATTTTCCAGCTTTTTAACTTTTGTTTGACTTGGTTTGTATTCGGCATAGTAAATATTATGCTTATTCAGATTTAATTCTGTCTGGGGGATAAACGGATTTTGTAGTAAATTTGCCTGATAGTTGGCAGCAGGAACGATTAATTCGTTGAGTAAAAAAGTAGTTCCTGTAATAAATAAACTAAATATCAAGGCGGGGAGAAAAATACGGGTAGTGCTAATACCAAAACTGAATAATGCCGTTAATTCGCGATCGCTCCTCAAGCGTCCATAGACAACTAAACCTGTCAGCAAGGTTGATATTGGTAAGGCATAAGCTGCATACTCAGGAATCTTGTAGCAGAATATTTGGATAGCTACGGGAATAGGTAACTGATATTCGGTAATTTTGGATGCTAAATCTGAAGCTGTACCGATGGCTACTCCAACTGAAGAAAACAAGCTGACGCTAAATAAGAAAAAACCGCCAAATTCTCTAATTATGTAGCGATCCATCAATGATATCTGACAACTATAGCCGTACAAACTTAAATATAGACACACTTTAGTTATTTGTTCGCGAGTAATGAGTAATTAATACAGCTGTTAAGGTGCGATCGCGATCGCAATTTTAAATTCTTCGCAACAAAAGACGCACATAATGATAAATTAGCTTTGCAATAAGTTGAGTCATCGCCATGAGTATTACCGTTACTGTCCCCGCCACCACAGCTAATATTGGAGTTGGTTTTGATTGTCTTGGTGCAGCTTTAACTATGGCGAATGAGTTTCAGTTTACGATAGTCGATACGGATACTAAGTTGAAAATTACCGTAGAAGGTGAAGAAGCACATAAAGTAGGTTCTGGAGAAAATAATTTAATTTATCGCTCTTTACTTGAGTTATATCAGCGAATTGGGCAAACGCCTCCTAATTTGGAAATTAAAATTAAGCTAGGTGTTCCCCTCTCTAGAGGTTTGGGTAGTTCGGCTACAGCAATTGTGGGCGGTTTGCTGGGCGCGAATAGTTTGGCGGGAAATCCTCTTACTATTGAAGAAATTATGAATATGGCGATCGAAGCAGAAGGACATCCTGATAATGTCGTACCTGCTTTACTGGGTAACTGTTTGTTATCTGTTAAAGATAGCACCCAGTGGCAGATCTGTCCGATTCAGTGGCATCAAGATATTATTCCTGTAGTGGCTATTCCTGACTTTGAACTATCTACAGAAGCAGCCCGCTCTGTATTACCCACAAATTACAGGCGAGCAGATGCGATTTTTAATATCTCTCGCATGGGTTTGTTAGTTAGGGGGTTGGCAACTAATAATAGTGAATGGCTGAAGACGGCCTTGGCAGATAAAATTCATCAACCATACCGCGAACAGTTAATTACTGGTTACTCCCAAGTGCGACAGGCTGCTGCTAAAGCGGGTGCTTATGGTATGGTAATTAGCGGTGCTGGACCAACTTTACTAGCGTTGACTAATCCTGCATACTCGAGTCGGGTAGTCGAATCTATGAATCAAGCCTGGGTAAATATGGGCGTAAAGGCGATTACGCGATCGCTCGCTATAGATACTGAGGGAGCAAAAGTCAACGTTACACCGCCACGTCCGTCATAAACGCCTGGGGAGACGACTGGCGGGCGACGCGGACTTGTAAAACGACGGTGCCTGCGTTGACAAGGGGCTGTCTGCGTGGGTTTCCCGCGCAGTTTATATGCCCCGCCGCCTTCCGCGGTTATTTAATTTTATTCGTAATGGGTGACGGGGAAATTTGGTTTAAAGTTGCGATCGCCTTAATTCTAGCTAACTTTGTCCTAACCTAACTTCGTATTACTATATATTGCATATATGAATATCCAACTCATTATAATATAATGTTTTATTAGTATTAATTTAAAATCTGTAGGTAAAAAAATATTAAAATTGTAATAACGTCAGCTTGAATAGTTATGCTCTAGGCTTGAGTGCTAGTATTTATATAAGAGTGAGAATAACCTATTATTAAAATCTACATCCCATTCCCTAGCTTAATATTTGTGTTCATAATTTGTCAGGCTCACGTTGAACGGGCGCACCGTCAAGCGGGATCGAGATAGTTTCGAGTCAAAAAAAACGCTGAAAGCCCGATGTTTTCATTTACCTCTTATTAAGAACTATATAGAAATATTAAGAGAAGCACTAAATAATGAATCAAGAACCATCAACTGTGCTGGCTAAAATTGCTACGGGAATTCCAGGTTTTGATGTATTTTCAGAAGGTGGATTACCAAAAGGAAGAACGACCTTAGTTTCAGGCACGGCTGGTAGCGGTAAAACAATCTTTGCTTCTCAATTTTTGGCAGAAGGAATTTCTAGAGGGGAGAACGGAGTTTTTGTAACTTTTGAAGAACCGCCTCAAATGCTACGTAAAAATGTGCGAGGTTTTGGCTGGGATATTCAGCAGTGGGAACGAGAAAAAAAGTGGTTTTTTGTCGATGCTTCTCCCCAAAATCGTAATGTACCGACAATTAGCGGGGAATACGATTTAGAACCTTTAATATCTCGCCTTAAATACGCCATACAGCAGGTCAACGCCAAGCGTGTAGCGATGGATTCTTTGGGGGCAATTTTTAGCTATGTACCAGATGTAGCTCAGGTCAGAGCAGCTTTATTTAGATTAGCGCAGGTTCTTAGAGAAATGGAAATTACTGCTATTTTGACCTCAGAAAGAACCTCTGATTACGGTTCAATTAGTCGTTATGGAATTGAAGAATTTGTCGCCGATAATGTAATTGTAATGCGCAATGCCTTAATTGAAGAAAAACGTCGTCGCACTATTGAAATTCTTAAATATCGTGGTGTTTCCCATCAACATGGAGAATTTCCCTTTACAATTATTGGCGAACGAGGCATTGTGGTAATTCCCTTTTCTACAGATGTTTCTAAACGAAAAACTTCGGCAAACCGGATCGCTTCAGGTAGCGAAGATTTAGATAAAATGTGTGGAGGCGGTTGGTTTGAAGGTTCGATTATCTTAGTGTCGGGAGCGACAGGAACGGGTAAGACTCTAATGGCGACGGAATTTATCAATGGCGGGGTCACTAACGGCAAAAAGTGTATTTTATTTGCCTTTGAAGAAAGTCGCGAACAGCTTCTGCGTAATGCTCTGGGATGGGGGATAGACTACGAGCAAATGGAAAACCAAGGCAAATTGAAAATAATTTGTAGCTATCCTGAAACTAGGGGGCTGGAGTCTCATTTTGTGATGATGAGAGACAAAATAGAGCAGTTTAAACCACAAAGAGTGGTAATAGATAGTATATCGGCTCTAGAACGGGTTTCAACTTTCAAAGGATTTCGCGAATTTTTACTCACGCTAAATACTTTGTTCAAGGAAAAGGGCATTACCACTTTATGCACTGCTAACACGGCTAACCTAATTGGTAGCGAGTCGGTTACAGAATCAAATATATCTACCAATACCGATCTAATTATTTTATTGCGCTATGTTGAGATTTATGGCGAAATTAAACGGGGATTGACGGTGCTAAAAATGCGTGGCTCGAAGCACGATAAAAATATTCGCGAATTTATAATTAGCGATCGCGGTATGAAAATAGGTAAACCATTTCGTAATATAATGGGAATTCTTTCAGGAAATCCAGTTTATACCGATATCGATGAACTAAACCGCCTCAACGACTTATTGACTGAAGCTTAACTAATTAAATAGGATGCCACTAAAAATTACCTAGCCAACAGATAATTATGATAGAGGATAAGCAAGATTTATCGTTCCATAGTGGTTCAGTCTTAAAAACCATTGAGGTGTTAATCTTATCAGATTCTGACAAAGAGGTAGAGGCAATTATCTCTATCCTTGAATCGACTCAACTACAGGTCGAATGTCATCAAGCACCAACTAAAGAAGAGTGTTGTAACTATCTTGAGAAAAAACCCTCAGCTTTGGTTAACAGGCAACTTTGGACTTCACAAGCAGCATCTATCGACAAGACAATTGAATCAGATCGTCGGGGGGGTGGCGATCGCTCTTCTACTCGACTTAGCTTAATTTTATGGGATCGCTCTTTTACTCAAATTACCTTAAGTGAAGCGATCGCATTGGCGAACAACAATCGAGAGATTCCTTTAGTAGTTGTTAATGGAGAAGCTAGCATTGCTCTTGCAGTAGCAGCAGTTAAAGCAGGAGCGACGAACTATATCGCTACAGATGAACTCGAACGATTGCCCGAAGTAGCAAGAACGATTTTAACTCAATCGGATGTCGGACATCAACACCTAACAGCAAGCGATCGACAGTTAGAAAAACTTATTACCGAAAACCCCGATGGCATTATTGTTGTTGACCAACAAGGAATCGTTAAGTTTATTAATTTTGCAGCTTTAGAACTTTTAGGAAAGTCTGGCGAAGAGCTAATTGGTGAATCATTAGGTTTTCCTGTGGTAAATGGCGACTATTTAGAAGTCGATATTCCCCGAAGTCAGACGGAAATTTTGGTAGCTCAGATGCGTGTCAGCCAGATTCAATGGCAAGGAGCAAAAGCTTTTGTAGTATCGCTGCGGGATATTACCCAATTAAAACAAGCTGAAGAAGAACGTGCCAAACTATTAGAAGAAGCACAGGCAGCTAATCGCGCCAAAGACGAATTTTTAGCAATTTTATCTCATGAATTAAGAACGCCTCTCAATCCGATCGTTGGCTGGTCACAACTATTAACTATGGGTAATCTTTCCGAGAGCCAGATCAAAAAAGGAGCGGAGATTATTCAGCGTAACGCCATGCTGCAAACTCAACTGATTGAAGACGTTTTGGATGTCTCGCGGATAATTAGAGGTAAACTAAATCTACAGCCTACACTTATAGATTTAAAGACAATCATCGATAATGCTTTAGAGACAGTAAGTCTGGCAGCACAGGCAAAATCCATCGCGATCGAGAAAAAAATCGACGAGAATATCGGCTCAATTCATGGCGATCCAACTCGTATTCAGCAGGTAATTTGGAATTTGCTTTCTAATGCTGTTAAATTTACTCCTAACCAGGGCAGAATAGAGATATCTTTGACATTTACCGACAAAGTATTAGATCGTGAATATACTAGGGAGCATAAACCACTTACCTACGCTCAAATACAGGTTGCCGATTCGGGAAAAGGAATTCAAGCACAGTTTTTACCCTATGTTTTTGACTATTTTCGTCAGGCTGAAAGCACTAAAACCAGATCTGAAGGTGGACTGGGGTTAGGATTAGCAATTGTTCGTCGTATAGTCGAACTACACGGAGGAGAAGTAACCGCCGATAGCCCAGGATTAGGAAAAGGATCGACCTTTACCGTATTTCTACCGATAGTTAACACGAGTTCGGGTTAAGCAAATTTATCGCTTAGACTAGCGTTCGACAACTAACACCCTCGGCAATAGCTCTATGAGACAAAGGCACAGCACCGAGGATCGAGCCGATCGTAATGCCTTAATCTAATCTTGTACGTCTATATCTGTCGGCGTTTTTTTCAATTGTTCGGTTTGAAGAGTGTGGTTTTCGTTGGTTTGATATTTTATAGAAGAATAAGAACCAAGACTGAAAAACATGACAACTCCTGCTACTATAGCTGTAGTTTTAGCTATTCTTTTTGAATGTTTATAGTCAGCTATTTTCTGGCATATTCTTCCAAAATAATTTTTTTCTGCTGAAGAATTATCGTTTAGATCCTTTGAATTCTCTAACTTTTGTTTCTCGATTAATTGATAAATACGTTCTGGGGTAATACCTACTAGTCTTTCTTCCTGTAATGCTTCGACTCTCTCTTTCAACACTACTAAATTCTCAATTTGCCCTTTCAGACGCTCTAAATAAATTAACGTATCTTCTAGGTTAGTTACTAAAAAATCTAATTCCAGTTCTGTATTTTCAATTTCCCACAGGTTGTAGCCGTTAGCTTCATTGGCGCGATCGCCATAACAAATAGAATCCTTGGTACTTACTGAATGGGTTTTTTGTTTTAAATGTTCTGCTTGTGCTTTTAAATACTCAAGCTTATCTGGCAAAAACTTTAGTCGATTTTTTGTCTCATTAATTTCTTCTGTAAAAGGAAGACAGAGTTCGATTAAGGAAATTAAATTATTAATTTGTCGATGAACGTTTTTATAACTAGTTTCTTTCATAATCTTAAACGAGAAGTAGAATAACGATAATTATTGGAAGTGATTAGGGAATATAGCGTTTCTCGTATTGGTGAAATACATTCTGGCAACGGAACGGGTAACAGCAACCGTACCGCATGATGTATGAAAAACTCTATATGAATGATTTAGCTCGATTTTAGAAGCGAGAAAATGTTGTTAATAAAATATGCTTTCTGAGTTTTTATTAAGATTTTTGCTAACAATAAAATTATAAATTATTAACATTCTTATTTTTTATAATAGCTATTTACTATTAGGTGCTTACCATGCAAGGTAAGACCTATTATTCAGGCTACAAAATAGACAACTAATGTTTCTTCTATCTAAAGCAGTAGATCGATTTTTTTTTATACTAAGAAATAGTAAATAAAATTACCTTTATAATAAAAATACATAATAACAAAATATATCAAATTGTTAAGTTTTAAAGCGAGTTGAAATTAAAATAAAGGCAAAAAAGAAGTGCAAACTACTTTGGAAGTAAGATGGTTTCTAAAAGAAATTCCACCAGCAGCCGTACAGCATTGGTTTAAATCTGAGTGTCCAGGACAGTTGCTAACTTCAGAACCCCAAACAAGAGAAGATTTGTATGCTTGTGGTGATTTAGACGACTATTTTAGCAAATTTAGAGAACTCGTTCCCAATTTTGCCCACGATCGCATTAATCTTAAACTTCGTGAGGGTAATTTGGAACTAAAGCTAAGAACCGAACAATTTGGTATTCGGTCTTATACCGATCGCCACGGCGATCGCATTTGGTCGGGAAGAGTCGAACAGTGGCGTAAATTCGATTTACAACAGCTAAAAGAATCCGTATCTAATTTCGATCCCACAGATCTTAATTGGATTCCCGTTTATAAAAAGCGATGGCAAAAAAGTAATCGAGGTGTTGAAAGCGAGTTAACCTCGATCGAAACTAAGGGTAGTGCATGGTGGACTATTGCCTTTGAAATGTCTACCGATGATAATGTTGGAGCTAACTTTTTTTGTGAATTGGTAGAACAAGCAGCTAAAACTTATTACGGCCCAAAGTTATTAGCAGAAGATTCTTGTGGCTATGCTCATTGGCTAGATCGATCGATCGATGGAGAATGGACAATGGACAATTGATAATTGTCAAGAGTGGTTTAAGACTAATTTAAAGCGATCGCTTATTAGATAAATTAAACGGGTTCTTCGTAACCCTGAATAAATTCGGGTTCAAAGGAGCGCAACAATTTAGTAGCTCGACGAATTAGACTATCTGTACCTTTGGCAACAATAATATACTGACCTGCATTAAGACGATTGCGGTAGGTTAGAGCGTCACCGCTTCCTGTAGTTAGTCCCACTCCACCACCGACAATAGTAGCTCCTAATAGTCCTGAAACTGCACCCAAAACACCACCGATAATATGCTCGGCAAAAGCATTAGTAAAGGAAAAAAGCTGAATGCCCGTTAAGACATTAAAAACATAGCCTGCAACAAAACCAAAAGGTATTAATCCATAAGCTAACTTTTTGGCTCTTTTGCCAGCCTGCTTATTGGGATCGATCAGACCAAATTCGTCTGCACTTTGGTAGCCTTCGCCCAAAATAGTAATTTCATCGGCAGAAATTCCATCTTTTTGTAAAACCGAATATGCTTCTTCTGCTTGTTGTTTGTTTGCTAATACTGCTATTAAATAATTCATGGTGTGCTTATTTTGATTGAATTGATATAGTAATTCTTATTATTATTAGGGTACGTTTTGCGAATATTTTTTAATTGTTAATTGGGTGTATCTTGGTAATTATAAAAAAGTTTTATTTAAAATAATTATTTTAAATTTTGCGATCGATCTTCTTTTTGAAAGATCGAAATAATTACTATAGTCTATGCAATAGAGAGATTAGCAAAAATATATTATTAATAACCTGTTTTGCTCTATTAGCATAGGTAATTTATAGTAACAATGCGATCGCGTAAATCAATAGAGTCTCATATTGAATGATTACTCAATCTTTAACTACTATTTTTAAATTAATTAATCTTTGCCATCGCAACCATCGTTCTTTAGTCATACTTTAAATAAAATCACTCTTCATTTTAATCAACTCAAATATTACCAATCGTCTAACGCAATTCGTCAAGCAATTTTAGTTAGAGTTGTAGCGGTTTACACATCAGTCTGAGGTAACAATTAAAGCGTTTATTATTAAAGATTGTTGCTGGCGATCGCTTGTTTAGTTTTCTCCCAAAATATCTATCGATTAACAATTAAGCGTATTATCTAATTCCCAATTAGTAATGCTGCTACTATATTTCTCCCACTGCTGATATTTTAGGTTCAAATAAGATGTCACAAAAGATTCTCCTAAAGATTCTGGAAATACTTTACTTTTTTCCAAACTACGCAACGCATCCAACAAATTTGCAGGAAGCTGTTTAGTTCGATCTGCGGGTAAGGGATCGGTATAATTATTATTCTGGGCGATCTCGCCTGGGTCGATTTTATTTTCAATACCGTTTAATCCTGCTGCAATTATGGCCGCGGGAAGCAAATAGGGATTGGCTGCACCATCGGCGAGTCTTAATTCAAAGCGATCGCGATCGGGAATACGAATCATGTGGGTGCGATTGTTACCGCTATAGCTTATAGTATTAGGCGACCAAGTTGCACCAGAAAGAGTTACGGGGGAGTTAATCCGCTTATAGGAGTTTACTGTAGGATTACTAAAAGCACACAAAGCCGAAGCTGATTCCAGAATCCCGCCAATGAACTGATGGGCTAGAGGAGATAAATTTTCATCTGCATCTTTAAATAAATTAATTTTGCTAACGCTATCCCAAACTGAAACATGAGTATGGCATCCGTTACCCGTCAAATTAGCAAATGGCTTGGGCATAAAAGTTGCACGAAACCCATGACGCTCGGCAATACTTTTTACCATATATTTAAAGAAAGCATGGCGATCTGCCGTAACTAGAGCATCATCATAAGCCCAGTTCATTTCAAACTGTCCGTTAGCGTCTTCATGGTCATTTTGATAGGGTTTCCAACCTAAACCGAGCATTCCATCGCAAATTTCACTTACTATGTCGTAACGGCGCATCAATGACTGCTGCTCGTAACAAGGTTTGATAGCGCGATCGCTCCTATCCGAAATTTCGTGACTATCCCCAGACAAGAGAAAATATTCGCATTCTACCCCTGTTTTAACTAAATATCCTTTTTCTTGGGTCTGTTTGAGCATCCGCTTTAAAACTAGTCTGGGAGTCTGTAATAAAGGCTCACCGTTTACCTGGTAAAGATCTGCTGGCATCCACGCTACATCTTGCTGCCAGGGTAGTTGAAACAAACTATCTCGATCGGGTATTGCCAAGATATCGGGATCGGCAGGAGTCATATCTAAATATGCTGCAAACCCCGCAAAACCAGCCCCATCTTCTGCCATGCGATCGATACTTTGGGCGGGGACTAATTTTGCCCTCTGTACTCCGAATAAATCGGTGAAAGAAATTAAAAAGTAACGAATTTGACGATCGCTTGCTAAATCTGACAATAGCATACTGATAAGCAATACCTCCCACAACTACCTCATACTATGAAGCGATCGCAGGGAGATTTTTGTAACTATTACTACTATTTTTTTTACTGACCATCTATTTTATGGCGATCGCGCTTTTAAACTATAGCCTTTCCCGAATTGGTGAGGTACACCGCCCTCGGCGATCGACTATTAACGATCGACAAAAACCGAGGTTTTGACTGTATCGCAAGAAACATGAGAACCGCTATATTACGATGCTGCCCTTATTAAAAGTTAAAATAAAACTTGACTGATATTTATCTTAAAAATCATTATAGCAATCGGGGATGACTTCGTGAAAAACTCTCTTCTTTCTGGCCTCTGTGTCCTCTGTGCCTCCGTGGTTTATTAAAAAAATATTTTCATGAATGACCTGGGATTGCTATATGAGTACTTCAATTAAATGGTCGATTGATGACTATCATCTGATGATTAAAAGCGGAGTTTTAAATAATCGTTCGGTAGAGTTAATCGAAGGACAAATTATTGAAGTGCGTCCCGAAAGTCCCCTACACAGATTTACTAATGACTCGAACGCCGAATATTTACGAGAGAAATTAGCAGGACTGGCTAAAGTATTTGAATCACATCCTATTACTTTAAACAATTCTGAACCCGAACCAGATATTGCAATTGTACGTTTACCAAATACTAATTATTTAACTCGCCATCCTTATCCTGAAGATATTTATTGGCTGATAGAGATTTCTAATATCAAATTGCTAAATGTTTGCTACAGATAAAGCGTCTAAAATAAATTGCCACCCTGTAATAGAAGCAACAACTTCTTGTGTTAAAGAACCAATAATTTTAGAAACTTTTTTTCTTAACTGGGCTATGTCATCGAAGTTATTCCATTTTAATTCTTTTTTGATATGTTGCCAAAATCTTTCAATAGGATTAACTTGAGGGCAATAAGGAGGTTGAAATAATAGAATAATATTATCTGGTATTTCTAAATCTTTGCTATGATGAAATCTTCCATTATCTAATTGAATAATATGTAAGTCTTCAGAATATTTTTGAGAAAATAGCGTTAAATATTCCTGAAAACACATAGTGTCTAAATGACTAAATTCCCAAAAGAAACTTTGACCACTTTGCGGTTCAACTAATCCATAAAGCCATAGATAATCAAATTTCCACTGTTCTAGTCCTACTGGTTGTATTCCACAGGATGTAACTTTTTTGCTAGTTAAAGTAATCAGTCCTAATCTGGTTTCATCTTGACACCAATAACGAATTCTTGCGTAATCTAGCTTCGACTTCTGAAGCTTTTCTAAATTCTCTATGATTAATTCTGGTAGTTTTTTTTAAACGATTCTACTGCCCCTTTTTCTTGCTTAATATGTGTCGGTCGGGGTACTTTTAATTTGGCTTTCAATTGATAACGTACTAGTTTATATACAACTGTATAAGAGACTTCCAAATTATGGACTGTATTTAACCATCTGACAATTTCGCTATAACTTTGGAATCCTTCTGGATCTTTAAGTTCTGTTTCAATTTGGGAAATTATCTTTTTCGCGATCGCCTTGTTTCTTCCCGAACTTTTACCAATTTTTGCCAGACCATCTATCCCGCTAGCACGATATTCTCCTAGCCATCTTGATACTGTGGTTCGATGCCTACCAATTAGTGTCGCCAAATGATTCACTGTCTCTGCTTGTCTGGTTTTTAACCAATAGAGAATCTGTATTCTTTCTTTTGCTAACGGTTCTTTTTCATGTCTCAGTAATTTAAGTAGCTGTTTTCCTGATTCTCTGATTTCTATCTTGAGTTTTCCTGACATCTGTTTGCCAAATCGCGATCGCCTAATCTATTCGTAGCAGATATTTAGCAATTTGATATAATACAACTTTAGAAGATGATTTAAACAGAAAGAAAAGGATTTATGCCAGTGCGGGTATTAATGAATATTGGATCGTCGATTTAAAAAATACAGAATTAATTGTATTTAGAAAGCCATCAGGAAATAATTATAAAACAAAAGCTACTTATAATAGTGGTGCGATTGCGCCTATTTCTTTTCCCGATCTTCAATTAAATGTAGAAATAATGCTGACAAAAAGATAATTTATTTTTTGCTAATATCTGACATGAACAAACGCTATAGCGCACAAAAAATCAGTATTTTTCAATTATTGAAATGAACCCAGGAACTATTTTTAATTGATTTTATTTAATAATTCTGTCACGGCTTGTTTAATAAACAATTCATCTTCAGGATTTTGATAGGGATTTCCCGCTCGATGTCCCCAAATAGAAGGAATGGGCAAGTATTCGGCATTAGGTATTAAATCGGCTTCGGCTTGACAATCTTCAGGAGTAAAATATAAATCCGTCGTACTGGGCATGACTAATGTTTCAGCCGTAATAGATTTTAATGCCTGTTTGTAGTTCCCTTCGTAAGTTGGATTATTACTCACGTCGCAATGCAGCCAGGTATCGATCGCAGCTAATAAATCATGAGGATCGCGCTTGCGGTAGTTTGCTTCCCAGCCTCGGATTAAATAGTCTTCAATTGAATCATAGCCAAACTGATTATAAACTCCCTCGCGATAGTAAGCCTGAGATGCTGCCCAACTTGCATAGATGCGGGCAAAGGCTTTAAAACCGCGTTCTGGAATGCCTTCAAATTGAGTCCCATTCCAAGCAGGATCTGCGGTTAGGGCAGTACGTAAACTTTGAAGAAATATCTTATTATGGTCGGTAGTTTTAGCCGTACCACAAATAGCAGCAATTCTAGCCACATCTGGATATAATGCACCCCAATGATAAGCCTGTTGCGCCCCCATCGACCAACCATAAACTAACGCCAACTTTTCTATACCAAGACTGTCTAGTAATTGTTTTTGGGCGCGAACATTATCAAGATGGGTAATATAAAAGCCCGATTCTGCTAATTTATAGTCTGGATGGTTACTCGGTGAACTAGATAAACCATTGCCAAACATATTAGGAATAATAATAAAATACTGACTCGGATCGAGAATGCTTTCGGATTTAATTAGCCATTCTATATCTGGATGCTGTGCGCCGTAGGAGGTAGGATATAAAATGACGTTAGAGCGATCGCTATTTAACTCGCCATAGGTTTTGTAAACAATGTTTGCGTTGGGTAATGTTGCTCCACATTGCAAGGATAGATTGGCGATCGCCAAATGATTGATACTTTGATTCATATTGCCCCCAGAGGCAAACGAGATGTTATTTATCAGTAAACAGTTAATCGTTAATTCTTCCCTTTTCTTTAAAAACCCAGCTTATAAAAGAAATTACTCACAATATTTTTATTCACTTTTAGATAACCGCGATCGATAACTGCAAAATGTTCTTTTAATTCTTGATGTGCTTGGGGTAAAGCATGGAAGGGAATGGAAGGATATAAATGATGTTCGGCGTGAAAAGGCATATTCCACATCATAAGTTCGATCGGCAAGCAAGTTAAAGTAGTGCGGGTATTGCTTAAAAGATTACAGTCGTTGCTACATCCTGTATGTTCTGCTAGTAAAATAAAGCGGAGAATTGGTTGTCCTACTGCTAGGGGTAACAGCCAGAGAGTAATAAACCACGGTTGTTGAAAAGCTAAAGAAAGAGCGATCGCTCCTACGTAAACAGCCAATTGCAAACGATTGGATTTAATCACCTCATCTCTAACATTCTCAGCGATATAGGGCATACGATCTAGTTTACCCGCTGCAACTTTGTAGTGAGTTTTAATTTTACCCAGCCACCAGTTATAGCCAATAATTTCTAAGATATATTCTCCAATGTTATTAGGCTTGGGATCTTCAAGTTCGGGATCTTTGCCTTCTATCTGGGTATAGCGATGATGCCATTTGTGATAGCGACGATAAAAAGTACTGTTGTAACCAGATAATATTCCCGCCCACCAAGCAACCAGATCGTTGAGACGATTATCGGCAAAAGCCGTGCGATGGCAACATTCATGCACTACCGCAAACATGGCAGCCAAACTAAAGCCATAAACAACTAAAGCGGGGATTTCGATTAACCAGCTTGATGCAGATATCCACAAGTAACCACTTATCCCCATGATGCCCCCATGCAACCCTAACTGAATTAATCCGTTTAGATTGGAACGAGTATTCAAACCTTTTAATTCTGAAGCGGATAAAATATTTTTAGCTGTGGGAACACTAACCATGACTTAATAAAGAAGTGTTTAGTTACTAAAAGTGTAGTTTTTCAAATTCTATCGCTTTTATTCTGTAAATAATGTTGTTGAATCTACTATTTAAACAATATTTTAAAGGTTACGGAAATCCCAAACACAATCTTGTTGTACCCGAAGCAGCATTAAATCTCGATCCTCCTGACTATCACAACCTGCTACAGCTATGAATAATACTTTAAAAGCGCGTCGCCAATATCAGCAAATTATACTATCTCGCTCTAGAAACCCGCGTCATTTTGGTAAAACCAATCCAGTTCACCTGCACTTGGTTGGTGAAAATCCCTATTGCGGAGATACTGTAGAAATAACTATTGCTGTAGATGAAAATAATAAGATTCAGGATCTAAAATTTACTGGTTCTGGCTGTGCTTTGTGTATCGCCTCTGCCGATTTAATGATTGAAACGGTAAAGGGAAAAACCATAGAAGAAACCCTACAAACAGTCGAGCAATTTCATCAGGTAATCTTGGGTCAAGCTGAATTAACTCCTTCTTTAGAGCATCTAAAAGTAATAGAAGGTGCTAAACGCTATCCGATCAAGGCTAAATGTACGACTCTAGCTTGGCATACTTTAAAAGCAGCAATTTTAAATAGCGATCGCTAATACGATCTCTAAATAAGTTTTTAGTAGATAGAGTCGCATTACACTACAACTAAACTTCAGAGTGAAACCGTTAATAATACCATTTATCTTTAGTAACAAGAGACTTAGATGGTGACGAGGAGCGGAGGAGCGGAGGAGCAGGGGGGATAAAGTTATTTGTATTTCTCCAGCTACTTTTAAGAAATGGTATAAGAATAGATTTTGCCACAGTTGCGATCGCATCATTAGTTTATCGACTATAATTTACCAGACTTTCATCAAGCGCGATCGCATCATTTAACTTAGGATCCCGAATTGGATCGCCTACGGTCATCAACAGCGGTAGTTCCCCAGCCCAAATCGGCAAGGCGTAATCTTCCGCATCATCTGATGGTGGACCAGTACGAACTTTAGCCGAACCTTCTTCAATGTCAAAAGCTAAAACGGTTGTCGCCTGTAATTCTTGTGAGTTAGGAATACGTGCTTGATTCCAACGCCCAGGAATTGCGTGTTCTGTAAATGCTTTTAAAGCTGCCATCTTTTCTGCTTCGCTTTCTACTAGCTTGGCTTTGCCAAACAAGACTACGGAACGATAGTTCATTGAGTGATGAAATAAAGAACGGGCAACCACTAGAGCATCTAATAACGTGACTGTAAAGCATATATCCACCCCCTGCTTTAAAGTTTTGGTGAGCCGACTTACAGAAGAACCATGAATATACAGGCGATCGCATAATCTTCCATATGCCATTGGAATTACGAAGGGTTGATTATCGCTTACAAATCCAACATGAGCTATTAATGCTTCATCTAAAATACTGTAAATTAATTCGCGCTCTTGACTACCCCGTTTTGGTAAGCGTCTGATTTTACTTCTTGATGTTACTTTTAGATCTTTACTATTAGACATCGATCTTTTTATTTGTTTTACCAATACTAAAATAAATAGAATATTGGTATGATTCAAGAGCCAGTTTTTGCTTTTTATACCAGTCCAGTTTTTTGCGAAGTCAGAAATATGAAGTCAGTAGTCATACTAAATCCGCTTGGTAAAAGTTATTATCAAATTCTTCAAGTCCCCCAAGCTTGGGGGATTTAGGGGGCGATTAAAAGTAACCTGTACGAACGCCAATTTAGTATCAGAAGTTTTACCTCTAACCTCTGACTTTTTACCCACAAGCAGTTAACTATACTTGTCTAGAAGAGACTTTGTGTGGCTACATATCAATTATGGATTTAGCAATACATTTAGATCGCGCTTCAACAACTCCTCTATACCGACAGCTAATCGAGGAGATTCGTCAGGGAGTGTTGTCAGGAAGACTCAAGCCCAACCAGAAATTACCTTCATCCCGAAGTTTGGCGCAGTCTTTGACCGTTTCTCGTTCTACGGTAACTCAAAGTTACGAACAATTAGAAAGTGAGGGTTATTTGGAAACCCGTCGTAGTAGCGGTACTTATGTCTGTCAGAAAATACCAGATGAATGGTTGCAATCGAAGGCGATCGCTTGTGCTGGGTTTCCCAGTGAGCCTGTTACCAGCAAAACAAGAACCTTGAACCTTTCTCTATCTCAATTTGGTAAAAATTTAACTTCCATCGGGATTTTGGAGGTTTCTGAACCAGATTACGAGATTAGCTTTCGCTATGGCAACCCTGCGGTTGAATATTTCCCTATGCAGCAATGGCGTAAATTGTTAGCCCGTCATCACAATTGCACCTCTCTATTAAACTATGCTCCTGATTCGGCGGGATATTTTCCTTTGAGAGAAGAAATTGCTTGTTATTTGCAGCGTTCTCGTGCGGTTTGCTGTACCCCAGATCGAGTAATTATTATCAACGGTTCTCAGCAAGCATTAGATTTAATCGCTCGTCTGGTACTAAACCCTGGAGACTGGGTAGCAATGGAAGATCCTGGCTATCTCGGCGCACGCTATTGTTTTAAAGGGCAATTGGCTAATATAGAGCCTATACCCGTTAATTCGGAAGGATTGGACGTAGAGGCTTTGAGTAACTGTCCTCAAAAGTTTAAATTAGTTTACGTCACTCCCTCTCACCAGTTTCCTTCGGGAGTCACTTTATCTTTATCTCAGAGAATAGCACTTTTACAATGTGCCGAAAAAACCGACACCTTAATTATTGAAGATGATTACGATAGCGAATACCGTTATGGAACGCAACCAATTCCCGCATTACAGGGGATGGATCGCTCTGAGTCGGTAATCTACATCGGCACTTTTTCTAAAATTCTCTTTCCCGCGTTGCGAATTGGCTATTTAGTAGTCCCCTCCAGTTGGATACCAATAGTTCGTAAAGCTAAATGGTTGTGCGATCGCTTTTGTCCGACTTTAGAACAGTACGCCCTTACTGACTGGATTAAGCTAGGACATTTTGAAAGACACATTCGGCGAATGCGCCAGCTTTATGATTCTCGTCGTCAGGCTTTAGTAGCAGCCTTGAAAAGACACTTCGGAAATAGAGTAACTATTATCGGTGAAAACGCAGGCATTCATATAATGGTAAAAATTCAAACAGCTTTACCCGATGAGGCTGTAATTCAAAAGGCAGCAGCAGTCGGCGTAGGTTTAGTGAGTGCTAGAGAATATTATTTAAAACCAACCAGTCAAAGCGAGTTTATCTTTGGCTATGCTCAATTAGAAGAAACTCAAATAGAACAGGGTATTATTAGATTGTCTCAAGTGATAAAGAGTTAGGATAGTTTGCTTTTTTGATTCGTTTTGTGTGATTCATAGGTGTATATATTAACTTCACCATAAATATAGACAAACAATATCATTTATACACAAATATCTTACCTATTTTATGAGATAATAATGCTAGTTAACGTGCGAGTAGTATGCAATTAGTAGAAAGGCATAAAATTAAGCCAAATCATCACTTCTGGCAACAGATAGATGAGCTTTGTTTTCTGTCAAAAAATCTTTACAACTATGCTAATTATATTGTTCGTCAAAGCTTCATATTTGACCAAATTTATTTAGGGTATAACCAGCTTTATCATCTAGTAAAAGGAACTCCTGACTACCAAGCTTTACCTGCGAAGGTAAGCCAGCAAGTATTAAGATTACTAGATAAAAATTGGAAGTCATTTTTTCAAGCCAGAAAAAGTTATAAATTGACTCCAGACAAATTTACGGGGCTACCCAAATTGCCGAACTATAAACACAAAATTAAAGGGAGGAATTTATTAACCTATAGTATTCAAGCTATTAGTAAAGCTTGGTTAAAACTCGGAATAGTTAAACTATCAGGTACAGATATTAAACTCAAAACTAAAGTAGATAATATTTGTCAGGCAAGGATTATTCCCAAGGTAGGACAATATATCATAGAAATAGTATATGAAAAGAGCGAAAATCCTACAGTAAACAATCCCAAAGCCGTAGCAGCAATAGATATTGGAATCAACAATTTAGCAGCTTTAACATCAAATCAAAAAGGATTTATCCCTATTCTGATTAACGGAAGACCGCTAAAAAGTATCAACCAATTATATAATAAGACCAAAGCTAAACGCAGGGCGGAAACGCCCATGTCGTCGTCTTCGACGACTTTGCCTGCTTCGCAGGCTGCGTCGTTACTAAAAGGAGTACAAAGAACATCCAAGCAAATTCAGCAATTAACCAGAAAGCGAAATAACCGAGTAGATAGCTATTTACATCTAGTATCCAGATGGATAATTAATCATCTAGATAAGCAAGGAATAGGAAAGCTAATTATTGGCAACAATCAAGGTTGGAAACAATCATGTAATTTAGGAAAGTCTATTAACCAATCTTTCACCGCTATTCCTCATCATCGGCTAATAGAAATGCTGATCTACAAAGGTAAAATGTTAGGAATTGAGGTAATAGTTCGGGAGGAAAGTTATACGAGTCGTGCATCATTTCTCTCGTTAGATCCAATCCCTAGTTATGGTGAATCCCCCCGGGGGGATTTTAAGTTCAGCGGTTATCGAGAATCGCGAGGGATGTATAAACAAAAAGGTTGTAAAACCAGAATCAATGCAGATGTTCAAGCAAGCTATAACCTGTTAAGAAAAGAAATCCCAGGAATCTTTACAAGACGAGGGATCGAGGGTTGTGTAGTCCGCCCAGTTAGGATAAAGGACTTGTCCGCATATACTCCTAGCAGAAACTAAGAATGGCAAATGTCATATTTGTCAATGAAATTAGTAACTATTAACTACAATATATATTTAATTATCTGCTGAAAAATAGCTAGCATCAGTTGATATATCGCTCATTATATGAAATACTTAAATGCCTTTGCCCCTGAATAGGGGTTTGCTACCTTAAGGGGACAAAAGGACAAAAGGACTTGGGAACTGGGGACTTGGGAACTTGGGGACGCTTGAGAACCTTCGGTTTTGCCAACATATCTTCTTTCCGTCTCCCCGTCTAGATGCGGACAAGCGACGCAAAGCACGTCGCGTTTTTTGAAAGAATACTCTTACAAAAAAGCCGACGGGTCTTGGGGGTTTCCCCCATGAGCTCTTGCGTCAAGAAGTCCTTTCTCGTCTCCCCGTCTCCCCGTCTCCCTATCTCCTCGTTCCTCGTTCCTTATACAAGGCTGTTGCCTTTGCGATCGCCCAATCTTCCTGAGTATGAATTACTAAGATCTGTACCTGAGAATTTTCCGCAGCAATATTAACATCTTTAGGCTTGGCATTGTTTTTTGCTGTATCCAACTCTACGCCCAAATAAGACAAACCCGCACAGGTTTGTTGGCGCAACATATTTTGATTTTCTCCCACTCCAGCAGTAAACACCAAAACATCTAACCCATTCAAACTAGCAACCATTGCACCTATAGCTTTTTTGAGACGATGTAGATAGATATCATAAGCTAACTGCGCCTGAGTATTACCCTCATTTATAGCTTTAAGTATTTCTCTTACATCATTCGATACTCCGCTTACCCCTTTTAAACCAGACTCTTTATTGAGTATACGATCGACTTCCTCTGCGTTTAAACCGTATTCTTGCATCATGTAAATTAGAATCTGCGGATCGACCGAACCACTACGAGTACCCATCATTAAACCTTCTAGGGGAGAAAACCCCATCGTAGTATCTATACAAATACCATCTTTAATTGCAGCTAACGAACAACCGTTACCTAAGTGACAGGTGACGATCTTTATAGACTCCAAAGGCTGCTGTAAAATCTGCGCGGTACGGTTGGCGCAATATTGATGGGAAGTACCGTGAAATCCATAACGCTGAATACCTTGCTCGTAATATTTATACGGTATAGGGTAAACCTTTGCTGGTTCTGGAATCGTGCTATGAAAAGCCGTATCAAAGACTGCCACCTGGGGTACTTCTGGTAAAATTTCTTCTATAGTATTAATGCCTTCAAGATTGGCGGGGTTATGATTGGGTGCGAGGGGAATTAAATCGGCGATCGCCGAAATTACATCATCATTAATTAATGTCGGCTGACTGTACTTTGCCCCACCGTGTACTACTCGATGACCGACTAGATCTATTTCATCGAGACTGTCTATAATCTTTGTTTCTCCTTCAACCAGAGTATTTAAAAGAACCTTTAAAGCCGTATCTCTATCTTCTAGCTCGATTTCCTGTTCGTTACCATTACTCTCTACGGTCAAAATGCCTTGACCTTCGGACATCCAATCAATATCTGCCTCCCATAAAGCTTCTGGAGGTGTATCTGGTATCGATTCACCTAAATCATAAAGACAGCTTTTTTGACTACTAGAACCAGCGTTGAGAACTAATACGAACATGATTGAATGATTATGTTAAAGTTTGAGATTTTGATGGACGATCGCTGTTTACTGTTTACTGTTTACTGTTTACTGTTGACTGATTCAGGTGAGAGCGATCGCTCAGTTTGAGCAATCGAGGACCTTGTTGACAAAATTCTAAGACGCTAACCGCAGCTACGGGCATATGAATGCGATCTCTGTATCGTCCGACATCTATTCCTAACAGAGAACAGAGTATGATGCGAATGGTAGCCTTGTGAGCCACAACCAATACATTACCGTCAGGATAGTTAGTTTCAATCTCTTCAATTACTTGCGAGCTACGACGAGCAATATCGATCGCTCTTTCTCCGTCTGGGGGTGCATTCCAACCAGGTTCGGATTGCCAACGCACATATTCATCATGATATTCACGATTAACTTCTGCGGGGGTTTTACCTTCCCACTTGCCAAAGTCAATTTCTTTCAAACCATCGCGTAACTGCATTTCCATTGCTACCAGTTCGCATAAAGGTTTAGCAGTGGCAATAGTACGGCGCATTGGGCTACAAAAAATCGCTTTCCAGGGTACAGACTGATAGGCGATCGCAAAGTCTTTTGCCATCATCATTCCTTCTGGGGTCAACTCTACATCGGAAGTTCCACAAAAACCGCCTGTCTTACTAGCAACTGTTTCACCATGTCGGAGGAAATAAATATTTAGAGTCATTGTAAGTAGAAATTGTTATTCGATCTCGAACATACCTAGCAAAGGTTAACTAAAACTGAGTAAATTTCTAATAATTAGCCCTAATGTTTTTAGCTGCTTTTTCCACTGTATCTTTAATACGTTTGGTTCTGGTTGCGGGTTTTTTAGCATTTTTAATCCATTCTAAGATGCCACGCTTGACAGATGGAGGAAAAGCTGACCAGTTTTCTCTAGCGGTTTTATTATTTGAAAAAGCCAGCTTTAGATCGTCTGGTAGAATGAGTGCCTCGACATCATCTAAAAAAGACCAAGATCCATCTTCTTTAGCTTGCTCGATTTTTTGTAATCCTGCTTCGTGCAATAACCCTTCCTGTTGTAATTTTGCTACATACTCTTTATTAACTCTCGACCAATTACTACCCTTTTTTCTGGGAGAAATGTAAAGCATAGTTCTAGTTTCGTCTAATTTACGAGGCAAACTGTCTATCCAACCAAAACACAGGCATTCTTGGACAATATCGCTATAAGGCAAATAATGTTGGCTCTTTTTTTTGTAAGTAATTAGCCAAACCCCGTGTGTTTGTTGATAGTTGTTTAACAGCCACGATCGCAAATCACTACGGGTCATTACTTCGATTGGACTATCTTTAAGCAGTTTTGCCATATCTTTAACAATAATTGCGATCGCCTAATTTTAAATTAATCTCGATAAAGTGATGCTCGATTCAAACTCACAAGCATTTACTTTAAAATACAACTAAGTATTGAAGTATTCCCCAACCGAATTCAATCATGGTAACAACACCTTCAACCATTACTTTAGAAGAGTTTCTAGCAATGCCAGAAACCAAACCCGCCAGCGAATACATTGATGGGAAAATCTTTCAAAAACCGATGCCGAAAGGAAAACACAGTACAATTCAAGCTGAACTAATTATTGCTCTCAATGGCACTCTCAAATCCCCAAAAATTGCTAGAGCCTTTCCAGAATTAAGATGTACTTTTGGCGGACGTTCGACTGTACCAGATGTAGCTGTATTTACCTGGGATAGAATACCTCGCGATGACGATAATAGCATAGCAAACGCTTTTAAAATTGCACCCGATTGGACGATTGAAATTTTATCTCCAGATCAGAGTCATACTAGAGTTACCAGAAACATTTTGCACTGTTTGAACAGTGGTACGCAGTTGGGATGGCTTATCGATCCTAGCGAACAGACGATATTTGCATATTATCCCAAACGACAGCCCGCATTTTTTGAAGAAGCTGATGATGTTTTACCTATCCCTGATTTTGCCAAGTCGTTTCAATTAACTTTAGGAGAATTATTTGGCTGGTTGTTAGAGTAATCGATATCTAGTGTCGATCTGATTAATTTACTTGCAGTGCTACATCAGCTTGAGAATATTCGGTTAATTCAATCGGTACAGCTTTGACGTTCCAGATATCTTGGCAATATTCTCGGATAGAGCGATCGCTCGAAAATTTACCCATCCGCGCTACATTAAGTATAGACATCCGCGTCCAGTTGTCTCGATCTTGATATGCTTGAGATACTCTTTCCTGACATTCGATATATGATTGATAATCAGCTAGCAATAAGAAGGGATCTTTATGCAGCAGGTTATCGACCAAAGGTTTAAATAGTTCTCGATCGCCATTGGAAAAATGACCCGCAGCCAGGGAATCAATTGCCTCTTTTAACTCACTATTACCAGCATAATATTCGTAAGGATCGTAGCCTTTGGCTTTGAGTTCGTCTACCTCATCGCTTTTTAAGCCAAACAAGTAGTGAAAACAAAGGGAAGAAAATAAATAATAGATAGCGAGACAATACTACTTATCACTTATCTTCATCCCTGTTTACTGTTTACTGCTTACTGTTCACTGACTCGCCCCATTTCCAGTTAGAAATCTCTGGCTTATCCATACCGTGTTCCTTGGCGTAAGCAAGATTATCGATAATTGCATCCTTCATTCTTTCCCGAACGTGTGCAGCACGAGAACCCAACTGTGGTACGCGATCGATTACGTCAATTACCAAATTAAAGCGATCGACCTGATTGATAATCGTTAGCTGTAGGGGGGTATTAATATTACCCTGTTCTTTATATCCCCGAACGTGAATCCGTTCTGGATTGCTACGGCGATAAGCTAATTTATGAATTAACCAGGGATAGCCGTGGAAGTTGAAGATTACGGGTTTGTCGGCAGTAAAGAGAGTATCGAATTCTCTATTTGATAACCCATGAGGATGTTCCGATTCCGACTGAAGCTTATAGAGATCGACTACGTTGATAAATCTGACCTTTAGTTCGAGAAACTCTTGACGCAAAATCTCTGTAGCTGCTAATGATTCCATAGTGGGAATATCACCACAGCAAGCCATAATTACATCTGGTTCGTCGGCTTGAGTACCACAGTCATCGTTACTCGCCCAGTCCCAGATCCCAATTCCTTTAGTACAGTGTTTTATTGCCTGTTCCATCGTTAGGTATTGCAGGTGCATCTGCTTGTCGGCAACAATCACGTTGACGTAATCCCTGCTTTTCAAACAGTGGTCGGCAACCGATAGCAGACAGTTAGCATCGGGCGGAAAATAGATGCGAGTAACGTCGGGACTTTTGTTGGTTACTACATCAATAAAGCCTGGGTCTTGGTGGGAAAAACCATTATGATCCTGTCGCCAGACTACAGAAGAAAGCAAAAGATTGAGAGAGGAAACAGGCGCGCGCCAGGGAATTTCGTTTTTGCAGATATACAACCATTTAGCGTGCTGGTTGAACATCGAGCTGATTATATGAATAAAAGCCTCATAGGAATTTAACAAGCCATGTCTACCCGTTAGCAAATATCCTTCTAGCCATCCCTCTAGGGTATGTTCGCTCAACATCTCCATCACTCTACCATCGGGTGATAGCATACTGCCGTCTTCGTCTTCTGGTAGATAATCGGCTAACCAAGCTTTTTCCGTCACGTCATAGATATCTGCCAAACGGTTGGAAGCCGTTTCATCGGGACCGAATACGCGGAAGTTATTCATATTGTGACGCATCACCTCTCGTAAAAACTTCCCTAGCACCCTGGTATTTTCAGCATAAAGTTCTCCTGGCTGGTCTACCTCAAGACCAAACTCGGTAAAATCGGGCATCTTTAAGTCTTTACGTAGTAAACCACCGTTAGCGTTGGGATTGGCACTCATACGGCGATCGCCTAGGGGTGCGAGTCTCTGTAGTTCGGGTATTAAAGTGCCGTTTTCGTCGAATAATTCTTCTGGCTTATAGCTCTTCATCCACTGTTCCAGAAGCTTGACGTGTTCTGGATTAGAGTGCATTCCCGATAGCGGTACTTGGTGCGCCCGCCAAAAACCCTCTACTTTTTTCCCATCCACCCGATCTGGTGCGGTCCAGCCTTTGGGTGCACGCAGGATAATCATCGGCCAGCGGGGACGAAAGGCTTTATTTTGACTGCGGGCTTCTTGTTGAATTTCGCGAATCTCAACAACGCACTTTTCCATTGTTTCCGCCATTTTTTGGTGCATTATTTCGGGGTCAGACCCTTCTACCACGTAGGGAGTATAACCATAGCCTCGAAATAAATACTCCAGTTCCTCCGAGCTAATACGAGCTAATATTGTCGGATTGGCAATCTTGTAACCGTTAAGACTCAAAATCGGCAGCACCGCCCCATCGCGAACGGGATTGAGAAACTTGTTAGAATGCCATGCCGTAGCTAGAGGTCCTGTTTCAGCTTCCCCATCTCCAACAACACAGGCGGTAATTAGGTCTGGGTTATCGTAGACCGTGCCGTAAGCGTGAGAAATACTGTAGCCCAATTCTCCCCCTTCGTGAATGCTCCCTGGAACTTCTGGGGTGCAGTGACTGCCCATATAGCCAGGGAAAGAGAACTCCCTGAACAACTTCTGCATTCCCTCCGCGTCTTGGCTTTTATCAGGATAAATTTCCGAATATCTGCCTTCTAAATACACTGGACCTAATACCCCTGGCGCACCGTGTCCTGGTCCTGCCATGAAGATACAGTTTAAGTCGTATTTCTTAATTAACCGATTAAGATGGATATAGGTAAAGCTAAGTGCTGGAGACGCTCCCCAATGACCTAACAAACGCTGCTTGATCTGCTTTGCTTCTAAGGGCTTCTTGAGTAAAGGATTATCTCGCAGATAAATCATGCCAATAGCCAGATAGTTACAGGCACGCCAGTAGGCATCTATTTTACTTAGTTCTTCAGCACTCAAGACTTGCGATGTTTGTTGAGGATTTGTTGGTGTTGAAACCATAATTTTTTGTATGACACTACTTATTCAATTTAGATACCAAGCTATTGCAAACAGCTAAAAAATTAATCTTTAATTAATAAATAATCGATGATTTATATCAAATAAATTCAATATTTATAATTCAATTTTTACGGCAAAAAATATTTATGACTAAAGAAATATATTAAATTTTATGTTGCGGATAAAATAGATAAAAACACCGTTTAAAGCTTAAATAAAATATAATTCAAGTTCAAACGAGCAGTTAAATACCATTGTGGCGATCGCAGTTCCGAACAACCTTGGATTTAAGTTTTTGAATCGGAAAAAATTAACCAGCTATAGTTGAAAAGGTACTTGTAATATAGCATCAATTAAAGACCGAGTTACCCGTTGCCCCTATAAATCGTATCTAACCAAGCATGACTAATCTGATGGCAAAAAAGATTAGATCGATCTAGATAGAGTTCAACTTGTTTTGACAGTTGTTCTGGAAAGTTGGGACGGTTGCTTTTTAAATAGTCTCTGCCGTTTTTCAACCAATCTTGTAAAATTGGCTGGTTTACTTCAAAATGACATTGAAAACCATAGATATTATCCTCAATGCGATATGCTTGGTTTTGGCAGTTGTCTCCCGTCATTAATAGTTCTGCACCATCTGGTAGCTCGAAAGTATCGAAATGCCACTGCATTATATAGATCGGATCGAGATTAGATGGTAACGCCGATTTTAGTAAAGGATCGTCAGCGATCGCCGATTTTATTCCTCGTAACGGCGTGAAACCTAATTCTGGCTCGCTGTGTTGATATACTCGCTTACCAAAGGCTCTAGCAATTAACTGCGCTCCCAAACAAATGCCGAGAATTGGCTTATGCTCTGCTGCAAACATTTGTACTAATTTAACTACGTCTTTTAGGTGAGGATAATTAGCATCATCTTCAGCATTCATCGGCCCACCCAAAATAATTAAACCGCTATAAAAGGTTGAAATAGGCAGTCTTTCACCAGCACAAGGGGCTAAAATTTTAACGGCAATATCGCGATCGCGAATACATTCTTCTAAAACACCTAAAGAAGCTGTAGGAGAATTTTGAATTACTAAAAGTTCAGTCTTCATTGTTTGAAAGTCATAACTTTAATTGCTGAAGCTCATGTTGCTATTTTAAGGCTTTGGTAGCTTGACATAAATGAGCGTACCAAATTTTAGGGTAGAATTAGTTTAACTACGAACTATCCAAAAGTGCGATCGCTTATTATCTGAACACTCATTAAACGATACATAACAAGTAAGGGGGAAGATAAGAAGATAGGGTTCTGAGGGTAGTTACAATAGAGATGTTCGGGTCAAACGTCTGTACTCCAAGTCTTTCAGGGGACTTGGGATAGCAAGCATTTAAGTATTTGAATATGTTTGTAGTTGCTATTGAGGGTTTGCTGTTTGCTCTTGGAGTATTTATATATTTTGAATCTCGTTTAAGAATATTTTTTATTTTGCCCCTCAAATCATATATCAAATGATATACATATAAACTAATCGTTTTTTTCTAGAATAATAAGCAGGATTGTCAAAACAACTGCCAAAAGATGAATGGAACAATTAGTGGAGTCAAAGAATGCATTTTAGTAGTAGATGATTGTCAGGATAACTTGTTTTTGATGCAGTTGATTTTAGAAAATCAAGGCTATCAAGTAGAGATTGCCGATAGCGCATCGCAAGCACTACGCAAGATGAATTCCCAGAGGTTTGATTTAATTTTACTCGATCTGATGATGCCAAAAATGAACGGTTATGAGGTAATTAAATATATACGTAATAATTTACCTTTAATTCCTGTATTTTTAGTTACTGCTAATAACTATGTTACTAAAAAGCAAGCGATCGCAGCAGGAGCAAATGGTATAATTTATAAACCAATAGATATTAATCTTTTGACCTCAAGAATAGCTAAAATTTTTGATGTTAAAGCTACTTCGTAATTTTATTATTAATTTAAAAGCCATTTGGACTTATTAAATATAGGTAGTGAAATAATTATAACTTAATTGTAGCTCAGTTGTAATTTTGAGTCGACCTATAGATTTTAAAAAGCTGTTTAGATCGCCAAAACTAAAGATGCCATGGCAATAGAACAAAGCCTATTTCTAAAAAAGTTTTATTGCTGCATATCCGATTATTGGCAAAAATAAACAACCTTCTATCCAAACGCTATATACCCAACGTGGTGTATTATAATCGATCGCCCAAACATATATTATATTAACTAATACGGCTAAAATAATTTCAGGACGAAACATCAAAACATTATTTATCCAAGCAGCAATTATTGACAACAACATCAATAGGTTCATTGCTGTTAAAACAATTTTAGTCGCTTTAATCCCGATGAGAACTGGTAGTGTTACCACCCCTTTTTCTCTGTCTGAGTCTAAATCTCTGATATCAAAAGTATGAGAATTGGTAACTATAAAAACAAACATAAATAAAGTAGCAAAGCCAGCAGCAAAATCGAATTCCGCTCCCGCATATGCTATGGGTAAAGCAATTACAGCATATGTTAAAACACTGCCAACGATCCAAGCTTTAGAGCCTGGAATATCTTTTAAACGATACCACCGCCACTGAGATTTATATACTGGAAATAAAGGTGTACCGTAAAGTAAGGGAACAATTCCCACAAGACTTGCATAGCGCACCTTAATAGGAGCTTTATAAAGTAAAATAGCCGTAGCTGCGATCGCAGCTACTAATAAAGCCCAAACGTAAGGTTTGCGAAAGAACAACTGAGCTTTTTCATCGGGAATCTTTTGAACGTAAGAATCAAAAATACGATCTAAGTTATAAGGAATTAAAGCAGTAACGAAAATTAGCGCAATTGCTTGCCAGTTGTGACCCAAATTCAATAATTCTTGAGTATAGATTCCATTTGAAGCAATAGCTGCTGCTACCCAGATGCTAGGATAAATAATTAACTTGGAAAAGCGTTCGTATAACCATTCAGGCAAAGTAAATTTTAATTGAAATCGATCGAAAGTCATTATAATTATTTTTGATAGTAGCTCGCAGTTATCGAGTAAAAAATAGAGATAATCTTAAAAATTTTTAGTAATTTTATTAACTAAATTTCTCCAAGTATTATAAATCATCGAAGCGACCGCATCTACTTTTTAATCTATTAAAAGAATAGAAACATTCAGTTGACCTTCAAAAGATTAAAAACTAATTAATTATTGATAGTCGCGTTCAGTTTGTGAAGGGTCAAAGCGATCGCAGTGTATAATCATAGAAGCAATATTTATCGATTGCATACGGCTGACAAGTGATTTAGATAAATATTTCCTAAGAGAGAGGAACAATAGTCACTCAATTATCAAAATAGAATAGCAGTATAAAGTTAATACTTGTTATGACTACTAATGAACTAAGACGTGCCGTTGGGACATTTATGACTCGCCAAGATGCAGAATTGGCTTTGCAAGAACTTCAAGAAGCGGGGTTTAATATGGATAGAGTTTCTGTAATCGTTAATAACCCCCAATCAAACGATAATATTGGCGGTGCTGAAGTAAAACCAGCCAGCGAACAAGCCAAAGATGGAGCAGGAGCAGGAGCGACGGCGGGTGCAGCTACAGGAGGATTGTTTGGCTTAATTGGTGGTTTAGGTGTAATTGCTCTTCCTGGCGTAGGTGCGGTAGCAGAATTAGGGATAGTTTTAGCCAACACTTTATTAGGTAGTGGTATTGGTGCTGCTGGAGGTGGTTTAGTTGGAGCATTAATCGGCTGGGGAATTCCTGAAGATCGCGCCAGATACTATGATGAAATGCTCTCTCGTGGTAGATATATAGTTTTAATGGAAGGAACGCAGGCGGAAATTAGTGGCGCAGAAGCAATTCTTCAAAACAGACGTATTGAAGACTGGGCGATATATAGTGCGGGAATGCCTGGTACTTATCCTAACACTGGTATCGGTGGAATCATTTAAGTCTCAAACAAATTAAAACATTGAACATTGACCATTGAACATTGATAAATGCTAAATGCTAAATGCTAAATACTATCTTTCGGATGATGAATTAAGGTCTTGTTTGTAGCGATACTAGAAAAAGAAGCTGTTATCAAACTTCTTATTTGTCCAATTTACTAAAAAATGAACTTGAACGATATTCCAAAAGAGAGCAAAAAGCTAGTTAATCGGGTAACAGGCGCAGTTGAAAAAACAAGTAAGAAAGTCGTTAATAAAGTTTCCGATCTTACCGATGGTAAAGCAGAAGAAGTCACCGAACAGGCGATCGAAGTTGCAGTTGATAAAGCTATAGATGTATTGCAAATCGCCAAGGGAAAAGTACGTGAAAAAAATATTGACGGTGAACGAGTTACTTTAGAAGTTAGCGTCGGGATAGTTAATACGGCTTATCTTAAAATTATTAATGATGTTACCACCAACAATAGTGCTGAAAAAGTAGATCTTGAGATTGGCTAAAAATATCGTAGTACGCTCTTTTGGTGCTTGACAAGTGAGCATTAATTGCACGGTCTGTAACGAGTGTCTATCATATAACTACGTATTGCTTTTTAGAAAGTCCGTCTGATTTTTTACGGTGTTTATTCTATATCTGGTACAATAGTGCTATTGTTAGGTTTAGTTATAGGCTCTATGGGACAATGAGGAATAGTTACCGTAAAGGTAGTTCCAACATTCAACTCGCTTTCTACTACGATCGCACCTTGATGTAGCTCTACATATTGTTTGACAATTGCCAACCCCAAACCTGTCCCCTGAAAACCTTCGGTATTACTAGCACGATAAAAAGAATCAAAGATCTGCGGTAGATCTTTACTAGGAATACCAATACCGCGATCGCGAACTTCAAACACTAACTTAGACTCAATCTGTGTAACTGTAAAGTCGATCGCTTCTTCTTGAGGTGAATATTTGCTAGCATTAATTAGCAAATTAGTCAAGATATGATGCAGCAGTTTACGGTCGAGATTGAAATTTTGTTGTTCTAGCTGATAATTAAATTTAATTAGCTGTTTGGTGCTTAAGGATGACTGGACTTCCTTAGTCAAAGCCTGACAAAAACTTTCTAAACCTAAACCATCGGGTGTGAATTCTAGCTTACCCAAGTCAGTACGACTAATTGCTAATACATCATCCAAAAGAACGATCATTTTAGTAACGTTACGCTTTAGCTGTGCTAGAACCTCAGTTTTTTTGTCGGTCGATAATTGTTCTCCATAAGTCTGCAAGATTTGGGTCATACCCGAAATGCTGTTAAGGGGATTGCGAAATTCATGGGATACAGTAGATACAAAGCGCGACTTGAGCTGATTTAATTCTTTCTCTTGAGACAAAGCAGTGTTTAGTTCATCTTTGGTTGCTTGAAGCTGTAAAGAATAAGAACGCGATCGCAGTAAAATTCTGATTCTGGTTAGTAGCTCTTTTTTTTGGGTTGGAAGATAGATAATATCATCAACCAATAATTCTAAACTATCCGTAGAAAAACCAATACTTTGTAGAGAAGTCAAAAAGACAAAAGGTAAAAAAGTCGGAACTGCTCGTCTTCTTTTGGCTAGAATTTGCGATCGCAAGCGACTGATAGCTGCAAAGTCGATAAAGCACAAGTCGAAAGCTTCTGACTGTAGTTGCTTTTTAGCATCTGCCAAATTATCTTCTAAAGCTAGAATCTCATATTGCTCTGCCAAACACTGAGATAACATATGGCGGTTTTGCTGGCGTTCGAGCAGTATCAGAATGCGTTTCATTTTAGTCCTACTATGCTATTAACCATTATTGATAAATTTTGTCTGAGTGAGATTCAATTGTTATAGCACTTATCATAAAGTAGCAGAGCTTTAAATATTAATTATCTAAAAATACGAGCATCGTCACCCTTGTTTATCCTCGTCGATCCAGGTTGGAACACCACTTAGAATTCCTCGTAGCTGGGTTAGGGGTTCTCCCACTTTAATACCGTATTTAGTAATTTGAAATTCTCTTAAGGTGCGCTCAAAGTTTGAGGTTCTTTTTTTCAGTACGCCAATTGCTTTACGCAACTCACCTCCTAATTCTAAATAACGCAGAAGAATTAGATTATCTGCTATATAAGAAAGTCCTATTTCGGTAACGCTAAACTCTGAACTAGTAATACTATGAGTTTCGTTGATTAAAATAACCGTTACCCCCAAGTTTTTTAAATACTGACACAGGGAATGTAGCTGGCGAATTAAATCTTCTCCCTGCATCGATAATTTGTATCCCGATGTACTATCGATCGCAATTATTTTAGCTTGGTTCTGCTCTACTTCCTGACAGACATAATGAATAAACTGACTGGAAGTGTATTTCAGCGGTTCGATTGTAACTATAGACAAAGTTCCGCGTTCGATCATATTGCGAACAGGAATATTGACAGCTTCGCAACGCTTTAATATAGTTTCCTCACCTTCTTCAAAAGCATAGACAACTGAGCGTTCTCCCCTCCCCGCAGCTTCTTTCATAAACTGTACGCCAAAGGTAGACTTACCAACTCCAGATGGACCGCTAATAATCGTTACCGTTCCTCTTTCAATACCGCCGTGAAGCAACTCATCGATTTCAGGAATTCCTGAGGAGATAGATTGAAGTGAAGATTCTCGCTTTCGGCTTTCAGGAACTAAACTAGGAAATACCTCCATTCCTCGGTCATTTAATACTAAATCGTGATTTCCAGCCAGTAAGCCAGAACCTCTATACTTACCGATTTCAATCTGACGTTTGTGAGAACTCTTCTTCAGCTTAATTACGCCATCGCTCATAAACTGTAGGTCATCATCGGGATAGCGTTTGCTCTCTTCGGAAGTAAACAAAAAAGTAATTTGGCGATCGCGCATAAAGCCGATAAAAGACTGCATCTGCTTGCGAAATTGAAAACTATCTCTAGCAAAATAGCGAAACTGCAAAATACCATCTAAAAACACCCGTTGAGGCTTAACCCTCTCGATAGTAGCGATAATACTTTCGGTAGTTGGTGTCTTTTCTACTTCCTCTGGAGTAAAAACATCATAGGTTCGATCTTCGATAAAAAAATCGGCTGTGGGACTAAGATCTAAAAACTCAACTTCATCTAAATTCATATTCATCAGCTTGGCATTACGTCGCAGCCGAGCTTCTGGTTCACTAAAGCTAATAAATAAGCCTGCTTCTCCTTTTAACTTGCCTTCATTTAAAAAATGAAATCCTAAAGTTGTTTTACCGCTTCCTGGCCGACCCTTGATTAAATAAGACTGTTCGATTATCAAACCTCCTGATAAAATTTTGTCTAAGCCGACAACTCCAGTAGAGATACGTTTTAAAGTCATTTAGGTGAACGCAAAATTATTTGAGCGGTAATTTACTAGTTTTAAGTCTATATCCAATTAAATAGGATTTTTTCGGCATTTACAAGAAATCGTCACTTGTATGTCCGTCTGTCGCAACAGATGTTCTCTATACTGGTTGGGTCTACGGTAAACCGCATAAACGATCGCGCTTGTTGGTAAATTGCTATAACTCTTTTAAAATACCGTGTCTAGTTTGAAACAATAGTGTTTTCAAGTTAACTGTTTTAAGTAACGAGTTAATACCCCAGGCATTTTTTTTTATGGGTTTTGGGTTTAAAAACCTGATTGGAATAAATTAGCTAAATGATAATTAGTATTAAATTAATAGTAAAAATTTTTATTTATAGCGTTCGGAAATGGTCTCTTGAAAACTTTTTTTGAATAAACCACGGAGGCACTGAGGACACAGAGGTAAGAAAGAAGAGAGAGAGAGTTTTTTACCGGATCATCCGCGATTGCTATATTTCACTTAATAGATAAATAAATAGCAATTATAAATATTAGAATTATTAATTAATATCAAGATATAATGTCTAATCTCACTCGCGAACAACAAGCAGCAGCTTATGCACCCTGTAGCGTCGTTATTACGGCGGGGGCAGGTACGGGCAAAACGCATATGTTGGCACAGAGATATCTTTTCTATCTCAGGGAGAGGAATTTATCACCCCTAGAAGTAGTTGCAGTCACCTTTACGGAAAAGGCTGCTACAGAATTGCGATCGCGTATCCGAAATCTTGTCAGCCAAGAGTTACCCGAACGTTTGGATTTAATAGCTGAGTTGGAAGCTGCACAAATTAGTACCATTCACGCTCTTTCGGCGCGTATTTGTCAAGAACACTTTCAGATAATTAATATTCCAGCAGATTTTGAAGTACTCGATGATTTGGAAGGGCGGGTTTGGCTGGATGATGCCTTGCAGCAGGCTATAACACGACTACCGATTGAAGTTTTTCAAGTCATACCCTATTCTTTGCTACAAGAAGTTTTAAAAACCTTGTTAGAAGATCCTTATACGGCAGAAAAAGCTTTACGCCAGGGTATTCAAGATTGGACAAAGTTAATAAAAAATGCTCGAACTCAAGCAGTGAAAACTTTAGTTAGCGATCGCGTTTGGCAATCTAGCTGGGAGATATTACAGCAGCATCAGGGAAAAGAAGGAGATAAGTTAGAAACAGTTCGCATCTCGGTATTAGAAGCGATGGAGAATTTAGAAGATGCGGAAAATATCGACTCTGCGATCGCTACTATAGATAAGGTTAACCTAAGAGTCGGCAGTAGTAAGAATTGGCAGGATATGAAGGCTGTCAAAGATGCTTTGAAAGATCTGCGAGAAGCTGTCCGAAACGTTACCAGTCAGGGATTATTGGATTTAGAATTGGGCGATGCCGACGAACGGTTAAAGTTGATGCTGGCTGCTATAACTGAAGCTTATCGGGAAGTTACTAATTATCTAGATCGTCTCAAGTTACAGAGAAAGATTCTTACCTTTAGCGATTTAGAAATATATGCAATAAAAGCTTTAGCTAACATAACAGTACAAAAGTACTATCAACAGCGATGGCAGGTATTTTTAGTCGATGAGTTTCAAGATACCAACCCCACCCAAGAAGAGTTGCTTAATATTTTAACTGCCAAAGCAGAATTAACCGTAGTCGGGGATATTAAACAGTCTATCTATGGTTTCCGACGAGCGGATATTGGCGTTTTTCAACGATTTCGCGATCGCGTCTTGAAGCAGTCGGTCTTGGGGGAGACCACGGGGCATATAAACGCCTGGGGAGACCCCAGGCGACAGCCCCTCCCCAAGACCGCGCTGCATCGCATTTTAGCCAGCGGTGGTAAGGAAGTTATTTTAAGTACTAGCTTCCGCACCCATCAAGCTTTAATAGATCGCTTGAATCGAGTTTTTGCACCTCTACTAGCCGAGAATCATCAGGATTTGAATGCTTTTCGTCAGGAAACACCACAGGGAAAAGAAGATAATTATTTGCAGGTGTTAGTTATCGGCGATCCTCTAAAAACGGAATCTACACCACTAAAGCCCAATAAATCTCAACGTCAACGAGTCGAAGCATTTTATTTAGCCGAAAGAATTAAGCAGATGCTAGATGCTAAAACTCCCGTATTCGATAAGCAAACTCAACAGACACGAGCGATCGAACCCCAAGATATTGCTATATTAACTCGCACTTGGCAACCATTAGAAGCCTATGGCGAAGCTTTAGCTGCAATAGGTATTCCCGTAGCTAACGGTGGAGGCGGAAACTTATTAGATACTAGAGAAGCAAAAGACGCTACGGCATTGTTACGTTTTCTGGCCAATCCACAAGACGATATTGCTTTGGTTGCAGTGTTGCGAAGTCCTTTTTTTACTATCAGCGATCGCCTTTTATTTCAGTTAAAAGAATCGTTCGATTCGGAAGATACTTGCTGGTGGGATGAGGTAAAAAAGTCTCAGTTTGCTGAATTAGATCGTCCTATAGAAGTCTTGCAGCAACTCTTAAAGTATCGACAATCTGAAACACCATCCCGTGTAGTGCAGCTTGCAGATCGCCTGACGGGATACACGGCGGTAATTGCTAACTTACCAGGTGCAGAACGCCGACTTGCAGACTGGAAAGGTTTTGAACGGTTAGTTGAAGAGTTGGAACAGGGAACTTACGATTTGTTTGGGGTAGTACGGCGTTTGAAGCGACTATACGAACAAGAGGTAGCCGTACCTCGCCCTTTAACGACGGTAGCTAACGCAGTTTCCTTAATGACTGTCTATGCTGCTAAAGGTTTGGAATGGGCTATGGTAGTTGTGGCAGACTTGAGTAAGGAACGCTATAAATCTTATCCTGCGGTACGCTTCGATGTTCATTTCGGCGTAGCTGTTAAGAGTAAAAATCCGTCGGGAGAAATGCAAAAGCCAGTACTCTATAGCTGGCTTGAGTATCTACAGGAACAAAAGGATCGTGCAGAAGCGGTAAGAGTATTATACGTAGCGTTAACTAGAGCAAGAGATTATTTAATTTTAAGTGCGGCCGAACCCTACAAAGGGGAATTAAATCGTTTACAGCGTGGCTTATCTGCTGCTAATATACCGCTCACTACTATTCCCTATACAGAAGCAAAAGCTTTACCTCCCGTACCGCGGATACCTCCCCTACCCGAACTAAAACCCGTATTGTTAAACAACATCGGATCGGGATTATCAGAACTTCCTGTTACCGCCTTAACTGACTTTGCCCGATGTCCCCAACGCTTTAAACTACGTTTTATCGATGGACATCCTGGTATTGGAGAAGGCTTGGCTTACGGGATGCAGACTGGAACTCTGGTACACAAAGCTTTGGAACATAATATTACCCAACCGCAGGATTTATTACCCTTTGCCGAAGCAGATTGGGAAGAGTCAATCTTAGAAGAAGCGATCGCACTTGCTACAAGATTCTTCCAATTACCCATGTATCAACATTTACGCCAGACTGCTAGGGCAAAAGAACAGCAAATTAGCTTTAAGTTAGATCGCCTTACCTTTAACGGCGTAATCGACCTGGTAGGCAACAACTGGGTACTAGACTATAAAAGCGATCGCCTCATGCACCCCCAGGATCACCGCTTCCAACTTTGGGTATATGCCGAAGCCTTGAAACAGCCCAACGCATATATCGCTTATTTACGCCACGATCGCATTTACAGCTTTACTCAAAGCGATTTAACTCACCTGAAAGATGAAGCCAACGCCTTGGCACGACAAATCTATCGAGGTAACTATACCGCTACCCCGACTATGGAAAAATGCGCCTATTGCCCCTACCTAGCATTTTGTAACGATGCTGCAATATAAAACTAGCAACATCAAACCGTATACATAACGTATTCCTACTGTCTGTTTACTGTTTACTGATTTAGGCTTCGTCGTAGGCTTCAATATCCAACAGGTGCATATATGGCTTGGCTAACTCTTCTCTTTGAAAAGCGATCGCCCTTAGTAGATGCCAATCTTCCAAAGCTTCAAAAGGAGTATTATACTCATCCTGTTCTAAACGGCTAGCAATAGTAGCTACTTCTTCTTCTGTAATCCTTACAATGTCCTGCTTGGTCAACTTTAAAGTAGTCATGAGCCATTTATCTCAGTTGAATGGTAAATCTGAGACACCCCTAAATAAAATTTTAACTCAATTTGTCAGAGATTCAGTATTTTTGAATACGTTTTTCTATTTAATTGCGATCGCCCTTACAGGAGTAAAGCTATATGTCATCTCCTAATCGCATTTAGCATTTACATAAATTCTATACGTTGCAAAGCGCGATCGCAGTCCAACAAATCGCCATTAAAATCTAAAAATAGTGCGTAATGTTCCTACATAAAGAGTATCGTTGTCGGAATTGCCATTAGGATTAAATAGCGCGTAGCCACCAGGAGTCAATTGAATATTATCACTAAGACTAAATTGATATTCGACGTTTAATAAATAAGGATTGTCGGCATCTTCTGCTACTGCATCTCCTTCGCGATCGATTAGAGTGGGAGGTTGTCCAAAACTAACTACAACAGCCGAACCCTCTTTAAACAGATCGCTGTAGGTAAGATAAACACTCCAGTTGAGAATATCCGCATCGGCGAGATCGTCAATTGTCGAAGCAGTAGTATAGCCAGCATAACCGCCAATTGTTAGAGATTCTATTAACCCAAATCCCGTAGCAATACCGTAGTTATTGGTAGAGTTAGCGCGATCGCCAAAAGGATCGGTAGCTGCATCTGTTCCCACAAAGCCCGCCAAATCGTAACCACTCCCCGCCCCTTGATAAGCTCTTAAATAAGCCAAAGCTATGTTTAAACGCTCTGACAACAAAGAAATATTTAAGTTAGCCCCCGCAGCATAGTTGCCGTTAAACAAACCATTACCCGCTTCGGGAGAGGAGGGATTATTAGCAAAATAACCAAGATCTAAATTAAGCTGCTCTAAAATTTCAACATTAAAGCCCAAAGCTGCACCGCCACCGTTGCCGTTATCGTAAATAAGATTGTTATAGGCACTGAACAAACTTAAAGTATCGTAAGCAATTCCCATCGTCGGCACGACATCAAACACATCGTCTACATCAACACCATTCGCCCCGACAAAGCCAGCAATCTTTTCGGTGATGGGGAATAAATAATACAGATCGTCAATCTCTACATCATTACTATTATCCCCTTCAAAATTAAGAGCTAAAGAATTAGTACCCCCAGAAACCGCAGGACTGGTAACGTTTCTAGCCTGTAAGCGTACCCGCAAAAAATCTTGTCCCTTAAAGCTGCTATCAAAATTGAGCCGAATGCGACTGCTAAAAGTAATCTCGTTATCGACTTCTGTACCATCGGGTTTGCGATCGCCAAACGTACCCAAAACATAGTTAACTATCTCGGCATTGAGTTTGGTAGTAGTAGAAAATTGACTGTCTTCTATAGCTGCGGTACGACTTTCTAATTCATCTACTCTTGCGCCGATAGCTGCTAATTCCGCCTCAAAATCTCGACTCAATCGTCTAATAGTCTCGAGATCTTCGTCCGCAACCGTTCCACTGCTAGCAATCAGCCGTTCGATCTGATTCAAACAGCTATTTAACCCCGCAGCGAATTCATAACGAGTTAAAGGCTGGCTACCGCGATAGCTATTATTGGGAAAACCAGCAATACAGCCATAGCGATCGACTAAACTACGTAAAGCTTCATAAGCCCAGTCTGTCGGCGCAATATCTCGTAACTGCTGCACGTTTGTTACCTGTCCTAAATCCTCTTCATAAACAGAATTAGCTGTGGCGATATCGCCCATTGCGAGGAATATTCCCCAGGCAATCGCACCTATAGACAATAATTTAATTTTGTACATCTCTCACACCTTAAATATATGGGCGTTGCATCTTCATGGGATGGTGTCCGCTGACTGGGGGACTGGACAAAGGACTTGTCCGCATGTACTGGGGGACTGGGAGAAATTAATTGTAAAAAATTTAGAATCATCCCTAAACTGTGCAACGCCAATATATGTAGTCTTTGGCTATCAGCCATCAGCTTTGGAATCCGTTAGACAACAGAAATTAAAACTCCTTACCCTTGTCGCCACAAACAAATGAGATTACTAATCAACTAACTAACTGTTCCGAGGTTTTAACCTGCCGAGAAGCTGTTTTACTGCTACGGCGTACTGGATCGAGGCGTTTTTCTAACCAGCTAAAGATTCTGGAAGCCACGAAGGTTAGCAGTAGATAAATTAAAGCCACTGCTGCATAGATTTCAAAGGCTCGATAGGTAGTAGCTACCATTAACTGCCCTTGGCGGAATAGTTCCTCAAAACCAATAATTGCCACCAAACTAGTGTCTTTAATCATCGTGATAAATTCATTACCCAAGGGGGGCAACATCCGACGAAAAGCTTGGGGAAAAATCACGTGACGCATTGTCTGCATCCAACCCATTCCCATTGATTGAGAAGCTTCCCACTGTCCGTTGTCGATAGATTGAATACCACCGCGAATGATCTCAGCTAGATAGGCAGCAGAATTAAGACTGAGGGCAGTTACCGCAGCAGGAACCCGCCCGAAGGTAAAACTTATACCCAAACCCTGCAATAAAGAGGGCAAGCCGAAGTAAATCATAAAGATCTGCACCAGCAGGGGAGTACCGCGAAAGAAATCGATATAGACTCGGCACAACCATTTTAGGGGTTTGATTGCTGAAATAGATGCGATTGCCAGCAACGTACCGCCAATCGTGCCAAACAGGACAGAAAACGCAGTTAGCATTAGGGTTACTAATGCACCCCACAGCAAATTGCTAATGGTTTTGCCCCAATCAAAAGCAGCACCCTCTCCTTCTAATGCAGGGGCAACTAAAGGCAGCTTGGGGGGTTCGCCTGCAAACCATTTTTGATAGATTTGGCGATACTCACCACTTTGTAGAAGGCTATCTAAAGCATCGTTGATTTTTTCTAAGTTAGGAGAGTTTTTGGGTAAAGCAATGCCATAGTATTCTTCGGTTAGAAGTTCGCCGACTACCTCCAGATTATTAAGGTTGCCTACCTTGATTGCATAGAGAGTTACGGGAGCGTCGTTAACCACTGCATCCACATTACCATTGCTCAATTCTTTGAGTGCGAGGGCAGAATCGTTAAAGGTAAATACTTCTGCCCCTGGTATACTTCCGGCTTGTCTTGCGCCAGTCGTACCGATCGCCACGGCAATCTTTTTATTTTCTAAGTCATCAAAACTTTTAATACCTGCTGTGCTGTCTTTTCTTACGGCGATCGCTAAACCAGATTGAAAGTAAGGACGACTAAAATCTATTGTCTGAGCGCGTTCTGGGGTAATAGTCATCCCGCTAACGGCCGCATCGATATTTTTCGACTGCAAGGCAGGAATCAAACCATCAAAAGGCATTCCTTGAAACTGAATCTCTAAACCACTTTCTTCGCCGATTGCTTTAAGCAAGTCGATGTCAAATCCTGTAAACCCTTGTCCATCTTCTGCCTGCATTTCAAATGGGGGAAAAGATGGTTCTGTACCTACGGTTAAAATTTGTTGGGCTTTTAGAGGCGAGACTAACCCAAAATGAAGGCTAATTATTATTACTAATCCCAGCAATCCCCAAACCAGTTTCTTTATAACAAATAAGGCTTTTATTTGCTTCATTTTTTTTATTTAATCAATTATTATATTAAAGTATGCTGTTCCTAGTTTTATTTAATTCATAATCTTTACTATTTGTAATTTAAAATGAGGTTTTAGACACTGTATAATACAATATATAAGCTTTAGCTATTAGAATCCGCTAAATTGATTTTATAGCTTTTGTAGATGTTTGAAAAGATTAAACATACTCTGAGCAACACATTCAAGTTATAACTTATAAGTATAAAAAAATGTAACTAAATAGACAGTTGTAAGTTAAAAAATAATATAGTTTGATGAGAAAGAAATTTATTAAGATAGCTATATTATGTCTGCTGCCACTCCCGTTATTTCTTTTAACAACTTAAAAAAAAGTTATGGTTCTTTGGAAGTATTGCGCGGAATTACTGCTTCACTCGATCGGGGAGATGTTGTCTCGATCATTGGTACTTCTGGCTGTGGTAAAAGTACCTTGCTGCGCTGCTGCAATCGCCTAGAAACGATTAACGGAGGAGAATTGAAGGTTATAGATATAGACCTTTCCCAACCCAACATTAGTTCGCAAAAACTCAAACAACTGAGAGCAAAAGTAGGAATGGTGTTTCAGCAGTTCAACCTCTTTCCTCACCTAAGCGTGTTGCAAAACTTAACTCTCGCTCCCATGCAGGTATTAAAAGAGTCTAAAGCAGAGTGTCGCGATCGCGCCCTACACTATCTCGATAAAGTTGGTTTGGCAAACAAAGCAGATGCCTATCCCGAACAGCTATCGGGGGGACAAAAACAGCGAGTGGCGATCGCCCGCAGTCTCTGCATGAAACCTGAAGTACTGTTATTTGACGAACCCACCAGTGCCTTAGATCCCGAACTAGTCGGAGAAGTGTTAACGGTAATGCGCCAGCTAGCCGAAGAGGGCATGACGATGGTGGTAGTTACTCACGAAATGCAGTTCGCCCGCGAAGTGGGAAATAAGGTGCTGTTTCTCAATCAAGGCAAAGTAGAAGAATCGGGAAAAGCTAGGGAAGTGTTAACCAATCCCCAAAGCGATCGGCTAAGGGCATTTTTGAGTAGGATTAGTGCGTAAAAAAATGTCAGGAGAAACCAAAATCGAAATTTTGCTCCGAACGATGCAACCGTTACTTTCTCCAGAAGAATACGTTTTTTGCAGCCTTCAATCGCAACTAAAAAATTTAGACCTCAATCCTGTAGGTACTTTCATAGAAAAAGAAGGATTAACTGTAATTTTGACCAAAAAAGAAGCCGATAGCCACAAACTAGCCTATTCGGCAATATTCAGCATGATTACCCTTGAGGTACATTCTAGCCTGGAAGCGGTTGGTTTTATAGCAGCGATCGCCCCTTTGTTAGCCCAACATAATATTAGCGTTAATCCTGTTTCAGCCTACTATCACGACCATTTATTTATCCCCGTGACCCGCAGTCAGGAGGCAATGAGTTTGCTGCAAGAATTTTCTCAATCTTTTTGAAATTAAGATATGTACTGGAATTAGGTTAGTTATTGAGCCAAAAGATATTTAGCCTTGTCGTTCTTTGCTGCAATCTTTTTAGTTCGGGATAAGTATCTATAGCAATCGTAAATCATTTGTGAGAATATTTTTTTGATAAACCACGGAGGCACCCAGAACACGGAGTTAAGATAAGAGAGGGTTTCTTATAAATTATTCGGCGTTGCTATATCATAAGAGCAAAAATAGCTATTCTGAAAGTAGTAAGTTGGAAAACCAGTCAAACACTCTAGCTCGATACAGCAAACTAGAGCGTTCAAAATATAAACAATAAAACAGCTATTGTTCGATTAATTTGTAACGCGCTTTTCTAAATATTGACCGATAGTAATTTCTTCACCCGCACGAGAAATAATCGTCTGTCTGGTGCGATAGCGATCGCCAATTAATTTGATTTCTTCTTCAAAAACATTAGCATTATATTCGGTACGCAGACTCATGGTTTCAGAATTGGTAAAAGAGCAAACTGCGATAATTGGTTTGGGAGTAGCAAATCCGCGATCGCGATACAAAACATTACCTTTAATGCCAAAAACCGTCGAACCTGTAACGGGCTTGCGGTTCTGGTTAGTGTAATTACTTTCCCAAGTTACTTTAGTTCCACAGGCTAGCGATTCTAAGTCTTCTAATTCGTGGCTTTTAGCTAGTTCAACTAGTTCGGATGCGCCCTGTTCTAAAAAAGAGATCTTGAGTAGGCTTTCTACTTCTTGAGGTTCGACATCTTTGTTAAGGCTGTAGTATCTTCTTTGAGAATTCCAGCTTCCTGCCGATTTACGAAAAAAATCTACCGCTAATGACTGTAAAGCAATGTTTGTGGTTGACGCGGATTTCATTTTAACCTCACTCTCTGGTTGTAGAATCAATATAAAGTCTCTTATGTCAAGGAATTAAACTTTATGCTTAATATCTCTTAATGTAGCACAAACTTATTTGGGAGATATTCTGTCTTTAGCTATATTCTGCTAGAACGATTAATAAAACTTATACTTAAAAACTCAAATATGTTGAAATATCGAAATTTGGCGATCCTAGCCATTATGGGGATAGTTATTTTGGCTAACCTCTGTTTTCCCATGACGGCGATTGCCATAACTCAAGATTTCCAGATAAACAGTACGGCGGGATATACGGTAAAAGCTAGGTTCAGCTATGACGAGACTAAGAATATAGGAGTTATTAGAGAAAGCGGAAAGGGTAAAACCCAGGCGATCGACTCGTTAGTAGTCAGTTTTTATAATCGGGCTGGTGAAATGATTGCTAGCTACGACAACATTGCTGATGGAGTAGCAACAGGGAATTATTTTGAATTTAATTTCGATCCAGCAACACAGCAACTATTAGGAGAAATAGATTTAGGTGGTGAATCGGCTGGTGAGATATATCTTAAAGGAGAAGTAGATCGCGAACTGTCTTTAATCGAGATAGACGCATCGGGAGAGGAAAAGGCGATCGATGTTGTAGCAAGTAGGGGCGAATGGCCATTCGCCCCTAGTAGGGGCGGTTCGCCCTCTTAACGACATTTGCCAATTTGTTTCCGTGCAGCTTGATTCAGGTAAAGTTGCCGTTGTCCCAAGATTAAATAAGGTTCGATCGCGCCTTGAGGTAAATTTAAAGTAATCGGATCGTTAGGATCGCCTGGCTGACGCATAAAATCAGTTAGAAACGCGGTAGGGCGATCGCTATCCCAATAGGTTTGTAGTTCTGCTTTAGTAATTAAGTATGAAGGAGGAGAACCAGGAAACTGGGGAGGAAGACGGTTTTTACCGCCGTCAGCTAAAACCATTACGGTACGGTAATTATTCTCAGCCGTTGCCCATCCAGACGTATGTAGAGAATTTTTAACCTGCCCCTGATTTAAATAATAGGCGATCGCGCCTGCTGCACCAATTTCCCGCGAACCTTCAAACGTCCAGAGAGTATCGCTACTCAAACAGGTGTTTGCCTGCTGCACCAAATTTTTAACCGAACGTATATCCTGATAGAGAATAAATCCTTGCACCGTAGCAAGATAAGTAATAGTCAGGGCGATAAACAAAGGTATCCAAGCTTTAGCAGAACGTTTTAGCATTCCTATGGACGAAGCTAACCAACCCGTTCCTAAAGCGATCGCTACTATAACTATCAGTCGCCTAATTTCGGGAGTATGTAGAATAGCTGGCAATGAATTAACGATCGAAGGCAGAACCGCTACAACGCCATAAAAACCGAATCCGAGAATTAAAGCGATCGCGCCATACAAATACATTGTTCGATGATGTTTATTCCACCAGCCAGCGCACAAAATAATATAAGGAGGAATAGCGGGGATACTGTAGTAGATTAACCGCGAGGAGAGAGGTAAAAATAAAACTACTGGTAAAATTGCACCAACGGCTAATAGAAATATGCCATCACTGTGTTTACGATTTTGTACGGGAGAACTAGAAATGAATCCCTGTTGCCACTCAAACCAGGTAGATTTAATCACTGATGGTAAAAACAAAATCCAGGGGAAACACCAGCAGGCGGTAATAGCAAGATAACCCAATGCACTTACCTTAGATACTTCATAGTCTGGAGGGAAACGGCGATCGATAATACGATCTAAGTGTTCGTTGACAATAAAATAGTGTAAAAAACCAGGATTAGCCCGTTCTACCGCCACAAACCAGGGTAACACCACCGCCATAACTAATAGCAGACCTCGATACAGCTTGATTCGCCGAACTATTTTCCAGTCTCGCCGAACTACGATTAATGCCAAACAACTTAATAAAGGAAATACTATGCCAATTAAGCCTTTTGTTAGAACACACAAAGCTAAGGATAGATATGTACCCCACCAGTTAAACGACGAACGAGGTTGATAGATTAATCGCCACAGGAAATAATTACTACAAAGCAGCAAAGTTCCTAACAATACATCAATAAGTATTTGATGAGTAAATATAAACCAGCCCAAAGTTACCGACAGCATGAGGGCGCAAACTCGACTCTTTTCAATTCCCCAAAGTTCTCTCGTCCACTTCCAAGCGATGACAATACCCAACCAGCCTGTTAAGGCTATCGGAAGCCTGGCGGAAAACTCAGTCGAACCAAGGAAATAGGTAGAGGTAGCAATTAGCCAATATAGTAGTGGTGGCTTATTAAGATAGGGCGAACCATTGAGGTGAGGTGTAATCCAATCATTGCGCCAAATCATTTCTTGTCCAACCATAGCAAAATGTCCCTCGTGGGGTTCATATAAACCATAGCTGCCGATACCCAGTAGCGTTATTGTTAATGCCAGTAGCAGAACCAAGATATCGATCCAGTGTATATGTTTGACAGCACGCATTATGATTGATAGACAAATCTTGTAGACACTTACACCGATCTAAATAACCTTGAACTTTAAATGCGGTTGTAACATAATTTGGTTTTTGGCTATTTTAATCGATCTTGTACGTGGTTTAGATGTAGTGACGCTGAATATGGCTCGATATTGGTTTTAAATTGTTATCTATCGGCGATTATTGAGCTGACAACAACAATAATAGTTATAAAACTATTAATAGCAAATTTTTAGCTGTAGTCTTTGACAATCTTACTTAAGTCTGAAATTATGGCGTGTTATGTTAGCTGGATCTAATTATCGGCTACGCATCGAGTATCAAGAAGGTTTAAAGTAGTGGTTTCTAAAACACTGCATCGATCTATTTTTTCCACTATTAAAGGTTTGCCTTGCTGTAAATTAGCTATGGCATTTTGTGTTTCTGGCTCGAACTGCTGCAACCACCTGTTATCTTCTAGATAATCAACCGAGAAAGCATTTTTATCGATCGCCCAGAAATCGGGCTGATATTCTCGCACAAACTGAGTTAAATCTGCTTGACTATCACTGTATTGAGCCTGAATTAAATCTTTGGTTCGTTGACTAATCTGGCTGTAGTAGTCCAAATGATAGGGAATGCTGTATTCTCTAGAGGTTAAAATCGAACGTTGGGCTAGACTGGGAATAAAGTCTCCTTCTGGGCTCAAAGTGGCGATTAAACTATCTTTAGGTTGCTGCTGTAAAAATTTATAGAGTTCTGGTGCTTCGCCAGTGACGTAGCCCAGTCGATAGGGATAGAATTGCGCTATGCAGGTAGGTAATAACAGTATTACTACTACGATCGCCACTACTAAATACCGAAGATTTTTTCTACCTCGGCTAATCTTACCAGTCAGCCAGTTTAGTAATATAGTGAGAGTTATGCCGTTTGTTAAGGCGATCGCAATTCTCCAGGTATGTTGTGAATATCGACTCGGTAAATGTAGCTTAAATAGCAACAAATGAGCTAAACAAAATAAGCAAAAAGAAACTAATAAGATCTCTGCAATAATTTCAACTTTGTAGTTGAGATATTTTACTAATTTAAAACGTGGCTGTTTAATTATCACTGGTAGCAATAAACCAAAAGAAGATAGTAAAACATATTCCCATTCCAAGGGAAAAAATCCGCTTCTTTCCCCTACTAACCAAAAATCCCACCAATTATCGTTAAAAAACGAACTTCTCCCCCCAGGATAAAATTCAGGTAGTCGTCTGGCAGCTTCCCCGGTAATAACTAGATCGAATTCGCTTGTTTGTAGTTTATAAATAGCCAAAATTGCGATCGCAAAGAGCAAACAAATTAAATAGAAATATCGCTTTTCTTTTTTGGTAATTAGGTTTAATAAAAGAACGCCAGCAGAAATTAATACCGTCTGAGGATAAAATAAACCCTGCAAAATAATAAATAGTAAACACCATAGTTGTTGGCGTAATAGATAATAGATAAAGCCTAAGAAAAAGACATAAAAAAAGGCTCTGGGCGTACCAGAAACCAGATCGTTTAATAGCCAGAGATTTTGATTGAGTAACAAGCTAGATAAGAATCCCGCAAAGGGTACGGGAAATATTTCTACCGTTACCAAAAACATATAGATACTGCTACCTGTACCAAGCAATACAGGAAGTATCTTGTTAAATAAAAATGGTTCTAGACCAAATAAATTAGCCAACCAATATAAAAACTTATAGCCAGCAGGAGCAACCGAGCTAAAATAGTCGGCAATCAAATCATTAGGGAATAAATCGGCATCATTTAACCGCTGTAGCCAAAAAACGTGCTGTCTGGCATCATCTTGGACGGTATATGCAGATTCAAAAGCTAACTTTAATCCAGAGAAGCTAAATAAAATTGCAGCTACAATACTGACACTTAACCAGAATTTAAATTTAGGATCGAGCGAGTTTTTCATCGAATAGAGCCTATCGATAAATTTGGATAGTAACTAACACTTTATTGACTCAACGCCTTAAGAAACTTCTGTAAACTACCTAACAAATTCGTCTTCTTAGGTTGAGGGCGATTACTATCTGCTTCGGAAGTAGTCAGACTAAACATCAGTCGATCTAAATCTTCTCCCATCGGCTTGGTAGAAACTTCTGTAGCCAACTCATAGCCCGACTCTTTTTCTAACCAGATTTGCCAAGAACTAGGATGACAGCGCAATATAGCACCAGATTCGATCGGACGCAAATAATAACAGCTATAGATATTTTTAATAAAGCGTTCTCTCAACTGTCTTGCAGCCAAGCCGATACCGACAATTGCCACGTCTTCTAACTGAGGGATTAAAAAAATAACAGGGCGATCGCCTGCTACCTGGCTTAACTTCTCTGCCCGTTCTACCTCCACCGCCGAAGGACAGGCGACAATAAAAATCTCGTCCGTTTCAGAGATCTGCGTTTCAATAGAGGTAAAGCGACTACCCATATCCGTCACCTGAAATTCTGTTTCCCCCCAATTACGTTTAGCAAGCGCAGCAGCACCCGTATCGGGAAACATTACCTTAACCCCCGAACCATATTCAGAAAATAAATTAGCAAACTCCAAAGCCAAAGCTTCAGACTTGAGAGCGATTTCGGGAACGACTAATTCTACCTGAATCAGTTTATAGCCATCTGCGATCGCTTCAGTCGTAGCTACTTTTGCCTGTTCGACTGCTGCATCCAAAGTTTCGGGGAAAGTATTCATATCTAGCTGAGGGATAAAATTAGTTTTATCTTAACGATTTCGGTTACTGTAACCAAGTTAATAACTATTACAGCAGTTTTCTCCCAACTAGTTACATTACTTGACGAGAGGGTTCGGGCGGTCAACATCCTGGGGTCTCCCCAGGATTACGCCCTCGTGTTGATTTTATATACCGCGTTTATTTCTACTATCGAACGAGTTTATTGACTGCGATCGCCTAAAAGACTAATTTGTAATCGTCTTGCGCCATTCTAAGATTGCATCTAATGGATCTTCGATCGCTACGTATTGCGCGAGTAAAGTTAAATCTAGATCTGGTAATAATTTGCTTGTAGATTGCTCTCGATAGTCATCTTCTTCAAGAGAGTAGACTTTAAATCTTCTATCTTGCCACAACCATACTTCGCCTACGCCCAAACGCCGATATATCTTCAAAGTATCCACGCCACCACTAGTATAGACAACTTCAATCGCTAAGTCGGGAATATCTTTATCCGTACCAATGCAATAAGACTTATCTGGTTCTTTTCCTGCTTGCTTGTCTTTAGAACGAAAAGTGGTCGAACCTAATCCCCAAAAACGAATGCGCTTTTCTTCTAAATAAGCTTCTAACAATCTGCCAATATTTTCTTTATCTAGTTCGTGGCTGCGACTGGGGGACATAATTTCTAAAGTTTCTAATAGATAGGCTACACGATAACTAGAACTATTACCTAGAGACGCTAAAAGTGATTCGTACACTTGCCAAGTTACGCCAGAGGTTAAAAATCTTTCCTCGCGATCGCCTTCTAGTTGCAGAGGGAAATAGTCATTTAATAATGCCGTAGTCATCTTGCTATTAGTATTGTGGGATTTTCAAATTATAGTTCTTAAAAAGAAAGAGCGATGCAGCGCGCACTTGGGGTTCATTCACCTCAAATCAACATTCTCTCTTTCCAAAACTAAAGTTACTGGCCCATCATTGACGATATCCACTTCCATCATCGCGCCAAATTTACCCGTGGCGACATTCAAACCGCTTTGCTTTAATTTTGCTACAAAAAGATCGTAAAGCGATCGCGCAACTTCAGGTGTAGCCGAACCGCTAAAAGAAGGACGGCGACCTTTGCGACAGTCGCCATACAGGGTAAACTGACTAATTACTAAAATTTCTCCCTGGATATCTATTACAGATTTACTCCAGGGTTTGTTAGCATCATCGGCAAACAAACGTAATTCTAAACATTTACGAGTCATCCAGTCGAGTTCTGCTTCCGTGTCAGTTGCAGCAATTCCCACCAGTAAATTCAATCCCTGACCGATTTGACCGATAATTTCGCCGTCTACCTTAACTGAAGATGATTTAACTCGCTGGATAATTACGCGCATTTCGATGATAAATGTTAGATAGTTACTTCCCGAAGCCTTTTGCGCGATCGCCTTTTGGCAAACAGACGCAATTTTCTATCTGCTGACGCAGGGTATCTTCATCGAGATTTTGACCGATCAGAACTAGCTGATTTTTCGGTTCTTTTTGCCATTCTTCGTCTTCTAGAGTAAAGCGTTTTCCGCTTAAGTGAAATACATGACGTTTTCCGCTTTCATCAAACCAGAGAATTCCTTTAGCGCGGAAGATACTTTCTGGAAGCTGGTTATCTAGAAAGTACTGAAACTTACGAATATTAAAAGGCTTGTCGAATTGAAAGGAAATGGAAGAAAAACCATCGTTTTCTAAATGGTGGGAATGGTCGTGGTCGTGGTCGTGGTCGTGATGGTCGTGGTCGTGATGGTCATGGTCGTGGTCGTGTTCTGACTCTGTTTCAAAATATTTATCAGATTCAAACAAACCAACGCTGAGAATCAAAGGTAGGGACACCTGAGATTTTTGAGTACGTAAAATACGAGCATCATTTTTAAGATCTTTAACTCTAACTTCTAAAGCATCTACATCTGCTTCATCAACCAAATCGGTTTTATTTAGCACGATTACATCACCATATTGAATCTGGCTGAGTGCTGCTTCGCTATTAAATAAGTCGAGACTAAAGTTAGAACAGTCTACCATCGTAACAATCGAGTCCAAACGAGTCATCTCTCGCAATTCTGTACCGAGGAAAGTCAACGCCACGGGAAGCGGATCGGCTAACCCAGTTGTCTCCACTACCAAATAATCGATCTTTTCTTCGCGTTCGAGAATTTTATAGACCGCATTAACCAAGTCTTCGTTAATGGTGCAGCAAATACAGCCGTTGTTCAATTCGACCATGCTTTCATCGGTAGAAACAATTAATTCATTATCAATACCAATTTCACCAAACTCATTTACCAAGACTGCGGTTTTCAGACCTTCTTGATTGGTTAAAATATGGTTGAGTAAGGTAGTTTTACCACTACCAAGAAAACCAGTAATAATAGTTACGGGCAATCCTTTTTTGGATACATCCATTTGTGCAGGTGCTTTTTGAATATTAGTTGTCATGGCGATCGCTTATCTTTGAAGAACTTCTATAATATTGTCAGACTAAATGTTTATTGCTCTGTCAATTTATTATTGCTTAATCGGACTAAACTCTGCTGACTCAGATTTGATGTATTACTAAAATCACGCTTTAACTAGATCGCGCACTAAATTAGCTAATCTCTCCGCACTGTCGGTAACAGAAGCTGCTTTAGCTTTATCTGCCATCTCCTGTAATTTTTGGGGCGATCGCAACCACTCCAACACCTGTTCTTGTAAAATATCTGAAGTAAGTTCTGACTGCTGATATACTACCGCTGCGGATGCCTCTTTAAACCATGCAGCATTGTAGGTTTGATGGTCTTCTGCTGCATAAGGATAGGGAATTAATACCGCAGGAGTACCAGTAAAGGCTAATTCGGTAATCGTACCGGCACCGGCACGACTGATGGCGAGATCCGCTCGCTGTAATAATCCTGCCATGTTGTCGGAAAAGGGTATAGCTATATAATTAGGATGTTTCAAACTGTCGGCTTGAGGATCGTTTTTCCCCGTTAGGTGAACTATATATGCACCCAAATCCAGCCAAGGGAGTGCAGCCTCCCTTACTAGTTTATTTACCGCTACCGCCCCTTGTGAACCACCAACGACTAAAATTACTACCGCATCATCGGGAATATCTAAATCTAAAGGTTGAGGAGTTAAAAACTGCGATCGCACTGGCGTACTAACGTAAATTGTTTTTGTCTTCGGTAAGTACTGGGCTGTTCCCGCAAAACCTAAAGCCACCACGTCGCACCAACGACTGAGAAAGCGCGTCACCTTACCAGGGATATAGTTAGACTCGTGAATAATTGCCGGTTTGTTTTGCAATCTGGCAGCTAAGATAGCAGGCGCAGCTATATAACCTCCCGTAGTAAATACCGCATCGATCTGATGTTCTTTAATTATTTTCTGAGTTTGAAAGATCGATCTAAACAAGCCCGAAGTAATCTTAAGAGTTTTGAAGCTAAACTTCTGCTGAAAACCTTCCACCGTAATTGTATTCAAGGGATATTCATCGGGTACGAGATTATTTTCTAAACGATTTGCCGTACCCAGCCATTCAATTTTATAATCGGGTAGCTGCCCCGCAAGTGCGATCGCAGGAAATAAATGTCCTCCCGTACCGCTAGCTGCTATCAGTAAACGAGTTGGTGATGCCACAATTTACTCCTAATTCTGTATTCAACTGAATGTATCTCAATTTAGCCTCAAACCGCTATTGATTCTCTTGAGATGAAGCTTATACTATCGATGTGCGATCGCTATCATGTGAAGAAGTTTAAAACAAACTGCCTGTTTCATTCTTGAGACAGATTTTAAATGCTGCCAAACAGCGTATTAATAATATGAGTAGTACACGATTACTTATTTATCTTATGTCATTCAAAGATCTTCGCAAAAATAACACGATGGCGCATATTCTGGATGCGTTAGACGATGGGAAAGACATCGGACACTATGGACGACTTACGTTTGTGATGGTTGCTCAATACTTTGCAGACGAAGAAGAGATCGTGGCACAGCTAAAAAAAGATAAAGACTTCGCAGAAGAAGAAGCTAGATCGCTTTATCAGCAGGTAAAGAGTAAAGAATATAGCCCACCGAGTCGCGATAGCCTTTTAGAATGGCAGTCTGAGCAAGACTTTCAGATTGTTGCCGATCCCGAAGATCCAGACTCAGGTAATGTTTACCAGGATCTAACCTTTCCTGAGAGAGTATACGACAGTATATCTAGCTACAATCAGAAGAAAGACAACTAGTCGCTCGAACATGAAATTAATATTTGTCTACAACGCCGATAGCGGTTTGGTAAACACGCTGATGGATATAGGACACAAAGCAATTAGTCCTCAGACCTATGAATGTAATCTCTGCGGTTTGACCTTTGGAATGTTCAAAGAGCATAAAAAGTGGAAAGAATTTAGAGAACAATCCGATACAAAGATGGAGTTTCTGCACCGAGACGAATTCGAGCAAAAATATGGTCAAAAGTTTGACTATCCGCTAGTTCTCAAACAAGATGACGAGTTAAGCGTTATGATTCCTCAAGCAGAATTGAATCAAATTCAAACCATAGATGAGCTAATTTCTAAAGTAGAAGGTATGACCTCAAGTAATTGAGCAGTATCAAAGACGCGAGGGAAAGATTAGGACAGTAAGTTAATAGAATGTTATTTACGAAGACCATTCTGATTGAGATCCAAACTGTGCAAATATTTCTTCCCCCGTCATATTCTTAGTTTTATTAGCAAAAGAGTAATATTCGGGTTTTTCATCGATAAAAACCTGATGCTCTAAAACAAGAGCGGATTCATTATCAAAAATCCCTGCTGGTATGTAGTATTGGTTATTTTGCTTGTACCTGTAAAATAGATGAGTTCCACACTTTTTACAAAATCCTCGTTCCGCCCATTCTGAAGATTGGTAGATCCCGATATTTTCTTCACCCTCGAAGCTAACATCACTACTACATTCAACCGCCATCAAAGCTCCTCCACCCCATTTACGGCACATATTACAGTGACAGGCTGCTACGTGAGAATTCCTGCTGGTTGTAGAAAGGCTTACCGCTTTACACAAGCAACTACCTTTGGCAATACTTAGTTCAGACATATAATTTTCTCATGATGGTAAGTGTTTTATGTGTTCTGCTAGTCTTGTTATACCGCGCTTTGAGCTAAATAATTAATAATCGCACTCTTTTAAAGCCATAAGGCTACAATTAATTCTTTTAAAGTAAAGCATGATAGCGATCGTACATCGATCGCTATCATGCGAAGAATAAGTGTAAATCTTCTTATAGCAAGAACAGCATTTGATAGGTCAATTGCTAAAATATGGTCAGCACCATCACGACATCTAGAAGATTTTCAAAATGAAGGTAATCTGGTTGGGGCGATCGCTATTCGATTTAATAGCTAATTTTATTAATTTTTTGGAAACATCAAGTAAATCTTTGGCTAAACATAAAGTCGGACGATTTATTTTAGGAAGTATTTTCAGTATCGTTCCTATTTCCGTCTACTGGGGTTATGCCGTATTTTTTCAGGTCGATATTTCTTTGCTTAAAGGAATAATTGGTAGTTTAATTTTAATGTCAGCTTTTGGAATTGCTGCTGTATATGGTAAGTTAGACCAATTAATTGATGGTTTTAATCTATAGATTTTTAATATTACAGAGTTAAAGATAAAAAAAGGTCGCTATGATACGACCTTACAATCTTTTTAAATTTACAGCTTAGGTGATTACGGTCGGCTCATCGCGTTGGGTGTATTCTTTAATCTGAGCAATTTCTTGCGCCAAGTCAATTAAAGGTTTTAAAGCTTCTTGAGTATCGACATCGTGCTTACTAGCATCGGGTTCGTAATTTTCAATATATACTCTCAAAGTCGCTCCTTTAGTCCCCGTACCAGAAAGACGGAACACTATCCGCGAACCATCGGTAAACCCGATCCGAATACCTTGTTTCTTACTGACGCTACCGTCTACAGGATCTTCATAACTAAAGTCATCTGCATATTTGACTTCATAGTCGCCATATTGTTTTCCTGCCATGTCGCCTACCATACCGCGTAGGCGTTCCATTAATTCTGTGGCTCGTTCTTTATCTACTTCTTCGTAGTCGTGACGAGAATAATAGTTGCGTCCGTAGGTTTTCCAGTGATCTTTAACTATTGCTTCTACCGACTCACCCTTAACGGCTAAAATGTTTAACCAAAACAACACCGCCCACAGTCCATCTTTTTCGCGGACATGGTTTGAACCAGTACCGAAACTTTCTTCTCCACACAGGGTAGCTTTGTCAGCATCCAACAAGTTACCGAAGAACTTCCAGCCTGTAGGAGTTTCATAACAAGATATATTTAGCTTGTCTGCTACTCGATCTACCGCCTCACTAGTCGGCATACTACGAGCCACTCCAGATAAACCATCTTTGTATCCTGGTACTAAAGTAGCGTTTGCTGTCAACACCGCCAAACTATCGCTTGGAGTAACGAAAAAATTATTACCTAAAATCATATTGCGATCGCCATCTCCATCGGATGCTGCACCAAAGTCGGGCGCATTATCACCAAACATGATTTCTACTAAGTCGTGAGCATACACTAAATTAGGATCTGGATGTCCACCACCAAAGTCGGGTAATGGTTCGCCATTCATTACCGCTCCCGAAGCACCCAACCGCTTCTCAAACAAATCTTTGGCATAGGGTCCTGTAACCGCGTGCATCGAATCTATACACAGCTTGAAGTCATTTTTAATTAATTCCCGAATGCGATCGAAATCGAACAAAGACTCCATCAAACGGGCATAGGGTTCTACTGGATCGATCACCTCCACGCTCATTTCTCCCAAGCGCGTTACCGTCAACTTGTCGAGGTTGATATCGTCTGCTTCTAATACTTTATAACTGTCAATAGTTTTAGAGCGATCGAAAATTGCCTCGGTAACTTTTTCTGGTGCAGGTCCTCCGCTAATAATGTTGTACTTAATTCCAAAGTCTCCTTCTGGTCCACCTGGGTTATGGCTAGCAGATAGAATAATCCCGCCATAGGCTTTGTACTGGCGAATAATTGCCGAAGCAGCAGGGGTAGACATAATTCCACCTTTACCCACTAAAATGCGTCCGATACCGTTAGCAGCAGCCATTTTCATAATGACCTGTATTGCTTCGCGATTGTAGTAACGCCCGTCGCCACCTAAAACTATGGTTTGACCCTCAGCTTCGAGAGAATCAAATATAGATTGAACGAAGTTTTCTAAATAATGAGGCTGTTGAAATGTTGTAACAGACTTACGCAATCCCGATGTTCCCGGCTTTTGATCCGAGAAAGGAGTTGTGGAAACAGTACGTATGTTCATAAAAGTATCTCAATAGAGCTTTGATTACAGTCGATCTAAACTACATATCCCTAATTACTTATTGCTTCAGTCAGCAAGCAATAAACGTAAGGAAAATATAAAGTTAATTTTACAAGCCCGTAGGATTCTTCGGGTTATCGACTGCTACCAAAGTTCTTAACCTTTATTTATTTAATCGAAGCATCTTTAATTAATTAATGCCCGTTGCAATCGATAAATAGTTATGAAAATATCAAACAACGACTTTTATTGATTTCCGCGTCTAATAGCTAATCTTTCTACCGCAGCGACTCCCATAAACTTGGCACTGCTCGATGTGGGAAAGTAACAATCGCAAGTATAAGTTTCACCTTCAGTACTCGTTATACTGTAGCGATACAGTCGGTCTAAACCACAGTATATAACCAGAGTACAATCTTTAATCCCTACCAAAGTTTTAATATTCATTTTCTCGATCGCATTGCTAAACAACTATGCTTGTCCTGTAAGATTTTTAAGCAGCAGTCTTAATTATTTGAATGCGATCGCGAAGCTCGCTAGTTTTATCTTGGTGATATTTTTGTTTTTCTGATAACAACTTTAATATTTTTAGACAAGTTTTATAACAACCCACACTTGCTAGCAACCGATCGTCTGCGTAAATTCCCCATCGTCGATTAGATAACTGTTCGCTTGAATAACGCATCTTAATTTTATTGTCGTAAGATTTATTTCTATTAAGATCTTCATTAAAGATTTTTTAAACCGTATTTATACTGAACTATTATCGTTTTGCACCCCATTGCGTGTTTCCACGTAACTGTATTTAATTAAATAATATTTCTATCTTAGCCAGTCCCCAGAAATAATCGTCCATTTATGACTCCGCGCTGCGCAATCGCTCTTTATGATGGTTTTATTGCTCAAACTTCTGTTATTTAATATTTTTTTTGTGTCATTTTTAAAGTTTTGACACATTATAAAAATCTGCTCAGGTCGAATTCTTCATCATCTGCTTCAATGCTATATCTCTGGCTATTTAAAATTAGAACCAATCTTTCGGTATAATCTACTGCGCCTCGTAGCTCGTGACTCAATTTTTCTAAACCGCCGTTAGCATAAGCTTCAAAGATCGAGACGCGCTGTAATTCTGCTGCTGCATCTTCGGTAGATAAGATCTTAATATCCTGAGTTTCCATAACAGCAATTAATTTAATCAGGCGATCGTAACCACGAGAGATAAATATTTCTAAGCTAACTGGTGCGGGTTCATTCTGAGATATTTCAGTTAATTCCGAACGCCGTCGGTACTTTGCCCCTAAGCTTGCAGCAAAAGCAATAATATCTGCATAGGTAGCATAAGCTCCTGTAGTCCCTTTCGCCTCTAAAAGTTTCTGTACCAATTCTGCTTTGTCTTTAGCTATTCTGACTCTTGGTAATGCCATGTTATATGAAATTTTAAACAGAACGATATAAATAAAGTAATGGGAGATGGGGAGATTTAGGCTAGTTACAGTAGAGACGTTCGAGCAAAACCTTCTTCCAAACAATTTAATTTCTTTAAAACATCATCTGGTAACTCGATTTTAATGGCATCAAAATTTTCTTTTAGATGAATTATTTTAGAGCTACGAGTTTTAGTTGTTTGGCAATTTCTTGGATATTGCGATCGATATCTGCTGCTATCATTTTATCCCTTTAGATGCAAACGTTCTAAAGGGATGCTTTTATTTTTCTTCGACTGTTCACATTTACAATTATATTGCAGATTGAGGTCGCGTACTCTTTTCGATGGCTTTGGTACACGAGGAATAATACTTTTTGTCTTTACTTAAAAATTAAACTTTTCGGCGATCGCAATTTTAAATGCGATCGCCACTAAATCGACGATCGATTAAAAATACTTTGGTTCTAAACTCAGTACGCATCTCATCAGACAGGCTTAAACTATTACTTCTATATAATCCTTCTCAATCGATAATTTTTGTGTCAAAATTAAACTACTGACACAAATGAATAAAATAATACTATGTTGATTGAAGGTAAAAAATATAGCTATCGTCAGTTAATAGAAGAAACAGGATTATCTAGAAGCACTCTTCATAGGCGTATTAAAGCTTTAAAAGAATCTGGTGTGCCTCTTACCATGGGCGCAATCGTACAATTTCCTACCAACTGGGCTTTTCACGATCGCCACGGTAATTTTTATTCTTCTAAAACCGATTATGCGATCTCTAATAATCTTCCTTATTATAAAATGTTTCAAAAATCAAATTCTGAAACAAATACTAATTAAATTAAACAATAATACGATTCAAAGCGATCGATGAAAGATCGACTAGCTTTCTCCTTGCTAAGTTCTTTTATACTTTTCTTTCAAGCTTTCATAATATTTCCTTTGAGCTTTTTCTACCAACTCTGGATCTTCTCTCTGTCTAGAAATGGGTTTTGTTAGATCGCAAGTCTCAAGTATACGAATAGTAATTTCATCACCTGTTTTCAAGTGACGTTTAATCCAATCCAAATGTTCGTAATCGTGCCGATTGTGATGGAGTAAACCTCCAACCGAAAGCTCAATGCGATCGAGCGAGTCCTTTTTTCGGGAAATGTAACTAAGGATAAAAGACAGCACTGAAATCTCCTCAATTCCAGCAACTACTTTTGTCTCACTATTAACAGTTATTTCAAATGCAATTCCCATCTTCGTATTTTGCAATTTATTATTTTTATCTTAAAACTGTTATGAAGACTGAAGAGCTAAAATACTTGCTCGTATGCACGTTTTGTTATGTGTCATAAGTTTAAAAATGAAACATAATTAGACTTTTTCTAACGGACGATATGGCTGAGATGGAAGCTCAACCTCAATTGTATCTCCAGCAGATATTGCACTACCTGCTATCACAATGCCCATAATCCCCGCTTTACGAATCAGACAGCCATTCTCATCTTTATCTAATACCGCAGCCATCAAGCCTGGTTGAAAGTTGTCTAGTTGAGCGCAGGGATTACGCAACCCTGTAACTTGAATTATGGCTTTTTTTATACGCAGTCGTGTATCGGTAGGTAATTTTAGTAAGTCAATTCCTCTCGTAGTAATATTTTCTCCCATTTGTCCAGGTAAAATATCAAATCCAGCTTTATTTAATTCTTCGTGTAATTCAGCATGGATTAGATGCACCTGTCTTAAATTTGGCTGAGTTGGATCTTTCCCTACTCTAGATCGATGTTGTACCGTCTTTCCAGAATGAGCATCTCCTTCTACTCCCAACCCTGCTAATAGCTTTATTTTTACTCTATTTGATTTACTAAATGAATGACTACTATTTGTACTTACTGCAACGACTGTTCCTATCACTTAAACTACCCTCACTTGCAACTGTGTCAATTATTGATTTATGAGACATTTATCGCTAATACTGAACTTAGCTTTAGTTTAAAATACAATTAGAAGTTTTCAATTGCGATCGCTTCTTGATATTAAAAAATTAAAAATATTATACTAGCTAAATAATTTGAATCTTCGAGTTTTATAAAATAATATTCTTTTCCTACTTCTGCCAATTTATTCGTCGTTCAACATTTTATAAAGGCGATCGCATTAGACAATACAGGCAAATTATTATACAGGTTTTAGATTGCTTGTTTCAAGTTATTCAAAATCTAATAAAGGTAAAAGATAACTAAATTAATACATTTAAAACCAATAGCGAAAAGATTATTTTGACTGCTATTTATCAAGCTGATTTTTTGTTGCCGATGCCGGTGTAAATACCTAAAATCAATATACAGATTATTGACCTATATCACTTTACAGCGTCTGGCTTTCGAGAGGTGCGAGCGGATATATTTATTATATCGATCTAGTATATTGCCTAAAACTACTGTCGAATATACACCCTGAGAAAAAATTTATAACATTTATCTACTACCGATAAGGGTAATTATCGGTAGTAGACATCAAAACGTCTACAACGTCTACATCGTTAAGGCATTACTTTGAACATTGGAGTAAAATGTTAGATAAACAAGTTGCAGGACTGCATATAGCTAGTCAAAGAAAGAAACAAGAAGCATTATTAAAGGTTGAAAAAGCGATCGCAGATTTGCTGGATAGCAAGCAGAAGATTACGGTACGTTCTGTAGCAAAAGAAGCAGGAGTTTCAGTTAGCTATATCTATAAACATCCAAAATTAGCCTACAGCATACAAAAATTAAGGGAAAACCAAAAATATAGTTTAAATGAGAAAGAAGAGCCTGCTAAAGAGATAGAAGATCGGGTTAAAATATTGCAGCAAGAAAAAAACAAGTTGACTAAAGAATTAGATAAATTAAAAGCTAGTATAGAGCAAGTAAATGCAGGTAAAAAGACAGCAAAATATCTTCAGGCGGAGAATATTAAGTTGACAATAGAGAACCAGAAGCTAAAACAAGATCTAGAATACGCTCAACAAAACTTGCAGCAAGCTCGTACATATATCTTAAGTCAAAAATACGACAACGGAGATGCGATCGAAACCGAAGCAAAACAAAATACAATCCGAAAAATATCACAAGAGTAACGTTTAGTAGTTTATATGTAAGTTCAAAAATACATTTTGCAGTTTTAAACTTACAGTCATAGATTAATTTGGGATGGTTTAGATTAACTAAAGCGATCGCTATTTTTGTTCGATAAATCTTAATTCTAGATTGCGATTGATAAGAGATGGATTGTTTAAAGGGTTATCTGTCAGATGTGCGTGTTTTAATGCTTCACGAACTTCATTTTCTACATTAGGGTCTGCAAAGTTGACTACTGCTGATTCGACGTTAGGTATTAGGGTTTGTCCGACAGCTTGACTGTTGTATCGCAATAATAATTTTCTTTTTGCTCATATTTAACAAAGTACAATTTATTGGCAATTAATTCAGATATAATTCGCCAATACCTCATTAAAATGAAAATAGCCATGTAGGTAGATCGATTAATTATTCTTTGCTAAATGACTATTACCGATCGAACATTTTATTTAAATGCGCTTCTAATTTTCGAGTAGCGATCGCAGGCGTCGATCGTTTAATTTGACATCCAAAACAATCGCTTTTACCGAAAGTGAGCGTAAAGCACCGTCTCCTTTAAGGGCGGTGATATAAGCGAACTTGTTTCGTGATACAATTTTATCGTAGGCTAAAACGATAAAAAATGATTGTCTACGAGGCAAAATTAGAAGGAACACAACAACAGTATGATCGGCTAGATGCTGCTATTCGTACTGGTCGTTTTGTGCGTAATTCGATAATTCGTGCCTGGATAGATAAACAGATTAAGAGTCGTAACGATGCTTATAAATACTGCAAAGTACTAGCAGATAATCCTAAATTTCCTTGGGCAAAGAAGTTAAATTCAATGGCTCGTCAAGCTCATGCCGAAAGAGCGTGGGCATCAGTAGAGCGATTTTATCGTAACTGCAAAGCATCCCCCCAAGCCCCCCTTGGTAAGGGGGGAAAGAAAGGGGGGATTGGATATCCTAAGTTTGCTAAATATAAAACCAGAGGCTCAGTAGAATATAAGACTAGCGGTTGGAAGTTAAGTGAATGCCGACGCTATTTAAAATTCACTGATGGATTTAAAGCAGGTGGTTTCAAGCTTTGGGGAACTCGCGATCTGCACTTCTACCAACTCGAACAAATTAAACGAGTGAGAGTAATTAGAAGATGTGATGGATACTATGCTCAGTTTTTATTAGATGTAGACAGGAGGATAGATAAAGAGTTAACAGGAGTACAACGAGGTTTGGATGTTGGTTTGAGCCATTTCTATACTGATAATTTTGGCAATAAAGCAAATAATCCTCGGTTTTTGAGAAAAGATGAACGCAAGCTGAAAAAGCTTCAGCGTCGTCTATCTCGTACCCAGAAAAAAAGTAGTAATAGAGCCAAAGCCAGAAACAGATTAGGTAGAGCGCACCTCAAGGTTTCACGCAGACGTAACGACTGGGTATGTAAACTAGCCCAGCGCGTCATTAAATCTAGCGATTTAGTAGCAGTGGAAAACCTACAGGTGCGTAATATGGTGAAAAATCACAAGCTAGCAAAGTCAATTAATGATGCGAGTTGGCGTAAGTTTAGAGAATGGCTAGAGTATTTTGGTGTAATTTATGGTGTTCCTGTAATTGCAGTTAATCCAAGTTATACCAGTATCAACTGTTCAAACTGTGGCGAAGCTGTAGTTAAAACCTTGAGTACTCGAACCCACTCCTGTAATAACTGTTATTATGTTGCTGACAGGGACGAAAACGCTGCTCATAACATTCTCAAAGCTTCTTTAAAACAGCTATCAGATACGGTGGGGCGCACCGAAATTAACGACTCTGGAGAGAATGACCTCTACTTAATGCAGGAAACTGTTGATAGTAAGTCGGCTCGTCGAAAGAGTAAGCCACTAAAGTGATTTAGTGAATCCCCTTCTCTTTAACAACGGCAAAGGAGTGTAGGGAGGGGAGAACGTCAATTAACTACCATTTCTTATAGGGTAGGAATTTACCACACATAATTATTTGGACGCGATCGCCTTTAGGATCTTCTACTTTTTCTACTTCAACAGAGAAGTCAATAGCACTCATAATTCCATCGCCAAACTTTTCATGAACTACCGCTTTAATGGGCATTCCGTATACCTGCATAATTTCGTAAAAACGATAGATCATTGGGTCGGTAGGGATTAGAGGATCGAGAGAACCTTTTAAGGGAGGAATAGTCAAGGGTTCTGCTAACGATTCGGGTAAACCTAATGTGGTGACGATTTTAGTGGCTTCGTCCATGTCTGCACTAGCTTGACGATAGATAACCGAAGCAATCCAGGTTTCATCCCTTCCGACTGCTTTTTCTAAATCTTCAAAGGTGATGCCTTTTTCTTTTTTAGCTGCTAATAACTTTTCGGTAATTTCTGGAAATACTTTCATAATTTAATTCCTCTTGCTGTAAAAACTGATAGCTGTTTAATGTTTAATGTTCAATGTTTAATGTTTAATGTTTAATGTTTAATGTTTAATGTTTAATGTTTAATGTTTAATGTTTAATGTTTAATGTTTAATGTTTAATGTTTAATGTTTAATGTTTAATGTTTAATGTTTAATGTTTAATGTTTAATGTTTAATGTTTAATGTTCAATGTTCAATGTTCAATGTTCAATGTTCAATGTTCAATGTTTACTGATTCTCGCTTCTTCTACCGCCCTGGTTTCACGGTACAAATGATCTTCCATTTCTTGTTTTAACTTTAGATAATCGGGATGGTTTTCGACGGTATTGCGATCGCGGGGACGGGGAAAAGGCACTTCTAATACTTCATCGATGGTTGCTGCGGGCCCCTTGGTCATCATCACGATGCGATCGGATAATAGTAGGGCTTCTTCAATACTGTGGGTAATCATGATAGCGGTCTTGCGCTGTTGTTCCCAGATACGCTCGATTTCATCTTGTAAAAAGCCACGAGTTAGAGCATCTAAAGCCCCAAATGGCTCGTCCATTAGCAAAATTTGCGGATTTATCGCTAAAGCTCTAGCAATGCCGACTCTTTGCTTCATTCCTCCCGATAGTTCGTGAGGATGCTTATTTTCTGCCCCTGTTAATCCCACTAGCTGGATATTTTCTTTGATAACTCGACGCTGCTGTTTGTCGGGCATTTTAGGATAGACAGTTTCTACAGCAAATTTGATATTGTCTTTTACCGTCATCCAGGGCATGAGGGCATAGTTTTGGAAAACCATCCCGCGATCGGGTCCTGGCTGATTAACTAGCTGCCCGTCAATGGTTACAGTACCAGTTGTGGCAGTACTCAAGCCTGCAATAATATCCAGCATTGTCGATTTACCACAGCCAGAAGGACCGATGATTGAAACGAAAGTATTATGTTCGATATCGAGATCGATATTTTCGATCGCCGTAAAGTCAGCTTTTGTTTTTCCCGTCAGCTTGTCTAGCAGGCTATTATTCCCAGGAAACACTTTAGAGACGTTACGTAAGGAGATTTGATAGGTAGTGTCACTATCGCTAGTATTATTCAAATCGATAGAATCTGAATCGAGGGTGTCTAGAGTCATCTCATTTATCATTTAGGATTTAGGATTTAGCATTTAGCATTTATCATTTAGCATTTAGCATTTATTCTCCTTCGATAACATAGTCATTTAGCTGTTCAATGTTTAATGTTCGAGAGTTCAACGAGCGATCATTTTTTACCAAAAGATACTAAGTGTTCTAGATAGGCAAAGAGTCGATCGAGGATGATGCCGACAATTCCGATAATAAAGATGGTTACTAAAATATTAGGAATATAGAGGTTGTTCCACTCATTCCAGATAAAGTAACCCAAGCCAGTACCTAAAAGCATTTCTGCTGCGACGATTACCAGCCAAGCAATCCCCATGCTGATTCGTAACCCAGAGATAATATTAGGCAAGGCAGCAGGAATAATTACCTTAAATATTGTCCGCCATCTGGATGCGCCGAGAGTTCGCGAGACATCGAGATAGCTAGAGTCTACGTTTGCCACGCCAAAAGCGGTGTTGGTTAGAGTGGGCCAAATACTGGCGATCGCAATAATAAAAATTCCCGTCAATTCTGAGTCGCGAAATAAATACAGTCCTATGGGTAGCCAAGCTAGAGGGGAGACGGGTTTTAGTAGTTGAAAGTAAGGATTAAAAGCCTTAAAGGCTACTGGCGAAATACCGACTAAAATTCCTAAAGGTACGGCGATTACCGAGGCTATGGTATAGCCGATTGCCACTCGCCTCAAGCTGATTAATAAATTCCAGCCAATACCAAGATCGTTAGGGCCATTGTTGTAAAAAGGATGGCTGACCCAATACCATAGTTCTTGGATGGTTAAAGATGCGGTTGGTACACCTTTGGCAAACCAGTTTAGTCTTGCACCCATTTCCCAAAATAATAGGAATATTCCTAACGAAAGGAGAAATAACAATAATGCTCTGACATTTTCATTGTCAAGTAGCTTATTCTCCTGATTATTTTTAACTAATCTTTCTCGAACTACAGTCATTTTTTTGTAACTGTTTACTGTTTACTGTTTACTGTTTACTGAAATCAAACGCCGTATTTCTCAATCTGTTCGTCTACGTATGCCTGGGGGTTTTCTGGGTTAAAGCTATCGAATTCTAGAGTTTCTTCGCGATAAATATCTTCTGGAGGATTTAGACCAACTTCTTGGGCTAATTCCCTAGCTAAGTCGGTCATAAAGATTTCTTTGCCGACTTCTTCATATTTATCTTCGGCGATCGCAGTTTTCACCTTGCCATCTCCTTGTAAATCCCAGCGTACTAATTGAGAAGAAATCCAGTTAGCAAAGCTTTGCCAGGGATAAGGATCGAAGCCAATGCGGTCGGGTACACTCATGGTTTCACCCAAGCCATTTTCAAAATTACCTGTTAGCACTGCCTCTACTACCTCTACAGGCTGATTGAGAAAGGCGCGTTCTGAGATTGCCTTGGCAATTTCTGGTCTATTTGCAGGATCTTGGGCATAGCCAGCAGCCTCGATAATCGCTTTATTTAACGCTCTAAAAGTATTGGGGTTGGCATTAATCCAATCATCGCTAGCGGTAAAGGCACAGCAGGGATGTCCGTCCCATAATTCTTTAGTCAGCTTGTGAATAAAGCCCGCTTCTTCGTATACCGCCCTTTGATTGAACGGATCGGGCATTAAATATGCGTCGATATCTCCCGCTACCAACTGAGCGATACTATCTGGTGGCGGTACGGCACGTATTTTGACATCTTTATCTGGGTCTATTCCTCCCGTGGCTAGATAGTAGCGCAGTAGGAGATTGTGCATCGAATAGGGGAAGGGTACGCCAATGTTGAAGCCTTTGAAATCGGCTGCACCATTTACTTGACCCTTGTATTTATTAGCTACGGTAATTGCCTGTCCGTTAATATTTTCAATGCTGGCAAGCTTAACTCCAAAGGAAGTCGAACCCAAGCCCAAAGTCATGGCGATAGGCATCGGTGCTAGCATATGATAAGCATCAAGTTCACCTGCGATCGCTGAATCTCGAACCGCACCCCAGCTAGGCATTTTGACCACTTCGGCGTTGAAACCGTATTTTTCGTAAAACCCTAAAGGTTTCGACATAATAATTGGCGTAGCGCAGGTAATCGGAATAAAGCCAATTCTGAGATCTCTTTTTTCTAAATTTTCCGCGCCTTCTGGTGCTTCAGAAGTATCTACAGCACTTTCTTCTCGATTAGGTACGCAATTTGTCAGAGTAACTAAAGCTGCACCTACTGCCAAATTCTTTAGGAAGCGACGGCGACTAAAATCCCCCGCCTGGACTACATCGCCAAAAAACTCTCCCGCCTTGGGTCCAAATGCAGCAGCAAAGGCGTTTTCAATCCCTCCTGCCTGTTTGCATAACTCCAAGACTAATTTCTCTCGCTTAGGATCTCCTTTTCCTGCAATTTTTAATAAAAGGGTTCTGCGTAAGTCAGCAGCATTAACTGCATCTGCCATTTTAAACGCACCTGACTTGTAGATACCCATTTTTGCCAGATCGCCAATCATATCGACAGGATCTTTCGGCATATCTTCGGCCATGAATTTCCAGTGATCGGTACAAGAGTGAACCCCGCCACAGGTTGTACAAACTTGATTTTCTCTAAGTTTTCCATGTCGGGTGCTAAGGCTACCCCATCGATCTGTAGCGTTATTTGTAGTAAATACCATAATTCGATATGTAATTTAAATTGTCGATAGTTTTGGTAATAATTGCTACAATTAAGTTAGTTGAATTGTCTATTTAATTGCATATCTACAGCAAATATTCCGTAAAAACGGATAAATTTTAAAAATAACAACATTTAGCAAAATCTATTGTTTAAAAACTAGCTCATCCCGATAGAAATTGATGTTGGAACTTACAGTATCACGAACCCAATTGAAGAAACATTGGATTTCTTTTCTCAAAAATAGAAGTTTTATTAGCTTTTAAACCAGAGAACAATCTTAAATAAAGCGATTTTATCGATAAACCGACTATCGTTACTTATTGAAGCGAATGTAAAAAATAATTAAACAGTAAAAATTATAACAGAATTATTACTTCAACTTTAGTACCTTTATTTTCTTGACTATAAATTTTAATTTCTCCTCCTAATATCTTCACAAATTTATTAACAATATATAAGCCTAAACCAGTACCAGGAATATTACTAACGTTTTTGCCTCGATGAAATGGCTCAAAAACGCGGTTTTTGTCTTGTTCGGGTATACCAATACCACGATCTTCGATCGCCACTGTAAAGCGATCGCCTTTTGCTTCAAGATAAAGATTAATTTCAGTCTGTGGTGAATACTTAACCGCATTAGACAGCAGATTAATCATTATCGACCATAATAGTCGTTCGTCTATTCTTACTTTTAATTCTAAAAGATCGCAGTTAAATTTAATTTTACTTTGACCGTAAGTTTTCTCAAACTCGGTAATAAGTCGTTGAGAAAGCTCAACCACATCGAGCATATCGGCTTTTAAATTGATGCTTTCATTGTCAAGTTTGCTAATAACTAATAGTTCATCGGTCATTTGAGTCATGCGATCGATGTTCACTTCAATATTCAATAGATACTCGTTTTTCTTGTTTGTTGAAAGCTTGCGGGAATAGCGCATTAGAGAAGATACTAAAAAGGCAATGTTGTTAAGAGGATTGCGAAATTCATGACAAACCATAGCTACAAAACGAGAACGAACTTCGTTTAACTGTTTTAGCTGTTGGTTAGCTTTGCTCAATTCTTCTGTACGTTGCTCGACTCTTGTTTCTAATTCTTCATTAGCCTGTTGTAAGATGGCTTCACTGAGTTTGCGTTGGGTAATATCTCGAAAAGTAACTACCGCGCCTATTAAATCTCCATTTTCATCGTGCATGGGCGTACTGATATACTCGACGGGAAAGCTAGTGCCGTTTTTACGCCAGAAAACTTCATTTTCAACTCGATGCACTTTGCCATCTTTGAAAGCAGCGTAAATCGGACACGATTCGCGAGGATATTCCCTACCATCGGCTTTAGAATGATGCAATATCTTGTGCATCGATTTACCGACCAAATCATTCGTTTCCCAGCCAATAATCTCAGCAGCAGCAGGATTTACAAAAGTTACATTACCCCGTGCATCTAAACCATAAATACCTTCTCCCACCGAATTGAGAATTAATTGATGTTGGCGACGTAGGTTAGCTAATTCAATGTCCGTCCGATCTGATTTTTGATTCTTCACACCTTTTCCCTGTTACCAGCTACAGACTAATTAGCACGTAAGGTCAGTAAATTTCCTGTATCTTTCGCTACTACTTGAAATTAAATTCAAGTATTAAGTATATATATTCTGTTGCGATGGTTCGGGGAAATAGATATGACCACAATCTTAATTATTGAAGATGAGGTACAAACCAAAAAAGTTTTACTAGATTCTCTGAGATTTGAGGGGTTTAGAGCGATCGCAGCAGATAATGGTAAAGCAGGATTAGATTTAGCACAAAAACATCGTCCCAATTTAATTGTCTGCGACATTATGATGCCTGAAATGGACGGCTATGAAGTGCTATCGGCATTGAGAAAGCAAAAATCTACTACAGCCATCCCGATTATCTTTCTTACTGCTAAAGTTACCATGAACGATCTTAGACTTGGTATGGATCTGGGGGCTGAGGACTATCTGACGAAACCCTGTAACGTCGATCGCCTTTTAACAGCGATTAAAGCTAGATTACGAAGAAATCGAGAGCTAAAGCAATATTATTCAGGCGATCGATCCGCAGCTAAAGACATCTTTTTCGATTTTGACAAATTCTCTCAATCTCCTCGGATGACTGCCGTATTTGAGTTTATCGAAGCCAACTATCATCGTCCCCTCCAGCTAAAAGAAGTAGCTGCAACTTTGGGCTATTCTCCTGCATATCTTACTGATTTAGTCCGCCGTAAAACTGGACGTACTGTCAAGCAATGGATTGTCGAACGTCGCATGGACTACGCTCGTAAATTGTTAGTCGATACGGAAGAAACCATTACTCAAATCGCCGAACAGACAGGCTATTTAGATACAGGCTACTTTATTCGCCAGTTCAAACAGCTACACGGTACATCTCCCCATCAATGGCGTAAAATTCCCCGACAAGAAATTGCCTAGAAGATCGCCAGACGTTTTTTAAATCTTAAGTAATTTCTGATAGTCTGCTGGGGTATCAATATCGATCGCAGCTTCGGGTAAATCTAAATTAAAAGCGCGATCGCTATATCGATGCAATATTTGTTTAGCACCCCCCTGATGATTCATATTGAGTAACTCAGGTAAAAGAGTGCAGTCGAATAAAGCAGGTACGCCCAGGGTATCACTATAATTACAGGCTACTGCTTTGAGGGGGTTTCGAGCGTAACTCTGGGTTAAGCGATTGTAAACTGACTCGGTAATAAGAGGCTGATCGCCTAAAGCGACAACAACAGCATCAAGATCGCTATTCATTTCTAGTAAGGCGGTAATACCCGTCGCGATCGAAGCACTCATACCCTGTTGCCATTGGGGGTTATAAGTAGTATGTACTGGTAGGTCGTTTATTTCGTCCCAAACGCGATCGCTGTTTGCACCCACTACGACTACAATCGGCTCGCAGTTGCTCTTGACTGCTTCAGTTGCAGCATGACGAATCAAACTAGATCCTTTATAAGTCAAAAGCTGCTTTGGCGTTCCCATTCTTCTAGATTCACCAGCAGCTAGTAAAACTAACGGAACTTTGAGGTTTTTCATACTAATGTTGTAGAAAATATTAAATTGTTAGCACTAGTGATATCCAGCTATAGCAAGATCGATAGCTAGCTGCATATCTTCAACTATGTTGCCATTGGCTAAAGATACGGTAGAAATTACTGACCAAGGAAAAGCCATTCCTGTTGCTAGACCCTTTAGCCGAACAAAATTTTTCATCAAAATTGCCAATGCCGAAATAGTATCTTTAGGAGTAGGAAGGGAGTAACCATCGGCAATCGGTATCTAAAATGAAATATAAAAAAGAACGATACAAATAAAGCAATGGGGAGATAGGGAGATAGGGAGATAGGGAGATAGGGAGACGGGGAGACTGATTAATAAGTAATAAGTAATATTGACTGCGACATTACGACTGTTGAAGTGTCCCCTGTTTACTGTTTACTGTTTACTGTTCACTGTTCACTGTTCCCAAGTCCCCAAGTCCCCAAGTCCCCTTAAGGTAGCAAACATTTAAGTATTTCATATAAATAATCCCCTAAATTGCCCCAAATTAGGAGCGAGAGTTAACATTAATGCAGGAGCTAAAATTCTGGGCAATATTACCATCGGCTCGGACGTAAATATCGGGGCTAATACCGTAGTTTTAGAAAATATACCTGCAAAAAGCACGGCAGTTGGTATACCTGCAAAAGTGATTACAAATTACTCTTAACTACAATAATTTATACAGATGAGTAATCTTCGCATATTAATTGTTGCCGAACACGCTTCCCTCAAATATGGAGGTGAAGCAGCGTTACCACTGCACTATTTTCGAGTTTTGCGACAGCGAGGTATTGAAACGTGGTTAATCGTTCATGAAAGAACACGCGAAGAATTGGAATCTTTATTTGAAAGCGATCGCGATCGCCTTTATTATATTTCCGATACCGTTTGGCATCGTTGGCTTTGGCGGTGTGGTCAGTTTTTGCCCAAAAGAATTGCTTATTTTACCTTTGGTTTAGTTTTACGGTTAATAACTCAAATAGCTCAACGTCGAAAAGCTAAAGAAATTATCCGAGAGCAGAAGATCGATCTTATTCATCAACCAATATTAGTTTCACCCAAAGAGCCTTCGATTATCTTTGAAATGGGTGTGCCAGTGGTAATAGGCCCGATGAATGGGGGAATGAGATATCCTCTAGGATTCGCTAGAGAAAATCCCTTAGTCGATCTATCCGTAGAAGCAGGTCGTCTTTTTGCTAATTTGTTTAACACTTTGATTCCTGGAAAGCGAAAAGCAGAAACTATTTTAGTTGCTAATGAGCGTACCAAGAGATCGCTGCCCAAAGGTATTACTGGCAAAGTAATTGAGATAGTCGAAAATGGTGTCGATCTATCCGTCTGGAAACCAAATTGTCTAAAAGCGCAACCAGACCTTACTCAACCAGTTAAGTTTGTGTTTGTGGGTAGATTGGTGTCATGGAAAGCAGTAGATCTATTGCTTAGGGCCTTTAAAATTTTATCGGACAAGATCCCTGCTGAGTTAGAAATTATTGGTGACGGCGAACAACGCTCTAATCTCCAAATTTTAGCCGAAGAATTGGAGCTAAATTCAAATTACAAATCTTCAGTTAATTTTACTGGTTTTTTGGCTCAATCAGATTGCGCTCGAAGATTGCAATCTGCCGATGTGATGGTGCTTCCTAGTCTTTATGAATGTGGTGGTGCGGTAGTCTTAGAAGCCATGACCATGAGTATCCCTGTAATTGCCACCAAATGGGGTGGGCCTGCAGACTATCTCGATGAGTCCTGTGGCATTTTAGTCGAACCTAAAACCCCAGATCTATTTGTTCGAGATTTAGCAGAAGCCATGACTAAACTGGCAAAATCCCCCGAATTACGACACGCTCTAGGTAAAGCTGGTCATCAGCGTATTCTCGATCTCTTTGATTGGGAAGTAAAAGTAGACAAGATGCTCGATATATATCAAGAGGCGATATTTAGATATTCCAGTACTGAATTAGCATTATATCTATGGAATAGTTAGAAAATAGCAAGCACCGTTAAAGATAATTTAAGAAACCGCGATAATTTTTTTTGTTTATGGTACTCCCTTCTAGGAGCTTCAAAGAATATTACATTGAGCCTGGTTAGATAATAGGCGATCGCACAATACTAAGGCTACCATTGCTTCAACCATTGGTACTGCTCTTGGTAAAACGCATGGATCGTGTCTACCTTTAGCAGCCAGTACCGTTTCTTCTCCACCTTTAGTAACGGTTTTTTGTTCTTTACCAATAGTTGCAGTAGGCTTAAACGCTACGCGAATAATAATATTCTCACCATTAGAAATGCCCCCTTGTACTCCACCCGAACGATTAGAGACAGTACGATATTCACCGTTATCATCGATGTAAAACTCGTCGTTGTGTTCGCTTCCTGTCATAGTCGTTCCTGCAAAACCCGAACCAATTTCAAAGCCTTTGGTTGCTGGAAGAGACATCACACCCTTAGCTAAGTCTGCTTCCAATTTATCAAATACAGGATCGCCCAAGCCTTTAGGTACGTTACGCGCCACGCATTCAACTACGCCACCCAAAGAATTCTTATCTTTTCTAGCTAGATCGATGCGATCGATCATCGTTTTAGCGCATTCGGCGTTCGGACAACGAACTATATTACTTTCAACTGCTTCTAAAGTTACCGTATCGGGGTTTACCTCCGCCTCTATATCTTTAATTCGCTTTACATAAGCGACGATTTCGACACCTGCAACCTGCTTGAGAATCTTTTTGGCGATCGCACCTGCTGCCACCCTACCGATAGTCTCTCGCGCCGAAGAACGTCCACCGCCTTTATAATTACGGATACCGTATTTAGCATCATAGGTAGCATCAGCATGGGAAGGACGATACTTACTTGCCATCTCACTGTAGTCTTGCGATCGCGCATCTTTATTACGGACTAGAATAGAGATTGGTGTACCTGTAGTCTTACCTTCAAACACGCCAGACATAATTTCACAGGTATCACTTTCTTTTCTAGGTGTAGTGATTCTACTCTGTCCTGGTTTTCTACGATCCAACTCAACCTGAATTTCCTCTTCAGTAATCTCAAGTTGCGGAGGACAGCCATCAATAACCACCCCAACACCTCCGCCGTGAGATTCACCATAAGTTGTAATGCGAAATAGATGTCCGAATGTGTTACCCATGTTGTAATGTTTTGTAGTAGAGCGATTTGTATTCTATCGCAACTTTTACCTTTAGATTAACCACGATTGAAAAGATAAAAATATAAGTCAAATAAACTATACTCTTTATATATAAAGGTTTAAAAGATTCACGAACTAATAACCACCTTCAAAGTTAACCCCGTCATCCGCCAGGTGGCAAAACAGTTTTCAAACAATACTTTGCTGGCTGCACCCAAATCGCCATCCTCGCCCACAAATCCCCCTTCAATTAGTTTTCCGCCTCTAGTTTCAAGGTTTAAGCGTGTTCGGTTGGCTTCTTGCTTGAGAATCAATTTTCCTCTTGCTAGCACTTGTCCGGCACGACTAATAATTGCACATTCCATTAGTATCAATAAGTAATTAAAATAATTAGAACAATTATCATCTCATATTGCCAGTATATTAATACGCCTAATGTGGATTAGCTTCGTTGAAAATTAGTTAGTTCGTAGCTTCTTGGCGCATTCGCTCTATGAGGGAAACCTTCAAGATCCGTCGCGTTTTGAGTAAGAGTATTCTTTCTCAAAAGCCGACGTGCGCTGCACCGCTTTTAGCTTTAATATACTACTAATTGTCTTAATCTAACTTAGAACATAGCTTGTAAAAGCCTCGAATAAACTGCTTTAGACTTCAAACCATGACTAGGGAGAAGCAAAAACCAGCAATTGAACAATTTTTAATTCACATCAAACGATTAATATTATTTCTAATGAACCGAGGCTGGATTTATTACGATCGCATTTCTTCTGCTGAAGATGGACAAACAGTTTTAGATTATTACAGTAAAAAATATCGGCATTCGGATCGATCGCAATGGCAAACCAGGATCGAGTCTGGTCAGATCTTACGCGAAGGGCTTCGTGTTACCTGCAAAACTATACTCAAAACTAAAGACAAATTAGCCTATCATCGCGAACCCTGGATCGAACCTGAAGTTCCCTTAAAGTTTGATATTTTATATGAAGATCGAGATTTGCTGGTAATTAATAAGCCTTCGGGTTTACCTGTTATTCCTGGAGGTGGTTTTTTAGAACATACCTTGCTTTGGCAACTCAAAAAACAGTATCCCGAAGATACACCTGTACCAATTCATCGTTTGGGTAGAGGAACATCTGGACTTTTATTATTGGCGCGATCGCCTTTGGCTAAATCCGATCTTGCTCGGCAAATGCGCGACAATACTATAGGGCAAGGAGATAGCCAGATTAATAAAGTATATCACGTTTTAGTATCGGGTTTAGTTAAGAATAAGCTAACTATTACTCAATCGATTGGTAAAATTCCGCATCCCGTCTTAGGCTATATCTATGGTGCAACTACCAAGGGGAAGTATGCTAAAAGTGAATGTCGGGTAATCGAACACTATAAGAACTGTACTTTATTAGAAGTAAAAATATTTACTGGTCGTCCACATCAAATTAGAATCCACTTAGCAGCAGCAGGCTATCCTTTACTTGGCGATCCTTTATACGTAGCGGGAGGAATTGCTAAGATAAACTGCGATTCAGAATTAATACCAGTACCAGGAGATTGCGGTTATTATCTTCACGCCTACCGCCTGTCTTTTATTCACCCGCGATCGTTACAGCCGATGAGTTTTGAGTGTCCGACACCGCAGTGGCGATCGCAGCAGGAGCAGTTAGAACAAATTTGAAGTATCTGGTTGCATTTAGCGGGACTTCTCTGTAGATTTTGAGAAAAAATTGCGAGAAAGTTCTATTAAAGTTTTTCTAACAGTCGAACAACATATAAATAGAATTCCATAGCTAGCTATCATTAGTGCCAGATTAGGAAGAGGTTCTAACCAAATACCTCCAAATAGGGGTGGAATAGCTGCTAAAATGCTCCAAAAAACCGGCCAATAATTGGGACTTTTATAATACTTAACTAATGAGCGATGAATGAGGTAATAACTGGGCAAAGTAATTATTTCACCAACACCATATCCCCAGATTCCAAATGGAGGAATCAAACACAGGCATCCGATCCAAAGAGAGGCAACATACCCGATGTGGAAACGTCCAACTTCAGTGTTGTGTCCAGAAGCATAAAGCAAAGCACTGTGTAAGTCAAATAACGCGCCAATTACTACAGATAAACCTATTAAAGGAAAAATTTTCGCACTTAGCAGCCATTCATCTCCAAACATAGTTGGAATTATCCAAGAAGCAAATCCAGAAAACGCTGCACAAATAAAACCCATGAGTAATGCTTGATAAAGCATTCCCCGATCTAGCGTACGCTTGACAGCATTTGGATCGCCCATAAGCTTTGCCATAATGCTGATAGACATATTGCGAATTACATTACGTAGCAGCAGTAGTTTTTCGACTACTCGAAACGCCACATTAGCAATACCTGCTGCTTCAACACCAGCTAAACGACTAACTAATAAAGGAATAGTTAAAGATCTTAGATTTAAAATCCAATTAGACGAGCAGTAAGAAAAACTATATTTTAATGCTGGAGTTAAGGTCTTCGAGTTCCAGCGGTAACGCCATCCGATCGGACTAAAATAATGGGCTAATAGTGCAAAGACTAGATACTGTAAAACATATCCTAAGATTACTGCTAAATAACTTTTATATATCAAAACTAAAGTTACGGATAACATATAATTAGCTACCTCGGACAGTGCATTTACCAAACTAACCTTGGTAAAATTTAGCTCTCGCTCTAACATACTTAAAGCACAACTTCCGACCATATCTAGCCAAACCACTGGAATCAAAAAGCGCAGTGCCAAAGAGACTTCAGTTTTACCTGTCCACCAGCCAAAAGCTGGTGTTGCTAGCCAAAGAAGCAAACAAATTGACGCACCGACCGTATTGTAAAAACCTAAAATTTGCTCGACTTCTTCTTTTGATATATTAGGCTGGCGGATCACATAGATATCTAATCCCATCCTGCCAATAAATATAAAAAAGTAGAAAATTCCTAAAGATATGGCGACAATCCCATACTTTTCTGGTCCTAAAATGCGTGCAATTAATAACGTACTCACTAGAGAAAGTAGAGCAGACAAAATTTGCTTCAAGATTAAGGACACACCACCCTTAATAATTTTCGTTCTCATATTGTTTTTTTTTATTAAATTATTGAGTCATGCTTGCAAAGAGTCTGGAGACAGAATACACGCTGTATATGTGTATTAACCATCATTCCATTGCCAACCTGCAATAGATGATAAAGATAACCAATAAAAGAACAGTGTAGTATGGCTAAAAATGTTCTCGGTTAGCATCCCTATTATCATAGCCACTAACATTCCAGTTAGTACCAGGCAAAAGTTACTTTGAACGCTTCCTCTCGGTAGAGATCGATATATTAAAATCACTCTTGATAAGTTAGCCCCTAAAAAGCCTAAAAAAACCATGAAGCCGACAATTCCTCCTTCTACTAGGGCGCGAAGATAATCATTGTGGGCAGCATTTTTAAAGTAAGAGAGACTGCGTACTGTTGATAACCCATGACCTAAAATTGGAGAATCTGACCAAACTTTTATTAAAGAAGTCCACTGAGCGATACGCCAATTAAAACTATTGAGATCGTACCGTGCTGTTAAAACTGCATCGGAAAGATCTATGTCTGGATTTAGCAAGGGGGTTTCATATAATGAGGTAAGTCGCATTTGTCCAAACTCGCTACTAGCGAAAAAAGCAACAAGTGTTAAGCATAATAAGCAAGCACCCGCAAATCTTAAAGGCGTAAATCTAGGTAGATTAAAAACTAAAATAATCGTGGCTGCCATTGGCAACCCTACTAAGGTTTTAGTAGTAGTAATGAAAAAGATAAGCAAACCAGTTAGCAGCAACCAGGGCCAACGTATCTTAGAATGTTCTAGCTTCCAACAACTCAATCCAATAAATAGCACTAAAAAAGTTGCGAATGTATTAGGATGACCGAGAGTTCCATTGATCCGAGATGCGGTTTCTAAATAGCTGTCGGAATAGGCAAGTGATAGGAAACCTGGAAGTATAGATTCGGGTAAAATAATTTGAAGAGAAGCTGCTGAAAGAGGCAAAATTAAGCTGAGAAAAAGCAGGTTAATTATTTTTAGAGGAGGAACTTTTCCTTTAAGCTGCATAACTATAAAATAAACCATTACCCACGAAAATAAGCGAACCCATTCACGGACACTGACGATTAAGAATGAACGACCGAAACCCAGTGCGTTAAAAAACAGTAAAATAAGCCAGAAGCTTTTGATAGATATCCAAGCTACTAAAAACCACCAAAATCGATCTGTCTGAATTTTGTTACCTGTTAATATACTTACGATTATGTAAAGAAAAATAAGTATATTTAAATAAATTGCAAAAGCTGCGGGAATCCCTATATCGGAAAAAATATCGAGGGAGCTACGGAGAATTAATAATCCTAATACCGTCTGCTCGAAATAGGCAAAAAAACAGATAGCTAAGATAATAGCTGCAATAGCTACACACAAAAACAAAGGTTGTAATCCAGCTAATACACCTAAAATTAAGCCTACGCCAGCACCAATAATGCCGATTGAAGATTGACGAGAACCCCAACTTCTGCTCATCATGATTGACTTGTCTCCTCGGCTGGCTTGGGATTATCAGTTTGAATAGATCCAGGTAATAAGCGTGGTTTTTTACTGCGCTCGGTGCGATCGCCATAGAGGGAATTCTTCTGCTTAGTAGTGTTGTTGATTACAAAGCCAATAATTGCAGCTTGATTTCTTTTTAAGTCAACCACAGTCTGTTCCAAGATATTGGTAGTGGTATGCAACGGTCGAGTTACCATTACCAAACCATTGCTATATTTACTCAATGTGTAGGCATCACAATTACTGCTTACTGAGGGCGCGTCTATAATTATTAGCTCGTATTGCATTGCTGCTTGTTTGATTATGCTCTCAATATCGGGCGATTCGACGATCGTGCAGGAATTAGAAACCGCTTTTCCCGCAGCAATAACTGAAAGATTGCTAATTTTGGTAGGCTGTACTAATTTGTCTAGCTCGAGTCCATTAGTTACACTCTCTGTCAATCCAGGCTGAAGTCGAACATCAAACCAATTATGCTGATCGCTTTGGTGTAAATGAGCGTCAATAATTAATGTTCGTTTGGATAACATTGCCGATACCGCTGCTAGATGAGAGGCAACTACTGATTTTCCCTCTTCGGCGATCGCGCTAGTAACAACTATTACTCTAATTTGTTGCTGATTAGATGATTCTAATCTTTTTATAAAATTTCTATAGGGTTCGTATAAAGTACTATTTTGTAAAAATGACTGAATTTGCGTCAAATTATTAGTACTACCCGGAAGACAAGGTAAATTAGCTAACAGAGGAATATGTAGCTGGCTTTCTAGCCCCGTGCCTTCATACAAAGTACGGTCTATTGTTTCTAGAAGTAGGATAATTCCTGTGGCTAGAATAATACCTACAGCTGAAGCGATCGCTATAACTAAGGGTATATTCGGCGAACTAGGAACACTTGGAACATCGGCAAGTTCGACAATCTGAAGATTACTTACTAGTTGCGCTTCGGCGATTCTAGCTTCTTCTAACTGACGCTGGAGAAATTGCAGACTTTCATTAGCTTGTTCGCGTTGACGAACTAGTGTTGCAAGGGGTTGGACATTGGCAGGTAAGGAAGAAATGCGATCGCTTGCTCTTGCTTTTTCTGCCTGTATTGCTTGCAGTTTCGCTCGATCTGCGGATAGTTGAGCTTGAGTAGTAATTAATTCACTAATAACTTCTCGATCGATTTCATTTTTAGTGGACTCTAATGGGGATAGATTTGAATCTTCGCCCACAATCTCCCTAACTTGCTCTTGATACAGTTCTAAAAGTTGAGTTCTTTTTTCTAATAGTGCGATTACTGTCGGATTGTTGTCGGTAAAATTGGCGCGAGCAGTAGCCAGTTGTTCCTCAACGCTAGTTAACTGGGTTCTCAAACTTTCTAGCTGTTCATTTTGACCAATTATTCCCTGATTGTAAGCAGATTGGATGTCTTCAACTTCGGTTATTTGTTGGAGACTATTAACTTTAGACTCTTGCTCTTTGATTTGAGCTGATAACAATTGTTCTTGAGTTTCTAGCTCATTTATACTGTTGACCAGATTTCTAGTTTGGCTATCGAGATCGACAATACCTGTTTCCTGTCGATAGGTGTTTTCTGCGGTTTCTGCCTGGTTGAGTTCTTCTTTCTGCTTACTTACTTCTTCCTGTAAAAATTCTTTGACCGATCGAGCTTCAGACTGAATAATTTCAGCGTTTCTGGTTATGGATGCTTTAATAATTTCATTTAAGAATAATGCCGATAATTCTGGGTCAGGATTATCGTAGTTTATTTCTAAAATATTAGTATTAGGAAGAACTTTTGCCTCTACATCTCCTTTAGCTACCTCTGACGAAATATCTTCATCGGAATAAGCTTCTTGTTGAACGAGATTTTCCAGAGCATTATTATAAACAGATTTTGACTGAATCAAGTTAGCTTGACTGATTAAAGAACTGTAGTCTCTACTATCTGTAGGATTACTCAAGTTTTTTCCCAAGTCAGAAATACTTTCCTGACGATCTTCAAGGGTTATTAAGGCTTTTGCCTGGTACATTCTTTGGGCAAAAATTAGATAAATCACTGCACCCAATAAAACTCCCATAAATCCCATCAGAGCAGGGAGAGAACGACGCTTTAAAACTGTTAATAATAAAAAGAGATTTAATTTGTTTTCTGGTGGAGCTACAGCTGCTTGAGGTTGGTAAAATTCTACCTCAGGTAAAATATTTATTTGACCTGCATTGTTATCTGTGTATAAAGCTTTTTCAGATACTCGTGTCTCGGTCGCTCGCTCTTTTTTATGCTTGTTACTATTAACAGGAGGCAGGCGATCGAGCTTACTGGATTTTTGTTCGATGTCTTGTTCGATAAGTTTACTTTCTTGATAGACAAAGTTTATTTCATTAACTATTTCTCGAACACCACTACTTTTCAATAAATAGCCTTTAGCCCCTGCATTTAAACATTGAACTAATAAATTTCGATTCTTTCTAATAGTTAAAATTATAATATCTGTATTTATATTTTTCTTGCAAATTAATTCGGTTGCCAGCAAGCCATCTAGATGGGGCATCTCTAGATCCATCAGGATAATATCAGGCAGTAATTCTGTTGCCATTTTGATTGCTTCAAAACCATTTGTGGCAGTTCCAACTACTTTAAAGTTTGGCTCTTTCTCCAAAACCAACTTCATTCTTTCTCTGATAGTTTTCTGATCGTCTACTACTAAAATACTAATCATTTCATATTTTAAATTAAATGAAAATTGGCTTGACTAGACTTCAATTTTAAAATAAAGATTGAGCTATCTTTAAGAAATTATGAATACTGCTTACACCCATCCTACTCGACTACCTGGTTAAAATAAAACCAAATTTTTACTAGTTTACCGCTGCTTCAGTTTCGGCGGTCTTGTGGTAGGAGTAGTATAATTTTGCTTGAATCTGTTTATAGATCGCAATTATAGTAATAGGTCACAGTACACCATTATTAGTCTGTCGCAGCCACAATATTTCAAACACTTAAATCAGATACTATTTACATAATTGTTCTATCGTAGCGATATATTCGTTCACTTGACTTGTTTGATTAAATATGTGTCTAGGTCTTGGCTCTTTTAAGATACGAGAATTCCCTGTGAGGTTTCTTTCAATCGCTTCTGCCATTGAATCTGGATTGCTAACAGGCACTAATTCACCGTATAGCCCATCTTGTAAAATCTCAGCCGAACCTCCCGTAGCATTTGTAGCAATGATTTTTTGGTTTAACGCGAATGCTTCAATTAATACATTTGGCAAGCCCTCATAAATAGAACTCGAAACAAACAAATCGGCATTGGCGATAAAAGGATAGGGATTTTTTTTAAAGCCAGCTAGATCGACATCCTTCTCTATTTTAAGTTGAATTGCTAAATTTTCTAGCTCTTGTCGCAGAAAGCCCTCCCCAAGAATAATCAGCTTGGCTGAGTCTAGATTTTGTTTAACTTTGGCAAATGCCTCGAGCAAAGTGGCGAAGTCTTTTTGTGGCTTTAAGCGTCCTACCGCTAAAATTATCTGATGGTTTTTGCCAAACCAATGGTGATTGGGTTCTTGTTTAGCTTTTTCAAAGAGATCTAGCGTAACGGTAGGATTATAAATAACCTTAATTTTGTTTTGTTTAGCTTTCAGATACTTTTTCATATCAAAAGCCACAGCTTGAGATGGTGCGATAAGCAAATCAGCTTTTTTGTAGGCTAATTTCAGCAGATGATATAGTGTAAAGCTGACTAGAGAAGGATAGCCTTTAAACTGCTGCTCTAGAACATTAGCCTGCCTCAGAATAAGTTTAGCTTGAGAATTTGATAAAAATGATGCGCTAGCTAAAACTACATTATTAAAATGAATAGAAGAAAGGAGGCATTCAGGTTGGTTTTTTATAATATATTTTTGTAAGCAAACCACGTTTTTAACAGGGTTAAACCTAGAACTATTGAGCTGAATTACATTTACAGAATTATCGATCTTAAGATTTGGGTTAACAATTTTTTTTGCCACGATTAGATCGACGCTTATTCCTTGGTTGACTAAGCCGTTAGCTAATTTAACTAAGACCTTATCAGCACCATAACCCTGAAGACAATCTATATATATTGATATTTTGCCCCTAAAAGAATTGTCTTTGCCTGAATTAACAGCAAGTTCTTGTTCTATAAGTCTATCGGTTTGTAATTCAACTTCTTGTTGGTTAGATAGGTTTTTTGTCTGATTCACTTGCCTGTATGATAGATAGATTTTGGTTGAAAGCGTATCTTGTGAGAAATCGAATGGTTTTTAAACTTGCCAGTTTATCTTGAAGCAGCCAGTTGCTTTTCTTCCCAACGACCAAGCATATGTTGATAAACATCACCCACCACCGCTTTAGCAGTGTAGGGAGTAGCGACATTGACGCAAGCGGTAGCAGTATAAGCTGATGGATTTTGTAAAACTTGACTCAATGCAGCCGAAATTGATTCTGGAGTACGACTTTGAACGACTACGCCACTTTGGGCTGTTAATAGGTTTGGTGTTTCGCCACAGTTGGTAGTTACAACGGGAGTACCGCAAGCAAGTGCTTCTAATACAGCGATGGGTAAACCCTCGTAAAGACTGCTTAAAACAAATACGCTTGCTATGCAATATAGATCGAATAGTTGTTCTTGTTTTAAAGATCCCATTAGGGTAACTTTTTCTGATACATCACAGGCGATAATCTCTGCTTTTATCGCTTCTGCTAATTCTCCATCTCCCACAATTAAAAGATGAGCATCAGGTTCAGAAAGGGCAGCAAAAGCCCGAACTAGTAGAATCGGGTCTTTTTGAGGGTGTAGTCGCCCAGCAAATAAAATAAATTTAGTGGCAATTGGTAAGTTAAGTTTTTCAGTAATGGCTTTGCGTTTTTGCCAAGATTCTTCTGGTTGAAGGGGATGAAAAATGTTTGTATCTACAGCGTTTTTCAAATAACTAATCCGCTGGCTGATGTTCGGATACTTTTGCTGGTAAAATCCTATTGCTCTAGTATTACAAGAATAAATCTGATTAAACTGCTGCATTAACAATTTTTCTAGGGCGAAATATGCTGAGGGGAAATAAGCCCAAAGCATTTTGTTCTGAGAATCAACAGGATTCATTTTTTCTTGAATATCATTGTGGATAAAAAAAGTCTTATCCCCTTGCCACTTTAATGTAGCTACAGTCGGTTCAATGCGATGAAAGTGCATAAAATCAGAAGCAAGATTTTGACCCAAAAGTGCAGCAGTATACCTCACGGTAGTGGGAATTACCTGGCGAACATTGTCATTTTTAATCGCGATAATTGGCAGAAAACTAACTTTTCTTCCTGCGTATTCGAGATCTTGCCATTTACCAACATCCTCTGCCACCTCACAAGTACCTACCATTCTGATTTCAAAATTGCTAGGTGTATATTTAATAAAGGAACTAATTACTGTTTGAATTCCTCCTATACTGCTAGCCCAAGGATTATATTGATAAAAAATTGTCAATACAGGTTTTCTCATTATTAAATTAAAATAAATTAACTAATTAGTTGTTTATAAATCTAAAATATATGTATTATTTTTTACTTTTATTTATAATATTTTCTGATACATTTATTCGATTTATCTAAATAAACTATTGAGTAGTTCTGGCAAACCGTGGTCTTAATGTATAATACTTATGTGTAAAAAGTAAACTATTAAATATTAAGATAATTTTAAAAGGGCAAATATTATATTTTTGCAGCGAACAAAAGATATTTATGAGCAAAATGAGCGATAAAAATACGTTTGATAAAATTTAACATTAGTAAAGATGATACCAGGAAAAGCATTTTATCAAGAAAAATTAATCAAAATAGTAGTTGGTATTACTGTTTAGGCAAACCCAATGTGATGTTATTTTGGAGGATGCTAGAAGCGCGCAGCCCCCTCAAAGGTTTCACGGGATTTACCATTTATGCTCCTACAGGCGATCGAGATCGGGACGGAGCTAGAAGACATCCGATTGAATTGAAGTATCTTTATTCTCTAAAATCTGAAGCGGTTTTTTAAACTCGTGTAGGCTTATACCTAGACAGAGAACTGCATGAGAAATATCTGTAACTGTTTACTCAAAATCAATTTAGCTTGTGTAATTTTGGCGTTCTGTGTAGCATGATACCATTCTTTTCAGCATTAATAGCAGATTATGGAGACTATTTTTGACAAAATAAAGCGGTTTCCCAAAAGAGCCATCAGAACCGCTCTTATCAGAACCACAAGCATCGATTCAAAATATAAAGGTGTAGAAAAACAATGTGTAATTCCTGAACGAATTATTCAAACTCCAGAAGTCAAGGAGATGAGCTTTTATTCGGATGCTAAATATCTGGAAAAGAGTTTTTACTGTGTTCCAAAAGGAGAGCTGATAAAACTCGATCGCGCCATCTATAAAACTGGTCAAAATGTCTTGACCACCAGTTCCAATGAAATTTTGTTGGAGTCGGTAAACGCAGACAGATTCAGGTATGTATTTAGCCTCACAGAGGCTTATTTTTCTAACCCAGATCCGCTTCGGGTTCTCCAGGATGGCTATTACAGTGTTTTTCGCTCAACTCAGAATAATTATTATCATACGCTAATAGACAATTTACCTAGACTGTACTTGCTGGGGAAGTTTGCGGATTCGCCGATAAAATTGCTATTTCCAGGGAAACCTACCCCTGTGGAAAGTTTTTTTCTCGATCGACTCAAGCCTCCCAATGTTGTTATTGAACTGGTAGAACCCAACAAGTCATATTTGGTTGAAAAACTGATTTTGCCTTCGTTTTTGACACGTCATTATTGTGGCTATTTGCCTGAGGAATATATAGCTCACTTTAGAAAATGCGTGCTGCCAAAACGACCCAGGAAAAAAGTCAACAGGATCTTTATAGCCAGAGGCCCCAACCACACAAATCCTCGCAGGCAGAGGAGACGCTTTTTGAACGAAGACGCAGTTTTTAGAGAGCTTGAAAAATATGGCTTTAAGAAATATATACTCGAAGACCTTTCTATTGATGAGCAAATAAATTTATTTTATGATGCTGAATTTGTTGTTGGAGCGCATGGTGCTGGACTGACAAACATAATTTTTTCAGAGGATATAGGTGTCCTAGAATTATTTGCCAATAACTGTATGCTGCCTTATTACTACTATCTTTCAAAGTGTTTAGGTCATAAGTATTTTTATCTTTATGGCGATAAATCTCACATTCATGCAGATTTTACGGCAAACATCGCCGAAATAGCCGAAATATTCGATAAGATTGGCTTATCGCGCCAAAATAAGGATGAAGTAGCCCAGGGTTAATGCTAAAAATTGGTAGTGAAACAAACATCGGCGATCGACTACAATTTAATCTATTTTTTTAAAAGCAAGATCTAATTATATGAAATCTAAGAAAGAATGCTACATATCAAATGAAAGGACTTAGTGTGGGGCTAACGCCCCGCGTCGTGCGTAGCACTCGTCTGGAAGCGAAGCTTCCACGTTATTACTAACGGCTAACGACTAACGACTAACGACTAATAAAGACGGCATCTTATGTAGCAAACGTTTAAGTACTTCACATTAGAAGAGATCTTTGAGCAAGGCTTAATTAAATTATGGTTATAAATATGGATACTCAACCAAGTGATGATACCTCGACTTATCGTATTGCAATTGTCCATCCCAGTGCTGGGGTTAACTGGAGTGGAGGAACAGAAATCTTGGCTATCGATCTAGCCGAACGTTTGAGTCCTTATTTTCAGGTTGAATTGTTGGCAGGATCTCCAGAAGTTCCTCATTATTACCCCGCAGGAGGGATTTCTAGAAAGCAAGCTCGCGAGTTAATTGCTCGTCCCTGGATTAATTCTTTTCTGAGACGCTTTGCGACCAATCCAGATATTGTCATCGAGCATCTGACAAGCTTTCTTCCCTGTGCATTAAGATTGATCCGTCAACCCGCAGATTTAATTTTTCCTCTTAATAGCTACGGTGGTTTAGCTATGGCTGGGTTAGTTAGAAAGTTGTTGGGTACGCCAATTCTTTACAGCGCGCATAATGGCTTGTTGGGGGAAGGAAAGATTCTAACTCGCGATCTAAAATTCAAGCCAGATCGCCTAGTAGTTTTGTCTCAGACAATGGAGAGGTTTGTCAATCAAACTTGTCCTCAGCAACCAGTGAGCATTATTCCTAACGGGGTAGATGTTGAGAAATTTAATCCATCAGGAGAGAAGATCGATCTGGGATTGCCCAAACCTATCGTGTTATGCGTTGCCTCTTTAAGTCGTAAAGGACACAAGCGGGTCGATTTAGCGATTCAGGCGGTTGCTCGACTATCAAAGGGAAGCCTTTTTATCTGTGGAGATGGAGTAGATCGACAGTACTATCAAGCAATGGGAGAAAGTCTATTAGGTAGCGATCGCTTTAAGATCCAAACTTTTCCCTTCGATCGAATGCCAGCAGTTTATCGTAGCGCGGATATGTTTACTTTACCTTCGATTAATGAACCTTTTGGCTTGTGTTATGTGGAGGCGATGGCAAGTGGCTTAACCGTTGTTGCCCCTGATGACGAAATGCGCCGAACGATAATTGGTGATGCAGGCATTCTTTGCGATGTTACAGATATCGGGTGCTATGCTTCGGCTATCGAGCGAGGTTTACTTGAAGATCGCTACTCAAAAGCTATTGAGAATGCAAAGCGGTTTAGCTTGTCAAGGATGTCGCTACAATACCGCGATTTAATCTTGAAAATGATTGACGAATCGAAGCAACAATGAAGTGAAGTAGGTTTGGCACAAGATGCGATGCTATCGGACAACTTTCTTGGTTACAAATTAATGACGATAATGTGATAGACTAATTTCAATCTTTTGGTTGCTCTAAAAGCCATGCATTGACGAGCGATACGGCGTTTTTCTGATGCCTGACGCGATTGCGGGAGTTTAGACCTAGATTATCGAGCATTTTTTCTAAAAATATTAATATTTATCTTGAATGGGTTGAACCGAAACAAATTTCAACCTTAATGCAGGCTGATTGATTTTATCTAAAATAATGTTCCATGAGTGACTTATTACTATTAAATATAGATTCACCTTTGGTATCGGTCATCGTTCCCGCATATAATGCAGAGCAGTTTATTGCTAGAACACTCTTATCTGTTCTCAACCAAACATATAGAAATTTAGAAGTTTTAGTAGTTGATGATGGTTCAAAAGATCGTACGGCAGAGATAGTCGAAGAGATTGCCATAAAAGATAGTCGAGTTAGCTTATTACGACAGCAAAACTCTGGAGTAGCCAAAGCTCGTAATTTAGCGATTGTCAATGCTCGAGGGGAATACATCGCTCCTATAGATGCTGACGATATTTGGTATCCAGAAAAGATAGAAAAGCAAATAGAAGTATTTTTGAATTCCGAACCATTGGTAGGTTTAGTTTATACTTGGTCGGTTTTTATTGACGAAAGCGATCGCATTATAAATCGTTCTAATGCAATAGATTCATTTCATTTTTCAAATATAGCATCAGTAGAAGGTGAAGTTTATTTGCCTTTAATTTATCGCAACTTTATTGGTAATTCTAGCGTTCCTTTGATTCGCAAATCTTGTTTAAACAAAGTAGGTAACTATAACGAGCTATTAAAAGAACAAGATGCCCAAGGTTGTGAAGATTGGGATTTACAATTGCGTATTGCTGAATTTTATCAATATAAAGTAGTACCGAACTTTTTAGTTGGATATCGTCGTTATTCTAACAGTATGTCTGGAAACCATTTGCGAATGGCTAAATCATACAATCTAATTATGGCAGATGTAGAAGAAAAGTATTCTCAGATACCTAAACTTGTTTATTCGTGGTCTAAAAGTTATTTTTTTAGTAGTTTGTTTGCAAAAAGTCATCAAAACGAACAGCATCTAGTGACGATTTACTTATTAAAAGAAGCAGCTAAAGCCGACTATAAAATCCTTATTAAACCAGGAGTTTATAAAATATTTATTTTAACATTGATTAAATATATTTTACCAAAAAAAATAGCTAGCAAAATAGATATTATACGCTATAGCTTTAAGAGAAAAAACGTGCCAGAAGAAATTGAAGTCAGCTATCTAGAAAAGTTAGAAAGCGTAATAAAATACTCATCAGATAATTTTAGCCCTTATAAATGCTTAGTAAAAAAAAGATGGTATAAAATTTTAAAATTAAACCAGCTCAAAATTTGGCGATCGCGATCGCCTTCAAGTAGTTTTAATATTAATAATCGCTAAATTGGTATATATAGCAATCAGGAATGATTTATAACAAACCCTCTCTTATCTTGACGAAGTCAGAGGAAGCCCCGTCAGTCGCTGTCGGAACGCCAGAGGCGTTCCGACAGCGAAGCTGGCGACGCGCTCCAGCGCGTGCCGTTGCCAAAGGCAACGTCGGCGAACTCCAGTTCGCCTCGGAGGTTTCCTCCGAGCGGGCGGTGCGCTTTTTAATGCCGGGTCTCTCTGCCTCCGTGGTTTATCAAAAAAAATCTTCTCACAAATGATTTACGATTGCTATATTAATTTGAATATGCACTAATATAGCAATCGGGGATAACTTCGTGAAAAACTCTCTTCTTTCTGACCTCTGTGTCCTCTGTGCCTCCGTGGTTTATTAAAAAAATATTTTCATGAATGACCTGGGATTGCTATATGCTTTAAAAAAAGTAATAAATAGTTTACATTTTTGAGAATAAAGCAATTTAAAACCAAACAGATAACAGATGAATCAGCAAAATAATAATTAAAATGCTAGCTACTATAAAAAAGTTTTTACCTCTGTTAAAAATATATCCTTGGCTAGGTCCAATAATTATTACCCTGGGATTGCTAGCTTCTCTAGCTGAAGGATTGGGGATAACTTTGTTTATTCCCTTATTACAAACTTCAAGTTCAGTTGATTCTTCACAATCGAGCAACTATTTTTTAAGATATTTAAACGCTATATTAACTGGGGTATCTACTCAACAACGTATTATAATTATTGCTGGTGCTATTTTTACAACTATTATTGTTAAAAGCACCTTAAAATTTAGTAGTGCCGTAATTTTTAGCTGGTACAATTGTCGAATTAATCATCGGCTGCGATCTGGTATATTTCAACAATTTTTAAACGTCAGCTACAAATTTTTAAATAACCAAGATTCAGGAAAACTAATCAATAGTCTCGCGGGTGAAACTTGGCGGGCTAGCGATGCGCTTTCGGTTTTATTCAACGCAATTATTAATATTTGTACGATTGTTGTATTCGTAATTTTATTACTGCTAATTTCTTGGCAATTAACTTTATTAGTATCACTATCGCTCTTTCTTATTTCATTAATAATTAGAATAATTACTTTTCAAAGTAAAAAGTTAGGTAAAAATGCTGTAAACGTAAATCAAGTTCTAACTAAACTAATGTGGGAAGGGTTTAGTGGGATGAAGGTGATTAGATATTTCGGTAGGGAAGATTACGAACAGGCTCGTTTCGATCGCGCTTCTAAAGATGTAAGAGATACCTTCTTTCGTATGCACGTCTTATCCGCAGTTGTCAATCCTATCTCCGAAATTCTTTCTGGTATTTTGCTAGTAAGTATGTTGGTGATTTTCTTATGGCAAAATTCCACCTCTTTACCGACTCTGTTGACCTTTATTTTTATTCTCTACCGCCTGCAACCAATAGTCACAAAACTAGATGGTTGTCGAGTCTCTCTATCTGTCCTGAGCAATTCGGTAGAGGATGTTATGTACTTATTAAATAGTTCTGACAAACCATACATTCGTTCGGGAAATATTGCTTTTCAAGGTTTTAAAAAAGAGATTAGTTTAGAAGCCGTTAGTTTTGCCTATAACTCTGGGGATAAGGTCGCGCTTCAAAATGTCTCTATTCGTATTCCTAAAGGTAAAACTACCGCTTTGGTCGGTACTTCAGGAGCAGGTAAATCCACCCTGATTAGCTTACTCTATCGTTTCTACGATCCAGACGAGGGAGCGATTAAAGTTGATGGTCGTCCTTTAAAAAAATTGCATCTTCAAGACTGGCGTTCTCATCTAGCTATAGTTAGCCAAGACATTTATATGTTTAGCGTCTCGATTAGAGAAAACATTGCTTATGGTCGCTTAGATGCTACAGACGCAGAAATTATTAAAGCAGCACAACTGGCAAATGCCCATGAATTTATTTCGCAATTTCCCGCAGGCTACGACACCATTGTAGGCGATCGCGGTGTGCGACTTTCTGGCGGTCAAAGACAGCGTATTGCTCTAGCTCGTGCCATTATCAGCCAGCCTGAAATACTAATCTTAGATGAAGCTACCAACGCTCTCGATAGTATTGCCGAAGATCTGATTCAAGAAGCGATCGCCACTCTGAGTAAAAAATGTACGGTAATTGCGATCGCCCACCGGCTTTCGACGATTGAAAAAGCCGAGCGAATTATTGTCCTCGAAGAGGGGCGAGTTGTCGAACAAGGCAATCTCCAGCAGTTAATAGAACATCAGGGACTGTTTGCCAAGCTATATGCTCTGCAAAATCGCCAGGTTCGTATTAGTAATAGTTGAGTTAACTTATATTTGTATTAAAAATGTCTTATTTGCTTACCAATATCGAAGTGACCGAACCCTTACCCGACATCACTCTATCTGAAACAGAGACTGGTATCGGGTCGATCGTGCGTCGTAAAAACAAGCCGATTGGATTCATGATGCGATCCTTACCAGCCCGAAGTACAGTAACCTCCAGTGAATTAGCTTTGGCGATCGCCGAAAAGTTTAGTAATAGGCTAGTTGAAGAAGGTATTAGAGAAGAGTTAGCACCGAAGCGGAGGTTACTAAATATACCATCGCTAACGGTGGCAATTTGTACTAAAGATCGTACCGACAATTTAAATAGATGTCTGCAATCGCTGTTAAAGATTAGAGCGGATTCAGAAAATAATTGGTGGAATATTTTAGTAGTTGATAACGCTCCTAGTGACGATCGCACGAGAGAATTAGTAGAGTCTTTAGAGGGAGTCAACTATGTTTTAGAACCAAAACCAGGATTAAATTTTGCTCGCAATCAGGCTTTGCATACCGCTACGGGAGAGTTTTTAGCTTTTATTGACGATGATGTAGTCGTCGATTCTCAATGGCTCAATGGTTGGTTGGATGCTTGGTCTGCGCATCCCGATGCAGGTGGCTTTACAGGATTGGTGCTGCCATACGAATTAGCTACCGAAGCTCAAATATTATTTGAATCGCGAACGGGGTGGAATTTTCGTCGGGGCTTCGATCGAGTTCGTTACGAGCCAGATCGTCCTCAAGATTATTTATATCCATGCGGTACAGGAGATTTTGGAGTTGGGTGTAACATGGCTTTTCGCCGAGAAATTCTGTTGCAGATAGGAGGCTTTGACGAAGCTTTGGATACGGGCAAACCGCTTCCTGGTGGGGGAGATCACGATATCTTCTACCGCGTGATTCGCGCTGGCTATTCCCTGGTATACGAGCCGAGCTATCTTGTTTTCCACCAGCATCGCCAAGAATACAAACAGCTACGCCATCAACATTGGACTTGGGGTTTAAGCACCATGGCTTTTGCCACCAAAGCCTATCAAACAGATCCTAAAAAAAGACTTCAGTGGCTGAGATTAATTAGATGGTGGTTTAAAGAGCTTTTCCGACAGTTGCTCAAAAGCTTGCTAGGAAGATATATAGCTCCACCAGATTTAGTTTTAGCAGAGCTATGGGGTAGTGTAGTCGGTTTGTTTGGTGAATATTCTCGTTCTCAAAAACGCATAGAAAAAATTAGGAAGCAGTACCAATGAGAAAAACAAATTTTGTTCCTTGGAAAATTTTGCATTTAAAGTTAGAAGAAGAAATTCCCCGTATTTCTCAAGACAGTTATCCAGAATTACTCTATGTTTTTTTATGGTGGCACGATATTCCTTTAGGAAACTTGGTACTTTCACCCGAACAACTACCCCTGGAGGCTGATGAATTGTTGAATTTAGCGATTCAAACAATTACGCCAACGGTAGAAGCTCTTTTGTCGTCAGAAAATAATGCTGTAGTTGCAAAAAAGTCCGATAATATTTCAGCAGATAGAATCGAGCTTGAGTTGAAAAAATTAACCCAGCGTCCTTTAGAGCAACTACAAATTGACGTTGATAACTCTACAAACCAATCTATATCTGTAGTCATCTGTACTCGCGATCGCCCTCAGCAGTTAGCAGAATGTTTGTTCTCACTACAAAATTTACCGCAACCACCTGAAGAAATCGTCGTTGTAGATAATGCACCGAGTTCCGATGCTACCCGAGAGCTAGTAAAGCAAATGCCAGGAGTTAAATACACCCTCGAACCCCAACCTGGTCTAGATGTGGCGCGTAATGCTGGTATAGCTAATAGCAGTGGGGAGATTATTGCTTTTACAGACGATGATGTCAAAATTCATCCACAATGGCTCTGTAGACTACGACTAAACTTTCAAAACCCCGAAGTAATGGCGATGACGGGATTAGTGATGCCAGCCGAACTAAAAACCGAATCACAGTTAATTTTTGAAACATTTTGGAGCTTTAATAGAGGATATCTACCAGTTATCTACGATCGCCATTATTTTGAAAAACTCAAGCCTTTTGGCGTTCCCGTTTGGAATATCGGTGCTGGTGCAAACATGGCTTTTCGTCGAGAGGCTTTTGCTAAGATCGGCTACTTTGACGAAAGATTGGATATGGGTGCTGCTGGCTGTAGTGGCGATTCAGAGATTTGGTATCGAGTTCTAGCAGAAGGTTGGATTTGTCGTTACGATCCCACGGCAATAGTCTATCATTATCATCGCAAAGATATTGATGGTCTTAAAAAACAGCTTTATAATTATATGCGCGGTCATGTTACCGCACTTTTGATTCAGTTTGAAAAATATCAGCACTGGGGAAACCTACGTCGTTTGTTTTTATCTTTACCCAGATGGTATGTCAAATTATTACTCAAAGGTTTAATTAAAGGTTTTAACACCAAAAATGTAACTCTTTGGTCAGAGATTTTGGGTTGTATATCGGGGGTACAATTTTATCTCCAACATAGACCTGGTAAGATGAAACAGTCTTACCCAGTAACAGCAACAATTCCCACAAATAAGAATACTAAATAGATCCGCGATATATTTGGAGCGTTCCCTCGTATGGACTATACAGAAAGTTTTTTCGACGATCTAAAAGCAGGATCTAAACAATCGGCAACGGAGATCGTTCCTCTAATTTTAGAACTATTAAAGCCGAGTTCTGTGGTAGATATTGGTTGCGGTTCGGGTGAATGGCTATCAGTTTTTAATAGATATGGCGTAGAAGATATTTTAGGCGTAGATGGAAATTATGTAGATAGAAATTCTCTGGCAATTTCTTCAGACAAATTTTTACCATTAGATTTAACTCAACCCTTTACCATAAACCGAAAATTCGATTTAGTTGTTTCTTTAGAAGTAGCAGAACATCTTCCTGCCGAATCAGCAGAAAATTTTATAGATTCACTCACTAAATTAGGATCGCTTATCTTATTTTCGGCTGCCATTCCTTTTCAAGGAGGAACTCACCACGTCAACGAGCAATGGCAAACATATTGGATCGAGCTATTTAGCAATAAAAACTATGAGGTAATTGACTGTGTTAGACCTCAGATTTGGCAAAATCAGAACGTAGAATACTGGTATGCTCAAAATACTTTCGTGTTTGTTCGCCAAGACTATTTAGAACAGCATCAAAACCTGAAGAACAACTGGGAAAAAAGCGATAAAAATCGCTATTCTCTCGTTCATCCACGAATGTATTTGAAATTACGTAAAACCTTGATGGAAGAACACGAATCTGCGATCGCTAAATATGAAGCAGCGATTGCTAGATATGAAGCGGTAATAGAAGAACGTGACGCAGTAATTAACCAACAAAAAACCGCTATAGATTCTTATTCTTCCTCTATCGAGCAGTTAGAAAAAGCAGCAGAACCCGAAAATATGTCTTGCAAAAAACTACTGTCGGCTTTACCTATTGTATCGATAAATTTTGTCAAAAGAAAGTTAAATCTAACTACCTAAATAAGAAAAGGGGGGTAAGCCCAGAAGCATTTAAACTGGGTTTTCTTGAATTAGTATAATTTGCTTCAATGTCTTTATTAGGGAATTAGGGAATTGGGGAATTGCTGACTGTTGACTGTTCCCTATCCTCGATTACTAATTTAAAAACATGACAGCTTATACTGTCAAATTAACCCTAGAAGAATACACAGGCTCGATCCATTCCCATTCTTTTGCTAATCCTTGTGAAAGAGAAACTTTAGGCTGATAACCTAAAATTCTTTGAGCCTTCGAGATATCTGCGCTAGTATGACGAGCATCTCCTTTAGCTTTGGCAACAAATTCTTTCTTAATAGGTTGTTTAACTGTCTTTTCTATAATTGCAAGCACATCCATCAAGTTTACTCGACTACCACCGCCAATATTAAATACTTGACCAATGGCTTCGGATACAGATCCAGCAGCTAGGTTAGCAGCTACTGCATCACTGATAAAGGTGAAGTCTCTAGTTTGTTGTCCATCACCATAAACAGAGATTGCTTCATCTCGAATAACAGCTTTAAAGAACTTATGGAATGCCATATCGGGTCGTTGCCGAGGGCCATACACTGTAAAATAACGTAGTGCTGTTATCGGGACATTAAAGTTTTGGTGATAAAGCAAACACATTCTTTCGGCTGCTAGTTTAGTAATACCGTAGGGGGAAACTGGCACAGGTGGAATAGTTTCAGAAGTCGGCATTTTCTCGGCGTTACCATAAACCGAAGAGCTAGAAGCATAAACAAATCGTTTAATAGAATTTACTTCCTTAGCAGCTTCCAAAATAATTTGAGTAGCGTTGATATTCCTTTCTGTATAGTCGTAAAAACCTTTTCCCCAACTCGATCTAACACCCGCTTGTGCAGCTTGATGATAAACTACATCAACATCTTTTAGTAGCTCTAACCAATTTAACTCTTGAATATCAGCTTTAATAAATTCAAAGTTAGAATATTTTTGTAAGTCAGCAATGTTAGCTTTCTTCTGATTGACATCATAATAATCATTAATTTGATCTATCCCAATAATGCGATCGTCTTGTTTTAAGATAGTTTCTGCCAAATGAGAGCCGATAAATCCAGCGACTCCCGTTACAATATGAGTGACCATAAAAAGTATAATTCTAATTTCTATAATTTCGGTATCGTTAATTACTAATCCGTGCAATCTCGGTATTCAATCTATTAAGCTTTCCAAATTGCTGTAATACACATTAGCATTTTATAGCCAGATCTTAACCTATTAAATTTTGGTTTAAATCTATAATAAATAGGGTTAAATAAATTAAATCTAAATAAGGATAAGATAAGCATATCTAACAATCGGGGATAACTTCGTGAAAAACTCTCTTCTTTCTGACCGCGGAATGCGGTCAGCCACAAGCCCCGCCTTTTCAAGGCGGGGAATGGCTGACCTCTGTGTCCTCTGTGCCTTATGCGAAGCACTGGGAAGCACTGGGAAGCACTGGGAAGCACTCTTGATGCCCAGCATAAACCCAGCAGAAACGGTATCCTTTAGGGCTGTGGTTTATTAAAAAAATATTTTCATGAATGACCTGGGATTGCTATCTAACATTGTTTTTTAAATAATCTACTTTTTAACTTGGGATAGTTTGTGACGTAATTGATGCCACTGCCAAGCATGAGCGACTATGGTTTCAATCTCGCTATATTGAAGTTGCCACCCCAAAATCCGTTTGGCTTTAGCACTACTACCAATGAGAATTGGGGGATCGCCTTCTCGGCGATCGCATTCGATCGCTTTTATTGGTTTTTTAGTAACCTTGCGGGCTGCATCAATTATTTGTTGGACAGAAAACCCATTACCATTACCTAAATTAAATACTTGCGTGGGGTTGCCCATTTCTAGATATTGCAATCCCAAAACATGAGCGTCAGCAATGTCTGCAACGTGGATATAGTCGCGAACACAAGTACCATCAGGGGTAGGATAGTCCGTACCGAAAATAGAAATGGACTCTCTCATTCCCAAAGCGGTTAATAATACCAAAGGAATTAGATGAGTCTCAGGATTATGATCTTCTCCTAATAGGCAATCGGGATCTGCTCCTGAAGCGTTAAAATAGCGAAAAATCACGGATTTAAAACCATAAGCGCGATCGTAGTCTTGTAATAGTTTTTCGACCATTAATTTGCTCGTACCGTAGGGATTGATCGGATTTTGGGGATCGTCTTCCTTAATAGGTACTGTTTTAGGTACGCCGTAGGTGGCACAGGTAGAAGAAAAGACTATGCGTTTTACTCCCGCCTCCCGCATCGACTCAAGCAGATGAAATGTCTTTACTACATTATTATCGTAATATTTAGCAGGATTGCTTACCGATTCTCCTACATAAGCAAAAGCAGCAAAGTGAATTACTGCTGTAATATTATAGCTATTAAATATTTTATCGAGCAAAGAGCGATCGCCTATATCACCTATAATCAAAGGCACTTTAAGAACCTTTTCTACCAAATCTCGATGACCGTAGACTAAATTATCTAAAACTATTACGTTGTATCCAGCGCGATCGAAGGCGAGGACAGTGTGAGAGCCAATATAACCCGCACCTCCTGCAATTAAAATAGTTGACTGTTTTTTATTCATTAAAGATTTGACTTTTTAAAAGGCGAATTTTTCGGTTACTTTTAAGAATTTAGTAAAATAATATTAGCTGGATTTTTAGGTCTGTATACAAGCGATAACATTTGGCAACCTATAATACGGTTAATTGTGAAACCTTCAACTAATTTTTAGGAAACCCCGATCTTTAATAACGTGGCGTTGCTGGGCGAGTAATATTTTAGATCGGGGTTTCGTGACCAATCATTGAACTCTCGAATCGAACATTGAGCAGCCTGATAAACGATCGATGAGATGACCTATATAGCACGGCTTTTTATGGCGACCGTTTTAAAAATAGTTCTACGCTGATTGGCATTTAGCACATTTCATCTTTTTATTTTGCCAAACTTACCATTATTTATCCAGCGATTGCCTATTTAATTAGTTGCCTAGCTTAAGAGCGAGAAAAAATAAGTCAAATTATTTAAGTATCAATGTAGTATTTAGCAACGATAAAGGGAATTTTAAGAATGTAAGCTCAATTCTCAGCTTTTTTCTCAGAGAGTTGTTTGCTAAATACAATCAAAAAGAATTTCTTATATATCATGATCGCCTTATTAATTGAAAGTCGCGAAATACCTCAAAAGTCTAAGGGATTTTCGCTTATTAAGCAGTTTGCTACTGTCATTGCAGCCAGCAGTTTTGCGATAGCTGCCAGCAATTTTAAACACCACACTGGTGTCATGGATCGTTTATCGGCAACAGTAGATGCGTTTAGCGAACCGTTACAGAGTGAGTTGACTCAAGTTAGCGAGATATTAACTAAAGGTAAATTCTCCAACACTAATATTGTTGCTCAAAACAACAGTAAAGTGCCTGCTTTTATAGGAGCACAAGGATTCGGCAAATATACAAAAGGAGGAAGAAAGGGAAAAGTAATTTTTGTCGATAATCTGAATGATTCTGGACCAGGCAGTCTTAGAGAAGCTCTTCGAGCATCTGGATCTCGGACAGTAATTTTTAGGACTAGTGGAACGATCTCTCTTAAATCAACTATACAAATCGATAATCCTTACATTACTATTGCTGGTCAGACCGCACCAGGTGATGGCATTGCGATTAAAATTAATGGCTCTTTTGATGGACCAGCAATCAAGATTAGAGCAGATGAAGTAATTATTCGTCATCTCAGGATACGTCCTGGTTCAACAAACCCAGGCTCGAACTCAGATTCTAATGGTGATGCAATTAGTATTACCAAAGGAAACAACATAATCATTGACCACTGCTCTATGAGTTGGGCTGTAGATGAAATATTAAGCACTTGGTTTTCTCCAAGAAATATTACAGTGCAGCGGAGTATTATCTCAGAAGGGTTGAATAACAGCACTCATCCAAAAGGGCAACATAGTAAAGGTGCGCTTTTTGGGGAGAGTAGCAATAGAATAACTTTTTATAGAAATCTTTTAGCACATAATGTTAATCGTAGTCCACGAGTTACGGGAGCTAATTCATTTCATGGACAATATCAGATAGTCAACAATGTCATCTATAACTGGGAAAATACAGCCCTGGTATTCGATCCCAGCGAAGGTGGCAAAATGAATGGAAGACTTGATGCAAATATAATCGGTAATTTCTTTAAAGCTGGACCTAATTCAAATACAAAAAAGCCTCAAATTCTGCTAGGAGAAGGATCGAAAGTTTATGTCAAAGGTAATGTTGGTCCTCATCGTCCAAATGATTCTGTCAACGACTGGACTATTGTTAGTGGCTCTAGTTCTTTTAGAACCACTAAACCATTCAATATGCCAAATATTCCCACAGTTTCAGCGCAAAAAGCTTACAGTCAAGTGCTAGAAAAAGTTGGGGCATATCTACCAAAACGCGATGCCGTAGATCGACGGATCGTAATTGAAGTGAAAAATAGAACTGGTACAATAATCGACGATCCTTCTGATGTCGGTGGATGGCCAAAACTATCTAAAGAAAAGGTTTGGAGAGATAGTGACAAAGACGGAATGCCAAATTGGTGGGAAAGGAGACATGGATTAAATACTAAGAATGCAAGCGATCGCAATGGTGATGCTGATAATAATGGATATACTAATCTGGAGGAATTTTTGAACCGTAAGGATTGAATTATAAGAATGCAAGCGATTGCGACCCCCGCTCCAGAGCGATCGCTTTTGGGATGGTGGAGGAGAGATTTTTTTTGATTTCTGACCGCGGAATGCGGCGGGGCATATAAACTGCGCACGGCGGCTTTTTTGTAAGAGTACTCTTACAAAAAACGCGCCTTGGGAAACCCACGCAGACAGCCCCTTGTCAACGCAGGCACCGTCAAACGCTGGAGCGTTTCGCCGTTGCCTTCGGAACGTCGGCGGACGAAGCGTCCGCACGGCGGTGTAACGTTGACTAACAAAAGTGGATGTCAGGAAAAATATTTGTTTAAGTTTTGTTTCTTTCGTACAGTACAAAAAAACTAAAATAGGAATTAGTAAGTTAGCACATTAGTCAAGCTTCAAAGACTTATTTGTACTGATCCGTACTTTGAATAGCTAATGTACTCAGGGTGCATTAGAAATACATTTCCTTTGAAGGTACGGAGAGGGTGGGATTCGAACCCACGTTACATCTCTGTAAACTCGATTTCAAGTCGAGCGCGATCGACCACTCTGCCACCTCTCCAGGTAAGGCTTAACTATAATAGCAAAGAATATTGTCTACTAGATAGTGATTAGGAAAATTTTACTCAAAAAATTGCAGTTAAATCCTAACATCATCCTTTAAACAAATAGAGTTTGACCTTGCCAAACTCTATATAAAAAATAGATTTACATTTTTTACAGTAAATTATTAATTAAAGATGTAAATATTTAGCTTCTGCCTCTAGCTGCTTGACTAATTGTTCATCTCCTTTATCTCTAGCTGCTTCTAAACGTGCATTAAGGCTTCTACGCATACTCTCGCGGTGGCTTGAATAGGCACTTTTCATAACTTGTTGGCGTTTATTGTTCATCATGGACTTTTTCTTTTTTTTTAATGGTGTATAGCAGACGGATATATAAGATATCATTTTTGTGATGAAAAGAGCTACTTATGAAAGAATCTTTATAAAGAAATAAGATTAAAATAAATTACTATGAGTGACGGTCGAGTTATTAGTCTGCTAACGGATTTTGGCGATCGCGATAGTTATGTAGGCATTATGAAAGGAGCGATCGCGACGATCGATCCGAGGCTCAAGACAATCGATCTAACCCATCAGATACCCCCTCAAAATTTATTAGCAGCTAGGTTTGCTCTTTTAAATGCCTATCCTTATTTTCCCCCTCAAACCGTTCATGTAGCGGTAGTCGATCCTGGGGTGGGAAGCCAGAGAAGAGGGATCGCGATCGAGCTAAAGACTGGTTATTTAGTTTGTCCCGACAATGGCTTGTGTAGCGGTGTTTTAGAGTTAGATACGGCGATCGCAGCAGTAGAATTAACTAATCCTCAATATTGGCTGGGTACGAATCCTAGCTATACGTTTCATGGTCGCGATATTTTTGCTTCTGTTGGCGCACATTTAGCAAGTGGTGTATCTCTCGAAGACTTGGGTGAGGCGATCGAATTGGAAAGTATTGTTAGATTAGATTTACCAAGCTTAAAAACGGATCGAGATAGCATCACGGGCTGTATCCAATACATCGATCGCTTTGGTAATTTAATTACTAATATTCACAATAGTGTCCTCAAAGGAAAATCTTGGCAGATAATAGTAAAAGATAGAGCAATTGATTCGGGTCAAACCTATAGTGATGTCGCGATCGAACAGGCTATTACCTTAATTGGTAGTCACGGCTGGGTAGAAATTGCCCTTAATGGTGGTAGTGCAGCAGCCGAGTTACAGCTATCTTATAAAGATACAGTTCGAGTTAAATTAAATTGATAGTTAATAGAATAGTAAAGTTATGACTGTTTTAGATCGAGAACCACAAACCTATCAAGGACAATTTGGCGAGTATACCATTACCAAGCGCGATCGCACAGAAGTAATTATCTATCGTGCGGGGTTAGTAGTTGCTGCTGCCAGTTTTGCGATCGCCAGTAATCTTTTTTTCGCTAAAGGAACGGCTGCTTTACCCGCTATCACTCCCTTGTTCGCGCTATTTACCCTTGGCTTGGGCGTGAGTCTGTTTTATATCCATATTTACATGAAGGCTTTACATAGGGTGTTGCAGGCTTTTTGGCTCATTGGAACGGTAGCGACTATGGCGATCGCACTATATAGCAATGAACCTCTAGCACTGTACATCTACAACCATCCTCTAACCCTATTTGGTACTGGGTTTAGCTTTGCAGCCTTGACGGGTATTTATTTTAAAGAAGCTTTTTGTTTTAATCGCTTGGAAACCAAAATTCTTACTCCAGTAGTTCCCTTACTTTTATTAGGACACATGACAGGAATTATTCCTGTAGAAATGGAGCAAGCTTTGTTAGGAATTTGGTCGATTGGCTTTAGCGTTTTTGCGATTCGGAAAATGACTCAACAAATCGATCCAGATATCGGCGATAAATCTGTATTTGCCTATTTAGAACAGCAAGCATAAGCTTTTTTATAGAATATATGTACTAGTAACAATGTTAAGGAGGGTTGACGATAACTGTTTACTGTTTACTGTTTACTGATAAATCAGCAACGCCAAATAAATTATGACCGATACAGCTAACCTTAGAATCGTTTCTCTTCTTCCTAGTGCAACTGAAATTATCGATTGCTTGGGTTTGACACCAGCTTTGGTAGGACGTTCTCACGAATGCGATTATCCTGCGACCGTAAAAGACTTACCCGTGTGTACCGAAGCAAGACTCGACAGCAATAAAAAGAGTGGTCAAATTGATGCAGACGTACAGAGTTTGATGCAAAAAGCCTTGAGCATCTATAAAATTAAAATCGAGGTATTAGAACAGCTTAAGCCTACACATATTGTTACTCAAGACCAGTGTGACGTTTGTGCGGTCAACTTACCAGAAGTAGAGAAAGCGATCGCGCAGTTGACCGACTCTCATCCTCAAGTTATCTCTCTTCAGCCAAAGATACTCAAAGAAGTTTGGAACGATATTTCGCGGGTAGCGAAAGCTTTGGAAGTTGAGGCGCAGCCAGTCTTAGATCGCTTACAGGGTCGAATTAAGACTATTAATGACAAAGTTGAAATCTTAGTGACAGAAAAGCCCACGGTTGTAGCTCTAGAGTGGACTGAACCGCTAATGGTAGGAGCTAATTGGATTCCCGAACTGATTGAGATTGCAGGAGGTAAACCCCTTTTAAGCAAGAGAGGCGAACACTCTCCTTATTTATTTTGGGAAAGTCTGATCGATATCGATCCAGAGATAATTGTAATTATGCCCTGTGGTTTTGACTTAGAGCGTACCGCACAAGAATCTAAAATCTTAACCAAACATCCAGCCTGGAAAGCCCTCAAAGCAGTCAAACAAGGGAAAGTTTGTGTTACGGACGGTAATGCTTATTTCAATCGTCCTGGCCCTAGATTGGTCGATTCTGCTGAGATTCTAGCCGAAATTTTTCATCCCGACTTATTTAATTTTGGTCACGAAGGAAAAAGCTGGAAGCCATTTTCATAAGAAGCAGGGGGAAAAATAAAGACTTTTTATCTTATATTTTATTCCACCCAGTTACATAAGTAATAAATGCTCAATCGTAGTCTACCTTTTTTCTCGATGCCTTTAGCTGACTTCGTTTAGTTTTACTCTCTAATCGTCTTCTTTTTGCACCTTTAGATGGCTTCGTTGGCAGTCGTTTTTTCTTTCTAACTAATGAACTTTTGATTAGATCTTTTAGTCGCCTTAAAGCATCTTCCTTGTTCTGATGTTGAGTACGAAACTGCTGCGCTTTAATTATAATTACGCCGTCTTTAGTAATTTGGCGATCGAGTTTTGTTAATAGCCTGTGTTTATAAAATTTTGGTAACGACGATGCTTTTACATCAAAGCGCAAATGGATAGCAGTAGCTACTTTGTTAACGTTTTGTCCACCTGCTCCCTGAGAGCGAACGGCTTTTAAATCTATTTCGTGGCTGGGGATAGTAATATGCTGGGAAATTTTTAACATTGATAATAATTTAATTTAGCGGGATGCTGCTGCACTCGTTTGGCGCGATCGCGCTACTATTTGTTTTAATTCTTGTTCGCAGTTCGTGCTTCGAGTTAAAAATATTGCGACGCACAATATTCCACGTTACTCCATAAGAAAACCCGATCGCCTCTGTAGCGGTGAAAAGCATTTGCGGTACAAATAACTTTGGTGTTTCATTGTGATAGCGACGGATTCGATCTACTTCTAAAGCGATCGCTTCATCTTTATTAGCGTTCTTACATTCGATTACCAGAATGGGAATGCTTCCTTGTAATAACCGATACCCTTATCATTTAGAAGTCAGCCATTCCCCGCCTTGAAAAGCGCACCGCCCGCTCGGAGGTTTCCTCCGAGGCGAACTGGAGTTCGCCGACGTTGCCAAAGGCAACGGCGAGGCTTTCCAAAGCCTGACGGAGCAAGTCGGCGGGGCTTGACAGCCTGGAGGCTGTCGCCGTTGCCTTTGGCAACGTCGGTGCGCTCCAGCGCACGACCGCATTCCGCGGTCAGAACTTAGAAGGAGTTTCAGTTATTTTATACTTTCAAGTAAAAGTATGTTCGATCGATCGGATTCAGATATAATTTAGAAATATACCCATATTTGCGTAGCTTATTCTTCAAGGCTACCTTAAAGTAATTTCTGTTTTTCTTCTTGGGCAAACCATAGATTGCAATATATTTATTTAAAAAGCCAAATTAGCAGTAAAACAAAACTAGATTAATTGGCGGAAATTTTATTTAACCGCGTATTTAGCTATATGTAATTATCTTTTCGTAGCCAGAGAAAGACCCTGTTAGCGCATTGCATATTCACGAAGTCAGAGGAAGCCCCGTCAGTCGCTGGAGCGACTCGCCGTTGCGAAGCAACGTCGGCGAACTCCAGTTCGCGCTCCGACCTAACTCGGAGGTTTCCTCCGAGCGGGCGGTGCGCTTTTTAAGGCGGGGTCTCTCTGACAGAAAGATTTAAGGAGAAACAAATTTACGCTTCAGCTATTATTCTTCTTCAATGATGCAATACTGTCTTATCATTGGATCTTTCTCTTCGATACCAACCTAGAAAAATCAGATCTATCGGGCTGATGAGATCAAAGACTTTTGTTCCGACTCACTCAACTGGGTTGAATATTCTTCGGCTAATTGTTCTGCCACACCATCCCAGCTAAACATAGAAGCAGCTCTTTTACGAGCTTCTTTTTCTAATTGTCTCGTCCATGCAGGATAAGACAAAACTCGGTCGATCGCCTCGGCAAATGCTTTTTCATCTTGAGGAGGTACTAGTAAACCAGTAAATTCATTAACTACCGTAAACTTCAAACCACCTACATTTGAAGCGATGACTGGAGTACCCGAAGCCATAGATTCAACTGCTACTAAACCAAAAGGCTCGTAGTGACTGGGTACGACAGATACATTGGCTGCTGCATAATAATAAGCTAAATCTCTGTGTTCTACTCGACCAGCAAAAGTAGTAATCTCATCAATACTAAGTTCTTTGACAATGCCTTCAATTCTATCTCTTTCTTTACCGTCTTTTTTACCTGGGGTAGAGCCACCAACTATAATTAACTGTAGATTGGGGTGTTGCTTTACTCGATTGCAACCAACGGCTCTAACTAGAGTTTCAATACCTTTGCGACGATCGAAGCGTCCTACATACAAGATTACATTAGCATCGGGTTGGATATTGAGTTTATTTCTAGCCTGCGATCGCGAATAACTACCAAAGTTTTTCGTGTCAGTCCCGCAAGGAGTTACGGTGATATTTCCTGTTTCGGATACCAGCGATCGCATATGTTCTTTTTCTTGAGGAGAAGTAGCAATAATTAGATCTGCCGTTTCTAAGCACTGTTTTTCTATTTGCAAACGAGTATGAGAAATTTCAGGAATATTCTTGACTGACTTATATTTGACTGCACCTAAAGAATGATATGTATGAAAATGTTTAAACGAGCGGTTTTTTTTCAATTCCATTCCTACCCAAGCAGAAAGCCAGTAGTTGGTATGAATAATCGGATAGGTAACTGAGTTGCGATCGCACCACTCATTAAAAGAATTAACAAATTCGGGCAAGAATTTAAAGATCCCCTGTCTTTTTACAAACTCTTGTGGTCCTGCGGTTAAACGTATAGTGCGACAATTAGGAGTGTGTTCGACTACTGATTCTGAAGAGCGATCGCTACAACGGGTGAACATATCTACCGACCAACCTTGACGTGCTAATGCTTCCCCTACTTCTCTAACGTAAACATTTTGCCCTCCTGCTTCTTCTTTTCCTATATCTATTGCAGGATCGCCATGAACTGAGATTAGAGCAATATTTCCTTTAGATGACATATTTTTAAAAATTTATCTTGAATCTTAAATTTATTTATCTAGCCAGCATTATCAATATTGTTTTTTTATCCGCATCATTTATACAGATAAAACCGCGTTCGCTATATGTCAGAATCTGACGAGCGTAGTTTTAATAAAGCCCGCTATTTTTTAACGCTATTGATATTCAAGTTTCTAAACATCAATCTAGAGTCATATATTTAGTATTCTCGGTCATCTAACTAACATAATAATGAGATCGTCTTCCTCTGTAGCGGATGTCAATAGGAAAACATAACAATCTACAATAAACCGTATGTTTAGATTTTATTATCAGTTATATTTGCTACTATATTTTTACTTTAATCGATCTTACTTGCTTCTGAACTAATTATTCATACCATAGATAAAATATTTTGGTAGTAATAATTAATTTTGCGTAACACAATTTTATAGTTTTGGCACAAATTGTAATGAATTACTTTTGTATATAAGGGATAAGAGAGCGAAGGTTTATTTATGTCAGAGTATTATTTGCAGAATATTTGATGCTCTAAAAGTCAACGTTACACCGCCGTGCGGACGCTTCGTCCGCCGACGTTCCGAAGGCAACGGTGAAACGCAGAGAGCGTTTGACGGTGCCTGCGTTGACAAGGGGAGGACGCGATGTCAGAGGTTGCCGAGGCACGCGAACTGGAGTTCGCCGACATCGCTCCGCGATGGCGAATCTACGAAGTAGATTGCCGTCCGTGCTGTCTGCGTGGGTTTCCCAAGGCGCGTTTTTTGTAAGAGTACTCTTACAAAAAAGCCGCCGTGCGCAGTTTATATGCCCCGCCGCATTCCGCGGTTAAGATAGTTGGTAGCTGTATCGAGGGGATTGTTTTAATACTTTAGCTGATTTAATATTGTTAAAATTAATCTGGTAAATATTTTTTATATTTTAACTGTTTATTATTAATATTAACTTGGTTGTTTAGCGATCGACGACAATTTATGTTGCGATAGTTAGTTATTAATTTATAGTTCAAATAAGGCGGTTTAGCAATTATTTAAAAAATATAAAAGTTATAAAGATGAAGCATTTTTAACTATATACTTAAGCCTATATTTTAAAATTATAAATAGTAAAAAATTAACTAAAGCCATAATAAATTATAAATGCAGCTACAGTTTACTAAAGAGCAAGAACTGGTAGAAGGATTGAGGGTAATCGTAGTAGATGATGTTGCAGACTCCAGAGAACTAGTAGAAATGTATTTAAAACTGTGCAATGCTAAAGTTGTTACAGTCGATCGAGCAAAAGAGGTACTTGGGTTAGTTGAAAACTTCAAGCCAGACTTAATTATTAGCGATATATATATGCCTGAAGAAAATGGCTACTGGTTAATCGAACGTCTGAACTGGATTAATCAGCAATCTAAAAAACCGATTAAAACGATCGCCCTTACCGCAGCAGCCAGAGAAAGCGATCGCGAAAAGTTAATCGAAGCTGGATACGATGGTTATTTAGCCAAACCTTTTATATTAGAAGATTTGAGTGCATTAATAAGCAAATTGATTTCTTAGAAGAATTAAAACAAGTTTAATAGCTAGCTTTTCTTTCAGATAAAATTTCCGTCTCGATCGCGCTTTGCAACCAGAAGACGGCTTTTTGTTATTAATCTTGTCTTAACCGAGGCGAGTACTACGTCGCTACCAATCTCCCCAGACAGCTAGAGTCATTCCTGGGTGATAAATATTAACGAACATAGTTCGACCATCAGGAGCAAAGCAAACTCCTGCAAATTCGCTATTATTTAGAGCGTTATGGGCAAACTGATAATATTTGCCTTCTGGAGTAATGCCGATTAAAAACTGAGACTCTCGACCATCTTCGCAAACTATTAAATCGCCAAAAGGAGCTAGGGTTAAATTATCAGGATAGTCCAATACTCCCGCTCCAGGAGATTCGACAAATAACTCTAATGCTTGTTGCTGAAGATTGTAACGAAAAATTTGTCCTACTCTTGCAGCACCACCGCTAGTAGCAGTCCAATACAGTTCGCCATTGGCGTAACACATTCCTTCTCCTCGTCTAAACACGGCTGCACCTTTTTGTCGCGCTTCATAACGAAGAGTGTCATGTTGTGGATCGACATCTTCTAACGGTATCCAGGTTACTTTAAAAGTGCCGTCTGGGAAATTGATGCCAGTATCGACTTTGGGCATATTTTCAATTACCAAGGCTTCTAATGTACCGCCTGAAAGCAGATTACCAAACTTATTGGCACGAAAACGATAGATACAGCCATCGTTTTGGTCTTCAGTTTGATAAATATAGCCTGTTTTAGGGTCGGTAGCGATCGCCTCATGACGAAATCTGCCCATTGCTACTAAGGGAATTGGTTTAGCCAATCCTCCTTGGGCGGGGACTTCAAAATTATAGCCATGTTTTTGGGTAACGTTTCCCCAGTAAGGATCGACTTGCTCTTTGGTGTATCCAGGTGGCGGATAGGGAGTGGAAATTTCCTCTTCGCAACTAATCCACGAACCCCAGGGAGTCGTACCGCCAGCACAGTTGCGATTTGTACCAGCTAAGGAAAGATGATGCTCGATTAAATTGCGCTCGCGATCTACAGTTAGAGTAGTCGTTCCTCCAGGACAATTGTAATCATATTGCGGAACATTTGCCGTCAGATTACCGATCGCATCCAAGGGGCTGACTTCGTGGTTTCTGACTAAAATAGTTTGACCGTTTTCCCCAGCAAAGGTTGCCATACCATCATGTTGATTTGGTACAGTATGACCATCGCTCATAGTTTCGCCCCAACGCGAGAGAACTTTATACTGAAAACCTGCGGGTAGATCTAAAATTCCTTGAGGATCTGGTATTAGAGAACCAATGCGATCGCTAAAAGTTGGTTTACCCTTAATCAAATTACTATACAGGTTTTGGAGCGGTGTGGCTAAGACTGCGCTACCAGCACCTATTCCCGCCAGAGAAACAAATTTCCTTCTAGATAGAGACACGATCTAACTCAATGATTACATTAGCTAATATAGCTTTTATTAACAGTCAACAGTCAACAGTCATTAGCTATTAACGTTTTTTGGGGCGGTAAGTAATTACAGTTTGAGTGCTAAGGTTAGACCATCAGCGATAGAGAGCATACTAATTTCAACTCTGGTATCTTGATGTAACTTTTGATTAAATTCGCGAATAGCAATCGTTCTTTTATCCGTATCTTCAGGATTCCCAACGCTACCAAACCACAGAACATTATCTATGGCGACTATACCCCCTGGACGTACTAAAGTTAAGGCACGTTCGTAGTAGTTATCATAATTACGTTTATCGGCATCAATAAAGGCAAAATCGAAGCTGCCACCGTGTCCCTCTTCAATTAACTTATCGAGAGTATCCAAAGCTGGTGCGAGATGCAGATCGATCTTATGTTCGACTCCTGCTTCGAGCCAATAACGACGAGCGATCGCCGTAGCGGTCGGATCGCGATCGCAAGCTACAACCCTACCAGATTCGGGTAATGCCAAAGCTACCACCAAAGAACTATAGCCCGTAAACACGCCAATATCCAGAGTTTTCTTAGCTCCCAAAAGCTTAATCAACAATGCCATAAACTGACCCTGATCGGGAGAAATTTGCATAATGCTGGCAGAATGTTGACTGGTTTCCTGACGTAATTTAGTCAATACTTCGGCTTCCCGTAGGGATACCGATAGTAAGTATTCATATAGTTGTTTATCTAAACCTATATTTTCTTTACCCACAGTCTTATCTAATAGCAATTAATATCTAGTTATAGCAGTAAGTATTCAAGTTAGGACATTTGCTACTTCTTACTTCTTACTTCTTACTTCTTACTTCTTACTTCATTTTAATGTGTTAATAATGTTCTCCATTTGCGCGATCTAATACAAATATCGCTAGGATAAAAGCGATGAAAAGGCAGGAAAAAAGGTAATGGTGAGCATCAAACCCTGGCAGATAGCAATTTTGGTACTTCCAATTGCTGCGATCGTCATCTTTTTGTTAATTGCAGCAGGTTCGCAGATTCATGATTGGGGCATTAACTGGATTTGGGGCGTAGTGGTGATAGTTTTTGCCCTCTGGCGGTGGCTGCTGGTTAAATGGACCAAACCACCCCTAGCAGAGATGGAATCAGCTATAGAAGATCTTAGCAAAGAGTTAGAGACACAATCGACCCCCGATGTAGTAGGAGACAAACAAGAGCAAATTACAGCGTCTTTACAGCAGGTTATTGCTAAAACCAAGGCAGATCGACCAGTTTGGGAAGACTGGCAGACTTTTTGGCAGCGGTGTCTGGAGTTAGTTGGCGCGATCGCCCATACCTATAATCCTGACGTAAAACGTCCTTTGCTCAACATTTATATTCCCCAGGCTTACGGCTTGATTCGGGGGACGGTAGACGATACGGATCGGGCGATGCAAAAGCTGTCTCCTGTCTTGAACCGCGTATCTATCGGACAGGCGGTAGAAGCCTATGAAGTGTATCGCAAACTAGAACCATCAGCACGCAAGCTTGGGAAAGCCTTTCAATGGTCGCAGTGGTTGCTCAATCCCGCAGCAGCAACAGCTAAGGTCGCCACTAAGAAATTTAACAGCCAGGCCGATCGAGAGCTATTACTCAATCTGGGTCAATTGGTTCGAGAGGTGGCGTTAAAAAATCTCGCAGGTCAGGCGATCGCGCTTTACGGAGATGAAACTATTACCCTACCTGAAGTTACTCCCGATCCCCTACCCAAAGCCCAAACGCAAACCATAGAAGAGATTTTAAAGTCGGCACAACCAGAAACCGAAGTTGTCCAAAAGCCAGTCAAGATTATTTTGGTAGGGCGCACTGGTGCGGGTAAAAGTAGTTTAATCAATACTCTGTTTCAAGCCGATAAAGCAGAGGTAGATGTCTTACCCAGTACCGATAAAATTAAAAATTACACCTGGCAAACACCGAACTTAGAAACTTTAAACCTTTTAGATACCCCTGGTTACGAACAGGTAAATCGTCCTGAATTACGAGAACAGGTTTTAGACTACGCTACCACGGCAGATTTACTACTGCTAGTCACTCCCGCTTTAGACCCCGCGCTACAAATGGATCTAGACTTTTTACAAGCCTTAAAAGAAGACCTCCCCGATCTAAATGCCATCGGCATTGTCACTCAAGTAGACCGCCTGCGCCCGATCCGCGAGTGGAGTCCCCCTTACGATTGGCGTGAAGGTACTCGACCCAAAGAAAGATCGATCCGCGATGCAACTATCTATCGTGCCGAACAGCTTGGAGATATCTGCGATCTAATCTTACCTCTAGTGACTGAAGATCTAGTAAATAACCGCCCTGCTTGGAATGTAGAAGCCCTGTCTTCAGAATTAATTGGTGCGATCGCACCAGCTAAACAGCTACGACTAGCACGTTTTTTGAGAAGTATCGAAACCCGCAGCAGCGCAGCCGGAAAAATCATCGATCGCTATACCCGTCAGATGGCTACCACTCAAGGATTGACTTCCTTTCTCAAAAGTCCGATCTTGCAGTTGATTTCTACTATGACCACGGGCAACACGGCATTAGCATATGTTTTAGCCCAACAGATTCCCGTAGAACAGGCCCCCGTAGTAATGGGTAAGCTTCAGATGGCTTACGATTTGTATACGCTGCTAAATGATGACCCCAGTATCGGTAACTTCGATCTGCGCTCTATCTGGTCTTTACTTTTGGAGAATAACGAAGTAGGTAACAATAATGCCTGGGCGTTCGGTCATGCTTTAGTGGAATATTGGACTAAAGATCTTAATACCGAACAACTGCGCGATCGCTATCAATTTTATTTACAGCAATAGACGGGTATGTTTCATAAATACTTAACTAGAATTGCTGGATCTTTTGCTGTCGGAAGTTAACTTATAGTCTCAAACTTTTAGCAGATAATTCGGGAATAATCGTAACTTTATGCCAGCTTTTTACTTTCGATTGACGGAACATTTTAGTATTAGTAATTGAGTCTGATATACTAATTAATGCAATCAATTTTTCTTCATTATATCTATATATTAATCCCGCTTCTTTAGAAGATATTTAATATCTAAAAGCAGTCGAGCAATTGTATAAAATGAATTGAAACCTATATAAGCAATTGTTACTAGTATAATTTTAACTATTGGAATATAATGAACTACAGAAAAACATGATTGAAGTATGTATATATATTTTGATTTTATGGTACTCGAACCTAATAATTTAATTTCTGAAGCTAGCGATAGTGGCATAGGTAACAATGGAGAAACAAGCGTTACCTTTAGTAGTAGTATTAATACGATATCGGATATCGATCTTTATCAATTTGAATTAGAGCAAGGTCAGGGAATTACTTTAGATATTGATACAATAAATTTAACTGAAGACCCTACTAAGTTTGATTCATATTTACGAGTATTTGATGCTGATGGTAATGAATTGAGCAGCAACGACGACTCTTTTGCTCAATTGGAAGCTTCTAATTTAGATTCCTATTTAGGCTTTATTGCTAACGCTACAGGGCAATATTATGTAGGGGTAAGTGATACTATCAATCGAGACTACAACCCGATTGAAGTAGAAGATCTTAACTTAGTTGAAGATGATAACTTTGTCCCAGGGAATTACGACTTAAGCTTAAATATTGTCCCAGTCGAATCTGACGCAGATCCAGACAATACTGTCGCAGAAGCGATCGCTTTATCAATCGATGATGAAACTCAAACTGCTGTAGTAAAGAAAAAAATAGCGACAAAATCAGACGTTGATTTGTACGAAATTGAACTAGGAGAAGCAAAGGGAATTAAATTAAACATCAATGCGCGGAGGAATAATTCGGACTTGGACTCTTATCTAAGAGTGTTTGATGCCGATGGTAAGGAAGTAGCATTTAATGATAACAGCGAAGATTTCGACAACATCACCTTAGATTCGATTCTGGCTTTTGCCCCAGAAACTTCGGGAAAATATTATATTGGGGTAAGTAGCGCGGGTAATTTTGATTACGATGCGGTAAATGGCAACACTAACCTTGATTTTTCACCGAGTACGGGCTTTAGTAAGGGAAATTATCAGCTTCAGTTAGAGATAGTAGACGTAATCAAAGATGATGACATTGACAATACAATCTCTGAAGCGATCGATACCAGCGTTGGTGAAATAGATTCAAATAGTCCAGTTACTAAAAGTGGTGAAATAGATTCAAAGTTCGACGTAGATATTTTTAAATTTCAGCTACAAGAAGCAGAAGGAATTAAGCTCGATATTAATGCTAGTGAATTAGGTTCGGATCTCGATTCTTACTTAAGAATATTTGACTCACAAGGTAATCAATTGAGCGTTGACGACGATAATGACGCAAACTTTACAGGGGATTTTAGTTCTGACTCTAGCCTAGCTTTTGTTCCCGATACGCCAGGAGAATACTACGTTGGGGTAGGAACTTCAGGCAATTTCAATTACGATCCAATTAACGATCGAACTAACTTCTCCAAGGATAATATCAGTCCTTTTACCACTACGGGTAGTTACGAACTGATCGTCAATCCTACCACAGTAGTTGGCGATGACGATCTAGATAATACCATCTCTGAAGCGATCGCTACAGAAAGTAATACGGAGATTGTCGGTGAAATAGAAACCAACAATGATGTAGATCTCTATCAATTGCAGTTAGAGAGCGGAGAAGGAGTCACTTTCGATATCAGCGTCGCCCCAGAAGACTCTGATTTAGATTCGTACTTACGCTTATTTGACTCGCAGGGTAATCAGTTAGCGTTTGATAATGACGACGATAATAATATTGCAGAAGATTCTAACTTTGATTCTCTTTTAAGGTTTGCTGTCGATACATCTGGAGAATATTATCTTGGAGTCAGCAGCGATGGCAACACCGATTATAATCCGATAGAAGGTCGTAACAACTTTACCCCAATTACGGGCAGAAGTACTGGTAGCTACAGTTTGGCGATCGATCGCGCTCCTCTCGTTACCGATACAGATCCAGACAATACCATCTCCGAAGCAGTCAATACAAAAGTCAGTTTAGCAGAACCGATTACCATCAGCGAAGCTATTGATTCCCTTACCGATGTCGATATATATCAGTTTGAGTTAGACGCTGGCAACACCATTAGTTTAGATATAGATGCTGCGGAGATTGATTCTGAACTTGACAGCGTACTGCAAATATTTAATGCCGATGGTGAAAAATTAGCTACTAACGATGATGCTTCAGCACCCGACGAAAATCCCACTCTAGATTCGTATCTTGAGTTTACCGCTCTAACAGCGGGTTCATATTATGTCGGCGTTAGCAGCTACGGCAATTTTGACTACGACTCTATAAATGCTAGCAACAACTTTAGTAATGATTTTGGCAATACTACAGGTAGCTACAATTTAGTTGTCGGAATTACCGACTAGTTATAGGCGATCGCTATTTGCACTATGCGATCGCGCCTATCTCAACTTCGAGCGAGATAGCACTACCAACAATCTTTCTTTTAATTATTAATTTTTTAACGATCGGCTATTAGCTTTTCAAATGTGATTTAGTTTTAGTCTCTTGTAAAGTTTTGTTTTGGCTAAATTTGGCTTTAGCTTTCTCAATCGAATTATTCTTTGCTTATTCGTAAATAGAAGCAGCTATCAGCATTTGGGCTACGATCTGCCACGTAATCAAGTTAACATCTATATTTTCTTCCATGTTTTTATAGTAGCCCTCCATGCTAGATGCATATCCACTTAAACCCGCAAGATGGCTTAGTAAATCTGTATTTTCCCATTCATCTCGATTGTCTATATAATCTTGAACTAAACACTGTAGAAAAAAATCAAATTCTTCTTTTGAAGATATTTTTTGGGCAAAATTAATTAATTCATCTCCCGTTATTAGTTTTTTCATTATTTATCTACCTATATATAAAAAATTGATGCTAGTCTTTTTTAAAGGTGTAAATCGAATTTTGATAGTCTAAAGCTTAAAGCCAGACTCGAAGTAGCCATGAATAAGATAGTAGATACCGCGATCGTCTCTGCCGAACAGATGAGCCAAATAGAAGAACAAGTCTTCTCGGCGGGGATGCCTGTAGCTGCGCTGATGGAGAAGGCAGCGAGGCTTTGTACCGAAAGGATTATGAGCCTGTATCCTGTGTCTAAATTTACTTCAGTAGGAGTTTTAGTAGGGCCAGGACACAACGGTGGTGATGCTTTAGTCATTGCGCGGGAATTACACTTGGCCCGATACCGAGTTAAAGTTTATCGTCCGCTGTTTAAGCTCAAGCCTTTAACTACCCAACACGCTAATTATGCTGCCAGCTTGGGTATCAGTTTTTATGAAGAGATCGAGTCTCTGCAAAAATGTCGGTTATTTATTGATGGCTTGTTTGGCTTTGGCTTAAGTCGCGATTTGCCTGAAAATATTATTCAAGCAGTCGATTTAATTAACAGTTGGTCAAAACCTGTAGTAAGTATTGACATTCCTTCAGGCATTAATACTGACACGGGAGAGGTTTTGGGTGGAGCAATAAGAGCTACTCATACGCTGTGTTTGGGTTTGTGGAAAAAGGCTTTTTTTCAAGATCGGGCTTTAGAATATATCGGCAGCAGCCAAAGGATTGATTTTGGTCTGTTGCCTCATCATATCTGGTCTGTTTTGCCTCAGCCAGCACCAGTCAGACAGATGACTACAAATATCGCCTTAAAATCTCTGCCTCTTCCCCGCGCTATTACTACCTACAAATACCGTCAGGGACATTTACTATTAATTTGTGGTTCTCGTACCTATGCAGGAGCAGCAATTTTAACTGCTTTGGGTGCGAGGGCTAGCGGTGTGGGAATGCTTTCTGTTGCCGTTCCAGAATCTTTAAAAACCTTGATAACCAGTCGCCTACCAGATGCCTTGACCGTAGAGTGTCCCGAAAACAAAGAAGGTGCGATCGCCTCTTTACCCTTTTCAATACAAGATTTAGAACAGTTTGACGTTATCGCCTGTGGCCCTGGCTTAACTACCGATGCAAAATCCGTAGTCGATAAAATTTTACAGGCTCAGTGTCCTTTAGTTTTAGATGCTGATGGTCTAAATATTCTCTCCGAACACAATGTAGCGGAGGTTTTAGGGCAAAGATCTGCACCTACGGTATTAACACCCCATATCGGAGAATTCAAACGCCTCTTTCCTGAAATTACCGACGTTGACGATCGCTTGAAGGCAGTCCAAACCGCAGCCGAAAAAAGTAACGCTATCGTATTACTTAAAGGTGCGAGAACGGCGATCGCAAATTCTGAAGGTTTAATTTGGGTAGTTTCTCAAAGTACTCCCGCTTTGGCTAGGGGAGGTAGTGGAGATATTTTAACTGGACTAACGGCTGGTTTAGCAGCACAAAGCGTTAAAAAAGAGTTGAGTTTGTTTAAGTCAGTGGCGATCGCTGCCTGGTGGCACGCTCGAGCAGCAATTAAAGCAGCCCAAGAGCGTACCGAATTGGGTGTAGATGCGGTAACTCTAGCTGAATACATAGCTCCAACCATAAATGACCTTCTGAATTATTAATGCTGGCATTATTACTGACGATGGCGATCGCTCAATTACCCAACGCCAATCCTGAATTTATTCAGTTGAAAACTCAGCTAGAAAACTATGGATTCGAGGTAAACATCGAGATTCCGCCCAACTTCAATTTGCCAGACCAACAGATAGATTTTCAGAGAAGAAGAGTTAGCAAACCCTACGGCGTATTAAATGCTAAAAGTAAATCGATTTGGATCAACCCAATTGTTTTTGAACTAGGTAACAGCAATGCGGTTTTGATTCATGAAGCCGTTCATGCTGCACAATATTGTGCGGGTAATGGTAATATTCAAACCATCGGTTTAGACCTCGAACCGATTCCCCAGGCTCGACCTTTTTTTAACAGGTACGCAAATATTTACAGTCAAGCTGTAGAAAAAGAGGCTTATACCGTACAAACTCAACCAAATAGCTACGAACTAGTCCAAACCCTGTTAGAACAACACTGTCAGTAGATAGTATCGGCGATTTTTATCGACTCTTCCCATTCAGCAAAATTCTTTTTAACCCAGTCCATACCAATCTCATTATTGAGCTTTATCTTTTGCGGTGCATCGCTATAAATCTTGCTAAGGATATCCGTATCTTGTTCTATGACTACCTCAACTAATTCCACAAACTGCTTCTTGAAAAGTTTTGCCAACGGATTACTTGTTTCCCCAAAGCATAAAACATAAGTTCGCGTTTTAGTTAACGATTCGGGAACAAAAATATGACATTGGACTATTTTGCCAAATGGACCCTTACCATGAAAAATAACCAGAGAAGGAAAATAGTTTTCTAAATGAGCCTTAATAACATCGGGAATTAAAAACTGATTAGGTTGCTTGAGCTTTTGCCAAAAGGTTTTTGGTGCAGTTGGAGTATTAAAGAAAGCCTCTGAATGATAGCCATTGTCGATAAACTTCTCAAACCTGACTTCAGTGATTTCAAACAAATCCCGATGCGTCCCGTTTTGATGATTGTAGTCGTGCATATTCAACAGCATCGATCGCAAGTCGGTTTCGACACTAGTATCGGTAGTCGAGCCGATAAACTCGTACTCCCCAGCAATTGTTTCTAGAATATTAGGAATGGGAATTTTTGGTTTATAATCTCCATAAGACCAAATAAAATCATCTTTAATAATCAGCTTGAGAGGCTCTAACTGAGATAGTGTTTTGTTATTCGTTCCAGGTAAAATAGTACAGCCGTCGCGATCGAATTCTAAAGCATGGAACGGACATACCACCGTACTCGAACCGTCTACTTGAACTTCACACCATCCTTCAGATAGCATTGCCCCCATGTGCGGACAAACATTGGATAAACCGCTAACTTGTCCCGTTTTATCTTTCCAGATGACATAATCTTTGCCATAAAGAGAAATTTTGTGAGGCTGATTTATTTGTAGCATCGACTTATGCGCTAACAGCCATGGCGCACCTTCTAACATAGACATGATAAATTTCCTCGCTAAACTTTAAACGAACGAGCCTGTTGCGACAAGTGATATATTTAATGTCGCAAGTTTATAATTGCTGCGGTTAAACAAGAACTGACAGCGATAAAAAAGCTTTATTTGTTTTAAATATATGACATATTATTCGCGTTTGTCAACATGAAATCTAAAAATACTCTTCGTCGTCAACCGAAACAAAAACGCAGTCAAGAAAGAGTCGAACAGATTTTAGATGCAGCAGCCATCGTATTCGACGAAGTAGGGTTTGAAGCTGCTACTACACACGCGATCGCTAAAAAAGCTAATACCGCAGTAGGTTCTTTATATCAATTTTTTCCCGACAAGCTAGCAATTTTTAATGCTTTGGAATTACGCCACGTCGAACGAGTTTACCTAATGTGGGAAAAACTATCGCGTCCTGAAATTATACAGTTACCTTTTGCCGATTTTATTCATACCCTTGTAGTTCAAGCTCAACAGTTGTTTGAACAACCTACTTCGAGAATAGTTTTTATCCAGTTTTTTACTTCCCCAACAATCTTTAAAAACATAGATATTAGCTTCACCCAAGAAGCAATTCAGTTTATGGCAAAGCTATTTCAGGCTCGTAATCCTAAGCTAACAAGTAAAAGAAGTGAGATATTAGCAGAAATATGCGTTAATGCTAGCAATACCCTTATTCTATTGGCTTTAAGAAGCAATGAGGCTCACGGACAGGAAATTATTTTAGAAATTGAAGCTTTACTGAAAGCTTATTTAAAAGCCGATATTGGGGATAAGGCGATCGCGAATAATTCCTATTCATTAACGGACAAACTGACAAAACTACATCAGCTCAACCATCGTCAGAGCCTAATTTTAAACCGTGCGATTGCTCATTCAAAAATTGCGATCGAGAACTGCGAAGCGATGTTTCCTAATCTCTCTCGAAGAACTCTACAACGAGATCTTAAAACTTTAACCGAAAAAGAATTACTGCTCTCTATTGGTAATACAAATCGACATTATTACTGTTTTAATTCAGAACTGAAAACTCATGACAACTCGTGACATAAAGTAAAAAAAATGCTAGCGAGCGCAAGTTTCATCAACTATAGGTTGCCAGTTGCCTTCGTCGTCGGGAACGAAATAAGTAGCGGTGAAACGATCGCTACTGTCTCGAATAATTTCCTGTCTCAACGGAATAGACTGCCCTTTTTCTCGATCTATAACCGTTCCCGACCAAACTAATTTATTATCCTGCCAATCAGATCCTGTCATATTAAAAGAGTTTCCGTTGCCAACAACTACAAAACGAACTAACTTTTTATCAGCTATGTCGTATCCTAAAAACTCTCTGGAATTAATCGGTTCACCACCTTCAGAAGACTGAGTTTCTTCAGCATTTCTCAAATACCAAAAATCGTTTAAGTCACGTTTAACCGTCCAGATAAATATACCTGATGGTGAAGCTGGTGCTGCTGGCTGCTGACAACGCCAAGTACCCTCAAAGTATTGCAAACGATCTAGTTCTGGAGAAGTTTGAGTCGATGCTTTTTTGGCGATCGCCATCATACCGATCGTCGAGATAATTACAGCCAAACCGAATGTATTTATTTTTAACAATGTTTTCAAAGCTTGCAGAATAGGCAAATAGTTTTATGTTATACGATCGCGTTTCGTTTTAGATTAATGCCAACCGAGTATAAACTTCACCTACAAAAGAAAAAGATAGTAAAGGATCTGCAAGTTTATCTTGCAGATCGCTTTTATATGATTCAATTGGGCTAACAAGCTATCAAAATTCGTTTAAGGTGACAATAGTGCTAGAACTATCCGATATACCATCTCCAGGTTGGGGAATTGGAGAAGTGGCAGTGAATTCTTCAAAACCGATGGTTTCCTCAAACCTACCCGTACCGCTGACAATTTCTATTTGAAGGGGAAAGATACGTTGAGGGGGTAATTCTTGTGATAAAATAAGTTGGCTTCCGTCTTCTACAAAGGTAATTGTTTCAGTAACAATGCCATCACCTTCTCCTGGGGTAAAGCTAGCTTCTTTCGTTGCGACCAAGGTATCTTCACCAGGAATAAATAATTCTGATGTAAAACCGTCAGGGGTTGGAAATTCTCCCTCAACACTCGTCACAAACTCCTCAAAAGTCGCAACAGAAAAGAAGTCATCGATCGCAACTAAAGTATCGTCAAATTTGAGAAACTCGACATCAATTAGGGTATCCGTTCCGATGTTATCTTTAGTAACAGTTAACCCGACAAATGGCGAACCAGATACGCCAAAGCTAAACTCCGAAAGCTTGCCATCGTACTCGACAACATCCCCAGTAACGTGATAAGTATCTCCATTGAAAGCTTTAAATTCTGTCTGGCAATCGTCTTTAGCAATTTCAGACAAACCGTAAAAAACATTATTTTGACTGTCGCCAATAAAGCGATCGTTGCGACTAGTACCGATGACGTTTTCAATCTTATCCACAGTATCAGTCGAATGTAAAGGATTGTCAGTGCTTGAGTGTCGAGCTTTATTTTGCTCTAGATTAACATCAACACCTGCTATTGAAGCCGAAATACCATCGAAGTGCAAATCTGAATAATCAGCTACATCAATTCCACCTTGACCCTCTAACGTATCATCTCCCAAACCGCCATTGAGTAGATCGAAACCATTGCCACCTTTTATCAGATCGTCACCACCTTTACCAAACAGCAGATCGTCTCCATTACCACCATCGATCGAATCGGCTTTATCGCCACCGCGCAAAGTGTCGTTACCGTTATCCCCTTTTAGTTCGTTTGTACTATTATCATCAAAGCGATGCAGCGCGGTCTTGGGGGTTTCCCCCATGAGCGACACAGCACCCGAAGGGTGCAAAGTCCCTTCGGGACGTTGGCGCAACGCGCCGTTCAAGAAATGGTCTACTCGATCGCCTGCTAAAATGTCATCGCCACCACCACCACGAATTAAATCTCCACCGCGATCGCCATTTAGGATGTCGTTACCTTGTCCGCCTTCAATAGTATCGTTACCGTCTTTACCACTAATAAACTCGTCCGCTCTGTGACCTCGAAGATTATCGTCACCATCAGTACCAGCGATTTCTGTAAGTAAAGACAGGTTTATATCCAAGATCCCAGGCATTGAAGGACCACGCCCCGTAATAGTTTCGACCCCATTAAGGTTTTGAAAATTACCAGTACCACTAACAATCGGCAAGATAGTAGTTCCGCCCCGAGGAGTAAATCCTGCTTTTAGTAATCCTTTCGTGGTAATCTCATCGCCCAAAAACGGACCATCTACGAATTGAATAGTTTCTTCAATCTCACCAATTAACTCGCCGTTACCTAACTGAGCGATTACGGTATAAGCAGCAGTTTTAGTTGCTAATACTGTATCGGGTTCAGCATCAGATAAGTCAGTATCGGGTGCGTACCAATTTACCTCAAATATGGGGCCTTCACCGATAGTAGTAACACCATCGATGCCATCTACATCAATTATTTCGACACTAGATGGTATTATTTCTTCTGTAAAACTGAGAAATGATCCCGAAGCAGCTAAAGACAGATCGATTTCAATCACATCTAATACATCAAGCTCTGCTTGAGCTAGCGTAGCGTTACCCTCAGCACCATCAAAAATACCTTCACCACTGACAATTTCTACTTCAGCCGGCTGTAAGGCTCGAAATTCTTCTAAATTTAGTTCCCCTGCTACAGTAATCGTGTTTCCCTCACCAAAGTCGTAAATATTCTCAATTTCAACGATAGAAGCTCCATCCGTTAGCTGTTGAAACTGTTCAATTTCAACCAAGGAAGTACCTACTGATTCTCCAGCTTCATTAAATAAAATAGCTTCATAGCTACTACTATCCCCAACTTCATTCAATATCCCTGGAACATTTCCTACATCTTCAAAGCTGAATGTTGTTTCAATTCCATCTTCAACTAAACTAAAATCAAAACTCGGTTCTTTAGCAAACGTCATTTTAGTTTTTTCCCATTAAAATACTGTCGAATACTGTATCAGGATTGTTTAGAATTTTTTATCGGTTGACTAAAGACCCCCGAATAACAGACAAATAAAACTAAGAAAAAGCAAAACATTGTATTGTTAGTTTGTCTTTTTTCACTTTGTAATTACACATATAGCGTTTTTTGTATTGATGAGGTACACACAGGCAACGGAAGGGGTAACGGGTAACGGGTAACGGGTAACGGGTAACGGGTAACGGCAATCGTACCGTATGATTTCAAGAATTGCTATAAACGATATTAAATATTTAGTTGCTGTATCAGCTTATCTAGAAGTCGATACTGGCGATGAGGCGATGCCTTCGGCTAGCTTCGCAATCGCGAATAATTCCTATTCATTAACGGACAAACTGACAAAACTACATCAGCTCAATCATCGTCAGAGCCTGATTTTAAACCGTGCGATCGCTCATCTGAAAGTTACGATTGAGAACTGCGAAGCGATGTTTCCTAATATCTCTCGAAGAACTCTACAACGAGATCTTAAAACTTTAACCGAAAAAGAATTACTGCTCTCTACTGGTAATACAAATCGACATTGTTACTGTTTTAATTCAAAGCGACAAAACTCGTGACAACTTATGACACTATTGTTTATTTCTACTAAGTACCTTCACTTGAATAAAGTTTGTAGTTGACCCTTTAGGATCTATGAGGTAAAGTCTATCTTTCGCAATGGCTAAAGCGCGTAAGGCAAAGCCTTACCAGTCGTCTTCGACGACGATCTGCGCGAATGTCTCGATGCGGTTTAACCGTGCGCTGCACTACAAACATAATTTATTTGATGTTTAATAAGGTAGAGCTACTTATTTGAATCAAAAAAGACTCATAGTTCGATTGTAAAACTATCCCTATGATGAAAATCTGCTTCTTTTGCAGGATGAGTTAACGCCCAGTAACTAAGCTGCTGTTGCTTGTCTTCAACTACGGTAGTAATGCCAACTTCTAATTCTGATTCGGAAATAATTTTATTCAGGTTTACTTCTAAATTTAGCAGCAGAGAATTATCTTGTAAAAATACTTCAAAAGGCAAAGTATTAAAAGCCATCTCTTCGGCTATATCCTGTCGATAGTTGGAAAAGCGAAAAACATTCCAATGTTTAGCAGGAGAAAGATTAAACTCCCAATATATATTCGAGTTTTTAAGACCTAGAAAAAATTCAAAACAAGTATGTTCCCAGAGATCGTGTTGACGAGTTGGCAGGCTCTTTTTTGGAACAACAACTTGCGACGCTCCTTTTAGCCTGTATTTAATTCTAAGCCGATCGCGATCGCGTTCGATCTCCCCGTCAATAGCGATCGCCCGAGCAGTATCTGAGTCAAAAGGAATTAAAGAAAATTCGGTCATATTAGATCGTTAATCGTTTGCTCGATCGCGGTTTGTTGTTCCTCGATACTTTGAGTTAGTTTAAACTGCACTAAAGCTCTAGCCAAATTGTGTTTTGGATGTTTGACGTTGAAGTATGTATTGCCTTCTAGGTAATCTGTAAAAAATCTCAAGCCCAATTCAAAAGATAATAAGCGAATTGAAGCGTAAATATAGTTGTAATCATTCTCCGTCAAAAAATCCCGCGCAATTTCTAAATAGCCCTTAAGAATGGATCGAGCTAGTTCTGGTTCAAAACGCACCTGTTCCCAGTGTTCAGTTTCCTCACCCAAAATATTACAGCCAGATCGCAAACAATCACCAATATCGTAGTGAATCAAGCCTGGCTTGACCGTATCTAGATCGATCATGGCTACGGCTTTTTCTGTAGAGCAGTCGATCATAATATTATTAATTTTGGGATCGCCGTGAATGGTTCTTAGCTTTAGTTCTCCTGATGCTTTGGCGTTTTCTAAAATATGGGGGAGTTCGGGGCGATCGCTAACAAACTTAAGGCAATAATCCACCTCAGCAGAAGATTCGATCGCTTTGGCTGTAATTACATCGTGGTAATGCTCTAAATAATTAGGAGTAATATGAAATCCTTTGAGAGTATCTGATAGTTGCGTTGCTGGTAGCTCGTCGATCGAACGATGAAACATACCCAAGCCATAGCCGATCTCTTGTCCATGTTTGCTGTCTTGGATCGTATCGAAAGATTGCGAATTGTCGATAAAGGTCATAGCACGCCAAAAAGAACCATCTTCGGCTACGTAATGGTTTTGCTGTTGGGTGGTAAACAAAACCTGGGGAATCTGCCAGCGACGATCCCGATATATATTAGACTGGTTTAATTTTTGCCGAACATGATTAGACAAGATACAAATATTGTCCATTACTAATTCTGGCTGACAAAATACCTGAGTATTGAGACGCTGTAAGATAAATGGCGGTTGGCGATCGAGGGTAACTAAATAGGTACTGTTGATATTACCACTACCGTAACTTTCGATTGCCCGCATCGGAATGTCTGGTTTAAATTGCTTGGCAACGAGCGCAAGAGCGGTAAATCGATCTATTGTGTTCAAGTTCTCTATCATATCCTCCCCAGTGTTTGTAAGTTTTGCCATAACATACCATTCACAATTAGAATACCTTGCTGCTTAAATTGAAGCGCAATCGATCTATTTTCAATCGACAACTACTTTCGGGTGAACCACAACTTCATCACTATAGCCTTCTCCACGAGCTATCGCATTCTGGTTTAATTAGAGAAGTTTAATAGATGTTTATATCAATTTGAACCGATCGAGAAACTAACTGAATAGAGATTAGTATATAGAATACCGAGTTTAAATATAAACGTTGTATGCACGGAGAATTGGACGGGCGTTGTTAAGGAGCTTTATTTCATGGGTGTATTTTCCAGGGTCAATGGAGTGCTAAGTCCTGGTGCTTGCTTGGCGAGTGGGGAGTATCGCATTTCTAAACCTCTCGGTCAAGGTGGTTTTGGTATTACTTACCAAGGGATAGACACCAGATTAAATCGTGCCGTGGCGGTTAAAGAATTTTTCCCAGAAGGTTGTTGGCGAGAGGGTTCGACAGTTGTTTCAGCGGGTCGCTGGAACTATGATACTTACAGCAGTGCCAAACAAAAGTTTTTACTCGAAGGTCAGACTTTAGGTCAGTTTAATCATCCTGGAATTGTCCAAGTTTTTTACTATTTTGAAGAAAACAACACGGCATATATGGTGATGGAGTATCTTCAAGGTAAAACCCTGGGAGAGTTGTTAAAACGTCAGGGTAAGTTAAATCAGGCTCGATCCCTAAAACTGATTGCTAAAGTTGCCAAAGCCCTAGAAATTCTCCACTTCTCTCAATTTCTACATCGAGATATCAAGCCAGATAATATTATGCTGGCGGATGATGGGCGGGTGGTATTGATTGATTTTGGTGCAGCTCGTGATTTCACCGCTAATACCGCCCGATACACCACCACCTTAACTCCTGGTTACGCGCCCCTAGAACAATATGGACGGGCATTAAAAAACGGCGCATTTACCGATATTTACGCTTTAGGCTCTACTCTGTACCATTTGCTAACGGGGGAAGCTCCCGTATCTGCTATTGAAAGGGCAGCAGGAGTAGAACTAAAGACAGTTAAAGAAATTGCTCCAGAGATTAGTTCTCATGTCAGTGAAGCGATCGCCTGTGCGATGGAAATGGATGTTACAAAACGGCTGCAATCGGTTCGGGAGTTTCTCGACTTACTTCTTGATGCTGGCAAGTTAGGGTGCGCGTCAGATAATTTTTACCGTTCAGTACCCAATGCTTGGAATGCTTTCGGAACCTGCGAAGCTAGTTCGGGCAAACAATGTCCTCCCAATCGAAACAAATGGTTTTAAATATGAAGCTCGAAGAAATAAAAATTACCATGTTAGGCACTACTGGGGCGGGAAAAACCAGTTATTTGTTGGGAATGTATGCCGTAATGCAGACAGGGATTCAAGGGTTTACCCTAGCTGCTAAAGATATGGACTTGGATCTAGATCTGACTCAAAGATGGGAAAAGCTAATTTTAATAAGGGGAGAAGATCGCTGGCCGACTCCTAACGCTGCTGCGATGGAATATTATGGCTTTGACTTTAGCTATGGTTTTCGTCCTCTAATGGGGTTTCAATGGCTAGACTATCGGGGTCTGGCATTGAGCGATCGCTCGACCGAACAAGATGTAGCCGACTTGGTTCAATATTTGACCGAATCGGAATGTCTGTTTTTATGTATTTCTGGCGAACATTTGGTAGAGCCAATTAACCCGACTACCGTGCGGGAGATAAAAAGCGATCGCCAGAATCAGTTTATCCAGCAATACATCGGAGTCAACAAAAACCCCAACCCGCAAAAACCTTTTCCTGTGGCTATTGTAATTACCAAATACGACCTCTGCCATCATCGAGATAAAGACGATATTATTGCCGATGTTAAAAGACTGTTTCAGGCGTTGTTTACTCCCAATTCAGGCTGGCTGGTAATGATTTGCCCCGTTAGCTTGGGCAAGGAACTGTGTGAGGATTCTGACAATGCTAGTATTGCTCCTGTGAATGTTCATCTGCCAGTCGTTTTTGCCGTCTATTCACAGTTAAGAGCCTATGGTTTAAAGCTCAAAAATCAGCGCGATCGCACTGCCCTAGCTATTGAAGCAATTAAACAAAGCAATCCTTTAATGCAATTATTAAAAAATTCGCAGCTACAGGAGAAAAATGCTCAACTGCAAACCTGCAATACTGAAATTACTGCTATAGAAGAAAACATGAAGTTGCTCTCAAAAGAACTACAGCAAGTATCTCTGTATTTTAACGGCGCAGAGGTGACGGCAGATGTCTAAAAGACAGTGGGCAGCAATTGTATATGGACGAAGCTATCATCTAGATTTTCGCTTTATCACCGTTCCCGATGATTTTACCAAACAAGATACTGATTGGGCATTAGAACATATTTTAGCCTCTACTTCTCAGGCTCGAAATCTTGCTGACCATCCTCGCTGGTCGCTATTTAAAAACGATTCTCACTGTGTTGCTGGTGTTACCTGTATGGTGCGAGATTTAGCTGGTCATTCGAGCAAATATCCTAAAGAGGAGATCGCTAAAGACGATCGGGGTAGACCCCTGTACACTTTTGTCGGTTATGTAACAAAATTAGATGGCGATCTCGCTATCCAAAATTTTCCGGCCTATACAGATCTCCATCGCTTCGGAACTCTCTGTCGTGAAATTGTCAAAGTTTGGTGGGTTAAAAACTACGAACGCGATCGCACAAGACCTTCTAAAAGCCACTATCAACCTTTAGAATTTACCGAATCAATATCTAACCCTTCAGAGTTGCCTCGATTAAATACTTACTCAAAAGACCCAGATCGAACCTATCTATCCCCAAGCAGTAACCAACACAACAATTTGCTTTGGCGGGGATCGGCTAGGTGTCCCCAACCGACTTCTACTTGTTTAAATATTAAAGGAAAGGCATTAGTTAACAGTCCTTTTCTCAATCAAACGATCGCAACTCTTACTGAGTTTGAAGTAAAAAATCGAATCACGACGACCGCTAGCACTCCGCCACCCTTAAAAAATAGACCTCAACCGCAATCTACTCTTTCTCAAAAAATTTCCCACCGTGCCAAAGAAGATCTCGATCTTACTCTTCAGCAGGCTGCGTCATTGGCGATCGCTTCTCAAGAATTAATTAACAACTTTGCCGATTGGTCTAGTCCAATCGATAGCGATAAACAACCTGACGTTCAAACTGATGATGAAATAGAAAGCTTTGGTTTTAAATCCAAAAATTCTGACTCTTCAAACGAAGATTGGTTTTAGTACATTTAGCATTTATCATTTATCAACTTTAATACTCAATCGTTGAGGTGTTCTACGAAGCTTGTTCGATACAATCCATAACCTGTAAATAGGCCGGATCTTCTGGTCTAACTTCTCTGTCTTCACCACTATCGTCATCAAAAATAGCTCTTTTAGCATTTTCGGCAATTACAGCGTTGGAAATCAGTTCTAAAGCGTCGTCATTTTCCATATTGTTTAGTGCATCTGCATATCTTCGACTATGGCTATGTCTGACTGATTCTTGACAGTAGTTTGATAATTCTCGGCTTTCGGTCATTACTTCAAATGCCACGCTTTTTTCTGCTTCAGTACCATATATCCCTTTATAAAGTAAATTAACCATTGAAGCATCATGACCTTGAATCGAATATTTCTCTTCAATCTGTAGCCAATATCTCAAGGCTTTTAAACCTTCTAAAGAACCTTTGTTCAAACCAGCACCCTCGCACCAATGTTCCAATTCTTCAACAGTAATCGGACAGCGACCATTTGCTAACATTCCATTTGCTAGTGCTTGTCCAGCCTGAAAATTCCTCGTTGGTTTACCCGATACGGGAAGCATCATACTACCTCGAACATCGGCAACGATCGCGGTTAACTGTGAAAAGGTATGATCTCGCACTTTCTCAGTAAAGCCACCTTTATTTAAAGTTGCTTCGATTCTCGGTACTGCATAGCCTAGCTGTGTTAAAGCTATAGGTTGACTATTATAAAGTTTTAAGCGATCGCGCCTATACATAGAAACTGTCGCTGCTTGGTCGAGGCATTGATTGAGCAATAACGTTAATAACGTTGGTAGCATCCCTGTGTTTTTACGATGATATTCATATCCGAAACCAGCAAAGATCGATGCCATATTTTTGGCAGCTTTAATATATTGCGCCTCAACATTATGAATGCCTGGAGAAACCTGAATATTAGGGGAAAGCTGGTTGAGTATTTCTGCGCCTATCAAGGCGGTTAGTGCATTAGGATGACAAAAGTTAGCCGTAAAGCTATCAACAGGTGCGCGTAATGCCCCATGGCGATGGAAACCCGAAAAGAAAGCTAAATTAGGATTTTTTTCACATAGCACGTATGAATTATTTGTGTCCTTATCATGGTTAAAAGAACCAGCCAGACAGGCTAAAACTACATTTTGACGGTTAATTTTTTCTTTGATTTTACAGGCTTCAATCAGATCTTGTTCGATATATTTACTATTAGCAGTTAAAAGTACTAAATCGCATTTAGCAATTAGATATTCTAAATCATTGGCAACTGTTTCATCATCTTCTTTGTGGCTTGCCATCCGTTCCATTTTGACAACGTGCCTGGGGTCCATGCCTCTAATTTCATCATCAGAAAATGCTCCCATTAGCTCTCTACCAGGACGAGGAGCGAGCAAAAGAGATTTCTCGCTTTTTTGCATGGCTGAATTGTAAGCAAGGGAAGCAGGATATAGACCGACGCTATAAAAACCAATTTTGGCTTTACTCAAACTGCGGATTCGTTTTTTAATGCTCCTTTTGTCTAGTGAATCATCAAAAAAACTATTTATCATTATCTTGGTTCTTTTATATACTTCAGCTTAAGTAGTTTATCAAGCTTTATCGACAGGGCAAAATTTTGGGCGATCGATAGCAATAAATAGAAATTGTCAATCTATCTTGTCTGACTCAGGCATATAAGCTACTGCTCTTAATTATGTAACGAAATCTAAACTATAGAGCAAAAAAAAACCCACCAAGCTCTCAAACACCTCAACACCTCAACACCTCAACAGTAATTATTACTAGGTATTTGGTTCGACTTAAGGGGTTTGGCTAATGTTAGGCTATGGTAGGACATAAACTGAGCGCGAGTTAGATAAATTACTCCGAACAGCGCAATTATAGCGTCTACCCCGTAGCAAATTGATGATCCTAATAACATTTCCACTCAACAAATTTTCGCCAACGACAGGCTATTTAATTGAAACGATCGCACGATGAATAGTAATTCAACTAATCGAACTAAAATAAATCTTCCTTTAAGTATTGCACCAATGATGGATCGTACAGATCGTCATTATCGCTATTTTATGCGTCAGATTAGTAAACGAGTTCTACTATATACAGAGATGATTACTTCTCAGGCAGTTATTCACGGCGATCGCCACAAACTATTAGACTTCTCAGCAGAAGAAAAACCTCTCGTGCTGCAACTGGGTGGAGATAATCCAAGGGAACTAGCAGAATGTGCCAAAATCGGCGAAAATTGGGGTTACGACGCAGTTAATCTCAATATTGGCTGTCCGAGTCCTAGAGTGCAAAGCGGTAACTTTGGGGCTTGTTTAATGACCCAACCTGAACTAGTAGCCGAAGCAGTAGCAGCGATGCAGCAGGCGGTTGAGATTCCCGTGACGGTAAAGCATCGTATTGGGGTGGATGAATGCGATCGCTATGAGGATCTGGTAAATTTTGTTCGTATCGTCTCAGAAGCTGGCTGTACAAACTTTAGCGTCCACGCTCGTAAAGCTTGGCTACAGGGCTTGAGTCCCAAAGAAAATCGCGATGTTCCTCCGTTGCGTTACGAAGATGTCTATCGTCTCAAACAGGATTTCCCCCACCTATTTATTGAAATTAACGGCGGTATTAAAACTTTAGAACAGATTAAAACTCATTTAAACTCTGTAGATGCGGTAATGGTTGGACGGGCTGCATACGACCGCCCCTATATTTTTGCTACGGCGGATCGAGATATCTTTGGCGAAAATGTAACCGTGCGATCGCGACAGGAAATAGTAGAGGCTATGTTGCCTTACATTGACTACTGGACGAACAGAGGAACGAGATTAAATTCTATTAGCCGTCATCTGCTACAGCTATTTGCCGAACAACCAGGAACAAAGAAATGGAAACGCTACATTACTGAGAATGCCTGTCTACCAGGTGCAGATTCTTTAGTGATTAGTGCTGCGTTAAGTAAAGTCGGTTAGGGAATAGATAAAAGATGAAAATTTTCTGAAGATACAAAGCTTTTAGTTTCTCTTAGACTTCTTCTAATTCTGATATCGCAGTTTCGATTTGAGGCAATATCTTTGGTAAATCCTGAATCACTACTTGCCACACTATATCTAAATCTACCTCGAAATACGCATGACTCAAGCGATTTCTCATTCCTACCATCTTTCGCCAAGGTATTTCTGAATACTGATTTTGCTTTTCAAGAGAAATATTATTTGCTGCTTCACCAATAATTTCAATTAGCCTTACTAGTGCTAAAGACAACATTCGCTCTGTTTCTAAATCTTGACGACAACGACCTTCAACAAACCCTATAGCTTCAACTATTGCTTCTCTCATGTGTTTTAGCCGAGTTAAATCATCAATCTTTGACATAGATCGCTACTGCTTCACTTAATACTCTATCTCGAAAAAAACGGCTTAATTCTGCTACTGTTCTTAAATCCACTTCTCGCCCTAACATTTGTGATAATTCATCTTGTAGATCTATAATTGCTAGCCCTGGTGTTTTTCCCTCTGAAAACTCTACTAACAGATCTACATCACTTTGGGATGTAAAATCATCTCTTAATACTGAACCAAATAATGATAATTTATTAATATTATTTTGCCTACAAAAGTCTTCGAGTTTGGCAACGGGTATTTGAATTGGTAGTGCTAAGGGAGTTCTCATTTTTATTTCTCTTATAGTTAGTTTGTATAATAAATATATACATATTACTTCTACTCTCGCTTTTTATTTTCTACCTCATCAAATCGTTAAAATCGAAATATCAGATTATCAATGGTTGCTAAAAAGAAGAAAAACAAGGAATTAAAAGGAAAAGAGTTAGTTAAAGAAGTGTGTCGGCGGATTAGAGTCGCACGAAGCTATTGGGATGCCCATAATAATGCTGCTTGTCGGGGAGAGAGAGAAAAGGCGATCGCGCTATACAACACTCTAACCAAAGAACAAAAAGAGCAAATTCCCCAACAGTTGAGAATTTGGCTACGATATCGCAGTGAGAAATATTTTGGCGAACACCGTACCCCGCCGAAAAATAAGCAGAAAAAGTGAATTATGGCTAAAAGCTAAGAGCTAAAAGCTTTACAAACCAAACAATAGCAATTTTATTGCACCGCATCTCTTTAAAGTGCCTTGGAAATCTGTTCGAGTTACAAATAGATTAGCAATAATTGTAAGGAATGCGATCGTAAAATCTATGTTGAATTCACGTATAGTAAGTCAATTTATAATTATTCTTATTTCGGCAATTATTTCTATTGTTATTGGCATCAACGCTCGATCTGGTAATTTGGATCTGCCTAATAATGCTCGAACTCCAGAAGTAGTTTTACCAATACCGTCAGAAAAAATCGAATCACCCGAACCAGAACCAGAAGTAGCTAAATTGCCCACAAAAACCGAAGCAAAAGCAGTTTTAAAAGCTCCTGCCATTACGAATACCAATACCTATAAAACCACCCAGGCTTTTGAACAATACCAGCCCAAATACTTTCAGGCAAAAATCGATCCTAGTAACTACGGCGATCGCTATAGTACTGATGTCAATGGTAATACTTTAAATAACTCACCTATTGTCGTACTTCACGAAACTACTAATTCTCTCACGAGTGCGATTAACACTTTTACGACACCTCACTATCATGACAGCCATCAGGTTAGTTATCATGCTTTAATTGCCCTCGATGGAACGATTGTTTATCTCGTTCCTTCAGAAAAAAGGGCTTTTGGGGCGGGTAATTCAGTATTTGCGAGTTCTCAAGGATTAGAAACAGTAAAGACCAATTCTAATTTACCCTCGTCGGTAAATAACTTTGCCTACCATATATCTTTAGAAACCCCACCAGACGGATATAACCAACAAAGCCAGCATAGCGGTTATACCGATAGCCAGTATAAGTCTTTAGCCTGGCTATTAGCTTTGAGCAGTATCCCAGACGATCGCATTACTACCCACGAAGATGTAGATCGTTCGGGTAATAGATTCGATCCTAGAAGTTTTGATTTTGATAAGTTTTTTCAGGTTCTACATACCTATCGTCAACCAACTACAGTTGAGGCGGGAACATCTACCGAATAAAAAGCGATGTAGTCTTAGAAATACCGTCATGTAATATGAATCACAAAAAAGAACAATCTTTTCAGGAGATAGGGAGATGGGGAGACAAGGAGACGGGGAGAGGATATGTTGGTAAAACCGAAGGTTCTCAAGCGTCTCCTTGTCCCCAAGTCCCCAAGTCCCCAAGTCCCCAAGTCCCCAAGTCCCCCCGTCAGCCTTCACCATCCCATCATGATGCAACGCCTATCTATTTATGCTTCTACTGCTTCGGGAGGATTAACAGCCGAAGGACGACGAGAAATAACGCGATCGATCAGACCGTATTCTTTTGATTCTTCAGCAGACATAAAGAAGTCACGTTCGGTATCTTCTTCAATTTTGGACAGAGGCTGTCCTGTATGATCTGCCAAATGTCCGTTTAGCTTCTGCTTGAGATACAAAATCTCTTTTGCCTGAATTTCAATATCAGTCGCCTGTCCCTGTGCGCCACCTAAAGGCTGGTGGATCATGATACGGGAGTTGGGTAAACTCATGCGCTTACCTTTTTGACCCGCACTTAGTAAGAATGCACCCATCGAAGCAGCCAAGCCGATGCAGATGGTACAAACATCGGGGCGGATTTGATTCATGGTGTCAAACATACCCATACCAGCGGATACCGAACCACCAGGGGAGTTGATGTAAAGATAAATATCTTTTTCGGGATCTTCTGCTTCTAAAAACAGCAGTTGAGCGACAACTAAATTAGCAATTTCGTCAGTAACTTGCTGTCCTAAAAATACAATTCTCTCTCGCAATAAACGAGAATAAATATCAAAGGCGCGATCGCCACGCCCCGAACTTTCAATAACGGTTGGAATCATGCAGCTATACTCAATCTATGTTGTATTTGATTGTAGCTATTTTAAGGGATGAAGGATAAGGGATGAAGGATGAAATAGGGGTGGAAATTACTAACTAACTTGAAATACGTAAATGTTTGCTACAAGTGATTCGGTTTTTAGCTCTTAGCTCTTAGCTTTTAGCTATTAGCTTTAGAAGCTTTTCCATAAGTTTATATGTAGCATTCTTTCTTAGATTTCATATAAATAGAAAAAATAGCGGTTTCTAACTGGGCGATCGCTCTTTATGTATAACCATGGGAATTTTAATGCTGTTCAAAAATAGCGTCTTCTAATTGAGCGATCGCACGCTCCAAATCATCATTAACAATTTTCAAGTCGAATTCATCACTTGCAGCAATTTCTCTTCGGGCAATCTCTAACCGCCTCTTAATAGATTCTTCTGTATTAGTACCTCTAGTTCTAATTCTTTGCTCTAGTTCTTCGATTGAAGGAGGCATAATAAAAATGCGGATCGCTTCGGGGAAAATATTGGCGATCGCCCGCGCCCCAGCCAGTTCGATTTCCAATAAAATATAGTTTCCTGCCTCAATCTGCTCGATTACTCCAGCTTTAGGCGTACCGTAATAGTTTCCCGCATATTCTGCCCATTCTAAAAGTTCTTGGTTGTGAATTGCCGTCTCGAAATCTTCTTTACTCAGAAAAAAATAATCAACCCCGTGTCGTTCGCCTAAACGAGGTTGTCTAGTGGTAGCCGAAGTAGATACTCGTAGCTGCGGATGACGTTGTAAAAGCAGCTTGACAAGAGTACCTTTTCCGACACCGCTAGGTCCTGTAATAACAATGAGTTTACCTGGCTGTTGGGTTAGCATTAATAACGATTGGATCTGGCTAAGATTCTTTACCGTCTTTATTTACCACAAAACGGTGAGCTACGGTTTCTGGCTGTATAGCTGAGAGTACTACGTGAGAAGAATCGGTGATAATTACCGCACGAGTACGACGACCATAGGTTGCATCGATCAAAAGACTTTTTTCTCTTGCTTCGGTAATAATTCTTTTAATAGGTGCAGATTCTGGGCTGATAATAGCAATAATACGATTAGCGGAAACAATATTACCAAAGCCAATATTGATTAATTGAATATCCATAATTATTTATTTAAGACTTTTTGGTTAATCGATCGCCAAGTAAAATTTATAAAATATTGTTTTAATACTATAGTTTAAAAACTTGATTTTCAAGCAAAAAACTAGATAGATGATGATATTGAAAGAAAGTTTCGCTTTAACCGTACCTCAAAACCTCTCGTAGCCAGAATTACAATAATTTAATTATTAACTTTAATTTTTATTCTTTTTTACAATTATGCAACCAGTCGATTACACTACGTTAATGGCAAGTCGTGAAGAACTGAGTAGAGACTGGATTCCTTCTCGTATAGAACAGGTTTACCAACGCGATCGCTTTACTATTTCCTTAGCTCTACGCACCCTCAAAGCTAAACCCTGGTTGACAATCTGTTGGCATCCCGAAGCAGCCCGCATCAATATTGGCGATCCACCGCCCCGCATCAAGGATACTTTTACCTTTAGCGATCAGTTGCGTCATCAACTCAAAGGATTGGCTTTGACGGGAATTAAAGCGATCGCACCTTGGGAACGAGTCTTAGATTTACAGTTCGCCCAACGCCCAGGAGAAGAACCTCTATGGCATCTGTATGTAGAAATTATGGGTAAATATAGTAACGTAATTTTGACCGATGCCGAACAGCAAATTATTACCCCCGCCCGTCAGATTAGTTCGGCTCAATCTAGTGTACGCCCGATCCAAACTGGACAGCATTATGAAGTTCCTCCAGCCTTGACGGGTACTACTCCCAAGTTAGAAGAATCTTTTGAACAATGGCAAGAAAGAGTTAGTCTAGTTCCAGGACAGCTTAAACGACAGTTACTTAAGTCATATCGTGGCTTGAGTCCGAGGGTAGCTGAGGAAATTGCGATCGCAGCGGGTTTATCTCCCCAACAAAAAACTGACACCCTGCTAACAGAACATTGGCGAGAATTATTTAGTTATTGGCAAAAGTGGTTGATAGTTTTAGAACAAAAGCAGTTCGATCCAGGCTGGTTGGATAACGGCTACACAGTTTTAGGGTGGAATAAAACCGAGTCGGCAGATCGCGTACAAACTTTACTCAACCGCTACTACACCGAAGAGTTAAATCGACAGCAGTTTAAACAGCTATACCATCAGCTAAACCAAAAACTAACTAACCTACTAAAAAAACTCAACGTCAAGGCGGATGCTTTTCGTACTCGTTTAGAACAATCTGCGGATGCCGAAAGCTATCGTCAACAGGGCGATCTATTAATGGCGCATCTCCACGAACTACAGCCTGGAATGAAGTCAATTACTCTTAAAGACTTTGAGACGGGCGAACCAGTTAAGATTAAGCTTAATCCCGAAAAAAACGCAGCCCAAAATGCTCAGGCGGTTTACAAACAGAGTCAGAAGCTTAAAAGAGCCAAAGATGCGGTTGTACCCTTGTTAAAAGAAGTAGATGCCGAAATAAATTATCTATCTCAGGTACAGACATCTCTAAATCAGCTAGAGAATCAAAAGCAATCTGGTAGCGCAGAAGATTTACAAGCCCTAGAGGAAATTAAAGAAGAACTAATTCAGCAGGGTTATCTAGAAGCCGAACGCCAAGAAACCGACAAAGTAGATCGAGATTCTCAACCCTATCGCTATAGTGCGCCTTCAGGATACGAAATCTGGGTAGGGCGTAACAACCGTCAGAACGACATCCTAACTTTTCGGACTGCTGTAGAATACGACCTGTGGTTTCATACTCAAGAAATTCCTGGTAGTCATATCTTGCTGCGTCTCGATCCTGGTGCAGTCCCTAGCGAAGCAGATCTTCAGTTCACTGCCGATCTTGCAGCCTACTATAGTCAAGCCCGCGAAAGCGAACAAGTACCAGTGATTTATACCGAACCGAAGCACGTTTACAAGCCCAAAGGTGCTAAACCTGGAATGGTCATTTACAAACAAGAAACCGTAATTTGGGGTAGACCTCAAGTAGCTAAAAAAGCGATTGAGGAAAGTAAGAAGTAAGAAGTAAGAAGTAAGAAGTAGTTTTAAACCAAATGTTTAGAATTTAAAAATTATGCATCTGATGTAATATTTTAGGCTTGTAATTTTATACATATCTCTGTAACCTCAAAAAAACTAAAATAGTGAAAATCATCTCGTGTCGGATTATTTTCTATTTCAAGAGCTATTCCTCTGATAGAGGCAATTCTATTAAAGATATTAAAAATATTGTCTGGATTGAAATTCAGAGTAAGTAATAATGGATTTTTGATTCCCAACTCTCTTATATCTTCTATTTGTATTTCTTCGGGGTATTGAGGAGATTTATTGGTTAAAAAAAGCCAAGAATCTTGATATTCTGGAAGCAAATCAAGCTGAAAAAAAGAAACGTTGAGATTTTTTTTCTTCTGATAACGACTTAAAATCCAAGCTGGATCTTCATCATGAGAAACTTCTATATTTGAGTAAATAATTCCAATATTATCTTTAAATAAAGTTTCTCTAATAGTCTGAGAAGGTACAGCTTGACCAATAGGTTGTATGTAATCAAGATCTAATTTCTTTGCTAGCTTAACAACATCATGTGGGTCGCAGTTATCAATATGAATTTCGCCATAGGTTTTAGCTTTGTTTAGAACTTTTTGAATTAATAAAACTGTTTCTTCCGTAACTACTCTTTCATCCTTGAATTTGAGGTTGTCTGATAATGAAAAACTTATTAAATTTGCGCCTACCTCTTCTAGCATAAATGCTTCATCAACAGACTTAACTCTACCTACTTTTTTAATTAAATTATTCATAGTAAACTGCTTTATCTCCTAATGCATCTGCTCCTCTAAATGATCTAGGAATAACCCAAATTTTACCTTGTGTACTTGTCGAAATCTTCCAATATGGAACACCTTGATAGCAATCGAATCATTGATGAGGACAATCTTTTAATCTCTGTGTACGGACAATTTAAACTGAAGAAGTCAAAGTGTACTCGATCGCCTGTAGGAGCGACACAAGGTCTTAAATTTATTTCAAGACACGCGCTCTCACGAGCATAAACGGAAAACCTATGAAACCTTATCCGAAGCGCGAAAAAGCGAAGCAGCGCAGTTCGAGGGTTCCCCTCGTTATGCGACTGCTTCAAGAAGCGTTGCGGGGGTTCCCCCCGTTGAGCTTGTTGAGCAAAAAGGTATATCCGTGATTAACAAAAGCCATGTCTTTGTCTTTGTCTTTGCGTCTTTGCGAGAGATACTATAAAAATAGACTTCGATCTAGTTTGATTCAATGCCAACGAAATTGAATCGTCGCTTTCAGTTTCGTAAAAATTATGTCACCCAAATTTTCCGCTGCTAAACATATTCGGTTGCCATACTGGACGATATTAATACCTGGACTACTATTTACAGCGGGTTGTGGGTTATTGCCTTCTGGAGATGCTCAAAGCGATGCTAGTTCTCCCCAGCAACAAAACGTATCTGTAGATGTAGCAGTGGCTCGTCGAGGCTCATTGGAAAAAGATATCGAGTATGTCGGTACGACTTTTCCCGTGCGAGAAGTTTCTTTGCGATCGCGGGTTGAAGGACAAATACTTAATATAAGTGTAGATGTAGGCGATCGCGTAGAACAAGGGCAGGTATTAGTAAGAATCGACGATTATATTTCTGCTGCTACGGTAATAGAGGCTGAAGCCGAGGTTGCTGCGCTGCAATCGGAAGTAGCTAGTTTAGAAGCGGATGTCAACGATGCGATCGCCCAGGTGGAACAGGCAGAGTTAGAATTGAAACAGGCACAGTCTGATGCTGCTAGAACCAGCCTCCTTTTTGAGCAGGGCGCAATTTCCGAGCAAGCAGCAGAATTAGATAGAACCGCAGTCGGTACGGCAGAGCAAGCACTGCGATCGGCAAAGCAGCAGGTAGCCAATCGCTCCGCAGCAGTAGTAGCAGCCCAGCGTCGCGTAGCAGCCCAAGAAGCATTGGTCGCCCAACAGAGGCAGAGAAAGTCATTTACAGTCTTAACTTCTCCCGTTACGGGTTCGGTATTAGCTAGAGTTTTAGAACCAGGAGATTTAGCTCAACCAGGTGATGAGGTGTTGCAGCTAGGAGACTTTAGCCAGATCCAGGTACGGGTACAGATTTCCGAATTAGAGCTAGCAGAGGTTCGGGTAGGACAAACGGCGCAGGTGCGGTTAGATGCTTTTCCAGGTCGAACATTTACGGGAGAAGTAACGCAAATCTCTTTAGCTGCCGATGCTACTGCTCGTTTGATTCCTGTAGAGGTGACTATCCCAAATGCAGATCGTCGTATTGGTAGGGGATTATTGGCGCGGGTTGATTTTGGTCAGCAGAATGATAACAGCGTTATCGTTCCTGAGACAGCGGTGCAGGTGGCATCAGGGGCAAAAGAAATTTCTCAATCAGATACAGCAACCATATTTATTATTCAGAGAGAGGGAGAAAATGTCACGGTTACAGCCCGCGAGGTAAAACTTGGCGATCGCGCTAACTCTCAAGTAGAAATTATGACTGGATTAGAACCAGGAGAAGAATTTGTCGTGCGTAGCAGTGGCGATTTACAAGATGGCGATACGGTCAGCCTCAGCTTTATCTCCGAATCATCATCACTTGAATCTTAAGTAAGGGCGTTTCGCGAAACGCCCCTAAACATGACTATGAAAACATCCTCTTCTAATTTCAGTATCAGCGCGATCGCTATTCGTCGGCATATCGGTACTCTAATGCTGACTTTGGCGGTAATTGTTATCGGCGTATTTTCTCTCTTTAACATTCAGGTAGACTTACTCCCCTCTATTACCTATCCCCGTATTGGTTTACGACTCAGCATACCTGGGGTTTCTCCCGAAGTTGCAGTAGATGAAGTGACACGACCATTAGAAGAAGGATTGGCTGCTACTGAAGGGGTGGTACAGATTTTTTCTCAAACTCGCGAGGGAAGGGTAAGTTTAGACCTGTATTTTGAACCAGGAGGAAATATAGACCGCGCTCTAAACGATGCTACTGCTGCTTTTAATCGAGCGAGATCGAGCTTACCTGATACGGTGGAGTCGCCGAGGCTATTTAAATTCGATCCGTCTCAGCTACCCGTTTACGAACTGGCATTAAGATCTCAGTCTTTAGATCCTCTAGAGTTGCGCGTGTTTGCCGATGAAGAATTGGCAAGAGAACTAGGAGTTGTTGAAGGGGTAGCGGTGGTAGACGTTTCGGGGGGTGTAGAAGAAGAAGTAAGGGTTTTAATCGATCTCAGTCGGCTTCAAGCTTTAGGGGTGGGGTTGAATGATGTGCTGACTGAATTAGAAGAAACGAATCAGGATATTTCTGGCGGAAGAATTTTAGGAGAGTTTGACGAACCCCTAACTCGTGTAGTTGGACGTTTTCAGGATGCAGAAGAAATTCTCGATCTCTCTTTTGAAGTGGGCAATTCGGCAGATGCAGAGAATAATTTACCTCCCCGTCGCGTTTATCTACGAGACTTTGCTCGCGTGATCGACGGACAAGCCAACCAGCGAATCTTTGTATCTCTCAACCAACAGCCTGCGGTAAAAATCAGCATTCAAAAGCAGCCAGTCGCCAACACTATTGAAGTGGTAGAAGGAGTCAAGCAGCGGGTCGAACAATTGCGTCAAGCGGGGATAGTTCCCGAAGATCTCGAACTGGTGGCTACCTTAGACGAATCGATCTTTATTCGCAATGCTATTAGCAATGTTACAAATGCAGGTCTAATTGGTGCGGTGCTAGCAGCGATCGCAGTTTTATTGTTTCTCGGTTCTCTGCGTCAAACGGCGATCGTCGTCTCGGCAATACCTTTAGCAGCATTGACGGCGATTGTTTTAATGAAGTTGTTTGGTCTATCTCTCAATGTGTTTAGTCTGGGGGGATTAGCGGTAGGAGTAGGCATTGTAGTGGATAACTCCATTGTCATGCTGGAGAATATTGCGGTGGGTGTGGGGATGACACCTGGACAAGATGCGCGATCGCGCCTTAATCCCAGTCAATCGATCGCGCGATCGATTTCTAGCAGTCAAGAAGTAGAGTCGGCTTTAGTTGCTTCTACCAGCACCAATTTGGTTGCCGTTTTGCCGTTTTTGCTTATCGGTGGCTTTATTTCGCTGCTGTTTAATGAATTGGTTCTTACCGTTAGTTTTGCCGTAGCTGCCTCGGTTGTAGTCGCTTTAACCGTCGTACCAATGTTTGCCTCCCGTCTACTGACGATCCGCAAGTCTAGTTCTATAAGTCGCTTTGGGCTGCTGCAAGCATTCAATCGTCAATTTGAAGCTGCTACCATACGCTATCGCATCACACTCGAACAGGTCTTGCAAAAAAGATTACTAACAATTGGCTTAACCTTTTTACTTTTGGGTGGCAGCAGTATTTTAGTTTTAGACCGAGTTCCCCAAGAGATTTTGCCTCAAATTAATACGGGACAGGCAAGACTCTTTGCTCAATTCCCTCCTGGTACTCCTTTGGAAATAAATCGCCGAGTCATGGCAAAAGTAGATGAGATTTTACTAGCACAGCCCGAAACGGAATATGTTTTTACGACATCAGGGGGCTTTTTGTTTGGTAGCAACACTAGCGAAAATGCCCTACGGGGTTCTAGCACCATCACTCTTAAGCCAGATACAGATGTCGAGGCTTATACTTCGCGAGTATCGACAGAATTCGACAAGCTCAACCTAGTTGATATCCGTTTGCGGATTAGTCCTGGTCAAGTGCGAGGCTTAATTTTAAATAATTCTCCAGTACGGGGTGATGTCGATATAGTGCTTCAGGGAGAAAATTCTCAAACCTTAGAACGTGCAGGGAGACAGGTTTTAGATGTTTTAGAACAAAGAGCCACCTTATCTAGCTTTCGCCCCGATGCCGACCCCAGACAGCCTGAAATTCAAATACGGCTCGATCGCGAACGTGCTGCCGATCTCGACTTAAACATTCAAGATATTGGCAATACCTTAGAAACGGCGATCGCGGGTTCTGTACCGACTCAACTACAGCGAGGCAATCGTTTAGTAGACGTGCGCGTCGAGTTAGAAGAAGAGTCGATTAATCGCCCTTCTCAAATAGCGCAAATTCCCTTATTTATTGAGGATAGCGATCTTTTGGTTCGTTTAGGAGATGTGACCCGCATTGAAGAGGGACAAGCCCCAGGGGAAATTCAGCGCATCAATCAGCGACAGGTATTCTTAATTACGGGCAGCCTTAATGAAGATGCCGATCTCAGCGAAGCCTTAGCTGAATTAGACCAAATTTTTCAAGAAATCGACCTGCCAGAAGGAGTCAGTCGTCTACCGAGTGCTGCTGCCCAAACTAATCAAGAAATTCAATCGGCTTTTGCCGTTTTAGGTGGTTTAGCGGCATTTTTAGTTTTTGTAGTCATGGCGGTACAGTACAATTCTCTCGTCGATCCTTTGGTAATTATGTTTACCCTGCCTCTAGCATTAGGGGGAGGAATTTGGGGACTTTTTCTGACTCAAACAGCGATCGGCGTTACCGTAATCGTGGGTGCAGTTTTGTTAGTCGGCATTGTGGTCAACAACGCGATTATCTTAGTAGAGTTAGCCAATCAAATTCGCGATCGAGAAAAATGCGATCGCACCACGGCAATTTTACAGGCAGCCCCCCAAAGATTGCGTCCGATTCTCATGACTACCATCACTACCGTAATGGGAATGTTTCCTTTAGCTTTAGGATTGGGACAGGGAGGAGAGTTTCTACAACCTTTGGGTATTGTCGTCTTTTCTGGATTGGCATTAGCAACCCTGCTAACTTTATTTATTATTCCCTGCTTTTATATACTGCTACACGATTTACTGTTGACTGTTGACTGTTGACTGTTGACTGTTGACTGATGACTAAGATCACAAATTGTTACCCCGTATTAGCGTAAGATCGGAGTAACAGACAATACCGTTATTATTTTTTTACAAAATTTGCGTATCTTCTGTTACAATTCTTCTTAGTCAAAGAATTTTAGTAGGTTGTCTCGTTGGGGAACGCGCAGCTACAGATTTTTTCCAGACTTAAACAACAACAATTTATTTAGCCAGCGAGTGTTTCGCTGGTGTTTTTTTTTAGGTCATAATTAATTAAGTAATTTTAAACTGGCATCGTTATATGAGTTATGAACATCAACTAGATTTTGAGACAAAAGCGTTAATACCTGAAGAGGAAGATCTATTTGAGTATTCTTACGAACAACCAGGAAGTATTCCAGGAACCCTTAACATTGAAGACGATGCCGAAATACCTAATATTGTACTGATCGACTATAACAGCGATCGCGCCAATCATATCAGCAATCTTACTCCAGAAGCCTGTGCAAATTACATGGAGACTGATTCGGTATCTTGGGTCGATGTAAAAGGTTTAGGTAGCGAGAACATCTTACAGAGATTGGGCAAAGTGTTCGGGCTACATCCTCTGGTGTTAGAAGATATAGTTAACGTCCCTCAAAGACCGAAAATAGAAGATTATCCAGAGCAATTAGTAATCATTACTCAAATGGTCGTACCTAAGCCTTCAGGTGAGGGTTTTTGGTTGGAACAGGTAAGTATTGTGGTCGGCAAAAATTATGTCTTGACGGTACAAGAACACCCCGAAAAAGATTGCTTGCGTCCAGTACGCAGGCGGATTAGATTTAACAAAGGCTCGATGAGAGACATGGGTGCTGATTACTTAGCTTATGCTCTTTGGGATGCTATTATTGATGGCTTTTTCCCCGTCTTAGAAATCTATGGCGAAAAAATTGAAGATCTAGAAGACGAAGTAATTTTTAATCCTAGCAATCAAAGTTTGGCACAGGTATATCAAATCAAACGAGAATTACTGGCTTTACGAAGAGCAATTTGGCCTCAAAGAAATGCTTTAAATACTCTAATTAGAGACGGTAGTAGCGTAATCGACCCAGAAATACTGGTCTTTTTAAGAGACTGTTACGACCACACAGTACAAATTATCGACATTATCGAAACCTATCGCGAACTAGCTTCGAGTCTGACGGATATTTATCTTTCGGCTATTAGCAACAAAATGAATGAAGTAATGAAGTTGTTGACGGTAATTTCTAGTATCTTTATTCCTCTAACCTTTATTGCAGGGATCTACGGTATGAACTTCGATCCTGGTGTCTCTCCGTTTAATATGCCAGAGCTAGAATGGTATTGGGGTTATCCATTTTGTTGGGCTTTGATGCTGACTACGGCAGGATTTTTAATTTACTTTTTCTGGCGACGGGGTTGGTTTGAAAACTTTTCTAAGATACCTAAGTAAGCATGGCATCAAAATCGTACTGGCTATATAAAGCGATCGCCAGGCATACCCTGTAGGTAATCGCCCGTTAGTTATAATACCCATAAGCGTATCTCGTAACTTCTTGAGTTTTGCTATTACAACTTGACTCTAAACAAATACTGTGCCTACTTTTTGATGGACGATATGGTTACTGTTTAGATTGGGAACAATAAAGATATCAACTTAAATAAAAATTATAACGATACTTTAATAGCTTTACTGTTATAGCCTTTATGGGTTCTATTTTAAAAACTAAATCGATAGAGTCAACCAATCGTACTGTAGGCGATCGCCTACAGGCAATTCCTATTGTCACCATAATTACCTTAATTTTGTTTGGTGGAATTGGCTGGCGTTTGAGCTACTTACAGCTACAGCAAGGAGCGCAAAATCAGCAAAAGGCTGAAGATAATCGCATTCGTATCGTACCCAAACCCCCAGTACGAGGTAACATTTTAGATCGTACTGGGAAGATATTGGCAACTAATCGGCGGTCTTATTCAGCTTATCTGTGGCCCAAAGCGCAAAAAGAAGAAGATTGGTTCAAAAAACGGGATATAATCGCGCAAATACTCCAAATAAAGCCAGAAAAGCTTCAAAAGAAAGTAGAAGATGCAGGATACAACTATCCCAGACTAATTCCTATTGCCCGTAATCTTACCCCAGAGCAGATTACCACCCTACAAGAATATAAGTCTCAATTGAAATGGGTCGAGCTAGATATCGGTCAGGTACGGCATTACCCCCAAGGGAAGTTGGCAGCACATATTATCGGCTATACGGGAGAACTCGATCGCGAAGAATTAAACAAGAAAAAACCCCAGGGCTATCGACTAGGAGACGTTGCTGGCAAAATGGGTGTCGAGTCGTCTTATGAATCTATACTAAGAGGAGAATGGGGTGGATTAAAGCTTGGTGTTGATGGGGCTGGACGTATTAGAAGCTTTTTAGGAGAGAAACCGGCAAAAGTAGGTAAAGATCTGACTTTAACTATCGATGCAGATATCCAGAAAGCAGCAGAAACCGCACTAGGGACTCAAAGAGGATCGATTATAGCATTAGATCCTAATACGGGCGCGGTGCTAGCGATGGCTAGCTATCCAACTTTCGATCCTAATATTTTCTCGAAACCTATTACTCCAAAAATTTGGCAAGAGTTGCAGTCTCAAGGAAATCCTTTTTTAAACATGGGTTTACGGGCTTTTCCTCCTGCATCCACCTTTAAAATTGTTACCGCAGCAGCAGGACTAGAAACTGGAAAATATCCCCCTAATACTGTTTTGGGAACTTATGCTTATCTATCGGTTGGGGGAACGAGATTCGGTGAATGGAATAAAAGGGGTTTTGGTCCGATGGGTTATGTATCGTCTATGGCCTGGAGTAGTAATACCTTTTATGGTCAGATCGGTCGTGGAGTTGGTGGAGAAGAATTAATTAAGTGGGCGCGCAAGTTTGGTTTTGGCAAACCGACGGGGATAGAGCTTAAAGGAGAAACAGGGGGACTAATTGCCGATGATGCTTGGAAGCGTCTTAACTTTAAAAACTGGGGTTGGACAGTAGGCGATACGGTAAATATGTCAATCGGTCAGGGATTTACCAACGCTACACCATTACAGGTAGCGGTAATGTTTAGTGCGATCGCTAATGATGGCTACCTAGTAAAGCCTCATTTACTGCAAACTGACGATTTATCGAAATTCCCTAAAAGCGAGATCGGTCTAAAACCTACAACCATATCTACAATTCAAAAAGGACTCAGAGCAGTGGTTGACGGTGGGACGGGGGGTAGGCTCAATTCCCCCGATATCCCCCCAGGAGCGGGAAAAAGCGGTACAGCAGAAGCACCTCCAGGAAAATCTCACGCTTGGTTTGGAGCTTATGCACCCTTCGATAAACCAGAAATTGTCGTTGTAGCCTTTGCCGAACATTCTGGTGGTGGCGGTGGCTCGGTCGCAGCTCCCTTAGCCAGACAGGTGATGGAAACCTATTTTAAGTCAAAGAAATAACGAATCAGTCAACAGTCAACAGTCAACAGTGAAGTGACGATAGGTGAGGTAAGGGCGATTCGCTCTTTGCCCCTACTTCTTACTTGCTCCCAGGACTCAATATATCTCCTAAACCTTCTCCCACTAAAGATAAACCCGTAACTAAACTAGTCATTGCCAAACCAGGGAAGGTCGCCGACCACCAGATACCTGTAGGTAAAGCATCTAGTGCCAAACGCAAATCGTGACCCCATTCGGGGATTTCTGAGGGAAGTCCTAAACCCAAAAATCCTAAACCCCCCAGGATCAAAATTGCATCTGCTGCATTCAGGGTAAATAATACGGGGACGCTTTGAATGACGTTCAAAAATAAATAGCGAGACAATATTCTGCTAGTAGGCGCGCCCATAGCCTGCGCTGCTTCGATAAATAATTCGGTCTTAACGCTAGTAGTGTGGTTGCGAACTATACGGTAGTACTGAGGTACGTAAGCAATACTCAAAGCCAAAGCTGCATTGAGAACTCCTCGACCGACTACAAAAGCTAAGGTGACGGATAATAATAATCCAGGCAGAGTATAGATAGTATCCATCAAAAAGATTAAAACCTTATCAATTTTGCCACCTAAATATCCGCTAACCAATCCTAGAGGAACACCGATAATTAAACTTATTGTAGTTGCTAATACTACCACTTTTAAAGCTGCCTGCGTACCAAACAAAGTGCGAGAAAACACATCGTATCCTTGACGAGTAGTACCAAACCAGTAATCTGCACCTGGTGGTTCGTGAATTGGGTTGGCTAAAGCTTCGGTAGGATCTTGTAACCAGCCAATATTTTGTAGGATTGGCGCGAATATGGCGATCGCTATGAAAATCAGAGTAATAATTAATCCAATTGCGGTAAGACTTTGAGAAAGGGTGAGACGAAACTTACGAGGTAATCTGATGCTAGTGGTCATGACTTAATTATCAAGCAATTGACTCAATCTGCTCGGCATTATAGCTGAATATTTTAGGGTGTGGCGTTGTATTATTATGGGAAAGTAGGAAGTAAGCCGTTCGCCCGTACAGAGCGTATTGCTGCGATCGCGCCCATTATCCAACTGAGGCAGAAGTCAGATCGAGTATTTGTTAAGCTTTTCTTAACGTAAATAATCTTAGTTAATCTTAAAGTCTGGAGACGGTAAGCCTAAAAGCTGCTATTAATTTAAATAAACATATAATTTAAGACTAAGGAAGAGAATATATGCCTCTAACTCTTTCAGGAGAACAGCAACAGCTTTTCGATCGCAGCCTGTCAACTATTCAACAAGTTGAAGGTTTGTTTGTGGAGGCAAAGGCACTTTTTCCTGATTTTGACCCCGATACTGAAGTACTCAAGCAGCAGTTAGCGAATCCTTTCTCGATCTTTATCTGTGGTGAGTTCAACGCGGGTAAATCTAGTTTGCTCAATCAGCTTAACAACCAAGATATTGCTAAGGTTGGGTTTTTGCCTACGACTCAAGAAATTAATTCCTATAACCCTGAAGGTTTTGGCGGTCTGGCTTTTATTGATAGTCCTGGAACTAATTCGATTATCGAGCAACATCAGGAATTGACCGAAAACTATCTACAGCAGGCAGATATTATTTTGTTCGTTACTTCTGTCGAGCGTCCTCTTAGTAAGTCCGAACAAGATTTTCTAACTATAGTCGATCGCACCTGGGCGCGTAAGATTATCGTAGCGATCAATAAATCAGATCTGGTTGAAGAACACGAAGCCAAACAAATCCGTGAATACGTTAGCGAAGGCTTGAAAGAAATCCTGGTAGAGATGCCTCCCGTGTTTGCTATATCTGCCAAAACAGGAGCGGGAATTGACGAGTTGAAAAACTTTTTATTAGCATTTCTAGCTGAAGGAGAAAAGGTAAAGCTCAAGCTACGAGGACCACAAAATTCGCTTTTGGTCTATTTAGAACAGCTAGAGAAACAAAACGAGTCGGTCAAAGCTAAGTTGCAGTCAGATAAAATTATTTTCGATCGCACCTCGCGCCGAATTGAGGAACGACTAGAAGAATACAACCTTTTATTTGGCATCTTCCGCGACAATATAGAAGCCCTGTTTAGCAATTTAATCCAAGAAACAAACGAGCTAATTGACAACAATACGGGCTTTTTGACCGTTATCAAACGGAAAATTACCAACGAAGAAGATTACCTCGAAGCAAAGCTGGCTAAAACCATCAAAGACATTCAGATCGATAAAAATCTGCAAGAAATATTTCAAGAAGCGATCGCAACTTTTCTAAAATACCGCGAACGCATTATTAGAGAAGCCAGAGAAGATCTATCGACTACAGTTACCGTATCGGAAGAAACTCTGGCACTTCCCCCAATCGATACGACTCGCCTAAACAGCGATGAATTTGCGGTGAAGATTAAAACCGCAGCCGAAGAAGGATTAGATAGCTTCTGGCGACTGGGAATAACCGCTGCTGCCACGGGAGTGGGCGGATCTGTCCTGTTTAGTTCTTTCTCTGCCGATGCCACCGCCTTTGTAATTGCTGGTCTTTTTAGCTTAATGAGCTTTGATGCTTTACCCAGAAGACGCAGAAAACTCAAACAAGAATTAGAGCAAACCTATCGCGATCTACAGGAGAACTATACCACGACCCTAAAAGATGCTTTGGCAGCAGAACTACAAAAATGCCTCGAACAGTTTGCCGAAGTAATTCGACCCAAACAAGAAGAGTTGGCAAGTAAAATAGCCACCGCCGAATCAATTACTAAAGAGGTAGAGACTCTTAAAACCGAGATTCAACAACTTAATACTGAAGTAGAACAGTTAGCGATCGCTGAATAAGCTTCATTGCCCCCTTTATCCCCCAATTTGGGGGAAATAATTGATTTTTTAAAAAATCAATGCTTTAAATTTATAAAGGTGTAATTGAAATTTGCGCCTGAAGATCTGAGGTAATTTTTGCTCCAGTTTCTACAGGAGTTACAGTACCTTCTACCGCAGCAGCATATTTTGGTATGGCACTAGCAGCTAAGGGAATATGGCGATCGCTAATTACCAAGCCCAAAGTCGGATCGTAACCGCGCCAACCGGCACCAGGTAAATATACCTCAACCCAAGCATGAAGATCTCGCGACTGTTGTTCGGGATCGCCTTCTTGGTAGCCACTGACAAACCGTGCTGCAATACCCACCGCCCGACAGACTTCCATAAATAATACTGCATAATCGCGACAAGAGCCTTGTTTCCCTCTCCAAGTTACTCCTGCGGGAAAGGGTTCTCCTGTATCTCTAACAATATAGTTGCAGTCTCGATAGATGCGCTGATTGAGTTCAAATAAGAAATTGAGGGTATTACTTTGAGTGGCGATCGCGATATCCTGTGCTAACTCCGAAGCCGTACTATCGGGAACAAAACTATAGGGCTGCAAGTATGGCTTTAACTGCTTTAGAAGTGAGCTTGGATAATCTAAGGGTAGGGTAGTAGCCCAGGATTCTAACAAATAGGCAAAGGGATTAGTACAGCTAGTTTCTACCTTTGCCAGTGTTTGAATACTCAACTTTTCTGTTGGTTGAGTAAACCATAGCTTAATTAAATTACTTCCATCGAGATCGACAAAATCCGAGCTTCCTTTGGGTTGAGGTAATACCGATAGAGAAAAACTATGAAGTTGATTAAAGCGATCGCAACGGGGGCGTAATCTAAGCAGATGTGGCTTGAGTATTACTGGCTGACTGTAGCTGTACGTTGTTTGGTGACTGATTTGATAGAGCATCGGGAGAATCGCCTAAAGCGAAGAAAGCGTGATGAATTTCGTTGCCTACTTGATAGATCGAGCTTTGCATTTCATTTAAAAACTCATGTAAACCAGAGGCAATAATATCTTCAATGGTGAGATAACTCAATTGAGAACACAATTTCCCCAAAGCCCTTTCAGCACCATTATTCCATTGTCCGTGAGGAGTTTGAGTAATTTCATGAAGTCGTCGTTGCGTCTGCCATAGACAAAAGTAAATCGAACGGGGAAAGGTGCGATCGGAAATTAAAAACTCAGCTACGCTACTAGGAGTAATATAGTGCTGAGACTTACTATACATTTCATAAGCACTGGCAGACTTTAACAAAGCCATCCACTGAATACGATCTAAGGGTGTACCTACCCATTCGGCAGAAGGTAACAGCAAAAAGTATTTAACATCCAAAATGCGGGTGGTTTTATCTCCGCGTTCCAATAACCTACCCATCTGTCCAAACTGCCAACCCTCATTATGGGACATAGTAGCATCCATCACGCCTGCAAAGCGATGGCTAGACATTTTTACCTGTTTGAAGAACTTAGGCAAAGCACCAAAAGAATTAGCAGTTGAAGCTTCTTTAATCATTAAGTAAAAAGAATTAACTTCTTCCCACATCTCAGAAGAAATCACTTCACGAATCGAACGAGCATTTTCTCTGGCTTTTCGCAGACAGGAAATAATTGAATTTTCGTATTCGGTATCGAAAGTAAGAAACTGAATTACATTATCACTGTTAATTTCGTCATAACGACTATTAAATAAGTCTATATCTCCTGTAACCCAAATCAGGGGTTTCCATTGAGGAGGTACACCCGCAGGCAAATCTAACATCAAATTAACATTGACATCGATAAAACGAGCTACGTTTTCTGCCCGTTCGATATAACGGTTTAACCAATAGATTGAATCTGCAACGCGACTTAACATAATTTTGAGGGATGAGGGATGAGGGATGAGGGATGAAGGATGAAGGATAAGGGATGAAGGATAAGGGATGAAGGATAAGGGATGAAGGATAAGGGATGAAGGATAAGGGATGAGGGATGAGGGATGAGGGATGAGGAATGAGGGATGAGGGATGAAGATTTAGTTTTGGGTATGTTGAGCGTATAACAAGAAATTTTTAGATTTTAAGGTTTGTATCCATGGCACAGGATTTGAGGAAAAGAACAAAAGATTTTGCTTTGAGAATTATACGCCTTTTCTTACGAAGTTTCTTCAACACGAGAAAGGCGCATAGTTCGCCGCATCTAAGGCTTTAGCCGCATCTGACCCGCGCAACGAACTTCGCGCTACTCTTCTTTGCCATCCTCTACAGTGGCACAGGTTATTGGTAAGCAAGTTTTGTGTTCTGGTACATCGGTAGGGGCGCATTACCGAGAGGCTTTTCGGAGTCGTTCGGATGCAGAATTTATTAGTAAGATTGAAGTAGGACTACAAGAATTAGAGGAAACCTTATATTGGTTTGAGTTATTAGTTGAATCAAATCTTACTTCAGAACAAAGACTTAAAAATTTATCGCAGGAGGCGAAACAGTTCGTTGCGGAGGTTCCCTCCGTTGAAGAAACTGTTTCAAGAAGCTTCAGAATTAATCGCCATATTTATCACATCAGTTAAAAAAGTAAAACAACGAAAAAAGGGATGAATGATGAATTATGAGGGCGGAGGAAATAAATTAGTAGCCTAAGTAGCTTTTTGTTCCTTATTCCTTATCCTTTATCCCTTGTTAAGCACCCAGGTATCCTTACTTCCGCCTCCCTGAGAAGAGTTAACTACCAATGAGCCTTTTTTCAGTGCAACTCTAGTTAAACCTCCTGGATGTACATAGATTTCATCGCCACGATGGAGAATGTAAGGGCGCAAGTCTACGTGCCTACCTTCTACTTTGCCCTCAATTAATGTGGGTACTCGCGAGAGACTGAGAGTCGGTTGCGCGATATAATTGCGGGGTTGGGCGATGATTTTTTGAGCAAATGCTTCTCTTTCTGCTTCAGTGGAACTCGTACCGATGAGCATTCCATAGCCACCAGCTTCATTAGCAGCCTTGACTACTAACTTATCCAAATTTTCTAAAACGTATTTTCTATCTGACTCGCGCCAACAAAGATATGTCGGCACGTTATTTAATATTGGTTCTTCTCCTAAGTAATAGCGAATCATGTCGGGAACATAGGCATAAACTACCTTATCGTCTGCTACCCCCGTTCCTGGCGCGTTAGCTAAAGCGACTCTTCCCTGCTGATAGACTTTCATCAATCCTGGTACACCTAAAAGAGAGTCGGGATTAAACGCTAAAGGATCTAGAAAATTGTCATCGATGCGACGATAAACTACATCAACTCGCCGTAAACCTTTGGTAGTTCGCATTTGCAGATAGTCATCTGCTACGACCAAATCCCCACCCTCAACTAATTCTATTCCCATCTGCTGCGCTAAAAAGGAATGCTCGTAGTATGCCGAATTATAAATACCAGGAGTTAAAACTACTACCATTGGATCTGGTATTTGAGGCGGTGCTAATTTAAGTAGTGTATCTAATAGCTGGCTTGGGTAGTCATCGACAGGTTCGACCATCATATCCCTAAAAATTTCAGGAAAGGTGCTTTTCATTACCCGTCGGTTTTCTAAAACATAGGAAACTCCAGAAGGCGATCGCAAATTGTCTTCTAAGACATACCAAGATCCATCTCTGTCTCTAACTAAATCTGTCCCCGTAATGTGACACCAAACCCCAGCAGGAGGATTTATACCCAAACAGGGCTTGAGAAAACCAGAAGCAGTGTAGATAATTTCGGCAGGAATTTTGCCATCTTTAACGATCTTTTGCTCGCCATATACATCATCGAGAAAGAAGTTTAAGGCTTTTATTCTCTGCTTCAAGCCTCGCTCTAACTCCGACCATTCCGAACCACTAATAATGCGCGGAATAATATCAAAAGGAAAGATTTTTTCTACACCTTTATTATCGCTATAGACATTAAAAGTTACTCCCAATTTAAACAAAGCTATCTCTGCTGTTTGACGCTGTTGTTCTAGCTGAGTACTTCCTAGTTCGATCATGCGTTGAATTAAAGTAACACAATGCGATCGCGGGAGACCTACAGCCGAAAATAGTTCGTCATAAAAATCTTCAGGGTCGTAAACTTCAAACGCCATATATTTATACTTATCTTTAGTCCTTAAACTAAACTATTTTATTTATATTGATTCTTTGACAATATAAATCTTCAGTTACAGATAATGTTCACCATAAACTTTTTGCTGTTGTTATTAAGACCATTTTGTTATAAAAGTATTAACAAATAATTTGGTCGTACTCAAAACTTTAAAAAATTATAATCGCCACAACTGTAATAGTCCAAAGATTTGGAAACGAACAATAATTTTGCTTGATTATTTACAAAACCTTAAATTTTGCTGTTTTTCTAGAAGCTAACAGCGCGACAACGCGGTCTTGGGGAGGGGCTGTCGCCTGGGGTCTCCCCAGGCGTTTATATGCCCCGTGGTCTCCCCCATGAGCGATTGTCGTAAGAAGCTAAGAGCGCAAGCTCCAGAGCCTGCTAACGGCGGGAATGCTTCGCATTCAGTGCCAAGCTTTGCTTGGTCAGGCGCACCCTTAGCGGATCTAAAAACCAATAAATTAAAACGAAGCCAATTCACATTAAACGTTATTTATAATTACCTAAGATTCTAAATAGATCCCAAAGATCCGAGAATTGATATAATTATGAGCCTATAGTACAAGCCGACCCTAACCCCAGGTCTGCGATCGCGTCCTCTTACAATCATGCTCAATCCAAATTTGGAAGCAATTGAACTAGATAAAGACGAATATCAACGATATTCACGTCATATTATTCTGCCAGAGGTAGGATTAGACGGTCAAAAACGTCTCAAGGCAGCTAGCGTTCTCTGTATCGGTAGTGGTGGTCTTGGTTCTCCTTTGCTGTTGTATTTAGCAGCAGCAGGTATTGGCAGAATAGGTTTGGTAGACTTCGATATTGTCGATAGTTCTAATTTGCAACGTCAGATTATCCATAGTGAAGCTTGGGTAGGTAAACCTAAGATTCAGTCAGCTAAAGACCGCATTCTCAGTATTAATCCACATTGTCAGGTAGATTTATACGAAACTGCCATAAGTTCGGCTAATGCTCTAGATATTTTAGCCCCCTACGATGTGGTAGTAGACGGTACGGATAACTTTCCTACTCGTTATCTAACTAATGATGCCTGTGTATTATTAGATAAGCCTAACGTCTACGGTTCTATCTTCCGCTTTGAAGGACAGGCAACAGTGTTTAACTATGAAGGTGGTCCAAACTACCGCGATTTATATCCCGAACCACCACCACCAGGAATGGTTCCTTCCTGTGCCGAAGGTGGTGTATTAGGTGTTCTGTGTGGCATCATCGGTACGATTCAGGCAACAGAGGCAATCAAAATCATTTTGGGGGCAGAAAATACCCTTAGCGGTAGACTACTGCTTTATAATGCTTGGGACATGAAGTTCCGCGAGTTAAAGCTACGTCCTAACCCAGAACGCCCTGTAATTGAAAAACTAATCGACTATCAAGAGTTTTGCGGTATTCCTCAAGCAGCAGCAGCAGCAGCAGAAGAGAATGATGCGATCGCCGAAATGTCGGTCACAGATCTCAAACAGCTAATCGATAGTGGGAAAGACGATTTTGTCTTGTTAGATGTTCGTAATCCTAACGAATACGAAATTGCTAAGATTGACGGTTCGGTTTTAGTACCTCTATCAGAAATAGAAGACGGTAGCGGTATTAATAAAGTCAAAGAACTAGTCAATGGTCATCGTCTAATCGCTCACTGCAAAGTCGGAGGCAGATCCGCCAAGGCTCTAAATATCCTCAAAGAAGCGGGGATTGAAGGTACAAACGTAAAAGGTGGAATTATTGCCTGGAGTGAAGAAGTAGATCCTAGCATTCCTCAATATTAAGCTGTACTTGGGATCGCACTTCTAGCAAATAGAAAAAATTAAGATTAAATCGCGAGTAGATAATTTCTTGAGTGCAAATTATCTACTCTTTTATTACAGATTCTTCTTTATTTTCGACCGTCCGTACTTTATTCTTAGAACACTTCTCTTCCCGATTCTGGCGATCTAGCTTTAGTATGGTTGTGTGTTAAATATTATAATTAAATTGTCATGCAAATTCTAGTAAAAACGTTTCGTTGGGCGAGCTTAGTTTCATTACCTGTATTTTGGTTAACTATTCCTAATCAGGCCATAGCTGGTGACATTGGTAGCTGTGCTGATAGTCTAATTGCCGATGGTGTTGCTCAATCTGCTGCTGCTGCTGCTTGTTCGGATGCTTTAGAACCAACGACTCTCTCTTCTTGTGTAGAGGATATTAGCACCGATCCCGATCTCGAGGGAAATGCTGCCTTGCAGGCTTGCTATCGTGTACGTAGACCTGATGATTTGGCTAGCTGCGTTATCACTATTAGTAGTAGTTTAGAATCAGAATCGACAATGGCTTTAGATACTTGTCGTCGTAGCTTGCTACCCTTACGTCATGCAGAATGTACGGTAGATTTGGCAAGCATTCCAGATATATCTAGCGAAGAAGCGATGGAAAGCTGTATTGCAGCAGAATTTAATCCTAGTGAAGTAAATCCAGCGACCGTTAATTAAAGTTACTATCGTCCGATACTGGCTAAAATAGATCGTTCAAATTTAAATAATATTAATGTAAGCAAGATGTGAATTAATCGTTTAAGACATTTTGCTTACTGTTTTTTTACGGCGATCGAATACAGTTAAGAAATGGATTCAAGTTCTAACTTCGACTCAACTGGCTCTAAACTCGATCCATAATTAGATGAATTTAATATATCATCAAGCTGAGATTGACGTTTAGCTTTGGCTCGTATTTCCAAAACCGATAAAGGAATAACCGCAATCCAAAAAGCAGAGGCGATCGCAATTACCAGCCAAGATGCAGGATCGGTTTTAGAACATTCGCGATCGCTAAATTTTTTGAATAGTAAAAAAGCGCAATATGCACCAGCACCTGATAAATAAAATGTCATATATAAAAAGTAATCTATCTGAGGTTTTATATATTATTTATTATCCTGGCTGCAATTAAAATTAAGAAACAGTAAGGATCGCTAATTATATGTGAAGTTTGCATGAAACATGGTTATCGATCTCGGTATTATTACGTTTGCGCTCCTATCTTCAAAACAATTTCAATTTAATTAATTAATGTCTACCGTCCTGCATCGTTTTACCCCGCCAACCTGTACTTTAGAGATAAGGGGTAATAAGCTTTCTCGATCGCGTCGATCGCAATTCCAATTTGAACTGAGGTTTGAAGATCTTTCAGGCTCGACTTTGAAACCAACTATAATTAAAGGCGATCGCCAAGACTTAGAACAGCTAATTGAAGTGGTCGATAGTTATTTGCAATTACCACAGGCTTCTTTTCAACCCGATATAGAACGGGAAAATTTAGATGATGGCGAATTAAAAAATACTCAGCCACATTCGCGATCGCAGCAGTTAGTTAATCATGAATTATTTTTCGGCTTTCTTAATAGCGACAATAATGTCGATCGCATTTCTCTTACTACGGTACAGCTATCGGATTTAATAAATGCACTAGAAGCATATCAAAATGCTACTCTATCAGAATCAAAACCAGAAGCAGCCATATTGCTTATACTGGGGGTAATTACTGCCACAACCGTTATTGGAGTTGGAATTTGGCAAATTCTATCGAGAACAGAGTCAGCACCAGATATTGCCCCTATCCCTAAAGAAGAACCGAGTGTACCCATCGCCGAACTAGACGAAGTTGTCCCTCCTCCAACAACTTCAGCAGCCCAACAACCTACACCTCAGCCAAAATTGAGCGAACCCCTTACTTCGACTCAAAAGCTACCACCACCCCCAGCGGTAGACACACCCAAACCCAAACCCAACATACCCGATCCTGCTGACTATCCTCTATCAGAAGTAGCGCGTCAGTCTAGGATAGATGTTGCCCGAAAACCAGCCAGCAAAGAACAAACCGAACAAGCGATCGCTCCAGAAACTAACCAAGCAAATTCACCAAATCCAACTTCTGAATCGACAACAATTATAGATTCAGCCGAACCCGATCCAGCAGATTCAACGATTCAAATCGATCCTGGCGCAAATCCAGAACCAGGCTATAGCGATCGTTCTGCGATCGAACCACCTCAAGAAACAGCCGAATATAATCGGCAAAACCAAATTGCTAAATCTTCACAATCGAGTCAAATACAGCAGATAACGACCTACTTTCAGGAAAGATGGCAACCACCAGCCGAACTAAAGCAGAGTCTTGAATATCGTTTGTGGCTTAATGCTGATGGCACGATCGAACGAGTAGTTCCTTTAGGAAAAGCCTCTCAACTATATATAGATCGAACTAACATTCCTTTAAAAGGAGAATCATTTATCGATCCTCAATCGCAATCCTCTATAGTTCGTTTATTATTGAGTCCTGACGGTGGAGTACAGGCTTTGAGGGAATAAGCGATCGCTATTACTACCAACTTCTAATGAAATTCATGTAGATCGTCTTGATAGGCTAAATAAGTCGCTTCTAAAAACTGACTATTACTATAACCTTCTGGAATGTTTTCTAGAAGAATAATTTCTTTGACCTGTTCGGCTAGCTTACGACTTAATTGGTGCTGATATTGCAACATAATATTTTTGCGTCGTTGAAGGAAATCGCGAATGGTAGCAAAATCTTCGGGTAGTAAATTGGCTATTTGGGTCTCTGCTTTTAGTCGAACTACCAAATCCTTAGCTTCAGAAGAAATATCGATGTCAGTCGAGTTCGGGCTTAGTTCTTCTTGAATTACTATTGTTCCAGCAACTAAATCGCCAATACGCTTTTCCTTCGCCGAAAAGATAATAAAAAATACACCGATAAACAGCAGATCGTCTACTGGTCTAAACAAGGCTCGTAAAATTGCCTGGGGCAATCTTTCAGGTTTACCGTTGTCGCGAATAACTCTAGTTTTTGTCCATTTTTTACCTGGGCTTTGTCCGTGCCACAAAGTTTCAAAAAATACAAAATAGCCTACATAAATAGCAAAACTAATTAAAAGTTGTACCGCCACAATCCATTGTCTTAACCGATCTACAAAGCCGTTAGAGAGCGAATCTGGTGGAAGTTGAGATATTAAAAATACGCTAAGAATCCAGACGACTAAAATAGTTAAACCTAAGATAATATAGTCAATTATCAAAGCTAAAGAACGATTGCCAATTCCAGCTAAAGTAAACTCTAATTCGACGCTTTCTGGAGTTTGTAAATTAATTTGATTTAAAAAACGCATAATTGTAATAGTTGAGAAGCAGATATATAACAATTAATTTAAATTTCGAGTTTAGCTATATTTAATCTAGAAAACTGTGATTATGAGCATCAAGATAGCGTTCGACAATCTATTTTTAGAATCAAACGCACTAGCCGATCGAGAAATATCGATGTTTAATGTTGAATAATAAATTAACATCTGGACTCGATATTATGTCCGCAGGATCGTTCAAACAAGATAGTTTTGGCTGGCGTATAGAGTTAATCAAACAGCGAGTAGGCGAATGGATTGAATTTAAAACTACTCGACTAAACAGCGATCGCAATTGGGATTTTGAATCTACTTGGCTATGGCAGATTATAAAATTCTGTCTTTGGTCGATAATCGCCGTACTGTTAGTTTGGATTGTATGGCAACTTTTCCTCTTGTTGCGTTCTTATTGGAAACGTTGGTCGAGAAGCGATCGCCGTAATTATTCTAGTACACCCGTTCATCAGCCACAACTATCAGCAGCCGATTGGGTCGAGCGATCGCAAACAGCTAGAATCGACGGTGATTATCGCTGTGCGATCTTTTGTCTGTATCGAGCAATGTTAAGTCTATTAGACGAACGAAATATTATTCCTACTCAATCGAGTCTTACCGATGAAGAATATCGGCGATCGCTATTAACAATGCAGATATCTTCTTTTCAATCTTACGAATTATTACTGTCGATTCATCAAAGATTGTGTTTTAGTAAAGCTGAAGCTAATAAGTCTCTGTTTGAAGAGTGTAAGCTTGCTTATCAGCAAATTGTATCAACCTAAATATAAAACAGTTAAAAATTTTTGATTTCTGTACGGGCGAATTGCTGTTCGCCCCTACTACAAACCTACCATCAAGCAATGCCTAACTTTCGTCAGCGCAAATGGTTGTTCATCGCTATAGCGATCGCCGTAATTATCCTTCTCACTCTAATCGCTGCACCTAATAGCAGTGGACGAAAAAACGATAGTGGTTCGACCTATGGACGTAATCCAGATGGTTACGGTGCTTGGTATGAATATATGTCACAACGACACCCAATCGAGCGTTGGCGTAAACCTTTTTCTAAGTTTGCCGAGGGGGATCTAAAAGGAGTTACATATATACAGGTTCACAGTAAGTCTGATTTTCTTTTAAACATAGATTTAACTCAGGCGCAGGAAAACTGGGTCAGTCGGGGCAATACTTTGGTAATTATTGGGAAGTATCAGCCTACAAGTGCAGCACCATTTGAAAGATCGATCCGCGATCGCGAATCGGCTTTTGACCAACGCCAAATAAAGATTAAAACTACTCGCCGATACCAAAAGCAACTGGGTAGTAAGAGCGAAATTATTTTAAGCGATCGCTATGGTGCGGTAGTTTGGCAAGAAAAAATTGATAGAGGAAAAGTGATTTATTGCGTTACCCCTTACTTAGCAGCCAATGCCTATCAAGATTCTGACAACTATCAGTTTTTAGCCGAGTTAGTCAGTCAAAACAAAAAGATTTGGATCGACGAGTACATTCATGGTTACAAAGATAGAGAAACTTTAGCTAGAGAACAAGAAGACGTTTTAAGCTATCTTATTAAAACTCCTTGGTTTTTACTATTTATTCAAACAGTTTTAATTGCCGTTATTGCTGCTGTTACCGCCCTTCGTCGCTTTGGTAAACCGATTACGCCTAAAAGTGCGATCGCCGACAATAGCACTATGTATATTGATGCTTTGGCGGGGGTATTAGAACTCGCCAACAGCAGCGATTTTGTAGTTGATGCGATCGCGCTTGATGAACGGCGTAAACTACAGCTATCTCTTGGTTTGGGCAATTTAGTAGACGATAAAACTCTAATAGCAGCTTATCAACAGAAGTCAGAATCATCATCAGCCAAATTAACTCGACTATTGCAGACAGACAGCAAGCAAAAAATTAGTAATGCAAAATTGATTAGCTTGATTGAAGATTGGCAACAAATCAATCGAGATTAATCTCAATATTATATTTCTAATAGAGTATTAGCTCCAGGCTCGACTATGTTCAAGATTTGGTCAACACCAACATCAGTAAGATTTTGAACGATACCGCTAGACCATTCAATTTTAATCTCATCGACAAAAGTGTTATCTGCCAAGCCAAAATGCAGTCGAGAATCATTCTGTACCCCATCGTGCATTCCTCCCGATTGCTGTCGTAATTGAGTAATTCCGTCTGCGGTAACGTAAACTTTCGCACCAATACCGTCTCGGTTGGAAACTACTCCTTCTAAATCGATTTCTAACCAATGATTATCGTTTCCTTCATTCTCTAAAAGTTGATAGGGAGCATTTCGATTGAGTAGGAGAGGAAAATCACCATTGGTAATAAACAGATCGAGGAAACCATCGTTGTTATAGTCGGCGGTAGTAACCGTATCGCCAATACCCAAATTGCTGCCAATAGCATCACCCAAATTTGTAACAGCTTCAAAAGTGCCATCGCCCTGATTGTCATATAGTACGTTGGGTTCATTCCCCGCAGCGTTGGTAGTTACCACATACAAATCCACATCCATATCATTATCAAAATCTCCTGCAACCGAACTAACTCCAGCCGTTCTAACGCTATTAATTCCCGAATCAGCCGTTCGATCTATTAAGCTGTCTCCGCCCGATAGCAGCAGTATATCTGGATTAGGTTGAAGATCGTTATTAAAAGCGATCGCGTCTGTTTTGGTAATGTCACTAGAAGAGTTAACTACAGCAGCGACTAAATCTTTATCTGGTGTCGATAGATACATCTCCCATCGTGTCGAAGCAGGATCGTAGCCAATATATAGCCCTTCATCTACACCAGGAGTAAAAGGAGCTAATCCTATAGTCCGACAATCTTCTGGATCGAGAGTTAACTGTAGTTCTGTAATCGTGTCATTTTCGTCTAGCACCGTACCCAGATACTGAGGATTTATTGCAGACGCACCGATGAAAATGTTTTCGGGGTCGATTTCTTCAAAACCAAAGCCAAACGTCCAAAGATCGATCTTTATTTCTCCTTCAGTCTCCCAAGCAATCCCTTTTGTCTCTCCTTCGATCTCTAAATTTAAATTAAGGGATGTATCGCTAGGAGAAGTAAACGCCGAATTACTCAAACCCCTTCTTGTTAAATACAGATCTGGCAACAAATCACCGTTAAAATCTTCAGAAATAAAGTCGGCAGCTTTATAATCGGTAATTAAAATCGAATCGGTAATATCTTCTATTGTAGTCGCGTCGTAAATCGAAATACCCGTATAAGGATCGAGCGTAATTAATTCTGGCGTATTGTCATTGACTAGATCGGACAAAATGCCAAAGCGAGTCGGTTCGAGATCGAAACCCATGCTCGGTCTTAAATCCACAAATCCATCAGTTTCTTGAGAAAAAATTGTGGCTGGAACAGCACCATCGGCACGTTTACCCGCACCTTGCAATAAATCTAACCGACCATCGTTGTTGCGATCGAACCACAGCGGATTTCTACCGCGAGAGCCAATATAGCCCAAGCCTAATTCGATCGCGCGATTATCAAAAACACCGTTTTCATTAACATAAAGTCGGTTAGCTAATTGCGGATCTTCAAGATCGCTTTTCCCAGAATCTGCACCCTCAAGCTGAATTAAATCTAAATCTCCGTCATTATCAAAATCTGCCCAAGCAGCACCATGAAAATCGCCTTGGGGTTGATGTCCCAGCACCTCTGAAGTAGCATCGATGAACGTTCCATTACCCAAGTTTTGGTACAGTATTGCATAAACACCATGATTTCCCGACCACAGATCGACAAAACCGTCGTTATTATAGTCTCCCCAGGCTACACCATAAGAAGCTCCTCGATAGTCAATCCCACTTGTAGAAGTAATATCTTTGAACAATAGATTCACCCCGATCTAAACCGAATCTATACAAGGATATTCGCTACCGAGCGAAATTGCCACACAAGAGTAATATAAAGCCTTTACATTAAACGGTTTTTTTAACTAGGTTTTACAGGGTAAACTTAATTTCTCGGAAACTAAAAATCTTTGATGGTGGCAAACTTAAAAAAAGATAATTAGCAAAAAGATTGAGTGGAAAAGAAGCATAATTGGTTGGCTATAGCTATTGGAAATTCTAGACTGCACTGGGCATGGTTTGAACATCTTACTTTAATTGAGACTTGGAATACTCAGCATTTATCGGACGTGGTAAAGTGCGATGAACTACCGCAGCTTTTTTTGTCTGGTAATTTAATTAAGCAAAGGTACATCGATCTACCCGTATATTTGGCTTCTGTAGTACCTCAACAAACGCAACTGTGGCAAAACTATAGCCGACTAAATTCGATCGCTTTAGAAGATATTAAACTAACTAACGTCTATCCGACAATGGGAATCGATCGCGCCCTGTCTGCCTGGGGCGCAAGCGTTACTTACGATAGTTCTTGTCTGGTTATTGATGCAGGAACGGCTTTAACTTTTACTGGTGTAGACATAGAGCAAAGACTGGTTGGAGGAGCTATTTTGCCTGGTTTGCGATCGCAATTAACTACCCTCAACCAAAAAACCGCAGCTTTACCCCAAGTACAGCTTTCTCCCCGTTTGCCTCCACGTTGGGCATTAGATACCGAGCAGGCAATTATTAGTGGTATTGTTTATACAGCGATCGCTACTATCTACAGCTACATCATCGATTGGCTGAGACAGTTTCCTAGCAGCAAAATAATTTTTACTGGTGGGGATGCAGAATTACTATCTTCATATCTGCATTTATCCGACCCTGCGATCGCCCAAAAAACCATTGTCGATTCTAATTTAGTATTTTCAGGCATCAAGCTAATTTACCAAGGAGGATGAAAAACCTCTTCGGTTACTAACACATACTGAGTTTAGAAGCAGTGGTTCTGAGTAGGTGAAAGTTAAAGGTGATTCCAGCCCATACGACGGAAGGTTAATTTACTGGAGTACCAGAATGGGACGCAATCCCGATATGCCCTCTCGAAGTGAAGGGAAATCTTTCACGCTCGGTTTCGGATGGGAGGGGTGTAGTGGTAACACTCACCTCGACCCTTCTGAGCGTCAATATCTCATGATGATGTAACCGTTTGGCTTTATACTTTTAAAGAACTTTCTAGTGCAGTTTATAACGTTGGTTTTAAAATATATGTTCTGAATTTAATAACGGCGATCGCTTTTACTTATTTTTAAATATAAAATCTTAAAATCGAACAATTCAAACAACCTTGACTGAACTCTTTATATGTCTCTTGCACCAGCCCCCCGTGAAATAATTCAGACCTTACTGCCACATTTAAGGGTTGCTACGGGTTATGCCCGTCAGATTCAAGACAAAATTAAATCTTTACCCGCTAAAGAGGCAGAAAATATATTATCTGCTGCTTTAACCGATGCAGATCTGTCAATTCAAACGTTAGTAGAAGTAGCGTTACTAGGAACTTATCCCGATCTGGCTTTTCATGGCGAAGAGTACGAACAGTCTCGCAATACTAAATATTTTTCTTCCACTAAATTAGATGCCGATAAATATTTGATTACCTTAGATCCCATTGACGGTACTAAATATTACCTCGATGGTTTTGATAATTACCAGATCATCTTGAGTATTTTGAGTGCTAATACTTACGAAGCGGTAATAGCAATCTCACCCGCACGATACTGTTATTATTACGCAATTAAAGATCGAGGAGTTTATCGAGGAAGTTTAGAACAAGATTTAGATGATTGTACTTTGCTAGAAATAATCGATCCTCAACCAGCAATATTATTAGGTTGGGGAATGGCACATCTTAAATCTGCGCTACAAGATAAATATCGAGTAATAGATCTAGAAAACTGTTATTCTTCTTCTCATCAAGTCCCTAACTATAATGGTATCTTCTCAGGAGATCTTATTGGCTGGATTACCAAAAGAGGTAAATTTATTGATAGTGCAGCCTTGGCTTTTATGGCACAAGAAAACGGTTGTATAGTTACGGGGTTTGATGGCTTGCCCCTACCACCTCTGCATAGCTGTAAAAATTTCAGTTACGATGGTGCGATTGTCGCTAAATCTCGCCAACTACATCGAGATTTACTAGCAGCCTGTCAAAATGTTGACAGCATTTAATGGCGTTGCATTGCTTTTGGCATGGTAGAGGCTGACTGGGGGACTTGGGGACTTGGGGACTTGGGGACTTGGGGACGCTTGAGAACCTTCGGTTTTACCAACATATCTTCTCCCCATCTCCCCGTCTCCTTGTCTCCTCGTCTCCCCGTCTCCCCGTCTCCTCGTCTCCCCGTCTCCTCGTCTCCCTATCTCCTCATCTCCCTATCACCTTGCCTGTATCATTCAATGAGTATATTTCAAATAATGATGTCAATTTAATTCTCGTAAAATATCTTGCAATTGTTGCTGATATTGTCCGTATTCGATCCAGTCTCCTCTTTGTAGAGCTTCTTGAGCCTGCTGATAAACTCTTAAAGCAGACTGAGATGAGATAGTATTAGCAGAATTAGATTCGGTCAATCCAGGGGGAACAGTATCGAATACCGCAGCTAAAGACTGTTCTAAAGTAGGGGTCATGACAATTTGCTTGTCATAAGCGACGATAATGCGCGATAGTTCGGGTAATTCTCCTTTTTCGGCGCGCAGATATAAAGGTTGAACATAAAGTATCGAACCATCAATGGGAATAACTAGAATATCACCTCGGATTACTCTAGAGCCTCTTTGACTCCAAAGAGTTATTTGTTCTGCGATCGCAGGATTTTGATCGATTCTAGCTTCAATCTGAAATGGACCATAAACTAGCTCCTGTTTGGGAAATTCGTATAGTCGTAGCTTGCCGTAATTATCACCATCTGAACGCGCAGCCATCCAGGCAATCATATTATCTCGATTAACGGGAGTAAAAGGCAAAATTAAGACAAATTCTTCTGAGGTATCTCCTGGTAACTTCATAATTAAATAGTCGGGTTCGACCTCCTGCTGTCGCTCGTCATAAAGTTCGGTGGCAAATCGCCAGTCGTCTTCACGGTTATAAAATACTTGAGGATCTTCCATGTGATAGCTGAGGTACATTTTTGCCTGGATTTCAAATAAATCCTGGGGATAGCGAAAATGAGCTTTAATTTGGTTCGGAATGCTCGCTGTACTTTGAAACAGATCGGGAAATATTTTACGATAGGTCGCTAAAACAGGTTCGTCTTCGTCGATGACATAAAACTGAATCGTGCCGTCTTTGGCATCGACCACAACTTTTACGGGGTTGCGAACGTAGTTGATATCTCGATCGCGAATCAATTCGGTTTTTTGTTCGTGTGCCACAGCTTCGGAATAGGGATAGCGATCGCTGGTGGTATAGGCATCGATAATCCACTTGAGTCTGCCATCGACTATTACCATATAAGGATCGTTGTCGTATTTGAGAAAAGGAGCAACGTGACGCACTCGTTCGGTAATTTGTCGATAATAATGGATGCGCGAGTTGGGGGTAAAGTAATTGGAAATGAGAATTTTAAGACTGGCGCGATCGTAAGCATAGGCTAGTCTGCGCCACCAACTGCCAAGCTCAACACCACCCAAACCGTCATATTTAACAAAGGCGTTTTCATCACCACGGGGATAGTCAAACTCAAAGGTATCCATTCCCGTATAGATGTAATCTTGAGTTAACTCACCATAGTAGATGGCTGGTTCTGTAATTTCTAGTTCAACGCTGGAAACGGGGGGAATATTTTTAATAAATAAGATGGGCAAACCATCTACAGTCACTTCGTTAACGGGGTTCATGACCAAACCGTAGCCGTGGGTGTATTTAAGCCTTTGATTGACCCAAGTTTTAGCTGAGGAGGGGACTTGAGAATAGTCAAATTCTCTAGGAGATAACATTACCTGACGGTAATCACCATTGAAAGTATAGCGATCGACATCGACATCTTCAAACTTATAGTAAAAACGAATTTCCTGTAGTTGCCGATAGGTACTTAAAAGCGGGCGATAGTCCCAGAGGCGGATGTTGTCGATGGTGGCTTGGTTTTCTTGCAGAATGTTGGCGTTAGAACTTGGTGATGGGTTTAGCTGATAATTTTGAGTATCGATATTTGCCAGGTTATAAGCCTGTCTGGTAAACTCAATATTATGTTTAATATAGGGTAATTCCTTGGCTAATTCGTTGGGTTCGACGACAAAACGCTGCTGTAGTTCTGGATAAGTAGCATTCACCAACAATAAAATTAAGGCATATACCCCGATACCGTATATCGGACGTAACAAACTATTCGACCAGGTGGCAACAATCAGCCAGAGTCCTAATAAGACTGAAGCTACAATCATTACCCAAAAGGCAAACAGACGAGCGTGAGTATCTGTATAGTCTGCACCCCAAACAACTCCCTGAGATGAATAAAGTAGTTCGTAACGCTCTAGCCAAAAGTCAACTGCAATATCTATAGCGATCGCAGCTAAAAGCAAGCTTAAGTGAACCTTAATTGGTTTGGTAATCAGCTTCTGCCACTGCTGTTCTATTACCAGAGTTTTCCACTGCCAGTCAAAGCGAAGTATTCCTTTAAAAACGTAAACCAGTACGGATAAGACTAGTCCGCAAATCAGCAGCGCGAGACACCAGTTTTCTAAATTATCTAGTAAAGGTAGGCGAAAGATATAAAAACCCAAATCTAGTTGATAGATCGGATCGAGTCGATCGAACTCGGTGGCGTTCAGAAACCGAGGAAATAATTCATAAGATGCAGCACTAAGATTAGCAACGCTAAAAGAAACGATGAAAACTAGAAGTGCCACTATATAGTTTGCAAACTTCTTAGTATATGGTTCAAATTCGCTCGATTCGAGAAAACGAAAAGTGCGATCGCCTGTAAGACGCAAGGCTAACCAATAATTGAAACCCAAAAAAGCCGTATACAAAACAAAAGTGGCGATCGAGATTCCCACCTGCCAAGCAATGCGCTGCCAAAACACCGAGGCAAACCCGACCGCCTCAAACCACCATGATTCGGTTAACAGGTGAACTACTGTAGAAATTAGAGTCAAACCCGCGATCGCGATTAATAGCAGGATGATAATTACTCTTTGCCTATACTGCATTGAAATAAAGATTAAGAGAAATATAAATAGATAGGTAAGTAGTTTAAGATTGCTTCAACTATCGAGCAATGGTAAACCGAAGCCTCAATTGCTGCTATTTAGATTATTACGTATTCAAACTTTATCTTATCTAATTAGATCCCCATGCCTCTTAGAGTAATGAGTAATTGTATACATAAATTCTCTCGCTCGGATCTGTGTTTTTTCAAGAACCGCTTACATAAGGTGATAAATGAAAATTATACTGACGCTAAACTCGGCATCAAACCCTTGAAACATCTTCAAACAGTATTTATTCATTCACCAAACTTTTACACTAATTAGCTACCTTCTTAACAGGAGCTTAATTATTAAGCGATCGGTTTCTCTTACTATTACTTTTATCAAAAAACTATTAGGCGTGGCACAAAAAAACTATGGTTTAAATCTAACATTAAAACCGAGACAAACGTAAAAAAATCGATTATATATAAGGCTTTGGTTTATAGAGAGAACCAATACAGCTAATAAAAATAACCAAAGACAGGGCTAAGGGTGTTTAACTCTGCCAAACAAATGTTATAACCATAAACATTTTGTTTAGTGCTAAAGGTTAGCATACTTTGTTATCTCATATTTTATTTTTTTGGGGTTAGCTATTCACAAAGAGCGTATCTAGTAAAGAACTGTCTGCAACTGAACGATCTAAAAATAAGGTTCTGTACCTCGAACTAATCATTAAAAAAGGACTGGCTAATTATGTTGGGCAATATAAGTACGAGAGAAATACCAGTAAATGGAAGTGTGAATGGAATCGAAGTTGGTGGTGCGATTGAAATTTCAGTTATTATGCCCTGCTTAAACGAAGCGGAAACTCTAGAAACCTGCATTAAAAAAGCACAGTGGTTCATTGCAGAAAACGACATAGCAGGGGAAGTAATCATAGCCGACAACGGCAGTACTGATGGTTCTCAGGCGATCGCCAGAAGACTCAATGCCAGAGTAGTAGATGTTCCAGATAAGGGTTACGGTAGCGCGCTCAAAGGTGGTATTGCTGCTGCCAAGGGTAAGTACATCATTATGGGGGATGCAGACGATAGCTACGATTTTAGTAATCTCAATCCCTTTATCAAAAAATTACGTAATGGTTACGATTTAGTTATGGGGAATCGTTTCCGAGGAGGTATTGAATCTGGGGCGATGCCTTTTTTACACCGCTATTTAGGTAATCCCGTTCTAACTGGGATTGGTAAACTATTGTTTGGTAGTCCCTGTAATGATTTCCACTGCGGGTTGAGAGGTTTTCGTAAAGACGCAATTTCCGATTTAAATTTACAAACTACAGGAATGGAATTTGCAAGCGAGATGGTAGTTAAAGCGACTCTACACAAGATGCAGATCTCTGAAGTACCGACTACCTTATCTCCCGATGGTCGTAGTCGTCCTCCCCATCTTAATACCTGGCGCGATGGTTGGAGACATCTACGTTTCTTATTGATGTATAGTCCGCGCTGGCTCTTTTTCTATCCTGGCATCTTTTTGATTTTAGCTGGTAGTCTAGCGACTCTATCTTTACTAGCGAGTCCGAAAGTTCATAGTCTGCTTTATTCTTCTACCGCTATTACTATCGGTTTCCAGATTGTAATGTTTGCCTTATTTACTAAAGTATTCGGGATCGGTGAAGGACTCTTGCCAGAAGACAGACGCTTAAATAGACTGTTTAAATATCTCAACCTAGAAACAGGCTTGATTGCCGGATGTATGTTATTAATTGTGGGTATAGCAGCATCAGTTTATGCTTTCGGCATTTGGGGACAGCATGACTTTGGTTCGCTCAACCCGACAGAAACCATGCCCATTGTAATCCCTGGCGTAACCTGCTTGGCTTTAGGTATACAGGTAATTTTCTCTAGCTTTTTCTTGAGTATTTTGGGATTAAAAAGATGATTCAGCCTTGGTTATCGGTCATTATTCCTACCTACAACGGCAGTAAGTATTTAGCAGCAGCATTAAATTCTGTCGTAGTGCAGCAAGACAAAAGAATCGAATGCGTCGTTATTGATGACGGTTCGACAGATGATACTCTCTCTATTGTTGAAGACTATCGCGATCGCGCCAAGATTCAGTTAATTACCAAAGCCAGGGCGGGTAACTGGGTTGCCAATACCAATTATGGGCTGAACGTAGCGAAGGGAGAATATGCCTGTTTTTTACATCAGGATGACCTGTGGCTTGAGGGTAGGCTGGAGAAGATTAAAGACGCGATCGCAGCTTATCCTCAAGCTAGCCTCTATCTCCACGACTCCGTATTTATCAACGACTCCGATAAGCCTTTGGGTTGGTGGCGATGCCCCTTAACTCCAAAGGTTGTTCCAGCAGAAGAAATGATTGAAAAACTGCTAGTGCAGAACTTCATCGCTATTCCTTCACCTGTTTTCAAGCGGGAGGCTGCTTTAGATGTAGGGGGTTTAAATGAGGAACTATGGTACACCGCCGACTGGGATTTTTGGCTTAAGCTAGCTGCGATGGGCGACACCTGCTACATAGCTAAACCTCTTGCAGCATTCAGGGTACACGGTGATTCTCAAACTATTCGTCGTAGTTCGAGTGTGGCAGAATTCCGCCAGCAGATGCGTTTGGTAGTAGATAAGCATCTTCTGACCAGATCGAGTAAAGAAGTTGCTAAAGTGGCTTTTTTCTCTACGGAAGTTAATACTACCTTAGCTGCCATGGTTCACGGCCAATCACCTAATTTGGTTAAATTAGCTACCGATTTTATGTTGCTAGGACCGATGGGCTGGCGTAGATATTGGCAAGATTCTCGAATAAGCGATCGCGTATCGGCACGTCTTAAAGCTAAATTACAGACACAGAGGTAAGTCTTATTATCGCAGTAGGTTAATTGGTTGGGACGAACTTAGTTATTTGTTCGTAAGTAATAAGTAATAAGTAACAAGTAACAAGTAACAAATAATAAGTGTCCTAATACAACTGCGTATTGCTATATATATTATTCGTAATTTTTATGAAGCCTAATTTATTTATTGTCGGGCAACCCAAATCTGGAACGACGGCTTTACACCAATTTTTAGGACAGCACCCTGAAATATATATGTCCAGCATTAAAGAGCCACATTTTTTTTGTGCTGACTTTCATTTAGAAAGCGATCGCGCATATGGTAGACAGCGTTTTTTTGACTTTAGAAGTGAGTCGGCTTATTTACAGCTATTTTCGCGGGCAAAAGAAGTAAAAATAGCGGGAGAATCTTCGACTAATTATTTATACTCTCAAGTAGCAGCCGAAAAAATTCATAATTTTAATCCAGATGCAAAAATAATTATTATCCTGCGCGAACCTGCAAAATTTATTTATTCTTTACATAGTCATTACGTCAAGTTTACCGAAGAAAACGAACCTGATTTTTTAACTGCGCTAGCTTTAGAAACAGAACGCAAACAGGAAGAAGCTACTAGCCCCAGAGTTATTAGTCCGAGTTATCTTTATTATTCCCAACGAGTACAGTATTACCAGCAGGTAAAACGCTACTGCGATCGCTTTAGCCCCGAACAAATAAAAGTAGTAATATTTGAAGATTTTAAGTCTGAAAACGAGCGTGTTTTTCGAGAAATATTAGATTTTTTAGGAGTAAATACCAACTTTGACCCAGAATACGAAGCGATAAACGTTAATAAAGAAGTAAAGTTTAAAGCTATTAATAATTTAATCAATAGTCCTTTGGTAAAAAGCATTTCTAAAAATTTAGTTTCACAAGAATTTAACGAGTTTATCAGAGATAATATCGTTGAGAAATATCTCTGGCATTCTGCACCAAAAGCTAAAATGCCTGAAGAGATAAAAATTCAATTGATGAAACAATATAAGTCTGAGGTAGTCAAGATATCAGAACTATTAAACATAGACTTAGTTACAAAATGGGGATACGATAATTTGGATTAAGGCTAGATAGCTGAAAAGGTGTGTCGGGAAAATTAAGTAAAAAGTAAAAAGTAAAAAGTAAAAAGTTTTCTTTGATACCAGTCAGACTCTCGATCGCCTCTATATGTGGTAAAAATTAATGTTAAATGCTTAATGTTAAATGCTCACCCTCGACAATAACCTCAACGGGACAAAGGACTTGTCCGCATGTAAGGCTTTAGCCGCATCTGACCCCTGCAACGGTTTTGTCTCGCAATGTTAAATGATAAATGTTAACCAAAAAAAACGTTATCTCTAGTGTTTTATCTCTGGCTTTAGGATTTTTCTTAGTTTGGTTAGTTCTGCGTTTTGCTGATGTAAATTTAGAACAGGTTGTAGCCAGCTTTTATAGTTTAAATCCCTGGTATGCGGGGCTGGCAATTACGGCACTGATCGTTCACACTGCTCTAACAGCCTATAAGTGGGGAATAGTAAATCAAAAGCTAACTCCAGATAACCAGCAGACACTAAAGTTTTATCTTTTTTATACGACTTTAGGCTCTTTTACCATGCAGTTTATGCCTCAATATGTCGGTATGGTAATGGTGCAAAATCTGGCTTTGCGGGTACATAAAGTAGGGTCTTTTTCACGGGGTTTCTTATCGATTGTATACGATCAGTTTTTTAATATGCTGATTCCTTCGCTGCTGTTCCCCACATCTATTATCTATGTTTTGGGATATATTTCCCTATCGGTGGCGATTTTTATTTGGATTGCTACTATTATTTCGATTCACTTTATTATTAATAAGTGGCATCGACGTTTGATATTATCTTTAATTAAAACTTTAACCTGGTTAAAACAATTAAAATCAAAAAAATCTCAGGTCGATCGCGCAGCAATAGACACGGGTAAAGATTCCGTTTTAAGCAAGCAGTTTACGCTATATCTATATTGGATTTCAGTAGTGCGCTATATAGTTTGGATTTTGCGAGGTGTATTAATTGCGATCGCTGGTGGTTTTAAAATCAAGCTGTGGGCGATCGCGTTTATCTCGCCTATCGTACAGTTAGCCATGTTGTTTAGTTTTACCCCTGCTAACTTAGGACTGATGGAATTTAGCTGGATTGGATTACTAGGCTTGTTTGATGTGCCAGATGCCAGCGCGGTTAAATTTGCCTTGATGCAAAGATTTCTTTATCTGGTAGCAGTTTTAGTGATTTTAGCGGTGTTTGCCGTAGTTTCGGTTATCGAACGATTTGCTTTATTTACATCCAAACAAAATTAATGTTATTTGCTCCAGAACGTACAAAAAAGCACCGATGGGGTATAGAAACTATACTGTACGCGATCGCCTTAACTTTAGCTGCTTCAATATTTTTCAAAGTTATTTTGGATGTAGATAATAATTACGATCCTGGCTGGTATCACTTGCCCTTTGCAGCCAGACTCGGCGGAATCTTACCCAGAGAAATGTTTATTGGGGACGAGAAATGGTTTGAACCCCGTTTTGATGGTTTTCCCCTACTGGCGCATTTTCTTCAGGGCATATTTTGGCGAATTACAGGACGAATTCAATCAGCTAATTTAGTGAGCTTTTTAGCGATCGTCGGCTACTGGTTCTTTTTAAGAAGTTATTTTAAAGTCCCCCTATATCTAGCAATAATCGCTCTATTTTCAATTCCCTTAGTTCTCAATCACGCTTCTACCAGCTATGTCGATCTCTTAGGTAATGTCGGTACGTCGATTTTAGTAATGATGACCTACAGCTTTTATAAAAATCGGCAGTTGCCAAAAGCAAATGAGCTATTTATGGCATTTTTGGGTGCTGCGATCGCAGCTAATACCAAAACTCAGCTACAGCCTCTAGTATTCGTAATTCTAATTGTCGTCGGCATCAGATTGTGCTGGCTATATTGGCGACAACCAGCAGTCAGGCTAATAAAAATTGTGCCTGTAAGTATACTTGCAACGCTAATTATTTTTGCTACACCCGTTAAAAATACAGTTTTATATGGCAACCCTTTATATCCGATAAAGATTGAGATTGCAGGAATTGTCTTGAATCACAAACTCAGTCCCGAAGCCTATGAAGAAGGAAATCGTCAGCAAAACTGGGTCACGTCGGTACTGGAAATTAACGCGCCTTTTTTTTGGACACCAGATCAGTGGAGTCAAAACCCCGATCGCAGTCGTCGCGGTGGTTTTTTTGGGGCTTATGTCGTATTTAATCTATTACTGTTATTAGGATTCTGGGTTAGAGAATTAATTCAAAATAGATCTTTACCTCCAAAAGAAAGATCTAAAGAAGCTAAATATGCTATTTTTACGGCGATCGCTATGTCTGTAGTTCCTCTCAATTTTCCTCAGTCTCACGAACTGAGATACTTTATGTACTGGATGATTACTCTAGTATCTCTCAACCTTTATTTAATCTGTCTGCCTAAATTCGGTAACCGGTTGCAGTCACAATATATAGGACTGGTGTATTTAATCTTTCTAGCGATCGTCTTATCAAAGATCGGTAGGTTTGCAGCTATACCTTCTTTCTACACTCTAGATAAGTACGTTGAACATGGGGTAAAGCAAGAATTTATCAGCCAGATAAAGCCCGATGATAAAGTTTGTTTAATAAGCGAACATATGGGTGAAGACGTACAGTATGCACCCACAGCAGCATTAAAATACGCTTATCTCTATAGTTCCTATTTTCATCCCGAACTAAACTATGATTACTCGATTCAGGCTGCCCTCGATCCACAAGCCTGTGGCGATCGCACTATTATTCCCAGTAATTTAGAATCGCCGTTTTAATTAGAAAGTAAAGAGTAAAGAGTAAAGAGTAAAAAGTAATCAGTCATAAAAAATACTGGTGCATGACCAAAGAGAATCTTTTAGACCAATCAGCACCCTCGGCAATAGCTCTATGAGGGAAACCCTCAAGACCGCTTTGCCTCGCAATCAACAATCAGCAATCAGCAATCAACAATCAGTGAAAAAAAATAAGTCAGTAATAGAAATCATCTTAAGTGCGATCGCGCTCGCCGTTGCTATATCGATATTTCTCAAGGCAATTATGGATATCGATACTAACTACGATGTAGGCTGGTATCATTTGCCGTTTGCTGCTCGAATTTGGGGCATAGTTCCCGAAAATGCCTTTATCGCTGAAGAACTAATCGAACATCGCTATGATGGATTTCCGCTATTGGCGCATTTCTTTCAAGGCCTGTTGTGGAAGCTTACAGGGAGAATTCAAGCAACCAACTTAGTCGGCTATTTTAGTTTAATTATTTATTTCTTATTCTTAAGAAGCTATTTCCAAATTCCCCTATATCTCTCAGTAATCGCCATCTTTACCATTCCCGCCGTATTGACCCATGCAGCAACTAGCCTAGTCGATTTACCAGGTAATATCGGAGTATCGGTACTGATGATGATGCTCTATATTTGGTTTCGTGAGTCCAGATTACCCAAAGCAAAAGAGTTATTAGCAGCTTTTTTAGGCGCAGCAGCAGCAGTAAATATTAAACCGCAACTTCAACCGCTAGTTTTCTTACTGTACCTAGTAGTCGGAATTAGACTAATCTACCTGTATTTTAAATATACTAGTGCTGCCCAACGCAAACTATGGCTGACTATTCCCTTAGCTGCGATCGCTTCACTATCAATCTTTGCCACGCCAATTAAAAATGTCGCCCTTTATGGCAATCCTTTCTATCCCATAAAAATAGAGATTGCAGGAATTGTTCTCAATCACAAGCTAACTCCTGAAACTTATGGCGAAGGCAATAGACCCCAGAAATGGCTACAGTCAATCTTAGAAATTAATACCCCTGGATGGTCGGCAGACCAATGGAATGGCGGTAATACCGAACTGTTAGACCGTGGTGGCGGTTTTTTTAGTGCTTATGTCGTATTTAACCTGCTGCTGCTGCTGGGTTTAACTATTAGAGAACAATTACACAACAGAGGGTTATCTGGATCGAAGCGATCGCGTAATGCTACCACGGCATTAATTACTATCTTACTAGTATCTTTAGTCCCCGCAAACTTTCCCCAATCTCATGAGTTAAGATACTTCATGTTTTGGATGATAACTTTAGTATCTTTGAACTTATGTGTTGTTTTTAAATTACGTGACACTTCAAAATGGCTGCAATTAAAATACATCGGGCTAGTCTATTTAGTCTTTTTGGCGATCGCCTGTATCAAAATTAATTACTACTATCTCAGACCAGATTTTAGAGGGTTAGTAAGATATCTAGAGAACAATGTGAAAATAGAACTTGTCGAGCAAATGTCACCTAACGATCGCAATTGTCTAATTAGTCGTCATGCACTGGCAAATGCGAAAACTGTACCGTTAGCACAGATGCAAAACGCTTTTTACTATAGTTCTTACTTTCATCCAAACCGCGAACCATACAGCATCAAAGTAGCAGTAGAACCCCAACAATGTGGCGAACTAAAAGTTGTTCCTACCAATGCCTCAGAATTTATCAAACAATCAACAATCAACAATCAACAATCAACAATCAACAATCAACAATCCTTGTTTCTTTAGCCTGATGAGTTCAAAAGTTATTCATAAAACTTCTAAACCCAAATTAAGACTGAGATTAGAAGCAGTTCTTAAAGCAATCGCTTTTTTACTTACTATCTCGATCTTTTTCAAGGGCATTATTGATATTGACGGTACTGTTGATACATGGAGCTATCATCTTCCCTTTGCTGCGAGAATCTGGAACATCGTGCCAGCCGAACAGTTTATCAATATGGAGGAAAGATTTGACGGCTTTCCCTTACTAGGAGAGTTTTTTCAAGGATTTTTCTGGTTAATTACGGGACGAGTTCAGGGAGCGAATTTAGTCGGGTTTTTTAGTTTAGTTTTGTATGCCTATTTTCTTAAGTCATATTTCCAAGTGGCATATTATCTATCGGCGATCGCATTTTTAGCAGTTTTTTTAATACAGGCTCATGCGGTTAATAGCTACGTCGATTTAATCGCTAATCTTTTCCTCGCCATGATGATTATGATGGCTTATATTTTATACCGACAGCTAGAACAGCCAAGCTTACGAGATATATCGGTTATCTTTTTAGCTGCGGGGGGTGCATCTAATACCAAACCGCAGATCGAGCCTTTAGTGTTTTTAGTTTTGGGCTTTATTGCTGTTAGAATCCTATGGTTGCGTTGGCGTTTGAATGGTAAGCAGCTATTTAGTTGGCTACTAAAAGCTTTACCGATTACTTTGCTAGCTTCTCTCGTAATTTTTGCTACGCCTATCAAAAACATTGCCATACACGGTAATCCTTTTTATCCCGTCAGAATCGAAATTGCAGGAAAAGTATTAAATCATGCCTTACCAATGTATAGTGACTCTCCTGGCTACTTAGCCGATGCACCAAAAGCGCAACGCTGGCTTTATTCCGTTTTAGAAATAAATTCCGCGCCTTGGAATCACGACCAATTTAGTCAGAACCAGGATCGCAACCGTATGGGTGGCTTCTTTGGTGCTTATGTACTATTTCAAGTACTGTTATTAATTTACTTAACTGTTAAAGCCAGCGATCGCCCTTGCCAGCTTGCAGTAATATTAATGCTAGTCATGTCTTTTATTGCTGCTAATTATCCTCAGTCTCACGAACTTCGATACTTCATGTACTGGATAATAGTTTTAATCTCGCTTAACTTATATCTAGTTACTCGTTACAAAGACTCTTTAGTTAATTCCCGTCGCGTAGCTTTAGTATCCCTAGCTGCTTTAATCTTCGTCAGTGTCAGAACCAATTTTGTCTATCTCAAGCCAAGTTTTTACACTCTGGCAGAATTTAAAGACAAACATATCGATCGCGAAATTATCGCCGATCTTCAACCAGGCGATAAAATTTGTACACCTAGTCAACATCCTAACTCCTTCGGCTACACCCCTTGGTTTCATCGAGAACTAGGATATACCTATACAGTTCGTTCTGGTTTTCGCGATCGCTGTATGCCAGGAGAAAAAGTCTTTTAAACTAATTGTCTAATTTTTATAGCTCAAAAACTAAATTAATCATATATAAATTTCAATGCGGAAGAACAAAGTTAATTTTGAATATTACAAGCGATCGCCAGATTGCGAATACGTTATGGTTTCGTAATCGCCATTGCCTAAAAAAGCTTGTTTCATCAATACTATAAATGTTATATATTATTTTCCTAGATAATTGCTTTTTATAATTGAGAGATTATCTATAATTTAATATGAGAAAAAGAAGAATAGTAAGAAAAAATATACACGAACAAGAAATAAGCTGGTTTAAGGTTCTTTTTCGCTGGCGATATTCAGTTATTCCTGCAATTATTCCTAGAGTTATTTTTTGCGGATTGTTTGGCTTATTAATATCTATTATTCACTATTATTATACAGATGTCGGTTTACCAATTCTCAGTAGTGTCGTTCCTAGTATTGTCTTGGGTTTGTTGTTGGTTTTTCGGACTAATACTGCTTACGAACGTTTTTGGGAAGGTCGTATACTATGGGGAAGTTTAGTCAATGCAATTCGCAATCTCGCTCGGATGATCTGGGTTTCCGTAAGAGAGAAAAGTCCCAAAGATAGAGAAAAAAAAATTATCATATTACACCTTTTAGTGGTTTTTGCTATTGCAACAAAACTACATTTAAGAGAAAAGCCAATTAATAGCGAAGTTATAGATTTAATTCCAAATTATTGGTATGAAAGACTACACAAAGTTCATAATCCACCGTTACAGGTAGCGTTATTAATTGGAGAATACCTTCAAGAACAATTCGAGCGCGATTGTATCAATAGCTATCAGTTAACAGCCATGTTAAAGTTATTAGATGCAATGGTTGATGTTTTGGGTGGATGCGAAAGAATTTTAAAAACTCCTATACCAGTGGCATATTCAATTCATCTCAAACAATTGTTATTAATTTATTGTTTAACATTACCGTTTCAATTAGTAACTGAACTAGCTTGGTGGACAGCACCGATAGTAAGTGTAATTAGTTTTACGGTTTTTGGCATCGAGCAGATTGGAATTGAAATCGAAAATCCTTTTGGACATGATGCTAACGATTTGCCATTAGAAAGCATTTGTCAAACTATCCGAATTAACATTGAAGAATTAATTAACTTTATTTCTCTTCAAAATAGCGATACCTAATTTTTACGAACTTGTACTGCGTCGCTGAAGGAATACTTTGTAATAAGATTTTTAGAATTAAGGCTTTTCTATATTTTTATAGTTTTAACGATCGAGTAATTATTGACAGTTGTGCAAATTTTGAGGCGGGGGAACGAAGTTGTTAGTTGTTATAGCAATCAGGAATAATTTATAAAAAACCCTCTCTTATTTTGACTCCGCGTTCGACCTGCCTCCGTGGTTTATCAAAAAAAATCTTCTCACAAATGATTTACGATTGCTGTTACCCGTTGCACTGCCTATGTGTACCTCTCCAATACGAGAGACGCTATATTGGCTTTTGCTAATATCCAATTGCCAAACCGTCACCGCGAGGATCTGCACCACCCGATCGCACTTGAGTTTCTAAATCGATCGCAATTACACCTGCGTGTCCCATCGCATCCGTATAATCAGGCTGTACATTAACTCGATGTCCTCGCTGTCTTAATTCATCTACAAATCGAGCTGCTCGTCCTTCAACTTTTAGCTCATTAGTTTGGGAATCAAGATTTCGCCCCTGAATCCAGCGCGGTGCTTCTACTGCCTCTTGTGCTGAAAAACCAAAGTCAATAATACGAGTAACTAGTGCAGCTTGAGTTTGAGGCTGTCCCTCTCCCCCCATAGTGCCGTAAACCAGGTAAGGTTTACCCTGTTTTAACAACATGGCTGGATTGAGAGTATGATAACTACGTTTGAGTGGTTCGAGATAGTTAGCTTGGTTTTTATCGAGGGAGAAGAACTTACCTCGGTTTTGAAGTAATACTCCTGTATCTTTAGCAACAATGCCAGAGCCAAAACCATCGGCAATACTTTGAATAAATGACACGGCATTACCATCTTTATCTACAACGCCCAACCAAGCAGTATCCGATTCCAAACTACTCGAACGATCGTTCCGAGCAATCTGCATATTAATTTGCTCGGCTAACTTCTGATTGTGACTTGAAGACAATAGTTGCTCCAGCGGAATATCAACAAAATCGGGATCTCCAACCCAGCGATCGCGATCTGCAAATGCTAATTTAGTTGCTTCTACAATCAGGTGATAATAGTCTGCTGTTCCCTCTCCTAAATCCCTAACGTTAAAATTATTGAGAATACTCAAAATTTGCAGCGAAGCAATTCCTTGAGTTGGAGGTGGTAAATTATAGGCTCGATTTCCATGATAGTCTACAGATATTGGCTCAACCCATCGGGTTTGGTGTCGAGCAAAATCATCTAGAGTTAATAGTCCGCCATGAGACTGCAAATCTGCCACAATTTTCTCGGCAGTTTCTCCCCGATAAAACTCGCCCGATCCTTGTTCGGCAATCCTTTTCAGTGTCTCGGCTAGATCTTTTTGGCGTAAAATTTCTCCAGATTTATAAGGCTCGCCATTAGGCTTAAAAAAAATAGAGCTAAAACCTTCAAACCGCCGTAAATTTCCAAATTCTCTATCTGACGAATTAAGATTTTTCTGAAGCCATTGGTGCTGATTAACAGAAACTGGAAACCCATTCTCAGCATATTCAATGGCAGGATTTAGCAAATCGCGCCACTTATCCGTACCATTCATCTGCTGCTGGGAATAGTCATAGGCAGCATTCCAACCCGCTACTGCACCTGGTACGGTATTAGCTGCTAAATATCCTCTAGCTGGTATTCTGTCATACCCTTGGGAGCGATAGAAATTACTCGTTACATTTTCTCCTGCCGAACCCGTTGATTGTATGCCTTTAATTTCTGCGGTTTTAGCATTGTAGATCAGCCAAAAATTGTCTCCACCAATGGTATTCATGTGAGGATACACCACAGACATTGCTGATGCTCCCGCGATCGCCGATTCTATAGCATTACCACCCTGCTTGAGAACGCTTAAAGCTACTTGAGAAGTCAAATAGTTTGGAGATGAAACCATCCCCGAAGTAGACATTACGGTAGTGCATGGTCGTCCGACGGAATTTATTGACATTTTATTGGAAATATGGTGCGACATCAAAAAAGCAAAGAATAGAAGCGCAGTAAATAAAGTGTAAATAACTTATTAGAGCATATTATTAATTATAAAAGGCGATCGCCTGTTTTTTGAAGACAAATCGAGCTTTGAAAATCTTGTCTTCAAAAATGATATTCTGGCATAATCATCCATGAACTATCTACATATTTAGCAAGAACAATCTCTATATTTAAATAAATAGTATAATTTCTGCGTGCAACAAACATTATTCAAATTGAAGCCTGGCGGGAAAAGAAGTTGTATTTATTAAATAGCAAGTAAGAAATACACTATAAAATGATATCGAGCATGGCTAAAGCAGTCAATCTAATTTAGATGAACTAAGTAAAAATATTGTCCAATAATAAAACAATACTTCTAGCAAGCCTCAATATAATAAAAACAATGGATGCTTTTTTAAACAGCGTTAAATACTATACATAAGTTTTTACTTCCTACTTCCTACTCGATCATAGCGATACTAGTCATGGTTACTCATCAATCAAAAATACTTCCTTTAGAAAACGGCGATCGCCTTTCTCGTACAGAATTTGAGCGACGCTATCAGGCAATGCCCGAACAGAAAAAAGCCGAACTGATAGAAGGAAGAGTATATATGGCATCTCCCGTTAGAATTATTCACGGACAACCTCACGCATACATTATGGGATGGTTAGCTGTCTATCATGCAGCTACGCCAGGAACACAATTTGCTGACAATACCACCCTTAGATTAGATACGGATAACGAACCTCAACCTGATGCTTTACTGCGAATTGAAGGGGGACAATCACAAATAGACGTTGATGATTATGTTCGGGGTGCGCCAGAGTTGATCGTGGAAATTGCCACCAGTACAGCATCTTACGATCTACAGGAAAAGCTACAGGTATATCGTCGTAATGGGGTGCAAGAATATTTAGTTTGGCAAGTAAGCGATCGCATATTCGATTGGTTTCGTCTTCAACAAGGAGAATATATTAAGTTACAGCCCGATGAGAATATTATTAAAAGCGAAGTTTTCCCCGGCTTGTGGCTGGCGATCGATTCTTTATTAAATTATGACCTGGCTGAAGTAATCGCAACAGTGCAGCAAGAATTAGCAACAAAAGACCATCAGAACTTTGTTCGCGAAATTAGCAACTAGACGATAAGAAAATTGAACTTGGTGGGCATCAACTTGGGGACAAAAGGACTTGGGGACGCTGCGCTGAAGTAACAAAGGCTTTAGCCGCATGTAGTAAGAAGTAAGAAGTAAGAAGTAAGAAGTAAGAAGTAAGAAGTAAGAAGTAAGAAGTAACGTTCTCTCCCCGTCACCCCGTCTCCCCGTCTCCCTATCTCCCTATCTCCCTATCTCCTCGTCACCTGAAAAGATCGTTCTTTTTTGTAATTCATATTATTCAATCACCCAAGCAAATACCCAGACCTCTAGCGGTTTTAACTAGGGTGTCGTGTGGATCTACCGCTCGATAATTAGCGATCGCTTCTGCTATCGGAATAGTCGTTACCTGTCGATCTTGCCAGGCTACCATGCGATCGTATCTCTCTTGGGCAATTAAATTCACTGCTGCTACACCAAAAGCCGAGGCTAAAATGCGATCTAAGGGCGAAGAAATACCACCTCTTTGAGTATGACCTAAAACCGTAACTCTAGTTTCAGCACCGCTTTTTTGCGTAATCTGTTCGGCTAGATATTGACCGATACCGCCCAAACGACAGTCAGTAAAATGTCCTTGTTCTAGTACCTCTCCTGCTTCGGTACATACTGCTTCTGAGACGACGGCGATCGAGTAATTTTGTCCTCTAGCCTGTCGCTTTTTAATATGTTGGCAAATCTTCTCAATTTTATAAGGTATTTCAGGAATCATAATTATGTTTGCGCCCCCTGCAATTCCTGCATTAAGGGCAATATGTTCGGCATCACGTCCCATAACTTCTAACACCATTACTCGGCTATGACTTGCAGCCGTAAAGTGAAGGCGATCGATCGCTTCTGTAGCAATGTTCACTGCTGTATCAAAACCTATGGAACGTTCGGTAATACCCACATCGTTATCAATAGTTTTAGGAATGCCGACTAAATTAATACCTCCCTGCTGTGCCAGCTTCCGTAAAATAGCTAAACTACCGTCTCCGCCAATGCCAATTAAAGCATCTAAATCTAGCTGTCGATAGCCTTCAATAATTTCCGAGGAGCGATTACGCGTTGGCTACGCGATCGCATAGCGTACCATCAGACATGGGAAAAGCAAAAGGATCTCCTTTGTTAGTCGTACCTAAAATTGTTCCCCCCATAGTCAACAGGCTATCAACTTTAGTCACATCCAACGGCATTGCTTCTGGAGGACGAGCCATCAAGCCATGAGTCGCCTGACAAATTCCCAATACTTCCCAACCATAAACATCAACCGCACAGTGAGTGACTGCCCGAATTACCGTGTTTAATCCCGCACAGTCACCACCACTGGTTAAAATACCGATTCGTTTTCTTTCTGGCATCCAATTAGACTTAATTTATTTACCTATCTAATTTTTCTGCCAGATGGTAACAAAGACTACAAAATTCAACAAAATTTCTAAAAGTCTGGCAACTTCTTTTTTTATTAATTTTAAACAAAGTAAGTTTAGCTCAATCGCTAAAGACAATTGAAAAACTAAATAACTGTTAACTGTTGACTGTTGACTGTTAACTGAATTACGGTGCTTGTAGGCGAATAAACTTATCTTCAGGAAGATAGCTACGAAATTCACCATGGTCGGCAAATATCGCTAATATTTCTAAAGGATAATCTGGTTCGATATGTAAGTCAGCCCAAGGAACGGCAACTTCTAAACATTGTTCAAAAACCGCCTCAGCACGAGTAGTACGAATGTGCCATTTGTGATTATGGTGAGCTTCTTCTAGCCAAACCGAATCGGTAATTAGGTTGATACCCAAATGATGATGAAAAGAATAGTTTAAGGGAGCTTCACTGGGTAAGTTAGCAATTGGCGCGGGACTATTGTGATTAGTAAATCCTGGATAGTACCAGAGTAGGTGTAATTCTCCTGGAATATCCTTTCCTGGTTGAACTCCTGCCTTAAAGTCTAAACGAAGATAGAAATTGCGATGATCTAAACCGTAAAACAATCTTTGTACGACGCTGCTGCGGTGCATAGTTCCCCTCGCGCCACCGAGTTCGATTCTACCCGCACGATCCCATTCTTGTTCGTCGCCCATACCGTTGACAATTGGATGAATAAAGCTTTGCGGAGGGCGATCGCCTTTTACTTCGTGTTTATCTACAGACTGATAGACATTCTGGGGAACGGGTTCGTTTAAAGCATGATAGATAGCTGCAATATGTTCGCGAAATAACTGGTCGAACATTTCATCTTGATTAGAAGAATGCCCCTCGCCAAACCACCAAAACCAGTCCGAACCTTCGGCAGCATATAAAGCCTCCCAAACTTCGGGATTAGCTTCTTCTGTCGCTTCTGGATGTCTGGCTAAAGTTTCTCTAGCTGCGGTTAACAGATCCCAGGCGCGATTTTTTACGCGATCGCCAATCCAGGTAGTAAAGCTACCGTCTACCCAAGAACCACTATGTAACTGCGAGGCGGGAATTGTTTCTGTGGGCGGAAACTGTTCGATAAATTCTTTGACCGTTACCAGCTTAATATCTTCATCACGACTCAATCTGGCGTATAAAGCATCTAGAAAGGGAATACCATCGCGGTGATAATACTCCCAACAGTTTTCTCCATCGAGGGCAATAGTTACCAGCCAGGGCTTTTCTAAGGAGGTATCAGTGTCTTCCTGATGAGACTTTAGAGAACGGGCGATCGCTTCTAAGTGTCCGATCAGATCCGCAGCAGCATTACGGGGATTCATTCCACTATAGGTAAAGCCAATCAAATCTGACAGACGATGATCGCGGAAGACAATCGCTAGATCTCCCTGTTCGGTTTCTAAACGATAGGGGCGATAGAGTAATTCTGGTTCGGAAACATTACCCGCCTCGTCGCGATGGAAAAAACGGTTGATGCTGTGTCCTAAAACTGCTTCATCAGAACAAATCCATTTAAAATTCTGGTGGGCAATATAGGGCAAGATCGCGGGGCTAACAGACTGTTCGGAGGGCCATAAACCCTGTGGTTCTCTTTCAAAGCGATCGCAATACATTTCCCAAGCAATACTGAGGTGTCGGGGGATATCTTCTGACCACTGAAACCGACTATTCGGCAGGGTCATATTGGGTACGGCGACTCGTCCTTCATCAGTATCTGCCAGTAAAGGCAATATCGGGTGAGTATAGGGCGTAGTCATAATTTCTATTTGCCCTGCATCCTGCATCTTTTTATGCTGGGGGATAATCCGCTTAATAATTTCTCTTTGTTTAGAATAGATTCTCTGGCGATCGCTCAAGGTAAAATCCTTACCCTGTTTGAGCCATCCTGCAATATCCGCGTCGTCCCAAAACAAAGGATCGATCCAGGCTAAATTATGCCAGGCTAATAAATCGCTATAGTCTTTGTCCTGCCAATTTTCTAAACACCAAGTAAAACCTTTTTCCTGACGCTGATAATACAGTTGAGCATAGCGGGGATGGGGTTCGACTAAAGTATGAAAGTAGCCATCGAAGAAATGCTGAATAATATATTGTTTGTCTTTTAACTTTAATTGCGCTACGGGAGTTAACGCCAAAGCTAAATAAGGGTCAATCGCCTCACCTTCGGCATAGTCTTCTAGCTGCAACATTAAAGATGGTACTAAATTGATCGTTTGATGCAGCTTGGGATATTTCTCCAGCATCAAAACCAGATCCAAATAGTCTTTCGTACCGTGTAAGCGTACCCAGGGCAAACGATACTGTCCCCAAGCATCGGATTCTGCTTCTCGCGATTTATACAGTGGTTGATGTTGATGCCAAACAAAAGCAACGTAGAGAGGATGAGACATAGATTAATCAGCGATCGGAATACTCAATCAATATACGATTTTATCAGTGAACAGCTTTATCAGTAAACAGTGAACAGTCAACAGTAAACAGTCTCAAGAAAAACAAACTTAAAATACATTTTGGTATGGAATAAGCTTTAATAAATAGAAGCTATCTTTGAGTAAATAAGCAATAGTAAATTTTGATGCGATCGATTACGGGAAAAACTAAACTACTGGGTATTATTGGCGATCCAGTAGAACACTCATTGTCTCCAGTAATGCACAATGCTGCAATTGCCAATTTAGGCTTAGACTATATTTATGTACCTTTTCCAGTTAAGGGAGATTTAGAAAAAGCAATCGCGGGTTTTACCGCCACTGGTTTAGTTGGTTTCAACATTACTATCCCCCACAAACAGAAGATAATTCCCCTACTTACAGAAATCTCCGACGACGCAGCAAATATCGGCGCGGTTAATACCGTCTGGCGCACTGAATCTGGTTGGAAGGGAACGAATACCGATGCGGTTGGTTTTATTGCTCCCTTAAAAGCTATGTCTCGCGACTGGACACAAATGACTCCAGTGATTTTAGGTAACGGTGGTGCAGCTAGAGCAGTTATTGCAGGTTTAACCAACTTAGGCTGTTCTGAAATTCATGTCGTCGGGCGCAATGCTGATAAACTAGCTCGATTCTATCAAAGTTGGTCACACGCTACTAATATCTCTTCTATACTCAAGATACATAACTGGGATAACCTCAGTAGCCTAATTCCTGCTGCGGACTTACTAATTAATACTACTCCTATAGGAATGTCGCCTCATATAGATGCTTCCCCTGTCGATGAATCTTTGATGCAGAAGCTAAAAACAGATGCGATCGCTTACGACTTAATTTATACCCCTAATCCTACTCAATTTCTAAAGCTAGCACGAGATCGAGGAGCGACGGCGATCGATGGTTTGGAAATGCTCTTACAGCAGGGAGTAGCAGCACTAGAAATTTGGCTAGAGCAACCCGTACCCGTCGATGTGATGCGCGATTCGTTAAAAGAATATTTGGGACTTTAAAAATCTACTACCAAACTATAAAAAACTAAAAAAATAGCTGTTGATGCAGAATTAGTAATAAAAAATGAAGTGAAACTAAGAGATATCGTTAGCGATATCACCATCGATTCTCGAAAATTAACAGAATACGTACTCGATCCCGATAATCCAAAGGGTGCAGATAAAGCAGTAATGTTCGAGCGTCATCTCGGATTTACTAGAGATAATTATCGACTACTATTAGATAAAATTAAAGCAACTGTATTGGATGCTGAAGCAGTTTTGCAGAAAACGGATATTTATGGACGAAGATATCGAGTAGATTTAGAGATAATGGGAGTCCATTTAGGACAAAAAGAAATAGTTAGAACAGCTTGGATAATTGAACCAAATAAAAATATAGCGCGATTGGTAACTCTGTATGTAAGAAAAAGAAAATGAAACAACCTAGATTATTCGATCTTGTCGAATTGTTAGTAGATTTACCTGAGAATGAACTTCAAGCAGGAGAGAGAGGAACAATTGTTGAATGCTATGACAATGATGCCTATGAAGTCGAATTTAGTGATTCTGATGGAGAAACTTTAGCACTTTGTACTATATCTCCTGAGCAATTTATCATCGTTTGGCAAGCTAAAACAAAAAGCTGGCTATCTTTATCAGAGCAAATTACAGATGTGGTCAAAAATTTAGATGCAGCTAGACAAAAAGAAGTATTCAAATTTGCCCGTTCTTTGCAAAGCTAGAAATAATTAAGGAATAAGAAACTATCGTTTGGGCGATCGCTGCTAATACTTGTTTAAATGCGATCGCCCAAAAAACCTTATTTTATAAAATTGCAAACCTACTAGCAACTATCATACTAAAAATCGCCACCAGCACCTCCACCATCGCTACTACCGCCACCGAAACTACTATTACCAGAACTACTTCCATAATCGCTCTGATTATTTGAGCTTGTAACCCCGTAGTACTCTAAATATTTATTTTTACCTCTAATGCCAAACACTAAGGCAATAACAGCCGAACCAAATATAAATAATATCCACAAAAGCATAAACGCTTGCACGATGAATTGAATGGAAAACATATTCGTTCCGCTTTTGCTATCTATTTCAGTAATTAAATCATCTATTGCAATTAAAACGCCCAAATCAAATTCTTGTTTTTGGAACAGAGGCATGATATCACGTTCAATTATTTCACCAACTTTTGAATTAGGAATAATTGACTCTATACCAAAGCCAGTTTCAATTTTTACACGGCGATCGCCTACTGAAACCAAAAACAAAATTCCGTTGTTTTTCTCTGCTTTACCAATTCCCCAGTAGTTAAATAATTTAGTCGCGAAAGATTTGGGAGAAGGTTCGGGAGATGTTTCGGGAACGGTAATAATAGCTATTTCTATGCCATTCTTCGACTGTAATTGACTTATTTTCTTATTTAAATGGCTCTCGGTTTTATCGCTAAGAATAGATCCCATATCTGTTACCCAACCGCCATAAGACTGTCGGGGATTGGAGACATCTTCTATGTTTAGAGCATAACTAGGAAACGACCAAAAAAATATAAACAAACAGATTAAAGTAATTTTTGTTAAACGCCACGGTTTTATCATCAAGATAGTATCGTTATGATTAATTATCTATTTAATAATACATAAAAACTATAAAGTTACCTGCGATCGCTGTAGTAACGAAAAAACAGATAGAGAATGTTAACTAATTTCCCTATCTGCCTATCTGTTCGAGCGCAATTTTTTGATTTTTAACTTCTGACTTTTAACTTCAATCTATCCAATACCAGGAATAAACTTCAGTTTCTGAGTGGCTCTGTCTGCTACTTGAGAATAACTTAATTCGCCACAGAGGATTTTACCCATCAATTGACCCGCAGTAGGACGCTTCACCCCGACTTTATAGGCGATTTTAGGTGCTTTGTAGAATATACCTGCCAAGAAGTCAGCTTTAGCCAAATTTCCGCCCCATTCTGCATTTACTGTTTCTGTATAGTTACTCAAAGCATTAGCTTCGCCTGCGATCGCACTATGAATTGCTTCTGCTGCTTTCACTCCCGTATACATTGCAGGGCGGATACCTTCACCAATCAGAGGATCGACGACTCCTGCTGCTTCTCCTGCTAGTAAAAAGCGATCGCCGTGTAGAGTACGGTCTTTCTGCCAAAGATTTAGAGGATGTTCTTTATATTCTCCTTTACTCGCATCTAAACCAAATAGTTCGGCATATTTAGTAAGCTGTTTTTTCAACTCATCGGGTTTACCTTTGGAGTTACGCACATAAGCAGCACTAAAAGAATAACCGTCTGCTTTAGGAAAACACCACATAAAGCCATTTTTTAGCGAACCAAAATCGAAAAACGCCATAGATTTACGGCGATCGCTTACTTCTCCAGGTACTTGTAAACTGGCTGCTGCTACAGTTGAAGTGTTGCCCATACCTAATAATTTAGCAACACTACTGTTAGCACCATCGGCTGCGATTAAATATTTACCTTCAAACGTTCCTGCATTCGTCTCAACCTGCCAAGTATCACCCTGCAAGCTTGCGCCCGTGAATTCTACACCGCTTTTAAATTCTGCACCTTTACCTGTAGCCTGCTCGATTAAAAAATTATCGAACTGTTCTCGCTGCACCATCCACATGGGAGTCACGTCTTTTAACTGCACTTCAGCAGGATCGCCCATTTTAAAAGTATATTTGACCTGGGAAACACGATTCTGCACTACGGGGGAAAAATCAAAATCAAACCACTGTGCTACAGCAGGAGAAATACCCCCGCCACAGGATTTAGTACGAGGAAAATCGGCTTTATCTAATACTAAAACCGAATGTCCTTGCTTTGCCAAATGATAACCCGCACTGCTCCCAGCAGGGCCAGCACCCACGATAATACAGTCAAACATAACTACAATTTTGCTTTCTAAAAGATTATGGTTAAACCTTTAACAGATTAGAACAAGCAAAACATTTGTGCAATAAAAACAGTTACTTTGCCTCATTCCTCATTCCTTGTTCCTCATTCCTTAAGATTCGTCTGGCTGTATTCCCGAACCCACAGGAGCGATCGAGTTTAATTTAAGCTCTGGCATATCTTGTTCGATCTGACGCAGATTCCATTCATTCTTAAACAGTAATACTGGTCTACCCCAGTTATCTTTAACCGAAATTGCATTAAAGATTCGACCTGCTTTTTCTAACGCTTCCCAGCCACCGTACACCCAACGAGCCACGCTATAGGGTAAGGGTTCAATTCTGGTTTCGACGTTATATTCACTCTCCATGCGAAACTGGACTACTTCTATCTGTAGTTGTCCCACCGCAGCTAAAATCGGGTCGCGCTTAAATTCATCGGTAGAGTACATGATCTGTACCGCACCTTCTTCCTGTAACTCTTTAATCCCTTTTTGAAACTGTTTGAATTTAGATGGGTTAGGATTTTTTAAGTAGGCAAAGATTTCGGGCGAGAAACAGGGAATACCTTCATATTCGATCTTCTTACCGTTATAAATCGTATCGCCGATCGCAAATACTCCAGGATTATTCAGACCGATAATATCTCCAGGAAAAGCTTCATCAAGAGATTCTCTACCTTGAGCAAATAACTTTTGGGGACGAGATAAACGCACAGTTTTGCCAGTACGAGCGTGCTGTACCGTCATATCTTTTTCAAACTTGCCAGTACAGACGCGAATAAACGCTACGCGATCGCGATGTTTGGGGTCCATATTTGCCTGAAGTTTAAAGACAAACCCCGTAAACTCTTCATAGGTAGGCTCGATTACGCCAACGGAAGAGTTATGCGCTTCGGGCTGTTGTGCGTACTCTAAAAAGGCTTTAAGGAACAGCTCTACCCCAAAGTTAGTCATGGCACTACCAAAGAAAATCGGGGTCATTTTCCCTGCATGAACCTGTTCTAAGTCAAATTCTGCCCCAATCTCGTCGAGGATTTCTAATTCTTCTTTTAACTGATAGTAAAGCTCCTGGTCTAAGTATTCCTCAATGCGAGGATCGCCTAACTCAATCACAGTATCCTGGGCTGCTTTACTACCGTGGGAACGACGTTCAAACAGGTGTATCTTTCTTTCTCTACGGTCAAATACTCCCTTAAAGCGATCGCCCATCCCAATGGGCCAATTTACCGCATAAGTCTGCAAACCTAATTCCTGCTCGATCTCGTCGATTAATTCAAAAGCATCTCTACCTGGACGATCTAGCTTATTTACAAAGGTAAAAATAGGCAGCGATCGCAACTGACAGACTTCAAACAGCTTTCTTGTTTGTGGCTCAAGTCCCTTTGCAGCATCAATCAGCATGACAGAATTATCCGCAGCAGCCAAAGTACGATAGGTATCCTCACTAAAGTCTTGGTGTCCAGGCGTATCCAACAGATTGATCTGAAAATTGTCGTAGATAAACTGCAACACCGTAGAGGTAATCGAAATACCCCGCTGCTGTTCCATTTCCATCCAGTCAGAAGTAGCACTGCGCTGCGCTCGTCGGGCTTTTACCGCCCCCGCTTCATGAATAGCACCTCCGTAGAGTAAGAGCTTTTCTGTCAGGGTAGTTTTACCCGCGTCAGGGTGAGAGATAATGGCAAAGTTACGACGACTGGATACAGCCTGTTCGATTTCAGTTTGGAGTTCTACTGGCATGAAGTTATTCAACAACAATTGTTATAAGTATTATATCTTCGAGTGTCTATCCCTGGTAACGCCTTCTATTCAAATTATCGATCGGATATTACGATAAATCGCAGTCGGTTGTTTGACTGGATAGAAATCAGTTAATTGCTCGTTAGCAGTTAGCTAAATGTAATTACATAGTAATACAGTACAAAAATATCTTACGATACCGTTATAGATTTCGCCTGTTTTGGTTTTGCCTCAAAATAATGTTGCAATTTAAAGACGACCCCAAAGAGTTAATGCTGGCATTAGATCGATTTTTGTCAATCTATTACGGCGATCGTCAAGTAGAATCTAAGCGAAAATTCGCAGAAATTGCAGCGTGGCAAATTCCCGATTCATTAAAATATTTTTATTCTTTTGCTAAAAAATACCCAGGAATCATCGATTTTCAAGATGGACTGTTTCTCAATCAAGGACAAGACACCAATGGCGGAAAATTTTATATATATAGATCTCTATACAGAAGATATTTTACGCAATGTTATACAACAATTAATGGAACAGATCCCCCCGTATGGATCGAACAGCTAATCGAATATAAGAAGCTTACATCAAAACTTGTTGGCGATTCTTTATCTCAATTTTTAGTTACGATTTCTCTTAAACAGGTTTTGTTTTCAACTGAATACATCTACAATTTCATAAAAATCGACAGAGGCGTTAATTTAAACGATTTATTATCTGCTATTAAAGAACAAGACTGTAATGTTTCTTTGCTATGGCGATCTAATCATTTTTGGAATGTTTTTTTTAATAGAATGCCTCGTACAATTTATTTTTATTCTGTTGAGGATGCTATTTTAATTTGTAGTAATGGCTTTTGTGCTACTAATTACAAGAATGCTGACAGATTATTGTCTTCAATCTTACTGGTTTGAATATTTTTTAGTAACAATACCTCAAAATTGACATACAGCAATACGGACTAAGATTAGGACACTTGTTACTTATGAGCAGTCAAATAAACTTGTCCTAATCTAACAATGGCAACGGCTATATCTACTTAGATTGACTCGATCGAAGGCGATCGCTTTTTCTAACTTACGACACGCTCTAAACAGTAAAAGGCAGCATTCACACAGAAGTGAATACTGCCAAAGTACAATTATTGAATTGAGTTAAAGCTGACTATGCAAGTGAAGCCATTTTGACATCGTTATTAGCCAAAACATCTTGTAGTTCGTCCGCTTCTACGGTTTCTTTTTCAATTAGCATCTGTGCCAACTTATCTAAAATGTTGCGGTTTTCGTTCAACACTCTTTTAGCACGACTGTAAGCCTGATCGACGTAGTTGCGTACTTCTTCGTCAATCGCTGCTGCGGTTTCGTTAGAGAAATCACGGTCAGAAGCAATATCGCGACCCATGAAAACGTTACCGTTTTGACGACCCAAAGCGACAGGACCCAAGCGATCGCTCATTCCAAAGCGTGTTACCATCTGACGGGCTACTCTAGTTACCTGCTGTAAATCATTAGAAGCACCAGTAGTTACTTCTTCTTCACCGTAGATAATCTCTTCAGCTAGACGACCACCCAAAGCAACCGCCATTTGGTTTTGTAGATAAGAACGGGAATATAAACCAGATTCCATGCGTTCTTCACTAGGAGTAAACCAAGTCAAACCACCAGCACGTCCGCGAGGAATAATGCTAATCTTTTGTACGGGGTCGTAGTCGGGCATTAAAGCACCAACTAAAGCATGACCTGCTTCATGATAAGCAACTAGCTCTTTGCGTTTTTCGCTCATGACGCGATTTTTCTTCTCAGGACCAGCCATAACGCGATCGATCGCGTCGTTAACTTCGTCCATTGAAATTTCTGTCAAGCTACGACGCGCTGCTAGAATTGCAGCTTCGTTAAGTAAGTTAGCTAGGTCTGCACCTGTAAAGCCAGGAGTACGACGAGCAATTTTGTTGAGGTCTACGTCTTTAGCTAGGGTCTTACCACGAGCGTGAACGTTGAGGATTTCTTGACGACCCGAATAGTCGGGACGATCTACTACTACCTGACGGTCAAAACGACCAGGACGCATCAAGGCTGAGTCTAATACGTCGGGACGGTTGGTAGCAGCAATTAGGATAATACCTGTGTTGCCTTCAAAACCATCCATTTCGGTAAGTAGTTGGTTCAAGGTCTGTTCGCGCTCATCGTTACCACCGCCAAGACCTGCACCACGTTGGCGACCTACTGCGTCGATCTCATCGATAAATACAATACAGGGAGCATTAGCTTTTGCCTGTTCAAACAAGTCGCGGACACGAGAAGCACCCACACCAACGAACATTTCGACGAATTCTGAACCAGAGATACTAAAGAAAGGAACGCCAGCTTCTCCTGCTACTGCTTTTGCAAGAAGTGTTTTGCCTGTTCCTGGAGGCCCAACTAACAATACGCCTTTGGGAATTTTAGCTCCGATAGCAGTAAAGCGGTCGGCGTTTTTGAGGAAGTCTACTACCTCGGTAAGCTCTAATTTAGCCTGCTCGATACCAGCTACATCGCCAAATGTTACCTGAGTTTTGGGTTCCATTTGTACTCTGGCTTTAGATTTACCAAAGTTCATTGCTTGAGAACCTGGGCCACTTTGCGCTCTTCTTAACAAGAAGAATAAACCTACCAGTAACAAGATAGGGAATAAGAGGCTACTTAAAGCTCTAAATAACCATCCTTCATCGCCTTGGGGTAATACCGCAATATCTACACCGTTATCGCTTAAAATATCAATTAGTTGAGGATCGTTGGGTAGATTTACCAGAATCGGTGTACCTTCGCGATCTATAACCTGCGCTCTGGTGCGATCTGCGCTGATTTTTACAGTTTCTACTTTATCGGCCTGAACTTCGTCAATTAACTTACTGTAAGGCCATGTTTGACTGGCTTGGGGTTGTTTATCTAAAAATGCCGTACCTAAAGCAACTACCACGATGGCTAAGAGAACATATAGTCCTGCATTGCGCCACTTTTTATTATTATCTTTGCTCACTCTTGCAGCCTCCCTGAGGTGAAAATTAAGAATTCTTAGTTTAATTTTAACGAGTGTTACTTTGTCGAGCTTCCAATCTTTAGTGAACAGATAAGCGTCTATAAAAGACAGCGAAGCGCGTTCACTGCGTGAAGTAATCTATAACTGGATACGAGCGATCGCGATCGCTCTATTTGAGTACAGTTCGAGATATATAAAGACAAAGAAATACTAGTATTTATTACTATTTCATTTTAATGGTTGTTAACTTATGTTAACGTTTCTCAGGAAATAATTACCAATAATTTCGAGAAAATTAGATAAATCTATCCTAAAAACTATTCTTATCTCATTATACATTCGAGACAAACCGTAAGCAGTACAAGAGTTTTATCGATTTGCTTGCTGCTTATAGCTTAACATCTTAATATTTAGGCTAGTTCATGCCGAAGAACCCCTGCGAACCAGATGAGCTTTAAAATAGCGCGTAGCGACCCTCTGCGCCCTGGCTCATCGCTTCGGAGTAAATTAGCGTATTGACCGTGAAAATCGATATTAATCTTGGAAGAACGTAATATTTTCGGACATCTTAATAAAATTTTAATAAAAAAGTGTATACCTACAAAAAGCCACAGACTACTTTGCTGTAACGAAAACAGTAATCTGTGACTAAGCTCGAAGGAATATCGATCGCCGAATTTGTTCAGGAGTGAACCAAACTCCAGCCTCTAGTGCATTTAACCTTACCTTGAATTACAGTACTAAGATATTGCAGTCTAATTCCATACTTCAAGCCTAGTTCTTTCGCGGTACAGTATTCAGAAATATTTCTTTTTTCATTAATCCAACTGTAGTTGTTTTGATAAAGGTGCTTATCTGTTTGCTTGCTAGAAGTCTGCGCTACGGTTGAAGGAACTAATTCAATAGAAGATTCTTCAATCAAAATTACTGGAGCAATTAATTCTCCAATTTCTTCGTTTGTGGCTGCCAAGTTTAATCTTTTAACACCATCTTTAACTTTAAGCTTTTTCATGCCAAATCTACTTTTTGTACCGTCAGTAGAAAAAATAATAGGATCTTTAACCCCAAAAGTTAAGAGGCTTTCCGCTAGTTCATCATTGCTATAATTTTCGGTATCGACTAGTAGGATTAGATCTTTTAGTACAGCTTGATAAGTAATCTTCTTCATAGTTAATATGGGTCGCAGTTGCGAAAAAATGAAAAGAACATTTATTAGAAAATTTGGCAGTAGTGCAGCTAAGAAGATCGAGTGAATAGTCTATTTCTAAGCAGCCTGGTTATTCGATCCTAAATGATTTATGGCAACTTTACTTAAATATAGTCTGACGATCGATCGTAATCTAAAAGTAACATCTCTCGAGCTAGCAACACATCATTACCCAAAATTCTAAGTGAAAACTCGCTTTTAAAGTGAGGTATGGTCATTTGCATTGTATCGATCTCCCCAATCTTACTCATCCGTATATTTACTGGTATTTAAGTATTTTTTAAATATCGTTTCTCGCATTTATATAAAAATGTCTTAAATAATACTTTTGTTAAAAACAATTACAGTATTATCTGTACTTCCGATAATTTAACTTTTAAATTTTACTATTAGGTCTATGTAATAATATTTATTTTTTCGTACCACAAAATTTAGTTAAATATTAGGTAAGCAGATTATAAACCAATAAGTTATAAATATAATACATAATGTAAATTACTAAAAATTTGATGGTTCATACAAACTACTTTATCAACTTTTAGAATTTTGTAGATTGTATAAATTATTTCAAACGGTCGAAAACAATTTAATCAGATTTAACAAAAGTTGTTTATTAGAGTAGAAGTCACTCGTAAGCTCTGTCTTTGAAAAAGGGGGTTGCGAGTATTCACGGAATGCGGTTACAATTCGATTGCTAAATAGATCGCATTATTAAATCAATAAAAAAAACTCGTTTTACAAATCAACAAGTTAGCCAAATGACTTAAAACTTTTTTCAACTAATTCAAGAAGCTATTATGAACTTTCCGTTGTTCAAGCAATCAAAACAACGTAGGAACAGGTTTTCAAGGCTTTACAATCTACCAATAAGTTTAGTTGGTATTGTGCCATTTGCCTTACATATTTTTGCCACAATATGCCTGATTGAATATTTTTTTGTTCCTCGTGACCGTACAATTACGCAGAACGCAGTCACTCCACCTTCAATAACGAGCGATCGCGTATTTTTACGCTTGGATAATTATTTAGATGATTTCAATGTTCCTCAAGAATCAGATCGAAATTCTATTAAAGATCTAAACAACTTTCTACAGCAGCTTAGATCGGATGTTCCAGAATTAACGGAAATTATTATTCAAAATAAGAATGGTTCAATCGTAACCCAAGTAGGCGATGGAGGTAGATCCCAAGCTGATTTAGACCTATACAGCCAGTTTGTAAAATCAGATCGCTCCCTCGTAGAAAGAAAAATTGTCAGACAAATACCTATTGATGATAGTAGGGATTGGCTAGTAGTGTTGGGTATGCAAACTTCTGTATCGACCGCTAACAATGCTAGCAACCTCAATCAGCTTAGGCTACAGTATTTGAGCTATTTATTGCCGACAACTATTTTGGGCATTGTAGCTTGTATTTGGTTAGAGCGTAGTTTAAACTCGGCTAGGGCAACAAAACCAAATCGGGATCTAGTCTCGAACAACGATCGCGAAGGCAATTCGGAGATCGCTGCATCGATCGCTTTATCTCAATTACACAGAGAACTCAAGTCAAAGGAGCAGCTAAATAATTACGTAAAAAGTTCTTTAGTAGCAGATATGAGCCACGATTTGCGATCGCCTCTCAATGCTATTTTAGGATTTGCTCAAATTATGCAGCAAGAATCGACAATTGAGCGATCGCAGCGAGAAAATTTGGCAATTATCAATAGTAGCGGAGAACGATTATTACTAATTATCAACGAGTTAGTAGATTTATCTAAAATTGAAGTCGGTCGTTTTAGCTTAGAACACCACAACTTTGATTTTCATCGCTGGTTAAATAATTTAGAGCAGATTCTGAATCAAAATTGCGAACAGCTAAAATTTCTTTTAATCAAAGAACCGAATGTGCCTCAATATATTCGCCTTGATGAGTCGAGATTGAGACAGATTTTAAATAATCTGATTGAATACTGTTGGAGATCTTCTGAGAGTAATAGTCAGATAAAGCTAAAGATTTCAGCTACTTCTACTTTATTAGACCTCGTAACATCGCCTTACTATTACAATCTCTGCTTTGAAATAGAAAACAGCAGCCTTTTGATTTCTGACGAAGAATTAGCTGGTTTATTCAACCCCTCAGTTCGAGCGCGACAACAGTGGCAGTCTTTTATAGGTAGCTCTTTGAGTTTACCAATTAGTCATAAGTTGGCTCAGTTAATGGGAGGGGACATCAGTGTAATTAGACCTGAGGGATCGGGTACGGTTTTTCGTTTAAATATTCGCGCTCAATCGGCGATCGAAAGCGATCTGCCCTTTGAGCCTCCAACTTTACGAAAAGTTATTAGTTTAGAATCAGAGCAACCTGACTATCGTATTTTAGTAGTAGACGATTCTAAGACTAATCGTAAAATTATGGTACACCTGCTTGAAAAAGTTGGTTTTCAGGTAAGCGAGGCAGTAAATGGTAGAGAAGCAGTAGAAGTGTGGCTGCGCTGGCAACCTCATATGATTTGGATGGATTTAAAAATGCCCGTTATGAATGGTTATGAGGCAACAGAACGCATTAAATCTGGTTCTTCTATTCAGAGTCCGAAAATCGTAGCCCTTACCGCTAGTACTTTAGAAGAAGAGCGATCGCTATTTTCTGCTTCAAAATATGATGATTTTGTGGGTAAACCTTTCTCAGAAAACATTATTTTTGACAAAATAGCCCAGCACTTAGGTGTCCGATACATCTACGATACGACTCAGCCTGAAAAAGCTCAGTTTCAATCGACTGCCGATATCGAGGTTATGCCTCCTCAATGGTTAGCTCAGGCAGAACAGGCAGCAGCTAGCTTGGATGCAGATTTATTAAATACTTTGTTGGAACAAATACCCACCGAACATTCGGATTTAAAACAGGTTCTTCAAAAGCAAGTCGATAATTTCGATTTTGAAAAGATTATGAATTCTATCGAACAAAGCCAAACGAATCGGTAAAGTAAGTACTAATTAGTTCCATTATATGAAATGAACACAATTTTTGCAGCCCAAAACATAAGTATTTTAGTTGTAGATGACATAGCCGATAATTTGAAAATTCTTTCGGCAACTTTAGCCAAACAGGGCTATCAGGTACGCTGCGCTAAAAATGGTTCTACGGCACTATTAGGAGCGAACAAGATTTTACCTAACCTGATCTTGTTAGATATTAAAATGCCCGATCTTGATGGTTATCAAGTTTGTCAGAGACTGAAAGCCGAAAAGCGCACGAGTAACATTCCTGTAATTTTTTTAAGTGCTTTGGATGACGTTTTAGACAAAGTAAAGGCGTTTGAAGTTGGAGGAGTAGATTATATCAGCAAACCTTTTCAGGTAAAAGAAGTTTTAGTTAGAGTTAAAAACCAATTAGCTCTGCAATTAGCTCGAACCCAAATATCCGAGTTGAATCGGGATCTAGAAAAAAGAGTTCAGCAACGTACTATTCAACTTAAAACTGCGAATATACAGCTAAGAAAAGAAATTGATGAACGTCGGCGCGTTCAAAAACAGTTACTTCACGACGCTCTTCATGATGAATTAACTGGGTTGCCCAATCGAACCTTGATGATGGAAAGAATCGAGTTGGCTATTGGACAGAAGCGAAAAATCGTTAGCTATAGATATGCAGTGCTATTTATTGACTTAGATCGCTTTAAAATTATTAATGATAGTTTGGGTCATTCGATCGGCGATCGCCTACTAGTTGCAGTATCGAAATTACTCCAAGAATGTTTACGACCAAGGGATTTGGTAGCCCGCTTCGGGGGAGACGAATTTGTAATTTTATTAGATGGTATAGTCGATCCCCAAGATGCAGTTACCATTTGCGAGGGAATTCAGGAAAAACTGCGATCGCCATTTAAACTAAACGGTCGAAACATCTTTACCAGTGCCAGTATTGGTATTGTTTTTAACTCCGAGTGTTATAAAAACGCTACGGAATTATTAAGAGATGCCGATATTGCTATGTATCGTGCCAAAGCAAAAGGAAAGGCGCGTTACGAAATATTCGATCGGGCTATGTATGACCAAACCATCAAGCTGATTGAGTTAGAAAATGACTTACGTTTTGCCGTGGCTCGACAGGAATTAGTGCTGCACTATCAACCAATTATCTCTTTAGAAGATAATGAACTAGCTGGTTTTGAAGCTTTAATTCGCTGGGAACATCCTACCAAAGGCCTGATTTCTCCCGCAGAATTTATTTCTATTGCCGAAGATACCAAATTGATTGTGGATATTGGTGAATGGCTATTGAATGAAGCCTGTCAGCAGTTGCAGCGATGGCAGCAAGAATATGCTGAGATTGGGCAAATATCGTCTCTAAAAATGAGTATTAATTTATCCAGTCAGCAGCTACAAGAACCTGAATTTATTAATAAACTAGACCGTATTCTGGCAAAGACTGGCATAGATGGAAGTTCTTTAAAGTTGGAAATTACTGAAAGCGCACTGATCGAACCTGGCGGAAGGGTACAAGACACCTTACAGCAAATCAGAGATAGAAAGATCGAGCTTAGTATCGACGATTTTGGAACAGGCTACTCTTCCCTTAGCTATTTACGCCGTTTTCCCATCAATAACCTGAAAATAGATCGCTCTTTTATCGAACAAATGAACTCTAATTTAGAAAACTTAGAAATTGTCAGAGTAATTATTACCTTAGCCAAAACTTTGGGGATGGATGCTATTTCAGAGGGAATAGAAACGCTTCAGCAGCTTCAGCAATTAAAAGATTTGGGATGTGAATTTGGTCAGGGTTATTTATTTAACAAACCATTAACATCTAAAGTAATCGAATCAATGTTTAAAGATTACCCAAGCTTTTGGCCGAATGTTTTTTAGTAGAATAGTAGTTAGCGATCGCCAATAATTTAATTAGCCTGGTACAGGCAAGCCTATTGCTCAAGATGAGAGATCGAAAGCCGATTGCAAATAGTTAGTTAATGTTAGTTGATAGCGATCGATCTCCACGGGTTGACCCAAATTTAGCTGAGTAATTTGTTGAAAATTTACCAAACTAGAGTCAACTGGTTTACTCAATTTACGATAGCCTACTAAAGCTACGTCAAAACGACAGGGTAGCTCTGCCAACTGCGGATGTTTTGCTAAATACAAAGAGGCTGTTTGGACTATCTTTTGTTGTTTAATAAAATCGATTGCCCTTAAACCATCTTCGTCCCAGTTATAATGATTGCGAGTTTTTACTTCGACAAAAGCGATCGTTGAAGATGCCTTTTCCAGAGCGATTAAATCTATTTCTCCCCAGCGCGAACGCCAGTTTTGTTCGAGTGATTCATAATTTTGTAGCTGCAACCATCGTTCGGTTAGCTGTTCGCCAAGAGTGCCGACTTTTTTCATCTTTTGCAGATAAATATATGTAAATCTCCGCAGTAATTATTTCGATAGATAATTACTGCGACTTTGACAAATCGCTATTATTGTATAGCGAATCAATTTCAGACGAGATATTTCTACAGTCGAAGATACAGCTAACAACAGTACCACTCTCTTCACCACGTTCGATTTTAAATTCAGCTTCGATAAATTCTGCTCGATCTTAATAAATTGTTCGTTAGAGTCGATCGCGTGTTTCCTTAACTCAAGTGGGTTCTAAAAGTTGTCTGTTTAACTACAGTTGAGAAGCAATATTTGCGAGAAATTTAAAGAGTAAGTTTACTAATGTTGAGTTCGAGCTAAACATGATTGGAAGCAGAATTTTCAACCACGATATTATGCACTGTACCCATGATGCGGTATTGGGTAATTATTTATATTCTGGCAGAGTATTGGGTATGACCGAGCCAGACGATCTGATTCAGCTACATCCAGATCTAAAATCTCAATGGACAGCAATTAATAGTCACTACCAGGACATTGGTTTAAATCACAGTCAAAATCCAATCTGGGACGTTTCTTTCGAGCAGTTTCGGGAATATCCCGACTATGCACCTTCGGTATTTATTTTTGGCGATGCTGTTAATGAAGATAACAATGATGATTGGTTTAGCGATCGCAATCGAGATTGGCAAAATGTAGTCAAGTTTATTAACTCTAAAAACAATTTTATTCGTTTAGCAGAAGAATTGAAAGTCAAAGTACCTTTAACTCTCTGCGCCGAAAACAAACGACAGCTAAAAGAATACGATAATATTCCCTATCCTTGCTATTTAAAGCCTGCTGTCTCTGTTGACGGTGTTGGAATTTATCGCTGTGCCGATGCTAAAGAATTAAATGATTCCCTAGCCAAGTTAGAGGACAATATTCCCCTACAGCTACAGCAAGAGATAATTGCTAGTAAATTTCTCAATCTACAATATCAAATAGAAGAACAAGTTGAACCTCTAGCAGCTACAGAACAGATTTTAGACGGTTTTGCTCATCAGGGTAATCGTTTCCCGACGGCGTATCAACCCTGGTCATTAGTCGATCCTATGGCGCAGTGGATGTATAAAAAAGGCATGAAGGGTATTTTTGCCTTTGATGTAGCCGTAGTGAAAACAGACAATGACGTAGACTACTTTGCTATTGAATGTAATCCTCGATTTAATGGGGCTTCTTACCCGACAGGAATTGCTCAAAAGCTAGGAATAGAGAGTTGGTGCAGTGATAATTTGACAACTAAGTATCGCTCCCTCGACCAAATCGATATTAGCGATTTGGTATACGATTCTAATAAGGGAACGGGGGCTATTATAGTTAACTGGGGGGGAGTGTTGGTAGGTAAATTAGGAATGCTCCTAGCTGGCTCGATCGAGCAACAAAATGAACTTCGGCAATTGCTCGAGCAAAGGCTTGAATAATTACCGTCCAAGATTCGATTGTCGAGTTTACTAAGCTGGCGATCGCTATTCAATAATAGAAGGTAATTCGATCTCGTACAGACAACTACAGTTACTTCAAATAAAAAGACCCGTAGAAAAACGAAGGTCGATCTACAGGCTATGTTCTGTTAATTTTCTTAAAGATTCTGAATTACTGTTACAGCCTAAAGGATGTATAGACTATTTAAGAATACTAGTTAATAGTTTTTTCGGCGTTGGGCAGTTGTGGGATGATTTAACAAAATCAAAGATTAATAATTATTCCCCGAGTCCCCTAGTACATGCGGACAAGTCCTTTGTCCAGTCCCCTAGTCCCCCAGTCCCCCAGTCAACCTAAACCATCCCATAACAGATGCAACGCCGTTTTTTCTAAGCATCGTCTAGAGCAACAATCCCAGGTAAGGTTTTTCCTTCCAATAATTCTAAGCTTGCACCACCGCCAGTAGAAATATGGCTCATCTTATCGGCAACACCGACTTTTTCTACCGCAGCTACAGAGTCACCACCACCGATAATAGTAACAGCATCAGACTTACCTGCTAGAGTTTGAGCGATCGCTTCTGTACCAGCAGCAAATTTGTCAAATTCAAATACACCCATTGGACCATTCCAAATTACTGCATTACAGTCTGCTAGAGCATCTTGAAACACTTTTATTGAATCGGGGCCGATATCTAATCCCATCCAGCCATCAGGGATATTTTCAATACTGACAGTTTGAGAATTAGCATCAGGAGCAAAGTTATCAGCTACTACTACATCAGTTGGTAGTAATAATTCGACTCCCTGTTCTTTTGCTTTAGCTTCTAAAGTTTTAGCTAACTCTAGCTTGTCTTCTTCTACTAAAGATTCCCCGACGCTTAGACCGCGAGCTTTATAGAAAGTGAAGATCATTCCGCCACCGATCAATAGCTTGTCGCACTTATCTAACAAAGTTTCGATTACGCCAATTTTACTAGAAACTTTTGAACCGCCGATAATTGCAGCAAGAGGACGCTTAGGATTATCTACTGCATCTTGAAGATAGTCTAATTCTTTTTCAATTAAGAAACCAGCAACGCTGGGACTTAAATATTTAGTTACGCCTTCGGTAGAGGCGTGAGCGCGGTGAGCAGTACCAAACGCATCGTTAACATATAAATCTGCGTTGGATGCTAGCTGTTTGGCAAATTCAGGGTCGTTTTTAGTTTCTTCACTATGAAAACGGAGATTTTCAAGCAAAATGACATCGCCATTTTTCATCGCGCTGACAGTAGAAGCAACCCCGTCGCCTACACAATCATCAGTCTTAATAACCTCTTGTCCTAATAATTGAGAAAGTCTTTGGGCTACAGTAGTCAGACGTAATTCTTCTTTAACTTCGCCTTTAGGACGACCCATGTGGCTACACAAAATTACCTTAGCACCTTTGCCAGTTAAATCTTTAATTGTCGGTAATGCAGCTTTGATCCGAGTCTCATCGGTGATGTTACCGTTATCATCTTGAGGAACGTTAAAATCAGCTCTTACTAAAACTCTTTTTCCAGAAACATCTGCTTCGGTCAAACTCGCGACAGTCTTCTTAGCCACTGCAATTTTCCTCCTAATTGCTTGTTAAATAAATTAATAAAAATTACCCAAGTCTAAAGATTAATTTAATTTTTGGGACTAAATTTAATCTACCAGAGGGACTGCACTAAAGAAAGCATCTTTGACTGTAATTATTTTGTGGTGGTAGAATGCGATCGCAATTACAATCACCTTCAGATAATTTACTGTGAATAATTGCCAGTATTAAAGTTCAAATTTCACCAGAAACAATAGGTAAAGCATAATAAGCAATTCCTTCTGACTCGAAGTTAGATAACTCTTCAATTACAACATCTCTTTCGATAGCTGAAGGAGTATAAAAATGCGAACCAGTATTAGAATTATAAAAACGATAAACGGGTATTGAGCCTTCTACCTGAAAATTGTAAGCAAAAAATGCCTCTCCCTCGTAGTTGTAGTTGTCGAGTTCTTGTCGAACAACATTTTTTTCGTTCTCGTCTATGGTGTAAAGGTGTGTCCCTGAATCTCGATTGTAGAAACGATACACGGCAAACGATTCTATTTCTGCGCTCGGATCGATACCTGTATAGGAAGCTCCTTCATAGGTATAATTATCGAGGCGATCGTAAACATAATTGCGCTCATTTTTATCTGAAGTGTAGAAATGAACTCCTGAATTAGCGTCATAAAATCGATAGATAGTATTTTCGCCAAAATCTTCGTCTTTTAGTCGTTCTCGAGCAGAATTAGCAAAAAAATCGACAATATCTTGAGTATCTATAATATTGTTAATTCTTTCTATTTTACCTGTTCCCGCTTCTCCAGACTCATTAAAGAAATTGAAAATAGTTAAGTCATCTGCTGGTTGAGCTACACCATCGCGATTAAGATCGATTATCAAATTATTGCCCGATTTTTCTAGACCAATGATTCCTTGTGTAGGGAAAGATAATTCAATGGCAGAGTCCCCATAAATATTAGGATTTGCTCTTAAATTAAGATATGAATCAGAATCATAGTTATCAGCTAGGGTTTGAATATCAGTGTTTTGAGCAACAAGAAAAAAATTGTCTAATTCTCCTCCTGTGTCTAAAATTTCACTACCACCGCCTGTTCCAAAGTTAATAAAGTACTCATCATTACCCAAACCTCCTGCTAAAGTATCTCTACCACCAAAGCCAAATAGTCCATCATCACCCAAACCTCCTTCCAAACTGTCGTTACTTACTCCACCGTCTAAAAACTCGTCTTCATCTGTACCGACCAAAAATATACCGCCTTCTAATTCTGCCGATCTTCTTACGATTGTGGCAATATCTTCATTGATGGCATCTGATGATAAACCTAGCCTATCTAAATCTATTTCTCCTGTTGCAATTAGTTCATTCCAGGTAAAATTGCCTCGATAATTATCTAAATCTTGATAGAAACTTATAAAATCGTTATAGCTAATCAAACCTTCTGTTAAATCGAAGCTTTCAATTTGATTAGCTGGCTGCTGCCAATCAATTAAAATAACATACTGATCTGTATCAGTATCGCCTATGTAAAGATGGCGATTATCAATTTCGGCTACAAAAGATGTTTCTTTCTCTAAACTAATACCAGTCGAACCAATTGTAGTCCAGAGAATATTATTGCTATTATTATCATTCTCGATAACAATTGCCGTAGAATTATTCCGAACCTGATAGTTGTTTCTACCTGTACCACCGACTAAAACAACAGTTGCTTTACCATCAGGCAAATTTCCTCCAGAAAGAGTTGTAGTAGAATTGAGATTATCATCACCATCTAAACCATAAACAATTTGCAAATCAGCACCACTGATACTGTCAAATCCTGTAATCCCAAAATCAGATACCTGACCTAGTAACTCTGTGAAATTCCCGATGGTCATAATTTTCCAAAAATCAATTTAAAAAGTAAAAACATTTACCAGTTTATTTTGATTAGAAAATATGGGAAATTAATTGACTTTCAATTTAAGCTTTTTGACCAAATCTTAACTATTACTTAGTCGATTCTTTACAAAATAATACCTGCTCGAAAAAGTTGACAGATAGAAGCGATCGCTAATAAAATTATAGAGCTATTTAAAAACCCAGAATAGAAGTTATTGAAATAACAGCGCAGCTAGTAAAGCTCTAAAATATATAATAAATCAAAAATATTTCTGTTTGGTTGGGTTACGAAATTGCAACCCAATTTATAAAGTTACTTCTTGCCAAAGTGTTGCTAACTATAATCGACGCATTAGATGTATCGAGAACTACTTAGCTTCTTCTAACTGATCCAGGCGCAGCCAGACGCTAGGAGTAGGAACGTAAAACTGAAGCAGTGCGTATTCATCTTCTACTTCTAATATTTCTGCTTTACTGTTGAGTAAATAATCAGGAAGACGGGCATCACTAGCTTTTGCTTCGAGACTACCTTCAAATTTATCTTTGACTACCCGAACTAGAGTACCTTTTTTCATGCCTGCCATATAGTTCTCCTCTAAAATATCGATCGCTTTGTAGTTTAGATTAAACTATCTTCAAATTAAAAGAAACTAACCTGGGTTTAATTTTTCGGCAATCCCCAATATTTAGTTTAATGATTCTAACCAGTTGAGTAAAAGCGAGTTAAACTGTTCGGGATATTCATCGTGGGGGCAATGTCCCGCATCTGGTAATTCTATTAGCTTCAAACGAGGATTGAGTCGAGCGATCGCTCGCGCCTGTTTTGGTGGAATCATTTTATCTTGTAGTCCCCAAATTAAAAGCGTCTGCACAGAAACCTGAGGCAACAAATCCTTGACAGATTTAGCAAAGTTAGCTGTTCTAACGCTGCGAGATAAGCGAAATAGAGTTTGCTCTGACCCTTCATCATAAGCAGGACTTGATAATATTTCTACCAACTCATCGGTCACGGCTTCTTTGTTCGGATATGCCACTCCCGCCCATTTGCGAATAACCTGGGGTCTTCTAACTATTTTTAGCAGACCTTTAATTAGTAAAGGAGAAGCAAATAAATTTTCGATGCTGGTAACAACAGGACGAATCAAAGGCGGTAACATATCTTCTCGTACCGATACATCTGGTAGACTTAGCATTACTAAACCCTTAACCGTTTCAGGATAGGCAACGGTCGTATTTAGACAAACTAACGAACCAATCGAATTACCTACCAAAATTGCTGGCGTACCGATAAAAGTTCGCCAAAAATCATGAACTTGCTCTGTCCATAAATCTGTATTGTATTCGGTGTCTGCTTTTCTCGATGCACCAAAACCCAGTAAATCTAAAGCATAAACTGAATGATATTCGGCGATCGCTGGTAAATTATATCGCCAATGTTCGATGCTCGCGCCAAAACCATGAATGAAAATAATTGGTAATTGACTGTTGGAATTAGATCTGGCTTTTATGTAGCTGTAGCGAGTCTGCCATCCTCGCCAAACCCAATCCCGTTGGTTTCCTATACGCTCTTGCCAAGATCGATTAATAGTCATTAAGATAAGCGCGATCTCGCTTTTTGAAGTCTTCGGTCGAGATTATTCAATTATCCGACCTTCAACTCTTAGTCGCGATCGCCGAAGAAAGATAAAATAATCTTGTTTCGATGTATTTTAGTTTAAACAATATTTAAACTTAAAAAATATTTACATCTTACACTATTATTACTAAAAGTACCTTTTCAACCCAATTGACAAGGGATCTAAATGAAAAAGAAAGTTAACTTAATACTTTATTAATAGCACGGTAGGTAAAATAATAGTGGTACAAGATTCGATATATCATTAATTTACTTCACAATATTACTAACACAAAAGGAAAGACGAAATACGCCTGTGAGAGATAGAAGACGCAGTAACAATAGTCGCGATCTAACCAAAACTAACGAAAGAATCCGCTTCCCCGAAATTCGGGTTATTGACTCCGAAGGTGAGCAGCTAGGGATCATCACGCCAAAAGAAGCCCTCGCAAGAGCGCAAGAAAAAGGCTTAGATTTGGTCTTAGTCAGCGAAACCGCCAAACCGCCAGTCTGTAAAATTATGGACTACGGGAAATATAAGTACGAGCAAGACAAAAAACAGAAAGAAGCGAAGAAAAAACAGCATAATGCTGACGTTAAAGAAGTGAAGATGCGCTACAAAATTGAAGAGCATGACTACAATGTGCGCGTCAAAAATGCCCAACGCTTTCTCAAATCTGGAGACAAGGTTAAAGCTACAATTAGCTTTAGAGGTAGAGAAATTCAACACTCTAGACTAGCAGAAGACTTGTTGCGTCGCATGGCAAAAGATTTGGAAGAATATGCCGAAGTCCAGCAGTTTCCTAAACGAGAGGGACGCAATATGATGATGATGCTATCGCCAAAAAAATAGTGTTTTAGAAGATGTAGTGTTTTAAGTGCCTATAGCTGTCTCAAACTTTGAGTGACAAACATTTAAAAATTACTGAAGAAGGGTAAATAGCCCTTCTTTTTTTTAATATTGCTTCGATTCGACCAAATTAACTTTGATTGGCTCTGGTATCTTTAACAGCGACCAAAAACAAAATTACCGTCAAAGGAATACTCGCAGCCAAGATTAAGCCTGTTACCATACTACCCAATTCTGGATTGCCAGAAGACAGCTCGAAGACCGAGCCTACTGCTGCGATCGCCGTTATACAGCATAGCAGTAAGCAGACCCCGCTTTTGGGTGTCATTGAAATCATAATTACTCCCTGTTCGATAAACCGATTTTATATATTTACTTTATTGGCTTGACTGCGCTTGCAGCAAAACCTCTTTTCTTTAGCTCTTCATTGAGAGCAATATTGTTTTTAACTCGGTCTACAAACATTACACCATTAAGGTGATCCATTTCATGTTGAATAGCGCGAGATAGCAAGCCAGTAGCTTTTAGTTTACAGGGTTTACCGAATTCATTTTTATAAGTTACTTCAATTTCTTCGGGGCGAGTTACGTCTAAATACACTCCAGGAATACTCAAGCAACCTTCTTCTGAATCACAAAGATTTTTGCCTGTTTTGACAATCTTGGGATTGATTAATACCAAAGGAGGTTCATCGGGTTGGTCGAAAGCAATATCAATGACAATTAGCTGCTTGTGAATCCCTACCTGGGGAGCTGCTAAACCAACCCCATCAGCACTATACATAGTTTGAAGCATTTGTCTGACTATTTCACGAATCCCATCGTCTACTTTGGCGATACGTTTAGCAGGCTGGCGCAATACGCGATCGCCTAAATAGTGAATATCTAGTGGTGGCTGTTCTAATTTTTTCTTTTCTACTGCTGTAACAGTGGTCATATTATCCGATAGAGTAAACTAATTTTCTTTCTATTACTATTTTATCGCTTTCTTAAAATTCGCCTATCGAGTCGAGATTCTAGATAACACTACAGATGCTGTTGGAAAAGCTGGTAAGGTGGGCATTGCAGGATGTATACAACGTGACGAATAATATTTTGGTGCATCGCCGCCTTAAGAAATTGGATATATAAGACAAAAAAAAGGTAGAGATTTTACGTCTCTACCCAAACTAGTTATTTGATTGTTATTTATCAATTACGAAGAGGGAAGCAATTCTACTTTCTCTTTTTGAGGAATAATTGCCACTTTGTTTTCTTCGTCGATATCTACAGTTGCGGTGTCACCTTCGCCAAGACTACCTGAAAAAATTTTTCCAATTTATTTGGTGGGCAACAAGTTATTTTTACAACGCCAATGTGCTGATGTCATTTTTGCCCACCCTACGACGATGCTGTTGGAAAAGCTGGTAGGGTGGGCATTGCAGGATGTATACAACGTGACGAATAATATTTTGGTGCATCGCCGCCTGATGTCATTTTTGTCTACCCTACGACGATGCTCTGAAAAAATATTAAGAATTATGTTCTAGATAAACATCTCCATGATGAGCATATATATAAAAACCGTCAGCATATTCTATTGCAGGTTTTCCTTCTGCGTGTAAGAGATAATTCTCATCTAAATGTAGATTAATTGGACGTTCGCAAACTAAACAGACTTCTTCGTAGGGATATATCCAACCACAATTTTCCATTATTCTAACAAAGATTTTTATTCGTTCTGTTTCTTCTCCACAATCAAAGTTGAATAGCAAGTAGTCTTGAGTAGCAGCACTAACAATAAAAGATTCTGGTTTAATACATTTGATTACCCGACCAAATTTTTGTCTAATGCGATCCACTACTGGATTAGTTAGATGTCTATAATTACTTCGATAATAACTGTATGAATCGTCTATATAATTCATCTCGTTATCTACTTCGTTTATTATTCTCTTATCTATATAAGAGTTAAGAGTACAAGCATACTTACATATATTGTCTGCAAAAGGTTTTCTAAGATGAGCTTTAAGTTTGTTGTCAATGGCATATTTTTGAGCCAAAAGAGGACTGTTAAAAAAGATAACTTCAGTTTCCCTGACTTTCAAATATTTATAAGCCCGATTGATATAACTTTTTACTAAATTACGCTTGCACTTGTCAGTAGAGAAGGCTATCTTGCTCCATTTATATCTGTATCGAGGAATTAAAGTTTTCTGATTTGGAGTAAGTACACCAACTCGATTAATTTTTTCTGTTTTTAACTCATGACAAATCTTCTCTTCACCAATTCCTAAAATCAAAATATCTCTTAAAAAGTTGTCTACCTCTGTCAACCATAAAGTTTTCCATTGGTCTAACGGTATCTTTCCGTATTGTTCGGGAATTATATTGCCGTGACAAGCATAAAAACTCGCTCCGTTACCAAATTGAATAGCGGGTTTACCATCATTATGTAACAATCCATTATTATCGACCGATAACGCTTTTAATTTTTCATAAACAATACAGATATTTTCATAAAAGAAAACTTGACTAGAGTTAATTGCTAAAGTCTGAAATACGCTCCAAATTTCTTCAAGACGTTTATTAAAGCTTCCTATCAAAGTACGGCAATAATTGAAGATAAGTCCGTTATGAATTAATCGGTGAAGGTCTTTTCCTTCGTAGAAAGAAATATCATCGTAATAAAAACCCTCAAAATAATCTCCCAGATAATTACAACTTTCTAACGGTTTACTATCAAAGTTTCTTATTCTTAACTCCTCATTTAGACTTTCCCATAAGCTATCTATGATGTGAAGTTTTATATAGTCTTCTATTTTATTAATCAAAATATTACAGACTGGACTGTGTAGGTTTGAACCAAAAGTATCTAAGCCACAATCTAGTAAAACCTCTCTAGTGTAAGTAGGGCGATCACAAAAATATATAATTGGTTTTGAAATATCTATTAAACTATAAAGTTTGTTAATTGCTTCAGTTATTTCCTGCTTATTTGTAGGTTCGATTGAAAAAGCAATTTTATCCCATTTATTGATAAAATCTGGAATTAAAAACTTTTGTTCCAGAGTTAATTGAGTTATCTTATTCATTTCTACCTAAGCTATTATTTTGTTTAGTTATAGCTTTTTATCGATCGAGATCGCGACTGTTGGAAAAGCTGGTAGGGTGGGCATTGCAGGATGTATACAACGTGACGAATAATATTTTGGTGCATCGCTGCCTTAAGAAATTGGATATACAATAACAAAAAAAAAGGTAGAGATTCAATCTCTACCTAAATAAACTATTCAGTTACTATTTATCGCTTACGAAGAGGGAAGCAATTCTACTTTCTCTTTTTGAGGAATAATTGCGACTTTGTTTTCTTCGTCGATATCTACCGTTGCGGTGTCTCCTTCGCCAAGACGACCCGAAAGAATTTCTTCTGCTAGGACATCTTCCAATAGGCGCATAATTGCTCGACGTAAAGGACGCGCACCGTATGCGGGATTGTATCCTTCATCTACCAAACGCTCTTTGAATTTGTCAGTAACTTCTAGCGTAATTTCTTTCTCGGTTAAGCGTTGGAACACTTCTTTGAGTAAGAGTTCGCTGATTTCTTTTACTTCGTCTTTGTTTAACTGACGGAAGACGATAATTTCATCGAGACGGTTGAGAAACTCTGGACGGAAGTAGCTTTTTAGTTCTTCATTAACCAAAGAACGAATACGGTTGTATTTTGCTTCTGCTTGGTCATCGGCAAATTCAAAACCAAGACCGCCACCACCTTTTTCAATTACCTTAGAACCAATGTTAGAGGTCAAGATTAGTAGAGTATTTTTGAAGTCTACCGTTCTACCTTTGGCATCAGTCAAGCGACCATCTTCTAAGATCTGCAACAGCATATTGAAGATATCGGGGTGTGCTTTTTCAATTTCATCGAATAGCACCACGGTGTAAGGACGACGACGCACGGCTTCGGTTAGCTGACCACCTTCGTTGTAGCCGACATATCCTGGAGGAGAACCAATCAGTTTGGAAACTGTATGGCGTTCCATGTATTCGGACATATCGAGGCGAATCATCGCGTCTTCCGAACCGAAGAAATAGGTTGCTAACGCTTTGGTAAGTTCGGTTTTACCTACCCCAGTCGGTCCAGAGAAGATAAAGCTAGCAATCGGACGGTTGGGATTTTTCAAACCGACTCTAGCCCTTCTAATAGCCCGTGAAGTTGCTTTAACCGCATCTTCCTGTCCGATAATGCGCTGATGAAGGGTATCCTCCATGTGCATTAGTTTTTCAGACTCAGATTCAGTGATCTTGTTAACTGGTACGCCAGTCCAAGAAGCAACAATGTGTGCGATTTCCTCTTCATCTACGAAAGGAGAATCTTCTCCGCCGTCCGCTTCGTTCTTTTTATTAGAAGCAATAGTGCGGATTTGCTCTTTAATTTCCATTTCGCGATCGCGCAGTTCTCCAGCCTGGTCGAAGTCTTGAGATCTGACTGCATCGTCTTTTTGCTTGAGAATTTCTCTTAGTTCCTTATCTAGCTCTTTAGCTGCTGGAGGAAGTTGAGAATTAATCAAGCGGACGCGAGAACCAGCTTCATCGATCAAATCGATCGCCTTATCTGGTAAAAAGCGATCGCTAATATAGCGGTCTGACAGCTTGGCTGCTGCTTCTAAAGCCTCATCTAATATTTTTAATTTATGGTGTTGTTCGTAACGCTCGCGCAGACCATAGAGAATTTCGATAGTTTCATCTACGGTTGGTTCGCCTACCTGAACGGGTTGGAAACGACGTTCTAGGGCTGCGTCACGTTCGATGTGCTTGCGATACTCATCTAGGGTGGTAGCACCAATACACTGCAATTCTCCCCTTGCTAAAGCTGGTTTGAGAATATTAGCTGCATCGATCGCCCCTTCGGCTGCACCAGCACCAATCAAAGTATGTACCTCATCAATTACCAGAATTACGTTTCCAGCCTGACGGATCTCATCCATGATTTTTTTGAGGCGTTCCTCAAATTCACCACGATATTTAGTACCAGCTACCAGTAAACCAATATCTAAGGTAACAACTCGTTTTTCTTCGAGAATATCGGGAATGTCATTGTTAGCGATGCGTTGGGCTAATCCTTCAGCGATCGCAGTTTTCCCAACCCCAGGTTCTCCAATTAGAACTGGGTTGTTTTTAGTACGACGACCGAGAATTTGAATTACTCGCTCGATTTCTTTTTGTCTACCAACGACAGGATCGAGTTTTCCCTCTCCTGCCATTTGAGTTAGGTTAGAGCCAAATTCATCGAGAGTAGGAGTTTTATTTCTACCCTGCGCTCCGCCAGATCCAGCGGATACTTCGGCAGTTTCACCCAACATTCTGATTACCTGAGTGCGAACTTTCGATAAGTCTACGCCCAAGTTTTCTAGAACTCTGGCTGCAACTCCCTCACCCTCTCTAATTAACCCTAAAAGTAGATGTTCAGTGCCAATATAGTTGTGACCTAACTGACGTGCTTCTTCTAAAGATAATTCCAGAACTCTTTTCGCTCTGGGGGTAAAAGGAATTTCTACTGCTACAAAACCAGAACCGCGCCCGATAATTTTCTCAACTTCGATTCGAGCATCTTTAAGATTGACACCCATTGATTTGAGAACTTTAGCAGCGACTCCAGTACCCTCTCCGATTAGACCTAAGAGAATTTGCTCAGTCCCTACAAAGTTATGACCCAGACGGCGTGCTTCCTCCTGGGCTAACATAATTACTTTTATTGCCTTTTCTGTGAAGCGTTCAAACATATGTTCTTTCCATCTACCTGCTGCTTTGCCCTTGTTATGGTGATTTTAGCACAGCCTTTTGGTTTACTGCCTTTGCCCGTAAGGGAGGTAAATACGGTATTCAAATTAACAGTTTTTTCCCCCGCTTCGGTAATATTAATTTTGGCGTAGCCGACGATTTATATCCTGCTCCCATCGAGCTATAGTAGACTTGGATTCTGGCTGCTGTAAGTCTTTGAGCCATAAAATCGCTGCGTCTTCTCCTGCCGGCTGATAGTACCCTTTTCTAGTTCCTACCACCTCAAAGCCGAATTTTTGGTATAAATCGATCGCTTTTGTATTGTTAACATTTACTTCGAGAGTTGCCCATTCTAATTTACGGGCGATCGCATCTTTGAGCAAAGTTAACAATAATAGCTGTCCCAATCCTTTTCGGCGATATTCAGGAGCGATCGCCGACAGGGGTTAGAGCCAGATTCATCGAGAGTAGGAGTTTTATTTCTGCCCTGTGCTCCACCAGATTCTCCCAGCGTTCTAATTACCTAAGTGCGAACTTTGAATAAGTCTACGCCTAAGTTTTCTAAAACTTTAGCAGCAACTCCTTCACCCTCTCCAATTAACCCTAAAAGTAGATGTTCAGTACCAATATAGTCGTGACCTAACTGGCGTGCTTCTTCTAAAGATAATTCCAGAACTCTTTTGGCTCTAGGGCTAAAAGGAATTTCTACTGCTACAAAACCCGAACCGCGCCCGATAATTTTCTCAACTTCGATTCGAGCATCTTTAAGATTGACACCCATTGATTTGAGAACCTTGGCAGCGACTCCAGTACCTTCTCCAATTAAACCTAAAAGGATTAGCTCAGTCCCTACATAGTTATGACCCAGACGGCGCGCTTCCTCCTGGGCTAACATCATTACTTTTATTGCCCTTTTTCTGAAGCCTTCAATTTCTTTTTGTCTACCAACGACAGGATCGAGTTTTCCTTCTCCTGCCATTTGAGTTAGGTTAGAGCCAAATTCATCGAGAGTAGGAGTTTTATTTCTACCCTGCGCTCCGCCAGATCCAGCGGATACTTCGGCAGTTTCACCCAACATTCTAATTACCTGAGTGCGAACTTTCGATAAGTCTACGCCCAAGTTTTCTAGAACTCTAGCTGCAACTCCCTCACCCTCTCTAATTAACCCTAAAAGTAGATGTTCAGTGCCAATATAGTTGTGACCTAACTGACGTGCTTCTTCTAAAGATAATTCCAGAACTCTTTTCGCTCTGGGGGTAAAAGGAATTTCTACTGCTACAAAACCAGAACCGCGCCCGATAATTTTCTCAACTTCGATTCGAGCATCTTTAAGATTGACACCCATTGATTTGAGAACTTTGGCAGCGACTCCAGTACCCTCTCCGATTAGACCTAAGAGAATTTGCTCAGTCCCTACAAAGTTATGACCCAGACGGCGTGCTTCCTCCTGGGCTAACATCATTACTTTTATTGCCATTTGAGTTAGGTTAGAGCCAAATACCTCGAAAGTAAGAGTTTGGTTTCTGCCCTGCGCTCTGCTGGATCCTGCGGATACTTCGGCGGTTTCTCCCAGCATTCTAATTACCTGAGTGCGAACTTTTGATAAGTCTACGCCCAAGTTTTCGAGAACTCTAGCCCCAACTCCAGTACCCTCTCCAATTAACCCTAAAAGTAGATGTTCAGTACCAATATAGTTATGACCTAACTGGCGTGCTTCTTCTAAAGATAATTCCAGAACTCTTTTGGCTCTAGGGGTAAAAGGAATATCTACTGCTACAAAACCCGAACCGCGCCCGATAATTTTCTCAACTTCGATTCGAGCATCCCTGAGATTGACACCCCTTGATTTAAGAACCTTGGCAGCGACTCCAGTACCTTCTCCAATTAAACCTAAAAGGATTAGCTCAGTCCCTACATAGTTATGACCCAGACGGTTTGCTTCCTCCCAGGCTAACACCATTACTTTATTTGCCTTTTCTGTGAAGCGTTCAAAGAAGCGTTCAAACATAAGTTCTTTCCATCTACCTGCTGCTTTGCCCTTGTTATGGTGATTTTAGCACTGCCTTTTGGTTTACTGTCTTTGCTTAGGAGGGAGATAAATACGGTATTCAAAGTAACAATTTTTAAGCTAGCTTAAATAGTATTGATTTTGTCTGACCCGATGATTTACCTCCTGCTGCCATCGAGCTAGGTTAGATTTAAATTCCCTATCCTGTATAGCTTTGAGCCACAAAACTGCTCCATCATCTCCTGCTGGCTGATAGTAACCTTTTCTATTTCCCACCACCTCGAAGCCAAATTTCTGGTATAAGTCGATCGCTTTTGTATTGTTAACATTTACTTCGAGAGTTGCCCATTCTAATTTACGGGCGATCGCATCTTCGAGCAAAGTTAACAATAATAGTTGCCCCAATCCTTTTCGGCGATATTCAGGAGCGATCGCTAAAATTGTAATATGAGCCTCATCGACAATTGCCCACAGACAGCCAATTCCAATTGCGCGTCCTGGTTCTTCTTTACGACTCTTGAGATATAGAGCTAATAAAGTACTTCGAGGACTTTCAATCTCTCTTAAATATGCCGATGCTGTCCATAAGCCTCCCAGACAGTCTCGGTCTAAAGCTACTATTTCAGGTATTCGCTCTGGAGTAACAGGTGTAATCTCAATAATCACTATATTTTACGTTCGACATTACTATTTCCCATCGCGGTTTAGCTAGGGGAAAGATCGGCGCGAATTCTGCGTTCGATAGTACTAATAAACTTAGTGCAATTTGTAATTTATCTACTTTTTGACGGTGGACAACTGTAGACTAGAAAGTAAGTAATTATTAAGATTTTGCTCGCCAATCAACAAAAGATACAATTATGCTTTCGACCGATCGCAGTTTACCAAATACTGGACACCGCTATATTCCTCAGATTACCAGCCTAGAACTTCCTCCTTCCCCCAATCAAGAATTGATGCCCTTAACGGCTAGAGTTAATCGCCACAACCAGCTAGAAATTGGTGGCTGCGAACTGCAAAAGTTGGTAGAACAGTATGGTTCTCCCTTGTATGTATTGGATGAATTTACCCTCAGAACCGCCTGTAGCCAGTATCGCGATAGCTTTACTAACTATTATGGCGGAGAATCTCAGGTAATTTATGCTTCTAAAGCCTGGAGTTGTCTGGCTGTATGTCGCATTATCGACAGCGAAGGGTTAGGCTTTGATGTAGTCTCAGGAGGAGAGCTATATACTACTCTCCAAGCAGGAGTTAGTCCCGATCGAATTTATTTTCACGGCAACAATAAATCTGCTGCTGAATTAGAATATGCGGTAGAGACGGGCTGTACCATTATGGTCGATAACTGGCTGGAGTTAAAAACTCTAACTAAAATTGCTTCAGATAAAAGCCCAGAAGCTGTACCAATTATGATTCGCCTCACTCCTGGAATTGAGTGTCATACTCACGAATATATTCGTACAGGGCATTTAGACAGCAAATTTGGCTTCGACCCCAACCAGCTAGACGAAGTTTTCACCTATCTTTCTCAGCAAGAAAGTTTAAACACTATTGGATTGCACGCCCATATCGGTTCACAAATTTTTGAACGCCAGCCTCACCAAGATTTAGCGGGAGTGTTAGTTGACTGGATGAAAAAAGCGCGGGGGTATGACGTAAACTTAACAACTCTTAACGTTGGTGGTGGTTTGGGTATTCGCTACACCGAATCTGACGATCCACCAAGCATTTCTGAGTGGGTTCAAACCGTTAGTAAATCTATAGAAAAAGCCTGTCAAGCCGAGTCTTTACCATTGCCCAAGCTAATTGCCGAACCGGGAAGATCCTTGATTGGAACTGCTTGCGTTACGGCATATACGGTAGGAAGCCGTAAAGAAATTCCCAATTTTAATACTTATGTAGCGGTAGATGGCGGAATGTCGGATAATCCGCGTCCGATTACCTATCAGTCAGTGTATCGCGCTGTAGTAGCCAATCATATGGATCGAGCGATGAGTGAAAAAGTTACTGTAGCTGGTAAGCACTGTGAATCTGGAGATGTTTTAATAAAAGATGCAAGCTTGCCTAAAACCGAACCTGGAGATATTCTAGTGGTCTTGGATACAGGAGCATACAACTACAGTATGGCATCCAACTATAATCGAATTGGTAGACCAGCAGCGGTAGTAGTTCATGAGGGGGAAGCCAACTTAATTATCGAACGTGAAACCTATCAAAATTTAGTAGAACGCGATCGCTTACCCGAAAGACTGGTCAAACAAGAAGAGTAGATTTACTATAGAAGCGACTATTATGTAATATGTAGGTTCTAAGTATTCTTACACAGAATTTCCGCATTATTTAATAGTTGATATTTTTCAATTTCGTGTTCTGTTAACCAATCATAGTTAAGATAAAATAATGTCATTGTCGGGTTTAGTTCCTGACTCAAGCCAGATCTCCTGGCTGCCAGATCTAATTAACATCATCGATTTGGGCTTAGTATTAGCCTTCAGCTATGCCTTGCTGTTAATTATTGGCGAGGGCGAACGCCGTAGCCTGTGGATGGTGAGGGGATTTATCGTCCTGATGCTGGCAACTGTAGTCAGTGGACAGTTACAGCTACAGCTACTGAGATTCCTGTTAGAAAAACTAGTGCTAGGTTCGGCTGTAGCAATGGCAGTTATCTTTCAGTCGCAGTTTCGCCGTCTTCTCGAACAGATTGGCAGAGGTGAAGTCCTCAAACTGTTTGAAGGTTCTGGTAGACCCAAGACTCAATCAGACAGCGTAATCGATCGCATTGTCGATGCAGTCAAAGAACTATCTCAAAATCGGACTGGAGCATTAATATTAATGGAAACTACTGGCTCTTTGGAAGATGAAGATTTCGTGTCAGTAGGGGTTAGACTGAATGCAGAAGTTTCTAAAGAAATCTTACAAACTATTTTTCAAACTAGTACTTTGCTACATGATGGCGCAGTAGTAATTAGTGGTTCTAGGATACTGACAGCAGCAGCAATTTTACCTCTTTCCGAGCGTACAGCGTCTCGTCAGTTGGGAACTCGTCATCGTGCTGCAATGGGAATTACCGAAAGAATCGAAAAATGCCTGTGTATTGTGGTTTCAGAAGAAACTGGCTCGATTTCCTTAGCCGAACGAGGGGTATTAAATAGACCCCTAACCAGTAGTAAACTAAAAGAGCTATTGCAAGCCAGATTTACTCCCATAGTCGAAGGAGATGCGGTACGTCTTAGCCGTAAAATTGGTTTCCAGGGAAAAATTATCTTAGAGCGCGTTTCGCGTTTATTACCATCAAATTTCCGTCAAAAGAAGCGGTAAAATTTTGTATAGTGCGACAATTAATTTCGACACTATAGTGAGAAAAAAGATTCAACAAGCAGAAGAATCAAATTCTGTTACTACGTGTTTCTCCCTCTTTAAACTCCATTTAATAATAAGCCGAGAGCGGTGTCAGTCACTTTGCAACAACTACCTACGGATTTAAACAAAGACCGTTTACCTTCTCACGTAGCGGTAATCATGGATGGTAATGGTCGTTGGGCTAAAAATCAGGGAAAACCGCGCATTATCGGTCATCAAAAGGGAGTAGATGCTTTAAAAGATTTATTGCGCTGCTGCAAAGATTGGGGTATTCCCGCCTTAACGGCATATGCTTTCTCGACTGAAAACTGGGGACGACCTCACGCAGAAGTACAGTTTTTGATGACTTTGTTCGAGCGAGTATTGCGACGAGAATTGCAGGAAATGAAGCAGGAAAACGTCAAGATTCGTTTTGTAGGTAATCTTGAAGATTTACCAGACTCGCTGCGTCAAGAGATCGATCGCTCGATGGAAGACACCAAAGATAATCAAGGAATTCAATTTACTGTCGCTACCAACTACGGTGGTAGACATGAAATTATTCAGGCTTGTCAGGCGATCGTCTCAAAGGTAGAACAGGGGTACTTAAAAACCAGTCAGATCGATGAAGCGGTATTCGAGCAGCACTTATATACCAAAGGAATCCCCCACCCAGATCTATTAATTCGTACTAGTGGAGAGATGCGAATTAGTAATTTCTTGCTCTGGCAAATGGCTTATGCCGAAATTTACGTTACTTCTACCCTATGGCCAGACTTCAATCGAGTTGAATTTCATAAAGCTTTAATTACCTATCAACAGCGCGATCGCCGTTTTGGTAAAGTTAAGTAATCACCTCAACAATTAACAATTAACAATTAACAATCAGCAAAATATGTTATGCTAGTTAATGATTCGGACTCATGCAGTGTCAACGCCCGAACCTTGTCAGGGTCGGAAGGCAGCAGCAATAAGGGATGCTTAACACAGGCGTGATATCCGAATCCTCGATCTTTGGATAACCTCGCTTCAAGGTTTCGCTTCTTCATTTTACAAATTAGGTTGCTTCTGTGGATGTTAAAAGAAGGAATAAGAGGCCCAATTCAAAAGTTTTTAATCTTTAACTGTTTATTTTTAGGTCTGATTGGTGGTTGCACTAGAAATAGCGATCGCCATACAGCTAAGACAACATTAACTATATCTGCTGCTGCTAGTATGCAGAACGTGCTAGAAGATATTAAAGTTCTCTACAATCAAAAATATCCTCAAGCAAAAATTACCTTCAACTTTGGTTCATCAGGTTCTTTACAGCATCAGATCGAACAGGGCGCGCCAGTTGATATATTTGTTTCCGCTGCACCACAGCAGATGAACAGGTTAGCAGAAAGTAAACTACTTCGAGGTAACACTCGTCGAGACTTAGTAAAAAATCAGATGGTTTTGGTCGTCTCCAAAGATGAAAGGGCGATCGCTAATTTTGACGATCTCAGTGAAGAATCAACAGAGTTAATTGCGTTAGGAGAACCCGACAGCGTTCCTGCGGGTAGTTATGCACGTGAAATTTTAACTAATCTCGACATCATCGATACGGTAAAGCAAAAAGCAGTCTACGGCAAAGATGTGCGTCAGGTGGTTAACTACGTTGCTACGGGTAATACCGATGCAGGTATTGTATATCGTACCGATACGGTAAACAATCGGCGAATAAAGGTAGTGGCGATCGCACCCGAAACGATTCATTCCCCTGTAGTCTATCCTGTCGCTATTACAAAAGACAGTAAAAATGTCGAAGCTGCTCGACAAATGGTAGAGTTTTTATTTACAGCCGAGGCGCAGGCAATTTTTAAGCAACATGGTTTTATGCCAGTTGAAAGTAAAATAACGCAGAAATAACGATCGTTTCTTCCTGCCGTTCAAATCGCTAGAATTTAATTTTTATCTAAATCGAGTCTTCTATTGCATTTCGATCTAAGTTGGCATTTCTGTAACCAATTGGTTTTGTATTTACCGTTATCGAATCGAGCATCATTTCTCGGTTTTATAACTCCCGTTTGGATTTCTCTAAAAACTGCGATCGCTGCCACCACAATTACTTTCTGTCTGGGAGTTACCGCTGCGTGGTGGATGAAAAACTATCGGGGTAGGGCAAAAGGAATTATCGAGGGAATTTTTACCGCACCTTTAGTATTACCGCCGACGGTAGTAGGCTTTTTATTGTTGCTGATGTTGGGTAGAAATGGAGCAATCGGACAGTTTTTAGACTTGCTAGGAATTAGGGTGATTTTTACCTGGTATGCCACCGTAATTGCAGCGGTAGTGGTAGCTTTTCCCTTGATGTATAAGAGTGCTTTGGCAGCCTTTCACCAGAGCGATCGCCATAACCTTATTGCCTGTGCTAGAACTCTTGGAGCTTCAGAAACAACAATTTTTTGGCGTATTATTTTACCTTTAGCCAAACCTGGGTTAATTGCTGGTACTTTACTCACATTTGCCCGCGCTTTGGGTGAATTTGGGGCAACCTTGATGCTAGCAGGAAGTATTCCTGGCAAAACTCAAACTATACCGATCGCGATTTTCTTTGCAGCCGAAAGTGGCGCAATGGATCGGGCTTTAGGATTGGTAATTATTCTATTAGTTATCTCTTTGGGGGTCATAGTAGGAGTTAATTACGTAGATAGAGGGGAGAGAATCAGAAGCAAAAATAGAGGATATAAGCAATTGCCAACTACACTCTCGCCAAGTAGAGATCGAGTAACAAGAATATTAGAGGTAGATATTCAAAAGCAGTTACCAAACTTTCTTTTAGATATTACTTTTAAGGTAGATAGCGAACATCCTCTGGGAATATTAGGAGCTTCTGGAGCGGGAAAAACCACGCTATTACGCTGCATTGCGGGTCTAGAAACGCCAGATCGGGGTCGAATTGTACTCGATGGTAAAATTCTCTATGATTCGGCTAAAAAGATTAATTTACCGCCTCAAAAGCGTGCTGTCGGCTTCGTATTTCAAGACTATGCTTTATTTCCTCACCTTAGCGTCGCCGATAATGTTGCCTTTGGAATGCCGAAAGAGCGATCGCCTTCCGTGATTAGCCAGGACGTAGTTCATCAGCTACAGCAAATGAACTTATCCCGAATGAGCGATCGCTTGCCTAACCAACTATCGGGAGGAGAACAGCAGAGAGTAGCTTTAGCTAGAGTATTAGCAAGTAATCCTAACATAACTCTACTGGATGAACCTTTTTCGGCTTTGGATAGTAATTTAAAAACGCAGCTACTAAAACTATGGCAAAAACTTTTATCTAACTATTCTGGCTTAACTGTTTACGTCACCCACAATTTATCAGAAGCCTACCGTCTTTGTCCTCAACTACTAATTGTAGATCGGGGAAAAGCGATCGCCTGTGGCAAGAGAGAAGATATTCTATATCGTCCACCCAATTTACAGACGGCTAAAATTGTAGGCTACAATAATATTTCTACTGCTAAAGCGATCGCGCCTCAAACCGTTTCAGCTATAGATTGGCAGTGCGATCTACAGATCCCCAAAATAACCAAAAATATTCAGCATATTGCTATACATTCCCACTCAATTATCTTTACTCAAACTAAACAGAATATAAATACATTTCCCGTGTGGTTAGCTACCTCTACTCAAATTCCCCATCAAGTCACCTTGTATTTAAAGCTGCATTCATCTCCTATTAACTCAGACGACTATAATCTATTGGCAGAAATTAGCCAAAGCCAATGGCAACAGTTACAACAACAAACCTTACCCTGGTATATTCAGATACCACTGTCGCAAATTATAATTTTTGTCGTTCATAGCTCATAGCTTAGTTTATCTGATGGTGTCGATCGTTTTTACCATTCAGTATAGACATCTTCAAATTTTTACAGGCTGTTTGGGAAGAATAGGAATGTAGTTGTTCCTATTTCTCTCGAAACTATGATGACGGAAACTCATCTCAAACTAGAGCAAGTGCGCGATCGCCTAAAACAATTAGGTAATGCTGTTGCAGACTTGGCTCAAAATCATGCTGATATTTTAGATAGTCCCGATCTCAAAAATTCTTTATCAGAATTTCGACAGGCTTATGAAGAGTCGGTAGCTAGGTTAGCAAATCCTAACTTTACTATTGCGACTATCGGTACGACTTCCTCTGGTAAATCAACAATTGTTAATGCTCTTATCGGGCGTAAAATTGCTCCGATAGAAGCAGGTGAAATGAGTGGGGGGATCTTGACGATCGAGCATTCTAAAGAGTTTAAATTATTAATTGAAGAAACCGAAGGAGCGCAGTGGTTAACGGGAGAATGGCAGAATATAAGTGAAAAGGAAATATACGCTCGTATTCGCAACGGAGTAATGTTTCCCTATCATCAAGTGCGACAAAAGCAGGAAATTATCGCACCACAGGTTAAGGCTTACGTTCCAATTTTGCCAGCCGAAGATTCTAGCTTATTAGGCTTACCCGAAGGAATCGGTATTGAATTTATCGATCTACCAGGATTAAAGTCGATTCAAGATCGGGATAATCTGAAGGTGATTCAACAACAGGTTCATAAAGCATTTAGTTTAGTCGCGCTAGATTATTTACAGGTTGACGATCGCCACCGCAAGCGTCTACTCGAAGAATTAAAGAAAGTTGTCGAGTATTTACAAGGGCGTACTGACTCGATGATATTTATCTTAAACAGAGTAGATCAAAGAGGACAGGACGATATTGCGATCGCCGAAAGAATCGAACAGTTACAGTTAGAAATTCAAGCGACCTTAAATTTAGAGCGTTTACCAGACATTATCCCCCTAAGCGGAAGATTTCTTTATTATGCTCAGTGTGCTTGGGGAATATCACCTATTAATAATAATTCTTCAATAGATGCTGTCACCCGACGACATTTTTTAAGCGGAATGTTCTTAGATTGTTCGAGTTTGATTAGAACCTATACTCGTGAAGATCGAACCTTAAAAAAATGGTTTAGAGATCTAGAAGATCGGGTAGACGATGGCGAAACTATCGATGATGAAAGTATGCGAAAAATTCTCCGCTATGTCAATGATTGGAGTGGTGGCGATCGCCTGTGGAAGTGTATGCGCGATCGCGTTAGAGAATCTTTTTCTGAATTAGTTGTTCTACCTGCATTATTCGATGTAACGAAAAGTTATAAGACTCTAGAAACAAAAATTAAATCTGAGGTAAATGTAAAAAAGATTAGCAAGAAAAAAGAGCTAGAACAGAAACAGCAAGATATTCAAGATGGTAGCGAAAGATTAGCTGAAGAGGTTGAAAATATCCGCGATCGGTTTCAGCAAAAAATAGCAAAAAAGATCCAATTTCTCAAACAAGACGACCAAGAAGCTCGTAATAAGCTAGAACAGGAGGGTATTAAAGGCTTTGATTCTTTTTACGATAGTGTCAGACAAGTTGAAGAAGATTTAGTAGAACATCTAATTAGCCTCGTTCGAGATGCTTTTGCACGAGACAAAGGAACTTACGAACTAGAAGAAGAATTAACTAAAGTTGTTACTCCTCCTAAAGCTAAAGCTATAGCAAAAGCTTACGACTTGGCAAACCGTAAATTAGCTAAGTTTAAACGAGATGATTCTGGCTACTTTACTATACAAGTTCGCCACGACGACAAAGAAAAATTGCGTAGTATGGAACACGCCGAAAAAGCTGTTCGTTCTCTCTACTATGCAATGCGTAAAGCTATTACAGCTAGAGCGGAGTTTACCTTACAAGGACAAACCAAACAATTTGAGACTGGACTACTTTCTTTAGTTAATGAACTAGTTAAGGAATTAAAAAGTACTTGTGAACGAGAACTTCCCGAACTCGATCTAGATAAAGTAATTATCTCTGATTTTGAAAATCATATCGATCGCAACCCGCCTCAACTACCAGAAGAACTATTCAACTTTGCAGATACTATTAAACAAAATACTAGTAGTAAAAGAGAAGTAGTAGGACACAAAAACGAGAAACAATACTATACAGAAGGTAGCTGTTTTAAACAAGAAAAAAGCCGAACTGTTACTAAGAATATTTATGACGATATTAAGTACCGAGAATTAAAGCTACCTGACTATAAAAATATGGCGCGACAGTGGGCGGACGGAATTACTCAAGAGAAACAAAAACTTTGGGATATTCTCGATGATTGGGTTAGTGACTATCTAAATGAAATAACACAAGAATGCGATCGCGCTGTTAGTAAAGCAATTAAATCTGCGGACAAAGCTTTTGATAAGCAGTTACAAGCGATAGAGAAAGATGCAGTAAAACAAGAAGAATATTGGCAACAGTTTGAACGAGAACTAAATTCTGTCACCGAAGCTTATCGACATCTGAAACAGGAGTCTATTTAAAGATGAACCATATTCGTCGCCGAACAATAACTCTTGTAGACAAGTTTACTTTAGCATCCAACAAAATAGCACGAGATAAAAATAATCGAGATTTAGATACTGCCATTATTTCTTGGTGTACTGAATTAGCTATTAACGAATATTTTCCTAGAGTATCTACAGAAATAATAGAAAACAAGAATCAATGGCTACAAGATAATAGACTATTTGAAAAAACTCTGCAATTATATCGAAACCTTCTAGTAATTACTGATAAAAGAGCCACGAAAGGATTGGGAAATTTCGGTAGCAAGCTTGAAAATATTTCTCAAACTGATTTTTATTACAACATAAAAGAGATTAAAGAAAATATGTCAGCTAAATCAATTGTCTTAATTGCCTTTGTACTTACAGGAATCGGGGTACTTTTGTTTTTGTTAAATAAAAAAGAAAATGGTAGCAACTCCCGATATAGTAATCATCGGTTGAATAATGCTGTAGCTTATCAGCCTCTGCGAGAAAAACATATCCTAGTTATGTTAATAAAAAGCGATCGCTATCAAGAGTTAATTCATTCCTTGAAAAATGTTAATCATTTACAGCCAGAAGATAGTTCTAAATTATACGGTGCGACTCAAGGTTTGTGGATTGGAAGTAAAAGTAAATTTGATAATTCTCAAATTAAACGAGAATTAATCAATTGCAAACCAGTTCCCAGCACCTCTGAATATGACGTTCATTTTGCCACCATAGAGTTAGATAAAGATGATTATAGATTCTATCCTGATGTTAACCCAATGGATCGTAGAGATGCTTTTATGGAATTAGGAAATAAGTCACTGCAAATCACAGTTTCTTCTAGATTGCCATGTAAAGCTTATGAAAATACCGAGTTTTACAGTCGCTAATTAGAGATAATATTGATGATAATTAATCCTACTTTTTTAATTAAAGATCCTGCTATAGTTCAAGGTTTAGTAAATGGAACTTTGACGCGACATGGTGGCGTGATTAGAGAAGCAGCGACGGGACAAATTGTGCGCCATTTAGTAGAATCTTCTGCTTTAACAGGTAAGTTGATGACTTTTGCTGCAAATCCAATATTAGGTGCTGCATCTGTAGTTACTGATGCTGTTGGTCATGGAATTAATTTTCATCAACTCAATCAGGTGAAAAAATTGCTGACTCCCATATTAGGATTATCTCAAATTGCAGCAGGGGCTAGCGTTCTTAATGTCGGCATTAGTGCAGTGGGATTTGCCTATATGGGTTATAAACTAAATCAGATCCAGACTTCCTTGGGTAAAATGCAGCAGTCAATGGAAGCTGGTTTTAAGAATGTTGACGAACGCTTGGATGTTCTATCTGGACAGTTGGCATATTTGCATTTATTGGTAGAGCAAAATAGACAGGGACAAATGCACCTTGCTGAAGCTATTAACCAAATTCATCGTACAATTTTGATTAATGAAATAGCCCAACTACGTGCAGAATTAATTGCTAAAGATCGCTTTCTTGATACTTCTGTTCAGTCGGCTTTGAAAGTTGCTTCTAAAGTACGTATGGTAATGAGCGATCGCGCCTTACAAATTACTCCCGAACTAGAACCTCAAAAAATCTTGTTAGCCGATGTTGCTACCCAAGGATGGGCGGTAGCTTCCGCCACTGAAGCGCATTTGTTATTAGAAGTTGGGATGTTTGAAGATGCAAAAGAATTACTTAGTTTTGAAGTGACTCGATTTAAACACAATGCCGAACAGTGGACAAATAATCTGTTAAGTAAAGAACGTCCAGAATTAAATACAGCCTATCGTTTTACTGCACCCGTATTCAAACAGCATATTAGTCCAGAAAGAGTAAGTAGAATTGCTTATGTTAGTAAAGGCGATCGCAATCTATCTCTAGAGAAAAAACAAGAAAAGCAAGATGATATCGCCGTTGAATTTCAAATGTCCTATGCTTCTCAATTCGATCGCAATTGGATCTATCAACAAGTGGCGATCGCAGAATATCTCGATACATTCAGTGAATTATCTGCTAGGTTAGAAACTTTAAAAGATTTTACTATTCTGTGCCAAAAAACTGGAGTTAAAAGTAGTCTTAAGTTGTTACCTAAGACACAAGATAGTATTTGGTATATACTACCAAGTTAAAGGTCTTGTCTTGTCGTTTTTGCAGACGGTAGGCATGAGTCTTCGCTTACAAAAAGATCGATAAAATATTCTGTCCTATACTTACAGTCTATAGTATATTTTATAAAAATGGACGATCGGCTTAACATCAAATTAATTCAACAATTGAGCTAAGTTTTTAATTATTTTTAATATATTTAGTGACAGAAAATATGACTTGTATTAACAAAGTTTTGTTAAGCGCGGGAATACATGGCAACGAAAAAACGGGAATTTTTATAATCGAGAAATTTAAAAAGAATCCCGACTTACTATACAGAAAAAACTTTACTACCGAAACACTGTTAATTAATACTAAAGCGATCGAGCTGAATAAAAGATACTATGAAATCGATCTCAATCGCTGCTTTGACTTGGATAGCGATCGCTCTGAATCGAGTTACGAACAAGACTTAGCGAAAAAAATATATCAGCAGGTAAAAGAACAAGAAATAGATTTTGTTCTCGATTTTCATACCAGCACTTCTAACATGGGTCTAACTTTATTATTAAGTAACGATCGCCCGTTTAATTTACAGCTTGCAGCATATCTAGCAGCAAAAAACCCGCTAGTAAAAATTGTCCGCAACATTAATAATAAAGATAAAAATCGTTTTCGACATATATTCCCTCTTGGTTTTACAGTAGAGATGGGTGCGATCGCGCCAAACGTAGTCGATCCGATCTGGTTTAAACGCGGAGAAGAATTAGTCGAACAGATATTAGATTATATAGAACAAACAAACCAGCAACAGCAGCCCGTATATCCTGAAAGTATTACCGTATATACTCTATCTAAAACAATTTATTTCCCCGAAGATGATGAAGGGAAGATTGCGGGAATGGTACACGAGCAAGTTCACGGGCGTGATTATTGCGCTTTAAATCCTAACGAACCAATGTTAATAACTTTTGATGGTGATGCGATCGCCTATCGGGGAAGTAATGTAGTTTATCCGATATTTATTAACGAGGCTGCTTATTGGGAAAATAAAATTGCTATGTACCTTACTGTTAAAGAAGAGGTAGTCGTACCTACTGTTTTAAATTAATCTTATTCATAGAGCAATAGTGATGAAAGCGATCGCCGTTACCCAGCATCTAGCTACCGATAACCCTAATTGTTTTACAGAAGTTGAGATAGATAAACCCCAAGCAAAGGGAAAAGACTTATTGGTAAGAGTCAAAGCAGTAGGGGTAAATCCCGTAGATTATAAAGTTCGAGCTTCAGTTAAAGAAATAGATACGCCGAAGATTTTAGGTTGGGATGCTGCGGGAATAGTAGAAGAGGTGGGAGAAGATACTTCTTTGTTTGAAGTAGGTGATGAGGTTTACTACGCTGGTAGCATCATTCGCCCTGGTAGTAATAGCGAGTATCAGTTGGTAGATGAAAGAATTGTGGGAAGAAAGCCAAATAATTTATCTTTTGAAGAGGCTGCTGCACTACCGCTGACGACTATCACTGCTTGGGAAGCTCTTTTTGAAAGGTTAGGAATTGAACCTAACAAAACATCAGATCGACATACGCTTTTGATTATCAATGGTGCGGGGGGTGTAGGCTCGATCGCAATTCAGTTAGCCAAAGTAGCAGGGTTACAGATAATAGCTACCGCCTCTAGAGGTGATACAGAAAAATGGTGCAGACAATTGGGTGCAGACTACTGTATAAATCACCATGATGAATTTTTGCCTGCTTTAAATAAGATTAGCTTCGATGCGGTAGATTATATTGCTTGTTTTAATAATACCGATCGCCATTGGCAAAATATGGCAGACACGATTAAGCCCTAAGGCAAAATCTGTTCGATAGTAGGAAACAAATCGCCTCTGGATTTAAATTTACTAAAAAGTAAGAGCGTTACTTTCGCCTGGGAATTTATGTTTACTAAATCTCAGTACAATACCCCAGACATTGCATCCCAAGGGGAACTGTTAAACCGAGTCTGTGGTTTAGTAGAACAGGGAATTATTAAGACTACTTTTAAAGAAAATTTGGGTGTCTTAAATCCCGAACATCTGGCGATCGCTCACCGTAAATTGGAATCAGGCAAAACTATCGGCAAATTGGTTCTAACTGGCTTGTGAACTACTGACTCTTGAATCATAGATTACAAGAGCAGCTTCCTACCCAGAAACTAGCGTAGTAGTAGATTTCTTACGTCCTCTATTACTACGTCTTACGCAGCCTGGAGGCTGCCGACGTTGCGGAGCAAAGGCGAGTCGCTCCAGCGACTGGCGATAGGCTCAGAAATGAAGTTGTTCATGGGGGAAACCCCCAAGACCCGTCGCGTTTTGAGAAAGAGTACTCTTTCTCAAAAGCCGACGTACACTTCATCGCTTTATCCCCCGTCCCAGAGGTCAAATTTAGTATTCGCAGTCCTTCATCACGGATATTTTTTGCAGCATTAATATCGCGATCTATATGTTTTGTAGCACAATTATCACAATCCCAAAATCTTATTTCTAGTGGCAAGCTATCAACTTGATTCAGACAAACATTGCAAGTTTTAGAGCTAGGAAAAAATCTATCTATTTCTTGATACACTTTTTCTTCTTGTTCTGCTTTGTACTTCAGCATTGTACAAAATTGTCCCCAACCAACTTCTCGTATTGCCTTTGCTAGCTTATGATTTTTTACCATATTAGCTACTGCCAAACTCTCAACACAAATAACTTTGTTTTCGTTAACTATCCTGCGCGATAGCTTGTGGTGAAAGTCCGTTCGACAATTAGCTACTAGAAGATTTACTCTAGCTACTTTAACTCTAGATTTGTTTCTGTTATTACTACCTTCTTGATGAAGTTGTTCATGGGGGAAACCCCCAAGACCACACTTCATCGCTTTTTGTTTTCTCGATAGTTGCTGTTGTTTGATTTTTAAGTTTTGTTCGTGTTTGGCTATCCATTTAGGATTATCAAACTTACTTCCCTCGCTTGTTATAGCAAAGTAAGTAAGTCCAAGGTCAATTCCTATTTCTTTGCCTTCGTTGCATGATTCTGGTTTGTCTAATCCATTATCAAACAAAATAGAAGCAAAGTATTGATTAGCTTTATTTTTGGATACAGTTACAGTTTTTATCTCACCATCAATCGGCGCAGCCGATTCGCCAAGCAGCCCCAAGGGGGCAGATTCTCCGGGAGCGAGAACTGGGACGGAAGCAAGGCTTCCTAGTCTCCCTTCGGGAGACGATGGCGCATCCGCGCCGTTTGCGCCCGCAGGCGTTGTCGGATTCCCAAAGGGAATTGAGCGATGAAATATAGCTTTAACATCCCCTATCTTTGGCAATCTCAAACAATCATCTATTCTCTTAACATTCTGAGGATATTGAATTGATTGTTTTCCATGCTTGGATTTAAAGCGAGGATATTTAGCTCTACGTTCAAAAAAGTTATTAAATGCCACACCAAGATTCAAACAAACCTGCTGCAAGCATTGAGAATAGGTTAATTTCAACCATTCATGCTCTTTTTTGAGTTGTGGTATTCGGTTTTTAACCTCGTATCCAGATAAACCCTTTCCTGTATCTCGATCTGTTTGGTTCATCAAATTAAGACAATGATTCCATAGCCATCTGCAATTACCGCGCATCTTGGCTTAAGGCTTGTTGCTGTTGACTATTTGGATACAATCTTATTTTGACTACTTGAAGCATTTAGAGTGAATTTGATTTACTATAAGTTATTTTTGCATAATTAAAGGAAAACGATTCATCTACGCTTGAATTAAAAAATTATAGAAATGCCCTACGGGTACAAGGCGTAGGATTCTCGTTTTAAATTGCTAAAGTAGCTTGTAAGATTCAACTTCTAGCACCGCACCGATCATCGCCATCGTCATCACGTCATCGCGAATTTTACCTTCTACCTCTATCTTTATTCCTTCTTTTTTTAACTCCGATGCGGGGTCTTTTAGTTCGTAAGTCGTACCGTCATCGCTTACTAACGCCCACGTACCAGTGCCAAATCCTTTCTTTTCTACCGTTCCTTTTACTTTCATCTCAATTTACCTCGTTAATAAAAAACTGAGTTCCAAATCATTTATCATTAAACATTTATCATTGAACATTTATCATTTATGCGAAGCCCTAGAGGATACCGCGATCCGAAGCGAGTCCTTTAGGGCATCATTCATCATTTATCATTCATGCTTCAGAAGCTCTTTGACTAGCCACATATGCCAACCCCAGACAGAGAGCAGCATTAACAATTAGATAACTACTGGCGATCGCGCCGTTACCCAAGAGCCAAACACCAGGATCGGCAACCGCACTAACTCCCAAACAAGCAGCTACTCCAATACAAGAGCCGATCGCAAACCATTTCAAACTTGGATGTCCGAGGAATAAAGCGACTAAGGCGAAGGGAATTAAAGCACTAGCAAACAGAGGATTGAAATTAGCATTGCCAAAGACGACGTTGCCTAGTTCTGGTAAAGAGCTACCAAATAGACGCATTGGCCATTGTGGTAAATCGAACCAATATAAGCCCTGTAGGAAAAATAAGCCAGAACTACCAAAAATTAGACCGCTATTTAAGCCAAAGGTAAACGGTAGGTAGTTACGCATAAACCAAGCTAGTAAATAAGAACCAATTACCATTCCTAGTTTGGGTAATAGAGCTACCGCACCACCATCAATCCAGAATCTTAGGTTGAGATAACCACTCTGACGCAACCAACGGAAGAAATCGTTAATGGTAATCTTGCCTTTAAGAGCTAGCTGCACCGCTGCATTAGCATCTAAATGTCCCGCACCGAAGTTATTAAGATGATCTTCTGATACTTTGCGGGTAGATTGCTTGAGAACGTCTAAAATTTCATCTGGAGTATCGACACCAGTAGAGCGGATTAAGGCAGCTACGCCAGCTACGTGAGGTGCAGCCATGCTAGTTCCCTGAAAACCAGCAAACTTCGATTCTGGTTCATTAGGATCTTCTTCTGACTTAAGATTAATTGTATTTTGCCAAATACTGCCAGGGGTATCCATACCCGTACCGCCTGGTGCAGCAATATCGACTCCCGCACCAAAGTTAGAATAAGAAGCCTTACCTCCCGCTGCATCAGTGGCTGCAACGCTAATTACATCGGGATAGCGAGCGGGATAGGAAGCTGCATTACGTCCCTCGTTACCAGCAGCAGCAATAATTGTTACCCCTTTGCTATGGGCATATTTAATTGCTTCTTCTAGCATATTGCTAGCACCACCACCACCAAGGCTCATATTGATGATGTCCGCATCGTTGTCCGCAGCAAACTTAATTGCTTCGGCGATATCGGCAATAGTTCCGCCACCGCTACCAGAGAGAACCTTTAGAGGCATAATGCTGGCTTCGTAGGCAATACCCGCCACACCATAGCCATTGTTGGTAGACTGAGCGATCGTACCTGCTACGTGAGTTCCGTGTCCGTTATCATCGCTAGCATCTTCTTTGTTGTTAACAAAATCGTAGCCCTTAACAAACTTGGTTAATTTTAAATCGGGTACTTTACTAACTCCCGTATCGATTACCGCTACGGTAACTCCTTTACCTTTGGTTTCGTCCCAAGCCTGTTCGACATTAATAGCGCGAAAGTTCCACTGCTTGTTGTAATCAGGATCGTTAGGAACTTCTAAAGCCTTATATATATAGTTAGCTTCAATATATTCTGTATCTTTAGCTAAAGGCGATCGCTTTAACTCTTTTAAAGTTTTTTTATCTCCCTTAATAATATAGACGCTATCACTAATGGAAAAAACGCTATTGTATTTTACAGAGCTATTGTATTTTGAAGATAGTTCTTGAACCTCTTCGCTAACTTTAGCGATCGGTACTTCTTCTTTAAAATCTAAAATAATCGAGTCAAATTCACCTTTTCCTGCCAATCCCTGAAAATTGAACAGGGCAAATCCAATTCCTAGAACAAATAAGCACAGTAGTACTAACTTTTTCATGACTACTTTTATATAAAATTTTTCTTATCTTCTAAGATAACGTAACTTTCTTCTTCGCCACTGTATCGTTTTAATAAATTAACCGATCGTCGCCAATCGCGAAATCGGGGAAGTCTAGCTGATGGTTGATGGTTGATGGTTGATATAGCAATCGGGGATGAATTGTAAAAAACTCTCTTCTTTCTGACCTCTGTGTCCTCTGTGCCTCCGTGGTTTATTAAAAAAATATTTTCATGAATGACCTGGGATTGCTATAGCTAAAGAAAGTTGTCCTTTATTTTTTTGGCGAGAGATAATATATTTTATTTTTCTGCTCGATCTTAATTTTTTCAGTGCAGCTTTTGATAATAAACTTAGAGGCTGATTTAGCAATTTTGTTGCTTTTAACTGCTTCTGATATCGACTGTTGATAATCTTGTTTATACTGTGCCGAAACTTGCGATATAGTAACTGGAGCGTTGTATTTTTTGGTAAGTTTGTCGAGAGTTAATTCAATTCTGCTTTTAATTGAATGCTCTATACTAGGGTCTTGGTTAGCTTGAGATTGAGTAATTACTGAAGTAACTGCATTACTAAAATTATTAAAATAAATATTTCCATCCTGCTGATAAACTTTGTAGGTATTGCATCCTTGTCTTTGTAAAGTTTGATGTAAATAATTAAAAATTGAATCGTGAGAAACTATAATCACTTCTTTAATCTGGGGATAGGTTAACTGTAAACTAGCACCCAAAGTTAAAATTTGAGCATCGGCAGCATTTTGAGCTTTTGGAACATGAATTAATTGATATCCTTGTTGATGCAGATATTTATCTAGTTTAGCAACGCAACTATTTTTCCAATTAGCCACTGCAAATTTAACCGTTATAGGATATTGGCAATATGGCTTTAAATAATCTGCTAAGTCTAACTTCAAGGCAAAATTCTCTACATCTAATAAAATAGCCCCTGTAAAAGATTTAGCTTGAGATAATAAATACTGGGATGAATCGAGATTCATTTGTTCGCTCGACACTTAATACAAAATAAAATTTTAAATCATTTAGGTGTTGTCGAATTGTAATTTACAGCAGTTTTCAATTGAATGGACTAGGCTTAAAACCGATTGACGCTCCAACACACAACCTTAACTTGTCACGAATGCCCGTTATCCGCTACCCGTTCCGTTGCCAGAGTGTACCTCACAAAGTGCGAGAAACGCTATAGTTCCTACTTCCTAATTTGAGTACTGTCACCTTTAATACAAACTAGAGCTGCGATCGCTTCTGCTAGTATACTAATCAGACGATATAGAGCCACGGCTGCAATTTCTGTGGGAAATTGAGAATCATCTAAAAGTCCATAGGCGGTAGCTTCAAATACCCCTAGTCCTCCAGGTGCGCCAGGAACGACTAAACCCAACAGCCAGGCAAAACTAAAGGCGGTAAATAGCTGGGGAATCTGTTGCCAAGTTATAGACTGCAAGGCGGTAAAAGTCAGGACAAACCCAATTCCTCGAAAAATTACAAACCCTATCTCGCCTAAAAAAGGAACTAAAGGATATGTCTTTAATTTTACGGCGATCGCTGCGGTGGCATCTGCTTTGTTTTTGCTTCGGCTCAGACGATGCAGTAAGGTATTGAGAATGCGAGGCTGTATTCCTATTAGTACTGCAACCAATCCAGCCAACTGTAGCCAAAATCGACCTCCAAAATACGCTCCACTTCCTGCACTACTAACTATGGCAATAAATAAAGCAGCAGCAGCCATCAACAACGGCTCTAATAAGACGCTAAGAGTAGCTGCACCTTTAGAACCACCTTTTTTACTGACTGCGGTAATTCTGCCCCAAAAATGCCAGATGTTGCCTGGAGAATATTTAAAAATATTGGTAAGCAAATAAACTCTAATGCCTTCAAACCCTTTTAAAGGTTGCTCGAACAAAGATAAGATCCAAGTCCATACCCAACCAGACCAAACATGAGCAGCAATAGTTATAAATAAAGCGATCGCCAACAGCATCCACTGTCCGTCAACTCGAACTGCTGTCACCGAAAGCCAGCGATCTTTGAGGGTTTTAATTAGATAAAATAAAATTCCTCCCCAAATAAACCAGCGTAGATAAGGCTTAATTCGAGTCAAAATTCCTTTCATGCGATCGCCTGCTTATTGTCCCATTAGGCTTATATATTTAATCTATTCTCAACTCTTGACAAAGATCTAGTTGCTGCTTCCCAATCTGGTTTCAAGTCAACTGCTTTTTGATAATACTCTATAGCTGCCTGGTCTTGTTGTAAATATTCGGCTACAGAACCCTTACCATACCATGCCTCATGATAGTTAGGATTGATGGCTAGGGCGCGATCGTAAGAGTCTGAAGCTTGAGAATAGAGTCCAGATGCCTTTTGAGCATTACCCCGACCAATTAGAGCGGGAAGATAATCTGATTTGATAGTTAATGCTTCATTATAAGACCCGATCGCCTGCTGATAGTTTTGTTGTTCGTAATAAAGCTTGCCCAAGTTGTTCCAGGGAATAAAGCTACGATCGGGATCTAGTTCGATCGCCGTTTTGAAGTCAGAAATAGCGCGATCGAATTCTTCTAACTTAACGTATGCCTCACCGCGATTGTTCCATAGCCAAATATTTTCTGGGTCAATTTCGAGTGCGCGATCGTAGGCAGCGATCGCTTCGGTGTATTTTCCAAGACTATAAAAGGTTAAAGCTTTACAGTTCCACAACTGAGGACTCTGGTAGTGTTTCAAGGCAGTAGTACAAGTTTGCAAAGCTCCTTGGTAGTTGTTTAACTGTCTTTGGGCTTTGGCTTTTTTTAACCAAACCTGCTCGAAGTTTCTAACCTGTCCTCTGGTATTGGGTAACTTTTTAAGTCCATTCTCATAGTACTCGATCGCTTCTGGGTACTTAGATGCTTCTAGTTTAAGATCGCCTTTATAAAATTCTAGAATAGCTACTCTTTGCGCCCATTGAGTTAGTCCGACAAACGCGACCAAAGCGATCGCGGGTATAACTAATAAATATTTGTATGTTCCTCTAAATCGTGACTTGTACTTAATTTTTTTGAGATCTTTAATTAATTTATTTAAAGACTGATATCTCTGGTTTTTGTCAAGGCAGATCATCTTATCCAAAATCCGAGCCAAACCAGGACTTATTCTAGCTTTGCGATGCCACAATATTTCTCCTGTACGGGGGTTTTTTTCTAAATTCTGAGGAGAAGTTCCTGTTAATACATGAATAGCAGTCATTCCCAAAGCATAAATATCGCTAACAAAGATAGCTCTTCCTGCGATTTGTTCGGGAGGAACATATCCTGCTTTGTTATCGGGAAGCAAATTTATCGCTTCATTAACCAGACCAAAATCGACCAGTGTAATTTCGCGATCGCCACTATTGCCGTTGCCTTTAATTAAACTAGACGGCTGAAGATTACCGTGAACAATTTGCTGCTTGTGAAAGAGATTTAACGCCGTCGAGGTATTGAGTAGAAGCTCGATTACTTCACTTTCATTTAGAATAAACCGATCTTCAATTATTTGCGCTAAATTTTTTCCTTCTACATATTCTTGAACAATATAGATCTTCGAGGAATCGATAAAATATTCAACAACCACAGGAATGACCCGATTGCCAACAACTGACAAACTATCGAATCCTGCCATGATTTCCTTCGCAGTTTTTGATAGAGATTCTACAGTAGATCGCGGTTGTAATATTTCTATATAATATCGAGTACCAGCTTGTTTTAAACTTTTGCCTACATAAGATTGCGCTTGGGTTCTACCGCCCAAATACTTAATTATTTGATACTTGTTCCCAATTGTCTTGCCAATTATCTTTAAAGGCTCAAGATCTCGCAACACCTGTACGGCACTTCCGTAGCGATTTGCGGTACTCTCGGCTGTCATACGATTGACAATTTTTAAAAAGGCTTCGCTAACGGCTATCTTTTTATTCCAGGCAATAGTAGTACCATCATTCGTTTCCCATTCTGTAGGGGATTTATTAGTCATGCCAAAGATAACGGTTTTGCCTAAAGCGTAAATATCGCTGCTGTAGACTGGCTTACCATTATTTTGCTCTGGAGGCATATAGCCTGGAGTACCGATAATTTGGGTTTTAATCTGCTTGCTTGCGCTTACCAGCGTCCCAATCTCCTTGACTGCACCAAAATCAATCAAGGTCATTTTGCCATCGCTAACGCGCCGAATTAGATTAGATGGCTTGATGTCTCGATGGATAATCCCCTGCTGATGGACAGATTTGAGAATTCCCAAAACATCGCATAAAAATTGAATTGCTCGAGTTTCATTCAGTACTTGCCTGGCAACCTCTTGCTCTAATTCTTCCCCCTCGATGAATTCTAAGACTAAATAAAACTGCTGATTTTCTTCAAAATGTCCGATAAATTGGGGAATTTGGGGGTGTTTTCCCAACCACTGCAAAACCATTGCTTCAGTAGTCAAACGCTCTTTAGCACTCGCCCAAACTGAAGGAGTATTAAATCGAGGCTGTAGCTGCTTTACCGCATATTTTTTTGGCTCTGATGAATATTTATCTGAGGCTAAATAGGTGGTTGCAAATCCTCCACTACCTAATTCTCTGACAATTAAAAATCTTTGGTTTAACAGCTCTCCTGCTTTTAAAGCTTTGTAGCCGTATTCAATATTATGTTCAGAATGGGATTCGGATTGAGAAATAGGAATAGTAAAGTCTGAGTCTGACATAACATATCGGGACACAAGCAAGATTTTTAAATTGTAGCGAACATTAGTAAAAGATCGAGCATCGTTTATTTACTGCCTAACCATAGCATACAGAAATTTCGATACATTTAATCGAGCTGACCCGCAGATCGAAACATCAGTCAAGCGATCGCCATTAATTTGTCAAAATAAATTGAGATTTAGGATAAAATCGTAAAAGAGCTATCGATCTATTGTTGCTATTTATGGTATTAAAGTAGGTTTAACCCTGTCTGTGACAAGTGTAACGTTTGATTTACCTAGCCCATTATAAATGAATGGATCGGCTCGTTAAATTCTGTTAAGGTTGACAATCGGCTTATTATTCCGTCGAGCAAGTTAACTTAATTGAAGCAATTAAATCCTGCCTCCGATCTATCCTCTCTCCGATATTCGGTTTGTCTTTTTTCATCTTAAAATATTATTAGTATTTATGAGCTTTTTTCGTCAATATATCGCTCCTCTAGCTGTAGTTATTATCTTTCTCATAGCTTTATTTGCGGTAAGTATCCGGATCTTTTTGCCTTCAGACATGGCTGCCCCCGCTCCAGTATCAATGAATGAGAAGCGCGATCTCGTCGCCATAGTATCAGTTGTAAAGCTTTGTGAAGATAGATATTTATTTTCTTAGTGGCGATTGGAATTTTGTTAATAATTAGCTTAACTTTTCTGCTTTAGTTCTCAGAACGATCGAGCCAGCTAAAATAATTAAAATAGCACCAAAGAAGGAATTTATATCTAATAATTCATTCCACACTAACCAGCCTAAAAATGTTCCAAAAGGGACTGAGGTGTAGGTAAAAATGCCAACAATCGAAGCAGGGGCGTTTTGATATGCGCGAGTAAGTAATAGCTGACCTGCGGTAGTAGTTAATCCAACTCCCATCAACATAATATATTGAATTAGTGTGGGAGTCTGCCAATTCCAAATCATCGGTATAGAGGAAATGGTAACGCCAGCGATCGCAAAATAAGTTACTATTCTCAAAGGTGGTTCGGTGGCAGAAAGTTTACGTACCGTTACAAAAGCTCCCGCAGCCATAAAGCTACTTAAAAGCGCGACCCCGCTCGCCCAGTTAGTATCGCCGTTAGGCTCTAGAATTAGAAATACCCCCATAAATCCAATCGCCCCTGCTAGGATGATTTGCAGGGTAATTTTCTCCTTAAGCCAAATGGCAGAGATAAAGGGAATAATCAGGGGAATAGTTGATTTGATCAAAACCGAATCACCTAAAGATATATGACCTATTGAATAGAAAAAACTATACATCGCCACCATACCCACACCTCCACGCAGCAGATGGAGATGTAGGCGTTCGGTTTTTAGTACATTTGTCTTGGTGTCGATGCTAGTCTTGAGTATTAACGGAAGCAAAATTGCTAGTCCAAACAAGTTACGGAAAAATACGATAGATTCGCTGGGTAATGAATCGGAGGTAAATTTGATTATGGCTGCACTAAAAGCAAAGCTAAATTCTGAAGCGACTAAAAAAAATGCTCCACGGGCGATATTTTGACGATGAGTCATGTAAAGATAATGGTTCTAGTTAGCTATTAAACGCAATATAGTTGGCACTGTTGAGTTTCTGGTATGCGATCGAATTAATTATGTATAGCAGTCGAAGCAAAGGCAAGGACATGGCTTTTGCCCTAGAAGACGCGAGGCGCGGAGGTGGCTCCAATATTTCAGCCGAAAGTTTAAATTGTCCGCGCAAAGACGCAGAGAAATCTTATGTAATATAGCTCATATAGCTCGGACTGTTGAGGTGTTGAGGTGTTAACTGTTAACTGGTTGAGACAGTACGCGATCTACTCGCTCGATCTCGATCTCCATAAAATTATCTACCGTCCAGTTAGAGATACGCTGTAACATATGTAGGGGATAGATATTAGAGATTCCCACTACCTGTATTTTAGCTCGTTTGGCTGCTTCAATACCTACGGGGTTATCTTCGATCGCCAGGCACTCTGAAGGCTTTAGATCGAGCTTTTTAACTGCAAGTAAATAGGGTTCGGGTTCGGGTTTACTGTGCGCTAGATCATCCCCTGCAACGATTGGGTCGAAATATGGAGCGAGTTCTAGCTTTTCCAAGATATATTCTACCTCCGAACGAGCTGCACCAGTGACCAAACCTACTGCTATATTTTGTTCTTTTAACTGAGTCAGAAATTGAATTAAATCGGCAGCTATAGGTAATTCGCTCAACTGTTCGATTTTTTGTCGATAGCCCATAGCTTTCTTTTTGAGCAAGCGATCTAGATATTCGTCAGATAGAATGCGACCGCGATGGGCTAAAATATCTTTCAGACAGGCACGATCGCTTCTACCACGACAATATTGAGTGTATTCGTCATCATCTGGGCGCAAATTCTCATTCAGCAGTATATTTGCCGTTAATTCTTTGTTAATCGCCTCATCATCGATAATTACACCACTAAAGTCCAGAAAAACTGCTTTTAAGCTCATACTTAATATTGAACAAATTAATTAATGCTCGATTTTACTCCCGTACTTAGCTGATTTGTCCACCAAACATCTTCAGTTAGTACTCGATCGAAACCTGCTTGACCCATCCAAGCATCTACACTACCAGCAGCATACTCTTTAATATAAGGTTCTTCAAATATATCTGATAGCCAGGTAGTGTTGCGTAAGATTTTTTGATGACCATCGAGAATAATTACCTGTCCTCCTGGTTTGAGTAGGCGATATGCTTCTTTTAAGATAGCTTGAGAGATCTTGGGAGGAGTTTCATGAAATAGCAAAGAAGCGGTAACTACATCAAATTCACCATCAGCGAATTTAGTTGTTTCAGCCTTGCCATGTATCCATTCGATCTTTAATCCTAATTGCTGCGCCTTATACTCTGACATGACCAACATCTGAGGCGATAGATCCAACCCGATAACCTCAGCGTTGGGAAAACTCTGGTCGAGCATAATGGTAGTCGAACCCGTACCACAGCCAAGATCGAGTATTTTTTGGGGATTTCCTACAATTGCTTTAATTACTGCTTCTCTGTTCCAAGTTTCATTTGGTGGCAAAGCGTGTTTGGTAACGGGGTCGTATGTCACCGCAGCACCAGCATTTAGATAACCACCTTTAATACCGTGAAAGTTCTGAGAACTATAATATTTAGGATAGACTAAATCTGGATCTCGTAGCCGATCGCATTGTAGTTCCCAATCAATACTGTCTGATAGTTCTTTTAATGCTTCGCGATCGATTAAAAACCCGAATATAGGCTGGAGAAACTTTTCCCACAGAGTATCTTGACCAGTAGCCATAGAAATAACAATTGATAAAAATAATATTTTATATCTAGTCTAAGCAATTATTCTCAATTTTGCCTTTATTTATCTTAAATATTTAGGTACATTTGCTTGTCTTAAAAGTTGCGATCGTGTTTCTAACTAAGTATTAGAGTTTCCAATTATCTTAAAGATGATATAATAGCTGCCTATTATAAGTTGCTATAGGTTCGAGCTATAGCCAAGAAAACAAAATAAAAGTTAGGTGTTTTTTTTTTTTTAAAATAAATTGCGTATTATAAAAAGCCACCGATAAAATAGATGTAGTAGATAGATATTCGATCGCTTAAATTCTAACAATTATATTATAGAGTAGTATTGTTATGAGCGATTTTACTCTGCTATTAGAAGTAAAACTAAAAAAGGTAAGGTTTGAAACTTGTTTTTTACCGCTTATGAACCAAATTTTGATTGTTGACGATAGTGCAGACGATCTGAGCTTTATAGCTCATGCTTTAGATAAAGAAGGTTACGAAACAAGGTGTGCCAACAATAGTATCGAGGCTCTAAAAATAGCAGATTCAATTGTTCCTGACCTAATTTTATTGGAGATTAAAATGTCCGATATTGATGGCGACCGAGTGTGTAAAAGGCTAAAAGATAATGCGCGAACCGAAAATATTCCTGTAGTTTTTATCGGTGCTGAGAATAACGTTTCAGACAAAATACAAGCCTTTGAAGAAGGAGGAACAGACTATCTTACTAAGCCTTTTATCGTTAGAGAAGTATTAGTGAAAGTCAAAAATTACCTAATTATAAGGTTGGCAAAAGCAAAAACCGAGCAGTTCGAGCGAGCTTTGGAAGAAAGAGTAATAGAACATACTTTGGAATTGAAGCTTGCAAATCAAGACTTAATCGCTACAAATCAAAAGTTAGAACAAAAAATTATCGAATGTCAACATTCGACACAGCAGCTAATTCGTGATGCACTATACGATCGCCTGACTGGATTACCAAATCGTACACTGTTACTTGAAAGAATAGATCGCGCCCTGGAAAAACGAAAGCGGAATCCTGATGATTTATTTGCCGTTTTATTTATCGACTTAGATCGCTTCAAAATTATCAATGATAGTTTAGGTCATTTAATCGGTGATAAATTACTAATAGCAGTAGCCAAACTACTATCAGAAGATATACGCAGCGTAGATACGGTGGCGCGTTTGGGGGGAGATGAATTTGTTATTTTGCTTGGCGATATTAATTCAATAAAAGATGCTACCAAAGTAGGCGATCGGCTGCAAGCCAAGTTTAAAAAAGTTTTCGATCTAGACGGTCATAGCGTTTTTACTAGTATCAGTATTGGAATTGCCTTGAATTGTTGTGAATACAAAAATAGTATAGAAATTTTACGGGATGCCGATACAGCAATGTATCGGGCAAAAGAAAAAGGAAAAGCACGATACGAAGTATTCGATCGACAGATGCACCTTCAAACATTAGAAACGATTGAATTAGAAAATGATTTACGACGGGCTTTAACAAACGAAGAATTTTCTCTATGTTATCAACCAATCGTCGCCTTAGATGACTGTAGTATATTAGGATTTGAAGCTTTGATTCGTTGGCAGCATCCTATACGAGGCTCGATTTCTACGAGCAAGTTTATTCCTATTGCTAAAAACACGGGGTCGATCGGATCTATAGGCGATTGGGTATTAGCGCAAGCTTGTCGCCAGTTAGCGCAGTGGCAAAAAGAATATGCTCACTTACCAGAAATAGCCAATTTAGCTGTTAGTATTAATGTCTCAAGTGTGCAAACAACCGAATTAAACTATATTAAGAAGCTAGATCGAATATTAGTAGAAACAGGAATAAATCCTAGCTGTCTTAGACTAGAAATTACCGAAAAAATGTTGAGCGATCCTGATGTTAATACGCAAAAGACTTTGTTAGAAATTAAGCAAAGAAATATCAAGTTGAGTATAGATGACTTTGGTAGTGGTTATTCTTGCTTGAGTTATTTACATCGTTTACCGATAGATAGTTTTAAAATAGATCGCTCTTTGACAAATCAGATCGATCGCGATGGCGAAAGTCAAAAAATAGTTAATACGATTATTACCTTAGCTGATAGTCTCAAAATAAAGGCGATCGCCAAAGGAGTAGAAACCAAACAACAGCTTCAAAAACTACAGGCTTTAGGATGTAAATTTGCTCAGGGTTATTTCTTTGCCGAACCGCTAGACGTTAAGGCGGTGAAGCAGATGTTGGAAAAAAATTCAGCTAAAGAACAGAGTCGTTTGTGTATTTAGCGTAATTAAAAAATGGCATGGTAGCAATGGCGGTTCTAATTATTGTTGAGTTAGGTTCTGTCATATCGGTTTGGGTTAATTATTGATGGCTGATAGCTGATAGCTGTCCTAATATAAATTAATCTATATATATAGTTCTAGTAAAACAAAAGGATTTAGTTATCTGTGACTGAGACTGCCACCAACCAAACGCCCACCGCCTCGACTGGAGATTATAATATCGAATCTACAGTATTAGAAAGATATCAAGAAGGGGCGAGACAACAACAGCCTAGTTTATGTTGTCCTACAGAATATGAGGGAAACTACACCGAGATCTTACCCGAAGAAATTATCGCCAAAGACTATGGCTGTGGCGATCCTACTCGCTACGTAAACGAGGGAGAAACTGTAGTCGATTTGGGTTCGGGTGCGGGGAAAAACTGCTATATTCTGGCGCAAAAACTCGGAGAGTCGGGCTTCATTATTGGCGTAGACTTTAACGACGAGATGCTTTCTCTAGCGCGTAAATATCAGGGAGAGATCGCAGATAAGCTAGGGTATCGCAATACTGAGTTTGTCAAAGGTAAAATTCAAGATCTAAAACTGCCTTTAGATAAACTACAGGGGTGGTTGCAAAGTAATCCCGTAACATCTGTTGATGATATTGGCGCATACGAGGCGCAGTGCGATCGCCTCAGACAGCAAGAACCCCTAATCGCAGATGATAGCGTAGACGTGGTAATTTCTAACTGCGTCTTAAACTTAGTTCGCCCCCAAGACAAAGAGCAGCTTTTTGATGAAATCTTCCGCGTCCTCAAACGTGGTGGACGAGCGGTAATTTCTGATATCGTCTGTGATGAAGATCCGACTCCTAAAATTATGAACGACCCCGATCTGTGGAGTGGCTGTATTGCAGGGGCGTTTAGAGAAGATTTATTTCTCAAAATGTTTGAAGATGCAGGATTTTACGGTGTAGAAATTCTCAAGCGCGAAGAGACACCTTGGCAGGTAATTGACGGCGTAGAGTTTCGTTCGATGACCGTAAGGGCATATAAAGGTAAAGAAGGCGTATGTCTGGAGAGAAAACAGTCAGTAGTTTATAAAGGTCCTTGGAAACAGGTAACTGATGATGATGGTCATGTCTTCTGTCGGGGGGAAAGAATGGCTGTTTGCGACAAGACATACAACATTATGACTAGCTGCTGTAGTCCCTATAGCGAAGATATTATCGGTATCGAACCCTATGAAAATATCCCTGTAGAAGAAGCAGCAGAATTCAACTGCAAAACCAAAGCAGTACGTCACGCCAGAGAAACTAAAGGTTCGGAATATAACCTTACCGAAACAAACGGTGATGACTGTTGTTCTCCTGGAGAATGCTGTTAAGCAAAGGAAAAGGGATAAGGGGCAATGTTCTTTATTCCTTAGTTACAAGTAATTTGTTTTGCACGAATACTTATATACAATTCGATCGCTCGAAAACTTATAGATAATTGGTTTGACGAGCGATCGTTTATAGCCTACTACCGCACTTTGTCAGGTACACCCAATCAACTATTAACTATCAACTATCAACTATTAACTATTAACTATTAACTATTAACTATTAACTATTAACTATTAACTATCAACTATCAACTATCAACTAAATGACTATAACAAAAACACCTATTACCCCTTTTTCCGAAAAGATCGGTTCGCCTCTAACTAAAGATAAAATTACCGTTTTACAAATAAATCTCGGTCGCAAATGTAATCTAGCCTGTACACACTGTCATGTAGAAGCGAGTCCCAAACGTACCGAAGAATTATCTCCCCAAGTATGTCAGCAGCTTATCGAGTTAATCGATCGCTTTCCCCAAATTCAAACCGTCGATCTAACTGGTGGTGCGCCAGAGATGAACTATGGTTTTCGCCCGATAGTCGAAGCAGCAAGAGCAAAAGGAAAAGAAGTAATTGTTCGCTCTAACCTAACTATCTTTTTTGAACCAGGATACGAAGACTTACCCGAATACTTTGCCCGACATCAGTTAAGAGTTACTGCTTCGCTTCCTTGCTATTTAGAAACTAATGTAGATAAGCAAAGAGGTGCGGGAGTTTATAATAATTCGATTAGAGCTATTCAACGGTTAAACGAATTGGGCTACGGTCGCAATCCAAATTTAATTATCGACCTGGTTTATAATCCACCATTACCGACCAATGATAATAATTTCTCTCTTACTCCCAATCAACAAAAGCTCGAACGAGACTATAAAACTTATTTAGCAGAACATTACGATATTCAGTTCAATAACTTATTTACCATTACTAATATTCCGATTGGTAGAACTAAACAGTTTTTAAAGCGTCAAGAAATTCACGATCGCTATCTTCAATTTTTAGCAGAAAACTATAACCCTGCTACTTTAGATAATGTTATGTGTCGCAACGAATTATCGATCGACTATTTAGGTAACGTTTATGATTGCGACTTTAATCAGATGGAAAATGTTGCAGCAACTACCCCAAATAAAGAACGCCTGACCGTTGCCAAACTGTTAGAACTAAATAGTTTAGATGTTATAAAAGAAATTAGAACGGCAAACTATTGCTATGGCTGTACTGCTGGTACGGGTTCTAGCTGTGGCGGTTCTTTAGTTTAAAGTTTGAATATTTTATCATGTTCAAATTTATTAAAAATGCTCGCTTCGGTATTGGCTTGAGAAATCTAGCTTTTACCCCTAAATTTTTAACTCTAATAATTGCTGCTGCGATCGTAATTTTACTGTGTATCTTTACCCCCTTAAAAGCCGTCTTTAATCCATTTCAATTCAAGAGTTTTATCGAGCAATACGAAGGATATGTAGAAATTCTATTTATTGCTATTTACACCGTGTTGACGGTAATCGGAGTACCTGGAACAATATTAACTATTGTTGGTGGTTGTCTTTTCGGGATTTGGTATGGTACTATTATTTCAACTATTAGTGCTACTATAGGGGCATTGTGCGCTTTTTGGGCTGCCCGCTACTTATTTAGAGATTCCGCTCAACGTCGTTTCAAGAAAAGTAAAAGACTAAGTAAATATCAAGCAGCGGTTTTAGAACAGCCGTTTGGCTTTGTTTTAACTACCCGTTTGATTCCTATATCTCCCTACAACTTAGTTAACTATCTATTCGGCTTAACTTCAATCGACTGGCTAGACTACACCTTAGCCACCGCGATCGGCGTAATTCCTGGCAGCTTGGCATATAGCTGGATCGGTAAGAGTGGAGAAATGGTAATGAAAGGAAGCGATCGCCTTTCGTTTTTTCTCGCTCTAACTTTTTTGGCTTTACTATCAGTAATTCCTTTAATCTATCAACGCAAAAGAAAGGTATAGCTAACCGATGAATAAATACTGGCAGGAAATATAAGAAATCTTCAAACTTTCCATAATTTAGCTAATATACCTTGTCAATCTCAGAATCGCTATACATTTGCTAATTCAAATAGAGATTTGTGTAGCAGTAGATACTTAAATTATATGAAGCAATTTCATATACAAAAGAAATCTATTAAAAACCTTGCATAAAAGATAGATATTTATGAGCGATCGATCTTTGACTTTTGATAGATAATTTACCTAAAAATGTTAAGTAATATAACAAAAGAGAACAAAATTACTATAAGACAAATGTGTTAGCTGCCATATAATACAAGAGCTAAATAAATCTATCTTATTTTTAGTTAAGAAAATATTCCCATTAACCTAAGAAAGTAATTGGGTAGAGTTTAATTAGAAGACGCTTTAATGGAGAATCAAGGGATTAGGGGATTAGGGAGTAGAGAGATAATTAATCTCAAGTTTAATTTATGTTGCTTGAGTTTTATATAGAATTGCGCCACCTGCACATATACAGTTTTTCCTGCTGTACCAGACTATATATCTGAAGCTTTTAAAATAGTGTCAGTTTAGTTTAACTCTAATTAGTAGCTAATAGACTAAAACTAACCTTTTGGCTTAATTGGTAATGATAAGTAATTGCGATAATTACTTTTATAAAATCGCGCTCTAGAAGTTAGATAAATTTTTTAGATATTAAAAGAACAATAAAGCGATAATCAAATGAACAAACAAGAAAACATAGAAAATTTTTCTCTAACCTTAAAAAAAGCTATTTGGCTAATAGGCACTAGTTCCTGGATCTTCGGAATTAGCGATCGCACCCTTGCATCTTTTGCTGATAGTTATATTTCTGCAATAGATCTTATTCAGCTATGTACGGCCTCTTTTTTCTTCGTTAGTTGGTTATTTTTAAAACCAGAATAGATATGAACATTGATTACTCAATCGAACTTAAATTTTAACTTAACCAAATTAAATTTAAATTTATAACCGTCTAGAGCTAATGCTATGGTGCTATCTAGACTACGCTCTTGAGGAATTTGTAACATACCATTACTTGTAAGGATTGCTATTGAAGTTCTTTTCGTATTGCAATAGTGTAAGAAGGTCTTTGTTTTGCTTCTCTTCTGGTTTTGACGATGCGAAAATCGCGGTCTATGTATAAATGCTCGAATTGAGGAGTGGCACGAAAAGCCGTTTTGAATTTTTTGGCGGTGCTGTTGCTGAGATTTTTTAGCTCTATTTCAGAAGAGGCATCTGCTGCTGAAAGACCAGGAACTACCTTGGTAAACCAACCGTCTGCTTTAGCAGAAGTTAGATCGACTCTTTGCCATCTAATTGCCTGTTTAATGCCAATATTTTCAATCCGCCATTGACCATCTTTTACCTGATACTTTTGTATAACCATTAAATCGAAAGCTAATAGAACTGAAGCTAATTTTTGTAGCCAGCCTAGTTTTAACTTGTTACCAGGAGCATAGCGGGCAATATTGGCATAATAACCGTCATCATGAAAAATTTGATAAGACTCTTCTGATACTCGTCCTGGTAAAACGTCTTGAAAAGGAATAGTAGACCAAACAGGTGTCCAAACACCCTGAACGAGAGAAACTTGGTCTTCTGCTTGGGGAAAAGGATTGCGCTGACTTAACTCAGTAACAATAGGTGAAAGAAGCTGTTGATAATATTCTACTTTTTGCTTGAGTGGTTCAATATCCTTGTCTTGAGTAAGCTGTAGCAACTTCTGCTTTAGTTGAGCCGTACTGTACTGAGATAGTTGCTCAGTGTTTGGTGTTGTATCAATCATGACGATATTTTCTAGTGAGTATTTAATCTTGGCAACAGTTACCAGTCGAGATTCTTTTTATAGTCTGAAAGATTAACAATGCGATGGAAACTATCGGTAGTTGTAAATAGTCTCGACTTTAAGACGCAGGTGACGGGGTGACGGGGAGATAGGGAGACGGGGTGACGGGGTGACGGGGAGAGAGCGTTACTTCTTACTTCTTACTTCTTACTTCAGCGCAGTGTCCCCAAGTCCTTTTGTCCCCCAGTCTAAACCACCTCTTTATGATGCAAGGCTTCGGCTTCTGCCACCCTACGCTTAACTTTGATAACGCTATCAGGATTAAGAGACATCGAATCTATCCCTGCCTCGACTAAAAAAGCAGCAAAATCAGGATAATCGCTCGGTGCTTGACCGCAAATTCCCACTTTGCGACCATTTTGTTTGGCAGTATTAATCAGATGACGAATTGCTCTTTTTACAGCCAGATTTCGTTCGTCAAACAGATGGGCAAGTTCGCCAGAGTCACGATCTACGCCCAAAACTAATTGAGTTAAGTCATTGCTACCGATAGAAAAGCCGTCAAACCGTTCGCTAAATTTATCTGCAAGCACGATATTAGAGGGAATTTCCGCCATAACATATACTTGCAGTCCGTTTTCACCACGTTTCAAGCCATTTTCTGCCAAGACTTCCATGACTTTATCTGCTTCAGTGAGAGTACGGCAAAAGGGAATCATGATAATTACGTTATCAAAACCGACTTTTTCTCTAACTTTTTTAATAGCGCGACATTCGAGGGCGAATCCTTCACGATAGCGATCGCTGTAGTAACGACTCGCGCCACGAAAACCCAGCATCGGATTATCTTCTTTTGGTTCAAACTGCTGTCCGCCAATTAAGTTAGCGTATTCATTGGTTTTAAAATCACTCATGCGAACGATTACAGGATCGGGATATTGGGAAGCAGCAATTTTACCGATACCCTGAGCCAGATTTTCGACAAAATAATCTTTTTTATCTTCATAACCTTGAGTCATGTCGCGAATTTGTTGCCAAGCTTCGCGTTCCAACTCATCGTAGTGAACTAAAGCCATAGGATGAATCTTAACGAGATTGTTAATAATAAATTCCATCCTTGCCAAACCAATACCGTTAGCTGGTAGTCGCCACCAATTAAATGCTGCTGCGGGAGAAGCAATATTCATCATGATTTGAGTCTTAGTTTCGGGAACGTCTTCAAGTCCAATTTCTTCGCTAACAAACTCCAACGAGCCTTGATAGACTATTCCGCGATCGCCCTCAGCGCAGGATATAGTTACCTCTTCTCCGTCTTTTAAAACGCGGGTAGCATCTTTCGTCCCCACAATGGCAGGAATACCTAGTTCTCGACTCACAATCGCTGCGTGACAGGTACGTCCGCCGTAGTCGGTGACGATTCCCGCTACACGCTTCATAACAGGAACCCAGTCGGGGTCGGTCATTTCCGTGACTAGAATGCTATTATCTTTAACTTTATCGATGTCTTTGGAACTTTCGACCCGACAGACTTTTCCTTTGGCGATCGCCTCGCCGATACTCAATCCCGCTACAATTTCTTGTCCCTGTTCCTTTAGCCTATAGGTTTTCAGGGAACTAGCCGACTTTTGGGACTGTACTGTCTCCGGACGCGCCTGAACGATGTATAGTTCTCCCGTGTCGCCGTCTTTTGCCCACTCCATATCCATCGGCGTACCATAGTGAGATTCGATCGCCACCGCCCAACGAGCAAGCTGTAAAATTTCTTCATCGGTTAAAACAAAAGCCTGACGTTCTTTACTCGAAGTAGCGACGTTTTTAATCGTTTCACCGCCTTCGGTAGCATATATCATCTTTTTCTCTTTGCTACCTTTAACCTTCTCAATTATCGGCTGCAAACCATCTTTTAGCAGAGGTTTAAACACCGTATACTGGTCGGGGTTGACCGTACCCTGAACTACATTTTCCCCTAAACCCCAAGCAGCAGTGATAATAGCAGCATTTTCAAAGCCCGTTTCTGTATCGATCGAAAACATGACTCCCGCACTGGCGCGATCGCTTCTAACCATTTTCTGAATACCGACTGAAAGTGCCACATCGAGATGGTCGAATCCCTTTTCTTGACGATAGCTGATGGCGCGATTGGTAAACAAAGAAGCATAACATTTGCGACAGGCTGATAAAACTTCGGTTTCTCCCGTCACGTTGAGAAAGGTTTCCTGCTGTCCTGCAAAACTAGCTTCTGGTAAATCTTCGGCTGTCGCGCTACTTCTAGCAGCAATATCTACTTCTTCGGTGTCATAATTCTGACTCAATTCTCGATAGGCTTGACGAATAGAGCGATCGACTTCTTGGGGAAATTGCGCCCGATCGAATAAGTGACGAATCGTTTTACCAGTCTGTTCTAAAGATTGTCGATCGGCTTCTAAATCTGCAAGATGAGACTCAATTTGTGATTCTAAATCGTTATGCTGTAAAAATCGGCGATAAGCCTCTGCCGTCGTTGCAAAACCATTAGGTACTCTAACGCCTTCTTCTTCAAGAGTACCGATCATTTCACCCAAGGAAGCATTTTTTCCCCCTACAAGTTCGACATCTTTGTTAGTTAAATCGGCAAACCAGCGGATATAAGATTTTGCTTGATTCATGGTTGTAGAAAGATCTATTTGTTCGCGCTCATTTAACGGCAAACGCAACCCAGATCGAGTGCGATCGCCAATTACATATTATTTTTTAAGCTCACTATTTTAAAATTTAATTACACCCTCTTTATAAGTCATAATGAAATTAATTTAAGAAATATGAGTGTCGCTAATAATAAATAATATTACAGAAAATAATTGAGTTATCAATGACCTATTTTGCGATCTTTTATCTCATTTTTTGTAGTTAGATAAATATTTTTTTTAATTACGATTTAATTAATTTATTTCAATAGACAAAGCAATTAATATAGCGTTCTGGGATCGTTCGTGAAAACTTTTTTTGAATAAACCACAGAGTCACGGAGGACACAGAGGTAAGAAAGAAGAGAGAGTTTTTCACGAAACCATTCTCGATTGCTATATATATTATGACAAAGCAATTAACAATAAGCTTCAACTTCGAGAAATATTCTGGATGCTGCAATCTAAAATAATAACGTATAGTAAAATGTCACGATACGAAGTATTAAATTATACGAATTGAAAGATGTTTCGAGATCGAACCGAGGCTGGTCAAAAGCTAGCACAAAAATTACACTCCTATGCTAATCGCCAAGATTTGTTAATATTAGGATTGCCACGGGGTGGTATTCCTGTAGCTTTTGAAGTGGCAATGAGTCTTAATGTGCCATTAGATGTTTTATTGGTACGTAAACTAGGAGTTCCTGGGCAAGAAGAATGTGCTATGGGTGCAATCGCTTCTCGTGGCATTCAGATTCTCAATCGGGAAATAATCGCAAGAAGACAAATATCCCCAGCAGCGATCGCATCTGTTGCTAGTCGAGAACAGCAAGAATTAGAACGTCGTGAATCTGCTTATCGAAGCGATTGTAAGTTTATAGATATATGCGATCGGATCGTGATTTTGGTCGATGATGGTATGGCAACTGGTGCAACTATGCAGGCTGCTATCTTAGCAGTTAGACAGCAACGTCCCAAACAAATTATTGTCGCCGTCCCTGTAGCTGTCCCAGAAGTCTGTAATAGGTTACAAACAAAGGTAGATAAAATTATTTGCCTCAAAGTTCCCGAACAATTTAATTCTGTTAGTTTTTGGTATCAAAACTTTTCTCAAACGACAGATGCTGAGGTAAGAGACTTACTTCGTCGATCAGCCGAACGAAAATCGCAGCAACACTTGAATTAAAGATATTTTTCCCACTTATGAACCAGACGCAGAACGATCCAGGCGATTGTTGCTCCTATTAATCCAAGATCCCATAAGCCACAGCCTACCGCAATACCGAGAGCAGCCGAAACCCAAATTGCAGCAGCAGAAGTCAATCCCTTGACTTCAGACTCTCGTAAAATAGTTCCTCCGCCAATAAAACCAATACCGCTTATCGCTCCAGAAATGGCTCTGCCTAAAATATCTAAATTCTGCTCGGCTGCACCTATTTGAATTGGGACAAGTACCACTAATGCAGAGCCAAAACTAACCAGCATATTAGTTCTTAATCCCGCTGGCTTATTTTTAATTTCTCTTTCCAAGCCAATAATTGCACCGACTAACAAGGCAATACCTAAACGCAATAGAATATTTAGCCAATTTATAGGAGCAAAAGAATAAGTTGATGACATTTTTCTATAAAGGTTAACTAAAGGTTAATAATAGATTAATAAAAATCTTTTCAGCTTTGGATCGAATGCACAATTGGTAAAAATATAGAAATTTATAATTCGATCGCCATAACTGCGATCGCCAGTAGCGAAAAGAAGCATTTTTGCTCTTTTTCGACAACAATGTAAATAGAAGCGAATGTTAATTAACGATTTTTAGATTAATTAAAAAGCAATATGGTATCTAACTCAGACAAAATTCTCGTGGGGGGTGCTACTGGTGGAGTAGGACAGTTGGTAGTGGCAAAACTATTGGCTAAAAACCTCTCTGTTCGAGCCTTAACCCGAACTAGATCTAAAGCTGAATCGATGTTCGACAACAAAGTAGAGATAGTTGAAGGAGATATTCGCTATCCCAATACTTTGACTAATGCTACACAAGGCATAGACTATATTATCTGCTGTACGGGAACGACCGCTTTTCCTTCTTTAAGATGGGACTTTGCTAATCTTTTTCAGCCTTCTAATAGTCCTGATGCCGTAGATGGAGAAGGAGTTAAAAATCTAGTCGCTGCTGCACCTCAAGATTTAAAGAGGTTCGTGTTTGTTTCTTCGGCTGGCGTACTGCGTAAAGACGAGCTTCCCTACAATATTCTCAATGCTTTTGGCGTATTAGATGCCAAATTAACGGGTGAAAAAGCGATAATTGCTTCTGGTTTACCCTACACGATTATTCGCCCTGCTAGATTGATCGATGGTCCTTATACATCTTACGATCTAAATACCTTGTTACGAGCTAAAACCGACGGTAACAAAGACGTAAAGGTAGAGTCAGGCGATCGCCTAAACGGTGAAACAAGTCGTATAGACGTAGCTAATGCTTGCGTCGAAGCTTTATTTTATGACAGTACGATCGATAAAGATTTTTCAATCGCCAACGAAGGCGATCGACCGATTAATATAGACTGGTCACAGCTTTTTTCTAAGCTATAAATTAACTAAAATCTCATCTTCGTCTTCGTAACTCAACAATTTAGAATCATCAAGGAAAATATCTTCAGGTGGATGTTCTCTTGACCAAACAATAGTTTGCTTTAGTGCTTCATGGCGATCGCAAATTTCTCTATAGCCTAATTCAGTGCGAATACGAGTTGAATCTGTAATCCAGTGCTGGTTTAGATTAGCCTCAAGTTCCCAGGGTTCTGGCATTTGGCTTTTAGGAACAATTACTACTTTACCCTGCCAGTTAACAATAAGAGCGATCGCTTTAACTAAATCTGCTACAGTAATTGGCGACTCGCAAACGTTGTAAACCCGATTGTTTGCACTATCGTTATTAACTGCCAAGGCAATCGCACGAGCGACATTTTCAACATAACCATAACAACCCAGCCAACGAGCGATTGTTTCTTCTAAGACAATGGCAGGACGCTTATCATCCATTCGTTTAATATAGGGATACAGGCGGTGTTGAGGATCGCCAGCACCATAAACCATCGGTAGCCTAATGATTGTGGCTGGTAATTCAGTGGCACTTAGATAAACTTGTTCTACAAGAATTTTGTCATAATCACGAGCAAAAGCATCATCAGAAAGATCGCGGTAGGGATAAAGTTGAGAACGTAAAGGTGAGTCTTCAGTCAAAGGAGTAGGATCGATAATACCTGTCTCTCGTTGCCAAATAATATCGCGGGCGCGGTAAACATCTTGACTACTGATAGCTACTACTCGATCTGCAATGTCTTTAAAAATATCTACTACAGCTAAAGCATCTTTAGCAGTGTAGGGAATCATATCTAACACTACCTGCGGTGCAAACTTTCGGAATTCTTGTTGAAAATCTGATAAGTTATGGCGATCGCCTTTTATCCATTTAACTTCTTTTGGTAAATCTGTTCGTGTTTGTCTACGATTAAATACTGTCACTTCATGTCCCATTTTTAAAAGCTGATAAATAACACAAGGACCAATGAAATTAGTACCGCCAATAACTAAAACTTTCATAATTATTTTTTCAAACGATTGATTAAATACGCATAAATCCGCCTTCAGAATGAATAATCTGTCCCGTAATCCAATCAGCATCATCGCTAGCTAAAAACACAACTAGTCTCGCTGCATCCTCTGGTTGACCAATTCTTCCCTTGGGACATCGAGATAATAATTCTTGCTTAAGTTCTTTGCTCATCCAACCCGTATCTGTTGGTCCTGGGTTGACAGCGTTTACTGTGATTCCTTTATTAGCTACTTCCGCAGCAAGGGTAATAGTAAGCGCATCAACTGCTCCTTTAGTAGCTGCATAGGCAATTTCTTTAGGCATTGCTCCTTGAAACTGTCCTGAAGTCAGATTAATAATTCTGCCTCCCGCTTCACCTGAATAGCGACGAGAAAATTCAACGCTAAGAAGTGCTGTTGCTCGAAGATTGACCGAGTAAGTTGCATCTAAAATTCGAGCATCCAATTTTTCAAAACTGTCTTCAACTGAATGGGTTGCATTGTTAACCAGAATCGACAGACTACCAAATTTTGTTTGGGCTATCTTAATAAGTTTTGTTGGTGCTTCTGAATTCGATAGATCTATCTCAAACTTTTCTGCCTCTACTCCTAAAGCCTGTAACTCCCGCTGCAAAACCTCTGGGTCTGTCTTGTCTACTCCCCAAGGCATTGAAACATCATAGTCATGCCAGTAGGAGAAGAAAACATTTGCGCCAGCTTCAGCCAAAGCACGGCAAATAGCTGTTCCAATACCGTGACGACGACCAACGCCAGTTACTAAAGCATTACGCCCACTAAGTTTGTAACTATTTACAGTAATCATAATTAAATTTCTTATAGTATTTGATTATTTTTACCGTCTCTAACTACAAAGTGAAAATTCTTAAGTTAAACATTTTCAAATCTCATACTATTGTTTATCAGAGGTTCTCCCTTTTTGAATCATCTCTTGGATTGTTTCAGTTTCGCCAATTTCGTAAAGGCCGATCGATCCATCCTCAACGGTAAAGATTTGTTGAATTGTTGCATCCGCAAGTAAATTGCCTTGTAAATCTTTAATGACTTGATGAACGGTAACGACGTTTCGATTATTTTCATCCGTCTCGAATTTTAAGGTTTCAAGCTGCACTTGAATTACCTTGTATTGATTAGTCCAGTATTCGCGCACTGCGTCGCGTCCGTAAACAAAACCGCCTTCCACTCCGTTGGTCCATTTCACATCTGGGCGCATAAACGAGATAATTGTCTCAATTTCACGGTTATTAAAGGCATCGTATAAATTTTGCAGAAATTGTTCGTTTGAATTCATAATTATCCCTATATATTACGAGTTTTGTTTAAATTAAGAAAGCACAACGGCAGCCTCTTCGTCATTCAAGACTATTTTTTTGTTTGAGAATTTTATAGCGATCGCTCTTTACAGTCAGTATTGTGTCAATTGTTTTTTCTAATACAAAGCAAAAAATTTAGGTTTCAAGTTTCAAACACTCCCATTGCACCCAGGCGAATAGTTAAAAGTTCGACATCGGTAATTGCTCTATGAGAACCGTTCTTAGTATTAGCAGGAGTAAACCAGAAAGTTCCCGCTTGACATTCCCTTCCGTCTGTCTCGATTATTCCTTCAAGAACGTAAACGTATTCGTCGCAAGGATGATAGTGAGCGGGAATTACAGTACCTTGGTTCATTCGCAATCGATGAATCGAACCATCAGGTACTGGTTCGGCTAAAGGTAGTATTTGCGTACCTAAAAATTGCTCTAATTCATTCCAAGATTGAGCATCAGTATCGATAAATGTTTGTTTGGACATCATTTATTCTCGGTTACTGGTTTTTGAATATGCTGTTGTAATGCCTGTGGTAATTTGCGATTGAGACGATAATCCCATTGCTCTTTAAAGTCTGTATAACCGAGTAAAAAATTTAGTTCGTCTTTTGCGGTTGATGGAAACGAGTTTGCTTCTGGTATCTGGCGATCGCGCAGCGGAGGCGAAGCCTCATCGCTATTAATAATTGACTGTTGAGATAAAAATAAGCCAGGGCGATCGTTCAAATCTCTACTACGATCGGGAATAATAGCGGTTGCGTATCCAGTTTGCTGATGCTTTAGTTGTAATTGCGTTCCGCCTTCGACTGGGGTTAGCGTCCAAATTACCAACGATGGTTCACTCATAACTTTATCTTGCCAAGTATAAGTAAGACGTTTGGGCTTTTCTAAATCCAACACTTCACAGTGAACGAGCGTTTTAATACCTGGTAAAGACTCGCTTTCAAACTTAAATCTGTGTCCCACACGCGGTTCAAAATCGTTTTTCATCATCCAAACACTTAAAATACGACAGTCAGTTAGTGCTTGCCATACTTTTTCTGCTGGATAGGGATAAAAAACACTCAGCTTTACTCGATCTTTCACGAATTATCCTCCTCTAAATAATCACCGAGAACATCTAATTTTTCTTGCCAGAATTGTTCGTAATGGTTTACCCAATCAGATACCTGTTTTAAAGGTTCTGGATTTAAACGATAAAATCGCTGTCGTCCTTCTTTTCGCTGTATAACAAGTCCCGCCTCACACAACACACTGAGATGTTGAGAAACGGCAGGAAGAGACATAGAAAATGGTCGGGCTATTTGTTTTACTGGCTGTTCTCCCTGACGTAGTAAGTCAAGAATTGCTCGTCTGGTTGGATCGGCGATCGCTGTAAATACACTGGCACTACCAGCAGTTCTACTCATACGCACAAAATAGTTAAGTATTTGCTTAACTATCAATATAGTAATTAAGCGTTTGCTTAAATGTCAACTAATATAATTTTATCCAGATGATGCAATATGGATTCTCTAGTAGCTTTTTGCTTGACTATAGACATTACAAAGCTTCTGACACCGACACTTAATACCTTATCAATCTTCTGCAATAATTTTATCTGGAGGAAAAACAAATTGAGCAGCAGCAGCAACTAAGATAGAGGGATCTTGCTGATAAGTATGCAATCTTGCTAAACGCGCTGAATTCCAACCCAATCTGCTTTGTGTCTGGACAATTAAAGCCGATAAAGCCAGACGACGTAACTTTTCATCTTCACTCTTCGCTAAATTTGTCTCTAAATTATGCAGGCGATCTATGTCTGGACGGTAGGTGTATAAGATCGCATTTTCGGCGACAACTAAGGCATCAGGATGTAATTCACCTCTATTATTTAAGCCGATTAAAAATTCTTCTAACTCATCCCAAGAGAAAGATGCAACGGCTAATTCTATCTGCCAAGATACGGCGATCGGATCGATCGCTAAAACTGGCAAAATAGCTTTAACAACAGATACCATATCCTGACCATAGCCCAATATTCGATCTTGCAAATTAGACAGTACTATTTTTAAATTGCGACGTTGGGGAATAATCTGTTCGATCGCCTTGGCAATCGCCTCAGCCTCTGTATAGGTAGCAAAAATCGCATTAGCAGCAGCCTCGACTTCATCAGAGTTAGAACTCAAGGATTTTAACAGTTGAGGTAGCAAGACTCGATCGCTATCTCGAACGGGCAACTGATAACAGCGTAGTAAGATAGTTAGGCGTAAGGTAGATTCGGGACGGTTCAAAAGAGTTACTAACAGGGCTACTAATTTACTCTGCGCTTTGTCCGATAACCTATCCCCTGGTGTTCTACCAACCATTGTTGCTACCGCTTCATCAGGATCTAAAGCAGCCTGTTCGAGGATTGTCCAGGTTTCTTCTCGTTCGAGATGTTCCCATAATGCTCTTAATGAAGCAATACGCACGTCACGATGGAGATCTTGGCTGGTTTTAGCTACTAATTCTCGATACGCTGCATCTGAATCTAGATCGCCCAATAAACGCACCACTTCTTTATTTACGGTAACTTTTTCAGTAGAAACGTTTTTCAGAATAGTTACCGCATTTTCTACGGGCATTTCTATTAAGGGTTTACGTAAAGCATAGATCGCAATTCTGGCACGAGCATCTTCTAAGGCTGATAATAGTACTGGTATACCCTGTTTGCCGTCTAGTCTCGATAAAGCCCGTAAAGCTCGATCTCTGATGGCTTCCTGGGGATTTTCGATGCTGGCTAACTGAATCAATCGAGTCGGTTCGACTGCGGGTAACAAAGCTAATCTGGCAATAGCACTCCACACTGTAGGCACATCTGTTTTGCCATCTCTAGTCAAGCTGTCGAGAGATTCTGCATAGATAGACTGTTGAGTATATGTCCAACGACTAAAACCGCGATCGAAATAAGGTACGAAATAAGTCTTCCCCGTGGCGAACTTACCTCGATATATTGTCTGTTCTAAATAGGGCGTAAGTAAATCTTGGCGAAAGTCGTGCAGATAATTACTGACAACAGGTTGGGTAAACCAACTAGAATCTTTTTCTAACAGTTGTGGAATTAAAAATGCTAGGCGATCGCGTCGGCGACGATCTAAAGTACTTAAAATCCAGCTTGTGTAATCAGTATTGCGAGTATTAGTTAGAAGTCTTTCTAAGATATCTGCTAATTCATCAAAAACCTTTAATCTTTTACCAAAGCTACTTGCAGCCCCAATAATATTCCTTTCTCGTTCTCTAGTTTCCCAAGATTTTAAAACGGGAAGTAATGTCAGTGCGAGTTGTCGTACTTGGCGATCGTTTAACCGACTTTCCAAACGAGAGAAGTTAACTTCACCTCTAGCTTCTACTAATTTAGACAACCAGACCGCCGACCATTGAGGATGAAACGGTAAGATCTTCAAGATAATGGACTCGGCATGATTGCCCGTAGCAATACTAAGATCCGCAGCCTGTAGCGTATCTGTCAAAATTATATCCAAATCTGCTAGATGTTCTAGCTGCCAAACACTAGGAGGTAGATCGCTCAAACCGTAAAGTATGACATTCCGAACGGGATCTTGCTCGTTTTTACGCTGCTTGACAATTTTTAGTAACTCAGGCAAACGGTTACGATGGTATCTGGTAGCGTTAATAATAGTCTTAAGTGCCAGTATTCTTAAGTCCGCATTAGGATTTTTTAGATAAGGCTGTACTGTCTCCCAAGTTTCATCCCAGGGTAGGAAAGCAGCGTAGGAAAGGCGTTGGTAGGGACGAGTTTTTAAAATTGGTAGATCTAGATGATACCTAGCTTCTTTGACTCTAATTTCGCTCTTGAACAATTTTATAAGTTCGACAGGCAAACAACCATCTTCGTCCCGCCAGCCCAAATTACAATGCTGGTATATTTCTGTGCTTCGTTCGGGCTTTAGTTTTGTCAGCCAATAGGAATAGTTATTAACTGTATGTGGTTGCTTATTTATTAGTTCGATTAAGATATCCTGGGGTAATTTATGTGCGACAGGGTTTAAGTTGATTTTTGACTTGTTTTCAAGCTGTAAAACTAATCGTGCTACTTCTATCGGACGATAGTAAATTAACTGTTGAAAATTAAGATAGCTAAACGAGGGATGGTCGATTAAATTCCGTATTAAGGTTAAAGCAGCATCTGGATATAGTTCGGCTATTTTAGGAATAACTGTGTCAAAATACCGAACAAAACGCCAGTCTTTACCCGTAAATTTTGCAGCATAAGTTTGCAAAGCGTTTAAAGCCAGTTGGGGATGAAGTTTTGCCAGGTTGCGCCACTCATTTACTCCAGCACGTTCTACGATAATAGATAAATTATCTTCTACTAATTTCTCACTACCATAAGCTAGTAATTCAGCTAATTTACCTGCTTGAGATGAAATTAGTTGCTGCAAACATCGATCGCACGCCGAGAACCGTTTTCTTTTTCTTAAATAGTTAAATAAAACACGAAGCTGACGATAACCGATCCTTTCTACAGCCATCAACACTGCTTCATCACTACCGACTAACGTAATCAGCTCGATCGCCTTATTTCTGATACTACGAGAGTTATCTCTAATTGCGGTCAATACTCTTTGCTCGTTATAGCTACCGTAACTAGAATATAATGCTAATAACCTTTCATAATAATTACCCTGCTGCAAATTATCGAACAGATTAGCAACATCGGGTTCGGTTGCTTCAATTCTACCCAGCTTAATTATTTCTAAAATGCGTTCGCGATGGGTTAAAGATTCTAGAGAATTTATTAGCTTCTGAGAATTATTACGATTAAACATAGCAGCTTTAGTTTTTCGGTACTACAAATATAACTAGAAAATACATTTACATATATTTACAACTCGAACGTTGCTTTACTATCTAACTGCTGTAATATTGGTTCGCTTGTTCGTACTCGGGATAGATAAATTTCATTTTGCTTTGAGAGTAAATAGAAATAATAAAATAATTCAATTAAAAATTAAAGATTGCTCGTGAAATATAAACAGCTAGGCAATAATAAAATAAGTGCGATCGGATTGGGTGCAATGCCACTTTCATTATCAGGTCGTCCTGAAGAATCTGAGGCAATTTCGGTTATTCATAAAGCTCTCGATCTGGGGGTAACTTTAATCGATACGTCTGATGCTTATTGCAAAGATGAATCCGATAAACATCATAATGAAAGTTTAATTGCTAAAGCACTGCAACAATACTCAGGAGATACAAGTTCGGTTACGGTTGCCACCAAAGGGGGTTTGTTACGTCCAGAAGGTAGATGGACTCAAGATGGCAATCCAGATCGTTTGCGAAAAACTATTCGCGAAAGCCATGTAATTCTCAAGGGTTCTGAACCTATCGATCTTTGGCAATATCACGCACCAGACACTAACTATACAATTGAAGAAGCTCTAACTCCCGCTAAAGAAGCTGTAGCTGAAGGGCTAATTCGCTACGTTGGCGTTTCTAACTTTACTGTCGAACAGATCCAACAGGCTCGTCAAGTAGTAGATATTGTCTCTGTACAGAATCAATACAATCCCTGGCATCGCCAACCCGAATTTGATGGCGTATTAGACTATTGTGAACAAGAAGGATTAATTTTCTTTCCCTGGAGTCCATTGGGAGGAAGCAGTCGCGTTAAAGGTTTACATGATATTAAAGTTATTGCCGAATTAGCTAAAGATAAAGAGGTTTCGGTTCATCAAATTGTTTTAGCATGGTTGCGAGCCAAATATGACTGTATCGTACCGATTCCTGGTGCTAGCCATATTTCCAGTATCGAAGATTCGGTTAAAGCAGTCGATTTGGAGCTTTCTAGTGAAGAAGTAAAACGGATCGACAACGAACTTTCTGAATAGTCATCAGTCATTAGTTGCTACTTTAATAAATGTTCGAGAAAAAAGAATCAAATAATCCGTCTTACTTTACAAGATTGAACCCTATTTATCGATTCCGACGAGTACCAGAAACTATAATTCACCAAGTTCATTCTGGTTCATCGAGTTTAAATCGAGATTCGATCGCAGTTTTAAGCTGGAATATCGCTAAAAATAATTACGATCCAAGCTGGAGTAGAGATTTTCGGGCAATTATCGAGCAATATCGACCAGATAAAATTTTTTTACAGGAAGTCCGTTTGCGTGCGGGTGTGACAGAAATTCCAGAACTAACGAAGATGGGTTGGGCTTTTGCACCTAACTTTATCGATACCTCTAACAACACCTATTCAGGGATTTTAATCGCTACTCAAGCCGATCGCCATAGTAGTAAGGCTATAATTACCAAACATTACGAACCAGTGAGCGATACCCCAAAAGTTTCTCTATTTGCCAAATATTCTTTACCCAATCGTGCTGAAAATCTATTGGCTGTTAATACCCATTTGATTAACTTTGTTAGTTTGAGTAAATTTCAAGCTCAACTACAGGAAATGGAGTTAATAATTAAAGAGCATCAGGGTGCGGTAATTTTGGCAGGAGATTTTAATACCTGGAATAAACCTCGATGGCTAATGCTGAGTCAAATGGCAGCAAGATTAAATTTAACCCCTGTCTCTTTTACAGTTAAAGATATCAAGAAAATTAAAAGCTTTCTTTTCTCTCCACCGCTAGACTACATTTTTTACCGAGGATTTACTCAAAAACCCAATACTGCAAAGGTTATAGATAATATTACTTCCTCAGATCATAATCCGCTTTTAGTAGAGCTTTGCTAATTATAAATGTCTATAACTATTAACATTCTCTCAATTTACAGCGCGGTATCATTGGTGGTTCACGTCTTAGGAATTGCTAATGCTGGTCATGCGATAATGAATGTTCGTTCTTCGAGAGGGGCGATCGCCTGGGGTATTTCCTCGATCGCTTTTCCTTGGGTTGCTATTCCTCTATATTGGATTTTCAGCAGAACTAAATTTCGCGGCTATAGCGAAGCTATAAGTCGAGCTTATCATCAACATCAAGATTTAGTGAATTATGCCGATGATGAAATCTTAGAATTTAAAGCCCAATTACCCAAGGGGTTGGCTACTGTAGAAAAGCTGGTTAGTAGCATTAGCGACCTTCCTTTTACAAATAATAATGCGCTCGAACTGTTAATTGACGGCGAGCAAACTTTCGCTCAAATGTTAAAAGCGATCGCGATCGCGCAAGATTATATTCTGCTGCAATCATACATTATTCGTAACGACGAAATCGCTAATAAATTTAAATCTGCTTTAATTGCTAAGGCTAGAGACGGCGTAAGAATCTATCTACTTTACGATGCTCTAGGAGCGCGAAAATTAGACCGTGCTTATCTCAAATCTCTACGCCAACACGGGATAGCAGTTAGCAGTTTCCGTAGCACCAAAGGTAAAGGCAACCGCTTTCAACTCAACTTTCGCAACCATCGCAAGATACTCGTAGTTGATGGGCATACAGGCTTTATGGGTGGCTTAAATATCGGTGACGAGTATTTAGGTAAAAATACGCGTTTTAAGGCTTGGCGAGACACTCACTTAAAAATCAAAGGTACTGCTGTTAAATCCTTACAAAGAACATTTCTCAAAGATTGGTATTGGGCTACCAAAAAAATTCCCGAAGTGTCCTGGACAATAGCAAAAAACGATCGCTATAACCAAACTGCATTAGTGCTGGCGACTGGACCTGCCGATCGCCTAGAAGTTTGTACGATGTTTTTCCTTAACTTAATCAATTTAGCTCGTGACAGGTTATGGATCGCCAGTCCTTACTTTGTTCCCGATGATTCCACTCTCAATGCTTTAAAGTTAGCTGCCCTGCGGGGTGTCGATGTGCGAATTATTCTACCCGACAGACCAGACCATTTACTCGTTTATCTATGTTCTTTTTCCTATTATGCCGAACTACAGAAAGTAGGAATTAAACTATATTGTTATCGAACTGGATTTATGCACCAAAAAATATTTTTGTGCGATTGCACTCTGGCAGGTGTCGGTACGGTCAATCTCGATAATCGCTCCCTCTTGTTGAATTTTGAAGTAATGACCTTTGGCATTAAATCCGATCGCCAACAAAATGCGATTGCGGAGCTAGCCGAAGGCATCGCACCCGATCTAGTTGAAAGTGTCGAGCAAATGCTGCTTGATGACCTAAATGCCTTGCGTTTAATCGACCTGAAAGAATATCAGCAAAAACCTTTTTGGTTTAGACTATCGGCTGAGGTGTCTCGTTTATTAGCACCAATACTTTAGTCGGTGGTGTTGATTATTTGCTCGTAAGTAATAAGTAATAAGTAATAAATGTCCTAACGTTGACCCGTATTGCTATATAAAGTTATTTATAAATCTCCGAGCAAAATTTAATGGTTATTTGTAGTATTTTAGAGATTATTTGTGAATGAACTTAATATTCTCATCACAGCTATTGGTGTAATAGTTCTGTTGCTGGGACTTTTCTCCAATTATTTACGACAGCAATGGTGGACGACAGATCCTCTGACTGCCCTGTTGTTAGGAATCTTACTCAGTCCAGTTGGTTTGGGATTAGTTAATCCTGAAAATTGGGGGATAGCCCAAGAGGATCTTTTAGAACAAGCTGCCCGCTTTACTCTAGCAATTGGTTTAATGGGGGTAGCACTAAGACTCCCAAGAGGTTATTGTCTATTTCGTCACTGGAAATCGTTAGCAGTCTTACTGGGATTGGTAATGCCGATGATGTGGGTTGTCAGCGGTTTGCTAGTCTACTGGATTTTGGATCTACCATTTTGGGAAGCGATGGTAATTGGAGCAGCAATTACACCAACAGATCCGATTGTGTCAACCTCGATTGTGACTGGTGTAGTCGCGGAAGAAAACCTCCCAGAACGTTTGCGAGATTTAATTTCGGCTGATTCTGGTGCTAACGATGGCTTGGCTTATCCTTTTGTGCTGTTAGCAATTTCTATGTTACAGAGAAGTTCCGAAACCAATTCTAGCGCGATCGCTACCCTATCACACTGGTTTACTCATGTCATTCTTTGGGAAGTGGGTGCTGCAATTATCTTTGGAGCATTTTTAGGTTATGCAGCAGGTTATATTTTAGAATGGGCAGAGAGAAAGAAAATGATCGAACGACAATCTTTTTTAGGCTATACCATTGCTTTGAGCATTACCGTACTGGGTGCTGCCAAGCTAATTGGTACTGATGGTGTTTTGGCGGTATTTATTGCTGGACTAGCTTTTAACTATGCAGTTAAAGCGCAAGAGAGAGCCGAGGAAGACAACGTTCAAGAGGCAATTAATCGCTTTTTTACCCTGCCGATTTTTATTTTGCTCGGTTTGACTATTCCCTGGCAGCAATGGGGACGTTTGGGCTGGTGGAATTTGGTTCTGGTGGTGGCGGTACTACTACTGCGCCGACTTCCCGCCCTGTTGTTATGCCATCGGCTAATCAAGTCTACTAAAAATATACCAGAAACCTTATTTGTCGGTTGGTTTGGACCAATAGGTGTTGCTGCTATTTATTACGCAGGTTACAGTTTACGAGAAACTGGCATTGAAGAAGTTTGGTTAGTTTGTTCTTTAATGATTTGCGCTTCAATTATCGCTCATGGCTTTAGTTCTGTTCCTCTTACCAAACTTTACGGTAAGTATCGCGTAGCGAAGTCAAGCCGATAGGCTTATCGCTATAAATACCAAAGTAATAAGTAATAAGTAATAAGTAATAAGTAATAAGTAATAAGTAATAAGTAATAAGTGTCCTAATATAAATGCGTATTGCTATAGAAGAGTCAGGTAAGGGAATTAGGAGGCTGTTTGTCTGCAAAGATAGCATCTAAATTATCTAGCAGCAGAAATCCCATTTGAGTTCTGGTTTCAATCGTCGCACTACCAATATGCGGTAACAAAAATACATTGGGTAAGCTTCGATAAGCAGGATTGATTTCAGGTTCTCCCTCAAACACATCTAAACCAGCAGCTTTAATTTTACGCATTGCATCGAGTTTAAAAAAGAGACGTGAATGCCTTAAAAACTCTCTTGCAAGAGCTAAAAAACTATCTAGCAAGCGATCGCCTATAATGAAAATCTTAAGCTGGTTTTCTAATTAATTATCAAAGTTTAAATTTTCACCTTACTAACAATACGATAGATTAAAAGATAATCTTCGAGCCTTCCCTAAATTATCGCTAACTTTAACCAAGCTATAGCGATCGCCACGGTCAAGTTTATAATATTAAACAACACTGGCAACGAAAATTTGATAATTCTATTTTATAGTCAGGAACATGACTTATACTCTCGATCTTAAAGCTTTCACCGATTCAATTAGCGATCGCGCCCTAGAACAATTATGTCGAGAAAATCCCGATTTCAGATTTGAAACCGATGCCAATGGAAAGCTAATTATTATGTCGCCTACAGGAAGTGAAAGCGGAAAATACAACGGAGATTTATTTGGACAAATTTGGTATTGGAATCGCCAGAGTAAATTAGGCGTAGTATTTGATTCTTCTACAGGGTTCAAACTATTTAATGGGGCAACTCGCTCTCCTGATGTTAGCTGGATTGCTCTTGAACGATGGAATAGTTTGAGCGATAAAGAAAAAAGAGGTTTTGCACCCATCGATCCTGATTTTGTCATTGAACTAATGTCTCCTACAGATGACTTGTCAATAACTCAACAGAAAATGCAGGAGTATATGAACTGTAGGGTAAAACTTAGCTGGTTAATAAATCCTGATGCTAAAGAAGTAGAAGTTTATCGTCTTGGTCGAGATAAGCAAGTGATTAATAACCCTAATAGTTTGTCTGGTGAACATATCTTGCCAGGTTTGACAGTAGATTTGTCCGATATTTTTTAATACCTAACTAAGTAAGGGAATTTGGGGGCTGTTTACCAGCAAAGACCGCATCTAAATTATCCAGCAACAAGAAACCCATCTGGGTTCTGGTTTCTATCGTCGCACTGCCAATATGCGGTAACAGAAATACATTGGGTAAGCTTCGATAAGCAGGATTGATTTCAGGCTCTCCCTCAAACACATCTAAACCAGCAGCTTGGATTTTACCAGCTCGCAGGGCTGCAATTAAATCTTCATCTACTACCAAGCTACCACGGGCTGCATTAACAATAATTGCTCCATCGGGTAATAATTCAATCCGTCGAGCGTTTAAAAAGTGTTCGGTTTCGGGAGTGGCGGGACAGTGAAAAGAAAAGAAATCGCTTATTTTTAACAAATCTTCTGGATCGTCGTGAAAAATTGCTCCTGCCTCCTGTTCTGGATCGAGCCGATGACGATTATTGTAGTGAACCTCCATGTTAAATGCTTTGGCTCGTCGAGCAACTGCTCTGCCAATTCGTCCCATTCCTAAAATACCCAAACGCTTACCCGTAACTTGCGTACCCAGAAGTTCCGTCGGACGGGGATCGTTCCATTTGTCTTGACGTATTAACTGTTCTCCCTCATGGGCGCGACGAGCAGCAGCTAGCAGTAATAACCAGGTTGCATCTGCTGTAGCATCAGTTAGCACACCAGGAGTATTAATGACGTAAATGTTACGCTGTTTGGCAGCTTCTAGATCGATACGATCGTAGCCCACGGAAAAAGTAGCGATCGCCTTTATTTGTTCGGGTAATTGAGCGATCGCTTCTGCATCGAGAGAATCTTGTCCAGTGATGATTAGAGCGTCTGCTTCCTGACTACCTAGCAACAGTTCTTCTGTAGTATAAGGATGGTCGTCTTGATTGAGACAGGGTAGATAATCTTTTTCTAAACGTGTTTCTACAGCATTGGGTAATTTGCGAGTGACTAGCACCGTTGGTCGAGTATTCATAAACATTTATCATTGAGCATTTATCATTCACCATTGAGCATTTACTGCTCATATGCGGTAGCGTTTGCGGAGCAAGTTGTTAGACTCAGCGAGTCGAAGACTCAGCTTATCCTTTAGGACTGTTCATTGTTAGTTAAATTTGTTGTAAAAAATCGGCTTCAATGATTAGTAGGCTTTTATTAAGTCCTTGGTTAACAAAGTTTTCCAATGTTTTAGATGACAAGTTAGGTAAAAATTCGCTAGTGGAAATTTCTATATATCCTTGATTTTGCAGTCGATAAAAAGTAATTTGATTATTTTTCCAGAACCAAACTTCGTTAACTCCTATGGCTTGATATTTATCGAGATCGTCAAAGCTACCACTAGAAAATATAACTTCAACCGCTAAGTCAGGAATATCTTTGTCAGTATTAAAAGCGAAACTAACGTCTGGCTCTTTTCCCGCTAATGGTTTATGTTGTAATCGAGTCGAACCTAGAGGAAAATAGGGTAAATTGTATTTTCTACAGTAAGTAAACACTAAAATAGCAATAGTTTGAGCAATTCTCTCGTGATTCTTGCTAGGAGACACTAAAGTAATTACTCCATTGAAATAAGAAACTCTGTAGCCTGGGTACTCTTCGGAATCAAATTTTTCGTAATCTATCCAAGTCATTCCTGCCAGACTCAAAGTTTGGTCTTGTCCTTGAAGGCGATCGCTATCTAAGGGAAGCTTGCTATTGATTAACATGACCTACTTGAAAGTAATTAATTACATGGCATTGCACAGTTGCGGGATGATTATGAATAGAGAAGATTAATAATTCCCCAAGTCCCCTTCTTACGAAGTTTGCTCAACGGGGGGAACCCCCGCAACGCAACTTCGCGCAAGTCCCCAAGTCAGCCTGTACCATCCCATAAAGATGCAACGCCAATTACATATTATAGTTAGCTTACCCCGATCGCAATTTTCCCCGCTGCGTGTTCTGTTTCGCTATATTCATGAGCATCTGCTATTTCTGAGAGAGGATAAGTGCGATCGATAACGGTTTTAATTTTACCTGCTTCAATTTCTTTGGTAAGATAGACCAAATCCTCTGCATTAGATTGGAGCATAATTACTTCTGCTTTTTGATCGGGCATAAGCTTCTGTTCCCATTCTTCTAGCTTATCATCGGGTGTTGGCTGAGTTGTAATATAAACTCCATCGTCTTTTAAGACGGGCTTACATTCAGGTGGCGTGCTTTTGCCCACTACATCAAAAACAATGTCGTATTTGACGTTATCTTCGGTAAAGTCTTGCTCTTTGTAGTTAATAACGCGATCTGCCCCCAAACCTTTCACCATCTCGACATTGTTACCGCTGCAAACCCCCGTAACTTCTGCCTTGAGTGCTTTAGCAATTTGAACCGCAAAAATACCAACTCCTCCCGAAGCACCATTAATTAGTACCTTTTGTCCCGCTTCGATCTTGCCTTTATTTTGTAAAGCCTGTAGCGCAGTCATGGCTGCCAGAGGTACAGTTGCTGCTTCTTCGTGAGACATATTATTCGGTTTGGCAGTAGCAACCGCTTTAGAAACCGCAGCATATTCGGCGTAAGCACCCCCCGTTGACTGGTCGAGACGAGCATAAATTAGATCCCCTGGATGGAACTCGTTGATGCGATCGCCGACTTCTATTACTTCTCCCGAAAGATCGTATCCTAAGATCGTGGGAAATTCATTACCCGAACGATTTTTTAGCAAACCTTTTCTAATTTTCCAATCAATGGGATTGATACTGCTTGCATGAACTTTAACTAGCATTTGGTCTGATTCAATCTGGGGTTTTTCGACCTCTTTAATCTGCAAAACTTCAGGAGATCCATAGCGATCGATGATTGCTGCTTTCATAGGTGTTATATTCCTTTTCTTACAAATAGTTAGTTTTGGTGGGCAATGTTTACACGCCGAGCATTAAAGACTGTAAAAATCTTGCCCACCCTACAGTTAATTTCGTCCGACTCTTTACACTACACTCCACTCCAAGTCATAGCGACACACCCCGCAAGGGCGATTCGCGATTCGCCCCTACCCTACTACCCTGCACTTGGTACTAACTCCACTTTTACCCATCCTGGTTGTCGTCGATCGAATGCTTTATAGGCATCAAGAACAGACATCATTGGTTCTACCTGGGTCAAAATTTTGGCTGGATCGACTGTTCCATCACGAACCATATCCACTAAGGGGGGAATATACTTGCGATGATTACAGTTACCCATATTTATGGTCAGGTTTTTATTCATCGCCATCCCAATGGGAAAGAATTTGTGAGTTGGAGGATAAACGCCAATAATTGAGAGCGTACCTGCTTTAGCCAACCCCTGAACTGCCCATTCTAATGCTTGAGAAGGAGCATTACCTGGATGCCAATTTTCACCTTGTGGGTTGGTTTTGGGTGCAATCTGTTGAAGCTCCTGCTGAAACTGCTCTGCCTGTTTTTGTGCCTTTTCGGCAGCAGGACCACTTTCAGGAGCATTGGCATCGACACCCACAGCATCGATCGCCCGATCTACCCCAATTCCACCAGTAAGTTCGCGAATCATCTCCACTGGATCTTCAGCATTGTAATCGATGACTTCTGCACCCTGTTCCCGTGCCATCTCCAAACGCGAGGAAATAGTATCGATCGCAATAACTCTTCCCGCACCCAAAAGTTTGGCACTGGCGATCGCAAACTGTCCCACTGGACCACAACCAAAAACAGCAACCGTATCTCCTGGCTCGATTTCGGCAATGTCTGCACCGAAATAGCCCGTCGGAAAAATATCGGAAATCATAATAGCTTGGTCGTCTGTTACCTCTTGTGGTAGCTTAACCAGCCCTGCATTAGCATAGGGAATCCGTGCATATTCTGCTTGTAGTCCATTAAACGGACCTGTGCTTTCTGGCCCGCCAAAAAAAGCCGTTCCTGCTGTTTTGCCGTTAGGATTGGCATTATCGCATTGAGCCTGATAACCGCTACGGCAATAGGAACAATAACCGCAGGCAATAGTAGAGGGAATAACTATGCGATCGCCTTTCTTGAGATTCCGTACATTAGAACCAATCTCTTCGACAATGCCAATTCCTTCATGTCCTAATATTGTACCTGGTTTCATTCCCGTGAATGTCCCTCTAATCATGTGTAGATCCGTACCGCAGATTGCACTCTTGGTTAAACGAATGATCGCATCCATTGGCTCTTGAATTTTTGGTTCTGGAACATCATCCAGTCGTATATCGCCAATTGCGTGGAAAACAACTGCTTTCATGGTTAATACTCCTATTTATTAGTTATTGATTATTAGCTATTAGTCCCGCTTTGATGGCTTCGGGAACAGACTTATAGCTGAAAATGCTAACTAAAAATATGCTGAATCCGTAGCGTCTCTTATTCGATCGAGCAGTACGACAACATATATTCGATTATTATGCTATCGGCGTTATCCTGATTTACTGTCATTCTCTAGATAGAGATAAAGCAAAGTCTTCCATAATTTGAGTTTGGCGATCTCCAGTTTTTTTAGCTATTCATTTTGTGAAAATTTATTCAGATGAAGAAGAATAGTCCGCCGATCGTTTCAAGCGATGTTAACGATGTCAGCCACAGCAATACAAACTTTCAGATTAGGGATTGCAGACTGTTTAGTAACAGAGCAAATCACCTCAGACACACTTTGCCAATCTCTCCCAAAAGCGATCGCCTTTTAATAATAACCACCTACAGCAGAATTCAAAAAGACAAGTCGATAGTGCATTTAGTTTCGCTGCGATCGCCTACTTAGTAAAGACCAAATAATATATATTGATTGGGAACAGCTTTTAGCAAAATTATAGTGGTTGCTAACGATTGCTTCTATTCTTAGGTTGCCACTCTACTCAACTAACTGAAAATGGCAGACAACTCTCTAAAAAACCAGAATATATTGGTAACAGGTGTTAGTAGAGCTTCTGGTATTGGTGCAGCGATCGCCAAAATATCGTACAAGCAGGTGCTAGTGTCGTAACTCATGGAAATCCTCAATATGATGCAGACAGAAAATATTCAGATGCTTCAACCAGCTTTTATACGAATCTGGCTAAAAAATACAGTTTAAAAGCAATTAGTCCAAGCGATTTATCCGCACCAAGTGAACCAGAAAAAGTAATTATAAAAGCCCAAGAATCATTTGGTAATCTAGATGGATTAGTGCTTAACCATGCTTATTCGGTTAGCTATAGTATTTTTGACCCTTAAATAAACTATGATTAAATAAGTATTAACTTGTGTAAAAGAATCTCTTCAGTAAATAATTAACCAGGCGTAATGTGTAGCGTCTTAACAGAATATGAAATTACCTATTGTAACTGTTATCGGTAGACCCAACGTTGGGAAATCTACCTTTGTCAATCGTCTAGCTGGCGACCAACAGGCAATCGTTCACGATGAGCCAGGAATTACCCGCGATCGCACTTACCGCCCTGCATTTTGGCTCGATCGAGATTTTCAGGTGGTGGATACAGGGGGACTAGTCTTTGATGATGATACCGAATTTCTGCCGGCGATCCGTCAGCAGGCGATGGCTGCCTTGGTAGAGGCGAGCGTAGCGATTTTTGTAGTAGATGGTCAGTTGGGAGTAACGGCAGGCGATCGCGAAATTGCCGAATGGTTACGCCGTCAATCTGTTCCCGTATTGTTAGCGGTTAATAAATGTGAGTCGGTAGAGCAAGGTTTGGCGCAGGCTGCGGAGTTTTGGGAGTTGGGTTTAGGCGAACCCTACCCCCTGACTGCTATCCACGGTAGCGGTACGGGAGAACTATTAGACGAACTAATTACCCATCTACCTCCAGCAGATGAATTAGTAGAAGACAATGAAATAAAAGTAGCGATTATCGGTCGTCCGAATGTGGGTAAATCTAGCTTACTCAATGCTTTAACAGGGCAAGAGCGATCGATTGTCAGTCCTGTTTCGGGTACTACTAGAGATGCGATCGATACGATAGTAGAACGTGGCGAACAAACCTATCGTCTGATCGATACTGCTGGTATTCGCCGTAAGAAAAACGTTGATTACGGTGCGGAATTTTTTAGTATCAATCGTGCTTTTAAAGCAATTCGACGCTGTGATGTGGTGCTGTTTGTTATCGATGTCTTAGACGGCGTTACCGAACAGGATATGAAGCTTGCAGGACGAATTATTGAAGAAGGCAGAGCGGTTATTTTAATCGTCAATAAATGGGATGCGGTAGAGAAAGAAACAGGCACGATTAATGAATATAAAAAAGAAATTATGTCTCGCCTCTATTTTATGGAGTGGGCGCAAATAATTTTTGTTAGTGCCATGACTGGTCAAAGAGTAAATAAAATACTCGATTTAGTCGATACCGCAGCCGAAGCCCATCGCCGTCGCGTCAGTACTTCGGTAATTAACGAAGTCCTAGAAGAAGCCGTTAGCTGGCATTCTCCTCCAACCACCCGTCAGGGAAAACAGGGCAGAATTTATTACGGAACACAGGTAAGTTCTCAGCCACCTACCATTGCTCTATTCGTAAACGACCCCAAACGCTTTAACGACAACTACCGCCGTTATATAGACCGCCAATTCCGCGAACAGTTGGGCTTTACGGGTACTCCTGTCCGTTTAATTTGGCGCGGTAAGAAGATGCGTGAAATGGAGCGAGGGGCGAATAAAGCCACTAAAGTTAAGTAGCTTTTAAAAAGTGTACGGCTAAACCGCATAAACGATCGCAAATTATAGTTAGAAGTTGTAATAGTGCGATCGCTACATGCGGCTAAAGCCTTTGTTGAACGGCGCATTCGCAAGGGCGCGTGGCTGTGGGTCTCCCGCAGCCTTCTTGAAGCAGTCGCTCATGGGGGAAACCCCCAAGACCGCGCTGCTTCGCTTTATGTCGCCCGCGCCATCGTTTGCGAAGCAGGCTCTGAGGGCAGGGCGAATGCCCAGATCGTCGTCTTCGACGACTTCGCAGCTTCGCTGCGTGCGCCTCTGTGTCGCTTATCGACGGAAACCGCCGAGTCCGCGCTGAATCGCATTTTTAACATCTCAAATTTTAAAAGCTATTTTTCTGGCTACACCTAATTCTCTTATCAACTATCAACAATCAACAATTAACAGAAAACCAATATTCGCCGAACCTACCCCAATAATAATAAAAACCGCTATAGTTTAAGATGCTCGTCCTGTTTGGAACAAACGACCGATAATTTCTTCGATGGGAGGATCGCTAACGCTAAGATCTTGTATTGGCAATTGTGCTAAAAGACGAGAAATCATAGTAGTTAATTTTTCTCTGGGTACTAAAAATCTAACTTCTTGACCCTGAATAGATTCGATCTCGCCAAAACTGGTTAATTCTGCATGAGATAAGGCTTGTGCCAGTTCTACCTTTACCTGACGATAGGGAGCAAAGCGATCGAGTAAATCGTCGAGCAAGCCATCATAGATTAACTGTCCCTGATGAATTAACAAAACGCGATCGCATAGTGCCGTAATATCTGCCATGTAATGACTGGTAAGTAAAATAGTCGCGCCGTAGCGTTGATTGTATTCTGCTAGAAACTTTCTTACTGCTACTTGAGCATTTACATCTAAACCCAACGTAGGCTCATCTAGAAACAACACTTGAGGATGATGTAGCAGTGCAGCTAGTAATTCAGCCTTCATTCTTTCGCCTAATGAAAGTTTACGCACTGGTTGATGTAGTTTGTCTTCAACATCTAACATTTGCGCCAACTCTTTTAAACGCTGTTTGAAAACTTTATCGGAAATATTATAGACAGCAGCATTAATACGCAATGAATCGAGAGCAGGCAAATCCCAAAGTAACTGTTGCTTTTGACCCATTACTAGGCTAGTTTTACGCAAAAACTGTGGCTGACGGCGAAAGGGAACGTAGTCTGCTACTCTTACTTCGCCCCCAGAAGGATGAATTAAACCCGTAAGCATTTTTAGTGTAGTAGTTTTTCCTGCACCATTAGCACCCAAAAAACCTACTACCTCTCCTGGCTGTATTTGAAAAGATACGTCCTGGACAGCCTTTATTTCGCGATAGGTACGACGGAAAAAATGCGCCATTGTCCCTTTTAATCCTGGCTTTTTAATCGCCACAGGATAGATTTTACTCAGGTTATCGACGGCAATTATAGACACAATAAGATGAAGGATAAAGGATGAGAAAACAGTCGAACGACTCGACGGGTATCAATTCTAACTAATTTATTTTACCGTTCTTGCATTTGGGCGATTGAAACATTAATCAGCAACAGACAGTTTAACTCAATAATTAATCTATAATTTGACTATTTAACCTATAACAATCAGGAATGATTTATCATAAACCCTCTCTTATCTTGACGAAGTCGTGATGTAAGCCCCGTGCTTCTTGAAGCGATGGCTCATGGGGGAAAGCCAAGGCGCGTTTTGAGTGGGAAGCTTCCCACTCAAAAGCCGCCGTCCCAAGACCGCCTCGCTTCGCTTTTAGCGCGGGGTCTCTCTGACTCCGTGTTCGACCTGCCTCCGTGGTTTATCAAAAAAAACATTCTCACAAATGATTTACGATTACTATATAGCGATAAAAACATCAGCCTTAAAAAGCGCAGTCATTTATTTTAGCCTGAGTACTTTGTCCAACGAGTAAGCCAATTAAAAACCCGTTCCTTTGTAGAAGCGATCGGAATTTCATTTCCCGATAGTTCCCACAAATCGACAATTTGCCTACCCAAAGGAGTCAAACGAAAACTATCTGTGAGTCCCTGTCCGTCTACTTCTCGGCGTAAAAGACCTACATTAATTAACCAGACTAATTCATCTTCTGTTTGGGGTTCGCTCTTGGCTTCTTTTGCATAACCCAATTCAACTCCTGCTTGTTCGGCAATTTGCCCAATTGGCACACTTTGGTTACGCATATCTTGAAACAACTTGAGGCGGAAATAAGAACAAGATAAAGCTCGTTTTGCTCTTTGAACTGTCTGAGGTGTATATTGGAAATTTTTGTTTAAATTGGTAGTCATAATAAAATTTAATCATTGAACGATACAAATTAGGTGATTCGTATGAAAAAGACAGGAAGAGGTGTCTATAAAGGATATACCTTTATCTATTCAATAATTGCTGATTACTAAGTGGCGATCGCGTCTTGCTTCGCTTTTTTAATGATTAGTAGCTGCTAGAGCTTTCTCGATCATCGGTGGAATTTCACTAGGTTTTTTAGCGATCTTAATTCCTACTTTTTTCAATTTTTCCCCCGTTGCGAGATCGCGATTGACTACTGGATTAGAGGCAGACAGACGATTGCTAATAATTGTCGCTGCATCATGATAGTCTTTCTCCTGTGGTGCTTTTAATCCTGCCAGATAAACAATAATCGGCTTGTTGTTACCACGATCTTTGCAGTGGGTAATAATTTCAGTAGCTTCGTTTATTTTTTGTCCGATAGCAATTATTACCTCCGTGTTGGGATCTTCATCCAAAATTGTTAACCATTGATGTAATCTAGAACCAATAATGCGATCGGTTCCCAAACTAACTACAATCGACTGTCCCATGTTTGCCCGATGTAATTCTGCTGCAACTTCATAAGATAGATGTCTACTAGTAGCGATCGTGCCGACTTTACCAGGTTGATAATACTGAGGTTGTAAATTGCCCAAGCAGACTCGTTGAGGAATTATAATACCGTGGCTACCAGGGCCCAAAATCGTAGTATTAGTTTGTCTGGCATATTTAATAAGTTTAATCGTATCTAGTGGCGGTACTCTGGGGGTGAAAATAATAATCTGTCGAATTCCTGCTGCGATCGCTTCGGTGACAGCATCGAGTACCCGATCGTAATCGACAAAAATCAAGCTAATATCTATTTGCTCTACTTCGGTTAATGCTTGTTCGACCAGATCGAATACTGGTATATCTTCTATATGCGTACCTCCATTACCAGGACTGATTCCTGCTACTATATTAGTACCATAAGCCTTCATTTGCACGGCATAGAAAGCAGCCTTATATGCTGTTATTCCTTGAATAATAACTTTGTTGGGCGAAAACCAATTCATATAGTAAGAAGAGAGAGATAAAGATTGTTAGAATGGCTGAACAAAAGACAGATCGAAAAAGCGTGGTTTGCATTAAGATCCAAATACATTAACTCGGCTATAGTTTATAGTCTTTAGTGCAGTTGGATCGAGTTAACTATAGTTGATTAAAACATTAAAAGTATTTACTATAGCTAAAAAAATCCGCTTTCTGTAGCTGGATCGACTTGTTGCAAATACTATTGGGCTTTTTCCTTTGATTCAGACTTAGCTATGGCGATCGCTTTAGAGATTGCTGCCTCTAAATTGCTAAATAAGTAAGTGGTTTGGCTCATTTTCAGGTCATTTAAGCGATCTTCGTTCAACAGCCTAAGTACCAGAGGTTTCGTTGCTGGGGTCGCATTTGAAGCAGGTGCTAGTGTAGGCTCAATCGATACCGTTCTACTGGTGCAATAGTCGTTTATTGTCTCTAGGATTTGGCGATTGACTGCATCTGTTTCCCAAATATTGACTAAAATTGCTTTGATGCCCGCTACATTTTCTATTTCAATTAAAGCTTCTAGAAGTTTCTGACTATAGAGTGATAGGTCATCGACCTCTTTTGTTAGGCTATTTTCTATTAGTAAAGCACAGGCAGGAGTAGCTCGACCTTGCTTGAATAAATCCCAGGTCAGTAGTGCAGAATCAAAACTGTTGCAAATTATAGCGACTTGACCCGTACTATCGTGCCAATCAAGCCAACGCCAGCTAATTTGACTAAAATCTTTGTTTGTCCTGAGAAGGTTGTGATAGTTTGCCTGCTGTTGCTGTTGAGAGAAACTTAAGGAATCTAAGATAGGTTGTCTGGCTAAGGCATTGTCATTAATGCTGATTTTGCCATCCAAAGCCATCAATTCTCCTCGCTCGTTAATTCCCAAAGGATTAATTTCAATCAGATCTAAATCTGTTTCTGAGAACAAACGATACATTTTGGCAATAATTTCTGCCACAGAGCAAATCAGCTTTCCTGATAAACCCATACTGGCTGCTAGACGACGAGCATAAAATAAAGAAAATTCTGATTCGACTACTACCTGCTGCAAATTAGCCAACAAAGAATCTACGTTCATCCCGCCAAAGGCTGAACCTAACAACACTGGACCAGAGCGATCGTAATCTAAAACCACTGCTAAAAAAAGCTCTTTTACAGCGTTGTAGTGAGCTTCTGCTAAAATCACTTCGGGATATTCACCTAAAATAGATAAATTGAAAATAGTCCGCGCAGCAGCGATCGCATCAATTGTATTGGAGACGAAACGGACACCCCCTGCTTTTCCTCTTCCTCCAGAGCTTACCTGCGACTTTAAAACTACAGGATAAGGAATTTGTAACTGCTTAATTTTGCGTGGATCTCTAATAGTTTGAGAAGGTAAAACAGGAATGCCTACCATTTTAAATAATTTTTTAGCCTGATATTCTAGTAGTTCCATACCTTATAATATTACAAATAAATTTTTCGATCGTCGGACAACAGTAGAAGTGAGTTCGACCAATTTTGGTAGTTTTCGTGACTCTAACTAAGTTTGTGAAAGTTAGAGCCGAATTAACGCTATAATACTCGATGTTTGCTGCTTATTTGCCACAATAATCGTCGCTCTTTTTTCGCATACCGTGGCGTGTTACAATTGTTATCAACCGAAGTTCGTTCGACTATTTTATTTATCATTAAAAATCATGGTTGGTTTGCTCTAGCTCGATCGATGGTTACGGTTTTACGGTAGAGTTTTTATTAAGAAATTTGATAATTTACGATTGTGTTAAATATAATGTGATTGCGCCAAGGGTAACTCTATAGAGCGATCGCTGTTTAACTGTTGTCTTGATTCGATTCAAAAAAATGAAAATAGTAGCTAAAAGCTAATTAGCGTATATAATAATCACGCTGATGTCTTCAGCCAATATTTTTCAACTTCTGTTTTAGTATTACCCGAAGTTGCTACTACCGATTCAAGTTACCAATAGTGCTACAAACAAATTCAACCACTCGAATTATATTTAAGTATTGTATTCTCAATCTATCTCGTGCGATTAGCAAATGTGTATACTCTGTTTTGAACTCAGATGACACCATAACTTGGTTCAAAGCCCGATCGAATTATAATCAGTGATTTTACCTAATTTTCAATGCGCTTTAGATCGATAGATGCACAATTTAACTAGGCTTGACAATCATCGCCGAATATTTTTTTTGAGTCAGTAGAAACAGCGACAAAACCAACAGAGCAATAAATTTATTAATTGAAAAAATATTGTTCGACCCCTAACAGTTATGGCAAAATTTTGTAACAACGAAAGAAGAATGGAAAAAGTTGTAATTATTATTAATGCAGAAGTTAGCGATCGAGGAAAACTAATTTCAGCATCGCCAGTAACGCAAAAAATGGTTGAAGCATTACAGCGAAGTATTGAAGAATATTCTTCATCAATAGCTGTAGAAATTATTTCTGCTGCTACTCTCTGGTCAAAAAATTCGCGAGATAACTACAAAGATCTCGATTCTAGGGCTATATATTGCCCTTTGACCATTCAACTGCCCGAATATTTTGATTTTCCGCAGCAGAATATATATTCTGCCTGTAAAGATATCAATTCAAGAAGACGTTGGGTAGAACAAAAATTAGGTTTTAAAACTAGCGTTGGGGATTCTTGGTTAGGACATCTCTGGCTGCCAATAGTTTTGACAGACAAACCTATTTTTGCCGAAGTCATCGGTGAAGGCTCAATGCCCAATTCTTACGAGCATCCAATAATTATTCCCCATCGTCAGCTCAAATCTCTTCATGGCTTGGCAGATCGACTGCTAGATTCTTTGTCTGCACCAAAGGCCTGCTATCTACTTCAGTTTAGCTTGTACGACGGCGAAATTGTATTCGATCGCCTCTGGCCATTTCCTGCTGCGCCTGCTTTAATTACTTTGAAAACTCAGCAGCCCGATTTATTTACTTGTCATTGGAAGTGTCTTACACAGCAGCCAATTGCAGATAAAGATATTATTATTTCTGATGCTATGGCAATCTAGAAGCCAACATTCAAGTATTTCATGTTGGCTTCTAGATTGTTTGACTTAGGGACTTGGGGACTTGGGGACGCTGCGCTGAAGTAAGAAGTAAGAAGTAAGAAGTAAGAAGTAACGCTCTCTCCCCGTCTCCTTGTCTCCCTATCTCCCTATCTCCTTATCTTTACGAACGTCGCATATCCAACCACTGCTGCAAAATTATAGCTGCTGCACGACAGTCTATTGCCCCTTTATCACGGCTTGAAAAGCGTTTTTGAGCTTTGAGTTGTGTAGAGGCTTCTACAGAGGTTAGACGCTCATCTACGTACTCTATAGGTAATTGCAAAATTCGGGAAATTTTCTCGGCAAATTTTTGGACTTTTTTTGCCTGAAATCCAATCGTACCGTCTAAATTGTATGGTAAACCGACGACTAGTATTTTAATATCTCTTTCTTTAATAATCTCCTGCAACTGCTTCAAATCTTCAGTAAAAGAGGTTCGATAAATAGTAGTCAAGCCAGTAGCGATTAAACCAGTGCCATCGCATCCTGCTACCCCCATACGCTTTTTTCCTACGTCCAACCCTAAAGCTGAAACTCTTTCCATGTCCGCCCAAGTCAACTACTCGATTGACAATATCATACTCCTCGATCGAACGCTAGACGGTTAAATAGCAGACAGTAAGCTCAATTATTCATATTGGCGATCGCCACAGGCGATCATTATCAGACTAAGCCACCATTACGAGGTTTAAAAGACTTTTTGGAACTGTTTTCTTCAACGCCAGCTAACTGGGTAGATTTGGCATGAAAAATATTTTTTTGTCTGACTATATTTTGATAGGCACTAGAAAGAGATTTTAGGCGAGATATACGCGAAGGGATAGGAGCGCGAGCGGGTTTTAATCCCTGAAGCACGTCTGATAACTGCAATCCTTCTAGTGGTTTAGTCTCTTTAATTTTGTGCCATACCGAACGAGACATCAGCAAAGTATGTTCTACAGCAGTCGCCCCAATCTTATTAAAATATTCTTCTCTCTCTGGCTGGTAGTCGGCAGATACTATTTCTAATGGTTGAGAATACGATCGAGCATCATTCCTCAAACCACTTTTGCGATCTAAAGACTCTTGAACTATCTGTGCCATTTGAGCCGTCAGTTTAGGGTAGAGCCAGGTATATGCCGGATTGACCGTTAAGTGAGCTTTATGAGGTCGAGAACCATCTTTAGAAGATTCTAGGCGAAAATAGCCGATCGCTGCTTTACGTTGAGGTTCAAAAACATAGCCACTAACTATATCTGTACCGTTGAGCAATCTTCTAATTTGGCTGACTGCATTTTGGATAATGCTGGTCTTAAAATCCTCTACGTGGCGATCGAAAACTTGGCGTAATAAAGGAGGCATAGATACGCAATCTAGCTGATACAGTAATGGTGCGTCTGCATTGCTAATTGGTAAAAAGTTGGGAAGATCGGAGTTCTGCTGTGCCAACTGAGCAATTAACTCTGAAGATATTTGCCAATAGGTCATTTGTGCTAGAGGCTGAAAACCATTTTCGCGGTAAAGAGCTAAATGATTTTTTTCGTTAACGTTCACCTCTAACATCCAGGTTCTTGCTTCCCAGATGTTTTGTAAGCAGTATTTTAATAGCTGCGAACCAATTTCTTTTTGCGTTTTAAGCAGTTCTAGTTGAGGAGAATTACTGTTGAGCAAAACCCTCTCTACTCTCCAGGTACTACGAGTACTGTTGAGAGAAGAAACTTGGATTAATCCGAGAACTTCTTCGAGGTGTTGGGCAACATAAACTCGCCAACCATGATAGTAAGAACGTGGCAAAAGACTGAGAAATCTTTTTAGTCCGTACCAAGAACCCACTTGTTCTAGTTCTCTATCGATAGTTATAAGACGCTTAGAGTCTTCTTTGGCAACGTATTCGCTTACCAAAGCATTAATTGCATCCACGTCACGATGTTGAAGAGGACGAACTATAAGCTGTTCATTGTTGGATACGGATGAAGTCATGATTTTTTGTTAATCAACCCTTTCTAATTGCCATAAAATTTGATTTCCTTCTCGTCTTACTCTGGACACAACCCAATTGCGCCAAGACCAATGATCGCCTCTACTAGTTACAGCACTAGCATTAATGTCCATAAGGTCTGCAAGCTCGGAACTACTAATTAAATAACCTTTCCCAGCTATCTCTTCAGCAATTCTCAAAGTGTCAATTAAATCTCTTAATTGACTTACTCTTTCTTCGCTTGATATTCTGGTTTCTTCCATTGTACTGTTTGGTGATTCAGTCATAGATAGCTAGAATTTGAATAAATAATCACTAATTATAAAGATGAAAATACATCTTTGCGAATATTAAAGTGTATCTTATATGTCGATCACCGTCATCTTAGCTAATTTGAACGAGAACTATCTGCTATTAGGTTAATATATCTCGAACGTGCTGGCTCAAAATCTGGCACGATCTCTAGTGCTTTCTCGTGAGAAGCGATCGCCTCTTCCCATTTCTCTAACTGTTCGAGAGCGCAGCCTCGGTTATACCAAAACAAATGATTTCCTGGCATAATTTTAATGGCGTTACTCCAGCTATCGGCTGCTTGAGTCCAGTTTTGCAGTTGATATAGAGCATGAGCGCGATCGTTCCAAGCCTGATAGTTCTCAGGGTCGATCGCCAAAGCATTTTCAAAAGATTCTATGGCTGCTGGGTAATCACCCAAACGACCTAAAGCACTACCTCGATTGTGCCAGGCTTCTGGCAAATTGGGGTTTATATTTAATGCTTTATCCCAAGAAGCGATCGCATTGGTAAATTTTCCCAGGCTAACCTGTTTTAATCCTAAATTGAACCAGCTTTCGATAAGTTCTAAGTTTTGGCGATCGAGTGGTGCAGTATTTTCCTTAGCGATCGCGCGATTAAGTTTTTGAGATATTTGTCGGGCTAATTCTTCATCTTCTTGAATTAAATTTATTACCTGAGAAAGATCGAATGCCTCGATTTGCGACCCTGTGTGTATCGACCCAGCTATGTCTTGGAGCTTATCGCTATGTGAATTAGTTTTGACGATCTTCGGATTTGATGAAGATGAAGATAAACCCGATTCTGACTCAGAAAATGTTGTGTTTGAAGTTGTTTGTTTGGTTTGAGAAATACTCTCAGGATCTACTAAATCTGCTTCGAGTTTGTCTGGAATTGCCGATCTTGAAGTAGGTAATTGCGATCCTCTCCCCGATTGTTCGACTGAATTTAACCGAGATTCAGCAGGATCTGGCTCGGCCGTAAATTTTGGAGATTCTATCTCTTCAGCTACCCCATCAGAACTTATAGCATCAAAATTAGTAGGTAGTCGTTCGGCTAATTCTGATTCTCTAGCTTCTGGGGACAAGTCTGGTCCTACATATTCCCACAGGTCAATGTTGCCAAACAATAGCTCTTTACCAATACGATGTGATGCAGTACTAATCTTGTCAACTTCAGTTGTCGAGTAAGTCAGTTCTCCCAAACGAATCATCATCGCTCCTAACTGACGCTTTGACTGTGGTGGCAGTACCGAAGCCTTGTCTCTCAAACGCTCTAGCCAAGCAACCCAATCTTTTTGATCTGCGCGATCGCCTAAGCGAACAAAAAACTTAACAATTCGGCGATCGTGCCAGCCATGAGCAATTCCTTCTAATAGCTGGTTGAATAAAAATTCAAAGTCTACATCTGATATTGGCATGGGGGATCTGGTTCGTTCTTCAGGCTTTAGAGAGTCTCTATCGACCTGAGATGAGTTATTTAACTGTTGATTATTTTGCTTAATTTGTCCGATCGTATGACTCATTGCCTTAGATCAAATATACTATTTTTAAGAAGAGAAAATTATTCTATTGTTTGACCGCCTAAAGCAAGTCTAAATATATGCTGGTAAGACCCGACGACTACTAACGTACTGCAAGATTATTGCAGAAACTACTTAAGGTAGTAAATCGATAATCACGATCGATCGTCGAACATTAAACATTGAACGAGCGAGTATTAAAGCTGATAAATGCTAAATGTAGTGACAGAAAACTATTCACTAAATATTGCTTAATTGTACAGGGATAATTTTCTTGGTAGGGGAAAATTGTAAAATTTCAACTAAAGTATGCCTTACGAACCTCTTCATCATAAATATCGACCACAGACTTTTAAAGATTTGGTAGGTCAAGAAACGATCGCTCAAACTCTAAGTAATGCCTTAAAACAAGAAAAAATAGCTCCCGCTTATCTATTTACAGGACCGAGAGGAACGGGAAAAACCTCTAGTGCTAGAATTTTGGCTAAATCTCTTAACTGCTTAAATAGCGATCGACCGACTGCCGAACCCTGTGGTCGATGCGAAGCCTGTAAGGCGATCGCTGTTGGTTCGGCATTAGATGTCATGGAGATTGATGCTGCTAGCAATACAGGAGTCGATAATATACGAGAAATTATCGAGCGATCGCGATTTGCTCCGGTTCAATGTCGCTATAAAATTTATGCGATTGATGAGTGTCATATGCTCAGTACGGCAGCGTTTAACGCCCTGCTCAAGACACTAGAAGAACCACCGCCACGGGTTGTTTTTATTTTAGCGACTACTGACCCACAAAGGGTTCTTTCGACAATTATTTCTCGCTGTCAGAGATTTGATTATCGGCGGATTCCTCTAGCTGAAATGACGGCTCACTTAAAATACATTGCCGATCTTGAAGATATTGCGATCGCCCCAGATGCCTTAACTCTCATCGCTCAAATCGCTAACGGTGGGTTAAGAGATGCCGAAAGTCTATTAGACCAGTTGAGTCTGCTACCCGAAACAATATCTGTAGCTAAAGTTTGGGATTTGGTAGGTGCTGTACCAGAGCAAGACTTGTTAAAGCTGCTTCATTTAATTAATAGTAATGACTCGGTAGGTGTTTTACAGCAGTGTCGTAGTCTTTTAGATCGTGGAAGAGAGCCTTTGGTAGTGTTACAAAATTTGGCGGGGTTCTATCTCAATTTATTAATTGCCAAAACTGCACCCCAACGTTCTGAACTGACCGCAGTTACTCCTCCTTGCTGGCAACAACTATGTGCTGAAGCAGCAAATTGGGATGTCTCTTCAATTCTACGAGGACAGCAACAGTTAAAAGAAGCCGAGACTCAGCTAAAGCAGACAACTCAACCCCGTTTGTGGTTAGAGGTAACTTTATTAGGACTATTGCCCCAAACGGCGATCGCGCCGAGTGGTGCGGTAGCAAATCCTGTAGTTACAGCTAATAATTTTAAATCTTCGAGCGATCGCGAAGCTAGCGGTCAGCATCGCCAATTTGCAGATGTGAAGAATGCCGTTGCAGCACCAGTCGAGTTGCCTAAAAATACTAATAATAAGCCAGCAAAGACAGAGCAGTTAGAACACCAAACAGTACCAAATAAAACACAGCCTAGTATTGAACCAACTGCTAGTCATCGAGCCGTTACCTCAGCTTTAATACCAAGTACGGTCAAACCAGCATCTATCGATCCACAACCCGACCCCAACGCCAACAAAAATATCTGGAGTAAAGTTGTAGCCTGTTTGCATCCTCCGACCACTCAAGCACTATTAAAACAGCAGTGCTATTTAGTTAGCTTTGATGGCGTAACGGCGATCGTCGGAATTAGTTCTGCCAAACTACAAAAACTCAATCAGGGTAAAATTCCTAATATTGAAGCTGCTTTTGCTAAAGTGTGTCAGCGTCAGGTTAAAGTTCAGCTAGAAGTTGCTAACTCTCAGGGTGCGGGAAGCGTCACTACACCGTCAATAGGCTCTAGTCAACCTCAACCTCAGCCTGCGCCAATTCTTGAGACTAAGCCAGGGACACCAGAATTTAAAGCTAAAGCGTTCGATACGCCCGTCAAACCTCAAAGCCCATTTCAAAGCCAACCAGCCCAAGTTCCTCCTAATCGGTCTACATCTTTTGCACCAGCAAGCTTTAATTCTAATGGCGATCGCAGCAATATATCAAAATTAGTCGATGCCAACCGAGTGGCTGAACCTGCTGTTGTCAAGCCCGAATCTTTAGGTTCTGAAGCATCTGCTGAATCGGCAATTCCTGAAGATGAGCAGCAATTACAGCAGGCTATAGATAATTTAACCCATAGCTTTGAAGGGGAGTTAGTTCAGCTAGATAACGCTGGCGAAAAATCTTCTGAAGTAGACGAACCTAATGTAGAAGACGATGAAGACGATTGCGAGTTCTGATAACGTTGCTAATTAAAGGTATACCACAAGGCTACAATAACACTGATCTTAGCCCCGCTAGAAACCAACGAATCAGAACGAAGCTAACTCACACTAAGCTTATAATACGAACTAAAAAGAGGGAGGTCATAAATTAACAACATAATTTTGTCTAAAACTATGAAGCTAATTCACAATCCCTCTAAGTTACTTGACTAGTTCGAGTCAGATCCGACCGAAATTTAGCCGATTATTTAGTGACTTTACGATAAGGAACTTTATTTAGGTAGTCGATATTATTTGCCGAAGGAGCATTAGGAGTATTTGCTCTGCTTGGCAAACTGCGCGCCATGTCTAAATACAAAGCGGGACTTCCTGCTTGGGGCTTCTTGTCTTGAGGAGTATAGCGACGTACTTCGGTTTGCCAAATAATTTGAGGGAAACCTAAGATCGAACGATAGTACTCGTCGTAACGAGGAGACTTGATATTAAATGGACGCTCTCCTGTTTGGCGACCAGCAAGCACACGGCGACGTTGGTAAGGTACGATATCGTAGCCGAAGTTTTCCATATATTCGTCACTGTCTAGCAGTGCGTCAATGAATCCCTCTCTACCTTTTGTGCCGATTTTAATCGACCAGGCAATTTTTTCTCTTTCGTTATAGGGATCTCTTCCCAACGCTCTTTGAATACACTGCTCGACAAAGCGATAGTTACTGTTTTTTTCATAGAAACTATTTTTAAAAGTTTCAGAAAGCAAAAGCCCACGAATAAAATCACGAACGGTAATTTGACGATTACGCAATTGAGATTCTAAAAAGATTTCGCGATCGCTCTTGAAAGCATAGAAAAAGATTTGACGATACGCTGCATCGATCAATTCATTCATTTCAGTCAGAGAAAATGCACTCTCTGCTGAATAAATTCTAGGTTGGTCATCTGTCCCAACATCGTATCCTAAGACACGAACATTTTGAGAGCGAGGCTTGTATTCTAGTAAAGGTATAGACAAGTCAGAACCTCCGTCTATTAAAATTATGTTAAATTATTCCGATCCCCATCATACGGTAGATAGGGACGGCAAATGAACAACAGTAACAAAATATTACAGAGTAATTCGTTTCCCCCAGATTAATTTATTTACTGGATTTTAATTGGGCGTAATCGCGCTACCATCCTGAAATGGCAAACGCTTGAGGTTCAGTTTCTGCTGCCGATTCGGATTCGGTATCGGACTTGACACGAGATTCGGCGCAAAAAGTCGCGGTATTAAAGCCACCAAATCTTTTAACCGTACTGCTTCGCAAACGCAAGTCTGGGTTAACAAACCAAAAGCGTTCGATAATGCTCATGGTTTCATATTCGGTTATCAAAACTAATCCGTCTTCGCGATCCATATAGTATTCTCCCGCCACGGGAACGATCTCTGCATAGCCTCGTTCTCTTAATAATTTGCCTTTTCTGGGATCATTTGGTTCGGGAATCAAAGCAAACACTGTCGTGCCTTTATGCTCTTCGTTTTCTTTATCCCATGCCATCGAACCATCCCAGCTAACAAACGCACCGCCAATTGCTGTTTGAGGATCTATCGAATGCATTTTGCAAATCTCAGCTATTTTTTCATCTCCAGCGTCGAGAAATTCCACATTGATATCCGAACCACCGCTTTCGGCTCTTCTAAACGGCAGGTGATGGGTCGTGCGTTGCGATCGCCACACTCCAGCACTCTGTTGAAAAAACTCTCTGGCATCTTTTAAAGAATTGTTAGTCATATAACTTTTATTTATTGCTCTAATAATCAATATATCTACAATTAGCGGGGAATTTTTCCGCTTAATCTATTTTCTCAATTTTTCCGCATCAAAATACACCAAAAGTTGCTTTGTTCGATAAGTATTTTATAACTTTTTGTTGCTTTAATTAATTCTTGCTTGACATTGTGGTCTTTTTATACTGGCAGTGCTAAATTAAATTCAAATCAATGCTTGACAGATAAGAATTAATAGTTCTTACAAGCTGGGTGTTTATTAAGTAAAGGAGTGATAAAAAATGGATCGATCGGCACAATTGAGCATGGAACAGCAGTTTAAGTTAAAGGTTCTTCAAGATCAGGTACAAGATCTAACTAAAGAACAAGCTCAAGAGTATTTATTAGAGCTATTTCGCCAAATGATGGTGAAAGACAATTTGGTCAAGCATTTGCTAAAAAATGCTTAAAATATACATTTTGTTGCTTATTTTACCTAAGTATCTAGGGTGAAGTGTATCGTCTAGCTATTAAAGATTATCTTTCTAAAATAATCTTACTTAAGATATATGATACGACCTGAAAAAAACGTAAACTAAATTAGATTTACGCTCATTTTAGAGTCTAAGGCTTCACCCTACAGTTGCAATGTAGTTATTTACACATTCGATCGGGCTATAAATTGTTTTCATTTAAATTGATTAATATTTAATGTTTGAGCTTTCTATTTACCAATTGGGGTTTTAGTTTAGCGATCGCCTTTTAATTGAGAAATATATCTGCAATCGGACAGAGAACGCTAAGTTTAATTTGTGTTTAATTCAATTCTTTTCAGCAGTTAAAACCGCTTGTTACTAAAGCGATCGCAGATGTACGAGTAAAAATTCTCTATTCTCTTTCCTCTATGTTATCTGTGGTTTATTCAGACATGAATCATGTCAGAGTAGGCGATCGCGATCGTCATTTCATTTAGCACTTAGCATTAGACTTATGCGCACAAATCGAAAATCTTGGCTGAGATCGCAGGTCAGAGGTCAGAGGTCAGAGGTCAGGGGTCAGGGATCAGGGGTCAGGGGTCAGAGGTCAGAGGTCAGGGGTCAGAGATTATAAGTTCGAGTAATATAAGTATATTTTGATGTTTAAAACTAACAAAATGTATTCATGCGCATAGGTCTATTTATCAGTTTCTGTACCAGTCAGCGGTCATTTATTCTTTTCCGATAGCGTAGCGTAGTCATTTAGCTGTTTAATGTTCGAGAGTTTAACGATCGCTCCAGGTCGATACACTAAAGCCAAGCGCAACGAGCGATCGAGCAAACTTGGGACATTGGTAACGAAAATACATAGTTTGTTACCATACTTAGCAGTTGTTCACCAACATTAAATTAATTGTTAAAAAATGATTGATTTATAACTTGGTTAACCATAAATTAGAAGCATTACCTCTTAAAATAAAAAGATGTAGTGAGTAGATATACTGGGTAACATTAATGGAAGCTGAGAAACTTAGCCATGAAGCATTGTTGTCAACACGAGAGCTAGAGATTGTTGAACTTGTGGTAGCTGGCTTGAGCAACCATAAAATCGCTCGGGAATTGGAAATAAGCAAAAGAACTGTCGATAACCACATCAGTAACATCTTGAAGAAAACTGGTGCAGTCAATCGTGTAGAACTAGTACGCTGGTCTTTACAGTGGGGAAAAGTATGTCTCAATGACGTGAATTGCTGTACTTTGCCTGTTAATGTGGCGATAAATCTTGATGAAGTGGTGTCTTAAACCGCACTTATCACTGTTGGCAGCAGTAGTAATATCGAGCGTTAGTAGCTGCCAAAATTCTCGATACATTACTCCACCCGCTCAAAAGATTGGTGCGACATTAAATTCAGTGGCAGCAGAAGGAGATCCGCAATTTTCTTATGATGGTCGTTATTTAGTGTATACCAGCGATCGCGCCTCAAAACGTAGCGTATATCTTTACGATCTGCAACGTCGCCGTTCGATCGCTCTTCCAGGCTTAAATCAACCAGGTAGTATGCAGTCACAAGCAGACATTAGTGCTGATGGACGCTATGTAGTTTATGTCTCAGAACAGTTGGGCAAATCTGACATATTTTTATACAATCGCCTAACGGCTAGAAGTGAAAACCTGACCAAAAATTTTATTGGAGAAGTTCGCCGTCCTAGTATCAGCGGGAATGGACGTTTTGTATCATTTGAAGGGAATCGTCTGGGACAATGGGATATTGAAATTTACGACAGAGGAACAGGAATTGAGTTTTCTACTCCCCAAGTTCCTTTAGGATCGAGTCCCGATCGCGAATGAAAATATTTGTATTAGGATATCTCTAAACCTAGGAATTTCATGGCGATTGCTTCAATATGAGCGTTAGTAACTCAGATAAATTAGATAAAAAGCTGCAAAAACCAAATTGGAGGAATATTGTGTTGTAAACTAGGCTGGCGACCAAAATTCCTGTATTATATTGCCTTGAGGATCTTTGGATGCAGCCGGCTGAAATAATTTAAATAGAAGTAAATCGAGAGCAAAAAAGTCATGTCATCGCCAAATAACCAGCGTCGGACGAAGATTGTTGCCACTGTAGGTCCAGCTACCCTCGAACCAAATACCTTACGTCAGTTAATCAAAGCAGGAGCTACTACTTTAAGGATTAACTTTTCTCATGGTACGCAGCAAGACCACCAAAAGGCGATACGCTTAATCAGACAGACTGCTTTTGAACTAGATCGGCCAGTTGGTATTTTACAGGATTTACAGGGGCCAAAAATTCGTTTGGGTAAATTTGCCGAGGGTAAAATCCATCTGAAAAAAAACGATCGCTATATTCTGACTAGCCGAGAAGTAGAGTGTAACCAAGAGATTAGCTATGTTAGCTATCAAAAACTAGCTCGAGAAGTACCTGAAAACGCTACGATCTTGCTCGACGATGGCAAGGTGGAAATGAAGGTAGAAAAAATCAACAAAGTCGATGGAGATTTACACTGTCGGGTTGTAGTTGGAGGGCCTCTTTCCAGTAATAAAGGGGTTAATTTTCCTGGTGTCTTTCTGTCTGTTAAAGCTCTAACTCAAAAAGACCGCGAAGATCTGATGTTTGGCTTGGATCAAGGGGTAGACTGGATTGCTCTGAGTTTTGTTCGTAATCCTCAAGATATTTTAGAAATTAAATCCTTAATTGCCAGTGCGGGTAAATCCATTCCTGTAATCGCCAAGATCGAAAAACACGAGGCGATCGAACAAATGGATGCCATTCTTTCTCTGTGTGATGGGGTAATGGTAGCCAGGGGAGATTTGGGGGTAGAACTGCCCGCTGAAGATGTACCGATTCTGCAAAAACGTTTGATTAGTACGGCAAATAGATTGGGAATACCGATTATTACCGCAACTCAAATGTTAGATAGCATGGTCAACAACCCCAGACCGACTCGTGCCGAAGTGTCTGACGTAGCTAATGCGATCTTAGATGGCACTGATGCGGTTATGTTGTCGAACGAAACAGCCGTAGGTAACTACCCTGTAGAGGCCGTAGAAACAATGGCGACAATCGCCTGTCGGATCGAGCAAGAACAGCATACTAACAACTTTAAACGGACTAAACGCTCTATTACTCATGCTATTTCCGCTGCGGTGGGTCAAATTGCCTCTCAGTTGGATGCAGCAGCAATTATGACTCTAACAAAGACTGGAGCAACAGCCCGCAACGTTTCTAAATTTAGACCCAAAACCCCAATTTTAGCGGTTACACCTCATGTTTATGTCGCTCGTAGACTACAGCTTGTTTGGGGAGTAAAGCCTCTTCTAGTTTTGGATTTATCTTCGGCAACTCAAACTTTCCAAGCAGCAATTAGCGTTGCTCAGGAGAAGAATTTATTGTTGCCAGGAGATTTAGTGGTGATGACTGCGGGTACGCTTCAGGGGGTGGCAGGTTCGACAGATTTGATTAAGGTCGAATTAGTTAAAGCAATTTTAGGTGAAGGTTCGGGAATCGGACAAGGGGCAATTAGCGGTAGAGCAAGAGTAGCTCACCATGTCAAAGATTTAAACGACTTCAACCCTGGGGAAATTTTAGTAACTTCCTCCACTAATGCTCAGTTTGTCGATATTATCCGCCAAGCATCGGGAATTATTACCGAAGAAGACGATCTTACCAGCCACGCTGCGGTAATTGGCTTACGCTTAGGCATCCCTGTAATTGTCGGCTTTAAAAATGCGACCGAAGTAATTCGAGAAGGGGCAATTTTGACGGTAGATGCCAAACGCGGAACTGTTTATTCGGGTACGGACAGTAGATAGGCTATGTCATGCTTGGCGATCGCCAAGCGTTACTATTGCCAATTATGAGACTAGATGATGTTTCATCGCATAGCGAACCAGTTCGATACGATTATTTAGCTGTGATTTTCGTAACAAACTACTGACGTATTTTTCAATAGTACGATGAGACAAATGGAGTTTTTGACCGATCTCTATGTTGGAATGACCTTCGATCAATTCTTCTAAGACTTCTCTTTCTCTTTCTGTTAGATCGAGCCAATCTTCCAATTTCTGTCGCTCGGAATCGATCGCAGTATCTACGGAAGTAGATATAGATATACTAGTAGTTGATTCTCCATCGCCACAATCGGGCGGACTCGAAATATGATTTCGAGAAAATCTTAATTCAGAATGAATTACCTGCGATCGCTCTAACAAATTGCGAACAATCGCACTCAACTCCTCCACTTCAAAAGGTTTTGGTAAATACAGATCGCAACCCATTCGATACCCAAGAATGCGATCTACAGTATCATTGCATTCAGTTAACAGTATGACGGGTAACAATCGGTATTGAGGTAACTTACGAATGCTTTTAACTAGTTCATAACCATTCTTTCTGGGCATTTTAATATCAGAAATTAACAGATGGGGATGGTATTCTTCCACCATTGCTAGAGCCTGTTGGCCATCTTCTGCTGCTATTACCGAATATCCACAAAATTCTAAACAGTCACTAATTGATAAACGCATTGCCGGATCGTCTTCGGCAACCAAAATTAAAAGAGACATCTAATTCAACTATATCTGTGTGCCAAGCGACTCTTATAGTATCTCTTATTTTCTACATATAGATATCTACCTTCTGTTTGTTTTTTAGACATAGTATAAAATCTATCATTAGAGCGATCGCCATCAGCTTAAAAGTATTAAAATTACGTTTGACAATTACAAAAAAAGGAAGCGATGGTACACACTTCCAAATATAAATTATTATTAATTTTTCGAGATTATTTCTGCAAAGAAACCTTTAGAGAACTAGGTTCACCGATGTTTCCGTCAATAATAACACCGCGATCGTTAGCGTTGAGGTGACGCACGAGCTGATAAACGGTTTCGATCTCTTCGCTTACTTTAGCTAAATCTGCTAACTCCTCTAAAGACATAGGGCTAGAGCTATTTTGCAATGCTTCTACTACTTTCTTTTGAATTTCTAAAACCGAAGCTGCTGCTTTTTTGCCTGCTTCTACTCCTGGCTGGTGATAAGCATTGATGTTAACTAATGAGGCATAAATGCTCACGCCTCTTTCATACAAGGCGATTAACGCTCCCACAATCCGTTCGTTGACTTCGGGGATGGTAATAGTAATCGAACCTCGATCCTTATCATTCAAGGCGGTACGAGTACCGAGTAAAAATCCTTTTAAATAGTCACCAGAAGTAATTCCAGGCTCGATTTCCACGAAGTTTCTAGCTCGATCTTCCAACACTTCGATAAAGGTAAGAAAGAAATTGTTAACGCCTTCTCTTAGCTGCTGTACGTAGGCGTGCTGATCGGTAGAGCCTTTGTTACCGTAAACCGCAATACCCTGATTGACTACATTTCCATCGAGGTCTTTTTCTTTACCCAAAGATTCCATAATTAGCTGCTGGAGATAGCGACTAAACAGCAGTAAACTATCTTTATAAGGCAAAATAACCATGTCTTTTTCACCTCTACCATGTCCCGCACAGTACCATGCCATTGCTAGGAGTGCAGCAGGATTATCTTTTAAGCTTGGTTTGCGGGTGAGAGCATCCATCTCTTTTGCTCCCTGCAACATGGCTTTGATATCGATTCCCTGTAGTGCAGCAGCTACTAAACCTACAGGAGATAACTCAGAAGTACGTCCCCCAACCCAGTCACGCATCGGGAAGATAGCTAACCAGCCTTCACGTTCGGCGATCGCTTCTAGCTTACTGCTTTTTCCCGTAATCGCAATGGCATGAGCAGCAAAATCAAGACCGCGATCTTGATAGACCTTTTTAACCTCGATCATGCCATTACGGGTTTCTGGTGTACCCCCCGATTTAGAAATCACCGAGACTAAAGTAGTACTAAGATCGTCGATACCAAACAGAACTTTATCGATTCCCGCAGGATCGGTATTATCGATAAAATGGATTTTAAGAGGAGCATCATTCGGTGCTAAAGCCTGAGCCACAAATTGAGGACCCAAAGCCGAACCACCAATCCCAATCGAGAGAATATCAGTAAACTTACCGCCACTAGGGGGATGAATTTCTCCACTATGTACTTTGTGTGTAAACTCAAGCACGCTGTTGTTGGTGTCGATAATATCCTGCTTCAATTCTTCCGTAGGAGCGAGATCGGGATCTCGTAACCAATAGTGACCTACCATTCGATTTTCGTCAGGATTGGCGATCGCTCCTCCTTCTAAAGCTTCAATATCTTTAAATGCTTTATCAAATTTTGGTTTTAATTCTTCTATTTGACGGTCATCAAAATCAATGCGACTGATATCTAAATAAAATTCCAAATTTGGATCGTAATAGAGCCAGTCTTGATAGCGTTGCCAGAGTGCAAGGTTGTCCATAATTTTAGATCGGTGCGAATTCTAACTGTAAGTGTAGTAGAGAACCCTTCTCTCTTTATAGTTTGTTTTAGATTTTCTCTATGTAAATTTAATGTAGCTCTCCTCCTCATTCCTCGTTCCCCATCCCTCATCCCTCATCCCTCGTTCCTTGTTCCTTACTTCTGCGCCATCTTGTACATTCTTTGAGCCATTCCCATGCTCATCAAAGAGCGTAACAGAAGAATAAACCAAAAGGCAGCAAAACAAAACATGGCGATCGCCACTCCTTCTAATTGACCCACCAGCAGTACCGAACCCGATAGAAGGCTAAAACCCGACAGGCAGGTATAGATCAGGCTTTGAATTCCTAATTGAATTTGCTTTAGCGATCGCTCGCTTTCGGTGGCTCTTACCTTGACCTGTATCTCGCCCAAATCTAAACGGGACTCCAAACGCATAATCGACATTTGGGTGCGGTTGGGCTGCTTCAATTTATATTGAATAAAGTCTTTTGTTTGACGGGCGAGAATATTTAACATATTGCCCTGCTGTTTCTCGAAGGCAATTTGTTTTAAAAAGGGCTGTGCTGCTGCGAGTAAGTTGTATTGAGGATCGAGAGCGCGGGCGATGCCGTCTAGGGTAGTCAAAGACTTCACCACGAAGGTCATTTGAGGCGGTAGGCGAAATGGCTGTTGCTCGAAAATCGAGTAAACTTCGTCGGTTATCTGTTCAAAAGCTCTGACATCTACTGGCTTATCGCGAAATTCCTCAATCATAAAGCCAATCATCCGTTTTACAGGAGTCATGTTAGCGACAGGTTCGATCAAACCCATGTAGATCAAAGTTTCGACTACTTTATCAGTATCTTTTTTGAGGACGGCAAAAAAAGTCTCGATCATCTGGTCTTTATTAATCGTCTTGACTTCCGCCATCGTGCCAAAATCGTAGAAAATAATATCTCCCTGGGGACTAACCGCCATATTTCCTGGATGGGGGTCAGACTGAAAAAAACCATCTTCCAAAAGCTGCTTTAAATAGCAGGTAATACCTAACTGAATAACTTCTTGAGTATCGATCTGGCTGGCTTCTAATGCCGAGCGATTATCGATTTTGATACCTGGCAAGTATTCTAGAGTTAGAATTCTTGAAGTAGTATATTCCCAATACACCTTGGGAACGGCTACCCGTTGATAATTTTGGAAGTTTTCCCGAAAGCGTTCGGCATTTTTTCCTTCATGAATATAATCGATCTCTTGATATAGAAGCTCAAAAAACTCACGATAAATTGCTTCTAAATTAAATTTTTTCGTACTTTTGACTAAACGATTGAGCCATCTGACCAAACGGTGTAAAATTTCAAAATCTAAGTTAAATAGCTTTGCTAAACCAGGACGCTGCACCTTAACTACTACATCTTCTCCCGTGTGTAGTCTGGCTTTGTGTACCTGACCCAAAGAAGCAGCAGCCAAAGGTGTAGGATTAAACTCGGCAAAAAGCATCGCGATGGGCTTACCTAATTCTCTTTCAACTACGGCGATCGCCAAATCAGAACTAAAGGGTGGGACTCGATCCTGTAGCTGACCGAATTCTTCAATGTATTCAACTGGGATTAAATCAGCGCGAGTTGATAGAGCCTGACCGATTTTAATAAAGGTAGGACCTAATTCCAGAATATTTCTGACCAACCACTGTGCCAAACGTCGTCTGCGCCTGGAAGAATTATTTCTGGTTAGTTTATCCCACCAAAGACAAAATAGCAGTTTACTGGCAATGCCAAAAACTTTTATCTGACGAAAAAATGGTGAATAAGGATAAATCCCCGATCGCGATCGCGATCGTTTTAGACGGGTGAGTTTTTTGGTGTGCCGTTTCATAAAGATCTTAAAAAATCGACCGAGGAGGAAAAACTAATTCAGCTAGGCAATCGATAGCTTAACTATAAAATCGAACAACCTAAGTTAGCTTAACTAATAGTTGGTTGAATTTGAGGTAATCTAAGCACGAATGTCGTTAAAAACGCGGACTCATCGTCTAATGGTTCGCTCTTTACTTCAATTTTGCCGTTTAAATGTTCGACAAAATATTGTACTAAGGCTAAACCTAAACCAGTACCAGGTACAGCGCGATCGGTTACTCCTTTACCTCGTCTAAACTTATCGAAAATAAACGGTAGTTCTTCTGGACTAATTCTGGCCCCAACATTAGCAATAGAAATTACAATCTCGCTATGATTTAATACAGCCTGAACTACCGACAATTTAATCGTAGTATGAGGGTCTGAATATTTACCAGCGTTAGATAACAGTTCATTCAGGATATTTTCTAAACTTTCTGCATCGGTATGAATTTTGAGATCGCTTTGGCACTCAATTTCTAAATTAAGATCTTCTCCCTGCCATTTTTCTTTAAAAGACTGAGCTATAGAAGCAATCGTCTGAGTCAGGTTAAGTTCTTGAGGAGAATAAGTAATCTCGCCAGACTCTAGCTGTTGCAAAGCCAGTAAGTCTTTAATCAGACTGTATTCACGATTCCACTCTTGTTCCAAGATATCTAAATATCTATCTCGCATCTGAGGTGATTCTGTCTGACGCAGCATTTTAATCGCCATTTTCATGCTGGTAAGAGGAGTTTTCAACTCATGACTCATGCTGTTCATAAAGTCGTCTTTAAGCTGATTGACTTGCTGTAGCTGCTTGATATGATCGCGCATTTTAGCCGATAGTTTTGCCTGGAAATTGAGGCTGGAGGTTAACTGTGCCGTTTTTTCATCAACAATTGACTGTACTTGATTCAAAGTTTGATGATGAACGATTGCCGTACTAATTTGCACGCTAACCCAATCGATTAGGTCTATTTCGTCTTCCGACCAATGATAAACAGAATCGTGCTGAAGAACTAAAAATCCTAAAATCATCGCCGGATCGGTTTCACTAGTTTTTTTGCCCATCAAAGGCATCATCAATAAAGCCGAACCAGATGGTGTTTCATCTGAAGTTAGCTCCACAAAAGGAGTATCTGATTCAAAATATAGTGGCGAGGGAGCATTGCGCCAGGCTTGCTGACATAGTTTTGAATTATCTAAACTAAAGCTTGATGCCGATTTTGAATTATTATCGACCTTCCATCGAGCAGCAATTTGGACAGTTCCTTTTACTGCCTCTTGCTTTCTTCCCTTAGCTTTAAGAGGGTTTCGATATTTAAGCATCAGAATCGCGCCTCGATCTATACCTAAGGCGGTACAGATTTCCCTCAGACACTTTTGGTATAGCAACTGTGGTTGGTAGACTTGACCGATTTCTCGACTTATATTTTTTAGTAGGGTTTGATATTTAGTCTTTGTCTGAGTCTGTTGTTTGAGTTGTACGTGATAAATTGCGATCGCCATTAAATCTGAATTTTGTTTTAATAGTTTCTCTTGAGAATCAGTCCACGGTTCAGACCGATTGAGCAATAAAACTAAGCCATTGGTTTGATGCTGAAATTGTGTTGTTATCCCAATCCAAGTTCTATTTGGTAAGATTTTTTGCAGTAAATTCTCGATCGAACTAAACTGCGATCGATCGACCGTAAGATCGAGATCGCAGTGCGCCGACAACAAAACAGATAGTTGTTGAATAGTTTCCTGAGATAGTATAAAAGGCTCTTTTTGCTCGATCCCAATATTGCTGAGTGGATTCTTTTCAGCCGTAGTGGAAATAACCAAGCAAGCATCTGCTGCAAATAAATCGCTAATTGTTCTGGCTAAATCCGACAACAACTCGTCAGTATTAGAATTTTCCGAAATAACTTTAATAATGCTGGTTTGAATATCATCTATTCCCGATACGTGCTGCATATTATAAGGCAAATCTCGCTGCTCCATTGTCAGGTATGAGATCGAATAAGGCAATAATTTTAACAAACGCTTATCGGGCTGATTCATCACACTTTTAAAAAGTTATTCCCTAATAGAGCAAAATAATTGAATACATCTGTAAATTTTTTCTCACAGAACTAGCATTCCCTTTTTTGCCAAATTTATACCAAGGTAACAATTTTTTATAAAATAATAACTTTTGACAAGCAATTTAATTAAGACCATGAACATTTTTCACAAATCATTAAGTAACGTTTGCATTTTAGAATTACCTATAAAAATTAAAAGTGCTGAAATCCTTTACTTATATTTAAGATTTCTTCCGTATTAGAATTTTCGTTAATAATTTTAATTTCTAAGGTTTCAGTAGTTTCGCCGATAATTGCAGCATCGCCTCCTATCTGCTCGACTAGATTTGAAGCGAAATTTTTTGGTAAGCATAACACTAGCTCAAAATCTTCTCCACCGTAGAGCAGCCATTGGGGAGCTGCACTGGGTGCAAGCTTACTCAACCCTGAATAAATAGCCAAGCTCGAACGATTAATAATTGCTCCGACTTGGCTACACTGGCAGATCTGCACGATGGCATCTGCCAAACCGTCGCTACTATCCATCCCTGCAATTGCTACATCGGGAATTGCTGCTAAATACGGCAAAACGTCGAGTCTCGGTTTTGGTCTTTGGTGAGCTTCAATTAACCTTCTGCGCTCTGCTGGCTCTAAATCCTCGCCCCGATCGGGGTTGAGTAACAGTTCTAAGCCTCCCCGCGACAGACCATGTAGTCCCGTAACTACAATTGCATCTCCTACTCGCGCCTGGTTGCGTCGTATGGCTTTGTTCGGCAACACTTCGCCAAAGGCAGTAATAGCCAGACTAGCAACGGTCGAACGACAAACATCACCTCCTACTAGTAAAGTGGAGGCGGATTTTAAGCAAGCATCAATTCCTCGATAAACTTCTTCAACCCAACTGACGGTCTTTTCTCCAGGTAAAGATAAGCCGACGGTAATTCCTAAAGGACTAGCCCCCATAGCTGCCAAATCAGACAAATTAGCAGCACAAGAGCGCCAGCCAACATCAAAAGGGCTAGTAGTGCGATCGCTAAAATGAACCCCATCTACTAAAACATCAGTAGTAACTACCAATGAGCGATCGGGATCGGTAGTTAAAATTGCTCCATCGTCACCGACAACATCGGCAGGACAAAAACGCTGTAGTCTTTCTAATAAACCCTGTTCGCCCAAGTCTTTAACTAAAAGCGGTTCGTTACTCATTATTTTCGATTAGAAGCAGTTAGCGATCGCACGCAGACAGAATCAAATATTTATCCTGTTAACTGTTAACTGTTGACTGTTGACTGTTGAGGTGTTAACTGTTAACTGAACTTGGTTCTTTTAAGTTTTCTATACCGTCAACCACCTTAGCAGAAATAATTTTGTCCCCTGCGGTCAACTCTTCTAATACTTCTTTGCCTTCGGTTAAGTAGCCAAAAACCGAATAACGTCCATCCATGAGGTTATAACCAGGAGGCGTAATTTCTGTATCAAATTTGAAAAAGAAAAATTGAGAAGATCCGCCGTTAGGATCGTTAGCTGGACGAGCTAATGCCACTGCACCATAAGAATTAAAAGGAATAGCTGGCACGTCTAAATAGCGACCTAATTCTTCTAATGTTTCACCATAAACGGGTAGCTCATCGCCTTTAACTAATACTTCCATAGGAATGGCTCGATATTCATTGGTTTGTGGGTCGATAAAACCGTCTGCTTCACCAGGAGGATCGCCCGCCTGCAAAATATAGAAGTCTTCAGCACGATTAAAATCTAATCCGTCATAAAAACCTCGCTGCACCAAATCTACAAAGTTCCCCCCGTTAACGGGTGCGCTATAGCCATCAACCACAATTTCCAGATCGCCCTTATTAGTTTCTAAAGCTACGGTAGCTCGTCCTAGAAGCTGAGGTAAATAAGCATATTCCTCTGGTACTTCAAAAGGATATCCCACTACCATTAATTCTTCTAAATCGGTGACGTATCCCAGTAGTTCCCTTCTTTTAAGATAAGTTTCTTCGCGGTCTTTTTCATCAACAATTTCTTTGAGTTCTTTAGTTCCTGCTGTTAAGCGATCGATTAGAGACTCTGCCTGTGGTTGGCGATCTTCGGGAATGCTTGCTAGTAGCTGTTCGCGTTTGGCGGACAAGACGTAACTTGCATCTGTAATATCTCGTCCGATATTTCTCCATCTTTTAGCCCGTAACTGATTGGAGATATCTTCTAAACTCTCCTGTAGCTTTCTAACTGGCTTGTTGTCAATCGGCAAAGAATATCTCAAGATTGCTTGAGGATCGGTAACGGCATCCCCTTGAGCTAGAATTGCCGAAGCGGGAGGCTGCCAACTCAGTAAGCTAATACTAAAAATAGCGATCGCGCCAATCAGGCTCGAAAAACGAGCGATTGTAATCGACTGCATCCACTTATATTTGTTTTTCTTGCTGTTCATCTGTACTTATTAATTAAATTTTAATGGTCGTGCCAAAACAGATACCAAGGTGTATGTGTTCTATCTAATCAGAAAACTCTTCGACTAATTCACGATACATCAATCTTGTAGCCAAAAATAACATTCCGCTCCCCTGCACCCTGGGCTTCCTTGCGTTCATTTCGTAAATACGCTTAAAAATAGATAATAAGTAATTAAAAACAATTGTAAAACAGCATTATTTGAATTTTTATCTATAGTATGAGTCAATTCTTAATAAAAAGGCTATTAATAACCATACCGACTTTGATTGCTATTAGCATTGTTATCTTTGCTATTTTGGCATTAGCACCAGGAGATCCTTTAGGTGAATTTGCTTCTAACCCTGCTATTACTGCCGAAGTCAGAGAAAATATTCGTAGATCTTTGGGTTTAGACCAACCTACCTATATTCGTTATTTCAAGTGGTTTGGCTCTTTTGTTCGAGGAGATATGGGGTATTCATTTAATAGTAGAAGTCCCGTAGCCGAACTATTATGGCAGCGGATACCGACTACTTTTTTAATTGTTGGTTCGGCATATATTCTGGGTTTGTTTATTGCTTTTCCTTTGGGTATAATTTCTGCTATTAAACGATATTCTGTTACCGACCAAATAATTACGACGATCGCCTTTTTAGGATTTTCGATTCCACCTTTTTTTACAGGATTACTTTTTATTATTATTTTTAGCGTTCAGCTAGGTTGGTTTCCCTTTATCTACAACAGCACTTTACAGGTAACAGACTGGCAAAGCTTTATCGCTCAACTCAGACAATCAATTATGCCTATATCAGTTTTGGCTTTATACCATGCAGCAATTCTGATGCGCTTTATCCGTTCGGCGGTTCTAGATGAGTTGCAGCAGGAATACGTGAGAACGGCTCTATCTAAAGGATTGAATAAGTTTACCGTAATTAAAAATCACGTACTGCGTAATGCCTTAATTCCCGTAGTTACTCTAATCGCCTTAGATATACCTGCAATTTTTACGGGAGCATTAGTGACCGAACAAATTTTCAGAGTTCCTGGTATTGGCGCACTGTTAATCGAATCGATCTATCGTAGTGATACCCCCGTGGTGATGGCAATTACCTTTATCTACGCTATTTTAATCGTATTGTTTAATTTAATTGCCGATCTGGTTTATGCGATGTTAGATCCCAGAGTTAAGTATTAAGTAGGGGCGAACCGCCAATCGCCCGTACAGGAGTAAGGTATTATAGTCGAACAATGAGTTTTGAAGGAAGATTCGAGATAAGTAAGCTTGAAAGCAATTTATGGTTAGATAGCTGGCGCAAGTTCAAACGCGATCGCCCTGCGGTATTCGGCTCGATCGTTCTTTTTTTCATTACTTTAGCCGTAGTTTTTGCACCCTGGTTTTATACGACCCCAATCGATAAGATTGACTTTTTAGCATCCTCCTCGCCTCCTAGCTGGACACATCCTTTTGGTACGGATGCTCTAGGACAAGATCAGCTAGCGCGAATTTTGCAGGGGGGAAGAGTATCTTTAACCGTTGGTATAGCTTCAATGCTGGTAGCAATATTTCTGGGTACGGTTATTGGTGCGATCGCGGGATTTTATGGCGGAGTAGTTGACGGGATTTTGATGCGAATTACCGATATGTTTTTGGCACTACCCCAACTGCCTTTACTGTTGCTGATTGTCTATCTGTTTCGGGAATCGATGAAGCAGCTAGCCGGACCAGAATTAGGCGTATTTATTTTAATTATTTTATTGATTGGCGGTTTAAACTGGATGTCGGTTGCCAGATTGGTTAGAGCAAATTTCTTAAAATTGAGAGAGATGGAATTTGTAAGCGCAGCAAGAGCGATCGGTGCAAAACCCGTTAGATTGATCTGGATTCATTTATTTCCTAATGTTTTAAGCGTTATTATCGTAGCTGCTACTCTTGCGGTCGGTAACGCAATTATTACTGAATCTACCCTAAGTTTTTTAGGTTTGGGTTTTCCTCCCGACGTGCCTACCTGGGGCAGAATGTTGTTTGATGCCAAAGATTATTTAGAATCTGCTCCTTATATGGCAATTTTTCCTGGAATGGCAATATTTTTAACGGTACTCAGTATTAATTATATTGGTGATGGATTGAGAGATGCTTTCGATCCTAAGAGTTGAATGGGGTGGCGTAAGGGCGATTCGCCCCTACTTGAAATAATCGCAACCAGGCTAATTAATATTTCAGAGGCTAAAATGGCGAAATCTCTATGTCTTAAAGTTTATGAAACTGCAATTATTAGCTGTAATTACTACACTAACTGCTACTATAATACCCGTTCATTCGGAAAGCTTGAGCGATCTCAATCGACTTTTAAATACTAAAAAATGTTCTCAATGCGATTTGAGTAATGCTGGTTTGGTACAGGCAAACTTAACAGGTTCGGATTTGGTACAGGCGAATTTAGCTGGTGCTAATTTGAGTCAGGCTAACTTGATGGGTGCAAATTTAGCTGGGGCGAATTTGACGGGAACATCGCTTTATGGCGCAAACTTAACTGGGGCGAATTTGACGGGAGCAAACTTAGCTGGTGCAGATCTTAGAAACGCTTATGTGGGTAATGCCAATTTGGCGGGTGTAGATTTAGATGCCGTACATTTGGAAGGTATCAAAGGTCTTTCAGCAACGGCTGCTTCTGCCGAACAGTTCCATCGCTGGGGAGTACGAGAAGCAGAGCGGGGTAATTATAATGGTGCGATCGCTAATTACAATAAGGCAATTCAACTCGACCCAGAATTAGCTCCAGCTTACTTGGGTTTGGCTATTATTCAATATAACTTTGACCATCGAGCCGAAGCGGAAGTAAACACTAAAATTGCTGCTCAATTGTTTGAGGAACAGGAACATGAGTTAGGTTTGCAAACGGCGACTAATTTTCAGCAAAAAATGGCTTTAATTCAAGAAGCGGAAGATAACGCTGCCGAACAGGAAGGCGGAATGGGTCATATAGGTAAGTTTATGGGTAGTGTAGGCTCGCTGTTGCTGCAATTTTTACTATAGTTCGCTCTAATTCACTTTTACTCTCTCTCTTTCTTTACGCCTTTGCGCGGACAATTTAAACTTTTGAGGAAACACGGGGCATACAAGGGCGCGAACCTGCGTCGCGCCACAGCCCCTTCTCAAAAGCCATGTCCTTGCCTCTGCGCGAGATAATCCTATCTTTATCAACCATTTATCATTTTTTAATAAATTAAACTGAGGTATTGATTACACTAAAATAGATAATTCAATTAAAATTCAAACTTTTAGTTTCCTCTCCTTTATATTTCCGCCCTAATCTTTCAAATGATGCTCGACCCCAAAATTCCTTCTGGTAGACTACAAGACAAGTGGGACTACTACAAAGACCATTGCCAGTTAGTCAGTCCTGCTAATAAGAAAAAGCATACTGTTTTAGTAGTCGGTAGTGGTTTGGCGGGTGCATCCGCAGCAGCTACTCTAGCGGAATTGGGCTATAAGGTTAAAAGCTTTTGCATTCAAGATTCTCCCCGTCGCGCCCATAGTATTGCAGCCCAAGGGGGTATTAACGGCGCGAAAAACTATCCTAACGATGGGGATACGGTATGGCGGTTGTTTTACGACACAATTAAGGGCGGTGACTATCGTTCTCGCGAGGCTAACGTACATCGCTTGGCGCAAATTAGCAATCAAATTATCGACCAGTGTGTCGCACAGGGCGTTCCTTTTGCCAGAGAATACAGCGGTTTACTAGCCAATCGCTCTTTTGGCGGGGCGCAGGTATCTCGTACCTTTTATGCTAAAGGACAAACGGGACAACAGCTATTATTGGGTGCGTATAGTGCCATGTCCCGTCAGATTGCTGAAGGAAAAATCGAGATGTTTCCCCGTCGAGAAATGCTAGATTTGGTGCTGGTAGATGGGAAAGCTAGAGGCGTTATTATTCGTAATTTGATTACAGGAGAAATCGAACGTTACGCTGGTGATGCGGTACTGCTTTGTACTGGAGGCTACAGCAACGTTTATTATCTTTCTACCAATGCTCGTAACTCTAACGTGACTGCTGCTTGGCGATGCTACAAGCGCGGGGCTTTATTTGCCAATCCCTGCTACACCCAGATCCATCCTACCTGTATTCCAGTATCGGGTTCGCACCAGTCTAAGTTGACTTTAATGAGTGAAGGATTGCGTAATGATGGACGGGTATGGGTTCCCAAACAGGCAGGGGACAAACGCCATCCCAACCAAATACCCGAAGCCGAAAGGGATTATTATCTAGAAACCCGATACCCCAGCTTTGGTAATCTCGTTCCCCGTGATGTGGCTTCTCGTAATGCCAAACAAGTTACCGATGAAGGTAAAGGCGTTGGTGAAACTGGGCTGGCGGTATACTTAGATTTTCGAGATGCGATCGCCAAATCGGGTAGAGAACTTATCGAGGAGCGTTATGGCAATCTCTTTGAAATGTACCAACGCATCACGGGGGAAAATCCTTACGAAGTGCCGATGCGAATTTATCCCGCCGTTCACTATATTATGGGTGGCTTGTGGGTAGACTACAATTTGATGAGTACTGTTCCAGGCTTGCACGTCTTGGGAGAGGCAAATTTTTCCGATCATGGTGCAAACCGTCTCGGTGCGAGTGCTTTAATGCAGGGATTGGCTGACGGTTACTTTGTTATTCCCTACACCTTGGGTAACTACATCGCTACTACCGATTTACCCCCCGTAGAAACGTCTCATTCGGCATTTGAGGAAGCAGAGGCTACGGTGAATACTAAAGTAGATAAGCTGTTAAGTATCAAAGGAAATAAAACCGTTACCGAGTTTCATCGTTCTTTGGGTAATATTCTCTGGGATTATGTGGGAATGTCCCGCAACCAGGCTGGATTAGAACAAGCGATCGCGCAAATCTCCGAACTAAGACAGGAATACTGGGAAAACGTCAACATTCCAGGTAGCCAACACGACTTTAATAAAAACTTAGAGTTTGCAGGTAGGGTAGCCGACTTTTTAGAATTGGGTGAACTGATGGCGCGGGATGCTTTAGATCGACACGAATCTTGTGGTGCACACTTCCGCGAAGAATGCCAAACTAAAGAAGGAGAAGCCCAACGCAATGACGAACACTATTCTTATGTCGCTGCATGGCAATATAAAGGAGATGAGAAAACTCCAGTACTGCATAAAGAACAGCTAGAATTTGATAATGTCAAACTAACTCAACGTAGCTATAAGTAAAGCGATCCGATTGTAATAAGCCTTCTCTGGAGAAAAGGCTTAATTGTCTCAATGCTTTATTTACGATCTAAGGGAAAGTAAAGCTAGGCTAATTAGGACGATCGCGAGTACAATAAATCCAATGGCGATCGCTATTGGCGATTATTTTTTACCGCTCACCTGTACATTAGGAGATTGAATTACTGTATGTGGTTCGTTTCCATTCCACTTTTGAATTCTTTCTTTTTCAACCTGGAGTTGTTCTAGCTTGAGTAACTCAGGAGTAACCGAAGCAGCGCGGAGACGATTAGCTTCGGCTTCGGCTTTGGCTCTTTCAATCGTAACCCCTGCTTCTCCCTTAGCTCTAGCAATCTCAGAAGCAGCTTGAGCCTCGACTTTGCGACGATTAGCTTCGGCTGTTTGAGCAGCTTGTTGGGCTGCAAACTGTTCGTCAATGCTTTTTTGAATATCTGGTGGGAGTCTTAGGGGTGACAAGAGCGCAACGTCTTGAATTGTAATAGTTGGAAAACGCTGTTGTGTACAATCAGTAACTCCAGCTACCAGTTTTTGCTGGTTATAAGGAAGCATTGAAGGTGTCAGCTTTTGATTTTCAGCAACGGTGGAAAAACAGTTTCTAAGTCCATTACGCAACTCATTGGCTCGAAAAGCATCGGGAGTTTTACGATACTGCTTGTAAAAGCGGTGTAATTTTGTACCACCATCGCCACTAGCTACTTCTTCGGTAGTAAATCCAAAAGAAACGCCGACATCAGCAGAAACTGGACTACCACTAACTGAAAACACTACTGATTCATCGGTAGGAGATCCTTCTGTAGTCGATTTGGTAAAAGGGTAAGTATTGATATAGGTAGGAAAAATTACCACGTCTTCTGTATAGCCGTTGTACCAAACTCTTCCCGAAACCAGTTGAGCATTATCAATACCTTTTTCTCCACCATAAAGCTGAATTTTCAACCCAGCAAAACCAGGTTCGACTGTAGCCCTGCTAGTACCAGGAATAGCACCACAGGAACTAACGCCCGCAGCTAATATAGATAATCCAATTGCGGACAGGCGCGGTCTTGGGGAGCCAGTCCGTTGCGGAGGTTCCCTCCGTTGTAGGAACTGGTGTGGTTTCCCCCATGAGCGACCTGTTAAAGACAGAGAGGTAAGTTGAGATTTAATTTTCATTTTTTGTCTGTTCTAAAATCTCAAACAGAGAAATATTGAGTTCTCTAACTTCGCTAGTTTCTTTTGCAGATATTAAAAGCTCGATTTGTGATGCTACGTGAGTAGGTGATAATTCTAAAAACTCACTTGCTTCCAAATAAGAATATTCAGGAAATACGGTTACGAAGATCTTTCTAGCTTTATTGGCTGCTACCAGCTTTCCAACTGCATAGATACCAGAACCCGTAAGAACGGTCGGTACTGTAAACCAGATTAAAAAACCTACAGTAGGCTTTTTAGAATTCAAAAAAGTTGGTGCTACTGAAATCAAAGCTAGAGAAACAATAATTTCGCTCACTCCAATTAGTAGCCAACGTTTAAGTTGACGATTCATTAAAACTCGTACCTGAATAAATAAACCCGATTAAAAAATTGTTCTACAGTTGCTCGATAGAAAAATTATTTCGGCAACTAAAAACTGCTCTAACTATCTATATATATAGCTATGCAAGTAAAAAACAATTATAAGAAAATATCTGCCAAAAGAATAGTTAGACAGTTAAAGAAATAATATTTGCATTGTTGAAATTTTAGACTCGAATAGGGTTTGCGCTTTTTATGTGTAGCTCCAATCGATGTCCTTCGCGCCCTAGTTACTATTTAGGCTTTACGCCGTAGTGAACTTGCCCAGTTTGGAGTATGTTGTTCTAAATTATAGCAGAGATTTAAAGTTATTAGTTACCGATTTTTCTAATCACTCAAAACTATAAAAAAATCATTATCTTAATCTTATATTAAACTTAACGTGTTTACATATATAGGTTTATAAAAGCTAGAGTCTAAAAATAGCTTAGCTCTGAGATTGCTATACTTTAGTCCCAGAATAAATAAAATCAGCTCAAAAGTGACTCGGAGAAAATTGACGTGACAATTACATGGGCGACTTTTGCTATCCGTCTGCTAGTAGGATTTTTTCTAGCAGTAGGCATTGGTATTGAGAGACAGTGGCTAAAAACCAGATCGGTACTTAAAACAAATGTTCTAGTAACTTTAGGTTCGGCAATGTTTGTTATGCTCTCAATTATGACTCCAGGAGATGCTAGCCCAACCAGAATATCGGCACAAATAGTATCGGGCGTTGGTTTTTTAGGGGGAGGAGTAATTTTGCGAGAAGGGGCATCGGTAAGAGGCATTAATACCGCAGCAACTCTCTGGTGCGCAGCAGCAATAGGTACTCTCGTAGGTTCGGGATATTTTGCTCAAGCATACGTAAGTACTCTTGCAGTTGTAGGAGCTAACTTGTTGTTACGTCCATTAGTAAAGGCTTTTCAGCAGCAAGAAGATGATGAAGATGAGCGTTTATCTCAGGGTAATTCCGAGTCATCAGATAATTTTATTCAACCCAAGGTAGCCAAACAGCAATCATCTATATCTTCGATCGCATCTGGTTCGGTAACAAATCTCCATCGCTATTATCGATACAGTTGTCATGTATTATGCTTTCCAGAATTTGAAGATAAGGTGCTGGAAATAATTTTTAAATTTGCTAGAGAACAAAATTTAATTATATCTGGAGTCGAGAGCAACAATATTGACAATGAGATTAAACCAGGATCGTTAGTAGAAATTAAAGCAGATTTTACTGATAATTCTCAAATTTCTTGGGAATATTCTCAAGAAATTATTAAATTACTCAAAACTGAAGCCAGAGTGAAATCAGTTAACTGGCAATTGAAATAAACTCATAAATAGATGCGGGTATATCCTTTATTTGTTTAGCGTATTAAGTAATAGAGTAAAACGGCTTCGTCCTTTTGAATTATGTTTTTGAGGTAGGGCATTTTATGTAGCTAGTTCAAAAAACCAAGATTTAAGATTTTAATTTACCTTTAACGGTCAATTACTTCTGCAAAACTAATATAAAATATCTCGCTCATTTTTCAAGTATTTGGATCTATAAATACTAATACTGACGATAGAACGATTTTGTAGCAAAATTATTGTCGTGCTTTCAATCTGTAGCCAGATTAATTTAATAAGTTTACTAAATTATAGATATTTTGACTTTTACAGAAGTTTTTTGCAATAATAGCTTAATGTGGTTGTTATGGTTGCATAGTTTTTGCTGAAACTATCTTATAAAGCATAATCAGTAGCTATTAAACGAACTTAATAAAACGAAATTTCTTAGCCACCATCAGTTCTTTACTTGAATCAACTTTTGATTTGAGCCAACTATCAGTTGATAAATAATGTTCAATAAGCAAATTAATCTTACACAAAGAAAATTTTTAGTATCTGTATATATCGTAATATTAGCCGTAATTGCTCCTGCACTTTATCTAATTAGCAATAGCGATCTACAGATTCCATTTACCAAAAAAAGCGACAAGAACCAGATTCAAAAGCGCATCAGCACGGGAGACAAAATATTAATACTCGCTCAAAATAATTCGTTTAAACAAGCAGGAATAGAGGCTTTTGCTAACAAAGACTATATTACGGCACAAAAAAATTTCGATTCATCTTTAAAAAGCAATCCTAACGATCCAGAAGCTCGTATCTATCTGAATAATACTATTGCAGCCAAAACTCAAGATCCATATACAGTCGGGGTTGGCGTTCCGATTGGAGGAAATTTAAATGTTGCTCAAGAAATCTTACGTGGCGTTGCTCAAGCTCAAGAGGAAGTTAATAAAAATGGCGGGATCGATGGCAAATTATTAATGGTTGAAATTGCCAATGATGATAATGATTCAGACACAGCCTTAAAAGTTGCCGATAGATTTGTCAAAAACAAAAAAATTCAAGCCGTTATCGGACACAATAGTAGTAACGTCTCGTTAGCTGTCGCTCCTGTATATCAGGAGAATGGTTTAGTAATGATTACTCCTACTAGTTCGGCAGAAAATCTTACTGAGACGGGCGATTACATTTTTCGTTCCACTCCCAACACTAGATCTTTAGGTCAACCATTAGCCGACTATGCAGTAAATACTTTAGGTAAAACCAAGATTGCTATTTGTTTCGACTCTGGATCTAAATCGATCGAGTCTTTTAAAGATGAATTTACCTGGTCTACTTTTAATTATGGTGGCGAAATATTACCAGTAAATTGCGATTTCTCAGCACCAAATTTTTTACCCTCAGAAATAATTTCAAAAGCTATTAGTAGCGGTGCAGACGGACTGCTTTTAGCACCATCTTTAAACAAAATTAATGATGCGATCGCTATAGCCAAAGCCAACCAAGGAAAACTGACTTTGTTCGGTACTCATACTTTAAATACATACAGCACTTTAAAAGAAGGACAAGATGCGATTAAAGGAATGGTATTAGCAGTAGCATGGAATCCTTCGGTTCAACCCAATAGTAATTTTGTAGCAGATGCTAAAAATCTTTGGGGTGGTTCGGTAGGTTGGCGTACGGCGATGGCTTATGATGCAGCTAAAACTATCTTTCAAGGCATGACAGTAGAAGATAGTCGTCAAGGATTGCAGCAAGCACTGCAAAAACCTACTTTTACAGCTTCAGGCGCGACTTCTGAAGTTAAATTTTTGCCTTCAGGCGATCGCAATTTACAGGGAACACTAATTGAAGTACAGCCTGGAAATGGATCGGGGACTGGTTATGATTTTGTCCCTTTAGAACAAGATATCTAAACCAAACCCATAAGCTTCCACCATAAGCCACCAACAACTAGCCATACTGGTAGATAAACTAAACTCAAAATAAATCCTAATCTCCACCAGGTAGCTGCATCTACGTATCCAGAACTAAAATACATGGGTGCAACTGCTGTTCCATAATGAGTTAAACAACCCGATAAATTAGTTAAAAAAGCGAGAGCTAGTGCTGCATAAATTGCGGGAGTTCCTACAGAAACAGCGACAGAGAGAAAGGCTGGATACATAGCACTAGCTCTAACTGCTTTGCTGGCAAAAAAATAGTTGCTATAAAAATATGCCAAGCACAAAATTAAAAAAGCTAACTGCCAAAACATCTGGCTAACCGAATTTCCCATCACCTGACTAACCCAAGGGATAAAACCGAGTCGATCGAGATAGGTTGCCATAGTTAGCAGAATCGAAAACCAGATCAGAATATTCCAGGCTTTGTGTTCCTCTAAAATTTCATTCCAACTTAGAACTTTAGTTATTGATAAAAGAGCGACTCCGATTAAAGCGGTAGTGGCACTTTCAATACCTGCCAGGCGATCGCCAAATACCCAAAGTAATAATAAAATAAGGAAAGTTCCTAGCATCAACCACTCTGAAGTGTTAATCGAACCTAGTTCTTTTAGTCTTTCTCTGGCGATTTTAGGCGCATCAGGAGTACTTTTAACCTCTGGGGGATAAAAAAAGTAAACGACTAAAGGCATCATCACCAAACAAATTCCTCCAGGAATCAAAGCAGCCAAACTCCAAGTCAACCAATCGATCCTAACTCCGACCATTTCTTCAGCTAACCTTGCCATCAAAGGATTTGCTACCATCGCCGTTAAAAACATAGCGGTAGTAATTTGAGTTCCCTGAAAAGCGACAAACACTAAAAAACTGCCCATTCTACGAGATGTACCGTCATGAGCTTCACTATGGTGAATTGTTGCTAGCGATTTAACCACGGGGAAAATAATCCCGCCACTTCTAGCATTTCCACTGGGCATTGCAGGAGATAGAATTAAGTCTGTTGCTAACAAACCATAGCTAAGAAACAAGGTATTTCTGCCCAAAATTGCCATAAAAAGATAGGCAATCCTAGTTCCTAAACCTGTTTTGATAATTGCTTTAGCAATTAAAAAAGAACTAAAGGTCAACCATGATGTCGTGCTGCTAAAGCCACTCAATCCTTGCTTTATAGTTAAAGTCTTGCTAACTACAACGATTACCAGGGCAATAATCGCTGACGCTCCCATCGGTAGAGGTTTGGTAATGAAGCTGACAATAGTAGCTAAAAAAATAGCCAGCAACTGCCATGCTCGCTCTTCTACTCCAGCAGGAGCAGGCAAAGACCAGATTACTACTCCCACCATTACAGGTAAAGCAATAGGTATTATTTGGCGAATTAAGGGAATTTTAAACAACAAATCCAATCATAAAGTGAACAAAATAACGATGACAAGCGATAACTTAATGCGATAGTTAGCTAGCAATCATATTTGCGATCGGTTCAAATGCTGGTACTCCAGTGTTGTAATTGCGATCGCAAAATCCTCGTTCAGATTGAATTGCTTCTGGATAATGACGATTGACCATTTCTACGGTAATCGAAGCTTGCCTTGCCATTAACTTACCCTGTGCAGCAGTAGTCAATTGTCCATGAGCATTAACCACCGAATTACCAGTCTTTAAATACACGGGTGAAGCAATTCTCACAATTTCTGGTGCTTCATAAGTACGTACAAAACCTCCAGAAGCGGGAGGATTATCGGTATGACAGTCAAGAGGGATTGAAACTGAAGATCTGATTGCAGCGATCATTGGTAACTGTAAATCTCTTACTGGATTCACGCTATCAGCACCTAATTGAGCCATTAGGTTGATTGAAACGGGGTTAGCATAACCGCAGTGAGCCGAAATCTTGAAGAAAACATCTGGAGGTAGTTCACCATCCCGACGCATACAGCTTAAAACCCATAGCATTCCTTCGTCATAAACTAAAAATCCTCGTACTCCTATCTCTACAGCGCGCTTAATATCTTCAATTGCTCGAATTAGCTGCTCTTGTCCTCGAAGTCGATAACCGATGCGTACTCCTTGAGCAGATAGAACTGTAGCTCCAGTATCATAAGTAGCGCGTGGTCCTGGAGACATCACCAGTTGACAACCATAATCTCGACATAATTTGACCCAGTTTTCAATTTCTATGCGAGTATGTCGAAATATACCGTAGGTTTCTGTCATACGGTTGATAGTTATACCCAAATATTCTGCTTCTTTTAATAAACTAGCAGCAGCTTCAAAAGTATTTACCGTAGGAATTTCAATCCGAAAATTAGCATCATCGGAAAAAGTGATTTCTGATGTCGGTAAATGCCAAAGATCTTCTCCAGGAAAGCCAAGTTTTTGTAAATACTGTCTGGTCACATCGAACACTGTAGTTTTACCTCTTCAGTCTAATAGTTGTAATGTTTGCTCCCGTTCGATCTTTAAATTATTGGCATTATTTTTTCATAGATATCCTGTAAGATTATTCCTATCCGCATGAGTGCCATTGTTTTTGATAATTTGTAAAATAAATTTCTGACCGCGGAATGGCTGACCTAATCTATTATCCGATGGTTAGTTTAAGCTAGAATTAAGCTTTTAATATAAGACAGAGGCTGTTAGTTTAAGACTAAATTAAACCTTTAATATAGGAAAAATATCATTAATATCTAGATGCGATATGTTTGATAGTTGGCTACTAAATTTCTTAAGATTGGTGAGACTCGATCGCTCAATTTCTTTGCCCACAAAAGTAGTACAATAATATTGGAATGTTCAGATTTTTCTTAAAATGGCAAAAACCCCAACATCTCATTTTGTTGCAGTCAGCGATCTCTCCAAACCAGCAGCAGAGCAAGAAGGTATTTTAATCGAAGTACCAGGAACAGGAGATACCAAGAAAAACCGTGCCAAAGCTTTAGATATTGTGCAGGAAATGTGGGAAAAAGAAGAGATTGATGTCGATCGCTTTCCCGATGGTTTGACACAAGATAACATTTTTTACGTACCCTCAAATAATATTCAAGTAAAATCTACTAAAACAGTGTCAGATAATCAAGAATTGCTGCCAATTGTTCGAGGCGCACAGGAAATTATTCAGCTAACCAAGCTTCAGTTAGAGGTGCAGGAAGCATCAGAACAGGCAGAGCAGTATGTACCAATTATTAAAGTAGTACTAGAGCGATCGCGCCCTCTAACCAACGAAGAGAAAGAATTAGCTAAAGATAAAAAATACGGTAAAACTATTGAAAAGCTTGGTTCGGTAGTGGCAGCACAAGAAGAGTTTCAAGAAAGCTGTACGGGTAACGGTAATCTAGTTCTTAATGCGATCGCCTGGCAGCTTAGTCAGGGTACTGAACCACAGGCGCAGCAGAATTAGTTGGGTACGGTAGGGGCGAATAGCGATTCGATTCGCCCTTACTCGCATTCACAGCAGCGTACACAAATCCGAAATACGGCAATTACCGACAGAATTTCAGCACCAATTAAAAACCGTTGTGGAGTCAGACACAATCCCCAAATTAGAAGCACTGCACCGATAATTGCACCTGAAAGTTGGAGGATTTCTGCTGTAGATTTTAGACCCCAAGCGACAAAGCCCAAACCTAAGCCTAGAAAAATTAGAAAACTCATGTATAGTCTAAAACTCTAACTAAAGTGCGGTCATCTTCGAGATAAGACTTCTTAACCGTAAAGCGATCGCTACCTACCTCGGCAACTTCCATATCGCCTACCAAAGCTAAAAATTCGTCTACAGGAGAAAGGTCGCAGTTTTCTTTGTTAGCAGCACTAGTACGATAGTGGGTAGGAATTACCATTCTAGGGTTGAGAACTTTTACTGCCTGTGTTGCTTCTTGGGGATTGAAGGCTTTCATACCTCCTCCAACAGGTGCGAGTAATATATCAGCACCACCCAAAAGAATCTTATCTTCTGTAGATAGAGTACCTGCAACACCACCCAAATGAAGAATATTGACACCTCCTTGAGTCCATCGCCAGGCTATATTCTTACCAAAGCGTCTACCACCTTCGCGATCGTGAAAGAGAGAAAATCCTTGAAACTTAATACCTTTAAAAGAGTGAATACCGCTTTGGGTAATAACTTCAGGGTTGCCCTGTACAGAATCTACTGCTCCTTCATCGAGAAGAAAGCTACTAATTAATACTACGTCTGGTCGAATATCTGGCAAATTATACCCAGCAGTACATCCCTCAGTTTCATAGGGATTGACCAATACTTTTACATCACCACTAGTAAACAAAAAGCAGGTATGTCCTAAATATTGAATAGTGACTCCAGCAGAATTATCTTGAGCCAGAACAGATCGACGTGGCATGATATTTGTAGCGATCGCCGTTGTCAAACCTATTGTGCCGTAACCAATTAATTGTCGCCGTTTCATATACTGCCTAAAGATTGCAAAAAATTACGTAATAGTAATTTACCATTATCGGTCAAAATGCTTTCAGGATGAAACTGTACTCCTTGAAGATGATGATAGTCGCGGTGTCGTACTCCCATAATCGTACCATCTTCTACCCAGGCAGTTATTTCTAACGTATCGGGAATCGTTTGGGGTTCGATAACCAAACTATGATATCTAGTAGCAGTGAAGGGAGAAGCTAAACCTTCAAACACGCCCACATTTTGATGATGGACTGGGGAAGTTTTGCCGTGCATCAATACGGGAGCGGAAACTATTTTACCACCAAAAACCTGACCGATACTTTGATGACCCAAACATACCCCTAAAATAGGAATTTGAGAACCTAATTTTTCAATTAGCTGAAGCGAGATCCCCGCATCTTCAGGACGACCTGGCCCTGGTGAAATTAAGATGCCGTCTGGCTCGAGCTGATTAATGGTATCGAGATCGATCGCATCGTTACGATACACGCGAATATCTGATGCTACGGCAAATTCTTGAGCTAACTCACCTAAATACTGCACCAAATTGTAGGTAAAACTATCGTAATTATCAATAACTATTATCAAATTCTATCTCCATTACATCACGAGCATAATACGCTGTACCAACGGTGGAAGCAAGATGAAGGCTGCCACTGCAACGGCTGCGATCGCACTTACCAAGACTGCACCAGCAGCACAGTCCTTTGCTATTTTAGCTAGCTCGTGATAACTTTGCTTAACGGTCAGATCCACAACTGATTCGATCGCCGTATTGATTAATTCTAAGACCATGACAATGGCGCAGGTTACTGCAACTACTGCCATTTCTACTGCTTCAATCTCTAAAAAAGCACCCATGCTTACGGCGAAAATACCGACAAAAGTATGGATGCGAAAGTTTCTCTGGGTAGAGAAGGCATAGCATACGCCCGCCCAAGCATATTTGAAGCTTAAAAATAAATTTGGTGCTACTTGCCAAGCTAAATTGCGAATAATTTTTCTATTAGCTGTAGATGACTCTGTAGTCGGCGGAGTAATAGTAGAAGATTTCATATTTATACCTGTCTGAGATCGTATTAGATTAATGGTTTGGTTTAATTCAATGTCAATATCGGGAATAAGTATATATACTTTACTTGTTTTTCGGCTAGTCGCAACTCGAACAAATATTGGAGTACAGCCGTATAATATAAGTAGTTAATTAGTTTGAATTACTAATTGAATTAATTCCCCTTGTCGCTTTAACATTAGCTCTAGAGCGCGATCGTCTGGGTGATCCCATCCAACTAGATGCAATAAACCATGACTAGCTAACCAGGCTAACTCTATTACGATTGAATGCTGTTGTCCCCTTGCCTGCTTGAGGGCCGTATCTAGAGAAATGATAATGTCCCCTAAATACGTAGGTTCTGCAACTTCTGGAGGAATAATAATTTCGTCGCCCGCAGTAGCAAAAGCTAATACATCGGTCGGTTTATCCATCAAACGATATTGACAGTTTAATTCTTGAATTTGGCGATCGCTAGTTAATCTCAAACCAAGTTCGTAATCTCTATCGCTAGCCAGATTCATCGACCATAACCAACGTTGAATCCAGAGCGTCCAGGGGATAGAGTTAACCATCCTTAAATTATCTGAATCCAATCCACCTTGATATGTATTTTCTACATAGATGGTCGCATTAATAGGTTTATTTGCAGTTATATTCATACATAAGATTAATTATGGTTTGGTTAAATAAGCTAGACCCACTAAAAGCCCTACTAGACCAGCGGTGGTCAAGAAAAAGTGCCATAGAGATCGCCTACCTTTACGAACCATATTTCGCATTGCCAACTTAACATAACTGTCTTTTGGCTTAGTAGTTCCATCAATATCCTGATTGCTATCGACGGTAATTGGCGTTTCAACTGATTTAGGCGCAGAATCTGACATTTTTTCCATAATTTGAAGGATTATAAATTTATCTTAGAAGTAATATTTAATTTAATAATAGTGCTTCAATCCCAAAAAAACACAAGAATCCGCTTGCTAAAGGAACAGTAAGATTATCCAAACCTAGTTTAGAAAAAGCTTCTAATACTGTGGCAGTTAAAGCTACCACAATAGAAATCGTCCACGTCTGCCAGCTATTGCCTTCAATTACTACTAAAATAGACCCCGTTACGATTAACGCTGCTGCTGCCATCGCTAAAGATCCTTCCCAGCTTTTGGTAATCTCTCCTACCCGATACTTGTGTTTACCAAAACGCTGACCGATGATTGCTGCCATACCGTCGCCCCAAGCCATAACTAAGATACCAATTACCGCATAATGAGGATGGTTTTGCCAAAAACAATACGCCAGTACACCCATACTAATGGCATAAAACAGCGTACCATAGCTTTGCCGTCCTACACTTTCGATGCTAGGTAGGATCGGAATTACATAAGATACAATGGCGATCGCAGCAGCAATAATAGCAGCACTGACAATTACGCTTCTAGATATATCTAACCACCAGGCTAATAAAATAACGTTACCACTACCAATATGAACTACCTTACGAGTAAGTTCGGGATCGTCGGGAATTAGACGGCTTAACGCTTCAGCTAAAACTACCAGTACACCTAAATAGATAAAGACAGCACCTAAAGGATAAGCAAGACTACCTAAAATATTGTTCGACAAAGTGAGTTCTAAATTACTCATAAATGTTTGTTAGAGATAAAAATGCTAAAACCCTGTAGTAATGCAGTATACAGCAGGCTCGATTCTATCTACCCCTGGGAATTTAACTTTCTCAAGCTACTATCTATTGTAGATTTGACAATTAGTTACCAATAAAATAATTTTTATTTCCCTTCGCATCTAAAGCTGTTGCCAACCTTTTCAAAGCCTGAACATAAGCTGCGGTGCGGAGATCGATCTTGGAATCTTTACTAATATTCCATACCTGTTCGGCTTCTGTCTCCATCTTTTCTTTTAGACGCTGGTTAACTTCCGATAGCGTCCAATACCAACCGCTACGATTTTGCACCCATTCAAAATAACTAACGGTAACGCCTCCCGCGTTGACTAAAATATCGGGAAATACATAAATTTCTTTTTCTTTCAATATTTTGTCAGCATCAGAGTTTATCGGACCATTGGCTACTTCAAAGATATATTTAGCTTTAACATCTTCGGCGTTGGCTTGAGTGATTTGGTTTTCCAAAGCAGCGGGAATTAAGACATCGACATCTAAAGCCAGTAACTCTTGATTAGAAATAGTCTGATGTTCGACAATGTCGCATACGGTGTCGTGACAATATACTGCCTTCATTTCACGACTTCGATCTTTATGCTGTTTGACGCTGGCAATATCTAAACCCACTGGTGCGTAAATACCTCCTTTAGAGTCGCTAACCGCAACTATTTTGTATCCTGCATCGGCGAGTAAATCTGCTAAAATCGAACCTGCATTACCAAAACCCTGAATAGCTATTGTAGTTTTCGTAGAAACTAATTTAAATTTAGACAACATAGCTTCAATTACGGTAAATGCACCTGTAGCAGTAGCCGTATCTCTGCCTTTGCTACCACCCAAAGCTAAAGGTTTACCCGTAACTACTCCACGGCATAGCTTACGTCGAATGGTGCTGTAGCGATCCATCATCCAGCCCATAATTACCGAGTTAGTATAGACATCGGGAGCGAGAATATCAATATCTTCGCCAATCGCATCGGCGATCGCATCTACATAACCCCGACTCAATCTTTCTAACTCTGCCTTTGATAATTCTTTGGGATTTACGGTAATGCCTCCTTTCGCCCCACCAAAGGGTAAATCGAGTAAGGCACATTTAAACGTCATCCAAAAGGCTAAAGACTGCACCTCATCTAAGGTGACATTAGGATGATAACGAACCCCTCCTTTCCCCGCGCCTCTAGTATCGTCGTAGCGCACTCGATAACCAGAAAACACTTTTAAACTACCATCATCCATCCGTACTGGTATCGAAACACTGAGGCTAGTTTTAGGATGCTGCAATAGAGCGATCGCATCTTCGGAAATATTGACATACTTTAAAGCCTGTTCCAATCTTTTGCTAGCGTCAGATAGCAGAGAATTAGAATTATCTGTATTTTGCATTGCCGTCTTTTAAATTTAGCGATCGAGTATCTTAACTAACCTTATGTTTTGAAGACAGTTTATTTTTAAGACAGCACCTATATTTAATCTTTATTAATAACTATCTGTTTTTGGTTTTAGCGATCGCGCTTGGCAATTGAGATTACAAATCTAACACTATTTTCAAAGCTTCCATAACTTTAGTTAAATCCGTTCTAACTATTGTTCCAAGCTTTTGATTCAATCTCGTTTTAGAAATAGCTCTAATCTGTTCGCATTTGACAACACTTTTAACTTTCAAACCGTTGCTTTTAGTTGCTTCTAGCTGATGATGACTGGGATAAATTCTTTTACCCTGCTAATATTTAGTAATCGGAATAACAACAACAACAGGGCTATTATTGTTAATGCCATTACGACTGACTATTAAAACGGGTCTTGTTCCAGACTGTTCTGAATCTACAGTAGGGTTAAGGTTTTCCCAATAAATATCTCCTCTAAGCATTATTGGTTGTTTTTAAAGCTTCGGCATCCGCATTAGCAAACTCTAGTTCTATGTTTAAAGTTTCTTCAATGTAATCTGAATCATCTGCCATCAAAGCAAACTGAGCATCAATATCGGCATCTTTAAGCTGCTTGACCTTATCTTGTAAAGCTTCAACGATAAGCTGATTGCGACTTTTGATATTTCTCTCGATTAAAAGATCTATTTCTCGGACTAAACGATCGGGCAATGAAATTGTAGTTCGCATTTTGATATCAAATTTGTCATCTATTTTGACATCATAAATTATATCGTCAAAAAATATCGCTCGGCTACAAACTACATCTGATAAATCTGCAAGTATTGTATTAGACTTCAGATGTTGTGAATGATTTTGGTCGCTAAATAGTACAATCTTCATGGCAACGTTGTCTCGATGATGTCAAGATTATTTGGTAGACAGTAATGATGCCATTTCTGTAAGAATAGCGGTTAGAGTCTTGGTTTGAGATCCTGATGTTGAAAAAATCGCGGTTTAATCTTTCTCGCTTGGCAATAGAATATTCGCGTTTAACTGTCTGCTTTTGGATAGCGATCGCAGTTGCTGGCTTATTTGCCTTCGGTTCGTTGAAATACTCTCTATTTCCTGCGGTTAATTTTCCTGTGGTAGTAATTCGCGCCTCTGCTAACACAACTTCGGTTTTAACTACCGAAGCGCAGATAACCAATCCTTTAGAAACCGCTTTAGCCGACGTTCGAGGGTTGGCGCAATTATTTTCTTCTACCTATTCAGGACAAACCGTAATTAATCTGTTGTTAGATACAGATATTAATCTCGACGAAGCGATCGCCACAGTAGAAACAAGTATCGACAGAGTACCTTTACCCCCCGATACCGATCTAGAAGTTATTCCCTTCAATCTTAATGAAACTAGTGCGATTAGCTATATTGTCACTAACAAAGAACGAAATTTAACCGAATTAAATCAACTTACCGTCACCGAGATTGTTCCTGTAATCGAACGGACACGAGGAGTACAGCGGGTCGATATTTTGGGTAATCTTAACAATGCTAATTCCGATATACCCACCGCCAACAGCAATACTTTAATTCACTTTAATGGCGAACAGGCGATCGCTTTTCAGGTAATCAAGCAAGCAGATGCTAACACTTTAGAAGTAGTCAAGGGAGTAGAACAACAGGTAGCCAAACTCAAACCCAGCTTACCGGATATCGAGTTGATTTTGGCAGAGACTCCCGCAGGCTATATCCGCGATAGCATTAAAGCCACGATTCAAACTTTATTAGGTGCTGTAGCTTTAGCAATTCTGGTTATTTTTCCTTTCTTACGCAACATCAAAGCAACTCTAATTACCGCGATCGCTATTCCTATTTCTCTATTGGGTACTTTTATCGTGATGGCGGTAGCGGGGTTTAATTTTGAAACTTTGACACTGCTGGCTTTAGCCTTGGCGATTGGCATTATTGTCGATGATGCGATCGTCGAGATAGAAAACATTATGCGTCACATCGAAGAAGGCGAAAGTCCTCGTCAAGCTGCTTTATCGGCTACCCGCGAGATTGGACTAACGGCATCTATTTCGACTTTAACTATCGTGGCGGTATTTTTACCTATAGGCTTGATGGGAGGAACGTTAGGACAGTTTTTTCGTCCTTTTGGTTTGACTATCTCCGCAGCGGTGCTTACTTCACTTCTAGCAGCGCGTACATTAGTTCCAGTCTTAGGCGCATATTGGCTTTCTCATAATATTCAGGATCGAACCGATAATTCCCCTAAAGGTATTACTAATAGCTATCGTAGTTTGCTGCAATGGTCATTAAATCATCGTTGGCGGGTAGTCGGGATTGCGATCGCCAGTTTTATTATAGGTATAGCCTTGATTCCGCTAATTCCTCAAGGTTTTGTTCCCCAGTTAGATCGAGGAGAATTTAAAATTGTTTATACTACTCCCTTACCGAAGATAGCCCCCCGCATCGATGTTAATACTAATAATTCCGAACCAACCGAGTCAGAATTTAGCTGGTTGAGAAATATTGCGCGATCGCCAGAACAGATTTTATTGCGCCGAACCCTCTCAGTCGGACAAAAAATAGAAGCAGCAGTTTTAGATAATCCTGAAGTCAAATCGGTTTATACCATTGCTGGAGTGCGAGGCGAACCAAACAAAGGGCAAATATACATAAAGTTAAAAGATAACCGCGATTTACATACCACTCAGGTACAGACACAGATACGCCAAAATCTGCCTCAATCTGGAGTAGTGGTTAGCGTCGAAGATATACCTTTTGTCGAGACGGGGGAAGATCCTTCGTTTAAAGTCTCTTTAGAAGGAGAAGATCTAGACAAGTTGAGTCAGAGTGCGATCGCTTTTAAACAGGAAATTCAACAGCTACCAGGGTTTAATGATGTCCGTGTCGATGGAATAGATGCGAATAAGATAATTCATTTAGATCGCCGAAGAGTCGCCTATATTAATGCTAATCTTGCTGAGGATCTGGGTATTGGAGACGCTACAAAAAAAGCCAAGGCGATCGCAGATAAGATTTTATCCCCTGAAATTAGTTTCGATCTAGAAGGTGATTCAGCCAGATCTAAAAAGATCTTAGGAGAATTTGCCATAACTTTGACTCTAGCGGTAATTTGTATGTTAATAGTTCTCTATTTACCTTTTCGCCGTTGGTTAGAACCACTGGTAATCGGTTTATCTTTACCCTTATCTATTGTGGGGGCGATGCTGGCTTTACTAATTACCCAAAGCGATTTTGGCATGATCTCGCTTATCGGCCTAATCTTCTTGCTAGGGCTGTTAGATAAAAACGCTATTCTGCTTTTAGACTATGCCAATCAATTACGTGCTTCTGGAATGAATCGTACTGAAGCGATTTTAAATACTGGAGTCGTGCGCCTACGCCCTATTATCATGACTACCTTTTCAACTATTTTAGGAATGCTGCCAATTGCTATAGGTTGGGGTGCGGGTTCAGAACTACGTCAACCAATGGCTGTCGGTATTATTGGCGGTTTGATTACCTCTTCTTTATTAAGTCTGATAGTCGTTCCCGTACTGTATACTCTCCTGGAAGATAATAATTTGAAAAAGCAGCATCATAAATAATTTTTGGTAATTATGCACGAAACTGATTTAAAGATAGCTTGTCCCTCGCGCCTTAGCTACTAACCCCAAAATACTTTTGATGGATGAACCTTTTGGGGCGTTGGATATTCAAATTCATCTATAGATAAACTGTTACAGTCTGAATATATTATTGGTTATAAAATTGTCTGACAAAAACGTAAGCTTGGTAGCTTTTTACGGCAATAAGCCATCTGAGTTAGTCACTTTAATTCAAAAGTTGCAAACCTATTTAGCTAACTGTGAATTAGTTAGAAATCACTTTATTCCCTATCAGCTAGAACAAGTTCACGGGACGATTATTGGTTGCGAGGGGAGGAAAACCGAGTCGGGAATAATCGATAAATGGTTTTACGATCGCAGACAGGAAACTAAATATATAGATATTCCTGGATTAGTTAACTATCTGCAACACCAGATCGTACCGATAACTATTCGCTTTGGTGGATACGATCGCACCTCTAACTACAATTTCCTCAGTCGCGAACAACATTTATATTACCGTTCTTTTCAACTCTCGATCGCCCAAACACAAACTATCCCCGTATTAATTGGTTGGTCGTGGGATAATGGTGTTACTCTGGCAATAGATGATTTACGCCGTAACCTCCAGCAATTTAACTTGTTGCATAAGTATCACGAGATACCCGAAGCGATCGATAATGACTTTTATTTACGTTTGGGAACTATCGATCGCCAACTTACTTCTCAAGAAATAGATGCGATCGCTATAGATCTTCGTAATCTACTCGCTACTCAACCCCCAACCTATATTCCTATAACACTTAACGACTTAGCCTTTGCAAGATATCAAGACTTGTTGCTTACCCCAGCCACAACTAAAGTAATTCCCGTGACCGAAATATCTGCCGACCGACTCAAGCTGCTATACTGCGATCGACTCAACAGCCTTTAAGATTGTTAGTAGCAGCACGATCTAATTAAGAATGAAGCAAAAACTATTGGTTACGGGTGCAAGTGGTTTTTTGGGCTGGAATCTGTGTCAGCAGGCGCAAAGCAATTGGCAGGTATACGGTACTTATTTTAGCCACGAGGTAAAAATACCAGGAGTAACTCTATCTAAAACCGATTTAAAGGATTATGCTAGTTTAAATGAGCTATTTAATAGTATTAAACCCGATGCGGTAATACATACGGCTGCTGCTTCTAAGCCTAATTACTGTCAAACCCACCGTCAAGAATCTTATGCTGTCAATGTAGAGGCTGCGGTCAATATTGCTCGTTTGTGTAGTGAACATTCTATCCCCTGCGCTTTCACTTCTACAGATTTAGTTTTTGATGGCAAAAACCCTTTTTATAAAGAAACCGATCCTGTTTGTCCGATAAATTACTACGGAGAACAAAAGGCGATCGCCGAACAAAAAATGAGCGAAATTACCAGCGCGATCGCTTTATGTCGAATGCCGTTGATGTTTGGTGCGCCTTCACCCGTGTCGCCTAGCTTTCTTCAGGGTATGGTTAGCAGTCTTCAAGCAGGTAAAGAAATTAATTTATTCACCGATGAATTCCGCACTCCTGCTAGTGCTAGGGCTGCGTCTGAGGGATTATTATTAGCTATAGAAAAGCAGGTTCGAGGAGTTTTGCATTTAGGAGGAAAAGAGCGCATTTCCCGTTACGATTTTGGACTATTATTAGCAGATATTTTACAGTTACCGACAGATTTAATTATACCTGGTAAGCAAGCAGATATAGTAATGGTTGCACCGCGATCGCCCGACACATCTTTAGATAGCACCAAGGCTTTTGCTTTGGGTTATCAGCCTCTATCTTTAAGAGAAGAGTTAAACAAGATTTTTCGGGCGATCGACATCTAGATCTGACTAATATCTTCTAATTAGCTACTACTCTGGATCTATTTCTTCATCCTGTTCTAAAATATCGTCAAGTTCATTGTCTTCCTTGTCCTCGTGAAATTTATCTGACTGATAGGGCATAAATCTACCAGTACTTTGAATCCATCTAAAAAGAGATTCATTTTCTCTAGGAGAGATAATTGAGGCAGGTTCACCTATCGGTTCCTGTTGGAGTGCGGGATTGTGATATTTTTTCTTCATTTTTATAGTACCTTTTTTGTTAGATGAATTGCTTTTTAATAAAAGGAGAAGTCATTGCTGCGAGGAGACTACCGTAATCTAGAGCGAAATTTACTCCCATTCCCACCTTCAGATCGGGGTTTTTGTTATCTAGAACCAGATGATCGCTACTAGACCCCAGTATCTCTAGACTTCGATCGCAACTCAAACCAGAGACTGGAGTGTCCTGCTTTCCTAAAGCAATAATTACCCTTGAGTGCATACCGCGGTCGCGAAAAACGGGAATATTGCCAAAAGCATCCTGACAAATTTCGCCAAAGGGTAGAGAAGGCTTTACTTTTGATTCAATGACTTCCGCAATCAATTTAAAAGCGTTGGTATACAGTTTGGGAATGGCTTGGCGGTTAACTGTTCCACAGCCTAAAAGAATTGATTCTCCGATCCGCAGATTGTTAATTCGCCCGACGTTTGTTGTAGATTTATACCATTCGTAGTTAGCCGAATTTCCTCCAGAAACCAGAGGTAAGTTAATTTGAAATTTCTTTTCTACCGCGTCGGTTAATTCTGATAGTTGCAGCATTTTCTGACGGTCGGGCTTAATACCCCCATAGCAAGCAAGATTACAACCAAGTCCGATAATTTTGAGATGAGGCAGGCAAAGAACTTTCTTAATGAAGAGGAAAATATCATTGGGAAGTATTCCTTCTCGCAAGTCACCCATTTCCACCATTAAAATTACTTGATGGATTTTGTTTTGCAAAGATGCGTAATAGTTAAGCTTTTTGAGGGTTTCAATTTCTGTATTAAGACTGATATCTACATCTTCAACAATTGATTCTGCTTGACTTGAGGCAGTACGCAGTAAAACAAATTTAGTCGATACTCTCGCATTCTTCATCCTTTGAATATTTTCTAGTCGAGAGTCAGCGATAAACTTGACACCTCCTCGAATCATAGCTTTAGCAATTAAAGGTTCTCCTAACACTGCTTTAGAAACACCCATTAAGGAAATACCCTTTCCTCCATAAAGTTCGCATAATATCTGAGTATTTTGCTGTATCTGGGATAGGGCAATTTCTATCCTTGGCATAAACGCTTTCATATATTTTGTTTAAACGTTTTGCGTTTATCTAGTTGTTAGTAAGGGTATATTTTGAGAATCCTGGGAAATTCTTCGTTTGAGAGAGGGAAAGCGATCGCACAAACCCTGGACTAGCTTTTGGCAGCCATAAGTTAAAACATCTGTAGTGGGTAATCCTAGACGGTCTTCATAGCCTTTAATAGTTTTCTGGACTTCTGCAACGGTCAAATCTTCATGACTCAAAGCGATCGCCATTACCTGAGATTGAGAAATGGCTTCAATCAGACAAATTTCACTGACAACATTCGGCATCGGCATCTGAGGAAAATCACAGCGAAATTTTCTACCAGGAGGATGTTGCAAAATAATTCCATCGGGCATACATCCTTTTAAAATGCCTACCGAACTCATAAAAGCAGGGTGAGAGACTGCGCTTTGTCCTTCTACTAAAATAATGTCAGGTTTTTCTCGTTCAAAGGCTTTAACCACAGCATTTTCTATTTCTCCAATTACAAATTGAGACACCAGCGCATCGATCGAAACACCATAAGTTGCCCCTTGCATCAAGGCAGTTTGACCTGTAGCAACCAGTACCGATTTGATTCCCAGATTGTTTAAGGCTTTGTTTAATTCCACCGCAGTAGTCATTTTTCCGCAGGCGCAATCAGTACCTAAGATGGCAATTACAGGAACATCGACCTTAGCAATTTGACCAGTAAAGACATGAAGATCTTTTAACTGGGGTGGTTTTCTGATGTCTTTAATTTCAACTCCCCACTGAATAGCCATCTCGACAAATTCAGCATCTTCAGAAAAGAATTCATGGAGACCGTTAATTATATCCATGCCTTTACTCATTGCTTCCAAGATTAAGGCTCTTTCGGCTATATTTATGGTCGCGTCCAAGGGTGCTTTGCCATAAATATAGCAATCGGGAATTTCGGTAAGTTTATCTAAAGCAGACTGTAAATCGGCAAAAATGGGAATATTGTTTTGGCGATCGCCCAATTCTTCTCCTGCATCTTTGCCAGCCAAGGAACGATCGATTACGCCGACAATATTATAAGTTTCGGAATGTCGAACTAGACCTGCTGCGGTTTTGCCGTCCATTAAGCCAAATTGTTTTTCACAGTAGACTAAAGCTGTTTTTTTTGCGATCGTCATTAAGGTTGTTTTCTCCAATTATTTTGAAAGTATTAATAGTAAGAAATCGATCGGTAACTTCTACTTTGAGTATCGAGCGAGCGAAAGTTCGTTGCTTAGTAACAATGACTACAGTGCCAATATATATGGCGGAGTAAAATAAAAATACAATGACAATGACAATGACAATGACAATGACAATGACAATGACAATGAATATGTCTAACGAGCGCAAAGCTTAAACTTTATCTGGCTATATCTCGGTTACTAATATTTTCAGAATATATTTAGCTTTTGAGAACAACTGAGTAAAACGGCACTTGGTAAACCCAAGTTTTACTACATACAATTGGGCTTGGATTTTAGCTCGATATTTTCTTCAAGCAATGTACAGTGCCTTTCGCTCGAATGAAACCAAGATAAAACGATATTATAGTGCCAGAGTCAGCGTTTCGTTTCTGAAAGTCTCATCTCCAAAGGCGCAGGAGAACTAGCGTTACTTGGTCAAGTCACGATAACGCGCCGAAGAAAATTTTAGGCACTTGTATCACTTTTAGTCATGGTTGGTAACTGCATTGACAATTACAAAGCCATAAAACTGTAGAGCTTAGGCGATACGGTAAATAGATTATTGGGATGAATTTGACATAGACTATCTCCTTGATAAAAAGTGTAGAGATTTAGGTTCGGAAAAATTCTATGTATTTAGTCAAATACCCGAAAGTATTTCTCAGTAATTTTAATTGTAACGAGTCAATCTATCCGAAACAGTAGAAAGATACAACACTTATTAGTAGACCGAATTTGCTTGAATTTATCGTAAAAAGCCAAGTTTATTTAGATTATTTTGATTTATATAGAGACTCTTGAAATTCTCGACCCATCAAACTTCCAAATTGAGACCAACCCATATTAGGAGTTTTGGACAAACTGGACTTGATTCGTTCGAGTTTTTTTCTCAATCCCATTAACTCTGTAGCATTGGGAGGCAAAATTTCACTATAAGCTGATGCTAATTCATCATTAGTTGCCGTGTTAAAGTTAATAGATTCTCCGACTGTAATCAAATTACGTACTATGGGCAACATATTGTTTTTCTCAATGATAGGGTTTTAAAAAATCAGGTTCTGTTTAGAACAGATCTTGAGAATTTAGGCGGACAATACTAATATATATTAAGCGAAATTGCTATACTCTTGCTTATTTTTTTATTAAAATACCTTTGAGGTTTAGCCGATCTAGAGTAGCCATTCCAAATTAACCCCCGCCCGACTATCATTGTCTTCAATTGAGTTTTGCCATTCCAAGTCTGTAGACAAGCGGAGTTTTGAAGTAACCCCGTAGCCAACTGAGAGAGAGGTAATACCTACTTCCTCGTTACCTCCTGGGGAAATAAAGCTTTGAGACAGGGAAATATCTCCCGCGCCAGTACGAGAAAAAGCTAGCATTAGTCTCAAGCCGAGGTGTAACCCATCGGTATTGAAATCGTTGCTTTGTACGTAACGATAGCCTAATAAGGGAGCAATATTAATATAGTTGCTTAATGGTAATAGAAAATAGTGCAAGTCTGCGCCAAGGCTATTGCGATCGCCGTTAAATGCCGATTGATAGTCAGCACTAATAGTTAAACCAGTACGGTTAATAAATATATCTTCAATGCCAAGATTAATTCCTGCTGCATCGTCTGTAGAAGGGAAAGTAGTAAAGCCCAAACGTAATCGAGTCCGAAAACTAGGATCGTGGCGTATATCTTCTAATACATCAGGGACTTCTTTTAACCATCGCTGTAGTGTTGGGCTTTCTTGAATTACGCGATCGGGAATATCCAAGCGATCGCCAGTATTTGACAAATTATTGATTTCTCCTGCATTAGCACAAAGGTTGACAGTAGCGATCGAAGCAATCTGCCAACCTAGAGTAATTAATAACGGCTTGAAAAAATTGATGGCGTTCAAAGATTTAACTCAAATTTCATCATCGCCAATCTATCTTAAAGCACCACATGGCAATAAATCGTACTTATTCTTCAGGAGTAAACTCTAAAGATACACCGTTCATACAGTAACGTTGTCCAGTAGGTTTCGGGCCATCATTAAATACATGACCTAAATGACCACCACAACGGCTACAGTGTACTTCGGTTCGAGACATAAACAAAGAACGGTCTGTAGTAGTAGCGATCGCTCCTTCTATTGGTTTGTAGAAACTTGGCCATCCCGTACCGCTATTAAATTTAGTTCCAGAGGTAAATAGAGGTTGTCCACAGCCAGCACAGACATATGTACCATCTTCATAGTTTTTGTCTAAAGAACTAGTTCCCGCTCTTTCTGTCCCGTGTTTACGCAATACTTTAAACTGTTCGGGAGTAAGAGTTTCTTTCCATTCCTGTTCGGATTTTTGAACTTCGTATTGGTTTGAATTTGAGGTTGTCATAATTGCTAAATAAATGATTGTAAAGATTTGCAAATATTATTATTATGACGTGACTTCAAAAGAAACGAAACTGGCAGATTACCGTATGATGTATCGCGTCCATGTTCACGCTACGGGAAGACAAAAACGAAAAGTGCTGCCTTTACCCAGTTCGCTTTCTACTTCGATACGACCATTTTGTAACTCTACCAGACGACGAACAATCGCCAGACCGATACCCGTACCGCCCGAATGACTGGAACGAGAAGGATCGGCACGCCAAAAGCGTTCAAATACAAAAGGCAAGTCTGCTTCGGCAATCCCCACCCCCGTATCGGTGACTGAAATCCACACCCAACGATTGACTTTGGCTGCTTTAACTACAATCGAGCCAGTTTCGGTATAGCGTATAGCGTTACCTAGCAAGTTGATTAATATTTGTTCGGTGCGATCGCGATCGCAGGATACTAGAGGCAGATCTTGAGGACAGTCTAATTCTAAACTAGGCCCTTCTTCTAGTAGCTGATCGGCAAAGCGTTCTACTAAAGAGTTAAGCAAAGGATACAGGTTAATTGGTTGAGGAGCGATCGATAAATAGCCCGCTTCAGCCTTAGAGAGTTCCTGTAGATCGTGGATTAAGCGTTCTAAACGTCTAGTTTCTTTAATCAGGCGTAAATAAAGTTCTGGACTACCATCTATTCTACCATCGGCAAGTTCTTCTAAGTAGCCCCGAACCACGGTTAAGGGAGTACGCAGTTCGTGAGTCAGATCGCTAATTAATTCTCTTCTTCTTTGTTCGACATCTCCAAGACTGCTAGCCATGGAGTTGAAGCTCAAGCTGAGTTGATTTAGCTCTGGTATATCACTTTCGGGTACTCTTTGATTCAAGTCCCCTGCTGCGAATCTTTGGGTAATGCGTTTCATTTGTTTGACAGGCTGAGTAATACGTTTAGAAGAAATATAGCTTACTCCTCCTGCTGCACCAGCACCAGCAATTACCGACAAGATCGCGCTACGATTCCAAGCATTTTGAAATCCTTCTACTAAATAGGTACGCGCCGAGCGGACGGTAAAAATTCCTCTTTTTTCAAGCTGCTCTAGGCGCAGAACAAACATTCTCGGCGAAGAAACTTTAGCAATAATGATGAAGCTACCCAAACCAACCATCATTACTAATAAATGCGAGATAAATAAGCGCGTACCCAAACTCAATTTTGGCATTGTCTGACTTACTCGGAAGTTGCAATAGTACTCTACGATCGCCTTTGTTTATTCTTGACGCTTAAGATATGGTACTAGTATTGCATCAAGTTAATCAAAGAAAATTTTATTGCCATGACTGAACTACTAAAATAGGCAATTGAGAAAGTAGAATAATTGTCTGATGAAGAAGATGCGATCGCTACAATTATTTTAGAATTGGAAGACAAATTTAAATGGTCACAATCTTTTACTGATTTTCAGGATCTTTTAGCTAATCTTACTGCTGAAGCTATTACTGAATATAGATCGGGTAAGACTGTGATTTAAATCGAGAAGTGCGATCGTTGCAAGACGGAAACAGTTTATGTAGAACTCATTCCTGTTTGTACTTCATCGCTACCAATGTTGATATCTCGATTGCTCATTATTTAGAAAAAATTGTGTGTTTTAACAGCGATCTAAATCACTTATTACATTGATAACATTAAAAAAGTTTTTAATTTTGATGTAATTCAACTTCAAGGGTTTATCTTTTTGCCTGTAAATACCGAAAATAACACTTTTAAACGTTTTTTTATATTGAAAAGCAGTTTTTTATTTAAAATTTGGATACAGATTATACGGTCGATATAACTTTGTTTTTAAAAAAAAGATCCGTTGAAATTAGTTTTATAATAATATAGCAACGCCGAATGATTTATAAGAAACTCTCTCTGACTCCGTATTCGACCTGCCTCCGTGGTTTATCAAAAAAAATTTTCTCACAAATGATTTACGATTAGTATAGGTTAATTTGGTATATTATTTATGCCAATAAAACAACAAACTGCAAACGCTTTCAAGTAACATTTTTTTGTATTTATCTTTTTGCGATCGCCTGTTGTTTAAGCCATATGAAGAACTTAGTTTACTTCAATCAGGTGAGTGTCAATTCTATAAATCAGACAAGCATAAAAAGAATAATTATATTTTTTCATTTGTTTAACTATTTATAAGTTTTTAAAGTTAAACTTTTAATAAAAAATATTAGTAAATATACCGATGCTTAAATCAGACAGACATAAAGAATCTAGACATTAGTACGGGTATTAAAACGAAATAGTTGGACTAAAATTGTGCTTAATATATAATTTTGCAAATTTAAAATAAACTATTAAGCTAAATGCCTTCAACTCAGACCAAACAAAATAATAGAATCAAACCAGATTTATCTTATTCAAACTACCTCAAGCAAAATTATCCCCAAAGACACAATCACTATAATTTTAAAGATTTTTTTTCGTTTCAAACTGATACTGGAACTATTGTTGATTGGAATGAATCTCGCAATATTTTAGTGGGCGAAAACTTCGTTATTGGCTTGATTGCAGGATTGGAGGAAGAAGTGGGCGATGCTTCTGGAGTAGTAATGTATAACATCGGTCAGCAATGGGGCAAGGAAGATGCGCGGTTTTTCCGCAGTTGGTTTTCTAAAGAATATGGCTATGAGAACTTTAGCAAGCTTAACTTAATGTATGTTCTAGAAGCCTGGTGGTGGCCCTTTATCAGTCAGGGATGGGGCAACTGGGAAGTAGACATGAGCGACCAAAAAAATGGCTTTATGTTTATTAATATTTTTGATTCTGCGATCGCCAGAACTTTAGGTGATGTGGGTAAACCTGTCTGTCATATTTATGCAGGTTTGTTTTCAGGTTTTTTTAGCAGCTTAATTGGCAAAGAACTCGACTGTATCGAAATTCAATGTTATGCCATGGGAGAAACTTACTGTAAGTTTTTGTTGGGTAAAAAAGATCGCATTGATGCAGCATCTTTTTGGCATCACGAAGGAGCAACCGCTAGAGATATTGAAAAGAGATTACATAACGGAGAATATCTTAAGTGAATACTACTTGGCAGTGTTTATCTGTTAAAGAATTTGTAGATAAGTGCAATTGGCAGGGTGTATTACCAACTACGGTTAGTTCGCCCAGGCTACCAGATTTAGCTTCTTGGCGGTGTCTGACAACACAAAAGTTTTTTAGCTTGAGTAACTGGGATGGTCGATCGATTTTAGCTACTGGCGATCGCAAAGCCATAGAACAAACGTTCGATTTTACTTTGCCCAGCGAGCAATTTTGGCAGTGTTTTAGTTGGTCTGCTCCTCGCCCTACGAATCGAGCCGATGAAGTATTGCAAGAAACTAAAGAGATTATCGCTGCTGTAGAAGAATTTACTTTAAATGATCTGTCCCAACTATTTTAAATTCATATGATTTCTGACATAGACTCAATTTTATATAAAGCTGAAGCCGAATATCTAGAACAACAAGATCTGGCAAATTTCAAAGGTCAAATTTTTGCTCTAGAAAAAAGACTGCAAATCTACGAAATTATCAGCTCGAAAGAAACGGAAGTTTTTCAAAGTATCGCTAGTCGGTTAGTAAGCGATCCCGACGAGCCAGACAAAATAAAGCTGGCTTTAAAACACTGGTTGATGGTGATGCGCTACTGCGCTATGGCGATGCTGTTAGATAACCCAGATTATTTAAATTATCGAATTTTGGAATGGTTGAGCCAACAAGTCGAAGCCTACCAAACTAAAGCTATAGAACAAAGAATATTCGAGCTATTGCAAAAGCGTTATCGCAAAGTTTTAAACTCCGAGCAGCTTTCTATATTACAGCCCTATCTAGAACAAACTCGAAATGCTTTATTAAAGTGAGTTAGAGCAGCCGTTGCTAGATGAGACATAGAAGCCAAACATTAATTTAAAGATTATTAATTATGATCGATATTGCCGACTTGTTAGAGTCCTCCTTACCAGGTAATTATTTTGCTCCCGATGCTTATGCTCAAGGAGATTTTGAATCTGGTTTAATCGAAAATCGACAGGGTAGACGCTTGTTGGCTCTACCAGATACTTTGTTAAAGGGTCTTTATCGAGGTTTGACCCTGGAAGTGGGAAGCGCAGCAGCAATAGTGCTGTATAACTGTGGAAAAAAATGGGGTAAAAGCTTTTTTTATCGATTTTGCGAAGAATTAAACGAATATTATCAAAAACCTGTGGCACAAATGTCCATGATTGAGCTGGTTCAGTGTTTAAAACAGTGCTGGAAAGCGCATGGATGGGGAACGATCGAGCTGAACTTTGATGACTATCAACAGGGATTTTTAGTAGTTGAAATCAAACAGGCTGCTTTTGTCGAGATGGTAGAGTCTCCAGAACAACCAAGCTGCTTCGTGGAGGCGGGTTTGCTGAGTGCTTTTTTCTCGGAGTTATCCCAAACTCAACTGCACTGTATGCAAACTGACTGTGAGTCTTTGGGAGCTAGTTCAAACTTGTTTATTTTGGGTTTGACTAAAAGGCTGAAGCCAGCAGAAGCAATGGTCGAACAAGGAGAAAACCATCAGGCAATTATGCAGCGTTTAAGAAGCGATGCAGCGTGGTCTTGAAGGTTTCCTTCTTAGAGCGACACAGCACTCCGAAGGAGTGCAAAGTCCCTTCTTACGAAGTTTGCTCAACGGAGGAAACCTCCGCAACGCAACTTCGCGCTTCGGGACGTTGGGGCGTTAGCCCCGTTCAAGAAGCGATCGCTCTTTATAAATATAAATAAATTATCGATTGGAGAAATATTGTGGCTAAAACGGTTCGACTCGATCCTTTAGGGAAAGAAACGGCGATCGCGACCTGTAGTAATCTTTTATCTGTATTGCTGGCAAACGATCTAGAAGTTAACCAAGAATGTGGTGGTAGAGGAATATGTGCTACCTGTCACGTCCACGTTAGCGAAGGTATGGAAAATGTCTCTCCTATGAGTAGAAGAGAGCAGCGTACCCTAGAGGTAATTACTAGCTGTCGGACTGACTCTCGTTTAGCTTGTCAGGCAAAGGTGATGGGAGAAGGCGTTGTTGTTGAATTGCCAGCTGGAATGTACATCAGCAGTAATGATGATGTTGAAGATTTAATCGGTCGCCGAGCCGAACAAGATATCTTACATCCTATATCGGGGCAGGTTTTGGTCGAGGAAGGAAAGTTGATTACCCGCTCGACGATCGCTCAACTCCAAACAACTCAAGCTCAAGTCAGTCAATATTTAAGTCAAAGTAAAGCCGTATAAATACTAACTATGTTGAAACAATTAGAAGATTTAAGCCTAGCAGCAGAAGGACGTTATGCAACCGCCCAAGAACTACAGTTTATCCGCGACTATATTAAGACTGTAGATCTGCGTCTTAGCGCGTATCAAAAAATTCGTGATGCTGAAGATGAAATTATCGATCGCCTGGAGGCAAAAATGCTTCAGATGCAGTCGAAGAACTCTCAATATAGCTTTAAAGATGTCGCTTCTGTTTGCGAAAGAGACACCAAAAAAGTTTTACGCAGTGCGATCGCAACGATGTTAACTGGCGATTTAGACCGCTTACGGGAGCATTTACTGCTATGGCAGCGAACTGTCATCATGGCTTTTAAGCTCCAGTATATTACAGCTATAGTTCATACTAATATGCCCGAAATTATTCAACAGTTTTTAACTCCTGAAGAATTTGACTCGATCGCGCCAATTTTACAGTTAAATCAGGCTGTACTGGGAGATTGAGTCGAGGGTTTGTTTTATATTTATTATTCTTTAATTTTATTATTTAAACAGATATGAAATCATCTATTTCCGAAGCTCACTGGTTAAATACTGCTGAAAAAGTAGCTATAGCTAGTTCTTTTTGCGGTTTAATTATCGGAGCAATATCAAAGCAGTTTTTGTGGGCTGCAATTCCCCTCTCCGCTTCTGCTGCCTTTGCCAGTCTCGATCGCCAACGTTTAAAAAGTTTAGTCGAACAAGAGCAAAAAGCGATCGCTGTTTTGGTAGCAGATAATAAACAGAGAATTACTACCGTTAATGCTGAATTTGAAGAGCGACTCCAGCACAGCCAGAGCGATCTTGCTGACTTGGAAACAGAATTAGGAAGTGTAAAAAAATTAACTATAGCCACAAGATCGCAACTACAGCAACAAGAGCAAGAATCGAAGCTTACGGTAGGTAAGATTGAAAATTTACAAAATTCTTTTTCTCAACTCGACAGCTTTAGTCAGAACCTCGAACAGCAGCTAAATACTCTCGATAGCAACCAAAAAGAAACCCAAAAGCTAGTCAGACAATTAAAAGCCATCGATATTTTTACTCAAAGCATCAAAGCCGATGCTAATAGCACCCAGGCGTATTATGAACGAGGCTTGGCTTATCAACGCTTAGGTAATAGACATCGGGCGGTTGATGATTATACTAAAGCTATTGAACTAGATAGTAAACACGCTCAGGCTCACCATTATCGCGGTTTACTCTATAGAGAGATGGGTATCGAGCAAAAAGCAGCGATCGATTTGCGTAGGGCATCTCAACTTTATTTTGACAGAGGCAGTTTAGATAAATATCGAGAACTGAGAGATTTGAGCCAACAGATTTATAAGAACAATAATGATTCGACTACCTCTGTTAAAGAAAGCTCAGAACAGGTAGCCGTCGGTAATCTTTTTGGTTAGTACTACATTGGAATTTTAGAATTGAAGTTACGGTTGAACAAATCAGAATTAGAACGAATTAAACAACTACAAGCCAAGTGAGACAAAAATCAAACTATAAAATTTTAGGCTTGCTAGGAAGAGGACAGTTTGGTCGAGTTTTTGCAGCGGTCGATCGCACGGGGGGTACTTTAGTAGCTTTAAAAGAATTGAAGCTCAAACAATTATCTACTAGTAGTTTTTTACGCGAGCTAAATTTTTTGGTGACTCTGGATCATTTTAATATTGTTGGCTGCAAGGCATTAGAACATTATCAGAATCATCGCTATATCGTGATGGACTACTGCGAAGGCGGAACTCTACGTAGTTTAATCGATAATTCATCCTTAGATATAAATCGAAGTCTACAGCTTGTAATCGATATTCTATCTGGTCTAGAGTTTGCTCACGGTAAAGGTATAATTCACCGCGATCTCAAGCCCGAAAATATTTTGCTTAAAGTTAGCGATCGCGCTTACACTGCTCATATATCCGATTTTGGTATTGCTCAACTACATTCAGGCGATTGTTCTACTACTGGTAATACAGGCTCTCCCGCATATATGGCCCCAGAACAGTTTTACGGACAGTATTCTTACGGCTGCGATCTTTATGCTGTAGGAATCATGCTGTTTGAACTAGTTGTCGGTGAGCGTCCTTTTTCGGGAACGCCACAGGAATTATTGTCGGCACATCTCAACCAACCTGTCACTATACCTAAAAGTGTTCCCTTTGTTTTGCGTTCGGCGATCGCCAGATCTCTACAAAAGCTGCCTCGTCGCCGTTTCCAGAATGCCAAGCAGATGCGGGAGTCGTTACAGTTAATCCAAAGCATTTTAAAGGTAGATACATCGGTGTCTGTTCCATCGCTCAACACTATCACACCCGTTTCTACTGAAATATTAGAGCAGCTAGTAACTCATATAGCGATCGCATCTGAACAAGTGTATTTAGCAAATAAGAATCAGCTTGCTTTATATAGCAATCGTGGTTCAAATTTAACAGTAACTCTCGATAGTCATAAATTTGCTTTAGATGAAAATATTCGCAGCTTACAGCCTGGTTCGTCGGGATGTTTTATTAATACCTCATCTTCTCTATACTATTTGCCTTATAACTCAGCTTCACAATTGGGGGCTTTTGGAAAAACCTTATTACCAATTGCTGTTTTCCCCACCACTAATTTAGTTAGCGCGATCGATCCTCAAGAGCATTGGTTTGCGGTGTCTTATCTACCTAATAAATCTAAAACTGCTGCTTGGTCGATATTCAAATTACCTAACTGTCAGCTACAGCGATCGCAAATTAATCGGAAACCTTGGAATTTTTTAATTGCTTTAAATCACCGTTATGGACTGGGAATCTACCAAAACAAACAGCAAAATACAGAGTTTCATCTATTTAACCGTCGTAGCAACTGGTTAGCAAAGTTTACGGCTGCGCTGAGGCTAAAAGCAGTAACTTATAATCCTCTCTTTAACGATCGCATATTAGCAACCGAAATCAACAATTCCCAGATGGCGATTTTAATTACCCTCAAACCATTTAGGCTCGAACGTATTTTTCTCGGAATTACACCGAATTTCATTACTTCCTATCCCCAAGGTTATCTTTTGTGCGATCGTCAGGGCAATTTTGTCGCGATCGATGGTAATGATTTAAAACTCAGCTACTTTCAAATACCGTTGTCAGCAGAATCTACAGTTACAGCAGTAGCCACCTCTAAAACACAGTTATTGGTTGCTTCGGCTTCTAATGTTGCTCATCTACAAAGATTTTCTGCGATATCCGAACTTGTAAGAGCGATCACTTTTAAAAAGAAGGAATAACTTGTTGTCCAACATGACAAGCTAGTAAAAATAGCCCGCCGAGGCTAAAATAGTTGAGTTTCTTAGAATCTGATTTTATTTCGGCAAAACTGAAGGCTAAAAAAGCAAACAAATTAAAGGCGAATAACCCTCCTGCATATATCCAATAGGTTTGGATCTGAGAAAAATCAATATTGGTCTGTTGAGTCGTCAACAAGCCCTGGCTCAACCCCACTGAGCAGGTAATCGGCATTTCAGCCTTGTTAGGGACATAAGCAAAACTCAAGCGTACAAACCTACCAACTTCTACTGTAGGAATTATCAAGACCCCTAAGGGTTATTCTACGAAATCGATGGTTTTGTTTTCTCAATTCAAACCTTCATCGCGTATGGGAGAAAAAGATGAGTTGCTCCCGATTTCATATTACTAAATTCTTCGGACACGCCCTAAACCCCCACGCTTACCATAATTGGATAATGGGGGTATTTAGGATTAAAAGTTAATACAAAGCTATTAATCAGAGAGCGTAAAGTTGTTTGCTTCAAGTTGGGCAGCATTTTCTATGGTAGCAAAATGACCTCCGTTACCCAAACCAGCCTCCGCACCATTCTCGTTGTAGAAAAGATTACCCGTGCTGCTGCTGTACAGGATATAGGCATCATTAGTCGCTACTCTTTCATCTCGACTTACCACCGCCAACTCTCGACCGTTACTAAATCCAGTTCCTGCTTGTGATGAAAGAGCAGTAAAGGTAGTGAGATCGAGATTAATCAGATCAGTGCCATCACCAAAATCGTGTATAACATCGATACCCATCTCCTGCGAGTCGAAAGCTGCATCGGTATTAAAGACAAAAGTGTCATTGCCTCTTTCCCATCATCAGGAAAAGGATAGCTAGCCAGACTGTTTTCACCAGTACTGAATCTACCAGTGTAGGAATCGGAATAGATTAGGTTTGATAGTACTTTTTCTAAAGTCATAGGATTTATCTAATTTTTTTTAATATGAATAATCAAATTGATTGTCTGTTGGTTTTGGACATTCCTGAACTGGTTCGATATCTTTAACGATTTCAGTCCACCATTTAGGTTTAGGTTTTGAGTCGCTTTCTATAATTTGTAATGCTCGAACTGCTAAATGTGGGTAAAGCTCACGATAATATTCTCTAGCTGCACCCTGACAGTGATACTCAAGTTCTCGAAATACAGGAAATTCAAAAGAACCTATAAAATCTTGTTCCGACGATTTGAATAAAGACAATAATGGTTCTCTTAATTGCTCTGGTACACAATCAAAACTATCGCGAAATTCCTGTAAAGTTAAACTTGGAGAATTTAGTCTAACTGGGGGATAGCTTCTAATTGCCTGTCCCAAACAATTGCTTCTTATGGAGGGAATTTCTAAAAAACTGTCTGAATTCGCTCTAATTAATGGCGGTTTAGAAAATAAATCGTAAATTAAACGAGCATAGGTAGCATCAACTCTAATTACTATTTTCTCCTCTCCCAAATCAGTAATAGTTTTGGTTAATTCTAGCCAAGGAGAAGAAATGGTATTAGGCTTAGATTTATAATCCCATTTTCTTGGGGGTAAATCATCACTAATAGAAACATAATCAAAGTAAAGTAAAATTTCGATCGCCGAAGGATGGACTCCTTGTTTGACTAACGCTTCTTTGATTGCAGAAGTAGTAACAAGATGAGTTTGTTCGTTTAATCTACCCGTGTAAGCTCCTACAGTATGCTCGGTTAGTGTAGTTGCATTTATTACTTTGTATTTATTTAGATATGGTGGATCGACTTGTGCAACGCAATTTGAATTATTAATAATAAGACTAGATAATAAAAGTCCATTAATAGTAAACTTGTTAAGCGTGTTCATTTTTTTAGTTAACTAATCTTTAAGACATAGATAAGAATTGTAGCCCAATTAAAGTAATTTAAAAAAATAAACATATTTTATCAACATCAGTTCATCGCAATCAGGTAGTTAAATAATTGGTTCTATTTATCACTAGTAAAACTTTACAAAGATAATATTGTCAATCATTATATTTATCCTGTTAATATTACTAATGTTCTAAAATTACCTATAGTATCAGTAATTTAAACCATAAAAAGTAAGCGTGAATTTGAAGAGCGACAAATAAATTGTATTTTTAGCTTCTAAATAGATTTAAAACAACTATTATTTTACTTACGTAGAAATCATGAGAAATGTATGTAAAGCTTTTTTAAGCTAAACGAAAAAAATAAGCACCTGTAAATATTATTTTGGTGGGCAATAATTTATTAGTTAATGCTTGAAACAAAGTAAAATATTTTGCCCACCCAAAAGCGCGATCGCACTTGCGTATGCTTCAGGGTAATTGCATCTGTAAATATTATTTTGGTGGGCAATAATTTATATCGTCTCTTAAAAATGCCAGGCGATCGCATTTACCAATATTGTTCTGGTGGGCAATAATTTATTAGTTAATGTCTCAAACAGAGTGTTTTGTTTTGCCCACCCTACAGGCTATGCTTTGCAAATTGCTAATATAATTGAGTTTTCATTTACTAATACCGATCGCAAATATAATATAATAGGTTTAGTTTTTTTAACTGATTTGACGAGCGATCGCATTATTTGTTTTTTAGTAGAGCAAGCGATCGCTCTGAACAAATATAATATTTTGCCCACCCTACAAATGCGATCGCGCTTTACATAGTCTCAGATCCTGAAGGTGCGTAACATCAGTTATTAATTATTTATAGATAGTTGCTGATAGTAAGCCTGTTCTATTTCTCTTTGCACTCTTCTAGGTACTTTGGCAAAAAAGTTATATCCAGTTTGCTGCTCGATGAGATCGACGGATACAATATAGTCCTGCCAGTCTGTATTCCTCACCTGTTCGGAATTTGGCATCAAAACCGCAATAGTGTCCATCGTCTCGCTGGTTGGCTCGACAACTAAGATGACTTTCCAAACGTATTCGGGGACGACTACCTGGCTATTAGCGATTTTGCGGGCGATGCCGTCGCTTCCCGCCGCGATATAGAGTTTGTTGCCTTTAAAAGCCAACTGTCGGCTATATTCTTCTAATTCGCGCCATACTTCCCGATTGTTACTAGGAGACTGGGGAACGATATTGGTCATCAAGAAGGTGGTGCTATTATCCAACTCGCTATCGGTGCGATCGCCACTGGGAATTAAATGTCCGCGATCGTAACCACTACCGCGATAGTCATTTGGTCTGACTGCATAGCAATTATCGGGTAAGTCTAAATCGGGACGAAAATCATTACTACGATCTACCGTACCTAACCAACTGCGATCGAGTTCCCAGCTAACCCAATTAGCTATTCCTGCCTGACAATTATAAGATAGAGCGTATTGGGGTCTTTCAATTAGATAATTATTGCGATCGCCACCCGCTCGACTAGGATTACCATATTTTAAATGTATATTTTGAGTAACTGTAGTCGAACATCCTGTCAGAAATAAGATTAAGACTACGATAACAAGACGGTGGGATTTCAAGATAAATGACTTTAGTGGTTCGAGTTTGCGGCAAAATAGTGTTTTGAAGCTAAAAGCGACGAAGTGTACGTCGGCTTTTGAGAAAGAATACTCTTACTCAAAACGCGACGGGTCTTGGGGGTCAGATGCGGACAAGTACATGCGGACAAGTCCTTTGTTTCTCCCATGAACAACTTCGTCAAGAAGCTAAAAGCTAATAGCTATATCACTAAAGTATCGATAATTCACCAACAGCTTCTAAACGCTTGAAACTAGTCAACTGTACGAAACGTTCGGATAAAACTTCAGCGATCGCTGGAGTAATCCAACTCATTTGTCTTAATAGATGAATCGCTACAGCATACTTTGCTCTTTTAGCTCCGTCTTTTACCTTAATCGCCAGTCCCATACCTTCGCCTACACGACCAATACACTGAATTCCCTCTGCTCCCGATTTACTAACTAGTTCCCCTTCGCTCAAGCGCATTAATTCGGTATCGAATGCGCCATCTCCAGCAACCATACGAGGATGATAGGTCATGGCGCGGGCGATACGTTCTAAGTCTAAATTATTTCCTGCTGACAACTGAGCATACAGGTGTGCTATTTGCTGAAGCTGCATCGAGTAAGTGGGCATTCCGCAGTCATCCTGTGCGCCAATTAACTCTGCTCCTGGCATTCCTAGCAGTTCGGCTGTTTTATTTAAGATTAGCTGCTGTACGGGGTGAGAAGGTTTTAAATAGTTGTGTAAAGACCAGTTACAATTTTTACAGACTGCTAAAACTCCAGCGTGTTTGCCCGAACAGTTATGTTCTAATCGATTAGACTTTCCTTGAGGAATGGGACACTGTAGGACTTGAGGATCGACATCAGCTTGCCAAAGGATATTAAACGCTTGTCTGGCTTGCTCTATGTTTCCCTGATGAGAACTACAGATAATTGCCAAATCGCGATCGCTCAAACCATATTTTTGTAGCGTTCGGGTACTAGTTATCGCCAAAGCCTGAAAAGGTTTTAATGCCGAGCGAATAAAAACTGATGCTGTGGCATTTCCTGCCATCAACAAAGCTCTTCCTCTGCGATCGCAAACTACGGCTTCTATTTGATGAGATGATTCTAAAATTCCTTCTCTAAGAAGGTGTACTTCTAATGGTGGTGTTTGAGTTCGTTTTCCTCTAGTCATTCGATGTTTAATTTGTAAAAAATAGTCCGTAGGTTTAACCTTCGGTTAGTTGTTAGTTTTTTCTACTAAATACTATATGTGAAGCGGTGAAGCCCTAGACTTCCTTCGGTCGCGTGCGACTTCCACATACAAGCACTTGAATTTATTTCAAGACTCAGCGGGTTGTCTTGGGTGTTTCCCTTACAGAAGCAACGGTACGAACCCTTTAGGGTATCCTTCAGGAAAAACTTTGTTTAATTGATTAGTAGTTTAAATCTACGTTTTTTATTGAGCTAAAAACTAAAGACTGAAAACTAAAAACTTGTTTGAGAAAAAACAAACCAAATTGAACTGCAAAGGGCGATGATTCCTGCAATCAAGCCATAGGTCTTATGAAATCTGTTGAGTATTGGGTCAATTTCATAATTAACAATTAGGCGATCTCTATCTAACATATTGGCAGGTTTCAACCAAGTCTGTCCGTCGTACCAGCCAGACTCTTCGTAAAATATGCGATCTCTTTTTAGACGATCTTTGACATATTGCCAACCAAGATAAATTCTCGACAGAAACAACCCAGTTAATAAGGATACCCCCATTAGGGAAGATAAAGTAAATTCTAGAGGCTGTTTATTCAGACTGTACATCGACATGGACAGCGGTGCTACAAAAATCAGACTCCAAAAACTTACCCAGGCTATTTTCCTGCTATATTGACCGATAGCTAATGTTCCCCAATTAAATAGCCATGACTCTTTTAAATTTTGGTATTCATTAATTGGCTGTTGGTCTAGGGGAACGGGACAAAAATTAACGCTAAATTTATTCATATATTCATATAAAACATCAAGAATCAACTGAATTAAGGAAACTCAATACGATCCGCGTGTCCCCAAAAGGCTTCTAGATTATAGTATTCTCTCTCTTCAGGCAAAAAGCTATGAACTATTACATCACCATAATCTTGAACTACCCAATTTCCTTCTCTTTTTCCCGAAACCCTAATCGGGTGAAGATTAAACTTTTCTTCAATCTGTTCTTCTATCGATTCAGCAATCGCATTTAGCTGAGTTCGCGAAAATCCTGTAACGATTACAAAATAATCAGCCAAATATGAGACATCGCTAACTTTGAGTAAAGTAATATCCTGCGCTTTTTTATCTTCTGCTGCTTTGGCTACCTGTAAAGCCAATTCTTTAGTATCGATTGCTTGGTTCGATTGATTTTGGGTAATAATTGCTTGTTGGGGTGATTTGCTCATTCAAAATATGGTTAAAGGTTTTTCAGTAATTTACCAGGGCAAACAAATTAAGCCGATCTATCGATCGTTTTTATCCTCAGCTAAAGCCCAATTTCTAGTTAATACGGTACGAGGATGAATAATTTTTTGTTTACTTAATAAATATTTTAATGAATAATCTGCCGTCTGCTGTACACATTTGTAAAGATTTCGCGTTGCTATCTCTCGCAAGAGCGTTAATTCGGTATTATCTCCCCGATTTGGTTCTATTACATCAGCTACAAAAACTACACAGCTAAGAAGGCTCATTTGTGGTGCGCCTAAAGTGTGATTAGCAATAGCAGTAAGAATTTCTGGATCTTTGACTCCAAATTCTTTTCTTGCAACCACTGCGCCAACATCTGCATGAAGTAAGTGCGGATATTTTAAACATACTTCATCTAGAGGAATCTTGGCTTTTGTGGCGATCGCTAATAGTTTTGCTGGTGGAAAAAACTTAGCCAAATCGTGCATCAAACCTGCTGTAGCTGCCTTATTTTCGTCAAGCTGATGACAACGAGCCAGATTAATACAGGTTTCTTCTACTCCCAGGATATGGTGTAAGCGATGCTCGGAAACATTTTTTTCTAGCCACTCAATAACGCGATCGCGCCGAACCAAAGATCGATAACAAGTATTTTTCACAGAGATAACCGACTACAGTAATTTTTCCTCAATCTTTTAGGTCTACCAAACTTTTAATGCTAAACATAAATAATATTATAAAATCTATCTTTGGTTATAACTTTAAGATTTTAATAAATTTCCCTAAAATATTAAGTATAGAATTAGAAAGAAATTAGTAACTCAGGCAGAAAAGCTAAACATGATTAGTTTGCGTAAATTCTTAACCGTATTTTTTCTAGCTAGCTGCTTGCTATTAACATCTTGCCAACAAGAAACTCCTTCTCGTTTTGATGCAGCACAACAAGAAAGCACTAGTAAAGGTGCAACCGCTGTCGTAGATGATGCTACCAGAGGTGGCTCATTAAATCGTTATTTTCCTGATAGTGGTAATGGTTATCAGCGAGTTTATTCCCAAGAGAAAAAAGGCTTTGCTGAGGCTAAATTAAATAGAGATGGTAAGGAGGTTGCTATTTTAGCAATTTCTGATGTATTAAATAATCCGAGTGCAGCTAATAAATTTCAGAACAGTACGAGTCAGATACAAGGATATCCTGTGGTAAACCAGGGAAGTACGGCAACGGCAGTTTTAGTGGGCGATCGCTATCAGGTGAAAGTTCGTTCCAAAGACGCTTCTTTTACCGAAAGCGATCGCAGCGAATGGCTCGGTAAGTTTAATCTAAGAGGATTATCCAAGCTCAACTAATCCCCCGATAAATCGCTACAAGAAACCGTTATATATAAGGAGCAAGCAGTGAGTGCCTCAATTTTTGAACTGGTAGACAATTTGCCAGAAAACAACATCACGACCATGATGTTGAAATCTCTTGACTCGATCGTACCTGGCGAGTGGGAAAACACCGTTGGTTTTGTCAATACAATTCGTAAGGTGACAGGAGAAACTGACGAAGACTTAATCCAGCAGATTGGCGATCGCGCAGTCTGGCTATACAACGATAAGTCTCAGGGATACCGTCGCGCAATGTGGCTATATCAAACTGTAGATAATGCAGATAAAGCTTTGGGTTCGGCTGCACTGGCTAACAAGGTAGGAAACAAAATACCCCTTGTGGGCGGATTGTTAAATAGAATTACCCCCAATCCCGATAAGGCTCAGGCGATCGATCTATCAATTAAAGTAGTTGTAGAATTAGTAGCTTTTTGCCAGATTAATGGTATTCCAGGAGACAGCATTGGTGATTTTGTCGGGGCATTAAAAGACTATAGTGGCGAGTCTTTGATGCGTATGGGTACTTTAGTTTGTGTGGATGGTTTACTTCCTCTCGGTCCAGATTTTCTGCTCAAAGCACAATCAACTATCAGTGGAATTGGTCCACAAGATTTAAACTCTAACTCTACTTTTCAAGGTGTATCAGAATCTATTCCTGGAGGTAATGCTAGTGGCAAGCTAGACTTTATCGGTGAAAGTTTTGATTCTGTTAAAGGCTGGATGGCTGACTTTGTAAGCAGCAAAAATCTGTCTCCTGAAAAAGTAATGAACAACCTTCAGGGGTTTTTAGAATTTTCCGACAGTAAGTTAGATTACGCTGCTGCTTTTATCGATGTATCGACTAATTACTACGAACATACAGGTACTCAGACTTTAGCCAGACGGTTAATTGAAAGAGCATATGACGAGATTTAAAGATAACGCTTACGCATGACCAAACAGTTACGATGATTGGGTAGGTTGAGGTATTGCAGTTCATCAGTCAGTTTCTTGATAAACTGTAAGCCTCTTCCGCCTTCTTTCTCCATAGAGCTAGCTTCTCGTTCGCTTTTACGTAACTTATCCTCAATATCAAATGGTGTTCCTCTATCCCAAATCCGCATTTCTAAAAAGTTCGGCAGAAGCTCTACTTCTAAATCGATTGGCGTATTCTTAGGTAGGTTTTGATGAGCATGACGTACTGCATTAGTAAAAGCTTCGACTAATGCTACTTCACATTGCCATCCAATCTTTTGTGGCACTAAAGGAAATACTAAACCTTCAAACCACTGTAAGACTTCTTTCAATGCTTCTAATTCAGTTTGGACCTGTAAATGATATTGTTTTACTTCAAGGTTCGATTTCATTAAATACTGATGACGCTTAAGCCTGCCAAGTACAAAAAATTTAGCTAGTAATATCGCTGACAACAGTTATGATTGAACTGACAAAACTGATACTATTTATATGACGCTAGCTGTCGAACATATTAACCTAATATCAACTCATTTATCATTAGTGAGTACGCGGATCTCGATCCAAGCTCTAGACCGCGAGTCGTCCGTTTGTTCGAGGGATCGAACACTCGCTCTGAGACGCTTTTCTCACGTTAGAAAGAGGCGGGAGAACCTAAATGTTTAATGTTTAATGTTCGGTCAATGAATAACTACAACTATTATTACTAATAGTATAGTTGTTATAACTAATATCAACAATAGTATCTATTCTTACAGTTAACCGCTACAACAGCTATTAAGAAATAAAAACAATAGTTTGCTTGGGGTTGTAGTGTTGAATCCGAGCAAAATCGACATCGAGTTCAATTAATCTAGAAAACTTGATAAATTGAGTCAGTGGTAACCGTTGGTTTTTTGCGAAGTGTCAACGGTATATTCAGCTAAAATTGCTTGTGATTAATAATGAGGCAATAGTTAAAAACTTAAATGTTTGGTTTTATCAATTTAAATAAGCCGGCGGGATTTACGTCTCATGATTGCGTAGCCAAATTACGAAAGCTGTTAAACACCAAAAAAGTCGGTCATGGAGGAACTCTAGACCCTGCTGCTACTGGAGTGCTACCTGTAGCAATTGGCAAAGCCACCAGACTATTGCAGTTTTTACCCGAATCTAAAGCTTATCGTGCGCGTATTCGCTTGGGAGTAACTACCACCACAGATGATTTAGAAGGGGAAGTAGTTACAAGCGTTGCGGTCGTAAATCTAGAAGCCAGTAAAATTATCAATAGCTTAAACAATTTTATCGGCACGATCGAGCAAGTACCACCGATTTATAGTGCAATAAAAAAAGATGGCAAAAAACTTTATGAATTAGCCAGAAAAGGCGAACAAATTACAATAGAACCTAGAACAGTAAACATAACCAAAATCGACTTACTCAATATCGATCGCACCAACGACGAAATAGAAGTAGATATTAACTGTGGTCCTGGTACATATATTAGAGCGATCGCCCGAGATTTAGGAAAACAGCTAGAAGTAGGAGGAACATTAGCCAGCTTAGTTCGTATCCAAAGTTGTGGAATGCAGCTAGATAATAGCGTTACCTTTGAACAGATTGAAACTCACCTACAGCAGCAGACATTTACTTTAATCGAACCCCGTCTGGTATTGAATCATCTCGACGCTGTATACTTGAGCGATCGCGATTCTCAACTATGGTGTCAGGGTCAGTTAATCGATTTAGATAAGGCTCAAACCGATAGCAACCTAACTTTAAAACAAGATTGTTATTTAGGCACTTACAAAAATAATACCTTTTTAGGTATTAGTATTCTGTACGAACGTAACCATGTATTAAAAATAAAGCCTAAAATAGTTTGTGTTCAGTAGCGCGACAATTTGTAAGTAATGAGTACCCAGAGGGCATCAGATAATAAGCAATAAGTTTTAAAGCAAGTCCGTATTGTTATATATAGCAATACGACTTTTTGTTAGGGCGTTTATTACCTATTACCTATTACCTATTACCTATTTGTTAGGCTGAGGAGTCATACGTAGGTAAGGCTTGATTTCTTCTACACCTTTAGGAAATTTCTTTTTCGCCTCGTCCGTAGGAATAGCGGGAGAAACCACTACATCTTCACCTTCTTTCCAGTTAGCAGGAGTAGCAACTGAATAATTGTCGGTTAACTGTAAAGAATCAATAACTCTCAAAATTTCGTCAAAGTTACGACCAGTACTTGGGGGATAGGTTAAGGTCAGACGTAACTTTTTGTTGGGGTCGATAATAAATACCGAACGTACAGTAACTTTATCATTAGAGTTGGGATGAATCATATCATAAAGGTCAGAAACCTTTTTATCTCCATCGGCCAAAATAGGATAATCAACCTTAGTGCCTTGTGTTTCGTCAATATCACCGATCCAGCCCATATGCGAATCCGCATCATCAACGCTTAGGGCAATAGTTTTAACATTGCGTTTGTCAAATTCCGATCTTAGTTTGGCAACTTCGCCTAACTCAGTAGTGCAGACGGGAGTATAGTCTGCTGGGTGAGAAAATAGAACTACCCAGCTATCTCCCGCCCAGTCGTAAAAAGAGATTTCTCCCATGCTGGAAGCTTGAGTAAAATCAGGGACCGTATCACCTAGTCTAAGTTGAGCCATAATAAATTCCTCTTGCGTAAATCATGAAGCAGTTTTAGATTTTCCCATAAAACCGAGTTTTTGTTAGCAGGCTTTATTTTTATATAACAATTTGCAACATTTGTTTATATATTATTTTTTCAGTTTTTAGTAGTAAATATTTTCAGAAATGATGTGAGGCAGAATACACCGAAGCGATCGCAATTTTTCCTGATTTTTTTTTACTGATTTGTTTAAGTAAGTGTTTATACCACCATACAATAAGATAAAATTAACGACTCGACTAGCTGAACATAAGGACGACTTAATGGAAGACAAGCATATGCTGATGATTCCTGGGCCTACTCCAGTCCCAGAGAAAGTATTAAAGGCTTTAGGTACACATCCTATAGGACATCGTAGCGGTGATTTTAGTAAAGTTATTGCCGAAATCAATCAGAATTTAAAATGGCTACACCAAACTGAAAACGAAGTACTCTCCCTCAACGTTTCAGGTACAGGGGCAATGGAAGCAGGAATGATCAACTTCCTCAGTCCTGGCGATCGCGTTTTGGTGGGCGTAAACGGTAAGTTTGGCGATCGCTGGGCGCAGATTTGCGAAGTGTTTGGAATGCAAACCGAACGTATTTCCGCTGAATGGGGAACTCCTCTAGATACCGAAGAGATTCGCAGTAAGTTAGAAGCGGATACCAATAAAAAAATTAAAGCCGTTGTCATTACTCACTCGGAAACTTCTGCGGGAGTATTAAACGACCTCGAAACCATCAACAAACACGTTAAAGCCCACGGCGAAGCGTTAATTATTGTCGATGCAGTAACTAGCCTGGGTGCATACAATCTACCTATCGACGAGTTGGGCTTAGATGTAGTAGCGTCTGGTTCGCAAAAAGGCTACATGATTCCTCCTGGTTTGGGCTTTATCTCCGTTAGCGATAAGGCGTGGAAAGCTTATGAAACCAGCAAGTTTCCTCGATTCTACATGGACTTGGGTAAATACAAAAAAGCCAACGCCAAAGACAGCACTCCCTTCACTCCACCAATTAACCTGATGTACGGGCTACAGGTTGCCTTGCAAATGATGCAGCGAGAAGGTTTAGAGAATATCTTTGCCCGCCATGCACGTTTGACTCAGGCTACCCGCGCTGCTGTTAAAGCGATCGGCTTAGAACTACTCGCACCCGATGATGCAGCCAGTACTGCGGTAACGGCAATTAAAAGTGACGACGCAGAAGCGATCAGATCGACGATGCGTAAAAAGTACGATATTGCTCTTGCTGGTGGACAAGACCATCTTAAAGGTAAGGTCTTCCGTATCGGTCATCTTGGCTTTGTCAGCGATCGCGATATCTTGACGGCTATTTCTTGCTTAGAGGCAACTTTAATCGAACTCGGTCACGATTTTGATGCTAAGGCTGGAGTTAAGGCTGCTGCTGCTGCTTTAGTTTAAATATTTTTTTAAACTAGCTTTTTTAGTCCTCCAAACAGGGGGACTTTTTTTATAGTTCATTAACCATCGCTATAAAATTAGACGATCGCGATCGAATAATAATTTACAGATAATTATTGCCTGTAGCTACCAGTTCAAATAAAAAGCCGATTTTAGAAAAGATTGAAACTATTAAAGGTCAAAAAACTAAGATCAATAATTTGCTTATTTTAGGGAACTCTAGATAGTCGCATGGTAGGCATACGAAAGCTTATTCGATCGCGGGCGCAGAGAAGCTATTTTACGCATGAAAGAGCAGGCAATTTCTTGGGGTGCGACTCAGGTAGTCAACGTTCGTTTAGAAACATCTAGCCTGAGTAATCAAACGGGAGGAAAAGGATTAGTTGCAATTGAAATCATTGCTTACGGTACGGGAATTCGTTGATGGTATACAAACCTAAAGAGCTTCCAGAGGATATTTATTAATGTTACTCCCGTTCATCCTTTGGTTAATTTGGCTCATCTATTGGCAACGGTGGTAATAGCCAGTACAATTATCTATTTTAGTTTAAATGCGATCGCCACACAGTTAGCGGTTCGTATTTCTCCTAGTTTAGAAACCAAAATCGGTAAACAACATATGAATTAGCATTTGTTTTTACTTATAAAATAAGACATTAGATAATACAAAATTCTTTAAAGGCTAAAGGAGATCGCTATATCTGAAGCAAGATCATTTAAAGCTCAGGTATAGACAAGCCACGACAAATTTTCTTAGCTAGAAGATTTTTTATTTCTGTATGACGTGGAACGGCTTCTACAGCACCAGTTTTCGGGTTAAACTAAAGAGAATGAGACAATCCCTCTCTTTTCAAAATACATCCATTGCGTCTCAAGTGTTTGAGTAAAGCAGTACGTTTCATTCGACTGATATTGTCTGACGAATGGCATCTTGAGGAATACCACGTAAAGCGTCTTCTCTACGATCTTCTAAGATTAGGGCGATCGCCTCGATTAAATCGTTTCGACATTCCTCAACAGTTTCACCCTGTGCATTTGCTCCAGAATCAGGACAATAGGCAAAATAGCCACCTTCTTCGGCAGTTTCAATAATTGCAGTGAACTCCAGAGCGCATAATGTAGCAATTTGGATCGATTTTAAAATTATAATAGACGATCGAAAAGATTAAATATTATCCAAAGTCAACAGTTGTATTTCATTTAATTAAAAACTTCGCCTGTTTCCTGCAACGAGTGAAGACGGTGATAGATACCACCGTGGTTTAATAACTCTTCGTGGCTTCCCGTTTCGATAATTTTTCCTGCATCTAAAACTACAATTTTATCGGCTTCGCGGATGGTACTGAGGCGGTGAGCGATAATTAAAGTAGTGCGCGTACCTAAAATAGACTTCATCGCTAACTGGATCGATCGCTCTGATTCGTAATCTAAGCTAGATGTCGCCTCGTCAAATATCAAAACATCGGGATCGACTACTAACGCTCTAGCGATACCCAAACGCTGTTTCTGTCCTCCAGAAAGTCTTACGCCTCTTTCTCCCACTACTGTTAAGTAACCGTTTGGTAGTTCGTGGATAAATTCATCTACTCTAGCTATATGACAGGCTTGCTTGACCTGTTCTCTGTCTGCTTGAGGATTACCATAGGTAAGATTGTCCCAGACTGTACCGTTGAAAATATCTACATCCTGATGCACGATCGCCAGACGACGACGATAACGAGCCACGTCGAGATCGCGAACGTTTTGACCATCAATTAGAATTGAGCCACTATTGGGTTCAAAATAGCGAAACAGCAGCTTGACTAAAGTCGATTTACCCGAACCCGAACGACCGACTAGGGCTACGGTTTGATAGGGTTTTACCAGCAGGTTAATGTCTTGCAGAATCAGGCGATTAGGCTCACGCCTAGCCTTCGGATCGCGATCGTAACCAAAGCTGAGATGATGAAATTCTAGTTTACCGTCAAACTTATAAGGATTATCTGCTACCCCTTCTAAAACCAAACTTGCTGCATCCGCACTTCTGTCAACCTGCATAAACTCATGAAAACGCTTCATCGAAGCATAGCGACGGGCAAAAATCTCCGCAAGCTGACTGATTGGTTCGAGTTCGGCGTAAGCCATACTCGAAACTGTCAGAGTAGTAATGAAATGACCCAAAGTGATATTACCCCTGACTGTAGAAATTAGGGTAAACAGCAAAATTAGAAACACGCAGGTTTGGATGACGGTACGCGACCAGGTAATTAGATTGACGTAACCGCGATGAATACGATAGTTGACGTATTTAAATTCCCGTTCAAACCGCTGCTGCTGTCTTCTATATTCTTGGGCTTCGGTAGCAAAAGACTTGACGGTTTTGATATTGGTAATAATTTCTGAGGTACGGCTTTCGGTATTTTCCTGATGTTTCTCTAGTAATTCCTCTTTGGCAATTAAGACTTTAAGATGTTTGAGGCTGTATCCGAGAATAATAATAAAAGAAATTAAAAAGGCGATCGCAATTGCGCGATCGATAAACAAAATCATTACAAAAATACCTAAGATCCTGGCAAATTTAGGTAGTAGCTGTCCTGCAATTTCGGGATATGTCCAGGTATGGTTTTCAATTCCTCTGGCTATTCTTCCTGCAATACGCCCAGGATTATTTTCATCGTAATAACTTACAGGTAGAGTCAGAATTTTCCCTACCACCTCACTTTGATGATCTCTTCTGGCTTTAAGAGCGATCGCCCAATGATGCCAAATTCCGATCCAGGGCTGAATCGGCGATCGCACTACCGTAACTATAAAAATTATCCCTAAAAGTACGCCTAAAGATAACCACTTACCAGAAGGGAAATTACCAAGATCTTGAGTAAGAGCAATTAAACTTTCTATGGGTTTGTCTAATGGCTGATTTGACAAGACATTGAGAATTTGTCCGATGCAGTAAGGAACGACTAGATCGATAATTTCAAATGCACTAGAAGCAGCGATGCTGAGTATGGCGATCGCCTTATATTTACTAAAATAACCAACAAGATCGCGAAAAGAAGCCATACAGAAAAAGTGAAAGAATTAAGATTGCTGTGTTGCTTATTATCTCAATTTTCCAGTTAAGATGGCTTTTTACCGTTAAGCCTATCGGACAAAATCTAATTAACTTTTCCAAAACGGCGATCGCGCTGTTGAAAAGACTCTAAAGCCAGGTCGAACTGTTTATTATCAAAATCTGGCCATAAAGTATCGGTAACGTAAATCTCTGTATATGCCAGCTGCCATAGCATAAAGTTACTCAGACGCATTTCGCCACTGGTACGAATTAGCAGATCGGGGTCTGAACTGGCAGAAGTATATAGATGTTGAGCGATCGTATCTTCATTAATCGCTTCGGCTGACAATTCTCCTCGCTGTACCTTTTGAGCAATTGTACGACAGGCTTTAATCATTTCATGGCGACTACCGTAATTGATCGCTACATTGAAAAACACACCCTGGTTATTTTTGGTGCGCTCCATAGAATGACGCATTTCTTGCTGTAGAGACTGGGGTAAAGGAGTCAAGTCACCAATAAAATTGATGCAAACCTCCTCAGCTTCCATTTCTTTTAACTCTTTTTGCAATAGCCGTTCAAATAACGTCATTAAAAAGTTAACTTCACCCGTAGGGCGACCCCAGTTTTCAGTAGAAAATGCATAGGCGGTTAAAGTTTCAATTCCCAGATCTTTGCAATAGCGCAGCATTTCTTTTAAAGCATTCGCACCTCGACGATGCCCTTCAATGCGGGGTAAACCTCTGCGTTTTGCCCAGCGACCATTGCCGTCCATAATTACAGCAACGTGCTGGGGTAATTTGAATAAATTTGTTTTTGATGAACTAGTTAATAATTGGGCGGTCATAGGATTTTTCTTAAATTAGCGGTTTTTAAACCAAGAACGACTATTGTTGCTTAGAAAACAGTTATTTCAGGCTGATATAATTTATTACTATTATTCCCAAAAAAACTAGGGGACGCACAGCACGAGTGTATATATTCTGGTGTTAATTGGCTACTCCAATAGCACATACGTTTCAAAACCCAGATGAAGGTGTAAATTAATTCGCCTTTGGATAAAACCGACCAAGATTGCCAGTTTAAAACCAACATCATCCGTTCAAACGTAGATTTTATACTCGATCGCCTTTTAGATTCATAGGATACAGGCAAGATAGTATGAATTTCGCTAAGAAGATATCTAATTAACTGTTCTGTACCGTCAGGATACAACCACATCCCCATACCCCAAAACTTAGTTAAATGATCGATTTCATCTTCTAATAGTTCCCCTAATACCTGTTGCAATGTGCCAGTAGTATGAGACATCAGCCAAAGATAGAGGCAGGCTACACCATATTCTGTGGCTATTCGATGTAGTCCATGCCGATATAAATCTTGGTAAGGATTCGATCGCGCAAAATATTTTTTTACCGTTCGTAACTGGGGCTTAACAGTCTGTTTACTAATTGAGTAATAAATCTTACTCAAGGCTGGCGTATGCTGTCTTTCTGCTTTTTCCCACAAACCCAGTTCGACTATTCCATCTTCCCCTACTGTTCCACCTACAAACTTCGCCATACTTGGATGTATTGGTTCGAGATATTGCCTACTGGTTTGGGCGTATTCTTTTATTAGTGCTTCAGTATCTAACGTACCTTTAATAATAGATAAAAAAATATCGAGATCCAAACCGATAACCTGTTCTGGATGTATATCCTGCCAGTTTATCTTCGACCATTGACGGGGTTGTGGATTTTTAAACTGCTGTGATAAATCTTCTAAGCGATCGCACAATTGCTGGCAGCTAAGATATTTGTCGATTAAATAATTAATCCTGGCTTTCGTTTGAAAAAAATTGGGGCAAAAACAAACTTCCCCCGCTAAGTCTACTGTAGGTAAATACATACTCGTTTCCTCAAACTGTATTTTATTTGCTTACAACACAGTCTAGGTAAATCGACTTGCTTTGTCTGTCGGAGAAAGTCGGGAGTTTTTAGGAGGTATAAAGTAGGATTCGATCCGACTTTATAATTGAGAAAATATTATCGATCGAGCGAATAATCGTTCTCAAATCTCGATCGCTAACCAAAAGTCTTTGTTATTTTTGTCGAACGTTCAGTTTGGACTGCTCAATTCTTAAATTAAAACAAACTGTAAATTATCTATTCTATATTTATTTGTCGAAAAATCGTCTAATATACTGAAATACGAGTTGGCAGAATTGACGAATTTTGAATATAGATAAATCTATATGCTGCTTTTGGTTATTGCTATAGTCAAGCACATTTACGTAATATTTGTACTACTAAGGAAAATAGTCAATCGCATAATCAAAAATGTTTCACAGTTATATCTTATTAACTATATAGCAGAACATAGATATCAAAATAGAGTCAAACAGTATGCCGATCGAATTAATTCTCTTTCTGATGTCGATTTAAATATTGTCAGAGGTATTTCAGATAATGGCGTATTTGTTACTTCCTTAGACGAACTACAAATTTCCCATACAGAAAAACTATTAAACTGCTGCGATCGAGTTTTACCAGAGTTAATTGCTTCTATACCTCATAGTAAACAACAATTCTATGTCTGCAATTCTAGCAATAAAGCTTTAGAACACCAGGAAATTTATCTATGGGGTTTAGATGCCAGATTATTAAATATTGTAGAAAATTATATACTTTTGCCAGCAGCTTATCACGGAATGTATCTACGTAAAGACCTGGCAAACAATGTAGTCAGAAAATCTAGACTGTGGCATATCGACAAAGAAGATCGTCGAATGCTTAAAATTATTATCTATTTGAACGATGTCGATCGCGATGGTGGATGTTTTCAGTATATTCATAGATCTCATACCAAGCGCATTTATCAGCAGTTAAGATACAACCATCAATACATTAAAAGCGATCGCATTAAAAATGTAGTTTCTGAGTCTGAATGGATTTCTTGTATAGGAAAAGCAGGAACGGTAATTATTGTCGATACAGCGGCCGTATTCCATCGAGGTACACTACCGCAGACATCGGACAGATTAGCCTTGTTTTTTGATTATAGTTCCAGTTATCCTTTACGACCTTATTATTGCAAACCTTCGTTTCCCGTCGTCGATTTGCTGAGGCTATCTACTAAACTTACTTCGCGTTCTAAAAACTGTGTGTTTTGGAATCAAAATCTGCGATTAGCATTGACAGAATTTGAGAAAAATTTTTACGCTCAGTCAGATTTTGATTCATAATAGATTCGCTCTCGCGATCGCCAAACTAATCTCGACAATATTAAAGATTATTTTTAGTTTCTAAGATAACCAGAAACAATACGATCGATTATGCAAATTACTCTGATAAAAAACGATTTAATTCGATCTCTCTTCAATTTACCAGCTATTTATAATGATTTTAAAGCAGTAACGATCCTCCCTATTTAATTGAATCAATCGCTTAAAAAAGTTTTTACGTATAATAAATAGGTGATTTTGTAAAGTTTTGTATATAGAGTTTTATAATCCTTTCTTAACCATTAATTTAACTAAAATTTACTTGCGCCTGAGATCCTTATTTAATGAATAATCTATTTATATAGATGTTCTATCAATATAAAGTTTGTAGTTTAACTGATTCTTATTTTCAAATTTCGATTGTATTTGAAACTTTAGCAAAAATGAATTAACTAGCAGCTATTATAAATTTTTCTAGTAAGCTGGTGCTTTTTTTTGCCCGATTGAAGCTATAAAAAGTTTCAATTATATCATATAAGTTTTCCTAACGATATTAGCTTTTCTATCTCAAAATAAATGTAATGAATAATTCTATTGAATTAACTCAAATTGGTCGCTATGAAACGGGTATTTTTGATGAAGGGGCAGCAGAGATTACTGCATACGATGCCGACAGTCAAAACTTGTTTGTAATTAATGGTGCAAACAGCACTATTGATGTTTTGGATCTCAGCGATCCAACTAATCCTACATTTGATTTTGCGATCGCTATTGAAGAATTTGGCGATGGCATTAACAGTATTGCGATTGCTAATGGTGTAGTTGCAGCAGCCATCGAACCAGAATCGGCGCAAGATCCAGGTACAATAGTTTTTTTCGATACCGAAGGTAACGTACTAAACCAGGTAACGGTAGGTGCATTACCAGACATGGTAACGTTTACTCCTGACGGTACTAAAGTTTTGGTAGCCAACGAAGGCGAACCCGATGAAGACGATCCTGAAAACAATCCTGAAGGTTCGATTAGCATCATCGATATTACTGCGGGTGTAGAAAATGCTACCGTTGCTACCGCTGATTTTACTGCCTTTAACGGACAGGAAGCAGAATTGCGGGGACGGGGAGTAAGGATTTTTCCTGGAGAGAATTTTGCTAATGATGCCGAACCTGAATACATTACTGTCAGTCCTGATGGTACTCAGGCTTTTGTTAGTTTGCAAGAGAATAATGCGATCGCTGTTGTCGATTTAGAAGCAGAGGAAGTTAGCGAGATACAGCCTTTAGGTTTAAAAGATTATAGTATTAATTTTGATGACCAGTCCAATGCTTTAGATCCTAGTGACGAAGACGGAATTAATATTCGCAATGAACCTGTATTCGGACTATATCAGCCTGATAGTATTGCAGCTTATGAGGTAGACGGCGCAACTTACTACATCACGGCAAATGAAGGCGATGCCCGCGATGAAGACGAACGAGTTGAAGAGTTAGAACTCGATTCTACAGCGTTTCCTAACGCCGAAGAACTACAGGCAGAGTCAGAATTAGGACGCTTAGAAGTATCTACTATAGATGGCGATATTGATGGTGATGGTGACTACGATCGCTTAATCTCTTATGGCGCACGTTCCTTTAGTATTCGCGATGCCAAAGGCAACATTGTCTTTGACAGTGGCGATGACTTTGCTCAAATTACCGCCCAACAAGTTCCTCAACTGTTTAACTCTAACGGAACGGTAGACTCTTTTGACAGTCGTAGCGATGCCAAGGGTGCAGAACCAGAAGGTGTTGTTGTCGGTAAAGTTGACGGTAAAACCTACGCTTTTGTCGGTATAGAAAGAACTGGCGGTGTCATGGTTTACGACATCAGCGAACCCGTTAATGCTGTATTTGTTCAGTACATCAATCCAATTGATGAGGAAACTGGCGACGCTTTAGATCTTGCCCCAGAAGGCTTGCAGTTTATCCCTGCCGAAGAAAGTCCCAACGGCGTACCATTATTAACTGTGTCTAACGAAGTTAGCGGAACGGTTAGCGTTTATCAGATCGATATGAGTAGCAATTCTGAAGAAGATACTAACGACGCTGATGAAATATTTACAGGTGGAAACTTACCTCTTGAAGAATCACAGCAGGTTGATACCGTAGAAGATACTCCCGCAGAAGGAGAATTTAACGCCATACTGAACGGTAATACTATATTCGTATCGGGGTCGTTTGAAGAACTAACAAGCCCCCTATTTCCCGTAGGTGGACAAGATCCTGTAGGCAACCCTGAAAGTTCGGTTCATATCCATATTGGAGATGCGGGAGAAAACGGATCGATAATTCGCAATCTCGAAGTTACTACCGATGAGGAAGAGGATAATTCAGGCAGTTTTTCAGGAGTGTTTGAGTTAACTCCCGAACAGGTAGAAGCAGCAATTGATGATGGTCTTTATGTCAATCTACATACAGAAAACAATCAGTCTGGTGAACTACGCGGTCAGATCGACTTAGAAGTAGCAGAAGGTATTAATAGCGATCGCAATGACGATAGCAACGGTGATGAAATGAACGGAGACGGAACATTTACCCTACAGTTACTCCATGCAGCAGATCAAGAAGGAGGCGTTCCTGCTTTAGATAATGCAGATAACTTTAGTGCGGTACTTAATGGTTTACGAGAAGAAGATGCTGACGGCGATGGTATTGCGGATTACGAAAACACCGTAACTCTTTCTTCTGGAGACGCTTACATCCCTGGACCATTCTTTACTGCTAGTGGAGAAGTTTTTGGCGGACAGGGTAGAGGCGATATTTTAATCCAAAACGAATTAGGTTTTGAAGCGATCGCTGTTGGTAATCATGAGTTTGATGCAGGCGCGGGTACGTTTGCCGATCTAATCTCGGCTGATGAAGAAGACGACTATCCTGGAACGCAATTTCCTTATCTCAGCAGCAACTTGGACTTTAGTACTGATGAAGACCTCGCGCCTTTGGTTGCAGAAGATGGTCAGGAAGCTAGCGAAATTCGTAATAGCGTAGCTGGCAATACCATCATTACCGTAAACGGTGAACAAATTGGCGTTGTAGGTGCAACAACTCCAACTCTACCTAGTATTTCCTCTTCAGGAGATGTTACCGTCAATCCCGTTGAATTTGATTCTGATAACCCAGAAGATGTTGCAGCTTTAGCAGCAGAAATTCAAGCTTCGGTAGACGATTTATTAGCAGCAAGTCCAGATCTCAATAAGGTAGTCTTGCTGGCGCATATGCAGCAGATTTCGATTGAAGAACAGTTATCTACCTTGTTAACAGATGTAGACATTATCGTTGCTGGTGGTTCTAATACCCTGTTAGCAGACGAAACTGACAGACTACGCGCAGGAGAAGAAGCGGGGGAAGTTTATCCAATTCTCAATACCGCAGCCGATGGCAATCCAGTTGCTGTAGTTAATACTGATGGATTCTATAAATATGTCGGTCGTTTAGTCGTAGACTTCGACGAAAACGGCGTAATTATTCCTGAAAGTATCGACCCCGAAGTTAGTGGCGCATATGCTACCGATGAAGAAGGTGTGGCAGCAGTTAACGGTACTCCCGATCCTGAAGTCATCGAGATTACGGATGCTTTAGGTGAATTTATTGCCGAACAAGATGGCAACATTTTTGGCAATAGTGAAGTATTCCTAAACGGTATTAGAGGCGATGTGCGTACTCAAGAAACTAATTTGGGTAACTTAACCGCAGATGCGAACCTGGCTATAGCGAAAGAAACCGACTCGGAAGTAGTTATCTCGATTAAAAATGGTGGTGGTATCCGCGACAGTATTGGTGAAGTAATTGCCCCTCCTGGTTCGACAAGTGCCGAAGAGGTAGAGAGATTACCTACTCAAGCTAACGAACTAGCAGGTAAAGAAGAAGGAGATATTTCTCAGTTAGATATTAGCGACAGTTTACGTTTTAACAATGGCTTGAGTCTGTTAACCGTAACAGCCGAAGAACTACTCGAAATTATCGAACATGGCGTATCGGCTACAGAAGAAGGTGCAACACCAGGGCAGTTTCCACAGGTAGCGGGTATTGAATTTAGCTTCGACCCTAGTTTAGAACCAGGCGATCGCGTTCAGTCTCTCGCCATTAAAGATGACGAAGGCAACATTGTTGACACTGTAGTAGAGGATAGCGAATTATCTGGCGATGCTAGCCGTACCTTCCGTTTAGTAACTCTTGGTTTCTTAGCCGATGGTGGTGATGACTATCCTTTCCCAGATCGCGATCGCGTCGATATAGCCCTAGAAGATGAAGATCCTCGTACTGGTGAAGCTACCTTTGCCCCTGATGGTTCAGAACAAGATGCTTTAGCTGAATATTTGTTTGATAACTTTAGCGAAACTCCCTTCGATAATGAAGATGTTCCTCCAGAATCAGACAATCGCATTCAAAATCTAGCCTTCCGCGATGATACCGTATTATCGGCAGATGACATGGATACCGATACTAGGTTTGAACCTCAGTTTGGTACTCTTGAAGCTGACACAATCGACATTACTGGTAGCAACGGCTTAATCTTGGCTGGTGACGGCAATGATCTAATCGACGCTACGCAAGGTAGTAATAATCGGATCTACGGCGGAAGCGATAATGACATTATTATTGTCGGGGAGAGTAGCCGTATCTTTGGTGATGCAGGCGATGACAGCATTTTTGTTACTTCTGGTGGTGATAACTTAATTACTGGAGGGGTGGGTGCAGACCAGTTTTGGATTGCTTCTGCTGCTATTGCTGAAAGTGCCAATATGGTAAATGACTTTACTGTTGGCGAAGATGTCATCGGTATTGCTGGTTTGGGTGTTGGCTTTGATGAAGTTAGTTTAGTTCAACAAGACGACAATACTTTGATAAGTGCTGGTGGTGAAGACATTGGAACTTTAATGGGTATTAGCGCCGATGATTTAAGTGCTGACAACTTCGCTTTTGCATAATAGTTAGTCTAATTTTATCTATGGACAATTATTGAACTTATAGCAATCGCTCAGAAATGCAGTCGCTCATGGGACAAAGGACTTGTCCGCATATGACCCCCAAGATCGCGCTGCATCGCTTTTTGTCTGTAGGGGCGAACTGCAGTTCGCCCCTACCCTACCTACAAACCAATATTGAATATCTAAGATCCAACCTTATACGACTTTTAATGAATCTTTCCCCAGAGGGAGGAGGCTTTTTAAATCTCGCGGGAATATGAAATAAGCTACTCAAATAGCTTTAGCCGAGGGAAATTTTAGTTAAAACTAACCAACCATGACTGATAAAACCAACCTATCCAGCAAACTTGCCGATCTTAAACTTTTCCAAAACGTTCTGATTGAATGTGGGGAAAAGCTAATGAAAATAACCAATGACGAGACGATCGAGAAAAGATTATCAAACATTATCAGTACAGATCGCGATAATCTCAGCACCATTGAAGAAGCTATCTCTAAGTTCGGTAATCCTGTAGAATCTCGTGATATTACTCAAAAACACGCTCAAAAAGTCAGTCAGATGATGGATGGCGACCAGCTTACAACTTATGATAAGTTCTTCCAGTTTGAATTACTCAAGCATCAGCAAACTATGACTGGTCTTGTAGTACACAAAGTCGCTCAGACTCTAGACGATGAACTACAAGATGCGATGGAACCTTTAAACAAAGTCAATTTTGAAAATCGCGCTCATCAAGAAGTTCTTAAAGGCGTTTTATACTTTGTTGGCACTAGAGAATTGGCTGGTCAAGAACCCGATATGGGTCTTTGGGCTAGCATCGAACAAGGTATTGCAGCCCTTAAAGGTGCGGTAAGCAGCGCAGCTAGCTAGTAGTTAGTTTATTTTCAGGCGATCGCCTTTTTGAGCGATCGCTCGATTGCTAATTCCAAACAAGATTTTAGCATTTATATATTACTCACAAAAATACTCAAAATTTCTACGTCTTAAGAGAGATGTATTTTTAGAAACTTTGCCTATATTAAAATATATTAATTAGAGTTAGTTTGTTTTTTGCAGCTTCTAAGCTATATAAATAGAAGATCGATACAAAAATAGCAGCTATAAAAAATTTATAACTATTAACATATTTAACAATTTTACTTTTGATAGAAACAAAAATACCCTATTTCTCTTATGGTTTTAAAAGACTAATAATAAGGAGTTAGTAATGAAAAAACTAATTAAAATCATAAAATCATTTAGACTAAGGCAAGTATTAACGGTATTTTTAGCAGGCTGTTTGCTATTAATCAGTACCGCTTGTAATCGGGGAACTGTCGCCCAGGCTGATGACAATGCAGCTCAAGCGGGTGGTAGAGAGTATACTGAGACGGCAAAAAGAGCAGGATCTAATACATATGACGATTACGATTCCGAGCTACCTTTCAAGGGTGGTATAAATGGTTACGATGATGACCGTCGATACGATTCTGAAACAGCAGCTAAAACACAAACGTTGATAGATACAGCTGAACGTCGTAAAGTTGATAACCTGGGCGAATACACAGATAACGTGCTAGAACGCTCGGTACTTAATCCAGATGTTGACGAAAGAGCTACAGATGCCTTTACCGATAAATTGGAAAGAAATAAAGATAAAGCAATAGATTACATTGACGACAAATCTGATAAGTTAGGACGTAACTTAGAGAGACTTCCTGGCGAAACAAAAGAAGTCATAGAGGAAGCTGGAAATACTGCTCGACAAGCAGTAGAAGATCGAGTAGTGCTACCGAAAAATTAACGACGTAGCTTTTTATAAACGCCTTATGCAGTGAGTTAATCAAGGCGCGATTTATTCGCGTCTTTAATCATGACAAAATTCGATTACTCTTTAGACTATGCTAATCTAAACCTTCGCGATCGCCCAGATTTGTATCGTGTGGGTAGAGGGGAACAGGGAGTTTTACTAGTCGAACCATACAAGTCTGAAATTTTACCGCATTGGCGATTTAAAAATCCAGAGATTGCTACTGAATCGAGTGAGAAAATTTATCAAATGTTCTTGGAATATTTAGAACAAGATGATTTTGTCGGCGCAGACATGGCACGTAAGTTTATCCAAATGGGATATACCAGATCTCGGCGTTACGCTAATCACAAAAGCGGTCAGAAATATCGCACTAATCCTCAAAAAGCGGAGTCCAAAGCAGCAGAGAAAGAGGCACGCAAAGAAGTATTACCTTTAGATGTAGATCCTGTAAAAGCCCAATCCGCAGCAATTTTTAAGGCAAAGTGGGAAGAGGCAAAAACTAATGAGAAATATCAGCAGCTAATGCAGCAACATAAAGAAAAATACGAAAATTAGTAATTACTGATTACTTACGAGCAATCTAACAAACTTGTTTAAATAAAACTCGCTACGACTATAAATTATCTCTTTAGTCAGATGCGATCGCTTTTACCCACCTACAGAATTATGGAGTCGTATATAGTATATATATTTCTATAAATTTTAATAAATGCGGATTCGAGTTGGCTCAATTTTCAAACTGATCAAACAAGCTTTTACAGAATGGCAGGAGGATAAAGCCTCTTTACTGGCTGCTGCACTGGCTTACTATACTGTATTTTCCATAACTCCACTGTTGGTAATTGCGATCGCGATTGCGGGGGCGGTTTTTGGTCGAGATGCAGCAGAAGGCGAAATTGTTCAACAAATTAATCAGTTGGTAGGACAACAGGGCGCGGAGGCAATTGAAACAGCCTTGAAAAATGCCAACCAACCAGAGTTAGGAAGTATCGCATCAATCATTAGTATTGTAGTGTTGCTTATAGGTGCATCTGGAGTGTTTGCCCAACTACAGGAGGCGTTAAACACGGTGTGGAACGTTAGGACTAAATCCAGTGCTGGTATATGGGGCTTTATTCGCAAACGGTTATTATCTTTCGGCGTAGTATTAGCTATCGGCTTTTTACTTTTAGTATCTTTAGTATTTAGTGCCATCTTATCTGGCATTGGTAAGCTAAATATTAATATACTTCCTGGTGTAACTCCCTTGTGGCAGTTGCTAAACTTTTTTATCTCTTTTGGCTTTGTCACTTTATTATTTGCTCTAATCTATAAATATCTTCCCGATGTCAAAATACGCTGGAAAGATGTTTGGGTGGGGGCAATCATTACCGCCCTATTATTTACCATTGGCAAGTTCTTAATTGGTTTATATTTAGGTAGAGGTAGTTTGGGTTCGGCTTATGGTGCTGCTGGTTCTTTGATTGTCTTCCTTGCTTGGGTATTTTATTCGGCTCAAATTCTGTTGTTCGGCGCAGAGTTTACTCAAGTCTACACTCGTAAATACGGTAAAAAAATTGTTCCCGATTCTCATGCAGAGTTTACTGATTCTTTTACTGAATAATTAGGGTAATGGCAATTTAGAGCTAAAAGCAATAAATAAAAAATGTTCGACAGTAAATCTAATTGAGCTTAGACTTACTATCTAAATAACTAAATGTCGATTATTTTAAATTTTCGGGAATACTATCTTCGGCAACATCTGGATAAAGTTGGGCCCAATCTTTTAATGCTTCTCCTGTTTCCTTTCCAATCTCTTTAACTCTTTCTAGGGGAGCATCGTCGGTTCGCTCAGCTTCTTGTCTCCACTCGCGAGTTGTTGTCGGTCTTTCGGGATTAGTTTCCACGACCTTGCTATCAACGACATCACTAGCAGTCTTGCTATTTGTGGCAGCAATACTAACGCCACTGGTTAATAAAATTGCTCCTAATAAAACAGTAGTCAGAAAATTTTTGACTTGAATTTTTTTAAGAACAGAACTGATGCGATTTATGGCTTGAGAAATTAAATGTATCATAGTTAAGTGGTTGAATAAATGTGGATTTTTTTCGGATAAATAGCTCAAAATCAAAGTAAATTCATTCAAATCTGATTAAATAAATCATACGAGCAATTTATTTGGCTATTATCTACACTAATTCAGATTAACCGACTTACAAACCTTAAATCCTCCGACCAAAGTTATAATTTGTCTTTAATATGCCATTACCAACTTGACGAAGTTAGAGGAAGCCCCGTCTTCTTGCTCCGACCTAACTCGCTTGTCGATAATAGGACAGGGAGAGTGTGTTTCGAGTATTAATTCTATTAATGTTTTAGTCGATCATTTAGTCAATGCTCATAGCGATCGCTATATTAGTGAAGAAAGTTTGACCAATCATTGAACGAGCGAACATTTAGGTATTCAAGCCTCTCCTTTAAAGGAGAAAAGCAATCTGGGGGAGGATTCAAGCCCTCGAACAAATCAATTGTTTAATGCTGAATGATAAATGCTAAATGTATTAACACGTTTTACAGAATATTTTTACGAAGTTAGAGGAAGCCCCGTCTTCTTGCTCCGACCTAACTCGGAGGAAACCTCCGAGCGGGCGGTGCGCTTTGTAAGGCGGGGTCTTTCTAACTCATCCTTCCTCAGATAGAAATAATTAAAAGCTGCGATCGCCGTAGATTTACCTACAAAAGAAGATAGCTAAATTATAGTAATTAAGGTGTAATAAAGATGTTATGGCTATCATCATGAAAAAGTTTAATGTCCATTCCGATTCCTCGAAGACCGAGCGGTTACAGATTAGGTAATGCCGATGCACCAATAGTTATTGAGATGTTTTTTGACATTGAATGTCCTTTCTCTAAAAAAGGTTGGCAGACAATATTACAGGTAGCAAAAGCCTATTCTCCCGATTTAGCATATCTAATTCTTTATCCAATGACTCTGGGCAACCACCGTCAAAGCTGGGATGCCACAAAAGCTGCGATCGCTGTAGCAGACAACGATATTAATAAGTTTATCGACTTTGTTAGCTATCTTTTCGAGCGACAGTCAGAATTTGCTAATGAAGCTTCTAAAGATAAGACGCAAACCGACTGGCACAATATGCTGGCTGACTATGCTGTAGATGCAACAGGGGGCGATCGAGATAAATTTCTGGAATTGCTGAACAGTAAAGAGATTTACAGTCAAGCTAGAATACCCGCACGTTTTGCTACCATCCGTGGAGTCTGGTCTACTCCTACCTTTTATATTAACGGTGCAGAGGCAGACCTCTCTTCTCAATCGAGCCTGCAAGAATGGCAGGTAAAAATCGATTCTCTTTTGAAATCATAAAAATTCAATACACATTTACAAAGTAAATTACTAAACAATGGCTGACTACGATTTTTTAATTATTGGCGCGGGTACGAGTGGGATGGCTGCTGCTAAAAGAGCTGCCGAATATGGAGCAAAAGTAGGGATTATCGAAAAAGAAAAAGTAGGTGGAACCTGTCTCAATCGAGGCTGTACTCCTAAAAAACTGATGGTATACGCTGCGGACTTTGCCTTGCAAGAGTCTCTAGCAGCTAGCTATGGCTGGTCAAAATGCGATCGCCAGATTGATTGGTCTTTGTTGATGCAGAAAATTCATCAACGTCTAGATAATATTAGCAACTCCTTCAAGGATACTTTTGCTGAAAAAGGGATCGACCTGATTTATGGTGAAGCCGAGTTTAGCGATCGCCAAACCGTTAAAGTCAAAGATCGCGAAATAACTGCCGATAAAATTTTAATCGCCGTCGGCGGACACCCAATTAAGCCAGACATTCCAGGTAAAGATCTAGCCATGACCTCCCGTGGAATGTTTCAGCTAGAAGAAATTCCCCAAAAGCTAGCAATTATTGGTGGAGGATATATTGGTGTAGAATTTTCCAGCATGATGAATGCCTTTGGTTCGGAAGTAGTATTAATGGACACCAGCGAGTTAATCTTATCGGGCTTCGATCGCGATCTCAGAACTAATGTTCAGCAAGGATTGCTCGATCGGGGTATTGAATTTATCGGGGAAACTACAGCCGAAAAGATCGAACAGGATGGAGACAGATTAAAGCTTTATCTATCAAGCGACCGCACTATTGTTGCTGACAAAGTATTATTGGCAACTGGACGCGCACCCAGTACTAAAAGCCTCAATTTAGACAAGGCTGATGTAGCTACAGGGGATAAAGGAGAGATAAAGATAGATGAATACTTTCGTACCGAAAATCCTCATGTTTACGCTGTTGGCGACTGTATAGACCGCATTCCTTTAACCCCTACAGCCAAAGCCGAAGCCCTAGCGGTAGTTGAAACTCTTTTTGGCAAAGAACCTCGAACTATTGACTATACTTACGTTACTTCAGCAGTATTCTCTCGCCCTGAAGCTGCAACTGTCGGAATGAATGAAGAAGACGCTAGAGATAAATATGGTGATGATGTTAAGTGCTATCGCGATACCACCACCCCAATGCTTTATAGTCTGGCAGAAGAAGAGTCGCAAGAAAAGGTAATTATTAAGTTAGTAACCGTCGGCGAAGCAGAAAAAATTGTTGGCGTACATATGGTAGGGGAACACGCTGCGGATCTGATTCAATGTTTGGGCGTAGCTGTATGTAAAGGCATTACCAAACGAGATTTGGATAATTCTTTTGGTATTCATCCCACTGTAGGCGAAGAGTTTATGACACTCTCTTAACATAAGGATAGAAGATCGGTAGTCAGCAGCATAATTCTATAAAGAGCGATCGCTTTTTAAGGTAGGTTGCAAAATGTCTCCACTGCAAAATACCAAGATTTAAAGCCAATGTAAGCCTAACTGCCGATCTCAAATGTATTTCTTCAAGCTAATACTCGCTCGTGTAAACGGGCTTGAGATCGCGCTCGGTAATCATCCCAAGCGCAATGCTAGATTTGGGTAAGAATTACTGTAGTAAAATTAGTTAAACAATAACTACTTTTAGTATCAGCAATCTCAACCAAATGTGAAACTGAGGCATTTTCTAGCGAGGTTGTTCTCAGTAGAAAATACTTCAACTAACTATTTAGTCTAATTGACCACTCATTTGGTGTCTGTCTTCTAGCGGACAAAAACATTAAACATTGAACAGTTAAATGACTATGTTATCGAAGGAGAATAAATGCTAAATGCTAAATGCTAAATGCTAAATGCTAAATGAAATGAAATGACTATGCAGATTAAAGAGTTGAGAGTCGATCGCATACGACGACCATTACCCAGACAAACCGACAAGGCGAAAGTAGAGCGATTAGCCCAATCTATAGAAAAAGAGGGTTTACTTGAACCAATCGATGTATTAGAAGTAGAAGGACAATATTATGGTTTTTCGGGCTGCCATCGATATGAGGCTCATCAACTTTTGGGTAAAACCACGATAAAATGTCGAGTACGTAGCGCGCCTCGATCTGTATTGCGATCGCATCTTGCGTGAAGGTTATTAGATAAATATAATCATGTCATATCAAGGACTGTTTATCGGTGCTACGACTCTGGATTTAATTTATAAAAGCGATAGTCCTCTACCAAAAAATAAAAAAGTAGTAGCTTTAGATTATCTTACCGCAGCAGGAGGCCCAGCAACCAACGCAGCAGTTGCCTTTAGCTGTTTTAATAATCGTGCAAAGTTGCTGAGTGTTATCGGACAACATCCGATAACTGAACTAATTAAAAACGATTTAAACAATTGTTCGGTAGAAATTATCGATCTAGCTGCCCAAAGAACCGAAAGCCCGCCTATTTCTTCGATTGTCGTTACTGCTAATACGGGAGAACGGGCGGTAATTTCCACTCCTACCACAAAATACCAAGACGATCGCGCTATAAGCGAAGATAGCTTAAATTCAATAGATATTATTCTGATTGATGGACACCAAATAGAAGCAAGTTTGGCGTTGGCTAAAATGGCAGGCGCTCGCAATATTCCTGTAGTGATGGATGGTGGTAGTTGGAAACTAGGGCTAGATCTAATAATTCCTTTGGTAGATTATGCTGTCTGTTCGGCTAACTTTTATCCTCCAGGCTGTTATAGCAACAATGACGTTTTTAGTTTTCTGCAAGACAAAGGTGTTCCTAATATCGCTATTACCAATGGGGAACATCCAATCCAGTATTTAGATCGAGGTAGAATTTCTACTCTATCGGTATCTCAAATCGACACGGTGGATACTTTAGGTGCAGGAGATATCTTTCACGGTGCATTTTGTCACTATATCCTCGACTCAGATTTTCCTACTGCTTTGAGTTTAGCTGCCAAGACAGCTAGCAAATCTTGTCAGTTCTTCGGTACTAGAAGCTGGCTTCAATTTGTATAGTGGTACGTTAAGTATAGCCGTACAAAGTTAGATGATAGACAAGTCTGTTTGACTACTCGTGAGTAACGAGTAATAGGTAATAAATGTTTTAACTAAAGTAGATATTGCGATCGATACAAATAGTATTAATTATTAAAAATATTTCTGTGATTAAAGCCGTTGCCAAACTATTTAAAAATAAAGTTATTCGTTATCTATTTTTCGGTGGAATTACGGCACTTTTTAATGTCGTTCTTTTAACGGTATTAATTGAAGTTTTTAACATTACAACTCCTCTGGGTCGCAATATTGCCAACTTATTTGCCTTAGAAATTTCTGTTCTTTTTAGCTTTTGGGTTTACAAGATGTGGGTGTGGACGGGAATAGATTGGAACTGGCGCACCATTATGCTAAAGCAAATTCCACTTTTCCATGCTTCGATGGGTGTGGTAATTGCTTTACGTATTTTTTTGCTTTTTCCTGTTTTAGATTGGTTAGGTGTGCAATACATAATTAACACCTTAATTGGAATAGCATTAGGAGCAGTAATTACCTATTTTTGGAGCGATAAAATTGTCTTTAAAAAATAAATCGATTCTAATTTATATATTTTTAGATGTCGATCGAGTTTAATAATTTTATAGAATGAATATCAACTATCAACTATCAACTATCAACCATCAACCATCTTTGAAAGTCAATTAGCTGATAATCGATCGAAGATCTTCGATAATTTTGTCTTCCTTTCCTGCAAGCCAACCAGCAAAACGTTTAGCTAATATAGGAGCATAAACTAAAGTGCTGGTAAAGCCAGAAAATAGATAGAGTCCTTTATCTTCTGCCAAATTACCCACCAAAGCAATCCCTTCCTTGTTAAAGGCTACTAAACAACTGTGACATTTTCCTGGAAGATCTTCTAATAAAGGTAAAATTTCGCCTACCTGTTCGCGAATTTGAGCTTCTGCTGCAATCGAATCAAATTCCGCATGGGGATTATAGGCGATCGCGCTAATTTGCCCCATGCACACACTGCCATCGATAAACTGTACCGCACCAGGATCGAGAATTTGATGAACGGGTTCGCTGTAGGGAGGATTCCAAGCAGCTTCTGTTTGACTTGCTTCTGCTTCTAATAGAAATCTTTGCTGTACTGCGGGCATAACCACCGTAGCCAACTCTAGATCCACAGGGGGAGTCATGATTAATTGAGCGTGAGTAAAGTAATTTTTAACGTCAACATTAGCTCGTTGCAACAGCGATCGCGTCAATCCTCCCCCACATACAACCGTATTGTTAGCGTAATAGCGGTTTGAATCGGTAATTACGCCGACCGTATCTTCTCCTTTATACAATAAATCTTTGACCTGTTCGTAAACAATCGTGCCTCCATTACGCTCAAAAGCTTGAAGATATGCAGCGGTAGTTTTTTGAGGATGAATATGACCGTGGGGTAACTTTAATACTCCCGAAATGGCGTTGGGATTGAGTAATGGCTCTAAAATACAGGCATCGGGGACACTTAATAATTCAGGTGTAATCTCGAAGGAAGCATAATTTTGAGCTACAGCTTCAGGATTGTCTTTGCGGTCTATGGTTAAAACTAAATCTAATTCTCGAAACTCTGTGGGAGCGTCTAATTCTTCGCTCAAATGACGGTGTAGTTCGATGCCTTCTCGACCGAGAGTACGGGTTAATTCGTCTATCCCCGACCAATACGCCAAACCTCCATAACTATATAAGGTTGAGTTATCTGGAATAGCATCTTTTTCTAACAAAAGGACTTTGAAATCTTGTTGGCTTAGTTCATAAGCAAGACTAGCACCAGTTATACCCGCACCTATCACTATCCAGTCGTATGTCGTCATCTATTTTTTAAATGTTAATGCTCTTTATTTAGCTGTGCTTTAGCCTGCTGCCAAAGAGATTCTAACTCATCGAGATCGTAATTTGACAGGGGTTTAGCTGCAAACTGTTCCATCATGGTTATACGCTGAATAAAACGGCGATTCGTTCCCTGCAAGCCATCAAACGGATTTAAGTCGTACCAACGAGCGATGTTGATAATCGTAAACAATAAATCTCCTAGTTCTTCTTGTTGATGAGCCTTGTTTTCTGTAGCTAAGGCTTCTTTAAATTCTTCTAACTCTTCTTCAAACTTAGACCAAACTCCTGCAATATTTTCCCACTCGAATCCTGCCGATGCTGCTTTTTCAGATATTTTCATTCCAGCGAGTATAGGCGGAAGACTACGAGCATAGCGTTTTAGCTTACGACTCAATAATTGTGCCTGTTGGGGATCTCCTTTCTCCGCTGCTTTGATCTGCTCCCAGTTTTGATTGACTTCGGCTGCACTATTAACCTCTACATCGCCAAATACGTGAGGATGACGGCGAATTAATTTCTCGGTAATGCCCGTAGCAACTTCAGCTAAAGTAAAGTCTTGATGTTCGCTGGCAATTTGAGTTTGCAATACTACCTGTAGTAATAAATCTCCCAACTCTTCGGCGATCGCCTCTTTATCATCAGTTTGCAGTGCGTCTACCACCTCGTAGGCTTCCTCGATAACGTAAGGAATTAGAGTTTGTGGTGTCTGTGCCAAATCCCAAGGACATCCCCCTTCAGGCGATCTCAACCGAGCAACTACTTCAATCAAACGTTGTAAAGCATCTAAAACAGACTGATTTGCGATCGAAAGAGAATTCATACAGAAAAAAAAGGTCTTCGAGCTTCCTTTAATAACTGTATAGCAGTTTTTACATTTGCGTGAAAATACAATTGAAAATTTCGATTCAAACCCAATTTACAGCCATAGCTTTGTTGATTGCCGATCGTTGATTGTTTACTTAGTTCGAGCTTGCTTAATCATTGCCACGAGAGTATGATGAGCATCTTCTGCATCTTTTAAAGAGTGGTCAAATTCTACTCTGACCCGAACACTTTCCCCTGCAACTGAAGCAGAAATATTCATTCCCAGGGGGTCGATCGATTCCATAGTTGCGGTTTCTGTTTGGGGTGTGTTGCCATAGACTTTGGCGTATAGAGCGATCGCATCAGCATGATCTTCGTTCATGTGTTTACAAATGCGATCGCTAATAGCTGGAGTAATAGGTTCAGACATAATTAATTTCTCAAATATATCGATATCACAAATTAATATATCGTTTTAAAGCAAAGTTATCTACGGCGATCGATTTACAATATCACCCTTAAAAGCGATCGCATTAGCAATAATCGCGATCGCTTTTAAAGATGTAATTTAAAACAAGATCTAAGCTTACTTAGATTTTTCCTGAAATACTTCTCTTATTTCTTTCCAAAGTTCCAGCAACAATTGTTTTAGCTGCTTTTCTTTGCGCGCTGCTGCACTACCACTTTTAGACAACTTCTCTTCAAACTCGGCTGATTTACGTTTGACGGGTTCGGTAAAGACTTCGGGGTCTTCTTTAGCTTTGCCATACCAAACTTTAGCATCTTCTAAATATTTGCCGACTTCTTCGTACTGTTCGCCATAGCGATTGGCTAAGTTTGCCTGTAGTACCGCAGTTTGTGCTTTAAGACGTGCGTAATGCTTTTGCAGTATGGCAAATTCTTCGCTATTACCAATTTTAATCATCGCCTCAGCGATCGCTTCTTTAACATTATCGGGTTGGGTATCGCTGCTGCTTTTGACTTCGGCTAAAGCCTCATCTATTTCTTTTTGTAGTTGTGTTTCATCTTCTACTACCTTAGCTTCTAAAGTTGTAATTTCTGATTGAGTTTCAGCAATTTTTTGTCTTCTAGCTTCGCTGATACCATCAATTGCACCTTGAATAGATGCAGTGACTTCTTCTTTTACTTCACCGCCTGTTTGCTGTACGGTTTCTGTTACCGCAGCGATCGCATCTTTGATGAGGTCGGTTATTTCGCTTCTACCTTCTTTTACTTCCGAGACTGCTTCGACGACTGCGCCCTTTATAATCTCGCGAATCTTTTCGGTTTTTAATTGTCCAGTCTGCTTTGCCTGCTGCAAATCGGTAACAATTCTTTGTTTTCTCGATTCTGACATAATCTTGCTCCTTTACTTATAGTTGAACTTGAATTAATCTTCAAGTTTTGTGCTATTTTCATCTTAGAATTAGAGTCAGATTATCTGCACCTTGCTGATGGTAGAAAAAACCACACTCTGAGTTAACAATGAGTACTAAAAACTAATGTCGATCGTTGGCTTTTGGATGATGATGCGTCATTTATAGATCTACCAAGAATTTATGGCTATTCAACTATAAAAAAAGCGCGATCGCTCTTTATGACGCGATCGCTGCTAAAAATAGATTAAATTATGTATGTCTGGAGACAGAATAAAACAATACCTTAGTCTAGGCTTAGAATTAACTATCTCTCAATACTAGCTATTAGCTACAGTTTGTACCCCCTCTGCGCCATCTACGCCTCTGGCTACCTGTTCGGCTTTGCTTAAAACGCTTTCCGCATCAGAATTATATTTTAATACCACAGTGCTACCTGTCTGAGCGACCCAAAGTCCTACACTGTCAGAGATATTAGCCTCATCTAAAGCTTGAGCAACACGCTTTGCCAAACCGCTTTCATCAAATTGACCATCCAAACCAACTTTTTCAGGGGGAATGTCGTTACTCTTGGCTGCTGAAGCTACAGAAACCTTACCTGCTTTTTTTGCTTTATCTTCTTCTTTTTTTCCAAAAAGTTTACTTAAAAAACCCATAATATTTTCCTCTTTTCTTTGTTTTACAGTACATTTACATCATGTACCCTGGTGAAAGTATAGAATTAACCAGTTAAAACCGAGTCAAGAAGTTATAAAGACTTTAGATTTATTAATCAAATAATTTTTATTTCATTTGTCCTAAGTATTTTTGTAAATACGGAGAAAATACCTCGTAAATTAGAGTTAAAGGCTGGCGGTCGTGCCAAAACAGGTAATGACGACCCCAAAAAGGGGCTTTTTGTCCAAATGCCTCCTCTAATTCGGGACAGTGACCGTAACAAATTCCTCGAACATCACGATACAATTCGGTGTGCAGAGTAGAAAGACTACGCCAAATAGGTAGAGAACGATTTTGTAGATAGTCGTCAACAATACCCGCATTCCACCAAGATGCAGCATAGGCTAATCTTTGACCCGATGCAGTACGCAACCATACCTGTCTCCTCAGCCTCGGATCGGCGATCGCTTCGATTTCTTGTGGTGCGCCATCGTCCTTATTAGCGATTAAGGACATATCAATCACGTCTACTTCAGTTGGTTCACCCGTCAACAACTGTAAAAGATGCGTTGGCGAACCATCACCTAGTAAAAGCATTTGCCAAGTAGGTGCTAACTGTTCGTGAGGTAGTCCCTGCTGTACGATTTCTTTGCCTCCCTGCCAAATTGGCTTGAGAGAGTGCCAGCTACTTGGAGTAGTATAAAGATTATATGGTTGAGTTGCAGTCACGTTTGGTTACAAAACTTTATTCTTGTTAATAAAGATCGTAACCTTGTTTGTCAAAAATTTCTATTTTCACCGACGTTTTTAGTTATTTGTTTCGATCTCGAAGAATATTTATTGACGCTAGAAGGGTCGAGGTGAGTGTTACCACTACACCCCTCCCGTCCGAAACCGAGCGTGAAAGATTTCCCTTCACTTGGCTACTCAACATATATCCTATTGTCAATAGGACATCCTGCCTTTAACTTGTAATTATCACAAAGTCGTTTTCATCCCAAAACCAATTAGTTTTTGCTAAGGTTCGGTTGATATCGTCCATTTGCCTGAAGGGTAGAAGGTGCTTATAAGAGAAATATGTGGTTGATTCCTCTGTTCGACGGAAAACCAATTATTCGCCGAGGGTCGAGAGGTCCTGCTCCTCGTTGGCGCAATCCTCGAAAACCTGCGAAAACTATTATTCATGTCAACTCGCACCAGATAAGAGCTAATCAGAAACATCAGCAACAGCAGCCAGTACGGTTAAGAACAAAAGTACTAATAAACATGGACATGAGGTAGAGATACCTGGAGGATGTCGTATTGTCTACAAACCTGACGCTGCCGTTTGTGGGGCTAAGGTTTGGATCGAAAGTTTTCACGAGGTTAGGATAGTTTCTTGAGAGCTTTAATAACGCTGCTGATTGAAGTAGTAACTCACAAAGCAATACTATTACCTGTCAGCTCCTAGCCAGTTTTTGTTTGCAGATGGATCGGCAAAATAATGTCGAGGCATTACATATTCAGCAACGTCGCTATAATATGTTTTTCAGCAGTATACAGATTCGGACAGAAGTTTTCACTGACAATTAGTTAATCAACCCGATCTTTAGTTAAAATTTGGCAGATAATCTAATGTGGACAGAAATTGCTCGAACCATCACCCAAGCAACAGGACAAGAATTTGCGATCGCTAATACTAAATCTGTTAGCGGTGGCTGTATCAACCAAAGTTATAAAATAAGTAGCGATCGGGCGGAATATTTCGTCAAGCTCAACGATGCTTCTCAAATAGAGATGTTTGTGGCAGAGGATCTCGGTTTAAAGCAAATGTACGCCACCCAAACAATTACCGTTCCCCAACCTATATGTTATGGAACGGTAGAAAATTATAGCTATATTGTCTTACAGTGGTTGGATTTAGGACGAGGCAGTAGTCAAAGCGATCGAGAAATGGGTCGTCAATTAGCAGCAATGCACCGTAAAGGAACAACAGAACGCTTTGGTTGGTCACGCAACAACACTATTGGTTCGACTCCCCAAATTAATACTCAAAACGATAATTGGGCTGATTTCTTTGCCGAACAGCGGATCGCTTATCAGTTAAAGCTAGCTAAACGTCGTGGTGGAAGTTTTCCCGATCCCAATAAAGTAGTTGAGGCAGTTAGAGATAAATTAGCCGATAGAGAACCAGAAGCATCCTTAGTTCATGGCGATCTCTGGTCTGGTAACGCTGCGATCGCATCCGATGGTTCTCCAGTGATTTTAGACCCCGCCACTTATTATGGCGATCGCGAAACCGATCTTGCCATGACCGAACTATTCGGCGGTTTTCCTGCTGCTTTTTACCAGGGATACAACGAAGCCTGGCAGTTAGACAGTGGTTATCAACAGCGTAAGAGTATCTACAATCTCTATCATGTTCTAAATCACTTCAATCTCTTTGGTGGGGGATATGCTAACCAGGCTAAAAGAATTATCGGACAAATAATTTAATTATTGAACCTTTATGTTTTTTAGGGCTTTCGGGTACTGCTAGATAAACGCATATCAAAAGTTAAACGTCAACCTGCCGAATGTCGGTTTGATACTTTTGGCACAGTCCCATGATATGTCTCTACAGCTAAATAAGAAGTCTGAATGAGAAAAATTGTCCAACTAACTATTCCCATAAACTTGAAACCGTCTTCACAATAAATTCGCCATGGAGAGTCCCAGAAGGACTGAATCACATCAATTAAGATAGAAAGCGCAAAAAAGAGTGCCGAGGCAAGAAGAGTTCTAAAATCAAAATTGATGCTGCTGCGAATTATAGCTATAGAAATTGAGATAAACAAAACCCCGTAGAATGCAAAGACTATCTCTTCTCGAACACCTACAAAAAAGCCCTGTTCATGAAGCATGAAAAAGTCGTCCATAAACAACAGTAGAGAGAATAAACCAGACCATAGCAAAAGCTTAGAGAAATGCCTCTTGTCTTTCAACAAAATTGCGCTGAATATTGGTATGCTCGATGCGATCGCCAAACAGAAGGCTCCAAGGTTAGAACCAAATCCTAGAAAGGGGCTACGATTGGATATGTCTGCTGCATCTCTTAAAAATAATGCAGGTGGAATATCGTAAACATTAAAGATGATGGCTATGGCTATAAGAAAAGATAAAGCCAAACCATAAGCAAAACTTGGTAATAATCGCATAGCGTCTTTTTACTCGTCGATTGTAATGAACTTGAGGCTTAAAATATTCCAGCATCGTTAATTTGTAATTTAATTAGCTTGAATTAGAGATATTTCCTCACGATCGATCATAGTTTTAGTTAGATCTAATGAGACAATGATAGGGTATGACTCGTGTTTATCTATTTAAGTCTTATTAAATATGACTACTGCGATCGCCCAACAACTAAAGTCGCTTATCGATACTAATACCCAGTTAGTCGAACTACCTGATGCCGATAGCTATTGGCAAAAGTTAGATCGGGCAATAGCAGATACTAACGCCCCAATTTATCTGGTATTTCCGCAAACGATAGATATACTGGCAAAAATAGTAAAAATAGCATCTCAACAGCAGTGGCGGATTTTAATTTGTGGCAACGGCAGTAAATTAACCTGGGGTGGTTTGGGTAAAGATATTCAGTTGGTAATTAGCACTCAAAAATGCGATCGCATAATCGAACACGCAGTCGGAGACTTGACGGTAACTGCTGAAGCGGGAATGAAGCTAGCCGATTTACAAGCACAATTGCGATCGCATAATCAATTTTTACCGATAGATCCGAGTCATGGCGATGCTACTCTGGGCGGAATTGTCGCCACGGCAGACACGGGAAGTTGGCGACAGCGTTACGGTGGTGTCCGAGATTTGTTACTGGGTTTGTCTTTTGTTCGTGCTGATGGTGAAATTGCTAAAGCAGGAGGCAGAGTAGTTAAAAACGTGGCGGGTTATGACTTAATGAAACTATTTACGGGGGCTTATGGTACGTTAGGCATCATCACCCAACTGACTTTTCGTACCTTTCCCCTAATTGCCACTTCCCAAACTCTACTGTTGACAGGAGAAGCTGATGCGATCGCTCGACTCACTCAAACCATCCGCAGTTCGGGCTTAACTCCTACGGCAATGGATTTATTATCTACCTCAGTATTAGATAGATTAGATTTGGGTAGAGCAATAGGCTTAATTATCCGTTGGCAAACTATACCCGAAAGCATCGAGCAACAGATAGAAGAAGTAAAGGCACTCGCACGACAGTTAAAGTTAGACACTAAAGATTACCACGATCGAGCAGAAATCGAACTGTGGCAGAAATGCACTAACGTTACCAGCATTTGCGGATCGAATACCTCAGCCATCTGCAAAATAGGTATTGCTCCCAATGCTGCGATAAATTTTCTACAATTAAAACAGGCGATCGAGCGCAATATTGCAGTTCGTGTTCATGCTAGTAGTGGTATCGGACAACTACAGTTAGAGAATGTAGACGAGCCAGTTATTTCTGACTTGCGATCGCACTGCCAACAAAACTACGGTTTCCTAACCGTTCTCGATGCACCAAAAGCATTTAAACAGCAGGTCGATCTTTGGGGATATTCGGGTAACGCTCTTAAAACTATGCAGGCTATCAAAAGCCAGTTCGATCCACAAAACATTTTAAATCCAGGTTGTTTCTTAGTTTAGTAAACGCGCGATCGCGCATTAATAATTAATACTCAAGACAATTATTTGGCAAAGAACTGAGATCTTAGAGCTAATAGCTCTAAATATTATTACAAATTTAAGAAAACCAATTAACAACAATTTTAATGACTAACTTTGATGCCAAAAATCCTCCCAAACCAGAACTGATAGACGCTTGCGTTCACTGTGGCTTTTGTCTTTCTACCTGTCCTAGCTATCGTGTAATTGGGAAAGAAATGGATTCTCCTAGAGGCAGGATCTATCTAATGGATGCCATTAATGAAGGGGAGGCGACTATCGATGATACAACCTCTCAACATTTTGATTCTTGTTTGGGATGTCTTGCCTGTGTAACTACCTGTCCTTCTGGAGTGCAATACGATCGCCTGCTTGCTGCCACTCGCCCCCAAATTGAAAGAAACCAAACCCGTAGTTTACCCGACAGATTAATTAGAACTTTAATCTTTAATCTATTTCCCTATCCCAATCGGTTACGTACTTTTCTTCCTCCTTTATGGCTGTATCAGAAATCTGGCTTACAACAGCTTGTGAGAAATACGGGGCTACTCAAAAAGCTGACACCTCGTTTAGCAGCAATGGAGGCAATCTTACCAAAAATTACCACCTTCTCCCCTCACGACAATTTACCCGAAGTTATACCAGCCCAAGGAGAAAAACGCTATCGGGTAGGCATGATTTTAGGCTGTGTACAGCGATTATTCTTTTCCCCCGTTAATGAAGCTACCGCAAGGGTATTAACCGCCAACGGTTGTGAGGTAGTCATTCCCCCCACTCAGGGCTGTTGTGCTGCTTTACCCGCACACCAAGGACAAGAAGCACAGGCGCAGGCTTTAGCCAGACAAATGATCGATAGCTTCATCGATGAGGATTTAGACGCAATTATTATTAATGCTGCTGGCTGCGGACACACGCTCAAAGAATACGGTCATATCTTAGCTGACGACCCCGAATACAAGGAAAAAGCCGAACAATTTTCCAGCCAGGTTAAAGATGTTCAAGAATTTTTAGCAACAATTGAGTTAACCGCAGAACTACATCCTTTAGCATCTAAAGAACTAACTTTGGTTTATCAAGATGCCTGTCATTTGCTACACGGACAAAAAATAAGCGTCCAACCCCGCCAAGTGTTAAAAAAAATTCCTGGTGTAAGACTGCGCGAACCGATAGACGCTAGCCTATGCTGTGGTAGCGCGGGTATCTATAATATGTTGCAGCCTGAAACAGCAGACGAATTAGGAAGACAAAAAGCTAATAATTTAATTAATACGGGAGCAAGTGTAATTGCTTCGCCCAATCCTGGCTGTTCTCTGCAAATTCAAAAGCATCTAGACTTAAAAGGTTCAAAAGTCAAGTTACTACATCCTGTCGAGTTGTTAGATCGTTCGATTCGAGGTGAGCAGATTTAACTTTAATCGCGATCGCAGTTGTTATAATCGGCAGATTAATTGCGATCGCGATCTATCTATGAAAATTAAAAACTGTGGCTTATTGTTATTTATTGTTTTCGCCAGCTACGGGCTAACAAAGTCAGCAGTCGCCTGTGTCGATCCTTACCAAATGCGATATGTTTTTCTCCAACAGCTTCCTAAAAAAGACTACGGAGCGACATTTATCGGTCGAATAAAAATTAATACTGTTATCGATCGAGGTTCGATACAAATTGCCTTTGGAAATATTTTACAAAGCTTGACTCATAGCGATCGCTTAAATGATGAGTTAATTTTGTTCTATCCTGCGGTAACTAGTTGTGATGCTACCTTAAATATTGGCGATCGCGGTTTAATTATGGGTAAGGTCGTAGAGACGTTTTCAAGATTGGGAGAAGGCAACACCTTAATTACAATTCCTTTTAAATCGCAAAACTATATCAAAGAATCAGATTCTCAACCAGAAGTAGGCAGAATTTTACATACCGACGAAGGTGCTATTTATTTGAAGGAATCGGAATTTTATTCTCAATAATCAGCCTGTCTTATAAATTAAGACTAAAAAAGCGATTGCCTGGCATGGTCGAAGATTAATCAGATTTTGCTTTGTGTTGCCAAAATAAGCAGAGCATTAAGAATCGAGGCTGCTGCGGGAGAACCTCCTTTCCTACCCTCAATTAAAATTTGCGGTACGTTTAACTGTGCTAAAGCCTGTTTGGATTCAATTACCGACACAAAGCCCACAGGCACACCAATAATTAATCCTGGCGTAACTGTCGAGTTAGATACCTGCTGACAAAGTGCCAAAAGTGCAGTGGGGGCGTTACCAATAACGTAAATAGCCTGAGGATATTTTGCCCAACATCGCAACAAACCAGTTTCGGTACGAGTTTTTCCAGGTTCTGCAACATCGGCATGTTCGATCGCCGTAATAATTAGATTGTCAAAAGTTTTAGCAACTAAATTGCGGATTCCCTGTTTGACCATCGTTACATCAGTCACGATAGGTACACCCTCCTTGAGACTGGCAATACCAGAATCGATCGCCCCCCGACTAAACTTTAATAGCTTGAGATACTCAAAATCTGCCGTAGCGTGAATTACCCGCCGTGCGATCGCGTATTCAGACGGACTAAGATCGTGTGTTCCCACTTCGCGATCGATAGTAGCAAAGCTTTGCTCGACAATCGGATGATTTAACTTACTCAATGTTAACTATTAACTGATTGCTTACTAAAGTTAACCTCTGCCCAATCCGATTCGCGCTCGTATTCAATCATATCTTTAAACTTGCGTAACTGAGCCTGTTCGACCTTGAATTCTGGTAGTTCGCTTTCAATTAGGCGATCGTTAATTTGCGAAAGCACGATGCAAAGGCGATCGCGATTTAAACTATCGGGTATCTGATTAAAGTATCCTAAAGTAATATGAGCCGTGAGATCGTACTGTTGCTCGATACCTAAGCCAATCAAGCCAGCATTTTGATATAGAGAGCGTCGCAACTTAACTACCGACTGATAGCTTTCCTGATCTTTTGGTACTAAACAAGCCATAATAGCTCTTGGTCTAGCGACCGCTCCCCATAATTGCCAAGAGAGAGGTTTACTGTCAGCAGTTTCTCGATACTGTTGAAAACTAGCTGCAACCTGCTGCTGTAGCTGTTTCTCGAAATCACTATTAGCTTTTACTGCTTGACGATAACTTTCATCCCAGATTAAGTCTCCCAAGGTAAAATGAAAGCTTTTGGGTGGTAAGGGTATGAAGAATTCTGCACCCAACTGCTGAAATAGCTGCTGCTGTAGAGTTTCTATCTGACGATAAAATTTGGTATTCGTTGGATCTTCGGCTGCTGGTGGCGTAATTACGCTATAGCCTGGAAATGATGTTGGTTTGCCATCTACAAATTTTGGCGACTGCTGGATACCTTGAAGCTGCGTCGCACAGGCTGTCGGTAGGGTCAATCTAGCAACTCGGTTGATATATTCTTGATATGATTCGTCCAATTCTTTTTTACCTCTGATTCAATGATCCGCGATCGGCGACTTACTTATGCTATTAGTTAAGTCTTATTTACTTATTGTGCCGTTTATGTATCAGAATTTCATCTAAGTATGAGATTAAAATCAAAAGCTACGAATTAATCATAGTTGTTGAACGTCGATTCTTGTAGTGTTCAAAGCTTTATTTTAATAATTCTCATGTAAAAAGCATCGCCAATTTTGACGATGCCTAATGTACATAACATCAATAATCGATTAGATGATATTGAATTTGCGTAAACCCAAGTACAGCCCAGAGGCAATTCCTACATACAAACCAATAATTAACAGAAAAGCGATCGCGCCACCCATAGAATATCCCTAGAATAATTTATTGAAACTCTAAGCAATTCACCAATAACTCTAAGTCTATCTTACTTTTACTTGACTTTAATCAAAGTTTTGTAATATTAAAACCACAACTATGTACTACACTTCAAGATCGCAGCTAAAAACCAAAGTAGCGATTAATCTGGAATACGACCGTATAACCAGAATATTGAGTATGGAAGAAATATTGCAGTGCTATCGGTCTATCGACTGTATTGCTTTTAGTAGTTGGTATCGAAATTTCGCTACTGCTAATGGCGATCGCATTTCTCAGGTTATGTTTAGCCATGACGGACAGACTTTGATTAGCGGTAGTTGGGATCGAACTATCAAACTCTGGCAGCTAGAAAGTGGTAAACAAATAGCTAACGCTATTCATGGCGATCGCATTAATACCATAGCATTAACTTCAGACGAAGCGATACTAATTAGCGGAAGTAAAGATCGAACTATCAAACTTTGGCGATGCTGCCTAAGAGAATAATAAATAAGAGTAAATTCCCTGTTGCTGACCTTTAGTATTTGAAGCTATACCTGATATCAAAGCTATTTAAAATAATTAGCAAAATAGAAAATTATTCAAAAGATGTTTCGATCTTTTTAAATCATTATTCTCAGAGATTTATTATCTCAAAGTCAATATTATAGACACCAATGAAATATACAGAGCTGCAACGAAAATTCAAGCAAGATCGAATCGCAGGTTTAGTTAAAGTTCAACTTAACTCAAGTTTATAATTTCGATTTTGTAGAAGCTCTAGCCGAATTAAAATTAGCTTTCCTTATTTTTAAAGATCCACAATATTATTTTCGGACTAAAGTTTCTTGGGCGTAGTGTGTTTATTCCATCGATCGCAGTACTATCGATTAATAAAAATTATTCAATTTACCATAAAAATAATGGACAACACCGAATCTATCAAACTTACAAATAGTCTTCAGGCAATAACACAAAGCTGGAAAAATCGAATTATTTGTTTTTCGCCTCAAGGGGTCGGCTATAGTGCCTATTTATTAGATCCTCTAGACGATAAAAAAGTTAATTATATTCATGCAAGCTGTGATGAATTACGTCACTTGGCTACTAACTATAACCTGCTGTACGGCAAAATTAAAGAGCAATATTATGGTTATTTAAAAGAGGCAGTTCTAAACACAGTTAAGTATGAAGCAACCAGACGAGCCTTTAGAAAACAACATGAATGGATTCAAAAAAGTTATCAATCGTTAATCGAACAGAAAAAGCTTAATGCTCGACAACGTTCTACCGAAATCGAACAATTAAATGAAATCGTCCGAGTTCAAAAGCAAGAAATATCCAAGATCAAAAGTGAATATTGCGGACAACTTGCAGCAACTCAAGCAGAAAATTTATTAAAGCAAAAGGAAGCCGAGATACAGCGTCAAAATCAAGAAATTGCTCGATTAAATCAACAGTTACAAGAATGCGATCGCGAAATTCACACTCTAAAGTTTGAATTAGGTAAAGGTTTATCCGAACTCAAACAAAAATATAAATGGTTGATTACTCAGTTTATTCGCGAACATATCCATAAGCAACAGGAAAACAGCCACAATAAAAGTTTACAATCGTGTCAAAACATATTTAAAATCGCTCAAAGAAAAATTGCTTCGCTACAGGATGATAACAAATTTATTCAGCAAGAACTAGATCTTAGAAAGGTAAAAATGCTGCAAATAGAATCGAGTTAAAAGTTATAGGTAATAAATATTCTCTGTAATTACGGTAGCGTTTTTTAAATTTGCCTGCTAAAACAGACGTGACGAGCGATCGCGACTAATTCAATCGATCATTCTTAATAGCTATAGTAGCTATGTTCTAAAAAACTATATTGATTTTTTTATTAGCTCTTGGATACTTATTACTTATTACTTATTACTTGTTCACTATCAATAGGTAACTTAAGCCCCAAACTCTGAAAATAGGCTGTACCAACTGCTGTTAAAAAAGCGACATAAGCAATAATTTGACCGAGATATAGAGTTTGACGGTAGCCAAATAGAGCCTTGAGAACGATACCAGGAAATTCTTTATCGGGTAATATACTAGAGCCATCCCATATTTGAGTACCCAGGATGCAGGAGTCATTACTCCAGCACCAGTTATTAGTAGATAGTTGAGATAATAAAGCTAATGCAGCATCAAAATGTTTGAGCGCACCCATTACCAAACCACCGACAATTAGTAATAAAAATATTCCCATCACCTGAAAGAAAAGGCGAATATTAATTCGTACTCCCAGAGAAAATAAGGCAATGCCCATAATGGCAGCAAGGCTCAAACCCGCTACTGCGCCAATCGCAGGTAGAGTCCAATCCTGCTGAAATTTTGCCAAGATAAATAAGACAGTCTCAAAGCCTTCGCGCACTACAGCAATAAAGATTAAAATAAATACTGCTTTTCCAGCGTTTTCGTTACCCAAAGCTGAGGTAATCGCCCCTTCTACCTCTCCTTTAAGAGATTTTGCCTGCTTAGTCATCCAGAGCAGCATCCAGCTTAACATGGCGATCGCCACTACGCCAAAAATTCCCTCTAACAGTTCTTTTGTTACAGGGGCATAAATCCCACCCGCCGTCTCTACTCCAGAAACAACTCCATTTAATAAAAAGCCAACGGCAATACTAGCAAGAATTCCGCCAAGAATACCTAAATAAACCCAGCGATAGAGTTGTGTTTGGTCGGCTTTTTTAAGACAAGCCATAACTATCCCGACAACTAAAGCAGCTTCAAATCCTTCCCGTAGGGTAACGAAAAAAGTTGGTAGTGCAGCACTTAAATCCATGATTGTAAGCAAGTAATGAGTATTTAATTAAGGCAATGGGCGCGATTTTTAGAGCGAAGATTGATTAATAATTAGATTCCAAAACCAAGTCACTGTAAAGAAAGCAATTACCGCGAACCCTACAACAATTAAAATTAGCAGTAAGATCAAGCCAACAATAAAAAGGCGATCTGATAGAGTAGGCTTTGAGCGATCGCCTTCATCAAATTCAGTTAGATCTAAATGCTTTTCTAACAGTTCGATATTCTTAACATTAGACTTCCAGCCAACATCAAACAAGTCTCCGATTACGGGAATCGTTCCTGCAAAAGAATCTATGAGGATATTACCAACCATTTTGCCCAAAACTTCGCGAGGTACGCCCATTCTGGCAGCCTCCACGACGATATATGCTGATATCCCCCCTGTAATTGTATCTCCACCTCCAGGAAGTAAACCTAAAATTGGATCTAGTCCAAAACGAAACTTAGTTCCAGGTATAGCGATCGCATTGTCTAGCAATTTACTAATACGGCGTAGTCTTGTCAGTTTATTTATTAATTGGGAAGGTATAGATTTCATGGGGGTACAGCAGCTAATATTTTCTTAGTTTACTCAACTAATAAATACTATTCATCGATTGACAGATATAAAAAACGCCTAATGTGGATTAGTTTTCATTAAAGGCTAATAGTTCGTAGCTTCTTGGCGCATTCGCTCTATGAGGGAAACCCTCAAGACCGCGATGCACCGCTTTTAGCTTTTAGCTCTACCCCTGTTAAGGTGAGTTATGTACTAATATAATCTTGCTTCGTAAGGCGGGGCATCGCCCCACCCTACCTGTTGACTGTTAACTGTTAACTGTTGACTGATTTAAACACCCAGATCTTGCATCGCCAAACGAATTTGTTCCATACGACGGCGGTTAACTCCTAAATCTGATTCTCCGACTCGCGAGGCAGATCGCAGGTGTATTACGTTCTTGTCTTCTGGAAAATAAAAATCTACGTCGTCAACAAATTTAAAAATACGACTGGTAGATTCAGCATGAATATAATTATCTGTATTTTCGATAACTTCGGTACGGGGTACGACAGAAAGCACTTTTAATAAAGTTTCTTTAGCGGTAGCGCGATCGCTTTGGTAGGTAATTGGATCGATTTGATGTTCACCCTCACCATTTACGCTAACGACACAGTTAGGAGAACTAGGACAGGGTTCTAAGCGATCGCTGTTGATGCCGATGGCTGCTGATGCCGAACCAGAAAACAAACTACTAGCGATAATTAGACCGAGGATAATTGATAAAAAACGAGACACAATTTTACTCTCTAACGAAATACTCTTTTACTATAAAGGGATTCTTAACTTTTATTAAGCTATATTCGAGAAGTATCATCTCGAACTATTAGTAGATTGATGTCAATTCAAACAGAAATTGCGCTAGTAAAGCTTGCTAAGAAGCAAAAATGAGATAACATTCAATGTGAATCATTACAGTACGGGATTTATGCCTACAGGCGAAATAATTGGATTAGGAAGATCGGGTATTGCTGCTGCAAGATTACTTAACCAAGATGGTTGGCAAGTTACCTTAGTAGATTCGATGACAGAATCACAATTAGCTTCTAAATCCAACGCAGAACAATTACAAGCATCACGACGACAGCTAGAACAAGAAGGAATTACTGTTAAACTTGACAGCAATATTCTAGAAGCAAAAACACCAGATTCGATCGTGGTTAGTCCTGGTGTTCCTTGGGATATCGAGCCGTTAGAAACAGCTAGAAAACAGGGCATTAAAACAATTGGCGAGATTGAATTAGCCTGGCGTTATCTAAAGTTAATTCCCTGGGTAGGGATTACGGGTACAAACGGTAAAACTACGACAACGGCTTTAGTCGCAGCAATTTTTCAGGCTGCTGGAATTTATGCTCCCGCCTGTGGCAATATCGGTCATGCTGCTTGTGAATTAGCGATCGAAAATCTAGCTGCACCCAAGAATAATTTTGATTGGATCGTTGCAGAGTTGAGCAGTTATCAAATCGAGTCTTCCGTCGAATTAGCACCACAAATCGGAATCTTTACTACACTAACTTCCGATCACCTCAGCCGACACAAAACCCTAGAAAACTATTATCAAATCAAAGCTTCTTTACTTCACCGTAGCAAGCACAAAATTATTAACGGTGACGATCGCTTTTTACAAACTGCTGGTTTAGAATTTGGTAAGGACGTTATTTGGACGAGCGTTAAAGGGAAAAATAGCTTCCATGACGATCGCCGTGTCGAAATTTATCTTGAAGATAGTTGGATTGTAGCATTTGGCGAGCTTATCTGCCCTGTATCTCTATTTAAAATGCCAGGAGAACATAATCTGCAAAATCTTCTGGTAGCCGTCGCAGCAGCAAAATTAGCGGGAATCGAAAAAAAGGCGATCGCTCAAACTATAACTTCTTTTCCAGGGGTAGAACACCGTTTAGAGTACGTTTGTAGCCATGAGGGAATAAAATTTATCAATGATAGTAAAGCGACTAACTACGATGCAGCAGAGGTAGGTTTAAACTCTACCGAAGCACCAGCAATTTTAATTGCAGGAGGAAAAGCAAAATCTGGAAAGGATATCGCTTGGATCGACAGTATTAAAGATCGTGCTGCTGTTGTCTTGCTGATTGGTGAAGCTGCGCCAGAATTTGCTCGACGATTGCGCGCTCGCGGTTACGATAATTATCAAATCGTAGAAACAATGGAAAATGCCGTAGCTCAAAGTTTGACTTTAGCTATAGAACACCAGGCAAAAGTAGTCTTACTGTCTCCCGCCTGTGCCAGTTTCGACCAGTATCTCAGTTTTGAGGCGCGAGGCGAACATTTTAAAAAGTTGTGTTTGGCGATTGATAATAAGGAAAATGGGTAAGACGATCGCTTTATTTAAAATTAAGAGAAAATAGATCGATTCTCTTCAATCGATCTATGAACTGAAACTACTTCGTAAGGATGGGACTCTGGACTACCAATACTAAAGACCTCCATTTGGAAAAATAGTTGTACTAAACTGTAAAACCGCCATCGATATTAATTGCAGAACCTGTAATATTTGCTGCATGAGGACTAGAGAGAAAGGTAGCTAGATCGGCAATTTCTTCTGGTTTGCCATATCTTTTGATGGCTGTCATTGCGGTTAAAGTCTCGCCAAAAGGACCGTCTGCTGGATTCATCTCTGTATCAATAGGTCCTGGTTGAATCACGTTTGCCGTAATTTTGCGATCGCCTAAATCTCGCGCCCAACTTTTAGTCATCATCTGTACCGCAGCCTTACTCATCGCATATAGCGAACCACCAGCAAAGGGCATAGAATCTGCATTAACGCTACCAATAGTAACGATCCGTCCTCCTTCTGGCATAGATTTAACGGCTTCGGAGGTAGCAGCGAAAACAGCTTTGATATTGATATTTTCTGTCCGATCGTAATCTTCCAAAGTGCTTTCAGTAATAGATTTAAGCTCGAAGATTCCCGCGCTATTAACTAAGATATCAATACTTCCAAATACCGATACCGCTTTTTGAACTGCTTGCACTACATTTTCTGCCTGCATCGCATCTGCTTGAATCGCTAAACCTTGGACACCTTTGGTTTCGATCTCTAGAACAAGATCGTTTGCTTTATTTTGAGACTTATGGTATGTAAAGGCTACGTTTGCCCCTTCTGCTGCCATTTTACGAACAATTGCTGCTCCAATTCCGCGAGTACCACCGCTAACAAAGGCATTTTTTCCCTGTAGATAACTCATTTCACAGTCTCCTATTAATACAACTTTTGATTGATTGGGTTTATCTTAACTTGCAAAAATAAGAGTAAAATAAGCAATAATACAATGCAAGATTGCAAATTTGCGAATATGGATTGGAACGATTTAAGATATGTAAAAGCGATCGCCGATAAAGGCAATGTGACCGATGCAGCTAGCTACCTAAACGTACACCAATCGACGGTATTTAGACGTTTAAACAGTTTGGAGAAAAGCTTAGGAGTCAGACTGTTTGAAAGATTGCCCAATGGTTATGTTATGACCATAGCAGGTGAAGATTTTTGCAAGGCAGCAGAACGTATTGAAGCCGATCTTGTAGCTTTGAACAGACGTATCAGCGGACAGGATTTGCGTCCTAGTGGTACGGTCAGAGTAACAATGGCAGACGCTTTACTAACCAAGCTTTTAGCACCCTGTTTGACTAAATTTCGCTCGCAATATCCAGAAATAGAGCTAGAAATTATTGTTTCTAAAGATGAATTAAATCTAACTAAACGCGAGGCAGATATAGCAATTCGAGCAACCAAAAAGCCTATGGAAACGCTTGTCGGCAGAAAAGTTGCCAAGATAAATTTTGCAGTATATGGCGCGAAAGAATATCTTAGAACCCATCCTAATTTGAGTAACTTAAATCGGCATGACTGGGTTAGTTTTGATGACAGTGCGATCGACTCTGCAACTGCTAACTGGTTAAAACAAAACGTTCTCAATGCTAAGTTCCCGTATCGATTTAATACCTGTTTGGGCATCCTCGCAGCAGTAAAAGAAAATGCAGGATTAGCTTTGCTATCATGCTACATAGGAGACAGCGAAAGCGATCTAACTCGTGTCTGTTTACCAATTCCAGAATTAACTAAGGATTTATGGATTTTGACTCACGAAGATTTAAGATATGTGACGCGCATTCGTACTTTTATTGATTTTGTAGCGCGTTACTTAACAGAGAAAACCGAGTTGTTAGAAGGAATATCTAACTCAGATTACATAACTTCAGTCGATCGCAATGCCGTTAGATCTAATGCAGATAATTTTTCATAGGCGTTACTAAAGCGATCGCCTTATTAGGATTCGCATTACTAATTTACGCCCCGCCACAAGCAGATCGAACGTGAAATAATTTAAACTATTGTCTATTAGATCTTTAACGACAAAGATTAAATCATGGAAAAAATCGAAATAAAAGATTTTGTCGGTATTAAAGATATCATAATAGAAGTTAAGGCAATAAATATATTAATTGGACCTCAAGCAAGCGGGAAAAGTATTATTGCCAAATTGCTCTACTATTTTAAAAGCTTTATATTTGAAATAATTAGCGCAGCAGAGCAATCAGAAAATAAAAGAAATTTAGATAAACAATATAAGCATAAGTTTGAAAAATATTTTCCCGTTTCTTCTTGGGGAAATAGTAATTTTAAAATTCGATATTCTATTGACGACTTTTTCATTGAAGTATCTAAAAAATCAATACATAATAGACTAGGAATTGTCTTAAAATATTCAGAATTATATAAAACTGAATTTAATAGTTTAAGAAACCTTTTGCAAAAGCAAGCTGAAAAAAATTAGTGAATATGAAATGTCAATTAGTATGCTGTCTAGAATGGAATCTTCTTATGATGCTCGAAAATCATTCTTGTTTAAAATAAGCCATCAATATAATAAAGTTACCGCTTTTACTCAACTATACATTCCTGCTGGAAGATCATTTTTCGCAAATCTTAAAAGCAGCATTTTTACGTTTTTATCCGAAAGCAATGCTGTAGATCCATTTTTAATTTAATTTGGAACTTATTATGAACGAGTTAAAAGCCCGACAGACGAAATTTATTAAGTCGTCTAACTACTAAAAATCCACAATTGTATAATGCCATAGCATCTTTGAACAAAAAAATTATTTGTGGAAAGTATTTGCAAAAAGATGGAGAGGATTATCTTGAAATAGATGAAAGTAGGGTAATTAACGTTGTTAATTCGTCTTCAGGGCAACAAGAGACTTTACCTTTAGCAATTATTTTGGGAACTATTGCTTTTTCTAATCCTGATATAGGTGGTAATTCGATATATATTGAAGAGCCAGAAGCACATATTTTTCCGTCAGCACAGAAGAATATAGTTGAACTTATTTCTACAGTTTATAATGCTCGTAAAGATAGCTTGCAGTTCTTCATTACAACTCATAGTCCATATATTCTGACTGCATTTAATAATTTAATTCAAGCTGGAATTTTAGCCGAAGACGCAACAGAAGAGAAAATAGATCGAATCTCTCGTCACGTTCCTAAAACAAGATTTCTTAATCCTGATGAAGTATCTGTATATTCCTTAGAAAATGGAAAATGGTTACTGCAAATCGATTATTGATGAAGAGATAGGGTTAATCGACGCGAATATTATTGATGAAGTCTCGAATGAGTTAGCAATTCAATTTGATGAACTTCTAGAACTTGAAGAATGAAGGATTTTGGTGAATGCGAAAAAATTAGAAAAGATCCCAAAATAGTTATTACCGATCCTGGAAGTGGCAATAATCGAAGTAAATTTCGTATAGAAAATCCGCAGAGATTAGAAGTAACAGTGATTCAGGTTGATGATTGTGTCATCAAGCAAGGGTTGCGATGTGACTACCTAGTTATTACGCCAAGCAAAGATAAATCTTTTGATAGTCAGGAAATTTACATCGAATTAAAAGATTCTAATGTCAAACACGCTGTCGAACAAATTGCTACAACAATACAAAAGTTAGGTCTTAATATGTCAGCAGCTAAACTTTGTTTTATTGCTAGTACAAGAGGTCCGATTAACTCTACACAAATTCAAAATCTTAAAAAGAAGTTTCGGAAAAAGTATAATGCAAAGCTCACTATTAAAAATGGAGAAATTATTCACAAAGTGTAGCTGTTAAAAGTTTAATTAGACATTTTGAGAATGTATTTAATTTAGATAACTACATAACTTCGGTCGAGCGTAACTCTGTTAAATCTAAAGTAGATAATTTTTCATAGGCGTTATCTACATAACCTATGCCTCGAAGATAACCCGTATTTGCTCCTGGTAGAATGTATTTAAGAGTTTGGGAACTAAAGCGATCGCGTAATTTGGCAATACTGTCTAGCTGTCGCCACCAGTGAAAGGTTTTAGCGGTACGCAAAGGAGTAATTTCAGTCTGAGATTTGGGTAATAAATGTCTGCCTGTAAATAAAACTCCTCCCTGTTGTTGCCAATAAAGACAAGATGAACCAGGGGAATGTCCAGGAGTCCAGAACATTTCTAGATCGGGACTTATAGTATAACGATCGCCAAAAGAGGTTAGGTCAACTTCTGGTAATAGATAAGCTTCCTGTTCTTGTACTATTACCTGGCAATTTAAAGCTTGCTGCATTTGCATGATGCTCTTACCAATGCCCCCTCGATGACTGATGATTAAAAAATTAACACCGCCTTGAGACTGGATAAATTCTTGATTTGTTTGATTCCAAGCAGGACAATCGAGAAGAACATTGCCAATTTTATCTACAATTAGATAAGATGTCGCACCTAGAGTATCTCGGTTAGGGGCAAATGCAAATATTCCTGGCAAAATCGAGCGAGGAGGTTTAGCGTTACCAGCACTTGCAGTAATTTTAGTCGAGTTTTGGGGCATTCTATATATTGAGGTACTTTAAGTAGTTATTTAACTGCACTTTTATTTTATATTTATCTATTTAGTTCGCGATTTCAAAACAGTTATAGGAACAGAATCCTCAGAACAGATTCGGAATAATTTTTTATGGAACTCTGGTTGATTTTAATTATCTTAAGCCCGATTGCTTACCTTGTCGTCGATCGCAGCATCAAAAATAAAACTACTACTCCAGTATGGTTATGTTGGTTGGTAATTATGTTGCCATCCTTGATTTGGACTCTCTGGACTTATATTTTTGGCGACGAACAGCCCTTACCTCTACTAGTATTTCTGTTTCCTTTAATTGTTTGTCCCCTGCTGTATGGTTGGTTAGTGCAGCGAGGAAAACCTGTAAAAACAACCAAAGATGAACCTGTTAAAGATAGTTTAGACCGCAAACCTGTTATGGTTCAACCTATGACTAAACCTATACCGCGTTTGATCGACTCTCAAGAAGAAGACACTCTGCGTAATTGTTTTCCTTGGAATATTTATTATTTACAGAATATTGATAATCGTCCCCAGGCAATTTTTTGTCGTGGCAAGCTGAAAACTATTCCCGAAAAGGCTTACGAGGAAATTAAAGAGAATATAGAGGGAGCATTTGGCGATCGCTTTTTTCTCATTTTTCAGGAGAGTTTCAAAGGTAAGCCATTTTTTGCTCTCGTTCCCAATCCTGAAGCCCAATCTGCCAAACAAGGCATGGTTCAGAACGATTCACGGATTGGATTCGCTTTATTGTTGTTTTTAATTACCCTACTAACAACCACTGTAGCAGGAGCGGGGATTGACGGCACACCTTCAGAAGAATTTTTCTCGAACTCCGAATCATTAGTCAAAGGGCTGGTTTATAGTTTGCCTTTACTACTAATTATTGCCGTACAAAAGTTTAGTCAATACTTTGTCGCTAGTTACTATAAAATCCGTACTACACTACCTTATTTTATTCCCTTTCCCTTCTTCACCGATAGCTTTTTCTTGGGTACTTTAGGGGCAATCGTTCAAAAGCGATCGCCAACACCTCATCGTAAGGCTTTATTCGATACTGCATTTGTCGGTTCGATATCGGGCTTATTAATTATTGTTCCTGCTTTAATCTGGGGCTTATCTCTTTCAGAAGTAGTTCCATTGGTAGAATCTTCGGCTTTTGATATTCAGGCTCAAGATCCTCGCCTGTCTTTTTTCCTCAGTCTGTTAGCGAAATTAGCTTTGGGTTCATCCCTCACCGCAGGAATGGCAATACAACTACATCCCTTGGCGATCGCTGGTTCGATCGGCTTGTTTCTGACTGCAATTAATTTAATACCGATCGGACAGCTAGATGGCGGTCAAATCGTTCATGCGGTGTTCGGACAGAAAATGGCGATCGCAGTAGGACAAGTTACTCGAATCCTCGCTCTATTGTTTGCTTTGATACATCCCTATTTTTGGGTTTGGACGATCGTTATGTGGCTGATTCCTTTAGTAGATCGTCCCGCTCTTAATGATGTTACCGAACTCGATAACAAACGCGACGTACTTGGTTTATTAGCTTTGGCTTTGTTGATTGTAATTGTCTTACCCATGCCCAATGCGATCGCTGAGTTATTAAATATGTAATTAGGTTTTATATTAAAATAAGCTAAACGAATAAAAGCTGATAACCGACAAAGGCGATCGCTATATCGGCTAAGATATGACTGATATAGCCTGGCGCGATCGACTGGTAGCGATCGTAGCACCAAGCCCAAACTATTCCCGCGATAAATACTCCTAAAGAGCCAAGTAATACAATCGACCAGCTATGGGTGTAGCCGTAGAGCGCAATACTATGATGGGTAGTAAAAAATAGTGCAGCTAAAATTACAGCGATCGCATTAGGAAACAAGACTTTGCAACGAGATACGACAAAACCGCGCCAGGTGCATTCTTCAACTAGAGAATTGATAAAACTCCAGTAAACGCAGCCTATAAGATATAAAAGAGGGCTTGTAATGCCAACTTCTGTAGCTTTAGCTCTAATTGCTGTTGGGTCGATTAGCTGTTGTGCGATAAAGAAATATGCTGATATTATGACGCTAAACATTAATATTCCCCAAACCAAACCAACTCTAATTTCTTGTAAGCTAAATTTTGGTAGACGTAACGCCTGAGAATTATATTTGAGCGTCCAGGTTAAGGGAAAAACAATCGCCCAAACTTTCATCGCAGTAAAAATGCTATTGCCGATTATTCCTGGTGCAACAAATAAAGACATTACCACACCAATACTGAATGCAGGAACAAACAACAGTAAAGCGATTGCAGCCGATTTTCTAGACATAATTATAGTCGTACAAAGTTATATTAGGACGAATTTATTTAACTGCACGGTCAGTAATGAGTAATGAGTAATTAATATAACTGTTAATTGTTGACTGTTGACTGTTGACTGTTGACTGTTGAGGTGTCACCCCGTCTCCCCCTGACGGGTAAAAACTAGATTTTCAGAATTGGATAATTCGGTGTTAAATTTATAGCCAGCTTCGGTAAAGTTTTTGAGATCTTCGACGTTTTCGAGACGATTTTTAATAATATAGGCTGTCATCATCCCGCGAGCCTTTTTGGCATAAATACTAATTATTTTGTATTTACCGTTTTTCCAATCTTTGAAAATAGGGGTAATAATCTTATCTGTAGGTAGATTGGGCTTGACTGCTTTAAAATACTCATTAGAAGCCAAGTTGACTATAGTTGTGTTGTCTAACTCTAACTGTTGATTAATAGCCTGAGTTAGCTTATCTCCCCAAAATTCATAGAGCGTATCGGCAGATAAGGTTTGTAATTTAGCATGAACTAATTTTGTTCCCATTTCTAATCTATAGGGTTGAATGAGATCTAAAGGTCGAAGTATTCCATAAAGTCCCGATAAAATTCTTAAATGTTCTTGGGCAAAGTCAAAATCTTCTTGCTTAAAGTTGTTTACGTTCATTCCCTGATAAACATCCCCCTGAAAAGCTAGTAAAGCCTGTTTAGCGTTAGTAGTATCAAAATTCTGTTGCCAGGTTTGATAACGTGAAGCATTCAATTGTCCTAATTTATCGCTAACTTTCATCAACGAAGAAATTTCTTGCGCCGATAGCTGTCGCAATTGCTCGACCAATACTTCGGTGTCCGATAGAAAATCTGGCTGCGTGAAGCGATCGATTGTTGCAGGAGTCTTAAAGTCTAGGGTTTTTGCAGGAGAAATTAGAATTAGCACGGGTAACGAATCATTTAACAGTGAATATCAAACATTAAACATTAAACTTGCTAAATGCTAAATGCTAAATGCGATCGCTTGTTCTACTAGATACTAAAAATAGGCTAGATTAAATAAACCAAAACAGAGTTTAGAGCAATTTGAGTTCCAGAAGAAGACCTAAAGATATCCTGGTCAATGTTTATTTGCTGCTGCGCTTAGTGTGGCAAGCTACCCCAGTATATTTGTTTTTATCTCTAGCAGTAACGGGGTTTCAGTCTACGACTCCTGCGTTGATGCTGCTGATCGATAAAGCCATAGTCGATATGGTAATTGCTAATTGGGGCAACGCCGATTTTATCTGGCGACCCTTGATTATTTTAGTTTTGATGCGGTTTGGAGTCAGTCTACTACAAGCAGTTTTAAATCAGACTAATCTTTATGTAGCGCAGATCTTTAACGATCGCCTGATGCTCTATACCAAGTACGTCTTACTAGAAAAGTCGAGTCAACTGGATCTAGCTCATTTTGAATCTTCGGAGTTTTATGATACCCTCTCGCGCGCCCAGGATAGCGGTAGCAATTATCCTGTAAGAACGATCCAGACTCTGACTAATTTATTCGGTCAGGGAGTTAGTTTAGTCAGCTTGTTGGGACTACTATTACAGTTTAATGCTGCAATTATACCGTTATTAGTGTTTACCGCCTTGCCCGCATTTTGGACCAGCGTGGTTTACTCTGGTAGACGATTTTGGATGACTCGTAGGGAAACCGAAAGCGGGCGGGTATCTAACTATATTCAGCAAGTATTGACTAATCCCGAATTTGCCAAGGAAGTACGACTCTTTAATTTAGGTGGGCATCTTTTAGGTCAGTGGTCGGGTATTCGGACCAATTTTAATAACAAGTCGGCAGCGATCGCCAGTGAATACGCCCGAATGCGCGGTTTATCGGGAGTTTTAGTAAATAGTGGCTTCTATATTGCCTATGCTTGGACGTTGATTAAAACAATCGCGGGGGAAATCTCTGTAGGCGACTTTACCATGTATACGGGAGCATTCAGCTCTGCACAGCAGCTATTGCCCTCTATCCTCGAAAATTTGGCGAGAATATACGAATCTAATCTTTATGTTTCTCAATATTTCGACTTTTTAGATCTCAAGCCAGAGGTAGTTAATTCATCTCGTCCCCAGGCTTTTCCTCAACCAATAAAACGAGGACTATCATTCAAAAATGTTACCTTTACCTATCCAGGAGCAACCAAACCTACTTTACGCAACCTCAATCTACATATTAACCCTGGAGAAAGTATTGCTTTAGTTGGGTTAAACGGTGCGGGAAAAACTACTTTTTTAAAGTTACTTACCAGACTGTATGATGTTGATTCGGGCGTAATTACTATCGATGGTATTCCTCTACCAGAAATTAAGTTATCTCAGCTACACACCAATATCGGGGTATTAAATCAAGACTTTGCCCGCTATCAGCTTAGTGCTGGGGATAATATTGGCTTTGGTAATTTAAAAGAAAGAGAAAACCAACTGCGTATCGAGCAAGCAGCCTCAGATTCGGGAGCGGATCGGGTAGTGGAAACCCTCAGCCAAGGCTATCAAACCCGTTTGGGAAAAATGTTTAAGGATGGGGTAGATCTTTCGGGAGGACAATGGCAAAAAATCGGTATGGCAAGAGCCTTTATGACTGATGCCCCAATTTTAATTTTAGATGAACCGACTGCTGCCCTCGATGCGATCGCTGAATATGAATTGTTTGAAAAGTTCCGCGCCTTGACTGCTGGGAAAATGACTTTTTTTGTCAGTCATCGTTTTTCTACCGTACAGTTAGCCGATCGCATTGTAGTTTTACAAGACAGCCAGATTATTGAAGTCGGCTCTCACCAAGAATTGATGATGAGTGATGGTTTATATGCCCAGATGTTTCGTTTACAGGCATCTAGCTATAATCTTTAAACGCTTCGATTAAAGAGTAAAGATTTCGATAACTTTAATAAAAAATGTATAAATCTAAGTAATTTCCGATATAAATATAAGTATAAAAAAATATTAAGCGGAATTATATGAAACAAGATTTATATTCTCAAACGCTATTAAAATCTTCAGACAATTTTATCGAGCAAATGCAATTGCTAGATCGAGCCGATAATCCTAAATTAGTTTTTCAGTTAGTTATCAAGTGGACTAAAGGGCAACCTTTGCTAACAAAAAAGCTTCTAGAATATATCTTGGAATTTCCCCAAAAGATTATCAGAGGGACTGAAGCAATTACTGTCGAGCGCATTGTACGAAGTCGCTTGATTAAAGAGTTCAAAAAAGACGATCTAACCTTGCTGATTAGAAAGTTATTATATGGCAAGGATCTATTTAGTTTACTAAAAAAAACTAGCTGTAAACTTACAGAAGTGGAGCGAATTTATCTGGAAAATTCACAAAGCGAACTGGGTTTATCAACCCGTCAGGTCAAAGCGATCGAGCAACAGTGTTTACAAGTATTTGCTAAGAGCGAGAATAGAATTACACATCAAGCACAACACGCTATAGCCGATGGAAACCAGCATTCCGACGATGATTCTTATCAAGACTTAATTTTATTGATTGAAAAATCACCCATATATCAACAGTTAAATACTGAATTTGAAAGCGAAAAAAGGCAGAATAAATTTAATTGGTCGATTTTTTCAAAAAAGAGCTTATGGTTGTTAGCAATACCTTTATTATTGTTACTAATTAAAATTTTAACACCAGACAAAGATTCTCGACCTATTACCCCTCAAAAAGATGTTAGTTTAACTAATTCTTGCGCTAACGTTCTTAACAGCGACTTACCACGAATGAGTCTGGGAGAAAAGCTATTAACTAAACAATATAGCTATCCTGAAACTTCTAAAAAAGCTATTTTATATGAGGGTACGGCAGCTTTTGCTGAGTGCAAATATACTAAGGCAAAAAATAAATTTCAAGAAGCTCTAAAAGTTGAAAAGAATAATCCTGAAGCTTTAATTTATTTGAATAATGTCTCGGCGATCGCTGTTGCCAACGTAAAAGTGGCTGTAAGTGTACCTTTAGGCAACAAGTCTGAAATTGCCTGGGAAATTCTACGTGGTGTGGCTCAGGCTCAAACCGAAATTAATCGACAGGGAGGGATTAACGGAAAGTTACTTTTAATCCAGATTGTCAGCGATGATGATAATCCCGAACTAGTCCGACAGCTAGGACAAAAATTAGCAGCAGATCCCGATGTTTTAGCCGTCATCGGACACAATGATAGCAATGCTTCTCTAGCTGCTTCAGACATCTATCAAGAGGAAGAATTAGTAATGGTTTCTCCCACCAGTAGTTCCAAAGTATCTGGTATTGATAGCTATATTATGCGAACTACCCCTAGCATTTCTGTTTTAGCAAAGAATCTTTCAAATTATGCCATAAATAGCTCTTTTAAGCAAATCGCTGTCTGTTTTGATTCTAGTAGTTCTGATAGTAGTTCTTTTGCCCGAGAATTCACTACGGAAGTTACCGCAAATGGTGGTCAAATTCTACCTATCGACTGTAATTTTGCAAGAGCCAACTTCAATCCCGCGCCGATAGTAGAAGAAGCGATCGCCCTAAATGCGGATGGGATTTTGCTCTCTCCCTCCGTAAGTAAAATTGACATGGCAATTGCCGTAGCGCAAGTCAATCAACAACGTTTACCTCTACTCGCAAATCATTATCTCTACACTTTTGAAACCATTGAAAGAGGTGCTGAAGCAGTCACGGGAATGGTTTTATCGACTCCCTGGCTACCTGAAACCATTTTTCATAGTAGTTTTTCGCAAACTGGCAAAGAGCTTTGGGGCGGGAAAGTTAATTGGCGCACCGCTATGGCATATGATGCTACCAAGGCCATAGCACAAGGATTAGAAAGCTCTAGTAGTCGCGCCCAATTACAGTCAGTCCTAACCAAGTCTGATTTCTGGATTAATGGCGCAACAGGCAAGTTTCGTTTTCAACAGGGCGATCGTTTAGGTAAGGTACAGCTAGCCTACATTGCTGAGTCAGAGCAAAGCGCAGATAAGTATGAGTTTGTTAAGTTGGATGTTAACTAAGCTAACGCCAGTGGAATCTGTTTAAGACGAAGTACTCTTAACTCAAACTAACGATCTGTAATTAATTACACGATGCAGTATTAACGCAATCTAGTAAGTTAAATTTGTTTACTAAGATTGAAGATAGCTTTAGAGTCAATCTTTATAATAATTTTATAGTTGCTGCTTATCGTCTGTAGAGCAATAAAACTCGGCAGTACAAGCGATCTGCTAGAATAATATAGTCTAATATAGCGATAATAATTCCAGTAATCTGCAATTTTTGGTTACTATTAAGACAGATGTTTTATCCTCACTAAGAATTTTCCTTTATATTCATCAAATAATCTTCTGTATGGCTATCTAGCCTAATTTGTGCTGCTTTGTTTTTTTAGTAGTTTCACAGAGTTTTTTTGTCTCAATTTGTAAATAAAGGAAATTCGCAGTAGATAAAAAAAGCATCGAAGTTGTGTATTCTGCTAGCATAACTCTCTGAAAAAGCTTTTTGTAATATTTTCTTAATTTTTTCAAGCAGTTATGTTAATTTAGTTTAAGCAGGGAGTTACACGACCCTCAATCATCTTGCACATACCGTTTCTTTCGGACATAAATAATGACAAAGACTACCTCGGCAGTTAAGGCTTTTATCTCTGCGCACGACTGTGAGCCTCTGGCGTATGAAAATTTAGAAAACGCCGTAGAAGCTATATGTTGTAGCGAACAATTTAGAAGTTTACTGCTTTCATTAATTGACAGTCCAGCCTTTGCCAAAGAATTAGGCGAAGAGTTTGCCAAGGCAGGAGCAGTAAAAGGTTTGTCAGCCTGTCGTAAACTACGAAGCTGTCTTAACCTCTCTCTCAGCAATTTCTTCGGTCTTCTGGCAGAGCTAATCTTGGCATTTGACGAAACTGTAGGAGCCGAGTGGTACGCATTCGCTAATAAAATTCATTCTACAGAGCTAGGTAAAACTAAGCTACTAGATCGCCTCTTATATAGTAAAGATAAAGAGTTTTATCAAGATTTGGCAGAACGTTTAGTCAAAGAAAATCCTCACGCAGTATATCCTACGTCTAATTATCGCGAGAGTCGTGGCTACGTAGAAAGCACTGCTGACGACCAAAATATTGAAGCAGTAGTTCGATCTAGTACTTTTACCTCAATTAGAGTAATTGATAATTCTTTAGATCCAGAACAGTTGCTTTTAAGAGATACCTATATTTCTCACGGACGCTGCGTTTGTTTGGTAGACCAGAACGTAGAGCGTTTCTTTGGCGAACAGATCGAACACTACTTCGACTATCACAACATTAAGCTAGAAAAATTAGTATATCGAGCAATGGAAGTAGATAAAGGTATCTACACCGTAGAAAAAATGCTCGGTGACTTCAAGCGTTTGGGAGTCTCTCGTAACGAACCTGTCTTGATCGTTGGTGGTGGCGTGCTTGCTGATACTGGCGGACTTGCCTGTGCTTTGTACCATCGTAATACACCTTATGTTATGCTGTCTACATCAATTGTTGCGGGTATAGATGCAGGACCTTCTCCTCGAACCTGTTGTGATGGCTTTGGCTATAAGAATCTATTTGGTGCTTATCATCCACCAGCTATGTCCATTACCGATCGCTATTTTTTCAAAACGTTGAAAGAAGGTTGGCTGCGTCACGGCATTATTGAGATTATTAAAATGGCTGTAACTAAAGATGCAGAGCTATTTGAGTATATGGAACAGGCAGGTCCAAGACTAATTGAAACTCGTTTTGGTACTTTCGACTGTCAGCCCGAAGATGAAATCAACGACCTGTCGCAAAAGATTTTGGGTGCTGCATTAAGAAGCTATGTAGCTGCTGAATACGACAATATGTATGAAACTCATCAATGTCGTCCTCATGCTTATGGTCATACCTGGTCTCCTGGATTCGAGATCGAAGCTGGTTTACTACACGGACACGCAGTATCTATCGGTATGGGCTTTGGAGCTTATTTAGGCTACCGTCTAAACTGGATTAGTGAAGACCAATTCCACAGAATCATGCGTTTGATTAGCTCTTTCGGGTTGAGTCTCTGGCATGATATTATGCACAAAACAGACACCCTATGGCAATCTCAAGTAAAAATTATCGAAAAGCGTGGCGGTAATTTAGCTGCTCCCTTACCCAAAGGTGAGATCGGTCAATGTGGCTACTTGAACTCTTTGAGTCGTCAAGAACTCGATGATGCAGTTGCTGAATACAGAGAAATTTGTGCAGACTATCCTCGAAACGGCTTAGGTATCGAACCTCATTGTCGAGATGTCGGCTTAGAAGATCCTTCTACAGTCGGTCACGCTCACGATGAAGATGCTCATCCAGCAGAACAAGAATTATCAGCCGTATAGGTCGTAATTCTTTGAAGATTATGCCTCAATAAATATCTGATTTCGTTATCTTTCTGTTTCGCCCAAGCTGGAATATTAGAGGCATCATCGAAAAAATTTGCATATATTATCGGCTATGAGCAACTCATCTTATTGCCTATAGTATAAAAGTGCAGAAACTTCAATGGATATCCAGTTAGTAACACACCTCACCTCTTTATGAAAATAAAGAGGATTTTTATAACAATTGCGATCTTTGCCAAAGAAAAATTTTGAGACACGCGCCCTCCGCTTCGCATAAGGTTATTGAGCAAGAAGGGTAATCGCAATTTAGTTTTCCGTAGCTACCTAGTTACGCAGACATATACTTATTGATAGAGGCACAATAGGTTCAAAGATGGTAGGCATTTTTTATTCTTTCAGCAATAAATAAAACAAATTACCGCTGCCGTTTAATCTTCCTGCTCGATCGCCTGCTAGCTGACCACTACCCAGAAAGACATCTACCCTTCCCGCACCTTTAATCGCGCTTCCCGTATCTTGATCTAGTACGTAGCGACTGACTACCCTAGTATCAATTTCTCCTGTAGGTTCGAGATCGGGGATAGGAGCAACAATTAAAGCTAATCCCCCAGGAGGCATGAGAGACTTGTCGGTAGCAATAGAGCGATCGCCCGTTACGGGAACGCCCAAACTACCAGTAGGAGGCTTACCATGAGTTTCGCGGAAGAAAATAAAACGGTTGTTGCGCGGAAGATACTTATCTAGCTGTTTTGGGTTGGCTGCGAAATAGTCGAGTAGTTTGGGCAAACTCAACTCATCTTTGGTAAACACACCATCTTTAACTAACTCACCACCAATGCTGATATAAGGATAATCCGTCGTACCGCCATAGCCGACGCTCATGGTAGTGCCATCAGTCATCTTTAATTTTGCCGAACCCTGTACCTGAACTAAAAATGCTTCCAGGCGATCGCTCAACCAAACTAGTTCGTGTCCTTTTAACAAGCTTTTATTAGCTAATCCGTCTTTGCCTTCTAGTTGAGCGCGTGTGGGATGAGGAGAAGACCAACGCTTAAAGCCAGGAGGTTTACGATAGAGAGGATAGCGATATTTGTCAGTACGAACTCGACTTGCAGTATAGGTAGGCTCGAAATAACCAGTAAACTCTACTCTACCTCGTCCATCGTTGCCCACAGATTGATAGAAGACAAACTCATCTTTTACCGCCCGTTCTAATGCTGCGGGAGAATCGGTAGTTAACAATAGGTCTTTAAATCTAACAAGCGATCGCCTGACTCGCTCTATACCAAATTCCTTACTCTGCTGGCGATAGGTTCGCCTGGCTTTTGGCGTACTCAAATAATAAAGACTGCGATCGACCGCCTGAATTAAAGCCTGACGCTGGGATTCATCCCATTGTGTATTAAGTAGATCGCTACAGTCGCTTTGCTCTAATTCTATAGTACATGGTTCTAAGTTAACATCGCTACCTAGTTTGCCATCCAAACCGACATACTTTAATCTTTCGGGGGATATTTCCTGTAAAGGAGCATTAGCAGCTTGTCCCAAAGAGGCGATGTAGCGCGGTCTTGGGGGTTTCCCCCATGAGCGACACAGCACTCTTTTAGAGTGCAACGTCCCTTCGGGACGTTGGCGCGAATGCGCCGTTAAAGAAGCGATCGCGACTACGCTTAAACTCAAACCTAAAGTTATAATCGATCTTTTCATTACTACTTAAAATATCTAGCTACTAGTATCTATCCTGCCGAAAGACAACCCTGCTTATAATTCAAGATGTCTTCAAATCTAGACTAGTTTTAGATCGATTTGTGCCAAATGGCAATTGTAATTTAATGTCAGTTTGGGTTAGGTAGATCGATCGGTTAGGTCAGCTATTAGCTTTTAGCCCGCTGTAGCGATGCAAAATTACCGTTTTTGCACCGCTTTTATAGTTTTAGCCGTACAGATCGGCTACATAGTCACCATAACCGTTATAGGGTAGAGTTTCTTTAATTTCCCAAGACAAGCCAGGTCCATTGCTAATAAACTTTTCTGTCGCTTGTGACCATCGTGGATGAGGTACATTAGGCTCGACATTGGCTTCAAACTTATACTCATTAGGATCGAGCGTATTCCAATAGGTTGCTGGCTGTTCGGCGGTAAACTCAATCTTGACAATTGATTTTGCTCCCTTAAAGCCATATTTCCAGGGAGTAACCATTCGTAGCGGTGCGCCATGCTGTTTAGGCAGTTCGTGACCGTAAATACCTACAGCAAAAAATGCCAGGTCGTTAGCCATTTCTTCGATTGTCAATCCTTCAGTATAGGGCCAGGGTAACGAACCGATATGGAAAGCTGGACCCGTAGTAATTTCTGGATCGTAAAAGGAGGTAAAGCGGACGTATTTGGCTTTAGAAGTTGGTTCGACATCTTCTAATAAAGCTTTCATGGGAAAGCCCAACCAAGGTAACACCATCGACCAGGCTTCTACACAGCGAAACCGATAGATTCTTTCTTCTAAAGGAAATTTCTGTTTTAAATCGTCGAGGTCGTAGGTACGAGGATTCTTTACCAAGCCACCTACTTCAACCTTCCAGTTTTCTGTAGGTAGATCTTGGGCATCTAACCAAATTCTTTTATTACCACCGTATTCATAAAAATTATTATATTGTGCAGCAACTTTTTCTTCTGTAACGGGACGACCTACGGAACGAAAATTAGGATTTTTAGAAAATGACTCTATTTCTGGCAGATCGATACTTTTTTCTAAAGCAGACTCAGAAGCAGATTTTCCGATTCCACTCGATTGACATCCAGCCAGGGGTAACAAACTAGCACCGATACCAGCACCGATAAGAGTTTTGATAAAGCTACGGCGATTGTAATAAAGTCTGGGAGAAGTAATGTTGTTTTCCGATATTTCCCACGATTTTGGGACTCGAATCAAAGTCATTAGAGATAAATAATAAATTGTTTATATGACGGACAAGACTTATTAATTGTAAACAAATATGATGAATCTCTCAGGAAATATAGACCTTTTAATTGTTAGGCGATCGCCCGATAGTCAAATTAAATTTAATTTTTATAAACCATTGGTAAAGTTTTGATGAACTGAGAATCATTAGATGTATCTCAAAATTAGCTGTAAATCCCCATGACGTATTACAAAGCAATACCTCTGACAAATAATTAAAGTGTGGCTCACAACAAAAGCTCGGTTGATGTGTTTTGAAGTAATAGATACTATAAGTATATTCTTGTAAGAAAATACACTGAGTTTTATTATTTATCGCTTTATGCTCTCGACAAAAATAGGTAAAATTAACCAACTATTAGCTACATTTTTACCCTTCATCTGCTTGGCAGGAATAGTAGTTTTACAGAGTCAGGAGTATAAAAGATCGGTACAAAAATTAGATCGAGCTAATTATTTACTTCAAGAACAAGAAGAAGCAAAATCCCTCGATTGGCAAAAGCGATCGCCAAGTCTGGGATTTAGTAATTTAAAAGCCGATTTGTCTTATCTAAATTTCGTTCAGTATTTTGGCGATAAAGACGCTAGAGATACTATTGGCTACAAGTTAGTTCCTAATTATTTTGAAACTATAGCCCATATCGATCCTCGCTTTACTGGGGCGCATTTGAAACTTTCGATCGCCAATTCTATGTATGCTGGCGATCCAGAAACTACGATCGCTTTAATGCAGCAGGTTTTAGATACTATAGAACCGATATCACAAGAAGCTGTCGCAGTCTGGACTTCTAAAGGGTTGGATGAACTGTTATTTATGGGAGACAAAGTTTCAGCGATCGAGTCTTATAAAATGGCAGAACAATGGGCTGCATTAGTACAAAATGATTCCTCTGAAAAACTGACGATAAAAAATTTAGAATCCGCTTTAGAATCTACTACTGAACTTGAGTTAAAAGAAGCTCAACTTCGGGCTTGGTCTAGTGTCTTAGTTCATATTAAAGACCATCAGCGTCGAAGAGAAATTATCGATCGCCTCGATCGCATCAGAGATGAAATATTAGTTTTACGACAGTCAGAAGAAGAAATTTAAAACATTGATTATTGAACGAGCGAATATTAAGGCTGATAAATGATAAATGATAAATGAAATGGCTTGCAGCAGCGTACAGATGTGCTAATCTACACGATTAGTTAGTTTTAGATCCAAAGAGCGATCGCTATGCAACTAGAACCTATTGCAATTATTGGTATTGGCTGTCGTTTTCCTGGTGCAAATAATCCTCAAGCTTTTTGGTCGATGATTCGAGATGGCGTAGATGGGGTGTCGGAAATTCCCCAATCTAGGTGGGACGCTGATTCTTATTACGATCGCGATAAAAGCAAGCCTGGAAAGGCTAATACCCGTTGGGGTGGTTTTCTCGAAGATATCGATCGCTTTGACCCGCAGTTTTTTGGTATCGCGCCCAAAGAAGCAGTGACAATGGACCCGCAACAACGTTTGTTGTTAGAAGTCGCTTGGGAAACTTTGGAAGATGCAGGACAAATTCCCGAAGAACTTAAAGGGAGTAAAACGGGTGTCTTTATCGGCATCGGTACACACGACTATTCTATTATGATGTGGCAGCAGCCCGTAAGTGAACCTTACGCGACTACGGGGACGGGTAACTGTATTGCTGCTAATCGTATTTCTTATATTTTCGATCTTAAGGGTCCAAGTCTGGCGGTAGATACGGCTTGTTCTTCTTCGTTGGTGGCGGTACATTTGGCTTGTCAGAGCATTTGGACGGGTGAATCGGATCTAGCCCTAGCTGGTGGGGTAAATATGCTGCTGTTGCCGACAATTATGGTGGGCTTTAGTAAGGGTGGCTTTATGTCGGGTGATGGACGCTGCAAGAGTTTTGACGATCGCGCTGATGGTTATGTTAGGGGAGAAGGTGCGGGTTTAGTATTATTAAAACCTGTTTCTCAAGCACAAGCGGACGGGGATGATATTTATGGCGTAATTTTAAGTAGTGCGGTAAATCAAGATGGTTTGAGTAAGGGAATGGCTGCACCAAATCCAATAGCACAGGAGGCAGTTTTACGGGAGGCTTATAGTCGTATCGATCTCGATCCCTTAGAAGTAAATTATGTTGAGGCGCACGGTACGGGAACTAAGGTAGGCGATCCGATTGAAGCCAATGCTTTGGGAGCAGTTTTAGGTAAAAATCGTCAGCCAGGTAATAATTGTCGGATCGGTTCGGTAAAAACTAATATCGGTCATACTGAAACCGCAGCGGGTATTGCAGGAATTATTAAGGTAGCACTAGCACTCAAGCACCAGCAGATTCCTCCGAGTCTGCATTTTCATACTCCAAATTGTGCGATCGCTTTTGAAAATTTGAACCTTGAGGTAGTTACCGAGTTAACACCTTGGGAAGACAAGCACAAGATCGCGGGGGTTAATTCTTTTGGCTTTGGGGGTACAAATGCTCATATTGTGATGGGAGACTTGGGGACGGAGACAAAGGACTTGTCCGCATATCGGGGGGACAAGGAGACGGGAAAAGACGGGGAGATTAGTTTAGAGTTGTTAACGGTTTCGGCTAAGAGTAAATCTGCACTGCGGGAGTTAGCGCAAGACTATTTAGATTTGATTAGCGATACGGATCGAAGCCTTACAGAAATTTGTACAGCATCTCAGAAACAGCGTACTCATTTCAATCATCGCTTAACCTGCATTGGCAAAACAACTCAGCAGCTACAAAAACAACTAACCGCATTTATATCTGGCGAAGAGATTGTTGGATTAAAAAGTAGCGTGAAAGATACCTCGAAACAGTGCTGGCTGTTTACAGGACAGGGTTCGCAATATGTCGGGATGGGACAGCAGCTATACGAGACTCAGCCAGTTTTCCGTCAGGCTTTAGATCGTTGTGCAGAGATTCTAACGGCGTATTTAGATAAACCTTTATTAGAAATTTTTGAATCACCTAATGAAATTAATCGCACGATTTATACTCAACCTGCTATTTTCTCTTTAGAATATGCCTTGGCGCAGCTATGGCTATCTTGGGGAGTCAAGCCCGATTATGTTGCGGGGCATAGTATTGGGGAATATGTTGCAGCCTGTGTTGCTAAAGTTTTTAGTTTATCAGACGCTTTGAAGCTGGTGGCTATTAGAGGCAAACTGATGGAAGAATTGCCCTCGTCGGGGGGAATGTTAGCCATCTTTAGCAGTCAGGAAAAAGTTGCCGAATTAATTGCAGCTTATAGACAAGAAGTAAGCATTGCAGCTATAAACAATAGTCAGAACGTTGTAATTGCAGGAAAAAGCAATACTCTAACTATAATCGAGGACAAATTAGCTCGACTCGATATTGCTAGTACTCTTTTAGAAGTTTCTCATGCTTTTCATTCTCCCTTAATGAAGCCCATGCTGGCAGATTTTCATAAGGTAGCAGAAACAATAACCTATAGCCAGCCCGAAATATCTTTAGTTTCTAACGTTACCGCGCAGTTAGCAGCAGGAGATATTACCGATCCTACCTATTGGGTAGAACATATTATTCAGCCAGTAAAATTTGCTGACAGCTTTCAGTTTTTATTACAAGAAGGTGTCGATATCTTTTTAGAAATTGGCGCAAAGCCGATTCTTTCGAGTATTAGCAAGTCGATAGCAACTAATACTTATACTCCCATAATACTTCCTAGCCTTTCAAATAAACAAGAAGACTGGCAGGTTATTTTAAACAGCGTGGCACAACTATATCATCAGGGAATCGATTTCGACTGGCAAGCGTTTAGTCGGGTTAATACTTCACAAGTCAAGCTACCTACCTATCCTTTTCAGCGTCAGCGATATTGGTGGGACAAAGCTAAGTTTTGGACGCAGAACAATTCAGATACTCAGCAGCTACATCCCTTACTTGGCGATCGCTTTACATTAGCTGGAACTTCAGAAATACGCTTTACGAGTCAAATTGATGCTAATAGTCCCAAATATTTACAGGATCATTGTTTAGAAACAAAAACAGTCTTTCCTGCTACGGCTTATTTAGAAATAGCACTAGCAGCAGGGCGATATATCTATCCAGACTCTAGCTTACGGTTGCAAGAATTTTCCATAAAACAGCCCTTGATTTTAGAAGATGAACTAACTCAACTTCAAACGGTACTCTCGCGTGAAACTGATTCAACCCGTATACAAATTTTTAGCCGTAGTGCAACTCAATTTGTTCTACAGGTTGAAGTTTGGTTGGACGATACGCAATTACATGGTGGTGTAGATATAGATCGGTTAAAATCTCAATTACAGCCATACCCGTTAGAAATTGCCGATTATTATCAAATATTAAGCGATCGCGGATTAAACTACGGCGTAAGTTTTCAAGGAATTAAACAAATATGGCAGGGAGAAGGAGAAGCTTTAGGCTATATCCAGCTACCAGATATAATTGAAACAGCAAATGATTACCAGCTTCATCCTGCATTACTAGATGCCTGTCTGCAACTTATTGGCACAGTAACAGATTCTTCGTCGGGAGTTTATTTGCCTGTAAGTATCGAGTCTTTAGTACTGGCGAAATCAGGTAGTAATAGTCTTTGGAGTCATGTAACTCTCAAACCGACTCAAAACGATCTTCAGATCCAAGCTGATTTATCTTTATACGACGATAACGGTGCAGTAGTAGCAAAAATAACTAATTTATCGCTACAGTATCTCAGCTTAGAGTCTTTAAGAAAACTATTCGATATTCCCGCAGCCAAAATAGATAACATTGATGACTGCCTGTATGAAGTTGTCTGGGAACAAAAGGATTTAGAAACTACAAATATCGATCGCCGTAACGATACCTGGATCGTATTTGCTGAATCAAACGAGCGAACGCAGCAGTTAGCAGATAGTCTGTCTGGCACTTTAATATCTTTGAATTCTGGGATAGTTGAGACTGAATTAAATCGAGAATATATAAATTGCAATTGTGCCGAAGATTTTCAGCAGCTATGGGATATTAGCTGTAATTTGGCTTCTAATTTAAAGATCGTTTATTTTGCTACTAACAGAGAAGCTATTACAGACTGCCAATCTGTTTTCTATTTGATGCAGTCTTTAGCCCAGGCAAATCTCAAGCCGACTCAACTAACTATAGTTACCGAACAAACTCAATACAAGTCGGTTAAAAATTTATCGGGGGTATGGGGATTAGGCAGAACCATTATGCAGGAATACCCCAACCTAAACTGTAGTTTAATCGATCGCGATCGCCCTAACCATACCGATTCTATACAGCATTTATTACGAGAATTACAGTACCCAGATGGCGAAACCCAAGTGGCACATCACGACGGTAAAAGATATGTGGCACGACTAACGCGCAAAGGCAATACTCTGAATAATCCTTTCCGACTACAGCTATCAGATTACGGTACTTTAGATAATTTAACTCTCGCCCCATTGAAACGTAAATCGCCTCAGACGGGAGAAATTGAAATTGAAGTAGCAGCCAGTGGGGTAAACTTCCGCGATGTCTTAAATGCTTTAGGAGTATTAAAAGAGTATCTGCAAGCAATGGGATTTGCTGACTCGACAGAAGTACCCTTTGGCGGTGAATGCGCGGGGGTTGTAGTAGCAGTGGGTGCAGAGGTTACTAATTTTAAAGTAGGAGATGAGGTAATTGCTGCACAGGCGGTAGGTAGCTTGAGTAGTCATGTTACGGTCAACGCTAAATTTGCGATCGCCAAACCAGAACATCTGAACTATGCCGAAGCTGCGACTATCCCGACTACTTTTTTAACTGCTTATTACGGACTACACTATCTAGCGAAGATCCAACCAGGCAATAAAATTCTCATTCATGCTGCTGCTGGTGGAGTAGGACAAGCAGCGGTACAGTTAGCGCAACAGGCGGGGGCAGAAGTTTACGCTACTGCTTCGGTAGGTAAGTGGGATTTTCTCAAGGCTTCGGGGGTTAAATATGTAATGAACTCTCGCACCCTCGATTTTGCCGAAGAGGTAATGCAGCTAACGGATAGCAAAGGTGTAGATGTAATTCTTAATAGCCTTAACGGTGATTTTATTCCTAAAAATTTAGAGATTCTCGCCCCAGGGGGTAGATTCGTCGAAATTGGTAAGGTAGGTATTTGGAATAGCGAACAGGTAAGAGAAAAACGAGAAGACGTTAGTTATTTTCCTTTCGATCTACTAGAAGTTTCTAATAGCGATCCAGATTTAATTGCTAAATTATTTGCCGAACTACGACAGCAGTTTGTTAATAGAGAGTTACAGCCTTTACCTCACAAAGTTTTTCCAATCCAGCAGGCGGATAATGCCTTTCGCTATATGGCACAAGCCAAGCATATCGGTAAAGTTGTCATCTCGTTACCAAAAAGCAATCGCATTGTTCGACCAAACGGTAGCTATCTAATTACTGGCGGTTTGGGCGCATTGGGCTTGCAGGTTGCAAACTGGCTAGCCGAAGAAGGGGCAAAAAGTTTAATTTTACTCGGTAGAAGCCAACCTTCAGAATCTGCAAGAGGCGCGATCGATAAGTTAGAACAACAGGGCGTTGCGGTTAACGTTATTCAAGCCGACATTACCGATTACGAAGCATTAGAAAAATCTTTAACAAATCTATCTCCTAATCCCCAAGTCTCCAAGTCTCCAAGTCCCCCCGTCCCCCCGTCCCCAATCAGGGGCATAATTTACGCAGCAGGAATACTCGATGATGGTTTGCTAAAAACTCTATCCTGGGAGCGTTTTGAAAAAGTTCTACAGCCAAAAATAACAGGTGCATGGAATTTACATCTACTTAGCGAAAAACTACCTCTAGATTGGTTCGTCTGCTTCTCTTCTGTCGTCTCGGTATTTGGTGCAGCAGGACAGAGTAATTATGCAGCAGCCAACGCTTTTATGGATAACCTAATGAGTTATCGTCGTAGTTTAGGCTTACCAGGAACGAGCATTAACTGGAGTATCTGGGATGAAGTGGGTATGGCTAGCCGTCTGACTTCTGTGCAGCAGCAAAACCTAACTCAACAAGGATTAAAAGCGATCGCGCCGAAGCAAGGATTAAAAGTATTAAAACAGTTACTACAGCAACAAACAACTCAAACTATTGTCTTTCCCGTAAACTGGACAACTTTCTTACGTCAACAGCCTAACAATCTTTTCTTTTCTAAATTACAGCCCCAAACTGCAACCAAACCAGCCTCAACCTCTTTTCTACAGCAGCTAGCACAAACTCCTAAAAGCGATCGCTACGAAGTGCTACAGTCCCATATTCGCGAACAAATAGCCAAGGCTCTGGGCTTTGACGATTCAGAAGATATCGACACTCAAGAAAAGTTCGCCGATCTTGGTATGGATTCTTTAATGGCGGTAGAGTTTAAAAATAGTCTACAGGCTAGTTTGGGAGATGCCGTATCTCTAACGGCAGCTTTCGATTATCCTACCGTAGAACTATTGACCGAATACATTGCTGGTGAACTGACTGAAGAAATTATTGCACAGGTAAAAGTAAGCCAGCCAAAATCAGTACCCACTCCTGATGTTTCCCAAATAAGTTCTGAGAACAAGCCCAACAAAACAAAATCGCATTCAACTCCTACTACCAAACGTACTCCCGTCAAAATCGAACCTGAGTTTACCCAGTTTAAACTTACTCCCGAATACATTAATCTCAAAAAAGACTTAGAACGAGTAGAACAACTGGGTAATCCTTTCTTCAGTCTGCATCAGGGAATTGCCAAAGATACAATTCAAACAGGCGAGCGTGAATTAATTAATTACTCCAGCTACAACTACATCGGAATGTCTGGAGATCCAAAAGTAATTGAAGCTACCCAAAGAGCGATCGCGCAATACGGAACTTCTGTTTCTGCTAGTCGCGTACTTTCAGGGGAACGCCCGATACACTTAGAATTAGAAAGAGCGATCGCTAACTTTATCGGTACGGAAGATGCCATTATTTACGTAGGTGGTCATGCTACTAACGTTAGTACGATCGGGCATCTTTTTGGCGACAAGGATTTAATTATCTGCGATGCCCTCAGTCACAACAGTATTAGAGAAGGCTGTAATCTATCTGGGGCGACAGTAATTGATTTTCCTCATAACGACACTCAGGCTCTAGAAGCAATTTTAGAACGAGAAAGAACTAAATATCAAAAAGTTTTAATCGCGGTTGAAGGTATTTACAGCACCGATGGCGATCTCGCACCTTTACCCGAAATAGTAGAGTTGAAACAGCACTATCAGACTTTCTTACTAGTAGATGAAGCTCATTCTATTGGTGTTCTGGGTTTATCTGGTGGCGGAATTAGAGAACACTTTGACTTGCAGCCTACCGACGTAGATCTGTGGATGGGAACTCTCAGTAAATCTTTTGCTAGCTGTGGGGGGTATATTGCTGGCTGTAGTGAATTAATCCAATACTTAAAATATACCGCCCCTGGCTTTGTCTTTAGCGTCGGGATGTCTCCTGCTAATACCGCCTCTGCTTTAGCTGCGATCGCACTACTAAAATCCGAACCAGAACGTGCTATTAAATTACAAAGTAGAGCTAAATTCTGTCTGAGTCTTGCAAAGAGTAAAGGTTTTAATACTGGCAAGAATGCCGACTCTCCCGTAATCCCAATTATTGTCGGAGAACCTAATAAAGCAGTGCGCCTGTCTCAACTTTTGCAACAACAAGGAATCAATGTTAACCCGATGGTATATCCTTCTGTACCTTACGATGCTGCACGATTACGCTTCTTTGTCACCTGTCTGCACACCGAAGCTCAAATTCAATTTACCATGAATGCTTTATCAAGTGCGATTGAAAGACTAGACTAAGCGCGATCGACCAACTTCGAGTCGCGTCGGAACAAGTTAGATATCTATTTATTTAAAGATTTTATCACACTTTTTTACGCTCGAATTATTACTTTCGGTAGAGATATTTGTAACAATTTTTTTTTGCTTTTGTATTTTGATAAGTAATCGAAGATTAAAACCTTTGTAAATAAAAGATTGCCAGTTTCCTGACTCTTGCACTATACATTGTAATATTGTAGAAATTATATTTGGTTAAGAAAAAATTATTTAACCATAACCTCGACCGACCAAAAATACCTGGTATTTTATTATATAAAATATCCATTTAATTATTCTTAAATCTATTTATATTTAGCTTATAGCCCCACAGCATTAAATTACGTGCAAAGAGCAAAATATTGTACAAGCTATTATTTATTAGTTAAAGAAAAACTATTTACTATAAATGTTTAAAAGCTGTTTTTCGGCTATTTTTTTGGTTTGCAATCTAGTTATTTACGACTACGGTAAGTATTGCCCAATACACTTATTCAAAGTTTAATCTAATCTTAGTTGTAAATCCTATCCATTTTTATAAGATGAAAGTGTTGAAAAGCGAAAAACTAATAAGTAGGTAATTATAAATTCAGAGATAGCTCTGTTTAATAGTAAACATAAAAAATGTAGCTGATCTCTTAGTTTATCAATTCAAAAATCGATATTAAAACCATTTTTCTGTAGCTAGTAAAAAAGTTCTATTTGTTGCTAGCTTTTATCTGCCATATTGTAATTTGCAGCATTTTGTAGAAGCAAATTATAAATGCCATGTTTGTTAATTGGTTTTACTATTAATATCTTTTTATCCTACCAACTGTATTTTACATTAATCGTAATTTTTGTCTGAGGTGCGATCGCGTCATAAAAGATACACCTTCGCACTTGTCCTAGATGGGGTGGGTAAGTCTTTCTCGCCATTTCGCGTTTTATTCGTGAATTATCTCAGTAAATACAACAACAAATACAAACAATAAGGAGAATGATTGACATGAATGAAGATACAAATATGACTGCTGAAGTAATGGATATGGATGGAAACGGTTTAGAAATTACTTCTGATACTACTTTAGAAACAGAAATCATCGACAATTTTACAGGAGACGGCATTGCCGTTTTAGAAGACGATGTTAATGTCGAATTTTTTGAAGTTGAAGCTGTAGAAAACGGAGACGACGGTTTTGAAATTCGTGGTTCTGTAAGCGACGCTTCAGTATCGATTGAAAAATCTTCTTTTAACAATAATGGCGATGATGGCATCGATGTTTTTGGCGATAACAATTACGTCGATCTATTTCGAGTAGAAGCAGCCTTCAACGAAGAAGCTGGAGGTCTTGGCGTAGACGGTACAAGCAACTACTTCAACATAAACCTCAGTGAATTTGAAGGCAACCAAGATGGTTTAGTTATTCCTCGTACTGGTCTGGGTAACACTTTCAATATCAATGACTCTGCCTTCTTTGATAACACCGACGACGGTATCGATGTCTTTGGAAATGGAAACATTTTCAATTTAGAAAGTGCTTCTTCTACTGGTAATGCTGAAGATGGTGTAGAAGTTGATGGTAGCGATAACACTATTACTGGCATTAATAGTCTGTTTGGCGATAATGGCGGAGATGGTTTTGGTGATGATAAGACTTCTACAGATAGTACGTTTGCCTTTACTTCTAGCTCATTTCGCGAAAACGGTGACGATGGGCTTGACATCGAAGGTGCTAATCAGAGTGTTACCTTAAACAATAGTGTTTTTGAAGATAATGCGGAAGCGGGCTTCGAGATTGACGGTCGTGACAACCACGTGACTATTGAAAATCGCAGCGCGTTTGATGGTAACTTGGATGGTTTGTTCATTGACTACCAAGGTATCGACAATACTATTGAGGTAACTGACGCTGGATTCCGAGCAAATGGCGACGACGGTGTTGATATCTTGGGCAGTAGTAACACCGTTACTTTGAATAACGTAGAAGTTGAATTAAACGAAGACCAAGGCTTTGAAATTGATGGTGATGCTAACAACGCCACCATTAACAACAGCTTTATCTTCTCCAATAGTGTAAGTGGCTTAACCATCGATATAACAGGAACCGACAATCAACTCATGGTTAATGAATCCGCCGTCTATATGAATGAAGGAGACGGTGTTACCATCCTCGGCGATACTAATAGTATTGAATTAAACGATGTTGAAATCTTCGACAACGGAGAGTGGGGAATGGAAGTTGCTGGCGACGGTAATACGATTTCAATCGGCAGCAGCACTTTTGAAAATAATGCTAATGGTGCAATTGTTCTAGAAGGTAGTGATAACACTCTGACTATCAGCGATAGTGGTTTGAGTATGGACGATATTGTTGACAACGGCAGCAACAACACAGTGGAATTTGTTTAATTAACGATCTTGCCAGCAAACTACATTCTAGCTAGATGTTGGGTTTGCTGCGATTGACGGAGTGAACGCGCTTTGTTTTCAAGGCAAAATTTTAGCCCAAAGCAGTCTATCGTTCGTTAGCTATAAAAGATCTCCGTAAACATAAAGTGAGCCGATAAGATCGACTCACTTTTTCGCGTTAGAAGTCATAGAAATTAGTTTGTCTTTGAATCAAACTTTTCCCTGCTGCACATATTGATTAAATTCTTCGCGATTTGACAAAATAGTAAAAAACTTATCCATGCTGGTCAACTCAAACAACATTCTAATTTGCTCATTTATCGAACACAAAAATAGCTGCACAGAAGAAGCCTGAAGAGTTTTTAAAGCTTTAACTAAAGCTCCCAAACCAGAACTATCCATAAAAGTTACGTTGGTAAAGTCTATTAATATAGTATCCACACCACTTTCGATATATTGCTCGATTTGACGTTGAAAATCGGCTGTCTTTGTACTGTCTAAAATGCCTTCGGGTTCGATTATTTGAATAACTGAATTCATATATAAAAATTTAAAAACTTTAAACAAGTATAGCAAATTAGGATTAATTCAACGATAGTAAGTCGATTTTTAAGCTGAACATAGCAGGCTGTTGATTCTACCTATTATTAGTAGCTAAATGAAAACCAAGCAATATTTTACGAAAAAAGGTTAGTTAATAGTTTATATTGTATTTATTGTTGTAACTTGAATATTCTATTACATCTATCAAAAGACACAAAATGCTGTGGTAATTAGTAATTTTTACGGATATATTTAGAAAATTAATTTACTCTAAAACAGAAATGTCATTTTCCATCGCCACGCTTTACCTCGATACGGCTTATTTTGTTATTCTCAATTTAGATTAAGTTGGCGCATTTTTTTACGGGGAAGAATAAATACAATGGAAGCATATGATGCAATAATTATTGGTGCGGGTCACAATGGACTGGTTTGTGCAGCATATCTATTAAATGCTGGCTATAGCGTACTTTTATTAGAAAAGCGTCCCGTTCCTGGGGGTGCAGCGACAACAGAAGAAGCCATACCAGAAGCTCCAGGATTTAAGTTCAATCTTTGCGCGATCGACCATGAGTTTATTTTTCTCGGCCCAATTATCCAAGAACTACAGCTACACAAGTACGGTTTGGAGTATCTTACCTGCGATCCTCATACTTTTTGTCCGCAACCAGACGGTAAGTATTTTTTAGCACATCAGTCTTTAGAGAAAACAAAAGCAGCGATCGCCCGCTACAGCGAACGTGATGCTGATAAATACGTTGAATTTATTAACTACTGGTCGAAATTGATGAGTGCGATCGCGCCATTTTTTAATGCTCCACCGCAATCTATTTTAGGTATTGCCAAGGGCTATAGGGGTAAAAATCTTGCCGATATTTTAGCGATCGCTGGCTCTAAAGATAAGGCACTCAACTTTATCCGCACCATGATCACTGCGCCCGAAGATATGCTCAACGAGTACTTCGATACAGAATTGGTTAAAGCACCCCTGGCTAGATTAGCAGCAGAAATTGGCGCACCCCCTTCTCAAAAGGGTATTACCGCAGGACTGATGATGTTGGCAATGCGTCACCATCCTGGTATGGCACGTCCCAAAGGCGGTACTGGAGCATTAGTTCAGGCACTAGTTAAACTAGTTACGAGCAAAGGTGGCAAAATTTTAACCGAACAAATGGTTAAAGAAGTAATTGTCGAAGATAATCGCGCTGTTGGGGTTAAGGTAGCAGGAGGCAAAGAATATCGTGCTAAGAAAGCGGTAATTTCTAATATCGATGTTCGCAGGTTGTTCCTACAGCTTGTCGATCCTGGTGCTGTAGATCCCAATTTAAGAGATAAGGTAGACCGTCGTATTACCAACAACAACGAAACTATTCTCAAAATCGACTGTGCCTTATCCGAACCACCTCGCTTTACTGCTTATCACGATGAGAGTAACGAACATTTAATCGGTACTGTACTAATCGCTGATTCGGTAGCTCACGTAGAACAGGCGCACTCGTTAGCTACGATGGGGCAAATTCCCGATGCCAATCCCTCAATGTATCTGGATATTCCCAGCGTATTAGATCCTACCCTCGCTCCAGAAGGTAAACATACCCTGTGGATCGAATTCTTTGCACCGTACCAGATTGCAGGCAAAGAAGGAACGGGATTACACGGTACTGGTTGGACGGATGAAATTAAGAATCAGACTGCTGACAATGTAATAAATAAGCTAGCCGAGTACGCACCAAATATCAAAGATTCAATTATCGCTCGTCGCGTCGAAAGTCCTGCGGAGTTAGGAGAAAGATTAGGTTCGTATAAGGGTAATTACTATCATTTGGACATGACCTTAGATCAGATGATCTTTTTACGCCCTCTACCAGAAATAGCCAACTACACCACACCAATTAAAAACCTCTACCTTACAGGTGCGGGAACTCATCCAGGTGGTTCGATCTCTGGAATGCCTGGACGTAATTGCGCCCGCGTCTTTCTCAATCGACAACAGCCTTTAGCCAAAGCACAGCAGTCAGTTAGTTCTGTGTTGCGATCGCTTTTACAGTAAACAGTCAACAGTCAACAGTTATAGGTTGTTCTAGCTTCTATTTTCAACATAGGTCTAATCTTTAATTTTTTCCGTGTTGGAGTTAATTGCAAATTCGGGAACTAAACCAGGAGTAATACCAGACTCAGCTAATCCACCTGAATTGTGTACGGGTGCTTCGCCAGGAGCAAAATTATTGCTAGATTGCTCTTTAGGATCTTTTGAAGGCAGCCAGCCCAAGAATGGTAAGGGAAGCAGAGTAGAGAGGTTGGTAATAATAACCAGCAACCACATATTATCGAAATTGCTTTCGGTAACGCCCAACCAAGAAGTTAGCACCGCCCCTAATTCGTGGGATAGTAATCCTGACAGATTCCAGATTGACATTAATAAGGCAAACAGAGTTGCTTCAACGCCTTTAGGACAAAGACGCGCCGACAAAACTAGAACTGGCATCCAGGTAATTTGTCCCACGACGGTTAAAACCAAGCTATCGCCCAAACTAAACCAGCGATCGTCTATACCTAAAGCGCGGTTAGTATGGGTAACTAAAAGTAAGGTTGTCATTCCTAATGCTGCTGCAATTACCGTATTCCAACCCAATATTTTCCGAAAGGGGACGGTTTTTAAATAGCGTTGAAACAAGAAAATCCCGACTAAGGAAGCGAAGCTAGTAACTAAGCGTACTCTACCTAAAAATTCTGGCTCAAACCCTAGCTCGTTGGTGCTAAAGAAGAAGAACGCCGAATCAGCCGTAGGAGTCGCTTGCCACACAAATAGAAAGGCGATCGGTAGCCACACCTGCTTCTGCTTTAATGCACCCCATAGCTGCTTTATCTGACCCTTTACAGGAGAAATTTGTGTCTCAGGATTGTCTTTGCTAATTCTTTCTTCAGCAATCAACCAAGCTACGCCCGAAACAATCAGAGGAAAGGCAGCAGTAATTTCAAATACCTGATTAACACTCACGTGCTGCAATAGAAGTCCACTAAAATAAGCCGTTAGTAATCCTCCTAAAGCCGATGCACCCCAAGATAAAGACTGCAACGAACCCGATCGCGATAAAGATTCTTCTCTAGCTCTTTCTACGATCAGTGAATCGACAATCACGTCGCTAATCGCAACCGAGAGAGAAGTTGATAAAATAACTAAAGTTGCTGATATTGGTGTATCAACCAAAGTCGCTAAAGCTACCCATGAGGCACTTCCTAATATTCCTGAAAAGATTAAATATGGTCGGCGACGATAGCCAAAAACGGGCAAACCATCGGAAATAAAGCCAAACACTGGTTTAATAATCCAGGGTATAGCGGTAATACCAGTAAGGGCTGCTACTTGAGCAGGAGTTAAACCCAAATCATCTTTTAAAAAAAAGCTTACCGCCAGACGAGCCAATCCTAATATTCCCTGTACAAAATAAACTGTAAGGATGGCAAATAATTCTGGCGTTGGCTCGTTACCAAATAAAATTTTTTCCTGTATTTGTTTCTTTAAGCCTTTGAACTCAAAGGGATTAGCAATCATGTATATTGTTAAAGTTTTATAACTATATCTTAATGATAAGCAATCTTATCCCTAAAACTGTCAACTTTAAGATGGAATTTTGAAATAAGTATGAAAATTAGCCAAAAATATGTAGCTGGCTTGGTAATAGCCGTAGCAGCGATCGCCTTTGTCTTAACCAACTTTACCTACACTCCCGTCGCTCAAGCCCAAGATACCCCTTCCTATTATCGCGAAAAAGCAATCCATAGCCCCGATGGCATTGGTAAATACTACATGAATCGCGAAATTGCCAAGGTAATGGGGCATCAGGCGATGATGTGGTTAGAAAGACCGAGTAGAGTCAACGAAGAGAAACCCGACTTAACCGTAGAAAATCTGGATCTTAAGCCCGATGATGTAGTAGCAGATATTGGTGCGGGAACGGGCTACTTTAGCTTTCGCATGGCGCAGCAAGTACCAGAAGGCAAGGTATATGCGGTAGATATCCAGCCAGAAATGCTCGATGCAATTACTTTTCTTAAAGAAGAAAACAACATCGATAATGTCGAGACGGTATTAGGAACAGAAGAAAAACCTAACTTACCGCCTGAAAGTATCGATTTAGCCTTGATGGTAGATGCCTATCACGAGTTCGCCTACCCTAGAGAAATGATGGAGGGTATAGTCGAAGCTTTAAAGCCTGGGGGAAGAGTCGTATTGTTAGAATACCGTAAAGAAAACCCGATGATTATGATTAAGCCTCTACATAAAATGACCCAAAAGCAGGTCAAAAAAGAGTTAAAGGCGGTAGGTTTAAAGTGGCAGGAAACCAAACAATTTTTACCCGAACAACATTTTTTAGTATTTAACAAACCAGCTTAAGCTTAGTTTGAAAATATGCGATCGCAGCTATTTTAGTCTTCTTTCGCTTTCTTTACCTCTGACGGTAATAGGGAAAACTATAAAAGTTAGAGAGTAATAGGAAAGGCGATCGGCTTAATTATTTGAATAACGGATGGAGCAACAGCAAAATCTACCTGTAAAAGCTTTGCTGAAATTAAGTTAGACTATCAGTTGGAAAAATACTATTTTTGAAGTAAAGGAGAACAGACTATCAGTGTAACTTTGGGATACTTCTTAACAGAAGCTCATATTAGAAGTGCTATAGAATTACTCGCTATTCAAATTCAGTCTAATTCACATAATCATCGTTGCTTGGGATTAGAAATTCTTAGAAGAGAAAATGCTCTTGGTAATATTGAACCAGAAGAATTTTACAATAACTACATTCGTAACGATCTCTGTTTTAATTATCCAAGTTTATTTCGTGTAACACCATATTATGTTCCTAAAGGTGATGGAGGAGTACGCCAGTTTCATTTTCTAGAAGCTCCTTTGAGAATTCTTTATTATGCTCTGGGATTTTATTTTTTAGAATTGACGCGAGAAATTAGAACCCAGTTAGCTACAATTCATAGAAATTCATCTATTTACACTTATTACGGTGCCAACATTCGTCTAGACAAACCATGTAGAAGTCAAATTTATTATCAAGAAGACTATCAAGAATTTACAAGAAACATACGTAGAACTGTACGCAGACAAGCACAGGAATATAAAGTTGCTGTTTTACACATAGACATTCAAGATTTTTTTCGTTCAATTGCTCATTCCAAGCTGGTACAAGTTTTAGCTAATCAATCGATCCCAGAATCCCAACTTCGTCTTCGATATGATGAACGTACAAAACTGACAGTTAGAGATATTTTGTTTTTGATTATGCACCGTCACGAAGGATTACCTTTATCTCAACAAAATATTGTTTCTAACTTGCTGAGTCATCTTTTTCTTTATCCGCTTGATAACTTTCTACGTGAAATTCAAATAGAGAATCAGCCATCTCTAACATTTCACCGTTACGTTGATGATATGTTTATTACAGTAAGGTTTCCGCTTACGGATACTAACGAAAGCATTGGAACAACAATGTTAGATATTTCTACTAATATTGGTGCCTTCCTCTCTAGTAACCTCGATCTTTGTTTAAATCCGCTGAAAACCCGACTCGATATTATCGAATCGGAAGATGAAGTCAATGAATTAATCGAACGTAGTCGTCTCGTAAGTTTTTATCAACCTTTACCAGAAGAAGGAGGAGAATCACCTCAAAATACTCTTAATCGAGCAATTACGGTATTAAATAGAATGAAAAAAAAATTTAGAGAGTGCGGATTTGTAAAAAACATAGCTACAAATGACGATCTTGCTCTCAAGCAATGCTTTCAATGTGCTGTCATTCATTACACACGAAGCGAACAGGCTCAAAGGCAACTCGAAAGCGTTTTTCGAGATTGGTATCCGGCATTAATGCCAAAAAGTATTCGTGTTTTAGTATTTTTAATTTCTCGTGTACCTGATGCTTTAAGCAACCTTCTGAATCATGTCAGGGAAAATTTGAGCAATTCATCACCATCTTTAACTACTGTTCATTTGACAGAGCATTTAATGTTGATTGAAGAATATGACCACGAACTAGATGATATAGTTGCTCAACATTCATCAATATCATCTAACCCATACATTACATTGATTGGTCGTCTTGTAAATCCATCATTTCCCATCTCAAATTGCTATATACAAATACATGATGAATGTTTGAGAACAAATGCAACCCTAATGAAGCAGGTTCGCTGTGCGGTAATAGCCGAAAAACTTTCCATATATAGTCTTGCTTACAATCATTTATTAAATGTTTTGCAAGAATGGTGTTATTGCAATCAAACACCTGACATAAATCGTAGTAACTATAATCGAAATCATGTCATAGAATGGCTTACTCCTTTCGCGATTAATTCTGAACTAATGTTTGTTATTACTATGTTCGATAGAAGAAATCGCAATACAATATCACATCCTGGTGATGAAAATATTGAAGTGTCTCCAGTAGATCGAACTGAATATGAAAATCATTTAGCAACATTAAATCAATATTTACCAAATTTTTCGAGAAGATATTTACAATGTAGTAATTTTGGCAATGATTAGCGATCGCTGTTTCTTGGATTGTCTTTCTATTTGCGATCGCCTACTTTCCATTGTTATCTTAGCCAGAACTAGCGTACAAGGTATGCTTAGGTAATCGTGTTAGGATACTTGCTGCTTGCCAAAAATTAACTGTTCTGTCCCCATAAGATGCCACACTGCGATATCAACTTTATTTGACAATCTCTGCCAATGCGGGTTTGAGTTCGGGATATTTATAATCAAATCCTGTAGCAGTAGTTTTCTTCGGTAATACCTGCTGTCCTTCCAACACGACGACCGCCCCATCCCCTAGCAACAGTTCCAAAACAAAGTCGGGAACGGGCAACCAAGAAGGACGATTCATCACTTCACCCAAAGTCTGACACAATTGACTCATCCGCACGGGATTTGGAGCAGTAGCATTATATGCTCCAGACATATCCTCTCGTTCGATCGCCCGAGCGATTAAATTAACCAGATCGTCGCGGTGAATCCAAGAAAACCACTGCTTACCGCTACCAATAGGGCCACCAGCAAACATCTTAAATGGCCCGATCATCTTACCTAATGCCCCACCATCAGCTAGCACGATCCCAATACGGATAATAACCAAGCGCACTCCATATTCAGTTACCTTTTGTGCCTCTGCTTCCCAGTTTTGACATACTTGAGATAGAAAATCGTTGCCAGAACTACTAGTTTCCTCAAAAGCAGAGGTTTCGCTAGTGCCATAGTAACCAATTGCCGAACCACTAACTAACACCTTCGGCTTATCTTCGGCTATCGCGATCGCCTCTACAAGTTTACGAGTTCCAATCTGGCGACTTTCCATAATGGCATTTTTCTGTTGGGGACTCCAGCGTTCGCCGATGGGTTCACCTGCCAAGTTAACTACCGCATCACAACCCGATACTCGTTGCTGCCATTCTCCCGACTCAAGGGGACTATACTGCACTACTTCCAAATCGTTCGAGGCGGAAAATACCCTTTGAGCTTTGCTAGGATTTCGGGTAAAAATCAATATTTGATGCCCTTTTTGTTGAAGCTGAGGAACTAAACGGCTACCGACTAATCCTGTCCCGCCTGTAATTGCAATTTTCATAAATTATTTTTAATCGATCTTGTATCTTTATTAATAGTCGATCGCTAAGGGCGATCGCTATATCCAAGAGATATAAATTACAAGAACATTAAACAGTGAACGTTAAACATAATGAATGTTAAATGTTAAATGTTAAATGTTAAATGTTAAATGAAAGGTTATCTCGAACCAAATTCCATACCGTTAGCTTCGGCGTAGCGATCCATAAACCGAGTAAATCTTTCCCAATGACTATCAGATTCAATCTCAAAAGTACAGTTAACTCGTTTTAGTTCGTTGCCTTCATCTCCCCCAAAAATCATTTTCAAGGAATTGGGTCGGACTAAAATTTCTCCTTCAGAATCAATTAAGCTCAAATTTTGTGCAGAGCCTTTCCTAAAACTGTTAAATCTCTCTAGAGCATTTAAAGATTCAAAAGTCATCAATACATTGCGAACTCCCGTTCTTTTGTTGCGTCGCAAACTGACACCGCTTAAGTCTTCGGCAACACCCTGAAAAAATTCAATTGAAGGAATAGGTGACATGAGAAATTATATATATTCATATTTGCCCATAATAATTACCTTACTAGACTTTAAGTACGTTCAGCAATCAAAGCGCGATCGCTCTTTCAGTCAACAGTTAACAGTTAACAGTTGATGGTCGATGGTCAATGTTCGCTCGTTCACTGTCCAAATTCGGCTCTAGCCTGTTCTACTATTTCGATAGTTACTTCTTCCAACTCAGCAGCGCGAGCAATTGCTTCAATTTTTTGGCGTGCTTGTGGACGAGCAAAGAAAGGAATCATCTTTAGTTTTACTTGGGCTTGAGGTGTCCAATACAAATCATTGGTTAGGTTGAAGTTCCTCATGATTAATAACTTACGTTCTACTATATTAATTTGATTGTAAAGTTAGATTGTAAGTACGGTTTACTTAGCTTAAAAAAGTTAATCATTGCGATCCGAATACCCCGCGCAGCGTAATCGCTGCTCAACCCGATCTATGACATTACAAAAACATTTACATTTGCAGCTATTAACTATTCCTCATTCCTCATCCCTCATCCCTCATTCCTCATCCCTCATTCCTCATCCCTCATCCCTGATCCCTCATCCCTCATTCCTTTACCTAATCGTTTCGGCTTTACCCAATGGAGAAAAGCGAATTTCAATTCGTCTGCGGTTAGCATCTGGATCTCTATTAGGAGGGGAAAATTCACCCGTCGGAAGCTGTAGCTGTGCTGCGGAATAGGGACGAAACTGCACTCCTTTGAGCCTACCTGTCTGTTCTTGTACTGCCTGTAGCTGTTTGACCACCTCCAACGCCCGCATCAAGCCTAAGTCTGCGTTTGAACCTGGTTTGAGGCTATCTACAGGCTGTTTACCTTCGGCGACTGCTTCTAACTGTCGATCTAAGTTGCCATTACCAAAGTTGACCTGACCGTCGGTATGTCCGATAATTTCAACTACATATAGGTTGCGCTGTTGGCTGATGCGTTCGATGCGATCGACCAAATCCATCGTAATATAGTCTTTTAATTCTTCTGGTAAATTCGCGCTACCAGATTCAAACTGATATCCCCCAGAGTCTTGAATTACCACTACTGGCGGGGCTGACTTTAAGCGTCTTATTTCCGACTGCAAAACATCTATCTGGCTACGGCTTTGCTGATTACTGCTAAGTAACAATCTCTGTAAATCGGAAGAAGTCTTTTTTAATTGACGTACATTAGAAGTACTTTCTCCCAGTTCATTTTCTAAAGTAGCTATTTCTCTCTGTAGCAGACGTACCTGTCTTTCGGTATCGCTAAGATTTTGCTCTGTTTCTTCTGCTGCATATTTAAGAAACAAAGATTTGAACAAGGTCAATAACAAAAATAAGCTAATAATCATAAAAGCGTTAGCCATCAAATCGGTAAAAGATGGCCAAACATTCAAACTTTCTGTTGCTTCGTAACTTCGTATTTTACGTTTTTTGGACATACTCTTTGTAAGATATGTTTGTTAATTGTTAATTGTTAATTGTTAATTGTTAATTGTTAATTGTTAATTGTTAATTGTTAATTGTTAATTGTTGTACTAGCTTAGATAACTCCTGTTGAATTTCTCTTAACCCCGATCGCTCGAGCGTATTTTTCTCTTTATTGAGATTTATTAAGTTGGCGTACTGTCCTTCAATATTATTTACTTTTTGGTTTAATTCTAAAAACTTTTTGGTTAACCTTTGCATCGAATCTAAATTATGTTCAAACGACTGAGTGGACTGTTGTAAAACTAAAGAAGATTGAGAAAATTGGTTTTGCGCGATCGCTAAATTATTAGTTGCTGACGCTAGTTTTTCGGGGAAGCGACTATTATCTAAAACATTAGCAGCCTGTTCAAAAGTTTCGGCACTATTTTGAATTTTAATAAACGCTTTACTCATTGATTCTTCAATAGTATCGCCGAGTTTATGCACCATGCCATCGAAGTCACGACTAAAGCGATCGATTGCCTCTTCTAGTGAACTAACGGGCTGTATTCTTGGTAAATAAATATTATCGATATAGTCTTCAATCGAGCTTAAAAGACTTGCCTTGGCAATATTAGTATTCCAAATTAAATTAAGTACCGTTAAAAAAGAGCTACAGGCGATCGCGATTAAGCTAGTAGTAAAAGCTACACCCATTCCCTGTAGTGGACGGTCTAATTCTTCGACTAAGTTCCTGACATCATTGATATCAATTTGGGTAATTGTTTGACTCAAATTTGCTAAGTTAAAAGTAATGCCTAAAAATGTGCCTAATAACCCAAAAGATAGCAAGAGATTTGGCAAGATACGGGTAACATTATCTACAAACTCACATCCTAAAGATAGACCCAAAAAGTTAAACTTTTCCTGACTATATGCCCCTTCAATAACCGCAGCAGTGTTAAGCTGGTCTGGATTTACATTACTATCGACAAACCTTTGCTCTAATTTAACAATAATTTTGGGCGTGGATTCTAATTTGACTCCGCCTAATAATCTCCGCGCTTTTCTTGCCAAATGTTTTAAATGCTGATACAGACAAAAACGTAATAAAACAGCTAAAATTGTCGGCAAAATTACCAGAACAATAGATAAGAAAACTAAATAACCTGGAATCAAACTAAAAATACTAAATATTTGCTGCATAGTTTTAAAAGACCCTAAGTCAGTTGTAGATTACAAGGTAAAATAGCCAGTTTTTATAGAATCTCGATTGTGGCATCGATCGCCATAGAATAGCAAAGATTTTAAGATTCAGCCTGAATTTACAATAATAGCGTTTCTCTAAAAAATGACGTGCTTCAATAACGTGCTTCAAGTAAGACTATTATCTGACCAGTAGCCTTACAGAGCGGACAAATTAGCTAACGATCGCCGTCTTTAGTTAGAAGTTGGATTATTCATCTTTTCCGATGTATTCGATCGCCACAAATAAAGCATCAAGCATAACCTTAAAACTCTCGTCTGTAGCACGAGGTAGAGTTAATAAGCCAGACTGTTCCATAGCAATAAATCCTCTAGACTTAAATAAGTACATGAAGGCTCTAACCATACGCGATCGCCTGATTACTCAGATGGATAATTTTCTAGCCGATTGGGATGCCTATCTTTGTCCCGTATCATCAATTACAGCCTTTCCCCATCAACCAAAAGGAAAACCGATAGAGGTAAATAAAATTAAACTTCCTTACACCACAGCCTGTGGGGGTTATGCTACTTTATTTAATTTTACAGGTCATCCTGTCGTGGTAATTCCAATTAAAACTGAAGCGGGATTACCCATTGGAGTGCAGATAGTTGGTAAACGCTGGCGAGATTTAGAGTTATTAGCGATCTTATTAGCGATCGCTAAAACAATTGGCGGTTTTATTCAGCCTCCTAATTATTAAAACTCTACTCATCGGCGATAGTTAACTATTAATTCTAATTTTTCCCGCACACAATATTTGCTCGGTTTCAATAACTAATCGTTCGATCGCAATATCCGTTCCCAAATCAATCTTGAGTTCGTTAATTTCTTCAGTCGATGACGCATCAACAATTTTCAATGGTGACAAACATAGGGTGTGACTGTCTGCCAAACTTATTTCTGTAGACAAACTGAGTTGCTGAATCTTTCCCACAGCATCTCGATATATACCCGTTAGGTTCAATTCCCGATTGGCGATCGCAATTGTTATCCACTCAATAGGCGAATCAGTTAATACGCCTTGCTGTGTTGCTAAGATCGTTTGCCACAAATCCCTTATTCCACTTTGTAGCAGGGAAGAGTCAACAGAAGCCTGCAAATCGGCAGCAGATAATTTTAATTCAAGATTGACAAAAACTGGCTCAATTAGCTTTAAAGGTTGCTTCTTTAACACCTCTGGTAGATTAAAGGCAATATCCGCACCCCGAAGCTGAACCTGACTCAAATAAAGTCCTTGATAGACGGCATGACTACAGCTAAGAAACACTTGAGGAATGTATCCCGTAAGGATCTGTTTATTTCTACCGACAATTTTTACCTTTAGATATTCTGCGCGCTCGACTTGCGATCGCAAATAAAGCTTGACTGCGGTAGACAATAATTTACTAATCACGAATTCAAATTTTTATTCAAAACAAGTCATCATGTTACTTTGGTCAACAATACACTAGCAGACAATCGATCTTGCTATGAAAATCTTTACCTGAAATATTTAATATGAATTACAAAAAAGAACGATCTTTTCAAGTGACGGGGAGCGCGGGAGATAAGTTATCGCTAAAACCGAAGGTTCTCCCAGTCCCCCAGTCCCCCAGTCCCCCAGTCTCCCCGTCTTCCATCTCCCACTCAACTATCTAATTCAGTCTCAGAGTTTAAAACTTCTTGCGCCGTAATACCATCACCCTGAAATCCAAAATACCATAGTGAAGCAGCAGCTTCTGCCCTAGTTACGGGTTTTTTCGGTTGAAACAAGGTCGTGTAGCCAAAAATACGTCTTACATTGGATAGATCGCCATTTTGGAAATCGGCATACAAAGCTCTTATAGCCGAAGAATCGATCTTGGGTGCGTCTTGAAATCCCCAGCTTTTTTCTACAGCTTCGATTGATGCTTGAGGCAAAGACTGTCTGGTGTCTAAAGGAACTTTCCAGGTAATTAAATCCTCCCTAGTTAGAGGTGCATCGGGTCTAAACAGTAAACCTGTACTATCTCCCGTCAGACGAGAAGGTATTAATCCCGCCTCGGCTAAACTTTGAATCGCTGCGAAATCGGGGTTACTGGGTTTAACATCATTAAATGCCGGCTGGTCGGTCTTGGAAGCAACATAAATTTTCTTGCCAGGATTATCGCTATAGTAACGATTGTTGGCAGCAATCAACCAACGAGCATATTCTCCACGGGTGATGATTTTATTAGGAGCAAATTTAGACAGTTCGACATTAGCTTCACCAGTGTAAGGAGTCAAAACACCTAAAGCAGCGATCGTTTTTAATGGCTGTTGTAACTGTTCGGGAATATTATCTAAATCGGTAAACTCAACATCATTCAGTTTATTGTTAGGAACGATGGCGGTGGTGTCTGCTTTGCTCGATTGGGGTTGAGATGATTCTCTAGATTTAGCAGACTCAATTGTTTGAGTACCATTTGCTATATTTGCCCCCACAGAATGATAGATTACCGAAAGCTCAGTATTTTGACGCTCGCTTGCGGATTCGTTGGCAGATAAAAGAGTCAAATCCAATCTTAAATCGCCTTTAATAGCGATCGCTGTAGCTATTTTTTCTTTTGGACTGATGGTAAATGGTTTGATAATCCTCCAGTCATTAGCCACGAATTCAGCTTCATAGTAATCTGCCACTGCTTTACGGTTGTCGGTAGTCTTCCAAGTCAACATTCCCGAATTATCATCTTCAGACTTAATTCTTTCAAGTTGAGCCTGGGGATAAACGGGAACAGAACTAGGAAAATTAAAGGGTAGATCCGATTGAGATGGTATTGATTCAGTAGAATCGCGATCGATTCTTCGATCTTGCGCCGAATTAATTGTATCTTCTGCTGACTGAGGTGTTGCAGATATATCTTCTCGATCTTCAACGGTTGATGAATTTGAAGGTGATTCGACTTGAGTTGTATTAGATAATTGTTTGGTTTTGTTTTCTTTTAGCCTAGAGTCGGCACTAATAAAACCTTCAATCGCTGCACTGTTATTACAGCTTGCCAAGATTAGCGAACTGGTAAAAATAATTGCTCGAACCGTTTGACGGTTATCAAATTTAAACAACATGGCAAACTAGCCAAAATTAATAATTAATCTAGTTATTCAATTCTAATACTTAGAGATGAACAAAAAATATTAACTCAGACCCGACTTTAGAATCTTGACAAAAAGCCAATTAGTTAAATAAATTTTGCAACCGCCTTAATTTGGTTTCGATCGTCAACGGGATCGCAATACCTATTAGATATTAGTATTTTACTCACTCAATTGCGATCGCCTCGTTCACGAATTATTTAATACATCCCGATTTAATGCTTCGATCGCCTTATTTAATTGCTGCATCAATTATTCTGCGTAAAACGTCCCGCGATAATTTTAACCAAATATAGTAAAGCGCGATCGCAATTGATGGTTGTCGAGCAAAAGCAATCTTTAATTCACACTATTTCGTAATATGTTCTTTGAGTTGTTATGCTATATCTGTTAATGTGCGACCTGAAGTCGCATCTTAAAGTGAGTCCCTAAGAAAGACTCTAGCCTAGATCGCGTTCTATGATGCAAATTTTACAAAAACTATTAAATTTTTGGCGCAACAAAATTCACTTAAGAATTACTTCATTAATAGCTACAGTAGGAACAGTAGGGATAGTTAGCTGTTTATTAATCATTTATATTGTCGCTCAAATATCTGATGAAGTTTTAGATAAAGAAGCTTTTGCCTTTGACAAAGTGATTTTGGTGTGGGTTCACTCTTTTGCTAATCCCTCTTTAGACCGAGTGATGCACACTATTACTCGTCTCAACGACCCAGATATAGTGAGCGTCATTGCTGGCGTTGGCTTATTATTATTAATCTGGAAAAAATGCTATCCAGAAGCCAAAATATTTTTTGTTAACTGTGCGGGCGGTGTAATTCTCAGCTATGGTCTAAAATCGGTATTTGGCAAAACTCGCCCCGATCTTTGGGAATCAGCAATTAAAGAGGTTTCTTTTAGCTATCCTAGCGGTCATGCTTTAGGATCTACTGTTTTATATGGATTTTTGGCTTATCTTTTTGCTACTCGCTTCTCACAACTTGCCTGGCTTATCTATCTAATGGCAGTTTCGTTGATAGGTGCGATCGGTCTGAGTCGGCTATATCTGGGAGTACACTGGCCGACTGATATTATTGGTGGCTATGGAATTGGCTTTTTATGGCTTACATTTTGCATCACTATGTTAAAGCTTCAAAAGCTAAAGCAGATAGTTGAGAATGGTTAGGAAGATGTTTATTATTTTGGCTTCATTATAAAGCGCGACTATTTGCCATTATGTATTGTTGTAACTACATATAGTTACACAAACCTAGTCAACAGTTTCAATGCGATCGCCTTGATTCAAGTACAAACACACTAATCTTGCTACAATCGAATATCACTTCTTTTAGGATTTTCGATGCTATCGGACCATCAGGTAACTAATCAAGATCGATCGCAATGGTTGGAAGCCCAGCTAAGTCTGTTGCGTAATAGTTTGCGGACGGGACAACAGGGTTTGGCAAGTTGGCAGGGTGGAGAGATGGCGGTTTCGGCTGTACCAGGGGCGGGTAAGTCTCATAGTCTGTCGGTAGCAGCAGCGATCGCTATTGCCAGAAATCAGCTACACAGTAGAAGGCAGTTGGTAGTAGTTACCTATACTCGTTCGGCAGCAGCTAATATTAGAAGTAAGATTCGCGATCGCCTGAAAGATTTGATGTTACCTCCTGGGGGCTTCGTGGTGTACACGCTACACGGTTTGGCGTTGAATATTGCTAACTCCCGCAAGGAATTATCGGGGCTGGATTTGGATAATGTCACCATAGTCGTACCGAATACAGGACATCGAATTATTCGCGGGGCGGTGGAAAGATGGATCGCCCAACATCCCAAACAGTATCAGAGGTTGTTAGAAGGGGTGCAGTTTGACGGGGAAGAGACGGAAAGATTACGCCGTCAGTCGGTATTGCGGACGGAAGTGTTACCCGACTTAACTAATACGGTAGTGCGAGAAGCGAAGAGTTCGGGCTTGTTGCCAGAACAGTTAGCCGAATTAAGCCAGAATGCTACGGATGAGTATGGCATTTTGCAGATTGCAGCGGGACTGTATAAAGAATATCAGCAGTCAATGCGATCGCAAGATTTGGTAGATTATGACGATATGATCTTGGCTGCGTTGAAGGTTTTGGAATATCCGCCGATGCAGATGCTGTGGCAGAATCAGGTATACGGCGTATTTGAAGATGAGGCACAGGATTCTAGCCCGTTACAGGAAAAGCTAATTTCTATTCTGGCGAGTGATGCGGATAAAACATCGCCAAATTTAGTGCGGGTGGGAGATCCCAATCAGGCGATTAACTCTACCTTTACTCCCGCAGATCCGATTTACTTCAACTGGTTTTGTGAAACCTGCAAACAAAAAAATAGCTTGGCAACTATGAACCAGGCGGGGCGTAGCAGCAAGATTATTATCGATAGCGCGAATTTTGTGGTGCATTGGGTAAATCAGCAGTGGCTGAAGGGTAGAACGTCAGATAAGACAGTTGCATTACCCTTTCGTCCTCAGAATATTGTCCTCGTAGATCCAGGCGATCCGCAACCCGATGCCAACCCGCAACCAGAAGCTAGCGGAGTAGTAATCTGTAGTCCCGACGATATCTATCAGACAGTAGAACTAATTAGCAAACAGGCGATCGCTTTACTCCAAGAACATCCAGATAGAAATGCTGCTGTTTTGGTACGGGAAAATCGTCAGGGAAGATTTTTAGCCAGTGAGTTATCTCCTCTACAGAGAGAACATGGTATTAAAATTTACGAAGTGGGAGAAAACGAAAGATATTCCCAAATACCAGGGGAAATTCTCGAGTTACTGCAATTTATCGATCGCCCTCACTCTCCAGATAATCTCAAGGCTGCTTTGGAAGTACTGCAACAGCGAGATTTAATTCCCACTCAAGATCTTAACGCTTTAGCTACCTCTCCAGAACAGTTTCTTTATCCAACACCCCTACAGAGCGAACATAAACCCCAGGTAAACGAAGCCCGTAAATTTTGTGTCGAACTGCTGCGCGCCCGTATGGAGTTACCCCACTATCAATTGATTCCTTTTTTGGGTATGACGCTTAACTACACGGGTTCGGAATTGGCTACGGTGCAGAAGCTTTCAGAAAAGATCGCTCAACAAACTAGAGGCGGTAGTTCTCTCAAGAGTGCGATCGAAACCCTGGAAGAAATCGTTAGTTCGGAGAACTTTGAAGGAGTAGAAGAAGACAATGGCGATCGCTATACTCGTGCAGGACAACTAACTATTATTACTATGCACAAGGCAAAGGGATTAGATTGGGACTATGTATTTATTCCCTTCTTGCACCAGGACATTTTACCAGGTCAACCCTGGATTCCCAATGCGGGCAAGTTTCTCGGCAGCTTTACCCTCCCCCAAGTCGCTCGCGCCCAAATTAGAAGCGTCGTACATCATCAGTATGTATCACCAGATAACCCCCCAGTTATTCCACAGCCGATAGAAGCTTGGCAAGAAGCGGTCAAGTTAAAGCGGGCGGAAGAATATCGTTTGTTGTATGTAGCCATGACTAGAGCAAAACGTCTTTTGTGGATGTCTTCAGCCGAGTTAGGACCATTTCGCTGGAGCGTCTTTCGTTCGGATAATGCCAATAGTTTGCAGCAGAAGAAGCCCTGTCCCGTTTTACCGCCATTGATTAATTATTTAAGGAATGGGTATGGGAAGGAATGAGGAATGAGGAACGAGGAACGAGGAGTGTTTTATTTGCATCTATAGCAATACGTATTATTATTAGGACATTTGTTACCCGTTACCCGTTATCTACGAGCAGTTAACGCACACTTGTCCTAACTTAACCTTGTACGGCTATATATAATGCCTTACCTACATTTTTGGCTACTTCTACTCTGGATGGTCATTGGTACTTGTCTACGTTTTATAAATTTAGGAAAATTACCGCCTTGGACTGATGAAAGTGCAACGGTTGTTTTTAGTCTCGGCAATAGTTTTTATAATGTTCCATTGAATCAGTTTATCGATCTGCAAACTCTTCTCGAACCGCTTCAGGTGAATCCAAATGCAGGGATCGGCGATGTAATTCATCTTTTGCTAACCGAAAGTACTCACCCACCTCTATACTTTGTCTTAACTCATTTGTGGTTGAAACTTTTTCCTTCAGAAGCAGGACTAGCTTCTATTTGGGCTGCAAGATCGGTGTCTGCTTTATTAGGAGTTCTTTCTATTCCAGCAATTTTTTACTTTACTAGACTGGCTTCTCGTTCTTTAGTTCCCGCTCAGATCGCTGCTGCGATGATGGCGGTTTCTCCGTTCGGAATTTTTTTAGCAACGCAAGCTCGCCACTATACTCTGATAATTTTACTAACTATTGCTTCTCTGTCTTGTTTTATTGTTGCTTTTCGCTCGTTCGATCGCTTTAAAGCTATACCTGTTTGGCTGGTTTTTGTTTGGATTGGAATTAACTGCATCGGGGTAGCAACTCATTACTTTTTCGTCCTAACTTTAGCAGCAATGGCGATCGCCTTTGTCCCGCTCGTTTGGCGATTTCGGCAAGATAAGAGTATTTTAGTAAAATCTCAATGGCGACGAATTTATTTAGTTGCTTTTGGTTCTTTGATGGGTTGTTTGGTATGGCTACCCGTCTTGCTAACAATTCGCGGTCGTTCGCCTACTGAATGGATCTATCAAAGCAACGCTATTGAAAGATGGCTCGAACCTATAGGACGATTTTTGCTATGGCTAATGAGTATGGTAATTTTACTGCCTACATCCCTATACGATTTCTCTCTAGGCATAGTTATTTTTTGTGGAATAGCTTCGTTACTTTTTTGGTACTGGTATTTACCTTATTTAGTTTACGCAAAGCAACATAGTGATGGCACATCTGGATTGCAAACATATTTCCTAGCTGCGATCGCACTTTTTCTCTTTTTTACTTATTTAGGCATGGATTTGACTTTGGCAGGGCGATTTCATTTTGTTTATTTTCCTGTAGTTATTACCTTAGTCGCCATGAGCTTGGGTTATTTTTGGCAGGATGAGGGTTCTCAACAACCAGTAAAATATTTGTGGTCTAACTCAATTAAACGCAGCAAGAGGATAGTTGTTATCTTTCTATTTGTAGGGCTTTTTAGTGGTACGATCGCACTTTTCAATCTCGGTTATTTACAGAATCATCGTCCAGATTTGGCGATCGCTCAAATTGTAGAAGGTACAAGGTCGGATATTGCTATTGCAACTACATACAAGCATCACGGACAAACTGGAAGAATTATCGGACTTGCTTGGGGTTTAAAGAATTTACCAAATATCCATTCTCCTCAATTCTTTTTAGCAGGGGAAAGAGAAATATTGAGCGAGGAATTATCTAAAATAGATCGACCTCTAGATTTATGGTTAATCAACTTTCGCGATGAAATTGAGTTAGAAGCTCAAAATTGTTTTCCAGATTTTGAATATCGCGGTATGACGGGTCAGTATAAATATGAGCTTTATCGTTGTCAAAACATTTAGCATTTATCATCAATTTCAATCGCCGAACAAATTTTTAACGGGCTACGCCCTAGCTAATAGCCAATAGCTAATAGCTATTAGCTAAACGGGTTTAAGTCCCCTCTTTTATCTCGAAGAGATGAAGAGTCTTTAATTAAGAGTAGTTCAAATCTACTTTTAATTAAGCTAAAAGCTAAGAGCTAAAAGCTAAAAGCTTTGTTTAATTGCTCTTGCAGTTTGCCAACATTGATAGATACCAGCGATAAACATTCCTTCGGCAAAAATTTTGGCTGAATCTTCAATTACACTCAGCCATTGTTCTGTAAGTTTTGCTATGGTCGGATTATCGATAATCAATGAAACAAAGAAATCGTTGTTGCTGAGTATGTCTAAAACTACCATTACCGCCGTTAAGATAAATCCAGTCTTAAAAAAGCTAAAAGACGATTTGAAAATTTGAATCGTGTTCCATTTAAAGGCGACATAGGCTAAACAAACTAGCATATATCCACCGACAATGAGGTCATCAGCCAAATCGGTAAAATCTGTTTGTCGAACATTAAATACACTATGCAGCCATAAGTCTATGTATTCATGAATTTCATAGGCATCGTCGAATGCTAAAAACAGTAGACCGAAACTAACAATTAGCCAAAACCAGCCATTCCTCTTTAGTTCGAGGTTAGAGGAAAATTTCACGCACCAGAAGGTTATTAAAGATAAAACAGCAGCAATTAATAACTGTACGCAAGAAACATCGGTAATTAAACGACCTTCCCCGAAATAATGAGCGGGAGACAAATCTCTGTTAACTGCTTTGGCGATCGCAATTGTTATTAGTAAAGTCTCTAAAAACAAAAGGATCGACAAAATCTGTCTGGCTGTAATCCAAGTTTTACCGCTCGAAGTGTATTTACTCATCAACAACGAGTTAATTCAAGTAGATTGAAAGATTAACATCTTTGTTGGTAACTAGTCATCTAAAGGATGACAAATGATAAATGTTTAATGTTTAATAATAAATGATATAGATGAGACTGGAGCGTTGGAAGACAGTACTAGAGTGAGTCAAATTGAACCGAAGGAGTTAAACCACGATCGCTTGGATTCTCAAGATTATCACTGGCGATTTTGGTCGAATGTACCGATTTATCCCTACAGTAAAAGGCGTACTATTCGCCGAGAAGTTCTACCAGACACTATTTGGACTTTCGATCAGCTTCAGGGAATTTTCTATGTAGTCGTGCCAATTCGGATGACAGTAGTAAGATTAGAGGCTGGTGGACTATTAGTATATGCTCCTGTTGCACCAACTCGCCAGTGTATTCGCTTAGTTCGTGAGTTAGAGGAACAATATGGAGAAGTTAAATATATTATTCTGCCAACTATTTCGGGACTAGAACATAAGTACTTTGTCGGACCTTTTGCCCGCAAGTTTCCCAACGCCACTGTCTTTGTCGCTCCCAATCAATGGAGTTTTCCCGTAGACTTACCCTTAAGTTGGCTGGGGTTTCCTGCCAAACGAACTAAAGTGTTACCAGAAGATAGTAAACAAGTTCCTTTTGGTGACGAATTTGACTATACTATATTAGGCGATATAGATTTAAAACTAGGTAAATTTGAAGAGGTTGCTGTTCTCCACAGGCGATCGCAAACTCTTTTGGTAGCAGATTCGATTGTTTCTATTCCCCAACAGCCTCCAGAAATTATCGAACAAGATCGCTTTTCCCTGTTATTCCATGCTAGAGATAGTGCCATAGAGCCTATTAAAGATACTCCCGAAAATCGGATTAAAGGCTGGAAAAGAATTTGCCTGTTTTCTATGTATTTTCGCTCTAGCGTATTAAATGTGCCGACTCTCAGTAAGATTCTAGCAGATGCTTGGCGATCGCCAGATAAGTCTGCCAGGGCGTATTGGGGTCTATTTCCTTTTGATTGGCAGGCTAACTGGGAATCTGCTTTTGATAAATTGTCTCAAAATGGTCGTCCATTGGTCGCACCAATTTTACAGGCTCTGATTCTCAATCGCGCTCCTGTGGAAACTCTCGAATGGGCAGATACGATCGCCCGCTGGAAGTTTAATAAAATTATTCCCTGTCATTTTACTCCTGTGATTCATGCTACACCCCAAGAGTTTCGACAGGCTTATGACTTTTTAGAATCTCCCAGCCTCCGCAGCGTACCCGAAGAGGATTTAGAAACTTTAAGAAATATCGATGCCTTACTATATAAGCCAGGTATTGTTCCACCGCCCAAAGCCTATAGGAATAAACGATAGACAACCAAACTGTACCGATGTGCAAATATCGGCTTTATTTTCGCCTTCGCCTCAAATAATTTTGGATTCGATTGTATCAGATATATAGGGTGTTTTTTGGTATTATTAAATACTTTTTCGGTTGAGAAGTAACCTATAGTAATTTCAGGGTAATAACTAAAAATGTAATGGGTATTACTAATATTCGGCTAATTTTAAACTAGATTTTAGAAGTCATCTAAACCGAGTTACAATCGCGGTTACTTTTAAGTAGTTTGTCATTAGAAAAGAACTTTCAATTAATTTGCTCTAAGCAGATTATTCATTTAATATTAAAGAATTGTAAAGAGTATTTTAAACGTTTATAATGCTCTAATATTTGATAAAGTCTAATATTTGATAAAGTATATCGATTAAAAGAGCCTTATTAAACTTATTAAACTTACTAAAATCTTAGCCAGTGACAAACTCCAGGACACCAAATTCATTCGACAGTATTTTTTCTGATTCTGCCGAGAGCGAATGGGAACAGAGTAAAGATGCTAGCAGCTATTCCAATAAAAACCCGATTAAAAGAGAATCAAAATTAAGTCAAGCTTTAAAAAATAGTCAAAAACGATATGCGATCGCCACTGAAGTAACTACCGATGGTCTTTGGGAATGGGATTTAAGTACAGATCTAATTTGTTACTCTTCTCGTTGGAAAAAGATGATTGGTTGCAGCGATTGCCAAATAACTAACCATCCCGCTGAGTGGTTGGACAGGGTGCATTCAAAAGATCGAGAGCGTCTGGAGCGAAATTTGACAGCCTGTAAAAAGGGGTTAATATTACAGTTTGAAACAAAATATTCCGTACTACATCAAAATGGGCAGTATCATTTTATGTACTGTAAATGTGCTGCTGTTACCGATGCTTCAGGAAAAGTCAGCCATTTAATAGGTTCACAGGTAGAGATCCCTCGACAACATATAGAGAGGCGATCGAGTTATCGAGTTCTTCACGATCGCCTGACTAATTTACCCAATCGTCAACTATTTATTCAAAGATTAGAAGAATTATCTTTAAAAAGATCTCTCAATCGTTATTTTGGGATATTGTGTTTAGATTTAGATAAATTTAAAAACATCAACCGCAACTTCGGTCATTTAATCGGCGATCGTCTGTTAGTTGAAATTGTTCGTAAGTTAAAAGCTTGCCTGCAAACTTGTGATTCGATCGCCCGTCTTGGTAGTGATGAATTTGCCATTTTGTTGACTGGCTTTACTAATCCCAATTATCCTTCAGAATTAGCTGCTCGTATACAGCAAGAGTTTTCCCAACCAATTGAAGTAGAACAACATTTTATATTAGTTTCTCTGAGTATTGGTGTTGCTTTACCTAGTTCGACTGAACTATGCAGTCGAGGTATTGCGAGTAATCCTTTAGAGTATCTGCAAAATGCTGAAATTGCTATGCACCAGGCAAAAGCCAAAGGACAAGCCTGCAATGTAATTTTTGAATCATCACTACACTTACAAAACTTAAAAAAATCAAAGTCAGAGGACGAATTAAGAAGAGCAATCGAGCAAGAACAGTTTGAACTATACTATCAGCCTATTATCAGATTAGAAGATCGACAGTTAGTAGGCTTTGAAGCTTTAATTCGCTGGCGACATCCTGTAAGGGGGTTAATTGCCCCTAGTGAGTTTATTCCTCTAGCTGAAGATACGGGATTAATTATGCCAATTGGCTGGTGGGTGTTGCGCTCTGCTTGCGCGCAAATGTCACAGTGGCATCAAACATATAGTGCATCTTTATTTATCAGCGTTAACATCACGGGAAAACAGTTTTCTCAACCCTATGCAGCAAACGCGATCGCTCAAATTATCGAAGAAACTGCTCTAAATCCAGGTTCTTTAAAGTTGGAGATCACCGAAACTGAAATTATTGAAAATATCAATTCAGTTTTACCCACCGTAGATAAGCTCAAGAGCTTAGGAATACAGCTATCGATGGATGATTTTGGCACTGGCTACTCTTCTTTGAGCTATCTTCACTATCTACCTATAGACACTTTAAAAATAGACCGTTGTTTTATTCAGGGTATAGAAAGCGATCGCCATCAGTTAGAGTTAGTTAAAACAATTATTAAGCTTGCAGAGGTATTTGAACTAGATGTTATTGCAGAAGGAATAGAAACCGAGCAACATTGGTTTCAACTGCTAGAGTTAAAGTGCCAATACGGACAGGGATATTTATTTCACAAGCCAGTATCTTCGGCAATGGCTAGCGAACTATTAAAAGCAATTAACAATTAACAATTAACACCCTCGGCAATAGCTCTATGAGACAAAGGCGCACGCAGCTTCGCTGCGAAGTCGTCGAAGACGACGATCTGGGCATTCGCCCTGCGCCGCATATGACCCTCAAGACCCGTCGGCTTTTTTGTAAGAGTATTCTTTCAAAAAACGCGACGTGCTTTGCCTCGCAATTAACAATTAACAGCATTAGTAATTAATCAGGTAAATTACGGTTATAGATTGATTTAACGTTGGATATACTAGTAGCAATTACTGTCCCATAGCCCCTGATTTATCATGAACAACAATACTTATGAAGTGGTAATTATTGGTGGCGGGGTTTCTGGTACGGCTCTACTTTATACTTTAAGCAACTACACGAATATTAAAAGTATTGCTTTAATCGAAAAAGAAGCCGATCTAGCCTTAGTTAATTCTTTTACTAATAGTAATAGCCAAACTCTACACTTTGGCGATATTGAAACTAACTATACTCTAGCTAAAGCTCAAAAGGTCAACAAAGGAGCGAGCTTAGTCAAAAATTATTTGCTTACTAAAGATAAACAGCAGCAGATCCACACTAAATATCACAAGATGGTATTGGGAGTAGGAGAAGAGCAGGTAAATAAATTAAAAGACAGATATCAAAAATTCAAGCAGCTTTTTCCCGATTTAAAATTATTAGACCGAACAGAAATAGCAGAAAAAGAACCGAAAGTATTAGTAGGAAGAGATCCCCGGGAGGAAATAATTGCTCTGTTTACCGATGAAGGCTATACGGTAGATTTCCATCGGTTAGCACAATCTTTTGTCGATAATTCTTCTACCGATTCTAATATTGACCTGTTGCTAGAAACTAAGGTAAAAAAAATAGTTGCAGGTCAACTGTACCAGATTGAAACAGACAATAAAACTATTCAGGCTAAGGTGGTATTAGTTGCAGCGGGAGCGCATAGTTTACTGTTTGCTAAATCTCTAGGCTATGGCTTAAATTACGCTTTACTCAGCGTGGCGGGAAGCTTCTATTTTGCACCTAAATTGCTAAATGGCAAGGTTTACACCGTACAGCGTAAAAAATTGCCTTTTGCAGCCATTCATGGCGATCCCGAAGTCCACGATCGCACCATTGCCCGTTTTGGCCCTACGGCTAAAGTTCTACCAATGCTAGAACGCCATCACTATGGTAGCATTATCGAATACTTCCAAACTGCGGGCTTGAGTTTCAAGGCGATCGCCAGCTTCTTAAAAATCTTATCCGACCCAATTATATTTAAATATATCGCCCTCAACTTTTGCTACGACTTTCCTATAATTGGCAAACGACTATTTATTAAAGAAGTCAAAAAAATCATTCCCGCGATTAAACTTGGGGATCTTGCCTATGCCAAAGGATACGGTGGAGTTAGACCCCAAATAGTCAATCTCGACACCAAAGCCTTAGAAATGGGAGAAGCCAAAATTGTTGGTGACAAAATTATTTTTAATATTACACCTTCTCCTGGAGCATCTACCTGTCTGCAAAATGCTCTAGAAGATACCATTAGAGCGATCGACTTTTTAGGTAAAGGTTATCACTTCAACCAGCAACAGTTTCTCGAAGATTTATCTGCTGAAGCCACAAAGGTTTAGGCAATGTTGATTGTTGACTGTTGACTGTTGATTGGGGAATTGTTGATTGCGAGGCAAAGCACGTCGCGTTTTTTGAAAGAATACTCTTACAAAAAAGCCGACGGGTCTTGAGGGTCACATCCGGCGCAGGGCGAATGCCCAGATCGTCGTCTTCGACGACTTCGCAGCTTCGCTGCGTGCGCCTTTGTCTCATAGAGCTATTGCCGAAGGTGTTAATTGGGGAATTGTTGACTGTTGACTGTTGACTGTTGACTGTTTACTGTCTAATGTTTTCCGCCTCCTGTAATTTCCACTGCTGTCCTTCCTCTATTTGTAATACCAAACGGTGATACTGGATTAAACTGGTGCGATGACCGACGCTAACAAAGGTAGTGTGAGTATTTAACAAGTAATTATAGAGATTTGCTTCATTTTGAACATCTAAAGCACTAGTAGCCTCGTCCAGAATTACGTAGCGTGGTTGATTGATTAGCACTCTAGCAAAGGCTAATCTTTGCTGTTCGCCCAAAGATAGTACTTCTTCCCAATCCTTTTCTACATCTAAACCTCCAGACTGTTCGGCTAAATCGGCTAAATTTACCTTCTCCAAAGCCTTATTTAGCTGATGCTCGGTAACATCCAGGGTATCGTGAGGATAGATAAGCTGGCTGCGTAAACTACCCAGAATCATGTAAGGCTTTTGCGGAAGAAACAGCATTTTAGACAAGTCTGGGCGGTAAATCGCTCCTTCACCAGAATTCCATAATCCAGCGATCGCTCTTAATATAGAACTTTTGCCACAACCGCTAGCCCCCATAATTAATAACCCCTCGCCCTGTGGTAGCTCTACCGACAGATCCCCCACTAAAATTCTTTTATAGTTAGGGGTTTGCAGCGTAATGTCTTTTAAAGCCAGTCGATCTTGTTGGATCGTATCGATTGTAGAATAGTTGATGACTTCTTGAGGAATAACTTTCGGATGGTCTAAATAAGCTCTTAGGGTAGATAAACGATCGACGCTGGCTGCAAATGCGGTCAAATCTTGAAACCGCTGTACGATAAAGTTTAAGGAACGAAATATAAGCGCAAAAGCACCCGCAGCTTCGGTAACTTTTCCTACCTCTAAGTCTCCAGATAAAACCTTGGGAGCGATGATAATTGCTGGAAGAACATAGGGGAAAAAATTATAAGCATGAGTAAATAACCCCAAATATATTTCTTCCCATAGAACTAATAAATTGTAGTTGCGGAAAGCTTCATCAAATGTACGCTTGAGGTTTTGATTCTCCTGTTCTTCTCCCTGATAAAAAGCAATAGATTCTGAATTTTCTCTGATTCTGACTAAGCCAAAACGAAAGTTGGCTTCCTTTCTAATCTGCTCGTAGTTAATGTCGATCAGTCTTTTACCGTATACACCAATTACAATGAAGTTACCAGCTACAGAATATAAGATTAAAACATAGACCAAAGTGTGGGAAATCATCCACAGTGCCACACTAAAAGCGATTACCTGAAATACCGAGCTTACCATCGATAAAAGAAAGCTCAGAGAATCGACGGTAAAACTTTTAACATCTTCTGATATTCGTTGGTCGGGGTTATCAATTTCGCTATTAAAATTGCCTAATTCATAAAAAGCTCGCTGACTAAAATAGCGATCGAGAAACTGGTTAGTTAGCCATTTACGCCAATAGTTACCTAAAATTCCCTGAACATAGCGAAAACCAGCGAACATGGGTACATAAATAACTAAGATAATAAAAAAGGTTTTAATAGTTTCTTGAAAGCGATCGACTTCTTTTGCCGAAAGAGAAGAAATAATATTACCCTGCTGTTGATTTAACAAAACGCTGAGTTGAGTATATGCAACCAGCAAAGCAAAAAGTAAGCCCAAAAGAGCTAATGCTCCTTTTTTCTCATTTCCCAACCAGTAAAGTTTGGCAAGCGACCAAAATCTCGAAAATGCTCTGAAGTTAAATCGATTCATTAAATTTTATTAATTACGCAGATAATTATTAATTAGCTGTATTCTCTTTAAATTTTTCTGAGTTGACAATGTAGTCTAATAAGCCAGCACAGGCATCAAACAGCAGATCTATTACGCGATCGAATCCATCGGAACCACCATAATAAGGATCTGGAACTTCTTTATCGGGTTTTCGATCTGTGAATTCACAGATCATTCGTACTTTGTCTTCATATTTTCCTTCTCGATCCAAGTAGAGAATGTCCTCGTAATTTTCGCGATCCATCGCTAAAATTAAGTCAAACCGCTGTAAATCTTTCGGAGTCAATTTACGAGATTTTCCTTTAAGCTCAATTTTTCGTTTAATAGCAGCAGTATTCATCCGACTATCTGGAGATGCGCCGATGTGATAACCCGACGTTCCCGCAGAATCACAAACAATTCGATCTTCTAAACCAGCCTGTTGGATTAGATGGTTCATAATATTTTCCGCTGATGGAGAGCGACAAATATTACCCAAGCAAACGAATAGTAACTTGTAGGTCATAAATCGAGTAGAGATAATTAGTTATTTTATAATATTGCTGTTGCTAAATTTACCGTAGCTATTACTTTAAACAGTAAAAACAGATACTCATTCCTCACAAATCAGATTGATTAGGCTGCTCGATCTTCTTAGTTGTAAATCTACTATAGAGCTAACCAAATTTTTTCAGCTAAACTGGGAAGACTAAAGCCAGTTGCCAAAAATTACCCTAAAGTATTTATTGCCTAAAAGCATGATTTTGAACATTATTCGACTAATTTCTAGATTATTCTATTATTTGTTATAAATTACCTTACTGATAGTCAGCGGTACACCGCTTTGCGCGGTAATAACAAACAGTAAAAGCGATCTATAGCGTAATTAGGTAACTTATATATTTATCATTATTTCTTCAATTTATTACAAAACAGGGCAATAAATTTTATGTTTAGATCTAGAGCTAGAAATCGAAGAATATTTAGTCGGCGCAAACCTGTACGTCGTTTTTCTTGGTTGAGTGCGATCGCGTCTGTAGCTTTATTTTTAATATTATTAGAATTACTAACGCGCATTTTTGTCGATATTTCGGGAAATAGAAGTAGGTTTGCGCGCTCACCCGAATCGAAGCCCATCGAAGCTTACAAATTAAATGTAGTGGCAAGCGATCGCACTTTAACCTCACCCGATGTGGCACAAATCACCGAAGCCAAACCAAGCGATCTTCAATTTTTGCAAATTAAAAATACTATTTATACAGGCTATGAATTAGTTGGTAATCAGGACTCTAAATACTGGCAAATTAACGCCCAGGGATTTCGCGATCGCGATCCTGTTCCTCTAGCTAAACCTCAAAACGAGGTAAGAATTTTTTTACTTGGTGGTTCGACTGCCTTCGGCTATGGCAGTTCTAGCAATGCAGCTACCATTAGCGCGCAGCTAGAGCAACGACTCCAGGAGCGTTTGCAGCAGCAACTCGCCTCTCCACAGCTATATAAACCTGACTTGTTGCCTGCAAACCCAGAAGAAAGACAGAAATTGGCGGGTAAACCCGCCAAAATTAAGCCAGGAAACTATCGTGTAGTTAATGCTGCCGTTCCAGGCTACGCTTCGGGTAATGAGTTAGCGCAGGTTGCTCTAGAAATTTTAAAATACGACCCCGATCTAATTATTGTTTTAGATGGCTATGTCGATCTCATGTTGCCAAGCCAAGAAAAAGCGGTAGAAATATCTCAAATTCAACAAAACAATGCCAATCGAACGAAGGGTTCAAATAAATTCGATCGCTTTACCCGGCCTGTAAAAGATAGAAGTTATTTAGTGCAGGTAGTACAAGATCGTTGGGCTTCCTCGCGACAAGCCGAAAATAAAGCTGACTTTATTCTTGATGAACGTCTGTTCAATTTAGTAGAACATCTTCCTGGGGGAGAACAGGAACTGCAAAATCGAGTTGCGCGCTACATTGAAAATCAAAGACAGATTCTCAAACTTAGTGCAGCAGCAAAGATACCTTTGATAGTTGCTATCCAGCCAGAAATTACGGGACGCAATGCCACTCAACTATCCGATTTTGAAGGAGAAATCGCAACCCAACTAGGCAGAAGCTATATCAGACAGGTTAGAAATAGCTATCCTGCATTTATCGAAGCCACACAACAGCTAGCTCAATCTTTCCCTAAAAATATCAAAGCTTTGGATCTATATAGATTGACCGATAAATATCCTTCTCCTAGCTTTATCGATCCAATTCATCTCAACGAGGCTGCAAACGAAAAACTTGCCGAACAGCTTTATTATGCTATTTCTGGCTTTTCTAAAATGCAGGTAGTCCCCCAGTCCGCACCAGCACCAAAACCAGCAGCGGGGAATTAATTGTTGATAGTTGATAGTTGATTGGGGAATTGTTCGCTGTTACCTATTCCCTGTTCCCTGTTCCCTGTTCCCTGTTCCCTATCCCCTGTTACCTATTCCCTGTTCCCTGTTCCCTGTTCCCTGTTCCCTGTTCCCTATTCCCTGTCCCCTGTTCCCTATTACCTGTTCCCTGTTCCCTATTACCTGTTCCCTGTTGACTGTTAACTGTTAACTGTTGACTGAATTACTCTCTACTTCTGGGTAGTAATAAATTTAACAGGACTCCAATAATACTAGATAGTCCGATTCCTTCGAGGGCAAATGCTCCGATATTAATGCTAATACCTCCCACACCGAGAATTAAAATCGAGCCTGCGATCGCTAAATTACGAGGCTGTAAGAGAGTTTCTGCTGATGCGAGGGTAGTTTGCATTCCGACAATTACAATAGTGCCGAACAAAACTATTAAGATTCCGCCCATGACTGGGACGGGGATGGTTTGTAAAATAGCTCCCAACTTGCCAAAAAACCCCAGGGCGATCGCCATTATTGCAGCCCAGGTCATAATAGCAGGGTTGAACGCTCTGGTTAAAGCTACCGCTCCTGTTACTTCAGAATAAGTGGTGTTGGGTGGCCCGCCCAAAAATGCAGCTATAGTTGTAGCTAGTCCGTCTCCTAATAGAGTGCGATGTATGCCTGGATCTTGTAAATAATCGTTGTTCGTTACCGAGCTAATAGCTAAGACATCACCAATATGCTCGATCGCAGGAGCGATCGCTACGGGTAAAATTAGCAAAATAGCTGGCAAACTAAAGCTAGGAGCGACAAAGCTCGGTATTTGCAGCCAGGGTGCTGTACCTACAGGGGTAAAATCTACCAGACCAAGGGGTAGAGCAACTATGTAACCAGCTATAATTCCAAATAAAATTGGCAGTAGCCTTAAAAAACCTCGAACTAAAATAGCACTCAGTACGGTAGTTATAAAAGAAACTGTAGCTACGGGCATGGCGATCGCTGCACTGTACCCTTCCCCTGCTTGAGAAGCCATTTCCACTGCTATTGGGGCTAAACTCAGACCAATTACCATAATTACAGGACCTGTTACTACAAACGGTAATATACTGGTAATCAATTCCGAACCTCGCCAGAAAACAACTATACTAAGAATTAAATATACTACTCCAGCAGCAGCAAGCCCCGATAGAGTTGCAGCTAAACCATAATTTTCTACGCTCAAAGTAATTGGAGCGATAAAGGCAAAAGAAGATGCTAAATAAACAGGAATTTTGCCTCCCGTAACCAGTTGAAAACAGAGAGTTCCTAATCCAGAGGTAAATAGAGCCACATTAGGGTCTAACCCTGTAAGAATCGGCACTAATACCAAAGCACCAAAAGCCACGCAAAGCATCTGTGCGCCCACTAGAAAATCTGCCAGGCGAAATTTATAGGATGTAGAGGTATAATGCCCTGTTACAGTCGAGGAATTAGATTTAGTCATTTTTTGGCAGAGTACAGAATTAGGGGTAATGAGTAAAAAGTTTTAACAAATGTCTTAACTGAAGTATTTAAAAATATATAAAACTACAAAACAACTGCAAATAGATCGAACGCTTAAATTAGAATTAAATATAAATATAGAAATACCGCATTGGTGAATTAAAGTATGATTTTTAAATTTTAAGCTCGGACTTGTTAAGAAGCTTAAAGCTTAGAGCCGAGATATTTTGTGCTTGACACATCAAATTACCAACAAACAAATTAAAAATCTACTAGTTAATGGATAAAGATTGTTTACGAAATAAAGCTAATTTGAAAAATGAAAATCATCTCTTAAACTAGACAAAAATAACATTTGCCATCTACTATAACCAAAACTATTGCTATATTAGATGGTTAAATACAAGCTAAAATCAGTTTTAATTTTCTTCACCACAATTGCTATTGTCTTATGCTTTAATATTTCCCATTCGTTGGCGCAGAAATCCGTGGCATTTTCCCCAGGTAAAGGAATAACTGATGTAGCAGGAATTAAAGTAGGACATCATACTTTAGAACAGCGACCTACGGGCTGTACGGCAATTCTGGTTGAAAAAGGAGCAGTTGCCGGTGTAGATGTTCGTGGTTTTGCACCTGGTACGCGAGAAACTGCTTTGCTCGATCCAGTCAATACAGTTCAAGAAATACACGGCATCTCCTTAGCTGGTGGTAGTGCTTTTGGATTAGATGCTGCTTCTGGCGTTGTGCGGTACTTGGAAGAAAAAGATCGCGGATTTCCAGTTGGTGAATTGAGGATTCCCATAGTTCCTGCTGCTATTTTATTCGATCTTCAAGTTGGCGACCGCCCAACAATTCGACCCGACAACGATTGCGGTTATCAAGCTGCTAAGAGTGCTACATCAGGGCAAGTATATGAAGGCAATGTGGGGGCAGGAGCGGGGGCTACTGTGGGGAAATTGCTCGGTATTGAAAGAGCCATGAAATCAGGTGTTGGGACGTATTCTGTAACTCTGGCTAACGGTATAAAAGTGGGAGCTATTGTTGCAGTAAATGCAGTAGGAAGTGTCGTCGATCCCCAAACGGGGAATGTTGTTGCAGGTATTAGAACTGAGTCGGGCAAAGAACTTTTAGATACAAAGGAAATTTTACAACAATTGGGAGCGTCTACTATTGATTTTGGACAGAACACAACTATCGGTGTTGTTGCCACTAATGCTTCTCTAAATCAGGCTCAAGTTACTCAAGTCGCTCGCATGGCTCAGAGTGGCGTGGCTCGCTCTATAGTACCTTCGCATACACCTCTTGACGGTGATACTTTGTTTTCTGTGGCTACAGGAAAGTTAAATTTTGGTGATGTGACAGAAATTGGCTCTTTAGCTGCTGAAGTTACATCGCAAGCTATCATTCGTGCCGTGACTTCTTCTGAAGGTATTCCTTCTTATCCAGGAGTTGGCGATTTATCAAAAAGGGAAAAGAAGTAGAGTCGTAGCTTAACGAAGTCAGAGGAAGCCCCGTGCTTCTTAAAGCGAGGGCTTCATGGGGGAAACCCAAGGCGCGTTTTGAGTGGGAAGCTTCCCACTCAAAAGCCGCCGTCCCAAGACCGCCTCGCTTCGCTTCCAGCGCGGGGTCTCTCTGACCAAAGGTTGTCAAGAGAGTGTCATTTTTCTAAAGCTTATCTATTTACTTCTCTCATTTTTTCTATATTCGTGAAAGAGCGATCGCGCGCGCGATCGCTTCGCCTCATCGCCAATTAAGACTGATTAACGTTAGTTGCGACATCTGAAGCTTTGAGTTTAGCAGCTATAGATTTGGCTTCGATAAATATATTTTGAATTTCTGAGTGTTGGTTACTGATAGAATTTTCCAAACGTTCGACGGCGATCGCCAATTCTTCGGTAGCCAAATCGTCAACAAACTTAATTTCTAAATTGAGTAAAATTTCTTGGGGCCCAAAATGGAGCGTCAAAACTTTAATAACTTTATCTACCGCAGGATCGTCATTGGTAATTTTTCTGATGCTGGCTACTGTTTCTGGTTTAGCACCCTCACCAATTAGTAAACCTTTACTTTCTGCTGCAAGAAGAACTGCTACACCACACAAGATTACTCCGATAACAATTGAAGCTACTCCATCTAGGTAAACGTTTCCTAGCAAATGTCCGCTAAATACTCCGATAAAAGCGATAAATAAACCAACTAAAGCAGCAGTATCTTCAAACAAAATCGTAAAAATTGTCGGATCTTTACTAGCGCGTATTGCCGTCCATAAGCTATCTTCCCCCTTGCTAGCTAAAAATTGTTGTAGAGCAATATTCCACGAATAACCTTCAAAAAGTACCGCTAATCCTAATACTACATAGTTCCAAAAAGGATCGGTCAGAGGTTCTGGATCTTGAATATGATTAATACCTTCATAAATAGACATTCCACCACCAATGGCAAAGATAAATAGAGCGACAATTAGCGTCCAAAAATAAAGCTCTTGTCCGTAGCCAAAAGGATGAGAGTCATCTGCTGGCTTTTTACTCAGGCGTATCCCTAACAGCAGCAATAATTCATTCCCCGTATCCACTACAGAGTGAATTCCCTCCGAAAGCATCGCCGAACTACCCGTAAACGAGGCTGCGATAAATTTAATTACCGCGATCGCGAAATTTGCAGCCATTGCTGCATAAATAGTTTTTTTAGCTGAACCCGACATTAGTTCTTTGAATAATTATGAAGAATATAACCTTCAACCATCTTAAGCCGTGTTTTTATGTAATCGCTAAATGACGTAAGGCAACACGTAACAATTTAACGACTCAGGTTAATTATTATGTTGCGTGAAAATATATCTTTAGGTCTGTTTGATAAACTTGAGGTCAGAAGTTTAATGGTTAAGATCTTTCTTGCCAAAAACCGCTATTAAGAAAGCTGCCTTTGGTGTTTTTCTTAAGTAAAAAATAAAATTCTATTTTCAGGAGAATAATCAATTATGGTTCAACGAGGTTCTAAAGTCAGAATTCTTCGTCCAGAATCCTATTGGTACAACGAAATTGGCTCGGTTGCATCAGTAGATACCAGTGGTATTCGTTACCCTGTAGTAGTGCGCTTTGAAAAAGTAAACTACGCTGGAGTTAATACTAACAACTATGCAGAAACAGAAGTAAAGGAAGTAAGCCCTCCTGCTAAAAAAGCTGCTAAAAAGACTAAAAAGTCGCCTCCTAACAATCCCGCTAATGCGATAAAAGCTCCCGCAGCACAAAACAAAGATGCTGCCAATACTGATAAACAGCCTTCACCCAAAAATCCACCAAAGGAAGGTTAATACCTGTATTGTAGTTAACTCGATTTATTTTATCCCTCAGTAGCCTAGTGCTGTTGAGGGTTTTTATATTACTGTTCGTGTTTGATAAAAGGTACGGATACGAGTTCACCCCAAGCAGAGCCGACTTTTACCTGTAGTCCTTCTCCCCCAGCTTTGGTGCGAACGTAACCCAGACCAAAACCACCAGTAGGAGTATCTACATAGCTAGTAAGTACTCCTACTTTCTTATCGCCTGTGGCGATCGCCGTTTGAGGTGATGCAGGTCGATCTAACTTAATTCCCCATAGTTTTTGCTTGACACCGTTGTAAGTATTCAAACGAGCAATAGTTTCTTGACCGATATAGCAGCCTTTATCAAAAGATATTGTCTGCCAGAGTCCTGCTTCTAATGGATTATAGTCTTCAGTTAATTCTCGATCGCTTTTGGGTCTACCCTGTTGAATTCTAAGGCTTTCCCAAAGGCGATCGCCACTAGGAACTGCTCCTGCTTCAACTATTTTTGACCATACTATCCCTGCACGTTGCGAAGCCATGCCGTTAGGCTTATCTTTATCTACTATTAGCGTGTAGCCAAAAGTTGCCAAACCACTACCCATCGCTACCCTTACGGGAACATCGGCGATATTTATTAACTGATGTTCCCCTAAATTGTTCACAGAAATAGTATCGGAAGTTAATTGAGATAATAAAGCCTGACTAGCTTCGCCGATTAAACTAAATACTGCATAATCTGCGGAAAGATCGTTTAACTCTACCTTATCGAAGGGAAAAATAAAGCGGTCTAACCAGGTTAATAATTGTTGACGGCGATTAGGAGAAACTACTACCAAGACTGCATCTTCAGTGACGTAGGCTGAGGTTAAATCTAAGGTACGTGCGGTAGAAGTTACAAATACCGTATCACAACCTTGTCCAGGCTGGAGTTTTTCAAAATCGTTGGTACTTTGATTATGAAGATAGCGTAGCCGATCTTCTCCCGTAATTTTTAGCAAACCCCATTGAGTACGATCGCAAATTACCACTCCCTTATCTATAGCATCCTTAGCTTCATCATCTCGCTGAAAACTGGTGACAGAACCCGTATCGTCGAAAATTGCTCCTGCTGATTCTTGAATCTGTTTTAATTCCATATATATTAATTACGTTATGTATTATTTATTATTTAGGCGATCGCTGTTGATTGTTGATTGTTGATTGTTGATTGCTGATTGTTGATTGTTGATTGTTGATTGTTGATTGTTGATTGTTGATTGTTGATTGCTGATTGTTGATTGTTGATTGTTAATTGCTGATTGCTGATTGTTGACTGTTCCCTATTCCCTATTCCCTGTTGACTGTTCCCTATTCCCTGTTGACTGTTGACTGTTAACTGTTGACTGTCAAGGAAGAGTACTAAAAACTTTTCTAACTGACTGTTGTGCTTTTGATTCTAAGAGTTGCCAATCTACTTCTCCTAGATCGTCAAGCAACCGTGTATCTATTTCCACAGGATAAGCAGCCTCATCTTCTTGGCTGAATATGTGTTGGACTGGTTCATATTCTACAAAGCAGACTTTGTAACAAAGCTCCCAAACGTCAACTTCTACTCGATAATCAGAACGAGTTAAGCACAGATGATAACCAGGAATTGGTGCAGTTACTTCTTTATATGTCCCTTTCCAGTCAGAAGCTTCTATTTCTTTACGAATATTATCCACTACCCGCAACATAGCAGGCTGCATTAATACCTGAGCTTGTTCCCAGGCTAGTATATTTTTAAAAGTTGGTTTCACAATCTTGATTTTAAGCTATCTATATACAATTTTAAAGTCAGACGCGATCGAGGATCGAATGAGATAGTAGAGAGTAACCTTTACCCATTACCCGTTACCCAATCTAAACCGATCGCTGGCTAAGTAATACAAGTAACATTAGTTCTCTAAATGACACGAAGTTGTTTAAAATAATCGTAAGAAATCATTAAAAAAGGGGTAACAATGGTAAACGTAGCGGTAATTGACTACGACATGGGCAATCTGCATTCTGCCTGTAAAGGTTTAGAAAAGGCGGGAGCGATTCCTAGAATTACCGACTCTCATCAGGAAATCTTAAAGGCTGATGCGGTGGTCTTACCTGGAGTAGGTGCATTTGACCCTGCGATGCGACATATTAGAGAGCGCAATCTCGAAGCAACTATTAAAAAAGCAGCATCGGAAAAACCCTTTTTGGGTATTTGTGTAGGCTTACAACTTTTATTTGATGGTTCAGCCGAAGGTGTAGAACCAGGTTTAGGAATCGTTCCTGGAATGGTACGCCGTTTTAAAAGCGAACCCAATCTAACAATTCCGCAAATGGGTTGGAATCAATTGGAACTGAAACAGCCGAAAAACCCACTGTGGCAAGATTTACCGAAAGATCCTTATGTTTACTTCGTTCACTCATTCTACGTCGATCCTATAGACTCTAATCTAAGTTCGGCTATGGTAACTCATGGCTCTCAAACCGTAACCGCTGCGATCGCTCGTGATAATTTAGTAGCAGTACAGTTTCATCCAGAAAAATCTTCTGACAATGGATTAAGAATTCTTTCTAATTTTGTTGCTTCGGTTCGAGAAGGATTGGCGATCGCTAAATAAAAGTTGTGTTAGATCGCAGCATTTAAATTCAGTTTGCCTACTATTTATCGTTCGATTTTAAATATTGAAGTCGAGGGCATTTATCTTGCATCTATTTACCCTTTATTACTCCTTACTCAAAAGCTCCTTGCTGTAGTTATTTATCTATTATAAAAAACACTATTGAAGAAAAAGCGCGTTCTTGCTATAAATCAAAGTTTAACTTGTTAGTTGTCGTTCCCTGTTATATTATAAGGGCGATCGCAACGGCGATTGGCTTGAAAATTAGTATATTTTGTTCGATCTAGCTACTGTTGTAAATAAATGCCTATCTTTCGCTCCAAGCATTTATTTGTGTCTTGTTTACTAAAAATCTATGACTTTCAGCCGAGGACTAAACAGTCACGTTAGGCATAGCATAGTATCATAACAAAGTAATATTTTAGTAAATAAAAGAATCTTGAATATTGCTGAAAATATAAATAAAAAATATGGATGAGAAAATAATTAATATTTTGTTGGTGGAGGACGACGAAGTTGACGTGATGAACGTCAAAAGAGCATTTAAAAAATATAGAATTACTAATCCTTTATTTACGGCAGGAAACGGTATTGAAGCTTTACGAATGCTCCAGCCACAAAACGGCGAACAACCTACAGTACCACAGACCAGAAGATTAATATTGCTAGACCTAAATATGCCAAAAATGAATGGTCTAGAATTTCTACACGAGATTAGAAACGACGAAATTCTTAAGCGAACACCTGTAATTGTTCTGACTACCTCCGACGAAGATAAAGATAGAATAGAAGCTTATAATCTTAACGTTGCTGGCTACATACTAAAACCAGTAACATTTGTAAATTTTGCCGAAGTGATGGTTGCTCTTAACAAATATTGGGCTTTGTGCGAAATGCCATAGATAGCGAGTTAGCAGCAATTAGATAAGCAATACGGATGTAACAATTTGCCATGAGTGAAGAGCAGTTTTCAATATTACTAGTTGACGATGACGAAGTAGATCGTCTAACTGTTAGACGCGCTCTTAGAAAAGCTGGTGTTAGTGCAGAATTAGCAGAAGCCGAAAATGGTGCTGAAGCTTTAGCCTGGTTGAAAAAGAATCTGGCTAATTTTTCTCATGTTAGTCTATCTGGTTCTTCAAGAAAATCTCACATCCAAGCTCGTTTAGATCTAATTTTGTTAGATTACCGTCTGCCAGATATTGATGGTTTGCAGTTGATTGCTGATATTAAAACTCTAAATCTAGATTTACCCCTGATCGTATTAACAGGACAGGGGGACGAAAAAATAGCAGTTGAGATCATGAAGGCTGGTGCAGCAGATTATCTAGCCAAATCAGCAATCGAGCCGAAAAGTTTAGCCAAGTCGATTGGTAATGCAATTCGCATCCATCAGGCAGAACAAGCAGTAGAATTGGCTAACAACCGCTTACGCGCTACAAACGAGCTACTAGTTTCTAAAAATAAAGAGCTTGAAAGGCAGCAGCAGCAAATTAAGCTACAAAATATTCAGCTACAAAAGGCTTACAGTCTTAAGTCAGAGTTTTTGGCAACTATGTCTCATGAACTACGAACGCCGATGAACGCTATTATGGGCTTTTCTCAGCTATTGTTGCGTCAATATCCAGATCCTCTCTCATCACAACAACAAAACCTCGTCCAAAGAATTTTTAATAACAGTAAAGGTTTGCTGGATATGATTAACGAGATGTTGGACTTTTCCAAAATCGAAGCAGGTAAACTTAAACCAACTCCTCAAAGGTTCAATATCGCTAATTTAGTAGATTTAACTGTAGAAGAATTACGTTCTCTAGCAGTACAGAAGCAGTTGCAGTTAACGACACATATTGAATTAAAAGATCCGATCGTGTTTCACGATTCTAACTTTATCAAGCGAATTACGATCAATTTGCTGTCTAATGCGATTAAATTTACCGAAGCAGGGGAAATAAACGTCAACGTTTGGGAAAAAAACGGCACGATCGCGATCGCCGTTCGCGATACAGGAGTAGGGATAGATCCAGAGAACTACGAGAAAATTTTCGAGGCTTTTCGACAAGCCGATCAAAGTTTTACCCGACACCATTCGGGAACGGGTTTGGGTTTGGCTATCATCAAATCTTTAGTCAAAATGAGCCAAGGAAAGATTTTGTTACAAAGTGAATTAAATAAAGGTTCGACTTTTACAATAGAAATCCCTCGCAGGTATGATGCTTAGATATATATTTCTTAACTACCGTATGAAGTATTTGAAATAATTTATATTTTTTATTAACAAATGTCAGCTACAGGAATAAATAAGGAGCATTATATTCTAGCGGTGGATGATATTCCAGATAATCTCTTGCTGGTTCAGCTAGCTTTAGAGCAAGAAGGACATCATGTAGTTCTAGCGCACAATGGAGAAACAGCATTAAAGCAGATTAAGAAATCGCCTCCTAGCTTAATCTTACTGGATGTAATGATGCCAGGTATGGATGGTTACGAAGTAACTAGACGCATTCGCCAAGATCGCAATATTCCTTTTATACCCATACTTCTAGTAACTGCTAGAGAAGAATCTAGTTTGGTTGAAGGATTGGATGCAGGAGCAGATGAATTTGTCCGTAAACCGTTTCAAATTGACGAGCTACAGGCAAGAGTACGCTCGATGTTGCGCTTGAAAGAAACCATCGACCAAAGAGAAAATTTTGTTTCTTGTCTGACTCACGATCTAAGAACTCCGATCGTGGCTGCAAACCGAATGTTAAATCTGATTGAGGGAGAAGCTTTTGGCGATGTAAGTAAAGAGCAAAAAGAGGCGATCTTAAATATTGTTAGCAGCAATCAAAACCTGCTGGAGATGCTCAACAAGCTATTAGAAACCCATCATTACGAATTGGGACAAAAGATTTTGAGCTTTATTCCTATCGATCTCGAACAGTTGATTCTAGATGTAATTACCGAGCTTAAGCCTCTAACGGCGGAAAACGCAATAGAGCTAGAAACAAACATATCTCCAGTGTCGCCCATAAAAGGCGATCGCCTGGAATTACGTCGAGTTTTAACCAATATAATTGGCAATGCAATAAAATTTACCGACGACGGTAAAATTGAAGTATCTCTGTCTCAAGATGAGAACAAGGTACAGGTTCGAGTAAAAGATTCGGGAATTGGAATCTCACCCCAAGAACAGCAAATTATTTTTCAAAGATTTCATCAGGGAAATCACCGACGCTCTGGTAAGGGTTTAGGACTTTACTTGTGTCAACAAATTATTCATGCTCATGGAGGAACAATTACGGTCGAATCAGAAGTAGGAAAAGGCTCTACTTTTATTATAGATTTACCAAAAGCAGCTTAAAAAACTCAATACCCCGTAGCGCGATCGCTTTTAGTTTTAGACCCCTTCATAGAAAAATTAACCGTTGACTGTTAACTGTTAACTGTTTACTGTTTACTGTTATACTTATTCCAGTTACGAATTTGACGATTGAGTAAAATTGCTTCTGCGCCGTTCATTTCTGCCTCGCTGCCCTCGACTAATATTACATATTCTCCCTTTGACAAGAGTTCTTCGTAATATTTAGCCTGTTCTTCAGGAATACCCCAGCCAATCAACGCTCCGACTAAACTTCCTCCCGCAGCCCCCAAACCACTACCCAAAAGGGCATTGCCTAATAACACTGCTGCTTCGGTTGCCAAACCCACTCCAGGGATAGCTAATATACTGAGACTGCCGATCAAACCTAGAACTCCCCCCGTAGTCGCTCCCATAACCGCTCCTGTTTCAGCAGCATCTTTGGCTCTTTGCGAACTAGATTTTACCTCTACATCAGCTAGTTCCTCCTCTTTTGGAGGATTTTGAGCGATCGCTGATATCCGATCCATATTAAAACCAGAATCTCTTAGTTCGATGAGAGCGATTTCGGCATCTTGGCGTGTGGCAAATGTACCGACAGCGCGTCGTTGGGATATTCGATCTTTCATAATCTCCAGTTGTTATATAACGTTTATGTTGCTTGAGTTATCTTTTGAAGATCTTCCCATAAATAATTGTCCTGTATCCCTCGATAGAGCAAAGAATTAAATTTATATTTCAAAATCATTCTAATAGCAGAGGCTAATATATTAATGAGTAAATTTATATGAAAAAGTATTGTTTTTATTTGAATTCAATTGTGGAGATTATAGATTGTGGCAACCAAGTTTAAAAAAGGCGATCGCGTTAAGTGGACTGTCGGGAGAGGAGAAACTACAGGAAAAGTTACTCAAAAGATAACCGAATCTACAACCGTCGATGGAAAAAACGTGGTTGCGACTAAAAATAAACCCCGCTATTTAGTAGAAAACGATAACACGGGTAATGTTTCTGTCCATAGAGGCAAATCTCTATCACTCGATAACAAAGGCGATCTCAAGCCAGAACAACAGGAAATATTAGACGAATTCAATGAAGCAGTAAACATGAGTGCTTCAGAAATAAAGCAGTGGCTCAAAACAGAAGAAAGTCATTCGGTAGGACAGAAAGACAAAAAAGGTAAAATAAAAGGGCGTAAATCTGGTAAAAAAATTGTCAAAATTTTGCAAAAAGACAAGTCTGACTACCAGAAAAAAGATTTTAAGCACATGAAAAAAGTGGTTTCTTACGTGCATCGTCACCTCGCACAAAAGCCTTCTGGCAATATAGAAGAAACTCCCTGGCGATATTCTTTAATGAATTGGGGAAACGATCCGATGAAGTAACTTCATTTATCATTTAACATTGAGCATTGAGCATTGAGCATTTATCGACTTTAATGTTCCTTGTTCCTTGTTCCTTGTTCCTTATTCCTTGTTCACTGTTCACTGTTTACTGTTCACTGTTTAATGTTTGTAGCCGAAGAAATAATCGAACCGAAAGTTATTAAGGCTTTAAATTTAGAGCCAGAAAAGTCAGCAGAGGTAGCGGGTTTACGCTACGTAACGGCAGACACTTTAGTAATCGAGCGTAAAAAAGTCGGTCGTGGCTTTAGCTATCTCGATGAATCGGGAGAGCGCATTAGCGATGAGGCTGAATTGGAACGTCTCAAATCTCTAGTTATACCTCCTGCTTTAACTGATGTATTTATCTGCCATTTGCCTAACGGACATCTCCAAGCCACGGGAAAAGATGCCAAAAAGCGCAAGCAATATTTCTATCATCCCCAATGGCGCAAAGTGCGATCGCAGCATAAGTTTAATCGTATGCTGTTGTTTGGCGCACACCTGCCTTTAATTCGAGCGACTACAGATAAACACCTACGCAAGCGGAGCTTATCCAGAGAAAAGGTTTTAGCTACAGTTGTACAGCTATTAGAGAATACCCTGATCCGAATTGGCAACAGTCAGTATGCTCAAAAAAACCGTTCTTATGGTTTGACTACTTTGCGCGATCGCCATGTGGAAACTAAGGGAGAGAAGATTAAGTTTGAATTTCGCGGTAAAAGCGGTGTAGACCATGAAATAGAACTTAAAGATCGTCGCTTGGCTAACGTAATTAAAAAGTGTCAAGAAATCCCAGGCTACGAAATATTTAAGTATTATGATGAGTCTGGCGAGCGTCAGTTTGTAGATTCAGCAGATGTTAACGATTATCTCCAGGAAATAACCAAGCAAGAGTTTACTGCCAAAGATTTTCGTACCTGGTACGGTACTCTGCTAGCTGCGATCGAGCTTGACAACATAGGAGAATTTGAGTCGGAGAAACAGGCTAAAAAGAACATTACTCAGGCAATTAAAAATGTGGCTTCTCAATTAGGAAACCGTCCCGCAACCTGTCGTAAATATTACGTTCATCCCGCAATTATTCAGGCATACCAAGACGGCTCGCTACTTCCTATGATGGAAAAAGCTTCAACTACAGAATCAGCAGCCAATAAATTATCTCCAGAAGAAGAGATAGTGCTAGAAATTATTCAGCAAGAAGTTCCTCTTCCGTAATAGTTAATTTGGTTGGCAAACAGCGTTTAATATTTACGCTAATGCCGACTGCTTTTTCTGCCATCAAATCTTCAACGTAGCCATGCTGCATTGTTTTAGCTTCGTCAGAACTATCAAAAGGACCGAAGTAATATGTACATTCTGGTTGTTTTGTAGTTATTTCTACCCAGTAAGGCTTAATCGCTGTTTTATCGAGCAGGGAATTGGCAATTGTTTTCAGGCGGTCGGCAATTTCAATCAACATATTTTTATCCAAAATTTATTTTAATTAAAAATCGAAGTAATTGTGAGATCGGACAAGACGTATTCTAGCTGGGTCGAGGGACAAGTTAGATCGCATTTATATCCAAATAGTTTAGGTTTATAAGCTGTAAGAAAAGACTTGTGGTCTTCTTGCTACGAACTTTAAAGCTATGTTTAAATTGCGATTCGATCGAGTTTACTTCACCCCGTTAAGAGCTTTCTGCTTCGCGATCGAGAATTATAAAAACTATTGACCTGGCTGATAGTAGAGAGATCGAGTATCGATTTCCCTGTCGGTAGGCTTTGTTCGAGCTATGATACGACTCGAACCGTATTTAATCGCTCATGCGAATTCGCGCTACCATCATCTTGCTAGCTATAGCAATCGTAAATTATTTGTGAGAAGATTTTTTTTGATAAACCACGGAGGCGCGGAGAACACGGAGTCAGAGAGACTCCGCCGTGAAACGACGGAGCTTCCTCTAACTTCGTCAAGATAAGAGAGGGTTTCTTATAAATCATTCGGCGTTGCTATATCTTTTGTAATTCCCTATTATAGAATCGAAAAATGCTGGACGTGAACGTAACCAAAGTCTGATATTTCAAACTTAGTTTTATTTAAGATTAATTGTCGAGCAAGATCCTATGTAATACCTCCTCAGAAAGAAACCATAAGTAATAAATAATCAGTCATCAATAAGTGATGCTTATTCTAGCTAATATAACCTGCTACTTTAGTATCACTAACTACCCAATTCCTTATATAGTCTTACCCGTATCCTGCTGAGGGTTGATTTTAATACTGAATATCTTTGGGATCGTAAATAAATTAAGTGTTAGATATTTTTGAGCTGATATTTTTTAGTTGTCGAGTAACTTTTTTAATTATTTAAAGTTACGAACGCCCAGCACAGGCGAAGCGCGAAAAGCGAAGCGAGGCGGTCTTGGGGGTTTCCCCCATGAGCCATCGCTTCAAGAAACCGTTGCGGGGGTCAGATGCGGACAAGTCCTTTCCCCCGTTGAGGTTATTGAGCAAGAAGCCTCATCGCCATTTAAAAGCGATGGGAGGGCATAGCACGAGCGATCGCATTTGTCCGAACGGCAATATTTTGTAATTTTGAAACGCTATAGAGCGAAAAGAGATTCAGTTGTTCTTTTCTAGATCTAAATTTAGACGCGCTTGTGAATAGTCGCTGTCAAATACGTATCTATCTAAGGTATGAAAAGGATTTTGTTTCAAGATATAGATGTGTAAGTAGAAGAATTTCTGTATAATTCTTTTTGTAAGAAAAGAAAGAGAATAAATATATGCCTATAGCTTTAAAAGATGATATTATGTATATCCTTTTGAGTAAAATCCACGAAGGAGACGGCAACGGAAAGCATTCGGTAGATTTTGAAGCTACGGACTTCACAGGACGCAAACTGACGATCTCCGATTTTCTGGGTCATCTAGACTATCTCAAGCAAAAGCAGTATATCGATGCAGATTTTACAGGTAATGCCTATGCTAACCAAGAAGATGTACCTGATGTAGTCGATGAAGAAGAAGTAGACTTTCGCGTTGCTAATACTTTTGGCGCGCCCGACGGCCCTTTACCTCATTTAATTAAATTTAAAAGAGCAGTGTTGACCGAAAAAGGGGAAAAAATGCTCGAACGCATGAAGCAAGATCCCCCAGATGCTTTAGATAAAGGTCCGACAATGCCTATAGCTAACGAATACACTCCCTTTTTAGAAAAAGTAGCGTTAAAAGCGGAATTACCCGATATTTTTGATGCCAGAGATTTAACCAACGTCGTTTATCGCACCATGCGCGATTTAATGACTACTGAAGCTTCAAAGGCAGTACAAGCAGAACTTCATGACGAGATTGAAGAAGGCGCACAGAACAAAAGACTACAGGATGAAATAGCCAAACTCTGGCGCGATGACAATCCTATAGTCGCTTGGTTGAGCGATATACGCCCTCCTCTAAAATTCGATGCTGACACTTTTATCTTCCGTATTGAGAAAGAGGGAGGACTACCAAAAAACACTACTGGCGAAAAGGTGATTAACGCAGTTTTCTCTGCTACCAAGGAAGAATTATCTGAGGAAAGGATTAAAGAAATTGCTGAATTTTTACCAGGCAAAATCCGAGATATGTGGGAAACAGCCTAAAATATCTAATGCTCAACTCAAAATATCAATTTGTTAACTAAGTCGAACAATTTTAATAATTTATATTTATAGGACGTTATGGGTAACGTCCTTATTTTTTGTGTGAATTGATTTTACTATCTAGAGAAGGATGCGATCGCCTGCTTATTTCTGCTGCCATATATAAGTAGACATTACTAACGATCATCTATGACTGAATTATCACGTTCTGATTTTCAAATTTTGGCTGGGGAAAATTCCACCTGCGTTTCTATCTATATGCCTGCGGAGAAAGCAGGAGCTGAAACTAGAAAAAATCCGATTCGGTTCAAAAATTTACTGCGGGAAGCCGAAGATAAAATCGAACACTTAAGTGAATCGACACCAGAACTAAGTGATTCAATTGAATCAGCTAAAGCCTATATCGAAAACTATGATTTTTGGCAGCATCAAGATTATGGTTTAGCATTCTTTATCAATCAAGATGGAGTTAAGTATTATCGTCTTCCCTATAGTTTTGAAGAAAGTATTCATGTAAGCGATCGCTTTTATCTCAAGCCACTGTTGCCCGTACTCACTAACGATAGTAAATTCTATTTGTTAGCTCTATCTCAGAACCAAGTACGATTTTTCCTCGGTAGCCACTACACTATTAATGAAATCAAGCTGCCTGAAGGCATTCCCCCTAGTTTGGCTGAGGCTTTAAAATACGACGATCCCGAAAAGCAACAGCAGTTTCACAGTGGTGATGGTGGTGGTGGCGGTGGCACTACTATATATCACGGTCAAGGTGTTGGTACTACCGACAACAAAGATGAAATTAAACGTTTTTTCCATCAAATAAATAATGCTTTGGTAGCAGCTTTTCAACAAGAAAGAACACCACTGATTTTGGCTGGAGTAGAATTTTTGCTGCCGATATATCAAGAGGTAAATTCTTATAATAATTTGCTAGAAGAAGGAATTACTGGTAATCCTGAAAACGTATCAGAGAACGATTTACATTCCTCAGCTTGGTCGATTATCGAACCTCACTTAACAGCAGCCAAACAGTCGGCAATGGATAAATATCATTCCTTGTCTGGTACGGGAGAAGCTACTTCAAAACTTGAATCTATAGTTGCAGGTGCAGCTAATGGACAAGTTGATACTCTATTTGTAGCTGATGATGCTCAATGCTACGGAACATTTGACCGTCAGACAAACAAGGTAGAGATCGATCCCGAAGAGACTGAAGATAATATCGATTTGATCGATTTTGCCGTTACTCAAACCTATCTACAGGGTGGTAACGTCTACGTCCTAGAACGATCTCAATTGCCTGAATCGTCTATGGCGATCGCTATTCTTCGCTATCCTATATATGGCGAGACTACAAATACCACAGCGTAATTACTACTAATTTATCGCTCTTATATTCTTATTGGGTTGGCAATATATATCTTGCTGACCCAATTTTTTGATAAACTCGACTGAAAGCGCGAACATTGAAGTGAACAAATGATAAATGAGATAACAGGCAATAATTGTCGCCAATTATAAATAAAAGCTTAAATCAGTATCAAATTTAACCATTAATTACTGCTTCTAATAGGTATTAATACCTTAGATAGATGGCACTGTCTATTAATGACTTTTTAATATGTATAAAGATAAATTAAGTTGAGTAAAGAAAAAAATGATAGAAGCACAATATAAGATCGGGGAAGTAGGACAAAGATGGGGAATTTATGAAGGCGAGCGGTTGTTGGCAACTGTTGGCAGCTATGAAGCCTGTGAATCTATCTGGAACTATTTGCAAAAAGAACTCTCCTACACGGATAACATTAAGTCGCGATTATCCTATCGCAACGCTCTCAACAAAAATCTTTTGGTCGCAGATTATTCTACGACTTCCGTTCGCAGATCGAGATAGAGCTAAATGACGTAAGGCTTTTTAACTAAGACATTCGATCGCTCGAACTATCTATAGTTATGTTGTTAGAAGATAATAATTAGTTTTATTTGGACTTAAATTTCTATCTAAAGAACGATGTAATATTTTTAACTGTTGAATATTTGTCTGCAAAACGTTAAACGTCTGGTGTAGATAGAATATGCAAACAAACTGACGATCGATATGGCTAAAAACAGGTTAGATGAAAATGAAGGGCATAGAAGGCAAAAATGTTTTAGTTACTGGAGCGACTTCAGGCATCGGACAGGCGATCGCTGCATATTTTGCTATGATTGGTGCTAATGTAGCTCTTAATTACCGCAATGATATCCAGAAACTAGAAGGCACTAATAAACTAATCGAGCAGATGTGCGATCGGGTTGGAGGATGTAGTGGTAAACAGATTTCTGTAGAAGCCGATGTCTCACAAGAAGCCGATATTGTTCGGATGTGCGATGAAGTAGTAAGCAAACTTGGCAGCTTGGATATTTTAATTAATAATGCAGGTATCCAAACTCCCGATCCATCTCATGAAGTAGAAACATCGGACTTTGACAAGGTAATTAACGTCAACCTCAGAGGAGCTTATCTTTGCGCCAGAGAAGCTATTAAACACTTCTTGGAGAGGGGTAACGGTGGCATTATTATTAACGTTTCTAGCGTCCACGAAATTATTCCTCGTCCTCAATACATTAGCTATTCTATTAGTAAGGGAGGGATGGAAAACATGACTAAAACTCTAGCTCTAGAGTACGCTCCCCAAAATATTCGCGTCAACGCGATCGCTCCTGGTGCTACCGTCACCCCGATTAATAGTAGCTGGACTGAAGACCCTAAAAAAAGAAAAGAAGTAGAAAGTCATATACCGATGGGAAGAGTCGGTACATCTGAAGAAATGGCAGCGGTAACGGCTTTTTTAGCTTCTGAGGATGCAGCCTATATAACTGGACAAACCTTATTCATCGACGGTGGTTTAACTCTATATCCCGATTTTCTCAAACCCTGGTCGGCTGGAGAATAATTTACGAAGTCAAGGCAAATAGTCAAGTAGAGCGTATCTCACACTAAAGAATCTGTAAGCTAAAGTGTGGGGTACGATTTGCACCCTTTGTGTAAAAAATCTTTTAAAGATCGAACTGTTTGTAGCGATCGCATCACTCGAAGGGTGCAAAATATCTTTCAGGACGCTAGGGCATTAGCTTATTCAATAAAGCGATCGCGTATCAATTAAATAACGGTGCATTCGCTCTTATGCAGGCTATACAGACCCTAATGCTAAAAGGGACTATATCTCTAGATCGAGCAATTATGCAAAGCATCGCTTTATAACCTGCGGATGATTCGCATCGACCTGCTTTTTTGAAATAATTAATTATAAGCTAAAAAAATCCATCTGTAATAATTTCTAACCGTCCCCGAAAGACGAACATGACTCAAATATTTTCTCCCGCCGATAAGAGTACTGATTATCAAAAACTATATTGCTACACCAATAATCTCCATCAGGTCGTAGTTGCTAAAATTCGCGGTTTGATGGGGCGAGATTGTGAACGAGTAGTTTTTCCGCAAGAGAAATTTTTGTTTGAGGCAAACGATGAATGCCAGATAGAAATTATTCAAACAACTATTACAGGAACTATGTTTGACAGCATTCCTTGTTCTCAGCTTCAGGTGATAGATGAAAAAAATTAATAAGTAGCTCCAGTATAAAAAATTAAAAGAAAACCAACGTAAACCTAAGATCGGTAAAAATTCAATCATGGCAGTCACTAACAACAGCGTTACTAGTTACCTCAAAGAAATTGGTCGTACACCACTATTAAAATCGGAGGAAGAAGTAAAATTAGCTAACCAGATTCAAGCTATGCTGCCTCTGTTGGAAAAAGACCCACAAAGCCTAACTCCTGAAGAACAAAAGCTCATTTATCAGGGTCAAGCAGCAAAAAGAAAAATGACTCAGGCAAATTTACGTCTGGTAGTTTCAATCGCCAAAAAATATCAAAATCGAGGTTTGTCTCTACTCGATCTGATCCAAGAAGGTAGTATTGGCTTGATGAGAGCAGCAGAAAAATTCGATCCCAGTAAAGGATATAAATTTTCTACCTATAGCTACTGGTGGATCAGACAGGCAATGACCAGAGCGATCGCTAACCACGCTCGGACAATACGCCTCCCAATTCATATTACTCAAGATCTCAATAAAATCAAAAAAACCAACCGTCAACTATCTCAAAAGCTGGGTCGTAAACCAACTGATAGCGAAGTAGCCGAAGAGTTGGATATGGAGATCGCTAAATTAAGATCTTTGGCAGAATCAGCGAGAATGACTAAGCCAAGAAGTCTAAACGCTACCATTGACGAAAATCAAACCGAATTAGGTCAAATATTGCCCGATGATTCTAGTTCTCCCTCAGATTTTGTAGCAGAAAGAGAAACTGTAGCCAAAATTCAGAATTTACTAGATACTCTATCTCCCAAACAGCGTGACGTAATTATTCTGCGTTATGGACTCAAAGACGGCAAAACCATGACCTACGAACAAATCGGTAATGTGTGCGGTATTAGCAGAGAAAGAGTCAGACAAATTAAAAACAAGGCAATGAAGCAGTTGAAAAAAAGAGCAATAAAACTGTCGGCTGTAGCTGGATAAAACTTGTTTTATCAAATCATAGTCCATAATGTTTAATAGGAGACTATTATATTGTTGTTGGTTGCAGCATAATAAATATTATGGTGTTTGATGAATATTGATGAAAAGGCAGCGCAAACCATTAACCAGGATCGTAGTAAATATTACAGTTTGGCGATCGCTGATAAATTGATTAAGGCGATTGAAGAAGATGATTTAATCGCTAGTTCTTGCTCTTTGAGTTCTCGTGCTTTAAGAGATAATTTACCAGAGATCTGTCAAACTGTTGTAGATACGGTTATTTATGTAAATTCCGACATCGATCTAGACAATCCTTTACCAGAAATCGATCGAGTCGGTCAGGGTATTAAGCACGGCTATGTTCGTTCGACCCAAGACTTTAAAATAGAAGAACTAGTTCGAGAGTTTTCTTTGCTCAAGCGAATCGCGATCGAAGAGCTAAAACCTTTGTTGCTAGGTTATTCATCTGAAACAGTTATTGAGAAATTAACTTTAGTAGATCGAGCGATCGATCGCATTGTGGAAAATAGTTTTCAGAGTTATGCCACCGCCCGAAAACGCCAGCTAGACGATTTGCACCAGCAGGTATTCTTAACCAAACAAGAGTTGACTCGTTTGATTGCTGCTCACCAAGAAAGCCTTTCTTATTTAGTCCACGAAATCAAAAATCCCTTAACCTCTATTATCGGCTATTCTGACCTCTTTATCAGGCAGCAACAGCAGAACAATTCCATCGGTAACTTAAGTCATATTCAACAGGTTTTACAGCAGGGACGCAAAGTTTTACGTTTAGTCAACGACACCTCCGAAATTTCTGCTTTTAAAGAGGGAAATTTTCAGGTAAGAGCAAGAGAGGTAGATATTTGCGCTTTATTAGAAAATATTACCCTGTGTTTGAAGGCTTCTGTCGAAGCTAAACAGCTTGAATTAGTAACTAGTTGTCAGCCCGAACGATTGATTATCAATTCCGATTCTCTACGTCTACAGCAAATCATTACTAATCTGTTAATTAATGCTGTTCGCTATACCCAGCTAGGGAAAATTGAACTTAGCTGTCGCCTTATAGATATCGAGCAGCTAGAAATAAGAGTTGCTGATACGGGTATTGGTATTTCTAAGACCGAACAAAAACGTATTTTCGAGCCATATTTTCGGAGTCAGCAGTCGCAAAAAGATGCACCAGAAGGCATCGGTCTTGGTTTGGCAATTGTTGCTCAATTGGTTGCTAGCTTGAATGGTAAGATAGAGTTAAATTCAGAGCTTGATAGAGGCTCTATTTTTATAGTTATAATTCCTCTCGATTGCTGAACTAAAAGAACATCGTCCCCAGACGACTGGCGGACATTCGCCCGCACAGCGACACAGAGCGCACACGCGCCGTTCAAGACACTGTTAAATTAGCAACGAAGCAATAGGGGTTTTAGCTCCCACCCGAACTCAGGTTAGGTTAGTCAATAGAAGCTGTTAAATTAAGCTGCATAGCGATCGCTCTATGCAATTCTTCTAAATAATATGGTTTACATACATAATCATTAAAACCAACAGCAAAAATTGTGTTGAGATCTTTTTTGGCTGTCAGTCCAGTTACGGCAATTAAAGGAATATTTTTCGTTTTTGGCTGACTTTTAAGCATCATTGCTATTTGTAACCCACTGATATCTGGTAAAACTATATCCAGTAAAATTACGCTAGGGGATTGTTTTTTTACTAAAGATATTGTGGCAATAGCATCTACGGCTAGCATATATTTCCAGCCGAACATATTCACAGCATGAGCGAGCAATAGCTGATTATCTTCGTCATCCTCAACTACCAAAATCAAAGGAACTCGATCCTCTACAACATTTGACACACTGACTGTATTTCTTAAATCCATTCTTGCTATCTCTTAATTTAAGAACGGACGACGCTTTCTGCTAGTGGGATAATTTATTACTCATCTCACCAACGCTTAAAGTTCCAAGAAGTTGCCTAACGCGCTATTGGTCAAGCACCAGAAAAGATTACAGGATTTCACCTTTAGTCCTCGTCTAGTATCCAAGGCAAGCCGATCGAAATAAATAAAGGATTAAGGGTAAGATACAGTAATCCCGATCCCAGATCCAATCGCAAAAAATAAAAACTATACTCGATCTTATTGCTTTATAATACAAATCCCGTATGTTAAATAGGATTAAAGAACCTCTAACTTTTATAAAATTGGGTCGTACTTAATATTAATGAATGTTAAAGTTTTCTGTTTGAGCAAAATTGCCAAAGAGATCCCTTTATAGAATCATTAGTTATTTTAATATTACTGATAATAATATTCTATAACATTTAACGACGATTTAAATAGAGTTTTATTTACTTATGTATACAAAAATAAACTCTTGTAGTTAGAACGTAACTTAAATAACTTATTAAATAAAAATTTGTCTTCGTGGGAATTTCGGGGATTAGGGAATAGGAAATAAGTAGTACTTTTTTACCGCGGAATGCGACGGAGCATATAAAGGTCGCAGCAAAGCTACGACCACAGCCCCTTGTCAACGCAGCGCGAAAGTGCGGTCTTGGGGGTTTCCCCCATGAGCAGCTTTCGTAAGAAGGCACCGTCAATCGCGTAGAGCGATTCGCCTTCGCTTCGCGAAGTCGGCGGACGAAGCGTCCGCACGGCGGTGTAACGTTGACTCAAGGATTTTATTTGAAACGACTAGCGGGCAAGGCTGGCGATCGCTACGGGAACGCCGAAACAAAAAAAATGCAGATAAAGCATTTTAGCCTATCTGCATATCATATTCAATTAGGATTCAATTTATACGTCGCGATTTATTGTTGCATCACCATCTGTTTCAACTTCTAATTCTTCACGACGAATGGTTTCGCGAGCAGTTACAGTTTCTTGCTCTACTTCTTTACGTACGCTAACTTCTTCTCTAACAAAGGCTTGCTTTTCAACGTTAGCAGATTCTTCGTATACTTCTACTCTGGCAACTTCACCTTCAGCAAAGGTAGCTTCACCAGGTGCAACTACTCTTCCATCAGTAGCAGCACTACGTTCGATAACAATTCTTTCTTTCTCTACGGGAACAGAAACGCTCTGGGTTTCAGTTTCTACTCTCTTACCAATGCTAACTGCGCCAGCACGGAAACGTTCTTTGTTAGCAATGAGACGTTCTTCGTAAAGTTTGAGATTTTGACGGTCATCAACGTCAGTTTCTGCGTGATTATACAAAGAAGGCTCGCGATCGTAGCTATAATTATCGCGACCGTAAGTACCCGCAGCAATACCAGCACCAGCAGCAGTACCGGTAGCCTGATACGCTCCACTGTCTAGACCACCCGCTTCTTGAACATTAACAGTGTTGTCGGCTTCGTAATCTTTTCCGCGATAAACTCTTCTGACTCGCTCTTCATAGTCGTAATCGACGGTCATACTATCGTCATATTCTGGCAGGTTTTCAGCTTGTTCTTTAGTTAAACCTTTGGCATACACTCGCTCTTGGCTATAGTCGATACTAGCTCTACCAACTGGCAACAGTACTTTCTTACCAAAGATCCAGAACCCAGTGTCAATTACCAAATAGCGAAAACGTCCAGATTCATCAACGATAATGTCATGAACTGAACCAATTTTGTCATTAGTATAATCGTAAACAGAAAAACTTTTAATATCTTCTCCACCAAATATATCCTCTTTGTAGTTGGGATATAAGTCGGCAATCTTAGCTAAAGGCATAGATAAAAAACTCCATAACATTCTATTAGTCACCTTATAGATTATTCATTGTCGAATATATTTTCATCTGACTTATGAAGTAGATGATGAGAAAGATGAGTATATCTTTAGCTATATGAAAGATATTAATTTGAAACCGAATTATTGAATAATAGTTAAATCTTTACCGATCGCACTGAAATTTATCGGGTGAAAACGCCAATTTATCGTGGAAAACGCAGTTTTTTCAAGATCTTGATTTTCGATGGTTTGTAGAGGAGTCGGTTAGATTAATATTAAGTTTTTCTGACTTGTTTTTTATATCTATAGATAGGTGGTTCTGTTTAAATTATTTTGAATAATATTAAAAGTAGAAACTGAAATATAAATAAATAAAGAGTAAATATGGATAATACACCAGAAAACGAAAAGGAAACTCCTACTGCAAGCGGTGGAAAACAAACTAGACTCGACCCCATGCAGCGCAAAACAGGCATGGAAACTAACGAAGATACTCGTGATGGTGCAGAAGCAGAAGCACCAGGAGCAAGAAACGATGTAGCAGGCGATCCGAATCAGGGTACAGATGCACGTTAATTGAAGTATCTATTATTTTATTAAGTCGGTAGTTCGTTGTAAGCTAAGTGAACTATCGGCTTTTTGCTGTCTTTAATTACTATGCTCGATCTTAATAATTGTGAATAATCGCGCTCGATTCGATCGCTCTAAGGTAAAGGGTGACGACTGGCAGGCTGAAATCAAAGAAATAATTAGTGGTGCTTCGGGAGGGTTTTTATTTGGCATTCCCTTACTATACACAATGGAAGTCTGGTTTATCGGCTCTTACGTTCAGCCATCAATGTTATTAAGCATTTTAGCCGTTACTTCAATAGTTATTTTTATAATTAATCGGATTGAAGGTTTTAGACCGCAAGAAAGCGAAACTTTACCAGGAGCAATCGCCGAAACGATCGAAACTTTAGCTATTGGTATGGTTTGCTCGGCTTTGATGTTAGTTATTTTAAAAAGAATCGATCTGCAAACTTCCCTAACTGAAGCCTTGGGCAAAATTATTTTTGAAGGTGTACCTTTTTCTCTGGGGGTAGCATTTTCGCGATCGCTATTAAGTGGAGATGGCGAGGTAGATTCGGACGAAGGTAGAGACAGATCGGGAGCGAAAAACCAATCTCAGACAAGCTGGCAAGATACCACAGCCGACTTTGGCGCAACTTTAATTGGAGCATTGTTTATTGCTTTTAGCATCGCTCCTACAGATGAAATAACGGTTTTAGCTGCTTCAGCTTCTTCCCCGTGGCTGCTGATTATTATGTTTACCTCTTTGTTAGTTTCTTACTGCATTGTCTTCGCTTCACAAATTACCAACTATCAGCAGCGTTTACATCAATTAGGCGTATTTCAATCTCCTGTAAGTGAAACGGTTATATCTTATTTAGTCTCCCTATTTATTAGTATGCTAATGCTTTGGTTTTTCCAAAAAATAGCCTTTGGCGATCCTTGGTATATTTGGCTGCGCTACAGCATCATTTTAGGTTTACCTGCTAGTATTGGCGGTGCTGCGGGGCGTTTGGCGGTATAAACTGATTAAACTTGAATTAAATATTAATAAGCCGATGCCAAAGAAATTTACAAGGCGATCGCAGGCTGAAAAAGTCAGCTTTATCGTTTCGCTATCAATCGTCAGTACGATAGTAATTTTGGTTTGCTATGCTTGGATAACAGGAGATAATCATCCGCCTACTTTAATAATCACCACTTCACAAATCAGACAAGTAGATCGGCAATATTATGTTCCTTTCACCGTAAGCAACTCTGGGGGAAAAACTGCTAACTCGGTAGAAGTTGTCGCTCAACTTATAACTGATTTGGAAACTACGGAAACTGGTACACAGCAAATCGATTTCTTGTCTCGAAAAGAAGAGCGATCGGGTGAATTTATCTTTAGCAGAGATCCGCGACAGGGAAAACTAACTGTTAGAGTGGCAAGCTACAAGCAACCTTAAATTATCGCAATACATTAATGGGTAATGGGTAATCGGTAATCGGTAATCGGTAATGGGTAATGGGTATTGCTGTCCCCCAGTCCCCTAGTCCCCTAGTTCCCCAGTATTGGGGGTTGGGGGCGGATTCATATCTTGATTCAGCAACGCTATAATTGCGAAATAAATAACTTCGATCTACTCAATTAATTTCAATATCGCGATAACGAGCCTGCAAGCATAAATAAACGGCATAAGCAATTAGTCCCAGTGCCATCAAGGCAAGCAAAAACTTACCGTAGGGTTGTTGAGCCAAAGTTAACAAAGCCCCATCGAGTCCTTTCACGTTTTGCGGATTATAATTTTCAGCAGCTTCAATCACAAAAAAGCCAATCATCACAAACACCACACCCCTAGCAGCTATGCCGAAACGACTGATATTAACTAACCACTTTTCCTGTTTAGCACTTAGTTCGCTTAAATCGAGTTGTTTGCGAAACTTAGTTTTGTATGCTTCGTAGATTCGGTAAAATCCAATGCCAATTATCAGTGCGCCACCTATACCAACCAACCATCTACCGAAAGGCTGTTGCATTACTGTGGCTGTCCAGTCTTGTTTAGAAGAACTTCCACCACTACTACCGCTGCTATTCCCGAAGGCAAGAAGCGCAGCGTTAAAAGCTACTCCTGCGTATGCTAACCCGCTAAGTGCATAACCCAAGCGAGAAAATATTCCTTTGGCATCTGTTCCTTTGTTTTCTGGATCTTTAAACGCCTGAACCAATCGCCAGATAACGTATCCTACCAAACCTATAGCAATTAAGATTAACAGTATTTGACCGAAAGGTTGGTTGGAGATCGTTTGTAAAGCTCCGCTAGTACCCGTTGTCTTCCCACCAGCACTAAAGGCTGCTAGTAGTGCTAAAATGCCGATCGCTGCATAGACAAAGCCTTTGGCAACATAACCAAACCTTGCTAATGTTTCCATAATAAAATTAATAGACTATACAATATAATACACATTAGTTTATTTAATAGCTTTGCTGATTTTATCCCTCTTTATACGTAGATTATTTAACTTTAATGTGTTATGGGTTCTGATAAAGCATAATAACTATATTTCTCTAGACAGATGTATTTTCGAGACAATACAACACATACTGGATAAGATCTAATGCTAAAGACAGGCATAGCTATTGCGCCTGAAAAAGTCTGACTGATTTTGAAAAGAGCGACTATTTAGTGATTTATAAAGAGCTAAAAGTAAATTTATTACTCAAAAATAAATTGCTCGGACTACTATTTTATAGTTAGTAAAATTGATATAGCAATCAGGAATGATTTATAACAAACCCTCTCTTATCTTGACGAAGTCAGAGGAAGCCCCGTCAGTCGCTGGAGCGACTCGCCGTTGCGAAGCAACGTCGGCGAACTCCAGTTCGCGCTCCGTCCTTGCTCGGAGGTTTCCTCCGAGCGGGCGGTGCGCTTTTTAATGCCGGGTCTCTCTGACTCCGTGTTCTGAGTGCCTCCGTGGTTTATCAAAAAAATATTCTCACAAATGATTTACGATTGCGATAACTGTAAAGTCGGGTTAGCAGGGTAGCATGACAGAGCGATCGCTAATTATATTTTTTATTAGATCGATATAATTAAAATTTTTAAAGGGTTAGGCTTTACAGAATAGGCTTAGTTTTGGTTAATCATCTAATAATATTATATTTAGATGATGGAACTGACTAAAGTTGAACGGGCGTAGTTGTGAGGTTTCACGGGCGAAAAGCGCACTTCGCCTCTGAACGTTGACCGCCCGATGATTTCATAAATTCAATAAGAAGAAAATAAATGAAAATTACTCCAGAAATTACTTATCGTCACTTAGAAAAAACTGATGCTATCCAAAGCTTGGTTGAAGAGAAAATCGCAAAACTAGAGCAGTTTTGCGACTATATGAATAGCTGTCGTGTTGTAATTGAAAAAGATAACGATAATCCTAGCAGCGGTTCACCCTATCGCGTGAGTATAGATATTACCATTCCTCATAGCCGTGAAATAGCGGTGGTAGAACACCCTAATGTTGGTAAGCAATATCCTCCTTTAGAAGCAGTAATTCGTGATGCTTTTGAAGCTGCACGCCGTCAATTAGTCAGTATCACTACAGAACAAAAAGGCGAAAGAAAAGCACATCCAGAACAAGAAGTTAGCGCGGTAGTAGAGAAACTGTTTACAGAAGAAGGATATGGCTTTATTAAAGAGGTTAGTACTGGTAGAGAAATATACTTCCATCGCAACAGTGTAACCAATAACGATTTCGATCGCCTAGTAATTGGCGCGGGGGTAAGATACAAGGAAACTATGGGTGAGATGGGACCTCAAGCTACTACCGTACAGCTACTAGATAAACGAAGTGGTAGCGGTAAAACTACAGATTCATCTGACGCAGCCGAAGCACCTTTAGGCTGGAATTAAAATACAGTCAACAGTCAACAGTCAACAGTTAACAGTTATGAGGATCGGTGAGACAGTGCCGCCAAAAAGGGTTTCACAGTTTTTGCGTCGATCCTCAAGGCGACAAGGATCTCGATGCGGTTTATCCGTTGTAGAACCTGTCGAACCATGCACGGGTATTAGCGATTGGCAACAATTCCCCAATCAACGCAGCGCGTACGCGCAGTACGTCCGCTTAGGGCGGACTTCGACGCTTTGCGTCGTGCAGCAATCAACAGTCAACAATCAACCGATACTTCCGAACGTACCTCAATAATAATGAGAACCGCTATACTCAAGAACTACTAATAATATCTATTTGGTAGATCTGTTCGGATTCGGTAAATTTAAAGCAGATAGGCGATCGCATTTCCTCTTCAATTTCAATATCCACATAACTAATACCCAAGCAAGTATTAATTCCTGCAATCGTTTCTGTGGTCTGCCAATCATCATTCGTCCACTGCAAAGTAAAGCTTTCAGGTATTTGAATGCGTAGAGTATAGCCAGTTTTGACGCGGGCTACCTGACGGTTTAGCTGCCATATTTCTAATAGCTGACACTGGGAACGATCCGCTAGATAGCGATCGCCAACTTCGGTTAGATAGTCATAGGGCTGTCCGTCCATAGTAGAACGTAACAGCTTGATGTATTCTGAATGCGACCAAAGTAAAGGCATCGCCGAACCAGTAGGTTTACCCAAATACATATGTGCGTCGGGAATATCTTCTGTGTCCCAAACCTGTTCTGGTAATAATCCTGTAGGCGTAGCAAAGCCCTCAAAGGCTTCGATATATGGACGAGGATCGCCACCCGCTGCTAGTTCATACTGTCCTCGTTCTCCCGTTAGTAAAATCCAAGAACGACCAGTTCCCCATTTATCCCAAGCACTACCATCATCTCTCTGTCCGTGTCCGTCGTGATTGTAGCGTTTCCACACTGGGCCACAAGGAGTATCGGTTTTCAAGACTGCATCTACTACCTTGAGCGAATCCACAATTAAAGGGTCGTTGGGACTACGAACGCCATAGCGTACTAACTGTAGAAAACTAGGATCGACAATTTCTTCAGCCCGAAATTCTGACTGCGAGTCTGGATGACGGTGGGGTATAGATATAGTTCCGCTGTTTGGATCTTCGTTAGGCTGAGTATCTTCAGGATCGGCAGGAGTAATCCGAATATAGTGACGGGGAATCTCTGGTACTAAAGTTCCTCCTGTAGTTACCGTCCAGGTTTCGATATGACACTCTAGAAAGTCGGCATAGGCTTGAATAAATTTAGCCGTATCGCGATCGCCCTTTGATTCCGTCCAAACGGCGGTACAGGTCAAGGCTGCAATTACCGTAGCTAGGGTTGCAGGGGAAAACCCGCTAGACTGTTCCCATCTTTCTTGAGGGGTAACGGGACAGTGGAGAATTAGATATTTAGCTGCCGCGATCGCCATCGGATAGGGATCGAACCGACGTAAAGCAGATTCTTGTTTTAACTTCCAGGCAAGTAATATAGGATAGGCTACTTCATCTAGCTGCGCGCTTTGGCGATCTGGTGTTCCGTCAATCCAAAAATTTTGGGCAAAACCGCCGTCTTTTTGCTGACAGGTTGCCAGATAAATTAGAGTGCGTAGCGGAGTTTCACTATAGCCTGCTGCAAGCAAAGCGGTAGCACTGTTATATAAATCCCTCGGCCAAACTAAATGATAACCTCCATAATCGGCATCGTCGGTTTTTTCCTGTCCCCAGGGAATCGATAACGAAGCGATTAACGCCCCTGGATAAGATTTATCTTCGTGCGCCAAAATCAAACTAAAGCTGCTGTGATATAAATTGCCACCGTCACCCGATACTCGATCCAAAGGACACAATTTGTCACAGGTACGCTGCCACTGAGCGATAAAATTTTCTTTTTGGCGATCGTAAGGAATATCCAACCCCTGTAACAAGGTAGTAATTGCTTTGTGTAAAGTATTACCAAATGCCATACCCAGGGTGAATTCATTACCGCAGTCCAAATCTAATTCACCCATCAGGGCAATATTACCATCTTCAGCACTGTCAAATTCCCAATCCATTACATAGTTATCCGCCAGATCTTGCCAGCCATCACTTTGCCCGACATAACCACAGGATAGTTTTTTAAAAGGAATAGTGGCAGCAACCGCCATCCAAGTTTCTTCTTTTTGAGCGACCAAAATCTTATATCCCGCGATCGAGATCGCATAACCGTTATTCCCCTTACCACCAATTTCTAAATGTGGTGCGCTTATAAGATATAGGTGCAGATCGCGTTGCGAAGCACGCGATGCTTCCGCATCGCCAGTCGTCGCCAGACGACAGAGCCTGGAGGCTCTCGCCAGCGAAGCTGTCGGACGCTCTTTGAGCGTCGGGCATTCGCCCTGTCCGTCAGGCTTATCGCTTTCAAACACGGTTCGCTGCAATATACAGGAAAGATGCGGATCGCTGATTATTTCTTTGGTTATCTCAAATCTACCTTCAGGATCTCGATTGACAATACGATAACCTAAACTATGACAGTCTATTTGCTCGATCTCGGATTTTAAATGCTGTTTTTCGCTTTTAAACCAGCTTTTACCATCGCTAACTAAATATTGAGTGTCGCGAGTTTGAGGCTTATCAATTGTCGGAAAAAAGATTTCGGTAACAACTCCATTCCAAAGAGTATACCAAATCTTGCTTGCCGTAGAATAAGCAGTTCCTACCCCCTCTTTGCTGCCATGAGTCCAGCGCGGTTCGATACCTGGATGTCCAAATGCAGGATTATTAGTAATTTTGCTCACTTCATTTATCATTTATCATTTATCGCTTCGGTCAATGTTTAATGTTTAATGTTTCGTCATTACTCATTCAATATTTTGTTTTTAGTTCTTAATTTACGAGCATTAAATTTATCGTTGTCATCTATTTGCCAAGGATCTAAAATATCTTTAACTAAAATTTCTTTGAGCCAAACTTGTGCGACTACGGTAATTGGCAATGCTAAAAATAAGCCTAAAATGCCAAAAAATACGGCAAAAGCTACCTGAGCTAAAAGCGTTACCGCAGGCAATAAAGATACCTGTCTTTCCATGACAATTGGAGTCAAAACATTACTTTCAAGCTGCTGAATAACAACATAAAGAATGATTACTGCCAACGCTTTCCAAGGAGCATCGAGTAACGCCATTGCAGTGGGAGGAATTACACTAAGAGTAGGCCCTAAATTGGGAATAAAAGTTAAAATACCTGCTATTAGAGAGTTAGCCAGAGGCAATCTAACGCCTAAAATAAGTAAGCCAATACCACTTAGTACAGTTATGACCGCCATATTAAATAAAATCCCGACTACCCAACCTCCTAAATTTTTTTCAGATTTTTTGAGAATGGTTTTGATTCGCCGACGATAAAATGCAGGAAACGCCAACAAAAACATTTTTTGGTAAGGGGTGGGGTTGGATACCAGCATGATAGTTACTACTATTACTAGTAAGCAATTAAGTAGAATACCCACAGTACTAGAGAACACATCGAAGAAATTACCGATTAATCTATTCAAGAAAGATTGAAGGTTTTGAGTTATTGATTCTAACCCCCTAAAATCTCCAGTAAAGCGATCGGGTAATAAATTACGTAGCCATTCATTCCAACTATTAAGCTGTTCTAAACCAATAGGAACTTGAGTTATTAATTCTTGAAACTGATCGATAAAAGGTGGAATTACTAAAGCAATAAAACCAGCAGCTAAAGCTAATACTCCAGTCACAGAAACTGCAACTGCTATCTTACGATTTAATTTGAATGTTTTTTGTAACCATTTAACTAGCTGATTGATTGCTGTTGCAAAAACAATTGCAGCAAAAGCTAAGAGTAATACCTGCTGGATGCGCCACAGTATATACAAAGCAATAATAACTGCTAAAAATCCAATTAATGTACCCAAACGCACGACTGTTTATCTCCACGTATAATTGTATCAATTTAGTAGTTTATCGACCTACTGTCGTCTGACTAAGACTGTTTTATAAAATGGCGATCGCGATCGCGTAAGCTCTGCCTAATCACCATCTTGAGATTTATATCTAATATCGTAGGCAATATTTAATAGCACAGGTAATAATAGTGCGAAGTTCGGTCAGCACTATAAAACTATAAAATTTAATTAATATATGAACCTCGATTTTCTCTCTTCAGTTTTCTTAAGCAATACAATAGGAGACTACTTAATAGCAATAGTTATTCTAATCTGTTGCTTAATTTCAATTAAAATATTTAAAAGATTAGCCTTTCATAGCTTAAGAAAATGGGCAGCTACGACCGAGAACGTTTATGATGATGCGCTTATTGGTATTCTAGAAAGAGATTTAATTCCCATTGCATATATAGCTGGTATCTACTTAGCCATTAGTAAGTTAAATCTACATCCTATATTAGAGCGCGTGGCTCAAGTCGCAACGATTATTATCTCTACTATGTTGGCTATTAGACTCTTTACAGCGTTATTAGAACATATAATTAAGATTTATTGGGTTACTTACCATCCCCAAAACGCTAATCTCGAACAAAGTATCAATGCCTTAATTCCCGCTATTAGAGTAGTTGTCTGGATAATCGGCATTATCTTTTTGTTAGACAATTTAGGATTTGATATATCTGCGGTGGTAGCTAGTTTGGGAATTGGTGGGGTAGCGGTAGCTTTAGCATCTCAAGGGGTATTACAAGATCTGTTTAGCTACTTTTCTATTCTGCTGGATCGTCCCTTTGAACTGGGAGACTTTATTATTGTCGGCGACTGTTTGGGTACAGTGGAGTATGTAGGCATCAAAACCACCAGATTAAGAAGTATCGAAGGCGAACAAATTATTATTGCCAACACCGATCTTACAGGTTCGCGGATTCGTAATTTTAAAAGAATGCGTCAGCGTCGCATCGCGTTCAAATTTGGTGTAGTGTACGAAACAACGGCACAACAGCTAGCTCAAATCCCGCATTTAATTAAAGAGATTATCGATCGCACAGATCGTGTAAACTGCGATCGCGCACATTTTTCTGGCTATGGAGAATACAGCCTAGACTTTGAAGTAGTCTATTTTGTCGATACCAACGACTATACGATTTATATGAATGCTCAACAGGAAATCAATCTAGCAATCAAAACCAAATTCGCCAAAGAAAATATCGAGTTGGCATATCCAACTCAGGTTAATTACTTCGATGTTCTGCCGAGTAATTTATTTAGCAGTAACGAACATCATAAAGCAGAAGCAAGCTCGTAGTTTGCATATAGGTAGTTCAGGTTGAGATAATTAGTCCTGGTTTGAATTTTGGTTATTGCTTCACTTATTACCCATTACCTATTACCCATTACCTATTACCCATTACCCATTACCTATTACCTATTACCTATTACCTAATAATAAGCGATCGCACTACTTTACAGGGAGATGTCAGCAAATCGACAGTGCGGTATCAGAAACTAAACTTTAGCTTTACCTATAGTGAGTAGGTACAGAAAACCAATAAGCTAAATTTCTATGAACTCTTCAACTCGCTGGGAATTTTACATCGATCGCGGTAGTACATTCACCGACGTAGAGTTAACTTAACTTGTCCTAACTCAACCTTGTACGGCTATATCCCTTAAAAGCAACCCGATTCAATAACACTTAATAAGAATTTTCCACCATGTCTGACCGAACAATCCTTCCTCAAGAAATACGCCAACTTTGTCGTGAAGAACAACTAACCACTCCTACCCCTGGACTAGCTTTAGGATACGTACAGGCTAACTTAGTTATTTTGCCCTCTTCCTTAGCCTTTGAATTTCTGCTTTTTTGTCAGCGTAATCCCAAACCTTGTCCCATTCTCGACGTTACAGATCTAGGATGTCCCGAACCAAAATACATTGCACCTGAAGCCGATATCAGAACCGATCTACCCCGCTATATAGTTTATCGTTACGGCGAGCCAATCGACGAAGTTACTGAGGTGGGAAAATATTATCGAAACGATTTAGTCGGCTTTTTAGTAGGTTGTTCATTTTCTTTTGAAAATGCAATGATTAACTCTGAATTACCTTTGCGACACATAGAAGAGAAAAAAAATGTTTCGATGTATATAACCAACCTCAAATGTAATTCTACGAAAACATTCGCTAGTAACTTAGTAGTCTCGATGCGCCCCTTACCTGCCAATCTCGTAGTACGTGCAGTAGAAGTTACCAGCCGTTATTACAAAGCCCATGGTTCTCCAATTCATATTGGTAATCCAGAAGCAATTGGCATTAAAGATCTTAATCGACCCAATTATGGCAATGCAGTAACGATTAAAGAGGGAGAAGTTCCCGTATTCTGGGCGTGTGGCGTAACTACTCAACTTGCATTAAAAAATGCTCGACCCGAACTAGCAATTACTCATTCTCCTGGACATATGTTTGTTAGCGATCTCAAAGATGAATCGCTGACCTTTTAAATAATTTGTTTATTATTTGTCAAACTTTAATTGTTTTTAACTAATTATGAACACTAATCAATCCGATCCCGTCCGCCTAGAAATCTTTAAAAACCTCTATCAGTTTATTGCCGAACAGATGGGCATTGTGCTGCAAAACACCGCAGCTTCGGTAAATATAAAAGAACGATTGGACTTTTCTTGTGCCATCTTTGATAGCAATGGTTCGTTAGTTGCCAACGCGCCTCATATTCCCGTTCATTTGGGTTCGATGAGTGCCAGCGTCACTAGCTTGATTGAAGATATAGGCGATAAGATTCAACCTGGTAATGTTTATCTATCTAATAATCCCTATAACGGTGGTACGCATTTACCAGACGTGACCGCAATTACTCCCGTGTTTTTAACTGGTACGGGCGATTTAAGTAAGGGCATTTCGCGAAATGCCCCTACAGAACCGATATTCTACGTCGCCTCAAGAGGACATCAGGCAGACATCGGCGGGATTACTCCTGGTTCGATGCCTCCCCACAGTACTAACATCATTGAAGAAGGTATATTACTGGATAATTTTCTTCTAGTAGAAGAGGGTAACTTTAGAGAGGATGCGGTCAGGGAAATACTAGCCAACCATACCTATCCCGCACGCAACATCGAGCAAAATATTGCTGACTTTAAAGCACAAATCGCTGCGAACAATCGGGGAGTTAATGAACTCCTAAAAATGGTGCAGCAGTACGGTTTAGAAACGGTTCAAACCTATATGCAGTTCGTACAGGATAATGCGGAGTTGGCAGTAAAAAATGCGATCGCTTCTTTGACCAACGGCGAGTTTACTTACCAGATGGACAACGGGGCTATCATCCAAGTAAAAGTTACTCTTGACAAAGATAATAACCGCGCCAAGGTCGATTTTACTGGAACATCGCCACAGCAAACCAGTAATTTTAATGCCCCGGCTGCGGTAACTCAAGCTGCGGTGTTATACGTTTTCCGTACTCTAGTAAATGATGCAATCCCTCTTAACGCAGGATGTCTCAAACCCATCGAAATTATTATTCCCACAGGCTGTATGCTCAATCCTAGCTATCCTGCTGCGGTGGTTGCGGGTAATGTGGAAACTTCTCAAACTATCGTCGATGCTTTGTATGGTGCATTAGGTATTATGGCTGCTTCCCAAGGTACGATGAACAACTTCACTTTTGGCAATCATCGCTATCAATACTACGAGACAATATGCGGTGGTTCTGGTGCGGGAAATGGTTATCGCGGTACGGATGCGGTACAGACTCACATGACTAACTCCCTGCTTACCGATCCTGAAGTTTTAGAATCTCGATATCCCGTGATGCTAGAAAGCTTTGAAATTCGTAATGGTAGTGGCGGTAAAGGTGAATATACGGGCGGTAATGGGGTCGTCAGAAAAGTACGCTTTAATGAATCGATGACCGCAGGAATACTATCGAGTCATCGAATTGTTCCTTCCTTTGGTTTGAACGGTGGTGAAGCGGGACAAGTGGGTAAAAGTTATGTCGAAAGACAAGACAAGACTATCGAACCATTAGATAGTACCGCTACAGTTGAAATGCAGCCTGGAGATATGTTTGTTATAGAAACTCCTGGGGGTGGTGGCTATGGAATTGCCGAACAATAATTGCAATTGCATTTTTTAATTATAAACAATCGACTGACAACTACTGATTATTTCGTATCTAAAATCAGCCTGTCAGTTTAGTAAATTGGTAAATAGCGATCGCTACCCGATCGAGCCGAGCGATTGAAGTTACCTATATTGTGAGTCTAAAGTCTTCCCCAACAATGAGCAACTTTTTGGTTATTTAGTATTTAGATTGTTTTATTTATTGGAACTAATAACTAATAACCTCGTTACCCTTTCATTTGTAAGTCCGCATAGAATATGTTTACCAAAGAAATAAATCAGCTGCGTCAAGAAATCATTGATATATTATCAATCGATATCGATCTGCTGTTTCAAAAAATAGATGAAGTAAATCAACAACCTCCCGAAACTCACAATTCTCTGGATGAAGAAAGGAAATTTCTTTTATGCTTGTATCTGCGAGGATATTCTCAAGAGAACATCAGACAAAAATATCAATCTTTAGGGTTAATAATTACCAAAAGTGATATTAACAATAAAATGAGAAGCGTCAACGCAGGAATTAGAGAATTGACGGCACAGAAAGATAGGTGTGCGCTGATTAACTATCTCTTAGAGTACGGCTACAAAATTACTAACAATCGAGTCAATACTTGTTTGAGTCTTGGTGGACGTTATTTTTTATCTAACTATAATCTAGAGCGGACTAGAGCAACACAAAAATTTCTCTTACAAGATTATAATTCTGCATTAGCTAGTTTTTGGCAACGCTGGGATGAAAGTAAACGCGATGAAGAAACGCTGATTTATTTGAATAATTCTTGGTTACTGGCAAATCAAACAATTTTAGAACAAGAATACGGAATTGCTTCTTTTAAACTATATAAAATAGCGGTAGTTATTCCAGTTTTATATAACAATGGAGCGGTCGCTCAAAACTTATTAAAAGGAATCGCTATCTTACAGTTAAAAATAAATTTGGCTTTGAGTAATAGCGATCGACTACATCATCCTCTTGCAGAAGATTTTAGCGAGGTCGAACCATTTAAATTTAATAACCGAGAAAAATTTGGCTTATTAATATATATTGCCAAAGACGATCGCGACTTAGAATATTCCCAAAGTAACACGGCGATCGCTATTAAGCACACCCCGAATATTATGGGAGTTATCGGACACTATTCTAGCGAAACTACAGCTAAAGCTTTAAAGACTTATGTAACTTCTAATATTCCTTTAATTACTGCTAGTGCTGCTTCTGATAATTTGCCTGGATGGTCAAGAGCTAGCAGTATTTTTTATCGAGTAACGACTAAAAACGAAATTCAAGCTGGTACATTAGCTTGATTTATTAACCAACGCGAACCCCAAGCTAAACTAGCCATTATGTATAATAGTCACAGCGATTATTGCTGTTCTTTTAGAAGTTCATTCTTAAAAAACTTCTCTGGAGAAATAGTTTTAGAATATAAAAATTTATCTGTCATAAATTACAATGAATTACGAGAAAATATAACTCAAGCTCAAGATAGAAAGGTTAATGTTATTTTATTAATTCCCGATGGAGGAATTCATCTTAGTTCTTTAACAGTGGCAGGTAATATCATTCGGCAAATTCTAGCTCGTAACTGTTGGTTAGTTGGTGGCGCAAGTTTAATCCATCAAGACACTTTAGAATGGGTGAGAGAAGCTTTTAAGGAACAAAAAACAACCAGAGGTTTAGACAAGATTGTTATTTCTAGTCCTTGGTTTCGAGAGCGAGAAGATAATAATTCTGTAGCTCGACAATTCTGCCATGAAAGTCAAATAATTTGGCAAGAATCGATCGCTACCTGGCGAGAAGGAACTGCTTATGATTCTGCGTTAATCTTAGCTAAAGCCTTGGATAACTTTAATTCTCAAGGTGGGGGCGATCGCCATTATTTTTGTAAAGTACTATACAAGTTCAAACAAAATACTAATTGTCAAGGTGTTACGGGAAATTTACAGTTCGATCGCCACGGAGATCGACTTGAAGCTCCAGTTAAGTTGGTTGGAATAGTTCGAGAACACGAGCGTACTTCAAATCAGAGCGAATATTGTTTTCGTTCTCTATAGCCTTTCTCTAATTATCAATTCATCTGCTGCTTCAAATTAAATTAGACTTGGTAGTTAACTGCATCATTCCCTGAGTAATCCCAGGAAACAGACGATTTAAAAAGGCAGGTACTTTAGCCGAACCTACAACTACTTCCGCCTGTGGATGTTTTACCGCATTCCAAATCGCTTTGGCTACGTCTTCTGGCTGACTAGAAAGAGGGCTTGAGAGCATTTGCGCCATCGATTTACGACGGTTTTCTTTTTCTTTTGGGTCGCGGTCTTTAAATACCGCACGTTCCATAAAGTCGCTGTTAGTTACGCTAGGATGAACACCTGAAACGTGAATTCCCTGTGGCTCTAATTCTAAACGTAGAGTTTCGGTCAAGCCTGTAATCGCAAATTTACTGGTGCAGTATGCTGTCATTTTGGGCAAAGGAACTTTACCGCCAAACGAACCCACATTAATTATATTGCCCTGTTTGCGATCGATAAAATGAGGCAACAACGCCTTAATCGTGTAGATATATCCCCAGAGATTAACGTTAATAATCCTTTCCCAGTCTTCAATAGTAGTTTCAGACATTGGCGCACTCATACACACCCCAGCATTATTAATTAAAACATCGATCTGCCCAAAGCGTTCTATACCCTGTGCAACTAAAGATTCGATCGCCACTCGATCGCTCGTATCACTACTCACTGCGAGTACCTGTCTATCTAAAGCTCTAATCTCTTCTGCTACAGCCTCTAGCCTATCTTTAGTGCGGGCGGTAATTATTAAATCGTAACCATTTTTGGCAAATAATAATGCGGTGGCTTTGCCAATTCCTTGTGATGCACCAGTGATAAAAGCAGTAGCAGACATATTTAAAGTAATCGCTAATTAATAACTAACTATAAATAGATCCTAGCGATTAGTAATATCCCTCGGCATCAATAGAAAGATATATAGCAATACGTACTTATATGATAGACACTTATTCCCTATTCCCTATTACCCATTACCCATTACCCATTACCCATTACCTACAAGCAGTTCACCCTTAATATCCTAACCCATTAATGTAGTGCGATATTACCCCGTCGCGGGTTACTGATTGCTCGGCACTTCATTTTTGTTAATCAGGTTTTTAACAATCGCTGGAGGATTGGTAAGTATTCTAATAACTGCGATCGCCAATGCAGCCAAAACAATAGCAGCCGTCCAGAGAGGAAACGTCAGACCTAATATAGATAATGATATCGATCCTATCGCTTCGATAGTTGCAACAATAAAATTACCCAATCCTCCCGTAACGCCTGTAGAGGCTAATCGAGTAAACCCCGCCAGAGTTCCCATAATCCCCGCCGTTCCTCCTCCCGCAATTACCGCTAGCGTCCATTGCAGTACGGGGTCGCTATGACCCAAAGTAGCAGCCGTAATTACCGTTCCAATCCCCACGGCAATAGGTACTTGAACCGTATCCAACAGATTATCTACAATCGGAATATAGTACGCCGAGACTTCAATAATAGTCGCAATTCCTAAAGCGATCGCTGCCTCTTTTGTACCCAACCATTCAAAACCCGATGATAGGGGAAAATGTCCGTATATGGCTGCTAAACTCATAGCTAATGGTGGTACAAAGACTCGAAAACCACAGGCAGCACTAAGAGTTATTCCCAAACACAGACCAACAATGACTTCCATTATACGAAATGCTATTTATTTTACAGTATTAATAGTGATGAAGCGATCGCTTATCCCTAAGTATATTTGGAAAGTATACTTTTTGACGATCGCACTAACTCGGTAATATTACTAATAATTAAAGCAGCACTACCTAACAAAAGAATACTGCTTAAGAATGATTTTAAACTGTAACTTATAATTCAATTGACCAAATAGTTGTTAGAAATAATTTAATTATTTATTTTCGATTCCAATACAGGCTTCATTACCAAACACCAAATATTCATGTATTGAATCTGATGCTATAGCATCACCTTTAGCTTGTGCTAAAAAAGTTCGGCCTTCGACATATTCATCTACGGTAGTTTCTCTACCATAAACTTCAAAAGTAACGATGCTGTTAGCTCCCGAATAGCAGTTTAAATTATCGCTTACGGTTAATTCTGGCGCAGATGCCACACCGCGATCGATGATACATAGTCCCCCTGTAAAATTCAAACTATGTTCTCCCGTCTCATCTTTTACTTTAACTTCGTGAGCGAATTTATATTCATCGGCAAATGGCCCTGACACCATCTGTTTACGCAAAATTTCTTGACCACCAGAGAAACAGACGATTGTTCCAACTTGGGGTTTAACTTGTTTAGCCATTACCGATGGAACTCCGATAAACCAGGAATAGAGCAGGATTACCAGACACAATAGAACATTCATATTATTGCACCTATTTAATTGTAGAGCTGTTTTTCAACCAACCCCGTCGCCAAAAATAAACGATCGAAGCAAAAGCGATCGCCACCATCATCCCCAAACAAAAGGGATAACCCCAATACCAGTTTAACTCTGGCATATTCCAAGGAGAAGCATCGGGATTAAAGTTCATGCCATAAATTCCCGCAATAAAGGTTAGGGGAATAAAGATAGTAGAAACAACGGCTAAAGTTTTCATTACCTCATTCATTCTGTTGTTTACCGCCGACAAATAGATATCCATCAAGCCAGAGGTAAGTTCGCGATAGGTTTCAATGGTATCGATAATTTGAACCGTATGATCGTAGCAATCTTTAAGATAGGGACGAACGCGATCGCCAATTAACGGATGACCTTCTCTAATTAAAGTGTTTAAAGCATCTCGTTGCGACCAAATACCCCGACGCAAAGCTAGTAACTCTCGCCTAATTTGATAGATTTGACTCAAAATGCGATCGCTTGGTTGTCGAATAGTTTCTGTTTCCAATAATTCTAGCTGTTCGCTATAGGCTTCTAACACGGGAAAATAACCATCAATAATAGCATCCCAAAGAGCATAGGCAAGATAATCAGCACCCTGAGAACGAATAATCCCCCGACTGCGCTTGAGGCGATCGCGTATCGGTTCAAAACAATCTCGTTCTGGTTCTTCCTGTATCGTTAATACATAGTTATTTCCCAGAATTAGGCTTACCTGTTCGAGCCAAAATCCTGCTGCTTGTGGTTTGAGATTAGCCATTTGAGTAATAATGACTAACTGTTCTTCACGATCTTCTAGTTTTGGTCGTTGAGGCACATTAACCACATCTTCTAATATTAAAGGATCTAATTTAAATACTTGCCCTAGTTTTTCTAGAGTCGATTTATCTCCCAACCCCGCCACATCAACCCAGGATACACAATCTGTATCTAAATGCTCCGCGCATTCAGAGGGAGTTAAATGCTTTAAATACTCGTGTTTATCCCGATTGTAGTCAATTAAAGTTATTTCTGGAGCTTGAGCCGTTTGGGGGATAGAGATCGTACCTGGTACATTACCTGGGCGATCGGAAAAATAATTAAATATTGAATTAGATGAACTACGATTATTCTTTAAAGAAGCTAGCGGATGGGATAGGCGAAATTTGGCAGCCATAGAAATTTATCGGCGATCGAGTAATACCTATCTTTACTTAATTAATAGGTTTAGTCGCCAGTTTTGAGAGTAAAAGCTTAATATCCTGAGAAAATAAAGACATAACAAGACTGTGTGGGTTACAGTCCGTATAGCCAGATAATTAATAGTGGCGTGACGATTGCCATAATTAAATTTAAAGGTGCGCCAACGCGGAAAAAGTCGCCAAATTTATAACCACCAGGGCTATATACCATTGTATTAGTTTGATAGCCAATGGGAGTCATAAAGCTATTGGAAGCAGCAAAGGTTACGGCAAACATCATCGCTACGGGATTGAGATTTAAAGATTCGGCTACTTTGACGGCGATGGGAATTAATAATACTACCGAAGCATTGTTAGAAAGTATTTCTGTCAGCACAGAAGTAATTACAAAGAAAAATAATAAGATCCAGTAGCCATTAAGATTGCCCCCGACTGCCAATAAGTTATCCGCCAGCCATTCTGTAGCTCCAGAATTTTCCATCGCCGTACCCAAAGGAATTAACCCCGCCAGCAAAAAAATTACGTCCCAACGTACCGCTGCATAAAGTTCCCCTGGCTGTAGGCAGCCTGTGATAATCATTAAGACTACTCCTATCAAGGCACTAACTAAGATTGGCACTACATTAAAAGCAGCTAGTAAAATTACGCCCAAAATAATGGAGATCGCAATCCCTGCTTTATTGCGACGAATAGCGGATGGCTCTTTTTGTTCGATAACCAATAATTCTCTAGTGGTTTGCAGACCAAGTAAACTTTGTTTTGCTCCCCGAACTAGCATCAAGTCGCCGAATCTCAAGCGTTCACGAGATAGGCGATCGCGAATCAGTTCTTCTCCTCGACGAATCGCTAATACTGTCAGGTTGTAGCGTTGGCGAAATTTTATGTCTTTGAGAGTAGTACCGATTAAACGAGAGTTGGATAGAATTAAAACTTCTGCTACCCCAACACCCGCAGAACTAAGCTCTGTTTCCAAGTTTTGAGAATTAAACTTAACCTCTGGCAGCAAGTCTAAATCTTGTTCGCTACGGATTTTGAGTACATCTTCAGTTTTTCCTCGCATCATCAAGATATCATCAGCAGAAACTATACGTTCGGCTACAGGCTGAGGCAATCTTTCCCCGTTGCGAATTATTTCCAGAACATCTACCTGAAAATCCCTTCTTAATTGAGCCGAGCGTAAAGTCTTACCAATCAACTTGGAACTAGGTTTAACAATTACTTCGGTTACATAGTCTTCTAACCCATAATCTTCAGACACGCGATCGCGATTTCTATCTTTGCGGTTAGGCAACAGGCGAGGAGCAATAAATGCTAGATAAGCCAATCCCACAAAGAACGTAATAATACCCAAAGACGTAAACTGAAACAGGCTAAATTCTTCGTAGCCTAAATCTTTGGCAATACCGCTAGCGAGTACGTTGGTGGATGTGCCAATTACCGTAATCATCCCTCCCAATATGGTAACAAAAGATAAAGGCATTAATAGTTTAGAAGGTGATACATCGCGCTTTTTACACCATTCTTCAATAATAGGCAAAAATATCGCCACCACTGCCGTATTATTAATAAATCCAGAGATCGGCCCTACTAGCAATCCCATAACTAGAATCTGACGACTTATACTTTTGCCACCCCACTCAATTAGTAAATCTCTAAAGATTTGTACCACCCCAGTACGAGTAATTCCAGCACTTAAAATAAACATTGCCATTACGGTTATGGTGGCAGAATTACCAAACCCAGCTATGCCTTCATCGGGAGTAACTAACCCTAACACGATTAAAATTACCGCCACACATAAAGCAGTAATATCGACTGGTAATATTTCTGTAATAAAACATACCAAGGCAGCTATTACTACTGCTAAAGTTAAATAAATAGACATAGCTTGCTAAACAGCTCCTTGAATATTTGTAGCTATATATTTACGCTCTTTGTCCCACGCAACTATGATTTTTTACGTAAATATTTGGTTTTTAAAATTATCAGGTTGTTATTAAATAGCTGTGTCACTTCTATGTCAACTTTGACACAGCCCGATCTACTTTCTAGTAAGAAATGTAGGCATCTGATAGCAAGTACGATGAACGCGATCGACCGTTTTGATCGCGTTCATAGAGAAACTAACTGTTCACTTCTTACGAAGTTTGCTCAACGGGAGAAAGGCTTTAGCCGCATCTGACCCCCGCAACGCGCGGCGGCTTTTAAGAAAGAATATGCGGAAGGCACTTGCCCACACGCCTCCGAGGCGACCTCGGAGGACTGGGCAAGCTCTTACGAGGTCGGCTTTTGGGTAAGAAGGTTCTTACCCAAAACGCGACCGTTCAAAACGCGCCTTAACTCCGCGCTGTTTACTGTTTACTGAAAATGGCGATCGCACTACACGGTAGTGCCTTCATTGGGGTCAAGAGGCTTCAAATCGCGATGTTCTACGACCTGAGTGTTTTTTCTACCGATCAAACCAAGTAAGCCAAATAGACCTAATAGACCTAACCATCCCCAGTTCGCACTTTCTTCAACAGCAGCAGCAGTTTCCACTACTTCTACTTCCGCTGCATCGACGGCACTGTCAATATTTCGTCCCGCTTCGGCTGCTTCTTCTTCTATCTCTTGTTCTACCTGGTTGTAGTTATTTTTAATAGTAGTCCCAGCTTCCTCTAAGTCCTGTTCTACTTCTTGTTCTACCTGGTTGTAGTTATTTTTAATAGTAGTCCCAGCTTCCTCCAAGTCCTGTTCTACTTCTTTTTCTACTTTGTTGTAGTTATTTTTAATAGTAGTCCCAGCTTCCTGTAAATCTTCTTGTACAGCTTCTCCTGCATTTTCGATACCTTGTTCGGCAGCTTCACCAGTATTTTCAATGCTGTTTCCCAAAGCTTTGCCAGCATCTTTTAAATTTTCGCCAGCATTGTCCAGGTTCTGTTCGGCTTGGTTGAGGTTTCTGTCTACTGTTTCCTCTTTTTCTTGGCTTAAAGCTGTACCCGCTGGGACAATTAAACTAAGAGCAATAATAGTAGCTGTAGTTAGTTTGGTTAAGTTCACTATAAACTCCCAATAGTATTTAATAGTATGTTTATCGCTGCTGAAAAATTTAGTTTTTCACCAATATTTTCAGCAACGGCATACCAATTATACTTCGGAAAAATTAAACCGCAGGAGTAAGAAACTCTTGATGTAATTTGTTCAATTCTGACAAATATTGTTCATCTAATTGAGCTGCTACGCCATCCCAGCTAAAATTAGATTCAACTCTTTCTCTGGCGTTTGCTCCTAGTTGTTGTTGCCACGATGGGTTAGATAATATTTGCGCGATCGCGCTTGCAAAAGCGGATTCGTCTTGTGGAGGAGCTAGTAATCCTGTTACTTCATTAACTACAGTATATTTTAGACCCCCAACTCGCGAGGCGATTACGGGAGTGTTAGAAGCCATCGCTTCTATCGCTACTAAGCCAAAAGGTTCGTAGTGACTGGGTACGACACAGACATCTGCTGCTGCATAGTAATAGACCAAATCTTTATGTTCGACACGCCCAGGAAAGATCGCGATCTCTTGTAAACCTAATTCTTTGACAATACCTTCAATACGTTCTCTTTCTTTACCGTCCTTTCTACCAGGGGTACTGCCTCCAGCAATCATTAGCTTGAGTGGCTGTTGCTTAACTTCTTCTTTGCCAACCGCTCTAACCAATGTTTCAATTCCTTTACGGCGATCGAAACGTCCGACATAAAGAACTAATTTATCTTCAGGGTTAAGACCTAGTTTAGCTCTTCCAGCAGAGCGTGAAACACTACCAAAACTACTAATGTCAGTACCACAAGGAATAACTTCTATATTTCCTTTAGTAGATACCAGCGATCGCATATGCTCTTTTTCTTGAGGAGAAGTAGCAATAATTACGTCAGCGGTTTCTAAACACTGCTTTTCTACTTCAAGACGAGTTTTAGCAATCAAAGGAATAGTATTAACCGATTTGTATTTTACTGCTCCTAAAGAATGATAGGTGTGTAAATGTCTGACAAGCTGACGTTTTTTCAACTCCATACCTACCCAAGCAGAAAGCCAATAGTTAGTATGGACTACGGGATAAATAGTTTCCTGCTCGTGCTGAAATTGAACAAAAGCATCTAGAAATTCTGGCAAATAATCAAATATTTTTTGTCTGGCTACAAACTCTTGAGGCCCTGCTACTAAACGAATTGTGCGACAGTTAGGGCTGTGTTCGACAATTTTTTCTTGCCCCCAGTCGCTACAGCGGGTAAACATATCTACCTGCCAACCCTGACGTGCTAGAGCTTCTCCTACTTCTGTTACGTAAACATTTTGTCCTCCTGCTTCTTCTTTACCAATGTCTATTGCAGGATCGCCATGAACGGAGATTAATGCTATCTTGCCTCTATTTCTCGTCAGCATAACTATAATTCTATCTGGAAAGTTAATAATAATTTTTGTAACAATACCGAAGAAAATTCTAAAATAATCTGTTATTAATTACCTCGTTCGGCTGATATAATCCCTGAGACATATAAGATCGCAATACGCTCTTTTAATAAGGATAAACAAATTTAACTGTTCCTAAGTAGTAAGTAATGAGTCCTGACAGATCCCGCGACCCATAACTGTTGACTGTTGACTGTTGACTGTTGACTGTTGACTGATTAGCGATCGCTCATAAAAAACAACCGTAGTTAAGTTGGCTACGGTTTTAGTAATTTTTATTAAATTGTAAATAACAAAATTGTTCGATATTTAAAACAGTTTAGCGATCGCAACTAGGCGTTTATTACCATTTGCGATCGCCATCTTCATCCGTTCTAGCCTGGCGAATGACATCAGAGATTTCTTGCGCGTCTTTTATGTGATGTAGAGCCTTTTCTTCTCCATCTTCATCTTTTACTGGAAAATATGCAGGAGTTTCAACATGACCAGCAATATCCCAGCTTTCTACGGCTACCTGATCTTTCTTCTCTTCTAAAGATTTTGACTCATCGATTACATCGCCTTCGTTGGCAGTACGATTTACATCATCTTTACGAGTTTCTTCATATACCTTTTCGTGTTCTGGGTGGTTCATAATTGCTTAAATTAAATTTAAATTCTTAACCACTATTAAACACTATTACAGCTATTATTTAATCTAGCCATTGATGGATTTTATCCAAATTGCGATTACGCGACCCGTAGTTTAAAGCAACGTCGTCCGAGGGGGACTTGGTTGCGAAACAGCCTGCACTATCAACTATCAACCATCAACAATTAATATCAAACCGATATTTGCCAAATGTACTTCAATAATAATAATAACCGCTATAAATAGGCGATGACGTTATTTTGATATTCAGATCGATCTTGTCCTTTGTTAGTAGAAACCTGGGTAGCTGTCTGGGTTTGAGAAATTGCTTCAATGCGATGTTCTCCCGTTGGGTGGGTACGGATAAATTCAGGTGTTCCCCCTCCTCCTTCTAACTTAGCTAAAAAATTGGCAAAAGCTTGGGGAGGATAGCCAGCCTGCTGTAATATTTCTAAACCCCTGCTGTCGGCCTCATATTCAAAAGAACGACTTTGAGGTAAATCGGCAGCTAACCTATATGCCATTTGAGCCAGGGTATTACTATCTACTCCTACAGTACTGGCAATCCCCTGTGCTGCTACTGCTTGTTTTAGTCCTTTAATACCATGTCTTTCGTTGATGTGAGCAATTTCATGCGCCATTACAGAGGCTAGTTGCGCTCTATTTTCAGCAGTTTTGAGTAATCCTGTAGTAATGTATACAAAACCACCTGGAGTAGCAAAAGCATTAACTTCATCGCTATCAACTACCTGAAAAGTAAAGGGAATATCGCGACTATCACTGCTATTAATTAGTTCTTGACCCAAATTGCTAACATACTGTTGAATTTGAGGGCTATCGTATAGCTGATACTGTTGTAAAACTTGTTGGTTTGTCTGCTTGCCAATTTCTACTTCCTGTTCGTCGGAAATATTTGATACCTGAATATATTGAACCGCACCTTTAACAGCATCTAAAATATCTATAGCTACTACCGACTCACTACGATTTGGTAGTGCTGATTCTACTAAATTAGGGTTGGCATAAACAGGCAGATTAATGCTTGCCAAACCTAAAGCTAAATATAGCGATCGCCATTTAAACCATTGATAGCTACTCATTTTACTAATAAATATTTACTCTAATTCTTTTTTAATTAATATTTTAATTATATTATCTTTCACCATCAATAACTTTGAAGCTTCTAATAGCAACGAACGAGCTTCTTAAGGATTCATGATTGCAACGGATTCTTGAAAAATTCTTTTGAATTTAAATTCTTGCTCTAAGCTCAAGCTGGTATTCAAATTTAGGTCAACATTGTTTTCGCGCATAACGGTCGAAGACTCTCTTGGTAATAATAGCTAATTTAAACAATTCTTGTGCTTAACTATAGCAATTAGGAATGATTTATAAGAAACCCTCTCTTATCTTATCTTAACTCCGTGTTCGACCTGCCTCCGTGGTTTATCAAAAAAAATATTCTCACAAATGATTTACGATTGCTATATTAGTTTGTGTTTGCATTCAGATTAGTCATTTAAACCATACATATCTTCTACCAAAAGTCAGACAATTTTAAGTTTCTTTACAAAACTAATTTAGATAGCATCAAATAGTATGGTGTTATTCGATTTGCTAGTTTGACAAATAAGTTGAAATCTATCATGAGATAGATTCAAGTTAAAAAGAAGCAACAAATTGTTAATTAAGCTATCATAAAAATCCAATATCAGTAGATAATATATAGGTTTAGCATTGTTTTAACGGTAATTTCATTCTTCAGGATGATGTTATCTAATTCAGACAATTGCTATTAATAAAGTCTAGATAATCAATAATGTTGAGGAAAACATATGTTATTCAATAAATTAAACAATTGGTTAAAAACATCATTGCGTTTAATATTGACAACTTTTATCTGTGGTGTATTGTTTGTTGCTAGTGCTTATCCAGCCAATGCGGTAACTAGCCCTAAAGATGGTGAAGCTAACCTGAATGCAATACAGGCTGAAACCGATAAGGTCGGCAGAGGTCTGGACAATGCTCCTAGAGGAATAGAAGAGGTAACTGAAAAAGCACAGCAGGGAACAAATGCCGTACAGGGCGGTGCGGATGCAGACAAAATGGTCAAACCCGAAGAAACTGATGCAACTACCGTAAAAGAAAAAGCAGCAAACTTTTTGGACAACCTAACTAACTAAGAAAGAAGTGCTGGTTTAGACGGGTTTTACCAGCTATCTTTTTTAGAGCATTGCATAATTGGAAGACAATTTTAAAATTCTGAAAATATTTTTTAATCGTGTATCCAATCGACTTGCGTAGAGTCGAAGGTCATTTTTTATCATTCAATGTCTGTACAATGCCTTATATACAGTCAGTTTATAATGTAGTTGAATCAGACTATTAACTAATGATAGATTTGGTATTCGACTCGATTAATTTTTTAGCTTCTAGCCTTACCTAAACGCGATCGCGATCGAATACATTTTCGGCAAAGCGCGGTTATTTCTCCAACTCCTGATTATTGCTAACTCTGTTAAAGAGGCATAGTCAGGAATTTTAATATTTATAGCTTATATATACACTATGTCTCAAACAGAACCCCCATCAAATTTTTTCGCAGAAGTCTTTGATACAGCAAGTAAAATTACTGCGGAGATCGCTAGTCAAGTACAAAACCTGCTCGAACAAACTACCGTCTCGACGGGACAAACTATGGATGCGATCGCATCTAATCCAATTCTCAAATCTGCTGATAATATTATTGGTCTAGACTGGCTGATGACCTTTTTGGGTAAAGTAGATACTAAAAAAGCAGAGACTACCGTAAGCCAAATACAGGCCAAATATCCCAATGAGAGTCCCGAACAAATTGCTCAACGACTAATTATAGAAAAAGCTTTTGCTGGTGGACGTATCGGACTCTTAACTAATATTATTCCTCCAGTTGCAGCCTTCTTTTTAGGAATCGAACTTATCGCTACTACCAAACTACAAACCGAAATGGTTTATGAAATAGCCTCGGCTTATGGTTTAGATTTAGAAGATCCCGCTCGTCGAGGAGAAGCGTTAGCCATTTTTGGTTTATCTTTGGGGGCAGATGTGCTAAAAACAGGGTTGACCATAATAGAAATTATTCCTGGAATTGGTGCGGTTGTAGGTGCTTCTTCTAATGCAGCCTTACTTTTTGTTCTCGGTCAAACAGCCTGTCGTTTCTACGCTGCTAAAACTCACGATGCAGATGTTGCATCCATGCAGGAAGAAACAGATAAAGACTGGCAAACTGCGTTAAATCAAACCAAAACAATGGATAGTATTTTAGCGCATATGATTACAATCAGCGATCGCGATCGAGATTGGAACGAAATTCTTCGCGAAATTGAAGAAGTTTCACCATCTTCGGTAGAAACTATCTCTACTCAAATCGAGCAACCTCAAAACTTGACCGCCTTGTTAAATCAGTTGCTCCCTGAATTTGCTCCTATAACCCTGCAAAGATGCTATAACATCGCCAAATCTACGGGTGAAATAACAGTAGCCGAACAAGAGGTTTTAAGCGAGATTGCAATTAGATTCAATCTAGACATGACCAAGTTAGGTGACGATCGACCTCTGACGGGCGAACTATAAATTATCGGCGTTGCACCCGAATTAGGGATGGTGAAGGCTAACGGGGTGACGGGGTATCGCCCTTTTTAATAGCATCTAAGCTAAGTCGAGAGAAGATTGTTGAAAGGCGTTTTCGATACATCGACACATAGCTTTAACTTCACGTTGATTCGCACCCCAAGCAAATTTCTGTGAGCTAACTATAGATTTTGAAACTATCCGAAAGCCTTTATTTACTACTGATATCTTTAAAACCTCTCCTGCACCTTGATAACGAGGAATTCTAATTGTAATCGATGAATTATGTCGATCTACTGGGTAAACTACCCTGGTATGGGAATCAACATATTGCTCCACCGCTTCTTCCATAATCTTTTCTAAAACTTCTTTACTATAATCGTAAAATATTGTGGTTCCGTAGCTTACTGTCATAATTCTTAAATCGATCGATGAGTTGGCTAAAGATTAGGGATTATATAACGTCGATCGCTCTTGCTCTAATAACCACTGTAAGAATTTATAGAGTAAGATTAACTTTACTTAAACCGACATTATTAAAAGACGTTTTTTTATTATTAGTATCGTAGTTTAGCAGATTAGTCATTTGTCCCGTCGATAAAATATTTTTTTACGTTTATAATATATTGCTTGTTAAACAAGCTTAATTAATATACATGAATGTAAAAGATAAATCGTCCAGTAAACTTTCGCTGGTTTGTGGAATAATCGGTATATTCGGCTGTCTGAGCGTGATTATTGCTAACATAATTGGCATTATTGTGGTTGAAAAGCATAATCCAATTAGTGAAACAATTAGTGCTTTAGCAATTACTAAATATGCCTGGATTCAAGATCTAGGCTTAAATTTATATGCTGCTGCTATGATTGCCTGTGCAATTGGACTCTATACCTGGAACTTAGAAGGTTTTAGATGGAAGATTGCTGCTGTATTGCTAGGATTACTAGGTATTGATGTTATTTTAATTGCCGAACACAATCAGTATGCAGGTAGACCAGGAGTCGGGGCTTCTATTCATATTCAATGCGTATATGCCTTAGCCGTATTGTTTGCACTCATAACTTTGCTTCTGAGTTTTGGTTTACGCAGGGTTGGTCGAAACTGGTATCGATACAGTATGGGAACAGCGATTGTTTGGACAGTTTTAGCACCAATCTTCTTTTTCGTTCCTACTAATATTGATGGTGCTTACGAACGTTTTATCTCTCTAATTACTATCTCTTGGGTGGGGGCAATTTCCTGGCTGCTGATTAGAAAAGGGCGAGGACAATTACCAAAGAAACTATCGGTCGATTGATATGTTAGGCGATCGCCTTTGACAACTATGCAATTATACATTGAGACAAAAAAAATCGACTGTATAGTCCAGTCGAGTTACTATTTCCTAATTAATTTAGATCGCAGAGAGAGCAAATATTAGAGCGATCGACAATTACAGATAGTACAAGTGTTTTATTTATCTTCTACATACATTTCTGGTTCGACAGCAAAGTTATTGATGCGACCAGATTCATCTATAGTAAAACCATCAGTAGTACTCATTCCCGTACCTTCTTCTTGCTCTGACGCTTCTTTAATTTGCTCTTTGTTTTCTTCAACATCAGCACCAGAAGGAATTACCTCATCAGGAGCATTAACATCGACGCTTTGGGCTAGCTGTACGCCTACTTGATTACCTGGCGCGCCTTTTCCTGGTTCGGCTTGTTTGGGTTCTTCTTTAGGAATTACTTTTTTATCTTCGTTGTCCATTTTAATATCTTTATAATTTCGATTGTCTGTACTAGATTAATAACTTTTGTCTGTTTAAACATCTATCGGTGGTGACAAAAAAGGAGAGGTTAATTTACCTTTTTTTTATTTAACAAAGATAATTGTCTCTCCCAGATTGATGCGATAACGCTATTGGCTTCGGGTAAAAACCGACATTCAGATTAAAACCCCAGCTTAACCACCGCGCATTGTTCCCGCATTGTTTTCACGATTACCAATCGGATCGCTAGTGTCTAGATCTGTACCGATAATATTACCATTGTCGGTCATAGAATTTTCGATGGATACCCAATTACCATCTTTATCTTGCTTGTAGCTATTTTTTACTGAATCCCAAGCTACCTTGGTAGCGTTTTCTTCGTTCATGCCATTTTCCGAAACAGCATTGTAAGCAGTCATAAATAATTGTTGCCCGTGTTTAGGCAATTCTGTTACCTCACCAGGTAAATCTTCTAATTGTTTATAGCTCATAAGTAAAGTTGTTAAATTAATTGCTACCATAAAAGCAGAATTTGTAGTGCCTTTTAATCGTTCTTTAGCGGTATTTATCGAATTTAACAGCTATATCAATAGAGCTATTTATTTATCTGCAGTTGAAGATTTATAATCAGTAGGGATATATTTTTATCAGTAATGAATGATATTTCTCTCTGTACGATCTATGCTAATAGAAAAACTCATCTCCAAAATCTAGTCAAGGGTTTAATCGGGTCAACAATACATCCAGATCGTTTAATCGTAGTGTGTATGAACGATTGCCTGCCCGAATTACCCGCCACGCCTTTTCCCATAGATACGGCTACCATTGAAACTCACAACAATTATCTTCCTCTAGCAGCAGCCAGAAATAAAGCAGCATCGATCGCCACAGAGAAAAAATTGATATTTTTAGATGTAGACTGTATTTGCGATCGCCATTTAATTGAGATTTTCAACTATCACTTAGAAAGTGAAGACGTACTATATTCGGGTTCAGTTCGCTATTTGCACTTCAACTGGCATCGAGCATTGGATTTAAACAAGCAATCTACGCCTAATAAGTTGCAGGGAATGGCAGTACAAGGCAAGGATCGAGTGTTGCATCCTTATGAATTATTCTGGTCGCTGTGTTTTGGAATTAGAAAAGAAACTTTCGACAGAATTGGTGGGTTCGATACTGATTATCTGGGATATGGTGCAGAAGATACGGACTTCTCTTTTATTGCGCGATCGCAAAACGTTCCCTTATATAAAATTAGTGCTTTAGCATACCATCAGTTCCATCCTTCCTATGACCCTCCTTTAAATCATCTGGAGGAAATAGTGAGTAACGCCAGAGTCTTTTACAAAAAATGGAAGATGTTACCGATGAAAAAATGGCTCGATTGCTTTGGGGATCTTGGCTATATCACTCTCAAAGGCAATAACCCCGAAATTATTAAGCTGCCTACAGAAGCAGAAATAGCAGCCTGTATAAAAGTCGTATAAGCATGATTTGGAGCAAAAATTTGTTGTTAATTGTTAATTGTTAATTGTTAATTGTTAGATGTTAGCTTCCAACGGCTTTTAAAGCGCGATCGCGCTATGCTACTCTTTTACTAGCTTTGAGATAACTAGCTAAAGTCCTTACCTCAGCTTCGATCGCTTGAGAAGCCTGTGCTGCACCGTCAACAGCCATTATCTGACTCCATTTACCAACGTCTGCGCTTTTTAACTCATCTAAAATAAATTCAATTGAACTCGCGTCGGGAAAAGTTTTTTCCACCAAACATAAACCGAGCTTTTCTAAAATTTTTGCCTTGATTATTTGTTCGTCAAAAGGTCGAGGTTCGGGAATACAGAGAAAGGGGACTTGCGCCGTACCTATTTCCATAACCGTATTATGTCCCGCAGAAGCGATCGCCACATCCGCAGCCTTTAAATAAAGATAGGTATCTTCGACCCACCCCCGTACATAAATATTATCGGGCAGATTAATACAGTCGCGGTCTACTTCTCCCACAACTAACCATCGCCACTGCGGAGTTACCGTTGCAGCAGCAGCAATCTTAGCTAAAGAATGTTTACCTCCACCCTTACCATTAATTACCAAAACTACTTTCTGAGCGTGTGCCAAATTCAATCTTTCTCTGGCAAATAACTTAGTTTCTTGTCTTGAAGAATAGCGAGAAAAACCAGGGGAGTAGATAGTTTTATTCCTAATCCAACTCGGTACTTCTGTAAATTCCAGCATTTCTGGGTAGGGTACAAATAGCTTATACGCAGCATCGTAACCGCACAAATGAGGAAAGTCAGAGCGATCGCCATGCTGACGTACCCCAATAACAGGAACACCAAGAAAGCGCAAATATTGCGTAATTTCCGACGATACATCTACTACTACTGCGGTAGGCTTTGTTTGCTCTACCCAAAGCGCGATCGCCACCGCTCGTTGACGGTAAGCATCGCTATAGTAGGGTGCGTAATGATACGAATATGTCTGACAGTCGTGATTGATTGGCAGATTGGGGACATACTCTACTTTATCTGGAGGTAAATCTAGCAGTCGATAATCATTTACTCCTGTCCAGTCGCCTCCACTAACGCCAGTGCCGATGAAGGTAACGGGGATACTGAAACCTTGGGCGATCGCTCTAGCTCTATGGGCGTGTCCTTTACCGTGGAGGTGTACGTAGTAGCCAAGGTGCATATCTTCTTGTGTCCATCAACCATACGTTCAAAAGCCTGAAGGTATTTATTTACCATCCTGTCCAAACTAAAACGTTCTAAAGCCAATTTTCTACAGGAGTAGCGCGAACAACGTTTAGCTCGTTTAATGCCTTCTGCTAGGGCATCGGTATCGTTAGGAGGAACTATAACACCCGTCTGACAATCGAGAATTTCTGATATTGCACCACGGTTAAAAGCTACCACTGGAGTACCGCAAGCCAGACTTTCAATTACTACTAACCCAAAAGGTTCGTCCCAAACAGGAGTACACAGAGTTACCGCAGCCGACTGTAATAAGGCTACTAACTCGTCTTGTCCCAAATGTCCGACGTATTCTACTCCTTTACCGAGATGAGGCTCGATCTCAGTTTCAAAATATTGGCGATCGCTAATCGGTCCGGCAATAACTAAATGGATTTTGGCTTTTTTGGCAGCTTCAATAGCCAAGTGAGTACCCTTATCGGGAATAATTCTTCCCGTCCATACCGCACAGTTGCGATAATAGAAAGGAGAATAAGCAAATGTTTTAGTGTCTACGCCGTTGTGAATAGTTTCTACACTATTATTATTTAAACCCCAAAGCTTAGTATTAAATTTAGAGATGGAAACGTAGTAACCTCGCTGTTTTCTGATGCGATATCTTACAGCACTGGTTAAACGCGGGAAAGGCGGTGTGTGGAGTGTCGTTACTAATGGTGCGTTCAGACGATCTTCTAAAATTATGGGAAAATAGTTTAGAGAATTATCGTGTACCAAATCGAAGTCTTGCGTACTAAGATAATCCATAATGTTGAGGTAAGCCTCATGAGACTCCTCATCAGCATTCTGGCAAAAAGACGTATCTATAATCGGTTCTAAAGACAAACTAAGTTCGCGATCGCTTTGGGGATGGGCAAACAAAGTTACCTGACAACCCCGTTGTTTAAGTCCTTTAACTATTGAATGAGTAAAACGTTCAATTCCACCTGCAAACGGTTCTTTAATCGGGAATCTACGATGCCCCAAAACTGCTATTTTCATTTTTAATTTAAACTATAATATTTAGTTCATTTGATTCACGACTCACCAGCAAACCAAATCAGTTATTTTTGCTCTATGGGGCATAGAGAGATAGGCGTATAGATAAATTTGCCAAATCGAGAGGCACTTTATGAAGCATTGAATCAACCGAATCAATACATTTAAAAAACCATAAATAATGCCTATCACTGTAATAGCAAATGTTATCGATAGTTCGTATCTATCTAATTAAATAAATTAAATTCACATACAGGCTTGTTCTCCGTCATCAGTCATAAGCCTTTAGTTAGTGAACACCTCAACCATCAACAATTCCCCAATCAACAATTAACACTCAACCATCAACCATCAACCATCAACCATCAACCATCAACAATTTATTCTTTTTCTAAACTAAAGCTAATATCACCATTTCTTTCAAGACAAGCTCTTTGCACCTGGGTTAGTTCTCCTGTCTGACACTTGAGACGTAAAGTAGAAACAAGATCTTCTTTGGTTATATGGCAAGCCTGCATAGTCTTATGACACAATTGACCATTTTCAATCAAAAGCTGCGGTTTACCCTTAATATATTTTTCAAGCTTAGTAGAACGGAATGCAATTGTTGAAAATAGCCAGTGCATTACGACCAAAACCAACCCTGCAAAAATGGACTCAAAAAATGCCGAAGTACCGTTAATAGCTCGACTAAGAGTAGAACCGAAAATAATACTAAGAATTACATCGAAAGCAGCATATTTACCAACAAAACGGCGTTCGTCTGCCAGTCTTACCATCATTAAAGCAGCTACGTAGATTACTGCTGCTCTCAATCCCATCTGCCAAATACTCAACTTGTCGGCATCAAGTCCTAAAGATGAATTAATTAAATCTACTAACCAAGTCAACATTTATTTAACTATTCATTATACAAGCTTGTTAAATATATCTTGGCAGAGAAAATGACAATAACGTGATTATTGTTAATTGTTGAGGTGTTGAGGTGTTGAGGTGTTAACTGTACTTTACCGAGCCATTTACTAAAAGGTTGTTCAAATATAACCAAAAGTTCAAAACATCGTCACACAAAAGTCATATCATCCGTTTAAATTTAAAACATCAGACACAACTCATCAGATTATTCTGAAGTTGGCTAATTTATTAAAAAATACATATTTACTTCTCTCCCAAACAATATACCCATACCCACAGATACTACTATGAAAAACTCACAGTCCTCAATCTGGAAAAAAGCTACTTCTTCCTTATCCTTAGTTTTATTAGGTGGCGGTATAGCTTTAGGGGGGAACTATCTAATGAATAGTCCCGAAAGCTTTGCTAATGAAGAAATATCTCCATCCCCAATCGAAAAGACAAACTCGACAGCGATCGCCGTTCCCCAAAACTATGTTAGCGACGTAGTTAGCCGTGTGGGTGATTCAGTAGTCAGAATTGATGCTTCTCGCACCGTTGCTACTAATGTTCCAGCAGCGTTTAACGATCCCTTTTTTCGTCAATTTTTCGGTTCACAGATGCCCAGTATTCCCAACGAACAAATCCAACGAGGTATGGGATCGGGTTTTGTAGTTAGTTCCGACGGTTTGATCTTAACTAACGCTCACGTAGTCGAAGGTAGCGATAAGGTAAAAGTCACTCTCAAAAATGGACAAACCTATGAAGGAGAAGTCATGGGAACAGATTCTTTAACTGATGTGGCGGTAATTAAAATCGAAACAGATGAAGAATTGCCCGCCGTAGTTTTTGCTGACTCCGATGAACTACAGCCTGGAGAATGGGCGATCGCGATCGGTAATCCTTTAGGCTTAGATAATACCGTTACTACTGGTATTGTTAGCGCGACAGGTAGAACCAGCGCACAGGTAGGCGTAGCAGACAAACGAGTCAGCTTTATCCAAACCGATGCAGCCATCAATCCTGGTAACTCAGGGGGTCCTCTACTCAACGCTCAAGGCGAGGTAATCGGAATCAATACTGCTATTATTCAAAATGCTCAAGGATTGGGCTTTGCTATTCCTGTTAACTCAGCTAGAGATATTGCCGAAGAGTTAATTGCTAAAGGAAAAGTCGATCATCCTTTCTTGGGTATTCAAATGGCAGAAATTTCGCCCGAACTCAAACAAGAGTTAAGAAGACAGAAAAACCTCGATGTAAACGCAGATTCAGGTATTTTAATCTTGGGTGTAGTTCCCGACTCTCCCGCAGATCGAGCAGGATTAAAGTCGGGTGATGTAATTCAAGACATTGAAGGCAAAGACATTACTAAAGCTGAAGAAGTACAGCAGGCGGTAGATAAAACCGATGTCGGTGATGAATTAAACCTCGGTTTACTACGAAACGGAAAACAGTTAGACCAGGGAGTAAAAGTTGGCGTACTTCCTCAACCTCAAACCGCTAATCGCTAATTTTTAATCGCTTCAAAATTAAATTTATTCTCACACCATATTAAAGACAGGTTAGATATTCATTCTAGCTTGTCTCTTTTTTTTGCTGAATTTATTGCCTGGTAGGGTTTTGAGCGGGCGATCGCGCTCCTTAATAAAACCTTTTCTCGCTCTCGACCGTTAGATCTTTTTAATTTGAGCGTTAAATTCAATACATTATGTCGATACTGTATGATATATTAGTTTCTGTTGAAAAAATTTCAGCATCCATACCAAGGGGGTATGGCGGAATTGGTAGACGCTGCGGATTTAAAATCCGTTGACCGTAAAAGGTCGTGGGAGTTCAAGTCTCCCTACCCCCATACTCGCTAATCCCTCGTAGTTTAAGACTTTTGTGACTTAAACTGTACATTAACACTTTATTTGTCATCGGTAACAAATTGTTGTCACTTTAACAAATTAAGTGTCGCTCTGGACGTTTTCTCTAACATCTTCAATTTTAGGAACAGCGATCGCACTAACTCGATATTCTTTGGCTAGTTCAACAATTGCTTTTGCTATTAATCGATCTACGTATTCACCTAAATTAGGAGGCGAGCAGAGGATTAAAAGAAGTAATTAAAGCAGATTTCAATTACGCAGATCCCAAAAGCAGTAAAAGCTGAATGTTGTGCTTTGACGAGAAAAAGCGATCGCTCTGGTAAATGAAGGACAAGCGGTAATTCCTATTTGGCTGAAAAAAATTAATAATCGATTGGAATGATCTTGTCCTCAAACTGCCCAATCTTTGCAGAGTAATTCCGCCTGCTGTAAAACAGTTTGAGTTGCCTGTTCTTGTTTATCTGGTGGGTAGCCGTATTTTTTGAGCAATCTTCTGACGGTTACTCTAAGCTTGGCACGCACACTTTCTTTGACCGTCCAGTCGATAGTAACGTTACGTCGGATCGAACGTACTAGTTCTGATGCGATCGCCTTAAGAGTATCATCCCCTAGTTCCATTACTGCGCTATCGTTGATCTCTAAAGCATCGTAAAACGCTACTTCATCTTCGTTTAGCCCTAAGTTTTCGCCTCGGTTTTGGGCGTTACGAATTTCATGAGCTAGATCGATGAGTTCGGCGATTACCTGGGCGGTGCTGATAGCTCGGTTTTGGTAGCGGGTAATAGTTTTTTCTAGCATTTCCCGAAAGGAGCGAGATTGGACGAGGTTACGGCGCGATCGCGTTTTAATCTCATCGCTGAGGAGTTTTTTTAGCACTTCTAAGGCGACATTTTTCTGGGGTAGGTGGCGCACCTCTTCTAAAAATTCATCGCTGAGAATGGCAATATTAGGTTTATTCAACCCCGCAGCAGCAAAAATGTCGATTACTTGTTCCGATGCCACGGCTTTGGAGACAATCTGACGCACCGCTGCATCGAGATCTTCGGGACTTTTATTGTCGCTGATGGTATGTTTGGCGATCGCTACTTTAATTGCCTGAAAAAAACCCACCTCATCGCGAACGGCGATCGCTTCATCGAGACTGCTTACTAAGGCAAAGGCGCGGTTGAGTTCGGTTACGGCTTTGAGGTAACGCTGTTTGCCATCTTCTAAACCCAAGATAAAGTCCATTGCTTCGGGTATTAAAGAGACTCTTTCACTCGGAGTACCCGTAAAGAACTTCTGGTAGTCGAAGCCGTGATACATCCCCTTGACGACTTCGTATTTCTCCTGCATCACCTCTAAGGCGACTTCGGTAGGTATTCCTGTTTGATGGCGATCGCTTTCGGTGTAGTTTTTCAGGGCTTCTTTGAGTCGGTCTGCGATCCCCAGGTAGTCTACTACCAGACCGCCTGGCTTATCTTTAAACACCCGATTGACGCGGGCGATCGCCTGCATCAAGCCGTGACCCCGCATCGGCTTATCGACGTAGAGGGTGTGGAGGCAAGGGGCATCGAATCCCGTCAGCCACATATCCCGCACGATAACCAGTTTCATTTCATCTTTAGGATCTTTGAAGCGTTTGGCGAGATGTTTGCGTCGCTGTTGGTTGCGGACGTGGGGCTGCATCTTGGCTTCATCGCTGGCAGAACCCGTCATTACTACTTTAATCGTTCCCTTGTCGTCGGCTTCGTCATGCCAGTGAGGGCGTAATCGAATCATGGCGTTGTAGAGATCGACGCAGATCCGACGACTCATACAGACAATCATGCCCTTACCTTCGATGCTGACAGTACGGTTTTCAAAATGGGAGATAAGATCCCTAGCAATTTGGTCGATTCGCTTTTCAGCTCCGACTAAGGCTTCTAATCTCGCCCACCTGCTTTTGAGTTTTTCCTTAGAATACTCCTCTTCGGTTTCGGTAATCTCCTCAAATTCGGCATCTATTTTAGGGCGGGATGATTCTTCTAGGTCGATCTTGACCAGCCGTCCCTCGTAGTAAATTTTAACCGTGGCTTCGTCTTCTACTGCCTGTTGGATGTCGTAAACGTCGATATAGTCGCCAAACACCGCAGGAGTGCTTTTATCAGTTGCTTCGATAGGCGTTCCCGTAAAGCCGATAAAGGAAGCGTTGGGCAGGGCATCTCGCAGGTATTTAGCATAGCCGTAAGTAACGTAGGCTTGTTCTTTATGGTTATCGGAATTACTGCTTACCTGATATTTGCTCTTAGCTTCGGCTGCTTTTAAACTGCGACGGGAAGAAAAAGGAATTACTTTATTAGCAGGTTTGACTACCAGCTTGGCTTGTAATCCGTATTGGCTGCGGTGTGCCTCGTCAGCAATGAAAATAATGTTGCGTCGTTCGGATAGGGTGGGGTATTCTTCGCCAGCTTCGGGGGCGAATTTCTGAATGGTGGTAAAGATAATTCCGCCAGAGGCGCAGGAAAGTAGCTGTTTGAGGTGTTCCCTGCTTTCAGCTTGGACGGGAGTTTGGCATAGCAAATCCGCGCACCCTGCAAAAGTATTAAATAGCTGATCGTCTAAATCGTTGCGATCGGTGAGGATAACCAGGGTAGGATTAGCTAGTTCTGGCTGCTGGACGATTTTACCCGCATAAAAGGTCATGGTTAGGCTTTTACCGCTGCCTTGGGTGTGCCAGACGACCCCAACTTTGCGATTGCCCCCTTCGGCAGTAGCAGCTACGGTGCAGCCCACGGCTTTATTTACCGCGTGGTGCTGGTGATAGCCCGCCATTTTTTTGGTAATTTTATCTCCGTCTACTTCAAAGACGATAAAGTAGCGCAGCAGGTCTAAAATCCGTTCGGGAGTAAAAATACCTTTGAGAGTAACTTCCAGTTCGGCTGTTTTCTTTGGGGCGATCTTTTCGCCGTCGATGGTGCGCCAAGGCATAAACCATTCCCAGTCGGCAGTTAGAGTTCCCACTCTTGCCTCTGTACCGTCGGAGACGACAAGAATTTCGTTGTAGGGAAACAGACAGGGAATATCGTTTTTATAGGTTTGCAGTTGGTTGAATGCCCCTTTGATAGTGGCGTTTTCTTCCACGGGGTTTTTTAGTTCGATTACGCCGATAGGCAAGCCGTTGATAAACACCACAATATCGGGACGGCGATTATTCTTCCCTTCTATGACGGTAAATTGATTTACTACTAGCCAGTCGTTGTTATCTGAATCGTCGAAATCTACTAGCCAAACTTTATCGTAAACGGTGCGTCCTTTTGCCTGATACTCGACATCAACGCCATCGGTAAGGAATTTATGAAAGCGACGATTGTTTTCATACAGGCTAGGACTTTCGGCACGAGTGATACGGGCGATCGCATCTTCGATGGCAGAAATGGGCAAATCTGGGTTAATGCGTTCTAGGGCAGTTTGCAGACGTTCTACTAATACCACATCGGCGTAGCTGTCCCGTTCGGCGTAGCTTTCTCCTGGGGCAATTTCATTAGCGTTGAGAGTTTTATAGCCCAATTCTTCAAACCATTGTAGGGCTGCTTGTTCGACGACGGATTCGGAGAAAGAGGACATAACCGATTAGGTAAAAATATGTTGTTAGAGTTCCCATTTTTCTCCTGGTAATTCTGATGTCGGAGATAAAAATGGTTTCTCCAATCTAGAACGAGATCGAAGCCAATCCTATGTCTGAAGTCACTTTTAGGTTATGTCGTTTGTCACGAAGCTTAAAAATCAAAGATTGTTAGTCTCAATAGCTATGGCTTATTCTGGTTTTAGCAATCTTGAATAGTATCATTATTAATACTATAATTAGATCGATCGATGGCTCAAATCAAAAAACTTGTCGCCCAATTTAAGCAGAATCCTAAGAATGTTAAATTCAACGATTTAGTCAAGGTATGTGATTATTACTTCGGTGATTCTAGACAATCTGGATCGAGTCATCGTGTATACAAAACACCCTGGCAGGGAGATCCTCGTGTAAATATCCAAAACAAAAATGGATATGGAAAACCTTATCAAGTAAAACAGGTTCTAGCAGCGATCTTAAAAATAGAGGAGATGAACAATGATTAATCACGAACATTACAGCTACAGAGTAATCTGGTCTAGTGAAGACGAAGAGTTTGTAGGGCTGTGTGCTGAATTTCCTAGTTTGTCTTATCTTGACGAGAGTAGAATTGCAGCACTTAATGGTATTACCGATTTAGTTAAAGATATTGTGGTCGATATGGACAACAACGGCGAAAAAGTCCCTATACCAATATCTGAAAAAGAATACAGTGGCAAGTTTCAAGTTAGAATACCGCCTGAACTTCATCGTATGTTGGCGATTGAAGCTGCCGAACAAAATATCAGTTTGAATCGATATGTTGCTCATAAGCTGGCTTCTTAAAGCAAATCATCTAACATATTTCTCACGGTTATAAATCTTGCTTGGATATGCCGTAAATATAACGATCGCATTGTTATTGACGATGAGGGGATAATAGAAGGCTAATTTAGCCAATTTTGAGGATTATTAAGGATATATTTTTGAATATTGTTATATTCTGATTCATTGCGAACGATTCTTTCATAATAATTTCGCTGCCATAAAGGTACACCCGATACCTGGCGCGTTCTGTTTATCTGTCGGGCTGAAAACGTTTTAAATCCACGTATAATTTCAGGTATTGCTTTGTATTGGCGATCGCTCTTGGCATCAATACCCAAATTTTTGATGATTATAATTCCATGAAAATGGTCTGGCATCACCACAAATTCATCCAAGCGAATATGAGCGTGATGTTTTTCTAATCTGCACCAATGCGATCGCGCAATATTGCCCAGATTATTCAACTGCATTTGTCCATCAACAACTTCGCCAAAAAGACGTTTTCTTTGATGGGTACAAATAGTTATAAAATATGCTCCAGGTTTTGAATAATCATATCCTTTGAGACGTATAGAACGGCGATGATGAATTCTGGGATCGTATTTCATAATTCGGACAATTGTTTTTCCTGAATTATGAATTTCAATAACGATGGATATGTGTGATATCGATCGATGCAATGGCGATTTTACGATATTGATATACGATTGACCCGTCCGTGGGGAATAACCGATCCATCCGTGGGGGCAGGTTTTGTTTGATGTTTAAGGTTTCGGTCGGTAAATTGACTGCCAAACCTGCCCCTACCATGATGACGGTGATGACAACCCCAACGATGACGCAACCCACCATCCCCGATGCCATACGCGCTCCGTATGATATTTATCCATAACGTTATACGTACATACGCCACAAATAAATATTATTTACGATCGCTCCATCAAATCGCGAATGACGATCGCCCGTATAATCCATCGATAACTAATGCGATCGCGCAATTGATTCAATCGTATTTTCACGTCACATTCTCCACCATTTTTTCCGCTTCAGTAACGCGGATTTCGCCAGACATTAATTTGGGTAGGAGGGTATCGCGGAGATTGGCGAGAGATATAGATTCCTGTTCTTGGGCATCAGTTTTGCTAAAAATAGGATTTACAACTTCGTAGAATTTATCAATTAGTTGGCTAGGAGGACAGCAAAACTCATAACTGGGAATTCCAACTTTATTTAAATGAAGTACAGTACTTCCATTAACATGAGCATAAACATGATTTTGAAAGTCTTCTTGAGAAAATAGATAATAGAGAAAGGGTATGTTTAATCTTTTAGTTTTAGGTCTAACAATTCCTAAATCAAGGGATGCAACGAGAATTTCATATTCGTTATCGGGTCTTACAATAGCGGGTTTACCAATAACATCTGCTGCCTGAGTCAAATCAGTGTAGGCAACTACTAATTCACCTGGTTTTATAATCTGCTGTGGCTTATATTTACCTGTATATGGTTTAAGTCCGTCTGGTCTGTACCCTCCGCCTCTTTGAAACGATTTAAGCGTTACAAGCGCAGTTGCTGAAGGAGTAAGTTCGCTGCTTTTATACGAACGACCCTTAGTTATTTGAATTTCCCGATCTAATTTAATAACTTCCCACCCCTTCGGAATCATCCCTAACTCCGAATCTTCAAACGCAGCGGGGAAAAGAGCAGCCGTTAGAGCATCCATACCTTCTGGCTGTCTGCCGTCTATTTTGGCGCGAACGGGGTCAAAGTCTACAAACCAGGACTTGAAGATTGCCCGTGCTGTCGCCTCCAGCGTTCGGTTCATCTGCTGGTTGAGTTCGATCTTGTCGTCGAGTGTACCGAGGATACGGGCGATCGCTTTTTGTTCCTTTTCCGATGGTAATAAAAATCGAAAAGCTTTAATCCTCTCTGGTGAAGTATGTTTAACAGTAGTTCCAGTTGCGCTAGCTATGACTTCATGTCGATATGGTTTTGTTTGTAATAAGTAATAGAGAAAGTCTTTTCTAATAGTCCTATTAGAAGAAATTAATATTTTGCCAAGTCTCTGATTATGTAAAAAACGAGAATTGGCTGATGCTTTAGGAACAAGAGCAGGATAGCCTAGAGTATCTGCTGCTTTACTTAAATCTGTCATAGTAACTAAAAGTTCGCCCTCTTTCAGAACAAAACCTTCAGGAACATCTCCTGCATAGTACTTGAATTTATCGCTTTTAAATCCGCCACCGATCGCAAAGTTACCTGGTGTGAGTAAAATGTCTCCAGGTGGGCTATCACGAAAAAATTTTCCTTTAAAGGCAAATCCGTGTTTGATATCTATTAAATCTCCCAGTGTTACTAATCGCCAAGAATCAGCTTTCATACTCTTAATCCTTCTAGATTCAATCAAAACTTCTCAATTTGCCCCCTAAATCCCCCAATTCTGGGGTACTTTAGATCTATTTTCCCAAAAATTTGGGGGGGGCAAGGGGGGCATAAGTCCTGTTCAAGTGTCATCATTATTATTGTCTCTAAGCTGCATAACGAAGAATTTCTACCTCAGCACCTTTAGTAACTGCTGCTTCTGCGCGTCTTAAAACCTCCTTGGTAACAAACTCATCTAGATAATATTCACCGCAGTTCTTACAAACCTCTGCGGGAACTTGTTTGAGAATGACAATACAGTCTTCTCGTTCCAAAGTTACCGTTACTAATCCAGATTAAGTATTGCCATGCTTACAAATCACACACTGCATAATTGTTATCTTCGTTTTCTATAGTTTCTCCATAGGCAATTACTTGCTTGACCTCATCTTGACTAATTTGTCGAGAAAACATCCTTCGGACAGCATGACTAGAAAAAACTAAACGTTGACAATCCAAAAATACTCACTCCTTATAATTCCAAACTCTTTAAATTTTCCTTAATCGCCATTTCTAGTTTGGCACTTTGGGCGAACTGTGTTTCTAGCTGTGCTGTCAACCGCGCCATCTTTTCCGCAAACGGCTCGTCATCGTCTTCGATTTCTTCTGCACCGACGTATCGCCCAGGAGTCAGCACGTAACCATGACCTTTTATTTTATCTAAATTGGCACTTTTACAAAAACCAGGGACATCTTCATATTTACCTCGTTTAGCACCCCCCAGATTTGGGGGGTTTGGGGGGCATTCTCGCCACGCATGATAGGTTTTAGCAATGCGCTCGATCTCCTCTTCCGTCAGTTCCCGATGGACGCGATCGCGCAGCACTCCCAATTTACGGGCATCGATAAACAGGGTTTCTCCCCTGCGATCTCTTCCCTTCCTTTGTTTATTCCGCGTCAAAAACCAAAGACAGGCGGGAATTGCCGTATTGTAAAAAAGCTGTCCTGGCAGTGCCACCATGCAGTCAACTAGATCTGCTTCAATGATGTTTCGTCGAATTTCCCCTTCTCCCGACTGATTGGAACTCATCGAGCCATTAGCTAAAACAAAACCCGCCATCCCGCCAGGGGAGAGGTGCGAGATCATATGCTGCACCCAGGCATAGTTAGCGTTGCCTTTAGGCGGGATGCCATACTGCCAGCGCGAATCTTCCTTAAGGCGATCGCCACCCCAGTCACCAGAGTTGAAGGGCGGGTTCGCCAGGATAAAATCGGCTTTTAAATCTTTGTGGCGATCGCTATGAAAAGTGTCGGCATTTTTACCCCCCAGATTGCCGTCGATGCCCCGAATCGCCAGATTCATCTTACACAGCTTCCAGGTAGTGGGGTTGGATTCTTGACCGTAAATGGAAACATCGCCAATTCTGCCACCGTGTGCGGTAGCGAACTTATCGGAAGAGACAAACATTCCCCCCGAACCACAGCAGGGGTCTAATACTCTACCTTTGTATGGTTCGAGCATTTCTACCAGCAGCTTGACCACGCAGGGAGGAGTGTAAAACTGTCCGCCTCTTTTACCTTCGGCATCGGCAAACTGACCTAAGAAATATTCGTATACCTGCCCTAGAATGTCTTTAGAGCGGTTTTCGGCAGTACCCAAGCCAATTGTACTAATCAGGTCGATTAGCTCTCCCAGCAGCCGTTTATCGAGGGCTGGCTTGCCGTAATCTTTGGGCAACACTCCTTTGAGGGTTGGGTTTTCCTTTTCAATTGCTGCCATCCCCTCGTCAATTAGCTTGCCGATTTCGGGCTTTTTAGCGTTATTCTGTAGCCAACTCCACCGCGCCTCTTTGGGAACCCAAAAGATATTTTCTGCTAAATACTCGTCGCGGTCTTCGGGTTCGGCGTACTCTTCCTGGCTCAATTTGTCGTAGAGTTCCCCAAAGGCATCGGAGATGTACTTGAGAAAAATCAGCCCCAGGACGACGTGCTTGTATTCCCCCGCATCCATGTGTCCCCGCAGCTTATCCGCTGCTTGCCAGAGTTGCTGCTCGAACTTAGCGCGATCCGTATTATCTTTGGCTTTAGCTTTTTTCTTTGCCAAATCAACTCTCCTAACCCTTACTGCTGGTTAAGAGAATGCCCATCTATGTAGTTGGATTTGTCGGTGATCCTCCTGATTTTTGCAAAAAAACTGCGATCGCTAATCGGGTAAAAGTACGTTTCCCCGTTCCTTCAAGACTAATCAACTATAAGTAGTTTTACCAATCGGTGCGACCCGTAACAATGCCATATATAGCAATCGTAAATCATTTGTGAGAATATTTTTTTGATAAACCACGGAGGCACCCAGAACACGGAGTCAAGATAAGAGAGGGTTTCTGATAAATCATTCCTGATTGCTATAGATATTGCTCGCATTAGAGGATATAGAAGAGGACGTTGCGGTCGGGTGTCCCGACCGCCTTGTCGTCCGTGAGAATGCAAAATCTCCAGGATGAGTTGTTCTTTCTTGCTTAACCAGTCTAATTATTGTTTTGAGGCGATATAATTAGGCTGAGTTTGCCAAAGTCTAGAATCTATATAGATCTTAGACTATCTAATTTCAGACGACATGAATTTGTTAAGACGACAAATAAAGTGTTAATGTACACTCCCACGCGATCTAAATTCGATCTGCTTTTTGCTGAAAACTATTGTATTTTATTGTACTTGGAAGTAGATCTACATTACAATAGCTTGCGCTAGGATTATCTTATAGCTTAAGTTTGAATATGGCTCGGGTCGGATTTGAACCGACGACCTAGGGCTTATGAGTCCCCCGCTCTAACCAACTGAGCCACCGAGCCATGTGGTGACAACTATCTTATTGTACAACAGAGTTTATCGAATTTAAAGCAAATTTTTTAAAATAAATTAGATTATATATTTGACGATCGATAAGATGAAGGAAAGTGAGTTTACTCCACAGCTAACTAAAGACGGTTCGTATACTTTTTTTTCCCAAGAGTTTCAGGAAACATTTCACTCATCTTTTGGAGCAAAACAAGAAGCACGAGTAAAATACATCGAGCCATGTGCGATCGCGTCTCTCGCAGCTCAAAAATCTACAATTCGGCTTTTAGATATCTGTTATGGTTTAGGATATAACAGTGCTGCTGCATTAGAAACAATCTGGTCAATTAATCCATCTTGCTCGGTAGAATTATTTGCTCTAGAGTTAACTGCTAATGTTCCGAAAGCTGCGGTCGAGCATAATCTTCTGGCGCAATGGCAAGTATCTAATGCCTCACGAAGATCTATTTATAAGCTACTAGCAGAATTGTCAAATAAATCTTTAGTTAAAGATGAATTTTTTAATGCTAGATTATTATTAGGTGATGCCAGACAGACAGTAAAAGCAGTAGCGGAATCAGGTTGGTATGCTGAGGCGATCTTTCTCGATCCTTTTTCTCCACCAAAATGTCCTCAACTTTGGACTGTTGAATTTATTACTCTCCTAACTCAATGTCTCGCACCAACAGGTAGATTGGCAACATATTCTTGTTCTGCCGCAGTTCGTACAGCTTTACTTACTACTGGATTAAATATTGCTTCTGTATGGGGTGCTGGGCGCAAATCCCCTGGTACTATTGCAGGGTTCGAGTATAAAAATATACATCCACTATCAAAAAAGGAGCAAGAACATCTTGCAACCCGTGCTGCAATTCCCTATCGCGACCCCAACTTAACAGATAAACCAGAACAAATTATCGCTCGGCGACAGCAAGAACAGCAAAACAGCAACATGGAAACTGCTTCTCGGTGGCGCAAGCGTTGGCTAAAGTCATATATTTAGCTTTTATTTGACAGTGAATTGAATTAAACACTATTTTTGAATCATTTATCGAATAATTAAATTTTTAGCCAAACTCCGTATTATGCCCGATCTCAAATCAAAAATTAACACTCATAATATTAATAATATTCAACGATGGCAATTTGAAAAACACTGTATTGCTTTTGCCGTTTCAATTAGAGATCCGAGCTTGTCTGGGATCGATCGCTAAAAAAACGCTCTTGAGAAAAAATAATGAAACAAGTTAGCGAACTTTCTTCAGCTACTAAAATGGATTTGCCCGCGAGCAATAACACTACCGTAACGACGGCTAAAATTCTTATTGTCGATCCTAATCCTCTAAGCCGGATGACAGCATTGGATCTTTTATCGTTAGACGGTTATGAAGTAATAGAAGCAGATGATGTAGCTTCAATTTTTGCTTTAGTTGCAGAGCAACAGCCAGATTTAATTTTGCTTGATGCCATGATGCGACAGGTAGATAGCTTTACTCTATGCCGTCAGTTAAAAGAAGATCTTAATACTGCTAACATACCCATAGTGCTGACAACCCTTACCGATAATCGACAAATTCGGATTGAGGCGATGCAGGCGAATGCAGATGATGTTTTAGCCAAACCTCTCGATCGCATCGAGCTATCTACTAGAGTAAAATCTTTAGTAAATCAAAAGCGTCTTAATGATGGATTGAATCGAGCAGAACAAGTATTATTTACTATTGCTAAGGCTGTAGATAATCGTTCGTTAGGTAAGGATGCTAGCGTTCGGGTTACTTCAATGGTGAAGTCCTTTAGCGAATATCTAGGGTTGAGCAAACAAGAATCTGAAAATTTGACTTTTGCTTCTAGAATACATGATATTGGCACGATCGCTATACCCGATGCAGTCATGCTTAAAGAAGGAAAGCTAACTGCGGGGGAAAAAGATTTAATTAGACAGCACGTTTTATTTGGCGAACAAATCTGTCAGCCACTACTCAACCGTAGCGGTGTTTTACCAATTATTCGCCATCATCACGAAAAATGGGATGGTACGGGCTATCCTGATGGTTTATCTGGTGATGAGATTCCTTATTTAGCGCAAATTTTTCAGGTAATTGATATTTATGATGCTTTAACCAGCGATCGCCCTCACAAAAAAGCCTATAGTCCAGCCGAAGCATTAAGAATTTTGAAAGAAGAAACTCAACAAGGCTGGCGTAATCCGAAGCTCGTAGAGCAATTTATTGCTTTTATTGGCTCTCAAGAAGCTATAGTGCAATAAAATCCGAATTATTTAAACTAATAAAATTGAGGTTCGGTAGTTTGTCTGTATTCTCTAGCACAATTGGTAAAAAAGATGCTCGATAACAGATAATATGATGTGGGATATCGATCGAACATCTAATTATCTATAAGCTATGGCTAAGACTAAGCGAAAGACCTTTTTACTAGATTTTGAAAAGCCTCTGTGTGAGCTAGAGTCCAGAATCGAGCAGATCAAAAATCTGGCGGTCGAAAATCAGGTGGATGTTTCTAGCGAAATATCTCAGTTGGAAAATAGAGCGCAACAACTGCGCCAAGAAATCTTTAGCACCCTAACTCCAGGACAAAGGTTACAGCTTGCCCGCCATCCCCGTCGTCCCAGTACTTTAGACTATGTACAGGCTATGAGTGATGAGTGGTTCGAGCTTCATGGCGATCGCGGTGGTTATGATGACCCTGCTTTGGTTGGTGGAGTAGCTCGGATCGATGGTCGTCCGATGGTGATTTTAGGACATCAAAAAGGTAGAGATACAAAAGACAACGTGGCGCGCAATTTTGGAATGGCTTTTCCTAACGGCTACCGAAAAGCCCTAAGACTAATGCAGCACGCCAATAAATTTAATATGCCGATCTTAACCTTTATCGATACTCCTGGGGCTTGGTCGGGAGTAGAAGCCGAAAAGCTCGGTCAGGGAGAAGCGATCGCCTATAATTTACGGCAGATGTTTAGTTTTGAAGTTCCAATCGTCTGTACCGTTATTGGCGAAGGTGGTTCGGGCGGTGCATTGGGGATCGGTGTAGCAGATCGTTTGTTGATGTTAGAACACTCTGTTTACACTGTAGCTAGTCCCGAAGCCTGTGCAGCAATTCTCTGGAAAGACGCGGGAAAATCAGACCGAGCAGCAGCAGCACTAAAGATTACCTCCAAAGATTTAAAAGAGTTAGGTTTGATCGACCAAATTGTTCTTGAACCAAACAATGGAGCGCACGCTAGTCCAGTCGAAGCAGCAGCTAAACTTAAATCCGCTATCTGGCAAAATCTCGAACAGCTATGGCAAATGACTCCCCAGCAAAGGCAAGAATCGCGCTATCAAAAGTTTCGTAATATGGGGCGGTTTGAAGTTGCTAGTTAACTAAAAGTTAAGTTTGTTGAGAAGGTTTGGCGATCGCTCTTCAGACACAGACAATTTATAGACTGATGTTATAATGCTAAAGCAATATTTTGTAACATTAATTCAACGTAAGTTATTGCTTAACAAATTGTGTTTGATATTTAGCATAAGTAAAACCAAAACTAAAAGCATTTTATATATAGCGCGATGTCTGCGACTATGCGACCCAATTCGCTTCTCGGTAAATATTTAGCCAGATAAAACTCTTATCGATTAATATACATTTCTTAGCAAGCAATTGTTTGAGGCTGCGTTCTAAACAAAAGAGTGTGGCACAGTTTTGGATTGCGCTTCATGTTTATTGAATCGGGCAAACTATCATACAAAGTAATGAATTCATCTTCAAATCAATTACGAGCAATAATAACAGGTGCTAGTAGCGGTATAGGAAAGGCGACTGCTTTAGCCTTTGCCCAATCGGGTATTAGCGTTGCTTTAGTAAGTCGATCCGCAGACAAGTTAAAGGCTGTAGCTTCTGAAATTGAGGCATTAGAAACCTCAGTCAAAACAGAAGTTTACCCTTTAGATTTAGCGGTTGTGGAGCAAGTTTCTTCACAGGTAGCGAAAATATGCGATGATTTTGGTCCAGTCGATATATTGGTTAACAATGCAGGAATGGCATATACCAACCTGTTGAGCGATACACCTCTAAAAGATTGGCAACAAATAATCGAATTGAACGTAACTAGTGTTTTTCAGTGCATTCAAGGAGTTCTGCCTCAAATGCGCGATCGCAAAAAGGGTACAATTATCAACGTGGCTTCAATTGCAGCTAAAGATGCTTTTCCCCAGTGGGGTGCTTATGGGGTTAGTAAAGCAGCGGTAGTAGCGTTAGGCAAGGCGTTGGCGGTCGAAGAGAGAGAAAATGGAATTAGAACAGTTACGATCTGTCCTGGTTCTGTAGACACTCCTATTTGGGATACAGATACCGTACAGGCAGACTTCGATCGCTCGGCAATGCTAACTCCAGAAGATGTGGCACAATCGATTCTTCATGCAGCTTTACTACCTCGCCATGCGGTAGTCGAAGAGATGACCGTTACGCCTAGTGGGGGAGCATTATAGTAGACCTATCTGCGCGAATCATCATTGACCCGTCCAAGACTTGAGGTAATAGGTAATAGGTAATAGGTAAAAAGGTAAGGCTTGCTATTTATGCAAGAAGTCTACTAAGATTTATTAATAATAATAGCAAATTTTTTTAACAACATATCGTCAAATTTACCTCGATCGTTTACCCTCGTCAAAGGAGATAAATACCACATAAATTAAGGGCGCAAAATATTTTATTTTGAATGTAAATTCAATAAGAGATTTCTGTTTTTAAATACTTATGTTAATAATGCAGGTAATCTCAGCCTACGCTCATTTATGTTTTTCAAACTTAGTTTAGCTGCATAAAGCGGTGTCTGTATTCGCACCACTATTAGCAGAACGTGTACAGGTGAGGTAATCTTTGACCAAATTTATAGTAGCAAGAGGATAGAGTTTTACTCGACTTAATTAATTATGACAACAGTTTCTTCTAATGGTTCAGATCGTTCAAAATCTTCAGATAGTAATAGTTCAAATCCGCTAAAATCTACATTGTTAGACCAGGTTGCTAGCCGACCAGATCGCAACACTCATAACGGACAAGCTCCTAAAATTAAAGCGACTTCAGAAGCTGCTAAAGAACAGATGATGGAAGCTGTCTATACCATGCTGGAATCGGTGGGTGAAGATCCAGAGCGAGAAGGATTACTGAAGACCCCTAAAAGAGTAGCAGAAGCGATGCAATATCTGACTAGTGGCTATAATCAGTCTTTAGAAGATTTGGTCAATGGAGCGATCTTTGACGAGGGACATAACGAAATGGTGTTAGTTAGAGATATTAACTTTTTTAGCCTCTGCGAACATCATATGTTGCCCTTCATGGGTAGAGCGCACGTGGCATATATTCCCAATCAAAAAGTTGTCGGTCTTAGTAAGCTGGCTCGCATCGTCGAGATGTACGCTCGTCGTTTGCAGGTGCAGGAGCGTCTTACCCGCCAAATAGCCGAAGCGGTACAGGAAACATTAGACCCTCAAGGAGTTGCGGTAGTTATGGAAGCAACTCATATGTGTATGTCAATGCGCGGAGTACAAAAACCTGGTTCTTGGACAGTTACTAGCGCGATGCTCGGCGTATTTCAAGATGAACAAAAAACTCGCGAGGAATTTTTAAATCTAATCCGCCATCAGCCAAACTTTGGCTAATAAATGATCCTGAAGATTCGATACTTGAAAGCTAGATAGTTTAACGAAGGTGGGTAATACCCGCCTTTTTTGTAGTGTAAATTAACTTGCTTTGCAAGACTGGTAAGGCGAGTGCATGACGTATTAGATACATAATTGCGCTACAGTTGAAACAAACGACTAACACCAAATCCGAATGACATACGCCATTTATCTGTAAAATCGTCGAACCCTGTAGAAACGTACCATGGTACGCTTCTACAAGAGATTTTTATTGGGGGTTTTATAAAACGGATTTGGTATCACAACTAATAACTAATAACTTTTCGGCGTTGCACAGTTTAGGGATGATTCCAAATTTTATACGATAATTCCTCCCAGTCTCCCAGTCTCATAGTCAGCCTTCACCATCCCATGAAGATGCAACGCCAACTTTTCTACTTAATTGCTGTTTCATTTAATAAAGTTGTCGCAGCCTCGATTAAATCTTTACGAATATCCTGTAAGTATTCTTTATTGTTCAGATAAGTAGTTAAAGCCTCAATCGGATTTAAAGTATTACCCACGCCTAATTCTGGTAGACGAGGACGGGCTAGCTGACTGATTAATTCGGGACGAATGCTATGACTGTGTGCAGTTTGCAAGGCTTTATCGATCGCATTTGTGTTAATTAAATCTAGTTGTTCCGAGCGTAGTTTATAAATTAAACGTACTACTTTATCTTCTATTTCTCGTTTGGCGATCGCATCTAACACCGCTTCTAGAGGATCTTCTGATTCTGAAACATCCATTTCTATGGTTAAAAAAGGACGTGCGGGTAAGGTACAAAATTCCCACTCTACTTTACCAGGCTGTACTTCTAACAGAATATAGCCTTTGTCTTCTTTTTCCTCACCAAAGTCTACTCGCTCGATACTTCCAGGATAAACCACTGGCGGATCGTTGCTGGGGTTAAGGTTTTGATGTTTGTGAACGTGACCCAAAGCCACATAGTCAAATTCAGAGCGTATCAACATCGACATGGGAATTGTAAAGCCTTTTCCTACTGCAAGAAACTTCTCAGCACCCAAACTAGCCCGATCTGCCATCAAATGTCCGAGCAAAACTGTCGGAATATTCGGATCGAGACGGCGTATCTCTGCTTCTAGTACTGGCTCTAATTTTTGTAGCAACATCTCGTTAACTTCAGATAGATCGAGTCCTTCTGTTTCGGGACGAGTTAGCAAGGTAGAACGATTCAACCAGGGAAGAGTGATAATCTGCACGTCTCCACTGCGGGTACTAAGGCGATGAGTAGCAATGGTATCGCCAACGATAAATCCTGGCACGACTAAGGTACGATAGATAGATAGACTTGCACCCCCACTACCTTGAGAATGCTGATCGTGATTACCGACTAACAGGATAGCAGGAATATCGGCATCTGCTAAACGGCGAAACTGGCTGGCAAAGGCTTCATGAACGTAAGGTGCGGGGGTAGCGTCGGGAAAAGCATCTCCACCAAACAATACTATGTCTACAGGTTCGGCGATCGCGCGATCGATACAGATCCGCAGACTGTTTACAAAGTCTTCTAACCTAGTGTTAATTCCCGTCTCTGGATTTATCTTGCCATGAGAAAAACCACTTCCTAGATGAATATCCGATAGATGCAGAATTTTAACCATAAGACTTAGAATTAATTGTCAGCCAGACGTTTTGTTTAAGTTTAAAGCAATATTTTACTGATTACTACTCCCTACTCCCTACTCCCTACTTCTGTACGGGCGAACAGCAGTTCGCCCCTACCCTGTACGGCTATATCTAGCTAATGCTTGGAGAGGGAAATATTGCTGATAGAGATGGTATTTAAGATAGAAATGACAGGGGAAGCCCGTACCAGTAAATTCTACTTCGTTCCAAGTGCCATCCGAGCGTTGAGTACCGAGTAAATATTTTATTCCCTTAGTGACTGCTGCATCTGCTGTAAACTGCGTTCCTTCCATTGCTGCCATAATACCGATTAATGCCCAAGCTGTCTGAGAAGCAGTACTGTTTCCTTTACCTTTAAGATGGGGGTTATCGTAGCTGGCGCAGGTTTCACCCCAACCACCATCAGGATTTTGACAGGCGACTAACCAAGCTGCACCTCTTTGAATTTGCGATCGACATTGGATAGGCGCGATTAAACTCAAAGCTGAGAGAACTCCACTCGTGCCATAAATGTAGTTAACTCCCCAACGTCCAAACCAGCTACCATCAGTTTCTTGTTCATTTATTAAATAAGCGATTGCTTTTTGTACCCGTCGATCGTTCATTGATAGGTTACATTCTCCTAGCATTTCTAATACCCTCGCGGTAACGTCAGCAGTATTAGGATCGATCATTGCCTTTAAATCGCCATAGGGAATTAAATTAATCCAGTCTTGGTCATTGTCGAGATCGAAAGCTGCCCAACCTCCTGGTTTACACTGCATAGATGCCATCCAGTTAAGACATCGAGCGATCGCCTGTTGCTTTTGAGCCTCATCTGGTAGGTTTAACCCAGATAAAGCCATCACTACTACCGCAGAATCATCCAGATCGGGATAGAAGCGATTATCAAATTCAAATGCCCAACCTCCAGGGGTTACACCCTTATTTTTTACCGCCCAGTCGCCATAGTCTAAAATCTGCTTGTCTAATAGCCATTCTCCAGCTTTAACTAAGGTCGGATGGTCTGGAGCTAATCCCGATTCGATTAAAGCCCGCAAACACCATGCTGTGTCCCATACGGGAGAGATACAGGGCTGAATCCGATAGCTATCTTCAGTTTCGATCGCAAAATTATCGACGGCGGTTAAGCCACGTTGAATTACAGGATCGTTGACGTTGTAATTAAGACTGCGTAAAGCTAATAGGGAATTGAGCATAGCGGGGATAATTCCGCCCCAGTCGCCAGTCGCCTCCTGTCTTGACAAGATCCATTTTTCCGCAGCAGCTATTCCTTCTTCTCTAAATGGAACTAAGTTAAAATTCTCTGCCAGCTTAAAAGCATCATCTAAAGCAATAAATACATCTGTCCAGTCGTTGTTACGAGGTAACTCATAACGCACGTTGGCAATACCTTCGGCGTATAGTTCGTCTAGATTTATCGGGTTGTCTAACTTAAATACAGGCTTGCGATCGAAGACAATCAACAGAGGTACGGTACTACCCCTCGCCCAGCTAGACATTTCGTAGATCGTAAAGGGAAAATCATCTGGCAATAGCATAATCGAGGGAGGAATAGAAGGCAAACCCCGCCAGTCATAGCAACCAATTAATGCTAAGTGCATTTTAGTAAAGATGCGCGTCTGGCTAATGCCACCATGCTGTAAGATAAACTTTTTTGCTTTTATCAAAGCAGGATCGGCTGCGGGTACACCCAACAAGCGCAGTGCCATATAAGCCTCGACGGTTGTAGAAAGTTCGCCACCGTCACCATAGTAAAGTTCCCAACCACCATGTTCGCGCTGTTGCGATCGCAAATAGGCTTCGATTTTATCTAATGGTCTAGTCTTGTCAGTCTGCCAAATTTTATACAACAAAACAACTTCTGCCGTAATCGAGACGTTTGACTCTAACTCGGCACACCAGTAACCATCGGACTCTTGAATTGATAATAGATAGTTTTGACTACGGGCGATCGCTTGTTCTACAGTTGGTTTAGTTATTTCTGTTGCTAATGTCACTCCTATGCACCTCGATAAATCCGATTTGGCAATTATTGATAATAATACAGATCCAGTTGTTTAAAAGTAGCGTAGGGGCGAACCAACCTTCGCCCGTACAGAAAAAAGTGGGGATTAATAATTATGATTCTGGAAGTTGCAGTCTTAAAAATTAAGCCAGGTTTGACACGATTTGAGGCTGCTTTTAAGCAAGCTTCAGTGATTATTGCTTCGATGCCAGGATATATCGACCATGATTTGCAAAAGTGCATAGAAGTAGATAACCAATACATATTATTAGTTCGGTGGCAAACTCTTGAAAATCATACTGTTGGCTTTCGGCAATCTGATAAATATCAAACTTGGAAAGAACTATTGCATCATTTTTACGATCCTTTTCCTATCGAGCATTATCAAACCGTAATTGGCAGTAAATAGTTGCCTAATACAACAATGCTTTTGGTACGAAGCTAAGAAATAGTAAGCTGACTTGTATTGTTTTACGCTCGATAGCGATCGAATGATATTGAAGTAATATCAAAATATTTTGCTCGGCGATCGCAATTACTTTTAGGTGATAGTATATCTAAAAATCTCAAATCCTGACCTAACATTTGTACTAGTATCGTCATATTAAAAATGCTTTTAAATCGTTATTTTTCAATTAGTCTTTATGGGTTAGGACTTTTGCTTGCCAGTGGTAAAGTATCAGTAGCACAAATTACCCCAGATAATTTCGGTACTCGGGTAGATACTAATGGAAATGTGGCAGAAATAACGGGAGGCGAAACGCGAGGATCTAATCTTTTTCATAGCTTTCAAGATTTTTCCGTTCCCACAAATAACGAAGCCTTTTTCAACAATAGTAATAACGTTAGTAATATTTTCTCTAGAGTTACGGGGGGAAATGTCTCTAATATTGATGGATTGATTCGTGCTAATGGTAGTGCCAGTTTGTTTTTAATCAATCCTGCGGGAATTATGTTCGGCGAAAACGCCAGCTTAAATCTTGGTGGTTCTTTTTACGGTAGTACTGCCGACAGTATTTTGTTTGAAGATGGTGAATTTAGCGCAGCAAATCCCGATGCAACACCGCTTTTAACTATTAATGCTCCAATTGGATTTAATTTTAGAGATAATCCAGGAGATATTACTGGTAGTCAAGCCACTTTAAGAGTTAATAACGGACAAGATTTATTTTTAATAGGTAGCAATCTTAACTTCGATGGTTTAATTCTGGGTAGCTTTGGCGGTAGAGTTGAATTAGGAGCATTAACTAGATCGGGAGCGATCGCATTTGATGAAAATGGTAATTTAGATTTTCCCGAAGCAGTAACCAGGGGTAATGTTAGCTTGAGTAATTCAGCCGGAATTGTTGTAACAGGAGAAGGTGGTTCGGTTAATATTAATGCCAGAAACTTATCTGTTACTTCCGACAGTAGTATTTTGGCTGGTATTAACGATGATTCGGGCTTCAGTGACGCTCGAGCAGGAGACGTAGTAATAAATCTAACAGAAGACTTGGTGCTGGACAACTCGAATATCAGTAACTCGGTTTCTGAAGCAGTAGGAAACGCTGGCAACATTAATATTAAGGCGCGCGACGTTACATTTAGTAACGGAGGCAGAATCTTCAACATTAATTTTGGCGGAGAAGGGAATATTGGCGATGTTGTAATTATGGCAAGAGATATTATTTTTGATGGTACTTCCGATGCTTTTCAAAGTGGTATTACTAATTTATTTGTCGAAGAAGCTACAGGAAACATCGGCGAAATTAATTTAACTGCCCAAAATTTTAGTGTAACTAATGGAGCTAATATAATTAGTAATGTTATCGGAAATAGCAACAGTGGAAATATTAATATCAATATTGCCGATACGATTACTGTAGACGGTTTTGGAACGACAACCAACGCAAACGGGGAGTCTATTGTATTACCTAGTATCATCTCTAGTAATGCCTTTGGCAATGGTAATAGTGGAGATATTAATCTTAATGTTCAGAATTTATTTTTAAGTAGAAACGGCAGAATCGAAGCTATAGCTGGTACGGGTGGGAATGCAGGTAATATTGATATTAACGCTGAATCAATTACTATTGGCGAACCTGGAAACACCGAGCTTCTTCCTAGCTCGATTAATGTAAGTGTAGGTATTTCATTTATTGATAATGATTCTGACACAATTGCTAATAGCGGTAGTGTCAACATCAACACAGGCTCATTACGCATTAATGATGGTGGGAATATAGATGCAAGTATTTTCGACGGTAATGGGGGTAATATTGCCATTAATGCCAGAGAAGAAGTATCTATAGCAGGAAGCGGGACTCTTTTAACTAGCTCTGGACAAGAGGTAGAGCTGCCCAGCTCTATTTTAGCCGATATCAACCCAGACGGCAGTGGTCGAGCGGGTAGGATTGAAATTAATGCTGCCTCTCTATTTATCGATGAAGGCTCTATTTCCGCAGATGTTTTTGGCGATGGCGATGGTGGGGAGATCGAGCTTAATATTAGTGACTCAATAGAATTATCTAATTTTAGTCGTGTGGATGCTGATGTTGCTGAAGGATCTACTGGCAACGGTGGCAATCTTAATATTGAGACAGGACGATTAATTATCGACGATGCTTCGTCAATTTCGGTATCGACCTTTGGCAGTGGTAATGCGGGTAATATCAATATTGTTGCTAAGGAATTAATTACTTTAAGTGGTGCTATAGAAACATCTCGTGGTGGTATTTTTGCTAGTGCCTTAATTAGTGATGGTAAGGGTGGAAACGTTAATCTAGCTACGGGAGAATTAGCCATTACCGATGGTGCAATTATTACCGCTAGTAACTTTTCTAGTCGGGGTGAAGCTAGCGGTGGTTTTGCACCTGGAACTGGCGAACCTGGTAATATTACTATAGCTGCCGAGTCTTTGCGCTTATCGGAAGGAAGAATTGAAGCGATAACTCAAGCCGAAACAGGACAGGGTGCTAACATCGATCTGCAAATAGCCGATAATATTTTCTTAACGGGTGATAGCTTAATTTCTGCTGAAGCTCGCGGTAATGCTAATGGCGGAAACTTAAACATCGATACCGACTTTATCTTGGCATTTGACGGAAATAATGACATCATCGCTCGTGCCGATCGCGGTACAGGTGGAAAGATCGATATTACCGCCGAGTCTTTGTGGGGGATTCAGGAGCGACCCTTAAGTCCTACTACTAATGATATTAACGCCAGTTCGGAATTTGGGATAGATGGCAATGTTTCAATTGGGGTACTCGATCTCTATTCATTTAAAAACGTAATAGAATCGACTACGGCAGTAGTGAAACTTGAAGAAACGGTCGCTCGATCTTGTGGTGCTAATCGGGAATCAACGGCGCAAAGCAGTCTAGTAATTGAAGGTAAGGGAGGCATCTCTTCTACTCCAGATTTACCTTTAGATTCGACAGATATGATTATTGAACCAGATTCTACCTTTTCTAGCCTGCCTCAGCCTCTGAAAACTAGTAGAGGTAATATTCAACCAGCTAGGGGAATTCGAGTTACAAAAGAAGGAATAATGTTAACTGCTTATCGGACTAATAACAAAGGCGATCGCCTTCGCGATCTTAATACCAACTGTGGAGTAAAAGACGATCGAGGATAAGTTGGCGTTGCACCTATTATGGGATGGTTTGGGCTAACTAGGGGATTCGATTAGCTATATTATGTTTATAAAAATTTTAGTCAACTTTGGAGAAAAATGATGAAACCAAAAACCGCAAGAAGAAAATTCAACAATTTACAGCTAAATTCAATATCCTATATGGAAGAAATATCTGATGCAGAAGCAACAAAAATCAATGGTGGAAATGCAGATGCTGCTGTATCGGTAGCAAGATCCCAAGCACTATATCAACAAATTAAGAACTTAAATATAGAGTTTCAAGAGGCTACTACTCGGGGTAAACTTTCTAAACTCGGTAAAGTATAGGTGCAAAAATAGTTAAAGCCCCCCATTATAGGGGACTTATAAAGCCAGAGGGAGGTAATGTAAGGAAGCAAGATTTATGATGATATTTAGTTGACTGGTGTTACACCTTCGACAGGACGAATAATAGTTTCGGCGTTATCTTGAGGCTGAAAAATTCCTTGAATGGCTTCGTCTAGGGTTTGGGCCATCACGATTTGATTTTCGTAAATTACGATTACTCTTGCTAAAGTAGGTAAGCTATTTTCTTCGGCTTCAATATATAGCGGTTCGACGTATAGCAAGGATTGTTCGATAGGAATAATTAGCAAATTACCTTGAATTGCCCGCGATCCTTCCCGATTCCACAGCGATATCTGCTGAGAAATTACGGGGTCTTGGTTAATTAAAGCTTCTATCTGATTAGGGCCATAAATAAGCTTTTGTTTGGGAAATTTATAGAGTAATAAATTGCCGTATTCTGCGCCGTCAGATCGGGCTGCTAACCAAGCAATTAAGTTGGGACGGCTGGTAGGGGTATAGGGGTGCAAGAGAATAAACTCTTCTTCAGTAGCCGTAGGTAGCCTCATAATTAAATAGTAAGGCTTGACTGATTGAGGCTTGGTACCATAAATTTCTTGGGGAATCTGCCACTGATCCTCGCGGTTGTAGAATACTTGGGGATCTATCATGTGGTAGGTAAGCAGCCTTTGGGACTGAACGCTAAAGAAATCTTCGGGATAGCGAATGTGACGGCGTAACTCTACAGGCATTGCCGAGAGTGGCTTAAATAGCTGGGGAAATACTTTATTCCAAGTGCGAATTATCGGATCTGATTCATCTGCTATGTAGAAATTTGCCTTACCGTTATAGGCATCTACCACTACCTTGACCGAGTTACGTAGATAATTAAAAGGATTTTCTCCAGGATCGGAATAAGGATAGCGATCGCTGGTAGTATAGGCATCAATAATCCAATAAAGATAATCGCGGTCGTTTGCTGGATTATCGGGTTTGGCTGCGACTAAATAAGGATCGCGATCGTAGTTTAGAAAAGGGGCAATTTCTTTGACTCTTCGTTTGATGTTGCGTCGAAATAATACTTTTGTGTCTTTGGTAATGTTCTGCGTAAATAGCATTTGCCAGTCTTTGAGATATTCGGCAAATAGTATCCGTCGAAAATAGTTACCAATTTCAATTCCTCCCGTGCCATCATAAATGGTATAAACATTATCTTCACCACTGGGGTAATCTAACTCCCGAACCCTTGTAGAAGTCATGATGTAAGGGTTGGTTAATTCCCCATAGTAGATACGGGGTTTTCCAATAGGGATACTGTTGCGAATTACCTCATCTGATATGGTTAAAGAGCCTGTTTCTTCAGTTCCCGTACCGATATCCTTAACGTAGTAATAGGGTAAACCTCCCTCAGCAACCTGATTAACGGGGGAAAGGGTAAAACCATAGCCGTGAGTGTAAATTAAATGTTCGTTGACCCAAGTTTTGGCTATATCCTGAACTTCTGTATAGTCTAATTCCCTAGCTGCAATAATTACCTGTTGTTTATCGGCATCGGTCAGGTTGTCATCTTCATTCAATAAATAGCGATCGATATCAGCATCGTGGAATTTATAGTAAGGACGAATCTGCTGTAGCTGTCGATTAGTTTGTAGAATGGGGCGAGTATCCCACAGACGAATATTTTCGATGGTTAAATTATTGTTTTGAATATCTGCTGCGGTTAATTGACCTTGTGGATTAAAGGTTTTTGCCACGATCTTATCTAAATTGAAAGCCTTACGGGTCAAAGCGATACTACGCTCGATATAAGGTTTTTCTGCTGCTAATTCGTTGGGTTGAACGACTAAACTCTGTACCGTCGCGCTAGCAGCATCGCTGAGAACAACAACAAACAGATAAACCACAAAGGGGAAGATTAAGAAAATAATTCTTTTGATTTTTCGCTTTCGGATCTGTAGATTACGATATCCCGTAAAGCCTTTATATAGAAGCCAAGCAGCACTAAGAATCGAGACTATGGCTAAACAGACTTCCAAAGGTAGCTGAACCTGAATGTTAGTATATCCAGCACCATATACCACCCCACGAGAACTATAAAGCAGATCGAAACGGTTGAGCCAATGCTGAAAAGCCAAAGCCAACATTACCGCTGCACCTAAAAAAGAAAGATGCCGTAGTTGAATCTTGGTAAAGCCAGGAAAACGACCTTCGGATAGACTATTACCCGACAGTAGATAATATAAAATACAGCCTAGTAAAGTAATGCAAGATAAACTTAATAACCAAGATTCAATTAAATGCCATAGGGGAAAGCGAAAGATATAAAAACCAATGTCTCTACCAAACTGTGGATCGACTAGATCGAAGCTAGAAGAATTAAAAAAGCGCAGAACGATCGCCCAGTTACCTGCTGCAATCAAACCGAAGATGATGCCAAGAGAAATAGCGATCGCTTTCAAACAAAGCTGTGGTTTCCACAAAAGCAAAGCTACTACAATAACGATGATGGTTAATTGGCGTAGATAGCTAATAATAAAGCCTGAAATATTAGCAAAATCGAATACGTCTAGAGGTGGTCTGAGAGTTGAAGTAATTTGAGGTAAACGATAGCTAGTCTGCCAAACCGAAAGGGCAATATCTGCACAGTTTATTAAAATATAGGTAATACCGATTGAAACCGCGATCGCTGCAAAGAGTAAAAGTGGTAGCTTTAAACGAGGTGAATAATTTTTTTTGTCTGAATAACCTCTAATGGGTAGCCGATTTTGTGTTGGATCGACAACCCTACCAAATAGCTGCTTTTGCGGAGAAACAACCGGAAGCGTATCATGCCTGTCTTTTGGTAACTGTCGCCATTGCCAACGATCTGCCAGCCACAAATTACCCCCAATAAATAGTCCAGAGATTAAGGTGACAAAAAACCATAAACCATACTGACTCACACGACGGACTAAAAATACGGTTAGATAGTCTACTTCTCTAAACCAGAGTATTTCTGCAAACAACCGTGATGCAAATTCAAAAGCCAGCCAAAGACCGATAATAATTGCAATTGAACTTAGTATGGATGGATAGAGGCGTTTCTTCATAGCTTTTAGCTTTTAGCTTTTAGCTGCCCCAGTCCCTTGAGGCGACCTCAAGGGCGTGTGGGGCAGTGCATTCCGCAGTTTTAGCTTAATCGATCGGTAAGAGTTGATTTTTAACGGGGATCTTAAACCCAAGGCTAAACGTTGAACATCGAACATTAAAGTTGATAAAGGCGTTGGTGATATATGATAAATGATAAACGATAAATCAAATGACTAATCTCAGCGTCAATCTTAATAAAGTGGCATTAATTAGAAATACTCGTAATATTGGTATCCCCAGCATTACCAAAATGGCACAAATCTGTATTGATGCTGGTGCAAAAGGAATTACGGTTCATCCTCGTCCCGACCAAAGACACATTCGACCAAAAGACGTTTACGATCTGCTAGATGTAGTGACCCCCGTGGAATTTAATATCGAGGGAAATCCTTTAGAAGTGTCGTTTATGGAGATTGTACGTAAAGTTAAACCAACTCAATGCACCCTCGTCCCCGATGCACCAGATACCTTTACTTCTGATAGCGGTTGGGACTTGACTAAAGACAAAGAACGTTTGATTCCGATTATCGAAGAATTACACAGTCTGGGGTGCAGAGTTAGCTTATTTATGGACGCAGATCTCGAACAGATTAGCCTCGTTCCTGGTACTGGTGCAGAGAGAATCGAACTCTATACCGAACCCTACGCTACAGCCTACCGCGAAAATAAAGATTTAGAATCCACTTGGCAAAAGTTTGCCGATGCTGCGAAAAAAGCCCAAGATTTAGGATTAGGAGTGAATGCAGGACACGACCTTAGCTTGGATAATCTGGCTAAATTTTGCACCATTCCTGGTATTTTAGAAGTATCTATCGGTCACGCCTTAACCGCCGAGGCTTTAGAAATGGGTTTTGCTAAAACGGTACAGGAATATGTGGCAATTTTAGAGCGATCGCCTTGAGAAGGCTTTGAGCAATTCTTCAATGAGCAATGAGCACTCTTGATGCCCAGCATAAACAATGAGCAATTATCATTGAAGAATTAGTAATTATCAATTGTCAGTTATTGATGAGCATTGTTCTCTGTTGACTGTTGACTGTTCATTGCTGTTTTACGCAGGATAAAGTTAACGAGATTTATCGACGATCTGCTTCTTCTACTACACCACCTTGTCGAGCAATAATTTCTTTAGCCAGAGTAATTTCTTTGGTTTCTCCTTTTACTACCAGCAAATATCTTTCAGCGTCACTGCGATCGTTTATGTCTGCGTCGGTTTTAGGTGCGCTAGCACCCGTCACTCCTAAAATCAAACTGATTCCCGCAGCACCGACAATTGCACCCATAATAGGAGAAAAATAATGTATGGGCTGAAAATTTTGCAATGCTGCCAACCCCTCACCAGCAAAATTAGTCATAACTAAACTGATAGACAAACCAATCAAAGCCCCCAATACTGCGCCAGTAATTCCTCCTGACTTCAAATTACTAATCGCGTTTGTCTGTTCTAGTCTAATTGGAGATTGATTATCTTCTTCTTCTAAAGTTATTTTTTCAGGCTTGATGCCAGCCTCTTCTAATTTGCTTTGAGTCGTCGTGGCTGCCGATCTGGTTATAAATCTTCCCCAAGTAGATTCTGTTGCTTGAGGTGTTGATGATTGAGACATAATTGAACGTTCCTTTTTTTATATTTGAAAAATGAAGTAAGAGCTTTTGTTTTGCTATTTTGTTAAATGCAGTTTGAACCTTAAGGTAGTTCGATCGCACCAGACATTTAGTAAAAAACCTGACTGGTTGTTTTTATCTAACTATTCTTATTACACGATAACTATTTACAATATTCATCTTTCAGAAGAAAGATAATTGCTCGTTTAAGTTTTTTAGCTAATTTCCCAATTGACATTCTTCGCGATCGCTGTAGCGATCCTTGATGGGAAGCTGTATTTTAGAATACCTCGCACCGTATTCTCCAGGCAGAATGTGAAGATAGCGACTAGTAATATCTAACCCTGCGTTTCCTACACGACGGGCGAATTAATTCCCGAACCTGGAATAGCAATAGGTATTCTCTCTAAAATTCTCTCTCCGAATACTTTATCTAATTCTAAATAATCCAAGTGAACGTAACCAATATGACAGTGACAGGTTTCATTAGTGCAAAGGCGATCGCGTAAAGCATTTTCCCAGTTAGAATTATAGATATTACCAATGGGTTGTCTGATAAAATGACAGCGACGCATATTTCCATCGCCATCTACACTTAATACCGATTTACCTGCTTTACAAGAGCGATCGCGAGAAGGATAATGATGGGTATTGAGAGGAAACAAAGGATCGATCGCTTTAAAGAATTCTAAGTCAGCTTTACTCATGTTCGGCAACTCTTTTTTGACCGCATTAATCCATAAATAAACGCTATCTGGTAGTTCTTGGCGCAAAGCTGCTATTTCTTGTTTAAACTGCCCGAATCCAACTACTCCTGCACTAAAAGACACATTACGCCGATTTAATTCTAAACATTGAGATAAGTAGCGATCGCGTTTTACCCATTCTGGATGAAATGTTGCCCACAGTGCTAGTTTGTTTTTGTCACAGTCTTCTACCCAATCTAGTTTGCAAGATAGGTTTGTTTGAATTGCTGCTTTATTGACATTAGGTAAGTTGGTCAATCTGACTAGCCCTTGTTGATACCAATCATGTATTAATGCTTCTCCCCAAGGAGTAAATAAAATAGAAAAATCATGCTGTGGATTTTGCTCTATCCAGTCGATAAATTTGGTTAATTCTTGTTTATCTTTTGCTAACTCTATGGCTGACTGTTGTTTTTTAGCAAAGGGACAATATTGACAACCATAGTTACAGCTAATTAGCGATCCGCGATAGAGTATTGATAGGTGCATTTTGGGGAAAGGATGAATTATGAATTATAAATTATGAAGGATGCCAAAATTATTCATACAAAGCAGAATAACGATGTCTTCCACAATTTTCTTGATAACTATCTATATCTTGTGGTTCTGCAATAACATTACAATCGAGTTGCGATAATTTATCAACCATTTCAGAAGATAGTAAATTCATCGAAACATCAAGAGTATGGAGTTTATTAATTGCAGGACAGTTTAATAATATCTCTGCTCCTTCATCTGTTAAAGTACCTCTAGTAAGATTGAGTATTCTTAAATTTTCTATTAACGGAGAATTTTTGATAACTTCAACTATAGTATTTGTACATTCACAACTACATAAGCCTAAGTATTTAAGATTAGGGAAACAATTATTACAAAAAAGGGGAGTTAAGATACCATAATTAAAGATATCTCCATCTTCACTCCATCTTCTAATGATATAGTTGTCTGCTCCAAGCCATAATTCTAAATATTCTAAGTGTGGTAAATCTAAAGAAAAAACTTGTTTTAAAGTTCGATATCCTAGCTCTCTAGCTTCAAGAATTAGAGTTTTTAAATTATGTTGAACTGGGCTAAATTTTAATCCATCTCTTCCTTGAAGTCGTAAAATTTCTAATTTAGGATAAGCTTCGAGAAGATAACAAACTTCATCCATATAAATTTTATATCTTTTATAGTCACTTCGAGAACCCCAAACATAACTATCTGAAGTATCATCAGCTAAAAACAATGCTTTGAGATTTGGTAACTGTTGATGAGCATCAAGTAAAAGATCGATACATTCTTTGTAAGATACTGATGACGATGTTGGATCGCGATATATTTTACGTCCTTCCCACATTGGAAGGTATAAAGCCTCAATCTTGCTTCCTTGTGGTTCTATTTTTTTGAGTTCTGAAATAATATTCTTAAATTGTTTTAGATCGATGCGATAAGGAGTGTTTACAGGGTCGTATAAATAAGATTCTAAATTAAAATCTTTCAAATTCCAATCGTTAAATCGAACAAAAAGAGAATTAGGATCGTAATCTAATAGTGCTTGCTCTGCTTTTGCTGTTTTATGATTTCTAAGAATATTAACAGCGTGCTGTCTAATTTCCTGGGGAGTGTTGTATAAAGCATTAATAACTAACTCTAATCCTTCATCTTTATATGCGATCGCATCACTCAATGCAGATTTAATTATTTCTGTATTATTACTCTCTAATCTCCTTTTTATTCCCGCTATTCCTCCCAATACCAAACCATCAAGAGGAGGCGGATTATTACCACCTAGTACTAAATCGTATTCTCTTGGTTGCTTAGATTTCTCACTCATAATTTATCTCTCATGATTTAATTGAAAATATACTTGATTCTTGACACTAGACCTGATATTATATTCATAGTGGAAAAGTGTGCGTCATCCGACCTTATTTTATTTTGGGAAGTTGTAGCAAACAAAAATAAACAATTCATTCCCTCTTCATCCCTCATCCCTCCTAATTCATCATTCCCATAAATTCACTTCAAATTAGCAATAACCCCCTTTTCAACTAACACCCTTCCCGTCAACAAATCCTTGACTGTTGCTAACAGCACCCGATTGTTATCCACAGCAAAATCAACTGCAATGCGATCGATCCCTACTTCTCCAGGTGGATCGAGATGCGCCAAACAGATAGAATTGCGATCGCCTTCTAAAGAGCTATACTGGTTTGAGGAGCGTAACTCACCACTGGTCATTCTTCCTTCGGTATCAAAACTAACCTCAGCTTGGGATATTTGCGCTACTTCCCCGATGTCGAGACGGATTTCTGTTTGTCCTTCTGTCGCGACTTGAAGGGTTAAAGGTTTATCTGTAGCACAGGGATATTGTATGCCAGCATCGAAGATCTTAACGTAGGTGTAACTTTTAGTTTGGGGTTCCCATAAGCGAATAGCGTAACTGTGACGTAGATAATCGTCTATTTCGGTAATTTGACTTAAAGCTAACGCGCCATGACAGACAGCTTCAAAGGGTTTATCTAACCTGACTTTCTTCTTGCCAAAATAGGAAATAACTAATTGCTGTACCGCAGGGATTAATGAGCTACCACCTACTAATAGTACCTGTTCGATATCGCTTTTACTAATTCCTTTACCTAATGCGATCGCAACTATTTCATCTAAAGCATTGCGTAACTGTTCTAATAGTTGCTGTTGTTCTAATATTTCTTCTAATTTATCCCTATCTAACTCTAAGTCATAAGACATAAAGTTCTCATCATCGAACCAGCTTTCTTTAGCTGATTCATCTTTAGAAAGACGAATTTTCAGTTTCTCTGCTATTTCTAATAAATTTTGCCAGCCAATTTTACCTACTGATTCTCTTGATGTATCGATAGAACGTAAATAATCTTCCACAATCCAGATATCAATATCTTCTCCCCCTACATAAGCATCAGATTTAGCAATTACCTCGGCTTTTAAGGGTTTATCTGTTTCTGAAGGGTTGAAGACAGTACGAACCAAACTTAAATCTAGCGTACCGCCACCAAAATCTAAAGTTAGTACTAAAGAATCAGGTTTTTGGATAGCATAGCCTAAAGCAGCAGCCGTAGATTCGTCTATTAACTGTACTTCTGTTTCTAAGCTATTACCCAAATCTCGAAACCAATCTAGATATCTTTCAAATGCACCAATAGGAACGGTAAAAATAACTTTACTCGGTTCTATATTCTGTTGTTTAATTTGCTGCCATATTTCTTTAATAAATAATTCAGATACTAATTTAGCGGTATAACTTTCATTATCTAATTGTCGTGGTGGTGCTTGAAAGTCTGCTGCTAAATCTCGTTTAAAAGCTTTGAATAGACGATCTGGTTGAGCTAGTCCTAAACGCTGTCCTCTAACCTTTTCTCCTAATATCAACTGATTAGCTTCTTTGATAAAAACTAGAGTGGGAGTTACAGCAATGGTTTTAGTTTTCTCTGTGTTGTTACTATAAGTAAATAAACGAGATATTTCAGGCAATCTGATAGTTGTTGCTGCTTTGGTATCTGCTTCTATAATACTAACTACGGTATTACTCGTGCCAAAGTCGATCGCGATAATAGTCATTGGGGGAAGGATGAATTAGGAATGAGAAATAATGATACTTAAAGCAATAAATTCAAACGCTCGCACTATTCTATCCCCCAAATTCTAATAGAACAATCACTACTACCACTAATAATTCTTTGTCCATCTTGAGTGACAATTAAAGAAGTAACTGTAGAAGTATGACCTTCAAGAGTTGTAATCAAACTACCTGTTTTAATATCCCACATTTTAATTGTATTGTCTTGACTTCCACTAATCAAAGTTTTGCCATCAGGACTAAACACTAAAGACTTAACATAATTAGTATGTCCGTATAAAGTTTTTTCAGTATTTCTTGTGTTTAAATTCCAAATGTTAATTGAAGAATTAGAGCGATTATGCTCGTCTGTCGTAGCAATAAGATTTTGCTCTGCATTAATTGCAATAACCGATGTTTCTGTACGCGAATTCAAGGTATATTTGATTGTTCCAGTAATTGTATCTCTAACATTAATAATATGTTTACCAGTAACAAGAGTACGTTGGTCTGAGCTTATAGTGCAAGCTCTTATAGCCCATTTATCTCCTTGAAAGCTTTGATTAGTTTTCGTTTCACAATTCCATATCTGAACGCTATGAAAAGGACTTCCACTATACAAGGTATTACCATCAAAATTAAAAGCAAGAAAAATTATTGCTCCACTCTGTTTTTTGGGAAATATTTGTTTTTTAGTAATTTTTTCTTTTCTAATATTCCAGAGTTTTATTTTGTGTTCTCTACTACCGCTAGCTAATAATTTACCATCGGGAGAAACTGCTAAAGAAGTAATAGAGCCAGATTGAGCCTCTTTACTATATTTAAGCCTGCCTGTTTCTATATCCCACATTTTAATTAAACCACGCATACTACCGCTGAAAATAGTTTGCTCATCTAAACTAAGAACCATACAGTTAACTCGATGTGGTTCTTCATGGTGTGTCAATTTTTTTACACAGCGGAAAAATGATCAGTCGTTGTAGTTTTTGATAGCTTTCTGTGAACCACCTAAAACCAGACCATTGGTAGGAGGAGGATTGTTTCCACCAAGTACTAAATCATATTCCTTTGGTTGTTTTAATTCATCATTCATCATTCATCATTCATCATTCGAAAATTGCTTTACTCTTGACACTTGACCTGATATTATATTCATAATGGAAAAGCCTTGGAAGAACGTCCTGCTACTTAAATTGAGGGTTGCAGAAAAATAAAATAACAAACATATCAGGTTAGTTTTTTGAGCTACTTATTTTTTGGGTTGAGTTGTTTAACCATATTAAAATCCTCTTCAGCCTTTTTGAGATCTCCCAACTCTTTATAAACCATACCTCTAACAAGATAAGCGTTAATAACTGACTATTGACCGCAAGCGGTACGTAGCGTCAGCCCATTAATACCACCCAATACCAAACCATCAGTTGGAGGGGGATTATTCTCACCAAGTACTAAATCATATTGTCTTGGTTGTTTTGATTTATCATTCATCATCTTTCCTAATTGGCAAAGTTTTACTCACCTTTGCAGGACATACAATATTATTTTCATAGCGATAGCCAATAAAGCGAATATAAACAGTATCGCCTTCTTGAATATCCTCCGAATCTGCTTGATGAAATTGAGGATTATATTCTACTTCTTGCCAAGGTTCGCCAATTGTTTCGTAACCCCAATCCGATAGTAAATTACCCAAAGGAGTAAACAACGCCACTAAGTTTTTAGCTGGTAAATCTGGCTTATGTTGTGCCATTTTAATCGCAGAAGGATAGTTAGCTAAGAGAGTTTGTAGCTTAGTGAAAAATTCTTGTTTTAAATCTTTGGTTGTTTGTTGCGATCGCGTTTCTAAATCATTTCTCAATCTAGCACACTGTTGTTTTAACTCTGCTATTTCTTTATCTTTGGCTTCGATAATATCTTTGTTGGAAGAACGACCGAAAATACTATATAAAATAGCTAGTAATAATGAGAATAGTAATAAAATTGATAAAGCTAATAATAAATCATTCATATATATCTAAATTTTATTTATAACGCTTTGTCTCTTAATTTGAGATAAATAATTCGTCCACAGATGAACTTTGATAAACACAGATAGATTTATCGTGTTTGCCAACAAATCAATATTCATCCTTCATTCTTCATAATTCATCCTTTAAATACTGCGTTTGGGAATTAGTAATATTTTCCTCTCCCTCATAGTATTCGGGTAACAATTCTTGAGATTCTACTTTACCCAAAGCATCTTCTAAAGGTGCGGTAGTTTCAGTGCAACTTTCTCCCGAAGCATTAACTACTGTTTCGGTAATTTTGCCGTCTTTTCCGATACGGTATTCGATTTTTTGATATTCAGCCATGTTCTTAAGGGATGAGGGATGAATGATGAATGATGAACTGGGAATTGGGAATTGGGGAATGATAACTGTTAAATGACAAATGATAAAAAATGGTACAAGATTATAATTCCCAAAAACCGCATCAGAATGTTATTCGAGAATTAGATTTGATGCTGCGGGCGCGTTATCCCCTACTGTATATTGTTTCGGCAGAAGAAGAACCGATCGATGAGGTGCTTAATTTAGTAGCGGATTTATCTCAACCCAAGCGCACCGTTGCTGTCTGGGATATCGTGCGGGGCTGGGATAGCAACGGTGGGGATAAGGGTTCGGTAATGGCAGCTTTAGGGAGAATTGGCAAAGCTGGCGATAACGATAATACGATCTTTGTACTACGAGACTTACATTTTATCTTGAAAAATCCTCAAAGCGATCGCAATGCCCCTGTAGTACGGGAAATAAAGAATTTAACCAAGGAATTAAAACGCAGTCGCAAGACATTAATACTTACCAGTCATGCGTTAGAAGTACCAGAGGAGTTTGCCGAGGAAGTTACGGTAATTGATTTTCCTCTACCCGATGCCAAAGAGATAGATTATCTAATTACTCAGTTAGTCGTACCAGAAAAGCTTAAGGTAATGGGTTTGGCGCGAGAACAGCTTGTAAAAGCCTGTCAGGGTTTGAGTCGGGCGCGAATTCAACGGGTGTTAGCTAAAGCTTTAGCAGCCAAACAACAGGTAAATGAGTCGGATATCGATGGGGTATTGGAAGAGAAAAAACAAACTATTCGCCAGACGGGTATTTTGAAATTTTTTACTACCTCAGAGTCTCTTAAAAACGTCGGCGGGTTAGAAAATCTAAAAGAATGGGTACAGATCCGCCAGGATGCTTTTACCGAAGAAGCCAGAACTTATGGTATCCCCAACCCCAAGGGCGTGTTACTGGCGGGTATTCAGGGTACGGGTAAATCCCTCTCGGCAAAAACCATCGCCCACGAATGGCGTTTACCCCTACTGCGGTTGGATACGGGGCGGTTATTTGGAGGAATTGTCGGAGAAAGTGAAAGTCGCGTCAGACAAATGATTCAAATTGCCGAAGCGATCGCTCCTTGTGTATTATGGATTGATGAAATCGATAAGGCGTTTGGTAATATCAGTAGCGGTGTGGATGGCGACTCTGGTACATCTAGAAGGGTATTTGGTTCGCTAATTACCTGGATGCAAGAGAAAACCAGCCCTGTATTTATTGTGGCTACGGCTAACAATGTGAAAATCCTCCCTGCGGAGTTGTTACGGAAAGGGCGTTTTGACGAGATATTTTTTCTCAATTTACCGACAGAAAAAGAAAGACAAGAAATCTTTAAAGTTCACCTCCAAAGATTGCGCCCTAGTCGCTTAAGAGATTTTAGCTTAACTAAACTTGCTGCTGCCGCCAACAACTTTAGCGGTGCGGAAATCGAACAGGTGGTAGTAGATGGAATGTATCGGGGTTTTGGGGAAAGAAGAGATTTCACCACCGAAGATATTTTACGGGGTATTAATGAAACCGTACCACTTGCCGCGATCGCCCATCAACAAATCGAAGACTTAAAACAATGGGCTGCTGAAGCGGGGGCGCGTACTGCTTCGGATAACGTCGAGTTGATTCAAGAGTTAAAACAATATAACCTACAAGCAACTATTAGCCCTTTAGAAGTCGATTAAAATTATGGGTAAGTATGAAAAATTACTACTAAAAATTTTAGAAGGTAAATCCGATCGCAATATTGCTTTTAACGATCTATGTCAACTCTTAGAAAAACTAGGATTCGATAAGCGTATTCGTGGAAGTCATCATACTTTTCGTAAAGCAGGAATTATAGAAAAACCCAATTTACAAAAAGACAGTAATAAAGCTAAAGATTACCAAGTACGTCAAATAAGAACGATTATTTTAAAATACAATTTAAACATCGAAGAGTAATGTACAAATATCAAATAATAATTAATTGGAGCGAAGAAAATCAATTTTTTATCGCAGAAGTTCCAGAGTTACCTGGTTGTATGGCTCATGGCAATACACAAGAAGCTGCACTTGAAAATATTAAAGAAGCTACACAATTGTGGCTTGAAACTGCTCGCGAATTTGACGATCCTATCCCCGAACCTCAATCTAAAAAAATTGCTATTTGAAGATATTTTTTTTTCTTAAGTGCGGTCGATAATGAATAATAATAAAAAGCAACCTCAAGAATACGATCTTGTGCTGGGTGGTAATAATCCGCCAGTAAATAGTTTGGTATTGGGTGGCATAGAAGGAATTAAGCATCGGTTTGCAAAGGCTAATTCTGACGATGAAAAGATTGCTATTCTCAGAGAAGCATTAAAGTATGACGAAGCGGGAGAGGATTTTTTATCGGATGTTTTCTCTGTAAGCAAAGGCAAGATTCAATGGATGGCTGCTGCTTTTATTTCGGCTACTAACAATGAGACTTATAAGGAGTTATTAGTAGATTATTTTGCTGACTTTATTCAAAATAATAAAGATGATTGGAATAATTGGCGTAAGGAAGTAGACATTAAAATTTATTTGAAAGGAATTAAATTTGGAAATCTGTCAGTATTAAAAAATAGAGATTTTAGTAATACTAATCTCATTCATGCAGATTTAAGCTATATGGATTTACGGGAATCTAATTTCCAAAATGCAGATTTGTGCCAAGCTAATTTAACTCGATCGGATTTATATTATGCTTGCTTTAACAATGCTAAATTAGTCGGAGTAAATCTTTATCAAGCTTGGTTAAATGATGCAGAATTATTCAAAACCGATCTTAGAAAAGCTAATCTTGAAACCACGCATTTTGAAAATGCAAGATTATCTGAAATTAAATTAAGTGCTATTGATTATAGCTACAATTTTGAAGCTAGCTTTTTAAATAATCTAGTTTTTAGAAATGTTAGTTTACAAGGTAGTATATTTGAGAATTCTGTAATAGAAAATGTAGTTTTTAATACCTGCAATCTTCAGAATACAGAGTTTGCTGGAGCATTATTAAAACAAGCAATCTTTGAAAATTGCGATCTAACTAATGCTAGCTTTAGCCATTATAGCGATCGCATTAGAGAAGCTATTTTTAAGAACTCAAATTTAAATAATACTGACTTTCGTTTTACCAATCTTACACGAGTTATCTTTGAGAATGTTAGTTTAAAAGGTGCAGATTTTAGATGGTCTGATTTAACAAGAATAGATTTTACAGGTTTAGACGTTAGAGGTGCTAACTTTACTCGCTGTACTTTTGGTAATAATAATCTCAGATTAGCTAATACCGAAGGGGCAAAGTTTAATAGTGTAGATAGTCCTAGATTTCCTCCTAATTTAGATACTTCTAACTTCCAAAGAGCATTATTTGATGACCAATATTATTACGAACCAGGGTATGAGTAATAATTATGAAGGATAAATGATGAATGATGAAGTATTAGAATGTAGCTGAAAAATTGAAGCCTAGTGTACGGTAATTTTAACTACTCGTTCCAGTTTGCGATCGCATTACTCAATTTATTAGAATGCTACTTATTTTAATTCTCGACAATCCCCAAAATTACGAGCAGGATAACATTACGCACTATATTCCAGTATGTATATAATATCATGTCAAGCGTCAATAATAAATGCAAATAAAATAGCAAGGCGATCGAATCAAATAACTCGCAGCAAGACTTTTAAACTGCATTAGCCAATATAAAAGAAGCTATATAATTATGGACAGATAAGATTTAATTTATTCATCCTTCATCCCTCAAAACTATGTCTCACTTTACTACTATCAAAATTCAAATTAAAAACGGCAAGATCTTACAAGAGGTTTTACAAGACTTAGATTACCAAGTCGAGTGCAATACCACAGTCAGAGGCTATCGAGGAAATACTACCCAAGCCGAATATGTAATTAGACAAAATAATGGTTACGATCTGGGTTTTCGACGCAGTGGCGATATTTATGAAATAGTATCCGACTTTTGGGGCGCGAAGATTAACCAAAAAGAATTTGTAAATAGCATTAGCCAAAAGTACGCTCACAAAACCTTAATGAATTCAGTACACGAGCAAGGTTTTGATATTGAAGAAGAGTCAGTTCTAGAAGACGGTACGGTTAGGGTTGTTGTTGGCAAATGGGTTTAGAGGTAGGAATGATGAATGATAAATGATGAATGGTGATGAGAGAAAGCCTAAAGAATACGATCTGGTTTTGGGAGGTAATAACCCGCCTCCTGTAAGTGGTTTGGTATTAGGGGGAATAGAGGGGGTTAAACGCCGTTTTTACTTAGCTAAATCGAAGCGAGAAAAAATCGATCTTTTAAAAGATGCGGTTAAATACAGCGATAGTGGGGGAGAATTTTTAGGAGATATTTTTTCTACTAATACGGGTAAGATTCAATGGCTGGCTGCTGTTTTAATTTCTGCTACGGATAACGACACTTATCAAGAATTATTGGTAGATTATTTTACGGAAATTATTTTAAACGATCTATCTATATGGAATAGTTGGAAGCAGGAAATACCCAAGATTAAGATTTATCTTCAAAGATGCGAGCTTGATTATCCCAGATTTTACTATCATAACCCCAATCTATACAATTTTTACGGTACAAAAGTTTCAACAAAAATAGATTTAAGTTATGCCGATCTTACCGAAGCTAATTTAAGCTGGCATAATTATTCTCATTCTAATTTTAGTCACGCCAACCTCGATCGCGCAGAATTATTAGGAACCAATTTAGAACATACCAATTTAAATAGGACTTTATTAACTAATGCCAAACTTTCTCAAGCATCTTTAAATAGTGCTAGTTTATTAGAAACTAATTTTGACTATACCAATTTAGAATCAGTTAGTTTTATCGCTTCAACACTCGATGGCGTTACCTTTAAAAATACTACTTTCAAACATAACAATTTTAACGCAGCTTCTTTAAGTAATCTAGTATTTAAAGATAGTAATTTAATTAATACTACTTTTCAAGAATCATCATTAGCCAATGTTAGTTTTATTAACTGCAATCTACAAAACACTAACTTTTCTCAAGCATCATTAGATAGAGTTAGTTTTGATCGATGCAATCTAACTCAAGGAAACTTCGATCGCCTTAATAATAACGGACAAGTAATATTTAAAGACTCCAACCTAAAAAATAGTTATTTTGGCTTTACTCCGCTTCACGGCTTTGTATTTAATAATGTCAATTTAAAAAAAGCAAACTTTCAATGGTGCAATCTCAGTGAAACTAAATTTGTTAACTCTAATCTAAAAAAAACTAACTTTACTAATTGTAAGAGCGATCGCGATCGTCGTGTTTAAATATTTTGGTTCTTTGTTTAAGAATTATCGATCGATAGGGAAAGATAAATATAGATTGCTATAGTTATTGAATAATAAGTCAACAATGCAGTTGTAAATAAGGAATGATGAATGATAAAAGAAAGCCAAGTGAATACGATCTCGTGCTTGGTGGGAACAATCCGCCTCCTGTTAATGGGGTTGTTTTAGGAGGAATAGAGGGAGTTAAAAGTAAATTTAGAACCAATAATGGCGATCGCGAAACCATAATTATCTTAAAAGAAGCACTTAAATATGGTGAAGCGGGAGAAGATTGGTTGTATAAAATTTTAGAAACAGAGACAGGAGAAACCCAATGGATAGCTGCGGTGTTGCTTTCAGAGATAGCCAATAAACCCAGAAATGTTGAACGAACAGAAAAAAGGCGATAAACAGGCAAAGATAATAGTAAAATTGACCTAATTTATCACCCTAAAATATCTATTAATGTTTGTATCAAATTTTCCAAGAATAATCAAGTCTTTGATAAAAGATTTACCCAAAAATGATTATCCAGTCTTAAATACGTTTTTGTTTGCATCCTGTTGGCTTGGGTTTGGTATGGATAAAAGCTTAGTCAGCATGAGGGATTTAATAATCAGAGTAAATAGCAGAGGAAAAAAGTTAGATTTATCAACATTTTCAAAAGCTAGTAAAAGTAGAGATCCTGAAGTGTTTGAAAAGATATTAAAACTAGGGTTGAAGAAGCTGAAAAAGAAAAAAGGTGTAACTAAAGATAAAATTTACTTTCCCTTAGATTCAACAATAATCACCTTGACAAGCAAACTTTTGTGGAGAGAGAAATACCACCAAGTAAAACTATTTGCAGGGTTGAATAGCTTTACTTCAGAGATTGATGGCATAAAAATACATTTTGGACAAGGACATGATAGTAAGCAAGGAACTAAAACGATAGAAGACATTCCTGAAAATGGCGTAGGAATCATGGATAGGGGATTTTGCTCAAAAGAAAGGATTGGCTATTTATCAAAGATAGAAAATAAATTTTATGTCCTAAGAGTCAAAAATAATATGAAGCTAAAAATCCTCGAAAATGGCAATTGTTTATTAGGGAGTAAAAAAGATAATGTTGAAATAAGAATAGTAAATTTTTGTAGTTTAGATAAGAAAGTGGAATACAGGTTAGCTACAAATCTGAGTGAATCAGAATTTAGCCACTTAGAAATCGGTGAAATTTATCGAAAACGCTGGGCAATAGAAACTCTATGGAAGTTTCTCAAGATGCACTTGAAGCTAGACAAACTAATTACCAAAAATGACAATGGTATTCAAATACAAATATACAGTTGCTTAATTGGATATATAATTTTACAGCTAACAGAAATACCCAAAGAAATAGGAAACAAAGCATTAGATAAGCTTCGCTATCTTCAGTCATTTATGAATGAGAAAGTAAGCTACATAAATTGGTTTAGACGTATGAGCTTTTCTTGGTGATTTTAGTATTCACAGGATTAGTCCGACTAAATATATTAAGTTTTATTGCTAGATTCAACATTTCTGCAATAAACCATATAAGAAGTTATTTTATAAGCCAAAGAAAAAATCTAAATCCAATCAAATTGTTGCAGTAATTAAGAAAGATGACAATAAAATCAAAAAGAAGAAAGACGATTTGGAAATTATTTTAAATTTAGTACCGACAGAGAAAGAGAAAAAACTAGTTGAGTATTTTAAACATATTATTCTAAACGAGCGATCGCAATGGGATATTTGGAGAGATAAATATTCTGAATATATGCTTTATTTAAGAGAAATAAATTTATGCGGTAGTAATTTACTTATTAGAATCGATTTAAGTAATACTAATTTAGTTAAAGCTAATCTTGAATCAGCTAATTTACGCCTATGTAATTTGACAAAATCCAGTCTTTGCTATGCTAATTTAAGCAATTCTGAAATAAGCCATTCCATTCTAGAACAAGTTGATTTTAGAAAAGCCAATCTTGAAAAAGCATATTTAATGAGTCGTGAAAATATACAATGCCATTTTGGTAAAGCTAATTTAAGTGAAGCTAAATTAAGTGGTTGTTTTACTGGTTCTAATTTTAGTGATGCCGATTTTAGTCATGCGAGTCTTATTTATAGCGATCTTAGAGAGGTAATTATAGACAAGGCTTATTTTCATGAAGCTAATTTTAGACGTGCTAATCTTAGTGGTTTAGATTTTAAAGGTATAGATGTTACCTGTGCTAATTTTGCTCGTTCGATTCGTAATAAAACCAACTTTAAGGGTGCGTATTTTCAAGGTGCAATTTTTAGAAGTGATTATTACGAGCCTGGATGGGAATAATTTAAGAAGGATGAATTATGAATTAGGAATAATGAATGATAATAAAAAGCCTCGAAAATACGATGCTGTTTTGGGTGGTAATAATCCGCCTCCTGTAGATGGTTTGGTATTGGGAGGGATTGAGGGAGTTAAACGTCGATTTGATAAAGCCAATTCTGAGGAAGAGAAAATTAATCTTTTTAAAGAAGCACTTAAATATAGTGAAGCAGGAGAAGATTGGTTATTTGAAATTGCTTCTAACCCAATGAAGAAAGCTCAATGGTTTGCTTCTGCTTTATTACTTGAGAATAAGAAAGAAAGATATCAAAAGAAGATTATAGAGCATTTCACTGATTTTTTTACAAAAAGTAAAAATAGTCTTAGATGGAATTTATGGAAAAAAGAATTTTTCTATCTTCAACTATCTCTAGAAAAAATAGATTTAAGTAGTTTAAGATTAAGCGGATTTCATTTTAATAAAATAAATCTTATTGAGGCTAATTTTTCTAACGCAATATTAGTGAATATCGATCTGTCAGAAGCAAATCTCAGTAATGCCAACTTTAGTAACGCCGAGCTACATTCTTGTAATTTAAGTCATGCTAATCTTAGATATGTAGACTTTAGTGGCGCAATTTTAAAAAATATAAATTTTAGAAAGGCTAATTTTAAAAGAGCAAAGATCGAAGGATTAAATTTTCAAGATACAGACGTTAGAGATGCTAATTTCTCTTTAACTAACTATAGTAGGGCAAATTTCAAAGGGGCGAGTTCCAAAGGAGCAAAATTTAGCAAATGTCAATCAAAATAAGTTCATCATTTATTATTCCTAATTCATCATTCCTACTTTATCCTTCAAAAAAATGCCTCCCAACTTCGTCATTATTGCTAATCCTGAAAATCGTCGCGTCAGCTTCCTACAACAAGCCTTAGAACACTTCAATCTTCCTCCTGCAAAAGTTATCACTTATGCAGATATAATCGCAGGAAAAGAAAAACTAGACTGCTTCTTATCACCTGACTATATTATCCGCTTTGATTCTCCAGAGAGAAACTTTGAAACGGAAAAAGCAGTATTAGCTGTGGGGGCGGATTTTCCTGGTAGTCATAGAAAAATTAGTAAGGAAGATTTAGTTAATTTAGAATTCGATAAAGGGCGTATTCGCTATCCCCGTCAGTGGTATTTAGGATGGAAGCATTTATTACAGCAGTGGGAAAAACAAATACAGTGTCGGGTGATGAATTCTCCTACCGATATTATTACTATGTTCGATAAACCTGCATCCCATCAGTTGTTTGTAGATAATAATATTCCCGTAGCGCGATCGCTTGGTAAGATAAACTCTTACGAACAATTAAGAGAGGCGATGCAGTCTCAAGATTTTTCCCGCGTCTTTGTCAAACTAGCTAATGGTTCATCTGCTTCTGGCGTGCTAGCGTATCAAGTACATCCTAGAGGAGAATCAGCTACTACTACAGTAGAAAGAGTTAGGGAAAATGGTGAAACCCTATTATACAATTCCCGTCGTATTCGTCACTATACAAAATCAGAAGAAATTGCCGATATTATTAATCTTCTCTGTAATGAATCAGTACAGGTAGAGGAATGGCTACCCAAAGCCAGGATAAATAATCGCCCCTTCGATTTGCGAGTCGTAGTAATAGCAGGGGAAGCACAACATCTAGTCATGCGTATCGGTAAAAGCCCGATGACGAATTTACATCTAGGAAGCGATCGCGATAATTTTGATACTTTTATCAGTATAGTGGGACAATCTAACTGGAGCGAAATGAAACAGACTTGTGAAGCTGCTGCTGCGGTTTTTTCCAACAGTCTCTACTGCGGTATCGATCTACTGGTTTATCCTGATTTACAACGTCACAGTATCATCGAGATTAATGCTTTTGGCGATCTGATACCTGGTACGACTTATCAGGGAATGGATACTTATACCAGTGAAGTTAAAGCCATATTAGAACAAATTAACTAACCCAACGCAATTCGACGTTTTTTCGTGGTTTTTTATATGGTATATTAGTATATTATATTATAATCGAAGAGCATTCATGAATACATCATTATATCTACCCGATGAATTAGCAAAAAAATTAGATAGCTATGTTAAAAATCTTCAATCTGGAATTTCTAAAAATAAAGTAATTGCATTAGCTCTTGAGGAATTTCTCAATCAAAAAGAGATAGAAAATCAATGGAGTAAAGAAGTAATGGATTGGCAAGGTGTAGAAGGATTTGAACTAGATCGCAGTGAAGGTTTATTGGATATCAATGAAGAGGAATTAGATGTATTTGCTTGATACGACAACGGTTTCTGACTATTTGAGGGGAAATGTAGAAGTATTAAATAAGCTAAAAAGTATTTCGCCTCAGCTAATTGCAATTAGTAGCATCACAAAATTTGAAATTGAATATGGATTGAGAAAAAAACCTAGTTTGAGAAAAATTTATCAACCACCCCTTGAAGCAATATACGCTCAAACTAAAGATATCGAGTTCAATACAATAGTAGCTATTGAAGCAGCCAAAATTAGAGACGAATTAGTAAAGGCTGGAACTCCAATTGGATTAGCGGATTTGCTTATTTCTGCAATAGCAAGATATCACAAACTAATTATAGTCACTAGCAATACCAAACATTTTCTAAAAGTACAAAACTTGCAATTAGAAAATTGGAAATTATAGTTTATTTGGTAAGTAATATTTATGTTTAATATGAACCAAGTAGTTGGTAAATATGATATTTTATTTATCACTTTAGATACTTTACGTTACGATGTGGCGCAACAACTATTTGAAGCAGGAAAAACCCCTAACTTAGCCAAAGTATTACCCACGACGGGATGGGAGAAACGGCATACTCCAGGAAGTTTTACCTATGCAGCCCATCATGCCTTTTTTGCTGGTTTTTTACCTACTCCCACAACACCAGGGATACATTCCCGTCTATTTGCGGTAAAGTTTGCAGGAAGCAGTACGACAACAGACAATACTTATGTTTTTAATAGCGATAATATTGTTAGTGGTTTAGCAGATCTTGGTTACAAGACTGTTTGTATTGGTGGTGTTGGTTTCTTTAATCAACAAACTCCTTTAAGTAAGGTTTTACCAGAATTTTTTCTGGAAAGTTATTGGAGTCGCGAGTTAGGAGTTACGGAGATTAATTCTACCGAAAATCAAATAAATTTGGCTCAAGAAATATTAGAAAATACTAGCCTATATAAAAAACTATTTTTATTTATCAATATCTCCGCTTTTCACCAGCCAAACTACTTTTATTTGAACAATAGTAAGCAAGATACTATAGAATCTCATGCTGCTGCTATGGAATATGTAGACAGCCAGTTAGATAAGCTCTGGGATGCTATTAAGAAAAGAAACAATCCTACTTTTGGTATTTTATGCTCGGATCACGGTACGGCTTACGGTGAAAATGGCTATACTGGTCATCGAGTTAGCGATGAGACTGTTTGGACTGTTCCTTATTTTGAAGGGATGATTTAGGAGGGATGAAGGATGAATTTTATTCTCTTACAGAACAATAACGTAAACCCATATTTGTGTAATTTGTTTCTGGATTATAATATTTTTGTTCGCCGATAATTACTTCACAATCTAACGTTAATAATCGATCGCATAGTTCTGAAATTTTAGGATTTTTTCGCCAAAGAAAATTATTCAAAAGATTGAGCGTATCTAATTCATTTATTGCAGGACAATTTAATAAAGCTTCAGCACCTTCTATTCCTAAAGTTCCTAAAGACAAATCTAATTCTATAAGACGTTCTAGTAAAGGAGATTTTACTAGCTCCAAAGCAATTTTATCGGTATATATGGCATTACGTAATCCTAAATATTTTAAATTAGGAAAAGTTTCTCCTGTAATAATCGGTATTAAATCTTCAACAGTAGAATCTCCCCAATATTCTGGTGTACCCATCCACAATTCTAAATATTCTAATGATGGTAAATCTAAAGCACATAATTCGATAATTGCTCTGCGAGATAACCCACCTGTTTCTATTCGTATTGCTTTTAACTTATCATGCCAAAACTCACTAAATCCTAATCCAAATCCACCACGAATAAATAGTATTTCTAATTTAGGATATACAGGAAAAAGTGGGCTAATATCACTTTGATGAATCCAGGAAATTATCAGTTGAGAATCTTTGATGTCTCCAATAAATAAAGCTTTAAGATTGACTAACCATTCATGAGCATCAACAAGTAGATTAATAATTTCGGTTGAATATGTTCGATCTCCATGACTGCCAAAAATTAATGCTTCAACTTGACTTATATTAGGATCTTGCCAAAACTGGATAAATTTATCTTTAATTATTTTAGAATCTGAGATATAACCATTGTCTTCTCCTAAAAAATAAGCAGTATTTTGAGGATCGATAATTCCGATATCTGGATTGTAAACTTCTACTTTCCTACCAGCAAAAATTTTAGCCTGTTCGTGAGGTAATCTATTAAGATATTCAAAATCTGACCAAAATTTATAATTGTTTACTGCATCTTTGGCTTTCTTTTCTTCTCGTTGCTGCAACAACTGATAAGCATTTTTTCTAACTTCTCTTCGATAATTACCCAAAGCATCAATAACTAAATCTAAACCGCGATCGCCATAATTAAATGCTTCTGACAACGCGCTAATCTGAGATTTGATATTGTCGCTCGCCAAACGGCTTTTAACCCCTTCAATGCCTCCCAAGACAACACCATCAACAGGCGGTGGATTACTACCACCAAGTACAAGGTCGTATTTTTTAGGTCGATTAGAATTATCATTCATGACTATTTAAAAGAAATAAGGAAGACACAAGCAAGATGCTCGCACTATCATGGAACATACTTTAGACTACCCATTTAAGTTTTATTTTTTGTCAGAGGGCTTGCGCTTCTACTTTTTTTTGATTCATCTTCATTATGATTACTAATCATCTCGATAAAATTCCTTCTCTACCAGAATTATTGGCAGCATCGCCCTATCAAACTTATGTCTATTCCTATCCTCATAAAACAGCATATCGCCCTTTAAATCCACCAATACAATTATCAGATGTCTGGAGTCGGGAAAACCGCGATGCATTATTTCTCTATATCCATATTCCCTTCTGTGAAATGCGCTGTGGCTTTTGTAACCTGTTTACGATGGTGCAGAAAGATGAAGATTTTGTCAGCCAATATGTAGCTACCCTAAAGAGACAGTCGCAAGTGAAACAGGCTTTGGGAGAGTCAAAATTTGCCCGCTTTGCATTGGGAGGAGGTACGCCAACTAGATTATCCTTCCAGGGATTAAAAGCGGTGTTAGATATTGCTGAGAATACTATGGTTGCTGATTTGCAAGCTATACCAGGTTCGGTAGAAGTATCCCCAGAAACCGCTACTCAAGACAAATTAAACTTGCTGCGCGATCGCGGTATCGATCGCATTAGTATCGGGGTGCAAAGTTTCGTAGATGCGGAAGTTTTGGCTATCCAACGCCGTCAGCAAGCAACACAGGTAAAGGAAACTCTAACAAGTATTAAAGATAAGGGTTTTCCTACTCTAAATATCGATCTGATTTATGGTTTACCAGGGCAAACTATTGATACTTGGCTGTATTCTTTACAGCAAGCTATTGCATTTCAACCAGAAGAAATTTATCTTTATCCATTATACGTGCGTCCGCTAACGGGGATGGATTGCACCAACAAGGAATGGGATGATATTAGACTAAACTGTTATCGTGAAGGAAGAGATTTTTTGTTAGCCCAAGGATATCAGCAAATTTCGATGCGGATGTTCCAAAAACCAAGTAAAAGTGATATTTCTGCACCTGTATACTGTTGTCAAGCAGATGGAATGGTAGGTTTGGGTTGCGGTGCGCGTTCTTATACAAAACAACTACATTATGCTAGCGAATATGCCGTAGGTGCAAAAGGAATACAGTCGATTTTACAAGCATACTTAGATACCCCTACAGAATCTTTCGACTATATTAATTACGGTTTTACTTTAAATACTGAAGATCGTCAGCGTCGCTATATATTAATATCTCTACTATCTAATGAAGGTTTGAGTCTCAAGCAATATCACCATAACTTCGGTACGGAGTTATTAATCAATTATCCAGAATTGACAGAGTTATTAGAGCTTAAATTAGCCACAAAAAATCGAGACACTATCAGCTTAACTAAATTAGGTATCGAGAGATCTGATACTATTGGCTATTGGTTTTTTTCCAATAAAGTACGTCAGTTAATGTCAAAGTACGAACTTAAATAAAAAGCAAAAAAACATAAATAATTGAAAATATCAAAGAGCTACGTTGGATTATACTTTTCTAGGCTGTGACCCCAGAAAATAGAAAGATATTTTGAGAGTTTTTCTTCTGGTTCAAAATTGAACTTCGATTCAAGGATGTGCAAGGAGACGATATTTTAGGTCAAATTGAGTTGATTGATTCTCTATTCCCGATTGCTGTATAAATTTTGGAAATCGATCGGTCGATTCAAGGAATATCTCTTCTTTTCTATTCTCATCTCAACTTTTTGCAACACTAGCGAACACAACCGTCAAACTCAGTTCAGGTTTGTAGAATAATATCCTGAGCGAACCTATTATAAAAGAACTGGTTGAAAAAAGTCTTGTCTCATGAGCGAAAATTGATGAACAAATTTATGGCTGAAGCTTTAAAAGAGGCGAACTTGGGACTAGAAGAGGGAGGAATACCTATTGGCTCAGTTGTTGTCAAAAACGGGGAAATAGTCGGACGGGGACACAATCGAAGAATGCAAAAAAATAGTGCTATTCTTCATGCAGAAATGGATGCTTTAGAAAATACTGGTCGTCGCTCGGCATCTTTTTACTCAGATGTAGTTTTATACACTACTCTTTCTCCATGCAGTATGTGTAGTGGCGCGATTCTTTTATATAAAATTCCTCACGTTGTTATCGGTGAAAATCGTAATTTTATGGGAGAAGAAGATTTATTGAGAGAGAGAAAAGTAATTGTTGAAGTTCTCAATGAGCCAAATTGTCTTGAAATCATGAGAAATTTTATACTGTCAAAGCCTTTATTATGGAATGAGGATATTGGAACTTAAGCACCACTAACTAAATTTGTACCTCTGAATTATTTTTCAAGACAGAACTTAGAAACCAGTAAACCACAGCAGCAGCAATGATACCATTGATTGGTTTAATTCCAGGGGTAAAATAGGCGATCGCACTAGCCGATATATAGGCAATAATACCTGCCCAATTAAAGTTCGGTTGTCTGCGATCTAAAGCATCAAATCCATTTCTGCGGTACAGCCAAAAATCCGCCACAACAATACCACCAATGGGAGGAATAAAAGTTCCCAGCAGCACTAAATAGGGAACTAACGCCTCGTAAATACCGCCCAGAGATAAAACCAGGGCAAAGGTAGCACCGCCAAGAACAAAGAGAGTTCTTTTGGAAGTACGAAACATATGCGCCCCCGCAACCGAAAAAGCATAGATAGTGTTATCTTGAGTCGTCCACATATTCAAGAGAAATAGCACCAAACCCCAAAATAATAAACCTTGTTGAGCCATCACCTGCACGATATCTTCGTTGCCATAAACCAAAGCACAAAAAGCACCGCTAAAAATTAAAAACCCATTTGCCAGGAAAAAAGCCGAAAAAGTTGCCCAAAATCCCGTATTCGGCGAACCTGCAAAACGACTCCAGTTTGTTACCTGAGTACCACCTGAGATAAAAGTACTGATAATCACGGTTAAAGCTTCACCAACTCCCATTTGTCCTGCTGGCTGAAGTGCTTGTAACTGAGTATAACCGCCGACATCTCCCCAAGCGATCGAAAGACTCCAAATCATCAAAATAAACATCGCAGGTACGGCAAGACGACTTACCCAATCCATCGCTTGATAGCCCATATATGCAGTAGTGCAAAAAAGATAGGTAGCAACAATAATCAGAAGCCAGTTGAGAGACGGGGGAACACCAGCGAGCTTTATCAGCAGATCGGCAATTAGAGCCGAACCCCAAGCATACCAGCCCACTTGAGTAAAGCCTAAAATAAAATCGACCCAGCGAGAACCAAACTCCCCAAAGCTACAGCGCGACATTAATACGGTACTCAAACCTGTTTTCGCTGCAATGTAACCCAATCCTCCTGCATATAAGCCGAGAATGAGATTTCCCAAGATAATTAAGCCAACTAGATCGGGGAAGAAGCGAAAATTAGGACCGACTAAACCTCCACCAAACAGCGTTCCCGAATAGAGAGTAAAGCCAATTAAAAGGGGGGCTAAAGACCAGATTGGCTTTCTAGAATTAACAGGTACGGGAGTTAGAGGAAAATCTTCATTTTTTTGTGGCGATCGCTCGGTAACGATTGGCTTTGCTATTTTACTCATGTTGTTTGATTGTTTTAATTTTTATTCGATTGGCAATCTATCCAGCAAAGCCCTATTTTTGGGTTTATACTTTGATATAGCGTTCTAAAAATTGTTTGGCTCGCTCTGTTTTTGGATTTGTGAAGAAACTGCGGGGGTCAGCAGATTCGACAATATTGCCTCCAGCCATAAAAACAACTCGATCGGCTACTTCTTCGGCAAACTTCATTTCATGGGTCGCAATCAGCATGGTCATACCCTCATTTGCGATGTTTTTAATAACTGAAAGCACTTCCCCAACTAACTCTGGGTCGAGCGCGCTCGTCGGTTCATCAAATAAAATTACCTCTGATTTCATCGCTAGCGCACGAGCAATGGCAACGCGCTGTTTTTGTCCCCCTGAAAGCCGAGCGGGATAAGCGTCTTTTTTTTCGAGCAGTCCAACTTTATCCAGCAGTTGTTTGGCTTCGATAATTACTTCGTCTTTAGGACGCTTTTGTACGTGAATTGGTGCTTCGGTAACGTTTTCCAACGCCGTCATGTGGGGCCAGAGATTAAAATGCTGAAAGACCATACTGACACGAGTTCTCATCTTGGCTAATTCTGCTTCCGTCATCGGAGAATCTTTACCGCGTCTCGATCTCCGCCCCATCTGCGCTCCATGAATCATAATTTTTCCGTGGCTGGGAGGCTCTAACCAATTGATGCAGCGAAGCAGGGTAGATTTGCCCGAACCGCTCGGTCCGAGTAAACATACCGTTTCTCCTGGCATAATTGACAAACTGATATCTTTTAATACCTCAAGCTGTCCAAAGCTTTTTTGCAAATGCTGCAACTCTACTGCTGCTATGGTTCTCGTTTGTGTTCTGTTATCCAGCATAAATCCTCCGATTTTCAACTTGCTTGACACCGAATTCCACAGTCAAACATAAAAGCCAATACAGTATTGCTGCGACCAAAAATGACTCAAAGGGAATATAATAGGTAGACTGGATCGATCGCGCTACAAAGGTCAATTCTTGAATGGTGATGATCGACAGAAACGCAGAGTCTTTAATCACCTGAATGAACTGATTACCCAACACTGGCATCGCAGCCAACATCACTTGAGGTAAAATAATTCGTCTCAATAACTGCCAACCATTGAACCCATAGGCTTGTCCTGCCTCAATTTGTCCATTTGGTAAGCTTTTCCAGCCCGATCGCAAAATTTCTGCTATGTAAGCCGTGTTGTAAATTATGATGGTTAAAATCGCCGTTGTCCAACTGTTTAAGGTCACTCCCAAAGATGGCAACCCATAGTAAACAAAGTATGCCAACATCAGAAAAGGAACTGCCCTAGCTGCATCGATGAATGCTCGAACCGAATTACGAGCAATTGGGTAAGGGGAGGTCAAGGGAATCAGCAGCAGAATGCCCAGCAAGAGGGAAACAAATGTACCCACCGAACAAAGCCAGACGGTGTTCCATAAGCCTTCGAGGAATTTAGGAAACTGCTCGATAATGACGTTAAATTGAAGGTTCATACCAATTCGTACCTCTGCTGCATCCGATAATCAATCCTGCGGGTTAAGCGAGTAACGGCAAATAAAATAATGATGTAAAGTAACATGGCGATCGCCGTCATGGCTAAGGGCTGGAAGTTGCTGGCAGCTAGCTTGCTGGCGCGACGAGTTAGATCGTCGATCCCAATCGTCCCAATGGCGGGACTTGCTTTGATAATGAAGGTAATTTCATTGGCGATCGCTGGTAGGCTCGTACGCCATACCTGGGGCAAAATGATGCGGACAAAGGCATGGTTATCGGTCAACCCGTAGGCTTTTGCTGCCTCAACCTGCTTGACAGGAAAGTTCATAATTGAGGAACGCCAAATCTCGCTAATGAATGCGGAATGGTTGAGGGCGAGGGCGATACTACCCGCGACAAAGGCATTGAGGTCGATACCCAGCATCGGCATCCCAAAGTAAAGCCAGAGTACTAGCAGTACCAGTGGCAGACTGCGAATGAAACTGACATAGACTGCCAGTATGGGACTGAGAACCAGAATGCGTTTGACCCTGCATAGGGCGATCGCTAAACCCAGAGGAATCCCGATAACAATCCCGACTAAAGATGCTGCACAAGTAACTAATAGTCCATACAGTAGATATTCTAAATTTCCCAATCAACTCACCTTGAGTTCAACTTTTAATTTGCCTAAACCTCAATCTGCTTCAGGAAGCAGGAATTGGTTTATCTCCTGGTAGTCTTGGCTCGTCGGGTAGGTCAAAAGTCACCTCAAGCCATTTTTCTTGTAGTTGCTTTAAAGAGCCATCTGCCTTTGCCTGAGCCAGTCCATCGTTTAAGAATTGCAGAATATCTTCTTTGCCTTCTTTAACTGCCCAAGCAGCATACAGCTTACCTCCTACTGGCTCTTGGAGAATCTCAAAGACATCGGGTTTCGCCTTTACAGTTTGAGTGAGTGCTACTAAATTGTTCATAACCACATCTACGCGCCCGTTTTCTAAATCTCGATAGGCTTCGGCAAAAGCACCATACTCGACGGTTTTGGCTTCTGGCTTATCTGCTGCTTTTAGTGCGGGATTAATTTGTTCTGCCACAATTTGAGCGGTAACGCTGCCTTGCTGAATACCGATGGTTTTATCCGCCAAGTCGTCAATCGAGTTAATTGGGTCGCCCTTACGTTTGATAAAGTAGTTAGTGATATCTGTCGTAGGCATCGTATAGTCTACAGTCCCCAAGCGTTCTTCCAGTATCGCCACGGCTGCATTGGTAGCATCGTATTTATTGGTGGCAATTCCCGTCAAAATCCCCTGGAAGGGTAAAATCTCTTGCTTGACCTCAAATGGAGCATCTTTAGTCACCAGTTCGAGCAGTTCTTGATTGTAGCCAATATGCTCTCCGTCTTTGAGAAAATCATAGGGAGGATAGTCATCTTCCGTCGCGATAACGATTTCTTGACTTCCTCCAGAAGCACTATCTGCCGAAGAACAGGCAATAACGCTAAAACAAGACAAAATAGCAAGAGTAAGCAGAACACAGAGGCGAAGCCAAATATTTGACCGTCTAAATATCCAATTCATGATTAGTTCTGATAAGTAGGTTAATGATGGTTTTCTAAAGCGATACGAGAATATTTATTAGCAAGTACCAAATTGAAGACCGAGTTGCTCGAGCCACTTGCGATAGGCGAGCGACATTTTGTCACAGGGAAAATGAAACTCTTGCTGTAAATTTAGCGGTAGCTTTTGCGGACGCTGGGACTCGACCATCGGTATATCTTGTGCCATGACCTCATCTTGAAAGGAGCGTAGTTCAATATTAGAAATCTCGGGCGAATAGTTGCGCGCAACTCCCAACCAGGCGATGCTGCGGGTTTCTTCTACAGGTGTCACGACTAAAAAGATCGAAAACTGCTTGCTGTCCTCTCCCTTACGAAAGCAAGCTACTAACGGTCGCACTATTTTGTAGAGGTAAGAAACAGATTTGGCTTCCCCCGTCCCTTCTGGGTTGGGCTGATAGAAGTGAATGTCTTCTGCACTAATTTCTTCAGCTACTACCAATTTATAGTTTGGCACTTCTGGAAATTGAGGATCGCCTAATAAACCCCTGTGGGTAAAGGGAAAGTGAGCAATATCGACAAAGTTTTCTACAATGCGTGGCGCACTGGCATTAATATAATAAGGACCGCATTGAAAAGCGATCGCATTATCCTGCTCCCATTCGGGAAAAACTGGAATTTCTTGCTTCGGTTCACCCAAAGCCACCCACACAAAACCATACTTCTCCTTTACTTTATAGGTGCGAAGATTGGCAGCTTGAGGAAAAGACTTGATTTTGGGGTCGGCTGGAATTCGAGTACAGTATCCTTGCGAGTCGAATGACATCGCATGATAGGGACAGACGATCGCGTTATTGCCTTCGAGCCATCCCATTGAAAGCGATACACCCCGATGGGGACAGCGATCCTGGCAAGCAACAATCTTGGCTTCAGACCGCCACAGAGCAATTGTCTCACCCAATAAATGAACCTGTAGCGGTCGATCTGCTTTAACATCTTCTACTAAAGCCACAACGTGCCAAGCGTCGTGCAGAATCGGATCGTAGATGAGAGTGTCTTCGAGCATGACTACATCCTCAATAGCAGGGTTTTTAGGGGGTTAAAGAATTCAGATCGCTCTTCGCCATACCGTTCGTTTAAATTGACGAGCATTTATAGCAATGTGCTTAGAGCGCAGTATCAATTTTGTTTATACAGCATTTTGCATTTCTGTTTGATACAGCCAGCCAGAGAATTAATTCTCTGTCTCACACATAAAGTCCGTTTAAAACGGACTTAAAATATTAGCGAAGAAATTTATTTCTTCGTACTGTTCTAATCTTTAGTGCAAGACGCTGTATCTAAATACTCAAGTCGATTACTAGAACCTTAACCTTTGAAATTCATCCTAAAGAAAGTAGCAAGGCAAAAAAGTTATTTATAATACAATCTCGGTAGATATTCTTTCATTTACTAAATTAGCAACTTATCAGTCCATACTTGTGTTTTTCTAGTGGTTATGATTCAAAAGAATTCCAGTACGACTCCATTAGCTCTTGACGATCTCGATCGCGACATCATTGGCTTACTAAAAATCGACGGGCGAATGTCCTTTACAGAGGTTGCTAAACGGCTCGATCTTCCAGAAGCTACGGCGCGTTATCGCGTACAGCGACTCCTTCAATCTAAAATAGTAAAAATTCATGCTACCCCTAATCCAAATCGTCTTGGTACGCCACATACAGTAATCGTGCAGCTCTTTGTAGAAAATAACAAGATCGATCGAGTGGCAGAAGCACTGGTTGAGATTGAAGAAGTTCAATTTGTTGCCGTTACTGCTGGACATCACAATATAGTGATTGATGTCTGCTTTGATGCCCATGATGAGATGTTGTCCTTCTATGCCAAGCTGCATAAAATTCCAGGTGTTATTCGCTACGAGTCTCAGATGGTGATGAAGTTGTTAAAGGCTGAGTATAAATATGTGCTGAGTTAAATAACCTTTGTTCGGGATAAGAGAATTTATCGGTAAAGGTAGCTCTTAGCTTTGGAGCGATCTGTGTGAAATCCATACTTAAAAAATCTCAAATAAAAGGTATTTGTTAAGCCAGATTAGACAGGGGTTTGAGCTTAACCCGAACTCACGTTAACAGTAGCTATTGAAAACTGCTGTGATTTTTTCTGCATGATACTTCGAGCTTTTTATCAATCGACAAGTCAGGAAATCTCAACATTGTCATCGAACTTATTTTCTTCAGGAAATCGCAATAAATTTGCTTAAAAATTACTAAATCATTTAACTTAATAAGAAAAATGTTTTTTCATTAATCATAAGAAAATAAAAATTGCGTATTTAGCAAATTAAATTATAGTTGAGTAACGAAGGCTACATAAATTATCGATTTAGTGCCTCTACTATAAATTCAGCAGCGCGATCGAGCATGAGGGATTTTCTAAAAATTATGCCGATCGAATTGCTGCCGAACTAATTTGTTGTAAGAGAGACAATATCCTATGCATCCACTAATGATGGGTTCATTGAGTTGGATTGAATATCAGCAACGCCTACAAGATGAAAATCAGATCTTGCTTCTCCCCTGTGGTGCATTAGAGCAACACGGACCTCATTTGCCGTTGGGTACTGACGCATTACTCAGTACCTCCGTAGCTCAAAGCGTTGCCGAACAAATTAACGCCATTGTTGCACCGACTATTAGCTATGGCTATAAATCTCAGCCTAAGTGTGGCGGAGGACAAAATTTTCCTGGTACTACTAGCTTGGATGGCAACAGCCTGAGCCAATTAATTCGAGATATCGTGCGGGAATTAGCACGTCAGGGAGCAACCCAAATTGTTTTGCTTAACGGACATTATGAAAATCAGTGGTTTCTTACTGAAGGAATCGAGCTAGCAATAAGAGATGTCGGACAAACCCCGATACGGGTCATACGGTTAGAATACTGGGATTTTCTCACTCCAGATATCATTGCCAAGGTGTTTCCAGAAGGCTTTCCTGGATTTGCTCTCGAACACGCTGCTGTAATCGAAACCTCTTTGATGGCGCATTATCACCCAAACTTAGTAAGACTCGATCTGATTCCCGACGTTGCAGCAGCAGAATTTCCCCCCTACGATCTGTTTCCCCAGTGTTCGGATTGGGTTCATGCATCGGGGGTACTCTCCTCGGCTAAATCTGCCAGCGTCGAAAAAGGTGTACTTATGGCAGCCCACATCGCTAAGGGAATTGCCACCGCACTCAAGCAAGAATTTCAGGATTCGATTTCTGTTCCCAACAAATTAGCAGTGAACCATAAAACCTAATTACTTTACTTTTATAGCGATCGCATATCATGGAAAATCCCGATTTAATCCCAATTCAGCCCATTAGTGGCACGATCTTACCTCGTTATGCGGGGGCTTCAACCTTCGCTCGCTTGCCCGAACTTCGAGATGTTCCTCAGTGTGATGTGGCAATTGTGGGCATTCCGTTTGATGCTGGTACGAGTTTTCGTCCTGGTGCGCGGTTTGGTCCCCAGGCAATCCGCCAAGCCTCTAGAAACTTGCGGACGCAGTACCATCCTGCCTATAACGTCGAGCCGTTTATGGTTCAACAAGTCGCCGATGCTGGAGACATTGCCTGCAATCCCTACAACATTAATCGAGCGATCGAGCAGATAGAATCCGCTGCTACAGAACTGCTGCAAAATGTTGGCGCAATTATCAGTTTAGGTGGCGACCATACCATCGCCTATCCCTTACTTAAGGCAGTCAATCAACGCTATGGACCAGTGGCGTTAGTTCACTTTGATGCCCACCTCGATACCTGGGATACCTATTTTGGTGCGCCCTATACTCACGGTACTCCCTTCCGAAGAGCAGCCGAGGCTGGCTTATTTCTAGATAGTGCCTCGATGCACGTAGGAATTCGCGGTCCACTCTATAGCCGTCACGATTTGACTAATGATGAGGAGCTAGGTTTTAGAATTGTCCATTGCGATGAGTTTGAAACCATTGGCATCACTGGAATTATCGAACGAATTCGGGAACGAGTAGGCGATCGCCCTCTCTATTTATCGATCGATATTGATGTCCTCGATCCTGCCCATGCTCCTGGTACGGGGACACCAGAACTGGCTGGAATGACCAGTCGCGAACTGTTAGGGGTGCTGCGAGGGCTTGCTGGTCTATCTGTAATTTCTGCTGATGTTGTAGAAGTAGCTCCTGCTTACGACCATGCTGAAATTACTTCCCTAGCAGCTGCAACTATCACCTACGAGCTAATCAATTTGCTGTCTCTTAGCCCAAAATTGAAACATTAAATAAATTGGAGATATATAAATCTTCTAAATTTACAACTACAAAAGAGCGATCGCTTATGCTAGGCGTAAGCCTAATCGCTTTGAGTAATACCAGGAAAATTGTGTCTTAACTTTTTAATTGAATACTTGAGGCTTAATTGTACTACGAAGATACAGAGGGTGACGGGGACAACCTTTTTTGGTTATGCCTAAAGAGTAGAGATGATTATGGTTTTTTAGTAACTGAAGTGTGTATAAATCCTGCTTTTGCCACGTTCCATGATTGCCCCAGGCTAAGATAATGCGATCGCATCTTTGAATGCTTTCTAGAATGTATCTGTCATTGTCTCTGCCGATTGGTTCTGTTGCTTGTTTAAGTAATGTTGGTTTAGATGTTCGATATGCAAACAGGTTAACTACTTCCAATCTGCCATAACCCCAGTCTTTAGCGAAGTTAATACAGCGTGTAATAGTCGGATCGTTAATTTGGGCATCGGCACGACTAGGGTTGAGCATGATGAAGGAAGCAGTTTTACCTTGGCTGTTCCATTCACGCCACAGTAGATAGCGATAGTTGCCTGTAATTACTGCTCCACCTTGCATTGCTTTTGACTTCAATTATCAAAAATTCTTTGTATTTGCAGAGTATCATATTCAAACAAACTGCTACGGGAATTTAAGCATGAATATGCTCTTTTTCCGACTAAGACCTGTAACTTTTCCTATGCTAAAGGCGATCTCGCTCCGCAAGGTGGCAGAGCCAATCGCCCAAATTTAGTTCGGCAATTTGTCGAGGCAATGCGTGAAGCAGATTTGAGAGTAGGTTTTTACTTTTCTCTAATTGACTGGCATCATCCGTCTGTGTTAATTACTCTGGCAGCGCGAAAGTGCGGTGAAGTTTAGACTTAAACTATTAGATTAGTAATTAATATTTTGCTGCCAAGAAAAATTAAAATAATTCCCCCGACAATTTCTAATTTAAATTTGCATAGTTTTCCCCATTTATGACCGAGATAAACACTAATAAAAGATAGAGCAAAAGTAATAACACCAATCGCTGCTGCTGTAGATAAAATAGAGATTTTTAAGACGGATAAACTCAAGCCAACTGCCAGAGCATCAATACTAGTAGCGATCGCTAATCCTATTAAAGTGTAGTTATCTAATGGATTAAACTTCTTTTCTGTCTCTTCTTGAAAAGTTTCATAAATCATTTTGCCACCAACAACAGCTAATAAACCAAACGCAATCCAATGATTTATCTGCATAAATAATTCGCGAAAACTTAAACTAGTAAACCAACCTATGAGGGGCATTATTGCTTGAAAAACTCCAAATGCCAAGGCAATCTTTAAAGCTTTGTTTAATTTAATGTGCCTAATAACCAAACCACTACTTAAAGAGACAGCACAAGCATCAGCAGCTAAACCAATCCCCATTAGACTAATATCAAATAATTCCACTTCTCTAACCTAATTTATTATTAAAAATTTTTATTTGTATTAGTATAGCTGGTTTTAACAGTTTGAAATTATCACGTTTCAATCATATTTTTATCATTTTTCAAGTTTGCGATCGTTGAGTTCGACTAAACAGGATAATTGTATTAATGAGGGAGGATTGTTTAAACGCTGCACTAAAATATCTCTGGCATATTGCACTCGTTCGAGAATGTTTTGTATAACTAATAAATATTGCCTGCTTTAACTCGTTAAAAATATTATTAGCGATCGCGAAAAAAATCCGCTTTATAAAGATGTTTGACTATCGCCACGTCAGTAAGATTATATTGCAGAGGAGTAATGGTAATATAGCGATCGCGAATTGCTTGAACATCCGTAAGTATGTGTGGTGGTAAATTAACATCCTCTGGCTGTTCGATATCTTCAATAATTTCTCCTTCCAACCAGTAATAACTTTTACCTCTGGGGTCGAACCTTTTGGAAAACTTTTCAATGTAACGACGCAAACCTTGGCGAGTAACTAACACTCCTGCTATTTCTGAAGTTTCAACAGCAGGAACATTTACGCTAAGTAATGGTGGCTTAGGATAGTTTTGAGTTGTCAATTGTGGTAGCAGCTTTAAAGCAAAATCAGCAGCGGGTTGAAATTCAAAGTTAGAAAAACTCGTCAGACTAAAAGCAACGCTAGGAATACCCTCCAATGCTCCCTCCATCGCAGCCGAAACTGTACCAGAATACAGTACGTCTGTACCTAAATTAGGACCGTGATTAATGCCCGAATAGACGACATCGGGGCGGTTTTTTAATACGGCACTGAGGGCAAATTTAACGCAGTCTGCGGGCGTTCCCGAACAAGACCAAGCAACCACCCTTTCATCAAATACAGATTCAACCTGTTTAGCCCTAAGAGGTTGATGTAAGGTCAAACCGTGTCCAGTAGCCGAACGTTCGCGATCTGGACAGACAACCGATACTTGATGACCAGCTTGGGCGAGTGTATTAGCAAGAGTGCGTACACCTAAAGCAAAAATACCGTCATCGTTGCTAATTAAAATATTGCTCATCAATTGTCCGTAATAGTTGAGGATTGAAGTTATTTATTGCTTACAAACTTTAGCAAAAAATAAATAGCTAAAGGAAGCGTTTCATACCAAATCCGTTTCGTAGAGGTTGATTAAAACAATGTCCTAAAGGATACCGTTTATGCTGGGTTTATGCTGGGTTTATGCTGAGCATCAAGAGTGCATCAAGAGTGCTTCCCATAAGTAATAAGTAATGAATAAGCTGCTACAATGCTGTTATTAACTGTGGTAGTAGCTGGAATAAATTCAAATCGAAGAAGCAATAAAAAGAGTTTCGGCTAACAGTGATTCTACCCGTCTTGGTTCGGATTTTAGGCGATCGCCAATTAAAATGGCTCTAAAAGGTACGTTATAGAAGTTCTTCATTTTCAAACAACTATAGCAATCGTAAATCATTTGTGAGAATATTTTTTTGATAAACCACGGAGGCACCCAGAACACGGAGTCAGAGAGACCCGGCATTAAAAAGCGCACCGCCTGCGCCGAGGAAACCTCGGCGTAAAGACGGAGCAAGAAGACGGGGCTTCCTCTGACTTCGTCAAGATAAGAGAGGGTTTTTTATAAATCATTTTTGATTGCTATATTAATTTTACTTCGCTTTTGCATCTCTCTTAGATAAAAAAGTTAGAACGTATACCAGCCATACTAAATCCTGTTTTTGTAGAATAGTTTATGCCGCATCTAGGATTTTCGTCTTGATTGTATTTTCTAGTAATATGCGATCGCAAATCGGATTCGATATTAAACCTCTCTGCGCTCTCTGCAATTGGTTCTAAAATTTTTAAATTAACAACAAAGCAATAGGATTTTAAACCTATCTCGAACTCACGTTGAATTAGTAGCTAGGTTTTTTTAATTGTTATCGATCGCGTCTCTATTTTGGCGACTTTCAACGCGATTGCAATTACACGCCTTAATTTATCCCATCAAGCGCGCTTATTCCCATGTTCTTTTTATAAATATCTAGCTATATTTTGCTTTTTTCTAAGATTAACTTAGAACGTCTAACGTCTTCGGGAATGGATACTGGATAGTCGCCCGTAAAACAAGCCGAGCAAAAATTTTTAGTATTCTGTTGGGTTGCCTGTAACATTCCCTCCCAGCTTAGATATGCTAAGGTATCTACTCCAATACGTTCTTCAATCTCTTTGACTGATTTGGTAGCAGCGATTAGCTGTTCTTGATTATCGGTATCGATGCCATAGAAACAGGGATGAGTTATGGGAGGAGAAGAAATTCTCATGTGTACTTCGGTTGCGCCAGCATCTCTAAGGGTTTTTACGATCTTTTTACTGGTTGTTCCGCGCACGATCGAATCATCGACAATAATTATTCTTTTACCCTGCAAAGCATCCTTGAGGGTATTTAATTTCATGCGGATACCAGCTTCGCGCATACTCTGGGTAGGCTGGATAAAGGTACGCCCTACGTAGCGATTTTTAATCAAGCCTTCGCCATAGGTAACACCAGATTCGCGAGAAAAACCGATCGCTGCGGGAATACCAGAATCGGGTACGCCAATTACCAGATCGGCATCGACAAAAGATTCTCTTGCTAGTTGTCTACCCAAACGAACTCGATAGCTATATAGTGTCTCGTCGTGCATAACGCTATCTGGACGAGCAAAATAGATCATTTCAAAGACGCAGAGCTTCTTATCTGGTTGTTGGGCCCAATTTATTGAAGTTATTCCAGAATCGGTAATCCAAACTAACTCTCCTGGTTCGACATCCCGCACGTACTCTGCGCCGATGATATCTAAGCCACAGGTTTCAGAAGATAAGACATAGCGTTCGCTCTTTCCTTCTTCTCCCGATAGAATACCAATTACTAAAGGACGGATGCCGTTGCGATCGCGTGCGCCCATCAAACCTTCAGAAGTAGCGATCGTTAAGCTGTATGCACCCTCACATAATTTGAACGCGCTAATCGCTCCCTGAATCCAATCTTTACCGCGATTTACTTCATCAACTATAGTTAGGGCGATCATTTCCGAATCTGTAGAGGTGATAAAGTCAGCTTCTTTTTGAGTCAGATGCTTACGAAGTTCTACAGTATTAACTAAATTACCGTTATGGGCTAGAGCTAGTTTACCTAATCTACTATCTAAGATAACGGGTTGAGCGTTTTCTTTTAGACTAGATCCAGTAGTAGAGTAGCGAGTATGACCGACGACAATTTCTCCAGGTAGCTGTTCTAATATTTCTTCGCTAAAAACCTGGGATACTAAACCCATATCTTTATGGCAGTAAACATCACCTTTATTCAAAGTTGCAATTCCTGCCGATTCTTGACCCCGATGTTGCAGGGCATAAAGACCGAAATAGGTGAGTTTGGCAACTTCTAATGCTTTTTCTGGGGCATATACCCCAAAAACACCACAGGCTTCTTCTGGTTTGTCAACATATCGATCGCTCATCAAAAAATCTTCTGTCCAATCGAAAGACTGTTGTGGCATCATGCTATTGGCTTGCTCCTACCTTGTGGTAAATAACTATTAAAAATTGAGGGAAATGCTCCTAACCTCTGGAAGGCTAACCGCTTTGAGAAATAATTGTCGTCTAACGATCGATCCAAAATTTTACGGTCGGGGGGCAATCTGCCATTACTAGGTAGCGATGAATCGCTTTTTGAGATTACGGCTGTTCTAAATGCTGCTGTGTTAACCTGTTTTCTATTGCCTGACTCCAGACAATAGCCATTTCCTTAATTTTAACATTAATTAACGAAAGATTATCGTTTGTTAAAATATTCAGGCTTGACTGGGGTTCATCTACCGTGCCTATTTTGCTCCAGCGATCTTTTAAATTATCTTGCAGATAAATTTCCCAAGTATCGGCTAGTTCTGGATTAACCGAGACTATAATTTGGCTAGCAGCTTCACCGAATAATACTTCATCCAGGCGTTGAGATTCAGATACGGGAATATTTACCGTTGCGCCCAACTTATTACCAATACAGGCTTCGGCTAAAGCTACTGCTAATCCTCCCTCTGCAAAATCGTGAGCGGATTTAATCCATCCTTGGCGTATGCCGTGACGACAGGCTGCTTGAACTTTCTTTTCTAGTTCGAGATCTACTGTAGGTGGCTTACCTGCCACTGTTTGATAAATTGCTGCCAAATATTCTGATGCTGCTAGTGTCGGTTGAGAATTACCCAATAGATAAATAAGATCTCCCTGGTTTACCCAAGACTGTCCGCAAATTTTAGTAATGTCGGGAACTAAGCCCACCATACCGATTACAGGAGTCGGATAAATGGGTTGTGGATTACCCTGTGAATCCAAAGTCTCGTTATACAGAGAAACATTCCCCCCCGTAACGGGAGTAGACATAACTCGACAGGCATCGGCAATACCCTTACAGGCATTTGCTAGCTGCCAGTAGCCTACGGGCTTTTCAGGACTACCAAAGTTAAGATTATCTGTAACCGCTAATGGTTCTGCCCCCACACAGCTTAGGTTACGGGCTGCTTCGGCTACGGCTGCTTTTGCCCCCTCGTAAGGATCGAGATAGACATAGCGCGGATTACAATCTGTGGTTGCTGCTACTCCAATAGTGCAGTCTCCTGGTTTAGCATCGATGGGACGCACTCTAACTACCGCAGCATCTGCCCCACCTGGCAATAAAATCGTATTATTTTGTACCTGATGGTCGTATTGACGGTATACCCACTGCTTAGAAGCAATGGTTGGTGTGTCTAATAGCTGCAATAAAATTTCGTTCCAGGTTTTGTAAGTGCCTCGGACATCTATACCTTGATAATCACAGCCGGGTAAACTGTCTGTCGTCCAGCGAGCAGCTTCTTTAGCATAAGCAGGGGGTTCGCTTAACAGTTCGCGATGATAGATCGGCGTATCATCCGCTAAGGCTGTAGCCGTCACTTGTGCTGCAACATCACCCCGATACAAAATTCTCACTACTGGTTCTTCGATTACCGAACCTGCAACTACCGCTTGAAGTTCCCATTTGTGGAAAATATCGATTAACTCTTGTTCTCTGCCTTTTTGTGCCACAAACAACATCCTCTCTTGAGATTCTGAGAGTAGATATTCATAGGGAGTCATGCCCGTTTCTCTAGCGGGTATTAAATCTAAATTCAGTTCGATACCCACTCCGCCTTTATCTGCCATTTCTGAAGTCGAACAGGTCAATCCCGCTGCACCCATATCTTGTGCTGCCACTACCGCACCTGTTTTAAAAGCTTCTAAGCAGGCTTCGACTAAGGACTTCTCCAAAAAAGGATCGCCAACCTGTACCGCAGGGCGATCGTCCATCGAATCATCGGTTAATTCGGCACTAGCAAAACTCGCTCCACCCATACCGTCTCTGCCAGTCGTCGAGCCGACATACAATACGGGGTTGCCAATACCAGATGCACCAGACTTGACAATCTCCTCGGTTTCCATCAAGCCCAATGCCATAGCGTTGACTAAAGGATTGCCCGTATAGGCTCTATCAAAATAAATCTCTCCCGCTACTGTCGGTACGCCAATGCAGTTACCATAATGAGATATACCTTCAACTACACCCTGAAATATACGGCGGGTGCGAGCGTCTGACAAATTGCCAAAGCGTAAAGAGTTAAGTATGGCAACCGGACGCGCCCCCATAGTAAAGATATCTCTAAGAATGCCCCCTACCCCTGTAGCTGCACCCTGAAAAGGCTCTACCGCTGAAGGATGATTATGGGATTCGATTTTAAAAGCCAACCGTAGACCGTTACCTAAATCTACTACTCCTGCATTTTCCCCCGGACCGACTAAAACTCGTTCCCCCGTAGTGGGAAACTGACTCAATAAAGGTCGAGAATTTTTATAACAGCAGTGTTCCGACCACATCACCCCAAACATTCCCAATTCCGCTTTGTTAGGATGGCGACCCAAACGATTAACAATTTCTTGGTATTCTTCTGGTTTGATACCTTCTGAGGCGATTTCTTCGGCACTAAAAGGGATAGACTCGATATCGGACATAGATAAATTTAGACTAGTGGCACAGAACCTATTTTATCTACTTACAGGACAATCGATCGGGCTTTTTTGGTTTTTCCGATTACAAATGTTTAATTTTTTTCATTTATAGAGGATTTTGACGAATAAATGTCGAGAAGCGATCGCTTTTTTATACAGCTAAATATTTCTAACGTAATCTATAGTTTTGGCGTATTTTGTTTTTGTTACTTTGCTAATTTAAATTTGTATGGTAAATGCAGAATATATAAATATAAAATATAGTGTTTTAAACTTGACAATGCTGATGCTGCCAGCCGTTTTATTGTATTAAATTAAAGTAAATTATGTTTTTTAGAGATAATTAGATATTTAATTTATTTTAGGGAACAATATATCTATAGTTTTTAAAAAGTAATATTTATTATGAATAATAGTAAAGTAAACAAGCGCAGGCTAGATAAAGCTGATACTAAATCTATTATTAAACCCAGACCAATACATTATGACTTTACCTATAAAAAACCTTTTCCCTCGCCAAAAACTATCGATGAATTATTACAGCAAGGCTATGTAGGAATCGATCGCCGATTAGCTGAGGATAACGCTTTTGCAGCAGTAGCATATAAATTTGGAGATCGAATTAAATGGACGATTAGCAATCAAGAAAAATCTGAAGTTTGGTTAATGACTACCGATAAACAAGCGTTGCACAAATTATCAGAATTTATGTTAAATCAATTTAGTTGGTCGCCGATGATTTATACTGCAAAACCAAAAAAAGCATTTATATTTACCCCTCAAAATGATACAGAAAGAGCAGCAATAGAAGCGACAATTTCAGGAGAATATGGCTGGCAGGGTTCTTTATACTCTTTAGAATTATATGAATATCGAGATAACGAAGCGGGCTTTATCTTTGCCACCAAACCATTAGATTCACCTCAACCCGAATGGTTGCTTGTTAAACTAAATTTTACCGACTATACGGGTTGTTGGAGTCATCACGAGGGAACATTACAATACGTATACTATATTTGGAAGGAGAATATACAGCTATCAGAACCTAACTATAATCCGACAGCGGATGAAATATTAGACGCAATTCGAGAGTAATCGTCTTCAATTTGTCTGGTACTTGGTAAGCTAAGTAAAGTAAATTATCAACGCAGCGTAGCGATCGCATTTAACAAGATGATTATTTTACCTGGTGCAACTGTAAAAGTTATTAACTCAGACGATACCTACTACAACTTTCAAGGCTTGGTACAGCGTATAGACGATGGTAGAGTAGCGGTGCTGTTTGAAGGAGGAAACTGGGATAAGCTAGTTACCTTCAACTTATCTGAATTAGAGGCCGTAGATCTCACTAAAAAGAAAAAATAGCTCTAACATATCCAGGATAAGGATAACTCATAGTAACTAGTCGATTTTATTCCTTATCCTTCATCCTTCATCCTTCATCCTTTGATATGCGCCTTCCTCTACCTCAATATACGATTGACGATCGCAACCCCAACCATATAGGAGAGGTGATCGAAACTTCTACTACCCAATACTTAGCCCAGTGTTTAGAACCAGAAGATCTTAAATTTCCTGTCATGCCTCCCTTTGGTAGCTGGATCAAGGCTTTTGATGAAGAATCTGGTAACAAGATTTATGCTGTAGTTACCTACGTTACTACTAGTCCAATCGATTCCGTCCATCGGGCTAGGGCTTTGGGGTTATCTTTAGAAGAATTACGAGAACAGCAGCCACAAATATTTGCCATGCTCAAAACCGAATTCAAAGCAGCTATTGTCGGTTTTGAAACTTCTAATAATTTGAATGGTAGCAGTAGCGATCGAGGTCAGGTATACCAATATTTACCCCCTCGTCCACCTCAAATTCATCAGTCGGTATATCGCTGTGATACAGAAGAAGTAGTTCACTTTACCGAGAAACTAGACTTTCTGAGAACCCTATTATCGGCAAAAGATATACCAGTAGAGTCTTTAGTCGCAGCTTCAGTAAGAGATGTCTATCATCAACGTCAGGCAAACCGCGACTGGCTAGTTAATGTGGGTAGAACTCTCAGCACTTTACTAAAAGATGATTACGATCGCCTGCGCTATATTCTCAGTCAAATTCACTGGTAGATATATCAGTCAACATTTAATATTCAACATTAGACCTCTTGCATGAATAGGGAGAAATTGTAAAGTCTAACTAACCCTTTAGACTCCCAGGCATTAAACCAGTTGTATAAAGTTTTTTCGCTCACTTGAAATATGCTTCTTAATTGCTTGAGTTTTACTCCTTGATTTTTGAGGAGCAAACAGTGAGAACGTTGACGTACTTGATGATGACGACTGTGACTGTAAATTCGCTCTAATAACTTTTGAATTTCAAAATTAATAGTTCTGATAAATCTACTCATTGTCATTAATCAATCTTTTAGTAACTACTTTTAATTACTGTAGTTTATTGTGTCCACCTACTTATATTTCATTGTTCTCTACTTCTACTCCCTCGATCGCCCATCTTTAAGAATTCCTGGTATAGAAGTAATTTTTTCTTACTTCTTTAGGACTACCAAAACTCTTTCATTACTACTCGATACATAAAAATACCTGAGTTTTTCCCCTATTATTTATCAACTACGTACTGCAAAATAGATGCTACTCTCAACAATTCAAGCTGGGCGAAATTAATTGGAGTCAATAGAAATGAAAATATCTGAAACAGAAACATTAAGCTACGAAATTTACAACTCGAAGGATCTCGATCGCGTGGCTGATGCAGTTGCAGAAGCTTTTATTAATTCCGATCCTACCGATCCTATGGCGATCGCGCAACAATGGTCTGTAAACGAGCTTGCCGATTACGTTAAAATGCTTAGTGAATGGGTTCATAAACAACAGTTAACAGTGGTCACGAAGAATCGATCGACCGACGAGGTAGCAGGTGTGGTTCTGGCTAGCGATTTTGCTTCAAATTTTCCCCTCACTTCAGAAAATAGCCAACACCTTAGTAATAAATTTGAGCCAATTATAGAACTTTTAGAAAGTTTAGAAGCCCAATACAAACATGACAAACAAATTCGAGCGGGAGAATATTTATATATTCATATGCTGGCGGTATCTCCTGAGTATCAAAGAAGAAAAATTGCCCAAAACTCGCTCGAAGTATGTCTAAACCATGGAATTGAGAAGGGATACACTTCGCTATAGTTTTTAGTCGTTAGTTTAAGAAAGAGTGCTAAAAACAGTTGGGTATAAGACCCTACAGTTTTACTGTGTCCCCAATTAAGTAGAGTTAATAACTCTATCTAATTGATACTAATAATTAATTACTGATTTGTTTGGGAGTAACTGAAGGATTGGTGTGTGGAAAAATGATTGATTTATACGAAATAAATATTGCGAAATTACCCAAAATAGTATTTATTGGTTTAATAATGCTAGTAAGCATACCCAATAGAGTTTTGGCGGAAAACAGTAAAGGATTGACTATAAATAATAATATAGCAGCAGAATATAAACCTAACCGCGATCGCCAATATACTGCCAAACAAATTAAATTAGATTTTCTACCAAGTTCAGCCATGAATGGGCAGAAAAACAAACAGCAGTTGGCACAGTTAGTAAATGTTCGAGAGTTAAAGGACGTGAGACCCGATGATTGGGCTTATGAAGCCTTGAGGAGTCTCGTAGATCGTTATGGATGCATTTCTGGTTATCCTGACAGAACCTATCGTGGCGATCGCGTTTTGACCCGCTACGAATTTGCTGCGGGATTGAACTCTTGCTTGAATCAGATCGAGCGTCTAATTGCCGACTCAGATTCTGTCAGTGTAGAAGACATTTCGACGATAGAGCGTTTATCCAAGGATTTTGCGATCGAGTTGGAAAACATCAATTCACAAGTCAGCAATATTGAAAATACGATCGCAGATTTGGAAGATGACCAATTTTCTACCACCAGCAAACTATTTGCAGAAGTAGTAACTGCTATAGCAGGAGTTGCTACGGGCAATAATCCCGATGGAGAGGAAATTCCGCGCACCGTTACTTTTACCAACCGCATCCGACTGGACTTTCTAGCCAGCTTCACGGGGGAAGACCAACTATGGGTCGAATTAGAAGCTTCTAACACTGCTGCTCGTTTTGATTATCTAGAAGGAGCATTAGGCTTTGAGTTAGATAATGAAAACGATGTTGAAATAGGCTGGTTAACTTATTATTTCCCCATCGGCGAACGAACCCAAGTCGTGCTACAGGGAGTCAACGGTACTTTCCCTAACTATGCGGATACGGTAACTGTCTTTGATGGCGATGGCGCTAGCGGGGCATTATCTTATTTTGGCACTCGTAATCCAATTTACAATACTACTTTTGGTGCGGGGATTGGTGTCACTCACAGTTTTAGCGATCTGGTTCAGATCGCTGGAGGCTATTTAGTATCTCAGGAGAGTTTTGCCGACCCATCCTCTGGCAATGGTATATTCGCTAGTGATTTTGCCTCTTTAGCACAGGTTCTGATTCAACCCAGCGACAAGCTTAAGTTTGCTCTAGCATACGTACATGGTTACAACAGCGAACCATTTTCTGGTAGTACTTTAGCCAATTTTCGCTTTTTTACGGCAATTAACTTTGGTGAGGCAGCACCAATTAATAGTGACGCGATCGGAGTCGATTTTTCTTGGTCTATTAGCGATCGCCTGATTCTCGGCGGTTGGGGAACCTATACCAACGTCTCTGTTTTAGATGGACAGTTTGACGGTGGTAGTTTAGATACTTGGACGGGGGCAGTAACTCTAGCAGTTACAGATCTAATTACCGAAGGCAGTCTGGCAGGAATTATTGTCGGTGTAGAGCCAAAAGTCACTAGTTCCGAAGGGATTGACTTGGAAGATCGAGACAGTACCGACTCCGATACATCTTTGCACATAGAGGCACTATATCAACTAGCTGTTTCTGACAATATTGCCATCACCCCTGGTGTAATATGGCTGACTGCCCCAGACCATAACGATGACAATGATGATGTTGTTGTTGGCGTGGTTAGAACCACCTTTAAATTTTAAATAATCTATACAACCCATTTGGTATCTTTATGTTAGTCACAAAAGAAGAAGTATTAAAACAGTTTTGGTATCCCGTGATGCCGATCTCTCAAATGTCAGAACAACCCCAAAGCTTTGAATTATTAGGGCAAAAGCTGGTTTTGTGGTTGGACGATTCTGGTGAAGCGGTAGTAGCAATAGATCGCTGTTGTCATCGTTCGGTGCAATTATCAAAGGGACAAGTAATTGAGGGTAATATTGTCTGTCCCTATCATGGCTGGAGATTCAACGGTGAAGGAACTTGCGTAGAAGTTCCTCAATTAGAAGACAATAGCCAGATACCAAAAACTTATCAAATAAATACCTATTTAGCTCAAGAACGTTACGGATACATCTGGGTATGTTTGGGCGAACCGTTAAATGAAATTCCCGACATACCAGAAGCAAGCGATCGCAATTTTCGTTTAATTCCTCTATTATATGATACTTGGCATTGCGCGGGATTGAGGGTGATGGAAAACGAGTTCGATTTAGCACATCCTACCTTCGTTCACGCTGCTACTTTTGGTAGCGAAGATCATCCTATTCCCCATGCTGTGGAAGTTACGGAAACCGACTACGGACTTACGGGTACGGCAAGTATGGACATAGTTAATCCCGAACAGCAGGATCTCAAAATGGATAAAGAGATAACTACCATAAGTTTAGACCTCGATTGGTATTTGCCCTTTACCAACAAATTACGCATCAATTATCCCGATGGATTAGTGCATATTCTCGTTAACACTACTACGCCAATTAACGATTCTTCTTGCCAAATAGTTCAGTTTTGTTTGCGAAACGATACCGAAGCCGAAGCTAAAGCCGAAGATGTAGCTGCATTCGAGCGCGCTATATCGTTAGAAGACAAAGCGATACTAGAGACTACCGACTATGATGTGCCGTTGGATTTAAAATACGAACAACACATGATGACGGACAAACCAGGGATTTTGATGCGGAAGAAGTTAAAGGCTTTATTGTCAACAAATTAGACAAACTTAACGTGACAAAGCCAATTAAACTTCCTGGTTAAGTGTTCTGAACTATCGAGTTTGCTCAAATAATTTAGGAATTTTGGTTGGCTTCTGCAAAACGATAACTAACTGACGTGAGTTCGGGATAAGCCAAAACTCCTATTACTTCGTTGCCAATTAATCCTTTTTTTAATAAACCACGGAGGCACGGAGAACACAGAGAAAGAAAGACAGAGGGGTTTTATTGCTATGCGTTCTAGTTGTTTGGTTCTGGAGAGGTAAAAATGTCAAACCGCTAATTTTTTTTATCCCGAACTCACGTTAACTACTTAATGTATTTACAAACAATTTCTCAAAGTTATAGAAATGAAACTATCGGAGACAGAAACACTAAGCTACGAAATTTTTGACTCGAAGGATCTCGATCGCGTGGCTGATGTAATGGCAAAAGCTTTTACTAATTCCGATCCTATGGCGATCGCACAACAATTATCTATAAACGAGCTTGCCGATTACGTCAAACTAATAGGCAAATGGGTTCATAAACAACAGTTAACGGTTGTCACGAAGGATAAATTAACCGACCAGGTAGTAGGTGTAGTTCTGGCGGTTGATTTTGCTTCAGATTCTCCCCTCACTTCAGAAAATAGCCAACACCTTAGTAATAAATTTGAGCCAATTATAGAACTTTTAGAAAATTTAGAAGACCAATACAAACATGACAAACAAATTCGAGTGGGAGAATATTTATATATTCATATGCTGGGGGTATCTCCTGAGTATCAAAGAAGAAAAATTGCCCAAAACTCGATTGAAGTATGTCTAAACCATGGAATTGAGAAGGGATTCACCTATGCTTTTACCGAGGCTGCCAATTCTATTTCGCAGCACGTTTTTGGTAAGCTTGGTTTCACACCTCGTCATCAAATTAATTATCAGCAATTTACCTACCAAGGTCAGAAAGTATTTGCTTCAATCGAGGGACATACGGGTACTATTTTAATGGATAAATTACTAAGTTAGAAGCTCTGTTTTATATTCTAAATGTCTCTGACAATATTGTCATCACCCCTGGTGTAATATGGCTGACTGCCCCAGACCATAACGATAACAATGATGATGTTGTTGTTGGCGTGCTTAGAACCACCTTTAAATTTTAACAAAATGGGCTATCCATTTCCACCTTTTAGAAGGATGGGGATGGATAGCCCCGCGCTTTGCGCGTTAATAAACTACTTAATAATAAATTCATGAAATCTTTATAAACTAATGGTTCTAGCCGTTGTATTATGCTCATAAGTCAAAGCGGGGATGATTTAGAGCAGCCTGCGAAGCAGGCAAAGTCGTCGAAGACGACGACCTGGGCGCGTACGCCCTGCGGTGCTGCTGCCGAACTATCCGTTGTAATAAATGTCTCAGTAGCCTTTTAGTTAGTCCAAAAGCCTCGATGCGTACCACTGGTTCGATATTTGTAACTAAGTACAAGAGTGAACAAATCAAATATAAACCGTCTGTTCCATACGGTTCTGGGTACTGAGGATGAGTAAGACCAAGAGATAGCTTGCAGACGCTGGAGCGTCTCGCCGTTCCTTCGGAACGTCGGCAGCCTCCAGGCTGCGGAGGCATTGACCTGTGAAGTGCCAATCTCCGAGGACGAATAAAACCGTCTCTGAGTTGACCTGGGTTTTGGAAACTCCAATCTCAGCGAAGCAGATTGGAGTAGTTCATGCACCTATCTCCAAACCAAGAAAGACAAACCTGAGTAAAAATACTGCTGCCAAAATCCAGACGGTAATATCTGTTTCGTGTGCCTTACCCTGAACCGCTTTTAGTATAGGATAGCTAATAAAACCTACAGCTAACCCTTCGGCGATGGAGAAACTGAAAGGAATAAATAAAATGGTTAAAAAAGATGGTATTGACTCGGCTGGATCGTCCCAGTTAATTTTGGTAATGCTACCTGCCATCAGAACTCCCACAATTAATAGTACTGGTGCGGTGGCAAAGGGAGGAATAGCTGAAAGCAAAGGCGTGAAAAAGATTGCTAAAGCAAGTAAAACTGAAGTAACCACCGCTGTAAAGCCACTGCGTCCACCTTCGGATAATCCCGCAGCCGATTCGATCGAGGTAACTACCGTAGATGTTCCCAAAGCTGCCCCAGCAGTAGTACTAATAGCATTTGCCATAAATGCTTTGCTGGCACGGGGTAATTCTCCTTTGTCATCTGCAAAACCTGCTTTAACACCTATTCCTGTAAGCACTCCTACCGTATCAAAAATGTTGACGAATAGAAGGACAAACAGTACCCCTAGCAAATTCCAAACATTATTATCAAATACTTTTGATAGTCCCACAAAAGCCTGTCCTGCAATGTGTACGGGGAAGGCAGGAAAGCCGACAATACCCTGTGGCCAATCCGCAATACCCAAAATCCAACCTAACAAAGCTGTGGTAAAAATTCCAATTAGTAACGCACCCCTAATTCTACGCGCCACAAAAGCAGCCGTAATCAGAATTCCCGCGATCGCCATTAAGGTGTTGGGATCGGCTAGATTACCTAAAGTCGTGGTGGTGGTTTCGCTAGTGACAATGATTCCCGAATTGCTAGTTAGGGCAATATAGGCAATAAACAAACCAATACCAGAGGCGGTAGCGTGTTTGAGACAGTCAGGGATAGCAGCCACGATTTGACTACGCATTTTAGAAAGAGACATGAGAATAAAAATTAATCCTTCAATAAATACCGCAGCTAAAGCTACGCGCCATTCGATTCCTAAACCTAAGACTACTGAAAAGGCAAAATAAGTATTAATTCCCATGCCAGGTGCTAGGGCGAAAGGGTACTTGGCATAAAGTCCCATAATGAGAGTCGAGACAGCAGCCGAAACAGCTGTAGCAAATACCAATTCGCCAAATAAATCTCCAGACTCTTGTAGAAAGATCGCATTAGACAGAATAGAAGGGTTTACTGCCAAAATATATGCCATGGTTGCAAAAGTTGTTACTCCTGCCAGGACTTCGGTACGAAAATTAGTTCCTAATTCTTCAAACTGGAAAAAACTGGCGATCCTGCCTGAATTCGTTGATGAAGCCTCAAAATCGGATTTCTCTTTAGTTGGAGTTGATGGTAGTTTTCGACTCATGATATATACCTCGCTTCTAATAGTTATTTGTTCCAAAAATATTCTTCAACAAAAGTAAAAACAGAATCATTAATACTTAAATTGGGAGAAACATTTACCAATAAAATTAATATTTTCAGAACTTTTCTGTAGTACTAAGAGATGATTTGTACAAAGAAGTTGACGGCTCACCGTCATAAATGAACGGTGATTCTAGGGAATTAGGGAAGTAGGGAGACTTAGGAGGTAGGGAGGTAGGGAGTTACAGTTAATTGTTTTTGATCGGCCGATCGGCCGATTGGCCCCAAGTCACAATCGCACTCTTTGTGCGAGGCTTTAAACCTAAAAACCTGCGGTAAAAGACTTTGAGCTGGAGTAAATTGAAGTTTGGCTAAGGGTCTGAGTATTAGACAAATCACGAATCATCTTGTACTCGATCGTATCTGTCCAGCGAATCTTACATTTAGTTTTTGGTAATCTTAATCTTACATTTGTCCGATAATTAAACAACAATAAAGTCAAAAATCCCTGAGTTTATCCCTTATTTGTGGTTACTAAATAAATAGGGATAAGTTTTTAAATTGCAGCTATATTATAAAAGAGAAAATGGCAGCCCCTAACGCTACCAAGATAACTAACAAGGCGCGTCCGCCAAACTCCACATGACTTCCAGCAAATGCATAATAGATGCTGAGTGTCGTTAGAACAATTCCTGAAATAGCCATTGGTTGAAACCACCAGCCTGGAAAGGTTTGCAAAGTCTCAGGTTTTAGTCGGCGATTTAGTAGTGCAAGTATGTGAAATACGACGTAAAGAACCGCCCAAAGATAAGCAGCAGAATAAATCCACACAACAACTTCTCCACTACTGAGTGCCAGCACACAATAAAGAACAAAGGTAAAAAGAGTCGCCATCACTGGGGTGCTGTATTTAGGATTAAGTTTGCTGAAGAAATTAGACAAAGCTCCAAAATCACCGTTGCGAGCAATACTGTAAAGAATTCGTGGCATTGCTGAATAGGCAACGATTAGGCTGCTCCAGGTTGACGTTACGCTTGCTAGTGCCATCAAACTATAGCCCGTGTCTCCTAGCATGGCATCGCCCACTGCTAATTGAGGACAATCCCCAGCACAAGCGATCTCACTCGCTATTAATGTCTGCCAAGTGGACAGGGATTGAGTACCTGTGATTCCTAAGCCCATCACTAACGAAGTGACCAAAATAACGAATAGACTGAGAATAATTCCTTTAGGTAAAGCTTTCTCAGGTCGATCTACTTCTTCAGCCAGAAAACAGACAAATTCAATTCCGACCAAAGCCCAGAACGCCAGGGCAATCCCGCCCGTGATAATGCCTCCTTCTCCGAACCAATCCAAAGAAGCTCCTTGAGTGAGGTTGGCAAAAGACCAAGTTCCAGTCCCACCCAACCCTAAAAAGCCCACAATTCCAAACAGCCATCGAATGCCCAACATGAAAACAAGCAAAATCCCATTAACCCAAGAAGCTGTTTTCAAGCCAAAAATATTAGGAACAACTGCTAGAATGCCGATCGCCATAACGAAGAACTCGATCGGCAAATTAGAACGAAATAGAGCGCGTAACCCCAAAGCCCCTGCTGTCGTTTCTCCCGATACGGCAAAGGCGAGCATTCCATAAAAAGTCAGTCCGAGAAACACACCCAAGAATCTTCCCAACCGACCCCCAAAAATTCCTTTAGCAAAGTCGTATAGTCCACCAGATTTAGGATAGGCAACGCTGAGATCGGCTGCTGAGATTCCCAACAATAAATTGACGATGAATGCCAGCGTAATTGCGATCGCAAACCCAATTCCTAAAGTGAAATAACCGATCGTATCGCCGATTAAAGTGCTGGTAACTAGAATTCCCGCCACCCCAGCAATAAAAATATCCCAGGTATTGAGAGATTTTGTTAGTCTCATTGGGCGATCGCTAAGTTTCAAAAGATACCTCCAATTTTTTAGTTGTTAGTTGTTGGTTGTTAGATTTTGCCTCGTCGTCGCTAGTGCAAGATTAAGTATTCGAGTTAGCAGTAGTTATCTTTGTTCGCTCTAAAATGCCACCTGTGGTTTTGATTAGGCCTGCTGCTTTTTCGGCGATCGCAATTACAGGAGCGTTCGTATGTCCCGTAATTCGGGTAGGCATAATTGAAGCATCGACGACGCGCAGTCCTTCAACTCCACGTACCTTTAATTCGGGGTCTACTACCGCCATAGGATCGACTCCCATTTTACAAGTGCCGACGGGATGGTATACGCTAGTGCAAGTTTGGCGAATGTAAGCTTCTACTGCTTCATCACTAGTTATCTCGTCGCCAGGGGCAACTTCCCTACCTCGAAACTCATCAAAATCACTACTATTAAATAACTGACGCAGTAATTTGATTCCTTCAATCAGCTTTTGCACGTCAGAATGATTTTGCAGAAAATTCAGCCGAATCATTGGTGTATCTTGAGGATCGGGCGAGCGTAAACTGACACTGCCAATGTTGTCAGGATGGTTTAAAATCACTACACCCGAAAAACCCAACCTAGAGTTGGGATCGCCAGGAGGCGACAAGAGGCTCGGACCGAAGACTAGCTCTAAATCTGGTGCGGTTTCTAAATTGTTCTTACTGTGCATAAACAATCCAGCTTCAGCAATGCCATTACTGGTGGTTTTCGTCTTTAGATCCTGAGTTGCTTCGTAAGCTAGTGGAACGAGAATATGGTCTTGTAGGTTTTGACCGACTCCAGGTAAATCAACGACGACTGGAATATCTAAGCTTTCCAAGTGTTGTTTATCGCCAATGCCTGAAAGCATCAGCAGCTTAGGCGAATTGAACCCACCAGCACTTAAAATAACTTCGGAGTTAACCCAAGCTTGGTGCAGCGTTCCCTCTTGCAGATATTCCACCCCAACAGTACGAGTATCCTCAAACAATAACCTAGTTACCAAAGCTCCTGTTATCGTCGTCAGATTGGGGCGATCGAGAATGGGTAAGAGAAATGCTGCTGCTGCGCTGTGTCTTTTCCCCTCCTTGACGGTAAACTGAAAATATCCCGCACCCTCTTGTTTTGTACCGTTAAAATCGGGATTGCGATCGTAGCCTAATGCTACTGCTGCGTCGATAAATCGTTGTGAAATTGGAGCGGGGTCGAGGATATCGGTAACGCTTAACTCCCCATCTACGCCGTGATACCCGCAAGCACCACGTTGCTGGTGTTCGGATTTTTTAAAATAAGGCAGTAAATCTCGATAACTCCACCCAATATTTCCCAATTCCTGCCAGCGATCGTAATCGTCATGATTGCCCCTTGTATAAAGCAAGAAATTAATCGCACTGCTACCCCCCAAAACTTTGCCACGAGGACAAAAGATTTGGCGATCGTTAAGATATGGTTCTGGTTCGGAGAAATAGCCCCAATCTACTTCTGTGCCAGGCAGTTTCGTACATTCTAATGGGATTTGAATTTCTGGTTTAGTATCGGGGTTGCCTGCTTCGACTAATAGGACGGTTGTTTCGGGGTCTTGGGTTAGACGGTTGGCAACTACGCAACCTGCCGAACCCGCACCAATTACTATATAGTCATAGTTATTCATAATATTTTCTTTTTGTTTTATTGATAAATAAACCTATATCGAACGAGCTTGCCGATTCTTAGATAGATTGCATTTCAATACTGCACGCTCATTTCAAAGCGGTAAGCCTCGATTGATTTGCCAATCTCGATCGCTATCGTATAATTAATAATCGCTTGATAATAGGGGAAAAACTCAGTTATTTATCTGACGTTACGCAGTTTCGAGTAAGTGCAATTCAGACATAGCTTGTTGTAATGCTTTATAATTTATTATTTTTACTACTTTCTCGATCGCGAAGGCATAGCCTCAAAGACAATAACTTTAGATCGGGCGATCGCACCTCTGGCGACAAAATCTGTATAGGCTTCAACAACAGCCTGCTCGATCGATAAGGTTGGCTGATACCTCAGTTCTTGCTTCGCTTTACTCCAGTCCGCTCTTTGATTCATCCGTACTAACTCGATTGCTCCAGATGTTAAATACCTTTGTTCGGCGGGAATAAATTACGGCATGATAACGTCGGCAACTCTCGCTACACTTGCCATCATTGATGCGGGTAAACACACCATTGGGCGAGGTTTTCCTGTTACCTTTTCAAACAACTTCATAATCTGTGGTACGGTCAACGCAGGCACCGCCATGTCCGTCATAAACGACATGCGGCAAACCGAATCGCCTTTGTGGGGAGACGACTGGCGGGCGACGCGGACTGCACAAAGCGAAGCTTTGACAGTCTCGCTTTGCGAGACGATGGGGCGTTAGCCCCGCAAACGACGGTGCTCCGCGGTCAAAAACTCGCTACTGATTGTGTAGGCTTGCCCAGAACGTCCTTTGTCCATAGCCAACAGATGTGCGTTAACAAGATCCCGTGCTGCAACCCAATCCCGTCCGCCCGTTGTATACGCTGGTAGTTTGAATTATCGCCCGTTCTTCATTTAATTCTCGATAGATTACTTGTGCTTGCTGCCAGGTTTCAACGGCTAGTTTAGATTTTCCTAGCGATCGCGCTATACTACCTTTGACATCTAAACTATTTGCCAAAATACGCTGCTGTGCTGGTGCGATCGATTGGGTTTGAAGTAACTCCAAACTAGAGACAATAGATTTTTCGGCTGCAATTAAACTGCCTAATTTCTGTTGGGTCAGAGCTAAGTTACTTAATGCCATAGCCTGATTGAGAACATCTGACTGTTGCTTAAAAGTCGTAATTGCTTGCTGCCAAACTTGACCCGCTTTTACATATTGTTCGGCTCGATATAACTGTTCGGCTTGCTCGATTAATTGAATAGTATCGCTTTGAACTCGAACAGATTTAGCAACAGCTTTTGTAGCTATAGATATTGCAAAAACAAGTGCCAAAAAAATTATCAAATATTTGTCTAAGAGCGATTTCGTGTTGTGTATTACTGATGGCAGACTTGGGTACTTTTAGGCTGTGCGGTCGAACTATCTACATCGGTCTTACTTGCCACTAACTCTACCATACCGCGATCGTTGACGACCCATCCTTTTGCCTCGACAATTTCTTTTCCCTCTGCATCTTTATGCGAAGCGGTACTTGGTGTATCCCTAAAGGGAGACACTTCGCTATAGGTATCTTTTAAAACTGTACCAAAAAACGGAACAGGCTCAACTAAATCTACTTCACTAACCGACCCATCTCTGGCTTGTGTAGGACTAGGAGCAGTACCGCCTTTTCCCGTTATCACAAATTCACTTCCTTGTCCCTGTTGACAGAGATTTTGCGCTACTAACCCAGTCACATCAATTACTTCTACGGGTAATTCTTCTAATGCTTCTGTGGGGTTAACCTCAAGTTCATTAATTTGTATTGTGCCATCTAACCCAAATTCAGAAGAAGCATCAATATCATTAGTATTGTTTGGCGGTGTCGAACTTCTTGATTCGAGTCCAAATATAGCGTTGGTCGTAATATTAATATTGCCTCCCGTTCCCTCGGCAGCAGCAGAGGCAATGATGTCGTTGTTCTGGTTGGGTTGAGCAATTACAAAATCAGCTTCGATCTCGATATTACCGCCATTAGCGTTTTCTAAAGCTTGAGCGGAAATAGTGCTGTTATCTTGTAAGGTTAAATTATCAGCAATTTGCAGATTAATATTACCTCCGGCACCCACAGGAGTCGAGGCAAATAAAGCTGCTCCGTTTGACAAAGCTATAGTGTCAGCTTGAATCGAGAGATTGCCCGCATTTCCCTGTCCCAAACTTTGAGTTGAGATTCCCGCGCCATTTGTCAGAAACAAGTTTGAGGTATTAATGCTGATGTCTGCCGAATTTCCTCTTCCACTATTTGCTGCCCCAGTGAAAATGCCAGTACTTGGTGTAGCTGGAATGTTTATCCCATCAATAAATATTATGCTCGATCCGCTAGCAAAGATAGTATTAGAAGCATTAATAGTAATCGCCCCCCCATCTCCAACACCTAAAGTACTAGCAGATACCGCACCTCCCTGTTTCAGAGACAGGTTAGCTGTAGTAATATCTATGTCACCTGAATCACCTGTTGCTGGCTCAAATACTATACTTGAAATACCGCTAGGAAGTCCAGCTTGACCTGCACCATCTGCTGAAATATTCTCAGCAGCTTTAATTGTAATTGCTCCTCCATTACCCTGTCCAAAAGTAGTTGTGCTTACCTGACTTCCCTCGATCAGAGACAGGTTAGTTGTAGTAATATCTATCTCACCACCATCACCTGTTGCTCCATTTAATACTATACTTAAAATACCACCAGGAACTCCTTGAATTGCACCATCTGCTGAAATATTCTCAGCAGCTTTAATTGTAATTGCTCCTGCATTACCCTGTCCAAAAATAGTTGAGCTTACCCGACTTCCCGCGCTCAGAGACAGGTTAGTTGTAGTAATATCTATCTCACCACCATCACCTGTTGCTCCTTGTCTTACTTGGCTAAAAACGCCACTAGGAATAATTTCAGCTTGAATTGCACCATCTGCTGAAATATTCTCAGCAGCCTCAATCGTAATCCCTCCTGCATCTCCAACACCTAAAGTACTTGCATCTACTTTGCCTCCCGCGCTCAGAGACAGGTTAGTTGTAGTAATATCTATCTCACCACCATCACCTGTTGCTCCTTGTCTTACTTGGCTAAAAATGCCACTAGGAATTTCAGCTTCAGTTTCCCCATCTATTGAGATAATGCCTGAACGTGGTGTTATCTCACCCTCAATATCACTGCTAAATCCATCTGCGTCTACCCCATCTATTAAGATAGTATCTAAAGCTTCGATTGTAATTGCTCCTCCATTACCCTGTCCAAAAGTACTGCTATTTATTTGACTTCCTTGTGTTAGATATAGATTATTGGTAACGATTTTAATTCCACCTGCATTACCTACTCCAGATTCTTCTAAATTATTGGTAATAAAACTTCCTTGGTTCACAGTAATATCATTTGTAGCATTGAGAGTAATATCTCCTGCCTGAGCTTCAGTCGAACTCGATTCTGATGCTATTCCCGCGCTCAAATTACTCTCACCTAGTTCGCCACCAGATAGTTCGAGATTACGAGCATTCACGTTAATACTTCCCCCTCCTGCTGCTTGTACATTTACCTCCGCACCGTTGGTTAAGGTCACATTTCCTCTGGCTATTGCTTCAGGGAAGCTGAAAGAATTAAAAGTGTTTTCCGATTGAGTAAAGCCAATTTGTCCTGCTGCGGTTAATCCCCCTAGTTCGATGTTGGCTCCTGGTGCGATGATTTGTCCTCCTGTAATGGTGACGTTACCGCCAAAAAAAGCCAAAGTTTCGCTGTTATCAACTTGCAAATTACTGCCTTCTACGGCAAGATCGCCTGGGTTATTACCGAAATTCAAGCCCAAAGGCTGATTGATAGTTAATAAAGGTGGTTCGGTGGCATCAGTTGTCGAAAACTCTATGTTGTCGGTAAACACGATACTTTCGGCAGTACTAGCAAAAAAAGAACCGCCGATATCTAAAGCTGCGCCTTCCCCAAAGATAATCCCCGCAGGATTGATTAAAAATAAACTGGCATCGCCATTGGCTCGAATCAAACCATCGATGTTAGAAAGATCTCCCCCTGTAACGCGAGAAAAGATATTTACGATGTCGTTAACGTTATTAAAGAAAGCCTCGCTGCCGTTTAGCACTGAAAACTGCTCGAAACTATGAAACAAGTTATCTCCAGAGCGATCGCCTTCATCGATTATAATACCGTTATCAGTAGAATTGACGGTGGTATTGGTCGTACCATCAGGGCTAATTTGTGCTTGGACTTGAGATGCACTCTTGAGGGCAGCATAAACGATCGCATTACTCAAACATAGTCCTAACAATAACGAACGCCATAGTTTTAGTTTCATTTTAATCTATTGTTTATGGCACTGGACTATAGGGTGTGTGGGAGAGCCATAAATATCGGTTTTACTTGCCACTAACTCTACCATACCGCGATCGTTGACGACCCATCCTTGAGCCTCGACAATTTCTGACTTCGCTTCTTGTGCTTCTCGTGTTTCTTGTGTTGCTGCTTCAACCTCAGAAAACGGAACGGGCTTCACTAAATCTACTTCACTAACTGACCCATCTCTTGCTTGTGTAGGACTAGGAGCAATACCGCCTTTTCCCGTCACCACAAATTCACTTCCCTGTCCCTGTTGACAGAGATTTTGCTCGACTAAGCCAGTTACGTCGATTATTTCTATTGGTAATTCTTCTAGTGCTTCTGTAGGATTAACCTCAAGTTTATTAATTTGTATTGTGCCATCTAACCCAAATTCAGAAGAAGCATCGATATCATTAGTATTGTTTGGCGGTGTCGAACTTCTTTCTTCAAGTCCAAAGATAGCGTTGGTTGTAATATTAATGTCGCCTCCTGCTCCCTCGGTAGCGGAAGCAATAATGTCGTTGTTCTGATTGGGTTGGGCAATTACAAAATCAGCTTTGAGGTCAATATTACCGCCACTAGCTCCACTGTCTGCTCTCGCCGATATCAAACTGCGATCGCTCAAGATTAAGCTATCATCAATATCCAAGGTAACAATACCACCTTGACCTTGCTCGGCAATGGTTGAAGCTGAAACAGAGGCTTCATTTTCGAGAGTCATTGAATCTGCATTCAGCGTTAGGTTTCCACCAATCCCGTTGGCGTTATCGGTAGTTATTTTTCCTCGATTACCAACCTCAACCGAGCCTGCATTAATTTCTAGATTGCCAGCAGCACCCGTTCCTGGTGGACGAGGTTCGCGATCCCCCACAAGTTGTTGAAAATTACCAGCAGTTATTACTGCTTCATCTCGAACGATTAATTTATCGGTAGCGATAGTTAGGTTGCCACCGTCTCCACTACCTTCGATCGTATTAGCAAAAAAACCACTAGGAACCTCTCCATCTGAACCTACTAATTCGATGGATTCTGATGCTGTTACAGTCAAATCTCCCGCATCACCCTGACCAAAAGTAGTAGCCAGGATTAAACCTCCTCCATCAACCGAGATAGTATCTAAAGCATCAATAACAATTGTTCCTGCATTACCTCGTCCCAAAGTATTAGCACTGACTCGACCTCCTTGAGTCAGAGAAAAATTAAATGTCGTAATCTCTATTCCTTGTGAGTCACCTACTCCTACTGCTCGACTGTAAATGCCACTGGGAAATTCTTCACTACCTTTCCCCTCTGCGGAGATAGTATCTGAAGCATCAATGGTAATTTTACCTGCATTTCCTTCGCCAAAAGTACTGGCACTGACTCGACCTCCCTGAGTCAGAGAGAGGTTAGATGTCGTAATCTCTATTCCCCCAGAGTCACCTACTCCCGTTGCCCTGACCGTGCTTTCGATGAAACTGGATAAGCCATCTGAAGTTTCTCCATCGACGGAAATGGTGTCTGAAGCATTAATGTTAATTTCTCCTGCATTACCTCGTCCCAAAGTATTAGCACTGACTCGACCTCCTTTGGTCAGAGAAAAATTAAATGTCTTAATATCTATTCCCCCAGAGTCACCTACTCCTGCTGCTCGACTGTAAATGCCACTGGGAAATTCTTCACTACCCTTCCCCTCTACGGAGATATTACCTGAAGCATCAATGGTAACTGTCCCAGCATTTCCTTCGCCAAAAGTACTGGCACTGACTCGACCTCCCTGGGTCAGAGAGAGCTTAGATGTCTTAATATCTATTCCCCCAGAGTCACCTACTCCCGTTGCCCTGACCGTGCTTTCGATGAAACTAGATGAGCCATTTGGAGTTTCTCCATCGACCGAGATAGTATCTGAAGCATTAATGTTAATTTCTCCTGCATTTCCTTGTCCCAAAGTATTGGCATTCACTCGACCTCCTTGAGTCAGAGAGAAATTAGATGTCTTAATATCTATTCCCCCAGAGTCACCTACTCCTGCTGCTCGACTGTAAATGCCACTGGGAAATTCTTCACTACCCTTCCCCTCTACGGCGATAGTATCTGAAGCATCAATGGTAATTTCTCCTGCATTTCCTTGTTCAAAAGTACTGGCACTGACTCGACCTCCCTGGGTCAGAGAGAGGTTAGATGTCTTAATATCTATTCCTCCAGAGTCACCTACTCCTGTTGCCTTGACCGTGGTTTCAATGAAACTAGATGAGCCATTTGGAGTTTCTCCATCGACGGAAATGGTATCTGAAGCATTAATGTTAATTTCTCCTGCATTACCTCGTCCCAAAGTATTAGCACTTACTCGACCTCCTTTGGTAACAAAGAGGTTAGATGTTGTAATATCTATTCCCCCAGAGTCACCTACTCCTGTTGGCGTTACTGTGCTTTCAATGAAACTGAATGAGCCATTTGGAGTTTCTCCATCGACCGAGATAGTATCTGAAGCATCAATGGTAATTTCACCTGCATTACCTCGTCCCAAAGTATTGGCATTCACTTGACCTCCTTGGGTCAGAGAGAAATTAGATGTCTTAATATCTATTCCCCCAGAGTCACCTACTCCTGCTGCTCGACTGTAAATGCCACTGGGAAATTCTTCACTACCCTTCCCCTCTACGGCGATAGTATCTGAAGCATCAATGGTAATTTCTCCTGCATTTCCTTGTCCAAAAGTACTGGCACTAACTCGACCTCCCTGGGTCAGAGAGAGGTTAGATGTCGTCAGATCTATTCCTCCAGAGTCACCTACTCCTGTTGCCTTGACCGTGGTTTCAATGAAACTAGATGAGCCATTTGGAGTTTCTCCATCGACGGAAATGGTATCTGAAGCATTAATGTTAATTTCTCCTGCATTTCCTTGTCCCAAAGTATTAGCACTGACTCGACCTCCTTGAGTCAGAGAGAAATTAGATGTCGTAAGATCTATTCCTTGTGAGTCACCTACTCCTACTGCTCGACTGTAAATGCCACTGGGAAATTCTTCACTACCTTTCCCCTCGGCGGCGATAGTATCTGAAGCATCAATGGTAATTTCTCCTGCATTTCCTTGTCCAAAAGTACTGGCACTGACTCGACCTCCCTGAGTCAGAGAGAGGTTAGATGTCGTAATCTCTATTCCCCCAGAGTCACCTACCCCTGCTGCTTTTACCGTGCTTTCAATGAAACTGGATAAGCCATCTGAAGTTTCTCCATCGACGGAAATGGTGTCTGAAGCATTAATGTTAATTGCTCCTGCATTACCTAGTCCCAAAGTATTGGCATTCACTCGACCTCCTTTGGTAACAAAGAGGTTAGATGTTGTAATATCTATTCCCCCAGAGTCACCTACTCCTACTGCTCGACTGTAAATGCCACTGGGAAATTGGCTACTTTCACCCTTACCATCGACCGAGATAGTATCTGAAGCATCTATAACAATTGTCCCAGCATTTCCTTCGCCAAAAATACTAGTCGTTATCAAACCTCTATCTTTTAAGAACAAGTTATCTGTATTAATTTTAATATTACTTGCATTGCCTATTCCCGATTCTTCTACTCTGTTAGAAATTTGGCTTCCTTGATTTAAGGTAATATCATCTGTGGCATTAATATTAATATTTCCTGCTTGTGCCTCAGTTGAATCTGATGAGATCGACGCAGCATCGGGACGTTTAGTCCCGATGAACGTTGATTCTGGAGCGATTCCTGTTCTCAAATTACTCGCGTCTGATAGTTCGAGATTACGTGCATTTATCTCAATACTTCCCCCACCTGCTGCTCGTACATTTACCTCCGCACCGTCGGTTAAGGTTACATTTCCTCTAGCTATTGCTTCGGGGAAGCTGAAAGAATTAAAAGTGTTTTCCGATTGAGTAAAGCCAATTTGTCCTGCTGCGGTTAATCCCCCTAGTTCGATGTTGGCTCCTGGTGCGATGATTTGTCCTCCTGTAATGGTGACGTTACCGCCAAAAAAAGCCAAAGTTTCGCTGTTATCAACTTGCAAATTACTGCCTTCTACGGCAAGATCGCCTGGGTTATTACCGAAATTCAAGCCCAAAGGCTGATTGATAGTTAATAAAGGTGGTTCGGTGGCATCAGTTGTCGAAAACTCTATGTTGTCGGTAAACACGATACTTTCGGCAGTACTAGCAAAAAAAGAACCGCCGATATCTAAAGCTGCGCCTTCCCCAAAGATAATCCCCGCAGGATTGATTAAAAATAAACTGGCATCACCATTTGCTCGAATCAAACCATCGATGTTAGAAAGATCTCCCCCCGTAACGCGAGAAAAGATATTTACGATATCGTTAGCATTATTAAAGAATGCTTCACTACCGTTGGGTACAGAAAATTCTTCCAAACTATGAAATAAATTAACTCCCCCCCTATCCCCTCCCTCGATATTGATGACATTATCAGTAGTATTAACGTTAGTATTGGTCGTACCATCGGGACTAATTTGTGCTGTGACTTGAGATGCACTCTTGAGCGCAGCATAAACGATCGCATTACTCAAACATAGTTTTAGCAGTAATGAACGCCATAGTTTTAGTTTCATGTTGTCTAACCCTCTTCTGTCACTTTCCGAAATTTGAATTACAATAGAAGAAATTTTTAGAAGCGATAAGGTAGAGATTGCAATGGATGTAGAATTGCAGATTCTCAAACATTTAAAGCGATCGCGGCTCACCTACGGTTTTCATAATAGATCGATATTGTGACTCTTGTGATGACTAATATTCAAACTACTCGTCACAAAATGAAGCAGCAGCTTGGCAATTTATATGGCTTGAGAATAGGGCATGAATACGGGTTTCGACAATGCAAATAAGAACTAGGATGGACTAACTATCGATTTACTAATTTTGAGCAAATTAATAGATGGTGGGAAATTATTTTTTCGGTGTACTGGATGGTCAGTTCTCATTCTAAAATCTTTGGTGACTTGAATCAATCTCTAGCTTTATCTAATTCTAATCTTCGTCCTCAAGAGTCTATTGCTGATTATACTTTTCATCCGCAATGGTCGAACACAGAAGGATGGAAAGGCGTTTATATGCGGAGTTGGTTTCCCCGCAGCGCGTACGCTACGTCGCGTTTTGGGTAAGAATATTCTTGCCCAAAAGCCGACTTGCAGATCGTCGTCTGACGACGACTGGGACGCTTCGCGTCCGCAGCGACTGCTTCAAGAAGCCTGCGAGAAAGGGCTTGCCCGCATGTGACCCACAGGCAACGTCCTCAACTATGCTTGTGCTGGGTTTATGCTGGGCATCAAGAGTGCTTCCCAGTGCTTCCCAGTGCTTCCCAGTGCTTCCCAGTGCTTCCCAGTGCTTCCCAGTGCGCCTTTCTACCGTTGAGTTTACTGAGCAAGAAAGCATCGCTTTAACTTTCCATCCCTTTGCATTGAGACGCAATATCAATACGTATCAGCTATTTGTGACTGGCAAGACTGAATCTGCTGTTGAATGGTACGAGCGCAGTTTTGGAATGATAGAGTTTCTGGTTCGTCAAGCTGAGTTTTAAGGCGACGATGAATGCCATGACTACCAATAACACAAGGAATACTGAGACAGCAGTTATAAACATCGCAATAACCATCAATTAAGACCGATACTGGCAAGGTATGTCGTAAATCTTCGACAATACTACGAACAATCAGTTCTACTGCTAAAGATACGGTGTAATTTGTGTATCCTTTGGCTTGAAAGATTGTCCATGCAGACTGTTTGGCATCCTTCACCATCTGTTGTCGCAAAGGGGTAGCATCAATAAATTCACCACCACACATGGCAGAACTAAGTGCAGCAAACTGCCCGTCTCCATGTTCCCCCAGTATATAGGCATTGATATCGGTGGGATGGATACCTAATTGAGTTGCTAAAAGGTCGCGAAATCGTGCCGAATCGATTAAAGTACCAGTTCCTATTACTCGTTGCCAATTGGTCTGTTCGGAGTGTCGATTGGCAATTTGTAAGATTTGATAAGTCAGGGCATCAACGGGGTTACTAATATTGATAAAAATAGCTTTGGGGCTATATTCGATAAGAGAAGGAATTAAAGACTGCATAATCTTAGTATTACCTAAGAGAAGATCGTCACGGCTGGACATCTCTTTGGGCATGGGAACGCTGACGGCAATCACAATAATGTCAGATTCGGCAGTATCTTCTAGATCTCCATCTCGAACCAGAAGTCGATGATTTGTTAGTGCTATTGCCTGTTGAATATCAATAGCTTCTGCTTTGGCAATCTCTCGTGTACGGTTATAGAGAACTAGTTCACTTGCCAAGCCATCTTTGGCTAGCACAAAGCTGACGGTCGAGCCTACTTTACCAATACCAACGACAGAGATTTTCATAAACTGAATCTAGTTTTAATAATGGTTTTATTTTATCAACTCAATTTGAATACATTCATCATAGTTGTTGGTTTCGCTCAAATTAACATTTTGTTTTAATTAGCGATCGCTTTCCTTTAATTTTTAACTGGACTTAATTTTCTCTTTTTGCAGAAAGCTAGCGTTCGCGTCTTAACGCACAGAAATAGGATTACCTTCAATATCTTCAACTCCGTAGCCCAAAGAACCGAAACTCAGATTTCTTTTTACAGAATCGACTCCGTTAGGAATACTTTGCAAATGCAATCGCTCTTCTTCGGTAAATACGTCGAAACCTTTTAGATCTAATTCGTAGTCCATTGAGATTATTTGCTCGTTAATAGTGAGCAAATAATCATTGTTTTATAGGCAATCATAATAAAGTCGAAAGAATTGTCTGTTATTTTCAACCTCTCGATCTTCTAGTTCATAGGTCAATTTACGAGCCTTGTTAAGACTAAAATCTACAGCTTTTTGAATAGATTCAAAACCTAATATTTTTACTTTAAGCTAAATCGTGGTAGTCGTCGTAGCAAGTAGTCATTAAAGTATATTTATAGTCTTTTTGTAGTTTAAAACCAGATTAAACTTTACAATTTAGACACAAAATCTTTACAACTTACACACATAATCTTCATATATGTAAAGGTTTGAGTCGTTATAAAATTAGTCCAATCGGCATTAAAGATGTAGATCTTAAATATTCATTATTGAAGAGTCAATGGTTGTGAGAGATGCGTCTGCGGGTATAACTACCGCTTTTGTACGTGCAACCGAAGACAAGCACTTGCGATTTTCTCGCTGGTAATTTGTCTATTCAATTTTGAATTTGAAGTAATTACAAAAAACTATTCTTGTGGCTCTTATGTTAATCAACGGTACTAACAGTAACGATAATCTTCGTGGAACTAATGGTAATTACACTATTAAAGGAGACAGGGGAGATGACCTACTAAAAGGAGGTAATGGAGAAGATGAATTAAGAGGAGGCATAGGAGATGACACTCTAAGAGGAGACAGGGGAGATGACCCGCTGCTTCTTGGAGGCAGGGGAGATGACCTACTAAGAGGAAGCAGAGGAGATGACCTACTAAGAGGAAGCAGGGGAGATGACTTTCTAAGAGGAAGCAGAGGAGATGACAGTCTAAGAGGAGGCATAGGAGATGACAGTCTAAGAGGAGGCATAGGAGATGACAGTCTAAGAGGAGGCATAGGAGATGACAGTCTAAGAGGAAGTAGAGGAGAAGACACTGTAAGAGGAGGCGAGGGTTCTGACACTCTAAGAGGAGGCAAGGGTTCTGACACTCTAAGAGGAGGCAGGGGAGATGACACTGTAAGAGGAGGCAGAGGAGATGACAGTCTAAGAGGAAGTAGGGGAGATGACCTAGTAAGAGGAGGCAGAAGAGATGACACTGTAAGAGGAGGTAGGGGAGAAGATACTTTAAGAGGAGGCAGTGGAGAAGATAGTCTAAGAGGAGGCAGTGGAGAAGATAGTCTAAGAGGAGGCAGTGGAGAAGATAGTCTAAGAGGAGGCAGGGGAGAAGATACTTTAAGAGGAGGCAGAGGAGATGACATTCTAACAGGAGGCGTAGGAGATGACATACTCAGAGGAGGCAGAGGAGATGACATTCTAAGAGGACGCAGGGGAGATGACAGTCTAAGAGGAGGTAGAGGAGATGACCTGCTTGTTGGAGGCAGAGGAGAAGACACTTTAAGAGGAGGCAGAGGAGATGACACTCTAACAGGAAGCAGAGGAGCTGATATTTTCGTACTATCAGCACGAGAAGGCACCGACACGATCGCTGATTTTCGCGATTCTGACGTTATTGGTTTATCTAATGGTCTGAATTTCAGCAATTTATCTTTTGCTGATAACGACATTATTTTTAGATCTGAAACCTTAGCAACTCTTACAGGAATAGACACTACCACTTTAACTGAGTCTGATTTTTTAACAATTTAGTGCTGAGATGAATGTGTAATGTGATAGCAATACATAATTAGATCGAACAAGATCGTATACCTACACCTACACTTGCATTTTCCTATTCAAGCTTCATGCAGCAGAAGACAATAAATTCTGCTGTATTTTTTTTACCGATATTTTTGTGCTGTGAATTACAAAATGCGATTATAATCAGTCAACAGTTAACAGTTAACAACTAACAACTAATCATTGACCTACCGTTTAGTAGTTACACCAGAACAAATACAGCACAAGCAAATAACTTTAGACGCTCAACAACAGCACTATTTATTACGAGTATTGCGTTTTAACAATGGCGATCGCTTTATCGCCCTTGATGGTGCGGGTAATTCTTGGCTTGCAGAAATTACGGATCGTTCGGCACAAATTATTAGCTCGATCGCCATTGAGACAGAACTACCTATATCCTTGACCTTAATTACTGCTTTACCCAAAGGAAACGGTTACGAACAGGTAATCCGCTGCTGTACAGAATTAGGGGTGAGTAAATTTATTCCCGTAATAAGCGATCGCACGATTCTTAAACCCAGCCCGAATAAACTTCAACGCTGGCGCAAAATTGCAGCAGAAGCAGCAGAACAGTCTGAAAGGCAAATTGTTCCCGAAATTATCGAACCAATTAAATTCATTCGTGCGATCGACAACACTATACCAAACCAGGATAGATACATCTGCGTGGCGCGAGGAGATTTACCTACCCTTTGGAACTGCCTACAAAACAGAAGTTTATCTGAAATAGTTATTGTTACAGGCTGTGAGGGAGGCTGGACAGAAACGGAAGTAGACAAGGCGATCGCTTATGGCTATCAGCCAGTTTCTCTAGGCAATCGTATTCTCCGCGCCGTTACTGCACCTATTGCCGTTAGTTCATTAATTTCGTGCTGGTTAGATACGATCGAATAATTAAATAATTTCTAAAACGGGAACTAATCAAGAAGCAATTCAATCATATTGTTGACTGTTAACCAGTAACATCTAATACCAAATAATTTCCGCTTTTAGAGGGCGAAACTATAATTTCGAGCTTTAATCAACGTTCATCGGGACGTTTAGTCCCGATGCTGCGTCGATGTCATCAAATCGATACCGCACACAGCAGAAGATATTATGAAACTAGCAAAAAAATTAAAATTAGCAGCAATTTTCACAGGGGCGATCGCTCTGAGTACTCCTTTACTTCCTGTTCTAGCTCAGTTTACAGAAGAACCCATTCCCGACGACCAGGCGATTGCGGTAGCGGTTCCTGCTGGTGCTATTGGCTATAGTTTAGCGGTAATAGAACAAATTCCTGGTAAACAAGAGTGCTTTGCTTTAAAAGGTTCCGATCCGACAGTTGTAGATCCTTTGTGGACGACTTTTGACTTTACAGGTAGCTGTCGTCGTGCCACCGATAGTAACGGTTATTCGGTGCGTTTCGATGGACAAGATAACAGCCTCGATTATAGACTCGATGTGATTCCTCAAGGAGATGAGCTTCAGCTAGTAGCCCAAAATCGCAATGATGGTTCTAAAACGGTTGTAGGTCAAACCAATGGTACAGCAGGAGATGGAGACTATCTCAAAATCGATCTTAAACCTGGCTGGGAATTGACCAAAAAAGCTTACGAAGGCAAAGTTTTGGGTGGCTTTTTCTTTAGCGGTGATTCACAGGCGATCGCTGCTGCTGGAGATACTGCTCCCGATACTGCTGGAACTACTGCCAGTAGCTTTAGCGATATATCAAGAGATATCTACAAAGATGAAATCGAAAATGCTGTAGCGTTAGGCTTTATTGCTGGCTATAAAGATAACACTTTTCGCCCAACAGAGCCTTTAACTAGAGAACAGCTAGTTTCTATGGTTTATGGCGCATTAGAAAGCATTGATAGCGTTAATCTCGAACCAGCTTCTTCAGTTCCAACTCAACCTTATCCCGACGTAGAATCTTCTCGTTGGAGTGCTACTAAAGTTCAGTGGGCAAAAGAAAACGACATCGTTAAAGGCTATCCCGATGGTACTTTTCAACCCGATACTCCTGTGACTAGAGCAGAATTGATTGTCGTATTACAAAATGCTGCCAAGTTTGCCAAAATGAAGCAGGGTGAATCAGCAGAATTAGTAAGCAACAAAGAGCCTACTAATTTCTCTGACATCTCTGGTCATTGGGGTGCTGAAACTATTCAGGCTATGTCTGCATATTGTGATGTTGCTTCCCCAGTTCAAGAGGTAGGAGATAACTTCGATCCTGACACTCCTGCACAAAGAGACTATGCAGCAGCAGCAACTCTCAGAACTCATAATTGTTTGACTGGTGACAACAAAGATAAAACTATGAACGATGAGGCGATGAACGAAGAAGATACTATGAACGATGAGGCGATGAACGAAGAAGATACTATGAACGATGAGGCGATGAACGAAGAAGATACTATGAACGATGAGGCGATGAACGAAGAAGATACTATGAACGATGAGACTGTGAACGACGAGACTATCAACGATGAAAGATAACAGCTAACAGCTATCGACAAAAAAAAGAGGGGAATTTTCCCCTCTTAGAGCAAAAATTAATCTATTTCTAACCGACGGAAGAAAAATAAGCCTTTGATTTCACTGGATCGGGATTCATGGTGCGATCGCCTTCTTCCCATCCTGCGGGACAAACTTCATCTGGATTTGCCTGTACGTGCTGAATTGCTTTGAGAGTACGTAAGGTTTCATCTACGCTACGACCAAAAGATAAGTTATTGATGGTTGCGTGTTGAATTGTGCCTTGTTTATCGATAATGAATAGTCCTCGTAATGCTACTCCCGCTTCAGGATCTAAAACATTATAAGCGGTACTAATTTCTTTTTTTATATCAGATACTAAGGGATAGGCAATATCACCAATTCCACCTTCTTTACGATCTGTCTGCATCCAAGCTAAGTGGGAAAATTCGCTATCTACAGATACCCCTAAAATTTCTGTATCGATGGATTTAAAATCTCCATGACGCTCGCTAAAAGCAATAATTTCAGTAGGACAGACAAAAGTGAAGTCTAAAGGATAGAAAAACAAGATAACATACTGACCGCGATAGTCAGATAGTTTGACAGTTTTAAATTCTTGGTCGAAAACAGCAGTTGCTGTAAAATCTGGTGCTTCTTGTCCTACTCTTATACATCCGTCTGTAGTCATAGTTTTTATTCCTTCAAATGCCAGGCAGTTTAGTTTACAATTTGTTTAACTTTTACGAATCTTAATCAATATATCATAGTCATAACGGGAACGAGTTATCGATCGCACTCGCAGGGCTGATAGCTGCCTCGACTAATCGATCGCCTTAACCCGAACTAATCTTAATTAGCGTTTGGCAGTTAATCTAATTCTCTTCTACCTTCTAAGGCTCTAGCTAAAGTTACTTCATCGGCATATTCTAAATCTCCCCCCATCGGCAAACCAAAGGCAATTCTGGTTACTTTGGTGAAGGGTCTGAGTAGTCCGTTAATGTAAAGAGTAGTGGTTTCTCCCTCGACGCTAGGGCTAATGGCGAGAATGATTTCTTCAATTTGCTCTTTGGTAACTCGGCGAACTAAAGCTTCAATATTGAGTTGTTCTGGACCAATACCATCCATAGGCGAAATTACTCCACCCAAAACATGATATAAACCACGATATTCTCTAGTTTTCTCCAAGGCGATCGTATCGCGAGAATCTGCTACGACACAAACCGTAGAGCGATCGCGATTTTGATTGCTACAGATCGAACAGACAGGCTCGGCAGAAAGATGAAAACATACTTTACACAAACCGACCTGCTGTTTTGCTGCTACTAAAGCCTGGGCTAGAGCCTGGACTTCTTTTTCAGGACGCTTGATTAAGTGTAAGGCTAATCTTTGGGCGGTCTTTGGCCCTACTCCAGGTAAAAGCTGTAACTGCTCGATTAAACGAGCTAAAGGAGGCGTATAAATGGTGGGCTACCTCACTATAATTCTGAGTTGAAGAAAAATTATTATATCAAATTAACTATAAGTTAACTAGCTATAGAGTGGTTCGGGCAGTAAAATCGATATGCAAGAAATTTATTTTTACGATCGATTAAATAGAGCGAGCGATTACATTTGTTGCAAGGTAATTCTTTCCTCAATTTTATAAGCTATTTTTAAACTAAAAGCGTCCCCGTAAGGTAATAAAATAATGACTGGTACTAAATCTATCGATCGCGCAGTAGATCTCAACGATCCTCAATATTATTTTAATCGAGAACTAAGCTGGTTAGAATTTAACCGCAGAGTATTGGCCCAAGCACTAGATAAACGTACGCCATTATTAGAACGCCTTAAGTTTATGGCAATCTTTAGCTCGAACTTAGATGAGTTTTTTATGGTCAGGGTAGCAGCATTAAAAAAGCAGGTAGCAGCAGATGTTAGCAAACGCTCTGCCGACGGTCTTAGTCCGCAACAACAGCTAGACGCGATCGGTAAAACTTTGACTCCAATGATCGAAGAACAGCATCGACATTTTGAGAAGGTTTTAAAAAAAGAATTAACCAAATCGGGAGTTTATTTTTTAGATTATGTCGATCTCAACCAAGAGCAAAGAAACTACGTCAACAATTACTTCGAGGAACACATATTTCCTGTTTTAACTCCACTGGCGGTAGATCCTTCTCATCCGTTTCCTTATATTTCTAATCTCAGCTTGAATTTAGCTGTAGTGCTAAAAGATCCCGCAATCGATAATGAACTGTTTGCCAGAGTCAAGCTTCCTAAAGTATTACCACGCTTTATAGCTTTGCCAGAAGAATTAAGACAGAGACATCGAAATAAGCCTGGGGTCTGGACGGGCATACCGATAGAACAAGTTGTCACTCATAATTTAGAATATTTATTTCCAGGAATGAATATTTTAGAATCTTACGCCTTTCGAGTGACACGCAGTGCTGACCTGTCGGTAGAAGAGGACGAGGCGGATGATTTATTATTGGCGATCGAAAAAGAACTGCAAAAACGTCGCATCGGAGGATCTTCGGTACGACTTGAGATTGAAGCCTCGATACCGTCCGAGCTTCGTTCCACTATTATTCGCGAACTCGCTTTAGAAGAAAACGATGTTTACGACATCGATGGTTTGTTATGTTTGGGCGATTTGATGTCTTTGCTATCGATACCTCTACCCGAACTCAAAGATCGACCTTGGAACTCTGTATTACCCCCTCGGCTTAGTTGGCTACGAGAAGAAGAGGACTCTAAGCCAGAGAATGAAAACTTTTTTAACGTAATTCGACATGGAGATATTTTAGTACATCATCCCTATCATTCTTTTAGCAATACCGTTCTGCGTTTTATTACAGAAGCTGCTTACGACCCAAATGTCTTAGCGATCAAAATGACTCTCTATCGTACTTCTGGAGATTCACCGATCGTTAAAGCATTAATCGCTGCTGCTCAAAACGATAAGCAGGTAGTGGCATTAGTAGAGCTTAAGGCTCGTTTTGATGAAGAAAATAATATTCTTTGGGCGAGAAAGCTTGAAAAATCTGGGGTTCACGTAGTTTATGGCGTAACAGGACTAAAAACTCATACCAAAATTACTTTAGTGGTACGCCAGGAAAAAGAAAAAATTCGTCGTTATGTTCACATTGGTACGGGTAACTACAATCCTAAAACAGCTAAAATTTACACCGATCTAGGGCTTTTGAGCTGTCGTGAAGAGTTAGGGGCAGATTTAACCGACTTATTCAACTTTCTAACTGGTTATTCACGGCAAAAATCTTATCGGAAGTTGTTAGTTGCGCCAGTCAGCCTGCGGGAACGCATGATTGAATTAATCGATCGCGAGGCAGAGAATTGTCGTAAAGGTAAGACTGGTCGTATTGTGGCAAAAATGAACTCTTTGGTAGACCAGCAGATAATTCAGAAGCTTTATGAGGCTTCAGGGGCAGGAGTAGAGATCGATTTAATAGTTAGAGGTATCTGCTGTTTGCGACCCAAATTACCTAAAATTAGCGAGAACATTCGGGTGATTAGTATTATCGGACGTTTTTTGGAACATTCTCGCATTTTCTATTTTCATAATGATGGTCAGGAAGAAATTTATATTGGTAGTGCTGATTGGATGACTCGCAACTTGAGTCGAAGAGTCGAAGCAGTTACCCCGATTGAATCTCCCGAAATTTTTAGCGATTTGCAAGAAATTTTAGGCGTGATGTTGGCAGACAACCGTAAAGCCTGGGAATTACAGTCTGATGGAGTATATGTTCAACGAAAACCCAAAAAAGACGAAGAGGAAAGAAGTACTCACGATACTTTTATGGAGATGGCACTACAGTCTGCGGGAATTTCTTCCTAAATCGAATTAATAATTTTTGGCATTGTATGGACGTTTAATAATAAAGACTAACTTAAAGTCTCAAATTATAGATCGATCGTGCCATATTAATTTTTTTTTAGTAATTGGGAAAGCTATTAATAGGGCGTTAATTCGTGCTGCGCTGGCACGTTAAACAAATTACCTTAACTGCTATACAGCGTTTTGCACAATAGAAATCGCTCTTTCCATCTTCCAATAAACTAATGAGCAAAACAAGAAAAAAGGGCATTGACTCTAACTTGAAAGGGCAATCGTTTCACAACCTGTTGAATATCGATCCCTTCAAAGCGATCGCGATCGCGATCGCTTTAACAATTGCCATTTACGTAATTTGCTTTTTAATCGGAGATTTTTACTTAAAAAGCCTCTTGTACGAACGTGGTTTTACTCAGTATCTAGTCGTTTTAATGGCTTCATTAGTCACGGTTTTTACTGTTTTTAAATATCAAAAAATTGCTTTAGAAAGTAAACAGTTAAATAAAAATTTTATTGATGAAAAGGTTAACTTTGACAATCACCGATCTTATGAGCTAGTCAATTTGCAAAAAAGCCTATCTCAAGGAAAAAGTTTTATTGCTGTTCGCCTGTCTAGAGTATTGTCAGCATATATCAATTCTGGCAATAGAAGCACCGTTGCTGAATTTATTTCCGATGACTCTTCTTTTTATACGGCTGCTTCGGCTTCTTCCTACGTACTGCCAAGGATTTTAATCTGGGCTATACCTTTATTAGGCTTTGTCGGTACGGTGATCGGAATTTCCTCGGCGGTCAACGGCTTTACCAGCTTCTTAAGCGGAGCAGAAGAGATCGACCAGATCAAAGAGGGGATTGGCTTTGTGACGACTGGGTTAGCAGTGGCGTTTGATACGACTCTACTAGCGTTGCTTTTGAGCGTACTGGTCATGCTTCCATTAGTAGCGGTAGAACGGATGGAGTCTCAACTACTATTGGCTGTAGATATATATCTTAACGATCGCCTCTTAGTTAAGCTGAAGGATAAACCACAGATCGAACCAGAACCAAATTACTCTGCTCGATCTGAGAAATTTGTCGCTCAGATAAGTGAAATCAAGGCAGCCAACACTCAGTTGCTAGAACAAGTCGAATCCACTACCAAGGCTTTAGAACAGCGTGTAGAAGTGATGATGCGTGTACAGCAACTTGGCAGCCTACCCCCGACGGCTGAGGCTGAAATAGAATTATCTGGACTAGATGAAGTCTTATCCCGTATTAATGACAACTTAGCTCAAATCGAACCAGTTCTCAAAGAACTAAACGTACCCCGTCGCCTGGTTTTAGTAGAAGAAAAACATCACCATAAGTAAATTATGCACCACCGCTCTACTACTTCTACTCAAGACATCGAGCTGTTTCCCTTTTTATCGGTTTTGTTTTGCACCATCGGTACATTAATTTTAATTGTAATTCTTATAGTAGTTCAAGCCTCTGCCAGCAATAAAAAGGTCAATATTATAGCCAGAAATGATAGCTCGATCAACTCTAGTAAAACTCCTCGCTATATTGAATGTCAAAGCGAAGGTGTCGTAATTTATCCCAGTAAAAAGTTTATTCAGGTTGAAAATCTTGACGATCCTGACTCAGCTTTTGACGATTATTTATATGAGATCGAACAAGCTAATGAGTATCTCATCGTGGCGATACGTCCTGATGGTGTAGAGGTATTTCAAACCGTAAGAGAGATCGCCGAGTCTCAAGGAATCGATCTCGGTTACGAGCCATTCGATGCAGATTGGGAATTGAATTTAAAACCATAACCTATTACAGATCGATGAAAAAGCGCAGACAATATCTTGCTTCACCCAATCAGAGTCAAAATTTGGACTCTTTTTTAGATGTCATGACCAATACCGTAGGCGTGTTGGTGTTCATCTGCTTGTTTGTCTATTTAGTAGCTGCTCAAGCTACCAAGACAATCAGAACTCCAATTGTTTCTCAAAGCGATAAGACACCGCGCTTTTTTGAAGTACGAGACGGTCGTATTCATAATTTGGATACCGAAAAGGTAAACCAGAAGTTTGGTAGTTTAATTTCCTCTCTTCCAGATTGCTATCGACCCGATATTCCCGATTACATTCATCCAGAAATGTATCGCTATTATCTCGATCGCATCGAAACCTATCAAACCTGCAACCAGAAGCGTATTGATTCAGTCAAAGATTTTGAAGCCGAGAATAAATACTATCAGGTAAGGCTTGAAGGAGAGAGTCTGTTATACGAGCCTAAAAGCTCTGTTCAAGGTGAAAGCTCATCGCAGGTTACTCAAGACAATTCGGAATTTAATACTATCCTAAGCGATCTCGATCCCGAAACTGAATTTCTCGCGTTTATTGTCAAAGCAGATAGTTACGAAGCCTTTCGTACAGCAAGAGAAGTAGCTTGGAAGCAAGGTTTTGATGTTGGCTGGGAACCCCAAACAGTCGATACGGAGGTCGCTTTTAACGTTTTTGGCTCTGGTGGTCGCGCCGTAAATATTCAGTAAGCTATATTAAACGATCGTATCGCTCTATCTATTTTCCCTTTTCTCAATCGGAACTAACATTAAATAACTAGCTGCTCTTTCTGGTTAAAGAAATGTTTATAAATTCCTTCGGTAACTAGAACTATGGCAATTAGGTTAGTCAGTACGATCGCAAATAAAATTAGAATTTGATAAGAGGCTGCATCGCGAGGATTCGTACCGCCCAATACTTGCCCTGTAAACATTCCTGGTAAACTAACTAAACCGATTACCATCATGTTGTTGAGAGTCGGAATTAAACCAGTACGAACTGCCTCTTTTTGATAGCTAGAAATAGCTTGTCGGGCGGTAGCACCCAGACAGAGATGGGTTTCAATCTCCAGGCGGTTTTGGATAATTGCATTCAATAAGCGATCGCCCGCCAAAGAAGCCCCATTCATTGCGTTACCAAACAGCATTCCCCCCAAAGGTATCAAATACTGGGGATCGTACCATCGCTCGGGCTGTACTATCAGAAGAATCATGTACGCTAAGGTAAAAGCACTACTAGCAAATATAGACAAAATTACCGTAGGCAACAGCCCTTTAAGCTTTTGGTCGATACGGTTACGAGTGACGATCGAGGCGATAGTAATCATTACACCCAAGATAGCCAACACCAACAGCCAATTATCGATCGCAAAAACTATATCTAGGATATAGCCGATGGCAATTAACTGTATCATTGAACGTACCGCACTATAAGCTAGCTGCTTTTCTAAGCCTAATTTACGCCATAGGGATAGGACGATTGCTATTGCGATTAAACCCAAGCACAATACTAAATCGACCGTATCTAAAGAGATAAAATCATTCATTTTTTGAGCTTTGTATTACCCATAAGTTAAGTGGGATTATAAAGCGTGATGGTTAATTGTTAATTGTTAATTGTTGATGGTTAATTGTTAATTGTTAATTGTTGATGGTTAATTGTTAATTGTTAATTGTTAATTGTTAATTGTTAATTGTTAATTGTTAATTGTAATTTAGAGCGCAAAACAAGACAGATCGGAAGCTAAAAGCTAAGAGCGCACGCAGTTTAAGTCGGACGCGACGATCTGGGCATACGCCCTGCGCTACGAACAGTTTCATCTTGTAGCTGACGATCGAATCAACAACGTCTTAGGGTGACAATCTATTAATTTGCCAACTACCATCATCCTGTAGATCGTATACTAAGCGATCGTGAAGCCGACTGGGACGACCTTGCCAAAATTCAATACGGTTGGGTACAACCCGAAATCCACCCCAGTGTTCGGGAAGGGGAACGGTTTTTTCCGCATACTTTTCCTGTAATTCGGTCAATCTTTGCTCTAAGATCTCGCGATTGGGTATTACTCGACTTTGATCCGATGCGATCGCACCTAGCTGAGAACCCTTGGGACGACTATGAAAATACTCTGCCGATTCAGATGTACTCAGTTTTTCTACTTCTCCTTCGATGCGTACCTGTCTTTCTAACTTATCCCACAGGAAAACTAACGCAGCATAAGGATTGGCGATTAACTGCTGACCTTTCTGACTTTCGTAGTTCGTATAAAAGACAAAACCGCGATCGCTTACTCCTTTGAGCAAGACAATTCTTGCGGTTGGTTTTCCTTCAGGAGTTGCAGTAGCTATAGTCATAGCGTTAGGTTCGATTAAATCAGCATCTCTAGCCTGTCCAAACCAAGTTTTAAACTGCTCGATCGGATCGGAATCTATATCAGCCTCTAATAACCCCGCTCTTGTATAATTTTGCCTTAAGTCGGCGATTGATGAATCCACTTTTCGATCGCAAATAAACAAACAGTTATTAATCTAACAATTTATCGTTGCCAAGACTTATCAGTCAACAGTCAACAGTCAACAGTCAACAGTCAACAGTCAACAGTCAACAGTCAACAGTCAACAGTCAACAGTCAACAGTCATTATTAATTGGTAACTATAAATAATATGCACACAATACATTTTTATTTATACTACTAACACTTAGTTACAAAGATCTAAAATATAAAAATATATAGCAAAACGTACTATTAGATCGAAAGTTCATTACCTATCCCCTATCCCCTGTAACCTATCCCCTATCCAAAGCAGGCTAATTTATAAGATGAATAAAATTTTGAAGTGGCGCACCTGGATCGTTAGAATTTGTTTGGGTTGCTGTGTAGCGATCGCAATTTTTGCTTCTGGTGGAGCGATCGAGACTTCACCTGTTTCTGCTCAATCGAATTTGATTAATTCCGATATTATTTCCCTAAGATCGAGAGTCAATCGTTTAGAACAAGAGATAAACCAGCTACGATATAGCGTTCGTGCTGATAATTCTCGTCCCGCTAAAAAGTTACCGATCCCGAATCGATCTACACCAGATTCACGTCCGACAGTAGTTAACCCACCTATTGTCAATGGTCAGGCAGTGGGTCAAAGCGATCCGATGTACGAGCGTTTAGCTACTCTTTTAATCGAACTCAAAGAAGATGTGAGAAATATTAACGAGCGTCTTACAAAAATCGAACAAAAGTAGAACCATTACTTTAATTGTTAAACAATAGTTGTAAAAATCGTAAGTTATAGATTATAAATTATGAATTATGACTATAACTCCTGCACAAGAGGCGATCGCCAATTTAATTAATCTGGCAGAACGAGGAGAAATCGATCCTTGGGATGTCCCCGTTATCAGCATTATCGATCGCTTTTTAGCCGAACTAGGGCTAATTGGCGAAACCAAATATCAATCGCAAGAAGCAGATCTTCCCCGTTCGGGTCAAGCCTTCCTTTGGGCATCAATGCTAGTGCTGTTTAAAGCTGATAGCTTACAGTTGTTAGAAGAAGAAATAGTAGAAATAGAAGAAGAATTTTTGCCGGAGGAAGTGTATCTAGAACAAAGGCGATCGCTACCAGCTAATTTAGAACAGCATCTGCGTCGGCGTACTTCTGTACAGCCAATAGGTAAACGTCGTGTAACCCTACAGGAATTAATCGACCAGCTAGAACATATTGCAGCCGAAATTGAAGCCTCTTCTACCGATGGTTCACCTCAACGTTCTAAACGTTCTCGTAGCGCAGCGATCGAGGCGATCTCGCGACTGGCTCATAATGAAAACTTGACTGAGTTGGCAGCACAGTTAGAAAACTTTCTCCATTCCAACTTAACTAATTTAGCCTGCGATCGAGACTATATTGATTGGGAACAGTTGCTACAAAGATGGAAAGCTAATGAAACTGCGCTACCAGAAGCAGAATTAGATTCAGATCGCGCAGGAGTCTTTTGGGCATTATTATTGCTATCTGCTCAATCGAAAGTAGAATTGTTCCAGGAAGAATTTTATCAAGACCTAAGTATTCGTCCTTTAAATTCATGTCTTCAAACATGAGTCTTCAGCAAATATTGTTGATACACTGGAATAGTTTAAATAGTTACTTTGAAATCTGGTTGAGGATAAGCTTTCATGAAAGCCATGATTTTGGCAGCAGGTAAAGGAACTCGCGTTCGTCCCATAACATATACAATTCCCAAACCTTTAATTCCGATTTTACAAAAACCAGTCATGGAGTTTCTTTTAGAGCTTCTAAGACAGCATGGTTTTGACGAAATCATGGTTAATGTTAGTCATCTTGCTCATGAGATTGAAGGATATTTTCGTGATGGTCAGCGTTTTGGCGTTGATATCGGTTATTCTTTCGAGGGTAGCATTGTCGATGGCGAACTAGTTGGTGCAGCGGTAGGTTCGGCCGGTGGCTTACGCAAGATTCAAGACTTTAATACCTTTTTTGATGATACTTTTATCGTTCTGTGCGGTGATGCTTTAATCGATCTCGATCTGACCGCAGCAGTTGAAAAACATCGAGCTAATAGTGCGATCGCCACAGTAGTTACTAAAAAAGTTCCCAAACAAGACGTTCCAAGCTACGGTGTAGTAGTTACAGACGACTCGGGACGGATTAAATCTTTTCAGGAAAAACCATCTGTAGAAGAAGCTTTAAGCACTGATATTAATACGGGTATTTATATCTTTGAACCAGAGATATTTGAATATATTCCCCCCAACCAAGAATATGACATTGGCGGTGAATTGTTCCCTAAGTTGGTAGAAGAACAAGCTCCATTTTATGCCGTCTCGATGGACTTTGAATGGGTTGATATTGGTAAAGTTCCCGACTATTGGCACGCGGTGCGCGGTGTACTTACCAGAGAAATTAAAAACGTAAATATTCCAGGTACAGAAGTCGCGCCTGGTATTTATACAGGATTAAATGTTGCAGTCAACTGGGACAAGGTAGATATTACTGGCCCTGTTTATATTGGTGGAATGACTAAGATCGAAGATGGAGCTAAAATAATCGGTCCTGCTATGATCGGACCTAACTGCTATGTCTGTAGTGATGCTACTGTAGACAACAGCGTCATCTTTGAATATTCCCGTTTGGGAGAAGGTATTCGTCTGGTAGATAAACTAGTGTTTGGACGCTATTGCGTTGATAAAACTGGTGCTGCGATCGATTTACAGGCTGCTGCTTTAGATTGGCTGATTACTGATGCTCGTAGTAATCCTTCCCCTCAAGAACTAGACGAACATAAAGTGATTAAGGATTTTCTCAAAGAAGACAACTAATGTTTAATAGCGTTCTCGGTTTTAGGGAACGCACAAAGCAATCGCAATCGACAAAATCAACTAGCCATAGTTGACAATTGAGCTTTTATTTAGTCGAACCTCAAAATTATGAATAATTCAGTACTGTTTCATGCTATTATTGAGTTATGAAACCTATTATGTACGCAACCACTGTAAATCAAGTTCAATGCCTCTGGTAATAGACGACTTCATTCCATAAGTAATCCCAGGAATCTTTTAGACGAGGGATAGCGGGTAGTGTAGTATACCTGGTTAGGATCGAAGCGGTCTTCGGGACATACTCCTAACTAAAACTAAGAATAAGGCAAATGTCATATTTGTCTAAAAAATTAGTAACTATAATAATCTAGATACGATGGGCTATAACTCAGTTGGTTAGAGTGTCACATTGACATTGTGGAAGTCGGCAGTTCGAGTCTGCCTAGCCCAATACCTTGTTAAAGTTAGGTTTTCTTGGTTTTGAACCAATTATGAACCAAACGGCGATCGCCAAGGAAGTACCTTGTTGAATGTTCACGATCGATAAAAAACTTGATAAGTACTATAAACAGCGTCGCTCGAATAGAATACATAAAATCTCCTTGACGAAATCTACATCGGTGTGGAGAGCTTCTAAACCCTCGTCAATGGCGAAAAACTCTTCAGTAGCGATGGCGGTTAAATAGCCTTTTTTTCCCTTGATAATCGGGACAGCGATCCTCACTGTATCCATAGGGATGAACTGCACATACCAGCTCAACACCTCCATAAATCTTACCGTGATGATGTTTACAAATTCTACAAAGGCGTAGAACTTCGATCTTATATACTACTTCGTACATCTCGTCTTCCTGACGCTGTAGCTTACTCATTTTTTTTCTTAACGCAGTGCGATCGCTAATATCTAATATTTTATATTCAATTGAAGCTGTATTCTGCTATTGATTTTTATCCCCATACAGCTTTATAGAACTAGCAAATAGTAGATCGAGCTATTGTATTAATTAGATCTACTTATAATGATCGATAGAAAACCAATATTTCCTGAACGTACCTCATTCAAATGAGAATCATATAATTAAATTATTTATTATTTTCTGCCGTTAACTTTAAATTAATAATTGAAAGTCCCAATATTCCGACAAATAGAACTAAGCCAATGGTACAGGCATAACTGATATCTAAATCTTGAAAGGCTCGTTCGTACAGATAATAAACTATAGTTTTAGAGCTATTTCTGGGTCCTCCCTGAGTCATTATAAAGATTTCTTCAAATACTTTAGTTGCCGAGATAGCCGAGATTACTGCTACTAAGAATAAATAGGGCCGCATTAAAGGAATCGTAATATCTAAATGCTTTGAGAAGCTATCCGAACCGTCTATCGCTGCTGCTTCATATAATTCGTTAGAAATTGACTGCAAACCTGCAAGATAAATTACCATGTAATAACCCAAGCCTTTCCAGATAGTTACTAGCATCACGCTCCAAAGAGCTAAATTAGGATTTGTTAGCCAAGGAATACCTTCAGTAATGCCAAGTTGTTGTAAGAATTGATTTAGTATTCCATTTTGAGTATAAAGAGCTTTCCAGGCGATTCCTGCTACCACCATTGAGATAACAACCGGGGTATAAAAGGCAGTACGAAACCAGTTGATTCCTCTTAATTTTTGATTGACGATAATTGCTAATACTAAAGGTGCAATGACTAAGATCGGCACGACTCCAATTAAATACAGCAGGGTATTTCTAATGGTTTGCCAGAATACTTCATCCTGCCACAGCCGTTGAAAGTTTTCCCACCCTACCCATTCGGGAGGTTGAGTAATGTCATACTCGTATCGAGTAAAGCTAAGAGCAAATGCCTGAATTGCGGGAAAAAATACGGTTAATCCCAACAAGGCGATCGCAGGTAGAAGAAATAGATAAGGAGTTAATGTATATCCTTTAGAGCGTTGCAGGTTCATAAATCGGTAATCTCTTCGCTATTGGCATCCGCCAGCCCGTACCAAAGGCGCGATCGGTAATCTTAATTCCAGGGGGTGCTTGACGGCGTTTAAATTCGGCACGAGTGACTAACTTCATTACCTTACTCACTGTTTCGCTGTCATGTCCAGCTTCAATTATTTCTGCGGTAGATTGATGCAGGCAGACAATGCGCTCTAGTATATCGTCTAGTATCTCATAATTTGGCAAAGAATCAGAATCTTTTTGACCTGGCTTTAATTCTGCACTGGGGGGTTTAGTAATAATATTGTTAGGTATCCTCTTGCGATCGCGGTTTAACCAGCGACACAGTTTAAATACTCTGGTTTTTGGTACGTCGGCAATTACCGCCAAACCACCATTCATATCACCATATAAGGTACAGTAGCCTACGGACATCTCGGACTTGTTCCCCGTAGACAACAATAGATAGTTAAATTTATTGGCGATCGCCATTAATAAATTACCCCGTATCCGTGACTGGATATTTTCTTCGGCAATACCAAATTCTGTCCCCGCAAACATCGGATCTAATAAGGTGTCATAAGCCTTCATCGCTGCTTCGATCTCGATTTTCTGGCTTTTCATTCCCAAGTTATTCACCAGATCCACCGCATCGTTAATAGAATGATCCGAACTATAGGGAGATGGCATTAGTACCCCTAAAACATTCTCCGCACCTAATGCTTCAGAGGCGATCGCAGCTACCAAAGCCGAATCAATTCCCCCACTCAAACCAAGGATCGCCTTGTTAAAACCGCACTTTCTAGCATAGTCTTTTACGCCCAACACCAAAGCCTTGTAGATCTCTTCATTACTATCCATCCCCTCTCGATCGCGGGGGGTTAGGGGGGATCTCGATCGCTCCTTAGTAGCCAGTAACTCTTCCAACTCCACCACTACTAAGTCTGTATCAAAATCTTTAGCACGACTAACTACTTCTCCCCCACTGTCCAACGCCACGCTATTACCATCAAAAACTAAATCGTCATTTCCCCCAACCTGATTTACATAGATCGTGGGCTTATTGTAGGAAACCGCAGCATGATTTAACATCGCTTCTCTAAGTTTTTGTTTACCTACCGTATAAGGTGAAGCGGAGAGGTTAACGATTACATCTACTTCCAACTGCGCTAACTCTTCGATCGGGTTAACTTCATAGCTACGTTTTCCCCAAAACTGTTCGTCATTCCACAAGTCTTCGCAGATGCTAACACCTATTTTTGTTCCATCCAGAGTAAAGTAATTTGCATCATATCCAGGTTCAAAGTAGCGATCTTCATCGAATACATCGTAGGTAGGCAAAAGACGCTTATGAAATACTTGCTTTACTTTTCCCTCGTCTAACAATGCCATGCTGTTATACAGCGGTTTTTGTCCTTTAGATGTTGCATGAGGATTTGTTTCTACTGTACCTACTAGTACAGCAATATTTTTTGGTAACTGAGTTGCGATCGCTTTTAATTCTTTGCTCATCGACTCGACAAAACCAGGGAAGAGTAATAAGTCTTGGGGAGGATAGCCACAGAGTGATAATTCTGGCGTTAGCAACAGGCGAACATTCTGTTTGGCTGCATCGGTTGCAGTGGTAACTATTTGCTTGGCGTTATTGGTAATGTCGCCGATGGTGGGGTTGAGTTGGGCTATGGCTATTTTCATGTTTTGTTTCGCGCAAAGGCGCAAAGACGCTAAGGGTTTTATGGTTTGATTTTAAGTTTAATAAGGAGTAAATGTATTTTTTAGTCTGTCTCTGGAATGTCGCCGATGGTGGGGTTGAGTTGGGCTAGGGCTGTTTTCAGGTTTTATTTCACGCAAAGGCGCAAAGACGCTAAGGGTTTTATGGTTTGATTTTAAGTTTAATAAGGAGTAAATGTATGATTTTTTGTTTGTTAGTCTGTCTGCTGTTAATTTATTTAACTCGTTTTATGTTTTTATGGAAACGAATCGATTGAGTAATTTTAATAAGTTTATTGCTTCTGCTTTATTTATAAAGTCATTTATTTTATAGGTTTTTCCCGAATCTACCTTTATCGATATTATTGACTGCTTTTTTTCTTCATTTTCAATTGTCGAACTAATTTCTAGTTCATTTAGAGAATATGTTTTTTCCTGCAAAGAAAAGAAAATAGTTTCTCGGATAGTTAAACTATTTCTCTGAGAATAAAATGAGTAAGTAATTATGGGGTATATAAATATTACTAGTATCGGCAGTAATATCGTAACTGGAACTAGCCAAATGACGACATAAAAACCAGTTGGCATTTTTCTCTCTAACTTTAAACTTTGCTCATTTCGGTTATGAATAAAATCATTGAGTCTGTCAATATCTCGAACTTCTCTATCTGTACGATACAAATAAGGATCGAAGATATTGCTGTTAGGATAATAAACATTTTTAATACCATCTCCTAAAATATTAATTTCGGTTTTTAGCCAGATTTTTCTAACTCTGTAGCCAAATACTTTTCTAGGCTTTTGAATGTTAGTAATAGTTTTATGAGTAAGATCCTTGTTTAAAAAAGACGTTTCTAATAATTGACAATTGGTTGTATTAAGAAATCCTTTAGTACAGGTTAGAGATGAAGATGTAGGAGATAAGAATAAAAAATAATAGTTTAAAGCGATCGCCAACACCGCTAAGACGAAGAAAGCAAACCAATAATTAGTTGGATAGTCTTTTATTATTAGCTTATCTTCGCTACATTCTATAATTTTAATCATATATTAATGACTACTTTAATTACGCCTTCACAAGATATTAATATTTTTATTTATCTCATATGCTAAAAATAGCTGATGAGAGTTAATAGATATTTAAATAAACAATAAAGGCTTGTCTTTTAAAGGGGCAAATGCTTTTGAATCGAACTTATACAAACTTGCAGGACGACCAGCACCACGAGATACTTTTACGCCAGTATCTGATAAAATACCGAGCTTTAATAGGCGAGATCTAAAGTTGGAATAGTCGGAAAAGTTTTCACCTAAAATCGTGCAGTAAAGTTGATAAACTTCGTTCAATGTAAATTCGGCTGGCAGAACATCGAAGGCAATTGGGCTATATTGCAGTTTGTTTTTAAGCCGATGACCGCCGTAGTTTAAAATTTTATCGTGGTCGAAAGCTAATGTTGGTATTTCGTTTACTTTATACCAAGAAACGTTATAGCTAGCATTTTTAATTATTTTTGCCTCTTCATATCTGACTAAAGCAAAATAGCTGACAGATAAATACCGTACCCCAAAACTATTAGGATCTTCTCTAGGATCTCTACCAGGGTCGCCAAAAGAATATAGCTGTTCTAAATATAAGTTATCTACCTGTATTTTTTCTGAGAGGGTACGATAAGCAGCATCGGTTAAAGATTCTCCCTGACGTACTAATGTTCCTGGTAAACTCCAATAATTGCTAAATGGTTCGTCATCTCTTTTACGTAATAAAACTAATACACGATTGTAAGTAGTATCGACTGAAAAAATAACGTTGTCTACGCCAACTTTAAAATCAGCTAGATCCGATTTGCTATTAGGTTTTGGTTTAGTTGAATTATTCATATTGATTGTCTAGACCAATTTCAATCGCCGAGTTATATAAATTGTTTTGTTGAATATAATCTTCAACAGCAGGAACGATTAAGCTAGAATCTTTTTGTGAACGATAGATACTAGATGAAACTTGAGGTGCGTTCAAAGTTGCGATCGCAAATCCTCCTCCAATTTTATCCAAAGATGCTAAGTCTTGTTCTGTAATGTCATATCCTTTACGGGGTACGATTAAAAGTTTTACCTGCTGTAGTAATTCTTCAATACGATACCAGCTAGTAATCTGCGGTAGGATATCAGATCCGATTACTAAGCTAAACTCAGCTTTTGACCACTTGTCCCTGGCTTTGTTGACGGTAACTAAAGATCTTCGATCGCTTAATTCTGGATGCAGGCTGATATTATGGTGATAAGCTTCAATGTCTTTAATCGCTAACTGCAACATTTGAGTGCGATCTGATAAGGGAGTTTGATGCTGCTTAAAGGGGTTATCTGATGCCCAGACTACCACGCGATCGTAATATTGAGCTAACCAGTTTAAAATAGTTTGATGTCCCACTGTTGGCGGATCGGCACTCGTACCGAATAGGGCGATTTTCTCCATGTTTAATTAGTAGTTACTAGTTGCTTACTGACAGACTGACGTAGAGATTCTAATTCAGAGGAGATCTTGACGGGAAAAGTATCGGGGTTAGTGATGTGTCGAACAGAATCGGGAATACTTGCTACAGAAGCAGCAGTACGTTGTCTAATTTGTTTTAAAGTAGGGGTTGGCTTACTTTTGCCATCCTGCATGACTATTTGTAACAAGGTTTGTTCGTTACCAGTCGCCTCTTCATCTTTTAAACCTAACCTGTCGGATTTTATTTGACCGTCTACCACAGTACGGAATATCTGTTTGCATCCAGGATAGGTTAACTTATTACTCGATTCTTTCATCGTAGGGATGCGATCGATTTCTACTAACTTATATACCCCATTTACTGGCGTACCCGTTACTAACTTAGTGCCAATGCCATAGCCGTTTATAACTGCACCCTGCTGTTGTAAGCGATCGATTTCCCATTCATCTAAGTCGCCACTGGCAAATATACTAGTTTCTGGTAAATAAGAATGTACCTGTCGTGATAATTCTACTAAATCTCCCGAATCGATTCTTACTCCAGTTAAACTCATTCCCGCTTTAAGATGCGACTGTAATCTTTTAGCTGCTGCTACGGTATCGTAGGTGTCAATCAACAGCGGTGCATCGGGAAAATAATAGTTAAAGGCTTCAAAAGCTTCGTCTTCCCCTCCTGCTACAGATGCGATCGCCATTACCAAGGCATGAGCCATTGTACCCCTTGGTTGTTCCCCTAATTTTAACGCTGCTAAAACATTCGACGTGCCATCAAACCCCGCTGCTAAGGCTGCTCTAGCTGCCCAAACTGCACCTTGAGGACTAAATGCTCTTCTCGTGCCAAATTCTATGATATTAGCCGTATTCCCAGCAATATCTCTAATTCTAGCTGCTTTAGTAGCAATTAACGTTTGATAGTTAATTGTATTGAGTAAATAAGTTTCGGCTAACTGCGCTTGCCAAAGGAGTGCTTCAATCCTCAAAATAGGTTCGTTGGCAAATACTGCCGTCCCTTCTGGTACTGCCCAAACATCTCCTGTAAAACCTCCTGTTAATAGCTGCCAGAATTTTTGTGGTGCGCGATCGAAGATTTTAGTGTCCTGTAGTGCCTGGATTTGCTGGTTGCTAAAGCTTAATTGCTCTAGGTATTCCAATGCCTGAGTTAAGCCCATAGCAATAAGATAGCCAAAATTATCGGGCAAACGTCTGGTAAATAGTTCAAAACTGGCTCTTTTGGTAGCAATACCCTCCCCCGTATAGCAGGCTGCCATAGTTAGTTGATATAAATCGGTCAATAAAGAATAGTCTTGGGGGTTTATATTAAGCCCATCTTTTGCTATATTTGTATTCATAATGGAAATATAAACAAAATTTGGTATTTATTACTATAAGTATTATCATAAAAGGTTAATTTTTGTCAATAAAAATATTTCAACAAAACCACAATTGATAATTAGAAGTGAGTAAATTAGTGCGATCGCGCTTAAGATTGAAACCACTATCTGTAATCCCTCGAATATGAATGAACCTACCGAGAAAACGCGAGTAATTCTAATAGGCGGTTCATCTCATGTAGGCAAATCAACTTTGAGCAAAGCCCTAGCAAATAAACTAGGCTGGAGTTATCTTGCTACGGACAGTCTCGCTCGGCATCCTGGTCGTCCTTGGGCGAGTGCAAATGGCACTGTTAAAGACCATGTAGCAGAACATTATCGAACTCTATCTGTAGAGTGTCTCTTTACAGATGTGTTGTCTCATTACCAGATAAATGTATTGCCACAGGTAGAGGCTTTAGTTCACTCTCATGGGTCAGATCTGTCTACAGAATGCCCGATCATTGAAGGCTCGGCGTTATGGCCAAATTTCGTAGCGGATTTAGTTAATAACAACAGCGTTGGGGCAATTTGGCTTACTCTTAGCGATCGCGCGATCCAAACCAGAATTTTTAGAGAAAGTAAGAGCGATCGCCTTGACAAAGACAAACAATACTTGGTTCAAAAGTTTTGCGATCGCACCCTTTTATATAACAGGCGTATGCAAGAAGAGGTCAAACGTTTAGGACTCGCTGGTATTAATGTAGATTCAGCAACAGTAAATCAACTCACAGATTACTGTCTAAAACTGATGAATCTGTAAGTGTATTTGAGAATGAACAAACAAGAGCTAAATCTAACGGTTAACTATTAGACCTTTTGCACAAATATTCTCGACCAAGTTTAAGATATCTAGATACCTTGAAGAGCGCACTGACTCACCGTTCGCCTCTACCCTACTTCCTACTTCTGTACGGGCGAATCAACCTTCGCCCCTACCATTAATCCTCTTCTCTTCTACCCTTGTCTGGCAGATCGATAAATACCCTTTGGTCGGCTTCTATTCCCTCAATAATTTGAGTGCGATCGCCTAAATACAGTCCAACTTTAACAGGTTGAAATTGGGGGCGATCGTTTTCATCGGGGATCATTACTCCCTGTACGCCGTCTTCGGTAAAAATTGCCACTGTAGGAACGACTAAACTATCACTTAATTCTTTGCCAATAAAGGTAACGTCAACGTTCATTTTAGAACGTAGCAAATCTTGACCAGTAAGTAGCCGAATTGTAACTTCAAAAGAAGTTACGTTCTCTTCAATTATTGCTTCAGGCGCAATGCGTTCAATTTCTCCTTCAAACTGCCGATCTGGATAAGCGTCAGCAACAATTATCACCTTCTGTCCTGGCTTTAGCTGTCCGACATCTATTTCGGTAACTTTCGCTACAACTTCCAGTCCTTGAGCCAACGCCAAAATAGAAGTGGCAGAAGCCGAAGCAGTACTAGATCCAGAAGTGCTAGGAGCAACAAAAGATCCTTCTACAGCATATCTTTGGGTCACTATGCCATCAAAAGGAGCTTCGACAATACTGTCGTCATATTGAATTTCGGCTCGTTCTAAAGACGTTTGTGCTTGTTCTAAAGAAGCTTCTAAAGCTGTAATTTCGTCGGGTGCAGTCTCTCGTTTTTGCTCTAAGGCAATTCTAGCTTCATTTATTTCTGCCCTAATTTGTTCGACCTCAGAGTCTCCCGTACTCTGTAGCTGTCGCAGTCTTTGGCGTAATTCGTTAATGTTAGACTGCGCGTTTTGCAACTCATTGTTTATTTCATCAAAAGCATCTTGAGTAATTGCGCCTTCCTGCAAAAGATATTCGTTACGTTCGACTCTTTGCTGGACTAACTGTAATCGAGATTCGGCAGCATTTATTTGTGCTTTGGTTTGTTCTATATCTCTAGGAATCCTGCTTTGCGCCTGACTCAATTTAGCTTCCAACTGTCTCAATCTAGCTTGTGACTGAGCAATTTCGGCATCGATCTCGGCTTTACTTTCAGCAAGGTTAGCACGATTTTGTTTTAACTGGGCTTTTGCTTCTGCGGTTTGGGTAGCAAGTTCGGCATTCTCCATAACGGCTAGAGTTTGCCCTTTGGTAACGCGATCGCCTTGTTCGACCAATAGTTCGACTATTCGCCCAGGATTTTTCGGGCTGACGTTGACGCTTTTAATTGGTTCTACTTTACCGCTAGCCTCGATCTCTACATTAAGATCTTCTTCTCGAACAGGTACGGTTAAAGCTTCTATATTTACTTCGGTTTTAAATCCCTTGACTACGCTATAAGTAGTAAAACCGATTAAAGTCAAACATATTGCCACCAATCCTGTTACCACAGCAGGATTGCGTTTAGAAGTATTGTTTATAGATGATTTCATATATATTTTTTTTCAATCTAGAGGTATTTATCAGTCAACAGTCAACAGTCAACAGTTAACAGTCAACATTTAATTTTTTTAGACGAGTCACCGATTAAATAACCTTCTAGTCTGCGATCGATAAAGTTAGACAAGTAACGATCTGCGTGATTTGCGATCCCCAAGTCTTAACTTTATGGTAACGTTGTTGATTCTCAAAAGGCTGTACATCGCTAGAAAGAACAATAACGGCAAAGTAATCAAAAAACAGCATGAGTCATTTTGCCAGCGATAGAATTGACCGCTGACTGTTTATAGCTGTCAATAAGTTTTTTATGCTTGTTTGTAAGCTATTTGCAGCATAGAAAGATAGTCGAGATTTAGATTATTACTATGATTAAGCTTTAGTACTCGTTTTAGTTCGGTAAATAAAGTCTGGCGTTGTTTTGAATCGAGCCTGATATACGGGGAGAGAGTACTTAGTAAAGTTAGATAGTCGTCGATACTGTAAGTAACCTTGCTAATTAGCTGTTGCGTAGCTAAATCATTAAAATAGCCAGATTCGATTACTCCTTGTCCTATTTTAGCTAAATTCTGCTGATAATTTTGGTGTGTTTCGTATTTTGCTAGTTCGGGCGCATAATTTTGATACACTTCCCTCAAACTTTCAAACACCTCATAACTAGGTTGAGGCGGAGTATTCCATAACAAAATTAGCAAGCCATTGTTTTTCAAAACTGCTGCGGTTTTGGCATTTCTAACTTCAGGTAAAATCCAGTGAAAAGAGGTAGCTGCGACTACTGCATCAAAGGCGCGATTACGCTCCGCGTACCCTAAAGGATCGCTACTCCAGTCTTCAAAGGTACTGTTGACAAATTCAACGTTAGGATAAGCAGCGCATTTACGTCGGGCTAATTCACAGGCAGATAAACTAGGCTCGATACAAACCAGATCCACGCCAAACTTAGCTAATTCTAGACTAGCAATACCTGGACCTGCACCAATTTCCAAAACCGATTTATGAGGCTGTAACTGCGCTATTTCCTGCACCCCAGCCAATATTTTAGCAGGATATCTGGGTCTAGTGCGATCGTAAGCTTCGGCAACAGAATCATACCAGCTTGCTCTATCGGCAGATTGATAAATGTTTTTCAACAGGCTCGATATCTCTGTATCTTCTTGGCGATCTCTCATCATACTATTTAGTAAGGGCGAAGGGCTATTCGCCCCTATTTACTCCTTCAATAAAAAAACTATTGCTCTGAAGCGACTGAAAATCCATTGTAGCGACTCATAGATTTTTCCACGCCTTCAGTCAAACTCAATTCGATCGCCTTAACTGATATATATAATATTTCTTCAATAGTTTTAGTTTCTTCGGGAGCAAACTTACCCAAAACGTGGCTGACAGTTCCTTTTTGACCGTCGGATTTACCAATACCAATTCTCAAACGAGGAAAATCTTTACCGCCAAGGTGAGCAATTATCGACTTCATACCATTGTGTCCACCAGCAGAACCCGATAGGCGCATTCGCAGTCTACCTACGGGCAAATCCATATCATCATAAATAACCAATACCGACTGAGGCTGAAGCTTGTACCAGTCAGTTACCGCCCTAACAGCTTGTCCCGACCGATTCATATAAGTTAGTGGCTTTAGCAAACGTACTTTTCGCCCTCCTAAAGCCACCCCTTCGGCAAATTGTCCTTGAAAACGCTTATTCTCAGTTAACGGCATCTGCCAAGTTTTTGCCAATTCATCCACTGCTGCAAAACCAATATTGTGCCTGGTGCGGTCATATTTTGGTTCGGGATTGCCCAAACCGACAATGAGTTCGGGAATGATTACAGCAGCATCAGAAGTCATAGTGAATCGATCGGCATAAAGTAGTGAAAACCAAAGTTCATTATATTACGATCTAATGTTTTCACCAATTTACCAAGAGTGAGATTGAAATAAAGCCTCAAGATAGACTTGGGTACAGGCGCGATGACTCTGAGAAACTTCAATAGTTTGCTCGCTACTGTTTTGCAACAAAAATAGAGATAGAGCAGCAGCAAACACGCGGTCTTGATCCCAATGAGGATGAGTTTCCAAGTAGTTTTTTAGTGAAAAATGGAGTTCTTCGGGAATGTCAGCCAAAATACTTACAGTTGAGTTCATAGTTGTTTAAATGTTTTGTAGATGGGTATATTTTTTCTTGCGTGTGATGCCGTACCGATTCTTCTGGTCAGAGAGACCCCGCCGTAAGACGGGGCTTCCTCTGACAAGGGGCTGTGTACGGAGGTTGCCTCCGTACTTTATATGCCCCGCTGCATTCCGCGGTCAATAAATATGTTGCTATTTTTTAAGATCGCGATCGAGAAAACTGGTTAATAAAATACGCTGTACGAACTTACATCAAAAGCCCTAATCTTAAGACAAAAAATTAGCCTCAAATAATAATTCGAGCGACAGGTTGGATAAAACGCGACTTTTGCATTAACAAGATCCAATTTTTAAATTGTCTGTTGAATCATTGTCGTCTTAACAGGGGGCAGTTTGTCAATGCTACAAAATGTTAAATATATTCTTTAATTTCTGTTATGCTAACGAAAAACTAAGGGTTGTACCTTACTTTTTTTTACATTTCTTTACCAAACAAAGTTATAAAACGGTTAATAAATAGTAAATTATTGAAATCCCCTACTCGATACTCAAAACATTATTGCTGCGTTAGTGCCTGTGGAAAAACCTGGGTAAAATGTGAAAAACTTAGAAAAGTTTTGTGGAAATAGTGGGGAATCAATGGGGTAAATTGGTGACTTAAAATAAGAAATAATAACTTTTGCTTGACTTTTAACCAAAAGTTCAAAGGTACTAACTAGCTAACGTATTAAAGCGATAAACTAATAAATCTGAAGATAAGATATGAGCGATGAATCATTAACTGCCGATCGCCAAGAATTGTTAGAAGTTGGCACGATCGTCTCACCTCAAGGTTTAAAAGGTGAGTTACGGGTGTATCCCGATTCTGATTTTCCCGAACGATTTACTAATGCCGGTACTCGTTGGCTACAGCATCCTGATACTCTAGCTATCAGTCAAGTACAGTTATGCGGTGGTAGATATTTGGCGGGGAAAAAGCTGTATATCATTAAATTAGAAGGAATTGAAAGTCGCGATCGAGCCGAAGAATTTCGTAATTATAAACTGTTGGTAGATAAAAGCGATCGCCCTAAGCTAGATAAAGACGAATATCATGTTGCGGATTTGGTAGATCTAGAAGTCTATCACCAGCAAACGGGGGAAAATATTGGCGTAGTTGTGGATCTTTACTCGGCCGGAAATGACTTATTAGAAATCAAGCTACATAAGCAACCAGAAATCGATGTCAAGCCAGATCGAGATCTTTCTCAAGTCAGTCGTCGCAGCAAACGTAAAAAATATAAGCCAAAGCCTAACAAACCTTTAACTATATTTGTCCCCTTTGTCAAAGAAATAGTTCCTGTAGTAGATGTTCCCAACCGACGGATAGAAATATCTCCGCCTGATGGTTTGATTAATATCCATGATTAATCATTGAACATTGAACATTGAACATTGAACATTGAACATTGAACATTGAACATTGAACATTGAACAGCTAAATGCTAAATGGATTAGCGATCGCTCGACTTTTTCCCTCGGTTTCTCAAATTATTTTTAGCAAAATACTTGCCAATAAGTTAGACATTCGCTATTATTATTTATGGCTGACACAGTAATCCTCAGTAGCTCAGTGGCAGAGCGGTCGACTGTTAATCGATTGGTCGTAGGTTCAAATCCTACCTGGGGAGTTTTTAAAAATATATCGTATTACCTGCGGACTAACCGATTGTTGACTGTAGGTAGCAGATTACTGTTGTAACTACAAAATACTTCTCATTTTTTCAAGTATTTGCTATTTATTTGTCTGAGAATTTGACAGAGAAAAAGCACATTATACTTCTGTCAAGCTTTAATAATGAAGGTATTATTACTACAATTGCAATACGTATTAGATCGCTAAAGAGAAGCAAAACCAAATTCTAAATTAGATCGACCTATCCCCACGATCGTCTGTAGCAAAGGATTTGTATGAATCTTGGCTATTAGTAGATTTTAAAAATTTAATCATTAACTATTATTAGCCAAAGACAATTTGGAAGTTATTTACTAGCAATACATCAACTCAAGTATGGTTATATTGCCAAACACGATCGCCGATATTAGCTCAGTAAAATCCAATTTGATAACCGTCACTTAGCTGTAATTTTCTAATGCGAACTTACACAAAATGTTTGTTAGTTCGTATTTTTCTAAAAATAATAGTAATGGCTAGAAAACAAACAAACATAAATCATAGTTCAGCTTGGGTAGCGCAAACCTGGCTATCTTTTATTGTTTCGCTTTCGGCTACTTCAATTGGTATTTTATACTTACCCGCCGATGTTTGGATTAAAGGATTTATGGGTATGGGTTTAGCATTTTTAGTTGGTTCAACTGTTAGCCTAACTAAAACTCAAAGAGATATTTACGAAGCTAAAAGATTGACTGCTAAAATTGAAGAAGCCAGGGTAGAAAAAATTTTAACCGAGCATGATAGTCTAAAATAGACGTGCTGTTGATTGTAAGTTATAAGCGGTCAACAAGCGTGTTCTCAACTATATCGATTTTTATGAGTACGGGATCGTTACAGATCGAAACTGTAAAATATCAAGATAAGATAGCTGCTATTAAGCACATCAGAACTCAAGTATTTCAAAAAGAACAGAAAGTCTCGCCTGAGTTAGAGTTTGATGGTTTGGATGCCGACGCAATTCAATTTTTAGCCTACTTAAACGGCAAAGCGGTAGCAACAGCCAGAATCAGAGAAATTGATGCTGATACGGTAAAAATAGAACGGTTGGCGGTTTTGCCTGAGTATAGAAAGCAGGGTATTGGTAAGCAGTTGATGGAATCGGCTTTATCAGTTTCTCGTCTCGATAAATCCCAAGTAATAGTTCATGCTCAAGAATATATTGCATCACTCTATCAGCAGTTAGGATTTGAAGTAGTGGGAGAAAGATTCAACGAAGCGGGTATTGCTCATGTGAAAATGGTGAAGCAATTATAAGCCTTTCAAATAATGTCACAGCTTGATAAATCGGCACTGCGACGTAAAATTTTACACCAGAGACAATCGCTATCTGTTTTAGAATGGCAGACAAAAAGTCATTCAATCTGCGATCGCCTTAAAGATTCTGCTTTGTTTCAAGAGGCTAAAACTGTCCTGGCATACTTTAGTTTTCATCAAGAAGTAGATTTAGGTGCGCTGTTTAACCTCGATAAAAACTGGGCTTTTCCTTCCTGTGTTAAGAAATCTTTGGTTTGGCACTTATGGCAGCCAGGAGATGATTTACAGGTCGGTCGATACGGAATTAAAGAACCTCTATCGACTGCAACGGTTATTTCTCCTTCAGCAGCCGATTTGATTCTCGTTCCTACCGTCGCCTGCGATCGCTTTGGATATCGTCTGGGATATGGCGGTGGTTTCTACGATCGCTTACTAAGTCAGTATTCGACTATTCCCAATATTGGTATTGTTTTTGATTTCGCTTACCTAGATCGGCTACCAAAAGACAATTGGGATGTGAAACTCGATTCAATCTGTAGTGAAAAGAGTTGGGAATCTTACAGTTAAATTACTCCTGAGTACTATTTAGCTGCTCTTTTAAGGCTGCAAGAGAAGACCAACGGCGATCGATATGGTTATCGTCGGAACTAGTTTTTATAGTTGCTCCTGGACAGTCTTCTCCGCATACTTTTCTTAGAGGTAGAGCCAAAGATAGTTGTTCAAAAAGCCAGGATTCGGGATCGAAGTGTCCGTTAGGAGGAAGAGTTTCGGATAAATCTTCTATGGATACTTCCCTTTCTGAAGGAAGATCCCTAATGTTTTCTAACTCAGATTCGAGCCAAATTAGTTCTGAAGTATCGATCGCCAAACGATGATTGTAATGCTGCAAACAGCGATCGCAAACTAGAGTAGCGATCGTTTCTGCTTGAGAAGTCACTTCTAAAAAGTTGCCCCCATGACGTACTACTACAACTCCTTTGACGGGAACTAAAGTATCTAAATCAGAGATACTATCATCGACGATAATTTCTGCTTTTCTCTTCGGTGCTTTAAGCAGATGTGGAATATATATTGCTTCCATTGTTTACCTAATTTCCAACCAATTCAAGGTTACTCCGCCATATTCGTATCTTATTAAGATTTTAATGCGGAATATTTAATATTTACTCGCAATCGCTAAAAAAATAACGCTCAACAGGAATATAAGAAATAACAGAGCGATCTCTAATACAATTCACTGTTGAGCTATATGTGTTTATGTGTTCCTACGAACTATTGAGGCTGTACTACCAAATTTCTATTTGGCTCTTGACCCCGACTTTCAGACTTCAAACCTTCAACGTTTTCTAATAGAGAATGTATTTGCTTGCGTTCTGCTGCGGACAAGTTTGGTATTTCTAGCTCTTGTCCTGTTTCTTGTACTTTCTCTATTGCTTCTTGAGTCAAAGTTGCCAACTCTTGATTGCGTCTTACCCTATAGCCGTCTAGTTCAATTACATAAGAGCTTTGTCCCTCTGGCTCGACATCTAAATTAAGAATTGTATTAGCGAGATATTGAATTGCATCAATACCTTCACCTTTATTTCCAATTAATTTATCTTTTTGCTCTGGAGTAAAATTACTACCATCAATATTTAACCAGTTGGACTCTGAGTCAGCCGTTACCGTCTCAAATCCTTCTGTATTGACTTCAGCATTCAGATACATAGCATCTAGTAGCTGTTCTAACCATTCTTTTCCCGACTGAATTGGATCCACGATAGTTGATAGGGTTGTTAACCTGAAGTTTTTTCTTTCTTTTTAGAACGCTTACGTTCAAAGGGCAACGCTTCCCTACCGGTTGCAGCTTCGGCTTTTTCTTGTTCTGCTAAAATTTTCTGTAAATTCTCTGGTAGCGGTTCTCGCATCAAAAACCAAGTTTGACCAGTTTGGAAGAAGTTAGCCACCACAATATACATCAGTACGCCAGCAGGTAGAGGGAAGAACAAAAACATACCGCTAAACAGCAAAGGTGTGATTTTGTTAATCGTCTGTTGCTGGTCTGCACCTCCGCTAGCGTTTTGTGCGCCACTCATTTGTTGGTTAATGTAAATACCAACGCCAAACATCAATACCATCGCCAGAATATCAAAGTTGATATTACCGTTGTCATCAGTTACCCCAACACGACCGAGTTTTTCAATAAACAAGAATCCTGTGTTAGCAGCAATACCTGGAATTGTTACCTGAACCGTAGCATCGCCTGGTTCTAAAGCTGTTATAGTACCATCTTCGTTAACTCTAATTCTTTCCGAGCCTTTAGTAACTTCTAAAGTCGGTTTGATGTCTTTTTCTGGATACTCTTTGAGTAAATTGTTTAAAGATTTACCGTCGGTCGTTTGCAGTTCTACTTTTGTAGTTTCCCCTACAGCTAACTTATTACCCGCAGGTAACATCGCAGCAATTCTTTCGTGTACCCCATCTTCGATATAGATATTCTTGGGCTTGGTAGCAAAAGGGTCTGGTGCAATTCGCTCTATCTGTTCTTTTGGTAAAATTTGAACATTAATATCATAAGGAGTATTAGTAAATGGCGATCCTCTCAAAGTAGCAAATAAAGCAAACAAAATTGGCATCTGCAATACTAAGGGTAAGCACCCTGCAAGAGGATTACCAAACTCCTGCATTAGCTTAGTTTGTTCTTCGCGCTGTTTTTCTGGATCGTTCTTATACTTTTGCTTAATCTGTTCTTGTCGCTCCTTCATCAAAGGTTGAACGATCTTCATCTTACGCATATTGCGAATTTGCCCCGCACTCAGAGGTACAACCGCTAAACGAATTACAATTGTAAGAGCAATAATTGCAAAACCATAGCTCGGCACTAATCCATAGAAAAAATCTAGGATTGGGAGCATGATGTTATTTGAAAGGAAGCCGATACCAAAATCCATTTTCTAATCTGTCCAGCCTATAGGAAATAATTTTAATTTTCAATTCAATGTTAGTTTAATCGATCGCCCGTGAGGAAAACCGATCCAAACTCATAATCTACAATTCTTATGTTGTTAATTAACCTGAATTGCTTCTAGGGGTCTACCTGTTTTGTCTGCTGTTCTTTCAGAGATATAGTCGTAAATGTCTCTAAACTGAGGCACAGCACGCATTTCTAAACGGCTTTTGTCTCTCAAGGTGATAACTAAATCACCCCACAAACCTATTCCTCTAGGAACTTTAACTATTTTAATAATTTCTGAATAAATAATATCTGTTCTCTGCGTACCTCTCCAGCCACCAATTACACATATACGGCGGTCTGTAATGCGATAGCGCAGCCACAAAGCTCTAACAATTGCACCAACCGTTAAAGGGATACAGATTACTGTAAATGCTAACAATATATTAAAAATTAAATCCCCAACGTGAGGACCACCTTCGTAATAAACCTCTTCTTTAATACCCATTGATTATTTTTGTTTGTTTTAATAACTCTTCTAATTCTCGCAAAAAATGTTCATATTTGCATTCAATTGCTTTAGGCTTCACTACAATTACTACTTTCCAACCTGGATCGACCGACTGTAAATAACTCCTAATCACTCCTTTTATCTGTCTTTTAATGCGGTTACGAACTACAGCTTTTTTACTGACTTTTTTGCTAATAGAAATACCGAACGTTGTTGCTGGTATTAAAGCTATATCTTTATTTTCTTTAGGGGGAAGAGCAATTAAAGTAAGATGAGGACTGTAACGACGGATGCCCTGTTCGTACACAGCCCTGTAATCTTTTCGATCGCGCAACCGATGGGCTTTGGGTAATCCCACATCAACTAATCAAACTATACCGATAGACGATGACGACCTTTCTTACGACGCGCATGAATTACTTTTTTACCGTTAACAGTACGCATTCGAGCGCGAAAGCCAGACTTTCTTTTTTGTTTGCGGTTAGTTCCGCCTAAAGTGCGTTGGGTCATGTGATTATTTCCTCAATAAACTTCATCTAATGTGCTTGACAAAAAGCCACAATCTATAATTTTACTACAACGACCGCGCCTATGGCTAGAACAAAACTAATTACGTACCTATTAATTTATAAATTCAATAGCTATTAGCTATTAGCTTTTAGCTCTTAGCTCTTAGCTGTGAACTTCTTAGACTCAAAGGCGTTGCACAATTTAAAAATCGTTTTTTTTAGTCTATCGATGGCGATGCCCACCCTACATCTGTTGAGGTGTTGACTGATTTAGGGATCGATGCTCAAAACCCATGCTCCAATTCTTTGAGGAACAGGAGCATTAATTGCAGGAACTACTTGAGCATAGAAATAATATGTTCCGACATCGGGATTTCTGACGTTAGAAAATACTAGTTCGAGTTTTTTTGGTTCTCTCAGAGGTTCTGCCAAACTTATTTGAACAAAATGATTTTCTTCGTCCCAAACGACATCTTTTAAAGGCAAAGAACGGTCTTTATCGCCGTCTACGCGGACTTCAATTTTATCGGTATTAAACTTACCGTCAAAATAGTCAGGATAAGAAATTACAAATTGAGTTGCGCCGTTTTCTAATTTCTTTTTAGGTATTCTCAGACGATAGCGATCGCGACCATCTGCCGTACCGCCAAAATCTAAATAATAATTTAAAATATCGACATCGCGATCGCCAAATATAACTAGACCTGGTGTACCTTGAGCAGAAGCAATTGCTTGAAATCCACCTATACACCCTGCAAGAGCAAAAGCAGTTAATAGCGGTTTGAAAATTTTATTAGAAAACATAGTTAGTTATTTTGATTGAATTTTAGCTGTAGCTAAATTATTAAATGTTGGGACGTAAATTTAGTAAATAAAGTGCCACTTGTTTAGTTGTCAGCTAAGCTTAAATATTTTGGGCAAAAACAAAATTAAAGCTTAAGAAAAAGAGAACAGAATAGTTTTTAACGGGCTACGCCCTAGCTAATAGCTAATAGCCAATAGCTAATAGCTAAATGGGTTTAAGTCCCCTCTTCTATCAGTTCCTGATGAAGAGTCTTTAATTAAGAGTAGTTCAAATCTACTTTTAATTAAGCTAAAAGCTAAAAGCTTTGTTTAATCTAGCCCAATTAGGCGATCGCATCTACAATGAATAACTTTTTATCTGATTCAAACAGCAACAATTTAAAGAAGTAGCGATATTTTTTTTTTGAACCTACTTCTTTATTTTCCCTCGATGTACAGATTAATTAAAATCTGAAGCCTAATTGACCGTTAGGACCTCGGACAGAATGATATCCACCACCTATAGTTAGCCGTCTACCTACTTTGAGATGCAGTCCTCCAGAATAGGCAAGATCTTTGTTGCTATAGTAACCAAGACCAAAGTATGGAGAAACTACAGGAAGATTAATAAAGCTCAAAAAATCTGCTCCTGTAGAACCATCTTCCCCCGTACCGACTTCAATGCCAGCACCTGCAAACCTTGCTCCTACACCATAACTAATCGAATCATCGGCAGAGCCTACCGTAGCCCAAACTTCAGGTAAAATTTGACTCTTAACTGGCATAGATATGGTCGAGATACAAACACTCAAGATTCCTGTCAGAGCTTTGCGCGATGCAAGCTCGCGCAACTCCTCTGACTTCGTCAAAATGGTTTTTTGAGAAACTACACCCAAACGATTTAGCATATCTTTAATACTCCAGCACTATATAAATTGCAGATCCAAATTCTTAGATAATTCATTCAAACAATGAACATTCGTATTGGCAATGGCTACGACATACATCAGTTAGCCGAAGGTAGACCACTAATTTTGGGAGGTATTAATATTCCTCACGAGCTAGGTTTACTGGGACACAGTGATGCTGATGTTTTAACTCATTCTATTATGGACGCTCTACTCGGAGCTTTGAGCCTGGGAGATATCGGACACTATTTTCCTCCTAGCGACCCCAAATGGAAAGGAGCTGATAGTATGATTTTGCTCGAACAGGTTTTAAAAATCATATCTTCTCAAGGATGGAAAATTGGCAACATAGACTCGACCATAGTGGCAGAGCAGCCCAAGCTCAAACCGCACCTTAAATCTATGCGAGATGCCTTAGCTCAAACCTTAGCCATAGAAATCGACCAAATAAGCATTAAAGCGACTACTAATGAGAGATTAGGACCTGTAGGAAGGTTCGAGGGAATCTGCGCCTATGCCGTGGTTTTGCTGGTTAAGACATGAAATAAAATGTTATTTCTTTCTACCCCACAGAAAACTTCAAATAATATGTCATTCTAAACAAAGTAGGTTAGGTTAGGATATCTAAATTGAGGAAAAACTTTAAGGCTGAAAGTCTTTTAAAGATAGAGCCTTACAATTACTGTTACTCCAATTTAATTTTGCTGTTCGATTACAAATTACTCTATTGTTTTTTAGCAAACAAGAGCGCGATTGCATTATACAAAATCAACTGTAATTATTTGTATTTATTAGCCAGCCTTTATTGATAACTCAAAGAATATGAGTGTAGTTTTAGAAGTAGACAACCAAGTTTATACTGCGGAGGATATAGTTCCTCTGCTGACTCGGTACCAAATGTTACCGAAGTTAGCTCAGGAGATCTTAATCGAGCGAGCAATTTCTGAAATTGAATGTACCGAAGAGGAAAATACTCTAATTTATAACCAGTTCACCCAACAGAATCAGCTCACTTCAGAAGAACAGGTGCAAGCCTGGCTCGATAAGCAAGGAATGAATCGAGAACAGTTACAAAACCTGATTACTAAAAGATTGAGACTAGATAAGTACAAGCAAAAAACTTGGGGCGACCAGGTAGACGCTCACTTTATCAAGCGTAAGTCTCAACTAGATCGAGTGGTTTACTCGTTAATTCGGGTAGAAAAGCCAGAGGTGGCTCAAGAGCTATATTTTCGCGTAAAAGATGACGAAAGTACCTTTAGTAACCTAGCAATGGAATATTCTCAGGGTACTGAAGCTCAAACCGGTGGCTTGATTGGACCTGTAGAAATTAATGCTCCTCACCCCAAAATTGCTCAGATACTGGCTACCTGTCAGCCTGGTCAGTTAATTCCTCCGACTCGCGTTGGAGAATGGATCGTAATTGTTCGGCTAGAAAACTATCTTTCGGCGAAGCTAGATGAACCCATGCGACAAAGAATGCTCGATGAATTATTCGGTCGCTGGCTCAATCAAACTATTCAAAAAAAAGTAACGTTCTTATCTAGTCCATCCCAAGGCGAGGGCTAATTACTATTATGACTAATACACAGAATACAAATACAAATACAAATACTACTAAGGTTGTCGAACAGTTTCTTTCTTTAGTTCCACAGTTTAATCAACTTCCTCCCGAAGCGATCGCCCAAATTGCTCCGAACTTAAAGCCCTTGCGCTTTGGTGTGGGTAAGGTAATGATCATGCGGGAAAAGATGCAGGGACAGGTAGCAATTATCTCTGAAGGAGAAGTAAGGCTATTGGGTTATGACCCCCGTACCAAAATGCCTACTACCTTAGATAAGTTAAAGCCAGGAGAAATCATTGGCTGGGTGAACCTAGCAAGAGGTATGCCCTGTGAAACAGCAATGGCGAGTACCGAAGTTGTCTGTTTGGCATTGGACAATGAATACTTTTTAAATCTAATCGATAAGTATCCTCAGCTACAACAGGAATTTAGACTCAAAGCAGCAAAGGTTGAAGTCTTCGATCTTTTAGGCATACATTTAGAACAACGGGCGCAAGGAGACTGGGAGCTATCAGAATTAGCCAGTAAGGTGACAGAAGTTGCCGAAGTATATTATCTTCCTCAAGGCGAACACCAGCTAAATACAGAAGTAACTGCACCTTTAGAAGATCCTAATTTGGTCTGGTTAATTAGTGGTGGAGCGATTGATGAATTTTCTGTAGGCGATCGCCTAGAACTAACTAAGGATCGTCAGACAATTACGGTCAAAGGCGATCGTTCCGCTCGTTTGATTTCTATTCCCAAGTCGTATTGGTTTGATGAATCCGAGAAAGAGGATAAAGCAGATCCTTTTGATAAATTTGTAAAAGATAGTGTAGATATTGTCCCTCGTTTAGATCTTAATGAAGAAGATTTTGATGATTCTCAAGGGTTAGGTGAAGGATATACTTTCGAGGGCGAAGAGGAAACAGTCGAAACCGAGAAAAAAGACTATCCCTATGTTAGAGGAAAAACGCCTCTAGAAGTGGGTGTTGCCTGTTTCCAAATGCTGAGTAAATACTTTGGGATGCCCTTTCGCAAAGAGGTAATCAAACGGGTTTTAAAAGAACAGTTAGAGCGGACACCTAATTTGTCCTTGCCTTTATGTGGTGCAGTCTCGGAGTTGATGGGTCTTAGTCCTCAACTAATTAATGTTCCAGCTCAGGCAATTACCCGTTTAGAAGGGCCCTGTTTGGTAATGTGGCAAGATAGTTTAGCTTTAATCTACGAACTTACCGAGAAAGAGCTAATAATTGCCGTTCCCGAACTGGGAGTACGTAGTTACAAGCCAGAAGACTTTTTGAAAACTTGGGGTGATGGGGGAGAAATCCTATTGCTCAAAAAGACTAAAGATACTCCTCAACAACGCTTTGGTTTAAACTGGTTCTATCCGGCACTGCAAAAATACAAGCGGGTTTTAATCGAAGTATTTATTGCTTCTTTCTTCGTCCAGCTATTTCAACTGGCTAACCCCCTGATGATTCAGGTAATTATCGATAAGGTAATTAGCCAGAACAGCCCCGACACCCTGTGGTGGCTGGTAGGATTTTTGGTCATAATCAATATCTTTGAGGCTTTTTTAACCACCTTACGTACTTATCTATTTGTCGATACTACCAACCGCATCGATTTAAGTCTGGGTTCGGAGATTATCGACCACTTATTAAGGTTGCCCCTGCGCTATTTTGAACGACGACCAGTAGGTGAAATTTCAACTCGGATTAACGAGCTAGAAAGGATTCGTCAGTTCTTGACAGGAACGGCTCTGACGGTGGTTCTAGACTGTATATTTTCCGTGCTGTACGTGGTGGTAATGTTCTTATACAGCCCGCTACTAACCGCAGTCTCGTTAGCAATTATTCCTGTATTTATCGGTCTTACCTTAATCTTCTCTCCTACCATTCGCAGGCAACTACGAACTAAAGCAGAACGCAACGCCGAAACTCAATCTTATTTGGTTGAGGTATTAACGGGTATTCAAACGGTTAAGGCACAAAACATCGAGTTGCGATCGCGTTGGAAATGGCAGGAGCGTTACGCCCGCTACATTTCTACTGGTTTTAAAACCGTCATCACTTCTACTCTAGCTAAATCAGCCAGCGACTTCCTTAACAAGCTCTCACGAGTAATTATTATCGGGATGGGTGCTTATTTAGTTCTAGAAGGTAAGCTAACTTTGGGTCAGTTAATCGCCTTTAGAATTATCGCTGGTTACGTGACTTCTCCAGTGATGCGCCTGGCTACTCTATGGCAAAACTTCCAAGAAACCGCTCTATCTCTAGAACGTCTATCTGATATTGTCGATCATCCCGAAGAAGGAGAAGAAGATCGCAATAATATTCCGATGCCGGCAGTTAAAGGAAGAGTAAAATATGATAACCTCTCTTTCCGCTTCAAAAAAAGCGGTCCTTTACAGCTAAAGAACGTTACTACCGAGTTTACTCCTGGTACTTTTGTCGCTATCGTGGGAGAGAGTGGTGCTGGTAAGAGTACCATGACTAAGCTGCTGTCACGACTGTACGAGCCAGAAGGGGGTAGAATTTTAATCGATGGTTACGACATCAACCGTGTAGAACTATATTCTCTGCGTCGTCAGATCGGTGTTGTTCCTCAAGATACTCTACTGTTTGAAGGCACGATTTTAGATAACATCGCCTTAACTAACCCCGACGCTACTACCGAAGAGATTATTGCTGCTGCTCAAATTGCTGCTGCTCATGACTTTATCATGACTCTACCCAACGGTTACAACACTAGAGTTGGGGAAAGAGGTTCGTCACTCTCTGGAGGACAGAGACAGAGAATTGCGATCGCTCGAACTATTCTTCAAGCACCCGCGATGATGGTTCTCGATGAAGCTACCAGTGCGTTAGATTTTTCAACCGAGCAAGAAGTATCTCGTAACCTCAAAGAAGCCCTCAAAGGACGTACCGTATTCTTTATCACTCACCGTCTGGGTACGATTAAAAACGCCGATACCATTGTGATGATGGATTCAGGTTCGATCGTCGAAAGAGGTACACATGAAGAACTAATGGCGTTGAAAGGACGTTATTGCTATCTCTACCAACAGCAGGAATCTTCCGTATAAGATATCTTACTCAAATAAAGTTTAATAACACTCGTCTTTATCGGTTAATTCCAATATAAAGGCGAGTTTTTGTTTTATAGTCGTTCCAATTAATTTCCTTATGGTGTAGATTATCGTTTCGGAGGATTAGAGATTGGGGAATTGTTGATTGGGGAATTGTTGATTGGGGAATTGGGGAATCGGTCGTATATAACTCATTAACATAAATTTTTTCATTGTCTTGTACTATCGTCCGAAAGATATACAAGTTTAATCTTGATAATAATTCTTAAAACTTTATGTATATGAAAAGACTAATTTTTTAAAAACAATCAGCTTATTTGCTAAATTGAACCTTCAAATCTCTACGCCTAAAGATTGATTAAATATTTTGTAAAAAAGAATAAGCTTATTTCAACAACGAACTATAAAGTTTACTCAAATAAGGAGATATAAGAAATGAAACTTTCTAACATATACAAACTTTCAGGAACAGGTTTACTAGCAATTAGTTTGGCAGTCATTCCCTTTACAGCTTCTAGCCAAGCACAGGTTGGCGATGAACCAGGAGTTGCAATAGTAGAAACAGAAGATGATGGCTTCGACTGGGGCTGGTTGGGTTTACTAGGTTTAATAGGACTAGCAGGTTTAGCAGGCAAAAACAAAAATAAAGAAACTCACCATGAAGTAAGAGGAACTGAACCTTTTCCTGAATCTCCTGCTAGCCGTACAGATACACAGTATCGCTAAGGTAAGAATAAATAACTGGACGAAGTTAAAAACAATTTAGCTTTGATTTACTTTAATTTCGTCCGAATATTTGGGTTTTTAGATAATTTAGCTAAATACTTTGTACTCAAAAAAATTATGAATATTTTTTGATACTTATTATAAAAAGCGCAAATAAGCTAATGACCTGAAATATTTATATTACTTTAGTCTAGTCGATCGTTCTAATTGTTTTTTATCTAATAAGTCGATCGCAGTGCTATTTGAGCGATCGCTGTTTCGGATCTATAATTAGACAGGTATATATCTATAGTTGATTATCTATTACAGATCGTCTTGGATATATATACGCCAATATCAGGATATAGAAAAAAAATATAGTCCGAAAACAAGATATCCTAGCATAGAGAAAAATAAGCCAATTTGAAGCGGTGCTAGATATTAAACTAATTCGAGCCAACCCCGAACGAGTACAAGAGTTAATCAATCGTCGTAACGGTAGTTATGACGTTCAACCAATTGTAGAATTAGATCGCGCTTCACGAGAACTAGAAACCAACCGCAGTCAGCTTAGTGCTAGAGGTAACGAGATTGGTAAGCTAATTGGTAAAAAAATCGGCAGTGGCAGCGATCCTAAAGCAGAAGAGATCGCCCAGTTAAAGACAGAAGGAAATGAAATTAAAACTAAGCTAGCCGACCTAGAACCTCAAGAGAAAGAGCTAAAGGCAAAAATAGAGGCTTTATTGTTAGAGTTACCTAACTTGCCCGATGAGTCCGTTCCTATTGGGAAAAGCGAAGAGGACAACCTAGAGATAAAACGCTGGGGGGATGAATATATCTCAAAAAATAAAGATATTCTGCCTCATTGGGAAATTGGCGAAAAATTGGGCATTTTAGACTTCAAACGAGCAGTAAAGGTTGCTCAAAGTCGCTTTGTAAATTTAGTCGGTGCGGGGGCTGCACTTGAGAGAGCTTTAATTAGCTTTATGCTGGATACACAAATAGAAGCAGGATATACCGAAGTCATGCCTCCTGTCTTAGTTAACAGTGATTCTCTACGGGGTACGGGTCAGTTACCGAAGTTTGCTGAAGATAGCTTTAAGTGTAGCAATGACGATCTCTGGCTCACTCCCACCGCCGAAGTACCCGTTACCAACCTGTATCGGGATGAAATTATAGAAGATACTGAATTACCGATTCATCACTGTGCCTATACTCCCTGCTTTAGAAGAGAAGCTGGTAGCGCGGGAAAAGATACAAGAGGTTTAATTCGGCTACACCAGTTTAATAAAGTAGAACTAGTTAAAGTTGTCGCTCCCGAAACTTCCGAAGCCGAACATCAGAGTTTGTTAGAAAATGCGGAAGCTATTTTACAAGCTTTAAAACTGCCCTATCGCGTATTAGAACTCTGTACGGGGGATATAGGTTTTGGGGCTGCTAAATGTTATGACTTGGAGGTATGGCTACCTTCTGCCCAAATGTACCGAGAAATTTCTAGCTGTTCTAACTTTAAAGATTTTCAAGCCCGACGAGCTAATATTCGCTTTAAGCAGGCAGGTAAAAAAGGTACGCAATACGCCCATACTCTAAACGGTTCGGGACTAGCTGTAGGGCGCACTATGGCAGCAGTGTTAGAAAACTATCAGCAGCCAGACGGCACGATTAAAGTTCCCGATGTCTTACAGCCCTATTTAAAACGAGAAACTTTGTAGTTTTTTGGTAGCCGTAAAGGCGATAAAAAAATTATGTTCTTTTTCTAGCACGAGCGATCGCCGATCTTTGCTCACGTTAACTAGGATCGATTGCAGAATAGATCGCAGAGTAGTCTTTGTCGGCTAAACCAATGGCGATCGCTTTTTCAATAATTTCTTTGATTCCTTCTAAGCTTTTGGTGTTTAAACCTAATTCTGCTGCTTGAGTTAGAAATAGATCCGTATCTTTTAAAAGGTGTTTGGTGGGAAAGTTTGGATTTTCAAAGTTGCGATCGCACATTCGATCCAGCTTTTTATCAAACGTTGGGGTATATAAAGCACTAGATCGCACCACGTCCATAAACTGTTCTACATCTACCCCCTGCTGTCGTACAAAACTCAGACTGAGTGCAAAAGTACTAGTTAAGCCAGCAATTAACTGATTGAGGGCTAACTTCATCGCTGCTGCTGTACCCACCTCGCCCACATACATCGGTTCGGGACTATAGCATTTTAGCAATTCACTGTAGCGATCAAATTGAGCTTTAGTACTGCCCACTATTACCAGCAGTTCACCCGTTTTTACCTGGGGAATACTGCCTAATACTGGTGCTTCTAGATACTCTCCTCCTGCATCAACTACTCGATCGCGAATTGACTGACTTTCGGTAGGGGCGATCGTTCCCATCTGAATTACGGTACGGTTAGCAAGATAATCTTTAGCAGGATCGGATAATAGAGTTGCTTCGATCGCTGCTGCGTCGCTCAACATCAAAATTATACAGTCAGCTTGTTCGATTACTTCGGCTGGTGAATCAGAGGCGATCGCCCCCGCCTCTACTAAAGCCTGTAGCTTGGATTTAGTACGATTATAGACAGTTACACTATGGTTTTCTTCTAACACCCGCACTACCATCGGCTGTCCCATCAAACCCGTTCCTAAAAAGCCAATTTTCATAATTTTACCTAAACTGCTTTAGATCTAACTTACAGCAATCTTTAAGATGATTGGTTCAGTCTATAAAACTATTAATAAACCCATTTATATTAGTCAATTGTCAACTTTAAATTTTAAAAAAAAGTTCAAAAAGCTATATTTAAATCTATATATTACTTATTTACGATATAATGATTGATAGATTTGCTATCTACAGTATTTCTTTCAATTTTGAAAGAGGCTAATACAAAATAGCAGACCCAGCTAACAATACCTAACAACTTAAAGCTATCTTCTAAAAAAGTAGATTTAGAAAAGTCTAACGAATTTCCAAATATATCTATTGCTAAAGATAAGGCAAAGAAACTAAACGATGAGCTTAAAATAATCCATTCAGTTTGCAGAATTATATTTTTAAATCGAACGATACCGAATAAAACTATCATTCCATAGCATACATAAATTTGCTTTTGTGAAATGTTTAAAAAGACTGGAGCAATTGATTCGTGAATAAGAAACAAATCATCAAGCAACAAAATTAAAGTAGTTAATCCAAAAAACAGCAAAAAAAGAGTGTCGTCGTTTACTTTATTATTTCTTCGTTCGACAATGTTAAAGAAGGTAAATAAACAGACAGATGTGCTAATACACCAAAACAATATACCTATATTAGAGATTGCACCTATAAAAGGATTCACGTTCGCAATAGCAGTTGGATCTCTAGTGAATTCTTCTAATGGAATACCAGTATGCAAACTTAATAAGACAGTTAAAGATAGCATAATTATAATCAATATATAGAGAGCTATAACTATTGCTAATGATTTTCTAGATTTAACAAAAGACTTTAAATTTATTGTCATATTGTGTTTAGCAGAATGCTTGTCATAGGTTCTTAATTTGGTCAGCAAATCAAGATATAATTCTACGCAAGCAGAGGCAGAGATTAAAATCAGTTTAACTAAAGGTTAATGTAAGTTAAACAAAAGATTACATTAATTTAACCATAAATTATATTGTAATATAATTAAATGCTTTAAATAGTATTGCGCTTTAATAATAATTTTATGGTTTTTAGATGAACAGATAGCTGTTTGATGGCGATCGCAGAATTTAAACCGAACTCGATCGGCGATTATAAAATGTTTCGTTCTCAACAATAGAATAATCTCAGACAGACAGTTGAAAGTTAATAAGCAACTGCTTTTCCTGCTGGTTTACGACTGTCGTTGACTCCCTCCATTTTGCCGTCTGGATGAACTAAAATCGACTCTGCTGCACCATATCGTATAAAAGGCAAAATACTGTATCCTCTTAGCTTCAAGCCTCTAAAAGTTTCGGGGGTAATTGCTTGGGGTTCGCTGAGGACGCGATCGGGTATACCCTGATAGTGTAAGCGTGGGCTATTAACCGCATCACTGAGATCCATGTCATAGTCGATCGCATTAGTAATTACCTGCAACACCGTAGTCGGGATCGTCGAACCACCAGGGCTACCCGTAACGAGATATACTCGTCCATCTTTAGTAACTATCGTCGGAGACATCGAACTAAGGGGGCGTTTTCCAGGTTCGATTAGATTAGCTTCTCCCTGACGCAAACCAAACTGATTCTTCTCTCCTAACTTGGTGGTAAAATCATCCATCTCGTTGTTAAGTAAAAATCCCGTACCAGGTGCGACTACTCCCGCGCCAAAATAAGAATTGATGGTATAGGTAACGGCTACCGCATTACCATATTTGTCTACTACCGAATAATGAGTCGTGTTTGTTCCCTCACGTTGTACATCCGTTGAATACACAGATTCAGGATCGATCGCCTCATAAGCAATTTTTTCTCGCAAAGAAGCAGCATATTCATCTGAGAGTAATTTATCTATGGGGTTATTAACGAAATCAGGATCGCCCAAGTAACGGTTGCGATCGCCAAAAGCTAGCAACATCGAAGAGAATAGATGATGTAGGCTTTGAGGAGTTTTCCAACCTAGTTCTTTTAAATTGTAGCCAGATAAAATATTTAACATCTGACAAACGGTAGTACCGCCACCAGGAGGAGATGAAGAAGTTACTTCGTATCCCCTATAGTTACAGCTAACGGGTTCGTATTCACTAATTTGATAAGTGGCAAAATCTTCTAAACTAAGAATGCCGTTATTGTCCTGACTTGCTGCTACTACTGATTCTGCTATTTCTCCTGTGTAAAAAGCCTCTGTACCGTCACGGGCGATCGCACGTAGAGTATTAGCTAGATCCGACTGAACTAAAGTATCCCCCGCCTGGTAAGTTTTATCATCCTGCAAAAATATTTCTGCTACGTTGGGTTCTAATAGCTTTTTTTTACCCGCTTCAAATATATCGACATCTCCCTGTTGCAGTACAAAACCATTTTCTGCCAGAGCGATCGCAGGCTGGATAACTCGTTCTAGCTGCATCGTGCCATATTTATCTAAAGCGTAATTTAAGCCCTTTACCGTACCTGGAACGCCTACGGCTAAATAACCGTTGGTACTCAAACCCTCGATCGAATTACCTTTTTCGTCGAGATACATATTCGCATCGGCTTTTAAAGGTGCAGTCTCGCGGAAATTGATAAAAGTTTGCGTTCCATCCGCCAAACGAACCAGCATAAAACCGCCACCGCCAAGATTACCACAGCAAGGATCGCTTACCGCCAAAGCATAGCCAACCGCTACCGCAGCATCGATCGCATTTCCACCATCTTTAAGTACCTGTAAGCCAACTTGAGACGCTTCTTTTTGAGTCGAGACTACTACCCCCTGACTACCAACGGCTTTAGTCTCAACTTGAGCCTCAACCGCATACCAACTGTTAACTGCTGAAGCTACTAAATAAAGATTATTAAATAAATAGTTACTGGCGATCGTAATTAGAACGACACTTGTAGCCAAGACTAAACCTTTTTTTAGTTTCATTTATCATTTATCATTTGGCATTTAGCATATAGCATATAGCATTTATGGCTTCGCTCAATGCTTCCTTATTGCTTATTCCTTGTTCCTTGTTCCTTATTCCTTAAAAAAGACGGGTACAACCCGCCTGAGAATTAAGTAGAATAATTTTAGAATGCTTAGATTCGATTAGCTGAATATCGATCTAAATTTAAATAACTTCAGCAGTTAAGACAAAATCATCGAAGTCGCGATCGCCACCGCCAACTAAATCTTCAAAACCAAAGGTGTTATCACCTTGCGATTGAACGTGGTCGATCCCTTCAGGATTAGCCCCTGCAAAAGAGCTAAAGAATTGGTCGCCATCGGCTAATAAGTAAGGTACATAGACTGAACCACCTTCTAAATCTAAGGTAGTAGCTTCACCATTACCTAATTCAACAACACTGTTAGCTAAAGCAGCAGCTTCGTAGCCTTCACCACCTACCGCAATCTCTTTACCGCTAATTGGATCGATTACAGTTCCTAACTCGTCAACTGCCTGATAGTAACCACCAACGTTCTCGAAATTACCACCAACTTCTGCACTAACATTGACGCTCAAGTTTTCCTCAGTTACAAGATTAATTACGTCGTCTAAGCCAGCTTCTAAAAGATCGTCTTCTATCGTTCCAAAGACAGGAGTTAACTTATTTTCTTCTCCTTCAGTTGAACTCTCTCCCTCAGATAAGCCGTCTATATTAAACTGGAAGATTTGACCACCTTGGTCTGCCTGACGATCTTCAATTACGCCATCAGATTCTCCACGGTGCTGCACTACGCCGATTAGCGTCTGCTCATCTAGAGAGAATTGCTCGATGATCTCTTGCGCGCCAGTTCCAGCAAGCTCTTCTTGGCTATAGAAACTGCCGTCTTCCTTAGTCTGTACCAAGTGAGTTACGTTCCAAGTACCAGAGAACTCAGAGCTAGTAGCCCGCGTAAAGGTGTCGGGAATGGCTGAAACTTCTGCGATCGCACGGGGATTGAGTTCACCACCAGCGGATGCTATGTAGTAGCCCGTACCTTCTTCTCTCAACTGCATGGTCTCCGCATCGATGGGCAAGACGTACTTCCGTTCGCCATAGTCGTTACCCGAATCCTCATCCACAACTAGGTGGTCACCCTCAGATGTCTTAATCCATTGCAGACCGTCAGGCTGATCCATTCGAGCTTCATCAACTTCTAAATGGGTTGCATGGGTACGCGTACCATCGGGGTTATTCGGTCCAATGTGACCGTTACCCTTGCCACCAGTCTCTAGGGTTAGCTCGCCGTCAACACCAGCTAAAATACGAGTAACATCCGCAGAAAGGTAATCGGGCAAACCGTTACCATCGGTATCGTTGTTCTCAAGTTCATTTTCGATATCGACAAAATCAATGCCCAACTGTGCGCTAGGCACGGTTAAGTTTTGGATGTAGCGATGCTTAGTGATATCTGGATCTACTGCTGGGTGTTCGGTTTTGCTGTCGCCGTTGAAGTATGTATAACCCTCTGGCTGCTCGTTCGCTTCAACAGTTCCATCCTCAAGGGTGTCGCCATCTTGCTCCCACAAGAATACTTCTGTTTCATTAGCATTCTCTGGAGTATCGAAGCCATCCCACTGGTAGCTAGTAGGTGTATAACGCACGCTAAAGTTTTCGGGAGCGTCTTCATCAACGGCGTATTCATCTAACATGAAGGCATCCGCATCTATTTCTTCAATTCCCAGCTCGGCAAGGGTTTCATTCGCTGCTGCCATTCCGTATAGCTGACCGTAGAGTAGACCGTTACGACCCAAGAAAGAATCGCGATCGCTGGCATCCTCAGACAGAGGGTTACCGTCGGCATCTACACCTTTCTTACCAATGTAGATTTTCATTGGTGCTGGCTCTACCTCAAGGTTATAGCCCGCTACTACGAGTACCACATAGTCCTCATGACCAGAGTTGATCGGTAGGAGTTTTTCATAACCAGACTGACCCAAAGCAGGTACTGTATAAGCCGTCTCGTTTTCGACATCCACAACCATAGAAGCTAGACCCATGGTTTCGGTAAAGAAATCTGCTCCTGGAGACAGACGCGCTTCTTCTTCAGTCATGCCAGCAGCTAAGGCAGCTTCTTCGTAGAGTTCCCCGATGTTCCACTCTTCGCCCATCAGCCAGAGATTATCTTCAAAGCCGATTCCCTCACCATACTTGTCGGCTTCCTCGTAGTAAGCACCACAGAAAGAATGGAAGAACCAGTCAGCAAAAGAAAGCTGCTGATCTTCGTTGAACTCAACTACCGTTCCGTCGGCTAAGGTTTGATTCCCCCACTTAGCACCCAGATCAGTAGTGTCAAAGTTCTTGCCAGTTACTTCTTCACCAAAAACGTTGTAAACAGTGCTGAATAACTGTCCTGTTCCTTCAACCATTTCACTAGCAGCACTATCATTATTAAGAAAGTCTGCAAACGCGGAGCGATCGTAGTCGATTGTGTGGACATGGGAACCAGTAAAGGTCGCCCCGCTATCCATCACCCAAGGGTATGTCTCACCTTCAGAGCTAGTTAGAGTCCCGTATGACTCTGACTGATATGCTACTCGCACGGTGTCTTCATCTAGTAGCCAAGCTGCCTGACCGTCTGGATAGCCTGTCAGAGCTAAACCATTATTAGCATCGATTTCGCCCACAGTTGCCAGAGCTTTAAAATCACCAAAAGGAAAATCCGTATCACCGCTACCGCCGTCCTGCAAGTCTTCAGGTGCATACGAGCTGCCCGCTTGAGGAATCAGCGCAGTAGTTTCTCCAATTGTTATTTCAGGTTCAATGGCAGAAGCATCAACACGAGTATCACCAACGTCTGCACCAGCAAGTTCCGCAGCCTCTAAAGCTTCGGCAAATTCTGGGGCAACTAACAAATCGGCATCAGCAATTTCTAATGATTCAGCATCAGCACTAAGGCTACCTGGGATGCCGACATCAAACAAAATTTCTAGCTCAAGATCGTCTTCAGTTGTATCAGCTACAAAAAAACCGCTGGCAGTTTCTGAGACTCTTGTTGCATCGTAACTAATAGAAAAATCACCTACCGTAACTTCGTCTTCTCCTAAACCCAGAGTAACTGTTCCTGAATGTTCGATAGAACCGCTTACTGGGGCAAAAGAATCGGCTTCAAATGTAAAATAAGTACCTTCGTCAATAGGAAAACCTACTTGGAAGTCTTCGGAGAAAGGTTCTCCTGTACTATCTGCTTCAACTAAGGTAATTCCTGCTGCCGATTCTAATGTTGGTAGATCGAGAAAAACGCTAGTAGTTCCTGAATCGACTTGAGCTAAAGTAGTTTCTGATTCGGGAGTGACTTCAACCTCGGTAGTCGTTTCTGGTTCTGATTCGCCTACTTCTGCTTCGACAATAGGGTCTGATTCGCCTTCTGCTATTACTTCTGATTCGGGAATAGCGTCGCCTACTTCTGATTCAGGAATAGCGTCGCCTTCACCTTCACCTTCTGTTTCTACCTCGCTTTCGTCTTCGCCTTCGCCTTCTGCTATTACTTCTGATTCGGGAATAGCGTCGCCTACTTCTGCTTCAGGAATAGTATCGCTTTCGCCTTCTGCTGCTGATTCTAATAACGGTAAATCGAGAAAAACACTTGTAGTTCCCGAATCGATAGAGGATTGATTAGCCATTAATCTGTGATACTTTCTGTAAAAATTTAAAGAGCGATCGTGAATTTTAGTTCCTGTAGCAATCGCTACTTCACGAACAACTTTAGATAGTCTCAGGTTTTCTTTAAGCTTTTATAAAGGCTGTATAAAGACAGAATAAAGGATAAATAAAGAAAGCAACTTCAACAAATTAAGCACAAAATAAACTCTACTTAACCTTCGTATGTATGGTTGTGTATAAAAGTTTAAAGAAAATATTGGCAATGAATTTTTATCTGCGATCGAGATGCGTATCGAGTGATATCTCTTGCCAGCAGATAAATTATCTATATTTAATATTAATATTTAACTTTAATTCTTGCAGCTATAACTAATTCGATAGCGTAATACTTTATTCCTTACTTATAAATCGATTTTTAAGCTTTTTAATAATAGCTTAAAAATGAATATTTAATTTAACTATTCTATTTTTTTCTTGATTTATTAGTCGATAGATTAAGTAGTGTGAGGTACACCCTACGCTACAGATAAATGACTGCTACTATTGCGATCTTAAAAGTCGATTAATTCACCGCGCATTACCGTTACTGCCTGTCCCTGTAAAAAAACGCGATCGCCACCGTCATAATCGATTTTAACTACGCCACCGCGAATTGAGGCTTGATAGGCTAAAAACTGATTCTTCTGTAAGCGATCGCGCCAGTAAGGAGCGAGACAGCAATGAGCAGCACCCGTCACTGGATCTTCATTGATGCCTAACCCAGGTGCAAAAAACCTGGATATGAAATCATATTCGGAGTCTTCTTTTGCCTTACTAGTGACAATTACGTTAGATATAGGTAATTGCTTGAGCAAAGTAAAATTGGGCTGTAGCTGCTCTACCTGTCGAGCCGAGGCGACTTCTACTAAATAACCCAAAGAATTGTAGGAAACTGTTTTTAAAGGTACTCCCAAAGCATCGCCTAACTTGGTAATAGGAGGAATATCTTGCGATCGATTAGCAGGAAAATCGAGTTGAATCCAGTCATTTTGATACTTAGCACTCAACAAACCACTCTTAGTTTCAAACTTAATTTCCTGACCCGTAGAAGCGTATCCTTCCGTCCACAATACGTGCGCGCTGGCTAGGGTTGCATGACCGCATAAGGGAACTTCTGTAGCAGGGGTAAACCATCGCAGGCTGTAATGTCCGTCTTGTTTGAGCAAGAATGCTGTTTCAGAAAGATTCATTTCTCGTGCTACCGACTGCATCCAGCGATCGTCTTTTGGTGATGGCAAGACACACACAGCAGCAGGATTTCCTTTGAAAGCTTCGGCGGTAAAAGCATCCACCTGTACTATTGTTTGTTTCATGGTAGAGTGTAAATTCTTTACCTAAATTGACTCCAAACGCTCTTCAATCGCAGTCTGCATTATACAGCAGGAACATGGTAAGTAATAGGTAATTGGTAATAGGTAATAGGCAATTCGAGCTTGTTTCAATTAAAGCTTTTGAATTAGATCTGATGGCGACCGCGAAGTAGATATTTGCTCGATTTTCTGTTCGTCTAGCGGTAATTCCTGAGAATTAGAATTACTAGAACTTTTATCGATCGCCTGCAATAAAAGATAATTTAAAACAGTTCGCAGTACGATGATTGCTGCTAATTGACCCAGATCGTTCCAAGACGGTGTAATTGTCGTCTTTAAAATACTTCCACCAACTAAAAAGCTCAATCCTAAAGAAAAAGCATAGCCCAACTCTAATCGACTTCCTTGAAATGCGATGCCTACGGCTATGCTCCGCAAATCGCCGAACTTGAATTAGTAAAAATATGTCTGCCGTAGATAATCAAGGCTTTGGCTATTCCCGTAATGATAACAAACAGTGCCAATAATTGACACAAACTAACTACCCAACTGTTAAGCGTTCCGACTATGTGTGTAAACATTTTTAAAGTTATAAAGCCTTATTTTATGCACCAGGCTATGAAATTAAAACACATTCAAGTATATCAATGGCAACCATGCAAAGTACGAAAATTAAAGAATTAAAGCTAGCTAAAATTGATACTCGTTGTAAACAACAATGATTCTAATTATTAGTTATTAGTCTGAACTTAATACTAAAAAAGTCGTCTTTCAATAAAGGGCTAGCCCGCATATACGAGGCTTTAAACTCACTTAAAACGGTAAACGTGATGTCAGCGATAGCTATCGTGTAAAAATTAATGTCTATTGGTTGTTTAGTCTGCGCTAGTGCTAATCATTCAAAATATTATTCAATTTACGAAGCAATGGCAAACTTTGATACTTCCGCTTATTTAGGGTATCCTTCACGTAATTACGTCCCGTTGAAGGTTAAGGTTTTTAGCAACTTTCTACATCAACATTTATCGGGTGAATATTTTAAATATTAATTAGGACTAATAATTATGAGTCTTTTGTCTAATCTACAGTTGATGAGTCAATACAATCAATGGATGAATCAGAAGGTATATCAGGTAGCCGAAGATTTAGGTGATGAAATAATTAAACAGGATTGCGGGGCGTTTTTTGGCTCGCTACTCGGTACGCTCAGTCATATTTATGTAGCAGATATTATTTGGTTAAGAAGATTTGCTCGACATTCAAAACAGTACCAAAGCCTCCAGCAATTGCCAACTTTACCTGACTATAAGTCATTAAATCAAACTGTAGCTGATGATTTGAAAACCTTAGAAGCTTTGAGACAAGAGTTAGATACGATTATCATTGATTGGTGTCAGGAAATAAAGTCAGAAGATCTACAAGATAATCTAGAATATACCGATACTAAAGGTAATCCCTACAGCAAAAACTTCGGACAATTAGTACACAATCTTTTTAACCATCAAACTCATCATCGCGGACAGGCTTCTACTCTAATTAGTCAGCAGGGAATGGATGTTGGAGTTACAGATTGGTTGGCAATTCTTCCCGAACAGCAGTAGGGGCGAACGGTGAAGCAGTGCGGTCTTGGACGGGGCGTTCAAGCACTTGGGGTCTCCCCAAGTGTCAGCCCCTCCGCTTTCCGTCGATAAAGGCGCATAGTTCGCCGCCTATAGCAACTGCTGAACCCTTTAGGGCTGTTCGCCCGAACAGGAGTAGGGAGCGAAATTGAGAAAACAATCAATTATTAATTATGCAAGACCATCTGGTAGATACCGAATTAAAACAGAGGCTTTACAATCATCTGAGTCAGATTGTGCGATCGCGAGATCCTTATCTCAATTCAGGGGGGCATTTTTTCGTGCGGGAGTATATTCGTCAATCTCTGTCTCAATGGGGACAGGTAGAAACTCATGAGTTTGAATTTAAGGGTAAGACACATCAAAATTTGATTCTCGATCTTAATGCTTCTAGTTCAGTACCACCAATTCTTATTGGCGCACACTACGACGCTGTACCTGGTACTCCTGGCGCGGACGATAATGCTACGGGGGTAGCGGTATTGTTGGAGATGGCTGCGGTTTTTGCGGTTGATGGTTTGAAATATCCTGTAAGGTTAGTTGCTTTTGATTTAGAAGAGTATGGCTTAATAGGTAGTACTGCTTATGCCCGACAGCTAAAACAGGATAAACAGAAATTAAGGCTTATGGTGTCTTTAGAAATGTTGGGCTATTGCGACAATACTAAAGGTTCGCAAGCTTATCCCGATGTTATCAAACCATTCTACAGCGATCGCGGTAACTTTATTGCTTTAGTGGGTAATTTATCGGCAATGGGAGATCTATATAGTCTCAGTCGTCAGATGAAGAAAAACGGTACTCCTGTTGAAGTATTGCCCGATCCTTCCGCTGGTAAACTTGTACCGATGACAGGCTTTAGCGATCATTATCCTTTTTGGCAAGAAAAATACCGTGCCATTATGGTAACTGACACGGCAATGTTGCGTAATCCTCACTATCACAAAGCCAGCGATACGATCGCTTCTCTTAACTTAGATTTTTTAACCCTTACCTGTCAGAATTTAATTACAGCCTTAAAAAACATTGAACATTGAACATTGAACATTGCGAGACAAAACCGTTGCGGGGGTTCCCCCCGTTGAGGTTATTGTCGAGGGCGAACATTGAACATTGAACATTGAACAGTCAACAATCAACCCTAAAGGACTAGCTGAGTCTACGACTTGCTTCGCAACCGCGTCGCAATCAACAATCAATAATGAACCCTAAAGGACAAGATGCGCAATCAACAATCAACAATTCCCCAATCAATAATGAACCCTAAAGGACAAGATGCGCAATCAACAATCAACAATTCCCCAATCCACAATCAACATTAATAAATGTAGTTAGTATTTAATCCGCTCGTAGATATTAATGTATTGAGTTCCTGCATTCTTCCAAGAGTAGTCGTATTCCATTCCTTGCTGTACTAACTGCTCGAATTCTTTAGGATAAGCGTAATACAGTCCGATCGCTCTTTCCATCGCCGATTCTAAGGCGGGGTAATCCTGTTGATAGAAAACATAGCCGTTACGCTTTTCAGGTGCATGGTCTGGATCGTAGTCGCGATCGAATACGGTACTCAGCAAGCCACCAACACCTCTAACAATCGGTACAGTGCCGTATCTCAAACTAATTAGTTGAGTCAAGCCACAGGGTTCAAAGTTACTAGGAACGACCATCATATCCGCTCCAGCGTAGATTAGATGAGCTAGTTCTTCATTAAAGCCGATCTCTAAATGTACGTCAGGATTGTCGTTGAGGAAATATTTTTCGTGTAAGAACTTGTTGTTAACTTCTGGAGAAGTTCCCGAACCCAATAAAACAAACTGAGCCTGACGATCTAAAGCATAGTAAATGGCATGATGTACTAGATGTACTCCCTTTTGATCGTCTAAACGTCCGATAAAAGCAACTATAGGCTTATCGGAATTATGCAGCAGCAGTCTTTCCCGCAGAGCCTGTTTATTTTTTGCTTTATCTTCTAGTTTATTTAAGCCGTACTGAGAAGGAATCAGTTCATCTATTTCTGGATTCCATAGCTTGTAATCTATGCCGTTGAGAATACCGCTAAATTTGTCTTGGTGAATTCCTAGAGTATGACCCAAGCCATAACCAACATCAGTAAAGCGAGCCTCCCAAGCATGGTGAGGAGAAACGGTATTAACGTAGTTGGAATAAACAATGCCTCCCTTCATTAGATTGAGAGCAAAGGGATTGAAGTTGTCTTGTAGACGAGAATAATCGAAGTAATATTCTCGTCGATTTAAACCCGTCGCCTCTAAAATTTCCCCCCCGCAGCTACCTTGATGTCTGAAGTTGTGGATAGTGTAGCAGACACGCTGACGATCCATTCCGTAATACTGATACATCTCGTATAGCATTACGGGAACTAAGCCAGTTTGCCAGTCATGACAATGAATAATATCGGGACGCTTATTACTTTTTAACAAAAATTCCATTGCTGCTTTACTAAAGAAAGCAAACCGCATTGGATCGTCGTGTCCCCCGTAAACATAACCCCGATTAAAAAATTGGTCTTGGCTTTTAGGCTGAATGAAGAAGCAAAGGCGACCATGTACCCAGCCACAATATACGTCGCATTTAATCTCGCCTCCATACCAAGGTACACCCAGATCGAGATAGGCTTCGTGTAACCCCCAGATATGGTCATACCTCATACAGTCGTACATCGGCAGAATTAGCTCTACACAGTGCTGGCGGTTTTCTAAATCTCTGCTCAAACCGTAAACAACATCCCCCAAACCCCCAGCTTTGATTACAGGAGCGCATTCGGATGCAATTTGCACGACATACATTTATTAATCCTCGCTTAATAAAACTTTATATTTTCTGATTTTATTAAAGATTTTAAACCACAAAATCTAATTAAAGAGGTTAAAGTGACAAAAATTTTATTTACATTGAGGAAAATAGCGATTAATTCGTTGTCCATTTGCGATCTGGTCAATTCATTGAGCATTTATCAATGTTCAATGTTTAATGTTCACTGTTCAATGATTAGTCAAACATTCAGAGTGAAAAGTAAATTGTTGCTCCGCGATCGCGTTTTCCTTGGGCCCAAACTCGACCGCCATGACGATAGATAATACGCTGTACGGTAGCCAGTCCAATTCCTGTACCTGGAAATTCTTCTTCAGTATGGAGTCTTTGAAAAGCAGTAAATAATTTATCGGCATACTGGGGATCGAATCCCGCGCCATTGTCTCGTAAATAATAGGTTGGTGGCTGCTGGGGGTTAGAAATCGAACCGAATTCAATTTTACCGTGCGATCGCTTCGAGGTATATTTCCAAGCATTATTAAATAAGTTATTTAAAACGATCTTTAATAGCTGAGGATCTCCTTGAGCCTGCAAATTAGGAGCAATAGTAACTTCTACCTGACGTTCGGGATTAGAGAGCCGTAATTCTTCGACAATATCTAAAGCGATCGCGCTAAGGTGAACTTTTACCGATTTCATTTGGCTGCGAGTTACTCTAGATAGCTGTAACAAAGCATTAATTAACTCGCTCATGCGCTGACTATTTGCCTGAATTCGCTCTAAATAGTGTTTAGCGCGATCGTCTAAATCTGTCTGATATCGTTCCCAAAGTACCTGACTAAAACCGTTAATTATTCTTAAAGGTGCTTTAAGATCGTGAGATACAGAATAGGAAAAAGATTGTAATTCTCGATTAGCTGCTTCTAGCTGTATAGTTCTTTGAGAAAGAGCTTCTTCCGTATCAGCCAAGTCAGGGAGATCGCTATAAGTATGTAGTAAGGCATAAACCGATCCGTTGTCATCGAGTAAAGGAACGATCGCCCTATCGAAATAGTGAATTCCATCTGGTAAGGTCATCTTTTGTCTAAGGCGCAGCACCTGCTTATCGATCGTAATCTGCTGATGTTGCTGGGCAATTAGATCGACATATTCAGGAGCAAAACATTCAGCGATCGCCAGTCCTTTAGCTGCTTGGGAATCCTCAATTGATAGGCTTCGAGCCATATTTGAATTCATTGAGGAAATAGTTTGAGTTTTGAGATCTACTACAAAAATATAATAAGGAAGTAAATCAAAGATAGTTTGAAACTCAATCGATCGCAGGGTATCTAATTTTAATAAATGGTTATTAGTAGGCAATTGTTTTCTCAGCCTGTGTCTATCTAGATCGAGATTTTTGAGATTGGTTCGATTGCAAGTAATATCTGTCACTATGCCCGAAACACTAACGGGCTATCCTTCTGCATTATATTGTAGTTTACCAAAATTGCGAATGCGAGCTGTTTGGCGATCGCCTTGGCTTGAATTGCTCTTGCTATTTCTAATATTAAAATTAGATACTTCTTAAAGCTACGATCGGGTCTAATTTAGCTGCTGCTCTTGCTGGAAAAACGCCAAAAGAAAGACCGATCGCGCCAGAAACTCCGACTGCTATAACAATGGCTACAGGAGAAACTACAGGAGCAAGAGGCGAAACCGCTCCAACTATGATAATTCCCGTAATGCCAATTACCGTACCGACTGCTCCGCCAACAGCAGAAAGAATGGTAGCTTCAATTAAAAATTGCCAGAGAATATCTTTAGACTTAGCACCGACCGCCTTACGCAAACCAATTTCTTGAGTTCTTTCAGTTACCGCCACCAACATAATATTCATCACTCCAATACCGCCAACAAGAAGCGATATAGCTGCGGTAGATGCTAACAATACGGTTAGACCGTTTGTTACCGTACCGACAATTTGTAAAATGTCTTTTTGACTACGGACGTTAAAATCATCCTGACCCGTTATTTTGTGTCGTAAACGAAGTAAATTCTCAATCTGTAGCTTGGCTGCGCGAATACTATCATCATCCTTAGCAGCAATAGAAATAAAGCCGACTCCAGTACCGTAGGGTGAAGTATCCCCGACAATTTGATTTGCCATCGTGGTTAAAGGAACATATACAACTCGGTCTTGATTGTTCCCCAGAAACGCACCTTTAGCTTCGAGAACTCCAATTACTTCTAAGTTGACGTTTTTGACTCTAATTTTTTTCCCTAAAGGATTTTGCTGAGGAAAGAATTTATCGGCTATCTCCGCACCCAAAACAGCAACTCGCTGGTTGCGCTTGAGATCGACATCGCTAAAAAATCTACCTTGGTCTACCTCAAAACTTCTAACGCTCAAATATTCTGGAGTAGTACCGACTACCTGCTCGTTAGCATTACGATTGCGATAGGTAATCAATTGATTAGCCGAAATTTGAGGTGCGACATCTTTAACAGTGGGGACTTGTTCTTTAATAGCGATCGCATCTTCCCAGACCAAAGTTTGAGGACGATTAAAAGTAGTGCTTCGTTCTTCTTCCGAACCTGGAACGATGAATAAGACGTTGGGACCGAGAGATTCAAACTGTTCTGAAGCTAGATTTTTAGCTCCTTGTCCTACTCCTACCATGGCAATTACCGAAGCATTACCGATGATAATCCCCAGCATTGTCAAGCTGCTACGCATTTTATTGGCAACTAAAGTAGAAGTCGCCATCTTAAAGCTTTCTATAATATTCATTTAGTTAAATTGCAAAGCTTTATATATATTAACTTTTATCGCTCTTAGGTATTAATAATCACTTATGATTGGAATTTGGATTTTAGGCGATCGCCTGACAACAAAACAGTTGAGTTTGCAGAACAATCGAGACAATAAACAAACGCCAGTTATTTTTATTGAGTCTAGTAATTACGTTCGACAAAGACCCTATCATCGGCAAAAACTGGTTTTAGTCTGGTCGGCAATGCGTCATTTCGCTGAAGAATTAAAGGCTGATGGTTGGCAGGTGAGTTACGAGATTGCTGCTGAATTTGTTACTCCCCTGCAAAACTGGATCGAGCAACATCAAATTACTCAACTACAAATTACTACCCCCTGCGATCGCCCTTTTCGCAAGCTGATTCAAAACATGAATTTAAACTGCGAGGTAGTTTTCTTACCCGATAACCATTTCTTATCGAACACTGGTTTCACAGTGCTTTTATCGATGCTTATGACTGGGTGATGCAAACTAACGTACTGGGGGGTCAATTTGCCGATGGGGGTGTATTGGCTTCTAAACCCTATGCTGCATCGGCTAACTACATCAATAAGATGAGCGACTATTGTAAAAACTGTAAATATAAAAAGAGCGATCGCACGGGAGATAAAGCCTGTCCCTTTAACCGCGGAATGCGGTCAGAGGAAGCCCCGTCGTTTTACAAGTCACGGGAAGCTTTGCTTCCCCAGTCTCGCGAAGCGAGACGATGGCGCATTCGCGCCGTTCGCCTGGGGTTTCCCCAGGCGTTTATGTCGGACGTGGCGGGGTCTCTCTGACTTTTTTTACTGGGATTTTCTCCATCGCCATCGCGATCGCTTGAAGTCATTAGGTAGAATGAACCTCGTTTTGAGTCATCTACAGCGAATATCTGATGAGGAATTAGAGCAAATAACTAGTTTGGCTACAAATTGGTGGGAATAATACGTAGAGGCGACGAGCGAATCGCCCGTACATAGGTAATAGATGTTTGACGTTAGTGAATTGAAGTATAATTCGGCAAAAGCGATCGAGTTAATTAATATGTTTAATTAACTGTTTTAAAAGCATTATTTTGAGCTTCCTAACTAAGAGGTAAAGTAAAAAAAAGATTTATTTGCTAACTAACAGTAGGTATTTTCAAGCAAAACCTATTTTTATCTAAATGCTTTCTATTTTCAGGATATTTAAGTTTTTCTGAGGCTTTTTATCGTCAAGAATTAATAGTAACTTTATATCTTCCCTTCTCTGTATAAAGATTCTGTTAAAAAAAAATTTAGCTATCGCCTTTTCAGTATTTTTCCTGATATGGTTTGGAAGTTATAAATAAAAAACATAAAGGTATATTTAAATGTATTTGTTAGACAACTACTATCAGACAAGAGAAGATATTCAAAGTCAAGAACTTAAAAAAAAAATTCTTATAGTTGATGACGATTTAGCTGTACAGTCTTTACTCGATCGCTTCTTTGCCTACAATAATTATCAGACAGAAGTTGCTTCCAACTGTGATGTAGCTAGAAAAAAATTCAGAAGCTTTCGACCCGATTTAGTAATTTTAGATATTAATTTACCTGATGACACGGGATTAAATCTCTGCCAAGAAATGAGCCAAACCGATGTTTTAATCATTATGTTGAGTTCTATGCAAGATAATAGTTACATATTAGAAGCATTTACCAAAGGTGCAGATGACTATATTACTAAACCATTCGATTTACAAATCCTTCAGGCTAGAATCGAAGCAATCTTTAGAAGATGCCACAATGATGCTAATTCTTCTATCGATAAAAATTCTATTATTCTTGACAATTTAGAAATTAATTTTTACCGTCGTGAAGTTATTTTAAATAATACTTCGATTTCTCTAACGGCATTAGAGTTTGAGCTATTGTATTTTTTAGCAAATAATCCTAATCGCGTTTGGGATCGAGGAGAATTAATTTCGGCAATTTGGAATAAAAATGATTATGAGGGAGACGATCGCAAAGTAGATATTCATGTTGGTCGTATTCGTAAAAAAATTGGCGATGCTAAGGGAGAATTTATAAAAACCGTTTGGGGTAGAGGCTATATGTTTGAGTTATCTAGTTCTAATGCAGTAAAATTGGCAGACTGAACCTAGAACTTCATACCAGTCGTCATGTTAAGAGCAGGAATTGTCGGATTACCAAACGTAGGCAAATCTACTATGTTTAATGCTTTGGTTGCTAATGCTAAGGCAGATGCAGCCAATTTTCCTTTTTGTACTATCGAACCTAATGTCGGGGTAGTATCTGTACCAGACAATCGACTAGAGGTACTAGCCAAACTGTCTAATTCTCAAAAGCTCGTACCAACTAGAATCGAATTCGTCGATATTGCAGGATTAGTTGAGGGTGCGAGCAAGGGAGAAGGATTAGGCAATCAATTTCTTGCTAATATTCGCGAGGTAGATGCGATCGTCCACATGGTGCGCTGTTTTGATGATGACGATATTATTCATGTTGCTGGTTCTGTAGATCCAGTCAGAGATATTGAAATAATCAACTTAGAGTTAGTTCTAGCCGATCTGGCTCAGGTTGAAAAGCGGATTGCCAAACAGCGCAAAAGTGCCAAAAATGACAAAAATGCTGCTGCGGAAGTGGAATTGTTAGAAAAAATTGTCGAAGTTCTTAATGATGGTAAATCTGTCCGCACGATGGATTTATCTGAAGAAGAGCAGTTGACAGTTAAACCCTTGGGGTTACTGAGCAATAAACCAATTATTTACGCGACTAATGTTTCTGAAGACGATCTAGCAACTGGTAATGAGTGGGTAGAATCGGTTCGGAACTTTGCTAGTGATGAGGATGCTAAGGTGGTGGTGGTTTCCGCTCAGGTAGAGTCTGAATTAATCGAGCTTTCCCCCGAGGAAACCAAAGACTTTCTCGAAGCTTTGGGAGTAGAGGAAGGCGGTTTAAAATCTTTGATCCGCGCTACTTACGATCTTTTAGGCTTGCGTACCTACCTGACTACGGGAGAAACCGAAACCCGCGCCTGGACGATTACCGCAGGAACTAAAGCACCCCAAGCAGCAGCCGTAATTCACACTGATTTTGAGAAAAAGTTTATCAAAGCTGAAACTATTGGCTATGAAGATCTGGTAGAAACAGGCTCGAAAACAGCAGCTAGAGAAAAAGGTCTACTGCGCCTAGAAGGTAAAGATTATGTAGTTCGAGAAGGCGATGTAATTGAATTTCGTGTCGGCGGTTAGTCGTATTCTATTTAAATTGCGATCGCCGATTACACCAATTACATAGTGCTAACTAAACTCTGTACAGACGTTTCGCCAGAACGTCTGTACTCCCAGTCGCCGAAGCGACAATCATGTACCTTATTAATGTGAGAAACGCTATAGTTTCCCATTTTCCTATAAAAAACTGCATAAGTAAAAAAAGCTGCATTTATTGCTTATTAGATCTAACAGAAGCTATCTACGGAAAATTAGCCCATGTATACAGTAAAAAACAATACCGATACCCTACAGTCGATCGACTGCGCTTGTGAGTTGACAAACACAATAACTGCTACACGATGGCGAGTACGTGCAATCAGAGGTGCTACTACTGTTACCGAAAATACTCATGAAGGGATAATTGAAGCGGTTACAGAATTAATGGAAACGATTGAAATTCATAATCGATTAGACACCGAAGAAATTGTTAGCGTTATTTTTTCAGTAACATCAGATATTGATGCGATTTTCCCCGCAGCGATCGCCCGTCACCGTCAGGGATGGAACGATGTACCTCTGTTAGACGTACAGCAGATGAAAGTAGAAAATAGTCTTCAAAAATGTATTCGCGTTCTTATTCACATCAACACGCCTTTACCTAAATCTCAACTGCGCCACGTTTATCTACAACAAGCAGCAAAATTACGTCCCGACTTAGCAATCTTTTAACTATATATTTTAAAATCGCGAGAGAACATTTGTATGAGAAGTCTAGCCTTTAGCTTCAAGAATATGCTACTAGCTTTAACAACATACATTCCCAAACTAAACGAGGCTGTACGTAACCGAGCAAATAGCGACGAGTTTGTTCCCACTGTATCATTAGCTGCACCCGATGGTTTTGCTGCCAGTAGTAATATTGCAGATAGTCGATTAACCATAGTTGAGTCGGTGCGTCTAGTCCAGTGGCGATCGCTTGTGCCAGCTTGATTGCTTCAATTGGACTTCTAGGCGATCGCCTTAACTGTTGTAATAGCTCGTCGGGAAGGGTGCGCAGTCGTTCTAAAGCTAAGATTGCTTTGCCTGGACTACCCCCTGCGATCGCCATCAGTTCGGGATGCTCTAAAATTTCTCCATAACCGTTTAACTCTAATACCTTTTTTAAGTCAGCCTCACTGAGAGAATAAAACTGTATCCGTTGGCAGCGAGATACTAAAGTAGACAACAAAGAATCTACGTCGGGAGCGATTAAAATCAGGGTCGCATTCCCTGGCTCTTCCAAGGTTTTTAATAAAGCGTTTGCTGGTGCTTCTGCCATAGTTTGAGCATCTTCTATAACTACGACTTGTCGGGTAGATTCTAATGCAGGACGGCGGAGAAATTGAGTAATGTTACGAACTTGTTCGATCCGAATTTTGGGCGGGGTTTTATACTGCAACCCCTTGGAGGCAGCTTCGCCAGCGGTGTATAGTTCTCCAGCTTTAAGATAAGTAGGTTCGACCCATAATAAATCTGGATGATTGCCCGTTTGTAATTTCTTGTCGCTAATGCTGCGATCGCCTGGAGATAAACCACTACTCAACAAAAGCCGTGCAAAACCACGAGCAGCAATTTTTCGCCCAATACCCGATGAACCACAAAACAAATAAGCTGGTGCGATGCGGTCTAGTGCGATCGCCTGCAAGAGTAACTTAACTGCCTTTTCTTGACCTATTAATCCTTCAAAAGCATTCATGCTAATTACAGAAATTGTTAGGAGTATCCGCCTCGTCGTTTATGACAATTAAGCTATTAGCTACAGGAGCGCAGTCGCTGCGGACGCAAAGCCTCCCAGTCGCCCGCATTGCGCGACGTTCCTTTAGAGCGCGCTCTAAGCAATCTCGACGTGCGCCCTGCGCTAGAATCACCGTTCATTCTTGTCGCAACTTCATGTCTCATCCTCGCCCATCATTGCAGGATCGATTAAGGTAATATCAAAAGGGTCGTCTGGCGGAATGGTAGGAAAAATATCGTATTGACGATATTCGTAAACTGCTTCTACTTGAGGTCCTAATATAACTTTGTCGCCGTGTTTTAAATCGTGAAATCTAACTTTTTTGCCATCAACCAATAATCCATTAACGCTGGTTTTTCCTTCGGTATTACCATCGATAATACGATAACTGTTGCCTTCCTCGTTTTTTCTCTTAATTAGGGTAGCGTGATGGCGAGATATAAACTGAGATTGCAGCACAATATCGCACTGAGCACCTCTACCCAAAGAATAAGTTTCATCGTGAAGCTTAATTTCTCGATGACCTTTACCATCGGTAACAATCAAAATATGTTCTTCACGGCGTTTTACAGGTTTTGCAGTCATGAGCCAAGTTTAAAAATTCCCAGTCCATTGTAACTAGCTTTGCCCGCTCTAATATGCGAAGGTACTAAAAAAGAAATAAACTACATAATATAAATGATTTTACTCGAAGAATCAACCTAAAACCACGCTAGTCAAAATAGAATAGCGTTACGATCTTCCTTTGCGCTTCTGCTTCTTTACAGGTTTTCAAAAGAGTATGGCTATCGTGAAAGGCAAAGCAAATTAACTGTTGACAGCGAGAAATAATTTCACTGTTGCACATTGAGCTAGCTTCACCTAATGAGAGATGATCGTTTTTAGAATTTTCAATTAGATGAACGACTTTCTCAAGTTGTTTTTTAGATTCTCTAGGCTGACGCGACAAACTCTGAGGTAAGATAACGGTCAACAAATTTGAGTCAGCACGCATTGCACCCTTAATAGCAGCAGAGTTAGTTCCAATAGCCCCAGAAGTAACCAATCGATTTCCTCCCAAAACTAATGCGTAACTCATCATCTCAATCATTTGCTGGTGCATCAGCGGTACGTGGCGAGAACCTAATAGCGCGATTCGCTTAGAACCAGTTTGCTGGATTGCTGCTAGTTCTTGAGTTAGTGTATCGAGGCTTACGTCGCTGGTTGTTACTGTGTCTAATGGTTGTTGGCTCAATGAATGTTCACGTCTAATCTTAACGCCAGTAATTGTAACAAATGATTGTCATTTAAAGCGATAGCTTGTGGTAAAACTTTACTCGGTGTACGGGACGGGCGATTCCGGAATCGCCCCTACGATTTTCTCCTTACTAAGCAATACTACCTCTTTTACGGGCTTCTTTGTATGACGTGCCGACGTTGCGTAAGCCTGCTTTAATTAGCTGCTGTTCTAAAAGATTGAAGAACCGAGCGCGATCGCTTCCCCTAACTACCGCCTGATTGTGGGCTTCTGCCAAGGCTACGGGATAACCATAGCCTTTATGCACCTGTGCTAAGACAATGCTCAAAGACTGCTCGAATAAGTCTGTATCTTCTGCTACCCAAGCTGGAACTTCGATCCGCGCTATTTCTGCACCGACGTTGAGGTAACAAAAATAGACTTTCTGACTTTCTTCGTAAAGATCGAGAATGCGTAAATTACTACGATATAAGGGGCTTCTTTGTCCTGGCTGTAGCTGGTGCGCCCAAAAGGTAGAATCGCGCAAAGAATCAATTTTCTGACAGGGATATTTATCGTTTAAGTCGCCACAGTTAACTACGCAGTTGGGATGTTCGTGGTGGCAGGTTTCTAAACGTAAAAAGTTCAGTCCTTCTGTACTGCGCGAAGCACTAACATAGCCCATTAGCGGAATCTTGGTTTCTCTCAACCGTTCGCAGGATGCTAAAATCGGCGGAAGTATGCGATCTCTGGCATCTACAGGTAAACCATCTAAAAACCAGTAAATTAGCGAACCATCTACCAAAGCCAAATTGGGAATATTATGATGTTCCCCTGGAGGTAGTACCCAGTTACAGGCAATTTCTGCCAGCATCTCGGCTTCGGATACGGTACGTCGATAACCCATCCATTCTTCTAAGCGTATACCCCATTGCCGAGAAACATATAAGTCTTCCGTTTTGTAAAATACTTCTGGTAAGCTATCTAATAGTGGATGCAAACTCTGCCCGTAGTGCAGCATAATCTGACCGATATTGATTAGATAACAGTAGGCAATTTCATGATGTGAAGGGGAAATCTGCGAACCATCAGTAGCAAAAACGCTATGGCTGTAAGGTGCTGGTTTAATATCGAAACATTTTTCTAGAGGTTCGACAGGTGTAGCAGCAGCAAAAATTAGGCGATCGCGAAACTCCGTTTGATTTTCAATTAGCTGCGTTATTCTTCTTACCGCCTGCTGTTGCAGCGTCTTTGCTAATTCTAATCTTTCTTTAGAGGCGATCGCCTCGATGTGCATATGCTTGCTAATACCTGGAATTTGTCCCGCTATTTTAGATAAATCCAGCATGACCGTTAATGGTTAATGGTTGATGGTTGACAATGGATCGCTAAATCTAAGTCAATGGTATAGCGGATATCTCAAAAAAGTCTACTAAATCGTAATATTTTTGTACTTATGCCCGACCGTTATTAATTGCGATCGCGATCGAGTGAGCTATTTTATTTTAATTCAGTTTGAATTATCTTGAAATATTGGTTTAAATTGCGACAGTGTTTTTCTTATTTGATCCTGACAGCGAATTGCACACCACAAAAGTATTGCCCAGGTTTGCCAGCTTTGCCAGATCGCTAAACTTTTCTCCCCTAAACACAGGGTTATTAAGATAAATATAAAGATGCAACAGCGCAGAAATTTTTCAGGTAATTCTCTCGGCCAATTATGTGAATTACCTCCAGAGTATCGATATACTATATATAGTAGGCTACGGGAAAGTATATGACTAAACAAAATACTAATACCAATTAAATTAGTGCCTGTTATCCACAAAAAGCCATAATAACGTAGAGATTGTAATATTAAATATAGCCAAGTTCTAGCCTGCTTGTTCAAATAATTGTAGATTTTAAAACAGTATCTAACACAGGTGAGAAATATCATCCAAGATAAGAAAAACAATATCGTAGGATTTATAATTGTTTCTTCTGCTAATAAACTAAACGGTAAATAAACTCCCTGAGCTTTGTTTAATAGAACAATACCAATCCAACCAAGTACTAAAGACCAAAGCCAAGGATACCCCGTCTCCATCATTTGCTTATAATCGTGATAGGTAGAACCCAGCTTGGGCTTTTGCTCGTATTTTTCCGCAACCAGGTCATTTTCGTAATAACCTATTTCGTATACACACCAAAAAGAAATTAATAAAAATATTAGACTAATACCATGTAAAATTGGATTAGTAGCTTGCCAAGAGAAGGCTAACAATAATAAAGGAAGATCGTCGGATAGAATTATTTTTAAGGTATAGTTTTCTTCCCTTCGCTTTACTTTTTCTAAATAGGCAAAAGGGAAATAAAGCTCTTCAAATGGCATTGCATATCTAAATGAATACAAAAAAGCTATATATAGACTGCTAATAGTATTAAACCAATTTCGAGATTCATCGCTTTTTATTTTAGGCAAATCTATTAAATCGCTTGAATTGAGTTGTTTACCTACAAGTTTCTGCATCGGAAATTACCAGATACTTTTAAAATTTAAGTTGGTAAATTATAAGACATTTTAAATACATATAAAGAAGGTTTCATACTATTTAAAGGTGTTATAAAAAAAGGTAACTTAAACTAAAATCTTACAGCCATCTGGTAAAAAACTAGTGTATTATTTGTGTAAAATGCGATGTATAAATTATATTTATATTAGATATTTAAATAACTCAACAGATTCTTAAATAATAATTTTAATAATATATGCAAATCATTTTGCCCTAAATGAACGGATTCCGTTTTAAGCAACATTCTCTTTCGTCACGATGTCTATTTACAGCAGGCGATCGCCTTAAATTCGTCACAGAGATACTGTTGCTACAGGCTTTTCATTCTCTTCAACAAAGATCTCAGCCAGAAGTCTTGAAATGGAATCGTATATTTAGCTAGCGACCAAATAACAAAACAGGGTTGCTCGACCACTTGCAGTAAAGGTAAATCATCCTGAGAATCGGTGATTAAAATTGACGATTTAACTTGCGACAGGGGTAATACTTCCTGCATCATTAATAGCTTGCCAAGGTTGCGATCGCCCGCTTTCCAAAATCGACAGCTTACCAACAGGTCGTATTTCATCGGCAGATATTTAAGTATGGGATCGATTATAAACCCAAAGCCCAAACTGGCGACAATAATAGTTGCTTGGGCATTACTATTAACCGCAGCGATCAATTCAGTATTACTATATTCTGCTGCTAACTGCTTGGCTTTTTGCTGCCAGAATAATAATGTCCAGGGTAATAAGATAGTCGGGACGACAACTAAAAACCAATCGCGAACCTTATGCCCTCTATATGGATGTGGAAGCCAAGCCCAAGGTTTAATTACATCCAAAAATTTAACTAAAACAAATCCAAGCAAACGAGGACGTAAACTATTAATATATTCTGCCGTTGAATTTCGTAGTAGTAGTGTCTCGTCAAAATCTAAAATTATCGTAGTGTTGTAATTAGCATTCTTTATACACTCAATAGCTTTAAATGGTTCGCTTAACAGAATCTTATCCCGATTATCTTCCATCGAACAAAAATAATATATCACTATTAGTCGATCGATCGTGCCTAGTATTAGTAGAAGCGCACAATCCAACTTTACATATACTATTTAAGAGTAATAAATTTTCAAAGTAGTAATCTATAGGAGTAACCCCAGTCGTGGAGTCGCGATACAACGCAACAGAAATAGAACAGAAATGGCAACAGCAGTGGCAGAAGTCGGGGACGGATAAAACCCCCGAACAGAGCGATCGCCCAAAATTCTACGCCCTATCGATGTTTCCTTATCCGTCGGGCAACCTACATATGGGTCACGTGCGTAACTACGTAATCACTGATGTAATTGCTCGTCTGAAGCGGATGCAGGGTTATCGAGTGCTACATCCTATGGGTTGGGATGCTTTTGGCTTACCTGCTGAAAATGCAGCGATCGATCGCGGAATTCCTCCTGCAAAGTGGACGTTTCAAAACATCGCTCAGATGCGCGAGCAGCTAAAGCAGTTAGGGCTTTCGATTGACTGGGAGCGAGAGGTTGCTACCTGCTCTCCCGACTACTATAAATGGACGCAGTGGCTGTTTTTGCAGTTTCTCGATGCAGGATTAGCGTACCAAAAAGAAGCTGCGGTCAACTGGGACCCCATCGATCGGACGGTACTAGCTAACGAACAGGTTGATAGTGAAGGAAGAAGCTGGCGCAGTGGTGCGATCGTCGAGCGCAAGTTGCTCAAACAGTGGTTCTTTAAAATTACCGACTACGCCGAAAAATTATTACAAGATTTAGACCAGCTAGAAGGTTGGCCCGATCGCGTTAAAACCATGCAGGCAAACTGGATTGGTAAGTCTGTAGGGGCTTATTTAGAATTTCCGATAGTGGGTAGAGACGATAAGATTGCCGTCTTTACTACCCGTCCCGATACGGTATACGGTGTAACCTACGTCGTGCTTGCGCCAGAGCATCCTCTGACCCCCGAAGTCACTACACCCGAACAGCAATCCGCAGTATCTGCTTTTATAGAAGAGATAAAAGGGGAGAGCGAACTAGAACGAACCGCCGAAGATAAACCCAAGCGCGGTATTCCGACTGGCGGTAAAGCAATTAATCCTTTCAACGGTGAAGAAGTACCGATCTTAATTGCCGACTATGTTCTCTATGAATACGGTACGGGGGCGGTTATGGGTGTACCCGCTCACGACGTGAGAGACTTCAAGTTTGCCACCGAAAAAGGTTTGCCGATTAAAACCGTTATCGTTCCCGAAGATACCGACGACGTAGGGGCGTTTCGCGAAACGCCCTTACAGGAAGCCTATACCGAACCAGGTATCATCGTAAATTCAGAACAGTTTGACGGTACGCCATCGGTAGAAGGACTCGCCAAAATCATCGAGTACGCCGAACAACAGGGCTATGGTAAAGCCAGAGTTCAATATCGCCTGCGCGACTGGTTGATTTCTCGTCAAAGATACTGGGGCTGTCCGATTCCCGTAATTCACTGTGATGACTGCGGTACTGTACCCGTACCAGATAAAGACCTGCCTGTAGAGTTGCCCGAATCGGTAGAACTATCGGGGCGTGGTGGTTCTCCTTTAGCTCAGTTGGAGGGTTGGATTAACGTAGACTGTCCCTGCTGTGGAAAGACTGCCAAACGGGAAACCGACACGATGGATACCTTTATTGACTCTTCCTGGTATTACCTGCGCTACAGTGATGCTAATAATTCTGAAGTAGTCTTTTCTAAAGATAAAGTCAACGACTGGATGCCCGTAGACCAATATGTCGGTGGGATCGAACACGCAATCTTACATCTATTATATTCACGCTTCTTTACAAAAGTATTGCGCGATCGCGGTTTGCTAAACTTCGACGAACCATTCAAACGCCTGTTAACTCAGGGAATGGTACAGGGATTAACTTATAAAAATCCTCAGACTAATAAATATATCCCCTCGGCAAATATTAACCGTGACGAGCCTGTAGATCCTGAAACGGGAGACAAGCTAGATGTCTTTTTTGAAAAGATGTCTAAGTCCAAATATAACGGTGTCGCACCAGAAGACGTAATTGCACAATACGGTGTAGATACGGCGCGGATGTTTGCCATGTTCAAAGCACCACCAGAGAAAGATCTTGAATGGGATGATGCCGATGTAGAAGGGCAATATCGCTTTTTAAATCGGGTTTGGAATTTAGTTACGAGTTTTGATGCTAAAGTGACAGAACGATTGGGTAAACTCGACAAAGCAGAAAAAGACTTGCGTAGAGCCATTCATACGGCAATTAAAGAAATTACCGAAGACTTGACGGGAGACTATCAGTTTAATACCGCCGTCTCGGAATTAATGAAGTTAAGTAATGCTCTAAAAGATGTTAAATGCGTAACTTCCCCAGTCTACAAAGAAGGGATTGAAACTCTAGTTTTACTACTCGCACCTTTCGCCCCCCACATCGCCGAAGAATTATGGCATCGTTTGGGTAACAGTTCGTCAGTCCATCAGCAACAGTGGCGGGAGGTAGACGATTCGGCTTTAACGGTGGATGAAATCACCTTAGTGGTGCAGATTATGGGCAAAACTCGCGGTACAATTCAAGTCCCCGCAGGTTCAGACAAGACCGCATTAGAAAAATATGCTACCGAATCTGATATTGCTCAAAAGTACATAGAAGGCAAAGAAATCAAAAAAGTAATTGTCGTACCAAACAAGCTAGTCAATTTCGTAGTAGCAAAATAATGCGCTTCTAAAAACAGAGGGGAGCAGCAATGCCCTCCTCAATAACACCTATCAATTCTAATTAAAGATTATCGATTAGTCTAACTTTTAACTCTTAATACTTAGATATAGGCATTGAATTACAAAACAAGACATCTATAAAACTCTTTGCGTCTTCGCGCGGTCGTCTCAAGCATCCGAACTAAATTCGGATGACGCGACCTTGCCTTTGCGAGAGATACTAACCATACTTCAACTTACAGACCAAAATCGAAAACGCCAACAGAAAAGTGACGAAATTTGCCAGAAATACGGGCAAATTGTTCGTATAAAAACCATAAATGACCCATAGCACTACTCCAGTACAAAAGCAAAGAAACATCACTAAGGAAATATCTTTAGTTGATTTAGTTTTCCAGGCTCTAATTGCTTGAGGCAAAAAAGAAATAGTGGTCAAGACTCCTGCTGTTAGACCTACATAGGTCATAATTGGTAATTCCATGTTTGCGATCGCTAAAAATTAAGTTTCTAAGATCGATCGTACCGACAAATTGGCTCAATTAGTTAAAACTAACATTTATAGCCGTCTCCCCCTCACCCCGTTACCCCGTCAACCTCGACCATCCCGTCCCCTCGTCACCCCGTCACCCCGTCACCCCGTCAACCTCGACCATCCCATGGTTGATGCAACGCCTTCATGCGTAACCGCCACCAGTAGGTTCGGAAAACTACACTACCTAAGAACTATCATCTAATTGCACTATGTATAAAGATGAAGTGAAACACTGAGGGGAGTAAAGCAAACCAATAAGACTCACAAATCATCTACAACATTATAAAGTTGACTTCCTCAGAAATAAATTTAGTTTTTGTAGTTAAATTCGGAGTATTTTTTTAAAGTATGGCAAAAGTTGTTGGTATTGACTTAGGAACTACTAACTCTTGTGTAGCAGTGATGGAAGGGGGCAAACCCACAGTTATCGCTAACGCGGAAGGTTTCAGAACTACTCCCTCAGTTGTTGCTTACGCTAAAAATGGCGATCTTCTCGTCGGTCAGATTGCTAAACGCCAGGCAGTAATGAACACTGGCAACACTTTTTATTCTGTTAAACGCTTTATCGGACGTAAATACGGTGAAGTAACTAACGAAACCAAAGAAGTAGCTTATGAAGTAATTAAAGACAGTAACAGTAACGTTAAGCTCAACTGTCCCGCACAAGATAAGCAGTTCGCACCAGAAGAAATTTCAGCTCAAGTTCTACGTAAGTTAGTTGAAGATGCGAGTAAATATCTTGGAGAAAAGGTAACTCAGGCAGTTATTACCGTTCCTGCTTACTTCAATGACTCTCAGCGTCAAGCGACTAAAGATGCTGGTAAAATTGCTGGGGTCGAAGTATTACGGATCATCAACGAGCCTACAGCAGCGTCTCTAGCTTATGGCTTGGATAAGAAAAGCAACGAGACTATATTAGTATTTGACTTGGGTGGTGGTACATTTGACGTTTCTATCCTAGAAGTAGGTGACGGTGTATTTGAAGTATTAGCTACCGCTGGTGATACTCACCTTGGTGGTGATGACTTTGATAAGAAGATCGTTGACTATCTAGCAGGTGAGTTCCAGAAAAACGAAGGTATCGATCTACGTAAAGATAATCAAGCTTTACAGCGTTTGACTGAAGCTGCTGAGAAAGCCAAAATCGAACTTTCTAGCGCGACTCAAACAGACATCAACCTTCCCTTTATCACTGCGACTCAAGATGGACCAAAACACCTTGATGTTTCTTTGACTAGAGCTAAGTTTGAAGAACTATGTTCGGATCTCATAGATCGCTGTCGTATTCCTGTAGAACAGGCTCTCAAAGATTCTAAGCTGGCTAAAGAAGCGATTGACGAAGTAGTAATGGTGGGTGGTTCGACTCGTATTCCTGCGATCGTCGATATTACCAAAAAGGTTCTGGGTAAAGATCCTAACCAGACTGTAAACCCCGATGAAGTAGTAGCAATTGGTGCAGCTATCCAAGCTGGTGTCTTGGCTGGAGAAGTAAAAGACATCTTACTTCTAGACGTTACTCCTCTATCTCTCGGTGTTGAAACCTTGGGTGGAGTAATGACTAAAATTATTCCTCGCAACACTACTATTCCTACTAAAAAATCCGAAACCTTCTCTACCGCCGTTGACGGTCAGACTAATGTAGAAATTCATGTTCTACAGGGTGAAAGAGAATTTGGTAAAGACAACAAGAGTTTGGGAACTTTCCGCCTAGACGGTATTCCTCCCGCACCTCGTGGCGTACCTCAAATTGAAGTTACTTTCGATATCGATGCTAACGGTATCTTGAACGTAACCGCTAAAGATAAGGGTACTGGTAAAGAACAGTCGATCAGCATTACTGGTGCATCTACTCTTCCCGATGATGAGGTAGACCGCATGGTACAAGAAGCAGAATCAAATGCTGCTGCGGATAAAGAACGTCGTGAGGCGATCGATCGCAAAAACCAAGCTGACTCTTTAGTCTATCAAGCTGAGAAGCAGTTAAACGAGCTGGGTGACAAAGTACCCGCTGGCGATAAAGAGAAAGCAGAAGGTCAAATCAAAGATCTTAAAGAAGCTGTCGCTAACGAAGATGACGAGAAAATTAAAACTCTCTTACCTGAGTTACAGCAGACTCTATACAGCATTGGTAGCAGCGTCTATCAGCAAGGTGACGGCGGCGCAGCCGATGCAGCAGCAGGCGCACCTGAGGGTGAAGCTCCTAGTGGCGATGCAGGCGGTAGTAGCGATGGTGGCGATGATGTCATCGACGCTGAGTTTTCTGAAACCAAGTAGGCTACCCCGATAACTATTCCTAACTGTATAATCTAATTTAGACAAGAGGCATATCCATTGCGGTATGTCTCTGTTTTTTTGTCGGTAACAAGTGACACATCTCGTAAGGGCGAACAGCGGTTCGCCCCTACAGTTTAATTTTCTGTTCCTTATCCCTCATCCCTCGTTCCTCATTCCTCGTTCCTTCCATATGTCCCAACCAGAAGCACTAGAAAAACTACTCCAGGCGATCGCAACTGGCGATGTTAGCCCCGAAACCGCGCTCTTAAAGCTTAAACACCTGCCTTTTGAATCTTTAGATGAATTTGCCAAAATAGACCACCACAGGCAGCTTAGGACGGGCTTTCCTGAAGTTATTTGGGGTGCAGACAAAACCCCAGAACAGATTATTAAAATTATGAATGCTATGGATCGAGATGCTGCGGTAGTTATGGCAACTCGCATCAAAGCCGAAGTCTATCAACAGCTAGCGAAAGCAATTCCCGATTTGATTTATTATCCAGAGGCTCGTATATGTTCTCTGTCTAAACCTCAAGCACCCAGTCAACTAGGCACGATCTCAATTCTGACGGCTGGTACTGCCGATATTCCCGTGGCTCAAGAAGCTGCAATCACTGCCGAACTCTGTGGTTTTGAAGTTATTCGCCTTTGGGATGTGGGGGTAGCGGGAATTCATCGTTTACTGAGCAATAGTCAGGTTGTTTACGATGCCGATGTGTTGATTGTCGTTGCAGGAATGGAGGGAGCTTTGCCGAGCGTGGTTGCAGGGATGGCAGACTGTCCTGTAATTGCCGTACCTACAAGCGTGGGCTACGGGGCGAGCTTTGGCGGTATTGCGCCTTTACTTACTATGTTAAATTCTTGCGCTGCGGGTATTGGGGTGGTAAATATTGATAATGGTTTTGGGGGAGCTATTTTAGCGGGGCAGATCTTACGTACTGCTAAAAAGATCGATCGCCAGAAATTTTAATTCCTAATATAGCCATTTTAATTAATCGCTGATTACAATGCGGTAAATCAATAGTTCATTAGATCGTTTAATTGCCATGACTCAGATTATGACTCAAGCTCTATTGTCAGTCGCCAATCTTAGAGTTGCTTATCCTAATTCCGCCCAACAAGATGCTATTTGGGCGGTAGATGATGTTTCTTTTAATCTCAAGCCAGGAGAAAAAATGGGATTGGTAGGCGAGTCGGGCTGTGGTAAGTCTACTCTGGGGCGAGCAATTATGCGTCTTTTACCCCAAGGTAGCCAGGTACAAGGAAAAGCTATTTTTAAAGACCAGTCGGTTTTTGAATTAGATAAAGCTCAACTACGTCAGTTTCGCGGAGAGGTAGTTGCTTTAATTTTCCAAGATCCGATGACGCGGTTAGATCCTTTAATGACTATTGGCGATCACTGTCTGGAGACGATTAAAGCTCATCAACCTCAGTTAGACAAATCCGCAGCTAAACAATTAGCGATCGCCACTTTGGAAACGGTTAAAATACCCGCAAACCGCTGGGGACAGTATCCCCACGAATTTAGTGGCGGGATGCGTCAGCGAGTAGCGATCGCTCTGGCATTATTACTCGATCCTAAAGTGATTGTCGCCGATGAACCTACAACCAGTTTAGACGTTACCGTTTCAGCAGAAATCCTCGACGAGTTGACTCGCTTGTGTAGTGAAAGAAATATGGCACTGTTGTTAATTTCTCACGATCTGGCAATGGTAGGAGAATATTGCGATCGCATTGCCGTAATGTATCGAGGTAAAATGGTAGAAACTGGAGACGTTAAGTCTATTCTCTATAATCCGCAGCACGAATATACTAAATCGCTGTTAGATGCAGCATTACATATTCAAGCAGTAGTAGAAACTGAATATAATACTCCAAAAGAATCGCCAATTCTAAGCGTTAGAGATTTAAAACAGTACTTTACTTTAGAAGCCAGTTTAATCCAGCAGCTATTTTCTAAACAAAAAGCCTCGGTAATCAAAGCCGTCGATAATATCAGCTTCGATCTCTATCCTGGGGAAATATTAGGGCTGGTAGGAGAATCAGGCTGTGGTAAAAGTACCCTCTCGCGGACAATTTTACAGCTACTCAAGCCTACGGCGGGAAAAGTTGAATTTCTCGGACAGGATCTCACTACCCTTTCAACTTCAGCCATGCGTAGTCAACGCCGACAGCTACAGATGGTGTTCCAAGATCCTCACGCCTGTCTCAATCCCCTAATGACTGTAGGTGATAGCATTGCCGATCCGCTATTGATTCATAAATTAGCTACCCCAACCCAAGCCAAACAACAGGTAGCAACTATGTTAGAAAAAGTTGGCTTAACCCCTACAGAAGAATACTATCGACGCTACCCAAAACAACTATCGGGGGGACAACAGCAAAGAGTAGCGATCGCCAGGGCATTAATTACCAAGCCCAAGCTAGTAATCTGCGATGAGCCTGTGAGTATGCTCGATGCTACCGTACAAACCCAGGTATTAGAGCTTATGCTGGCGTTGAAAGAGGAATTTGACCTAACTTATCTATTTATCACTCACGATCTTTGGGTGGCGAGATTCTTTTGCGATCGCATCGCCGTAATGAATGCAGGTAAAATTGTCGAAATTGACTCGACTGAAAAGATCTTTACTCAAGCCCAACACCCCTATACTCAAAAGTTGCTTGCTGCTGCACCCTTGTTAGCAAAATAATTATTTGATTCTTGTATTAGGATATAGCTAACAGCTTATTAAAGACCGAGGCGATCGCTAAAATTCACCATACAAGTTTCAATGTCTTGTAATTGAGATTTGAGCTTTTTGTGTTCGATCGCCAAAGCTAAAAAATCTTCATAATGCTGCAAGGCTAATTGAGTTGCTTCTTGAGGATTTTTTTCGAGATATAGTTTAAGACGAACGACCTGTAGTTCTGTTTCTAAAGGAAGAGAAATCATAATTTTTATCGATTGAAAGAATAAAGTATTTTTGTTATTTGCCTGTTTTGCAGTGACTAAGAGTCTTAATAATGAACTGCGATCGACTATTTAATGAAAAAACTAAAGTTAGCAATCTACCTGTGTACCTGGTTAAAAATATAATTGCCAAACTAAATAGAAATATTGTCTATTAAACAACTGAAATATTTTGCTTTTTACTGAACTAGTAGAAATTGTAAATCATTTGTGAGAATATTTTTTTTGATAAACCACGGAGGCGCGGAGAACACGGAGTCAGAGAGACCCCGTGCTTTTAGCGCGGGGCTTCCTCTGACTTCGTCAAAATAAGAGAGGGTTTCTTATAAATCATTCGGCGTTGCTATAGTAGAAATTAGTCAAATTAATTGTGTTTTCTTAAGTCAAATACCTATTTGAAAACAGATTTAATCAGAAAAATTATTTATCGCAGTAATCTGCATATAGCTTATGAGCGGACATTTATTAAAAGCCGATAAGCAATCGATCGAGCTTGCAATTATGTTAATGAAAATAAAAGAAATATATAATAGTAAATATACTTAAATATTTAAGACTTAAGATTTTTTTTACAAACCGCTCAAAATAGTTCATAGCATTTATCTTTAGTAACAAGATACAAAGGGCGGGGCGGAAAAGCAGAGGAAGCAGAGAAAGTAGAACAGGGGGGAAGAGATTTTTAGATCTCTCCAGCTACTTTTAAGAAATGGTATCAGTTAGCACTTCAAATTTGTCGCAGAAACAATGTTTTCGCCTTTAAAAAGGAATGGTACTGACAATAAAGTAGATTTTTACTTACTATTCATCACTTTAACCCTATAAAACTGCGCTAATTTCTGTCGCCACCGAATGAAGAATAAGAGTGCAGCAACAGCCACTCCGATAGACTGTCCTAACCACAAGCCAACACCACCTAAATCAAAGTAAAAACCTAATAGATAGCCTGAAGTCAAGCCAACAATCCAAAAGGCAGGAATATTTAGCAGTACGGGAATGCGAGTATCTTGAAGTCCTTGCAGCGCACCGTAGGTAATTTTTTGTACTGCATCTAATATTTGAGATACAGTAGCGATCGTTAGCATTGGTAAAGCTAAACGTATAATCTCTGCATTATCAGGATCCTTGACATCAAGATACAAACTGACGATCGCTTTGGGAAATAAAAGCATAATAATCGTAATGGCGATCGCAAATACTAATCCCGCCCCGATACTAAAATATCCCGCTCGTTTAATCCCTTCTAAATTTTTCTGTCCCAACCATTGTCCGACTCTAACCGTAGCTGCATAAGACATTCCCAAAGGAATCATAAAAATAATTAGGATAGTTTGAAACACGATTTGGTGTGCTGCTAGTACTTGAGTTCCCAATGTCCCCATAAGGAAAGTCACTACAGTAAATAGTCCAATTTCTAAAGCGATAAAGATGCCAATGGGAAAACCAATTTTGCTTAGTTGCCAAATAACTCTTGGCTTTAGGCGATGTAGCTGCTGGAAAATTTGATAATTTTTTAGTTGCGGGTGCTTGAGGAAATAAATTAGTAAGGCAAAAAACATTACCCATAAGGTTACGGTACTGGATATAGCCAATCCCGCTAATTCTAGACGAGGAAAACCAAACTTACCAAAACCTAGAACATAGTTACCAGTAATATTAAATAAAGTTCCGCTAACTACGATATACATGACTGGACGTGCATGAGATAGTCCAGACACTACCCCTCGCAGCATGGCAAAGCCCACAGCAGGAAAAAAACCCCATAGAATAATATCTAAATAAATATTAGCAAGAGTAGCGATCGCTTCAGGTTGTCCTAATTGCAGCATAATTGAATCAAAATGGGCGATCGCGATCGTAATTGGTATTGATAATAGCAGAGATAACCACAATCCTTGTCGTACCAAATCCTCAATTCTTTTTTTATTTCCCGCACCATAAGCTTCGGCAATCAGAGGACTTACCCCCATCATGATTCCCGCAATAATATTTACTAAAGCAAAGAAAACTAAAGAGGCTAACCCCCCGCCAGCCAGAGTTTGTGCGCCTAATCTGCCCATCATAATCGTGTCAAAAAATCCTGTCAGAGATTGAGCCACCTGCGCGCTAGCTAGGGGAATAGCTAACTGAAAAAATTGCTTAATTTCGGTACGAGTCGAAGAGTTAAGTGTAATCACGGTCTTTTTAATTAATATGTTTATTACTCGCAGCAACTATTAAATACTTTCGCGCCTTAAGCGCATGAAAATCCGAGGCGACTCGTTGTTCATCGTGCGCTGCTTGCAGGAATAAACACCGAACCAATAGTAAATAGAACGCTGGTATAGCAATCGGGGATGAGTTTTTCACAACTCTCTTCTTTCTGACCTCTGTGTCCTCTGTGCCTCCGTGGTTTATTAAAAAAATATTTTCATGAATGACCTGGGATTGCTATAGTAAGATCGAGTAGTGCGTGGATAGAAATACTTTCATTCTTTTCCAAAAATCCATCCGCCAGAAAAATTAATGAACCTACTAGAAACAGCCAACTAACTAAAGAAGTGCGATTGCTGTTTAATATAATTGCCCTCTCTACCGATTCTGCTAAGTCTTTATTCTGAGGATTTTTGGGTGATGACATCTTTGGTAAAAAAATAAGCGATCGAGTCGTTACAATTACAGAATAGATACTTAAAAGCCATGCAGCTAGCTATATACTGCTTAACTATCAAAATTGTGCTGCCAGTTTTCAAAGAAGATACCTATGAGCGAAAGAATGCCAAAACTGTTAGAAAATCCCTCACCAATCGCTTCGAGTGAGAATTTGGGGTGGGAATCTATTATTGTCGAAGAATTTCAGCAACCCCCAAGTATGTGCGAACCTGATTCGTGGAAAGAGCATACTATCGCCCTGTGTTTGGCACACAAACCTCTACGGATTTGGCAAGCTATCGGAAATCGCAGTTATAGCGGTATTTACACTAAAGGAGATATTTCTATCACCCCCGCAGACATTCTTAATTCATATCAGGCTTACGGCGATGACCACTATGTATTGATTAGAATTCCGACACAGCTAGTAGAACAAGTAGCTACAGAAACAGTTGATTCTGTCTCTAAAATCGAACTAACTACTGAATTTCGCGCCCGTAATCATCAGATCGAACAGCTAGCAATGATGTTGCGAAGTGAACTGCATCGAGGTAATAGTGGACTCGGACAGCTTTATGTCGAGTCTTTGACTAATGCTCTAATAGTTAACTTGTTACGAGACTATGGAGGGAAGCCAAAAATCCCAACTTACAAGGGTGGATTGAACGGTAGTCAACTTTTACGAGTAACCGACTATATAAATGATTGCCTGACTCAAACTATCAAAGTACAAGACTTGGCAAAATTAATAGGAATCAGCAGGTTTCATTTTAGTCGTCTGTTTCAACAAACCACAGGAATATCGCCTCACCAATATGTGATGCAGCAAAGAATTGAACTAGCTAAACAACTATTGAGACAAGATCTGGCTATTGCTGATATCGCCTTGGAATGTGGTTTCAACAGCCATAGTCATTTAGGCAAGTACTTTCGCGCCATAACGGGAATGACACCGAAAGCTTATCGGCTCGATTGTATTAATCGAGCCAAATAACGAACGTAGCTACATAGAAAACAAATTATGATGCCCTATAACGAATTTGGTAGATCGATCTTTTAGCTGTATGAACTTACTGTAAGCTTCACTTATTTAAACTCGCTTCAGGTAAAGATAAATACTTGAAGCGAGTCATCTATTAGCTACATCAATTTATAAAGACAAGATTTTTTTTAAGGTCGGCACAAAATTTCGATCGCCTCTCTTAATTTAGATAATGCAGCTTCTAAAGATTCATCTCGCATCTTTTCGTAAGATTCTAATAAAATCTCAACTTTATTCCATTCTTGTTCTGTTTTGGTAATTTTAAAATTGATATCCCAAAGAATGTTCGTTAGTTCTCTAGCTCGTGCTACTTTTTCTAAATTGTCCATAGCATCCATAACTAGTAAACACGCAAGTCTTCGATTACAATTATTTGACACAGTATTATACTTCCCTTCTGGCTTTTTATTTAGGTGGAATTGTTCGATTGATTGGTAGAATTTCAATCGAAACTAAGGCAAGTTTTCAACTTTAATATGGCGTAGTAGCTCTTAATCGCTGCATTATTTCTCTTCTAGAGAAACTGCGCTGAAGGTTAAATTATTACAAAATAACCCCAGCAAATCTTATAGTCGCTATAAATAACCCCAGCAAATCACTTAATTTGCACTTTTATATTAAAGTTGGCAGGCTTACCACAATTATTGCTATGCTCAGATATTCGAGATACTGTTACGCTGGTGCTTATATATTTGAGATGTTAACTAATTTTTTTTAATTAATAGTTCAAGCCATTATAGCAAATCAATCCAGTTATTGTCGGTATAGTAAAAGAATTTAAAAGAGCCTTTTACTCTAGTAAGATTATTTTTTTACATTCTTAATTATTATTTAATCTTATCTTCAGGAACAGGCTCTAACTTATAACTAATTTCTACTTATTCCTAACAAGTTATCTGGCAACTTGAGAATGCGATCGCCATTTTAAAAGCATACTTAAATATGCTTTTTTGATTTTTTGCAGTTCTGGCAAAGGGGAATTTTGAGGATCGCGATCGATTTTATAATGCCGACAAGCTAATAATCTAGCAATTTTATCAGCTTCTAAAGTTAAGAGAGCTATCCAAAATATGGTTAGTTTAAAAGAAATTTGTTGATGAATACTAGTAGAACTCTGACAATGATTTAATCCCATAATATCCGAGTAATCATAAATTAGAACATCTAGTAAATGATGCTCGGATTTAACTTTAGAAAATTTCCAATCGTATCGTGGTTCGCAAAACTAACTAAAATGTGCTTCATCAGCACCATTGGCTAAAACAGTGGCAGTACAAATGGCTTCTAATGGATCGTCAGATATATGGGGAAGAATGAATCGTAAATAACCATTGATATAGAGTCTCGCCTCAGACAAACCATGAGTACGTCTGAGAAATTGAAAATCTACATCTTTGGGTGTCATACTTTTTTATTATTTTTCCCCAATAACTTATCTCGCAATTTTAAAATGCGATCGCGATATTTAGCAGCCTCTTCAAACTCTAAATCTTTAGCAGCTTGTTTCATATTGGCTTCTAGTTGTTCGATCAGGGCGGGAATTTTCTCTAACGGTAGTTCGTCGGATTTTTCGTAGACTTCTTCTAGCTGTTCGGCGTTCAAACGACGAGATATATCTATGAAAGCCAGGATAGAATTCTCTTCGTTTTTGATAATCGGTTTAGGCGTAATATTATGGCGTTTGTTGTAGGCAATTTGTATATTACGTCTTCTTTCGGTTTCTTCAATTGCCCTTGCCATGCTGTTGGTTAAGTTATCAGCATATAAAATAGCCTGTCCTTCTATATGTCGTGCAGCCCTACCAATGGTTTGAATGATAGAACTTTCCGATCGCAAAAAGCCTTCTTTATCAGCGTCCAGAATGGCTACCAAGGATACTTCGGGTAAGTCTAAACCCTCCCGCAGCAGGTTAACCCCAATCAAAACATCAACTTCGCCTCGGCGTAGAGACTGTAAGATTTCAATCCGTTCGATAGATTTAATTTCTGAATGTAAGTATTGAACTTTGATATCCCGTTCGGCAAAATATTCGCTCAAGTCTTCCGACATCTTTTTAGTAAGGGTGGTAATTAAAACCCTTTCCCCCTTAGCGATGCGTTCGTGAATCTCACCAAACAAATCGTCTACCTGTCCTTCTGTGGGGCGAACCAATATTTCAGGATCGATTACCCCTGTCGGACGAATGATCTGCTGTGCCACTCGATCTTCAGACTGTTCGAGTTCCCATTTTGCAGGAGTGGCAGAAACAAAAATACACTGATTTACTTTCTGCCAAAACTCTTCGGCTTTCAACGGGCGATTATCGGCAGCAGAGGGCAATCTAAAGCCGTGTTCGATCAAAACTTTCTTACGAGCGCGATCGCCGTTATACATCCCTCGTAGTTGCGGTACGGTAACGTGAGACTCGTCTATAACTAATAACCAATCATCGGGGAAATAATCTACCAGACATTCTGGTGGTGCGCCTGGTTTCTTTCCTGCCAAATGTCGCGAGTAGTTTTCTACACCATTGCAGTAGCCGACTTCCTGTAATAATTCCAAGTCATAACGACAACGCTGTTCTAATCTTTGGGCTTCTAATAACTTGTTCTGGCTTTCCAATTCGATTAAACGCCCCTCCAATTCCTGTCTGATATTCAAACAGGCTGCTTCTAACCTTTCCTGGGGCGTAACAAAGTGGCGGGCGGGATAGATACTAATCCCGTTCATACTCTGCAAGATTTCCCCAGTCACAGGATCGACATAGCGGATCGCTTCGATCTCGTCGCCAAAAAACTCAACCCTGATTATCCGATCTTCGTATGCTGGAACAATTTCTAAAACATCTCCTTTGACTCGAAATCTTCCTCTTTGAAGTTCGATATCGTTACGGGAGTATTGCACCGTAACTAAATCTCGTAATAATTCCCGCTGATTTACTTCCATGCCTAACTTAAGCGGTACAGCAGCCTTTAGATACTCTGCCGGCATCCCCAAACCATAGATACAGCTAATGGACGCTACTACGATAACGTCTTTACGTTCAAAAAGCGATCGCGTTGCCGAGTGACGCAACATATCGATCTCGTCATTGATTGAAGCCGTCTTCTCAATATAAGTATCGCTGACGGGAATATATGCTTCTGGCTGATAGTAGTCGTAATAGCTGACAAAGTACTCTACTGCATTGTCAGGGAAAAATAAACGCAACTCATTACACAACTGCGCTGCTAGAGTCTTATTGTGCGCCAATACTAAAGTAGGCTTCTGGACATTAGTAATAATATTGGCGATCGAAAAAGTCTTACCCGTACCCGTCGCGCCTAGTAGGGTTTGAAAGCGATTTCCTTGCTGCAATGATTCGGTTAATTGCGCGATCGCTCCTGGCTGATCTCCTTGCGGTTCAAAAGGTGCATGCAGATTAAATAGGCTCATTTAAATAGATATATTTCTACAGTGGCAATCTTTAAAATAACGCAAATAAGCTCTATAGTTCATCTTTCAATGTAACGCCTTACTCGCTATTATTTATTATTTGTTTGAAGTGATTAATTATTAAGTATTTAAAAAGACTATATATGGTTCGGATAAAGCTTTAGTCTCTCTGTACAAACTACTAGAGGTTATTTACTAGAGATTTTTAAAGTATCGATGAAGACTTGTTTAAGTTTAGTCGATCGCACGTGAATTGGTCTGACATATTTATAATCGACGACTAGAATCGAAGCATCAAATAATTAAATAATAAAACATCATGAAAATTACCTACAAAAATCTACTGTTAGCCTTAGCTTTTCTTTCTGCTATTTCTTGGCAGCCAAGCCACCACTTCTTGATGCAGCATGGTATGTCCATGAATTCAGAGGTTCATACTTTGGTAACTATTATTCCTTTTTTATCTATCATGTTTGCTCTAGGCAAGGCTAAATTAATTTAGGCGGTCGTTAATAATAAACTAAAGCTTTTCAAGTTTAAACAAAATCTTTAAAAGTTCGTTTATACCATAATTGGTATGACATATTTGCATCCCAAAAATACAGTTAAAACATCAAAAATTTAACAAATTAAACATCATGTATATTAACAAAAATTTACTATTGGGTTTAGCTTTTATTATTCCTGTTTTGTGGCAGCCAAGTCATCACTTTTTAATGCAGCATGGTATGTCCATGAATTTAGAGGTTCACGCTTTGGTAACTATTATTCCTTTTTTATCTATCATGTTTGCTCTGGGCAAGGGTAAATTAATTTAGCAAGCGATCGGAAATTCTATACTTTATTAGGAAAAATCAATCTCTTCGATCCAAATTATTAGAAGCTGTAGATCGCTCTTAACTTGTTTAACTTTAATTTTTACTCTGAGAATTTTTACTACACATCTACAGTCAAAACATTATAGTCTTACATCTTTGTTGTCTGAACACATTCATAATTTCTCACATGACTAAAATAAATCATTATAAGAGTCACAATGACGATCGATTATGGAAACCGTAGGTGTAGGCAATTGCGCTCCGCGCACCCCGTTCGCGATCGCTTTAAATGCTTCTAAATCTGTAACTCTACATCCATTGCCCTGTTTACCTTATGACTATTACCAATTTTTCTGATTGTAATTCATTTTTTGGAAAGTGACAGAAATACAAAGATTCTAATGGTTATTTGACTATCGAACAAAAACAAGCAGTACTCAACTGGTTCAAACACAAAAATTCAGGTGTGTTTCATGAAATTCAAAACACTGGTCGCATATGAAGTAACAAATGCTACTAGAATAGAATTTGGTAATCGATAAATAAATTTTTACTGAATCAAATTAGAATCATGGCTCAAACCTCCATAGTTAATTCAGGAACTACTAGTGTTTTTCTGGACTTACCCTTATTAGAATTAGCAGCAGGAATCACTTTTGTCAGTGCGAACACCGATGGCGAAGCCTTTTCTGAAGATTTTCAATTGGGGTTTCCAATTATTGAAGATACAGATTTTAGTTTTGAAACAGAACCTTTTACACCTGTAGATGGTACGATCGAGCATTCTGGTACGGTTACTCTTAACTTAAATGATGCAGACGTAACCGTCGGCGATTTTTCAATTGGTTTTAATGCTTCTAGAGTATCTAATACCGCTAGCGGTTTCTTTGTGTCTGACACTACCGAAGATGCTCTAGATTTAGAAATTTTATTCGATATTAGCGCATCACCAAACGTCACTACTGACGAAGGACTAACTATTTCTGAAGCTGACTTATTAGTTGCTCCTGAACTTGCAGATGCTTTAGGTTCTTCCATTTTGACTGGTGCAGATATTGGTGATACTCGTATTGATGCTTCTACTGGCAATATAAATGAAGATATAGATAGCGATGCTGTATATCGCTTTTTCAACAATAATACAGGCGTTCATTTCTACACTGGTAATGAAACAGAACGAGATGCAGTTTTAGATTTGCCTAACTATACTTTTGAAGGAGCTTCTTACGAAAGCATAGATCCTTTAACTGGCGATCCTGAACCATTACCTGTATACCGCTTTCTTAATCAAGACACAGGAGCACATCTATATACAATTTCAGAAGCAGAGCGAGCTGCCACTCAAGAATTAGATGACTTTAGTTTTGAAGGAGAAGCATTTTTCGCCTATCCTACAGAAGAAGAAGGTACGATTCCGATTTATCGTTTTTTCAACACAGTTACAGGGGCGCATTTTTATACTCCCTCAACAGCAGAAAGAGATAATGTAGAGGCTAATTTACCAGATTTTATATCTGAAGATATTGCTTACTATACTCTGCCTGTTGACGAGTAACGAGAAGGTCTATTGGAAGTAAGTTCATTACCATACCAGCGCAGGTGCGATCGCACCAAGAACGGCACTCACGTTCCGCAGACGACGTTCCTTTAGGGTGCGCGGAGCGAGAGGGTGGGCGTTCGCGCTGCCCCTTTTTGACCGCGGAATGCGGTGGGGCATATAAAGGTGCGGAAAGCACCCGTGCGCGCATCACGCGCACCGACGTTGCTTTGCAACGGCGACAGCCTCCAGGCTGTCACGCCTCCGATGCTTTTATTTAAGCCTGACTTAGCTTGAGCATAGTTTTTATTATGAATGGAAACGGACAGTTTTAATAACTCGACAGGGATTTCCTACAGCAACAACATTATCGGGTAGATCTTTAGTTACGACTCCCCCCGCGCCAATAGTTACATTGTTGCCAATGTTGACTCCAGGACAAACAATAACCCCGCCACCAAGCCAAACATTATTGCCAATAGTTATCGGTGCAGCTAATTCTTTACCAGATAGTCTAGTTTCGGGATCTGTCGGATGATACCCAGTATAAATCTGTACTTTGGGTGCTAATAAAACATTGTTACCCAGATAAACTCGATTGCAATCGAGAATTACGCAGTCGTAATTGATGTATAGGTTGTCGCCTGCAAAGATATGGCAACCATAATCGCAGTAAAAAGGGGGTCTGATGGTAAAATTAGAGCCAATTTTGCCAAACAAACGGACGATAATATCTTCTTGATTTTTAGTGCGATCGAAATTATTTAACTCATCGAGCAACTGTTGTGCTTTCGACTGCATCATCACTAATTCTGGATCTGTTGCTAAATATAGCTGGTTGTCCAGCATCTTTTGTTTTTCGCTTTTTTCTGCCATTTAAAATAAAAATAAATTTTACAAACAAGAAAAATAGTCATCGCCATGGTTTTAGATTATTAAGTGCGAACCTCGAACAAAGAAGCGATCGCACTTACCATAAGTTAAATGCGATCGCGCTCGGCTGTAAATAATATTTCTTTGTTGCTACTGGCTATTTGGTCTACTCTGGCTAGAGTCGAACAATCGGTCAGATTTTGCTAGCTAACCAGTTACGGTATTGTCTACTTAGCAACCTTGTTAGCTTCTGTTGAGTTATAGCTTCTTTCTAACAACATGATTCTTTTAGCCTGTGCAGACAAAGCAGATTTATCGAGCCAGTTAGTAATCAAAGCATCACTAGAAAACAAGCCTGCACCGTTGACGGTAAAGAAAAGGAAACAAGCTGCATAGATAGCAGATAGCTCTAGGTAAGGAATACTCAAACCAGCTACTAAAATGTGATGGTACATAGCTACACACATAGTAGCAAAAAGACCGAAAGCAGCAGGTCTAACAAAAAGACCAATGATTAGAAGAGGTGCGCCAATAAGCTCTGTAAAGGCTGCAACATAGCTAAAGAAAATAGGGAAAGGTAAACCTATATAAGCTACATAAGCTTGTGCAAAGCTTTCAATATTACCTAGCTTGTCCAAACCATTATGAATCATCATGATGCCAACAACGGCTCTTAAAATTGCCCAAGAGGTTTGTTGCCAGAAGTTTGGGGTAACGTTAGGACGGAAAATTTTAGTGATTAAATTAGTAGTCATTGTATTACGAAAATTGAACAAATATGAGGAAAATGATAATTACGAAAACTTAGCTGTCGCCTTGTTATATAAGGATCGAGCAGACAGTTAAGTTAGTTTTTGTATCTCTGTATTAAATTTAGCGCATTTTTCTTAAAATAACTTTACAAAATAATTTTTATTCGGATACGGTTTGCCGTAGTAGCATTGCTCGATCGCTTGAATGATAATCTAGCCTTAACCCCCCCTAAAGACTTAAACTTAGATTTGCAGAGAATTTGAGATGTTTTTTAGATCGTGCGAAAAATAATAATTGCTGGTAACTGGAAAATGCACAAAAATCAGGCAGAGTCTTTGTCTTTTGTGCAAAAGTTCAAATCTGAGTTAAAAGAAACCCCAGAAGGTAGACAAATCGTATTGTGCGCCCCGTTTACTTCTCTAACTGTAATGTCCAAAAATCTGCACGGTAGCAGAATTATGTTAGGTTCTCAAAATATTCATTGGGAAACCGAAGGAGCATATACGGGAGAGATTTCGGGAGAGATGCTTACTGAAATAGGCGTAGACTATGTAATAGTAGGTCATAGCGAAAGACGACAATACTTCGGTGAAACGAACGAGACGGTCAACCTACGACTTAAAGCAGCTCAGAAATATGGGATAACACCAATTCTGTGTGTTGGCGAAACCAAAGCACAAAGAGATTCGGGCGAGACAGAAGATATTATCATCAATCAATTGAAAGAAGGCTTGGTAGGAGTAGACCAAAGTAAATTGGTCATTGCTTACGAACCAATTTGGGCGATTGGTACTGGGGACACTTGTAAATCTGATGAGGCAAATCGCGTCATTGGTATTATTCGTCAACAATTAGACAACAAGAATGTATCTATTCAATATGGCGGTTCGGTAAAGCCTAATAATATCGATGAGATTATGGCACAGCCAGAAATAGACGGGGCTTTAGTAGGTGGTGCAAGTCTAACCGCCAGCAGCTTTGCTCGAATACTTAACTTTTAGTAGGTTATAATAATCTGTACTAATCATGAACTGACTTTTTTAGCATTACAAAGAGAAAGATTCATCATTAACAATCGCTACTCCTATTTGTTGAATAACAAATTATTAGCAAAACTAAGCTGACTTATACAGAATTTTGTAGAACTTATCAATTTGAGTTTTCTCAAAAGATAGGTTCTTACTTACATAATATTTTTCTGATTTTAGGTATAAACATTTAGTTTATTTTCCAACTATTTTTAATAATTTAATAAAAATTTCCGTAACAATTGTTAGTTGGGCTTTAGCAATCAATTTAAAAGATTTTAAGGTTAATAATTGATTGACTTATTATAACAAATCCCTAAAACGCTTCGGTAAAACCACGGAAATATGTTTACTTTTGCTAATTCATCTTGTTTCTACTAGACTCCAGCAAAAACCTTGAATCCTATACATTATAGGTCGATTTGCTCTTCAATCATTATTAATAATAAGTGGCATTAAGACAGGAAGAAAAGAAATATAAACCGTTAAATACCCTGAAATATTTTTCTTTCAGCAAACTAAAAAATCGGTAATTTTGCCAATAGTCTTATATTATAATTTTGTTAGTATAGGACAAAATTGAGCGTACAAATCGAGCGTATAAATCCTAATAAATATTTGGGTTCTGCTTCATAGCACAAAACTTTTATTTAAGGATTATTACCAAACATTTATTTTTTATTCGGTAATTACCGTTATTCTATTTAAACAGCAACAAGCGATCTAGCTAAAATACTTTAATGACTAGAATGGCTATAAGCCGAAGACTGGCTAATTATTAGCAACCAGTTTTTTAAGTGCATATATTGATTTTTAAGTGCATCTAAAGCACTTATATCTAATCTCAATATAAGCGTTTTTTATAAGCGTTTGTGCTGTTTAAAAAAACTAATATCCACCATCCTATTGTCACTAATAATTATATAAGTACCATGACCAGACCAAGAAAATCTCAGCGTCAAGAAACGAACTCTCCTTTTAAAAGATTGAGACTAAACGTAAAGTTGTCTCAAGAACAATTAGCCAGAGAAATTGGTGTTGCTGTATCTACTATTCGTCGTTGGGAAAAAGGTCAGGCTGAACCCACTATGACTGTTGCCCAAATGAAAGAATTTTGCAGGGCGGTAAAACAGAGTTTTGAAGATCTGCCAAGCTCACTCATGCCATCTGATACTCCTAAAAACGGTCAAAATGGCACAGCATAATTTGATGTTGTATTGATTTAGTAGCTCGATTATGGGGCTTGGGTACGGACGTTCCATGAAACGTCCTCTACGGGACTTGGGGACGCTTGAGAACCTTCGGTTTTACCAACATATCTTCTCCCCGTCTCCCTATGTCCCGCAAAGAGCGATCGCATTACGAGATTGCTGTCTTGAGAGACTTACAGAATTCGCCGATCGCTTTTAGTCCTGTCTGGGAATCGTTTTGCGCCAGACGTTTAACTATTGCACTACCAACAATGACGGCATCAGCCCCCCATTCTTTGACCTGGCGTGCCTGTTCGGGGCTGGAAATGCCAAAGCCGACTCCAATAGGCTTATCGGTAGTGTTATGTAGGTCTGCTACTAGTTTTTTAATTCCCGTTGCTATCTGCGATCGCGCTCCTGTTACCCCAGTTACCGAAACTAAATAAATAAAGCCTTGAGACTTGGCGGCGATCGCATTTATTCGTTCTTGCGAACTAGTTGGCGCAACTAGTAAAGTTACTTCAATACCTATTTTGCTTGCAGGTTCTAACAAAACTTCCGCTTCTTCTAAAGGAAGATCGGGAACGACCAAACCGCTAACCCCTGCTTGTTTAACTTGCTTGAGAAAAGATTCTATACCGCGATAATAAATCGGGTTGTAATAGGTAAACAGAACGATCGGAACGTCAATTTTACCCGTCGCCTGTTTGACTATATCCAAAACATCTTCTAACCCGACACCCTTTTGTAAAGCTCTAGTTGCTGCTGCTTGAATTGTCGGACCATCTGCTAAAGGATCGGAATAGGGAACACCCAGTTCGATTAGATCTGCACCCTCTTGGGCTAATACTTCGATTGCCTTAGCAGTTGTTTCTAAATCTGGATCTCCTGCGGTGATAAAGGGAATTAAAGCACACTGAGAATTGCGTTTTAATTCTTGAAAACGACGGGCGACATTCATGAGGTATTAATCGAATTAATTAAAATATATCCAGCAGCAAAAATAGTACCATGCTAGATCTAAGATTTTTCTTGCTCGATTTCTTCTTGTAGCTTTGCTAGCTCTTCGGGAGACATTTCTTCCAAACGCTTTTGCAATACAGCATCTTCGTAGTCTTTAAGCTGTTGATTATAAGTCATGTTCTTACTACCTACCCGAAACAGATAGGTTAACGACCAGCCAACTAAAACCACAACCAAAGCTGTCTGAGTCCAAATTCCTGCATTGATACCGTCTAAACCGAATATCTGCAAAGCAACGTAAACTAGTCCAGCAGCAATAAATACACCCAGAGCAATCCCTAAAGCATCGATTCTACGCATATTTTAGGCTTTTAGATTACGACGTTTGGGACGAAAATTCAAGAATGGACTTAATAAGAGCATTCCAGGAAAGCTCAAGAACACGAAAAGATACATAATTAAGCGTTCGATCGAGCTTGCAGTGTACCAACGTTTATCGAGATAAAAATAGACTAATGCTGGTAGCACCAAAAGATACGTACCACTCAAAGCTAGATATAATAGGGCGACCAAATTAGTCTCTGTAAGTAGCATAATCGTTTTTAATAAGCGAGAAGTTGCCAACAATAGTTATTTTAACAGGCGAGACGCTAAGATTTTAGGTAATTGTTAGCACGAGTGGGTTCACTTTTTAAGAAACAAAGATCTGGCTAAAATTTCGATGGCGATCGCCTTATTGACGATCGCTCAAAATTTTCTTTTCGCCATAACTCAATATACGATCGAGGGTATTGAGACGATTCTGCCAAACTCGCCCTTGGTATACGTCAATATCTTGAGTTTTGCTAACCCAAGTCGGAAACTGCCGACGCAACGAATTGAGAGCTATCTGAGCCGAAAATAAGTTTTTTGCCGAAGGTTCTTCGATCAGGTCATTCAAAGTCGATTCTACCCGCTCGGCACGTTCTCCCCATTCTTTTAACACCGCCTCTTCAATTTCGGGAGAATTATCGAGCAAAAAATAGTTCCACTCTTTCTGTAAACCTTGAAAACGAGATAGTGTTACCTCAAAAGGTTTTCGATGGGGTAAGAAATGCTTGGAATCATCGATTCCGCTTCCTTGAGTATTACTAAAGATAGATGCTAAACGCGAATTCAAATTTTCGGCAGCAAATAAAGCGTATCCTTCGGTAGACATACCTCGTAATAGCTGCATTTGATCTAGTGCTTCGACATCAGACATATTTAAAAGCCTGATTCCTGGTAACAGTAAGGCTTTTCCCTGCTCGAATTCTTTTAATAAAGGACTGGTCATGCTGAACAGGCGATCGGCATCTTTGGCATAGGTCATGGGTACTAATAGATCGATCCATTCGTTAGCTACCCACTTTTCCCAACCCTGTTGAATCTTATACAGGCGATCGCCTTTTTCCATAGGAAAAACCGCCGTAGAAAGAGTTAATTCAGGGCGAAACTCTCGCAAATTTTGCGAAACTTCAGCAACAAAGCTATCTATTTGCTCGGTGCGAAATTCAGTCCATTCTGACCACAGTACACCATTGGGAGTTAGTCTGGCTGGGTCAATACCTGTTTGACTTCTAAACTGTTGCCTAGCAGCAATACTATAACCATAGTTCATTTCTCCTGTGTGACTTTGGAAAGGATAGCGAATATAGTCTAGGTGGATGCCGTCTACTTCGTAGTTGGTAGCAATTTCGGTAATTAGAGACTGAAGATACTCCCGAACTTCTGGGTTAGCTGGATCGAAAAAAACTTTTCCCGAACTATGGTGAAAACGATTTCCTCGACGGTCTGTCATTGCCCATTCTGGGTGTTTGGACAAAACAGGACCGAGATAATTGCGCGGTAGATTGAGAATTTCGTTGTGTCTTTGATTGACCGCAGCAAAAGTCCAGATCCAAGCATGGAGTTCCATACCTCGATCGCGGGCTAATTCGATTGCAGCTTTCAAAGGGTCCCAGTTTTGAATCAGAGGATTTTTTGGCGCAATCTCACTGGGATAAATAGTATAGCTTGAGTTTAATGTTTCTATAAAAACCGTGTTGATGCCAGCTATTGCCATGCGATCGAACACCTTGGCGAGATCGGCTTCGGATTTAGCTCTAACAATCGTACCTCGATCGAGCCACATTGCCCGAATCTCCGACTCAGCAACTGGTCTGTCTTGGGGGTAGTTATCCCATAGTATTTCTTTTATCTCTAACCATTCTGCTTTAGCATTAACATATCTGCGTTGTTCGACTAGCTGGCGGAATAGTTGCAGCCTCTGTTGAGCCTGTTGTAGAGCGTAATGAGCATCCTGATAACTTGATTTGGTAAATCGTCTTTTAACGTTTTTTTGAGTAACGGTTTTTTGTTCGAGTATTTGCTCGATGAGTTCCCCTGTAGAGATATTAAGACCGCTATGGTTGGCATCGGCAGTTAACAGAGTTGCCTGAAAACGTCCGATTAACCCCTGTAATTCCAACTCCATAGAGCGTACCTCCTCGTAAGAGATAGCAGGCTCAAAACGGTCTTTATAGTTGAATGGGGCGAGCGGTCGATTGAAGCGTTGAGTATCATTTGCTGGTGGTAAGGCGACTGCTGAAGGAACTAATACAGCCCCAGTAAACAAAACGGCAATTAGTCGAGTTAGTCCAACGATCGCGCAGGGTCGGCAAAGCCTCATCGCTCTATTACCGATAGTTACCAGCAAGCTATACTGTTGCAAATCCTTAGCACTTCTGGTCACAAAAATCTCCTCTACATTTAATCGCTTATCGAGCGAGCGATTTGCCATCAACTGATTTTATTCTTGAAATTTGTCAAATGTATCGGTGATAGTGACCAAAGACAACTATTGGCTATTTATATATTTGCTAGATATTACGGGTGCAAATATTTTTATCGTAATACTATTGAGCCTCGTTATCAAAAAGCTTTTAGCTCTTAGTTTTTAGCTTTTAGCTCTAAAGTTTACTTAAATAAACGGCGGGAATGCAAAGCATTCAGTGTTGTGCTTCGCACGGTCAGGGGCGATAGCCCCCCGCTAATAGCTATGGGTAAAAGGGCCCCCATCAAATCGAAGATTTGATGGTCTTCAATTAGTGGTGGGTACAATCCCAAGTGCCTGTCATCTGGGGTTTCCCCAGATGTTTATATGGCACGCCCACTAATTGTTAAGTAGCGATACCGTGCCGTTAAACCGAGCTAAAAGCTAATGGCTAAGAGCTAAGAGCTATTGAAGTTTTAAAGATCATCTGACATTTATGCAGCTCAATTTTGACAATGGCGATCGCGCTCTTAAGCTTAAAGCAACGATTTTCAACAATTTTATTTTAGTGAGATCGCGTATGATACCTTGAGAACAGTATGGTATGTGGTTATCTACACGAATAAAGCAATATGGCACGTAGCTCCTTACAGTTAAATAGCGAATGGATACCGAAAGTAGAAGAATCTTTTGCCACCCAACAATTAACCCAGCGATCGCTGGCAGAGCGTCTGAATATATCTCCTGCTTCTGTTTCTAAATTTATCAACTGCAAGCCTATCGCCCTAAATACCTTTATTCGTCTCTGTCAAGAGTTGAACCTAGATTGGCAGGTTGCGTCTAAGCCTGAAAGGGAATGGAACGACGATCTTGAAAGCTTTAAATTTAAGCAAGAAGACTTTAAAGTTAACCCTGGGGGACAGATCTCGCCAGATGAAGTAGTCGGCAGGGAAGAACTAATTGACAACCTGTGGGACAGACTGCGACAACAAAGTGTAATCTTTAGTGGAGAGCGCAGAATTGGTAAAAGCAGCATATTAAAAAAGATGACCGCTCAACCGCCAGATGATATGCTGCCCATTTATCGAGATTTAGAAGGAATTAGAACCCCGATTGAATTTGTCGAAGTAGTTTGGCAAGACACGGAAACCTACCTTAGAGACACGGGCAAAGCTAGAAGAGTCAGAGAATATTTGAGCCAGTTAACGGGTACTTACTTTGAAGGTTATCAGTTTCCTAAAGCAGCAGCAGATAGCTGGAAAGTTCTCTTAACTAAAACTATAGAAGATCTAGTTACCCTACAAAACAAGCAGGTAGTATTGATTTGGGATGAAATGTCTCATATGTTGGGCAATTTTAGCGATCGCGCTGCGATGGAGATTTTAGATACTCTGCGATCGCTGCGTCAAACTTATCCCGATGTCCGCATGGTCTTTTCTGGTTCGATTGGCTTACACCACATTATTAAAAATCTGCAAAAGGCGGGCTATAGTAACGATCCGACTAATGATATGTACCCGATTGAGGGTCAACCTCTATCATTAGATGCTGCGATCGAACTGGCGATCGAGCTGTTGCGAGGAGAAAGTATTCCTGTTTTCAATCTCCATAAAACCGCCGAAGATATTGCTCTTGCTGTTGATGGTATTCCCTTTTACATCCATCACCTAGTCAATCAGTTTAAAGATGCCGACAGCGAAATTACCGAAGAAGATATTTTTCGCACTGTGGATGAATGTTTGCGTAGTCCGCTAAATCTGTGGAAGCTCGATCACTATCGCGAACGCATCGATAATTACTACAGCGAAGAACAAAAGCCCTATGCCTTGGAAATTTTGGATACTCTATCGATCAATCCTCCTACTTCATTTACTAGACTCTGGCAGTATTTAAAAACCGAACCCGATACCAAAGATAAAGAGATGGCTAGAACTGTCTTAAGACTATTGTTGAAAGACTATTATTTAATACAGGAAGATAATCTTTCAGGATCTCTATACACCTTTCGCTATCCATTAGTACAACGCTATTGGCGCATATCCAGAGGACTATAATTTAAAATACTTAAATAGTTGCTACAAAATCTCTATTTGGGGACTTGGGAACTGGGGGACTGGGGGACTGGGGGACGCTGCGCTGAAGTAAGAAGTAAGAAGTAAGAAGTAAGAAGTAAGAAGTAAGAAGTAAGAAGTAAGAAGTAAGAAGTAAGAAGTAACGCTCTCTCCCCGTCTCCCCGTCTCCCCGTCTCCTCGTCTCCCCATCTCCTCGTCTCCCCGTCTCCCCGTCTCCCATGCAAATTAAGGTTGACTATGCTTGTTGCAGACGATAGCGAACTAAAGAAGCACAGTGATAAACCATTTCTGCACGACTATCTACCTCAAGTTTGGCAAACACGCGCCGTAAATGAGTCGATACAGTCCATTCACTAATTTTTAGCTTTTTGGCTATTTGTTTATTAGATTTCCCTTGAGCCACAAGCTCGACAATTTGTAATTCTCTTTCGCTTAAAAGTTCTTGGGGACTTAAAACGGCATTTTCCAAAGTCTTTTTTGGCTTGACAACCAGACAATCTCTGCCATTCATATATATGTTGCCAAACACTCTATAGTAATTGTTTTCTTCAAAAACCCTAGCGCGATCGCGAGTTGATTTAAAACTATAAATGTTGGGATCGATGATTAAAAAAAGAGAGTTCTCCAGCCAAATCTCACCTATAATACAGAACTTGAAAGAAATTACTTCTTGTCCTAAATCTGTCTTACTAAAAATAGATATGGTTTGCATGATTTACACCGCATTAAGTTATATAGGTGAGTAGTTATTTCTCGAACACTATTTACGCTAGAGGTAGCTCTGCTGCTGAGATTATTTTGGGCTACCGTCTTCAGCCAAATTGAGATCCTCGCTCGATGCGATCGCAGATTTAAATAAAATATATGCAGGACAAGAATTTTTAATCATAGATAGTACCAAACCCCCTTAACGTTATTCCAAAAGTAACTTTCTCGATCTAGATCTTGAGAAATATCCCTATAAGCGGAGGAAACAACACCAGGTATAGCAAGGTGAAAAGCGACTAAATTTACCCCCACTAAAAGCAGCTTGCTTAATCCAGCGCGAACGATTAGCTGACGTATATATTGACGTTCCATAGCTACAATGGGGTTACGCTGGTTGATGATTTGAGAAGAAATACCCCAATTTTCTAACGCTTTACAAATGGCAGGAGAACTATTAGAATCCGTTGATGGTTGATAGGTTAAGACAAAAGCCGATTTTAAACTAGCTGCCAAAGCTATAGTGTCGCGAAAAGCTAAATTTAAAATCTCGCTATCATTATTTTGATTTACTTCATTACGTCGATCTAAGGCACTGGCAGAAGCTTCCCATTGTTGATAAAGTTCGATTGGTTTATCTTTTGGTAAGAGAGATTCTTGAAGATTATCTCCTAACCAATACATTCCTAACTTAGATAAATCTTTTTCCTGTTTAGCTTTTGACCACTCTTTTAAAGACCAAACGACTTCTGCGCTCGCTGCTTCTTTAAATGCAATAGTTGAAGGGATGATTAGTTCGGTTCGACTGGAATAAAAATTAGCATCGTTAACAATATTCCATAGCTCTTGTACTACCCACAAATCTATTTCCTTACTTATATTTTCAGCAATTAAAACTCCATTATGAGATAAGGCGATCGCTGGATCGAGTACGCAACTCCAGTTTTGATATTGATTTTGCATTAAACTTGGCTGTTGTGTTTTAGAAGAATAAGAAATTAATTTATTGTTTATTCCTTGTTTAAACAACAACCTTTTAGAAGTTTTCATAAGTTGGAAATTTCTAAGATTATTTGAACGGTCACTGAATCAACATTTGTACTACAAAGCATAAATTAGATCGCAATCGCGAACTTATACTACTTATTTATTGGGAAAATGCTGTTTCTCGATTCGCTATAAATAAAGATTGTAACTAGTCGCCACAAACTGTATGTTCGATACTCCTTACTAAAGCGAATTGGGCATGAAGATTGCCAGTTTGTCCTTTGAAGTGACTAAGAATAACGTTTTTTAGTGACTCGAAAATAAAACTGATATCAGTAATTAAAACTGAATTGGATAATAAGTATAGTAACTTAATATACACAAGTATATATACTTAATTTAAAAACATTGTACCTATTTTTACAAGTCTACAGTTGGCAACTTTAAGTATTACGCTTATATTAGTACTGGCAAAATTTTATACCAAGGTAGTAAAAAGTTCGATATTAAAGCTACCATCGCCACGTAGACGTTATGTCGATCGCAATTATTGGTAGTGCCAGATAAGGGCATAAACGATTAGAGCCTGTTTTATAACAACATATTGTATCGATCTTGATTAGGTAAGTCGCACATTCTTGCTAATGCAGAAGATCTAATATCAGTCAACAGTCAACAGTCAACAGTTAATTTTTCGCCGACGGGTCTAAAATTCCAGCTTATAGGTGTTCTCTTGTTTCAATTGGGGTGCAATCGGTGAATTGAAACTTGATGAGGGGTAACTGATTGAAGCCTTGAAAAATATGAGCTGTAGCGAAATCACCTTATATTGATTACTCAAAATGTGTGACTATCTTTTTTTTTTCGCAACGTTTATTACTAAAAGAAGTTCACGTATTTTCACTTAGACAACTAACAACTTCTATATCGATTGAAGCTAGATCTTAAAAACACGACAGTGAATTTCTACCTTCAACTAAAGAAATTATGCCATTCAATTTTTAGTTGTCTTGTAATAGCTTCCAAGCAGTAACAGCAATTTCGCCAAGAAAAGACATTCCGATGGAGATAATGTGAACCAGATAGGGCGTAGGGCGATCGCTCTGATAGATATAAATCTTATATCGATATGGCTAAATTAAAGCATAGTAATACTCTAATGCAGCTTCAACATGAAGTAAAGCATTTGGAAATGACTCTCATCGAGCATATACGGAGCAAGGATAAAATGACTACACCTATTAAAAATTCTAAAGCGATCGAGTATCAGCTACAACAAACGCCAGTAGCCATAGTAGGTATGGCTTCGATTTTTCCGCGATCGCGAAATTTACAGGAGTATTGGCAAAAGATTATCAGCAAAGAAGATTGTATTACCGACGTTCCTTCAAACCGTTGGAACATTGATGATTACTACGATCCAGACCCAACTGCGCCCGATAAAACCTATTGTAAGCGAGGGGGGTTTATTCCAGAAGTTGATTTTAATCCAATGGAATTTGGTATTCCACCCAACCAGATAGAAGCTACAGATATTTCCCAGTTGTTAGCTTTGCTGGTAGCAAGAGAAGCTTTACTCGATGCAGGGTATGGAGATAAACCTTTTGACAACGAACATACGGGAGTAGTTCTAGGAGTAGCCTTAGCCAGACAGTTGACCGTGCCTTTAGCTGGTAGGTTAGAGTATCCTGTTTGGGAAAAAGCATTAAGAAGTAGCGGGATAGCAGACGCAGACATCAAAACAATCGTCGATAAAATTAAAAGTTCTTATATAGACTGGTCGCCTAATGCCTTTCCTGGAATGCTAGCCAATATAGTTGCAGGAAGAATTGCTAATCGCTTCGATTTGGGAGGCATGAACTGTATTGTCGATGCAGCTTGCGCCAGTTCCTTTGGAGCATTATCGATGGCAATTTCGGAACTGACATCGGGTCGAGCTAACATGATGTTGACTGGGGGAGTCGATACCGATAATTCCATCATGGCTTATATGTGCTTTAGTAAGACTCCTGCTGTTTCTCCCAGTGGAAAAACCAAACCCTTTGATATTGATTCCGACGGGATGATGTTGGGGGAAGGGGTAGGAATGTTGGTCTTAAAGCGTTTGGCAGATGCCGAACGAGATGGCGATCGCATTTATGCGGTAATTAAAGGCGTTGGTACTTCTAGTGATGGTCGTCATAAAAGTATCTATGCACCCCGTCCAGAAGGACAGATGAAAGCTTTGCGCCGTGCTTATCAGGAGGCGGGTTTTGAACCTACTACGGTAGGAGCAATTGAGGCTCACGGTACGGGAACAATGGCGGGAGATCCTGCCGAATTTGCAGCTTTAAAAGAAGTTTTTAGCGAGAACGAATGTCCGCAGATTGCTTTAGGTAGCGTTAAGTCGCAAATCGGGCATACCAAAGCAGCAGCAGGGGCAGCCAGCTTGATTAAAACAGCGTTGGCACTACATCATAAGATTTTGCCAGCCACAATCAACGTAACTAAGCCTCATCCCAAACTAGAGATTGAAGATTCGCCTTTTTACTTAAATACTCAAACTAGACCCTGGCTGAAGTCTGCATCAGTACCCAGGAGGGCGGGGGTAAGTTCTTTTGGCTTTGGAGGAACGAACTATCACATCGTTTTAGAAGAACACCAGCCAGAACAAAAAGGTAAGTATCGTCTGCACCATATTCCCCAAGATATATTAATTGATGCGCCGACATCAGAAAAGTTAGAGGAGCGGTGTAAAGATATACTGCAACAGCTAAGGGAAGCAACGGGAACGGGTTATTTTACCGAACTGGTTAAAGAAAGTAAAACTAAAACCGTCTGTGTTGATGCTGCACGTTTGGGTTTTGTAGCTGCCTCTGTAGAGGAAGCGATTAACAAACTCTCAAAAGCGATCGCTACTTTTAAAAGCCAGTCCCAGTCTACACAATGGGATCATCCCCTGGGTATTTTCTATCGTCATAAGGCAACCCCTGGCAAAGTAGTAGCATTGTTCTCTGGTCAAAGTTCTCAATACCTGGAAATGGGGAGAGAATTGGTGATGAACTTCCCTGCTATACGCAAAACCTACGCTCATGTAGATCGTTTGATGGAAGGTAATTCACAGTCCGTTTCGCAAGCTGTTTTTCCTCCGCCAGTATTTGACGAGACTCAAAGACAGAAACAGTCGGAAGTTTTACAGCAAACAGAAATTGCTCAACCTGCGATCGCTGCTTTCAGTACTGGTTTGTATAAAATTTTACAGCAGGCAGGATTTAAACCAGATTTTGTAGCAGGACATAGCTTTGGGGAACTAACCGCACTATGGGCAGCAGGCGTTTTAAGTGACGAAGATTATTACTTCCTGGTTAAAGAACGTGGTCAGGCAATGGCTTCTAAAAATTCAGCAGGAGCGATGCTGGCGGTACAGGGAGATGCTAAGGGAGTTAGAACGGCAATTGCTGAGTTCGAGCAAGTTGCGATCGCTAACTGGAATTCTCCCCAACAGGTAGTATTGGCAGGAGATAAAGCCGAAATAACTCGCGCCAAGGTCAAATTAGAACAGCAGGGTTATTCAGCGGTTATTTTACCAGTTTCCGCAGCTTTTCATACACCCTTAGTAGGTCATGCTCAAGCACCCTTTGCTAAAGCAGTAGATGCGGTAAGCTTTAACTCGCCCCAAGTTCCCGTTTATACTAACGTATCGGGTAATCCCTATCCTAGCCAACCTCAAGACTGTCAGAAAATTCTCAAGCAGCACTTACTCTCGCAGGTATTGTTCCAACAAGAGATCGAAAATATCTATGCTGCTGGCGGTACTTGCTTTGTCGAGTTTGGTCCTAGAAGCATCTTAACCTATCTGGTCAAAGAAATTCTTGGCGATCGCCCTCACGTAGCTGTAGCTTTAAATCCCAGTCGTCAGAAAGATAGCGATCGCTCTTTGCGAGAAGCAGTAATGCAGTTGCGGGTTGCAGGAATAAATTTAACCGATCTCGATCCCTATCAGGTAGAGCAAACAAAGCAAGAGTCACCGCATCCTTTAAACGTTAAGTTGACCAGCGTTAACTACGTCTCGGAAAAAACCAAAGAGGCTACGAAGCAAGCGTTACAAGAGACGAGAAAGGACTTGTCCGCATCTAGACAGGGAGACGGGGAGAGAGGGAGACTAGGAGACGGGGAGATGGAGAGACTAGGAGACGCGAAGCCCCAATCGAGTGAAAATAATCTTACTGTCACCAATACGGTTTCCTACGACAACGCAACTATCAAATCTCAGCAAAATGGACATTCTAAAAAATTAGCTGTTATGAATGAAACATCTATGTCTCCAAGTTATAATAAATCTCGCTCGTTTAATACAGAAGTTCCAATAGAACGCATTTTAGGCAGTTTGGAATATAGCCTAAGCCAGTTTCAACAGCATCAGCAGCAAACTTTAGAAGTCCATCAACAATATCTGCAATATCAATCTCAATATACTCAAACTTTCTTCGAGTTGATGCAGCAACAACATCAGCTATGGACAAATGTGCAAACTTCCTCTCAAGAAATGGAGGTTAAAACTACTGTCTTGGCTAGTGCAGAACGCAGTATGCTTCAGTTTCAAGAGCATCAGGGTAATACTCTGCGGGTTCACGAACAGTATTTAAATCATCAGGCGAAATATGCTCAAAACTTCTTTTTGCTAACCCAACAAAGCTACGCTCAATTTTTATCAGGCGACTATAAACTTGGTGTTGGTGATAGTGCGATCGCTCTTAATCCTGCTAAAGATGATATACCTACCGCGTTAGAGAAAGCGGATCACAATAGTAACGGACACTATGCTATAGCCACCTCCAAAACAACCGTTAACGGTAACGGACATTATGACTTATCCGATTTAGTTGAAACCAGCACAGTTAACGATAACGGAAGTTATGCCAAATTAAATTCAACTGAAACCAACACAGTTAACGATAATGGAAGTTATGCCAAATTAAATTCAACTCAAACCAGCACAGTCAATGGTAATGGAAGTTATGCCAAATTAAATTCAACTGAAACTAACATAGTCAACGGTAATGGTAACGGACAACATTCTCTATCCGAACTTGACGAAGTGAACGCAAGCCCCGTCCGTTTAGGGCGGGGTACTGTTCACATCGAATATAAATCGGTTGAGGAGCGGACATCCTCCGATGCGGGGACAGCACAAACATCAGAAGTAGATTTTGCTACTCTTAGCAAAACATTACTGGATGTAGTTAGCGACAAAACGGGCTACCCCGCAGAAATGCTGGAATTAGATATGGACATGGAGGCAGACTTAGGGATTGATTCGATCAAGCGAGTAGAAATTCTGGGCGCACTACAGGAAGAAATGCCCGCTCTACCTCAACCCAACTTAGAAGACTTGGGAGATCTGCGTACTCTGAATCAAATTATCGATTACCTGCGATCGTTCGACGGTGCTACAGAATCGACTCAAACGCAGCCTAAATCTATTGAAGACACTTTCTTAAATATTGTTAGCGAACAAACAGGCTACTCAGTGCAGAACTTAGATTTAGAAATGAGTATGAAAGATGACTTGGGTATCGGTGTGGTCAAACGAAGTGAAATCTTTAAATCGCTTCAAGAACAAATTCCCGATCTGGTACAGACTCCAGAAATAGCCGAACTAGATACCCTGGCTCAAGTCGTAGACTATCTTAATGGCGAGCGCACTGAAAAAAAAACTTCACCCAGCGCGATCGCTCAGTAACAGGAATTAACCGCCTTGGGGTGCGACTCCAATACTTAAGCGAACCAGACTGGATAGATTTTCAACTGCCACCAGGACACATTTGCCTCTTAACCGATGACGGTACGTCTCTGACTGCCGAATTAGCTCGAACTTTAACCGAAAAAGGTTGGCAGGTAGTAGTAGTTAGTTTCCTACAGTTTTTATCTGCCGAAGTATCCTTACCTCCAGAAGTAAAGCGTGTAGTTATTGAAGAGGGGGATCTCGCACAATTAGATGCGTTTGCGATCCCCGCCGAAGCGCGAGGAAACGTTGCGGGGGTCAGATGCGGGCAAGCCCTTTCTCCCGTTGAGTTTGCTGAGCAAGAAGGCATCGCTGCTAAATATGGTTCGATTGCAGCCTTAATTCACCTCCATCCTTTATTAAACAATCGAGAAGAGGAACACAGTATGCTCGAACGAGTATTTTTCTTAGCCAAACAGCTAAAACCTTCTTTAAACAAAGCCTCCAAACAGGGACACAGTTGCTTTGTTACCGTGGCTCATCTCGATGGTGAATTGGGTACGAGTGGTAGAGAATATAGTCCGATTACAGGGGGTTTATTTGGACTCACTAAAGCCCTGCGGTGGGAGTGGCCATCAGTCTTTTGTCGGGCGATCGACCTGAACAGGAAGTTGGATACAGCAGTTGCGGTCAAACATATTATCGCTGAGTTACACGACCCCAATCGTTTAATTGCCGAGGTTGGTTACAACAGCAAGGGTAGAAATACTTTGGAGGTTAAGACCTAAAACATTTTATAAGCCTTATCTACAAACCAAAACATTTCAAATCAAACAAAAATTATGGCACTCAACAAAGATACTGTATGTCTTGTTAGCGGTGGTGGTAGAGGAATTACCGCCCAAGCTGCGATCGCTTTAGCCCAACAATATCAATGCCAGTTTGTCTTACTCGGTCGTTCTACCATAGATCGAACCGAACCTGAATGGGCGCGAGACTACGACGATGAAATGACCCTAAAAAAACGGATTTTAGAACATCTGCTGCATCAAGGGGATAAAAAGCCTACTCCTAAAATGGTGCAGCAGGAATATAAATCTATTACTGCTAAAAAAGAGATCGAACAGACTTTACGTCAAATAAGCCAGGCGGGAGGACAGGCTGAATATCTTAGCGTCGATATTACCGATACCGATGCGGTAAGACAACAGGTAGCTGCTGTAGAATCACGACTAGGAAAAATTAAGGCGATCGTTCACGGGGCGGGAAATCTGGCGGATAAACCTATAGAGAGAAAGAGCAAACAGGATTTCGATCTGGTTTACGCCACCAAAGTTAGAGGATTAGAAAATATACTCGACTGTATCGATCGCACTCAACTTGATTGTTTGGTGTTGTTCTCTTCGGTAGTCGGTTTTTATGGTAACGCTGGTCAAACTGATTATGCGATCGCCAACGATATTCTCAACAAGACAGCATATACTTTTAAGCAAAAACATCCCCAGTGTCACACGGTAGCAATAAATTGGGGACCTTGGGATAGCGGAATGGTAAGCCCCCAATTGAAGCAGGCTTTTGCCGAACGCGATATTAAAACTATTCCCGTCGATGCTGGTACGCAGATGTTGGTTGAAGAACTGACTTTAGACCAGCCAGAGGTACAGGTAGTAATTGGTTGCCCTTTAAAACCACCTGCGATTGCTTCTACTACTAAACCTACGACTTACCAAATATCTCGCCGTCTATCTTTAGCAGCCAATCCCTTTTTACACGATCATGTAATTATGGGTCGTCCCGTATTACCAGCTACCTGTGCGATCGCCTGGATGGCTAATGCTTGCGAACAACTATATCCTGGATACAAGTTTTTTAGTCATAGTAACTTTCGAGTTTTAAAAGGGATTGTTTTTGATGAAAATTTGGCTGATAAATATACTTTAGATGTAACAATAACTGATAGCAACTCTCAAGAAATTAATCTTAAAGCTAAAATTTTTAGTAAAGATAAAACGAGTAAAATACGTTATCATTTTAGTAGTGAATTTAAACTAATCTATAAAATAGATAGTAGTTTAACCTACAGCAACTTTAACTTATCTCCGCAACAAACAAACTTTTCTCACCAAGATTCAGTATATCAACAGGGATCGAAAAGCCTTTTTCATGGTGCTTGTTTTCAGGGAGTAACAAAAGTTTTAAACCTTAGCCAACAAAAGATTACCCTAGAATGTTGTCTGCCAAAAATAAAGCTAGAAAAACAGGGGCAGTTCCCCGTACAAACCTTTAATCCCTATATTGTAGACGTACAAATTCATTCTTTCTGGCTCTGGCTACAGCATAATTATCAAGAGATTTGTTTACCTTCGGGAATTGATATTTACGAGCAGTTTGCAGCAATTCCTTTCGACAAGACATTTTATATTTCTTGTGAAATAAAAAATAAAACCAAAACTGCTGTGGTAGCTGATGTTATCGCTCACGACCCTGAAGGAAAAGTTTATTCAAGAATGCAGGCAGCAAAAGGAACAATAATTTCTTTTTAAATGCGATCGCGTTTAATAAATATCGCAATACGTTAATTAGTAGGGGCGATTCGTGAGGCAGTGCGGTCTTGTTGGTTTCCGACAAAGAGCAACTGCCGAACCCTTTAGGGCGAATCGCCCGTACAGTAATAAGTGTCCTCTCCGATTGTTGATTCCCTACAAAATTATTTAATAGGAAAAAATATGAATATTATAGACAAATTAATTGCCAGACCGAATAACTTCCCTTTCAGAAGATTTATCTGGAAGCTTTGGTACAACCATATGGCTAGTAAATATGAGGCAATTAATATTAAGTTAATGAATTATGGTTATGTCGATCGCGATTCTGATGCCCAACAATTGAAGTTAGATAGTTGTGATGAAGCAGAACGTTATTGTATTCAACTTTATCATCACGTTGCTAATGCAATCCCCTTAACAGGATTAAACGTTTTAGAAGTAGGTTGTGGTCGAGGTGGTGGAGCATCCTACGTCAAACGCTATTTGCAACCTCGTTCCTTGACAGGAGTTGATTTTTCTCGAAGTAATATCAACTTTTGTCGTCAAAAACATCAGCTACCTGGCTTGAATTTTGAATTAGGAGATGCCGAAGCACTACAGTTTGCTGATAATTCCTTTGATGCGGTAATTAATGTCGAATCTTCCCATTGTTATCAACATACAGACAAATTCTTTGCTGAAGTAAATCGCGTACTCAAACCTAATGGTTATTTCTTATTTACAGATTTTCGTCCCCAAGAAGCTGTAAAAGATACTCAACAAAAATTACTCGAAGCAGGATTTTCTGTTGTAACAGAAGAAAACATTAGCGACAATGTTTGTGCGTCTATGGAATTAGAACATCAAAGAAAGGTAGAAATTATCGATCGCCAAGTTCCAATCGTATTTCGTTGGCTAGCTAGTTATTTTGCTGCTGCTAAAGGTACGCCGATGTATGAAGGATTGAGAACTAGAGAATTAGAATATCTCTGCTATGCCTTGAGAAAACAATCGAAATCGGATAGAGATATAAGTCGAATTACATCGCGTATTTCCGAGGGTAGGGGCGAACAGCTGTCCGTCCGTTAAATCTAGAAAACTTGCCATAAAAACTAGACGATGCAAATATCTCAACCGATGAATATCAAAACAGCCATTATCGGCATGAATGCACACTTCGGTACTTATAGTTCCCTTGATGCTTTTGAACGGAGTATCTATGAAGGACAACATTTATCCGACGCAGATAATGCCGAACTATCTAGCGCAGTACAGCAAAGGCTCGATCGCATTACCAAGATCGCACTTGAAGATGCAGCGATCTCGAATATAAATATAGCGATAATTGTTGCTAACAATAGCAAGCACGAGCTAGACGGCGTAATTGAGGTTGATTCTGTTTTTGATGCTTTATCGAGGGCGCAAGAGCTACTAAACGAAGTAGAGGCGGTAGTCGTCGGTGGGGTAGATTTGCAGGGTATAGGTGTAGTGGTGTTGAAGCGTTATGAGGCTGCTAAACGCAATCGTCATAAGATCTATGCTGTTATCGATAGTCTTGGTGCATTTACAGTTGAAGATATTGCTTATTTAGAGTTATTTGGCGATAAACAGTTGCAGGAGACAGAAATCGAGCGGGTAATACCTAATTATCTGGCTACTGATTCTACTCGTAGTCGTGCTGTCTCCAGCCTAGCTAATGCTGGTTACAAAGGCATCGCAGGAGAAATTGCTAGCTTTATCAAAACTGCACTGTGTTTATACTATCGCTATATTCCCCCTGTCTCCCGGTGGCAGCAGCAGACACCAAAAGACTGGCAGCTTTATGTGGCATCTTTTGCTAAACCCTGGTTTTTAGAAGCAGGAGTCAAACAAAGAGTTGCTGCGATTAATTTTACAAGTAACAACGCACCTATAATTTTGTCGGAGGAACTAGAACCGCAGAAGCGCAGCACTGCTTATTTAGAGCAAACGCCCTGTTACCTTTTTCCTTTAGTAGCAAAAGATTCTCAGACTCTATTAGAACAGCTTGACAGTCTCAAACAAAATATAGCCAGTGGCGATATCGCTCAAACTGCTAAACAAACCTTTATCGATTATCGAGATAGCCAAGGAGATTATGCTCTAGCTATTGTCGGTAAAAATCAGTCAGAAATACTCAAAGAATGCGATCGCGCTGTTCAAGGCGCAACTAAGGCTTTTGAGACGGGTAAAGACTGGCAAACCCCTGTAGGCAGTTATTTTACTGCTAACCCTCAAGGGAAAAAAGGTAAGGTGGCTTATGTCTATCCTGGTGCTTATAACGCTCATGTTGGATTGGGTAAAGATCTCTTTCGCCTATTTCCTAACCTAATGGACGATCCTGTAATTCAAAGTACCTGTAATCGTAGCGCAGGTATCGAGAAACTTCTCTATCCCCGAAGCTGGCACAAACTTTCCCCCAGAGAATTAGAAGCCAAAGAACGGGAATTGATGAACGATCCTCTGGCAATGTTAGAGTCGGAAACTGGCTTTGCTGGGTTCATGACTACTATTGTACGAGATTACTTCAAGGTTAAGCCTGAAGCTGCTTTTGGCTATAGCCTGGGTGAGACTAGCATGATGTACGCTCAGGGTGTTTGGGGCGATATCGGGCAAACTAGCGATGTGCTTAATACATCTGCTCTATTCAAAACGCGGTTGGCGGGAACAAAAGAAGCCGTTAGGGAATATTGGCAGCTATCAGACGAACATCAGGGAGAATTATGGCGTACCTATGTCGTCATGGCAAACAGCGAATCTGTTAGAGAGAAGCTAGAGCTAGAAAGCCATGTTTATCTAACCCAAATTAGTACTTCTAAAGAAGTCATTATTGCTGGAGATCCTCAAGGTTGTGAAAGAATAATTGCTAGCCTGGGTTGCGATGCGTTTCGCGCTCCTTTTAATCATGTTGTTCATTGTTCTGCAATGGAGAGTGAGTATGAACAGCTAGTCAAGCTAAATACTCTACCGTTGCCAAAGAAGCCCAAAATTACTTTTTATTCTGCTGCTAATTACCAAACAATAGAACACAGCAGTCAAGACATTGCCCATAGCGTTACTCGAACCCTGTGTCAGCAACTAGATTTTCCTCGTTTAGTAGATCGAGTCTATCAAGATGACTATCGCATCTTTATTGAAGTAGGTGTCGGTAGCAACTGTTCTCGCTGGATTAAAGATATTCTCAAATCTAAAGAACACGCCGTCGTATCGATACACCGTCGCGGTACAAACGATTTTACCTCTTTAATTAAGGCGATCGCCAAATTATTTAGTCATCGCGTCGAATTAGATTTATCTCTTCTATACGGCGTAGAAGATTCCACTTTCGACGAGTCAGTAGTTGATGCTGTTGAAAACAGTACCCTCGATCCCTGGCAAGAAGATGTACATAAGAGTGTCCGAGTAGAACCAATTCATGTTAACGACATTGCTAATAAAGCCTATTCAAGCCAGTCAGAACCAGAAAAACTGACCCCAGTTTTTAACCAAACAATTAGTAACCAGCTAAATAGCAAAACTGTTTTAAAAAACAGTGATAACAATTTAATTCTCTGGCAGCCAAATTACCTAAAATCCGCTAAAGACGGCTCTATAGATAATAATTCTCGGATCTCAAAAGCTCAATCTATATTTATCGATCGCGATCGCGAGTATTGTTACCACAACAAAGCTGCCGTTAGCGTTCATCTCAAGGTTCTCGAAAAAATTATAAATCGTTCTAGAGAGAGTAATAAATAAATATTAGTAATTTTATCGAATAAAGCCTAAAAAAACAGGAGCAGAAATATGATTGCATCCAAAACATTACTTACTCAAAATCAAACAATCGAGCGAAAAGTAGCTTTTGAAACAGCAGAAATAAAAAATGTATTACTTAATTTAGAAGAACCTTGTTATGTGGTAAAACACCAGGGAAAAATAGGCTTAACTAACCATGACTGGTGGCACGCCGATCCCGATATAGAACTATTGATGGCTGCCCCGACTCTATCGATCGAGCAGTTAGGCGATCGCCATTTTCTCGACTTTCACGGGGTAAAATATGCCTACATGACGGGTGCAATGGCGGGGGGGATTGCTTCAGAAGAATTAGTTATTGCCTTGGGAAAACAAGGTATTTTAGCCTCATTTGGCGCGGGGGGGTTGAGCCTCAAGCGGGTAGAAACAGCGATCGCACGTATTCAAGAAGCTCTACCTAACGGTACTTATGCTTTTAATCTGCTTCATAGTCCTAACGAACCTGAGATAGAACGTAATGCGGTAGAGCTTTACCTCAAATCTGGGGTTAGGACTTTAGAAGCCTCAGCTTTTCTCAATTTAAGTCCCAATATCGTCTATTACCGCGCTGCGGGATTAGGATTAAATGCTGCGGGTGAAATTGAGATTAAAAATAAAGTCATTGCCAAAGTCTCTCGACGCGAGGTAGCTACCAAGTTTTTACAACCAGCACCGCTAAAAATCCTGCAAGAATTGGTAGCACGGGGAAAAATCACCGAACTACAGGCAGATTTGGCTCGACAAGTACCGATGGCTGATGACATTACCGTCGAGGCAGATTCGGGGGGACATACTGATAATCGTCCCTTAGTATGCTTGTTTCCTGCGATCGTAGAACTAAGAGATGAGATTCAAAGCCAATATAATTACTCCCATCCCGTCAGAATTGGCGTAGCGGGAGGAATCTCTACCCCCCAAGCAGCTTTAGCAGCCTACATTATGGGAGCAGCCTATGTCGTGACAGGCTCGGTAAACCAATCCTGCGTCGAGGCGGGAACTTCTATACACGCCAAAAAACTTCTGGCTCAAGCCGAAATGCACGATGTAATGATGGCCCCTGCTGCGGATATGTTCGAGATGGGGGTAAAACTACAGGTTCTCAAACGCGGAACAATGTTCGCTTTGCGCGCTCAAAAACTCTACGAACTATACAAAAACTACGATTCTATTGCAGACATCCCGACTCCAGAAAGAACCAAGATCGAACAACAAATCTTTCGCATGAGCCTCGATGAAGTCTGGCAAAACACCGTTAAATATCTCTCCCAGCGCAATCCTGCAAAGCTAGCTAAAGCCAACAACAATCCCAAAGTCAAAATGGCTCTTATTTTCCGCTGGTATCTTGGCTTGTCTTCCCGTTGGTCAAACGCTGGGGAAGCAGGTAGAGAAATAGACTATCAGATCTGGTGTGGCCCTGCAATGGGAGCTTTCAATAACTGGGTTAAAGGCTCTTATCTAGAACCAGTAGGCGATCGCCATGTTATGGATGTGGCACATCATATTCTTACTGGTGCAGCCTACCTCTACCGCGTCCAGAATCTCAAGCTACAGGGATTAGATTTAGGCGATCGCTATAGCCAATATCAACCTGTAAGTAGTAGGGAGTAAGAAGTAAGAAGTAAGAAGTAAGAAGTAAGAAGTAAGAAGTAGGGAGTAGGGAGTAATCAACAATCAACAATCAACAATCCTTCAATCAACAATCAGCAATCAGCAATTCCCCAATCAACAATCAGTAATCAGTAATCATGAACCCCAATCAAATCAACGCCGAAGTAATTGCCACTTGGCTAACTAAAAACATCGCCGAACAGCTAGAGGTAGAACCAGATGAAATAGATACTAGTGAACCAATTGAAGACTACGGTTTAGATTCGGCACAGGGAATGATCGTAGTTAGTCGAGCCGAAAAACAGTTTGGTTTGGAAATATCACCGATGTTGCTGTGGCATTATCCGACAATTGAAGCACTATCCGAACGTTTAGCAGAGGAGTATTTATCGGATTCAGAAGCTGAATATAAAGATAACGCTGAGGTTAACTTAGCCGAGGAAGCAGTTCTCGATCCGTCGATTCGTCCAGAAGGAACTTTTACCGAAATAAAGCCTGCACGAATCTTTCTAACTGGTGCGACGGGATTTTTAGGAGTCTATTTACTACAAGAACTGTTAGATCGCACAGATGCAGATGTTTACTGCTTGGTTCGTGCTGCTAATTCTGATGCAGCCAAAGCAAGATTAAAAGACAATCTGAAAAGATACTCTCTTTGGGATAGTACGGTTACTTCTCGCATTATTCCTGTCGTTGGCGATCTATCTCAGCCGATGTTGGGTTTAGATGCAGATACATTTGCCAATTTAGCAGGAGCGATCGATACCATCTATCATAGTGCAGCCATGCTGAACTATGTCTATCCTTATTCAGCGATGAAGGCTGCTAATGTTTTAGGAACGCAAGAAGTTTTACGGTTAGCCTGTCAAAAGAAAACTAAACCCGTTCACTATGTTTCTAGCGTGGCGGTATTTGAGACTGCGGCATATGCAGGTAAAGTTGTCACAGAACAAGATAGCTTTGACCATTGGCAGGGTATCGATTTAGGTTACTCGCAAACCAAATGGGTGGCGGAAAAGTTAGTCAAGATTGCAGGAGAAAGAGGGCTACCTATTTCAATTTATCGACCTCCTTTAATTGCTGGAGACAGTAAAACTGGTGTTTCTAACACCGATGACTTTATTTGCCTAATGCTCAAAGGCTGTATTCAAATGGGCAGTTTCCCCGATCTCGACTATCTTCTAGATATGTCTCCCGTAGACTACGTAAGCCAAAGTATTGTCTATCTATCCCAACAGCCCGAATCTATCGGACAGGCTTTTCATCTGCAACATCCTCAGCCAGTACAGCTAAATAAAATAGTGAATTTACTCCGCCTCGTTGGTTACAAAATCGATAAAGTTCCCTATCAACAGTGGCAAGCAGACTTAAAAGATACGGTACAGCCAGATAATCCCCTGTTTACTCTGCAACCCTTCCTATTAGAAAAACGTTCTGAGGCTCAGTTAACTATCATCGAACTTTACCTACAGCAAAACCGACCCGAAATTAGCTGTCAAGATACTTTAAAAGCTCTTAAAGGTTCGGGAATCAAATGTCCTCCTATTAACCATAAATTATTAATTAACTACTTTCAACGTTTTCTCGACAGTGGGTTTTTGCAGGCTGCTTGATGTCGCAATACGTCGCTCGGTTGGGACGGAAAATTAAACTGCTCATAGGTAATAGGTAATAGGCAATTAGGTAATAGATAATAAGTAAGAGGTATCTATCATACAAGTACGTATTGCTATGTCGCTGTCTATAGTAACTAACAAATAATAATGTCAATACCATTACATCCTTTAGCTGGCGGTTCTTTTGTCAATTGGCTGGAATTATTGCGAGCAAATAGAGGAATAGATAACCAATATCTTCCAAAAGCAACTTTGATTTCTTTAGCTAGTATCGCTGGAGTACCAAACAGAATATTAGAAAAAATTATCTTCGATCGCCAGATTGAAAAACTAACTGTCTCCCCGCCTATTTTTATTATCGGACACTGGAGAAGTGGCACGACTTATCTGCACAATTTAATTACTCAAGATGACGATTTAGGATATGTATCTTCTTTGCAAACTTGGTCTCCAGAATTGTTTTTAGGTAGCGAACCAATTATTCAATATATCTTGAAAAAAATTCTCCCAGAAATTAGACCAATGGATAATGTTGAATTGTCTGCCGAACTACCGCAAGAAGAAGAATATGCTTTGGGAAATGTAGGTTCTTATTGTTTTTATCATGGCTGGTATTTTCCAAAAAATATGAAACAGTATTTCAGACAATTTGTTTTGTTCGATAATTTGAATCCCAAGATTAAAACCGAATGGCAAGCAGCTTATTTAAGAATTTTAAAAAAAGCCACTTATAAAATGAATGGTAAACGATTAATTCTCAAAAATCCCGCCAATACCGGCAGAATCAAAACTTTATTAAAGATGTTTCCTGATGCTCAGTTCATTCATATTTATCGCAATCCCTATACGGTTTTTGCTTCAACTAAAAACCTTTATCGTAAACTCTTACCTAGTTTGGAATTACAACAAATTAGCGATCGCGAAATTGAAGACAACATTATTTTGTTTTATCGAGAAATGATGTCTAAGTTTTTTGAAGATAAAAAGCTGATTCCTCCAGCCAATTTAGTCGAGATTAAATATGAAGATTTGGTAGACAATTATATTAATGTTTTAGAACAGATTTATAAGCAATTAAATATCTCAGATTTTAAGTGGAAAAAAGCTAAATTTGCTCGATATGCCAAGGCTAGAAGTAGATATCGAAGTAATCAATATTATCTAACACAAGAAGAAAAAGACAAAGTAGCGCAAAACTGGGGTTTTGCTATTGATAGATGGCAATATAGCGTTCCTAATAGCTGAACAATTTTTATTACCTTGAAGCCTCCTCATAAAATTAACTAAGTAAAAATAAATGAATACATTGACTATAATAATAGTGCTTGCTTTGCTAGGATTAGCACTGTTTGAGATTTATTTCACAACAGTATTTATAGCTTCATTTCGACAAAACAAACCCAATTCCTACGAGGATAGCGAATTACCCAAGGTGGCGATCGCTTTATGTCTGCGGGGTGCAGATCCCTTTCTGTCTAAATGTTTGCAGGCATTATTAAATCAGAACTATCCTAATTATGAACTACGTATTGTGGTTGATAGTCAAGAAGATCCTGCATGGGCGATCGCATCTAAGACGCTGCTACAAACAGATATACCAGTCAATCTTAGTCCTCTTAGGATTCGGCGGGAAACCTGTAGCCTTAAGTGTAGTGCTTTGATTCAAGCCGTGACCGAACTAGAGACTGAGTGCGAAGTAATTGCCTTTGTAGATGCCGATACTATTCCTCATCCTAACTGGCTACGGGAATTAGTCAATCCTTTAAAAAACCGCAAAATAGGACTAACTACAGGTAATCGTTGGTATGTACCAGGAACACAATGGGGAACTATGTGCCGTTATCTGTGGAATGTTGCTGCTGTGGGACAGATGTATCTTTATCGCATTCCCTGGGCTGGTTCGTTAGCGATTAGAACCGATCTAGTTCGTCAGGCAAAACTTTTAGAGAGATGGGGACAGGCATTTTCTGATGACACTATTTTGCAAAGCGTATTACAGGAGAAAGGACTACAAATCGAGTCAGTCCCTTCCTTGATGATGGTTAATCGTGAAGAATGCACTCTACCAAGTTTTAGACGCTGGGTTAGCCGTCAATTCCTTAACGCCAAGCTATATCATCCAGGCTGGAATGCTATCTTGCTCTATGGCACAATTACCTTTTTAATTCCTACTATAGTTATTTCGACAGGCATAACGGCTCTATTTACAGCTCAGTGGGCATCTGCTGCAATTTTAGGAATTAGTTTAATTGTTTACCTTAGCCTACTGCTGGTAGTAATTAACGTTTGGCAACAAGCAATAAGAGAAAAACTGCTGCTGCGGGACGAATTGTTACCAAACCTATCGCTAATACATTTACTAAAACTAATTACGGTTATTCCTCTCACCCAGTTAGTATGCGCGATCGCTCTTTGGCAAGCCATGTTAACGCAACAGGTAGAGTGGCGCGGTATTACCTATCAGGTAAAAGGTCCTTGGGATATTAAACTTCTCCAATATTTCCCCTACCGATATCTCAAGCGAACCAACCCTAAAACATCACTTTAGTTTTGGACGTTGCCGATCTAAAGAATGAAATCAAATAGTAGCTTGTTCGTAGCTCTTAGCTTCTTGGCGCAGTCGCTCATGGGGGAAACCACGGGGCATATAAACGCCTGGGGTCTCCCCAGGCGACAGCCCCTCCCCAAGACCGCGCTGCACCGCTTTTAGCTTTTAGCTTTTAGCCCTAACCCCTGACCCCTCAAACACCCAATGATAAATGAACAATCCCAAAGTAAGTATCGGACTACCCGTTTACAACGGCGAACCATTTTTATCAGAAACTTTAGATGCAATTTTGGCACAAACTTTCAAAGATTTTGAGTTAATTATCTGTGACAATGCCTCAACCGATGCTACCGAAACGATTTGTCGTAGATACGCTGCAAAAGATCGGCGGATTAGTTACTATCGCCAACCGCATAACATTGGTGCTACAGGCAACTTCAACCAAGTTTTTCAATTATCTTCGGGTGAATACTTCAAGTGGGCAGCCCATGACGATCTAATTACCCCAGATTATCTAGATCGGTGCGTAGAAATATTGACCAGCGATCGCTCTATAGTTCTATGCCATTCTCAGGTTCAAATAATCGACGAACGGGGTAAATTATTGAGCAACTATAACATTAAGCTGCGTACTGACTCGTGCAACCCTACGACAAGATTTTACGATCTCTTGAGTCATCATCTTTGCTATCCCATTTTTGGACTAATTCGCGCCAGCACTCTCAAAAAGACTTCATTAATGGGCAACTACGGACACACTGATGGAGTATTACTAGCCAGTATCGCCTTACAGGGCAAGTTTTATGAAATTCCTGCACTACTCTTCTTTTCTCGCAAACATTCCCAACAGTCTATGAGCAGATTTTTTCCCGAATATCTTTCTTTGGCTGCGGGTAATGCGATTAGCAAAACACCAGACTACTATGCCTATGCAGTTTGGTTCGATCCTGCCAACCAAGGTCTAGCAATTTTCCCTCACTGGCGCATTTTTTGGGAGTACTGCCGTTGTGTTTGGCAATCTTCACTGGTTGTTAGAGATAAAATAAACTGCCAGATCGCTATGTTTAAGCAACTAAAAGGGATGGAATTTCTCTTACTCAAGGATTTATTCCAAGCGATCCGTCACACGAATACATTTACTTCCAGTCGTCGAGAATCATATAGCAAATGTAAACCTTAGATAGTTCATTAATCATTCTCATGACACAATTAAACGGGTCAAAAGAAAAATCTTCGGACACTAAGTCAACTGATAAAATTCGGATCTCGATTGTCGATGATTCGGGGGTAATTCGTGAAGGTTTAAAAGCAATATTAGAAACAGAGCCAGCTTTCGATATAGTCGGCATGGCAAATAATGGCAAGTCTGCAATCGAGCTGGTTGAAACCCTAAAGCCCGATGTCGTCCTGATGGATATGGAGATGCCAGAGTTAAACGGCATTAGTAGTACCGAAATTATTAGCGATCGCTTTAGTAATACTAAGGTTCTAGTTTTTAGCAGCCATGCCGAAAACAGCTACATTAAGCAATCTTTAGAAGCAGGAGCAAAAGGTTACTTTCTCAAAGATACTGCCGTCGAGGAAATTACCCAGGGTATTAAAAACGTTCACCAAGGCTTTTGTCAGTTTAGTCCTGGTTTGTTAGAAAACTATATAAGCCATACTGCTGAGTTAAAAGCATCTGATTCTTCGCTGTTATCAGAAACAGAGTCAGAAACCTCTATGACTTCAACTGAACCCGAAGAAGTAATTGAGTACAAAGAACCTATTCCCGAATCTAAGCCTTGGCTTCGGCGCATAGTGATTGGGACAACCCTAGTAATAATTACCTTAGCAACTTCGGTATGGGCGATCGCTAAATTCCAGCCAGATCTTTTCGCTCGAATTGTTGGTAATCCTACCGAACCTGCTCCCGTAACTCCCGATCCCGTTCCTACACCTACTGCGGTATCGGCTTTAGGAAGAATCGAACCAGAAGGGGAAGTCGTTCAACTATCGGTTTCGGCCGCTGCTGAAGGTTCTAGAGTAGACAAACTATTGGTCGAACGAGGAGATAAAGTAAAGCAAGGGCAGGTGGTGGCAATTCTCGATAGCTATAGTAGTCAACAGGCTGCTTTAGACAAAGCACAAACCGATGTTGGTATTGCCCAGGCTAATTTGGAGCGAGTCCAAGCAGGAGCGAAACAAGGAGATATTAACGCCCAAGAATCGGCTATTAATCGCCTAGAAGCGGAATTAAAAGGTCAAATAGCTTCCCAAAAGGCTGCGATCGCTCGTTTCAGAGCCGAACTAGACAACGCCAAAGTAGAATACGATCGCTATCAACAGTTGTTCGAGGACGGTGCAATTTCGGCACAAGAAAGAGACACTAGGCGTTTGCGGGTAGATACAGTCGGTCAGCAGCTAGCAGAAGCCCAAGAAACTTTAAATCGCACCGTTGAAACTACCCAAGTAGAGCGTAATGAAGCCCAAGCCAGACTTGAGAGCGTTAGCGAAGTTCGTCCCGTAGACGTACAGGTAGCCCAAGCAGAATTAGAACAGGCAAAAGCAACAGTTAAAGAGGCACGGGCAGCATTAGCCTTGACCGAAGTGCGATCGCCGATGAATGGAAGAGTCTTGGAAGTTAATGTTCGTCCTGGCGAAGTAGTGGGCAACACAGGAATTGTAGCCATCGGACAAACTGACCAAATGTATGTAGCAGCAGAGGTGTACGAAACCGATGTAGCAAGAGTACGTTTGGGGCAAAAGGCGATCGTTACAGGGTCTGCTTTTGAATCAGAACTTCAGGGAGAAGTAACTCAAATAGGCTTGGAAGTTAAGCAACAGGATGTGTTTGAATCCGATCCTTTAGTCAATACCGATAACAAGGTAGTGGAGGTAAAAATTCGCCTCGATTCTGAGTCTAGCAAACGAGTAACTGCTCTGAGCAATTTACAGGTGCAGGTTGTTATTGTTTTGTGATTAATTTAGAAGTCAGGGGTCAGGGGTCAGGGGTCAGAAGTATTTAAAAAAGCCTAAAAAGTTACACGCATTTAGATCGGCAACACTAATAAAACATTAAATATTATGATTTTATCTATTCCTTTAGCCTGGCTGCAATTAGTTCATAAAAGAGTCAAATTTTTAGCAACTTTAGCAGGAATTGCTTTTGTGGTCATACTTTTGTTTATGCAGCTTGGATTTCAAGATGCCCTGTTTGATAGCGCGGTAAGAGTACACCAAGTCCTTCAAGGAGACTTATTTTTAACTAGTTCTCAATATAAAGCTTTGACTGCTCAACAAAGTTTTCCTCGCACTCGTTTATATCAAACTTTGGCTTTTGAAGGAGTCGAATCAGTCAATCCATTATATTTTCAGTTTGGCAAACTTAGAAATATTTTAAGCGGTCAGAAATATTCGATCTTTGTTATGGGAGTTGACCCTAACAACTCGATTTTTAAATCACCTGAGATAAATCAAAATATCGACAAAATAAAACTACCCGATACTGCATTATTCGATCTTAGTTCTCGTCCAGAATTTGGTCCTATTGCTGCTGAATACAAAGCTAAACAACAGCTCGATATTGAAATTTCTTCATTCAATCAAATCATTAAAGCCAAAAGATTTAAAATTGAGGGTTTATTTAGTCTCGGTCCTTCTTTTGGAGTTGATGGCAATTTAATTACCAATCACTCTACTTTTTTAAAAGCATTTCCCGATCGCTTGGTAAATAATATCGACTTGGGTTTGATTACTCTCGACGATAATTATAAACCCGAAGCAGTTCGCGATCGCCTAGTTGTCAGCTTACCCCAAGATATCAAAATTTTAACTAGATCTGAATTTATCGAATTAGAAAAAGACTATTGGGATTTACGTACACCCATTGGCTTTATTTTTAAAATCATGGTTTTTATGGGTTTTGTTGTCGGTATTGGTATTACTTATCAAATTCTTTATAGCAATATCTCTAACCATTTAGTTGCTTATGCGACTTTAAAAGCGATCGGTTTTACTAACAATTATTTACTAATTGCCGTATTTCAACAGGCTTTTTTACTAGCTATCTTAGGTTTTATTCCTGGAATTATCATTTCTTTCGGTCTGTACGACATAGCAACAAATGCTACTCACCTTCCCGTAATTATGGACAGAAACAAACTATTAAGTGTCTTTTTGTCGGTAATTACTATGTGCTTTGTTTCAGGAACTTTAGCTGTTCAAAAGTTACGTTCTGTCGATCCTGCTGATATTTTTTAAGCTTGAATTATGAATATTTATCTAAAGAATGGGAGGGTAAAAATGCTGTAAATATAATCGTAGCTCAATTTACCTTGCCTATTTACACATAGAAAATGGAGTATGAAATGATATTAGATTCTATCTTAGATCTATTTGGTATCGGTCTAGAAATAGACCCTGTAACAGGGATAAATGTAAATGCTGGACTGGTAGGTGTCGAAGTTAGTCCAACTGGTAGTACCGAAGTCGATCTTCTTGGAAGCGAGCTTGTGGGTGTCGATCTAGCCGATGGTGTATCGGTTGACGTACTCAGTACCGATACTGTCGGAGTCGATTTAACGACTGGAACTGGTGTAGAAGTTCTTGGTAACAGCGTGGTAGTTGACTCTGCCGGGAACGTCGCAGTTGATGTGGCTAACGAACTCGTTAGCGTTGATGCAACCGAGGGAACAGCAGCGGTAGAAGTTGACGGAACATTAGTAGATGTCGATTTAACTGAAGGTGTTTTGGTTGGTGTTGGCGAAGAAACATTTTTTGTCGATCTAACTGAAGGGGTAGCGATCGCTCCCGATCTTCTAACTGAAGCTGGTATCGAACTTCCTATCACCTTAGATATCTAAGGCGCATTACATATTGCAGTACGTTAATTGGCTCTTGTCAATTTTAGTTACTAGTTTGTAAGTAACAAGTAACAAGTAACGAGTAACGAGTAACGAGTGATGAGTGTCTATCATATAAATCCGTATTGCTATAAATAGTTTTTGGTACTATTCGTAGCTACTGAAACTAGAAAAATAGAGGAGAGATTTATAAGTAACCCAAATTCTGTTATAGAAATAGTTTTGGTTGTTGTCTATATTAATTCTCTCCTCGCTCATTAATAAAAAAAGACAAATTTTGTCTAAACAAATGAAGTCAAGTTGTATAAAAGCTCAAAAATCTATTGTCAAAATAGAGAATTTATATCATTATTTTGGCAAGAAAAAGTTACGTAAACCCATTTTAATTGATATTAACCTGGAGCTAAAAGCCAAAGAAACGGTAATTATGACTGGTCCTTCTGGATCTGGAAAAACAACCTTGTTAACTCTTATTGGCGGATTGCGTTCGGTACAAACAGGAAGTCTTAAATTTCTCGATCGCGAGCTACTTAATGCGAGTCAAGATCGATTAGTAAAAACACGCCGTCAAATTGGCTATATCTTCCAGGCGCATAATTTATTAGAGTTTCTGACAGTCAGACAAAATGTACAGATCTCTTTAGAACTAGACAAAACAATCTCAGAAAGAACCGCTAAAATAAGAGCAGAAGAAATGTTGCACGCAGTAAAACTAGGCAGCTACGGAGATTATTATCCCCAACAATTATCAGGTGGTCAAAAACAGCGGGTTGCGATCGCCCGCGCCCTGGTTGCTCGTCCCAAACTCTTTCTCGCCGATGAACCCACCGCAGCTTTAGATAGTCAGACAGGAAAAGACGTAATTAGTTTACTACAACGCCTGGCATCCCAACAAGAAGCTGCTATTTTGATAGTCACTCACGATAATCGAATTTTAGGTGCAGGCGATCGTATTATTCGTATTGAAGATGGAAGATTGCATGGTTAACATTACTTTGAGCAAGAAAAAAGACTTAATAAACTCAAGCCGATTCTCGGTTTAACTGCTGTAATTCTTCTAATACTCCTGATACGGATAATCTTAATGCTTCATGGATCGCTGACATCTTGGCATCGTCTAGCTGACCCGTCCATTCGTTCATAAAAAATTTCTTGACTTCAATAGCTAATACGCAACCAGAGTGAGGAAAATGCTGGTGAACCCACTCGGCAAAGTATCCCCCTTGAAATTTGATGTTTTCTCGAACATCCAACTGTCTACCGAAAAAATCAAAATGCCTCATGTCGTAGATAAATCGCTCGACTACGGGTTGCCAATATTGGCGATTTAGAGTTCCCGTTCCCAAATTAATCTCTGGATTGTATAACTCCGCAGCGGGGGGAGCATCTATTCCTTGGCGATAGTGATTGTAAGTGTGCAAATCGTAAATAACAAAGCGTCCGTAGCGTTGTTCTAGTTGCTGACAAATTCTTTTAATAGTCGCGTAAAAGTTATCGTACAGAGCTAAAGACTTATCAATCAAAGCTTGTGGTAGTGGTTCTCGCCACACCTGTAATCCCCAAGAATTTTCTGGCTGAAGATAAATAGCGCGATCGCGAGGACGATTGAGATCGACTTCAAAACGCGATCGTAAAACCACTACTTTAGTTTCGGCAATATCTGTCCAGGAAGCAGTATAGGGATCTTCTTCTCGCAGGCGATCGCTGTGGCTAATAGCTAGTAATTTTTCTACCTCTGGACGAACATAATGACCATCATGGAGAGCTACTGCAACTATCGCTAGCTGTCCTTCTGTTAATAGCATTAACTGTGACATATTCTGATGCTTCTATAAATCTTTAGAATCGACAAAAAATAAGTCTTACAAGGTTAAGTTATAACAAGTCAAGTTAACTGTTCGTGAGTAACAAGTAATGAGTAGGGGCGATTCGCGAATCGCCCGTCCCGTACAGTAACGAGTGTCCTAATATGAATCCGTGTTACTAAAAAATTAACTCAAATTATTTTGGCAATTGCTTAAATACTTTAGCTATTTTACGATCCCATTTATATTGGTTTTTCTCAGCATCCCTAATAAAAGGCGACCAGCGTATTGCACTTATCAATAGATGATTGACTATCGAAGCGGGGAAGCTCATAGGGCGAACTATATCTAGAAATAAAACTACTCTAACCTCGTCGGTTTTATTCCAAGCCTCGTGAGGGTAAGAATCATCAAATACGACGACTTTACCTTCTTCCCAGTGATGTGTTTCATTTTCTAGGCGGATAGCGCAATTTTCTCTGTCCTGGGGAACTTTAAGCGGTAAATGACAGCGCAATACTCCTTTATAAGGACCTCGATGTTCGGGAATATGTTTTCCTGGTAAGAGAATTGAGAAAAATGCGGTCTTAAGTCCTGGTATTTGTTCGATTATTCGAGTGGTTTGAGGACAGTAATCGCAGTTTTGCTGCATTTTTGCTCCATAACCGTAGAAGAAGAACGTTTTCCACAGATTATCTTTGCTAATATTGTTTCCCTGATCGGGAGAAATATCTTGAAAAAGAGGTAGATCGTCCGTATACTGCAAAACAACTTCAAGCTCCGAAGCGATCGCCTGCCAGTTATCTTCTAAAGTAGACACCCAAGCAAATTGCTCTGGATCGAGAAAGGGGGTGTTTTCTACCAAAGAATAACGAGCGACAAATTTTTCAAGTCCCCAAACAATATTTTTGCCAAGCTTTTGGATAAATATTTCTCTAAATTGTGGTCGAGCAATTTTAAGCGTTTTCATAACTCAATTTAACTTACTTAAATATCGAGCCTAAATACTCGAACATAGAAAAACGATTTTACCAAATTATTTTGTTAAACAAATCGATCGCACCCTTTAGGGCGAACAGCCTTTCGCCCCTACTTAAACCCCAAATCTGTTCCCGTACCTGCATGAACCCTCGCCAATTTTTCGTATTTACGGGCGTGTTCCAATAACTCTTTTGCTTGCTCTGGGCTTACCTGCTTAATCTTACGAGCGGGTATTCCGACAACAAGCGATCGCTCTTGTACATCTTTGGTTACGACGCTTCCAGCACCGACAATACTACCTTTTCCTACTCTCACCCCATCCAAAATTATCGCCCCAATACCGATCAGACATCCAGTTTCTATATGAGCCGAATGAATTACAGCACGATGACCCACGGTTACATAGTCTTCTAAAATAGTAGGCGATCCTGGGTCGCTATGCAGAATCGCACCATCTTGAACGTTGCTATACTTACCAATTGTAATCTGCTCGACATCTCCCCTAACCACAGCGTTATACCAAACGCTAGATCCTCGATCCAAAGAAACATTGCCCATTACCGTAGCGTTAGCAGCGACAAAAGCGGTATGAGACAAATCTGGTGCTGAGGTAGGATGCAATTGAGCCATATTAGAATAAGGTATCTAACGATATTGTGATAATTAAGGATAATAATATAGAGCCGTGTTATAAGGAAAAAGAACCAAATTTATGATATATGGATTTAGCTTTACAATACCCTGTTTTCGGTCCCGAAATTATTTGTCCTCACTGCCGACAGACAATTCCTGCTCTTACACTTACGGATACCTATCTTTGTAGCCGACACGGTGCTTTTGAAGCCGATCCTAAAATTGAAGAATTAGTTCATCTACCTTCGGGTAGGCGTTGGCGGAGATGGGAAAATCAATGGTATCGTCAACATACTCATCCTGATGGAATTCGTTTTGAAATTCACGAGGCTTTAGACGCACTATATACCGAAGGCTATCGAGCGACCAAGGTAATTATTGCTAACCGCTATCGAGATTTAGTTAGTTCTTATTTAGGACGCAGCCATCCCTGGGGAGAGAATCCAGAGTTTAAATCCCCCAAGCTTTATGGTTTGCCCATTAGCTTTAGTCCCGAAGAAAACGCCGAACCTCATTGGGAAATTATTAACTTTACCTTAGAAAAAGAGCCTGGCGTTCCTCGACACTATCCCTATCGCTTTCTGTTTGAATGAATCAATAGTTAAAATTTGGTTAAATTTATTTGCTGATAGCTGATTGTTAATTGCTGATTGTTGAATTAATGTCCGATAATTAAAATGCACCATGTCTCAATTCGTACCGCAGATATTCACAAGGCGATCGCTTTTTACGAGCAGTTAGGCTTTAGCGTCAAAGAACGTTTCACTACAGGATATACTCTCGCCTGCTGGATGACAGGGTTAGGAGGCAGAATCGAACTGATCCAAATACCCGAACCAAAGCCTGCTGCTGATGCCTTTAATGATGAGCATTATGTCGGATATTATCATCTATCCTTCGATCTGAGTGATTCGACTCCAGACTTATCTAAGTGGTTGGAAAATCTCAAACAGAAAATCGATCGGGCTGATTCTGGAACTCTAGAACCTCTGAAAGTACTGCTCGAACCCGAACAGCAAATGATTGGCGATCGCGTTTATGAGGTAGCATTTATTGCCGATACCGACGGTTTACCTTTAGAGTTTATCCGCGTACTAAATTAAGCAATTTAACCAAAGACAAAGAGAAAATTAAAATTTAGCAATAATACAGATCTATCTAGACTTGAGGATGATGTCAGCGATCGTGCGGACGAGTTAAATTAACCAAGTGAACGCAAGCCCTAGATCGAAGTAGCAATTATAAGCAATACATTTGTATTTGTTACTTTGGCTCGGTCGAGTATATCGTTCGCGATTGAATTGAAGAGATCAAGGAGTTTTAATGCTAGAACTGTATCAATTTGAGCTATCGCACTATTGCGAAAAAGTTCGTCTCATTCTCGATTACAAACAGTTAGAATATCGCAAAATTGAAGTAACTCCAGGTGTTGGGCAAATCGAACTAATGCAGAAGTCTGGTAGTCGCCAAGTACCAGTTTTAAAAGACGGCGGTACTTATATTGCCGATTCTACTGAAATTGCCCTGTATCTAGAACGGAAATATCCCGAACGACCAATTATACCTACTGACTCTTTAGCAAAGGGACAATGCTTGCTAATGGAAGAATGGGCGGATATGTCTATTGGCTCTATGGGGCGCAAGGCTTTTATTGGGGCATTAAATCGAAACCAGAATTTTCGGACTTCTTTGTTACCTCCTAATACTCCAGATTTAGTTAAAACCGCAGTAGGTGCAATTCCAGGAGAGCTTTTAGACGTTTTAGGAACTGGTGTTGGTTTTGGTGGTGAAGCGGTGAAAGAAGCAAAAAAAAGCTTAACCCAAGATCTAGAAGCTATGTGTCTGATTTTGCAGAATCAACCTTATCTGACAGGTGATACACCAACTTTAGCCGATCTAGCCGTGGCAGGATTGAGCATATACTTAAAGTTTCCCGCTGGCTCTTATCTCAATATTCCCGATCCCCTCAAGGGCAAAGGAATACCAGAATTAGCAGACAATATTACCTTTGAACCATTCTTCGCCTGGCGCGATCGCCTTTATGCAGACTTTAGATCTGGTTCTAGTATGCCTCCTATCGGCAATAGTGCTTCTGCACCCACTTCAATCGATATTGAATAAATATAAGATCTAATTCATCAGAAATTCGGGGCGTTTTAGATAAATACCCCGATTTTTTCTTCAATCTTTTTTAATACTTTACAGGGGCTAAAATCTATAAAGCTCATATCATAAAGTCATAAATTTTATATTGTTTCATGACTATGAGAGTTAATCTACAATCTTATTTAAGCGATCCTAATATTGATGCTCACATAAATAGTTCTCAACGTCAGCTATCTTTGGCAATTTCCGCCAAGAGCGATCGCGTAGCGAAGCCTTCGACCGATCGGGCAGAAAACAATTTACCTCTAAACCTCTGTCTGGTTATCGATTGCAGCGGTTCGATGTCAGAAAAACCGTTAGAAATGGTCAAACAAGCAGCAATAAATATTATAAAAAAGCTCGATCCAGGCGATCGTATAAGTGTCGTAGCTTTCAATCATCGGGCTAAAGTTGTCGTTCCCAATCAACTCTTAACCAACATCGAACCAATTAAACGAAAGATCGGGCTGATGGTAGCAGACGGTGGCACTTCGATTGATGAAGGATTACGTCTGGGACTCAAAGAAGTTGCTGCTTACAATCACTACTGCGTTTCTCACCTTTTTTTACTAACTGATGGCGAAAATGAACACGGTGACGATCTTCGCTCTTTTAGAATCGCCGAACTAGCAGCAGAATATAATGTAACTTTAGATACTTTGGGCTTTGGCGAACATTGGAATCAAGATGCTTTAGAGCAAATTTGCGATCGCGCTAGAGGAACTTTAGCCTATATCGAACAGCCTGAAAGAGCAGGGGCTGAATTTGAACGACTATTGACTCGCGCTCAATCTGTCGGCTTGACTAATAGCTTTCTGACGGTCGAACTAATGCCAAGACTACGCTTGGCATCAATCAAGCCCATCGCTCAGGTAGCCCCCGAAACTATTGAATTGCCTATTCAACTAGAAGGCAACTATTTTAGGATTCGTTTGGGTGATTTGATGGTCGATCGCCCGCGAGTAGTTTTGATTAACTTCTATGTCAACCAACTACCCCCAGGTAAACACAAAATTGCTGCCGTTCAGTTGCGTTATGACGATCCTGGAACTAATCGAGATAATTTACACTCTGATGTTTTGGCGATCGAGCTAGAATCTCAAAACCTATACCAACCCAAACCAAACGATCTAGTTCAAAGCCAGATCTTAACTTTGGCTAAATATCGTCAAACCCAAATTGCCGAAACTAAATTACAGCACGGCGATCGCGCAGGCGCAGCTACTATGCTTCAAACCGCAGCCCAAACCGCTTTGCAGTTGGGAGACAGACAGGGGGCAACCGTCTTACAAACTAACGCTACTCGACTACAGATTGGCAAGGATCTGTCTCAAGGCGATCGGAAAAAAACTCGTTTGGTATCTAAAACTATTTTGCCAGATTAGTAGCTATGCTATTAGCTAATAGCTACCCTAACAAATAAATTTTCAAAAAGGCGAAAGTAGCCTTAGTTATGTCAAGATTATGAAATGATTACCAAAAAATTATTAATTTAGTCGTTATTTTTGCCGTCTCGATCCATAATGGGATACGACGCTATATGTAGAGCTTAAAACAAGATAAAACGTATTTAACCGCTATATATAGCAGATAGCCTCTATTTGAAATACTGACTAATATCCGTAATGAAATCATCTTCCGTCGAAGTTCAACAGGTAAGACATCTGCTGCTTACCGAACTAAAAGAACATCAAACACCAATGAGTCTACAAGAATTAGAGTTTGACTTGGGTGGAGAAAAGCTATCTCATCGTAGTCTTAAAGAAGCTGCCTGGGGATTAGTTGAAGAGGGAAAGGTCAAGTTTAACACCACTTGGGATTTGGAAGTCGTGTAGTTTTTGTAACACAGCTAAATCGCCACTAAAGACGTACTATCAATTAGGAGAGTATGTCTTTTTTATGATTAAATTATAGTAAGCGATCGCCTAATTACTTATGTCGTTGAGACAACAAAGACAGCATAACCCCTTTGGAAACAGAGGGGACAAACCAGGAGATAGTCGCAAATCTTTTCAAGTCGATCGCGATCGCATTTTGTATTCTTCGGCATTTCGCCGTTTGGCGCAGGTAACACAGGTTCTAACGGCACAAGAGGGTCATGTTTTTCACAATCGTCTGACACATTCATTGAAAGTCGCTCAGGTAGCACGTAGATTAGCCGAAAAACTGCTTGCAGAACAGCCCAAAATAGCCCGCGAACTTGGCGGAGTCGATCCCGATGTAGTAGAATCTGCTGCTTTAGCTCACGATCTCGGACATCCTCCGTTCGGACATATAGCAGAAGAACAATTAGATGACTGTGCGAGAAAAGCAGGTTTAGCCGATGGTTTTGAAGGCAATGCTCAGTCTTTTCGCATCTTAACCAGACTGGCAATACATCGTATCGATTACTATGGTTTGAATCTAACTAGAGCGACTTTAAATGCCGTTTTAAAATATCCCTGGTTGCGATCGCCAGATACTAGTTCTAAAAAATATTATAAGTATTCCGTTTACCATCTAGACAAACCAGCCTTTAATTTTGTTCGCCTCGAACCAGGAGAATCTCAGTCAATTGAAGCTAGCATTATGGACTTTGCTGACGATATTACCTACAGCGTTCACGATCTAGAAGATTTTTATTTGGCAGGTTTGATTCCTTTAGAATTATTAGCAACTGATAGAGATGAACTAGAGCGTTTTATTGCTGAATGGCTACGAGAAGATCCTCATAACTTGGTAGCAAAAGTAGTAAAAGCCAACCCCCTGCGCTTCCAAAATTTCCTCAATGCTACTTACAACCTTAAGGGGCAGTATCCTCTAGGTTCTTTTGAACAAAAAGCTCAAATCAAGTTGATTAGCTCTCAGCTTATTCAAACCTATATCCAGTCGGTAAAGTTAAGCAGTAAATATGGCGATCGCGGTTATTTAAAATACGATCTCCAAAAAGAAGAAGAGCTTAAATTTCTCCAGCGAATAGTTTGGTCTTATGTCATTTCCAATCCTCGTTTAGCCACTCAAAGATACGGACAAAAAAGAATTATTAAAACCCTGTTTGAAATATATGCCCAGGCAATTAGCGATCGCGATTTGAGTTTTATTCCCGCTCGTTATATCAGAGAATTTTTAGAAATAGAAGAAAGATTAGGCGATACAGAAGAATCGAGTCAAGAACAAACGCGGATGGCGGTAGATATTGTTGCAGGCTTGAGCGAGACAGAAGCGGTTATTCAATATCGCCGTCTGACAGGAATCAGTCAGGGTTCTTTTCTCGATATTTGGGACTAGTTTTTCTAATTATGGTTCTAGTTTGCCTAAATTCAGGCGATTGTATTTATATAACTTAATTGTCCAAAAGCATTTAGCTTGAGATACGAAGCTTTTTTCTACCAATCTGCTCGAATAGCTCTGAAACTGAAACACCACGCGCTCGAGCGATCGTTTTTAATTCTACCCAGCTACTCTCAGTGATAGTTACAGAACGTTGCTTCTTTGGCTCGGAGTACCTAGAAACGCTTCCCATTTCTAAGTTAGCTAAACTCTTTGGATTAACGGACATTTGTTAAGTTTTCAAATTAACGAGCAAATATGTCTGAATAGGTATATAATCAGATTAAGTTACCAGACTTATCTAAATTACATACCTATTTTTGAATTTTAGCATGGCTATAAAATTAAATCGAATTTTAGACGATACCCAGATCGACCAAATCCTCAAAACTATATTCTGTAATAAACCTATTACGGTTTTAAGAACGATCGCCCGTACAGGACGCAACCGAAGTAGTGTATCTTGGGTATACCTCCAGCACGACCTTACCTTAACTCGTACCGCCACATTTATATCCTTTGATGAATTACTGACGAATTTCTTGATCTGGCTCGATACTGTAGAAATAATGGCGATCGCGATCTTTCAGCGTCAAGCCTTGAATGAGGCAATGTATCTTATTTTCGCCGAAGAAGATCGGGTTTATTCCTGTCAACACGGCTGGGGAATAATTGTTAAAAAGCAGCGTGCTGAAGCTAACAAGCCAAGATTTTGGTTAGAGTTAAACGATAGTATTAAAGTAATAGAGCCTTGTACCGTACAGGTTTGATTTTTGTAATTCGGTATTTTTGAGGTTTTGCTCCAACCCTCATAGGAATTAATTGTTATTTGAACACATAATCTAACACTAGTTAATCATTGCTCCAACCAATATTAGTACAAACAAAAACATTAATATTGACGTTCCTATTTGACCAACTAAGCCTATAGCTAATGAAATTGCTATAGTAACTCCAGGAAAAAACAATATGGCGATCGCTAATCCGATTAGAAATAATATAATTTGTTGCATCGATACTTTTGCCCAAATAATTTATTTAAATTTATCTTTAATTTAATTATTTGGCTGCGATCGCGATCGCTTATCTTCTTTATTTCCTTCTAACAACAGGCAATATTGTAAATAAAATTGAATGTTATTTGTTTAGCAGCGATCGCCTTATTTAAAAATTACTCAACAATCTGCTAGTAATAATAAAGAAGTTGTTGCTAAACAGAGATAGTGTTAGATTTACTATTAATTTTTGCCTTGGGGTTTTTAGGAAGTTTTGGTCACTGCATGGGTATGTGTGGTCCTTTGACGGTAGCCTTGGCTTTATCTCAACAAGATAGTGATTCTAACAAGATTAACGGGTTTCAGTTTCATCTCCTACTAAACCTTGGTAGAGTAATTAGCTATACCTTAGTTGGTGCTGCATTGGGCGGTTTGGGTTCGATTGTCGTCGCCAGCGGTCAGTTGGCAGGTATTGGTAGTAATATTAGGCAGTTTATGGCAGTATTTACGGGAATATTGCTGATTTGGTTGGGGATAAAGCAAATAAAACCTAACTGGCTACCTAGCTTACCTTTTTTACACCCTTTGAAGGGAGGAATCCATAATCGATTGAATCTAAGAATGAATCAGCTTGCAGATCGATCGCAATGGTGGACACCTGCTTTACTCGGTGGAGTTTGGGGTTTAATTCCCTGCGGTTTTTTATACACCGCACAGTTAAAAGCTGTAGAAACAGGTAGTTTAATAGTTGGTGCGATGACGATGTTCTGTTTCGGCTTGGGTACAGCACCAATGATGTTAGGTGTAGGGGTATCTGCTTCTAAGGTAAGCGCAGATCGGCGCAGTCAGCTATTTCGTTTGGGGGGATGGGTGACTTTAGCGATCGGCATTTTGACTTTGCTACGAACAGATGCAATGGTGGACTATACGGGACATGGTGCATTGTTGTTGTTAATGCTGGCTTTAGCTGCACGTCCTCTCAGCAGCTTTTGGACTTCCCCGCTACAGTGTCGCCGTATAATTGGGATCGGAGCATTTGTCTTAGCATTAGCTCACACAGCGCATATGTTAGACCATTCCTTGAACTGGAATTTAGACGCGATCGCCTTTATGTTACCCCAGCATCGTTGGGGTATAGCAGGTGGTATTTTAAGTATGTTTCTAATGTTACCCGCAGTCATTACTAGTAACGATCGCCTTCAGAAGAAACTCGGTAAAAGTTGGCGCAAAATTCATTTATTAACTGTCCCCGCTTTAATTTTAGCGATCGCCCATACGGTGTTAATCGGTTCTCATTATTTAGGAAACTTACAGTCGAGCTTTGATAGTAGGTTGAGGACAATTTTAATAGTCTTTGTCGGTGTTGTGGTTCTGTTGGTGCGATCGCCTTTATTCTGGACAATTATTGGTAGAAAAAAATCTTTTGTTCCACCTAGAACTTAATGTGAACGACTTGGCTGGAATTTATTAGTTTTTGGCTTTATCTCTCACAAAGGCAAGGTAGCGTCATCCGAATTTACTTCGGATGCTTGAGACGACCGCGCAAAGGCGCAAAGAAATTAAGGCGTTGTATCTTCATGGGATGATTAGGTTTAACTGGGAGACTTGGGGAAAAGCTATCGGTAAAACCGAAGGTGTCACCCCGTCACCCCGTCACCCCGTCACCCCATCGCCCTAAAAGATCGTTCTTTTTTGTAATTCAGATTATTTTAAATCGGGAATATTGCTATTAGATAACGTAGTGTTATCGCTAACTGACATCAATAAGCGACGACGATTGATTAAAGCTTTATCGTAGTTAGGATTGACCTGTAATGCTTGATTATATGACTGGATGGCTTTACTAATTTGTTGCATTGCTTCTAGTGCAGCCCCATGATTATTCCACGCTAAATCGTAGTCTGGTTTGAGTTTAATTGCTGCTTCGTAAGCTGCGATCGCTCTTGAATAGTTTTTCTGCTTGAAATATATATTACCTAAGTTATACCAAGCCCGATGTTGTTCGGGTTTAAATTCTAAAGTCTTTTGATAAATTGCGATCGCCCCGTCGTAGCGTTGTAGCTTGTGCAGTGCATTAGCTTGACTATACCAAGCGGGATAATATTCAGGTTCGAGATCGATCGCCTCGTCATAGGCATTAATCGCCTCTGGGTATTTGCCAGCTTTTTCTAATACTTTCCCTAGCTGATAATAAGCAGTATGGGAGTCGGGGTTTAAAGCAATAGCCTGTTGATGGGAAGTAATTGCTTCTGGATATTTACCCAGGTGCTTGTAAGCATTTCCCAAATTGTACCAAGAGGTATGTTTTTGAGGATCGATTTCAATTGCTTGGCTAAAAGCTTTAGCAGCCTGAGAATATTGTTTTAAATGACTAAAAGAAATTCCGCGACGATACCAGGCTTGTTCGGATTTTGATTGCAAAGATAGTGCGCGATCGAAACAAACAACTGACTCTAAATATCTTTGCTGATGTTGTAAAGCAATACCTCGATTAATCCACATTTGATAATGAGTCGATCGAGCAGGAGGCGGGGTATAACAAGAAGTATTTTGTTCGTATCGATCGATCTTGTTTGTTAGTTCCAAACCTCCACCATAAGCATAATAATTGTTTTTGACTGTTGCTTGTTTGTTCTCTGGTATGATGCTAGCCTGCGTTCGAGGCGTATTAATCAGCATGGTGCTAGTAATGACTCCTGCAACAGTTAAACGTTGGAACTTCATGAGATATTTATCGACTTCTTTACTTTCTTTATCTAATCTTGATAATGCTAGGTTGGGTGTGATCTAGATCGGCATAACAAAAAGCGATCGCAATACGAATACCAAAATAACGACAGAGATACCCTTTGCCGTTTATCTTTGTGTCTATTGTTTATTATGAAGCTCTAAGTAAACTTTTAAGGTTAAGAAGTAAGTTAGGAACTTAAAGATACTTATTATTTGCTTACAATCTGACTAATTAAAATTTTTTACCATTGCTGCGACGATAGATTGAGAAATAAATGGTAAGATAGATTTATTCTGGGCGTTATCCTTGCCGACCGTAAAGACGACCAGCAGATAAGGTGAGAGGTTGGGTATTTCGATGTAAGCAGCATCGTGACGTACTCGACTCATCCAGCCAGCCTTGGACCAGATTCGAGCATTACTAGGTAAGCTTTCTCCTAGAAAACCTGTAATTTGATTTTCGCCATCGTTATCGACAAAATTTGTCGGGTCGAGACTGCGTTGAAGTAACTGCATCATTTTTTGCGATCGCCCCCCCGATACTGCCACTCCTCCGATAATACTGTGCAATAACCTAGCTACCGCATCAGTAGTAAGCATATTGCGGTTTTCCATCAATTCTCCTAAAAAGGCTCTTTCCCTGCCATAAGCACCATCACACCAGGTTTTCTGATTGACGTTAATACTTTCTAACTCTTCCCAGTTCAAAGATTTATAGTAGCGATTGACAATGTTGCGCTGCTTTTTCCAAGTTTCAAAAGGTTGGGGTGGTAATTCAGGACCGCTAGTAGTTCCCGTCAAAACGTCTACTATTAAACTGGTGGCATCGTTACTAGATTCAATAATGGCATCAGTGATAGCGCGGTTTAATTCTAACGATTCTGCGATCATTCCCCCCTGTAACCATTCCTGTATTGCCACTAAATAAAACAGCTTAACTATACTGGCGGGATAGATTCTTTCCACTCCTCGATAGCTAAAACCTTTCACTGGATATTGCCAAAATTCCGCAGCCGACAATGCGCCACCAGTATTAACTATTACTGGTTCTTGATATACGATCCAGGTTAAGGCAATTTTATCTCTAGTCAGAGTGGGAAAATTATCTCTCGTAGCTTGTAAAACCTGAGTGGCAATATTGGCTAACTGTTCGTCTTGACGGAAAAAAGGCATATGGCTTAATAGACGATAGATAATGAACAGGCGATGCCTATGGCTAACTTCGTAATCGCAATTATTGTTCTATCGATTAGTTTATCGCGCTAACAACCATAATGATTATTTTTGGAGTTCTGACAAAATTTTGCGACAATAGCAGAAAACTAATTAATAAGAAGTCTGACTTAAGAATTTTAATTTAATTAAGACCCAGTAAATTAATGGAAGATCGCGTCTCTGTCAAACCAGTTATCGAAACCCAGTCATCTAATGTTCGACCGAAGCAGCAAAATAAATTTTGGCTAGTTTTTAGCTCTACTTTTATTACGATCTTTTTAGCAGAGATGGGAGATAAAACCCAGCTTGTTACTCTATTAATGAGTGCCGAGTCTCAAGCACCCTGGATTGTTTTTATTGGTTCGGCTTTGGCTTTAATAGCAACTAGTCTGATTGGGGTATCTATTGGCTATTGGCTGTCAAAAAGACTTTCTCCTGAAGCTTTAGACTTATCAGTCGCTATCTTACTGTTGTTTATTACTACCTGCTTGGTTAGTGACATAATTAATCTCTAAACTTATTGGTGCATAACTTTATGTTAGATGGAATAGATTGGCAGCTTATTGGCATTAGCTTTGTTACCGTATTTTTGGCAGAGATCGGGGATAAAAGTCAGCTAGCTGCGATCGCTCTTGGTGGAAGTTCTAAAAATCCTCGTGCGGTATTTGTTGGTTCGACGATCGCACTAATTCTAGCTAGTCTGTTAGGCGTTTTAGCTGGTGGTGCGGTGGCGCAGTTTTTGTCTGAAAAACTGTTAAAATCTTTGGCAGCGATCGGTTTTGCAACTATGGCATTGAGGATTTTGTGGACAGATGGAGAGGAAAGTGAGGAATGAGGAAAGTAGGGGCGAATCGCGATTCGCCCTTATGGTTATAAATAGCTTGAAACCGAACGCAGTTCGTCGGGAATTGGGGTATCTTCGGAAAATTCGAGCCAGGTTTCGCGATCGCCTAAGTATCCTGATTCGGTAAAAGAAATTAGCATTCTGGCTAAAGCAATCCAAACTTCGCGATCGTATTCCCAATCTCCTTGTCTTGAGGCGAAACAGGCAATAGATTTTAATGCCCAAAAGTAGCTGTTACGCACTACCGAACCGCCTTTTTTATAGGCTGGTAAATCTTCGTTATTAATTAGTAAAATATTATCCTGCAATTTTACTCGCATCTTTTAGTATTTTAAATAGTTGAATACTGCTTATTGAAATTGTTATAGGCGTTGCCGTCTCATTAGAATAGCGGATCTAAATTCATAAATATTATAATAGTCTGATAGATATGCTAATTTGTGAGATAACTTTCAAACATAGTAGTTTCATTTACGTAAGTAAAAAATAGTGAATCCTTTATTCGCAAGATTTTTGAGGTCAGTATATCGTAAAGAACCCGTCTCTGGCTTTATTTTAATTTTAGGCGTAACCGATGCCTTAATAGGCGGGCTGAATGGGCGTGTTAGTCTGTTATCTATTGGCTTGATTATTGCTTTATTGGGTGTTATTATGCGCTGGCGACAGGGAGAAAAGAAATCCACCAGGGCGATCGCTACTGAACCAGTCAGATATATGCTACCTCCTAGTTCGCCTCGCAAACCATTACCTCTTTTAACTAGCAGCAAGCAGCGTAAGTAAGGAGTAATGAGTAAGAAGTAAGAAGTAATGAGTAATAAGTAATAAGTAATGAGTAATAAGTAATGAGTAAGGGTAAGATAGCTTACAATTCCACAAATAATAGAAGAGTCAACAACCCCAACACATAGTCTTATTGCTATATTGTGCTTCAAAGGCGGATTTATGAGTAATTTAAATGTAGAACAAAAGCATCCTCAGGATAAAAAGGATCGAATTACGGTAGACCATCTATTAAAAGCATCACCAGGCGATCGCGAATTAGTGGAATTAGCGCGCCTCATTATTCGTTACCGTAATTTTCCTGGGGCGCGAGATATTCAAAAAGACCTACAGACGGTTTTAAACACCTGGGAATTGACCGAAGAAGAACTTTATACCAAAACCCGCGCTATTCACGCTACAGGGATCGTATACCGCCGTACAGCGACGGGTGAACAGCAAGACTGGACGTAATCAGTCAACAGTTAACAGTTAACAGTTAACAGACTTTTGCTGTATCTTTTTTTCGATTCTGAGTGACTAACAACTCGTTTATTTTGCTATAGATGTAGTATTATTTAAAACTGAAGAAGCGATCGCATTACCAGCTATCCAAGAGGTTGTCCAAGCACTTTGAAAGTTGAAGCCACCTGTTACACCGTCGATATCTAATACTTCTCCTGCGAAATAAAGACCAGGACATTTTTTGCTTTCCATAGTCTTGAAATTGACTTCTTTAAGGCTGACTCCGCCACAGGTAACGAATTCGTCTTTGAATACGCCTTTACCTTTGATTTCGTACTGTCCTTGAGTAATTTCGGTAACTAGTTTGTTCAGTTCTTTTTTGCTTATTTGGGACCAAATTTTATCTGGTTTTATTTCTAGGTAACTAACAAAACTCTGCCACAGACGCTTTGGTAGTTTGACGGGACAATAATTGATAATTTTTTTCTTAGGGTTTGTTTGTTTAAACTCCGTTAATACTTGCTTGAGACTTTCTGGGTTATATTCGGGTAGCCAGTTTATCTGTAAGCTGGAATCATATTTGAGATCGTAAAGAAATCTCGCACCCCAAGCTGATAGTTTGAGTATAGCTGGACCACTTACCCCCCAATGAGTAATTAGTAACGCTCCCGTCTGTTCTAGTTTGTTTTTACCCGAACCCATCTTAACTAAAGCATTACTGACGCTAACTCCTGCTAAACCCTGTAGTCGAGTATCTTTGATATTAAACGTAAACAAAGATGGGACTGAAGACTCGATTTTGTGTCCTAAGTTTTTTGCCCAACGATATCCCAAAGGATTACTACCCGTAGCAATTAAAAGGCGATCGCATTCTAAGTCTCGACCATTTTTTAGTTCCACCTGAAAATAGCTTTTATTTTCAGTATTAAAATGCTTGACCGTCTTAACTCCAACTCCCGTTCGCAAATCTACCCCTGCTTTGTCTGCTGCTTGCATCAAACAATTGATAATTGTTTCAGAACTATCCGTAAAGGGGAACATTCTGCCATCTGCTTCGGTTTTTAACTTTACTCCACGCTCTTTATACCACTGCACCGTATCTTTTGGTTGAAAGCGAGTAAATGCACCTCGTAACGCTTTACCTCCCCTGGGATAATGTTCTACCAAACGGGCAGTATCGAAACAGTGATGGGTTACATTGCACCTTCCACCACCAGAGATGCGAACTTTGGCTAGGGGTTTGCCTCCAGCTTCTAAGAGAGTAACCTTTAGTTGAGGATTGGCTGACGCACAGGCGATCGCGCCAAAAAAGCCCGCTGCACCACCACCGATAACAATTACGTTCAAACTATTTTAATATTACTGTCGTGTCAGACTACTAAAACAGTCTACCAAACACAAGGGGGGCGAATCACGATTCGCCCCTACCCACTTGTTACTAATATCGCCTCGTTTTTAAAATCCCCCAGGTTAAACCAGACATCACAGCAGTCATTAACAAGGCTGAAATAACTCCTCCTGCTATAAAAGTGATCGTGCCGATGCCCCTAAGCAGATATAGAGTAATAAAAGCTATTAGAGAAATAGTAAATATCTTTGATAACACAGCTTTTTAGGTTTGACTTTCAATGCTTGACTACTCACTATAACCTGTTTTTACAAGTAGCATCTGCTCGATATCTTTATAAATCTTGATACTTCTTGCCCCATCTGGAAAAAATTAACTCTTCTTTACTAAAAAAAGATTTCGATCGCTGAATATCTAGTTTATGTCCTATATAACTCAACAATCTGGATCTAGCGATCGCAAGATCTACTCTATCTATAGTTAGAGGATTGCTTTTAAAACCTTTGTTTCATAGGATTTACGGCTATTTTTACGATTAGTTTTTTTCTGATATATAACGAAAGCTGCAACTTTTAGCTTAAATAAATATTAGCTTTGTTTGTTTTTTGTTTTTATTTATTGAATACTAGTACATAAAATTGTATTTAAAGAGCAATAAGTGCTTTATAAGGCTTAGATAGCAACTTAGCAGCTAAAAAAGGTTATAAGTTGTTAAATGCTTAAAATAGATACCACTTAAAGATACGATACACCTTTATTTTCGCTGTCGTTTGACCCATAATTGCAAATGTAGACGCAAGACTAAATTAATTACGTCTAGCGCGATCGAGTTTTTTAAAACTTCTCGTATTTTTAATAGCAGGGGATATAACAACGTGGGACAAATCAGATTAGCAGTTTACGGTAAAGGCGGAATCGGTAAATCTACAACTAGCTGCAACATTTCCGCAGCCTTAGCCAAAAGAGGTAAAAAGGTATTACAAATTGGCTGCGATCCTAAACATGACAGCACGTTTACTCTTACAGGATTTTTGATTCCTACTATTATCGATACGCTGCAAGAAAAAGACTTTCACTACGAAGATATTTGGCCAGAAGATGTAATCTATGAAGGATATGGTGGCGTAAGCTGTGTAGAAGCGGGTGGCCCTCCTGCGGGTGCTGGCTGCGGTGGTTATGTTGTAGGAGAAACCGTCAAGCTACTCAAAGAATTGAATGCCTTTGATGAATATGACGTTATTCTGTTCGACGTACTAGGTGATGTTGTTTGTGGTGGTTTTGCTGCGCCTCTAAACTATGCCGACTACTGCATGATCGTCACCGATAATGGTTTTGATGCCTTGTTTGCTGCTAACCGTATTGCTGCATCCGTTAGAGAAAAGGCTCGTACTCACTCTCTACGTCTGGCTGGTTTGATTGGTAACAGAACATCTAAACGTGACCTAATCGATAAATATATCGAACACGTACCAATGCCAGTACTAGAGATATTACCTTTAATTGAAGACATTCGCGTATCCCGCGTTAAAGGTAAAACTTTGTTTGAAATGGCAGAAAGCGATCCTTCTTTAGCTTTTGTCTGTGACTACTACCTCAACATTGCCGATCAGATTCTAGCTGCACCCGAAGGAGTAGTACCCAACGAAGCCCAAGACAGAGACTTATTCTCCTTACTGTCTGACTACTACCTAAATCCTCCCGCTGACAAGCAAGTTACACAAGACGAAGAATTAGACGCGATGATGGTTTAATTCAGTCAACAGTCAACAGTTAACAGTCAACAGCAAGACTGTAGGGTGGGCAATGAAAATCAATTTTGTATTAACCGCAAATATTGTATTGCCCACCAAAAGCAATCTGCGTACATTAGAAGAAAAATATATAAAACATGACATTAGCTAAAGAACAACCTTCAGCATTAAATTTTGAATGCGAAACTGGAAATTATCATACCTTTTGTCCGATTAGCTGTGTGGCATGGCTATATCAAAAAATTGAAGATAGTTTCTTTTTAGTCATCGGTACAAAAACCTGTGGTTACTTCCTACAAAACGCTATGGGAGTAATGATTTTTGCCGAACCCCGTTACGCGATGGCGGAACTAGAAGAAGGCGATATTTCGGCTAAACTTAATGACTACGAAGAATTAAAAAGACTGTGTTTGCAGATCAAACGCGATCGCAATCCTTCTGTAATCGTCTGGATCGGTACTTGTACTACCGAGATCATCAAAATGGATTTGGAAGGTTTAGCCCCAAGATTAGAAGCAGAAATCGGTATTCCCATCGTTACCGCCCGCGCTAATGGTTTAGACTATGCCTTCACTCAAGGGGAAGACACTGTACTAGCTGCGATGGCGCATAAGTGTCCTACTAAAGCACCCAAGCAAGAAGCAGAGAAAAAAGAACGCAATGCTGTTTCTAGCCTGCTTAACTTCGGACGCAAAAAAGAAGACGTTACCCAACAAGAATCAGAATACAAAGATCACAAGCCTTTAGTATTATTTGGTTCTTTACCCGATCCTGTCGTAACTAACCTTACTTTAGAACTTAAAAAGCAAGGAGTAAAAGTATCGGGTTGGCTACCATCAAAACGCTATACCGAACTACCCGTAATTGAAGAAGGCTACTATGTGTCGGGAGTTAATCCTTTCTTGAGTCGCACCGCTACTACTTTGATGCGTCGTCGTAAAACGAAGCTGATTGGCGCACCTTTCCCCATTGGTCCTGATGGTACGAGGGCGTGGATCGAGAAGATTTGTTCTGTACTCGATATCGAACCTCAAGGATTAGAAGAAAGAGAAGCTAAGATTTGGGAAAGCTTGGAAGACTACATTAAGCTAATTCGCGGTAAGTCTGTCTTTTTCATGGGAGATAACTTATTAGAAGTTTCCCTAGCACGTTTCTTGATTCGTTGCGGTATGTCCTGTCCTGAAATTGGTATTCCCTACATGGACAAACGCTATCAGAAAGCTGAATTGGATTTACTGGAAAAAACCTGTAATGAAATGGGTGTTGCTTTACCTACCATCGTTGAAAAACCCGACAACTATAATCAGATTCAACGCATCTATGACCTAAAACCCGATCTGGTAATTACTGGTATGGCGCACGCCAACCCTCTAGAAGCCAGAGGCATTAACACCAAGTGGTCGGTTGAGTTTACCTTTGCTCAAATTCACGGCTTTACTAACGCCCGCGATATTCTTGAGTTGGCTACTCGCCCAATGCGTCGTAACAATAACTTGAAAGAATTGGGTTGGGAGAAATTAGTTCAAGAAGAAGCCAAAGTTTAATCGATAAATAGCAGGCTTAAGATATGGAGGTAATTAAAAAGTTGCCTCCATTTTTATATACATGAATTTAAAGAACAAAAAAAGTGTAAATATAGCAATTATTCAATAATTGCCTACTATTCGATCGCATTTAAATTTAACCTCCTCCTCCACAACCTCCCCCGCAGCCTCCACAACCTCCACAGCCTCCGCAACCTCCATAGCCTCCACCACCACCACTATTATTAGATTTACTTGAAGTAAGAGCCTGATAGAAGATAAATATAAACAAAATAATAGAAGCAATAAATATTAAAAGTATCAAACTAACAATTAGATAGCCAAATAGATTGCCAACTACAGAATGCTCTTTTGGCTTCAAAACTGGAAAAGCCTTTATTTTATTTATGTGTAAAAAATTACCCGAAAAAATTAATTTTACTACGGCAGATTGTTCTGGCAGTATAGGCTGAAGAGAATTAAACTTTATGGTTTTGTCATCAACTAAACTGCTTTTAAAATTACCTCCGACAGTATAATAATTTTTAAGTTTCCCAGCTAAAAACTCTGGTAAATTAATTGTAATTTCAGAATTATTTATCACACCTTGTCTTTGAGGAAAAATTGCTTTCCAATCTAGCTTATCTACTCCATAACTATCTGTTGTCGCTCCGACAGCACGATATTTTAAAACAAATGTATGACTATCCTTACGATCGAGATAATCTTGCCATTTAATCCAAAATTCATTATTTTGAGTAGTAGTTTCTATAGGTAGAAGGTTGTTATCTTCAAATACTCGAACATCTTCGATCGCTTTAATTTCACTTAGTTTGATGAATCGATAGCGTTGATGAGAATTAGAACCCGTAAAAACATATTTTTGTTCTTCTGTTACTAATAAATCTCCATTATTTTGAACATCGAGAGTAACATTAATAAAATCCCAATAAAAAGGAGTATCTTTTGCTAATCCTGGTAATGCAGCTCCAAAAACTATCAAAATAATTAAAAATAGTGCGGTAATAACTGTAGTCGTTTTAGTAAATTTATTCAGTAAGCTATCGATCGCACTTTTAACTAAAAGAGATATATTGGGTTTAGGAATAATCCAGTTTTCTAGAGTGTTAACCCATTCAAAAGATAAATCTCTACCAAAACGTATTTCTGGGGATGACCAGATATCTATAGGTGGGCGATCGCCAAAAAAACTGATATAACTATTTAAAGTCTTACGATACAAATCATCATATTTTCTTTGCTCTATATTTCCTCCTTCCGTCGGTTGATGATGCAAAGGTTGTCCCAATACATTAGGACAAAATTCATTCCAATATGAACGGGTATAAGTGAGATGTAGATGCCAAACTCGGTCTATTTGTTCGGATGGCGTAACGATGTGTTCGGCGACTACTGCTAAAAAAATAAATTTTTGATATTCTTGAATAACTTTATTAGCATATTCTCTACTCCAACCATTTTCCCTTGCCAAACGCTGACTAAAGGTAAATTCTGTATCTGGTTTATCAAAAGAAAATGTTTTAATTCTGTAAAAAAGCTGTTGGTGTTGGTCATTCATAGCTTTAGCAATAGAATAATTCGTCTTATTAAACTATATTAATAAAGTAACGTTGCGTATTTCAACCATATTAATTATAAAATAAGTCAATTTAAAAACTAGTTGTATTAAATTATAAAAATTTATCTTGTATTCGATCTCTCGTTAAAATTGCGATGAATATTAGTCTTAAATAAAGCGATCGCTTCTGTCAGATATACTAAATAAAAACTGAAAAAAATAATTTTTTTTTCTTTTCTCGCAGGAGACAGGTTAGATCGAATCTACTGTTTAATTATGTGTGAGCTTACATCATGCTTAAAATCAATAATTAGCTCGAATTATCATCTCACTACGGATCTAAATTAAGACGTTTTTTTTGCTCGATACTTATGACTCTAATTGTAAATTATCGCTTATTACTTATTACTTACGAACCAGCAATTTTAAATGTCCTGACATAACGTGAGTACGGCTATATCTCAGATTTGCCCATAGAAATGTTAATGAATATTATTTGCTTTCTCAGAATTATCTAGTTCCAATAGTTTGCTAGCTTCTTCGGCTGCTAAAGGACGACTAAACCAATAGCCCTGCATTTGATAGCAATTCAAGCTACGTAACAACTCAAGCTGTTCTTGGTTTTCTACACCTTCTGCCACTATTTTTAGCTCAAAACCTTTACCTAATTCAATTAAAGCAGTAACAATTGCTAAGTCTTGGGAACTGTCGATCGCTTGTCGAACTAGATGGCGGTCTATTTTTAAAGTATCGAGAGAAAAATATTTTAGATATTCCACTATTGAAAATCCAGTAGTAAATCCATCTATAGCAATCTGAACTCCAATAGCTTTTAACTTCTCGATCGCATCTCGGCTGCGATCGACATTATCCATCAAGCTAGCAGCACTTATTTCTAACTCTAAAAAGCGAGCTTCTAAACCAGTTTCTGCGAGTATTTCAGCAATATTTTGCGTTAATTTTGGTTGTCTAAATTGAACTAAAGATAAAGACACGGTGATTTTTGATGATGCCAGTCCTCGATCCTGCCACTGCTTGTTTTGCATACAGGCAACGCGAATAGTCCATTCCCCAATAGGTATAATTAGTTTAGTTTTTTCTGCCGATCTCAAAAAGTTTCCTGGTGCGACCAAACCTAACTCTGGATGCTGCCAACGTAGTAGAGCCTCCATTGCTACGACGTTGCCGTTGTTAAGATCGATTTGTGGTTGATAGTACAGTTCAAATTCTTCTCGATCTAAAGCCTGCTGTAGCAAAACCTCTAGTTCTAACGCTACTAAAGCTTGAGAGTTCATTGCCCCGTCATAAAACTGACAACTACTGTTAATTTTTACAGCCCTTGAGAGTGCTATATTGGCACTCTTTAGCAAAACTTCTGCATCAACTCCGTCTTGTGGATAGATAGCGATGCCTGTATGACAATCAATAGTAATTTGAGTTTCGTTTAGGGCAAAAGATTGAGCGATCGCCTGATTAATTCTTTGTTCGATTTTGGCTACTTCTTCTATGTTATTAATTTGAGGTAAAAGAAAAGCGAATTTATCTTCTTGCCAGCGAATAACAGCATCTCCAAAACGAAGGCAATTAGTGAATCTTTCTTCTGAAGTCGATCGCAGTCGCTCCCTTTGTTCTGCGCCGATGCTATTACGGAGATCGAGGGATAAATTAAGCTGACAGAACATTACTGCTAACAGTTGTTGATTTCTTTTGGCATTGGCGATCGCCGTAGATAATTGCTGGTTAAAGTTTTTTCTATTGGATAAATCTGTAGATGAGTTTTGTTCCCTTGAAAAAGGATATTTGCGTGTTGCTAAATTGTGTATGAGCAAATAGATTTTCTCGTTACTACCAACTCCTACCAGCTCAATTTTGACTTTTGCATCGATTGCATCATCGTTTTGAGTTCGTAACAGACACCCACCCCAAAAACTATGGCGTTCGGCAATCACTTTTCGTAGTATAATGGCAAAATTTTCTGATTCATCGACTAACTCATAAATATTCATCTGCAATAGTTGAGAGTTACTATAGCCGAGTAAATCGCTACAGGTAGAATTTGCCTCTATTATCTGCTTAGTAGCTGAGTCGATTATTATAATTCCTTCGGTAACTTGATGAATTATTTGTTTATAGAGAGACTCAGTTTGCTGTAGTTCTTCGATTCTATTTCGATCTTTGCTAATATCTGTAACGTAATTTATAATTGATTTTTTTTCAGGTAAATAATGAGCAGTTTGTTGATATAGTTTTGTCTTTATCTGGATTTTTCTATTAATTATATTATTTTTACCGTAATTAAATAGAGCAATTAAATCCTCGAAAAGAGGATGATTTAGTTTGCGATGATGTAGATCTTTAAAATTTACAATCCCTGCTGAATTAATATAGGTAATATTGCCGTATAGATCGGTTTCAATAATTGATTGTGGACTCAACTCGGCTAAAGAAACTAGTGACGATGCGCTCTTGCCATTTTTACTATTTTGCTCTATAGTAACAATTTCTCGCTCGGTCGCCGAGTTTTTAGCAGCTACTTGTTTAAAGTCTCGATCGTTTAAATTGGAGAAGGATTCAGGATTTTCGTTTGGCAGTTCGTCAGTAACTTTATATTTAGCAACAACATCTCCGCTAAACTGCACTACATCATTGTGCTTTAGCTCGTGAACTAAAGTTTTTTTGCCATTAACATAAATACCATTTCTACTGCGAGTTCCCTGTAGATCTCCATCTAAAATCCAGTAAGAATATTGATTAGTTTTAGCATCGGTTCTTTTAAGAAGCGTCGCATGATGACGAGAAGTTTTTTGACAAGAAAGAGCGATGTCATTACTTGAGTGACGACCAATAGAATAGGTAGCAGCTTCTAAATCAATTTCTTTAACGAAAGAAGGATCTTCTACTATTAATATATGATGTACTTTGTCCAAGCTGTCTATTGCAAGCTCTTGACTATAGTTTGTATCCATATTGCTAATCGCGATCGATAAAAATTAATTTATAAAAGATGGTTTTTATTAAACAGCACTATTAAAAATAAGAATATTGTAATGCTGTTGAAGATTAGAATTAAAAGTTAGGTATCGGCATTGAGATTATAAAACATCATAGCTAGTCATATTGTTCCCCAAAGTAAGTACAAAGTATCAGTTTTAATTTAGATTGCTTGTTTTGTTTGAATTACTAAAAGAGCGAAAAGTAACTAAGATATCTATCTAAATAAAATGTACTGCTAACGGTTGTTCTGCCCAGGGTGTGAACGAATATAATTGCCTGAGAACCACGCTTATTATGTAATGCGGTTAGACAATCTAATAAATGGCGCATAGGCTGGAATAGACGAATGGTTAATTAATCGATGTTAGCAAGAGTCTGGAGTGCTGCGATCGCAGGTATTGATGCAATCAAGGTAGGAGTTGAGGTTGATGTTTCTGGTGGTTTGCCCAAAATTATAGTTGTCGGATTGCCAGATGTCGCTATTCAAGAATCGAGAGAAAGAGTTAAGGCAGCCTTGAAAAACGCTGGCTTCGCTTTTCCCGTGCGTAAGATAGTGATTAATCTGACTCCAGCAGACTTGCGTAAGGAAGGGCCATGTTTCGATCTGCCAATTAGCATCGGGATCTTGGCTGCCTCAGAACAAGTAGATCCTCAATTACTCGGCGATTATTTACTCTATGGTGAAGTATCTCTCGACGGCACGTTAAGGGCAGTGTCGGGAGTATTACCCATTGCTGCTGCTGCACGTAAAATGGGGATTGCTGGCTTAATCGTTCCTATCGGTAATGCCCAAGAGGCTGCAGTAGTTGGCGATATTGACGTTTATGGATTTGAGAACTTAAAACAGGTAGCAGACTTTCTCAATCAGCCAGATAAGCATCAGCCTGTAGTTGCAGAGGCTCGGCAGAATGAAAAATCGATTTTGAGCCTGCCAAATTTGAAAGACGTTAAAGGGCAGCTTCAGGCTCGACGGGCTTTAGAAATTGCAGCAGCAGGGGGACACAACCTCATTTTCGTCGGACCACCTGGAAGCGGTAAAACTATGTTGGCGCAGCGTCTACCAGGTATTCTGCCCAGCCTTTCTTTTGCTGAAGCTTTGGAAGTGTCGCAAATTCACTCTGTGGCAGGCTTATTAAAAGAGCGGGGACAATTAATCGTTCAAAGACCTTTTCGTAGCCCGCATCACTCTGCTTCTGGTCCATCTTTGGTCGGTGGTGGTACTTATCCTCGTCCTGGTGAAATATCTTTGGCGCATAAAGGCATACTTTTTATGGACGAGTTAACCGAATTTAAGCGCAACGTATTAGAGTACTTGCGTCAACCTTTAGAAGACGGTCGAGTAACAATTTCTCGCACCCGTCAGTCGGTAGTTTTTCCCGCACAGTTTACTTTAGTAGCCAGCACTAATCCCTGTCCCTGTGGTTACTTTGGCGACCCAATTCAAAACTGCACCTGTTCGCCACGCCAACGAGAAAACTATTGGGCAAAATTATCGGGTCCATTAATGGATCGCATCGATCTACAGGTAGCAGTAAATCGCCTCAAGCCAGAAGAAATGACGGGGCAAAGTCTGGGAGAAGATAGCGCAGCAGTTAGGAAAAGAGTTATTGCAGCACGTCAGTTAGCCGAACAGCGTTTTAAAGCCGAGCCAAAAATTAGCTGTAATGCGGAAATGCGATCGCGCCACCTAAGAGAGTTCTGCGTTTTAGACGATGCTAGTCGTAATTTATTAGAAGCTGCAATTCGTAAGCTAGGCTTGTCTGCAAGAGCGATGGATCGGGTTTTGAAAGTGTCTTGCACGATTGCCGATCTCGCAGGCGATCGCAATTTACAAAGTAACCATCTAGCAGAGGCAATTCAATATCGCACTATAGATAGAATGCAGTAAACTCGAACCAATTAAAGCATTTTCTTACTTCGGGGCGATTTATTAATCTTGAGTTCGGATGATAGTAGTTAAAGCTACAGTAAGTATTGCTCAATTAGTATATTAAATCGTTACACCCTCAAATAAACAAAGATGGAAATAGGTGTCCCTAAAGAAACTAAAGATCGAGAATTCCGTGTTGGCTTGACTCCCAGTAGCGTCGTGGCATTATCGAGAAATCATACGGTATTTGTCGAAACTAATGCGGGAATGGGTTCTGGTTTTACCGATGCAGAATATCAGCTCGCTGGAGCTAAAATTGTGTCTGATGCAGCGATGGCTTGGGATAAAAAACTAGTAGTTAAGGTAAAAGAACCTTTACCAGACGAGTATCGGTATTTAAATTCAGAGCAACTGCTGTTTACCTATCTTCATCTTGCAGCAGATCGCAATTTAACCAAAGCATTAATGGAATCTGGCGTATTAGCGATCGCTTATGAAACTGTAGAATTAAGTAACGGTACATTACCTCTATTGTCTCCCATGAGCGTTATTGCTGGACGTTTATCAGTTCAGTTTGGTGCTAGATATTTAGAGAAACAGCAGGGAGGTAGAGGAGTACTATTAGGTGGTATACCAGGAGTAAGCCCAGGCAAAGTAGTTATCTTAGGTGGTGGCGTTGTCGGCACAGAAGCAGCTAGAATAGCGGTTGGAATGGGTGCGAGAGTTCAAATTATCGATATCAATATCGAACGCCTTAGCTATTTAGAAACTCTATTTGGTTCGCGAGTAGAACTTCTTTATAGTACTCCTTGGCAAATCGAACAAGCGGTTAGAGATGCAGATTTACTCATCGGTGCAGTGCTGGTGGTAGGAAGAAAAGCCCCTGTCTTAGTATCTCGTAAGTTAGTATCTCAAATGCGTCCTGGTTCGGTAATTATCGATGTAGCAGTAGATCAGGGTGGATGTATCGAAACTGTGCGCCCTACTTCTCATACTCAACCGACTTATCTAGAAGAAGACGTAGTTCATTTTGGTGTACCCAATATGCCTGGTGCAGTACCCTGGACAGCAACTCAAGCTTTAAATAACAGTACGTTACCCTATATATTGCAGCTAGCTAATTATGGTGCGTCAGCTTTGGAAAAGGATTCGGTTTTAGCCAAAGGACTCAACGTTGAAAATGGCGCAATAATTCACCCCGCAGTGCGAGAAGTTTTTCCAGATTTAGCTTGAGTGTAGGCAGTAGTTTATTATAAAAAGCTTTTAGCCGTTAGCTTTTAGCTCTCCGTTAAAATCTTGCTATATGACTTTGTAGTAACTTTTTACTGGGGTGCTAGGATTCGAACCTAGGAATGGCGATACCAAAAACCGCTGCCTTACCGCTTGGCGACACCCCAACGTTTTTCAACATAAATATGATAGCAATTTATGACCTAAGTTTGTCAAGTAATTTGGCAAAATATTTTTTAAACAGCTTTAAAAAGCCGATTTTTGGATTTGAGCGATCGCTCGACGTAAATCCCTGCTATGAATCAAACCGACATAGCCAGCGTAAAGACACTGCTGCTGCTTGCTAAGATAAACGTGATTCATTCCCCAGGGATTATTCCAGGTATGGAGGGTAAGATCTTCAGGTAGAGTAGTAATAATTTGCGATCGCTCAAAGCCACGATAGTCAGTATCGGTCATTCCTGGGACAGAACGCAAGCTGCGAATATAGCGATTAATTGAGGTTATTTCTGGTGTTAGACCCAACTGCGGATTTTTCCAAAAGTTCTGCAAGATGGGAATCATCTCCGGATGATATCTCATCGCGCTGTGAGGGATGCCAGATATTAGCAACCAGTTAGCATAGTCGAACTTAGTATTTTCTACGGTTACTAAGCCATCAGTACCCATTCCCGTATCGCTAGCAACCGAAAGCGTCGGAATCTGTCGAGCGATCTTTTCTGCTATGTCACGGCGATTTTTCCCTAAATCTTTGGCTGTACCGATGCCAATATTTAAAGGGTCGATAAGGCGGGCTATATTTGAACCGCCAACAGGAGAACCAAGCAAAATAAATGAGTGAACTTTATGCCACCACTGAGGGTTACGATCTAAGACTTCTAGCCACATCAGACCACCCATAGAATGTGCGATGATTTTAATCTGTGTATGGGGGTACTTGACTATAGCTTTTGCAGCAATTTGCTCTAATTGAGCGACCAAAGGAGCGATTCTAATAAAAGTTTTAACTAATCCCAAACTAGGGGCAATAACCATTGTTGGAGAATTGACTGCGGATGTTGCTAAATTACCAATATATTTACTGGTATCAGCCCAACCGTGTTGAGCAAATAATAAAAATTCAGGATTACTATTCACTGTTTACTGTTTACTGTTTACTGTTGACTGTTGACTATTGACTGTTGACTGTTGACTGTTGACTGTTTACTGATGAACCCTAGCTTTAGAGCGATCGAATTGCCAATCTGCGATCGCCTCTAACAATTCTTGAGGGCGATCTACTAAATAGTCTGGCTGATGTTCTTGTAAAATTTCTGCGGAATTGAAGCCCCAACCTACAGCAATTACTGCAATACCGCTTTTTCTTGCCGATCTAACATCTCTGGTTTCATCTCCGACATAAATTACATCAGACTTTTTTAATCTATGTTCTTTAACTACCTGCCTTAATACTCTATGTTTGCCAAAGATCGCCGTGCCAGAATATATAAAGCTAAACACAGAATCTAATCCATGCTTATTGAGAAATATATCTACATTGTCTTCGGTATTAGAAGTAACAATACCCAAAATATAGCCTCTATTTTTAAGCTTTAATAATACCCGTTCCATATCATAAATAGCATCAAGCTGGGCAATTTCTTTACTCAGTTCCGAGCGAATTCTTTTAACTAAAAAAGGCAGTTTGAAAATGGATATTTCCGAACGCTTAACTATTTCACGGGAACTTAAATTTTTAATTAATAATAATTCTTCTTTGTCTAATGCTTTATAGCCAAATTCTGCGGACAATTGATTAGTAATATTGGCGATCGCTTGATATGTATCGGCAATAGTACCATCAAAATCAAATAAGATTACCTTAGCAGTCATTTAATCCTCAATATATAGATAATTAATACCGTAGTTAATAGTTAATAATCAAGTCGATATTTGTCGAAAATAAATTATTTATCTTTCTTTAGATTAGCACGAGCATTACGTCGCCACATATAAGGCTTAATTCTTCTCAGGGCAGAGGCACGAAAGCGTCGATCCCATTCGGATTCGGTAATATCGGCTAATTCGGTTAATTGAGGCTGAATATTTGTAGTATAGGGCTGAAAATCTTCAATATCTGTCTCTTTAGCAAAGCGTTGATTCCAGGGGCAAACATCCTGACATATATCGCATCCCGCTACCCAACCAGATAAATTATCGGCGATCGCGTTGGGTAATTCGCGATCGCGATTTTCAATTGTATGATAGGCAATACAGCGATTGGCATCGACAACGTGAGGTTCAACTATGGCGTTAGTAGGACAGGCTTCTAAACAACGAGTACAACCCCCGCAATGGCTAGTATGTGGCGCGTCGGGAGTCAATTGCAGATTAGTCAAGACTTCACCTAGAAATACCCAGCTACCATACTTTCTAGTAATTACGTTACCGTTTTTAGCAATCCAGCCTAACCCCGCCCGCTGCGCCCAAACTTTATCCTGAATTGGGGCGGTATCTACCGAGTAGCGCACCTCTATCGATTCAGACTGCGATCGCAACCAGTTACTCAAAGCCTTGAGCTTTTTCCCCATTACTTTATGATAATCTCTGCCCCAGCCATAGCGAGAAATTTTTCCCTCTTCAGGCTTATCGGAGTGTTGGTGGGGAGTGTAATAATTGAGTGCCACACAGATTAGCGATCGCACTTCGGGCATATATGCCCTAATGTCTTCTCTTTTGGGGCTTGCCATCCAGGACATATCGGCATGATATCCAGAAGCCAACCAGTTTCGCAGATGTTCAACCGCACTGTCTTGATGATTATCTACTGAAGCAATGCCCACCAGGTGAAACCCAATTTCCATCGCCTTTGCTTTGACTTGAGAACTATCAATTGTCATTTCTAAAAAGGAACATACTCAAACCAATTTGCATCCTATGAACATACAATTAGTTGTTCGACCTAATCGACCTTAACCATACTTAATTATATTTTGAATGCGCTATGAAATATTTTTACTCTTCTTTACTAAGTTTATCCTTACTTAGCGGTGTAGCAGTTGCCGAAGGATCTATTAACTCCGCCCAAGCTAATCAGTACTCGGCAGATTTTATCCAGGATTATAACCAAGAGTGTATTCAAACTTCTATGAGTGAAGGGTTAGACGAAGTAGACGCTCAAAAATTGTGCGACTGTACGATGGAAGAATTTCAGCGTCAATACAGTATGTCAGAATTTCAACAACTAACCTTAGCTTCTGCCACTGATGAAGAAGCGGAAACCGCCTTAGTTGAAGTAGGACAATTCTGTTTTGAACAAATTTTATATGAAGAATAATTAACTCAAAACCCGATCGGTAATAAACTGTTTGAACAGGGCGATCGCTGGATCTCGAACCTCATGCGCCATTTCAAATTCTTGATATCGAACGGGTACGCCGATCTTAGTTAATTCATCCCTCGCTTGAATAGCAGCAGCTACAGGCACTACAGGATCTTGCCTGCCATGAACAATTAGGGTAGGTGGATAAGTCTTTTCTGCTGCTTGAGGCTGGTAATGGAGATATCCACTAAAGCTACACAAAGCAGCCAAAGGTAAAGTTAATCCTACATCCAAAGTCATCGCCCCTCCTTGAGAAAATCCTGCTAAAACCGTTCTTTCTAGAGGTACACCTGTAGAAGCCTCCAGGGAAGTTAACCATTGAGTTAATAGCTGGCGACTTTCAGCCAAACCAGCAAAGTCTTTATTTTCTAAAGCATACCAAGCTTTCCCTCCTGGCACTTGAAAATGATCGAAGGGCGCATTGGGAAAAAAATAGCCAAAGCCTGGGAAGTTTAATACCTTAGCAAAGGGGACAAAATCTCGATCGTTAGCCCCCCAGCCATGTAGCACTACCAGTAAGTGGGTTGCTTGTCCCTCGCTTGGCATTGCGGAAATAGCTTCGATATTTGGCTTCATATAGATTATTACAGATCGCTAAATAATTATTGTGTCGGTAATTTTCAGCATATAGCAATCCTAAATGAATTGTGAAAAACTCTCTTCTTTCTGACCTCTGTGTCCTCTGTGCCTCCGTGGTTTATTAAAAAAATATTTTCATGAATGACCTGGGATTGCTATATAACTTTACAGGGTCGATTAGTTCATCAAAACTTTATACATTTAGATTTACTTTACTAAAAATTTATAGTCTTATCGAGTTTAAAAATACCAATCTGCTCTACAATCAAAATGTTCGTAAATATTGATGGCAATTTTATCGAACTTAGCCGAACAAAATAGACTGCTGACAATTCCAAATAAAACTTATCTTTACTTGGCATTTTTTAACTATTAGCGCGCTACGGTAGCCAGGCAATTACAGCTACAGATAATAACTTCAATAAGTTCTATTGAAATTCAGTAGGCAAGTTTACTGTTGAAATTTTGGAGAATAAAAATGAATGAAGAGTTTATAGTTTCAATTTTAGAAGATGAAAACGATGGTGATTTTAGTACAGGAGATCTATCTTTAAGAGAAGCGATCGCACTTGCCGAATCAGGCGAAACCATTGCCTTTGATTCCAATCTCAGCGGTGGCACAATTACCCTAGCTTTGGGTGAATTGGCGATCGATAAAAGCCTGACTATTCAAGGTTTGGGTGCAGAAAATATCCTTATTGATGGAGGCGGTTTAGATAATTTTTTCGATGGTATTCGCGTCTTCAATATTAATGATAATTCTGATACAGAGTCACAAGTTGTAATTAACGACTTAACCATCGCTGGAGGTGGTGCTTTTGTAAATAACGCTGAGAACCCATCTGGTGCAGGTATATTTAATACGGAAAATTTAGAAATTAACAACGCTGTCATCCGCGATAACACTGCCGATCTTAGCGGTGGAGGAATTTATTCTGAAGGTACATTGACCGTTAATAACTCGGCTATCTACAATAACGAGGCTCAACGTCGCAGTTCAGGTGGAGGAATTTCTAATGCTGGTACGGCGACGATTAATCAAAGCACGATCGCCAATAATAGTGTTAATGCGCGTGCTTCAGGCGGTGGCATCTCTAATAACGGAACTTTGACTGTAAGCAACAGTACTGTTAGTGGTAATCTTGGCGGTATTTACAATGAAGTTACTAATGATGGTGAAGCGACAATTATTAGTACCATTGTTGCAGGGAACATTAACAACAATGATTTAGAATCTAATATTACCAGTGGTGGTAATAATCTGATTGGTGGCGACAGCATCTCGTCTTTAGACCTTCCTGGAAATTTGGTTAATGCTCAAGATAGCGACATTGTAGGTGAACCAGATGTATTTATAACAGATAACTTGATAGATAATTCTATCGATGCGCTACTGGGTGAATTACAAGATAATGGTGGTCCTACTCCGACGATCGCTCTTTTAGATGGTTCACCTGCCATAGATGCTGGTAGTAATCCTAGCAATTTAGAAACAGACCAAAGAGGAACAGGATTCGATCGCACTGTCGGCGAAGCTACAGACATTGGTGCTTTTGAAGTTCAAGATGGTGACGGAGGAGAAACTCCTACCGATCTGGTTGTCTCTATCTTAGAAGACGAAAACGATGGTGACTTTAGTGCAGAAGATCTTTCTTTAAGAGAGGCGATCGCACTTGCTGAAGCAGGAGATACAATTACCTTTAACTCCGATCTTAGTGGTGGTTCAATTGTTCTTAGTCAAGGCGAACTGGTAGTTGATAAAAGTTTGATTATAAGCGGGTTGGGTGCAAGTAACTTAACTATTAGCGGTAATAATGAGTCTCGTGTTTTACTAATTGATGATGGTGATGCTAACAATCAGGCTGATGTATCAATAAGTGAACTAACTATCGCCAATGGAAATTCTGATGTCGCTGGTACTCAACCAGACATCAATGGTGGTGGGATACTCAACCGCGAGAGTTTACTCTTGTTTAATTCGGCTGTTCGAGATAATGACGCTGCTAATGGTGGAGCTATTTATAATGACAATGGTAGTCGATTTGAAATTCAGAATAGCCTCGTCTCAAACAATGATAGTAGTAGTGGAGCTATTTTAAATCTTGGCTCTAGTCTAATATTGAACAGTACAATTGGAAATAATAATAATAATGTCGGTATCAGTGCTATTTCTAATCTTAATGGTGGCGAACTAGAATTAACTAACAGTACTGTAGCTAACAATATTAGTGGTTTGGAATCAGCGATATTCAATGATCAAGAAAGTACGTTCATCGTCAATAGTTCCATAATTGCCAACAACTTAATAACCGCAGGAACGTCAGAACAAAATAATGTAGTCGGTACTTTTGTTAGCGAGGGTAATAATTTAATCGGCAACAGTAATGGAAGCAGTGGTTTCAACAATGAAAGCGATCTTGTTGGTACTGCTGAAAATCCGATCGATCCACTATTGGGAGAACTACAAGACAACGGTGGTTCTACTCCTACTCAAGCTTTGCTAGATAGTTCTCCTGCAATTGATGCCGGTAGTAATCCTGAGAATTTAGAAACCGACCAAAGAGGAGAAGGATTCGATCGCACTGTAGGAGATGCTACAGATATCGGTGCTTTTGAAGTTCAGAATGCTGATGGCGAACAACCCGATCCGCAAAATCCAAACAATGTTTTAGAAGGTACTAAGGGTAAAGACCAGATCGACGGTACAGACCACGATGAGCTAATCTTTGGCTTTGCTGGTCGCGATAGTTTAAATGGTAACGGCGGTAATGATACTATTTTTGGAGGTAAAGGAGGCGATGTTATTACAGGGGGTGCTGGTAATGACTCTCTTGAAGGTAATGAAGGCAAAGATGAGATCTTTGGTAATGAAGGTCACGATACTTTAATCGGCGGTAGGGGTAAGGATACTCTCGATGGTGGGACAGGTGACGATCTTCTTCAGGGTGATAATGGTAAAGATGTCCTTGTTGGTGGTGCTGGTAATGACACGCTTATCGGTGGTCGCGGTCGTAATACCTTTGTACTAGAGTCTTTTGACGTACATGACGTTATTGCCGATTTTGCCCCTAATCGCGATCGCTTTCAACTTTCCGATTCATTGAGTTTCGGTCAACTTGCGATTGTTGATGATGAAGATGGTAGAGGAGCTTTGATTCTAGACTCAGCCAACAGCGATTCTATTATTGCACTGGTAGAAAACGTTCATGCAGCAGATCTCGACAGCCATGTCTTTTGTTAAACTGCTTTTTTCTTAGTATGCCTGTTCTTTAGCTAAATTACTTCCCAGGTGTTAACTCATCTGGGATAAGTGCGATCGCTGTTGGAATTTAACAACTATAGCGTTACGCATATACGCTATAGACATTGTGGTTGAGAGTGTAAATTCATCCTTCATCCTTCATCCTTCATCCTTACGAGCAGATAGCTAAATTTTGTCCAAACATAACTTTGTACGACTATAACCTTTGGTAAGTGATATCGATCGCAGATAAATATAAACAACTATCCTATACTCAAAACTACATAATGACCGAACCTTATCTTTTAAACTAAGGCTGTTTCAGGTGAAAAAGCAACTATCTCTTATTTTATTAACTATTAATATTTTTACCCTAAATGCTCTACCTGTTGAAGCATTCGACCGATCTAAGATCGAGCGTAAAATCAAAAGCCTATCGCCTATTACTCCTGGTATATGGTGCTTAAAATTTCCACAGGTGGGCTTTTTATGTTGGAAATTATAGACCGCTGTAGATCTTAGCGATCGCTTCTATTTGGAGCGTAATTCAAGCTTCTACTTCTATATCTTAACCTAACACTACATTTGTAAAACAAAAAAAATTAGATTTAAGCTTGACGGGCGATCGCCCGTCAAGAATTCAAGTTTTTTTGATAGATGCAATGTTTCTATTGGTAGAAACTGTTCAGACTTATGGGGGTTTTGGCTTATTTGCTTGCTCGATAATTATCTAAGAAACTAAAATTAAGGCGATCGCAATTTATAGTTGTTGTATGATGATGCAGCTTAATAACCTTTATCAACGTTTGAAGATCGAGCCTGAGCAACTAAAAGAGATTTGCCAACAGTGGAAAATTATTGAGCTTGCTCTATTTGGTTCGGTTTTGAGGGACGATTTTAATGCTCGAAGCGATATAGATATTTTGGTAAGCTTCGATGAAGGAAGTTCAATCGCTTTTTTCGATCTAGATGCTATTGAAGAGCAATTAAGTATGCTATTTAATCGCCCTGTCGATCTGGTTACTAAAAAGGCGGTTCAACAAAGTCATAACTGGATACGCAAGCAAAATATTCTCGGTAATTCCCAGGTTATCTATGAACAGAGATCGAGAAATAGTTATAGATCTTATTAGAGCCTGCGAACTAATCGTACAGTTTTGTGACGGTTTAGACTGGCAAGCTTTCTCTGAAGATCTTAAAACTCAATCTTCAGTGCTTTATTAGTCGAATTAAAAAGAATTAATCGGGATTGAGCGATCGCTCTTTCAATAGCCTATGGATGCAATCGCTTGCTTTTGTTGAATTTTAAGCTACATACGAGCGACAAAAAAAATTAGATTTAAGCTTGACTAGCGATCGCTGGTTCTGTTAAAATTATTTTCATAATGGGAATAGTTGCGCTTGTTGATAGACCTCACCACTTCCATTATGAAACTTTCTTTTTTAATTAAACCATATCTGGCGATCGCCCGTCAAGAATTTAAGTTTTTTTGATAGATGCGATCGCGACCCCCGACAGATATTAGTGCGATCTCATCTATCGCCCCCTATATCCCCCAAGTATGGGGGACTTTTAGTTTAATTGCTTACTAAATAACGCGATCGCATGGGACAACATCCACTACAGCGATCGCCTTAACTAACTATTAACACCATATACCGTTAACCTATTCCCCTCTTTCCTTGGGGGGTAGGGGGGCAAAATACACATCAAAAATGTGATCTAGATCGCACCTATAAAATCAATAATAACTAGCAACAATACCTAAAAAAAAGTTTTGTCAGATGATATGTTTTGTCGATATATTGGGTAATTTCTAAATAGGAAAACAAAAACCTAAACGAACACACAAACATACTCTTATAAATCGAAGGATATATCAAATGAATAAAGTATTTACTGCAAGATATTTACAACATCTCAATAAAAAGAAAGCAGAAAATAACGAAAAAGGTTTTACATTAATCGAACTATTAGTAGTTGTAATCATCATCGGTGTCTTGGCTGCTGTTGCTCTACCCAACCTCTTAGGACAAGTTGGTAAAGCTCGTGAATCTGAAGCAAAAACTACCGTAGGTGCTGTTAACCGAGCGCAACAAGGTTTCCATTTTGAAAGACAAACATTTGCCGGCGGTACTGACATAGAACAAGCTGGCAATCCACTTGGAGTAGTAGTAGATCCCGAATACTACTCTTATACTATTGCTGCTAACGGTGGTACAGATGCTCAAGTCACAACATCGACACTTGATGGTGTTAATGATGGTGTAAGAAACTATGCAGGTGGTATCAATTATGATGCTGGTGCTTACAGTACTGTTGTCTGTCAATCTGACGCTGTAGATGGTGCTGTTGGTGCTAATGCTAATGGTACTGCTTGTACTAGTGGTGCTGTACTTAACTAATAGCCTAAATTTAGTTTAATTTAACTCATAAAAACAGGCAAAGAGAGCCTGTTTTTTAGTTAGATAGCTCTTACATCAATAAAGCCAATATTTTAAAATTCACTTAATAAGTAGTAAATACACTACTATCACGAAACTTAAATAAAAATTTAATATTAGTTTAATTTTTTTAAAACTATAAAATAGTGAATACTCAAAATGTATATTTTTTATTATTAAAATATAGAAGCAATCGTCAACAATCAGGCTTTACTTTAGTAGAGCTATTAGTAGTAATGATTATCATCGGTATCTTATCCGCCGTAGCCTTACCTAGCTTTATCAATCAAGTAGGAAAAGCTCGTGAAACAGAAGCTAAAATTAATTTAGGAACAGTAGGACGCGCTCAACAAGCTTATCATTTTGAACATAAGACTTTTGCTAATACCTTAACTCAATTATCTGCAAACGATATGTTTACTCCTGAATACTATAACTATCCTGCTCCAGACACTGTTACCAATTCTTTATTTAAGCAACGAGCCACGGCAATTGATGCTAACGAAGATCGAGTTCGCGACTACGCTCTTGGAGTCTATTTCAATGCAGGTTCTTATCAACTTGCCTTGTGTATGGGGAAAAGTTTGGGAGAAGTTGTAGAAGCACCTAATTCTCTTGCTGGTTCTTGCACAAATGATGGTTTCAAACTTAAGTAAAAATTATTTATCAGATTAATTTATGTATGTTAAATTTTACCAACAAATTAGTAATTAATCTTTTGACAGGAATAGCTGCTCTAACTGCTATTATTTTTTTACAACAACAAGCTTTAAATAAACAAACCAATTCTTTAACGTATAAAAATTATATTCAACAAGAAAAGCAACAAAAAGTTCAAGCAAGTTTACAAAAAAAAACACCTAGCTTTGGTTGCGGAAATTTGTTTTCCGACCTAGCTTTTTTGGGATTTATTCAATATTTTGGTGATACTGAAGCAAGAGAAGTAACAGGATACTCTGTCGTCACAGACTATTTTGAAGCAATCGTCAAACACGATCCTCATTTCGTACAATCTTATTTTGCGATTTCTTCAGCCAATTCTTTGTTTGCAGCTAGACCAGAAAGAACAGTAGAACTAATCGAGCGAGGCTTACAGGTAATTACGCCACAACATCCTAGCTATCCTTTCTATCTTTGGACATATAAAGCCACTGATGAAATTTTGTTTTTGGGTGATTTAGAAGCTGCCAAACATTCTTATAAAAAAGCAGCAGAATGGGCAAGAGCGCGTGAGGATGATTTGGGCAACGAGGTAGCTGAAAACTTCAATCGAACAGCCAATTTCCTAGCCAGCAATCCCGACCCCACTAAATCACAAATTGGAGCTTGGATGACTGCTTTATCTTCAACCAAAGATCGCAAAACCCAAAATTATATCCTCGGTAAGCTAAAAAAATTAGGCGCAGAAGTAACTATCGATCATAACGGTAAGGTAAATGTTAAACCACCCCAACAGGTAGGAACATAATCTCACTAATCCCGTAATGGCTAACGGTCTTTTGGATTCGACAATCATAGAAGATACCACTTCAAGTTGGGAAGCCCGTCCACTGCGCTGTTTCACCGTTCGCCCCTAATTGACATTATTAATTGAACAGGTTAGTAATTGATTAAATTTATATTTTAATTAATATAGCTTTAAAACAATGACTACAGCCTGGAAAGAAGCAGCCTACGAACATTTACTTAAGCAAGATTACTCAGCAGTTGCTAACTGTTACGAAGAGGCTTTAGAAACAGAACCAGATAATTACGATTATTATTGGCACTTAGGATTAGCTTATCTACTTCAAGAACAAGAAGAAGAAGCTCAAAGTACGTGGCTATTTGCCATGACTCAAGGAATTGAAGAAGAAACAGATGAGCTAATTCAAGGATTGTTGGATATTTTATCAACCGAAGCGCAACGACAAAAATCTTTAGGAAATTATCAAAAAAGCTGGCTTATTAGAGGGCATATTCACGAAATCGCTCCTCACTTAATTGATAATTTATTAGAGTTAATTAAATTAGAAATCAATCTTAATATTTTTACGCCAGAAAAACTAGAAGATTGGCAAGTAATCGAACTACTTCAACAAAGTCCTAAAAGTTCAGTAAATCCAGAGCTACTTCTACAGGTTTTAAAGCAAGCTCTAGGATTTACAGTAGCCGAAACAGTAGCTTTTGCTAAGGCAAGTTTAGTTCATATTTCTTCTAAAACCTTTATTGATGCTGCCGTGCCAATCGCGCTGAGAATGGCTAACCAAGAAGGGAAAGTATTCTTTGCTATTGAACTTATGAAGTTGTGCTTAGAGCTACAGCCAAACAACTTATTTTTATTAAACGAACAAATACATTTATATGCTCGAATACAAAATTATCCACAAGTTTTAGAAATAGCGCATAACATTTATAATAACTGTCAAAATTTGTCTACAAAATTATTGGGCAATTATCACATATTATATACTTTAATAACAAGTGGCAACTGGCAAAAAATTGAATTAATAGTTCAACGCCATAGAGAACTATTAAAAGAGATAATCGATCGTCAAACTAACGAAGTAGAACCAATTGTTAAGAATGTTTTAATTAGTTTGCCACTTCCTTGGTTATATATTCAAGATGACCTAGCAGAGAATCGCTGGTTTCAAAATCAAACATCTTTATTGTTTCACCAAAATTTCTCTAATCAAATTCCCGTTTCGACTCATCAGTCTAATTCCGATCGTAATAATTCATCACTGGTAATAAATCCAAAGAAACCATTAAGAATTGGCTATATTGCTCATACTTTTAGAAAGCATTCAGTTGGTTGGTTAGCTCGTTGGCTAGTTCATTATCACAATCGAGAAAGATTCCAAACAGCCATATATTTAGGTGGTGAATTTGAAGATGAAATAACTGAAATTTGGTATAAACAAAAAGTCGATTTCATTCGTAATTTTAAAAGAGATTATCAGTCCACAGCCCAACAAATTAGAGAAGATGAAATCGATATTTTAGTCGATCTCGATAGCATAACGAGAAGTATGACTTGTCGAATAATGGCTCTCAAGCCTGCACCAGTGCAGGTTACTTGGCTAGGATTTGATGCATCTGGCTTGCCTACAGTTGATTATTTTATCGCTGACCCTTATGTCTTACCAGAAAATGCTCAAGATCACTATACAGAAAAATTATGGCGTTTACCTAATACTTATTTAGCAGTAGATGGATTTGAAATTGGCATACCAACCCTGCGTAGAGATGATTTAGGCATTCCTCACGATGCTGTAATTTATTTAAGTTCCCATGCTGGGTGTAAACGTCATCCAGCAACTATTCGTCTACAAATGCGGATTATTAAAGAGGTTGCCAATAGCTATTTACTAATTAAGGGAATTAGCGATGAAAAGTCAGTTAAGCAATTGTTTTCTCAACTAGCCGAAGAAGAAGGGGTAGATTTAGAACGATTAAGGTTTTTACCGAAAGATCCTAATGAATATATGCATCGAGCCAATTTACAAATCGCCGATATAGCTTTAGACACTTATCCCTATAATGGTGCGACTACTACTTTAGAACTTCTCTGGATGGGTATCCCGTTAGTAACAAGAGTCGGAGAACAATTTGCAGCACGCAATAGTTATACTTTCTTACGTAATGTGGAAGTTGAAGAGGGTATTGCTTGGACAGAAGAAGAATATTTAGACTGGGGTATTCGCTTAGGCAAAGACAAAGCTTTGCGGGAAGAAGTTACCTGGAAGCTAAAAAAATCTAAACAAACAGCACCTTTGTGGAATGGTAAACAATTTGCTCTGGAGATGGAACAAGCTTATCAGCAAATGTGGAGTAATTATGTTAATTCTCTATAGCGCGATCGCCACAAAATCTCATTCACCATGACTACGCTATAAAATGGAGAATGTTTAAGAAGTTAACTCAAAATCATGGTTGCTTTAAGCCTTAAATCTTTAACTGAGAAGATCACAGACGAAGTTTTGGAACAGTTATGTAGAGAAAATCCCGAAGCTAAATTAGAAACCAATGCCCGAGGACAGTTAATTATTATGTCTCCTACAGGAAGTCAAAGTGGTAAGTTCAATCTAAGTTTGTCTTCTCAAGTTTGGTATTGGAATAGTCAGACTTTATTAGGAGTGGCATTTGATTCTTCTACTGGATTTAAACTATCTAACGGGGCAATACGCTCTCCTGACGTTAGCTGGATTGCGATCGCCAAATGGAACGCATTAACAGATAAACAAAAGCGTAGTTTTGCCCCTATAGATCCCGATTTTGTAATTGAATTAATGTCTCCTACCGATGAAATACTGGAGTTACAGCAAAAGATGTCAGAATATATGGCTTGTGGTGTTAGGTTAGGGTGGTTAATAAATCCTGACGAAAAGCAAGTAGAAATATATCGTCAAGGACAGGATAAACAATTGTTATCAAGTCCGATTAGTCTATCTGGGGAAGATATTTTGCCAGGATTAATTGTTGATTTAGCGGAAATTTTTGCGTAAGTATTCGAGGTGTTTTGTTGCTAGGGCTATTTCATCACCATGCTTGAGAATAACCAATTGGCATCTTCCCCATCAATATTAATCAATACCATCAGTATCTATCCCAATACTGTTCGGTTAGTCTTTTAAGTTATTTCGTTCGTCCCTTCCAAATCCACGCCAGTTTCTACAACGGAGGGCAAAGTATCCTAGAGGACTCGCTACCTATCGTGGTTTATGCTAAAGCACAAGCTTCGCGTTGTCCGTGAACCTCCGCAACGGACTGGCTCCCCAATTCTGAGGGACTTTAACGAATCTTACTCCCCCAAATTTTGGGGGCTGGGGGGCTTAACCGAACAATATTGCAATCCAACCTACGTATCATGCGATCGCTCGCAGTTAGTAACAGCAGCGATCGCAAGTGGAAAAATTAGCTATATACCTTCAGAGATTGCGCTTTAGCTTTGGCGATCGCATTTTGGTTTTCATTCTCTAAACTAATTCTTCCTTGCATAAGAGATAAAAGAAGTTCCCATTCATTTTCGCTTAGATCGTCGAGTAAAGAAACTTCTAAATCATCGGCAATATCTACTGCTTCTTCCATCAATAAATTCATCGCCACGCTAGAAAATAGCCAGTTGGCATCTTCCCCATCGATCCCATCGGTATCTATAAGTAGCGTCATCCGACTTTTATCGGGATTACTAGACATGGTTTTCAAGACATTGGCAAAATCTTCATAGAGAGATTCCTCCGATTGATGCCAGTCTGGGAACATAACTAAGTTAACATCTCTTAATCTAAGTTGGTCGGCAAGAGCATCTGCTTGGTATTTTTGGAATAATTGTTGGAATAAAGCACCCATTTGAGCAGAGTAAGAGCGACTGTCTAAGAAGCTGGGGTTTTGCTGCATTTTTTGAAAGATGCGATCGCTTTTTTGCTTTCTTAATTCAGGGTTAGTTCCGAGTTCTACTGCTAACTTAATATAATCAATCTCGTTATCTGTTATTAAGTCAAGTATCTGAATTTGCCGTAAGTAAGCAGTCCCATGTCTAGCTCTTAAAGCACTTCCTTCCAAAACTACAGTTGGTAATCCTACTTCTAAAGCGTCAACAAGAGAATGACCACCTGAATGGCGATAGGAGTCCAAATAAACATCAGCTAGCTTTAAAACTTCTTTAACATCAGCACGACTGGGTAACGTATCTAAAACAATGAGACGAGTTTTATCCACATCATACTTAGCCAAGACTGTATGCATTTGGTTAAGAAAAGCAGTAGCTGGATAAGAATTGCTCCAGCTAGGGGAAAATGGATATAAAACGAGAATTGAATCAGGTACGGCAGCAAGAATTTTTGCCCAAGTTTCCCTCAGTTCTGGAATTATCTTGTAGCAATTAGCTCCTGAAGTAAATACAACAGTTTTTTCTGTTGCACCCCAGTTTTCCCGATTGGGTTTGATTGTGGGAGTCTCTAATTCAGAAAGGTAATCAAAACAGTAACCTACTCCATCAAGAGTTACTAACTTCTCCCGATAATGCTCTCGTGCATTCGATGCAGGTTCTGACAAACTACCAGAGATAAAGTAGTCAATGTTGCGGATACCCGTTGTTGTGGGACAGGAACCAAATGTCACCTGTACCCGTGCTAGTCGATGCAAGGCAAGTAATGTAATCTGATTTGTGACTGCTGTAACGTTTGTTGCGATTAAGAGAATATCGAGATTTGCATCACGAATTGTTTGTACCTGACTTTGTAAGTCTGAAGGTAAAGTGACTAAAGCATCTGCATGACCTGCACAATAACGCTCTAAGCGACTATTATTTGAGCTTGCGGTAAAGAGAATAATTTCAAAATTATTCCAATCTAAATGTTTATATGCTGGTAGTGTGTGAAAGGTTTCTGTACTGGGTTGAAAATGGGCAGCAAGGATTCCTAGACGAATTTTTTTACGTTCTACAGGACGTTCTGGAAAGTCGTAGTCGATTTGGCAACCTTGAATTTTCAAGGCAAGTTCGATGATATTAGCACGTTTGGTATAAATGTCTTTTACATTTTCTGTAGTGAAGTATAGAGAGATGAAGTTGGCAGTTTGCAGGAAAAACTTAGCTATATACTGCCATAATGCTGATTCTGGATTATTAGATATATTTTCTTGCAAGTAATCTAACCATTGATATAAATAGCGATAGTAATTATCTGCCTCTCCAATTTCTTGAAATAGGCAAGGAAATTTAAATATGTATTTTAGATAATCTTGTAGTAACCATTGAGAAATATGAGTCAAGTCAGGTTGTAATGGTAACTGGTCAGCACGTTGATATAGCATTGCTACCAGAAGGTATTGAATAGCCCTTGGCTCATCAAAACCTTTGGAAATATGGACTGATAAGGTGTTCACAAAATTTTGCTCTTGCTCAGTCAGAGTCTCATTTATAAAACCAGTATTTTGCCAATTTTGATGTGCGTTACCTAAATATGAACAGTAATCACAAATTAATTGTTCTGTTGGTAAATTGAGTATTTTTTCTGAAAATTTCTGGCGAAGTTGACGAAGGCTAGCTATTGTTAAGCGATCGCATCTTTTTTGCTGATACCGATTAACTAAATCGGTTATCTGAGATAAAATTTGTTCTAATTCATTGTCAGGTTTATTATCTTTCTTTATTAAACCAAAGGAAAGCAACAGATTTTCTGACTCTTTGACTATTGTGGGATTAAAAAGTTCAGAATTGTAATTAACAATTAGCGAAAACTTATTATGATGTTGAGCAAAAGCTTTGGTTCCAGTTGTTTCAAAGTTTCTTGTTCTATAATAGATTACTACTTCTCTTAAGCCACAAAAACTAATTTTATGTTTTAAGCAATTAATCCAAAACTCCCAATCTTCGTAACCAATTAAAGCAGGATCTTCTTTGTAACCTTCAATTAAATCCCAAACTTTCTTAGAATAGAGTGAAGAATTGTGAAGCATGTCAAATCGCTTCAATTTCTCTTCTGAAAACAAGTCTGCGCTAATAATGAGTTTGTTTTCGACTCCAAACATTTGATAGGAGCCAAATACCACGGTAAGTTCATCTTGATTTGAAGCCACATTTATCAGATGGTAAATTGCTGTTGAACTTAACTTGTCATCTGCATCTAATGGAAGTATATATTCACCATTCGATGTTCTGATACCAGTATTTCTAGCACTAGCAGGACCACCATTTTCTTTCTCAACAAGTCGTATCTTCTTATTGAAATAAGTTGATATCAATTTTTGCGCGACTTCACTGGTATTGTCTGTACTCCCATCGTTAACAATAATGATTTCCCAGTTTTCATATGTCTGAGCAATGACACTTGCCACTGTTTCTGGTAAAAACTGAGCTAGGTTGTAACAGGAAATAATGACAGAGACAAGAGGCATATTTGCGCCAGAAGATGAAACTTGATTTCTTAGTGGCGATAGTGTGCATTCTACTACTTCCACAGTTTGTTCGATCATTCGTTCTTCCCTAAACATTTTTTCTGCACGCTTTTTACCAGCCATACCAATTGAATGACGCAATTCTGGATTTACTGACCAAGACTGAATTGTTGTTGCCATTTCTTCAACAGTTGCTTGTGGCTCAATTTTTGGGTCAGAGATAAGTTTTCCCGTATCTCCAAGTACTTCTGTTATCCCGCCTACAGCAGAAGCAATAACTGGTAATCCTTTTGCCATTGCCTCTACAATTGCTAATCCAAATGATTCAAATTCTGAAGGTAAAATAAAAATATCAGATGCATCCAGCCATTCTTTAATGTTTGTGCATTTTCCCAAAAGTTTGACTTGATTGCTAATCTTTAATTGTTCGATAGCTTGTTTGAGTTGTGCTTCTAAAACACCATCACCAGCCCATACAAAATAGAGGTTATGCCATGATTCATTTTGCATAAGTTGCTTGATTGCTGCTATCTGATGCTGATAACCTTTTCCTGCATCCAAGCGAGCAGCTGTAAAACAAATTACTGCGTTTGCAGGAATAGCATATTCTTGACGTAGGCGATCGCGAACCGTTAAATTACGAGGAGTGAAATACTGCGCTGGTCGTCCGTGATAAATGACTTGCCCTTTATCTTTTGGTAGCTTGAATAACTGGTGTAATAAATTCAAGTTCTCTGTTGAGACAGTAATGACTGCTCGTGCCTGAATATGAATTGTCTCTAATTCTTTCAAGAATACGGCAAATCGCTCCGCTAAATAGGGTGCAGCACATCCATCGACGATAATGTATGGTATACACATCTGATTAGCCACTTTTTTAGCAGCTAAATTGGATAACGGGCAGCAATCACTAAAAATAACTAGGTCAGGTTTTAGAGCATCGAAAATATTTCGAGCATCAGATGTGCTTGTTAGGGTGCGTCCAAACTCTTTATGAGTATCATAATTGAGCCACAAGTGTTGAATCCCTAACTGTTGCCGTTCTTGAATCAGCAAATTAGATACTTTGCTCTGTACACAAGTCACTTTGTAGCCTAATCTCGCTAATCCACAAAGAACTGTATGATTATATTGCCCAACTCCATAAATACTTGGATCATCTGTATATAAAAGGATATGTCGATTTCGATCGAACGAACCATTAGTGTCTAATTGTTTTGATGGCAAACAATTTTCAGGAGATTGATTTTTTAGCTGAACATCTTGAGTCAACTCAGTATCTAACTGCTGAATAATTAACATTGGCAGTTCTACCCTATGTATAGCTTGCTGCTGGAAAAGACTAAACATATTTGCAGCAGCTTCATCCAAAGTAGATATAGACTTGACAGACGTTAAAAACTGTAACAGTAAATCTTTGCGAATTAATCCAAAAGAAAGCAGACTTTGAGGAAATTTTAGTAATGGTAAAATTTCAATTGCTTCTGAATAAGTTTTTGCGGGTACACGCTCAGTAAAAATTTGTCGATCGATTCGACTAGAAGACGCAATCCAAGCTCCAAATAAAACTCCAGCAATTTCTTGTTGCTCTTCTGTCAAAAGAGCATCTAAAGCCGATGAAATAAAAGATTCATCATACTGAATATAATCGTTAGTAATAAGAATGTATTCTTCTTCAGCAGTGGAAATAGTATGAATAATTGAGCCTATAATGCCTTGGTAGTCATACCAATCTAAATTATTACAATCATAAACAATCAGATTTTGATGCCGAGATTGATTTTTCCAGACTTGTAAACACTGGTTGTTAGTCTGTTGAATGTTTGTATAATTTAAACGAATAATAGCTACTGAAGGTTTGACTGAGAGAAAGTTGCTGTCTAAGGTTTGAGAGTTAATTGTTTGACGATATTCTTCTATCTCTATCAATTCGTTGTTAAAGAAATTTAACTCCTCAAAATTGGAGTTATTTTTACGCTCATCGTTAGGTACATCGTAGATAGAACTGTTATGTATTAGTCTATTGCAAATTCTATCTAAAACAGGATCGACACCAGGTTTTAAATCATCTGAGGTTTTAACTTTTAGATCGGGGAAATGATAGTCTTTGATGCCAATAGAGCGCAATTTGGTTGAAAATTTAAAGAAATAAGCATGAGTGAAGCGATATAATTTGGTCAAATCTTCTACGGTTGGTTTAGAAGATGCAGATAGTAACTTATCTACTAGCCCTCTTAGAGACTTTTTACTAGTATCTTCAAATGCATACTTTATTGCGCCTCGATATCGAGATAGCTTAAATGTTGCTGTCGAGACACCTCTAGCTACTGCCTCAAGTGCTACAGTACTGAAGAAAGCGATTGCTGCGTCAGTATGCCATAAAAGAGCGTAAGAGGTTAGCTGCTCAGAAGGCATTATAATCCGCACATTTTCAGGAGCGGAAAGTGCTTGCTGATAAGCTCTCGACAAAAATTCATGTGCCACAAGGGATTGGAATGTCTTACTTCCTGAGCCTCCTATAAGAGGATGATGACGAATTACTAAATATTCATCCCTATCCTTAAATATTTCCATTAGGTTGTCAATCATATCAAGCTGATTTGTAATCAACTTATAATCTTCAGACATTGCTAGTTCATCTTCGCTTGATGTAAAGACCGTAACTATTTTTGAATCTAATGGAATTCTTAGTTTGAGACGAATATTAGTATGATTTGAATTGAAGTCATAAAAAGATGGCCAACTGAGATTATCACCATATTCCCGCCCAACAAAATATTGTTTGACTTGTGAAATTTCTGGCTTAGTTAGAGGAATATTTTGCCAAGTGTTAACGCAATCGAGTGGTGTCTTCGGGCTTAAACAACTAGAGTTATCAAAAAAAGCAAAGCTATCCGATATAAATCCTCTTTCATGAGTTATAATATCAATTTCTCGCTTCCGCGCAGCCTCAAGTGCTACGCTATAGGGTGCAAAGCGACCATTAAATAAAAATAAATTAGTGGGCTTATAAGTGTCTAGTAATCTTGAAATAGCATTATAAGTAATCAGACCATCAATTAAATATTGTTTGTGAACTTTTCTAACTTCTGGTCTAGAAAGTTCGGTGTCAGAAGAAATTCTAAAGTAAGTGTAAATAGATGAAGTCACCCATTTACCAATTGGCAAATCCAAATATACAGCATTTTTGTAATCTTGTTGTCCAATACTTTCTAACCATTTATTAGCAAGGTTATAGTCATTATCTGTTATATAATCGCGTAACTGTAAATAAGGTAAATTAAAAGATCTGTCAAAGAACTGTTTACTAGTTTGCGAACAAGCTTGACAAGCATCAGCATACTTATAGCCAACATGAGTAGCAAGATGTGCGAGATTGCAATTTTGGTACACTCCATCACAACCAACTAGAAAAACGTCACAATTCCGCAATCTTAATGCTGTCGCAACAACTGCATCAACTTGGCTATGAACTAGCCACCATGCATAGGGAGAAAAAAACATTATTTTTTTGATTCCAGTCATTGCTGTAGTCCTTTCCTATAAAAGATTATTGGCTGTAAGAGAGCAGTGTTATTTATACAGTTATTTTTATACTCAGTTTATGGAAACATATTTGCTTTGAGTAAATTCCATGACGCTGGCGTACCCTTTTTAGCATCTCGTTTGATTGTTTGTCCAAGAAAAATATCGTAATATTTTGGAGGTAAACCCAATCCAGGACGTACTGCTCTCAGATTATCTGGTGTAAAAATATCTCCTGCTTTCATATCTTGAGCAACGTAAAGCGATCGCCTAAACACCAAAGCTCCTTCTGTAACTTATATTACCCAGAAATTGTCAGTATCTTTAACTCTCAATTAGCACTTGTTGGATTTATTGCGGTTCTATCAAAAAAGGTGAATCAACTGACTGTACTATGCTTTATTTGATTAGTACTCATCAGCCAGCAAACTATAAAATAGTGAATCATGCCATCTACTCTCAGCCCAGTGAGTCTGACGATGGCAGCCTTCAAGTGTGAAACCTAATACCTCAAATAAATTCTTTTTAGATTCGTCAAAATCATAAATCTCAGCCCATAGCCGATGTAAACCTAATTCTTCAAATGCATAATGAATCATTGTTTTTGCAGCATCAGAAGCGAAATCTTCATCGATATATAAATTATTAGCTCCAATATAAATAGAAAAATCGGCATTTCTATCCAGCCAATTGATGTAACACAAACCGCTAGCACCCACCAAGCGATTACATGTCAGTTCTACGATCGCAAACATGACAGTCTTATCGTCTTTCTTCACCTTTTGTTCATACCATTCCTGTTGATGTTCCATTCCTAGTTCTCGATATTCACGAAAGTAGCGACGGTACTCTGGTCGATTCCGCCACACTAGTAGCTGAGGTAAATCAGCAGTTTCTATTGCCCTAAGACCTGTATGGATTCCTTTCAACATCTTTTTTCAAGTAGATCGGTTTTATATAGAGCATCATCCGCAGCCTTTGATACAGCTAAAATTTTATTTTCGATATCAGATAGTTGATAAGGCTCTAAAGCACCTTCTGGAGATGGACGCAGACACTTCAAATTATTACTACTAATTTTTTCGCCCGCTTTCATATCGCGTACTAATCGCAAACAACGTCGCTGTAATATCACCGTTTCGGTTTCATTATCCTCAATTTGTTTGATCCCATTTCCCAAAGCTAATTCGAGTTCACGACTACGTTCAACCATTTCATTCCAAGTACGCGGATTCATAGAAAATCCATGATCTGGTCCTTCTCGGTTATTATCATCGGTAAAATGTTTCTCAATCAGTCTAGCTCCTAAAGTAATTGCCCCAAGAACAGTGCTATGACCTGGGGTGTGATCTGAAAGCCCAAGAATTAAGTTTGGGTAACGAATGGCATAACTTTGGAGTACACGCAAATTTATATAACGAAAATTTTGTAAGCTTCCAGTATAATTAGTGTTACACTGCATCAATACTAGTTGATGATTGTAAGTTAAAACCGCATCGACAGCTCGCTCAACATCTTCCATACTCGATGCACCAGTTGCAATGATGAGAGGTTTACCTTGTTTGGCAATTAGTTCAATGAAATCAGTCCAAGTAATATCGCCAGAACCAATCTTATACGCGGGAATATAAGAATCGAGTAACGCAACTGCTTCAGCATCATAAGGCGTAGTCAGGAAGTCTATTCTTACATCTTTAGCAGTTTGTGCTAGTTCCTCAGTCCATTGTCGATTACATTCATATTGTTCGTATACGTCATAAACTGGTTTTTCCCATGCAGATTGGTGACTAGTTTGTTTCCCTAAATTTTTAAACCCAAAGTCACTGACAATCTCACTAGCTTTAAAATGTTGAAATTTAACTGCATCTGCTCCTGACTGCTTAGCAAGATATATTAATTTTTTTGCCCGTTCTAAATCTCCATCATGGTTTGATGCGATATCAGCTATGAAATAAGTAGGTGAATTAATAGAAATTCTGCGCGAGTTGATAGAGATAAAGGTGTCATATTTATTCATTATTGTTCCTTATAAGCCAAAATTAGTTTTGTAACTACTTCATTCATTGTGGGTAATTTGTAACCCAAATAAGCTTCTGCCTTTCTAACCTCTAAACCAAGACTTTCAGCACGCGGAATATTTTTCATTTTGAATACACTCCCAGTAGTTGTATTGGATAATTTATATTCTAATTGTGTAGCAATTGCTTCAATAAAATCTTTTTTACTAAAAACTTCTCTACTAGCTATGTTTATTACTCCAGTCAGTCCTTTATCTAGTAAATTAAATAACGCTACAGAAAATTGAGCAACATCTATACTAGAAGTAAAGAAATCATCGAAAAGAACTATTGATTCTCTATTCTCTATAGCTGAGAACACCCATTCAGCAAAAGTTAGTTGTCCTTTGTTATGACGAAATCCTACAATATTGGTGCGGATTACTAATGAATTTGGATAAGCAAGAGCGAACTTTTCTCCAGCATATTTACTTCTAGCATATTCATTCACCAAGCGTATAGGGCTAGTTTCATTGTGTTTTATATCTCGATCGCCAACAAAGTAGTGATCTGTAGAAATTTGAATTAAATAAGCTCCAATCTTCCGTGACATTTCAGCTAGTATTCTTACAGCGCGGCTATTAATAAGGTATGCTAATCCTGGATTATCTTCACATTCAGTAAGATTAGTTATTGCTGCTGCATTGATAATGATTTGAGGTTTTATGGATTCAACAATGTCTTTCAATGCTCGTTCATTCAGAATATCTAGACAAATATCTGTTCCACTTCTTGCAATACCAACCGTATCAATATTACGAATAAATGCTTCATACGTTAATGCTTGACCGAGCATTCCAGTCGCACCAAAAATTAATATCTTCATTACTACCGCCTATTAGTATTTTCATCGCTGTTATTCTTTTTCTTCAATAAAATATGTATTTCCGAACAAAATTCACTACGATCCATCACTTCCTGTAAATCATCCATTATTGGAATAAACTTCTCAGAAAAAGCTTTGATAATTTTTTCACCTTTTAATTTTTTCATTTGTAAAGACATAAAGCGAAAACTATCTGCTATGTCTGTACCAAAGTACCATTCACCAATCACGTCAAAACCAAATTCACTACAAAAATGAGCAATAGATTTAGATGTGTAAAGATGAGTGTGACCATTTGATAAGTGTCTGTTAAAACAGTCTTGATTAATAAATTCAAAAAAAACGCTATATGAAAACAAAGGCAAAGAAAGATATAAAAAAGATACAGAGGGGTTATTCGAGATTGCTTGAAGAATTGTCCGTGGCTCACGCAAATGCTCTAATACCCCAATCATAGAAATTAAATCATGATTACAAGTCTTGATAATTTGGTGTAATTGTGAAATTTGATGAATTTTGATGTGTTCATCTCCTAATATTTCATTAGCAAAAGTAACTTGTTCTGGTGAAACTTCATAACCAGTTACTTTATGTAAGCCAAAATCTCGCATCAAAGTATAGACAAAATAGCCACAACCTGAGCCAATATCGCAATATGATAGTTGAGTATAATTTGCTTGTATGTCTTTTAGACATTCAATCATAAATTCTGCCTTGGGTTTGTAGATAGCCTGTACCCGATACAAGTATGCCTCTTGTTCTGTTACACGATAGTTATTTGCATACCCAGTTGTCTTATCTAGATAAATATGGCGAACAAAATCTTCTGTGTCTTTGTATGCACCATTCAAATGATTACATCGTTCACAAAGAAAGTAGTCAATATTTTGCTTTTTAAATAAAATATTATCCAGTGATGCGTTGCAATTTTTACATTGAGTACGTGGTGGTTGAGATATATAATACTGTGCTAAACGAATATTTTCTTGGAATAAATGTTCATTATTTTCCAAAAAAACGCTTTTTATATTAAAAATATCGCTATATTGTTTGCTGAATTTTTTAATAGTCATACATATACCATTTGAGCTAGATTTTATACCAATTGTTTATGATTGAAATCATTTGTTGGATATTTATTCATCGTATTTTTTTTGTTGTATGTGTGAATTAATAGCTGACCAATTAGGGTGTTGCTTAATTAAACTTAAACAATCCTCAATAGAAAAATCATATTTTTCAGGATAAATAGTTTCGATTATTCTTCTAATTAGTTCAAAATCTTCTGGAGTATCTACCGTCCATCTATGTGAACTTTGATTTTCAGAATAAACGACATGTCCCACGCAATAACGTTCTGGATGTCTATAAATAAACGGAGTAACATGTTCTCTGTCTGGCTGTGCTGTAGCTTCTAAAAATGATTCATATAATGCTTTTAACGAGAAAACTTCTGTATCCATTCCCCTCGGATAAGTACGCTTTAAGCAATTAGAGACATAATCATATTTATCGGTATTCTCAGTATAAAAATTAATAACTTTGTCTATTACTTGGGGGTCAATTAATGGACAATCAGAAGTAACCCGCACTACCACATCTGCATAATGTTCTTGAGCAGCCCCATGATACCTAGCTAATACATCTTCTTCAGAACCACGAAAATAAGGAACTGATAAGCGATCGCAAAGCTCTATAATTGGCTCATCTGTATCATTTACTGTTGTCGCAATAACAATTTCATCTGCTAATTTGACACGTCTTAGTCTTTCAATTTGATACTCTAGTAAAGGCTTATCTAACACCCTTTTTAATACTTTGCCAGGGAGACGAGTTGAAGTCATTCTCGCCTGAACAATAATCGCAGTTTTCATGTCAGCCTCTCTGTTAATAAAGCTACAACCTTATCGCGATCCTCCTGAGTCAAGCCATAGTACAAAGGAAGTGAAATTGCTTCCTGGTAATACTCCTCATCTGCTTGGCTGATATCCTGTCGTCCATAGGGAATAAAATCACTCATGACTTCAACATATCTAGCAGTTCAAAACCTTTGAGCCACTCTGTATTTTTATCAGAGCTATACTCAAACCCATCAGAAACAGGTGCTCCTTTTTCACCCAAAGCATTGGAGGTATAATCTACTGTGTGACCGTACTCAATTGTAGGTGTAATCACATAATGATCGGCAAACTCCAGAGTTAAATGCGAAGATTCCCCAGGACACATCACTTCGTGGAGTTTTTCCCCTGGTCGAATACCAATAATTCTTGTGGGTATTCCTGGTGCTATAGCTTCTGCTAAGTCAGTAATTTTCATGGAGGGAATTTTCGGTACAAAGATTTCTCCCCCATACATCCGTTCAAAACCCTTCAAGACCAAATCCACACCCCCTTGGAGTTTCAGCCAAAAACGAGTCATACGAGGGTCAGTAATGGGTATCTCAGCAGCTTTTTCCCGAACTAGTTTTTGAAAGAACGGTACTACCGATCCTCTCGAACCGACTACATTTCCATAGCGTACAACGGCAAAACGAGTATTCAATCTACCTACTATATTATTTGCTGCTACAAACAATTTATCAGCAGCTAGCTTAGTAGCACCGTAGAGGTTAATTGGGTTAACAGCCTTATCCGTAGAAAGAGCAATTACCTTCTCTACTCCTTGCTCAATTGCCATATCAATGACATTGTTACCCCCATTAATATTGGTTTTAATACATTCCATCGGGTTATACTCAGCCACGGGAATATGCTTGAGTGCTGCTGCGTGGACGACATAATCTACACCCCGCATAGCCATACGCAGGCGATCGCGATCGCGCACATCTCCGATAAAATAACGCATTACAGGAGAGTTAAATTCCTGTGCCATTTCATATTGCTTCAACTCATCCCGCGAGTAAACAATGACTTTCTGAGGTGTATATCGGCTGAGAATTGTTTTTACAAATTGTTTACCGAAAGAGCCTGTCCCACCCGTAATTAAAATAGACTTACCGTCAAACATTGATTCAAATCCTGTTTGTTAAATATGTGTCAGATAAAGTTATGACTACACAGATGAAAAAAATATTAATAGACTCGAACTATTTATTTGTTTGCTAATCGCTCTTAATTAAAATTTCTAATTACTTGTAGCCTTATCATCTTTCCTACCATCTTCCTTCTGCTCAACTTGCTGCTTAATCGTCGCCAAAAGAGTTTCATATTGCTCTTGTTCTGGATTCAACCTAACTAATGTTTCTAACGGCTCAACAGTACGCTCAAAATCGTTCATTTGTAACCGTATTTCTACCAAACTTTGAAGCGCGGTCTGGTTTTCTGGCTCTCGTTGTAATACCATCTCGTAACCATGTGCTTGCGCTTCAAGTTGTTGCGTCAAATCTTCCGCTTCAGTAGATACTTGAGTCGATTGAGCTGGATTAGTCAACATACGGATTACATTAAATCCAGCAGAACCTAAAAATGCTATAGCCGAGATTAGAGTAACAATACGTATGATTCGCTTTTTTCGTTCTGCTTTTTTTGACATAGTACAACTTAGAGTGAAATGGTTGCTGAATTAGAATTCTCGTCTCTAGCTTACCCAAATCCTTTGAAAAACTTTCGTCTTTAATAAATACTTTTTTTCAACAATTGCACAGGTGTTAAGGCGACTGCCACTATAAGAAACGAACTCTTCGCCTCTAGCAAAAACTATTTGACAATCATCAACACCTATGAAATATAACCCCAACATCCACCATAGGTAGTCAATCCGATTAACAGGATACGATTACCGCCAACCTGGGGCGTATTTTGTAACCATTTGCACATATCGACGGCAATGTATATTTGGTGATGTTGTTGATGGACGAATGGTTTTAAATCAATATGGAATAGTTGTTGCGGATACATATCAATGGTTATGCGATCGTTATTCATATTTGTACCAACGGGCGATCGCGCTTTATAAATCTCATTTTCACTCATAAATAACTTTCACTCTACTTAATAGACTAACAAGCGCGATCGCTGAGAAAATCTCAAGCTGCATGGAAGAATCAAATTCTATCGGACTTATTCCCAATGCCGAACAAGCAGTTGTCGATATTCGCAAATTAAGGCAATAATCCCTTAATTTTGAGCATAGTACGGGTAAACACAAAGCACGACTTTTCCAATCTACTTTAGGTATGATGGTTGAAAATGCACCTGAGTTACAGCGAATTTTACTTGAAGCAGTCAACGTTACACCGTGCTAAAAGCACGGTGTAACGTTGACAAGGGGCTGTCTTCGTGGGTTTCCCAAGGCGCGTTTATATGCCCCGCCACATTCCGCGGTCAAAATTTATCCAGCGAAAATAAGAGAACAAGACGCATTCGGACAACGCTATACTTTGGATTTTAGAATAGAATGGCAAAACAAAAGTGCTATCGTTCGTAGTGGTTGGATTATTGAAAACGATTCTACAATTCCCAGACTGACAAGCTGTTATCCTCTTTTGTGAATAAAGGTAAAGACAAAATGCCGATCGAGAATATCAAATTATTTGATGTAATAGCATTAAAAGTTGACCTTCCCAAACAAAATCTTTGGCAGGGACAAGTAGGAACAATCGTAGAAATTCTGGCAGATGGTACGGCTTTTGAAGTAGAGTTTAGCGATAAACAAGGTCGTACCTACAAATCTTTAGGTTTATATCCAGAACAGCTAATGGTACTACGCTTTGAGCCAGTAAAGCCCAATCCAGATTCGGAAACAGTTATAGTTTAATATTTTACTCAATAGATCATTATACAAGTACGTGCAAACAGACGATCGCAGGATAGGTTCATTCAATCTAGAAAAAAGCGATCGCAAAATCTAATTCAGCAACTAAAAGGCGATCGCTAGTATAATCAATGAAATGCGATCGCGACATCCACCACAGGCGATCGATCCGATTACAGCCAGGCGGGGGCGTATTTTGTAACCATATGTGCATATCGACGGCAATGTTTATTTAGTGATGTGGTTGATGGGCAAATGGTTTTAAATCAATATGGAATGGTTGTTGCGGATACATATCGATGGTTATGCGATCGCATAATTGATTGTACCGAGCGATCGTAATCGATCGAATCACTACTCTTACCGAGACAATATAGTCAATTGAATTAGCTTTTTCTATTACTCCCAAATAATAGTTACCGAAACGAGCGTAAAGCACCGTCAATCGCGTGGAGCGATTCGCCGTTGCCAAAGGCAACGTCGGCGGACGAAGCGTCTGCAGGGCGGTGATGTAAGCTCGTAGTGTGATATAATCTTATCGTCTAGTTGAAACGATAAAAATGATTGTCTACGAAGCAAAGCTAGAAGGAACACAACAACAGTACCAGCAGTTAGACGCTGCGATTCGGACTGGACGTTTTGTGCGAAATTCTATTATTCGTGCTTGGATGGGCAAACAAGTTAAAAGTCGCAATGAGGCGTATAAATACTGCAAAGTTTTAGCTGACAATCCCGATTTTCCTTGGGCAAAAAAGTTAAACTCAATGGCACGCCAAGCTCATGCTGAAAGAGCCTGGGCATCAGTAGAGCGATTTTATCGTAATTGCCAAGAATCCCCCCAAGCCCCCCTTGGTAAGGGGGGAAAGAAAGGGGGGATTGGATATCCAAAGTTTGCACCTTTTAAAACCAGAGCTTCAGTCGAATACAAGACAAGTGGTTGGAAGCTTTCTGAGTGCCGACGCTATCTAAAGTTCACTGATGGTAATCGCGCAGGTATTTTCAAGCTTTGGGGAAGTCGTGACCTACACTTCTATCAACTCGAACGAATTAAACGAGTCAGAGTAATTAGAAGATGTGACGGCTATTATACTCAGTTTTTATTAGATGTAAACAGGAGAGTAGATAAAGAATCCCGAGGAGTGCAGCGAGGGTTAGACGTTGGTTTAAACCATTTCTATACTGATAACAAGGGCGAAAAAGTAGAAAATCCTCGGTTTTTGAGGAAAGACGAACGTAAGCTAAAAAGGTTGCAGCGTCGTTTATCTCGAACCGACAAAAAGAGTAAGAATCGTGCTAAAGCCAGGAATAGATTAGGTAAGGCGCATCTCAAGGTTTCACGCAGACGTAACGACTGGGTATGTAAGCTAGCCCAGCGCGTCATCAGATCTAGCGATCTAGTAGCAGTGGAAAATTTACAGGTGCGTAATCTGGTCAGAAACCACAAATTAGCTAAGTCGATTAATGACGTGAGTTGGCGTAAGTTCCGAGAATGGTTAGAGTATTTTGGTGTGGTTTATGGTGTACCTGTAATTGCAGTTAATCCAAGTTATACCAGTATCAACTGTTCTAACTGTGGCGAAGCTGTAGCTAAGACTTTAAGCACGAGGACGCACTCTTGTCCTGCTTGCTCTTATGTTGCCGACAGGGATGAAAATGCGGGAAGGAATATTCTAAAGCTGGCTTTGAACCAGCTTGCAAATACTGTGGGGCGCACAGAAATCAACGCCTCTGGAGAGAATGACCTCTGGATCGGATGTGGAAACACAACTGAGTAAGTTGGCTCGTAGAAAGAGGAAACCGCTTCAGTGATGAAGTGAATCCCCTTCTTTTTAAGGAGGGCGAGAACGTCAAATTGTTCCGTATATTGAAACTGGATCAGAACTTTTTCTAAAAACAATTATTCCCTCTCGTAAGGCAACTAAGCAGTATCTCAAAGAAGACAATAACCATGAATAAATTAGATCTAGATAGGGAAGAAAAAGAAATACTAGAGTCTTTTGAACAAGGAGAATGGCAATCAGTTGGCGATAAAACTCGTCTGACAAAACTTGGTAGCTATGCCAAGGCTACTCTAGCTAAAGATAGACAAATTACCTTGAGGCTTTCATCTTTCGATTTAGATGCTATTCAAGCAAAAGCTATTGAAGAAGGAATTCCTTATCAGACACTAATCTCCAGTATCCTTCATAAATATGCTACTGGTCTTTTGGTCGAGCGACGACAATAAAATTCTCCAGTACATTATTAACAATTCTGTATCTTGGGACATAGACCAACTGCATCCCAACAACCCTTCAAAGTGGTAAAAGCGATCGCCATAACAAAAACATTCCAATTACCGTTCGTCCCTGCGATCCTAAAAAATATTACCCACAGACGATTGCCCGACACGAAGAAACATAAATTGCGATCGTCAAGCAGCTTTGAGCTACGTTAACAATTACTGTGATAAGTTTTCACCCTTATTTGTTTGATGTGCTACGTAGGTTCTCAGCACATCGTTGATTAAGGTTTGATACCCTTTGATTTCAGGGTTACTTTTAGCTGTATTACGAAACCACTCTAAAGTGTCGCGATCGACTCGTATCGAGATAGCTTCTGTTGCTGGATTTCTTTTGACTAACTTGGCATTTTTAAAAAAGTCCTCATCAAGCTCAGGAATATCTGAATAATCTATGTCTTCATCTGACATATTGACTAATTTACGATGTCGCTCTTTATCCAACATATCAAGACTAAACTTATTGTTGCTCATATCTTTTTCTCTCCTTTTTATTTGCTCGACGTGCAGATATGATTCTGGTTACTCCGTTTCTATCTGTATGAACTACTAAAATCACAATAACTGGTTGCTCGGGTAGGAATAGTTGTCCTATTGAGAGTTCCCTTATTTCCTCATAGTTAAAGCGATCGTCTACATAGGTTAGCAGTTTACGATCGTCAAATACCTCCCGAACTTCTTGAAACGAAATACCATGCTTAATAATATTGATTTGGTTTTTCTGTTCATCCCACTCAAATTCCACATTTTAAATATATATTTTCGTATATGCAAAATCAAGAGCATACCGCCTAATAATAGCTCTATGACTCAACTCTAACAAATATCATAGGCGATCCGAATACCCCGCGTGAGCGTAATCGCTTCACACCTCAAATTTATGTCTGTACAATGTGCATATAATAATCAAATGAGGTATCAATGGGATAGAAACAAAGTAGCAACCAATTTAAGAGAAGAACTAAAGCAAGCAGAAAAATAAATAGTCGCACATCTGATTGTACCGAGCGATCGTTAGATAAATCTTGGCTTTAAATGGCTCGATTGATAGTCAGATAAATTATCTTAGAATAACAGCCAAACTAAACCAAAGTAATTTATGATTAAATTTCAAGCCAAAGTCGATCGAGGAAAGATTGAAATTCCCAAAATTTACCAAGATAATCTTCAAATGGTAGAAATGGTAGAAATTATCATCCCCGAACCGCAAGGAAATTTACGCTCTGGGATTATCTCCCGCCTAATCGAACATCCTATAGAAATTCAAGATTTTGTTCCTTTCAGTAGAGAAGTGATTTATGAGTGATAGAGCCTCTATATATTTTCTTGACAGTAATATCTGGCTTTATACATTCATTAGTAATTCAAAAGAGAAACAAAAATCAGAAATTGCCAAACAGATCGTCTTAGCAAACAATATTGCAATTAGCACTCAAGTAATTAACGAGGTTTGTGTCAATCTCATCAAAAAAGCTAAGTTTTCTGAAGCCGATATTCAAGAATTAGTACGGGACTTTTACTTTAACGATCGGGTTATAGGTATTGATTCGATAATTTAACTCGACGCATCTAAATTACGGCAGAATTACTGTTTTTCTTACTGGGATAGCCTAATCGTCGCTTCGGCATTAAATGCAAGTGCAGACATACTTTACTCTGAAGATATGCAAGATCGATTGGTTGTAAATAAAAGTTTGACCATTATCAATCCATTTTAAATTTCGCAATTAAAGTAATTTAAACAAGATATTAGCATAGCGATCGCTCGTATAATCCAGAACAGGCGATCGCGCTGGTTACTCGCTCGACAGGGCGAATAGTCAATACTTCGTTAGCAGCTAGAGGTTTAATTGCAGAAATAGGAACTGTAACTACCGCGATCGATTCGCCTACAGCGTTGAAGACTTTAAGGACACATCCTTGTTCTCCTTCTTGAGGATGAGGAACAAAGTCAACTAAGGTAGCAATGTCGCCTTGTTGCAAGCGATGTTCTACTATGTCTTTATTTAAAGCAATCTCTGTATATAGTTCAATCGTCATATAAAGTTATTTTCCAGGTTTTAAAGTTATAAATTGGAACTTACCGTCAGTTTTTCGTTCGAGTAACTTTTTTTGTTTTGGTTTGTTAGCGATCGCAGGTTAAAATTCCGCAAAAAGGCGATCGCATTAGTAATATCAATAGAGGGAGATTAAACTATGTATTAATAGTTAAAGATCTAAAATAGTTTGGCGATCGCATTAGTAAATTAACATGGACGCAAAATTTGAATACGATCCAACTAAAAGTGAGATAAATCAAATTAAACACGGAATAAACTTTGAGGAAGCTCAAAAACTCTGGCAAGATTCTTTTTTACTGAGAGTACCCTCAAAATACGAAGCTGAAAAACGATATCTATTTATCGGTAAAATAGAACAAAAGCATTGGTCGGCGATCGCTACCTATCGACAACAAGCTATTCGTATTATTTCTGTAAGAAGGGCTAGAAAAGAAGAGGTAAAAGTTTATGAAGAATAGTGAAAGTGAATTAGATCGTAAGTTTGATGATGATAAAGAAGATATTTTAGAGTACTTCGATTTATCAAATGCCCAACGTATCAACCTCGAACAAACTAAAATCGATCTCGATCTACCTGCATGGATGATTCAATCTTTAGATCGAGAAGCAATACGCTTGGGTATTGCCAGACAAGCGGTTATCAAAATTTGGCTTGCAGAACGGATTGAAAAAGTTTCTAGCCAATAACCTGCATAGCGATCGCCCGATTAAGTTCAGCAACGCAAAGGCGATCGCCTATCAATATACCAAGATAATAAAAAAGCACCAGATTAAAAAAGCTGATGCTGTAAGAGTTATTAATTATTTTGTTTAAGGTGCTAGTGCATTACCTCTTAGTAAGCTACCGAGAGTTTTAGCCGTTACCTTCATTTGGGTAATTGGATTGGCGGGAACTACGGTTTTATAGAGATAGCTATCAAAAGTCATTCTTTGTACGTCGAGATCGTCGCACATTTCGACAAATGCTTCACGAGTAGCGTCAGTGCGATAGAAAACTCTTTGCAAGATATCTAGTACTAAATAAGTCGAACCGTAGGATCTGTTCCAGAGTTTGAGGAAGTCTTTAAGATCTTTTTCGGTAGGAACTTTTTGTCCGTTTTGAGAGCGTTCGACAATCATCTCCGCGCACATCCGTCCAGATTTGGCTGCGAAGTAGATACCTTCACCAGAGGACTTAGTTACAGTACCCAAAGCATCGCCAACTAAAGCAACTCGACCGCGAATCGGACGGGGACGGGGATGTTCGGGGATGGGGTGAGCTTCTACCTTGATAATTTTTCCGCCTTCAAGTCTTTTAGCAGCGCGCTTGCGGATACCAGCCTGAAGCTTTTTAATATCGGCTTGGTTGACCTTCATAGTTCCCGTACCGACGGCTACGTGGTCGTATTTAGGGAATACCCAAGCATAAAAATCTGTAGATACGTCGTCACCGACATACATTTCAGCCAGATCTTCGTAATATGCCATCTTGTCTTCGGGTAAGCGAATTCGCTCTTGGAAGGCGATCGCATAATTGTAATCACCAGCGTCTATAGCTTTGGCGATTCTAGAGTTAGCACCATCAGCACCAATTACTAAATCTACCTTCAGGGTTTTCATCTCCCCTTTGACAGCACCTTTAGAATGGTCTGCATAGTGTAAGGTGTAGGGGTCTTTGTCGTTTTCAGGTATGTCTAGCTGATATACAGTACCGTTAATTAGATTAGCACCGAGTTCTGCCGCACGATTACGTAAAAAGCCGTCTAAAACTTCTCGGCGACACATACCGATGTATTCACCGCTTTTGAGAGTCGAGCCGATGTTGACTTCTCTATTTGATGGAGAAATCATCTTCATCTTTTTGACCTGGCGATCGATAATCTTCTGAGGCAGATCGAATTCATCCACCATACAAAGGGGAATTGCACCACCGCAAGGTTTAGCGTTATCTAGTTTACGTTCAAATAAATAAGTTTCAATACCCGCTTTGGCTAAAACTTCTGCGGCTGACGAACCTGCTGGCCCTGAACCTACAACAGCTACCCTTAATCCCATTTTTCTCCTATATATCTATAAAATCAATATTTTTGAAGGCGAGGACAAAAGCAAATCCTCCGATCTAGTTAGCGATCGCATTACCCTAGTCATGTTTAGTAATAAGATAATCCGCGTCTAACGATCCAACAAAAGGATAGTATCACGTTGTTCTGGGTTATCTTTCAGTAATCGTCCAATTCGACTAAAGTTGAAATACTGCTTAACAACTTAAGTTACAAAAGTTCAATTTATCCTGATTGTTTACTCAGCATCTATGTAATTTGCAAAAATGAGAGCGAGTATAACTGCGATCGAGACGCTGTTTGGTAGATTCAACTAACTCTTCTATTCGATTTAAGCGATCGTATTTCAAATTTTCTCGATCCATCTTTTAGCTACCATCTCTTCAGCTAATAGCTTTGGAGTGATAACTAACACATTTTCTACTTGCTTGCCAAATAAAAAACCAAAATCTTTTTTGTCTCCAGTCAGCAAATGAGTACACTGCAAAGCAATCGCACCACCTAGAATTGGAACATCTTTTGATTTAAGTTCTATTGGCACATCAAGCACTAGCTGGTTACTAATGGTGATATCTTTTAGCAATGATTCCAATCCATAAATCGAACCGTATTTTTTTCTTTCTATATTTTTTCTTGCTTCTTCAATAGCGTAGGTATTAGAAACAATTTCTCCATGCTTGTGAATTACTTTTATCAATTTAGCGATTTTGCTACCTGAAACTGAACCACTAAACAAGATATTTGCATCGAGAAAGACTTTCATTACAATTTAAAATCCTTTAATTCGTCTTCGTTGTGCTGTTCAAACTCTTCAACTCTCTCATCCGAATAAATTTCCACAGGAAACTGAGCATTTGGACGTAGTACTAATCCTGCTTCGCTTTCTTCAATTACTATCTGTCCTCCCACTTCTAGACCATATTTTTCTATTAGATCTTGAGGAAGAGCAATTACACCTTGTTCATTGATGGAGATAATCCTGCTCATATTTTCAGTTTATGAAAGTACCAAAATTTTAACAGAATAATAATTTTATCCAAACAAGTCTAGAAAAGAGCTGATACGAATAAAGTATTTTATGCTTAAACTCACGAATCTACTTTTATGCGTCGTTAATATCTCAAACTAAGAAAGCAAACTATAGAAAAAATACATAGCAGATATCTCGATTGTGACAATCAAGCTTACAAAGGCGATCGCTTTTATAGCATAAAAAAAGTTCTAGTGCGTAACGAAGTCATGCCGTATGCGTTTGCGATCGCTTGTCGTTAGACTCAGCATTCAAGGGAGAGTAGGCTTATCGCTAGAACTTTTATCAAATCTAATAAACTTCGTTATGAGTACCCAGATCGATTAGCAGGATTTCTTCTGCTTATGTTTTCTGGTTTCTTTCACAACTGAATATAATACGACAATCATACTCGACAGAACAAGCCCAAGCTCCCGATAATCTACCTTTAAGCTTATGAGTTCGTAGAACTGGGTTATACGGATCTGTTGCTAATAATCTTAATTTTTTCTCAATTTTCGTTTTCAAATCTGGTCTACGTTTGATGCAATTTTTGAAAGCTCGTTTGAACGATCGACTAAAAACGAGAGCTGTCATTTGTTCAATTCGTCGATAATGTCCTCAACAGAGCCTCGAAAAACTTCACCTTGCTGATATTCAAGGCGAGCATTAGTTATATTAGCTGCTATTTCTTCTCTTCTTTGTTCGATTTGTCTATTTCGAGCAATATTGATTAAATCTTCTTGTTCGTCGAGAGGAAGATTATCGATCATCTCTAAAATTTGGTCAAAGCGAGTTTGTGGCATATTTTCTGAGCGAAATGAAGCAATATTCTATTTCTGTATTTTATTCTAACTAAGGCGATCGCTTTTCTATTACAAAAAAAAAGTTCCAGTGCGATTGCTCGAACTAGAACTATTATTAAAATCTTAACTGTATTAATTAATGATGATGGTGGTGATGAGCGTGAGCAGCTTGAGACTTACCAAGCTGTGGATTTACCGTAACACCAGATTCTTCTAACAATGCTTCAATCTGAGGATTTGCCCACTCTGCTGCCATCTCCATAAATTCTGGACGGCTATTGGCGCAGGGCATTTGAATAAAGGCTACGTCTTTATGCTTGTGCTGTAGACTGTGGATAATATGGTCTACATCTAATAGAGTTTCGTGGTTTTCGGTAGCAAAACCAATTGGCATCATCACGATCGCACTTGCGCCTAAACCTAACAAATTTTGGGCTGCTAGCTTGACGTTAGGCTGTGTCCACTCGATTAAAGGCGTGTCGTGGTTGAGCCAGCCTACAGAAATTAAAGGATATTTATCAATTAGCTTTTCTCTAACCAATTCGTATAAAGCCTGACTTTCATCGATACCCGAAGTAAAGCCTTTAGCTTTGTGAGGACAACCGTGATTCATTAAGATAATGCCGATTCGCGAAGCTAAATGTCCTTGAGCTAATTCTGCTTCGATTTTCTCTTCAACCATCTGAGCCATCAAATTGATATAGCCAGTCTTGTTAAAGAAAGAAGGAATATAGCGAGAACTCTTTAACCAATGAGAATCACCATCAGCCTGCTGCGTCAAAGCTTTGTTTACCTGCTCGACTGCAATACCGCTGGTGAAGATCGAATCTACTACTAGCAAAGGATAAATTAAGATTTTTTCAAATCCTTGCTCTTTAATTTCGGCTAAAACCTGTTCTGGTAAATGAGGAGCGCAGAAGTTAAACGCCTTAAATACTTTACCTTATCTCCCCAAGTGTGCTGAAGTTCCTTTTCAATCCCTGCTCTTTGTTCTTCAAAGATCTTGTTGTGAGGGGAAATAAAGTTATCGTGCTGGTGACTCCATTCGTGTAGATCGAAGATGGCTAGTAATTTAGCGATCGCAGGATATATCCAGGTAGGTACGGGAGCGAACTTAGCGGTTAAAAGATTTAAAGCCTGTTCGTTATAGTTAGCAAAGTCTTCGTAGCTTTCTACTTCGCCGTAGCCCATTAACAAAACGGCAACGCGGTCGTTTGGGTTATGTTCTGACTCATGATGGTGGTGATGTTCATGAGCTGTAGACGATTGAGAGATTGTTACCACTGGCTAGTTCCTTAAAATTTAATTGAATGAGGTTATAAATCGGATATTATAAGAAGTTTTTGTCTTGTTTTGCGGGGCTAAACTATTATAATCCGAGTCTTCTTAAAGATTAAGCTAACACTCTACTCTAGAAAGATGTCTTAAGAATTGCTAAAAATTAAGATAAATCGGCATTAATCAAACTCGCTCTAACGACCATATCATATAAGTTTGCAGCTATTAAAATCTCTGACTCAATTTGATAAAGTATCGAGTAACGGCTTGTATCAGTTTGCCTTCAAAATCTGACAAAATGTAACTAAAAGCAAAATTATATTTACTTTCCTTGTCTAGCTATGACAGAATTACAATTTCCGCTGACGAATGAAGCTAAATCGTCTCAAGCTCACCCAACAAAGCAAATTGTAGTTTGTCGGGGGCGTAGCTGTCGCAAATATAGTGCAGAAAAAGTATATAGCAACTTCGAGCAAAAATTACCCCCAGATATCGAGCTTATATCTGTACCCTGTCTGGGACAATGTGGCAATGGACCAATGGTTGTAATAGAACCCGAACAAATTTGGTATTCTCAAGTTCATCCAGGGGAAGTAGATAAAGTGATCGAGCAACACATTATCGGTAAAACTCCCGTCAAGGCAATGCTCTATCGTAAATTTCATAAATAACGCTGCTTTCGGGTTAAGACGATTTGTCTGCTGCGATCGCTATTAGCTATTAGCCCTTGAAAGTTATTTAATCAACCTATAATTCACATTAAATAATTTTAGCGATCGCCAATTAACGCCAATTAGATAAAATTTTTTCTGTACTAGTTTCAATCATTTCTATTAACTCAGCCGACATATATTGGTAATCGTCGGGGATATCTAAAACGATTGTGGACGGCAAATCTAAATATCTATACTGACTGGTAATTATATTCTTGTGTTTATTTTCCATTACTAAAATCACATCTGCCCAGAGAATGTCTGATTCAGAAATTGGTTTTCTAGCACTAGAACTCGTTCCTACCGAACGGACGTTTACTTTTGTATCTTTACGATATATAGCTTCTGCCGTTGGACTACGCCATTTATTTTTAGAGCAGACAAATAAGAGATTAACTGCCAAAATCAACTCGTGATGGAATTTCTTACAATTAGGATAATTCATATCAAGACACTTTGGCGTTTCTGACAGATGGCTCAATGACTAGCAAACCTCCCAATAGCGATTCGCGATCGCCTATTAGTAAAGCTGTTACCCAAGCGGTACAAAAAATACAGGCAAAAGTTAACTTCGACTCTGCTAACTTCCAGTCGGACAAACCGACTCCAGAATTAAGAATAAAAGAAGCTAACAAAGAAGAAATTGTTTATCCTTTAGTGGGCGATCGCTATACTTTAGGTCGTAGTTCTCGTTGTGACATCAGCATTCGCAACCCCGTAGTCAGTCAGACACATCTTGTTCTCAAAAGAAATCGCAAAAAACCACGTTCTTTTATCGTTCAGGACGAAAAGTCTACCAACGGTACATATCGGCGTAAACGTCGTTTAAAATCTTTCTCTCTATTTCATGGGGAAAGCTTTACCCTTGGTCCACCAGAACTAGCTGCGGTGGTCAACGTGAAGTATATAAATCCGCCTCCGTTGTGGCTATACGCTATACGTTACTCGCTCTATAGTCTGGGAGGAATGCTGGCTTTACTTTTATTGATAATAGGCATCGAGTGGGCAAAAGTACCCGTATATCCGATACCGAGAGAATCGACTCTGCCAATTGTGGTATATGCTCGTGACGGCGAAACCACTATTAATCCTACTACTCAAAATAATACTCACCGCGAACTCAAAAGGCTTTCGGACTTTTCTGATTATTTACCAGATGCGGTGATCGCCTCGGAAGATAGTCGTTTTTACTGGCACTTTGGAGTCGATCCCATTGGTATTGGTAGGGCGGTAGTAATTAACCTTACCTCTAGTGAATTGCGCCAGGGTGCGAGTACCCTTACTCAACAGTTAGCTCGTAGTTTGTTCCCCGAAGTCGGTAGACAAAACACCGCAGGGCGAAAAATACGCGAAATGTTAGTAGCCTTAAAGCTGGAAACTTTCTATAGCAAAGATTTTATTCTTAAAACCTATCTCAATCGAGTATATCTAGGTATCGGCAGCTACGGCTTTGAAGATGCTGCTCAATTCTATTTTGACAAGTCGGCAGCAGATCTCGATCTTTCCGAAGCTGCTACCTTAGTGGCTATTTTACCCGCACCTAATTTATACAATCCTGTCAAAAATTACGACACGGCGATCGCTTTTCGCAACCGCATTATCGATCGCATGGTCAAACTGGGCATGGTAGGGGAAGAAGAGGCAAATCGGGCCAGGCGATCGCGGATTGAAGTTAGCCCTAAAGCTCGTGACAGCTTTTCTAGTACTGTTGCACCATATTTTTATAGCTATGTTATCGATGAACTCCAAGAATTATTAGGTTCGGATATCGCCAACGAAGGTAACTTTATTATCGAAACGGCTTTAAATCCCCAGATGCAGCGAGAAGCAGAAGCAGCCTTAAAATATTCAATCGATAACGATGGCGATCGCTTGGGCTATTCTCAGGGTGCGGTAGCAACTCTAGACAGTAGAAACGGCAATATCCTAGCTCTTGTCGGTGGTGTAGACTATGACGGAAGCCAGTTTAATCGGGCAGTTCAGGCAAAAAGACAGCCAGGCTCGACTTTTAAAGTTTTTGCCTATGCAGCAGCCTTAGAACAGGGTATAGATCCCGATACAGAATACCCCTGCACCTCCTTAACTTGGAAAGGACAGCAGTATCGAGGTTGCGAACGCAGCAGCGGTGAGATAGATATGTATCGCGGTTTAGCGCAGTCAGAAAACGTCACCGCCCTAAGAGTAGCCCAAGATGTCGGCTTGAGAAAAGTAATCGATGTGGCACAACGTCTCGGTGTTTCTTCTGAGTTAATCGAAGCCCCTGGTGTAGTTATCGGACAGAGTGAAACAACTGTTCTAGAAATGACTGGTGCTTATGCCACTATTGCCAATGACGGGATCTGGAATAAACCCCGCGCGATCGACCGTGTTTTAGACGGTAGCGACTGCAAAGACTTCAGCAACCCCGATACCTGTCGGGTAATTTACAACTTTGAAGACGATGAAGCTAACTACCGCGACGCAATCGAGCCAGAAATTACCGACGAACTTACCGATATGCTGCAAGAAGCGGTAGAAACGGGTACGGGTAAAGCTGCATTCTTGGGTGAAGGGGAAGCGGGTAAAACTGGTACGACAGACAACAACGTCGATCTCTGGTTTATCGGCTATGTCCCCGTAAAAGACTACGACTACATTACGGGCGTATGGCTGGGTAACGATGACAATTCACCCACTAGGGGTAGTAGCTATCAAGCAGCTAGCCTCTGGGGAAGATATATGAAACAGATTGTTAATAATTAAACTTGTTAGAATCGAAAGTATCTAAGAGGATATCTGAAAAGTTATTTTTTGACATTTGAGTTATTAGTTTTGCCCCCCTAGCCCCCCAAGTTTGGGGGGAATAGGATTTAAAGTCCCCCCTTTGGATATTCATAACAGTTCGTCACCTTGGGGTTCGCTGTCGATAAAATCAGCAACATCATTGGGGTATTCAAATCCTTCAGGAATACTATCTAATATCTCATCGAAGGTAGGTACGACTTGTTTCTTGCTGATAATCAGCTTATCTCCTGCCTCGGTAAGCTCTACTACTGAATTTTCATCAACGCCCCAACTTTTAGCCACTTTGTTGGGTATGCGAAATCCAATGCTGTTGCCCCACTTTCTTAACTCTATTTCCATATTTAGATCGAGGCGATCGCGTCAGCTTAATTATACATTGTATAATCTCATCTCTTTTCAGTTAAATCTAAATAATAAAGATAGTTAATAACTTTTCCCAAAGATGAATTACAAAAAGCTACATAAATAAAAGTCCCCCAAGTTTGGGGGATTGAGGGGGCTGTATATTTAAACAGCCTCTAAGTTTTTCTCTCCAGTACGAATACGGACAACGCGATCTACAGGATAAATAAAGATCTTACCGTCACCGATTTCGCCAGTACGCGCAGCACCAATGACTTTATCGACTACCATGTCTACCTGATCGTCTTCGATTACAATCTCTAGCTTGAGCTTCTGCAAAAACTCCACAGTATATTCCGAACCGCGATAACGCTCGGTTTGACCCTTTTGACGACCAAAACCCCGTACTTCAGAAACCGTCATTCCTACTACTCCAGCGTTAACCAAAGCGATCTTGACTTCATCTAGTTTAAAAGGTCTGATAATAGCTTCAATTTTCTTCAATTTACAATCTCCTGTTGCTATAAAAGTTCGACTTTCACTATTTTACGTATATTTAACTAGAAATCTAGTCCCGAAATTTAGCGATCGCAATTATTCGTTTGGCGATCGCTATTTTAGGATAACGGCGATAGAGCGATCGCATTGAGTAGAAATTGCTATTGAAAACTACACTTAAATACATTTGTTCTCTGTTATCAAAAGAAACTGTAACTCATCATCAATTCTGTTTCTTGAAAATGAAAAACGATATTTCCAATTTATTGTATTAGGTTTCAACTTAATTACTAGTAGATATACTGACTGCTTTTTAAAAGAATAAATTTTCATAATCTGCTTCATTACAAGCTCATCAGATTTCAGCGATCGACATAGTTTCTTTATGTTGAAACTTCAGTGTTTTTAAGAATTTACGTTGCCTATCAACCACTGTTATCTTTGATTCACTGGCATAAAAGCCATCTGGAAACGAAACGATTCAAATTAATTGATATATATCTTATTTATTAAAAAACGAAGGAAATAAACTTAAATGCTTAATTCTATTAATCTTAAAAATCTCACTGCAAAGGCTATTATTGGTATCTTGATAGTAGGAGGTTTAGTAACTCAGTCAGATAAAAAAGCAGTCGCATCAAATGGCGTTCAAGGTCTAGAACTACGTTATCTAGATTCAGCTGTGCAATGTGGTAGCGATCCTACCCAAGGAGACATTGAAGTAAAAGTTTACGATGCTGCTAATGATACTTTGCTTGAAACTCTATCAAAAGAAGAAACTTATACAACCTCAGAGTATGATTCAATTGATAACTTTAGATTTGAGTATATAGTTAATGGTTTAACGTGTGTAGATGAAGGATACAACCTACCAGCTAGCGCAACTGAGTTATTATCCAAAACAGATACTGTTCCAGACGTAGGAGGATTTGAAGGTCAAGCATCCATCACCAATATGCTAGCTAACTTGAATAGTTACGAACAATTACATTTGGTTGAATTTGATAATGGAGGTCAATATGTAGATGAAGTACAAAAGACAGGTGAGGAATGGGTAACATGGTGGGGTCCGTATGGATATTATGAAGATGTATATGAAACAGTATCCGTACCTAATCCTGCTTATGACTTACAGGATGTTGTTTTAGTAGTCGATAATAATCCAGAAAGCCTTGTGCCAGATGATCCAGACCCGACTCCGCCAGCTCCTTCTAGCAATGTAGTCGATCTAGAGCTAGTTTTAGCGGTCGATGTCTCTGGTAGTGTTGATAACGCTGAATTCGATCTACAGGTTGATGGTTATATGGATGCTTTTAGAAGCGCAGAAGTACAAAATGCTATCAAAAATATGCCTAATGGTATAGCCGTCACCATGCTTTTCTGGACATCAGAACGAGAAATGACATTTAACCAAGATCTGAACGAAGCAGGACATTATAATATTGATTGGTTCAAACTTTCTCGCAATGGAGAAGAAGTCGATAATCTAGATAGTTTTATCAGTGCTGTAGAAGGCGTAACTCGGACTACCACGACAGAAACAGAAAGTTATGGTGGCGACAGTAGAACAAAAGTAACAGCTCAAACAGTAGGTGGTGTCAAGATGGACACAGGTACTGATATTGCTTTCGGTATCAGTAAATCTCAGGAGTTAATCGAAAACAACGCTTATTACGGAGGTAATAAAGTAATTGACCTTTCTGCTGACGGGATGGCAGATAATACTTTAATTGACCAAGCAGATGCAGACGCTATAGATACTTATATTTCAGATAATGAACTCGATTTCCCTAATTATTTACAAAAAGTAATCGATGTTAAAGGCATAGGAAAAAGAGCTACAAAATGTGGTCGTGGTCATGAGGGTGGCTTAGATAAAGATTCCAAGGAAGTTCCCGTCGAACACGTATTCTGTCCTCCAGTACAAGATGCTAGAGACGCAGCAGTAAATGCAGGTATCACAATTAATGGTCTGCCTATCGTTGGCGATCCTAATAGTGCATTAGCTGTATGGAATAGAGAAGATGAGCTAGTAACCTACTTCTTAAATAACGTTGTAGGTGGTAATTCAGAAAAAGGAGCATTTTTAGTAGAAGCACTCATGGACAGGGATCACTTCGCTAGAAAAGCGAAGCAGAAAATCCTTGCTGAAATTACTAACAGTCATCCTAACAACGCTCCTGTAGCTCGACCAGACAAAGCAGAATCCCTCATAGCTCAACCTGTAACTATTTCAGTATTAGATAATGACTTTGATATCAACAATGACGCATTAAGCATTACCAGGCTAAATGATGTTCAAGGAGGTGAAGCAGAAATAGTGAACAATGAAGTCGTGTTTACTCCAGGTAACACGCCAGGAAAATACACCTTTAGCTATATTGTTACCGATGATGCAACAGATGCTAAAACAGCTACCGCAGATATAACTGTTGAGGTATTTGAATTTGCCGACTAAAAAAAATCAATTCGTAAATTAATAGCTAATTATTATCTAGCGATCGCCTTCCCACAAGCGATCGCTTTTTTATTTCTTCTGCTTGAATAACTACGATCGCTTTTGCCAGATAAAATAGATTGAATTTTTACAGGCGATCGATAAATTCTTGTGGGTCGATTTGTGCTTGTTTGAGAATACCGCTCAAAGTTCCTACTTTCAACTCTCTGTGTATTGGCACGACACATCCGATTTGACCATCTGACGTGATTTTTTTCATGACAACATGGCTACCAGTTTGACGAGTTGGCTCAAAACCCAAACGTTTCAATGCCTTGATTGCCTTCTTACTGGAAATTCTGGGCAGTCTAGGCATAGCTAATATCCATAGTGGTGATATATCTTGGAGTGGTTTCTGACAAAGGAAACTCTTCCAAATATAGTTTTGTGGCTTCTTTTAAACCCGCAACGGCTTGTTCGATAGTTTCTCCTTGGTCTACCGTACCCACTTCAGGACATTCAGCAATATACATATCATCCTCTTGGTAAATAACTACAGTAAAACTTCGGCTTTTCATATCGTTCTAGTTTGAGATTTTTTATAATTTTAACTATTAAAAATTGTCAAAGCGTTCGCGTTATTGTAGGGAGATTGCTCAGAAGTGCAGTCGCTCTAAGAAGGCCTCGGTGCGGTTTAACCGTGAAACCTTCAAGACCCCGCTGCATCGCTTTTTTTTGCTTGAGTAATGCGATCGCCATACCATGCAAGATAGATTGAATTTTTACAGGCGATTGATAAATCTTTCCGTATTTAGTCGTAAAGTGCGATCGCGCTGCTTACTAAAACTTAAAATAATTAGCTATACTTGTACGATTAATAAGACAGGTTAAAGCGATGAAAATAGTAACTTTTACCGAAGCTAGAAATAAACTAAAAGCTGTTTTAGATCGTGTAGTTAATGATGCTGACTACACCGTAATTACTAGACGTGATGCTGATGATACGGTGGTTATGTCTTTGGAGTACTTCAATAGCTTACTTGAAACCGTTCATTTGCTAAAATCCCCCGCCAATGCTGCTCACCTAGAGCGATCGATTGCTCAATATAAACAAGGAGTGAAAGAAAAAGATTTGCTAGATGAGTAAACGTATATTAGCTTGGACTGATGAAGGCTAGGATAGTTATGTTTACTGGCAGCGTCAGGATAAAAAGACCCTTAAGAGAATTAACAAGCTTATTAAAGAAGCAAAGAATAATCCTTTCAACGGCATTGGTAAACCAGAACCCTTAAAAGAGAATTTATCGGGTTTCTAGTCACGTCGAATTGATGATACTAATCGTCTTGTCTATGCAGTGGATGATAATTATCTAACAATCATTTCTTGTCGCTTTCATTACTAACATTTAATCAATTTAGCGATGTCCATTTTAACAATTCGCTTACCAGATGAAAAACACAAAAGACTTAAAGCTTTAGCAAAAGCTAGAGGAATGAGTCTTAATAAATTGATTGAAGAATTAAGCACTATTGCTTTAGCAGAATTTGATGCCGAAACTCGATTCTATGCGTTGGTGGCTCAAGGTAATCCAGAATCAGGAATTGCTATTTTAGATCGACTAAATTCGCACTTTTATCAGTCGAGATCGGGTTCAGAATAAAACTCTTGTGTTATTCATTCTTGCGTGGTGCGATCGCATTATTGTAGACAAAATGGATTGAATTTTTACAGGCGATCGATAAACTTTTGTGGCTTTATTTGTGCTTGTTTGAGAATATCGCTCAAAGTTCCTACTTTCAACCTGTTTCAATTTGTTTGAGAACTTTGAAGTACGACAGGATTATAAAGCAGAGGAATCAATCGATCTGCTGGTACAGTTTCCATCGCATAGGTTGTTCCTTTTCCGTCCGCAAAATCGATTAAAAAGCCTTCTCCATCAAAATCCATAACTACTGTACCAACCTGTCCTTTTCTTAGTAAGATTGGTTGGTTAGTTTCTTTATGGGTTGCGTATATATCTCGATCTATTGCTACTAAATCGTATTCTTGAATTTGATTCATAATTACCTTACTTATTAACTGGATAAGCGTTTGTCAACCTAGGAAAAGTCTCCTGAACGCGGATAATCCAAGAACTTAAAACAAGACAACTTCCTACTTCAGTTTGGAGTAGAAACTTGACATCATAATGAACACCGTAACGGTCTTGTTTATAAATTATTGCATCATTTTCTTGAATAGCGTTTAATATCGCTTGTTCTAATACTTCTTTATTATCGACAGTAATTCCTAGCTTTCTCTCAAATAGCAGAGCTTTATGTTTTCCCTGTAAATGTTGGCTATTTAGACAGTAACGTTCGAGTTTATTCCCTAAAATAGCCTGTTTGCTGTTTGGCAATTTCATCTATTTGCGTTCGTTCGATCTTATTTTTATTTTTTTTATCTAATATAAATGCGATCGCCACGCTATACAGAATAGATTAAATTTTTTAGAGGCGATCGAATTTTAGTTATTTGGCGATCGAGTTAGAATAGATAGTTCAAAGGAACAAAGGGTACTGCGATCGCAACGCCAGACAAAACAGATTAAATTTTTACAGGCGATCGCTTTTCTCTATTGTTAGAACTAATCCGAAGATTTGTTATTTAAGTATCGCAACCATTTTATTATCCGTTGGGCGATCGCATAATCAATAAAACCAAAGCTCTGCTGCAAAGTTTGCTACCTAAAAACCGAAAAACATCTAATTAGTAACTATATAGCCAATTAACAATTAACCAAAATAATTATCTTTCATAATTTGCTCGATCTCGACAAAACTATCTTCGGGAATTTCAAAGTCAAATACCATAGTAGCGATCGCATCTTGATAAATATCGAAATATTCAGATTTGAGATAGTTGTTTAGGCTAGGATTTTTTTTAAGGATTCGTTTAATACGATTGCGAAAATTAACAACTTCTTGCTGCCATCCTCTGCGACATCTTTCTACTTCCGAATTCCAGTACTTTAGCTTGAGGATATGTTCGATTAATCGCTGCATATAGCTATCGAGCGATCGCTTCTCTGACTTCCCCATATCGTCTATTTCATCGAGCAAATTATCCCAGTCCATATTTTCAAAATCTCTATTTTGAATAGCTTCTTTTGTCTTTTCAATCCAAAGGTTGAAGTCGCGATCGTGTAACTGTGACAAATTAACCATGATTTAAAATCTTGTTGTAAAAATTCAGTTTATCGAATTTTAATTGGCAAGTATTACTAGTTGCCGATCCAAGTAGAGACAGATCGATTTGATTTTAGATTTTAGCGATCGCCTTGCTTAAAGCAATCGCCGTAGTTATCTTTCTTACTATCTAACAAACTGAGGCATAATTTCAGCAGCGGTGAATAAACCTGTAATACCGCGACGGTTTAAAGCTACACCAGCCTTGAGATAACCAAATGCCGGGCCGCATACATTAGCAGCCATACTGGTTTCGTCTCCTAGCGTAAAGGTATGGGTGGAAATTTTGCCTTCAAAGGTGCGTCCTGTAACCTGGACGTTAGTGCTGAGAGGTTTTTTGGGGTTGCGGGTGTCTACTACCCCACCTACGGTAACGCGATCGCGACCGCAAATACCAGCTAATTCCAGCATAATATCGTCTGCGTGTTCCATATTTTCAAGAGAGATAATGCCGTCGGTTTTGTCCAGTAGCGCAGCCACCTCTTCATCACTCATCGCTCTAGCCTTTTCTACGTCATATTCAGGCATATGAGCGATATCTTCCCGAATAGTGGCGCGGTAGGCTTCCCAGTTGGCAATCCCCACGCCAAAGGTAATTTTAACGCTATGGATTTCGGCATAGCTTTGTGCAGCCACCGCAGCAGCAGCAGTCAATAAGCCAGGAGTAGCACCACAACCTGTCATGTAGGTAATGCCAGCCTGCTGTAAATCCGAACGTATTTCTAGCAGTTGTTCGACTGCGCTAGTACGCTTAAGAGCATCTACTAAAACTCCTTTCCAGCCAGACTCGATAAACTGCTTTGCCACATCTGCCATAAAGGTATTGGGTAGATTGGGTAAAGCTAAGAAATATCCGTCTACTTTGGCGTTATCTGTTAAATCTTGAATACTATTATTACTAACTACACCATAGTTGTCTAAATATCCTACAGAATGGCGATCGCGATAGGTAGAGATTGCTGCTTCAACGTTCAACCCCGCAGGATTATAAACGTAGCCTTTTTGGTCGGCTGCTGCAACTAAATTCATTTCTTGTTTGGTAGCTAAGATCTTGGCTGCTGCTTGTCCCAAACCACCGAAACCCAAAACACCAACAAACATCGGATTAGCTGCTCGATCGATAATCATTTTTAACTCTTATTTTAAATACATAACAGATTTTATTACTAGAGACGGTTGCTTCGACCAAATTAAATAAATTAAAAACTATTTCGCAGTAGCGATCGCCCGATCTCTACGTTTCTTGGCAGATTATCTTAAACTTAAAAAAGTTTATCAAAGAAATATATGTTTTTATTAAGGAAATTTTTTCCCAGTTTAGCTAGTTTTTAGCTTTGGGATTGGTTTTGAGAAGATTGAAGCTGTACAGAAGTAATCTATTCAGATAATATAAATATTTGATAAGATTTTCGTATTATTGGATCTCTCTTGCCAAAAAAATCTATAGCGAGAGCGATATAACAAAAGCTAGTAATTATGTAGGCTGAAATTAAATTGAGCAAGCAGTAAGCAAACTCAGTTTTATATTCAGAGTAATGTTTACAGGCTTTCATCGACAAATAGCGCGATCGCAAATAAATGGAAACATTAGAATTTATTATTTACCCCGATGGTCGGGTTAAAGAAACAGTAACGGGTATCGTTGGTGCATCTTGTCAAGAGGTGACAGCAGCGATTGAAGAGCAATTGGGAGTTGTGATCGACCAAAAGCCAACTTCTGACTATTACGCTCAAAAGCAAGTTCAATCCGATGTGGTTGCTCAAAGCAACTATAGCGATTGGTAATTTAAAAAAACAAGATCGATAATCCATTTCATAGAGGAAAATTATGTCACATTTCAGCAGTATTAAAACCAAAATCCGTAACAAAGAATCTTTAAAAGCAGCACTAAAAGATTTAGGTGTAGATTGGAAAAATGGGCCAGCAATAGTTAGAGGCTATCAAGGAAAAACTCATAAAGCAGATTTAGTTGTCGAACAAAGCAACAACTATGACTTTGGCTTTAGCTGGAATGGTAGTGAATATGACCTCGTAGCGGATTTACAATATTGGCAACAGCCTCTGACGGTTGAGGGTTTTCTGCGTCAGGTTACTCAGCGTTATGCTTATCATACGGTGGTGAATGAAACACAAAACCAAGGATTTACCATTACCGAACAAGAAAAAAACCAAGATGGTTCGATTCGTTTAGTAGTTCAACGCTGGAGTGCTTAATGTCTGATGTTCCAGAACCTAGAGGTTTTGAGCCAGAATTAGGGGGAATTTTACGGGATAATCCTGAAAAAACTGGTTTTGAGCCAGAATTAGGGGGAATCTCGCGACAGAAGGGTGTTTATGTCGATGAAAATATTTGCATCGGCTGTAAAAATTGCACTCATGTAGCTGCTAACACTTTCTATATCGAACCAGACCACGGTAGGGCTAGAGTATTCAACCAAGACGGAGATACTGTAGAACTTGTTGAAGAAGCTATCGATACCTGTCCCGTAAACTGCATTCACTGGCTCGATTATACCGAACTAAAGCAGATGGAAGAAGACAGAAAGCATCAGGTGATTGAAAATTTGGCAATTCCACCCGATATGAGGCGATCGCGACTAGTCAAACGTAAAAAATTTGGCAGGCTGTAAATTATTAAAATTATTAGATTATCCCGATTGTATCAAGAAGCGATCGGGTTTTTTTATCGGTGAACAGTAAACAGTCAACAACTAACAACTAACAACTAACAACTATAGCAATCGTAAATCATTTGTGAGAAGATTTTTTTTGATAAACCACGGAGGCAGGTCGAACACGGAGTCAGAGAGACCCCGCCTTAAAAAGACGGGGCTTCCTCTGACTTCGTTAAGATAAGAGAGGGTTTCTTATAAATCATTCGGCGTTGCTATAACAACTAGAAAATGTACTAAGCATGAATGTTAGAACTACCGTTCGTTCACAGATCCATTGGTAATAATACAGAAGGGTCGAACTTCGAGGGAGACGATCGCATTAGTAATTCTGTCGCTTCTGTAGCACAAAGAGGTTTACTAAAGAAGTAACCCTGCATATATTTGCAGTCCAAAGTTTCTAGAAGATTTTTTAGCTGTTCTGATTCTACCCCTTCTGCTATAATTTGTAGATTTAAACCTCTACCCAAAGAATTGATGGCGTTGATAATTGCGAAATTACTCGAATCGATGCTGAGATCGTTAACAAAAGAGCGATCGATTTTGATCGTATTAAAGGGAAAGTCTTTAAGATAGCTCAAAGATGAATATCCCGTACCAAAATCATCCATCGACAGAGAAATTCCCATTTGCTGTAGATTTAGGAGTATTTCTTTTGCCAAGCTGGTATTACGCATGGTAGCGGTTTCGGTTATTTCTAATTCTAAACTACCTGAATTCAAGCCTGTTGCTAATAAAGCTGTTTTTATAGTTGCTACCAAATCGTTATTGTAAAATTGACGAGCAGATAAGTTGATTGAAACTGCTAGAGAAGACATACCCATTTCTTGCCAGGCTTTTGTTTGAGCGCAGGCAGTTTTTAGAACCCATTCACCAATAGCGACGATCGCGCCATTTTCTTCGGCAATAGGAATAAATAGATTGGGAGAGACTGTACCAAATTCTGGATGTTGCCAGCGTAACAAAGCCTCCATCTTAACAATGTTGCCAGTAGTAACTTCAACAATAGGCTGATAATAAACTACCAGTTCTTCTTTTGCTAGAGCATAGTGTAGCTGATTTTCTATGTTTAATAATCGAGCAGCCTGAGAATTAAGCTTGAAAGTGTAGTGTTGAAGGTTATTACGACCTTTATCTTTTACCCAATATAGTGCTGCATCGGCGTTTTTTAATAAAGTATCAGCATCTCTTCCATCATCGGGAAATACGGCAATTCCAATACTGCTGCTAACGTGCAGGTAATTTCCTTTTAAATTAAAACTGGGTTTAAGAGCTTCTAAAATTCTTCGGGCGATCGCCGTTGCCTCTTCTCGACAGCTAATTTCCGACAGCAATATAGTAAATTCATCTCCACCCCAACGAGCAATAACGTCTTTTTTTCTAATACATTTTTTGAGCCTTTCGACTACATTTTTGAGTAATAAATCTCCTACCGTATGACCTAAAGAGTCATTAATAGTTTTAAAGCGGTCTAGATCGACAAACATAATTGCGAACATTTTATTTTCTCTACTGGCACTATTCAAAGCGTCAGCTAATTCGCGATCGAATAGAGTACGGTTGGGTAAATTAGTTAAAGAATCATGAAAAGCCTGATGTTGAATGATGGTCTGAGCTTTTTTTTGTTCCGTAACGTCTCGAAAGCTCCATACTTGACTGATTTTTTGCTCTTGAAACTGCTTTATTTGTAGATGACATTCAACAATTTTGCCATTTTTTAGCTTTAAATAATTGTAATTATCTATATTAGAGTGAGCGTATCTTTCTCTTAAATTATTAGCATAAGGTTTTTTTAATTTATTGATAATTGAAATTAGAATTTGTTCGTGGTTCAATCCCTCGGCTGGAATTTGCCAAATTTCTAAAAACTTTTGATTGTTGTCGATTACTTTCCCAGCTTCATCTAATACTAAAATACCGTCAGCGGTAGCTTCCAGTGTAGCCCTTAAAAGAGCAACAGCACTTTTCAACTGTTTATTGGCATTTTCTAAAGCTCGATTTTGCTGTGCTAATTTTTGTTGCTGTTGATAACGTTTTAAAGCTTCTTTTACGGTTAAAATTAGATCGGTTTCATCCCATGGTTTTGATACATAACGATAGAGTGCATCTGCGTTAACCAGGTTTCCTACCGCATCTGCATTGGCCTGTCCCGTTAGTAAAATTTTTGAAGCCTTAGGGTATAAAGAATGTAGTTCAATTAATAACTGGTCGCCTGTCATCCCTGGCATAATTTGGTCGGAAATAACCACCGCAATATCGATTCCTTCTTCTATTAATTCGGCACAAATAGCGATCGCCTCTATTCCACTATCAACTAGTTCAATATCATACTGTTGACCGAATGAACGTTTAAGCTGTTCGCCCAAACTACGTAAGATTGTCGGCTCATCATCGACACAAACAATTGCTGCATTATTACAAAGATAATTATTTATTGTTTCTGGTTTAAAAATTAAATTACTACTGCGATCTTTGCTCATATATATTGCTGGTTCGACGATGTGTAGTTTGTTTTAGCTGCTGAGATAATGAGAGAAGCCAGCACCATTATAGTAACGATTAAATACTGCTGTAATTATAGTTTTCCCAAATGACGACAAAAATTCAAAATAAATTTTTATTAAATTAAAAATCTTGCTTAAAGTATCAGCGTAGTAAGATAATTTGATGCTGCCTTATTTAACAATTGAGGAAAATACTTAGTTGCTGTTATAAAACACCTTCAAATAATTAATATACTTTTATATAGTAATAACAATTTCTTAAGTATAATCCGCATCTAAGTTACTTTAAGAACTTTTGTAATCGAGGGAGTAGCAAAAAAAAGTGATTAAATTACTGTTGCCGTTAATTAAGAGCTAGGACAAACTGGATCTATAATTCGGTCAGCCTTATATTTATGAATAATCAGCAATCGCTAACCAAAGATCGACAAAGATCGGACGCTACAACCGAACGGACGCAGGTAGCAATAACCATCATCGATAAAATTCGTCGTTCTCACGATATTCAGCGAATTTTCACGGTAACTACCCAAGAAATGCGTCGAGTTTTAAAAAGCGATCGCTCGATCGTCTATCAGTTTAATTCAGATTGGAGTGGTCAGGTAGTTGCTGAATCTGTCGGTAGTGGTTGGATATCTCTATTAATCGACGAAAGTTATAACGAATTATCCGATCGCGGTCATATCAAGCAGGATCGCTGTCTCCTTAGAAATTGGTCTAAAGGTGATATTGTCCGACAGGATAGTTTTTTGCAACAGACTCAAGGCGGAAAATATAGTATGGGGCAGAAGTTTACCGCTGTAGACGATATTTATAACAAGGGTTTTCCTGATTGTTATGTCAAATCTTTAGAAGCATATCAGGCTAAGGCATATTTACTCGTACCGATCTTTCAGAACAAAAAGCTTTGGGGCTTGTTGGGGGCATATCAAAACGACAGTACGCGAGTTTGGCAAGATGCTGAAATTGAATTGATGATTCAGATTGCCAGCCAGCTAGCAGTAGCCTTGCAGCAGGCAGAATATGTCAATCAGCTAAAGCTACAGAAAAAAGACTTAGAAATAACCTTAAAGGAACTCAAGCTTGCCCAACAACAGTTAATTCAACAGGAAAAGTTAGCTGCATTAGGTCAACTAGTAGCGGGGGTGGCTCACGAAATCAATACTCCTTTGGGTGCAATCCAAGCCTCTGCTGGCAACAGTTCTAAAGCTTTGACTGCTGCCATTTCAGAATTACCCAATTTGTCGCAACGCTTAAACAAAGAAGAGGAAAACATATTTTTTCAACTTCTACTTCAGGCTATGGAAACCAAGCCCATTTATTCTTCGAGTGAAAAACGCCCTCTAAAACGGCAGATTGCCAGTCAGCTAAAAGAACAAAATATAGACAATGCCAGAAATATTGCCGATTTGCTAATTGATATTGGCATAACTAAGAATATTGAATCTTATACCAGCTTACTCAAGTCTTCTGAAGTAAATTGGATTCTAGATTTAGCGTATAATTTAACCCGTTTGTCGGGTAACAATCGCACGATTCTTACTTCCGTCGAAAAAGCTTCTAAAGTGGTTTTTGCTTTAAAAAATTATGCTCGCTTTGATAGTAGTGGAGAAAAACAGCTTGCTAAAATTCAGGATGGTATAGAAACCGTTTTAGAAATCTATCACAATCAAATTAAACAGAACATCGAGCTAGTTCGCAATTATCAAGATGTACCAGAAATTTTATGCTTTCCCGACGAGTTAATTCAGGTATGGACTAACCTAATTCATAATGCTATTCAGGCTATGAAACAAGGTGGCAGATTAACTCTATCAATAGCTAATAAAAATGATGGTGTGGAAGTAGAAGTTAGCGATACTGGTACTGGTATTCCCGACAAGATTAAAGAAAAGATATTTGAAGCCTTTTTTACTACAAAACCCGCAGGTGAAGGCAGCGGTTTGGGCTTGCATATCAGTAAAAAAATCATCGATAAACACGATGGCACTATTACCTTAACTAGCGAGCCAGGACATACTAAATTTAGTATTTGGCTACCGCAGAACAGTTAACAGTCAACAGTTAACAGTCAACAGAAGTATAGAATATTTCAGTTTTTAAAACATGAAAAAATCTTAATCAGTAATTAGTAATCAAAATTATGTCAGAATCAGCAATTATCTGTGTCGATGATGAAGTAGTTATTTTAGATAGTCTAAAAGAACAGCTCAAGCGAAAATTTGGCGATCGCTTTATTTATGAAGTCGCCGAGAGTGCCGAAGAAGCCTGGGAAGTAATTGAAGAGTTGCAGCAAGACGATATCAATATTATTGCGATCGTCTCCGACTGGCTGATGCCTGGGGTTAAAGGAGATGAGTTTCTAATTCAAATTCATGACTCGTTTCCCAAAATAGTTACGGTGATGCTAACAGGACAAGCAGACCAAACTGCGGTCGAGCGAGCCAGACAAGAGGCTAACCTTCACGCCTGTCTGTATAAACCCTGGACAGAACAAGAACTAACCGAAGTTATCGTTACTGCGATCGAATAAATAATAAATATAGCCGTTCCAAATAAAAACCATAGATAGTAAGTGAGTCGGTAAAAATTAGACCTCTTGCAAAAGTGGCGATCGTAAGGGAACTAATTGGAATAACTATAATTACTGCCGAAGGCGGTGAACCTGTGACCTAAAACAAGTACTCCAAAAGAAGCAACTAAACTAATCTAAAAAAATTTAACCGTCAATTTTGGCTAGTTTATTTATCGGGAGAATCTTGTACTACTTCAGGAAGAACCGCAACTTCTTGGCTACTATTTTTTAAAGCTTCTAAATTTGGAGAGGCGGTAATCTTCTGAGACTTGGAAAGATTCATGACTCGCGTTCTCAAATCTTCCACACTCACCAACTCAGCATCTACTACATCTGGCTGTCGAAACAAGGCGATTATTCCTTTTTCATAGTTAGAGGCGATCGCTAAAAATGCTCCAGCCAAAATATAAATTGGTAATGGTAAGATAAACTGCTTTAACCAAATACCCAACTCAGCCAAAATAAATAAAATTCCTACACCAAACAACCAAGCCTGAATCACTGTTTTTACTCCTTTTTTAACTCACGATCGAATTTCTCTTCAACTAACAATTGTCAACTGCTTACCATCTACATAGTAAGCGTCTATTTTACTGCGATCGAAAGCAATGTAGTCTCCTCATTCCTCGTTCCTTGCTCCTCATTCCTCGTTCCTTAATTACCCTTGAACTATTTGTTTGACCGTAGTAAAAGTTTCTACACTAATCAAACCCTGACGATACCCTTTTTGATTAGACATTCCCAAAAATATATCTTCTGCACCTTCTGGATTACGGGAAAATTTTGGTGAGGTATTGACATATACCAATGCACTATCGATGCCTTGAATGAACTGACGACTTTCTTGATAAGACTCAGTAACGATACAGTCTGCATGACCGCTACTATAGCGATTAATCCAAAAAACGGCTTGAGCCAAATTATCTACAAAGCGAAACGTCACTATCCTATTTAAGTAGGGTCGATGCCATTCTTGAGGCTGAATTAATTTTAGATATTCGGGGAATTCATCTACTAATACGACATCTCCACGCAAAGCAAATCCTTGCTGCTGTAGGCTGCTAAATAGTGAGCGTAATACAGAAGGTTTTATATCTCTATTGACCAGTACTTTTTCGATCGCGTTGACTGCGTCGGGTTCACTATTATGGCTGTCGATGATTACCTTACGAGTTAGTTCTAAACTACCACTAACAGACCAATATAAATAGCAGTTACCAATAGTAGTTTTTAATACAGTTGCTGTCGCTTTTTCTGCCACTTGCTGTACCAAACTAGGACGACCATAAGGGATAATTAAATTTAAATAGCGGTCTTGAGTAACTAACTCTTGAATTGAAGTTCCTAAATCGGGAGAGATAGCTTGAATCGAATTTAAAGGCAGATCGGTACTAGCTAAAGCTCTTTTTAAAATGGCTGCAATAGTTTTGTTGGAATTGCTAGCAATATTACAGCCTCTAATAATCAGACTGTTTCCTGTCTTCAAACACATTCCTGCGGTGATTGCAGCCAATTCGGGAAAGGCTTCATATATTAAAGCGATCGTTCCTAGTGGTATTCGCTGACAATAGGTTTGAGACGATTCTAGCTGGTAGGGAGCATCGATCGAGCCTCTGGGAACGGCTGAATTTGATAACTTTTTGAGAATAGAAACCGTTGTTTCTAGTCTTTCGGGGGTCAACTTCAACCAAGTTGCGATCGGTTCGTTGACAGCCATCTCGCGACTCATTTCTAAATCTAAGGTGTTGGCTTCTAATATCTCGTCAAAGCTGTCAACAATTGCTTCTGCTAACGCACGCACCCCTAACCTTCTTTTTCCCCCTGGTATTTGAGCCAGTTGAGCTGCTGCTTTATTAGATTCCCTGACTATGGTTAGCATTTGGTCTGATGAACTTTGCATTGCTTTGCGATTAATGCCGATAGACTACAAACAGCGATAAGATCAATAGAACAACGAACAATGAAAATATTACTGTCCAAGAAATGATACTCCGCGTACTCAACCAGCGCAATAGCAGAGGTAACATAACGATCGCCGTAGCGGTCAAACCCAGTATTAGTAGGGTAATTGTCGATAGATAGCTTTGACTCCAGCGAGCATAAGCGTTTTTCCACCTATTTCCTGTCCATCGCCACGATTTCTTTTGGTAAATATACGACAGTTGTTCGATTATCTGACCATCCTTTTTTACCACAAAAATTTGCTGACAGCGATCGCAACCTAAAGCCTCTGTCAATACAATAGGTTTTAACTTGCCTTTTCTTCTACAAGGACAGGGATATTCACTATTTAGGTCTATTTTTTGTACTTTGTAAGGACGCACTCTTATAGGATTAAAATAATTAAAATTAATTGTCAGATAAACTTTGACAGCTATTGTCTAAGATAAGTGTATTATCTTTTTTCGCTCTCTCCGCACTCCTCAATCTAATTTTAATAAAGCAATGAGTTACGATCCACCTTTAAATGCTTTAGCTTTACTTAACGTTTTAAAAGCGGGTGACGCGATTCGAACGCGCGACATTCACCTTGGCAAGGTGACGCTCTACCACTGAGCTACACCCGCATTTGCACCGAATTTCCCTTTGGGAACTGATGAGACACACAACTTGTAGGTTATACAGGCTGTGCTATGTCCTTGCCATTTATTAGTATGCCAGATTGATAAAGATTTTGCAAGGAATTATTCAAATCACTGACAAATTAATAGAAATAAGCGGTCAATCTGGTTTTAAGCATTTACCCCTCTACTCTCTAAAAACAAAAAGTGGTGCTGAATTGGTGCTGCACCAATCCCAGTATTACCACAGTTAAACAAGCTTTAAACCTGCGTCACAAAAGGGTTATAAGCTTTGTCACGGAATAATTACCTAAAAGAGCCGTTAATGTAGTAAGCAGAAATAACAAAATACTACACATCACATCACGGTCATTAATTGAAACTAGAAATATCTTCTGTATAGCTCTATCTCAAACCATCCTAGCTATATAAAAGGTTAATTTGATGTATATTGATAATGAGAATAAGAAAGCCAAGATAGGTCGTATTAATGTTTCAGTTCGTGGCAATTCAGTTAAAATCCGCTTTACCTATCCAAAAGGAACTAGAGAAGATTTAAAAGTAGCCACCAATACTGATGAAGGTTGGATTAGAGCAATACAGGTTGCTCAACTAATTAACAATGATATTGAGCTAAACCAATATGACCCAACACTAGCTAAATATTCTGTAGAGAGAGCATCCAAACTTGAGATAGCAACTAAAGCCCCAAGTCTCTTAGATTTATGGAACTCATACAAGCTTGTAAGTAGAGAGAGAGTAGCAGAGACGACTAAGAAAACTCACTGGTATCAGTATGAGACTAATTATCTTGGAGACATCTTTAAGAAGGATGCTAGCTTATTGGAAATAATGAACAGTGATAAGTTTGTTAGCTACCTGCTGGAGAAGTATAAACCCGCCACAATTAAGCCAATCTTCTCTAACTGCCTGATGCCATCAGTCAATCTTGCTGTGAAGAAAGGAATAATAAAACGCAATCCTTATTTAGATGTAGAGCTACCGAAAGGAGTAAAGTCTGATATTGATTGTTATTCTTCTGAAGAAGTAAAGATGATTATCCAGGCATTCTATGATAGTGCTTCTGATTACTATGGGACTTTGATTGAGTTTATTGCCTTGACTGGTTGCCGTCCAGAAGAAGCAGTAGCACTAGTAAGTAGTGATATAAAAACCAAAGGAGATAGAAGCTATGTCCAGGGCTATTTCATTCTAAAGAGGGATAAGATTTGCTCTAGGCTAAATTGGCATTTTCGTTGCGCCTGAGCCATGTTAGAGAATCCAGCATCTCGATATAAATTAAGAGCTAAGTTACGTGCGATCGCTAAAATTTGAGGTAAGGGTGTAGTCCGAATACGCGACTTATCTTCTCCTTGAGTAAACGAGCGAAGCTCGTAGCTAATAGCTAATAGCTAATAGCTTTTAGCACTCTTTGAAAAGGCATTAAGCCTCTCAAGCATTGAAGACCACTAAACGAAGTTTAGTGGGGGCATTAAACCCAATAGCTTAAAAGCTCTTAGCCCTTAAGCTCACGTAGTCTTCAAAGCTAAAAGCTAGAAGCTAGAAGCTAAAAGCTTTTTTGGTAACATCTCTAACATAGTGAACTCTATTTTCAACTCCCCAGTAACCCCTAAATCTTTGGTAAAACTGAAATGCTGTTTCTTCTAAATCGGAAATATAGTACCTTGTACTGGATTCTATTTTGTGTTTTAGCTGACGCTGAGATTCAACTTTGACAATAGTTTTTACTTCCAACCATTGAGAAAGCTTAAGCTTTATTGGACTAATACTTACTCTTCGTTTTTCGATTCGTCCATGACCTTTGTTAACTTCCTCAAACACCTCTTCTAAAACAAATTGTTGTTGAACCGTTTGATAGAGTTTGTTTTGGTTACCCTTGTCCGCTGCCAGATAATGATTCCCACTATTTACTATTGCCGCAATGGTTTTTTTTGTGTATTCATGGCATCAAATGCCACCACTACCCCTTTCAATGCCAAAGATTTAATTAACTTGGGTACAGCGCGCAACGCAAAGCGTTGCCAGTCGTCGAAGACGACGATCTGCAAGTCGGCTTTTGGGCAAGAATATTCTTACCCAAAACGCGACGTAGCGTACGCGCTGCATTTCATTGCTCTTGTTCTTTACTTCTTGTGGTTTGAGAATTAACCCCCGCTCGACCAAATATGCACTAACCAGAGTTATTGCTTTATGAGGTTCACAGTAAGGATTCTCTTCTGATAGCAAGTATGAGCCTCTCAGGACTTTGCCATCTACTGCCAAAGTTTCTCCTTCAATTGGAGTAATCTTAAAGAAACTAGCTAATCTTGCTGAGTAATCTTCATAATCTAGTTCTAATAAGGTTCTTCTCAAGGTACTGTAAGATGGCAACCTCTCCACTCCAAAGAGTTTTTTCAACTCCTGCTGGTATGATTCTAGCCAATCACCGATCGCTAAAAAACCTTGGTTTCCTGCTGCTACTGCTAATGTAAACAGAGCTAAACACAATTGTAGCGAGTGCCTTCTACCTTGTTTTCTTCTGTGGTCTGGCATCCCAGAAAAAGCTTCTAGTATTGCAATCTCACTCATTTTTCCTTTGACTTTAAATTACCATAATTACTTTATCATCTAGAATGAAATAGCCCTGAGCTATGTCAAGTTTAGTAAGGCATACAGTAATCGTATTCTACTCTCCCACACTAAAAACAGAGCCATTAGATTATTCCCCATCAATGACCAGCTACAAACTTTAATTGATTTTATTGACCCCGCTAAGAATAGAGGCACGAAAGATGTTCCATCTGGCTTATTCTTTCCTAGTCCAAAAGGTAAGTATATTACTTGGAATAATGTAAGGAATAGACACTGGATACCTATCATCAATAAATTAATGGAAGAAGGTAAATTAGACAGATATATCAAGCCTTATTCATTACGCCATAGTGCCATTACAAGATGGTTGAGAGAGGCTGAGTTTGACATTGCCAGCGTTGCTAGATTGAGTGGTAATTCTCCTAAAGTAATTATGGATAACTATTGGAAGGCTAAAACTGGTTTTGATATTCCAGAGCTTTAATTAAATACTTGAATCACTCTTAATTGATTTAATAACAGACCTAGTTCTTTCTAGGTCTTTTACTAAACGGGCTTCTTTGTTTTGTAGATTGCTAATCTGTCTAATTGCTGCTCTCGTTATGATTTACTGTCTTCAATCTTTCTACTTCTAGAAAAGCCTACGAAACTTTTAGTATCAGTTTCAATTTTAGTAATTAAGAGTGTGAACTAATAGGTAATCTTTACTGATTGATTACTAATTAAAAGCCTCTTGTTTTCAGATATTTTTTCTAGGGCTATTTTTAATTTCGTTTATTTTAAGACCCACCCCCGCCCCTTTCTATATACAGGTCGAGAAAAGCAATTTATATTAACCGCTTAAAAAGCCAATAGGGGTCTAAACATGAGGCGAAGAAAACTTTGTCTTGTTAGTAACTAGCTATAGCCCCCCTATAGGGTCAGAAATATTACAACTAAATATTTATTTTTCACAAGGGTTGGTCATTAGACTGACCTTTTTTTTGAGTTTATTCACTTAAATCAAAGGAGAAAACCTAACATGAAAACTCGGACTTTAACATCCGCATCATCCGTATCGACGATTCAACTTCAATTTCCTAGCTTTGGTAATCCCAATGCAGAGAGGTCTATTGAAATAACATTTAACTTTGACGCTGGCACTGTTGCTTGGCGCAATCGTGTATTCAAAGTAAATGAAAGACTAATTTCTGTCCGTAAAGTCTATTCAGACAAAGGCTTTAAGTCTAATGACTATGAGTATCAAACTCAGGTTGTTTCTGTAGCAGAGACAATGAAGCTAATGATGAAAACAGTTAATAGCTTCAAGCAAGCCAACAGTGCAATTAACCTTCTTAATGAGCTTGTAGGCACTGTCCTAGTTAGTAACTGGGAAATCGATGAGCGAGACACCACTAGCTATAACCTTAGTGCCATTCAACCAGAAACAGATAACACCCGCGATGCTCAACAAGTCCTCAGAGACTATGACGTAGTAGGCTTTGAAATTAAGCCTAGTGGACTTATGGGCAAAGGCTTGTGGGTAGAGGGTTGCTTAGAAACAGCAACAAAACAGTGGGGTTTTGCGCTGCCAGATAAAACCAACAAGAAAAGAGCTAAGGTAGCTGATGCTGTGGTGGTATCTGGACGCTCAGTAGACGGAACTAAGTCTATTGTTCATGCTGACAAGCCAGAGAAGCAGCTTAACCGCGAGACTATGCTCAAACATATTGCTGCGGAATTGCCAGTAGTTCATGAAGACGCTCTTGTTAGCGAACTCCATGATGGTAAGTTTGCTGTATCCTATGGGTTAGCTGATTATAGTTTGCTGCTAAATGACCCTCTATTGTCTTTAGCTGTAGGTGATGCTGGCATCGTTAACCGCGAACCCATTAACTTTGTTGCTAATAAACTGCTTCGTGGTGGAGTTAACTTAGAACTATTGTTCTCTGGCAATCCAGAATATCAGAACGAACTTGGCAAAAGAGTTAAATCTCTATCTCTCTCTGATAATCGCACCGCACAGGTTCAGGCTGTAATGGAAGATGTTCGTGCAGAAATGAAAGCACACGAACTAAATGAAACCGTTCTTCAACCTGGAGAAGTAATCGAGTTTAAAGGACAAGCTATAGTGGCTAACTTCAACACCTTCCCTGTCAAAGTTCACAAAGTTAAAAGTATTCGTAGAGGTGCTTTTATTAACACCGAATGCCGTAGTCTTGTAGTAGAAATCCACACCAAAGCTGAATTTGAAGACTATAACGCCAAGTTGAGGGGACAGTGGATTAAAGGTATGACCACCCGTAATGATGATTATGTTGTTAAGGGTAATAGTGGCGAAGCTGTAGACGCTAGATTCATCCTCAACCACAACTCAGTGAAGAATGAGAAAGCTGTAAGTCTCAGAGGTTTGGCTAATAGTGAAGGACAGAGAATTGCTTTCTGTCAGAATGGCGAACTTCGCTATGTAGAAGAAGACAATGATGGTAAATGGATTCTGGGTAATCTAGTTAATTTAAAAGCCGTTGAATCTGATATTGCAGCAATGACTGAAAAGTATAGCGTAGAGCAGATTGTATCTATCCAAGACTTAGAAGCATTCAAAACTTCTAATCCCGATGCCTTTATTGGAGTTCAGGAAACCAAGCTAGAAAACAATCTAGTTAAGTTGAACTATCAGGCTAAAGGCATTGTTGCGCCTCTGGTATTCGCTATCGAATTAAGTTCTGTTCCCGAAAACTTAAGCGTCAATCGCCGTCTGGCTTCTAATGCCACATCCTATCTAACCACCTTTCCTTGTGACGGACTTAATAAGGTGACTGAACACAATAGCAAGCTAGTTAAATCCCTCAAACTGGCTGGTAAGAACCATGTTGATGCTCGTTTCAATCTAGACAGAGAATGTCAGGCTGAAGCATTGCGTGACGTTCTAGGTAATTTAGTTAAATCCTCCAGCCGTGATTTATTAAAGCAGCTAGGAGATAAATATCCTCATGGCTTTAAAGTAGAAGGTTCGGTTAATGGTTCTCGTAAATGGAAGGTAACAATCCCTGCACGTCTATTAACTGTATTGAGCCACTTCAATAAAACTGGATTCTCCACCGATAACAAAGTAGTAGAAGCCCATGCTTTCTTATCCCTAGTAGCAGATAAATCCTCTTGTCCCCATCTTCTAGCTGAATATGGGTTCAGACTTGGTAGTAGTTTAGAAAACTGGAAAGACGACGTAAATAGTCGTGAAAAAGCCTTTGTTAAAGGTTCTCCCCTCTTCACCACACACGGTATGAAAGTATTAGCTAACTCCCAAGCTGGCTATGAATTAGTCGATGGCGTGGAAGTTCCTGTTATCTGGATTAATAGCAACAATCCCCTTGTAACTGGAACTGTAGATAAAAACGGCAAGAAGGTTAGACAAATCAAAGATGGTGATGTAGTTCTGTTCTATCGCAATCCTGTAGTAGATTTAACCCCTGGAATTATCCGCTTTAACGATAAAGCCTGTGGTAACTTCACCTGTGCTGTAAGTCCTAGTGTTCTAGCTTGGAGTAGCCAAACTGACAACGATGGTGACACCCTATGGATAGTTCCTTTAAAGCAAGTCCGTATCAGCAGTGTAGACACGCAAGGGAAACGTGGCGATGAAGTCAGAGAATCTATTGCTTCTATGATGAATCATCCTCTAGTTGGTAAAGAAATTGCTGTAGAAGCAATGAAAACCTTTGGTGCTGGTGATTTGTTCGCTGGCATCGTCAAACCCCGTAGTAACTTTGGTGTTGATGCTAATGCTGTTGTTGGTGATTCTAATCCCGATATTATTGAACTTGCTGAAAATGTAGCTAACCACTACACCGTAAGGGTGGGACAAGGCTATTCAATAATGTTTAATGCCTTTAATAGCTTCACCACCAAGTTCCATCAGAGTGGTTATGACACTTTTTCTCATGCTGAGATAGTGGCTATCAAAGCTAGTTCCTTCGTTTTCTATGAAGAGTTTGGTCTAGCTGGCTTCTCTGCTGGTAACGAATCCCAGTTTGCCAAATTAACTAATTCAGCACTAGAAAGACTAGGCAAAAACAAAGTTCGCTCTAGTGGCTTGTTAACCCGTAAGAACAAAGGCGGTAATAAAAATCCTTGGTTCTATGCTTCTAACTTTAGAGCGCAGAGTATCATCCAGTCTCAGACCGAACTGAGCAAACACTTTGGTGATGTTGAGCTTAAGTTTGGAAATTCTGAAAGCCAACAAATCAAAGTGGAAGCTCTAAATAATGGTTTATTTAGAACTCTAACAAAGGGTCATTTAAACCAAGAAGGCTGTATCAATGGCATCTTCTCTAGCCTATCTGTAGATATGATTGAGGCTGCCCATCCTTTTGCTGAGGCGATGATTGCATGGCAAGAGTTTGTTAATGGTGGTCTTGTCAGCTAATAGATTTCTTTTGTATAGCTCTTATCTCTAACCTTTAACCAAATCTCAGACTTAACTATATTAATCCTTCTTATCGCTAATAGATTCAAGTGATACTTCCTTGTGGATTCACTTCTAAGGGAGTTAACAGTATCAGAAGTTATTAAAACTCTAGCTAATAGAAGCTTCAATGCTTTGTTAGTTGTTAGTAGTGCTAGTAATAGAACTTGAATTTAAGACGTGATAGCAGAAAGGATGAATCCCTATAAATATTGCAACCTATACCCTTTGGGTGTTTGAGATATTTATTTATACCCCTGAAATAATACTATACATGAATATTTTATTAATCGAACGATACAGTCAGCTAATTCAAGATATCGTCCAGCATACCGATGATATTCTGCGTGAAGTAGTAACTGATAATAAAGTGCTTCTGAATATCAAACATGAATGGTATCCCAATGACGGTATAGACTGGGATGCTCTATTAAAAGCAGAAGAAAAAACCTATACCTTTGACCATTCTATCTATCCTGATAATTTCTTTAACTAATAGCCAGTCAAGGTAATCAATCAGTATGTTCTTTCATTAGAAATACGGAAAATATTGATTATTTTTATGCCATTGGTATTTATTAAATTAGTAGTAGACAAATACTAAGATACCAATTATGAAAACTATTAAAGAAGTCCATCAAGAATATAGCGATAAAGTCAAACAAGCCAAGAAAGATAAGTTTTTACTGGGGTTGAATAACCTTAGTCCTAGTGAGAAGTCAGCAATAAGGTTTTTCAAGCTTATCCCATACTGTCGGAGGAAAGCAAAACCTGGCTCGTCTGTTTCAGATATTTATGACAATTGAATAAGCAGCAATAGCAAAAGAATTAAGTAGTAAATAAGCCGTCTAACTCAATGCAGTTGGGCGGTTTCTTTCTGCCTGACCCCATTTTAAGAATCAGTGACCAGAACCTAATGGTCATTAAATATTTTCTCAAGGTATATAAATCAATCAAATCAAGGAGTTCAAATTATGTCTAATCAAACTCGTCAATTCAATATCGTAGTTCTTATCAACAAAGCTAAGGATAACGACAATATCACCTTTAGTATTACTGAAGGTAACAATGGTGGTTTTCTCCATGCCAACATGACAGGCTCGGTAGTAGAAGCAAATGGGTTAGTTCATACGGAAGATAGTGGTGCTGACTATGACTATAGTGGAGATATCAAAGGGCTAGAGGCATTAATCCTAGTAGATAAAATTACCCTAGCTGAAAAGATTATCAATGAAGCTGAGGCTATTTTTGCCAAACGAGCAGAGCGTAATGATTTAAACAACCGCGTGTATCTAAATATAGTAGCGTTGGGCTTCCGTCTTGATATTAAAGATGAAGCTGAGGAGGCAGAGGATAACCGTAGTAAGCTCTGGATAACTAATGTCATCAGTGTAGATATCACTGGTGGCTTGAGCATTGATGCTTTTAAGAGCCGTTTAAATGCTCTTAAGTCTAGAAGTGTTAACCGTAAGGTTAAAGCTCGCAGCAATGGCTTATTTCGTCCTCAAGTAAATGTAGCCAAAACGACCACAGAAAATATTGATGTTCAGTCTAATGATGTTCCCGCAGAGCTTCCAAGCAGAGAGGAGATGTTTAAGCAGATGATGCTGATGCAACAACAGATGGCTGAACTGCAAAGCCAACTGGCAGCTAAATCTTCTAGTAGTAATGGCGGAAGTAAAGCACCAGTAGTTAGAGACGTTAAGGAACTGGTGGGGAATTAACCACAATCTATATTTCGTTTGGGGTGTGTCTAAACAGCTATGCCTTACCCATAAGTTCTGAAATACAGGCAAAATCAGCTATTGTAGCCCAAGAAGTATAAAAGGAATTAAATTAATGCAATCGTGGGCAAGTGAAGAACTTAAGTATGCTGCGCTACCAGACAAAAGATTGAATCAAAGGTTGATTAAGATAGTCGAAAACTTAGCGCAACAACCTCATGCTAGTATCCCACAAGCAAGCGGAGATTGAGCGAACACAAAAGCTACCTATAATTTTTGGCAGTCCGAGCGAATAGATGCAGAAGATATAATTGAAGCACACCAGAAACAAACAGTCCAGAGAGCTTCAAAGGAAAAAATTATCTTGGCAATACAAGATACGAGTGACTTTAATTTTACCCATCATCGAGGCAAAAATGAAGAACAGGGATTTGGCATGACCTGCGCTCAGAAATATGTTAGGGGACTAAAAGTTCACTCGATTATGGCATCAACGACTAGAGGAGTACCTTTAGGAGTTATAGAGCAACAAATATGGACAAGACCACTGAAAACGAAGAAAAAAAAGAGTCGAAGTATTCTAAACAAAGAAAGTAAAAGATGGTTGACTAGTTTGGTCAAAGCAGAATTGGCAATCCCATCAACTACAAAAGTAGTAACAGTTACTGATAGAGAAGGAGATATTTACGATTTATTTGCACTCTCAAGAGAACCAAATTCCGAGTTATTGATTAGAGCTAAACACAATCGTCGAGTCAATCATGAACTAAAATTCGTGAAGGAGGCAATTGGACAAACTCCTAATGCTGATCAATTAAAAATTTCTGTTCCCCGTCAAGATGACAAAAAGTCTCGGACTGCCAATCTAAGCATTCGCTATGCTAGTTTCGACTTCCCGCCTCCGATTAATCGTGCTAAAAGTTTTCAACATAAATCTGTAACTCTAAATGTGGTTTTTGCTACAGAAGAAAATCCTCCAACTGGAATTAAACCGATTCAATGGCTTTTACTGACAACTTTAGAAGTAAATAACTTCGAGCAAGCTACTTGCTACATTCGCTGGTATACTTATCGTTGGCTCATCGAAAGGTATCACTATGTTCTCAAAAGTGGTTGTCGAATTGAACAGCTTCAGCTAAAAACCGCAGAAAGAATCAAAAAAGCTTTAGCTACCTACAGCATTGTTGCTTGGCGATTACTTTGGATGACTTATCAAGCTAGAGACAATCCTCTTCTTCCTTGCGACACGATTCTGGAAACTCATGAATGGCAATCGCTTTGCTGTCATTTTCGCCATTTTTCTTTGAATCAAGAACCTCCTTCAATCAAACAAGCTGTGATTTGGATTGCTCAACTTGGCGGTTTTTTAGCTCGCCGACACGATGGTTTTCCAGGAGTTAAAACTCTTTGGCGAGGATTACAACGATTGTATGATATCGCTTCTACTTGGAAACTGATGCATTCTCTTCAGAATCAGGATTTGTAGACTTGTGGGTAAAGCATAGGTCTAAACAGATGCGCCCTATTTTTATTCATTTTAAATCAATCAAATTAGGAGTAATCAATTGATATGGCTAAAGCTAATCATAATGACCAACATAGTAATCATAATCAGTCTGGCACAAAGACTCAACTTAATATCGATGAGCTACTTGCTGCCAAAAGAGCAAACAATCAACTTGGACGCAATAAAGCAACTGAGACTATTAAGAAAGCATCTAGTGTGGTTCGGTGTAACATTGGGAAAGCTACTAGAGCCGAGCTACAGAATGATTTAGTTAAAAGTGCCGAACTAGCTCAGGCTCAAGGTGAAGAGGATGGTATCAAGCAATTTCTCACAGAAGATATTCCTGCTGTAGTTAAAGCACTTCAAGGCGAACTTAAAACTAAACATCAGGAAACTTTAGCTAGTAATGAATCTAAGTTATTAGAATCGAGTGTCATTGATGCCGATTGGGAAAGTATTGACACAGATTTTGATATGTCCTTTGAGCCTGAAGAGTGGCTGTCTCTTGAGGGCAATGCAGAAGTTAAATCATTACCCTCTAGCAGTGATGATAATCCCTTCAACTCAGACGATTTACCAGAGTAAATACAAGATGAAATTTATTTGTTCCACTTCTGCACTATACGGAAGTTTGATAAGGGTTGGTGTGAAGTTACCAACTCCTATTTGTTTATCTATAAAACTTCAAAACTATTTAATCGATATGGAGAATTATTATGGAACTTACCCAAGTTCAGAGAGAGTTAATTATTAAGGGTTATAACGCCCACTGTAGCGAGATAGAAAGGCTAATTGAAACTAGGCTTAATACGGATATGCTAGAGGTATATGAGGTTTTACTGTCTGAGAGGAAACCTGATATTAAAAGGTATTGTCATAACAACGAGATTGATTTACTGGATATAGACGAAGCTACCAAACAATCCATAGCTCTAAATCTAATTGAGATTAAGATTAAAACTCTTCTAACTGAGAAGGGTAGATATGATGCTGAGTTGAGAGAGTTAGGTGTCAGAACTACAAGGATTACTAATGGCATAGAACAGTGTCCTTGGTTCTCTATCTTCAATTCTCCTGTTAGCCTCCAATGGTGGACGAAAAACACGGAGAGGATATTAAGCAACTGCGATATTGACCACAAATACTATGACTGGGTTGATAGTAAAATAGAGCATATTAAGGATGTATGGGTAGAAATTGACCCACAGCAAGCCTTACCAGACATTAAGGTGTATTGGCAGGTTTATAACTTTGAAGTTCCAGATACCGTCAAAGAGTTCTTGGTAAAGGGTTGTGGCAATTAGTAGATAATCCTCCTCTCTCTACACACCAGAATGTAGAGGGAGTTATTAATTGTCATGTTAAAGAAGAGGATACAACCCAACCGAATGAAAATATTAGTGTGTCTACACAGTTAACAGTAAAAGTTACTAAAGATAAAGAATCTGAGTTTAGCGAAAAGTTTCATATTGTCTTTCCAACAATCAGAGGACAGTGTTTAAATACAAGAGATTTTAAGTTGGTAAAAGACAAGCTGATAGCGGAAATAGAAAATAGTTTGAATCCTACTGAGGTAATCGATAACTTTTTGGATAGCTATGCAGATATTATTAATAGTTCTCAAACAAAGCAACTGGGAGAAATAATTAATAGTGGATGATTAATCCATTAGCTTCGGTAATTATTGAGTAATATACATACTATTTTTCTATATAAAATAGTATATAAATACTTAAGAATATTAATATGGAAACTAAAGATAGAATTCAAACTTCTCCTAAGCACGTTACATTACAGAATTATGTAATAGAGTTTATAGATAAAGAAGCTAAGAGGCATAATAGGTCATTCTCTCGTCAGCTAAATAATATAGTTAGAAACCTGATGAGAGAATATGACTTGTAAAGACAAATTATTAATAGAAATACAAAGCAAGTTCAGGAAAAATATTAAGGGTAGTGGGCTAATTTATATGGGGCTATACGACTTTATAAATGAAGAACGACCTATTACGCCTGAACGCCTGAAGCGATTTCTAAGGCTATATATGCTCCTTTATCGTTTGTCTTAGAGTATGAATGTCTCTGGAGTATATATTAAATAATTACGGTGTTTAAACCAAAAACCCCAAGAAAAGTAGGCACAAGATATTAGCATTGTCTATATACAGTATGGGTTAAATCTTATTTTACTGTCTTTATATAGGTGTGGTTAAGAGCGACTATATATGACATAAATTCTATAAATCATAGATAAAAAATGACCTACTAATGTTAGCAGGTCAAAACATATTTGAAAATATCTATGATAAATAAACAACAACTAAGTCAACCGCTATGTCTAAACTTGAAAGCTTATGTTTATTCACTATCTTATTTAAAGATATTAGATAATAGACGTAGATAGTAGGATTAAATATTAATAGGTTAGAATATAAATAGGAGATTAGATATTAAAAAACTTTCTAGTATTTGCTTTGCCTAGAAAGTTTTGAAAGATGTTTATGAAAATTACTAAAAAATATTACAAAAACAATAGAGAAAACCTGTTGTTTTAATTTTCAAATATTATAGAGAAAAAATAAATGAAACCTAATAACATTATAACTCATTACCAAAATAATCGTAAATCTTATCTACCTCATACTGATAAATTGCCTAAAGTAGCTGTAGATTTTATCTGGGATGATTTATTGAAAGATGAAGATGATAAAGTTAAATCCTTATTTAGCATTTTGAGAAAAGAACACGAACTAAATATCAAGAATGATGGTTATGCGCCTATACCCTATAAAACTTTCAAAAAGTATAAATACAATCAAGAGATTGAAAGACTAAAAAAATTAGGATACGTAGAATATACAGATTATAGTTACAACAAATATGGTTCTGGTAAATGTAGAGAGTATAGGTTGCCTTGGGATTTGTATAATTATATAGCTGACTTAATACCAGGAAGAGTTAATAATTTTACAGTTAATAACTGGCAGTTCTATAACGGCATAACTCATACAGCTATCAGAAGAACTAAAAGGCAGATTCAACATGATATTTACCAATACGACAAGCATAAGAGAAAAAATGAGCTTATCGTCAGTCAAATAGTGGAAGAGGGAATTACCCCTATAGAATATTGTTTTTTTGATTACCAGAATGTTGAAGATAGATTGAATTGGAAACGAGATTTATTAGAGTTAGGCAAACTCAATCAAAGTGAAAAACTATCTTACTTAAATGATGAACGGTGTTATAGAAATATACTTATGAATGGATTTACGATTGATAAAGATAGGCGTAATTTACTAGTCTATAAGCCCAGGTATAGAAGTCAAAAGACTGGTAGAAAAAGTGAGATAGGTGGTAGCTTTCAATCTTGTAGCAGAGAACAGAAACATGAAGCATTCTACTTTACACCCCGTATAAAAAACTATGACCTTAAATCATCTCAAATGTATGGTTTGAAGTATCAACTAATGTCTGCTCGTATGGATACAAGCGTTGTAGATAGATATATTGGGGTTGATAAAGCAACACTGGCAAATGCGGTAAGTGTTGATGTAGATACCTGGAAAGGAATTATGTATGGGACATATTTTGGTGGCTTTCCAACTAGCAAGTTTAATAAAGAAGGTAAATTAGGTAAGTCTAAATTGTTTAGCTTACTGAGATATGACATAGTTAAAAATCACATCTGTAAGTTTCTTAAAATTGATACCTGGTATAACTACGATAAGAAAAGACGAGAATGTGAGAACGATATCAAAATTGAAACAGATATTAAGAGTATTCTTCAAAATTTCTACGACCAAAATAGAGAGTTAATAAAGCTTTTGGAAGATTGGCGAGAGTATCTTACTACTGATTTTTTCCAATCTAATTTCAATGCTGTAGGTAATAAAAAGTATATCTGGAATAGGTCTAATATGCCCTTAGAAATGACCCAATATATGAATGACAAAAGTATCATCAGTAGTCAAGGTAAAAGAGACTTGGCTAGTCATCTTTTACAGGGGCAAGAAGCCTGTTTTATTAGTCGGCTTACTTGGTATTCCAAAAGTGAACCTGAGTGTCCTTATAAAGTGATTTTTGACCAGCACGACGGATTGATTGTTCATGGTTTTATTCCAGAAAAATATGTAGAAAAAGCACGTCAAGATACTGGATTTCAATATGCTTATTTAGTAGAGAAATCCTACAAATAATTGTATTTTTGTTGGGGTGGAACTTTAAGCTCTGATTTCAAGCAAATACATACTGTTCATAGGTTATGGCTGCCGTGCAAAACGCTGTGATAGTTGTTATCTCGCTACTATTAAGATACCTATTCCTATACCCCTATTCTCTATTCTTCTTTCTTCATCTCTTTCTACTATTTATCTTTCTCTTCTTCTTTCCTCATACACTTTTCTCTTCTACATAATAAAAAGTAAAATTGTGATATTAGGGCGTAGACTAGATAGTTTGCCCGTAATTTACTATTGCTATTTTTTAATAATAGAGAAGTAGCCATAGTGATTACTTTTTATATATGAAAAAAATAATGATAAGTAGAAATATAAGACTGATACCTAATGATTGGGAGAGATTAAGTGTCTTAGCAGACAAATATAATATGCGGACAAGTGAATTAGTTAGATTAGCAATTAAGGAATATTTGAAATATAGAGTTTAGATTTATGAAAAATACAACTACTACAAAAGATTTATTAACTATAAAAGAAACACGAGAAGCCTTACAAGTTAGCACTACAACCTTACGGGGATACATCAAAAAAGGTTTTCTTCGTAGAGTGCGCGATAGTTTAGATAAAACTAAAGTGTATTATCTCAAATCAGAAGTCGATAAGCTTATAACTAATAGATTTTATATAGAAGAACTCAATTAATAACTTGACCTCTAAGTCTTAAAACTGGGCAAAAGAAATGAACCCTCGTCATTAAGTTGACGGGGGTTTTTTATTGTCAATTTATCGCTTCAAATACTATGACAACTTATCAACCAAAACCAAGACAGGGAACATACGACCCTAATTATGACCCCAGACCTTCATCAGTATCTATTGGAGTGTCGCTTATCACGGTAGAAACTGACTCTTTTATCCAAGATAACCGTCATATAGAGATTCCTGTAGACGATAACATAGTTTATCTCACAGTTCCAAGAGAGATAGTGCATTTACCTTGTGGCGGTGCATCCTATGACATTATTGCTGACTTATTAGAGCAACAAGGTTACTTGAGAAAGCATTGGAAAATTATGTCGGTTTGGGAGTGTGTTCCTGAAGACCAACACCCATTTTAATTACCCTCTTTTTATTTACATCAACACTTGAGTAAAACATCAATATAATTCACTATAGGAGATTCAAAACATGACAGTTAAAATTGCCAAGATAGTAAATGACCCAGAAGTTCGTAATGGTAAGTGGGGAGAATATTTACTTATTAAAACCAAAGTTCTAAAGACTGGTGAAGATATTATAGTATTTGGAAAACTAAAAGACCCTCTCGCCTCATCTAAAGTATTTGGGGATATCGTTCATCTTGCCATCAATGGAAATGGTAAATATAAAATAGTCGCCCCCGTCAAAAATTTATCTACTGAAAGTCCTACTCCATCAAAGATTGAGGACATTATTAATGATGATTTAGGGTTGCCTTTACTTCTCACAGACCAACAAAAGAAAAACTTTCACAACCTTTGTGTAGAAAGGGGACGGCTTCTTTGTCATTGTATCGATGTAATGGCTAAGGAGATGGATAGCAAAGGTATGGAGGTTTATGAGAGTTCGGCTAAAAGCCTCGGCATATCTCTATTTATTCATATCTCTAAGTTTCTGCCATAAGAATATCTAGCTAGCAACAAAGAACTACTTAGCTAAATTCCAGGTATGCCAAGTTGTTTATCTTTTTCCTTACTACTTTTTTTCTTCGTCTTAGATTTCTTAGCTGTTGCTTTAGCTCTATGTCTTTCCTCCTTAATCCTTTCTAATAATACTGATGCAGGTTCATCGTTGGGGTCTTGGGGAACAAGTTCGCCTCGGAAAGCTTTAGCCAATATAGATTGATTAAGAGTTTCTAAGTCTATTTCTGCTTGTTGGTATTGTTGTTCTATGCTGTCTGCTAGTTTGAATAGGGATTCGATACGGCGGACTATTTCTTTTTGTTCGAGAAATGGTGGAATGGGAATTGCCCAATCTTTTAAAGTAGAAGTCTCAAGCCTTCTCGTTCCGTGTGTTGCTGATTTAACTTTGAACAAAATCTGCTTGGATACAAACTTGCAAGCAAACAGAAGATATTCACTCATATCAGCAATTTCAGGAACAAGTGCTTTCATATCCTGATTAATTGTTACTACATCATCAGTAATTGCAATAGGTAAAGTGTGATTTAAAATCATTCCTCTAACAACGAACAATATTGAACTTTTAGGAATTATTTTTGCCGATGATTTGCTGATTGCTTCTTCTGTTATATGGTCGATAGAATCTTTAATTCTATCTATCTTCATATCTTTGGCACTTACCCAAGGTATATGACCATCCCAAAAACTAGGATTTCTTTTTGATGGTGTTCCTCCTCCTAGTAATGTTCCTAGTTTCCCTAACTGAACCCACATCCAAGATTTGGGAAGTTTGTAATAACGGCTTTGCTCAAAAATGTCTAAATGATGTTCTGGATTTGGAGTTTGTAATGATGCAATTAATCTAGAAGCAGGTTCAACATCGGGGTTTTGTTCCCGCCAGTCTTTAGTTAAATCACCACGAAAAGCAGCAGCAAGAACAGATTGACGGAATTGGTCTAGTAGAGGTTTGATTGCTTCTAGTTCTTCTTTTACTGCGGTGCTTCTAGTTTGTAGGGCTTCTATCTTTGCTACAATGCGTTTCTGTTCGTTGAGGGGTGGGAAAGGAACTTTTAGCTTAGAAAGGATAGTAGCATTAGCTCCTGGCTGTGCAGTGCCTTTACTCACAACAGTAATTTGTTGCCAATAAGACTTGCTTTGCATATACATTGCAATGTATTCAGGTAAATATATATCGCAAGTTTCTAGGCGTATTAAATAAGATGCAAAGACGCTTGTAGTTGGTATATCTTTTAATAAAAAACTTTTTCCTGTTGTAGCACCTGTTCGAGCGATAACTATATCACCCTTTTTAAGTTTGTATTTATCAACTATGTCGCATTTACAAAAAGGAACGGTATTCCAATTAACTGAGTTATTTTGTAAGTCAGTAATTCTTAGATATTTAACACCTGTTGATTCTTCAATTGCTGAAGCAGTGTAACCATACTGAATACTTAGAGCAATATCCTTAAGATTTGCAAGACACCAATTTGTCTTCAATTCGTCGATATCAATCAACTTAATCTCTCCTCACCCTTTAACAACAAACATCAATCAAAAAGAGAAACCACCTTAATATCAGTTACCCGATACATCGGTTTAGTAGGTTTCTCTGTAGTAATAAACTCTTCTGCACCAACTAGGATAGCAGCAGCTATATGTAGAGCATCCATTGCAGCTAGACCATATTTACAACCAATGTCATATCCATTTTGAATAACTTGCTCTGTATCGTTAGCCCAGTAGGTAACAGCATCAAAGAATGTCTGATAAAACTCAACCTCATCCGTTTGCTTATAATAAGTAGCTTTGGGTAAAACCTCCAGCTTAATAAATGCACTTGAAGCAAACTCTCTATCAGCAGAAGCCAGAATTGATATGGCTTTATCAGATAAATCATTTATACCTCTTGATGCTGCAACTAATACTCCTGAATCAATAAAAGTTATGGTCATTCGCTGATATTTTGTAGCCCACCTCTACGGTTAATAACCTCTTGCTCTATTTCCTTTTGATTTAGCAGAGGTTCGCCAGAACTTACTATTTTGGCTCTAATCTGGCGTAAGCGTTGTCCCAACTCAGTTTGTTTGGGTTGCTTTTGCTCGTTAAGAGATTCAACAAACTTTAAAACCTGTTGCTGTTTATCTGATGGTAGATTGCGCCACTTATCGATTAACTGTTGTTCTGTATTCATAATCCAAAATCTCCAAATCTAAAACCCAAAATTATTTCGCTTATTCCTCATCTTGTTCAAAAAGCTTAGTTAAATCTTGATAACCGCTAACCACCCTTAAAATCTCAATTCCTTCAGTTATAAGACGATAAAAAATTAGATAATTATCTACAGGAAAACTTCTGACCATTGGAAAAAGCTCATCTCGTCTCCGTCCCATGTTAGGGAAACTGGCTAAAGTGGTGCATTTTTGATTAATCTTTTTTAAATAGCTTTCTGCTGCATCTATCCCTCGATTATCAGCAATATAATCGATAATATTTTCAATATCTCGACTAGCAGGAACGGTAAAACGACAAAGATTACTCATTATTCTGCTTGACGGCGACGCTGTTCTAGTTTCTGCCTAATTGAATTAAAAACAGTTTCGCTATCTACAACCTCGCCTCTTTGGGATGCCTCAATTCCCACCATGATTTCTTGTCTGAGTTGGTCAAAACGCCCCTGATAAATAAGCTCTCGTTCCATTAATAATTTTAATCCAGCATTAATAGCTTCATTGGCTGATTCATATTGACCACTAGTTATCTTTTCTCGAATAAACTGCTCTAGTTCTGGTTGTAAAGTAATGTCCATAAAGCCTCATTGATAATCAAAAATCTTTTAATTTAAAATTTACTCTATTTCCCAATCTTCTAGCTTTAGATCGGCTATACGAGAAAATTCGCGGGTGTTATGAGTAATCAAAATTAAATCATTAGCTAAAGCGATCGCAGCAATTTGTAGATCGTAAGGTCTAATGGGAGTTCCTTTAGCTGCTAAATCCGCTCTAATCTTGCCATAAGCGATCGCTGCTTCATCGTCAAAAGGTAAGGAAACAAAATTATTAAGGAATTTTTTCTGTAAGGCTAAAGTCCGTTTTGGGTTATTGCTTCTATTTGCACCATAAAATAATTCAGATTTTACAACTGAGCAAACCGCAATATCTGTGGGAGAAAGAGACTGTAAATGCTTCATTACTCCAGAATTACGCCGATTTAAATAAACAATACAGGCATTTGTATCTAATAAATAAATCACTCTATAGATTCTCTTTGCTCGTATTCACCTTGGGGATATCTAACTAGAGGATCGTCTTCTAAACATCCTGCTGTTGACTTAAAAAAACCAGGTTGCCAGCCTAATTCTTCTGGTGTTTTTGGGCGGTTTAAGGATTCTACAAATTGTAAAACCTGTTGCTGTTTATCTGATGGTAAATTGCGCCACTTTTCTATTAACTGTTGTTCTGTATTCATGTCCAGAGTTTAAAATTATCTAACTTAATTCAGGCACATTCTGTGACTCATAACTTTCAATTAAAAAACCGATAACTTCCATCAAAGAAGCTAAAGGATGAGATTCGTCTTCTCCCACTTCATCAATCAAATCATCCAGTAAATCAACCAGCTTTTGATATTCTGTTTCTGTATGAGGCACAAAAAGAGTATCGTTTAGATTCGACCATGCTTGAATAGTTTTATCAATATTTATAGTTGGCATTGCTTTTATTCCTTCCATTTACCTAAATCATATTCACTGTGGGTTAAGACGGCACGAATATAAACTTTCTTACGGTTATAGTGTATTGCTGCAATCAGGCGAACTTTATTACCACCAATATTAAACACAGTTAGTTTGCCCACCTTATCTGCACTTGGAAAAATCTCTCTCAACTCAGCAATAGAATTAAAATCATACCGCTTCATTGACTTATACGATTGGGCTAAAGCTGTTTTGGTTTCAGGATATCTAGCAGCAAACTCATTAAGACGCTTACGGGTAATGATGTGCATTCTAATTCTCTGCTTCTAACAACTCGGTTAATGCTTCCATATCTTCCATTGCTGATTGCAATCTAATCATAATCTCTGCTGCTATTTCATCGGGTTCGGGTAAATCTTCAGCACTCTGTAAGCTTTCATCCCTTAACCAAGATATATCTAGATTCTCACCACGCTTAGTAATCTCTTCTCTGCTGAAACATCTAAACCGTCCTTCTTCACCTAAATCAGTTCTAGGACTTTTACCATTAGGATCGTCGCCGTAACATTTCTCAAAGTCTTCAAAGTGCTTTCTTGTTAGGGGAGTGCGCTTACCAAAGGAAGGCATATTAGTTCTGAGGTCATAAAACCAAACTTCCTTAGTATTACCTTTCTCAGTTGTTCCTCTCTGGAAGAATAGAACATTTGTTTTAACTCCTTGGGCATAGAAAATACCAGTAGGCAAACGCAATATGGTATGGAGGTTACATTTATCCATCAAGTCAGCCCGAATACTGCGCCCCTGTCCATCTTCAAATAAAACGTTGTCGGGTAAGACAACTGCTGCCCTTCCTTCTGGTAATAAACCACGATAGATATGCTGGTCGAACCAAATTCTAGTAATAAAGCCTGATAAAAGGTAAGCTGTTCGATACCTTCAATGCTAACTAAATCATTCCACCGATAGCCTTCTGGTAATATATCTTCTTTTCCTGTCTCCTGCATCATCTTCAGAAACAGTAAATAGGTTAGCTCTGTAACATACTGTAGATAGGTAATCCCATCATCCCGCAGCACATTACAAAGACTCCAGAGTTTAGCAACAATATCGGTAGTAACGTTCATTATTTCGATTTTAGATTTTGGATTTCTTGATTTTGGATTTTTTATAACAGTCTTATTTTTGTCGAAGAGTTTTGATAGAGGACACAATCATAGCAACAATTTGATTAACCTCCGACATTAGGTTTTTTAATCTAGCTTCGGGAAAGATGTTAGCTTCTACCAATAATTCCAACCAATAAAGAGTCTCATCTGCTTCTTCTTCCACAATGGCTAATTTATATAACATATCCGCTTTTGATTTTGCGCGACACGCTGCCCTATAATTAGCACCAACTGACGTAGCAGACCTTAAAACTTGTTTACCAATAATGTTAGCTGTCATATTATTAGGCAAAGACTCAACTAATTTAATCACTCTCAAAGCCATTTGTTTAGTTCTTTTCTTAAACTCCCTTTCATTCATTTAACTTAGACCCCCAAAATCCAAAATCTAAAATCCAAAATCTCTCCACAACTCTTGATTAATCTCACTTAATACTGTTTCTAATTCACCACCAAAAGTTTGATTAATTCTTTTAAAACCACCTTGGGCTTTAAACTGACCTTGATTAAATGCTTCTTTATCCACAATAGTTTCTTGCTTTAACTGCTTACCAATTCTTTCTAACCATCTACGCTGTGGTGGTGTCCATTTTCTCGAAGCTAAAATCTTTTTCATTGCCTTATCTACCCTTTCTTCATGACTGATAAGGGCATCACCCAAAGCTGCTTGACGGATAAAGCCAATAATAGAGGCTGCAATATCTTCATTAGTAAGCTCTCGCCATGCTACCTGTAGATGTCTCTCTGGATAACCAGCATTATCTAACATTAGTTTTAATTCTTTTAGCTGGCTTCTAGTTAAGTCTCTAGGGCGTTGAGTAACCACAAGTAATGCGGGAATCTGGTTGATATTTTCCTCAAGAAAAGTCTGGAAGCTATTTAAATAATCCTCTGGTTTAGCTGCTTCACCGTAGCCAGTTTCAATACCAATTAGTTCATCTTCATGATGAGAAATTAAGACTGGTTTTCTTCCAGCGTCTTTTCTATCTAAGATTTGGGCGATTAACTTTCTTTCTCTAAACCATTCGGCAATTTCTTCTGGCTGACTACCCTGTAAGTAATCTCCTATTTCCTCTACTGGCATCCCTGTAATAGCTTCTAGCTGTTCTTTGCTACTCTGACTGAGATGCCGTTTCTTAGTCTGTAATTTAGCTAAAAGCTGGTCGATGATTTCTGGTAATGCTGCATCATCTTCTACGGTATCTAACTCATCTATCAACTGAGTAAAAGAAATATTAGGATTAACCACCACAGGTTTCATAGACGAAACTGGGGCTATTCCTTCATAGAGCCTGACTGCATCGTAGATTTTAAATGCCTCTTTGCCTATCTCATCACAAAGCCTGGTGGCTCTACCTAACATCTGTTCGTAGAGAATACGAGAATTAACCCGACGCAGAAAGACTAAATTACAAATAGCTGGAACATCTATACCAGTAGTTAATAAATCTACCGTAACCGCAATCTTGGGTAAGACTTCATTTCTTAACTCTCTAATCTTCTGTAAAGGCTTATCGGCTTTACCTGTTATTTTAACGACTGCATCATCTTCCACATTGCCATATAGTTTCTCTAACTCTTGCTTGAGTAGATTAACTACCATATCCGCATGGTTATCAGTGGCGCAGAAGATTAAAGTTTTCTCTGGAAGAATAGGGTCGATGTATTGTGCCAATACCTCACATACAACACGATTAAAAGGTTCTGTAATTACCTGACGATTAAACTGCTGAACTTCTATCTTTACTTCGTCTGGTGCATGAACTAAATCTAATTGTCCTGTCTTGGGGTCAAAATATTCCATATCTTCCCCTTGTTCCCAAATTATCCCATTCTCTGATAGTTCGGTCTTAATTTTAATTGGTGGTTCGTGGTCGATTAACCAACCCTCAATTACAGCCTCTCTATAGCTATAGGTATATACGGGGTCGCCAAATATCTGAGTTGTATGTAAAGCAGGAGTAGCAGTTAGACCTATTTTTACTGCATCAAAGTAATCTAATACTCTACGGTATTTGGAAATATAGTCTTTAAAGTCCCGATATACTAGCTCTGTCTCGCTTAGTTCTTTATCTAGTAAATATCCTCTGTGGCACTCATCGACAACAATACAGTCATAATCATCTACGGTTGGTATTTCTGTATTATCCCCAGGATAAAATAATTTCTTGACGAAGCTTTGAACTGTGGCAATATTGACCTTAGTTTCAAGCTCGACATCATTTTCTTTCAGTTCCCTAATCTCAAAGATATCGGCAAAGGTTTGTAGATTTTCTATCCGAGTATCCTTAAAAGAATTGGCTGCTTGTTCTCCTAATGCTGTGCGGTCAACTAAAAACAAGATGCGATTAAATCTTTTGGCTTTTAACAGACGATAAACCAATAATATAGCGGTCTTAGTTTTACCCGTTCCCGTCGCCATTGCCAAAAGTAATTGACGCTGATTATCTGCTAAGGCTGATTCTACTTTCTTAATTGCTTTCTTTTGATAATCTCGCAATTCGATATTGTAATTAAAATCTTCCTGCTCTAACTTCTCATGGGCTTGTTTGTTATCCTGCTGAAGTAACTTAATTAAACCCTCTGGACTTTTCCAACCCTGTAACGGACGACGAAGATTGTTAGGGTTACGAACATCACAAAACCAGATACCGCTTTTGGTATGTAGCTGTTCTAGATATTCCCTACCATTGGTGGAAAACACGAAAGGAACTTTATATTCACCCCAAGGAGAACCATCTACAAAAGTTTCATTTTCTTTTATTTGATAACCCTTGCTATATCTTTTAGCTTGGTCGATATCTCCCGATACATCTTTACTATGGCGTTTGGCTTCTACTACAGCTACTACCTGTAACCCAATAAACAAAGCATAATCAGCCCGACCATTTTTAGTTGGATATTCGGCAATGGCTAGATTCTTGCCTTTTTCTGGTCTTGTTCCCTTACTGTAAGTTAGGTTATCTGAATCAACTATCCAACCTGCTTCCCTTAACTTGGTATCGATTAATAACCGTCGAGTTTCATTCTCGTCTAGGTCTATTTGTTGTTCTGCTGTGTTGGCAGCATTAACAGTTTGCTGAATTAGCTTAGATGACTGACTTGCAGTTGAGGATTGAATTGTAGTTAGTCGTTGTTTTAACTCGGCTTCTGCTTCTTCTAGTAATTCTTCGGCTAACTGTCTTAATTCCGTTTCTTCTATAGCTCTAGCTTCTGCTAACTCAGCTTGACTTCTACTTGCTTCTGCTATTTGTCTTAATTCTGCTAATTCTTTTTCTAAAGCTTCAGTTTTCTTTTCTGGATTAGAAGGAGGAATAAAAGCCCCAGGTCTAAAACTACTATCACTACCAAAAGTCCGATGAAACCAGATGCCAAGCTCTCTGGCATACTTAATATGATGTAGAGCCAAACCATGACTACCCTGAAGGCTATGAACGGCATCATTACCAGACTTCCTTAGTTGATGAAAGAGATTTCTAACATCTCCAGGTAATAGGTTTTGCGACTGTAATCGATTGAGTCGGTCTAACTGAGACTCATCGGAATCAGTGTATAAACCAACCTTGGCAGCTACTAACTGAGCTAACAATTCCCCAAACTGCCTAAGCTTAATCAGACAGGTAACAGGGTCATCTCTAAAGTATTTCTCTGCTAGAGTTCCTATTTTGACTAACTGGGCATCATGAACCCCTAAAAAAGCAAAGTTGGGTGAAACTGCCATGAATGAGATGAAATAGCTTAAATTACTCTACTAATATAGAATACCCAAACTAGCAGCTTTGAATTACTATTGCCCAATAGTAATCCTAATCTTCTCTACTCTAACCTCAAGAGCCTTAGCCGAAGTGTAATAGATTTCTTAAGGTTAATGTATTCCACCATCTCAGAAAGCAAGGGAGTATTGATAACACTTACTGTTTATGTGATAGACAATAAGGATTGCTCCATTAATTGTTAGTAGATGTTCAATCCTCATTTCTTCTTACATCGGGAGAATAAAGATGATGAATATAAAACTTTAGTTGCTCTAAATTATGATGTTTAAAAGCAACAGGCTCTTTCCAATTTTCTAACCATACTAAAACCAAGAAACTAGATGTGTGCCTATTTTTAAATAGCTGTAGCCTAAAATAATCAGTTTCTACATCTTCTTTCAAGTTTATCCAATTAAGAGTAAATTGCTCATTTACCTGGATAGATTCAGGTAATGCTATTTTTTGCTCAAAATCTCTTGTAAACCATCTTCTTACTTCGTGAATAGTAAGTGGAGTCTTGATGTCAGCAGCATCAACTAATTCATAGTTAGTTCTGTTCTTTTGAAACCACAAAGATACATTCATTCCCTGTTGAACTAGTGCATCCAGAAGAGGTTTAAAATCTAAATCACTGGTTAATAGTGTTGCCTCATTCATATTGCCTCCGAACGTATGAGTCAACATATCAACTGCAATCATTATGTCTACCTGTTTTTGTTCCTGCCCTCTCTTACGGTTTCTAAACCTAGCAGTTCCCTCATAGAGATGAAATCTGTCTAATGACCTTATATGATTGAATAATTTGATAGTAGGCTTTAGTCTTTCTCTGTAGTCAGCATATTCCTCATTATTTTTCTGTGCTGGCAAAGAGTCATAGTAGAAAACTTTCTGAAAACCCCTTGCCAAACTTAGGTAATCTATCTCTATTGGAAGCCCATCGAATAGTTCATTGGAAAATTGCTGAAGTGTAGAATCTAAAGCACCACCATCGATAAAGAGATATTTAACTTTTTCAAGACCATTAGGATTCCATCGACTACTGCCAACCATATACCCCATTAAGAAATACACCTCGCTTTGGTTTTTATTTCAGTTTAGCTATTCGCACGCTACACTGTCATTGTTGCAAGAGAAGATGGGTTTGGGATTTGGGAGAATAAATAATATCAGAGATTGTTAAGTTTCTGATTCTATAATTTATCTTTAATTATTTCAATTGGAGCTTCTAATTTTTCTACAAGTTCAATAATATTGTCTGTAAAGGTATTAGCATTTTCAGAAAGCTTCACTGCGCCACCTGTGAGCGTAGCAACAGTAGTGCCTATGACAGCAAGTCTTTTTAATCTTTTACCAAAACGCTTGGTATCTTGCTTTTCTGGATCGGCAATTTCTGCTTCTAAATCATCAATTTCCATCTCGGCATCTTCTCTTTGCTCCTCTGGAAAATGTTGTATCGCTTCTCTCAACGAAGAAATTAAACGGTTTATATCCTCTATATTATTATCTATCGTAATTGAATAATCGTTTACTACCTGTTTACCTTTGACCTCACCAGCAACATTAGTTTGAGTTCCTTGATTACTAACACTGCCTACAGGGGCGTGAAAATTGTAAACTGAACTAGTTTTATTCTCACTTTCAAATGGGATTTTACCTAGAGCTACTAATTTACCTTTAGGTGTAAGTCCAAGAACATGATGAGCTTCACCATTTGTTCCGAAGTTAGAAGCCTTTATCTGTTTAATAAGATCTAATTGTTCTAGTTCATCTAAACAAAATCTAACTTCATCTAAATCAATGTTTAAATCTTCTGACAGCTTATCGTCGTCAGCAGAACCAATCTCAAAAATTTTCTGTAAGATTAATTTTATAGTTTTGTCCATGTTGTCTTATTCAGGTAAAATCCAAGCTCTAACACCAGATGCCACAACTTTAACGCCTGGTCTTTTTAGAAACTCTTCTATCGCAGCATCACTCATAGCACTTAAAGCACTAATTAACCTTTCTTTCAAAGTTTTGGGCATAGCAATATCAACATAAACTTCTTGTTGCTCAATTGTAGCGTTTGGATTACTTTGCTTTAGCTGTTTAAGTAGCTTCTGTATTTCGTCTGCTGCTTCAGCTAGAGTCTTTTTTTGCGGTGAATTATATTGAGTTCCAATTTGAGTGCCTTCGTTTAGTCCAGTTACATTAGTTTGAGTTCCTTTATTATCAACACTGCCTACAGGGGCGTTAAAGTTATTTATATTGTTTGACGTATTTGATTTTTTAATTAAGTTCTTTTGATTATCAGCAGCTACATAACCTTTATTTGTAAGTTCACAAGTCATATATGCCACGTTTGCTAATTGATCTGAACCCTTAATAGCTGTAATAAATCCATTTTCCTCAAAGTATTCGAGATAATATCTGGTTTGACGTATAGGCAACCTAAGACTTTCTGATATTTTCCGATCATGAGAAGTTCCTTGAAAAATGGATTTAAGTATTTTTATTTGAACCTCATTTAGCGAGTCATCTTCTCTGTTAGCCATTGTTTCAATAATGCCTAGCAATTTCGTATTTTCTTTAAGTTTGTCCTCCAATACCTGACCATATAAAGCTAGCTGCTCATCTTTAGCTTGTAATATAGGTTTATATGTTTTCCAGAAGGATTCTTCTATCTTTGCCTTATCAAGATCTGTAGGCAAATCCAAGCGAATTACAAATGCACCATCACTCTTTTTCTCTATAGCTTGGATAGAGACATTTTGCTCGCCATACTCCACCTGTATATCTTGATATGAAGATAAGAATGCTTTCCAATCAATACCATTGCTGAATATTAGATCTACAGTTTCTAAAGACTTTTGAACTAGCTTGGCAAACTCTCCAGGCTCGAAGTTTCGGTTGGGATCGGAAGGTCGGCGTTCCTGCTGATTTTGCTTTAAATAAATATAGTCACAGATTACATTGTCAAAATTAGTATTGCTATTAATGTTCCAATCTTCAATACAAGCTCCTGTGAGAACGGTATTATTGAAACTTGTATATAGTGCCTGAACTCGTAGAAGGTTGGCATTACTCAAGTCAGCACCTTTAAGTTTGGTAAGAAAAAAGTCAGCACTAATAAGGTTAGCACTGCATAAATTAATACCATTAAGGTTTGCTCTAAAGAAACGGGAACATCTAAGGTCAGCTTTGTTAAGATTGGCATTAGTGAGATCGACAGCAGTGAGGTCGGCAAATCTTAGGACGGCATTAGCAAGGTCGATTTCTAGATTACGATTATCTTTCCTCCAGTTATTCCAAGCCCCTACACCTTCGTCCTTAAGTATTCCTAGCTTAAGTATTTTTAGCTGCTCTTCATTTGCCATCTCATCTGTAATTCAGCATCTCAAGTATAAATTAACTACTTAAAATAATATCAAATGTTTCAAGATGAGAAGTAGAAAAAGCAACAAAACCTAAGAGTATGTAATCTAAACAACTTAAGTCTTGACCTAAATAAGTCGCCATAAACTATTTGTTCTCTGTTCTCTTAATTGAGGGCAGGGTTTTTTTATTGTCAATTTGCTTGAATAAATAATCAACATTATGACTACTGAAACAATTTCAATCAAAGATTTCGTAAACAACGAAGTAATATACTTTCTCAATCCCCTTATAGAACAAATGTTCAAACAAGGATATTTAGATGAGGATTATTGGTATATCAACAAAAGCATTGACTACGACCAAGCAGAAAAAGATGTTATCTCCAACCTCTGTGTCGTTAAACAAGATGAGGATGAACTATGGGGTGTTTATGAACACAATGAGGATTACTGGGTAATAGAACCACTAAAAGATACTAAGTGGGAGGCAATTAAACAATATCTTGATAATGAAAACTGGGATATTTCTGACTACGAAGTAGAAGTATGTGAGTTCTGGTTAGTTAGTCATCATCTGGCTAAGAAGCTTGAAGAGAAAGGCGAGACTGTTTGCCATGATTTATATGGATTAACTATCTGGTCTAGAACTACTAGCGGTCAGGTTATCTGGATGGATTGGGTTATCCAAGAAATCTATAACGACATTACATCTAAAGTAACTATTTAAATTTACCTGTTTGTGTAGTTCTATCTTTTCACCAAACAAACTATACAAAGATAACTATAAATGTTTAACGCATCAATATCAGAATTACAATCTCAGATTAGCTACTACCAAGAGCAGTGCCAACTAGCAGAACAAGAACTAGATAGGCTTAAGATGACTGAAGCATTTGCCGAAGATGCAGCTAGTAAAGTAGAAGAAGCTTTAGAGCATATAGATCCTAAATATCTTGATGTATTTAAGGAGCATCTACTAGCATTGTTTCCTACTGAAGCTCCTTCTTACAGTCGGAGACTGGAAGCTCCAGTATATCTAGAAGAATCTTCAGAAGAGGAGAACGACATAGAATATATGAATGATAGTAATGCAGACTATAAATCTATTGAGCAATTACAGCAGGAAGATCCTGATACAGTAGTTGCTGTCTTTGATGCTAATGAAAAACATACTAAGTATCAAGATGAAGATGACTTTACTCCAGAACAAAAAGAAGAATTAGATTGGCAGCAACAATTAATCAGAACTGCTGATGATATCTTCTATGACCCAAGCAAAGCAAAATGTTATATGGGCTTTAGTGCTAAAGGCAGGGCTGATGACTATGGTTCATACCTAACTAGAATACTAGATATTGCTGAGAAGTATACAGTAAGTTTTAAGCCTACTGTTACTACAAATACTAAGTATGAACTAGTGTTAGAAGAGATTGATCTAGAATCAGCACAGCATCTTAGTAATTTTAATCTAAAGAAAGAGTTTGATGATTCTAAAAATAAAGATGCTCGTGAATCATGGCGCACTACTCGTAAAAGAATACATCCTCCCGCTTGTAAACCTAATCCTAAACTAGTGCCTCTCGAAGAGGTAAAACTTGGCGACATTGTTTATCTTAATAGTCACAGTAATCAATACAAAGTTTTGGCTAAAGTTGAGCTAGATGGAGTTCCACATCTTGAAGTAGTTTGTGTGTATAACTCAGAGCGTCCTAGTTTAGTTGGGCTTACTTCATTCTTGAAAGAAGCTTATCGAGTGTTGGTTGATGACATACAAATAGATCCTCATTTTAAAGAACAAGAGGAAGTTCTAACAGAGGATGTAAATATATATATCCCAAAGCCCAAAGGCAAGCCCCTCGAAATTCCAGTAATTAAATTAAGTGCTGCCGATACTGTCCATAGAGGAATAGGAGATAGTCACTATGAAGTAATTGGAACTGCTCGTAAAGACAATGACCTCTATGCCGAATGTAGATTAATTTCTAGCTCCACAAGGGCAGCCAGTATCGGCAATACTTATTTCTTCAAAGATGGATTGTATCTTGTAGAGGGAGAACCTGTAGCCGTTTAAAAGCAGTAGTTAGGTTATCTGTGGGGAAAAGTCATCAGGCATTACTTAGGACACTAACTATCAAAGTTAATAATCAGTGGCGTTAGAGCTAATCCTAAGATGCCTGACAGACTTTTAACAGAAGTTATTTATTTGTCGCTGGTAGCAAATCCTTTTGATTTAGCTTTCTTAGGAAGGCTAGCTTTAAATACTTTCTCCATTCCTTTTTCAGATTTAGGGTCAGGTTGTCTATCATCATTATTCATTTCATCAACAACAGCTACCGCCTTATTTAATACTTTATTAGCTTGCTTATTAGTTTTTTCAATTCAGATTTGATTTCTTTCACGCTTCAAATCTAATAGAGAACTACAAGCATCAACAACAGTATTACTGGCTAATTTAAAAGCTAAGTAAGAACACTTACTTTAAACACTCAATATTTACGCAACATTCCAAATTGGTGCTGAATTGGTGTTGCTTATTTTGGAGAATATTTAAAACCTTTGTAGAGACTAGGTTGTGAGATTTCTTATTTACTCTTGGCAAGGTGACGCTCTACCACTGAGCTACACCCGCATTTGCACCGAATTTTCCTTTGGGAACTGATGAGACACAACTTGATAAGCTGTGTTGTTTCCTTGCCATTTATTAGTATGCCAGAAGTTCAGGTTTTTATCAAGTATTTTTTTTGATTACGGCAAATACTAGATTTACTAAGTATTACCACTTGCGAAGAAGTTGTAAAAACCATACAACATAATAGCCCACACTTAAACCTGCTTGCGAAGATTAGAAGTGCGGGCTATTTAAATCCAGGTAAGCTTTTAGACTCTTTAGTTCTTACTCAATTTTGGGAATTTTTCAGCGAAGTAGTTGCTAATAAATGTATTGACAAAAGACAAAATCACGGGAGCTACTAAAAAAGCAATTAAACCACGAACTTGAAACCCTGGTACAAACAGAGAAGCTAACCAGAAACACAAGCCGTTAATTACTAAGTTAAACGCACCCAAACTCAAAATATTGATTGGTAAGGATAATACAGATAAAACGGGCTTAACACCACTGTTGAAAAGACCAATAACTAACGCAGCTACCATTGCAGCAGGAAAGTTGGCTAAATTAACTCCGGTAGTAAAGATAATATCTACTACCAAAAGACTCAGCGCAGTTGCCAGTATAGTTAAAAGGGTTCCTAACATTATTTATTTTCTCCTGAACGTAATATATTGCTATTTAGAACTACAAACGCAAATTACACCGCCTTCTGATGACAGAGCTAATCTACGCATAAAGCAAAATTAAATGTTTTTGTATTCCTATTATTTAATATTTTCGTTAGTTTCAACTCTCTTTTAAGATAGATATTTACCTGGAATTATTGCCTTATCTGGCTACATAAAGGCATCCGTTTTATACCTAAAGATAGAAGATTTATTTTTTAAGATCCGTAAATATATTAGAGTAACTGACAATTATTTTGTTTGTAAAAAAAGTAACGGTTTTAACAATATGAAACTTATACAACTTATTGCTAGCGTTTTGCTGCCACCATTAGGAGTTTTCTTAACCGTAGGTGTCGGTTCAGCTTTAATTATCAATATTCTTTTAACTTTGTTAGGTATTATCCCTGGAATTATTCACGCACTGTGGATTTATTCTAAACAAGCAGAAAGACAAGCTAACGTATAAAAGATGTCAGAAGTAGAGAAAGATAGTTTTAGTGAGTAGTTAAATCTTTCTCTTAAAATCGATTCGATTGACATAAGGCTATAGCGCAAAAAAATGAAATATTTACCTATACCCTACCGTAACGTGCGATCGCCTTATTGGTAGGGTTATTTTGATTGTGAAGCCAAGCCCACATTTGATCGCCTAAAGAAAAGTGCCACCATTCCCCAGGGTGTCGGTAAAAGCCTGCATGAGTCATCACCTTGTTTAATAGCTGCCGATTAAAATGGTATTGCTGATTTTTGCCATCTCGATCGCTCAGATAATAGTTAGGATGCGATCGCTCTGAAAGCTCGTCGATTTCTCCTCCCATGTCAAGAGCTTCTCCTCGTTCATTGGCGATCGTTACATCTACTGCTGCGCCAGTACTATGAGGCGGGGGCATCTGTTTATTTAAGCTGGGTGCAGCCCACAGTCGGTAAACCTTACTCCACAAATCTTGACGTTGATGAGCTGAAAGCTGCTCTTCTATAAGATTTAGCTCTTTAACCAAACAATCAAATGTATAGTTGACCATGTACTGCTGTACTCCTACAGGACGGTAAGCATCGTAGATCCTTATTTTCCATTGAGGATAGCGTTTTTCTAGAAAAAATTGTGCTTCCAGCAAAGCCTGCACGACTCCTTTACGCAAAGAATAAGGAGATTTATTGCCATACTCTGCCCCTAGTTTAACGTAGGGATGAGGTAGTTCCACCGAAAAATTATCTAGCGGGATGGCAATTAAACGTTCGCTACAGTCTTGAATTGGAATTTGATGGTATGGTTTCACAATTTTTGAATTGAATAAATATTTGAAATGGCTAAAGATTTCAACCGCCTATTCAAATTTATACCTGTATTTACGCTAAACGACTACCTGAATCGACGAGCTAAAAGTTCGTTTACCCCTGTATATAGAGTTGATTACTATATATTATTTTTATAGACGCTATATATGGTGGTATCATACTAACTCTTTAGGAGCAGGATACTTAGCAGCAATGGATCATTTACGGGAATGGAAGGCAAGTGGTGTGGACGAAGAACTAACACGACTCAATGTAGTTACTCTTACTGGCACTTCCCCAACCGAATATTTATTCTATTCAAATTCTATACCCAGAAGAAATGATGGCAGAGTTAGTGAAGAATTTCTTCAGCGTTATGCCCATACCGATGCAGGGGGATGGTGGTGTTCGGGAATCGATGTTTTAAGTGGAGAAGAAGATATTTGGGGCTGCTTTAAACCAGATCGACCGCGTAGGGGTGAAAATAAAGTAATTAAGTACGAGCATCCTCCTAAAACCGCTACAGGTTTGTTTGCGCTCAAAGTTCCTTTGACTCTGTGGCAAGCGATCGCTCATCGAGCAGGAGTAGAAATAAATACTGAAGATATCGATTACCCGACCGGTACGCTCCCGGAACGCTCTTGGGGCGACGGGGGTTTTTGGCAGTGGTTAAATAACCATCCGGAAGTGCCTTTGTGCATTACCGAAGGAGCAAAAAAGGCAGGAGCGTTACTATCTGCTGGCTATGGAACGGTAGCATTACCAGGAATCAACAGCGGTTATCGTACTCCTAAAGACGCAACAGGTAAACGCATCGGTAAGTCCCATTTAATCCCTCAATTAGCTAAATTAACCGCGCCTAAACGTAAAATATATTTGGTATTCGATCGCGATTCTCAACCTAAAACTATCAAAGCCGTCGATGCAGCAATTAAAAAGACAGGCTATCTGTTACAGAAGGCAGGTTGTCAGGTAAAAGTCGTAACTTGGGATAGTAAGTTAGGTAAAGGTGTAGACGATCTGATTGCTAATAAAGGTAGATCGTATTTCGACAAAGCTTATGAAGCTGCTTTGGACTTGGAAACCTGGAAAGCAACATCTTGGACTAAACTAACTTATCCCTTCGATCTAGAGGTAAATAGCCGTTACCTGCCAGAATTAGATATTTCTTCTGAACATAAAATAGTCGGGATTAAATCGGCTAAAGGAACGGGAAAAACCCAGTTGCTAACAGAAGTTGTTACTGAAGCGATGCAGCGCGGTCTTGGGGAGGGGCTGTCGCCTGGGGTCTCCCCAGGCGTTTATATGCCCCGTGGTCTCCCCGCAGCGCATTCGCGCAGATCGTCGTCTGACGACAACTGGGACGCTTCGCGTCCGCAGCGACACAGCACTCTAAAAGAGTGCAAAGTCCCTTCTTACGAAGTTTGCTCAACGGAGGAAACCTCCGCAACGCAACTTCGCGCTTCGGGACGCTGGGGCGTTAGCCCCGTTCAAGAAGCGATCGCACAAAAGCAAAAAGTTCTAGTAATCGGACATAGAGTACAGCTAGTTAAAGAACTATGTCAGAGATTTGGTTTAAATTATGTTAGTGAAGTCGATCTGAGTAAGTCAGGCTTAGGGTATGGTCTTTGTATTGATTCACTTCATAGTTTTTCTCAGGCGCGGTTCGATCCTGATGAATGGACCGATAGCTTAGTAATTATTGACGAAGTAGAACAAGTATTGTGGCACGCTTTAAATTCTGCAACCTGTAAAGAGCGTCGCGTAGAAATACTCAAATCTTTTAAAACTTTAATTCAAAATGTTGTATCGTCTCAAGGACAGCTATATCTAGCCGATGCAGATCTCAGCGATATTAGCTTAGATTATTTAATTTCTTTGTCGGGATTAAATATAAAACCATACATCATAAATAATAGCTGGCAGAATAATAGTGCTTCCTCTTGGCAGGTTTATAACTATTCTGGAAAAAGTCCGAACAAACTAGTCAGTAATTTAGAAGCGCACGTTCAGCAGGGAGGAAAGCCCCTGATCTGTCTTTCCGCTCAAAAGTTGACGAGTAAATGGGGAACTCAGACTTTAGAAGCTTATCTGGAACAAAAGTTTCCACAAAAAAAGATCCTGAGAATCGATTCAGAATCTCTAGCAGATCCGCAACATCCGGCATATGGCTGCATTACTAAATTAGAGCCAGTTTTAAAACAGTACGATATTGTTTTAGCGAGTCCTTCAATCGAAACAGGAATATCGATCGCATCAAAACACTTTACCTCGGTGTGGGCGATCGCTCAAGGTATTCAGGCAGAAAACGCCGTCCGTCAGACTCTATCTCGCCTGCGTCATAACGTTCCGCGACATCTATGGTGCGCTAAATTCAGCTTTAATAAAATCGGTAATGGTTCGACCTCTATTCCGGCATTACTAAGTTCTAATCAGCGTTTTACCCAGTTAAACATCCGTTTGCTACAGCAGTCAGACTTTGCTTATTTTGACGATCTCGATACAGGATTTCAAGCCGAGTCGCTATTGTGTTGGGCGAAAATGGCGGTGCGATTCAATGCAAGTGCAATTAACTATCGTGACTCGATTTTAGCTGGATTAAAAGCCGAAGGGCATCAAATCATCGATGCAGCCGAATACAAACAGCCCTCTAAAATTGAATCGAATGATAACTGTTTGATCGCTGCAATTACCGAGATTAGCACTCAAAACTATTTAGCCGAATGTAGTGCGATCGCCTGTTGTTCGGATTTAAGCCCACGACAATACCAAAACCTGAAAAAAAAGCTGATTAAATCATTAAGCGATCGCCGTAAACTCCGAAAATATGAAATCCAACAGCGTTATTTTCTCCCAGTTACACCAGAATTAGTATCTTTAGATGATGATGGCTGGTATCAAAAAATCAGGCTACATTATTTCCTTACCGTTGGTCGTCCTTATCTGGCAGATCGAGATACTATAGTCGCCCGCAAGCTCATTCAACAGGGTAACGGTAGTTTATTCTTACCCGACTTCAATAAGTCTCAGCTAGGGGCAATTATTGGAACATTAGAAATTTTAGGTCTTCCGATACTTTTACAAGACTGCACCAGAGAACTACGTAATATAGATATTGACTTACAGTCTTTAGCTGCGATCGCCCATAACAACCGTCGAGAAATCAAAACAATACTTAACATCGGTATTGCTAAAAACTATACTCCGATTACCATCGTTAGTCGTCTATTAAACAAGATTGGCTGCAAAATCAAATGTGTGCGATCGCAAACCCAGAATCGCAAAAGAATTAGAGTGTATCAAATACTTGCTGTGGAAGATGGTAGAGAACAGGTATTCGACCATTGGTTGAGTATTGACTCTCAGCGTCCAGGCAACTCTCTATTCTACTCTGGCGATCGCCCGTCAAATTCTACTAGTTCGCCGATCGAAACTAAGCATAACTATTTACAGCTAAGTTTAGACATTTAACAGTTAACAGTCAACAATCAACAATTAACAATCAACAGTCAAGAGTCAACAATTAACAATCAACAATCAACAATCAACAATCAACATATAGCCTATTTTTTCAAATTAATATTTTTCCGTAAAAACACCAGTTATAAAAATTGATGTAAAGGATTAAAACTGTAACGAAATCTACTTTTAATTACAGATGAAAACCCCAATATTGAATACTGATGGCTATAGTTTGTTCGTCTGTCATTGTTCGAGAAATCTTTATCGGATTAGCATCATGAATGATTCACATCAAACTCATTACTTTGAAGGAATTTATCCTAATTTACAGGCTGCTATTACCAGAGGAAAATCTATAATTCAAAATCTCCAGACTTGGAAAAATACTCCCGACTGCGATCGAGCATATTAATACTAGTCGAGTCCAATCACTCCTATACTGCTGGAGATTCAATTGAATATAGAAAAATGAAAGTCTATTTTTCGATTTTATCGAGAAAAGATAAGGGATTACTCATGTTAGCTGCAAATCCTAAAATGTTGCGATCGCGATGTTCGTATAGCAATTTTCCTGCATCAAATAAAAATGTTCCACCACGTTGAGTAAGATAAGTCGCATCGGGTACATAAGTATTCCAGTTACTCAGTACTTCAGTCATATTTCTCAGTCTGAGGGTGGCTAGTTCAAACGGACGTTGAAAGCCTTCTCCTCCTGCTACTTTAAACATCGACCCCTTGAGGTTTGGTAAGGGAATATCTTTGACAACTTCATTATTAGGAATTAACTGCGGTGCTTTGCGATCGCCTTTATAACCGCGAAAAACTTCTGATAGCGTCCCTGGGCTACCAATACCAGCGCACATCAGCATTAAATTCAAAAAGGCACTATATTTTGCTGATAAACCAGGAAATTTGATGGTTAATCCCTGATATAGATTTAGTTGGCGGTGCAGTTCTGCTGTGGGGTCTACATACAAATTTTCTTGAGGAAAACCCGTATACTGACAAAACTTAATTCCCGAATTGCGATCGCCAATACCAATTGCTTTGACCGTAATTTGTTTGGTCTGAAGTTTTTTTGACTCTCTATTTAACCACCAAGCGTATTCTAAATTGTCAAAATCTCCCAACTGCGACCACAGCAACACCAATGTTTTACCAGCATTGCTATCTAATATCGGCTTAACTTCCCCATCAATAACACACTGACGTTGAGTCTGACTGAGAATAGAATATACGTCCATTTAATTACTTCTTACTTCTTACTTCTTACTTCTTACTTCTTACTTCTTACTTCTTACTTCTTACTTAATTTACCGTAGCTAGTCAGACCATAAACGACGACGCTGTTTACCCTTAAGACGTTGGTGGGTGTCTCGCAGCAAAGCGGGTATATCTAATTGTTCGGGACAGCGAGGTAAACAGTCGCCACAGTCGGTACAGCGATCGCCTCTTTTTCCAGGAAACCAATGACCCGCATTTTCTAACATTCCGTAGCGATACTGTCCGTAGTCTTCCATTTCGTAAGCAATACTCAAATTACGCAGTCTGAGAATTTCAGGAATCTTTATTTGTTCGGGACAGGGTAGACACTGATAACACTGGCGACAAAGATCTGTAGGTAAACTGTCTTCTAGCTGTTGTTCTAACCTGGCAAATACTTCTCGTTCTTCATTTGTCAGAGGATAATCGCGATCGCCTACCTGTAGGGGAGTAGTCAATTCTTCGGGGTTTGCTGCGCCCACACTAAGGGTAGTAATACGGCGATCGCCCAGTAAAAAACGATAGTTTAATTCTAAAGGCGTAAAAGGAGCGCATAACCCAGTTAACTTTTCTGGCGGGGTATATAGTTTACCTCCCTTATCAGCAGGGGAAATGATAAAAATTCCCATGTCTTTTTGTGCTGCAAGAGCGATCGCTGCCAAATTACGCTGAAAAAAGTAATAGTAGTGCAGGTTAACAAACTCAAATAAATCTGTCTCGATCGCTGCTAAAATTAGTTCGAGACTGCCATGAGTCGAAAAGCCCAGGTGTCTAATCTTACCCTGCTTCATTGCTGCGGTGATGGGCAAAAGACAACCATTAGAATCAGTTATCATCTCCAGATGCGTCTGGGTATTAATCCCGTGAATAGCCAAACAATCTATGTAGTCTACCTGAAGTTCAGTTAAACACTCATCGATCCAACGGCTCATTTGCTGTCGATCTGGAGTGGGGGGAAGCTTGGTGGTGAGATAAATTTGTTGGCGATCGATAGTTAAATCTTGTAACGCCTGACCTAAATATAGTTCGCTCTGACCGTAAGCTCTAGCAGTCTCCAGATGATTTATTCCTAAAGCGATCGCTCTTTTTATAGTTTGACGGCTAGTTTGAGGAGAAGCCAATCGCATTGTCCCCAAGGAAAACACTGATAAATTGAGATTAGTTTTACCGAACCGCCTATTTTGCATTTCTTATCATCTCGCCAATTAGTAATTAGCAGCTACTAATTACTAATGTAACGAAGCAACACTAACGCTGCTCTTCGTACCCGCTTTTTTGGATCAATCGATCGGGACTTAGCTCGGAAACGAACTTTCTAAATGCTTCTCTTTCGGCATTATCTGCATCACGGTCTACGGGAATAGAGGCATCAGCGACCACTTCTTCTAAAACCCAGACGGGACTATCCATACGTATAGCGATCGCGACTGCATCGCTAGGACGACAATCAATTTCTTTTTTGACTCCGTTTAGGTCGATACAAAGTACCGCATAAAAGACTTCATCAGTAAGAGCATGAATAATAATTCTTTCTAGCTTAATATCACAGTCATCAAAAATATTAGCGATCAGGTCGTGAGTAAGAGGACGAGATGGGCGATGTCCTTCCAAAGCCTTGATAATTGACTCTGCTTGATCCTGTCCGATAAAAATTGGCAATGCTCTACGCTCTGTACTGTCCTTTAATAGAATCATCGGACTGCGACTAGCAGCATTTAAGACAATGCCTGCAACTTTCATTTCAATCATTGATTTAGCCTCTGAAGTAATTAAGATTGCTAGGGGTTAAAAGCGATACATAGCAATAGATAGCAAAATTTAAACTTATCTATCATTAAATGTAAATATGTTTTGGATCTCTTGCAACCAAATAAAGGTTGTAAGACTAGAACCAGATGGTTCTAAATGTTAGTGTTTAATCACAGTATGCCTTAGTTTTTTTCTATTGCCTGTAGTGTTCAGGAAAAAATAATAGTTAAATTATTTGAAGTAACATAATCAAAATCATGTTTACAGGTTTAGTACAGTCTTTGGGAACGATAGAGAGCTACGGCGAAAATGCTCTACAAATACAGTTTGTCAGCCACAATTATGGTGCAATAAAGTCAGATTTGGCAATCGGCGACAGTGTAGCAGTAGATGGAGTATGTCTGACGGTAGAAACGATTAAAGAAAAAGGTTTTATTGCTACTGCTTCCCCTGAAACGCTGGCAAGGACTACTTTGGGCGATCGCAATCGCGCTGCCAAATATGTCAACCTCGAAACTTCTTTGCGAATGGGCAGTAAAATTGGAGGACACTTTGTTACGGGACACATCGACGGCATCGGCTGTTTAATTGAAGCAGTCCCTTCCGCTACCTCTTGGTCGATCCGCTTTGGTGTACCGACAGGGATGAGCGAACAATGGCAAGAAAGAATCGGTCGTTATTTAGTTTCTAAAGGCAGTATTGCAGTCAACGGTATTAGCCTGACCCTAGCCGAATGCGATCGTGATGGTAGCTGGTTTAGTGCAGCAGTTATTCCTCATACCTACGCCGAAACCAATTTAAACTGTTTGCAACCTGGAAATTTAGTTAACCTAGAAAGCGATATTTTGGGTAAATATGTCGATCGCCTGGTCGCCCATCGTTTACCGAGTAGCCAGCAGGAGGAAATTAGTTTATCTTTCTTAGCAGAACACGGCTATGGATAACAATTTAATAATTTGAAGCAAGAATCTTGGAAACTGTTGATTGTTAATTGTTAATTGCGAGGCAAAGCGGTCTTGAGGGTTTCCCTCATAGAGCTATTGCCGAGGGTGTTAATTGTTGACTGTTGACTGCTCTTATTATGAGGGAAAAGGCTATAGAGATAAACAAATAGACTCGGTATAGCGCGATCGCGCATCTCAACAATAAAATCTCGATCTCTAAATAGATCCTTAAGGATTTGTGTATGTAACAATAATTAGCGTTAATCATCAAGATAGTTAAGCTTATTATATATTAGATCTAAAACATGGAACCGCTTTATCAATACGCTTGGCTGATTCCCGTACTGCCTTTGCTTGGGGCGATGCTGGTAGGAATTGGCTTAATTTCTTTAAACAAGGCAACTAACAATCTACGTCAGATAGTTGCTGTTTTCATTGTCTCGATTATTGGCGCGACAATGGTATTATCTTTTGCTATTTTGTGGAGTCAGATCCACGGACACGAAGCCTATACCCGCACTATTGAATGGGCTTCGGCAGGAGATTTTCATCTTTCTATGGGCTACACTATCGATCATCTCAGCGCGATGATGCTGGTAATCGTTACCACCGTCGCGTTTTTAGTGATGATCTATACCGATGGCTACATGGCACACGATCCTGGCTATGTACGCTTTTATGCCTATTTGAGTATATTTAGCTCCTCAATGTTGGGATTAGTAATCAGTCCCAACCTGGTACAGATCTATATCTTTTGGGAACTCGTTGGGATGTGTTCCTATCTCCTGATTGGTTTCTGGTACGATCGCCAGCCCGCAGCCGATGCTGCTCAAAAAGCGTTTGTCACTAACCGCGTCGGTGACTTTGGTTTGCTTTTGGGAATGTTGGGGCTGTATTGGGCAACAGGCAGCTTTGAATTTAGCGTAATGGGCGATCGCCTGGGAGAACTGGTTTCTACTGGCACGATCAGCGCGTTTCTCGCTACTTTGTTTGCAATTTTGGTCTTTTTAGGGCCAGCAGCGAAATCGGCTCAGTTTCCCCTTCATGTGTGGCTACCAGACGCGATGGAAGGTCCTACACCAATCTCCGCTTTAATTCACGCTGCCACTATGGTAGCTGCGGGAGTATTTTTGATCGCGCGGATGTATCCCGTATTTGAAAATGTACCTTTAGCAATGTCGGTTATCGCCTGGACGGGTGCATTTACCGCTTTCTTAGGTGCGAGTATTGCTTTGACTCAAAATGATATTAAAAAGGGTCTGGCATACTCTACCGTATCTCAGTTAGGCTACATGGTGATGGCAATGGGTATTGGTTCGTACAGTGCTGGTTTATTCCACCTGATGACCCACGCCTATTTTAAAGCGATGCTGTTCCTTTGTTCTGGTTCGGTAATTCACGGCATGGAAGACGTAGTAGGTCATAATCCTACGTTAGCTCAGGATATGCGCCTGATGGGTGGTTTAAGAAAGTATATGCCGATCACCGCAGCTACTTTCTTTATCGGTAATTTAGCTATTTGCGGGATTCCTCCCTTTGCTGGTTTTTGGTCTAAAGACGAAATTCTAGGTCAGGCATTTGAAGCAAATACAGCCCTGTGGTTTATCGGTTGGACAACTGCTGGCTTGACGGCATTCTATATGTTCCGTATGTACTTTATGACCTTTGAAGGTCAGTTTCGCGGTAACGAACCTGCCGTCAAGCAACAGTTGATGAGCGAAGCAGGTATGGCTTTTGGCCCTGGTGCGATGGACGTTGCAGAAGGTGATAGTCACGGTCACAGTGAATATCCTCACGAATCGCCTCTTACTATGGCGTTGCCGTTAATATTGCTAGCTGTTCCTTCAATCGGTATCGGTTTATTGGGTCGTCCTTGGGAAAACTACTTTGAAGAGTTTATTCACGCCCCAGGAGAGATCGTTACCGAAGCAGCAGAACACGCTTTTGATTGGAATGAATTTTTAATCATGGCTGGACTATCTGTAGCGATCGCCGTTGCGGGTATTATAGTAGCAGCGTTGATGTATCGTACTAAAACTATCGATCCTAGTGCGATCGCTAAAAAAGTTCCAACCCTGTACCGTTTCTCCTTAAACAAATGGTACTTCGACGAGTTTTACAACAAAGTCTTTGTTACTGGTATGCGTCGTATCGCCCGACAAATTATGGAGGTAGACTACCGCGTAGTAGATGGTGCGGTCAACCTAACAGGTTTAGCTGCCGTCATTAGTGGTGAGGGCTTAAAATACCTTGAAAATGGTCGCCCTCAATTTTATGCCTTAATTGTATTCGGTGCAGTTCTAGGCTTTGTCTTAATATTTAGTGTTGCTTAAATACTAATCAATTTAATGTTTATAGGCGATCGCTTTTTTTTGAGAGCGATCGCTTTTCGATTTGTTCAATGTTCAATGTTCATTGTTCATTGATAAAAAAGTAAACTAAATTTCTAGAACAATATACGGTTACATTTTGCCTTTCTGCATGACCTCCATCAAATGATCCTTAATTTTTTGCATTTGTTCTGAATCAGATTGCTTTAAATTTTCTAACAATTCTACGCAGGGTTGAGAATCTGCTGTTTTTGCATCTTCAATATATTTGTCGTATGCTGCGATCGCTTTGCCTTTCTCGTGCAGAACAGTTACCCAATCATACTCTAAATCGCTAACTCCTTGAATAGACATAATTTTTACTCCTTTTAAACATTGGTATTTAATTTAATATTGTCCAATTTAAAAAGAACAAACATCTATCGATATTCTGAGAGATCGAGGCTATTTTTGTATATTAAGTTTGCTCTAGGTCGCTTTTACAAAAAATAAATCTATCGATAGTCAATAATCGACTGCCAACCGTAGAAAAATTACCAAAGCAATCTTGTCGTGCATTTAAGTCAAAGTTGTTAATCTACCCACGCTTTGTTATCTAAACTACCAAAAATCTTCAATTCAACAGTTTAAGTGTGAAAATAATTAACCGCGCATGGCGTAAATATTAAAATATTCAGATTTTTCTAAAAGTGGTTCTTGTTCGACAACAATTTTCTTAAAATCATGTTTCGATAATAGGGTTTTTAGGCGATCGATCCTGTTTTCTATGTCATGGGCTTCGATAACAATCTGCTTGACTTTTCCCCAGTCTTGCTCGTCTATTCCTAACAACACATCCAATTCGCTTTTTTCTACATCGATTTTCAGCAGATCTATCTGTTGAATATTTTGTTCCTGCACGACTTGAGAAATCGTTTTTAGTTGGCAGGTAACTGTTTCGGATTTTAAATTATCGCTCAATTTTAGGTTTAAAATAAAAGAGCGCAAAAACTGAGGCACTCTATAAATTTTATTTCTAACAGATGCAGGTAATTCTTCAGGTTTACCAAGCATTATTGAGCTAATCGATTTTCTAAAAGCTTTAGATTCATCTGGAAACCTCGTCGAAAATCCGCTTGCTTTAGGAAAATACTTAAACTCAACTGCATCTTTAGATTCATTCGACAAACCGCAATTATATATCTTAGTTTTGTCTGAATTAAAACGCTCTACATTAAGCTTAAGGACGCGGAAAATTTGGGGAATAGGTTCAAAGGAATGTAGATTTACTTCGCCAGCACATAGATCGTTTGCAAATAGCGAAAACATACCAATATTAGCTCCTACATCAAAGACAGTGTTACCCTTCTCTATTTTTATTCCATATTTGATGTAGTTTGGCATCTGAGGATACAGATAATCTACTTCTTCTTTGTTGAGATAAAAGATTTTTTTTTGATTGGGTATTGTCGTTTCTAAAACAGAATTGTTCATCAAGATTTGCGATCGCCTTTAAATAGTGGAAGCTACTTTTAATAATACTTAAATTCTTTAAAGCTACAAAATACATTCAAAATATCAGATTAAGCTAAAAAAATTGCGATTTTTAAATATTGCGATCGTTAATATGAAACTACTTAAATAAACAACTATACTTTAAATTAATCTCGGTAGCTGTTATATAGCAATCGGGGATGAGTTATGAAAAACTCTCTTCTTTCTGACCTCCGTGTTCTCCGTGCCTCCGTGGTTTATCAAAAAAAATATTCTCACAAATGATTTACGATTGCTATATATGTTCAAAAGAATTGCTTCGGATGCACTTGGTCTTAGCGATATCGGAATTATTGTTAAACCTTGGTAGCTGTTAGCTATTCCTATAAGTAGCACAAATTACATTGCATCATACTATTCAGCAATGGTTTTTATCGAACAATACTTGGATTAATTAGCTTGTTAACAATCGACTGTATAGATCCAATCTTGATATTTTGGATCTTGATTTTTGGTAATTGCAGTTAGTTTGTCTTTAAGCTTTTCGGTAATTGGTCTATTAGTAGATAGATGATAGCTTTCAATTCTTTTAACGGGAGTTACTTTAGCTGCTGTACCACTCAAAAATACCTCATCAGCTACTAACAATTCTGTTTTATCGATCGCCCGCTCGAACGTTTCAATACCCAGATCTTTGGCAACGGTTAAGATGCTATCTCTAGTAATGCCTTCTAAGATGTCTTGATTGAAACCAGGGGTGATTAACTTATTGTTTCTCACCATAAAAATGTTCATTCCCGAAGCTTCGCAAATTTTACCCTGAGAATTCATCAAAATTGCTTCGTCAAAACCCGATTCTACTGCTTCAGTTTTAGCTAGTGAAGAGGTGATATACGCACCACTAACTTTACCCCGTAGAGGTAGACTGCGATCTTCTTGACGATACCAAGAACTAATACGACAGCTAATACCTCCAGGGGGTAAATAATCTCCTAACTCTATGCCGTAAACAAAAAAGTCTTTCTCAATTTTGTGCAGACGAGGCGCAATACCTAAATCGGAAGTATAGACAAAAGGACGAATATAAAAAGGTTTTTCGGGCTTATTTTTTTTGACAAAATCAATAATTACCTGCTGTATTTTATCCGCTGGTAAATCGTAATTGAGCAGTTTAGCACTATCACTCAATCTATTGCAATGGCGATCGAGTCTAAATAATAATATTTGTTCGGGATTTTCTGGGTTTTGTAGCCCTCTCATCCCACCAAAAGCCCCCGTTCCGTAGTGTAAAGCGTGGGTAGCAATGGAAATATTTGCTTCTTTAAAAGGAACAAATTTGTTTTGAAAATAAGCTGTCTCTAAAAAATTGTGCATATCTGCTGATTATTAATTATTTTCTGATGGGCGAAGGAACATCGCCCCGACAAGTTATCTATTCCCCAAGCCATCCGACCAAATTTTGTTGCTGCATCTGGGATAAATTATCTTTAATTGCTAATTCATAGCGATTAGACTGAGGTTTAGCTAGGGTAACAGCAAGTGTTTTTAATTCATCTTGATGAAACAAGGTAACTCGAATAGTGTCCTCTGGCTGGTAGTCTTTGAGCCTTTCATCTAAAGTCGTAGCACTAACTTTGATCCCATCAATAGCTAATAGCTCATCGTTGGCATCAATTCCCCCCAAAGCTGCGGGAGATTCGGCTGCGACAAATTTAATCACTTCCCGATTATTCTCAGACTGTACTTTGATTCCCAGGTAAGGGACATCTGATTCAGCAACAGTTTTCAAGTATAAGCCAAAGGGGTGTAAATAGTCATCAAAAGGCAATTCTTCTGTAGTTTCAATGTAGCGATAGAAGAAATTATCTAGATTGTCTTCAGCAACTTCGGCAATAGTGTTTCTTAAGTCAGTTTCGCTAAAGCCTACCTCTTTTTGTCCGAAACGTTCCCACATCAAACGCATCACGTCATCGAGCGATCGCTTATTATGATGTTTAGCTCGAATTAACAGATCGATAAGTAGAGAAACAAACTGTCCTTTGAGATAATAGGAAATTTGATTATTATCACTGTAAGCATCACGACGATACAGCTTGATCCAAGCATCGTAACTAGACTCTCCTAAAGGCTGTACGGTGCGTCCGATAGTATTGAGATATCTAGTAAGATCTTTACTCAAGTTCTTCAGACAGGTTTGACGGTCATAGATTCCTGCGCGTAGGGGAATCAACATATCGTAGTAGCTAGTCGTCCCTTCACAAAACCAAAGGGATGTCGTATAGCTTTCTGCTTCGTAGTTAAAACGTTCTAATACTTTAGGTCGAATTCGCTTAACGTTCCAAAGATGAAAGAATTCGTGCGCCACTAGCTGAATAAAACGCTCGTACTTTTCGCGATCGCGGAAGCCAAATCGAGGATAATTTAAAGTACAGCAGTCTTTGTGTTCTAAACCGCCATAGCCACTACCAGACAGGTGTAGTAAAAATAAATACTGTTCGTAGGGCAAACCGCCAAACATCTCGGCTTCTACTTCAATTACCTTAGTCGTATCGGCGATAATTTGTTCTGGGTCGGCGTTCCCTTTGTTCCAAATTGCTAGAGAATGAGGCTTACCCAACACTTCAAAATCGTGTACCTGTTGTGTACCGATCTCTACAGGAGTATCGACTAGGGTATCAAAATCTCGAGCTAAAAAAGTATTATCACCTTCTACTTTTGGTAGTGTAGTAGTAACGTGCCAATCAGCCCTCGGCGGAATAATTTTGACCTCTATCGGCTGCTGTTCGAGTCCTGGAACGAACAAAAACAGCGCAGCACCATTAAAATAGCCGTGAGTAGAGTCTAAATGATTGGTGCGTACAGTCAATTCATTAGCATAAATCCGATAGCTGACTTTTACCTGTGAATCCTCAGTTTTTACCTGCCAGTAATTTTTACCTAGCTTCTGAGAGGACAAAGCTTCACCTTCGCCATTGGTAGCGGAAAAATCTTGTAGATGACGAGCATATTCTCTAACCAAATAAGAACCAGGGGTCCAAACTGGCATCCTTAAATCTAAAGTGGCCCAATGCCAATTATTTACCTGTAAGGTAACTTCAAATAAATGAGAGGCGGGTTGAGACATGGCAACCTGATAGGACAAGCTGGCTGTTTTATTTTGAGGTTGATGCTGACGAATAGCAGTGGCTTCAGTCATTAAGCTTTCTATGGGTAGACAAAATCGAATTGATACTTACCGAACTTATATTTTATCTAGATCTAGTAAATTGCCTCCAACTTATTTAAGGCGATCGATAAAAATTATCCTAATAGATCTTGCATGGATTAAAATGCCAATAGTGTGAATTATTCAGGTAACAGGTAAGAGGCATTGAAATCTCTCAATTTTTTGACTAACTCTCGCAGCACCAGTCGTCAGTTTGCTGTAATCGGTTTGGGTCGCTTTGGTAGAGCCGTTTGTACCTCCCTACACAAAATGGGCTATGAAGTTTTGGGTACAGATATTGACGAAAGATTAGTTACCCAGGTTCTGACTCAAAAGGTAGCCTCTCATGCAGTTCAATTGGACTCTACCGAACCTGAATCTTTGAGAGAAGCTGGTATTTTTGAGATGGATACGGTAATCGTAGCTATAGGTAATTACCTACAAGAAAGTATTATCACCACCCTTAACGTCAAAGAAGCAGGTGTGGGATATGTAGTATCTAAAGCTTCTTCTGAAATACACGGCAAAGTACTTACAAGAGTCGGTGCAGATCGTGTAGTGTTTCCTGAATATGAAGCAGGCTGTACTTTAGCTAGTAATTTAACCCAACCTGCATTTTTAGAGCGTTTTGAACTAGATACAGAGAATAGTATCGTTGAGGTATTAGTACCGAGCGAATTTCACGGTCAGACGCTTTCTCAACTAGATTTACGCAAACGTTACGGTTTAAATGTTTTAGCTATTAGTAATGGAGAGAAATTCGTAACTAATCCCAGTCCAGGACAGATCCTGACCCAAGGAATGATCATGGTAGTAATTGGTAGCAACAAAAATCTCGAACGTTTGCCTATATAGTCGTTGCCATTGTTAGACCTAAATAACTTTATTTAATTGCTCGTAAGGAACGAGGAACGAGGAACGAGGAATGAGGAACGAGGAATAGACTTCGTTTTTAACATTTTAACAGTTAGGTAGTCTTGAAAATAGCTACGAAGCTCAGAGCTAAAAGCTACCCTGACCGAAAAACTTTCTCATCCAAACCGACCTCAACTAGAAGCACTGGTGTAGAAGCGTAGAGCAAACCGCCAGAATAAAATTGAAAATAAAAATAAGATGCCTGCTAAAACAGCAGCACCGATGCTCCATACTAGCTCGCTGCGGTCTAACATCGCCTGTGCGGGAACGGTAGTCAAAAACGCCACGGGGATGACAAAGGTGAAGAAAAAGCGGTAAACGGCGGGATATGCCACCATTGGATAGCGTCCTGCTTCTAATAGTCCTCTCAAAACTTCGGTAACGTTATAGACTTTGACAAACCAAATGCTAGTCGCCCCTAAAATAAACCACAGGCTATAGAGAATTACTACACCAAAGGCTACAGGAATCAAACTAGCTAGATAGCTGTACCAGGTCAAACCCAAACTATTACCCGCGTAAATAATTAGGATCGCGCCAAAGAGTAAGTCGGGTAAACCCCAAGGAGAAATGGTTTTAGTTGAAAGCCAAAACTGACTGCTAATCGGCTTGAGTAGAACAAAGTCTAACGTTCCCTGTTCGACCTGCTTGACGATACTGTTGAGATTGGGGACTAAAAAAGTGGCAGAAAATCCCTGTAGCAAGGTAAATAGACCTAAGACTATAGTGGCTTCTGACCAACTCCAACCGTCAAAAGTATAACCATTTCCGTAAAACAAAAATAGTCCAAATAGACTACCTGCTAAATTAGCAATGCTGGTAACAGTAGCGATCGCAAAATTAAGCCGATACTCCAATTCTGTGGCGATCGCACTTTGCCAAAACAAACGCAAGACCTTTATATAACGCTGCATAATTTACCAACGAGCAAAGGATATTCCTCGATAAGAGATCGCTCAATTGATGATAGTTTAACAATCTTTTAGGGAACTATAGTAGCAACTTGGCTATTAGTTTTTGGCATTATGCCTTTATTTAAATAAATAATTAACTAGAAATGAAAACTGTATTAATTGTTGAGGATACTCAAGCAGAAAGGCACATGAGTTCGGCTTTGTTATCTCACGCTGGTTTTGAAGTTGCCCTCGCCGAATCGGCAGAGTCTGCTTGGCAATGGCTCAATACAAACCCAGCTCCTAATCTAATTTTATTAGATATTGTCATGCCAGGAGAAAGTGGATTAGATCTCTGTCGCAAAATTAGGTCTTATCCTAACTGGAAAAATATTCCGATCCTCTTCTGTAGTTCCAAATCAGAAGAATTCGATCGCTTTTGGGCAATTCGTCAGGGAGGAAACGAATATATTACCAAGCCCTATGTTCCTCAAAATTTAGTCGATAAAGTAACGCAGTTTGCTAACTAATTCGATCGAATTGCCTTGAATCAGAAGCAATTAGAATGCGAGTTCAGACTTAATTTAGTTGCGTAGGAATGTTAGTTGTTTGTTGACTTAGTTTTATGGATCGAGAATATTTTAGTTTTGAATTATCTACCAGAATCGACTTAGCCTTGTCTCTTACAGATATGAAAGTCGTCACTCAGTTTGAAGTGAAAAATATCTGTATCGTACCAGGGGTAGCTGATTTTTGGTATGGAGTCACAAATTTTAAAGGCTCTTTATTATGGGTGTTAGACAGCGATCGCTTCTTGAACGGCGCGTTGCGCCAACGTCCCGAAGGGACTTTGCACCCGAAGGGTGCTGTGTCGCTCATGGGGGAAACCCCCAAGACCGCGCAGCATCGCGCCTTTAACATAGCCAAGACCGCTTCTTCGCCTCAAAAGCTTATTAGTGTAATTCTCCATCAGCAACAAGCACAAAAGAAAGTAGCAATAGTAACCCGCCAGCTAAAAGGAATTATTTCGGTAGAGCCAGATCGCCTCAAGCCGATCGAAAATGATACTTCTATATTGTCAAAATGCTGTAGTGCCGTTGTTGAAACTGAAGCTCTATCTACCTATATTATCGAACCTGCTGCACTGCTGCACCAGCTACAGAAGCGATCGCTTCTAGTCTCGACTTAAATAATAAAAATTTCGTATATTGCATTATTAGGAATCAATTCTATGTCCGATCGTACCAGTGATATTGTAGGTAAGATTGTAGAGGCAAATGCCCTAGAAAATTCAGGAGATCTTGACGAGGCGATCGCCCTATATCAAGAAATTGTAGAACTAGACCGTGGTGGTAACTACGGTAACGTAGCTCAACAAGCATTAGATAATCTACAGGTAGCTGCTAGCACTACTACTGAAGCCGAAGACACAACCACACGAAAAACTACTTGGTTAGAACGACTAAGCATTAAGAATAAAGCTGCTATTGTTCTTACAGGTTTTACTCTCGTGTCTACTATTGGACTGAGTATAACCGCATATATTCTTGCAGATAAAACCGTTGTCCAAAGAGTCAATCGATCTGAACTAGCAGCTTCCTATACGTTGACCCAAGAAATTGCTTTTTTTATGCGGGAGCGTTATGGGGACATTCAGGTAATGGCCGATCTGCCACTGTTTAGCGACCCTGAATTACGAACTAGTTCTAACGCCCAGCAAAAACAAAGATTATTAGATAGCTATATCGAAGCTTACGATCTTTATGATAGTATTGCCGTTTTCGATCTAAGCGGTAATCCAATCGCCCAATCTACAGGAAAAACTCTGGGTAATTACCGGGATCGTAGCTATTTTCAAGCAGCACTACAAACTGACAAGCCGTTTATTTCTCAACCTATTTTGTCCAAAAATACGGGGATTTTAGCAATATATTTAGCTGCTCCAGTTAAAGATAGTACAAATGGTCAAACTATCGGAATCATAAGAGCTAGAATGCCAGTCGAAAAGCTGCAAGATTTAGTTTTTGCAGGAGAATCTAAAGAAGCTTATTTATTAGATGCCCAGGGAAATCTTTTTGTCGCTTCTGACTCACAAGATCGAGAACAAATTCTGGCTGCTGAAAGTGCAGTAGTACCTACATCATCCTTTTTCGATTTTTATCAGCAGTTAGACAATGAGCGCGCTCGCCGTCTTAACGATCGAGAAATTAAGGCATCAGGAAAACAACAAAGGGTTAAACAAGCCCAGTCTGTTTTTGATGGGCAAAAAGAGGTTGCTTACTTCACCGCTTTTTCAGATATTGATGCTGAGTTTTTAGAAGATTTTATCGATTTGGGTTGGAGTACAGTAATTACCATTGACGACAACATTGCCTTCGCGACTCTGAAGCAATTATTACAGGTATTTGTGGTTGGTACTCTAACTGTAAGTGCGATCGCAGCACTATTAGCCAGATTAATTGCAGAGCGGGCAACTCGCCCTATAGTAGAAGCTGCCGATGCAGTAGGTAGAATTGGTCAAGGCGACCTCGACACCAAAATCGAAGTTAAAGGACAGGATGAACTAGCAGATCTAGGTTCTAACATCAATAAGATGGTAAAACAAATTGCCGATCTCATATCTATTCAGAAAGAAGAAGCTCAACGCCAAAGCCGAGAAAAAGAACTTCTTCAGCAAGGGGTGTTGAATTTACTTTTAGACGTAGAAGGCGTACAGAAAGGAGATTTAACTGTCAGAGCGGAAATGACCGACGGTGCGATCGGATCGGTGGCAGATGCTTTCAACGCCACTATCGGCAAGCTTAGAGAATTATTGCAGCAGGTACAAGAAGTTTCTTCTGAAGTAGGTCAGCTATCTCTATCGGGAGAGCAATCTGTACATCAGCTTTCCGAATCTGCTATTAGTCAAACCGAAGAAATTAATCGGGCCTTAAGTAGTATTGACCTGATCGACCAGTCCGTAAAAACCGTAGCCAACTATGCCCAAGAAGCAGCTAAAATCGCCCGTAACGGTTCGATTCAGGCAAAAGAAGGCGATCTGGCTATGGACTCTACAGTAAACAGTATTGAAAAGATTCGCGGTACCGTTGCCAGTACTTCTAAAAAAGTAAAGCAGTTAGCAGAGTCTTCGCAAGAAATTGCCCAAATTGTCGAAATTATTTCGGGGATTTCCGAAAAAACTAACTTATTAGCATTCAACGCTTCTGTCGAAGCAGCAAGAGCGGGAGAACACGGCGAAGGATTTAGAATCGTCGCCGAAGAAGTACGTCGTCTAGCGGATCGGACCACCGAAGCAACCAAAGGTATTCAACAGCTAGTTAATACAATTCAGCAAGATACTACTAGTGTATTGCAGAGTATGGAAACTAGTACTTCTGAAGTAGTCAACGGTAGTGAATTGATCCGCATGACCAAAGCTAACTTAAAAACTTTGGCACAAACCAATCAGCAAATAGATGAATACCTCAACTATATATCTACCAGCACTATCGATCAGGCTAATACTTCACACGAGGTAAACCAGAAAATTAGCGGTTTGGCTACTCTTGCTAAAAACAATTCAACCCAAGCGCAAAACGTAGTGCAGTCTCTGCGAACTTTGGTGTCTGAGGCAAACAGTCTTCAATCTTCAATTTCACAGTTTAAGCTCGAATCTGAGTACCTAGATCTCGAAATGGAAAATATTACGTTGACGATCGATAACTAGGTATTAGTTAACTTTTGATTACTTCATCCCCCTGCTTAGCAGCGATCGCTTTACTTAATTATTTGTCTAGATAAAATCTTCTTATAACCAATGAGTTCTCAGTTAGACCCAGATATTCTCGCTGCTATTACCGCCGAGGCGCGTCAGTGCTTTTTAGATGAAGATGCACCCCTGTACCTCCAAATGCTCGCTAAAGGTTTTCAAGACCAAAATAACGTTGATTTTACGGCTTTATTAAGAGCTGCACATTCAATTAAAGGCGGTGCGGGTTTGGCATCTTTAACCAGCTTGCAAAATTTGGCACATAAGCTGGAAGATGTTTTAGTGGCACTACAGCAAAACCAAATTGCCGAAACAGATCTGGCTTGGGCTTTGGTGGAGAAAAGTATTGAGGAAATTGAATTTATTCTCTCTCAAGCGCGTACGGTAGATAATGCGATCGCTAATCCCGAACTGTTGGTTGCTCTATCAGCCTTGCTCGGTGACGAACAGCAGACCGACGCAGCAGAAGATGACGCGCCAAGCAGCGACAACAGCGATTTTATTCGTAACACTCTAACTAAAGACCTCGATAATAGCTTTTTTGCTGTTGAAGAGTTAGATCTAGATACACCCGATGAATTAGTTCAGCCGTTAGTTTCGAGCTTAATCGATGAATGTACCTTTTTAGCCGAAACTTTAGAGTTACCTTGGTTGGCATCTACTTTCGAGCCAGTAAAAGAAGTAGAATCGACGGCGGATGCAACAGAGATCTTGCTATTGACTCAAGAAATAATCGGTCAGTTACGAGAAAGAATTACCGCATATCTAAATAATCTCGAGCGCGCTGTGGAAGTAGAACCAACCGCGTCGCCAGCAAACAACGATTCGTTAGTAGCCGATACCTTAAGTGAAGATCTCGATAGTCTATGTAAGGCGATCGCCGATCTGGGAATGGACACTCCAGAAGCCATAATCGAAGAAGCCATTAGCGATTTTGCCGAACAGTGTAGCTTTTTGGGGGAAACTTTAGATTTGCCCTGGCTAAAAGATGCTGTCGCGCCAATCGAAAACATTTTAACCCAAACCGACCCCGTAGAAGCCTTGCTAACGGTACAAGAAATAGTTACCGAGATCCGTCAACAGCGCGATCTTTATTTACAGAGTGAGTCAAACACTAAACCCGTGGTAGGCGCGATCGCATTAGATAATAACGTTAACAATGGCGACGATCCCGATAATACTAACGAAGCATTTTTCGATTTTCCTGAAGAAGATGCTGAACTATCTACGGTAATGTTCGCGCCTTCTACCCTATCAGCATCCAAAATGGTCGAGGTTGTCGAATCTCAATCGGTTGTTAACACTCAGGTGAAAATTTCTCTAGAAGGACTAGAGGATATGACTAACAACGTTGAGGAACTAATTTTAAGTCAATCTCGGATACGCCGACAGCAACAGGTATTAAACCAGGCTAATCTTCGTTTGCGATCGCTCACCCGTCAATTCGAGCCAATTCGCGAACAAGTTCAAAATTTGTACAACCAGTTAGCCGTAAATACTGGTATAGCATCTAAGGTAAATTCAGCAGCTTTATCAGATGCGGATTTCGACTCGTTAGAAATGGATCGCTATACCGATTTACACGTTAGCTTACAGTCATTTCAAGAGTTGATGTTGCAAATACAAGAAACCCGCGCCGATATTGACTTTATAGACCGCCAACTATTTGAAGATTTAGAACAGGGCGAAAAGAATTTAAATACTTTATATTCTCAAGTTACTGATTCGCGCTTAGTTCCTTTTAATAGTTTAGGTAAGCGATTTATTCCTCAAATTCACGGTTTGGCTCGACGTTTTGAAAAACCAGTCGATCTAAAAATAGAAGGTCAAAATACTTTAGTCGATCGCGTACTGCTCGAACAACTACAAACCCCCCTGACTCATCTACTTAATAACGCCTTCGACCACGGAATTGAATCGAAATACGATCGCCTTGCTACTGGTAAACCCGAAACAGCGACAATTATTCTCTCTGCGCAATTAAAAAATAACCAGCTAGTAATTACAATTAATGACGACGGTGGCGGAATTAATCCCGAAAAAGTCTATCGACGGGCGGTAGAAAGAGGCATTTGTCCCCCAGATAAATCTATTTCTGACTTTAAACCACAAGAAATTATCGACTGGATTTTTGAACCAGACTTTTCCACCGCAGCGAAGGTAAGCGATATTTCTGGTCGAGGTATGGGACTAGATATCGTTCTTAATCAAATTCGTCAGCTACGAGGACAACTATACGTAACTACCGATGTCGGTTTGGGTACGACCTTTACGATCGCTTTACCTTTAAACCTAAGCCTGCAATCTTTACTATTAGTGCAGCTTGAAAATAGGCGGGTAGCTATTCCTCATACCAGCATTCTCGAAATATTACCCTACAAAGAACTATATTTTACCAGCACCAAAAAGCAACAAATTAACTGGCAAAATCGAACTGTTTCTTTAGCCTCAGTAACTAATCTATTTCCCTGTCCCAAAAAACCACTACAAATAAGCCAGGGTAATGTAGCTATAGTTTTACAAACTGCTTTTGAACCCATCGTTATTTTGGTAGATGCGATCGCTGGGGAAGAAAAATTAATTATCAAACCTTTTGATGAAACTATTCCCGTACCAACCTATGTAGCAGGCTGTACCGTACTCGGTACTGGTGAGATAATTCCCGTAATTTTGCCTCAAGGAATTGAAAATGCTGCTTCGTCGATATCGGTTAACAATAATAAAGTTACCGTCGCTAATACTACCTCTACTATATTAGTGGCAGAAGACTCGGTAGCTACCAGAAAAATGTTAGATAAAATCTTAACCTCTGTCGGTTATCAGGTTATTGTCTGTCGCGATGGACAAGAGGCTTTAGAACAAGTGGAGCAATATAATAAAGGACGTATCGACCTAATCCTTTCTGACGTAGAGATGCCCCGACTCAACGGTTTTGAACTCTTAGAAAAAGTCCGTAGCCTACCTGCTTTCAAAAATACGCCCATTGTTATGGCAACATCACGCACGGGCGATCGTCATCAACAACAGGCAAAACGTTTGGGCGCGACCGAATATTTAGGTAAACCCATTCAACCCCAGCAGCTAATTGATACTGTAGCAGCTTTATTAAAAAAATAGGCGTTGCACTATGATGGGAATGAGGAATGAGGAATAAGGAATGAGGAATAAGGAATGAGGAACGAGGAACAAGTAATCTTTAATTGACTTTTTACTTACAAGCAATTTATTGTACTGCGATATTTAGATGCCTAAAGATTTGAATATTTTTATTCGTCGAGCCACCTCGGAAGATGTAGAGGAAATGGCAAATATCTTTGTTAGCTGTGTAAAGACTCTCAATATTAAAGATTACACTGACGAACAAATTGAGATTATGGTTACTTTCTGCGATGCACAGTCGTATTTGGAAGAAATAGAAACAGGAGGAAGTATTTTTGTCGCTGAAGCTAAAAGTATTGTTGGTTTTGCCTCTTTAGCCGAAACTAGAGGACACATAGACGATCTTTTTGTCGATCCAGATTATACTCGCCGAGGTATAGGCACACTTCTGTTAGAAACTTTAGAAAAAGTCGCATTTACCAAGCAGAAATCGCAATTGTCAGTAATGGCTTCATTAACTGCACGACCATTTTATTTGTCTCGTGGTTTCAAATACGTTAAGGATTCTAAAATACTCGATCTAGCAACAGGTATCGAGATTCCTGGTGTCGATATGGTCAAAATTCTACCATCGAATAGCATTTGCAACACTCGCAACATGACATTTAAAAGCCTTAGCAGATCGTAGCGATTGAAGCGAGCGATCGCCTCTTTAGCTCAACCGTGAGAAGCCCGACACCATAAACTTGTTTTGGTTACGGCATGAATCACGGGCTAGCACTATCAATCAAAGTATTTTATCGTAAAACAAGAAGCGTGCTAAAATACTTAAATGCTAACAATGAATTACACATATCGAATTAAGCCAACGGCACTACAGCAAGAGTTAATGCTTGGCTGGATGGAAACGTGTAGACGCTTGTACAACAGATGTTTGCGCGACCTAAAAGATTGGCTTAATTCGAGAAAATGTAGTTTATATTCTTGCTCAATTAATCGGGAATATATTATGCCTCCCGATATTCCTTTTCCCAGTTACCTCGAACAAAAGAGACAGCTTACCCAATGGAAAAAGACTAATTCTTGGCTTAAAGATGTTCATTCTCAGGTGACTCAGGATTGCGTAAAACGCCTTCACAATACTTGGGAAAGATTCAAATCTAAGAAGTTTGGCTTTCCTCGCTTTAAGAAGTTTGGACGGTATCAATCTTTCTTGTTCCCACAGTTTAAAGATAATCCTATTAAGGATGGGTTTATTAAACTGCCCAAAATTGGTCAAGTTAAAATCAACTTACATAGACCAATTCCAGATGGCTTTAACGTGAAAGGGGTGAGGATTGTATCTAGAGTAAGAGGAACTGTATGGTATGCAGTTGTTACGATTCAATGTGATGTCAAAGTACCCAATCCATTGCCTTTTGGACGTGGAATAGGAATTGATATTGGTCTTGAATCATACCTCGTAACGAGTGACAATTTCCGAGTAGAACCAGCTAGATTTTTCCCTGACTTACAAAGTAGGCTTAAAGTGCTGCAACGTAAAGCATCTCGTAAAAACAAGCGTTCTAGGAACTGGGAAAAGGCACAGCTAAAGGTGGCTAAATTACACCATCAAATAAGTAACGCTCGTAAGAATTTCCACTTTCAGACAAGTCATACCTTGTGTGACCAGGCAGACATGATATTCGTTGAGGATATCAACTTTAAAATGAGCAGTAAAGGTTTTTTGGGTAAAGAAATGCTGGGGAGTGGTTTTGGGCAATTCCGAGATTTACTATCTTGGGTGTGCTGGAAGCGTGGAAAGTACTTTGCTCAAGTTGACCATAAATATACGAGTCAAATTTGTCCTGAATGCAATGCTCACACGGGTAAAAAAGAACTCAATCAGAGGGTTCATTATTGCTCTGAATGCGAATACTCAACAACTCGCGACCATGCCAGTGGAAGAGTAATTTTACAACGAGGTCTTGAATTGATAGTACGGCTGGACGAGTCGGAACGGAAACTGTCTGCTGAATGCGTACTGCCAGGGGTAGAAATATCTAGGTAAGTGCAACGCAGAAATTTCAATCGGCGACGGTTGAAGCCCACACTGTACCGCTCAGGCGGTCAGTGTTGGGAGAAGTCACAGAATCCATTTAGGAGAAGTCAACAAAAATAAGGTACTGCGCGAAATTGGCGTACCGAGATCGGGAATCTCCAAACCAATAACTCCTGCTTTTTTTACTACTAACTGGTTTTTGATGTTTCCCCAGATCAGCATTTCAGTCCATTCGCCTAAGTCTGGTTGGTGTCCGACTAGAGCTATTTTTGCTTTAGGGTTTTCTAGTCGATCCGATTCTAGCCACTCTAACCACTCGGCAATCTTTCTATCGGGCTTTAAAGGAGTAAAAGTTTCTATAGCTTTGCATAAACCAGCTTGTTTGAGAATTTCTGCGGTTTGATAGGCTCGTACCAGAGGACTGGTTAAAATCAGGTCAAATTTAAGTCCTGTAGCTAACAAACTCTCGGCTACCTTAGCAGTTTTAACTTTGCCTTTAGCAATTAAAGGGCGTTGTTCGTCGTCGGCATAAGTCCCCCTTTCGGCAGCTATGCCATGACGAATAAAATATACTTCCATGTGCTAGCTAGTCGGCTGCAATAACATTGTCTTCGGGTTCTACCAATCGCATCAACTTTTGCTTTAATTGAGTGTCGAAGACTTCCCATTTAAGCTTAGTGTATTCGGAATTGTCATTAAAACCGTTTAAGAAGCCAACGGGTATTTCAAATCCGCCAGCCATATACCGTCCACCACCGAAGAACCTTCCTTGAGCATCTTGACCCAAAGTTTCTTTGATAAATTCATCGGGATCTAAGGTTAGTTTTGTCGTCCGTAGCGAACCAATTACTAGCTCTTTATCATCATCTTCGTTATGGACGATACCATAAACTACGGCGGTATGAATATCTTCTTCTGTCACTAGAAAATCGGCTGCTTGAGGAATCGCATCGCGATCGTCGTAACGCAAATAGCCTACGCCAGAGATCGAGAAATTCTTTTTAATGATCCGATTTCTCAAAGCTCGTTCGATTACGTTCATTACTCGGCGCGATCGCGCTGACTGCAATACCGCATTTAGTAATTGAGAATCGTAGAATCGACTGAGGTAAGCAGCAGCCAGAAAGTCCTCTTCTTTTGCCTGCATCAAACGGTTGGTATCAGAACGCAAGCCGTGCATCAAAGCCGTAGCGCATTTGATGTGATTCTCATTGCTAGTATCGAACTCAAGCATTCCTGCTTGAATATATTGAGTTAGAATTGTCGCTGTCGCTCTGGTTTGGGGACGCAGATCGATAAATTCTGCCTCTAGTTCTCCCTGCTTACTATGGTGATCGATCGCCACAATTAAAGGAATACCAGCTTCTTCGACAATAGAATATAGCTGGCTGTTTGTTCCCTGACTATCGATCAGCACGCAGCCTTGATAAACTGATAAATCTTGGTTTTGAAAAGTAGTGTTAAGGTATTTTTTGGCGGGTATAGCAGTCAATCTGACCAAAGTTATATTCTCTTGATGAGATAACGTCCCACCGTAGACAATATCGCAGCTAATATCATAATTAGCAGCAATTAGTTGATAAGCCCAAGCACTAGATAGAGCGTCAGGATCGGGAAAATCCTGAATTACAATAATTTGCTTTTCTCCCCGATGCTGCTCTAAAGTTTGACCTAGCTTATAGACTATCTTGGCAATATCACTGTCTTTTTTAGATTCCTGATTATATTTGCTATCGATAGCTTCTAGCTGCTGTTTGGGAGCAGCTTTTTTATCGGCAAAACGACGCTCTAGAGAAGTATTTAGGTTTGAAGACATACGATGATGTTATAGGTAGTTTTATAACTACCAAGTAAGAGAATTAAGTATATTGATTTTTTTATTCAGAGTTTTGAGTCTATCATCAACTAATTGCTTTTTTGGAACTATCGAAATAATTAAATTCCAATTACATATTTTTTCCACTCTTGATTAGAGTTTCCCTGAGTATACTTGACTAACTCAAAATGCAGGCTACTATAAGGACGACGAGGTTTAGTTTGCAGGGTCATTTCTGCTTCTTTAGGGGTTCGATTGCCTTTTCTAACGTTGCACCTCACGCAAGCTGCCACTAGGTTTTCCCAAGTGTCTCCGCCACCACGCGATCGCGGTATAACATGATCGATAGTTAACTGATCGCCTTTTGCTGTACAATATTGGCAAGTGTTAGTATCTCTTTCGAGTACGTTACGACGAGTTAAAGGAATCTCTTTATAGGGAACTCTAACATAATATCTAAGACGGATTACCGTTGGTAGGGGAAAACCACTATAGATAAATTCGCCCTTATGTTCTAGCTGTTCGGCTTTGCCTTTTAGTAGTAATACTACTGCTCTGCGCCAACTGGTGATATTAAGGGGTTCATAGGAGGCATTCAATACTAAAACCTTACCCATAACAAAGTTTTATATTATTTACTTGGAATGGTAACACAGACGAACTAATTGATGTAACCCAATTAACATTCTTTTGAGTTTTACTTATCACCTCAACACCTCAACACCTCAACACCTCAGCAGTAATTATTAAGTGGATCGAGGTGTATCTACTTGTTGACACCCGTTACTCGTTACCCATTAGCTCTTGACCTTATCTATTTATAGACTAATATTTGTAGATAATATTTGCGATCGTGACGAGACGAGGGATGAATTATAGATATGGTAAGTTGGCAACAGCGACAATCCGAATCTGCGCCAGAACATCAAGATACTTTATCTCAATTAGTCAATCGTCAACGTGCTTGGGTAGAAATAGATTTAGCTGCTTTGGCTCATAACGTAAAGGCACTTAAAGCTTTTGTTGCTCCTCACACAAAATTAATGGCAGTAGTCAAAGCTGATGCTTATGGTCATGGTGCAGTTACTGTAGCTCAAACCGCTTTGGCTAACGGCGCAGATTGTTTGGCGATCGCTACTTTAGCAGAGGGGGTAGAATTGCGCTCTGCGGGAATTAAAGCTCCAATTCTTATTTTAGGCGCGATCGTTGCTGTTGAGGATATTAAAGCCGTAGCAGCTTGGGAACTAGAACCGACAATCTGTAACACAAAACAAGCATGGCTATTCGATCGGACTTTAGCCTCAGTGGGAAAATCTTTACCCGTACATCTTAAGTTGGATACAGGAATGTCTCGCTTGGGGACTAACTGGCAAGATGCCGTTTCCTTTGGACAACTAGTAAGTACCTTGCCTAATCTAAAAATCGCTAGTATCTACTCTCATTTCTCGACGGCGGATGAAAGCGATCGCACCTGGATGGAACTACAGCATCAGCGTTTTCGAGATGCTATTGCTCGTTTAAAAGCTTCTGGTTGCGTTCGGTTTCAGATACATCTGGCTAATTCCGCAGCTACCTTAAGCGATCGCTCTTGTCATTATGACATGGTGAGAGTCGGATTAGCTCTTTATGGTCTATATCCTGCGGTGCATTTACAAGCGATCGATCTCCAACCCGTCTTACAGGTCAAAGCAAAAATCACCCAGGTATCGACTATTTTAGCGGGGGAAGGAGTCAGTTATGGTCGTAAATTCATTGCTCCTCAAGACACTAAGGTTGCGGTAGTTGGTATCGGTTATGCCGATGGTGTCCCGCGAAATTTATCAAATCGTCTCAAGGCGATCGTTCGTGGACAGCTAGTACCTCAGATCGGTTCGATTACGATGGATCAGCTAATGTTAAATGTAAATAATATTCCCGATCTTGAACCAGGAGAAGTAGTTACTTTAATCGGACAGGAAAATGATTTGAGCATTACAGCAGAAAATTGGGCAGATGAACTTAATACTATTTCCTGGGAAATTCTCTGTGGATTTAAGCATCGGCTTCCTAGGGTGTTTAACTATGGAAAAAAGAGCTAACAGCTATCAATTAACAATTAACCCTAAAGGACAAGATGCGCGATCGCAATTAACAATCAACAATTAACAATTAACAATCATTTATCAATTAACAATTCGGCAGATTCTTTATCTACTGGTTTAGAGAAAAGATATCCCTGTCCTAATTTGCAGTCTAAATTTCTCAAAACTTTGAGGTGTTTTAAGTTTTCTATACCTTCAGCGATGATGTCTAATTTTAGGGTACGAGCTAAAGCAATAATAGTTTTAACAATTTCAAAGTTTTCTCGCTCATCTAACATTCCTTGAATAAAAGAGCGATCGATCTTAAGAACGTTAATCGGAAAGCGGTTGAGATATTGTAAACATGAATAACCCGTTCCAAAGTCATCAATATTTAACTTAATTCCTCTTTGTCTAATTTGCTTGAATAGATCGATTGTTTCTGGCTTATAATCCATCAGAGTGCTTTCAGTAATTTCTAAATGTAGAGAATTTCCTGATAACTGAGTGTTAAGCACCGTTGTATCTAAAATGTCGAGAAAACTAGAATCCCGAATTTGTTGACTAGCGATATTTACACTAATATTAAGATCGGCTGCACCTGGATATTTAGTATGCCAGAAGTGCATTTGTTTACAAGCTTCTTTTAGAACCCATTTTCCAATATCTATTATTAGTCCTGTTTCTTCAGCAACATGAATAAACTGGTCGGGATAGACTAAACCCTTACGAGGATGATTCCAGCGTAAAAGTGCTTCAAAACCATAGAGCCTATTAGTTTCAAAAGATACTATTGGCTGATAGTGCAGCACAAATTCATTTTGTACGACCGCATGGCGCAAGTCGTTTTCTATTTCAAGTAGCTCTTTGGTTTCAGCATACATTTCGGCACTAAACATCTCATGTCGTGCTTTTCCTAAAGATTTAGCGCGATACATTGCCAGATCTGCATCACGTAAAATCTCGGCACTACTTTGATAGTTACGATCGCCGATTACAATACCGATACTGGCACTAGTAAAGACTGGATGACCCTGTAAGTGAAATGGAGCGTTTAATTTGGATTTAATTCTTCGGGCGATCGCATCTGCATCTGCTTTTGATTTGATTCGAGTCAGCAAGACGGTAAATTCATCGCCTCCCAAACGAGCTACCAGATCTCGCTCGCGACAGCATTTAGTTAAAGTTTTGGCTACAGATTTTAATAATTCATCACCGATTAAATGACCCAGACTATCATTAACAATTTTGAAGCGATCTAAGTCGATGAATAATACTGCAAATTGACGATCTGGGTTAGTTCTACTCCGTTGAAGTGCCTGTTCGATTCGTTGGAGCATAGCAGAACGATTGGGTAAGTCTGTCAAGGAGTCATGTCTTGCTTCATAGTTTAGTTTTGATTCAATCCTCTTTCGTTCGGTAACATCGCTGATAATTCCATCCCGTCGATTAGCCGTTCCTGTCTCGTCGTAGATAATTCGACTACGTTCCCATACCCAACGAACTTCTCCATTCGGCTGTAAAATTCTATATTCAATATCATTGTCCTTAATCTGACTTGAAGAATTTGCTAAAGATATTTTGACGCGATCGCGATCTTCGGGATGAATAGAGTCTAAGCGTAAATCGGGATTATTTAACAGTTCGCTAATAGAGCGACCATAAACTTTTTGGGCTGCTAAGTTGAGAAATAGCAAGTTACTAGTAGTTGCATCTGCCGACCAAACTACCTCATCTAGAGAATTCAGAATATCTTCTAATTTTTCTTCGCTCTGTCTTAGTAGCTTGGTAACTTCCTGACGCTCTTTTATTTCATATTTTAGTTCTTGGTTGGCAGCTTCCAACTGCGCGGTACGCTCCTGAATACGCCGTTCCAATTCACTGTTAAATTCTAAAATTTGTCTTCGAGCAGCCTGTAGCTGTAGCTGATTTTCAATCCGCAGCAGTAGCTCGTCAATTTGAAAGGGTTTATTGATGTAGTCCGATCCCCCAACCTCTAAAGCCTTCACTCGATCGATCGTATCGTTAGCTGCGCTGACAAAAATTATCGGAATTTCTTTAGTAGCATCATTAGATTTAAGCTGCTGACAAACTTGATAGCCGTCCAGTTTCGGCATCATCACGTCAAGTAAAATTAGGTTGGGAACTACAGAATTAGCTACAGTCAAAGCCATTTCAGGACTAGCGATCCCTTTTACTTCGTAGGCGCGATCGCTTAAAATAGTTTTTAGTAGGTGAATATTTTTAGGCTGGTCGTCCACAACCAAAATTTTGGCTGGAGTTGATAAAGAGATTGCTTTCATCATTTAATGGCTTTGGTCGGAGCAATAATTCGGTTGCAACAAAAATGTTACAAAGCGCGATCGCAATTCTCGAACAATAATGATTGTCTTTAGTTGACAAAATCTATTCATAAGATTGTGGTCTAATCTATCGCCTAATTTCATAAACGTCCGCTACTAACATTCTGACCGCGGAATGCGGTCAACGCAGGCATCGTCGTTTTACGGCGGTGTAACGTTGACTATCACCAAAGTAAAACCCAAATGCTATTTTCGCCACAATCTAAATACTTCTCGACCATTTTTTGCTTCCTTAACTACATAGTCACAGCCCAAACAATAGCTTCAATAATAAGCGACCGATCGCTATATCGTCCACAGCCAATATACGGTAAGTTTTTCGGAAACAGAAATTAAAATAATAGATTTGTTATGGGAATTAATGCAGGCGATCTAAGCTTTGCGCCTCGGTAAACTTACGCAACTACATAGGGTCACGCGCCCTTTGTCAAACTTCGTTAATATCCGCGATCGACTCACTAATTATCTCAATGCCACCTGACGGTAAGCCTTTAAAGAATACCAATCGAGAACTGCAAAAAGTAATAAATTATCTATAAAATATAAAGAGTTGAAATTAATAATTCAAGAGTTTTTCACGATAAATTATTAATTTTAATTATTAGAATTAAAGGTCGCCAAATATAAATTTGTTGGTTTATATCTCGAATAAATTAATAATTCGATCGCCGAGGGACGTTACACCAGGTCGCGAGTTACAAAAAAACAACAGCTTTGCTAATCTAGGCGTTCTGTGAGTAGATTAAGTTTGAACAAGTAGGATGCTTTTATCATTTATCATTTGTTAACTTTAATGTTCGAGAGTTCGAGAGTTCAATGATTTGTCACACGATCGATCGTTCTGCTCGAATTAGTAGATTATTATATTGTCTAAATTATTAATAAAAAGTTAGGTCTAGTTTTGTAGCTATATCTAGTTAAAGCGATCTATTTTTTACTTTAAATTACTAGTTTTGTATAGTTCGACAAATAGCAACAATTAAACAACTATAAATAATGGCACAAGGATTAAATATTTTAGCTTAATCAAAACCAAAGTGCGATCGAGGGTTAAGTAAAACTATTAACCCTCGAGCAGCATAAATTAATTATTAGAGTGCGCCTGTATTGGCTAATCCTAAAATTACTCCCGCACCTAAAAGATGCCCCAAGCTAGTAGTACCTAATAGCGCAGGAACTCCCATACCACCAAATAATTGTGGAGATGGTAATTGAGGATCGGCATTGGGATATTTAATGGTGAATTTACCTATGGCGATCGCCAGAATATTGCAGGCGATCATGATAAAAGCTACTTTCGGACTCCAGGATAGAGTACTAGGTGCATTAGTAGCAGCTAAAATTAAGTAAGTCAAACTGAATTTCTCCTAAATTTTGCTATATTTTCCTGAATCGATCATAAATTTATTTGCATCCCTCACTTAAAACATGAATCGATGTTGCAATATTTATTAATCTAGTAAAGTTTTATGTACTTAAATATCTTGTCTGGGTTTGAAAGAGCGATCGTGGTTTATGTTGAGGATCTAGATAAAAATATATTTGGGGCTGTGGCTCAGTAGGATAGAGCAAGCGCCTCCTGAAAAATCGGGCATCATAAGGGAAACTTTATGAATGAATGTGGTCAAATTCAGGGAAGCCTAAAGTTGCCGTGGCGTAACCAAGGTAATCTTGAGCCAAGCTCTATATTCCTGGTAGAGAAGGTGCAGAGACTAGTTGCAGATTTAAAAGCAGGAATCAAATTAAATTCAAATTCTAACTGTCTGCAACATAACGGCCACCACCTAAAGGTAGTTTACCCAAGGTGAAGAGATAGTCCAGAGAGTAAGGAAACTTACACCAATCTGAAGCGCTAGGTCGCCAGTTCAAATCTGGCCAGTCCCGTTATCTCTTGTAGTTTTATGCAGGTCTTTAAAATTTTATTGCAGAGTAGCGATGAGTGAGCCTAGAAAATATACACTCCACTTACGATCTAAAAATAATTTTTTAAAATAAAGACATTTCTATGGCTTATTACTGGTTTAAAGCATTTCATCTAATCGGCATTGTAGTTTGGTTTGCAGGTTTGTTTTATTTGGTGCGATTGTTTGTCTATCATGCAGAGGCCGAACAAGAGCCAGAACCCGCACGCAGCATTCTTAAAAAGCAGTATGGAATAATGGAGCAACGCCTCTACAGCATTATTACCACTCCTGGAATGATTTTAACTGTAGCTATGGCGGGAGGCTTAATTTCTACCGAACCAGAAATTCTCAAGTCAAGCTGGCTGCATATCAAGCTGGCTTTTGTAGTTTTGCTGATTGGCTATCATCATTTTTGTAAAAGCATCATGAAAAAACTAGAGAAAGGAGAATGCAAATGGACGGGTCAGCAGTTTAGAGCTTTGAATGAAGCACCAACCATTTTACTAGTGCTAATCGTGTTGTTGGCAGTATTCAAAAACAGTTTGCCTTTAGATGCTACTACCTGGCTAGTCGCGGGTTTAGTAGTAACGATGGTGGCGAGTATCCAGCTTTATGCGAAAAAACGCCGTAAAGACCGAGAAAAATTAGCCAAAGCAGAATCAGCACAGCCAGAATTGGTTTCGAGCGTGGGAGAATAGTTTTAAGGATAGAGGATGAAGGATAGAGGATGAAGGATAGAGGATGAAGGATCGAGAATAAATTTATTCTCTCAATCAGAATGTCCTAAGCCAAATCCGTAACGCTATAACAACTAAAAGACAATTAAACTTAATAACTGTCGATTAAAATTTTCTTCATCCTGGCTGAGAGATGTATTTAAAAAACCTGCACCTGCGTTCGTTTCGTAATTATATCGATCGCCAGATAGAATTTAGAGCAAAAAAGACTATTTTGGTGGGCAATAATGCTCAAGGCAAATCAAACTTATTAGAAGCAGTAGAGTTACTAGCCAGTCTTAAAAGCCACCGTACTAGTCGCGATCGCGAATTGGTTTTAGATACTGCCTCTGCGGGTCAGGTTGAAGCAACTATAGAACGTGCTTACGGAACTAGCCAGTTGAGCATTATTTTTCGCAAGCAAGGAAGGCGCACCGTAGCGGTGAATAAGGAAACACTACGCCGTCAACTAGATTTTTTGGGCGTACTAAATGCAGTACGGTTTTCTAGCCTGGATTTAGATTTAGTTAGAGGTGCGCCAGATTCTCGACGCAGTTGGATCGATGGCTTACTAATTCAGCTAGAACCCGTATATTCCAGCATTTTGCAGCAATACAATCAGGTGTTACGCCAGCGCAATGCGTTATTGAAAAAAATTCGTGCTACCAAAGAATCGTCATCGGGAGAAACAACCGACGATTATGAACCCCAACTGAGGCTGTGGGACGAACAGCTAGCAGCAGCAGGTTCTAGAGTCGCTCGCCGACGTGCTAGAGTAATTGCCAGACTAGCACCCATTGCTCGTTCGTGGCATCAGCGCATCAGCGGTAACGAGCAGCTAGAGATTCACTATCTACCCAACGTAGAATGGACAGAAGACGACCCAACTGAGGTACAGCAGGCTTTTTTAGATAAAATTCAACAGCGACGCATTGCCGAACAATATCAGGGTAAAACCGTGGTGGGAACGCATCGAGATGAAATAGAGTTCACCATCGATACAACTCCTGCTCGTTATTATGGCTCTCAAGGACAGCAGCGTACCTTAGTATTAGCGTTGAAGTTAGCAGAACTCAAGCTAATTGAAGAGGTAGTAGGAGAACCGCCTTTATTACTCTTAGATGATGTACTAGCCGAATTAGACCCTAATCGTCAAAAGCAGCTTTTAGAAGTAATTGGCGATCGCTTTCAAACTATTATCACTACTACCCACATAGATACATTCAATCACGAGTGGATTAAAAATTCGCAAATTTTGGCGGTAGAAGCAGGAAAAATCAGCGAGATTTTATTAAATTAAATAGGTTAGATCGAGCTTTTATCTAAAGCACTAGTTAGCAACGGGAGTAGCTTTTGTCACCGAACCATTGTTAACCCCCATCGTAAAGTTAAGAGGCGTGTCGGGATAGTTTCTAGCTACCTGACGATATACGGAATAATTAGTAGGTAGATTTAATCTTTCACCGTCTTTATCAAACTTGACTCGATACTCTACTTCACGCAATATTCTGGGTCTGCCAAAGTTTTCGGAAGTTCTTTTTCTCCTGTCTTCTATCTCGTCGATAGTTGGTTTAGGCGGATTTTTTGGCCACCAAATCCCTTTATCGTCTTGGTAGACTGCACCCTCTGGTTTTTCTCCATTGCGGTTTTCTAACGAAGCCGACTCAAATTTCTCTATTCGAGGTTGTTTACCCCCCATAGGATCGTTTTCGTATTCGACTACCCAGGTCATGTTAGCTTTAGCAACTGCTTCATATTCTCCTCCTCCCGATTGATTTGTACCACAGCCAATTAAAGCGATCGCTGCGGTCATACCTACAGTAGCTAGTCGAATTGGATTGAATCTATTTCGTTTGCGTTTAGTATTTTCGATCATAAGTATTAAGGAATAAGGAACAAGGAACAAGGAATAAAGAACAAGGAATAGGGAATATTATTAATGCTGAACCAAGGGGGATAATTCCGACCACAATTCGGGAAAAGCCTTTTGAAAATGTTCGGCTGTGGCTAATTCCATGTCGCGGTAGTCAAAACCTGGCGCGACAGATTCACCTAGTAGTCCGAATTCTCCTGTTTCTAATACCGCAGCTTTCCAATAGCCTCCTGGTACTAGTAATTGTGCAACTTCTCCTTCGACAAAATTTAGCCCTAGCTTGATTTTATTTAATTCTCCCGCTGGATCGATTGTTAAATAGGTAATAGCCGAACCAGCCTGAAAATAGTGCATGATATCCGATTGGTTTTTATGAAAATAATCCATAGGACGGTCATCGGTAAGCAGGTAATATATCGAGGTAAGCAAATTGCGATCGCCTCCTACTCTCTCTGTTGATATGTTTAGATCGCAACGATAGGTTTCGGCAAAATATCCTCCTTCCATGTGTTCGGATAAAGACAGGTGTTTTATTAAGTCGTGTTTATTCATTTTAGTCAGACTTCAAAAAACTATTTTTATTGAGGATTTAGTTTAATTTCTTGAGGATCTATTTCAAGAGTAATGCGATTGCCATAATTAAGATCGGGTATACGATCCGCGATCGCTTCTAAAATCGAATCGTCTTGAAAATGTCCGATTTTGGTTTCGGGGTGGGGATAATAAATTAGTCCTCGGTAGCTATTACCTCTGTGTACTAAGCGACAGGGTGAAAAAGAAAAGGTTTCTGCATCATAATCCCGATGCCATTTGACGTGGTGAAAAGTATATTTGGGTTTGACGAGTTTAAAAGTATTTGGTGCGATGGAAATATTTATAGTTCCCAAAAAAAAGCTGCTTAGATCGAGTCCTAGTTTCTGAAAGAAAGGTAGCTGCATTTCTAAAGTTCCTCTTTCATAAGGACTGTTGGGCGAGTTTCCCGAAGCAACTTGATGTCCTGGTTTGACTATACCCGTCAGCGAAACTAAATCTGATTCCATAAATTATCTCTCAACCAATTCTATGAAGCTTGACCCTAATCTAGCTATTTTCTAAAGCTATCTCCAAGATAATATTGTTTGACCAATGAATTATTATAAAGCTCATCTGCCGTACCAGAAGCGAGTATTTGCCCGTCTCGCATTACATAGGCGCGATCGGTAATAGCTAAAGTTTCGCGGAAGTTGTGGTCGGTAATTAGAATACCAATTTGGCGATCGCGCAAGTTAGCAATTATTTGCTGCATCTCAGCTACTGCAATCGGATCGACTCCCGCAAAAGGCTCGTCTAGTAATAAATATTTTGGACCATCTAACCCCGCTGCTAAAGCCCTAGCTAACTCGGTACGTCTTCTCTCTCCTCCCGAAACTAACGAACCCAAAGTATCGGCTACCTTTTCCAAACGGAACTCTCTTAGTAGCTGCTGGAGTCGAACTGGTTGCGCCGGACGAGGTATTCCCGTCTGTTCTAGAACCAACAAAATATTATCTCGGACGCTGAGGTTACGAAAAATACTCGCCTGTTGAGTCAAGTAACCCATACCCAAACGCGCTCGTTTGTGAAGGGCTAAAGCAGTTATATCGCGCCTATTTAGTGTAACTGTTCCCTGGTTTGGTTTGACTAACCCCGTAGCAATATAAAAAGTGGTAGTTTTCCCCGCACCGTTAGGACCTAATAAACCAACGATTTCACCTGGTAAAACTCGCAGATTTACCCGATTAACTATATTTCTTTTCCCGTAAGATTTATGAATATTCTCTAAAACTAAAGCCACAGTTTACTGATTACTGATTACTGATTACTGATTACTGTTTACTGTTCACTGTTTACTGTTTATTGGGGTTCGGTAATAATATATGTAGATTCTACTTGGCGATCGCTTTGTGGAGTAGCAATAAAACGTCCTTCATCGACTAAATAGGTCATAGTTTCGGCTCGCATACTATTCCCTTCCTGAATTACATAGACATCTCCTGTCAAGACTAAACGGCGTTCGCGACTATAATACTGAGCTTGAGCAGCAGTAGCCTGAATTTGCCGAGCGGGATAATTTATTTTAACGTTGCCTCTGGCGGTAATAATACCCGTTTCGGCGTTAGATTCTTGTACATCTGATTTTAGGGTAATCGCGCCTGGTGTAGATTGCGCCCATAATTGTGGAGCATAAATAGATAGGGCGATCGCGCTAACTGTAGCAGCTAAAATTTGCTGAAGGGCGATCGTTCGCGAAAATACCTTAGAAAACATAAATAAAATAAATAGTCGAGTCGCGATAACTATAATTAGATTTTGATATTAACAATTTCTCATGACGCTTTTAAGATTAAAGAAGTTGCATTAACAGTCAACAGTCAACAGTCAACAGTTAACAGCTCGAATTGCTACGGTTTAGAAATATCGAGCGATAAGCCTAATGGCATAGCTTGGCAACGCATTTATGAAAATAACGGTTCAAACTTTTACAGTCCATAAGAAATTTGCCTTACAAATCAGTCGCGGTACTACTGCTCAAAGTACTAATATTTGGTTGAGTATTGAAGCAGAAAATATTGAGGGGTGGGGTGAAGCTTCGCCTTTTTCAATCGATAAACAGCATACGAATACTTCAGAGTTGTTATCTCAGCTAGAAGCAATCAGTTTGCAGCTAGAGCCGTTTCATCCCCTACAGCGTCAAGAAATTAATGACAAACTACAGCAGTTTCAGATTAACTCGGCAATTCGAGCAGCAGTAGATATGGCTCTATATGACTGGTTGGGTAAAAAGGCTAATTTACCTCTCTGGAAAATTTGGGGTTTGAATCGCGATCGCATTGTACCTATATCCGTCACCATCGGCATTAGTAGTCCGCAAGCAGCAGTCAACAGACTTAAAGACTGGCAAAATACTTTAGAAGTTAAGCTAATTAAGCTTAAGCTAGGTAGTCCAGAAGGAATCGAAGCAGATAAGGCTATGGTTGATGCCATACGTCAAGAAGCTCCCGATACAAGGCTTACCGTGGATGCTAATGGGGGCTGGAGCTTGACGCAAGCGATCGCTATGTCTCATTGGTTAGCCGAGCGCGAGGTAGAATACATCGAACAGCCATTACCTGTAGTTCAAGACGATCGCTTATCGGCTTTGTCCCTCGACTCCCCATTACCTATCTTTGTCGATGAAAGCTGTTTTAATAGTGCCGATATTTTGAGACTGGCAGACTCTATAGCAGGGGTAAATTTAAAAATTATGAAAACAGGAGGACTGACAGAAGCGATGCGGGCGATCCAAATTGCTAAAGCCTGCGGTTTAAAAGTTATGTTTGGCTGTTATTCTGATAGTAGTTTGGCAAATACCGCTATGGCTCATCTTGCTCCTTGTGCCGATTATATCGACCTCGATAGCCACCTAAATTTAAAAGACGATCCATTTAAAGGAGCAACCGTAGTAGCAGGGCGTTTGATGCCTAACGATCGATCGGGATTGGGAGTAACTAACGATGTTTACAGCTAAAACCCGCGTAGCAATTTTGTTAGAGGGCGGAATCAAAGGTATTCATGGTAAAACTGGACTGGCTTTTTTGCGCTACAGCGATACGGATATTGTTGCGCTAATCGATCGCTCCTCTGCGGGACAGTCTTCGGTCGAGCTGACGGGAATCGAGCGCGATATACCTATTGTCGCAGATACCTTAGCAGCACTAAAATACAAGCCAGAAGTAGTATTAATTGGTATTGCCCCATCTGGAGGACAGCTAGCCCCCGATCTAGAACGCGAAATCGCGATCGCCGTAGAGCATGGTCTTTCAATTTTTAATGGTTTACACACTCCCCTATCACCTCGTTTTCCCAATCTTCAACCCCAACAGCAGATCTGGGATGTACGTCAAGAACCTCCTGGCTTAACTATCGCTAAAGCCAAAGCGCGATCGCTCACCGCTACCAGAATTTTGACAGTCGGTACAGATATGGGGATCGGTAAAATGTCTACCAGCATAGAACTATATCGTGCAGCACTACGACGAGGTATTAAAGCTCAGTTTGTCGGTACAGGACAGGCGGGAATTGCGATCGCGGGTAGGGGAATAGCTTTAGATGCGGTACGGGTAGATTTTGCAGCGGGTGCGGTCGAACAAACTGTTATGGAAATAGCAAAAGGACAAGATTTAATTATCGTTGAGGGACAGGGTTCGCTGCTGCATCCAGGATCTACTGCTACCTTGCCTCTGATTCGAGGTACTCAACCCACTGGCTTAGTTTTGGTGCATCGTGCGGGAGCAAAGCAGATTCGCGATCTGCCTGAGATTAAAATCCCTCCCCTACCTGAAGTAATTAAACTTTACGAAACTGTAGCCCGTGCAGGAGGAGCTTTCGGTGAGGTAAAAGTTCATGCGATCGCTCTTAATACTTCCAGTTTAGATTTGCAGACTGCAACTGAAGTAATCGAATCTACTGCCAAGTCAACTGGTTTGCCCTGTAGCGATGTAGTTAGGTTTGGTGGAGAAAGCTTATTATCCGCTGTTTATAGCTAAATTAATCTAGAAATTGCTTTTTCTCAAACAACTGTGTTATGCTTAGAAAAGCGTCGCGGGATAGAGCAGTCTGGTAGCTCGTCGGGCTCATAACCCGAAGGTCGGTGGTTCAAATCCGCCTCCCGCCATTTTAAAGAATCAAATAGCGATCTTATCATTAAGATAAATTTTTGTTTCATAAACAAGCATTAGTATCTAACGATACCAAACCAGAGATCGATCCCAGGTAATTTAGAACTGTATATCATAGAGAAGCTTTGGTTGAAGCTAGAGATTTAGAAGGCGAATGCGAGAAGCTAAATTCGTATCCGAACAAATCATTACTCTACTTCTACTGAGTAATCGATACTATAGCTAATAGAGGATCTATATCGATGGTAGCAATGGATGTCTTTCCAGCTATCTATTCTACTCTCTCTCCTCAAGCATTAATTACTGGGGTTTTGACGAGGTACGAATTAGGAGCAATAGAGCAGTGTTTGTTCTGGAATCGTGGTTTGAGCGATGTTTATCTAGTAGAAACCGCAGCTAAATCCTATATTCTTAGAATTTCGCACCATCATTGGCGTTCAAAGTCGGATATTCAGTTCGAGTTAGAGTTTATCGACTTTTTATATCGACACGATCTTCCTGTTGCTAATGCTCTAAAAACTATTGACGATCGCCTGTTTGTAACTATACAGGCTGTAGAAGGCGATCGCTATGCAGCCTTGTTTGACTACGCACCAGGAGAAATACCGCAAGGAGATTTAAGCACCGCTCAAAGTACGATCCTGGGTCAGACTTTGGGAAAGATACATCAAACATCTTTGAAGTTTGACAGTTCGACTCCGCGCCAGCCTCTAAATTTAGAATATCTATTAGAAGATTCACTGTCGGTTATAAGTCCTTATTTATGTCACAGAAACGACGATCTTGCTTATTTAAAGGATACGATTGCTCAGATTAAACAGCAGCTAACCTGTTTGAAACAGGTATCTCCCTTGTGGAGCGTATGCTGGGGAGATCCTCATAGTGGTAATGTCCACTTCACCTCAGATAACCAAATTACCCTATTCGATTTCGATCAGTGCGGTTACGGCTGGCGCATTTTCGATTTGGCTAAGTTTTTGCAAGTCTCTTTGAGTGCGGGAATCAATTGTAAGGTTAGGAATGCTTTCTTTGCAGGATATCAGGAGGTAGAAGAACTTAGCGATCTAGAAATGTCATCTCTACAACTTTTGACTCAAATGGCTCATATATGGGCTTGGGCGATTAGTATTAATGCTTCGGCTATTCATAACTGGTCGAAATTAGATTCGTATTATATCAATAAACATTTACACCAGTTAAAGAGACTCGGTAGTAACAATTGGCAGCTATTTTAATTGTTGCTGTATTTACCGACTTCGATCCAAACTAGAGTAGGGGCGATTTGCGAATCGCCCCTACTACAACATTTAGCGATCGCGCCGTTTGATTCGGCGATTGCGGTTACTTCTGCGACTGACTCTTTGAGGAATAATTCCTCCTAATTGAAGGCTGACTTCGGTAAATACATCTCTTTGCAGGTAAGGATATTGTCCTACCCATAGTTTTTGTCCTGGTATATAGGCATCGGAAATTTTGTTAATTCTAGCCAAGTCTAAATCGTTAGACAAAACCAACAGTTCCGCTGTTTGACCAGGCTTGATTCCCTTGTAGATTCTTTGTAGGGGAGCTTGTACTTCTACCTCAAAACCAGTGCGATCGCCTAAAACTAGATTGATCCAGCGTTCGCGATTTTCGACGATCACTAGTTCACCTCGTTGGTTGACCGTTTCTTCCTCACCAATTAATTCTTCGGTCAAAAAAACTTCCAGTACTTTACCACGCCAAAAACCAGCATACTTAAAACGACGATTAGCAGCATTCCGCATACTCGCCTGATATACGGGAAACCACAGCCAATAAAGAGCGATAATTCCACCCAACAGCAAAATTAAAGCTTCTCCTCCATCGCCAAACAGCACGTCTAGAATTAAAACTACGACAATTCCCACTACTGAAATTAACAGCCGATTTAACAAATCCGACCATTTACCCCAATAGTAGCGGTACTGCTCTCCTGTAGCGATTAATGGAATCAACTGTTCCATTTTTTCTCTGGTTAAAGGTTTAAGCATGAGAAAACATCAAAATTTTTTGCATCAATATTCTTAGAGAATTTTTAGGCATTTAAAACCTTAAATTTGCTATTGGTTTATCAAACTAGTATTGCCAATTCAAAATAAAACTCCTGACTCCTTGTTCCTTGTTCCTTGTTCCTTGTTCCTTGTTCCCTACTTTATCTAGATTATTTTTTCTAAACCATATACCAAAGAAGTTAATTCCGTTACTTTACGAATTGAAAGCAACACTCCTGGCATATAGCAAGAGCGATCGCTAGTATCGTGACGTAAGGTATAAAGTTGTCCAGGTGCGCCAAATAAAACTTCTTGGTGAGCGATCAGGCCAGGTAAACGAACGCTATGGATAGGAATATTACTATCTGCCGTACCGCCTCTAGCCCCTGTCATTGTCTCTTTAGACTCTACTTTGGGTGGATTAAATGATTTACCCATTTCTGCCAGCATTTGCGCGGTTTTAATCGCCGTACCGCTGGGCGCATCGGCTTTGCGATCGTGATGCAGTTCGATAATTTCTACATGGTCAAAATACTGTGAGGCGGTAATTGCTGCTTGCTGGAGTAACACCATACCGATCGAAAAGTTAGGAATAATTAGCGTCCCCGTACTGGCTTTCTCGGCAAACTCGCTCAAGTCTTTTAACTGTTCGTCGCTCAAACCTGTCGTACCCACTACTGGACGAACTCCATAAGCGATCGCGCTGCGGGTGTTTTCATAAACGCTATCTGGATGAGTAAAATCTACCATTACTCCCTGTACTTTCTCTTGAGTTGCCATGACTAAAATACTCTGTAAATCATTTAGCACTGGGACTTCCAACGCGCCAATACCAATAATTTCTCCAATGTCTTGACCCAAATATTGGGGATTAGTATCTACTGCACCAACCAACATCATGTCTTCAGCCTGGGATACAGCTTTAATTACCTCTCTACCCATCTGTCCCAAAGCACCGTTTACTACTACTGGAATTGGCGAAATTTCTGCCATTTGCCTTAATATTTATTAAAAGTTCTTAGCAAAAACATTTTAGAACAAATCGAGAGCCAGAGGGAATAGAAGAAGGAACAAGGAACGAGGAACGAGGAACGAGGAACGAGGAACAAGGAACGAGGAACAAAGATTCCTTACTTATTACCCGATGCTAATCTTATTGCCTTACTTGGGTATTCTAAGAACGAGAAAATTTTTGTCGAAAAGCTCAACATAAATTTGAATTAGCAATAAACACTTAAATTAATTCGGCGATCGCTATATTATCTATTTACTAATATATAAATTCTTAAGCTAAATACAATGTCTCAAATAAATAATAATTCTAATTCTTACAATATTAAAACGGCAATTTTTGCTGATTGTCTTGCCAATAGTAAAGAAATTTTTCAGCTAATTGATGAGGTTTTTCCAATTGATTCTTGTCGGCACTACCAGGTTCTGCCATTAAAACTAGTCGATAATAACTTGAGTTTGGGAATGATAGATCCTTTAAACGAAGAATCTTTGAAATTTGTTAATTCGATCGCCAGAGTCTTTCAATACAATTTAGAAATTCAATTAATTGACGAGCAAACTTTTCAAATAATACTCGGCAACTATCCTCAAAACAAGCCTCAATCACAGCCGAGTGGCGATCGCAATCAAACCGTGGTCGATGATAACTTTAATCCCAACACCGCATCAAGGTCAAGCAACTCTAGAAGATTATCAGATTCAGCTCAAACAGTTGTTTCTGAGTCAATACCTGCACCCAAATCTAATTCTCAGATACCTGAACTACCGAAAGATTTAGATTTATTTAAAGAATCCAATTCAATTCAATCTGCACCAACCTCGGTGCGGAAAACCTGTGAACCCAAACCTAAAAAAGACTTAGCAGCAACGCTTTTTGAGATTCCCCCCGAATTTCTTCAACAAAAACCTCAACCTCGTAATTTAGACGATTGCCCTACTATTATCGGTGAAGATCCTGCTAAACTATTAGCGCAAGTAGAGACTAGTAATGACGATGCTGAGGCTGAAGCTAAAATATCCGAGCTAATTAACGAAATAGACGATCTCGACTTTGATGTCAGGAGTAAAGATTTTTTACCCGAATTATTGTCAGATCTATCGTGGCAAAAATTATTAGAGCAGGCTTTTAAACATCAAACCGAGCAGATAAATTTAACTCGTTATAGCGATCGCGCTAAAATTGTTGCTCTTCACGATAAACTGCCTCAATCTACCCTAGAACAAGTTCCTTTGCCCATTTTTTGTTCTTTGACAAATAAGATCGAGCAGGTTGCAAAACTGAGCGATCCATTAACTACTCCCCAAAAAGTCGTCTTAGAAAAATTTCACGAACAAGAGCGAATATTATTACGTTTGGAATTCGTTTCCCCCAAACCAGAAGAAAAAATAAAAATTCAAATTTTACGGGGTCACACCTTAAGAGTTTACGAGCAACAGCAGATGGATCGAGTCAGCGATCGCGCTTTACAGTTGGCTAAACAGCTAGAAAAAACTTTAAGAAGAATTCAGGTTTGTTTTGATTCTGCCGAGTTAAATAACCTCAAGGAACTACAGGGTGTTCAAAGCAGAATCAATCATCAGTTAAGACTGTTAGATAAATAAGCATTTAGCATTTAGCATTGCGACGCGGAAGCGGTATTCTAGTCGTAGACTCAGCTAGTCTGCCAACCGACTTTCAATGCATTCAAAGTCGCAAGTGGCAGTGCATTCGGCACCTTTAGGGTTGATTGGGGAATTGTTGACTGTTGACTGTTGACTGTTGACTGTTGACTGACAAATGCGATCGCGTATTTTTCTCGAACCTATTTACAAAAAATCCCCCAGAATAAACTTCTGGGGAGACGGTTAGTAGATCGATAGTCGAAGCTATTAACTATTCTTTGCCTACAACCTGAGTTTTTAGTGCTTCAAATTCTTGAACCAATTCCTGACGAGTAGATTTAGTTAACAAGTAACGATAGACAAACCAGCCAGTGTAGCCTAAACCAACAAGTTCAAATGTGGGCGCGAGTAAAGGAATATCATTTATGGCTGAAATAATTGCTAGAGTTACCTTGACTGCTATAATGCCTGCAAAAATTAGCAGCAGATTAATAAACAATTTTTGATTGTTATCGATGACTCTTTTAAGAATATCGAATATCTGACTCAAAAAATTCGTACCAATATTTAAATATTCCTGAATAGCATTGTCTGTTGGAGATGGTTTGGCTGGCTTGGGCGTAATTACCCCTGCCGATTCGTTACTAATAGCTGTTGTTTCCTGAGTTTCGACGACTTCTGGAGTATTAGATTCCATATTTTAGTTTCTCCTATTGTTTAAATGAGTATTTGTTTGCTATTGCCTCGACTGTTACGACTATACTTTTGCTCATAGTATCAAACACTTTTGAAAGAGCGATCGCACTTAACAAAGTAACGGTCAGCAGTCTCGAACATCTTCTCACAGTATAATAGTCAGTTTAGGTAATAAAACGGGGATCGTGGGAGATATTTTATGTTTTAGACAGATTATGAGCAGAATTTTCTTCTAACAACCTAATTTGTCTAATTTATCCCATAAATCTTAATTTCCGCTTTATATTCAACCAATAACGATCCTATTAAAGCCAGTAATTATAGTTCAATAAAAATGAGATATCCTGCCTGTCAAAATTAGGATATCCCGATTAGCTGTAATTAAAATCAGCCAGAAGATTTAATTTGAGAGATAGATTTTAAGAAATTGCTGCTGGCTCTTGAATAGTTGCTTTAGTAATTGACTTGTTGCTAGTACGACAATTAATTTCGCAGGAGTTATTAGGACTTTCGATTAATTTAATCTTGTCTAACTCTACGCCAAGATCTTCTACTGGCGATCGCAATAATTCGGCAATACGTACCGCGATGTTTTCGGCTGTAGGTACGACTTCAGCAAAATAAGCAATGTCTTTGTTTAAAAAAGTATGATCGAAAGGTTCGACTACATATTCATCGATCGCATTTTGTAGCCCAACCAAATCGACTAACATTCCCGTACGAGAATCGATCTCTCCAGCTACGGTAACTTCTAAATGATAATTGTGTCCGTGTCCGTTGGGACGAGCGCATTTGCCGTAAATTTCTTGGTTTTCTTCAAAGCTCAAGCTAGGAATTGCCAAACGGTGGGCTGCACTAAAGTGTGTTTTAACTGTTAAAGTAGCTTCCATATTATTTCCTTGATAATCTGTCCAAAGTTCTTCGGTTTCAAATAATCTCACGTTGACCAATGGCAGGTGAGGACTTAGCTTTTGCCAGATCACCCTAGAGATATTTTCGGTAGTAGGTAAAGTCTCTTTAAACTCAGACCAAGTATCGTTGAGATAGGAATAGTTTAACTGGCTGGTAACTTCCCGTTTAATTACTTGCTTGACCACTGACAAATTTTCTACCATGCCATATCGGTCTAAATCTCCAGCTAGAGATACATATAAAATGTAGTTATGCCCGTGTCCTGGAAAACGACTACAGGCCCCAAAAAGACGTTTATTTTCCGCCTCGTCTAATTCTGGCAACCAGTAGCGATGGCTGGCGGAAAACTGTGCGCGACGATGAATAGTGCATTCCATATACTGAGCTAAAACTCTTTAAATGTAAAGTTTAGTAAACTATTTTATTATAGCAAGGCGGGGGAGGCGAGGAGATAGGGAGACGAGGAGATAGGGAATGACTAATTAATAAGTACCCAGAGGGCATTTCTATAATAAGTAATACTAACATCACGACATTACGACTGTTAACTGTTTACTGTTCACAGTCTCAAGCGTCCCTTAATTCAGCAATTTACCGACCACAAAACAGCCCGATCGCGTCCTTGTTCTTTAGCTCGATACAGAGCGCGATCGGCGCATTCAATTAGTTCTTCGGGAGAATTAGCAGAACTAAAGCCCGTACAAGCAATACCGCAGCTGATACTGACGTATTCGCTAGCCTGAGAATTAGCATGAGGAATTTGCCAAGATTTAAGGCGATCGCAAATTCTTTGAGCTATTTTTATTGCCAAGTCTGGAGGAGTGTTAGGCAAGACTACGACAAATTCTTCACCGCCGTAACGAGCAGCTAGATCGTTATTGCGGATCGATTGAGCTAAAGCCTGGGCTACCTGCTTGAGACATAAATCTCCTGCTTGATGACCGTAGGTATCGTTGTATTTTTTAAAAAAATCTACGTCACAAAGAATTATTGATAAACTAGTATCTTGTTGGTGTTGCCACTGTTTGTTTAAAAAATCATCGAAGTAGCGACGATTGGGGATTTCGGTCAAACTATCAGTAAAAGCCAACTTTTTCTGTAATTCTTCTCGATTTAGTTTGCTATACCAACTAATGATGATTCTTGAAACTATTACAGAGAACAACGGCGCGATCGCACTCAGCCAAAAACCGCCGAGAAATAACAAATAACTACTACCCAAAATAGCCAGTCCTGGGACAACAATGGCAAAGATCGGCAATAATGCAGGTTGAGATAAGAATTGACGATTGAGCAACGCACTAAAGATCGATGCGCCACTCGTCCAGGCGAAAATCCAGATCCACTCTAAAGGTTCATTGACAGTTTTAATTGAACTGCGTCCATCTAAAGCCGTACTAATAATTTGACTGGCAATATTGGCGTGAACGAATACTCCAGGTAAATCATCAAGCTGATTTTCTCTAGAATTACTATAAGGAGTAGAAAAAAAATCATTAAGACTAGACGCAGTTGAGCCGATTAAAACTAAGCGATCGCGAAAGAGATTATCGGGAATGTTATCGTTGAGAACGTCAGTCAGAGAAACTTGACTAAAGCTATTCTCCGTTCCCCGATAATCGATTAAAATTTGAAAGCCTCCATCATCAGCGCGTACATATCCACCATCATTACTTCTAAAAGGGATAAAAATTCCTTTGCCTAAAGCTATTTTTCCCGAAGCGATCGCTTCGGGAAAAACTTCTGCTGCTGCTAAATACATCAAAGCCAACCTAGTACCTAAACCAAGTTGAATTTGCCCATCATCGAGTTCCACAGACAGTAAACCCCGCCTAATTTTGCCATCCCCATCTCTCACCAAATCTGACAGGGCTATTCGATCTTGTTCTTTGAGAATGGGAAATGGTTGAATTCCTTCACCAATAATTTTTTCAACTCCAATCAAATTAGGCGTAGAGCGTAAAACAGCTTCTAATTCTTCTGTTCCTGGGGCGACGGGTAAATCGCGATAAATGTCTAAACCGATCGCTCTTGGCTGCTGTTGACCTACTTGGGCGATCGCTTGACTGAGGGTAAGATCGGACATCGGCCATTGCCCGATCTTACCAATGTCTGACTCATCAATAGTAACGACGACAATCCGCTCTTCTTTTTCTCCCCTCGAACGAAGACGAAACCAAGCATCATAAGTAGACCATTCCCATGACTGAAATATTTTTAGATAACTTAAGGCTATTGTTAATCCTGATATACCAAATGTTATCAACAACACAAGTATAAATGGCTTAGTTTTATTGAAACTTAATTTCATCCTGGTTTTTCACACATTATTTTTCAATTAAAAAGAGTCGTTAAAGAAATAGCAACTATAGTGCCTATTTAGTGCCTATTTAAAAATTGCGATCGCGATCGCTTAGTTGAATATACTCTGGTCACAATATTTTTAAAAACTTAGAATAGGGTATTTCAATCAAAAAAATATTTTTTCATGCGATCGAATAAAGTTATTAGATGCTTTTTTAGCTTGCTATATAATCCAACCAAAAATTATATATTAGGTGTTAATACATACTTGGTATCGATCGAATACTTAGTAGCAATTATTATATTTAATAGTATTGGCAATTTAGCCTCTTGTCAGGCACAAACTTTATCTGGGCGAGGAAAAATGCCGACCGCCAATTCGGTTTCCGCTTCAGATTTATTTATATTTAATGACGATAGAGATCTTGACTTACAAAATTCTATTGCTGTAGGCGATCGACCTATAAAAGTCAAAAAAATTGATGTTTCGGGTAACACTCTCTTTAATAGCGAAATCGCTCAATTAACCAAACCATTTGCAGGTAAATCGACTAATATAGCGCAATTATACGAGTTACGCTCGGCGATTTCACAGTTATATACCGATCGAGGCTACGTAAATTCTGGGGCTTATTTACCGCCACAAAAGTTACGAAATGGAATAGTCAAAATTAAAGTTTTAGAAGGAGGAATTGAAGCGGTAGAAGTAACTGGTAATAAGCATCTAAAAGATGACTACATTGCTTCGCGTTTAGCATCTATACCTACTCCAATTCAAACCGAAAAATTATTAGAGCAGCTACAGCTATTACGCTTAGATCCGTTAATTGAAAATGTTTCGGCCGAGCTATCTGCTGGTTTGTCTCCTGGAATGAGTCGTTTAGATATTAAGGTAGAAGAAGCCAATAGTTTTATTCTGTCTTCTTCCCTAAATAACCATAATTCTCCTTCCATCGGCTCTAATAGTCGCAATGTTGGTATAGCCCATAATAATCTATTGGGATTTGGCGATCGCGCTAGTCTAAATTACATCAATGCTGAAGGTAGTAACGGCTTAGATTTTGGCTATGGTTTTCCTATTAATGCTAAAAACGGCAGAATTAGTCTGGCGTATGGCTTTAATTCCAATGATATTGTCGAAGCTCCCTTCACACCCCTAGATATCGAAACCAAATCTAACTATTACGAACTTAATTTGCGACAGCCAATTATTGCCAAACCAAGTCAGGAAGTGGCATTAGGACTGAGCTTTTCCCGTCAGCACAGCGAGAGTTCATTACTTGGCGAATCTTTTCCCTTATCCCTGGGTGCAGATGAGTCGGGCAATACGAATATCAGTGCCTTGCGATTTTTCCAAGAGTTTACCAAGCGCAATGATAACAGCGTGGTAGCACTGCGATCGCAGTTTAGTTTGGGAGTAGATATTTTTGATGCCACGATTAACGACGATGCACCAGACGGTCAATTTTTTGCCTGGCGGGGACAGTCTCAGTGGGCGCGTCAGCTCGATCGCGATTTTGTGTTGTTATTACGGGGAGATATTCAGCTAGCCAACGATTTGCTGCCTTTAGAACAATTTCGTTTAGGTGGTGCGGGGAGCGTTAGGGGATATCGACGAGACGTTAGCTTATCCGATAGCGGTTTGTTTACTTCAGCCGAACTGCGAGTTCCCTTGGCACGCATCCAAAAGCTAGATGGAGTATTTCAGTTAGTTCCTTTTGTCGATTTTGGTTTGCCTTGGGGGGTCGATAATGCCGTCGTTGAGGTTGATTCTTTATTGTCCATTGGCATGGGTTTAAACTTTAATGCTGGAGAGAGGTTTAATGCTCGTCTTGACTACGGTATCCCCTTAACGGATATCCAAGTAGAGGGCGATAGTCTCCAAGAGGATGGACTTACTTTTTCTTTAGGTCATAATTTTTAAGGAGTACGATCGATGATGTCAAAAATTTCTCTACCACTAATAACAATTAGTCTCGCTTTTGCCTACCCAGTATCGGCGCAAGTTATTCCCGACAATAGTTTAGGCAGTGAAAGTTCCATTGTTACTCCCAACGTTACGGTCAAAGATGCGATCGCCGACTTCATTGAAGGTGGTGCAGTCAGAGGCAATAATCTTTTTCATAGTTTCTCTGAGTTTAACGTTGGTAATGGGGGTAGTGTTTATTTTGCTAATCCCGATGGAGTAACTAACATTTTGAATCGGGTTACGGGTAATAATGCTTCAAATATATTCGGTACTTTAGGAGTAGACGGCGGGGCGAATTTATTTCTACTCAATCCCAATGGGATAGTATTCGGGGAAAATGCAGCCTTAGACGTGTCTGGTTCATTTTTCGCTACCACTGCCGAAAGTTATGTTTTTAATGAAGAAGCCAGTTTTAGTGCGACCAATCCCAACCAAGCACCATTATTAAACATCAATTTAACTCCAGGATTACAGATGGGCGAACATTCTGGCAGCATCGAAGTCCAGGGAATTGGTCACTTTCTAACAGGAGAAGGAACTAATTTACCCGTTAATTTTGATAACACCCCTACGGGATTGCAGGTGCAACCAGGGCAAACCTTGGGACTCATCGGCACAGAGATTAATTTCACAGGCGGAATTATTAGAACAAAAGGTGGCAATATTCAACTTTCTAGCGTCCAATTCGGGAAGGTGCAGCTAGATAACAGTTTTCCAGCTTGGCAATTAAATACTTCAGAGGTAGAAACTTTTGGAGATATTAAACTGGCGAATCGAACCTTGTTAGATACCAGTGGCGTTATTACTGGCGATATTACGCTGCGAGGAAAAAATATTATATTTGAGAACGCTTCGGCAGCGATCGTGCAAAATATAGGCGATCGCGCTTCAGGAAATATTACAATTGACGCTACTGATTCAGTAAAGTTATCAAGCTCGATGAGAAATGCGCCAGATTTAACTATACCTTTGAGTACGGAAGAAGTTGCTTATTCTCGTTTGACTACTGAAACTTTAGGAGGCAAAACCGCTGGGGACATTTTTATTTCCGCTTCAGATTTATCTATTTTAGATAGAACTGCTATCGTAACTAGCACCTTTAGTAATGCAGATACGGGTAATATTAACATTGATGTTGAGGGTTCGATTGAAATTAGGAATCAGATGCCGTTTAATGCCGATTTTACGGGTAATCTAATTAATACTGTTACCTTTGGTTCTGGTAATGCGGGCAAGCTAAATGTCTCTGCTAAAAACATTAGTATTTTAGATGCAGGTTTAATATCTTCTGTCAGCTTTGGCAGTGGTCAAGCGGGGGAAGTCAAGGTTAATGTTGCCGAAGATTTGATAGTAGATGGCATTAACCCGATGACTATTAGTCCTTCTGTTATAAGTAGTATAGCTTTTAGAGAAGGCAACAGTGGCAGTATAAACATTAATACTGCTAGGTTATCTGTATCAAATAGAGGGGCAATTACCACTGCTACTTTGGCAGGTGGTTCTGCTGGTCAACTGACAATTAATGCTTCAGAATCTATTAAAATAACTAGTCCTAATAACGGAGATCCGAAATTTCTTTTTAATAATAGCGGTATTGGTTCTGATGCACGAATTGCCGATCCAGTTTTGCGTCAGGTATTTAGTCTACCAGATGTACCTAGTGGTAATTCAGGAAACGTCATTCTTAACACTCCTACTTTAATGATTTCTGATAATGCAGAAGTATCAGTGAGTAATCAAGGTTTGGGCAATAGTGGAAATTTGCAAATCAATGCCGAACGAGTTTTTTTAGATAGCCAAGCTAAAATTAACGCCTTTAGCGCATCGGGAGAGGGTGGTAATATCGAGCTAAATATTAGTGATTCTCTTGTGTTGCGTAACGATAGTACTATTACCGCCGAAAATAGAGGAGCTTTTGTTAGCAATGGCTTTAATGTTAATGGTGGCAATATAACTATTGATGCTGATACAGTAACGCTTTTGGAAAATAGTCAAATTAATGCCAATGCTTTTGAAGGTAATGGCGGTAATATCGATATTACGACCGAAGGCTATTTTGTCTCTACTGATAGTTTGGTTAGTGCTAGTTCAAAGTTTGGTTTGGATGGCAATGTAGAGATTGATGAAGTAAATAGCGATCGCAACTTTGAATTAGATCGACTACCAGAAAATATTACAGATCTGACTAATTTAATTACCGTTACTTGTTCGGCTAATGACAACAACGCCGTGGCAGTTATCGGTAATGGCGGAATTCCTGAAAGTCCTTATCAAACTCAATCGATAGACACAACTTGGAATGATTTACGTCCAGTCAAACAGGAAACAACCCAAGTAGCTGCTTTGCCTAAACCTTTAACTGAAGCCAACTCTACAGTAATCGATAAAGATGGTGAATTGGAATTAGTCGCTTTTAATACATCATCTACTCATCGTTGGATTAACTCTAGCTGTTCCAATTAAGCATCTAGTCGATCGAAATTGTCTGATAAATGGGCAATCTAAAGACTAAATATCTAAATATATTTAATATTCAACAGTATTTATGCGTAACTCTATTTTAGCAATGTGTTTGGGATTGGCAATTGCCAGACAGTCCGTGGTTAAGATTGATTCTTTATTGTCCATTGGCATGGGTTTAAACTTTAATGCTGGAGAGAGGTTTAATGCTCGTCTCGACTACGGTATTCCCTTAACAGATGTCAAAGCAGAGGGTGATAGTCTCCAGGAAGATGGACTTACTTTTTCTTTAGGTCATAATTTTTAAAGAGTATATTCAATGATCTTAAAATCTCTACCACTAGTAACAACTGTTAGTCTCGCCTGTTTTACTTACCCAGTATCGGCGCAAGTTATTCCCGACAATAGTTTAGGTAGTGATTCAATTGTTACTCCTAATGTTACGGTCAAAGATGCAGTAGCCGACTTTATTGAAGGGGGTGCAGTCAGAGGCAATAATCTTTTTCATAGTTTTTCTGAGTTTAACGTTGGTAATGGGGGTAATGTTTATTTTGCTAATCCCGATGGAGTAACTAACATTTTGAATCGGGTTACGGGTAATAATGCTTCAAATATATTCGGTACTTTAGGAGTAGATGGCGCAGCAAATCTATTTTTACTCAATCCCAACGGCATCGTATTTGGGGAAAATGCAGCGTTAGATGTTAGTGGTTCATTTATCGCTACTACTGCTGATAGTTATATTTTTGATAATGGGATTAAATACAGTGCATCCAACCCCGATTTACCGCCACTGTTAACTATCGATATTCCTGTGGGATTACAGATGGGTAATAATCCAGGAAGTATTACAGTACAAGGGACAGGACATAATTTAGGTTTAGATCCTTTTACCTTTGCGCCCATCAGAGATAACCGCCCAGTAGGATTAGAAGTAGAAACAGGTAACACTTTAATGTTACTAGGTGGCGAAGTTAACCTCACTGGAGGAAACCTAACAGCACCCAAGGGAAGCGTTGAATTAGGTGGTGTGGGAGCAACAGAGAAAGTAGGTTTAAATCCCACCAATAATGGTCTGACTTTTGACTATGAAGATAGTAATTTTGCAGATATTAACTTAACTAAAGCTGCATCTATAGAAGTTAGTGGTAGTGGTGGGGGAAATATACAAATTCGCGGTAACAATATCTCTGTAGTCGAAAATTCGGCAATTATTGCTAATACCCTGGGTACAGATAACGGTGGTGATATTGGTTTGACTGCTTGGGGGTCGGTCAAAGTTATTACTACAAAAGGCGAATTCCCCAGTTCTATAATGACCCAAATCGAAGTAGGAACTACAGGAGATGGCGGAAATTTAACCGTTAATGCCAAAGATTTTGAAATTACAGGTCTAATATCTACATCGACTTTTGGTGCGGGAAATGGTGGAGATTTAACCGTTAATGCTGAGTCAATCGAGATTAGAGGTGTTGCACTTCAAGGTATTCCTAGTGGGTTGTATAGTACTGTAGCTTTTCCATCGGCTACGGGTAAGGGTGGGGATTTAACTGTCAACAGCGGTAGCATCATCCTGGAAGACGGCGGACAAATTGCATCGGGAACTTTAGGGATAGGCAATAGTGGAGATTTAACCATTGATGCTGAATCAATCGAGATTAGAGGTGTTTCACCTCAAGGCAATCCTAGTAGGTTGTATAGTACTGTAGCTTTTCCCCAGGCTACAGGCGAGGGTGGGGATTTAATGGTCAACAGCGGTAGCATCATCCTGGAAGACGGCGGACAAATTGCATCGGGAACTTTAGGGATAGGCAATAGTGGAGATTTAACCGTTGATGCTGAATCAATCGAGATTAGAGGTACTGCACAAGGTAACATTAGTGGGTTGTTTAGTACTGTAATTTTTCCAGAGACTACAGGTGAGGGAGGAAATTTAACGGTCAATAGCGATCGCCTCATCCTGGAAGATGGCGGACAGATTGGATCGGGAACTTTCGGCGCGGGTAATAGTGGAGATTTAACCGTTGATGCTGAATCAATAGAGATTAGAGGAGTTGAAGGTATTTCTACTGGATTGTATAGTACTGTCGGGTCTTTAGAGGCTACAGGGGACGGTGGAAATTTAATGGTCAACAGCGATCGCATTATCCTCGAAGATGGCGGACAGATTGGTTCGGGAACTTTAGGGATCGGCGATAGTGGAGATTTAACCGTTAATGCTGAATCAATAGAGATTAAAAGGGTTTCTTCTCAAGGCAATCCTAGTGGGTTGTATAGTACTGTAATTTTTCCAGAGACTACAGGGGACGGTGGAAATATAACTGTAGAGAGCGATCGCATTATCTTGGAAGATGGAGGACAGATTGGATCGGGAACTTTTGGAATAGGTAATAGTGGTAACGTATCGATCGAAGCTTCTGATTCAATGAAAATTGATGGCATTACCTCTTTTACCAACCTAGAAGGAGAAAACCAAATCTTTGCCAGTGGTTTATTTGCCAGCGTAGAAAATACAGGTACGGGTGATGGTGGTAATTTGACTATTGAAACACCTCAACTACACATCTTTAATGGAGGACAAATCAGGGTTTCTACTTCAGGACGAGGAAATGGAGGCAACCTTACCATTGAGAGTAATAATCTACACCTACTCAGCGGTGGACAAATTTCTGCTTCTAGTTTTGGCTTGGGAAATGCAGGGAATATTAAGATCCAAGCAAACAATATCGATCTTTCAGGAGTTTTACCAAACGAGTCAGCTTTGGACATCGAACAAGAATCATTACCTTCGAGTATTTCGGCTTTTTCTCAAGGAGAATTTGCTGCAGGTTCGATAACTATTAATAGCAATAATCTTAATTTGAGCGATCAAGGTAATATTTCTGTCAGTAATTTAGGTACTGGTAATTCTGGTAATTTATACATTACCGCTAATGAATTTAACCTAGATCGCTCTGCCATAATTGAAGCGCGAGTTAATGCAGGCGATCGAGGCAACATTAATCTGACTACAGACAATATTACTTTAGACGATCGAAGTCAAATTACTGTCCAAGCAACTGGCACAGCTACAGGGGGAAACATTACTATTGATAACTCTAACCTGATTTTGGCAAGGAACAATAGTGATATCAAAGCTAATGCAGAATTTGGTTCTGGAGGTAATATCAGCATCTTTACCGAGCTTATTTTCACCGACTTAACCAGCGATCTTGATGCTTCATCGGAGTTTGGACTTGACGGAGTAGTAGAAATTAAAAGTCCCGACTCGCAAAAAGAATTAGGCGAGGTTGTTTTACCCGAAAAAATTGAAGATCCCACTGGTTTAATTACTGCTGCTTGTCCGAGTAGCGAAGAAAATACCTTGGCAGTGACTGGTAATGGCGGAATTCCCAATAGTCCTTATCAGACTCAATCAATAGACACAACTTGGAATGATTTACGTCCAGTTCAACAGAAAGAAGATGAAATAGCTGCTTTGCCTAGACCTTTAAAAGAGGCAACCACAACCATGATTGATGCCAATGGAGAATTAGAATTGGTTGCTTTAACTCCTCTATCTACTCATCGTTGGATTAATTCTAATTGTTCAAATTAAAGTTTGATTACTCAATAATCGAATTTGTCTAGTAAATGGGCAATTTAAAGACTATATATACTTAATATTCAATACTATTTATGCGTAACTCTATTTTAGCAATGTGTTTGGGATTGGGGATCGTCGTCACTCCCACGAAGATTGCCCTAAGTGTGCCAGCTATCCAACAAGAAATCGATCGCGCAACAAAAGCAATGATCCGTGGGGATTATGCAACGGCGATCGCTATTTGGCAACAGGCTAAACAAAGTTTAATCTCCCGTCGCAATACTGAAACAGATTTAGAAACCACAATTTTAATCGATAATTTTCTCTCCCTCGGCTATCAAGAAATGGGGGATTTGGCAGAGGCAGAAACTGCGATCGCTTCTGCAACCAAACTATTAAAACAGCATGAATTAAATAGCGATTTAGTCGCCAAAGTTTACAATACCCAGGCAAATCTCCAGCTAAAACAAGATAATCCTCAAGCAGCAGCTTTGAATTTTCGCGCAGCTAAAGAACTATATCAAAAAAATAAAGATACAGAAGGAGAAGTAGGTGCTGCTGTCAATGAAGCGATCGCTTTACAAAAACTCGGTCAATATCGCACGGCTCAAAAAATCCTCGAAAAAACCGAACTAAAATTGGCTGCTATGCCCGACAGCTTGCAAGCAGCAGGATATAAAGCGTTAGGAACTACTTACGCCACCATCGGCGACTTTGGCGCAGCTAGGGAAAAACTAGAGGCTAGTATTGGTTTAACTCAAGATAAAGACCCCGAAGCAACGGCGAAAACAAAAATCGATCTGGCTGCTGCAATTGGGTTTTCTGAACCCGAAACCGCAATTAAGCTATTGCAGTCAGTAGCATCTTCACAAAATGGAGAAACTAAAGCGATCGCCAGACTCAACTCGATCGATATTTATATCGAGGCCCAAGACTGGGCAAAAGCCAGAGAAATTGCCCTCAACAGCCAAGACTTAATTTTTGACCTGCCCCATAATAATTATGCCAAGATCGATCTAATTAAGAAAATAGCCACGATAGAATCTCATTTAGGATCATCTGTTCCTCAACATCAATCTTGGCTGAGTTCTCTCATTCTGGTACGTAAATCGGATTTAATTAACCCAAAACACAAACAGCTATTAGAACAAATTGCCGAGTCTGCTAAGTCTGAAGGTATAGTTCGCACAGAATCCTATGCTATAGGGACTCTGGCTTATTTAGAAGAACAACAGGGTAATCTATCAAGAGCGATCGCTCTGAATTTGTACGCCTTGGATTTAACTAATAAGATTGAGGCAGAAGATATTGCCTATCAATGGCACTGGCAGCTAGGTAGAATCTATAAAGATCGGGCAGAAACTACTAGGGCGATCGCTTCCTATCAACAAGCGGTAAATAATCTCGGTAAAATTCGCGAAGATTTAGTGGCTTTTAACCCAGAATCTCAATATTCCTTCCGTGAAAGTGTCGAACCCGTCTATCGTCAGTTAGTAGAATTACTGATTTCTCAGCCCACTCAAGAAAATCTAATTCAAGCCAGAAACACTATCGAATCATTACAGATGGCAGAATTAGAAAATTATTTCCGCTCCTCCTGTCTCGAAGCCAAACCAGAACAAATCGATACCATAGATCCTTTAGCTGCCACCATTTATCCTATTATCACCTCAGAAAAACTGGCAGTATTAACTTCTATTCCTGGTCAACCAATTAAGTTACATACTCAAAAGATTGCTCCTGATGAGATTGAAAGCCAAGTTAAAGAATTAAGGGGGCAATTTAATCCCGCAGCTTCCAACAAAAGAAGAAAAGCCCAGTCTCAAGAATTTTATAGCTGGTTAGTCGAACCTAGCGTCAAAGATTTAAAAGCAGCCAAGATTGAAACTTTAGTCTTTATCCTCGATAGTGGTTTGCGTAATCTTCCTGTTTCTGCCCTTTATGATGGCGAACAGTATTTAGTCGAAAATTATGCGATCGCTCTGACTCCAGGACTACAGTTATTACCTTCTCAAATAGAACCAAAAAATATAGAGGCTGTAATTGCAGGCTTAAGCGAGGCTAATCAGGGATTTGCAGCTTTGCCAGGAGTAAATACGGAAGTACAAGAGATTGCGACTAGTATTGATTCCAAACTGCTACTTAACCAAGAATTCACTAATGAACGTCTGCGTCAAACCTTAAAAGCCACTACCGAAGCCCCTATTTTACATTTAGCAACTCACGGTCAATTTAGCTCTAAAGCAGAAGAAACTTTTATCCTAACTTGGAACGATCGCATTGATGTTAACGAACTCGAACAGCTATTAAAGGTACGAGAAGAAACTCCTAAATTAATTCCCATCGAACTATTAGTATTAAGTGCCTGTAAAACTGCCCAAGGTGACGATAAAGCTGCCTTGGGTATTGCGGGAATTGCTCTTAAATCGGGAGCGAGAAGCACTTTAGGGACATTATGGTCGGTATCAGACGAATCTACCGCATTGTTAATCGAGCGAGTATACGAACAGATCGCGTTAGCAAATGGTAACGAAGTTATTTCTCCTAAAAATAAAGCCCAAATTCTCAGACAAGCACAGTTAGAGTTGATTCAATCGGAACAATTCAACCATCCTTACTATTGGGCGCCCTTTGTTTTAGTCGGCAATTGGACTTAATACCCAAGTAAAACCAGAGTTCGATCGCCCTCTTTTAAGCGGGGGGTGGAAAAACGGTCGCCTGGGGTTTTAACCTCATGTATCTTTTTCTAATCTTAATTTATCAAATAATTGCTTTGTATTCACCCTGATTAAAATCACAGCTAAAAATAAGTCTTTAGCTTTAATATCGAAATATAGTATTAAAGTAATATAACTTTTAGATAATTATTCTAATTTATGTAGCATCAAAAATACTTACACAAATATACGGAAATCAAAATATTTTTTTAAGTGTATTCAACTAAATTATATCGATACAGCAAAGTATTAAAAAAGTTAAATAAAAAAATCAAGAAGATATTTATAACCTAAGCTTATTAAACTACAATGATACTAGTTTTTTGAGGCTCAGACAATATCTCCTAATGTTGTTAATAGCAATTAGTTGTTAATTAAATATTGTCAGATTCATAGCACTATAAGAAACTATTTTTTTATTTTAATAAGATGAACTATAAAATTCCTTTAATAACCTTGGGATTAGCGATCGCTTTGATTCCTAGATCGGTAATTGCTTCCCCTTTGCAAAACTCCGACCAAAAATCCGATCCCGAACCACAAAAAGCTACTAGCTCGACTAATAATTCTAGTAGTTTTTCTAGCAGCTTCAAACCACCCAATCGAGGTCAGCCTAAATATACAATTGGAGGAGCAACCAGAGGAGATACTTGTGCTATTGAGCGGGAAGATAAAAATGAAATTACGGCATTAGTTCCCGCAAAAAATCAAAGTTTAACTTTACAATCTCACCCTAGCTTGTTTGCTTATGTTTCTCAAAGGTATGGAAATAAACCAGCTATTTTGGTAGTTAAAGATCGAACAGAAGATTATTACTATTCACAGCAATTAACTGTTCCTGCATCAGGAGGAATAATCAAGATGACTCTAGCAGAAGATGCACCACCGCTAGAAGTAAATAAAGACTATACTTGGTTTTTGCGAATTCAATGTAATGCCGATCTCCAACCCGAAGATCCGCAAATCAGTGCAAGTATCATGAGAGTTGAAGGTAATACTCCCGATCTAAGTCAAAGTGATTTGGTATCATTTTACGCTAATTCTCAAATTTGGTATGACTCTTTAAATAGTGCTTTTGAACTCCAGCAGTCGGGAGAAGACGTTTATTGGTACGAGCTACTTAATAAGATCGAGTTCGATAGATCGATCGCTCAATAAAAAATGATGCTAGAGCGATCGCGTCTTGTAAAGACTTTTTAAGCGTTTGTAATCGATTGGAAAAGTATTCGATCTTTACAGGTGACAATTGCTTTTTAAGTAGCAGAAGCAGAAGATTTAGATGATATTGATGGCTTAATTAATCGGCGATGGTCATACAAGCTATGAAGTAGACTTCGTGCATACTTGACTTCAACTATGCTTGTGCTGGGTTTATGCTGGGCATCAAGAGTGCGCCTTTGTTTGTATAAAACGACTCTACCAACCCTAAACTAACTTTCAGACCATTCAATGTTAATCGTAAGGGAACTAATTGGAATGACTATAAGCCTATAAAGGTATTAGACTATTAACCGTTTATGGGTTCAAATAATGCGATCGTTCTTTTTTAGATGTTTATCTACAAATATTGATGCCGAAGGCAAGAAAAAGTATTAATCTAAATAAGCTATCATACCCTTAGATCTTGAATGGCAAAACCCTTTAATGTATCGGTTAAACAGCTAACACCTGCTCAACTTGAAGCTCTAGATCGACTAAAATCATTTGTTGAAAGCAACGAGAGTTTCTTCCGTTTGAGCGGCTATGCAGGATCTGGGAAAAGCTTTTTAATCTGTCAATTGATGAAATGGTTGGTAGATAGAGAATTTACCTTTGTCGCAGCAGCACCAACAAATAAGGCAGCTAAAAATTTGAAGCTCTTAGCCCTGACTACAGGAATTGACATTGATGTTAAAACCGTGGCACAACTACTCGGTCAACAGCCTGAGATTAACGAGGAGACAGGAATTGAGGAATTTACCGCCAATAATGATGCTCAGTTTGATGACTACTCCGTAATTATCATTGATGAGTTTTCCATGATTAACCGCAGTAATTTTGATGCCATAGTCGATGCAGTTGCCATGACAGTTGACACCAAGGTTATATTTGTAGGAGATTCGGCACAACTGCCCCCAGTCAAAGAATCTAGTCCGATAGTTGCTACATCAGAATATATTGACAGTACGGCTACTTTAGACGAAATCGTCCGCTACGAAGGAGAAATAGCAGTAGTAGCAGAGAAAATAAGAACTCAAAGCAAGTACAATAAAATTCTTTATCCCTTTCAAACCAGCGAAGATCGAACGATTGTCACTCAACCTAGAAAAGAATGGTTAGAGACGGTAACGGAATACTTCTCTTGCGATACCTATAAAACCAATCCCAACTATGCCAGATTATTAGTTTGGAAAAATAAAACTGCTTTAGCTGCAAATAAATTTGTGCGGTCGCGTATGTGGGGTAAAGATGCGCCGACTTACGTACCTGGAGATAGATTAATTGCCAAAAAACCTCTATTTCGTCCCCGTCCTGGTCAAAAGGGAAAAAACAAATGGGGAATACTAATTAATAATTCCGAAGAATGTACTGTGAGCGAACCGCCAAAGCTCAAACAGCTTACCTTTGATAAAGAAATATATACTTGTTTATCCGTGCCAGTAACAACAGATAGCAAAACTCCCTTCAACCTCTCTATCTTAACAATTGAAAGCGAACAGTTTAGAAGCGAAAAAATCAAATACTATGTAGAGAAAAAGCAGTGGAATCGATATTTTGACTTATTGAGAATGTTTGATGACGTGACCTACGCTTATGCTTTGACGGTGCATAAAGCTCAAGGTTCAGGAATCGATTATGTTTTTTTAGATACGGAGGATATGAACTATTGTCCCGATCTTCAGAAAATGCTTTACACAGCTCTAACTCGTACTAAAGTTAAAGTCTTTATTCCTACATAACTGCTTACCAACAAAGCTTTTTATAATGGATTGAAGCCTAGTGAGGCGTTGGTATCAAAATCAGGAAATGGTTCGGCTGCACCCTCAAAAACATTCCAACCTATATCTTCTAAAGAACCAAGAGTAATTTCGCTTAATGGCATAGATATTCCTAAAGATTCTTTTTGTGGAGTCATTAATTCGTTGCCAAATATTTCTTCGTCCCAATGACCAGAGATTCCAGACTCACCATCGGTGGCAAGCGGAATATCGCCATCCGTATTATATAGTCTGTGGTATGCCTCGCCTGCATTAGTATCAGAGCGATAAACACCAGTAATCGGCTCGATTAAATCATTTTCTTGCCAAAGTCCGCCGATTCCCATTACATGACCGAATTCATGTACCATTACCTTATTAAACAAGTCTGGATTATCCTCTAATTCTTGCAGCTTATCAGCATTAGTGTTTATGATAGATACCCCCTTAGTAGGCAAACTATTACCATTAACATCTATTTTTAAACCGTCAGGAAGAAGAGCAGCTTGAGCTACAGGAGCTTTTCCATTGAAAGGATCTGCTTCGTCTTGAATATTTCGTTCCTCTAATTCTCTTCCGCCTACGAAAATCTCTAGAGTATGTCCTCTTTTAAAAGTGCTTTGTAAAATAGCATCTTCCCAGGTATCGGCTGCTGCTTCAATTTCAGCTTTCATTTCTGGTGTAAAATTTTCTGTACCAGCTCTATACAAAATTTCAATCGAAAAATTATTTTTTGCCAATCTTCCCTCAGTAAAGCCAGAAGTAAGATAGTGTTCGAGAGGGTCTATTCCTGCTGCTGCTACGTCGGGATTGCGAGTAAGATAGTAGTCTGGATCGAAGTTATCGCCAATACTTCTTTCCTCGGCAAAGCCAAAAGTAAGATAGTGTTCGAGAGGATCTATTCCTGCTGCTGCTACGTCGGGATTTTCGGCTAGATATTCTTCGTCGTTAAATAAAGAACTTAAGATGTTTTTTTCTTCTGTGTTTATTTTAATTGTTCGATTATTTGCATTCATGGGTAAAAAAATCTTTAGAGTCGAATGTCGGTTATTTGTGTCTGCTGTTTTTGTATAGCTGACAAAAATTTCGACTGATGCAGTTTGAGAAATTACAGCGGTTTGCATCTAAATAGGGAACAATTGGGATTGCTATATATCTAATCTGATTCTTCAAACAAACAACTTTAAAAAACTGCATCAGTAAAAATTCCTGCATTTATGTATAAGAAACCGTAATACATACAATACGAGGAAGAAAACGAATGAAACTTCAGAGCCAAGTAAAATTGTTAGCAATCCCTGCCATAATTATCAACTCAATGCTTATTGGTATGACAACAGCACAAGCTAACTCATCAAGGGGATTTACGCAAACTTGCACAAATATAGATATTTATAAAGGAAGACTATTTGCTATATGTAAAATGATTGACGGGAGATCCCGAAGATCCTCTATAAATCTTAACAGCTACATAGCTAATCAAAAGGGAGTCTTAGTGTGGAGCAAAGGAGGAAAATATCTTAACACCACTAATAACTGTAAGACTTATAGCGCGACTTCCTATTCTACAGTTCCCCAATCGTATCTCTCGTGTAATGCCAGTACGAGAAATAGTCGAAACTCTTATACGATATTAACGCTGGACGAACACATTGAAAATATCAATGGACAGTTGCAATATTTTAAATAAAGGTTTTGTACTAAAAACTTAGAAAATATACAGATAGAAGATGGGCATTGTTAACGAATCTTTTATCTGGCTGTGATTGATAGACTCTATGTATTTAACTCAAGCATCTATCTCTGCTTTTACTGCATGAAGATTTTGCTTGACACCTGTGTAATCTAAATTCATCTTTACTAATTGAAACTTAAAGTATTTCTCTAACTGAAATCTCTGCTTCCATCTTCTCTATTCTTGCTACTAAATGTTTAGGAATATATCGACTTTTCTTTGAAGTGCTTTGCATGGCTAGTCGTGCGGTAGCCTCTGCAACGCGTTACCAGTCTCGCGAAGCGAGACGACGTTCCTTTAGGGTACGCGGAGCGAGAGGGTGGGCATTGGCAAGGGCGCGTGGCTGTGGGTCACATCCGGGCTAGCCCTATGTCGCAGCACGGACGGCTGAAATGTCCGTTAGGCTTATCGCCCTCCCTCCACTCTTCATAGAAAAGACACGGCTCTTTCTCGAGCCTGAGCGTGTAATTTATCGGCGATTCTAAATATTTCTTGACCTGTATGTAGATATTGGTCATTGTAGTTCATGGTAAACCACTTTAATTCTTTAATACCGTCGCCAATATGATTGAGGCAATAGTATAAGTTGGCTGCGACTCCTGCTAACTGCGCGGGATTTGGCACAGATGCTAATCTTTGCTGTGCCTGTTGCCAATATTCTTCACAACTATCTAAATAAGATTCAAAATCTGACATCAAGTCATCATCAAAGGGATCGGCAGACAGGCGATCGATTTCTATCTCTAAAGAATCGAGAATTTCGGTTGCTAGACGATGAATGGGAAAATAAACTTCCTGCAACCACTGTTGGTAGTTTACTTCGGGTGTAGTGCTGGCGCGCTGTCGCTGATATTGACGACCAGCAGCAGCGTTTCTTTCTTGTCTGCTAACAAAGTCATTAGTTTGACCGAGCTGCTGTCTATCGTACAAGCGTCTACTATTACTATTGCTTAAAACTTCATAAGCAGCATTAAGAGCAATAATTTTGTCACAGTTAGAGTTTTTCTGGCTATCGGGATGAAACTGCTTGGCTAAACGTCGATATGACCGCTTGATCTCTTGCTGACTAGCTTGAGGATTGACCTGTAGTATCTGGTAGTGATTCACGACACGACATAAGTTGTGAGAACAAAATAGGATAATTTTAAATTTAGATATAGAAGTAGGAAAATAAATACTTCTTACTTCTGTACGGACGTTCTATCGAACGTCTCTACTTACTTAATTAAAAACAGGTTTGACTAAATCGGCATATAAAGGCGTACTTAGATAGCGTTCGCCAAAACTCGGCTGAATCATTACGATTAGTTTGTCTTTATTTTCTGGCTTTTGCGCTACCTTAATTGCTGCTGCTAGGGCTGCACCAGTTGAAATACCCGATAAAATCCCTTCTTCGCGGGCTAAACGACGACCAAAATCGATCGCCTCATCATCAGTTACGGTGACTACTTCATCAATCAGTTCTATTTTCAGTACTTCAGGTACAAAGCCCGCACCGATACCTTGAATTTTGTGCGAACCTGCTTTTCCCCCTGATAGAATCGGACTACCAATCGGTTCGACTGCGATCGCTTTAAATTCTGGCTTGTATCTTTTTAAAACTTCTGCCGTTCCCGTTAGAGTTCCTCCCGTACCGACTCCAGCCACCATTATGTCTACTTTGCCCTCCGTATCTGCCCAAATTTCCTCTGCCGTGGTGCTTTTATGAATTTCTGGGTTGGCAGGATTATTAAACTGCTGCAACATATAGGCATCGGGAAGGTTTTCGGTAATTTCCTGAGCTTTTCTAATACACCCTCCCATTCCTTCGCTACCAGGAGTTAGTTCTAGCTGTGCGCCATAAGCTTTTAACATCGAACGACGTTCTTTGCTCATTGTCTCAGGCATCGTCAAAATCAGCTTGTATCCTTTAGCAGCAGCAGCCATTGCTAGAGCAATTCCTGTATTGCCTGAAGTTGGTTCTACTAGGATAGTCTTGCCTGGAGTTATCGTACCTTCAGCTTCGGCTGCATTAATCATATTAACCCCGATGCGATCTTTAACCGAGGCAGCAGGATTCATTCCTTCTAGCTTGACTAAGATCTGTGCCACACAGCCTTCTGCTTGGGGAATACGGTTGAGCTGTACTAGAGGAGTTCTGCCCACCAATTCTGTAACGTTTTTCGCAATTTTCATCTATACCAAGTAATCTATATTATTTGGGTTGCCGATCGATCGAATGCTTGATTCAGTATCTTAATAGTTTATATTTTCTGGCTGGTTTCTGATGTAGAGATTTAAGAAACGTCAACACTTTAGCCAAAAACTATCCGCCCCCACAAGTTAGTAACGGACAACAACACTGCTGCTATGGCTACTTACTTATGGGGGCGGTCTAGAGGGTCTCTTAGTTGAAACCTAACTGCTGGAAGGAACTCCAGCAATGTCTACCTAGTTACTTCCGAAGAAGCTAAAGATGCGACTGCTTAGAGAACAGCCCCAGCGCGCAGCTGGCTATCATCAACTAGGAGACCCATGTTACTACTATGTTCTGTCATGGGCATCACCTCCTGTATCCCTAAATGGCTATTTGATAACTATGTATCTCAATTCAATATAACGAAGTTTAATAATTTCGGCAACTATTTATAAATCTTTCGGCAATAAATTTTGCCTCGCCCCAATGGATATGGAGATAGGAAGCGTGTAACCCCTCGATTCTCCATCCTTCGTTTAATTGAGGACTAAAGGAGTGGAAACCCTGTAGCTGCCACAGGGGGGCTGTAGAATCGACGGTGAGTTGAGAGCGATGAAATTCATGTCCTCTAATCGTTTGCCTAGTTTGAATTAAAGGACTGTCTTGCAAGGCGATCGCCTGTCGGTAGCCCAAAGTTAATTTAGCCTGCATTGTAACGGTACTGGGTATTGCTCCCACCATCGACCAAGTGCGATCGTTTAAATCGATCAGCTTTTGACACAGATACATCAAGCCTCCACATTCGGCGTAAGTAGGCATACCAGCTTTAATTACTTGTTGCAGTTGTTCTAAAACTTTTTGATTGGCTGCTAAATCTCTAGCAAATACTTCAGGGAAACCACCACCGAAGTATAATCCCTGAATGTTATCGGGAATATTTTTATCGGCGATCGGACTCCAAAATACTAGTTCTGCTCCTAGCTCACTTAAGATGTCTAAATTATCTTGATAGTAGAAATTGAAGGCTTTGTCTCTGGCTACAGCAATTTTGATGGGAGATGGGGGGACGGGGGGACGGGACGGGGTGACGGGGTGACGGGAGGATGAGGTGACGGGGTGACGGGAGGATGAGGTGAGTAGAGGTAAAAGTTGCTTCCAGTTGAATGATGTTTTGGCAAGATGGGCTAACTGAGAAAAAACATTATTTATACCAGGTAACTCTACTTCAGGAACTAAACCTAAATGGCGATCGGGAATAGTTACCGCTACATTGCGTTTTAGAACTCCCAACACCGGCATATTAATGCTGTTTAAAGCCGTTTTTAATAACTCTAAATGGCGATCGCTGGCTACCTGATTGAGAATAACCCCAGCAATATTTACTTTAGAATCCAAATTGGCATATCCATAAGCGATCGCAGCGATCGATGTTGATAAACGAGAACAGTCTAAAACAAGTACGACGGGTAAGTCTAGTATTCTAGCGATATGAGCGGTACTGCCAAAATCATTTAACGACTCGCTATCGTCTAGATGTTTGATTCCATCAAATAACCCCATTACTCCTTCAATAATTGCCCAATCGGCGTTTTGAGCGTGACGACCGAAACAGTGTCGAACATAGCTAGGGGAAGTCAACACGGGATCTAAGTTGCGACAGGGTAAGCCCGTTACTGCTCGATGAAACATCGGATCGATGTAGTCTGGACCGACTTTAAACGACTGTACCTTATTGCTGAGTCGAGCGAGGTAAGCCAGTATCGCCAGGGTAACGGTGGTTTTTCCCGTTCCAGAGCGATCGCCAGCAATAATTAAAGCCATGTCATTTATCTATATCTAGAAATTTTAATTGTTAAACAGAAATTTTACCTATTGTTTGGGGAACTATGAAAAAAGTAAGACAAAGCGTAATCGCTAGTTATTTTTTGTTGCCTTTTACTCATTCCTCGATCGAACTTTAGTAACATTATGAACAGCAATTCTCAGATTCCTTTACAGGTTCTAAAACATCAATCTAAAACAGCTTGGTCTGGCTGTATTAAAATTGAAGAACCAAAAGATGCTTCTGTTAGCTGGAATGTCTACTTTTTGGAAGGAAAAGTGCAATACATCAGCAGCAACGTCGGTCAGCAGACGCGCTTAGATTATCTCTGGCAACAGGCAAAACTAGGTTCTAAATGTCCTGACCTAAACGAAGCCGAAATTTCAGAATACTCTTTCTTATGTCGGAGTATGTCAAACAAACAGTTTGCCGATTTAGAAATTAAAAAGTTTTTATTTCGATTGGTTAGAGAAGGATTTGCTCATGTAGTAAGTATCAAACGAGCTAATATTCAATTTCTACCTGCAAAGCGTATTGCAAGACCCCTTGTTAGCTTTAGTTTAGAACAGTTATGGGCTAAACAAGAAGAAAAAATTAAATTTTGGCGACAAACAAGGTCTTATTTAGCTTCTCCCTTTAGTCGCCTATTCTTAGAACAAAAAAAGGCTCTTCAATTTTATAAAACTTGGAAAACGATCTATCAAGAACCCGAACTTACTCCTCTAGCGAATTCTCAGAAACTGTCAACTTTTGCAAGCCTATTTGTTGCCAAGAAAAATCTCTATCAAATCGCTACTATAACTAATGTCAATACTGAGTTTTTAACCAAGTATCTCAAAAGTTCGATCGAAGATAAGCTAATTTCGATCTTACCATCTCAAGAATTGACTTTACAAGAGTTAAACCAGAATCAGACCTCAGAAAATAATTTATTCCAGGCTCGAGAAAAACTACCGAGATCCGATCGCACTGATTCTACTTTAATTGTCTGTATTGACGATAGTAAAACAGTGCAAAAACAGATGAAAATGACTTTAGAAGCGGTCGGTTATAAGGTTATAGGTATCCTCGACCCAACCACAGCATTAAAAATGCTATCTAAACATCAGCCTGCGGTAATTTTTATGGATATAAATATGCCCGATCTTAATGGTTACGATCTATGTAGCCTGTTGAGAAAATCGCAAAAATTTAAAGAAATTCCTATTGTAATGCTAACGGGAAGAGATGGCATGATCGATCGGGTTAGAGCTAAACTTGTTGGAGCGACTGACTATTTAACTAAGCCTTGCGACCCCAATAAATTAATTACCTTAGCTAAAGCACTAGAAAAAACCTCCCTGACGGCGCATTCCTCAGCGAACTGATAATAGAGTCAGGAATGAGGAATGAGGAACGAGGAAGTAAAGTTTTTCTTACTGTGAGCGAATACGCTAAGAAGCTAAAAGGATCGATCGCACTTCAAGCAATATTATATAGCGATCGCTCATTCCGTTAAAATAGATGTAAAGTTTTTAAATAACGCTGCACGAGTGCTAACAACTCCAGGGATTATATAAAGGAACATCGATACTTGAAAAATCATTTTCATTACGAGTAACTAAGGTCAGTTGATGATTAATCACCGTAGCAGCTATTAAACTATCTATTACTGGTAATTTTTTCCCCTTTTGTTCGGCTTTTCCTGAAAGATTACCCCATCTCAACATAATTTCACGATCTAAAGTAATAATTCGCGGTTCAAAACGTTGGATTAGTTTGTATAACCATTCATCTAGCTTTTGATACTTTTCTGGTTGAGACGATTCTATTTTTACCGAATTTTTTCTTATTTCGCCGACAGTAATAACACTAATAAACAGGTTCTCTTCTGGTTGTGTATCTAACCATCGAACAACCTTCATTTCGGGTTGCTTACGAATATATTCCGATAGGACACAGGTATCTAACAAGTACCGTTCAATCAAAGTCTATATCTCTCCCTATATCTCGATCTCTCGATAGATTGAGTTCATCTTCAAGCAAAGGCAACATCAGTGCTTCAGACAAAGAAGTTTGAGGTCGATTTAGCTTTTGATAATCTTCAATAGAAACAATTACTGCTGTTGGTTTCCCATGCACGGTAATATATTGTGGTTTGCCCTGCTGTGCTTGCCTAACTACCTGAGAAAATTTGTTTTTTGCTTCCTGTAGCTGCCATCGATCGAGCATATATTGTATTGTATTAGTTTAAAATCAAAAAATATAGCTAGCCTGTCTAGATTGAATTATACCCGATACTAGATCTAAAAAGTACGCTTCCGGGTCGCTACCTATAGCCATAGGATACCTAATTAGTTATGAAGAGCGATCGCAGTAGTAAAATTAACTATGAAGAAACACTGGATAGAGTATACGGAAAAACGGATGGCAAGTCCGATATCTTATTGGGTTTACATAGAAAAGGATAGCCAGTATTGGTATCAAGCTACTGAGTTCGATCCACCCCTACCGCGCGCGATTCCAGGCGAAGGATATCCCTATTACTATGTAGAGATCGATGGATTTACCTTTAGGTTCGCTTCATTGGCTGAAATAGACCACTGTATTGACATTCTTTCGCGCAAACTACTCCCCACAACCCTTAGTTTAAGAGAAGCTAGAGATACTACTTTACTAAATAAACATTGGTTGAGTCGTTTGCCTGGTAAGGTTAAATCTTGGAAATACCGCCAAAAAGCAGTAAAGTATTTATCTCGCGCCAAACAAGAATTTGCGCTAGAAATTAACTAGAGATGAAAAATGATGAAGATTGACTTCAACGGAAAAAATAAAATCGGCGTTGCTCAAATATAATAGTCAACTATAAAATACAAAATTTGAAACCATGATTTTATTAAGGGATAATATTATTAATAAAATCGGCGATCGCCCCATTGACTCGATCGGGATATTCAGCAATCAATAAATGTCCTGCTTCTGGTAAGTGAAAGTGCTGTCCTAACTGAAAACTATTTGCTAATTCGTCTCCCATCTCTTTGGTAAAACTGGGATCTTTACCGCCAGTAATTACTAATACAGGTATTTTCTTATTCAGACCAGCTTGATGACGCTGCCAAAAATTGTAGCCCCAAAATATTTCTAAAGCTTCATAAGGATCGGGTTCGGTTGGTAGAGTACTTTCAGCAAAAAACCGCTCGATCTTTTGATGAGTGCGATCGCTCGATAGACGATTAGTGAAGGACTGTACCCCAGGTAAATGATAGAGATATCGACCACCCCAAGCAAGAAACTTAATTAGCGGAATTTCCCACCAAGGAGCGAGATCGTGAGTTCCTCCCGCAATTAAAATTAAGGCAGTCGCTTGGTTGCGCCTCGCCCACTCTAAACCCAAGGGAACACCATAACTGTGACAGCAAACTATAGGGGATTCGATCTTATACTTTTGTAACAGTCGCCTTAAATCTCGCCGATGTCTCCCTAAAGAATAGCGATTGTAGGGACTAGACTGTCCGTGTCCTGCTAGATCGTAGGTTAATACCTCTCTACCCCGATCGAGAAAAAATTCATACTGCGATCGCCAGTTAAAACGATTACCCAACCCACCGTGTAAAAATACTATCCCTGGAGTCGCACCAGCATGATAGCTAACCTGTAGGTCAACCTAACGACGCAAATGTACCGATTTACCCTCTAAAGAATCGCTGTTCGATTGGTTCATCACTCACTTGCAACCAATATTATTTTATTTATATTATTTCGTAGAATTTTATTAATATCTTCTATCTCGCGATAAATCTCTAATTACTTTCTCGTGATACCAAAGATAACTTCTACCAGGATTATTTTTACGAGCGTGTCTTAACAGTCTTAAGGCTGCTGCTTTATCTCCTCCTAACATAGTCAAAAGTTGCTTATCTAGACTGCGATCTAATTTAAGTTTAGGTTGTCTTTTTTGCTGCTCGATCTGCTGCCATAAAATATAAATTAAAAATAGTAAAGTTGCTAAGAGAATAAATACAAAGACGTTCATCACCCTAGAAATTAAAATTGGTGATTATATTATTCCCAAAGTAGAGTAATAGCTTTAGCTTTTAAGATCGCGCTTTTTATATTTAGTCACCCTGTACGATAAGTAACTGTAACTATTTCATTTGGCATTAAACCCAAACGCTATGAAGACATCTAAAACTAACTTGGGCTTGTGGCTGGTTGCCATACTCACAGGATTGGTCGGTATTTTAAATTTGCTTTCTGCCGTCACTCCTGGTTTGCCAGAGAGAATTGCTATCCTGCAAGAGATCTATCCGTTTGAAGTTCGTGCGGGAAGTCATATTTTTGCAGCGGTTAGCGGTTTTATATTACTAACTCTGGCTTCACGTCTGCTGCGTCGTAAAAGAGTCGCTTGGATTCTAACTATAGTTTTATTAGTAATTTCCATCGCTTCGCATCTGCTCAAGGGGTTAGATGTCGAAGAAACAATTCCCGCAGGCGTGTTATTAATTTTATTATTGCTGTTGCGTAATAGTTTTACCGCCCGTTCGGATCGTCCTTCTATCGCCCAAGGGGTAAGAGTCTTAATCGGTGCGCTGCTGTTTACTCTGGCTTATGGTACGGCAGGTTTCTTTCTAATGGAAAGACAGTATCAAACTCAGTTCGATCTGTTTGGGGCTGTGGGGCAAACTTTAGCCATATTTTTTACGGGTGATAACGGCGGACTACAGGCAAATACTCGCTTCGGCAGCTTTTTTATTACCTCCATTTATATTGTAGGGGCGAGTACTATTAGCTATGCTGTTTGGATGTTATTACGTCCCGTATTGTTACAGGTATGCCGAACAGATGAAGAAAGAGAACGAGCCTACAAAATTATTCAGCAGTACGGGCGTTCTTCCTTAGCTCATTTTTGTTTGTTGCCCGATAAAAGTTATTATTTTTCACCGAGTGGTAAGACGGTAATTGCCTATGTACCAAAGGGTAGAGGCGCGATCGCTCTTGGAGATCCGATTGGCGCACCAGAAGATCTTAAAGATGCCATTATTGGTTATCGAGAGTATTGCGATCGCAATGACTGGTATCCTGCTTTTTATTAGACTCTTCCGGATAATCTGGATCTATATAAGTCATTAGGTTTTAAAGCCGTCAAAATTGGCGAAGAGGGTATTGTCGATCTGCATACTTTTACTACCCAAGGTAAGGCGGGGCGTAATTTAAGAAATGCCCTCAATCGATTTAGTAAGTTAGGTTATCAGGTCAAGTTTTATCAGCCCCCCATTGCAGATGAAATGTTAGATCGGCTCAAAGTTATTAGCGATGAGTGGTTAAATGAGATGCAGGGTTCGGAAAAACGGTTTTCTTTGGGCTGGTTTGACTATAATTATTTGCGTAACTGTGAAATAGCTACAGTGGAAGCTACTGAAGGCATCATTGCCTTTGCCAACATCATTCCCGAATATCAGCTAAACGAGATTACTTTAGACTTGATGCGCAAGCTCAAAGATGGGGAACACGGAGTAATGGAATTTTTGTTTGTTTCCCTGTTTCAACACTACCAAAAGCTCGACTACGATAGCTTTAACCTTGGCTTGTCTGCTCTTTCAGGACTTAAAGAAGAACGATCTTCGCGATTAGAAGGTGGTTTAGATTATCTCTACGAACATCTCAATCGCTTTTATAATTTCCAGGGTTTACACGGCTTCAAAGATAAATTCAATCCTCGTTGGGAATCGCGTTATTTAGTTTATCCCAGTCTGGCTGCTTTGCCCGATGTCGTAGTAGCTTTAGTTCGGGCTGATTCGGGCGATTGCGAAGCTAGCCGTAGGCATCGCCTTTTGGACTATTTTAAACCTGGATCGTAAAGAAGATAAGTATCTACTACCCTATTGATAAGCATCGTTGGGCGTTTGTTTAGCCAGTTCAAAAAGCTGTTCGTTGCCACGAGACCAAAGTACGGTAAACTTCCAGCCTTGAATCTTCCAATTGTCCTCGATACGAACTAACTCAGCCGTATAATAACCGCCCATTTCTAGAGTAGATTCTCCTTCGTTGGGCAAAAAGTGCATTGCCCGAACATGAGCCTGACAGGTGGCGTTATTGTCCTGAACCTGCACCAGATGATTGGTAATGACGTGCTGGGTGGTTTGAAAACCGCCTAGATCGCTACGAGCAGTATTAGCAATATCGGCTGGATGTAAGGTGGCTGCAACCTCACCAATAGATGAATAGTCAAATTCTACTGTCTCGGCAAACAGATTTTGGAAACTTTCCCAGTCTCGCAGATCGATCGCCATACCAAAATGATTGATGAGTTGGATAATTGCCAGGCGATCGGCAGTTGTATTGTTCATAGTTTGAAGCGGTTACGATTAATTTTGCGTTGGGGTAATTAGATAAGGGCGAACAGCCCTAAAGGGTGCGGTAGTCGCTCTAAGAGGAAAACCACGGGGCATATAAACTGCGCGGGAGACCCACGCGTGATGCGCCGCTCCTCAAGACAAGGGGCTGACTCTTGATTCGGGCGGTCAACATGACCTGGAGGTCATCGCCAAGCCCTGGAGGGCTTCGCCATCCCGAAGGGATGTCAGGCTCTTCAGAGCCTCGCCTCTTTGAAGGAGAGTCGGCACGCTCTTTACTCGTGCGCTCCAGCCGTCAAAGCACTGGGAAGCCCAGCATAAACAAAGTCGGCGGAGCTGGCGTCCGCGGGGAAACCCCAGGCACTCGTGACGACCGTTTTAAGAGCTTGTATGCCCCATCGCGCTACCTTACTGTTCGCTTTTACAAGGTATTTATGTGTCTTGAGTATTTTCTAAATAGATATTATTTAGCGTTTTCCGAAACTAATTCTAAGGAGGGGTAGTCGGTGTAACCTTTTTCGCCTCCACCATAGAAGGTTTTAGGATCGGGTTCGTTTAAAGAAGCGTTGAGAGCTAATCTTTTGGGTAAATCGGGATTAGCTAAAAATGTCCGACCGAAAGAAACTAGATCGGCATTGCCACTTTGTAAAACGGCATTTCCTCTTTCTCGGTTATAGTCGCCGTTGACCATTAAAATACCTTGATAGATCGGACGGAAAAAAGCAGCGTCCAAACCCGTATCGCTACCCCATTGATTGGGTTCCATCAAATGAAAGTAAGCCAAGTTAAAAGAATTAAGAGCATTAACAACATAGCCAAAGGTTTCCTCGCGGTTAGCATCGTCCATTGTGTAGTTCTCACCACTGGGAGATAACCTAACCCCTACCCTGTTGCTACTCCAAACATCCGTTACCGCTTCTACTACTTCTAAGAGAAACCGCGCCCGATTAGCTACAGATCCACCATAGCGATCGCTTCTTTTATTTGAACCATCTTCAATAAATTCATCAATTAGATAACCATTTGCACCGTGGATTTCTACGCCATCAAATCCAGCAGCCATAGCGTTTTCTGCTCCTTGACGAAACTGCTCGACTATTACGGGAATCTCTTCTGTTTCCAAAGCGCGTGGTGCAACCATATTTGGGCGACCTCCATTAAAGGTATAGGCGTGTCCCTCTGCTGCGATCGCACTAGGAGCAACGGGAAGTCCGCCGTCTGGTTGCAGTTCGGGGTGAGATGTACGTCCAGCGTGCCAAAGCTGAAGAAAAATTCTTCCTCCCGATAGATGAACGGCACTGGTAATTAACTTCCATTTTTCTATCTGTTCTGAGGTATGAATGCCAGGACTATGAGCGTAGCCCCTACCCTGCAAAGATACTTGAGTTGCCTCAGCAATAATCAGTCCTGCCGAAGCTCTTTGGGCGTAGTAAGTGGCGTTTAACTTGGTGGGAGCATTGTCCTCACCCGCCCGCATTCTAGTCAAAGGTGCCATAATGATGCGGCTGGGTAAAGTCAGATCGCCTAATTGAATCGGTGTGAATAAATCTAAAGTCATTAGTTTAGTTGCAATATTGTTTAGCAAAAGAAGTGAGATGGTTCGATTTAAGGCATTTGGCTACCGCCGTTAACCATCAGGTACGTACCAGTAATAAATCCTGCGGGTTCGGATGCCAGTAGCAAAACCCCACCTGCAATATCCTCTGGCTGGGCGTTACGTTTCATCGGCGTTTGCTGCGCCCGCTCGTCTAACCATTCCTGGGGCTGAGTTGAAACTGGATCGGTTAGGGTTACTCCTGGAGCAATTGCATTTACCCGAATATTATATTGACCCAATTCTGTCGCCAAACTTTTAACAAAACCATCAAGTCCCGATTTAGCGGTAGTATGAGCCGAAAAGCAGGGATCGGCATGACGAGAAGTAATCGAACTAATCGCAATAATACAGCCATGTTTGCGTTCTATCATCGAGGGAACGACCGTCTGACAAGCATAGAACGCAGCCTTGAGTTCTCCCGTTAACTTATCCTCAAACTCCGACCAGGTTTGTTCCATGAAGGGGGCAATGGTAAAGGGCATATTAGCATTTAGCACCAAAGTATCGATCGCCCCAAACTCTTGAGTGACTTTTTGAGACATCGACTCTACCTCGGCTTTGTCTAAAACATCTGCCTGCACTGCGAGCGCCTTACCACCGCTATTGACAATCTCGTCTACCACCTGTTGAGCTTCCGCTTCGCTACTATGATAATTAATTCCCACTGCTGCACCGTGTTGGGCAAAAAGTTTAGCGATTGCTGCACCGATCCCTTTACTCGCTCCTGTAATAAGTGCTACACGATTTTGTAGTAGTTTGGGCGTTTGGGTCGATCGTATTGATGTTGCTATAGTCATTTCTTTGTTTTTAATTGTGGTGATTCTGGCTATAACTCAAATTGAATATGCCATAATTGTTTTCTGATGAATCTGAAAATTAATTATTCAGTTAACTCAACGGTGTTAGATTCGATCTGAGGAACATCGGCGATTGCTTTAGCGACAAACAAACCTTGAAAATATTCTCGATAAAACCAAGCCAGTCCCAACTCGGTAATAACGATTGTCACTCCTACTGGATAAATGCCAATCGCCCATCTTAAAGGATTAAGGAATAGATGGAAGCAAAAGATATTTACGACGATAGGCGCAATTAAGACCAAAGCCAACGGTACAAAAAGATCGCTTAGCAACATCAAGCCACCGATAGTTTCGCCTACTTTAGTTAATGTCCATAAATAACCAGAGTCGATTAATGCCGAAATAAACTCACCTGCTGGTTCGGAAACGGTTTGATTGGGGACGAAATGAAAGAAGGCATCTAATCCATAAAATAAAAAAATTGAGCCTAAAATCAGCCTGAGTAAGATAGGTAGTACTTTGAGCATAGTTCCAAGGTAATAGAGAAATAAATGCAATCGATTTTGTTTTACTGCTAGCTGGATCGAGCAGCTTTCCAAGAGGCGTAGTAGGTTTCAATTTCATCGATGACTCCAATATGGCGGGGAGTCCATCCCAGTAGATAGCGAGCCTTTTGAGAGGTAATAAACTCATTTTGGTCGAACCAAACGCTAGTTACATCATCTTCGTCAGGTTCGGCAAACTCGATCTCTCCTTCGTATCCTGTAGCAGATAGACAAGCCTGCATAATGTCTACGCATTTATGACGCTGTTCGTCGGCAATACAAAACACTTCACGATCGATTGCGCGATCGCTTTCAATTACTCGCACATAAGCTTCTGCCAAGTCATTGACATGAACCCAACTCCAACCTTTTTGGCGATCGCCACGATAAATCGCTTGACCCTGTTCACCCATGCCAAACCACATCCCAGTAATACTAGACTTGCCATCGAGTCCGTACATAAAACCTGGGCGCAATACGACTTTGCGACAGTTAGGAATTGCCAGATCGAAAAGTTCTTGCTCTAAATCCATGCGAAATGCTAGCTTGTGTTCGGGATTAGCAGGCGTAGTTTCATCCATCACTCGTTCGGGACGTTTACCATAGATCGAGCAGCCTGTAGTGTAGACAAAGCAGCGGTTTTTCGTAGTGGTTTCGGCAATCTGTTGCAGCGTTTTAAATAGGGTTCGATCTGTTCTTTGTGGATCGTTAAAATCCATCATGGCATGAACGATCGCATCACTTTGTTCGAGATATTGACGGTAACTTTCGGCTTTAGCAATATCACCCTCGGCTATTTGTACTTCATACTGCTGTAGCTGTTTGGCGCGGGGTTTATCTTTGTCTCTGGTTAGTCCAAATACATGATGTCCCGCTCGACGTAGGGCAATAGCTGCGTAAAATCCCGCATATCCAGTTGCACCCGTCACCAGAATTTTCATAGCTTTACAATTCTTGGATAACAATAGTTGTGAATTTCAGCCTTAGATATTTAAAGACCTAATAGAATTTAAATTAAAGCTATTGTTAGATAGATTCAATAACAAATCTTGCTACTTATTTTCAAATCTTGCGATCGACTTTCTATTTATATCTTTTTATATCTTTGGATAGATAAGAGTAAGTAAGAAGTAAGAAGTATCTATGATGTTGTTTTTGCGTTTATCAGTTACTTTCTGAAATCTGAAGGAGTAATGCCTGTATGTTTACGAAAAAAGTTAGTAAACTGGGTGGAGTTAGAATATCCCAAGCGATTGCTTATTTGCCAAATTGATAGTTGTGAGTTTTGTAGCAGTTGTTTTGCTAATTTAATTCTCTGTTGAATTACGTATTGCCAGGGAGTCAAGCCCGTACTTTGTTTGAAGATCCGACAGAAATGATATTTACTTAAGCCGACTACATCTGCGATCGCTTGAAGAGACAGCTTTTGGGTTAAATAAGCGTGAATATAGTCTTTCGCCTGTTTAATCTGAGCATCTTCACAAAAAACATCGTTTGCTACTGGATTCTTCGCTGTATAAAACTGCATCAGGTGAGCTATCAAAGCCACACTTAAAGATTCAGCGTAAAAGCGACTATCGAATGTATTTATCTGCAACGTCTTTTTAAGAGATAGTCCTAGATGATAAATTAAGGGATCTGCTTGGGCGAAGTAGGGCAACAATTCGATCTCTTTAGCGTTAATATCGGCAGGAAGTGACTTGTAGATCGCCTCAGGTTCTATACTTAGTAGAATCAAACCCTGTTCTCCTTTGGCGTGAATCCAATGGCGGGTATGGGCGGGAACTAAGCAAATATCTCCAACCCGAATTTGTTCTTTTCGAGTGCGATCGCCTAATTTACGTTCTGCTTCGATAAATCCTTTGGTTTGAATTGCAATAACGTGCTGGGTAGGGTAGTGTTCTGGAGTTTCATGAGAAGGGCAATTGTGGTATTGCAGATATATTCCCGTCCAGTTTGCTTGATGACTCGATAAGTTTGGAGAAAGAATTATTGATGAGGTTGCTTCTTGACTAAAATCTACAGCGATGGCTTCGTTTGATGTCATAGGTACTTTTACTGATGAACGATTTCTGGTTGATGCTACCCCAAATAAAAAGATGAACTTTCCTTACTAGCGATCGCTAGCGACTATTAATAATCTATCTATAAAATTCTTGGATACCAATATTTTTTTATGTTCGTTTAATTTGAGCAAAAAAACGCTCGTGAAATGTCATAAGTCTGTCATTGCCATGACACATTGGGTTGTTAGTCTAGGCATACTGGATTTTACCGTAGACCGATGAAGACATTTTTTAAACCTCAGACAATATTATTCGGGAATAATAGATTTGAAGCAGTTTCTTACAATCCTCGGTTAATTCAAGATCGACGTGATGATGATTTAGCTAATGCGGTAATTGTATTTTCCCATCATCGAGATGTTAGAGTCGCGCTAGATGATTTTAGAGATGTAGGGTTTGAGAGCGATCGCCTTATTTTAATGGCTCGCAATGCAGGACGTTATTCTTGGCATCGCGAACTGACCGCTTACAATTATTTCGATCTAGAAGAATTTAATTGTAGTCAAGCAGATCGTGATTTCTTCTGGCGACTGTTTCAAAAAGGAAAATATTTATTATTGTTTTCAGGAACTAGATATGATGTCGATTCTGCAACTAGAATTGTCGCTCGCCGTCGGGGTCATGCAGAAGTTTGGCATTTCGAGCAATTGTTAGCTAGTTGAACTTAATGTTTCCTCGAACCTCAAAAGTCTGCTAAGTTTTCTAAAGATAGGTTAATTAAACTAAGCATGACTTCAAATAAAGCCACACCGAATCATCCTCTAGCCCGATTGCTGCAATATGGGGATAAGTACAGAAAAGTAATGTGGCAGGCTACAATTTGTTCTATTCTTAACAAGCTTTTCGACCTCGCTCCTCCAGCTATTATTGGTGCTGCGGTAGATGTCGTGGTCGAGCAAGAAGATTCAATTGTGGCTCAATTTGGCATCACCGATATTTTTGCACAGTTGGTAGTCTTGTCTATCTTATCGGCAATTGTTTGGGCTTTAGAATCGGTATTTGAATATGCTTACACTAGGTTATGGCGTAATTTAGCTCAAGATATCCAGCACGATATTCGTTTGGATGCTTACGCTCATGTGCAAAATTTGGAACTGGCTTACTTTGAAGAACGCAGCACCGGAAGTTTGCTATCGGTTCTCAACGATGATATTAACCAGCTTGAAAGATTTTTAGATGTTGGTGCAACCGAAATTATCCACGTACTCACTACAGTGTTGGTAGTTGGCGGTTCGTTTTTTGTTTTAACTCCCGATATTGCTTGGATGGCAGTTATTCCGATCCCGATTATTGTTTGGGGTTCGGTGTCGTTTCAAAAATGGCTTGCTCCTAGATACGCCGACGTGCGGGAAAGAGTTAGTATTTTAAACTCTAGACTAGCTAATAATCTCAGCGGAATTACTACTATTAAAAGCTTTACCACAGAAACCTATGAGATAGAGCGTCTGAGTAAAGATAGTCACGCATATAGGCAGAGTAATCAGAAGGCGATCGCCCTTTCTGCGGCATTTATTCCCCTAATTCGTCTGGTTATTTTAGCTGGCTTTACCGCTATCCTACTCTACGGCGGTCTGCAAGCTGCATCGGGCGCATTGGCTGTAGGAACATACAGCGTCTTGGTATTTCTTACTCAAAGACTACTTTGGCCCTTAACTCGCTTGGGTCAAACCTTCGATTTATATCAACGAGCAATGGCTTCTATTACTCGCGTGATGGATCTATTAGATACTCCCATAGCGATCGCTCCTGGCAATAAATCTTTACCCTTATCCCACGTCAAAGGTGAAGTTAGCTTAAACAACATTACCTTTGCCTATAATCAAAGACAGCCCGTAATCAAAAATCTTTCACTACATATCCCCGCGGGTCAAACTATTGCCATAGTCGGGGCGACAGGTTCGGGTAAAAGCACCTTAGTTAAACTACTGCTGCGTCTATACGAAGTGCAGTCGGGCGAGATTACTTTAGATGGAAAAAATATCGACGATCTAGTGCTGTGGGATTTGCGTCGCGCCATCGGCTTGGTAAGTCAAGATGTCTTTTTATTCCACGGTACAGTTAGGGAAAACATCAGCTATGGTTCTCCCGACGCTAGCATCAACCAAATTATTGAAGCTGCCAAAATTGCCGAAGCCGATAGCTTTATTGGCGAACTACCTCAAGGTTACGACACCATTGTTGGCGAAAGAGGTCAAAAACTGTCTGGAGGACAAAAACAAAGAATTGCGATCGCCAGAGCTATTTTAAAAGATCCACCAATTTTAGTTCTAGATGAAGCAACCTCGGCAGTAGATAATGAAACTGAAGCTGCGATCGCTCGTTCTTTAGAAAAAATTACTCAAAATCGAACCACAATTGCGATCGCTCATCGCCTATCTACCATCAGACATTCAGACTGTATCTATGTAATGGATTACGGTCAACTAATCGAACAGGGAACGCACGAAGAATTACTGGCTTTGGGTGGAGTGTATGCTGGCTTATGGCACGTTCAAACTGGTTCTCGTCAAGGTAGACAATTAATCGGCTAAAAATATCAGGTCGATCGACAATTGAACTAGACAAGGGCTAAAATTACTAACCGTTAAAAACAATTCAAAAGCTAATAGCTAATACGCTTTTGTATAGCAACAAAGAAATTTCGATCGCTAAGATCGGGAGGCGGGATTTCGTAAGTCTCTGTAGGGGTGTTTTTTCCTCATTCGTTTTCATCAAAATGATACATCAACTCAATGCTTACTGGTATGGAAACACCACGAGCTATTAATCCTCTGTTGGACGAACACATCGAAAATGTAGATGGATTGAATACGATTAATGGCGTTGCATCACAAAGGGATGGTTTAAACTGACTTGGGGACTTGGGGACTTGGGGACTTGGGGAGTTGGGGAATAATTAGTCTTTGGCTTTGTTAAATCATCCCATAACTGTGCAATGCCCGATTAATAAAGGTTCTGTGGCAAAAACTCAGGAAATATAGAGATAGAAGTTAGGCATTGACAGATTAAAGTCAACGATTTTACCTGAGAATTCTACCGCCGACCCGACTGTAGTTTTAGAATAACCGAAAGTAACACAAGAAACTGCATTAGTTAAAAACTTCTGCATCTATCTAAAAGAAAGAATAGCGTTGCTAAGTTGTAATACTGCGATCGCATATTTAAATCTCATTACCAGACAAATTTATTTAAAAAGCTAACAGCTAATAGCGCGCAAAGCAAAGCTTTGCCAGTGCGGGGCGTTAGCCCCAGAGTTTGCTGAAGACAAACCGTCGGCTACAACGTTCATTTAAGCTTCGCTCCGTGCAATCTAGGCATACGCCTTGCGCTACTAATAGTAACTTTTTGTACGACATTACCCCATCGGCAAGGCTAAAGATTCTAATTGTTCACTCATAAAATCGAGGAGATTTTAAATGATCGACTATCGACAAGATTTGCCAGAAAGAAATTTTGAACAACGGCGACGAGAAGTCCGTATCAAACGGAAACTGACCCTTAGAGATGCTTTTGAAGCTTTTATCACTTCACTACCGCCAACTAACGGAGATGAAGAACGGTTTAATAGACTTGGTTTTCCAGGGTTTGCCTCCTTTACCAAAGCCCTAGCCCATAATGAAATTGGGCTGGTAAAACAACCATCTTTCGAGTCACTGCTTGCAGCTATACAGACAGGCACTCAGCAAGCTTTTGAAGAGGTAGAACTCGGTGGGGGAGAGCGTCTACTTGTTAATCCTCTCAATGCTTATTCGTTCCAGTTAATCGGTAATGACTCTAATGGCGCACGGATGGCAGCAGCCCCTAAGTTTGCCAGTCGTAACACGGCAGTAGATATGGTCGAGCGTTATTGGATGGCACTGGCGCGTGACGTAGAGTTTGACCAATATGCTAACAGTCAACTAATTGCTGATGCTTGTGAGGACTTGAACAACTTGGGGTTCGAGCAAGAATTTGGCTTTGAATGCACACCAGACACTATCTTTCGAGGATCTTATGAGGGTTGTGATGTTAGTCCTCATGTCTCTCAATTTCTACTGCAAGATTTTCTATTTGGCAATCAGCCAATTCGTCAATTGCAACGTTACCCCAGAGAAGGTCTTGATTATCTTACAGACTTGGAAACATGGAGTAAAGTCAACAATGGCGATCTCGATTCTACTGGTTCGGATATTATTGATGGTACGCGCTATATTACGACCCTGAGAGATGCGGGTCAATGGGTACATCTCGATCTTCCACATCAGTCGGGTCTTTGGGCGACGATTATTCTCCTGGGGCTAAATGCAGACATATCTAATGCGAGTCCTTACGCTAATGGAGAAATTAAGAGTTCTGAACCTTTTGGTAGTCTTGGTAAACCCGATATTACAATCCAGAGTGGGCTGGCTGGAGTCTATGGGCTAAAACACGCCTGGTTTCAAAAGTGGTGCGTTCATCGACGTTTGCGACCAGAAGTATATGCCCAGCGTCTCGAACTTTTCCGACGTGGTGAGTTGGGCGATTTCAATCCACTCAACAATGACCAATTCAACAATATTTTTGGAGAAGGTGCAGAAGTTTGGCGAACAACTCAGGTACTCGATCGCATTTTAGAACATAACAAACAGCAAAACCAGGCAAACCATCGTGAAGATCGAGATGGTACTTGGTTGCTGCCAATAGCCTACCCTGAAGGCTCTCCCACTCATCCTTCTTATCCTGGAGGACATTCGGCGTTTGTTGCTGCTGCTGCTACTATTGCCAAAGCATTTTTTGCCGATTGTGAGTTACCCAATCCTAAAGTACCAGTCGATAATGGTCAGCAGTTAGGCGATTTTAATGGTCCAACCCTGACGGTGCATGGTGAGCTTAATAAGTTGATTGCTAATATTACCTTGTTTCGCGATGGTGCTGGAATGCACTGGCGTACCGATGGGACGGCTTTTGGTTCTAATGCTCGGTTCGACCATTCGGGTACTGGCATTGAAACAGGAGGCAATCTGCTTGGTGAGAAGATGGCAATTAGTATGCTACGGGATATTAAGCGCACTTACCGTGAAGAGGTTAGAACTTTTGAATTTCGAGGCATCAGTGGGAACTTAATCCGAATATAACAAGGAAGTAAAGAGCTTCGCCCTAGCTATCAGCCAATCAGCTTTGAGCTTTGAGCTTTGAGCTTTGAACTTTTTTTGGTATATTATAAGCGATCGCATTGTCAGAAAACGCGATCGCTACTCTATAGAATCGCTCTTTAAGCTCGTCTAGCAGTTCTACGAGTAATTTTTGCTGAATCAACCTTGGCGATCGCTTTTTTCAAAGGCATAATCCGAATTCGACCATCGTAAGCATTGGCTTGATAAACCTTTTGGCGATCGAGATCTAAAGCAGTCATCCAGCCACTATTGTGATGATATGCTCCTGTTTCAATGTCCAACCAACCTTTACCCGCAGCTATTTGTCCTGGTTTAACCCCAGGTAAAGTAAAAGTAATAGTATGTCCTGTAACAATTAATTTGTCTTGAAAAATGGCTTTCTCACAGCTATGAAAATCATCTCGGATCCAGCAAAACTGATCTGCACCCTGTTTGCTTAGGGGAACATTAGGATCTACTCCAGCATGAACTAACCAATAATCACCCAAATCGGCATATAAAGGCAAATTTTTAATCCAGTCGATATGTTCTTGAGGAATTTTGCTATTGTAACTGTCAACTGTAGCGTGACCACCACTGTACAACCAACCCTGATAGAGTTCGATAGATACTTCCCCACTACCAACCACATCCAACAGCATCTGTTCGTGATTTCCCCGAAGACAGTGAAACTGGCTACGCATTACTAAATCTACCACCTGTGCGCTTTTTGGACCTCGATCGATTAGATCCCCCAGAAAATATATTTCATCTTCAGGCTGTGGCGCAATAGAATCTAATAGTACAACTAAAGTGTCGTAGTGTCCGTGTACGTCACCAATGACAAATCGGCGTTTTTGGCTCATATTGGGTGTTCTAACAATGTGCATACAGTTAACTAGATCGGGCAAGAACTTTATAAATAATAAAAGTAAATTGTTAACTTACCAGTAAGTATTACTCATCTACTGAGGATGAGGATATATCTAATAATTAATTTTGCCGAACTGCCATATTAAATAGTGCATCGATTAGTATTCAACGCTATATAAGTATATGAGAACAATGAGCGATCGAGTAGTCTTTTCAGAAATTACCAAAATCAAAATTTTACAGCAGCCATCCAAATCTGCTTGGATCGAACAGGCGATCGCTAATTTGAAGACAATTTTACTAGATCATTCCCATTGCGAACGTAAAGCAGCAGGGGTAGCAATTAATCTAATGTTTCGCTATCCTTCTCACCAGAAACTAGTACGTCAGTTAACGGCGATCGCTCGTGAAGAATTAGAACATTTTGAACAGGTAAATCAATGGCTAGACAGGCGCGGTATTGCCCTTGCGCCGTTAAATTCTCCACCTTATTTTTCTAAATTAAAGTCTCAGATTAGTCATCATGAACCCGATCGCTTGATTGATTCATTGCTCGTCTCGGCAATTATTGAAGCGCGTTCTCACGAAAGATTGGGCTTAATAGGTGAATACTGTGGCGATGCTGAATTAGCCAAGTTTTATCGCGGTTTGATGGCATCAGAAGCCAGACACTACGGAATATATTGGCTATTAGCTCTACAGTACAGCGATCGATCTTCGATAGAGCGTCGTTTGAGCGAATTAGCAGAATATGAAAGCAGTATTTTAAGTACTTTGCATCATGAACCTAGAGTGCATAGTTAATTGTTAATTGTTAATTGTTAATTGTTAATTGTTAATTGTTAATTGTTAATTGTTAATTGTTAATTGTTGATAGCTTCCCAAAAATAAATATGGAAGAAAGATATAAAAGCTTTATCATCAGAGATTGGCAGCCAGAAGATCGGTATGCAGCAGCGGAAGTAATTAAAACTGTATTAGAGGAATATGGTTTGCCCTGGCAGCCAGAATCGGCGGATCGTGATGTAATAGAAGTAGAGTCGGCGTATTTAGATGCGGTCGGAGAGTTTTGGGTTGTCGAGCAAGATTCGGCGATTGTAGGAACAGCAGCATATCAGCCTATAGCTAGAGGAAATCGTGCGGTAGAGATTCGCAAAATGTATCTGCTACCGAAAATTAGAGGTCGAGGTTTGGGGAAGTACTTATTAGCACAATTAGAGATTGCGATCGCTATTAAGGATTATCAAGAAATTTGGCTGGAAACTGCATCTATATTAAAAGAGGCAGTAAAATTATACGAGCTTAACGGCTATCAACCAGCCAACGGTGTAGAAACGGAGCGATGCGATTTAGTATATCGCAAACAACTGTACGGCTAAATAAACACGAGAATAGATCTAAACAAGCAGACTATGTTTTTACTTGCTGGGGATATTGGCGGAACAAAAACTATTTTACGTTTAGTAGAGGTGACAGAAGTTACCCTCACTGAGAAAACTTTCAAAACGATCAAAGAAGCCCAGTATATTAGTGCCAGCTTTCCCGATTTAGTACCGATGGTGCGGGAGTTTTTAGCACAGGATAGATATCTCAAACCCGAATTAGCCTGTTTTGCGATCGCTGGTCCAGTAGTAAATAATACCTGTAACCTGACAAACTTGAGTTGGGTATTAGATGCACAACGCTTGGAAATTGAGTTAGATATACCAAAGATCAGCTTACTTAATGATTTTGCTGCTAATAGCTTTGGTATTTTGGGTTTAAAGGATTTTGACGTTCATACTTTACAGGCGGGAGAAGCCAGAGAAGATTCGCCAATTGCCGTAATTGGTGCAGGAACGGGGTTAGGCGAAGCGTTTTTAGTTCCTCAAGGTAAGAAATATCGGATTTTTGCCAGCGAGGGAGGACATACAGACTTTGCGCCTCGCAATGATTTGGAAACCGAACTATTAAAGTACCTACAGGTAAAGTTAAACGTCAAGCACGTTTCTGTAGAAAGAGTAGTTTCTGGACAGGGAATTGCTTCTATTTATCAGTTTCTTAGAGATAGCAAGTTTGCGACCGAGACTCCAGAAATAGCCGAAAGAATCAAACTTTGGGAACGAGAAAGTAAAAAGACTATTGACCCTGCTGCAATCATTTCTCAAGCAGCCTTTAAGCAAAGCGATCGCCTCTGCGAAAAAACGATGGATATATTTATCGAAGCTTATGGTGCAGAAACTGGTAATCTGGCTCTCAAGCTTCTATCCTACGGTGGAATTTATATTGCAGGGGGAATTGCAGGCAAAATTCTGCCTTTGATGCAGGATGGTCGATTTTTAAGTACTTTTAAAGATAAGGGTAGGGTCAGCACTCTAATCGAAGCAATCCCCGTTCACATTGTTTTAAATCCTCAAGTGGGATTGGTGGGTTCGGTACTTTATGGCTTACAACATCGGGAGTAAACAGTCAACAGTCAACAGTCAACAGTCAATAGGCAACAATTAACAGTCAACAATCAACAGTTAACAGTCAACAGTCAACAGTCAACAGTTAACAGTCAACAGTTATAATCCTCACTACTTCCTACTCATTTTCTGCTTCACCGAGTAAAAGAGTAGTTTGCATGAAAGAGGGGTCATCGATGCGTCTATCTACGCGATCTGGAATGGCGTAATCGTACATGACGTGGGCTTTACCAACTAAAACAACTATTTGCGATTGAGGATGGTTTTGATAGTAGTTGGCGATCGCTTCTGCCATAGTTTCGTCCCACAGTACCTGTGCTGCAAAGAAGTTATCAGCATCCTTACTGTTTCCCTGTCCCTCTTTTACGTGCTGCTGATAGATATCGGCTAATCTCTGGCGGTATTCTCGATTGCTTAAATCGATTTCTGGTAGGGCTGGAATATAGCGAAAATCGCTGCCTTCTAAGTTGTTTATCCCTTGTTCGGCTACTTTGGCGGTAATTTCAGCGGGAGTGTTTAAAGCAATCACCCGAATTTGATTAGCTTTAGCAAAACGTAGTATGGGCGCGTAAAATTCCCAGTCGAAACCCCAGCGAGTATCGTATTCAGTTTGTTCTCTCAACTGATTTTCGTCGATCTTGTCTTCTAAATAGCGGTCTAGTATTGGTTGAAATGGACGCTGAAACATTTCTAAGGCGATCGCTAAATTATTTGCTGAATCTTCATAAAGTTGAGTAATAATTTCTAGCTGTTGTTGATGATGGGCGAGGCGATCGTGATTTTCTCCTAAATAAATAACGTCATTTTGTTTAATCTGTTCGATGTTATGGTTATCGGTAACTTCGGCAAAAGCAGTCATTCTGGGAGTGAAAAATAACAGCCCTGTTAAAAATGTTCCGATGAAATAGATTGAAGCGCGATGAAAATTCATTTTATAGGGTTGAATTAATGGTATTAGTTTTATGTGGCTTGAAGCTTGTATTTAATCGTAGGTACTGTATATTATGACTGCTAATGTTTCCCTGTCTTCGCGATCGCTATCTTTAGATCGTTCTTGTTTGAGTCAGGCGTTAGTCGAGCGAGAGAATATTTTAATTATTCAGGATCTTGATGGTGTGTGCATGGGTTTGGTAAAAGATCCTCTAACGCGAGAAATGGAAACTAGATATATTGAAGCGGTCGAGTCTTTGGGCGATCGCTTTTTTGTTTTGACCAACGGCGAACACATCGGACAGCGAGGAGTTAACGGCATTATCGAGCGCGCTTTGGGCGATCGCCAGTTAGTTAAGGAGAAAGGTTTCTACCTTCAGGGTTTGGCAGGGGGTGGGGTACAGTGGCAAGACCGCTATGGCAATGTCGATCATCCAGGGGTAAGTGATGCAGAAATGGCGTTTTTAGAGGCAGTTCCTCTGCGTATGGCGGATTTTATCAAAAAACTGTGTCAGCAGCCTAAATATGGATTAAATGAGGCACAGGTAGCAGAATATATTAAAGCAACAGTATTAGATAATAAAGTTTCTCCGACAGCCAACTCAAATGTCTTCCACGAAGTATTTAGCGATCGCCCCGAACTGTATGCTGATTTTCAGCAGGAAATGAAGACTTTAACCGACAATCTACTAGAAGAAGCACAGCAGCAGGGCTTAAGGGATTCTTTTTTTGTACATTTAGCTCCCAACTTAGGCAGAGATGAGAGAAGTATAGAAATTATGCAGCCTGCGGGAAATGGAGATTCGGGAACTACGGACTTTCAGTTTATGCTGCGAGGAGCGATTAAAGAAGTGGGAGTATTAGTTATTCTCAATCACTATTATTATCTGCAAACGGGACAGTATCCTTTGGGTAAAAATTTTAATGCTAGAGAAGCCCCCAGTAAACAGCAGGACTTATTAAAGTTGGTTCGCGACAATTTCGATCCTCAGATTATGCCTACTATAGTTGGTGTAGGCGATACTGTAACTAGTAAAGCAGTAAAGAGTGGCGATTGCGAAGCTAGCCGTAGGCATCGCCTTGAATTTAAAAGAGGGGGAAGCGATCGCGGATTTTTAGAATTGATTCAGGCTTTGGGTAAAGAGTTTAATACAGATAATGTAGTTATCTATGTTGATAGCAGTGGTGGAGAGTTAAAAAACCGTCAAGCACTAAAGCTAGATCGTAGTAACCCACAAGAAATTAAAGTAATACAAGGTCCTGGGGACGGCGATACAGAAGATCCTCTTACTCTAAACTTTGTCTTTCCTGGAGGACATGGAGAATATATCGATTTCTTTTGTCGTCTGGCGGAGTCGAGAAAAAAGTAAAGAGTAATACTAATATTAATAATAATAGTATTACAGCACTATAACTGAAGCAAACTAATCAAATCTTACGATCCGTTGGTAGTTTTTTTTGGAGTGGCTAAGTTGCGATTCAATCCTTGCAACTTATCATCCCAGCCACTTTTCTATAAAACAAAAGCCCTAAGCGCGACAATTCCTCAAAACCTAAATAAAGGAGAATTGATAATGAGCGGACGAAACCAGCTATACTCAATACTTTTGGCGATAAGGAGAAATCCATATATCTCCAAAAAACTATTAACAAAGGTTTAACTCATATCTTCTCCAGCATTCGTTAATGTAATAACGTAGAATTTGAATTAAATATGAAATTTAGTTCAGAAGAATTGAATACAGCCCGTCAGCAATTGTATAGCACTATTGTTGATTATTTTGTTAATCGCAAAGGTGTAGAAGCTCTATACGTTCAAGGTTCAGTCGCAGAAAATTCAGCCGATGAATGGTCAGATATTGATTTTCGAGTCGTCATTAAACCAGAATTTTATCAGCAGTATCTTTCAGAACGTTTTTCTGCACCTAAACAATGGGGAGAATGGGTATACAACGAATGGACTGCTAGATGCTGGGTGTGTGTTTCCCATTTTAAGCCTTTTAATAAGATAGATTTGCTTTATTTCAAACCGAATGAATTAAAACCTTCTCCTTGGTTTGCTCTACCAACTCAAGTTGTTTACGATCCAAGAGGATTGGTACAACAGATTATTTTAGATTCTCACAACTTAGAACAGAGCTTGTTGAGTATAGAAGAGATAGATCGTTTAATTAGTAAAGGTTTAGCTTATGCCGAAGAAGCATACCGTAGAGTTATGCGGGGAGAGCTTTCCTATGCTCAGTCTCTATTAAATAGTTTTAGATTAGTTTTGATTCAATTGGACGATTACTTACATCAAGATACGCTTTCATCTGGCATTAGTTCGCCATCTCATTTTGAGCAGCGTGTTAGCCAGATGCTGATTGAAGCCATTCAGCTTTCATACGCTACTTTAGATAAACCTTCTATACTTCAAGCTTTAGAAATATTGTTGAACGCTTATCAAACTCAAGTGATTGGGATCTACGAAGAATTGCCTTTAAAAAGAGATCGCCAAAAAGATTTAGATTGGATCGATAATATGATTAAACTATGCGTCAACTAGAATATATAAGATTTATTTTGTAAGATTCAATCCCCTCAATCTCCTGAAGGATGTCAGTAAGGAAAAGTAGAGCATTTCGTTTTTGAGTCATAGAATTCTTTGTTACAAATCCCCTAAAGGAACAGCTTCGCGTAACACCTCATCGCGGATGATTGGATGAAGTACCGTACTTTGGGCAACATCAACCTCGCACCCCAGAAGCTCTTTTAACTCACGGGTAAAAGCAATTAGATCGAGAAGGGTCTGCTCTGGTGAAACATCAATCAGAAAGTCTACATCAGTTTCTGGTGTATTATCGTCTCGTACCGTAGACCCAAACACTCTAACATTCGGCGCATGATAACGCTTGGCAAGTTCTAAAATTTGAGAACGATAATATTTTAATTCTTCTTTAGTCATTGAGAACCTTTTTGTTTGTACATTAATAAAGGTTATTCATCTTATTGAGCGATCGTTTAATTGTCCACATCCAGAATCCTCTTTGCTTCCTCCATCGAAACTCTTCTTTTAGAGTTTTCTATTCTGTCTATTGCGAGATAGGTATCTTCCATATCTTCCATATATTGAGCGATCGCACGTTTGACGTAGAAGCTTTTCGAGCGACCTGTTTTAGCAGCGAGATTTACAAGACGCTGATGTAGTTCTTTGTTAAGCCTGACAGCAATTAATTCAGATTCCATAAAGCGATTCAATAAAAACCAAATTGTAATACTTGTATAACAAGTATTACGTAAGAGAATGATGTACAAAGTACCAGATAGTACTGTCGATTGAGGTAAAATTATTTATGGTTTGTTTTCTATTGTAGTTTTTACGACATACAATTTCGATGTAAGGATCTTTGAACTGCGATCGCCTAAGTCTATGGATATCCAGTTAATCGTAGAAAGAAAGCAGTTTTTTCGGGATTGGATTACGAAGATGATAAGTAAAAAGCATTTACAGTTTTAGCAACTATAATCTTGATGTTGTCCGAAGACACTAAGGGAAGTAGTACAACTAAAAATCATGAGCGATATCCTATACGATGAAGTGCCTTGTGTCGATTTAGAAGACTTTACCGCCGACGATCCAGTAAGTCGGGAAAATTTTGTTCGGACTTTGGGTGCTGCTTTTGAAAACATCGGCTTTGTTGCGGTCAAAAATCATGGTTTATCTGATGCCCTTACTCAAAAACTATATCGTTCGATCGAGCAGTTTTTTAATCTGCCAGAAGCAGTCAAGGCAAGCTATGAAGTAGAAGGACTTGGCGGTCAAAGAGGCTACACCGCCAAAGGCAAAGAACACGCAAAGGGTAGAAAGGTAGGAGATTTAAAAGAGTTTTACCATATAGGGCAAGAAATAGCCGAAGTAAATATAGCACGTTTGGGTTATCCTGTAAATATATTTCCTCAAGAAGTACCAGAATTTAAAGCTGCGACGATAGAAGCGTATAGGACTTTAGAAGCAGCAGGAAGACAGATCTTAAAAGCGATCGCGCTTTATTTGGAACTAGACGAATTTTATTTTGACCGACAGGTAGAGTTTGGTAACAGCATTCTTCGCCCCATCCACTATTTTCCGCTAGCCGATTCACAAGATATTCCCCCTGATGCAGTACGCGCAGCAGCCCACGGCGATATTAACCTAATTACCCTCTTGATGGGTGCGAGTGCCGAAGGTTTGCAGATCTTACGTCAGGATGGCAAGTGGATACCCGTTACTACCTTGAGCGATCGCATAGTAGTTAACGTCGGAGATATGCTAGAAAGACTGACTAACAAAAAACTAAGATCCACCGTACATCGAGTAGTCAATCCAGCAGAGGATTTATGGAACACTCCACGATACTCCATTCCCTTTTTTATGCACCCAGTCTCAGAAATGGATCTTGCGGTTTTACCCTCATGTATCGACGAACAGCACCCCAAACAGTTTGCAGACATTACCGCTGGAGAGTTTTTGACTCAACGTCTGCGTGAAATTGGACTGATTAGCTAAGTTTTGCGATCGCGTGTTTAGAACCGAACCGATATAGCCGTTGCGATTATTAGATGATAGACAAGTTCATTTAATAGCTCGTAAGTAATAAGTAATAAGTAAAGTAATAAGCGTCCTAACACAAGCCAGTAATGCTATATCTGTTATGGATCAACACTTCATTTATTCTGCCACGTTTTGAACCAACCGCATTAATAGCTCTTGTGGCTTTGACTTCTACAATCTCATACTTGGGGTCAGAATAAAGTTCTTGGATAAAAGAAGCAGACGAATTACTTACTAGTACCTGACAGCCACGCTCGGTTAACTTGTCACAGACTTCCTTTAATCTAATCTGCTCTTTTTCTCCAAACCCATTAACGCTATAACCAGTAAAGGATGAAGTGTCTGATATGGGATGATACGGTGGGTCAAAGTATATAAACGACCCCTTTCTAGCAGTAGAAACGGCTTTAGCAAAATCGCCCTCAAGGATTCTGACATCTCTTTGATTGAGATAAGCACTCACCGATCTAATCACCGCAGGATCTGCAATTACAGGGTTAGAGTAGTTGCCATAAGGCACATTAAATTGACCGCTACTGTTAACTCGAAAAAGACCATTAAAACAAGTCTTGTTGAGATAAATAATTCTGGCAGCCCGCTCTTGAGGACTTCTATCTTTAAAATCGTCTCTTCTATCCTGTTCTCTCAACAAGTAAAAGTATTCTTTGGAATTTTTTTCTCTATGTTCCTGACATAACTTAAGTAACTCTTCAGGATTGTCTTTAATTACTCGATAGCAATCGATCAGTTCGCTATTGGTATCGTTGATGACGCTCTTTTTTGGCTGTAGGGAGAATAATACCGCGCCAGCACCGACAAAGGGTTCGTAATATTGAGTAAATTTCTTTGGCAGATATTCTTTAATAGCGGGTAGAAGCTGCCGTTTTCCGCCAGCCCATTTTAGGAATGGTTGTGCAAGTACATTATGCTTGTATGCTCGTCTTCTTGACGTTTGAGTTAATTTGGAAGCAGTGTTGTCTCGCATTTGAGTAATGAATGGTGTCGCTAGTTAAAAGTATCATCTCTGATGATAAGCACAAAGTATTTTACGCTCGTTTATCTAGTACCAATCTACCATCTAGCTTGATTTTTTAGACAACTAAGTTGGAGTTTTGCTGCTTGACGTGAGTTGCAAATTAAAATAAATCTCGATCGCCCTTCAACTAAAAATTCTTTACAGGTCGTAGTAAAGTTACCAAGTTTGACAAGCTGTCTTTGGACAATAACAAAACCTTGAGATACATTGAAACGTTGTCTGTCCTTAATTGGTTTTAAATAAACTAACTACAATTAATTTTTATAAAGTCAATGTTTTTATCATTTAGTAAAAAATCTATATTATTAGCGATCGCTATTGTTTTTGGTGCTTATAGTCAGGTTGAAGCGCAATCTGACACGAAAGAAGTGGCAATTAATTTTGAAGGAAGGGTAGGAGAGGAAGAATTTGTCTGTGGTCAAAGCTATGAAGGCATTGGGGCTAGTGAATCTACGATAACGCCCTCTGACTTCCGCTTTTATGTATCAGATATTGCTCTAATCGACGAAGATGGTAATGCTGTTCCTTTACAACTAGAACAAGACGGTAAATGGCAATATCAGAACACGGCATTACTAGATTTTGAAGACGGAACTAACGCTTGTGATAACGGTACGACAGAAGTAAATACTACGGTGGTAGGAACAGTACCGGAAGGAGATTACCAAAGTTTACAGTTTACCATGGGAGTCCCTGAAGATCTAAACCATGAAGATGCTGCGATCGCCCCTTCCCCTCTTAACTTAACTTCAATGTGGTGGAATTGGCAGGGTGGCTACAAATTTTTAAGGGTAGAACTAGAAACAGAAGCGATAAGCAGTGTACCAGTAAGTAATAGCGATCGCATAAAACAGACTACTGACCACAGCACACAGCCTAGCATTTTGAAAGGTGAACAGCATACACAGGCTCAAAAGAGTGAGACTCATACTAGTCAGCATGACGACGGCGGACACGATATGAAGATGAATCATCAAGCTAATAGTAATGCCTATTTAATTCATTTGGGCAGTACTGGATGTTCTGATTCGGCTCAAAGTAATTTATTTGAGTGCAGTAACCCCAACCGTGTCAACGTAATGTTAGAAGATTTCAATCCCGAAGATGACGTAGTTGTTGCCGATCTAGCGGGGCTGTTAGCAGAAAGCGATTTGTCTACCAATGAAGCCAACACTGCTATGGGCTGTATGTCTTCTCCAGAAGATAGCGACTGTCTGCCAATCATGCAAAGTCTCAGCCTGTCTTCGGGGGATACAGAGCAAAAATTCTTTGGAGTAAAATAAAATAGATTGGGAATGTTGGATAGAGGATGAAAAGGATAAGTAATAAATTAGAAGTTTTGAAAATATTTGTGCAAGAGGTCTAATTTATCTTGAATTTTTTATTTTCCAAGGCGATCGCTCTTAAGGCATTTAAGCTCATGAGCAATCGCATTTTCAACCTACTTGCTGCTTTTTTGCTATCAATTTGCCTATCAATTGGCTTGAGTAAAGCAATGGCGATGGATGGATCGCCAACAGAATATAATTGGAATCTGCCCCTGTGGACACCAAAACCCGTAGTCCCCGAAAATAATCCCATGACTGCTTCCAAGGTAGAATTGGGCAGACATCTATTCTACGAACCACGCCTATCAATTACGGAACAGCATTCTTGTGCGAGTTGTCACAAACAAGCTTTAGCCTTTACAGACGGCAGAAAAGTAGCGATCGGTTCGACTAATGAACCTCATGCACGTAATTCTATGGGGTTGGCGAATGTGGGTTATAGCCCCGTGTTGACATGGGCAAACCCACTCATGACCGAGCTAGAAAATCAGGCACTAATTCCTATTTTTGGCGAACATCCCGTTGAGATGGGCATGGTAGGTAAAGAAGAGCAGATGATTCAATGGATGCAAAGCGATCCTAAATATCGCCAAATGTTTGCCGAAGCTTTTTCAGAAAAACAGCCTGTAAATATCAGTAACTTGACTAAGGCTTTAGCCAGTTTCCAAAGAAGCCTCGTATCTTTTAATTCTCCTTACGATCGCTATCGTTATCAGAGAGAAACTAACGCTATTTCTGCTGCTGCTAAACGAGGTGAAAAACTATTTAATAGCGAACGCCTAGAATGTTTTCACTGTCACGGCGGAATAAACTTTAGCGATTCTATAAAACACGAAAATTTAGCATTTACTGAAACGGCATTTCACAATACGGGCTTGTACAATATTGACGGAAAGGGTAGTTATCCACCGCAAAACACGGGAATAAACGAAATTACCCACAAACCTGAAGATATGGGACGATTTAAAGCCCCAAGCTTACGTAATATAGCCCTAACTGCTCCCTATATGCACGATGGAAGCGTAGCAACTTTACGAGATGCGATCGCCCACTATCAAGCGGGAGGTAGAACGATTACTGAGGGAGAGTATGCAGGAGTTGGTAGCGCAAATCCTTATAAAAGTGGATTTGTTAAAGGATTTGAAATTACCGAGTCGGAAATTGACGATTTAATTGCTTTTTTACAAAGTCTGACGGATGAAGAATTTATTAGTAATCCTGACTATAGCGATCCTCACTCATAAGTTGCAAAGCGCAAAGTTAAGGAGCGTTTTAGGTAAGAGTATTTTTTTTCAAATGGGGTTTAAAAAAAGATAATGGCTTCATCCTGCATTTCGTCGGGCGAACCTTCTATTTGCGTCTTGTAGCTTGATAGAGAAATTAAAAAACCGCCACGATGAACGGCTATGACTGCAATTATAAAGTTTAGATAACAGACTTAAAATTTACGTCCTACAATTAGGCGTATTAAATCAGGTCAGGAGTCCCTACTATAACCAGCGTGCCATCGTATGAGCCTGCTCCAGCATCGCCTGTTTGCGTGAAAAATTCAAAGCCCTTTGCATTCTCAAAGTCACCCGTACCGCCAACAATTCTGAGTTTGTTGGTTTCTCCTGCTTCATTATCTGTCTGACTAAATTTCCCAGAAGTAAAAATTTTATCCCCATCATCAAGAAAAGTTATCGTCTCTTCTCCTTGAGCAATAATATTGCCGTTACCACGCTCTTTAATTGCTGTATAAGTGGCTTCTTTAGTCGCAATAACTTCTCCCGTATCGGGATCTGACAGATTTGCTCCTACTTCGATAGTATCACCAACGCCACGCTCGCCATCTCCATTATCTATAAACTTAAATGAAGTTGATGCTTCTTCAAACTCTATGATAGTCCGTCCTAACCCTGCTGCTTCAGAACTAACATAATTTGATCCAGTTAATGAATCGACGTTTTTAGCCATTATTTTAAATGTTTAGATAGAGTATTTACAAGATAAGACATTAGCAGATACTGTAGGCGAAAGCAATCAATTTGTAATTAAACATCTTAAGAGGTGACAAGACATTCAAATTTTTAAATTGATATTTTGTTCTCTGTTTTCTCAAATTCTTATCAAAAAAAATCCCCATCAATTAATTTAATGGGGACTGCTTACGCATACATCAATATCTAAGCAATTAGCTATCAAACCTAGAATCAATATTACTTACTCTCTTACACCGATACTGTTTCTTTCGACTTCGGCGCAGCTTCTTCGGGCTTTTTGGGTGGATCGATTTCTAGCTGCAAAGAAGGTTTTTCAGTAATTAAACGCGCTCCTCTACCCAAGGTAATGTAGTTCCACGCCCACTGAATCATTACTATCAACTTGTTGTCAAATTCAATTAGGTAGTAGATGTGAGCGAAGACCCAAATTATCCAGGCAATAAAACCAGAGAATCTAGCAAAATTAAGATCGGCAACTGCTTTGTTCTGTCCAATTACCGCCATGCTGCCAAAGTCTTTGTAACTAAACGGCTCGACTGTAATACCCATAGCTCGTTTGGCAATTAACTTAGCAACGTATTCCCCTTCCTTCATCGCTACGGGAGCGACTCCAGGGAGAGGGCGATCGCCTTGGTGGGGGAAGTTAGCCAAATCTCCAACCACAAAAATATCGGAGTGTTCTTTGAGGCTTAAGTCTGGTTCGACAACTACTCTACCAGCCCGATCTAATTCTGCCCCGGCGCGATCTGCTAATACCTTGCCCATAAAGGATGCTCTAACACCCGCAGCCCAAAGAACAGTATGAGCATCGACTGTTTTAGTCTCATCACCCTGGCGGAAAGTTACGCAATTATCGGCAATATTGGTTACTAATGTTTTAGTTTGAACATCTACACCAAGTTTTTCTAAGGACTTTTGTGCTTTAGCCGAACATTCTTCAGGATAAGGAGGCAAAATACGATCCATGCCTTCAAACAACAGGATTTTCGCTTGAGTAGTATCGATATCGCGGAAATCATTTTTGACAGATTGATGAGCAATTTCAGCGATCGCTCCTGCTAACTCTACTCCAGTAGGACCTCCACCGACAACTACGAAAGTCAACAATGCTTCGCGCTTTTTGGGATCGCTTTCTTTTTCTGCTGCCTCAAATGCCATAAAGATTCGACGGCGCATTTCTAAAGCATCTTCCACAGTTTTTAATCCAGGTGCTTCATCTTGCCACCCATCGTTTCCAAAGTAGTGGTGGCTGACTCCAGTTGCTACAACCAAGGCATCATAGCTTAATGCTTCTCGATCTTCTAAATATACTTTTTTAGCTTCGGGATCGATATCGACCACCTTATCTAGTAACACTTGAGTATTCTTATGCTTACTTAAAACCACTCGTAGAGGAGAAGCAATATCTGCGGGGGAGAGTGTTCCTGTCGCTACCTGATATAGAAGTGGTTGGAATAAGTGAAAATTACGCTTGTCGATCAAAGTTACTTTTACAGGGGCGTTTTTTAAAGACTTGGCTGCGTAGAGTCCGCCAAAACCACCACCAACGATAACTACATGAGGAAGCGATGTAGCGCGGTCTTGGGGGTCACATGCGGACAAGTCCTTTGTCCCATGAGCGACTGCATCAAGAAGCGATGTCTGTTCGATTTTAGGGTTTTTCATAGTGAGTGGATTGGGTATAAAAATACTGCTTTTAATAAACTTGTCTTTATCTCAACAACTTCTGAAAGGTAAGTTCTATTTTCTAAAAATTATATACCAATATTAACTTTTGTGAAGTGATGTTAATTAGATTTTTGCTCAAACTTTTATCTGCATATATAAAGCACCTTGTCAATACTATTAATAACGCTTATTAATTAATAAAAATGTATCGTTCTAAACATAATCTGCATAAATATTTTTCAAGTGAGCGATCGCTGAGTTTCCAGAAAAATATCATAGTTTTCACTATCGAATGCTATAAATAAAATAAAAGTAGCGTTTCAAAAATACAAGGTAGATAAGTAACTTCGAGCCAAGTAAAAATAAATTGGTGATAGCTACTTCTTAAGCAATAAAATGAATAATCTCTAGCATTAAACAGATTAAATAGCCTATAATTTGCCGATTACCTACAATCAACATGAAAATACCTAATTTTCTTCAAAGTTATCAGGCAAAAGTCCAGAAGCTAAAAAAACAATACGATCGGGATGAAGCCAAAGCTTTGTCTCTGGTAATCGGAGGTAATTTTGAAGCGGGAGGATTGTTAGAATATTGTTTATTACGTCAATATGGATTGCAGCCCGAACAAACATTAATCGATATTGGCTGTGGTAGCGGAAGATTAGCTGTTCAATTAAAAGAGTATTTGACTGGCTCTTACATTGGTATCGATCTAATTCCAGAGTTATTCAACTATGCAGAAAAAATCTCTCAAAGGTCTGATTGGAAATTTTATCAAGCACCTGGTTTAACTATTCCCGAACCCGATAGTTCTGCCGATTTTATTTGTTTCTTTTCAGTATTAACTCATCTATTGCATGAGGAAAGCTATAAATATTTAGAAGAGTCAAAACGGGTACTCAAACCCAATGGCAAAATAATTTTCTCTTTTCTAGAATTTTATATTCCCAGTCACTGGGGTATCTTTCAAGACAATTTGATGGATACTAATCCTAACAGAGTTTTAAATCAGTTTGTTAGTCGAGATGCGATTGAAACCTGGGCAAAACATCTCGATTTATCTATCTTGGAAATATTAGACGGGGACAAACCTCACATCGATATTATCGATGGTCGAACAGTTAAGTGGGACGACGGCAGAGAAATGGTAGACAAAGGAAGTTTGGGGCAGTCAGTCTGCATTTTGACGAAAATGAACTTAAAACAAGTTGCTTTAGAAAACTTTGACGAAACTCAATATCTCCGCTTAAATCCCGATATATCGAAGGCAGTCGAACGAGGAGAGTTTGAATCTGGCTGGCAGCACTACTCGATGTTTGGCGTTGAAGAAGATAGACAGGGAGTAGCAAAAGAAAAGAAAGTAGTACAAGGCTTGTCGGGACAAAATATTTCTCTGCCGATACCGCCTGCTGATTTAAGGGCGAGGGTACATGGTGCTGAGGAATTATCTGGCTTTTTGAGAATTGGTAAAACAGTGGCTCTCGATCTGGAATCGACCGTTAATTCTCTTCTTAAAATAGATAATGGTAGCTGTATTTTAGACTTTGGCTGTGGTTGTGGTCGAGTTATTAGCTGGTTTCAAGATTTACATTCAGACAGTAAATTTTACGGTACTGATATAGATAGTGAAGCGATAACTTGGTGTCAGGAACACTTATCAGATCGCGGAAATTTTCAAGTAAACGAAGCAATGCCACCATTGCCCTATTCAGATGAATTCTTCGATTTGGTGTATTCTATTTCTATATTTACCCATCTACCAGAAGATATGCAGTTTGCTTGGCTCAAAGAGCTTCAGAGAGTCTGTAAACGAGGAGCATACCTGCTATTAACGGTGCATGGAGCTAATTTATTTCCTGCAACGATAGAGTCAGTTAAGTCCGAATTTGAGCAAAAAGGTTTTTACTATTTTATAGAAAATCAAACCGTCGGGTTGCCAGAGTTTTACCAGACTTCATTCCATACTGAAAGCTATATTCGCGATCGCTGGAGTAGTTTTTTTGAGATTAAAAAGATTATTCCCAAAGGAATCGCCAATCATCAAGATTTAGTTATTTGTAAAAATGTCCTTTAAGGCTTTGACAATATTCAAAATTGTTTGAAGACAGTAGCGATCGCTTTTGGTAATGGTTGCTCCTACCAAGAAGATAATTACTTATTCATTCATGCTTTCAAAGAAATCAATCGTGCTTTTTAAAGCCTTGATAAAAGCGTCAATTTCCGCGCGGGTATTGTAGAAATATAAACTAGCTCTAGCACTACCAGAGGCATTGAGAATACGGTGCAAGGGTTGTGTACAATGATGACCAGAACGAATGGCAATACCATCGTGATCTAATAAGGTAGCTAGATCGCTGGCGTGAATACCAGGCACGTTAAACGCTGCTAATGCTGCTCTACCTTTACCGTCTGGCGAGGGCTTGTTGCCGTAGATTCTAAGTTCGGGAATAGTTGCTAGCTGCTCGAACAGATAAGCAGTTAATTCTTCTTCGTAGGCGTGGATCTTGTCCATACCGATGTTGCTAAGATAATCTACCGCTGCGCCTAAAGCGATCGCCTCACCGATAGCAGGTGTTCCCGCTTCAAATTTATGTGGTAAGTCGCCATAGGTGGAATGGTCTAAAAACACTTCGTCTATCATTTCCCCACCGCCCATAAAGGGGGGCATTTCTAACAAAATATCTTTTTTACCGTATAAAAAGCCAATTCCTGTAGTAGCGCACATTTTATGTCCTGATGCTACCAACCAGTCGCAATCGGTTGCCCGAACATCGATCGGCATATGGGGGACACTCTGACAGGCATCTATAAGTACTTTTGCATCATATTTATGTGCTTCGGCGATGATTTCTTCGACTGGATTAATTACGCCAAGAGTATTAGATATATGAACTACCGATACTAGTTTGGTTCGATCCGACAACAAAGATTTATACTGAACGAGATCGAATTCTTCAGTAGGGGTTAATTCGACATACTTAATTACCGCGCCAGTCTTTTGCGAAATAAGCTGCCAGGGAACAATATTACTGTGATGTTCCATAACAGATAGAATAATCTCATCCCCTGGGTTGAGGTTAGCCAATCCCCAACTGTATGCTACTAAGTTAATCGCCTCGCTAGCGTTGCGGGTAAAGACGATCTCATCTCGCGAAGCAGCATTTATAAAATTAGCAACTTTATCCCTCGCACCTTCATAGGCATCTGTCGCCCTACCGCTTAGAGTATGTGCGCCACGGTGTACATTGGCATTATCTCTCTGATAATAATGTTGCAGCACGTCGAGTACTGCCTGGGGTTTTTGCGAAGAAGCAGCACTATCAAAGTAAATTAACGGGTTATCGTTAACTTTCTGATGCAGAATCGGAAAGTCATCTCTAACGCGTTCGCCTAATGTTTTCTCTTGGGTAAAAGTCATGTTGATTACTAGTTAATGCTTTACTTTTTGCTCGATAGTCTGGGTAATTCTGTTTCGGAGGGATTCTAGGGGAATGCGATCGATAATTTCGGCTGCAAAGGCATCGATTAATAGCTGATTGGCATCTGCTTCACTCAAACCACGACTGCGGAGATAGAAAATTTCCTCGGCTTCTAACTGGCTTACCGTCGCACCGTGAGCGCACTTTACATTATCGGCAGTGATCTGTAATTCTGGTTTGGTATCTACCCTCGCTTTTGGTGAAAGCATCAGGTTACGGTTTAACTGCGTCGCGTCGGTAAGTTGAGCTTCCTTGGGTACGAATACCTTACCGTTAAAGACTGTATGAGCGCGATCGCCAATGATGCACTTATGCAGTTGATCCGTAGTGCCGTGAGGTTTAGTAAGAGCAATAATGCTATGAGTATCGGAAACTTGTTCTCCTGTAGCTACCGTTAAACCGTTTAGATTAGTTTCGGTTTGCTCTCCCTGCTGCCAAGCTTCGGGATTATGACGGAACAACTTTGCCCCCAAATTAATCTCACTTATAGTATAGTGACTATCACGAGCCTGAGAAATGGCGGTTTTCCCAATATGGTAGCTAGCCTCGGATTCTTGCTGTAGTCGGGTATGGTTTACTCTGGCATTACTCTTAACAAATACTTCAGTTACTGCATTGGTAAAGTATTCTCCCGTACCGATATATTCTTCTATCAAAGAAATACTAGATCCTGTCTCGCCAACTATTAAAGTACGGGGTTGAGCAAAGCTAGCGGATGATTCACCATCAGCAATAAAAATTAAATGTACGGGAGTTTCTACAGCTACGTTTTTATCTACCCATACTACAGCCACATCTTTACCCCCTGCGGTATTTAAAGCAGTAAAAGCATCTGTACCAGGCTGCTTGGCGAAATACTCGGCTGCGTTATAACTGGCGGGTAAGTTATCTAAACTACCAACATATAAACCTTCTGGTAGTTCCGATACATCAGACAGTTCTGAATAATAAACCCCGTTGATAAATACTAACTGGCTGTTTTTCGTTTCTGGTAAGGGCGAACAGCCGTTCGCCCCTACATTATTACTTGTAACAAATTTACCTGCTGCTAGAGATGATAGATCGATAAAACGCCAGTCTTCGTCTTTACGAGTAGGCACTGATAAACTAGATAACCAATTTTTTGATTCAGTACGAATATCTTTTAGCCATTGAGGTGCGGATTCATCTACCTGACACTGCTGTAGTAACCCCGTGAAGAAAATGTCTTCTACAACAGTATCTTGATGAACCTTGGAAATAGTTGCAAAAGGAATCTGTACCGCCATTACACTCCTACCTCCGCTGTCGATTTATCATCTAAGAAATCATAACCACGAGATTCTAATTCTAGAGCGAGTTCTTTTCCGCCACTGGTAATAATTTTGCCATCCTGCATGACATGAACGAAATTTGGTTCGATGTAGTCTAGTAAACGTTGATAGTGAGTAATTACTAAGTAAGCCTTTTCAGGAGTTTTTAACTGGTTTACTCCCTCACAGACAATTCTCAGCGCGTCAATGTCTAATCCCGAATCAATCTCATCTAAAATAGTTAGAGTAGGATCTAGTAATGCCATCTGGAGAATTTCGTTGCGTTTTTTCTCTCCACCAGAAAAACCTTCATTGAGATTTCTTTCTAAAAAGCTAGACTTCATTTTGACTACCTCTAGCTTCTCTTCGATTATGTCTTCAAAGTCAAAGGTGTCGATTTCTTCTAAACCCTGATATTTACGCTTGGCATTATAAGCCACCCGCATAAAGTCGAGATTGCTTACTCCTGGAATTGCTAGAGGATATTGAAAGGCCAAAAATATACCGCTATTAGCTCTTTCATCTGGTTCGCGATCGATAATATTTTTTCCCTGATAGATAATTTCTCCACCCGTAACCTCATAGTCAGGATGTCCTGCAATAATTTTAGATAGGGTACTTTTTCCCGATCCATTGCGCCCCATGATCGCGTGGACTTCTCCGGCATTAATTTCTAGATTGACACCTTTAAGAATGGGTGTACCATCTACGTTTGCAGTTAAATTGCGTATTGATAAAATTTCGCTCATTGTTTAATAAACAACTTCTGACTATGGATTACAAAACTCTCAGACTTAAGTATGACAAGCTATAGACTGAAGAGAACTATGGAAATAAGCACTTAAACAACAAAAACATTGTTTAAGTCTATTTTAGACTACATTGACAACTAACACATTGTCAAAGTCGAAAGAATTTCTCAAATTTGTTGAGGCGAGAAAAAACAAGGCGCATTTATTCTCTCAGCCCTAATAGTTTGCAATCGCAATCCGCGGTTGTGTGATAGACACTCGTTACTTAGAAGTAATTAATATATCGATTTGATTCTTAGATGTATGTACAATTTTTATCAGTCTAGAAGATGGTCGAGTATCAGTCCGAACACTTCTTTTGCTTCAATTGTTTTAGTGGATAATAGATTTTGCTGTTGAGTAATAAATAGTGGCGATCGCTCTATGTCAGTAGTCAGATGACCGTGAGAACCTTTAACCAGGTTGGCATCTAGGGGAATTACATCCATTAAGTAACGAAAGCCCAGTTTCTTTTTCAGTAAGGTCGAGGCTACCTTAGCTTGGGGTAATTTTAACTGAGGATCGACAAACAGTTCTACGGGATCGTAACCAGGCTTGCGATGAATATCGACAGTACGGGCAAAATCGGGGGCGCGACGGTCATCTAACCAGTAATAGTAGGTAAACCAGGCATCGGGACGGGCGATCGCTATTAATTCTCCGGAACGAGGATGATTGAGGTGATATTTTTCCTTGCCCGTTTCATCTAAAACTAGATCGATTCCAGTCGTATTCTCTAAAATATCTCTTACCTGAGATAGACAACTAGGGTCATTAACATAGACGTGGGCGATTTGATGGTCGGCGACGGCAAAAGCCTTACTCGCCCCAGGAATTAAGATTTCCCCACCTTGTTCTTCCCTAACGGTAATCAAACCCTGCTGTCTGAACTGACGGTTAAGATGAATTGGCTGGGAAACTTCCGTAATACCGTATTCAGAAAGAACGATGACTTTTGCCGATTTTGCTTCATAAAACTCGATTAACTCCTGACATACTCGATCTATTTCTCGTAGATCCGATGCGATCGCACTAGAGCAAGTGCCGAGCTTTTGTAAGCAATAGTCTAGGTGGGGTAAATAAACCAAGGTCAGGGTAGGACTATGTTTCAGTTCGACTTGTTTGGCAGCATTGGCGATCCACTGACTCGATTTGACTGAAGTATTAGGCCCCCAAAAATTAAATAGAGGAAATTCACCCAACTCAGAGTTTAAATTTTCGCGCAACTCCATCGGTTCGGTGTAGATATCGGGTAATTTCTTGCCATCAGCGCGGTATATGGGACGGGGGGTGACGGCGTAATCTACGGTCGAATACATATTGTACCAACCAAAAAGATTAGCACAGGTAAAATCGGGGTCGAGCGATCGCGCTTTATCCCAGATTTTGGGAGCGCAAAGTAGGTGGTTTGACTGTCGCCATAGTTTGACTTCACATTCATCGCGAAAATACCAGCCATTAGCCACAATACCGTGTTCGTCGGGATTTACTCCCGTGTAGTAAGTTGCCTGTGCCGTACAGGTTACGGCTGGTAAGACGGGCTTAATTGAAGTTGTTTTTCCCTGCTTCTGCCAGCCAGAAAGGAAAGGGGTATGTTCTCCGATTAATTGAGGAGTCAAGCCAACTACATTAAGAACGACGGTTTTATCCATTTAATGATTACTGATTACTAATTTCTAATTACTAAAAGGTGGGCAAAATTTTCAAAAATCGTTTTTTTGTGATTAATAAGGATGCCCACCCTACAATGCACTGTTAACTATTAACTGTTGACTGATAACTGATAAAACCCATTGATATTCTCGTTCGATGGAAGTTAGAATGTCTAGCTTCATTTCTGGGGGCAAAACTTCCCAGGTATAGGTTTCAATTTCTAAATGATGTGTCGCAACGTTCGGTAAAAGCTGTAATAGTTTTTCGATATGTTCTTGAGTCGATTTAAATAGATGATAGTTGCTTACAAAGATGGGTACGTGAAAGTGTGTACGCCATTCTCGTGCTTCCGTTGTCAGGAAATGTGGTAGGGCGAGGGATAAATCGGAATAATGTTTTAAGTTTGAAGCAGCCGTTTGGTTTGACTCTTGATGACGAGCAATTACCTGATGTAAATAGGTAGATTCGGCAAAAGGTAACAGTTGTTCTAGAATTAGTTTGCGCCGATCTGTTTGGGCGGGTATATCGATTTTTATCGCCGAACTAAGCTGAATTTTACCAATTTTTATCCCAGCATCATCAAAACGACTAACAATATCCTCTGGTTCTTCGTACTCTACGGCAAAATGACAGGTATCGTAACAAACCCTTATGTGTTCTCTAATCCAAGACTCAGCTTCTGTCTGACTGATTGATAGTTCTTGCTGTAGCATTTCCCCTGCTATGGGTAACAACCAATCTTGAAAGAAATCAATTACCTCGGCAGTGTTTTCCAGCATACCATCGGGTTCGGGTTCGAGGTCAATATGTAGCAGCTTGCCCGTGTTTTGATTTATCCGTCCCATTTTGGCGATCGCCCTAGCCAAATTTAGACTACTTTGATGTAGAGTTCTTTCTATCTCGTCAGAATTTTTCAGCCAGGGTTTATAAGATATTGGTAAGGTAGAAATTCCCCCATCGATCCCCTCTGGTAACAAAACCGTCAGGATTTCTATCAACCTCAAGGTATAGTCTAAACGTTCGCTGCTACACCAGTCGGGGGCATATACTTTGTCTTTTACTACTTGATGATGAAACCCACCATAGGGAAAACCATTGAGGGTAAAGACATATAAATTCTGTGCTTGTAACCAAGTTTTGAATTTAGATAAATTGTCGTCTTCTAGTAGTTCTCTAGCTGCGGTATCTGCTAAACGTAAGCCAATACCAAAAGGTCGATCGCGACACAGGCGAGTTTTTAGTGGCAGAACATATTGTCTGAGGTTGTGTTCTACTTCTGCCCAGGTTTCTCCTGGATGAATGTTAGTGCAGTATGTCAGGTGTAGATCGGTTTTGGTAGTTAATTTCATAGTATTGCCCGATCGCTTTAAATTTTAAATAACTTCAATTAATCCATCCTAAACAGCAACGTCAATTAAACTGACTAGTAGTTTCTACTTCAATCTTCTGCAACATTAAAATAGCTTGCTGGTATAGGTCGATGTCTACTCGATTGACTTCTGTTCCCTCTCCTATTTCCTGAAGTAACATAATAGCCAATTCTCCGCCTAAATGTTCGCGAAATTCGACTAATCCGCCAAAAATAGAGTTTTTAGACTTCGTATTCTCTAAATCCCTGCCCAATTCGGGAGCGTATAGTTTGAATCCCAGTTGTTTTAAAGTGTCGATAATCTGTCTCCAGTCTGCTTCGGCGAGTAGTCCAGTCAGGTAAGAATAGGTACAGTCTAAAGCCATACCGATGGCTACGGCTTCTCCGTGGCGCAGACGGTAATTAGTCAGGTGTTCTAGTTTATGTGCGGCCCAGTGTCCGAAATCGAGGGGGCGAGAAGAACCCATTTCAAAAGGATCGCCATAGCTGGCAATATGATTTAGATGTAGTTGACAACAGCGATAGATTAGCCGTTCCATTGCAGAAGAATCCCGTCGGGCTAAATCGCCCGCGCGATCGCGAATAAACTCAAAGAAGTTGCGATCTTTTATCAAAGCTACTTTAACCGCTTCGGCAATGCCCGAACGCCAATCGCGATCGTCTAGGGTAGAAAGAAAGTCAAAATCATTGAGTACGGCAACGGGGGGAGCGAAAGTGCCGAGAAAATTCTTTTTACCCAAGGCATTGATGCCATTTTTTACCCCCACTCCCGAATCATTTTGAGCCAAAACAGTAGTGGGAATACGAATCAGGCGTATACCTCGGTGAGCGGTAGCAGCAGCATAACCAGCCATATCGACTACTGCACCACCACCTATGGCTAATACGTAAGAGTGACGACATAATCCCACTTGCTCGATACAGAAATGAATTTTGTCTACTAAAGTAGGATCGTTTTTTGCTGCTTCTCCACCAGGAACGATAATCGGCTCAGCAGCTAATTTAACTTTATCCGCGTACCAATCGGCATAGCTGGAGATTTTGCTTAAAAGCTGTGGATGGTGAGGTAACAATCCTGAATCGACGATAACTATTACGGATTTAGCTGTATTGCTACCCGTTGCTATAACCTGAGATAGTAGCGGATTATCGAGCGACCATAAATTCCTTGTAAAATGAACGTCGTAGCTGAATTTGACGGCAATACTTTGTTGTAACGACTCTAGAGGCGCGACTCTACTTTTGGAAATAACCATGCTTTTTAAATTAAAAATTAAGTGACGGAAAATAAACGAGCCAAGAAACGAGATACTGGCAGCAGTGCCAACAAAAGTAAACCGTAGATCCAATTGGCGAAGCCTGCTGCAATGGTTGCATCTAAAACAATTAAGGATAGGACTCCTGCTTTGACTGCCGTTTGAATCAATTCGGGACTCGGAGTTATAGCAGCCCTGACAAAAGGAGGTAAAACTAAGGCACTAAACAAGGCTAAAAAAGGCAGAGTAACGAGTAAGGTATATTCTGGCAATAATCCCAAACCGACAATATTACCGATAACTAGTCCGATTAAAGCGATCGCCACAATTCCCGTAATTTTTCGACCGCCATGAACTTCACCTTGGGAAATAGCAGTAATAGCAGCAATATAGATAATCGGAATCAAGGCTAAATACCAGCGATCGCCGACTGCTGCGGGAACGGCACTTACACCAAGCAACAAGTTCCCCCCACGACAGACCCCCATATTTAGAGGACCGAGAAAGGTTTGATGTTTGCCGTACTTATCGTACAGTAATGCCGTTATTGCTACGATTGTTGCCAAAATTGCGCTCGATCCAGAAACCATAGCTGCTGCAACAATTCCCATTCCTAGCAACCCCGTCCCTAGCAAAATTGCCCCCGACAGAGAAGCTCGACCGCTGGGAATCGGACGTTCTGGACGTTCGACAGCATCTAAATCTGCATCGCAAACATCATTGAAAACCACTCCCCCACCATATAGCCCCGTAGTAGCTAAAATCAGCCACCCTAAGACCACGAAATTTAGGTTTTCGTTCATTGTCAGCGCGCCAGCAGCAGCATAACCTAATAAAATGTCTGCCCAAGCAGTAATGATATTAGCAGGACGCATTAGCTGTAAATACGCCCACATAGACTGGGATTTAACTGTTGTATACATAATAAATCGAATATTCGCGCTCGAACTAACAACTAGATACAAACGTGAGTAAAATTTACGATCGAATATTTATTTCTAGCTGTTTATCTCATGCGATCGCTACAGTTAATTGCTTCAAATCAATCTGTATGTTCGAGCCAATTAGAAGTAGAACATTAAATGTTTGTCTTTTTGCGCGATCGCATCGAACGTTTAGTATAGTTTTGTTTGTGTTGTTATTATATTACAAAAATAATTATCTACAGGTTAGACAAGATTTAGTTCTAAAAATTTCTAGTAATTTTGTTAAATTCTGAAGATTTTATTTTGCCCCCTGGGGGATAGTATTGCCAAAATTAAACGATAACCATGGACTCGGCGGGAGTCGATTCTACTAAAGGTTCTTGACCTCTCAACACAGAATTATCGCTATACAGTTGACGCTGATCGATGGGGGCTGAATTTAACCAATCACTTTCTTCGATCTGACCGCTTTGACCGTAAGCAGTTAAAGCATTTTGATAGCATACAGCTTTGATGTGGTCTTCACGAATGCCTCTTTCTTGCATCAGCCAAGCAGTTTTCGGTACTGCTAAAGGATCGCTAACTCCCCAGTCAGCACTACTATCAACGATGATGCGATCGCAACCGTAAGTTCTTACTACCTCGACCATTCTTTCATTGCCCATTTTGGTATTGGGATAAATGGTAAAGCCTGCCCAAAAGCCTCGATCTAATACCTCTTTTGCGGTTTCTTCGTTGTTATGATCGACAATTACCTGTTCTGGTTCTAAACCGTGTTCTAAACAGACATCCATACTGCGAGACGTACCCGCTTTCTTGTCCCGATGTGGGGTATGAATCATCACGGGTAAATCTAATTCCTTAGCTAACTCTAGCTGAAGACGAAAATATTTATCTTCGGCTGGTGTCATGTCGTCATAGCCAATCTCGCCAATAGCAACTACTCCTTCTTTGCAGGCATATAAGGGCAATATTTCCATTACTGCTTCTGCCAATGCTTCATTGTTAGCCTCTTTTGAGTTTAAGCCGATGGTACAGTAATGCTTGATGCCAAATTGACTAGCGCGAAATCTTTCCCAACCAACCAGTGAACTTAGATAATCTTTGTAAGTATCTGCGCTTGTACGGGGTTGTCCCAACCAAAAAGCTGGTTCGATTATGGCTACTATTCCCGCCTTCGCCATTGCCTGATAGTCATCGGTGGTTCTAGCGGTCATGTGAATGTGTGGATCGAGAAACGTCATGTTTTCTTGGATTTATAAGTATGTTTGGGTTCTAAACTTTCTTAATACCTTTGAAATTCTTTTAAGAAGATGCTGAAGGCGAAGAAATACGCTCGAGAATTATCGTTCCTCACGCGTTTTGGAATCCGTGTCGCCTGGGTAAATCCCAGGGGTTTATATCGGACTGTGCCTTTGGGCAGACGGCGCGTAAGTGCCATCGTCACAGCTTGGTTAGGACTTTGCCTAGCTTCGCCAGGCTGTCGATCCCTCGTCAAAAATAATCTTTGAATTTGGATTGCCCTTATTCTTATAAAATAAATAAAAATAAAAATAAAAGAAACAAATATCTAAATATAAGAAACAAATATCTAAATATAAGACAGATCGAAACAATTTAATAGATTATCTATAGCATTTGTCAATAGTCTTATATACAGTTTTTCGCGATCGACAGTAAAGGGCTTTATTACAAAGCTACAAGCTATTAACTATTTACTTAAATAATCTCAAAAAGCGCAGGGCATTTCATGCCTAGAGCGTCCCCCGAACGCCAGGCGAAGCTTGCCAGTCAGCGAATCTAACGATGGCGTATCCGCGCCGTACTTGGCTGCAAACCAGCCTGCGACTAAATGCTAAAAGCGGTGCAGCGCGGTCTTGGGCAAAGCCCAAGTGGAGCGACTGCGCCAAGAAGCTAATAGTTTTTTTTGGTAAAATCTTTAAATTTTGGCGATAGAGACTTATTAAATCGATTGAAAACCAAAGTGTCTAGAATTTAGATGGAAAATTATTTTTAATACCAGCTAATAGCACAATTAATATGACTATATTAGTTATAATGTCAAACTTATTAATTTAACTATGTCAACTCAAACTTATCATAAAATAAATAAAATTTCTGCTTTATTAGATCGCTGGTTAAAAACGCAAGCCTCTGGGGATTTGAGCTGGTTAGAGGACAAACAAGCAGAAATTAGGCAGAATGGGGCAGAAAAATCTTTATTTATTGCTTTTAGTAAGGCATCGCGCTATCTAAAAGCGCAAAAATTAGAATTATCGACTGAGGAGTTACAAGCAGCAGATGACATAATAACAGGATGGAATCCAACTAATTGGACTGTAAACCAGGTTGGTCGTACTTGGTTAATTTTGGCTTTTCCCCATGAAGATCGAGATAAATATGTAGCCACCTTAGATAAAATTTTTGCAGCAGCAGACGTGGAAGAAGCGATCGCTTTATATCAAAGTTTACCATTGTTACCCCATCCAGAAAAATTTAAACTCCGTGCAGCAGAAGGAATTCGCAGCAACATAACCTCGGTGTTTAATGCAGTCGCTTTATACAATCCATATCCCGCCCAATATTTAGATAATTTAGCCTGGAATCAGATGGTGCTGAAGGCTCTATTTATCGAAAGCCCCCTCGATCCTATTTACGGTTTGAAACAGCGTAATAACGAGCAGTTGTCCCAGATGTTAATTGACTATGCTCGTGAAAGATTAGCAGCTAAAAGAAAAGTTAATCCTCAACTGTGGCAATTAGCTGCACCTTTCCAAGCTCAAACAGTCGCCAGTCTTAAAGCAGCATTTGAATCTGTTATTTAATTAGCGGTAGGAGAAATAGCGGAGTTATCTAATAAAGCTCGTCGCGCTATATCGTTAGCAGCTAAAAGACAGCTAAGACTATCAATCATATAGTTACTTTCCTCTAAAGCGCGACAGGTTTCTTGTCCGAAGAAACTACAGGCAACCTCAAATTCTTCGCTCAAAGCAGCGCGATCGCCTCGATTCACTAATTCCGCTAGGCGGGTGTAGGTAGCAGCTAATCGACTAACTACTTGAGGACGCTCCTCAAGTAACATTACATTCAAATATAGGGAGGCATCCCCAGCAAACAAGCGACCAACCAGATCGAGCTGCATCCGATAGAGAGGGCTAGCAAAATCTAGAGTACGAGACAGATCGATTTGTTCTTCCGCCAAAAAAGCACCAAGGGCAAAAGTAGAAAAGTGCCTGATTGCCTGCACAATAGCCATCATCTGGTCGTGTTCTTGGGGTGTACACCAGATTAGTTTTCCACCTCTACTGGCGATAAAATCTAGAAACCACTGATAGGCTTGCTCCTGCCGACCAGGACAAACCACTACATTTTGCGATAAAAATGAGTCAATTCCTGGCCCGAACATTGGATGCAAGCCAAGTACTGGTCCAGGGTGGCGATCGAGCATCGCCTGCACTATAGGGGTTTTAATGCTAGTAACGTCTGCTAGTATAGTTGAAGCGTTAAGATAGTTCGCAGTTTTTTCAATAATCGGTACTGTCTGTTCTATAGGAACGCTAACTATTACTAAATCTGCTTTTCCTAATAGCTCTCGAGCATTGCCCCAGCCATCCCGTCCAAGAATATCTACATAATGACCAGACGATGATAGCTGCTCGACAAAAAAGCGTCCCATCTGACCACCTCCGCCAATGACTGTTACTCGCTGTGGCTTAACGGTCTCAGACGAAGAGGTGGGAGTGCTGGCAGCAGCACAGTTAATGGTTAGGTTTTGCCAAACAAATTCGGGGATGCCAGCTTTAGCGAGTAAGCTCGTAACGTCCGAGCGATCGCTACAAGCATTTTGTGAACGCGTTAAACAAGAAATTCTTTTGCCTAGCAGTTTAATAAGTTCGCGATCGATTTGCTCTAGGGTTTCTGACACTGTAATTACCTCTGTTAATAACGGTTAAAGCGTGTTGAAAGTTGGCATTGAGTTGCAGGCAATCAATTAGTAGGTTTGAGGTTATTTTTTCAATCGATCCTACTCAACTATTAACTCAAGATTGACGAAGTCAACGCAAGCCCCGTGCTTCTTGAAGCGATGGCTCATGGGGGGAACCCCCAAGACCGCCTCGCTTCGCTTTTAGCGCGGGGTACTGTTGACCAACGGTCAGGCAGTGCCAAGAGAATAAGAACAAGCCCCAGTTTAAGGGCAAATGGCGGAAACCCTGACCTTTATCGAGCCAACAAGCACTCTCAATCTGATTTAGCGGAGAAATCGAGCCAGTTGTTCCAACTTTCTCCAAGCTTCTCCACTTTGCAGCACCTCTTTAGCCAGAGTAAAACCCCGTGCAAAAGTATCAAGGCTAGGCTCTTCGCCAATGGCCTCGCCAACAAAAAGTGCTAAAGCAGCGTTTAAAGCAACGACATCCTGCTGTGCCTGAGTACCGCTACCTTTAAGTACTGCCTTTAGAATATCTGCGTTTTCCTGCACGTCGCCACCTCGCAGTGCAGACGTGGGAACGCTTTTAATGCCAAGTTCTTTCGGGTCTAATTCCATTAGGCTTACCTTGTCAGTAGCAATCGCCAAATCGTTAACGTTTGCCAATCCTGCCTCGTCTAATCCTTCCCGTGCGCGAACAACAACCGCTTTAGTTCCCAGTTGAGATAAAACTTCCGCAAACGTTTTTACCAGTGTTTGGTCGCTCACCCCAATTACTTGTCCAGTAGGGTGTAAAGGATTAACGAGTGGACCTAATAAATTAAAAATAGTGCGTATTCCAAGGGTTTTCCGCAGAGGAGCAACGGCTTTAAGGGCTGGATGCCAGCCAGGAGCAAACAAAAAAGTAATGCCCACTTCGTTTACTGCCCTCTTAACCTTTTCTGGTTCAGCCTTCAGATTTACACCTAGAGCTTCTAAGACATCGGCAGAACCAGTTTTACTCGAGGCTGAACGATTACCGTGTTTAGCTACCTTCAATCCAGCAGCAGCAGCTACAAAAGCAACCGCTGTAGAAATATTAAAGGTTGATGCTCCATCTCCTCCCGTACCGCAGGTATCAATCAGGGTCGAAGTATTCGTTAAAGAGTCTTCAAGTCGTACTGACTGAGAGTGCAAAACCTGAACCATGCCTAGAAGTTCTTGCGCCGACACGCCTTTTGCTTGAAACGCTGTTAGAATTGCCCCTGATAGGACTGGTGGAATCGATTCGCTCAGCCAACCCTGCATCAAATTGGTCGCTTGGTCAACTGAAAGCGATTGTCCAGCTAACAATTGTTGCAGCAAACTCGACCAGTCAGAAGAGTCAAGCGTTGACGATGGCTTTTGAGCAGTTTTTACCATAAGTCAATTTCATTTATCATTTATCATTCCAACATTTATTATGCGAAACCTTCAAGAGAGAGTACCACTTTTAAGGTATCCGCGATCGACATCGAAGCACTGAGCATTTATCAATGTTTAATGCTAAATGTTCAGTGCTAAATGCTCCCTATTTTAGATTCCAGAATTTAGCAACTGTTTGCACGTCTTTGTCTCCACGTCCCGAACAGTTTATAACAATTCGAGGACTTCCTTCTAACTGCGGGCAGAGAGTTTCTAAATAAGCAAAAGCGTGAGCCGTTTCTAAAGCTGGAATAATTCCCTCTAATTTAGACACGCGCTCAAAAGCCTCTAAAGCCTGCTTATCGGTAACGCTGTAGTATTCAGCGCGTCCGCTATCTTGTAAATAACTATGCTCTGGTCCAACGCCAGGGTAGTCCAGTCCTGCGCTAATTGAATGTGCCTCGATGACTTGCCCTTCATCACTTTGAAGTAGGTAGCTCATAGCACCGTGCAAAACACCAACTCGTCCTTTAGTTAAGGTCGCTGCGTGTTTATCAGTCTCAACACCTTCCCCTGCTGCCTCAACGCCAATCAGACGCACTGTTTGTTCGTTAACAAACTCATGAAACAATCCGATCGCATTAGAACCGCCACCAACGCAGGCTAATAGAATATCTGGCAATCCTCCCCATTTTTCTTGTGCCTGAGCGCGAGTTTCCGTACCGATCATGGCGTGAAAATCTCGAACCAACTGAGGATAGGGGTGCGGTCCTGCTACAGAGCCAAGAATGTAGTGTGTATTCTCTACGTTTGTTACCCAGTCGCGTATTGCTTCACTAGTAGCGTCTTTAAGCGTTCCTGTGCCGGCGGATACAGGAGCAACGGTTGCGCCCATCAGCTTCATGCGGAACACGTTAAGTGACTGACGTTCCATGTCGTGAATGCCCATGTAAACGATGCACTCTAGCCCAAATCGAGCGCAAGCAGTGGCAGTAGCTACTCCATGCTGTCCAGCTCCCGTTTCGGCAATAATGCGCTGTTTGCCCATACGTTTAGCCAGAAGTACCTGTGCTATAGCATTGTTAATTTTGTGTGCGCCAGTGTGATTTAAGTCTTCGCGCTTTAAATAAATTTGCGGTCCGCTACCGTCTGGTTTTGCGTAATGAGCGGTGAGTCGCTCGGCAAAGTAGAGAGGACTAGGACGACCAACATAATCTCGTAGTAGATCTTGTAGTTCTGCTTGAAAGCTTGGCTCGTTGCGGTACTGTTTTAAAGCAGTTTCTAGCTCGGCAAGAGCGGGCATTAGAGTTTCTGGCACGTATTTACCACCGAACCGTCCAAATCGACCCATTGAGTCGGGACGAGATTGTGTTGTTGTTTGAATATCTGGCGTACTGACCATTTTTTATCCTTTAATTTGTAATTTGTGTTTTACTGCTCACCACTGTAAACGAGTCGGTGATTTGAGCGGGGCGTAGCGAGGATGCCCGATCGTTTGAAGGACGGCATCTCGCTTTCGCGTTCCCCGCTTTTTGATAACTTTGTGTACGAGAGACGCATTTAGCCTAAACTTGTAAGATCGATAAGATCTTTAGGCTGAAACGACTTTTTCTTCCATGGCGATCGCTTCTTTTAATTCTCGACAGAGGGACTCAATCGCCTGTAATCCCTCGGTTGGTGTACCCTGAGCCAACCGTTTAACGAAAGCACTACCAACAATGACCCCATCTGCTCCCCACTCCTTAACCTGGTAAGCCTGTTCGCTGCCAGAGATCCCAAAGCCAACGCCGATTGGTTTATCGGTCATTTGATGTATCTTCTGTAGCAAGTCTTTAACCCGTCCCTGAACCTGCGATCGCACCCCTGTAACGCCCGTAACGCTAACTAAATAGATGAATCCCTGAGACTTTTGAGCGATCTTTTCAATTCTCTCGGCTGAAGAGGTCGGAGCAATTAATAAAATAACTTCAATGCCGAAGCTAGCAGCCGTTTCTAGTAACTCAGTAGACTCATCGACAGGAAGATCGGGAACGACTAACCCTCGCACTCCCGCAGAGGATATCTGCTCCATAAATGGCTTAATGCCCAAGTTTAGAATTGGGTTGTAGTAAGTGAAGAGAATGATTGGTGCCTGTAGGTCAGGACTAACAGACTCTACCAGTTTTAATACCTGTTCGAGATTAACGCCCTTCTGTAAGGCGCGGGTAGCCGCTGCTTGAATCACGGGACCGTCGGCTAGGGGGTCGGAGTAAGGAACTCCCAGCTCGATTGCGTCAGCACCGTTGCGGTCTAATGTCCGTAGTGCCTCGGCTGTCGTTTCCAGGTCTGGATCTCCTGCTGTGATAAAAGGAATGAGAGCGCATTGCTGTCGATCGCGCAAATTTTGAAAGCATTGAGAAATTGAGGTCATGTGTATGATTAGTAGCTGTTAGTTATTAATTTCAATATTGATTAACCCTTGCGGAAATTAATTAAGATTAAATTCCTGCACCTCGAACAATGAAGGTGCTATTATTTGGTGACTGCGGAGGGGGAAGGTGCTGATACTGTCTCTTCGTTCAGAATTTTACGGACTGCCTGTTCTATATCTGACTGCTTGACCAAAGACTCTCCAATCAGCACGGCACGCGCTCCGGCACGCTCCACCCGTTCTAAATTGGCTCGCTTCGTAAAACCTGACTCGCTTACCACCGTTATCCCCTTACTTTCGATTTGTTCGCGCTGTTGCTGAATTAATTGTTCAGTGGTTTTTAAATCGACAGTAAAGTTTTCAAGATCGCGGTTATTGATTCCCAAAAGACGCAAGTTAGATAGAGACAGGGCGCGATCGAGTTCTGCTGCTGTATGCACTTCTACCAGTGCCGTCATGCCTAAAGAGTGGATCTCGTTTAAAAAGTCTTGTAGGTCGCGATCGCTCAAAATGGCAACGATAAGCAGCACTGCATCGGCTCCTCTCGCTCGTGCTAAATGAATTTGGTAGGGGTCGATGATGAATTCCTTGCACAGCAGCGGTAAGGATACACTGCGTCGAACTAAATCCAAATTGTCGAAACTGCCTTGAAAAAATTGGCTATCTGTTAGCACCGACAAACAGGTAGCACCAGCTTGTTCATAAGCTCTAGCAATACTAACGGGATCGAAATCTGCTCGAATAATCCCCTTACTAGGCGAAGCTTTTTTTACTTCGGCAATTAAGCTTGGGTGGCTAGGACTTTGCTGTAAAGCTGACAGAAAGTTTTTCCCTGGTGGCACTGCCTGAACTTGGCTTTTTAGCTCAGAAAGAGTTAGGGAAGCCTGCATTTGAGCTACTTCTTGCTCTTTTTGCCAAACAATTTTTTCAAGGATGTGACGCGGTTCGGTATTATAAGCTGCAATTGGGTAATCTTTTTCTGCTTGGTGAGGCGATCGACGACGAATCTGCATAGTGAATGAAAATTTTACTGAGCTTGTATTGAGCAAGCTATTGAATTATCTAAAGGGCGGATTAACGCTCTAATTTTAATTTGTGCTGAAAGTAACTTTTGAACGAGAAATAAACTACTTACCTCCTACTCATAGGTGTAATAGGGTCTTAGCGGATATCCCTGATTCCTCTCTAAATCGATCCCCACGCAGGCTCAGGCTGCCAATATTTTTAAATCCTCGTGATGCCATTATTGCTCTGTTGCTAAAACACTCATCTCTAAAATTCAAGAGCTTAATAATCTCGAAAAAAGTAGTCTGTGCGTGCAGCTATAAGAAGTACGAGCTAATCGTCATTCTTGTTTTTTTGCCAAAATGCTAGTTTTGTACTCTCAACAAGCAAATTAGCCAACAGATATAGCTGCCTTTGTTGGTATGGATTTAGCGTAGCTTTGAATCACGTTCTCAATAATCGACAAGCCAACTCCATCAGCAAGAGTCATAATTGACTCTGGATGAAACTGAACCGCAGCGATCGCAGCCTTTTTGTGTTCGATTGCCATAATTACGCCATCTTCCGACAGTGCTGTTATCTTCAATTGCTCTGGAAAACGGTCTTTGAGGGCAAACAAAGAGTGGTATCGACCGACCTCAAAAGACTTCGGAACGTTGTTAAAGAGTGCTGAATCTTCAACAATGTCAATGCGAGATGTCTTGCCGTGCTGGGGATAATCTAGGGTACCTAGTTCGCCTCCAAACGCTTCGACAATGCTTTGCAGTCCTAAACAAACACCGAAAATTGGCAGTTCGCGACGAACGCAACTCATGACGGTTTCAAGAACGCCAAAGTCACTTGGTTTGCCAGGACCAGGCGAGAAAACAACGAGATCGAAATCTTCGCGATCGAAGACTGATTCGGGAAAACCGTGACGCAGGGTAGTGACAATTGCCCCAGCTTGACGCAGGTAGTTAGCTAAAGTGTGTACGAAAGAGTCTTCGTAGTCGATTAGCAGCACTCGTTTTTGAAGTTGAGAGGGGGGGGAAGCTTCAATGCTAATATTAGCTTCGGTCGTTTTGACCGTCTCGCTTTGACAAGCATCGCAAAGGGTTTGAAAAAGAGCAGCAGCTTTGGTGAGGGTTTCCTGTTCTTCAGCAGCAGGATCTGAATCATACAGAACAGTTGCTCCTACCCGCACTTCGGCAATTGAATCTTTAAGTCGCATTGTCCGAAGTGTCAGACCTGTATTGATGTCTCCGTTAAAGCCTAACCAGCCTACAGCACCACCGTACCAACGTCGAGGGCTGTGTTCGCGCTCCTCAAGGAACTGCATGGCAGAGCGTTTTGGCGCGCCTGTAACGGTGACAGCCCAGGCGTGGGATAGGAAAGCATCTAAGGCATCAAATTCTGGACGCAGAATCCCTTCGACATGATCGACGGTGTGGATGAGGTGGCTGTAAACCTCTACTTGACGGCGACCAATTACCTGTACCGATCCTGGCTCGCAGACCCGAGACTTATCGTTGCGGTCTACGTCAGTACACATCGTTAGCTCTGCTGCGTCTTTATGAGAGTTAAGCAGTTGGCGAATCTGAGCAGCATCGCCGAGGGCATCTGCACCGCGACCGATCGTACCGCTAATCGGGCAGGTTTCTACGTATTTGTCGTCTACCCGCACAAACATTTCTGGAGAAGCACCGATTAGGTATTCTCCCCCTAGATTGAGCAAAAAGCCGTAAGGACTTGGATTTATTTGCTGTAAGGTACGGAATAAATCTGTAGGCGAAGCTTCGCCTACAGATTTATAAAAGTTCTGACTCGGAACAACTTCAAATAAATCGCCACGACGGAAGTATTCTAAAACTTGTTTTACCTTCTCAGCGTACTCGCCTGGTACGTGATCCGATTCTTGTTCGGGCCTTAACCGTTCTCCACGGTAGTCAATAAACTCGCCAGTACGAGGTATTCCTTGAGTACTGCCATGTTTAGTTTCAAACTCGTACTGATATCGGTAGGCTGAGGCAAGATAGTAGTCTACAACAAACAGTTCGTCAGGTAGATATAGCACTAAATCTCGCTGGTCTTCAGCGCGATCGCGATGTTTAGTAATTGACTCGAATTGGAAGACTAAATCGTAGCTAAAAGCTCCATAAAGTCCCAGGTTTTCGTCTTCGTTACTGTAGAAGGTTTGAGTAATTTCGCGGACAACACTAAATACAGAAGGTTGCTTACTTCGTTCCTCTTCAGCAAAAAACTGGGTGGTCTGCTGGATGCAACCAACAACACGATCTTCCTCTACTGAAACTTGTTGAAGCTGCGGATGTTCGCCAAGGCATTCGGCTAAGTAGGGCAAAAGAATTTTACCGCGTTCGTTAAGAGCTTTCAGTGTAAAGTTGCGATCGCGCGTCGTCAGCTCTAAAGGCGGATTAACAAATCCAATTGCCCACCGTTTATATCGTCCAGGATATTCATAGCTACTTGCAAATAAACCTCCCCGTTGCGAATCTAGACACGACAGAACGGATTCTATAGCATCATCCATTTGCATCTCAACCACAGAGCGAGAAACGTGAATGCCACCTTTGGTCGTATAGTAATCAGAATTCAAAGTCATAAAAAATTTCAATACTGTTATGAAGACAAGAGTGACAATTGCTCCTTTACAAGAACACAAGTACTCTTACTAGACTTGATAAATTCATTTCAGGCATCGCAAAAGTAAAGTAATAATGCGAATGCAGATATATTAAAACTTAACAATTACTTTAGTTTCACTTCAATGAACATTCTTTAGGGTAGTCTGATAATTTTTTTGTTTATTAACAAACTTCTAGATCGCAAAATACGTTTCAATCTTTAGATTTTACACGATCATTCTGTTACAAATCTACCCTTAGACAGAAGCGAAATTTAATTTTTTAATTACTATTTTTTTGCATTAATTTAACATTAGCTAAATATACATACAGCAGCAATTAATTTTGCTATTCATGTTATCTACGCTACATAGATCGAAACAATGGAAATCTCAATCAAAAGATTATTCATTGTTTCCTTCCTCAAAATTTCTTAGGCTTTTTAATGAAGTAAAAAATTGACATTATTCTGACAATTCTAAACTTACGAAGAATTAGAATTGATGAAAATCTTAACTATAAAGCGCTTGTAGTCACCTGCTACTGATTGCATTGTACTTACTAATTTAAGGGCGATAAGCCAGGGCGCAGAGGGTCGCTAGGCGATCGCCTAGCAATTTTGTTAGTACGATGCGGTGAGATTGGCACTGGCAGGAATTTGATAGCGTTGACAATAATTTCTACAGGCATTTAGTTCAAACTTATGGAAGAAACATTAAACGGATCGATAACCGAACCTACATCAGTTCCGAATGCTGGAACAGACAATGGTGAAAATCCGTTTGCGGACGGCAGTAATCCTATTGCAGGCGGCGACTCTTCGGAGGTCGACGGTAATCCGTTTGCAGGAGGTGGAGCAAGCGGTTTTGGCGACCCTTTAGCTCCTGCTGAGGGTTATGAATATGATTTGGGTCAAGACAGTGGTTTACCAATGCGAACTCCCTTTGACCAGCTATTGGAATTTGAAGAGTTCGACAATGTAGGAGATATTTTTGGAGACGTAGACCCATCAGATAATCCTTTTGCAGGTGGTGCTGCTCCTACAGAAGGCTTTCCCGTCTCTGACGACACACAACCTAGTGCAGAAGGCGATAGTGCTCCTGAAGAGAACAGTAATAATCCCTTCAATTCTTATAACCCTGATACCGACGGTAGCCCTTTTACTGACAGCGATAATGTAGAAAATGCAACTGCTGACGGCACTGAAGAAATGTCTTTTGGTGAAGGTGGTTCGATGATGAACGCCGATTTTAGTGGGGTCGACAATGGTGCTGGCAATACCGACAACGGTAATGGCAACAACTTTTATGGAGATAATAACCTCGCTGATGGAAATGGAAACTGGAGTTTTGGGGACGGCAATCAGATAAACGGAAACGGAAACTGGAATTTAAACCAGGAAGGCGGTACTCCCTTTGACTCCATTTTTGAAGGCGAAAATAATCCTCTCACTGGTGGCAATCCTTTAGGCGTTGGCGAAGAAGGCGGTATTCCAGCAGACGCAGCCGGCAATAACCCAATTTTTGCTGGCGGTAGCACTATGCCGACTCCAGTTGGTGAAGGTGAAATGCCAGATACGGCAGAAAATCCAACTGGCAACCAAAATACTGTTAATGGAAACGGCAACTGGAATTTTGGTAGCGACAACAATACTTCAGGCAATGGTAACTGGAACTTTGGCGACGGTAATGTTGTTACCGACGGAAACGCCAATTGGAGTTTAGGAGATAACAACGAAGTTAGCGGCAACGGTAATCGTCCGAGCGGTAACGACAACAGTATCTCTGGTAATAGTAATCGCGTTACTGGCGACGGTAACAGCATCAATGGTAATCGCTTTAATTTAGACGAAGACAATTCAAACATTATGGGTAATGCAGATCGCTACTTAGAAACAGATGGAGAGGGAAATATCTCCTTAGTTAGCGATGAATCGAAGAGCGATTCTAACTACAACTTTGAAGGAGTGGTTGAGGCATCTGCCGATAGCGAATCAGGAGACGATCCAGCAAGTCAAGATGTTATCGACCAGGTTTACGAAAGCTTGAATAGTGATGGTATGGCTTCTTTACCGAATAACGGTGATGCTCCAAGCGAGAATGAAGATGCTTCAGCAATAAACGGTTTCGGTGGTGGTGCTCCTTCAGGCGATAGTGCTGGCGGTTTCGGCGATGGCGCTCCTTCAGGCGCTGCTGGCAGTTTCGGTGGTGGTGTTCCTTCAGGCGATAGTGCTGGCGGTTTCGGCGGTGGCGCTCCTTCGGGCGATAGTGCTGGCGGTTTCGGTGGCGATGCTCCTCAAAGTACTACTGATTCTACCAACTCCACAGACGACTTTAGCTCTTTTGAAGACGTTATGCAGGGCGAAGGCGATTTAAACGAATTATTAGCAGCAAGCCCCTTTGGTCCCTTACTGGACATTCCTGGAGTTGATGGCGCGGAAGATATTTTTGGTAACCTTGGCGGTGGTGCTCCTTCAGGCGATAGTGCTGGTGGCAATCCCTTCGGTGGTGGTGCTTCTTCAGGGGATAGTGCTGGTGGCAATCCCTTCGGTGGTGGTGCTGGCGGTTTCGGTGGTGGCGCTCCTTCAGGGGACAGTGCTGGTGGCAATCCGTTTGGCGGTGGTGCTGGCGGTTTCGGCGGTGGTGCTCCTTCAGGCGATAGTGCTGGCGGTTTCGGCGGTGGTGCTTCTTCAGGGGATAGTGCTGGTGGCAATCCGTTTGGCGGTGGTGCTGGCGGTTTCGGTGGTGGCGCTCCTTCGGGCGATAGTGCTGGTGGCAATCCGTTTGGCGGTGGTGCTGGCGGTTTCGGCGGTGGCGCTCCTTCGGGTGAGGACGGTATTTTAGTAATGAGCGGTGTCGACAGCGGTGTTTCCAATGGCAACCCCTTTGCAAATTTTAATCTTCTAGTTGTAGGAAATAAACCTAATATTTCATTCAGCGATGCTCAAACGGACGAGAGTACTGAAGATCTTGGCGGTGAGTATGACCAAAGTGATACAGATGCTCACTCCGAAGACATGAGTTCTATGGAAGATACTCATACGGATGAAAGCACTGAAGATCTTGGCGGTAAGTATGACCAAAGTGATGCAGATGCCGACTACGAAGAGGACATGAATTCTACGGAAGATACTCAAACGGATGAAAGCACTGAAGATCTTGGCGGTAAGTATGACCAAAGTGATGCAGATGCCGACTCCGAAGAGGACATGAGTTCTATGGAAGATACTCAAACGGATGAAAGCACTGAAGATCTTGGCGGTAAGTATGACCAAAGTGATGCAGATGCCGACTACGAAGAGGACATGAGTTCTATGGAAGATACTCATACGGATGAAAGCACTGAAGATCTCGGCGGTAAGTATGACCAAAGTGATGCAGATGCCGACTACGAAGAGGACATGAGTTCTATGGAAGATACTCATACGGATGAAAGCACTGAAGATCTTGGCGGTAAGTATGACCAAAGTGATGCAGATGCCGACTACGAAGAGGACATGAGTTCTATGGAAGATACTCAAATGAGTGGCAATCCTTTCGGTAGCGACACTGAAGGTTTCGGCGATGGTCAAATGGGCAATGGCGATTCAAGCGAATTACTAGAGGCAAACCCCTTTGGTGGTATGTCAGACAATGCAGGTATCGACCGCGCCCAAGAAGTTTTTGACATTTTTGGCGGTGCTTCAAGCGAAAATAATACTAACCCCTCTATTAGCTTTAATCTTTTTGTTGTAGGAGACCAACCTAATATTTCCTTCGGTGGTGGTAATCCCTTCGGCAGTGGTCAACAAAGTAGTGGCAGCTTTGGTAGTGGCAACCCCTTCAGCGGTGAGGCTGAGCAAAGTGCTACGGATGTAAACTTTACAGAAGACATGAGTTCTATGGAAGACGGTAAAATAGGTAACAGCGTTAACGGTTTCGGCGGTGAGGCTGAGCAAAGCACTACAGATACTAACTCCAAATACATATATGACTTCAGCTCTTTTGAAGACGCTCAAGACAGTGGTAATCCCTTTGGTGGCGATGCTCCAAGCGAGAATGATGCTGCTCCAGTAATGGGCGGTTTCGGCGGTGGTGCTCCTTCAGGGGATAGTGCTGGTGGCAATCCGTTTGGCGGTGGTGCTGGCGGTTTCGGCGGTGGCGCTCCTTCAGACGATAGTGCTGGTGGCAATCCGTTTGGCGGTGGTGCTGGCGGTTTCGGCGGTGGCGCTCCTTCAGGGGATAGTGCTGGTGGCAATCCGTTTGGCGGTGGTGCTGGCGGTTTCGGCGGTGGCGCTCCTTCAGGCGATAGTGCTGGTGGTTTCGGCGGTGGCGCTCCTTCAGGGGATAGTGCTGGTGGCAATCCGTTTGGCGGTGGTGCTGGCGGTTTCGGCGGTGGCGCTCCTTCAGACGATAGTGCTGGTGGCAATCCGTTTGGCGGTGGTGCTGGCGGTTTCGGCGGTGGCGCTCCTTCAGACGATAGTGCTGGTGGCAATCCGTTTGGCGGTGGTGCTGGCGGTTTCGGCGGTGGCGCTCCTTCAGGCGATAGTGCTGGTGGTTTCGGCGGTGGCGCTCCTTCAGGGGATAGTGCTGGTGGCAATCCGTTTGGCGGTGGTGCTGGCGGTTTCGGCGGTGGCGCTCCTTCAGGTGATAGTGCTGGTGGCAATCCGTTTGGTGGCGGTGCTGGCGGTTTCGGCGGTGGTGCTGACCAAAGCACTAGTGATGCCAACTCCGCATACACATACGACTTCAGCTCTTTGGAAAACGCTCAAGACAGTGGTAATCCCTTTGGCGGTGGTGCTGGCGGTTTCGGCGGTGGCGCTCCTTCAGGCGATAGTGCTGGTGGCGCTCCTTCAGGCGATAGTGCTGGCGGTTTCGGCGGTGGTGCTCCTTCGGGCGATAGTGCTGGTGGCGCTCCTTCAGGCGATAGTGCTGGCGGTTTCGGCGGTGGCGCTCCTTCAGGCGATAGTGCTGGTGGCAATCCGTTTGGCGGTGGTGCTGGCGGTTTCGGCGGTGGCGCTCCTTCAGGCGATAGTGCTGGTGGCAATCCGTTTGGTGGCGGTGCTGGCGGTTTCGGCGGTGGCGCTCCTTCAGGCGATAGTGCTGGTGGTTTTGGCGGTGGCGCTCCTTCAGGCGGTGGTGCTGGCGGTTTCGGCGGTGGCGCTCCTTCAGGCGATAGTGCTGGTGGCAATCCCTTTGGCGGTGGTGCTGGCGGTTTCGGCGGTGGTGCTCCTTCGGGCGATAGTGCTGGTGGCGCTCCTTCAGGCGATAGTGCTGGCGGTTTCGGCGGTGGCGCTCCTTCAGGCGATAGTGCTGGCGGTTTCGGCGGTGGTGCTCCTTCAGGCGATAGTGCTGGTGGCAATCCTTTTGGTGGCGGTGCTGGCGGTTTCGGCGGTGGCGCTCCTTCAGGCGATAGTGCTGGTGGTTTCGGCGATGGTGCTGACGAAAGCACTACAGATGTAAACCCCGCATACACATATGACTTCAGCTCTTTTGAAAACGCTCAAGACAGTGGCAATCCGTTTGGTGGCGGTGCTTCAAGCGAGAACGATGCTGCTCCAGTAATGGGCGGTTCTGAAGGCAGTGGTGCTGATGGAAGCGATAGTACTGGCGATTTTGGCGGTGGTCAAATGGGCAGTGGGGATTTAAACGAATTATTGGCGGCAAGCCCCTTTGGTGTACTGCTGGACATTCCTGGAGTTGAAGGCGCGGAAGACATCTTTGGTAACATTGGTGGCGGTGCTGGCGGTTTCGGCGGCGGTGCTTCAAGTGAGAATGATGCTGCTCCACTAATGGGCGGTTCTGAAGGCGGTGCTCCTAATAGCAACCCTTTTGCTAATTTTAATCCTATTGAAGATGGAAATCCTTTCATAGAAGGGGACGAGCCTAATGTTTCCTTCGGCGGTGCTGGCGGTTTCGGCGGTGGTGCTCCTTCAGGCGACGATAGTGCTGGTGGCGCTCCTTCGGGTGGTGCTGGCGGTTTCGGCGGTGGTGCTCCTTCAGGCGATAGTGCTGGTGGTAATCCGTTTGGTGGCGGTGCTGGCGGTTTCGGCGGTGGCGCTCCTTCGGGCGACGATAGTGCTGGTGGTAATCCGTTTGGTGGTGAATCTTCAGGAGTTCCTGATGAAGGTCCATTTGCTATCGGTGACGCTGACGGATATGTGGTCAGAGATGAAAATGGCGAATGGTTTGTCAGTGATGATGACGTTGCTAGCAATGATGACATTTCTCTGAGTAATCCAGAAATTCCTGGTGTCGATTCTGAAGCTAGTGGTAATCCTGTTGGTGGCAATCCTAACGAATATAATCCTTTAGAAAATGCACCAGACAACTCCGATATTCCTGAAGCACCTGAAATGATGGGTGAGATGCCTGAAGAAATGAAGGGTGAAGCACCTGAAATGATGGGTGAGATGCCTGAAGAAATGAAGGGTGAAGCACCTGAAATGATGGGTGAGATGCCTGAAGAAATGAAGGGTGAAGCACCTGAAATGATGGGTGAAGCACCTGAAATGATGGGTGAAGCACCTGAGATGAAGGGTGAAGCACCTGAAATGATGGGTGAAGCACCTGAAATGATGGGTGAAGCACCTGAAATGATGGGTGAAGCACCTGAAATGATGGGTGAAGCACCTGAGATGATGGGTGAAGCACCTGAGATGATGGGTGAAGCACCTGAAATGATGGGTGAAGCACCTGAAATGATGGGTGAAGCACCTGAAATGACGGGTGAAGCACCTGAAATGACGGGTGAAGCACCTGAATTAGGTGATGCGCTTAGTGGATCTTCTTGGGACTTTAGTGCCTTTGAAGGTGGAAGCTATATTAGTGGAGAGGATATCCCCGTAAAACTTAACGATAACGGAGAGCTAGAAATATCTGGTGTCGGCAATCTTCAAATTATTAGCGAAGAAGATAGATTAGAGCTGCCTATTGATGGCAGTCCTGTCAAGCTCAATGAAGAGGGACTAGAGATTTCTGGTTTTGGTCAAGTAAATCTTTTCAACGAAGATGGCGACACAGATCCTCTGCTTAGTAGTTTCGCTGACGCTAGCGAAGATGGCGAGGAAGTACCTGGCGATATGGCTGTTCAATTTGAGAACGGTAAGCTCCAGATTCCAGGCATCGGTGAAATCGAAATCTTCGACGGCGAGGGTAATTATGCGCTTGGCGTTGGTAATTTTGGCGGTCCTCAGCTCAACGAAGATGGTGGATTGCAGTTTAACGAGGTTGAGATTCCCTTTGATGCTGCCTCTGACGAAGCAGCTGTCTAAGATGACTGCTCAGTTAGCTCAAACTTAAAGAAGTGAACAGTACCCCGTTTTTAGCACGGGGTACTGTTCACCGCTCTGGTTAACCAGGGTCGCATTGCTTAGTTGTCAGTGCGACTCTGGTATATCCCTTTTAATAAACATCATTTTCTGGCTATGACTCGATCGCCACACTGTTCCCCTCGGTAATTAGGTAAAAGCAATGACTAAAAATTTGATTCGACCAAACTCAATAAATGGCAACAAGGATGCCAATGGAAACGGTAATGACCAAAGCGCGATCGCCTCTCACTTTCAAGACGGTAAGGAGATTCCCCAGCTTTCTGTCGCCCAGGCACTTGTAAAAGTGTTGGAACAATTGGGAGTTAGCGAAGCGTTTGGCGTATCTGGAGGTGCAATGGCTACAGTATGGGGTGCTTTATCTAATAGCCCTACTATTGATGTCCTACACTGCCGTCATGAATCAGGAGCAGCCTTTGCTGCTGCTGAGGCTCACTTTGCAAGCGATCGCCCGATTGTCGTCTTTACTACCGCAGGTCCAGGCATTACTAACGCTCTTACGGGACTTTTAGCAGCACGAGACGAGGGAGCTAAAATTATTTATTTTTCTGCCTGTAGTTCGGCTCCACAGCGCGGACGCTGGGCAATTCAGGAGACGAGCGACTATACACTTCCTCAAGGCGGTATCTTTACTTCTGGTGCTTTGTTTAACTACGCTACAGTTCTCGAATCTCCTCAGCAGCTTCCCCAAATTGCCCGTAGATTGGCTCTTGGTGTGGCACAGCCAGGCGGGTTTGTAGCTCATATTAGTATTCCTACAGGGGTTCAGTCTGCTCCTATTGAAACTCCTATCCCACAGGTCAACCCCGAACCTGCTCTTCCTGTTCCGAGCAAAGCAACGGTAGAGACAGCAGCAAAATTACTTTCTGAAGGGCGTTTTGCAATTTGGGCTGGTTTTGGTGCGCGATCCGCAGCAGCAGCAATCCGCGAACTAGCTGAAAAAACGGGAGCTGCCGTCATGTGTTCTCCTCGCGGTAAGGGCATTTTCCCTGAAAACCATCCCCAGTACTTAGGTGTAACGGGTTTGGGCGGACACGAATCTGTAATGAACTATATGCAGGACTACTCGCCCCAAACCATTCTGGTATTAGGAACTCGCCTGGGCGAACCAACTTCCTTTTGGAGCAAGGATATGATTCCCGCTAAAGGGTTCATCCACGTTGATGTCGATCCAAAAGTACCAGGAGTGGCTTTTCCCTTTGCCGAAACATTCCCAATTATTTCCGATGCTAATAGCTTTGTTCGGGCGTTACTAGAGTACTTTCCAGAAGGAAATAAAGAAAATGTCGTCTTACCTAATCCCGAACAGAACGAAATTACTCCTGCTGATAGCGACTTAGTTAGACCAGAAATTCTGATGAATGCAATTCAGCGTGTCGTAGTAGACGGCAGTGACGCAGTTGTTTTGTCTGAATGTGGAAATTCCTTTACCTGGACAACTAATATGCTGAGGTTTCCCCAAGCCAACCGCTATCGAGTTAGTACTGGAGTCGGTTCGATGGGACACAACGTTACTGGCGTTATTGGTGCTGCTGTGGGACGTAACGGTAAAGCCGTAGCAATCGTTGGTGACGGGGCGATGCTGATGAATAGCGAAGTCAGTACAGCCGTTAAATATCAACTTCCTACCGTTTGGATCGTTCTTAACGATGCTTACTACAATATGTGTAATCAGGGGATGGCTCTTTTAGGTATGAAAGGAGCAGATGCCAAACTACCAGACACGGATTTTAGCCTTATTGCTCGCGGTATGGGTGCTGAAAGTATCCGCGTTGAAGCGGAGGCAGGGCTTGAAGAAGCTCTAGAGAAAGCGATGGCAGCAACAGGTCCAATGGTTATAGATGTCACTATCGATCCTACACGCTTTGCACCTTCCAAAGGACGTAACAAGAGTCTCAGCACTCAGGGCGTTAAATCTAGCAGCCAGCAAAAGAAACAAGAGCAAATTTCATTCCCGTTAGTCTAAGCCTTGGGAAAAGTAGTACTCCAAAACTGGAACATTAGAGATTGGGTTAGTGACCCACACGCTATTGATGCCCAGCCTTAGAGGTTTACTTTTTTGCTGGGCAAGGGGGCAAGTCGGTGCGATCGCTCTTGTCAAAAGCCTAAAGCGATCGAAGGCAATAACAATTAATAGTTCTTAAAAAGACGCTCAATACTGACACACGAATGGCGAAGCTATTGCCAGTCGTCTTCGACGATGTTTCTTTTAAAGTGCATACAGCGCAATATCCGCGCGATCGCCCTTCGGCATCCCCCAACGGATACCCGCGCCTGGTGAGATTCCGCATAAGCTGGCCCGACTCGATCGAGTGATGCCAGCTTATCGATCTATATAAGTAAATTTAACTAAATTGTTTGGTCGTTCACCTAAAAAATCATCACTCTATCAAAAGATAGTTGATTGGCATGGCCTGTTACATCCTGTAACTTAAAAAAAGGGTAGATTTTTGAGGTTGGTTTCAGAAAAGAACAGTGACGTATTTCTTGAATTCTACTCGTAAACTACTACCTTGCTTGAACTTTAAAGAATTGGGATTAGACATAAAAAATTAGGTCAACCCGATCTTACTCGAAGAAATCAAGATAGGAAGTGAGGTTTATTGACAATAAAAAAATAGGAAAAGCTAGGTAATTTTTTCGTGATTCAATTGTCGAAAGCTTAAATTTCCTTACCTATAACGACTAATAATCTTAATCTTAATGAGTACTAATAACAGCCAAGCGTTAGCTGAATCAGGTGTACAAGGAGAGCAACGTGGAGCTTTTTGAAACCGTTACACAAATGGGTCACGAACAAGTTCTTTTTTGCCACGACCCAGAACAAAATTTAAAGGCAATAATTGCGATTCACGATGCGAGCTTGGGTTCTGCTATGGGAGCAACTCGTTTGTGGCCATATGCTAGTGAAGCCGACGCTCTAAAAGACGTTCTTCGCCTTAGTCGCGGTATGACCTACAAGGCAGCCTGTGCCAACATTCCCGTTGGTGGTGCTAAAGCCGTGATTATTGCCGACCCACAGGCTAAAACTAGCGAGCTTTTAAGAGCTTATGGACGCTTTGTTAACAGATTGAACGGACGTTTTGTTACTGGACAGGATGTAAATCTTTGTGCTGACGACGTTCGCGAAATCTGTAAGGAAACCAAGTATGTTGTTGGAACATCGGAAGTATCTGGAGGGCCTGCTCTTATAACAGCATATGGAGTCTTATATGGAATAAAAGCAGCGGTAAAGTTTAAATCACAAAAAAGACTTGACGAGTTAAAGGTAGCTGTTCAAGGACTAGGAAATGTTGGCAGCAATCTGTGCAAGCTTCTGCATGAAAAGGGGGCAACTCTTTTTGTTACTGACATTAATCCAGAAAGAACCTTAGAAATGAAGCGTCTTTACGGAGCCACAGCTGTAGCTCTCGACGAGATTTATAGTCTCGATGTTGATGTTTATTCTCCCTGTGCTTTAGGAGCAACTTTAAACGATTCAACTATTCCTCTACTTAAAGCGAGAATTGTTGCTGGATCTGCAAATAATCAGCTTGAAAATGAACAGCGAGACAGCAAACTTCTCAAATCAAAAGGAATCTTGTACTGTCCCGACTACGTTATTAATGCTGGAGGCTTGATCAACGTCTACAACGAAATGATTGGCTACGAGGAAGACAAAGCTTTTAAACAGCTCAACGGCATTTATGACACCTTGCTAGAAATATTTAATATTGCCCAGCAGCAGGACATAACCAATTTTGAGGCTGCTCAGAAACTAGCAGAGGAACGCATCAAAAAAGCGAGATTGCAAAAGGCAACACAAGGACACTAACCAAAGGATAAATTAATGGAACAAAATACCTTTGCTACATCTGCATACATTGCTGCTTCTTCCGAAACGGCTTTTGACTATTTATGTAGCTTAGAGAATCTTGATGACTGGACTCTTTACAGTCGCATGATCGAGCAGATTGATGAAAATACTTGGTTAGGCACTGCCTCTGGGTATCAAAACAATCTTTACTACCACGTAAAGAAAATAGAGAACAAATTCTTTCGCGGAATCGAGTGGCACTGTGGGCTTGAGTACAAAAAATACTTTCAGGTTTATCCTGTTTTTCTTTTTACTCCAGACTACATCGAACCAGGAACAGACGAACAAGGAGTTTATTTTCACTGGCTGAGCTTTGTCGATCCCAAACGACAAACGCCAATGATTATGCAGGGGATTGAAACTGTCCACACTTCCGAATGTCGCTCTTTAAAAGCAATTTTGGAGCGCAACACTGGCATAACTGAAGCTGCACAGGGACGCTACAAGATTGATACTGACACTATTTATGTTGACGCTCCCATTGAATTAGGTTTTGAATACCTAAAAGATCTCCGCAATATGGAAGACTGGGCGCATCTTCTGCGCGCTAATGGAGAAATTGCCATAGATTCAGGTAGCTTCCTTGACGAATACAACCAAAAGGTAGAAGTCAGTCTGCGGACACACGACCTTAACAACTACTACCTAATCGAGCAAAACTTTTATTACCCCGACGACGATTTTACTCAGCGTTGTCCGACGGTTATCATTCCTTGCTCTTACGCTTTTAATGACCCAGATGCTCGAGGGTTTATCCAGCACAGAATTACTTTCTGGCCCGTTAATCAGTCTCTGCGTCGTGGCAAGTTGCAAATTCACGACTACGGAGCTGAGAGCATGAACGTTAAGCGATTGCTGGAAGCTAAAGCAGGCAATACGGAGTCATTTAATAAAGGCATGAGCTACAAACCCGCATCAACAGCGACCGTAGCTTCTGTTTAAAGCTAATTTAGGCTCACAAGACAGCAATTATCGATTCTGCAATCTTTGGTCTGGATAAGTGCAAACTATATCAATTCATAATATTTAGACTGGATCCGAGACCAAAGCAGAGGATTAGACTTGTTTATGCTGTCTAAAGCTCAATTAAGCTAATAAATAATCTATTATTACCGAGTTTTCTGTAAAAGGTGCGATCTTCATCGGTTTTATCAACCATGAAGCTGACATTTAAAACCAACAATCTTAAATAAAACAAATGGACGAAACTTTAAACGAACAAAATCCTCTGATGGATGAAACTTCAAACGAACAAACTCCCCCAGTAAATGAAATGGATGAAACTTTAAACGAACAAGGACCCTCAATAGCAGGAGCGCCTAACGAACAAGGTCTCCCAGTAGACTTTGTGCCTGGCAACGAAGATGTAATCTTCGACCTTCCAGCGCAATATTCTAGTGGTAATGCTGGCTTCTTTAACCGTCAGAATGAGTCTGTACCAACAGCGGTTACGGTTGGTCCGGATGGCGCACTCTATGCCTCGGAACTAACTGGGTTGCCCTACCCTGATGGTTACGCTCGCGTATTGCGTGTCGCCGAGCCAGAGGGCGATGCCAGTTTCAACGGAGAAGTCCCAGGTGGTACCCCTCAGATTTACGCCAGTGGTTTCGACCAGATTAATGGTCTAACCTTTGATGAGGACGGCGCACTTTACGTCCTTGAATACGTCAACGCTAGTACTGCTTACGATCCGACGCTCCCTACCGAAGAACTACCACCAAGTAACCTGATTCGGGTCGATCCAGACGGCACTCGCGAGCAGATTTCGGGCGAAGAGTTTCGCTTCGGCAACTACGTGTTTGCTCACGAAGGCAAGGTTTACGCTGCGATCAATAATGGTGCCATCGATGCAGGTCAGGTGCTAGCATACGACCAAGATGGTGAAACTGGCGAGTGGTCTTACGAGGTTGTGGCAGAGAACCTTAAGAACCCTCGTGGCATGGAAATCGGTCCCGACGGCAACCTTTACGTTCTCGAATCGGGTGACGGCACGCCAGCAGACGATCCTAATGTCGAGGACGCGCTGACCGTCCAGTTCATTCCAGGTTTGGTCAGCCTACGTGCTGGCTACTCTGGCGCAATTAGTAAGATTGACCTTGAAAACGGCGGTCAAGAACGAATTTACGAAGGCTTGCCTTCCACCATCGAATACGATCCGAACACTGGCGAAGATCGCATTCTTTCTATTGGTCCGAATGGTTTTGAAATTGGCGAAGACGGCACGGTGTGGGTCGCCTCTGGTGGTGGTCTTTCGGTACAAACTGCTGAGGCATTGGGTGAATTCGGCGAAGGCTTGCGTGGTGTACTAAAATTAGACGGATTGTTCGGCGAAGACCCCTCCAGTGCAACCTGGACTCCGAAGTTTGATTCAGTTGAATACGCTATAGAAAATGGTCCAGACGGCGCGACCACGCTGTTTAATACTCAAAGCAACCTCAACGATATCGAGATCGGACCAGATGGTAATCTTTACGGTGTCGATGCAGCGCGTAACGTGATGTACGGACTCAGCCCCGATGGTGAAGAGGTTGAAAGCGTCACCGTACTACAAAAAACTCCTCCAACACTTACTCCACCGCAATACGGCTTAGTAACTCAGGCGGGTGGCAATCCCGCTGCCGACTACTACGTCGAAATCTCCGAACGTACCTTTAAAGGTGAAAACGAACTGCCCGATACTCCAGGTCGCCAAGAAGCACTAGCGAACGCTCCAGAAATCCCAACAGAGGGAGGTCCTGGTGGTGAAATATCTCAAGGAACAAGTACTGAAGTACCTGGTTTGCCTTCTGAAGGAGACTCACCTTCGGGAGAACCACCTTTGCGGGGAGAAGATGCCACAATTGGCAGTATTTTAGGTGAGGAGTCGCTAGCAAACAATGAAGACCCAGTTAATGCAGGTCAAATCACAGCCGATCGCCCAACTCCAGGTAATCCAATGCTAGAGCCACAAGCTCCAGCGGATGGTCTGCCAGTGCCAGAAGCCGACGCTGGCGAAGGCGTAGATCTGCCCGACGACGCAGAAGTCCTTGTTGCTACAACGGGTGACTTACCAACAGAAGGGTCAGGTGAAGAATCTGTTTGTGACAATAGCGAACCGCCTTTAGGCGAGGAACAACCGCTAGCAGGCAATGAAGATCCAGTTGACGCGGGACAAATCACAGCCGATCGCCCAACTCCAGGCAATCCAATGCTAGAACCCCAAGCACCAGCGGATGGTCTACCAGCGCCAGAAGCGGAAGCGGGCGAGGGTGTCGATCTACCTGATGACGCTGAGGTTGCTGTTGCTGCCCCCCCAGAGGACGGTGCGCCAACAGAAATACCTGGCTTCGATCCAACGGAGGGCTTCGATCCGACCATGCCTCCCCCAGATGGCTTTGAGGCGGGAGACTTCGATCCAAATGACCCCACTTCGCTGCCAGGTTTCGAGCCGACCGTACTGATTCCAGGTCCAGTCGATCCAATCGCGCCCGTTATTACTGAGGGTAATCCGTTTGCTGACTACTTCGACCCGTTCTTCGGCGTGTATACACCAGCAGAAGGCGAAGAACCAGTATTATCAGACGGTGAAGATAGCTACATAGTTGATGACCTGTTCGTGTTTGGCGATCGCCTGACTGAGAACGGCGGTGAGTTCGGTAAGAACGCGGTGGCAGAAAGTACTGGTGCAAATCCGCCCTACGATGTCGCGCCTTATTCTGCTGAGGGTAACTTTACCGATGGCTTGAACTGGACAGACTATCTCGCACGCATCTTGGGTGTGGAAGATTACGCGGAGCAGGACACTAACTTCAGCTATCTCGATGCCACAGCTCGTGAGTTATTTAACCCAACCGATCCGTTTGGCGAGGCTACCGAGTTAAACACCTTCGCAGGTCAAGTTGACACCTTTGAGGAAACTTACGGTACGTTTACTGAAGATGACTTAGTGGTCGTTAACTTCGGTGGTAATGACTTAACCTTGCCTCCAGAGGAAGGCGTTGCGCCAGAAGAAGCAGCACAGCAATCGATTCAAGCGACCGTTGACGGTATTGCTGAACTGCAAGAGTTAGGTGCAGAAAACTTCCTAGTTGGGCTTGTTCCACCAGTCGAACTAGCACCAATCTTCAGCGATCCTGAGTTCCAGGCTATTCTAGGTGTCGAACCAGGTTTCTTCGGTCCAGTGGTCGAAGGCTACAATCAAGGTTTGACGGCTGCGTTAGACGCTTACGAGGCGGAATCAGGTGCGAACGTCGAGATTTTAGATACTCTATCACTGTTCGACGCGATCGCAGAAGAGCCAGGGGCTTACGGCTTCGTTAACGTGGATGAACCAGTATTGAGCAGCCAAACACCGCTAACTGGTGAACCTATAGAATACAATGAGGCGATCGTTGGGGAAGATCCAGCGGTGCAGCACGCGACACTATTCATCGACCCCTTCTTCCATCCAACTGCGCTCGGTCACTCTATCGTTGCTGAGACGGCACGTAACGAACTGCTCGATTTGGGCGAGGATGTTACTGAACCAACACCTGAAGAATCAGAAGCAACCGCAGGGCTTAATGACATGGGCGAAGATTCCTTAATGGCGATGCCTCCTGAAGATGGTATGCAAATTGAGGCGAGTGAAGTTGCTGGTAACGATCTGACAATTTCTGTATCAGTTTCAGAAGCCTACTTTGAACAGATCCAGAGCGTTTTCCCAGATCTTATAAGTAATGGTCTAGTTATTGAAATAGAGAATGTCGATGCTCTATATAGTGACAATGGCGGGGAATATTTACAAGGAGCTGGTTTAGATGGGGCAAACGTCGCTTTTGAACTGTATCCTCAAGAACCCAGTGGCGAAATGCTTAGTGCCATGGATGTAGACTTCTCGATGTCATAAGCATCCCTTTGTTTGACAGTCCGTCGATCGCTAATTATAACGCCTAAGAGCAAAACTATAGTTAGCTATTGACGGAGAGTTAGCACAAAGCCAAATTACTTATCGCGCACATTGCCCTACGGGTGGACGGCGGAAGCTTGAGGTAACTTTAAGCTTCCGTGCCACATAGTTAGACTAATTTTGGGCAATGTTTTTAGATTTTTAAACGCGATCGCAATGCTTTAAGATAGATACTTAAAAAGATAATTATATAGCGTTCGGAGATCGTTTGTAAAAACTTTTTGAATAAACCACAGAGCCAAATCGTACACTGAGGTCAGCCATTCCCCGCCTTGAAAAGCGCACCGCCCACGGCGAGGTTGACTCAACCTGTGGACGGAGCAAGTCGGCGGGGCTTGTGGCTGACCGCATTCCGCGGTAAGAAAGAACAGAGAGTTTTTCACCGAACCATCCCCGATTGCTATAACTACAACAGACAATAGCAAACCGTTGAATCTTACTCCTACAAAATGCTTCATCTTCGATTGATTCAGCTATTAGCTTTTGCCAGAACGCTTTTAGAATTAAAAGCAAATTTTGACTTTTCAAGATAGAAAAAAACTTTAACTCTTCTCGTTAATAGCTAATAGCTTTGCTAAAATAAGCTTATTTTAACAAAGCTAGCTGTTGAGCAAATGTGTATCTAAATTTCTTATTTTTAAATGAAGAGAAAAGTTGCTATTTCCTTTGGTCTGACGATAGCACAAAGTGCGATTGTTTTCTCTCTGTTTGCCTATCGGTTTCAATTAGTAAATTAAAGGCACAATAGCCTATACAGTTGCCTAAATATTGGTTTTTGAAATTTTGTTATTAAGCAAATGATTATAATTAAATATAAGATAGAAAAGCTGAAGAATAAGTGAAAAATGCCTGCATTATTAAAAGTAAAGTTGAGTAAATTAGAAAAGTAAACACCAAGCTAAGAACTCAAAATTGAGTATATATGCTCAGACTAAATATTCGAGGCATAAATGTATTATAAATTACTTAAATATTTATTTGCCATGAAAATACAGCCTGCAACGATAATTAAACCTTCAAGACAGAGGCTAGGTAGGGTTGTTCCTAAAGAAATACCGCGATCGTATGCTAATTCTAAATGATTCCCATCCAGCCACTGAAAGAATAAAACCAAAGTGGAAAAAAGACTTGGAAAGCTGTTGTAAGCCTGTCTCGATCGAGAAAAACAAATTTATAACATTATTCCCTTAGCTCGAATCAAGCAAGAAGTCGTAAATAAAAATCGAGATCGCTCTTTAAAGAATATTAAAACAGTGCGACCGGCAGCGTGCTTTCCACGAGGCGTAAACTCCTAAAGCATTACGAATAGAGGTAGTCAACTTTCGCAGCCCGTAACACAGCTTCGCATTGAGGATTTTTTTATAAATTGCGGTCTACGTTTGGGGACATCCGTGCCGTTCGGTGAAAATCTACAGAGCAACAATAAAAAGCAAAATAAACAACTTAAAAAAAATTAAACAACCTAATTTAGATCTCCTGAATAAACGCAGCAGAAAGAACTATCGACTTAAAATATTTGGATGAAGCAATATTTTGTATATATTTGGTTACTGTCCGAAGCATTACTTCTCAGCGTGCCTAGCCCTATCTATCGAAGATTTTCTTATGAGTCGCCGTACTATGTGCGGGTTAGAATCCCTTGAGGATTAGCTTCCTATTAAATAAAAATCTTTAAAAACACCTTCGCGCATAGTACAGCCACTTGGCAGCTCTAACAGCCTAAGCTATAGTCAAATTGACGCAGTTAGAGGAAGCCCCGTCTTTTTAAGGCGGGGTCTCTCTAACCAGCAAAAAGTAATGGAAGCCCACTCGTTAAAAATATGGTACAAGAATTAGCATTTTGGGTTTGTGGCAAGTGGGAAATTTGGAATATGGTTTACCCCAAGATGGTTTTACGAGTATGAGCTATATCAAAGTAACGGATAGGATCGCACACAAGCTAGACTTTTTATTCCAACAAATAGCAAAACTAACAGTGGTGGTTCAGGATAATAGTTCTATACATAAGAGTAGAGAGGTTTGTGCCTTTTGGAAACATTGGGCAGAACAAAGATTATTGTTTTTGTTACCTCATTGCTTCAATCTTAATTCGATAGAAACACAGTGGCATCAACTCCCAAACTATGAAATCGATCTCACAAGCCCGAATAAAAAGTTCTCTCAGCATCAGCGAGTTTCAATTACAGAGCAAATATTCAATAATAAGTATGATTTGATGATGAAAGTCATACGAGGGATGCAAAATCGTCGTGAAATAGGTACGATCGATTAGAACTTTTTATATTTAACTTTACCTAACTACTTATTTGGGAAATATTATAGCTATATGCGATCTTTAACTTTTACAAAAATGACAAGGGCTGGTGCAGAAAGTGATTTTGATAATTTATATACTCTAGAGCAATTAGTCTCAGCAAATTCTGGGTGGAAGGTTGTTTACAACATAAACGAAAAATATTTTATTGAAGATATTATAGCCTACGCATTTATTAGAAACGGTTCTTATTGCGAATTAATTCCTATTACTCTCCAAGAATTACATCTCGCCCAATCCTTACAAGAGTACGTCTTAAAAGATGGCTATGTTGGTTTGATAACCCCTGAGAACGAGTTGGTAGTCAATGAATATGCAGTAGAAGATATTAAGTACCTAAACGTTCAGGCTATTAAAGAAGCCTTGAGAAAAAACCGAATCAAATTGGATTAATTTGAGGATCGGGTTTTCGATTCTCTCCCGTCACCCCTTTCAATTTCGCCTATTTTTTAATGCTTCTTCCTCCAGGCTTGAGGAGTTGTTCCTTGATATTGACGAAACTGGCGGAAAAAATGACAAGTATTTTGATACCCAACCGCAGTAGCAATTTGTTCTACTGATTGATTAGTACTGCCGAGTAAGAAAAGTGCTTGGGCCATACGACGTTCAATAATCCAGCGGTTTACTGTACGACCTGTTTCTCGTTTAACTCTATTTGTTAAGTAAGCAGAAGAATAACCTACTGCCTTAGCTACATCGCACAAAGTAATTCCCTTATTGTAGTTAGCTTCGATAAACTCGAACACTTCACTAAGCTCTGAAACACTCGGAAAAAGCAAATCAGTCTGGGCTTCTGGAACTCTTGAGGCTACAGTCGCTTCTGCCGATTGGTTGCTAGCATAGTATTTCTCTAATATAGCATATTTTTTTAGTCGAGCCGAAACCGCTTCTAGTAAGTCTTCTACTGTTGAAGGCTTAGTAAGATAATCATCAGCTCCTAGCGACATTCCCTTGCGGAAATCGGCTTTTCCTGTTTTAGCAGTAACAAAAATAAAAGGAATAGTTGCAGTCGTAGCAACTTTGCGTAGCTGGCTCAAAACCTCGTAACCGTCGAGTTTTGGGATCATAATGTCGCAAAGCACCAGATTAGGAAGATGTTGTCGTGCTAGCCCGATGCCAGCTAAACCATCTTCAGCTCCAAGAGTTTGAAACCCCTCAGCTTCTAAACAGTCTCGAAACATATCGCGGGTACGTGCTTCGTCTTCAATGACTAGAATTTTTGACATGAGTTGCCTTTAACTTTGGAAAAATGTGAAATAGAAAAGTCTTGTTTGAATAATACGATTATGCAGCGGACACACAACGTCCTTACTCTTCTTAAGTTAATTCAGGATTTTTATGAAGATTTATTTAAAAAAATTCACAAAACCACTTAACTTTGATAAGCCAGGAGCTTGTAGAGATAAAGAAAATTTATCGTTAAACTAGCCGTAAGTATATCCATCTAAAGGTAGAAAGATAAGGCACATAGAGATCGATTTATAGCGGTTTTCGTATTTATGGGGTTAAATGTAGGCACAGCTTTCGAGCTGTAACGTGAGGCACAATGCGCTGCACGACTTGGTTAACATCGGAACTTTTGTCTTACGACTAAGGATGCTAATCAAAAATTGGCATTGATAAATTAAAGGTGTCCCTACTTTATTCCCTCATAAAAATTATTTATCGTGCAAGATTTAGATGATGAAAGACCGATGAGGTTTTTCAGAATACAGTAGATTTGCAAGTATCGATCGCCCTTTAAGGTCAGCCATTCCCCGCCTTTTCAAGGCGGGGAATGGCTGACCGCATTCCGCGGTAAAAATACTCTTAGACATTACCTAACAGGTTTACAGCCAAACAGCAAAAGCTACATCAATAAGCTTAAGCAAGACAAGGCTCATCCCCGATCGACTTTATGCAGGGAGCTTCAACAACAATTACATCCTTAAGAGTATCAAAATGAATCTCCATTATTTCTAGATTTCTCTGGAGTATGGGTGTCATTAGCTCGCTATTTACTCGGCTAATAACAAGATTGACTACCTTATTAAAACCAGCATCCGATGCTGTTTTTAATAGAGCGATCGCTTTATTGTTAGAGCCGATTTCATCGCTGCATCGAAGTTTTTAGCTTCTAAATGCTGCCGATAATAGTACTCAAAACTCATCCTATAAATGGATACAAACGTACATTAATCTATTGTAACGCAATGTAAAATATTTTTCTAGTGCCAACGCCATTTCGCGCTCATAACCGTAGGATAGCCCGCATAAAAATAAAAACGGCGTTGCATCACAAAGGGATGGGTTTGGGGGGACTTGGGGACTTGGGGACTTGGGGACTTGGGGACTTGGGGACTTGGGGACTAATTTGTCTTTGGTTTTGTTAAATCATCCCATAACTGTGCAATGCCGTCTCAAGAAAAGAAGCTCTTGGAGTTAGACAAAATTTCTGGGGTTTTTTAACTTCGGCAAAAATATCAAAACTGGCAAGCCAAATCGATCGGCGATATAATAATTGCGAATGACATTAGGTTTCTTGTATTAGATATACAACACTCCTGGGTCGCTCCAGAAGCAAATCGGCGAGTTATAGCCGTGCTGCTACTGAAATATTTAGCGACAAATAATAAGCGTTTATCATTGGCATTCCTTTAGATAGAGGCGGTGCTGAGTGTGGTTTATTAATGTCTATAAATAAGGTTATAAATATGAGCGCGATTGCGCTCATCGTAGGGGAGAAGAGAAGAGCGTTCTTTTGAGCAGATGTTCTCTAAAAAAGAGAATTTTAAAAAACAGCGTAAAACTCTTCAACACTCTCGACTGGGCATAGTTAGTTACCTATTCCTAATCCAAATTACGGATATTGGCATTAATAAAGCCTGGTAATTTTACTATCGTGCCTTCAATCACCTCGATTGACATATCTACTAACTGCTGCTAATTTTCTAGCTTAACTTTAAAAATATTTTATAAGAGTTAGCAGATTGACATCAGTTGCAATAGTCACATTTTTCTCTAGGGAAATTACGTTCATCTCTGCTTGCCAATCTCTAAAATAATGATAAAAATTTAGTTTTAAATTGTATTACTTTTTCTATTTTAAGTTCGATCTAGATCGATCTAATATTGTATTGCAATTTAAACAAAACTAGTAGTATGGTGCGACCTCAATTACTAAAGTCTTAGTAAATAACCAGTTCAGCTCCAAATACATTAATTTACAAGAGTTAGCTTATCTAAAAAAATTGCAATAGCTTGGAGGCAAGATAATGATATACTTTTGACTTATATAAACTAAATTAACCCTCTAATCCCTTTTCCTTTCTGTTTTCTGCAATATATATTTTATTAGCTGATTTAAACCACGTACGATTATGTATTTATATGCGATCGAATAGATATATATGTAAATACTCGAACTCGTCCGTTCAAAATTATTGTTTAAGTTTGCTCGATAAAAACTCTTAAGAAATGAGATTTACTAAAAGGTCAACGGTATTCCAGTTCGGATAGGTGAAGTCAGCGTTTACAAGGGGACAGACTTGCCCGCATATAAGTTGCCAGTGAGTTTGTCGCTCTGCACGAACCCGTCGGTGCTGTGGTCGGGGGTTGCTGCGATCGCGCTTGATGCCCCGCAGCCGAAGGCAGTTCAAGCTCATGCTGAATTTACCATCAAATTGTTGAAATAACCGCCAGTAGAATCAAACTGGTCAACGTTACCTTCTTTAAATTAACAATGCCTGAATCTCCAAAGCTTTTAGAACCAGAACTTTTTTTCTCGAAATATCTTGTCAAACAGTTCCCAAATGCGGTCTTTTGTTTAGGGTCAGACGCTGGCTTTCTGTACATTAATGATGTTGCCTGTCGTCAACTCGAATATTCCCGCCAAGAATTGCTATCTATGAAGTTGCTAGATATAGACCTAGACTTATCACAAAAAACTTGGTTAGAACAATGGCAATCTCTCAGTCAGCAAAATTCTCTTGTTGTTAAATCTCAACATCAAACTCGAAGCGGTAAATTGTTGCCAGTAGAGCTTACCTTTACCTATGTAAAAGACGAAGGTAGAGACTTTAGCTGTGTTTTTGTCCGCAAATTACAAGAGAAACCTACTCGAGAGGTAAATTCCCTCAATGGCAGTGGTAAGATCGACAATCTTCAACAAGAGATTTCTCAACTTAAAGAGACAGAATCTGAACTAGCAAAAACCTTGTCCTTAGTGCGTGGAACTTTAGATTCGACTGCCTATGGTACTATTGCCGTTAGTTACGAAGGAGAAGTTCTTAGCTACAATCAAAAATTTTGCCAGATGTGGGAAATTCCCGACTCGCTGGTTTTATCAAAAGACTCATCAGAATGCCAAAACTTTTTCGATCGCCAGCTTAAAAATCCAAAAGTATTTCGCTGTTCTGTCTGGGAAGTTTCTAGAGAATCTGAGGCTGAAACCTACGACATTTTGGAGCTAAAGGACGATAGAGTCTTTGCCCAATACTCTAAGCCCCAGCGATTAGACGGCAAAATTATTGGCAGAGTCTGGAGTCTTTGGGATATTACCGAACTCAAACAGCAAACCGAGTCAGAAATAGAGATCACCCAAGGAGAGATAGAGACATTCGAGGCGATAGAAGAAGCAAAGCAACTAAGCGAACTGCGATCGCGCTTTCTTTCTATGCTCTGCCATCAATTTCGCTCCTCACTAAACATTATTTCATTCTCTAATAGCTTATTAAAACGCTATGCAAACAAATGGGCTGACAACAAAAAATCACCCTATCTCGATAATATACAAACGGCAGTCGAGCAGATTACCCTGCTGCTAGATGAGATGTTATTTTTTGGCAAGTCGGAAGTTGGACAAATTGACTTCGAGCCAAAACCAATCGATCTACCTAGCTTTTGCCGAGAGTTAGTAGCACAGACGAAACCTTTGAGCGACGATAAACAGCAAACTATTGAATTTTTTAGTCGCCATAACTGCGAGGCTACCTGCATCGATAAAAAGATATTGCATCATATTCTGATTAACTTGCTATCAAATGCTATCAAATATTCTCCAAACGGCAGCAAGATTGAGTTTGTAGTTTTATGCGAAAAAGAACAAGCAGTTATTAAAATTAAAGATAGGGGAATTGGTATTACACAAGCAGACCAGCAACGACTATTCCATCCGTTTTTCCGAGGAAGCAATGTTGATAGTATACCTGGTAATGGTTTAGGTCTATCGATTGTTAAAAATCTTGTGGAGATACACGGCGGTAAAATCGAGGTAGAAAGCAAAGTTGGGGTAGGTACTACCTTTTCAATTACTCTGGCAGTCAAGAGTTGGTAAGAGCAAGAACAGATAGCAGATCGACCCTCTGTTCAAATAACTAGTACATATAGCCGTACAAAGTAAAATTAGGACAAGATGAAAGCTAATCACTCGTGGGTAACGGGTAACAGGTAACGGGGAACGAATGTCCTAATAATATTACGTATTGCTATATCTACCAAAGATTTCCTTTGTCTGGACAAATAAAGAGTGTTGGTGTACCGTTAACTAGCTATAGCTCAAGGCTACTGCGATTACGCTCCGCGTAGCCTTCGGATCGCAATAGCTCGATTAAATTATTTTAAACGGTTGTGTTTGGAATCGATCTCATTAATTCTGGGGACAACACTACCGTGTCACCTACCTAATTTGTTGGGAATTCCCTCACAACCTCCTGGTATAGTAGAACGAGATTTCTCCCCACACCAGGAACATAGATAGTATCTTTGTTCTTCGCTCATTCTTTTGATTCCTGAAAGGTTAGCTTTTTCTATGACAACCCCCGTGTACTGACCTGTTTCGTAATTTGGTGGCGCACTGATGCTGCGGGGAGTAGCGGTTTCGAGCGAACCGTAAAACAAGCGAGTTCCTTTAATGTCTGCTCCTGCTAAATTAGCTTCGTATAGCACTGTGCGGGCAAGATTGGCTTTAACCAAATCGCAATGACTCATATTAGCTCTAACCATGTTGGCTTCGCTTAAATCCGTCCAGCGTAAGTCTTGTCCTACCAAGTATGCTCCTGCTAACATAACCCCCAGGTCGATCACTCTAGTACCGTAGGGACGATCTTCAGAGTAACCACCGCTACCATCGAGCATCGGTCTACCGAGGCGATTATCGCGCTTGAGTGGAGTCAATAGACGTGATTGAGACAAAAATCGAACAACTTTAGCTTTACCGTTCTCATCAATACTAGAAAGAATTGATGCGGTTCTACCTTCAGCGATCGCTCTTTCTTGTGGCCAATCTTCGAGCAAACCTTCTTCATTTAAAGTCAGATCGCTAATACCCTGAAAGTAAGTATCAATTGTCTGCTGTTGGGTAATACGGTTTTGCTGAATAGTTAAATCTTTAGAAATTACATACTGCGCCCAGGCGACATATACGGCAAGAATGGCGATCGAGATTTGACCTAAAGCCCCAATCCAGTCCGCCCAAGAGCCAAATTCATCATATTTGAACTGAGTTAGCCAAATACCAATATTACGGTAGACTCCCAAATAATTAAACAGTCCCGCGATCGCTCCTGTAAAGCCGATAAACGCCAAAATTGTTCTTCTTTCACCAGGGGTCAGAAATTTTACGATCCAATCTTTGACCGAAGTAAATACTACTCCCAAGGATAATAATAAGGCTGCGATCGCACTAGTTAAACCCAACCAAGGAAGGCGAAACCACAAACCCAACCCCATGAGTAATAAAGCGATAACTATTAGTTGAGACTGAGAAAAGCTAATTTTACGATCGTTTTTTTTAGGGATTGAAGTTCGCTTTACCTTAGTCGATTCGGTGGGTTCAGATTTTACCAAAGATAAAGACTGCTCTTTGAGTTCTACTTTACCGTTTTGTGTTTCTACTAAATTTTCAATATTTTCTGGACTAATGTTAGAGGTAGAATCAGACCTTTCCTTCATTCTTGTAAATCATTCAAATAATAATTTCATCTATCATACTCAAACGAAGGATTTAAGACATTTAACTAAAGAAAGACAATCGCCGACAGTCAACAGTCAACAGTCAACAGTCAACAGTCAATTCTACTCTTTTTTCCTCGTTCCTTATTCCTCCATTAAAAGTCTCGCTCCCAAACTGAAATATTAATGCGATCTCTAGAATCCCGTTGAAATTTGCCCTTTAAGTCTTTAGTTTCAAAGAAAAAGAAATTGCTCTGACGTTCGTAAACCCTACGCAGTTTATCTTTGATGTCAGCAGAAGCATCCCCTCCTAACATTTTTGCCAGAGTTTGCTCCATAGCATCCAAACTAACTGATTGAGCAAGAGCAACGTCCGTTTGTCTGATTTTCCCCGTATCGTCTGACTGATAGCTAAGATTTACGCGATCGGGAACTACATTATAGTAGGACAAAACTTTAGTATTTGGTCGCAACGCCCCTCTTCTTTCTGAGTTAGGCTTTCCTAAAGTACTTACTAGCTGGCTCTCAGATGTTCCTGTAGTCAAAATCGGAATATCGATTTCTGTTGCTTGTTCTGGTTCGACTATTGCCACAGTTTTTGGTGGCTTGTTTAAATTGGGTTCTGGTTCGACTAGATCTGGTTCAGATTCCTGCTCGTTTTCTAACTCATCTCTAGCAATTTGTTCTAATCTGGCTTTCCTTGCTGCATTCTTTTCCTTTTTCGCTTTTTTAGCTTCTGCTACTTCTTCTGGGGAAGCAAACAAATCTGGCTGGCGGGTTGGTTCGACTTCTACTTCTGGACGTTGAGGCGAATCCGATCGCAATAAATTGGAAACTACGGCAAATCCGACACCTAATGTTCCTGCTGCGACTCCCATAGCAATTAGTAAAAATAAAGCTACGCTAGTCAATAGACTACGCTTTTTACGTGGTTTTTTCGGCTGCGGTGCAAAAGCCTGTGTGTTGTGGCTATTTTGGTCGACAAAATTAGCGGTATTTCTATTAGGTGCAACGTTTAAAGTTACTCCTGTGAGATTTTTACCCTGACTGACTTTGACTCGCTCTTTTAAAGCATCGAACATTTCTCTAGCACTAGAAAAGCGATCGCGGGGATGAAACCGTATTGCTCGATCGATTACCGCAGCCAGCTCTGGATCGAGGTTTAAGGCGTGTTCTTGCCAGATTATTTCGCCATTGCGGGGGTCTGTTTCTAATTCGTGAGGAGACTTACCCGTCAATAAGAAAATTGCCGTCAAGCCCAAACTGTATAGATCGCTAGAGTATATCGGACGACCTGCTGCTTGCTCCGAAGACATATAGCCAGGAGTACCAATAGAAGCTGAGTAAGTGCTACTAGAATTGTGGTTTACCTGAGTCGCGATCGCTTCTTTTACCGCTCCAAAGTCAATTAAAAAAGGTGCTTTGTCTGCTGCTCTTAAAATAATGTTTTCGGGCTTGATATCCCGATGAATCATATGTCGGCTATGAACATAGTCTAATACGGGTAAAAGCTGTAAGAGAATTTGCCTGACTTCATCGCGATGTAGATTACCTTCTTGTTCCCAATAGGAATCTAAAGTTAGGCCTTCGATCCATTCCTGCACCAAATAAAACTTATCTCCTTCGGAAAAATAAGCATAAAGCCGAGGTATGCGGTCGCTCCCGTCTCCTAACTCTTCGAGAATTGCTGCTTCGCGCTGAAATCGCTCCTTCATCCATAAAGGAATTTTAGGCTGTTTGACAATGGGTTTTAGCTGCTTGAGAACGCACCTTTTAGACGAAGGCATATGAGTATCTTCTGTCAGATACGTTTCCCCAAAGCCTCCTCTACCAAGAGTTTTAATAATGCGATAGCGGTTATTCAGCAGTGCAGTCATATTTAGTAAAATAAACGGCGATCGATTTTAAAGTAACTCATAAGAGAGTTAATTTTTAGTAATTGCCAGACAACTAACCCTATGTCTTCATGTCTTCTCTTAAAGATCGGCCTTCATACTTCATAACCGAATCTACTTTAAGTCTAATAAACCTTTTTCTTTTAACTTAGGATTAAAACGAATATCCATTTTCACTCCGCGATCGCCTAAGCGTTCCAGGATTTGAGATTCTACACGTCTAGCGATTTTCTTTCGTATTTTAGTTTGCTTTAATTCTTCACTCTGCTGATATTGTGCCTTTTCTTCTTCTGTCATAGCAGGATTAGCATCAATGGGTTCTGTCCATAGAGACTTTTGAGCATCATTTCCAACTGGAGTCGTACCGTTTTCTTCAATCCAAGCCGAAGCAATTTCATCTAGAATCTTGCGACTCGGACGGGTGATAGTTTGTACTTTTACCCAATAGCAACTTTCAGGCTGTCGAATCAAGTGCTGCTTGAGACTCAAATATACGTCGCGAGAATATCCCACATACTGCATTTGTTTATTCTCATCAAAAATAGAATACACTCCAATTTTGCCCTGCACATCTTCATCAATACATCCATCCTGGTTCAAATACGGCAAATATTCCAAACTAGAAAGAGATGGTGTTTCTATTTGAGTAGACATAATAACTAATATTTAGTTGTCTGAGGAAATTATTAATATTAGTCTGGAAAATTTCAATTTATTCTCCAGACTCGTTTTAGATTAAGTTAAGTAAATAAATATTAATTAAACTATTAATTAACCTATTTTTTGGTATATGGCACAGAGGCGACTGGGTTTAAAAATTTTTGCCTGGAACATAAAGCTAGGTGGCACATTGATAATAATGTAGTCATCATTGTTGTAATATCTTTCAAATTCTCTAGGCATTCCTTTAGGCGTATGCTGACTGTAGGGAACTGGCTGAAACAACAAATTAGTAAACACTATCTTAGTTTCGTGTAGACTTTGAGTAAGTTGTTGGATAAAACTTTTATTAGTTAATAGACTAACTAAGATATCTTTAGCTTCAGAATCAAGAGTAAAGGTAGCATCAAAATTCTTGACTATTTTTAAACCCATTTTTAACGCATTAATATAACGACTATTAAAAATATTATCAGAAATTTTAGCTTAACTGCCGTGTGTTAATTTTTTGTATTCAATATAAAAGAAACTACCAAATATAGCATAGTCGTACAAAGTTACGTGAGGACGAGTTAAGTTAACTGCTCGTAGGTCACAGGTTACAGGTAATAGGTAATAGGTAACGGGTAATAGGTAATAAATATCTTCAATGAAGTACGTACATAAAGGCGATCGTATACAGTCCAGACTTTGATTGTTCTGCTGATGCTATTAATATGCTGAGGATCGCGATCGCCTCTCAGACAACCTTAATTAAGGATGACGATCGCTTTAACTCGCTTAAATTAGCGTTTCCAGTACAGAACAAAACCGTTTTAATTTCGGCTATCAATAATTCAATCAATTCATCTATTGCCGATTCAGACTGAGATGCAGCCTGCAAAAATGGAAAAGCCAACCCCGCTAAATCTGCACCCAGTGCGATCGCCTTGGCTACTTCCATACCGTCTCGTAAACCTCCCGAAGCGATTAGAGGCAAGTCTGGATAGCGATCGCGGATTTGAACGATACAGTCTGCGGTAGAGATGCCCCAATCTGCAAAGGTTCTACCCAGTCTGCGCTGTAGATTATTCTCCGCTCTTTGACTTTCTACCTTTGCCCAGGATGTTCCTCCTGCACCAGCTACATCGATCGCGTCTACACCAGCATCGATTAGTTTAGTTGCCATAGTCGTAGAAATCCCGTTACCTACTTCTTTAGCAATTACGGGTACGTCTATCTGTTTACATAACTGAGCGATCTTGTCTAACAAGCCTTTAAACTTAGTATCGCCGTTAGGCTGAATACATTCCTGTAGGGGATTTAAATGCAGAATTAAAGCATCCGCCTGCAAAATATCTACCACCCGCAAACACTGTGACAAACCATAAGTATAGTTAAGCTGTACCGCACCCAAATTAGCAAACAACATCGCATTCGGTGCTTGCGATCGCACTGCAAAAGTATGAGCTACATCGGGATTTTCTACAGCAATCCGTTGCGAACCTACCCCCATCGCCAAGCCGTGTTTTTGTGCTGCTACTGCTAAACGGCAGTTAATCGTTTTTGCTTGTTGAGTTCCTCCCGTCATTGAGGAAATTAACAGAGGAGTATTTAAAGTTTTCCCCAAAAATTGAGTGCTAATATCGACTTCGCTCAAGTCAAGCTCTGGTAAACAAGTATGCTCGAAACGGTATTTATCTAATCCGTTAGTCAAGGCGCGAAACTGAACGTCATCTTCCAGACAAATACGCAGATGATCGGCTTTTCTAGTTTGCGTATTGGTCATTGATTACTCCTTGGTTAAACAATTTAAGTTAATGAGTTCGATCTTACTATTCTGTGTAACATCGTAAATTAGTTTTGGATGTAGAAGAGCAAAAAGCGAAAAAAAATGAGGTGAACTGTAACAATTCACCTCAGATAAATATTTTAATCTCAGTACTGCTATATTTAATTACGTACCTTAGCTAATTATCTTCCGCGACGCATATTCTTAGCCATATTGCGGAACATATCCATGCCGTTGTCTTGTTGACGACGTTCTTCTGGAGATGATTTAGGTGCTTCAAAGCTTGACTTTGGCTTTGGTGCAGCAGAATTTTCAGTGGATTGCTGAAAATTGCCTGTTAAGTTAGTTTGTAGTCGATTGGGGTTGTTTTGAGTAACGATAGAACCTCCCGTAGCCCCAAGCTGAGAATTAGAACTTGGAGTTGGATTAAAAACAGTATTTTCAGTAGTGTTCTGATTGGTATTGCTGTTTTTATATAGGTTATTTCTGTTATCTAATGAAGAAACTTCATTTTCAAACGCGAAACCATCTTTGTTTTTAAGAGTTTTGGGAAAGGTTCTTCTAGTTCTTTTAGCCTTTCTCATGTAGTTGATGTCGCCCATAGTCATAGCGTCATCAGGTTCTAAGAAAAAATCTTTTTTTCCCATTTGGTCAAGTGTCTCCTATCTATTTATAGTTGTTCGTGTCGATAATTTTTCGCTGGTTAAATTTCCTTTTCGTTGGATTAAGGAAAGTAACCAAAAATTAATTTATATTTAAGTATTATTTTACACATAAGTAGCTCTAATAGTCAATGAAACTGTGGAGCGACTTTGGTTATCATACGACCTGTACTTGGTTGAAATTACCGATCGCTTAAATACAGCCGTACAAAATCCGATCTAGACATATTAGATTGTCGGTTCGATAGTCGAAAAGAGCGAATATCGTTCAAATATGCTGTTTAACTAGAAAAGTAGTCATTAATTTTGGAGCGAGTAATAAGTAGACTACGTAATATTTTGCTGGGTGCAGGGGTAGCAGCAGTCGGCGCGAGATGAAGTAGATTTTGTCTTGGCATAATAGAATTTTGCAAGTCTAATAGCCAAAGACAAGTAGATCTCAACTAAGATAATTTATTTTCTAATAATCAGTACTGTGTGTATCGATCGCGGATCTGCGGATCTATTTAACATACAGTGCTTTTTCTTTGTTGATATTGACGAATAATTTCTTGAGAGATCTTAGAAGGCATTTTTTTGATTTTGGAGTTGATATTCATTAGATAAGGCTCTGGTTTAACTATTCCCAGAAAGTCTATAATGCGATCGATCTGCAATCGAGGATCTTCTAAAATATCTTCGTATACTACCTCCAATGGCTCTATTTGATTGTCTGACAAAATTTTTCTCAAACGAGCTTCTTGTCTGTTAATAAAGTCATACTTTTGCTCTATGTTGTTAAGCAAAGTATTATCGATCTTAATATTTTCTAACTTCGAGCGATAGTCGATGCTGGTGGCGCGATCGCGAAGATGCCATATTTCCGTCTGTTGTGCCACTTCCAATGATACTGCTTGAGCGAGCTTGTCTTGTCTGATTAACAGAATAAACTTATCGATAGAGCGGAAAATTTGTCGAAAATCTGGTTTACTTTGCTTTAGCTCAAACAAAAAATGAGAAATTATCTTAGTACCAAAAACTCGATTATGTGTAGTGCGGTATTGCTTTAAATTATCTAATAAACTTAAATAATTAAAGTTACAATAACGAGCTAATTCTTGAGCAGCTAGTCTTAAATGCTCGCTAGGATGTCCTGCAATATTAGTAGAATCTAAAAGATCGCAAAGATAACTAGACCCCGAACGAGGAGTAGTTAATATGGCATAGGATAATGAAGGCTGCGTATTGCTAGATCTACTTTCTAGTAATTCTCTGTGACACTGAAGATTGATAAAAACATCGGAGAATAACTGTAAAACAGGCAAGTTTAAATTAAGTTGTTCGACTCGCTCTTTTACTATTTGCTTTAAAAAAGCTTCTTCTTCTAGCGACACTACTACTATTGCTCGATACTTAAGCGAATCTAAAGTGGTTTCGATCAAGCTATTTAATTCGTTGTTGGATAAATCGAAATAATAGTTATTGTCAATCAGTTTATGAGTATCAAAAAACTTTTTAATGTAATTTAGCGGGGCTGATTCTCCCACTAAAAATAGCCTGTCTTCAGATGATAGCCGTTTTAAAAATTGCGTTTCTTCAATAGCCTGGAAGATTTGAGCTAGTTCCATATTGATATAGTAGTGCTGTCTTTTAACTAATTATTCGATTTGAATTAATCGAGTTTGCCAAGTTTGGTGTTTTGCTTATCCCTCGTAACTACTAAATAGCTACATACTACTAGCAAGCTACGATTGATTTTTAGTTATCAAAACTTTAATTTATTAGTCTCTTATAACTCAAAAGGTTGCTAAAAGCATTTTCTATCTCGACAAATTAACTTAGTTTCTACAGCATATTAACTAAAATTAACCCAAAATTAAATTTTAAAAGCAGTAGAATTTCGCAGCAAAAATATTTAATAGAGCGAGATCGACAGTAAGTGCTATCTACAGAACAAATTTAGTCGATAATTTGCTATTAAGTCTAAAAACTATAATTTGGTACTGTACCAGTGCTATTAACTACTAATTATTTAAACAATTGAGATACAATCGGCTGCAACAATACAGTTAGCAGCTTAAAGAACATTTAATGGTTGGTTATTTAGTTTCTCTGACAATCTATATAGGATTGTATGCTTTATTTGCTTTAGGATTGAATATACAGTGGGGTTATGCTGGATTAATCAACTTCGGTCACGTAGCGTTTATGACCGTAGGAGCATATACGACGGTATTACTTAGTTCTAAGAGCATACCCTGGATTACTGCTCAAAATATACCCATAATTAGTTCGCTGCTGAGTTTTCAACCTCTGGCTTTGATTGTGTCGGTAGTTGCTGGAATAGCGATCGCTGCTTTGTTAGGACTTTTAATCGGGATGTCTACCTTAAGATTGCGAGAGGACTATCTTGCGATCGTTACGATTGGCGTATCCGAACTACTGCGTTTAATCGCTCTTAACGAAGAATGGTTGACTGAAGGAGCTTTTGGGCTTCGAGGCTTTCCTCTTCCCTTGGAACGTTTTAAACCTAATGCCTTACAAACCTATATTCTAATTGGTATTTTAACTTTGCTAGCAATTTTTGCAGCCTGGCGACTATGGCGAGGTTTGCGATCGCAGTGGCGCGAAGGAAAAGAAATTCAAGGCAAAAGTTATCGACCTACAAAGATATTTAGTCTGATTGTTTGGGGTATCCTGGGTTTGGCGATCGTTCTCACCGTATATATTAATGGCTGTGCTGCTATCTTAGAAGCTCATTATAAAGCTGGACTGATGCTGCTGGTCTTGGCTGCTGTCGCCGTTACCTATTGGGGGTTAGAGCTATTAGTAAAGTCTCCTTGGGGTCGGGTCTTAAAGGCGATACGAGAAGACGAAGAAATTGCCAGAGCCTTGGGGAAAAACGTCTTCTGGTACAAGCTACAGGCGTTTATGCTCGGTGGTGCGATCGCGGGAGTTGCAGGAGCATTTTATGCTTGGCAACTGACAACTATCTATCCTGACAATTTTCAAACTCTCATCACCTTCAACGTTTGGACAATGGTAGTTTTGGGCGGTGCGGGTCAAAATGCTGGAGCAATATTAGGAGCAATTATCTTTTGGGCATACGATGCCTTGACTCGGCTCTATTTACCCCAGTTAGGCTGGTTTAGCGACTCCCAAGCAGGGGCATTTCGCATCATGGTGATTGGCTTAATTTTGATGGTTTTAATGATTTGGCGACCTCAAGGTATTTTGGGTAAAAAAGAGGAATTGACTTTGGGTAAATAGAAATCGATTTGACTTTTTGAATACTATGTGTCACATTTTTTAGGATAAACTAAAATAAATTACAAGTGAATGCAAAACAACTATCTTCATTTTCATACGATGACAATTCTGTTCAAAAGCAAAAGAAAGCGAAACTAGGACGTTACGAACGATTACAAAGAGAATTAGAGGAGAATGATGACAATCCTTATAAAATATACGTCGATGTAAAATCACCCAGTAAATCGGCGATAAAGTATAATTTTATGGATCTATTTAGTGGTGCGGGTGGAATTACGCAAGGTTTATCAGAAGCGGGATTTAAACCAATTGCTAGCGTTGAAACTAATCCAATAGCATCACAGACTTATAAGAGAAATTTTCCTGAGTGCCATCATTTTTGTGGAGATATTCAAGATTTCAAATCGATTGAGTGGCTGAAGCAAATCGATCATTGTCCCATACATATTATTGCGGGAGGATCACCATGCCAAGGCTTTTCAGTAGCAGGAAGAAGAGATCCTAACGATCCTCGAAATAATTTGTTTTATGAGTTTATTAGAATAGTTTCAGAGATAAAACCTTGGTACGTCGTTATGGAAAACGTACCAGGAATACTTACTTTGAAAAAAGGGAAAGTCAAACAAGCTATTTTTGATGCTTTCAAGTCTATTGGCTATAGGGCTATTTCAGTGACCATACTTGAATCTGCTGCTTACAAAGTTCCGCAAATTCGTCCTAGAGCTATTTTTATTGCTAATCGATTTAATTTGAAAAATCCTTATCCAAAAGCTCAGTTATTACCCGAACAGTATGTATCTATAGAATCAGCAATTTCTGATTTGCCAGAATATACCCGTATCCCCGAAATTAATCACGAATGGACTCGTCACTCTCAAGAATATATGCAAAGAATAGCAAAAGTACCTCCTGGCGGTTCTTTATATAAAACCTATGCAGATGCATTTAAACGTCAATATCCAGGAAAACCGAGCATGACTGTTAAAGAAAATCATGGCGGTACTCATATTCATCCTCATTTAAATCGTGTCATTTCGGCAAGAGAGATGGCAAGGCTACAGACTTTTCCAGATTCTTTTATTTTTGAAGGCTCTATGAAAAAAGCAATGTGGCAAATTGGTAATGCAGTTCCACCCTTGTTAGTTAAAAATATTGGATATGCTTTAATTCCTTATCTTAATCAGATTGCTACCAACAAAAAAAGTACGACGCTAGGTAGTTAGTTGTAGCTATCTTTGTTTCTCAAATAATTGTTTATTTAACTCGTTACGCCAGGTATCAAAATCATACCAGCCACAATCAACGCATCCGCTTTCTGCTCGTACCCCATGCTGATAATTTGAAGTCCAATCTTCATCTCCTTCATACCAAAACTTTATTCCAAGTGGTGTTCCTCTTTTTCCATGTTTGATACAACGTTCACAAGCTCTAGATTTCAAGAGATTATGATTCCCAGAAACATCTTTCTTCAGCAACTGAAATTTCTGACGAATTTTATTTTCATCCATATTTATGCTCAGGCTCTCTTCTATGCTTCCCCATCGCTCCATGGGAAAACGGTGATCTATAACTAATTCATGAGCCGATCTTTTTCTTTGCTCAATTACATCTGTATAAGAATAGAGTTCTAAAATTCTTTGAGTTAGTTTTTTAGGAATGTTAGCAGCAGCATTTGCTTCTCGGATCTCTCCCGTCCAACGATCCCATCTTGTCTTTTTTTGGCATTGCAAGCAAAATTCATTTTTTTTGATAATAATCAATCCAGGACGACTTTTGTTACCCCTTTGTAAACCTTTTATTCCTCCTCCTCCTGCATATTGTCCTGAAGCTATATTTTTTCCTTCACAGTTACGACAATGCCATTGTCGATCGCAAAGCAGATTAAAAACTTTTCTTTGTATCGCATCTGGTTTAATACGTGACAGAATCTCCGCCACTAAATCATCTTTACTCATAGCAGTTTGCTAACTTCTGTTTCCAAATCATTGAGTAATTCAGACACAGTAATATTTAATCCATTAGCTAAACTAACAAGAGCAGTAAGAGAAGGATTTCTAACTCCTCGTTCTAAACCAGAAATATATGTCCGATCTAAATTAGTAAGAAATCCAAGTTCTTCTTGAGATAAACCTCGATCTTTTCTTTTGCCCTTAATGAGCTTTCCTAAAGCTATGAGAATAATTTTTCTTGTCTGACTCATAAGTCCATTTCAAGTTTTTGTGGACTATGCGTCTACAGACTATGTGTCACATTTTTTTATTCAGTAGTAGCAACTATAACTATATTGTAGTTTTCACAAAATTCTTAAGATTTCTGAAAACTACACGAATGTGTAAGTAGACGAATTACAAAACACATAAGTTGAAATTTATTCCGAAATTATTTATTGTCAATTTAATTACGACTGGGGTTGCTCGGAATCGTAATTACGCACTAAATTTCTACAGCCAGCACAATCACAACCATAAAGCTCGATCGCCTTATCTCCTTGGCGGTCTATTTCGGCTGCGGTTTCAGCATCATATTCGGTACAGCTACAGTCAATAAAGGGATAATCGGTTTTACTCTCAGGAATTTCCGCAAGCTGATTATCGAGTTCGGGTGCGGTGAAAACATACTCTTTGGCATTAACAGAATTAGCACCTAGTAAAGATAGAGCTATAGATCCAGAACAGCCCAATGTAGTCAATAATTTCTTGTTCATTAGTTACTCCTGACAAATTAAAAATCAATTATATCTTGTCCAAAATTAATTTTTAGTAACCGACTAACCATAAATTTTACGAGGAGTAGGGAGTAGGGTAGGGACGAATAGCCATTCGCCCTTACGGGAGTAGGGAGTAAAGACTTAGTAAAATGTATTAATGTTTATTGTCATGCTGTAGAAGCTAAAGAATATCGCATTATTTTAGTTATTGCTAACATACCGTCCAGACGGTATAGTAAGAATATAGGAAAATTATTAACTGTTGACTGTTGACTGTTGACTGTTGACTGTTGACTGTTGACTGATAAAATCTGCATGGCAAAAGATCCGTTAAAGACGAAAAGAAAACTACTAGAGGCTGCTGCACTAGTAGTTAAGGAAAGAGGTGCTTCGCAACTAACCTTAGAAGCGGTAGCCAAACGAGCCAATGTTAGTAAGGGTGGTTTGCTGTATCACTATCCAAACAAGCAGGCACTTTTGAAGGCAATGATCGTTCATTTGGATGAAAACTTTGAACGGGCGATCGCCAAACAGATAGAGCAGAGTGAAGGCGAAATAACCTGGTTAGAAGCTTATGTGGCTATGTCCTTCGATCCGCAGCACTCTCAAATAGCAGAAAGTGCGGGAATGCTGGCAGCGATCGCCAACGACCTGAGTTTGCTCGAACCGCTAGCCCAACGATACCAGGTTTTACAGCAACAGTTAGAAGCCAACAATATAGATTCAGATTTGGCAAATATTATCCGTTTAGCAGCAGATGGACTGTGGTTTACAGAACTATTTAAGATATCGCCGTTGTCTGAAGAGAAGCGATCGAGCATTTTGGCAGCATTACTTACTTTAATAAAGGAAAAGACAAATGACTAAAGCCCAATTGTTAGAAAGTCCCCAGATTCCTGGCCCTAAAGGACTGTCGCTATTCAAAGCATTATTAGAATTTGCTCGTACTCCATTAGAATTTTGTCTCAAATACGCTGACGGATATGGAGATATTGTTTCTTTAAACTTTGGTTCGACACAAACCTATCTATTCAATCATCCTGACTTAATAGAAGAAGTATTGAGCAAGCAAAACCAAAACTGCATCAAAGACTATAGTTATCGAGCCTTACAAGATGTTTTAGGAAATGGTTTGCTTTTGAGTCATGGTGACACCTGGAAAAGTCATCGAAGATTAATGCAGTCGGCATTTAATCGCGATCGCTTTACCAATTACGCTATCCAAGTCGTGACAGAAACTGATTCAATGTTGGAGAATTGGCAATCGGATGAAGTTCGCGACATTCATCAAGAAATGAGTTGCTTGACGGCTAAAACAATCATACGAGCTATGTTTGGTGTCGATGCGACAGAGACTGCGAAGGAGATTACCCAAGCCGTAGATAAAGTTATGCAGCAATATGCTCATCAGGCGGAAATGTTGTATCTGCTACCAACCTGGTTGCCTACAGGCGAAAACAGGCAGGCTAATCGAGCCAAAAAAAGACTAAACCAGATCGTTTACGGCATTGTCGAACAACGCAGACAGCAACTTCAAGATGACGTACTTTCAACCATGTTAAATGCTAGAGACGAGGCGGGAAATCAGTTAAGCAGTGAAGAATTGCGAGATGAAGTAACGACCCTGTTATTAGCTGGTTACGATACTACTGCCAACGCTTTAACCTGGACAATGATGCTGTTGGCTCAAAATCGGGAGGTAGAAGCCAAGCTATCGGCTGAAGTAGAATCTGTGTTAAATAATCGCCTGCCAACCATCGACGATATATCGCAGTTACCCTATACCGAAATGGTGCTAAAAGAGTCGATGCGCCTCTATCCCCCTGCTTGGATTTTAGGACGAGAATTGATTGGCGACTGTAATATTGGTGGTTATGATTTTCCTCGCGGTACGGTAATTTATTTTAGTCAATGGGCGGTACATCGATCCGCAAGGTTTTACAAAGATCCAGAACAGTTTAATCCAGATCGTTGGAAAAACAATCTAGAACAGCGTTTACCTCGTTGCGCCTATTTTCCCTTTGGTGCAGGGGCGAGAGTTTGTATCGGCAAAGCCTTTTCGATGATGGAGGCGACACTAATTTTGGCTAGGATTACGCAAAAGTTTCGGCTCACATTAGTGTCAGACCGTCCTATTGAGTTATTACCTTCTTTTACTTTGCGTCCCAAGCAGGGACTTGAAATGGCAATCGCAACTAGAAAATAATTTTTTGATAATGCGATCGCTATTATTTTTCATGCTATACTTGTCCTTAAATAAGTACACATCAGAGCGTAATGGAAATAGTTAATTATTCAGAAGCGAGAGAAAACTTCAAACAGGTCTTAGATCGGGTAAGTGACGATTGCGACTCTACTTTGATTAAAAGAAGAGATCGTGAGGATATTGTACTGCTATCGAAGAGCCATTATGATTCAATCATGGAGACATTATATTTAATGCGTTCTCCAGCTAATGCTCGACATTTGATGGAGGCGATCGCCAGAGACCAGGCAGGTGAAGGAGAGTCTCATGAATTGATCGATGCGTGATTTAATCTGGGATAGTAAGGCTTGGCAAGATTATATTTACTGGCAGGGTCAAGATCGAAAAACTCTTAAAAGAATCAATCGACTAATTCGAGATACTTTGGTTAAGCCCTTTGAAGGAATAGGCAAACCCGAACCACTGAAAGAAAATCTTTCTGGCTACTGGTCGAGAAGAATTGATGAAACTAACAGATTGGTTTATCGAGTAGGAGAAGATTATATCAAAATCATCTCTTGCAGATACCACTACTAGACAAGTTCCGAAGATCTTCAAGAGTTTGTGCTGCGTGTAGAGGAAATAATTTAACTCGCGTTTGAATTACAAATCCAGAACAATTTTACTAGTTTTAGGTCGAGAAACGCAGATTAACACCGAACCTTCATCGGGTTCACTGTCGGGAGATTCAGTATATTCGACTTCTCCTTCTCGTACCGAACAGGTACAGGTGTGACAGATTCCCTGACGACAGCTATAGTCGGGGTTGAGTCCATTTGCTTCGGCAAACTCTAGTAAAGTACCGTCTTCTGGTTTCCAGGTTACGGTTTTATTAGATCGAGCAAACACTACCTCGGCACTATCTAACGCTCCTTTATTGCTAGTAGCTTCAGATTTTCCTTTAGTTTTGCCACCACCGAAAGATTCAAAGAATACCCGATCTTCAGACACATTTAAGTCTTTTAGCCCTTCACGAATTGAATCCATAAATGCAGGAGAACCACATAAATAATATTCTGCTTCGCTCGAACCGTTATGAGTTTGTTTTATTTCGGGAATGATAGTATCTGCTAGAAGTTGCTTATCTGCGTAACCCTGACTATGATACTTGCCCTCATCTTCTGCACCTGGACGACTATAGCGATAATGAATGTGTAGATTGGGATAAGATTTTTGCAGTGCATTTATCTCCTCGCGACAGGCATGATATTCGCCGTTACGCGCCCCGTGAATAAACCAAATATGGCGATCGCTATTCTCTCTAGCGCAGGCTGAGGCCATACTAATCATGGGAGTAATACCAACTCCATTGCTCATTAATACCGCAGGAGTTTGCTTTTCTACCTCTAGATAGAACTTACCGCTAGGAGGTTTACAGGGAATAACCGAACCTTCGTTGATGCGATCGTGCATAAAACCAGAGGCAACTCCAGGAGGCACGTCTAAATCTTTGGGCGCACCCTCTCGTTTAATCGACAGACGGTAGTAGTCTTGAGATTGAGGATAATCTGATAGGGAATAAGTCCGAATTACGGGACGAGATTGTTCGGGGACATCTAATTTAATAGTTAGATATTGACCTGGCTTGAAACTAGCAATCTTGCCACCATCTACAGATTGAAAGTAAAACGAGGTAATTTCTTTACTTTCTTCATCTTTTTTGACAATTTTAAAATCGCGCCAGTCTTTCCAAGTATCTTTATTTGTAGCCGAACTCGTTGACTGAGAATCTCGCTCTTTAACCGCTAAACCAATTCCCGCACCAGCAATGAAAGCTAGTAGTGAAGCATATACCCCTGTTCTATTAGCTTCTTTATCGTTTGGTTTAGTGAAATTGATTGTCAATGCTGCAATCAGCGTCGCCATTGCTAAGGATGTACTGCCAGCGGTAATACTTCTCAGGAGTGGATTATGAATCTGACCGAGACTTTTCAACATTGTTTTATCCTTCTATCTTTATGAAGTTAGAGGAAGCTCCGTCTTTTCAAGGCGGAGTCTCTCTAACCTGACATTACCAACCAAATACATTAAGTAGTCGTATTATTTAGATCTACTTAATGTACTTTAAGAATTATTTAGCTAAGGGTGCATAGCCAAAAGTGGCGTTGAACTGTTGACACCAAACCGCTACAGATTGATATTGTTCTAGGTCGATCGCTTCGGGAATAATATAGCGTTGTGCGCCGTTGAAAGATTTTAGTTCGCCCAGGCTGATATAGTCTCCTTCCTGTATTTGCAGACCGACAGTATTAGATTTATGTAAAATAAGTTCTAAGGCAGGACCACGATCGCTTTGAAAGTCTTCTCCAATCTCTAAATATCTCGCGCCATCTTCTTCAATTACCCTAACCTGTCCGCTAGTAGGATGCTCTACAGACACAAATTGACCAGCACTCGCCTCTGCTACTAGTAGAGAATTATTGCCTTCTGCTACAGAAGATTGGTACTGTTTTGAAGCCAAAGCAGTGGAAGCAGTTGTTCCAACAATTGAAGTAATGATTAAGCTTAAAAATAAACGCTGCATAGTTCTTAATTTATTTAATCTACGCTATTTAATATGCAGCACAAAGCTTAATATGAAATTAAATATACGATAAAAATTAATGAGACGAGAATAAGTTGTTTTTAGTCATAATTTATCTACGCTTATAAATTTCTAATTAAAACCAAGGGTTCTGTTGATTTAAGGTTTTTTACCTCTTCAGTCAATTCCCATGCAGGCTGTAGTTGTCCTGGTTGAAAGGTACGGCTCATTACTACGTAAATCGAAGTGCGATCGCAACCAATGTCTGCTGCAACTACGTTATTCCAAGACTCGGCGGTAAGGCGATCTTCAATCTGCCAGCGTCCATTCTGCCAAGTTAGACAGCGAGAAAACTTAAACGGTGCGGTTTGTTTGCCCGTAATCAAGACTTTTTGAAGAATGCGACGAATTAGATTGGGAAAAAAACGCCCGAAAGATAACATAACTACCCGTAAGATAATCAAGTTGCGTGGGTTCATTTGCTTTTGTTTTGCCCAGCCCAGATTACCCGAAATGGTAATGCGATCGCTATCAATCTGAACCTGATAATCATCAACTAAATGCGCCACGGCATTCTTACGTTTGCTAGCTTCTTCAACTAACAAAGAGAACTGAGTATCCGAAGCGATTAACTTATTGTCCCGAAATAGTTTAAATACACCGCCTTTATTTAAAGCTAGATATAGTTCGGTATTGTCACGGCGATCGATTAAAATACCTCCCTGCTGAAGACGAATCCTACCCTGTTTGCGAGGTTCGAGGGGAGGACGATTAGTCGCAAAGTCACGCCAGGCTAGAAGATAGTTCCAGGTATGATGTCCGATAATGCGATCGTCTGCGTAGCAAGAACCTAAACCGTTAGCCAATCCCTGTAAAAAGCGATCGTTAATATTTAAAGCTTCGGGAAACCATTTACCTACCAACTCAAACCCGTGAGGGAAAAAATTGTAGGTGTTGCGACTAGTATATTCTCCGCCGTAAGAGCCATCAGGATGAACGAACTGTGCAGCCAGCTTAACACTACGAGCGATTGCACTTTTTAACCTCTCGCTGGGGTTTAGTTCGTATACTCGTGCCAAACAGGAAATAGTTAGAGTGTGATAACCAGGATCGCAGCCTTCGTATTCAATAAACCAGCCTTCAGGATTTTGCCAAGATAGAACCTGTTCTAAGCGTTCCTGTTTGCTAACTTTCCAGCGATCGGTTTTAAAAAGTCGGCATAGCAACTCCAAACATAAAACAATTAATGCCTGATGATTGGTTAATCGCCCGCTTTCTTGATGTGAGGCTAACCAGTCTGCCCGTCGGCGAAAGAAATCTAAAACCTCTTCTGAATGGTCTAAGCCTAGTAAATTAGTGCTTTCAATACAGGCAAGTAAAGAAAAAGCGGATGCACCTGCTGCCCTTTCAAAAGGAAAATAATCATCACAAGAACCATTAGCATGACTGCTGTAATAGGCATAATCAATCCCTGCACGTACCCATTCTTTAATTGCTGGCTGTCGGTAATAAATATTACCTGGTAAATCGCAGTGATACGCCAAAGCCAGAGGATAGACAAACTCCTGAGACATCCCCGCCGGAAAATCGATTACCTTATACTGCCAAAAAGTGCGATCGAAACAACCATAAGTAGGGCTGTGAGGATTGCGATCCAACAGAGTTAGAATTTTGGGAATCTGCGCCAAGGCTTCCGTGGCAAATAAATCTCTGTTACTCATAAAGTAGTTTTTGGCTCTTAATATTAAAAATCATTTTGCCAATTATAGACATAAAAATACTGCCTTACTTTAAGCAATAAGACAGTATTCAAAATACAAAATAAACTGTATCAGCGATCGCTTTTATTCAACCTCTGGCGATTCTACTGGAGTGTTAGGCTGTTGCTGCTGTTCTAGAATTCTTTGTTGTTGGAGGCGTTTAAAATCATTTGCCGAATCATTTATCTGTACCTGTGATTCTTGGTAAAATTCGGCCGCGCTACGTCCATTTAGCTGTTGGGCGCGGTGCATCAAATCCATAGGATTTAAACCTCCAGGAGCATCTCCATAAGTAGGATCTTTTTCATTAGACTGATAGCCTAGATCGTCTGCATTCGACTGGGCGACGGCTACAGAATTAAATCCAGCTACGGTCGCCAAAGCTACCCCCAAAGCAAACATGAGGCTTAGTCGGCTCGAACGATTTTTAAACATAGTTACCTTATAAAACAAATTAAAAGTTAATTTAAGCAAAACGACGACGTAACAAAGGCTGAATTGATAGTAGTATTAAAGCATCAAAGCCTAGTAATACTAGAATAACACCACCAAAACTAAAGTTGAGCCAGGGTGTATTCATCACGATGCTGTTAATTGCCCAATCTCCATTAGCGTATATATAGCGAATTGGCTCGATCGCATAAGTTAGCGGATTGAGGCTAGCAATTACCTGTAGCCATCCAGCCATGAAGTTTAAAGGTGCTAGAGCGGTACTGGCAAACAACAACGGTAGGTTGGTCACAAAAATTACCGCAAGTAACTCGATATGACCTGGTAGAGCAAAAGCCAAACCCAAACTTAAAGCAGTAACGCCCAAAACGATTAGAAAGACGATTAACGCGATCGCGCTTATGTCTGCCAATCCTGGTATACCCGCTCCTAAAATTGCGCTAGCAAAAACGATTACTGCGGTTTGAATAAAGCTGATGGCAATAATATAAATCGTCGAAGCTGCCACAATCGAGTAACGGGAAGACAAGGGCGCAACTAGTAGGCGGTTAAGAAAACCAAATTCGCGATCGAACATTACGGGTAGTCCTGCGTTTAACGCGCCAGAAAAAGCTGCAAAGACAATTAGTCCTGGTGCGAGGAATTTGGCATAGCTCAAATCGTTACCAAATAAATTGGCTGGTGCTTTACTAAATAGTGCGCCGAATAGAATCAACCACATAAACGGTTGAATCACTCCCGCCACCAAACTAGACGGACGGCGTTGCAGTTGAATAAATAGACGTTTAGTAAGAGCTAATGTTTCCTGAATGAAATCGCCAACCGAGCTATTTTGCGCTTTATTTTGTTGGCTGATAGTAGGATTGGGTGCTAGAGCAGATTTTAGTTTGCTGGGTGAAATTGATTGACTCATAATTATTTATGATGTTAGATGAAAGGTTTATTGAATAGGTTTGCTTTGAGGTCAGCCATTCCCCGCCTTGAAAAGGCGGGGCTTGACAGCCTGGAGGCTGTCGCCGTTGCGAAGCAACGTCGGTGCGCAGAGAGCGCACGACCGCATTCCGCGGTCATAGATTGAGAGAAAAAAGCTAATAACTAGCTACTTCATCTGTTGTTTTTTCTCTTTCTTCATATCCCTACTGCTGGCTGCTGCTAATTCTGCATCCATAATAGTCTGCCCCGTAGCTGCTAAATATACGTCATCTAAACTAGGTCGAGACTGCGCCAAACTAAAGGTAGGTAGATCTACTTCTTCTAACGACTGCTCGATCTTACTAAGATAACTCTGACCAGATTTGACAATTAGGTTTAAAGAATTACCCTGTACCGCATTAATAATTACTTCCTCGACAAAGGGCAACGATTCCAAAATATGCTTGGCTTTATCTGCCTCCTCATCTGAGGTAAATTCGCGAATTCGTAACGTAACGCGATCGCCTCCTAACTTGTCTTTTAATTCTGATGGCTTACCTTCATCAATCACTACTCCTTTATCAATAATAGCCAGGCGATCGGCTAGAGCATCAATTTCTTCTAGATAGTGACTGGTAATTAGTACTGTTGTTCCTGCTGCCCGTAGCTCCTGTAAAAACTGCCACACCACCATCCGGCTTTCAATATCTAAACCCACCGTAGGCTCATCCAAAACCAAAACTTCAGGCTGATGTAGTAATCCTGCTGCGAGGTCTAGACGCTTAAGAATCCCGCCAGAATAAGTGCCTATCTTCTTATTAGCATATTCTTCTAGCCCTAATACTTCAATTAGCTGCTGAGTGCGATCGCCAATTATCTTTTTGGGCAAGTGATAGAGTGCTGCCTGTAGCTGTAATAACTCTCTCCCCGTCAATACCTTATCTATTGCTACTCCCTGAGTCACATAACCGAGCCTTTGTCTAGCTGCCTTGGGGTCAGCGATCGCGTTAATGCCTCCGACTTCAATTTCACCACTATCGGGCTTGGCAAGGGTACACAAACAACGAATGGTGGTAGTTTTTCCCGCACCGTTAGGACCTAATAAACCAAAAATTTCTCCAGGCTCGACTGTAAAAGAAATATCTTTAACCGCCGGAACATCTCCATAGCTCTTTTGTAGATTTTTAATTAAAACAGCAGCAGCCATACTATCTAAAAATTATTTTGTCTATATTTATATATTTATTTTAATAGTTCTACACTGCAATACACATTAAGCGATTACTAAGTCTTATTGATGGACAATGAAGTGTATCTTTACTTTAATTCTTTAGCAAAATTTCAAATCTCAAGCCTGAGTCGCAGCATGGGAAACCTCATCAGGATCGGCATATTTTAGATATTCATCTACGACATTCTTAGTCGCGCCAATCATTCTAATTCGTCCTTGTTCCATCCAGATAGTTTTATGGCAGTTTTGACGAATTAACTGCATTGAGTGAGAAACCAGCAGCACCGTAATGCGTTCTTGCCAAAATTCTTCCATTCTTTTGCTACACTTGTTTTTAAAGCTAACGTCCCCGACAGATAACACCTCATCTAGAATTAAAATATCTGGCTTCGTATCGGTAGCGATCGCAAATCCCAAACGAGCAGTCATCCCCGAAGATAAGCCCTTTACGGGAACTAAAGCATAGTCTTCTAATTCGGCAAATTCTAAGATCGACTTAACCCGATCGTTCATCTCTTTTTGAGAGTAGCCTAACATCACTCCATAAAGAATAATATTATCGATCACCGCTAATTCTGGATCGAACCCCGCACCAAGCTCGATTAAAGGCGCAATTTTTCCTCTTACTCTTACCGAACCTGTAGTAGGTTGAAGAATACCCGAAATCAACTTAAGCATAGTTGACTTACCCGAACCATTAGCACCGATAATCCCGATTTTTTCACCACCAACAATCTTTAGATCGATATTGTCTAAAACAATTTTTCGAGCGGGATGACGATATTTTCCTTCCAAAAAAGAAAGTATAGTTCTTTTTAAATCGTATGAAAACTCTTCCTGAGTTCTACGCCACAAAGAGACTTGATCTAATCTAATCGATTCTTGCATTACGAGTTTATTTTCTATAGTAGATCCGTAATCAATGAAATGTGCTGTCCCAAATACCGAGGTAGATACGATTTAAGGGATCGCGTTTGATTACTCCTTCTAAACGATCGATCTCGAATTGATAGCGATCGCTATTATTCAAATATATTTGATTGAGACGATCTTCTAGATCTGCCGAATAATTATCCGCTAATAATCTTTGTGCTGCCTGCTGGATCGTTAAAAGATCTACCGACTGAGCAAAAGAAACTTCTGTCTGACGGACAATGTTAGTATCTACGTCCAAAAGATAACCCAGATCGATTTTACTGGGTATAAATCGATATAAAAATGCGTAACTATTTTGCCAATATCCTTTGCTTGTGCGATCGGGTTCTCCGAGCAAGTCAATTATTTGCTGTTGAGAAGTTCCTACAGTAAAAGCTGGCACAAAAAGCACCCCAATTGCCGAACAAGATTCTTTACTATAGCAGGGTGAAGTAGAATTTAAGGGTGTTTGTGCAATGTTCTTATCTCCCTCGGCAGTGGACTCGCTCTTATTAGCAAGTCCTAGTTGAGGTTCATTTTCGTCTAAATTATCGTTCGATCTCGAAGCGTCAGTTTTTGAGATTTCACTCGAATCTTCTTCCTCCCAGATTCGATCGGGATTGAGAAATAGAAAAGTAATTCCTAACACTCCTAATCCTAATAGAAGCAAACTAAAAATTATCTTAACTTCGGGAGTCAAAGATGGTTTTTTAGTGCCGACTATCGCTTCGGAGATACTGACAGGTGGTGAATGTAATGCTTGAAGCATCTGGGTTGCCGAACTATAGCGATCGCTTACACGAGGACAAATAGCGCGATCGATAACTCGGGCTAAATGAATTTTTAGATTCCGAACTTCTTGATGCCATAAAAGCTGTTTGGTTTGAGGATCGTAAGGCAATTGTGCTGGTGTTTTACCCGTTAGTAAATAAATAGCAGTCAATCCCAAACTGTAAAGATCGCTAGCATAAACCGATTTTCCTCGCTCTTGTTCTGGAGAAATATATTCTTGTTGGTGGGCTAAAACCAAACCACGGTGATTGATTTCAGCTTCTAATTCTTTGACCCCCCCAAAATAAATCGGTACGGGTAGCTCTTTTGCTCTATTAAGCCAATGACTCCGACGCAAGACAATACTGCTTGGCTTTAGCTGACGATAAATAATGCCATAGCTATGAATGTATACCAAAAACGATAAAATACTATCTAAAATTTGCTCGACTTTTGCTGCCGAAAGTTTTCCCTGCTGTTGTACCTTTTGTTTTAAAGTTAATCCATCGATCCACTTACGAACTATATAAAAGTCTTCTCCATCTATAAAGTATTCGCATAGTTGAGGAATTTGAGGGTTTTTTCCGCTAAGGCGTTTGAGTATACTAGCTTCTTGGTAAAATAACTGTCTGGTAGCTTCGGCTCTAGGATTGCCTAAAATTGGTCTAAACTTCTTAATTACGTAGCGATGAGGGGAAAACCAGTTTTTATCCTTAGCCAGAAAAGTTTCGCGAAAAACATCCTGACCGAGAACTCGTAAGATAAAATATTTATTCTGTATTAATTTACCTTTCATTAAGGTAGAGAATTCCTTGCTATAAAGACAGTCGTAGACAAAGAGTGTACTGGGGAAAAATCTAGTATTATATAAAATAGCTTACATAATTTAGCTTACTTTTTTATCTATCTCTAGGCTATAATAATAACCTTTTTATCTGTCTTTAGATTATCATTTTGTTGCTAAAATGCGATATCCAGCGTCGAAATAATCTTGCCCTAAAAGATCTCCATATTTTTGCTGCCAAACGCCATTATCCAATTCTGTCGCCAACTTGCTTATTCCTGCTTTTAAATTCTTTTCAGGCATTTTATTAAAGGTAGAAATACCGTTACGTATTTCGGGGTTTAAATAAATTTCTGGCTTGCGCCAACCAGCAGCAGCAAATAAATCTTTTAAATTAGGAGGTAAAAGAAAGGGAATTATTTCTACTTCTTTTTGAGTAATCTGACTAAATATTTGAGCGATATTTTTAGTACTGGGAAAAGTATCTAAGGTATCACTAATAAAATCGGGGAAATAATCAGCCAACCAAAAATCGGGAATTTTACTTTGTTCAAAAGCAAAAATTACAATCTTCCCTGTAGCTACAATACGATTAATTTCGCTAATTCCTCGCTTAATATTGTTAAAGTGATGTAGTGCCAGCATAACTACTGCACCATCAACTGCATTGTCAGACAAAGGAATTTGTTCGGCAGCAGCGGTTAACCAGCTAACATGAGGATGTGGTCGCCTTTGATTTTGCATAACTTCTGAAGGCTCGATCGCCACTACTCGATATCCTTGAAGTGCGATCGCATTACTATAGTTTCCCGTACCCGCGCCGACATCAGCAATGGTACTACCCCTCGGTAAATTCAATAAGCTAATTAGCCGAGCGACAATTCTAGAATCTGCTTGACGGGTACGATTATAATTTTGTCCGATAGAATTATATAAAGTCATATCATTTGTCATTTAGCATGACTGTTGACTGTTGACTGTTGACTGTTGACTGTTGACTGTTGACTGTTGACTGTTGACTAATGAGATAGACTTACAATAAAGCATAGTGCGATTGGGAGAATTGCAAATGGCTAAATTTGAAGATATTGCCAAAAAAGCTTTTTATCTGGGTGTTGGCTTGGCGAATTATGCCCAAGAAAAAGCTAACGAAACTGCTAAAGATTTGCGAGTTCAGGCGCAAAAGTTGGCTGAAGAAATGATTCAACGAGGTGAAATGAATGCAGAAGAAGCTCGTAAATTCGTTGATGATTTGGTACAGCAGGCTCAACAAGAATCTGTTGGGGAGGCTAAACCCTCTGATTCTAGAGAACCACGTAAAATCGAGATTGTAGACGAAGACGAAGCTACAACACAATCGACTCGGCAGCATAAGAACCCAGATCTTCGACAACAGGTACAGTCTTTACAAGAAGAATTACGTCGATTGAGGAAAGAAATATAAGATAATAAATTTACTTATAATTGGCGATAGCTCTTAGCAAAATTAATTATGAATGATTGGCAGAAAGATTGGTGGAAGCAGATAGAAAAAACCGCAGCCGACATGGAAGAATTTTTTGTCGATGTGGGAGAAGCTACAGAGTTGGTGGTAGATGAGGTAGGTAACTCTGTAAGTTTTTTTATAGATCGATTTCAATCGAGCGTGGGGAGCGAACTAGATAATTTTGTACAGGAATTTGTAGAGGTGTTGACTGCTGCTGGCGACGAAATAGACGCTGCTCTATCAGAAGACTGGGATTTTGACGATGATTTTACTAGCGTAAGCTATCATGTGCCATCTGCGAAAAACAATCCCGCCTGTATTAATTGCGCTAACTATCACGGACAAGCATACAACGGAAATTTACTAGTCTGCGCTATGCATCCTCAAGGTTATGAAGATGATAGTTGTCCTGATTGGGAAGAGGATCGCTCTTTTAATTGAACATTAAACTCTCGAACATTGAAGCTGACCAATGATAACTGATAAATGCTAAATGCTAAATGTCCTCGGTCTACATTATGTCGATCGCAGGACTGTTCAATAGAGTTCGGCGTTTTTAAACTGCTGCATCTTTTGAGCGTTGGCTGCTTCACCACAACTACGCGGAGTAGGAAAAATCTTATCGGGATTAGCCAAACCTTTTTTATTTAAAGCAGTGCGGATGTACTGCATGGTTTCTAAATCTACAGCATCGAACATATAGGGCATATAGCAATTTTTGTCCGCACCAATACCATGTTCTCCCGATAGGCTTCCTCCTGCATCTACACAAAGCTTGAGTATTTCACCGCCAATTTCTTCTACTGTCTCAAAAGCTCCTGGTACGGAATTATCATAAAGAATTAGAGGGTGAAGGTTGCCATCTCCTGCATGGAAAACATTGGCAATTTTATAGCCATAGCGATCGCCTAGGGCATTTATCTCTGATAATACCTCTGATAGCTTGGTACGGGGAATTACCCCATCCTGGACGAAGTAGTCGGGGCTGATGTGTCCTGCTGCTGCGAAGGCTGCCTTTCTGCCTTTCCAAAGTTTGGCGCGGGTGTCGATGTCGTTAGCAGTAGTAATGCTGGTGGCGTTGTTTTGACGACAGATTGCTTCAACTCTCTGCTTGTAAGCTTTGACTTCCACTTTTATACCGTCCAATTCTACAAGCAACACTGCTTGGGAAGAGCGATCGTAACAACCCGTAGCGACAATATCTTCTACCGCATTAATGCTTAGGTTGTCCATAATTTCCATCCCTGCTGGAATGATTCCCGCGCTGATAATATCGGCTACGGCTGCACCAGAGTCTTCTACCGTGGGAAAATTTGCCAATACAACACATACTGATTCGGAACGCTTGAGAATGCGTAGGGTAATTTCTGTAGCAATGCCTAAAGTTCCCTCCGAACCCACAAACAAGCCCGTTAGGTCATATCCTGGCATTTCGGGAACTAGACCACCGACATCGATAATCGAGCCATCGGTAGTAACTATTTTTAAACCCAATACGTGATTGGTAGTTACGCCATACTTCAGACAGTGAACTCCTCCAGAATTCTCCGCCACATTCCCACCAATAGAACAGATAATTTGACTCGAAGGATCTGGGGCGTAGTAAAAACCCGCACCGCTAACCGCCTGAGTTACCCAATTATTAATTACCCCTGGTTGAACGGTAATACAGTGATTTTCTAGATCCTGATGCAAGATTTGATTCATCCTGGCGGTAACAATTAGTACCCCTTCTTGATTAGGTAAAGCACCTCCAGACAAACCCGTCCCCGCACCTCTGGCTACCCAAGGGATATTATTGTCATGACATATTTTTACCGCAGCAGCGACTTCTTCTGTAGTGCGTGGCAAGACTACTAGGGCGGGACGCTGACGATAGCTTGCCAAACCGTCACACTCGTATGTTAATAGTTCCTCTTTACGGCGTACTACTCCGTCTTTACTGACTACACTTTCTAGCTGCTTGACTATCGACTGCCATTTATCTTTAGTACCTGGAAAAAGTCTACTTAAAACCATTGCAATCTTACATCCCGCTAATTTACTCTTACTGATTATGATACCTAATACCGCTCTTTCCATAGACAGAATAGAAAATTCTGAAGGTAGGGCTTTAATCGAGCAAGCAAAGAGAATTCTCGATGTAGACAGTTAAATGAGAAAGAATAAAATAAATAATCTTTATTAATATATAAACTTTAAGGTTCTTAATGACTAAAGAAGAATTAAAATACTATCGTTCTCAAATTCTGGAACTTGCCAGGCGTTATCATGCGTTAAATGTCAGGGTGTTTGGCTCTACGGTGCGAGAAGACAATACGCCAGAAAGTGATGTAGACTTTTTAATTGATGTCTCACCAGAGCAGACCCTTCTCGATCTAATTGGCTTTACCCGTGAGTTAAAAGAGCTTCTGGGATGCGAGGTTGATGTTGCTCAAAGCACGGTACTTCATCCAGTTATTCGCGATGAAGTGTTACGCGAAGCTGTTTCCTTAGACAGTATATAGAAAAGTTTTTTATGGCAAAAAAAAGAAACCCCCTCCTTTTTCTCACCGATATTCTCAAAGCAATTGAGAAAATTGAGATACATATTCAGCTAGGAAAACAGGAATTCTTTAAGAATGAAACAATTCAGGATGCCACACTTTTTAGGCTTCAGACAATCGGTGAAGCAGTAAATCAGTTACCTGAAGAACTCAAAGAAAGATATCCTGATATTCGTTGGAAAGATATCGTCGGGTTTCGTAATATTTTAGCTCATCGATATTGGCGAATTGACCTTCATCTCGTGTGGGGACTTTTTGAGCCAAACGGTGATATCGAGCAGCTTAAAGATGTCGTGCAGAAGCTTATCGTAGAGCTTTCTTCTTAATTAAAATGGTTATTTGATGAGAAGATATTGATAAAAACTTTTCTCTTTGTTTTATCCAAGATAATTATAGCAATCAGGAATGATTTATAAGAAACCCTCTCTTATCTTGACTCCGTGTTCGACCTGCCTCCGTGGTTTATCAAAAAAAATATTCTCACAAATGATTTACGATTGCTATAGCATTTAATATGACCAGAAAAACTCTCAAGATAAAACTCGTTGGTAAAACATGACTGTCTTATAGTAGCCCAAAAAATTGCTCTTAGTACACTAAAAATAGCCCGATTCTAGGTGTCTTATATATTATAAATATTAGGACATTTTAACTTAAACGCAATTTCGCTTAATTTCGACAAGGCGATCGCCTTTACTCAACACTCAAAAAATTAAAAACAACGATATCCGAAAAATATATAAATACTCGTAGCCTCTCAAATTGCACTAAATAGACATTCAGGTTTATAATGAGTATCATTATCAAAAAGTCTCTTAAAAAAATATTAACGCGGTTTTCTTCGATTAACTATCATTTACAAGGTTTAGAGTATTAAAGATGAGCAAGGTTTCCAAATCAAAACAACAAGCAGATTCAGAAACCAATGTACTTACCTGTGATTCTTCTTTAGTTCATTTAGAGCAAGTAGTAAAAGTGCAGTCTGAAATTGTAACTACAGAGAAAGCACAGCGGATGGCTCAGTTTTTTGGCGCAATGGCAGATCCCCATCGGCTCAAACTCCTTTCGGCTTTAGCTAAAGCCGAACTTTGTGTCTGTGACTTGGCAGCCGTAGTTAAAATGAGTGAATCTGCCGTATCTCATCAATTACGTCTCTTGCGAAACTTGCGGTTAGTCAAACATCGTCGCGAAGGACGTAACGTTTATTACAGCCTAGCAGACGCGCACATTGCCAATCTTTATCAAGAAGTAGCGGAGCATTTAGACGAAGTTTGATTCTTCTTATCCATTGCTAAATTAGTTTTTTTGCAATATTATCTGAATAACTATTCAATTGTTCAATTATAAAAATCTTTAGATGTTTGGATAATGTCAGTTCAACATTCTGCTAGCTGCTGTTCTACCGATAAAAATCACAACGTTGGGGGTCATGACCACAGCCACGAACATAGTGAGTTTAATTTACGTAGAGAACTAATACCTCTGGGTATTGCGATCGCTTTATTTCTGGTAGGATTAATTTTTAACCAACCCTTGCACGATACACCTGGTGCGATCGCTGAATACGCAGTTTTGATTCCGGCATATCTGATAAGTGGTTGGACTGTATTAACCAGTGCCGGACGTAATATTCTGCGGGGTCAGATATTTGATGAAAACTTCTTAATGACCATTGCGACGATAGGTGCGATCGCCATTCACGAATTGCCCGAAGCTGTGGCGGTAATGCTGTTTTTCCAGATTGGAGAAATGTTTCAAGGCTTTGCGGTCGGGCGATCGCGTCGTTCAATTAAGTCACTGTTAGAAGTACGTCCTAACAAGGCAAATTTAGTTATTGATGGGGTAGTTACAGAGGTCGAGCCTGAAAAAGTTGAAGTTGGGGATACGATTATTATCAAACCAGGGGAGAAAATACCTTTAGATGGGGAGATAGTATCGGGTAATTCCCAGGTGGATACTTCGGCACTTACGGGTGAATCAGTACCTCGAACTGTCAGAGAAGGAGAAACAATTCTCGCAGGTGCGATTAATCAAACGGGTAGCTTAACCGTTCGAGTTACCAAACTATTCGCCGAATCTTCCATCGCTAAGATTTTAGACTTAGTTGAAAATGCCAGCAGTAAAAAAGCACCCACAGAAAAATTTATTACTCGCTTTGCCCGTTACTACACTCCCGTTGTGGTTTTTCTTTCTCTAGCAGTGGCAATATTACCGCCTCTATTAATTCCAGGTGCATCTAAAGAACTCTGGGTATATCGAGCGTTAGTCTTATTAGTTATATCCTGTCCCTGCGGATTGGTGATTAGTATTCCCTTGGGTTATTTCGGCGGAGTGGGCGGTGCAGCCAAAAGGGGAATTTTAGTTAAGGGTTCGACTTTTCTCGATGCTTTAACAGACGTTAAAACAGTTATTTTTGATAAAACTGGAACGTTAACCGAGGGTGTATTTCAAGTAACTGAGGTAATTCCTTACAATGGCTATAGCGAACCAGAAATACTTACTATTGCTGCGATCGCCGAATCTCAATCTAACCATCCCGTAGCGCGATCGATCGTTGAAGCTTACGATGGCGCAATTAACGATTCTGATGTTACTGACTATGAAGAAATTCCAGGACACGGTATTAGTGCCAGAGTCAGAGAAATGTCAGTATTGGCGGGCAACGATCGCCTGTTACATCGAGAAAATATCGAACACGATACCTACAATGTCGAAGGTACGGTAGTTCATTTAGCAATAGATCGAAAATATGCAGGCTATATCTTAATCTCCGATAGAATCAAAGAAGATGCAGCCATAGCGATCGCCCGACTTAAGAAAGCAGGAGTTACCGAAACCGTAATGCTCACGGGAGATAACCGAGCTGTAGCTAAAAGGGTTGCCGATAAACTCGGTTTAGATACCTACAAAGCCGAATTGCTTCCAGAAGATAAAGTAGAAGCGATCGAGCAGTATCTTCGTAAGTCAGATAAAAAAAGTAAAGTAGCTATGGTAGGCGATGGTATCAACGACGCACCTGTAATCGCGAGAGCCGATGTGGGCATAGCAATGGGAGCGTTGGGTTCGGATGCAGCGATTGAAACTGCGGATGTAGTGCTAATGGACGATGCCCCATCTAAGGTAGCACAAGCAATAAGAATAGCTCGTAAAACTCATTCTATCGTCTGGCAAAACATTATTCTGGCAATGACAGTCAAGGCACTATTTATTTTACTAGGCGCAATTGGATTAGCAACTCTTTGGTCAGCCGTATTTGCCGATGTGGGAGTAGCACTCTTAGCAATTCTAAACGCCAGTCGGATTTTAAAATAGTTTTTCAGCAATCATTCTAAATTTTCAACTCTAGAGCTACCATCAGCTTCGATCCAAATCAGTTGTTTAATACGACAGCTTTTAGCATATTGCTTTATTGCTGCTTCGGAACGTTGTTTTAAATCTAGTTCGACGGCGATCGAATCGTCTTTACTTCTCAAATCGCGAGCATATTGTAGTGCAGCAGCTTCTACTTCTTTGGTGGTAGGAATAACCAAACAGTCGCTACTGGGTGCTTGTTGGGGAAGATTTTCACTCGATAATAAACAAGAATGGAGATCTTCAATGGAAAGTGAAAAGCCAATGCCTGGAGAAGTATTGCCTTGAGGATCGTATAATCCTAACAGGCGATCGTAGCGTCCACCTGCTGCCAGAATATAAGACTGATGCTCTTGAAAACTAATAGCTTTAAAAACGACTCCCGTATAGTAATCAAAAGTTTGTAGCAGACTCAAATCTAGAGTTATCGGCAATGGTTTTTGACAACTGTTGTTGAGTAACTCAATTAAAGATTTAAGATTGCTGACTATCGATCGAGCAGATTCATCTAAATCTAAAGTAGAAATCCGACTCAGAACAGTTTCTGGTTTTCCCCTCAGATCGAAAAGCATTAAAGCCCGCGCCTGGAGATCTGAGGGTAACTCCATATTTTCTAGGGTAATGCGATCGAGGTTAGCGATACAGTTACGTACCTGGGTGCGAATAGATTCGGGAAAGACTGCTAAAAGCGATCGCGTTAAACCCGCTTCACCTAATAAAATCGACCAGTCTGAGATTCCTAAATCGTTGAGACAGTCTACCAATAGCAAAATCGTTTCTGCATCCGCTAAAACTCCCCCAGCGAATAATAATTCAACTCCCGCTTGATAAAATTCTAGCTGACGACCATGATGATTTTGAGGTGGATTGCGAAATACATTAGCTCGATAGCAAAGGCGTTGTGGCTCGGTACTTCCTGCCATTCGCGTTACCGCTGCGCGTGCGATAGAAGCAGTGAGTTCCGGACGCAATCCTAAAGAGTTTTCGCCGTTGTTACGTATTTGGATAACTTTGTTGGCTTCAAACGCACCACCTGCAACTAGCGTATCTAACCATTCTAAAGTAGAGGTGACAATACGCTGATAGCCCCAACTCCGAAATCTATGCTGTAAGCGATCGTTAATCCAACGTTTTTGTTCTACTTCTAAAGGTAGTAAATCTCTAGCTCCGGCAGGTGGTTGATAAATCATTTCCAGTAAGTTTGAAATCTTTGATTCGGTGAATAAATCATTAAACATTAAACATTAAAGCCGATCGATGCTAAATGCTAAATGCTAAATGCTAAATGCTAAATGCTAAATGCTAAATGCTAAATGCTAGATGCTATATATCCACCTCTGTTATCTTACTTTTTTTTAGACCCAAAAAAACCACTAAAGAAACCGCTGTTGGTTGACTTGCTGCTACCATTTGCCGAATTAGAACGAGTGGCTTTAGATTTGTTAGCTACTTTAGTCATTTTGTCTAGAATCTTTTTGCTTTCCATAACCACCGCATTGTGAGGTTCGGCTTTACAGGCTTTGCTAATATGAACCTTAGCCATAGTTAACTGCTTTTTATGTAAATAGGCTTTACCCATAACTGCATGAGCAACAGCATGATTTGGCTCGATTCTTAAAGCGTCTCTTAATTCCTGAATTGCTCGGTCGAATTCTCCTTTAGTTATATACTGTTTGGCGCGAGTGACAAAAGCATTAACTCTAGATTCGGTACTGGGTTCTTCTGTACTAACTGTATTGGAAGTAGACGCAGCAACTGATGGCTGAACTTGCTTTATAGTTGGCTTATCCTTCGCTAGGGATTGTTTATTGTCGCGATTAATTGCGCGATCGCTCGATAGCATTAAATAAACTAAGTTTAGCTCGCTAATTTCACCAAGCTTTTGCTCTACTCGATCCAAAGATTTATATTGCTCGTTAGTTAGCTTTTTTAATAGTTTTGAATAGACCAACTCCGCGCTATCTCCAGCTTTTAATAATTCGCGGGCTGGTTCGCTGTTTACCGTAACTTGGGCTTTGTTTTCTGCTAAACGTTTGCCAATTTGAGTTAAAACTAACTGATGTTCGGCAAAAGCATTTTTTCGCGATAGTTGTTCGTATGCAGGGTTGACTAACTTCGATAAAATTGTACCTGCTGCTTGCGCTTTAATTTTGTCATTGCGACACTTATCTGGATGGAGCTTTTGCGCGATTTTTAAATAATGCGAGCGGATTGTTTTCGGATTTGCATTTAAAGACGCACCTAAAATAGCATGATGATCTATTGTGTTTAGCTTGAAAAGTCCGTGTTTAATCTCGAAAGACATAATATATAAAATATAAATAATCAGCAACTAAACTCAATTTTAACAAGTCAACGCCAGCCTCAAAAAGGCAAGGAAAGTGACCTGACAATTTCAAATATCGATCGAAGTCGCACTGCTGACTCTATCTAATTAAAAGAGTCTAGGATTATCGATCGAGATAATGAGTGTATTTCTATAGTTCCCTGAACTTTCTAAGAATTAACACGATCGCTCGATCGTTCTTAGGCTATTAGTTATTTTGTGCCTAGCTCGATACTCGGACGCGATCGTAGGTGTACCCACCGCATGACTGAACGAGTAGCGATCGTTAAAGATCTGGGTAACGGGTAAATTGTTGTGCAGAATAGCTGTCGAAGATCTACGACTTCCAGGTTGATAGAGCAGGAGTATTTAATAAAGCCTGACTCAACTCATCGTGGATCGAGCCATTAGTAGCTAAAATACGACCAGAAGCAATATCTAAAGGGCTACCATCATAAGCAGTTATTTTGCCCCCTGCTTCGCGTAATATAACGATTCCCGCTGCCATATCCCAGGGTTGGATACCCCGCTCCCAATAGCCATCTAATCTACCGCAGGCTACTCCCGCTAAATCCATCGAGGCGCAGCCTAAACGACGAACTCCCTGGGTTAAATGAGTTAAATGACAAAATTCGGCATAATTATTATCGTTAGTTTCACGGCGATCGTAAGCAAAACCAGTAATCAAAAGACTTTTACTCAATTTATCCGTTTGAGAAACTCGAATTGGACGACGGTTACAGGTTGCACCCAACCCTGTTGCAGCGCGAAATAGCTCATCACTAAAAGGGTTATAAACAGCACCCACCGCAGGAACGCCATCAATCATCAAACCAACTGAAGTTGCAGCCAAAGGTAAGCCATGAGCGTAATTAGTCGTACCGTCTAAAGGATCGATCGCCCACAGATATTTACTATCAGCATTACCTAAAGCTCCCGATTCTTCGGCTAAAATTTGATGTTGGGGTAAATGACGCTGGAGTACCTTCAAAACTTCTGCTTCGGCCAGCTTGTCTGCTTCGGTTACTAAATCTCCTGGACGACCTTTTTCTTGAATATCATTTAATTTACCCCAGCGTTCTTTTAAAACTGCTCCCGCAGCTAATACTGATTCGGTAGCAACATCTAAAAAAATCTGTAGTTCGGTAAGCTGTTGAGACATTATTTATTCATTGAGCGAAATTGACTGGGAGTGTAACGCATTGCCAGCTTGGGATTCCATATTCCGTAACCCAAAGCGCGAGCATACTCTTGAGACTCCTGCATTAGCTTACTATAAGAATGCTCGTACCTATTGTTTGCCAGTACATAACCTGACTCGACTAATTGTTTACCGATTAAAGTTTTATTTCGCCAAATATGAGCGGGGAGACGATTAAAGCGATCGCGAACCTCATTTATAGGGCGATCGCCTTCTTCTAACTCCAATTCAATAGGCATCGCCATCACTAATTCAGTCAACTTATTTTTTGCTGCTACACCCCAAGGATCTTGTCGTAGATCGGGAGCGTCTATGCCAATAATTCTGACCTTCGCTACCTCAGACGTATCTGTCAACAACACCTCTACAGTTTGACCGCTAATTACTCTAGTCACTTTTGCAGAAATAAAACTCGTCTTTGAACTGCGATCGCTACAGCCAAGCACCAACATCAAACAGCAATAGATAATTACCAGCCCAATTCTACTCACTCAAAAATTTAGCGAACAACAACCAAAAGATAAACTACCAAAGGCAATTCGTCAGCTATTATCTAGCAATTATTAAACTGGTTCCTCGTTCCTCATTCCTCATCCAAAGGTAAACCAAACCGAACTCTACCCCTAGCAAAATAGCGACCAAACTGCATTTGATAAACTTCATCTTCTTCTTGGGTTTCTACTTCAAGATCGGATCGAGGATAGCTAACGCAAAGCAAGGCATAACCCTTTTCTTTTAGCTTGGGGGATAGTCCCATCGCCTCTGGTTGAGCCAGTTCGCCAGAAATAATTTTGGCAGCGCAGCTAGTACAAGCACCATTACGACACAAAAAAGGTAATTTAGCGTCTTGCTGTTCGGCAGTTTGTAAAATGTATCGATCTTCAGGAACTTCTACAATGTGTTCTTTGCCTGTAGTGCGATCGTGAACTTTAACGGTATAAGTTTTGGTCATTTAATTAAAATACTTGCTGCCTAAATATCTATTGATTGCTTAGTTGGTAGTCTACAGCAAAAAGAATTGTCTAAAACTTTGACAGTATCATCTAACCATGTATAATTATAATTCGGAACGCCGTCTGGAGAGGTGGCCGAGTGGTCGAAGGCGCAGCACTGGAAATGCTGTATGGGAGCAATCTCATCGAGGGTTCGAATCCCTCCCTCTCCGCTTAATTAGAGATTTAGAGTTAATTTTAGCCGAACGCTAATCTCAGAAATCTAGCAATGATAAAAATTACCAATCGAATTGATTATTAATTTTGTCGGGGAAATTTTTAAGATCGATTTAATCTTTACAGCTTTTATCAGATAATAGGAATTGTAAATTCGGATAGGGTAAATAGTGAAAAAGTTAATTCGCGGTCTGGACAAATTTAGACAAACTTATGTTAGTAGCCATCAAGAGTTGCTCGAACAGCTTTCTCATGGTCAAAATCCACGGGTTTTGTTTATTGCCTGTTCTGATTCGAGAGTTGACCCGAACTTAATTACTAATACTGATATTGGGGAACTGTTTGTTATTCGCAATGCAGGCAATATTATTCCTCCTTACGGTGCTGCTAATGGTGGAGAAGGTGGAACGATTGAATATGCGATTAGTGCTTTGGGTATCGAGCAGGTAGTTATTTGCGGACACTCTAACTGTGGCGCGATGAAAGGATTGCTTAAGCTAAACAAGCTGCAAAAAGATATGCCATTGGTTTACGACTGGCTCAAACACGCCGAGTCTACACGCCGTTTGGTGATGGAAAACTATCCTCACTATAAAGGTAACGACTTGATGGAGGTTTTGGTAGCCGAAAACGTACTAATTCAAATTGAAAATCTTAAAACTTATCCGATAGTTAGAGCCAGACTGCATCAGGGGCGATTGAAGATCTATCCTTGGGTTTATAATATCGAAACAGGAAATGTTTTAGCTTATGATGCTCGAACTCATACTTATATTCCCCCCGAAGGTCAGCTATTAGAAGAAGATGATACGGTTCGTTCTTTTGTCGCCTGTGGCGATCGCTCATCTTTAGTCCCGATCAAAAAAGAGTTAGAAGCATTATTAAAAGTATCTCCCGAAACTCCCAAAGCAGCTAAAGAAGCTACGCGAACCCTCACGGCTTTATTCGATAGAGCGCGACGCAACGGCATGAATAATATAGAGCTACAAAACTATCATTCTCTTTTCTCTGAATCAATACAGCTTTGGGCAGAAAAGATATATGACCATGTTTAACAGTCAACAGTTAACAGTCAACAGTCAACAGTCAACGAGCAAATATAAATGTTTAATGATAAATGCTAAATGACCGATGAAGTGACGCAATAGGTAAGTTAATTAAAATAAATAATAAATGGAAGTTATCCCAGCAATCGATTTGCTTGACGGTAAGTGCGTTCGTCTCTATCAAGGCGACTACGATCGCGCTTCGATATTTAACGACAATCCTGTAGAAGTGGCTCGTCAATGGGCAGCAGAAGGCGCAACCAGGCTGCACGTAGTGGATTTAGACGGAGCGAAAGCGGGAAAATCGGTAAATTTATCCGTAATTGAAGCAATTGTTAAGGCGATAGATATTCCCGTACAGGTAGGAGGCGGTTTACGCGATCGCGCTGGGGTAACAAGGCTACTCGACACGGGAGTACAGCGCGCTATTTTAGGAACAGTAGCGGTAGAAAAACCCGAATTAGTTACGCAGTTGTGTAATGAGTTTCGCGATCGCATTGTGGTCGGAATTGATGCTCGTAATGGCAAGGTGGCGACTAGAGGCTGGTTAGAAACCTCAGAAGTCGCAGCGACAGATTTGGCACAGCGCATGGCAAAGCAGGGTGCAGCAGCAATTATATATACCGATATTCATCGAGATGGTACGATGTCGGGCCCTAATATGGATGCCTTGAGAGAATTAGCAGAGGCGATCGATATTCCCGTAATTGCTTCGGGGGGTGTCAGTTCTTTAACGGATCTATTAAGCTTGTTAAGTTTAGAATCAGTAGGAGTTACAGGGGCGATTGTCGGACGGGCAATCTATACGGGAGATATCAGCATCAAAGAAGCTGTGCGGGCGGTTGGTGATGGTCGTTGGCAGGATGTTCCACCCGATACGGGTACATTTATTGCGTAGGAATTTTCCCCTATACAGCATATTACGAGCAGGCTGAATAGATATTAGAACAGTACGTACTTCAATTATTACATTCGTTACCCGTTACCCGTTACCCACGAGCAGTTAACGCGCACTTGTCTGGATCTAACTTTGTACGTCTATAGATCGCGCCTGCTTTTTTTTTTACATTCGAGCGGTAAGATTTAATTAAATTTAACAAATCTATCTTTAGATAGATACTATTGCTATTAGCGATAGAAATATTAATTTTTTTAAATACATCCTGCTTGGGAAAGTTATGTTGACCGCTAAAACTGCCAATCCTGCTACTGACAAAATTCGAGCAATACCTTTTTTGTTTGCTCTATATTTTATTTCTGGCTTTACCGCCTTACTGTATCAGGTAGCTTGGCAAAGAATGCTGGGCTTGTTTTCTGGTTCGGATGTTCGCTCGGTAACGATTATTGTTGCTTCCTATCTTCTCGGACTCGGTTTAGGAAATTTGCTCGGAGGTTCGATAAGCGATCGCCTGACTAACCGTAAGTGTGTGATGGTTTATGGCTGCTGTAATTTAGGAATTGCGGTTTTTGCGATCGCCAGTCGCTTTATTTTTTACGATTTGCTGTTTCTTCGACTGCAATATCTGGCACAGTCTTTGGTAGTGACGTTAGGGATTGTCTTAATTAGTCTTTTAGTTCCTACTGTCTTGATGGGTGTGTCTTTGCCCATGCTTTCTAGAGCAGTCAATCGTAGTGCTAAAGGTGCTGCATCTTCAATCGGGTTGCTGTATGGTTTTAATACTCTTGGTTCGGGATTGGGAACGCTGGTTTCAGGTTGGTACATCGTCGGCACTTTGGGCTATGCCAAAACGGTGTATTTGGGTGCAGCCTTTAGTTTTTTCGTTGGTGTATCGGCACTAATATTAGCAAGCCGTTTTCCTAATCGCATATATCAAGACAATTTAAATAACGAGGGATTGAATAAAGACCACGATCGCTCACTAAAATCTTGGTACGTATTAATTTTTCTAGCAGGCTTTACCGCAATTTCTTGGGAAATTATTTGGTTTAGAGTATTAGATATTGCCCTTCAGTCTAATGCTTATACTTACGCTCATTTGTTAGCTTTTGTTTTAATTTTTAGCGCGATCGGCAGCACGATCGGGGCAAAGACGATCGCACGTATCCACCGTCCTAAAAAAGTATTTCTAATCATTCAAGGTCTTATTTCCCTTTATTCAGCGATCGCCATTTGGGGCATTGGTTTATATTGGCAGGCTCACCCTAACTTGCGTTCGGATGAAGGATTTATCGATCTCAACAATATCGGTGCAGAGGTGCTATTTAAGTATTTAGTTATCCCTGGGGTAATGACAATCGTACCTAGCCTATTGATGGGCTTTTATTTCCCTTTAGTACAGCAGGCGGTGCAGCAAGATAGTGGCAAAATTGGTAAACGAGTCGGACTGATTTATCTTACTAATATTTTAGGTAATACTCTCGGTAGCTTGCTAACTGGTTTAGTATTGATAGGTTTATTAGGTACGTCTGGTTCTGTTAGATTATTAATCGTTATTGGACTAGGTTTTTTACTCGCTCTGCGCCCGAATATATTTAAAAATATTTTAACTACTGCTTTAATCGTTATCTCGGTAGTAGCTATTATCGTTTTTCCAAATAATAATCGTCTTTGGGCTTCCCTTCACGCCGTCGATTCTCAAGCCTATTTCGAGGTTGCAGAAGATTCTACTAGCGTTGCTGCGATCGCGGAAACTGATGGCAGAGGTAAATTATTCGCCAGCGGTCAAGTACAGGCAAACTTTCCCTATTTACATATTCACGGGTTATTGGGTAGCACTCCTGCTTTACTACATCCTAATCCCGACTCGGTAATGATTATCGGTTTGGGTTCTGGTGGAACTCCCCACACCATCGGCGTAAATCCTGAAACCAAGAGAATTAAAATCATTGAACTATTAGGCGCAGAACTGCCCGTATTACAAAAATATTCTCAAAAACCAGCGGGCGAGCCACTGCAATATCTATTCGGCGATCCGCGCTACGAAATCATTGTCGGAGATGGACGCAGAGAGCTAATTGTCAGTGATGAAAAATTCGACATTATCGAGGCGGATGCTATTCAACCCTGGCGATCGCGTGCGGGAATGCTTTACTCTCAAGAGTTCTTTCAAGAAGTCAAAGAACGTCTCAAACCTGGAGGCTTTTTCGTACAGTGGGATGTTGGATCGGGAGCGCAGCAGACTATGCAGAGCGTGTTTCCCTACGTTACTAAAGTCGGCATGGCCCGAAACTTATGGATCTTAATCGGTAGTGAAAATCCCGTACCTTTTGATAAAGAATTATTGCTCTTTAGATTACAACAACCCCAGGTAATTAGTTTCTTAGAACAGGCCGGATTCGATCTAACTAAAATGCGACGAGATGTCCGTCAGGCTTATGTTCAGATGTTTAGCAATGAAGACAACAAACCAAAACCATTTAATACCGATTTATTTCCCCGTGGTGAATACTATCTTAATAATTAACGCTGCTTCTTTCAATTTTGGCTCAAAAGACCGAGCATGAGCAAACATTAGCTTTCAATAGGCAAGTTTTCTCTCAACCATTTTGATAAAATGATCTAGCTCGTCGTCGTATTTTAAATATTAGTTAAAGCGATCGCGCTATGAGTCACAAAGTATTAATTGTCGAAGATGAAGCCGAAATTGCACGTCTGATTACTCTAAATTTAGAAAAAGAAGGGTTTGAGTGTTTTCACTGTCGCGATGGTATAGCTGCTTTAGAAGCATTTAAGCAACGGCAGCCAGATGTTATTGTTCTCGATTTAATGATGCCTGGCTTAAACGGATTAGAAGTATGTACCCGCATCCGCCGACAAACTGATGGTAAAGATCCTTTTATTCTGATGCTGACGGCAAAGGGAGAAGAAATAGATCGGGTAGTCGGTTTATCTACAGGGGCAGACGATTATCTGGTCAAACCCTTTAGTGCGCCAGAACTTGTAGCTAGAATTCGTGCTTTATTACGACGTAGCCTACGGCAAATTGATACGCAAGACTGCCAGTATCATACTCAACACTTTATCGTTAACCAAACCCAGCGCACGGCAGTTCAGATAAAAAACGGCAAACAACAACAGTTAAACTTAACCACGATTGAATTCGATCTGCTTAAAACTTTTGCCAGCCAACCTAACCGCGTTTGGAATCGTACTCAGTTAATCGATCGCCTATGGGGAGATGATTTTTATGGCGACGATCGCGTGGTGGATACTCATGTAGCGCGACTGCGTAAAAAAATTGAGCCTAATACGGCTCATCCTCAGTTTATCAAAACAGTATTGGGTGTAGGCTACAGGTTTGAAGATGAGAAACCTAAATAATTCAGTGCTGCATTTTAGATCGATGGTGTCGATCGAGTAGGAGACAAACAGACAAAAAGAGTGAGGCAACGCCGAGAAACAAAAGATAAAAGTAGTCTATCTTCTATTTATACTAGAGGTTTATTGTGTCCGATAATAGAGGCAAATCGACAAGAGCCAATTTAAGTATTAAATCCTTATCTTTGGCAACGCGCTTGTTTTTATCCCACCTTGTAGTGATGAGCGTTGCTATTAGTATTTTAGTAATCGTGCGTCGAACTGCTTCGCCAATTTTGTTTTCGCAACAGATACAAAAAATTGAGGAGCGAAGAATTGAAGATGAAAGAGTTGATTTTCCAGAGGTTCGTGTTGAAATTTTAGAAGCCTTTAATAGTGTGATGCAAGACAGCACTTTATTATCGGTAATTATCGGTGCGACAACAGCAGGGGGATTGAGTTATTGGGTTGCTCGTCGCATTACTAAACCAATGATGAAGATCGAGCAGGTTACACAACAGTTTGCTAGAGGAAGATTGAGCGTTCGATTGCCGAATAATAATATCCCCGAACTAAATCGACTCAGCGTTAGTTTTAACAACATGGCAAACAGTTTAGAAGGTGTAGAAAAACGTCGTCGAGAATTGGTTAGCGATCTGACTCATGAATTGCGAACGCCACTAACCATAATTTATGGTTATTTAGAGGGAATTACCGCCAACAATATTGAAGCCTCTCCAGATGTATACGAGCGGTTGATGAAGGAAACCAAACGTTTGCAGCGGTTAGTTAACGATTTACAAGAACTATCAAAAGCCGAAGCGGGATATTTACCTATTCATCTAGCCCCAGTTAACCTGTATCCGATTGTATCGGCTTTGGTGCAGAGGTTTGAGACACAATTACTGGATGAACTGACTATCAGTCTAGAATGTCCTACAATACCTTTAGTATTAGCCGATTTAGATCGCACCGAACAGGTGTTAGTCAACTTACTCGGTAATGCCGTATCCTATACCGAAGCAGGTTCTATTGTTCTACGAGTATGGCAACAAGGCGATCGGGTATGGTTGGCAGTAAGCGACACGGGAGTTGGCATAGCTCCTGAAGATTTACCTCATGTGTTTGAACGTTTCTGGCGTTCTGGTAAAGCTAGCAATCGCAACGATCGAGGTAGCGGGATTGGTTTGGCTATTTCCCGACGTTTAGTCGAATTGCAAGGGGGAACTATGGAGGTAGAAAGCGAGTTGGGCAAAGGAAGTACCTTTCGTTTTTTTCTGAATGTAGCTTAATTAATTGTCGAATCAAAATACAAAAATACAGTCGCGCATTTAATGGTATTTTTTCGCACTTAAACTACGTACCTTCAACCATGCTAATTTAAGTAAAATCTTGCATTATTAGCGCGATGATTTGTTCACAATATTTATCGTTAATTGAACGATCGCGCTTAGTGTTTAAAGTTAAAACAATTTTATTTTTTGGGTTAGAGCGATCGCACAACTATCTGCTAAGAACAGAATTTATGATTATGTAGTAATCTAAATAAATTCTTCAATTGGCAGCATTTGCAGAACTTATTGTCAATAATCTCTTCAAAAATTGCGCTTGAATTAAAATAATTTTATGCAGACGAGACTTTTGAATAGCAATGTAATCTGTCACTATAAAATAAACTTTCAAGCACCTGAGATTACTCTTACATAATTTCTCTAAAAGCAATTTGAGCGATAATATTTTCAACTTCGGTGTAGTGGCAAAAAATTTTATAAAGAGAAAGTAAGGGGGTAAGGCGGTATTTTTCATCTGTTCTTCATCTGAAGGCGGTCTTTTATGTTCGGCAGATAAAAATGAAATGATTAACTGCAACGCTTCATATCCTCTTCAAAGTTTACGCATTTTCCCTTGTTTAAATCAAGAAATTGTATAGTTTGACTTTACAAACTATTCAAACTCATTAGCAAAAATGGGTGATAACTTATAAGTAAGTTCTCGGATAAAAACTTTTATAAATTATCACTTTTAAAAAACTATGAGTATCACTACTGAATCCAACCTAAACAATCCTCTATCAAACAACACTAATCTAATTTTTGCCAACGATAATGTAGATGATTATCAAAGTCTAGTCACTCATGTTGAGGGAGCAGAATTAATTATCCTCGACTCAACCAGCGACGGGATAGAACAAGTAACTCAAGCCTTAGCTAATTATTCTGAGGTTGATAGTATTCACCTAATTTCTCACGGTGAAGTCGGGACGGTGCAATTAGGCTCGACAGCACTAAATGCCGACAACCTCGATAGCTATAGCAGCTCTATAACTAGTTGGTCTGATTCGATGAGCAACAGCGCAGACATTCTACTCTACGGCTGTAGCGTTGGTGGTGGAATTACTGGTGTTGAATTTGTCAATAACTTAAGTCAGTTAACTGATGCAGATATCTCGGCATCAAACGATTTAACTGGTAATAATTACAGGGGTGGAGATTGGGACTTAGAAGTGACAACCGGTCCAATTGAAGCCTCGACGATTTACGATGCCAGTTTAGATAGTTATGAGTTTCTCTTACCAATTGAAGGGGATTCGATTATTGAGTTTGATGACTTTAGTGATGCAGCTCAACTGGTGTTCAATGGTGATGCAGCAGCACAAGGTAGCGGTCTGCACTTAACTCCTGCTGCTGGGTCGCAAAAAGGTAGTGCCTTTTTTGAAGAGGCTTTAGTGATATCTGCTGATACGAGTTTCTCGACTCAGTTTGGGTTTCAAGTTTCAGGAGGAACTGGTGGTGCGGACGGGTTTACCTTTATGCTGCAAAATGATTCCTTAGGCGTTGAAGCTTTAGGAGTTCATGGTGGTGGTGTTGGCTATCACGGTATTTCTCAAAGTTTGGCGATTGAATTTGATTCTTATTTAAATCATAATTCCGACTCAGACATTAATGACAACCATCTGTCTGTCTTAACAAATGGAAATAGCCAAACATCTTTAGCAGTAGCTTCTGCACCCTTTGACCTCAACGATGGTAGCGAGCTTTCGGCTTGGATTGATTATGATGGAGTCAGCGACAACTTAGAGGTTTATCTTTCTAATACCGCCCAAAAACCCGAAGTTTCCTTGTTATCTCTCAACATCGAGCTGGATGCGGTGGTTGGAGAACAGGCATTTTTAGGATTCAGTGCTGGTACGGGTGGACGAGTTAACCAACATAGTATTCTCAATTGGGAATTAACTTCAGATTCGAGCCTTGTATCCGATGCTCCTGTTCCCCAGACTCCTCCTGTTCCCCAGACTCCTCCTGTTCCCCAGACTCCTGTTCCCCAGACTCCTGTTCCCCAGACTCCTGTTCCCCAAACTCCTCCAGTTCCCGCGCTAGAAACTATCATTGACTTTGACGAGTTTAGTGATGTCACTCAACTATCCGTCAACGGATCTGCGGTAGGGGTAAACGGTGCAATGCGCTTAACAGAGGCACTACAACAACAAAGCGGTAGCTTCTTCTATGATGAGCCGATTCGAGTAGAACCAGATACGAATTTCTCAACTCAGTTTCAATTTACCCTGGGAGGAGGCACTGGTGGTGCTGACGGGTTTACCTTCATGCTACAAAACGACCGCTCTGGCGACCGAGCTTTAGGAGCTCATGGTGGTGGCGTTGGCTACCAGGGGATCTCTCAAAGTATCGCCATTGAGTTTGACACCTATCAAGGCATAGGAGATCCAAACAACAATCATATTTCGATTCTCACTAATGGCGACACTACCAATTCGCTCCTCGACGTTAGTTCTCCTCTAGATCTCAATAGTGGCGAAATTCTCAACGCCTGGATTGATTATGATGGAACGAGCAACTCGGTTGAGGTTTATTTAGACAATAGCGAAAACAAACCCCAAACGGCTTTATTGTCCACCACCATAGATCTCAGCGAGGTTCTTGGCAATCGAGCCAGAGTCGGCTTTAGCGCGGGAACTGGAGGAGCAGTTAATACCCACGATCTTCTCAACTGGTCTTTCGACAGTTCCGATTCCTTCGCACCCGAAGGCGACTTTGGAGAATTAATCTCCTGGCCGACAGTAGCGGTTCATGCAGGCTTAACTCCCGATGGTAAAGTCTTAACCTATGGATTAGATGCCAACTTCGGTCGTCCTGGAACACAAGTCAACACCAAGTTTCTCATTTGGGACCCCAAACAAGGAACGGAGCAAAGTGCTTTTGACATCCTCGATATGTCTCATCCTGTCGATAGTGCTTTCTGTTCGGGGATGATGTTGTTACCCGACGGACAAATGTTGATTGCTGGGGGTGCGATACAGGGCAATAGAGATGCGGGTAATGATGTGGTTCATCTTTACGACTATCGTACTGGAAACATCACGATGCTGGGGGATGAGGGTCATCTAATGTTGATGGAAGACGGTCAACATATGCCAATGCCAATGCCAATGCCAATGCCAATGCAAATGCCGATGCAGGATAACGACTTGATCGAAGCTCGTTGGTATCCAACCTTGACTACTTTGCCCGATGGCAGAATTTTACTTCAAGGAGGACGCGATGCACTCAAAGAAAACGGTGTAATTACTCCAGAGATTTACACCCCAGGAGTGGGTTCTGCTTTACTCCCTGGTGCTACTAGTGCCGAGGTTTACAGCAACAGTGAAGATCAGTGGTGGTATCCTCGCAGTTGGGTTGCACCTAACGGTCAGGTGTTTGGCATCGCGGGAGATGATCTGTACTATCTCGACCCCGCTGGCGACGGCAGCATCGAAATTGTCGGTGAATACAATAAGAGAACTCGTGGTGAAGACAGTACTGCGGTTATGTTCGCCCCAGGCAAAATTCTACAGGTGGGAGGAGCTTTACACGGAGCTTCCGAAGGAGCAGACAACGAAGCTTGGATTATCGATATTAACGGCGAACAGCCTGTAGTAACTTCGGCCGGTTCTGGTAATTATCATCGCGTCTGGGCAGATTCTACCGTCTTACCCGATGGTACGGTGTTTGTTTCCGGCGGTAGTAGTGTGCGAAATCAGGCTTTTGAATATCGAGCTGGTGAGTATTCAGAAGTAGCCTATGCAGCAGAAATTTGGAATCCTGCTGATAATAGCTGGACCGTGGTTGATAGCGCGAGAGACCTCCGTTTATATCACTCTACTTCTCTATTGTTGCCCGATGCTACGATCCTGACTGCTGGCGGAACTACACTTGGTTATGATGATGAAGCTCTGACTGGTGAAGTTTATCGACCTGCTTATCTTTACGATGATTCGGGCAATCTCGCCGAGCGTCCTACCCTCGCTAGTGACGAGAAGGTGGTTGATTGGAATCAAACTATGAGTGCAACTGTGGCTAACGCCAGCCAAATCTCTCGGGTTTCACTCGTAGCCTTTGGTGCGGTAACTCACTCGTTTGATATGGGTCAGCGTTTTATGGAGTTAGACTTTACTCAATCTGGAAACCAGTTGACCATCTCTACTCCCACCTCTGCTAACGTCGCACCTCCAGGATATTATATGGTGTTTGCCTTTGATGAAAATGGCGTTCCTAGTGAGGCACATATTGTCCAATTTGTTGCTTAGGTTTAAACGACCTTAATCCAAAATGCGATCGCTCTACTAAGTAGGTACAAACAGCGATCGCTTTTTTGATTTTAGACAACTATCGTGTAAATAATTCACAACTAAAAAAATATCGTTTTTGTTATTAAGTTAAAGATAGATTCGAGGGTATTGCCCTCTTTTTCTTTATGTTTCCTCGCTTTACTGTTTTCTGAGATAATAAGCATAATTAGTCTTAATTAAGAATCAAATACTAATTTGGCTATACATTTGTTTGTGAATATTTGTAAACTAATCGAAGACGTTTATTTTTATACAACTGTTATTTAACTTATGAAGCGAGTACACAGTACTGAAAATTATTTATTAATCGGTCATATTTTATCGATGGCTTTTGGTTTGGCAGGAATTATTTTAGTTTTACCCAATCCTGATTTCTTGAGCAAATTATCTCAGTTTGAATGGGGTACTACTATTTTCGGTTGGTCAATGGCTGGCGGTGGTGTAGCTTATATGATGTTGGCGACGGCCGCTGTAGCTTTATATGCTTATCGAACTTTAGGTGTGTGGCACTGGTTGAGCTTTATGTTACCCGCAATTATTTTATCTTTGGGTAGCGAGCTATTAGGTACTAGTACGGGCTTCCCCTTTGGTGAATATCGTTATTTAAGCGGTTTGGGTTATAAGATTGCAGGTTTAGTACCGTTTACCATTCCCTTATCCTGGTTTTACTTAGGTTTTAGTGCTTATATTATTGCCCTAGCAGGATTACAAAAATTAAATATTGGTAACTGGTTACGTCAGACAGGGGCGATTGTTTGTGGCTCATTGTGTCTCACTTCATGGGATTTTGTCCTAGATCCTGCTATGAGTCAAGCACCTATTCCCTTTTGGGTATGGGATCGACCAGGAGCATTTTTCGGGATGCCCTATCAAAACTTCGCTGGTTGGATGGGTACGGGAATTATCTTTATGACGGTAGCAGCCTGGCTGTGGCAGGTAAAGCCTTTTTCGCTACCCAACAACGATTTGAAACTACCTCTAGCAATTTATTTAGCTAATTTTGCTTTCGCTACAATTTTAAGTTTGGCAGCAGGATTTTATATTCCCGTACTGTTAGGAATTGTTTTGGGTATTCTGCCTTTGATGGTTCTGTACTGGATGGCAACCAAGACAGAAATGACCGCTGCTGAAACTAAGACTCTGGTAACCAACAGCTAATAATTAATTGACGAGGACTATGCTGAGGAGTTAAAGAGTGAATTCTGAGCTTTTATACGTATTTATTTTCGCGATCGCGCTCTCTCAATTGGCAGCGGGGGCAATTTTACTATCTCGCTTACTCAAGGGAGCTTTTAGGCGATCGCCTATACTTCCACAGCCAGCTAATCCCGATTTAATTGGTAAAGTAAGCGTTGTCGTGCCTACTTTGAATGAAGCCGAAAGAATCACTCCTTGTTTGTCAGGTTTAACTCGTCAGAGTTACGAACTACGAGAAGCGATCGTAGTTGATAGCAATTCCCAAGACGGCACGCAAGAACTAGTTAAAAATGTAGGGTCATACGATCCTCGGTTGCGTCTAATAACCGACGATCCTTTACCTCCAGGTTGGGTAGGTCGTCCTTGGGCTTTGCATACAGGATATTTACACGCTTCTAAGCATAGCGAATGGTTTTTGGGTATAGATGCCGATACCGAACCTCAACCTGGTTTAATTGCTAGTTTGGTTAGTACCGCCGAAGCAGAAGGCTACGATCTGGTATCCCTAGCACCACAGTTTATCTTGCAATATCCTGGTGAATGGTGTTTGCAACCAGCTTTGCTAATGACTTTACTGTATCGTTTTGATTCTGCTGGAGTTGATGCGGTTAGTTCGGGTCGAGTTATGGCAAACGGACAATGTTTCTTGTGCCGACGTTCGGTTTTAACTCAGTTAGATGGCTACAGTAGTGCTGCTGGCTCTTTTTGTGATGATGTTACCTTAGCCAGAAATATTGCTGCTGCTGGCTATAAGGTTGGCTTTTTTGATGGCTCTAAAGTAATTAAGGTCAGAATGTATGAAGGAGCAAAAGAAACCTGGAACGAGTGGGGGCGATCGCTCGATCTAAAAGATGCAGCCTCTGCTTCACAGGTATGGGGTGATGTTTTGTTTCTATTGTGTGTACAGGCATTGCCCTTACCAATGTTGCTATTAAGCTTATATTTACTCAAGATTGGCAGTCACGAGCCTATTGTAATTTTATTGTTTAGTTTAAACGCTTTTTTACTATTGTTGCGTTGCGGAATGTCGATCGCGATCGCGCCTTCGTATTCTGGTTCTTCTTTCTTCTTCTGGTTATCTCCCTTTGCCGATGCTATAGCGGTATTGCGAATCTTTTTGTCTTCTCTGAAAAAGCCAAGAATCTGGCGCGGAAGAGTTTATGATTAGATCGACCACGCCCTCTTGGCGATCGAGATCCACAAATTTACCCTTTAGCGATCTAGAGAAGGCAGTTGAAAAACTTTCGTTTCTGGTAATGGTTTCCCTTTTAATACAGATGATTCAACCAAGAAAGCTATAGCTTTTCGGGCATTTTCTAAAGCTTCCTCATAAGTTTTACCTTTAGTGTTGCAATTTTCCCACTCTGGCAGACTAGCAATAAAACAGTCGTTTTGTGTTGACCATTGAATAACTATTGAGTAATTACTATTCATGTATATTTATTTCGGTAATTGTTACAGTGTAATAGTTAGAGGCAATCATCTCTGTTATAACTCGTGTCTGCCAGCTTGAAAACTACGGTTGAGGAGAAAACAGTAAAATATAACAGCAATAAAAAGGATGGAATAGTATTAAACCTACTCAGGTGTAATTCTTGCCCAAAATCCTCTAACAGCTAACTGTCGAACTAAATCTTCCGCATTCTTTTGCTGTTCAAAAATTCCTACCTGAATAATATCTCCTTTAGCAAAGGCGCGTGGCTCGATATTTTTGATTTTAAGCAGCAATTCTTCACCACTGCCATAAACTTCTACTTTATAGCCCTGGGCTGCTTTTAACTGTTCGGTATCGGTCAAAATTTTGTTGTCGGGTGCTTTAAAAGTGTATTCTTTAGCACCAGCATTGTCAGAAGAATTATTTTGGCTCAAATAAATAGTATCGCTGTTTGAAGTATCAGGGGATGACAATTGTTGGCGAGGGGATGTAGCGATCGCCGAATCAGCCATTATTAATAACAATAATGAAAATAGGCAAGATTTGCAGTAATTGTTCATTTGAAATAAAGATCGGAGTTTAACAAATAATCAAATATAGTTAAGATAACGGTTTAATTTAGCTGCATAATTAATTATCTACAACTATTAGCTTTGTCTAATTTTGAACAAGTATTAGCTACCAGGGTCAATTAAAGATGACAGCAGGCAGATGGTGTATTGGGCTGCTACACGAGAATCTGTAAAATAAGATAATCTATATAAATACAGTGTACTTAGTTTCAGCGACACAAATAGTTGTGTAGCCGTTGAGATAGATAGAGCGGTTCTATTAGAGTACCCTCAACCTTTATAGAAGTAAACATTCTTGAGTTAGTTCCATGAATAAGGTCGTTGTCGGCTTATCTGGTGGCGTAGACAGTTCGGTTGCTGCTGCTACCTTACATCATCAAGGTTACGAAGTTATTGGTCTGACCCTTTGGTTAATGAAAGGAAAGGGGCAATGTTGTTCTGAAGGAATGGTGGATGCTGCTCGGCTTTGCGAAGAACTAGGCATTCCCCATCATATTGTAGATAGCAGAGATGTCTTTCAAGAAAATATTATTGATTATTTAGTTAGTGGCTATGAGGCGGGAATTACCCCCCTTCCCTGTTCTCAGTGTAACCGCGCCGTCAAGTTTGCTCCCATGTTAGAGTATGCTAAAACCGAGCTGGGTACGGATAAGATTGCTACTGGTCATTATGCACGAATAAATTACGATATTTCGAGCGATCGCTATCAGCTTCTAAGAGCGGTAGACCGTAACAAAGACCAGTCTTACTTTCTCTACGATTTAACCCAGGAGTTACTAGCAGGTTCGGTATTTCCTCTGGGGAATCGGACTAAAGAAGAAACCCGCAAAGTAGCTGCTGAATTTGGTTTGGCAACTGCGGATAAACCCGAAAGCCAGGATCTATGTTTAGTAGAGGCTCATGGTTCGATGCAAACCTTCCTCGATCGCTATATCAATCGCGCTGAAGGGGATATCGTGGATATGGAGGGGAATGTCTTAGGCAAGCATACAGGAGTCCATCATTACACCATCGGACAACGCCGAGGCTTGGGCATTGCTGCACCCGAACCATTGTATGTAGTCAAGCTAGACGCGGTAATGAATCGAGTTGTCGTAGGCGATCGCTATGCTGGCGGTAAATTGGAATGTACCGCATCTAGAATGAACTGGGTATCTATTCCTCGTCCTACTACGCCTATTCGCGCCGAGGTGCAAATTCGCTATCGTTCTCAGCCCGTACCTGCTCAAATTATACCTTTAGAAGACCGCATTAAAATCGTGTTTGAGGAGCATCAATTTGGCATTACCCCAGGTCAAGCAGCCGTATTATACAGTGGCGAACTAGTTTTAGGTGGGGGAATTATCGATCGCGAGCCAGAATTAGATTGAAAGTAAACTGATTTTAGTAGCTGTGACCCCTAACAATATGCAAGGGATTTAAACAAGATGGCAAGAGGATTATTATGGCTACCGCTGTTGGTAGCCTTTATTTGGTTAACCTGGAGTGGCTGGAATGAATACCAAAAGCTAGAAGCCTACAAAATTTGGGCTGAAGATTTTGATAACGCCAAGTTCGATATTTATTCCGTGTTGGGCAAAAAAAGCGATCGCCTTACCTGGGGAAAACCTACCCGTAAAGGAATGGTCGAATTAAAAAGTTTTTCTCTCAATGATGTTGAGAAAATCGACTTAATAGTAGGTGATAAATCTTATAATATAATGTCGCTACAGAAAATGGACGTTGAAGATCTTCCTCGTAGGGGGACTCCAGCCTTAGAATTCAATTTTGTTGACGAACAACCCAGCGTCAAAATTCCTTTTACTGATATTTCCCTAGCTGCAAAATGGTGTGAATATCTTCAAAAAGGTCGAACAATAAACAATTCATAGTTGATATAAATAAGCTGATGCTCCAGGCTGTTGAATACTATCTAAGTCTCGACCAATTAGATCTAAATATTCTTTAGCTGCTGATTCTTCCTCAACTTCCGCGCGAAAGACAAACCAAACTCGATCGCCTGTCAACGGTTCGATTTCTCTAGCAAATTGCGATCGCGTCTCTATATCTCCCTTCTGAGAAAAATTAGCCGAGCCGTTAATATAGTTTAAGTCTGAATAATCTTTCAAATCGACATAGTAAGCGAACGCCTGTACTGCTCCCGCATAAACATAAATCTTATCCCCAGGCTGATACTTGGTTGCGACATATTCAACTACAGGTCTTACCTCGTGTTTTACTTCAGGATGGATTACAAAATTGCTAGCTTTAGAAATTGCTGGAACAGTCAACGCATAAAGGCAAACGATACCTAATAAACCAGATAGCCAACGCCTGTAACGATTGGCTAAATTAATTTTCTTTAGCTGAGTTAGTAACAAAGCAATTCCTTCGGCTACGATTAACATCCCTAATGGTGCTAAAAACAAGACTAGGCGATCGCGAAACGGATATTGACGCAAATATGCAGCGAAGATCGTTACGACAAACGGCGCAACTAAACCAAAGAAAATACGGCGATTACGACGATACCAGGCAACACAGCCGACAATAAAGGCGAATATACCGATGCCATCAGCGATACCTGAAAATCCCATCGGGTGATAAAAAAACCTGCCCAAAGCGTCAAATAACCACAAGATATCGCCAAATGAATCTGGATATCGAGCCGACCAAGACGAGCTAAGATCTTCATTGGTTAAGGTATCAGCAATGGTAAAAAAGTAAAACAAGGCAAAACTAATTATCCAAGTTAAATAAATCCCGATTCGATTTACGATAATTTTGTACCAGTGTTTACTCGAAGCCGTAAATAAATTCCATGCTTCTAAACCAGCCAGCAGGAAGACTGAAGGATAAGAAAGCCAAATAGCCAAACTACCTACAATAGCAAAACCGATTATCTCTTTGACTCCAAACATCTGATGATGCACTCTACTTAACAGCCAAAATAAAACTAGTGCGATCGCCATATCGCTTGAGTAGGGCTTTAATTCTGTAGCAAAGTAAAGCGTATAACGTCCACAGGCAAACAAAGCGATCGCTATAACACCACCCAACGACGAACTATACAGACGAGTCAAGTAATAAAATACGCCCAAAGACACAATGCTTGCAACAAAGGGCAACAACCGAAGCGCGTATTCACTATTACCAAAAATCTGGGCTGCTAACTTTTCTAACCAGAGAAATCCTAACGGTGCTGCCTGATTGTAATCTAAAGTTTGGGTTAATTCTACATAAGAGCGATCGATAATGTTGAGAGCAAGGTTAACTTCATCCCCCCAAAGCGATCGATTACTTAGATACTGAACTGTACGAACTAAAATTCCTAATAAAACCAAGAACCAAGCTAAATAAGCGCAGTATTTCGACCAATCTACCTGTTCTAGATAACTTTTACTCAACACTGTTGGACTTTAATAAACACTGCTTACGCTCTATCGGCGATTGTAGGAACTTTTAAGAGTCGTTTCGTGCCATTTTTTTAGGGATAGGTGTTTCTCTTGGTTCTTGGTGCTGCCAATTTTTATAATTTTCTTTAAGGATTGTTTCTAATTCAAAACATTGCTTAAAGTTTATCGACTTGACATTATCAATCCCTGCCGTTTTCTTTCCCTGGTTTAACTGAGTTACTTGTCAATCGCTCTGTGCGATTCGCCGTGCGAAGCACGTCGGACTAGCGTAGCCAGTCGCTAGCATCCTTGCTGCATAATCCAAAATGCAACTTCTGGTGGCACAATTACTTATTAAATATAACCTACAATGCCGATTGACTTTACAGGTATTTTTCTGCTTGTTGCTGTTTAATATTGTGAATATTGCACGATTGAAAGTTTCTGAATTTCTCCAATCCAAAGCGTTCTGATCTATCTAAAGTTAGATCTAGTCAACAATATCGTTACAAAACTTGACAAAAATTCAAAAGTTAGTTAATGTAGTTATATGGATGAAACAAGCAAATTATTTTATACCGCTTGCTTCACCCAGAACCTAGACAATTAAATAACACGCAATCATATAACAAATGACAACTACTTTACAAACACGCGAATCTCGCAGTGCTTGGGAGAACTTCTGTCAGTGGATTACAAGCACAAACAACCGCATCTATGTCGGTTGGTTTGGTGTCTTGATGATCCCTACACTCCTAGCTGCAACAACTTGTTTCCTAATCGCTTTCGTCGCAGCACCTCCTGTAGACATCGACGGTATCCGTGAGCCTGTAGCGGGTTCATTGATTTACGGAAACAACATCGTATCTGGTGCAGTAGTACCTAGTTCTAACGCTATCGGTCTACACTTCTACCCAATATGGGAAGCAGCATCATTAGACGAGTGGTTATACAACGGTGGTCCTTACCAGTTGATTATCTTCCACTTCCTAATTGGTGTATTTTCATACCTCGGTCGTCAGTGGGAACTATCCTACCGCTTAGGAATGCGTCCTTGGATCTGTGTAGCATACTCTGCTCCCGTATCCGCAGCGACAGCAGTATTCCTAATCTATCCTTTAGGACAAGGATCTTTTTCCGATGGAATGCCTTTAGGAATCTCTGGAACATTCAACTTCATGTTGGTCTTCCAAGCAGAACACAACATCCTAATGCACCCCTTCCATATGTTGGGAGTAGCAGGTGTATTCGGTGGTTCATTGTTCTCTGCAATGCACGGATCTCTTGTAACATCTTCTTTAGTACGTGAAACAACTGAAACTGAATCACAAAACTACGGTTACAAATTCGGTCAAGAAGAAGAAACTTACAACATCGTCGCAGCACACGGCTACTTCGGTCGTTTGATCTTTCAATATGCGAGTTTCAACAACTCTCGTTCGTTGCACTTCTTCTTAGGTGCATGGCCAGTAATCGGAATCTGGTTTACCGCAATGGGTATTTCCACCATGGCGTTCAACTTGAACGGATTCAACTTCAACCAATCCGTAATGGATTCTCAAGGACGTGTAGTCAACACTTGGGCAGACATCTTAAACCGAGCTAACCTTGGTTTTGAGGTAATGCACGAGCGTAACGCACACAACTTCCCATTAGACTTGGCAAGTGGCGAAACTGCTCCCGTAGCACTAACCGCTCCAGTTATCAACGGTTAAGTTAAAGTTTGATTACTAACCAGTAATTAACTAATTCAAAAAATGCTCTCTATCTTTATAGGGGGCATTTTTTTTTGCCAGATTTTTTAACTATTATCTCGATCGCTCGTATAAATTCAATCTACAAACGAACAATATGCGATCGCGGTTCTGGCATAAATTACCGAGTATCTTTTTAACTAATTGTTATGGTCGATCCATAAATAGATTGAAGAGCTATAAAAACAGATGAGTAAGAATCCGAAGAAATTAGAGAACGGTCGATTTACTATACCCTACAAAGGCTTGGGAATAGTGCTAGTTATTAGCATTTTGTTTAGTTTAATATCCTTTTATCCAGCCGTAGCACAACCAGAATCACTAAGAACATTAACGGTAGCGGGAAATGGTATAGAAAAGATTGCTACTACTCTAGCAGAGGTTAATTTGGGAGTGGAAATTCGTGGGAAAACGGCGACCCAAGTGCAGCAAGAAATAGCCACACGAACATCAGCCGTAGTAGATTTACTAGATTCAAAAGATGTCCAACAGCTACAAACTACAGGAGTTAGATTAAATCCAAACTACGAAGCGATCGATGAAGACAATGGGCAGCAAGTTCTCACTGGTTATACTGGAACTAACACGGTTAGCTTTCAGATTCCAACAGAACAAGTTGGAGGTTTATTAGATGAAGCTATTGGAGTAGGGGCGACCCGTATCGATGGAATCAGCTTTACTGCCTCCCCTGAAGCTATCTCCGAAGCTCAAGAAGAAGCCTTACGCAAAGCAGCTATGGATGCTCAGGCTAAAGGTGAAGTTGTTCTAAACACTCTCAATTTTGCCTCGAAAGGAATTATTAATATTAAGATTGATGAAGCTAATATCAGTCAACCTAGACCTTTGGCTACTGGACAATTTGCAGTAGCAGAGTCGCGAGCGAGTACGCCTATTATTGGTGGAGAACAAACAGTTAGAGGTTCGGTTACGTTACAGATGAGCTATTAAGTCTAGAGTAAAACTATTGTATTCTCGGCTTTAAAGCATAATTACGATAGTTCCAATAATCTTGCAGCACGCGATCGTGGTCGAAACAGAGATTTTGAGGCAAATCGTATTGATTGAATATTCCTAAGTTCTTTGCATCATCAGCAGCGACGGGCTTTCCTTTAGCGGTGGCAATAAAGACAATCGACAGAGTATGCTGACGAGGATCGCGATCGGGAGCAGAATAAACGTAGAATTGCTCTATAAGCTTTACCTTCAAACTTACTTCCTCTTCGGCTTCTCTAACGGCTGCGGTTTCGGTCGATTCTCCATAATCGACAAATCCCCCTGGGATTGCCCACCCCATAGGCTCGTTTTTTCTTTCAATTAAGACAATAGGTCGTCCTGGGCGATCGATTAATTCGATAATAATATCTACGGTGGGTGCAGGATTACGATGTTTCACTTTAGATTTTAAATAAATAAGATTACAGCCAAGTTTAAATTAAACAAGGATTAATCGATAAAATTTCTGACATCGATCGTTTGGAAATTATTGATTATCGTACCAACGTGAAGCAAGTTTACATAGAGGATCGAGTGTTCTAGATAATTCTCGACCCCGTTCGGTCAAACCATAAGTAACTTCAGGCGGAATTGTTGCTTTATAGTTACGGTAGACTACCCCCATGGCTTCTAATTTACGTAACCTTTCCGTCAAAATTTTAGTTGAAATTCCTTCTACTTTACGTCCTAATTCTCCAAAACGTAGAGAACCATTATTATCTAAAATCCATAAAATATACATTGTCCATCTTCCTGAAATCTGATTTAGTAATTTTTCAAGAGAGCTAGATTTTGGCTTTGGTATAGACATTAATAGTTTCTCAATAGTTATTTACTTACTAAATAGTAGCTACTTTACTTTAGTAAGCAATGGTTTTAATGTCGATATAGAAATTAAATCTTTCTTACCAAATGGCAAATATTTTACATCTCGATTCTAGTCCTAGAGGCGAGCGCTCTCGTTCACGTCTACTATCAAAAGAATTTGTAAGAGAATGGCAATCTCTTTATCCCGAAGATACAGTTACTTACCGCGATCTCAGAACAACGGTTATTCCTCACGTTACAGAAGAATGGATTACTGCCGACTACACACCATTGCCAGAACAAACTTTAGAAATGTTTCAGACTCTTCAGTTATCTAACGATTTGGTAGATGAGTTTTTGGCATCAGAACTTTGTGTTTTCGGCGTGCCGATGTACAACTTCAGTATCCCGTCTGGTTTCAAAGCCTACATAGATTACATTGTTAGAGTAGGAAGAACTTTCGCTATTAAAGACGGTGCATTCAAAGGATTAGTCAAAGATAAAAAAATAGTTTTTATTACAGCTAGAGGCGATCGCTATAGTAAAGGTTCTACTCATGAAGAATGGGACGCTCAAGAGCCAAGTTTACGCTACGCTTTTCAGTTTATTGGTGTAACTGATATTCAGTTTGTTCATGCAGAAGGGTTAGATCTGGGTTCAGAATCGAGAGAAAAAGGACTTGTAGCAGCACGAGCAGAAATTCAGCAGTTAGTTAGTAGTTGGTAATAGTTGATGAATAATATTGAGGTAGTTCGAGAGCTTTATCGAACATTTAAGGACAAAGACTATGAAGCATTTAGGCGTATATGCGATCGCGATCTAATTTGGATTCAAAATCAAGGATTTCCTAATGGTTCGACTAATTATGGTGCAGATGCAGTTATAGATAATGTTTTCAAAGCATTTAATCGTGATTGGTCATCTTGGAGTTTTGAAATTGAAGAATACTTAGATGCTGGTACTAGCGTAATTGTTATAGGGTATTATCGGGGTAGTCATAGAATTAGTAGGAAATCATTTCGCTCTAATGCTGCTCATGTATACGATTTAACAAATAACAAAGTTACTAGATTCAGACAGTTCACCGATACTAAAGTCATCTGGGACGCTATGGTTTAGAAGTTCAAAACAATGACTCGGCTAACAAGTCTATTCAAATGCAGAAATCTAGAATAATTTATGTCAAATTGATTCTTACTATGGCAATTTGGGGTGGAACTTTTGTTGTAGGAAGGATTATTGCTCAAACAATGAGTCCTTTTGCTGCTGGCTTGGGTCGTTTTGCCACTGCTTCAATTTTTCTGGGATTTTTAATTAGCTACAGAAAAGATAAATTACCGAGACTCAATTATCGACAAGTATCATTAGTTGTTTACTTGGGCTTGAGTGGAGTTTTGGCATATAATTTATTCTTCTTTTTAGGCTTGAGAGACATATCTGCCAGTCGTGCAGGATTAATTATTGCTCTCAATCCCATCTGTATTACTATTGCTTCGAGAATCTTTTTTCAAGAAAAGTTAACCTATTTAAAAATTATCGGCGTGGCGATCTCTTTATCTGGAGCAATATTAATTATCACTGAAGGAAATATTAACAGCTTAACTATTGAAGGAATTGGTCGCGGTGAGTTGTCAATTTTAGGCTGTGTTGCTAGCTGGGTAGTTTATTCCCTAGTGGGTAAGTTAGCGATGCAGGAATTGTCTGCTTTAGCCACTACTACCTATGCAGTCTGGATTGGCACTGTATTATTGCTGCCTTTTGCTATCGTAGAACAGAATCGCTTTCCACAAATCGATCTACTAACAGGCTTGGGTTTGGCATATTTGGGAATTTTGGCAACAGTAGTCGCCTTTAACTGGTACTACGAAGGTATCAAAGAGATTGGCGCAGCTAAGGCTGCTATCTTTATCAACTTAGTACCGATGTTTGCCATTATTTTTGGCACGATTTTTCTGGAAGAATCTCTTAGCTCAATCGCCTTTTTTGGCGGAGGTTTAGTAATATTAGGCGTATCGTTAGTTAATCGACAAAATGCCCGATCTATTGTTTAGCTTGGTTTTAATCCTGCTGTTAGGATTTTTTGCTGGTCAACTGGCTCACCGTCTGAAAGCACCTCCTCTACTGGGGATGATGCTGGTAGGAATTTTATTGGGTTCGCAGGCGAGTAATTTAATCTCAGTAGGGGTTATCGAGCTGGCTGACGATTTAAGAACGATCGCTGTAATGGTAATCTTGATGCGGGCAGGATTAGGACTCGATCGCGATAAACTAATACAACAAGGTAGTGTGGCGATACGTTTGGGTTTTTTGCCAGCTTTAACCGAAGCGATCGCAATTTCCTTACTATCTATCTGGCTATTTCAATTTGATTGGACGACAGGTTTACTTTTGGGCTGCATCGTTAGTGCCGAATCTCCAGCGGTAATCGTCCCAGGAATGTTACGCCTCAAAAATCTCGGTTGGGGAGTATCTAAAGGAATTACCGATGCGATTTTAACTGGTAGTGCCTTATCTGATGTCTTAATATTGCTGTCGTTTAGCTTACTATTGAACTTTTTATCCCAGGGAACTGTTAACAGTAATGCACTGTGGTTGTTACCCGTTCGAGTAATCGCCCAAATTATTTTAGGGGTAATACTGGGCTATTTGGCAGCGAAATTAATTGTTTTCTGCACTATTAAACAAAAATGGACGCAGAACAGCGTACAAGATACTTTGGTTACTACTACTATCGCCCTACTTTTGGTCGTACTTGCTGCTGGCTTCCCTTACTTCTCAGGTTACTTAGCGGTAATGGCGATGGGATTTTTCATAATTGAGTTTAGTCCTCCTTTGGCACGTCGATTACGCCAAGAATTCAATCATCTATGGATAGTTGCCGAGATTCTACTCTTCGTTTTAATGGGCGCGACAATTCAGCTACGGGTTCTAATAGATGTCTTGCTACCTGGAATTATTCTACTTGCTTTGGGTCTAATTTTTGGACGTACAGTCGGTTGGTATCTCTCTACTGTTGGTAGTAACTGGACATGGCGAGAAAAACTATTTCTACTACCAGGCAATTCGGCTAAAGCTACAGTACAGGCTGCTATTGGCGCAATTCCTTTGAGTTTAGGTATACCAGGAGGAGAGATAATTTTAGCGATCGCAGCTTTATCTATTCTCATTACCGCTCCTCTTGGCGCATGGGCAATACCAACTTTTGCCCCTAAACTTCTAAGCAAAGACGAAGTAGATCCTACCAAAACCAACTTAGTTACCCCTACGGTTATTTTAGGTGCGCTCTCTGGTTCTGTTAGTGCGATCGCAGTATTAAACCAGGTTTCCAACTTAATTCGTCGGACAAATGGCGAGGCAATTGTTGTTTACTGTGGCGATTGTAGTAAAGAATCGAATTTAACCAAACTAAACTTACTTACGGCAAAACTATTAGCAGATGTCCCTTATCAAATAATAACTGCTAACAGCAACACAGCCGAATCGATCCTGAATATAGCCGAAGAACACCTAGCTACAACTATTGTTTTAGCAAAAAATAATTCTGACTCTTTGCGAACAGATCTCGACTCAACATCTAAACAACTATTACAAACCTCCACCATTGCCATAACTTTTGTATGACTGTTGACTGTTGACTGTTGACTGTTGACTGTTGACTGTTGACTGTTGACTGTTAACTGTTAACTGTTGACTGATTCAAGCTTCTTGCAAATTTAATTTAATAAATACCAAAACACTACTAATTAAAAAACCAATAATAAAACCAAATAGATGAGCGTGAAAACTAACCTGGGGAATTATATTATCAAAAATAAATTGAAGTATAATAACAAAAATTACTTGCTGTAATCTGCGCCTAGCGGTAACTGAATGTCTCTTCTTTAACCATACCTGTAGCGAAATAGCTAATATTGCTCCAATTAAACCCATTATCGCTGCGGATGCTCCAACCAAAAAAGCATTGTTCAAGCCTAGTCTAAAAGCTAATAGGGTAAAAGTCAGCATCGAGCCAATACCACTAAATAAATAAATAGTTAAATAGTATTTTGCTCCTAAACTTAACTCAATCAATCGCCCAATAAAAAAAAGTGACAGCATATTTGTTGCTAAATGAAATGAGCCATAATGCAGAAAATTAGCACCAATCAATCGCCACCATTCTCCTGCCAACACCTTCTCTGGAACTAAAGCCCCTAAACGGTCTAATGCCAAAAAATTTTGACTTCCTCCTAACCTAATTTCTAAAGCATATATTAATAAGTTCAAGCCTACAAGTATATAGGTAGTATAAGCAATTTTTTGATTGGGACTATTCATTCAAATACTTATTATTAATAAAATTTTTTAGTCTAAATTAAAATTAAACCGTTAGACTAAATGCGCTCGTCATGGCGATAAATTGTTCGAGTAATATCGAGTAGATTTAAAGTAGTTAACAGTATTAAAGCAGGTAATAAGCGCGATCGCATCGTTTTATCTTAAGCCAGAGACGAATAAAATACCTAGAACCAAACTAAATAATTATATTCAAGCTTGATTTATAAAATATCAGAATAAAATGCCTGTATCTGCATCACGAGCTAGAGATTTACCTCCTCGAACTTACTCAAAATGGTTAATATAGGTAGACTACCCCTGTTATACTCGACTGCAAATGCCTCTGTTTCGTATAGTAGCTTTATTTACTGGTCTTAGTATCATACTAGCTTTATCTATTTGGTTGGTAACATCCCTGTCCCACCTCTATATGCAGATATCTTTCACTGCGCCCATTTTAGCTAATTTACTACTGCTATTAGTCATTGTCTTAATTGGGGCAATAATGGGAGGCTATATTTATTACATTAATAAGTATACGCGCCGAGGTTCTCGACGTAAGAATAAGAAGGGAAAACGCGGTGTTAAAAGGGTCAGAATATCAGAAGAGAAAACTCAGGTAGCAGCCCAAAATCTTCAGGCTTTAAAGCAGCAAGTCGGACAGATACAGGACAAAATTAGCCAAAAGGCTTTGTTAGGTAAATCCCGACAAATTGAGGCAGATCTTCAGCGAGGAGAGGTTAAGGTAGTTATTTTTGGTACGGGTTCTGCTGGTAAAACTTCTTTGGTTAATGCTTTAATTGGTGAGATTGTGGGAGAAACCGATCCAGTTATGGGAACGACTACCCAAGGAGAAACCTACAGCTTAAAGCTTCAGGGTGTAGGTAGAGAAATCTTAATTATCGATACCCCTGGTATTCTAGAAGCGGGAATTGCGGGAACAGAACGAGAAAAAGTTGCCAAACAGCTAGCTACAGAAGCAGACTTATTAGTATTTACCGTAGATAACGATCTCAGGCAGTCAGAATACGAGCCTTTAAAAACTCTAGCAGAAATTGGCAAGCGATCGCTTTTGGTTTTTAATAAGACAGATCTTTACACCGACGAAGATCGCGAAATAATTTTAGGCAGACTCAAAGAACGAGTAAAACCTTTCATTTCTCCCAGTGATGTAACGGCTATCTGCGCCAACCCCCAACCCGTACAGTTAGCCAGTGGCGAAATTATCGATCCGACCGTAGAGATTTTACCGTTGATTGAAAGACTAGTAGCAGTATTGCGGGCAGAAGGAGAAGATTTGATTGCAGATAACATATTGCTTCAGTCTCATCGTTTAGGAGAAGAAGCGCGAGGCATTATTGAAAATCAAAGACGTAGAGAATCAGATAAAATAATCGATCGCTATCAGTGGATTAGTGCGGGGGTAATTGCCGTAACTCCCGTACCGGTAATTGATATGTTGGCTACCGCTGCGGTTAACGCTCAAATGGTAATTGAAATTGGCAGAGTATATAACATCGAACTCGATTTAGAACAGGGTAAAGAATTAGCCTTTTCTTTAGGTAAAACCTTAGTCAGCTTGGGGGTAGTTAAAGGTGCAGTAGATATTTTAGCCAAAGCCCTACAGTTTCACTTTGCCACCTACATCGTTGGAAAAGCCATTCAAGCCGTATCTGCTGCCTATTTAACTCGTATTGCAGGTAGAAGCTTTATCGAATACTTTAGGCGCAATCTCGACTGGGGTGATGGTGGCATAACCGAAGTCGTGCAGCAGCAGTTTCAACTTTCTCGGCGAGATGAATTCGTCAAATCTTTTGTGCAAGATGCCATCTCTAAAGTCGTTCAACCTCTATCAGAAGCCTGGGGCGATGAAGATTTAGAAGCAGATGAGGAAGCCGAAGTAGTCGAAGAAATGGTGGCGCAGTTAGAAGATGATTGGTAGGTATACAATCGTGTAGAACGATCGCATTTTCCCTCATCATAATCTCGATTACAATGAATTAGCCCAATGTCGTCGATCTGCGATCGCATTATCTCTTGCTGCTTCATCCTCTACAAGTTCCGAAGCATAGATAGTAAAAGCACTACGATAATTATCCCACCAATCTTGAGTAACTTTAGTATTAGCTGCCAGAATTAAATTTGGAGTCGATCTTGCAGTTAGATAGCCGAAAATACTTGTTTCTACATAGACAGTTTCTTTCATCTGTATTAGCTTTCTATAGTTGGAGATCGCCTTTATTTTTATTACGATCCTAATTATAGCGATCGCAAGTTTATTTAATTACCAAATAGTCTGGATACTAGATAGCTTAATTTTTCTGTCTCTACTAATCACTGGAACTTTAGCGTATAAAACAGTAGCAGCAATAATACGATCTGGTAAGTCAGAAATTTGCATTCTATTTACTCGAACTAAAGCTTTAACAACGTATTTATCTAAAGGTATTAAAAATGCGATCGCTTTTAATTTTTATTAAAGCTAACTAGACTACATCAATTCAAATATCAGAGAGATTATTCATAATTCCGTCGTGAAATTTGTAGACAGAATCCAGAATCCCTGTGTCTCTATCATTTAGTAACGAGTCTTCTACCTCAATTAAATATCTTTCAATATTAATAAAAATTCTTAATTCATTTAGATTTGCTATATTTTCAATTTATTAAGATGTGTGAATCAAAAACAAAAAGCTCTCATCTTGCTCACATAAAGGACTTCAACGACCTTACACCATGAAACCTGCTAGTTACTGCCAAGTTGGCAACCTTTAGCTAACGGTAGTTTTTATTATTAGTGTTGTTTCTCGTGCTGTTGGTGTGAGAAATAAATCTGTTTAAATAAATAACAATCAGGAGAAATAATTTCATGAATATTACTGACCTTTCTTATCTTGAAAATCTTTCTAAAGAATCTTCCGTAAGTGGTGGAGTTGGAAATGGAGAAGCTTCCATTTTGTTTACGAGGAACACAAGGACTAACAACAGTAACAGAAACAGAATTAATTCTAGGACTAACATTAAGGGCAACACAGCTCTTACAGGAGGTAATGCACTAGCTTTAGGAGACAACACTTTCACTGAAGCCAACTTTTTGGCATTGACTACTCCTGGATCTTCACAATCAACAGGCTTTCTTACAGCCGCGACCGATAATTAAACCTCATCTACTTTGAAGTGCGGAAATGCTTGGGTTTCCCAAGCATTTCCACAGACTTGTTGAAAACTGTAGTTTTTCTTCTTCGGGTTCGAGATATTTTTTAACCCACAGCCCTAGAAGATTAGCGAACCAAAGCGGTCTTGGGCTTTGCCCAAGTAGAGCTATTGGTTTAAGAAGCTCCGCGTCGCTCCACGTCCGCGAAACTACTCCCAACCACACAAAACACCATAAATCCCCCAAATAGCCATCGCTTTTTTTAGCATCCGACATAACAGCAAAATTCAAGATTAATTACTACATTGTAGGCTAGCGGTGTCATTTTGTCACCGAAATACAGCGATTGCGAAACAATCTTCTCTAGATACAAATTTTGATATCTTACCATTTTAGATTAAAGATAAAGGCGATCTCCTTAAGCTAAAATACTTTGATGAAAGTAGGTCAAGCAATTAAAAAATTAGAGCAGGATGGTTGGTATCTCAAGAGAACTAAAGGTAGTCATCGTCAATTCAAACATCCAACCAAATCGGGTACAGTGACAGTATCGGGCAAACTTAGTAAAGAAGTTCCTATTGGTACTTTAAAAAGTATTTGGAAGCAAGCACAGATAGATGAGGATTAATATAATGCGTTACGCCGTAATCATTGAAAAAGGAAAAGATAGCTATGGTGCTTATGTTCCTGACTTACCTGGTTGCATTGCGGTAGGTGATACAGCAGAGGAAGTTAAAACTTTAATCCAAGAAGCAATAGAATTTCATCTAGAAGGTTTGCAAGAAGATGGAGAATCCATTCCTCAACCAAATAGTTCTATTGAATATATTGAAGCAAAAATATCGGCATAAATTTCTTAAATTATTGAATATAAAAAGGAATAATGAAACTACAAGTTATTTTAGAGCCTAGTGAAGATGGTGGGTATACTGTCTATGTCCCTGCTTTACCAGGTTGTATCAGTGAGGGAGACAATATTGATGAAGCTTTAGAGAATATTCAAGAGGCAATAGAACTTTATCTTGAACCTGTAGAAGCAGATATCACAGAAGACAAAAATTTGATTGTCCGAGAACTAGTTATATGAGCAAAGTCCCCAGTCTTTCTTACAAGAAAATTATTGCTGCTTTGAGAAAAGATGGCTGGATAATTGTTCGCCAACGTGGTAGCCATATTCGATTAGAAAAGAAATTATCTGATGAAACTCTCAAAATAACAGTACCAGCACATAAACCAGTAAAGCGTTCTACCTTAGCTAAAATTCTTAAGCAAGCAAAAATAGATGTAGATGCTTTTTTAAAACTTTTATAAATTTCTATATGTTAGAAAATTGGCGATCGCCATCTTACAGCACCCTCAGAAGAACCTTGCTAGAGTTAGATTATGAAGATTACTCAGCCAGATTAGCTAGTTTCTTTGAGATTACTCCGATTGAAGGAGAAACTCTGGCGGTAGATGGCAAAGTCCTAAAAGGTTCATACTTGTTTGTCAAAAATAGGGTTTATATATCGTCTCGATTCAGAGTTAGGGTTATTTGCCCATAGGGTGCAGGTGGATCGCAGTATACTCTGACTTGAGGATTTTCTTCTGATTTAAAAGCCAGATCCCAAAGTCGATTTTCCGCCCGAAAAGAAATTGACTGCATTTGAGGAAAACGTTTTAGAATCCGTTGACCCATTTCGTAAACGAGTTGCTGAATAGATTTGCTAACAAAATCATAAAACACAAACTGGACAAAATCGCGTACTTGCTCGGTGGCAATGTAAGCTGATAAATCTTGCCCGATTATTTTGGTGGGTTCGACATACTTCCAGTAAACGTCGAGGAAAATAAACAACGGGCGATCTTCCATTGGAGGGAGGGTGGTATATTTGTCCTGTTCAAACCCAGCAAACGAGCTACCAGTAACTTTAATTAGCTGCATACCGAGATGACCGCACTGATGAGATAGGAGGGAAACGCGATCGTCTACCCGTTCAAACTTCAAAACTGCGAACCCATAATCGTCGTGAGAACGACTAAAAAGTATGTCACTATCAGTAAAACCGTCTCCATCTTCAGTCGGAACGCGGGCTGCCTTAAAAGGTTGTTTTTTACCCGTCATTTCCAGTATGGCTATTTGAGGATAAGTAGCAATAAACCGCTCGGCTAAAAAGTGCAGCAACCCTTCCATTGTCGATCCCTTAAAGGAAACTGACTCTTCTAAGACAAAGTTTTTCATGGTGTCAGTCGCTATCACCTGAGAATTATCGCCCTCGGTATAGGCGGAGAGAAAATTATCACCAAAGATTTCGACTGATACTTCCACACCAAGCAGCGTATTATCTGTACCCGTAAATTCTGATTCAGGGATTTGGGGCAAATCCTTTATTGCCTCAGCGTAAAAGCGATACAGGGTAATACTCTCTTTTCCGTAGCTAATTGTACTCATGATTATCTTTAGTCGGTAGATTTATGATAAGATGAAATTGTTAAACTTATCTTTTCCAACCTGTTCGCTACAAAGCTAGTAAAGATGACAATAATTTTTTCTAGCTTCTTAAATTAAGTACCGCTCGTTACTTGAATCAAACTAGATATACGGTTTAGCCGTGTCGTCGTCTTGGGGACAAACGGGCAATTCCTTTCTTCGCGTCAGAGAGACCCCGCCGTAAAACGACGGGGCTTCCTCTGACCGCATTCCGCGGTCATTAAATCACCCCGCTTTCCGTCTCGATATTAATCTCTTGTAGGTAAAACTAAATTCAAACAAAGCGCACATAAACCGCCTGCTGCAATACCAGAAGAGAAAATACTCTTGAGCAAACTGGGAAAATTATTTGTCAGTTCTGGCACATTGCTAATGCCCAACCCTACACCTAAAGAAAGTGCCAAAATAATTGAAGAACGCTTGTCTAATTTGACATCAGAAAGAATTTCAAATCCTGCTACTGCAACTGAACCAAACAACAGGATAGTTACACCTCCTAGAACTGGCTGAGGCACAGCTTGAAAGACTCCTGCTACAACTGGAAATAATCCTAGCAGCACCAGAAAACCAGAGACAAAATAGCCAACATAGCGACTGCCAACTCCCGTTACCTTAATAATGCCGTTATTTTGGCTAAAGGTTGTGTTTGGGAAACAATTAAAACAGGCAGCAATCAATGAATTAATTCCATCTCCTAAAACACCGCCTTTAATCCGTCGGAAGTAAGTACCTCCCGTAATCGGTTGATTGGTAATTGCTGAAGTAGCAGTAAAGTCGCCAATAGATTCAATCGCCGTAATCAGATAGATGAAGGCAAAGGGCAAAAAAGCCATAAAGTCAAAACTAAAGCCATAGCGGAACGGAGTTGGGATGGTAAATATCGGCAAATTACTTAAATTGCTGAAATCGACTTTACCGAGAGGAATCGAGACAAGATAGCCAGCAATTAATCCCATCACGATCGAAGACATTCTCAAAAAACGAATTTTAGTGCTGTAGCAAACTAAGATGACGGCGATGACCAAGCAGGCTAGAAGAATATTTTCAATACTGCCGAAAGTTCCGTTCTCCTTAGCTACCGTCCCGCCACCGACATTAGTAACGGCAACGCTAATTAGGGTTAAGCCGATTAGAGCAACAACCGTACCTGTAATCAAAGGAGTAATATACTGTTTGACCACGCCAATAAAACGACTGACAATAATCTCTACAAAAGCACCGCAAAAGCAAAGACCAAAAAGTAAACCGAGAACATCACCTGGAGACTGTCCACCGTCAAGCCTGGTTTGCGCTGTTGCCACGATTGGACTAATAAAAGCAAAACTCGTGCCTTGAACGCTAAGCAAACCCGATCCTACTGGTCCAAATTTCCAAGTTTGAATAAATGTACTAATGCCCGAAACGAATAAAGCCATACTGACAAGGTACGATGTGGTATCGGGGTTTAGTCCCAGAGCGTTGGCAATAATTATTGGAGGAGTGATAATGCCGACAAAAACTGCCAGCGTATGCTGTAAGGCTGCGAAAATTGCCTCCTGTAGCGGTGGTTTATCTTCTAATCCATAGATCAGATCTGAACTAGTTTCCTCTACCTCAGAGTGTTCTGTTTCTCTTTCTTTCTCTTTTATCTGCAATTCTCGATCTGCCATATCTAGTTCTAAGCTGCACAAATACAGCCATCCTCATTTAGAATTTGAATGGTGAAAAAAACTTTTAAAGTTATGTCAAGAAAAGCAGCTTTTTGTTGAATTTAACTTGGCTTTAATTTTAGAAAACTCCAAGAGAATATTACGGTTAAATTGACTACATTTAAAAAAAAATTCGAGATAAATATCCAAAAAAATAGTGCCGAATAGGTCTAAAATCTCTATCTGGCAGTAGCTTCACTGATTGAAAAAATATCTAGTCAAAGCGATCGCTTTGACTTTAAATTACCATGATTACTTTATCAACTAGAATGAAATAGCCCTGTTACAAATATTTATAGTGCGATCGCATCATCGATTTACTTCGACTTTGATGTAGCGCGATCGCTAATCTTCCATTACCATATAGTTTGAATACTAGATAGCTTAATTTTTCTATCTCTGCTAATTACTGGAACTTTGGCATATAAAGCAGTAGCAGCAATAATACGATCTGGTAAGTCGGGAATTTGTGTTCTCTCAACTTGAACTAAAGCTTCGACTACATTTTTATCTAAAGGAATTTCGATTAATACGCTATCTTCTACTTCTATGGCATTTAACAAACGTTCTAATGTCTGTTCTGGAATACGGTTTTTTTCGCTTAAGTAAACTATTTCAGCCAAAGTAATTGAAGCAATACTAATCTGGTTTCCATCCACTGCTGCTGTTTCAATTGTCTGACGTGCAGTATTGGAAAGTCTGGGGTCGTCAAACAAATACCAGATAACAGTATGGGTATCCGCCACAGCTACAATCATTTACATATCCTCTCTGGGGAAGCTGCTCCATACCTCGTTGCGAGTGCGATCTATTTCTGCTGCTGATGGTGCTTGTCCCAAATCTGCACACAAACCCAGTAAAGATTTTTTAGGTTTGGGTTTTGTCTCTGATAATTCTCGTTCTAGATCGGGGGTTAGTTGCTGGATAAGTCTTACTTTATCGATAGGAGTAAGTTGTTTTGCCAGTTGGAGAACTTCTTGTAATGTCATTACAAATATTTATAGTGCGATCGCCTTTATTTTCTACTACGATCTTAATTATAGGGCGATCGCTTTTTGCATTCTATTACACTAAAATTACTTAAGCTATTTGGTTGATTTTTGCTCCATCGGAAGCTTTACAATCTTTTGCGGATGAGTATTTTGCTTTCTTTTTAAATCTTGAAATATGGCATTTAGATCGTAATCAAAAGATTTAGCGTATTCTTCTATATTTTTATGAATTTCTTTAATAATTTCGTCTTTATACATAGCTCTTATCTTATAAATCGTATTCTATTAATCCGTAGGGAGTACAGATAAGTTTAATTTGGGGTTTTGGGATCTGTACAAAACATGAGGATAATTAGCGTGTACAATGGTCTGCTCGAATGAAAACCCTATTTTTTGCATCACTTTTTCTGAGCGTTTATTATTTGTAAGTGTGTAACAGACTACACTATGATAATTAAATTGATTAAAGGCAATAGACAAAGCTTTTTTTCCTATTTCTACGGCTAATTCTCTACACCAAAATTCTGGCATCAGGGCATAACCCAACTCTATTTCTTCATTAGCATTAACTATTACCTTTCTAATGCCCCCGCGTCCGACAAATGAATCAGTTGCTTTCTCAAAAAATATCCACTGACCATGCCCATGACATTGCCATTGTTCGCAATTATCTTCTATTTTCTTTTGAGTCATTTTCTGACTCCAGACTCCTCCCATAGTTGACATAACTAATGGATTAGATCCCATCTCCAGCAATAAGTCATAGTGCTTTGTGCTTATTTTTTCTCCTTTTAATCTTTGCGTTTCAATAAATTCAATCTGCATATTTAAAAAATAGTATTCTATCGAATCGAGATATTTGGCAATTTAAATTCCGATGTAAGCAATCAAACTCTCTGCGCGGTCGTCTCAAGCATCCGAAGTAAATTCTAAGGGCGTAAGCCTGGGGTTGCCCCAGGCTGTTGACCGCCCGCATCGGATGACGCGACCTTGCCTCTGCGCCTTTGCGAGAGATATTACTTCCAACTAGTTAACACACCATAAATCCCCCAAATAGCCATCGCTCTTAAATAATGACTCGCTCTAAAAGTACCGACTGCGGTAATTGCTTCGGGGGTTCTAAACTGTAAGCCGTTTTCATATACCTGCTTGACTACGGTTTCTGCCAACCTAAAAGCTTCTTCTTTCATTCCCATTTGCAGCATAAAAGCAGCTAAACCAAAGTTAATTCCCGTCCAAACTTCTAAAGGATGGGTGTCGTCGGGATTGACGGGGCTACCATCGGGTAATACGCCATTGGCTGCGCCATATTTGCCATCGTGAAACTTGAGGAAACAGGCATCGTAGATTTTATTAAGGGTAGACTTAGTATATTGTTCTTCCACAATATCGGGTAAACCTAGTAAACGAGCGTAGAATTGTCCGCATAGCTGATCTGCCATGACTGCATTTGACCCACTTTCCGTATCGAGGCGGTAGTATTCGCCATTCCAGAGAGCATCATGATAGAGCGATCGCGCTTGATGCAGCCAGCTATTATAGGTATCAATTGTATTTTCAATACCTGTAGGAATATCGGGTTGCAGGTTGGGATTTGTGGGCGGATTATCAATTAGAATCTTGCCAATTTTTATTGCTGCTTCTAAGGCTGCGATCCATAAACCACCGCAATAAGCACTAATCCCTCTTAATCTCCAGTCGTCGAAGGTTTGATCGGGTGCGCCAGAGTTTTCGGGGATGCCATCGTTATCGCGATCGAACTTTTTTAGATATGCCAGAGTTAAGGTGATGCTGTTCCAACATTCCCAAAGAAAGTCTGTATCAGATTCTCCTGTAAGTAGATAGTCGCGGTATACCTGCAATACAAAATCACTGGGTAAATCTTTCCACTGGTTACAGTCTTGATAGGAAGTGTAGTTAGTTTCTTCCCAAGGATGTTCGTTGGGTGCGCCGAGATCGTGAGGTGTTGCACCGCCTTCTTTTCTAATAGCACTAGAGCGATCGTATCCTACAATGCGAGGAGTATCATCGTGGTGGGGAATGGCACGGGCAAAGGCTTCTAAAACGGATTTATCTAACCGCGACCAAAGCATCATCAAGCCAAACGAACCGTACAGGCGCACATCTAAGCTTTCATACCAGCGATAGTCCATGCACTCTAATACGCCAAATTGCCCTACAGGATCGTCTTCAGTCGCAGCCGTCCAGAGAGTACCCCCGTCTGCTAGTAAATATAGTTCGTTAAACAACGCCATCTTAAACCAGTCTGGTAAGTCCCGTTGCAGAATAGGCTGTTGCCAAGCCTGTATTTTTTCCCGCCACATATCGCTATGCTTGAGAGAAGTTCTAACCATACTCCAGGCATTTTTACCATTGCGCCCAAAAAAGTCCGTATAGCGACGATAGTAATTAATTCCCTGTTTGAATTCAGTTACGGGTAAATCCCAAGCTAAAGTAAAAGGAATCTTCTTAGTTTTACCTGGCTTAACTGTAAAACGAATGGCGATCGCACAGGCAATTTGTTCCCCAGGATCGGCTGGAGTTTCATCTTGGCGATCGCTTAATGAGCCATCTGCTGCAAAATAATCCCAAACTTCTGCACCATCTCCGTTACTGTTCCAACGGCTGAGATAAAACACTTCTACACTAGGATTAGAAATTGAAGCGATCGCAATTTGCCCATCTCCCTCCTGTACTTCCTCATGAGGCTGCACCCGATTCATCAAACAGCCTACCCGATAGTTATCCTGTATCCACTCGTTATAGTTACCCGTACTATCTCGCCACTTGGGTTGATATTCGTATTCGGGACTACCATCATCACGAACCTTAATCGTGGGTGATTTAATAGCATTGGTAAACCAGCCGACAGTGTTTTGCCACGTTAGCATAATGCTTAACGTAATCGGCTTATCGGTAGGGTTATGTACTGTCCAATCAAAGTTAACTATCGGATAGCTAGCTTCCTGGTAATTTTCTGCCCAAATTGGCGAATATTGTTCGCAGGTAAGATCGGTGGCAAATACTCCCTGATACTTAAACCAACTACGGGGATACAGCGCGCTATATGTACCTTTATTTTTAGGATAGCAAGACCAGCGAGATAGAGTATTATCTTCTGGTGCTTCGGTACACAAGGCATAAGCCTGAGTCTTCGATTCTGTCTGTTCAAATACACTAAACTGACAGGCGGTCAGGGATTTAAAAATATGTTCTCCGCCATCGAGATGCCAGAGATTAAAATCTCCTTTGGTCGATCTACCAATACACCCCGCCCCCATACCTCCTAAAGGCATTCCGTGCCAGGGTCCATCATCTAAATTGCTAGCATAACGTACAGTGTAGGGATTATCCCATCCTTTACCGATGGAGCGTTGCCAAGCACATTGAGGAATCTGAGGGTTTGGTGTCATCTACTTAAATTGAACGATTAAGCAGCATTTAGGATAACAGTAAAATCAAGGATATACCAGATCTCTACGAGATTTAACTCTAATAGCGAGTTGCACCCATTAGATATCTAGATAGACAAACCGAGCTTTAGACCAAAAATAGCATGAACTACGATAACTACTAATGCAGTACTGCCTACGTAAGCATGAACTGTTCTAGCAATTTCTTTGTTGCCGATAAATCCTGTAGCTGCAATAATCGCATTGACGGTCAATAAAGTAACAACAACCGTACCCGTTACAAAGTGACGGCTTTCTAAAATAGGCTGACCCTGCATTACTAGAGACAGCACTCCGCCCGTATAGCCCAATACTAAGAAAATGTACATTAGGGGGGCAATTTTACGGTGATCGGCTTTATTTTTAATAGCTACATCTGTTCCAGCAGTAGCTAGTCTACCGCGCCATCCAGCCAAGGCAACGGCACTGCCCATAACAAAGGCAACAATAGCCATCATTAGAGGATGTCCCCAGTGAACGATCGGTTCTGGTGTTCCTAAATTATTAAACCAATTGGCGATCGGTTCGAGTGACGATCTCAAGCTGCTCATTTTTTGTAACTAAACTTAATAACTCCACTTATAACTATACATAAATAGCACCTATAATTATTAGGATTCTTAGTATTTATGCTAAAGCTTTACTATTTTACGAAGCGATCGCTTTATCTCTAAGAGTAAATATTATCAAAATAAAATAGATAGACTCAATTTTTTAAAACAGTAGTTTTACTTTGAAATAAAAGTATATTAAGTATTTTCTAAAGCTTCTGTTTACGATCTATTCTAAAATAGTATTTGATAGATAGCTAAACCGAATCTAATAATTCTCTACATCGATGTATGACGTTATTAGGCACTTTCATTAATTACCGTACCGTTTTTAATATAGTTCGTCGATGCTGTAGCTTAATAGGAATTTTCACCGCAGCAGGTTTATTTGAGGTTTGGTCTGTACCTAAAATAGTTAAACTTTCTAATAAGGCATTTTTAATTACTGGTGGCTGAGGTTCGGATAACATGAGGCGATAGTATTCGATTGTCTGCTGATAATGATCTGCCGAAACACGGTTACTGACTAACAAACGAGTTAGCTGTCTAATAGCAACTAAACGCTTTAGGCGATCGCTATTACTCAAATCTACCAGTAAACGATCTAACTTAGCTTCTGTAGAGCTATTTTTTCTACCCCATAAAGACCACAATAACAAACCCAAAGTAGTCAGGCTGGCAAAGCCCTGTAAAATTGCCCCTGTAGCTAACCACTGATTTTCGGCATCAGCCCAAACCGAAGCAGCTAAATAAGTACAAAATGCACCTGTCGCCCCAGTTCCCACGGCTAAAATTAGCTGGCGATTAGAACCTACTAGAAAATTCTGCAACTTTTGACAATATCGCTGCCAATGAGAATTTTGCAGTAGGTAGCATAAAGACATTAAGCCGATACCAACGCTAGTAGCCAGGAATAGCTTCGGGTTCATCCACCATAGAAGAGCAAATATCAAAAAACAAAATGCTCGTCCGCTAATTTGGCGAAATCTCTTGTCTTTGAGGGAAAGAGTACAGATTTTGAATATTTGTTGCCAATTATATGCTTGAGACACTAAAGATTTACCAATCCTATACCGATACAATATACTATCAATTTTTAGTCATTGCTGGCTTTTATTAAATAAGCTCTTAGCTCTTAGCTTCTTGATGAAGTTGTTCATGGGGGAAACCCCCAAGACCACACTTCATCGCTTTTAGCTTTTAGCTAATTAATTAGTAAATTTAGACTACTAATTAAATTAGACTCTTCGTCTCTTCGAGACAGGAAGGGGGACTTAGACCCGTTCAGCTAATAGCTTAAATTTAAGGTTTTTGTCCGCTAACTCCAACCGTAGCTAAAAAAATTGCCCAACAGTTAGGATTTTCGGCAAACTGACAGTATGTTTGTATATCTTCATCAATAACGATTCCTGTAGCCTTGTATTTTTCTGAAAGTTGCAAAGCAGAAAGTTTCATTATAGTGGCAACGTCTGAACATCCACTTGATATAGGAACATCGTTGTTTACCTGTAGCTGCTGTAATAGTTGCTGCAATAGTGCTGGTAGATGGATTCCCAAAGCATAATCTTTTTCCTGGTTAGTAAACATTTGACAAATAGCCTGGTTTACTTTATTTACTGCTTGACGTTCTTCTTGAGATCCCGAAATAAATCTAGTAGCAGAAAAGTCTGGTTCTTCTAAGATTAACCACCCACCAGGCTTTAGCATACTCAGCATTTTAGCTATAGTATCAGGGTAGTGTTTGAGGTGAATCAAAATATTGCGAGCATGAATTAGATCGAAATCAGTTAGAGTAACTTGGTTAATATCTGCTTTAATTATCTCAACGTTTGATAAAGATGTATTTTCAACAAAGCGAGTATCGAGATCTATAGCAATAACTTTACCTGATGGTTCTACTTTCTCAGACATCCATCTCATTATAGATCCTGCCCCCGCACCAACTTCCAGGCATTTCCAACCCGCAGTCAAACCAGTAGCTAATATCTGACGTTGACTTACAGGATCTGATACTTTCTCTAGTGCCTGTAGTCTTTCTAACTCAGACTGGAATTGAGTATCCCTGAAAATATATGATGATTCTGCCATAGCTAAACTTGTGACTGCTTGAACTTAACTTCTAAACTGTTAGTATTTTCTGCTTCTAAAATCGAACCGTCAGGGTTTTCTAAAACAAATCCAGCATCGCGGATCATCGCCAGATCGTTGCTAGCAGACTGTCCTACAGTAGTCAGGTAATCGCCGATAAAAATAGAGTTAGCAGGATATAAACCCATTACCTGTAGCGATCGCAAATGAACTTCTCTTCCGCCAGCAATTCTAATTTCTTGCTTGGGTAAAATAAATCTAAATAAGTTTAAAATCCGCAAACAACGGCGGGGATTAAGTTGATTGACATCCGATAGAGGTGTTCCCGCGATGGGAATTAGGAAGTTAATCGGTACGCTAGTCACGTCTAATTCTCTTAGGGAATATGCCAAGTCGATAATGTCCTCATCGCTTTCATTCATGCCCAGTATACCCCCCGAACAAGTGGTGATTCCAGCTTTTTGAACGTTTTTAATTGTAGCGACGCGATCGCCAAAGGTATGAGTGCTACAAATGTTCTCGTGATGATTTTCCGAAGTATTCAAATTATGATTGACCCGATCTACTCCTACCTCGGCTAAACGTTGAGTTTGCGATTCGTCTAATAAACCCAAGCAGGCGCATATTTTTAGGTCATGCTTGCTTTTAACGGTTCTAAAAGCTTCTAGCACGTTATTAAATACCGATTCCGATGGCGATCGCCCTGAAATTGCCATACAAAACGTACCGGCATTAAGATTAGCTGCCCGATCTGCTGCACTGACAATCTTTTCTTTAGCAATCAAAGGATATTTTTCAATTTCTGCCGACGAAATTTTAGACTGAGAACAATAGTTGCAGTCTTCGGGACACAAACCGCTTTGAGCGTTGAGTAAAAAGTGTAGCCTAACGCGATTCGACCAATAGTGATGTCGCACCTTATATGCTGCGTTAAGCTGTTCTAACAATACTAAATCTGGTGCATTTAAAATACTCTTAGCTGTAGTGCGATCGATTAATTCTCCCGATAGAGAAAGTTCTGCTATGGCATTGTGGTCGAGATTAGTCATGGCAATTAGGCTGGTGCGTATTTTGAAAACGCTGGCGAGATCGATAGAGAACCTTATTGTTTTACCACAACTCGGCTTTCTTATATCGAAAGAAATTTCAAAAAGATGAGAATATTGTTGCCATTGTTAGATGATAGACAAGTTAAGATAACTGTTCGTAAGTAATAGGTAATAAATGCCTTAACATAGGTACGTATTGCGATAAACATATTTTTATTTGAATTTCAATAATGTCCCAAACAGTTTGGATAGCCAGACACGGCAATCGTCTCGATTTTGTTAACCCCGAATGGTTCAATACAGCACACAGGCGTTACGATCCACCTTTATCTGACGATGGTTTTGTACAGGCAGCAGAGTTAGGACAGAGACTAAAATCAGAAAAGATCGCTCATATCTTTGCCTCTCCTTTTCTACGAACTATCCAAACCGCCCATGAAATCGCCGAAGTTCTAAATTTGCCAATCAAGCTAGAAGCGGGATTGGGTGAATGGCATAACCCTGAGTGGATGAGCGAATACCCCGAAATTCACCCTTTAGATACTTTGACCGAAAAATACCCTTTAATCGATCGCGACTATCAGTCTTACTTTAGTCCTAAATATCCTGAAACTAAAGAAGATGTTAACCGACGTGCAGCCAAAACTATTAAGAAAATAGTAGCCGAATTTCCTGAAAATATTTTAATTGTCGGACATGGCGCAACGGTACACGGGGTCACTTATGGTCTAGTGCCAGATACGGAATATTTTAAAGTCGCTCTTTGCTGTCTGACTAGGATAGTTCGCCAATCAGATGACAAATGGAAGGTAGATCTTTGTGCAGATACTTCTCATTTGAGTCAAACTGAATCAGAAATTAGATTGAATTAATTACAATTTGCTGTTAAGCCAGCCAAGACCGAGCTGTTTGTTGCGATCGCGATAAGAACAAACTATACAATCGATCTCCGTTCCTATTTGCGGTCGCTTAGAGTAATCAAAAGGCAGCTCGCGAATAATGTCTCGAAATCTTGCAGAACGAACAATTTCAATTAATCCTAAACAGTCAGGATGCGATCGCTCGATTATTACAAATGTGCCAAAAGGTTTTGTCATGCACACTTGTGCTGAGAATTTACATCCGATAGGATAACTCTGTTTAATTGCTAACCACTGTGCTTCACTTATTTTTTGCATAGCAGTATTTTATAGCTATTACCAACACAACTTACAGCAATACTTATAGCCGTTTTTAGCTGATGGCTGATGGCTGATGGCTGATGGCTGATAGATATTTTAAAAAATTAATATTTTTAACCCAAACTATTGTTAATTTACTGCAACAAAAAAAGAGGCAATCCGATTAAAGATTACCTCTGAATATAAATAAAATTCTATGTTAGTAGAATGGCAGGCATTACATCATGCCCATACCGCCCATACCGCCCATACCGCCCATACCGCCCATACCGCCCATACCGCCCATGCCACCAGGCATTCCACCAGGCGCAGCGGATTCTGGTTCTGGCTTCTCTACTACGAGAGCTTCGGTAGTTAGAACCATTCCAGCAATTGAAGAAGCATTTTGTACCGCAGAACGAACTACTTTAGCAGGATCGATGATTCCTAATGCAATCATGTCTCCAAATTCGTTAGTTAGAGCGTTGTAACCAATATTAAAATCGGTTTCTTTGACTTTTTCAACGATTACCGAACCTTCTACTCCAGCGTTGTAAGCAAGCTGAGATAGGGGAGCTTCAAGAGCTTTGGCAAAGATATCCACAGCTACCTGTTCTTCTGAATCTAACTGACTTCTTAAGTCGGCTAGTTTTTTAGACAGGTGAATTAGAGTTGTACCGCCACCAGGAACGATACCTTCATCTACTGCTGCTTTAGTTGCATTTAAAGCATCTTCAATGCGTAATTTACGGTCTTTAAGTTCGGTTTCTGTAGCTGCACCTACCTTAATTACGGCGACTCCACCTGCTAATTTAGCGATGCGTTCCTGTAGCTTTTCGCGATCGTAATCGGAGTCGGTTTCTGCTAGCTGTTTGCGAAGCTGTTCGACTCGTTTTTTGATATCGTCACTATTACCCGAACCAGAAACAATAGTAGTGTTTTCCTTATCTATAGTAATTTTATCGGCCGTACCGAGCATTTTGGTATCAACACTGTCAAGGCTCAAGCCAACTTCTTCAGAAATTACCTGACCGCCTGTTAATACGGCAATATCCTGTAGCATTTGCTTACGGCGATCGCCAAAGCCAGGAGCTTTGATTGCTGCAACGTTTAGTACGCCTCTTGCTTTGTTTACCACCAAAGTAGCTAAGGCTTCGCCTTCTAAATCTTCAGCGATAATTAGTAAAGGTTTGCCGTCACGAGCCACTTGTTCTAGTACGGGAACTAGATCGGCGATCGCACTAATTTTTTTATCGGTAATTAAAATTAGCGCACCGTCAAATTCAACAATCTGTCTTTCTTGGTCGGTTACAAAGTAAGGAGAAATGTATCCGCGATCGATCTGCATCCCTTCAACTACGTCTAACTCGGTAGCTAAAGATTTGGATTCTTCGACGGTGATTACCCCATCTTTTGTTACCTTATTCATCGCCTGAGCGATCATATCCCCAACTTCTTCGTCATTACCAGAGGATACTGTAGCTACTTGGGCGATCGCATCTCCTTCTACTGGCTTGGCAACTTTCGCTATTTCTTCAATCAAAAATGCCGTTGCTTTATCTAGCCCTTTTTTCAAAGCTACAGGATTTGCTCCTGCTGCGACGTTTTTCAAGCCTTCTTTAATTAGTGCCTGAGCAATAACAGTTGCAGTAGTTGTTCCATCACCAGCATTATCTTTGGTTTTGGATGCCACTTCTCGAATTAATCTAGCACCAGTGTTTTCTAAAGGATCTTCTAAATCAATTTCTTTGGCGACGGTAATTCCATCATTGACAATTTGAGGCGCGCCAAACTGTTTTTCTAATAAAACGTTACGACCTTTTGGTCCGAGAGTGATTTTTACAGCATTAGCCAGAGCATTTACTCCTCTTTCTAATGCCCGTCTCGACTCTTCATTAAACGAAACGATTTTTGCCATAGGATTTCTTTCTTAGTTCCGTTACATATTCCATCTGCAAATTTAGCACTCTTCGGGAGAGAGTGCTAAACAACATTATCTAAATTTTATGATTAATAAGTCTTGTAGGGATTACCGAAACAAACAAAGAGCGATCGCCTTCTACGGATTGCGTAACCGCTTTAAAATCTGAAATTGTATAGAGGTAAAATATATTAGTATTTTTATGGCGAAAAATTTTAATTAAACGTGGCAATAACTTAAACTTTAATCGCTAGTTTAGCAGCAACGTCATACTCATAAAAAAAAATATAATACTGAAAAAAATTACGAAATATTGCATGGAGTTTACTTTATTCTCTAATTTCTTAATTGCCTGCTTGTTACCAGCAAACAAAGTATTGATATACCTTTGCCTTTCCAAATTACGATGATCTATCTGCGTTTCTATTTTCTGAATATCGGGTATTGAGTCACGCAGTCTGTTATCTGCTGCTTCTAGACCATTTTGCAACTGATTGCTTACCCGATCCTGAAAAATTTCTAAGCCACTACGAAATTCTTGCTTCAAGTTTTCGATTTCGCGTTCGAGTTCTTGGTGCGTCTCTAATCTTTCTGTTTCATTTCGAGACACGATTTTTTCTTCTAAGTCAACCATCAATCGAACATATTTCTTTTCAAAGCCGTTCGAGTTATTTACCGCTTCCTTTTGCTTGAGAAAATGAGACAGTAGCTTTTCAAACAACCCTGGCCCTAATTGAAAGTAACCTCTTTGCACTGCACGAATAGTATCAATTATTTCTGACGATGAGGTATTTTTTAATAAATAACCTCTAGCTCCCGATTCTACTGCCGAATTAATATTACTTTCATCATCATGACTGCTCAGGATAATTACTTTAGTGTCTGGAAAACGCTGGCGAAATATTTTAGTCAGCGTCAAACCATTTATTTCAGGCATTTCTAAGTCAACAATCGCTATATCAACTTTTGTCTGTTCTAAATGTTCTATAGCTTCAGAGCCATTAGTAATTGCCATTACTTCAAAGTCTGACTCTGTTTTTAAAATTGCTTGTAGTGCTTGCAGGGTAAAGTTCTGATCGTCTACTATTAATATTTTAATCATAAATATTTCTCAAGATAAAATAAAAAAAAATATACTTGTTATCTAAAATAAAGCTGGCTATATATAAATTTAGCGATAGATGTTTACGTTAACAAGCTAATTCATTAAAACTTGATTGATATTTAGTATAAAGACGGATTTTATAGGCGATCGATGGCGAAACCGCAATAAATTGTTTGAATATAAGATAGCTTGAATAAGCTAAATTGGCAGATCTTAGATTTTAATGAAGCAGTAAGGAAAAAATAAAATTGGACGGGTTAAAGTGCTGTCTATGAGCCAAACAAACGATATTTACAGGTGTTAAATAACTAAAAAATAATTTATAAATAATTCAAATAGTTATTTTATTTTACTGAATTAAACAATTATCCTACTTTTGACTTTAGACCAGCTAATCAAAATAAATTTAATTGAAATGACTATAATAAGGTATAGTCCTGCATCTGCGCCAGATATTCGAGATGATTTGTGATACGATCCCTGACTATAGCTTTATATCCTGATAGACGACCCGATTACGACCTTTCAGTTTAGCGTCATACAGAGCATTGTCAGCAGTAGAAATTAAGGTATAAGCCGAAGAACGTATATCAGGAATGATACTAGAAACTCCCAAACTTAGACTAACAATATCATCAATTTTTGATGAAGTGTGCAGTATTTGTAAACATTTAACTGAGTCACGAATCTCTTCTGCTACTTGAATTGCTCCTCGACCTTCTGTGTTGGGTAAAATAATGGCAAACTCTTCTCCACCGTAACGAAATACCGCATCGGCAGGTCTTTCTACGGCTCTTTCGATCGCTTTTGCTACCGAATGTAAACAGCGATCGCCTGCTTGATGCCCATAGGTATCGTTATAGGCTTTAAAATAATCTACATCACACAGAATTAAAGACAAATATTCTTTCTCTCTAGCACAACGCGACCACTCTTGAATAATACATTCATCAAAACGACGACGATTAGCTATTTGAGTCAGACTATCTACATTTGCCTGATGGACTAAACGTGTATTAGCCTGCATTAGGCTTAGTTCGAGTTGTTTACGCTCGCTTATGTCGCGAAAAGTCATAGCAAAACCGTCACCCAATTTGACAGCTACAATCTGAAACCAAGCTTTAAACGAAAGTGAGTTGTAATAATGTTCCTTTTCTAATACGGTGCAGCTTTCTACGACCTGGACAAACGCATTAAATAGACCATCAAACAAATGTCCAGGAGTTCCTTCAACAAACAATCGTTTTCCCTGAAGAGTTTGGATAGTCCCACCAACGGTCATAGCTGCTACGGGGTTGGCAATTAGCCAGCGAAAGTCAACGATTTTACCCGAGCGATCGCGAATTGCTTCAAATGCAGCCATTCCGTCCAAAGAACTGTGTAAGACTCCCGTTAATAAAGTTCTAGATTTATTTAATTCTCTTTCTACTATGTTTCTTTCGGCTATTTGTTTTTGTAGTATTTGCTTGAGTTTATTTTGCTCGTTAATAATAGATAATTGCGTCTTAACTCGAAATATAACTTCTTCTGTATAAAAAGGTTTGGTAACATAGTCTACTCCCCCAACTCTAAATGCTTCAACTTTATCGAGTTCTGAGTCTAGACCACTTAAAAATATAATCGGTATGTGTCGTGTTTGTTCCTGAGATTTTAAATAATGACAAACTTCATAACCATCCATTTCGGGAATCATTAGATCGAGTAAGATAAGATCTGGACGCTCTCCTTTGATAGTTAATAAAGCCATCTTGCCATTAGTAGCAGAAACAACTTTATATCCTTCTCTGGTTAATAAAGAAGATAAAAGTCTGAGATTTTCTAATGAATCGTCTACTATTAATATTTTTTCTGGTAATCTGCGGTCGTGCTTTGTGTTCATTTACCAATGCTAGGTAATGACAATCGCCATAATTTTAACAGGCAGCTATAGCAAAAAAATGCTTTTAAACTGCATAAATAAAGACTTTAATTTAAGAATATTTTGATATTATATAAATATTTACTTATTCGTCTTTTTATAGTTCAAAAAGCTATAGATAGTTATTAGCTTTTCAAACAAGATTTAATTTATATTAAACTTTTATTAGCCTCAAAAATCTAGCTGAATTTATTATCTAATATGCGATGGCAAATTAAAAAAATAAAGTACCAAACAAGATAACATTATTTTTAAAACCTCTATCATATATTTATTACCTCATAATTATCACGATCGTTGCGATAGTAATTGTGTTTCATACCAGTTATACCATCTATTTATGGAGTCGCAAACAGTAAAGATATGAAGATTAGATTTGTGGTTCGATTTAATTAAACTAAAGTTCTTTAATTTACGTGTATCTTCGGATAAATTGTAATAATATTATACTTGTCTATTGAATCGCTCTAAATGTTTACAGCTAAATTAAAAATTATCTAATAATTTATATTTGTCTTACGGCAACTCTGAGAATCTTTGGTTGACTATAAATAGTAAAATGACTGAGCCGATATCTTAAAAACTTAAGGACGCGATTTCTGAAGCTTCTTCAGAAATTTAAGCCGTTCGCTTGGTTTCAAACTGGATGCGGTTTAGAACGATCCGCGATCTATAAAGCATCTATAACGAGGTCGCCAAACAGTTTGAAAATACCGCTCGATGATAAATTTAAAAAAGAATTAGCTACAACAAGACAACGCAAGACAATAATTATGTTTATCTAAAATCTGTTTCTTGTACTTATATACAAAAAAATTGGGTCACAGTTATTTGTATACAGCAATCTCAATGCTTAAGTCTAAGGAAATTTTCCTGCTGTGACCGCTACTAAAAAATGAGTGTTGTCGGTAAAACTTTTATAAAGACTGACGCGATACTAATTTTTCAGCGATCGCTTGAGTTTCTTGCAACATTTGCTGTCTGCTATCGTTTACAGCACCAGTTAGGGTAGGAACTAAATTGCGGGCTTGAAGTGCCATGTGTAGCTGTAGTTGAGCTACATACTCACTAATATCTTCACGAAATAATTCTGACTGATTAGTATGTTGAGTATCCACCGCAATAAACTCCTGTATTTCTACTTATATTTAATTCTAAATCCATGTCAAAATTAACACGTGAATCGGTATTTTGTATAAAGTTTGACCGATTTTAAATATTTTGCAATATATTTTGTAAAGAAACTTTGCTTTTTTCTCTCTTGATAAATGCTATTACCACCTTAGGTTTGATTTGGTTGACGAATGAGCATTATCGAAAAGTAAGATAAATCTAATTGTGGACAGTCAATTAAATTACGATAAATTTTTTGTTCGGCGAAAGTAGCTTTTTCAACTATAGAACTATAATCGAGTAAATTTCTTTGCTGTAGAATTTGCCAAACCTCTCGATATACAGAACTCACCTTTAACAAAACAATTACCTCGGCCCAGTCTAAAGCCGTTTCTAATTCGGCGATCGCATATATAGCAGGAAGTATCACCAGGCGTTGACGATCTACCGTTAAAGGAACTTTTAATACAGAGGCGATCGCCATTGGCGAACAGACACCGGGTACGGTTTCAATGTTTACCTCTGGATATAACTGCCGTACATTTTGAGCTAAATAAGTAAAAGTACCGTAGAAACTCAAATCTCCCAGACAGGCAAAAGTAATATCTATTCCCTGTTGTAAATAAGATCCTACTTCTCGCGCAGCTTCTGACCACGCATTTTGTAGCGTTTGAACATCCCGAACATAAGGAAACTTTAAAGGTAAAGTCTGTTGATGGGGCTGTAGCCAACTAGAAATAATACTTTGAGCCGTTCCTAAACGATTGTCAATACCAGCAGGAAATGCCACGATCTTGCTACTTTGTAAGATACGCAATCCTTTGACCGTAATTAATTCGGGATCTCCTGTCCCGACGCTAACACCATATAGTGTTCCTAATTTCACTCTTTTATTCGACCGTGTTCGGATTTTAAATCGGCTTTTAATATAGCGTTAGTCCGAGATTGACACAAGCGAGTTTTGAACTGGCTAAAAATCAATTTTTTGGGCTTTTGCTAAGGCGATCGCGCCCTTGTCTAAACATTTAGTTTAATATTCGCAGCAACCAACGCTATACAGGCTTATTAAGCGTATTTATAAGCTTTGTTTATCGTTCGCTTCAACAAAAATATATCTTTATATATCGTTTTTTTACTTATTTTTACTTATTAGTATATGATTATTACATAGATTAAATTCAATATCTAAAGTTTTAGTAATAGTGTTAAGTCTATATACAAAGAGAAGGTTAAAAAATTTTGTAATTTCATGACATACTCTATCTTACTTTTCTTCGGATTGATAATACTTTGGAGTGGTATCAAAACAGTAGACGAAGTTCATCGTTTAGCCCTAACTTATAGCGCAATTCTTCCTTTGAGTTGGGGATTTTTTTCCAGTCCATTTTTATTTTGTGTGTCTATCAGATTTACATTTCTTATAGTTGAATAAAATCTATACTGCGCTGATGTAACATAGCTTTTCTTCATTTGTAAACGTACAAATCTTAAATTATAGTAAAATTTGTCACTATACATTTAAAAAAAAAATGTCCATTACTAATAAAATTCACTTTAGGAATGTAAAAGGTGATATATTCGGCGGGGTCACGGCTGCGGTAATCGCCTTGCCAATGGCTCTTACCTTTGGGGTTACTGCTTTTGGAGAAGGCATTCCTGGAGGAGCGTCGGCGGGGTTATGGGGCGCGATCTTGGTCGGCTTCTTTGCTGCCTTGTTTGGTGGTACACCCACACTAATTTCCGAGCCTACAGGGCCAATGACCGTAGTTATGACGACAGTAATTGCTAGTCTTACGGCTACTAATCCTGAAAACGGTTTAGCAATGGCGTTTACCGTAGTTATGCTGGCGGGAATCATGCAAATTGTATTTGGTCTATTGAAGCTAGGTCGATACGTTACGATGATGCCTTACACGGTAATTTCAGGCTTTATGTCGGGGATTGGTGTAATTCTGATTATTTTGCAGATAGCACCATTTTTAGGACAGGCTAGCCCTAAGGGTGGAGTAGTCGGTACGGTACAAAATATACCAACGTTAATTAGCAATATTAATCCTCTTGAAACCTTACTTGCAGTTGTAACTGTAGCAATTCTCTTTTTATATCCTGCTAAATTAAAAAAATTTTTACCGCCTCAGTTGCTTGCGCTAATCGTTGGAACTTTAATTGCAATCTTTTTCTTGGGTAATGCTGATATTCGTCGTATTGGTGAAATATCAGTTGGTTTACCTAGCTTGCAGCGACCTACTTTTAGTGGCGCACAAATTCAAACAATGTTAGTTGACGCTTTGGTTTTGGCAATGTTGGGCTGTATCGACGCTTTGCTAACTTCTTTAGTTGCAGACAGTTTGACCCGTACCGAACACGACTCTAATAAAGAACTGATGGGTCAGGGTTTGGGTAACTTAGCTTCTGGTTTATTTGGCGGTATTGCTGGTGCGGGTGCGACTATGGGTACGGTGGTTAATATTCAGACTGGTGGTAGGACAGCAGTTTCTGGTTTGACTCGCGCACTAGTTTTGTTAGTCGTAGTTTTGGGATTAAGTCAGTACTTGTCGATTATTCCTCTAGCAGTTTTGGCTGGTATCGCTTTTAAAGTAGGAATTGATATTGTTGATTGGGGTTTCCTCAAACGCGCTCACAAGATTTCTCCCAAAGCAGCCTTCATTATGTACGGGGTAATTCTCCTCACGGTGTTTGTCGATTTAATTGTAGCTGTAGGTGTTGGGGTATTTGTAGCAAACGTACTAACTATCGAACGACTTTCTAATCATCGTGCCGATCGGGTTAAAGCCATTACTTACGATGATGAAGAGATCGAACTTGACACAGAAGAGAAAGAACTATTGGAAAAAGCCAACGGTCGCGTACTCTTGTTCTATCTCAGTGGTCCGATGATCTTCGGCGTAGCTAAAGCAATCTCTCGCGAACACAACTTGATTAACGATTATCAAGCATTAGTTTTAGATCTTTCGGACGTACCTATTTTAGGCGTAACTTCGGCATTGGCTTTAGAAAACGCGATTAAAGAAGCAGTCGAAAAAGGTCGTCAAGTATTTATCGTTGGGGCTAGCGGACAAGCCGAAAAACGTCTGAAAAAAATGGGCGTGATGTCACGAATTCCCGATGAGAATATTATGAGCGATCGCACTAGAGCTTTAAAACAAGCACTAGATCGAGTCGATCGCTACGCTGGTAGTTTCTCTAAAGAGGTAATTCCACCTCAAGCGATTTAAACGTTCGTTAATCTATTAATAAAGTGTTTTTTGCATCTAGTTAATTATCTGTTTTGAACAGTAAATTACACACAACTAACAAACAAGCTAAGGATTCGATTTTTTAATAAACACATAAAAAATAAATGTTCAATAATAAATGATAAATGATATTAGAAGCTTGTGTATTAGCCACGATGTTATGTGGCTTTTTTGGTATTCTTTTTAAAAAAAATTTGGTAATGAAAATCATCTCGATGGATATTATGAGTACGGGGGTAATTGCTTATTACGTACTGATATCATCGCGGGATGGTGTGTTTACGCCAATTGTCTCAAATGCCGATCGTGTTGGTTATGCCGATCCTGTTCCCCAAGCGGTTATTTTGACAGCGATCGTGATTGGCTTTTCAATTCAGGCTTTAATGCTGGTAGGGGTAATGAAGTTAGCTAGGAATAATCCTACTCTAGACACTAGCGCGATCGAAGAGAATAATACGCCATGACTGAAATAACGATCGCCCAGATTGCTTTACCATTTTTTGTCGGATTTGTTATCTATCTTTTACCTCAATGGGGGCGTTGGCTAGCTTTAGCCGTCGCATTAGTTTCTGCTGTTTATGCTCTAACCATATTTCTCCAACCAGACCCCTTAAATATTCAGTTACTAGATAGCTTTGGCGTTAGTTTAATTGTCGATCGACTTAGCGGTTTTTTTATCTTGACCAATGCTTTAGTTACCGCAGCAGTAATAAGTTATTGTTGGACGAGTAAAACGGCTTTTTTCTATATGCAGATAATAATTCTGCACGGTAGCGTCAATGCTACTTTCGTCGGTGCAGATTTTATTAGTTTGTATGTAGCACTAGAAGTTATTAGTGTGGCAGCGTTTCTGCTAATTACCTATCCTCGTACTGATAAGGCGATCTGGGTGGGGTTACGCTATCTGTTTATTAGCAATACGGCAATGCTGTTTTATTTAATAGGAGCATTGTTAGTCTATAAGGCAAACAATTCTTTTCACTACGAGGGTTTATTAAATTCTCCCCCAGAAGCAGTGGCCTTAATTTTTTTAGGATTACTGGCAAAGGGAGGTATTTTTGTTTCGGGTTTGTGGTTGCCGTTGACGCATTCAGAATCACTAAGTCCAGTCTCGGCAATGCTTTCGGGAGTAGTGGTTAAAGCAGGAGTGTTTCCGATGGTGCGCTGTGCGCTGCTGTTGGAGGAACTAGATCCCGTGGTCAGACTCTTTGGGGTGGGTACGGCACTTTTGGGAGTATTTTGGGCGATGCTAGAAAAAGATACCAAGCGTACTCTGGCATTTAGCACCATTTCCCAACTGGGTTTTATCCTGGCTGCACCAGTAGTAGCTGGTTTCTATGCTCTAACACATGGTTTAGTTAAGTCCGCGTTGTTTTTGATTGCTGGTATTTTACCCAGTCGAAATTTTGCAGAATTAAAAGATCGAGGCATCGATAATAAGATTTGGCTGGTTTTAGCGATCGCCAGTTTTTCCATCTCTGGTTTTCCTTTATTGTCTGGATTTGGGGCAAAAGTTTTAACCACTAAAAATTTATTACCCTGGCAGGTCATAGCGATGAATGTGGCGACGGTAGGCACAGTAATCACTTTTGCAAAATTCATCTTTTTGCCACACGGCACACAGGCTTTACAGTCTAATGAAATAGTGAAAGTTGATGGGGGGATAGGGAGACGAGATGAGGGGAAAAAGATTTCGTCTGGGTTTTGGTGGGCGATGGTTATTTTAGTTGGCGGTTTAGTAGGGGCAAACCTTGTATATTATGAAGCTTATACCTTAACTAATATTGTCAAGCCTTTAATAACGATTGTTGTAGGCTGGCTGGCATACCTATTAATTTTCAATAAGCTAGTTCTCAAATTACCTCGTGCGATCGAGAAATTAGATAACTTGGTTGGGGTTATGAGTCTAATGTTAATTTTGGTCTTCTGGATAATAAGGGTACGAATGAATGTTGGAATTTATTTTTAGAAATTGTGTATAAGTTGTTTTTGAAAACAGTGCGATTGAAGAGAACAATACGCCATGACTGAAATAACGATTGCCCAGATTGCTTTACCGTTTTTTATCGGGTTTGTTATCTATCTTTTACCTCAATGGGGGCGTTGGCTAGCTTTAGCCGTCGCATTAGTTTCTGCTGTTTATGCCTTGACCATATTTCTCCAACCGTCCCCTTTGAATATCCAGTTACTAGATAACTTTGGCGTTAGTTTGATTGTCGATAAACTTAGCGGTTTTTTTATCTTGACTAATGCTTTAGTTACCGCAGCCGTAGTAATTTACTGTTGGACGACTGGCAAAACCGCTTTCTTTTATATGCAAATAATAATTCTGCATGGTAGCGTCAATGCTACTTTTGTCGGTGCAGATTTTATTAGTTTGTATGTGGCACTAGAAGTTATCAGTGTGGCAACATTTTTATTGATTTCCTATCCTCGTACTGATAAGGCGATTTGGGTGGGGTTGCGCTATTTATTTATCAGCAATACGGCAATGCTGTTTTATTTAGTAGGAGCATTGTTAGTCTATAAGGCAAACAATTCCTTTCATTACGAGGGTTTGGCAAATTCTCCCCCAGAAGCAGCAGCTTTAATTTTCCTAGGATTACTAGTTAAAGGGGGGATTTTTGTTTCAGGTTTGTGGTTGCCGTTGACGCACTCGGAATCTCAAAGCCCAGTCTCGGCAATGATGTCGGGTGTAGTAGTCAAAGCGGGAGTTTTTCCAATGGTGCGCTGCGCGCTGCTATTAGAGGAACTAGATCCCGTGGTCAGACTTTTTGGAGTGGGTACGGCTCTTTTAGGCGTGGGTTATGCCGTATTTGAAAAAGATACCAAGCGAATGCTCGCATTCCATACTATCTCCCAACTAGGTTTTGTCCTGGCTGCACCAGTAGTAGCTGGTTTTTATGCTCTGACACATGGTTTAGTTAAGTCAGCATTGTTTTTAATTGCGGGTATTTTACCCAGTCGTAATTTTAAAGAGTTGCAGCATCAGTCAATCGATCGCACTATTTGGATTGCTTTGGTTATTGCTAGTTTTTCTATCTCTGGTTTTCCTTTACTGTCTGGATTTGGGGCAAAAGTTTTAACCACTAAAAATCTATTACCCTGGCAGGTGGTGGGAATGAACATTGCAGCATTAGGAACAGCAATATCCTTTGCTAAATTTATTTTTCTACCACACAGCACATTGGCTGGGCATCATGATGATCTAGCCAAGGTTGACGGGGAGACAGGGAGACAGGGGGACAGGGGGAAGATTTCGTCTGGGTTTTGGTTGGCAATGGTTATTTTACTTGGCGGTTTGATCGCAGCAAATGTATTTTATTACGAAGCCTATACCCTAAAAAACATTGTTAAACCTCTAGCAACCATTTTTATAGGCTGGCTGGCATATCTATTAATTTTTAAGAAATTAGCAATTAAGTTACCAAGGGCGATCGAAAAATTCGATCATTTAATTGGAGTAATGAGTTTAATGTTAGTTTTGCTTGTTTGGACGATGTGGGCGCGATCTGGAGGTTTGATATGAGTGGAATCGCAATTCTTAATATAGTACTCAGATTAACAATTTGGTTTTTACTCACTGCCGATCTTAGCGTGGCAAATATTATTATTGGTGTCGGTATTGCCTTGTTGTTACCACGCAGTTATACGTCTCCAGAGAAATTAAAAGATTGGTTGCGGGTATTGTGGGAGATTGTAATAGCAATTCCTCAAGCATATATAGAAGCATTCCAAATTATGCTGACTCCTCATAACGAAGAAGAAATCGTTCGACAAAGAATACCACCCCGACGCACCCCTGGACTAGTATTTCTCGATATATTTCTAATTACCTTTACACCTAAAACCATTGTTACTAAATACGACAAACAAGGTTGGTATGAGGTGCATAAAGTGAAGCGGAGGCGATAAGTCATTGCTTATTAACTATTAACGCAGACGAAGAAAGGATAAGAAACAATGGATTCAATTTTAATCGCCATGATTTTGGCTTTACTAATCCCAATGTATGAAGCCTGGCAGGATGATGATATTTGGCAAAAAATGCTGGCATTTGCCAGTATTGCTACCAAAACTTCGATAATGATGCTTTTTATCTCTGTTTTGCGCGATGATTGGTCTATTGGGGTAGTTGCAGTAATTGTTCTCAGCGTAGGAAACGCAGGATTAATGTTAATGGCGCATTTAATTAGACGGTTAAACGAAACATAAATCGAATCTTTAAATAAACAACTAATAATTAATAAAAAATCTGATGATTGACATCTTAAGTTACGGCTTAATGGTTATCGGCATTATCTTCTGGTTTTGGGGAACATTGCCTTTAATCGGTAAGCGATCGGTATTGTTTAAACTTCATAGTCTTTCCGTAGCCGACACTCTTGGTTCTATGAGCATTGTTGTAGGTTTACTCATTAAAATACCGAGTGAATGGTCGTTATTGGTATTGGCAATTATTACTTTAGCAATTTGGAATACCGTGTTGGGGTATGTCATCGCATATTGCTCTAGTAGTGACAACATAGAGACACAAATGACACAGGACTAATAATAAATGATCGATAAATATGTTTATATCATCGTCACTTTACTACCATTAACGGCATTGATGTTGGTATTTCAAGTTAACCCCTATCATGCTTTAGTAATTAGGGCTATCTTGGGTGCAGTTGCAGCGTTAGTCTATGCGGTCTTAGGGGCTGCTGATGTGGCTTTAACCGAGGCTTTGGTGGGTACGATGCTAGCAGTCACTCTTTATGTAATTGCGGTGCGCTCTTCTTTGGTAATGCGTTTGGGCATACTCGCAAATAGCGAGACAGAAAAAGAGAGTTATTTTGTAGATTTGATAGCTAGTATTAGAAAAGTTATCGATAGACATCATTTACGTCTCGAATTAATCGAATATCCTTCAAAAAACACTCTCAACCAAGCATTAATGTCCAAGGAAATTCACGCTATCTGTACTCCACAAGAACAAATAGAACAGTTAGATCGAAGTAGCATGACGGGAATAGATATTAAGCAAAGCTATCAAACCGCAATTAGAGTGCGCCGTCTTTTTGAAATTATGCAGACAGAGCTAACCTTATCGGAAACTACTCTCATGTATGTAAACGTACCCGATCTGGAGGAAAAACATTAATGAAGTGGATTTATGCTTTAGCAGGAATTGCATTATTTATCAAAATGCTTGCTGTACCTAATCCAGAAGCAGACTTGTCTGATATTTCGATTGTTACATCGATACTAGAAGATACTGGAGTTCCCAATGCGGTTTCGGGCATCATTTTTCGTAATCGCCTGTACGACACGATCTTTGAAGTAGTAGTGTTTACGATCGCCGTTTTAGGCGTAAAATATCTGCTGGCAGACGAAACACCTACCGATACCGTCTATCAGTTTAGCGATCGCCCTTCGATTATTCTGGCACGTTTAGGAGCGACTATTACAGCATTAGTCAGTTTTGAACTAGCAATTCGGGGACACCTCAGCCCTGGTGGGGGTTTTGCTGCGGGGGTGGCTGGGGGAACAGCGATCGGCTTAATTGCCATAACCTCTTCGTCCGAGTGGATGGAAGGAATTTATCACAAATGGAATGCTGCTACCTGGGAAAAGATTTCAGTTCTAATTTTTATTGTCTTAGCAGTCGTTACTCTCATCGGTATAGAACTACCTCACGGACAGTTAGGTGCGCTGTTTAGCGGTGGGATGATTCCGATACTCAATGTTTTAGTTGCAATTAAAGTTGCACTCGGTTCGTGGGCGGTTATCTTGCTATTTATTCGCTATCGAGGATTGTTATAAACGAATTTACCGTCTATAGCGATCGCGCTCGACCGCTCGATTATGGATCTGCGTTTAATAACGCAGTTTTTCCCACTTTCAGTACTAAAACGCAAAAAAATAATGGTTTAGATAGAGAGCGAGGCTTGAATTTTAGTCAGCTTCGCGTCGCACACTTCAGCAGATTTGGCAACAAAATAGGAAATATTGAATCGAGTTATTGGACTGAGATTGAAGAAGCGATCGCGCTCGGAACTAGCTATTTTCGGTCGATGATCCCACTTTTTAGTACAGAGACATCTAAAATGTTAGCAACGAGCTATTACCATTAGCGATCGCATTTTAAAACTAGCTTTGTAGACTAAATTTACAAAAAGTTCTTTCTCGATTTATTAACGATCGCAGTTGACTATAATACGCTAATTAATTTTCAAAATAGAAATAACTTAAAAACTAAATGCAAAAAATTATTAATGATTCTTTGCTAGGGAGGATCGAATATTCTGAAGACTACGATCTCTATGAAGGCAAAATAAAAAATCAGAATGGTGAAGTTGTAGAATTTAGTTTTGATGTTGATAATAACTTTGAAGAAACCATAGAATTTACTCGTCAAATACTTAAACAACTTGAAGATCGCTCTTATGAGTTTAGACTTTATGCAGCAGAAAAATTACTGGATTTGTATAACAATACCTGGAGTCAAAATGAGATAATTAATCAAAATGAATTTGCTAATCGTATTAGTATAGAATCAATTATGATTTGGAGTGATGGTAATTCTGAAATTTATTATCGAGATAGCAATTTATTTGCTGGACATTCGATCGTAGTTCATCTTAATTCCAGAGGCGAATTAAAAGATGCTAACATTGCAGGATAATAGAAGAATACAAATTGCTAACTTGAGTTTAGACAAGATTAAGCCAAAACTAATTTAGCAACTGGTAATGGTTTTCCCTCAGCTTGTAGCAAGATTAGTTCTTTCAGGACTTCACATAAATTACCAACGCGGTTATTTCTTTATCTAAAGAGCGATTTTGATTTTATGTAATACCTTGCTTGAGTTAGATTACAAAACAGGCAATCTTATCTAAATAGAACAGGCAATTCTAAAACCTGTACCGTGATATCTATAATGATTTGGAGTTTCACTACGGTGAGCAGAACGACAATCATCTTCATAGTAATCGAAAGAACCGCCTCGAATTACTACCAATTGTGACTCGTTACCATTTGACCAAGCAGTACCATCATTAGGCGCACCTTCATAATTATTGTGCCAAGCATCGTGGCAAAACTCATATACGTTACCATGCATATCGTATAATCCGAAGGCATTTGGATAATAACTACCTACTGGTTTCGTGGCGAGAATAGCATTATCATCTTCAGTAGCCCAATAATTAGCTAAATTGGTATCGATCTCGTTACCAAAAGCATAAGAGGTAGTTGTATTAGCACGACAAGCATATTCCCATTCGGCTTCGCTAGGCAAACGATAATTACGTCCTGTCTTTAAAGATAATCTATAACAAAATTCCACGGCATCAAACCAAGAAGTATTCTCTACTGGTAAATTTTTAGGAGCGTCTTCTCCCTGATAAGCAGATAAATTATTTTCCATAATGGCTATCCACTGTTCTTGAGTTATGGAAAATTTACCCAAGAAGAAAGCAGGAACTTTAACTAAATGTTGAGGAATAAAAGATTCTGCATATGGATCGCTAAGTTCATTTTTATTAGAACCCATTAAAAATTCACCTGATGGAATATAAACCATTTGTAGCTGTATTCCATCTCCTAAATTTTCTATAAAATACTTGGCGCAATTAGGAATTTGAATTAGATTTCCATCGTTTTGTAATCTTACGGTTTTAAATTCATAAGTATTTAGCTGTATTTCTGAATCTAATGTGGGTGCAGTCTCTGTTAACTTCTCTGGATAAACAAAATTTTGCATAGGAACAATTACTCGATCGTGATATTCCATGTATGACTTAACGTTATTGTCTATTTGTTCTTTTACATCCTCTGGAACTTGTTGAAAAGTCTTTTGTTCTATTTCTTTTATGATTAATTCTTTATCTTCTTCAGAGGCATTTTCTAACTTTTGTAGAAGTTGCTTTATTTGTTGTTTGGGTTGATTTGGATCGTTCATATATTTATTCGTTATGAAATAAGTATTTATCTGACTGTATCGATCGAGTAAAGAATTAAAACGATTACGCGACCAATAGTATCTATTTTCAATCGCACTTTTTAGTACAGAGACATTTAAAATGTTAGCAACGAACTATTACTATTAAGCTAGTGTTTAAAACCAAAAATCTGCTATAGGACAGTATTTAAGTAGCTCCTTCCAGACAAATCCCCTGTTCACCTTTACCTTACTGTTGCTGGTTGCATTAACCTTACCGCCGATCTTTGAACGGATTAAACTACCTGGTTTAGTTGGTTTGTTGTTTGCGGGAGTAGTACTAGGTTCTAACGGATTAGGATTACTCGATGCTAAATCGGAAACGATGAAGCTACTGTCGGACATTGGTAAGATCTATTTGATGTTTGTAGCGGGTTTGGAGATTGACTTAGAAGAGTTTCGCAAGACTAAAGAGCCTTCTCTGGGTTTCGGCATAGCTACCTTTATCGTACCGTTGATTTTTGGTACTGCGATCGCCTCGTGCGTCTGCTAAATTCTTCTTTTATTTTGTTTGGCGAACCTCATTAAGAGAACAAGGAATAAGAAAGCAAATAAATAGTAAATAGTAATAATTGCATGATTTTGTATAAAACTGCCAATAAATTACTACTTATAGCATAATAATTTGCACGAGATGATCGGTAAAATAGTTTCGTATTTCATATAATTAGTCAATTGTGGTTAAACGAATGGAAAAAATGGGAACTCATTTGGTAGTAGATGCTTGGCAAGCACCAGCAGAATTACTTAACGATCCCGAAGCAATACGTAAAGCATTAATTGAGGCAATTACCGCAGGTCAAGCGACTCTAATAGACCTATGTGTCCATCAATTTAGTCCTCACGGTGTAACCGCTACAGCCACCTTAGCCGAGTCTCATATTGCAGTTCATACTTGGCCAGAACACGGCTATTTTGCTGCCGATTTATTTTTCTGCGGGGTAGGAGATCCCAAAACAGCGATGAAAGTTCTACAAACTGCACTACAAGCAAGACAGATAAAGATACAAGAACTTCAAAGAGGATTTGTACCAGCAGTACTAAACCCAATGTCATCAATTGAACCTAAATCTTAATTATGATATGTTATCAGTAGCTATAACGCTGTATCAATCGATTTCAAAATTGAAAGGCAGACGAGCATAAACTCCGCTAGGGTCATTAAACTTGTTCAAGAAGGATAATTCTTGTCTAACTTTTAAAAATTCTGTAGTTACAGGGTCGAGATCGGCTTGTTCCAACTGCACATCAAACAGACGCTGAACGAGTTCGGTTTCAAAGCGATTTTGTTGGGGATACTCTTCTAATTGCCAATCATCGCCTAATTCTGCTGTCTCGGCTGCATGGGCGATCGCGCTTTCTAATCCTCCAATGCCATCGACCAAACCTATTTTAACTGCCTCTTTTCCCGACCAAATTTTACCCTGAGCAATGTCTTTTACTTGTTTTATGGGTAGGTCACGGTAGCGGGCTACTTTGTTTAAAAAGAGTCGATAGGTTTTATCAACCGACTTTTGATAGATAGCCAACTCCGCTTCTGTTTTAGGGCGCACATTGGAACCAATATCGGCAAATTTTCCTGTTTTAACTACATCCCAGGTAACGCCATTTTCGTTAGCGATCTCTTCGATATTAGATAATAAACCAAAAACCCCAATCGAACCTGTAATCGTACTTTCTTCGGCAAAAATGCGATCGCCCCCCGCAGCAATCCAGTAGCCTCCAGAGGCTGCGACATTGCCCATAGAGACAATGACGGGCTTTTTCTTCTTAGTAAGCAAGATCTCGCGTAAAATTACCTCAGATGCGGTCGCGCTACCACCAGGACTATTTACCCGCAACACGATCGCTTTAACGCTATCGTCATCTCTTAATAGGCGAAAGTCCTCGGCAAAGCGTTCGCTACCAACGGTTTCAATACTACCCCTACCGCCTACAATTGCACCTTCGGCATAGACCACGGCGATTTTCGGGGCTGCGAATGCAGAGGCTTCAGGGCTGGGGACAGTGCGATCGACATAAGTTTCTAAATCTACCTGTCTGAAGCTTTCGGCTGCTTCGGTCTGACCCGTTAACTTTCGCAATGTATCGACTACATTATCGTAGTAGCCAACGCGATCGATCAAGCCTGCGCTTTTTGCTTCATCTGGATCGAGATATCCTTTGGTATCGGCTAAGGTTTGCAGGCGATCGGCATTTAGTTTTCTGCTACCCGCTACGGTGTTAAGAAACTCTCCCCATAGATCTCCTAATAAAGCTTCGGTTTGCTGGCGGTTTGCTGGACTGAGATCCGAGCGAATATAAGGTTCTACAGCGGATTTATAATCGCCGACACGAATCACTTGCACGCCAATACCATACTTTTCTAACGCCCCTTGGAAAAACATTTGCTTGGAACTCAAACCATTAAGTTCTATAGTTCCCATCGGATTGACGATCGCTTCATCAGCTAGGGAAGATAGATAATATTCTCTCTCGCCTAAAGTTACATCATAGGCAATAATCTTTTTCCCCGTAGCCTGAAATTCTTTTAGGGCTTTTCTTACCTCTTCCATCGTGGCATAACCATTAGGGCTATCGCCTTTTCTACCGTCTAAGAACAAAGCTACAATGCGATCGTCTTTAGCTGCTTTGTCTATCGATTGTAAGACTTCGCGTAAAGTAATGATATCTCGATCTTGACCAGAAAAAGCCTGAGCTAAATTTGCCGAGGGTTTAGAATCTTTAATTTGGGTTGCTAGATCGAAAACTAATACCGATTTGTCTTCAATTGCTCGAACATCTTCTTCATTAGAGATGGCTGTGACAAACACGAAGAATAATCCGCTCGCCCCTAAAGCTAGAAAAAGAAATAAGCCCACCATGCTACCAATGGTGCTGGCAAAAGTCTGTTTTAAAAATTGACGCATTGTGATAATTCTATGTAATTTGACGATTGAAGATATTTTGTTGCGTTCTATCTACTCTTATACTTCCCGCAAACATCTCAATCTGTATCATGAAGTTTTAGATAAATTGTTTGGATTGAAATAAACGGTTCTTTAGCCTATAGTTTTTTATTTAACAATGTTATTCAATTATTAAGTATCAAAATTAATATACAGACATTTATTGAGTACTCCTCGTTTTTTTTAAACGAGGATTCTAAGCGGATGTTTCAGGATGAACTAAAGTCACATCCCGAAACGTCTCCGTTAACTGACCAAAGGCGATACCTTTGGGGATGACTCAAAACACCCCTAGACAGTCGGCTAAGATCTATACCTAGCGTTCTGCTTACTTTTCGCCTAATGTTCCCGCAGGATTGAGCATCACAATTCACATACCAGTTTTCTGCGGTTCTATACAAACCACGTTTAACTCGTCTCCCTGACGGCTTCCAATCCTGGGGTTTCTCGCCCAACGTTGGCAGATAGTCACCATCTAAGAAACTAGTCTTACTAGTATATGACTCTTCGGTCTGAACAAAGCGCAAACCGTATTGGTCGCACAATTGCTCGATTCTGTCCTTGAGTCTGGCTGTAGGAATGGATACAAACTCAGAGTTATTCTTTTTGCCAATATTGATACTATCTTTATTGCGCTTGTTTCAGCCAAAAATGATAGTTCCAATATTATTTTTAAGGCAATGATTAATTACAATTCTGGCAGCTTTATTAATGCCATCTTTAATTTGTCTGTTTCGTTTTTCAGTTATTAGAGCTAACTTTTTGTTCCATAAACCTTGAGCTTTATTTTCTTTAATAGTTGATACCTGTTTGTTATACCAACGGTTCATTGATTTGATATGTCTGCCGTCAATAATAAAACTCGTATCAACGTTAGATACACAGGTCAGCCAGTTGTTTAAGCCAGGATCGATCATAAGTGCATTATCCTGGTTTAATTTTGGCTTTTCTATCTCTTTAGAATAGACAAATTCAAAATAAAAACACTTGTTGCGAGGTAATATTCTTAACTCCTTGATATCTACAAAATTTAGATTGCTTGGCATAGGAATATTAAAACTATCTATTCCGAACCATCGTTTACAGGTTTTCCCTAAAGGTATTCTTATCTTGCTATCGTTGAGCTTCAAGGCTTGTTTTGGGTAGCTAAATAGAGCAAATCCCTGCTTCTTCCTGTAGTTAGGTATTCTTGGTCTATCAGTTATTATTCCAGCCTTATAAGCTTTAATTAAACCGTAATAAGATTTGAATGATTCTGCTATCGTTCTTAGTGTTTGTTGAGCAGCTTGAGAATGCAAAACCTTATAATGGTTATTAGTTTTATATATCTTTTCAAGATCGTATTTACCAATACCTTTTTTGGCTTTAAAATATAGCTGTCTAGCATAATATATTCCCATGTTTGTGAGTTTATGAGACTCTTCGCACAAGAATGTTAGTATATTAATTAACTCTTTATCCTGAGTGACTAAGACTTGTTGACAGCCGTACATTTAGCTACTTTTAGAAACTTTAATAATTGTACCATATTACAAGGCGGTTAAAACCGTCTCCGAACCTTCGTTCGGCTCGCTTATATCCACGCTCTAAAGAGACGTGGCTTTACGCTCCACGAAGGTAAAGCCCAGGCTAATCGATTATTAGTTAATCATATTGCGATCTCAATCTCAGAACCACTATAGTAGCTCGATATTTTTTGCCAAAGATAGAGATGTCATTAAAAGTTCATTTTATCGTCACACAAAAGACATAACACTTCTATATGGTGATTATTGTCAGTCCTATAGATGATTTCACTCATAAGCTCCTTCAGGCTTTTTAGGACTGACTTTACTTTTATAGCACTATATCTATTTAGAGTGACGAAGGAGCTATTTAGCTTCCATCCAGTTGTTACCAGAGTTGATATCTACAGCTAAGGGAATGCTCAACTTCACCGCATCTTCCATAGTCGATTTGATAATTGGTTTTAACTCAGACCATTCGTCGGGAGGAACTTCTAGTACCAATTCATCGTGTACCTGAAGTAGCAACCGCGCCTGATAATCTTGCAGAATATCTTGTAGTTTAATCATGGCGATCTTGATAATATCGGCACTCGAACCCTGTATGGGAGAATTGGCTGCTGCTCTTAGGGTTTGAGCATCGGTATAGCTATATTTTAAACGTTCTAGCTCGATCGCTGCTGGATCTGCGCCTCTTAGCTGTTTTAAGCGATCGCTCATCAGATTGACGTAACGTCTTCTACCCAAAATTGTATTAACATAGCCTAAAGCGATCGCCTGTTTTTTGACTCCTTCTAGATATTCAAATACACGGGCGTATTTCTGACGGTATTTCTCGATAAACTGTTTGCCGATATCGGTTTTAAACCCCGACTCTCTAGAAAATCTTTGCGCCCCCATACCATAAATTACGCCAAAGTTGATAATTTTACCCAAGCGTCTTTCTTCGGGGGTAACGTCATCTTTGTCAAACAATAATTTGGCGGTGACGCTATGAACGTCCTTATCGTTATTATAGGCATCGATTAATACTGGCTCTTGACTGAGATGAGCCAAAATTCTTAGTTCAATTTGAGAGTAATCGGCTGCTACTAATAGCCAACCCTCTTGGGGAATAAAAGCCTTGCGGATCTGGCGGGAAAACTCTGTCCGAATCGGAATGTTTTGCAGGTTAGGGTTAGAAGAAGATAGTCTTCCTGTAGCCACTACGGTTTGATTGAAGTCAGTATGTACTCTTCGGGTAGACTTTCTTACCAAAGCAGGTAGAGCATCAACGTAGGTTGATTTAAGCTTTGCTAAGGTACGATACTCCAGCATATTATCGATTACTGGATGATCGCCCCGCAGCTTTTCTAACACCTGCTGATTTGTCGAATAGCCTGTTTTGGTTTTGCGCGACTTTTTAGTATCTAGCCCTAATTTTTCAAATAGAATGACGCTTAACTGCTTGGGAGAACTTAAGTTAAATTCTTCACCCGCTGCTGCATAGGTTTCTCGTTCGAGCTTTTCTAAATCTTTGTTTAGCTGTTGGGAGAATAAATGCAGGTACTCGGTATCTAGCCTGATTCCCGTATCTTCCATCTTCGCCAATACAGGCTCTAAAGGTTGTTCTACATCCTGTAATAGTTTTTCTAGCTTGGGATATTTGGCTAACTTGGCTTTTAACTTATCTACCAGATAGTAAGTTGCATAGGCATCTAGCCCGCAATAGTCGGCGACAACAGCAATATCTAAATCCGCGATGGTTTTACCCTTGGGTATGCCTAAATCTTTATAGCTTTTGGCTGCAATTTCCAAACCATAACGTTCTGATAAATCTCCCAGATTGTGAGTCATTTCGGGATTTAGTACGTAGCTAGCCAGCATAGTATCAAATACTACTCCCGATAGCTTAATACCCTGATGATGCAGCACCAGGCGATCGAATTTGGCGTTTTGTAACGCTTTGGGATACTGCTGGCTTTCTAAAATCGGCTTGAGGGTTAACAGTACTAACTCTTTGTCTAACTGAGTTCCTTCGGTATGCGCCAGGGGAATATAGGCGATGTCCGTATCGGAATCGCCCCAACAGCAGCCAATACCCACTAATTCTGCCGAATGGGTTTCTAATGAAGTGGTTTCGGTATCCCAAGCTACGGGGTGTTCGGGATCTGTATGCTGAGTTAAAGTCTCGAATAGCTTAGTTAACTTTGCCTTAGTATCGATAATTTGGGTGTTTAGCTGTGGCTTAAATAGTTCTACTGGTTCGAGTTCTGGTTCGTCGCTAGAATTATCGGCAAACAAAGATAGCTGCTCATCACTCGTTCCCGAAGGTACGACATCAATTACTTTTATTTCGGCTTCACCTCCTAGTTTTAGCTGTAGCTTTTTGATGTTTCTAATCGCCTTGTTTAACTCTAATTCTTCTAGAAGCGGTAATACTTCTGCTTCTTCAAAACCAACTAATTTGTAATCTTGTAACTCAATTTCTACAGGCGAATCAATTTCTATTTGTGCTAAAAACTGCGAGTGTAATGCGTCTTCTTTCCCTGCTGCTAGTTTCTTTTTAGTCGCTCCTTTAATCTGCTCTAAATTGTTATAAACTTCTGCTAAAGTTGTATATTCTTCTAATAGTTTAACTGCCGTCTTTTCCCCGATACCTTTGACTCCAGGAATACAGTCAGACTTGTCGCCACATAATGCTTTAAAATCTACTATCTGTTCGGGAGTCACCCCCATCTTTTCAATTACGCCAGCGCGATCGAACTCTGTATAGCTTTGTGCCGTTTTCCTAAAAGACTGATTGTGCAGGTACAAAACGCTAATGCCTTTCTCATCGTCTACCATCTGGAACAAATCGCGATCGCCCGTCACGATTTTGACGCGATAACCAGCCTCACTCGCATTAGTAGCAATTGTCCCCAACACATCATCGGCTTCATATCCAGGCTTGGTAGCAATACTCAAATTGAATGCCTGTAATAGCTGTTTTAAGTTTTTAATATCGGGTACAAAGTCATCGGGAGTCTCGGCGCGATCGCTTTTATAGTTATCATCGGCTTCGTGGCGAAAAGTCGGTGCGCTCAAATCGAAGGCGATCGCCATTGACTGAGGAGACTCTGATTCTAATACCTGTAGCAATGAATTGATAAAGCCAAAACAAATGCTGGTAGGAATCCCTTTTGAAGTTACCAAGGGTTCTCTACGGGAATTATTAAACGCATAGTAAGCTCGAAAAGCCAATGAATGACCATCCAGCAGAATTAGCAGCGGTTTGGCTTGATTTGAATTGTTCTCGATGATGGCAGCAGAGGGCATAATTGTTTTTGTCAATACGGTGTGGCGATCGAACAAGTCGAGAACCCAGAACCTTGGCTTCGACTAAATGTATTTAATTTAGCGTCATTTCAAACTCGAACTTCGCCATTAGAAAAATAATATTGCAGTATATTAAACAATATAAACAAAAGTAAAATATATTGCTTTTTAACTTTTAGGAATGTTAATTTAAAAGCAGGTACAAAGAAGTACACCAAGCTTCTTTCCAAAAAGATTATAGCAAGTACCTCCCGCTATGAATCTACACAATAGCTTGTTAAGGCTTTGGTAACAAACAGGCGAACTGCTCTTTGTTATTATGACGTATTTACCGTCTCGATAGCGTTAAGAAAATTCGTAATCTCAGCCAGTTATGGCAGTTAGCCAAACTTAAAATTTAATTCTGTTATTGTGCGATCGAAATAAACACATTAGTTAGATTTTTACCAATATTTTACTACTAAGTTTGACTCGATAAAAGACCTCATCAATTAGTTCGATTGAGTTGACAAAAAATCAGAGGAGAGGAATATTTAAAGGCTAGTCTATTTTATAGTTACGTCTTTGAAGCATTAAAAACTTAGGAGGTTCGTTTAAGCCTAGCCTATAGTCCTCTCCACCTCACCTTACTTTACACAGAGTGAATAAAATTCCCGACACGATTCAAGATCTAATAGATCCTGGTCGTTTTTTTAGTATTTAGATAATTTTTCACTAATTAAATTTTAAGCTTATTTAGAATTAGGCGATCGCAAAACAAAAATACTATCCGATTGAAAAGGAAACCAGTTTTTTAGCGGATATTGTTTGGCTACGTCGTACCCCTCAATTTTGTTGAAGTCAACAATGTAGTCGTCTTGTTCTACCCACCACCAGACAAGTTTTGCTTTTCGAGCATCGTAAATAGAATAATTTGGGTCGTATAAATACCATCCGTTGAATTCAAACCCTCCATCTATACGATTTGGAGAAACTTCCTGCTGCATCAAATCATTTAAAGCTTGCCATCGAATACGATTCCAAGACAAATAATCGTGGGTTGTGCCGATAGTAAATATGCCAATTAAGGCGATCGACAATAGAGCAGAATTAATCTTAATTGGTTGAAAATTATCGATCTTTCCTATTGAAGTCAACACCATAATCATTGACAATGGCAAAAGTAATAAAAGATAGCGATCGAAAAAGTAACCGAGTCCAAGAGGTAGAAAATAAATAAACGCTGTAGAATTGTTCAGCAACATTATCGATTTTCTATCTGTATTAGCAGTTTTGTTAAAGAGAAATTCAATAATAGATAAAGCGATAAACAGTAATAACAATTCCGCTCCAATTGCAGCACAAATTGTTACGAGCGACCAGAAGATTTCTAAATAGTTCGGTATCGTCGATGATGATAATATCGTACTGCGTAAACTTAAAGGACCCAAGCCCCATTCATTAATAATATTGCCTTTAATTGGCATCTTTTCACTTTCCAAAACAAGCCAGATGCCAATAGTAGTTATGATAAATAGTGAAAAACTAATCAGCAAATTTTTTATAAAACGATTTACTGCTTTCAACTTAATACTAAAGGCGACAACTGCCAAAGGCAGAACAAAAACCCCTAAGTAGAGCAACGTACACAGCCCAAAGTAGGCAAAGTCAGTAATTGCTTCAGTATTTACATAAGTTAATTGTGAAACAACTTCTTGTTCTTTGTATCCATAATCGCCATAATCTTTGGGCCAAAAAACCTGAGAAAAAACCTTGTGTATTCCTACAGGAAATACGAAAAACAGCACGATCGCTGTAATTATAGAGCGAATTCTGGCTTGATTATCAACAATGTAAGCTATAGCATATCCAGCAAACAAAGCTACTGTTACCTGACGAATCAAAAAAGAAACAATAGCGATAAATGTTGCGACAATAATTATTAAAAAAGATTTTTTTCGGAGTCCAATAGCAAAAAAATATAGCGACAAAATTGTCACTGCATAATGAGGCACATCAGTCATAAAAGTATTAGAAAGACCGAAATACACAGGATTAAGGGCTATTAACAAAGCACCTATAAAAGCTAATTTTTGATGCGAACCGACTTCTTTTATCAGTAAATATGTTGTAATAACTCCAAGCCAGCCTAAAACTAAAGTCGAAAATCTTAAGGCGGTAAAAGAAAAGCCAAATGGCAAACAAAATAAAGCTCCCCAAAGAACTTGGGGTAACAGATTAGCAACCGCCCAGCCTGGTAACTCAAACTTTCCTGTCTTTAAAAAAGACTTAACCGATTGAGCGTATGCCCAATCATCATTTAAAGGAAAGTCTCCTATTGGATTGACTAAGATAACTGCGATCGCCCAAATAAAAGTAATTACGGCGATGTTAATCTTGTCTGCTTTATTTAATTGAATAATCGGTATAAAAGAATAAGAATATAAGTTTTGCTTCATAATCGATCCAAACTTTATTAACCAGTTTTTTTCTGGTATTCGGCTTAAAAATCAAATATAAGTTTGAGTTTTCAATTTATTAAGATGTATTGAGCTAAAAGTTAATTTATAAACAAAACATTAAACAGTGCGATCGTATTGGGGGATTGGAGGCCCCTAAGACTTGGGGGAAAATAAGTAATTAATACTGCCCTATTTCCCTACTACCCTAAACTCCTACTTTTCTGTTCTTAAGCTTTACTTTGTAAACAAGCTCTAACATAAATAAATAGTGAATAATGAAATTATAAAATCTTACGTTGACTTTATGAATAAAGTTATGATGTTTTTATTGATTAAAGCGGGCTAAATTAAATCACGGAGTATGAAGCCAATAATTAGGGAGATTTAAATTCTGCTTAATTCAATACCGCCAAGAAATGTTTTTAACGGGGGACACCGAACCCAATAAATACTCGATCGCCTTGATTCTTTCCTCGGACTTCATTAAATTTATTTTTCTATATAATCGAGGGTGAACAGTACCTCGCACTCTTCAGTACGGCAAGAGCGCGTTCACTTCCTTAAACTACTATTGTCGTTCGATTATTGTCTCCAATATCATCTTCTCTACAGTCCGTTCATAAAAGACTGAAGATCTAATAATCTCCGTTAAGAGTTTTTCCAATCATTTTGCTTTCTTACTGTTGAACTGAAAATAGTCGTGTTATCAGCCCAAGCCAATACGACCAGCCAAACTAGCACTTAAAGGAATTAGAGTAGCCAAAGTCAAGAACAGTGCTAGTAATGCCCAGGCTGCTCTACTATCATCTGGTTCGGTTAATTCATTCTGTACTGGACGCTCTAAGTCTCGCTGTAAAAACAAAATTAATACTGCCCAGTATAAAGGTATGGGATTAGCAGGATTAAATAAAGAAACAATTCCTAAAATAATTAGGGTTGCCAAAGTGGTACGTCGGGCGGTTTTTCGACCATAAACTGCATGAACGATTCTTCCTCCGTCTAATTTACCTGCGGGTAAGAGATTTAAAGCAGTAATTACCAAGCCAAGCCAGCCAATCACTACCAGAGGATGAATATCAACCACTGCCTCTTCCAAAGCCGAGCCAAGAATTACTTTAGCCAGAGTTCCAACCAAAATAGATGCCCGAAAAAACTCCGTAGGCAACTGAAACATACTACCAGGATGGGACAGCGTTAAGCCAGAAACTAATAGTAGTAAAGAAACAACTCCAGCGATCGCCGGCCCAGCCAGAGCAATATCAAACAGTACGGTACGATTGGGCAATAAAGACTCAAAGCGAGTAATTGCTCCAAAAGAGCCAATCTGCCAGGTAGGTAAAAAGAAGGGAATACTCAGGCGAATATTGTAACGATTAGCAATAACTCGATGACCGATTTCGTGAGCGATCAGTACCGCCCACAGCCCCAAACTAAGGGGAACAGCTTCACCATAGCGACTAAAATCGCTAAATAGATCGAATCCTTGTAGAAGGCTGGCTGACTCTAAGCTAGTAAAAATTGTGGCGACTAATAACACCAAGGCTAAATTCTTCTGCGCCAGGGTAGTAGTCTGAGGATCGTTAGTCTGAGGAAGAATGACAACTACGGGTTTTTCTTCGGGACTTTCAACTAAAAACAAGCGATATTTATCATCGAAGGCTTGTTCTAATTTTTCACTCATCTTAGAATAAGCGATATCTGGCTCACCCCGAAGATTACCTTTAAAAATTGCTCCATCCTGATAGGGTATAGTCTCGGTAGCAAAAAAGGTATCGATGCCAAAAATACCTTTCAATTCGGTTAAGTCTTCATCAGGAATTGGCGATAGATCTACGGTGGCCTTTTGCTCGAATTCTTGTTTGTTTTGCTCGGAAGACTCTTCGGTAACTTTCTGCTGTTCGATTCTTTCGGCTGCTTTTTGCTGTAGTATAGCGGACTGTCCTTCTGCTCTAAGCTGTTTGCCCAGCCAAATATAGACAAATACCGAAGCTATTAATAAAAACAAGATGGCAACCAAATTAAGATAGATGCCAAAAGCAAACAGGCCGAAAAACAAAAGCCAGGGACTCATCAAAGCAATTGACTGTAACCAAGCTAAAATTCCCAGCCTGCCATAACCTTTAGCTCGATTATATCCCCATACAAGTATGGCAACCACAGCAGCTAAAAGAATAAAAGTGGCGATCGATCCGTCTATCATTCGTTACCCAAGTATTTTTTACAGAGTCGATTAAGTTAACCATCAAAAATACTCGTAGATATTTTATCTAGTGTTTAATAACCAACAGTTTCGATCATATTATCCCAGATAGATTGACGAAGTGAACCAAAGCAGTATTTTGAAGTTAGATAATGTTTAGTAAAGAAATGATCGGTCGAGTATAAGCTTTAGGTATCGGGTGAATGCTGTTTAATTAGCGATCGCAAATCTCCTTGACTCAACAAAGCTTCTCCTGCCGTCGAGTCCAAGCCTGTCCAGTGCATCAAAAGAGCCAGTTTAACCCTTTTGTTACTTTTTTCTAACAACTCTTGCGCCCCGGTACGATCCAACTCAGTTAAGTCGCCCAAAATACGTAAGGCGCGATCGTGAAGCTTATCATTTGTTACCGCAACATCAACCATACGATTGCCATAAACCTTACCGTAGCGCACCATTGCCCCTGTAGAGATAATATTTAACGCCATTTTGGTAACAGTGCCAGCCTTAAGCCTAGTCGAACCTGCCAAAATCTCAGCACCAACTAGAAGCCGAATATCAATATCCGCATCAATCGCCACTTGTTCTGCCTCCACGCAGCTTATCGCTACAGTAGTCGCCCTTCTAAATTTAGCTTCGCTCAAAGCCCCATGAACAAAAGGAGTAGTTCCTCCTGCGGTAATACCAATCACCACATCTAAATCTGTTACATGGCGATCGCTAATTGCCTTTGCCCCGTCTTCAGGTCGATCCTCTAAGGCTTCAGAACTTCTAACTAATGCCGATGCACCACCAGCCAAAATTCCCTGAACTAATTCTGGAGGAGTACAAAAAGTCGGCGGACATTCCGCAGCATCCAAAACCCCCAACCTACCGCTAGTACCTGCACCTACATAAAACAATCTGCCACCCCGACTAAAAGCCTTAGCTGTAGCGTCGATAGTTTCAGCCAACGGAATACGAGCGATCGCGATCGCCTCTATAGTTTTTTGGTCTTCGAGATTAAATAAATCGACGATCTCTAAACTAGATAGACTATCCAAATTCTGACTATGAGGATTGATTTGTTCGGTCAACAAATGCCCCCTCGACTGCAAATCACTCATATATTACGCTGCAAATTCGCTTCAGATTTTTGTTTCCTCATTCCTCATTCCTCATACATGCGGCTTAAGCCTTTGTTCGTTCCTTTAAAGCAGTCCTTCCAATTGACGGCGAATGCGCTCTAACTCATCACTTGGCATTGTTTCCGCTTGTTCTGAAGGGGCTGGTGAGTCTTCTTCCCAACCAAGATCTTCAACATTTTTAGTAGGGGGAATTTCTAGCTGTCCTGGCTCTACTACTTTCCAGTCGTAGTCGGCTTGACGACAAAATTGTTCTACTTCCATCGAATCGATCGCCTCTACTTTTGGTTCGGGAAAGTCTTGGGCTTCTAACAAACCTGCATAACGCACAGCATCTTCTTCGTCTTGAAACATCAAGATACTATTGCGATCGCCTAGTTGGATAGTATGAATTCCTTCATTATCAGTTCCCGCATTAAATAATAAGATATGTACCAACATATGACCCAACGTCAATTTTCGTATTTACGCCAATTTATTACACCACATAATTATTGCAATAGGCGAGTTTCGATTTAATTTTTAATCTCTACCTTAGCTGCTATCCAAAAAAAGAAGCGATCTTGCGCGATCGCTTTACTTGATTAATTCTATCGGTATGAATCGAGTATTTAATTTCTAGTCAGCCATTTTTGAGCATTTAGGCGTTGTATCGTATACATAACAAGTAGCTCCAAATTAACTCTTCTTTCGTCGATCATAAAAGACTCTATGATACTAGGAGCATTGCCGTAGGTAGCATAGGAAAATGCTTTTTGACCCGCAATATCTTCATCGGGAAAATAAAGATTAAACTGGCGATCGCCATTCTGCCATTTACCGACTACCTGCCAGCAAGGTTCGTTTTGGTTAGCTCCTTTGATTGGCACTCCTTGCTCGACAAAGGTTAATTCAGCGTCTTCAATTCCTTCATTAGCCATTGCCTCTTTTAACGCTGGAAGATAATGCTCTTGAATAAATTCGCTAAAGGGTTTGTCTTCCAGCTTGGGCGGTTTAGCTTTTTTCGCTTTTGTTGCCTTGGCAGCAGGTTTAGCATCCGCCTTTTTTTCTGCTGATGGCTTATCTTGTTCTTGTTTGTTTGTTTCCTCTGCCATGTTCCACCAAATTTACAGCTTGAGCTACAGTGTTAGTTGTGAATTATTCTATCACGGCTATTTATGGTCGGACTAAAGGTTAAAAACTAATAGTACTAAAAAAGCAGCTTTTACAAGCTAAATTGGTTTCGAGCGATCGAGAATAGTTATTTCAATTTATGGCGTTGCACCGCAAATAAATGATGAAAATTTAAGAAATAATAGTTAGATAATCTTTAAGTCGAAAGAAGTAAAATTTGACATTTTCCATATGTTAATTCATCAACTCGATAGCTCATCTGCAACAGCTTATAAAGCTATTCGTCTTGAAGCTCTACGTGAATGTCCAGCAGCATTCAATTCAAGTTACGAAGAAGAAAAAGAACGACCGTTATCAGATTTTGCCGATCTGCTACAACTAACTCTCGTAGTGAATACTACAAATACTTCAGCTATTTCTCTCTACGAATCTTTTGGCTTTAAGATGTTTGGTATTGAACCATTTGCTGCGCTCATCGATGGAGTGCCACAAGAGCAAATGCATATGGTACGCCTTGAAGTCGATCGCGCCTCGGATACCTTGTTGTAATATCTAATTCATCACCGAAAACCAAGAAGCGATCGCGCCTCGGAAAAAGAAATAGGCATCCCAAATTATATAACTATAAAAAGCTATTAACACTACGGTCAAACCCAGTTTCTTCAAGTTATTACTGTCTTCACTAGCATAGGCTAACCAATAAATAACAAAAGGCGTTGTTAGATAGCAGAAAAAGCCATAGCCAAAAGATTTTAAACCTACCTGAATTAGTTTGTAGTCGATGGCATTGGCAGTTTTAAGAATAACTAATAAACACAATACACCTGCAACAAACTGCACGATACTATTTCTTAAAAGCGCATATATTATATCTCTGCGATTTGGAGAATTTTTCATTGTTCAACTACTCTTCCACGCTTCGATTAAAAAGCTATGTATTATAAAAAATTATTCTAAGATTATACTTAAGTATATTTAGCAATTTTTTGAAGAAACGAACAAGTTTGACGAAAATATGTAGAAAATCTGTGAAGATAATACTTGTAGTCGCGCCAAATTGAATATAGCAATCCCAGGTCATTCATGAAAATATTTTTTTGATAAACCACGGAGGCACGGAGAACACGGAGTCAAGATAAGAGAGAGTTTTTCACAACTCATCCCCGATTGCTATATAACTAGGTTTGGTTGACTGCTCACCATTAACACGTCCTAAAAGATACCCTAAAGGGTTTGCTAGGTGCTTGGCACAATTAATAAGTGTTTTAATATAAAACACGTCTATATAGAAAACTGGAGTTTAAAGTAATTCATTCTTTCCCTTTCCCCTTTCCCCTTTAACCCGAAACAGTTAGCTGAAAAACTATGGGTTTTAAACTAGATATGGTTTAAGTCCATATTGCGGTACAGGCTATAAAAAAAGCTAAACCTCCAAGCAGTAAGCTTTTTAGGTTTAGCTGAGAATAATTGAAGATTTATTTAAGATGAAATATTAATAGAATTAAATCTGACAACAGCTATTTTGAATTGCCAGCAATTTAATATCGTTTAATTCAAAGATATATCTTAAATATTAGTAGTTTGTACTGATTGAATACACGAGGCACAAGAACAGCCAAAATGATTTGATAGATTGCTGTTGCTGACGGGCTGTAGAGAAGGACTGATAACATTTAAATTGAAAGCAGATTGTCTTGTTTGAGCTAGAGTATCGAAGGTCGTAATGGCGATCGCCGAATTAGCGATTAATAATATAGCTATAAAGCTAGTTGAAGCAGTAAGTAGTAATTTTTTAATCATGGTTAGCTAAAAATAAGTTGTACGAGTAAAAAGAGCGAATTTTGCTCTAGCTGCTATCTCTTTACTAATGTAACTCGTCAATCTGACAATTAAAGATTTAAGGTAATTTATAATGATGCACGGCTTTATCCCCCCTCAACGCTACTTTCCCTATCTGACATGGCAAGAAATAGAGCAGATGCCAGACAAGCAGAATACGGTTATTATCCAGCCAATTGGCGCGATCGAACAGCACGGTCCTCATTTGCCTTTAGCAGTAGATTCGGCGATTAGTTTGGGGGTATTGGGTAAAGCTTTAGCACAGTTAGAATCAGATATTCCCGCTTATGCTCTACCCTGCCTTTATTACGGAAAGTCTAACGAACACTGGGGTTTTCCTGGCACGATTACTTTGGGTGCGGATACGCTGTTAGCAGTAATTAAAGAGATGGCACTCAGTATTTATCGCTCTGGCTTTCGTAAGCTAGTGTTGATGAACTCTCATGGAGGACAGCCACAAATTATGGAGATAGCAGCAAGAGATCTCCATCAAGGGCATTTAGATTTTGCGGTGTTTCCTCTGTTTACCTGGCGCGTTCCTCATAATGCTGTCGAAGAGCTAACGGTTCGAGAACAAGAATACGGTATCCATGCAGGAGATGCAGAAACCAGTATTATGCTATCTTTATTGCCAGAGCAGGTCAAAATGGAGCTAGCAGTAAAAGAATATCCTCCAGTACCAGAAGATAGCCTATTAGATATGGAAGGAAAATTACCTTTTGCCTGGTTGACCAAGGAACTAAGTAAAAGCGGAGTAATGGGAGATGCTACGACTGCCACTAAAGAAAAAGGCGATCGCATTTTACAATCTGTCGCCGATGGTTGGGTAGAGGTAATTCGAGAGGTTTATCAATTTAAACAGCCTCATATTTGATTGGCGCGAATCAACAGCTTTGGTTAAGTAAAGAGTAAAATTTGTCTTTACTAACGACTCTAACTGCTAGCTGGTAGTGTTTCGCTATCAACATCGCAATATTGCTGGATGACTGCATAACATTCTTCTACAGATGCTCTTTGCTTCATTGCCTCGACCAAAGCCTCATAAGAGTGCTGATGTCTGGTAATGAGGTTTGTTGCCTGTAACTGCGCCCAGCGTTCCTTTTGAGCGTAGCCGACTTCGGGCAAACCTACCATTGTTAGAGCCTGCTTTAATTGCTGTCTATCTTCTGCACCTCCTTGAGAGTTGCCATAAACCATTTTTTCCGCAGCTATTCCCGCCATCCAAACTGTACAAAAACGTTCTAAAGTCAAACGCATACTTTCTAGTTCAAACGGTTTTGTAGTTAGAGATTCTGTATTAAAGCTGACTCCGCCTCTACCCAAGCGTCCCTGTTTAATGACTTCCCAAGCAGTTAAAGTGTAGCCAGTAACGGGAATTCCTAAAAAATATGCCGTTAAAAAATGTCCTGCTTCGTGGTTAACAATACGCTGACGTTGCTCGGCTGAAGCAAACAAATCTAGCAGCAGCGAAACTCCCCTGCTGTTCCAGCTTAGAGTATCTGCTGTAGCCAAGCTTAGAATTCCAAAAGTTATAGCAGCAGGGACAACAGGAGGAATATTAAATATTGGACCCAGTAAACTTGTCATGGTCATGACAAAGATTCCTACCGCAATTAAATTTAAAGCAGTTTGAGGCATTATAAAAATATTTATTTAAATTTATAGAGATATATTAAGTATATTAGACCTCTATGAATAAAATATCGATCTTTCGATCGCTACGAAGCTAAAATCAGCAACGCCTTAATTACCCTCTTCAGAATTCGGTTGATTTGCAGGAATGCTGTTTTCTTCTGGTTCGGTTTCAATAGTGCGGTCGATCGGGTTGGATTCTGGTGGAGTTATTTGTGGCGGTGGAATTACAAAAAATGCTCCTGCTGCGATCGCCAAACTAGTAAAGCCAATTGCCACAGGAGTCAATCTTTCTGTTAGAGGCTGTTCTGGCTGACGATAGCGTTTGCTTACCGAACGTAATTCTAAAGTCATATTTGGTAGAGTCGAGCGATCGAGATAAAAGCGATCGATCGCATCAACTAAGTCAAATAGTTCCACGGTGTTTAAGTCGATCTCGGTTTTGGTTTCGTCCGTACCAGGTTCAGGCTCGTAAGTTAAACGATGAAGCTGCTGTTCGTCAACTAAAGCTAGTGATACCTGGGGATATTCTGTGGTGCTAACCTCAGGCTGAGATAGCCCGCTAAGAAAACTCTGAGCGTACCTGTTTACGGCATGGGACAGATTTTGTAAAAAAACGCTCCCACCACTTATTTTTTGATTAGATTTTAGAAAAATACATTCGGCGTTAATTAAAATAGACATGGGTGGCTGCCCGTCTAAAATATTGACGCTTTCAGTATCGACATCTTCAAAACCTTCTAAAATCAGATTACAGTTAGGCAAACTATACTGTCTTTTCGTACTCATGTTTACGATACTTCTCCATCAAACAAACTAAACCAAACTCGGTGCATTCCTCTACTTCCAGTACAAAACAGCAGCTTGTTTAAAAGCGATAGAGCCAATTCGTTTAACTGTTCTTCCGAGGCAAGATAGGCTGATACCTTAGCACGACGAGAGTTCATTCGACTACGAAAATGAGCGCGAAACCTTTCTAAATATTCCGACAGCCGAAAATGATTATCGATGGGCAGATTTTTCTCTCGCATCTGTTGTTCTGCCAACAAAAGCTGTCTGATGACCACCATAAGCTCTTTAGCTCTGTAGGCAGCAATAATTATTAAAGCCTTTGCCTGATCTTGGCTCAAGTAACCTCTAGTATAAGAACGCCTCCAAGGGTTAGTAGAGCGCAAACGCCACAGATTAACGCGGTTTTTGATGATTCGATCTACCTCTAACTGTCTCGCTGTTGCCAACATATGTTCTGATGCACCCAACTCCAAGGCCTCAAGAGCTAGTAACAGTAAATCGATTTGTTGTTGTGTGCGGGGAGAACAACCCTTATTTGGGAGAGATATGTCTGGTAAAGTATTTAAAATTGAGGTTGGGCTGTCTACCGAGGAAGGAAAGGATTCTAAACTTGCAGATTGACTCATGATCGAATTAAGTTTAAATTTTCACGCTCGCGCGATCGTTATTAATGATTCTTTGTCGAGGATAACAAATTAATCTCTGGTGCTATGATGCCATAGCTATCTTAGTCAAAAACCAGTCTAATTCAATTTATGGATGTTTGTTTATGGAACTAAAATCTCTAATCCGCGATATTCCTGACTTTCCCCAACCAGGAATTATATTTCGAGACATAACTACTTTGCTTAGTGATGCCCGAGGCTTACGTTACACTATCGATCTTTTATGCCAACAGTGCCAAACGGCAAATCTAGCACCAGATTATATTGTAGGTATGGAATCGCGGGGCTTTATTTTTGCTCCTCTCTTAGCGTATCAATTAAACGCAGGCTTTATTCCTATACGTAAGCCAGGTAAGCTGCCAGCAACAGTACATTCAATAGACTACGACCTAGAATATGGTACAGACTGCCTCGAAATTCACCAGGACGCGATCGCTCCTGGAGCAAAAGTTCTAATTGTAGACGATTTGCTAGCCACAGGAGGAACAGCACAAGCTACGGCTAAATTGTTAACTCAAATGGAAGCTGATGTAATTGGGTTTGCTTTTGTAATTGAATTACTCGCCTTGAAAGGTAAAAACAAGCTGTCCGACGTACCGCTAATTAGTTTAGTCAAATATTAGGCAAGCTCAACGCAGAAGAAATTTTAGGTAATGGAAATATAAAGACACGAGTATTTTGAACATAGTAGTCTCAAGGCTTGAAGTTAACAACTTAGAACTACTTAGAGATTTACATCAAATATTATATATACCAAAATAATTATGAGATTTTAACTGTTGCACCACGATCGGGTGATAAACTTTGATGCTGCAAGATAACCGAGTTGGAGTTGACAAAGCCAGTGCCATGGTCACAATAACAAGTATAGAATTGTTTAATTTACAAGTGCAAAAATCCGAATTAACAAAGGAGTGAGGAGTGGGTAAGAAAAATCAGTCGATAAAAATAGTTAGTCTGGCAACAGCTATAGTGGTGGGTAATATAACCGTAGCTGCTGCACAAAATACACCAGATACACCAGATGATAGTCTGAGCAATCGCGCTGAAGCTAATAAAAATACGGTTGAGCGACAGACCAGGAGATCGTCTACTGCATCACTGTCATCATCCATTGAACCAGAATTATTACAGTATTCTGAGTATCCTAAGCTTAACCTTTTTGCTCAAGCGGTACAGACACCAGGGGATACGGAGGAAAATGAAGATATTGATGATATTATCAGACCAGCACAGCCAGCAATTCCTAATACAGAACAGCTCGATCCTAGTACTAACCCGCTATCGTTTCCTACTGAAGCTGAAGAAGTTGAGGTCGATACACCAAAACTAATCACTATAGAACAGGCGGTCGATCTAGCTTTGAAAAACAACCAAGATATACAAGAAGCTAGACTACAGGTAGAACGTTCTGAAGCAGAATTAAGACAGGAACGAGCAGCACTGTATCCGACTTTAGATGTGACGGGGGGATTGAGTTATGGTGACAGTCTGTTTCTCGATAGCATTACCGAGCAGAGAATCGATGAGCAGGTAGAAGGTGTGACCATCGATAATCCTAATGTTACCGAGGATCAGGCACGTGGTATTGCCGAAGATAGCTTTGCCAGCTCTGGTTCGAGTTTTAATTTTACTTCAGGTCTGTCGTTTAATTACGATATTTACGATGGTGGTCAAAGAGGAGCTAGTATTCGCGCTGCCCAAAAGCAACTACGTAGTACAGAATTAGACTTAGAAAGGATAGTAGAACAAACTCGATTTGAAACTGCCACAGATTACTACGACCTGCAAGATAGCGATGCTCAGATAGAAATTCAACAAGCTGCGGTAGAAGATTCCTTACAAACTCTTAGAGATGCTCAACTCTTAGAAAGAGCAGGTCTGGGTACGAGATTTGATGTCTTACGGGCAGAAGTAGAGCTAGCTCAAGCAAGGCAAAGACTGACTACGGCGATCGCCAATCAGAATATTTCTCGCCGACAGCTAGCCGAAACCTTAAGCGTATCCCATAGTACCGAGCTTGCTACTGCTGATGCTGTTGAAGAAGCAGGGACTTGGAATTTAGAGTTAGCCGAAACTATCGTACAGGCATTTAAAAATCGGGCAGAACTAGAACAGTTGTTGTTACAAAGAGAAATCAACCAAGAACAGCGAGAAATCCAATTATCTAGTATCAGACCCCGACTAAGTGCTAATGCGAACTACTCGGTAGACGACGATCTTGAAGATGATTTTGATGTCAGCGATCGCTATAGTGTAGGTTTAAATTTACAGTGGAGGCTTTTTGATGGTGGTGCTGCAAGGGCTGCTGCCGAACAAGAAGAAATAGATGCTGAAATTTCTGAAACCAACTTTGCCGATCAGCGCAATCAAATTCGCTTCGCTGTAGAACAGGCTTATTTTCAGCTAGAGTCGAATCAAAACAATATTTCGACAGCTACTAGAGAGGTGGAACTGGCTCAAGAAAGTTTACGTCTGGCTCGGTTACGTTTCCAGGCGGGAGTCGGTACTCAAAATGATGTAATAGATGCTCAGACACAGTTGACAACTGCTCGTGGTAACTTGCTTTCTTCAATTATTGATTACAATCAATCTTATGCTGCTCTGCAACGACAGGTTTCTAATACTCCAGACAATGGCTTGCAGGATTTACCATAACCGATTAGAGGCAAATTTACTTCTTGAATTTATCTTATTTCTAGCTCTAAGCTTCTAGAAAAATTGCTATTTATTTAATAGAGATTAAAGGTTTAAATCCGTCGATCTTTAAAAGATTAATGATTGTTATTAAAATCAATGCGGTACAGCTCTTCGCAAACTGCTATCGATTGGACATGGCTGTGTTTTAGCTTCAGTGTCCTGGTCTTTCCCTTGTTTCCCGCAGGGGGAGCATTAGGCTTGGTAATAGTTTTGCTGCGGATTTGGCAAGTCAACTTCAAGAGAATTATTAACAGTTCTTTGAATCGAGGATTGGCAATATTAGCCGTTCTAATGACTATTAGTTCGGCTTTAGCTTATCGCTCCCTACCCGCTTGGTTGGGTTTGGCTAACTTTGTCCCATTTTTTGCTCTGTTTGCTGCTTTGCGATGTTTAATTAGACATCCCGTTCGGCTAACACAGCTATCTTGGTTGCTGATTTTGCCTTCAGGACCAATTGTAATTCTGGGTTTTGGGCAACTGTTTATTAATTGGGATACTCCTAAGTTAATCGAGTCTATTTTAGGCTGGCAGCTAGTACCTTTAGGCATACCACCTGGTAGAATGTCGTCAGTATTTATCTATGCCAATTTCTTAGGAATTTATCTGGCGATCGCTTTTTGTTTGACTTTGGGCTTATGGTTGGAAACCTGCCACAAATCAGCCAAATTGAATCGAAGATCGATCTACAGCTTAGTTTTATTGACCATAATCTTATTTACCGATCTCAGTGGATTAGTTCTAACTAGCTCTCGCAATGCTTGGGGACTGGTATTTATTAGCTTTATGGCTTATGCGGTTTATTTGGGCTGGCGTTGGCTTGTTGGGGGAGTTACCGCTGCTGCTACAGTAATTCTTTGGGCTTCTTTTGCGCCCCATCTGGGTGGCGAGAAGTTACGTACCGTAGTTCCGGCATTTATTTGGGCGAGACTATCAGATCGGATGTATCCCGATCGCCCTATTGAAACTCTCCGTATTACTCAATGGCAGTTTTGCGGGGATTTAATTAAAGAACGCCCGTGGTGGGGGTGGGGGTTACGTAACTTTACTCCTCTTTATGAAGCCAAAACCAGCTTTTGGTTCGGACATCCTCATAATTTATTTTTGATGTTGGGTGCAGAGATTGGAGTTATAGCTGTATTATTGCTTGTAGCTATTGTTGGGTCGATTATGTTTTCCGCCACAAAATTATTATTAGAAGATCGTAAACCCAAGCTAATTCTGTTTAGCTATATGTTGGCGTTCACGTCCTGTATCATTTTTAATCTTACCGACGTTAGCATTTTCGATCTAAGAGTAAATACTATTAGCTGGATACTGCTTGCTGCTATTAGCGGTGTAGCTAGCACAAAGCAGTATAGCAAAATAAGTAAGGCGATCGTCTAATTATGTTGATGATTAACAAACGTGGTATGTAAGTATAGTGCAATTGCGATTACGCGACCTGTACCCCATTCGCGATCGCAGAATATCTGAACAATTTACTGAGATCTCAAATGGAAATTCTTATTGTCGAAGACGAACGAGAAATTGCTCAACTTATAGAACAAACGTTAACTAGAGAAAGCTTTTCTTGTCGTGTTGCTAATAATGGATTGACCGCCCTAGATATTTTCAAACAGCAGCAGCCAGATGTAGTTATTCTCGACTTGATGCTTCCTGGCTTAGATGGACTGGAGGTATGTACTCGTATTCGCCAACAAGCATATAATAAAGACCCTTATATTTTGATGCTTACCGCCAGGGGAGAAGAAATAGATCGGGTAATTGGATTGTCTACGGGGGCAGATGATTATTTAGTCAAGCCATTTAGCCCCAGAGAGTTAGTTGCCAGAGTTAGAGCTTTATTACGACGCAGCCTGCGCCACGGAGTACAGGAAGACAATTCACAAACCTATCGCACCCAACATTTTTCTGTAGATCTAGATCGACATACAGCCACCCGATACCTAAACTCTCAGGTAGAAGAATTAGACCTTACCACTTTAGAATTTAACCTCCTATCGACCTTTCTCAGCTATCCTGGACGAGTTTGGAGTCGTACCCAACTGATCGACAAACTTTGGGGTAACGACTTCTTTGGCGATGAACGGGTAGTCGATACTCATATTAGAAGGCTACGTAAGAAAATCGAGCCTGATTCTACCAATCCTACTTTTGTAAAGACTGTAGTTGGTGTTGGCTACAAGTTTGAAGACGAGAATGTTTGAATTCACAACATTCAACTAGATAGACTACGTTGTCGTTTAATTAGCTGATAGTCGATCGCTATTAACAGGTTACTTGTATGATTTATATTTGAAATCAGCAACGCCTAGATGAAATATATCCTGTTCTACAAGCCTTATGGGGTGCTGTGTCAGTTTACCGACAGCAGCGATAATCCTCGTCCAACGTTAAAAGAGTATATTCGGGTTCTAGGAGTCTATCCTGTTGGCAGACTCGACTTAGATAGTGAGGGACTACTGCTACTAACTGATAACGGACAACTACAAAATCGTTTGGCCGATCCCAAATTTGCCCATCCTCGTACTTACTATGTTCAGGTAGAACGTATTCCCGATGAAACTGCTTTAAATAAACTCCGCAACGGAGTAACGATTAAAAACTATCGTACTCGTAAAGCTTCTGTGCGTCTGTTACTTACCGAACCTAATTTACCGCCTCGTATTCCACCCATACGCGATCGCAAGTCTATACCTACCTGCTGGTTGGAAATGACTCTGACCGAAGGAAAAAATCGTCAGGTAAGACGCATGACTGCTGCGGTAGGCTTCCCTACCCTTAGATTAGTCAGAGTGTCTATTGGTAGCGATGGTAAGCAAATTAACCTAACAGGTTTAAAGTCTGGACAGTGGCGAAAGTTAACTTCTCAAGAAGTCAATATGTTAACTAGATTATGAACAGAATTGGTTAGCGTGTAAAAGCAGCTTGTTTCAACTGTTTTTCAAAGCATTACAAGCGTGTTTAACTATAATTGGCTTACCTAAACTTTAGCCAATATTTAAGCAGCTAGCTAAGAAGTTAGTCTAATATAAATTACCAAATATCCAGGCATCGAGGGATAAAGATCCAGGACCAAAAACCAGCAGTACGATTAACATTAAATTAAAAACAAAAGCCTTTTCTTGACTGGGAGGTTCTCCTTTACCGTTTGCACCTTCATATTCTCCTTGCGGAATTAAATAAGGATCGGGTGCAACAAAAGGAAGTCTTTGGGTAATTTCTAAGACCAAAGCAAATACCATAGAACACAGTAAAGCTATACAGGCTAGAGGAGTTAAAAACCCAGCAATAAGACAAAAACCGCCTAAAAACATTGAAGATGCTGATAAAAAGCAAAGGAAAATCGGCATCTTTAAAGCTTTAGACCATGTATTGAGATGGTTTAACTTCGGATATCCATGTATTACAAACAAGACTCCTAAACCAACCCGTAGTGCTAATAATGTCCAGCTTTGAATACCCGTAGGAAATGTTGAGTAAAGTGAAGCTAATAAATTCAAAACTGGTTTTAATAACTCAAGCATTAATAAAAGGATAAGGGATAAGGGATAAAGAACTAATAATTGCTCTTAGAAATTACTATATCTTTGAGATTAATTCCTGTGGAGATCGCGCTTTCAATTGCCATAGACGAGCAATATCGAAGATTTGAGTTGCTTTAAAATAGTTTTGTTTGCTTGGGGTCGTCAGATTCATAACCCAAATGTTCACAAGCTTTAGCTGTAGCCATTCTTCCCCTGTGAGTCCGACTGAGATAACCGTTTTGTAATAAGTATGGTTCGTATACCTCCTCGATAGTTTTGCGGTCTTCTCCTGTAGCTGCTGCGATCGCTTCTAACCCTACAGGGCCACCATTAAACTGTTCGATAATCGTATTCAGTACTAAACGATCTGTCCAGTCTAGACCTTGAGTATCCACGTCAAACAGATTCATCGCCGTAGCTGCTAATTCTTCAGTAATAGTTGCTGCCTTTTCAACTTCTACGTAGTCGCGAACCCTTCTTAACAACCGATTAGCAATACGCGGTGTTCCACGAGAACGACGAGCAATTTCGATCGCCCCCGCTTCGGTAATGGGGGTATTGATAATTTCTGCGGTGCGTTTAACTATAGAAGTCAATTCATCTAGTTCGTAGAAGCGTAATCTTTGGATAATACCAAAGCGATCGCGCAACGGGGAAGACAGCGCACCAGCTTTAGTTGTTGCACCAACTAAGGTAAAGGGAGGCAAGGGTATACTACGGGTTTTGGCGGTCTGACCTTTACCAATAGTCACATCTAAGCGAAAATCCTCCATTGCAGGGTAGAGTAATTCTTCCGTCATGCGATTTAAGCGGTGAATTTCATCGATAAATAAAATATCTCCTGGTTTTAGACCTACCAGCAAACCCGTGATGTCTCTCGGACGTTCTAAGGCGGGTGCGGAAGTAATTTTGCAGTTTACCCCCATCTCTGATGCCAGAATCAGGGACATGGTAGTTTTACCCAAACCAGGAGGTCCGTATAGCAACAAATGATCTAAAGGATCTTGTCTGCCTTTAGCAGCAGCGATCGCAATATTGAGAATTTTTTTAAGGTCTTTTTGTCCGATGTAGTCAGCTAATTTCTGGGGACGAATTTTTTCTTCATTGTGTTCTGTTTCCTGAGTGTTAGCTTTAGGAGAGAGTAAGGTAACTTCGTACTGCTGCTTTGGCTTGTCTGCCTTACGAGTTGGTTTGGGAGTTTCTTGAGGATCGTTCGATCTTTTGATTGCCATGATAACTCTTTTCTATGCGATCGCTCGTCGCGGAGACTCATCGCGCTTAGTTTCCCGACTTTGATTGTACTGTTATTGTTACATTTATCGCTCTTGTGTACTGGTCTTAGTACTAAACTATTTTTTAGATCGAAGTTTTTTCAGGAGTAATATTATGCGTTTGAGTGTTCCCATGAACATGATGGAATTTTTTCGTAAAAGCGAGGGTAAATGGTACACCGAAAGAAGCGTACATCATTTTGATACCGAAGCCGATGAGTCGGGAGAATCAAATTTAATTGTCAAGGTAATTCACCCAGATGACCCCAAAGTAAAACAGGTATGTGATGCACAGGGCATCGATGCTAGCAAAGCTACAGGAGGCGGAAGTTTTAGCTGGCAGGATAATTTGGAAGAAAAAGAACCCAATCCCAACTACGCTGCTATTTTGATCGATGTCCCCGACGATGAGACGGGACGTAGTGGTAAATTAATTCGCGACAAAGGTTATGTAGATGGTTTGCCTGTAATTAGCCGTTACTGGTTTGGCGAAGACGGCATTTTGACAATTAACACGGATTATGATAATAATCAGGGACAAGAACGCTGTTGGTTTCTAACCGATGATTTTCGAGTTAGAGTAAGCACGATTCAGATGCTCAATGGAGTAAGCTTGATGGCTTACTGTTCCGAACGCCGTTGTGTCTCGCCAGAAGATATTAAGAAAATGGCTCAAAGTCATTTCATTTAACATTTAGCATTTAACATTTATCATTCGTTCAATGTTCGCCCTTCCAATCTTGCCAGGGCGAGTAGCGTTGGGCATAATATTCTAAAATTTCCTCTACCTGCTGTCGAGCATTGTCCCCCCCTTCAGCATAGGTTATTTGTAAGGCTGCAACTTGACTTTGATAGTAATCAAACGACTCAGTGCGATCGCTTAGGGTAGAACGTAAAATCAAGCTAGCATCTACATTTTCTACCTGTCTAATATGTGCCGCAATTTCTCTGTATACCCCTAATGGCAACTGAGGACAAGTAAGTTGTCGTTGATTTTTGGCTGTAGATGACTGCATAAAAGCTTATAAAATTTTGGTTTTGGGTAAAAATATATTTTGATGAACCGTACTCCGCAATAGCATGGTAACTATCTAGAAAGAATTTGCGGTTGAGCGATCGCGCGATCGCCCTCACAGCTTATTTTCCCCATAAGCGGTTAATAGCTTAGTTAGAGGTAAATCTCCGACAGTGTGACATAATCATTGCATAATAATATAAAGATATACTAAGAGTTTTGTTTTAATAAACCGCTCGAAAAGAACGTAGATTAAGACTCGTAGGACAAATACATTGTTAAATAAAAAAAGTTAATACCGATATGAAAACTGTTTCCGATAGTAAAAGGGCATTTTATGCTGCTTATCCTCGACCAATCAACTCTATTTATCGTAGAGTGATCGAAGAATTACTGGTAGAAATGCACCTACTATCAGTAAACTCCGATTTTAAACCAGATCCTATATATTATTTAGGAATTGTTACTTCTTTCGAGCGGTTAATGCAGGGATACCAACCTGAAAAAGAAAAAGAGCAGATTTTTAACGCCCTTTGTACCGCTACTAATGCTGATGCTGGAGTTTATAAGTCTCAAGCAGGAACGCTACTATCGCTGGCAGACAATAAATCTATAGATGAGCTGGTGGAGTGGTTGGGAAATCCTACCGCCGAAGAGGATACGGGCTATATCGTCGAACCAATAAAGGCGATCGCTGATAATGAAAATTTTAAATACAGTCGTCTTTTTGGCATCGGAATCTACACGCTTTTAGAAGAATGCGATCGCGAGCTGGTTAAAGATCTCGACAAACGTAACGAGAAAATAGATGCTATTGCCGATAAATTTAAGATATCTGGCGAAAAGATGAAGAAAGATTTAGAGCTATATCAGGGTAACTTGGAAAAAATGGATCAGTTGCTTCAGGTGATTGAAGATGTGTTGGAAGCTAGTCGCAAGCAGAGAGAAAAAAGATCTCAGCCCCAAAAAACCGAAGGGGTTGAAGAAGCCGAAGAAGCAACCGCTGAATAGGTCTTAGCTGAGGATTGAGAACGAGATTAAATGTTGCTTGAGTTGAATTTAGCTTAATTATTCTCGATTCTTGGCTGATGGTTATTGCGTTGGATTAGACCGTTAATTTTGTCTAGAGTCTGAATTGGATTCATCGATTTGAGTAGATACTCATCAACGCCATATTCGATAAACTTTTGCCATTCGTTGCTGTCAAAGCGATCGCATAACAAAGCCACGCTAGTATTACCAGCTAAATTATTATTGGCAACAGCACTCACGACGTTTTTGATGCCGACTACCGAGCAATCTTTGTCGATAATTACCATCTCTGGATGTATCAGTTCTATTTGCTTTACAGCCATCGCTAAGTTGGTCAACCAGACTACCTGATATTCAATCGTATTCAACAGTTGACAGATAGAAGTGGCACTTTCTTCATCCTCGGTAATTAAAACGACCATTTTAGAGCAGGAGTCATAGGCATTGGCTAATGATTTGGTCAAACTCAACTGTTCGGGGCTAGTTTGAGGAAGATAAATCGTAAAAACAGAACCCTGTTCTAATGCCGATTCTACGTCAATCGTTCCGCCATGCAGCTCTACTAGCTTCTTACTCAAGGCTAACCCCAAGCCCGTACCGCCGTGAATGCGTTGGCGCATCTCTCCTATTTGCTTGAACTTTTCAAACAATAAAGGAACTTCTTCGGGTGCAATCCCCATACCCGTATCTTCGATCTGAAAAACTACCTGATGTTTTTCTCGCCAAACTCTTAAAATGACCTCTCCACCTTCAGGAGTAAACTTAATACCATTGTTTAAAATATGAAGCAAAACTTCTCTTATTCTGGCTTCATCGGCAACGAGGCAATCTTGTTCTGGATCGATTCTAATTTCATGGCGAAGGGTAATTTCTTTTGCGATCGCATCTTCTTGCGATCGCTCGATCGAATGTTTGACCAACTCGGTTAAGGATACCTGCTGGATATTTAAAAGATGCTTCCCCGACTCGACATCGGAAAATTCTAAAATATTATTGATTAATCCTAGTAGTTGCTTTCCGCTTTGTTGAATTAGATGAAGGTATTCCTGTTGCTTTTCAGGAGACAAAGCTCCTCTCTCGCGCGCAGATGTCCACTGAAGCAAGGTGCTAGACAAACCAATAACGCAGGTTAAAGGAGTTCGCAATTCGTGACTCATGCTACCTAAAAAATCGTGTTTAGACTTGCTGGCTGCTTCTGCTGCTATTAAAGCGTTTCTAATCTGTTGCTCCTGGGTTTTAACCTGCTGTTCTAGCAGTTGTTTTTGTTGCTGTAGCTGCTGATATGATTGATGGTTATAGATGGCAAGTGCGATATATTCTGCTATTTGACGCAAAAACTGGACATCCTGATGCTGCCATTTTCTCGTCTGGGAGCATTGATGAGCGATCGCCAAACCCCATAGCTTATTTCTGACATTAATCGGCGTTACTACTTTTGATTTTACCTCTATTTTTGCCATCGCAGATTTGAGACAAGGATCCAGATGACTTGCTTCTAGATCGTCGACTACTAAACAAAATCCCTGATGATATTTATTTTTACACGAGAGCGATCGCTGCCAACAAGTTTCATCCTGATAATACAAGACAGAAACCTCATCTTCTTTCTTTCTAGATTCGTAAGTAATTGCTGCTGTCTGAGTTGTCTCGATATTATTATTTGGTTTTAGGGGTATGTCTATTTGATAAATAAGTAATCGATCTAAGCCTAAAAAACTACGGCTGCGATCTAGTGCTGACTGGATAATTTCTGATAAGTTTAAATTTTGACCAATCTGAATTTCAATCTGCTCTAAAATACGTTTTTGTTCTAGTTGGTAATAATAAAAATTGTCCATCTCTAGGGTGGAATAGGGGCTATGTATAGGTTTAGGTTTATTTACAATAATATTTTTATCGGCAATTTAACTGTTTACAGCAATTAGACAGAACTATCACTTTTTCTAGTTAACTTGGCAATAAAATCGGTTTTCAGGCAATTAATAACAGCTATGTTCCACTACTAATCAATCCCATTACGATTCATCATTCGCTCGAAAACGACGATAAAACATTTTTTATCGTCTGCTGTTTTAAAAAGTGCGATCGATTGCATTGAACTTAGGTATTATTAACAGCACGAACTTATCTATTTATAACTGTTATTTTCTTGACAATTTATTTTCTTTTAATATTTTTAATAGTTTAAATAGTATACCCTCCGTTAATAGTAAAATTACCTATTTCTTTGTTACTGCTAGATATAATAATCCTGTCGGAGATCGAACTCAATAGACGAATATTTTTTTTTAAAAGCAGAAAATACGAGTAACACCGAGCGCGATCTAAATTCAGCTAATACCACACCTTTTCTCTGTTTATATAGCTTGGCTCATTTTTGCCAGCTTCAACAAAACTGTAATTATTTCTCAAGATTAGAATAACAAAACTATGCACAAAATCGCTGCGCTACCAGGAGGATGGAATCCTAACACTGAAGGAGTAATTTTTATCGAACAGTCTCCCGCTCCTATTATTTTTTTAACATATGCCGATACAGATATTCAAACTATTGCCACCGCCCGCTCTTGTTTAGATGATACTTTTCCCGATTTAAGAGTAGTCAATCTATTGAATTTACAACAGCAATTAAGTATAGACACTTATTTAGAAATCTTATCAAAAGCTCGAATAGTCGTACTACGTTTATTAGGAGGAAGTGCTTATTGGTCTTACGGATTGGAAAGAGTTAAAGAAGTTGCCGAGTTAAATAATATAGCTCTGTTTGTATTACCAGGAGATAATGCACCCGACCTAGATCTGATCGAACATTCTACAGTTTCTCTGGCTGCTGTCAATCAATTATGGCGATATTTGATTGAGGGTGGAAGAGAAAATTATATCCACGCTCTACAGTTTATTAGCAACACTTGCTTACAAACAACATACAATCCTGTCGCACCAAAACCAGTTCCAGAAATCGGAATATATCAATGGTTTTCTTCAGCTAGTGACTCAAATAAAAGTATTAAAAAACAAGTTTCTCTATCTAAAGATTGCTGTGGAATACTTTTTTATCGTTCTCACTATTTAGCAGGAAACACTTTACCGATTGATGAATTATGTAATTTTATAATATCTAGAAATATTACGCCTCTACCGATATATATATCTTCATTAAAAAACATCGATCTACAGCAACAACTATTAGATTTGTGTCAACAAAACAATATTAAAGTGCTGCTTAATACTACCAGCTTTTCTCTTGCAAAGATTGGAGAATCTTCACAATTAGAGTTTTGGCAACAGTTAAACATTCCCGTCTTACAGGTTATATTAAGCGGTAGTAGTCAAGAGCAATGGGAATCTAGCTTACAAGGATTGATGCCTAGAGATGTGGCGATGAATGTGGCGTTACCCGAAGTTGATGGCAAAATCATTACCCGCGCTATATCTTTCAAATCGGTGCAAACTTGGAACGAACAGCTACAAACCAATGTAGTCGTATACCAACCAAAAAGCGATCGCCTGAAATTCGTCGCCGAGTGTGCTGCTAACTGGATAGATCTAGCTAACACTGACGTTAAAGATAAAAAAGTTGCCTTAATTTTAGCCAACTATCCTAACAAAGACGGAAGAATTGCCAACGGGGTAGGTTTAGATACTCCCGCAAGCTGTATAAAAATTCTCGAAGCTTTACAAAAAGAAGGATATACCGTTAGCGATCTTCCACAAACAGGAGATGAATTGATTCAACGCCTCACTACAGGTATTACTAACGATCCAGAAAGCAGAATTACTCGTCCGAGTTATCAGAGTTTATCGCTAGAAGCATATCAACAGTATTGGCAGACATTACCTAAAACGGTACGACAAGGCATAACCGATAGATGGGGTAATGTAGGGGCGAAGGAATACGAGGGCGCAGACAAGGTAGGGGCGATTAGCCAATCGCCCTTACAACAAGCATCCAACCCAACATCGATCCAAATCCCTGGTATACAACTGGGCAATATATTTATCGGTATCCAACCATCGCGGGGATACGATCGCGATCCGAGTTTAAACTATCATGCACCAGATTTAGAACCGACTCACGAATATCTCGCTTACTACCACTGGCTGAGAAGCTGCTTTAAAGCACAGGCGATTGTTCACGTTGGCAAACATGGGAACTTAGAATGGCTACCAGGTAAAAGCTTGGCGTTATCTCAAAATTGCTATCCCGAAGTCGCACTACAAACTATTCCCAATATCTATCCCTTTATCGTCAACGATCCAGGAGAAGGTTCACAGGCAAAAAGGCGATCGCAGGCGGTAATTATCGACCATCTTACCCCACCTCTAACCCGCGCCGAACTATATGGTGGTTTGGAAAAATTAGAGGCTTTAATCGATGAATACTACGAAGCCCAGAGTTTAGACCCCACAAGACTAAAGATAATTAGCGATCGCATTACCAAATTAGTCAAACAAGAAAATTTAGACGAAGATCTTGGCATCAACCCTAGCGACACCCAAACTTTAACTCAGTTTCTATCCGTCGCCGACGGTTATCTGTGTGAACTAAAAGAAGCCCAGATCCGAGATGGCTTACATATCTTCGGTCAATGTCCCGAAAAAGAACAGCTACGGGATTTAATAATTGCGATCGCTCGTTCACCAAGCTACAGTCGTATAGGTTTGACCCAAGCATTAGCCAAAGATTTCGGTTTAGATTTCGATCCGTTATTAGGCGCAGACAATAACGATGTAGGGGCGATTGGTCAATCGCCCTCACAGGAAACAACAGATTGGCAAAACAAATATCTACAACGATTAAAACAAGCCAGAAGTGCAGGAGATCTAATTACCATCCTCGAAGAAATTGCCATCGAGTTAGTAGATAATCTAATCAACGATAAACCCATTACCCATTACCCATTACCCATTACCCAAAAACAACTCCAGTGGATACAAAATACCCTACTCCCAAATTTAATAAAAAGCGATCGCGAAATCATTAACCTACTCCGTGCTTTAGACGGCAAATATATACCCAGTGGCGCATCGGGCGCACCCACCAGAGGTAGACCAGAAGTACTGCCTACGGGACGTAACTTTTATTCAGTAGATATCAGGGGTATTCCTACCGAAACCGCCTGGTCTGTTGGTAGTGCAGCAGCAGAAGCCCTCGTTGAACGCTATACCCAAGAAAACGGCGAATATCCCAAATCTTTGGCTATTTCTATCTGGGGAACATCGACTATGCGTACTGGGGGCGATGACATCGCTCAAGTCATGGCTTTAATGGGAGTTCGACCAGTGTGGGACGGTATTTCACGTCGGGTAGTTGACTTTGAAGTGTTGCCAGCATCGATTCTTAATCGTCCTCGTGTAGATGTGACGGTTAGGGTGTCGGGCTTTTTTCGCGACTCTTTCCCCAATATAATCGACTTATTAAATAAAATAGCACAAAAGGTTGCCGACTTACCAGAAAGTGAAGAAATTAATCCTCTAGCTGCTGCCGTACAGACAGAACAACAAGCACTACAAGAACAAGGAATAGATCCCCAAACGGCACAAAAACGCTCTCGCTATCGAGTGTTTGGTTCTAAGCCGGGGGCGTATGGTGCGGGAATGCAGGGTTTAATTGAAGCCCAAAACTGGCAGAATGACGAAGATTTAGCCAGGGCGTATCTCAACTGGAGTTCTTATGCTTACGATGGCAGTGGTAAGGGTCATGCTGCACCCGAAACCTTTCAGCGTCGTTTAAAACAACTTCAGATCGTGCTACATAATCAGGACAATAGAGAACACGATATCCTTGATTCTGACGACTACTATCAGTTTCAGGGTGGCATGACGGCTGCGGTGCGGAGTCTGACGGGTAAAAATCCAGAGGTATATTTTGGCGACAATTCCCAACCAGCTAACCCCAGAGTACGCAAGCTAACCGAAGAAATAGCCAGGGTATATCGATCGCGAGTCGTTAACCCCAAGTGGATTAAAGGAGTAATGCGCCACGGTTACAAAGGTGCGTTTGAAATGGCTGCGACGGTAGACTATCTATTTGCCTATGACGCTACGGCTAACTGCGTTGCCAATCATATGTATGAAGGAGTAGCCAAAGCCTATATCTTTGACGAACAGGTGCAAGAATTTATTCAGGCAAAAAACCCCTGGGCATTGCGAGATATGTCCGAAAGACTGCTAGAAGCGCATCAAAGAGGACTCTGGCAAAATGTTGAACCACAAATAATTGACGATTTAAAAGCGATCGCCAATCAATCAGAAGGAATAATTGAAGAATTATAATTTTAGATTTTGACTATTTATATAAGTCCTCGATTTCATTGTGTGTGAATTTGTGATTACAAATGGGTAATCTAAATTTAATAGAGAAGTTTTGAGCAATTTATTTTTTCCCAAATCAACATTACTCGTTCGTAACGCGGAATGATAAATGTTTATGTTTAATGCTAAATGTTAAAGCTCACACCCGATCGAGAACAATGGACAAAAATACAGAAGTTTCTAATCTACCTTTAATAAATAAAAAATATCTTATTCAAAGACTCAAAGCATCTCAACTATCTGAAAAGCTTATTTACAAAATTCGCCAGAGTTTAGATACTGAGACAATTTTTCAGATTGCTACTAGTGGAATTCGAGATTTTTTGAACGCCGAGCGCGTGGGGATTTTTTATTTTCTTCCTGATTCTAATTTTACAGAAGGAGAGTTTGTGGCAGAGAATGTAGCAGCAGGGTTTCCTTCTGCTTTGGCTGCTACAGTGCGCGACCGCTGTTTTGGAGAAAATTGTGCAGTCGATTATCTTCAGGGGAAAGTTTCGGCGATCGCCGATATTTATGCAGAAGATTTAAGTGATTGTTATCAGAAGATTTTAGAGGGTTTTGGGATTCGAGCTAGTTTGATAGTTCCTTTGCTTCAGGGTAAAAAACTATGGGGCTTATTATGTATTCATCAATGTTCACAGCCTCGTCAATGGCAAAATCAGGAAATAAAGATTGTCCAAAAAATTGCCAACCAACTAAGTATTGCTCTACATCAGGCTCAATTATTGGCGCAAGAAAAAGAACAGCGTCTTTTACTCGAACAAGAAGTTGAAGTACGTCAACAAACACAAGTCGCTCTTGCCAATCAATTAAAAGCATCTCAGTTATTAGAAAAAATTACCCAAGCAATTAGACAAAGTTTAGATCCACAAAAGATTTTTGTCACTGCAACCAGAGAAATTCGGCAGTTACTGAATGCTGACAGGGTAGGAATTTTTAAATTCGATCCAGCAACAAATTACCATCAGGGGGAATTTGTGGCAGAAGATGTAATTAATGATTTTATTTCTGCTTTGGCCACTAAAGTATGCGATCGCTGTTTTGGGAAAGAATGTGCTGTAGATTATCGTCAAGGAAAAGTTTTAGCGATCGCCGATATATATGCCGAAGACTTGAGCGATTGCCATGTCAAAATTTTAGAGCGTTTTGGAATTCGAGCTAATTTAGTAATTCCACTGTTACAAAATCAGGAATTATGGGGCTTATTGTGTATTCATCAGTGTTCAAAGCCTCGTCAATGGCAAGATGAGGAAATAAAGATCGTACAAAAAATTGCCAGTCAACTGGGAGCGGGGCTAAATCATGCAGAACTATTAGCTAAAGCTCAAGAGCAGTCAGAACAACTACAAACTGCCTTAACTCAAGTTCGGATTCAAAATGAAGCTCAAGCAGAAGCAGCCAGACAAGAAAAAGCTTTAAATCAAATTATCAAACATATCCGCCAAAGCTTAGATGTAGAGAAAATTTTTGCTGCTACGACTCATAACGTCAGGCAAATTTTAAAATGCGAACGGGTAGTAGTCTATCAATTCTTACCAGATTGGAATGGCAAGTTCATTTTTGAATCAGTAATTCCAGGAATGTTTTGTCTAGCAACCGATACTCAGCATACAGGTTGGCAGGATACTTATTTACAGAAATTTCAAGGGGGTAAATATAATCATCATGAAGTTTCTGTTGTTGATGATATTTATAAGGTTCAGCATTCTAAGTGTCATTTAGAGAATCTCGAACGATTTCAAATTCGCGCTTATTTAATTATCCCCGTCTTTGTGGGTAAAAAATTATGGGGTTTACTTGGTGCTTACAATCACTCTAGTCCGCGAGTTTGGCATCAAAGAGAAATCAACTTATTAGAGCAGATTAGTAGTCAATTGGGAGTAGCAATACAGCAAGCGGATTTATTACGTGAAATGAAACAAGCAAAAGAAAATGCCGATCTTGCCAATCAGGCTAAGAGTACTTTTCTAGCTAACATGAGTCATGAACTACGGACTCCCCTCAATGCTATTTTAGGTTTTAGTCAATTGTTGCAAAGAGACAAGGATATTTCCCCCCACCAAAGAGAAACCTTGAGCATTATCAACCGTAGTGGAGAGCATTTACTACAGCTAATTAATGATGTTTTAGAAATGTCCAAAATTGAAGCGGGAAAAATCTCTCTGCAAAATAATGATTTCGATCTTGATGAGCTTTTAAATTCTCTTTTGCAGATGTTTAGTTTGAAAGCAGAATCCAAGGGTTTGCAGTTGGTTTTTGAACGTGCTGATACTTTGAGATATGTCCGCACCGACGAACAAAAACTACGTCAAGTATTAATTAATCTCTTGAGTAATGGAATTAAATTTACTTCAACTGGCAAAGTTAGTCTTCGAGTAGAAGTTGAATCCGATAATCATCGCCAGAGATCGCCTAGACAACAAATAATTACTTTCGTCGTAGAAGATACGGGAGTGGGGATTGCAGCCAATGAATTAGAAGATGCCTTGAAACCTTTTAGTCAAACTCAGTCAGGGCGTGAATCAAAAGAAGGTACGGGTTTAGGTCTACCCCTTAGCTATAAATTGGTGCAGTTACTAGGTGGCAAAATCGAGATCGAATCACGTGTGAGCAAAGGAACAGTTGTTAAATTCGCCATACCTATTCAAGAAGCCCAGAAAAACCAAATGAGCAAGCCCGATCGTCGAAGAGTAATTGGAATTGCGCCTAACCAACCAGAGTATCGAATTTTGGTCGTGGAAGATAAATGGGAAAGTCGCAAATTATTAGTCCAACTGTTAGAATCAGTGGGTTTTACGCTTCGAGAAGCCGAAAATGGTCGATCCGCTGTAGCAAAATGGCAGGAATGGCAGCCTCATTTAATTTTTATGGATATGCAGATGCCCGTGATGAATGGTTGTGAAAGTGCCAAACAAATTAGGTTAATAGAGCATCTCATAAATTCAGATCCAGAAAAATATTCTCATAAGAGCGTTATTATTGCCTTCACTGCTAGCGTTTTTAAAGAGGAAAGAAATAAAATCTTGGCATCTGGTTGTGATGATTTTCTAAGTAAACCACTACAAGAATCACTACTTTTTAACAAAATTCAACAATATTTATCTCTAGACTTTATTTATGAAGATATAACAGAAGCATCTGTTACTAATAAGATCGACGAAAGTAATTTATTGAGCAAAAATGAGGTCAAGCAAATTTTATCTTCCTTATCCCCAGACTGGGTTAAGCAACTTCATTCGGCAGCCTTGACTTTAGACGAAGAAGAGGTTTTAAAAATAATAGATAAATTAAAGGGCGATCGCCAGGAGTGTAATTTATCTGACACTTTAAATAATTGGTTAAATAATTGTCAACTCGATCTTATTCTTAGCTGTACTCAAGAAATTATTTAGAACTTTAAGAGATACTAATTACTAAATATTGGAACATGAATGTTAAAACTACCAATTCTGATTCAACAATTTTGATTGTAGATGACAATCTCGATAATTTACGCTTGCTATCAAATATGTTGGGTAGAAAAGGTTACAAAATTCGTAGAGCAATTAGTGGTACTTTGGCTTTAAAAGCTTTAGAAGCCACCCAGTTCGATCTAATTCTTTTAGACATTACTATGCCCGATATCGATGGATATGAAGTATGTCAAAAGCTCAAACAAGACCCACGCTTTGCTAATATTCCTGTAATTTTTATTAGTGCTTTAAATGACATTATCGATAAGGTAAAGGGTTTTCAAATAGGGGGGGCTGATTATATTACTAAGCCTTTTCAAGTTGAGGAAGTTTTAGTTAGAGTCGAAAATCAGCTACGAATTATCGATTTACAACAGGAACTATATAATGTTAATCAGCAACTAATTAAAAATAATCAGCAATTACATAAGTCAAATAATAGATATCTAAAAAATTCTCTGATAGATCCTGTTACTAATTTTAAAACAAAAGTTTCTTTTATTGTTCAACTTAGACAAAGTTTAAAAGAATATCTTAATAATAATAACTTTTTTGCCTTACTAGTCATCCAGTGCGATCGCCTAAAACTATATAGCAGTATTTTAAAATCTTATGCGGAAAATCAATGTTTAACTTATATAGGCAACAGCATTAAAAACTTTGTTCCAGATTCTAGTATATTAGGACGAATAAATGAAACCGAATTTGCTGTATTTATTGAAAATATTAATATCGAAAATATCGATCGCGTTATTGAAACCATTAGTAAAATACAACAGCAATTAAAATTACCTTTTACCATAGACGAACAGGAGTTATTTCTAAATCCTAGCTGTGGAATTGTCATCGGAGATCGAAGTTATCAATCCCCAGAACAAATCTTATGTGATGCTCGTCACGCCTTATTTTATGCGAAAACTCAGGGTCACGGTAATTATCAAATATTCGAGCCAGAAATTCAAAGGCAAACTTTAGTTGATTCGGAATTAAAGTTAAACTTTATCAAGGCTTTGAGGGAACAAACATTAACTATTGATTATCAACCGATAGTATCTTTTGAAACACAAAAGATAAGCGGACAAGAAACAAAAATATCTTGGACTCTTTCAGGACAAACTATTACTCAGGAAAAATTGGGTTATTTGGCTGCTGAAACGGGTTTTATTAGTCAACTCAACAGCTATGTATTATCTAAGGTTTGTGAGCAAATACAAATGGATCGAGATGAATGTTTGGTCGATGGTTCTTTAGCAGACAATTTTGAGCCAAACTTGCAGTTTCAAATTAATTTATCAAGCTACCAATTTTTACAGTCAGATTTAGCAGCACACCTGGAGAAAATAATTCATAGTTATCAAATAGATTGCAGTAGAATAATGCTAATAATTAGCGAAAAAGCATTTACAGATAATCTAGGGCTAGCTATTAAAAATCTTAGAAATTTACAGCAATTATCAATTAAAACGAGTATCAATAATTTTGGGACTTATTTGTTTACTCTATTTGATGGACACGATCGCTTTATAGATGATTTGAGAATCAATATTTGCTTGATGAAAAAAATAATTACCAGCCAGGTAGAGCCAGAATTTTATACAGCTATCATTGCTACTGCTCATAATCTGGGTATGACTGTAACAGTTGAAGGTATTGAAAGTATCGAGCAATTTAATAGTTTAAAAAGCCTCGATTGTGAATTTGTGCAGGGAGCTTGGGTATCTCAAAATTTTCAATCCTTATTAGTAAAATCGTAAAAGTTGAAGCGATGGAAATCGATTGTCGAGAACTAAGAGCGAAAACAATAATTATACTTTAAAATTATTTAAGGCGATCGCCTACATGGACTTTAACTTACTTCCGTTTATTAGCTTTTATCTCTAGGCGATTGCAATTATTTGTGTATATATAGAGACAGGATTAAAGTTCTATATTTTAATCTACGTAATTATTATCTTTATTAAAATTATTAACATGAAAGATAGCGGTTCACAAAGTGATTATATTAATCGTAACGTAATGGAAGTGTTGGTAGCTGAAGAAATAGAACGTCAAATGAATCGACTTCCTAGTAATCTCAGAAAGTTTGTCAATCCTCTAGAAGTTGCAACTTATGCTCTCAATAGATTACCTCCATTGTACGCATCTTCTCAACAAGGGTTTAACAAGCAAAAAGTGAAAGGTCGCTCCGAACACAGTGTTAGAATCACTAAAGAAGTTCGCATCGGATTGGCAGCAGTTCAGCGAGATATATTACGTAGTTCTACTCCTTTATTAGCAGAAAAAGAATCAAGCCTAGATCGTAGTATTGCCGAAGCACAGGCAGTTTTACAAGAATTAGCTGACTACATACCAGAAAAAGATTTGACCTGGAAAAACGTAGTTAGATTAGTAAAACCAATATTAGCCGAACTAAAAGAGCAGGATCGTTTGGAAAATCTTACTAAAAATATTAATTCTAAGTCTAGTAATATGCGGGGTGGGTCTACATATAAACAATGAACAGTAAATTTTTCGATGAACGGGTCTAAAATCGTACTGGTTGCTTTCTTCTAGGCGGTTTTAATTGGGGTTCAATTCCGTATTAAAACTGAATTATTGATAACGGAGTACGGCGATAACTGATTCAAAGAACTAGATAAAATTCTTGAATTCTTCTAGAGATAATAGCTGAATACGTTCGTCTCGGGCTGCTTCGGCGCGATCGCGCTCTTTGTTGTAGCCCCAATCTGCTAAATATAAATTAACAAACTCTAAATCGCTCTGTCTTGCTACCTGCTGTAAAGCCTTTAGCCGATCTTCTACAAAAGAAATATCGATCTGGAGTTTAGATTGATGTCTGTCCCTAAGAATTCTTAGGGTTTCATATTTAGGACGCTTGCTTTCTTTACCAATAATTTTGGATGTAGATAAATTTATACCCTGCTGCTGTAATAGTTTTTGTACAAAACGCCCTTCTTTGGTGGTAATGATGTATAGCTCGATGCTGGAATTTACGATCTTTTGCAGCAGTTCGATTACTCCAGGATAAAAGCGATGTAGGCTCAACCAGCCATCTAAATCATGTTCGATCCAGCTATCTCTAACTCCGTCGAGCTTTTGTACTACCTGCTGTTTTTCTAGTCCTTCAGATTTGGTTATTTCTGAAGCGATCGCACTCCAATTGTCTAAAATTTCGGCTTCAGGAGTTTCTAATACCAACGCTCGCAATAAAATTGGCATTTCCCAACCAGTTTCAATTACGGGGCGCAAACGATAGAAACTCTGCGCAAGGCGATCGTCAATTGGCTCAGACCATATTTGCTGATAGGCTTTTTTGGTACTGCTGAAATACTCGATTAAACCATCGCAAATTACACCATCAAAATCTAATGCCAAAAGATCGGGAACGTTTATCATCGAATATCTATGGTTAAAAAGGTTCTTGCTAGATTGTCTCAAATAAGATTAACCTAGATTTAGTAATCGTAAATCATTTGTGAGAATATTTTTTTTGATAAACCACAGAGGCAGGTCGAACACGGAGTCAGAGAGACTCCGCCGTGAAACGACGGAGCTTCCTCTAACTTCGTCAAGATAAGAGAGAGTTTCTTATAAATTATTCGGCGTTGCTATTACTATATATCTGCTATTTGAACTCAATTTTAGGATGAACTAGTTCAAAGCCAGCATCTTTAATCTTTTGATTGGATAGCCTCATATTACTCGAACGTGCCGAAGATTGTGAGCTATCCCAAGTAACGGGAGGTAAATTATGAGCCTGGAATAACCGCTCTAAAAATTCTTTCATCTTTAAGATTTCGTCACTGTTTAAGTGATAAATTCCCTGTAGCTGTTTTTCCCTAGCAAAATCGATCGCCCGCACGATATCTTCTAAGTGAACCCAGTTAGTATAGCGTTCTCCTCCAGGTCGAGTTGTTCCTGCTACCCGTCTGAATATTTTAATTAATTCTCTTCCTGGCCCATAGATTCCCGTAAGGCGTAGTATGCAGGTTATAAACTCTGTTTCTGGCAACAATAGCGTTTGCTCTGTTTCATACAGAATTTCGCCAAATTCATCTTTAGGCTCGACTTCAATAGTTTCATTCACTACGTCACCATCTTTTTGGTTTAAGATGCCATAGCTGCTGGTGTAAATAAGCTGCTTGACCCCTGAACCCGCTTTAATTGCTGCGACAACGTTTTGAGCAGTTTGGAGATAGGCTTGACGATAAGTCTCTGGGGTACGCTGTTTCGATCCTACACTCAGTAAAACAACGTCTCGATCTGCTACTACATCTTTTAGCTTCTCTAGATCGTTTCCCGTCAAGACAACTACTTTAGATGCGATCGCCTGTAACTCTTGTTTTTTAGCTGGTGTGGTTGTCGTTACCGTTACTTCGTGTCCAGCAGAATGCCATAAATGCCCTACTGCGCTACCAACGTATCCACAGCCAATAATTGCTAGTTTCATATATCTATATTTTGTAGCTAGTGTCGATAGCTTTTATCGATAACCCAGTCTTCCCGCGCCAGTTTATATTCTGCTTTGGTAATTATATTCTGTTCTAGTAACCAGCGCAGCCTCAAAGTTTGCCGATCTAAATCATAACCGTAATTGATATAAAAATATTTCTCTCTCAAATATTGCTTGCGATGCGACCAAAGCTGAACTAAAAATGTTTCTAAAGCTTGTCGGTTTGGTTTATCTGAAATAAAGACAATTCTTCGATCGACGCTAGTTTTAATAATTATATAGTTTTGTTGCTTATACTGATACAAGATTATTGATAAAATTGCAGATATTAAAGGAAAAACTGCATAGTAGATTCCTTTCTCAATAATTAAACTCTGTAACAAAAGACAACCCGAGAAAGCGAACATTGCCAGGGCGATAAAAAGTAACTGAGAGTTTTTATGACAGACAATTTGGGCTTTGCCATTTAAGCTTTCATAACTAAAATAGCTTTCTTGCTCCCCATTAATATCTTTTAAATAAACCTTCAATTTATTTGGTAAAAGAAAAAAGCTTTTTTTTCGCCAGCAACTCTTTTGATGTAATTCCATTCTTAGTGTTTAATTATTCCCTCAATAGAATTTATCAGAAGATGGGATCAAAATAAACTTAATTTTTATTTATATTTTACTAATTATCTATAGTCGAAAAGCCCGTAAAAGTTAATTATTTATAATAATATTTACAATATATTAAGCATAAAAATAGATAGGAACACAGCCTTTTACTAAACTAAAGTTTGGTTAACTAAATATAATTTAATAGATGTTAGACGATGAAAATTATTGCTTATACCCATAGTGTCCCTCTTTTAGAATCTGCGCCGAGTAAAGACATTTGGGGATTAGAAGTAGACCGCGTGTATCAAGATATTGGCGAACATCAGCAGTTAGAACAGTTGATTGCCGACTGTCAGTTAGAACCACCTAATTATTTATTGATTCGTCGTTTAGAAGAATTAGGAGACGGTATAGAAATTATAAGCGATCGCCTGAATCAGTTAGAGTCTTTGGGAATTGAAATTATTGCTACGGAACAAGATTATAGTTCAAGAGAGTGGAGTAAGTTCGATCGCCAAAATCTTAAATCTAATTTGGTTAGTTTGCTGCAACAAGTACAGACAAATAAAAGACGTAGCAAATTAAAACAAGGTCATGCACGTAATCGTTTGAAAATTTTGCCACCTCCAGGTAAAGCACCCTATGGGTATCGTCGCGGACAAGACAAATATATTATCGATAAAAGTACTGCGCCAGTAGTCAAAGACTTCTTTGAAAGGTTTCTGCTATTTGGTTCATTACGGGGTGCAGTCAGATATTTAGAAAAGCGTTACGGTAAAAAAATATCTCCTTCTACTGGTCGTAATTGGTTGACCAATCCCGTATATCGAGGCAGTTTAAAATATAAAAATAACGAGATAATTTCTAATACCCATGCGCCGATAATTAATTCTGAGGAAGCAGCACAAATAGACCGTCTGTTAAGACGTAATCAACCTCTACCACCTCGAACAGCTAGCGCACCTAGATCCCTGGCCGGATTGGTAATTTGCCAGCAATGTCAGTTAAAGATGAACGTAGTTCGCGTCACGCAACACCAAAAAAAGAGCGAATATTTGTACTTACGCTGTCAAAAATGTCCGAGAAAGCCGAAGTGTAAGGCGATCGCATATAAACAAGTGTTGCAGCAGACAATTGAAAAAATATGTGTAGAACTTCCTGCTGCGGTAGCACAGTTGGACTTACCCGATAACTTAGTTGCCAAAAATATTTTAGAACGAGAAATCACTCAAAAACAACAGGTTCTCGAACAGATCGAAGAGTTATTACAGCAAGAAATTTTAGACCCACAAACCTATGCCTTGCGTAACTATAAACTACGTAGTGAAATATCTCAAATAGAAAGCAAAATTGCTCGATTACCTCCAGGTAACTTACAGGCGATCGCTATGGCGGTTTCACTACCTCAATTTTGGCTAGATTTATCAGAAACAGAAAGGCGTTTTTACTTTCGCGAATTTATCAAGGAAATTGCGATCGCTCGCCTCGAATCTCAATCTTGGAACATACATTTACAGTTTGTTTTTTAGCTCTACGATCTATCATCATATTAATCGATCGCTTATCAGTCATCAGTCATCAGTCATCAGTTATCGCCGTACTAACATCTTAATTCGCGATTGAATCCTAATTGTGATTCAACAGAGTACCTATAAGCTAGGGTTTTAAAGAAAAAAGAAAAATTAACTAACTGTTCACTGTTCACTGTTTACCGTTTACTGTTTACTGTTTACTGTTTACTGTTCACTGTTCACTGTTCACTGTTCACTGTTTAAGACTATGTTATTCAGACAGCTATTCGATCGCTCCTCTTGCACCTATACTTATTTAATTGCCGATCGCCTTACCCAAGAAGCTGCTTTAGTAGATCCAGTTTTAGAACAGGTAGAACGAGACTTAAAGTTATTAGGCGAACTAAATTTAAAGCTTAAGTTTTGTCTGGAAACTCATATTCATGCCGACCATATTACTGGTACGAGTAAACTACGCGACCTAACGGGGTGTCAGGGAATCGTCCCTGTAAATGCGCTGGCTAAGTGTGCCGATCGCTTTATTAAAGACGGCGAAACGATTGGACTAGGAGAAATAGAGATTTGGGCGATCGAAACTCTAGGACATACCGATAGTCATATGGCTTATCTGGTTAACCGCGATCGAGTTTTGACAGGAGATGCTTTACTAATTCGGGGCTGCGGACGTACTGATTTCCAGAATGGCGATGCAGCTACACTCTACGAGGCGGTAATAAACAAGCTGTTTACTCTAGCAGATAATACTTTAGTTTATCCCGCCCACGATTATCACGGTCGTACTGTCTCTACTATTGGCGAAGAAAAACAGTGGAATCCTCGGTTTATCAAACGCGATCGCCAAAAGTTTATTAAATTAATGAATAATTTGGATCTTTCCTATCCCAAAAAAATGATGGAAGCCGTTCCCGCTAATCAAGAATGTGGCAAATTAACTGATGTTAAGCACTAATCGATCGGCGAGGATTGGGTAAAGGGTAAAGGGTAAAGGGTAAAGGGTAAATTATTATATTTTCATAGCTAGAGTGAAACTACTAACTTTTCATTATTTTGCGTAATAACCAACTTGATAGGACAATGCACTAAATAAAATTTAACCCTCTGCGCGGTCGTCTCAAGCATCCGAAGTAAATTCTAAGGGCGTAAGCCTGGGGTTGCCCCAGGCTGTTGTCCGCCCGCATCGGATGACGCGACCTTGTCTCTGCGTCTGGTGCGAGAGATTGAAACTCAAAATAAAAGAGTGCAACTTCAAAGAGAAATAGTATAACGTTAAAAATTAATCTAGTTTTAGCAACAGTTTTCCTGTAATTTCCAGGCAAAATGAGTTATCAAGATAGATGTTTGACTTCACTAATAAAAGGATGCAACTATTAGATCGGGTTCGTTTGGGTTTAGCTGTAGGTACGGCAAAGATGGTTACGGGAGTAGTGCGATCGCTGCGTTTGGGTGCTGCTTCTGTATTACCAGGAGAAATATCTCGTCGTCTTCACTCGCGCCTATTACCGCTACTGTTCGAGCAGGTAAGTAAAGGAGTTATCTTAGTTGTAGGAACTAACGGTAAGACCACTACTTCTTTGTTGCTAGAGCAGATTTTGAGCGATTGCGGTTTTAAAGTAGTGCATAACTCTAGCGGTGCTAACCTAATCAATGGCTTGATTACTGCTTTATTAAGTAGTGCCGATCTAACTGGTAAAATCTCTGCCGACTATGCCATTTTAGAAGTCGATGAAAATATTCTGCCATTAGTTTTAAAAGACTGTCAGCCTCAGTATATCTTGGCTTTAAATTTGTTTCGCGATCAGCTCGATCGATATGGCGAGGTGGATACTATTGCTCGACGTTGGCAGAAGGCAATTTCTCCCTTACCAAAAGATACGACTATTGTTTTAAATGCCGACGATCCAACTCTTTCTAGTTTAGGACAGCAGCTAGAACAACAGGTTCTCTATTTTGGACTCGACGAACCAGAATTATATTTAGCTGAAATACCCCATGCGGTTGATTCGATCTATTGTCCCCGTTGCGGACATCTTTTAGATTATGAAGGTGTATATTTATCTCATTTGGGCGACTATCACTGTCCTAGCTGTGGTTTTGAGAAAAGCAAAATAACTTTAGAAAGCCAAGACCATCCGCAAATTTTGATCGGCGTTTACAACAAATATAATACTCTAGCAGCCAGTGTTTTAACTCAGAAAATTGGGATTCCAACCGAAGCGATTTTTAAGACCATCGGTAACTTTAAGGCAGCTTTTGGACGTGCGGAAGAATTAGAAATAGACCAAAAGCAGGTGCGTATTTTATTGTCCAAGAATCCAGTAGGGATGAACGAGACTATTAGAGCGGTTAACGATATCAAAAAGCAGGGTAAATCCCCCGTTACTCTTTTAGTATTAAACGATCGCATCCCCGACGGTACAGATGTTTCTTGGATTTGGGACGTAGATACCGAAGAATTAGTCAAGCTTGGCGGAACGCTAATTGTAAGTGGCGATCGCGTTTACGATATGGCATTAAGACTTATATATAGTTCCGAGGAGATCGAACCAGATCGAACCAATTTTGAACTAATAGTAAAACAGAAGCTACCAGAAGCGATCGATACTGCACTGGCACACACCAAACCGACAGAAACATTACATATTATTCCTACCTATTCCGCCATGTTAGAAGTTAGGGAAGTTTTGGTAGGGCGGAAAATTCTTTAATCTTAGCGACTTACCGTCAAGACATATTTGCCCGTACCACCTTCGTCATAAGTGTTGACAATAACGTTATAAACGCCGTCTTCTGGTAAACTTACCCGAATCCGCGAGTTGCTATCTTCTTGGCTGATGTCGTCGTTTTGATCGATAATATTACCTTTTGCATCGATCAAAGCCACAAAAGCATCAAATTCATCGCTTTCTAAATAAATGTTAAAAGATTCACCTGCCTGACCCTCTAAGGGATAAGAATCATAAAAACTACCGTCATCAGAAATTACGCGATCGCCTTGTTCTAATGAACCACGCTCAACTGTTTCTAACAAACCTGTAACAATTGAGTCGGCTGCGACTTCCGATTCGGCTTCCAATTCTTCGCTTTCAAATTCTAATTCTGCCTCTGGTGTCTCAGGTTCGATCTCAGCATCTTCATCAGCCTGAGATTCTACCTCTTCTACCTCAACTTCTTCGTCTGGTGTCTCAGGTTCGATTTCAGCATCTTCATCAGCCTGAGATTCTACCTCTTCTGGTGCTTCTACTTCTACTTCTTCTACCTCAACTTCTTCGTCTGGTTCGCTTGGAGTAGGAAGTCCTGGAGAAACTTGCGGTGGAGATGGCTGAGGTAGAGAAGCGTTAGTCGTATTGTCTTGAGGTGCTGGCGGTGTTTGCGTTGCTTCTACTGGTGGTGTAGCAGTAGCGACTTCTTGAGATGTATTAGATGGTTGTGCTTCGGCAATATCGGCCGTAGTATCTGAATAAGCGATCGCGCATACTCTAGCGTATCTAGGGTCTGGTTTACAGACTACTCCCGTGTTTTCTGCATCTGGGTTTAAAAGGCTATTTCGGCGACGGCGATCGGGAAATAGATCGTCTACCACCAAACCCATAACAATTCCTTTGGCAGTAACTCTACCGTAGCTAATGTATTCAATATTGTTAGAGGTAGCAAAATCTTCTAACTTGCTGGTAGCTGTAGCAGCAGTTGGTTCGGAAACAGATAGGGGTGGTAGAGGCTGTTGAGTTTTTAAAATGGCGATCGCCTCGGAGAGTGCTTTGCGACCTTTATTAGTTCTGACAGGCTTTTCACCAGGCAATCTCAACCAAATACCGTCATAATACTGTTGCTGTTCTTCCAGCCAGCGAGCATAACCTTGGGGATCGGTTCTGACGCGATTTATTTCTGAGAGAATTTCTGGTTCTAAAGCAGTTGGCGATCTAGATGCTGCTTGTGATTCATTTGCTTGATTTGCTAATGTCGTAACAGGCTCGATCGCTGCGACTAAGAGATTAACCATTAGACTAAAGATGCAGAGACGAAAACCAAACAAATAAACCTTAACCATCTTAGTTCCATACATCATATAAGCTCACTCTGGCAATCGAACCACAGCCCATTCACAACTACAATCAGCCCTATGTTAGCTCAAGTTCTCTCGGCATCAAATATCTTGTCTGAATTGTAAAAAAGACGACGAAAAAATGACTATAGTTCCACTAAAGTTATTTTATTTATTAGATGTATCTATGGTATGAACCGATTTAAAGCTTTTTTCAGTTCTTCAATTTCCGCTTCTAAATTTCCGCGATCGGCAGCACGGATCAAGCATTCTTCGAGATGGTCTTCCAAAATGATTTTAGCCAAACTAGACATTGCTCCTTTGACCGCTGCAATCTGATTTAAAACCTCTGGACAAGGACGATGTTCTTTGACCATGGTTTTGATACCGCGAACGTGACCTTCGATACGCGACAAGCGATTAACAATTTGTCTTATAGATTCTTCATCGTGGACGTGCGGAGATATATTTGAGCTATTGATTGGAGAAGAATTAGAAGAATTTGCTTTTGGGATCATGTAATTGTAATAATCTCTAAACAGTAAAAGAAGCTAATCAATGAAGGTTCTGAATGCTGATTCGGGCGACGGGGCATATTAACTACGGATGTCCGTGAACGGATACCATAAAGAGATCGGCAGTTTCTTTAAGCCAGACAAAAAACTTGCACCTTTGTGTTTTGAAAATTCATTTCAGCATATCCGATTGCGTCGAACACCGCAAAGTAAATAGTTTAGAGAATAATAAGCGATCGCGCGTCAATTATTAATATCTAAGCCGATCCAATGACATTAGTTAGACTATTAGACTGAATTTAAAATAAATTGCGCTTAATAAATCCTCTCAAAAAAATCGTTTACTACAAAAATAGAGCAATTATTCTTATTATTTTGAATAAGATATCCATAAAAATAGAGCGATGTTACGATCGAGGATTGTTCCCTATACATCGTTACACCGCTCATCAAGTGAACAGAATTAATTACAGTAAGGTTTAGCTAAATTAAGCGAAATACCGCCGACTTCTAGCTATCGATTACCCCATCGGAATCATCCATACCTGTCGCTAAATCTCTAGCTGTCTTATCATCTAGAATCATATTTTCATCATCACCTATTTGATATGAGCGACGGAAATTTTCTGAACCGTTATTGATCTCTTCAGCCAAACGATAGGATTCAAAGTCATCACCATAGCCGTATGCTGCGCCACCGCCTAGACCAGATACATCTCGACTCATTGGCTCTTCTGGGTTATTAAAACCAGTACCCGCAGGAATTAGACGACCGATGATTACGTTTTCTTTCAAACCTCTGAGCCAGTCAGATTTACCTTCAATTGCAGCTTCAGTTAAGACTCTGGTTGTCTCTTGGAAAGAGGCTGCGGAGATAAAGCTATCTGTGTTAAGAGAAGCTTTAGTAATACCTAGCAATACAGGAGTGTATTGAGCGGGCGCACCACCAGTAATGGACATTGCCTCGTTGATCTGTTCTATCTGACGCAGTTCTAACAGTTCACCTGGAAGAATAATTGTATCTCCTCCGTCATCTACTCTAACTTTAGAGGTCATTTGTTTGACAATGACTTCGATGTGTTTGTCAGAAATATCAATTCCCTGACTCTGATATACAGACTGTACTTGACGAACTAAGAATAGCTGCGCTTGGCGTAAGCCAATCAAAGAAGCTTCATAACAGCCTTTTTCGGGTAGATGATAATTAAAGTAAGTCTCTAGAATTTCGTGAGGATTGGCAGGGCCATCGGTTAAAGCTTGACCAGCCTCGACAACTTGACCGTCACTAACGATCGCATTTTGTCCTGGCTTGATTGGATAGTCGCTAACTACGCCATCTTCTTCAACAATTTTGATATCTACGGTTTCATTTTCTTCATAGACTACCTGACAGACTCCAGAACTACGGCTAAGAATAGAACCTTCTTTTGGTTTACGAGCTTCAAGCAGTTCTTCAATACGAGGTAAACCTTGAATGATGTCCCCGGTTTTAGAACGTTCAAATACCAATAGCACCAGGTTATCGCCCCGCTGTACCAAGTCACCGCGATCGATATGCAGCACAGCACTTTGGGATACACGATAAGGTCGAGCATAGCGTATAACTGCCGTAGTTTTATCACCTGACTCTTTAAGCTCGACTAATTGTGCCGAACTTTCTAAAGTTACTCCCTCAGCTAACTTACTACCAGAAACTAATAAATCGCCTTCTTTGTACTTAGACTCGCTCTTGGCAATATCTAGCTCGTAAGAGGCGCGATCGCTATCTCTAACTAGCAGAATACGGCGAATCGCTTCTGTTCCTTCCCTAATACCCTGAACTTCTCCTGCGGATTTGCAGAGAATTTCGGTACGAGCGATGGTAGCACCTTTACTGATTTCTTGACCATCTTCTACTAAGACTCTAGTTCTAATCTCACCACTATGAGGATCGACATCAGTGTCTCTTCTCATAACCAGAGATTCTAAGATTACCATTTGGAGTCTTTTCGTATCCGAATCATCTTCATCAGGCTGTAGCTCGATATCCGCGCTTAGGTTAGCAATAACATCATCTTCTTCTGTCGTCTCAATTTCTAAAACTAATTGAGTACTCAACAAAGATAGGCTGCTTACAGATTTAACTCGCTCTCCATCTTTATAAAAGATTCTCTGTACCGAACGTAATTCAATTTGTCGTTCGTCATCTTGATTGATCGACGCTTGAGAAGGAATTGAAGGTCTATCTGCTACCTCAAATTCTCTTACAGGTCGTAAAATTAAGGCTATTCCTTCAGTAGTTTCAACTACCTCGCCGTATCTCAACTCTTCAGTGACGACCCCTGGTAACACTTCAGTACCTGGCTGAATTAGCTGTTCGTGCCATTCGTTTTTAGGATCTTCTATTTGATGAATTTCACCTGGTTTGATGATAATTTCGCGCAGGATATCGTTTTTCTGAACTACTTCAGCAATACCCGAAGATTGACAGAAGACATCTTTGACTACTTCTGTTCCCGCCTCGACATATTCGCCATCTTCCACAATTAGCAAAGATATATCTTTGTTTACTTCGTGGCTTTCTTCAGGAATCCAGAGTAAAGTACCGCCCTGTTCTACTTCGTAACCCTGTTTGCGATTACCTTTACCAACGGTAACACCCCCATATTTAACAATTCCACCAGTTTCGGTACGGTAAAAATCGTCGATTAATTCGGCAACAACCTGTTTGTTTTGAACTTTTGTACCAGGAGCAGCTTTAAGTAAGAATTTGCGATCGTCAGCAGTATAAATAATGTATTGTTCGCGACCGCCATCGCTTTCTACCTTAACTTTTGCTTGGTCTAGAGATACCGAAGCAGTGACAATTTCGATTTCACGGCTGTTGGGAATCATCCTGACTACACCGCCATTGGCAGCAGTCAATCTAGTTTGAGCCAGAAGATCTCCTGGCTGTATCTTATCTCCATTTTTGACCAATGCTTCTGCACCAGGCAATAAGTTGTATACTTCTCCTGATAGAACCCAAAGTAGTCCCGATCTTTGAGCGATGCGAGTAGTATTTCCTTGGCGATCCTTTTTATCTTCAGGAACCAGATCGGCAAAGACAATTTCTCCAGCTAGGTCGGAAGTTACGTCCTTGGCTGCTTTTTCAGTCGATTTTTGTACTTTAACCTTAGCGACTTCTACTAGTAGCTGGCCTTTTTTAACCTCTTCTCCATCTTCGACATAGATTAGAGAACCTGCTGTCAAAGCAGCACTGAAAGTCTTACCTTTGTGAGGAATTAACTTAATATCACCAATGGTTTCTACCTGATTTCTCTCATCACCGTGGCGAGTACGGATTTGACGAGTGCTAAGACCTTCGCCAAACTCAACTTGACCATCGGCTTTAGCTCTAATCTGACGGGCAACTTCTCCTGTAAATACACCACCAGTGTGGAAAGTACGCATGGTTAGCTGTGTACCAGGTTCACCGATAGATTGAGCAGCAATAATTCCTACTGCTTCTCCCATATCTACCATGTGTCCGTGTGCCAAACTCCAGCCATAACATTTTTGACATACAGAACGAGCAGCTTCGCAGGTTAGAGGAGAGCGCACGACTACTTCTTCGACGCGATCGCCTATTTCTTGAGCTAGTTCGAGATCTATATCCTGATTGCGAGTAGCAACTGTTTCTCCTGTTTTGTCGTCGATCGCATCTTCGGCTAGAACTCTGCCCAAAAGACGATCCGACAGGGAAATCAAAGTGCGATCGCCATCTTTCATGGCTTTTAGGTTGATGCTTCGTTGCGTACCACAATCGACTTCCCGCACGATTACATCTTGGGAAACGTCTACCAAACGACGAGTTAGATAACCAGAGTCAGCCGTCCGCAACGCCGTATCTACCAGTCCTTTACGCGCACCGTAAGAAGAAATAATGTATTCGGTTACGGTTAATCCTTCACGGAAGTTAGTTTTAATTGGCAAGTCGATGATTTCTCCTTGAGGATCTGCCATCAAGCCCCGCATTCCCACTAGCTGACGTACTTGAGATAAGTTACCCCGCGCTCCACTGAACGCCATCATGTAGACGGAGTTTAGGGGGTCGGTAGCGCGAAAGTTTGTTACTACCTCATCTTTAAGATTTTCTGAGGTACTGTTCCAGGTATCGATTACCTTTTGGAAGCGTTCTACCTCGGTAATTTCTCCTCTGGCATAACGCTCTTCTGTTTCTCTAATTTCCACCTCCGCAGCTTCAAGAAGCTCGGCTTTAATTGGCGGTACTTTTAAATCGTCTACGCTAATAGATACCCCTGCTACGGTAGCGTAGCGAAAGCCTAATTCTTTTAAAGAGTCAGCCATAGTGGCACTATGAGCCGAACCATACTCAGTAAAAGCCAAAGCCATCAGCTTTTTGAGACGACCTTTATCGACGATGTGATTGTAAAATTTCATGTTTGATTTCAGTTTCTAGCTACTAAGACTTCTTGATTTGGGACCAATTTTACTTACGCTGTTGCGGTTAAAGCCTCTTGTACGGTTTTGTTGTAAATAATTCGTCCGATAGTGGTGTCGATGTACTGAGATATTTGTTCTCCATCGGCAGATCTTCTAACAAATCTATGGCGATAGTATTCAATCTTGCTACCGTCTGCCAGCTCTTCTGATTCGACTACTTCTACATCTGGCTCTTCTGTCACTACTTCGTCTTCATAACGCAACCAAACATGAGCGTGAAGATCTACGTGTCCCTGTTCGTAAGCTTTAATCGCATCATCTAGATTACCGAAGCGACGACCTTTACCTTTAACAGCTTTAGGGTCTTCAGCGGTCAGATAATAGCAGCCTAGAACCATATCTTGAGATGGAGCGACAATCGGTCTTCCTGTTGCGGGAGACAATATATTGTGACAAGCCAGCATTAATAGTCTAGCTTCAGCCTGAGCTTCTAAAGATAACGGTACGTGAACCGCCATTTGGTCGCCGTCAAAGTCAGCATTAAATGCAGGACATACTAACGGATGGAGTTGAATTGCTCTTCCCTCTACCAAAATTGGTTCAAATGCTTGAATACCCAAACGGTGCAGCGTTGGAGCGCGGTTTAGCATTACAGGGTGTCCTGCGATCACCTCTTTTAAAACTTCGTAAACGCTCGAATCGTTACGCTGAATTAGCTTTTTGGCTGCTTTAATATTGTTAACCATCCCGCTATTAATTAAGCGATGGATTACAAACGGCTGAAACAATTCGATCGCCATTTCTCTAGGCAATCCACACTGATAAATCTTCAGCTTCGGTCCGACTACAATTACCGAACGACCAGAGTAGTCAACCCGCTTACCTAATAAGTTCTGACGGAAACGACCCTGTTTACCTTCAATAATGTCTGACAAGGATTTGAGAGGACGATTATTCGCGCCTACTACTGTGCGACCGCGACGACCATTATCGATCAAAGCGTCTACCGCTTCTTGCAGCATCCGTTTTTCATTACGAACGATGATTTCAGGAGCGAGAATTTCTTGCAGTCTAGCCAGACGGTTGTTACGGTTGATTACTCGACGATAGAGATCGTTAAGGTCAGAAGTAGCAAAGCGACCACCATCTAGCTGCACCATCGGACGCAGATCGGGGGGAATTACAGGAATAGCGTTGAGTACCATCCATTCAGGACGAGAACCCGTAGCCACAAAGTTATCAATGACTCTTAGACGCTTAATTAGCTTGGCTCTTTTTTGCCCTTTGGACTCGGCAATTTGCTCGCGGAGTTTTTCGGCTTCTTCTTCTAAAGCTACTTCTTCTAATAGTCTCTGTACCGCTTCTGCACCAATACCGACTTCGACTCCAACCAGTTCGGAGTCTTCACTATATAGCTGATCTTCAATCTCGATCCACTGATCTTCAGTTAATAGTTGTTTTGCCGACAGGTTTCCTGCATTACCAGGATCTAGTACTACATAGGCGTTAAAGTAAACTACCTGCTCTACATCCCGTAGAGGCATATCTAGTAGAATACTCAAGTAACTGGGAATACCTTTAAGATACCAAACGTGAGTTACGGGAGCAGCAAGCTTAATGTACCCCATACGGTGACGGCGTACTCTTGACTCTGTTACCTCAACCCCACAGCGTTCGCAAACGATACCGCGATGGCGCACTCGCTTGTACTTACCGCAGTGACATTCCCAATCTTTAGCGGGTCCAAAAATTCGTTCACAAAATAACCCGTCCATTTCTGGCTTGAGGGTACGATAGTTGATAGTTTCAGGTTTGGTTACTTCACCAACTAATTGACCATTAGGCAAAGTTCTCTCTCCCCACTCACGAATTCTATCGGGAGAGGCAATGCCGATTTTAACGTAATCAAATCTTTGTTCTACTTGAGGTCTCATTAGCGATTAAAAATTTTAGGTATGATTAAAAATTTAGGAATAAATTGGCAACAGACCAATGAAGGCATGAGAAGTGACCTCCTCATCCCTTATCTTTTAGCCTCTATCCTTTAGAATTAGACTTCTTCAGTTGTTTCCTCTCTTTGCAAAGATTCGTAAGTTGGTCGATTAGGAGTACGACGAGGAGTATCTGCCATCAAATCGACTTCCACATCGCGACTGCTGCCGTCTTCGACTGCTTCCAATTTGTGTACTGCTATATCTAACCCCAAAGACTGTAGCTCGCGCATCAATACTTTGAAAGATTCTGGCGTACCTGGACGGGGAATTGGCTTACCTTTAACGATTGAGTTAAGAGCCTCGTTACGTCCCTGCATATCATCGGATTTGACCGTTAACAGTTCTTGCAGGGTATATGCCGCACCGTAAGCTTCTAATGCCCAAACCTCCATTTCTCCAAAGCGTTGTCCACCCTGTTGTGCCTTACCACCCAAAGGCTGTTGGGTAACTAACGAGTAAGGGCCTGTAGAACGAGCGTGAATCTTATCGTCTACTAGGTGAACCAGCTTCAGCATATAGGCTTTACCTACGGTTACGGGGCGATCGAATGGTTCTCCAGTCCGTCCGTCAAATACCTGGATTTTGCCTGGATTTTCTTCATCGTATACCCAAGATTTTCCAGGTTTACGAGCAGCATCCTGAATCTTGCCGTGAACAGTTTCCCTCGATGCCTCTTTACCGTACATTTCATCGAAAGGCATCATCTTAAAGCGGGTAGCTAGGTTTTCTCCAGCCCAGCCCAACAGACACTCAAACACCTGTCCGACGTTCATCCGCGAAGGCACACCTAGAGGATTAAGAGCAATATCAATCGGCGAACCATCAGGTAGGTAAGGCATATCTTCAATAGGTAAGATCCGAGAAATAATCCCTTTGTTACCGTGGCGACCAGCCATTTTGTCTCCCACTTGGATTTTACGTTTTTGGGCTACGTAAATCCGTACTACCATATTTGCTCCAGGAGGTAGTTCGTCACCCTGTTCTCTAGTAAAGACGCGAACATCGACAACCCGTCCTTTTTCACCGTTAGGTACTCGTAGGGAGTTATCTCTTACGTCTCTAGCTTTTTCACCAAAAATGGCTCGCAGTAGTTTTTCTTCAGGTGGCTGATCTGATTCTCCTTTGGGAGTTACCTTACCAACTAAAATTTCTCCCGCTTCTACCCAAGCACCGATATGAATAATGCCTCGTTCGTCTAAATTGCGTAGAGCATCCTCACCGACGTTAGGGATTTCGCGAGTGATTTCTTCTGGACCTAACTTAGTTTGTCTGGCTTCTATTTCAAACTTTTCGACGTGAATACTAGTGTAAACATCGTCATAAACCAAACGTTCGCTGATTAGAATCGCGTCCTCGTAGTTGTACCCTTCCCAAGGCATATAGGCGATCGTTACGTTTTGACCTAACGCTAATTCGCCACCTTCGGTAGAAGAACCATCTGCCAGCACCTGACCTGGAACAACATCTTCTCCTGCATATACCAGGGGACGTTGATTCAAACAGGTATCTTGGTTGGAACGCTGATATTTTTGTAGCTTGTAAGTAATTTCCTGTCCTGGTTCGGGAGCATATAAACCGTTATTACCTTCTTCTACTCGGACTCTGACAACTTCCGCATCAACGTAGGTCACGATACCGTGAGTACGAGAAACGACTACCATTCCTGAGTCGCGGGCTGCTTGAGCTTCTAAACCAGTTCCCACTAAAGGTCGTTCTGGACGCAATAAAGGTACAGCCTGACGCTGCATATTAGAACCCATTAGAGCGCGGTTAGCATCATCGTGTTCGAGGAAGGGAATCAAGCTAGTTGCTACCGAAACAATCTGTACGGGAGAAATAGCGACGTAATCTACTTCTTCTGGATCGCAAGTTGAAAATTCCTGACGGTAACGAATCGCAATACTTTCTCCTAAGATGTAGCCATCGTCATCGGTTGCCACGTCTCCAGGAGCAACTCTCATATCGTCTTCTTCGTCCGCAGTCAGATAGACTACATCTTCGTTTTTGAGTACGCGACCACTATCTACTCGGTAGTAAGGAGTAGCAATAAAGCCGTAAGGATTTACCCGCGCATAGGTTGCCAATGAACCGATCAAACCAGCGTTTGGTCCTTCAGGAGTCTCTACAGGACAGATCCGACCGTACTGTGTTGGGTGAATATCTCGTACCGCAAAGCCCGCTCTTTCTCTAGTTAAACCGCCAGGTCCCAAAGCAGATAGACGGCGTTTGTGAGTTAACTCAGCCAGAGGATTGGTTTGATCCATAAACTGTGATAGCTGAGAAGAACCAAAGAATTCTTTGATTGCTGCTACCAGAGGCTTAGGATTGACTAATGCAGCGGGAGTCAAGCTGTTAGCTTCACTAACCGTCATCCGTTCGCGAATAATTCTTTCTAAACGGTTCAAGCCGACGCGAACCTGGTTCTGTAAAAGTTCCCCAACAGAACGCACGCGACGATTTCCTAAATGGTCGATATCGTCAGTACTTCCGCCGTCAAACTCTAGGTTAATTAAATATGCCACCGCTGACAGAATATCAGTAGTGGTTAAAACCCTAGTAGTATCGGGAACGGTAAGACGTAGCTTTTTATTGAGTTTGTAACGTCCTACCCGTCCTAAATCGTAGCGTTTGGAATCGAAGAAACGAGATTCTAATAACTGCTGTCCGCCACTTACTGTAGGAGGTTCACCAGGTCGCAGCTTACGATACAGTTCTAGTAGTGCTTCCTCTTCACTAGGATTACCTTCTTTATCTAAGGTCTTCTGATAAAAATCGGGGTGGCGAATTCCATCCATAATTTCGTTATCGCTCAAACCGATCGCCTTTAACAAGACTTGCGCCGAAAGTTTACGAGTTTTATCAATTCTGACCCAAACCAAACCGTTTTTGTCGGTTTCAAACTTCAGCCACGCGCCACGGTTGGGAATTAACGAAGCAGAATAGGTACGGCGACCATTTTTATCGGTTTCCGCTTTGTAATATACCCCAGGCGATCGCACGATCTGATTGACGATTACTCGCTCTGCACCATTAATAATGAAAGTTCCGCGATCGGTCATCAACGGTAAATCGCCGATGAAAACCTCCATTTCTTTAATCTCACCGCTTTCTTTGTCGATCAAGCGGGTAGGGACATATACCTGTACGTTATAGGTACTGTCACGACGTTTGGCTTCTTCCATCGAGTACTTCGGCTCTTTTAACCGATAGTTCTCACCCATAAAATGTAGCTCGAACTTCCCTGTATAGTCGGTGATCGGGGAAAAACTATTAAGCTCTTCAATCAATCCTTCTTCGAGAAACCATCGAAAACTAGATCTTTGAATCTCAATTAAGTCTGGTAGCAGATTGTAAGTCAAATTATTCATGAAGATGTTATTCTTACTGGGTTTTACTGGTTCGCTTCTTTATACAAACTGGCGTTTTAAGAAAACTAGATATATTATTTTTGTAATTGAATACCAAATAAACGACAGGCATTAGCTGTGGTAGTTTCTGCGATCGCCTCCAAAGACGTTTGGCGTAGTTGGGCAATTTGTTCGGCTACGTGCAGCACATAGGAAGGCTCATTAGTTTTACCTCGATTGGGTACGGGAGCTAAAAAAGGACAGTCGGTTTCGATAAGTAAGCGATCGCTTGGAACTGTTTTTGCTGCTGCTTGAACCTGTTTTGCATTTTTAAACGTAACAATTCCGCTATAGCTGATATAAAAACCAAAATCGAGAAACCACTGTGTTTCTTCTTCATTTCCTCCCCAACAGTGCATAACACCTTTTACCGAACCTTCTTTTCGCCAAAAGTCCGCTAATACTTCTCTTAAGATCGCTGCTGCATCGCGACAGTGAATAATTACTGGTATATCGAGTTTTTTGGCTATTTTTAATTGTTCTTGTAGAGCTAAAATTTGCTTTTGTTGGTTATCGGCTTTATAAAAGTCTAACCCTGTTTCCCCGATCGCCACCACTCGACGATCCGATCTGGCTAAATCTTCTATCTCTCGGGCGGTATTTTCTTGCCATTTATCAACATCTAGAGGGTGTAAACCAACTGCAAACGACAATTCAGGGAAACGATCCGCTATGGACTGTATTCCCTGAAATTCCTTTGGTTCTACACAAGAATGTATTAAATGAACTACACCTGCTTCTTGCCAACGTTGCTTTAACGAATTTAAATTCCCTTGAAAAACATCAAAGTTGATGTGAACATGGGTATCTATTAGCTGCATTTATACTTGGTGTATTGTGTATTGCTTATTTTTTAGCTTGTTTCGGCTTGTCTACTGTGCGTCGGTTAAATTGCTCTGACCAACGCTACCATTGACGCTTTACTCAAATCTAAGCAGCCGTTTTCTGTTCGATCGCTTTGGCTATGCGCGATTTTTTTCTCGCTCCATTATTACGATGGAGAACTTTACGCTTAACTGCCTTATCAATTTTACTGTAGGCTGCGGACATAGATTGCTTCACTGTTTCCATGTTCTCTGGAGTAGGTTCGGCTGTATAGGTCTCGACCGCGCTAAAATATTTTTTGGTAAGAGTTTTAATGGCAGATTTGTACGTTTTGTTACGTAGTCGATTGCGTTCTGCTGTTCTGATACGTTTGATTGCCGATTTTGAGTTAGCCACAGTTTTTTAAACAGATTTGCGTTGTAAAGTAAATTTGGAAATACATATATAATTGGATTTTACACTATAACAACTATTTAAGATTAATGTCAAGAATAAAAGCAGTTTGTTTGTCGCGTTAAAAAAGCAATGAATTATAGATTCACGTTAAGCTAGGGATATAGTTTCTGACTGTAAAGATTTATATAATAGACTGAGTAATAGCTTAAAACGATATGGGTATCTCGATGCTGCGAATAATCGATCGGCAAGCTGAGGCACAAACTGAATTAAAACGTATTGGCGATCGCAATAATGGTGACGATATTCAGCCAAAAGAAGATGTGGTGAGAGAAATCGTCACGAAGGTTAGGAAAAATGGCGATCGCTCTTTATTAGAGTATACCAAAAAATTCGATCGACAGACGTATACCGCCGAACAGCTAAGGGTTAGAGGCTCGGAGTTAGACGCTGCCTATCAGCAGGTATCTAAAGATTTACTTCGTGCTATTCAGGTAGCCTGTCAGAAAATAGAAGCCTTTCACCGTCAAAGAATCCCTAAATCTTGGGTACAGTTTGAAGAAGATGATGTCGTTTTAGGCAAACGCTACACCCCAGTAGATAGAGCAGGGCTGTACGTACCAGGAGGACGGGCATCTTATCCCAGTACCGTACTGATGAACGCTATTCCTGCAAAGGTAGCAAAAGTTCCTCATATCGTGATGGTAACGCCTCCAGGAGCTGACGGTAAAATAAATCCTGCGGTATTGGTAGCAGCGCAAGAAGCGGGAGTCGAAGAGATCTATCGGATTGGGGGAGCGCAGGCGGTAAGTGCCTTAGCTTACGGGACAGAAACTATCCCCAAGGTAGATGTAATTACAGGGCCTGGAAATATTTACGTAACCTTAGCTAAAAAAATGGTTTACGGTACTGTAGGTATTGATTCATTAGCAGGGCCTTCGGAAGTATTAGTAATTGCTGACGAGCAGGCTAATCCAGTATATGTAGCTGCGGATTTGTTAGCTCAAGCAGAACACGATCCGATGGCAGCAGCAATCCTAATTACTACAGATTATAATCTCGCTCAAGAAGTACAGCAGGAAGTCAGTAAACAGCTAGAGAATCACCCTCGTAAAACTTTGACCGAAAAAGCGATCGCCAATTATGGTTTGATCGTCGTCGTAGATTCTTTGGTAGAAGCAGCAGAACTATCAAATCTATTCGCCCCAGAACATTTAGAGCTGGAAATAGCAGAACCTTGGGAGCTGCTCGAACAGATTCGTCATGCAGGAGCGATTTTTCTCGGCAACTCTACCCCTGAAGCTACAGGAGACTACCTAGCAGGGCCAAATCATACTCTGCCAACTTCAGGAGCAGCCCGTTACGCTTCGGCACTAGGTGTAGAAACCTTTATGAAGCATTCGAGTTTGATTCAATACTCACCAACTGCTTTGAAAAAGATGTCCAGTACGATTCAAATTTTAGCTTCTGCTGAAGGATTACCTTCCCATGCTGATTCGGTAAAATTTAGAACCGAATCGTAGAGTATTTTAGGTGGTCTGGTTTAGCTTTGTGGTCTATTATTTATTACTTTCGATCGCATTCGATTTTGTCATGTATTTAATCATCTTTAACTAATGTCGATCGAATATTATTACCTTGGCAGCGATCGCGACTATGAATCCATCAGAATTTTAATACAGGAGTTGCAGCAGGTTACTTTAATTTTGCTCAGGAAGATCTTTAATAAAAATTAAATTATGACATAATTTTTTTAAATCTTACCATCGACCGAAATAAATCTGTTATAATTCAAAATCGATGAGCGACAAGCAACCTGGAGAGGTGGCTGAGCGGTTGAAAGCGGCTCCCTGCTAAGGAGTTATGGGGTGTAAACTTCATCGGGGGTTCGAATCCCCCCCTCTCCGTATTAAGAAAAGCATCTTTAATAATTTTTATAGTTAAATATGCGGATCGTATTTGATTTATCGAGTACAATTCCAATCTATTAAACCTAGATAGGAATACGACTATTCAAATATGAAATGTTTTAATTGGGTATTTTTTTCAGGCGATCGCAAAACAGCCGAACATCGCTTTAACTCCAAAGTAATCTTCGCGCTAATGTCTTTAGGTACTGGTGTATTGCTTGCTTCCTGTCAGGGAGGAGGAGGAGAGTCGGCTGATAGCGGTCTGAAATTAGGTAGTTTAGCTCCGACGACGGGGGATCTGGCTTCGATCGGACAGAATTGGCCTGCTGCGGTGCAGTTAGCCGTAGATACAATTAACGAATGCGGTGGAGTTAATGAAGCTTCTGTCAGTCTAGTTAACGAAGATAGTCAAACCGATCCTAGTGCGGGTAGTACGGCAATGACCAAGCTGGCAGAAGTTGATGGAGTAGCTGGAGTAGTCGGAGCTTTTGCTAGTAGCGTTTCTGGAGCAGCAGTAGATGTAGCAGTACGTAATAACGTCATGATGGTGTCTCCTGGTAGTACCAGTCCAGTATTCACCGAAAGGGCGCAAAATGGCGAATTTGACGGCTACTGGGCGCGCACCGCTCCACCCGATACATATCAATCTCAGGCTTTAGCAGCACTGGCAGAAAAGCAAGGTTTTGCAAATGTTTCTACTGTAGCAATCAACAATGACTACGGAGTGGGTTTTGAACAACAGTTTGTAGAAGCTTTTAAAGCTGATGGTGGCAACATTGTTGGTCAACCCGTACGCTACGATCCTAAAGCAACTACTTTAGATAGTGAAGCTAAAGCAGCTTTTGAAAATAATCCCGATGCGGTTGCAGCAGTTTTATACGCCGAAACTGGTAGTGTGTTACTCAAGTCAGCATTTGAAAACGGATATCTCGATGACACAACTGTTTTGCTAACTGATGGAGTATATTCCGATGATTTTGTACGTCAGGTAGGTCAAACTGCCGATGGTAAATCGATTATTGCAGGTGCGTTGGGAACTGTACCTGGGTCAGATGGTCAAGCTTTAGGAGACTTTACGGCATTGTGGAACGAAAAAACTGGAAAAGAACTAACTGCTTTTGTTCCTCATAACTGGGATGCTGCGGTTTTAATGATGTTAGCAGCAGAGGCGAGCGATGCTAACACGGGTGAAGGAATTAGAGATAACATTCTGGAAGTAGCTAACGCACCTGGTGTAGAAGTTAGCGATGCTTGTGAAGCAATGGAGCTTGTCCGTCAGGGAGAAGACATCAACTACCAGGGAGCAAGTGGTAATGTTGACATCGATGAAAACGGCGATGTTGTCGGTAGTTATGACGTTTGGCAAGTTGGAGAAGACGGTAGCCTCAGCGTTGTCGATAAGGTCAATCCAGCCGGTAATAATTAGAGGTTAGCTAAGATCGCGATCGCTTTTGCTCTTTTAGAAAAGCTTTTATAAGAACTAAAAACGATCGCTCTTGCAAACTAACCCAAAATCGAACTAAGCTAAAAATCGATAGGGAAAAAGATCTGTCATGACCAATCATTAAACATTGAACATTGAACGAGCGAGTATTAAAGCCGATAAATGCTAAATGCAATGACGATCTATGTCTTTTTAGGCATTGAAAAATGACCTTAATCTAAAATTATTGTTCCCAGTAAGATTCGCTCACCAAAGCATAAATCAAACGAACACCGTAAACTATGATGTTAAAACAAATTATCTCTCAAATCAAAAATCTTTTCCCAGCACCAGAAGTTCACGCACATTGCGACGGTCCTTGTGGTGTATACGACCCCGCTTCTGCTCGTATTACAGCAGAGGCTGTTGTTTCCATGACTAAGAAAATTCTCGACTTAGAGCATCCAGAAATTGGCGACAAGTCAGCAATGATTAGTTATCATAATACTCTTAGTCGCTATGTTGCGATTAAAGAAGAACAGGCTCAAAAAACTAAAGAAGATTTATTAATTCTTTGGACAGACTACTTTAAGCCCGTTCATTTAGAAAAATATCCCGATCTTCACGATACTTTTTGGAAAGCTGCTAAACTATGTTCTGCTTGTAAAGTAGAAGTTAGCACCGAACACGCTAACGAATTAATGGAAGCGGTAGAAAAAATTCACAATATGTTCTGGGCAACTAAAGACCGTGACGTTAGCTTTGTAAAAGCTAGCTAAAATTGAACATTCAAGACCGATACTTTCGGCAGTGAGTTGGTTGTGGCTAACTCACTTTTTTTATTGATGATGTTTTCAATACAGTTAATGTATAATTATATATTTGGAGATATTTTGTCACTGCAATTTAGAGAGGAAATAATATATGTCTCGCTATAGAGGTCCGCGTTTGCGGATCGTTCGTCGCTTGGGCGATCTACCAGGTTTAACTAGAAAGAGTGCGCGTAAGGCTTATCCCCCAGGACAACACGGTCAGGGTCGTCGTAAACGTTCTGAATATGCTATTCGCCTAGAAGAAAAGCAAAAGCTGCGTTTCAACTACGGAGTTACCGAAAAGCAGCTAGTACGTTATGTTCGTAAAGCTCGTCGAGTAGCTGGTTCTACAGGACAGATTTTATTAGAATTTTTGGAGATGCGTTTAGACAATACGATCTTCCGTATGGGTATGGCTGGTACTATTCCTGGTGCAAGACAGTTAGTAAACCACGGACACATTACAGTAAACGATCGCGTAGTAGATGTTGCAAGTTATCAATGTCGTCCTGGAGACGTAATTAAAGTAAGAGATCGCGATCGCTCTCGCAAACTGGTAGAAACTAACATGGAGTATCCTGGTTTAGCCAACTTACCCAGTCACTTAGAATTTGATAAAAACACTTTTACAGGAAAAGTAAATGGCGTAGTCGAACGCGAATGGGTTGCTCTACAAGTAAATGAACTACTTGTTGTTGAGTACTATTCACGGATGGCTTAAATCATTTTTCATTGAACATTGAACATTAAAGCTGATAAATGCTAAATGCTAAATGCTAAATGTAGTTCATCCACCAATTTGGGACATGGTACGAGTGTAGTTTCCATTAGTACCAGAGTCCCGATCTTTAAAATTAATTTCGGGCTTGAGTACCAATAGTTTGGCTACCTGCGCTTGCAATTCGACAGGATCTACCCCGTTACGCAAGGCGGTTTTTAAATCTATTTGACCAGTTTCATTGAGCAGACAGGGACGCAACCAACCATCTGCCGATAATCTCATGCGATTGCAGCGATCGCAAAAACATTCAGACATCTGAGAAATAAAGCCCAAAGTTCCTTTAGCATCAGGAATTTGAAATACATCCGCAGGACCGTTACCTCTGACGTTTGATTCAACCAGTCCCCATTTTTCACGTATTTGACGACGTAACTCTTCAGAATCGATCCAGGCTTTGTCGCCAAATAGTTCGGGATTACCAATGGGCATAAATTCGATAAAACGGACGTGCCACTGACGTTTTATCGTTAGCTCGGCAAGGTCTAGTACTTCAGTATCATTTAGACCAGGAATTACGACCACATTAAGCTTTAAAGGGTTAAAGCCAACCCGATGTGCTGCTAATATACCAGACCAAGTTTGCTGCCAGCGACTGCGCCCTCGATTACCGATAATTTGGTCAAAAGTTTCAGGATTTAAAGAATCTAAACTAATATTAATTCGTCTGAGTCCCGCATCGTAAAGCGGTTGTGCTAAATTTTCTAACAAAAAAGCATTTGTAGTTAAAGCCAAATCTTCAGTTTCATCTAACCCTGTAATATCTCTTACCAAATCTACTAGCCCTGGACGCAATAAAGGTTCTCCGCCAGTAAGACGAAACTTAGTAAAGCCAAGAGGAATAAAAACATCCCGCAGCAGAGAAAGAATTTCTCGATTGGTCAATAGTTCAGGGTTGAGAAGATAACTTAGTTTCGACCCCTCTGGCATACAATACTGACAACGAAAATTACATTTATCGATTAAACTGATGCGTAGATAGTCTATTTGAGGCATTAAGCAAATTTAGGATAAAAGGGCGATTGCGGTGGTTTAGATCGATTATTTAGTTGAATTGTTAACGGTTAAAAGTTGAAGACCAACAATTTTGAGCGCAGCTAGTTAACATCAAGCTTATATTTAAGAATAAGATAATTTTTAAATAACCAGCAATAAAATAATTGTAATAATGAATTTTGACGAAGAGTTTTCTCTTTTATTACGAGCCTGTTATCCGCTAATTTATCTGCCGACTAACGAAGAAGAAAGAGCCGAAAAAGCGATCGCCTCTGTGACTCAGAAATTAGGTAGACGTAATGTTTATATCTGGGATTTTGTTAATGGCTATCAAGAAAATCCCAACCATGCAGGTTTTGGTAAGCGTAATCCTTTGCAGGCATTAGAGTTTATTACCAGAATGCCCGAAAATGCAGGCGGAGTATTTATTCTACGAGATTTTCAGCGTTTTTTAGAAGACATTGCTATCTCTCGTGAATTACGCAATTTGGCGCGAACACTCAAATCGCAGCCCAAAAATATTATTATCATTGCCCCCCAGGTTAAAATTCCTAACGAACTGAGCGAGGTAATTACCGTAGTCGAATTTGCTTTACCTACCGCACCAGAAATCAGGACAGAAATAGAACGTTTAATATCGACTCAAAAATTATCTGTACCGCTATTGGACGAACTGGTAAGAGCAGCCCAAGGACTTTCTCTAGAACGAATTAAAAGAGTTTTAACAAAAGCGATCGCCACTAATGGTAAGCTCGAACCAGATGATGTTGAGTTAGTTCTCGAAGAAAAACGCTCTTCAATCCGTCAGACACAAATTTTAGACTATTATCCCGCTACCGAACAAATTTCCGACATCGGTGGACTAGACAATCTTAAAAGCTGGTTGTTACGTCGTGGCGGGGCATTTAGCGAACAGGCTAGAGCCTATGGCTTACCAAATCCGCGAGGACTATTATTAGTAGGAATACAGGGAACGGGGAAATCTCTAACAGCAAAAGCGATCGCTCATCACTGGCATTTACCCTTACTACGTTTGGATGTAGGGCGTTTGTTTGCAGGTTTAGTAGGGGAATCAGAATCTCGTACTCGTCAAACTATCGAACTAGCCGAAGCTCTCGCTCCCTGTATCCTCTGGATCGATGAAATTGACAAAGGGTTTGCTGGCTTAGACGGAAAAGGCGATTCTGGTACTACCAGTCGTGTCTTTGGGACGTTTATTACTTGGTTAGCAGAAAAGAAAAGTCCCGTATTTGTAGTGGCTACGGCTAATAATATTCGTACTTTGCCACCAGAAATGCTGCGAAAGGGAAGATTCGATGAAATATTTTTTGTCGGATTACCCAATCAAACAGAAAGAGAAGCAATTTTTAAGGTACACTTAGCCAAATTACGCCCTCATAGTATAGGCAATTATGATGCCAAGCGGTTAGCATATGAGACACCAGACTTCTCTGGGGCGGAGATCGAGCAAACTATTATCGAGGCAATGCACATTGGCTTTAGTCAAAATCGTGACTTTACCACCGATGATATTTTAGAAGCTGCTAGCCAAATAGTTCCTTTAGCAAAAACTGCCCAAGAGCAAATAGAATATTTGCAACAGTGGGTAGCAGCAGGAAAAGCTCGTCTAGCTTCTCAAAATAATGATTTAAACGATCGCATTGCGGGTCAACTGAGTTAGAGATGACTAAATCTATTTTTTTCCAGCGTCTGTCGGCTACCATCCAGTTTATCTTAGGCTTTGTTATTGGCATTAGTTTAATTGCTGGAGTTTCTGGTGCGGCCATATATGCCTACTATCAAAAGATGTCTGTCTTACCTAAAAAGCCTAATTTTCCAGAGGTAACAGCATCTCCAGAATCCGCAACCGAACCAGCAGATGATATTGATATAGAACCTTTAGAATCAAACATTACATCAGAACAAGCCGAAGCCGAACCAGAAGAAGTTGTTGAATCAGAACTTCCCCCCAATGCTTATCGTGCTGTAGTTACTTGGCCAGAAGGATTAAGCCTGAGAAGCGAACCTAGTGTAGATGCAGATAGAATTGGGGGTATTGGTGCTGATGCTACTATTATCATTTTAGAAGATTCTGCCGACGGCAAATGGCAACGAGTCAGGCTTCCCTGGAATGGTCAAGAAGGTTGGGTAAAAGGTGGTAACACCGAACGGACTAGCTAAGAGCTAACGGCGCGGAATTTTAGTTGCTTGCTCATGGCTGACCGCGAAGCGGTTCTAAGTGATTTAAAGAAATACTAATAATATTACAATCTTGTCACAAAAGTACGTATTTTTAACTAGAATATTTGTAACCAGAGCCACAGCAGAGGTATCCTAGATAATATACATATTAATAGTCTAACGAGCGACTGGAGATTGGCATTTTGGAAACACAAGAATTTGATGTTGTTATTATTGGAGGAGGGCCTGCGGGCTGCACCTGTGCGCTCTATACATCAAGAGCCAATCTCAAAACTGTTATTTTAGATAAAAATCCCGCAGTAGGAGCGTTGGCTATCACCCACAAGATTGCTAACTACCCTGGAGTATTGGGCGAGATGAGTGGAGAAAAACTGCTAGATGATATGAGAAATCAGGCAGTTGAATACGGCACTGTTTATCAACGCGCTCAGGTTTTTGGGATTGATGTTAGTGGTGAAATGAAAAAGGTTTATACGCCAGAAGGTACTTTTGTCGGCAAATCTTTAGTTCTAGCTACTGGGGCGATGGGACGTAGTGGAGCATCTTTTGAAGGAGAGTCAGAATTTTTGGGGCGTGGCGTTAGCTATTGCGCTACGTGCGACGGGGCATTCTATCGCGATCGCGAAGTAGCGGTAGTCGGTTTAAACCAAGAAGCCGTAGAGGAAGCTCAATTTTTAACTAAGTTTGCTTCTAAGGTTCATTGGATAACTTTCAAAGATCCTGGTCAAGATGATTATCACGCTCAGGATTTGCTAACCATGTCTAACGTCAAGCATTGGCGACGCTCTCGTCTAGCCGTAATTGAAGGTAATGATGCGGGGGTAACGGGAGTTAAAGTGAAGCAGAAAGATGCAGGCGAACCTTTATCTTTAGATGTGGAAGGAGTTTTTGTCTATCAAAACGGTTCTAAACCAATCACCGACTTTGCAGGGGATCAGGTTGAATACAATCCTGATGGTGGTGTAAAAGTAAATGATGATATGTCTACTAGCGTTCCTGGTGTTTGGGCAATCGGCGACATTCGTAATACTCCTTACAAACAGGCGGTTGTAGCTGCTGGTGATGGCTGTATTGCGGCGATGTCAATCGATCGCTATCTAAACCATCGTAAATCTATTAAACCTGACTGGGATCATTCTTAAACACAGATTATTAGCTTTAAATCATCCAATACCAAGGAAAGTTACTCGGCATTAGACAAAAATGGTCTGATGCCATTTTTATTGTTTTAAATTGTATATTCTTGAATTAGATAACAAACCATCAAACCTTCTCCCAGTCTCCCAGTCTCCTAGTCAGCCATAACAATCGAAGTAAATGCGTGACAGCTTACTGCCGTTTGATATACACTTCAGCTTTTTGAACCGCTAAGATTACAAAAAACAACCAGATTATAGCGATCGCCAAACCAGCAATGACATCACTCGGCCAGTGTGCGCCCAATACCAAACGTGACATGGAAATCAAACCGATCCAGGTAATAGCAAAAAGCACGACGATTAAACGTTCTAACCAGCTACGAGACGCTCTAAACCAAAGATAAAACAAAAAGCCATGAACCGTGGTTACTACTACCGCATGACCAGAAGGGAACGAATGTAGTCCTGGTGCTGCCAATCCATCGGCAATTAGGTCGGGACGATCGCGATTCCACATTCCCCAACCTATCCAAACAATAGCAAACTGCAAGATATAGGCAACCACTGTAGTCGCTGCAATTAAGGGTCGCGAAAACCAAGAAGTCAGGGCTGCAAAGGCAATTACTATTGGCAGCATACCCACCAAATTACCAGGAGATTGCCAAGTAACTCCCTTATCAAAACTCATCGGAAAATGTTGGGTGATTATTGGTAATGCTTGCTCGTCCCAAGCCTGTAAACCTTTAGCATTCATCGCCCAGCCAGTAGCAATAAACATAATTAGCGCGCATATTCCCAAACCAAGTGCTAGAGAGGCGATCCATTCTTGCCATGCTTTAGTCGGTATAGCTTTTGCCGATTGAGTAAATCGCTCGATTGTATTGGTAGTAGCTTTCCCCGCTAGCCATCGATATTGTTTAGCAGACATTATTTTTAACTTAAAAATTGTCCTCTACCATAGCCGAGCGATTAAATACTGACATCTACCGATTGATATTGTTAAGCACGATCGACTCAATTGCTGTAAAACGGGACGACAATTATATTTATTGCAACTCAATTCTTTCGGCTACAAATACTGGTTTGCGATCGTATTCAGTTTCTAACTGTTTTTGAGTCGCCAAATCCCAATCAAAATTGTAATCACGCTTCAATTCTTCGGCGATGAATGGACGCAATACGCCATAAATAATTACGTTTTGCTCTTCTTCTAGTTCGATGGGTTTTACTTGCACTACTATTAAATCCTCTCCCCCAAAAGCTGCTTCTTCGTCTATTTCAAACACGCCATAACTTTCTACGTCATCAACCTCTCCTTGAATAGCCAACGGGCGATCGTAATACAGTTCAGGCTGTTTGGTCAGATCTTCTGGGTCGGGAGATAAGATTACTGAAGTAGCAACGACCGCTGGTTTTCCTTCATATTGACTGTATAGATCGCGATCGAGATTTAAATTATTTTGAGCTAATTCAGTTAAATTCAACTTTTCTACCGTCCCACTAACTATAACTTCGGGGGTTTCAGTATTAGAAACAGTTATGGAAGTTTGGGATGGATCTATTACTAAAATAGCTTCGCCATTTAATACACTGTCTTGGTCTAAGATAAAACCGTTCGTTCCTATAGTTTCGATAATATCGTTACGTACTGAAATAGATTGTCCGACAAAACTGTCAGCGTTTTCGACTATTTCTGCCGTAGATACTAAATAGCCTCGTTCGATCGCTTTGGTAGTGTTAACGCAGCCACCAGATACCGCCAAGGTACAGGCGATCGCCGTAAATGATCTTCTATTCAGCATAAATTTTTTACCAATTATCATTTATCTAACTGCGTAACGTCGATATCGAGTAGCGACAAACATATATAGTCCGTAGCTTATAAAACCCATACCAATTATTCCCAGCCATAGTTGACCAAAAGGCTGACTAGCCAACACTTGAAAAGCATTTTGCAAACCTCCTGCCAGTTCTGAACTACCAATAATAGCTGCTTGAATTAAATAAATACCAGTCAGAATAAAAGAAACACCTCTGGCAGCTACACCCAATTTGCCAATTCTTCTCGTCCACTTTTCTAAACGGCGATCGATCTCGCTAGAGTCAAATTCACTGATGTAAGAACCCGAATAAGCTCCATAAACATAGGAAATACCTACAGTTATAACGGCAATTCCGCCAAAGAAAACCAACCATTCTCCTATAGGTAGGTCGAACAGTTCGTTAGCTAAATCTTCAATAGTATTGTCGTCTTCTCCCGACTGCCGAACTATATTAAAAGCAGTATATGCCACACCAGTGTAGCTTAGCGCGCTCATAAGATAGCCAATCCTTTTAAATTGACATTTCCAGCTCGAAGGATTGGCATTTCCAGGAACGAGTATCGCCTGAAATATTCTTCTTAATACATATCCCATCAGAGCAACCGCTAACAATGAAACTAGCAACTTTCCTAAAGGCTGGCTGGCAAGAAAACTCAGACTAAGATAAGTACCCGCAGCTTCTTGTTTAAATATAGCTGCTTGGACTGTTAATATACCTATTAATAAATAGACAGTTCCTTTGGCTGCATATCCTATTAAAATGTATCGTCTTAACCAAAGGTTGGAAATCTGCTCTAGTGATGTTTGCCTCATTCAACTGCACATCTTAAATTATAGGTAGAGAAATTTACGTTATTAAAACTAGTCTAGTAAATTAGCAATCTTTATAGTTTATAGCTGAAGATAGAAATTTGTCTTGGCAATTTTAAAAGCATCCTTTATAACTATTTTTTCTAATAGATAAAACGCTAATGTGTGTCTTTACATTTGTTTATTTTACTATCTACAAATACTAAAAACTGTATTTAGTGGGATAAAAAGCAGTATCGATCGCCATCGACATCATGACTAATAAAATATAACTCTTATTTATATACTAAAGATCGAAATCGTTAGACAAGCTACACGAGGTATAATCTCAACAGAAATAGCGATCGCGCTTTAGTTAACTTTTTTTAATTCTGTCAACGGTCATCATCAACGAGTTATTAGCTCATTTAACTCTATTGACAAATGTATAATTGATAATAAATCCGACCGCTCGAAATAACGATCGCTTTTGGGACGACTAACATCACGACATCACGACTTACAGAACAGATAAATAACCTATACGAACGCCAATTTACCATGAGCTGCATCTTAACGTATGTATATAGTTAAAATTAAGGTTGATGGTTTGGTGTAGCTTTCCAATTATAAATTCCAATTATTTCTCTGGTTCAACTGTTTATGGTTAATCCGACTCTTTTCTGGATAATTGTGGGGGTAATTCTTTGTTCGATGGAGCTGGTTTTTCCTACTGCTTTTGTCAGCCTAATGATGGGTATTGCTGCTTTGTTAGTGGCGATCGCATCTTTGTTTCTGTCACAATATACTGTATTGACGGGTCTATGGCTGATTTTTTCGACTGGATTAATTATTCTCTCGCGACGTTTGTTTACACCCAAACGCCGAATATCGATTACGGGGGATGATTCGGAAGCTACGGCAATTAGCGGTATTCCCGCAGGTAGCGCGGGTAGAGTTTTATATGAAGGTAATTCTTGGAGAGCAAAATGTGCCGATGAAACCAGAGATATTGCTCCTAACGAAGCTGTATATGTAGTTGGTAAAAAAGGAAATACACTGATTATTTTACCTCTGGCAATGCTCGACAAAGGCTAATCAAAACTATATAAAGCAAGACTTGAATTTTGAGACAAACGTTATAACTAAAGCAATATTTAATTAATATTTAGGATAAATAAATTATGGGACAGTTTTTAACCCTAGTCTTACTACTATTAGGTTCTACTACCTTAGCAGGATCGGTCAAAATTGTTAAAGAGAAAGAAGAATATTTAATTGAAAGTTTGGGTAGCTATAAAAAGAAATTAGAACCAGGCTTAAATTTTGTCGTTCCCTTTATCGATAAGGTTGCCTATCGCAATACCGTTAGAGAGAAAGTTTTAGATATTCCTCCCCAAACCTGCATCACTCGTGACAACGTTAGCATTACCGTAGATGCAGTAGTTTACTGGCGCATCATGGATATGTACAAAGCTTTTTACAAAGTAGAAAACTTGCGTGATGCTATGGTTAACATGGTTTTAACTCAAATTCGCTCGGAAATGGGTCAATTAGAGCTAGATCAAACCTTTACCGCTCGCACAGAAATCAACGAAATTTTATTACGCGAATTAGATATTGCTACCGATCCTTGGGGAGTAAAAGTTACTAGAGTAGAGTTGCGAGACATTATGCCTTCTAAGGCGGTGCAAGACTCGATGGAACTGCAAATGGCAGCGGAAAGACAAAAACGAGCCAATATTTTAACCTCAGAAGGACATCGAGACTCGGCAATTAACTCCGCACAAGGTGATGCTCAAGCCCGACTATTACAGGCAGAAGCAGCTAAAAAAGCAGCAATCCTCAAAGCCGAAGCCGAACAGCAGGCAATTATTTTAAAAGCTCAAGGTGAACGTCAAGAGCAAATTCTTAAAGCGGAAGCTACCGCCGAAGCAATGAGAATTGTTATGGAGAAGCTGCAAAACGATCCTAATGCTCATGAAGCCTTACAGTTTTTGTTGGCGCAAAACTACTTAGAAATGGGTAAGGAAATTGGTAATAGCGAGAGTAGCAAGGTAATGTTTATGGATCCGCGTAGCATGATTTCTACTATTGAAGGGGTGCAGTCTGTAATTTCACAAAATAATAATGGCGATCGCAAGCCACATAATCCAGTCGAATTAGATCTAAAAAAAATTGAGCGTGAGTACAACCGTTAGAGCTATTTGCGATCGATAACTATCGATCTAATAAACCTCAGTTCGGAATAAGAAAGTTAAAGGGTGAAGGTAGCTAAAAGCGATCTGTATGAAATCCATACCTGAAAAATCTCCAAGAAAAAGTATTTGTTAAATTCGATTAAATAAGGGTTTCAGCTTAAGCTGAACTCACATTAATAAGCATTTAACTGTCTTGTAAATCGAGCGTTTCATTTGAATATTTGTAATATACTTGTAAAGGCTATAAAATACTTTCAAACATTATACAGATAAAAATTATGGAATTAATCTTAGCAGCAGGTGCAGGGGCACTAGCAGGTAAAGTGACAGCAGATACAATTGGTGGCGTTGGCGTAGCAGTTGTGGGAACTGCATTTGCATTGAAAACAACCGAAATTATAGTTGCAGGTGCTGTAGTTGGTATAGCTGTTTACGGAGTTACTCAAGCCGTACAAGACTGGTAATGAGCGATCCGTTTAAAAAGCTGATTAGAGGATTGATTAGAGAATCGATCCTCGCTTCTTCCCCCAAACCAAAACGTACTAGAAAAAGTAAGAAGAAAAAAGCAGCTAGGCGATCGCGTTATATTCCTGCTGCAACTCGTGTAGACGTATTGAGAAGGGATAATCATCGTTGCGTATACTGTGGTGTGTCGGCTAAAAAGGCAGAATTAGAGATCGACCACATTATTCCTTTTTCTAAAGGTGGAAGCAACGCTATAAATAATTTGCAAACACTCTGTAGCGTTTGTAATAAAGGAAAAAGTAATAGATTTTCTGGTTAATCTTGATACAGTAGTAAATTCTTAACTTCTATAGGGATTGTAGGAAAAGATATAGGGTTAACTGTACCTGTAGTAAATTCTTGGGTTTGGCTATAACCTCCTAATTTTGGCTTGGTAAACACCCAAAGTTTTTTGTGAGGAAGATCGATAACCCAATACTCGGCTATATTGTTACGGGCATAGGTAATAGTTTTTTCCTTTAAATCCTTATCTAAAGTTTTATTAGATATTTCTATCAGCCAATAAATATCTTCGGGGTAAGGATGATGTTGTTTATATACTTCTTTAGGTAAGCGAACGATAGCCAGATCGGGTTCGGGTTCGGAGTTATCGAGAGTAACTGGATGAGCTTCGCTAACGATTGCTATATCACTCAAAAGAGATCTTAAATAATCGGCAACGCTGCGGTTAGTATAGCTGTGGGGTACGCCCTCTGGACTCATTGAAATGAGTTCTCCTTCTAAAAGTTCTACAGATTTTCCCTCCAATAAGCCCGTTGCAACTAGCTGGTGATAATCCGCTACCGTCCACTTATATCGAGTTTTCATAACGTCATTTTAATGGCACTCTTGACACAAACCGAAAAATTCTAAAGTGTGATAGTAAACCTTAAAGGTGTGAGACTTTTCTAACTGCTTTTCCAAATCATGTACGGGACACTCATCAATTTGAATTGACGTACCGCAGTTGACGCAGGTAAGATGATGGCGATCGCTTTTAATATAGCCGTAGACAGATTCACCATTAGCCAAAGTTCTTACCTGAACCTCCCCCTGAAGTTTCAAAGCTTCTAAAGAACGATAAACCGTGGCTAAACCCATATCCTGTTTGCGGTTTCGCAGCTCAATATAGAGATCTTGAGCCGAAATAGAACGCTTGAGATTTTGAAGTATTTCCATAATCCGCTCTTGAGAACGGGTACGCTGCGTTTTCATAAATTTGCTATTTATATCGAACCTAAATATATTTTACGCCTCGATCCTATAGTCTTACGAACTTATATGATAGACATCTAAACTGATTGGCTCGCAAGTAGTTCGTTGGTTAGGGTTCTCAGCCGAGAACCCCTACTGATATGGCAATCTATCTGTAACCGATCGCCGATCGCTGAATTTATTTTTTTTATGCCAGACAAGGCTATAAGATCGGAGAAACTATTGACTTTATGTAATTATTATCGATAATTCCATGGCTACCAAATACCAGGCTCGTATTTACGTTACCCTTCGTCCTTCAGTATTAGACCCCGCAGGTACGGCGGTAGAATCGGGATTACAGCAGATGGGATATACCGAAGTAGAGTCGGTCAGAATTGGTAAATATATCGAAATGCAGTTGACCGCCACCAATGAAGAACAGGCAAAACAACATTTAGACCAAATGTGCGATCGCCTGTTAGCAAATACGGTAATCGAAAACTATCGCTTTGAATTAACGAAGTCAACGCAAGCCCCGTGCTTTTAGCGCGGGGTACTGTTGACGAAGTTAGAGGAAGCTCCGTCGTTCTACGGCGGAGTCTCTCTGACCGAACTGGCTACAGCTTAAAATTTACTAGAGGAGTTTATAACATGAAGTTTGGGGTTATAGTTTTTCCTGGCTCGAACTGCGATCGCGATATTTGGACGGTGACTCAAGGAATATTATCCGTACCGACTCGCATGGTGTGGCATCAGGAAACAGATATTCACGATCTCGATGCAGTTATCGTTCCTGGAGGATTTAGCTACGGCGATTATCTACGTTGTGGTGCGATCGCGCAATTTTCTCCCGTAATGAGTAGCATCATCGAACACGCCAAACAGGGCAAATATGTTTTGGGTATTTGTAATGGTTTTCAGATCCTTACAGAAGTTGGCTTATTACCAGGGGCATTGATTCGCAATCGTAAACTACATTTTATTTGCGATCGCGTCTCGGTAAAAGTCGAACGCAACGATTTACTCTGGACTGAAAATTATCAAAACCACGTTATTACTTTACCCGTGGCTCACGGTGAAGGTTGTTATTATGCCGACAACGATACTTTGAAGGCTTTAGAAGATGGTCAACAAGTATTATTCCGTTACTGTAGCCCCTCTGGAGAAATTAGCCCAGAACATAATCTTAACGGCTCGATGAATAATATCGCGGGAATTGTCAATCAACAGGGTAATGTATTGGGCATGATGCCACACCCCGAACGAGCTTCTGATAGTGCGATCGGTAGTACCGATGGTCTACCTTTGTTTCAGGGTTTACTGAAGTCGATGGCGATCGCTTAGTATGATTTGGTCGTAATTTAGCAGTTGTCAACTATTATTTGATGCTTGGCTATCTAGCTTGTAACTACAATCCACATAAACCAAACAAGGTATAAAAATGAATATCCAACAGTTAAACGCCGATTATGGTATCGCCGACAAGGTAAAGTTTGTCGAGGGAAAGGGTGGCTTTCCAGTTGTGGAGATAAACAACGAACACGCTCAAGCCACTATTTCGCTCTATGCGGGTCAGGTATTATCTTTCAAGCCAGTCAACCAGTCAGAGGTAATGTTTCTTAGCAGCAAAGCTTACTACCAAGAAGGTAAGGCAATCAAGGGTGGTGCGCCAATTTGCTGGCCCTGGTTTGGTCCAGATCCTGAAGACAAAGGGCGTTCGAGTCATGGTTTTGCCCGCAATAGCTTCTGGCAAATGCGCGATGTGGTCAGTACTCAAGATGGTGCTACTAAAATAACGATGGGGCTAGTAGATACACCTGAAACTAGGAAAGTTTGGGATTACAGTTTCGATCTGGCGATCGCTATTACCGTTGGCAGATCTTTAACTATTGAATTAATTACTCACAACACTGGGCAACAGCCATTTACAATTACGCAAGCTTTACATAGCTACTTCCATATTGGCGATATTAATAACGTAGCGGTATTAGGTTTAGCAGATAAAACCTATATAGATAAAGTAGAGGGCGGTAAAGAAAAAACTCAGGCTGGTTCGGTTACTTTTACAGAGGAATGCGATCGCATTTATTTAGATGTTCCATCAACATTAACTATCGAAGATTCTTCATTAGAGCGCAAGATTGAGATTACAGCTACTAATAGCAAGACGGCGATTGTCTGGAATCCTGGTGCGGATATTTCGGCGAAAATGGCGGATTTAGGCGACAAAGACTATTTAAACTTTGTTTGTGTCGAGACTGCTAATGCTGCCAATGAAATTATTGAGGTTGCTGCTGGCGAACATTATAAAATGTCTGCTCGATATGCTGTAAAACCGCTATAGATGAACTAATTGCACTTTAAAGCCTAACTAGCTTTACCAAAAAAAGCTATTAGCTATTAGCTATTAGCTTCTTCAGATTACCTAAATAAAACTTAGAAAAAGTTGTAGTCCAAAGAGAAATGAATTCCATCCTCCTGTAGAGAATCTCCCCCAGTATCTACATCAGTCAAGGGAATCCCCCAATCTAAACGAGCATTAAAATTAGTTCCTGTAGAAAAGTTTAGACCGATACCCACAGCAGGTAGGGTAGAGTTTTGAATTTCTAAATCTCCGCTATTCCAAACTGTTCCTATATCAAAGAAAGGAGTAATTTGAACCAAACCATCAATTTCTCTAAATCTTAAAATGGGGATGCGTAGTTCGGCCGAGGCGAATAAACCATTATCTCCCAAGCTAAGATCTTGACGATAGCCTCTAACACTACCGACACCACCAAGCCTAAATTGCTCGATAGGTACTAAAGATCCTCCTGATAGCTGAATGTTTCCTCGTATCAGCAGCAAAAAATCTTCATCTAATCTTCTTACCCACTGGCTTTGTCCTTGCCAAGATAAGAAGGTGCTATCAGGCACGTCCCCATCATTAATTGTAGGATCGAAAGCATCTACTCCGATGTTAAACAGAGAACGAAAAGCTAACACTTGTTCGCTATTGCGACTGGTAAATTCTTGAAACAGTCTGACCGCACTAATTTTAGTTTCTCCATCTTCTTCAGCACCGCGAGATAAAGAACGACGTTCGTTTCCAAAAAGAGTCTGACTATTAGTCCTTGTCAGACTCATACCCAAAGCTAACTCTCGATCTGCCTGGAGTAAAATCGGTTGGCGGAAATTTAGTTCATAATAATGAGACTCAGATTCGATGTCTAGAGGCGTAAAAGGCTCTTCAACTATGTCATTAAAACTATTACTATAGGCTGCTCTAATCGTGCCGTTTTTAGCGTTTAAAGGTACAGCATAAGAGACATCTATACCGTTGCTACCGTCTGTATTAGCATATTCTAAGTAAAAGCGATCGCCAAATCCGAACAGATTACCATGATTTAAACCTATAGCCCTTTGATTGGAACCGGTGCTAGGAGAGCGACTATTATTGAAGCTGGTCGAAATATTAAATACGTCTGCCTCTTGAATAGTAATATCGAGCAAGCTGGTTCCTGGACGAACTCCTGCTGATAGTTCGGCTGAAACATTATCGATTAAAGGATCGGAGCGTAGTAGCTGTAGGGCTGACAAAAGATCGTCTACCTTAACTGGTTTTGCTGCTGCTGCTTCAATACGAGACAAAATATAGTTGTCAGAAAGATGTTTTGTCCCCGAAACATTAATTTCTGCTAATTCTCCTTCTAATACCGTAATTTCTACCGTGCCATCATCCAGTTCTTGAGGCGGAATATAAGCCCCCGAACTAACGTAACCGCGTTCTGTATAGAGTTTGGTAATCGTGCTTCTAGCTTCAAATAGTTCTGGTAAAGTTAAGAGACGATTTTGATAGGGTTCGATCGCTTTATCTAGCTCTTCTTGACTAAATACGCTGCTACCAACTACTTTAAAATCTTTAACTACAATTTGTTCTAGAAGATCATTTTGGATAGGACTATTGCGATTGTTAATATTCGTATCTTCAGTCTGGGCTTGAGCAAATAAATCTGAATTGGTATCTAAAGTGGCTTTTGAAATAGCAATATGGCAATATTTTCGGCGGGTGTCGCAATCGCTCGACTGGGTTCGATTGGAGCTTTCTAAAGCATTCAACGGCTGTAATTTTGAAAATGTGGCGATCGATGCTAAAAAAAGAACGGATACGGATAAATAACGCCGACCGCGATAAAAACGCTTTAAAACTAAACTGCACCAAATATCGAACATTAACATCTTGGTAACTATTTTTCTAGAGAGAGCCACCCTTGTAGAGTTCCCAAAAATAACAGAGAAATTACGCGAGCGTTTATGCGGTTTACCGTGCGCTTTTACAGACGAAATGGGGAATCTATACGGCATTATTCTATCTATTAAGGCTTCTAAAAGTCCCAAGCCTATCCATAACTTATTTCGTATCTGAACGCATCCCTAGTCCATGCGCAGATGTCGCCTTTGTCCAGTCAGCCTAAAATATCCCCAAAGTGATACAAAGCTGTCATCGATTATATTACCGTTTGCGATTAATTTTATTGCTTAATTTGATAGCGCATTCCTGGTACTTGAACCACCAAATCCATTATCTCCAGTTGAGAGAGGGCAGATAAAACTTCACTAGTGCTTAATTCCGTCTTGTTGGCGATCGCATCAATTGGAACAGACTCTAGTTCGATCAGCTCGTAAATAGATTTTAGTTCTGGCTGAAGATCTGGTTGTGGCTTCGAGGGGGTAGGCGCAATTCGATCCAAACAGGGCATAGTCCCCATCATCTCTAGCAAATTCTCTACGCCTAAAATTACGTGCGCGCCAGTATTTAATAGTGCCAAACATCCTAAAGAATTTTTATTGTCTAAAGATCCTGGTAATACATAAACATCGCGACCAAAATCATTGGCAAAACGAGCGGTTATTAAAGCTCCAGAACGTTGGGGAGCTTCAATAATTAGCACTGCCCGACACAAACCCGCAATAATTCGATTTCGAGCGGGAAAATGACCGCGATCTGGTGGAGTTTGACTGGGATATTCGCTGACAATCAAACCCCCCTCTTTTAACTGTTGATGGAGATTACGATTACTGTAAGGATAGACTCGATCTACTCCCGTTCCCAAAACGGCGATCGTTCTACCGTTAGCTTGTAGACAGGTACTATGGGCTACAGTATCGATTCCTGCTGCCATACCTGATACAATACCAAAGCCGTGATTGACTAAAGCCTCGGTAATCTTTTTCGTCCAGCGTTTGCCATATTCAGTTGGGTTGCGCGTGCCAACAATACCAATCATCGGCTTAATACCCTGGTTTTCTGTCGGTTCTACCTGTCCCGAGTAGTAAAGCAAAGGTGGTGGACTAGGAATTTCTAGTAGTAGTCGCGGGTATGCAGTATCTGCTGGTGTCCAAAATTGTGGGTTTTGCTTCAGATGTCGGGTAATCAGTTCTTCTGGATCTTGTTTGGTTCTTTGCTGTAGCGCATTTACATTTTTAATATTTAGTCCATCGACTTGAGAAAAAGCCATTAACGGAGCATTCCAAGCTTCTTTTAATGAACCAAAATGTTGCTCGATCTTTTTTAACGAGACTGCACCAATACCTTCGATCTGCGACCAGGCTAACCAATAAGCTCTTTCTTCCATCATATTACTGCTAATAAGGCTTGCTACAAATACCAATAAGACATTGCTAATTTAAATAATATTACTGTAGTTTAATGTATTTAAAACGCCATATTTTATGCCCAGAATATCCTTAGATACAATTATCTGCAAAGTATTCCGCCCTATATAGCAATCGGGGATAACTTCGTGAAAAACTCTCTTCTTTCTGACCTCTGTGTCCTCTGTGCCTCTGTGGTTTATTTAAAAAATATTTTTATGAATGACCTGGGATTGCTATATCTTATGCGAGGTAAGCTAATCTCGTCCTATAATTTAGGGGCGAACTGCAATTTAAGATCTCAATTGTTCGATCCAGTTACGATTCTTATCCGAACAGATTTTATCGAGTATAAATGCAGTTAGGATAGTTGTTGACGCTTCTTATAGACTATTACTGTGACTGAAAACACTCCTTTAGAACATCAAAACGTTCCCGTGGCTCATCAAGGGCTACACAATTTTCTGTATGGTTCGGATAATGAACATAATGCCGAGAGGAGTGCAGAAATAATCTCGGACGGAACAAATATTATTGAGGTGTCGCAGTGGGAACAACAGACAGGGGATAATAAAGTTGCGGGAGTTTATGCCGTTATAGATAGCGATCGCACTTATCAGTATATTGGATATTCAAGAGATGTTTTACGCTCTGTTAAAGGACATATCGCTCAAAATGGCGATCGAGCCTGTACCTATATCCGAGTTAAAACTTTTAAGTTTCCCAAGCGTCAGGCGATGGAAGCACTAAAGGACGAATGGATAGCAGACTTAGATTATATGCCCGCTGGTAACACAGGTGAAGGAACTTGGGCGGGTACTATTAGAGAAGCAGCTAATGCCACTATGACAGCAGAAGAGAAAAACGCCTACGAAGAGAAAAAACTCAAGCTGCGTAAAGCAATGGCAGATGCTAGTTTGATTGATGAATTAACCGCGCAGGACAATCTTAACGATGCTGAAGTTAAACGCCGTCAGCAACTAGAAGCAGCAGTCAAAAACGATGATTGGAGTTCGGTAATAGAATCTCAGCAGGAGTAGGAAGGTAGGGGCGAACGGCTGTTCGCCCTTGCTAATTGCTGGATAATTCTTTTAAGCCGATAGTGCCGACGAAAAAGGTATAGATGCCATAGGTCAAAGGGTTTTTGCCCTGCGAACTAGCTTTAAAAGCTGCGATCGCTCCTTGAATACCATGAACGATCAGAGCAATAGTTGCTAACCATAAAACTGGGTTCAGACTATCTGGTAACGATTTGTTTTGCAGATGTAGATACAAGTTCCCGCCTTCTAATATTAAAGCTCCCGTAATCGCTATAATCGAGACAGTTTTGATTAAATTTGATATTTGTGGCTTCATATAGTTTTTCGGCGTTGTATCTTTATGGGATGATGGTGCTGGGAGACTAGGGGACTGGGGGACTGGGGGACTTGGAGAATTATCGATCTTCTTCGTTCAATTGTCCCAACTAATATTTAGACTTTACATATTCTTCGGCAGTAATGCGATCGCTTATCTGACCATCGAGAGTAGCAGCCAAAACATCATCTAAAATTTGTTTGTATAAAGGTCCTGGTTTGAAGCCTAAATTCTTCAAGTCGTTGCCGTTTAATAAAGGTTTTACCCCAGATAGATAAGTAAGGTAATGCCAAACTTGACGGCGAATATTTTTACTGCTTCTAGCTGCAAATAAAATCAGTCCCAAAGGTTTGTAAGGGCTTAATAGTCGATATATCTGACTGGGACTATTGTACTGCTCTAACTCGGCTGTAACTTCTGTTTCTAATATTTCTAGCTGCTGTAGTCGTTGCAGACTATCTTTTGGTAGCTGTAAATTATCTGCTACCATAATTCTCTTTTGAGGAGTTAAATGAGCAATTAGAGTTTCTAATCTAATTAGCCACTGCTCTTTCTGAAGTTCGAGATATTGCAGCCATTTGGATACGTAAACTATCTGCCATTTTAAAGCGCGAGTCAGAGTTAAGTCTGGATGCAAACAGCTTAGAGCGTTGAGATTAGAAAGTAATTCTAGTGCAGGTTTGTAATAGTGAGCCTGAAGTATATATTTTAACTCCGCTTTTAGTCTGGTAGTCAATGCAGGAGTTTGGCGATCGCTAATTCTTAACTGCTCGTATACTCCGCTGGTTATGGCATAGCGAATATATTCTTCTGTCTGAGATTCGATAGTAAAGCCCAACCGCACCGCAAACCTAACTGCACGATAAATCCGAGTCGGATCTTCAATAAAGCTGTTGGCGTGGAGGACACGAATCAGACGCGATTGCAAATCTAATAAGCCCCCAAAGAAATCTAACAAATCCCCCTTACGGGAAAACTCACCCCGTTTGGGTTTAGTCAGACGTACCGCCAGAGCATTAATTGTAAAGTCCCGTCGATATAAATCTTGTCGGATCGAACTAGCTTCTACTTGGGGGTTGGCTGCGGGATAGGCATAAAATTCGGTGCGGGCGGTAGCAATATCAACTAGAAGATTGCCTAAAACTGGATCTTGATGCCAGCTAAGGGCAGCGGTTTGAAATTCTCCGTGGACTGAAACGCTTACTTCGGGGTACATTTGCTGAATTACCTCTGCTAATTCTACCCCAGCGCGGTCGTCGGCAGAACGATGATAGCCATCAACTACTAAATCGACATCCTGTAATAGTAAAGGTTCGCGATCGCTGGTAAGTAAAACATCCCTAACTCCGCCACCTACTAAATAGAGATTCCAGCCTCTTTGTTGGGCTGCATTCGTTACCTGTTGTAGTAGCTGCCAGATTTCTGGCTTCAAGCGGTTTTGTAGAGTAGGCAACAAATGAGAGGTTAAACTCTTTGGAGAATCTTTATTCTCATCGTTACGGCGATCGTGTAGCTGACGTAAAACATCGGTACGAGTTACGATACCAATCAGCTCTGCTGCTTCTAAAACAGGTAATCTACCCACGTCGTAAGTCACCATTAAAGACTCTATTTCAGGCAAGGGAGTATCGGGAACGATAGTTTTAAGGTTACGGCTCATATAGCCCTTTACAGGTGCATGACCAGACCCGTGATGTATCGCTAAATCTAGGTCGCGACGCGAGATAATTCCTACCAAGCGATCGCTTTTATCGACTACCGAAAGTCCAGAATGACCGTAGCGAAATAATATTCTTTGTGCCTGTTCGATAGTAGTATCGGGGCGAATAGTCCGAACGGGAGAAGACATTAAATCTTTGGCGGTAGGTGGCTCTGGGATCTGCTTTTTTAATTGTTCTACTAACTGTTCAAAGATCTGCTGTGGTTCATTGGTGGAAATAGACATCGAAGCTGCTGAAGCGTGACCCCCACCTCCAAAAGGCTCGAATAGCTCATTAAGATTGGTTTCCCCTAGACGCGATCGCCCGATCGCTACTAATTTCTGACTTTTGCTTGTTTGATACTGATGTCCTAGCAACAAAACATCACTTTCGGTTAAATCGATTAACCTTGCAGTTAAAGTAGCCAATCCACCGACAAATTTATCAGTCTTTAACAGTACCGAAGCCACCGTATAGCCTCGAACAGTAGTACGCTGTAAATTATCCAGTGCGTCTTTAAATAAATCCTGTAGTCGTGCGGATAAACCTGGTTCGTTATATTCGGCAATAATAGCAACGTTTGCACCTTGCTCCATCAAATAGGCGATCGCTCTAGCATCCCGTGAGGTAGTTCCATCAAAGGTCAACGAACCCGTATCTACGTGGATTCCCAAAGCCATCGCCGTGGCTTCAAAAGGAGTCAATGGGATCTGCTGTTGCTGCAATAACTCGGTAATATAGGTTGTAATTGCCCCTACCGCTTCAGTATGAATCTCGGTATAGGGAATATCAGACTCTGTATCGACATGGTGGTCGAAAACTTCAATTTGCTTGACGTTGGGCAAGTTCAACCAGTCGGCTGCTGCTCCCAGGCGATCGCGCTTTTGCGTATCTACAATATAAATATTGGCGATCGCTTCTGGGGTAATACTACGCATTTGAGCTAAGTTAAACTCATCTCTATATAGTGCCAGGAATTTTTTGACCGTCGGGTGTGCGCCACTCAAAACTATTTTCGCTCCCAACTGGAGGCGAGATAGACCAATTGCCGAACCTAAAGCATCAAAATCTACGGTTTGATGGCAGAGAATTATATCCATAGTATGAAGGATGAAGGATGAGGAACGAGAAGTAAGAGTTAACTATTGCCTTAAAAGATACCGCGACCCATAACTGTTGACTGTTGACTGTTAACTGTTAACTGTTAACTGTTGACTGATAATATTTTCTTTATAGACAGAATATTAAATACGATAAACATGAAGCTTAATATTAAATACGGTATAGCTGCGATCGCCAATAGTTTTTCAATTTTAGCTATTGTCATTGTCGCTACATTTTTTCTCTGTGCTGCCCCCGCAGAGAGTGCTGACTACAACAAACAATCATTAATTAACTCCGATTTCTCCCATCAAGATTTGACCGATGCTAGTTTCGACCATACCAACCTCAGAGATAGCGACCTCAGTTTTATCGACGCTTCGGGAGTTCGCTTTTTTGGGGCTAACCTAGCTCAAACTAACTTAGAAGGTGCAAATCTCAGCTACGCTAGCTTAGAGTCCGTTCGCTTAACTCACGCTAACTTAACTAATGCGGTGTTAACAGGAGCATATTTAACCAATGCTTTATTTAATGACGCTAATATTACAGGAGCAGATTTTACAGGAGCATTACTAAGTCCCACTACAGAAAGACAGCTATGTGAGATGGCTAGCGGTACAAATCCGACAACGGGGAATAATACTAAAGATACTTTATTTTGCCCTTAAGCATCGACATTGTTCGTTTATAGCGATCGTTGCGATCGCTTATGCAATTATATAGCTGGGTTAACAGTACCCCGCGCTAAAAGCGAAGCGAGGCGGTCTTGGGCGGGGCATTCAAGCACCTGAAATAAATTCTAAGGGCGTAAGCCTGGGGCAACCCCAGGCTGTTGACCGCCCGCATCAGGTGACAGCGGGTTGGCTTTCCCCCCCGAAGCCCTCGCTTCAACAAACAAAGGGCTTGCCCGCATATACTTGTCCGCATATAGCACGGGGCTTGCGTTGACTTCGTAAAATTAAATATAAAACCGAAATCTTTTATCTCCCCCTTTGCTCCTCTGCCTCACCTCATATCCAACTCCATCGCCCTTGCTTAATTGACCGCGGAATGCGGTCAACGCAGGCACCGTCAAACGCTGGAGCGTTTCGCCGTTCCTTCGGAACGTCGGCGGACGAAGCGTCCGCACGGCGGTGTAACGTTGACTTGACGTTCTGCTTAAGAAAACTCCATTCACGAATATAAATAATTTATATTGAGAATCCTTAAAACTCTTAAGATTTTTTTTATATTTGTGTTAGCTTTTTTATAGTAAGAATTTCTTGCAGATAGTCTAATCAGGATTCAATTATGAGCAATATTAATATAGAAACAGCAATTATCCGCGCTGTCTGGTCTTCTGTAGAAACTGTCAATAAGCAAGCCTTACTACACTTAAGCGATACTGACATAGTGCAGCAGATAATAGATCGAGTAGAGTGTATCTTCAGTTTAGACCTAGAAGAACGTCAATCTTTATCCCATTATGTAAATTCTAAAGTCAGATTGATTAAAGATATCGCCGAATTTTAAGCGATCGATATTTCACAAATATTACGAGCATTTCTAATTCGATCGCAAATATCAAACATATAGCGATGGTTTAAGGTAATAGCATAGCCAATGGGACAAGTCATTAAATTGGTAAAAATGTCACAATATAAATAATTTAGTTTATCGTGACCCTACGTTCGATCTTATAGAACCCCTGTGAATCCAATTGCTGCTACTTCTGAGTTAAATACGCAAGAATTATTTCCTTTCGAGCTTGATGAATTTCAAAGTCATGCGATCGCTGCATTATCAGCCAATAAATCGGTAGTAATCTGCGCTCCTACAGGCTCTGGAAAAACTTTAATCGGTGAATACGCTATCCATCGCGCCTTGAGTCATGGAAAGCGAGTATTTTATACCACGCCTCTAAAAGCTCTTTCTAACCAGAAATTTAGAGATTTTCAGGAATTGTTTAGTGGTGGAGATTCTCGTAAAATTGGCTTACTGACTGGAGACACCATCGTCAATCCAAATGCGGATGTGGTGGTAATGACTACCGAAATCTTCCGCAATATGCTCTACGAAACCCCAATCGGACAGTTGGGGACGAGCTTAGAAAATGTCGAAGCAGTGGTGTTAGATGAATGCCACTACATTAGCAATCGCTTTCGCGGTACGGTATGGGAAGAATCAATTATTTACTGTCCTCCTCAGATACAGTTAGTAGCTCTTTCAGCGACTATTGGTAATCCTCAAGAGTTAACTGACTGGATTGTTAAGGTTCGTAATTCAAATTCAGATAGCGAACAGAGATACGAATGCGAATTAATTAATTCTGATTTCCGCCCCGTTCCTTTAAGATATTACTTTTGCGATTCTAAGGGAATTCACCGACTTCTAAACCAAAAAGAAACAGACATCAATCCCAAGCTTAAGGCTTCTACGCCTCATAGGGGTCAAAAACCCAAGCGTCTTAAAGTAAAAGACTGCCCTAAAATATATCAGGTAGTGCAGCAGCTACAAAAAAGAGATATGCTTCCTGCGATCTACATTATCTTTAGTCGTCGGGGTTGCGACAAAGCAGTAGATACTATCGACGCTTTGAGTCTGGTTTCGCCAGAAGAAGGAAGGCAAATTGAAAGCATACTACTTTACTTCTTCTTAGCTAATAATATCGAGCTACAAACAGCATTATTAAATCATTTCAACGAATCTAATCCCCAACTAGCCGAATTAATCAGAGATTATTTAGCAGCAAACGAACAGGCAGAATTTAATTTAGCGCAATATCTAACCGCTAATCCCAATCAAAAATACTTGCTGTGGCAGTTTTTATGTGAAAATTCTCAAATTGCCAGAATCGAACAAATAGAGCCTTTAATGCGCGGTATTGCCTCGCACCATGCAGGATTACTACCAGCCTGGAAAGAGCTAGTAGAACGGTTGTTTGAAATGGGGCTAGTTAAGGTCGTATTTGCTACTGCAACCTTAGCAGCAGGAATTAATATGCCCGCCCGCACGACGGTAATGTCGGCTCTTTCCAAACGCACCGATGGGGGACACAGTATGCTCAGTCCTTCAGAATTCTTGCAGATATCGGGTAGGGCTGGTAGAAGAGGAAAAGATAAGGTAGGTCATGTAGTAACGCTACAAACGCCTTTTGAGGGTGCAAAAGAGGCAGCATTTTTAGCCACTTCCTCCGCCGAACCCCTAAGAAGTTGGTTTACACCTTCCTATGGCATGGTGCTAAATCTACTGCAAAAATACAGTCTGCCAGAAGTAAAAGAGCTTTTAGAACGCAGCTTTGCCGAATACCTTTCCCAAAAAAGACTCGCTCCCGAACAAACGGCGATCGCCGAAATTACTACCGAACTGGCTAAACTAGATGTAGCTTTGGCTTCAGTTTCTCCTGGACAATTAGCTAGCTATCAAAAACTAAGAGAGCGCGCCAAAGAAGAACAGCGATTATTGGAAATCTTACAGCAGCAAGCTGAAGCAACGCGCAAAAAAGATATTAAACCTTTGGTTTCACAAATCGAGCCTGGTAGAATTGTCGGTTTAAAAGGTAAACATATTAGGGTTACTTCTCCTTTAGCTGTGGTAGTTGTAGACAAAATTCCTGGTTCGGGTAGAGCGGATAATTTGCTGTGTTTGGCAGTAGATAATTATTGGTATATTGCAGCTAATGCTGACGTTACCGAAATTAATCACGGAACTCTGACCCCCCAAGATTTAGCCGATATAATCATCCCGCCTTTGGATAATATCAAACTGGGTAAGTGGTTGAAGGGAGACGAATCAACAGCGATCGCTGTACGACAAATCAGCGATTATTTAATTCCCATACCTCCCGCGCCAGAGGTGGCAGAACAACAGCAAAAGTTAGATAAGGTTTACCAAGAACTCGATCGCCATCCCGTACAGCAGGTAAGCAATCCTAATCGGTTACTAAAAAAACACAATAAGCGGTTGCAGTTGAGAGAAAAGCTGCATAAAACTCAAATAAAATATCAAAAGCAAAAGTTCAATCAGTCTTATTACTGGGAAGAGTTTCTCAATCTAATTAAAGTATTGCAAGAATTTGACGCTTTAGAAGAATACAGTCCTAGTTTCTTAGGACAAGCAGCAGCAACTATTAGAGGAGACAACGAACTTTGGCTGGCTTTAGTGTTTGTTTCTGGAGAATTAGAATATCTAGAACCCCACCATCTAGCAGCTACCGTATGTGCCTTAATTACCGAAACTCCTCGGGCAGATGTCTGGTGCGATTTTCCCCCACCACCAGAAGTATTAGAAGTGTTGGGAGTCAAACAATCTCGAAAAAATCCAGATACTACTACTACTATTAGAGAGATTAGAACTCGTTTATTTCAAGCCCAGCGTCGTCATGGAGTGAGTTTACCGGTATGGCGAGAATACGAACTAGTAGGGCTATGCGAACAGTGGGCGTTAGGCATGGATTGGAATGATTTATGTGAAAGCGTCAGTTTGGCAGAAGGAGATATTGTCAGAATGTTACGTCGCACCGTCGATGTGCTATCACAAATTCCCCAGATTCCCAATATTTCATCTACCTTATCCAACAACGCTAGAGAAGCAAATGCCATGATGAAACGTTTTCCTATATAGCATCTGGCGATCGTTTATGCGGTTTACAGTACAAGCTTTATCTCTTTTATTTGCTCTTCAACATAGCATGAGCTTCCTCAGTTTTTAGTATTAGTATATCTCGCACTTAAATAATGTATTATTTAATAATGCAAAAATAGCATAATACACGTTGTATTTATGACTTCCAATAATCGGTTACAAATCTTTAATGACTTGTTTAATTCTGACAATCTTAATCTAGAAGGTAGTTCCCTAAATAGTGAACCTATTCCTGTATTAAATCTAGAAGAACCTTCAAACAACAATCTACCCGAATCAGAACCTTTAGAAGACAATACACAGGTGTTGCTAGATAAACTAGAATCCATTTCTGTGTTTACTATCGCTGACGACCAAAACTCGCCTTTAGTAGCGAATGATGATGGTAGAAAAGTAGCAGGGGTTTTTATTAGCCAAGAAGATGCCAATCAGTTTGTCGATCGATTAAAAGATGAAAATCCCGAATTAGCCAATCAAGTTCGAGTTGTTCCCATCCCTTTAGTACAAATCTATCAGTTAGATATATCTCAAGAAAATACAGAGAATGATTTAGATTTTGCTTTTGTTCCTGAAGAAGAAGCAGTAGAAGATGCCAATAGTGTTAGTGAAGAATATCAGGGAGGCGTGCCATTATTTGTAGCTGGAGATGGCGACAAAGATCGAGGATACTTGACCGTTGAACAAAACGGACAACAAGTGATTCCTTTCTTTTTCAATTTGGCACAACTAGAAGAAACGATCGCTAAGGTTAAGGAGCAACAGCCAGAATTAGCCGATACTCTATCTATTGAAGTTGTACCTTTAGAGAGTGTAATTGAAACTTTTGAAACTAGCGATGATGAGGAGCTAAAAAAAATTGTTTTAGTTGCCACAAACGAATCAATAGAATTTTTACAATCTACTGATTCAAACGTAGATGTCTACCGCTTTTTTAATAAAGATACAGGTGTTCATTTTTATACATCTTCAGAAGCAGAGAAAGATAGTATAGTAACGAATTTACCAAACTATAGTCTAGAAGGAGTATCTTATGAAGCAGTCGATCCACTAACAGGAGGGGATAATTCTGGTGTAGTTCATCGTTTTCGCAATCAAAATACAGGAGTACATATTTATACTATTGATGAAATAGAACGTAGTTTCATCGCCGAAAATTTATCTAACTATGAATACGAAGGAGAAGCGTTTGCAGCCTATACCTTTCAAGTAGAGGGAACAATTCCTATACATCGTTTTTATAATTCAGAATTAGATGCTCATTTTTATACTCCTTCAGAAACAGAAAGAGAATTTGTAGAGAACGATTTGCCTAATTATGATTATGAAGGGATTGGCTATTATGCCTATTCTTCTGACATATGAGCAAAAGTATTACTGGCAATATATTCAATCGTGGATCTTTTTAATAAGTTAGATTCCTTTTTCTTACCATCTAACGGCTATATTTAACTGCTCATCTTTCCAGACTTCTTATCACCAGTGAGAGCTTAAAGTTTTCCTGCGATCGCTCTAATATAACGTTCTGCTGACAATCGAACCCTTTCTTTAGCATTAGCTGGAATTACCGTATCCCACCAAGCACCGTAAATGCGATCGAAGTTGTAGGGTTCTACTGCATCGGCAACTCCCCTGACCTTGGAAATTGAAAGCGGAATATAATTAGGGTAGCTATACATAAAGCTGACCCAACGCTTATCGGCAACAACCTGAATAACATCTCCCGTCAACAGCGTTCCTAATCCCTTCGTCCCCGAAGCCCAATGACAGACAGTACCACCTGCAAAATGACCACCTGCTCTAATTAGAGTAATACCTTGCTGAAGCTCTAACGTATTTCCTTGCCAAAATTTTATACTAGGGTCGGGTCGCATGACCCACTGACGATCCGCTTCATGAAGATAGACATTTACGCCAAAAGCTTTAGCCCAATCAACAGCCGAACCATAATAATGCGGATGAGAAATTGCGATCGCCGATATTCCTCCTAACTCGTTAATTTTCTCGACCGTGCCATCGTCTATTAGACTGATGCAGTCCCATAAAACGTTACCCCGATCCGATTGAATTAAAAGTGCGCGTTGACCGATGGCAAATTTTGGTTCTGTTCCGATGCCATACAGCCTATCTTCTTGTTTATCGATTCGATTGTCATAACTTTGGCTGAGTTCGGCTAAAGTGGTCCACTGCTGACCTCCATGACCGACATATTGACGTTCATCTTCGCAGATCGGACAGTGTTCGGGGGGATTATCCGTCCGAGCAAACTGCATTCCACAGGTAATACAAATATAGTTATCCATAGCTGCTTAGTAATAAATAGTGAGGATATTTAGATTATGGAACTTTTTAAGTATTGGGAATCGCTGCAATTGCATCAATTTCAAACAACATACCATCTCCTGCTAGTCTGGGTACGGGAATGAGAGTACTTGCAGGTTTTATTAGATCTTCCGACCACATTGCATTTCGTTCGGCTGAAATAAGTTCTTGCTTTCTCGCATCATGGTCTACTGAAAGCACGGTAATCTTAACAACCTGTTCTGGTGTCGCCCCCGCAGCAGCTAAAGCCATCCGAAGATTAGCAAAAGCCTGTTTAAGTTGAGCCTCAAAGTCTCCGAAATTTCCCTGTGCATCCCTGCCTCCTTGTCCTGCGATAAAAACTAGCGTTTTGTTGGCGGGAACTATCACTATATTGGTAAATCCATAGTGAGACGGGTTGCCTAATTCATCTGGATTAATTCGTTGAATTTTTTTAGTCATAATAAATAGCAGTATGTTGTTAAATGGTTATGAAAATAACTGAATCTTTTTAAGCCGACTGATGTTGCCCGATTAAAATAGCGATTAAGACGATCGCAATCCCGATCCATTGAACGGGGGTAAATGTTTCCTGTAAAAAAACGTAGCCGATAAGGGTTGCCACAACAGGACTTAGTAGCCCCAAATATGAAACAGCAGTAGCACTCAACTTACGAATTCCGCGAAACCAAAGCCCACAAGCTAGTCCAGTCCCGATTAAACCGAGATAAATAAAGCCCCAAAGATTAGTCCGAGAAATTTCATCAAACGATCCTTCGCTTATTAAAGCAACGGGCAACAAAATTAGTCCCCCTACCGTTAGCTGCCATGCGGTAAATACAATTAGAGACACGGGAGGCTTCCATCGCTTGACCAATACAGTACCGAGTCCCATAGCACCCGCACCAGCGATCGCAGCAGCAATACCAATAGGATCGAAACGTGCAGCAGGATTGAGAACCAGTAGTCCAACACCGATAAAACCAGCGATCGCAGCAGCAATAGACATCTTAGAAGGCTGGTTGTTTAAGATCTGCCAGGCAAAAAATACGACTATCAAAGGTTGAATTGCTCCCGCCGTCGCAGCTACTCCTCCAGGAAGACGATAAGCAGCCACAAACAACAACGCCTGAAACAGCCCAATGTTTAAACCTCCCAAAACAAATATGCGCCACCACCAAATACCTTTAGGCAGCTTTCTTAGTCCGATAGTTAGCAGAATACCAATGGGAAGCGTCCGCATCGAAGCCACTAACAAAGGATGGTCGGGTGGTAAAAATTCGGTAGCCACAACATAAGTCGTTCCCCAACTGATAGGGGCTAAAGCCGTTAGCAAAATATCGAGCGGATTAGCACTCAGTTTCATTTAATCCTACCTGGATTGATATATTCAAATAAGATTAATTCTTTTATCTCGATTCAATCTTCTACAAACGTTCAGAATTTTGTCTATTCTTACGAATTTATTTGATTTTAAATAGCGATACATCTCGTAAGGGCGAATGGTGAAGCAGTGCGGTCTTGGCGGTTTCCGTCGAGGAGCAACTGCTGAACCCTTTAGGGTAATTCGCCCCTACCTCTTACTTACAAATGCTCTCGATAGTTTCTAGGAGTCGTTCCGACATACTTGCGAAACACTTTATTCAAATGACTTTGACTGGCAAAACCACATTCTAATGCTATTTCACTAATGGACAGCGACCGCTCTTTCAATAGTCGTTTAGCTCTTTCAATGCGCTGCTGAATAACATATTGATGTGGTGCAACTCCCATCGCCTGCTTAAATCGGTCGGCGAAGTAACTACGACTCATTCCTATCTGCTTCGCCATTACCTCTAAGCTTAAGTCTCGATCTAAATCAGCGTGAATATAGTCAATAGTTTGGCGGAGTTTATATGGTGATAATCCGCCATTATATTCGCGAAATACTGGCTCGAATACACTGTAATTTCTGAGTAAGTGAATAACTAAAACCTGACTCAAAGATTCTAAATATAATTTGCCACCAAAACTATTGTTCTGGGTTTCCTGAAACAGTAGCTTACTTAACTGTTCGATTTGGGAATCGTAAGTTTTTAAGACCGGTAGCAATTCAATTTTGTCTGGATTGAGACATTCAGTTTCGATCGCTACCGAACGCAGCAGATCTGGTTTAATAAACAAGTGTAAAGTTTCATCTGCTGCTGTCCAACTTGTAAAGCCTGAAGCTGCTGCGGGACAGAGATAAAACTCTCCTTTATTCATCTGTCCGTCATATTCTCCATGACTATCTAAATGCGTCACCTGTCGATGATTATCGGTTAAGAAAAAGGTGATTAAGTGATGAGTCAATCCTTCAGGTATTTCTATTTCTCCAGGTAAATCTTGCCGATAATAGATTGAAAAATCTTTTAAATCTACACAGCGATCGCTCCTTACAGGTTTGTCAGCAAAGATAGAGACTGGATTGACGGACATGATGAATTCTTATAGTTACTTTAATTTATCTTCCTCAATAGAATCGATTTAAAATAACCTTTCCTATTGCCTGTCCTGATTCTAAATAAGCATGAGCAGCAGCCACTTCTGAAAAGGAAAAGATTTGACGAGCTATAAGCGGGCGTATCTTACCTTTATCGACTAAATCGGCTAATTTTGCCAGTATTTTACCATGATAAGCGCGGTTGTCTCCCGATAGCATGGGAATCAGCATATAGACTAGGTGCAGGGACAGTCCTTTAGCATGAAGCAAAGTCAAATCTTGCTTTGATAAAGAGACAGTAGATACAACTGTACCGTTAAGCTTGGCTGTTTTAAAAGCATTTTGTAAGTTATTATTGCCTACCGTATCAAAAACGACATCGAAACCATCACCATCGGTATACTGTGCCACAAACTTTTCTACAGCAGTATCATAATAGTTAATCGTAACTGCCCCTAATGAACGAGCGATCGCACTTTTTGCCTCACTCGACACGGTAGCATATACTTGCGCTCCAGCCCATTTTGCTAGCTGCACTCCAAGATGACCGACTCCCCCAGTACCACCATATACTAGAACTTTTTGACCGCTTTGTATCTTGGCGCGATCGATTAGACCTTCCCAAGCGGTAATAGACACTAAAGGCAATGCTGCTGCTTGTGCCATTGTCAAAGATTTAGGCTTATGAGCAATTAAGTTAACATCTGCTAACATATATTCGGCTAAAGCCCCACCTGTACCTTTTACACCACCCGCACAACCATACACTTCATCACCGACTTTAAAGTTATCTACACCATCTCCTACAGCTTCGATAACCCCTGCTAGATCCCCGTGTAATACCGCAGGAAAATCTGGCGCAATATCTACTACAGCACCCTGACGAATTTTAATGTCTACAGGGTTAACGCTAGTTGCTACCACTTTTATTAGTACATGGTTGGGTAATAGCTTGGGTTGGGGTAAATTGACTGCTTGAAAAACATTAGGTTCGCCAAAATGTTCGATAACAACTGCTTTCATAATTGGTACTTTGTTTTAAATACAATTCTTATGTACCATCAAGCAACAAGCACTTGGAAGGATTTACCTTAAAGTGTGTCAGTAACCTTTTGGTAAGTCATCATGAATTTTAGTTCTAATACCAAATCCCAACTTAGCTATTTACCGCAACCTGCTTTAGATCGGATTGCCAATAGAGGCGTTTTTGATACGCAGTGCGAAGGACATCAAATCTTAGACAAAATCGCTAATAAATGGACGATTTTGATTATTTATGCCCTGACACAAGGCAAAAAGCGATATAGCGACCTCAAGCAGCAGATTCAGGGAATATCGCCCAAGATGCTAGTGCAAAATCTCCGTAACCTGGAACGCAATGGCTTAGTTAGAAGAGAAGTCTATCCAACAATTCCCCCCAGAGTAGATTATTCTCTAACACCTCTAGGAGAATCATTAGCCGAACCTCTAGCTATTCTAGGAGAATGGGCATATCAACATATCAGCGATGTTCATGCTGCGATCGAGCAATACGATAATCGCCCAGAATCTGAGGATTTTTGGCAACCGAAATAAAGTAGAGGACAGCAAATTTAGATGAAATAGAAGCTAGATAATAAATTATCTGTCTGATAACTAAAGCCCGTTTTAACGGACTTATATTTTGAGCCAAGAAATTTATTTTTTGGCTTACTTTCTACCAAAAACATCTCTTATCCGATAGATCGGTCTTCTTTGAGATTCGTGATAGGTACGCATCAAGAGTTCTGTTACCAAACCGAAGCAAAACAAATTGACTCCCGTAATAATTAAAAGTACGGCTAAGATAAGCAAAGGGCGATCGCCAATATTTTGATTAAAGAATAATTTTACGATAGTTAGATACGTTCCCATAGCAATACCCGTAGCCAGAGAAATTACTCCACCCAAACCAAAAACGTGCATCGGACGAGTTAGAAACTTCTTCATAAAATAGACTGTCAACAAGTCCATGACTACCCGAATCGTTCTACCCAAGCCATATTTACTCTGTCCAAAGCGTCTAGCGTGATGGCGTACTGGTACTTCGGCAATTCTCGCCCCTTCGATAAATGCCAAAGCTGGCAAAAAGCGATGTAGTTCGCCATACAGATTCATATCAGCAATTAATTCCGCACGATAAGCTTTGAGAGAACAACCATAGTCGTGTAGTCTGACTCCCGTTACTTTGGCAATAATTATGTTGGCAATTTTAGAGGGTAATAATCTGGTTAAGGCTGCATCTTGTCTATTTCTACGCCAGCCACTTACTAAATCGTAGCCTTCATTTAGTTTGGCTAACAGCATGGGAATATCAGCAGGATCGTTTTGCAGATCGCCATCCAAAGTTACGATGATCTTTCCCTCTGCCGACTCAAAGCCCGCAGCCATTGCAGGAGTTTGACCGTAGTTACGACGTAGAATGACCGCTTTTAGATCTACTCTTTTACTAGCAAGATCGGTCAATACCTGAGTCGAACCATCTTTAGAACCATCATCTACGCAAATTATTTCATAGCTTAAGTTTGTTTCACTTACAGCATTGGCGATCGCCTGTACTAGAGTCTCGATACTTTCTGCTTCATTATAAATCGGTACGACTACTGATAAATCTAACTGAGGTGGATTTAATACGGATGATAAACGGTTTTCTAAAGATGGAGATGACATAAAAGAATCACTCTTTGGAGCAAAATCGACAGGACTATAATACTCTCTTGAGATCTAACCTCGATTTGTTTCATAGATTATCCAGTATTGAGCATCTCTTGTCACTGCATTGAGCTTTTATTTACCAGAGTGATAATATTTAGACATTTTTTTGAATTCCGCTATTTTCTGTTAAAAATGATTCAAATTCTTGAAGTGGATTATCGAAGATGTTTATAAATCGGTTTAATTGGGGTTGGTTTGGCTTACTGGTTCTAGCGTTGACAATTCCTAAAAATGCTTTAGCGGTAGAAGATAGTCAGGATTCTATATGTCAGAGCGATTTACCCACAGCTATCGAAGAAATTATTAACCGTCCTGAGTTAGCGCGATCGCGTTGGGGAATTGAAATTAAAATTGAAGGGGAATCTTTATACAGCCTGAACGCAAATAAGTTTTTTACTCCTGCTTCTAGTGCCAAACTATTGGTTTCTGCTGCTGCGTTATTAGAGTTGGGCGCAGATTATCGAATCAAGACTCCTATTTATGGTGTGGGAAATTTGCCGACGCTAACATCTTTACGTTTAAAAGGGCAAGGAGATCCCACCATAACGACTTTAAGCCTAAAAAATATAGTACATCAGTTGCAGACCCAAGGAGTCCAACAAATTGAAAACTTAATAATTGACGATAGTTATTTCGACTCCCCTGCAATAAACCCTACTTGGGAATGGCTAGACGTACATAGCTACTTTGCTACGGCGGTTAACAGTACGATTCTCAATCAAAATACCGTCACGCTAACTTTATTTCCGCAGCAGATCGGACAGTCGGTTAAATACTCTTGGAATGATGCGATCGCAGCTAATCAATGGCAGGTGGTTAATGAAGCCGTTACGGGAAAAGCAGATATTGAATATGATGTAGAACTAGATGGAGATTTAGGTAGACCTTTGTTACAGCTTCGAGGGGAATTAGCGGTCAATGAACCTCCTGATGTTTGGGATTTAGCCGTAGTCGATCCTGCACAATATTTCTTAGAGTCATTGCGATCGCACCTAAATCGTGCAGATATTGTCGTCAACAGAGGAACTATAGTCAATAAACCGTATCGAGAAGAAATAGAAACTGAATTAGTCGCTATTTATTCTCCTCCGTTGCAGCAAATATTAGCAGAAATTAATCAATCTAGTAACAATTTATATGCGGAAGTATTAGGAAAAATATTAGCTAAAGAATTAAATGTAGACACTGCAACAGAAGCAATTAATATTAGTTTGAAAGAAATTGGTATAAAACCAGATGAATATGTTTTAGCTGATGCTTCGGGTTTGTCTCGTCAAAACTTAATTACCCCTCAAACTTTAGTTAAAATTCTGCATTTAATGTCACAATCACCCCAAGGTGAATCTTATCGTCGATCTTTAGCAACAGTAGGAAAAGGCACATTGAAACGGCGTTTTACAGATACTTCTGTCGAAGGAGTTTGGGCTAAAACAGGAACTTTAACGGGAGTTAGTGCTTTAGCGGGATATATATTTAGTGAAGAATATCCCACGATAGTATTTAGTATTTTGGTTAATAATTCTGAAGTTAAAAGTAAAGAGATACGACAGGCAATTGATGAAATTGTCGTGGATCTAAATCACCTTGAAAAGTGCTAAAGATCGCTGTCAGGGAATAAAAATCAAGTTTTAATGAAGACATTAAAAGATTATTAAAGAATAAACAAAGTTATTGTTAACCTATTTTACATCTGGCGTTCATTTAAACCCTGTTAGATAAAAACCTTCAAAACAGTAACGGCTCAATAGAAAAAAGATAGATAATGAAAAGAGCAACGTTCGACCTAAAATATATAGTTGCTGGTTTGGCGATCGCCATCTGCGCGACATCTCAACCAGTAAACGCTCAAAGCGATCGCGATGAAACACCAGAAATTGGCTGGAGTAGCAGATTGAGCAGCATGGGATTAGATCGAGCCGATAATATTGGTAAAACATACGATTTCTACTGTCAGCCAGCAGCAGATGAATTTAACCATGCTCCTATCTGGGGAACTAACACCTATACTGTCAATTCAGGTATTTGTAGTACTGCTGTTCACTCTGGAATGATTTCCCCCGCAGGAGGAACAGTAAGTTTAGAGTTGCGAGAAGGTAGAGAATTTTATACAGGAAGCGATAAAAACGACGTAAAGAGTAAAGACCATAGCGGTACAGATTTAAGCTTTGCCTTTGTTGGTGAACCAGCGATCGCAGATAATCCAGATTCAGATTCAAAGGGCGATCGTCGTAATTCTGGGATTGAAAGAGTAGTGGTAAACACCGTACAAAGAGGAATAGAAAGATCGATTGAAAAAGCAATTCTCGATATTTTTGATTAATTACATACAGTGCAATCTACCTATTAATTTATTTCTCGACTAACTCTAAATCGATCGTCATATCTACAGAGCTAAAATCTAGCTAAACTATAAACATAGACTGTAATAGAGAGGTCGAGCAAGCAATGGCTACTTTGCAACAGAAAAGAACAGAAAATACCGACGGTAATTTTTATGTTGACTATAGCTGTATTGACTGCGATACTTGTCGCTGGATAGCACCTGAAGTATTTAACCGTCAGGCTTCTCAATCTGCTGTATATCATCAACCCGCTACAGAAACTGAACAGCTTTTAGCGATGCAGGCTTTATTAGCTTGTCCTACTGCTTCTATCGGTACTGTAGAAAAACCAACTGGAATTAAGCAGGCTCAACAAACCTTTCCTTTACTTATAGAAGATAACGTTTACTATTGTGGCTATCACTCCGATGCTTCCTATGGTGCAGCTAGCTATTTTATTCAAAGACCAGAAGGTAATATTTTAGTCGATTCCCCGCGATACGCACCGCCGTTAGTCAAGCAGATCGAATCGATGGGCGGAATTAAATATATGTATCTTACTCATCAAGATGATGTTGCCGATTACCAAAAGTTTCACGAGCATTTCCATTGCGATAAGCCTAACGGCATAGCTATGCAACGCATTTTACATCAAGATGATATCCAACCCACTACTAAAGACGTGGAAATCAAACTGTCTGGATACGAACCTGTAGAGTTAGAGCCAGATTTATTAATTATTCCCGTTCCTGGTCATAGCAAAGGACATACAGTTTTACTCTACAAAAATAAATTTCTTTTTACAGGAGATCATTTAGCCTGGTCGCCATATCTCGAACAGCTTCATGCTTTTCGTCGTTTCTGCTGGTATTCTTGGTCAGAACAAATTAAGTCGATGGCAAAACTGGCTAATTACTCTTTTGAATGGGTCTTACCTGGTCATGGTCGTCGCTATCATGGTAGTCTTGCCGAAACTAAACAGCAAATGCAGCAATGTGTTGAATGGATGAAACAACAGTAGTTCTGGCGATCGACATGAGACTCTCGGTGCGAATTGAAAATGCCTGTTGACTAAGGAGTAAGGAGTAAGAAGTATCGCACTACATTAATGGGTTAGGACATTAAAGTGAACTGCTCGTAGGTAATAGGTAATAAGTGTCCTAATATAAGTACGTATTGCTATGAAAAGTAAAAACTCCTAACTCTAATTTATAGAGCTTTCATAAAATCTACTAAAAAAGGATAAGAAACTGTAGACGTTCATCTGACAATCTCTTATCCTGAGTATTTATTATCGGCTAAAGTTTAAAGCCAATCGCTCAAAGCTTCTATAGTTTAGTTATAAACTTTACCGCCACCCCAAAGGATGCCACGAATTTCGGGTTGAATCAAAATGTGTCCTGCAACCGCTTCTAAATCTTCATCAGTTAAATTACGCATGATGGGATAAAGATCCGAACGGGTAGTGTTAGGGTGAAATTCATAAATATCTCTTTCACCATCATAGGTTGTAGGATGCTTGAGATAGTCAACAATCCCTTCAATATTGTCTCTAGCAGGATAGGCGTTAGCTAAAGCTGTTAGCCCCAAGTTAACGTTAGGATTAGTTTTAGTTGCGCCACCTTTATGACAATAGGTGCAGCTATCAACAAATACTTTTTGTCCTTGCTTGACCTGTTTTAAAGTTAAAGTCGTCGTGTCTCCCTGGTCATTTAGGGGGATAGTACGAATACTTTCGTCTAGTTCGACCGCGTTAACGCTACCTGTGTTAAATTGAATTGCCAAAAATAAGGCAACTACCGCAGCCAAGAAAAATCGCTTCAACATTGTTCTCCTCAAAGTTTTATTTAATTGTGGTGCTATTGATAATGCACTCTTATAGATAATCTTCAGCTATTTATTTTGACAGAATACCTAATGGTTAATAAAAACAGTAAATAATCTTATCGCCCAACGAATTTAGAACTAAACACAGTGCTTTTATTTAGTCTGGTCAGAGAGACTCCGTCGTAGAACGACGGGGAGCTGACTCTAACTTTGTCAGGACGTGACACCGCCTTCGCCAGAAGGTGCTTGTATCGTCCGTGAATTAGTCCTAGCAGCCAGAATTTCCATAATTATTGTCTTGGCATCTTCTAACGCCAGACAGGTGCGTTCGTTTTTATAGTCAATTTTAAAGCGATCGCAAAGCTCGAATACGGCTTCTGGTTCGAGGTTATATTCTGCTGCAATGTCGGCAATCGATAGTTCTGCAAAGCCCATAAGTACGGTCTATCTAAATCTTGTTAAAGAAGATTAAATGATTAATAAATGGTTACAATTCAGTAATTATGTATTATACTAGAGTTTTGCTTAAGAGCAGATGAGTAATAATACCTATCCACAGCTACTGATTCGTGAGGACGTGACACCGCCCTCGAAGGGCGGTGCTTGTATCGTCCGTCAATAACCATCAATATCATCCCATTTAATAGACCGAATTGCTGCAAAAATTTACCGAGTTAGTCAGATAGAGTAGTTGTTTTTGAGGGCGACAGCAAAGATCTTAAATCTACTACTGTACCAATTACAGCGATCGCAGGAGCTTCAAACTTTGTAGTTTCTATCTGTTCGACGATGGTAGCTAAAGTCCCTACTAGCTCGGTTTGCTCTGGTCTAGTTCCCCAACGAATCAGGGCAATTGGAGTATCGACACTCATTCCTCCTGATAAGAGTTTAGGAATAATTCGAGGTAGATTCTGTACTCCCATGTAGATTACGATTGTTTCCGAGCCAGAGGCGATCGCCTGCCAGTTGACTTCTGGACGATACTTTTGGGTGGCTTCGTGTCCCGTAACAAAGGTGACTGAAGAATTATAGTGACGATGAGTTACGGGGATTCCTGCATAGGCTGGAGCAGCAATACCCGAAGTAATCCCTGGAATGACCTCTACTTCTATACCCGCCTCGATCAGATCTGCCATTTCCTCGCCTCCTCTCCCAAAGACAAAGGGATCGCCTCCCTTGAGACGCACTACAATCGCGTTACTTTCGGCACTGACTTTTAATAAATTTGTCGTTTCTGCTTGAGGTAAAGAATGTCGTCCTCGACGTTTTCCCGCATTAATTTTTTTGGCTTGAGGATTGATAATTGCTAGTATCTCAGGGCTAACTAAAGCATCGTAAATCACCACGTCAGCGTGTTCTAAAAGAGTTTTACCCTTTACTGTCAATAAACCTGGATCTCCAGGTCCTGCTCCTACCAAATAAACTTTACCCATATATCTTATTTGATTCATAGTTTATACAGATTCAGCAATTAATTGAGCCAGAGCTTCTGTAGCTCCTAAAGGTTTACCTAAATTTAATTCGACCTGCGGATATTGCGCCTGTAGCTGGGCAACTTCAACTGCGATCGCGCTGGTAATTCTGCCAGGAAAGAGAAAATAAGGCAAGATGGCAATCTTCTTTTTGCCAAAGTTAATTTGTGTTTCAACTCTAGAAGCTATCTTTGGTGCAGCCGACCAATAGGCTAAATCTGCATCGAGCTTAATAGCCAAATCTTGATAATAATTGGCTACTCCAGATAATCTGCTTCCATGAGCAATTAGAATACGCGCTTTTCCAGACAACTTTGAGAATTCACCTGATAACAATGACACCATTCCCGAATATTGACCTAAAAAAGGAGATAATTCGATCGAAATTGCGCGATCGAGCTGTTTGAGGGCTGAATTTATTTCTGTCGGAATGTCTTGCGTAACATGAATTCCTGAAGCTAAAAACAAAGGTATTACATTTACTTGTTTTATTCCTCTTGAATGGGCTTTACGAGCAAAGTCAACCAAACTTTCACTCAAAGATTTGCTTCCTAATTCCAAAGCAGCCGTATCCACCAAATGCGTTGTTTCCAACAGACTCACAGTATCACTAACCTTATCCTCATAATCCAGTAAATTTGTCTCTAAGTAATTTTGCTGAGTTAATATATTCTTAAATCTATATTTTGTAAGCAGTAGCTGTTTGAGTTGGGCAGCAGCAGCCAAAGTTCTAGAGTCTCTACTTCCATGAAAAACCAATAAATAAGCGCGAGATGAAATCAAATAAATTACCGTTGAAATTAATAGATCGGTTAAAAAATTCTATACAGTTATTTTCAAAATTATAACGATTTGAACAACTCGTTCTGTAGTGAATGATATATATTGTGCGAAAGTACTAGTATAAATACTGATATAAGTATTGAAACAATTAACATAAATCAAATCATTATAAAAATTAAACCGAACTATCTAAAATATGTTGAGTAATAACTCTAACGGTCAAAATACCAATAATTATTCTGCATCACCAGCTTCCTCAAGAGATGCTTTAGATGTCAACTTAAGCGAATACCTGCTCAAGGTAAAAAGACGCTGGAAGCCTGCTTTGGCAACTTTGCTCTTAACGTTGGGAGTTGCAGGAGGTCTGAGCTTATTACAAAGACAAACATATCAGGCAACAGGAAAACTACTATTTAAACAAAAAAGTTCGGCAGTTATTACGGGTATTGGTGAAGAGTCGAGTACTTTAGAGCCGATTTTAACCGATCAAACTCCTTTGAGTACTCAGATTCAGGTTTTAGAGTCAGAACCAGTTATTCAACAGGTGATAGATCGCCAAAAATTGACCGATGAAGACGACGAACCGCTCAAGCCCAAAGATTTGAAAAGTCGATTAAATACTAGTGTAGTTGGCGGTACTGATGTAGTTGAGGTCAGCTATAATTCACGAGATCCGCAACTCGCATCAAAGATAGTTAATACCTTAATGGATGTATATATCCAGACGCAGATTGAAGGCAATCAATCGGAACCCGCTGCTGCTAGAGAATTTCTCGATAAAGAATTACCGACTATAGAAGCAAAAGTAAAAGACGTTGAGTCTCAAATTTCCTCTTTTAGAACCAAAAACAACATTGTCGATCTTAAAGAAGAAAAAAGGGATTTAGTAACTGGTTTAGGGGAATTGAATCGGCAAATATCGACCACTGGTTCCGAGTTACAAGGATTAAAAGCTCAATCTGCTGCTCTACAAAATCAATTAGGATTAAATCTCGACCAAGCAGTCACAGTTAATCAGCTTGGTGGATCTCCAGAGGTTCAAAGTATTTTAGAACAGTTAGGTCAAACAGAATCTCAACTGGCTCAGGAGCGTCAGAGATTTAATGACGAACATCCGGCTATAGCTAGTTTGCTAGAAAAGAAAAACAATTTAGATCGACAGTTGAGAAACTTAATTGCTACCAACGTAGGACAAGGAGTCAACGTTTCTCAGGGATTGTTGCAAAACAACAACGGCAATAAAGAAAACCAAGTTGAAAAATTTATTTCCCTAAAAATAGAGGAATTAAGTTTACAAAGACAGGTAGCTTCTCTTTATGAATCTCAACAACAGTATTTAGAGAGAGCAAAACAGCTACCAAGCTTAGAAAAGCAAGAGCGTCAACTGGTTCGCGCAGCGGAGTCGGCTGGTCAGACCTATGAAACTTTATTAAACAGTCTGCAAGAAGCTCAAATAGCCGAAAATCAATCAAGCGGTAATGCCGATATTGTCGAATATGCTGCCATACCCGAAGAGGGTAGTTCTGGAACGAAAGTACTATTGGGTATGGGTTTGATTATGGGAATTTTTTTGGCTAATATTTCGGTTATTTTACTAGAGATGCAGGATCGCTCTTTAAAATCTCTGGCAGATATTAAAAAGAAATTTCCCTATCATATAGTGGGAATAATTCCTCTTGAGTCGCCTAAGTATCAAGACAGAATAGTCACCAGAGACGAACCCGATTCTTTCTCTAGCGAGATTTATCGGATGATTCAAGCTAACTTAAAATTCTTGACAAACGACAAACCGCCCAAGGTAATTTTAGTAACTAGTTCGGTTCCAGAAGAGGGAAAATCTACGGTTGCAGCTAACTTAGCTGCTGCGGTCGCCCAACTCGGTCGGAGCGTTTTGTTGATCGATGGAGATTTGCGCCGTTCTTCTCAACACTATCTTTGGGGAGTAGACAATAATACAGGATTGAAAGAAATTATTGCCGATCATCATAGTCCTCTTTCGGCGATCGCACATCCTATGGAAAAGTTGAGTTTGCTAACTAGCGGTAAAGTAGAATCTAATCCTCTAGCCTTACTCGATTCTGCTGAAATTGTCGATTTGATCGGTCGTTCTCGTGGAGAATACGATTTAATTTTGATTGATGCTCCACCTTTACCCGTCACTGCGGATGTATTAACTTTAAGTAAGCTGGCTGATGGAATTATATTTGTTACCAGACCTGGAATAGTAGAGCATGAGAGTGCCGAATTAGCTCAAGAGGCGATAGAAACTACCAGACAGAAAGTTTTAGGAATGGTGGTTAATGGGGTCAAAGCAGACGATTTTAAACGTTATTCGTATCATGGTCGATATGGTAAAAGCTATTTCAATGGCAGCATCGAACAACGGAGTAATAATTCTAATACCAACTCAAAAAATAATGTAGTTCAAAGCAATAGTTCTAATAGCAATGTAAGCAGAGCCAAGCTATAAATTCTTCGCGCGATCGATAGTGAGAAATATATTAGACAAGCATATTTTAGTTATGGTTTATATCAAACTGCGTTTATAATAATTCGATTTTGAGTAGTATGAGACTGCTCGCTCAAATTAAAATCGAGCATTATCTTAAAAATCCAAAGTATATATAGCAATCGGGGATAACTTCGTGAAAAACTCTCTTCTTTCTGACCGCGGAATGCGGTCGTGCGCTCTCTGCGCACCGACGTTGCTTCGCAACGGCGACAGCCTCCAGGCTGTCAAGCCCCGCCGACTTGCTCCGTCCTTGCTCGGAGGAAACCTCCGAGCGGGCGGTGCGCTTTGTTCTCGGCGGGGAATGGCTGACCTCTGTGTCCTCTGTGCCTCTGTGGTTTATTAAAAAAATATTTTCATGAATGACCTGGGATTGCTATATATTGCACTCTAATAAAGAATCGATCGCCATAAGCGTGTAAGATTAATTTTTCGGTACACACCATATCTAACTTCTTACAGACTAAACCGCCAATATGACTTTACAACTGCGCGTATATGTTCCAGAACATCCCCTAATTAAACATTGGCTATCAGTTGCTCGCGATGTAAATACGCCATCGGTGCTATTTAAAAGTGCAATGAGCGAATTGGGACGTTGGTTGGCTTACGAAGCTACTAGAAATTGGCTGCCGACGATGGATATGACGGTACAAACGCCTTTAACTGAGTGTCCTGGAACTTTTGTTAACCCTCAAATATCTATTGGTATCGTGCCAATTGTACGTGCGGGTTTGGTTTTAGTTGAAGAAGTACAAAAAGTCTTACCCGTTGCAGCGGTGTATCATTTGGGTTTGGTTAGGAACGAATCATCTCTCGAAGCAAGCTGTTATTTGAACAAGCTTCCCGAACGTTTCGCTCCTGAGACTAGAATTATGATTCTCGAACCGATGCTAGCTACGGGCGGATCGATTATGATGGCAATGAAGGAGATAACTAGTAGAGGCGTACAGCCAGAGTTGGTGCGAATTGTATCGGTGGTTGCTGCTCCTCCCGCACTAAGACAGTTGAGTGAAAATTACCCAGGGTTAGAAATCTATACCGCTATTATTGATGAAGGACTCAATAGTAAAGGATATATTGTTCCTGGTTTGGGAGATGCAGGCGATCGCGCTTTTGGCACTTAGACAGATTAATTAAAGAGTAATAATTATTCGAGAATACAATCGCTATGAGTGAACAAAATGGTTTTGGTAGTGGATTTATTTTAGGTTCGGTTGTCGGCGGTGTTGTCGGCGGTTTATTAGGAACTGTGCTGGCTAGTCGTAATGAAAGACAAGCACTTAAAGTGGATGAGAACAGATTTAAGAGCGATCGCCGAAGGGGGTACGGGTCGCGCGATCGCGAAATTTTTAGTAACGAAGAAAGTATTGAGTTGGCTCGACATGGCTTAGAAGACAAGATTGCCCAGCTAAATTTAGCAATAGATGATGTAAGAGAGCAATTGGGTAAGGTAGAGGCTAATTCTGAGGAGTAGTTACCCCGATCCTGTCTTCAAATACAAAGTCTAGAGCAATTATGGTTATGTAGATCGACTACAAGGGGATTTTGCCTGATGCGATCGCGAAATAATATTAAGCAGTCTATCTTGATGTTTGGGATAGGTTGTTTTTTTGTATGATTTTAAAAAGACAATTTTGTTGGTAATTTAAATCCTATTAGTTCAGTAAGATATATATGAGCATTTTTAATCAAATTCTTAGCGCGATCGATGACCCCGAAAGAGAAGCAAGCTCTAATCAATTGGGTTCAATTCTCGATACGGTACAGCAGCTTAGTGGTAACTATCAGACTAATCCTAGTGCGGTGCAGTCAGCAATGTCGATAGTAGGAAATTATACCAAATCTGCATTAAGACAACAGCGTAGTCGAGGCGGTGCAGCGCAGGTAAATCAAATTATCAATCAGTTTGGCGGTACTAGAGCTAACTCCCAGGTTTTATCGGCTTTATTCGGTAGCTCTCAGCTACAGGATATGATCCTACAAATTACTCGTCGTACTGGTTTGGATGCGCGAACCATTCAGACAATGTTGCCGATTTTAGTGCCTTTGGTTTTAAACTTGTTAAGAACGGGCAACAATACACGAAATATACAGGGGACTAACCCAGTTGCCAGCAGCTTTTTGGATTCTGATGGCGATGGCGATGTAGATATGAATGATGCGATAAATATGGCATCTCGCTATTTGGGTAGATAATTTTTTGGGCGATCGCGCGATCGCCTTTATTTAATTTCTAGCTTCTTATGAGTTAAAGATTCTTCAAATACGGTAAATCCTAATCTTATATACAGTTTTTCAGCAGGATTACCCTTAATTACCCTAAGCCATAATCGTTGGTTGTTTAGTTTAGTGGCAGTAATATTTTCTAGAATATTTGTTCCAATTCCTCGATTTTGATAGTTACTGGCTATTTGTATTTCTCCTAAGTAAATACTATTTTCTGAAACTACAACTTTAATAAAGCCAATAATTTCATTTTGGTATTTAATTACCTGGTAATCTTTAGCTACAAAACTGTTTCTAAATAATGTTGGATTCCAAGAATAAACTGTTTCTACATACTCTTTCATATTTTCAGTATGAATGCGATCGCAAATATCTAGATCGGACTTAGTAGCGCGTTCGAGAGTATATTGCATAAGTCGAGTGAGAGCGCAAGTAAACGTTTATTTAAAACCAAAGTTAATCGAACTAATAAAATTATTATCCTAATATTGAACTAATATATTGGGCTAGTTCGATTAAATTATCTTGTTGGTCACAATACTCTTCGGCTGAGTCTCGATCCATACCCATGTCTTTGAGAAATTTAACCATGCAGTTATACATCGTAACTTCTGCCAAGTATTGCTCTTCGCTACTAGCATTGTGTTGATAGTGTAAGTATTCTTTAGCTCTCAAACCCAGTTCGCGATAGGTAGAACTGGCTAATAATCTGCTAAGTCTCGCGAAATCCATAAGACATTAATTCAGCTACTTTTTAAACTATACAAATATTTTATGCCTCGGTAGTTGCAATCTTGCTAAGAAATGTTTTGCCTAATTTGTCACCATATTTTTAACTCAGATAACTTTTATTGGTAACTGCTGTATTTCCAGATGTATACAAATTAAATCAACGAATATCCTGATAAAACTTTCTTAGATAGGTGGCGGGAACGCCAAATCCCCACAAAAAGCCTACATAAAAATAAATAGCGTGAGCTTTGAAAAAACCCCATTTAACTATACGGCGATCGCTCGTTTGAATAACGCGATCGACTAAATGAATTTTGCCATATTCAAGCAGCTTGAGACACAGATCGGCATCTTCTAAAATAGGTAAGTCAGGATCGAAGCCACCACAGTCTAGAAAATCCTGGCGACGACAAAACATTGCCTGATCGCCAAAAAGAATCCGCAATCCTTTGAAAAAAAACAAGTGAGGACGAAACAGCAGTGGTGCGTAGTAAGTTTTTAAATAATTGTTTAAGGTAAAACTCCAGCGAGTAGTGAAAGTTCCCGTCATTAAAGAGATAAAACCACCGCAAGCAATAGCAGGATCGGCTATAGTCTTCTCGATTAGCAATACTAAGTCGTCAGGTACTAAAGTATCGGCGTGAACAAAGCAGAAAATGTTACCCTTTGCCGTTTGCGCGCCAAGATTCATCTGTATCGAGCGTCCAGCCTTTGGCGATACCAATACTCTATCTGCTTGTCTGGCAATTTCTAGAGTATTATCCTGGCTTCCACCATCTACGACTATGATTTCTAAAGGAGGAGGATTTAATTGAGTTAGGTTGCGTAGAGTTCTCTCTAAAACATTTTCTTCATTTAGCGTCGGGATAATAATTGAAACTTCAGAGTGCATAGGCTGCGATCGCATGGAGTGAGAAGGGGGATAATACTTAAATTTTTGCTTGTATATGGCTATTAGCGTACCTGTCCCTAGCAATATTTATTACGATCCTTAAGGCGATTTTTTGTACTAGTTATGTCAATAGATCTGGCGACGGTTGCTAAAATAGCGATCGCTTTGAAGAAGATCGGTAAATCATTACTAAGACACTAGGTGCAATTACTACCTCTTTCATCCCAGAGAACAATATAATAAGACTTAACGTAACTTTACCTGTTGACCCGCAGTCGCGATCGATGAACAGCACATTTTTAGACCGAATTAATAGCCCAGAACGTCCCGTACTCGTATTAGATGGTGCGATGGGGACGAACCTTCAGGTACAAAACCTCACCGCCGAAGACTTTGGCGGTGCAGAATATGAAGGATGTAACGAATACTTAGTACACACCAAACCCGAAGCAGTAGCACAGGTACATCGTGGCTTTTTAGAGGCAGGTGCGGATGTAATTGAAACGGATACCTTCGGCGGAACTAAGTTAGTTTTAGCCGAATACGACCTGGCGGACAAGGCTTATTATCTCAATAAAACCGCAGCGGAGTTAGCCAAAAAAGTCGCAGCGGAATATTCTACGCCAGAAAAGCCTCGATTTGTGGCTGGTTCGATGGGTCCTGGTACTAAGTTACCAACCTTGGGGCATATTGATTTCGATAGTCTAAAAGATGCTTATGTCGAACAGGCTCAAGCCCTGTATGATGGTGGCGTAGACCTAATGCTGGTAGAAACTTGCCAGGACGTATTGCAGATCAAGGCTGCTTTAAATGCGATCGAAGAAGTATTTGAAAAGAAAGGATTCAGACTTCCCTTAATGGTTTCCGTGACGATGGAACAGATGGGAACGATGTTAGTCGGGACAGAAATCGATGCAGCCTTAGCAATTTTAGAGCGGTATCCTATCGATATTTTGGGTCTAAACTGCGCCACTGGACCCGATCTGATGAAGGATCATATTAAGTATTTATCCGAACACTCACCCTTTATTGTCTCTTGTGTTCCCAATGCAGGCTTACCCGAAAACGTCGGCGGACAAGCGCACTATAAGCTTACGCCGATGGAACTCCGTATGGCGTTGATGCACTTTGTCGAAGATTTGGGAGTACAGATAATTGGTGGCTGTTGCGGTACGCGGTTCGATCATATCGGTCAGTTGGCAGAAGTAGCAAAAGACTTGACACCTAAAGAACGTCACCCCCACTACGAACCTTCGGCAGCATCTATTTATAGTACTCAGCCTTACGCTCAAGATAATTCATTTTTAATTGTCGGCGAAAGATTAAACGCTAGCGGTTCTAAAAAGTGCCGTACCCTACTCAACGATGAAGACTGGGATAGCTTGGTTTCTTTGGCTAAGTCTCAGGTAAAAGAAGGCGCGCACGTCCTTGATGTCAACGTAGACTACGTAGGGCGAGACGGGGAAAGAGATATGCACGAATTGGCATCTCGTCTGGTTAATAATGTTACTCTTCCTCTGATGCTTGACTCTACCGAGTGGACAAAAATGGAGGCGGGGTTAAAAGTTGCGGGGGGTAAATGTATCCTCAACTCGACTAACTACGAAGACGGCGAAGAAAGGTTTTATCAGGTATTAGATCTGGCAAAGAAATACGGTGCGGGGATAGTTGTCGGTACTATCGATGAAGATGGTATGGGACGTACTGCCGATAAGAAGTTTGAAATCGCCAAACGCGCCTACGATGCAGCCGTAGAATACGGTATTCCGCCCCAAGAAATCTTTTTCGATCCTCTAGCTTTACCCGTGTCCACAGGTATTGAAGAAGATCGCGAAAATGGTAAAGCAACTGTTGAAGCTACGAGAAAAATTAGAGAAGAGTTACCAGGATGTCATGTTCTGTTGGGTGTCTCTAACGTTTCCTTTGGTTTAAATTTAGCAGCCAGACAGGTATTAAACTCGGTATTCTTACACGAATGTATGCAGGCGGGATTAGATTCGGCTATTGTTAACGCGAGTAAGATTCTTCCTCTAGCTAAAATTGACCCTAAGCATCAAAAGATCTGTTACGACTTAATTTATGACAAGCGGGAATTCGATGGGGATATCTGTACCTACGATCCTTTAGGGGAATTAACTACCCTATTTGCAGGGAAGAAAGCCAAAAAATCCGAAGCAGTTGATAAAAACCTACCGATTGAAGAACGCCTGAAGCAGCATATCATTGACGGCGAACGTATTGGTTTAGATGAAGCCTTAGACGAAGCCTTACAGCAGTACCCACCACTAGATATAGTTAACATCTTCTTGTTAAATGGCATGAAAGTTGTGGGCGAACTATTTGGTTCGGGACAGATGCAGCTACCCTTTGTACTCCAGTCTGCACAAACTATGAAGGCTGCGGTAGCGCATTTAGAACCTCATATGGACAAAGAAGAGGCGGATGACAGCGGTAAAGGTAAATTCGTCATTGCTACAGTTAAGGGTGATGTTCACGATATTGGTAAAAACCTGGTTGATATTATTTTGTCTAATAATGGCTATAAAGTAGTAAATCTGGGCATTAAACAGCCTGTAGAGAATATTATCAAAGCCTACGAAGAACATCAGCCAGACTGTATTGCCATGAGTGGCTTGCTGGTAAAATCCACGGCATTCATGAAAGATAATTTAGAAACCTTTAACGAAAAAGGTATCACCGTTCCTGTTATTTTAGGTGGTGCAGCCTTAACTCCCAAATTCGTCCATCAAGATTGCCAGAATGTCTATAAAGGTAAGGTTGTTTACGGTAAAGATGCTTTCGCTGACCTACACTTCATGGATAAGTTAATGCCAGCTAAGGCGGAAGAAAATTGGGACGATGTTCGAGGTTTTTTAGACGAAACGGACGATAATGGTAAGGGCGATTCGCGAATTGCCCCTACGGGAAATGACGCAGAACAGCCTTTCGAGGGCGAAAATCGCGATAAAATCTTTGTCGATGAGGTAAGTAAAAAAGAACCTGTCGTAATCGATACCCGTCGTTCTGAAGAAGTAAGTTTAGATATAGAGCGTCCTACGCCTCCTTTTTGGGGAACTAAGATTTTAAAACCCGAAGATATTCCCTTAGAAGAAGTCTTTTCTTATCTAGACTTACAGGCTTTATTTGTCGGACAGTGGCAATTCCGTAAGCCCAAAGAACAGTCACGAGAAGAATACGATGAATTCTTAGCCAGAAAAGTAAATCCAATCTTAGAAGAATGGAAACAGAGAATTGTCGCCGATAATCTGTTGCATCCTACGGTAATCTATGGTTATTTCCCCTGTAACGCTGAAGGAAATACCCTGCACGTATACGAACCTACTAATAAAGGATTTGTCAAACCCGTAACCTCGTTTGAATTTCCCCGTCAGAGTTCGGGTAAACGCCTCTGTATAGCTGACTTCTTTGCTACAAAAGAATCTGGTCATATTGATGTTTTCCCCATGCAGGCGGTAACGGTAGGTGAAGTTGCCACAGAATATGCCCAAAAGCTGTTCCAAGACGACAACTATACTGAATACCTCTACTATCACGGGATGGCGGTACAGATGGCAGAAGCTTTAGCCGAATGGACACACGCGAGAATCCGTAAAGAGTTGGGCTTTGAAGCCGAAGAATCCGATAAGATACGCGATATTTTGCAACAACGCTATCGAGGTTCGCGCTATAGCTTCGGCTACCCTGCTTGTCCTAACATTGAGGATCAATACAAGCAATTGGATTTACTCGATACTAAGCGCATCGGGATGTACATGGACGAAAGCGAACAACTATATCCCGAACAGTCTACTACGGCGATTATTACCTATCATCCTGTAGCAAGATATTTTAGTACCTAGTCGATTTCAGGCTTGGTGGGCAATATTTAATTTACGTTTGATATTGCCCACCCTACTGTTTAAATATATAAAGCGATGCCTTCTGCGGGGGGCGCAATCGCATTTTATAAGTTAAGAGTTTGTTTCATCTCTCGCAAAGACAAGGACATGGCTTTTGAGGAGACCTCAAAAGTTTAAATTGTCCGCGCAGAGACGCAGAGAGAAGATAGATTTGAATGTTTGTGAAATGGCGATCGCACCAACTACTAATCAATTACAATTCATCTTCAGAAATACCTAAAACTTTTAGAAAATGTCTTAACAAACCTATTTTTAAGACTTTGTTGCCCTGTAATAGAGTTTGTATATGTAAAACTCGGTCGAGCGATCGCTTGTTTGCTGTTGAGTAAGGGCGATCGCAAAATATAAAATAGATGACTGTTTATAAAAGATCCAAAAAAGCATCTAAATCTATTTTTGCTTGCTTGAGAATTTTGGCTAGTGTAGAGCGTTTTACTGGTTTGTGCGCGGGAACTGTTATTTTAAGTGTTTCATCGGGCAACTTCTTTTCTAGTCTGATGTGGCTACCACGCTGACGAACGACTATCCAACCATCTCTTTCTAAAGCAGCAATAATTTTTTTATAAGAAACACTAGGAACTTTGCTCATATAATCAATTCCCGAATAATCACATCCTGATTTCCATTGATGTCTGTTTCTACAGGTTCGAGATATAGTTCGATTGCTTCATGTATATTTTCCATAGCTTCGTCAACATTGTCGCCTTCACTAATACAGCCAGGTAAAGCAGGAGCATAGACTGTATAACCACCTTCGTCGCTGGGTTCTAAAATAACTTGTAATTTCATGTTTTTTTTAATATTTTGAATGTAATTATAATTGCGATCGCTTGTTTGCTGTTGAGTAAGGGCGATGCCTTCGGCGGGGATCGCAATCGCTCATTACCTAAACATAATGATATTTGCAAGACAAAATAATGATCTCTTGATTAGTCACTTTATAAACTAACCGATGTTCTTGGTTAATTCTTCTCGACGCAGCGCGTCCGCGCAGATCGTCGTCTAACGACGACTGGCGAATCTTCGATTCGCGCACCCTTAAGATCGTGTTTGAGTGCTTCGGGTTTACCCAAACCTTGAAAGGGGTGACGGTCTATATCCTTGATGAGTTCGATAATTTTACGCTGTATTTTCTTGTCCAACCTTGCCCAGTCATTGAAATCGGCAAATGCAGATGATTCAAAGACTATTTTTTTACTCATGCTAAGTCTTCTAGATCGACTTCTACTAAATTAGTTTTATTTTCAATATTAGCTTTTGCCTGCATTAGTTTTTTTCGATTAGCCTTAGATTTAAGCAAATATTCAGTCTCATCACGGACGGCAGCCTCTGGAGAGGCTCGCCTTTCCAAAGGAAAGTCGGCGGACGAAGCGTCCGCGTCGGAGGTTACCTCCGACATCGCGTCCTCTACTTCATAGACAATAATTTCAATCTCTTTATCTTTATAAGTAGCTTTCAAGCCTGCGATGAATTGTTCGTCTAATTCATTAGCTTTTAATCTATAGGTACTCTGCATTATGGCTATTATCTAATCGCTATCTATGTTCTTATCATAACCAGAAAACTAGTTTAAATATTTATGTGATGCAATCGCTTGTTGATGTTGAGAAGGGCGATCGTATTTTTAGTTGAGAAAATTATTTGGTTTTTGTCTCGCGCAAAGACAAGGACATGGCTTTTGAGGAGACCTCAAAAGTTTAAATTGTCCGCGCTAAGACGCAAAGGAAGAAAAGAAAGAAGTTATAGGTTGTTGGCGATGCGAGTAATGCCGTTTTTGATTAAGTCGGTATTAAAGTTAATCAGTAAACCTAAATGTTTATTAGTTAAACGAAGATAAGTCAATAGTTGTTTTTTATGAACTGGGGCGATGTGTTCCACAGATTTTAATTCAATAATTACCAAATTCTCTCTTTGTGTACTTTGGGTAAATGTATATTTATTAATAGTTGCTAACATATAAAAATAATTTAGCTTTTCAGCATTTTATTAAAGATTATTAACAATACAATGATTAATAGATTGATTGACAGCGTACTCTAAAACCTCAAGTTTGTAATTTTCGTTTTCGACAGCCATAAAAAAATCCAAATAAAATTATCCATACAAAGATAATTCCCTTTTCTCGTAAAACCTCAACAAACGCAGATAACTCCTTTGCTTCCTTCTCCTCTGACTCCCAACATCAAACAAATAACTCCTTTGCGTCTTTGCGACTTTGCGCGAGACAAAAAAAATCCCCCTATAAAACTAGGAGGACACAAAAATAACTTATGCTGATTTAAGCAGTAACCAATTCCTTCTCAGTCTTAGACAACTCATTCAACAACGCGCTGACATTAGCTTTCGCATCGCCGAATAACATTTGGTTGTTATCCATGTAGAACAAAGGATTATCTACTCCTGCATAACCAATACCCAAACTTCGCTTCATAACCACAACGTTTTGAGATTTCCAGACTTCCATTACGGGCATACCTGCAATGGGGCTAGAAGGATCGTCTAAAGCACTAGGGTTAACGGTATCGTTTGCACCAATTACTAGAACTACATCAGTGTCGGATAGATCGTCGTTGATTTCGTCCATCTCTAACACGATGTCGTAAGGTACATTAGCCTCTGCTAATAATACGTTCATGTGTCCAGGCATTCTTCCCGCTACGGGGTGGATACCAAAACGGACTTCTTTACCGCGCTTGCGAAGAATCTTAGTAATATCGGAAACAGCGTGTTGTGCTTGTGCTACTGCCATACCGTAACCTGGTACGATAACTACGCTTTTAGCATCGTTAATTAGTTCTGCAACTTCTTCAACATTAGTAGCTGTAGCCTCTCCCATAGGTTTAGCTTCGCCCGAAGGTGCAGCAGCACCAGAACCTTCACCAAAACCGCCTAAGATAACGCTGATAAAGGAACGGTTCATCGCTTCACACATGATGTAGCTGAGGATCGCGCCACTACTACCGACTAACGCACCAGTTACGATTAGTACATCATTGGAAAGCATAAAGCCAGCAGCAGCAGCAGCCCAGCCTGAATAGCTGTTGAGCATGGAGATAACTACAGGCATATCTGCGCCACCAATACCCATGACGAGAAGGAAGCCGAGAACGCCAGCTAATCCAGTCATAATTAACAGTGGCTGTAAACCATTTTCTGTTCCCATGAACTGTACGCCGAGAACAACCGAGCCAACTAACAAAGAGATATTGATTAAGTGACGTGCCGGTAAAGCAAAGGGTTTACTACCGATAGAACCATTTAACTTACCAAATGCCACAACCGAACCAGTGAAGGTAACTGCACCAATAAAGATTCCGATGTAGATTTCTAGTTCGTGGATGGTAGCTTCAACGCCAGTTAAGGTGTTTTCGGGCTGAAGATAGGTAGCAAAGCCAACTAATACCGCAGCTAGACCAACAAAACTATGCAAGATAGCTACAAGTTCTGGCATCGATGTCATAGCCACTCTAGCAGCTAGAATCGAACCGATGATAGCACCAGGTACGATCGCAGCTAACAAAATTCCGTAACCGTTTACCTGTGCGCTAAGGGCAGTAGCGACAAATGCGATCGCCATTCCGATAATTCCGAACAAATTACCCTGACGGGCTGTTTCCTGGTTTGATAGTCCTCCCAGGCTGAGGATAAACAAGGCACTGGCTGCAATATAAGCAACCGCCACGAGATTGTTAGACATATATTTTGAAGGGATAAATTATGAGGGATGAAGGACAAGGAATAAAATTCAATATCTATTTCTGGAACATTTTGAGCATCCGTTGAGTAACCAGGAAGCCACCAGAGATATTGATCGTTCCGACTAAAATGGCGATCGCACCAAGGATTACCGACGGTGAAGTAATTTCGCCTGAAATCTGCAACATACCGCCTAAAATGATGATTCCGCTAATAGCGTTAGTTACACTCATTAAAGGAGTATGCAGGGCGGGGGAAACGTTCCAAATTACCTGATAGCCGACGAAGCAAGCTAAAACAAACACGGTAAAGTGAGATAAGAAGGAAGTAGGCGCACCGATACCGACACCTAACAGAGCTAAACCAGCCACAATCAGCCACAAAGAACCATTACCCGATTTTTTTTCTTTAGGGGTAACAGGGGTGATTACAGCTTTCGCTTTAGGTGGAGGTGTAGGAGAAGGGTTTTCAATCTTTGGTGGTGGCCAAGTTACTTTACCTTCGTGAACGATTAATGCACCACGAACTACTTGGTCTTCGTAGTCTACTTTATAGTCTTCTGCACCACCCATGTCTTTGAGCAAGTGCCATAAGTTTGTACCGTATAGTTGACTAGACTGTGCCGCCATACGACTTGGTAAATCGGTCAAACCAATGATAGTTACGCCGTCGTATTTATAGATTTCATTAGGCTTGGTCACTTCACAGTTACCACCTTGTTCGGCAGCCAAATCTACAACTACTGAACCTTCCTTCATCATTTCTACCATGTCGGTAAGAATTAATTTAGGTGCTGGTCTTCCTGGTATCAATGCCGTAGTGATAATGATATCGACTTCTTTAGCTTGCTCTCTAAACAAAGCCATTTCTGCATCGATAAATTCTTTACTCATGGTTTTGGCATAACCACCAGCACCACTACCGTCTTCTTCAAACTCTAGTTCGAGAAATTCTGCACCGAGGCTTTCTACCTGCTCTTTCACTACAGGTCGAGTATCGAAGGCTCTTACTACTGCACCAAGGCTTCTAGCTGCACCAATGGCTGCTAAACCTGCAACCCCTGCACCAATGACTAGTACTTTAGCTGGAGGAACTTTACCTGCTGCGGTGATCTGTCCTGTAAAGAAACGACCGAAGTTATTAGCAGCTTCGATAACCGCCCGATAGCCCGCGATATTTGCCATCGAAGATAGAGCATCCATCTTCTGAGCGCGACTGATTCTCGGTACGGCATCCATTGCCAAAACTGTAGCGTTGCGTTCTGCCAGCTTATTTAACAATTCTTCATTTTGCGCGGGCCAGATAAAGCTAATAATAGTTTTACCTTCGGGCATCACTTCGATTTCTGAATCTTCCGGAGCGCGTACTTTAAGGATAATATCGGCTTTCGACCACAATGAAGCAGCATCATGAACTATCTCGCAATCTGCTTTTTGAAAAGCTTCATCGGTGAAATTAGCTGCTGCACCAGCATTACTTTCTACTAAAACCTCAAAACCCAGTTTTTGTAGCTTCTTTACTGTATTAGGAGTGGCAGCAACACGACGTTCATTTTGGTAAATTTCTTTGGGGATGCCGACTTTACGAGGTCCTTCTCTACGTTCTTCTGGCTGTTGGCTGTTTTCTGTTTGTCTATCGACAGTTGCGGTCATAGATTTTGTTAATAGTGTGTACTTGCGAATATAAATAAGGTCTAGAAATCTTCCGCTGCATTTATTATGATGCCGTTCGGAATTGTTTTCTAGCTTATGGTGAGGTGAGATAGCTGAAAATTTTGATTTTGATAATACTGAAAACTTTACCTAGGTGAAATAATCTCGGTCAGAAGTTTTGATTGATAAACGCTCTTATTAAATTCAAGAGTCAAAGCTAGAAGTTCCTCCTGGCATTCGATCGCTGTTTGATATCCTAAAACGATCCCCAGTTTCATTCCAGCATTCTTTAACTTGTCTTAGTAATTGTTGAATATCTCTCAACATTTTATTAGTATTTTTTTACAATACAAAGTACATATCTAAAGAATATAAGCTCTGTATTGCTTAGTAAACCTGCAATGTAGCTATTGAGATTAATTATTTAATGATTGCCGAAATACAAAGTTTTGTTAAGTTTTTGTTACTAAAGAAATTAGCTTTTTCTTAAACATATAGCATTACGTATTTAAGTTAGGACACTTATTCTATACTTGCTACTTGCGCTCTACGCTACTTACGAATTAATAGCTTTCAATGTCCTAATCTAACCTTGTACGGCTATATTAGTAACCATTGGTTCGCTACAAAGGACAATTAAAACTATTATATTAATAGTTTGCGAAGTTAAAATTAGCGATCGCCTACAGATTAGCTCATTGCGTATTTCTCAATTAAAGTGAACCATAGAAATTAAAATAGATGATTTATATAATGGGCAACAAGCCGATCTTGAGACGGTAATTAACTGTAGTTGTTTTTAGTCTACCGTAGGCGCGATCGCTTTTAAATTTATGAAAACTCATTCTTATAGAGAAAACACAGTTGCCTTATTTAAATTATTAAAACATCATGCGCCAGAAGGCATTTTCTCCGATGGGCAATGCCAAGTGGTCTTTGATTATAAAGATTTTCATATTATTGCCGTCCTCGATGTTTTGGTTGCTGCTTCACAAAATAAATCTGACGAAATAATTAGTGTCGAATTTAAGCAGATTGATTCGGCGTTTCAACCCCGCAAACATGACAAGCTGATGTTTCAAAATAAAGCCATCGATCGCTTATATATTCTGCGAACTATGCTCTATTTTACCGATTATATTCCATTTAGTAGCGAAGCTGAAGCTGTTAATGGAGAAACTAACCCAATTTTAGCCGATTTAATGAAGGAGTCTCCTGGCAGATACGAGGAAGTTGTTTGTCATCCAAAAAGTACGGAAGCTGAAAGCGTAAATAAAGAGTTTGCCAATCTTGTTGAGGCTGGCATAATGTTGGAAATCGATCGCCAATTGCTGATATGTTTTGCATGGTGTAATGGTTTTTGTATCGTCGGAGATATTATATCTCTTGATGAAATTGAAAAAGAAATTGCTCCTTTTTACGAATTTATTGAAATATAAAAATCTGTGATTGCCCGATCGCTTTTAGGACGTAGATACTCAATCGCTAATAGTTATTGAACTTTTGCCGAAAAAACTCTACAAATAAGCGAACTTTAGTTATCAAGTGCCGATTTAAAGGATAAACAAGACAAAGAGAAGTTGCTGGTGGTTGATAGTCTGATAAAACGATCGCCAGTGTTTGGGCTTCTAGTTCCTGTCTAATAATGAAAGTAGGTAACAAGGCAATACCTAAACCCTGTAACGCTGCATCTTTTAATACTTCGCCATTGTTAGAACAAAGTACGCCCTTTACTGTTACCCACTCCTCTCCATCATCGTTTATTAACTGCCATTGATTACCTGTAATTATCTGTCCGTAGTGAAGACAAGAATGCTTTTTTAAGTCGTTGGGACGCTTAGGAACACTATGTTCTGCCAGATAAGCAGGAGAAGCACAAAGAACTTTGGTAACAGGCGCGATCGCCTGACAGACTAAACTAGGAGATGTTTCAGGTTGCGAAATCCTGATAGTTATGTCGTATCCTTCAGCAATTGGATCGATAAAGCGATCGTCTAAAGTTAGCTGCACCTCCAACTCTGGATATTGAGTCATAAATTCGGCGATCGCCTTGCCTAAATACAGAGTACCAAAGGACATGGGTGCATTTATCTTTAGCGTTCCTTTTGGTTCTGTTTGTAGTTCGGATACGGCGACCTCGGCTGCTTCTAATTCTGCCAAGATGTTGACGCATCGTTCGTAAAAAGCTAAACCTGTGGCGGTAGGACTTACTTTACGAGTACTGCGTTGTAATAGCTGCACGTTTAACTCGTCTTCTAAGTTAATTACTAATTTATTGACTGTCGATCGCGATACACCCATTTTTCTGGCTGCTGCTGCAAATCCCTCCGACTGCACCACCTGAGTAAATGCTTCGATGCTGGCAAATTTATCCATGAATTGTAGAAGATATAGATACAATATGTCTATTAAATACCCTATTGTCTTTTACATCAATCTAAATCATAATAAATATAGAGAAATAAATCCGCTTGAGGTATTTAATGATTACTGTTCGTCCTAAAGATGAAAGAGGCGTTGCTAACTTTGGTTGGTTAGACAGTAGACACACCTTTTCTTTTGGTCACTATTACGATCCGCGACACATGGGGTTTGCTAACCTAAGAGTAATTAACGAAGATAAAGTGATACCCGCAAAAGGTTTCGGTACTCACGGACATCAGGATATGGAAATTATTTCTTATGTCCTTTCAGGGGAGTTAGCACATCAAGATAGTATGGGTAATGGCTCGGTGATTCGTCCTGGTGATGTACAGCGGATGTCTGCTGGTACGGGAGTTAGGCATAGTGAATTTAATGCTTCGGATCTTAATCCCGTTCATTTCTTACAAATCTGGATTATGCCAGAGCAAAGAGGTTTGCAGCCGAGCTATGAAGAGAAACATTTCGATCGCGAGTCGAGAGGATTGACGCTAATCGGTTCGCGAGATGGAAGAGACAATTCTGTAACTATTCATCAGGATGTGGATCTCTATCTCGGTTCGTTGAACCAAAGCGATCGCTTAACTTATCAAATTGATGCTAACCGTGCAGTATGGCTACAGGTAACAAAAGGTGAAGTAAAGCTTAATCAAAAGTTATTACAGGCTGGTGATGGTGCTGCAATAATCAATGAAGCAGAAATAGCGATCGCGGGTAATAGTTCCGACAGCGAAATATTGTTGTTCGATATGGCAAAGTAAATAATTGAGGGTAGACAGCGATGAGAGAATCTTCCATAACTGTCTTCTCGTCTTCTATTCCTCAAGAAATGCAAGATCGCGTTTATGGTAATTGAGGTAATTCTGATTCTTCTGGGGCTGAATCTTCAAAATTAGAAACTACTTCCTGTATCTGAGGATTGCTTAAAAACTGGCGAGTGTCTTCAATTAGCTGTTCTCCCCAAAGATTTTCTTCCAGAAATGCAATATCCGCATAGCGACTATCGAGTTGCAGGGCAGCTTTGCCCAGTTCAATCGCCTGCTCTGTTTTTCCTTCGACAAAAAGAGCCACTGCCAAGGCTAATTGAGGTTCTGCCTGTTCGCTATCGACTTCAATTACCGATTCCCAGCTTTCAATTGCTTCGGTGCGATCGCCTTGTTCGTATTCTACCAATCCAACATTATTTAATGCTGGCCAAAAAGTTGCTTCCTGGGCAAAGGCTTCTTCATAGGATTCGATTGCATCGTCATATTCCCCTAATTTCAGGTAAGTATTGCCCAAATCGAAGAGTGCTTCAGGGGAATTACGTTCTATCTCTAATCCAGCCTTTAATGTGTCTTCTGCTGCTTCGTAGTCGCCTTTTTGAAAATAAGCGTTACCCAAGCTAAATAAAATTCCTTCTTCCTCTGGGGCTAAAGCAGAGGCTTTTTCTAAAACTTCAATACCTTTATCTAATTTATTTTGCTGAATATACAAGCTACCCAAAATAAACCAAACATCATAGTTATCTGGAGCTAATTGAGTTGCTAACTCTGCTCTAGGTAGTGCCAAATCGTATTGCTGAAAACGAATCAACTGTAATGCCTCTTGAAGTAGCTGTAACCCCTGCAATTCTAGCTTTTCAGAATCTAGTTTTGGTATGTATGGCAGTACAGCTTGTCCTTTAACTGGCAACGATATACTAGAGATGCCAGCACAAGCTATTAAAGAAATTAACCAGTTACGTTTAGACACAATACCGTCTCAATTTTAATTATCAATATTCACAAGTTACTTCATTGTCTGGCTCATCGGCAAACTTTCTCAATATTTGCGGTATAAATTATGAATATAGAGTAACTAATCATTGAATCGAACATTGACTATTAAAGCTGATAAATAAATCGACAAGTCGAGCTTTTTATCAATAGCGATCGCCAGTATCGAAGATCTAGTTTAGTTAAACTCTATTTTTGGCAAATTCCAAACTTCCGAAAGTCTAGGTCTTACTGTAACTTGACTGGTAAAGACTTTTTCTACTCCCGTTACTTGTAGGGCGATATTTTCCATGCGCCTTAAAAGAGCAGCATCAGCAATAGTTCCTATTAAGACAATTGCGTCATCTTCTTGCGCTACATAAACAGTAGAAACATCTTTCAATACCGAATCTTGTTCAAATGCCCTTAACACTCTTTGGGCGATGCCGTTTAAACTAAATTCACCATCCAAGCCGATTCTTTCTTCAGGAATAACGGCTAGCTGAAGATTGTTAGTTTTGTTGTAAAGTTTGAATAGGAACAAGCCAAATATAGATAGAGATAAGATTGAAAGCATTAAAGTAAACCAAGTCTGTTTACCATAGCGATCGATATTTTTTTGTATCTTAGGTAATTCTTGTTGAGTCATATTTAAACTCTTACGCAGCTTGACAATTTCTTCCTGCTGTTGGCGATAAGCAAGCTGTAAATTAGAAATGTTTTTGGCTGGTTTAGAACCAACTTGTTCGGTAACGGCGTTTCTCGGTCGAGAAGATGAGCTTTTTAGCTTGCTCAAAATCACTCCTGAATCTGTGTAAATCAACAGTTTGTCTAATAGTCCAGGTGAAATTTGAGTATAGCCTTTATTAATATTGCGAATAGCAATTGCTATATCTTCTGTCTCCAGGCTTTTTAATAAATAACCTTTAGCTCCCATTGCCAAAGACTTAATAATATATTCATCACTATCATAAGAAGTATGAATTATAACTTTGGTTTCAACAAATCTGTTGGTAATTTGTCTAGTAGCACTGGCCCCATCCAAACTGGGCATTTCCATGTTCATGATTACAACATCTGGCTCGAGAACTCCTACTTGCTCGATCGCAGCAATTCCATCCCTAGCAGTTCCAACAATTTCTATATCTGCCTCAGATTCTAAAGAAACTTTCAATTTTTCTCTAACAGTTTTTTGATCGTCAACTAATAAAACGCGAATCATTATAAAAAATTATTTAAAAAGTAACTGATAAATTTTGCGAAGTTAGACGAAGCCCCGTCTGTCGCTGGAGCGACTCGCCGTTGCGAAGCAACGTCGGCGAACTCCAGTTCGCGCTCCGCGTCCGTCATAAATGCTTGAGGAAACCTCAAGCATCGCGGACTTGTCTTTACGCCCAGGAAACCTCGGACGGGGATGCGCGTGGAGCGCATCGCCATTTCCTACGGAAATGTCGGCAGCCTCCAGGCTGCGCCCCATCGTCTTGCTTCGCAAGACTGGCAACGCGAATGCGTTGCGTGGCGGTGCGCTTTTTAAGACTGAGTCTCTCTGACTACGAACCAAGAAGTTATTTAAGATCTTTTGGTACTAGTATTTACTTATACATAATTACCTATGATTTTTTTAGATGTAAATCCCTTTACTAAATCTTGATGTATTTATCAAGATTCAATTATTTAAAAATAGAATTGTTTACTTAATATTATTGGTAAAAATCGACAATATTAAGCTTTTATTTTAGATAGTTTGTATTATTATCGCTCGAATTGGTACTGTATCAACCGCTCTCAAGTTAGTGAGGTATACCCAATTAATAATTAACTATTAACTATTAACTATTAACAATCAACGCCAAACCAGGATTATGAAACGTATCTTATAAAAAGTGAGAACCGCTATAGTCATGTCTAAAATTTATTGGACTCAGCTTCACGCCAAATTACATAAAACCTTACGCCAACGATCGCTATTACCTTCTAAAGAAAAGGTGTTAATTGCTGTGTCTGGAGGACAAGATTCGTTGTGTTTGGGAAAATTACTCTTAGATTTACAATCTAAATGGCATTGGCAAATAGCGATCGCTCATTGCGATCATCAATGGTCTACGGACGAAGGAATTGCCGAAAGGGTAAGTGAAGTGGCTGATGCTTGGCAATTACCTTTTTATCTAAAAATTGCTGATGTTTTAGCAGAAACTGAAGCTGCTGCAAGAAGTTGGCGTTATCAGGCTTTAATTGAAATTGCTCGTTCAGAAGGATTTAAGTATATTGTTACGGGACATACAAAAAGCGATCGCGCTGAAACTTTTCTCTACAATTTGGTTCGTGGTGCGGGTGCCGATGGATTAGCTGCTTTAAGTTGGCAACGCCCTTTAACCGACAACGTTACTCTGGTACGTCCTATTTTAGATATTTACCGTCGAGAAACTCTAGAATTCTGCCATCAGTTCGATCTACCTATTTGGTTCGACGTAGTTAATCGAAACAATAAGTATGCCCGCAATCGAATTCGCAATGAGTTGATTCCTTATCTTCAAGATAATTTTAATCCCCAGGTAGAAGGCTCTTTGGCGCAAACCGCAGAGTTACTAAAAGCAGATGTAGAATACTTAGAAGCTACTGCTAAAGAAGTTTTAATTCAGGCGACAATCGACACTTATAAACTAGACCGCCTAATTTTACGAACTGTACCTATAGCTATTCAACGCCGAGCAATTCGTCAATTTTTGCAGACAGTAATTAGCCGACAGCCAACTTTTGCTCAAATTGAAGCTGTGGTTAATTTAATTGACGCACCTAACAAAAGCCGTACCTCTACTTTACCAGGAGGTGCGATCGCTGAAGTTGCAGGACAATCAATTGTTTTTAATTCTGGCACTGCCAAGCACAGCATAAGCGATCGCACTGATTAACGAAATCTGTTAACTGTTAGTTAGGCGTTGCACTATTCAAAAATCGTTTGCTGTTGTAGTTGATAAGGATGCCCACCCTACAGTTTTTCTGTTTCGTGAAGCGAAGCATCACTGTTGACTGTTGACTGTTGACTGTTGACTGTTCAGTCGTCCATTTGCCAGGGCTGAGTAATATTACCTTCATCCAAAATTTTCTTAGGACGCAAGATCAATACTAGCTGACCGATAATTGGCTCTTCTGGTTGGGTTTCAAACCAGCGTAGTTCTAATCTTCCTGCTATTTCTACCACAACGTAACTATTAACGTCCCAGTCGGTATTAGCACGATCTAAAATAACCAGTACCTCTTCTACCTTCCCTCCTAAAAATTTAGGTAGCAGATCGCTAGGACATAAATAACCTACAGGATCTTCGGCTTTAAGAACTACCTGCCATCCAGGAATAGGAACATATGTACCGCTATTAGCTTGTATATTACCAAAAGGCTGCTGAATTTCTACTTGCTCTACGGCTGCTATTTTCTGTTTAGTTATAGGATACGAGCCAGCCAAAGGAATTATACGGGGTAACTGTTCCTCGACCTCCAAACGATACAGAGGAAGCAGGGGTTCGGTGGCACTTTTTACTACGCTAAAGTCACTCAACAGCTTTTCAATCGCTTCTCTAGCACTCTTCGAGTGAGCGAATTTAAGTCCTTGGGCGATTAAACGCGATCGCTGCTGTAAATCTTTTTGGCTTTTAGCTCTTTTCCAAGAGATATATGCTACCCAATCTCCAGGATGATTAGTAAAGGCTTCTGGTAATTGGGACATCCGCGAAACATCTTTAATCGCTTTGGTAACTAGATGCGCTCCGTCTATGTTAATTTTTTTATCGTAAGCAAGTTTACTCGCTTCTACCCGTTGCTTCTGGTTGAGTACCCGAAACTCATACAGTACATCTGTACGAGGACCTTTAAAATAAGTCAAAATTTCAGGTTCGACGTTGGCATCAACTAAATTATTAAAGACTTGTGCAGCGACAATTACTAGATTTTGCTGGCTATTTTGAAAGCCCGTATCTTCAAAAATTGTTTGGGTACTGTATCCCGCTTGCTGTAGTTTTTGACAGGTTTGTCCCCATTCTACCCAGCTACCTTCTTTATGTAGTAGCGATCGCATTAATTCTTTAGCTTCTGCTTCTGAAATTTTAGCCTGACTATCCTGTGGCATATTATTTATTACTCATCTTGAGTCTTTGCTATTCCTTAGAAAATCTTAGCAAGACTTTGTATAGCTTATTTACGATCTAAAAGACTCAATAACCGTCACTTATACCTGTGAGTCAATGAATGAGGTACTTCCAAGCCATTAGCCAGCATCAGATCTGCATCGCTCATAATCTCTTCGGGAGTTCCATCGGCAACGATCCTTCCTTGATTGAGCATTACCACGCGATCGCAAACTTCGATAATTAATTCCAAGTCGTGAGAAGAAATTATAGTCGTCTCACCACAAGAGTTGAGAAACTGAATTAATCTGCGTCTTGCTCTTAAGTCAAGATTAGCACTTGGTTCGTCGTAAAGAATAATTTGAGGCAGCATTGCCAGTACAGCAGCGATCGCTACCATACATTTTTCGCCTCCAGAAAGCTGATAAGAAATGCGATCTATCAGATGTTTGACCCCCGTTAGGGACAAAGCAGCATCAATCCTCGCGGATACTTCTTGAGGAGGTAAGCCGATATTTTCCAAACCAAAGGCAATATCATCTCTTACCGTAGGACAGAATAGCTGGTCGTCGGGGTTTTGAAAAACCAAGCCAATTTCAGGATTAAATTCTCCTGTTTGTATTTGACGATCGAATAATTTTATCTCGCCGTAAGTAGGTTTTAAGATACCACATACTGCTAAGAATAAGCTAGTTTTCCCAGCACCATTAGCCCCAATTAATCCCACACTTTCCCCTGAAGCAATTTCTAAATTAATGTCGGTTAAAATTGCTCTTTCTTGTTCGTAACTAAAGCATAAGTTATTCAGAGAAATTGCTTGAGTCTCGACCGATAATTGTTTTGCTGTTTTTACTAGGTTTCTCATGAATTTTTCAACTTCAATAGTGAATAATTTTAGTTCTTTTAAAATATAAAGCTAGGTAAAATTGCTTCAAGAGCAACCAGAACTATTGCCGTAACAACTGCTGCAATTGTTGCCCATAAACTATAGCGGTCGCTGCTCTTAAAGCTAAATTTAACTGGTTTTCTTAAGGAGGCTTGACTACCGTAACCTCGCAAAATCATTGCCTGATAAATTCTTAGAGAGCGATCGTAACTCCTGACTAAAATACTGCCAGTTAATTGAGCAAAAACTGATAAAGCTCGCCGATTTAAACCTTTAGTTTTAAAACCTCTTAATCTCATAGCCTGCTGCATAGTCGTAAGCATTTCTCCTAATTCCTCTAAATAACGATAAGACAATAAAGTCATATCAACAATTACTCTAGGAATACCAAGAGAACGCATTGCTTTAATACTACTTAAAAATGGTGCTGTACCAAATAGAACTATGCTTAGGGTTAAAATACAGAAGAAACGTACTGAAATTAAGACGGATTGCCAAAATCCTTCTTCTTTAATAGTTAACCAGCCTAGCTGTAAAACTGGAGTACTTCCTGAAATAAAAGGCAGTAGAATAACCACTGCTAAAATAAACCAGCTTGGATAACGTAATCGTTTAATTAAAAAAGAAACGGGGATTTGTGACAGACTAAACAAAATACAGGTAATTACAATCGCGATGGGTAACAACCAGATATTTTGAATAAAAGCAAAAGCAAAAATTAAGCTTAATAGACCTACTAATTTATAGCTTTGCTGCCAGCGATGAAGAGGAGAATCTAAATAAGCATAGCGATCGAGAATTAATTTCATTAAAAAATTACTGATTATTGAACGTTAGCTACTTATTACTAAGTACGGGCGATTCGCAGTTCGCCTCTACGATTTACTTATTTACGATCGTAATAGTTCGGGTTTAACTTTCTCTAGAAAAGAAATCAACATTACAGTAAATACACCTTCAATAGCTGCTTGAATACTATAGCCACCTAAAGAAATAAAAATAGCGGTTCTTTCGGCATTAGCATCCATATCGGGAGAAATATTTGTTACTAACAAAACGGCAAACATAATTGCCGACAATAACAATGCTCCTGCACCAGTGGCAAAAGACAACAATGTCGTGAAAATTGGTTTTTTCCTTCGTAAACGTTCCCGTTGTTGAAATAGGTGATAAGCTGCGATCGAAGGCGAACCGATGATAATTGCATTAACCCCTAAAGTAGACATTCCCCCATGCTGAAACATCACTGCTTGAAAAAATAAACCAATCAGGATTGCGGGAAAGGCATAGTAGCCTAAAATCGCACCCATCAAACCATTGAAAATTAAATGGATACTGGTGGGGGGGATGGGAATATGAATCAAAGAAGCAACGAAAAAAGCTGCCGTTAACAAAGAAGCTTTAGGAATATTTGCCTGAATATCGCGATCGCTCTGAATCTGGCGCAGACAGTACCAGGTAACGCCACCAGTCAAAGCATAACCAGTAATACATACGCTGGGAGGAAGAAAACCGTCGGGAATGTGCATTAAGAAATCAACCTACTTTAGAAGACTTGGAGCGCGCAAAAAACAAAGCTGTTCCGATAAAACCCCATCCCACGGCAGCAGCCATAAATACTTTCTGCGAGGGGGTATATTCAGCACCAGTAGATGACAATTGAGTATCCGCAGTATTTTCCCGATTTCCTGTTACGGGAATACTGGTAATATCGCCATGTCCTGCTTGACGCACCTTGACATCCCAATCACCGAGATTTTCTGCATCAGTATCGGGAACAAAACTAAAGTTACCAGCATCATCAGTAGTACCTTTAAGCCAGGGAGTAGCGCGATCGCTAGGAGCATAAACTACTACCTGAGCATTTGCCATTGGTGTACCATCATCGTATTTTGCCTCGATGGTAATAGCTGAAGTTTCGCTGTATCCAATACTTGCACCGTGAGCTAAAACTTGTTTGGGTATTGCTGTCAATGCTAGTAAAGTTAAAAAAAAGTAAAGCTTATTCATAAATTGCTGTAGGGCTAGCGATAAAAGATCTTAGTATTTTTAACTCATACAATTGAGGTTTCTTCTGGTTTTCTCAAGAATCTGAAATTAATTGAGAAAACCAGACTATTTTATTTTGCTTACTCGATAGTGTTGACTACGCAGTGACCTTCCCCAACATGACCTAGACCAAAAACTGCTTCAGTTAACTGTTGATATTCTGACTCGGATAATTGACTAGCCAACTCAGCCTCATCGAGCTGTAGCGTTCCATTACTAGCTAAGTTAGCTAAAGGCCCAAATCCTAAAGCATCTTGATTCAAAGCATCCGAAGCAGGGGTATCGGCATCACCAAAAATATGATCGAAATGAAAGGTAGCTTCTACCTGTCCTGGATTATCCGCCGTTACTATTCCCTGACGATCTTCACCGATAAATTCGCCACAGACATATTCTCCAGGCTGATTAAAGCCTAAGTCAAAGTTAATCGTTTCTCCATCTTTAACCGCTTGACCCTGAAGCGCGATCGTATTTCCTGCAATGGGACTATCCGCGTCGGCAGTGCTTAATTTCCAGGTTAAAGCATTGTAAAAACCCGAAGGAACATTGGCTTGTGCTACTACAATTGGCTCGGCATCTGCTTCACCTTCAGCTAGATCGACCGTCTTAGCAGTATTAAAAAACTCGGCTTTGTTTTGATATTCGATACTGTTTTTCGTGTCTCCTTTTTGTGGTTCAAAGGAAGACTCAGCAGAATATGCCGTAGCGTTAGAAAAATTTACATACAGGCGATCGAAATTTATTTGCCAACCATCTTTACTAATAAAACCTTGTCTTACGAAGTCTTCCCCATTTGCTACCAAAGCTAACGATCCCTCCTCCGTAGATGCAGCTAGAGATCTTTGTTCATTTCGTTTACCAACATTACTTAGGACTAGAGTGACTAGAGTTATTCCGTAAGCAAATGTACGTACCTTATTCATATTTCGTGTCTTGCTCAAAAAAAAATAGAGAGCTATGGATTTTTCCGCTCTCTTTAGTAATAATGAATTTTGTTCCCGCTTTTCAATCCCCCTGTAGGGCATTATGTTGAGTTCTTTAGCAAAATTTAGCAAAGGCAACGCGATCGCTTCAAAGTTCAAAGGAGCGATCCGTGTTATTTTCCCCTAAATTGCTTACAATGCCATAGGAGCAATTAAAGAAAGCTTTGTGATTTCTTTATAAATTTCAAGAGAAAAATTTCAAATTTCTGTCTAATCTTCACCAAAGTCATTACAATCGAGGCTAAAATCGGAAAATAAATGCGGATTGCTAGTTGATAACACTCATTCTGGTATTCGACTTCAAACGCTATTTGGCAGGATACAGGCGTTATTCGATCGCTTATAACCATCTGTGCCGACCGCAAATTAAACAAGTGTAATTAGACACCAGTTTGGTTTTTCTTAACTAAACTTAACAAAAACAAATATCATTAATTTTTTACTGAAGGAGCAAGAAAACGGCATGACCCAAGCTAATCAAGTTCTAGCCACTATCGCTAATCCTACAAACGATTGGACTCTAGCAATCGAAGAAGATAAGAATAAGAACCAAGATGATGCAGAGCTAAAGTTAGCAGCTAAAGCTAAGAAGAAGAAGGGTAGTACCACAAAACGTGCCGAACGTGGTAGAAAGAAACCTTATACAGAAGATTCTATTCGTATTTATCTACAGGAAATCGGTCGCATTCGATTGCTCAGAGCGGAGGAGGAAATTGAATTAGCTCGTCAAATAGCCGACTTATTAGAACTAGAAAGACTAAAAGATAGCTTAGAAGATGGTCTTGGTAGAGAAGCTACTGAAGAAGAATGGGCAAGAGAAGTAGACATGGAATATCCTAAATTCCGCCGTCGCCTCTTTATCGGTAGAAGAGCCAAAGAGAAAATGGTGCAGTCTAACCTGCGTTTGGTGGTATCGATCGCCAAAAAATATATGAATCGTGGCTTGTCTTTCCAAGACCTGATTCAAGAAGGTTCTCTTGGCTTGATTAGAGCAGCCGAAAAATTCGATCACGAAAAAGGCTATAAATTTTCTACTTATGCTACCTGGTGGATCAGACAGGCAATTACTAGAGCGATCGCCGATCAGTCTCGCACTATTCGCCTTCCCGTTCACCTCTATGAAACTATCTCTCGTATTAAAAAAACTACTAAACTACTTTCTCAAGAACAAGGACGCAAACCTACAGAAGAAGAAATTGCTACTCGTATGGAAATGACCATCGAGAAACTGAGATTTATTGCTAAATCCGCTCAACTGCCTATCTCTTTAGAAACTCCTATCGGGAAAGAAGAAGACTCCCGTTTGGGCGATTTTATAGAGGCTGATGGCGAAACTCCAGAGGATCAGGTATCTAAAAGCTTACTGAGAGAAGATCTAGAAAGCGTATTAGACACTCTTAGCCCTCGCGAACGCGACGTTTTACGCCTACGCTATGGTCTTGATGATGGTCGCATGAAAACATTAGAGGAAATCGGACAAATCTTTAATGTTACCCGCGAACGCATTCGTCAAATCGAGGCAAAGGCATTACGCAAGCTACGTCATCCCAACCGCAACAGCATACTAAAAGAATACATCCGCTAGACAGTAAAGGTAATCTGTCTTTAGTCGGATAGTAAAAAGGGATCGGCACTTGATGTTAGATTCCTTTTTTTTTGGATGGGAAATAATAGAAAAAGTTAGCAGCAAACATGGCAACGGTAAAGCAGCATTACGCAGATGTGTTGGCAGAAGTTTATTCTTGGATGCTAGGCGGATTCGATCGCGCTGTCGGTAAAAATATTGAGTTTTTCAAAAAACATAATATAATACCAGAAAAATCGAAGGTAGCGATCGACCTTGGTGCGGGTTGTGGATTTCAATCAATTCCTCTGGCTCGAATGGGTTTTAAGGTAACAGCGATCGATATAGACAAAAAATTGCTCGATGAATTACGGGCAAATTCTGGCAAGCTTGAGATCGAAACAGTTAAAGAAGATTTAATTAACTTTGAGCAGTATGTAAATAACAAAGCAGAGTTAATTGTTTGTATGACCGATACTTTGCTTCATCTAGAGTCAAAAGAAAAAGTCAGTTCTCTATTTCAGAAAGTATTTGCATCGTTAGAAGACAAAGGAAAATTTATTATTACTTTCCGCGATCTTTCTCAAGAATTATCAGAACTCGATCGCTTTATTCCTCTCAAGAGCGATGACCAAACAATACTCACTTGTTTTTTGGAATACGAACCAGACACCGTTAAAGTTCACGATCTTTTGTACAGATACGAACAGCGATGGCAGCTAAATAAAAGTTTTTATCGTAAACTTCGCCTTTCACCACAATGGGTAGATAAAAAACTTAAAAATGTAGGTTTCACTCAGATTGAATGTGAAGCGAACAATGGTCTGGTTACGGTTATTGCTACAAAATAATTAATTAGAATGAACATAGAAAAGCTTAGAGCTTATAGCTAAAAGGAAATAAATTCATTTGAGAAAGTGGAATAATTATTACTTTGAGTTCCAGCCCCTAAATAGACTAAAGTAAAAAGTCTAGGTCTTACTACTTAAAAGGATTTTAAGAACGATCGCCATGTCTGCTGTAACTACTGCACCCAAGAATTTTAATTTTCCTCTCACTGCTGTTGTCGGACACGAAGCAATTAAATTAGCTTTGCTTTTATCCGCTATCGATCCAGAACTCGGCGGTGTGGCGATCGCTGGTCGTCGGGGAACGGCTAAATCGGTAATGGCGCGGGCGATTTATAATCTTTTACCACCTATCGAAATTATTAAGGGTTCTCTCTACAACTGCGATCCGACTAAGCCACAAAATTGGGATGATGATACTGTTGCTCAATACGGTAACACCGCTACAGAAGATATACCCACTCAGATTGTTCCCGCTCCTTTCGTGCAGATACCTTTAGGAGTAACCGAGGATCGGCTGTTGGGTTCGGTGGATGTAGAAGAGTCGGTAAAGCGAGGCGAACCAGTATTTCAACCAGGATTACTAGCGCAGGCGCATCGTGGGGTTTTATACATTGATGAGATTAATCTATTAGATGACCAGATCGCCAACCAACTATTAACAGTCTTAACCGACGGACGTAACGTAATTGAACGGGAAGGAATTAGTTTTCAGCATCCCTGTAAACCTATTCTGATTGCGACTTATAACCCAGAAGAGGGAACGTTGCGGGAGCATCTTTTAGATCGAATTGCGATCGCTCTTTCTGCCGATGGCGTATTATCTTTGGAACAGCGGGTCGAGGCGGTCAACCAGGTAATTGACTTTACTAGTTCTCCCCAAGAATTTATTAGTGCTTATGAGGCAGATATAGACAGTCTCAAGACTGATATTATCCTGGCGCGGGAATGGCTCAAGGAAGTAAAAATAACCCAAGATCAGATTCTTTACTTGGTACAGGAAGCAGTAAGAGGAACGGTAGAAGGACACCGAGCGGAATTATTTGCCGTTAGAGTAGCAAAAGCCTGTGCAGCCTTGGACGGTAGAGACAGTGTTATTGCCGATGATTTGCGTAAAGCGGTAGAACTGGTTATTGTCCCTCGCGCTACTACCATCGAAACACCCCCCGAAGATGCGCCTCAACCACCACCCCCACCACCGCAGCAACAGCAGGAAGAATCAGACCCTGACCGAGACGAAGATGAGGATGAACCAGAAGAAGATGAGCCAGAAGAACAAGAACAAGAACCTCCTGCAATTCCTGATGAATTTGTCTTCGACATTGAAGGAGTAGTGTTAGACCCCGAAGTGCTAACTTTTGCTCAAACAATGCAGCGTCAGGGTAAATCTGGGGCGCGTAGTTTAATCTTTTCTGAAGATCGCGGACGCTATATTAAACCGATGATTCCTAAAGGTAAGGTAAAAAGAATTGCGGTTGATGCAACTCTGCGTAACGCTGCACCCTATCAAAAGGCAAGACGGGAACGTAACCCAGGTCGTAATGTAATTGTGGAACAAAGCGACTTACGTTCCAAGCGTATGGCGCGCAAGGCTGGTTCTTTGATTGTCTTTGTAGTCGATGCCTCTGGTTCGATGGCGTTGAATCGAATGCAGTCGGCTAAGGGTGCGGTAATGCGCTTACTAACAGAAGCTTATGAAAATCGCGACCAAATATCTTTAATTCCTTTCCGTGGCGAACGCGCTGATGTATTATTACCTCCTACTCGTTCGATTACGATGGCGAAAGGCAGACTAGAAAGCCTTCCCTGTGGTGGTGGTTCTCCCCTATCTCATGGTCTGACTCAGGCGGTAAACGTGGGCATTAACGCCCAGATGTCGGGGGATATCGGACAGGTAGTAATCGTTGCTATTACCGATGGTCGGGGAAATATTCCTCTGTCTCGTTCTTTGGGCGAACCCCCAGAAGAAGGAGCGGAAAAACCTAAGATTAAAGAAGAATTGCTAGACATCGCGGGAAAAATTAGAGCGGTAGGGATGAAGCTGCTGGTGATCGATACTGAAAGCCGTTTTGTTTCCACTGGTTTTGCCAAAGAATTAGCCAAACAAGCAGGTGGAACTTACTATCACTTACCCAAAGCAACAGATAGAGCGATCGCCGATATGGCAAGAGGTGCAATTTCTCAGATGTAGTTGATGAAAGTAAATTAAGTGACGATCTTGCACCTGGAACTTTTAACAGTATTTTGAAACAAGCAGGTTTAAAAAAGTGAAGTATTTAACCGTTATTGAAAAAACCAACACTGGCTACTCCGCCTATTCTCTAGACTTAGATGGATGTGTATCGACTGGTTCGACAATAGAGGAAGTAACAACAAATATGGAAGAGGCAATTAAATTTCATTTGGAAGGATTAAAGTTGGAGGGTTATGAGATTCCCGAACCAAAAACTACTTCAACATACATCGAAGCTTTGGTTTAGGTAACTTATCGGCGATCGCCGATATGGCAAGAGGGGCAATATCTCAGATGTAATTAATTGTTAGATGTTGGCTACTAGCCTTCAAAGTAAGTTACCCATTACCCATTACCCATTACCCATTACCCATTACCCATTACAGCCAATTACCTAAAAGTACATAAGGGGCCCAATAAAACGGGTGCTTGTATTTATCATTTTGCAGTAAAAACAACTGCGCCTGACGTACTGCTTCGGCTTTGGGTAAATGCTTGTCGGATAATTGTCGATAAAAATTGCTCATAAGTTTTGCCGTAGCGCGATCGTTAACAGCCCATAGAGTCGCCAGGGTACTTTTAGCCCCTGCACGCACAGCCATACCAGCCAACCCCAAAGCAGCGCGATTATCTCCCGTTGCTGTTTCACAAGCACTTAAAACTAATAGCTCGATCGCATTTTCGGCACTAAAATTCCTAGTTTGCAAGATGCGATCTAACTCATTAATATTAATTCGATCGTTCCAAGCCAAAAGAAAAGTATCCTCCATTGAAGAGCTAAACTGCCCGTGGGTAGCAATATGTACGATGGGATAATCTGAGGACTCGATTTCTTGTTTCAAAGATTCAGGAGTAAACTCGCGATCTAGTAAAATAACGCTATCTACAGCCTGTTCGATTTGTTCTAGTTCGGCTTTAACATAATTTAGAGCCGAAAAACCAGCCACGCTTTTAGTCAATCCCGCAGCGACAGTGTGTAATTTTTCTTCTGTTAGGGGACGAGGATCGAGTAACTGTAGTCCAGGAGTTAAGGCAATACTATAATTTTCAATCAAATATTGCTCACCATCATATAGCGTGCTGAAAGGAACATTACGGAACGCTCCATCAGGTACAAACACGAGGGTTTTAATTCCATCTCGAACCAAATCCTCTGAGATCGGGCTAATTAGTAATTCATATAGTTTTTGTGCTGGACGGTAAAAATTACGCCGACTACGCACGACAATGTTGTAACGAAGCTTGGCAATAATTACCTCTAGCTGCTGCTGAGGTATTTTAGTCGCGTAATGTTTTAAAGGTCGATCTGGCAGACTGACAATTACTTCTAGGCGATCGCTTAAAATAATTGGATAAATTATTGCTGCCTGGCGATCTAAATTATCTATCTCAACGGTTTGAGCATCCAAACAGGCTTCTCGAAAAAAGTTGTTTAACTCAGCCTGCTGCAAGGATTCCATTACTTCTCTTGCCCTTTCTAAATTGTCCGTTCCCTCAGGAACGAGGTTGTTTAGTAGTAGACTGACTAGCTCTCGATAGACAGGTTCAACGCCGTCACGAAAAGAATACTGCACTTGCGGGTCGATCGCTGCTATATCTTTACTGAGAAATTTAAGTAACTCCACCGCCTGAAAATAATCAGCGATCGCCAGTTGCGGTTCGCCTAAAGCCCGATCGATCCTACCCATTTGCCACTGCCAGAGATAGCTGGTTTCTGGTATATTGAGTCTTTGCGCCAAAATTAAAGCTTGTTTGGTATAGTCGCGGGCATCGAGCCAATTTTCTTGTCCTTCGGCGATTTTTCCTCGTAAACCCAAAGCATAGGATCGAGCCTTCGGATAGTTAATTGCTTTACTCTGCTCGATTATATTCTCTATTAACTGAGTTATTTGTGTCTTACTGAGAACATTTGCTACTTTATTGTTAGCATTGTTAGCGTTTGCAGGATAAGCTAATTGAATCAAACTATAGGCAAAATTAATTTTTCGGTCAATATTAACTCTGTTAGTCGGCAGACGAGCAAATTCTGCTTTAATAGCTCGAATCAGATCGACATACTGTTTGGGCGGGATATCTGGTAATAAATTTAATTTGGCTAGATAGATTTGTAGGAGTAAATCTGTCTTCAGACAATTCTGCTGCTGACAAGTTTTTAAAGCGCGATCGTAAAGTTCTAGTGCTTTTGCTGGATCGATCGCTCGGTAGGTACTGCCCAACAATAAAAGAATTTTGCCCGATTCTAAAGCAGAATCCAAGCGCGAAGCAAGGGTTAAACTTTGTGACAAGACTTGTCGCGATCGCTCTTGCTGTCCGACAAGGTGTAAAATATCACCATAGCTTCTTAGTCCAGACACTTTGAGGAGTGAGTCAGGCTGTTGGGTTAAGCTCTCTTCTACTTCACTTAAGGTTTTATAGGCGCGTCGATAAAATCCTAACTCTTTGTAGGCACTAGATTGATTGATCGAGGCTCTAATTACTCCTCGCTCGTCTCCAGTTTGTTGGTAATTAGCTTTTGCCTGTTCCCAAGTGGCGATCGCTGCTGCGGTGTTTGCCTCCCTTAGCTGGATAATTCCCTGGTTGTTTAATACCTGCGCTAAAACCTTATTCTTGTGAGATTTATTAGATGTTTGAGGCTCTTTGTCGATTAAGCTTAAGCTATCAACAATAATTTCTCTAGCTTCTGAATGATTACCAAGCTGACTGTGCGCTAGTGCTATATTACTCAGTACTCTTGCCCGATCTAAGAAATCTCGATTGGCATAAATTTTAGCTGCCTGTTGCCACAAATCTATTGCCTTTTGAAACTGAGCGATCGAGTAAAAATGTTTTCCTTCTGCTTCGAGTACGGCAGCAGTTTTACTATCGACTATAATTTCCGCAGTAGTGGCTGTAGCTTGAAGAGAGCTATAAGTGTTAGAAGATAAGCTAATCGACAGTCCTACTATTACAAAAACTAACAACAACAAGCAACGTTGTCTGAGACTATAAAACATGATGGGAATATTTAACCAAGATCGAGATTAACCTTATTAATTCCCAATTCCCCTGTTTTAGTTACCAAACTGCTTCGGTCATTGCTTTTTAGTTTGACGCTAATAGCGATCGCCAAAAGAATTTAGGTAAAGATAGCATTCTTCGCCAACGCCAGGGTTCTTGATAGAGGCGGTAAGACCATTCTAAATTGTTGTTTCTCAACCACTCTGGCGCACGATCTTTATTACCAGCCCAAATATCAAAGCTGCCACCTACGCCAATCCAAATCGAGTTAGGACATAAAGAGCGATTTTCTTTAATCCACAGTTCTTGTCGGGGTACTCCAATACCGACAAAAATAACTTGCGGTTGTTTTGCTTCTAGAGTTCGTTTCCATTCGGCTTCTGCTTCCCCAGATATGTATCCGTCTCGAGCGAGAATTGACAAACTACTAAATTTCTCTTGCCAAGTTCTAGCAGCGCGTTCGGCGGTTTCAGGAGTACCGCCAAAAAAGCACAATAAGTTAGAGTCATTTCTCTTGCCAATCTGTTCGATTAAAGATGCAGCAAGCTCGATACCAGGACAGCGCGGATGTTTGTGACCCCGCAGGCGCATATAAATTACGATCCCAGCACCATCAGGAATAACTAATTCTGCTATAGAGATAGCTTCACTCAAAGCTTCGTTTTCTTGTGCCATCATGCTCATTTCAGCATTGAGCGTGACCACATGAGTACCAATTCCTCGATGTAATCTGTTTAATAGCCAATCTGTATAATTATCGAGAAGATGAACCTCATGATTGAGAATAGGAAAGGTTGGTGGCGAGGACAAGTTGCGATCGATAGAAGACATATTTTTTTGCTCGGTCAGTAAAGACGGATGTATTCTAACCTGAGTTGTCTATTTACACTAAATGCTCTTCTCGATCGTTTTTTCACCGCGGAATGCGGCGGGGCATATAAAGTACGGAGGCAACCTCCGTACACAGCCCCTTGTCAGAGGAAGCCCCGTCGTTTGCGGGGCTAACGCCCCATCGTCTCGCAAAGCGAGACTGTCAAAGCTTCGCTTTGTGCAGTCCGCGTCGCCCGCCAGTCGTCTCCCCAGGCGTTTATGACGGACGTGGCGGGGTCTCTCTGACTCAAGATATATTTAATGTAGATTTAGATAGTTGGACAAATATGGTTACTATTTTTTAGCTTAAATTAAATCGAAAGCTATTCCTGTAAAAATTAGATTTTATATTGGTCGTAACAAGTTAAGTGGCTTATGCGATCGCTCCTAGCTTAACTTAACTGCTGTTCCTGTTGCGGTAATTAACAGCAATACTCCTTTTTGATCTACATTGATAGTTCCCGTGTCTATTTCAACACCGATTACTGCATCAGCGTTTAGTTTTTGAGCGCGCTGCTTTAGTTCTTCAATAGCTCTTAGCTGACCTTTTTCAAATACTCTTTCATAACTTCCTGTTCGTCCACCGATAGTATCTCTGATTCCAGCAAAGAAATCCCGTAAAACGTTAGTACCATAAACTACCTCAGCAGTAACAACTCCTAAATAAGTTTCAATGGACTGATTTTGAATAGTGTCGGTTGTGGTAACTAACATTTGTGCCAATATGTTCAGATTAATTTATGAATATATTATATTAGTTTTCAATCCTAAAAAAAGATGAATTACCACACTTTAGACCGATTTCGAGGAGCGTGGTTAGGTAGTATGCTCGGCTCTTTAATGGAGTTAGAAGCCGTAGCGAAGCCCTGCCATGAGTTGCGGTATCCTTATAGAGATGTTGAGATTTGGCGACAATTTTTTATCCTTCGAGAACAACTAGCCAAGATAACAATTGATTCGCAAAGAGCGGATGCTGATGCGATCGCCGATTTACTAGTTAGAGAGAGCCAAAGCGATCGCCAGCCCGATCTATTAGTAGAATATAGTTATTGTTTGCTTTCATTATTACCTTTAATCATCTTTTATGGGGATAGTTGGAATCTACTCGAAAAAATTGTGGGAAAATATTGTTTAAAATTAGGTAATTTATCACATAACTCAGAATTGGAAGCAGACACATTATTATGGAGTTATTTTGTTAGCTCAATTTTGAATAGTAAACTCGAATTAAACAGTCGAAATTTCTCTAAGTCGATCGGCAAAATATTAACTAATGTGGGGGACAAAAAAACTGCTTTAACTACTCAATTAGAAGTAGTTATTACGGCTATGGAAAGAGGGGTAAGCTTACAGCAGTTGTCTGATGAGTTATTGTCTAAAGGAAATCGCGCTCAAAGTGCGATCGCTTTATCCTGTTATTGTTTTGCTACTACAGCAACAGATTTTAAACTATCAGTTCAAAGAGCTAGCAACCTAGAGCCAGAGATAGCAGGATTGACAACTGTTCTAACAGGAACTTTATCTGGAGCATATAATGGGATGGCAGGAATTCCTCTTAGTTGGAAAAAAATGGCAGATAAAAATACAGCTTATTCCTTGGCAAGTCAGACAGCACTGAAGCTGTTTCGAGCCTGGGTTGGTATATATAGAGCTGAAAGCGAACCAGAGTCGAACTTAGAAACTCAAGCGATCGCCTTACCTAATTTAATTCAAACCCGCAAGAGTTTGAAGATTATTTCTCAAAAATCGCTTTATGGTTAACTTTTAATTTAAATACAAGGGTTTTTAGCGGTTAAATACTAAATGCTAGTAGAGGAGGAATAATTTTATCTGACCACTAACAATTTTGATTATGATGAATAAAAATGAAAGAGTTTATTTCCTTAATTGTTAGTAAAACGAGTTTAATAGTGTTATCAAAATAAACGTTTTCAATTTACGAAAACCAGTAGATAGACTTTCCTTAGTAACAAGATTGATTCAAACTACAAAAACTGGACAAGTTATTCTACAGCTTAGATAAGAATCTCACTTATGATGAAAAGCTGGCAGTCACTAATTCAAAAAATTAAGGGATGGCGACAAAAGTACCAACACTACAAAGTTCTTTTGTGGAAAAAAGGCTGGAGATCTAAAAATTCTGTAAAGCCGATTAAAAACTACGGTGATGCTCGAGGATTATTTAATCGTTTTGCAGCCAACCCTAAACAGCGCGTTCGTCAGCCACGTCGTCGAAAGCACCAAACCAAAGTTAGAGATTTTTTGTTGATGTTGGTTTTAAGCATCATCGCTTTGACTAGCGTTGTTGGTTATCGCTTTTACAATCAGCCACAGTTAACAGTTGGCAAAATTTCTCCTCTGACAATCGAAGCTCCTTATTCGGCTGAATTTGAAGATACTCAAACCACTTCCGAAAAACGCAAAGAGGTACAGACGGGAATAGTTCCAATTTTAAAGCAGGATCGATATCTAACTCAAGAAATAAAAAGTAGCCTGAATTCTTACTTAGAAAGTATTGATGAGTTTAGACAGGCTGCTGCTCCTTTCCCTTTTGCCAATCTAGAAGCTTTATCTTTAGCTAGCCAAAAATATATTCGTTTCTGTTCGGAATCGGAGTTTAAAGCAGTTTTAGCTTCGGTAGCTGAAAATTTTCAGGTCGAGTCAGAATCGTCAAGCAACAATAGTGATAGTTTGTCTTTAGAGAAAAGACCAGATTTTAATGTCGGTTCACAGAAGATAGCATCTGAATTACAAAAATACCGAGAAGAGAATTTAGCAACTGAGTTTAATACTTTAATCGCTCAAATTACTTTAACTCGCTATCGCTATTCTCAAGCCTGGAAAAAACTCGACCAGAAAAAAACTGCTCGCTTAGATAATAAAGAGTTAGCTATTTTGCTGGATCTGACCGAGAAAGAATGGAAGCAGACCAAAAAAATTATTTCCTTAGCTGCCGATCGCATTTTAATTCAAGGAATTCCCGAAGGTATTCCCTCCAATCTTTTAGAGCAGACAGTAACTTCACAGCTAAATCCTGATATACCTGAAGCTACAGAACGTTTAGCGACCAATTTACTATTAAAAATTTTACAGCCAAATCTAGTAGAAGATAGAGAAGCCACCCGCAATATTGCTGAAAAAGCTGCCATGGCAATTAATTCTGTAGTGGTAGAAGTCGAACAGGGGGAAGTTATTGTAGAGCAGGGAGAGATAATCACCCAGGCAGATTTTGTTCTTTTAGACGGATTTCAACTAAGTCGGCGAATAATTAGCTGGAAAGGACTCGGATTATCGGCAGCCTTCGTGAGTGCGATTGTAGCTTTGTTCTTGATAATTCAAGGAAAAATCTACACACCTATGCGCCATCGCGACTACCTATTACTATGTTTACTAGGTTTAACTACGTCTTTGTTAAGCGTTTTTGGCATCCGTTACACTAGTTTGCCTGCTGTAGGGTTGTTAGTCAGCAGCTTCTATAGTCCTAGTTTGGCAGTCTGCGAAGTTACTTTGGTGACGGCATTGATAATGTTTAGTAACCAAACGTTAGGTTCTACTTATCTTTTGGCGGGGTTTATTGGTGGATTAGTGGCTGCAATTTTTGCAGGTAGACTGCGATCTCGCGAAGCTATAGCCAGATTGGGTATTGCTGTCGGTCTATTTCAGGCAGGTGTATATTTAATTATTAATTTAATTTTAAGTGCTAGTGCTACTACTATCTGGTCGGCAATTTTGCCAGATGCTTTAATTTGTGGTTTGTTTGGGGTCGTCTGGAGCGTCATTGCTATTGGCGTATCTCCTTATCTAGAACGCATTTTCGACTTAATTACCCCAATTCGTTTAGCGGAATTATCAAATCCGAATCTACCACTGCTCAAACGCTTGGCTACTGAAGCACCAGGTACGTTTCAACATACTATGTTTGTAGCTTCTTTAGCCGAAGCTGCTGCTAGAGAATTAAACTGTGATGTAGAATTGGTTAGAGCGGGAACTCTGTATCACGATATTGGTAAGATGCACGATCCTTTAGCATTTATCGAAAATCAGATGGGAGGACCGAACAAACACGATGAAATTAATAATCCTTGGATAAGTGCCGAGATTATTAAAAAGCACGTAAGTGAAGGATTGGTTATTGCTCGTAAATACGGTCTGCCCAAGGCAATTCGCGATTTTATTCCCCAACATCAGGGAACTTTATTAATTGCTTATTTTTACTATCAGGCAAAGCAAAAAGCCGAAGCAGAAGGGATAACCATAGTAGAATCGGATTTTCGCTATATAGGGCCAGTTCCTCAATCTAGAGAAGCAGGTATTTTGATGCTGGCAGACGGCTGTGAGGCAGCGTTAAGATCGTCTCAGGGAGCTAGCCCCAAACAAGCTCTTGGCACACTACAGAAAATTTTTAAAGCTCGTTGGCAAGACGAACAGCTTATTGATAGTGGATTGAGTTATGATGAGCTACCAATAATTGCCGAAGTATTTGTTCGGGTTTGGCAGCAGTTTAATCATAAACGCATTGCTTATCCAAAAGGAGCATTGGACTTGACTATCAAACGTCAATAGTCTATATCTGCGGATATCGACGATTACATGAGAACATCCCTCTAGTCTTTGACCGCGGAATGCGGTCAGCCACAAGCCCCGCCGACTTGCTCCGTCCTTGCTCGGAGGAAACCTCCGAGCGGGCGGTGCGCTTTGTTCTCGGCGGGGAATGGCTGACCCCAGGGCGAAATTTAGATTGCCAAATATAATAGATGGGATAGGCAATTTAGCGGTGCAAGTTTAGCAAAATTGAGTATTGCTTACCCTAAAAAAAGCGATCGCTACATGCGGCGAACTATGCTTGTGCTGGGCTTCCCAGTGCGCCTTTGTTGAACGGCGCGGGCGACATAAAGCGAAGCAGCGCGGTCTTGGGGGTTTCCCCCATGAGCGACTGCTTCAAGAAGGCTGCGAGAAACCCACAGCCACGCGCCCTTGCGAACGCGCCAACGTCCCGAAGGGACTTTGCACCCGAAGGGTGCTGTGTTGCTCTTTGTACGGCGTGTTTTGAGACAGAATACTCTTTCTCAAAAGCCGCCTTTGGAAACCAACAAGACAAAGCGGACGATTTAAAGGACGGAAGAGGTTCCGCCCCCGCGTCCTTGTCTTCGCAGCACTTGGAGCTACAGCCCCCAAGGGGGGCAAAGTCATGCTACGCATGACGATGGCGCAATGCGCCGTTCCGAGTTACCGAAGACCGCACTGCATCGCTTTTCAATCCACTTTTAATTCATAATAAGAGTAATTTAATTATCACTACTGTGAGTAATAATTCCAGACAAGAAGCTCATTTAACTCAGGCACGTGCTAGTTTACAGCAGGCAATTTCATGGTATTCGAGTTTTCGCCGTCACGGTAATTCCCCTCCAGGCGAGATCCTTCAGGCTTCTGTCAAACAAGATTTGCAGTCTCTACAAAATGCTTTAGACAAAATAGACCGCAAGTCAATCCGAATCAGTACTTTTGGTTTAGTCAGCAGTGGCAAATCATCTTTAATCAATGCACTTTTAGGAAAAGAGGTAGTAGCGACAGGCCCATTACACGGCGTAACCCAGTCATTGACTATTTTGAATTGGAATCCGACGCGAAATAAAGGACTGAGTGCTGAACTAATCGATACTCCTGGTTTAGATGAGGTTGCAGGAGAAGCCAGAGCAGTTATGGCAAGAGAAATTGCTCGTAAGTCGGACTTAATTTTGTTTGTGGTAGCTGGAGATATTACCCGAACCGAATACGAAGCTTTATGTGGACTAAGAAATACCAAAAAACCACTAATTTTAGTATTTAATAAAATAGATCTCTATCCCGATCGCGATCGCCAGCAGATCTATCGGCAACTGCAAAAGTTAAATGCTGCACATAGTGTAGCCCGTCTGAAAGATATTATTTCACCTCATGAAATTGTCATGGTGGCTGCTAAACCTCAACCCATTCAGGTTAGAACCGAATCAAATGACGGTACGGTTGAAAATAGCTGGGAATATCCCGAACCAGAAATCGAGCAGTTGCAGGCAGCCTTGATGCAAATTTTACAGCAGGAAGGTAAATCTTTGCTATCTTTAAACGCTTTAGTACAGGCTAGAGATGCTGAATTAAATATCGCTCGTAAAACCATCGAACTACGACAGTCAGAAGCACGAGAAGTAATCGATCGCTATGCACGCTATAAAGCCATTGCCGTGGCGGTAAATCCAATCATTGTTTTAGACGTTATTGGCGGTCTGGTGGCGGATTTAGCTTTAATTAGGTCTTTATCTAAGCTATATGGACTACCGATTACTACCTACGAAGCAGGAAACTTATTAAGGCGCATCATCGCTAGTTCTGGAGGATTGCTGTTAAGCGAACTTGGCAGCAGCTTATTTTTAGGAGTAGGTAAAAGCGGAGCAGTTTTAACGGGCGGTTTTAATAGTTCTGCTGCAATTACCGCTTATTTAGGTACGGCTACCGCTCAAGGCGCGATCGCTGGTTACGGAACTTATGTAATTGGACGAGTTGCTCAGGTATATTTAGAACAAGGCTGTACTTGGGGAGAAATGGGAGCATCAACCCTAATTCAAGAAATTCTCTCGCAGGTAGAACCAAATACAATTATCGGTCGCTTAAAACAAGAATTGTCATAACGCTACTTTCGGCTTTTTGCAGATTTATCCGTTAGGCTAGCTAAACTCAGGTTAGTAGTAAAACTCCTTGTTCCTTGCTCCTTGCTCCTTGTTCCTTGTTCCTTGCTCCTTGCTCCTTAACTTAACGGCGGAAGTTCTAAAGGTATTCTCCCCATATTTCCCGTGCGAAAATCATATAGTATTTGACGTGCCACTCTTTCTTTATCCCCCTTGTGAAAGCGATCGCCTGCTGCTTGAATAAAGGCTTCTCCCGTCATACCTGTAGGGTCTAAATTAAAGCGATTCGCGATCGTGTCGCTGTAACCTAGTTCGATCAATAAATCGATCGCTTCTGCTGCTACCACCTGATTATCATAAGAAGCCTCACCGATATCTTCGCAGACGGCTAATTTTACTGCATCCTGTTGATTTTCCAATCGCCAGGGAATTACTCCAGGAGCATCTAATAATTCAATTTCTTTAGAGATTTTTACCCAGCGCAACTGACGAGTAACTCCCGCCCGACGCTCGCTAATTACAATCTTTTTACCTACCAGACGATTGATTAGAGCAGATTTGCCGACATTAGGAAAGCCAATTACTACCGCCCGCACGGGGCGAGGACGCATTCCGCGATCGCGCCGACGCTGATTCATCGCTCCTCCTGTTTTTTGGGCAGCACTTTTGATTTCTTTAATACCCTTCCCCTGTTTAGCATTGGTAAAATATGGTTGTTTTTCCTGTGATTTGAACCAGGTTGACCAATCGTGCATAGTAGATTCAGGAATCATATCCATACGGTTTAAAACCACAATTCGAGGCTTAGTACCGATCCAGCTATCGATTTGGGGATGATGGGACGCTAGCGGAATTCTTGCATCAAGTACCTCTAAAACTACGTCAACTTTTCTCAACTGTTCTTTTAGTTGCTTTTCGGCTTTGGCGATATGACCTGGATACCATTGAATTGGAGGAGCAGACATAAGTTAATCTTGATAAATTGAATTTAATATTAGCTAGTTTAATGTAGTTTTATTGTATTAAAATTTATTAAAAATTCCCCTAGATCGATTTCAATCTAGGGGCTGTAGCTGTCAATTGCGAAGATATTTTAGTAACTGAAATGCAATTGTATACAGTAACAATAACTTTTTCTAGCACTCAATAGCTAGATTCGATCTACGGCTTGACAATATATTCAGACTCTAAAGGTTCGAGATTATCAGTTTGAACCAAAGCTTGGTGAATCATCGCTGCTACTTCGGCTCTAGTTGCTGGCGTTTCTGGCATCAAAGAGTTACTAGCAAACTCAGGACGATTAACTAACAATCCATTATCAATCGCTGCTGCTACCTGTTGTCTTGCCCAATTCGGTACGCCATCACTATCTTCAAATTGCTGAAGGGTTTGTTCAGCATCTCCAGATGGTTTTAAACCTAATCCTGTCGCCAAAGTAACTAACACCTGATAGCGAGGAATGTTTTCTAGAGGACGAAACTCTTCTTGAGAATAACCCTGCATAAAGCCGAGACGAACTGCTTTATCGATATCTTCGGCAATCTCATTTCTATTAGTAACATCTTTAAACGACTTAATATTTTCCGTTAGAGGACGCATATCGAAAGCTTGAGAGATAAAAGTTGCCATAGTCGCTCTAGTAATTAGCGTATCAGGCTCAAAATTTTGATTTCTCGCAATTTCAGGAACTAGTGCTTGTTCTCTGATTTGTTTGACAAATGGGTAAGCCCAATAGTCAGGAGCAACGTCTGCTGGCATTGCTGTCTCCTCAGGAAGGACTGCTTCAGGTTCAACCTCAGGCTCTTGAGGAATCGCTGGTTCAGGCTCTGTTTCAACCTCAGGCTCTTGAGGAATCGCTGGTTCAGGTTCAGTTTCGACTTCAATTTCAGGGACAACTACTACAGAGCGGTTGTCAGGAATAGTTATCAATCCTGGAAGAGTCGCCACTCCAGCATCAGGAAACCTCAAATCGGAATCTAATCTATAGGCAGGTTGTTCCAATTCCCGTTGGGGAAGTATGGCGATTGGAGTTTGGTTGGGCAATTCGACTTCTAATTCTTCTAATTCTATTTCGCGATCGCCATCTACATTACCGAATAAGCTACTACCGATACCAATTGCGTCGGAGTCGTTAAAAATGGATAAATTATCATTGTCAATACCTAAATTGCTGACAATTCTGTTTCTTCTACCGCCCAACGACCACAATAGTATTGCGCCGATAGTGGAAAAAGCAACGATAATCGCGATCATTTCGTCAAAAGTTACCCCAGCAGCAGGTCTGGTTCTACGCTCTGGAATCGGATTCTGTGGATCTGGAGGAGATGAGTTGGTCATAATCTAATAGGCTATTAATTTAGCAGTAATCTGTAATAAATAAGCGTAAGTTTTTATTTAAGCTTAAAGTAAGATAAGTACAACTTAATCACAACCAAGAAAATATTAAGTAATTAGCGATCGCTAGCATCAAGAGTAAAAGCTGCTAGAGATCTTTCCTAGTTATCAAAATTCATCTTATCGGACAAAAATCAATTGTTCAATAATACAAAAAAGGTAGTTGCTATAAAACTTACAACTACCTCTATTATTTTCATTTATTTATTAGCTTGTCATCTGCGGAATAGATTATACAGATGTGAGTGCTTCAGTTTCAGGAGTACATACTTCGGGACTATCCGCTTCTGATGGTGGTACTACCTGCCAGAATTTACCTAAATAATTATTCCAGTCTTGCAATATTGCTTTACCTTTAGGGCTTCTAGTTAGGTCAACATGGTTCTGAATCATCTCTTTTAGCTGTTTTTCTCCTTGCTTAGAAGTAACTCGCTGAATATCGACAATTTCTCGATTAACTTTAGCAGCAAAAGTATCGCTTTCGTCGAGAAAGTACCCTAAACCACCAGTCATACCAGCACCAACGTTACGACCGACTTCACCCAGGACGACAATTAAACCTCCTGTCATGTACTCGCAACAGTGATCGCCAGCACCTTCAATTACCGCTTTACCCATTGAGTTGCGTACTGCAAATCTTTCACCCGCACGTCCATTGGCATAAAGTTCGCCACCAGTCGCGCCATAAAGACAGGTGTTGCCGACAATTACGTTGTTAGCAAAATCAAAGGTAGCTTCAGGAGCGGGAACGATAACAATTTTTCCGCCGTGCATACCCTTGCCGACATAATCGTTAGCTTCTCCTGATAGAATCAGGTTCATTCCAGGTAGATTAAATGCACCAAAGCTTTGACCCGCAGCACCTTTGAATTTGAGAGTAATTTCGCCAGCAAAACCGCTATTACCATATTGTTTGGCGATCGCCCCAGAAATTCTTGCTCCGACACTACGATCGGTATTGATTACGTCTATGTCTTTAGTAACTTTACTCTGATTGGCGATCGCTTCAGAAATCGTCGAGTCGGCTAGTATTTCATCATCTAATACCGCCCCGTTGCTATGAACATCACCATGCTGTAACCAGCTACGATTTTCTTTGACGTTTGGTAAATCGATCAGGCAATTTAAATTCAAGCCTTTGGTTTTGGCAATATTAACTTCTGAATTTTGGGTTAATAAGTCAGTGCGTCCGATAACTTCTTCCAAGCTGCGATAGCCTAACTTAGCCAACAGCGATCGCGCTTCTTCCGCTACGAAGTAGAAAAAGTTTACTACGTGTTCGGGAATACCCTTAAAACGATCTCTTAAGTGCTGTTGTTGAGTTGCTACTCCCACAGGACAGGTATTCATGTGACAGACTCGCGCCATGATACAGCCTTCGGCGATCATCGCGATCGAACCAAAACCATATTCTTCTGCTCCCATCAAAGCAGCCATAATAACATCCCAGCCTGTTTTTAAACCACCATCAGCCCGTAATAAAACGCGATCGCGTAGTTGGTTCTGTAGCAAGACTCGGTGAACTTCGGTTAAACCTAGTTCCCAAGGTACTCCCGCGTGTTTGATCGAGCTAAGAGGTGATGCTCCAGTACCGCCATCGTGACCCGCAATTAGAATTACATCTGAATTAGCTTTAGCTACTCCAGCAGCGATCGTTCCGATGCCAATTTCTGCTACTAACTTGACTGATACTCCAGCTTGGGGATTAATTTGATGGAGATCGTAAATTAGCTGCGCTAGATCTTCAATTGAATAAATATCGTGGTGCGGTGGTGGAGAAATTAAAGTTACTCCTGGCTTAGAACGCCGTAATGAAGCAATGTAAGGGCTGACTTTCTTACCTGGTAACTGTCCCCCTTCTCCTGGTTTTGCACCCTGAGCGAGCTTAATTTCTAGCTGTTTAGCACTCATTAAGTATTCTGGAGTGACTCCAAAACGTCCCGATGCTACCTGCTTGATCGCCGAACTAGCAGTATCGCCATTCCTTAAGCCATTGAGATGAGGTAGGGTAGCTGATTTGCCATCGTCTGACACATCGTCTAATACTTTAAAGCGAATGCTGTCTTCTCCGCCCTCACCTGAGTTAGACTTACCGCCGATACGATTCATGGCGACCGCCAAAGTTTCGTGAGCTTCGCGGGATAGAGAACCTAAAGACATTCCTCCAGTACAGAAGCGTTTGACGATGCTTTCGACTGATTCTACTTCGTCTATAGATATAGATTCGCGATCGCTTTTAAAGTCTAATAAATCCCGTAGGGCTGTCGCTGGTCTTCCTTGCAGATGCTGTTTGTAAAGCTCGTAGTGGTCGTACTGCTTGCTTTCTACTGCTTTATGCAGTGCTTTGGACATTTCGGGAGAATTCATGTGATATTCTCCGCCTTTTTTATATTTTACAAAGCCGTAGTTTTCTAGCTTTTTGCCCTGAATTTCGGGAAATGCTTTTTGATGGAAAGCAATAACTTCCTGCGCTAATTCTGCTACTGTCAGACCACCCAAGCGAGAAGTAGTACCGGCAAAAGCCAGATCTACCAGATCTACACCCAAACCTAAAGCTTCAAAAATTTGCGCCCCGTGATAGGAAGAGAGCAAAGAGATTCCCATTTTAGAAAGAATCTTGAGCAGTCCCGCTTCGATAGATTTACGATAGTTTTCCTGAGCTTGGGCCAAACTAATCGACTCTATGCGCTCATTTTTCATTAACTTTTGCGTCTTTGGATCGTTCCACCATTGGCGCACGCTTTCTAACGTTAGATAGGGACAAACCGCCGAAGCACCATAGCCAATCAAGCAGGCAAAATGATGGGTACTCCAACACTGAGCGGTATCTACTACCAAAGAAGTTCTCAAACGCGATCCTTGGCGAATCAGATGGTGATGAACTGCTCCAACTGCTAGTAATGGAGGAATATAGCTATATTCAGTACCGATCTGATGAGAACCAGAGCGATCGCTCAAAACCAGAATTTCTACTCCCGCTTCTACCGCAGCCGTTGCTTCTTGACATAGTTTTGCTACTGCTTCTTTTAAACCATTTGGTCCTGTAGAAATTTGATACAGAGTAGATAATGACTGAGTTTTAAAATCAGTAGCTTCGATCCCCGCCAGTTCTTCATCGTTTAAGATTGGAGATTCCAGCTTTAGTAGTTTGGCATCTTCTGGCTTGAGGTTGAGTATATTTCCTTTTTTTCCTAGCTGCATCGACAGCGACATGACCAAACTTTCTCTCAAAGGGTCGATCGCTGGATTTGTTACCTGAGCAAACCTTTGTTTGAAATAGTCATAGAGTAGTCGAGGATTATTTGAGAGTACTGCTAAGGGAATATCATCCCCCATACAGAAGGTAGGCTCTTTACCGTTAATTGCCATCGACTGAATGATTAACTCGACGTCTTCTGCCGTATAGCCAAATGCGGTTTGTTGGCGTAATAGTTGCTCGGAGGTTAAATGATTTTCTGTCCCAAATTCTCGAACTTCAATTGAGGAGCGATACTGCTGTATCCACTCGCCATAAGGATTAGCTTTAGCTACGCGCTGTTTTACTTCCCAGTTACGCAAAACTTCTTTAGTCTGAAGATCGACCACAATAGTTTGCCCAGGGCCCAATCTACCTTTTTCAATTACCTCATCATCAGCTAGATCTACTACCCCTGTTTCCGAGCCTACTACTACATAGCCATCTTTAGTAATGCTGTAGCGTGCGGGACGTAAACCGTTACGATCTAAAGTCGCACCGACGGTTTTACCATCACTATAAACCAGCAGTGCAGGACCATCCCAGGGTTCTTGTTGACCGCTGTGATATTCGTAAAAATCGACAATTTCGGGATATTTTTCTAGCGAAGGCTGATTTTGATAGGCTTCAGGAACCAAAATCATCGTTGCCTCCAGAATGCTGCGACCAGTTCTCACCAGCAATTCCATCGCGCTATCTAAGTTATAGGAATCACTATTGTCATTATTAACAATTGGGGTCAGTCCTTTAATTTCTTCCCGACTCCAGCCTGGTAGACTCGATTCGTCAAAGTTGGAAACTAGCTCTTTTTCACGGTTGGACATCCAGTTAATATTGCCCAATAAGGTGTTAATCTCCCCATTGTGTCCCAAAATCCGCATTGGTTGAGCAAAGGGCCATTTTGGCATCGTATTAGTACTAAAGCGACGGTGATAAACCGCAAAAGTACTTTCGTAGTCTGGATTGACTAAATCTGGGTAAAACTCGCCCAAAATTACCGCTCGCACCATACCTTTGTAAACTACAGTACGACAAGAAAAAGAGCAGATATAAAAATCGTCCGATAGTTTTTTACCGACACGCGATCGCGCTATGTAGAGTTTGCGCTCTAGATCGTCTCCTGTCAGATTATCAGCACATACTACTATTTGTTCGATGTGAGGCTGATTATCTCTTGCCTGCTGTCCTAAAACTTCTGGACGTACTGGGACTTCTCGCCAGCCTAATACTTTGAGACCTTCGGCTTTAACCTTTTCTTCGATAAACTCTTTAGATTCGGCGATTTGACTGCGATCGCGAGGCAGAAATACCATTCCAACCCCCCAGGCTTCTTCTTGCGGTTGAGGGATATTGTTTTGGGCAAACCAGTCAGCAAAAACCTTTTGCGGTAGTGCTGTCATAACTCCCGCACCATCTCCAGAATCGCGATCCGCGCTACATCCCCCGCGATGCTCCATACATCCCAACGCCTTGAGAGCTTGCTTAACAATTTTGTTACTCTGTCTGCCATCGGCGTAGGCAATAAAACCTACCCCACAAGCATCTCTTTCTTCTACCAGCCAGCGTTGACCCCCAAAAGGCTCAGTCGCTCCGTTCTGCTGCGGTAAATATTGCGCAATCGCTTCATTATATTCCATTTCTTGCTTGCTCATACAGATGTAATAAATTGTTTGGAGATCGAATACTCGAGGCTCGATTGGTAATAATTGCTACGGTTTAGAGTCTGTATCCGAATCTAAAGTTAGTCGCACTTTCTATCATTAATGAGTATTTACGTTCGACAATTCGGTATAAAACTTAACATTAAATATTTATTTGCTTAAACAACAGTTGTCGGTCGTAGCCGTTACAGTGTAGGTAATACTAAAAAATTGCTAACTATTAATAGGTGTACTTTTCAAACTTCTTCGGCGTTGTAATAGTCTAACGATTACTCGCTTTTAGATATCCTTACTTTACGTCGCGCCAGATCGCAAAAGCTTCCCCAACATAAGCCGACTTACGAAGATCGAGTTACTTTTAATAGTTAACCGCTCGATTTAGACAGGTAACAATTAAGAAAATAAAAATTATCGATTACTAAAGTGGTTTAGTATATTTTTCCAGTCCAAAACCAGACAGTTTATACTTGTCGTTCCTTTAGGTATCTGTTATGGTTTCATTTTCTATAGATAAATATTGTAGCTGAAGTGACGAGCGATCGAAAGATCGATCTAATACAGTTAGATCGATCCCGTCGTTTAATCTTCCTACATTACTCGTTCGACCTGTATTAAAGTTAATTCTCGACCCTATAGTTTTTAAGTTGAGATCGACTTTAATTAAACTTTAAATTTAATCTCAATATTACGGCTTTTATCCCTAATTTATAAAGATTTAATGTCGATCGTCTAATTAAACTAATCGACTCTTTAAGTTTTTGATAATTGTCTGTTATCTTTTGAATAAGTCGATCGTTTATACTTCCATAATTAACTATAGGTAAGCTGTAGAATCAACTTTAATTAAGTTTATATTAATAATTTCAACTTTTTCTCATCAGTAAACTTACTAAATCAATCCATTATGTCTCAATCTACAAAAACTAAATCTAGTCAGAATGCTACAGTAGAAACTAAAGCCACTTCCACCCCCTTGGCGATCGCTGCAAGAGAAATTCGTCCTTGGGGTTCTTTCACCACTTTAGAAGAAGGTGCTGGCTACAAAATTAAGCGTATTGAAGTTAACCCTGGTCATCGCTTGAGTTTACAAATGCACCATCACCGCAGTGAGCATTGGATTGTAGTTTCTGGGACTGCTAGAGTTACCTGTGGCGATCGCGAAATGATTCTTGGCAGCAATCAATCGACTTATGTTCCTCAATGCACTACTCACCGTTTGGAAAACCCTGGAGTCATCAACTTAGTATTGATTGAAGTTCAAAACGGTCAGTATTTAGGAGAAGACGATATTATTCGCTTTAGCGATGATTATGCTCGTCAATAGAATTCTCAAGCGGATCTAGGATCGATCCCCATAACTTTATGCTTCTTGCTATGTTTTCTCAATCTACTATCATTTCTACTGTAGTATGATTTATCATATACTATTTTTGCCTCAGTAGAGTTATAATTTGAATGATCGATCTTAGTCCAGCAGCAACCAGAGAAATTAAGCGCATCTTTTCTAATCGACATTCCAACAGCTCCCTGAGACTTGCAGTCAAGTCGGGGGGCTGTTCGGGTTTATATTACGATTTAAAAATTGAGGACGATCGCGGTTCTGACAATAGCGATCGGCTTATAAAAATTGATGAGATCTGTTTTTTGGTAGATTCGCAGTCTTGGAAATACGTCGAACACCTAAAGCTCGATTATTCAGAAGATTTAATGGGTGGAGGATTTCGCTTTCATCATCCTCAAGTTAAAAATTTTTGTGGTTGTGGTATGTCTTTTGCTTCGGCTTGATAGATATTTAATTAAGTTGAAGCCATTTGATGATAAGATAAATAGTATTTGCTTAAAATATTCAAAGAGATGTATAATTAGAATTTGTTTGCTAATATGTTAGATCTTTTTGACATTAAGTAATTAAGAGGACTTTAAAATACATAAGCCAATAACTCATGCCCACTATTCAGCAACTCATTCGTAGCGAAAGATCTAAATCCAAAAAGAAAACAAAATCTCCTGCTCTTAAAGAGTGTCCTCAACGTCGTGGGGTTTGTACGAGAGTTTACACTACTACTCCTAAAAAGCCCAACTCAGCATTGAGAAAAGTAGCTAGGGTGCGCCTGACTTCAGGCTTTGAAGTAACAGCATATATTCCAGGCATCGGACACAATCTTCAGGAACACTCAGTAGTATTGATTCGCGGTGGTCGGGTCAAAGATTTGCCAGGAGTTAGATATCATATAGTTCGCGGTACTTTGGATACAACTGGAGTAAAAGATAGAGCGCAAAGTCGTTCTAAGTATGGTACAAAACGTCCTAAATAAAACTAGTTATTAGAAGCAATCGATGACGATCGCTAAAATAAAAGCAGCTACTCATCCGTATTTTAAAAATAACAATTGAGAATAGGGATGAGATTTTTAGTGAACAAGCCTGAGTCTTAACTGGGATCTAGGCGATGATTAATTTTTTCTGAAGCATTACTATGCTTTAGTTGGCTTGTGGGGGGCGTTTGTATTAGCATGGTTATGCTGGTGATAGGATGTATTAAATTACCTGCATCAAAGTCAACGTTGCACCGCCACGTCCACGCCGTTAATATGCCCCACTGCATTCGGTGGTAAATAATTTATTTTGTCGAGGGTTGGAGCGATCGCAATAATCGAACAAATGGATTATATTACCAAGATTATAGACAAAATTAAGTCTGTGGCGATCGCTAAAAATTGAGTTTAAGACGGCTATGGAGCGCAGGTTTTTTCTGCCCAAACCATAGTAATGAATTTATTATGCCTATCTAACGCGAATTTTGTTAACCGATAGTTAGTAAAATCCCAGTCAACTTGTTTTCTTTTAGTTGTCTAAAGGCACAACGTATTAATATTGAAAACAGCAAATCAATTGTATTCTTTAGCTTAAATTATAAACAAATGTCACGTCGTTCAAGTAACAAAAAACGTCCAGTTCCTCCAGATCCAGTTTACAATAGCCGATTAGTTAGCATGACCGTTAGAAGAATCATGCGTAGCGGAAAACAATCTCTAGCAGCAGGTATTATCTATGATGCTATGAGCATTATCAGCGAAAGAACAGGAAATGAACCGCTCGAAGTCTTTGAACAGGCGATTAAAAACCTAACTCCTTTGGTAGAAGTTAAGGCACGCCGAGTAGGTGGGGCAACTTATCAAGTACCGATGGAAGTCAGACAAGGCAGAGGAACAACTTTAGCTTTACGCTGGTTGATTCAGTTTGCTCGCTCTAGAGGCGGACGCACTATGGCGGGGAAATTAGCTAGTGAAATTATGGATGCAGCTAATGAAACTGGAGGAGCAATGAAGAAAAGAGATGAAACTCATCGTATGGCAGAAGCCAACAAAGCATTTGCCCATTACAGATATTAATCTGTAGAAAAGTTGGCTCGATCTGCGATCGCCTGAAGGGAAAAATAACTATATTTTACGAAGTGAACGCAGCGCGATCGCGCCGAGCGACATAACGGTAAAAAATAGAGCAGATCGAGCGATTAAATATAACAAAGCCTTGAATAATATTCTGATGGCGAACGACTAATTTTGAAGCGTCGATAACAAGCTCGAACAGAGACAGCTTAACTACTAAATAAAAGTATAAAATTATAAACGGCGTTAAATACATTAAACATTTAAGAATTTCATCCTGCAAGATGCAAGGAGGTACTTGTGGTACGTAACATCCCTCTAGAGCGAGTACGAAATATAGGTATTGCTGCTCACATAGATGCGGGTAAAACAACAACAACAGAAAGAATTCTTTACTACACGGGCATCGCTTATAAAATGGGCGAGGTTCATGACGGTGCGGCGGTTATGGACTGGATGCAGCAAGAGCAGGAAAGAGGAATTACAATAACTGCTGCTGCTATTAGTACCAGTTGGAAAGATCACAAAATTAATATTATCGATACCCCAGGTCACGTTGATTTCACCATTGAGGTAGAGCGATCGATGCGCGTCCTCGACGGCGTAATTGCCGTATTTTGCTCGGTCGGTGGCGTACAGCCCCAGTCGGAAACCGTTTGGAGACAGGCGAACAGATATAACGTACCTAGAATTGCCTTTGTTAACAAAATGGATCGCACGGGAGCTAACTTTTTCAAGGTTCACGAGCAGATAAGAGAGCGTTTGCAAGCAAATGCCGTACCCATCCAAATTCCTATTGGCAGTGAAGGGGAGTTTCGAGGCATTGTAGATTTGGTTAGGATGAAAGCAATTATCTATAAAGATGATTTAGGAAAAGACATAGAAGAAACTGAGATCCCCACCGAGCTTTTAGATCGAGCTAATGAATACAGAGCTAAGCTGATCGAATCGATCGCCGAAACTGACGAAACGCTCCTCGAGAAGTTTATGATGGAAGAGGAGTTTGAAGAAGCCGAAATAAAAGCAGCGGTTCGTAAAGGAACAATTGATGGTTCGATTATGCCGATGCTGTGTGGTTCGGCATTCAAAAACAAGGGAGTCCAAGTTCTTTTAGATGCGGTGGTAGATTACCTACCTGCACCTTCAGAAGTTCCTCCTATTACAGGAGAATTACCTAACGGAGAAGAAGCGGTAAGACATTCTAGTGATGAAGAGCCGTTTTCAGCTTTAGCATTTAAAATTGCTACCGATAAGTTTGGTCGCCTAACCTTTATTAGAGTCTATTCTGGAGTATTAGAGAAAGGAACTTACGTTTATAACTCTACGAAACAGAAGAAAGAGCGAATTTCTCGTCTTGTAGTCTTAAAGTCCAATGACAGAATCGAGGTTGATGAGTTAAGGGCTGGAGATTTAGGGGCGATCGTCGGTCTTAAGGTGGCAACAACTGGTGACACCCTGTGCGATGATAAAAATCCGATAATTTTGGAGTCTTTATACATCCCCGAACCAGTAATTTCTGTAGCGGTAGAACCACAAACAAAGAGCGATGTAGAAAAGCTTTCTAAAGCTTTACAGGCTCTCTCCGATGAAGATCCTACATTTCGCGTGAGTACCAATCCTGAAACCAATCAAACCGTGATTGCAGGAATGGGTGAACTTCACTTAGAAATCTTGGTAGATCGAATGCTGAGAGAATTTAACGTAGAAGCTACGGTAGGTAAACCACAAGTAGCATATCGGGAGACAATTCGTCAAAGCGGTACGGGAGAAGGCAAGTACATCAAACAAAGTGGTGGAAAAGGACAATACGGTCATGCCGTATTAGAAATCGAACCTGCTCCTGCGGCCTCAGGTTTTGAATTTGTTTCTAAAATAGTTGGGGGTACTATTCCTAAAGAATATATTCCAGCTATCGAACAAGGGGTGAAACAAACCTGCGAATCTGGTATCTTGGCAGGATATCCTTTGATAGATGTCAAGGCAACTTTAGTAGATGGTTCGTACCACGAGGTAGACTCTAACGAGATGGCTTTCAAAGTAGCTGGTTCTATGGCAGTCAGAGAAGCAGTAAACAAAGCTAACCCTGTAGTTTTAGAACCAATGATGAAGGTTGAAGTCGAAGTTCCTGAAGATTTTTTGGGAGACGTAATCGGCGATCTCAACTCGCGTCGGGGCAATATTGAAGGCATGAACTCTCAAGATGGTATAGCAAAAATAGATGCTAAAGTCCCATTGGCAAAGATGTTTGGCTATGCCACAGATATCCGTTCTAAAACCCAAGGACGAGGTATATTTTCAATGGAGTTTAGTGAATATAGCGATGTTCCTCGCAACGAAGCAGAGGCAATTATCGCTAAAAATAAAGGGAACACTTTAGTTTAAATAAGGAATCACAAATTAATGGCACGCGCAAAGTTTGAACGTAACAAAGAACACGCTAATATCGGTACTGTAGGTCACGTAGACCACGGTAAAACTACTTTAACAGCAGCAATCACTCTAGCTTTAGCTGCTCAAGGTGGTGCAAAAGCTAGAAACTACGAAGATATTGATGCTGCTCCTGAAGAAAAAGCACGTGGTATCACTATTAACACCGCTCACGTAGAATACGAAACTCAAAACCGTCACTACGCTCACGTAGATTGTCCCGGACACGCTGACTACGTGAAAAACATGATTACTGGTGCTGCTCAAATGGACGGCGGTATCTTAGTTGTGTCTGCTGCTGATGGTCCTATGCCTCAGACTCGCGAACACATTCTACTAGCCAAACAAGTAGGTGTTCCAAGCTTGGTAGTATTTATGAACAAAGAAGACCAAGTAGACGATGAAGAACTACTTGAGTTAGTGGAATTGGAAATTCGCGAACTATTGAGCGAGTATGATTTTCCTGGCGATGATATTCCTATCGTTTCTGGTTCTGCTCTTAAAGCAGTAGAAGCTTTGACGGCTAACCCTAGCACTGCTAAAGGTGAAGATCCTTGGGTTGACAAAATTCACAATTTGATGGAGCAGGTTGACACTTATATTCCTACTCCCGAACGTGAAGTAGACAAGCCTTTCTTGATGGCAGTAGAGGACGTATTCTCGATTACTGGTCGTGGTACGGTTGCTACTGGTCGTATCGAGCGCGGTATAGTTAAAGTTGGCGAAACCATCGAAATCGTGGGAATTAGAGATACTCGCAGCACTACCGTAACTGGAGTAGAAATGTTCCAAAAAACTTTAGATCAAGGTATGGCTGGAGACAACGTAGGTGTACTACTTCGTGGTATCCAAAAAGAAGATATCGAACGCGGTATGGTTTTGGCTAAACCAGGTTCGATCACTCCTCATACCGAATTTGAAGGAGAGGTTTACGTATTAACTAAAGAAGAAGGTGGTCGTCACACTCCTTTCTTCAAAAACTACCGTCCTCAATTCTACGTTCGTACTACTGATGTTACAGGTACAATTACTGACTATACCTCTGATGATGGTAGCGATGTAGAAATGGTTATGCCTGGCGATCGCATCAAAATGAACGTAGAGTTAATCAACCCTATTGCGATCGAGCAAGGAATGCGCTTTGCAATTCGCGAAGGTGGTCGTACTATTGGTGCTGGTGTAGTCTCGAAGATTATTAAGTAGTCCGTAGGACAACCAACATAGAACGAATATAAGTTGGAGCAGACTAAGCCGATAAAGATTCGGCTGGCACGGTCTGCTCTTGTAATTTATGTGAGATAATAAAGTTTGGCACTCTTGTTATTTGTAGCTGCCGAGCGATTTTTAATCGAATTTTAACCTCTGTACCTCGACAATAAAACATTATGGCAACGATTCAACAACAAAAAATACGCATTCGCCTCAAGGCTTTCGATCGACGCTTGCTAGATACTTCCTGTGAAAAAATTGTAGATACGGCAAACAGAACTAATGCTTCGGCTGTAGGACCGATACCTCTACCTACTAAAAGAAAAATTTATTGTGTTTTGCGATCGCCTCACGTAGATAAAGACTCTCGCGAACATTTTGAAACCCGCACTCACCGCCGTATTGTTGATATTTATAAGCCTTCTTCCAAAACTATCGATGCTTTAATGAAGTTAGATTTGCCCGCTGGGGTTGACATTGAAGTCAAACTATAGAAATAAAGCTTAATCTTCTTTAGTTGAATGAGAAAACAATCTCGCTTTTTAGTTATCTATTAGTTGAGATCTTATTGCGGTTTACAAAACCAGAGATTTCTCAATCGCTATTTATAATCATTAAAATTTTCGAGGCGAGATCGCTTCTTGAACGGCGCAATGCGCCAACGTCCCGAAGCGCGAAGTTGCGTTGCGGAGGTTTCCTCCGTTGAGCAAACTTCGTAAGAAGGGACTTTGCACTCCTTCGGAGTGCTGTATCGCTGCGGACGCTTCGCGTCCCAGTCGTCGTCTGACGACGATCTGCGCGTACGCGCTGCGGGGAAACCCCCAAGACCGCGCTGCATCGCTTCCCTCTAGAATACTAATCTAGAGGGTTGTTTGCTTATATACGTCGATTGGAAAAATCAGTTAAAGTAAATAAATAAGTAGTAATAAAAGTTATAGCTAAAAATAATTTTAGATGGCATCTTCTTCAATCGCAGTTAGAGAACTACCTTTATTTCCCCTTCCTGAAGTAGTTTTATTTCCCAGCCGTCCATTGCCCCTACATATTTTTGAATATCGCTACAGAATCATGATGAATACGATTCTGGACAACGATCGCCGTTTTGGGGTGTTATCAATCGATCCTACTACAGGAGAAATTGCTGAATATGGATGTTGTGCGGAGATTCTTCATTTTCAGAGATTACCCGACGACCGGATGAAAATGCTGACATTCGGACAGCAAAGATTTAGAGTTTTAGAATATGTTCGAGAAAAACCCTATAGAGTAGGCTTGGTAGAGTGGATCGAAGATCGACCTCCTAGTGAAGATTTAAAACCGATGGCAACCGAGGTCGAAGAGTTGTTAAGAGACGTAGTACATCTTTCAGCCAAATTGACCAGTCAGAAAATCGAGCTTCCCGACGATCTACCAAGTTCGCCAACTGAACTATCTTATTGGGTAGCGAGTAATTTGTATGGAGTAGCCTCAGAACAACAGGCTTTATTAGAGATGCAGGATACTTTAGAACGTTTGCAAAGAGAACAAGAAATCCTTAGCTCGACTCGCAATCATCTAGCAGCCAGAACCGCTCTCAAAGATGCTTTGGATTGATCTAGTAAAATAGCTCTCATCATTTAGCTTGCTGTATAACGCGATTCGAGCGATCGCCTTCTAGATAACTAACTTCCCAAAAAAGCTAACTAATATTTAGTATATTATAGTTGCCAAAAGTTTTAAGAATCTCTGTACAGCTTGATAATTCTCTCATGGCTTCAGCAATTTCCGAATCATGAGAGTTTCCTTCTAGATCGATAAAGAAAATATACTCTCCTAAAGACCGCTTAGTCGGACGAGATTCAATTTTACTAAGATTAATTTCACGACGAGCAAAAATTTCTAATGCTTTGACTAAAACTCCTGGACCATTTTTGGGCAAACTGAAAGCTAAAGAAAGATGGCTACCGAGATCGCTCTTGTTAGAGCCAACAATCCAAAAGCGAGTGCAGTTGTCAGGATTGTCTTTAATATCTGTTTCGAGTAGCGGGACTTGATAGAGTTGAGAAGCTTTAGGAGAAGCAATTACAGCAGCACTTAGATCGTCTGACAGCAGTTTAATTCCTTCGGTTGTAGATTTTGTAGGAACAAGCTGAACTTGAGGTAAATAGTTCTCCAACCATTTTTGGCACTGAGCTAAAGCCTGAGGATGAGAATAAACCGTTTTAAGTTGCTCTAAGGAGCTACTAAAGGACAGTAATCCATGAAAGATAGGAATAGTCAATTCCCAGTGAACCTGAAGGCTAGACTGCCACAAAGTGTCTAAAACTACGGTAACGCTACCTTCGATCGAATTTTCAATTGGCACTACAGCTTGAGTAGCCTCACCCCTGACCACAGATTGCAATGCCAGGGCAATACTAGGATAAGGACGCAAAGTAGCTGATAAGGTGCGATCGCCCAGCTTAGGAGGACGCGACCCATAAAGCGTACCCAGAGGGTAATCGCGCTTTAACCAATCAGCATAAGCTAAGGCTGCGGTTTCTGAATTAGTTCCTGTTGGACCGAGATAAGCAAGTGAATGCTCCATAAACCCTAATTGATATATAAAAGTACAACGAAAGTCTTATTTATTTACATACATCTAAATTAGTCACGAAATGTAATCTAAAATTAATAAATAGTTAAAATTTCTCCAACCGTAAACAGCAAATTTTTTAACTATCGGTAAAAATTTTAGTAACTTCTCCTATGTACGTTAGTTTTAGCGCATCAGAATCAGTTCAGATCTCAGTAGATAATAGTGCCAAGCCGATACAGCATTATCTACGCCAGCCAAAAAGACTGGTAGAGGCGATCGCCGATCCACAGCTAATGAAGCAAATGTCTGACGATTTATACGAGCTAAAAATGCGACCGATTAACTTTATGGAAATGTACCATTTTCAGCCGATCGTATTATTGAAAGTATGGTCGGGTTCTAATGGCAGTGTATATTTGAAGTCGGAAGATTGTCAAATCAAAGGAATCGACTACATTAATAAGCGTTTTTCCTTGAATTTAAAAGGTGTTTTATATCCTCAAGAATCTGATGGACAAACAACCCTTGAAGGACAAGCGGATTTAAAAGTACGAGTTGAATTACCTACAGCTTTGATGTTTACTCCTAAACCTTTTTTAGAAGTAGCGGGTAACAAGCTACTCAAAGGAGTTCTTAATAGAATTAAGCAAAAATTGACAACTCAGTTGGTTCAAGATTATCGTGCTTGGGCATCGGTCGCAACACCAAAAGTAGAATCCTCAGCAAAATTATCTTCCGATCTAAGATTTCAATAGTAGTCAGTCTTTATACTATTAAACTGATAAACGATCGTGGCAATTTATAAGCAATCGTATTCAAATTTAAATACATTTTGTAAATACGATACTTTAGTTATTAATCGGATTAGAACAAGATTTGAAAGAACGACGATGTTCGGGAGATATTCCATATTGCCCAATGGCTAAACGGTGTTTGGCTGTGGGATATCCTTTATTATTAGCCAAGTCGTATTCAGGATATTTCTGCGCTAGCTTAACAATCGTTTCATCGCGCCATACTTTAGCTAAGATGCTAGCTGCTGCAATGACAGGCGATCGCAAATCTCCTTTGATTACTGTCTTCTGAGTAATCTCTAAATTGGGGATGGTAAATTTCCCGTCTACCAAACAAAGATCGCATTTTACCGATAAACTTACTACACACCGTCTCATCGCCAACAGTGAAGCCTGTAGAATGTTTAGTCTGTCTATTTCCTCCGCGCTGGCAGAACAAATCCGCCAGTCGGTTACTAGTTTTTTAATCGGTTCAATTAATTCTTGACGTTTTCGCTGAGATAATTTTTTGCTATCTGCTACTCCTAAAGCAACTAACTGAGGAACGGCTGATAGTGGCAAAACTACTATAGCTGCCACTACTGAACCGAACAAAGCACCTCTGCCCACCTCATCGACTCCTGCAATTAAAGCATCATCACAAGTTAAGTCTTCGAGTAAAGAGTTATCGAAATGTGTATTCATGCAGATTCTAATTGCAGCAGGTTATAGTCGGAGAGATTTGGAGATCGTCTTTTACTCGTTTATTCATTTGTTTCTCTAGCCGAAGAACGACGGCGACGGCGACGGCGACCAGTAGTTTCTTCAGTAGCTATTTCAGGTTCAGTCTCAGCTTGTTCTGCTACGACTTCAGTTTGAGCCACAGCTTGGGGTTCAGCTTGGGGTTCAGCTTGGGTTTCAGTTTCCTCTGCTACTTTGTCTGCTTTAGTTTTAGGTTTAATTTCTATTTTGGGCTGCTCTAGTTGCCGATGGTTTGTAGTTGTCACTTCAGGTAATTCTTCACCTGGTTTTTTAACGTATACCATAACCGATCTAGGATCTTTGGATTCTTCTCCATCGTAAACTAAAGGAGATACGCCCATCAAAGCGTATACCTCTTGTTCCAAATCATTCATTTCTACCGTAACTTTTTCTAACGGTTCGTCCCGACGAGGCGATCGCGAAGAGGAACGAGATTTACGCTCATCTCCGTTACGCTCGTCTAGATCTATGCCGTTATCTGATTCGGTTGCTTCTTGTTCGATCATCTCCTCTTTGATTGAGAGATCGTTACGGCGACTACGGCGACGGCGACGACTACCGTTACTCGAACTCTGTTCTTGATAATTAGGGTGATTTAATAAATCCGACGAGCGATCGTCATCCCGCGCCAAATTAACAGTATTCGAGTTAGTTGTTATTTCTAGCTTTTCTGGCTTTTCTACAGGAGCGGGAATTACGGGACGAATTGTATTTACAGTATTTACGGGTTCGCGTATTGCTGCTGGAGGAACTATCGGTGCGGTTTCAATCGATTCTGCCTCTTGTCTTCCTGGAAGATGCGCTATCTGACCTAAACCACCACAGGTATGACAGGTTTGACCGAATAGTTCGTAAATGTTTTTACCCTGACGTTTGCGTGTCAGTTCGACCAAGCCTAGTTCTGAGAGTTGGGCTATTTGCGGACGAGCTTTATCTCCTTTAAGACTATTATTGAAATGCTCTAATAGCTTTATTTTGTCTCGATGAGAGTCCATATCGATAAAGTCTACGACAATTACTCCGCCAATGTTTCGTAGCCGTAGTTGACGAGCAATTTCTGTTGCAGATTCGGTATTAGTCCACAATACTGTTTCTCTGGCAGTTGCCGAACGAGTAAACGAACCTGAGTTTACGTCTATTACCGTTAAAGCTTCGGTAGGTTCGATAATAATATATCCACCAGAGGGTAACTCTACTCTTGGTTTTAAAGCTTCTCGTACTGCTGCGCTAACGCGATAGTAATCTAAGATAGGTTGAGTTTCTCGATGATAATCGATAAATACACCCTGGGGAGAACGACCGCTACTCCAATTCGCTAGCTGCTGCCGAACTCGTTTTACTCCCGCTGCCGAGTCAACCACGATAGTATTCACTTCAGCAGAATAAGTATCTCGCAGCACGCGCTGGATAAAATCGTCATCCCGATTTAGCAACACTGGCGGTTTGGCATAGTTTGCCTGATATTGGATCGTTTCCCACTGTTTTTGCAGAAACTCCAGATCTTCCATGATCGCTTCTTCTGCTTTGCCATCTGCCTCGGTTCGGATCAACAATCCCATGCCAGGGGGTTTGATTAAAATTGCTAATGCCCGAAGCCGACTACGTTCATTTTCGTCAGAAATGCGACGAGATAGCTTTACTCCTTTGCCATAGGGCATTAGAACTAAATAGCGTCCTGGTAAGGTTATATTTCCTGTCAGTCTCGGTCCCTTGTTGCCTGTCGGCTCTTTCATTACCTGGACTAAAGCTTTCTGCTGTGGAACTAACAGTTCGGTAATGGCTGCTGCGCTTTTTTTAAGACGTAATGGACCTAAATCTGTAACGTGGATAAATCCATTGCGTTCGCTGTTACCAATATTTACAAAGGCAGCATCGATACCTGGAATGACGTTTTCTACTGTGCCTAGATAGATATCGCTAACCTGTTGATGACCAGTAGCAACAATTAATTCTTGTATTTGTTCTTCCCAGAAAACAGCAGCTATATGGTGTTGTTCTGCAATAATGATCTGTTTTGGCATTAATTTTCCTCAAAAATTCTGATGGCTAATTACGAACTCAGCCTGTTTTTAAACCACATAATCCAGCGATTGGGAAGTGGTTAACCATTCGTTTTTTAGTAAAAAGTTACAAAATAGAAATAAATTACTAATTTCCATATATACAGACTTTAGGCATTACCAAATAATATTTGGTTGAGCGATCGTACTCATTATTTAGCTATGGCTATCAAATTGGCTACCCGTGATGCGCGTCCGACGCTTTGGGTCGCAGTATCCGTTCGGGAACAAGCATTTGCCCTAAAGGGATACACTTCGGATAAAGTTTCCTCAAATGTGGCTGACTTACCTTTTTGCAGACGGTGCTTCGCACTTCAAGTCTTATAAAGCAAGACTAATAACGTGGTAGCCTCTGTAGGTCGCTCGTCAAATTAGCTTTTTACTATATTGCTCCCAGCCAAAGGCAAACTAGTAAAAAGTTCGGGATTTAAAACTACACTGCCGTACTACGATCGAAGGCTGACTCTCGATCGCGGCGATCGACCTCTCTCGATATTTTCTAGATTGCCTCCTCAATATTTGTAATCGGTGCTTAATCTAGAGTGTTGCCAGTTTTCCCCGATCGGGTTCGAGGCGTACGGCTAAAGCGTGTAGCGACACTGACGCGGGCTGCCAGGTTCGGCAAATATGAGCTGTTCGGCAGACTCGACCCCAAATGCGTTTTTTTCTTCAGATATTTATCAAGACCGTTTCGAGAGCTTGTACCTCTCTTGTCTTCTGCCGTCTAGAGTAACAAATATAGATAGCTATGACTATAGCCTATCCGATTCTCGGTCGAGACTTAAGCCTGGACCGATGTAATCTTTAAACGGTTAAAAAACTTTGTTTGCTCTAGGTGGGGATTAGCTCAACCACCGTTAGGGGCAACCGCCAATTAAACCGTACCAACCGATCGCTAAATAATTTAAGAAAGCGATCGCGACTGCTGTGATGTTGTACCATCAAATTTTAACCCGAATATAACCTTGAAGCAGGATTTTTAGCAAGACAATTAGGCGATCTTTTGAACAATATATCTGAGTATAGCTATATTGTTCGGTAGTTGAGAACAATTGTTAAATTTTGGTGTCGGGTAGGGCAGAGGTATCACTACCCCCTTCCCCCCTCAGAACCGAACCTGCAATTTTCAAAGCATTCGGCTCAAGCAATATCACTTCGTCTTTTGATGGTGTACTTTATGATGACAGAACAAATGCACCCAAACGAGATTATTTAATGTGTCCTTTCCACCTTCGCATCTAGGTACAATATGGTGGAGATGCAATTCCTCGTTGTTAAACAGCGATTGTTTACATACAGGACATCTGTATTCTTGTTTGTATGCGACTTGTTCCTGTTTTGCGTTCCACTTAGTGGCTTCCGATTTTTGGCGAGTCTTGTTTCTTTTTTCCCAGTACTTTTTTAGAGATGGGTCATCAGGTGAAGCCCTTTTACTTACAAGTATATGCCGTACAATCTTAGTCCAGCTAAATTTTTGCATATAATTTCCCGACTCTTTATCGCCAAAGACCCAATTATCTTTTCTCTGGAAATTGAGTCTTCCCCAGTATTTATTCTTCGTCCACTTTTAGTTTTTATTGGGATGTGTCCGTTTTACGAATCTGACTTGTCTCTTAAAGAGATACTTATCTAAACCTGAAAATGCCTTGCTAGACACATATTTGTTTAGATAGTTAGCCTTTCCACGTATTACTGGGTTAATTTTTCCTATTAAGTCCCCTACTCTTTTCCTCGAATGATTGAGAAATATTTCCCTAATATCTCTTCGGGTCTTTTGCAGGAATTTCTTGCTAGGTTTTATCAGGAGTTTGTAGCCAGTCTTAGTGTTTTTGACCTTATAATGTCTGATGTTTAAGCCGAGAAAGTTGAAGCCCTCGCTTATGTGACATATTTTAGTTTTTTCTGAGGATAATTCCAGACCTCTAATTTTGAGGAACTTTTTCACGTCACATTTAGCTAGTTCCGCGTCTTTCTTGGTTTCGCATAGAATTACAAAATCATCCGCATATCTGATTACTATCCTCTTGCCCGTGGATTCCCCTCTGTAGTTGTATTTGACTCCTAGGGCATCTTCCATACCGTGTAAGGCTATGTTGGCAAGAAGTGGGCTTGCGATGCCACCCTGGGGTGTTCCAGATTCTTGTGCGTGGAATACATTGTTGTCAACATATCCCGCTTTTAACCATTCTTTAATTAACCTTCTACCTGGAAAGTTTCCGATTGTAGAAAGTAGGTGTTCGTGGTTAATGTTGTCGAAACACCCTGAAATATCAGCATCCACTACCCATTTTTTCTTTTTATGTGGACGCATAGCAGTATAAATCTTACCAATTGCGTCATGGGTGCTTCTACCAGGACGAAAACCGTAGCTTGTACCCTCGAATTGAGCAAAGGAAAACGCGGATTTTACATCCGCTTGTTATGCTTTGCTTTGGGCTTCCCAACAGGGTTCAAGTGCATTTTTTACAATTGCTTGTAAGCATCTGTCCCTGATTGTCGGTATACCCAAAGGGCGTTGTTTACCGTTTAATTTCGGTATGTACACTCTTCTGGCGGGTTTGGGTTTCCAATCTTGATTGTTTATTATGTCGTCAACCATTTGTCCTCTTTTACGAGGTGTTTCGATCGGTACCTTGTCTACCCCAGCGGTCTTGCGTCCTTTGTTATCCTGTGTTGCTTTCCTACCAGCTAACAATATATTTGAATAACTATGGAGCATAAGCCTTTGGAGATTACGGACTTTCCGCCAGTCTTTCAACTCAGTTGCCTTGAATATGCGCCGTCTCAGATTCCTAACATTCCTGTAGGCATTCTGCCAATTGACTTCGTGCCATTCGGTAGTCTTCGCGGTTACATTTGCGATTTCTCGCATCTAACTTTTCCCTAACGAATTAAGTTTCCTTACTTTGTATGACAAAGCTGATACCACCTGTCTATGTCAGCCCTCTTTCGAGTCGGGTATATGCCCTATCCATCAGGTTATTTATTCCCTTTCTCTTGTCGAGTAATGGCGTTAGCTTCTTAGACATCCTTTTCCCTCTTAGGAGTTAGGCTTTCCTTGCAGTTGGCTTACTTGAGGGTTCGACCCTCCTCAAGACCTAATAGGGGTTATCCTGTTCCACATCATCGAGATGCGACGTATTTAGATTCCTGCTATACTCCTATTAAATCGAAACTCTTGGCAGTCTTTGCAAAATTCATGACTCGAAAATTTGCTTATAATTGTTAAGAAATAGGTAACAATTTCTGAGTTTCTACACCCCAAACATCTTTAGTGGGTGTTCTACAGTAGAGAAGCCTCTATACAGGTTCATTTTCATTAATCATGTACGTCTTACCCTAGCCCCTTACAGTATGGATGTTTTAGCTGTTTTGGGACATTTTACCCTCTAGCTCTGAGACATTCCCGTTACCAGTAATGCCTCTTTGGGCGGGTACAGCCTTGACTACTAGGCTGGAGTCTTTCTTAGGGACTCACTTCTTCGATGCGACGTCAGGTCGCACTATTTCTTGTTTTATTATATCTGCGATCTGCTCGGCTGCGCCAGTTGTTCCTCTTACTGTCCTCAAACGATCGCTCATGACCTGAAGTCGATGGGGATATTTTAAATAATTTAATACTAGTCGAGCAACTGTTTCAGGTTCGAGTTTGCCTACCAATTCGGGAACAATCTCTTCTTTTGCCCAAATATTCGGCCAAGCAAACAAACGTCCCTGTCTGAGTACCACCCAGTTTATTAACTTAGCAAAAACCGTTCCAACTCCTGGTAAATTTGCCAAAATTCCTGGTAATCCATCCCACGATCGCATGGCATCTAGTTGTTGAGTCGGTAATAAAACAATCATCGGTACTGCTAAGGCTGCTAGTTCGGCGGTATTTGCCCCTACGGTAGTCAAACACAATTGACAGTTGACCAAAGTTTTATAAGCAGGAAACTCAGTAATCAACTGAATTTTAGTTCCTCCTGAAGTTATTAAATATGGTGGTTGAGTCGAAGATACAGTCAATTTAGCCTCTACATTGCCCAACGATGAAACTAAGGGATTATCCTGCCGATTAGCGTACTTACCCAAGCTGGTTACATCCAGGGTAGGTGCGACGGGAATAATAAATTGAGTTTGAGGTTGTTGCTGTTGAATTTTTTGGGCGATCGCCAAACATAAAGGAACGCCCTGAAACAGCTTTGCTGGTTTGGAACCAACTAATAGTCCGATTGTAGATTCAAGCTTTGACTCGGTACGAGGCTCGACTTCTAAAGCCACATCTGCCATCAAGTCTCCAACCAAAGAAAATTTATGACGATAAGCCTGGGGAATGCGATCGATTACCTTTTGATTCATGGCTGCAAAGCGATCGACCCAACGATACCAACGGGCATCCCACTCAGCATAAATCAGGCTAGAGTATCCCAAACGCTTGCTGATTGCTACAGTATAAAATTGATCGCCACCCAAAAAAACTACGATTCCCCGTCGATGCCATTGCCAATTATCGGGAGTTTTGCCCCAGAGTAGAAACCCGAAAAAATCAGAGGCCGGCAATACTCGATCCACTTGGCTATAGCTAGAGGCGATCGCTACTTCTCTACCAGTACTGTGGGGACAGGGAGACAGCAATACCGAAATTCTAATTCGATCTGGCGATCGCTCTTTTATTTTGCCCAAACACTTAACTACAGGACGCACCCAAGTCGCCACTTCTCCTGGACCATTAGACAAAATAACAATATCGGTTGGTTGCATCTACATTATTTTTAACGTTAGTTCGGGTTAAGATAATTGACGGGTTAAAGTAGCCCCGAAGCCCCGAAGCTCTTAACAGATATTCACTTTTTTATTTTCCTTCATCCTTCATCCTTCATCCCTTAACTAACTACTTCATAGACAAAATTGAAAGTTGCCCAACTTTCCACATTTAAAGCATAAACATCATTGCTTGGTAGCAACTTTTCTGGGACTGAACTGGCATCGTGTAAATCTTGCAGCAATGAATTAGCAACCTCAACTGGGTTGGTTACATTTAACACCTGCTCTTGATTGAGCTTATAATTTTGCTGATTGGCAAAGGCTTTGAGAGTTTGTGCAAAAGGTCGAACGGCTAGAATAACATATAAAGTATTAATCCCGATCGATTCGGGTACTTTCCATTTCCAAGAGCTTTCGTCAGAGGGGATTACTAACTCACTCTTGGGCGCAATCGCAATATCTCTTAGCTTGCCTTCTGTTTCTACAGTAGATTGACTAGGGGTATAAAGAGCAAAAATATTACAGTCTGAATCAATACCTAAGATAACGGCGTATAGCTCCTCCTCTCCAGTATTATCTATAGCCAGCTTAATTTCCTCTCCTTTAACCAATACTGGTACGCTATTACTGCTGTCTGAACCAGAACTAGTAGCTAAAAAATTAAATTTTTTCGGTGGCTGGCTATCAGAAACCATAGTTGCCCTTTGCCAGCGAATAGAGGGTTTTTCGCGATCGCTTATTAGAGTCGCGCTAACTTTAAGACGAGAAGAAAACTCATTACTAGTCAATTCTAACCACTTGGCAGCCAACAAACTATTAAACTGAGGCTGAAGGCGATCGAGAGCGATTTTAACTGCTTCATCTTCTGAACCTGTAGTTTTGGCTATTAAATTGCCTCCAGCGGTATATAAACCATAGCTAGTCGATTTTGTTGGTTCGGAATTAGTTTCTACCTGCGTTGGTTTGGTAACTTTACCTAAAAGACAGTCAGCATTATGTTCGCCTGCTGCTATCACTGAATCGATCGCGGGAATATTTGATAAAGCACTAGTCGCATCAACTCGTTCGATTCTACCTAAATCTGCATCCAAAGCCAGAGTCAAGCTGCGATCGCGTTTTAGCATACGTATTGACTCGCGTACCTTATCTCCCATTTGTGGGGTTTGGGTAGTACTATCTGGTAGTAGTTGAGTTTTAGCAATTAAACCCTCTTTAGATTCGATCTGTAGCTGAGGAGCAATTTCAGAATCTGATACGAGACTAAAGCAGGAGTTGACTCCATAATCATCTAAAATACTGGCTGGTAAACCTAACAACTTCACTTCTATATCGTTACCGCTACTACCGATTTTACTAATTACTCCAGTAGCGATCGCAGCATCATTAGTTCCAAAATAATAGGCGATCGCCGACTTATTAGGATTGTTAAGAGTAGGCTGCTGTTGTCTGCCCATGACTTGTTCTACCGTTTCAGCAGTTCTAGCTAAAGCAACCTGTATCTTAGTGCTAGGAGTAGTCTGCCATAGATGCTGAGTTAGGGCATAGGTAAATAATCCTGCGTTCAAACCATTCCACTGTCTTTCTACCGCTATTTGACTTTTGCCAGTGGCAAAAAGAACTACTCCAGGTAAAGATAGTAGTCTTTTGCTGGGTTTTAATCCTTTATCGGCCAACTCGTTACGTAGATCGGTTAAAAAATCTAGCTCGTCAGAGCTATTACTCGAAGCCAAATCGGAGAGTGAGCGAACTTTAAAACTACCGTGTTTATTACCAATAGTATTAAAACTGGTGTCTAAAACAAACGTACACTTGGTAGTAGATAGAGACTGGGCCAATACCAAAAGCGTATCTTGAAGAATATTGTTAGCGTCTGGTGCTTTTCTAGAAGGCGTTCCGTCTATAGGGACAAAGCTATTAACCAAGCCGAAAGCATCAGGGTCATTTGGATCGCTTGCGGATTTGCCTTCAAAAGATAGAGGCATTTTTATCTGTCTGCCATAACCGCTAAAGTGAAACACCACTGCGTCGTCAGGTTTTGCTTGCTGGATTAAATGTTCGACGAAAGCAGTCTCGATATTTTCTCTTGTGGCTTGGCGATCGCTCAAGGTAATAATATCACTCGGATTAAAGCCAAAGCGATGGATTAATAGTTCTCGCTGTAGTTCGACATCCATCAAACAGCCACTTAGACGATCGTGATAGGGATAGCGATTTATTCCTACTAATAAAGCCAGTTTGCGATTAGTAGGTGCAATCTGTTGGTAATTTTTTGCTAAGGCGAAAAGACGGCTATTGTCTACTAGAGATAAAATTCCAGCGTCGGTTGCTCCCCAAGTAAGCCAAGCCAATCCAGCTTGCTGTAGAAAAGTTCGGCGGTCAAGTCCCATATCAGCTACTAGCTTTTAAAAATCTGCGATTGATTCTTATCAATAATAGCTGTTAAATGTCAGTTAAAATTATTAAGGTCACAGATTAAGTATCGGTTAAATATCTTAAATCTATAACCTATTATAGTGTGTCGCTAATTATTATTAGCTCTACTTCCGATATAATTGCGCACGCTGCAATTATCTAATCAACTTTCATCGCTCTTGCTAGTTCTTCAGCAACTTTAGGACGAGAAAATTGCGGTGGGGGAGTTTTTCCTTCTCTCAGCATCGCTCTAACTTTAGTTCCCGATAGGTGAATCCGCTCTTCTTTAGTTGCGGGGCTAGTTTTAGCCGTTGCCATTTGCTCTGTACGAGTACAGTAGAAAGCGTGTTCAAATTTAAGAGGAGTAATTCCTAACTCTTCTGGCTCAAATTGAGTAAATATTTCTTGAGCATCATAAGTACCATAGTAATCGCCTACCCCCGCATGGTCGCGACCGACGATAAAGTGGGTGCAGCCATAATTTTTACGAATCAAAGCATGGAAGATCGCTTCACGAGGACCTGCATAGCGCATTGCTGAAGGGTTAATCGCCAAAATAACGCGGTCTTGAGGAAAATAATTTTCCATCATGATTTCATAACAACGCATTCTGACATCAGCGGGAATATCATCGCTTTTGGTCGCTCCCACCAAAGGATGTAGAAATAGACCATCAACGATTTCTAAAGCGCATTTAATGATGTATTCGTGAGCGCGGTGGATTGGATTGCGAGTTTGAAAACCCACTACAGTTTTCCAGCCTCGTTCCTGAAACATGGCTCTAGAAGCAGCAGGATCGATTTGATACTTAGGAAACTGAGGATGTTCTTGGCGTTCTAATAACCAAACTGGGCCTGCAAGATTGATTTCTCCCTGGTCGTATACGACCTTTACTCCTGGATGCTTGTCTTCGGTAGTGCGATAGACGTTCTCAGCCTCTAGCTTTTTATCGTAGCTATATTTTTCGGTTAGCTGTAAAACACCGACAAACTTACCATTAGGATCGTCAAGACGAACTAAACTATCAATTTCTAAAGGTTCTGCCACCTCTGAAGTTACTGAAAGAGTTACAGGCACAGACCAAGGCAAACCATTTGATAAACGCATATCTTTAACTACGCCCAAATAGTCATTTTCTCCCATAAAGCCATCAAGAGGACTAAATCCGCCAATTGCAATCATTACAAGATCGCTCGTCGCTCTTTCATCCAATTGAACTCTAGGTAGAGAATCGGCTTGGGTTAAAAATTTTTGTTTTTCTTCGGAGGTAGCCAAACGATTTATTAATTCACCGCCGTGAGGTGCAATTAAATCTGTACTCATAATTCTATATTTCTATTATTAAACTCGATCCAGAGGAGTTAAATTAACAAGTAATTAGAAGCGCATTTACTTCGGTCAAAACCAGAGCAAATCTATATGATTTGCGGATCGTCTTGTTATGGTTTTAGCATTACTTGTAATCTTATGTACAGTAAATCATGTTTTTGCCGATTATGAAACGTCTGTTTTCAATTCAACAACGTAGATCTAAATTAAAATTAGTGTCTAAATCTGGCACTGTCTGGCGACGTATATTCGCTCGATTTTGGTTGACAATTAGCTTATCGATCTTACTTTTTAGCTTTACCCCGAATGCTTTGGCAATGGGTGGCAAACAACCACCAATCGGAGAACCTGCTCCCGAATTCGTACTTCCTACTAATACAGGGGCAAAAAACATATCTTTAGAAGATTATCGAGGTCAATGGGTAGTGCTGTATTTTTATCCCCAAGATTTTACTTCTGGCTGTACTTTAGAAGCTAAACGTTTTCAACAAGATTTGCCCGAATATGAGGCGAGAAATACTCAAATTTTAGGGGTAAGCGTGGACGATGTTGATTCTCATGCCGAGTTTTGCGACTCAGAAGGATTAAAATTTCCTTTGTTGGCCGATACTAATGGTAGTGTCAGTAAAGCTTATGGTTCGTGGTTGGGTGCGGTAGCCTTGAGACATACCTATATAATCGATCCTCAAGGAATTCTACGGGAAATTTTCTTAGGTGTTAGACCGAGTATTCATAGCAAAGAAGTTTTAGCGCGTTTAGATGAACTCGAAAATTCTTGAAACTAATCCTTGTCAAAAATTTGTCCTGTTAAAGTTTTTAGAGTATAAATATTAAATTTGTAGAAGAACAGGAACGATTTTATTGAAGCAGTTGTCTTAGTTACAATAGATATTTGTATTTAGAGCCACCAGCATAATTGAACCTAAATGGAGTCAATAGTCGGCAAAATAGTATGCGATCGCTATCGGATTATTCAAGAACTAAGTCAGGATGATTTTAGTACCGTTTACGTTGCCGAAGATATCGACGAAAACAATAAGCAATGTTATGTAGAGCAGCTTCAGCCTTACTATGACAATGAAGTTTTAGGAGATCGATCCTGGCAAAAAGTGCTTCAAACGTTTGTCGAACGGAGTGCTGTCTTAAAAAATTTGAGTCAGCATCCTCAAATTCCTCAACTGTTGGATTTTTTTGAATGCGATCGCGAATTTTATTTAGTTAGAGAATATATTCAAGGTGAAACTCTAGCTAAAAAAATAGAGCGATCGCCCATTACTGAAGTCGAAGCAATTAACTGGCTTCAAGAGATACTGGGAATTTTGGAATTTGTTCATCAAGCAAAAATAGCTCATTTGAATATCCAACCTTCAAGTTTAATCGAGTATCGAGGTCAGAAAAAATTTTTGACCGACTTTGCTACGGTTAAAAACGCTGTTTCCTGCAATAGTAATTCATCGCCAGTTGCAGTTAATTCCGATTTTGCTGCACCTGAATTTAAGTCGGGAAGACCTGAATATAGCAGCGATATTTATGCTCTTGGCAAGACAATTATATATGCTCTGACTGGTCAATTAGAGCAAATTCAGGGATTTTTTACTGCTAAGGTATCTACTGAATCAAATAATTCTAATCATATTAGTCCCGAACTAGCTAGCGTACTAAATAAGATGATAAGCCAACATGGCGATCGCTATCAGACTACTAGTGAGGTTTTGGCAAACCTAGATTTTAATCGAGATGTAGTCACGTTTCCACCCCCCGTTTTTGATGACTCGAGCTTTGGGTTAAAAGCTAATTCTAAATCAAGTAATAAGCGCGATCTCACTTTACTTATAAACCGTCTTAAATTCGGACGAAAAATAATTTGGTTACTATCGGCATTACCTTTTATTATTGCTTTGGCAATTGTATTTATAGGAATTGGTAAAAATTCCCACAGAAATTTTGATAATTATGTAAACAATGAATACGAGTTTACAGTCAAATATCCACAAGATTGGTTAGTAAAAGAATTAAACGACCCAATTACTGGAGCAATAGTAGTATTTAATTCTCCAATAGAAGAGTATAGCGACATTTTTTCCGAAAAAGTATACATTACTATCGAACGCTTATCTACAGACATTACTAATTTAGAGCAGTATACTCAAATAGTTTTAGAACGCATCGAGCAGGCAGAAGGTAGCAATGTAAAAGTATACGATGAGTTTGAAACAACGATCGATAGCTCTGCTGCTCGGACGGTTATTTATTCTCGTCAAGAGGATGGACTTGACTTAAAGCAGATGGAAACATTTACCGTTAGAAACGGTCGGGCATATATAGCTATTTATACGGCCCAAACAGCCGAATTTTCTGAATTTTCCAACACAGCCCAAAAGATAATTGATTCTTGGGAAATAGGGGATTAAGGAGCAAGGAATAAGGATTAAGGAGCAAGGAGCAAGGAGCAAGGAGCAAGGAGCAAGGAGCAAGGAGCAAGGAGCAAGGAACAAGGAATAAGGAGCAAGGAACAAGTATATTTCTTTTTTAAGATAACTTTGGCACTTTGTACCAATTTAAAAGTTGATAGCTGATAGCTAGCCTAACTAACAAATCTATTTAACCCAAACTAAGGTTAAGAGAAGTAGTTAGAAATTTCTATGGCGATCGCCGTTGCGCCATCTTGGGGTAAACCTGTAGATTTTCGCGGTGATAACAAATCTTGAGTTAAGAAATTCCAGTCACCAGTAAAAAAATCATTATTATCGATGATTTGATGTTGAGAATGGTCTTGAATACCGTTTAGTAATATTTCTGCTTCGGCAAAGTCTTGGCGGGTTAAAGAAACAATTGGAACATCACAACACAAAGCTTCTGAAAAAGTACTATAGCCAGGTTTGGAAAATACTCTGCCACAGAGCGGCATAAAATCTAAAGGGCGTAAAGTATTATCATCGATCTTTAAAAGATTGGGTAAATCTGGTGCAGCGCGATCGAAAGTAATAAACTGCCAGTCAGGAAAATGTTGAAGGTTTTGATAGGGAATGGCTTGCAGTCCTAACCCTCCAAAAGTAAGTAAAATGGTCTTACTTTTTGGTGCAGTTAGCTTAAATTTAGAACGTAACTTCTCTTTATCGAAGCGTGGCGTACTTCCTGTTAATCCCGTATCGGTAATACAAGGAAAAGAATTCATCGGCTCGGCTAAAGGAAGACGAAATAGGCGATCGCTTTGTTGATAATAATTTTCGATCCAATTTACTATCTCACTAAAACCTTCCCATTCGCGATAGATAAAGTCCCAACCAAAATTACTCATCATCCAGCAGGGTACTCCCGCAGCACGAGCAATTGGAGCAGCTAGGGCGGGTATATCTGCCAAAACCAAGCCAACACCGTTATCTCGGATATATTTAGCCTCCTGGGCAATAATGCTATCTTGTCTGGCAATAATCTCCTGCATCTTACTTAATGTTGCCTGCTTATCCATCGTTAGGCTATCACTTTGAATCACCCCAACATCAAAAACTCGCTGTCTATAAGTAAAATGCTCGACATAGGATTTCAGTAACCATTCAGGAGCGACAGTCACTAAAATTAACTTAAGATCGGGGCGCAACTGCTGTAGTTTTTCTGCTACCGTTGCAACTCGGACAGCGTGACCAAAACCATGACTAGTTACTGCAATGTAAATGCTTGGCTGAGGCATTGAAACAAGAAATAAATAACAAGTAACAAGTTTAATCGATCGCTATCATTTGATGCAGTATCTATATATTGCAGTACATGGCTTAGTTAGGATAAGTTTAGTTATTAATTCGTAAGGATGAAGGATGAAGAATGAAGGATGAATTTATACCCTTCGATTTTCGATCTCTGTCAGTTGTCTATTAGATTACTTGCATAAATCCCTTTTACCTTTTACCTCTTAATAAGACGGTTAATAATGATTCGTGCAAGAAACCTAATGCTGTCCTACATAACGACGCAAAAAACTTTCTAAAGATTCCATTTTCATATTAAATACCGATTCCAAACGAGAAATTTCGTCTTTGGTGCAGAAAAATTCGTGAGCTAAAAGAGTTCGTAGTGTACCCAAAGATTTATTTAACTCAGGGTTGATTAAACCAATTCCCATTCTTAAGCCGTCAAACACCTGTAAGGGTGGATTAATTATAATTGGCTCTTTATTGAACAGACGAGCAAAAATACGAGGAATATCTTCTCTTTTAAGAATATCGGGACCCCCTACGGCAAATACCCGATCTTTCGCTCCTTCTATTTCTGTAGAAGCGATCGCAATTTTAGCTAAATCATCTGTACTAACTATTGACGAACGATTTTTCTGGTCGCCAATCGAAAAATAAACTCCTGTATCGCGAAATCTTTCTGCCAAGGGAACTATATTATTAGCAAATCCTGAAGGACGAAGAATTGTATAGTTTAGACCACTCCTCATCAAATATTTTTCAACTTCTCTTTTGGCTTTGAAGGTAGTTGAGTCTTGATAACCTCGATCTACACCTAAAACTGAGATAAATACAAAATGTTCGACACCAGCAGCAATGCCTTGCTCGATTAACTCGATATTAGCTCTATAGTCGATAGCTTGGGCATCTCCACCATGTGCGCTAATAATATACTTAACTTGCCCACAAGCTTTAACAATATCCCTTTCCTGTTTTAAATCTCCGATAAAAATTTCTGCTCCACGGTCTTCTAATTCGTTAAAACGAGAAGATAGACGGACAAAAGCTCTTACTGGCTGCTCTTTTTCTCTTAGCTGTCTGACAACTCTACGTCCTAACGATCCTGTTGCGCCAGTGACTAAATACATTACAACACCTATTACTATCTCGGTAATTAGTTAATGAGGGCGATTAAATCTTTGCTCGATTAAAATTTTACAAAAAATCTATTACCCAGCAAATCTGTATATTGATAGAAAATATTTGAAGAGATTAAAAATAGTTAAGTACTACTGGTAAAGAATTAAATGTTTTTAAACTGTTTTCCCACCGTACTGACCAATAAATCTCTAGGAACGAATCGCGGTAAGTTGGCAATTATTTGATTAGCAAAACCTCCAGCTACTACAGTAGACTGATTTTTTTCTAATGCTTGCAAACTTTCTTTGACCACTTTTTCGCTCTTAGCCATTGTCATGTTATTAAGTCCCGTGGCTGAATCGGGAAAATCGGCGCGATCGTAAAACTCTGATTTTGTCGGACCAGGACATACTGCCAAAATTCTGACGTTATTGTCTTTATCTTTGTTTTCTGCCCACAATGCCTCAGTATAATTAAGGATAAAAGCTTTGCTTGCAGCATACACCGACATATAGGGTATAGGTTGAAAAGCTGCAATTGAAGAAACGTTGATAATTGCACCATCTCCTCTTTGCTGCATCTGCGGTAAAAACAAACCTGTTAATTCAACTACCGCAGTCACATTTAGCTGAACCATAGCAATTTGTTTGTCTAACGGGCGATCGCTAAATGCTCCATAGTCACCAAACCCCGCATTATTAATTAATAGATCGATAACCAAACCTTTAGTTCTAACAGCATCAAATACTTTTTCTCCCGCTGCTGGTTCGGTCAGATCTTGCGAAATTACCTCAGTTTTTATGTCATATTTACTACTTAATTCTGTAGCTAAACTTTCTAACTTATCTTGCGATCGCGCCACCAAAACTAAATCATTTTTTTTAGCTGCTAATTCTCGGGCAAATGTTTCCCCAATTCCCGATGATGCTCCCGTAATTAAAGCCGTTTTCATATTTTTAAATCAATGATTACTTTTATTACGAATTGTAACGCAACTTGAAATTGTATCGAGTAGCCTAAAGTCTGATATTTCACTAACTATCGCTACCGAGCGTTCATCTATATATTGGCTATCGATCGTGGTAAAACAATTTCGATTAACTGTTAACTGTTATGTGGGCATCATAAAAAAATTGTTTTCTATTATGCTTAATGGCAATGCCCACCCTATAATGAGCTGTTGACTGTTGACTGTTGACTGATTAATCGGGATACCAGAACATACCTTTAATTCCTTCTGGGTCTAAAATAAACCCCAACCTTTGATAGAACTTTACTACTTGGGGGTCGGCGAACAGAGTAATGTTGCTAATATCTGCGCTACGCAATTGTGATATAGAATATTTCATCATCGCTTTACCCAAACCCCGACCCTGGAATTTGGGGTCTACTACCACATCCCAAATAGTCGCATTAAAAGCATGATCCGAAGTAGCTCTAGCAAAGCCAATAAGGCGACGTTTCTTGCCTACGACTTCCCACATTGAAACCACCAAAAAGCTATGCTCGATGGCTTTTTTTACTTTACGTATGGGACGGCGCGCCCAGCCAACGCGATCGCAAAGTTCTTCTAATTCATAAAAATCAATGTTGCGATCGGTGCTAAATATTATTTGTGGTTGAGAATCATCTCGATCGTCGATATTCGATGGTTCTCCAACAAATTCAGCATCTGAGTCAGCTTCCGTGTCCGAATTACTAAATAGTTTTTTCCAAAAGACCATGCCGATGTGGCTTTACTGTGTGGTTTAAATACAAGCTGTTTGTTATATTAATCTATTTCTTGACGCAAAAGTATTTCTGAAAAATAAAAACTATTTAGTCTTAGTAATAAATTATTTAAATATACACTAATTATATTATACAGAAGATCGAATCATAGCGTTGTTGTAATATATTCAACCAGGAATGATTTATAATAAGAAACCCTCTTTTATCTTGACTCCGTGTTCGACCTGCCTCCGTGGTTTATCAAAAAGAATATTCTCATAAATGATTTACGATTGCTATATTCAACCAGGTTATGAATAAACGATTAAGTTGGATATTTAAAGTTTGTTTATAGTTCTGGTTTTTCTTGTCTAGAGGCGTGTCTGGGGGCAGAACTTTTGAACGAATTACAGTGTGTCCTGCATTTATTCGCTCGACATGGACACGATTTTGAATTTAAAATTTCTCTATGGTGTAATGATACGATAGAAAAATGCCATCGATAACTATACTGGAAACACCTCATATTTATGAGTTAACCGCTCCTACCGACCCTAAACTACCAGTGTTGGTATTTGTTCATGGCTGGCTTTTAAGCCGTCACTACTGGCAGCCTTTAGTCAAGCTTCTAAAATCTAAGTATCAATGTTTAATCTATGATGCTAGGGGTTTTGGAGAATCACAAGCTGCTCTTAAATCGAATAAGCAAGGCTTATCAGTTGTCTCGATCCCTGAATCTTCGGCAGTTGATGATAGTTATGCGATCGCCAATACTAAGAACACCTTAGAAGCTTCTCGAAACTATAGTCTTCATGCGTATGCAGAAGATTTAAAATATTTGCTGGAGAGTTTGAAGATCGATCGAGCTTGGGTAGTCGGTCATTCTTTGGGTGGAAGTGTTGCTCTGTGGGCAGCAGACCTTTACCCTGAAGTAATTAAGGGAGTTATTTGCCTCAATGCTGGAGGCGGAATTTATCTCAAAGAAGAATTTGAACGCTTTCGCAATGCGGGACAGCAACTAGTTAAGTTTCGTCCACGTTGGCTATCGTATGTTCCTTTTTTGAGTTTGCTGTTTTCACGAATGATGGTGGCTCGTCCTTTATCCTTAAAATGGGGTCGTCAGAGGGTTTTAGATTTTATTAAAGCCGACTCCCAAGCAGCTACAGGCGCATTGTTAGAGTCTACTACTGAGTCGGAAGTACATTTACTACCTCAGCTAGTTTCGCGCTTATCTCAACCCGTTCACTTTATTGCAGGAGATAAGGACAAGGTGATGGAAATTAAATATGTAAATCATCTAGCAAGCTTTCATGGATTGTTTATGTCTTATGAGAGCAACGTATCTACAATTCCCAACTGTGGTCATTTAGGTATGATAGAAGCCCCCGATGAAGTAGCTTCCATCATTACCAGAGTTTTGGATAAGTACCAAGACCGAATATAAGAGAACGTAATCGCTCTTTTATTCCTGATAGGCATCCATTCCCGCACAGGAACAGACTAAGTTGCGATCGCCATAAGCATTATTAATTCTGCCTACGCTCGTCCAGAATTTGTATTCTTTTGTCCAGGGTGCGGGGTAAGCTGCTTGCTCTCGGCTATAGGGATGCGACCAGTCACCACAGATAATCGATTCTGCGGTATGAGGTGCATTTTTTAAAGGATTATCTTCAGGATCTATTTCGCCCTTGGCGATCGCTTCTGCCTCCTGATAAATAGCCAGCAGGGAATCACAATAGCGGTCTAGCTGTTCAATTGATTCACTCTCTGTTGGTTCGATCATTACCGTACCAATTACGGGCCAAGATACGGTAGGAGCATGAAAACCAAAGTCCATTAGTCTTTTAGCTACGTCGTCTACTTCGACTCGCGCCCGTTTTTTCAGAGGACGCAAATCGATAATACATTCGTGAGCGACAAAACCAGATTCTCCTTTAAACAGCACCGAGTAACAGGGTTCGAGACGCTTTGCCATGTAGTTGGCGTTGAGAATTGCTACTTTGGTAGCCTGAGTCAAACCAGCTTCACCCATCATGGCGATATACATCCAGGAGATAGTGAGGATGCTAGCACTTCCCCAAGGAGCAGCGGAAATAGCACCGATAGGCTCGGCATCGTCGGGGGTTTTGGGCGTAGCGGGTAAAAATGGCACTAAATGAGGCATTACCCCAATTGGACCGACTCCAGGACCGCCACCACCGTGAGGAATACAGAAGGTTTTGTGTAAGTTAAGGTGACAGACATCAGCCCCAAAATCGCCAGGACGACATAAGCCAACCTGAGCATTCATATTTGCTCCATCCATGTAAACCTGTCCTGCGTATTGATGGATGATGGCGCAGATACTTTTTATTTCGGCTTCAAATACCCCGTGAGTTGAAGGATATGTCACCATCAAGGCTGCTAAATTATCCTGATGCTTTTCGGCTTTGGTTTGTAAGTCTTGTAGATCGATGTTCCCGTCGCGATCGCATTTTACCGCTACTACCTTCATGCCACACATTACCGCGCTAGCAGGGTTAGTACCGTGGGCTGATTCGGGAATCAGACAAACGTTACGGTGTCCTTGTCCTTTTGAGTGGTGATATTGACGTATTACCTGTAGTCCCGCGTATTCTCCTTGCGAACCCGCATTAGGCTGTAAAGATATTCCTGCAAAGCCAGTAATTTCTGCCAGCCACTCTTCAAGCTCATTAAACAACTGTTGATAGCCCTGAGCCTGTTCTAACGGTGCGAAGGGGTGGATATTGCCAAATTCTGCCCAGGTTACGGGAATCATCTCGGCTGTGGCGTTGAGCTTCATCGTACAGCTTCCCAAAGGAATCATCGAAGTAGTTAGAGATAAGTCCTTAGTTTCTAGCTGATGTAGATAGCGCAGTAGTTCGGTTTCTGAATGATAGCGGTTAAATACTTCCTCGGTTAAATAAGAACTCGTGCGTAATTGTGGTTCGGTAATCGCAGTCGAACGGTTGTTTAGTAAGTATGTACTATTAAATGCTAATTCTGTACTTCCTACAAAAATTTGCCATAGATCTACTAAATCTTGGGTAGTAGTAGTTTCATCTAAAGAAATTGCGATCGCTTTAGTATCTAACCAGCGTAGGTTGATTTGCTTGCTAGCAGCAATTTCCATAATCTCTGCTGCATTTTTATCCCCTGTCTCGACTCGAATAGTGTCAAAGAAAGACTGATTAGTAACTTCGTAACCTAACTTTTCTAATCCAGTTGCCAGAGTAGCCGTAAGCTGATGGACTCTTTGAGCGATCGCCTTTATGCCTGCTGCACCATGATACACTGCGTACATTGAAGCAATTACCGCCAGCAGAACTTGAGCGGTACAGATATTGCTGGTAGCTTTTTCTCTACGGATATGTTGCTCTCTAGTCTGTAGTGCCAATCTTAGAGCGGGTTTGCCGTGAACGTCTTTAGAAACCCCGACAATACGCCCTGGAACTTGCCTTTGATACTTCTCTTTGGTCGCAAAATAGGCTGCGTGAGGACCACCATAACCCAAAGGTACGCCAAATCTTTGAGTACTTCCTACGGCGATATCCGCGCCAAATTCACCAGGAGGAGTTAGTAAAGCCAGACTTAGAATATCCGCTGCAACAGTGGCTAGGGCTTTAACTTCATGTACCCGTTCGATAAAAGAACGATAGTCGTTAATCGTGCCATCTGTCGCTGGATACTGTAGTAATGCACCAAAAATCGGTGTAGAAAAATCGAAATTGCTATAGTCATCTACTATTACTTCAATACCTAAAGGCAAAGCGCGAGTTTTAACTACCTCTATGGTTTGAGGATGACAACCAGCATCGACAAAAAAGGTATTAGCTTTAGTTTTACATACTCCATAGCTCATGCTCATGGCTTCTGCTGCTGCTGTTCCCTCGTCTAATAACGAAGAATTAGCAATTTCTAAACCCGTCAGGTCAACAATCATTGTCTGATAGTTGAGCAGTGCTTCGAGCCTTCCCTGAGCGATTTCAGCCTGGTAGGGAGTATAGGCAGTATACCAGCCAGGATTTTCCAATACGTTGCGTAAAATAACCGCAGGAGTGATGCAGTTATAATATCCCCTGCCAATAAAAGAACGATATACTTTATTTGAAGCTGCGATCGCTTTTAATTTGGCTAAGGCTGCTGATTCGCTTAGTGCTTCGGGTAAGTTTAATGGTTTATTAAGACGAATTGCTGCGGGAATCGTCTGCTCGATTAATTCATCTAAACTATTAACTCCTAATACCTGCAACATCTGCTCGATCTGCTGCTCGTCTGGTCCGATATGTCGTCGAGCAAAAGTACTATTGTCACGATATAACGAATTTTTATAAGTAGGATTTGCATGAGTATCCTCTTTAGACTCCGCAGCAAAGTTCAAGTTAACCATATTATTTGTCAAAATTTGCTTTTAGTAAAAAAAATAATGGTTCACAGTCAATAACTCGACGCAACCACTGTTTCTGGCGATTTGTAATAAAGGTTAACAAATTTTACTTAATCTTAGGAGTAACCATCTACTCAATATCGATATAGTTGTTTGTGCTTAATAGATATCTCTAAATTTTACTTGCTAAAAGAGCGATTGATTCAAAGCAACACAAAATTGATAATAATCTTTAGTAGCTTAAAGCTTGGCTTTAAGCTTTGGTTATTTATAGTAATGATGATTATAAAAACTGGTAAAAAACTATTTTATAAACCAATTCTTCGTTACTACATAAACTTTTGTTAGGCTTCATCCATTCCTTCAACCTGAGCGCGATATTCTTTAGCAGTAAGAGCGTTAGCTAGCTCATCATCAGGATCGTCAACCTTAACTTTAATCAGCCAACCTTCACCATAAGGATCTTCTGCTAGAGTTTCTGGCGCATCAATAGCTGTTTCATTGCGTTCGATTACAGTCCCCGATACTGGTGGATACAAATCTTCTACTGCTTTTACAGATTCAATTGTTCCTAAAGTTTCTCCTACTTCTAATGCGTCTCCAACTTCGGGAAGCTCTAAAAACACCACATCGCCTAACTGATCGAGTGCAAACGCACTAACTCCAATTGTAGCGATCTCGCCATCAAAACGAACGTATTCGTGAGTATCTAGATATTTTAAATCTTCTGGATATTCTATCTCCATTATTACCCTCTCAATTATGAGCAAAATCTAGTCTACAATGAATGTCTGATTTATCTCTATTGCTAGTTCTCTAAAATAGGATTAATTTATCTATAGCGATCGCTACATCGGGAAACGCTAGCGTAGAAACTGTACCTGTTCTATATTCGTTAATTTGAGCATAACCGCGATCGTTAACTTGAGTATGAACTACCAGTTTTTTATTAACTAGATCGATTACCCAATATTCAGGTATACCATTACGAGCATAGGTAATAATTTTCTGATTTAAATCTTTAATTAGCGTTCGATTAGAAATCTCTACTAACCAGTAGATATCTTGCGGATATGGGTGATGATTGCGATAGATAGTTTCTGGTAGACGAACTACAGCTATGTCAGGTTCTGGTTCGCTATTATCTAAAGTAATAGGATGAGATTCTCGAACTTCAGCTAAATCTGACAGAATATTTCTTAAATATTTCACTACGCTACTGTTTGTATAAGTATGTTCGACACCTTCGGGACTCATTTCAATAATTTCCCCTTCAAGCAATTCAACTGGTTTTCCTTCTAATACCCCAAACTCTACCAATTCATGCCATTCTTCTATTGACCATTTATAAGTAGTTGTAGTCATACCGCCTCATCAAATATCTCTAGCATAATTTTATTTAAGAATACTTTACCCGTTCTACAATTTCTTTTTCTGATTGAGATTTAATTAATTTTTGTACCGTCTGTTTAAATATTGCTACCTGTTCGTCATTTGGTTGGGTTTGTTGCCAAGCTTCTCTTTGCATCAGGCGATCGCACCACTGCTCTATTTTTCCAAATTCACTGAGATTAAAGCCCAGTTTATTAGTCAGAATAATACTATTTCCAGCAACTATATCGCCCACCGAAAGGCTGTCTCCGCCAAAATAAACATCTTCTGCTAACAGTTCGCTCGTAAACTTTAGTATTCTTCTTATCTTGCGTTTTGTCTGCTTTAGTTTAGGCGAATCTTCTGTTTCCGTAATTAGAGGAATGACCAAAGAAGATAATTCATTATTAGCCACCATTTGCACCATTCTTACTTTAGCCAACCTCAAAGGATCGTTTGGTAACAAAGGATGTTGAGAATATTTACTTTCTAAGTAATCTAAAATCGCCAAAGATTCTAAAACTCGCAAGCCATCATCAATGATTACGGGTACATGATGAAAAGGACTGATAGCGAGAAAATCTGGTCTAAACTGTTCTCCATCTTTTAAATTAACGATCGCTGATGTAAAAGGTATTTCTTTCTCCAACAAGACAATCCAGACACGACGCGATAAAGGCGATTGAGGATGATAATAAAACTTCAGCATGATTACAAATATTGGCAAATGTTTTCTAAAACGCTTTTACCGCCTGTGTTTTTGATACATACGCAGAACTAGTTTACCTGCGGAGGTTGCCCGTAATTCTTCGATTACCGCCACCATTTCTGTTGGTAGCTTAGATAATTGCGAGTCATAAACAGGATGATTTTGGGGACGTATAACGGGGGAAGCCAAAGCAGCAAAGGTTATGTCTGCTGCCGATAAGCGATCGCCTACTAGGTATTGTTGACCTGAATTTAGTTGTCGATCGACTACGGCAAAAATTTCTTTAATCTCTTGCAAAGCAGCATCTTTACCTTCTGGAGTAACGTTGTAGTTCTGCTTGAGGAAATTAAATGTTTTAGGTACAGCAATGACACATTTAATCTTCTCTATTAAGCTTGCTCCTTTTCCCCAAGCGATCGCGATAAATAAAGGTTTTTTAATTGCATAATAATAACCCCAAAGGCGGGTTGCAACTCCTAATCTACGATCGAACAATTCTTCTAAAGTTTCTACTTGCCGGCGTAATTCTCGATCGTGAGGATAAAGTTGTCTATCGGCAGAAACACTATCTAGATAATACAGAATGTCATGAGAATCAACGAAAGCTTTGTCTTCTACAACTAAAACGGGTACGGTTGTTCCTCCATAAGCAGATGTGTATTTTCTATGAAATGGTGGCGCGTGATTTTCTTCTATATAATCTATGTTTAAGTAATCTAATGCCCAGCGAGCTTTTTCGCAGTAGTGACTAATTGCGATCGCTATTAAACGGTGTGTTGGTTTATCTATTGTCATGTCTATTCTATATTGCGCAAATAGCGCGGATTTTAATTCGATCGATAAATTGCTTTTAACTCTTGAGGAATTGCTATCGGGCGCATGGTTTCTAAATTGATAAAAAATCCCATTTGAGTCGCGGTAGTAACTATCTGGTTGTTTAAACAAATTTCAGCTTGCAGAGTGCAGCGCGATCGCTTTAATTCAGACACCCACATCTTTGCTACGGGGCGATCGAACATCCGTAATGCTTTTTTGTACTTAATTTCTGTAGAAGCAACAATCGGGCAATATCCTCTCGCCATCAATTGCTTTAAAGGTAAGTAAGTTTCAAGCATTTCTAGCCTTAAGTCTTCTAACCAGCGAAGATAAACGATATTGCTGACGATTCCTGCAAAATCAATGTCATAGGTTTTTACCTGGAGATTTAATATTACCTGTAGTTTTTGATCCATGAATTTTAAGACCGATCGGTCTTTTTTAAGCTAAAAAAATAGTATTAACTTGCCTTAGATCAGATCTTTGATATAGCCTTGTAAGTGAGCGATCGCTCTTTGAAGGTGAATCGGATTCTTTTCAAGCTGACTCATCATGATTGCGCCTTCTATAGTACAGATAATAATTGTGGCAACAGTATCAGCTTCGACAGTCGATCGCACTTCTTGTTTTCTTATGCCTTTTTGAATAATGCGAACGATTAAACCTCGCCAAGAATTAATTGCTGCTAAAGCGCGATCGCGTAAGGGAGAATCAAGATCGTCGGCTTCAATTGCCGTATTAAGAATCGGACATCCTCCCGCTATGGGTGGTTTGTCGATATAGATTAAATAGGCTGATGCTAAAGCCTGTAAACGTTCGATCGCATTTCGTTTGGTTTTAACAGCCTGCCAAACTTCTTTACTCATCAGATTTACTGCATAATCAAACGCAGCCAAAGCTAATTCATCTTTACTTTTAAAGTGGTTGTATATTCCTCCTTTTTTTAAGCCAGTTGCTTGCATAACATCGGCAATAGAAGAACCTGCATAACCCTTTCGGTTAAATAATTCTGCTGCTTGATGAACAATACGAGCTTTAGTTTGTTGTGCTTTTGACATTAAGCTTTAAGACCAAACGGTCTGTGAAATACAATAGTATGAAAATTTATCTTTGGCAAGAAGCTGTAAAAAATCAACCTGTTTTTAGATATGTTCATTTTTTACGTTGACTAATTGTTCAATTAATAATAGAGTACTAAAAAGGTTGACAATCCTTTTAAACGACTTTAATGGGGATGCAAATTTCCCTTTTTCCTATTTTCTTAAACTAAATAAAACTAAAAACTATGAGTACGACACTATTACCTAGCGTACTTGATACCTGCACGCTTATTTATGTGGAAGTAGATAAAAATTCCAATAAAGTTTGGCGAAAAAGCCTTAGAGATGACGGAACTTTTATTGCTGAATGGGGCAGAGTTGGCGATTGCTTGCAGAACAAACATTACTGTTTGGGTTCTGTTACCCTAGCGCGATCCAAGTTCGAGCGTACTAAACGTCAGAAGCTAAGGAAAGGCTATACCCAAGCTGAGTTAATAGACGATTTTCACCAAAGTATTATTACTCCAGAAGAGTTAAAGGCGATTGCTTCAAAGCAAACTAAGCATGGTAGAAATCCTCGATCTAAAGAACTAATTAGATATTTAGTCAAAAGCAATATTCACTTTTTTACTTCTCAAACCCAAATTGTCTACGATTCAGCAGGAGGATTTAGTACGCCGTTGGGTAAAATCACCCCACAGGCGATCGCTGAAGCCAGGCAATATTTATTTCAAATCGCTGCTACGGGTAGCAGTAAACGATATAAGCTACGCCAGTTGCTAAATAAGTACCTGCGTTCAATTCCTCAAGACTTAGGGCGTAAAATAGACGAGTTGCAGCTATCTAATACCCAACAAATATAGTGTCAATATGAGATTTTAAATGCTCTAGAAGCTGCAATTGCCATAGATTCGACATCAAAGCCAGTTTTTAATTGCGCGATCGCCAGAGTACCAGGAAGTACCGTAGAAGGAAAAAAAATCTTTCGCCAAATTAACCAGCTTTATAAATCGACAGTTAATCGAAACCATCTTGCTGCTAAATATAAGTTAAGAAGGGTGTATGAGTTAAATATTCCCTCGATGCAGAAAGCCTTTGCAGCCAAAGCTAAAGCCATAGGTAACGTCAAACAGCATTGGCATGGTACTAAAGCTAGTAATCTATTAAGCATTCTCAGACAAGGTTTAATTATTCCCCCTGCTAACGCGGTGCAGTGTACGGGAAGAATGTTCGGTAATGGAATTTATGGTTCAGAACAATCTACCAAAGCTTTAAACTACGCTACAAATTATTGGAATCCTTCAAAAGACGATGAGGAACGAGTATTTATGCTGCTGTGTGATTTTGCCATGGGCAAAGAATATCATCCCCAAGGTTCTAACTGTCGTTTTCCTGTAGCTGGATACGACAGCACCTATGTTGCTCCTGGTGTGAGCAATATCATCAATCAAGAAAGTATTGTTTATAGTAGCCAACAGGTAAATATCAAATACCTGTGTGAATTTAGTTAATTTGCTAATATATACGCTTATCATCATGATGAAGCTCAATCTCTGCGCCAGCAGCATCAATTGATTTAACAAGCGCGATCGCGTTCGTCATAAGTTAAATAGCTCTTTCTACCAAGTTCGTCGATTCTAATGGGATTTATCTCTGTTTCTACGCTTATTTGCTGAATTGAAAGATGATTATGTAGTTTTGAGCCTGTCTTCTTCAACTAACTTTGCTAAATCTTCGCGCCAAATTCGTTCTTTTTCTTTGTAATCTTCTGTGATTATTTTGTACTTTGAAAGGTGGGAATCTCCACCTGTTATAAAGAACTCAAACATCATTTTGATTAACTCTACAATTGACAATCCTCGTTCTGCTGCTTCTGTGTGAATGCTTTCATGTAGACTTGGTGGGACTTCGATCGTAGTTGTGGGCAAATCTAATTCAGTTGGGGGAAATAGCAAACTTCTAATGCTTTTGTGAGTGATTTTATCTGGTTCAATATTTTCAGTTACGCTACGCCAAGCGTGAACTAGTTCATCACCTACTAAACTAGCTAAAGCAATCGCCTGAGAGATATTAGTGGGTAAAATCTCAAAACCTGCGTAGATTAATTCCATACAGACTCTGGCAGCTTTGATGTTGTCATTAACCTGCCAGCGAGTAATCTTTAGTTGTTCTCGACAGAAGCTGGCAAATGTACCATCACCAAAGTTTTTGTATAGCTTGAGAAATTTTAACTTAGCAAGCAGTAAGCCATTACGGACATATGCCAAGCGGTTATAGGCAAACTCAAATGTGATGTATTCTAGGTTAAAGTCGCCTTCTATTTTATCTTCTAAATTTCTGGCATACTCGTCTATTTCTTGTATCTCAGGGCGAGAGCTGATGTCAAAATCGTTTTGGGACAAGTAAAGGGCGTTGAATGGATCGGCTAGATATTTTTTGGTCATGATTTGAAGCGATAGAGAGAAATTGGTTTTACCCAGACTTTAGATAGATAATCTGGGTAATTAGGTTTAAGGGTTCTAAAAGTTGAAGACTCTTAAAATTAGGCTGCCATCAAAGCCGAGAGCCTTTCTACAGGTATTTCATCTAGAGGGTATTTCTAATCCCAATAAACCACAGCAATATTCTCGATAACCTAGTGCATAGCCGTCCCAATAGTCTTTTAGGTGGGGAAGTTCGGCGTTTAGTCCTGTCAATCCGTCAAACCATCCTGCCCAGGAGAGGTCGATATTTGTATCTGGTTCTTGTTCTTTTTGTCTGTCTCGGTCTATATTTATAAATGAATATGTCATTTTGGTTAACTCCAATATGATTTTTGGGTCATAAAACAGCGAGGCGTAGGAAACTTTACTGTTTTGTGACTTACAGTTTATATTAGCATAGGTTCTACGCAATATAACGCGATAGTCAAATCTATTAATAGCTGGTAGTAGTTGGAATTTTGCTATTATTGAGTAAAATATGGCGGAGGTAAAATTATGGCTAGACTTGGAGGAAACCCAGAATTAGTAAAATATCAGTTTCAAAATAAAGGTGATGCACCTTTAAATAAGAAATTGAGCGTTAACTTTACAGAAGAAATGCACAAAGAGGTCAAGAAAAGAGGAGGAGCAGAATTTATTCGTTTAGCTGTTGCTAAAGCTTTATCAGAATCTTCAGACTTTGAATCTGCATAAGCTTGCTGTTTCGGGTATTTTCAAATCATTTCAAGGAAAAATATCCAATTTGCGGAAAAAAATGCAAAACTTACGTGCAAATGGAAACCTGTTAGCGTCATGCTTCCTCATGAAATAAATGCAACTATACGTTCTTTGCTAAATTGCAGTGAATATATTATGAAGGTAATCACTGAAAAATTGGGAAAAGGTTTTGTTAAAAATGTATTAAGTTATAATTTCAAGATTTGAAGATGTTGGGTAGAACGAAGTGAAAACCAACCTACAATATCGGGCGTTCTTGCTTTAAAAAACCCTAATCGCATCATTTCAAAACCTCTTCTCTACAAATTAGATCGCAGCGCGAATTTTTATCTATTTGCATCACACGCCATTCATTTAGTAAATAAATGAAGTCAGTTTGATAGTATCAGTCTCTTTATTTGAATCAACTCACTTGAATGATCGTCGGTTTCTATTAAAGTTATTTATTCAAAAGGTGGCTCAAAATATTTGTTTTTATTGAGAGTATTAATAGCAGCTTCTAAATATTTATCCAATAAATCATCGTCTGATGTATTAGGTAATAACAGTCCTATTGCCATAGCCGTTTCCATAACTCCACTATGAGCTTCTCCCAATTTGAATTGAGAAATTATCCACCATAGGTATGCTAAGGCAGATTGAATATCATCTCTTTCAGGAGAATTCCAGATTTTTTTTCCCATTTCATCACATTGTGATGGAGATAATGAAATCTCCAAATCTATAATTTGCTGGGTGTGCTTTGCCAGCTTTATGGAATTTAATGGTTTAAATTGAGATAGATATATTTGTATACACTCTATAGCCCATTCTAATACTAGTTTGTAGCTATGCTTTTTCAGCTCAGATGCAATAGGATAAGCCCAAAGCGCATTACTATCAATCCCTGTTTGCTTAATGTTAGTTACTATTTGTCTAATAGCCATAACTTTGACATATCTATCATTCTAAGGGTTCGATCTAAAACACTGCCACCAATAGTCACACTCAAACCAGATTGTTAAGATGTGTTAAACCTGTAAGTCGCCCATTTTCATCATAAACATAGTCAGTACTTGCTAAAGGATTAGTTCCTTCCAAGTTATTATAGCGATCGAATGGAAGATAGCAGTTAAAACAAATATCCAATAGTGCCAGTAAATATACATAAAGTTGGTGACAATATACGTAATTTATCAAATTAGCATTGTTTGAATATTATTAGTTATTTTCGGTATTCCTTGTAAATTGAATTTAGTTTAAGCTTTTCAGCAACAGACAATTACCTCTTCTGTTACAAAGAGGATTAAAGATCTAAATCTATCTATTAGCTAAAATCTTCAAAATTAAACTTCTGCTAATTAAAATAGAAGATCGAGCTAATCGACAGAATTACCGAAGATTTCCTTCAAATTGTTCGGGGTTGTCTGCGCGATCGCAATTAACTCCTAAGCTTGTGTTTAGGCGATCGCCGTTCCTAAAAGACAGGCTCTTTCTAGGTTTGCCCCATCCAGATTACTCCCTTCTAGTTCGGCACAAAGTAAGTTTGCTCCTACTAAGTCTGCTCCTGCTAAATTTGCTCCTCGTAAGTCAGCCTCTTCTAAGTTAGTTTCGCTTAAATTAGCTCCCTGCAAATCTGCCTGTGATAAATTCGCACCTTTGAGATTAGCACTGTTAAGATTCACTCCTCGTAAATCTGTACCGCGTAGATCTACTCCTTTAAGGTTTACTCCACTTAAATTTGCTCCGCTTAGAAATGCTCCAGACAGAGAAGCTTGTGATAATTTTGCTCCCATTAGGTTTGCGCCTCTAAGGTTACTTCCACGCAGATCGGCATGACTAGCATCAGCCTGCATCATATTTACTCCCAAGAGGTTAGCTCGAAGATCGGCAAGCTGAAGATTTGCCCCCAAAAGATTAGCTCCATCGAGTCTAGCACCTCTAAGATTGGAGCGAGAAAAATCTGTGCCAACTAAGTTAGCTCCTGCTAAGTTAATTTTTTCTAATTGACAGCCGGTTAAATCTTCGTCTTCTAAATCTATTCCTGGAAAATTTTTTTCTTTTCCCGAGCGAATTGTATCTACATCTACGGTCATTATTAATTTCAATTTTATTTAAAGATGTGTTATATCTTACTACTTGTTGGATGTTTAGAGTTAACTTTTAATCCAAAGCGAGCAGGCTTTAGTTGTTTTACCTAGCTATCTACTCGCGCAATTTCTATTAAAAGAAGCGTTACGATCGAACTAGTATGTTAAGAAGACGCAGTTTTTTTAAAGACATTAGTAGAGTCTACTAACCACATACCCGTAGCGATTTTGGGCTGATACCCATTAAGAGTCATGCCCTGCTGCATTCCCATTACTAAAAGGGATAAAGCATCTAATAGCTTAGGATCGTAACGTTTGCCCGCTAATGCCTCACAATCTGCTAGAGCTTGAGTAGAAGGATTTTTATCAGCAGAATACTGTTTGTATGCTTTCATCTTTTGTTGAAAGTCTGCCAGTAAACAGATTATGCGAGACTCTAGAGGAATTGCATCGTAAGCCAATCCCTGAGGAATCCCCGAACCATCCCAAGCTTCTCTTTGATGAATCAAAATTTGAGAAATCGCCTCTAGTTGTGGCATGATTCTTAATACTGAAGCCTTACTAGAGCGATCGCTTGCTAGAGCTTCTTGTTGAGCCTGAGACTTGCGGTTGTATTCTTTAGTTACTTCTGGTAAACCTACACGATGTAACAAGCCTGCTAAGTATAGTCTTTTAGCTTGCCATGCAGGAAGATCGAGCAACTGCGACATTGCTTCTGCCATTGCTGCTACCTCCGAGGCTGCCATAGGGTTGCTAACGTCAGTAGCGTCTAGCAGTTGAGCCATGCGTAAAAAAGCCTGCATCTCGTTAGAGGCGATATTCTCATTTAAAGCTCTAAATCCGCTAAAGCCAGTCGCTTCTTCTGGTTGACGCAACATCTTACGTGAGTCTTGAAGATATTTGACTACTTGTGAAACTACAGCATCCAAATCATCTCTCTGTCTAGTAGCGGATTCGGCAGTCATTCTAGCTACCTTCTCGCTCATTGCCTCAGCTAACTCTGGCTGGTAAACTCTAACATGGTCGATCGCCAGTTCGACGGTTTCACGGACTAGCTTTGGTTCAAACGTCCAAAAACCATAGAATTTGCGCTCTAAATCTTCTTTCGGCTGGTTTGCACCATAATCTTCTTCTGATAACTCCTGACACAGCACCATTGCGGTATAGGTAGGAGAAAGAATCATTAAGTGCCACTCTTGCGCCACTGGATCTTCTGGCTTGAGATGAACCAAAGCGACATTTTCTTTGCTGCTGGTAGGGTGAGTTTCAAACCCCGAATCAGGAGCTGCCATAATCGTTACGTGTTCGGATTTATCTGCCAAATCGCTGTAGCGTTCGGCTTCTTGCAAATACCATTTGCCACGCTGAAAGGCTGTTACCATTAAAGGCGCACTATTAGAATCTAAAATAAAATCTTCTAAAGCATGACATAAAGCAACTAAAGTATTCTTATAGTAAACGCCCAGGTTTAATGGTTGTCCATCACGATGAGCCTCATCTAATCTTCCTAATATTGAACCTTCGAGCATAGTAAATAATTATTTATTTAAATTGAGGTGTGTTATTTAGGATCTCACCTCGGTTAATAGTTAATTTTTTAAACAGCAGTTAATTGCTGCTTATTTAATTTTACAGGGGCAGTCAACGCTTCTTCTAGGGGGGCTTTACCTAATTTAGCCTCCAAAATTCGCATTACTTCCCGTCCAAAATCGTTGGGATTTTGCTTCCAAGCCTGAAGACATACTTCACCAAAGAAAGAACCTAGAGGTTCGGGATTCCACAACAGTTTTTTAGCCGTCCAAGGCATCAAGCTCATTGGATTATAGCCTGGCTTTAAGACTTCTTTTTCTAAGGCATATTCCTCCAAATGAGTATGGGGTTGCAAACCGATAAAGAAAATCGCTGGTTCGACTTTATCCTCACCAAAGATTGCCTCTAATTCTCGGTGATAAGCAATAGTCTGTCGAATTGTTTCGTGAGTTTCATCGATCACGTTAAAGGAATAGTTGACCGAAACTAAATCGTTGAATCCTGCTGCTTTAAGATCGCGACAGTTTTGTAGTACGGTTCGCAAATTATAGCCCATACGCATTTTGCGAACCAACTCTTGAGAACCGCTAGTTATGCCGATTTCAAAATAATTCATTCCTGTTTGAACCATCAAGTCTGCAAGTTCTGGAGTAACATTGTCTGCTCTAATATAGGCTGCCCAATGTATGTCCGTCATACCCGAATCGACAATTTTTTGTAACAGTTCGATTGCGTCTGGAATATATTTTTTGGCAGGAATAAACTGAGCATCGGTAAACCAAAAGTTGCGAATTCCGCGATCGTAAAGCTGGCGCATTTCTTTAACTACTTCATCGGCAGGATTAATTCTTACCTGCTTACCTTCAACTACGGTGTAGACGCAGTAACAGCAGTTATGAGGACAGCCTCTTTTGGTTTGTACCCCGATATAAAAGTCATTTTCTTGCAGGTAATAATCAAACTCCGACCACACCTGAGCTATATAGTCATAATTGCAGGCAGTTTTTTCAATGGGAGTCGGCCATTCGTGGATTAGCCTTTCCCTTATTTGTTCTCCTACTACATAACAACGTTCATCGCGAAACTCCTGGTTTTTTAACAGCTTTTCTAATAACTGTTCGCCTTCGCCCACCGAAACAATCGTACCTTTAGGTAGCGAATTTTGTAGCTGCTCGTAGAACACGCTAACCGCTCCACCACCGACAATAGCGCGAGCTTCTGGGTGATATTTTTTCGCTCGGTTTAGCCCTCGCTTTATCAGACCGTTGTTGCGCCACAGTTCTCCGTAATAAGCACTAGCTACCTTAAAACCCCCTAATGCCCCACGTAGTTTTATGAAAGGATTTTTGGCGTAATAAAATTCAAAAGCGTTTTGTAAAGGATTACCACCTCTGCCCCCCACTGGAGCGTAAATTTGAATATCTCGCCAAGAAAATACTAGTAAAGAAGGTTTAAATTCATCGATACAGCGATCTAAGGCTTGGTTAAAATCCAACGGAGGAACTGTACCGAGATCGAAAATTTTCTGCTCTACTTCGGGAAACAGCTTGTGAACGTGGTCGCAAAGATAGACTACCCCAATAGGAAAGATGGGATTGCAGGGAAGTCGAACATAAAGAATTCGCTGAGTCATAGTTGTATTGTTAAGTTCTGTCAAGTTCTACTACTTTTATGAGTTTATAAATTTGTCGGCCGACTAAAAGTTCATTTTCGGCTTCTAACGAGCAAAAATTATTTATATAACTTAACTTTAGCGAGATTATCTACCACAATCAACTAAATAGAAAGAGTATTTGTTAGGTAGGAAGGTTTTGTTAAGAAAATATTATTTTATAGCTACCAAAATTTAAGATTTTAATAGCATCTCGAAATACATTTCTGGCTTTAAAATTATAGTTGACGCATTTAATACTATTGAATCAAAATAAAATCTTGCTAAAGATGTATTTTTTGCAAATAAAAAATAATTAAAGATTAGATAAATCTTCTTCGGTAGCTTGTATTACAACTACCTAAGAGCGGAAAATGGTAGCTTATATATATCAATAGAAAATTTATTTTAATAATTTCCCTTCAACAATTATGTCTCAAATTCTCGATCCCCTGCCAAGTGATGATAATAATGCGGTTCTATGCTGCTATGTAAATGCAACTAGTCAGATTCAAATAGCTCGAATCACTAATATTCCTAACTGGTATTTCGAGCGGGTAGTGTTTCCTGGTCAGCGTTTGGTGTTTGAAGCCAACATTGAGGCAATTTTAGAAATTCATACAGGAATGATGGCTAGTGCTATCTTATCTGACACTATTCCTTGCGAAAAGCTTCGTTTAGACAAAACTGACGACAAAGGCGAGAATCAAATTGAGATAGGAAATATTAAAAAGGTTAAAAATAAAGCTAAAAATAATGCCAATAATTTCAAGATCTCTTCATCAATGAGCATTGCCGTTTAAAAATCAATTTCGGCGAAGATAACTAATGCTGAGGATTGCTACAAAGGTTGTTATTATAAGCAACCTTATTGTTTATACTAAAATTACGAGCTATTGTTAGCTTTAAGTGTAAATTACTCGATTATTGAATTTGGATTTACCATCTTTTCTTTGGCTTTGGAAAATTGCTGCCTGGGCGATGGGTGGAGCGATCGCCTTTTATTTTTTATTACTAGCTTCGGGAGCTTGGATGTTTTATGGACGCACTACTAGAGTCGGTCGTCCATCTTGGCTTAGAAACGCCCACTACATAGGCGGAATAATCATCGTTTTTTTAGTTCTGGTGCTGCTGGCGATAGGCGTAGTAGGAACTGTAGGATATTATGGCAGCTTGGGACATTCATCTCATCTGGGGGCTGGCTTGTGGGTAGTAGGATTAATCGGTCTTTCCGCCTGGAGTGCCAACCAAATTAACGTTCGCAATACTTGGGCGCGATCGCTTCACATCAGCGTAAATGCGATTTTATTTGTCGGTTTAGCTTATGTATCTTGGACTGGTTGGGAAGTAGTACAGAAATATTTACAGTAGATGTATTAATAAGTCTTTGACATTATAACCAACAAGGAGATAGCAAAATATTCTTACTATCTCCTAATTGGTAGTAGTCATCTAAACTACTATAAAAATTATTAAATTATAAGTATAAGCTTAGAACTTAACATTTACCCCTGCTTCTATTGAGAAAGAATTAAAGTCTTGGTCTTCGCTTTCTGATACTTCGCCTCCTGCTCCAAATTGAGTAGTTTCGATAGCGTTGAAAGCATTGACATATCGTGCCTGTCCGATGATATCGATAGAGTCAGATACGGGATAACCAACACCAGCCTTAGCTTGCAGAGCGAATCCAGTTCCAGAACCATCCTCAACACCCTCTGCATCAGAGATTTCATCTCCAAAACTTACTCCAGCTAAACCGATACCAGGACTGGCAAATACATAAACACCATTATATTCATTAAAAGTATAGGTAAATCTAGGATTAACAAAAAAGCCGTAGGAAGTATAGGATGAATCTAGAGGATCGGCATCACCGCCAAAAACGAAACCTTCTATATCAGCACTAATGAAATCGGTAAATTTATAACCACCGTAAAGACTACCACCAAATCCAGTGCCAGGATCGACTGTCTGTAGGTCGGTTGTCTGTCCCGATATTATTCCTATATCAAAATCGTCAATTTCGCTGGGGAAAAATATTCCCAAAGTTGCACCAGCGTAGATTTTTTTGTCATCAGTACGACGAGTACGGCGAGTACGACGACGCTCTCTAGTTCTTTGAGCGAGTTCGTCTTCTTGGTAGTTGACCTCAAAATTATTACATTCTGCACCAGAGTTACAGCCTACCTGATAGTTTTCGTAGCTGCTATCTACATCTTGCGCTCGAACAGCTACAGGGGCTAATGCAAGAAGAACCGCCAATATTGTAGTTTTAATTTTCATATCTTTCACACCACACAATAAAATTAATTAACGTAGCTTATCAGCTAAAAATTAATTTTATCTGAGGTTATTTATTAATATCTCTTACAAGAGACAGATTTTGAACTGGCGGTTTCGGTGATTTTGAATTGAAAATAGTTGTAAGTTTACACAAGAAAGAGATCCAGAAGCGATCGGCTTTTGAGCTAAATTAATTAAGTCAAGACGCGATCGAATTTATGAATTACTTTAAAGTTCGTCAGGCAGAAATTAATGATGTCCCTCATATTTTTGACTTAATTCAGGCATTAGCAGAATACGAAAAACTAAGTCATCAGGTTACGGGGACAGTAGAAGATTTACAAGAACATTTGTTCGGCGATCGCCCTTGTGTCGAATCAATTGTGGCTGAGTCAGATGGTAAGATTGTTGGTTTTGCTCTATTTTTCCCTAACTACTCGACTTTTTTAACCAAACCAGGTATTTATCTAGAGGATTTATTTGTCTTACCAGACTATCGCCGTCGGGGTATTGCTAAAGCCATGCTGTCTTATTTAGGCAAGCTAGCTATAGATAGGGATGCAGGACGGTTAGAGTGGAGCGTTTTAGACTGGAATGAAAGCGCGATTGCTTTTTATCAAAACATGGGTGCAGAAGTACTACCAGACTGGCGTACCTGTCGCGTTACGGGAGAAGCATTATTTAAATTAGGTAAGGAGTAATTTAAATAGTGTATCCTTTTCAAGAATTGACAGACTATATTTTAAATACTTATAGTCGAAGTAATTGTGAGTTTATACGCGATCGCTAAAAGTTCACTTTACACGATCCTTTCTTAAAATGATGGAATATAGTATCTATCGTGAATACAATCTTGAAAAATAATCAAAATAATGGAAATTAAGCGTATTCCCGCTCTATCAGACAACTATATCTTTGTTTTATCCGACCTAGAGCATAAAGTGGCTGCGGTAATCGATCCCGCAGAAGCCGAGCCTGTTTTAAACTATTTAGCAGAAATCGACGCTCGGTTAGTTGCGATCTTTAATACTCACCATCATTCCGACCATGTAGGAGGAAATAGAGAGTTGGTTCGGCACTTTCAAGACCTCTGTGTATACGGGGGTGAACAAGACCGAGGTAGAATTCCCCATCAACAGGTTTTTTTACAAGAAGGAGATACGGTAGAGTTTGCCAACCGAACTGGTGAAGTATTCTTTGTTCCTGGACATACTCGCGCCCATATTGCTTACTATTTTCCGCCCCTAACACCAACAGAAACAGGAGAATTATTTTGTGGGGACACCATTTTTGCTGGAGGATGTGGCAGACTTTTTGAAGGAACTCCCGCTCAAATGGTCGAATCAATAGGTAAACTGCGCCAACTTCCCGATAATACTCGCGTGTGGTGCGCTCATGAATATACCTTAAATAATCTCAAGTTCGCTCTAACCGTAGACGGTGAAAATGAAGCTTTGCAAACTAGATATCAACAGGTGCAGCAGGATCGCAGTCGAGGTGTTGCTACCGTTCCTTCTATTTTGGGTATAGAAAAACAAACTAATCCTTTTTTGCGTTGGGATACTCCAGCTTTACAGAATACTGCCAAAATCAAAGAGCCAGCGAGAGTATTTGGTCGAATTCGGGGAATGAAAGATCGATTTTAGATTAAATTGATTTTAAATAATGCGCTCGCGATCGTGCTTTAGCCTATATAAATTTATAAAAAAGGCAAAGGATCGTTAAAATCATCGGGAACGGTAAATTCTCCTTCAGCTAAACCTATAGGTAGAGGTTTGTTTTGTTGACGATAGGATTCGACAATGCGATCGATATCTTCATTAGTAATTGGTGGTTCTGGATGTATCGAACGATGTGAAACTTCTAGAGAATCTACGTATCGTTTGACAGACTTGAGTTGTTCTATGGATAAATGGTTTAGCTTGCGAGTTAATTCTTCTTTGATGTCAGTCATAATTTAGACGGCAAAAACTATTAATTTTAATTTTAGGTAATTGCTAAAGATGTTGTGTTTGCCCTAACTATCTTAAAAATAAAAATCATAATAAAGCGATTGCGGAAGCGATACCCTAGTCGTAGACTCAGCTAGCCGTTAGGCATCGCGCCCTATGAAACATAGCTTCAAGACCGAAGAAAATCCTTTAGAGCATAAAGCTAGCCATTAGGCATCGGGCAATAGAGCGATCGCCCGATCCTCAAACATCTACTCGATAATCAAGCTTTAGCTCATCTCCAGGTACACCCCTAATACCCCAGTTGCATTGAGGAGTTTCAAAAATAGTAATTTCTAAGTCTTGAGGCGTAATATCGGTAGCTGAAGCTATTTTTTCGTAGAGAAGGCTAATCAAATTTTTCTTTGCTGCTACCGAACGACCTTCAAACAGACTAATTTCAATAATTGTATAATTATTAGTGCGATCGCCTGGAAAAATAAAATCTGCTGGATTTAAAATTATAAATCGTTGAAATCTTTTTGCTTCTGGAGTCCCAATTGCTTCCATCAATGCTGCATGAATTGCATCAGAAAAAGCAGAACGTTTAGCAGCAATATTATCTCGGAGTGCATATACTTTAACTTGTGGTATTTTAGCTTTTTAAAATTTAAAGTTTTGTTTGAATAGACAACTTTGGATTTTAAACCAGCATCAGCTTAGATCGAAGCCAGTACTGTCAACTCAACAGTTTTCAATCATTAATGCAGTGAACTATCTCTGGGTTATCTGGTAAATCTTGATATTGAATGGCATCATCGCTAATCTGCCACCATCGAGCTTTTGAACCGACAAATATATGGAATTGTCGATCGCAATCGAATTCTCCTTCGCATCCTGCAATTGGTAGACCGAGTAAATTATTTCTCAAAGGATAAATCGTTGCCAAACTAGAACCACAATTTTTGCAAAAGGTCTTAATAACGTTGGGAGTTGACTGATAATGAGCTAAATATTCTTGTCCTTGAATCAGCCTATAGCCATCGGATCTAACTACCATACGACTCCTAAATGCTGCGCCATGCCATTTGCGACATCTAGAACAGTGACAGTGAACTAAGTTTCCCGTCGTCCCATTATATTCATAACGGATTTTGCCACACAAACATTCGCCTCGTAAGTTAGCCAATTTTTTCTGCAACCCAATTAAATTAAACGTCTGTAAGATAACATTTTCCAGATGAGCAAAGGAAAGGTTTTTAGTAAATTAAGACCTCGATCTCTAGCTGCGTTGTGCTAACTGTACTGATATAATAAGAAGTTCTGAGTGCCGATTAAATCCGCCACATCAAATATGTAAACGAGCGATATAGGAGAATTTTAAACAATGGCAAAACGCATATCCGTAGTTTTAAATCAGAGCGTCAGTAAGTTGGGAGAAAATGGAGATTTAGTAGAAGTTGCTCCAGGTTTTGCTCGTAATTATCTAATTCCTCAAGGTTTGGCTAGCATCGCTACCAAAGGTATCGTCAAGCAGGTTGAAGCCAGAAGAGAAAAAGAAAGACAGCAAAAATTAGCCGAGAAACAAGCAGCAGAAAACAAAAAAGTTGCTTTCAAAACTATTGGTAAATTAACCATTCGCAAACAGGTAGGGGAAGAAAAAGCGATCTTCGGTACTGTCACTACTCAAGAAATAGCAGATGTTATTAAAGAGCAAGCAGGAATTGAAGTAGATCGTCGGGGAATTGAAGTTCCAGACATCAGTACTACAGGCAACTATCAGGCTGAAGTACGTTTGCATCCAGAGGTTACTGCTACCGTTAATTTCCAGGTAATTCCGCTTTAAAAGGATGAATTATGAGGGATAAGGAACGAGGAAAAAGGTACAAGGATCGGACATTGAAACTTAACAGCGAGTATTTAAGATAGTAGTTGTTTGAATATTCTAATACTCTACTATAGATCGAGGTTTAAGTATGTTTCCTTACTCCTTATCCCTTATTCCTCACTCCTTTTTAGCAACCGTCCACCAGGCGATCGCATAAGACTGTACTGGTTGATTAAACTGGTGGCGATAATAAACGCGAATTTTGTAACGTCCTGTAGCGGGAATAGGACAGAAGATATGTTCGACGCTATCTTCAAAACTAGAAGAAGAACAGGCGTTTCTCATATTACTGTCTTCTTCTACTGGTAAGAGATAAATGTCTAAGTTGTTCAAACCGCGATCGCGAAAAGTTTCTCCCACATCATACTGCTCGTTGCGATTAAAATCATTTAACATTACCAAGCGATCCCAAGTTAGGGTTATGGCTGCATAACTTTGAGCGACTAAGGGTTGCTCTATATAGTATTCTTGATAGTTATTAAATTTGACTCGATCGTAGTCCCAACCTATAGGAGCGACAAGTTTATCCTCGGTTGCCTGTCCCGCGCTAAACTGCTGATATGCTCGCCAGGCATTAATCTGTCCTGTACCCATCTGCATATCTAGAGGAACGCTAGGATTTTCATAGGCATCCGAATCAAGCCAGTCGTAGTTATTCTCACCCAAAATAGTTCGTTCCATATCCAGGAGTAAACCATCACCGCGATCGGCAATTTTATCGGCTGAGTTGAGTAAAACCGCCTTCATCACCTCGTGTTGGCGAGAGTCTATACTCCAGTTGGGTAATTCGGGTTTCTGCTGTAACAAGCGATCGCCATATTCCTGTAGCAGCGCGACTGTACCCGTGATGTGAGGTGCAGCAAAGCTAGTTCCGCTTACCTGTTCGATCTCGCCTTTTTGGTTGTATAAAGATATTTGCCCCCCAGGCGCAAGCAGGCTAATTGCTCGTCTTTGACCGAAATTAATTTCTTTTTTAATAAAGCTACGCCCAATTCCCACTGGCAAAGCACTAAGATTGGCAAAATCTACTTTCTTAAATTCACCCTCTCGCTTGGTGGTGTAGGCGGTGGTGATGCCATTAAAATTATCGGTGGGAATCGGAATTCCTCCTTTACCCTGATTTCCTGCTATTATGTATAAAGAGTTGTGTCTTTTTGCAGACCAATCAATACAGGAAGTTAATAAAGACTTACCATCAAGTAGAGCGGGGTCTCGCTCATCTCGTTCTAAAGACTCTCCAAAACTAAAGTTAATTGCTCTAACATCACCGCTATTTTGTTGGGCGATGTGCTGGCTTGACAGACATTCTTGAGGCTGTCCGCCGTCACTTAACGAGCCAACGGCAGAGGCATATAAGCTAGCTTGAGGGGCGATTCCTTGAAGACGCTTATCTGACCCAATCATTACCTCTGCGACCATGCTGGCATGATCGTCCGCATTTTGGTCGGGAACGGTGGGGCGATCGCGATAAAAAACCCTGGTTGGAGAAATGGTTTTTAAGACATTAGCTGCCTTATCCTTGCCAAACTGTATCGGTCTGCCTACTTCTACCTGACCGATGCCGATTTTCCGACCTAATAAATTATAGGGAGGTTGGTGTAGACGTAGAGCGTTTACTCCTTTTTTTCCTATAGAATCCTGCAAGGCTAAAGCTGGAGTAATTAATGTAGCGACTATCGTACCTGAAACTAAAAGCGTTAGTTTTTTGCCCATGTTTGTCAATTATTGTTAGACTACCGCACTATAGATCGTAATTACCGTACTAATTTAAGAAAAAACTTGCCGAAATAGTGTAATGTAGGCTAAAAGTAGGTCAGGTTTATCTGAATTCAGGCGATTAATTACCATTAAGCAGCAAATCCGCTTTCTAAACAAGGGATAGTGTCTTATAGCAGAACAGTCTGTAATCATTGGTCAAACAGAAAACCCGACTTCTTTATCATTCAACCAACATATCATAATAAGTAATATCGAGCGTATGACAAAACAAGTTGCGCATCCCATGATGAAATTGCAGCGCAAGGTTTCTTCCTTGGTAGAATCAAAAATCATCAAACCCGAAGATCGTATTGGTAAAATAGCCCTACTATTAGGCAACGATTGGTCGTATTGGAAAAAAGAACTATTAGACTTTGACTTTTCTCCTCAAGATCCAATTCAAGAACTATTACTAGTAGAAGACTGGGACGAAGACTAACAGATAATTTGTAGGTCGTAAGCAGCAGTGGGTAGATCCCTGCATTGAGATTGAGTAAATTTTCTGGTGGATTCCAATTTGACTTTAAAAAACAATAACCCGTAACTATAGGCTATAAGTCGAACATTGCCACGAGTGGAGACAGTGAGAATAGCGATCTTTTCACAATGCGAAAGAAAACTAGTTCAATATTAATAGAACAAACATTGTTTGAAGACGTTAACTGTAAGTAAAGGTGTCGAAATCTAACTACCTTACTAATTCAATGGAGATCGCTCGTTTCGTGGGGGTCGCCTAATCCTGCTTTCATTCAAGATCTTGCTATCTTTTGCCAACTAATTGCATCCCTATAGGCGATCGAGATTTTATAGAACCCATTTGAGATCTTCATAAAGGAGTATAATACATGGTAAATGCCATATACCAGCAGTTTGACAGATAAAGAATGGGAAATAATAAAGCCTTTGTTGCCAGAAAAAAAGAGAACCAGACCGCCTAAATGGAGCAAAAGAGAAATTTTAGACGGTATCCTATACCAATTAAAGAATGGTTGTAATTGGTGCGATTTGCCCCAAGATTTGCCACCATATTCCACAGTTTTTTGGCATTATAAGCAGTGGAGAAAGCAAGGAGTAATAGAAAATATTAGTTTGGAGCTTCATGGTCAAATTAGAGAACAAACGAAAAAAAAAGAAAGTGGACAACATTGATAATTATTGACTCACAAGCAGTAAAAAATACTTGTAATGCAAGTATTGAGAGTAAGGGGTTTTGTTTTTATAAATCTACTAATGGTATTAAAAGGCATTTGGCTGTAGATACATTGGGATTTCCGTTCTTTACCCATTGCACTCGTGCGAATCTGTCTGATGACTGGGGGTTAATCGAAATGTTGTCCCATAACATAGATTATTTTCGGGTAAAGCCGATGAACATTCCGAAGATTACAATTTTTTTAGATCATGGGTATCATCCGGACAAAATTATTCATGAGTTAGAAAAAATTTATCCTGCAATTGGGAGAAAAATCAAGCTAAAATTATCTCCCAAGCTATCAAAAGCTCAGAAAAAAGCAGAGGGAAAATCAGGATTTATTCCAGTCAAAGCTCGATGGATTATAGAAAGATCCAATGCTTGGATGGAAAGATGCGCTCATCTTAGTCAAAAATTATGAGCGCACCCTCGATCATGCAAATACCAAGCTCAATCTATGTTTTCTTCGATTGATGCTTAAAAGATTAGCTCGTGCCTAGAAAGATCTCAAATGGGTTCTATAGCGTTGCTGAGGAAGTTAATGTACTTATAATTACTAAATAACCTTGAAGTATTTTACCAGTATTTGAAGACAAACTAACTAAATTTTTCTACAAATAATCGTCTCGGCAAGTCTCAAAGACAATTATCTAAGGCTTCTGATAGTTCTCCTGCTGTTTGATAACGATCTCTGGGATCGCTTTGACAGGCAATATCGAGAACTTCTGCTAAATTAGTAGGCAAATTAGGAATACTGTCAATATCAAACTCAAATTTGTTACTTTGGTAACGGTAGTACTGCATGGGTGCTTTACCCGTTAACAGAAAAATAATAGTCGTGCCAACTCCGTATATATCAGACTGAGGACAAGGTTTTCCCCTATACTGTTCTGGCGCACTGTAGCCTTCAACTCCGATTCGAGTCTCTAAAGCCGTACCTAATTCTTTGACTGCGCCAAAATCGAGCAGCATCAAACGACTATCTAAGTTGCGTAGCATCAAGTTAGCAGGTTTAATATCGCGATGAATCAAAGGAGGCTCTAAGTTATGCAAATATGTCAAAATCTCGCAGATCTGAATCATCCAGCGAATTGTCCTTTCTGGTTCGGTTGCTCCTCGCTGATTGACAAACTGCTCTAAATTATGACCGTGAATCAATTCCATTACAATATACTTGCGATTGTTTTCCACAAAAAAATCATAATATTTAGGAATACCAGGATGCTCTAAAGATTTAAGAATGCGAGCCTCTCTTTCAAATAATTCTCTAGCTTTGGCAATACGCGCCATATTTGCGTTCATCTCTTTAAGAACCAAAAGCATTGGTGCATTTTCTACGGTGCGGTTGCGATCCCAAGCTAAATAGGTAGTTCCCATACCACCTCTACCTAAAGTCCGTAAAAGCTGATAAGAACCTACATAATGTTCTTCATTGACTATTGGTTGACCGCAATGCCGACAAAAAATACTGCCATCAGGGTTATCTTTATGGTCACAAACATCTTTAGGCTCTACAATCTTACTCGGTTCTGGTTCAGGCTGATTTTTGGCAAGATAAGACTCCAGTTCAAACTTAAACACTGGTCCGTTTTCGGCGAGGCGAATTAGATCGTCATGATTGATAATAGCTTCAGTTACAAAATTATTATTGATTAAAGTGCCGTTAGTTCCTCTGCTAATCAACTGCCATTTCTCCTGTTGCGGATCGATTAAAGTAAGCTCTAGATGTTGCCGAGAAACTTGAAAATAGCCGTGAAGCACAATATCATTATTTTGAGCGCGACCGATACGGATTACTGACTGGTCGGAAAATTCCCAGTGCTGAAGAGGTTGATTTGTCTGCGGTTCTAAAAGCGTAAAGATGACCATATTGGACAATATATCAATGAGCTATGCATACAAATATAATTTTTAAAAGTTAGGCTTTAGTTTTATTCTAATAAGTACAGCGGTAATATTGTCATGACCGTTGTGTTCGTTGGCGAAATTAATAAATTTGAACAAGCCATCCTGCAAGTTCGCCCTCGAACTAATTAGAGGCTGGAGATACTGCGACCAATTCTGTTCTATAAACTCATTATCTGATAGTCCATCAGAGCAAAGTAACAGCAGGCAGTCTTCTGTAATTTCTAGTGACTGAATCTCTGGTCGAACGCAATCATTATCTTTTGGACCTAATGCCTGAGTTAGCTGATACGCATCAGGTCTACCATAAGCTATTTCTGGTTCTACGCCACGGTTAATTTCTCTTTGTCCGACTTCGTGGTCTAAAGTTAATTGTTCTAGTCCGCCTTTACGCCCGATCCGATAGATTCGGCTATCTCCAACATGGGCGATCGCACATTGAGTATCCTGTAACATAGCCATTACCAAAGTTGTTCCCATCCTACTGCTACCAGAACGAGAATTGTCGAGATTGGTCTGATACAAAGCTTCATTGGTAAGCAAGATTCCTTTTTCGATTGTACTGCGAGCGGGCAGTTGCGATCGCCAATGGGTTTGAAAATATTGTTGTAATTCTGCTACAGCCATAGCACTAGCAACTTCCCCCGCAGCATGTCCTCCCATACCGTCGCAAACGATGTACAAACCTCTAACGCTTAAGTCGTTTTCACTATTGTTTTCAATCTTTTCGGTTAAAGTTCTGACTCCAAAGAAATCTTCATTATGGTCACGCTGAACTCCAATATTAGTACAGCTAGCATCGGCAATTGACCTCAACTGCATCGGAACACTTACTGTATCTAAATCTTCAAATTCACTCGTATAACTCATATCTTCATCGTCATCAAAGAAATCTTCTTCAAATTCAAATGTATCTAAATTTGGCTTTAACTGATTATTGTTTGGTTCAGAAAAAAAAGTATTCATACGATTTAAATTAGGGTTAATCTGAGGAAATTTAGCTTTAGACTTATCGAGATCCAGGTTGTGAAGTTCTAATCTTAACTGTTCTATCTCGGTGATTTCTTCGGAAATAATTTTGTCTAGCAATCCTTCAAGATTGTCCAAATTATTTAGACCAGATTTGGTAAAACAAAGTTGCCAAGTTCGAGCTAAATCTTTGAGAGTAGGTGAAACTTCAGGATTAATGTATAGTTGCTGTAGACCAAAAGCTAAATCTTCATCTATACGCAAATTTTCCTCAATCAGTAAACTTTGAGTGCAACCAACCTGCTCTAAAGGTTGCCAGAGCTTTGCCATTTCATCTAAAAACCAAATAATTTGCAGCGTAGGTAGTTCTGGCTGCGACCATAGTTCGGTAAACAATTTCCATTGAGAACGGTCTGGCAATAATACCACACCCCGATCTTCTTGTTGCCAAGCATCGTAAACTATGGGAACTATAGGCGTATACTTTTCTAAAATCAAGTAAGGTAAAACATGAGTAGGTATTCCCATCAAATTCCAATATTGAGATACAGATAGCTCGTATCTGTTTAAAGATTTAAGCTCGGCAAACACATCTACATACTGCTCCTGTAAAGTCGCTAAATACGATTTTTGTAAGGGATAGCGGTCGATTACTTTGCCATTTAAAAAATAGCTGTTTATCTCTGTTAGTAGTGGTTTGGAGTTCTCATCTACTTCAATCGTGTAACGATTGCCAACATTGTTTCGATCTGCTAACTGTAAAGAAAGACTAGTCGCGCTTTGGCAGTCAGTAAATAGTTCGCATAAGTTGGCAACTTCTAATTGAGAATTACTGCTGGCAACGCGAATCGGAACATTATCGAACTCAGATTGATACTTTGGTGTCGGTTTTGGGTGTGAAATTACTGCCTGTAGCGCAGTGTAGTTTTCAGCACCACAGAGATGGCAATTCTTTGCTTCAATAGGAATATCTTCCTGACATTGACAACAGATTTTATGAGTCAAGGAAACACCACAATTTTGACAAAATTTGTTGGTCTGTGGATTTTCAAATTCGCATTGAGGACATATAAGCATACTGTATTTTCTCAAGATCTTTATTCTGCCAGCCATTAGCTAACTTTTAATAGTTTGTTGATGTAAATCTGTATAGTCTACAAAATATTTTGCTTTCTAAAATCGAAGGTAAAACACGATAAGCTAAAGGATAAAAATAACGCAATTATATCCGCAATCTTAGCTCATGGTTTTTTTTTAGCAATCCCCTTTAACACTGTTAAAATTCGTTCGCTCTGTAAAATAAATGTGTCGGCGTTACCCTGCGAACAATGACCTACATAAAAATACTGTTAAAAACACAGCACTTTTAAACATTTGGCATTACTTATCACCAACAAAAAATTGGCACTACATTATGATTCAGCAGTGCCAATCGATTTTTCAGTGAATTAACGAAGGTATAAAAATCTCTAAGTATTTTTTAGTAAAAGTCCTTTAATATAGATTGAAATAGAGATTGTAAGTAAAATCGACTACGAAGCGCGATTAGGCTTTGCTTACACGGCGAGCGATCGCATGACTAAACCGAAAATAAAAGAACCATTAAGCAAACTAAGAGTAATTAAAGTATTTTCCTAATTACCCTATACTCGCCATTAGTTCGAGGTTACTTTGAACCAAACTGATTAGAAATTTTATTAATCGACCAGGTAGCAAATGCTCCTAAGAAAAGAATGCCGATGGCGGGATTAAATACAGGCTGCCATAGTCGATACCAAAGATCGAAACCCAAAGGAATATTAAGATAACGACCGACTACGGCGATCGCAAACCAAATAAAGCCAAAAATAACTAAGAACACATCCGCAACCAGAATGCGATTGAGCCAAGTAATAATTTGTTCCTTCATAGTACAAGCTTAATTTATAGTGACAGCCGAGCGCGTTAGAGAAGATTTCCAGTCTGTTAGATCGGACAAAGAGCGATCGCGATACTGTCCGTATCTTTCACGTTTGCCTTTAACTTTGGTAGGCAGGGGAGGAATGATGCCGAAGTTGGGAGGCATCGGCTGGAAATGTTTTGGGGATGCGGAACTAATAAACTCAAATAGTGCGCCCATCATGGTTGTTTCGGGCAAAGATACAGGTTCTTGACCCAAAGCCAAACGAGCAGCGTTAGTACCAGCTAACCATCCTCCTGCTGCTGCTGCGGTATAGCCTTCTGTACCTACCAACTGTCCCGCTGCTAGAACTCGATGTTGATGTTTGAACTGTAAGGTTGGTTTTAATAGTTGTGGAGAATTGATAAAGGTATTGCGGTGCATCACACCCATTCGCACGAATTCAGCATTTTCTAGGCCAGGAATTAAACGGAAAACTCGTTTCTGTTCGCCCCAACGTAAGTTAGTTTGAAAACCCACCATGTTCCAAAGCTGCCCTGCTTTATCTTCTTGACGTAGCTGTACTACGGCATAAGGTCGTTTACCCTGGTTTTCTTCCGCGCGAAAATCTCCCAAACGAGAATCAAACAGTCCTACTGGTTTGAGAGGGCCATAGCGCATGGTATCTTCTCCGCGCTGTGCTAATTCTTCAATCGGCAAACAGCCCTCGAAAAACTTAGCACTCTTTCTTTCAAAGTCTTTTAACTCTGCCTGTTCTGCTTTACACAACTCTTGCTGGAAATTAAGGTACTGTTCCTTATCCATCGGACAATTGAGATATGCAGCTTCTCCTTTGTCGTAGCGCGATGCTAAAAAAGCAGTGTTTCTATCTATTGACTCGCCAACCACTATCGGGCTAGCAGCATCAAAAAAGCTCATGTATTCCAGACCCGTAAACCGCTGAAGATCTTCGGTCAACTGTGGGCTGGTTAATGGTCCAGTGGTCAATACAACAATTCGATCTTGAGGTATCTCGGTAATTTCTTCTCGCTTAAATTCAACCAAAGGATGATTAGCTAAAGCGCGGGTCAATTCGCTACTAAATACTGCTCGATCGACAGCTAAAGCTCCTCCTGCGGGAACGGAATGTAAATCGGCAGTTCTAATTACTTGAGAACCCAAACGACGTAATTCTTCATGGAGTAAGCCCGCAGCGCGATCGCTATTTTTCGCCCCAAAAGAGTTACTACAGACTAGTTCTGCTAGTTCTTCTGTATGGTGAGCGGGGGAAGTTCTAACAGGGCGCATTTCGTAGAGAGTTACAGACACACCCGCGCTAGCGATTTGCCATGCTGCTTCTGTTCCTGCCAAACCACCGCCAATTACGATTACTCTGTCTTGGGTCATATTGTAACTATATGCTATTTAGTAACTTAATTAATCTTACAGATATTTATATATATTTCTAAATATACTTACAAACCCTTTAGTATTAGTCAGTTATAGATATTTTGTAACCTGAAGAATATATCTAAATATAATTATCTGCGTAAATTTACTGAAGACAAAAACACTTAGTAGATTTATTGTAGAGGCGTGTCAGATTAGTTGCTAGAATACTCTTCCTAACAAAGCTAAGACTGTATTTAGCAATATCGATCGAGTCGTAAATTATCCCGTGTATTAGCAGCCACTAGTACACGGTTTTTTGATTGTGGTAGATCTAAATTTCTTACGCAAGATAAAACGACCGCTATTTAAAAGCCCATTACCTTAGCTACTTTTTCCAGATCGTTGGGAACACCTTTTTTTAGCTCGTTAAAGCTGTGTTCTACCGCGCTACTAGGATCTTTAAGACCATTGCCAGTTAAGACACAAACGACTGTAGCCTTATCGGGAACTCGGTCTTTTACCTTGAGTAAGCCAGCTACCGAAGCAGCACTAGCAGGTTCGCAGAAAATTCCCTCTTCTGAAGCTAAAAGACGATAAGCGTCTAATATTTCCTCGTCAGTTACTGAATTAAACTCACCACCGCTGGCTTCTTTTACCGCGATCGCTTTTTTCCAGTTTGCAGGATTGCCAATTCTAATCGCCGTAGCTAAGGTATCTGGATCGTCTACTTTCTTACCTGAAATAAGCGGGGCCGCTCCAGCAGCCTGAAAACCCATCATCTTGGGCAAACGAGAGCATTTTCCCGAAGTATGATATTCACAAAAGCCCATCCAGTATGCGGTAATATTACCTGCATTACCGACAGGAATACAAAGCCAGTCGGGCGCATTACCCAATACATCAACCACCTCAAAAGCTGCGGTTTTTTGTCCCTGTAGACGATAAGGATTGACTGAGTTAACTAAGGTAACGGGATAATTTTCTGAAAGCTGACGCACGATAGTCAAAGCATCGTCAAAATTACCATCAATAGCTATTATCTCCGCGCCATAAAGCAATGCCTGGGCTAATTTTCCAAGAGCAACATAGCCATCAGGAATAATCACAAATGCTTTCATTCCTGCGCGTTTAGCGTAGGCTGCTGCCGAAGCTGAGGTATTCCCCGTACTGGCACAGATAACTGCTTTTGCCCCATCTTCCTTAGCTTTGGAGATAGCCATAGTCATGCCACGATCTTTAAAACTTCCCGTGGGATTCAAGCCATCATATTTGACGCACACCTTAACACCACGACCGATGCGATCTGCGATGGCAGGAGCGGGAATCAAAGGAGTATTGCCTTCAAACAAGGTAACTACGGGGGTCGCTTCGCTCACGGGCAAATAAGAGCGATAGGTTTCAATTAAACCCTGCCAATTATTCGCAGCTTTGGCAATAGTGGGAAAAGACAAGTTGGTCGGGGGGATACTCAGAGTCACGGGCTGTTTTAATTGATGTTGGGTTAAAGCATTAAGGCTATTTAATCATTATCAACAATAGTCATAAATTGTCCAGCAGTTTTAAGTTAATAGCTCGCCATTTGAAACTCAAAACTGCCAAAATAATTTACTGTTCGATAATTACTTGCGATCTTAACTTACCTTGTGGCTTGGTTCTTGGAAGAGATTTAGTTTTGTTATAGCTACCTTTACGAGAAGAACGTCCTTTTTTACCTTTAACTACTGGTTTAGCAAAGCTATCTTCAGGAACTTCCCAATCGCCCTTCATCCAGTTAGGACAATCGCGATCGTATACCATTTGCAAAGCAGCAGCAGCGATCGCCTGAGCATCGTATTCATCGCTCAATTCTCTTACTAAAGGTAAGAATGATGCCATTCTCTCTCCCGCCAGAGTTTCTTTAATTTTAGCATTGAGCTTACCGATTCGTTTGGCTTCTACCTGCGCTCGGTTAGGAATTTTAGCGATGTCTAATTTGGTTTTTAAACGACGCTCGATTTGCTTGAGGGAGCGACGATCCCCTGATTGGGCGATCGCGATCGCCGTTCCTGTTTTACCAGCACGACCAGTACGACCGATACGGTGAATATAAGTTTCAGCGTTGTCGGGCAAATCGTAGTTAATTACGTGGCTGAGATCCTGAACATCCAGTCCTCTAGCTGCGATATCCGTAGCTACGACCATTCTTACCTTACCTTCACGAAAGCGTTTTACCAATCTTTCGCGCTGCATTTGACTGAGGTTGCCGTGATATTCATCGACGCTGTGACCCGCTTCTTGAAGCTTACTAGTCAATTCGCTAGCGGTGCGCTTGGTACGAACAAATATAATTGCCGAATCGGGTTCTTCAATTTCTAAAATCGGCTGTAGTGCCTTAATTTTTTGCCAACCACGAGGCACCATGTAAACCTGCTGGTCGATTCGGGTGGGAGCAGCTTCTTTTTGCTTTACCGTAATATATATCGGAGAGTTTAAGAAGTTTTTAATCAGATCTTTGATTTCCCGTGGCATGGTAGCGGATAGACAAGCAGTCTGTCTATCTTTGGGAGTCTGACGCAAAATTTTCTTAATGTCGTCGATGAAGCCCATGCTCAACATTTCATCGGCTTCATCGAGAATCGCTAGCTTTAGTTGGTCTAAAACTAATTCTCTACGCTCCATCAGGTCGATGATTCGTCCAGGAGTTCCAATTACAATCTGTACTCCGCGACGCAATCTGCTGATTTGTCTTTCAATAGATTGACCACCATAAACGGTCAAAGAATAAATTCTTTGTTCTTTAGCAGAAAAGTCTTGAATCGCTTGTCCTACCTGTTGAGCTAACTCTCTAGTGGGAGTCAAAATTAATGCCTGAACGGCCTTATCGTTAGCATCGACAATCTCTAAAGCTGGTAGCGCGAAGGCTGCCGTTTTACCAGTTCCAGTCTGAGATTGACCGACGATATCTTTTCCCTCCAACAAAGCAGGGATCGCATCCTGTTGAATCTGAGTTGGTTCGGTAAATTCAAGCTGTTCTAACTGTGTTAAACCAGCGTCTGATATTCCTAAATCTTTGAATGTAGTCGTCATAAGTTGTGTTTTTTTTTACGTTTGTGTTTGCTAAAAAACTAGTTCTTGCTTTGCTGTGAGACAATGTATCTTTAAAATGACTGATTAGAAGGGCATATTTGGATACAAATAGCGATCTTAAAGCTCATAAAAGGCTTTATAAGGTTATAACTTTCGTACTTGGTTTAGCGGTTTCTTCTATTTCTTAGACAGTAAGAGGTACATTCTAATATCGCTTTTCTTCTCAACTCCACAGGCACAGATCGTGTACGGTGTAACTCGAACGACCGCAAGAGGCACTGCGAATTTGTTTTAATTAACAGCAGCTAAACTAAACTGCAATAGCTGCCGTGACTGCCACTTCACCATAAAGATCGTAAACATCAGCAGCCGTAATGTTTACCGAGACTATCGAACCGAGGGAAGCTTCACCACGAACGTATACTAATCCGTCCACTTCTGGCGCAAATCTTGCCGAACGTCCCACCAGCAGTCCTGTCTCTGGATGTTCTTGTTCGATTAAGACATCTACCTGTTGACCTACGCAAGCTTGATTCTGGTTCGCAGCAATCGGCTGTTGCACCTCCATCAAAATATTTCTGCGTTCGGCACTAATCTCTGGATCGACTTGACCGCCCATATTATAGGCTGATGTTCCTTCCTCTGGCGAAAATGTAAAGACACCCACGTGATCGAATCGATGTCGCTCGACAAAATCTACTAAATGCTGAAAATGCTCTTCAGTTTCTCCTGGAAACCCGACGATAAAGGTGGTACGCAGCACTGCTTCTGGTAGTTCCTGCTTGATTCGCTCGATAATAGCGTCATTTACTCTTCCTTGCCAGGGGCGATTCATCGCTCGCAAAATTTCAGGGTGAGAATGTTGCAGTGGCAAATCGAGATAAGGAAGAACGTTTGGCGTATTTTTAATTGCAGCCAAAACTTCGGAAGTGAGTCCCGTAGGATAAGCGTAGTGAATCCTGATCCAAGGAACATCAACCTTCCCTAACTCAATCAGCAGCTTTGCCAGCATGGGTTTACCATACAGATCCGTGCCGTAATTGGTGGTAATTTGGGAAATTAAGATTATTTCTCGTACCCCTTGCGCTGCTAAAGATTCCGCTTCAGCTACAATTGATTCAATCGAACGCGATCGCTGATTACCTCGAAGATGAGGAATAATGCAAAAAGCACAGCGATAGTCACAGCCTTCTGCCACCCTCAAATATGCTACCCCTTCTGTGGTAGTACGATAGCGAGGAACGGTTTCATCGGCAATGTATACAGGTTCTGGAGTTACTTCTTCTACTCTTTCCCCCGTCGCGGTGCGTTCGATAACGTCTACTATTTTATGATAGTCCCCACTGCCAACAACTGCCACAGCTTCAGGTAATTCTTCTAAAAGTTCTCCCTGAAAATGCTGCGCCATACAGCCAGTAATAACAATTTTTTTATCGGCTTCGGCTAATTCTACTAAAGTTCTAACTGATTCTTCTCTTGCTTCCTGTATAAAACTACAGGTATTAACAATCACATAATCAGCTAATTCTTCGTTTGAGTCTATTTGGTATCCCGCTTGAGCGAGTAAACCTAGCATATGCTCTGAATCTATACGGTTTTTTTCACATCCCAAATGGGATATAGCTATAGTTGGCTTATTTGCCATTCTTTATCCTAAATTTTAAAGAATAAGATCGAGATCCACATAAATTTACTCGATCGCATCAGTCTACTTGAGGTTCGTTTGAACCGAACTAAGATTAAATACTAACGTGCAGTATTCCAAATCAATCGCGTTCATTTCGTCAGACTTAATATCTTGTTTGAAGCGTTCACCTTGGGGTCTTAAAGCTATAAAAATAGATTGAGTTTGTTTAGACCGACTGTCGGCTGTTGCTTGCTAGTTTCGCGGTGAGCAGGAGCTAACCAGACAGTTTTCTAACCGCAAAACTATTTCTTATTTCAAGACACCGTTGCTGACGGGTTTTGAACTTAGCTCTTACATATCTGTGGAGATACGTAAATAATGTTTTCGTTAAAATATATTAACAGATAAACTGGATGCTGCAAACACAAAAACTAGAAAATTAGCGGGTTAATCTTAAAAGATTTTGAAGATCGAGTTTTTTTAAAGTATGTACAGCAAATAGCTCGGTCTGAGATAATGATAACTTTTGAACAGGAGAAAACTTTTGGCATGGTGGAATTGGCGTGGAATTAAAACATATTTTAAAAACAGATAATCCAGTAATTGGCGTAGTTCATCTCTCTGCTTTGCCTACCTCTGTCCGTTATCAAGGCAAACTAAAAGAGGTGATAGCAAGAGCAGAACAAGAGGCGACTGCTTTGGCAGCAGGAGGTGTAGATGGGATTATCATCGAAAACTTTTTCGATGCTCCTTTCACTAAAGATCGTGTCGATCCTGCTGTAGTTAGTGCAATGACTTTGATTGTCGATCGCCTGAAGAATATGGTCATGTTACCCATTGGGATCAACGTATTGCGTAATGATGCTCAAAGCGCAATGGCGATCGCTACCTGTACGGATGTTCAGTTTATTCGAGTTAACGTCTTGACTGGGGTGATGGCGACAGATCAAGGATTAATTGAGGGAAAAGCCCATCAACTACTAAGATACCGTCGAGAATTAGATTCGCAGGTAGCTATCTTAGCGGATGTGCTGGTCAAGCACGCTCGTCCATTAGGTACGCCTAACCTAACTACCGCAGTTAAAGACACGATCGAAAGAGGGTTGGCAGATGGAGTAATTTTATCGGGATGGGCTACAGGTAGCCCTCCTACACAAGAAGACTTAGAATTAGCCTCGGCAGCAGCAGGAGATACACCAGTATTTATCGGTAGCGGTGCTAATTGGGAAAATATACCTCATTTGATGCAGGCAGCCGATGGCGTAATTGTTTCAAGTTCTCTCAAACGCGGTGGTAAAATAAGCGAAACTATCGATCCGATTCGCGTGTCTCAGTTTGTCGAAGCAGCTAAATCTGTTCCTGTAAAAAGCAAGATAGTTAAAAATATTTCTGTCAAACAATATTAATACTCGGATAGTTCGACCGAAGCTAAATTTAAACCAAGCTATAATTTGAACAATAAAAAAGCTATTAACTCCTGACAATCGCCTAATAATACGATTGAGGGAATTAGCTATTAGTTGTTAGCTATTAAATATATTTATGCGCCGTCGTCGTTCTCAACCCTGGATATATCGTTGGTCAAGACCAATTATTGGTGCGATCGCCATTGCGGGAGCAGTTTTAACCGCCTATTTAACCGTTACTAAACTTACAGGTACAGGGCCAGTTTGTACTGCGGACGCTACAGCAGGTGCGGGCTGTGGTGGAGTCCTAGATAGTGCCTATGCCGATGTATTTGGCTTGCCCTTAAGTTTGTTTGGCTGTTTGGCCTACATCAGTATGGCTGCTTTTGCCCTAGTTCCGTTGACCGTTAGTGCAGATCGTCAAAAGAGTCTGAAGAGGCAGTTAGAAAACACAACTTGGTGGTTACTGCTGGCAGGTAGCATTGCTATGACTGTATTTAGTGCTTATTTGATGTACGTTTTAGCAACGGAGTTAAAGACAGTCTGTCCCTACTGCATCGGTTCGGCACTATTTTCTTTAAGTCTATTGCTTATGACTATTATCGGTAAAGATTGGGAAGACTTGGGACAAATCCTATTCACAGGAATTGTCGTCGGGTTACTTACTATTGTAGTTACACTCGGTATTTACTCGAATATAAATCCTTCTATAGCTCAAGCCAACGGAACACAAGAAGAAGTAGTCGATGCCGATGGCTTAATTGCGATCGCCGAACCTGTCGGACAGCCCAAACCGCCAAAAGGTTGGGATCTCACTACAACTTCGGGAGCAGCAGAGATCGAGCTTGCCGAACATTTAACTGCTATTGGTGCTAAAAAATACGGTGCTTTTTGGTGTCCTCACTGCTACGAACAAAAGCAGTTATTTGGTCCAGAAGCTTTTAGTAAAGTTGATTATATTGAATGCGATCCCCAGGGTGAAAATCCTCAGCGAGACACCTGCATGGCAGTAGGAATTCAATCTTTCCCAACTTGGGAAATTAACGGCGAATTCTATCCAGGAACAAAAACCCTAAGTGAGTTAGCAGAATTATCAGACTACCAAGGCAACAAAGAGTTTAAATACAAGCTGTAATTTCATTTAAATTCAATAATAAGGGTAAGGAAATAATTTGCCATCTCCGCATGATTCCTTACCCTTAAATATTCTTTGCTCTTCTTTTTACAACCAACTGATAAGATCGAGCTTCGGTGTAATTTCAGTTGAAACCCAAAACAGCTTTCAATTGGATGAGTGAGGAGCGATCGCATGAAAAAACCTTTGATTGGACTAGCTGGTTCAGTTGCTTTGTGGCTGTTAAAAACAAATTCTGTTACAGCCTCACCAATAGAAAATGACTCGCAATCTGAAAAAATTAATATTGGATTAACTCCCCTAGCAGAAGAACTATTTTCGCAACCGACAGCTAAACAACTGAGTAACGGCTCACTCACAATTAATTTGGATACCCGTAGCTTTTTCTTTCCTAACTTAGTAGAAGGCGGAGTTGATGATGATGATACTGCGGTCAACTTCAGCACTGGCTTTAGCTGGGGTATTAGCGATAGTTTGCAGCTAGTTCTTCAGTTCCAGCACGTAGACAGTAGTTCTCCAGTCAAGCAGGGAGAATTTATTTCCGAGCGTACCGAAGATAACGAGGCAGCATTAGAGCTAAAACAGCGCATTTGGAGTAATGAAGCTGGATTGGCTTTAAGCGGGGTTGTATCTGCTTCTTGGGGAACTAGAGGCTTTATGTTTACCAGAGACGGGGAAGCTACCGAAGTTAACAATCGAGATATTTTTACCTCCTTGGCAGTTCCTTTTACGGCTAGTGTAGGCGATCGCTGGCAGTTTAATATTATTCCGACGGTGGCATTCTTTAAAGATGAGAGTGCCGTTTTTTTTCGTCGTATTCCTGGTAGTGATGATTCTTTTGGTACGGTATTTGGCTTGGGTGGCGGAGTATCTTACAAAATAAACTCTAAGCTATCTATCTTAGGCGATGTATTCTTCCCACTGACGGGTAATAACAGCATCAATCGCGATTCGGGTCAACCAGATAAGGCGATCGCCTACAACGTAGGATTCCGCTATCTAACTAATCCTCGTTTAGCTTTAGAGTTATACGCAACCAATACATTTGCCAGCTATGCACCTCTGTCTCTAACTGCGGATCGAGATTTTATGGGTTTGGGGGCTAGTTTAGTTTTTATGCCCGATCTGGTTGCTGCTAATCGTAATGGCGATGGCGACTCGAACCAAGACACGGAATTAATAACTAGAGATGGTTTAGCCTATTTTGATGGCGGAACTTTACCCAGTGGCAAATTAGCAGTTCAGTTACAGGGTGGCAACCAGGGAGTATTAACCGCACTTCGCTACGGCGTACTCAAAGATTTTGAAGCAGGAATTTTTCTCGATTACGTTGGGGGAGAGGTAGACGAATCAGAACAGGGTATTAGTGCTAAGGTAAGATTTTTAAATCAGGCAGAAAATGCTCCCTTTACTTTGAGTGTTGCTGCTACAGCTAGCTTGACGAACGAACCCTTTATCAACTTTATTAATGATGATGCCGATGTTTTTGAGGATCGAGATTTAAATAAAACCGTTCCCTTTTTTACTTCAGGAGGAGACGATCTTAGCAATGGAAAACTTATCGTCGCTACTTTTTCCTTACCCCTCCATTACGAGATAAATAGTAATGCAGCCGTCTGGTTTACGCCCACTTTAGGTTACGTACAGAGACGAGGTTTAGAAATCGGTGGATTTAATTTAGGTGGCGCGATCGCCGTTAATGAAGAAGTAAGCTTATTAGCAGAAGTCGGAGCAAACTTTTTTGGTGAAGGAAATAGCTTTATTGATGGACAATTAGAAGATCGAATTCCTTGGACGGCGGGAGTTCGCTGGACACCATTATCCTTATTTAATTTAGAAGCGAGTAAGGATAATAACAATCCTTATTTAGAACTATACCTAACTAATCGTGTAGGCTCGTCTACCTGGCATCAGTCAAGGGTAAGGGAAGATAATGATTTGGGTATTGGGGTAGGATTTTTTGCTCCTTTTTCTTTGTAGTTCCATCGGGCGAGGGATAATGCAAATCAGATTGTTTGAACCAGAAGACACAGAACAAATTGCCTGGCTATTTCACAATACAGTCCGAAAAGTAAACATCAAAGATTATTCCGAAGGACAGGTTATTACTTGGTCGCCTAAAAATATTTATTTTAGAGACTGGCAGGAAGTATGTTCTAGTAGATACACTTATGTTGCTGAAAAAGATAACAAGATTATTGGTTTTGGTGAATTAGAACCGAACGGTCATATCGATTGTTTTTACGTTCATTACCAGCATCAGAGATCTGGAGTAGGTAGTAAAATATATCGAGCAATAGAAACTAAAGCCAGAGAATTAAATCTAACTCGTTTATTTGCTGAAGCTAGCATCACCGCTAAAGCGTTTTTTACCAGTCGAGGATTTGAAGTCATTAAACAACAGCAGGTAATCTGTCGTCGGGAAAAATTTATAAATTATTTGGTAGTAAAAGTATTGAGCTATTAACGCTATTGCTGAATTAGAGTATGATTCGAGCGCGATCGCCAGAGCGCAAATCGATTAAAAAGCTAATATAGCAATCGTAAATCATTTGTGAGAAGATTTTTTTTGATAAACCACGGAGGCAGGTCGGACACGGAGTCAAGATAAGAGAGGGTTTCTGATAAATCATTCGGCGTTGCTATAGCTGTAACATTAGAAAACTCTTGTTTTAATTTAGCAACACTTAACAAACAAATGTTTGACTGGGTAAATAATTTGATTGGAGAAATAGCTGCTTTGAGTGCTGCACTGCTTTGGGCGATCTCTTCAGTCGTTTATAGTCGTTTGGGGCTAAAGATTCCACCATTACAGCTTAATTTCTATAAAGGGATAATTGCGATCGCTTTAATCGTTGTCACCCTACTAATTCAAGGTGCAGCCCTGGAAAATTTATCTAGTTATACTATTGCTTTACTATCTTTTAGCGGTATTATTGGCATCGGTTTGGGAGATACCGCTTATTTTGCAGCCTTAAACAGCTTGGGTGCAAGGCGCACTTTATTACTTGAAACTTCTTCACCCCCAATGGGCGCATTGCTAGCTTTAATTTTTATTGGCGAACAATTGACTTATAGTGCCTGGTGCGGTATTTTGTTAACTATCTTAGGAATAGCCTGGGTAATCGGCGAACAAAATCCTGTAGATAAGATAAGTGTTTCACGCCAGGGCATTCTTTGGGGAATCTTAGCTGCGATCGCTCAAGCTACAGGCGCAGTCATCTCCCGCTATGCCCTAATTCAGTCGGATATTAGTCCTCTTGAAAGTACCCTGATTCGCTTGGTAGGCGGTACGGTAATCGTTGTAGGCTTATTATTTTTACCGAGTGCCAGACAAACTAAACCTAAATGGCAACTATCTACACGCACTTTAGGAATAATTGCGATCGCCGCTTTTGGCAGTACTTATTTAGGCATTTGGCTACAGCAAACATCTCTCAAGTTTGCTCCTACAGGAATCGCTCAAACCTTTTTAGCTACTAGTCCCTTGTTTATCTTACCTATTGTGGCATTGCAGGGAGAAAACATCAGTTTGCGGGCGGTATTAGGTGTAGTAATTTCTTTGAGCGGTATTGCCGTAATGTTTATTCGCTAGATCGCTCAATTTGTGAAATTATCTCGATCGAAACTAGATTGTCGAAGATTTGCGATCGCCTACAACGATCGAAGATTACGCTATGGTAAAAAAAATATAAAACAATTTAACCCAATGGACAGCAAAGAATTAGCTCAGTATATCGAGGCTACAGATGGAATATCTAAACCTTGGCTGTTAGTGCAGTTGAGATTGAGTAAATTACAAGAGCGTAAGTCTCAAATGCCTCCTCATGAATACATGAGTGAACTAGAAGATATACAGGCAGATTTATTAAAATTGGGAGAATGGTGGAAAGGAATCGAAGGCGAAGTTTTTGGTTCGTAATTTGTTATGGCAAACAAACAAAGAGCTTTTGCGATCGCTTAAGTTAAGTGCATCAATAATTCTTTTTTAAAAAATTGAAAACTTCATTGAAAACTTCAAAAGTAAAGTCAACTATTCCTAAATATTAGAGATTGCGATCGCTTCTATTTCTTTTGTACCGTGAAGCTGAAGCCCTTGTAATTAACCAAGAGCGACTACGGTGACAGAAATATCAAATGAGATTATGAATAGCAATAGCAATCAAGTAGCAGAAAATAGCGAACCATTACTCGTCGGTACAAATACCACCTTGAATTATGACGCATCCATTGGTAACAACTTAACTTATGATACAGAAAGCCAACCCCTAGCAGTAGGTACAAATCTAACCATTGAAATTACCTACGCTGAAGCTGAATTATTAAAACAGCAGTTGGGAATTAACCTTGATGGTTCGGACGGTTATCTTGGCTCTAATATTACAATTATTGATGGTAATCGCGACTGGCTTGAGAGAATAGATAATAATCCTCTTTATAGCGAAAGTGCTAATGATAGCTATAGTTGGGATTTGCCAGAAGCCAACGATGGCGAGAATGAAGAAGCCGAGGCAGCCGAAGCCGATTTTTCTAGCTATAGCAACGAACCTTTACTTGTCGGTAGTAATATTACCTTTGTTATTGAAGATAGCGATCTTAATAGCGAAGCTTTAAATCAAAATGAAAGCCTATCAGAGCGAGACGAGAAAACACCTTTTGCTCTCGGTACAAATATGCTGCTAGAGTTGCCCAATGAAGGGGAGCAACAAGACAATTATCTCGGTACTAACTTATCTACTATTGGGGACAATAGTGGTGCAATGCAGGGAGATTCTTCTGGGGGCGGTATGATGATTCCTACTGAATCTGCTAACCCAACAGAGAGCGATAATGAAGATTACGCTTGGGACTTTGGCGGTCAACTCGATCGCTTTAGCACCAATGATAGCGAAGGTATGGGTTCAAATCTCGATCCCGATGCTCTATTTGCAGCATCTCCTTGGGGTGCTTTAGAAGAAACAGGAGCAGTTGATGGTTTCGAGGATGTCTTTCCTAATGGTGCTGGCGAGATTGAAAATATTGCTGGTGGCTTTGGCGGTGGAGAGGTTTAGTTTTACCGATCTATAGTTGTGTAGAAACTACCAACCAGCCCGCACTATAGAGTGCGGGCTGTTTTTTTAGCAGATAGTATCGTCAATCGTAAAATGAGTAGAGAACTATATTACTTCCAGCAGAACACGAACGTATATATCAACCAGGAACAGACTCTTATCTATTGCGCGATTGCAGAATTTGTATTACAGAGTAATTAATAGGTTGGCAATCGAAGTAAACATTCATACATTACAATCCGTGGCAATCCTCAAATAAAATATTGAGTTAATATGGAAAACTATTTGCAGCAGGGAATCGATCGAGCTAGGCACAAAGATTATCTAACTGCAATTGATTTATTTACTAAAGCGATCGCAGATACTTCTCAAGCTGCTGAGGCCTATTATCGTCGAGGATTAGCTTACTGTAATTTGGGTCAGATAGAAACAGCGATCGCCGATTACGATAAAAGTCTCGATCTCGATGCCAAACAAGTAGATGTCTATTTAAGTAGGGCGATCGCTTTTTTAGATTTTAACCAGATTCAAAGCAGCATAATCGATCTGCAAGTTGTCTTTAGTCTCGATCCCAACTGCGATCGGGCATATAAATTACGAGCCAATATCTGTATCAGATTAAAAGAATATCGTGCTGCGATCGACTATCTCAAACAGGTAGGAACAATATATCTCGAACGTCATGACAAAGAAAGCTGTCGTTTGTGTATTGCTCGTATCCGTCAGATCGAACAGCAAATGATTGCAGCGCAAGGCGGGGTTACTAACCAGGCTTTTTTACAGCAAATTCAGCAAAAGTTAAGTCAAGACAAGTTAGATGAGGCTTTTATTGACTGTAATTGGCTGTTGCAGCTAGATCCGCATAATGCTGAGGCTTACCAGTATCGGGGCGAGATTAACGTTAAATTAGGCAAATACGAGCGAGCTAAACAAGATTTACGCTCTGCTGCAAAATATCTTCGCACCCAAGGAAACACAGCCGAGTCTGAAAAATTGGAAAGACGCTGTTTGGAACTACAGTTAGAAGATATCTATCAACATTCTTCTAAAAATACCCAACTAGTACGCACTTCCTATCCTCAAAACGCAATCCAGCATCGTCTTTATGTTTTGGTTGGTAACTGGAACGTCGCTCAAAGCCTTGTCGAAAGACTAATGCAGCTACATCCAGATAAACCAGAAGATTGGTATTGGTCAAAAGCTATTGACGATATTGAAGGCGATCGCCTTAGTTGAATCAGTCAACAGTCAACAGTTAACAGTTAACAGTTAACAGTTAAATACTAAATTAAGTAATATTTTAGACTATATAAATAGTTTAACAATCGTGTTTCTTCTTGCTTCTAGCTATGGGGAGTATACCAAGTTGGAACATTTATTTATTTGCTGTTAATTACTGCTGAGAACAGTAAATATCCTGCACTAGCAGCTAGAGATATTTCTTCTATCCAGTTTCTGCCAATATATCGATACCAACGAGAGAAACTTTCAATTAAGCTTAATAGCGACTCTAAACCCCATCCAAAAGCTTGAAGAAAAAGATAAACTAATGCTCCTACACCTAACGCTCGAACAAAGTTGTTTTCAAATAAATCCATTATATTTCGATCTATATCTTGACCTACAGCTATAGTATTTCCATAAATAGTTATAAAGCGATCGAGCTGTTAAATTCGATCGCCTGTAGAAATAAAACAAACATAGGCGTATTTCATTGACTGTAATTAATGCTCTTTACCTAGCAGAAGTAGCAGCAACACGAGTATTGGCAATTTTCTTTCTTAAAAGTATGCCAGAGGCAATTAAGGCGATCGCGCTTACTTTAAATAGATTGACGGGAGAAGTGAAAAAGTCACCTGATGAGTAAATTGTAATAATTGTGAAAGAAGAGAAGGGCAATGATATTGCTAGTAATGATAAAGCTAAACTAGTATTAAATATCTTTTTACTTTTATCTATATCTGCAAAGATAGTCATTTGAGCATAAGGGATAAAGCTACAAGAACTTTGAGGAAAAGCAACAACTAAAAGAGCAGTAGATAGGTCGAGTTTTAATAAACTAATCAATATTGCACTGAGCATAAAGGTTATTGCCGATCGACCTAATAGTAAGCCTAATATTAACTGTAGATCTTTGCCCTTAACTTTCACTGCTAAACCAATAAATATTAAAATTGTCGGTGTTAATAGATTGCGTAAATGAGCCAAACTGTCTTGAAAATAAATAGGAAGGTTTGTTAATTTTACACCAAATAGACTAGCAGTAAGAGCGATAATAATTGTTAGATTAATTGGCTGTAACAAAATTTCTTGTATTTTTATAGAGGATTTTTTGTTTTTGCCGAATGTTTGCTTATTACAAGACCAATACATAGCTAAAAAATATAAAAATATTAAAATAAATATTTTATTTCCAGTATCGGCTATAGCAGCCATACCTATTGTAGATTCATTAGAGAATTCCGAAATGAAGGGAAAACAAGATAAGTATGGAGCAAGTGAAGGTAGCATTAAAGTTAATGTTCGTAGGTCGTTTTTAGGAATATCTTTCCAAACGAGCGCGGGCAATATATGGCGAACTGATAAGAAGATTAGGAAATTAAAACCAAGAACTAATAGAGGTGGATAAATCGAAGAAGCTGTTAGATCGATCTTCAATAAAGCGGAAAAAATTACAGCAGGTAGAGCGACAGTTAAAATCAGTGTTTTTATCGTGTTTAATTGTTCCTTATTTTGGATTTTACTTTTGAAGAGAACGCCGATACCAATCAAAATAAGAAATGAAATAGTTTTTTCCATCGTTATTAATATTACTAAGTATTTTCTACGTGCTTGAAAGCTGCTGAGTACAGTCTATGTATATCTACCGATATAGGCAATATTACGTAGGTATAAACCACAATAAATCACACAAATTTCACTTTATACAGGGTTAAATTAAAGTTTTGATATAGAAAGTAGTTGATATGTATGTATGAACAAATACGAGGGGCAATTCTTTGTAAAAAATGCTAATAAATTAAAAAGATTATGCCGTTAATCTATTTAACTTAAATATAATTAGCAAAATAGCTTCTATATTCGCTCTTAGCGATCGCTCTTTGTAAAAAGGTAGGGTAATCCGCATCATTGCGGGTGGGGTATCCCAGAACATTCAATTCGTCGCGATCGGACAATATTGGTATTAACGGAAGTTTACGACTGATATTGCAATTATAAATATGGCTGTACTTGAAAAAGGCAACATTTCGATCCATACCGAGAATATCTTTCCGATTATCAAGAAGTCTCTTTATACAGATCATGAGATTTTCTTGCGAGAATTAATCTCAAATGCTGTAGATGCGATCTCGAAACTAAAAATGGCATCTTTAGCTGGAGAGATGCAGGGAGAAGTTGGTGAACCTACAGTAAAAATTGCCGTAGATAAGTCTAAAAAGACTATCTCTGTCTCCGATAATGGAATTGGTATGACGGCAGATGAGATCAAGAAATATATCAATCAAGTCGCATTTTCTAGCGCGGAAGACTTTATTAAGAAGTACGAGAAAGATTCTACAGATTTAATCGGTCATTTTGGATTAGGTTTCTATTCTGCTTTTATGGTGGCCCAAAAAGTAGAAATCGATACGCTTTCTTTTAAAGAAGGGGCAACTGCGGTACATTGGTCTTGTGATGGTTCGCCTGAGTTTGAACTAACCGAAAGCGATCGCGTAGAAGTCGGTACGACTATCACCCTTACTTTGATGGATGATGAAGTTGAGTATGCCGAACTCCAAAGAGTCAAACAGTTGATTAAAACCTACTGCGACTTTATGCCTGTCAAGATCGTTCTAGATAACGAACAGATCAATAAGCAGGAGGCACTTTGGAAAAAATCACCCCGCGACTTGAGTGACGAAGATTACTTAGAGTTCTATCGTTATCTATATCCTTTCCAAGAAGATCCTTTACTCTGGGTACATCTCAACACCGACTATCCTTTCCTACTCAACGGTATTCTCTACTTTCCCAAGCTAAAGCCTGATGTTGACTTTTCTAAAGGACAAATTCAGCTTTACTGTAACCAAGTATTTGTCAGCAAACACTGTGAAGCAATCATTCCTGAATTTTTGATGCCTTTGCAGGGTGTAATTGATAGTCCAGATATTCCTCTTAATGTTTCCCGTAGTGCCTTAACTAACGATCGCACTGTACGCCGTATTGCCGACTTTATCACTAAAAAGATCGGTAGCCGTCTCAAATCGCTATACGAAGAAGACCGCGCTAAGTACATTAGTTCTTGGTCTGATGTCGGTACGTTTGTTAAATATGGCGCAATCAGAGATGAGAAGTTCAAGAAGCAGGTAGAAGATTTAATTATCTACCGCACAACCTATCAACCTGATAAACCCCAAGCAGAAGCACCAAAAGTAGAAGTACAGTCTGCTGAAGATGATGCTTGGTCTAAGGTGGATGACAATAATACTGCATCTACAGAACCTTATACTACCCTGCAAGAGTATTTAGAGCGTAATAAAGAAAAGCGGGAAAATCAGGTTTTCTACTGTAGCGACCCTAGTACCCAAAATATCTACGTCGAACTTTACAAAAATCAAGGATTAGAAGTTCTCTATCTCGACTCGTTTATTGATGCCAACTACTTTATTCCTTTCCTTGAAAGAGAATATTCTGACGTTAAGTTTGCGCGGGTTGACTCCGAACTAGATGAGACTTTAGTAGAAGACGATAAAGCACAAGAAATTGTCGATCCGACTACTAACAAAACTCGTAGTGAACTAATCAAAGAGGTGTTTGAAAAAGCACTCAATAAACCACGGGTTAATATCAAAACTCAAGCAATTAAGTCAGAAGATCCTCAAGCTACTCCTCCCGCAATGGTATTATTACCAGAAGCGATGCGAAGAATGCAGGAAATGGCAGCCTTAATGCAGGAAAAAGCGATGGCGTTTCCCGAAGATCATATTCTGATGATTAACACCGCGCATCCACTGATTCAGAACATACTCGATCTAAATAAAACCACTATTATTCAAGGTGGCGACGATTCCAACTCGATGATTAACCTAATGTGCAATCACATTTATGACTTAGCGTTGATGTCACAAAAAGGCTTTGATGCAGAAGGAATGAAATCCTTTGTCGAGCGTTCTAATAAGGTGTTGACTAACTTAACTAAGAAGTAAAGCTTTGAATCTCAGTAGAACAAACTAAACAACGAATAATAATACCAGAACGGAAATTAAACTACCCGTTCTTTTTTTTGTCTTTCAAATTAATTTCTATAAGCCATCTGGGCAAGATAAGGATATCTGCAAAGTTTGAAAATCACCAAAAATACATATTGTATGGAAATTTTAATAAGTTTATTAATTGGTTTGGTTTTAGGAGTGGTTTTTGTATGGTTTATTATGAAAGCAAAAATACAAGAAACTCATGAGAAAGCTAAAAATCGATATAGTTCAGAACAGATTATCTTGTCAGAACAGCTTCGCCAAAGAGAACAACAGTTGTCTGAATTAAAACAGCAACTATTAAACGCCACTCAACAAAAAGATGGTTGGCATAGCAAATTTTCTAATACTTCTTCAGAACTATCAACTTTAAAAGCTTATATAGAAGGAAAAAACCACAAAATTAGTGAATTGCAAAATCTACTTGAAGAAAGCAATTTAGAAATTGCTAATCATAGAGAGAAGTTAAATTCAGTAATTCAACAATCTGCAAAAGCTGAAAGTCAATTACATCAAATAGAGACTTTAAATGCTGAGGTTAGACATAAGCAGGATCTAATTTCCCAGTATCAGCAAGAAAATACAGAATTTAGAGAAAAAATATCCGAACTTAGCACTCAGTTAAATCAAACTCAGGAATATAGCAACAATCAAATTAGTCAGTTAAACGGATACTTAGAAAATGCTAATATCAAAATTGCTTAATACGAGCAAGAAATTACAATTGCACATCAGAAGTATTCTGAAGCAAATGCCAAAGAATTGCAATTAATTGATTTACAGCAAAACAATAAAGATCAACTTAAGAAAATAGAACAGCTACAAAAAGACAATGCCTTACAAAAAGAGAATTATGCCAAGTCAAATACAGAATTAGAGAAAGAAAGACAGGCTGCAAGAGAAAAGCTCGAATTACTAGAGAAAAGTCACAAGGAATTAACAGATGCGTTTAAAGTAATTTCTAACGAAGCACTACAAAACAATAATCAACAATTTATCGAACTTGCCACAAGAACTTTAGAACACAAACAAGAAGCGATTAGCAATTTAGTTTCACCCTTGAATCAATCTCTTGAGGCATTTAAACAGCAATTAAGAAAAGCAGAAAATTCTCGACTTGAAGATAAAGGACAAATTGTAGAGCAATTACAATCCCTTGCTACCGTACATTCTCAACTTCAATCTGAAACTGCTAATCTAACTAAAGCTTTAGGACAGCCTACAGTTCGCGGTATGTGGGGAGAAATGCAATTATCTAAAGTATTAGAGATAGCAGGAATGCAAAAACCTTATGATTTTGTTGAGCAAGAAACTACTAATTCTGAAGAAAAACAATATCGTCCAGACGTGATAATTAATCTTCCCGATAGAAAGAAAGTAATTGTTGACTCTAAAGCAGCGTGCAATGCATATTTAGAAGCAATTCAAACTGAGGAGCAGTCTAAACAAATAGAATATTTGAAAAAGCACGCTCAACACATTAAGACTCATATAAATCAGTTAAGTAGTAAAAGTTATTGGTCAAGATTCGACCATACGCCAGAATTTGTCGTTATGTTTTTACCTCGTGAAGTGTTTTTTAGTGCAGCACTCGAACACGATCCTGGATTAATTGAATTTGCAATGGAGAAAAAAGTTATTATAGCAACTCCTACGACATTAATTAGTTTACTTAAAACAATAGAATATAGCTGGAAGCAAGAAAAAATTGCTTTGAATATTGAAGAAATACGAGACCTGGGGAAAGAATTGCATGAAAGATTTACTTATTTTACTAACAATTTAGTTTCTGTTCGTAAACATTTAGATAAGACTGTAGAAAGCTTTAATAAAGCAGTATATAATTTTGATTCTCAACTTTTTATTACTGCTAATAGATTTCAAGAGCTTGGTGGATATGAAAAAGAGATTAAAGAAGTAGAAACAATTGAACAAACTACTCGCCGATTAAAATCTGAACCTGATTAAATTTGTCCAAATTCTAAATAGACGTTTAAGAAGCTAGCACGAGTTCGTAGTAAATTTCTATAGTAGCATGATTGCTCTGGCTTTAAAAAAATTCAGCCTCTAGTCTAACTTTGGCTATAATAGGAGATCGTGGAATATAACTTGAGGTAAATCATGAGTCGTAAATGTCAGATAACGGGCAAAAAAGCTAACAATGCAATGGCGGTATCTCACTCTCACCGTCGTACCAAAAAATTACAGGACGTTAATTTGCAGTGGAAAAGAGTCTGGTGGAAAGAAGGTAATCGTTGGGTAAGATTACGTCTATCTACTAAAGCCATCAAAACTTTAGAAAGAAGAGGTATTGGTGCAATGGCTAAAGAAGCTGGTATTAATTTGAATAAATTCTAAATCGCAACTATTAATAAGATTTAACGCGATCTCAATCGATCGCTAACAGCAATATCTAACCCCCCAGCAGTCTCGTATTTAACTCGATCTTTTATCTAAAGTTCGTAGCTAATGCTTGATGACTGCGATTTTGCTGTGCTGAATATTTATTCAGCACAACTTACAATTCTAATTAGCCGATTCTACCAAAACGGTCGTCTTTTATCGTCGTCCCAGCTAAAGCGATCGCAATGGGATATATACGATGTTCTTCTTGCTGAATTCGGGCGTGAAGTGTCTCTACAGTATCATCGGGTAAAACTGGTACGGCTGCCTGCATAATAATCTTACCGCTATCGACTTCTAAATCGACTAAATGCACGGTGCAGCCAGTAATTTTAACTCGAGCTTCTAATGCTTGTTCTACTGCTTTAATTCCCTTGAAGCTAGGTAACAAACTGGGATGAATATTAATTATGCGCTTAGGATAGCCATCGAGCATAACTTGAGTAATAATCCGCATCCATCCCGCCATAACCGCCCAGTCTGCACCGTATGATTTTAAGACAGCTACAATCTCATGGTCGAAGTTTTCTCTTTGTTCGTATTCCCGATGATCGACTAACACAGTAGGAATATCGTATTGTTTAGCACGCTCTTTTACTTTCGCGTCTGGGTTGTTGTGAATTACAACCGTTATCCTAGCGTTTAATTCACCACGATCGATGGCTTTGGCGATCGCTTCAAAATTAGTCCCGTCACCAGAAGCCATTATTCCTAACTGTAACGGACGAGATGGTGAGGGGAAAGACGAAAGATTAGGAGAAATTAATACTTCGCCAGAATGTTGGGAATTATTGTGTGTTGTAGATTCGCTCATTTGTTTTATCTCGATAGCCTAAGCCTATACATAACTCGATCGGTATTGGTAATTTGATTATATTAATATCTCTTTAACTATATGCAGCCATATCCGAAGGTGTCCCTAAAGGGATATATGCGAGGCGGTATCTTTTAAGATTTAAGATCTCGGTTGAATTTACAAGTTTCTCGCCATCAATCCAAACATGAGGCGCGATCGCGCTTTGGCAAATTTAGCCTACTGATTCCTTCGCTCGTTCAAATCTTTGGTTTACTTCGTCCCAGTTAACCACATTCCACCAAGCATCGAGGTAATCTGCTCTTTTATTTTGGTATTTAAGATAGTAGGCGTGTTCCCAAACATCGTTACCCATAATTGGATAGCTACCATCAGAGATCGGACTATCTTGATTAGCTGTATTAGTAACTGCCAAATTTCCATTGCTATCTAGTACCAGCCAAGCCCAACCACTACCAAATTGACTTTTTCCAGCATCATTGAATTCTTGTTTGAAAGTTTCAAAATCGCCAAAAGTCTCATTAATCGCTTCTGCTATTGCTCCTGTAGGCGCACCCGAACTATTAGGTGTCATAATCGACCAAAACATTGTATGGTTGGCATGACCACCACCATTGTTGCCAACAGTAGTTTGAATATCTTGGGGAATTTTATCGAGATTACTTAAAAGCTCTTCAACTGTCATTCCCTGTAATTCTGGATGTGATGCGATCGCCTCATTCAGTTTTTCTACATAGCCAGCATGGTGTTTATCGTGATGCAAAGTCATCGTTTCTGCATCAATATACTCACTAAGGGCATCATAAGCGTATGGTAGAGGAGGTAGCGTAAACTCTCCTTGAGTTTGGGCGACTAAATTATCATGAGTATTAATTTCTGCTATGCTGCGATCGGGGGTTAAACCACTCCAAACTAATACAGCAACCAATAAAAAGGCTAAAATAAATTTATTAAAACGTTTAGCTGGCATAAATATAATTGTTCCTAGATCGACACTAATGTTCTTGAGTCACACTTTATAATAAATAACGATTTTTGCTAAATCGGGATTTCAAAGCCAATTATTTTTGTACTCGAACCTGAACCCTTCAAAAGCTATTCAAAATCTAATAGCACCTAAGCGTTTGAGATTCCAACGATCTGCGCGCTTCAATTACTATCAGTTTTATGTCCCAAATTAGTAACAATGGCTAAATTCTATTAGACTTTCCATTAATACTCTTAGCATAGTTATAGTTGTAACTATATTTATTTCATTTTTTTTTACATTATTTTTGTATTAACTATTACCTCGCTCTACCTGCTATTACTACCCACGATCTAAAGCAAATTTTTCAAATAGCCCTTAGAATGAAGGGCTACTTTTGTTATAAATTGCTCTTGCTTGTGGAATGACTATAACTATACTTCTTTATCTTTTTAGCGCAATCCCAACCAAGCTAACAATCCTTTTCCCGTTACATATTCGATAATTAAGATAGCTGCAAAACCAATCATGGCTGCACGAGAATTTAAACGTTCGGCATATGAGTTAAAGCCGAATTTTGGCTGTTCGAGTTTGGGATCGACGCTAGGGGTAATTTCTTCTAGTGCCATTACTATACCTCTTGTCTAGTTTGGTTAACAAATCTTTACTCATGTATTGTAATGGATTTCGAGCAATAAATTTACGATTTTTGATGATGTACTTCAATTACCGTATGAACGTTGCCTCTGGGGGTAAAATCACCTTTGACAGTAGCTTCAAGAGGATCGCAAGCAGCTACGAAGTCATCCAAGATTTGATTTACTACTTCTTCATGGGGAATATAGCGATCGCGATAGCTATTAATGTATAGCTTCAAGCCTTTCAATTCCATAACCGTCTCATCAGGAGAGTAGGTAATGTAAATGGTGGCAAAATCAGGATAGCCAGAAAACGGACACTTACAGGTAAACTCTGGCAGGGTAATACTAACATTGTATTTACGACCGATTCTAGGATTAGGAAAGGTAATTAATTCGCCTTCAGCGATCGCTCTTTCGCCATATTTTAGTTCATCGGTTGGTGAAGATGGAGTTGTGGTCATAAGTTTAATTATTTAGATAACGTAATTTTGTGAGGTAGGGGCGAATAACCATTCGCCCCTACAATAATGGTTATTCGCCCTTACAATTTAGAAGCAGGGACAAATAGCATTGTCCTTTACAAGATATTTTTATTTATACCGCACCAAATGGACACGATAGCGTTGTTTTTTAGTTACCGATACTTCACCGACTTCCAATCTACCCTTACCTCTGACTGCAATCAGATCGCCTTGTTTAACGTTGTAACTCGACTGGGTGACTTCCTTCCAGTTGACGCGAACATCTTTATGAGAAATTGCATCAGACATTTTGCTGCGAGAGATTCCAAAGCCAGCCGAGGCGATCGCATCGAGGCGCATTGAGGCTTCTACGGTAGTCATTTCTTTCTTTTGGGGTGGGCGAATCTTCAATTCACTAAATTCAATTTGTTGGGTTTTAACCGCTACAGATCGCACCTGAGTCAAAGCAGAAGTTAAAAACTCTACCATTTCTGGAACGACTATCGCCTGTGCGCCTCTTTCACCCAAGACAATGATGTCTCCGACTTTTTCGCGAACAATACCCGTACCTAAAATAGAACCAAGAAAATCTCTATGAGTAGCAGGATCGAAGAGAAAGTTGCCCGCAATATCCAAAGCAGCCAGTTCGACTTGAGACTCATCCAAAGGAATATCGGGACGAGACAAGCCAATGCGCTGTCTTTCCGCTTGAGGATAGCCACCCCACGCTAAAGCCTCAATTTCGGTTAAATTTTGAAAGATAGACTGTACCTCTGCTAGTACAGGGGGAGATAAAAAATCTGTAACGACTACCTCCCAATTTTTAATTGCGCGATCCGCTTTGTCAATAACGCGAGTAATTTCTTCTTTGTTCTCTACACGCTTTAATAAATCTTCTTTGGGCAACATTTAGCTCTAATTTTTTATCTATGTACTTATTATTTTACAAAGATTTAAAGTTAGTCAGGGTTACTTAAGTTGCGTCTGCAAAGCTCTACTTATCCCTCGCTTTGTACCGTTTTAATTACGGGTAAGTGGCTTAAAGGTACGGTAAACGTAACCGTAGAACCTAGATCTTCTCCCATACTGTAAAAAGAAATGCTTCCTCCCATTGCTTCTACGAGCTTTTGGGAAATAGCCAACCCCAAACCAGTACCGCCGTAGGATTTAGTTCGCGAACCGTCAACCTGATAAAAATTTTCAAATAGTTTGTTTTGCTTTTCTAGCGAAACTCCAATACCCGTATCGGCGACGCTAATTTTAACCGTACCTGGAAATTCTATACCCTGAAATTCTAGCTTTTTATTATTTACTTCAGCACTGATAAGAATTCCTCCTTCTTGAGTAAATTTAATCCCATTGCCGACTAAATTTAACATTACTTGAAGTAGGCGTTGATAGTTGCCGTAAAGAGTTACGGGAGTAAGGGTAGCAGGATACTTTATTTGAAAACTAAGACCCTTTTGTTCTGCTTGAGTGTGAATTAGATTATCTACGTTTTGCAATAGTTCTTCTAGTTCGATCTCATTAAACTCCAATTCCATTTTGCCCGCTTCAATTTTGGCAATATCTAAAATATCGTTAATTAAATTGAGCAGATGAATTGAAGACTTGTATGCTTCTTCAATAAACTCGTGTTGTTCTTCGGGATCGTCTGCCATCCCTTCTAGCAACAGCTTGAGAAATCCAATGATCCCGTTGAGGGGAGTACGAAGTTCGTGAGAAGTATTTGCCAGAAAATCACTCTTGAGACGGTTTGCCTCTTCTGCTTGAATGCTTGCCTGCTCTACTTCACGATATAGCTTTGCCAAAGATAGGGCTGCTTCTACCTGTTCGGCAATTTCTCGCAGCATTTCCATCTCTGCCGTAGTCCAATGGCGATAGCGATCGCACTGCTGCAAGCAGATTATGATATTATTTTCGCTATTATAGTTGGTAGATATTGCCAAAACAGACTTGCGCTGTAAACTATCGGATTCGATCAGATCCACTGCTACAGGATAATTAACTAACAGTGCTTGCTGTAAATGAGCTTCATCGAGCCAATTAATCTGGTATTTGGTCGTTGAATCATATTCATCACGACAATATTCTGCCTCTACCGATAAAGGCGCGATTTTGTTACAAGCTTCTAATACCAAACAACGACTGACGGCAAAAGTCGAACCAACGTTATTAACCGTCTGTTGATAAATAGTCGCTAGATCTAAGCTTCGGCGAATTTGACGAACTACCTGATTTAAGAGTTTTTGATAGCTATATATAGTTGCTGGTGCTTCATCTTCGGCAAAAGAAAACATTTCTGCTTTCTCTAATAAATGCCCCATAACTAAAACCGTTTGAGGTTCGCCTTGGGGTGGTAGTATCGGACTAATTACTAGCTCAAAAGAATAGGAAGTCGAATCCGAACGAAATAGACAATAGCATTGTTCGGGTAAACGACGTTTAATAACACGGCGAATTTTTTCCAAATATGACTGAGGATCTACAGGCGCAAATTCGCTGGTCAAATTCTTCGGACTATGGCGATCGCCATATAGTCCATATTCTTCAGCCTTCGCCCACCAAAAAGAAAGGTAGTTTCCTACAATGTCTTGAGTAAAAACTAATTCTGCTCCCAAACGCTGCCATTCAATTTCGCCGACTGACATAGTGCTATTACTATTAAGTTTTGAATTAAATCTAGGGAGCATTGGTAAGCAGATTATATTTCATTAGAGTTAAACTAAAAATCGACTCTATTCTGAAACTATAACCTATAGATATCTCTTATGTAGTGACATCGAACGACGCTCAAAAACAATTAACCCTTGTTTTAATCATTCCATTCTCCTTGTGGCGGTACGGGAGGATTACGTTGGAAAGTGCGCGTTAGATCGGTATCGCCGTTTCTTTCACCCCTAAGCCATTGTTTGATTGCTGTTTCAATTACTCTACCTGGATCGTTGGTTAAATGTTGAATTTGCTCTAGAACTTCTAAATCTAAATCGATAGATACTTTAACTTTGTCTTTAGTTCTAGACTCTGTATTTAAAGAATCTTGAGATAGTGATTCTCCTTGGTTGGAATTAGAAATTGGCTGTTTAATTGATAGATCGTCATTCATCGACATTGTTCCTAGATTTACTTTTATTTTACCTATTACACCTCAACCCGATACCAAAACAACTTAACTTCTATAAAATCTGCAATCATACTAGTAAATAGGTAAAGATGAACATTACAATAGTTTAGACACAGGCACGAGCTTTAGCTTTCCTGTAAAGGCAAACAAGTGCGGGTACGAATTACAGTTCAGTTCTTGTTTGTACTTATAATACCTATGAAGATAGCGCGTAATTAAAATATTCGCTCTTTACAGAGATACAAAATACTTAATTTTAAATATTTTTAACCCATATAAACTTTTATGACTGACGTTCCCGTCTCTCGCATTCGCAACTTCTCAATTATTGCCCACATCGATCACGGTAAATCTACCCTAGCCGATCGGATGTTGCAAGATACTGGTACTGTAGCCCAGAGGCAGATGAAAGAACAATTCCTCGACAACATGGACTTGGAGCGAGAACGAGGAATTACCATCAAGCTACAGGCAGCTCGAATGAATTACACTGCCAAAGACGGACAGCAATATGTTTTAAATTTAATCGATACTCCAGGTCACGTAGATTTTTCTTACGAAGTGTCTCGTTCCTTAGCTGCTTGTGAAGGTGCATTGCTGGTAGTAGATTCTTCCCAGGGTGTCGAAGCACAAACCCTAGCTAACGTCTATCTAGCCTTAGAAAACGAGCTAGAGATCATTCCCGTATTAAATAAAATCGATTTGCCAGGAGCAGAACCCGAGCGCGTCGCTCAAGAAATTGAAGAAGTAGTAGGCTTAGACTGTACCGATATCATTCAGGCTTCAGCTAAAATCGGTTTGGGAGTCGATGATATTTTAGAGTCCATCGTCCAGCTAGTACCGCCACCTCAAGATACGGTTGACCAACCACTACGAGCCTTAATCTTTGACAGCTATTACGATGCCTATCGCGGGGTAATTGTTTATTTCCGCGTTATGGATGGCAAAATAAAACGGGGCGATAATGTACGTCTCATGGCATCAGGTAAAGAATATGTAATTGACGAGCTTGGGGTTCTCGCTCCCACTCAGGTAGAAGTAGATGAACTTCATGCGGGAGAAGTAGGCTACTTTGCTGCTGCAATCAAAGCTGTAGAAGATGCTCGCGTCGGCGACACCATTACTTTGGTAGATGCTGCTGCCCCCAAACCTTTACCTGGCTACACAGAGGCTAAACCGATGGTCTTTTGTGGCTTGTTCCCTACCGACTCCGATCAGTATCCAGATCTTAGAGAAGCTTTAGACAAGCTCAAGCTCAATGATGCTGCTCTTTCTTACGAACCCGAAACCTCTAGCGCGATGGGCTTTGGTTTCCGCTGTGGTTTTTTGGGACTATTACATATGGAGATCGTTCAAGAAAGACTGGAGCGAGAATATGACCTCGAACTGATTACTACTGCACCTTCGGTAATTTATCGCGTCACGACTATAGAGGGTGAGGTAATGGAAATTGATAATCCTAGTCTGTTACCAGATCCACAGCAGCGAGAAAAAATTGAAGAACCTTATATTAAGGTAGAAATTATTACTCCCGAAAACTTTGTCGGTACTTTAATGGACTTGTGCCAAACCAGAAGGGGAATCTTCAAAGACATGAAGTACTTTACCCAGAATCGTACCTGCTTGATTTACGAACTTCCTCTAGCTGAAGTAGTTACCGACTTTTTCGATCAGATGAAGTCCCGCACTAAAGGTTATGCGAGTATGGAATATCAAATGCTAGGCTATCGCTCGGATCATCTAGTTAAATTGGATATTCTGGTAAACAAAGACCCTGTAGATGCTCTATCAACTATCGTGCATAGGGATAAAGCCTATTATGTGGGTCGAGCATTAACCGAGAAGCTCAAAGAATTAATTCCCCGCCACCAGTTCAAAGTGCCAATTCAGGCTGCTATTGGTGCAAAAGTTATCGCCAGCGAACACATTCCCGCTTTGCGTAAAGATGTACTAGCAAAATGTTACGGCGGTGATATTTCTCGTAAGAAAAAACTACTACAAAAGCAAGCCAAAGGTAAAAAACGCATGAAGGCGATCGGTACTGTAGACGTACCGCAAGAAGCTTTTATGGCAGTGTTGAAGTTGGGTAAAGAGTAATTACTACTAGGCGATCGCCCACCACGATGGAGCGATCGCACATACAAGAATAAAGTTAGATTTCCCGTAAGAAGAGCATCGAATATCAAATTATGAACGAGAAACAACGGTTGATTAGAGAAATAGAAGAAGCCCCCGATGTTCTTGTTAGAGAAGTTTTAGATTTTTTACTATTGACTAAAAATAGGGCAAAAAAAGAAAGAAAGAAAGATATAAATTGGGAAACACAACTAAAAGAAATGGCTGAAGATAAGGAAATTCAAGCAGAAATAAAAGATATAAATCGAGAATTTTCTGTTATCGAAATGGATGGCTTGACATAGAGGTGAGTATCAGGCGAGGAGAGATTTATTTTGTCAACCTTAATCCAGTACAAGGAAGAGAACAAGCTGGAAAAAGACCAGTTTTGGTTTTATCTATCGACACTATAAATCAGCTACCTCTAGTAGTCACGGTTGTTGTGGGAACAAAAGGAGAAAACATAAGCAGAGACTATCCTACCAACGTGCGAGTAACTACGGTAGAAAGCGGACTTCCTTTAGAAACTGTCTTTCTCTGTTTTCAGATTCGTTCTTTGGATGCAGCCAGATTTACACCAAAACCAGCAGGAAGTTTGATTGAGAAGAAGATGAGTGAAGTTGAAACTGCTGTTAGATACTGTTTGGGTCTTTGAGAAAACAGGATTGATATTTAAAATAATTTGCAGATAATTTGAAAAAGTTAGTTGTACTGTAATAATAAATATTAATGCCTAGCAAATAAGATGCCTCAATTACCAATAATTACAGAACATATTGAAATAACTCCTGGAATTTGTGGAGGTAAACCTCGGATTGCAGGACATAGAATCAAGGTACAAGATATTGTAATCAGGCATGAAAAACTGGGTATGTCACCAGACGAAATTGTATCAAACTATCCAAGTATCAATTTATCTGATGTATACGCTGCTTTAGCTTATTATCACGATCATCTTAAGGATATTAGACAACATATTAAAGAAGATCAGAAATATGTTCGGGAGTTACAGGCGAAAACTCCTTCTTTAATCCAACAGAAGCTTAAAGACTTCAATGGCTGAAAAGATTAAATTTCATCTGGATGAAAATGTAGCGAATGCAATTGCACAAGGATTGAAACGAAGAACAATCTCTAATTGGCGTATCAGATGAAGTTCAGTTAGAGTTTGTCAGATCTCAAAACAGAGTCCTTTTTACTCAAGATACAGATTTTTTGAGAATAAATCAAGCTAATTCAAACCATTGTGGGATTGTTTATAGCTATCAGAGCAATAAGTCTATTGGAGAAATAATCAAAGGCTTGATTCTAATTTGGGAATTATTAGAGCCATCAGAAATGGTAGGCAAAGTAGAATTTATTTAGAGAGCGATGCCTTACGGCGGGGGATGCGATCGCCTGACAGCATTTCAGTTAAGATCGAGAGCGATCGCAGTTAATGATACCGCAGAACAAATTATACCGTTTACCAAAACTACTCAAAATAGCAAGTCTTTTGTAACTTTTAAAAATTAATGTTAGTCATACCTTTTTTAAAAAATATGCCATTTTTACTAACCTATAAATAGCAACAAGATCACAGGCAATATTATTCTGAATAAATAAAATGTAGTAGTTTATTATGTTGTTATTAGCAGTATATTTATGGCTACTATTTTTGTCGATCTTAATGCTGAAGGAATTAATAATGGAACTTCTTGGGAAGATGCCTATACCAATTTACAAACAGCTATAAGTGAAGCTCAAGCAGGAGATGAAGTTTGGGTTGCAAAAGGTATTTACAAGCCAACTACAGGCATAAACCGCGAAATTAGTTTTGTTCTAAAAAACGGTGTCAAAATGTATGGTGGTTTTGCTGGTAATGAAACTAATATAAACCAAAGAGATATTATCATAAATACAACTGAATTAAGTGGTGATATCGGTACTCCAGGCAATATAGAAAACAATATTTATCATGTAGTTGATGTTAGCAATACTACTACTAGCTCTGTCTTAGATGGCTTTTCTATTACTAATGGTAACGCTGATAGCTATAGTTCTAATAGGGATAAAGGAGGTGGAATTTATAGCGATAACGGAAATGCTATTCTCAAAAATTTAATTATTGCTAATAACAAAGCAGAAGATGGAGGCGGATTTTATAGCAGGAATAGCCAGCATCAACTGACTAATGTTTTCTTCTTCAATAATTCAGCAGATGATGATGGAGGAGGTTTATATAATTATTCTAGTAATTTATCTTTAAATGAAGTTACTTTTGGTGGTAACTACAGTAGATATCGTGGTGGCGGAATATTTAATTATGATAGTAATCCTGAAATAACTAACTCTAATTTTCTCAGCAATAGTGCAAAAGAAGGTGGAGGAATTTACAACGACTACGGTAGTAATTCAACTATAAATAGAACAGTTTTTAAAGATAATATTGCAGAAAGCTATGGCGGAGGTCTATACAACAGTGAATATTATTATTACGATAATAATAATCCTATAGTAGCCAATAGCATATTTGAAGGTAACATCAGTCTCGATGGAGGTGGTATTTATAATAATTACTCAAATACCAAAGTTGTTAATAGCACCTTCACTAATAATCAAAGCCGATTTGAGGCAGCTATAAAAAGTGAAGTACCTGACGAGAATTACATTCCCACTATTATCAATAGCATTATTTGGGATAACGATAGCTTTGCTAAGAATAAGCTTACTGATAGTTCAGAAGAAACTAATGCAATAATCAATAACAGTATAGTAGAAGAAGGATACGAGGGAGAAAATATTGTTACTGTCGATCCTTCGTTTATCGATCCCGATCGCTTTGATTTTAGACTAGCTAATAATTCTCCTGTATTAAATATCGGTAATAATGATGCGATCGCTAATTATAATATCGATTTAGCAGGTAATGAGCGTATTGTAAATAATACCGTAGATTTGGGAGCTTATGAAGGTTCGGGCGGTACTGCACCTGAGATGCCTAGCCTGTTGGATGAGTCGGTAGTTATATATGTAGATAAAGATGCTAAGGGATCTGATAACGGTAAATCTTGGACAAACGCCTATACAGACTTGCAAGATGCGATCGCTGCTGCACCTTTTGGTAGTAAAATATGGGTAGCAGAAGGAATATACAAGCCGACTTCACAATCTGACGAACAGGCGCGTGAAATTAGCTTTGACTTGAAAAATGGCGTTGCTATCTATGGTGGTTTTGCAGGGAATGAAACCACTTTAAATCAAAGAAAACCAGAAGATAATCTCACAGTTCTTAGTGGCGATATTGGTACTGTCGGCGATAAAAGAGACAATAGCTATCACGTAGTAAAAACTAGCAACACTACTAGCAGCACTATTCTCGATGGTTTTACTATCGCTGCTGGAAATGCCGACGAGTATAGTAACAATAATGATTCTGGAGGCGGTATATACGCCGAACAAAGCTATGCTGTTTTTGCCAATCTAACTATTAGAAACAATAGTGCAAGTGATGACGGTGGCGGAGTATACGTTAACGATGGTTTAAACCAATTTATCAATGTCAGCTTTATTGATAATACAGCCTACTATGGAGGCGGTTTTTATAATTATGGTAACTCTATTCTTACCAATACCATTTTTAATGGCAACATGGCTGAGGGTAGCGGTGGTGCAATATATAGTTCTTCTGGCAATTTAGTTATCGATGGCGGTACTTTCTTTAGCAATATTGCTGAAGATGGTGGAGGTGCTTTGTACACCAGCTATTCAACTAGCTTTAATACGATCGATACTATATTTAGTTCCAATAAAGCGGGATCTGATGGAGGAGCAATTTATAGTTACGATACCAACAACGATTCAACTATAGTTAACAGCATTTTCGATGGTAACAGCAGTAAGAGAGGAGGAGCAATTTATAATTATGACGCTAGTGCGGTTGGAGTCAACCTTACGTTTGCTAATAATCTAGCCGAAAGCGGTGCTGCTGTCTATAGTCAGGGAAGTGGAGCTAATCCTACTTACGTTAACAGCATTTTCTGGTCAAATATAGCTACCAATGATTTATCCTCAACACCTATCATAAATAATAATGCCGATACTTTTGTCAGCCATAGCATTGTTGAAGGTGGATATGTTGGTGAAGAAATTATCGACCGCAATCCTCAATTTGCCGATTTAGAATCTGGAGACTTGAGACTAAAATCTAATTCACCTGCTATAGATATAGGCTACAGTGATTTTGTTGCTGAAGATACCGACATCATTGGCAATATTCGCACCATCAACGAGACAGTCGATTTAGGTGCTTACGAATACTTTGCCGAGCAAAATTTATCTAGCGATGTAGAAACAATTGGCGATAGTGATATTCCTGTAGTCGAAGAACCAGTCACTGAAACTCCTGTAGTCGAAGAACCAGTCACTGAAACTCCCGTAGTCGAAGAACCAGTCACTGAAACTCCCGTAGTCGAAGAACCAGTCACTGAAACTCCCGTAGTCGAAGAACCAGTCACTGAAACTCCCGTAGTCGAAGAACCAGTCACTGAAACTCCCGTAGTCGAAGAACCAGTGGTCGAGGAATCAGTAGAACCAAGCCTTCAACTAACAGAGGTACATAGATTCTACCAATATCAAAAAGGGTTTCACCTCTATACTTCTGATGTTAATGAAATTAACTACATCAAAACTCAAAGTGCTAGTGGCAGCTTAAATTACGCTTATGAGGCAGAAAAATACACCGTACTTAATGACGATCGCGATACTCTAACTGGAGAAGCGATCGAGGGAGTTAAGCCAGTTTATCGCTTCTTCAATACTGAAACAGGAGCGCATCTATACACTATGGATGACAACGAGAAAAACTATATCCTCGATAATTTACCTAACTACGCCTTTGAAGATATTAAGTACTATGCCTTTGAATCTGAACCAGAAAACATAGAAACTCTACCAGTATATAGAATGCTTAACAATGGTACAGGATCGCATTTGTTTACGGTAGACCAGAACGAAGTAAACTACATCCAGGATAATTTACCTCACTTCAGTCTTGAAGCTAATGGTGGAGTAGCATTTCATGTGTTTGCTCTAGACTAAGCTAACCAAATTTAACTGAATGGCGTTGCTGATTTCTAAATCCCTCTTAAATACTTTAATACCAGAGAACCTGAAGTTATTTATACTCTCCTAGTATTGGGGGTTGGGGGGCGGATTTATATCTCGATTCAGCAACGCTAACTGAATAAACATTAGCGATCGCACTAACCAACAGGCGATCGCTATATTATTGTTTGGTAAAAAAACTTATAAGTTTGATTGACCTTGTTAAGAAACTGTTTGTAAAGTAAATCTTAAGAGTTGCGACTAGTAGCTAGGTAAAGAAATACCGAAGATAGAGTGCAGGAGTTGAAAATCGGCGGAGTCGGGAAGATAGGGAAATAGTAAAATTTTAATACTTTCGTATTTCAGCAACTCGATCTTTTATTTACAAACACTCTCTAAAAATGACTATTGAAGATTTTTCTGAATCCAACCCTACCAATATTCACCCCAAACGACAGATAGGAATATTAACCGTCTTTCGCCTGGGCTTATTTAACATGGGACTAGGTATCATGGCGGTGCTGACTCTGGCTGTATTGAATCGAGTCATGATTAGCGAATTGGGGATTCCTGCAACTATTACGGGAGGAATTTTAGCTACTTCTTTATTCGTCTCTCCTGCGCGGGTATGGTTCGGACAGCTATCGGATAATCGACCCCTATTGGGTAAACATCGCACTAATTACGTTTTATTAGGAACGGCTATTTTTGGTTTGGCAGTGTTTTTAGCAGTGCAGGCTGTATGGCAGTTGGGAGCAGTGGTAGAAAATAGTGGCGGATGGTTGTGGAATAGTCAAACTATCGGCTGGAGTGCCTTATTGTGCTTAATTATGGCAATTTATGGCTTGGCGGTAAGCTGTAGCTCTACACCCTTTACGGCTTTGCTGGTAGATATTACCGAAGAAGAGAGGCGTTCTAAATTAATTGCGATCGTTTGGTCGATGTTGATGGTAGGAATTGTAATAGGTGGGGTAACAGGCAGTATTGTTTTTAAACAGATTGAAGCTGAAGGAATCAGTGCAGGTAATATTCCTTTAGATGTTTTACAGCCACCAATAAATTTTGTCTTTAGCTTAGTTCCTTTTGTTGTATTGGCTTTGGCTCTTATCGCTACCTGGGGAGTAGAAAAGAAATATTCGCGCTTTAATAGCAAGACTGCCACCAAGAGAGAAGATAGTATTAGTATTGGTAAAGCGATCGCAGTTCTTACTACCAGTCGTCAAACAGGGATCTTTTTTACTTTTTTATCGATTTTAACTATCGGCTTGTTTATGCAGGAGGCGGTACTAGAACCCTACGGTGGTGAAGTCTTTGGTATGAGTATCGGCGAGACTACTATGCTTAACGCCTTTTGGGGAATTGGTATTTTACTTGGCTATAGCGTGACAGGATTTTTGATTGTTCCTGCATTGGGCAAAAAGCTAACTACCAAAATTGGCTGTATTTTAGTTGCAGTTTGTTTTGGAACAATTATTTTAGCTGGCTTTACTCAACAGCCAAAAATGCTGCAGTCGGCAATGGTGTTGTTTGGCATCGCTGCGGGAATAGCTACCGTCGGTGGAATTAGCCTGATGTTGGATTTGACTGCTGCTGAAACCGCTGGTACTTTTATTGGCGCGTGGGGACTAGCTCAAGCGATGTCTAGGGGTTTAGCTACCTTAATTGGTGGAGTTATCTTAGATATCGGAAAGGGTATTTTTACAACTCCCCTTCTAGCTTATGGTTTAGTGTTTATCATTCAAGCACTATGTATGATTGCAGCAATAATCACTTTAAATCGTGTAGATGTCAAAGAGTTTAAAGAAACCACGGCTAAAGCACTCTCTACCGTCATGGAAGGCGATCTAGACGGGTAATCTATATTGTGACTTAATTACTCACATTAAATTATTATCAGCATGGTAAAAAGTGACAAACACGATCCCAACAATCGGTTTAACTTAAATCGCTTTATTAGCGCACAAGAAAAAGTCTATGACTGCGTTCTAAAAGAGCTAAAAAATGGTAGTAAGCGATCGCATTGGATGTGGTACATATTTCCGCAGCTTGATGGATTGGCACAGAGTACAACTTCAAAATACTACGCTATAAAAAGCAGAGAAGAAGCTTTAGCATATTTAAATCATCCCGTTCTAGGATCGAGACTTTTAGAATGTGCCAACACAGTTTTAGAAGTTGAAGGAAAAGCAGTTTCAGAAATCTTTGGCTATCCTGACAATCTTAAACTTAAATCTTCGATGACGTTGTTTTCTGAAGTTGCCACAGATTCGGTGTTTGTCCGTGTTCTCGATAAATATTTCCAAGGTGAACGAGATCCTAAAACCCTTCAGCTATTAGAACTCGAAAATATAAATAAGTAGTCAAGCAATGCAGTAATTAAAATATGGAATTTCAAGATATTGACTCGATCGCCGAATATCACGCTCACGTTTATTTTGATGAATCGACGACCCAGACAGCCCGATTGTTGTGTGAGGAGGCAGGTAAGAGATTCGGGGTTACGGTGGGTCGGATGCACCACAAGCCGATTGGTCCTCATCCCTGCTGGAGTTGTCAACTTGCCTTCGATCGCAACCAACACACCGATTTACTGACCTGGTTAGCTCTTAATAGAAAGGGTCTAAAAATTTTGATTCATCCTCTGACGGGCAACAACTTGAAAGACCACACTGATTATGCTTCGTGGATGGGTGAACCAGAAGCATTAAATTTAAATGTATTCAAATAAACGATCGAGCAATGCAGTAATTAGATCTCGAAACTCTTAAACAATAGTTTAGTTAGATATTAGCGATCACTGTTTGGTTCGATTTGAGAGTCTGGCGATCGATACATATTGATAAAAGGCGATACGTATAGCTCTTCGGGAAATAAATTCGCCAAGAAAAAATCTAAAGTAGTTGATTTTAAAAACCCTTGAAATACTGCGATTGTACCGAAACGTATCCCTGTAGATCTTTGTTCGCTCAAAATAAATTCAATTTGTTCGCGATCGAGCAGAGCAGCCTGTTTTAAATAGTAGCCTAGAGCCTCTTTTTCTGGCTGTATAACTATTTTCGACCACTCTCGGGCAAAAAAATCCGCAGTTTCAGATTTAATTGAATTCTGCTGTGCTAGAATCTCGCCGAGCTTTAGGTGAGGAGTGCTAACTTGAATTTGTAAAGCCGATCTAATTTCGCTGTCAGTTATTAAATCAGCTTCTTGCAAAATTATTCCGATCTTTTTAGTTTGTACTGATAACAAACGCTGTAAATCTAAATAAGATTTATATGTTAGATGACGAGGCATAAGTTGATTAGGAGATAAATAGTTTATCTATCGATCGAATTCTATATTAAATAAGCTTTTAATTATACCTATTTATAGGTTGTAATAACGATCCAAATTATTAATCTATTAATATCGATTTAAAAGCTTCGCGATCGTAGACTATTGCGCTTTTAGTTTAGACAGTGTAATTATTTGGAACTGTGATCTTAAACACGGATAATAAGCATTAAATTAAATAGTATGTAATTCAATGTTATGTTAAATGTAATATGATTAATTTTAAAAGTACGGAGCGAAAAGTTCATAATTTAGAATCAGAAGATTTAGAGCTTGAAAAAGACAGAGAAACATTATCAGGTGAGGTACTCGATCGCGCAAAGAGCGAAGAAGATTACAACCATTCGCCAGAATTGAATCAAAAAGCTGCTAATTTAACTACAAGCAATATTGCTAATAAACAGCAGTCTAATTATGAAGCTCAAGCTGTAGAATTTAAAGCAAAAGCCCTTTTTGAATTAGAACAGGTAATTATTGAAATCGAACAGTTTAAACAAATCTGTCAATAATATTCTGTTTAATAATTGCAGAGTAAATAAACTACAATTATTAAACAGATCGATATTGGAGAATGTCGAAAATATTGAAAAAAGCAATTGGCTGATGCTATAGAGATTGTAAAATCGATGTAACATAGACATTATGATGATATAGGGTAACACAAAGACAAGGAATTTTCAAGAATTTTTCTATTGTGAAGCGTCCTTCACTTCAAACGGCGAAAAAACCCGATCTAAAGTCTGATGTTTCAATTGTGCGATCTAAACTAATTACTGATTACCGCCTTCGGTTTGTAGCAAACTTAAAAATATTTCATATAAGTTATTTTTTGTTGGTGTAGTAGGAAAAGAAGCAGGAAAAATTGTTTTGCTCCTTACTCCTTGCTCCTTACTCCTTGCTCCTTACTCCTTAAATATACTCCTGTAAAGCTTTAACCTCTAAAGGTTCAGACTTTAACGAACGAATCGCTGCCACTGTCGCTTTTGCCCCCGCAATGGTAGTAATAATTGGTAGTTTATGATCTACTGCCATCCTTCTAATCAATTGGGCATCTGTTTGCGATTCTTCTCCTGTAGGCGTATTGATAATTAGCTGAATTTGATTATTTTTGATCGAATCTATGACGTGGGGACGACCTTCATGTAACTTAAGAATCAGATCTACGTTTTCGATCCCGTTGTCTCGTAGTGCCTTTTGCGTTCCCGATGTCGCAACTATTTTGAAACCAAGCTCGATAAAGTCTTGCACTACAGGCACGATCGCTTTTTTGTCTCGTTCATTCATCGAAACAAAAACCGTTCCCGTTAAAGCCAGATCGACTCCCGCGCCAATTTCAGCTTTTGCAAAAGCCTTACCAAAATCGCTATCTATGCCCATTACTTCGCCTGTAGAGCGCATTTCAGGACCTAAAAGGGTATCGGTACTAGGAAACTTATTAAACGGCAACACAGCTTCTTTAACGGCAATGTGTTTGGGTATGGTTTCACTGACTACGCCTAAAGACTCTAAACTTTTTCCCGACATTACTAAAGATGCGACCTTTGCCAAAGGAACACCAGTTGCTTTAGATACATAAGGAACAGTACGAGAAGCGCGGGGATTTGCTTCAATAATGTATACCTGTTCCCCCTGTACTGCATACTGAATATTCATCAACCCTACTACCTTCAAAGCCTTGGCTAGTTTCTGCGTCCAGTCGCGGATTGTTGCGATCGCCGATTCGGGTAAAGAGTTATAGGGAATCGAACAGGCTGAATCTCCTGAATGTATTCCCGCTTGTTCGATGTGTTCCATAATGCCACCGATGACTACTTTACCCGTTTGGTCGCAAAGGGCATCGACATCAACCTCGATCGCATTTTCTAAAAATTTATCGATTAAGATCGGGCGTTCTGGTTCTATCTCTACTGCATAGGTCATGTAGTGCTTGAGGTCGGCATCGGAATAGACAATTTGCATCGCCCTCCCGCCTAATACATAAGAAGGACGCACTACTACAGGATAGGAAATACGGTTAGCAATATCAAGAGATTGTTCATAACTACGAGCAATCCCGTTTGCTGGTTGTTTGATGTCTAGTTCCCGTAATATTTGCTCGAATCTCTCGCGATCTTCAGCAGCATCGATCGAATCTGGTGACGTTCCCCAGATCTTAGTATCGGGAACATCGGCTAAATATTCCTCTAAAGGCAGTGCCAGCTTTAACGGAGTTTGCCCGCCAAACTGAACGATGATTCCTGCGGGGTTTTCAGCCTCGATGATATTTAACACATCTTCTTTAGTCAACGGTTCAAAATAAAGGCGATCGCTCGTATCGTAATCGGTGGATACAGTTTCGGGATTAGAGTTAACCATAATGGTTTCGTATCCTGCATCCGAAAGGGCATAGGCTGCATGACAACAGCAATAGTCAAACTCAATTCCCTGTCCGATACGGTTTGGTCCACCGCCCAAAATCATTACCTTTGATTTATCTGAAGGGGTAATTTCTGATTCTCCCGACTCGTAGGTAGAGTAATAATAAGGAGTATAAGCTTCAAATTCCGCAGCGCAAGTATCTACCAGTTTGTATACGGGTAAAACATTTAACTCTTTACGATATGCCCGTACCTTATCTTCGGTAGTTTTAGTGGCAAAGGCAATTTGGCGATCGCTAAATCCCTGCTGTTTGACATAGCGCATCTGTGACTCTGAGATTTTTTTCAGCCCCGTACCCCTGAGAAACTTCTCGGTTAACAGCAATTCCTGCATCTTATCGAGAAACCAGATATCGATCGCCGTAAGTTGATGGATCTCTTCAGGGGTCATCCCTAGCTTAAAGCCTTGATAAATGCTAAAAATTCTTTCAGGGTTTGGCGTACGTAGACTAGAACGCACTTGGGGAATTGAAGGTAAAGTTTCCTGGCGATCGCAACCAAAGCCATAGCGATCGGTTTCTAAAGATCTTAAAGCTTTTTGAAAAGATTCGTTAAAGGTTCTACCGATTGCCATAGCTTCGCCTACCGACTTCATTTGAGTTGTCAGGATCGGTTTAGTTCCAGGAAATTTCTCAAAGGCGAAGCGAGGAATTTTGGTCACTACATAGTCGATAGTAGGTTCAAAAGAAGCAGGAGTTTTTTGGGTAATATCGTTATAAATTTCATTGAGACGATAGCCGACGGCTAACTTGGCTGCAAATTTAGCAATAGGAAAGCCTGTCGCTTTGGAAGCTAACGCCGAAGAACGAGATACGCGAGGGTTCATCTCAATCACAATTACTTCCCCGTTAATAGGATTAATCGCAAACTGAATATTAGACCCCCCTGTTTCTACCCCTATCTCGCGAATAATTGCTAAAGAATAATCTCTCAAACGCTGGTATTCTTTATCTGTAAGAGTTTGGGCTGGGGCGACAGTAATAGAGTCTCCTGTATGTACACCCATCGGATCGATATTTTCAATCGAACAGATAATTACCACGTTATCTGCCAGATCCCGCATTACTTCTAATTCGTATTCCTTCCAACCCAACAAGGACTTATCGACTAAAATCTGATCGACGGGGGAAGCCTCGATTCCTGCTGCGGAAATTTCCTCGTATTCTTCTTGATTATAGGCAATACCGCCACCCGTACCCCCTAAAGTAAATGCCGGTCGGATAATTAAAGGATAGCTGCCGATTTCTATTGCTATTTTTTTAGCCTCTTCTAAATTATTAGCAATACCCGACGGACACATGGGAACGCCAATTTTTTCCATTGCTTCTTTGAATAGAAGTCGATCTTCGGCTTTTTCAATAGCTGGTAATTTTGCCCCGATCAGTTCTACACCATACTTATCTAAAACTCCGTTTTTTGCCAAAGACACCGCAATATTTAATGCTGTCTGTCCTCCCATTGTCGGCAATAGCGCGTCAGGTTTTTCTTTAGCGATTACCTTCTCTACCATTTCGGGAGTTAAAGGTTCTATGTAGGTACGATTCGCCATTTCTGGGTCGGTCATAATTGAAGCGGGATTGGAATTGACCAAAACTACTTCATATCCTTCTTCTCGCAAAGCTTTACAAGCCTGCGTTCCCGAATAGTCAAATTCACACGCCTGTCCAATGACAATTGGACCCGAACCAAGAAGTAAGATTTTCTGGAGATCTTCGCGACGGGGCATATTACTACGTCTCTTACCTAACTTATACTGCTAGCGATTAATTGTATAGTTTCTCGACCATCTAAAGAGTATTTCTTTTATCTACATTTAATAACTAGGTGTTGTATGTGTCCGTTTAGCATGGATAATTTTAGATCGTATATTGCCTGTGTAGATTATCAAACTCGCACTATTTGCTTGGTATTGTCATAAATTTAAAATATTTTTCTCTCATAATCGATCGCCTCTAGTTCAATGTTCTCATATCGATCGCGATCGCTATTCAATTATCAATCGAGATTAAAAGTGTTTCTCTCTATCCAATGAAAGCTAAAGCTGCTAAATAAACTACTTAAATTAAATCTGAAATTTTTATCAAGCTTTGTAACAATGTTGGGGGATCGTTAATATTTATTGAAATTACTTGACGTAATTGTTATGTTATGGGTGCAAATTCACTTAGAGGTAAAACGATGACTTTATCACCTATGGCGATCGCCTTAATTGGAGTTCTGTTGACTGGATATATAGTGGCTGTTGGTATTGGAACTGTAGCCTACTTCGCAAATGAAAAAAACTATTAAACGGTCAAGATTAATAGTTTTTAAATAAGGTTAAATTAATTTGCAGTTAGCTAGCTCATTTATCTTCTAGCTAGCTGCACGTCAAGTATAAAATATATTACCATAGTTGGAAAATTGTCCTAAAAATCGATAGTGCAATTTTGCAAATTTTTGAAAAAAAAAGCTAGATGAGCCTCTAGACTATCTAACTTTTTAATTCAAGTTGGTAATTCATCAAAATCGTCAAATATTTACTTTTCGACGATAAATGCTTCGGTCATGCGATAAGCTTCTTCATCGGTAAACTGTTCGGGTGGATGCTTCATAAAGTATGCCGAAGGCGCGGTCAGTACACCACCAATACCGCGATCTAAGCCGAGTTTACAGCAGCGAATAGCATCGATTACTACCCCAGCAGAATTGGGAGAATCCTCTACAGAAAGCCTCATTTCCAAATTCATCGGGACATCGCCAAAAAGCTTGCCTTCGATGCGAATAAAGGCTACCTTATTATCTTTTTGCCAGGGTACATAATCGCTAGGACCGACATGAATATCTTCATCTTCCAAACGTTTGGCAATTACGCCCTGTACCGCTTCGGTTTTAGACTCTTTTTTAGAATCTAAACGAGAGCGATCGAGCATATTACGAAAGTCGGTGTTACCGCCCGTGTTAAGCTGATAGGTACGCTCGACTTTAACGCCACGCTTTTTACAAAGATCTACTAAAGTACGATGGCTGATAGTCGCGCCAAATTGAGACTTGATATCATCACCGACAATTGGGATATTGTGACGCTTAAATTTATCTGCCCATAACGGCTGGCTGGCAATAAATACGGGGATACAGTTAACAAAACCTACTCCTGCATCGAGAGCGCATTCGGCATAAAATTCTACTGCTTCTTGTGAACCTACAGGAAGATAATTAATTAAAACCTCTGCGCCAGACTGCTTTAAACTATTAACCACATCTTCTTTTGATGGTTGAGAGCGATCGCTAACTACAAAAGTATATTTTTCATCAGCACCGTTCATGTGGGGTGCAACACCATCTAATACTGCCCCCATCTGTACTGTTACCCCAGTCTTCGGCACATTTTCACAAAAAACAGTAGTGCAGTTAGGAGAAGCAAAAATCGCCTCAGCAACATCTTTTCCTACTTTACGGCGATCGATATCAAACGCAGCAACTACCTGGATATCGTATGGCTTATAGCCACCTAAATCCCAGTGCATCAAGCCAATAGCATCATCTGCCTGCTTATCTTTATAATATTCAATTCCTTGGATGAGGGAACTAGAACAGTTTCCTACACCGACAATTGCAATTTTTATACTCCCCACGGGTTAACCTTCCTCCATTATTGGACTACATTATAGGGAAATCTTACAGTCATTGTTTAAAGAATGGTAAACGAATGGTAACTAATTCCACCATAATAGATGTTCTGCTCGATAAATCGACAGATCGACCTTATCAAACCGCCTATACCTTTTTAGCCGATGGAGAAAATGAGTCTGGTAGCATTACATACCAAGAATTAGATCTCCAGGCCAAAGCGATCGCGGTAAAGTTATTAACCAAAGTTAAACCAGGCGATCGCGCTTTGTTAGTTTATCCCTACACGGCTGGCTTGGAATTTATAGCGAGTTTTCTAGGTTGTCTGTATGCTGGAGTTATCGCCGTTACCGACTATCCCCGACAGCATATTAAATCTCTCAGTCAGTATCAAGATCGTATTGACGATTGCCAAGCAGCAATTGTTCTAACTACACGAGAATTTGCCGATCGCGTTAAAGGACAGTTAGTCTCCAATCCTGGTGTAGCATTGAAGCTGAAGGCTTTGCCCTGGATCGCTAGCGATGAAGTCGAGAAAGATTTGAATCAGCAATGGCAGATGCCCAAGATTAGCAGCGATACTTTAGCATTCTTACAATATACTTCTGGTTCGACGGGACAACCTAAAGGAGTAATGGTTACTCACGGTAATGTGCTGCACAATTCAGAAGTTATTTATAAATCTTTCGCACACCATCCCCAAAGCAAAATTTTGATGTGGCTACCGATGTTTCATGACATGGGGCTGATTGGGGGAGTAATGCAGCCACTATATGCGGGACTACCCGCAGTGTTGATGTCACCGATCGCTCTGGCACAAAATCCCTTTCTCTGGCTACAGGCATTGTCTAAATATCAAATAACTACCAGTGGTGGCCCTAACTTTGCTTACGATCTGTTGTGTCAAAAAGTTACGGACGAACAGCGAGGAAGTTTAGATTTAAGTTCCTGGGAAGTAGCGTTTACGGGGGCTGAACCAGTACGGGCAAAAACCATAGAACAGTTTGCCGAACTATACGCGCCCTGTGGATTTAAAAAAGAAGCCTTCTATCCCTGTTACGGTATGGCTGAAGCCACCTTATTTATTACGGGAATCGATGCTTCAAAATCTCCTAACGTTGTCTATTTAGATAAAACAGCTTTAACTCAAGATAAGGTAGTGGCGATCGCCCCCGAATATCCAAATGCTAAAGCGGTTGTTAGCTGTGGTCATACCTGGTTGGGAGATGAAATTATTATCGTCAATCCCGATAAAGTTCAGTGCGCCAGCGATGAAGTAGGAGAAATTTGGGCTGTGGGTAGTGGTATCGGTAAAGGGTATTGGCAAAGAGAAGAACAAACCGAAGCAACTTTTCGGGCAACTTTAGCCAACAACCCTGACAAAACCTATCTTCGTACTGGCGATTTAGGTTTTATCCAAGATGGCGAACTCTACATCACAGGACGTATCAAAGACATGATGATTCTTTGGGGACGCAACCACTACCCACAACACATCGAAGAAACAGTAGAAAGCTGCCATCCTGCTTTACGCCCTAATCATGGCGCAGCCTTTAGTATCGATGTCAATGGAGAAGAACAACTAGTTATAGCGCACGAAATCAATCGAACTAACTTACGTAAACTAAATGCGGAGGAAGTTGTCGGTGCAATACGTCTAGCTGTAGGAGAACAAAATATGGCTAATGTGTTTGCCGTAGCCTTGCTTAAAACGGGCAGTATTCCCAAAACCTCTAGCGGTAAAATTCAACGTCGTGCTTGTCAGAGTATGTTTTTAAACGGTAGTTTAAATACGGTAGCGCAATGGCAGCAATCGGAAATTCCTGAAACAGACATTACCGACTTGGCAGGACAGTTTTTTAGTGATTAATTTTGTTGTTAACTGTTAATTGTTGATTGTTGATTGTTAATTGTTAATTGTTAATTGTTGCCCTAAAGGATACCGCGACCCATAACTGTTGACTGTTGACTGTTAACTGTTGAGGTGTTAATTGCTTCTAGCCAGATATTGACTAGATTCTCGATTACCTGTGACCAACCGTATTCTTCAACGGAAGCTAAAGCGCGATCGCCCATTGACTGTCTTAAACCATCATTCTCGATTAAGGTTTTAAGTTTAGTCATAAAATCTTGGCGATCGCCAGGAGTATAAAGATATCCGTTGCTACCATGTTCGATGTTTTCTACTACTCCACCCGAATTAGGAGCAATTACAGGAATACCTGCTGCGAATGCTTCTAATATAGTTAAGCCTCTGGTTTCTTTTTCCGAAGTAGTTGCGTGAAGATCGCAGTTAACTAACAAAGCAGGAACATCTTCTGGTGATACTCTACCGAGTAGATACAAATTAGAAGTTAACCGACTCAATCGCGATCTTATTTCTTCTCGCATTGGACCATCTCCCGCAACGATTAAGGCTACCTTACTTAGATCTATTTTTGCCATTTCAAAAGCATCTAAGGTAAAATCCCAGCCTTTGTCTGGATATAAACGTCCGAGAAAGATAATTTTCACTAACGGATCTACCCCTACTAAATCGTAATGTGATTCAAAAAAATCTGCTTGGGTTGAATAAAGTTTAAAGCAATCGCGATCGAAACCGATTAAATTACTATACTTAACATTTTTAATTCCTAGAGCCTTAATTTTAGGGTAGGTTACTTTGCTGGTAACTAAAGTTAGGTCATAAGAGTTATATATCCAGACAATTAATTTTCGCAGTAAGAATTTGACAACCGCCAAAATGGGTTTTGGTAGCGGAAAATAATCTGATAAATAATCTAAAAAGTTAGTGCGAAAGAAGGCAACGCAGGGAATACCAGATTGTTTAGCATAATCTAAACCTGCAATACGCCAAAACCCTCCAACAAACAATCTTTCTGGTTCGTCTACATGAATAATTTCTGGTTGAAAATCTTCTAGTTCTTTCAGAACTATTTGGTAGGAACTTCTAGTAACGTTTGGTTCGTACTCTATACCTAAAAAGGAGCTACTAGCCAAATTAACTACTCTAACCCCTGGTAAAATATTTCCCGTGTAGTCTCGCCAGTTAGGATAGTCTACCTCTAAACTACTATAATCTGGGCAAAATAGTATAACTTCGTGTCCCCACTGGCTCAATTTTTTAAGCCTCTGCATTCCGCTAACTGTAACCCCGTCAATTAAAGGAAGGAAACCAGAAGCAATAATGGCAATCTTCATCAGTGCGATCGCTTTTATAAAACATCAACCAATTATATGTGCTGTAAATAAAATTGGGATTAATTTTAGGATATGAACTGGTTCAGTTATGATGAAGAATTGATTGTTAATTGTTAATTGTTAATTGTTGATTGCCCGAATTGGGGAATTGCTGATTGTTGCCTATTCCCTGTTCCCTATCCCCTATCCCCTATCCCCTATCCTCAATTACTAATTTAAAAACATGACAGCTTATGACGGGTTTGACTAATTTTTCAATCTTAGATACTTTAAATTTACTTTGGTTAGCTTTTGGTTTATTTATTGCAGGAGTCATCGAAGCTTTTTTCTGGAAAACTACCCCGTTTCAACTATTAAATGTTCCTATTCAAGCCCAATGGTTTGGAGTTAATAAAAAATGGCGCGGATTAATTAGTTTACCTTTGGCAATGGTAATTAGCGTCTGCTTATTAGATGTAGTAGAAAGTTTAGTTACTGTTCCTTCTGGGGCAATTTTATTTTCAGACTTCAATCCTTTGGAGTTTGGATTATTAGTTGGATTTGTCTTTAATTTAGCGGAATTACCCAACTCTTTCATCAAACGTCGTCTAGATATTCCTCCTGGAGATGAAAATAGTAAGCTATTTTATTTTATCGACCACATGGACTCTACATACGGAGTTTTAATTCTCTGGTACTTTTATTTTCACTTTCCGCTTCATTTTATTATCACTGGTTTAATCGTTACTCCGTTACTATTTATGGGAGCAACGGAGTTGAGGAAAAAGTTGGGTTTAAAGTAAATTAAAAAAATAAAAAAAATATGATAATTATTAAAAAATTAAGGTAAATTAATATAATTACTAAATATTGTTTTATGCTTGATATGAGCGATTGTATACGTTTTATTGACTTGTTCTGTGGGATTGGTGGCTTAAGACTAGGTTTTGAAAACGCTTGCCAAGATTTAAATATTAATTCGCTATGTGTATTTTCTTCAGAGATTAAATCACCAGCAATCGAAGTTTATCAAAAAAACTTTGACAACCATAAAGTATTTGGCGATATTACTAAAATTGAATCTAATCAAATTCCTCCTTTTGATGTTTTATTAGCTGGGTTTCCTTGTCAATCATTTAGTACTGCTGGGACAAGAAACGGGTTATCAGATAACAGAGGAATTTTGTTTTACGAAATTGAAAGAATTTTAAAAGATAAAAAACCATTAGGGTTTTTATTAGAAAATGTTTCTAATCTACTCAAACACGAAAAGGGTAAAACCTGGAAAATAATCGAAGATAAATTATCTAGGCTTGGATACAAGGTTAGTCACATAGTTTTAAATTCTAAAAATCATGGATTACCTCAAAGTAGAGAAAGAGTATATATTGTTGGAACATTAAAAGAAAAAGTAACTTTGGATAAGTTTGAGGAGAAAACGTCATCTCTCGAAAATATTCTAGAACGGGGAAAAAAAACTCTGAATACTCCATTTATTGAAAACTTACTAGAAAAGTACCATGTAACTGAGCTATATGGAAAAGCAATCAAAGATAAAAGAGGCGGAAACAATAACATTCATAGTTGGGATTTAGAACTTAAAGGTCATGTCAGTCAAGAGCAAAAAGAGTTATTAAATAAGCTTCTCAAAGCAAGAAGGAAAAAAGAGTGGGCAGATATCAAAGGTATTAAATGGATGGATGGAATGCCTTTAACTATAGAAGAAATTGCTAGCTTTTATAAGCCTGTTTTCTTTTCAAATAATCCTCAAAAGTTGAAAGCATTGTTGGAAGATCTCATGAAAAAGAACTATTTAAAATACGAGCATCCGAAAGATGAATTTGAAATAAAAAATAAACTAGGAAAGCTGGTCAAGAAAAGATTACCAAGAGAAGACTTGCCAAAAGGTTACAATATCGTTACTGGAAAACTTAGTTTTGAAATTAACAAGATCTTAGATCCTAAAGATATTGCACCTACTATGGTAGCGACAGACATGGAACGTATAGCCGTCGTTGACGGTGAAGGAATTAGAAAATTGACTAATCGCGAAGGTCTTAGATTATTTGGATTTCCAGAATATTTTCAAATAGATATTCCTGCAAAACAAGCCTTTGATTTACTAGGAAACACAGTTCCAGTTCCAGTTGTAAAAAAAGTTGCTACAAGGCTTTTACGTTCTCTTAATTCTTGGTCCAAATTAGAATTGTCAGAATCGAACGATAAGAATTGTTCTCGTAGTCTATTATCTACTAGCAAATTAAGCGTTCATTAATCTGATAAGCTGCTTACATCTATTGATAGTCTTTTTCCTGTGTATTCAAAATAGTTGTCTACCACTTCTTTCAACCATCGCTTTTTATTGATTTCAGTTTTTGTATACACTTTTAAAGTATTGTTAAGTGCTAAAATGAAGTCTTCTTTATTATAAAAAGGTTTATATTTCACTTTAGGCGAAGTTGATATCCAATTCACTGGACGAATATTATTTATGACCTTCCTCTTTTGCTGAATTTTTACAGCATATTCTTCAGACGGGCCAGTAATTTGCCATACTTTTTTTAACCACAGTTCTTTAATTTTTAATTGTCCATCTAATAAACTATAGGCAAATATTAAATAGTCAGCATCCAACCGATATGCTTTGGTTCTTAAAGAATCGCAATAAGCTTCAAAGTTAGCTACATCAAATGCAGGTGAACGACCATCAACGAAAGTTTTTACCTCTAGCCATCCTTTAGTTTTGTCTTGAGGAATAATATAAAAATCAGGGGGTTCTTGAGTATAAATATTACCCTCTACATCAATATTATTATTATCAAACCAAATTCCCAACCATTCCTGAAATAAATCTCCTATTCCGTTGGCTTCTTTCACAAGAGTTTCAATTCCCATGAACTCAATACTTATTTTGCCACTAGCTTTTCTTATTTTTGCGTCTATCAGTTTTTGATAGATTTGAGAAGCAGTACAAACTTCTTTATTAGAATTATTTCGATTCATTTTAATTAATATTGTGCTTCACATTTCGGAGTATTTTAACTTTGTAGTTATACATAGAATTAGTTGTCGTTAGTTTACAAGAATAAAAACCCTAACTTTGGCGCGGGTTAAAGCCGTATAAAGCATCTTTTGTAAGTCAGGACATCCTTGCAGATCTTCAGTATCTAAAAAAACGCACTTATTTTTACCTTTCTGTCCAGGGCGAGGGCGAAATAAAGGTTTTCTAGCAATTAAGCGATCGCCTGGTACGAAGATCGGTGCATCTTTTCCCCAAAGGCGCGATCGCACGAAACGATTAGCCTCAGCAGCAGTCTTGTTGCGCCAGAAGAGTAGCCTAGTATAATCGGGATTAGTCTTATATTCATCAGACTTAAAATATGACCTTACCGTCTCTAGCCACTGCTTTCTAAGCTGACAGACAATAGTGCGATCGCTACTGCTTTTCCAAAGATACATAATACGATTGTACCTGTGGTCATGACGAATCTTTTCTGCCACTACCGCAATTTCTCCTTCATAGCGGATAATTTCATCTAACTGTCAATATAGTCGGAAACCGCAACTACTGGCTGCTGTTCTTTTACAGGCGGTAGTTGCGCCTCGTCCCCAACAAAAATTACTTTGGTATCGATGGTTAGAGCGATCGCATTAACTATATCCTCAAAATTACTGCGATTAAGTATCGAAAATTCATCGATAATTGCTACTTGATAATCATCAAACTCGGCTTCGTTATTAGAAGTAAATTCTTCTATTCCAGTTTGTTCATTAATTTCTGAAGGTTGACCTAATAGTTGCGCTACGGTTTTGACCTCTATATTAATTCCAACTGAAATCGCTACCTGCATCAAGCTTTTACTGCTTTATTAGTCGGTGCTGCGATCGCCAATTTTTAATTTTAAGAATCTAACCACTCGATTAAATGGTAAACTTAAAAGCTTTTTCCCGTATAAATAAGACAAAGGCGAAACCATCCACAGGCGAAGGGTGAGCTGTCTATGTTTACAATAGCGATCGCCACCTGCGGTTTACTCTAGAGCCTTCGCATATTTAAGCGTTCAGTTGGGGCATTAGGGTAAATTTTATAGTTACCATTGACTATTGGTCATATTTACATATGACTCCCGCTAAATTTATAAGCTTAGCTTATCAATATAATTGAATAATACGTTTCAAATTTTTGTAATTTAGTCAGTTTGTGCGCACCTAATGGGATAAAATTAAATCAATCTAAAGAGATGCTACAGTTTAATATAATAGGTGTTACAAAATGGATTTTTTGTCTGATTTTTTGGCAAGTTTCCTGGGGCAGTTGCAGTCCCCGACACTCGGCTTTCTGATTGGTGGTATGGTCGTTGCTGCCGTCGGTAGCCGACTGTCAATTCCCGATCCAGTCTATAAGTTTATTGTCTTCATGCTGCTCATTAAAGTCGGCCTGACTGGTGGGCAGGCGATCCGCGACTCCAATTTGGCGGAGATCCTGTTGCCCGCAGTGTTTGCCGTAATAATCGGCATTCTTATCGTGTTCATTGGGCGTTACACGTTATGCAAGCTGCCGAATGTCAAAGTCGAGGATGGCATTGCGACCGCGGGCTTGTTCGGTGCGGTGAGTGGCTCTACTCTCGCTGCTGGCATAACAGTACTAGAAGGGCAAGGCATCTTCTACGAGCCTTGGGCCGGCGCACTCTATCCCTTCATGGACATCCCAGCACTCGTGATGGCGATCGTCTTAGCCAGCATTTATACCAGCAAGCAGCGCGATACCGCAGATGAGGCTCTCAGCAAGCAGGAGTATCTCAGCAAGCAGCGCGTTACCTCAGGCGGGTATCCCAGCGACCAGGGCATTACCGCAGGGGGCTATCCCAGCGACCAGGGCATTACCGCAGGGGGCTATCCCCGTAAGCAGCAGCGGGTCAAGGTATGGCCCATCGTGAAGGAAAGCCTCCAAGGTTCTGCCCTATCGGCACTGCTCCTCGGTCTCGCTTTAGGCCTGCTAACTCAGCCAGAAAGTGTCTATGAAAGCTTCTACGAACCGCTCTTCCGCGGCCTGCTTTCGGTATTGATGGTGGTAATGGGTATGGAAGCCACGGCAAGAATTGGCGAGCTGCGCAAGGTAGCCCAGTGGTACATTGTATATGCCGCAGTGGCCCCTCTGCTGCATGGGCTTATCGCCTTCGGTCTCGGCATGATTGCCCATTACACCACAGGATTCAGCCCTGGTGGCGTTGTACTCCTAGCCGTCATCGCTGGCTCTAGTTCAGACATCTCAGGGCCACCCACTTTACGAGCCGGTATTCCGTCGGCTAATCCCTCGGCATACATCGGCGCGTCTACTGCCGTCGGCACGCCAGTTGCGATTGCCATAGGAATACCGCTCTACATCGGCCTCGCCCAGGCATTGATGGGCGGTTGATCCTAGACGGGTCGCGCTTTGCCAGTGCTTCCCTGGCTTGGCGACCAACGCGGGGGCTAGATCGGCGCGATCGCGCGCGGTGCTGCCGTTTTCCTGAGTTTCTATATAGTTTAATTAATACACACATCGAGAGGTAACCAACATGACCCAGCAAGCCAGCAAGCTCGTCATCGTCACGGAAAAGGTGCTGCTGAAAAAGATCGCCAAAATCATCAATGAAGCTGGGGCTAGCGGCTATACGGTGGTGGACGCTGGCGGTAAAGGTAGTCGCAACGTGCGATCGCCAGGACAACCCACCGTTTCCGACAACTTCTCTAATATAAAAATCGAGGTGCTTACCCGCAATCGGGATATAGCTCTGAAGATTTCGGATGAGGTTGCAGCGCAGTTTTTCGACGATTATTCGGGCATCGCCTATGTTTGCAATGCAGAAGTGCTACACGCGCACAAGTTTTGACTTTTTCACCTAGCCGATCGAATTAGAAAAGCCAGGGTCATGCTCTGGCTTTTTGGTGGTCGTGTTTCGTGCCTGGGGAACGTTGACGCTGGCGAAGAAGTCATTTGCCCAGACCTATGGGTCGCGTGGCTATTGAATTTCTGACAGTCTTAGTCTAAATCTAATCTACAATAGCCATGTATAGGGGTATTGATGTGAATACCAGATAGTTCTAATTTGTGTGTCTGTGTCTCCCAGAATGATTTGGGGAAAGATTAATAAAGCCGGAAGTTTTAAAGAAAGTTGAGGTATTGGAAAAACTTTAAACTAGTTCCACCCTATTAAACAGTAAATATTTAAAGCCAGAAAAATTAATCTATTTAGCCATTGATAATTTAATACATGATGTACGACGTGTTTCACTCGTAGCTATCAGCGATCGGCTATCAGCAACGTCAACTAATCTATTTATATAAGACGACGGGCAAACATTATCATAGTTATTCTTACTCCTCTAGAGACGTAGCTGCGACCGAAGGAAGTTCTTTAGGGCTACGTTTCTACTTTACTCCTTTAAGTAGTTACCCAAACATACTTAGAAAAGACCATAGCAATACTAATACCTAAGCTGAGACCGACCAAAACTTGAAAAGGCGTGTGTCCCAGTAACTCTTTTAATCTTTCTTCATTAAGATTATGTTTTTCTTGGAACAGTTCATCAACAATTTGATTGAGTATTTTGGCTTGTTTTCCTGCTGCTTGACGTACTCCTGCTGCATCGTACATGACTATAATGGCAAACAGACAGGCGATCGCAAATTCGGCAGAAGACCAGCCTTTAAGCGAGCCGACGCTGGTGGCTAACGCGCCTACTAAAGCACTGTGCGCGCTCGGCATTCCCCCAGGGGAAAGTAAATAAGTAATGTTTAGCTTGCGAGTTGCAATCAAGTCAATTACTAGCTTTAACCCTTGAGCCGAAACACAAGCCAAGAGCGCGACCATTAATATCCGATTGTGTAAGATATCAGCAATTTCCTGCATAGTTTATCTTTCTGCCAAAAATAACGTCATTTGTCAATAGGTCTAATATTTTAGCGATCGCGAGTTACGATATAGTTAGCCACTGCTCTTAGTGGTTTGGCTTTGGCATCATAGACAGATAATTGAGCGATCGCATTGTCTACTAATTCCTGTGCTTTAATACGAGATTTCTCTAATCCCCACAAGCTAGGATAGGTAGCCTTTTGCGCCTCCAAATCTTTTCCCGCAGTTTTGCCAAGCTGTTCGTCTGTAGCAGTAATATCTAAAATATCATCAATTATCTGGAAAGCCAGACCGATGTTTTTAGCATACTGCGATAGTCTTTTGATATCTTCTTCTGAGGCATTAGCCAAAATTGCCCCCGATATTACCGATGCTTCTAACAATGCACCTGTCTTGTGGGTATGAATAAAGCTTAAAGTTTCTGCGGTGATATCTGACTTTCCTTCCGACTCCAGATCTAATACCTGTCCACCTACCAAACCCGCAGCACCAACGGTACGTCCCAAACAAGCTACTACCCGCAGGATATTTTCAGGGGCGACATTTTTGGTTTGGGTAGCGACATATTCAAAAGCATAGGCTAATAAACCGTCTCCTGCCAAAATAGCAATATCTTCGCCATACACCTTGTGATTAGTCAATTTACCGCGACGATAATCGTCATTATCCATTGCTGGCAAATCGTCATGGATAAGCGACATAGTATGAATCATTTCCAAAGCACAAGCGGTAGCGATCGCCATTTCTTCAGTGCCACCAGTCAAATCGCAAGTCGCCAAACACAAAATAGGACGTAATCTTTTGCCTCCAGCCAGTAAAGAATAACGCATCGCCTCATAGATTTTTTCGGGTCTGGCAATCTTTATCGAGCGATTTAACGCCTGTTCGACCAACGCTTTTTGCTGTTTCAAATAGCTATTGAGGTCGAATCTAGTATGTGTTTCAGGCTGGATCGGTTTCTTATTGGCTTGTACCATCTAACAGGAAAATATACTGAACTAGTTATTTTCTATTATCTACCGATTGGGTATTTTAACCAAATTTCCTCAAACTACATCTGTCCTACATAGTCAAAGCATTTAACATTAAACAATTATCGTTTTTTTAGGACACGCAGGCGATAAATACTCGCACCATATTATTTCTCCAGTCAAAGATAAAGCCCCCAACCAGAATGTTAATGTTCCCTCGTTCAATCGCTCGGTCAACTTATTCTAAGATTGTGGCGATTTCTTTAAGATAAACTTGCTCTAGTAATTCTCCTGATTCTAATTCATACTGTTCTAACAAACCTCGATGGTCGATCTTAATTTGTCGATCTTGTTTAATAATTACCGTTGAGTCAGGAAAGACATCTCTTGCCAACATAGTTTCTATCTCGTCAGGATCGTCTAAAACCACCATATTGCTACCGTAATAAAACATTCCTTCTGTATCCAATACATCTCGGTCGTATTCGGCAATTAATAAATCTAGTCGAGGATTGCGTAATAGATTACGCACGTTGGTGTTGTAATGGAGGTTAAGCTGCTTTTCTGAACGATTAATAATAATTCCCTCGCGACAGACTGCGCCAATTGTCCAATCAGGATGGAACGTTAAAATGCGATCGCTCAATCTTTGTAGCTGTCGTAAGGAAATGCGGTTAAAACTAATAATTGGAATTCGAGCATCTTTACCCGCATCAAAAAAGGTTTTTAAAATGCGGGAGGTAACGTCTACTGGTTCGCCAATGGCAGGGTTGAGATGCATATAAACCCCTGGTGCAGCATTGATTTCGATAATGCCAAAGCTGCTTTGTTTCCACGACCGAGCAATATCGGCAGTAATGATATCAATTCCCATACAGGTAAGGCGAAAATGTTGGGCGATATCCTGTGCCAAGATAATATTATCGGGATGTACTCTTTTAGTAGCATCAATACTAAAGCCACCAGAAGAAAGATTAGCAACCTTACGTAAATAGACAGTGCGATCGCTTTCTATTACGCTATCTAAATCTAATCCCTGTTCTTGCAAATACAGGTGCATCGACTCATCAGTCTGAATCTTACCCATAGGCGAAGTCGGAGTATCGCTGCGTTGTGGAGAACGGTTTTCTCGTTCTATCAGTTCTCTTAAAGAAGATCGACCATTGCCAGTTACCGAGGCTGGTTGACGCTCGATCGCAGCGACAAAACGACCATTGACGCACAGCAAACGATAATCATGACCTTTAATACTGCTTTCGACGATAATTGCTGCTTTTTCCCCTTCAGGTACGGCATCTACCGCCCTTTGGTATGCGGTTTTTAGTTCAGTTTCTTCTTGAACGTCGGCAGTTACCCCAATGCCTTTATGTCCCGATACAGGCTTGACAGCTACGGGATAACCCAGTTTTTCTGCCACATTACAGGCTTCCTCTAGAGAGTAAACTATGTCTCCTTTAGGTACTGGAAAACCCAACTCGGCTAAAAATCTTTTGCAGTCGTCTTTTTGAGTTGTAAAGTCTGAATCTAAATGGCTATCGGTATCAAAAGTTGTGGCTACCCCTCTAACTTGTTTTTTGCCATAACCATACTGCATTAATCTTTCATCCCAAAGATAAAAGCTGGGTATTTCTTTGGCATAAGCCGAGCGCAGTAAAGCATATACGGTCGGTCCACCATATACTGAATTACGAAAAACTTGCTGCAAATTTTCAATTTGCGTGGCAATTTCAAAATCTTCGCCTCTAGCGATCGCTTCAAACCAGTCCCATACTGTATAAATTACTTCTCTTGTCGTGCGTAGATGTAGAGATTCGATGGCAATTTTGGCAGATTGAGATTGTTGAGGAGTTGTCGGTTGCGTCACTGAGGGCAACGTAAGTTCCTGCTGCTGTACGCTCCATCCCTGGAGATGTAAATCCATGTCCAGCTTATTTACTATCGAAGTTGTACTAGCAAATAACTCTGCATGGGACGCATATTCTCTTTCAATTAATCTGGGGTAGCGATCGCCTAATACAGCCAAATAATCCGAAATCGGCAAAGGGCGATCGTATCCTGTCAAAGCCAATTCAAACACCAATGCTGCTCGATTTAAATAAGGATTTGGTCCTAAATATTCTCGAACATTAAACAGATCGAAGATATCGCTATCTCTTGCATTAACCCGAACTGGTGAATCTATATCGATTAACATCAAATTTTTTTTACAGCAACATCAACTACAGTAGTAAAATGATTGATTCTTAACCTCTGTCTATAGATTTATTTTATTAATTAATTCAAGATTACTATTGTAACTTTTTTTCAAAAAATAAATTAATTAAATTTAAATTTGTAGGAAAAAGGATGGGGATCGATTTTTATAAACGTTATATTGCTAAGTATTTATACCTCACAATATGAAAATATATCTTGGGCAGTATTATAAGTGATAGTAAAATATGTTTTATTAAAGATAATTAATAGTAGATAAATATTTAAGACAGCTATGGTAGCACTAGAATTAAAAAGCAGCGATGACAGCAGTATGGACTCTGTTAGCACTCAATCGGGACAGTTAATAATTATTGGTGGAGGGGAAGATAAAGAAGGTGAATGTAAAATATTAAGAGAATTTGTTCGCCGTGCGGGAGGTAGATCCGCTCGAATTGCGGTGATGACTGTAGCGACATCTATACCTGGAGAATTAGGCTTAGAGTATCGCGATCTATTTGAAAAGTTGGGTGCAGACATAGTAGATATTGTCGATACCGAACGTAGAGAAGATGCTAGCTATTCGCGAAATTTAGAAATCATTGAAAATGCTACTGGAGTGTTTTTCACAGGAGGCGATCAGGCTCGTATTACTGAAATACTCAAAGACAGCGAAATTGACGATTTGCTTCATCAAAAGTTCGATCGCGGTTTGATTATTGGCGGTACGAGTGCGGGAGCTGCTATGATGCCTGACATGATGATCGTCGAAGGGGAAGGAGAAACTAATCCTCGTCTTGATACAGTTGTTTTAGAGCCTGGTATGGGCTTTTTACCTCAAGTTGTAATCGATCAGCATTTTTCCCAAAGAGGTAGACTGGGTAGATTTGTCTCTGCCTTAATTCAACAACCTGCAATCTTAGGTTTTGGTATTGATGAAGATACGGCGATCGCTGTAAATGGAGATGAAATTGAAGTCATTGGTGAAGGTGCAGTAACCATTGTTGACGTTGCCAACATTAGTCACACCAACCTCAAAGAATCTCTACATGATGAAGCTCTAGCAATTTGTGGTGCCAAGCTGCATATCTTACCTAATGGTTATCGCTTTAGTCTTAAGCAAAGAGAATGTCTTTGTTAATCGAGTATATAAAGACTAGATTTGCTAAAATCTCGTTCAGTATCTAAGGCTTAATTGTACTGCGAAGATACAACTGATGACGCGGGCAATCTCTTTTAAAAAGTCGATCGCTTTCTCGTTCGTAAAAATAGAGCATCTAAATATAAAATTTTTATCTTATATATAAGCTCTTGAAATATATCCACAACCGCAAATTATATACATAAAATCGAGTTTTTTTCAACAAAAAACCCTGTTTTGTAACAGGGTTCAAAAAAACCAAATTTGTTGTAAGAGAGTTATTGCTAGTTTACGCAAGACCTAGCCAGTGGAAGAAACCTTGTCCAGTAGATAGTTCTACAACTAAAGCTCCTAAAAATCCAACCATAGCTAATCTACCGTTCCAAACTTCGGCACTAGGGTTAGAACCGAACTGAAACTTAGTGGCAAATTCGCCATATTTGCGATCGGATTGTACATCGTAATGTTGTTCTGGTGTTTTGTTGCTTTCCATTTATTTGAACTCCTTTATTACAGGTGAAATCATTCACTTATTAAGTTAAAAAAAATTCATATAAATTAACTCTATCTTTAGTCATATTATGCTTGTCCCAATGTTTTAGTTCGATCGCTTCTCGAACGGCGCAACGCGGAGGGGCTGTCGCCTTCAATACTCTATCTATGTATAGCAATCGTAAATCATTTGTGAGAATATTTTTTTTGATAAACCACGGAGGCACTGAGAACACGGAGTCGAGATAAGAGAGGGTTTTTTATAAATCATTCTTAATTGCTACTTAATTGCTATATATATAACAAATTTACTTTTGTATATTTGGCTACATATTAATTACGCCTACAATAATTTAAAGTTGAAATTTGAGTTTACTTATGCAATATCTGAATAAAAATATTATTTACAACTATCTAGGCTAATTAACATAAGCATTAGAATTACCTTTAAAGTTTTAAAAGCATGAGACAATTTTGTAGTAAATTTAACCAGATATTATTCGAGCAGATTTTTAATTAGACATCAGTTAATAATTACGATTTGGCAAAAAATTACTTATATCGCTATAGCAATATCTAAATATATTCAAACAAGAGGTAAACTATTCTATAATTTTCAAAATATAATATTAAAGCACTAATAACAGAATAATATTTATCTAAATACGTTTTATATGTTTTGCCGAGATTAAAATCAATACAGCTAAATTGACAGTCAGGGGTCGAAAATAAATCTATAAAAACTAATCGAACTATAACGGCGATACATGAATCTTAGAAGCAAAATTTTGCTAGGTTATGGCTTATCTTTAGCTCTAGTTGTTTTGGTCGGTGGTTGGGGTATAACTAACCTGCGTCGGTTGGGGAAAGCTAGCGAAGCAATCTTAAAGGAAAATTACAACAGTATTCTCGCAGCAGAAAATACCATTGATGCACTCGAACGACAAGACAGCGCAATTTTGCTGTTTCTTTTGGAAAATAGAGATAGAGGTAGTCAACAGTTTCAGAATAATCAAATTGAATTTTTAAAGTGGTTGGGACGTGCAGAAGGTAACATTACTATCCCAGGGGAAGCAGAAATCGTTGCTAGCATTGAATCAGCTTATCAAAATTACCTGACGGCTTTCTTTAGGCTACAGCAGCAGAATAACCCAAGTACCGAAGACTACTACGAAACAATTGTACCGATCGTCGAACAAATACGCGATCGCAGCGATCGACTGCGGAATATAAACCAACAAGCAATGGAAGCAGCCTCGGCAAATGCTCAACAAATATCGAACCAGGCAATTTGGTCTATGGCGATCGCTGGGGCTACCGCAGCAGGAATTGGTTTGGGCTTTAGCTTGCTATTAACCCGTCGTATTGTTCGACCCCTAACCCAAATGACCACCGCGACCGAAAAAATTGCTAGTGGGGAGTATGATATTGCCCTTCAGGTTAAGTCTAAAGATGAATTAGGAATGCTGGCGCGGGAAATAACTACCATGAGTCAGAAGCTAAAGGCATTCCGCGATCTCAACGTTGGTAAAGTAATCGTCGAGAAGCAGCGCAGTGAAGCGATTGTCCAAAGTATTGCCGATGGCATTATTGTAGTAGATAGCGAGCTGAAAATTATTGCGATCAACCCAATGGCTGCTGATATTGCCAACGTTAAATCAATGCTGGCAACTAACAATCATTTTCTCGATGTGTTTAGCGATCGCAATCTCTATCAGCACCTCAGACATACTGCTGAAACGGGCAAGCCTCCTCAATTAGAAGACGATATTTTGACGGTTGAGAGGGATAAACATATTCAGTATTATAAGTTTGCGATCACCCCTGTTGTTACCGAAGCAGAAGAAGTAGTCGGAGCAATCTTATTATTGCAGGATGTCACCAAGCTAAAAGAATTAGATAATCTTAAAAGCGAATTTGTGGCGACGGCTTCCCATGAGTTACGCACCCCCTTAACGGGAATGGCAATGAGCCTTAATTTGTTAGCAGAAATTGCTGAAGATAAGCTGTCAGAATCGGAATCGGAATTATTAGATACCGCCGTCGAAGATGTAGAAAGGTTGCGGGGTTTAGTTAACGACTTACTAGATCTATCTAAAATAGAGTCGGGCAAATTAAAGCTAGATTTTGTTGATGTTAGGGTTAATTTCTTATTAGATAAAGCGGTTTCGGCTTTAAATATCCAGGCAGAACAAAACCAAGTTACCTTAGTCAAACAGCCTCTATCTGAAGATATAAAGATTCAGGTCGATGCAAATAAAATTATTTGGGTATTAACTAATTTAATCGCAAACGCTTTACGCTATAGCGATCCTGGAGGAGAAATTAAGATCGGTGCAACCTCTAGAAATAGCTGGGTAGAAATATATGTAGCCGATGGCGGGGCTGGTATTCCAATTGAGTATCTAGGCAAAATCTTTGATAAATTCGTTCAGGTAGAAACAGAGAAAGATGTCGGCGGTAGCGGTTTGGGTTTAGCTATTTGTAAAGAAATGGTTCAGGCTCACGGAGGTAGAATATGGGTAGATTCGACTGTCGGCGAAGGAAGTACTTTTACCTTTACCGTACCCAAAAGTTATACATAGTTATTAGGAGTTATAAATAATGTCTAAAGCAAAAATATTGGTAGTTGATGATGATAAAAATATTAGAAATACTGTCAGTATGGCTTTAAAAACCCTTGATTATTTCGTCCATACGGCATTTGACGGTAAAGATGCGATGGTACAGCTAACGGGTGATAAGTACGACATGATCATCACCGATCTCAAAATGCCAGGAATGAACGGCATGGAATTATTAGAACAGGCGATCGCTAAATATCCTGAGATTCGGATTGTGTTAATTTCGGCTCACGGGACGGTAGATAATGCAGTCGAAGCAATGAAGTTAGGGGCGGTAGATTTTCTGCAAAAGCCTTTTACGCCCAAAGAATTAAGAAATTTAGTTTACAACGTCTTAGAAACAGAATCGACTCAAGCAGAATCATCCGAACAAAAGGCTAGTCTAAAATCTGCTAGAAACTCTGCCAGACAACGCGACTTTAGTAGTGCGATCGCTCAAACCAAAAAAGCGATCGGTTCAGATCCCTCTAATCCTGACGCTTTCGATTTTTTAGGACAGCTACAGGAAACTTTGGGTGATTTTGATAGCGCGATTAAAAATTACCGTGTGGCAATTAGCTTAGATCCTACTTATCAACCTGCAAAAGATCATCTAGATCGAGCTACTAGTAATTCTAATAGTGCTAGACCAAGGCTTTAACATTTTTCATTTAACATTAAACATTTATCAAAAGATATCGGCTAGATCTAAAGTTAACCCTGGTAATACTTCTTCGCCAGATAAATTATCGGGGTTATTAATTACCTGCTTGTCTTTACCAAGGCGATAAATTTCTACCTGTTTCTCATCAGGGTTAATTAGCCATCCTAGCTTTACTCCACAGTCGATATACTCTGTCATCTTTCTTTGAGCTATAGATAAGTCATCAGTAGGAGATAATAATTCAATAACAAAATCAGGATCGATTGGTGCAAAGCCTCTTTTTTGTTTATCGCTCAAGCTATTCCAGCGTTCGATCGCAATCCAGCTAACATCAGGCGATCGAGTTGCGCCGTTTGATAATTTAAAACCTGTAGAAGAGTCAAACACCACTCCTAATTTACTCTGACGATTCCACAGTTCGACTTGAAAAGCTAAACTCATGTTGAATTTTCCGCTTTGACTTCCCGTTGGCGACATAATAATTAGCTTTCCTTGGGTATCGGTTTCAAATCTAAGATCGGGGTTTTCTCTGCATAGCTGTTCTAAAGAGCGATCGCTAATCGAATCGGTAAAAGCTTTGACATCAATGGTATAGGTCATATCATTTAGCATTTGGCATCTATCAAAATATTATAAATTGAGAATCGCGTAGATGGCGATCGCTTTGTTTTGGCAAGAATAACAAGAATAAAATATATGGCTATCGAAGATTTAATTGACTTTATCAATCGCTATACGAATAACGGTGCTATTTATCCTAGTGAACCTTGGGGAGAGGGGATAGGAATAGAAGCAGAAGGTGCAGCAATAATACGTTCATTTTCTAGTGGCGACTGGTTAGCTTTACGCGCTTTGAATTTAAAAAACAAAAGTAATTCTTGGGTTGAGTGTTTAATTGAACTTCTCGATGAAGCGTATACCGATGAAGCAAGACAAATGATAATTCATATTGCCTTGAATGGTACAGATGAAAACTTTTTAGATGCTATGGAATCTATTCGCGATTTTAGGCGATATGTTGATACATACACTTGGTTAAAACTCAAAAATCGTTCTTCGGAAATATTGAGCCGTAAATTAAATAATCAATCTAATAACTATTAGGAAAATGGATTACTAAAACCGAAGTAGTAGATTGCGATCGCGCTACTGCTTCAGCCAGCTTCCCTACGGCAGATCTACTATTAGTTCTTTGTTTAGATGTATTGGTGGCTAAAATTACTAAATCGTTGCGATGAATCTTGCCACATACTTGTTTAACAAAATTTCCCTGTAACTGAGCTATAAAGACATCTTGACCGAGTTTACCTATCTTTGCCGGAGATAGATTCGCTTGTTTTTTACTAAGTATAACTGAAACCTGCAAACTTGCTTTTAACTCAGAAGCTAAAACTTTAGCTACATCGAGAGTTGAGCTAAATTCGGGTGATAAAGCCTGATTTTTGGTAACAGCAAGAAAAATACGAGCGGTATTAGCTATTGGTTGAGTAAAACGAGCAATTAACACAGGGACTATAGCTTTAGCTGCCACATTGTCAATTACACCGCCAAACAGGTTTTCTTGATAACTAGAAAAACCTTTCCAACCACAGACAATTAAGCTAGCTTGACGTTCTATAGCTGCCCTTACTATACCGCGATCGACTGCATCATCTACCTTGCCAATGGTTTCTACGATCGCGTTAGCACTATGAGCTACTTCTTCTGCTGCTGCTAATAATTGTACCTGTTGGTTAATGGTTTCTGCGTTGACGGGAGAAGTGCGATCGCATATTACATGGAGAGGTAAAAGCGTTCCATCAACCGCCTTGGAAAGAATTAGAGCTAAATTTAACAGGTTGTTCTCATTGCTAGGGTTAGCTACGGGTACTAGTACTCGCTGTGCGAGAAGACAAGCGGTATCGGGTAAAGTACTTTCAGTATCGCTAGAGGGATTTACATTTTGTCCCCATTTTTCGGTAATTAGAGGAGAAACAATACAGGTAAAGAGAATTAAAGCTACTATGCCATTTACCGTAGTGCGATCGATTAATTCTATTTCATAAGCAACGGTAGCAGCAGCCAGAGTAGAAGCAGCTTGGGCAATGCTTAAGCCAAACATTACCATGATGCTCTCGAATTTGTAGCCCAACCATTTCCCCGTACCCCACGCAGCCACAAACTTACTAATTAACTCGGCGATAATCATTACCGCAGCGATTAGTAATGATTTGGGTTCGCGGATCAAAATCAAAGGATCGATTAGCATCCCTACTGAAATCAAGAAAAACGGCACAAACAAAGTGTTGCCAATAAACTGAATCCGATTCATCAAGGGGCTTAATTGGGGAATTAAAGGAGTTAGGGCAATTCCTGCCAAAAACGCACCAATAATCGGCTCGACCTCGATTAAACTTGCAACATAGGAGATGATAAACAAAGTTGCTAAGACAAAAATAAATTCGGCACTTTCATCGTGTCCAAATTTACGAAAAAACCAGCGTCCAATTATAGGTACACCCCATAAAGTAGCAAAGGTATAGATAGTTAAAGCGGGAATCAAGAATAACCAAAAACCAAGAGTTAAATTACCAGCATCAGCTTTAACTACCACTGCCAAGACTAATAAGGCAATCACGTTGGTGATTAAAGTTCCTCCCAAGGTAATATTTACCGCAGGTGCGCGCATAATTCCCAACTTATTTAATACGGGCAAAGCTAATAAAGTATGGGAGGCAAAACAAGAAGCAACCAACACGGCAGCTAAAAAACCGTATCCCAACGCCATCATGGCAGCAGTACCCAAAATCATTGGTGCAATGAAAGTCGCCAAACCAAAAACAACTGCCTTATCGCCATTTTTCTTAAAGTCATCCAGGCTGGTTTCTAACCCTGCCATAAACATAAGAAACAGCAAGCCAACAGTACCTAGAAGAATAATATTCTCGTCTCTTTCTAACAATCCTAAACCTTCAGGACCGACGACAACACCAGCTAAAATCAAGCCAACAATACCAGGAAGCCGTAATTTCTCAAATAGTAGAGGAGCAACCAACATAATTGCCAAAATCAGCAAAAACACTGCAACAGGGTCGTTGATTGGCTTGAAAGATAAGAAGGCAAAAATTGGCATGATGGTTTTAAAGCGTAATTATCTCATTTATATTAACCATCCTTAATGCGGATGACAGAACCTAAACGTAGGAAACAAACCTCGCCTATAAGTTTCGATAGAGATGGGTTTTTAGCAAGATAACCATTTACCAGTGCGATTGCCTGATGCTGAACAGATCGCACGAACTAGCCAAATAGACGACTTAAGCGTTCGCAATCAACTAGAGAAGTACCTTCTAGATTAAATTAATTTTCTTTCCCCAATAGTTCCTCGATCGCACGAACTAGGCAAAAACAAAATTGCTGGCTTCAAGCTGTTCTACATTGAGCAAGATTGCCAGATCTTGACCTAAAGCACTTACTATAGTGTTGCTATCCTCAATACGGAAATGAAGATCTTCATAAGCTACTCCCAAACCTCCTACTCCGATTACATCTACTTCCGCTTCAAAATCGGTAATCGTATTGACTTGATGCGGTAATTGAGCTGTAGCAACCCAGAAGCTGTCTTGACCCACACCACCTGTCAAAGTATTATCACCTCTACCAGCAAACAAAGTATCGTCTCCCATACCGCCAATAGCGCGATCGCCTATTCCCGTCAAGAGAATATCGTCTCCGCTACCACCGTCAAGCCGACTACCGCCAGTGATACTCCCAGTAGTGTCAATCAAATCATCTCCTTCACCAGCAAATACCAAGTCCTTATTACCATCAAAGTCTGGCAAGATTCCTGCTATCAGTTCATCATCGCCCAGATCGCCGATAACCAAAACCTCGGTCGAATATTCAAATTCTTCTCCTGGTAATGCTGGGGTATTAGCAGGCGAGACCCTTACCTGGGCTTCTTGTTCGTAGTCATACGCTAAACCAATTAAAGTTGGTTCACTAAACTCTTGACCAAAAAAAGACATTCCTACAGGTAAATTTTGCTCTGTGTAGCCTACAGGTACAGTGAGATCGGGAAAACCCGACAGGTTTGCCAAATAGTTAGCGCGGTAAGGATCGCCACCAACATTATCCAAGTTAGCTTCATAGGTCGGATCGTCGATTGGAGTACCGTCATCGGTAGTAATCGGTGTGGGAGGAGTGGCAATAGTTGGATAAACAATGGTATCTAAATTGTTGTCTTCAAATACCCGATTCAAATTATCCTGTAGCGTAGGAATGCCTTCTTCGATCGCTGCTATGTATTCAGGATTATCCAAGCCCCCAAAATCTAGAGAGTCTTCATAAACTGCAATTCGATTAGGATTAACGGGAGTTTCAGAATTGACTAATTCTGGGTCTTGGCTTGCAGCAATCAATTCTGCAAGATCTTGAGGATATTCTTCATCTAAAGTGGCAAAATATTCTTCGATCTGAGGATTAAATTCTGCTTGGACTATCGAATTCAATAAAGTTCCGTAATTAGAAGCCTCGACAATTGCTTCGGGAAGTTCCAACTCGACAATAGTTGCGCCTAACGCTTCCATTTGGGCGATCGCTGCTTCTACCAGATTATCTACTTCTTCGTTACCACCAAAATAATCTCTGGCTACACCAATTCTCGCTTTTTCTAGGGCATTTGGATCTAGAAACTGAGTGTAGTCTTCATAAGCATTATCGGTACTGGCGAGGGTAGCAGGATCGTTGGGATCGACACCTGCCATAACTCCTAAAGCGATCGCTGCGTCGGTAACGGTTTTTGCTATAGGACCTGCAACATCAGCGGTAAGAGCTAGTGGTATGATGCCATCATTACTCACTAAGCCTCTTGTTGGTTTAATCCCTACTAACCCCGTGGCTGAGGCAGGACCGCGCACCGAGCCTGCGGTATCCGTTCCCGTACCCAACACGGCAAAATCGGCAGCTATAGCTGCTCCTGTACCACTACTCGAACCTGATGCGTCGCGATCGAGATTGTAGGGATTGAGAGTTAAACCGCCTAGAGAACTGTAACCTAATCTTCCTGAAGATAGGGCGAATTCGCTCATGTTGGTTTTACCCAAAATAATTGCCCCCGACTCACGAAATTTTTCGACTGTAAAAGCATCATCTGGAGGAATCGAACCCGCTAATACATCAGAACCAGCAGTAGTTGGCAGGTCAAAAGTGTCGTAGTTGTCTTTTAACAGTATAGGAATGCCGTATAAATCCCCATCAATATCTCCACTCCGCAAATTTTCATCTAGTTCCTTTGCGGTTTCTAAAGCATTTGGGTTGACGGAAATTACTGAATTGATGCCTAGACCCGAATCATCGTAAGCTGCAATTCGTTTTAAGTAAAGCTGTACTAATTCTTTTGCACTCAAAGCTCCAAATTCAAACGCTTGTTGAATATCGTCAACCGTAGCATTTCCAAGAGAGAAAGTTTCTGGCTCTGAAAGATTAAAAGTAGAAGGCATTCAATTTTTCCAAATGATCGTTACTTAAACTTAATAAACTAAAAAGCAAGTTCATAAAGCTTTAAACGAACAATTCTCGAATCTTTTGGATAATTTTGATAAAATTGTTCTCCAGAAATAAAATCCAAAAGTATTTTTCTCTGACAGAATTTTTACAATTTTCAGGCTCTAATTCTAATACTGGCGTTAGGGTAACGCTCACAAAATGAAGTTTTGAAAATTAGGCGATCGCGAAAGTCGCAAAACACGATTTAATTTAGATGCGATCGCGTTTCTATATCAAAATCAAAGTAGGCATTAAAACTAACGATCTAAATACCACCGAACAGTTTAAGCTGAATATGACTAATCAATTTTCACTTCAACAACTGCCAAACGCTACAGAGATAAATAAGGTTAGAACCTACATTAAAGATACCTGGCAAACTTTAACTCGTTCTCACAAAGACCTTTTAGTAGCAGCCAAAGATCCGAAAATCGAGCATGAGGGCAATCGCTCGTGGTTAGTTTACGTATCACCAAAAGAAGACCTCGATCGCATCAAAACATCTCTACAGCAGGTTCTAACTCCTGAAGAATGGCAACAGCTTGAACTAAGAATATTACCTGCTGAGGTCGAATCAATCGAAGAACATGGTTTGCTCTATCTACCTCATCCTTATGTAGTTCCTGGTGGACGTTTCAACGAGATGTATGGTTGGGATAGCTATTTTATAATTCTGGGACTGTTACAGGATGGCGAAATCGAACTGGCTAAAAATATGGTCGATCAGTTTGCTTACGAGATCGAGCATTATGGCATGATTCTCAATGCTAATCGTACCTATTTCTTAACGCGATCGCAGCCTCCAATATTTACTCTGGCAATTCTAGAAGTATATAAACATACTCAGGATAAACAATGGTTGCGCTCTTTGCTACCGACTATTGAAAGTTACTATTATTACTGGAATGTGCCACCTCATCTAAATCCTGGTACGGGACTTTCTCATTATGGGGCTTTAGGACACGGTGCTGCGCCAGAAGTGGTAATGTCGGAAATAGACGAATCAGGCAAAACTCATTACGATCGCGTCAAGGAATATTACCGCAAGTTTCAGTTTGACGACTACGATGTCAACCTCTATTACAACCGCGAAACAGATGAATTAAGCGAATTATTCTATCAAGGCGATCGCTCAATGCGAGAATCGGGATTTGATATTACCAATCGTTTTGGTCCTTTTAGTATCGATATTATCCACTACGCACCCGTATGTCTTAATGTTTTGCTGTGTCAAATGGAGTCAGATACCGCCGAAATTAATGAAATTCTTGGGTTAGATGCCATAGCAATTCAATGGCGCGATCGCTCTACCTTACGCCAAAACAGAATTAACCAGTTTTTATGGGATGAATCCGCAGGGCTTTATTTCGACTATAATTTCCGTACTGGTAAACGTAGACAATACGAATACGCTACTACTTTCTACCCTTTATGGACGGGTATTGCTTCAGAGTCACAGGCTAAACGAGTTTGGCAGAATTTAGACAAGTTTGAAGCAGCAGGAGGAATTCTTACCAGTACTCACGTTAGCGGAAATCAATGGGATGCCCCTTTTGGTTGGGCTCCTTTGAATCTAATCGCCGTCTGGGGCTTACTGCGCTACGGTTACGAAGAGGATGCTAAACGTATTGCTGGAAAGTTTTTAAATATGGCAGTTCAAGAATTTAATAAAACTGGGACGCTGGTAGAAAAATATGACGTGAATGCTTGTTCGGCTAATGTTAGTAATGAAATCTTTTTTGGCTATAGTTCTAACGAGATTGGCTTTGGCTGGACAAATGGCACGATTTTAGAATTGTTAAGGATTTTAGAATTATAAATCTTAAACAAAAGATTTTTAGTCATCAAAATTTAATTTCAACGATTAATAAAAATCTAATTTACATAATATATAAAAAACTTCGTACTTTACGTCTGAATATGCTCAAAAAGCTCCAATTGAGTTGCAATCGATTGCTTATCAAAACGCAAATGAGAATCAGAAATATATTCAATAAGACAACAAGCAACATATTCGGCAAGTTTAACAGGAACAGCATTAGCAATCATTTGCTCTAAATTTGTCTTGCTACCCTGAAACTTAAATGATTTGGGAAATGTTTGAATATAGCTTCGTTCAATCGTAGTTAAAGGACGTAGATTATCATCAATATCGCAAACATCCCCATGATGTTTCTCATAAGTTTTTGGTATTGGACGATTTACGCCTCTGACTGTTGGACTAGGTTCGTATATACTAAAAACTCCCCTTCTTTTATAACTTCTAGGATGTCTATAATAATATTCAATCCCTAGATCATTTCCTAAATAATCAAAAATGCTCATAGGTTTATTTGAAAGATTTTTTTGTAAATAAACTTTTAGAAAGTTATCTTTACCGTTCAGTTCACCGAGCAAAAAATAACGTTTTCTTGTCTGTGGTACTCCGCAATAGCTTGCATTTAATACTATTGAAGTTAAACCATATCTGCTTGTTTTAAATGTATCTATAATCCTTGGTAGAGTTTTACTGGTTTTAATCCTCTGCACATTTTCCATAACAAACCATTTAGGTTTAATAAAGGAAATAAGGTTTGCAAATGAATACGTTAAGTCTGCTCTGCCTAAATTTTCATTTCTTTTGCCTGCGCTAGAAAAGTCTTGACATGGAGGTCCTCCTATAATTACTTTTGGATTAAAGCTTGCAATAACTTTATGAAACTCTTTTTTTGATAAATCCCGATTAAAAATTGGATGTTTAAAATTTTCCTGATAAACATCAATTGCTGGTATCCAATTGTCGAAAGCAGCTACTATATCAAAACCCGCATTTTGAAATCCAAGGGACAAACCTCCACAGCCAGCAAATACATCTACTGTTTTCATACAAAGACAAAAAATTAATCAAATAGATCGGGCGAGTTATATACAATAGCATCAAAACGTCGTTCTGGACTTAATAAGTTTTGTCCTCCACCTATAATAATTTCTTTAATTTCGCTTTTTTTGTTCCTTGGCTGTTTTAATATTTCAGATTTCATATATATATGTGTAACTCGACCACTAACAGCAAACGCTTTATCATTTTTAGTATTGTATGAAAGATTATCTATTATTTTTTTATGATTAAACGAGTTGTTGATAGTAAAATCATAAATCATTTTAAAAAGCCAAATAATTGTTCGTGTATGCCTTTTAATCGATCTTACTTCACCATATAAATCTATTTCAGCTTTAGCCAAATCTATAAACAATCTAGTAAAAGCAAGATTACTCCATACCAGGGCTATTTCATTCTAAAGAGGGATAAGATTTGCTCTAGGCTAAATTGGCATTTTCGTTGCGCCTGAGCCATGTTAGAGAATCCAGCATCTCGATATAAATTAAGAGCTAAGTTACGTGCGATCGCTAAAATTTGAGGTAAGGGTGTAGTCCGAATACGCGACTTATCTTCTCCTTGAGTAACATCTCTAACATAGTGAACTCTATTTTCAACTCCCCAGTAACCCCTAAATCTCTGGTAAAACTGAAATGCTGTTTCTTCTAAATCGGAAATATAGTACCTTGTACTGGATTCTATTTTGTGTTTTAGCTGACGCTGAGATTCAACTTTGACAATAGTTTTTACTTCCAACCATTGAGAAAGCTTAAGCTTTATTGGACTAATACTTACTCTTCGTTTTTCGATTCGTCCATGACCTTTGTTAACTTCCTCAAACACCTCTTCTAAAACAAATTGTTGTTGAACCGTTTGATAGAGTTTGTTTTGGTTACCCTTGACCGCTGCCAGATAATGATTCCCACTATTTACTATTGCCGCAATGGTTTTTTTTGTGTATTCATGGCATCAAATGCCACCACTACCCCTTTCAATGCCAAAGATTTAATTAACTTGGGTACAGCGCGCAACGCAAAGCGTTGCCAGTCGTCGAAGACGACGATCTGCAAGTCGGCTTTTGGGCAAGAATATTCTTACCCAAAACGCGACGTAGCGTACGCGCTGCATTTCATTGCTCTTGTTCTTTACTTCTTGTGGTTTGAGAATTAACCCCCGCTCGACCAAATATGCACTAACCAGAGTTATTGCTTTATGAGGTTCACAGTAAGGATTCTCTTCTGATAGCAAGTATGAGCCTCTCAGGACTTTGCCATCTACTGCCAAAGTTTCTCCTTCAATTGGAGTAATCTTAAAGAAACTAGCTAATCTTGCTGAGTAATCTTCATAATCTAGTTCTAATAAGGTTCTTCTCAAGGTACTGTAAGATGGCAACCTCTCCACTCCAAAGAGTTTTTTCAACTCCTGCTGGTATGATTCTAGCCAATCACCGATCGCTAAAAAACCTTGGTTTCCTGCTGCTACTGCTAATGTAAACAGAGCTAAACACAATTGTAGCGAGTGCCTTCTACCTTGTTTTCTTCTGTGGTCTGGCATCCCAGAAAAAGCTTCTAGTATTGCAATCTCACTCATTTTTCCTTTGACTTTAAATTACCATAATTACTTTATCATCTAGAATGAAATAGCCCTGACTCCATACAAAGACATCTAAACAATATTCTGAAAGTTTAGGAGATTTGCCCTCCGTTTTCCAAATAGGTTGCATTAATAAGGGCTTCTGGACATCTATACTTGAAAGTGCAATTGAATCTATAATATTTATTATTTTGGGTATACATAATATTATGTCTTGAGGATCGGACCAATCCGTGATATTGTCAAAATCTCGATCGATTAAGCCTTTCAACAAAGCTAAATTATTTTTAAATGTATCCAACAGGCTGCAAGCAAGATAAACAATTGTGTCTGGTCGAATAACAATTTCACAACCATATAAGTCTTGAGATAATTCACAAGTTGTATGATCGGGTAAAGCAGTCAATTTTATCTCAATAGCTTGTAAACAAACTCCTAGATCTCTGGCTTGAGTAACTAAATCAACACCTGGAAGAGTACCAATTAAATATTGCTGATACGGTGTGAACTGGGTTTCAAAAGCATAAAATAAATTATCCGATTCTGGATTGATTCCATAAAGCTTTACTGTATTTATAGTAGAATGTATGACTTTTAGATTTGAATCTAGTTTGAGATATATATTGTCAAGATTACGGCTATAAATGTAAGAACATAGAGAAGCGGGAAATGACGAGTTAAAGCAATTTTTTCCCCAGGTTGCTTTTTGAGTAAAGTCTCGGTTTGAATATTTTAATCCAAATAATCCAGGCTGTCGATCGGACTGATTTTCTGGCAACATAAAATTATCACTCGTAAATAGTTTAGTCAGCTAGTTTAGCTCAGTTAGCAAAAATAGCGATACTTATTTAAGAAATAGCTTCCCAGACACGAACCATTCTTTAGATAGAAGCGGTCGCGAATTAGATAGTGGTAAAAATCAAATAGGAATACGAAAAATCGCTGTTCCCGTGTTACCGAATCACTCTTCTCACAACTAAATAAACATGAAAGTTGGTTCTCAATATCTGGGTGATGGTGTTTGCGAATTTACTCTGTGGTCGCCATTGAAGGAAAAAGCAGCCGTACATTTGGTTTCTCCTGAAGATAAGCTGCTACCGATGGTGAAACAGGAGCTAGGTTACTGGTATGTTAAGGCAGATGATATCGAGCCTGGTACGCTTTATAACTATCAGCTTGAAGATGGTCAAGATCGACCAGATCCCGCTTCACATTTTCAACCCCAGGGAGTTCACGAAGCATCGGCAGTAATCGATCATAGTAATACTAGTTGGCAGGACTCTGAATGGACTGGTATTTCCCAAGAGGAGATGATTATTTATGAACTGCACGTCGGGACTTTTACCAACGAGGGGACTTTCAAAGCCATGATTCCTCGGTTATCCGACTTAGCTGAGTTGGGAGTCAATGCGATTGAAATTATGCCAGTAGCGCAGTTTTCTGGCGATCGCAATTGGGGTTATGATGGAGTGTATCCTTATGCGGTACAAAATTCTTACGGTAGACCAGAAGATTTTAAGCAACTGGTGGATGCAGCACACCAGCAGGGCATAGCAATAATTTTAGATGTAGTTTACAACCATTTTGGTCCAGAAGGTAACTATCTCGCTCATCACGCCCCTTACTTTACCGATACTTATCATACTCCTTGGGGTGAAGCAATCAATTTTGATGATGCCTATAGCTATGGAGTACGCAATTATTTTATTGAAAATGCCCTGTATTGGCTGGAGAATTATCACATCGATGGACTGCGCCTGGATGCAATTCAGGCTATCTACGATTCGAGCGCGAAACACATCCTGCAAGAGATGGCTCAAAAGGTAGAAGAATTATCTCAGCAGGTAGGACGAAAACTGTATTTAATTGCCGAAAGCGATCTTAATGATGTTCGTGTCATTCGTCCCCCAGAATTGGGCGGTTATGGAATTGATGCTCAATGGAGTGATGATTTTCACCATTCTTTGCGTACTGTTTTGACTAAAGAGTCGGGGGGATATTATGCAGACTTTGGTAGTTGCGAACAATTAGCTAAAGCTTATCAAAATACTTTTGTCTACGATGGGGAATATTCCCCTTTTCGTAAAAGATATCACGGAAACGGTACAGGCGATCGCCAAGGACATCAATTTGTGGTTTGCATCCAAAATCACGACCAGATTGGCAACCGAATGTTAGGGGAACGAATTTCCGATCTGATTGATTTTAATGCCACAAAATTAGCTGCGGGGGCTTTATTATTATCTCCTTATATTCCCCTGTTATTTATGGGACAAGAGTATGGCGAAGAATCCCCTTTTCTTTATTTTGTCAGCCATAGCGATCCTGAATTAGTTGAAGCTGTTAGAGAAGGGAGAAAAAAAGAATTTACCGATTTTCATGTTGGGGAAGATTATATCGATCCTCAAAGTATGGAAGCATTTAACTTATCAAAGCTTCATTGGGAGCAAAAAAATGATGGTAAACATCGAGTTTTATGGCAACTATATCAAAAATTAATCACTCTGCGACACACTATTCCAGCATTGAAAAAACTCGATAAGCAAAATTTCCAAGCTATTAACAAAGACGAAGTTATCTTGTTACATCGGTGGCAAGAAAATAGCCAGGTTTTTTGTATTCTTAATTTTAGCGATCGCAATATTAGTTTAGAAAACATTTTTCCAGCAGGTAATTGGCAGAAGATATTAGATTCAGCAGAAAATAAATGGATGGGAAATGGTTCGACTTTACCCGCGCAGATAGATTCAGCCGAACCAGAAATATCGATCGAATCTCATAGTTTTACAGTTTATCAACAATAAAGTACGGGCGAACGGCCGTTCGCCCCTAACTGACATTATGCATATTCCAACATCTACCTACAGAATTCAATTTCACTCCGAATTTAACTTTAATAAAGCCAAAGAAATTATTACTTATCTAGCCGATTTAGGTATTGGCGACCTTTACGCTTCACCTATTTTTAAAGCTAGTAAAGGAAGTACTCACGGTTATGATGTCGTTGACCCAACTATACTCAATCCCGAATTAGGTACAGAATCAGATTTTAACGATCTAATTACCCAAATTCATCAGCAGCAAATGGGCTGGTTGCAGGATATTGTACCCAATCACATGGCTTATGATAGTCAAAATTTATGGTTGATGGATGTTTTGGAAAATGGCAAAGATTCAGAGTTTTTTGATTTCTTTGATATCCATTGGAATCAAGCTTATGAAGAAATGGATGGGCGAGTACTTGCTCCTATGTTGGGTGATTTTTACGCTAATTGTTTAGAAAGAGGCGAAATAAAACTTGACTATCAGGAAAAAAATCTATTAATTGATTACTTTGGCTTAAAGTTACCTCTAAAAATTGAATCTTATATAACTTTTATTACTCATAAGTTGGGTGTGCTAGCGCGAGAAATTGGTAGGCAACATCCAGACTTTATTAAGTTTTTGGGCATTTTATATTTATTGAAAAATATTCCAGAAGAAACTAAAGGAAAAGAACGTTTAGATCAAATAAATTTCGTAAAAAGCCTACTCTGGGAAACTTATACTGAGAATTCTAACGTAAAACAATTTATTCAAAACAATCTTAAAGAATTTAATGGTGAAGTCGGTCATCCTGAAAGTTTTGACTTACTAGATAAATTGCTTCACCAACAATTCTATCGCCTATCTTTTTGGAAAGTAGGCGCGGAAGAAATTAATTATCGTCGATTTTTTACAGTTAACGAATTGATTTCGGTTAAGGTAGAAGAGTTAAAAGTATTTAAAAAAACGCACGAATTGATTAGTAGTTTAGTTACGGAAAACAAATTTACAGGAGTAAGAATCGATCACATCGATGGTCTATACGACCCCGCTCAATACTTAGCTAGGTTGAGAGAAATACTAGGCGAGGCATATATTACTGTAGAAAAAATTCTAGAATTGAATGAAGATTTACCTCCGAACTGGCAGATTAAAGGTACTAGTGGCTATGAATTTTTGAATTATGTCAATGGCATATTTTGCTGCTCTAAAAATGAACCAGAGTTTAGCAAAATTTATAGTAGCTTTACTGGTTTAAATTATAACTACGAAGATTTAGTTTATGAAAAGAAAGGTTTAATTCTAGAGAAAAACCTGGCGGGAGATTTAGAAAACCTAGTTCAAATCTTAAAGAGAATTGCGTCTCATACTAGAGAAGGGAGCGATTTTACTATCTATGGTTTAAGAAAAGCTTTGTTTGAAGTGTTAGTTCTATTCCCTGTTTACCGTACTTACGTAGATGAAAACGGTATTAGCGATACAGATGAAAAGTATGTCATCCAAACGATAAAAGCTGCTAAGAAAAAAGTTCCTTTACTGATTAATGAACTCGATTTTATTCAAAAAATATTACTGTTAGAATACGAAGATTTTCGTAGCAAAACTCAGCGAGAAGAATGGCTGCATTTTGTCATGCGATCGCAACAGTTAACAGGACCATTAATGGCAAAAGGAGTTGAAGATACGCTGTTATATGTTTACAACCGATTACTATCATTAAATGAGGTAGGAGGAAACCCCAGTCACTTTGGTATTGAACTGGATTTATTTCATCAATTCAATCAGGAAAAAGTCAAAAATTGGCAGCATGGCATGAATACTACCGCTACCCACGATACCAAGCGAGGTGAAGATGTACGCACCAGACTAAACGTGCTTTCGGAAATTCCTCAAGAGTGGTCACAACAGGTAAATCGCTGGCAAGAAACTAATCAGACTCACAAACAAGAAGGTATTCCCGATGCTAATGATGAATACTTATTATATCAGACTTTATTAGGTACTTATCCCTTTGAAGAAAAGGAATTAGCTGATTTTCCCGACAGAATTAAAGACTACATTCTCAAAGCAGTTAGAGAAGCCAAAGTATATACAGCCTGGTTGCGTCCTGATGAAGAATACGAACAAGCCTTTCTAAGCTTTATCGATCGCCTTTTAGAAGATACCGATTTCTTGCAGCAGTTCAAACCTTTTCAACAAAAAATAGCTGAATACGGAATTTATAATTCTCTTTCTCAAGTATTAATTAAAAATACCGCTCCTGGCGTACCAGATTTATATCAGGGTGCAGAATTATGGGAATTAAGCTTAGTCGATCCCGATAATCGTCGTCCTGTAGATTATCAAAAAAGAATGAAGTTTTTACAAGATATTAAAACTCAAAGCGAGCGAGATATATTACAGTTAATTAAAGAACTGATTGCCACCAAAGAAAACGGTAAAATCAAACTTTTCCTAACTCACCAGTTATTAACCGCTAGAAAAAAACACTCAGAACTATTTCAAAATGGCGATTATCAACCAATAGAAATTACTGGTGAACATAAAGATAGCATTGTGGCATTTAGCAGAAATTATCAAGATAAAACGGTAGTTGCGATCGCGCCTCGTTTTCTGACCAAAATTATTAAACCAGGACAGCTTCCTCTCGGTATGGAAGTATGGTCGGATACCAGCTTAAAGTTAGCTAATGAAGATTGGCATAATTTAATCGATGGTCAAACAATAGGAGAAATGTCAGTTGGCAAAATCTTACAGAACTTTCCTGTTGCTTTATTAATTAAGTAAAGCTTAAATCGTGGCGTATTCAAGCGTAAGAGAATGCTTTGTAATGCAGGGTTTACTTTTGTAAGAAATTACTCTTGTTAGCCTTGCCAAGATTGAATTACAATCTGTTATATACCATTTTAAGTGAGGAATTAGTCAAGCGATCGTTTTTACTAAATAAAATAAAGCGTTTATTAATTTGTTGATACCTATACTTATTTTTGGCTAATTATTTTGGTTCTCTAGAAAACGCTGGTATATAGATTGTTGTAACCCTCCACCTTTTCCTTCAACACTACTAACTATACGATCGCGAACCATATATTTAGTATCTAGCCAATATTGAGCTTCATTACTAACCTTTTCAATATCCCAGCAGTCATCATCGTCAATAAAAATTGCAGTTTCATACCATTCTGCTGAATGTAGAATCAAATCAGTGAGACTATGATAACGTAATGCAAAATCTTCAAAACTTATATCATATCCGTAAACTGGGCTTTCTTGTTTTTTGTCGAGAGCGATAGTTATAAATACTCCGCACTCAGACCAATTTTCAAAAAGCGGGAAGCGATATTGAAAGAACTCGGCTATTTTAGGGAGATCGGCTTTCACTTGTTCGAGTTCTTCATGATATTTATAGACCGCCTGTTCTAATGATAGAAATTCGTAGTTTTCAAACAAGAAGTTCCATCCAAATAAGCCGTTACGCCATTGATATAGTTCATAGACTTCGGATGGCAAGTTGAATGGAAGATTTTCGGTTATATTCTTTATTTCTTCTACAGAAATACCAGGTTTTAAATCGTGAATACGATGAGGTGTAGTGTATGTCTTGCCATTTCGTTATAAATGCGATTAAGACCCTTAATAAGTTCAGACATTGTTGTAATATCACCTTATTTACATACTCGTTAATCTATATTTTCATTAACACTATTGATAAATACTGGCTGAAGTTAATCAAATCTTTGTCTGTAGTTAAAATATTATAATTTCTTCTATTAGCGATGCCAACGGACAACGGCTTCGCCAATCGCACAAATTAAGAAGTTAGTATTTGCTTCTTGAATTCCCTGACGACGACAAATATTGAAATAGCTTGCTGCTAATTCATAATCTTCTGCATCTAAATAATATAGCAATCGAATCATTGATTAGGACAATCTTTTAATCTCTCTGCGTCTTTGCGTCTTTGCGAGAGATACTATCCTTGGTACGATGTCCGCCGAGTTTTAATGCTTCTTGGATTAAGTCATTATCAATCTCTAAATTAGTAGCCATATCGAGTTACTCAGACTTTGTGCCAGTTTTTTTCATAATATAATGCACAAAACCAGTTTGTTAGCTCACTGATTAATTTATTCACTACTAATTAAATCTATATCTTTGTGCAGATCCATTTTTTTGTATTCACTGCTAGCGTTTGATGAATAAATCTAACTTTGGTGGTACTATTTAACTTTTAGCAGTTTATTTAAAATGGCATCTCAATACATTGTGGTAGTAGGATGTGGGCGTTTGGGGTCTATTTTGGCTTCTCGTCTCAGTAGTCAGGGCAATAGCGTGGTGGTAATCGATCCCCATGAAAGCTCTTTTAGTAATTTGAGTAGCGATTTTAGTGGATTTCAGATTACTGGCGATGCTTCTGAAATCGAAATATTACGCAGTGCTAAAGTAGACCAGGCAGACTGTTTGCTTGCCGTTACTGACAGAGATAATATAAATTTGATGGTGACACAGATAGCAAAACAGATATTTCAAACTTCGATCGTTTTAGCGCGGGTTTTCGATCCCGTTAGGGAAAAGATTTATCGCGATTTTGGTATTGCTACCATCAGCCCAACACAGCTTTCTGCCGATGCTTTTCTAGCTAATCTTCCTAACTCAATGATCGAGACATAAACTATGAAAATTATTTTAATCGGCGGGAGTAAATTAGCTTATTTTCTAGCTAAACAATTTGCCAGTAAAAATTACTACACCACGATTATTAATGCTGATTTAGAAGAAGCAAAAACTTTATCACGTACTCTAAAAGCAACCGTAATCCACGGACAGGGTAGCGATCCTGCTACTCTCTCTGAAGCTGGTGCATATCAGGCTGATGTGGTTTTATCTTTAACTAGTCACGATGAAGATAATTTGATTGCCTGTCAAATTGCTCAAAAGGAATACGGCGTACCTCGTACCATTGCTCTAGTTAACGATCCTGAAAATCAGCAAATATTTGAAAAACTAGGTATTACAGTAGCTTTTTCTGCCACTCAGATTATTGCCAGCTTAATCGAACAGCAAACGGCTACAGGAGATATTCAAAACTTACTTCCCATTGCCGAAGGAAAGGTTAATGTTACCGAGATTGCACTAGAAGCAGACAACCCAGTAGTAGGATTAACTATTAATGATGTACAGCTTCCTGATGGTACTTTAATTGCCTGCATTCTGCGACAGGGTGAGGTAATTGTTCCTAGTGGTGAAAATAGTCTGCGGGCTTTAGATCGTTTAGTTGTTATCGGTCAACCAGAAAGTTATGGTGAGTTGATGCGTTTATTGTGCAGTGACTAGGGGCTAAATGGTTAAAGAGTTTTTAGAGAGTGTGAGGGAGTAGGAATGTTACTCGAAGGGCAAAAAACTAATCGTTACAGTCGGTTTTTACGTGAGCGTTATCGAGCAATTATAGGATATACGGGTTTAATTTGTGCGATCGCAGGAGTAGTAATTCTTTCTCCTCTATTAGCACTTATTTTCTATCCTGAAGAGATAAGTTTGGCTTGGGCGTTTGCTCTACCAGGACTAGTTTTAACCATAATAGGTGGCTTGTTGTGGCGGTTTCTGGCACCAAAAAAAGTAATTAGTCTTTCATTGCCAGAAGGTTCGGTAATTGTCGTTTTGTCTTGGTTAGTAGCGATCGTCGTTGGCACGATTCCTTTTATGCTAATTCAAGGGTTGAATTTTACCCAGGCTATGTTTGAATCTACTAGCGGGTGGACGACTACGGGCTTATCAGTAGTAGACGTTACCCAAGCTTCCCGTCTTATTTTGCTTTATCGCAGCAACATCGAATTGGCTGGAGGTGGCGGATTTGCAATTATTGCTCTAGCTGCAATTTCTGGACTTTCGGGGGCGGGTTTAACGTCAGCAGAAGGTAGAACCGAACAGCTTGCACCTAACGTCAGGCGATCGGCTAAATTAGTTTTAAGTATTTATTCTGGCTATGCCGTAGTCGGAATTTTGGCACTATGGATTGCGGGTATGGGTTGGTTTGATGCTGTCAATCACTCTTTTGCAGCACTATCTACAGGTGGCTTTTCTACCCGTACAGACTCGATTGGCTATTGGGATTCTCCAGCAGTTGAGGCTGTCACGATTGTCCTGATGCTTTTGGGAACGCTCAATTTTCTTACCAGCTATTTCTTATTGCGAGGCAAATTAAAAGCTGTAGTTCGCAACGGCGAAGTTAGATTGATGGCTTTAGTTGTTCCTCTATGCGCTTTAATTATATTTTTCGGTATTGCGGTCAATCTTTATGAGACTTTAGGCAAAGGAATTCGAGTAGCAATTTTTGAAACCGTTACGGCACTATCCACTACGGGCTTTTCTACCGTGGGCTATAGCGATTGGAATAGCTTGGGTTGGACTATTATGATTATCTTGATGCTGATTGGTGGTGGGACTGGTGCAACCGCAGGCGGAATTAAACAGTTTCGCATCTATGCACTGTACCGTGCGTTGCTATGGGAAGTAAAACGAATGTTGCAGCCTAAAAATACTGTTACCGAACCTAACTACTGGCAGGGCGATCGCCGTAGCTTTCTCGATGACAGTCAAATTCGTACTATTGCGCTATTTCTCTTTTTATACTTTCTAGTATTCTTTATCGGAGTGATAATTACCGCAGCTTATGGTAATTCACTTCCCGACAGTTTGTTTGAATATGCCAGCAGCCTTAGTACTGTAGGTTTATCTATCGGCGTAACTTCTGCCGATGCACCTATTGGCTTACTTTGGACTCAAATTGTCGGAATGTTTCTCGGACGTTTGGAGTTCTTCACAGTATTTGTTGGTATTATCTGTCTATTTAGAGATATACCCTCTATTTTCTCAGGTAGATAAATTCATCGATCATTTATCATTTAGCAGCTTTAATGTTCCCTGTTGACTGTTAACTGTTGACTGTTGACTGTTAACTGTTGACTGTTCGACTGATAGAATAAAAATTCTGCAATCTTATCGAAGGAATTGACCATGCGACTAAATCAAATGCTGTTTGTGACCCTGCGAGAAACTCCAGCAGAAGCAGAGATACCCAGCCATCAATTATTACTCCGTGCTGGTTATATTCGTCGTATTGGTAGCGGTATCTATGCCTATATGCCTTTGATGTGGCGCGTGTTGCAAAAAGTATCTGGGATCGTGCGTGAAGAGATGGATGCTACGTCCGCGCAGGAATGTTTGTTACCGCAGCTACAGCCTTCGCAGCTATGGCAAGAGTCGGGACGCTGGGATACTTATACTAAAGCCGAAGGGATCATGTTTTCTCTAACCGATCGCGGAGATAGGGAACTCGGTTTAGGACCGACTCACGAAGAGGTAATAACTACGATCGCCCGTGAAACGATACGCTCTTATCGTCAGCTACCTTTAAATTTGTATCAGATTCAGACGAAATTTCGCGATGAGATTCGTCCTCGTTTTGGCTTGATGCGGGGTAGGGAATTTATTATGAAGGATGCCTATTCTTTTCATGTGGATGAAGAGAGTTTAAAAGCAAACTTATCAGGCAATGGATCGGGCATATCGCAACATTATGACTCGCTGTGGTCTGGAATTTCGCCCTGTAGAAGCGGATTCTGGAGCAATTGGCGGTTCTGGTTCGCAAGAGTTTATGATTCTAGCCGAGGCGGGAGAAGACGAAATTCTCTATACCGAAGACGGTAACTATGCAGCTAATACGGAAAAGGCTGTATCCCTTCCTCCAGATGTGGAAGAGTCGCCCTTTGGCAGTTATGAAAAGATAGCTACACCCGATACTGAAACCATTGCTAAATTAGCCAAAACAGTTAATTGTTCGCCGACGGTAATAGTCAAAAACGTTTTATATGAGGTGCTTTACGATAACGGCATGACTGTTTTGGTCATTGTTAATATCCGTGGCGATCGCGATGTTAATGAAGTCAAGCTAATCAACGAACTAACTAAGCTCGCGCCTCAGTATAAAGCGAAAACAATCATCTCTGTAACCGTACCCGACGCTACGGCACAGAAGAAATGGGCAGTCAAGTCTTTACCTCTCGGTTATATCGCCCCCGATCTTGAAGATGACTATATTCGTACTGATAAAAACGTCGCCAAGAAGTTCTTACGTTTAGCCGATCGCACCGTCGTAGATCTGAAAAACTTTGTTACGGGCGCGAATGAGGTAGGCTATCACGTTGTGGGAGCAAACTGGGGTGATAACTTTACCCTACCCGAACTACAGGTAGACATTCAAGAAGCCAAAGCAGGCGATCGCGCTGTTCACGATCCCAGTCAAACTTTAGTTAGTGCGCGAGGTATTGAAGCAGGACATATTTTCCAACTTGGAACAAAATACTCCGAAGCGATGGGAGCAGAATTTACCAACGAAGATGGTAAAACAGAACCCCTCTGGATGGGCTGTTATGGTATCGGTGTCTCTAGATTAGCTCAAGCAGCGGTAGAGCAGTCTTACGACAAAGATGGCATCATTTGGCCCGTAGCGATCGCACCCTATCACGTAGTGGTAATCGTACCTAATATTTCGGACGCTGAAAAAATGGCAGTCGGGGAAAAACTCTACGAAGAATTTAAACAAGCAGGAGTAGAAGTATTGCTCGACGATCGCAAAGAACGAGCGGGGGTAAAATTTAAAGATAGCGAATTAATCGGCATCCCCTATCGTGTAGTAACAGGGCGATCGCTCTCTGAAGGCAAAGTTGAAGTAGTCAAACGCGCTACCAAAGAATCTCAAGATATTCCCCTTGAAGAAGTTGTCAATACCATTAAAGGATGGATCGAAGACAGCGTTTAAATCTATGGAGGCGATCCGCGTTGCTTGGCTATAATTTGCTAAACTAAGCAATTGCTGTCTAGTTCTTTAGTACTATAAACATAAGCTCATGGGTCTTAATGTAGTTAATTTAGTCGGTCGTGCTGGTGCTGCGCCAGACATAAAACATTTTCAATCGGGTTCGGTACTTTGCAAAATTCCTCTAGCGGTCGATCGCCGTAGTCGTAATAGTGACAAACCAGACTGGTTTAATTTAGAAATTTGGGGTAGAACTGCCGAAATAGCAGGAGATTACGTAAAAAAAGGCAGTTTAATCGGTATTCAAGGCTCGTTAAAAATAGACACTTGGGAGGATAGAAATACAGGAGGTCAACGTTCTAGTCCCACAATCAAAGTTAACCGCCTAGATTTGTTAGGTTCGAGAAGAGACAACGATCCTGATGCAGTTAGTGGCTATCCTGATGCAGTTAGTGGCTATCCAGAATAGAAGGATCGAGGATGAAGGACCCCGAAGGTGAAGAGCGATCGACCCTTAGCGATGGTTTGAAATCGGCAAGTAAAGATAAACTATTAATTTTTGGTTTATTTGTGGCTGCGATAGTTCTTTATACTTCTGGCTTGGGAATACCACTCAGAGATTGGGATGAGGGTATTGTAGCGGGGGTGGCGCGTAATATTTGGCGAGGTTCGCTCGATAGTTATACTTGGCTGTATCCCACAATCAACTATGACGATCCTTACTTGAACAAACCCCCTTTAATTCACTGGCTGATTGCGATATCTTATAGCTTATTTGGAGTCAGCGAATGGAGTACGCGCATCGTTCCTGCTATTATATCGGCTGCTTCTGTTCCCCTGCTATATCTCATCGGTAGAGAAATTTTTGCTGCTAAACTCCCTGCAATTTTTTCGGCTCTAGTTTATTTAACCTTATTGCCCATAGCTCGTCACGGTCGAGTAGCGATGTTAGATGGCGCGATCGCCTGCTGGTTTTGTCTGGCGGTGTGGTGTCTGCTGCGAGGACGCAGATCGTCTTTGTGGTTGCTAGGTACTGGCTTTGCCCTTGGTTTAGTCTGTCTGACTAAGGGCATGATGATGGGGGTGTTGCTGGGGGGAATTATTATAATTTTCTTAGCTTGGGATAGTCCCAAACTGTTGCGAAGTATCTACCTGTGGGGTGGTCTGATGTTGGGAATTATTCCAGCGATCGCCTGGTATGGGCTACAGTATCTACACTACGGAGAACAATTTTTAAGCACGAATTTAGGTACACAGACCTTCAACCGTATCTGGCAGCCTGTAAGCAGCGTCTCTAGTCCTCCTTGGTATTATTTGCTAGAAATTGCTAAATACAGCCTTCCCTGGCTCATATTTTTGCCTTATGGAATCAAACTAACTGTTAGTCATAGAAATAATACATGGGCGAAATTAGCTTTGGTCTGGAATGGAGTTTATTTACTCGCTATTTCTTTAATGGTGACTAAATTACCCTGGTACGTAGTTCCGATTTATCCTGGACTATCTTTATTGGTGGGAATTAGTCTAGCTGAGGCTTGGAAACGGCATCAGTCTTTTTATTTCTGGCGAGTCTGTATGAGCTTGCTGGCAATGATCTGTTGGCTTGGAGGAGCTTATTATAGTTTTATTGCCGTCTCTTCAGAAGCCAATATTGCCTCAGTCTTAATTGTATTGGGAGTGGGTTTTACTTCCGCGTCACTACTATTATGGCTGCGATCGCATTATTTTATTCCTGTTACCATCGTTAGCTTTTATCTAGCTTTATTACTGTTTTTTAATTCTGGTCAATGGTTGTGGGAACTAAACGAAGCCTTTGCAGTTAAGCCAGCAGCAGCTATTCTCAAACAATACGTTCCCCCTCGAAAGAATATATATACTAACTACCCTAACTTACGTCCTTCTCTGGAGTTTTATAGCGATCGCGTGGTTATTCCCGCTTCCGACGAGCAGCTACAACAATATTGGCAACAGAAACCAATTTATCTTTTAGTCGATCTCGACGCGATCGATAGATTAAATTTAGTACCCCACAAAAGTCTAGCCGTACTTAATGAAGCTAAATTGCAGTTGATTACTCAAGATGAACGATGAACGGCGTTGCATCTTCATGGGATGGTATCCGCTGACTTGGGGACTTGGGGACTTGGGGACTTGGGGACTTAGGAAACCTTCGGTATTGCGGAAATAAATCTATCTCCCTATCTCCCTATCTCCCTATCTCCTCGTCACTTGATTTGCAGCATTCTTTTTTAGATTTTATATATAGCGTTACGGATTTAGCTATTAACATTCTGGTTGAGACTGTAAATTCATCCTTCATTCCTCATCCCTCATCCCTCATCATTCATCCTTCATCCTTCATCCTTCATCCTTCATCCTTCATCCCTCATCCTTACGAGCAGATAACTAAAGTGTCTTCGTCTTGGTGCGCGTTCCCTTGCACCTTACGTCGAACGGCACATCCGTGCCATCGTCATGCGAAGCATGACTTTGCCTCCTTCGGAGGCTGTGGGTCGCACCGCTAATTTAACTTTGTACGACTATAATTCCGTCACGCAAGTCATTTAATGTGTAACATGGTCTTTACTTTAAATTACGATAAATCAACTGAGTAGCCGTGGATCTAAAATATGGTTTGGTACATGAATGGTTGACCCCAAAAGCTACAGGGGGTTCGGAATTAGTAGTAAAAGAGATATTAAAACATATCGATGCCGATCTATATTCCTTAATCGATTTTGAGTCGGTCAACCCCCAAAGTTATCTGTTTCAAAGAGAAATAACCACGACGTTTCTCCAAAAATTTCCTCAAGCTCGCAACGGCGTACAAAAATACTTACCTCTATTACCTATAGCGATCGAACAGCTAGATCTGGGTCACTATGACGTAATTTTATCTTCTTCCCATGCGGTAGCTAAAGGAGTTTTAACCAATCCCTATCAGCTACATATTTGTTACTGTCATACTCCAATGAGATACGCTTGGGATTTAACTTTTGATTATTTAAAAGGCGATCGCAAAGGTCGAGGAATTCAGGGAATTATTGCTCGATATATTCTACATCGATTAAGAGAGTGGGACGTTATATCTGCCAATCGAGTAGACTATTTTATCGCTAATTCTCAGCATACAGCTAAACGTATCTGGCGTTGTTATCGTCGTCAGGCAAAAGTAATTTATCCGCCAGTAGACGTAGAAAAGTTGAGTTTTCAGCCCGAAAAGGAGGATTTTTATCTGACAATTTCAAGATTAGTAAGTTATAAACAAATATGCTTAATCGTAGAGGCATTTAACCAATTAAAAAAACCTCTGGTAATTATTGGAGAAGGTCCACAGCTAGATAAAATACGTCAATTGGCACAGTCTCACGTCCAGGTTTTAGGTTGGCAACCGCACGAGATCCTTGAAAAATACCTAGCAAAAGCGAAAGCCTTCGTGTATGCAGCTTGCGAAGACTTTGGTATTGCCTTAGTTGAAGCGCAGGCTTGCGGTACGCCAGTAATCGCTTATGGAAGAGGAGGTGCTTTAGAGACAGTAAAAGATATTCGTCAACACCCTCAAGATGGTACGGGTTTGTTTTTTGATACTCAGCACTCATCCGCTTTAATTGAAGCGGTAGAAATTTTTGAACAACTTCAATCCAAGATCGATCCCAAAAATTGCCATGAGCAAGCGATGAACTTTAGCTCTACAGTTTTTAAACAATGTTACTTAAAATATATCGAGGATTGTTATCACGAGTGGAAATAATCATTTATAGTCTATAGTTAGCTTTAAATCGAAAACGATCGATTGCTCGAAGCTCGGTCGATTTATGATTAAACAGTGTGGTGTGATGTGTGAAGGAGTAAGATGACTGCTAATAGCCAGCTTGTTTCTGTCAAAACTGTACGAGGATTCATTAGAAAGAGTTTTAGATCTTTATTCAATTTGAAAAAATTGAAGTTGTCCTCTATTTTAGACAGAAATTTCATCAAACGTATGTTTGATATAGTTTTTGCTTCATTTGTTTTAACTGTATTTTCTCCCGTATATTTAATTTTAATGATTTTGGTCGCTCTTAATTCAAGAGGACCTATTTTCTATGTTCAGCAACGAATTGGCAAAAATTATCGACCTTTTAACTGTATAAAGTTTAGAACCATGATTGACAATGCTGATGAAGCGTTAGAAATAATCATGCAAGAGTCAGATCGCTTCCGTCAGGAATTTCAGGATAGTTATAAACTCAAACAAGATCCTAGAATTACTAAAATTGGCAAATTTCTACGTCTGACTAGTCTAGATGAGCTTCCTCAATTTTGGAACGTATTAAAAGGAGAAATGAGTGTAGTTGGACCTAGACCTCTAGTACCCGAAGAATTATTAAAATATGGTCATAAAATCGATAGGGTATTGAAAATTAAACCAGGAATTACTGGCTTATGGCAGGTATCGGGGAGAAATGACATTCCTTATCCTAAAAGAGTACAGATTGATGTATATTACGCTACCAGTCATAATTGGTTACTCGATTTATGGATCGTCTACAAAACTATCGGCGTAATTATTTTTCCTCGCAATAATGGTGCTTATTAGGCTTTAAAGTACTCGTACTTAATGTTGCATTTTTATACTATTCATAGATCGATATTACTCAGGTTATGTAAATATAAACCAGATTAAATCTTACTCTATCTTAACGGTTAAAAATTCGGAATTTTATAATTACACTGCTTTAATCTAGAGTAAAATACTTACCCAACAGGCTTTGATATCCAGCGGTACAACCTATATACGAACGAAATTGTTATTAAATCTTGCTCGATGCAGCTATCATAATTAATTCAATTTATTATTAGTTTTGAAATTATTTTGCCTCATTTTTTTTATGAAGTTAAAATCAAGTTATAAAATTAACATTACTAATACGTAAATTTAAATACATAGTAATTCAATTTTCAGTACTATCTCGGAATAAATTTAACGATCTATATACTATAGTAAAAAAAAATAACCTTATATTTAATACCAATAGTAAGTAGGTAAATTATTCAAATGAGTGAACGTAAAATAGCTTTGATCACTGGCATCACGGGTCAAGACGGTTCATATTTGAGCGAGTTTCTGTTGGATCGAGGCTATGAGGTTCATGGCATTATTCGTCGGACTTCTACCTTTAATACCGATCGCATCGACCATATATATGTAGACCCTCATAGCCCAGACGCACAATTATTCTTACACTACGGCGACTTGACCGATGGTACTACCCTAAGACGCATTTTAGAAGAGGTAAAGCCCGTTGAAATATACAACTTAGGGGCGCAGTCTCACGTAAGAGTAAGTTTTGATTCTCCCGAATATACCGTAGATTCGGTAGCTATGGGTGCTTTACGTATCTTAGAGGCAGTTCGCGACTATCAGCAAAGAACGGGGATTGAAGTTAAGTTTTATCAGGCTGGCTCTTCAGAAATGTTTGGTAAGGTTTTAGAAGTTCCTCAAAAAGAAACCACGCCTTTTTATCCTCGTAGTCCGTATTCCTGCGCTAAGGTATATGCCCATTGGCAAACGATTAACTATCGCGAATCTTACGATTTGTTTGCCTGCAACGGTATCTTATTCAATCATGAATCTCCTCGACGTGGTGAAACTTTTGTAACTCGTAAGATTACTAGAGCAGTCGCTCGTATTGTCGAAGGTACGCAAAAGAAACTTTACTTGGGTAATTTAGACTCTAAAAGAGACTGGGGATACGCTAAAGATTACGTTAAAGCAATGTGGATGATGCTGCAACAAGATAAGCCCGATGATTATGTTGTTGCTACAGGAGAAACATACGAAATCAAAGAATTTTTAGATATTGCTTTCGGTCACGTTAATTTAGATTGGCACGACTATGTAGCTTTCGATCCTCGTTATCTACGTCCTGCTGAAGTAGATCTATTAATTGGCGATCCTACTAAAGCCAAGCAAAAACTAGGTTGGCAACCTTCGGTAACATTTGAAGAGTTAGTCAAACTAATGGTTAATGCCGATTTAGTTAATCTAAACCTGCCCACTCCCGAAGGTAGCAAGCATGAAGATAATACTCCTCTACATCGCCGTAATTTTGCCACTATTGTTGATTAGGGATATAAAGTAATTTGAGCCGTTAAAAAAGGCTAATTGCTACAGATAATGTTCACGTATTGAATCCTAATTAGTAATGCTGAGTTTAGAAAATAAAAATATACTGGTAACTGGCGGTGCTGGATTTTTGGGAAAGCAAGTAGTCGAGCAGTTATGTAAGGCTGGAGCAAGCCAAGATAAAATTAGTACTCCGCGATCGCGTGAGCTAGATCTGTGTAAGTGGGAGTCTTGTCAACAGGCAGTCAAAGAGCAAGATATTGTAGTTCATTTGGCTGCTCATGTAGGCGGGATTGGTTTAAATAGAGAAAAGCCAGCAGAATTATTTTACGACAATCTAATGATGGGCGCACAGTTGATTCATGCTGCTTATCAAGAGGGCGTAGAAAAGTTTGTCTGCGTCGGTACGATCTGCGCCTATCCTAAGTTTACTCCCGTACCTTTTAAAGAAGACGATCTGTGGGATGGTTATCCAGAAGAAACTAATGCACCCTACGGTATTGCTAAAAAAGCTCTGTTGGTGCAGTTAGAAGCCTATCGTCAACAGTACGACTTTGACGGAATTTATCTTTTACCCGTCAATTTGTATGGTCCTGAAGATAATTTCGATCCTCGTAGCTCTCATGTGATTCCTGCTTTAATTCGCAAGGTTCACGAGGCGCAACAGCGAGGAGATAAGCAGCTCAAAGCTTGGGGAGACGGTAGCCCTACTCGCGAATTTCTCTATTCTACTGATGCTGCACGAGGTATTGTAATGGCAACCCAGAAATACAATGAACCTGCACCAGTTAATTTAGGAACTAACCACGAAGTAAAGATCAAAGATTTAGTAGAGACTATCTGCGAACTAATGGGTTTTGAGGGAGAAATTGACTGGCAGACAGACCAGCCTAACGGTCAACCCCGTCGTTGTTTGGATACCCAAAGAGCTAAAGAGAAATTCGGTTTTGTGGCAGAGACTGACTTCAAACAGGGTCTAAAAAATACCATCGACTGGTATCGTCAGAACGCAGCATAAAATTGATTCTTAGTATGCGAGTACTGAATCAGTCTATATAGAGATAGCAAAATTAATCCTCGACTAAGTGGAGTACAATTGCTATCTCTTTTTGCTATTTGTTAACTAGATGTTTTAAAAAGCTTTAATTCAAGAATCGCTCTCTTTAGTGCGATCGCCAAAAACTAGAACTTGTACAATAGAGCTAAAAAACCAATACGCTCCCGCAATTAAAATAATCAACATTAGAGGAGCAAAGCCAGCAAAAGGAGCTAAAACAAAAGTTAACAGTAGTCCGAAAAGTATTACCTTATACCAAATATTGTCCACGATTCATAACCTCGCCTGATTCTTATATTCAGAATATTAAAAGATATGTAAATTAGCACCTGTCTTAAGTTGTAAGTATTAAAACATAATGAATAGATAAGCTTCTCTTGCTATGTTCCAACAATTGTGCCAATTGAAAACCTGTAATAACAGCGAGATAATCAGATCTTTATTGTCTCACCATAAGAGTATGTGGTGCTTAGAGGATTATAAGGTTGTGTCTAGTCAATTGTTTGCTTCGCTTAACCGTCTATTTACAGCAGTATTATTAGTAGCTCTATTAATATCTTGTCAAGAAATTCCTCAAAATAATTTTTTAGAAACTCCATTAGAGAATCAAAGAAAGTAAGTAAAGCGATCGAGATGTTTAAATCAGCTAAAAATTTTACTGTTTCTAGCGTTTTATTCTTAGCTGTTCGAGATTTAATGTCATAATTTATACTTGGCTGGCTATAAATTGTGATTCCCTCCATAGTCTTAATTTTCACGTTAAAGTTAGGAGGATGAGGGTTAAAGAATATGAAATCAGCAACAGATGTTCTAATTATTGGTGGTGGCATCATCGGTCTGGCGATCGCAGTCGAATTAAAACGCCAGGGCGCAAGAGTCACCGTAGTCAGTAAAGACTTCGTGCAGGCAGCATCCCATGCAGCAGCAGGAATGTTAGCACCGATGGCAGAAAGGTTGACTTCTACTGCCATGCTCGATCTATGTCAGAGATCTCGTTGGCTGTATCCTGAATGGACGAGAAAACTGGAAGAATTGACGGGGCTAGAGACTGGCTATTTGCCCTGTGGTATTCTCGCGCCTGTATATAGTGAACCCGAATCTATTGCTGAAGATGATAGTGCAGTTTGGCTAGATCGGCAAGCAATTCAAATGTACCAGCCAGGATTGAGCGATCGCGTAGTAGGTGGCTGGTGGTATCCCGAAGATGGACAGGTAGATAATCGTTGTTTGATGCGATCGCTATTACAGGCTGCTGAAACTTTAGGTGTAGAAATTCGCGAAGGTGTCAGCGTCAAGGCAATTCAGCAAAGACAAGGAAGAGTAGAAAGCATTTTAACCGATGCAGGGCAATTAGAAGCAGAACATTATATTTTAGCTGCTGGTTCGTGGTCAAATCAGCTTATGCCTTTGCCCGTTCGCCCCGTAAAAGGACAGATGCTGTCATTAAGAATGCCCCAAAAGCTGCATCAACCTTTCCCTCTACAGCGAGTCTTGTTTGGTGATGATATTTATCTAGTACCCCGACAGGATGGTAGATTAATTGTGGGAGCAACAGTAGAAGAAGTAGACTGGACTCCTTTCAATACACCCAAAGGTATTCAAAGTCTATTAGACAAAGCAACCCAACTTTATCCCGCAGCAGCAGATTGGCAAATTGAAGAATTTTGGTGGGGTTTTCGTCCAGGTACGCCCGATGAATTACCAATTTTGGGTCGTAGTAGCTGCGATAATTTATTTCTGGCTACAGGACATTATCGTAACGGAATTCTACTCGCACCAATTGCTGCTTCTCTAATTACCGATTTAATTTTAGAACAAAAGTCAGACCCTCTACTAACTGAATTTAGCTACAGACGTTTTTACCATCCAGCAATGTCTATAAGTAATTCTCCCTCACCACTGCAAATAGAACCAAATACTCAATCTCCCTTACCTGCTTCATCTACTTCTCCATTCCAAGAAGTTATCGAAGATGACAGCAAACTAACTATTGGAGGACGTACCTTTAACTCACGTTTAATGACCGGTACGGGAAAATACCCTAGTATGGCGGTAATGCAGCGAAGCGTAGCAGCTAGTGGCTGTGAAATAATTACCGTAGCCGTAAGAAGGGTACAAACCAAAGCCCCAGGACATGAGGGTTTAGCCGATGCGATCGACTGGAGTAAAATTTGGATGCTGCCTAATACCGCAGGCTGTAAGACCGCCGAAGAAGCGGTTAGGGTTGCCCGTTTGGGTAGAGAGATGGCAAAGCTGTTAGGACAGGAAGACAATAACTTTATCAAGCTTGAAGTTATTCCCGATGCTAAATACCTCTTACCCGACCCTATTGGTACATTACAGGCAGCAGAACAGTTAGTCAAAGAGGGTTTTGCAGTCTTGCCCTATATCAACGCCGATCCGCTGCTTGCCAAACGTTTAGAAGAGGTTGGCTGTTCGACAGTCATGCCTTTAGGTTCGCCAATTGGTTCGGGACAGGGAATCAACAATGCAGCCAACATCGCAATTATTATCGAAGAAGCCAAAGTACCTGTAGTTGTGGATGCAGGTATCGGTACGCCCAGCGAAGCAGCTTTAGCAATGGAAATGGGTGCAGATGCCATACTGGTTAATAGTGCGATTGCTCTGGCGAAAAATCCCGTAGCCATGGGACGGGCAATGGGTTTGGCAGCCGAGGCGGGAAGACTAGCTTATCTGTCGGGTAGAATCCCCGTCAAGCAATATGCCTCTGCAAGTTCTCCTCTTACTGGTACGATTAGCTAATTGTAAGCGTGATTTGATTCTCTTGAATTTTTTAGTAAGCAAAATAAATTAACCAAGCGGTTTTATAGTTTGTAGTGGAACAACAAAGCTTCAAGTTTATCGACCTATTTGCAGGAATAGGTGGTTTTCATTTGGCAATGCACGAATTAGGCGGAGAATGCGTTTTTGCCTCAGAAATTGACCAGTATGCTAGAAAAACATACATTCACAACTTTAAAGAAATTTCTCCTCGACTATTTGAAGAAGATTTATTTAATAGCGATATCAGAAGTATTGTTCCTAATGAAATTCCCGATTTTGACCTGCTGTGCGCTGGCTTTCCCTGTCAACCTTTTAGTCAGGCTGGTTATAAAAGAGGGTTTGACGACATTCATAATTCTGAGCGTGGTAATCTATTTTTTAATATTGCCGATATTATCGAAGTTAAACGTCCAAAAGCTTATTTTTTAGAAAATGTTAGAGGTTTAATCAATCACGATCGCGGTAAAACTTTTAAACTAATTCGAGAAATTTTAGAAGAATTAGGCTATTCTTTCTATTATCAAATTGTTCGGGCATCAGATTACGGTTTACCTCAATTAAGACCGAGAACTTTTATAGTTGGGTTTCGCGATGAAGAGTTTTTTAAAGGATTTAATTTTCCACCAAAGCAGCCTTTAAGATTCAACATGAGCGATGTTTGGGGTGGCAATTGTAGTCGAGAAATCGGCTTTACTTTAAGAGTTGGTGGACGTGGTTCTAATATTAGCGATCGCCGTAATTGGGATTCCTATTTAGTTGATGGAGAAGTTAAACAGTTAACGTATGTTGAAGCACGCAAGATGCAAGGGTTTCCCGACCATTTTGAATTTCCTGTAAGCCCTACTCAAGCTATTAAACAATTAGGAAATAGTGTAGCGGTAGATGCAGTTAAAGCCGTAGGTGAAAATGTTATTACCTACATGAATAGTTTGGATAGCGATCGCAAAATAATGAAAAAAACTAGAAACAAGGGTGAATGGTCAGAATTATTAACCTTTATCAGAATTTTGGTCGAACAGCAAATTTTACTATCAAATGAAAATCTCGAACCAACAAGAAACTATTTTAATGTTACTAAAGTAACTGGAAACAATATCAATTTAGATTTTATTTTAATAAATAATGAGCGAGTAAAGATATTCAATAGAGATACTAATCTAGCTAAATTGATTGAAATAAAAACGCTAATTAATAGTGATATATTAAATAATTTAGTAGGGCAAATCAAAGCAGGTAAAGGTACATTTGCCATACCTGACTTTGAAATTATACAAGACACTTTAGGATTGACTATTATTAAAGGTGGAACGAGCTACCAGAAAGCAGATATTATTCTCGATATCCAAAATGATATTCTGGCAAAAGAAAATGAAGGATTTGGTATCAAATCATATTTGGGAAGTAAGCCAACTCTACTCAATGCTTCAGGAAATACTAATTTTATTTTTGAAATTAAAAACTTGTCAAGGGATAAGGTGGACGAGATAAATGCTATTGACACTAAAAGAACAAAATTAACAGATCGAATAAAAGCGATCGAAAAATACGGTGGAGTGTTTAATTATATTGCTCCTGAAAAAAAAACCATGCTATACAACTTAAAAATGGTTGACTCTTTTATGCCTGAAATAATTGGGGATATACTGCTGGCTTTTTACAAACACAGGATTTCTGCTGTTTCTAAAATTGTCGATTATATTCACAGCAACACTAATCTGCAAGAGCGAATTCAATATGAAGATAAAGTCTTTTTAATTAGCAAAGTTAAACAATTGTTAGTAGATATTCTTTTAGGTTTTTTTACAGGTAATAAATGGGATGGTACTTACGAAGCTAACGGAACTATTATAGTAAAAAAATCTGGAGAGCAAGTTGCTTTTCACATTATAGATTTAGAAAGTTTAAAGTCATATCTGTTCAACAATATTAGGTTAGATACTCCTTCTACTACCAGACATAGATACGGTAAGCTAATTATAGAAAGCAATAACAGGCTTTATTTCAAACTAAATCTACAGTTAAGGTTTTAATACTAATTGAACTGACAATGTGCCAAATTATTTTTGTAGGGGCGAATAGCCATTCGCCCTTACTACTTGCTAGTGCAATTACACTGCTTGAGGTTGGGGTTGGGGTTGGGGTTGGAACTGGAAGAGAGAGTAAACGACATTACGACGAATATCGATCATCATCTCTAAGAACATTTCATAACCCTCTTGTTTGTATTCAATCAGAGGATCTTTTTGTCCGTAACCCCGCAAACCAATCGACTCCCGCAGCGCATCCATCGCCTGTAGGTGTTCTCGCCAGAGGGTGTCGATCTGTTGCAAAATAAAGAACCTTTCTGCTTGTCGCATCAAGCCTGGCTGCATACTATCAATTTGGTGTTCTTTGATGTCGTAAGCTTTACGAACTTCTTCGCACAAGAAGTTTTTCATCTCATTAACGGTCATGTCTTCTAGATGTTCTGGTTCGACATCTTCGAGAAGATAGATAAACTCTTTGGCTTTGTCTACCATCTTATCTAGCTTCCACTCTTCAGGCGGTAGTTCTGGGTTGACGTAAGCATCGACAATTTCACCCATTGTTTTCTCGGCGTATTGGATAACCTGTTCTTTGAGGTCTAATCCTTCCAAGACTCGACGACGTTCGGCGTAAATTGCCCGACGCTGGTTATTCATCACCTCGTCGTATTCAAAGACCTGCTTACGAGTGTCATAGTAGAAAGTTTCTACTTTCTTTTGCGCCCCTTCTAAAGAGTTGGTCAGCATCTTAGATTCAATGGGCATATCGTCTTCGACGCGCATCATGTTCATTAATTTCTCAACGCGATCGCCACCAAAGATCCTTAATAGGTTATCCTGTAGGCTGAGGAAAAATCTAGTCGAACCTGGGTCGCCCTGTCTTCCCGCACGACCGCGTAACTGGTTATCGACTCGACGAGATTCGTGGCGTTCTGTACCGATTACGTGAAGTCCACCGTTGTTGACTACCTCCTCATGTTCGGCATCGGTAAACTTCTCGTATTCTTTAAGAATTACCTGATATGCTTCCCTTAACTTTTGCAGTACAGGATCTTCTACGGGAGCGTTTTCGGCTGCTACGGCAATTTTCTCCTCTGCTTCTAGTTCAGATAAACTCTGTTCTCCATATTTCTGCACGGCAAATTTAACCGTTTCCTTGAGGGTGTTTTCTGCTTCAGGTGATAGTTCAGTAGGGAAAATCTGAGGAGATGCTTTCCAGGTCTTAGCTTTTTTACCGTTGCTACCGTTGCCACCAAAGCCCTTTGCGCCATTTTTACCAAGACTGATACCAGGAACATTCGCCATCAAAGCATCATCTTCGGGGATAACTATTTTCGGCATCAAATACTCCCGCACCTTAAGCCTTGCCATATAGTCGGCGTTACCACCTAAGATAATATCCGTACCGCGCCCCGCCATGTTAGTAGCAATAGTTACAGCGGTTTTGCGACCAGCTTGTGCCACAATTTCAGATTCCCGTTCTACGTTTTCGGGTTTGGCGTTGAGCAAATTATGTTCGATGCCCTTTTGATGCAGCAGTTGCGAAATTAACTCGGATTTCTCTACGCTAGTAGTACCGACCAACACAGGACGACCCTTTTCGTGCATATTTGCGGTATCTTCTGCTACCGCCTGCCATTTACCAATTTCTTTTTTGTAAACTACGTCAGGAAGATCGGCTCTTCTCGATGGTAAGTTGGTCGGAATTATTGTTACCTGAAGATTATAGACCTTCTCAAATTCGGTTTCTTCAGTTTTCGCCGTACCGGTCATTCCCGCCAGAGTAGGATAGAGCAAGAAGAAGTTTTGATAGGTAATACTCGCAAGAGTCTGAGTTTCTTTCTGAATTGGTACGCCTTCTTTTGCTTCGATCGCCTGATGCAGTCCGTCACTCCAGCGTCTTCCTGCTAATACCCGTCCCGTAAACTCATCGACGATAACAATCTCGTCGTTACGCACCATGTAGTTAACGTCTTTAGTAAAGAGTTCTTTGGCTTTGATAGCGTTAGAAATATAGTGCGCCCAAGGGTTCTCAGAGTCGAATAGGTCAGTTACCCCCAACATTTCTTCAGCATGAGCATAACCCTCGTCGGTCATCAAGACGTTACGGGCTTTTTCATCTACCTCATAGTCGCCAATACCTTCTTCAGCATTAACTTCTTCATCGTAGTCTTCATCTTGCTCGACTAACTGCGCTGCTATCTGCGCTGCTTGAAGATACTTTTCTGTCGGGCGTTCTACCTGTCCCGAAATAATCAGCGGGGTTCGGGCTTCGTCAATCAGTACCGAATCTACCTCGTCAATTACACAATAGTTAAAAGGACGCTGTACCACCTCTTCCATCGAGACAGCCATGTTGTCCCGCAGATAATCAAAGCCTAACTCGCTGTTGGTAGTGTAGGTAATATCACAGGCGTAATTCTTTCTTCTTTCCGTAGGACTCATTCCCGATTGAATCAAACCGACACTCAAACCTAAGAAGCGATGAACCTGTCCCATCCACTCCGCGTCTCTTCGGGCTAGGTAATCGTTGACGGTAACGACATGAACACCTTTACCTGTCAAACCGTTGAGATAAGCAGGAAGGGTACACACCAGGGTTTTACCTTCACCAGTTTTCATCTCGGCGATTTGCCCCTTGTGTAAGACTATGCCTCCAAGTAACTGCACGTCGTAGTGACGCATCCCCAATACGCGAATTGCTGCTTCTCTGACGACGGCAAAAGCATCTGGCAAAATATCATCCAAGATTTCTTTGGTTTCTTCATCGTTTTTCGCCTTAGCAAGCTGTTCGCGAAATTCGCCTGTTTTTGCCTTCAACTCTTCATCAGAAAGATTTTTGATATCTTCTTCGATCAGATTAATTTCCGCCACCAAAGGCTGAAATTTCTTTAGCTTTCGCGCATTAGGGTCTCCTAGCAGTCTTCTTAGCATAGTATTTTATATGTGTTGATGAATTATCTGTATTCTTAGTTAGCCTAATATTTGCTTTCTAATCTTTAATTGTCTATTCAGACAGCAATATTTAATATCTTTTAATAATTCTACCATTTGCCTCGCTGTAAGAACTTTAGGGATATCTACCCACAAAGCCGAGAATAGAGATAGAGTCAGCAACTGAAAGACAACGATCTATCGATATATACAATTTAGTTCGGCACTTATGGTCACTGACTTTTTCGATCCTGGAATGCGATAAGACAGATAAACATCGATCGGATACCAAGGTTTAATCCCTGTTTCTATGAGTTTGCCAGGCTTCCATCGATACAGGAACAATGGGCTGAATTAGTTCGACAATTGCCCCAGCATAAGCTCCAATTTCACTTTGTGCGCCCGCACCGAGCCTCAAGCCAACGAAGTTGAGTAGAGCCTGTAGAGATACCGTCCACACCCAGGAAGTATATACAGAAGGAATCAAAACCCCTCTAGCCTGCTCTCTACCCACGCCAAGCTCTAGTAGTTTATTGTATGCTTCATAGCTCTTTTCGCACTGCTCTTGGTAAATTGCGATCGCCTTACTATTAAGATCTTCTTCTAAACTACCAACAGTTGCCTGCTTGTTATTTTTTGATTGTTGTCTAAAAGTAGTAGGAATATAAAATTCGTTGCTGTCGTCGATAGCGACATAGCGAAAACTTTTCTCATTCCAGCCTAGTTGTTCGTCATTATGATTGCTGGCAATTACGTGTTTCCACCATTGGCGACATATATACAATGGGGCTTTTACCTTAAACTTAAATACAACTCCTCTAAATGGGCTAGTATGTTCGTGCTTTATAAGATATTTAATTAATTTGACATCTTTTTCGCTTAACTCTAGCGAAGTTTTAGCAAAGGAAGCTCTAGCATCGTTGACGATACTTAAATCATTTCCCATAGAATCAATTAACTCAATCCTACTTTTGCCGTCATTTAAAGGATCTTGGCACTTGTCATTCATTATTTATCAATGCGCTTGATGTTTAATATTTATATTTAGACTTTTGGTAACGTTACTTTGCTAGACTGATTTTGATATTTACCACCACGATCGGCATAGGTAGTCTGACAGGGTTGTCCTTCAAAAAATAATAGCTGTACTACCCCTTCTCCAGCATAGATTTTAACGTCAGCACTAGAAGCATTTGAGAATTCTAAAGTAATTGCTTCTCCTTCCCATGCAGCTTCTAAAGGCGTAGTATTAGCAATTACACCAACTCGTGCATAGGTAGACTTGCCTATGCAGATCGCTGTTACATTAGGAGGCATTTTAATACTTTCTAATGATGCGCCTAAACCATAGCTGTTGGCGGGGATAATGAAGTAGGATGAGCCATCGTTGTCGGTATGTAGTTCCGCCTGCTCTAGATTTTTAGGGTTAAAGTTTTTGGGGTCTACTACAGTACCAGGAATATGCCTAAAAATCCGAAAATCGTCAGGAGAGAGGCGTATATCGTAGCCGTAAGAACTCAAACCCCAGCTGATAGTAGGTATTGCCTTGTCTGTTCCCAAAGCTGCTTTCCTAATGGATTTCTCTTCAAAAGGAGTAATCATTCCCTGACGAGCTTGCTCGATAATCCATTTGTCATTTTTGATCATGTTCTCATAAAGATCTTTAACCTCAACCTAATAAGAATAAAGCATCGATAAGCTACCAAACAATTTAGGCTTAATTTTGTTATCGATCGCGGTTGAGTGCGATCGCTGATTCGATTTACACTGCAATTTAATTCAATTTTTTGAAGATCTTGACTCTGGTTTTGGTGGGCAAAGATCTTTGCCCCAAACGCGATTGGATATTAATTCTGTTTTGCCCACTCTACAGGGCGATCGCGCCTATGGTACGGTGTCTTGTATTCCTATTACTATTTGCTAGCTGATGTTCGATGGTTGGGTTTTCTCGAAAAGCTGGTTCGGGCAGAAAACGCCACTAAAAAGAGGAATAAACCACACTTACAGCCATGAAAATAATTGTTTAAGATAATATCAAAGCGAGAAAAGAATAAGTAAAAAATACAACACACGGAGAAAAAATTATGGCAATTGTTCGCTATAACCCTTGGCAAGAAATGAACTCTTTACAACGTCAATTAAATAGAATATTTGATGATGCTGTAACTCCTGCTTTTGCTGAGTTCGGTAATTTATCTAAAGTTCCCGCAGCCGAATTGACTGAAACTAAAGAAAATATCGTTCTCAAGCTGGAAGTTCCTGGAATGCAGCCAGCGGATTTAAACATCGAAGCAACACATAAAAGCATCTCTATTTCTGGAGAACGCAAGTCCGAAGCTAAATCGGACGAAGAAGGACAAACTCGGTCTGAGTTCCGTTACGGTAGTTTCCAAAGAGTAATTCCTCTACCTGCAAAAATTCAAAACACTCAGGTTAAAGCTGAATATAAAAATGGTATTCTTCACCTAACTTTGCCTAAAGCTGAAGAGGAAAAAAATAAAGTAGTTAAAGTCAATTTACTTGACGAAGCTACTGATGCTTAATTGCTTTAGCTAACGAATTAATACTCGTGTAGTATAAAGCTAATTGCCAGTCATAGATAAACTATGGCTGGTTTTTTCGTGAGTTTAATTTTTAAATATAAAGTAGTAGATGATTTATCTTAGCTCGACTTAACGGCGATCGCTCATCAGACCAAACATCGGACCTAAGATCGCGCCAAAAACAAAGCCTCCTGCGTGCGCCCAATATGCCACCCCAGAAGCTTCTTCCATACCTAAAGAGGCAACGCTACTAAATGCCTGTTGAACAAACCAAAAGCCGAGAAAATAAATTGCCGGAATACGTACTGTAGTCCAAATGATGAATAAGGGTAAAAAGGTAAGAATTTTGGCTTTGGGATATTTGATTAAGTAAGCACCCATAACTCCAGCGATCGCTCCACTTGCCCCCAAGGTAGGAACGCCAGACTGCATTGCGAAGAACCAATGTGTTAAACCCGCTAAAACTCCACAAATTAGATAAAACAAAAGAAATTTGAAATGACCCAAATCGTTTTCGATATTATCGCCAAAAGTCCACAAGAAAAGCATATTCCCCCCAATATGCGCTAATCCTCCATGTAAAAATTGAGAAGTAATTAGCGTCAGAATTTCGGGTACAGGCTGATTTATCGGTACTCCTTCAAAGCTAGCACTCAACTCTTGCGGAATGACCGCGTAAAGCTGGAAAAAACCATCTAAACCCGAACCTAAAGTCATTTGGTGCAAAAAGACTACTACGTTAATAGCGATTAAAGCATAAACTACAATCGGTGTACTAGAGGTAGGATTATCATCGTGGAGTGGAATCATGATTAATCGCTTGTATATGACTTACTTGGTTAATATCGAGATGGCCTTTAGCTTTTTATTAGTAAAACTATTACCTAGTATAAAACAATTCTTCGATACTACTAAAATTAGCTAATACCCAACATTGCTTCTAAAGTCAGGTATAAAAGAGAAAAGCCACCAACCACAAAACCGACTAAGGCGATCGCCGTTACGGGATTTTTTAAAAATGGTTTTAACTGCTGTAAGAAAAACCAAAAGATACCTAAAGTAACGCTAATCAAATAGCGGGGATAGCGGGAAACGTTTTGAAAAAAGTCTTGCATGATTGTAAAAATTAGAATTTATGTATTTTATCTATCTATTATTCAATATCTAACAACCGAGATTCAACATTCTGTAAATGAACTTACTATTTCAGTCAACTCGTCGTCGTTTAGCTTTATGGTATACCGCAATAACGGCGGTTTTGTTATTGCTGTTTGCCACAGGGGTATATTTTTACGTTCGCAACACTTTAATAGATCGCATCGATGATACTTTAAAGCACGTTGTCGAGGTAGTCGATCGCTCTTTAGTAATTCAACCTCTGGCAGAAACTAGGGGACTATACGGCGTAAATGTCGATGCTAGCTTTAATCGGAATGTAGATAGTTTAGATGGCGATCGCATCGATTTGGAATGGTTCGATCCCCAAAAAAACTTGCTGTGGTCCACATTCGAGCAACCCATAGACTATCCCCTACACCCCAATCGAAGTGGCGAGACGGTTTATTTGACAGGCGATCGCATTTTTCGGCAAATCGTCCAAAAAGTTGAATTGGATAGTCGCGTCTTGGGTTATTTACGGGTAAGCCATCCCTGGTTTGAAGTAACCAAACCAATTAATCAGCTAACTAAAGATCTGATTATCGGTATAAGTTTGATAGTTCTTTGTGTAGGGGGACTAGGCTGGTTTTTATCGGGTATTGCAATCGAGCCAGTACAGGTTTCCTATTCTAGCTTGAAACAATTTACTGCCGATGCTTCTCACGAACTGCGTAATCCTATTGCGACTATTCAAACTAATGTTCAAATGGCGTTAGCCTATCCTGAAGCCGAACCCCAACTACAGCAAAGACAGCTACAAATTATCGAACGCTTGACCCAAAAGCTAGGAAGGTTAGTTAATGATTTATTGTTTTTAGCTCGTTCCGATAGCGGTATAGTACAGCTAGATTGGCAGTCCGTACCCGTGGATGCTCTATTGATTGACGTGATTGAAGAACAGAGAATTGCAGCTACACAAAAAGGATTATTTCTAGCCTTACGTATTGTCGAACCTGAGTTATCAGGTGAAATTGAAGAAGAAGATATTTTTACCGTTCGAGGAGACTGGGACTATTTATCTCGTTTGTTCACCAATCTAATTGCTAATGCGATCGAACATACGAATAAAACTGAAGAATCGACCGATGCTGTGGTGGAAGTAGAGTTATCTTTAATCAAACTTCCTCACAAGATGAGAGTTAAAGATACTCATCGTCTGTTTAAGCTTCAAATAAAAGTAATGGATAACGGTAAAGGTATCCCAGAATCAGACTTACCCTATATTTTCGATCGCTTTTATCGTGCCGATCCTGCTCGTTCTCCCCAACGCCAGATTAACACCCCTACAGGAGCGGGTTTAGGACTGGCGATTGCTAAAGCTATTGTAGAAAACCATCAGGGACAAATTACTGTAGAAAGCATTTTGGAACAAGGAACAACTTTCACCGTAACTCTTCCTCAAAATCACTCTTAGTAACTATTAGATAGTCTAATATCAGTTGAAATATTTTTTAGCGTTCTTTAAAGTATTTTCTAAATTAAAAAACTCTACACTTATGCGATCGAACCTAAAAAAAAATGCCCTCCAAACTAATAGAGAGCATTTTATTTATTTATTACTTATCGCTCGATTACTCTGTGGTAATCAATTAACTTAACCGTTGATAACTGGAGCGGTTAGTGCTACGGGAGCAGTCTCGCCACTTGCCAAGTCTAATGGGAAGTTGTGTGCGTTACGCTCGTGCATTACCTCAAAACCAAGGTTAGCTCGGTTTAGAATGTCTGCCCAAGTGTTGACTACACGTCCTTGAGAATCCATTACTGATTGGTTGAAGTTGAATCCGTTCAGGTTGAACGCCATGGTGGAAATACCCATTGCTGTGAACCAGATTCCGATTACTGGCCATGCACCTAAGAAGAAGTGTAGACTTCTGCTGTTGTTGAAACTCGCATATTGGAAGATCAAACGACCGAAGTAGCCGTGTGCTGCGACGATGTTGTAAGTTTCTTCTTCTTGTCCGAATTTGTAACCGTAGTTTTGTGATTCAGTTTCAGTTGTTTCACGTACTAAAGAAGATGTTACAAGAGATCCGTGCATTGCAGAGAATAATGAACCACCGAATACACCTGCTACTCCCAACATATGGAAGGGGTGCATTAGGATGTTGTGTTCTGCTTGGAAGACCAACATGAAGTTGAATGTTCCAGAGATTCCTAAAGGCATTCCATCGGAAAAAGATCCTTGTCCTAAAGGATAGATTAGGAATACTGCTGTCGCTGCGGATACGGGAGCAGAGTATGCTACACAGATCCAAGGACGCATTCCTAAGCGGTAGGATAGTTCCCACTGACGACCGAGGTATGAAAATACACCAATTAGGAAGTGGAAGATAATCAACTGGTAAGGACCACCATTGTATAACCACTCGTCTAATGATGCTGCTTCCCATATTGGGTAGAAGTGTAGACCGATAGCGTTGGAGCTAGGTACTACTGCACCAGATACGATGTTGTTTCCGTAAATCAATGAACCCGCTACAGGCTCACGGATACCGTCGATGTCTACAGGAGGTGCTGCGACGAAAGCGATTAGGAAACAAGTGGTTGCAGCTAGGAGTGTAGGAATCATCAAGACACCAAACCAACCAACATAGATGCGGTTGTTTGTGCTTGTAATCCACTGACAGAAGTTCTCCCAAGCACTGCGAGATTCGCGTGTTTGTAAAGTAGTTGTCATTTGTTATATGATTGCGTGTTATTTAATTGTCTAGGTTCTGGGTGAAGCAAGCGGTATAAAATAATTTGCTTGTTTCATCCATATAACTACATTAACTAACTTTTGAATTTTTGTCAAGTTTTGTAACGATATTGTTGACTAGATCTAACTTTAGATAGATTAGAACGTCATATAAAGACCTGGATACACTATTAAAAAGCGGTTTATGCTAACTCTCTAACATCGGCGACTTGCCCCTTAACTGCTGCTGCTACCACCATTGCGGGACTCATTAGTAAGGTTCTACCTGTGGATGAGCCTTGACGACCTTTAAAGTTACGGTTAGAAGAGGAAGCACTAATTTGATCGCCTTGCAACTTGTCAGGATTCATTGCCAAACACATCGAACAGCCTGGTTCGCGCCATTCAAATCCCGCCTCGGTAAAAATTCGATCTAAACCCTCGGCTTCGGCCTCTTGCTTAACTCTTTCAGATCCTGGAACTACAAAAGCTTTTACCTGCGATGATACATGATGTCCCTGTGCTACTTTTGCTGCTTCTCTAAGATCGCTAATTCTGCCGTTAGTGCAGCTACCAATAAAGCAAATATCCACCTTTGTTCCTTTAAGAGATTTCCCTGGAGTCAATTTCATGTAGCTATATGCTTCTTTGGCGATCGCGCGATCGCCCTGTGGTAAGTCCTCAGCAACTGGAATATTTTCACTAATACCTAGTCCTTGTCCTGGAGTAATACCCCAGGTTACGGTAGGTTCGATTTCGGCAGCATCGAACTTAACTACATCGTCATAAACCGCATCATTATCGCTACGAATGCTGCGCCACCAGTCTACTGCCTTGTCCCAAGCTTCTGCTTGAGGAGCAAAGTCTCTACCTTTGAGATAAGCAAAGGTTGTTTCATCAGGGTTAACATAACCACAGCGCGCTCCTCCTTCAATAGCCATATTGCAAACGGTCATGCGCTCTTCCATACTCATCGCTTCAAAAGTCGAGCCTGCAAATTCATAAGCATAACCTACGCCACCTTTGACACCTAGCTTACGAATTATATGCAAAATGACATCTTTAGCAAATACACCGTGAGGTAGTTCGCCGTTGATTTCAATTTTACGAACCTTGAGTTTAGCAAGAGCCAGAGTTTGCGAAGCTAAAACATCTCTAACTTGTGACGTGCCGATGCCAAAAGCGATCGCGCCAAATGCGCCATGAGTTGAAGTGTGAGAATCGCCACAGGCTACAGTCATTCCTGGTTGAGTTAAACCTTGTTCGGGAGCAATTACGTGAACGATGCCCTGATTTCCCGAACCGATATTATAAAATCTAATGTTGTAATCAAGAGTATTTTTTTCTAGTGCCTGAATCATCTCTTCTGCTAACGTATCGACAAAAGGACGAGCCTGGTTTTCAGTCGGAACGATATGATCTACTGTTGCTACTGTTCTCTCAGGAAATAACACTTTTAAATTTCTTTCCCGCAGCATAGCAAAAGCCTGAGGGCTAGTTACTTCATGAATTAGATGTAGACCAATAAATAGTTGGGTTTGACCCGAAGGTAACGTCCCCACAGTGTGTAAATCCCAAACTTTATCAAACAATGTTCCCTGACTCATATAACTATGCTGCTAATGCGATCGAAAGTATCTGTGATTTATTTTACAATTTTTGTTCCTATTTCTATCGCTGGCTCAATATTATTGTTTATCGATCTATGCTCAGTTCAAAAAAGTAGACGATCTAAATCCACAACGCAAGTTGCAACAAGATTAAAATTATACAGAGTGTAGATAGAAAAGAATTTTGTCATACAATATATAGCAATCGGGGATGAGTTGTCAGAGAGACCCCGCGCTGTAAGCACGGGGCTTCCTCTGACTTCGTGAAAAACTCTCTTCTTTCTGACCTCTGTGTCCTCTGTGCCTCTGTGGTTTATTAAAAAAATATTTTCATGAATGACCTGGGATTACTATAGTAAATATCAATAACCTTCGCGATCTTATTTTTTCAGAGAGGGATAAAAGAGTATTAATTATGGAAAATGATTTAATTCCTTTCTTTGCGGGTATCGGCTTACTTGTCGGCTATTTAATATTCTCCGCTGCTACAGAAATGGGAACTAAATTACCCTGGAAAAAGTAATTAAGTAAATCAGGCGATCGCCATAAAGAAACTTTAAGGAAAGCTAAGAGTATTTAAGCTTAGTGGTTTACAGCAGGTTATTCTCTAGAAAGAATTATTTAAATGTTGTAGATTGATCTTCAGTTCTATTTCTCATACATTATGAAAAAGGCTCTCTTTTCTCTACAGATTAGCCTGAGTACTATTGGATATTTGTACGCTGTCAGCAGCATGGCACAAGCCGAAGTCAAAATAGCTATATCTGCATCGAAATCGTCAGCAGTGCGTTCACCACTTTTAGCTCAAGTTACTACCGATGGGACAGTTAATACCCAAATTAACCAAAAGGGTAATCTTGCTGAAATAACTGGAGGAGAAACTAAAGATAGTAATCTGTTTCATAGCTTCGAGGACTTTTCAATAGGTACAGGAAATGAAGCTTATTTTAATAATGCTAACAACATATCTAACATTTTCAGTCGGGTAACTGGTGGAGATGTTTCTAATATTGATGGTCTAATACGAGCAAATGGTAGTGTTAACTTATTTTTAATCAATCCAGCAGGAATTATTTTTGGAGAGAGTGCAAGATTAGATATAGGTGGTTCATTTGTAGGTAGTACCGCAGATAATATACTTTTTGCAGATGGGACGATCTTTAGTGCTAATGATACTCATCAAGCCGATCCAATATTAACTATTAGTGTTCCCGTTGGCTTACAGTTAGGACAAAATTCGGGACAAATTGACGTATTAGGAAATGGTAATAATCTCAGCGTACCCGATCCCATCTTTTCTCCCATTATTTTCGGTCAAAAGTCGGGATTAAGAGTTCAACCAGAACAAACTCTAGCATTAGTGAGCCGAGGTATGACCCTTAACGGAGGAACAATTGCTGCACCAGGAGGTCGAATAGAATTAGGTAGTGTAGCAGATGGCTTAGTGACTTTAAATTCTACAGATTCTGGTTGGAGTCTGGGGTATGAAAGTATTACTGACTTAGATAAGATCGAGTTAAAATCGCAAGCGTTGGCAGATGTTAGCGGTACTGCATCAATTCCTAGTGGTTCAATTCAAGTCAGAGGACAACAACTGACATTAAATAATGGCTCTTTGTTACTGGGACAAAATATTGCTACCGCAACAGCAGGAGATATAGATCTTAATATTTCTGAATCAATTACCATTAGTGGTACAAACCAAGACAGCACCATACGCAGCAGCATAACTAATGAAACTCTGGGTATCGGAAAAGGTGGAAATATCAAAATTGATACTGGTCAATTATCCGTAGATGGTGGAGCGACTATTGTTGCTAAAACTTTGTTTCCAGCAAAAGCAGCAAGTGGAAATTTAGATATTTCCGCTTCATCAATCGAGATAATAGGGGCAAGCAATCTCAATCCTAGCGTTACAAGTGCTATAGTAACAGCCAGTTTTGGAGCGGGGGATAGTGGTGACAATAATATTACAACCGATTCTTTGATTGCTAGTCGGGGAGGGACAATTGCCTCTAGCGCATTCAATACTGGTAATAGTGGCGATATCAATATTACCGCAAATTCCATACAGCTTATTGGTATCGAACCTAACGTTTTTGCCCCTAGCGGAATTACTGCTTCTACTTTGGGAGCGGGAAATGCTGGGGATTTAACTATTAATACTTCTACTTTGAGACTACAACAGGGAGGCAGAGTAGATGCTTCTACTGTTGCTTCTGGAAATGCTGGAAGCGTGACAATTACCGCTACAGATTCGATCGCCATCAGCGGTAGTGTACCAAACTCGTTCAATCCTAGCTTGATTATTGCTTCAGGTAATGTTATAGATCCTGCTTTTGGAAGCGTGTTTGGGCTTGAAGATCCTTTGACTGGAGATTCAGGTAACGTAACGGTTACTACGAATCTGCTAGAAATTAACGCAGGAGGACAACTAACAGTTAGAAATGATGGCACGGGAGATGCAGGAAGTTTAAGTGTAATAGCCGATGAAATTTCTTTGAACAATGGAGGCGGAATTACTGCTGCTACCCAAGTTGGTAAGGTAGGAAATATCCATTTATCGGCTGATAATATTTTTTTGCAAGATAACAGTACGACTTCAGCCCAAACTGTAGGTGAAGAAGACGGTGGCAATATTACTCTCAACACTAATAATTTAGTACTTTTAGGAGGTAGTAAACTTACTGCTGATGCTAATGAAGGTAGGGGAGGAAATATTCAAATCGATACTCAGGGCTTATTTGTTTGTGAAGAATGTCAAGTAACCGCCAGTTCTCGATTGGGAGTAGATGGCATGATAGAAATTAATACTTTACAACCGAATTCTCAGTTAGAGTTGTTCGATTTGTCTCAACAACCAAACCGACTTCAAGACACTGTAGCTGTAGCTTGTCCTGCAAGATCGTCTGAGAAGAGCAGCAGGCTTACCATTAAAGGCAGAGGAGGATTACCGCCCCGTCCTCAAGAAACATTGAGCAGTAGATCGGTTATTGAGATCGATGGATCTGATACTTCAATGAAATCTTCTCACAATTTAGGCGATCGCAATACTTCTCTGCTACCATCTCCAGCTAGAAGCTGGTACACCGACAAACGAGGAGCGATCGTTCTATCTGCCAGTCCTTCTAGTACTACAATTAATAATTCTAGTAATTTGCCCCAAACTAATCTTGATTGTCAAGGGAATTAATAATTTTCACCAGAGTTCCGGTGGGGATCAAATCCTTATTTCTTCGTTGTTAATTTGATGGTCTTTTAATATAACCGCAGCCAATTGCCGATACCGCGACGGCTTCGCATGAGGAGGCAGAGAGGTTGAATTGAAGAAGTTTGTAACTTTTTCTCTTAGAAGAAAAAGACACTTTAGTCTCTAAATTTTATTCTTAAATCGAACTCACGTTAATTTGTAATAAGCTACTCAATTTTATTCCTAATTCTTACATCAATAACCAAACAAGGCTGATATTTAAAAAGGATAAAACAGAGGAGTCAAGGTCACAGTAATTGCCCAGAACAAAATGTTTAAAGGAATACCGACTCGCATAAAGTCGCTAAACTTATAGCCACCAGGCCCATATACCATTAAGTTGGTCTGGTAGCCAATCGGAGTAGAAAAGCTAGCCGATGCGCCAATCATAATTGCGATCGCAAACGGCATAAAGCTAACCTCTAAGTTTTTTGATAGAGCAAGAGCAATTGGAAAGATTAGGGCTGCTGCTGCGTTGTTAGTAATTGCTTCGGTTAATAGGTTAGTGACGGCATAAACTATTGCTAATGCCAGCCAGGGATTATCTCCTGAAAACTGAATCAAGCTAGTTGCGATCGCACCTGCTGCTCCCGTAGATTCTAAAGCCTTGCCAATGCTTAAAGCTGCCCCAATCACTAATAAGACCGACCATTCAATGTTGCGTATTGCCCTAACTGAAGAACAACAGCCAGTCACGATCATCGCCATCGATGCCAAAATAGCAGCCTTGAGCATACTCATTAAGCCGAAAGCAGCCAAAACAACCATCATCAATAAAATAATTAATGCTAAAGGAGCTTTTTCGTGTCGTAGAGGTTCAGAATCAGGAATGCCGTTAACTAAGTAGAAATCGTTGGAGATACGTTGCTGAGATAAAAAATTAGCGTTAGCCTCCAACAATAAAGTATCCCCAGGCTTGAGGCGGATGCTACCAATTTTACCTAGCAAACGTTCGCCGTTACGAGCTACCGCTAACACTACCGCACTATACCGAGTCCGAAATTTTCCTTCGCGGATTGTTTTACCAACCATCGGACAGGTATTAGATACTACCGCTTCGATCAAACAACGTTCCGATCGCGGCGTATCGAGCTTAAATACCTCATCTGTAGCTGGCTGTAGTCCTCGCAGGCGATGTAAATCGACAATTGAATCGATCGCGCCGATAAATACCAGGCGATCGTCATCACACAATACTTCTTTTGGGCTAACCGCAGGAATAATATGGCGATTACGAATTACTTCTACCAAATACAGCCCAGGTAGATGTCTCAAGCCCGCTTGAGAAATGCTTTTTCCCGACAAAGGACTGTTTATAGGAACCATCATTTCTACAGTGTATTGTCGTACATCGTCTGATTCGCTAATGACTGGCTTGCGACTTGGTAAAAGCCAAGGATGAGAGATGAATAAATAAATTGTTCCCGTGATCGCGCAGGGTAAACCCACTAATGCCAAATCGAATAGTCGTAGCCCTGGCAGATCGGTAGCAGAAACTAATAAACCATTAACTACTAAGTTTGTACTAGTACCGATCAGGGTACAGATTCCGCCAAAAATTGCAGCGTAACTGAGGGGAATCATTAACTTTGAAGGGCTGATACGTAACTTTCGCGACCAGTCGGTTACGACAGGAATAAACATCGCTACCACGGGAGTATTATTAAGAAAAGCACTCATGCCCATTACAGGGGTCATCAGACGAAACAAAGCAGCATTTTGTCCTTGAGGAAGCCCTAAAACTCGTTGAGAAATCCAGTTCAACCCTCCAGTTTGAGATAATCCCGTAACTACTATATAAAGTACCGCTACGGTAATCATTCCTGGATTACTAAATCCTGCAAGAGCATCTTGTTCGTTTAAAATTCCGCTGACAAATAAAACTGCCGTCCCTCCCAAAAAAACAATTTCCGCTGATAGAGAAGTAAGCGCGTTGAGTAGAAAAACACCTATAGTAACAGCAATAGTCGTCCATGCTTGCCAACCAAGATCGAATTGGGCTGAAGTAGCAATATAAGCTAAAAGTCCGATCGCTCCCGACGCAATAAAGCCTAAAAAGCTCAATACAAGCCAACGTTTCCATGTCATATGAGTCAACATACGGCGGGAGAGTCGTCGTACTGCCATAGCGTAAATTTCCTTCAACTATAAGTTGAACTCAAGTGTATCATTAACAAATTTCAAATGTTTTGCAATTCAATTAAAATTTAAGATGTAGATAAATTTTCGATATATTTATAGTGGTTTCAATATTTTTAAGTCTTTCAATCGCGTAATAATAAATAATTATGAGCAGATTGAATAAAAATGCCCAATTTGAGCCAATAGATTATTTGATTCATCATAATTTTCTATTTAAAAACTTAGATCGATCTTTGCTGGCTCGATATGTAACATCCGAGGAGCTTATTATCGAAAAGCTCTATTCGAGTCGCCCAATTTATACCGCGTTTCGTACAGATGCTTCCTTGGAATATCTTTATGCGATCGTTGAGGGAGGGCCGATCGTTGTTCGCAGTACTCCCCTAGATCGAATTATTGCTATTACCTATGCAGGTAGCTGTTTTGGAATGCAAAATTTAGCTTTGAGCTACGGTCATTTTTCCCGTGGCTTCCCTAGCTTGGTAGAAGCGTACAAAACTACCGATGTAATCAAAATTCCCTTGGAAATTGTTCGATCGCTTCATCAAGAATCTGAAGTATTTCGTCAACGCTATGGGTTGATGTTTGAACTACAAGAAAAGTTTCAATATCATTTACTCAACTGTAGTACGTATCCTCCTCAAGCCGTAGCAGCCTTATTGAGAGCGTTAATTTACCAAGAAAGAGAATTGGGAAATCAACCCCAAGATGATTATGTGTTTAATCTGCCTGTAGAAGTTATTGCCAAGGCTTGCCAGTTAAATCATCGCACAGTAGAACAGGTTCTCAAGGGAATGAGCAAGGTTGGATTGCTAAAATCTCATAAGACTCCTAATGATATGGTGACGGTAATTAATCCAGAAGATTTAAAGGCAGTTTATGGAGCGACTCGTGACAAGGTTTCGTGGTGGCCCTTACGGTAGACATTTAACATTTAACATTTAACATTTAACAGCTTACTATAGCAATCGGGGATAACTTCGTGAAAAACTCTCTTCTTTCTGACCTCTGTGTCCTCTGTGCCTCCGTGGTTTATTAAAAAAATATTTTCATGAATGACCTGGGATTGCTATATATCTATCTCGATCGCTTGTCAAAAATTACGAGCCTTTAGAAAATAATTAGCGATAAAACTAAGCTAGCAATCGCCACGAGTAGCCAGGCAACTTTTTTTAGATTCCGTTTTCGATATAACTCTTTTCTAGGGACTTTGTTGTATGAGGGGGGAACTCGATCGCTGAGTAGAGAAGGTTCAAAAATGGCAGCTAAATTCGCTTTGGTAATACCATTAGATAAATTGCTGCAATCGCTCTTTAAAGCGGAAATATTTTTTGAATCAATATTCTGTCTTGAATTGCGAGGCGAAGGAATATAAATACTTTTCTGATATTTTTTTAAATAGGTAGTTTTCTGTTGGTATTTAACGATCTTGGTCTTTTGAATTTTATTAATTGCCTGGGTTGATAGTTTGGCATCTATATAAAAATTACCCCGATCGAGGGAATAAATCGCCTGTTTGAGATCTTGAATGAGACTTTCTTTTAATAAATAACCCGATGCACCAGCCATGAAAGCTCGATCGAGATACTTTTGACTGTTGTGGCTGGTAAGAACAATTATTTTGGTATTAGGTAGATGTTTTGAAATATATTTTGTCGCCGTAATACCGTTCATAATCGGCATTTCAATATCAATTAGTATGATGTCTGGACGAAGCTGCTGTGCGAGGGCGATCGCAGCACGACCATTGACCGCCGTACCAACTATTTTTATCTCTGGTTCGCGTTCTAATACTGCTTTAATAGCTTCTACAATCAGGCATCGATCGTCTGCAATTAAGATCTCGATTGTCATAAAATTTAGCGACTAAAGATAACGGATAAATTATTGGCTGGCATCTCTATTACCTGTTGTAATTTTAAATTAGCGTTGGCTGCTGCTTCAATTACCTGTTCCAAATCTCTTACTCCCCATTGAGGATTGCGATCGCCTAGTGAGCGATCGAAATTAGCATTACTAACGGCAGTATGCTTTCCATCTCGTTTGTATGGACCATACAGGTAAAGAATTCCTGAAGGAGGTAAAATTTCCCCTGCTCCTTTCATCAAGCCCAAACAAGCCTGCCATGGAGCTATATGAATCATGTTGATATTAACAATACTATCGATTTGTTGCTTCGCCACCCCCGATTGCCAGTTGTCTTGAGTTACGTCTATAGATAAAGGCAAGCTGAGGTTATCTATAGCACGATCATTTTTCCAAGCGGTAATGCTCGATCGCGATTCTGGGTTGATGTCTGAAGGAATCCACTGACAAGACGGTAGTTTTGAGGTGAAATAAACCGCGTGTTCTCCCGTACCACTAGCAATTTCCAACACCTTGCTATTTTGAGATAATACTTCAGATAATACTTTTAAAATTGGTTCGCGATTGCGCTCTGTGGCAGGAGCATATTGTTTGACATTCATCGTCAAGGTTTTAAGAGGAATATAAATATATATGTAAGAACAATCGGCAGCGATCGCGATCGCTCTATGTATTATTTATTATGTATCTTTTTACTAAATATTGTTAGCTTTGTGCCAATGTTTACTTGTCTTTAATGTAAAGCCGAAATCGTTCTTGTTTTGTTAATTGGTAGTTTCGAGTCAAAAATTCATTGAGTTGCGACCATTCAAAACGTTTGAGAAAGACCTGTTCTGGCTGGTACTGATTAATAATATCTATCACCTTAGCATCGGTCATATTTTTGGTTTCTAATTGCTTTCTCGATAGTACTGCGGTGGCAGGAGGAACAGGAATATTAGCACGAAAGGCAAATATAGGTGAATCTGTTACCATCCAGTTCGTTTTAAAATCGAGTTGGTTTATTTTAGCCAGGAATTTATATTCTAAATTTTGAGGTATTACATTAGCCCCCCAAGAAGTACGCCAATATTCGATCGCTCTTATGGTTGTTTTTGTTTGTTCTCCGACCAAAAGGATCGTACTAACAAACATCACCACGCTTAAAAATACCATAAAACCACGTTGCTTAAAGACATAGCGTACACCACGATTCCGCACAATTTTAGATAGTTTTCCCAAACCACAGGCTGCCAGAATAATAGCGGGGATATGGATAGTTAGTACCTGATGATACCAAACTGGTCTATGCTGCTGTAGCAAAAAATAAAACGTCAGTAACCAAGCTACAAAATAGAAGATTTCCCATTTTCCGCGACGACAGGCAAATACAACACCCAAGCAGCCAAAACCTGCTAAAAATACTTTGTAATCGGTTTGAACATAATCTTGAAGTGAAAGCCCCTCAAAAGCAGTAATATTTTTAGCATCTACATGATTTTCAACTAGTAGATGAATGTTTTCTGCACCAACTAATAAAGCCAAAAGCAACAGAGTAAAACCAGAAAAAATAGCAATCCATAATATAGAAGGCTGAAGTTTATTAAACCAAGTTTGTTTAAGGTTAAAAGCTCGATCTAAAATGATTCCTGTAACGATAATTGGAGCTAAAAACAAGGTAAACAGTTTGGTCGAAACTGACAGACTCAAAAGTATAGCCGAAACAATTAACCAGATAGTTTTATGACTTGAATGCCATAAGATAATAGTTAAAAAAGCTCCTAGTGCAAAACATAGGCAGGGTAATCCTACCATCACTGAGATACTCAGCTTTAAATAATCTGGAGAGATGATTAAAAGTAAAGAGCCAATAAAAGCACAGTCAATTCCTCCTAATAAATATAAAATTAGCCAATTCTGCCATAAAAGGAGAGTAGAAAATATTAAAATAATGCTACGGGCAAAATTAACGTCGGGTTCAAAAATATTAAAGCTAACAGCTAATATATAAGTTAAGAGTGGCGGTTGATCGTTCCAGATATCTTGATATAGTAAATAGCCTCGATTTACCAAAAAAGCCTTCATCAAGTTAATTCCTTCATCTGGATCGAATTCAAAACAATCAAGAGTATAAATTAGAGCATTTCCCACTAAAAAGAACAGTAAAGGAAGAAGCAGGTGTAGCCAAGGCTTATAGTTTAATTGGTGTCGAATAGTCATTTTTGATAATTTTTATCGAGCCAGAATGTCTAAAGTATCGGTATCGCTAGCAAAGCGCGATCGGTTATAACCTCTATTTTGATATGATAAAAACCGTGAATAATTTATTAATATCGTGCTAAATAGCATATGAACTTTAAAGCTATATTTACGACGTGGACGCAAGCAGGGTTTTTTAGGAACGCTTTTCTGTTTATTAGCTTGGCTTGTGCAGTATTTTTGGCTACACCGACTATAGCGATCGCAGCTAATTTAAATTCTCCTGCACCGACCGATGCTAAAGTATACATTGTCGAACCAGAAGACGGTGCTAGTGTACCTGAAACATTTACCGTCAAATTTGGTTTATCGGGAATGGAGCTTGCTCCTGCGGGAGTCGATAAGGAAAATACAGGACATCATCATTTACTAATCGATCGACCAGAATTACCCAAACTTAACGCCTCTCTACCTTCTACAGACCAAATTCGTCACTTTGGTAAGGCGCAAACAGAAACAGAATTGACCTTACCTCCAGGAGAACACACCCTTCAGTTAGTTTTAGGTAATTATTTACACGTCCCTCATGACAATCCAATAATCTCCGATCCAATTACGATTGAAGTAGAATAGGCAATTTGACCGATCTGCTAGTCGATCTACTCAAGATAATTGATTTCGATCGCAGTCTAATTATTAATGGTAATCTGCCAGTTGAAATAGTGTAAAAAACACGAAAGGTTCTGGCATTTTATTACATCTAATGAATTCTTTAGCAACACATTAGTTAAGGTTATCAATATTAAGTATTAAATCTCAACTATCGTAGTACCTCGATTGGTTAGGACATCAAAGTCAATTACTTTTAAGTAAAAATACGTATTATTATAATTTATAGATTTTATAGGTAATTTAATCCTCGATCGCAGCCAGCCAAAACTAATCATTAATTTTTCTCTTTTACATTTTGCTATGTTCGGCTTTAATCTATTCAATTCAAGCTTATTATTATTAAGTACGCTATCAGTACCCGTTATTGCTCACAATGTAGAAATATCAAACGAAGTAGCTGCTACGTTTCATATCGAGCCGAACCATAATCCAGTAGTAGGTCAGCCAACTACAGCCTGGTTTGCCTTAACTCGTCGTGGTGGTAGTAGTATTCCTTTATCTGAATGTAATTGCAGCTTAAATGTTTATGCTGTTCCTCGTGCTGGAGATGCTGAACCAGTTCTAAAGCCAGAATTAACGGCAATTAACGTCGAGAAATATCAAGAAATACCTGGAGCAGAAATTGTTTTTCCTTCTGCGGGAGCTTATGAATTAGAAATAAGTGGTACAGCTAAAGATGATAGTTTTACTCCTTTTAATCTAACTTATAAAGTAAATGTAAGTTCGTAACTCCATCTCGTTTACTCTTACTCGCTGATTTAGTGAACCATGCGCGAATACTCTTTAGAGTTAGAATTGCTTTTTGCTGCTACAATCGATCGCGCTTGTTACATCTGACTCTAGGCTAAACAAACCTATCTTTAAGACTAAGATTATAATCAAACAATATAGATATACTGACATTATTATGGGTAGAAAAGCCAAACAAAAAAAAATACGCCAGCAAAACAAAGCCGACTTACAATCGCGATCGCAGTACAACCAAACTGAGTTTGTCGAGCAGTTTAAAAAGATGGGTTATCAATTAAAAATAGATCCTCAGCGACAGCCTAAAACTAACCGAGGAAACGTATCTCCAGAAATTCCTCAAGAAAGAATTGAGCCTCAGCTATAATTTTTACAGCTAGTTTAAGGTAGAAGATTTTTTATATATTTACGGTTCAATTCCCAGCTAGATATAGGTAAAACTATCGGCCAAAACAAAGGAGCAACTAGAAGAACTAACCAGGACACAAAACAGGTTTTAGAAGTACTGGTGTCCTGCGAGAAAATCATGAACCAGTAGATAAAAACCATTAAAGCGATTGTCCAATACCAATTAATAATATCTCTTGACATTTTTATAAAAGTGTATCCAAATACTTCTTATTAATTATCAACTACAAAAATAACAATAAGAAACCGTAAAATCACTTATTCCTATATTAAATAGAAGTAAATATAATTACCGATCGATACGAGCAAAAGAAGCGATATATGCCATAAAACTAAAGCTTAAAAAGTTCAATTATTACAAGTAATTTCTATTATTTAGCATCTTAAATAATATTTTGATAAAGAAATAATTATTCAGATATAGCAATCAGGAATAATTTATAAAAAACCCTCTCTTATCTTGAGTCCGTGTTCTGGGTGCCTCCGTGGTTTATCAAAAAAAATATTCTCACAAATGATTTACGATTGCTATATACGATCGAAGTTTTCCATGCTGTATTGTTAATGCTAAATAGCTATAAAATACATCTCTTTACAGCAAATACAATATTTATACTATTAAAAAACATTGTAAATTTAATAGTCTTTTGTCGAGGCAAAACATGAAACTTAAAACGATGTTGCCAATATCGCTTTTATCGATCGCCATCGACAACAGCACAAGATTCAGGCGATCGCGTTTTCACTTTAACTTTGTAACCAGTATTAACTAAAAGCTGACCTATAGTTTGCTTTGCCTTATCGTTAGCCTCTTCTAAAATACCTTCATTACAGGCAGTATTAACAATTTCTACCAAAGTTTTTCTTTGAGCTAAAGTTTGCAGTTGAGGAGCAACATCGGGGCCTAAATTGAGAAATCCACGGTCATAATCGTAAACGCGGGAACGATTAACGTCGATTTTACTATCCAATATTTTGGCAGGAGGTAAACTGATTTCAACACTATTATTGTTAACTTTAATATCTGCAACCTTTAGCTCGTTCAAATCTACTCCTGCTTTAATTTCTCCCCTAGCAATATAAAGTAGACGAGTAGTAGCTACAGGTATATCTCCTAACTTACGGTCGGCAGAAACAGGTACGATTGTTTCCATAGTTTGCTTTGTTGTCGCTAACTCCTGAATATCTTTAATTTGCTGCACGATAGTAGAAGAATTTTCTATTTTCGGTTCGACTGGCTGAAGTTTAAATAAGTTACCCATAAAATTTAAAGCGCGATCGCCAGTACGCCAAATGCTTAATAAAACCAGTAAAATCATTAAATTAATACCGCCAGCAGTCCAGAAAAATAGCTGTCGCCAAAACGAAGTAGATTTAGAATTCATATATCGATATAACTTTACACATATATCTCTAATGTAGTTCACAAGCGATCGATAATTGGCTTTTAAATTACAACATTCAGAATTAATTAGCACTATACAGTACCAAAAAATAAATTTCTTGCCTAACAACTCGAAGTCCGTCTTATAGCACTTTAAATTAGAGTTATGATTATTTTTACTCAACACCCTCTCATACTCAATGCAGATTATCGAGACTCCTAGATTGACGCTGCGATATATTACTATTGGAGATAGTAAAGCTTTAATACCAATTTTGGGCGATCGCGAAGTGATGCGCTATTCAATTATTGGCGTTCACAATCGTCCGCGTATCAGACAGTTCATCGAACAAAGACTACTATCTTATTTAGAATGTGGCTTTGGTTTGTATGCGGTAGTTAATAAAGAAAACCAAGAACTTATAGGCTACTGCGGTTTTTTTGTCCAATCGGTAGACGATCGCAAAGAAGTAGAAATAGGCTATCGTTTGGCTAAAAAATATTGGGGACAGGGATATGCTACCGAAGCAGCAAAAGCAGTTTTAAAATATGGTCGAGAAAAATATAATTTTAAACGTTTCGTCTGTTTAATCGATCCTGAAAATACTCGTTCGATTAATGTTGCAAAGAAGCTAGGTATGGAGTTAGAAAAGAAAATAATTTACCACGGCTTGAATGTAGAAATGTACAGCATAAACTGTGAATGATATCGATCGGCAAATCTGGAATAGATGATATTTGCCAGACTAAACCAATTATCTAATTTATCTTGGTAACAGTTTAGGAAATTAAAAAACTATTTCGTAATCTACTACACAATATAAAAAATACTAAAATATCTAGAGACGAGTTTTAAGCTAAAAATATGAATCCCGATCGAGTAAACTGCGCGGTAGATTGCACTAACGGCTGTGTTTTAGGCGATCGCTGTCCGAATAAAGAATACAAAAACGAAGCCTCCGAGTTTATCAACAACACTTCTTTAGACAAGATGCTGGAGATAGCAGAGATAGCTAAAATGAAAAAGCGATCCGAACCACCAAAATGGGTAATCCCCGATGAAATTTAGGCGTTGCACCATCATCAGATGGTTATGTCTGACTGGGGGACTGGACAAAGGACTTGTCCGCATGTACTGGGGGACAATTTTTTCCGCAAAACCGATCTTCTCATCCCCCGCGCTCCTCGTCTTTTCATTCCTCATCCCTCATCCCTCATTCCTCATCCCTCATCCCTCATTCCTCATCCCTCTAAAGGCTTGGTTGCTTCTTATGCCATTCGGTTGCCTGTTCGTAAGCATGGGCGGTATGAAATAGTATATCTTCCCGCAAAACGTTACTAATCAACTGCAATCCAATAGGTAAACCCTGAGAATCAAAACCACAGGGAATGCTTATTCCAGGTAAACCCGCCAAGTTAACAGGAATGGTCATAAGATCCAAAAGATACATACTTAGAGGATCTGTAGCTTTGTCTCCTGCTTTGAATGCCGTGGTAGGCGCAGTAGGTGCAACCAAAATATCTACGTCTTCAAATGCCCGATCGAAATCTTGTTTAATTAGAGTACGAACTTTCTGCGCTTTAAGATAATAAGCATCGTAATATCCAGCAGACAGTACATAAGTACCGATCATAATGCGCCGTTTTACCTCTGCACCAAAACCAGCAGCGCGAGTATTGGTGTACATCTCTAGCAGGTTATCCGATTCTTGCCGAATACCATACCTGACCGCATCATAGCGAGCTAAATTAGCAGAGGCTTCTGAAGGAGCAATAATATAATATGCTGCTATACCATAGCGAAAACGTGGGCAAGAAATTTCTTTAACTTCTGCACCCAATTCTTCTAATTGAGCGATCGCCTTGTTGACTGTTTCAGCGACGACAGGATCTACCCCTTCGCCAAAGGTTTCGGTAATGATACCTATCTTCAAGCCTTTTTTTAGTTCGGGCTGTAAATACTGAGTATAGTCAGGGATATCTACTTTAAGACTGGTAGCGTCGTTAGGATCGTGTCCCGCGATCGCATTTAACAAGATTGCCGAATCTTCAACAGTGTGGGAAAAAGGTCCAATTTGATCCAAAGATGAACCAAAAGCTACCAAGCCAAAACGAGATACTAAACCATAAGTAGGCTTTAAACCGACTACGCCACAAAGAGAAGCTGGTTGGCGAATCGAACCACCAGTATCCGAACCTAGAGAAACTACACATTCTCCCGCAGCTACCGCAGCAGCCGAACCACCAGAAGAACCTCCTGGTACTCTTGATAAATCCCAAGGATTAGCGGTAACTTGAAAACTAGAATTCTCCGTCGATCCTCCCATGGCAAATTCATCCAGATTTGTTTTGCCGACAAATACCGCACCTGCATCTTTAAGTTTCTGGGTAACGGTAGATTCGTAAGGAGGTACAAAATTAGCTAAAATTTGCGAAGCGCAGGTAGTTTTAATGCCTTTGGTACACATATTATCTTTAATACCCAGAGGAATACCTTCTAGCATTCCAATAAATTCGCCTGCTGCAATTTTGGCATCTACTTCTTTGGCAGTGGCTAAAGCGCGATCGGCGGTTATTGTGAGAAAAGCCTTGACTTTCGGTTCTACCGCTTCAATATGTTCTAAAGTCGCTTTAGCAATTTCTTCTGCGCTACGTTCTTTATTGACTAACTGCTGATGCAACTCTTTTATACTTCCTCGATCCATCAAATTCCCTTTTAATAGCAATGAAGACGACTTAGTTGTTGTATCTCGTTATGGTTGCTCTTGGCAACTTTAGATTGAGATCGAACCACACTACACTTAACTTTACTATTTTCTGAGATACTCGGCGTAATTATACGCTTAATGTGAGTTGGCTTCGTTGCAATTTGGTTTTTAGCTATTAGTTATCAGCTACTATGAATAATTATAATTTTTGTAAGAAAAGCAGTTATTTAAGGATGTAAAGCTAGCCTATTTATGTAGCTAGTAAAATCATGGCATAAAAATGGCGATCGCAACTATCAATCCTGCAACAGGCGAAACTATTAAAACTTTCACTCCCTTAAGTGATGCTGAAGTAGAAACAAAACTGGCTCTAGCGCAGTCCACCTTTGAAGAATACCGTCACACCACTTTCGAGCAACGCAGTCAGTGGTTAAATCGTTGTGCGGATATTTTAGAACAGGACGCTGCTAAGTTTGGTCAGATTATGACTATGGAAATGGGCAAAACTTTACAAAGCGCGATCGCCGAAGCCGAAAAATGTGCTAAAGTCTGTCGTTATTATGCTGAAAAAGCTCCTGAGTTTCTAGCTGATGTTCCGATAGCGAGCGATGCCAGTCAGAGTTATGTCGCTTATCAACCTTTAGGGACGATACTAGCAGTAATGCCCTGGAACTTTCCTTTTTGGCAGGTATTTCGCTTTGCAGCCCCCGCTTTAATGGCGGGTAATGTTGGAATCCTCAAGCACGCTTCTAACGTGCCTCAGTGCGCTTTAGCTATTGAATCAATTATTTCTGAGGCTGGTTTTCCAACTGGAGCATTTCAAACGTTATTAATTGGTGCAGCCAAGGTCAAATCGATTATTGAAGACGATCGCGTCAAGGCAGCAACTCTTACAGGAAGTGAGCCAGCAGGGGCAGCTTTAGCATCTGCTGCGGGGGAACAGATTAAGAAGGTGGTTTTAGAGCTTGGCGGTAGCGATCCATTTGTCGTTATGGAGAGTGCCGATCTCGAATCAGCGGTAACTACGGCAGTCCAAGCTAGGATGCTCAACAACGGACAGTCCTGTATTGCAGCCAAACGTTTTATTGTGGCAGAAAGTATTGCCGATCGCTTTGAGTCGCAGTTATTAGATCGGTTTAAAGCTTTAACTATAGGCGATCCGATGGATAAAGATACAGATATTGGACCTCTAGCAACAGCTAAAATTCGCTCAGAATTAGACGAGCAGGTAAAAGAGGCAGTCAAGCAAGGAGCAAAAGTATTAATTGGTGGCAAGTCAATTAGCGATCGCCAGGGTAATTACTACCCACCGACAATTTTAGCTAACGTTCCCCTTGATTCTTCTATTGCAATAGAAGAGTTTTTTGGTCCTGTTGCCATGCTGTTTCGGGTTAAAAACATCGATGAGGCGATCGCTTTAGCTAATAATATTCCTTTTGGCTTGGGTGCGAGTGCCTGGACGAGCAACACCGATGAAAGCAAACGCTTTGTTCACGAACTCGAAGCAGGAGCAGTATTTATCAACGGTATGGTTAAATCCGACCCTCGTTTACCCTTTGGCGGAATCAAGCGATCGGGTTACGGCAGAGAACTAAGCAGTCAGGGTATTCACGAATTCGTCAATATCAAAACCGTCTGGGTGAAGTAAACAGTCAACAGTCAACAGTCAACAGTCAACAGTCAACAATTCCCCAATCAACAGTCAACAATTCCCCAATTAACAATAAGCAGCTTCTTGTTATAGTCAAAAAAATTACTGTAGTTTACATAACGTAATAGGGATAATTTTTGTAAAGTATCATTGCAGTAGCTTCATTTTTCTGGCTTGATTGAAAATAGCCAAAAATATGTATTGTGATGCGATCTCTCCTACTGTTTAGACGGAGTTAAGAATAAGCAAAACTCAATCTTAATCTTTTGACACTAGTTACAATTGGGCCTTTAAATTGAGTAACGCATCACTCAATTTTCTATAGGTAGCCTCGGTTGGCGAGACTATGAGAATATAAATAGTAACTATTTTCAATTAACAACAATCCTTTAATTTTACCGATAGGAGTAAATTTAACAAAATGCAAATGCTTAAAAAGCTGTTCAGTTCTGATAATAAATATTTCTTAGAATTGAAAGAATCAGAAGCAGTACAAACCGCAGTAGAAACTACCAAAAAAGTTGCTAGTGCAGCGAAAGAAACAGCGTCTGAAGTAGTAGATACCGCGCAGGACAAATTAGAGTCTGCTATTAGTACCGAAGAAAAACCAACAGAAACAAAAGTAAAAAGTCAAGATAAACCTGCGCCCTCAGAAGCAAAATCAAAAGCCAAAGTCGAAGCCAAAGATAAGCCTGCGCCCTCAGAAGCAAAAACAGAGCAAAATGGATCGGCTAAAGATTCAGAAGCAAAGACCGCAGGGAATACAGGAGCATCTTCCTACGATCCGCCATTTTGGGTTGCTGCTATGTACAACAACGATAGTAGTAAAGAGACAAAAAGCAATGGTCGAGTTGCCGAACAGACTTTTGCTCCTGAAAATTTAATGCCAATAACTACTAAATTCCGTCGTCGTCCTGGCGGTAGTTTGGATAAATTCAAAGATATGGCAAAGCAGGCTAAGACTCCTAGAAATTAGAAAAGTATAGCTATAGCCAAACGATTTTCTAATAGATGTAAACACAATCAATAGACGAAAGAATTATCTCGATCGAGGTAGCCTTTCGTCTTAGTTTTTAAGGCAGAGCGATCGCCTAAAGGCAAAATTCCCATAAAAGTACAGCAGCGGTTTAAGCGAGGCAATTGTAGATTGACGATAAACTTTGTCCCCCTTTCAGATAAGATGGGAGTTGCCGCTTTTTATTGAAGCTAGTGTTTAGTTCAATAGGAAATCTCGTCTATTGCTAAACGTATCTAATAGTTCGATAAAAACGGGTTACTTAGTAGGAAAGAATCAATGAATCAAGAAATTTTTGAGAAAGTAAAAGGTATTGTAGTCGATCAGCTAGAAGTAGAAGCAGATAGAGTTACACCAGAAGCAAGCTTCGCTAACGATTTAGGTGCTGATTCCTTAGATACAGTGGAGTTGGTCATGGCTTTAGAAGAAGAGTTCGATATTGAAATTCCTGATGAAGCAGCAGAACAAATAGATACAGTAGGAAAAGCAGTCGAACACATTAGTTCTGAAACTGGTGCTGCTGCATAAATAGTTCATATTTAAACGAACATATTAAATTGTGATGGCTGCATTGGCGATCGTGCCGAACTAATCGTTGAGAGAGAAGAAAATTTATGTAAACGATTAGGATATTATTAGCACCTTATTTGATATAGGGTAATTATAATGAGGGCAAAACGCACCTACGGCAGCCTCAATTAAGTACTGCCATATCAACTTGAAGAACAAAAATGACAAATAGGCAAAAGCGAGTTGTAATTACAGGCTTGGGCGCAATTACCCCCATCGGCAAAAATCTGGAAGACTATTGGGAGGGTTTATTGCAGGGACGTAACGGAGTCGGTCAGATAACTCTGTTTGATGCCTCAAAGCATACCTGTCAAATTGCTGCGGAAGTCAAAGACTTCGATCCTCATCAATACTTAGATAAGAAAGATGCCAAGCGAATGGATCGCTTTGCTCAGTTTGGCGTGTGCGCCAGCATACAGGCACTTGCCGATGCTAAGTTTGAGATTAATGAGCTAAACGCCGACCGCGTAGGAGTTCTGATTGGAACTGGGGTAGGTGGTTTGAGGACAATGGAAGAGCAGAACGAAAATCTGATTACCAAAGGACCGAGAAAGGTCAGTCCCTTCACAATCCCGATGATGATTTCCAATATGGCAGCAGGATTGACCGCCATTCATACGGGGGCAAAAGGTCCTAATTCCTGTACTGTGACTGCCTGTGCAGCAGGTTCTCATGCTATTGGGGATGCCTTCAGAATCATTCAGTCGGGTTATGCTACAGCAATGCTTTGTGGGGGTGCAGAAGCAGCAGTAACGCCTCTTTCTTTTGCGGGTTTTTGTTCGGCAAAGGCTGTTTCAACTCGTAATGAAGACCCTCTCCATGCTAGCAGACCCTTCGATCGCGATCGCGATGGATTTGTTATGGGTGAAGGATCGGGCATTCTGTTTCTCGAAGAATTAGAACACGCCCAGGCTCGTGGAGCAAAAATATACGCCGAAATCGTGGGTTATGGCATGACTTGTGATGCGTACCACATGACCTCTCCAGTACCAGGGGGACAGGGTGCAACTAAAGCCATGGAATTAGCTTTGGCTGATGGCGGTTTGTCTCCAGAAGAAATAGATTACATTAATGCCCACGGTACGAGTACTCAAGCCAATGATTCTACTGAGACTCAAGCAATTAAAAAAGCTCTGGGTGATAAAGCATCTAAAGTAGCGATTAGCTCGACAAAATCGATGACTGGGCATCTGTTGGGAGGTTCGGGAGGAATTGAGGCAGTGGCAGTAGCTATGGCGATCGCCAATGAGCAAGTACCACCGACGATTAACCTGGCTAATCCCGATCCAGAATGCGATCTAGATTACATACCCAATAAAAGTCGCGAGCTACAGGTAAATGCAGCTTTGTCCAACTCTTTTGGTTTCGGCGGTCATAATGTTACTCTAGCTTTCAAAAAATACGGCTAGCTATTGAGCAGTTGTCAGTTTATATCTTAACTCAAGAGAATTGCTAGACTAGACCTCAAGTAATTTCCAACGGACAGTTAATCTAATTTTTAATTCATCTTTAATACGTCTGAACTATCCAGTTTATAGTATTGTTAGATACTATTTACCTAATATTAAAGATATCGAACTTGCTAGCCGTTGCTTTAGGATGAGAAGATAGGAAAAAGACTAGATTTAATCTCTGGTAATCTTTATTACATTTCTACTTCTTCGGTACGTTCAAGCAGGTTCAAATTTTTCGTTTTATCGTAGTTTATTTATATAACCAGTATGGTAGTTGCCACCCAATCGACTAAATCCGTCGAACAACTTTGTATTAATTCAATCCGTTTTTTAGCAATAGATGCAATAGAAAAAGCAAGTTCAGGACACCCAGGATTGCCAATGGGGGCTGCTCCTATGGCTTTTGTCCTCTGGGACAAGTTCATGCGCTACAATCCCAAAAATCCTAAATGGTTCAATCGCGATCGCTTTGTTCTCTCAGCAGGACATGGTTCGATGTTACAGTATGCTCTATTATATCTTGCGGGTTATGATAGCGTATCCATTGAAGATATCAAGCAATTCCGTCAGTGGGGTTCGAGTACTCCAGGACACCCAGAAAACTTCATAACTGCTGGTATTGAAGTAACAACTGGTCCTTTGGGTCAGGGTATTGCTAACGGTGTTGGTTTGGCTGTAGCAGAAGCGCATTTGGCAGCAAAATTTAATAAACCCGATGCCAAGCTAGTCGATCACTATACCTATGTAATCCTGGGCGATGGCTGTAACATGGAAGGGATTTCGGGTGAAGCCTGTTCTTTTGCAGGACACCAAGGTTTAGGTAAATTGATCGCTTTGTATGACGACAACCATATTTCTATTGATGGTTCGACTGATGTAGCCTTTACCGAAGACGTTTCCAAACGTTTTGAAGCTTATGGCTGGCACGTACTTCATGTTGAAGATGGCAACACCGACTTAGATGCGCTCTCTAAAGCGATTGAAGAAGCTAAGTCCGTCACCGACAAGCCTACTATGATTAAGGTGACAACTATTATTGGTTATGGTGCGCCTAACAAGCAAAACACTGGTGGAATTCACGGTTCGGCTTTAGGTCCAGATGAAATCAAGCTAACTCGCGAGAATTTGGGCTGGACTTCTGGAGACTTTGAAGTTCCCGAAGAAGCTCTAAATCATATGCGTAAGGCAGTAGAGCGCGGTGCTGGACAAGAGGACGAATGGAATCAGGCCTTATCTGATTACAAATCTAAATATTCCGAAGAAGCAGCAGAATTCGAGCGTTATATCAGTGGCAAGCTGCCCGACGGTTGGGATAAAGTGTTGCCTACCTTCACTCCAGAAGACAAGGGATTGGCAACTCGTAAATACTCTGAGGCTTGCTTAAACAAATTAGCTCCCGTACTTCCAGAACTAATTGGTGGTTCTGCCGATTTAACTCACTCCAACTTAACTGAGTTAAAAGACTCTGGTGAATTCCAAAAAGGCGCACATGAAAACCGCAACATCCACTTTGGTGTTCGCGAACACGGTATGGGTGCGATTTGTAACGGAATATCTTTGCACGATTCGGGGTTAATTCCTTATGGTGCAACCTTCCTGATCTTTACCGACTATATGCGGGCTGCAATCCGTCTATCGGCTCTTTCAGATGTGGGTGTAATTTGGGTCATGACTCACGACTCTATCGGACAGGGGGAAGATGGTCCAACTCACCAGCCGATTGAAACTCTAGCTTCCTTGAGAGCTATTCCTAAGCTAACCGTAATTCGTCCGGCAGATGGTAATGAAGTATCTGGTGCGTATAAAGTGGCGATTGAAAAGGCAAAACGCCACGAACCTACGTTGATGGCGTTTACTCGCCAAGGTGTACCCAACTTAGAAAATACTTCGATGGAAGATACTGCTAAAGGTGCTTATGTATACGCCTGCGGTTTTGCTCCTGACGAACTAGACCTAATCTTAATTGGTACTGGTAGTGAACTACAGCTTTGTGCCGAAGCAGCCGAAAAACTTAAGGCTGAAGGTAAAAAAGTTCGCGTCGTCTCGATGCCTTCTTGGGAACTATTTGAAGCTCAAGACGAAGCATATAAAGATTCCGTACTGCCTAAAGTAGCTTCCAAACGCCTATCAGTAGAAGCAGCTAGTAGCTTTGGCTGGCAGAAATATACTGGTTTTGAAGGTGGTTCGGTAAGCATCGATCGCTTTGGTTCTTCCGCCCCCGGTAAAGTATGTTTAGAACAATTTGGTTTTACTGTTGACAACGTAGTGGCTAAGGCTAAAGAAGTAATCGGCTAGCTTTCGATCTAGTTCGAGTAAGAAATTATTAAACCCTGTCTTTGTACGGGGTTTTTTTGTTTGGAGAAATTCTTGGAGCGATGAAATGCTTACCCCTTTTATACTAAATCCGATTGACAAAGTACATTTTAAACGCCCCCTAAATCCCCCAAGTCTGGGGGACTTTGAGTAATCGATCGTATTCTTTATTAAACGGATTTGGTATTAGGAGTTGTTCGAGCCTCTAGTCTATATTTATAGTTGAATTATTAGATGCGATTAAGAAAAGCTTGGGCTGTGCGATCGCATCTAATAATCTGCGCGTTTTATTTAACTTGAAATATGACCCAACAAAACAATAGTTTCGACCGCGAATACGATCGCTCTTTTCAAGAAACCAGAGAACAAATCGAACAGCAACAGTATTCAACAGCGATCGATAATTTAAACGAGATTATAGAAAACAGAGAAGGTGATGGTTATGCTTTCTACTTAAGAGGTAAAGCTTATGCTGGATTAAAAGAATATCAGCTAGCAATGAACGATTATGAAATAGCCTTAGATATTTTTCAAGAAACAGAAGATAAAAAATATCAGATATATACCTTATTCGAGCTTACTTTTATATATCCTTTCAACGGTAAGGTTCGAGAAGGATTTTTGGCACAACAGCAATCTTATAGACTAGCTAAGGAAGTAAATATTTCAGAAGACGATCCTTTGTATTCCTATATTTCTCATGTCTCTCAAATGTCGGATGAAGGTTTGGATAATATGGAATCACAATTAAGAAATATTGATTCAATTCCACCTTGGGATAAATTTGGTTTGATGGGTAAATTGATGGGATATGCAACTAGAGGAAAATTGCAGTCTTATCTATTTTTCTTCGTTTGGTTGCTAGTAGCTATTTCTAGTTTAGTTTTAGCACTTTTGACTTTTCTTTGGCTTCCTGTAACGATCTATAAATCTTGGCGTAGAAGAAATAATGATAGCTGAATATTTTTAAATTGCGATCGCTTATCTTAAGAGCTAACATCAAATTAAAGTTTTATAGACATACATATCAATTTGATACACATTATATAAAAGCTGATAGCTGATAGCTGACAGCTAAAAACAATATCATTTAGTAAACCATTACCAAAATCAGCAACGCCCCAATAACTAAACGATCTAAATTCATCAGATAACAGTAAGCTTTATAGATGGTGTTTGTAATGAAATGATCGATGGCAACAATAAACGATAATTACCTAAAACTCAAAGCAGGATATCTCTTTCCTGAAATCGCACGTAGAGTTAGTGCTTATGCAGCGGATAATCCCGATGCACCTATTATAAAACTGGGTATTGGTGATGTCACCGAACCCTTACCCGCAGCCTGTCGCGATGCGATAATTGAAGCGACTAAAGAAATGGGCGATCGCTCTACGTTCAAAGGTTACGGTCCAGAACAAGGTTATCTCTGGTTGAGAGATAAAATCGCGCAGCATGACTTTCAGTCTCGCGGTTGCGATATTGATGCGTCAGAAATCTTTATCTCTGACGGTTCTAAGTGCGACTGCGGTAACATCCTCGATATCTTTGGCGACGATAACAAAATTGCCGTTACCGATCCTGTCTATCCCGTGTATGTCGATACTAACGTCATGGCAGGACATACGGGTGAAGCTAAAGACGGTAAGTATGAAGGCTTAGTTTATCTACCAATTACTGCCGATAATAATTTTACTGCCGAAATCCCTAGTGAAAAAGTAGATCTAATCTATCTCTGTTTCCCTAACAACCCTACAGGTGCGACGGCTACCAAAGAACACCTCAAAGCCTGGGTAGATTATGCCAAACAACACGGATCTTTAATTCTGTTCGATGCAGCTTACGAAGCCTTTATTACCGATCCAGATTTACCTCACTCGATCTATGAAATAGAAGGGGCAAAAGACTGTGCGATCGAGTTTCGTTCTTTCTCTAAAAATGCAGGCTTTACTGGTACTCGTTGCGCCTTTACCGTAGTTCCCCAAAACCTAACGGGTAAAGCGAGTGATGGGTCTGAAGTTAAGCTATGGCAACTTTGGAATCGTCGTCAGTCTACCAAATTCAACGGCGTATCTTACATCGTTCAGCGGGGTGCAGAAGCGGTGTATTCCGAAGCAGGACAGGCACAAACTAAAGAGTTAATTAACTTTTATCTTGAAAATGCCAAAATTATCCGCGAACAGCTTACCGCAGCAGGAATAGATGTCTACGGTGGAACTAATGCACCATACGTTTGGGTCAAAACTCCCGACGGCTTATCTAGCTGGGACTTCTTCGACAAACTGCTGTTTAACTGTAACGTAGTCGGTACGCCTGGATCTGGCTTTGGTGCAGCAGGAGAAGGTTATTTTCGGATTTCTGCTTTTAACAGTCGTGAAAACGTTAACGAGGCGATGAAGCGCATTACTGAGAAGTTTAAAGTATAGTTTTGCTTATATAGCAGTCGAAGCTTAAGACGGTAAATAATTATCTCGCGCAGAGGCGCAAAGAGATTTAGAGATGTCAATACCTATAATTCGATTGCTATAACTTCCAAAATGGCATAGTTTATGGCGATCGCTTTAACCAAAATAGCGATCGCTTTTGGTGCGGTTATTTTTTGAAAGTGATACTTTATATAAAAACTAAACGGATGGTTTAGCTAAATTTATAGATGTATCAAAGATTTAATCGCAGATTTTTTTTTGCCTTACTTTTTTACCTGCTAGCTACCAAAAAAAGCTTTGCCGAGCGACCAAATAATACCAAATGCGACTGGTGTTGGCTTGGTGCGGTAACAGATAGCTCGATAACTATTAAAGCAAAATTAAATAATAAAGTTAAAGAAGGAAAAAACTACATTCAAGTTTTTTACCATCAAACTCCCGATCTAACCTTAAGCAATAAAGAATTAAACAAAGTTGGGGCGAGTTCAGTTAGCGATCGCATAGCTACGTTTAACTTAAGCGATCTGAACGAAAATACTGTTTACCACTACGTAATTATTGCCAATGGTCGTAGATATCCCCGTGAAGGAACATTACAGTTTAAAACCGTAAAAGTCGGACAGCCTTACAATTTTGCGATCGCAATCTCTTCCTGTGCGGGTGGTACACTCAGTCAATTTTTTAGTTACGGAGTAAGTAACAGTAAAGTATTTGATGCGATCGCTCAATATAAATATAAAAAAGATGGACGAGATTCTAATTTAGACTTGTTTATTCACATGGGAGATCTACACTACAGAAACGATCTTCCAGTCATCGGTTTAAAAGAAGCCTATCTCGATGATTATCGATACAATTACGATCTGGTAATGAACCAAACCAGACAGAAAAATCTATATCAGAATATACCTCTGGCTTATATTTGGGACGATCACGACTATGGAACTAACGATTCTAATGGCTCGTATAATCTAAAATATGTTGCTAGTGAGGTTTATCGCGAAAGAGTACCATACTATCCCCTGGTAGAAGAATTGAGCGTTACAAAAGGTCGAGGTGCAGTCTATCAGTCTTTTATCATCGGTCGAGTAAGATTTATCATGACCGACAGCCGTTTTCATCAAAATCCCCTCGCTATATTAAATAGTCCCGATGGCACTATTTTAGGAAAAAAACAGAGAGAATGGTTATTTAAACAGTTAACAACGGGAAAACAACAACAAGAAAATAACCGAGAAGGACTAACAATTTGGGTTAATACTATTCCTTGGATTGCTCCCCCGACTGATTCTTCGACTAGCTCTTGGAATCAATTTTATGGCGAACGTACTCAAATTGCCAACTTTATCAAACAAAACAATATTAACAAACTACTAATGATTTCTGGGGATGCACATATGTTAGCAATAGATGATGGAATGGAGGGAACGGCTAACAGCTATGCAACAGGCGGAGGTGGTTCTTTTCCAGTAATCCAAGCAGCTTCTTTAGATAGTAGACCTTCGTTTAAAGGCGGACCTTATAACGGTGGAAAATATATCGTCAATTCAAAAGTAAAAAGCAAAAATGGTGCAATTCCAGGTAAAGAACAGTGGGGATTATTAAACTTTAGCGATGATGGTAACGAGATTAAAGTAGAGGTCGAATTAAAAAGAATGAAAGATACTTTAATTCAACATACTTTTGTTTTCTAAGTTACCAATGCTTATCCGATCGTTTAACATTTATACAGTTTAACCGTTTATGCCCGCCGTTTCCTCCGCTGTTGAGTACGTCGAGGTCATCGATCGGCTTTAATGTTTAATGTTCAATGATTAGAGGTTAAGATATGACGATAGTGATTAAAACTTTGCTTTCTAACTATAGAGGCTTAAAAAGTATTAATGATTATATTTAAAGTATATGTTTAGTTATTAGCAGTGATTAATGAGATAAATGGTTCGACTCAGCAGGCGATCGATCGAGAAAGTAATGTTATATACGAACATCTTCGCCAATATGCAAACAAGTTACCTTTTGAAGTAATTCAAGAGTTTAGGAATCTACTTCTATTGAGAAAGAAAACCAATAGTCGGGTATCTCAAGCATTGGAAACTATAGTGTTTACTAGTCCACAACAGCAGCTAAACATGGTGTTAAATAATTGTTGTTGGGTGGTTTTAGATTGCTGGTTGGATACTCCCAGATCGATGTCCTATTCCCAACTGTTAGACACCTTCGATCTGGTTACTAAAACCAACTCATACAGTCGCCACCGCAAACAGTTGGTTCAATCGATTAAAGATTATCAACAATCCCAATCATATTTTCAATTAAAAGCAGCGATCGCTATTATTAATCCTGAAGAAATTAAACGCTCCGATCTGATAATACTAACCGAGCGAATGACAGATAGTAGCGATCGCCATACAGATACTATAGATATTTATCTATCACGCTACACATATTTGTATCACAATTTTATCCCTAATGTTCAGACAAAAAGTTTAACGTCGCTTATTGAAAGGTTGCAGAAAGAACGACAGAAAAAATTTGAAATTTTATTATCTCAACATATTATCTATCGCTTTAGATTAAAACAGCTTGCCAGAATGAAGCTGTTATCTAAAAAAGCTAACAAAGTAATTACTAAAGTAGATAATCCTAGTTTGCTTAGCGAGCGAGCTTTTAGCACTGCTTTAAAACAGTATTTTAGCAAGGTAGACGGTTGTACTCTGTCGAAGAGAGCGCATCTTTTTATAGCCCAAAATAAATTTAGAACTTCTTATCAGGTATTCAAGGAAGATTTGTATCAATTTATAATTACCGATCTGACCTCAATGAATAATACTTTCAAGTTTGAAAATAAACTTAAAGCAAAATTAGAAGATATTTTTGCTGAATCTAATCATAAACCTTTAAATAAAAGTTTAATTATACAGACTTGCCGACAATTATTTAGTTTTTTAATTTTTTCTCAAAGTGAATCTAATGTTTGTTTAAAGTTTACCGACTTAATCACTAATTTAGGTACAGCACAAACAACTTTAATTTTGACTAAAATAGTTTTAATTTGTCCAGAATCTAAAACCGATTTAGAAAATAAAATATGCTCACTTACTGCTCGTTATCAACAAAAAAAAGCGTGCAATATTTCCTGGCTGATTAAGGTTTTAGAATACTTATTAATTTCTTTGACTATTGGTTTTGGCAATATAGATGTTTCCCTTGCCAAATCCATAGCAAGTGAACAGTAATTACTTTAGTAAGTGTCTTAAAATTCTAAGGTAAAATACTAAATTTCTGAGTATGCTGTGTTCGCAAGAGTTGCTAAAGCTAGAGTTATTTCAAAAATTACCTCACGATCGCCTGAAATGGGTATGCGATCGCGCTGAGGAAATAGAATTGGCTACAGGAGATATTTTAGTAAAAGAGGGCGATATTCATCGGGGCTTTTTCGTCCTAACTTCTGGCACTGTTAGCATCACCAGATTTAGTGAAGGGGTAGAAATGCCCATCGGACAACACGGCGCACCTTCATTTTTTGGTGAAATTCAAATTATGACTGACGATCTCGTACCAGTTACCTTGAGGGCTGTAACAGACTGTCTGGCGCATGAAATTACCTCAGAAGATTTTTTAGAGTTGGTACACGAATGTCGTGACTTTGAGAGAACGGTTTTTAGAACTGTACAGACTAGGGTACAGGGATTACAGTCTTTTATTCAGAATCGCGAAAAGATGGCAGCTTTGGGTACACTCGCTGCGGGTTTGGCTCACGAACTTAATAATCCTGCTGCTGCGGTAGTGCGATCGCTCAAAGATATTACGCCAGCTTTGTTAGAATTACAGCGCATGAATTTAGTCTACGGACAGCGCAACGTAGATGAAGTCCATACCGAACAGTGGCTGAAGATTAGGGATGATGGCTATGATTTTATTGCTCAACATAAATCCGATCCCCTAAACATGATGGATCGCGAAGATGCGCTTTTAGACTGGCTAGAAGACTACGGCGTAAAAGAAGCCTGGAAACTAGCCGAACCTTTAGCTGCGGGAAATGTCGAACCACAGCAGCTAAACCAACTCATGGAGCGATGGCGTGACGATACTACGGAATTGAGGGATATCGGGCTACGGTGGCTGGCTTTGTCTTTTGAAGTGATGACCATGATTCAGTCGGGATTGCGCGGTGCAGAAAGAGTTTCAGAACTAGTTCAATCAATGCGCTCTTATTCTCATCTAGATCGCGGAGCAAAACAGCAGGTAGACGTACATCAGGGTTTGGAAGATACCATACAGCTTTTATCTCATAAGTTGAAGCAGGGAGTTAAGATAAAACGTACCTACGATCGCTCTCTACCCGAAATATTAGCCTTTGGTAGCGAACTGAATCAGGTTTGGACTAATCTGATCGATAATAGTATTGATGCGATGGAAGAGAAGGGCGATTTAGAAATTGTCACTGCTAACAATGGCGATCGCATTGCCATTAAAGTCATCGATTCGGGTTCAGGCATACCTCTAGAAATACAGTCTCGTATCTATGAACCCTTTTTTACTACCAAAACCGTCGGAAAAGGTTCGGGCTTAGGTTTGGATAACGTTCGGCGCATCGTAGAAAATCGCCATCGTGGCTCGATCTCCGTCGAATCCGAACCAGGCAGAACCTGTTTTATTATCTGTCTGCCAGTTGATATTTGTGACGTTTAGACCACTTCTTTATGACAATGCACTCTTCTAAGATTTAACTCTTTTGCACCCAATGCGACGGGCATAAACGTCTTCGCCCCCATATGCGACGGGGATAAACGTCTTTGCGTGAGATCTAAACTCAGAATAAAAAAGTATATTCTCATATAGCAATCGGGGATGAGTTGTAAAAAACTCTCTTCTTTCTGACCTCTGTGTCCTCTGTGCCTCCGTGGTTTATTAAAAAAATATTTTCATTTACCTATTACCCATTACCTATTACCTATTACCTAATCACTAAACCTGCTGCTTGGCAGTATCACCCGTATCGATCGATTCATCTAAAGCTTTACGAGCAATTTTGGTTACATAAAGAGTAACTGCCACTGTAGCAATAAAACCAATAATTCTAATCGCCCATTGAGCTATAGGATTAGCATCAGCTTGAGTTTCACCGCCAATAGTCGCTATGCTACCTGCCAAAGAACCAATATAAACATACATAATAGTGCCTGGAATCATTCCTACCGAACCCAGAACATAGTCTTTCAAAGATACTCTTGTAATACCCAAACCATAATTTAAAAGATTAAAAGGAAATACAGGAGACAGTCGAGTTAGTAAGACAATTTTCAAACCTTCATTTCCCACAGCGCGATCGATCGCACTAAATTTTTGATTTCCCGCAATCTTCTTAGAGATCCAGCCACGGGCTAGGTAACGTCCGACCAAAAAAGCTAAAGTCGCCCCAATAGTTGCCCCAACGAAGACATAAATCGAACCTTCAATAATTCCAAATACTACCCCTGCGCCCAGAGTAAGTATCGAGCCTGGAAGAAACGCCACCGTAGCAATAATATAAATTAAAATAAAGGCAATTGGGGCAATCGCACCTAGATTATCGATCCACTGCAAAGCATTTCTTAATAGATCTTGTAGGTTAAAGCTATTTACTCCAGCTTCCTGCGCCTGGGCTGGTGCTGCAACTAAGGTTATGCCAAGCGTCACCAAGATACCAATCTTCAAATACTTATTAATCATGATTTGCGCTGTCTGGATATTGCCTTTACTGTAACTCTATAGTCAACAGTCAACAGTCAACAGTCAACAGTCAACAGTCTTATATTACAGATCGGCTAAATATTTGGCGTATTTTTGGTAAGTGGTAGTTCCTGGTATATTTTCTTTAAATTCAGGAGGAATTCTATATTTATCCTCTGTATATTCATTACGAAAAACAGCGATCGCCTTTTCAAGTTTTTCCCATTTTTTTAGTAGCTTAACTAGCTGCTTAAATTCACCATAAGCTTTTTCATGGCGGTTAGTTAAACCAAGTACCTGTAGGATTTTGGCATAAATTTTCGGATTACTTTCTTTTTCGGGGATGCCAATAATCGGACCTAGCAGTTCAAAACTTTCATAGTTTTCTAATACGGGAGAAATTAAACTATCGCTCGATACTAAATTAGCTCCTTGTAAGCCTTCTACTACATCGGAAACATTTTTAATAGCAGCAGAACCCTGCATTTGTCGCTTTTTAAACATTGCTAAGAGCTTTAATCCTAATGGATACCTACCTAAAATACCGATTTGTTCGGCATAAGTATTAATTGCAGCTTTTCCTTCTTCACTATTAACTGAAGGTAAAATTTCTGTCTGTTTCTGTTTTATTTGCTGGACAAAAGCTGCGCGATCGACATCTTCTTCTAAGTGTTCGGCGACATATCGATAAAATTCTTGTTGTTTACGACTGCGATATTTTAATTCGGTTTGTTCTAGACGTAAAAAGCTTTTACGAGCTGTGATTGCTGCCGATAATAATTCTATACCGTAGTTTAACCGTTGATAATCCTCGATTCCCTTAGATATATTTATCTTTATTGATAATAAAAGTAAAAACTCTTCATTACCAAACTTTTCATCATTAATTTTTTCTGCTTTATTACCAACTAAACAAATTTCTTTAAAAGATTTATTATGCGAGGTGACAGAACCTTCAGGAACTTTAGGCTTACCATATTTTTCTTGCCAATTATCACTAACTACCCGATAAACTCCTTTAATAATTGGAGTACCTATAAAAAACACTAAGATAGTAGCTGGTAGACCTATAGTTAGTAGTCTGAAGGCAAAAATTTGCGAAAATTGCGGAGATTCGATGACCTTCGGACTGCTAATAGCAACTAATTTTTGTATTTGAGCAAGTTCTTTTAAACTGTTGACATTAAATCGATTTTGTAGAGCATCGAGCATTTCTGACTCAGTTAAGCTTTCATCATTAACTATCTGTTTTAATTCTAGTAGTTCTTCTAAGCTGTTAACATTAAAGTTTGATTCTTGAAGCGTATTAAGAATTTCTTCGTTCTTAGAATCGTTCTCAATTTTATCTTTTAAATCTTTAAGCTCTTTTAAATCATTAATTTTATCTTGTCTGTTTTGTAGAGCATCGAGATTTCATCTCCAGTTTCGGAATCGCCTTCAGTTGAAGGAGTTTCGGACTCTGCTTCCGCACCCGTTATCTTGCGTATTTTTTCTAAGCTTCTGTCAATCTTTTTCTGTCTTTCTTGCAAAGCATCGAGCATTTCATCATCACTAACAGCATCTTGCTCTTTTGAAGCTTGCGCTATTTTGTATTCAATAGCTGAAGTCGAAATAAATGTATTTTCTTGTGCTTGAGTAGTTATTTTCTGACCGACGCTGAAAGATACAGGCTTTAGCTGATTTTCAGAAATTGTCGCCTGGGCATTGTCGGTATCGATCGCACTTAAACATAATACTAATACAGTAGTCGCCAAAGTAATATTTTGCAGTCTCATCGGAATTATAAATATGGAACTATAGTTATAATTCCCATTTTTTTTTAGTCATCTATCATTAGTAAGTTGTTATCCAAGATGGCGTTAGTCATATTAGTATTGGTTAAATCTGCGTCGTGTAGATTAGCACCTGTTAGATCCGCACCAATTAGTTTGACACTCTTTAAGTTCGCGCCCTGTAAATTGGCATCCTTTAGATTGGCTGCAATCAACTTAGCACCCTTGAGATTCGTACCCTGTAAATTAGCGTTTTGTAAGTTGGCTTCAATAAGATTAACGTTAGTTAAGTTCATCTGAGAGAGATCCCCGTCAGCTAAATTTGCATAACGAAAGTTCCTTCTTCCTAGTGCGTATCCCTGAATTAGACTAGCGCGATCGCTAATTCTCAATTCTCTTTGTAATTGAGTTACGGTAAAGGTAAGCTTATTTTTACTGGCGATCGCCCGATCTAGCTCTCGATAAAGATCGTAATTACCAATTCCGCTGATATCTACCCAGGCTCTAGTACGAGTTAAGGCAATAAACAGTTGATGGCGCAGGGCTAAATCGCTTTCTGCTACAGCAATGCGATCCAAGCCAATTAAAAATACCCGATCTGCTTCTTGTCCTTTGGCGCGGTAGACAGTAGAAATAGTAATAGCCCCTGGATGCCAAAATTGATTAGGATAACGTTGTTCTCCACTATTAATACAGTTGAAAGTAGGCTGAGTCGGTAGATAAATATTAATTCCGTGAGCGATTAAAAAGGTAGCGGTTTGTTCGGCTAATAATTTAGCTTCGTATGCCGAACCTAAAACAATAATCAGTATTTCTCGATCGGGTAAGAGATTATCTTCGCTCAAGCTGTGCTTAATTTTATGCGCGAGAACGGTTAATTCTTGTTGGCGAGACGTAAAGCGATCGAAACGGATCGTGTCTTTGTGCCATAATTCACTAATAATATTTGGCGATCGCTGTCTAATTAAAGTAACTTTACTTCCCTGCTGCCAATTGCCGATAAGCTTATATCCTAAAGCCTGCCATTCTACGGGGTGTGCCGAACCTGTAAGTATGCCTTGAGTTCTAAACAATCCCAAGGCGATCGCATGAGCGGTAATAATAATTTGCTGGGGTGTACGATAGCAATTAGAAACAACTTCGGTTTTATTAATCTGCTGGTTATATTGTCCCGTAACTAAGTGTCCCAATTCTTCGCCAAACAACTCTACTGGTTCGGGAATATTTAAGCCATCTAAACTTTGCAGTTCGTCATAAGCCCAAATTAACCGTCGCTGTTGAGGATGTACGGGGTTGACTGGACGTAAAGATTGATATGCTAACCAATAGAAAGCCTGTTTATCCTGATACTTCCATTGAGCCATCAAGTCTTGTGCTTCGTCGATCAAAACCGCATCAAATATCGGTGGAATAGTTTTGTTATCTAATAGCTGTACACAGGCTTCTGCTAAAGCTTCATGAGGTTTTTTACTGATGGTAAAGGAAACGGATAACGGTGTCGTACCTACCGCCCGACAAATAGTGCTATAGAAACCAGGTTGTTCTTTACTTCCCCAGGCGTGAAGAATTTTGAGGTTAGATGTTTGCGGATCGTAGCTCCATCGCTCTTGAGTAAAGTAAGCGATCCATTTATCTACCTGCTGAGTAATAGCATCATACAAACTACGAGAAAAAAAGACTAAGGCTATTTGCCACTGAGGATATTTTACCGACATCAAAGCTGCTTTCTGACAGAGAATTACAGTCTTACCCGAACCTGCAACACCTCTAATTCTCTGCATCCCTGGCGGAATTTGTTTGGCAATTCTTTCGTGGTCTAAATCTATTCGAGCCAAACGCGATCGCACCTGTTGAATAACCTTACGCCGACTTTGAGGAGAACAAGCCAGCTTCTGATATGTGGGCGTATACAAAGCTGTTCCACCTAACACAGACAGCCACAAGTCCCATTGCGTAGAAGTTAACGCCGAACCTTTAATTACTAAAGCTTGCTTAATTAAACTAAGAAGTGAACTAGATGTAGCTAGATGTTCTCGAAACAAAATTGGTGGCGAATTTGGTAAGCGATCGAAACCCTTTTGCTGCCATTGAAGTTGACTAATATAGGGTAAAGCGACAATTGCTCTGGCGGTAATTTGTTGCTTTAATAATGGTTCGCGATCGCAATATTCTAATAAAGCAAATAATTGTTTTTCTGCCTGTTGATAAGGATTACCAAACTGTGTATAAAAATTCTGATATTGCCAGCGATGACCCCGAATACTAACTATCTGTTCGATTCTAACTGCTTTAACTTCAATTACAATTAAACCAAGCTGGCGATCGGCAATTAAAATATCGGGTTCTTTACGAATCCCAGAATAAAAAATAGGATAACGCCAATAGGCAATACATTTTCGTGGTTCAAAAGCCCTTTTAACGCTATCCCAGACTATTTTCTCTGCTGCACTGCCCTTATTACCTAAACTTTCTGTTTCAATAAATTTAGCTAGATTATTCATCTAATTAGAACATTATTAAGGCAATTTTGGCGAATATTAGTTTCTGTTAATAGTTGATAGTTGATTGTTGATAGTTGATTGTTGATATAGCAATCGTAAATCATTTGTGAGAATATTTTTTTTGATAAACCACGGAGGCGCGGAGAACACGGAGTCAAGATAAGAGAGGGTTTCTTATAAATCATTCCTGATTGCTATAGTTGATAGTCGTTCGACTGTACCTCACAAAGAGCGAGAAAGGCTGTATTAAATATTTAGTATTCAGTTTATTGAACGGATGATTAATTTATTTCCTCATTCCTTAATCCTCGTTTCTTAATCCTTCACTCTTGTTGCTTCTAATATTCTCGAATAATAAAAGCTAACGCTAGTCATTCCCGTCCGTTTAATCTCAAAACCATTGTCTTTCAAAATAGCAATAATTTTCGACTCTTTATGTTGATAAGCTCTAGTAGTTTTAGAAGGACCAGGAAAAAATTCGCCGACCTTTTTTAAAGCAGATAACAAATAAGTTTTAGGGGCAAAACTTAAAATTAAACGCGACTCTGCTAAAGATGCTAAATGACTAATCATCTTAGCTGCATCTTCGGTGGGATAGTGAATCAAAACATCCAAACAGATAACCGTATCGTATTTACCTGTTAGAGACTCTAAATCTTTAACCGCAAACGTAACCTTACTACTATCTTCCAATGCAGCTTCCGCCTTTTCTTTTGCTTCTCCCACCATTTTGGCAGAGATATCGCTAGCAAAAACTGTCGCTCCAGCCTCGGCTAAAGGTATACTGAGACTACCTACACCACACCCCGCATCACAAATAGTAAGTTCGGCTAAATCGCCGTCTGCTTTTAACCAATCAACTACCGTGTCAATAGTTTGTTGATGTCCCTGACGAATCTTCTTCTGTACCTTGTTAACATCGTCAGTTTCGCCATAAATTCTGCGCCAGCGATCGAATCCCTGCTGATTAAAATAATCTTTAACAACTTTCTTATCGTCGATTTTATTTGTTGCTTTCATAAATTAGTTTAAATAGGTATCTAAACTCAGTATTGTATCTTGCCTGATGTCTTTCAAATAAATTCTCAAAATAATAATTAAGCAGTACTGAAGCGATTAAACTAGTTAGAGAAGTTTCTTCAAGATATTTTATAATTTATTTCTCCACATTTTAAAATAATATGAGCGATCGCATTTCTTTTATCCGTTCCGATTTAGCCCAATTAGCCGATTACAAAGTACATTTAAGAGAAGATGTAGTTGTTGGCGATCGCCTAGACACGAACGAAAGTTCTCTAGATCTACCCGCAGAAATTAAGTCTAAGTTAGCATGGGCGTATCAACAGGAGATCGAAGCGAATCGTTATCCCAGTGGTAGTCATTACGAACTCAAAAGTGCGATCGCCGAATACGTACAAGAATCTGCGACCACAGCTAGTTTCAGCACCGCTAATATTTCGATCGGTAATGGTTCAGATGAACTAATTCGCTCTTTGCTAATTGCTACCTGTTTAGGTGGGGAAGGTTCGATTTTAGTAGCAAATCCTACTTTTTCCATATACGCCATCATGGCGAAAACTCTGGGAATTCCTACGGTTAGCATTTCCAGACAAGAAAACTTTGCTTTAGATATAGAAGCTGCAAAAGAAGCGATCGCCCAAACCAATAATCCACCGATTCGGGTTGTGTTTGTAATACATCCTAATTCCCCTACAGGAAATGCCCTGAAAAGCGAAGAACTAGACTGGATGAGAAGTCTGCCAGAAAACATCTTAGTAGTAGTAGACGAAGCCTATTTTGAATACAGTCAAACATCTGTAGCAGACGAACTAGCCCAACGTAGTAACTGGATCGTATTCCGCACCTTTTCCAAAGCCTTTCGACTAGCAGCCCATCGGGTAGGATATGCGATCGCCAATCCCGATTTAATTGCGGTGTTAGAAAAAGTCCGTCTCCCATACAATCTTCCTAGCTTCTCTCAAATAGCAGCTAAAATAGCTTTGCAGCAACGACAATTGCTTTTACCTTTAGTCAGACAGACTATCGAAGAAAGAGAGCGGATTTATCAAATTCTGCAAGAAAACAACCAGTTCAAAGTCTGGCAGAGTCAGGCTAACTTTTTATATCTGCGTCCTCAAAATAGCGATAATTCTGAAGCTGCTATGGAGAAAATTTTCCAAAATCTCAAGCAGCAAGGGACTCTAATCCGCTATACAGGAGGCGGTTTAAGGATTACTATCGGTACTCCTGAAGAAAATAACCGCACTGTAGAAAGATTATTATCACTCTAGAACAGAGAATTAATTCTCGCATCTTATACTCTAAGTCCGTTTAAACGGACTTAAGACTTTAGCTAAGAAATTTATTTCTTAGGATGTGTATCAATTTGTCACCTAAATTGCTATAGCCTTGCAATTCAACAACATCAATGAATTAAACTGAACTTGAAGCGATCGCCTCGAACAATTGAGCCACCCTGCTTAAATCCTTATCTCCTGGCGATCGCTCTACTCCACTAGAGAGATCGATTCCATCTGGTTGGAGGCGTGAAAGTGCTTGGGTAACATTGTCTGGAGTCAATCCACCTGCTAGCATCCAGGGAAGAGAGGGTTTGAACTCAATTAAATCTTGCCAATCAATAGTTTCTCCCGTACCGCCGAGCATCTGAGGATGATATGCGTCGAGTAATAAAGTATCTACGCAACTAGTATATTTGGCAGTTTCTTTTAAAGAGTCAGCCGTTTTAATCCGAAACGCTTTAATAATTTCAATTTCAGGAGCAATCGCGCGACCTAGGCAATCGCAAAAATCGGGAGATTCTTGACCATGAAGCTGTACAGAAGTAAGGTTAGCCTCATCTACAACTTTAGTAATTTCGGTCAAAGAGTGGTCGGCAAACACGCCCACTTTATCAGTTTTAGCAGGTAGTGATTGCGCGATCGCTCTGATTCTATCTGGATTAATATAGCGAGGCGATCGCTCGACACAAATAAATCCAATACTATTAGCTCCTAGTGCAGCAATTTCCTGACCCTGCTTTATTTGGGTAATTCCGCATATTTTAACTCGCATTGGTTATATAACTGATAAATAAGGTATTTTGTTTGTAAAAGTTTGAACTACTGTTAATTATTTAGAAGAAACGTGGTTTTGTACGGGGAAATTTTATAATTCCTATAAACAAAACCCGTTTAAAAACATTCAACGAGTAAAAGAGTTGAGATTTATTATGATATCTAATTTTTTAGCAGTTCAATACGCTCCTTCTACTATTGATTGGAGTCCTGGCGTAGCCATAGTGATGATTGCATCTAATCTGTTTTGTATCGCTATCGGTCGCTACGCCATCCAAAATTCAGGAAAAGGACCCAATCTACCTGTTCCCAAACCAGAGGTATGGGATAACTTCGGTGTTCCAGAACTATTGGCAACTACTAGTTTAGGTCACATTTTAGGCGCGGGGATTATTTTAGGCTTGGGTAATGCAGGAGTTTTATAACAGTAAACAGTCAACAGTCAACAGTCAACAGAGAGTAATGAAACTTCCTACTTATGACTCTTGACTCCTAAAATCCTTTTGTCCCCAAGTCCCCCTTGACCATTCATAGTAAATATAACGCCGAAAAAAGTTTTACTGAGGTTTATTAGGCTTGGGTCCTAAAAGACTAGGATCTAAAGATTCTATAAGATTTAAAGGTAAATCCTCGTTACTGATTACTGCTCCGTATTCGGCATTAAGATAGTTGGCGTATAGCGGTCCGTCAGTGATATACGCACCAAAAAATGTTAATCCCAGTTGCTTGACATAATCTTGAGCTATTTTGGGATCGGGACCGATCGCCTGGGGCGGAACAGGAATACTACCAGCAGACTCATTGAGAGTAGAAAAATGCGTCCCACCTGTAAGCAACACTAAATATTTATTTGGCGTTGTCAACCAAGTAAAGGGAATAATTTGCTCGGGTAAAGCGGGGGTAACTGGATCGGCACTACCTGAGATTAACATTACAGGAATATCAATTTCGCTCAAACTTTCCTGTCCAAATACCGAGCTAGTTAGGGGGTTAATGGCGATCGCTGCTTTAATTCGTTCGTCTTTCAAGTTAATATTGGCATCTGCTTCTGATGTTTGCAGTGCCAGGCATTGAATTAACAATGACAAGTTCCAAGAATTGTTAAGTTCGGGGCAATCTTGCTCTAAAACATCCCAATTTAATTCTGCTCCTGCTAGTGCCAGAGTGGTATATGCACCAAAAGATTGACCGAACATTCCCACGTTGTTAGTATCAATTTCATCTCCAAATTGTTCGGTCAAGCGATCGAGCAAAAATTTGATATCTAAAGGGCGATCGATCAATTCTTCTGGGGGAGTAACATTGCTATCCAAGCCACTAAGAAGTGCTTCAATTTGCTTAGCACTGCTTCCTGGATGTTCTGGTACGGCTACGGCAAAACCATGAGATGCTAAGTGTTTGGCAAAATAAGCAAATGTGGTTAGATCGCTACCCAAACCATGAGAAATAACCACTAACGGTAGGGGGAGATCGCTTTGAGTTTCTGGAAGATACAGTTCCACAGGAAAAGTGCGATCGCGCTCTGTATCTCTCATAGTTAATTTTTCTTGGCGATAGGGATATTTACCAGGAATCAACAGATTTATATTTCTAGACTGCTGTACATCCGTCGCAATTGCCTGACGCTCTTGAGAAGATTCTTGTTCAACCGCTGCGATCGCCTGACTATTGCGTTGAACGACCTGGCTCAAATTCTTAAAAATCTCAAACCCTTCTCTAGAGTCAACTCGTAATGTGTCGGTAGGAAACTTTTTCAATACATTTAAGGGAGTTAGTCCTTCTGGATCTGCTGCTGCTAAAATCAATGCCGAACGGATCGCATAAAAACCAGGTTGACGAGCGTTAGTCTCGATTACCTGTGAAACTCGCTCTAAAATTTTTTCTCCCTGAAAAGAATAGAGAAATTGTGCAATCGCCAGATGATCGAATTCCGCGCTAGTGGTCAAACCAACTTGAAATTGCTCTAACTGTTCTGGGGTCAAAAAATCAGCGTAGCTTTTTAACGCTCCCTCTAGTTCTCCCGTTTTAGCATAAGTTTCTAAAGAATCAACCGATACAGCAAATTCTAAAGGTCCGTAGCTAAGAACAATATCTTCTGCTCCTACTGCTTTTTTACCTACGGCGATCCATAAACCAGCGCAACAGCCTACTTGCAACGTCGATAAAGCAAATGACCAAAGCTTTTTATTAACTCGAATTGAATATTTTTTTATTAACGCCATAACTTATGCGATCGTGACAAGTTCTAAAATTGAGGCTTAATATTACTGTTGTAACATTTTTAAAAAATTTATTTAGCTGTAGCAAATTCACCTTAAAGCTCTAAAGCTTACTCCGTAGTGTATGTGCTAAGACAATTTCTCAGTCAAATCTTAAGGTATCTATGATACAAAGCTAAACGTTTATAACTTTTGACCTACAGTCTGCTTTCTTGATAGTGACTAAATGTTAAACCGACATTGATTAAGGTTAGCTTTTGGTTTTAAAATTAATGCTTCATAATCTTTGCTCAAACTTTTACAACAACCAATTTAACCAATTATCGATTGGCAACATGAAACAGCTCAAAGGACAGGATCTACTAAGTACTACAGATCTAAACACCGAAGAAATTTTAGATCTATTACTCTTGGCTCAACAGTTAAAGAGCAAAGAAGTAGAAATCAAATGCGATAAGGTTTTAGGATTACTGTTTTACAAAGCCTCGACTCGTACTAGAGTTTCCTTTAGCGTAGCAATGTATCGATTAGGAGGACAGGTAATCGATCTCAACCCAAGCTTAACCCAGGTGGGTCGTGGCGAACCGATAGAAGATACCGCCAGAGTATTAGACCGCTATCTCGACATTTTAGCAATTCGCACCTTTGCTCAAAAAGATCTAGAAACCTTTGCCGAATACGCTCAGATTCCAATTATTAATGCGTTAACCGACTTAGAGCATCCCTGCCAAATTTTAGCCGACTTAATGACGGTTCAAGAATGTTTTGGTTCTTTGAAGGGCAAAACTCTAACCTACTTAGGTGATGGGAATAACATGGCGCATTCTCTACTCTTAGGTGGTGCGCTAACTGGTTTGAACGTCAGGATCGCTGCACCAAAAGGTTATGAACCAAAGCCCGAAATCGTCCGCCAGGCTAAAGAGATTGCTTCAGACAGATCGGAAATTACCGTTACTCATGATGCGATCGCTGCGGTAGAAGACGCACAGGTAGTATATACCGACGTATGGGCGAGCATGGGACAAGAAGACTTAGCTAACCAGAGAATTCCGCTTTTCCAACCCTATCAGGTAAACCAACAGCTATTAAAACACGCCGATCCCCAGGCGATCGTTCTCCATTGTTTACCGGCACATCGTGGAGAAGAAATCACCGCCGAGGCAATTGAAGGTAAGCGATCGCGCGTTTGGGATCAGGCAGAAAATAGAATGCACGCCCAGCAAGCACTCATGGCGACCTTACTAGGCTTAATCTAAAGAAGGTGACAAGGTTAATACACTACGATGTTTGGCAATCGGTTATAAGCTATTAGCTATTAGCTATTAGCTCTTAGTTTTTTTGTAGTATCTAATCAGTATTTCCTCATTCCTTATTCCTCGTTCCTTATTCCTCATTCTTTACTCCATGTTTCCTAAATTAAACAAGAAAGGAACACCACCTTGAGAATCACTACCAGAAACCAAAACTTTGGGCATTTGTGCGCCACCTTCGCGCCAAGCTTCGATCGCCTCTTTTTGTAGCACGAGTTGACCACCCTGCGCTCTTAGGGTTTCTGCTAGTAGTCTTTGAGCTTCCGCTTTACCCTTAGCACGGTTAATATCTGCCTGAGCCTGCTGTTCTGCTTCTCTGGCGACATACACGGCTCTTTGAGATTTTTGTTCGGCAATCTGCTTTTCTTCAACTGCTCTAGCAAATTCAGGCGAAAAGCTCAGATCTACTACGCTAGTATCCAAAATCAAAATACCGTATTTATCAAGACGTTCACCTAAAGCATTATCGAAATCTTCTTTTAGTTCATTACGCTTGGTAATTGCCTCTTCAACAGTTCTTCTGGCTGCTGCAATTTTAAATGACTCTTGAGTTTGAGGAGCGATAATTTTAGAAACGATGTTTTGTAGCGTTCCCTGTTTGCGACGAATTTCCACTACCTGAATTGGATCTAGACGGAAGTTAATCGCAAAACTGGCTTTAAGATCTTGTAAATCTTTAGTCGAACTTTCTGCGGGTACTTCAAATTTCTGAACTGTTAGGTCGTAAATATCTACGTTAGAAATTAAAGGAGGACGCAAATGAATTCCTTCGAGTAAAACACCGTCTTGAGCTTTCCCCAAAATGCTTAAAACGCCAGCCTGACCTGGATTGAGAATGACAAACGAATTAAAACCAATTAAAACTACTAAGGCTGCAATAATACCTCCCAGTAAAGGCTTCCAGCTATTAGATTGAGTATTCAAACCGATCTCTCCTGTATATATTTAAAATTAAATTGTTATCAGTTAACATTTGAAAGTCTATCGTATTTAACGATCTAGCAGTAATGGAAGACATTCGCGATTACCACCCCAGAACAGTCAACAGTCAACATTGATAACTCCCTATTTCCACAAGTAAATCGTTTTTAACGCATAATAAACTATATAAATATTTGCAGTGCTAAGAAGATAAAACAGCATGGGGATCGAGCAGCAAGAATATCGCCAACGTCAGCAAGAAATAATGTCTAAAATCGGTGGAGGAACAGCTATTTTTCGTAGTGCGCCGATGGCAACTATGCACAACGACGTTGAATATACCTATCGGCAAGAGAGTAGCTTTTATTATCTGACAGGTTTTAATGAACCCGAAGCGGTAGCGGTATTTGCGCCTCACCACGAAGAACATCAATATATTTTATTCGTGCAGTCCAAAGATCCTGAGAAAGAAACCTGGACGGGTTATCGCTGTGGTGTAGAAGCAGCCAAAGAAGTTTATGGCGCAGATGAAGCCTATCCTATTGAAGAATTAAACGAAAAGCTACCCCAGTATTTAATTAACGCCGATCGCATTTACTATCATTTAGGACACGATGAGAAATTTAACAACCTCATAATCTCCCATTGGCAGAGGTTGATGCGTGGCTATCAAAAACGCGGTCATGCACCTCTAGCAATTGAAGATACCCGTCCGCTAATTTTTCCGATGCGCCTGGTGAAAAGTCCAGCCGAGATTGCCATGATGCGTAAGGCGACTAAAATATCGGCAATGGCACACAACCGCGCCCGCGAATTTGCTCGTCCAGGAGTGTATGAATATCAGGTACAGGCGGAGATCGAGCATATTTTCCGTAAAGAGGGCGGTATTGGCATTGCTTATCCCTCAATTGTGGCATCGGGAGAAAACGCCTGTATTCTGCACTATATTCAAAACGATCGCCTGATACAGGATAACGAGCTATTGCTGATCGATGCGGGCTGTTCCTATGGCTACTACAACGGCGATATTACCCGTACTTTTCCCGTAAGCGGTAAGTTTACCCCAGAACAAAAAGCCCTGTATGAAATTGTCTTAGAAGCGCAGTTAAAAGCGATCGCGGAAGTACAGCCAGGCAAGCCTTACAATGAGTTTCACGATATGGCTGTCTGCGTCATCGTTCAAGGTTTGTTAGATTTAGGATTGCTAAAAGGCGATCTCGAAGAAATTATTAAAGAAGAAAAATACAAGCCCTTTTATATGCACCGCACGGGACATTGGTTGGGGTTAGATGTTCATGATGTTGGAACTTATAAACACAATGAAGAGACGTGGCAAAACCTAACTCTAGGACATATAGTTACAGTCGAACCTGGTATTTATATTTCTCCTTACATCAAACCCGCAGAAGGACAGCCAGAAATTCCCGACAACTGGAAAGGAATTGGCATTAGAATCGAAGATGACTTGTTAGTAACATCTAAGGGACACGATATTCTTACCTCCGATGTACCCAAGTCTGTTGAAGATATGGAGAATGTTTAAAATAGGTAACTGACAATTTAAAATCTCTAAATTGGGAAACATGAACATTGCTGAAATGACCGCAGAAATTACTCAGGGTAAAGGTTATGTCGTACTACCCGATCTGTTGAGTTCTCAAGAAGCCACAGAAGCTAGAAAATTAATCTTAGAAATTGCCGAACGAGAAAAACAAGACGGTAGATTAGTCGTTCAGGGTAAAAAAGAAAGGCTGTATGGCTTGATTTATAAAGGCGATATTTTCACTAAATTAATTAAAAATAAGCTGCTTCTCTCGGTTATTGAAGCAATACTGGGAGAAGATATAGTTTTAGGTGGTTTTTCTGCGCATATTCTTCATCCAGGGGCGAAAAGGATGGGCATTCATGTCGATTATCCTTATTGGGCGATGCCTTCACCCTTCCCCAAGTATCCAATCTTAGAACTTCAGGTTATTTGGATGATGGAGGATTTTACTGCCAACAACGGCGCACCTTTGTTTGTAGCAGGTACGCAGAATTTAGCTACCAAACCCGATGCAGCAAAGTTCGAGCAAATGGCAGAAAAAATTACGGGAACAGCAGGAACGGCAATTATTTCCCATGGACTATGTTGGCACGACACCTCTGAAAATAAAAGCGATCGCTCTAGAGTATCTTTACTCGGTAATTATACACCGCAATACGTTCATCCTCTAGAAAATAATTTGTTCGATTATCAGCCAGAAGTCATTAAAAATGCCAGTCCGAAACTGCAAAAGCTACTCAGACATACTTTAATGCCTAAAGCCAAGCCAATGTATGAGATGAAGTTTATTCAATAACATACATTAGCTAAATAGTTTTTCTAGTAATTGCCTCGATACCTATGAAAGAAATTCAGTTCGATTTCAAGCGAGAGCTACTATATACTATCGCCGTAATGGGTGAAAAATAAAGAGTAGTTAGCTTTAAAGTCAGTACTTCTTCAGGCGGTCAACAGCCAGAGTTTCTCTTAGCTTACGTTCTCACTTCTTACTCCTTATTTCTCTCTTTACAGTAGTTAGCCTCTAGTAATGCGAACATGACTCATGATTCGGCTTTTGCGATCTTGTTTATTACCTGAATTTAGGTCGTAGTTTCCTTTACTGCGTTCTATATGTTCCTGACGGCTTTTGCGTTCGCTAGATTCGGTGGGAGATATTTTATTAGGATTATAGTTTTGGGGAGAGCGTTGAAAATCAATTTCGCCACCAGAACTTCTGGATAGATGTTCTCTAATTCGCTTTTTACGTTCGTTCCCGAACGCTTGCTCGTTTGCCATGTTTATTAATTTTTTAAATACAGTCAACCACTATATATTGTCCCCTATCGATCGCACCCTTGCTAAATAGACTATGGTAATAATTCACATTTATCAACAATACAGGAGCGATCGCAGTGAATATCTAGTTAGTAGAGCTTTATGGCTAAAGAGCGATCGCTCTTAAATACATTACTCAGATTATAAAAACTAATAAAAAAATCTTCGTATACAAGTAATGTAAATTCCAAGTATACGAAAATTATAATGTAAGTTGTATGTCGTATATATTACTTCTAATTTTCTATTTTTCTTAGCTGCTGATTTTTAAAATAGATACATCAAAAAATATTTAGCTAAAATTACATCAACCTTCTTGCTCAGATTCTCCACCCTGAATTTTTAGCATCAAAAAACCCAAGCTGAGTCCACCCAAGATTAAAACGATACATAGGATTGCGCCATTGAACAACATACTTTCTGCGGTCATAATTTATTTCTCCTGTTGTTTATTAGATATTTATTTAAGAGGATGATTTGAATTTAAATAAAAGCTTTTAATTCTCTGCTTTTTAAACGGATTTTTGGCTTTAGAGCAGTAAAGCATAATAAACCGAATATAATTACTATCCAGGCTTATTACAGCCTATAGCCTATAGCTTTTTATATATTTAATTCTCAATCATATCAATAATAGGTATTTTAAATCATTAGGCTAGATCATTTACAATCAATTATTTAAAATCTTAAATGTCTACAACTCCTTCCTTGGCTATCACGATGGGCGATCCTGCGGGGATTGGACCAGAAATTATTCTCAAAGCCTTAGCTAATCGCGCTTTGGGTAATCGAATTGTGGTAATTGGCAATCGACAACTATTACAGTTCACTTACGAACATCTTTTACAACAGACTCAGCTAAGCGAACAAGATTTAGTAGATCCACGAACACTAACAATACTGAATGTTCCTATAGATTCGGCGATTGTTCTAGGACGAGGTGATGCTATTAGCGGTGGTTTTAGCTTTGACTGTTTAGAAAAAGCGATCGCCTTAACCCTTCAAGGCGAATTTCAAGCAATTGTCACTGCACCAATAGCAAAATCTCTGTGGAAAGCAGCAGGACACGAATATCCAGGACAGACAGAGGTGCTAGCGCAAAGAGCAGGTGTAAATAAGTTTGGCATGATGTTTATTGGCAAGTCTCCCCATACGGGATGGATGTTGCGTAGTTTATTAGCGACTACCCATATTCCCTTAGCAGACGTACCTTTTGCTTTAAATCCAGAATTAATGTCGTTAAAGCTAGATCTATTAATTGAATGTCTCGAACAGGATTTCGGAGTCAAACAACCAAAGATTGCGATCGCTGGTTTAAATCCTCATAGCGGAGAAGCAGGACAGCTAGGTACAGAAGAACAAGACTGGCTTTTGACGTGGTTAAAACAGGCTCAGACTAAACACCCCAAAGCCGAACTAATCGGGCTTATTCCTCCCGATACCATGTGGGTCAAGCCAGGACAGGCTTGGTATGGTAATTATGAGGTAGAACCGAATACTGCCGATGCCTATCTCGCCCTCTATCACGACCAGGGATTGATTCCAGTTAAGCTGATGGCATTCGATCGCGCAATCAACACTACTGTAGGACTGCCTTTTGTACGTACTTCTCCCGATCATGGCACTGCTTTCGACATTGCTGGTAAGGGAATTGCTAACGCCAGCAGTATGGAAGCTGCGATCGAATTAGCTATTAAAATTAGCCAGCAACGACTCGTACAGTTGGCAGTCAATTGAGATTAATTTAAACATTGTCGATGAAACAAATAAAGGTAGCTAAAAGCTGTAGATTGAAAGCTAATAGCTACGCAGTCGAGCTAATCTGCAAAGTAAGAACAGATAACTTCACTTTTTAGCTATTTTTGGCGCGGGTTTACTGGGGTTGCGCCTGCGGTTGTTGGAACTGCGACGGCGATCGCCATTGTCAGATTCATCGGACTCATCGCTATAAATATCGAGAAACACCGACTCGTTATGAGCCTTCGCTGCGGTTTGGATCGTAGTTCTAATCGCCTGAATATTACGACCACCACGACCAAAAACTTTACCGCGATCGCTTTTATCAAAGGCAATCCGTAGCCATATTTTCTTGCTGTTAGGATTGACTTCTGAGTTAACACTCAGGGTTTGAGGGTCTTCTAGAAAGGGTTCGATCAAAAAGCGAGCTAGTTTTTCATAATCGGGATTGCTCAACTTTTGACCGCCAGACAGTTCGGTCTTATTTGGCATTTACTTGTTCGAGAACTTGAGCTTTTCTAAGGATACTTCTTACGGTTTCGCTAGGTTGCGCTCCCTGTTTTAATCTTGTAACTATAGCAGGAACATTCAATCTAGTCTCATCGGTTCTAGGATTATAAAAACCTAGTTCTTCAATAGGGCGACCGTCTCTACGGGCTTTGCTCTCAATAGCTACAATACGGTAGCTAACTTCTCTTTTCTTGCCGAAGCGTTTTAAACGTAGTTTAATCATTGGTTACTTCAATTTGTCCTTTACGATTGTAGTCTATCTCTCTATTTTTCCCCAGGCTTAACTAGGATCTATTAGTTTACAATGTACCAAAGCCTTTTTTCTTCTTCTTTTTCTTTTTTCTTCTTCCTTGGTCTGGATAATCGCCCATTCCAGGCATCCCCATTCCAGGCATTCCACCGCCCATTCCAGGCATCCCCATTCCAGGCATCCCGCGACCCATATTCTGCATCATCGATCGCATTTTTGTAAAGTCCTTAACTAGCTTAGATACATCTTTTTCTTCAAATCCAGAACCTTTAGCTACACGACGGCGACGACTGGGCGACTGAGATAATAGATCGGGGTCGGCTTTTTCATCTTTGGTCATCGAGTTAATCATCGACTCGGTACGCTGAAGCTGATTTTCTCCTTTAGCCAAGTCTGCACCGCTAATTTTTCCCATCCCAGGAATTAGTTTGAGAACTCCACCTAAAGAACCCATGTTTTTAAGCAGGCGCATCTGTTTGACAAAATCATTAAAGTCAAACTTTGCCTCCATGATTTTAGACTGCATCTTTTCGACATCAGCCAGATCGATTTCTTCCTGGGCTTTTTCTACCAGAGTTAAGATATCGCCCATATTTAAGATCCGGGATGCTAAACGATCGGGATAGAAAGGCTCTAAAGCTTCTACCTTTTCTCCCACACCGACAAACTTGATAGGCTGTCCCGATACCTGTCTGACGGATAGAGCTGCACCACCGCGACTATCGCCATCGAGCTTGGTTAAAATCGCTCCTGTAATGCCGATCTGGTCGTGAAATGTATAGGTTAGGTTGGCAGCTTCCTGACCCGTCATCGCATCCACTACCAACAGGGTATCGTCGGGTTTAATTGTGTCTTTGATGCGGGATAGTTCCCCCATCATGTCATCGTCAATTTGAAGTCGTCCTGCGGTATCGACGATTACGGTATCTACGCCGAGTTCTTTAGCTTTGGCTACCCCCTGTTTGGCAATCTCCACAGGATCGGCATCGGTTCCCATCTCGAACACCGGAACGTCGATCTGATTACCCAAGGTAAGTAGCTGGTCGATCGCAGCAGGACGATATACGTCTGTACCTACCATCAAACAAGAACGTTCTTGTTTGCGTAAATACAGGGCTAATTTTGCTGTAGCGGTGGTTTTACCAGTACCCTGCAAACCCGCCATCAAAATCACCGTAGGAGATTCCTCCGCCTGCGCTAGAGGGACATTGCTTTCCCCCATGACTTTGACTAGCTCATTGTAAACAATTTTGATAAACTGCTGTCCTGGATTAACCCCAGAAATAACCCCTTCTCCCAAAGCCTTTTCTTCAACATCAGCAATGAAAGCTTTGACTACCTGAAGGTTAACGTCAGCAGCTAACAAAGCGCGACGTACTTCTTTTAGAGTATCCTGAATATTGGATTTAGATATTTTGTTTTGACCGCGTAGCTTTTTCCACGCATCATCTAAGCGATCTGCTAGAGCATCAAACATAGAATAATTTAGAGATTTATTTTTACTTACTTAATAATTTTATAATTTTGAGGTGTGGAACGCGCTTTTTATCTCATGACCGAGTATTGGTCTTTGTTGATTATTTTCGGCGATCGCTTTGTCATATAGCAATCGTAAATCATTTGTGAGAATGTTTTTTTTGATAAACCACGGAGGCACTCAGAACACGGAGTCAAGATAAGAGAGGGTTTTTTATAAATCAGGAATGATTGCTATATTGCTAAACTTGAGTTAACTCAAGCCGATAAATTAAGTCAAATGACTGATGCCTCAATCGCTAAAATCATCTAATATGATATAAGATACTTCTCGAACATATCCAGAGCTTGCATGGTGAGAATATATTGCAGGCTCTGGTTTTTTTTGCTTAATTAGACAAAATTTTAGTGATATTAATTTATGAATGAAGAAGTTCTAAGCTAAAGCTTTTATGTATTTATTAAAACTGCTATGCTTTAGTTGCCTGTCTTTTAAAATCTATCTTGGCAAAACAGCGATTAGATAAATTATTAGTTACCTTAGAACTCTGCGAATCAAGAGCATTGGCGCAACGTTTGATTAGAGCAGGTAAGGTTAAAGTGAACCAGGAAATAATCGACAAGCCTGGTACAGAAATTAAGACCACCGCTGAGATTGAGGTCAAAGAGCAACCGCCCTATGTCTCTCGTGGCGGAAAGAAACTAATTAAAGCTATCGAAGCATTTAACATTCAGGTGCGCGATCGCATTTGTCTTGATGGCGGAATTTCTACGGGAGGATTTACTGACTGTCTGTTACAGTCGGGAGCAAAGTTAGTTTACGGCGTAGACGTGGGTTACGGACAGGTAGCCTGGACTATTCGCACCAGCGATCGCGTAATCCTCAAAGAAAGAACTAACATTCGTCATCTAACTGCTAGCGAACTGTACGGTGATGCACAGATGGCTGATTTAGGAGTCATGGATCTTTCTTTTATTTCTCTGACTAAAGTATTAGAACCCCTCTGGAATCTTTTGACTGTACCTAAAGAAGTCGTTTTATTAGTTAAGCCACAGTTTGAAGTTGGACGAGAAAAAGTCGGCAAAAAAGGGGTAGTTAGAGATACAAACGATCGCGCGATCGCCATTTTACAAGTATGGCAAGCAGCCCAAGCATTAGGTTGGCAATATCGAGGTTTAACTACCTCTCCTCTTACGGGCCCTGCGGGTAATGTAGAGTATTTATTGTGGTTAAGCGTTGTAGAATCTAGCGAATCGTCTTTAGATTGCGATCGAATCAAGCAGATAATTACCCAAACGGATATTAGCTCGTAATAACTTAAATAATACTTTTATTTCGGCATATTTTTTCTAATTTGCTCTAATTCTTCATCTACCTCCCAGCGTTGAAATTCTGCCTCTAGCGGATCGGCATTACGACTATATTGAGGCGAATTTGCACCACGATTCCATCCGACAGTATCGCTGGTAGAGGTTGTCCCTTGAGGGGATCGATCTCGAACTGATTTTTTGACTTCCTGACGCTTTTGTTTTACCTGCTGGAGTAATTCTTTAGCCTGAGTAATACGCTGCTTTACTCCTTCCATCTGTCCCCAGATTTGATTGCCTTGTCTGAGCAATTCAGCTTCTCTTTCTCTTGCAGCATCAGCTAGATCTTTTCGATTGGCTTTTTCTGCCTTACCAATTCTACCGTGCCAAGTTTGAATATCATTAGCGGTTTCTAATATCCGATCTTGAAGAGCCTTTTCTTCTAACTGTAGCTTGACAATTAATTTAGAGGTGTCTTGTTCTTGCTCTCGCAACTGTTCTTCAACTGCCTGTAATTCTAGATGAGGATTGTTGCTTAAAAATTCGTCAAGTCTCTCTTCTAAAAATTGCTCGAGATCGTCAAATAAACCCATTTTGCTTTCTTCGATATTTGGCTTTAATTCATATCTTAGAACGTTTCTCCCACGCTGATAGAGCGAACTTGTCCGTGACTGCTAATTTTAGCGTTCTGATTTTCTATAGAATCTAAGATCCAGCCACTATTACCTATTTCTTTTCCTAACCAAACCCTTCTGGTTTTACCCTGTACTTTAACCAACGCTGCGGACTGGTCTTCTCCTAATTCTAGAATTCCGATCAGAGTATGTTTAATAGGTTTAATATTAGTCGCAACTTCTATTGATGATGAATCATCTGGAATCGGTGTTGGTGCTGGTAATGGTGGCGGTGCGGGAATTTTTAGGGCTTGAGGGGTGGGTGGTTCGGGTTGGGCTATGTTTGGGATCGAAGAGGGTAGGCTGTTATTCGCTATCTGAGATTGTGGCGTAGCGGGTGTATACATAGGAACATAGACTATGCCATCTTCACCCCGATCGAGCTTGTTGGCTTCAATTTTACGATCTATACTATCGAGCGATCGCTCCATATAATCGATAAACTGTACATCGGATTTGGTTAAAACAATTTGCTTTCCACCTGTCAATGCGGTCAAGAACTTACTTCCTTGATGTCCAAACAGCCACCACAAGACAAATAGACAATAGCTACAGGCAAGAGCAAATAAAATTTTACCTAAGTAACTTCGCTTTGATAATAACTGGCTCGAATTATCTACGGCGCATTCTTGAATAATTTCTGCTATGTCTAGGTTATAAGCTGCCGTATCCAGATCGTACCAACCACTATTGATACTAGAAGCATTTTCTTCTGTTACCGCCAACGTAGAAGCCTCTAGGTCATCATTTACAAGATCGCTTGAAGCCGATGATGTTTGATGTCGATGCGATTTTTTAGACAGATCCAGACTCTCAATAAAAGAGAACTTCTGTGTAGCTTGTTGACTGCTAGTATCTCCGAGCATTAAGTGTCAGCAAATAGATTAACAAGCTCTAAGATAAACTTGTTGTATATCTCGTGCCATAGTGTTTACCCCCAGACTAACTGGGCTACATCTTTTTATTTATAGTGTAAATACGCATTACGATAGGCGATCGCCTTCTCGAACTGACTATTCTTAAGGGTTAATGACTCGATAAACTATAGTTGATAGCCCGTCGATAGGTGCGGGAATCATTTCTCCCCGAAAGTCGATTAGTTGAACGATTACTAAATAAGCGATCGCAATCAAAATCGAAATTACTCCCGTAATAATAGCTACAAATTTACCCCGATCCATATTCTCCCTCCAGCTCAATAGCTATACATACAAAACTACTATTTACTATTGTTTCATATTAATAGCGATTAGGGCGCGATCGCGCTTACCTAAAAAAATATCCCCAACTTTCGATCGAGAGTAGGGATAAATAATTCAAATATACAGACGCTAGTTAATTCAGTTATTCCTTGTTTACTGTTTACTGTTCACTGTTTACTGTTCACTGTTCATTGATACTTACCAACCTTTTTCAGATTGAAATAGAACATAAGTAGCTACATCCTCAATCTGTGTATCGTTCAAGCGTCCTTTGAATGCTGGCATAGCATTTTTACCGTTATTAACCTGATAAACAATTGCCTCGATAGAGTTCATTTCATATTTTTCTAAAGCATCTTTCTGCAATGTTTTAGCTGCACTAATTACATTTCTTCCACCTGCATGACAAGCAGCGCAGTTAGCACTAAAAATTTGCGCTCCGCTTGCAGCATCCCCTGCTAAAACAGGATTTACCCCAGCAAACATTAGAGCAGTCAAAAATACTAATAAAGTTGATAATAATCTCACCAACATGGTTTCTCCTCTTTTTAAATTGAATTAGCTGCTTCAGCCAATTATGGTCAAAGGAACATATTCGGTTATCTACCCAAAAATAGTCAAAAGACCCCCTGTCAAAGTTTTACAAGCTGTCAAAGTTATGTATTAATATATATAAGGGAGATACAGCTATTAGAGAAAGGCAGAATTATTGCCAAAGTAACTCTGCTAAATTTAAAGTGATTATTTCTCTAATTTTCAATAATCTTCACTAAAAAAAATCATATTAGATACAGAGAGTTCAATAAAATGACTAAAAGATTAAGTTTGTTATTGTCGGCATTAGTATTAGTAGCATCCACTTTCTTCTTCAACGTTAATCCCGCAGCAGCAGATACTGTTGAAGTGAAAATGGGTAGCGATAATGGAATGCTTAAGTTCGTTCCTGAGACTGTAACAATCAAAGAAGGAGATACTGTTAAGTGGGAAAATAACAAAATGTCTCCTCACAACGTAGTATTTGAGAAAGCGTCTGATAAGTCTCACAAAAACCTGGTATTTTCTCCTGGAGATAGCTACGAAAGCACTTTCAACGAAACTGGTGAATACTCTTACTACTGCGAGCCTCACCGTGGTGCAGGAATGGTAGGTAAAGTTGTAGTTCAGTAAACACTGAAAAACAACTGCTAAAAAGCTTTACAATTTAAATAGATAAAATTAGAGGTAGCTGATACTTAGCTTACCTCTATTTTTTTCGCTGATATTAATACAGATCTTCAATACACAGCGTTTTTTAAGATTCGCTCATAACTCAATGGTAGATTTATCCCCCGAAGAATTAGCTAGAGCAAGAAAAAACAACCTTACCCCTGAAAAATATGCGCGTCTAAAAGCTGAGTCGCAAGCACCATATAGAGGTTTGAGAAAGTTTTTCTATATTGCATTTGGTGCATCTGGCTTAATAGGAGCATTCGTGTTTTTAGCCAAATTAGCTGCGGGTCAAAATTTATCTACCAATATTCCTAATTTTTTCTTACAGATAGGCGTAGTAGCTTTAATGGTGTTCTTATTTCGTTCGGATAAAGCCAAAGACGAATCAAAAGAAAAGTCTTAAAAATAAAGGCGATCGCCTTACAACAAGCGATCGCTTAAATCTAATTGAACATTAGCTAATTATTCTTCAGCATCACCGTCGATTTCAAAAGCTTCCACAGCAGCACTACCGTTGTGGTTTTCTCCTGAGTTGATGCTGGCTCTAACTTTCTGTTCTATTTCGGCTGCTACTTCAGGATTTTCAAGCATATAGTTAATGGTATTGTCTCTACCCTGTCCGACATTATCTCCTTTATAGCTATACCACGCACCTTTTCGCACTACAATATCCATCTCTTCTGCTAAATCTAACAGACAGCCAATAGTCGAGATTCCTTTACCAAAAATAATATCGAACTCAGCGATCCGGAAAGGAGGAGCAACTTTGTTTTTGGCTACCTTAACCTTAGCTCTAATGCCATACATTCCTTCGTTACCTTTTTTGAGAGTTTGAATACGGCGGATATCCAAACGAACAGAACAATAGAACTTAAGCGCATTACCACCAGTAGTAACTTCAGGATTACCGTAGCTAATACCGATTTTTTGTCTTAGCTGGTTGAGGAAGATTACCGTAGCTCCAGATTTACCAATGTTACCCGCAATCTTTCTCAGGGCTTTACTCATCAAACGAGCCTGTAAACCTACTTGGTTATCGCCCATCTCTCCCTCAATCTCGGCGCGGGGAGTTAAAGCAGCTACCGAATCTATTACTACTAAATCGACTGCTGCCGATCGCACTAGCTGATCGACGATTTCTAAGCCCGATTCTCCATTGTCTGGTTGGGCTACCAAAAGGTTTTCTATATCTACCCCCAAAGCTTGAGAATAAGTAGGATCTAAAGCGTGTTCGGCATCCACAAAAGCTGCTACTCCTCCCGCTTTTTGCGTTTCGGCGATCGCGTGTAGAGCTAACGTAGTTTTACCAGAACTTTCTGGACCGTATATTTCAATAATTCTTCCTTTGGGCAATCCTCCGCCCAAGGCTACATCTAAAGTCAATGCACCACTAGGAATAGTTTCTACCTTCATCTGGGCAGCATCTCCTAAGCGCATGATTGCACCTTTACCAAAGTTGCGCTCGATTTGCTTTAAAACTAAATTCAGAGCTTTATCTTTGTCAGAATTGCTAGTAGTACTAGTGGAAGTAGAAGTATTTGCGCGACTTGCCATGAATGCCTCAATTGATTAGTGAAATTTAAAAAAAAAACGATGCAGTGCCTCGAACGAATCGTGCGCGAGATTTAATTGGATAAATTTGCCATAAATAATCGCAAAGATTGAAACTCCTGCATCAAGAATAGTTTTAATAAAGGGCTGAGAAATTGTCGATTTTACACCCTGTTTTCAGCCAGATTTTTTCAAGATTTGGATTGTCGGTTTAACTATATTTGGATCGTAACCAATCTATCTACCATGACAATTTTATGCAATGGTATAGTTATTTTCTCATAGGTTGACAAAAAAATCAACTTAAGAAACTGTACCTACTATTAGGTTAACTGATTAAAAGTCGCGTCGGTCAGAATTGATACAATTAATCGCAATGAGTTTGATTTTCTTAACATTAGTGGCACGGTTGCACAGAGCAATGGTTACCATGCCTAATTATGATAATGCGCGACACTCAGTTATCTTAGTTGGTGTCTATATTCTGTTTGTCTCAATCTTGGGTTTCGCTACTCACTTTTTAAGCTGGAAACCGCAGCCAGTAACGACTGTTTTTAGAGTAACGATCGCCTCTTTAGTCGCACCAGCGATTTTAGAAGAATTATTCTTTAGGGTTTTGCTATTGCCCTATCCTTATGATGTATCATTCAAATCTTACTTACTGCGATCGGCATTGAGTGTGTTTCTATTTATTATCTATCATCCTCTGAATGCGTTGACCTTTTTTCCTCAGGGTAGAAACGTTTTCTTTAACTATATTTTCTTAGTATTAGCAGCTAGTTTAGGAATTGTTTGCACCACAACCTATTGGCAAACAGGCTCGATATGGCTACCCGTTTTGATTCACTGGGTAACGGTAGCTGTGTGGTTATCGTGTCTTGATGGACTAAATAAGTTAAATTATGTCGAGAATCAATCGAGATAAATAACCTTTCCCGTCATTGCCGATTCTCGTGCAGCATTAGCCACTTGTAAAGCATTAAGACTGGCTTGAGGTTGAATATAAAGAGGCTGTCGATCGCATAAATAATCTAAAACCATAGCGGTATCTCTGGCAAACAAACCACGGCGAGAAGCAACAGGAATCTTTTGTTCATTTTCTCCCACTATTATTCCTTTTTCTCCTTCAAAGAAAATTTTGCCTCGCTCTCCATAAATTTCCAAAGTACGATGACTACGCCAAAAAACATCTCCCTTACCATAAGTTACTTCTGCTATAACGCCGTTATCAAAATTTAACTGCGCCTGACACAAACAGGCTGTAAAATAATCCGAATCTTCGACCTCCCAATAGCGATCGCTACAGGTGACGCTTTTTACCTTACCAAATAAATCTGTCAGACGATGAATTCGCGATAAAGCAGCAGAAAGAGGAAAACCAAACTTATCTCGATGATATTTCCAGCTATGTCCAACAGAATGTTGAGAGCTAATCGTTTCGTATCGTGCGTAAAAAACTTTGCCGATTTGAGGTAGATACTCTTTGATAGCTTGATGTAAACCACCAATAATTTCAATATGTTCTACATGAAGCAGGAGTTGATTTTTAGCAGCCAGTTCGATTACTTCTGCTGCCACTTTTGCGTCTAAATCTAGAGGATATTCTACGACTACGTGCAGGTGCGCCAATATAGCAGCACGAGCGATCGCGCCACCGCCTTGATTGATCGTACAGATAAATATCAGGTCGAGTTCGGGTAAATTGACTAATTCCTGCCAAGAATCAACCGCTTCGATCCCAAAATTTTGACCCAATTCTTTACTTCTGGCGCGATCGCCACTTACGGCTATCAGTTTACAACGCTCGTCGGATTTTATCGCCTCGGCTCTTTTTTTTGCTGCATATCCCGTACCGACTATACCAACTTTGAGAGGGAAAGTTATTTTATCGTTCATATAAAAAAAGCATTTACTGACTTAGCTTAAAAAACAAGTCATCAATCGATGATATAAGTATAATTAATAGTTATATTTGTAGATAATGGAGATTCTTTATCTATTTGATAAAGATCCAGCTAATCCTACTATTTGGGGATTCTAGATAGTACGAACAATTTCTGGATACCTAATTATTCCCTTTAGTCCATATATAAGTAAAACTTATTTTAAGATAGATTACAAATCTCATTACTAATGCGCCATCAATAATTTGTATTTTTCCCTTAGTATCAAAAATGGAGCTTATAGATTGAGGAAAAATTATTCAATTTAAATCAAAAAGAATAAATTATCTTCTATTAAGCGCAAATTGATATACAACACCATAAAAGAGGAAAATACATGGCTAGCTATAACGTTACTCTAAAAATGCCTGATGGCGAACAAACTATCGAAGTACCTGATGATGAGTACATTCTTGACGTTGCTGAAGAGCAAGGTTTAGATCTACCTTATTCTTGTCGTGCGGGTGCTTGTTCTACCTGTGCGGGTAAACTAGAATCTGGTACTGTAGACCAGTCCGATCAGTCTTTTCTTGATGACGATCAAATTGAAGCAGGATACGTTCTTACTTGTGTTGCTTATCCTAGCTCCGATTGTACTATCACTACTCACCAAGAAGAAGAGCTTTACTAAGCAAGTATTAAAACTTTTTCGTTGGAGACGTTCTTTAATTAGAGCGTCTCTTTTTAATAGCCTATTCGATCGTCAACATAATATCTGATAGCTAAATATTTGGCTGGGATTTATTCAGCTCTATTTTTTTAAACCTCTCTAATTTGCTTTTTTCTAGATCTTTAACCTCTCTTTCTAAAAAGAAGTTGAGAAAGGTTCGGATTGCCGAAATAGCTGCTAACTTTCCTACAGCCGTCCAGGTAGGCGAAACCGCAGTCGCTGCAATATCTGCTGCTAACAAGAATTCTAAAGACAAAGCCAGTGCTATACCCAAATCTAACCTGACTTGAGCGAACTTTTGCTCGCGATCCATCCTTCGGTTACGAAAAACTAATCCCCGTACTGCTTTAACGACGGCTAGAGCTAAGATTAACAGCGCAATAGCTTCGACAACAATCTTTAAAAGTACGGCAACTTCTAAAAGCAAATCTTCTGCTAAATGATTAAAGCCAGTAATCAAACTTTCCTCTTCAACCGTGGTAGATGCGATCGCCCAATATAACCGAGACATAATTGTTTATTTTCAACCTTTGGGATAGATTTACAGAATTTCGCATCCTGCCAATTTTAACTATTTAGCATATTTCCTCGATATTAGATTGAGCTAATAAGCGAGGAATGTTTAACTTATAACACTGCATCTGAGGAAAATTCTGCTTAATTATTGCGATCGTCTGCTGTTGACAATCTCGATCGCGAGCTATAAGCTGTGCTGTACCGTCTCCTTGCGAACCAACACCTTTACCGCCATATATATAAGGCTGCAAATCTGGGTCGGACAGAAGTTTATGTAATATAGGTGCTTTCAATTCAGGACAAGCGGGAGCGACACGGCGATCGAACTGGGTCTGCGCTCGCTTCATTAAATCGCCTATTGCTGCTCCATCTCCCTGTTGTAGAGCTATTTGGGCTTGTCTAACTAAATCGGCGTTAATTGCACCCAGATAATTTTGAACTCGCTCCTGGACTGTATTTTTAGCCATAGGATAACATTGGTTGAGTCGAGTCAGGATCTTTTTAGTATCTTTTGAAGCAGCTAAATCTACGATAATCAAATAAAGATCCCTAGCAATATTTAAAGGTTTTACAGACGTGCGATCGCCATCAAAAGTCATCAAAATAGGTCGGCTACCATAAGCACAGGCTTGGTCGAGTCTGCCACACTGACTAGAAGTGGTTCTTTCTCCCCAATAAGCCAAGTCCATTTCTTCTGTAAGACTTAAGCCCAAATTGTATAGTTGATTGAAGGCTCTTGCCACCAAAACGCAAATTGCTGCGCTAGAAGACAAGCCTTTTTTTAAGGGTAGATCCATTCGATAATTGTCGATTGCTAATCCACCAACTCGATAACGAACTAAAGCTTGATAAGCTGTTCCTGCTACGTAACTATAAAAGCCTTCAGTTCGAGCCATCTCCAGCAGCAGATCCGCTGCCATTGGTAGTTCTAATACCTGAGGAGAATGTAGCGTTTTGAATGATAAATAGCTGCTGGTTTTCACGAAGTCAGAGGAAGCCCCGTGCTTCTTAAAGCGATGGCTCATGGGGAAAACCCCCAAGACCGCCTCGCTTCGCTTCCAGCGCGGGGTCTCTCTGACCCGTGCGTAAATACCCTGATTTGTCCCCGTGACAATAGCACGACCAGGCTTTAGATCGGGATTTAATTGACGGTATTGTCCCGCCCAATCACTATGTTCTCCAAACAAACAAAGACGACCAGGAACAAAAATTTCCATATCCTTATCTCGATAATACCTATTAGTTGAACGCTGCTAAACGATCGCCTATTATTTAATCGAGCCTGTTAGAATATTCACTCACTATCCTAAATTTTCCAAGAAATATCGTTTAACCCACTATTAAACTGGCAAATTCACTCTTTTGTTCAGTAAATAGAGAATATCGCATGATGTTAAGAATGCCTAGAATTATCGAGCAGTTTTTATTATCTAATAACTTTCGTCTCACATCTTATCGAAGACTAATTTATATATTTGCTCGATTTAGAGCGGTCGATGGTCATCTTAGGATTAATTCCAAAATATTATCGGCTTTGACCATAATTAGCTTATGCAGCTATAGTTTTATAGCTGCCCGATCGGCAGAGGCTGCTGTAGGACCTTATTGTCAATTTGCTCCAGAAGAAGTAGAAGCTAAAGAAAAATTATTAAAAGCATCTTTAGAAAACGAACAGGCTACCCGTCAATATAATGCCATTGTTCAAAAACATACGCAGATGCTACAGCTATGCCGTAGCCAAACCTGGCCAGAAGAACAGGCAATTTGGTTGCGTCTTTACCCCTGCGATGTCAGTGCGCGATCGCTAGATCGGGTGCTAGACCGCATTGTTAATCTCGGATATAACAAGATCCATTTAGAAGTATTTTACGATAGTCAAGTTTTACTGCCACCTGGTGATAATCCTACCCCTTGGACTCCTGTAGTGCGGTCGCCAGAAGGAAACAACGTCGATTTGCTACAGCAAACTATAGATAAAGCGCATCAACGAGGTCTAAAAGTCTATGCCTGGCTGTTTACGATGAATTTTGGCTATACCTATGCCCAACGTCCAGATCGCCAAGAAGCATTGGCTCGTAATGGAACTGGTGAAGATAGTTTGACCTTTGTACACGATCGCTCTCAGGCGTTTATCGATCCTTATTCGCCTCAAGCACAAAGCGATTATTATGATTTAGTTCAGGCAGTTCTGCAACGACAACCAGACGGCATTTTATTCGACTATGTGCGCTACCCTCGCGGTGTTGGAGGACAGTCTTATGTTCAGAGCGTTAAGGATCTCTGGATTTACGGTAAATCTTCTCTCGATGCCCTATACAACAGAGCCACCAACAATAAAGGGTTGGCGGTAATTAAAAAATACATTGATACTGGCAACTTAACAGCTGAGGATCTTCAGACTATAGATCGTCAATATCCCGAAGAAGAATTTCAATGGCAAGGTCGTTTAAATCTGTCAGAGTCTGAAGTTAATATGCCATCTCAGCAGAATCTTATCAAAGAACTTTGGTTTTTTTCGGTTGCTCATGCTGCTCAAGGAATTATTGATTTTCTGACTTTTGCTGCCAAACCCGCTCGAGATAGAGGAATTCCCGCAGGAGCAGTATTTTTTCCCGATGCCAATCGTTTAGTAGGTAGTGCGGGGTTTGATTCACGTCTTCAGGCGTGGAATAAATTTCCCGCAGATTTAGAATGGCATCCTATGGCTTATGCTGTCTGCGACGCACAGACTGATTGTATTGTCGAGCAAGTAGAAACGGTAACGAAAACCGCATCTGCTACAACTAAAGTTATTCCTGCTTTGGCTGGTGCGTGGGGTCAGGTATATCGTCAACATCCCCCCTTAGAAGCTCAAATGGAAGCCTTACGCAAAGCTACTCCCGAAATTAACGCGGTCAGCCATTTTAGCTATGCTTGGCTAGAACCAGAACGCGATCGCCTACGAAAATCTTGCAATCTTTTCTAAAAGTTTGATTTATCTGTTATGATAATTATCGTTGCAATTTTTGCGGATGTGGCGGAATTGGTAGACGCACTAGATTTAGGTTCTAGCGTTTTCGGACGTGAAGGTTCAAGTCCTTTCATCCGCATAGCAATTTTATTTAACTCAAAACTTACTCGTTTTTGAGCATAGCTAATCTCAACTATTAAGTAAATGGGGAGCAACCAGACCCTGTTTGCTATATTTATAGATTCTAATTAATGAGCAGAAGGCGAGACGATCCTTATATCCTTTCTTAATAGGTTAGGGCTGTTTATATCAAATTAAAAATTCAATGCGACATATATCGTAGGGCGAAATATGGTTCGCCCCTACATAGAATTAATCTATCTGTTGTAAATATTAATTGAATTGGTATTGCTTGCTTAACTGGTTTTCTAATTCGATCTGATAAATTTCTCGATCTAATCTGCATATGCGAACAAAACGCGATCGCATTATTACCAAATAAAGAAAACTCAAAGCTAAAGAATCCAACCTAATCTAGTAGGCTGCTGGTAGATCTTTTTCAAAGTGTTGAGATCTCGCGCTGAAATTGGCGGTGGCTGGCTTACCTGAGAAAAATATAGCGCGTCGCTTTCATTAGGACTATGACCCCAAATTCCCAAAGCATGACCTAGTTCATGACGAACAGTAGCGAGTAAAGACTTTCCTACAAAGTTATCGCTAATCTCTACAGTCATTCGTAAAGCGATTGTAGCAGGGTTTTTAGTTGGATAAAATGTGTAATTAGTTTGGGCTGCAATTGCTCTGGGAATATCATATAGTCCCGTATCGGGATTTAAAGTTATTTCTCTTTCAGGCTGCGATCGCACAATAACTATATCCGCTGTTTCTTTGTCGGCTATTTCCTGTAAGAGGAAGTATTCATTCCATTCGGCGATCGCGCTCTTAACAGTTAACGCCCAATCTCGAAAACGTTTATTTGCTGCGGTATTTTCTATGACTTTTGGCTGTTCTATGTAAACTTCGATCGGGAATTTTGACCAAACTAAATAGCCCAGGGGAGTAGGTTCGATTTGCTCGAAATAATCCTCATTTGAGGTATCCTGCCAATCGACGATAAACTGAGGAAGTTCGTGAGCTTTAAGCGGTGGTAATGAATCTTTAGCAGAGTGGGAGCGAGTAATACTGCTTGAGATCAGCAAAACGGCGGTTACTATGATTATCATAATGCCTTTTTTCAATCGCCGTTGGTTCATTTTACTACCCGCTATTTAAAAGTTACCGATTACCGATATTTCTCTGGCGATCGATAATCTCTAAACATTTAAACACTACTAATCTTAATTTGACTATCCTATCCAGCCCGCGCTCATAACGATAGTTAGAGTAATAAAACCAATTCCCAGTCCCCAAGTAATCCGATTCAACGCATTTTCTGCGCTTTTTGTGCTGGTAAACATCTGTGACTGTCCACCAATACCGCCTAAACCATCTCCTTTTGGACTATGTAGTAAGATCGATACAATTGTAAAAAAGGCACAAACTGCCCAGACGATTTGCACTATTTGAAAAGCATTCATAAGAAAATATAATTTAGTTGATGTTTAATTTAAGAGCGATTACTATTGTATGCTGCTGACAAAGCTATATCCAACTCAAAGGTGGTTTTCTTCATTGCAGCTAGTTATATTATAGAAATAATAAAAACTGCCCGATCGCTTCAACCTTTGCAGTCGCTCTTTAACAACCAGACAGTTTGAAATTATGATGTTTAGTGTCGCTTATTAATGGCAACATAGAACTTGGAACTACCTTGATATTTTAATTGGAGTTCGATTTGGCTTTGCCTGATATAGTGCAGGCTCGATTAGGGATTTTCCAGTCATCTCTTCTGGCTGAGGAATTTGTAAAATTTCTAAAATAGTTGGTGCGACATCAGCCAAACATCCACCTTTTCTTAACGGTACTTCTGTACCATGCCCGATAATTTTTCGATCTTCACCTTCAATTAAAATAAAAGGTACGGGATTTGTCGTGTGAGCAGTCCAAAGATTACCGTCAGCATCTCGCATATACTCGGCATTACCGTGATCTGCAGTAATCAACAGCGTTCCACCAGCCTGATTGACCGTTTCTATAACTCGACCCAAACAACTATCGACTGTTTCGATCGCTTCAATTGCTGCTTCCAAATTACCCGTATGCCCGACCATATCAGGATTAGCATAGTTAACTACAATCAAAGAATAAACTCGCTCATTTACCGCGTCGATTACTGCATCCGTTACCTCTGATGCAGACATTGCTGGGGCGCGATCGTAAGTAGCTACCATCGGACTTTGAATCATTTTTCTATCTTCTCCTTCAAAGGGTTCTTCTAAACCGCCGTTGAAGAAATAGGTAACGTGAGGATATTTTTCGGTTTCTGAGGTGCGGAATTGACGCAAACCTTCGTTGGCAATTACTTCACCCAAAATATTGGTCAAATTTTGCGGTTTAAAGGCTACTTCTACGGGCGCATTAGGATCGTATTGTGTAAAGGTAACAAAATATAGTGGATCGATTTTTTCTCTGGCAAATCCATTAAAGTCATCGTTGACAAACGCATAGGTTAGCTGCCTGGCGCGATCGGGACGGAAGTTGTAGAAAATTACCGAATCCCCTGCTTTTACCGCACCTGAAGCTATTCTGGTAGGAGGGATAAATTCATCGGTAATTTTTTCAGCGTAACAGCTTTCTAAAACTTCCGGGGCCGAACGATTATCAATACTAGTATTTCGAGTCATGATATCGTATGCCTGCTGTATTCGATTCCAACGGCGATCGCGATCCATTGCATAGTAACGACCACTAATAGTTACTATACGACCAACGCCTATTTTATCGATCGCATCTTGAATTTTACTTAATGCTTTAATGCCTTCTGTGGTATAGGTATCTCTACCGTCGGTAATAGCATGAATACAAACATCAGAAATGTTATTTGCTTTGGCAAGATTTAATAAGCCAATTAGATGCTTCAAATGAGAGTGAACGCCTCCTTCAGAACAAAGCCCAATTAAATGCAGCTTTCCTCCTGTAGCGTTTGCTTTAGCACAAGCATCAATTAACGCCTGATTTTCCAATAAAGAACCATCCTCTACCGCATCGGATATTCTGACTAACTCTTGAGGAACGACTCTTCCCGCACCTAAATTAAGATGTCCTACTTCGGAATTTCCCATCTGTCCATTAGGTAGCCCTACATCCTTGCCAGATGTATTAATTAGCGTGTTGGGATAAGCAGCCAGCAAACTACTAAACACTGGTGTGTTGGCGTTAGCAATAGCGTTAGCTTCTGTTGACTCGCGATAACCCCAGCCATCTAAAATAGCTAGCACCACTGGAGATACAGATGCTCGAACCATAATTGTTACCCTATAATAATTTTTGGCACATCGACAATAGCGTTGCGAACTAGTTTAGTTCGTGCGTATTTATAAGAAGAATAGTGATTAAAACCAGTTCACTTATCACTAATTTACCTTACATCTTGAAGAATTTGAATCTTTTAGCTTTTTTTGCCTTTGGGCAATAATTGTATCTAAATCTGGTCTTCTTGTTAACTTTAGTCGCCAACTAGCCCAAACTTTATATACCCAATTGGCGATCGCGCCCACAACGGGGATCTTAGTTACGGCATAGATCCAACCCATTCCCAGACGTTCGTAGACTTGTCTGAAGACTTCTACATTTTTAATTACCGTACCATCTGGCAATATTGCATGAATTGTTCCCATAGCAGTAGCAAAATCGATGCCCGCGTTCTCTTGGGGATCGTAATCTAAGCTAGCAATATCTACAAATTTAACAATTCCTCTGCCAGCGTCTTTCTCGGTCAAAAAATTTACTTCACGCACACATAGAGGACATTCTCCGTCATATAAAAGCTTGATTTGCCAATTGGGTTTAGCTGACGTATCGTTTGTTTCTTTTGAGGCAGAAGTCATTTATGAAGATCGGTTTTAGTTTGTAAATTTTAATTAGTTCTTCATTTTCAAAGTCTAACTAGTCGAGTAGATTACTCAGTTTAATTAGCCGAGCTGAAGAATATTTTTTTACTTATATCTTGTCAAATACATATTTGTATATCATCTAAAAAAATATATATCATGGAATATATACATTTATCTGTATCTAAAGTAACTTTTCTTTAAGCTGCATTTGTCTGAATAAAGATAGGCGAACTACAAAAGTATTTTATTTAGAGAATTTTAATGATGGTCTTTAAAAGCGAAAAATAACTAGCATTGTACTTACTATTTATTTTTTATTAATAAAGCATTGACTGTAAATAGCATAGCTAACCTACTGCTCATTAAATAATAAATTTCTAAAACTTTTAAGATTTGCCCTGAAGATTTTGTTTAGCATTTCACCGTAGGATAGTTACTTTCAAATGTAAATATGCTCTTGAAATTGTGGATCGCAATCTGAGCCTCGAAAATTAATTTCAATTAACAAGTTATGAGCGCAACTTCGACTATCGCTGTTGAAAATAATTGTATTGACAACAAGATCGACACTTTACAATCGTATTTGCGCGATCGCTTTTATAAAACTAAATATGTTTTGCCATCGATCGCAAATTAATAGTTTTAATTGCCCTTTCTGAAATTATGTTATCTGATGCAGATCGATCCCAAATACGATCCTACATTACTATCAAAAGATAAATACTCCAAAAACAACAAAGAGACAATAATAAGGCTAGTAATTTTTATTACTACTCTAAAATTATCTCGTGATGCAACGTTAAGCCTACACCGCTTTAAGATTCAAATTATAGTTTCAAGCTTCGGCTTCAGGTTGAGAAGATGTTTCTGTCTTTGATGCTTTTGAAGGTTCAGGATTTTGAGGAGTAGTTTTATTTTGTGATGTATTTTCCCCAGATTGCGCCTTTTCCCATCTTTCTACAGCAGTAGCCATTACCTGCTCTAGTTTCTCAATGTTTTCTCCTGGATATTCTTCTAAAGCCTTGATTGAAAGCGACATCCGATTCTGATACTCATCAATTTGCTTGATAACAACTTTAACTTCTTGTCCGACTTCAAAAATATTGTTTAGAGATTCGACCCGCGCACCACTAATCTCTTTGATGTGTAACAATCCTGTTGCGCCTTGAAGATCTACAAACACGCCGTAAGGCTTGATGTTGACTACTCTGCCATCCATCAGCGCACCTTCAGAGATACTGTTCATTGCTACGGCTCTCATAGCATCTCGTTGAGATAAAACCAGCTTGCGATTGTCCTGATCGACCTCTAAAAAGGTAGCGGTTAAAAGCTGACCCACCATAGAGTCTAAATTGTCTCGTTGCTGTAAATGCGATCGCGGTATGAATGCCCGTAGTCCTGAAACTTCTCCCGTCACACCACCTTTGTTTGCCCCAGTAATTCGTACTTGAGTCGATTTACCTGTTTGGGCCATCTCTTTGATATCTGCCCAAGCTTTATCTAAAGCTAGCTGGCGTAGAGAAAGAGTAACCTGTCCGTCCGAATCTTGTTCGCGAATAATTAGAAATTCTTTGGTTTCCCCAATTGGTAAAATTCTTTCTAAATTATCGACAAAACCCAAGGCAGCCTCATTACTCGGTAAGAAAGCAGGAGATTTGCCACCAATATCAATGTACGCTCCGTCAGAGGTAATTTCGACTACTGTTCCCTGTATTTTTTGCCCTCTGGAAAACTCATAATCATACTTTTGAAGAGCATTCTCAAAATCTTCCATCGAAAATGATTGAGATGAGTTAGGAACGGATGTTGAATCTGACATAGTGGTGTATATGGTGAATTTTAATGGACGACGATAGGTAGAAAAACTCGAATCGGTTTTGTTACCTAAAGCAAACCAACACAGCAAGAAGCTGGCCGAACGAGCTGAACTAAGTAAATTTTAAACTACTCACAGCTTTTGGCTAAACAAGTCTAGCACTTTTTTCCAGGCATCTTCGGCTGCGGCACGATTATAACTCTCACGTCGGTCACACATAAATCCATGAGTTGCCCCCGTATAGCGAAATACCTGGTGGGGAATATTATACTTTTGTAGTTGGGTTTCAATCTGTTCGGTTTGCTCGTTAGGTATCAAAGGATCTTCTGTCCCAAAAAAGCCATAAATTGTACCAGAAATATCTTTGGTATGAGTTATAGTAGGTTCTGATTCTCCTGGACACCAAGTAGCAATTTGTGCGCCATAAAAAGACGCTGTTGCTGCAACATCTTTTAAGGTAGCTGCTAGATAAACTACATGACCTCCGAAGCAGAAGCCAATTGTACCGACTCCCGACTGTTTAACTGTAGGTAGGCGATAAAGATAGTCAATCGTAGCTTGAATATCGCTAATCAATTCCTTAGCCTGAGTTTGAACCTTATATTTTCTACCCTGCTTTACTTCTTCATCCGAGTATCCTACGGTAAACCCTGGTGCAGATCGCTGATAGATTGCAGGAGCGATCGCAACATAACCTTCTCTTGCTAATCTGGCGGTAATATCCTGAATATGCTCGTTAACCCCAAATATTTCTTGAATTACGATAACACCTGGATAAGTTCCCGAAGATTTTGGCGAGCATAAATAAGCATCGATCGCTAAATCCCCATTTTGAACTTTGACCCACTCACTAGATACTTCTACCGTCATAATATTAATTTTTATTAATTCAGCTATTAACTGTTTACAAAACCCCTTTAGAACTAGGAATTGTGCCTGCACGACGAGGATCGACCTCTGTAGCCATTCTCATAGCGCGGGCAAAAGCTTTAAAAGTTGCTTCAATAATATGATGAGAATTGATGCCGTCTAACTGACGAACGTGAAGCGTCATTTGGGAATGATTGACGATCGCTACAAAAAATTCTCTAACAAGCTGAGTGTCATAAGTTCCAACTCTTTGGGTAGAAATTTCTAAACCATAGCTGAGGTGAGGGCGACCAGAAAAATCTAAAGCTACCTGTACCAAAGATTCGTCTAAAGGAGCGATAAAATGACCGAAGCGGACAATGCCTTTGCGATCGCCTAACGCTTTGGCTAACGCCATTCCCAGAGTGATTCCCACATCTTCATTTGTGTGATGATCGTCAATCTCAATATCTCCAGTCGCTTTAACGTTAAGATCGATTAAACCATGAGAAGAAATTTGGTGCAGCATATGATCGAGAAAAGGTATTCCCGTATCGGCACTGCATTTACCAGTACCATCGAGGTTTAACTCTACCTGTACGTCGGTTTCGCCTGTAGTACGGCTTACCGCTGCGGTTCTTGACTGGTATACAGGGCTATTATCTAAATTTATTTGGCGATTGCCCTCTGTGTACGCTTCGCGATCGCTAATTTGCATTGCTTCTCCTATAATATATAGTCTGTTTTAATGACCTAAAAGATTGCTGATTCAAGTTCTTAGTTCTTAGTAGTAAGTTTAAACTAAAGATTAAAGACTAAAAACTAACTACTATCAGTTTAAAAGCTGAAGTCTTAGACCGATCGCCAAACGATAAACCAAACTTAAGCAATAGCTGACTACATCCCCATTATTTCGTATCCCGAATCAACATAGATAACCTGTCCTGTAATACCGCTAGAAAGGTCGCTACATAAGAACGCTGCGGTGTTGCCCACTTCGGTTTGAGTCACAGTACGTCGTAGAGGAGCGGTTTCTTCTACATGGCGGATCATATCCAAAATTCCCCCTACAGCCGAAGAAGCCAGAGTGCGGATCGGACCTGCTGAAATTGCATTAACTCGAATATTTTCTGGCCCCAATTCCGCAGCCAAATAACGCACCGTCATTTCTAAAGCAGATTTAGCTACACCCATAACGTTATAGTTAGGAATTACTTTGACTCCTCCCAAATAAGAAAGAGTAATAATACTACCGCCTTCAGTCATTAACGGTTTCGCTCTACTAGCCAAACAGTTGAGAGAATAAGTACTAATATCTAATGCTTTAGCAAAACCCGCTCTAGAAGTAGCCGAAAAATCTCCTGTCAAGTCTTCTCGTTCGGCAAAAGCCAGACAATGAACCAGTATATCGAGCTTGCCCCATTCTTGTTTTATCGTGGCAAACATTGAATCTAGTAGCTGGTCGTTTTGCACGTCGCAGGGAACAATGATACTAGGAGATATAGGTTCGACCAAATCTCTAACTTTCTTTTCAAACCGTCCTCGTTCATCAGGGAGGTAATTAACGCCAATATTAGCACCAGCTTTATGTAGCTGCTGGGCAATTCCCCAAGCGATAGAGCGATTGTTAGCTATTCCTGTAACGAAAGCATTTTTTCCTGTTAAATCTAGCACGATCTTTCTTCTGTTTTTAGCTGCAACTATCTATCCTACAACTGCCTGGGCTGGTAATATGAATTCCTAGAAAGAATGATCCAGATCGGGTGACGGGGAGATAGGGAAATAAAGAAGTAGGGAGCAGGTTCGGGATTAATCCCCAAGTCCTCTAAGTCGCTAATTATCTTTACTCAAGATTTTTTTCCTATTTAGGATAGCTGATTATAAATGTCACTTTTATGTTTATTATTGAAAGCTAGATTAAGTAACTAACAGCGAGTAATTAATAGCTTAAAAGAACATTTTTTCGAGCTATATTGTGTTTGACCAGAAATAATAACGAGAAGTAATGAGAAGCAGATTGTAGCTATAGTATGAGAATATATAGCTACCATTAACGATAATCAGATCGACACAACACCTTTAGCTTAGATATAGGTTACATGGATTCTACAACACAAAATCAGCCCCTAGCGTCAGTATTTCGCAAACTCGGTCGTGGTTCTTTTCCGCCTATTGTCGAGAGCTTTGAGCGTGGCAAAACGATATTTTTTCCTGGAGATCCCGCTGAAAGGGTTTACTTTCTGTTAAAAGGAGCAGTTAAATTATCTCGTGTTTATGAAGCAGGAGAAGAAATTACGGTAGCTTTGTTGAGAGAAAATACTGTATTTGGCGTACTTTCCTTGATTACGGGACAAAAAAGCGATCGCTTTTATCATTCTGTAGCTTTTACACCCGTAGAACTTTTGTCAGCACCAAGCGAACAGGTAGAAAAAGCCCTAAGCGAAAATCCCGAACTGTCGATGTTAATGTTACGCGGGCTATCTTCAAGAATTTTACAAACTGAGATGATGATTGAAACTTTGGCTCATCGCGATATGGGTTCGCGTTTAGTTAGCTTTTTACTAATACTCTGTCGCGATTTTGGGATACCTACCCAAGAAGGAATCAAAATCGACCTAAAATTATCTCATCAGGCGATCGCCGAAGCCATTGGCTCTACTAGAGTTACCGTTACTAGGTTACTCGGAGATCTTCGAGATAAAGAAATGGTTTCAATCTCTCAAAAAAAGATTACGGTGCATAATCCTGTAGCATTAAGTCAACAATTTGCTTAGAATGATTGAGCGATCTCAATATAGTACAAAAATACGGATAAATATAGAGTCCGTCGCTAACGGTAATTCAGATCGGCTAATTTTCCCCCCATAAAGTACTGAATCATATCTGATGACTAGCGGTTATATTCTGATTGCAGCAATTTTTCTTTTAGGCGGTATCATTGCAGCATTTGGCGATCGCTTGGGAACAAAAATCGGAAAAGCTAGGCTCAGATTATTTAATCTTCGTCCCCGTCAAACAGCGATGATGATTACGGTAATTACTGGGATGTCGATCTCTGCTCTGACTTTGGGTATTTTGTTTGGCTTGAGTGGCTCTCTTAGAAGAGGAATTTTTCAATTAGACGATATTCTTAAAGAGAAGCGACATACAGAAGGAGAATTAGCTCAGGTAAAGCAAGAAAAGCAGCAGGTTCAACAGCAGCTAGCAGAGGTTAGAAACCAACAAAGTCAAGCAGTAGCTAATTTAGATGCGATCGATCGCGACTTCAAGCAGTCAGAACAAAAGCTTCAGGAAATTTCCAATCGAGCTAAGAATTTACAGCAAGAATTAGACAATTTGTTAGCTGAAAGAGAAAGAGAGTTACGGCAATTAAATCAGTTACAGCAGCAAAGCAAAGAACTGCAAACTGAACTACAGCAGCGCGAACAACGTATTATCGAGCAGGATCGAATTTTATCTCAGAAAGAAAGCCGTCTCGAAGAACTAGAGCAACAACAGCAGTTATTACAGACTCAGGTTCAAGAACGCGATCGCTCTATTGCCCAGTTAGATAAGGCGATCGCTTCGGCTGAGGTTAGTCTCAAACTAAGAACCAACAGATTAGAACAGTTAGAATCTCAATTAAACTACCTTTCACAAAATGTTTCCGCTTTAGAAGAATCTTATCAACAACTACGAGAAAAGAAAATTGCCATCGTCAAGGGTCAGGTATTGTCTTCAGCAGTGGTCAGAATAACCGACCCCAACGCAGCCAGATCGGCGATCGATAGTTTATTGAGACAGGCTAATACTAATGCTGTTACAGCGACTCAATTTAGCGGTAGTAAATTAGATCGACGTATTGTTAATATAACTAAATCTCAGGTAGAACAGCTTAAGTCTGAAATCAAAGATGGTCGAGATTACGTTATCAGAATTATTTCTGCGGGTAATTACGTTCAAGGAGAGAAAGAAGTAAGAGTTTTCGTCGATCTAGCTCTCAATCAACAAATATTTTATGAGGGAGAAGAAATTGCCACAGTATCAATAGATGGTGACAATATTAGCCGTAAAGAGGTGCAGGAAAGACTAAACTGGTTGCTGGCAGTATCTAAATTTCGCGCTCAACGAGCAGGAATGATCCCAAATATAGAAGTAGGAGATAATCAGATTGAAAGTCTGGTTAATTTTGTCAATAAAATTACTCGCACCACAGAACCCATAGATGAAATTAAAGCGGTTGTCTCAGAAAATACCTATACCGCAGGACCACTAAAGCTCGATTTTGTTGTCAAACGCAACGGCGAAATTATTTTTGGCACTTAGGTATTCAATTGTTAAACAGAAGAACGGTTAGTTGATGAGTAATTCTTTAAATTTTCAGACCATATTGGGAGTCGATCCTGGTAGAGACAAATGTGGTGTGGCGGTAATGAACAACAAGCATAAAGTATTGTATCACCAGATAATTAACTCTCAAAAGGCGATCGCTACCATCCAAAAGTTAGCTGAAGAATTTGCCATCGACTTAATTGTGATGGGAGATGGCACTACTTCCAAAATCTGGCAGCAACAAATCGATTCTATAGCCACAATGCCCGTAATTACCGTTAATGAAACTAATAGTACTTTAGAGGCACGCGATCGCTACTGGATTCTCTACCCTCCCAAAGGTTTACAGCGGATGATTCCTTTAGGATTAAGAGTTCCTCCCCGTCCTGTAGATGATATTGTAGCTATCTTGCTAATTGAAAGATACCTCGACGTGAACTAACAATTGATAGTTAGGAAAAAATGTCGCCAGGAGGAAGTTTAATCGGATAGCTCGATCGCTTTTGACCATTAATAACGGTGAAGATGGGAACTAATTCGACTACGCAGTTGCTATAGTATAAAGCTTGCAGGGTAGAAACAAATTCAGGAGTCCAAATATTTTCTCGAACTAAGAAGCGATCGCGAAAATATTTTAGAAGGTGCGATCGCGCTATTCCTGGCAAAATATTAGAATTCAAGCTGGGAGTATACCAGCAGCCATCTCGCCATCCCCAAAGAGTACCAGTACTTGTTTCCAACCAGTTACCAGAGCGATCGCACAAAATCGCCTCACTCGCGCTAAGAGCTAGGGATCGCTTACGAGCCAGATAAGGCGTTAGATAGTTGCCCGTTTTATATTCTGCTAAACTTCTGCTATAAAAATCTGTCGCCACCCAAGCAGTTATACCTTCTGTTTGCCATTTTTTTAAGTTTTCTGGCAGGTTGCGCCCCATAATCCATTCTTTACCGTCAGGAAATACCGTCATTCTCAGAACAGGAAAAGCTAACATTAGCTTTGCTCCCTGTTGCAGTCTCTGCCAGTCTGGTTGCTGCCAGTCAAATGCTTTAATAGCTTTGTAGAGGCGATCGCTATGGGCATACCAGTTAGTTAGAGGATGAGTAATCGAGCGATCGTACACCCGCATGGTGGTAAAAACAGTCGCGCCATAACATAATCCAGGCTCGTCGATATTTAGCTGAATCTGCTCGCGATCGACTAGTTTGCCATCGTACCAAAACATATATTAACTACTCGCGCCAAAAAGTATTATTCACGATACCAAATCATAGCAATTTGGAAGTTTAAGTTTAGGAAGTCTTGTAGGACTGTTAATTGTTGATTGTTAATTGTTAATTGTTTACTGTTCGTTAAATTCTATGTCTTCTTCAGGAGTAGTAAAATCGCCGTTACCTGGTTTTTTAATCTCTTTTTGTAATAAAAAATAGGAAGCTGTTCCTACAATTGTCGAAATAGCTAACAATACAACCAAGGGAATAATCCATTTTGGTCGCCTTTTGGTCGGTAATGGTTCTCCAATTAATTGCTCGGTAATTTCAGTGTTGTCCTTTGTAGGAGTTCGATCGCTCGCTGAAATATCTGACCATGTAGAATCGCTGTAATCGCGTTTTGACTTCGAGGTAACTTCGTTAATACCAGATTTTACATCAGACCAAGAAACTGTTATTTCTGAGTTGGGTTGAGATCTTACTCGACCATGTACTAAAGCCACAGTGACATTATCATGACCGTTTTTTTCGTTAGCTAAAGAAATTAGATCTCTAACAGCAGTAGCAATGTCTTTTTTATCTTCAAAGACTGGCAATAAACTTTTCCACTGTTGTTCTATGCGATCGAAGTCGCTCAAACCATCGCTACACAGCAGAAAAATACAGTCATCATCAATTGTGTAGTGCTGTAAATTAGGATGGAGTGTGGCTGAATCACGCATTCCGAGTGCTTGGATTAATGCTCCTGCTGATGGATATTGCAGAGAATCTCTGTACAGAGCATAACCTAAACGAACTTCCCTTGAGGCTAAATCATCATCTATAGTCAACTGGTGACAACTATTACGAGTTATCCAATAGATTCGAGAATCTCCAACATGAGCTAGATACATCTTTTGGGCGTAGGCTAGAGCCATTACTAAGGTCGTCCCCATACGCTGCCTTTCATGACGCTGTTCGCTATCGTTGCGACTGCTAATGCGATCGTTGGATTGATTGATATATTTGGCTAATTTTTTTAAGATTTTTTTAGAGCTATAGCTTTCGTGCTGCGGGCTTAAACTAGATATTTTGTTTCGCAAATATTTAATTGTATCTCCAGAAGCAATTTCCCCTCCTTCATGTCCACCTACTCCATCACAGACAATAGCTAAAGCCTGTTCTGATACGGGAATATTATTTACATCATCATGCAGGGGATAAGCTGCATCTTCGTTGTTAGCTCGACTCGGCCCGGAATCGCTCAAAGCATAAGTTTGATACAAATATTGATTAGCTTTTCTCGATATGTCGATCGCTTTATCTAGCACTGCAATTATTTGCCGGTGCTGGGTTATTTTACCTGTTTTTAGGCGATCGCCAAGCTGGTTCAGCATCTTTTTGATAGTTGGATGAGCTTGAAGGGCCCACCTCGACCAAAGATCGCCTAATTGCATTAAGTCAGGTCGATTATCGCGATCGCTCTCTAGCTGCAATAGCTGTACTATCTGTCCATTTATTCTAATTAGTTCGGGATCGAGCAGGGAATTAGCAACTTTTTTGTTCGACAGCGGTTGCCATAATTTGGCTATTTGCCAAAGCCAATTTAGTTGTTGCAGCGGTGTTGCATCTACCCATAGAGTTTCTAGTTTTGGGATAAATTCTGAACAATAGTCTAATTCTCCCCAACTATTACATGGTACTGTACCATAATCGAACAGCCAAACGCCCGTACTTTCTAATAATCCGTAAACCTGTGGCACGTGAGGATAAAAAGGGAAAAGCTGTAGATAGACTACAATATCTTCAGGTACTTCTTCAGCCGTTACGGGAGGCTTGCCAGGTTTGGTATCTAAGAATATTCGCTCACCAAATAATAGATATCTACCTTTAACCTCGATCTGCTCTAACTCTGAAGAAGTTAATTCCTTACTGCTCCATAAATACCGCCTGACTATTGGCGTATTACACTGAATGCAAAAACGAGTTTGGATTTCGTTAGAGGCTGTGCAATGAGGGTTAGAGCATTGAATTCTAGGCTCAGAATGTAGCATAGATGTTTTAAGCTATGGAGCATACTCTGTTAAGAGCTTGATTACGTTTGACTGCCAAAGATAGTCAGAGAGACCCCGCCGTGCGGACTGGAGTCCGCCGACGTTCCGAAGGAACGGCGAAACGCAGAGAGCGTTTGACGGGGCTTCCTCTGACAAGGGGCATATAAAGTACGGAGGCAATCTCCGTACTTTATATGCCCCGCCGCATTCCGCGGTCAAAACTGAGGGCGATCTGTTATTTTATTCGCCCATTATAAAAGTGCGCGGGTTAGATTTTACATTCAAGACAAATAGAATGCTTTGCATCCAAAACTTAAATTTAACTTGAGTTTTAAAACGTTTTATCCAGGTAATCATTTGTCAAAAAAAGCCTTTGTTTATACGGATAATTTTTTAGTCGTAGAAAAATTACAACGTTAAAGAAACAATTAATTCGATCGATCTAACTTTTATCCAAATAATAGACGAAGTTATGCTGTAGAAAGGCACTACCAAAATCAGCAAAACTTATAAATTTGGGCATACACCAAAATACGATAAAAAACCCTGTCTTTCAAGCTGATATTATAAACTTACCCATGATTCTATTTTTTAAAATCTCATAGTATTTAAGATTTCTCTATAGTAAATGAGAAATTCAGTTTTTGTTAATTTTTAGTTAGATATGCTTAGGTCTTAGGTAAAAATCTATTTTAATTTTTATAAAGTTTTTGTAAAATTTCTTGCAGAGCGTTAGTTAACTTTCGAGAGCTTTGCCGTACCGATTTATCTAAATATTGATTAACTGTTAAAGGCGAACCAATGTCTACTTTAACCTTTGTTCCCCAACTAGGATAAGGCTGACTGTAGCGAATTGTGACTGGTAATATTTTTACTTCCCTCTCAGGTTGGTCTGTTTGAGCCTGTAAAGCAATTAAAGCAGCTCCTCTTTTAAGAGGGTGAATTTCATAATCATTGAAAATTCCTCCTTCAGGAAAAATTACCAACATTTCCTGGTCTTGCTCTAACAATTTGACACTGTGGCGAACGCTGCTAAGTTGTGGACGCTCTGTATCGACGGGAAATCCACCCATACGACGAATTACCCAGCCTTGAATACCTTTGACTTCGTTGGCAGAAACCATAAACCGTAAATCTCGACCGCTAACAAGCCTGCCTAAAGCATAAGGTACGATCATAGCATCCCAGCGAGAACGATGAGTTGGTGCGACGATTACAGGCTCATGTAGTGGAATATTTTCTTGTCCATCGATCTGTATTTTACCAAAAAAAAGAGGTATGACTACATAACATCCGATCGGGTAGAGTATTCTAGCCAACCAAGGAGATACACGAGAATTTAATTCATCAGATTTTTCTGAGTCCAAACTTGTCGAATCTTGATGTGGTTTTAACTGGGTCATTGATGAACTAAAATATACTCCGTTTTATTTACTACCTTAATTTTTATTGATTTGAATGTGGTCTAAATACTGGACACTTAGTAGGTTGTCATTATCTTTTAGAACAAGCTAACTAGGACTTTTTTTGATACTTTAAATAAATTGTTGAGATATGGTTGAAAAACAAGTGCAATCATCTACAGACGCATTGCTTCAGGCTACAGAACTATCTAAAAGCTTCGGTGGAATCAAAGCAGTTGATAATGCGCGTTTGGAGGTACTTCGAGGCAGCATTACAGGTTTGATTGGACCAAATGGAGCAGGAAAGACGACCTTGTTTAATTTACTTTCCAATTTTATCGAACCCGATCGCGGAAAGATTATCTTCGATCGCCAGCCAATTCATAATTTACCGCCCCACCAGATTGCCACTAAAGGTTTTATTCGTACTTTTCAGGTAGCTAGAGTGCTTTCTCGCCTATCTGTATTGGAAAATATGTTGTTGGCAACCCCAAATCAGACGGGAGAGAATTTTTTTAAGGTTTGGTTCGAGCAGTCTAAATTAAGGGCCGAAGAACGTCAAAATAAAGAACGGGCGATGGATATTCTAGAGTCTGTAGGCTTGGCTGCCAAGGCTCACGATTATGCAGGCGCATTGTCGGGCGGACAAAGAAAGCTATTAGAGATGGCTCGCACTTTGATGACCAATCCTAAGTTAATCTTACTAGATGAACCAGCAGCCGGGGTAAATCCTACCCTGATTAACCAGATTTGCGAACATATTGTTAACTGGAATCGACAGGGCATTACTTTTTTGATTATCGAGCATAATATGGACGTGATTATGAGTCTGTGCGATCGCGTTTGGGTATTAGCAGAAGGTACTAACTTAGCCGAAGGAACACCAGAAGAGATTCAGAATAATGAAGCGGTGTTAGAAGCGTATTTGGGTCAGTAATTTCAGTCAACAGTCAACAGTTAACAGTCAACAGTCAACAATCAACAGTCAACAGTCAACAGTCAACAATCAACAGTCAACAGTCAACAGTCATTAGTGAAAATCGATCGCCTGAGAACAGTTAAATCTAGTAGACATCAGCAATCGGCATTTTTCTTGTCGGCATTGGTTGCCCTATCCAGTTTGGTTTTGTTTTTTTTTAGCAGCCTTCAACTATGGTTGTTTCGGGCGGGAAACGATCTGGGTTTTTTCGATCAGCTAGTGTATTTACTCTCTCAAGGCAAAACTCCCGTTTCTACACTGTTAGAAGGAGTGCATCTCATCGGCGATCATGGGGCAATTATCCTCTATCCTTTGGCTCTGCTGTATGTTATTTATCCCAGTGTTTATTGGCTATTAGCAGTACAGGCGATCGCTTTAGCTACTGGTGCAGTACCTCTTTTTGCTTTGAGTCGAGCTAGCGGTTTGTCGGTTGGTTACGCCAGAGCGATCGCTGTTTGTTATGTTCTCTATCCCGCAATTTTTAATATTAATTTTTATACGGAGTTTCGACCAGAAACTATTGCCGTTCCTGCCTTACTCTGGGCGGTTTTAGCTGCGAAAAAAAGAAAGCCTTTTCATTTGGCGATCGCAGTTATTATCGTTCTTAGCTGCAAAGAAGCGATGAGCTTAACGGTAGTAGGTTTGGGGTTGTGGCTAGTTATCTCCAGGCGACGCTGGTATGGTTTGGGCTGTGTTGTTGCTGGTACGGTTTGGTTTGTCTTTGCTGCTGTATATTTAATCCCTACCTTTCGTGGTGGGTATCAGATGGCGGGAACCTGGCATTATGAGTCTTTAGGCACTTCGCTAACGGAAATTGCTCTTAAAGTGCTAACTAACCCGCAGATCTTTTTGAGTCGCGCTTTAGCAGGCGATCGCCTTTTCTATTATTTGCTATTGATTCTGCCGATAATCTTAGGTTTGCATTGGCGCAAAATCTCGACGATTATTCCTGCTTTACCAATGTTGGGGCTAAATATCTTAGCTGACTTTCCCCGCCAGCGAGATTTAATACATCAGTACTCCTTACCGATTATTCCGTTTTTATTTATCTGGCTAATTGCTTCAGTGGTTTACTTTACCAAACATCGTCAGAGACGCTGGCTGTCTCCACGCTTGTTAATTATTTGGTCGGTTATCGCTTGGTTGGCATTAGCTAAATACGGCTACTTCTGGACTCGTTATGCTCCATTATTTTCTAACTCCGCTGCGGTTAGAGAGGCGGTAAGTTTAGTCGAACCCGATGCTAGAGTGCTGACTTCTGGCTATATTGCTCCTCATCTGAGTCAGCGTCCAGTTTTGATGTTGTTGAGTGATAAAAATGCAGAAACAGTAAAACAACACGATCTCGATACCGTATTAATTGCTTACCAGCATTTGGGACTAGGTACTTCTAATGCAGCAGCAGAGCAAACCATAAAAGAGCTGTTAGAATCTTCTAGGTTCAATCTGGTTTACCAACAGCAGGATGTTTTTCTTTTGAAAAAGAATAATTAAAATATCATTTACCCCTTACAGATTAGCTGGTATAGGAATCCCCGCATAGCAAGACGTAATTATTTAAGTCACTTATTACTTATTACTTATTACTTATTAATTATTACTTATTACTTATTACTTATTACTTACGAGTAGTTCACTTGAATGTACTAACCTATCAACGCAATGCGATCGTTAAAAATGTCCTCGCTCAAAAATAAGTCTTTTTGGTTTCTCACCAGCGCGATCGCTTTTAGTACCTTAATTTTATTTTTATGCAGCAGCCTGCGTCATGCTCTATTTCAGTCTAGCTTTGACCTGGCTATTTTTGACAATGCTGTTTATTTAATCAGTCAAGGACAACCGCCTCTTGTTACTTTTAGGGGTTTACATATTCTGGGGGATCATGCAGCTTTAATTATTTATCCCCTAGCTTTGTTCTATAAAATTTATCCCGATATCCACTGGCTTTTTTTTATCCAGGCGTTTTCCTTAGCTTTTGCTATTTTACCTCTGTGGTATTTATGTCGAGCGTTAGGTTTAAGAGAATCCCAGAGTAAAACAGTAGCCCTGGCTTATTTACTCTATCCCGCAATTTTTAACGTTAATCTGTTTGATTTTCATCCAGAAGTAATAGCTGTACCTGCAATTTTTGGAGCAATTTTAGCCGTCAAGCTAAACAAGCTGTGGTGGTTTGTGGCTGCTGTGGTTTTAATTTTAAGCTGTAAAGCAGTTCTGGCTTTAACCGTAGTCGGTATGGGTTTATGGCTCTTAGTTTCTCGTAGATACAAATACGCCATCATTGCGATTATTTTAGGCTGTGGTTGGTTTGCGATCGCCACTCAAGTAATTATTCCCACATTTAGCGGTACTGAGGCTGCTGCTGTCGATCGCTATGGCTATCTCGGTGATTCGGTACTGGATATTATCGAAAATCTGATTATCAAACCCAATTTAGTTTTAGGTAAGATTTTTTCGGTTTCTACCCTTGGTTATCTACTGCTGTTGACTGTTCCTCTGTGGTGGGGATTATCACTCCCCCACTGGATGCCAATAATCGGCGCGTTACCGATTCTGCTAATTAATATTCTGTCTGTTAGTCCCGCACAAAGAAATTTAGTACATCAGTATTCTTTACCGATTATTCCTTGGCTGTTCTTAATCGTAATTACGGCGATGAGTAGCAAGCATTGGTTTCATCAGCGTAATATTTTAATTTGGTCGGTAGTAGCTTGGTTAGCTTTAGCTAAATACGGTTATCTTGGCAGCATCTATCTAGAAACCTGGGACACCTGGGAGGCTACCAGAAATGCGATTGCGCTGATTAGCGATCGCCAGGGAGTATTAACCACCACTGATATAGCACCTCACCTTACTCATCGTTCTCTTGTAGGGTTAACTACTACAGAGTTGAATTATGAAGAATTAGAAAAATTTAAATATATTCTGCTTAATTTGCGTCATCCTGGATGGGGAAGTTCTCCCGAAATAGCTTATTCTATATACGCCAAACTGAATCAAACATCTAAGTTTCAGCTTCAGTTTGAACGAGATGATGTATTTCTATTTATTCAAATTCCTCGATCATGACAATTATCCTTACTAACGACGATGGCATTGATGCACCTGGCATTCGCGCTTTGCAACGAGCCGTTCCCCAAGCAACTACTATCGTCGCCCCCAGTGAACATCTTTCTGGCTGTGGACATCAGGTAACAACTAATCGAGGCATGAAGCTAGAAAAAAGATCGGCTACTGAATATGCTTTGGATGGTACTCCCGCAGACTGTACTCGCATTGCGATTACGAACATAGCCAGAAACACCAAGTTAGTTTTGTCGGGGATTAATGCTGGAGGGAATTTAGGAACAGACGTTTATATATCTGGAACGGTGGCTGCGGTAAGAGAAGCAGCGATTCACGGCATCCCTGGTATTGCGATCTCTCACTGGATCAAGCGACCTTTACTAATAGATTGGGATGTTGCGACTCGTTGGGCGAGTCGAGTAATCGAAGATTTGAGATCTCGTCCTGTACCTCCAAATAGCTTTTGGAACGTAAATCTACCTCATTTAGAACCAGAACAGCCAGAACCCAAGATAATTTTGTGTGAGGCTAGCATTTCCCCTTTACCCGTAAATTATCGACAGGAAGAAAATGTTTATTATTATCAGGGAGAATATGCCAAACGCGATCGCAATCCAGGAACGGACGTAGATATTTGCTTTGGCGGTAATATTGCCGTAACCTTAATCAGGCTTTAACGTGCTTGGTTAAGGCATCTTGAAATTGAGAAGGCAGTTGACGCATAATCTTACCCTTTTCAGGATCTACCCCGACTAACACCACCTTTCCTGTTAAAAATAATTCTTGGCGATCGTAAGATTGAATTTCATAATCCCAATTAATACGAACTCCTGTAGTCTCGATCAAGCGCGTTTTTACTATTGCTGAGACTCCCAAACGTATTGGCAAGTGATAGCGTAGAGAGAGTTCGACTACTGGCAAATCGCAACCCATCGCTACTAGATCGGCAAACTCGATCCCAATCGAGCGTAGATATTCAACTCTAGCTTCTTCCATCCAGGTTAAATACGTACCATGCCAAACAATTCCTGCATAGTCTGTGTGGTGGGGTTGAGCTTTGACTGGATACTCAAACCAGGTTTGCTCCCTCGCCTGTAAGCCATTATCTGTTTCCAGTGCCGAAGTAGGTAATTTGGGTAATTGAGGAGGCTGCTTTATTTTGTCTGTCAACTGCTTGTACCTCTGAATTGTTCGAGTAGTTTCTACTCTATTTTAAAACTTTAGCTTTACAAGTCTAGTTATATCAGTTGAAGTAAAGGTTAATACTATAGATAATGTCTCTCGCAAAGGCAAGGACATGGCTGTTGAGGTTTCCTCAACAGTTTAAATTGTCCGCGGGCGCGAAGAAGCAAAGGGAGCAGAACAAAGGCTTGAGCCACATATAGCAGAAGGAGCGGGAGAACTGTTGACTGTTTAATTTTGGTTTACTTGGGTAGCGACAGATTCCATTGATTTCATTATCGAGTCGGGTATTTTTTTGACTCGCGCATCTGCTTGTACCATTAGTTGCTCTGATTCTGGCTTAACTTCAATATTTGTAAGATCTAGTGATAAATTGCCATCACTATAATGACGTAGATAGAGTAAATCGCAGATCTTACTCATCATCGCTACTGTTTCATCTAAATCTAAAGTTGTTTCGCCAATGTATTTACCACCATCAAACTTAATTGATGCACCTCTACGATAGAATTTAATACCGATTTCAAACCGAGCGGTTTTAATCTGCTCTCCGCGATTTAAAACGATGCTGGCTGTTAGTAATAGTTTCCCTTCATCATTAAAAGTACATTCTGCTTGTCTGATGTAAAAATTTGCCGTCTGCTGACCAATTTCTAAAGGCAGATTTTGTAAGAGAACTCTGACATATTCCGAATTTAAAAGGCGATCGCAGTCAGATTTAGTAAAAATTATTTTTACCTTGAAATTCCCTGGCTGTTTCAAAGCAATATTTCCTAAAATAGCTTGACTCAAATCGAGAGATAAGTCATCACCAGTAATATTTAATTGTTCTAGCTGAATACCTTCTAATACTACAATTTTTTCGGCTGCAATCTCCAGCGAGTTTGCTTTTCCCTGAATCATTTGTGATACTTCGCCATCAACATTAACCTTAATGTTTTCGATTGACTCAACTTGGCTGGTAACGGCAGCTTCAGCAGCCTTATTAACTACGGTTTGCTTGAGATCGAAATTGTCTTCAAATTTGGTATTCATTGTAAATTTTGTCGGAGTGAGATTTATAATTTGAATTTGATTTTGTTAAATTATCGACAATTTACTTTAATATTTAATTGCTATAAAGTAATACGAGAAATTCATAGGTAACGACTACACTAATATTTAGGTTTGCTATACATATTTATTGCTTCTATTCTTAGAGCGACAAACTATAAAAAGATGTTTGAGAAAATAATTAATTATTTTTTAACAAAAATTGTATTTTAAAAAAATCATTTTGCAGATTTAATAATAATTAAGTTCTTTAAACAGCAGAAAAATTTCTATAGACTACAAATAAAATTATTCTCGGCTACTGATTTGGGTAAATAATCATGAAAATTGTATAAATAGCGATAAAGTTTGAGCCTATAAAAGTTATATAACCGAATATGTGGCTTAGGATACCGTTTGTAATAAGTCTCAGTCATATCTTAGTCTTTAAATTAACGTCATTGTCACGAAAAAAGATATATTAGCTTTCGCCTGCATTTAAACAAGTGTTTTAATTTGAGGAGAATTAATGTTAAACCAATCAGAAGCTGTAATTGAAGCGATCGCTGCAAGAGAAATTCTAGACTCTCGTGGTCGTCCCACCATCGAAGCTGAAGTACGCTTAGAAACAGGGGTTGTAGGGCTAGCTCAAGTGCCTAGCGGTGCATCTACTGGTAGTTTTGAAGCTCATGAGTTGAGAGACGGAGATAAAAGACGTTATGGGGGCAAAGGAGTTTTAACTGCCGTCCGTAACGTTAAAGAAAAAATCACCCCCGAACTATTGAATGTAGATGCTTTAGAACAGGAAACCGTAGACCGAATCATGATCGATCGCGACGGTTCGCCAAACAAAAAGAATCTGGGAGCAAACGCCATTCTCGCCGTATCTTTAGCTACCGCAAAGGCTGCTGCGAAAGAAACCGAACTACCGCTGTATCGTTATTTAGGTGGCCCATTATCTAATGTTTTGCCAGTACCGATGATGAACGTGATCAACGGTGGTTCTCATGCGGATAATAACGTTGATTTTCAAGAGTTTATGATTATGCCAGTCGGGGCTGATTCTTTTCGTGAGGCATTGCGTTGGGGCGCGGAAGTATTTGCCACCCTCAGCAAAGTGCTTGGGGAAAAAGGTCTTTTATCTGGAGTAGGAGACGAAGGAGGTTATGCGCCCAATCTAGGCTCTAATCAGGAAGCTTTAGATTTATTAATTTCGGCGATCGAACAGGCAGGATACAAGCCAGGAGAAGAAATAGCTCTAGCTATGGACGTGGCTGCTAGCGAATTTTACGCAGACGGTAAATATACCTACGACGGCGAAGCCCATTCTCCGGCCGAATTTATTAGCTACATGGCTGAGTTAGTCGAAAGATATCCGATCGTCTCGATTGAAGACGCGCTACACGAGGATGACTGGGATAGCTGGAAAACTTTGACTGAAAAGTTAGGCTCGAAGATTCAGCTTGTGGGAGACGATTTGTTTGTCACCAATAAAACTAGACTCGAAAAAGGGATCGAACTCGGTGTAGGCAACGCTATTTTGATTAAACTAAATCAGATCGGTACTTTGACCGAAACCCTCGAAACAATCGAACTGGCGACTCGTAGCGGTTATCGTTCGGTGATCAGCCATCGTTCGGGAGAAACTGAAGATACCACCATTGCCGATCTAGCAGTTGCTACTCGTGCAGGACAAATTAAAACGGGTTCTCTTTGCCGTAGTGAAAGGGTTGCTAAATACAATCGCCTTCTAAGAATTGAAGAAGAATTAGGCGATCGCGCAGTGTATGCAGGCAAAATTGGTCTAGGGCCAAAAGGCTAATTACACTCAGTTTCTAAACTAAAGATTAAGGCTTGGGTCTGTCTTTAGCCTTAGTCTCAAATCTAGTAGTAATCTATAGAGAGTTAACCGAAATTTAGAAGTGGCAATATAAAAGTCAGTTATAAAAAATTGGGCTTAGACAGTGTTTGCTTGGGAGCAATTTTCTAAGAGATTGCCCATCTATACCTTAAGCAATTATCGATTCAAACATCATCTTCAGGGAAATATGGACATAAATTATCAAAAGCTCGGTCAGAATATTGCCGTTAGCGATTCGGCAGATCGAACCGTTCAGATAGAAGACGATCGCACGGGAATGAGCATCGAGACTCTTAAAAGAGCCTTTGCCGATAACCTGCTTTACATTCAAGGAAAAGATGAATCTAGTGCCACTCTCCACGATTACTATCAGGCATTAGCTTATACAGTACGCGATCGCTTGCTACATCGCTTTATCAAAACTGGTCGCACTTACTACGAAGAGAACGTCAAGGTAGTTTCTTATCTCTCGGCAGAATTCTTGATGGGTCGCCATTTAGAAAACAATCTGATTTCTTTGGGAATCTACGAAAAGATGCGCCAGGTAGTTCAAGAACTGGGCTTGAACATTGAAGATTTGGTGGAAGAAGAACCAGATCCAGGTTTGGGTAACGGCGGTTTGGGTCGTCTTGCTGCCTGCTTCTTAGATTCTTTAGCCAATTTAGAAATGCCCGCCATTGGTTACGGCATTCGCTATGAATTTGGCATTTTTCATCAGGCTTTGAGAGATGGTTGGCAAGCGGAAATCCCCGACAACTGGCTGTTGTTTAAAAATCCTTGGGAAATTGCTCGTCCAGAAGATTCAGTAGAAATTAAGCTGGGAGGACATACTGAAAGCTATCGCGATGCTAAAGGTCATAACCGCGTTAGCTGGATCTGCGATCGCAAGGTAAAAGCCGTCCCTTACGATACCCCTGTTCCTGGATATCGCACCAACACGGTGAACTCCCTGCGTTTATGGAAAGCCGAGGCCAGCGAACAGTTTAACTTTGAGGCATTTAACGCCGGTAACTACGACCGAGCCGTTGCCGAAAAGATGAGTTCGGAAACTATTTCTAAAGTGCTTTACCCCAACGACAACACACCCCAGGGTAAAGAGCTACGTTTGGCGCAGCAATATTTCTTTGTTTCTGCTTCCTTACAGGATCTAATTCGGATTCATTTACATACCAATCCCGATCTAACTAACTTCCAAGATCGCGCTGCGATTCAGCTAAATGATACTCACCCGGCAGTAGCGGTAGCCGAGTTGATGCACCTTTTAGTAGACGAACACGGCATGGATTGGGATTTGGCTTGGGATATTACGCAAAAAACTCTGGCATACACCAACCACACTTTACTACCAGAAGCGTTAGAAAGATGGTCGGTTAGCTTGTTTAGCCGTATGTTGCCCAGACACATCGAGATTATCTATGAGATCAATCACCGTTTCTTAAAAGACATTCGCACTTGGTTCCCCGACGATGAAGATTTAGCCTCAGAGCTTTCGATCATCGAAGAGGGAGCAGATAAAAAAGTCCGTATGGCAAACTTAGCCTGTGTGGGTAGCCATGCGATTAACGGGGTAGCAGCACTACATACTCAACTGCTGCAAAAATATACCCTCCAAGGTTTTGCCAAATTATGGCCAGAGAAGTTCTTTAATAAAACTAACGGCGTTACTCCTCGTCGTTGGATTCTGTTGAGCAATCCCCGTCTGGCAAAATTGGTTACGGAAAAAACTGAAAGCGATTCCTGGCTAAAAAATCTCGATGAGATGCGAGTACTGGAGAAATTTATCGACGATCCCGAATTTTGTCAGCAGTGGCGCGAAATCAAACGTCAGAATAAAGTTACTCTAGCAGCACAGATTAAGAAAGTTAAAAATATCGAGGTTAACGTTGACTCGATCTTTGATGTTTTGGTTAAGCGTATCCACGAATACAAGCGTCAGCATCTAATGGTGCTGCACATCATTACTCTTTACAACCGCATCAAGCAAAATCCCAGCATCGATATCGTGCCTCGTACCTTTATCTTTGGCGGAAAAGCTGCTCCTGGATACTTTATGGCAAAATTGATTATCAAGTTTGCTAATGCAGTTGGAGAAGTAGTTAATAAAGATCCTGACGTTAGAGGACGCTTAAAAGTAGTCTTCTTGCCAAACTTCAACGTTTCTTTGGGTCAAAAAATCTATCCTGCTGCCGACTTGTCAGAACAGATTTCTACCGCAGGTAAAGAGGCTTCGGGTACTGGTAACATGAAGTTCGCCATGAATGGTGCTTTGACCATCGGTACTTTGGATGGAGCAAACATCGAAATCCGTGAAGAAGCGGGGGCTGAGAATTTCTTCTTGTTCGGTTTAACCGCCGAAGAAGTCTATCAAATGAAGGCAGACGGCTACGATCCTATGTCTTATTACAACAGCAACGAAGGACTTAAAGCGGTAATCGATCGCGTTGCTAATGGAGACTTTAGCCACGGTGATACTAAACTATTCAAGCCCATCGTTGATTCTTTGCTCTATGACGATCCTTATATGCTGTTGGCAGACTATCAAGACTATATAGACTGCCAAGATCGAGTTTCTCAAACCTACAAAGACCAGGATAAATGGACTAGGATGTCGATTCTTAATTCGGCACGCATGGGTAAATTCTCCAGCGATCGCACTATTAGAGAATACTGCGACCAAATCTGGGAGATCGAGCCAGTTAAAATCGATCTAGACGCTTATAACAATTAAATTAGCGATCGCGCCTTTTATTCTTTAGATGTCCTCAAGGGGGCATCTTTTTTTTGTTCATGTGGGTTAGGACATTATCGCAGTATGTTATTTGAAATCTAAAAAAGAACGATACAAATAAAGCAATGGGGAGATAGGGAGATAGGGAGACAAGGAGACGGGGAGACGGGGAGACAAGGAGATAGGGAGACAAGGAGATAGGGAGACAAGGAGACGGGGAGACGGGGAGACGGGGAGACAAGGAGATAGGGAGACAAGGAGATAGGGAGACAAGGAAATAGGGAGACAAGGAGACGGGGAGACAAGGAGATAGGGAGACGAGGAGAAACTACATTAATCCCCAAGTCCCCAAGTCCCCAAGTCCCCAAGTCCCCAAGTCCCTAAGTCCCCAAGTCCCCAAGTCCCTAAGTCCCCAAGTCCCCAAGTCCCCTTAAGGTAGCAAACCCCTATTCAGGGGCAAAGGCATTTAAGTATTTCATGTTAATTGGTTAGGACAAAGTTCTGGAAAAATCAAAGATTTTTGCTCGTGAGTAACAAGTAACGAGTAATAGGTAAACAAGTGTCTGTCGCATAACCGCCTAAATTTAATCATAATCTATTGTTTATGGTAGGGGCGATAACATAGACTATTATATATGATATGGTTATTAAACAAAATAATTATTAAAAGAATATAGGAGCATAAATTATGATTCCAGCGACTCTGCACCAATTAAAAGTGTTTGAAACAGTTGCCCGTAATGGTAGCTTTACTCGTGCAGCAGAAGAGCTATTTATTACTCAACCGACTGTTTCAAGTCAAGTCAAGCAACTAACTAAAACCATAGGATTACCTTTGTTCGAGCAGATCGGCAAAAGCCTATATCTAACTGATGCTGGACAAGAATTGTTATCTGCCTGTCAGGATATTTTTGAGAGATTGGACAACTTTGAAATGAAGGTAGCCGATTTAAAAGGAACTAAACAAGGTCAGCTTAACTTGGCTGTAATTACGACGGCTAAATATTTTGTTCCCAGATTGCTAGGTTCTTTTTGCGAGCAATATCCTGGTATTGATGTTGCTCTCAAGGTAACTAATCATAAAGAAATCCAACAGCGAATGTCGGACAATAAAGATGATTTGTATATAGTTAGCAACCCTGACAAAGATATAGATTTAAAGAGTCAGCCATTTCTTAACAATCCTCTAGTTGCGGTTGCAAGAAAAGATCATCCACTGGCATCTAAAAGAAATATTGACCTCAAAGAGTTAAACGACCAGCCTTTTATCATGAGAGAACAAGGATCTGGAACTAGAGAAGCTATTCTCAAATTATTTGAAGAAAATAATATTTCCGTCAAGGTAAAGTTGGAATTAGGAAGCAACGAGGCGATTAAACAGGCAATTTATGGCGGGTTAGGAATCTCCGTATTATCGGAACACTGTCTTATTTCTGAAGGAATGTCTGGAGAATTAACTATTTTAGATTTCCAACACTTCCCCCTCAAGCGTCGCTGGTTTGTAACTCATCTAGCAGGGAAAAAGCTTTCGGTAATCGCTGAAACGTTCTTCAATTATTTGATAGAAGAAAGCCCAAAAATGACTTTTCCCGAATCGAGTATTTTGGCTCAGTTAACTAGATAATCTTTAGTAAAGCCGTGAAAATACAACTTTTGGCATCAGTTGCTAATTATCTCAAGCTACAATCTAGAGTGGATGAAGGCAGACTAACTCGCTTCATCCACAGTTATCATAGATGAGGTAATTATGGCTAATAGTCGTCGTGTGGCTCGTGTAGCAGCCCTAATCAAACGGGAAGTAAGTCAGATGCTGATGAGTGAAATTAAGGACGATCGCGTGGGTGCAGGAATGGTGAGCGTTACTGAAGTTGATGTTTCGGGGGATTTACAGCACGCCAAAATCTTTGTCAGCATTTATGGTACAGAAGAAGCCAGGATGGAAACTATGGAAGGTTTAGAGTCCTCGGCTAACTACGTCCGTAGAGAATTGGGAAGTAGGATGCAGCTACGACGCACTCCTACAGTTAAGTTTTTAGAAGATCGCTCTTTAGAAAGAGGAGACAATATGCTAAACCTACTCAACAAAATCGGTCAAGAGCGACAAAATAAGCCAGAAGCAGTAGAATGATCTGATTTCGCCTACTATGAAGATCGCTTGAATTAGGGATCGCTTTAATTATTTAAGTTAATCCATGTCTAGTAATTTAATCGATTGGCAAAGTTTGGATCTCAAACAGCAAATTGCTCAGATGATTGTTGTCCGCGCTTCAGGCTATCTATTGGATAGCCAAATTCGTTATCCTGCTTGGGAAGCTAAAAACGCTCAGTTAAAAGTCTGGCTGGAAGAATTTAACTTGGGCGGAGTTATTCTTTTAGGAGGAAGCAGCATCGAGCTACAGAGGCGATCGCAACAGCTACACAGTTGGGCAAAGATTCCTTTACTTGTGGCTGCCGATATTGAAGAAGGCATCGGACAGCGTTTTCCAGGAGGAACTTGGTTTCCACCACCAATGGCATTAGGTGCTATTTACGAACGAGATCGCGATCTAGCCCGACAGTATGCCTTTAGAGTGGGGGAAGTAACGGCAAGAGAAGCTTTTGCAGTAGGAATTAACTGGATGCTTGCCCCTGTAATAGACGTTAATAATAATCCGCACAATCCTGTAATCAATATTAGGGCTTTTGGCGATCGCCCCGAAGTAGTGGCGGATCTGACTACGGCATTTATTCAAGGAGCTAAATCTAGTCCAGTATTAACTACCGCCAAGCATTTTCCTGGGCATGGAGACACCGCTACAGATTCCCATCTAGAATTACCCTCTCTACCCCATTCTATAGAGCGTTTAGCAGCCGTCGAACTACCGCCTTTTGTACGGGCGATCGCTGCGGGAGTAGATAGCATTATGACTGCTCATTTATCAATCCCTGCTTGGGACGAAGGACCGGCTACCCTCTCTTATAAAATAATTACGGAAAAACTCAGAAAGGAGCTTGGATTTACGGGTTTAGTAGTTACCGATGCTCTAATTATGGGAGGCATAACTAAATATGCTTCTCCCCAAGAAGTTGCGGTGCGGGCGGTTGAAGCTGGAAACGATATTTTATTGATGCCCGATAATCCCGAAGTGGCGATCGCCTCTATTTATGATGCAGTGCAGTCGGGAAGAATTAGCGTTGAGCGTATTTATGAGTCTTTAGCACGTATTTGGCAGGCTAAAACACGGATCGACCCAGAAATTTCCACAGCGATCGATCCTGATGCAAGCTTCATCGCCGATTCAATTTTGCTTGATTCAACTTTAAGTAGCCGAACATCTCTATCTATCGATCCTAAACGAGATTGTCGCAATGCGATCGTCGTAGATGATGTACTCAATACTCCTTACTTAGATATTAACTCTCCAGCGATCGCTATTCCCCAAAAGTTTAATTATCAAAGACAAATATTAGATAGCAGTACTTTAGACTGTATCTTGTTAGACTCACGCCCGACATTATTACAGGTATTTATTCGCGGGAATCCCTTTAGAGGTAATGCAGGCTTGACTGCTAATACTAAACAAATATATCAGCGATTGCTAAGGAATAAACAGCTTTTAGCAGTAGCTATTTATGGCAGCCCTTACGTCTTACAGTGGTTTAAAACCTTGATGCCCGACGATCTACCCTGGGTATTTAGCTACGGACAAATGGAACAGGCACAAGCGATCGCGCTAACAACTCTATTAGGAATTGATTCTAGTTCGGCTAAATCCCAAGCTGTCGGCAATTTCGGATTTTAACGACCGGGCATAGATTTTATTAGTAAAACTTTTATCCGATCTTAAATTTTTAAATAAATATTAAAAGGTTTTGTAAATTCTTATACAGCAATTAATTTTTTTTTATTATTTTTAACCTATTTATAGTTTATATTAGTAGTAAGACTTAAAACAAAATTACTATTTATTCGGTGACAATATTATGACAACTGCTACTTTACACCAACCAACTCCTACTAGATATTCTATCGACACAGTTAGAGAAGAAGCACGACAGTTAATTGAAACAGGTATTATTAGTCCTCAGCAATCTATCTACACTCTTTGTAAATATATTCCCGCCCGCGAATGGGTAACAATTGAATGTGAATTGGAAAGATATGACTATCTTTTAAGAGATCCAATTGGAGATTTAGTTTCTTACGGTAGTTGGGAAAACGATTAATTATAAAATTCTCCTCTGCGATCGTAGTTCGTATTTACTTTTCTATCACCGATATCCTAGAAGTGGTACTCTCCCATGAAGGCTTCGCCGATCCGAATGGCTCAGAGCCTTATTTAATCAGCGCATTCGCGCCATGTTTTGGCTTTGCAAGATTAGTAACGTGTTAGCCTCTGCACTTGGATACTACCGTAGCCTGCATGAAGGACTAACAGACTGTCTCATTGCTTGGCATATAACTCTTAGCTAGTATGTAGAAAACATTTGTTTTGAATTACTTGGTTGGGTAGACTTCGATTGTTATCACTAAAAAAAGGTCTAAGAATACCAACTAAAGCGAGTAAGTTAAAAGTGATTTTAATTCACATCGGGCATCTAATTATTAAACTGATATTTTAATATCGATCGCCCACGATAAAATTAGCTTTAAAAGCTAGTCCTTTATAAAAATTCATTCAGCAAGTCAGCGATTAACTGGCGGGAACAGTTTGTTCTACCTTCTGTTCCCAAGGCTCTAATTCAGGTTCAGAAAACCTATAATTTCGGATAAATATAGCTGCGCCTGCCACAAATATGGCTACAATCGCTACAAATAACAAAGCCAGAATATTTTTATTCGATTTACTGCGAACAGTTGGTATTGCCATAGCAGCTTGTGGTGCAGCCACTTGTATAGTAGTGGGTTCTTCAAATGGCACTGAACTCGACTGCTGATTGGTGTTGTCTGAATTTTTTAAAGTTGATAATTGAGTATGGCGATCGCTTATCGCCGACTTTAGTTTAGCTCCTTTAAAATTAGCATTAGTAAAATTAGCTCCACAAATATTTGCTCCTGTCAGATCGGCATTTACCAAATTAGTATTGGTAAAATTGCTACCGCGTAAGATAGCGTTTCGTAGGATCGCACCCGTCAAATTAGCTTCTTTGAAGTCTACTCCAGTAAGATTAGCATTACTCAAGTCTGCGCGGGTGAGATTTTTCTTGACAGCACCACAATTAACAATTTCCCAAACAGAGTACCATTTGAGATCGATCATCGTTTTCTTACTAAATTTAGTAGTTTTGAAGTTAACAAAACTCAAGTCTGCGTCTTTAAAATACGTTCCACAGCACAATGCGCCACCAAGATAAGCTTTGGTAAGATTTGCCTGACTTAGATAAGCATTTGTTAGATCGGCATTTGTTAAATTAGCTCCCTTTAAATCTGCACCTGTAAGATAAGCTTCCCTTAAAGTAGCATTAGTCAAATTGGCATTAGTTAAATTGGCATTGCTCAAATCTGCACCCGTAAAATTGACCCGAAATAAGTTAGAGTTACTCAGATCGCACTGGGAAAAATTTCCCTCGCGGGGGAAATTATTGACAATTTTATAAATCTGAAGACTTTTGCGATCTATTACGGTTTGGCGATTAATTATAGCTTGAGAAAAAATTACATAATCTAAGTTAGCCTTAGATAAATTAGCGTTGTTTAAATTAGCTTTTAATAAACTCGCTCTATTTAAATTTGCCCGAGTTAAATTAGCTTCTCTTAAATCTGTATTACTAAAATTAACCTGAGTTAAATTAGCTCCCCTGAGATCGATCCCTTGAAGGTTTAATTGACTGAGATTAGCCCCTGATAAGTCTGGAACTACCTTTGGCTTGCTTTTATACCAGTGATTCCAGGTTGTAACTCCTTGCTCGATTAATGCTAAATGTTCTGAGTTTGCCACAATCGCGAAATTCCTTAACTCTATTATTATTTTATAACTATAATTTTGTCTGGTTAATCAGTTCATCTACAAATATAAAATGTCTAAATTATTATTAATTAATCGTATGACACCGAAGCGTTTGCTACAATAGCCAACCAATTATAGTAAAACAATTTCATGTACTGTTAATTTAATACATAATTTATAGAGATGATGTGAAGTTTTAAACGAAAATTGAGAAGTTAGCATGAGGATAGGTTAACTGCTACAAAATAGTTAAAAAGCTGGCTGTTTAATGCAATTTAATAAGAACCAAACAACAGAGGCTTCACTCTCATGAATTCGATTCGATCTAATGAGTTAATACTACTATTATTATTCATGGAGTTTCTTTAGTTAGAATGTAAAATGTACTACATCGCTTTGCTTGATGCAAAATAAGATCGAGAATCTGGCAAAGAGCGATCGCCTCGGTTATAACAAATCATCCTAAGCCAATATTAAAATAACTCAAGCCATGCTTCGGTAGGATTGGCTTTGTGTCTGAGTTTTTAAATTTGAATTTTTAAATCGCGATCGGCAACGTTCCCATTTGCTAGAGTTAATACCGCTACAAATTGGCGATATAAATGGTGAACAGTACCCGCCCACGTCCAGCACTTGTCTAATTATGGGGCGGGTACACCTACGATCGCGCCCTTAGCAATGAATTCGAGTTTCCCCTACGCTTCAATCTACCATTTTAAAGTTTCTAGTTTCGGCAAGTTGATTTATGCAACAGTGTCACAATCTTTGGCAAAAGTAAGCGATCTCGATCGCAGTTTTGAATAAGTCTGTGTTTTATAAAGGATTTGTAAAGTAAATATTTTGCTTAATCAATTAGACAATATTTAATTTTACGAAATATCTAACATTCATTCAAAGTACAAATAATTAGACCAAGGATAAAACTAACAAATAATACTAAGATATATCAGTTATTAATTTTAGATTATTTGTTCGATATGCTATCTCTGAATAAAAAATCTTTTTTTTGTTTGAGTATTTGTTTTATCTTAAGTCTTTGTTTTGTCTTCTTTTTAAACCATAAAATTATGACTAATAATTCAAATATTATTCGTGTAGAAACAGAAAATTATCAAGATTATTACGATTCAACTTCAGGGAATATAGGAAAAGCTTATCGCGATGATGATGTTGATATTTGGGAGATGAAACCAGGTGCTTTTCGTGTTGGAGCAATACAACCTGGTGAGTGGTTAGATTACAATTTGGATGTTCCTGAAGATGGTAAATACAAAATTGTGTCTCGTGTGGGAAGCACAAATAAACGAGATAGAAAATTTTCAGTTTCTTTAGATAAAGAACAATCTACTACCTTAAATTTTGATAGCCATGATAATAAACATTGGCAAGATATTACTTCAGAAGAAATTGAGTTAAGCAAAGGTAGCCATCAACTACGGTTGAATATGCTTACAACAGGATTTTCTCTTGATTATTTTGAGCTTGTACCAGTTTCTGCTAATCAAAATTCTATTACTACTGGTACTGGTAATGGTTTGAAAGGCGAATATTACAACACTAAAAGTTTTTCTGACCTTAAATTAACTCGTACAGACGAAAGAGTAGATTTTAACTGGAAAGACAAATCTCCCCATTCATCTATGGGTGCGGATACATTTTCTGCAAGATGGACTGGGCAAGTCGAACCTTTATTCTCAGAAACTTACAATTTCCATACTATTACTGATGACGGAGTTCGTTTATGGGTTGATAATCAATTAATTGTGGATGAATTTGTTAATCGCCGTTCGACTGAAGATACTGCAACTATAGATTTAGTAGCTGGTAAAAAATATGATATTCGTATGGAATATTACGAAAATAGTGGCAATGCAAATGCTAGTTTAGCTTGGTCGAGTGATAGTCAGTCATTTGAAATTATCCCCTCGTCACAACTTTATAGCAAATCTATTGACAACAAAAATAACGCCAGTACAATTGTCGATTCAAACAACAATAGTAATAATATGACAGATAAAAATAATTCTATTACTACTGGTACTGGTAATGGTTTGAAAGGCGAATATTACAATACTAAAAGTTTTTCTGACCTTAAATTAACCCGTACAGACGAAAGAGTAGATTTTAACTGGAAAGACAAATCCCCCCATTCATCTATGGGTGCAGATACGTTTTCGGCAAGATGGACTGGGCAAGTCGAACCTTTATTTTCAGAAACTTACGATTTTCATACTACTACCGATGATGGAGTTCGTTTATGGGTTGATAATCAATTGATTGTGGATGAATTTGTTAATCGCCGTTCGACTGAAGATACTGCAACTATAGATTTAGTAGCTGGTAAAAAATATGATATTCGTATGGAATATTACGAAAATAGTGGCAATGCAAATGCTAGTTTAGCTTGGTCGAGTGATAGTCAGCCATTTGAAATTATCCCCTCATCACAACTTTATAGCAAATCTAGCAACAATACCGATCGTAATGATACGACAGAGAACAAATCATTTTCTACTGCTGATGTTACTGTTTATGAAAATTTCAATGATAATAATTTAGAACATTTTTCATATCAGCGACCTAGAACAGACAGTATTAAATCTTCTTCGTTGTACGATCGCGACGGGAGCGGTCAATCATTACAATTCAACTTATATGAAAATGATAAAGATGTTCAAGGTAGTCGTCGAACTGAAGTACGTTTAGATTCTGATGTCGGTGAATTTAAAATTGGAGATGAAACTTGGATTGGATTTAGCGTTTTAGCTCCAAAAAACTATCAATATGATGATAGTTTTGAAATTATCTTTCAAATGCATTCTTATCCAGATTTTGATTTGGGCGAAGATTGGCGATCGCCTCCATTAGACTTACGTATCGTCGGAGGAGATTTTGTAATCGGTCACAATCACGATACAAAAGCCGTAACCAGAAATAATACTCCTGAAGGAAGAGATGAATACAATTTAGGTGCTTTAAAACCTGGCGACTGGACTGATTTTACTTTACATATTGATTATCAACTAGATGATAGTGGATTAATCGAACTTTATCGAGATGGAGAACTTGCTTATTCTTATGAAGGAGAAGTAGGTTACAACGATAAAGATGGTATGTTTACAAAATTTGGTATCTATAAACCTCACTGGAAATATAACCCAGAGCGTAGTTCGACAAACGAGCGTACACTGTATTTTGATGCGTTTAGGATGGCTGATGGAGACGCTGGTTTAATGGATGTAGATCCCTCAACAATCTATGGAAATGACACGAGTGGAATGTAATCATTTCTATAATTATGGGTCGCGATCGTTGCCTCAATAAAGATCTTAACTAAAATACGTATTGCTATATATAGCAATCGTAAATCATTTGTGAGAATATTTTTTTTGATAAACCACGGAGGCAAGATAAGAGAGGGTTTTTTATAAATCATTCCTGATTGCTATATTAGATTATTTGGGTTATTACTAAATAGCTTTTTGTCAGACAACATAAAGTCTGCACGACAAAATCGTTTTCGGCATTGCCAAATTTTTCTCATATATTATGCCCTTGTGGTACTTGAGATCGGCAATGTCGCTATTTTTTATTTACCAAAACAAATGGAGACAAAAACAAGATGCCTACGTAGGCGTTGCATCACAAAGGGATGGTTTAAACTGACAAAAGGACTTGGGGACAAAAGGACTTGGGGACAAAAGGACTTGGGGAATAATTAGTCTTTGGCTTTGTTAAATCATCCCATAACTGTGCAATGCCCCTACGTAAAATACAATGATATAAAGAGGAACGATGAGGATGATTAACTGTATTTAAAGTGGTGGCTAGAATATAGATACCACGGGTATAGGCATATAATAAGACAATCTGAAAAAGGACTGTAGAAAACCATTTGAAACCATAATTTAATGGAATCAGCTAAGGCGCAACAATCGAACCAATACTACAAGTAGGTGCTGCGATACTGGCATCTGTTCTTGGAAGCTTCTGAAAGTATTGTCCCTCGTCTCGGTCTTTTTTGCAAAACAGCAAATCATAAACTTCGATCGCGCTTATTTTGGAATTCAAGATAATATTGTATTACAAGTTGAATATTCTTGTTAGAAAACACACAATGCTCTAAAATTATTTTACCTTTTAAGAAGGTAACAAAGCTGATGGAGCAAGGTTGAATGAAGGAAGCAATATTTTTCTATGATGGGGATTGCGGTTTCTGTAATGCCACTGCTATGTTTCTCCTAAAAAGAACAAAGCTGAGATCATTACTGTTTTGTTCCTTACAATCGAAATATGCTGAGAAATTCTTCGTTGAGCATAGGCATCTAGCCATATTTTTTGCTATCCCCTTATTTCTTCAGTGCGTAAACAGATACGGATAGGCAATGGTTGTCGCCTATTGACCCCCCAAGAGCGCAAAAGATTTCTGTCACTATGAATCAGTATCCTAATTTATTCCTTACTTTGCTGCTTGCTTTTGCACTCTTACCACCATTTGTTTTAAAAACTCTGAGACGCATTGAGCCTTACCCTGCGATAATTTTACCTGCCGTAGCAGGAAAGGTTGATGTGGGGTCAAAAGAAATTAGTTTTAAAAGAACTAGCCTTTGGGGTAAGGATAAAAAAACTGGTGCTTGGACAAAAATAGATGTGGAGACTTTTTTATCACCTATCCCTGTACATTACTTAGAAGCGATTGCGAAAAATTCATTTGGTTTAAATTCAGCGGAAGGGAGAATTATTAACCTACCTAAAGGATTTAATATCTTTGTTAAGAAGGTGAGTTCTAATGAAGTCGAAGGAGGTAAGCACTGGTTACGCCAGAAATTAGTTCAGTCTGGATATGCTTCAGATGAACTAGCGATCGCCATTGAAGAAGTGGATTTTGACACTGAAACTGGTCAAATTATTACAAATAAAAGGGTTTATGAAGAAATTCTTCGACTGGATTGAGGCTAAACTTGAGTTTTTTTGGCGACTCGCTGAAAATGCCTCTGAGAATAATAATAGAAGTCTGTCAACGTTGCGAATCTTGTATGGATTTTTTATTATATTGTTTGCAACCCCAAGCTATTCTTGGATTGGTGAAGTTCCTCAAAGTCTATTTGACCCTCCTTTCTTTAGCATCGCAAATCTTTTTGATGGCTTTGCTGGTTATTTCTGGTTATTGACGATTGATATTTTACTAATTATTTTTACAATCTGCCTTTTACTTGGTGTAAAGGCAAGGTATGCGGGTATTCTTTTTTCGCTATTTTATATCATCGGATCTTCGTTTCAATTTTCTTTTGGGAAAATCGATCACTCGATTATGTTTCCCGTTTTTATCCTGGGATTGTCTTTTACAAACTGGGGTACAAATTATGCTTTGATTCGGGATAAGAAAGTCTCCCAGCAGGTGCAAAGAAGAGTACTTGCTATTCTGGCTGTATTACTTTGTTTTGGAATGTTTACAGCGGGTGCTGAAAAAGCGATACATTGGATTGACTTTGACTTAGAAGCAGGAGGATTTCTTAACTGGTTTTATCCAGGCTTTTTTAGCCTAGATAGAAAGTACTTACTTGCTCCTTTGGTACTTTTAGTTCCTCCTCAAACATTTGAAATATTTGATTATTTTGCTGTTATATTTGAGCTGTCGCCTATAATTGCTCTGCTTGCTGGTAGAAAATGGTGGCAGCTATGGCTTTTTGTGGCAGCTACGTTTCATTTGGGAAATACGCTGTTGCTTAATATCCCCTTTATCGAACACGCTTTAGTTTATTTAAGTTTCATTCCTGTAAGCTTCTCTTTTTTTAAGACGGTTTCAATGCGCTTGAGTAAGGTACAAATTACTCTTTTTGTATCCGTGATGACTGCTGTTATTGCTCTTCATCATCTGTTTCAGTTATTAACTAGTAATTCTACCAAATCCGTGGTAATGTATGCACTTCCTCTGGTCGGAAACGAGATAGAGTTGTCACTCTATGTAGGTTTACTAGTGTGGCTACCAACTGTTTGCTTGACTGGACGAGCAGCTACAAAGGCTTTTAACTCAGATCTTGTCCCAAAAAAAAGCTGATGGGAATATTAACCCAAATCATTTTTATAGATCGATTAAGATTGATAGATTAATTTATGAGGAGTTTGTCTAGAAGCTAAATCCTTTCCTTTTGAACCTAGTTGTTCTCGTAATTTTTTATCCTGACAAAGTTGCAACAGAGCGTTACTAATAGCTTGTTCGTCTTCAGGCTCAACTAACAAACCATTGACTTCATTTTGAACTGCATCTGTTACTCCACCGATCTTAGTTGCTAAAACTGGTTTGCCAAAAAATCCCGCTTCGACGTAGACAATTCCAAATCCTTCAATACTAGCTGCGTCTTCATTGTAAAAAGTAAGCAGTGTAAATATGTCACAAGCAGCATAATAACTACCCAAGGCTCGATCGCTTACAAATCCTGCAAAGTGAACTCGATCTGATACTTCTAATCGAGCAGCAAGACTCTTTAACTCAGCTTCCATCGCTCCTCGTCCGCAAATAATGTAATGTACGTCTATGTTTTTTTTACGTAAATCGGGAATTTGTTGAATAACGCGATCGCATCCTTTGCGTTTTACTAAACGACCAACTGATAGTAAGACGACAGCAGATGAATCTATGCCAAAGCTTTGTCTTATTTGTTCCCGTTGCTCGCGATAAGCATCATCTGAACTAAATTTTTCCGCTCTTATGCTGGGATTTATAACATAGGTGGGGGATTGCAGGGTAAAATGCGATCGCAAATATTTTTCGGTAAAGGAACTATTACAAACAATGCCGTTTAATCGCTTCAGTGTCATAGCGAAAAGAAATTTGAGAACGGGCGATCGCAGTGGACAGAGTAAATCGTTGCCATGCAAATACATATATGTTTTGACCCGAAGTAAATATGACAACAACAATAAGGATGGAAAATCATATCCATGACACCACTCGATAGAGTAATATTTGTAGCGATATAGCCACAGTGACATCCAAAGCGAACCAATCATATTAAGAATTTGTCTGATCGAGCTTCCCAATACACCACCAGGAAGCCAGCTAGGAATCCACCATCGATAAATAGAAAAAGACTGCTGGGCATCAAAATCTTTACTGCCAATACAATCAGCAGTTAGAACAATAATATTTTCTGGATCTTGTAGACAACGATTATAAGCGTATTCTTCTATTCCTCCTTCTTTTGGTAAAAAGGTACGAGTAACAACTAAAATTTTTCGTTTATTAGATTTTTCTTCTAATGTCTTGTTTCGAGAATTCTGCATTTTATATATATTTTTTTAATATACTTTTTTAATGAACTATCCCAAATCAGCGATCGATAAAACGCACTTTAATAAAAGCAATAACCGCTATAATATACATTAAACCTCTAAGCTTTTTAGAAGATTTAAAAATAGAAGAGAAGTTTTGTCCCAATCAAAAGATTGAGATATCTTATATCCTCGTTCTCCCATTTGTTTTCTAAGTTCGGGTTCAGTCATTAAGGTTTTAAGAGCATTAGCTAGTGCTTCGGAGTTTTGAGGAGGAACTAATAAACCATTTTCTCCATCTTTAACTAAATCTGGCATTGCGGAGACATTTGTTGTAATAATAGGCAACTTGTAGTGCATAGCTTCTACTAACACAATGCCAAAGGTTTCTTTTAGTGATGGAAGCACAAAAATATCGGAAGTTGAATAAAGATACTTAATATTTTCCTGCTCTTGTCCATTATGAAAAAAAACTATCTTTTCGATATTGAGTTCTTTTACTCTATTTAGTATTTTCTGATAGTAAAAAGACTCCTTATCAGCACGCCCTACTAAGTGTAAGGTAAACTCATTTTGTGGTATTCGAGCAAAAGCATCAATTAGATACAAAGCTCCTTTACGAGCAATATAGTTAGCGACACAAAGAATTTTACGTTTACCAATATCTTCAGTTGTAGGTGGTAAGTTAATAAATTTATCTCGATCTAAACCTGGATAAAATACATGAATTCGGCGATCGCAAATGCCCAGAGATTCTATTTCTCGCTTTGAGTATTCACTACTGGTAACAATTTCAGTAGCAAACATTAAATGGAATCGCTCTATCCAACCATTTATCCAGCGTCTTATTAATAATCTATCTTGACTTTCATATTGATAAAAAAGATGCACTATCGTAATAATTGGCGACTTGCGTACTCTTTGTAAGATGTTCGTAAAGAATAGATAACGGCTAAAATAATGATCTTCGACAAAAATTCCGTCATGCTTATATAATAGAATTGCCAAAATAAAGGAAACTAATAAATCTCCGATTATAGGAATTTTACCCAGCCGAATTAAATATCGGTACTTTTGAAAACTAATAAATTCTTGTTCTACATTCTTTGTTTTTAAGTATTGAGAAATTTTATAGTTATATAGTTCCCCTCCTGTTTCTGGTGAGTCTGAACCTGAGATAAATATAATCTTTGACATATAGCAATCGTAAATTATTTGTGAGAATATTTTTTTTGATAAACCACGGAGGCACCCAGAACACGGAGTCAAGATAAGAGAGGGTTTCTGATAAATTATTCCTGATTGCTATAGTTGATAATTTATTTCTCCTTACTCAATCTCTTAGCTTACTAATAAAGAGAGATTTAAATTTTAGGGAAATAAACCAACAATATTCATCATCTTTTTTGTGTAGTCTTGAACAGTACAGTTTTGTTCTATCCACTGTTGTCCTTTTTGGATATTTTCTTTAACCTCTGCATTATCTAATTTAATAATGCGATCGGCTATATTGACTGGATCTTGAGGATCGACAGTCCAGTTAGGAGCAAAGTTTTGTAATATTTCATTAATTCCTCCTGTATTGCTACCAATTACAGGGACACCGCAAGAAATGGCTTCTATAATAGTACGACCGAAAGGCTCTCTAGGAGCAAGAGTTAAAACTAGATTGGAAAACCTGTAATAATCTTCGATCGCTAGTGTTGGCGGTAGAATAGAAAAGCAATCTTCTACCCCCAAAGCTTCAGCTTGTTGAAGCAAGTCTTTACTATATTCTTGTGTTTTAGAGCTATCCTGTCCAATAATAACCAAGTGATAGTGATGTTTTTTGTTCAACTCTGCTAAAACGGGTAGCATAGCTCTCAAGTTTTTATCGTTAATAATTCCTGGTTGATTAATGCGGGTGGGAGTTAAAATTATTTTTGCTCCCGAAGCCAAAATAGACTTCAAATTCTCAGGTGGCGGAAAATTTTGGGCTAATCTTTGAGAAATTTTTTCCAAATCAACAGGTGGATGTAGAATTCCCCGAATGTTTGGCATAATAGACCGCACATGACTAGCAGTGTATTGAGAATTACAAATTACTTTGGGAGACAAACAAGCAAAAGTTACTTTTCTTGCAAGATTACCTACTAGATTCTGGGAAAAGCATAGATCGTGACAAGAATGGTATACGGGACGTTTATTAAGTCGGAATGATAAAGACGCTTGCAGAAGTTGAGATAATTTATCTTTGCTTACAGTATTGTATAGCAATAGAGGATAGTTACTCGGATATCGATCGACCCGTTGCAATGCAGATGGAAAAAAAGAACCTGCATTTACAACTTCCAAGCAATCAATGAACCCAGCTTTAATGAAGAAATCTTCTAGTAAACTTTCCTTTCCGACAAACACCTTGACATATTTTGCCAATCCCAACTGGTGAATACCTTTAATTAACAAAAATGTAGTAAAGGTAGTACCCCCTATTGTGTTGAGAAAAGAAGGAATAATAAGTAGCTTACGTTCACTATCTCGATCTTGCTTCAGTATCGATGTGGCTGATTGCATATTTTGAATAATGGTATGAAAATAGACTTTATAAAATAGCAGTATAGTAACTTGGTTCAAACAAGTTCAAAGTTTTTCGGCTGTTTTCCAGTCAATTTATATTTGAGATAGCGTTTTGCACCGAAACGGAGAAAAATTTTACCTTCACTGGGAGAAAAAGCGCAAATACATCGGCGTAAGATTCTTTCTAGAGTATCTTTAGGGGATTGACCTATATCTCTTGCTTCTTTAATAGTCAGGCTTAATATAGCTGCTGTTTCTGACCATGAACCTTTACCACTTTGTATTACTTTGGTGCTACGATAGTCAGCATCATTATTAATATCGAATCGATCTTTACCAGTATTAGCAGCAGCCCGATTGATACATTTTGCAGTATCAAGACGTTGCTCTAAAATGTAATCGATATTATTCGTTTGACTACGACGATTTTTGCCATGTTTGCGATAGAACATTAATGGCTCGTTAATATAACCAACTTCCCCATAGAAAGGAACAGTTGCAGTCAGATAAGTATCAGCAGCACGAGGTGCTGGTGGAATAGGTAGTACGCGATCGAGAATCGAACGACGGTAACATAATGCAGAGGTAATCGCCCAAGCATAGCGTCCCCATTTTAATAAAAGAGGCGTGACATCACCTTGACTAAAAAATGTCGGATCTTTGCCGATGATGTTACCTTCTCTATCGACAGAAGTACGCCCATGAGAAATTTGTACCCATTCAGGATGTTTGGCAAATGCTGCTACAACCTTTTCTAATTTGTCTTCACGGTAATAATCATCAGCATCGAGAAAACAGATTAATTCTCCATTTGCTTTTTTTATACCAGCGTTAAAAGCAGCACCTTGTCCTGCATTTTGCTGAAATACCGAAATAACCCGACCACCATAAGATTCAATAACTTGACGAGAATTATCTGTCGAACCATCATCAACAACAATAAGTTCAAAATTTTCGTAAGTCTGATTTAAAACACTATCAATTGCTTGTGAAATAAAGCAACCATAATTGTAGTTGCCAATGATGACGCTAATTAAAGGAGTATTATTAATTGTAGGCATTTTTATTTAATATTGGTCGATCTTCTAGCCAATATAAGATTACGGTGGCGATCGCTTTTAGTAAGCTGATATCTACTATAAATTTGATTAGAGGAGTTAACTTCTGCTCGATCGTTTCTAACCATTGAGCAAATCAAAACAATTAGTAGTACACATTGTTCAAATTCCATTATGGAAAAAATTAAGCTAAACAGTACAAGTATCATCAAACAACATAATGGTCTGCTATCTTTAGTACTGAAAAACCACCAGATAAGTGATGCCCAATAGACAAAAAATAGAATAGTTCCTATCAATCCCGACCTGTACAGCAAAGTTGATAGATAAAAACTGTGAGAGCCTACTCTGGCAGTGGGATGTGATGTAACTTGTTCGCCAGGTGTTTTATGCCCCCAAAATAATTCTGTATTTGGCGCATCTACAATCTCTTTCCAAGTCTGAGCATAGATTTTACCACGTGCTTCTGATGAATCTGCCCTCGCTTCGTAAACACTTTCACTAGCTTGTTCTACATTGTCAAATACTATATTGCTAGTTAAAGGAAGGGAAAATACACTAAAGCTAACTGCTGCCATCATGGCTAAAATAAGAGCTATGCCAAATGTCTTACCAGCAGTAACTGTAACCAGATAGCGAAGAAGAAGAATTATTATAAGAGCAAAAAATACAGACCGAGTTCCGCTCAGTAGAGAAATAAAATACGACGAGCCAAACAGTAGTAAAGACCAAGTATTATTTTTGATGTCAAGAGCTATCAGGGTAATGAATCCAGCAACTAAAGCCAGTGCTTCTGGTCCTTCAAAGAAGAATACATAACGAACGAATCCAGGAATAAAACCTTCGTCACTAGCAAAATAAGGAATTAAATAGTTTCTATTACCTAATCCACGTTCAAAAACTGCACTTTTCCCCGTGATAAAAGCAAATATACTTCGTAATGGAGCATAATCTTTTTGCTGGTAAATTAATATAGACACTAGCAAGACGACCAGCATTTCAATTACTACTATTGAAAACGCCCAAGCTACCACAGAGAAGCGAATTTGAAGATTCTTACTTTGAATATACCAAAGCAAAAATGCTGACGCTATCCAAGAATCAATTATAAACAAAAATAATCTAGGGCCGTAAGTGAGATCGTTAAACTCATAATAAAAATAAGAGGTAATAATTGTGTACAAACCAAAGCAGAGTGTTAGAATCGCGATCGCACTCGGTCGCTTTAGAGATAACTCTTTTTTTTGTTTAATTTCATAGGCAAAAACAGACAAAGCTAAAATTAATAACAGATAACTCCATCCCCAAAGCCACCAAAGAGGAGTTAAAACAATTAGTAAACAAACAACTTTTTCGGTTTGATTTAGAGCTGAAAAGCGTATTTTTTTTCCTGAGAATAATTCTGAATCGATCCTACTATTTTCTATTTTCCAAGATCTATTTTTCATTAATATTACATATTATTTATTGCTCTAATGATTCTGATAAATAAACCTGTTTAGGATAACGCAAATAAGATTTTCCTTTGTCATTACTTCCGTTAACCGCCAAACCCACTATTCTACCCTGGTGGTTAGCAATTTGTTCGACACTGTGATAGAACTCGTTAGCATCTGTTAGCCCAGGCTTAACTATGTATAGTAAATTAGTTACCACTTTTGCCATCATTGCTGCTTCACTGGTCAGACTAACGGGAGGAGTATCTATTAGTACGTAGTCGTAATCTATCTCACTTTGAATTTCGTCTAATTGTCGATTGAAAGTTCCGCGAGCAATAAATTCAATAATATTTTCAGTTTGTGGAATAGTGGGAATAAAATCTAATTTTTTTTCTAAAGAGACTGGTTTTGAATTAACCAATGGTAATTCTTGTTGTTGAGAATAACCTAAGCGTTGGCTCAAGCTAGCTTTACGATAGTCTCCATCAACTATAAGAACCTTAAATCCTAGATCGACTAAAGCATAAGCAAGCCCTAATAAAATAGTCGATTTACCTTCTCCCTCTGTAGTGCTAGTAACCATCAGGCGATTTTGTTTCAACTTCATTAAGCTTACCGCTGAAGCTAATCTTTGAAACTCGACCATAATTCTTTCATCTTGCCTAATCTCTACTTGAGGATTTTTCAACTCGGGAATATTAGCTAATATTGGAAAATCTAGATTCCGAATTTCTTTGATATCTAATAATGATTGGCGTTGGTCTAAAAATAAGACAATAGCTGCATTGCCAAAGAGAGCTGCAAGCAAAGATCCCAAAGCTATTAATTTCTTTTTAGGTTTGGTTGGATTAGGATCGACATCAGCAGCATCTAATACTTGAACGTTAGGATAGGTACTAAATCCATTGAACTTGCTCTGCTGTAGTTGTGCCATTAGTCCGTTGTAAACCCCTTTTGCCGTTTCGTAATCTCTTTGCAGTGCTAAAGAGTTACTTTCTTTGCCAGGCAATAATTTTAATTCTCGATCGAGCAGATCTATTTCTTGTTGCAGCTGGTTCACTCTCTGCATTAATTCCTCTGCTTCACTGTCTGCTAAAATCAATTCTTGAATCAAATAAGAAGAATCACCACTGGCGGTTCTATCTGTATTAGTTTGTATTGGTAATGATTGTCCGCCGTAGTCTTGGAGTCGATCGCTTAACTTTTCTTTTTCACCTAACAAATATTCTACTTGAGGAGAATTATCTAAAAATTGGGCGCGAGCTTTAGTTAAACGGGTTTCTATTGCAGATAGCTCCTGTCGTAAAGATACATATTCTGAGTTCTCTCCCAAACGCATAGTTTGTAAACCTTGTTCGGGACTCATTCCTAAACGAGTAGATAATTCTTGAACTTTTGCTTCGCTGGCTTTTACCTGAGCCATTACCTGCGACTTTTCAGTACTAAGGGTTTTAATTGCTGATAAAGTCTCTTGAGTTTGAAGGTCGTTGTTGACTAAATTAACAGAGCCTTTATAATCATTTAACGCAGTTTCCGCATCCTGTAAATCTTGTTTAGCTTTTTTTAGTTCTTCACGTAAAAATTCTCCACGCTGAGAAGCTTCTCCTGCACGAAGCTGCTTTAGCCGGTTTTGGAAAGTAGAAACAAGACTTTCTGCTCTTTGTTCTGCTATTTCTGGACTAGAGCCGTCAGTTTCTATCTCAATAATTGTTGATTCATTTTGAGGACTAACTGTAAATAAACCTGCATAAGATCCTAGAGAATAAAGTTCTTTTTGCGGATCTTCTTCCCAAACTTCTCTTAGTGCATCTTTGCTAGTTATAATTGACGAGAGAATTTTTAAAGAATTGAGTTGTTGAGAAAAAACAACCCCTTCACCACTACTTACATTCCCTAAAGTTCCCAAATCGGCATTTAAGTCACTAGTTGATTTTGGCAATATCAACTTAGATTTTGCCGTCCAGGTTCTTTGAGCAGATACAAAAATATAAACTGTTGCTAATAATAATAATATGTTAAATGCTGTCAGTAGTTTCCAATGTTTAGCTACTGTCATTAAATATTTGTTCATACAGCTTTTTTATGCTTATTCAATAAATTGTTTTTGGCGGGCTTTCGATTATTTTGATAATTAGGTGGAAAAATAGTTAATAAATGGTCTGCTAGTCTGGCTTCATGAAATAATTCTTTATTTATAGGTTTGGGAGGATTTAAAATAAACTCCTGGAAATCTATTAGAGAAGTACAGCAACATATTCCAAATTTATTGCTCATATTTTGGGCAAAGCAAAGTTGATGGTCATCTATATGTTCTTTATACTTTGACTCTCTAGGTACGATAATAAAAGGTTTATCAGTCCTAGCTAACTTTCTCGTAGTTCCTTGACCGGCATGGGAAATAACTAACCTAGATTTGGCAATAACTTTACTAATTTCGTCGAGAGATAGTAATGAACTTGTCGCCACTAAAGGATTATTAGTGATTGCTTTTACATTTGTAATTCCATGCTGAACAAAAACAGGCTCGCAAATAAGACCTTCATTTAATGAAATCGCCATCCAATCAATTAGGCGATCGAAAGAATAAGGAATTGTTCCTAAAGTGATTAAAATCATTTACCCAAGTCTATGCTACTCCTCGAAAAATTGCTTTGGGATACTTCTGGCACAGTTGAGGCCATTGTACGTAAAAGCGATCGCTTAAAAAATATACTATATTACCAGTAACGCTTAATTTTTCCGTGCGAGATATGCTTTCTATAAAAAAGAAAGGTATTTTATAAAATTTAGCTGCTAAAGCAAATCCAATACCTAAGCTTGCTCCTGTGGAGATAATCAGGTCTGGTTTTTCTTTATAAATAATGTAGAAGACTTTTGGAAGATTCAATAATAATGCCACATAATCTCTAGGAGCTTGATAAGGCAACCATCGATGATTTTCACGTTCGACCAGATACAAAGTATCTTTCTGTTTGTCAGTAATCCAAACTCTGTCATGTTCCGACCAAAAAGATTTCAAATCTCTCATAGTGGAGAAATGTCCTCCAGAGGTGCAAACTAGCATTAATTTCATTGGAAAATTAACTTTTATTTTATTGAAAAATATTACTTACGTAATTTTAAGGATTAGAAACCTAATTTATTATACCGATTTAAAAGCAAAGATTCGGTGAAATTACTCGATTTTATTGCTGACAATAGCTCAAAGCTCTTTTGTAGTATTGGTTGGGCTAAGACATAATTTCGACGTTCTTTTTTCAACAGTCGAGATCGCGACCCAAATCTCCTCAGATATCGATGGAGGGAAATACGATAAATATTTAGATTGCCAGGTCACGGGTAAGCAATGCGTTTCAACACTCCGCGCAGCTAGACTTCGTATTCAATAATAGTGATTAATACTATTTTTAGATTACTGAATTGAGTAATAAGATCTAAACTAGTTAACAAAACTATAGAATATTGATTTCATGCTGCGACCAGAGCAAAGATCTAAACTAGACGATACTAACGATCTAGATTTTTATAATTCTCCCCGCTTAGTGACCCATGTAGATGAGGGATTTATCGATCGCCTGAGAAATCTTTATCGAGAGCGATTAAAGCCGAATAGTCGGGTTTTAGACCTGATGAGTAGCTGGGTGTCTCATTTACCAGACGATGTAGAGTTCGCTCACGTTGAAGGACATGGGATGAATGCTGAAGAACTAGCCAAAAACCCCAAACTCAGCGATTATTTTCTTCAAAATCTCAATCAAAACCCCAAACTTCCTCTGGATGATGCTGACTTTGATGCGGTATTGATTACTGTTTCTATTCAATATTTACAGTATCCAGAAGCGGTATTATCTGAAATATATCGGGTATTAAAGCCAAACGGAATTGTAATTATCAGCTTTTCCAACCGGATGTTCTATCAAAAAGCGATCGCAGCTTGGCGAGATGGAACAGATACAGATCGAGTAAATTTAGTCAAACAATATTTTCAATCGGTCGATGGTTTTACTCAACCAGAAGTAATAGTGCATCAACCCCCCGTAGCGGGGATTTTACAAATGTTAGGTATGGCAGGAGGCGATCCTTTTTATGCTGTTGTTGCTAGTAAATCTGACCGCGCCACTTAATAGCAAAATTAAATTTATTTTTCCCCTGACATAGTTTCTAATATCTCTTTGCCTACAGCTTTATACTTGTTCCAGCCAATATAAGATCGGCGATCTGGATAGTCTTTGACAGTTACGCCACGACTAGGAGATCTTTGAAAAGCCACCAACAAGGGAATATCTTCTTTAAATACTGGTAGCTGTGCATCTTCTAAAAACTTTTTGGCATCCGCACCGTTTCGAGTACGAGAGTCTACTTTAGTCAGTAAAACTTTATAGTTGGCATTGAGAGTTTTAAGTAACTCTACCGCTTTAACCGTAGTGTCCAAATCTAAATGATTGGGAGTTGTCGGTAAGATTAACATATCGCTGCCAGCAGCTAAATCTTCTAGTTCTTCAGGTTCTGGTCGGGCTTGAGTATCGATAATAATGTGAGTAAACTTTTTAATTAAGCCTGGTGCGCCTGCTTGAGATGCTACATAAAAAGGTAACTTGTCTTCTTTCGACCAAACTAAAGCAGACCGATTTTTATCGGCATCAATCAATAATGTCGGTTCTAAAGTTTGGAAGTATGCAGCTAAGTGGACTGCGGTTGTGGTTTTGCCCACCCCTCCTTTTAAAGCAGTAATGGCAATAATCATTAATTTAAAAGTGAATATCGAGTAGTAGTAGTTTACCTATAAGCGGGGTTCACTCAGAATTAGATCTAATACAGCTTGTGAATATATATTTTTTTTGTTACATTAATTCACATAACTTAAAATGTTGGCTATTTAGTTCGGTCAGCATTGATTTCTCCTGAATTTTCAATTCCTCGGCTAGTGACGTGACGCTGCCCTCGGTACGGGCAATCGTCCGTCAGCCGAGGTTTTTTTTGTTATAAAACGAGAGACAAGAAAAAATTAACTCATCGCTTCGACGCTAGAAAAATTTCAACTTAAGCTAAATAGTTAGCGACCGCGAGCGGTGCGTTTTAAAAGGCGGTGTACCGCTAACTACTGTTTATACATAAATGATTAGTATAAAGCTATTATTTAATCTGATTCGTTCGGTTCGGGTTGCAGTATCTTGTTCCAGCACCAGTAATGCTCTTTGGAGGAAATCAAAACACCGTGTCTTCTGAAATCACGTTACAGAAACCAAAATCTCAAAATACCCAGATGGGAGTTAAGTCATTTATAGCAGGAGTAGCTAAAGCAGCGGGAGGTACTGTATTAGGAATTACGATGATTACGAGTGCTGTTGCAGCAGGAGGCTTAGTTGGTTTAGCCTTCAGCTTTCGTAATCTTCCCGATGTACGAGTTTTGCGTAGCTACATTCCAGCCGAAACAAGCTATATATATGATATTAAAGGTAGGCTTTTGACCAGTTTGCACGGTGAAGCCAATCGAGAAATAGCCTCGCTAGACCAAGTGTCTCCCGAATTAAAACTGGCGGTAATTGCGATCGAAGACAGCAACTTTTATCGCCATCGGGGGCTAAATCCTTATAGTGTCGGTCGTGCTGCTTTGGCTAACTATAGACAAGGAGGAGTATCAGAAGGTGCTTCGACCTTGACAATGCAGTTAGTTAAAAATTTGTTCTTAACTCGCGAACGTACTTTTAGTCGTAAATTGGCAGAAGCCATTTTAGCAATTCGAGTCGAGCAGGTTTTTTCTAAAGACCAAATTTTAGAAATGTATCTCAATAATATTTATTGGGGTCACAATAACTATGGTATTCAAACCGCTGCTGAAAGTTATTTTAATAAAAGTGCTGCGGAGTTAAATTTAGCAGAAGCTGCGGTATTAGCTGGATTAATTCAAGCACCAGAACAATACAGTCCATTTCTCAACTATAGTAATACCAAACAAAGACAGGCAGCGGTGTTAGCGAGAATGCGAACTCTGGGATGGATTACCCCAGAACAAGAACAAGCTGCAATAAAGACTCCCTTGTTAGTAGGTAAACCAACCGCTTGGCGTACAAGTCAATCGCCTTTTATTACCGAAGCCGTCACCAGAGAATTAGAAGAGCGTTTTGGTAAAGAAACAGTGCTGCGAGGTGGAATTCGAGTTCAAACAACAGTCGATAAGGACTTTCAAAAAATGGCAGAAGAATCTGTCAGAGAAAGCCATAGAATGTTACGACGCTGGGGTTTAAGGGCAGATCAAATCGCTCTTGCAGCAGTAGATCCGCGTACACATTTTGTTAAGGCATTAGTCGGTGGCGTTGATTACGAATCTAGTCAATTTAATCGCGCTATTCAATCTCGTAGACAACCTGGTTCATCTTTTAAGCCCTTCGTCTATTATGCTGCTTTAGCCAGCGGTAAATATACTCCTGGTACGATAATTGATGATGCTCCAATAAGCTACCCTATTCCTGGTGGGGTTTATCGCCCGCAAAACTATGGAGGGAAGCAAGATTTTGGCGGTCAGATGTCTCTGGTTCAATCTTTGATTCAGTCTCGTAATATTCCCGCAGTTAAACTGGGCAAAGCGGTAGGGTTGAAAAAGGTCATTGAAACCGCTCGCGTTATGGGTATTGAGAGTCCGATGCAGCCAGTAATTTCTCTACCACTAGGGTCGATTGGCGTTACTCCTTTAGAAATGGCGGGAGCTTTTGCCACATTTGCCAGTAACGGTTGGCAATCAGAAACCACAATAATTTTACAGGTTACAGACAGCAAGGGAAACATTCTGTTAGATAATACTCCTAAACCCAAACAGGTGCTAGATCCCTGGGCAACTGCCAGCTTGACTACTATGTTAAAAGGGGTCTTAGAACCAGGTGGAACGGGTCAAAAAGCTAATATCGGTCGTCCCGCAGCAGGAAAAACAGGAACTACATCCTCCGAGCGTGATGTTTGGTTTGTCGGTTACGTGCCTCAACTAGCTACCGCAGTCTGGATCGGTAACGATAACTATCAGAGTATGGGTAAAGGAATTACTGGTGGTGATTTTGCTGCCCCCGTGTGGCGTTCTTTCATGCTCAAAGCTTTGAGGAATGAACCCGTAAAATACTTCCCCGCAGCCTCTAAATTTCCCCGTCCACAGGATTAAGTGTTAAAAAATAAGCAGCTTTAATCTATCAAAGCTGCCCGTATTCGGCTATTCAAACTAAAATGTTTAAATTATGGCTGAATCTCGGACTTCATACGCTTGAGAGTCAATTCCATTTGGTCGAACATCTGTTGAGGTGTCATGCCAAACTGATTTAGCTGAGTTTTTAGCTGCTGTACCGTCATCTGCGCCATAAAATCTTCCGACAGCTCAAAACGCTTCATAAATATTCGGTAGCGTTCCATAAGCTGTTCCATGCGTTCGATGTACATTTTTTTGCCTTCACGGTCAAACTTGCCATACTCACTACCCAACTGCATTAAAGATTGATAATCTTCAAACAGTTTTTTAGCTTCTTCTTGAACTACCTGAGAATCGAAAAATCCCATAATGCGCTTCAACCTCTTAATATCTATAAACTAGATTGATAAATATTGTTTAACGGGGTGGATTAATAATTTATTTATATTATCTATTGTAAAGCAGTCCTATAATCCGAGTAAAATACGGTTTTCCGCATTAAACAAGAGATTGCTGTTTAGATAATGCTTAAAAGGCGATCGCCAGAACAGGCTAATCTATAACTCAATTGCGACCGAGTAGAGCTAAAATTATTTTTTCATACCATTGAGTACTGTTATAACAGTGTATATATTTTTCCAAGTATTCCAGCACAGGAGCAATTGATGAAAGCGATAATGGTGGTCGGGACAACATCTCATGCAGGAAAATCCTTTCTGACTGCTGCGTTATGCCGTATTCTAGCCCGACATGGCTGGCGCGTTACTCCTTTCAAAGGGCAGAACATGGCACTTAATGCTTACGTAACCTCAACAGGAGGCGAAATAGGTCATGCCCAAGCAGTTCAGGCGTGGGCAGCAGGGGTTGCTCCGCGAGTGGAAATGAACCCTATTTTATTAAAGCCTCAAGGGAACATGACTTCTCAAATAATTATCAAAGGTAAACCTGCTGGAACGGTAAAAGCTACCGAATATTATGAAAAGTTTTTCGATCTTGGTTGGGAAGTAATTCAAGAATCTCTATATCGTCTTTCTTTAGAGTTCGACCTGGTGGTATGCGAGGGTGCAGGAAGCCCAGCGGAAATCAACCTCAAGCACCGAGACCTAACTAATATGCGGGTGGCAAAACACCTCAAAGCTCCCACTATTTTGATAGTAGATATCGAACGAGGTGGAGCATTTGCTCATGTAGTAGGCACTCTAGAATTATTAGATCCTCAAGAGCGATCGCTTGTCAAGGGAGTCGTAATCAATAAATTTAGAGGGCAAAAAGAGCTTTTAGATTCTGGTATTGAGTGGTTAGAAGCAAAAACTAAAGTTCCCGTATTAGGGGTAATTCCCTGGAGCGAGCAACAGTTTCCTTCCGAAGACTCCCTCGATCTTTTAGAAAGAAATCGTCGCCGTAATAGTCAAGACATCAACATTAGCGTAATTAAACTACCGAGAATCGCTAACTTTACTGATTTCGATCCTCTAGAGGCAGAATCGAGCGTAGCGGTCAATTATGTCGATATTCAAGATTCTTTGGGGCATCCCGATGCGGTTATTATTCCAGGAACAAAAACTACTATCTCTGACTTATTAGCTCTTGAAAGAAGCGGTATGGCAGAACAAATAATCAATTATGCTGCTGCTGGTGGAACGGTATTAGGCATTTGTGGCGGTTTTCAAATCTTGGGACAACGCATCATCGATCCAGAAGGATTTGAAGGTGAACCAGGAGAATTTACGGCTCTAAATTTATTGCCAATCACCACTATCCTTTCACCTAATAAAGTTGCCCGCCAAAGACAGGTAATTTCTCAATTTCCTCAACCAGGACTACCCGTAGATGGTTACGAAATTCATCAGGGTCGCAGTCGCATCAGTCGTCGTTTAAGAGAAACTGGCGAGGATTATCAAGCTATTTTTGACGATCCTGGATTGGGCTTAGTAGATACGGGTCAGTCGGTTTGGGGTTGCTATCTTCATGGTTTGTTCGATAACGGTGCTTGGCGACGCTCTTGGATCAATCAATTACGCAAACAAAGAGGAATGTCTTCTCTGGCTACTGGGATCTCTAACTATCGCGACCAAAGGGAACATACTTTAAATACCCTAGCCGACATTGTAGAAAAGAATCTAAATTTAAAGGAATTTCTATCTATTTACTACTAAAAGTTATTAATACACGATCTATGAGTGTCAGAGTTTGTTTTCAGCCAGACAATATTACCGTCGAGGCAGAGGCAGGTGAACCTATATTGCAGGTAGCCCAAAGAGCAGGTGTGTTTATTCCTACTGGATGCTTGATGGGTTCTTGTCATGCTTGTGAAGTAGAGTTTGATGACGGTGAACCTACTCGCGCCTGTATTAGTTCTATTCCAGGCGATCGCTCGGAGTTGACGATAAACATTTACGAAGATCCGACATGGTAGGGGCGAATAGCCATTCGCCCCTACAGAAGTATTGAAGATTATTAACGATCGCTCTGGTTTTTAGGTTGTTGGTTGGTTTGAATAAATTGTTGCAAAGCAGAAAGATATTGGCGATCGCCAAATTGGGGCAAGCCGTTATGATCTGCCTCGGGAATAATTACTAGCTGTTTGGGCTGTGAGGCAGTAGCAAAGAGTTCTTTTGCCATAGCTACGGGTATAATGTCATCCGCACTGCCATGTAGAATTAATAAGGGTGTTTGCAGGGATTTTATTTTGCTGATGGAATCGAAGTGTTGAGTCACCAGCCAATCTAAGGGAAATATTCGCAACCACGCTATAAACCCAGCCATGTTTCTCATGGAGGTAAAAGTTCCCTCTACAATCGTCCCTGCCATGTCAGGATGTCGAGTCGCTAAATCTATGGCGATCGCACCACCCAAGGAATGACCGTAAACAAATATGTTTTGTGGCTCGATCTCACGTTTGTCAGTTAGATATTGCCAAGCTGCTTCTGCATCCTGATATACTCTGGCTTCATTGGGAAATACTGGACTACTTTTACCATAACCTCGATAGTCGATTAGTAATACAGAGACTCCTAAACTGTGGAAAATGGCTGCAACTTCAACTAAGTCTCCGTTGTTGCTACCGTTGCCATGAAAATATAGCAGAGTCGGTGCATTTTGCCGTGCGCTAGCGATCGACCAACCATGAATCTTATCTTCACCAACATCAATCCAAACGTCTTGATATTCTAAGCTATACTTCTGTGGCGTTGATTTGATATAACTATCGGGAACAAATATTAATCTGTTTTGTCCGTAACGTACTAGCAAACAGCACGTAAGATATAGCGTTGTTAAAATTCCTAATATACTCAGACTTAATTTTTGCAGCATTAATTGATTTAGCGATTACCCTGTAGCTATTTTTGTCGATCGGTATTTATAAGCGTGGTAGCAAATTTTAATTTACTTTACTTTGTAACAACACTCCAAGGCAAAAAACAGTTCACCAGAATTCTTAAAAAGAGCGAATATATTTAAGACAATTTTTAGCTACACAGCAAAACTACAGTGCAGTTTTTTCGACAAATAAACTGTAATTTTAAAAAATCAATCTTTAGTCACGTTCGGCATATATCTTGGGGAAGAAGAAACTCGATTTAAATTTATATATGCTGAAAAAAATCACTCAACTACACTTCAATTATGAGCTTACAATCGATTGCCGAGTTTAACCCCGATTATTATCAAGAAAGTTCGCTAGAGAACGATCTTATTTCACGTCCAGTATTTATCGCCAATACAGAAGAAGAGATCGGTACTATTGAAGACATTCTCGTTGATGATTATGGACATTTTCGTTATTTAATCATCAATACTGGTGAATGGTTTGGTGAACAAAAATTCCTACTTCCTGTAGGTTTATGTCGTGCTTATGGTGAAAATAATTCAGTCGCGATAATCGGTATTGATGATAAGCAAGTTTTGCAACAGACACCTCCTTATCAAAGCGATAGTTCAATCGATTACGATTATGAAGAAGGCATACGCAACATATATCGTCAGTTTATGACAACTGATGAAAATTCTACGGCCTCTTACGATCGCGATAGCTATAGCTATGAAAATGAACCCGAACTCTATCAAATTTCCTCAGAAGAAAGTCAAACTATCAAGCTTTATGAAGAAAGATTGATTACTGACAAGCAACGCCGTGAGGTTGGAGAAGTAACCATCGGTAAACGAGTGGAAACAGAAACCGCCGAGGTTGAAATACCTGTTCAGAAAGAAAAAGTAGTAGTTAAGAGAAAACAGGTAAGTGGAGAAAATATTGAAGTCGATCCTGGAGACGCCAACTTTGAAGAAGGTGCGGTGGCTAAAGTAAAAGTTTATGAAGAAACCGCCAACATCGAAAAGAAAGCCTTTGTTCGTGAAGAAGTAGAGGTGAAAAAAGAAGTAGAAACAGAAGTAATTAATGCTTCAGAAACCTTACGTAAGGAAACACTAGAGATGATGAGTGGAGAAGAAAACATCGAAGTAGAAGAGTAATTCGTCTAGAGGTTTTTTAAAAATAAATTATATATTTTCTTCAATAGCTAATTTTTAGATAACATTAAGTATTGAAGATTTTTTTTGCTATAAATTTTTTGTTTGTAATTAGTATTTATGTATTTGCTGCGATCGCTATAAATACTATTAATTTTTTTTAAAATATCATCTATATAAAGAAGATATTCCCTCAACATAAAAAACAGACTATATAATAAGAAGAAAATACAACTTTATCAAAGCTTTAAATTATTAATTTACCTTAATAATTTGACTGTATTTCCGTAAACTTTAAAAACTTTTCGCTGCGAAATATAGATTTTTCGCTTATTTAGAATGCTTTTTTAATTTACTAGCGAAGAACTCTATCTAAAGCAATAGTTCTTTAGTTAGATATTATTCAGAATTGCTAGTAACCTTCAATTGTACAGAAGGATACCAAATAAAGATTAATAAATTCATATATCATCGAGGTTATTTACCATGAAAAGCTATGCTGTTTGTCCCTGTTGTTCTAACAAATTAATTCATCATATTAGCAACCATCGAGACTATTGGTTCTGCCGTAGCTGTTGGCAAGAAATGCCAGCAATAGAAACAGAGATTGCTAACAATTTAGAATATTTAGATCGACAGCGTACTCTATCTGACATAATCAAGTCACAGTCTATTAAACTAAGCTCGATCTAGTTTTTTCACTTGAAGTTAATAGTATTTCAGGTTAGCAACAGTATCTATTTAGCAATATACTGTTGCTTTCAATTATTAGCAAGCGACTAAATTTAAAAATGATAATTGTATTAATAATATTATTGATTTAAATAAGATAATATTTGCCAGAAAAAACAAATTTGGATTAAGGTATATTAAGGTACTATAGCAATCGGGGATAACTTCGTGAAAAACTCTCTTCTTTCTGACCTCTGTGTCCTCTGTGCCTCCGTGGTTTATTAAAAAAATATTTTTATGAATGACCTGGGATTGCTATATATTATAGATATCGCCTCTAATTAATGAGCCATTTATCCCAACTTAGGCAGAAAATTACTGCCAAAAGCAGCAATGCTGCCAAAAAAGCGACTAAACTGATTCAGAATCGTTTTGCTTTCGGAAATATGACTCAACATGACCGTATTGTCTTCGATTTAAAAGGTTATATTGTCAAGCCTGCGGTATTAGATCCAGATGAAGTAAAAGCGATCGCGGAGTTTGTACTGCGACAGAAAGACAACCCAGAGTCTCTACCTCCCCACAAACGTTATTTACCAGGAGGTGCTTTTGCTCGACTAATAGATCATCCTGCGGTAATGAATGTATTGCTAGATGTAATCGATCCAGATCCTGCTAAAATTCGTTTGGAAAATGTTTTTCTCAGTTATAGACAGCTTGGTGATGGAGAGTGGAAACCTCATGCTGGCGGACGAACTACCAATCCTAACTATGCTTATAACTTTCACGATGGAAGAATTTATGCGGGGATGACGCGGGTAGTTTGGGAATTGGATGAAGTTATCGAAGGTAAAGGCGGGACTTGTTTTATTCCTGGTAGTCATAAGGCAAACTACAACATACGCACCGATCCTGTTGCTAGTATAGATGCTAGAGATTCAGGACTTTGGGAAAGCTATAGCTGTCCTCCAGGTTCATTAGTTATATTTTCTGAAGCAGTAAGACATTCTGGCGATTTCTGGCAAAATGCACAAAATCCTCGTGTCGCTATTTTTTGTGCTTACAACCATATTAATGTCCGCCATCACAAACCCAGTACTCCTCCAGAAGTAATTGAGAAATTATCGGCGAAACACCAGCAGTTTTTTCGGGAAGTGTATCATCCCCTGTTCGATTAGTTTGACTTGAAAAGCCAATAATATAGACAAAAACATCGATGTGTTTTGTCATTTCAGTTTTTATAATTTAACTAATTTTATAATCAAATCACTGTTAATTTATGCGCGATCGCTACACGGCAAATAGTAAATCACTTATCATCAGACAAATAGTCACTTTAGTTGCCATTATTAGTGCTTTTGGGACGAATATCTGGGCAAATATCAATCCTCCCAACGGGTTAACTATTGGTGGGATATCGCAGCAAATTTTCAGTGAAGTGCTGATTACTCCTGCAAGCTATGCTTTTGCAGTCTGGGGCTTAATTTATTTGGGATTAATTAGCCTGGCTATATATCAGGCTTTACCTACGCAGCGGACTAATTCTGTGATGCGTCAGGTAGGTTACAAGTTGGCGATCGCATCTGTAGCACAAATCATTTGGGTAATCTGTTTTCTGTATCGGCAGTATACTGCTTCATTTATAGCAATGTTGTGTATTTTGCTACCCTTAATTTCTGCCTATTGGTCTTTGCCTTTTAAAGGTCGCATTGACCGATGGTCGAGGTGGTTGATTCGTACTCCTATTAGTATTTATTTAGCTTGGATTAGTATAGCGACTATCCTAAATGGTGCAATTGTTCTAACCTCTATGCAGTGGTCTGGTTGGGGAATTGGCGCGGTTTGGTGGACGGTAATTATGTTGTTGGTAGCTGGTTTAATTACTCATTTTGTGACTATTCCTCGGCTAGACTTCGCCTATGCTGGGGTTTTTGTTTGGGGAACGATCGCGATCGCGGTTAAAAATTCTGACACTATCTTAATTTCGGGAACGGCGATTGGGTTATCTATTGCTTTGACAGTGCTGCTATTGTCTTTTAGTTTTTCTGGACATCGACGCGGTAGTTTTGAAGGCGAGTAAGGGATAAGGGATAAGGGATAAGGGACAAGGGATAAGGGATAAGGGATAAGGAACGAGGAATACTAATTGCTAATTATTTGTAAATAATCAGCGATCGCCTTGGCAATTTCTTGTTTCCCTACGGCTTTTTGAGGCGGTTGTTCTCTGGTTACTAAATAGGCTACCTGTGCGCCTGTAGCTTGGTGTTCTTCTCCTCGGTTGGCTACCACCATACGATGACCCTGCTGTAGTCTAGCTTCGGCAATATTTATTAATTCTTGGTGAGAGATGTTTTCTTGATATTTAAAAGCGATCGTGTCTAAGTCAGGAAATTTGGCTCTAACTTCACTAATTACTTTTTGGGTAGGTACTAATTCAATTTTAGACAACGTGCCATCGCTAGGTATTTTGCCTGGAAATACTTGGGTAGGTTTATAGTCGGCTACCGCAGCCGAAAAGATGCCAAAGCGATACGGTCGCTGTAAGTGTGTCATTACTTCGGTAAAGTATTCGTCATAAGTAGTAACTATTTGATGAGGAAGATAGTCAGGAGGGGAATAGCTACCCTGTCCGTGAATCAGCTTTACTTTTGCACCCCGCAAATATAGTTCTTCTGCAATACAGGTTCCTAATCTTCCCGTAAAGCGATTAGTCAAACGTCGTATATTGTCTATTGGTAGGGGTGTTGGACCTCCCGTAACTAAGATGGGAATATTCTTAAGAGAAGATTTGCTTACAGCACGACACACGGCATAGGCGATCGCTTTTTCTTCTGGTAGGTTATTTTTGCCGTTAGCTACTTTAGGCGGGATGATATAAACTCCCATACGGTCTAATTTTTGCAGAGATTGAGTCAAGATCGAATTGTGTAAACTACCGTGCATTGTCGGAGCGATTAGCACCTGGGTTTTACCCTGTTCCATTCTGCCAATAGCCGAACCTAAAGTAGAAGTAATTAAGCTATCCGCTATACCTAATGCAGTTTTGTTAATCGTATTGTAAGTTGCAGGGGCAACAAGATAAGCAGCAAAAGGATTATCATCGCTTAGGTGTTCGGCATTTGCCGTTAACTTGGTTACCACCGAATTAGTAGTACTCCACTCCAAAGCCTCGATAGTGGTATATCTTAAGGCTTCTGGAGAGGTAAAAGCTACCACATCTGCACCCTGACGGCGTAAAGTACGGGCGATTAGAGGAGCTTTGAGTGCTGCAATACTACCTGTAACCAACAAAGCAACACGCTTATTTTGTAAGTGAGTCGATTCTGATGCCACTTGGCGATCGCTTAACTCAGATTCCGAAGGTGGCTGAAAATCCCAATCGTTCATACATCATGCTAAATAAAGTTCTGCTGGCTACAAATTTATTTATTACCTATGTCTCTATAATTACAACTTTTTACTAAGTCGCGATCGCCCCCGTGCAGTTATCAGAAAAGATCGACTAGCCAAGTCTAAATAGACACCGAGGCTACAGGTTTTTCTGGTTCAGAAGATGTAATAAATATTTGTGGAGAGGTTGTTATTAGTAATAAACGTACTCTACTACCTATGGCGATCGCTTTATCTAAACCAGTGCGGACATAAATTCGTTTACCTGAAGCTGTTTCTACACAATAGAAATATTCTTTACCTAAAAATTGTCTTTCGATAACTGCGATCGCCGAATTAGGGTCTTCAATCAAAGTAATATCTTCTGGACGCAGGGTCAAATCTCCAGTTTTTACCTTATTGCTGTTTCCAATTAGTTTGGACTCTGTTAGTTCACCTATTTCTGTTAACCAAACTTTTCCTTGTTTTCTGGCGGGTAAAAAATTAGCTTGGGTGACAAATTCGGCGACAAAATGGGTAGCGGGGTTGAGATATACTTCTTCTGGAGTGCCGATCTGTTCTACTTTCCCCCCTCGCATTACGGCAATTTTATCGGAGATGGCTAAAGCTTCTTCGCGATCGTGAGTAACAAAAATAGCTGATGTACCTGCTGCTTTGAGAATAGAACGAATTTCTGCTCTCAAACGATACCTCACCTGGACATCCAAGTTGCTTAAGGGTTCATCTAATAAAATTAAGGTTGGTTGAGGTGCTAACGCTCTAGCCAGGGAAATTCTTTGTTGTTGTCCTCCCGAAAGCTGATGGGGATAGCGTTTTTCAAGTCCGCTAAGTCCTATCAGTTCTAATACTTCTGCTACCCTGTGTGCGATCCGAACCTTATTGTTAGAAAAAATACTTTTACTCTGATTTTTCAAGCCAAAGGCGATGTTTTCTGCAACTGTCAGATGAGGAAATAAAGCATAGTCTTGAAATACCATGCCAGTATTACGTTTTTCCGCTGCTAAAGAGTCGCAGTTAGTACAGACTACTTTTCCTGCTATTTCTACTGTTCCTTGAGATATAGATTCAAAACCTGCAACTACTCTCAGTAAAGTGGTTTTTCCACATCCAGAAGGACCTAACAGTCCTAGTAATTCTCCATGCTTTAAACTTAAGTTTACATTATCTAAAACTACTACATTACCGCGATCTTGCTTGGATACTCCGCGATGAGGGAAAGTTTTGGTAATGTTTTTAAGCTGAAGAATTACTGATTGTTTCATCTTGTTGTTTGAACAACTAAAATTTGGCTTTTCAGTTGTTGTAGCAGGTTGGTTAAATTTTAGCTTTATAAGAATAGTTCTCAATTAAAAGTTTAACCGATCGCCTGCCAGTAATTTACAACGATTTAGCTGTTGTCATCTAGAATACTTTTTAGAAGAGATTGTATCTTTGTAACAGCGTTTTAATCAGTTTGGGTAGACTCTTGCTCAATCGCTCCTCACTAGTGAAGCTGAGTTGCTTATAACCCGCCATATCAAATGGCATTTTACCCTGAAGGTCTTGACGTGACCTGTTGAGCAGCAGAATTTGTCCATTATCCTTATCTTGGATACCGTAACCCAACTCGACGCAAACATTGGGATCGATTAATAATTCTGGCTGTTCTCCTGAAATGCTGCTAATAGGAGTAACATCAGCAATTAATAATAGGCTTTTAGTAATTTTTCTAAACTGGCTGTTGCTTAGGCGTAGAGGCGATTCTAATGACCGAGGAGTAACTTCTAAGCTTAGGGGGATTCGCGATCGCTCACTTAAGTCATCGACAATATGATTTAAAGTAGAGGTGATAGCTTCATTGGCAGAGCGGTCGTGGTTTTGAGGGCTATAGTAAATTATCGGTTCTAGTCCAGAGATACTAGTGCATTTTGTAAAGTAAATTTCTTGGGACACCAAATCGATATTAGAAACTATATAAGTTCCACTTCCCTGAAGATAAAATTCGACGGTTTTACCTTCCAAATACCTTTCAAACCAATCCGATCCCTCTACCTCGGTGCGATCGTCTAAAAAGTCGGCACGTAAGCCTGTCTTTAATAAGCTGTTTCTACTGAGGCGTAGAGTGCAGGGTTTTTTGATTGTTTCTCTAATTGGTTCGTACTGCTCTAAATACCAAGCCTTAAGCGCGATAATTGCCACGATGGTCTGTTATAGAAAGATGACTATTCATAGTGCATCTTAGCAGTAGACGCTTACATCTTCTCCACATATATCAGCTAAATAACAAATCGCCCGAAAACGCAAAGCAATTAGCTCATTGTAAACGGGATTTAGTTTGCACATAGGGGGAATTTTGATGATAGTGCGACCCAATAATTTGATTTCGCGTTCAAAAGGACATTGACTGGGGATAAGCTTACAAATGCGGTGGGCAAAGTTGCGATCGCCAATCTCGATCTTATCTAACCTCTGGCGCAATGGAGCAAGTAAGTCTATTTTGCCTTTTTTAGTAGGGTTCAAACGAAGGTATTGTTGGATTTGCTCGATCCAAGAATCAAAATGCATTTTCAATGTGTGTTGTACTAAACTCATGGCTAACTCCTTCACTGTAATAATTTGTTGGCTGTAACAATCGAACAAAAAAAGCGAATGTCTAAATCTATCTACGTAGAAACGTTTTAAAAAATGCTATTTTAAGCTTCAGAAAATATTTAGCAATAAAATTAGCTTTTAATAAATAGCTCCAGCTACGCTTAAAATATTTAGCTGTTGACTGATTAACCACTTATTAAATATTATTTTCCACTATTTGCTTACTATTACGCATGAGCAAGATCACCTAATTAGTATGAAGTTTGTTTAAAGATATGAGTGAGAAATGTTAAGCTAGCAATATTTAAACTACTGCTAACAAATTTTTCTCGGACTCTTTTCTAACAGATTAATACTTGAGTAGTTGTGATCTATGTAACAATTCTGGTTTTGTCTGCTGTTTTCACTGTGTTTTCTGCAACTTCTCTTTCCAATTACTAATGTGATGTTTGTAATTTAGCAGCAGATTACATTAGCTATAGATGAATTTGGCACAATAAATCTTTAATTAATTTGAGAGCGCAATAGCTTTAATAGATTAGCTAACAAATCTAATTAATTAAGTAAAAATATCTTAAAATTTTACTTTAATAAGTATGCAGTATAATTTATTTCTTAAGTGCTATAAATTACTAAGAGTTATCGATCGCAGCTAAAATATTACATCTCTGCTCGACCATTCCTAAAATAGTATAACGCTCTGACTTGCGATCGGTCGTAAAATGTGTATTATATGCTACACAATCATCAAAACTTCCTAAATTTCTGGTCTAGCTTGTTTGAGATATCTACTATAGCGAGCATTTAACTTGAGGTCGAGGCAATTTTAAATAAAATGTAGAGAAACGATGCCTACGGCGGGGATCGCAATCGCCAACCAGGTTAAAAAGCAATACCGAGTTAAACCACAAGCGCGTTCGATCTTGGCTATGGAGATTGATTCTAAGGCATCTCCTAATAGAGGTTTTTCTTTAACTACTCCCTGATAGGTATTTTTTCCCCCTAACTGTACTTTTAAAATTGCAGCATAGACAGCTTCACTCCAGCCAGAATTTGGACTAGGATCTTTAACTGCATCTCTGCGACAAACAGCCAATACTTCTAATGGTTTGCCAGAAAAACAGCTTAGAGTTAATACGGTCAAACGACAGGGAATCCAGGTTAAGCGATCTTCTAACTGTGCGCTAAACCAGCCGAGATCGTTATATGGTTCCAGGCGGTATCCTACCATAGAATCTAAAGTGCTGGCAGCTTTATAAGCTAGAGCCAAAGGAACAGCACCTATAGGAGTAATAGAGCCAATAATTGCATAGAACAAAGGCGCGGTAACTCCATCTACCGTGTTTTCGGCTATAGTTTCTAGCAACGCTCGCAGAATTTCTGATTCTGATAGATTATCCGTGTCTCTTCCTACATACAAACTCAAGCGAGATCTTGCACTTATTAAATCTCCCTCGCTTAATGGCTTTAGAACATCCTGCACCGCGATTCTTAAGCTTTTTCCAGCAAAACAGCTAGCTAAAATAACGATCGCTACTATATTTCCTAATAGGGGATAAATACTAGTAAAGCTCCAGACTATAAACCACCCTGCTACTGCACTACCAATAATTAAAATTAAGCCTAAAAATACTCCAGCAATACGCCGTTGCCAACCTATCTGACAAAATTTTAAGGCTGTATCAGTATATTTTTGAATCGCCCAACCCATAACTTGTACGGGATGTAGCCAACCCCAAGGATCGCCGACTATATAATCTTCGAGGGCTGCTAGTGATAAAATTAAGCTCGATGGCACTGCTAAAATCGTCAAAATGTCTGGCGTTGAATAATTATCGAATTTGTTCTACATTATCTTCCCAATTTTGTCCGTCGAAATGTCTAATGGTAAATCGATCGCTTAAATTTTCATCCAAACAACGGATATTAATGTCTACCATATCGGGATGAGAGCGCGGGCGATAAAAAGGATGTATGCCACAAATCCAACAAAAGGTATGTTGCGCTAGTTTGGTATTAAAGGTATAGCAACTCAAACTATCTTGCCCCTTAAGTAGAGTAAAATTTTCAGGGGGGACTATTAAATGCAAAAAACCTTTTTTACGACAGATAGAGCAGTTGCAGTCTTCTACCGTATAGCGATCGATTAATACTTGAAATCGAACCGCACCGCAATGACAACCCCCTTCACAAGTTAGCGTCTCTGTTGGTGTAGACATAGAAACGAAAGTTATTAATTAAACTATAAAGTTATTTTCTTCTCCTTGGGCAGCTTGCCAGCTACGAGCATCATAATATAGATCGGCTAAAGTAATATTGTATAACGCTTCTTTTAACTTTTGATGTAGTCTTCGCCACAGACTAAAAGTAACCCAATCTTCCGCCAAATTATTATCAGCAGAATAGTTGGGCAAAGGTTCGACAGTTTCGCCAACAGATTCTAAAATCTTGCCTAAAGAAATATGTTCGGGTTTAGCAGCTAGCTGATAACCGCCTTTTGCTCCACGAACTGATTTAACGATGCCTGCTCTTCGCATTTCAATCAACAGTTTTTCTAAATAAGGTGCGGGCAAATCTTGCCTTTGAGCAATCGTTTTTACTGAAGTCGGGCGATATTCAGGTTGTAAGCTGAGATCTAATAATGCCTTGACACTATAATGACCGCGAGTTGTTAGTTTCATAGTTTTTTTCGACTGCTAGCATAAATTTTATTTGTATGAGTGAACAGTACCCCGCCTTTAAAAGATTCACAAGCGCGTTCACTTCGTCAATATTATTTTGCTAAATTTAGTAAAATAAATTTTGATAAGTTACCAAAAGATCGATGAAGTTGAAATTTAATTTTTTATTTAGTTAATTATGCTCAATAAGTGTAATATAGTTTTAAGTGAAGATAGCAAAATTTAAAAAAAATCAGCTCGATCTAAACCTTAGCTGAAAGTAAAACTGTAAACCAAATAAATTTTTAGTTGTTTCAAATTAATGGCAAAAGTAACTCAACCACAACCTTTGGTCGGTCCCAAACTAATTGAGAAAGTAAAAGAGCTAGGCAATCTCTCAAAAGAAGAAAAAGCTAAAGAATGTGGCTACTATACAGTCACTAAAAATGGTGTAGAAAGAGTAAACATGATGAAATTCCTCAATGCATTAATTGATGCCGAAGGAATTGAGTTGGATAGTACTTCTAACGGACAGGGTAGAGGCGGTCGTTCCGCTAGCTATCGGATTAGCGTTCAGTCGAATGGTAACTTGTTGATTGGTTCGGCATACACTAAAAAAATGGGTTTAAAACAAGGAGACGAGTTTGAAATAACTCTAGGCAGAAAACACATTCAACTGCGACAAATCGGCGTAGATGATGAAGAATAAGCTGCAACTAATTTTTGAAACCTATTTAATAGAATAGAAAATCTTCGCTTTTCAAGAATTAGGTTCTGTATGAGGAGATCGAGCTAAGAAAACAGCATCGAGCGTTCGACCTCCACTTTATTCTAAAAAATATTTAAAATCGAAGGATGAAGAAGCCGAACGCAGCCCAACAGAATAATTTCCTTCTTTGTATAAAGTCAACCTATTTGAATAGTATCTTAAATACGTCAAGATTGAATTGCAGCTAAATTTTTTCAGAGTTTTTTCAAATCCCAACTTCACAGTAAATAAAATACGCTTAATGTTAGTAAATATGAGTTACTTCAACTTAAGGCTTTTTAATGGCTAATATCCATTTCAAACGGGAACGACTTTGAACAATTGCTTGTGGAGGAAGATCTAATTGCTTCAAACTCATCGAGTCAATCAATAAATAAACCTGAGAAGTTTCCTGCCAATGTTGCTTTAATTCGTCAATTGACTGAGGAATAACTTGCCGATCGCTATAAAAATTTAGGCTAGGACGTACCGTAGACATCGAACTGTAAACAATCTGGTTTGGCGGAGTATGCTGTCGAACCAAATTGGCGACTGGTTTAATTGGTTCTGCAAGCTTTAGTTCCCAGATCCAATGAGGAGAAATAACTAGCAGAAAAATTGAGACTAAAAGCCCCCAAAACAACAGCGGAATAAATTGCCGATCTTGTCGATTTATAGTAGCTGCTGTTGCTGCAAAAGTAATACATAAAGAGCCACAAATAAACGGAAGATAAAAATCTCGATCGTTGCTTAGTCCCCAATATAATCCCGCAAGGGCTGCTGCGACTGACATTAAAGCAAAGCCAAAAACCCAGATACGGGGATAGGCAACATAGCTCGGTAAATTACAGATAAAATTTAACTGTCTTCCTGCTAACAATGCTAATGCTGGATACAAAGGTAAAACCAACCAGTAATCTTGATGAAGTACTAAAAACCCTAAAGTACAATAACCCCCAATCCATACTATAAGTAGCTTTGCCCATCCCCAATGAAGATTGCGTTCGAGGGATTTTAGACCGGTAAAGATAACAATCGACCAGGGCAAAATATATTGTAGAGTTTGTAATAAATAGTACTGGGCAGAAAATCCTAGCTCCAAGGTTGAAGGAGCAGTTTGACCCAAAAACAGCTTCCAAAACTCTTTGGCAGTGACAAATTCATCATAGCGAAACCAGCCCCAAACATACCAAGCAATCCCAGGAGCAGATCCTAGAATTAGACCTACCCAAAAGTATGCAGAGGTAATCAATCGCGGTGTATCCCACAGTAAAAACAGGATAACGATCGCCAATAACTGTATGCTAAACAGTCCTTTAGTTAGGCTTGCCAACCCCAGACCAATTCCAACGACCAAAGACCATTTCAAATCGCGACGCGATCGCAACATCCCCCAGACGGTTAAAAGTCCGAAGCATAATAAAGCTCCGTCCAGGCTTGCCAGACGAGCGTAACGCACTACGGGTAAACAAGTTATATAGACCAAAGCCGAAAACGAAGCAGGCAAACGAGCTACAAAAATCTCGCGACCAATGCTGTAGACTAAAATTACCGAAATAGCACCCAACAATGCTCCAGGTAAACGAGTTGCAAATTCATTAACTCCAAAAATACTATAGGCGATCGCTACGAAATCGTGTACCAGAGGCGGTTGTTCTAAATAAACTTTTCCCCACAAACTAGGAAATATCCAGTTTAATGAGCTTGGTGTACTTTGATAGATTTCTTTAGCAACTTGTGCCAGAGTCCCTTCATACATATCCAGCAAAGGTAAGCTGCCTAAATTAACTAAGAACAAAATTAATGCCACGGCGAACAGACCAGCATAGCAAAGGCACTCTAGCCAGATTTCGCTTTGACGCAGTTTATTGGGTGAGCGTCTCCAAATAGATTTAGGACGAGATGGCATAAATAAAGGCGGTGTAAGATCGATAAAGGAATTGCGTTGGTAATTAGGTCGAGCAAAATATAGAGTGAACAGAACACCCTTCTTAAAGCGCGGGCTACGTTCGGGAAACCCCCAGGTGCGCCTCGCTTCGCTTGTAAGATCCCCAAGTGCGTTCACTTCATTAAAACATACACTTTTATAGTGTAGAGTCGATGTTTAATTAATTTGGTATCAGTTTAGAACTAAAATATCTACCTAAAAGATTCTTAAATCGCATTAACTGCAACAGAATAAAGATAAGAGCAATTTTTTAAGTAATCTATTTCGTAGTTAACTTCTTCATCAGTTTATCTCTTTAGGTTAGGATCGATATCAAAATAATATTTTAAATAATGCTTGGGGCGAGGTTCTATATGTAGAGCGAATCGATTGATAATGTTAAGATGTTTCAAAATTATAAAAATACTAACTTGAGTTAAAATTAATTACTTGTTTGACTTCGATATGGGTTGAGTTTTGAATCGAGTAAATATATCTAAATTATTGAATAAACGAGTCGAGTCCAAATCATGTCGAGCGACTGGTTTTATCTAGTAATTCAACGGACAATCTGCACGGGACGCTAATCTTTAACTAAGCTTATGGAAGGATCTTTTCAAATTACCCTACAAATAGTCATTGCCGTTCTTGCAGGGATCACCGCACAGGTAGTAGCTGAATATGCCAAAGTTCCTAGCATCGTTTTCTTGTTGCTATTTGGAATTCTATTAGGAGGAGATGGTTTAAACATACTTCATCCTTATGATTTGGGTATAGGTCTAGAAGTATTAGTTGCCCTTTCTGTAGCTATTATTCTTTTTGAAGGTGGATTAAATTTAGAATTAAGAGAGTTAGGAAAGGTATCAAACAGTTTACGTAATTTAGTTACCATCGGTACTTTAATTACCCTGGTAGGGGGAGGCATGGCAGCCCATTGGCTAGCCGAGTTTCCTTGGTCGATCGCTTTTCTCTATGCTTCTTTGGTAGTAGTTACTGGTCCTACGGTTATCGGACCTTTACTAAAACAGGTTAGAGTAGACCGACAGGTAGCAACCCTAATGGAAGGAGAGGGAGTATTAATCGATCCAATAGGTGCGATCCTAGCAGTAGTAGTTCTGAATACTATCATCAATACTAACGCAGCTCCAATAGATATTATCAGCGGTTTAACGTTGCGTTTAGGAACAGGAGCATTAGTTGGCGCACTTGGGGGTTGGTTGTTAGGATGGTTTCTCAAGCAGGCCGATCGCCTTTCCGATGAACTCAAAAACCTGGTCGTTCTAGCAGCGGTCTGGGGACTATTTGGACTGTCACAGAGTTTACGCGGTGAATCTGGCTTGATGGCAACCGTTGTAGCAGGAATTGTCGTTAAAGCCTCCTCAATTCCAGAAGAGAGACTATTAAAAAGGTTCAAAGGTCAGCTAACTGTTTTATGTGTCTCTGTCTTGTTTGTTTTGCTAGCTGCCGATCTGTCTATTGCCAGTGTTATTGCTCTGGGTTGGGGTAGTGTAGGCGCGGTGTTTGTCTTAATGCTGGTAGTCAGACCAATTGGTATTGTTATCTGTACTTGGAATAGTAATCTGAACTGGCGACAAAAAATATTTCTCGCCTGGATTGCTCCCAAAGGAATTGTATCTGCTTCTGTGGCTTCATTGTTTGCTATTTTGTTGACGGAAAAAGGCATTAATGGTGGAGACGCTATTAAAGCTTTAGTATTTTTGACTATTTTGATGACGGTCTTTTTCCAGGGTTTGACGGCGCGATGGGTAGCTAATTGGCTCAAAATTACCTCTAACAACGTTGGAGGAGCGGTAATTATCGGCTGCAACCCCTTAGGACGCTTTATGGGAAGATTGTATCAGCAATTAGGTGAGTCTGTAGTCGCGATCGATACAGATCCTGAAGCCTGTCAAAAAGCCGAAGCAGATAATCTGACTGTATTTCAAAGCAGCGCACTCGATACAGAAGTTCTGACAGAAGCGGGGATCGAATCGATGGGAACTTTCCTAGCTTTGACTAATAATGGCGAGGTTAACCTAGTCTTAGCTCAAAGGGCGTTGGAAGAATTTCAACCGCCAAAAGTATTAGCAGCATTTACTAAAAACAGTACAGACAACAACAGTAAAAAGGTCGCTCAGGCATTTATTCCACAACTACAAATCAAAACTTGGAATAATTATATTGAAGACGAGCAAATTAAATTGGGTAAAACGGTTCTTAAAGAGGTTGATTTTCATTTCAAACTAGCTCACTTACAAGCATTGATTCGGGCGGGGGAAATGCTACCTCTGTTAATTAAACGCAACAGTAGCTTACAGGTAGCGGTAGCGGATGAAGAATGGCGTGTAGGAGATGAAATTTATTATTTAATTCACGATCCCAGACCCAAGCTATTGAAACGCTTATCAGGAGGAAATCAATCTTCTCGCTTATTACTCGAACAACTTCCTGAAGTCGAAGAACTCCCTATCGCTGCACCTATGGCTCAAACTACCGAAATTGAGGAAGTAATTTAGAACAGTCAACAGTCAATAACGAGCAATGGACATTGATAATTGCTCATTGCTCATTGTTTAAATACTTTCTGCGATCGCATTTAACAAACGGTCGATTTCTTCAGGCAAAGTTAAATAATGCACGCAGGCGCGAATACAGTCAGGATCGGCAATAGTTCTTAGTAAAAAGCCTTGTTCTTCTAAAGTATTGACTAACTGCTTGTGTTCTACTCCCGCAACCTGAAAAGAAACTAATCCTGCTTCGGGGGGCGTATCTTTTAAACAGCTTACCTGTTCAATATTTTGTAGTTGTGACCAGAGATATTTACTCAACTCACAAATTCTCTGATAGCGATCGCCTGAATCACCCCACTCTTGATGTGTTGCGATCGCGCTTCTGAGGCCTTCATATTCGGGATAGGCTGAAGTTGCTACTTCAAACTTGCTTCCGTCTTGTTTCCAGGCGATTGGTTTTCCGCGATCGTCCATTTCTACACTCCGCCAGCCAATAAAGGTGGGATCTAACTCCGCAAACGCCGACTTACTTATATACAGTCCACCTACTCCTGCAGGGCCACAGAGCCATTTATGTCCCGTAAAGGCATAGTAGTCAATTTCTAATTCTGGCAGATTTAGATCGAGCGAACCTACGGACTGGGCTGCATCTACCAAGACTCTAATAGTTTTGGAGGCAGGATAATTATGACAAGCTTGAGCGATCGCCTTTAACGGTAATACTTGACCAGTATTCCAGAGTAAATGACTCAAAACTACCAAACGGGTGTTTTCTGTTAGCTGGCTACGAATTACCTCTACAGGGTCGCCACTATTGAGCGTATCCATAATCGAACAGGTATCTACTTCTACCCCAAAGCGTCGGCTAATTTCTTCTACCGTCGCGATAATGCCTGGGTGTTCGCAGTCCGTCATCAAAATACGATCGCCCTGCTGCCATTCTACCCCCCACAGAGCGATATTACAGCCGGCGGTGACGTTTTCGGTTAGGGTAATTGTTTCGGTCGTCGTACCTAACTCAGTGGCGATCGCTTCCCGTAACAGATTAATTTTATCGGTTAGCCAGCTATTAATTTTGCCTGAAAATGGCCCTACTTCCTGAATGTATTTATGAGTATCGATAATTGCTGTCAAGGCATTATTCGGCATAGTTCCCTGACCACCAAAATTAAAATAACTCTTATTAATTAGTCCAGGAAATTGTTGACGGTGATCTTTGAGGTCTGTTTTAGATAAACTATTAGTCATAAGTAATATCTTGCTCTGTGGCGAACCATTGTTAGTATATCTACATTTATTATTAAATATTCGGCGACGACATATTTCGGTTGGTAATGCTTTACGGCATAACAGGAAATTATCGTTCTTTGTTCTTTTTTCCTGCTTGGCAACAAAACCATGCTAATCTCTGACCAACTTTTACTCAACTATAAACGCTGTAATCGTCGTACTTTTTTAGAAATACACGGGCTACCCCAACAAAAAGACCCTGACAAAGACTTTGTATTAAAGTTAAAACGAGAAAACCAAGCTCATATTCGTAACGTCATTTGGGAGCGATCGCTTTCGTGCGCTCGACCAGAAGCATCCCGTAGAGATTGGCAGCTAAATGCAGCTCAAACCGTAGAGTTAATGCAGCAAGGAGTAAGCTGCATTGTTAGAGGGACTTTAAGCGTTACCTTTTCTGAGTGGCAAAAAGTAGCAGATGAGTTATTTTTAGCCCAAATTGAAGATATTCAGCAAGAAGTCTTATCAAAAACTATCTTCACCGCTGCGCCGAGTTTATTGATTAAGCAGACAGGTTTCTCTCGCTTTGGCGACTGGGAATATGTTCCTGTAAATATCAAATTCGGTCGTAAGCCCAAACCCGAATACAAGCTGATTGCTGCTTTTCATGCTCGACTTTTAAGCATTATTCAAGAAACCACCCCAACGCGATCGCAATTAATTTTAAAAGAACATGACAACCATCACATTGATTTAAATCACTGGATCGGTAAAATGCAGCATACCGTTGCTGAGTGTTTGACGATGTTGGCTAATCATCGAGAACCAGAGGTTTTTATTTCCCGTCAACGATGCAGTCTCTGTAGCTGGTACGGCTATTGTCATGAAATAGCAAAGTCTACACGGCATTTATCTCTTATTCCTGGAGTAACACCCAAACGCTATGAATATTTACAGGAACTTGGAATTGATACCGTTGAATCTCTAATTGCTTTTCCCGAAGCCGAACTCGGTGAAACATTGGGCTACCAAGTTGCACGACAGTTAAAACAACAAATTACTGCTCTCAAGAACAATCGCCCTTTAGTCAATCATAGTTTCGATCTGGTTAATACTCAACCGATTCCTAGTAGTGCGATCGAGCTATATTTTGATATTGAAGCCGAACCCGAACGCCAAACTGATTACCTGTTAGGAGTATTGCTAGTAGATCGAGCTAATAACATCGAAAAGTTTCATGCTTTTCTTGCAGAAAACTTAGAAGATGAAGGCAAAATTTGGCAAGAATTTCTAGATTTTGTTGCTCTTTATCCCGATGCACCCATATTTCATTATTCTGAATATGAAGCCGACACTATTAAACGTTTGGCAAGACTTTATGGCACACCCAAAGAACAAAAAAAAGAAGTGTTATCCCGCCTAGTAGATCTTCATCGTTGGGTAACAGAAGCCGTTATTTTTCCTGTAGAAAGCTATTCTTTAAAGGCTATAGCCAACTGGATTGGTTTTTATTGGCGCGAAACTACAGGTAGTGGGGATCAATCTGTTTGCTGGTACGATCGATGGCTAAAGACCCAGGATCGAACTTTACTAGAATTGATTTTGAGCTATAACGAGGATGATTGTCGAGCTACCTGTCACTTGAAAGATTGGCTTTTAGATTTTTTGGAAGAGCAAAGAAAGCTTAAGTTAACTAGATAAAAATTGATTTTATCTAATTTACTAGTCATAAATATTCCTTAGTACTGCTATAAATAGCTAAATTTTTAACTTATATGAAGAAGTTTAACGATATTTGTGGGTTGCTCATTAATAGCAGAATACTACGGGGATCGTGCGTTAAATTGAAATAAGAGATAAACAGAGGTTATCAAATAAATAAGTTCAGTTTATCTTATATCGAATGATAGATTGAAATTACTAAGAAGGTTATTTAGGTAATTCAAGCTCAAATCGGTAAGTAATTATTAATTTAATCGGATTAAGCCTATGTTCCCTCTGTTACTACTTGTTACCGCTATAGCTAGTATTGTTATTTATCTTCGTACTGATAACGATATTTTTGCTTTGCTGGCGGTAGGAATGTCGGTTACTTGTTTGATTTGGGGTTTGGTCATTGCTCATTGGTCGGTGCATTTGCTAGCGTTATTAGCGTTGATGTTTGTTGGTAGACCAGTTGCTGTAGCTACGATTAATAGTCGCCAAAAATAGATAATATCGATCGCGATATGGAAATAGAAGAATTGTCAGGTGATAATTTACTAAGATCGAAGTAATTTATTGCCCTTTCTTGTTTGAATAGATAAATAGATATTAACGTAGTGGCTGAGAAGCTCTGAAATCTAACAATCGATTCAAAGAACAATATAGGCTAAATCTATAGTGTCAAATGCGTATAGCTGGCTAGATAAATCATTAAATACCATCCATCGGGCTAATTGGTATCGTTCGGTAAAGGCGATAGCTGGTAAGCCTGGAGCAGTAGTAGAATTATTAGGAAATCCTGTAGTAAATTTTGCCAGCAACGACTATTTAGGACTTGCAGGAGACGAAAGATTGATTCAAGCTGCTGTGGGGGCGACACAAGCTTATGGTACAGGTAGCACTGGTTCGCGGTTACTCAGTGGACATAAAGATTTGCATCAGGATTTGGAAAATGCGATCGCCTCTTGGAAACAAACCGAGGCTGCTTTAGTATTTAGTTCGGGTTATTTAGCCAACTTAGGTACGGTATCGGCTTTAGTCGGACAACGAGACTTAATCTTAGGCGATCTATATAATCACTCTAGTCTGAAAAAAGGAGCAATACTGAGTGGCGCAACCGCAATTGACTATCAACACAATGATGTTGCAGATTTACGTAATAAGTTAGAAGCTAACCGCACCCTGTATCGTCGATGTTTAATTACTACCGATAGTGTCTTTAGTATGGATGGCGATTTGTGTCCTTTACCTGAATTAATTGCGATCGCCGAAGAATTTGAATGTATGCTACTTGTAGATGAAGCTCACGCTACGGGAGTTATGGGCGATACTGGTGCGGGATGTGTCGAACACTTTGGCTGTACTGGATTTAAGTTAATTCAGATCGGTACTTTAAGTAAAGCTTTGGGTAGTCTGGGAGGATACGTTGCAGGTAGTGCAAGTTTAATCGACTTTTTGCGTAATCGTGCAGCAAGCTGGATTTACACTACCGCTTTATCACCGGCAGATACCGCAGCAGCCACCGAAGCAATTAAAATTGTTAAACAAGAACCCCAACGCAGAAAGCAACTGTGGCAGAATATTAATTACCTCAAACAACAGTTAGCATCAAAGTTATTACCCTCTCAATCACCTATCCTTTGTATTAACCTCAATACTCCTCAAACAGCATTAGACAAAGCTCAACAGCTTATGGATGCAGGTATCTTTGCTCCCGCGATTCGTCCTCCAACTGTTCCGACTAGCCGTATTCGCCTGTCTCTTATGGCTACTCACGAGCGATCGCATTTAGATTTATTGGTTGAGAATTTTCATTAGGGAATTGTTAATTGTTAATTGTTCAATATCATCAATTAGCCAAAGAAAAATGTGTGTATCTATTAAAATTCTCATTTAGGCTCAAATAAATCTAAAATATCATCTGGCAAAGGATCGTTAAAATCTTCAGGAACGACAAATTCACCTTTAGCCAAACCAATAGGTAAAGGTTTGTTCTGTTGACGATAAGATGCTACTACTCTGTCTATGTCTTCGTTGGTCATTGGATCAGATTTAGCTGGCTGCTGTTTATATTCCAGAAACTCGACAAATTGACCGACTGCATTAAGTTGTTCGGGAGATAATCGTGCTAGCTTTTGTTGTAATTCTTCTGTGTTATAAATCATAATATTATTTTTACTCGCTGAAATAATGGTTATTTCTATTTTAAGTAATTAGCCGTGTCTATAAAATCCTCTGGGTTGTGCGATCGCGCTTTGCTAAAAATCTTCTCTACCCGATCGCGTTAATTAGCCACATCCCAGTTAAAACCATTGTCAGTCAGGGTGGTATCGATAAACTCTTTTAGAGTATCTGTCATCTGCCGTTGTTCCCTGATGCGGGGATGTCCTGGGGTGACTTGTTCGTGAATCAAAGAAAAGACGCGATCGTCGTTATATTCGGCGCGGTATTCGGCGATCGCTTCTACGATATAATCATCCCAGGCCCGATCGTGGTACATATTAGGGAACATCCCGATAAAATAGGAATTGGGATACTGGATTCTCAGATTAGCAATAAGCTGTTTGTAGTGGTTTTTCCAACTTTCGGCAGTCACGTCTCTACCAATGCGAATAGTTCCCGAATCGTTTTGACCTAAAGCAATAATTACCAGATCTGGAGTATATCGGTCAAAGTTCCAGTTGCCAGCATTTTTTAAAGGCTTGGATTTATTGTAAAAAGCTTCCGCACCCGTACCACGCTCCCAAGAGCCAAAGCCATTCATCAAAGACGCTCCCGATTGAGCTACTATGGATAATTCTGCATCATAATCTCTAGCTAACATCGACGCATAGCTATAGTAAGCATTGGATAAATGATAATTTTTGCCTGAAGGATCTTTTACCCCTGTTTGTTGGTATTCTACGGCAGCACCAGCAGAAATAGAATCTCCATAGACTTCTATCTTGCGTTTTGAGTCGGGTTCGGCTGCTAGCAATTGCCCGTCGATAATTATGCCGTGAAAACTAAACTCTCCTGTAAGGTAGTCGTTACGTTTAACTACAGTTGCATGATGAACCTTATCTTCTAAACCCTCGGCTATGTTGTATATAATTGGCTCGTCTCCTGGTTTTAGCTCGATAGTTATCGGGTTGAGATTGTCATCTAAATAAACATCAATATAGTTTCCGCTATTCCACTTATCTTCAGACAGTTTGAGTTTGAGACTAGTACCTGTAAATTTAAACTCTACTGCTGTTCCTGGAAAACCAAAGGCTGGTGCTTGAGGATTTTGCCAGTCGATCCTACCCGAATATTTAAAACGATAAGCCTGCTGGCATCGCTTCGCTACGCAATCTGCATTAATTCTGTGTTGCTTAGATCCCGCTGAGGCTACGATCGCAGGTGAACCAAGTATTGAATGTGGTTTCAGGACGTACTCGATATTGGCAGGCAATACTTTAGTAGAGATTACCCAATCTTGAATTGCTTCATCTAGATTAATTATTCCTAATAGTTCGAGCATACCACCCGTGTGAACAGTAAACAGTAAACAGTAAACAGTAAACAGTTATCTTAATATTTATTCGCAAAGGTCGGAAAGAGATTGAGTGACCCGAATGCGACCAAACCAAGCGTTAGATAAAGCTTTTGCTTCGGGACTATCGATTACTGAATTAACAAAATCTTGCCATTCGGGGTCGTTACTTTGGATAATCATCCCATAGCGATCGCAACTTAAAGGAATCTCAGGTTCGAGAACATATTCAGCAGCAGACAGTTGTTGTCTTTGTGCCTCTGCTATTAATAAAATACCATCACTGACCATAGCATCAATCTGTCCTTGGGCTACCGCTTGTACACCTCTAGATCTAGCAGTTACGCCTCGATACTTTCGCAGAGTTGCTGAGGGGTAGCGTCGATTGAGGAGTTGTTCGGTGGTGGTATTGCTAATTACACCTAATACTAAATCTTTTGAATCGCGATCGATCTTGGCTGAGTTATCTTTTTCAACTAAAAATTGCGTTCCTGTAACAAAGAAGCTGGTAGAAAAAGCAGTATTTTCTGGAACATCTGGACGTATCGTATTAGGGCCACATTCAAGATCTACTATATCTCTAGCTACTAAGTCAAAGCGATTAGCTGGTATAGATTTAAATAGTTTAATGCTCGAGCTATTGCGGTCTAAACGTTTGAGTAACTGTTTTTCTAAAAGGGCAAAAAAATCTAAACAATAGCCCCTTAAGTTTCCATTAGCATCTAAATAACCAAAAGGGGCTGCATCTTCTCTAATAGCTACATTTAAAACTCCCTTACGCTGAATTTTCTCTAAAGTATCTTCAGCCAAAGCTGGTGAGGTCAGACACCAGAATAAAACACCAGTTAAAAATGCGAGTTTACGATTCATAGCTATTATTATTTAATGCCTTAACAAAGTTTCTATCTTAAGGATAAAAACTCAGCTTGGGTAGCCCCAGATCTTCATTCCAGCCCATCATGAGGTTCATGCACTGTACTGCTTGACCCGCTTGACCTTTAATTAGATTATCTATAGCTGATAAGACAATTACCCTACCAGTACGAGGGTCTACCTGAATGCCTATGTAGGCGAGGTTAGTACCACAAGCCCATTTTGTCTGGGGATAGATCCCGCTGGGTAAAATTTTGACAAAGGGGGAAGCACGATAAAAGGCATTGTAGATCGTAATTAAATCTTCTCTTACTAAGCCTGGATCTCTTAGGGTGGCGTATACCGTTGAGAGGATTCCTCTAACCATAGGAATTAGATGAGGTGTAAACTGCACCGTAACTTCTTGACGAGCCAAAGTACTGCAAATTTGCTCGATTTCTGGGGTGTGGCGATGGCTGGCTACTCCATAAGCACCAAGAGAATTATCTGCTTCAGCTAACAGCATATTTGTTTTTACCTGTCTCCCACCGCCAGAAGTACCCGATTTAGCATCGATGATTGCTGTAGTAGCATCGATTAGCCCATTTTTGAGCAGTGGGGCTAAAGCTAAAAGACTCGCGGTAGGATAGCACCCAGGACAACCAATTAATTTAGCTTGTTTTATTTGCTGGCGATGTAGTTCTGGTAAGCCATAAACAGCCCCCGAGGCGGTTTTTAGATCTTCTCTTTCTTTTTTATACCAGTTGGTATATGTCGTCAAATTACTAAAGCGATAGTCAGCAGAAAGATCTAACACCTTGCAGCCTTTTTCGATTAAAATCGGTGCAATATCGCAAGCTAAACCATTTGGTAATCCTAAAAATACTACTTCACAACGAGCAGCAACTTCATCGAGGTCTATTTTTTCTATATTAAGATCGACGCAGTGACCTAAGTGGGGATAGATTGAACTATATTGTTTTCCCGCACTACTATCACCACCTAAATAAACAATTTCTACTTGAGGATGTTCTAACAGAAGTCGAACTAGCTGAACCCCTCCATATCCAGAAGCCCCGATAATTCCAATTTTTGTGGATGTATCACTCATGATGCGCCTTTAGTTAATCCTTATTTATGCTGCTTCCCTTGAAGATCTATAGTTTATGCACAATTAAGTCGCTAGGACAAGAATTTTTTATTGCTTGGCGACCTTAAACTATTAACTCGATCTCTACAGACATTTATAAAGATTACCACTCAATAAGGATTGAGGATTGAGGATGAAGGATGAAGGATAATGTTAATTCAATGTTATGAATAAGATTAAAGTCTGTGTTAGCTTATAGCAGTTGTTCTTTTGACTCGTTTTTCGCTCATGAGGCGATTTATTTTGTTGTGGATATTGGGACTAATTTTTAGTCTCTGTTTGGGGTTTATTGCCGTAGATCGACAAGCATTACAAAATATTCCTTCGGCTTCGGCAAATACAATCGACAATCTTTACATTCCGCCTCGCAAAGACTTTAGGGCTGTAGTAATCAGCGATCTTAATAGTCAGTATGGTTCGACAGAATATGAGCCTGAAGTGGATGAGGCGATCGCTTTAATTCCTCAATGGCAACCCGACATAGTTCTTTGTGGCGGTGATATGATTGCAGGGCAAAAAGCGGATCTTACTGACTCCCAGATCGAGGCGATGTGGGCAGCTTTCGATCGCCATGTGGCTGAACCTTTAAGAAGCTACAACGTTCCTTTTGCCTTTACTATTGGCAATCATGACGGCTCTGGGGCGATAAAAGATCGGACTCTGCTTTTTGAGCGAGAAAGAAATTTAGCCAAAGCTTATTGGCAGCAGCATCAGCAGCAATTGGGCTTAAAGTTTGTAGACAAGGCTAATTTTCCTTTTTACTATAGTTTCAAATTAGGTGGTATATTTTTCTTAGTGACGGATGCTTCTAATCAAAATATTTCTCATCAGCAGCTAGAGTGGATACAGTATACACTTAATAGTGCTGCTGCACGACAAGCTTCTGTCAAGCTCGCTATCGGACATTTACCCTTATATCCTATAGCAGCAGACAAAAATAAGCCAGGAGAATATCTAGCTAAGGTCGAGCAATTGCGATCGCTTTTAGAACAAAACCAGGTACAGTTGTACATTAGTGGGCATCATCATGCTTACTATCCTGGCAAGATCGGTAATTTGCAACTGCTTCATGCGGGTGCATTAGGACAGGGAGCCAGACAACTAATTAACAGTAATCTGTTGCCTCGTCAGACTGTAACTATTATGGATCTACAACACGATCCAGAAGCGATTACCTACACTACTTACGATGCCAAAACTTGGAAATTAATTTCTCACTCCCTACTTCCCGAATCAATATCTGGTGATTACGGCAGCATTATCAGACAAGATTTGTAATTAATCTAACTCTGGTTTTGCGATAAATACTGTATTTTTGGTGATTATTTTGATTATTAGCTGTTCGTGAAGAGAAGTATTGTTTTTAGTTTTCTTGTTTAAGATAATTAAAAAGGCTTAAAAATACATGAAAAACATTTTGTATTTATTTAAGTAAAGCGCGAACTCTTATTATTGCAATTGAGTATTTTTTAGTAATTGAAGGTAGCTAATTATAATTTTATAAGAATGAGGTTTACTATATAGTTTTTATAGATTCAAGGCTATAGTAGACAACAAACGATTTAAAAGAAGGTAGAAAATGACAAGATTACATTCAGCTTAATTACTAAATTCTATTGAACATGACAGATCTAGAAATTAATCAAGCATTAAAAATTATCGATCGCACGTTAGAACCAGAAAGATTAAATAGAGTACAAGAGTTAGTATTACGTGAATGTTGGCTTGGCAAAACATATCAACAAATTGCTGCTGCTTCAGGCTACGATTCAGACTATGTTAGAGTAGTTGGTTCGCGTTTGTGGCAGGCACTCTCTCAGGCTTTCGATCGTAAGGTAAGCAAAAATAACTTTAAATCAATTCTCAAGCAAAAATCCGAAAAGAGAAAATTTGCCGTTGCTGCTTTAGAATTACCCGATGGTCAAGTTCCCCTCAACTCTAGTTTTTATATCGAACGTCCTTGTGAAGCTGTAGCCTACGAAGAAATTCTCGATCCAGGGGCTTTAATAGTAATCAAGTCTCCTTTAAACATGGGCAAAACTTCGCTGATGGTTCGTATTTTAGACCATGCGCGATCGCAAAATCATCGTACTGTCACCATAAATTTTCAGTTAGCAGAAGCTCATGTTTTATCGGATATAAGGAAATTTTTACGCTGGCTGATGGCCAACATTACTCTACAGCTTGGCATCGAGTCGCAGATAAATCAATACTGGAATGAAGATTTAGGCATCAAAATTAGCTGTACCAACTACTTTCAGGAATACATTTTAGAACAGCTATCAGAACCTTTAGTTTTAGCACTGGATGAAATCGATAATCTATTGAAACATCCAAAAATAGTAGAAGAATTTTTGCCGATGTTAAGGTTTTGGCACGAAGAAGCCAACAATACCGAAATTTGGCAACTTCTGCGGATGATTATAGTTCACCCAACAGATATTTATCTTCCTTTGGACATTAATCAGTCGCCATTTAATTTAGGATTGCCGATCGTTCTACCCGAATTCGATTTTGCTCGAATACAAGATTTAGCCCTTCGCTATCAATTTCAGCAGGAGATACAAGATTTAGAACAAAGTTTAAAATCTCTCATGGATATGGTGGGGGGTTATCCTTACTTAATTCGGCTGGCGTTTCATGCTCTATCCACTAAAGAAATAACTGTCGAACAGCTACTGAAAGAAGCCCCAACCTCATCGAGTATTTATCGTAATTTTTTGCAGAGATATCTTTTAATTTTAGAAAAACATCCAGAATTGACCGATTTATTTGAATTGGTAGTTACTGCTGATTCTCCAATCCAGATCTGCCATAATGCTGCATATCAGTTAGAAAGCATTGGCTTAGTCAAGCTAGACGGTGATAACGTCGTTCCAAGCTGTGAGCTATATCGTCTCTATTTTGGTAATTATTTTTCACTCAACAGTCGATTGAGGAGCGAGGAACGAGGAACGAGGAACAAGGGATGAGGAACGAGGAACGAGGAAGTTTATTAAATTTAATGATATTTGATATTTGTACAAGTCTAGTAATTTAATAAGAAGGTTGGCGAAAAGATATTATCTTTAAGGGATGCTCAATTCTGGTTTTCCCTATCTTAGAACGGTTAAAAGTCCTTTATCATAACATAGGGGACAAGATAAACCTATGATATCGACAGACACTATACCACTACTAAAACAACCAGAACGCCTCGAAGCTCGTCTCAAAGAAATACCTCCCGAACCTGGGGTGTATTTTATGCGGAGTAGCAACGGCGATATTTTGTATATCGGTAAATCTAAGAAGTTGCGATCGCGAGTCCGTTCTTATTTTCGGGATTCTCAAAAATTGAGCGATCGCATTGCCATGATGGTACGTCAGGTAACGGAGATTGAATTTATCGTTACCGATACCGAAGCCGAAGCTTTGGCGTTGGAAGCTAACTTAATTAAAAAGCATCTGCCTCACTATAACGTACTGCTAAAAGACGACAAGAAATATCCTTTTGTCTGTATTACTTGGTCGGAAGATTATCCGCGCATTTATATCACCCGTAAACGTCGGGCGAGTCAAAAACGCGATCGCTATTACGGTCCTTATGTCGATACTAGATTGCTGCGCTACACTCTACACATAATTAAAACGGTATTTCCCCTGCGTCAGCGTCGTGAACCTTTATTTAAAAATCGCCCCTGTCTCAACTACGATATGGGAAAATGTCCAGGAGTATGTCAGTCGTTGATTACTCCCGAAGAATACAGAAAAATCGTGCAGAAAGTAGCGATGGTATTCCAAGGTAGGAGTGATGAACTGATCGATAGCTTACAGGTGAAGATGGATAAGGCGGTAGAGAGGCTGGACTTCGAGGCTGCTGCTAAATATCGCGATCGCATAAAAGCCTTACGTAATCTTAATGCCGATCAAAAAGTATCTCTTCCCGATGATACCGTTTCTCGTGATGCGATCGCTCTGGCTGCGGATGAAAAACACTGCTGTATTCAGTTATTTCAAATACGGGCGGGTAAACTAGTCGGACGTTTGGGCTTTTTTGCCGATGCCAAATCTGGAACACCAGGGGAAATTTTGCAACGGGTATTAGAAGAACATTACGCCACTGTCGAAGCGGTAGAAATTCCTACAGAGATTTTGGTACAGCACGAGTTACCCGAAACAGAAATGCTGACCCAGTGGTTGAGCGACAAAAAGGCGCGTAAGGTAAATATAGTCAATCCCCAACGGCAGATTAAGGCTGAAACCATTGAAATGGTGGAACGCAATGCTAACTATGAACTAGAAAGAACTCAGCGAGTCAGCGATCGCAATACTCTAGCCTTACAGGATCTGGCTACTATTCTCGATCTACCCGAACTACCCAAGCGTATTGAAGGCTACGATATTTCTCACATCCAGGGATCGAACGCCGTTGCTTCTGGGGTAGTCTTTGTCGATGGTGTACCAGCAAAACAGCACTACCGTCATTACAAAATCAAAAATCCCGACGTTAGAATCGGTCGATCTGATGATTTTGCTAGTATGGCAGAAGTACTCGGTCGTCGCTTTCGTAAATATCAACGTAGTGCCGAAGAACAAGGCATTTCCTGGGATGAATTTAAGCAGCGACTAAACCAAGAACCAGACTTTCCCGATCTGTTGATGATTGACGGTGGTAAAGGACAACTATCTTCAGTAGTAAAAGTATTGCAAGACATGAACCTTTTAGATGTTGTCAAGGTAGTAAGTTTAGCTAAAAAAAGAGAAGAAATCTTTTTACCTGGAGAATCAGAACCACTCGATACAGACTCCGAACAGCCTGGAGTACAGCTACTTAGAAGAGTAAGGGATGAGTCCCACCGTTTCGCCGTAAGTTTCCACCGCCAACAGCGACTAAAAAGCAGCAGGCGATCGCGTTTAGCAGAAATACCTGGTTTGGGTTTCAACCGTCAGAAACAGCTTTTAGCTCATTTTCATTCTATTGATTATATTCGTGAAGCCTCGGTAGAAAAACTCACCGAAGCACCAGGTATTGGTTCAGGTTTGGCAAGGGAAATCTACAAATATTTTCATCCTAATCAGTCAACAGTTAACAGTCAACAGTCAACAACTAACCTAATTTAGAACATGATTGCTCGATAACAGACATTTGTGTTTATTTGCGGTTAATTGCAGCAATATTTCTTAAACTGGATAAGGAAGAACAATCTTAAAGAAAAAAATATGACTAATGATACTGCACGCGATCGCTTTCGCGCAGCTTACGAAAACCGTTATACTTGGGATAGTGACTTTCCTGGCTACACGACCAAATTAGAATTAAAGCAAGGAGACGAAGTATATACAGCCGATATTAAAGTAAACAGCGATCTGTCGGTAGAAGTTTCTGGTATAGAAGATGAGAAGGTAAAAGAAAGCGTTTACAACCATATGAGAGACGTTATTACTCATCGCAAACGTAACACTTTTGAAAAGGCTCACGGTAAAAGCAGCTTTAGCTTTGGTGAATCAGATTCTACAGGCGCGGTAGAAATTTTGGTTAAGGGTGACTCGATGGGGTCAAACTACAAGATTCGCGGGACAGAAATCTCTCAGGTAAGCCGTGTTATGGGTCCGATGGCGTTTGTGATTAACACTAACGAAAGTCTCGATACAGGCGAAGGCTATATATCTACAGGTTATAACGCCATCTTCCGCGATTCTAAAACCAACGATCTTAAAGCCAAGCGGGAATTTAACGAAAGCTACGAAAAGCTCGGTAAATATTATGTTCCTAAACATCAGGCGATCGAATCTATCGATCCAGACCAAGATAAAATTACCACCGAATTTATCTTTTCAGAGAGCAAATTATTAGAGCCTGCTGCTGTAGGATAAATTTTTTTTCCCCTGCGCTAGGATCGGATTATAGTATTACAGTTAGATAAACTCAAACAACTATGTCATTAGCATTAACTACAGATAACGTAGAAACCGTCTTAGACGAACTACGCCCTTATCTTATGGCTGACGGCGGTAACGTCGAATTAGCCGAAATCGAAGGTCCAATTGTAAAATTAAGACTACAGGGTGCTTGTGGTTCTTGTCCTAGTTCGGCAATGACGCTGAAAATGGGTATAGAACGACGTTTGCGCGAAAAAATTCCTGAAATCGTTGAAGTAGAACAAGTAGTTTAACGCTAGTTCGGCTTAACAGAATTAAAATAGTCGAGGTAGCCTAAAGGCTCTAAGCTCTAGGCTTTTAAGCTATTCTTCGAGGAAGATAATTCAGAAATATGGCTTCAAACTATGATTTGCAAAATGCTTATTCGATAAAGTTTTTAGCTTCCACCCGAACTTGCGTTAGTTTACAGTCATTCAAAACCAATTAATGTACTTGTAAGAGGCAAAATTAACTTGTCTCTTTTTTTGTGGAATTATAGCAATCTCAGGTTATTCATGAAAATATTTTTTTAATAAACCACGGAGGCACAGAGGACACAGAGGTTAGAAAGAAGAGAGTTTTTCACGAAGTTATCCCCGATTGCTATATAAACATACTTTAATTATTTACGAAGTCAGAGGAAGCCCCGTGCTTCCAGCGCGGGGTCTCTCTGACCCATTACTCTTTATCCTTTAAAAAGCTAGCTCATAATGACTAGTGAAATCTATTGCTTAGGTATAGTGAAATAAAAAGTCGCACCTTCATTCAACTGAGATTCAAGCCAAATTTCTCCCCCATAGCTATTAACTACTTTTTGACAGATAGCTAGTCCGATACCTGTTCCTTCGTATTCGTAATTACCGTGCAGTCTTTGAAACATTTGAAAGATTTTATCGAAAAATTGGGGTTCGATACCAATGCCGTTGTCTTTGAGGCTAATCACCCATTCATCTTCTTTTTCGACAGCATTAATAGTTATTTCGGGAGGGCGATCGCCACTAAACTTGAGACTATTACCGATTAGGTTTTGAAATAGCTGTCCCATTTCTGTTGGGTTAGCCATAACTGTTGGTAAGTTTTGACAGTTAACGGTTGCTTGTTTTTCTTCTATGCTAATGCTGAGATCTTCTAACGTATCTCGAACCACGCTTTCTAGATCTACAGGAATTAAAGTTCGTTCTTGCCTGGCAATTCTAGAATATGATAGTAAATCGTCGATCAGAAGATACATTCGATCCGTACTTTTAGTAATGTAGCCGATATACTCTCTTGCCTGCTCATCAAAGCAGTGTTGGTAGTCTTCAGCTAGATATTCGGTACACATTCTAATCTTACGAATTGGCTGACGCAGATCGTGAGAAGCTATGTAGGCGAAATGTTCTAAGTCTTTGTTTGAAGTAGCAAGTTCTGCCGTGCGATCGGCTACGGTTTGTTCTAAATTATCATTACTTTGCTGTAATAACTGCCTGGACTGGGTTAACTCTCTTTCAATCTTTTTACGGCGGTCTATCTCTGCCTGTAGCTTTTGATTCTGCTGAAAAAGTTTTTGACGAGTTCGATTCAAGACTAAATGAGTTCTGACACGGGCAACTACTTCTTCATATTCTACAGGTTGAGTAATATAGTCTACCCCTCCTACTTGAAAACCCGTAAGCTTTTCGACAACTTCTGAAAGGGCGGTGAGAAAAATGATTGGTATGTGTTCTGTAGTAGGATCTGCCTTGAGACAGCGACATACTTCAAAGCCATTCATTTCGGGCATCATGACATCTAACAAAATCAATTCAGGTTCAGAATGCTTTACTGCCTCGATTCCAGCCAAGCCATTATCGGCAGCAAAAACTTCAAAACCAGCCGATTTTAAATAGATATATAAAACTTTTAAATTGTCGGCATTATCATCGACTATCAGAATTTTTCCTGAATAATTGTTTAAATTCATCTTTGCTCGATCGCACTTTGAATAAATTGACGTAGTTTTTTGAGTTGAAAACTATCTGCTAGTTTTATTACGCGATCGCTAAACTGCGCGTATTGAGGTTCATCTTGCTGTAGCTGCTTGACTTGAGAAAGAAGTTGTTCGACGTTACCCTGTTTAATTAAAGTCAAAAACGAAGTCAAGATTTCTAAACAGGGAACGGTTATTTCTTCAACATTTGTAGTTTGGTTGCTTTGACGATCGCTCGAACTAGGGGATTGTTCTGAATACTTCCATTTTATTTTGGTATTATTTGCCAGCAATCTTAACATCTTTTTAAGAGAAATCGGCTTTTGCAGACAGGCATCTACATCTAGCTCATCTTTTGTAAGATCTAAAGCAGAAACAGTGATAAATATAGCTTGTGATTGCTTAATCTGTTTTATACTGTTAGCTGGTAGGCGATCGCAGTCAAAAATAACTACATCTGGCTGATGTTCTCGTATTAGGGTAATACTCTGTTCTATGCTGTGTGCTTCCCACAGAACAAAACCCAAAGGGGTAAACAAATCTATTAAGAATGAACGACTATTAGAATCTTCATCGATAACCAAAATTTGCACCGTCTCTCCTTCATAGCCAATCGGCAAATCGAAATTCTCTTTTGGATCTTGGATCTCTGATTTTTCGACGATTGGTAGCATTAAATCGAACCAGAAAACGCTACCCTCTTCTGTACTAGATACCTGAATTTCTCCCCCCATTTCTCGAATGATGTTTTGAGAAATAGTCAAACCCAATCCCGTTCCTTGACTATCGGTATTGTTAGAAGATTGCTGAAATGGTAAAAAGATTTGCCTTTGTTGGTCGCGATCGATACCAATCCCCGTATCTTCTATCTGAAAACGGATTAAGGCCTGAGACTCGTTAGTAAAAGACATTTGATTTCCGCAGCATTCAAAGTCTTTAACATAGCCTGCTTTTAAAGTAACTCCACCACTATTAGTAAACTTAACGGCGTTGCTAAGAAGATTGAGTAATACCTGACGCAGACGAGTTTCGTCAGCCGAAACGACGGCAGGTAATTTAGAAACAGTTTGATAATCTAAAGTTAGGTTTCTTTGTTCGGCACTAACCCGAATAATAGCCAACACGCGATTGATAAATGTAGCAAAATGAAGATCTTCAGGCTGAAGTTCTAACTTCCCTGCCTCTATTTTTGCCAGATGGAGAATGTCATTAATTAAAGTCAGCAGATGTTTCCCCGATCGATCGATAGTTTTAATCTGATCTCGGGCAACGCTATCGAGATCGGCCTTATTCGACAAAATTTTGGCAAACCCTAAAATGCTGTTGAGTGGAGTTCGTAATTCGTGACTCATATTAGCAATAAAGCTGCTTTTTGCAGAGTTAGCACTCTCTGCTGCCTCTTTAGCTTTTGCTAGCTCGGCGGTTCTTTCTGCTACTCTTTGTTCTAGCTCTAAGTTTGCCTGATGTAATATTGCTTGAGCATCTTTAAAGTCTTTGATATCTCTAGAAATACCGATAATACCCAAAGAATTACCATCATCGTCATGATATACAGTTTTGGTAGTTAAATAGTCAATAGTGCGATCGCCTAATTGTATCGTCTCTTCATAGGTAGAGATTTTACCCGACTCCAGAATTTGCCGATCGTCTGCTTCTATTTTGCTATACAAAGACTGAGGAAAAATATCTCGGTCTGTCATACCGATAATTTCATCGAGATCTCTATCCAACATCTGGGCTAAAGCTTGATTAGCCCATTGATAGACTCCATCTGAGTCTTTGACAAAAATAAGATCGGGAGTAGCATTAATAATTGTTTGCAGTAGTGCTAAGTTTTTCTCCAGTAAATTCTTATTTTTTTCTCGTTCGGTAACATCTCGGTCGATTCCGCGATAACCTTTCAAGACATTATCCTCATCGAACATGGGTACACCACTAGTTTCAACAAGAACGCGATCGCCACATAGATGCTGATTGACTTTAATTAAAGATTTAAAAGACTCGCATTTATTAGCAATTTCAGTCCATTTGACCTGTAGCTTTTCTGCTTCTTTCGCTGGCATTAAATCAAAGGGAGTTTTGCCGAGAATCTCTTCTACTTCATAACCCAAAAGTTCTGTCACTTTTGGACTAATATAAGTGTAGACGGCGTTTTCATCTATTTCCCATACCCAATCGCTACTGATTTCTACCAAGCTACGGAAACGTTTTTCTACAGCCTGAAGGTTTTCGCGAGTGCGATCGAGTTCAAATTCTAACTGTGCGATGCGCTGCGACGCTTCGGTATTTTTCACAATATCTTCAATAGTGACAACAAAAAATCCTGCTAACTTGTCAGATTCTTAATAGCTTACTTTAAGATTTACGTAACGAGTATTTTCGCGTTCGGGATCGAGGTTAATTCCCCTGTAGAGTTGGGTTTGTGTTCTTTAGCACGATGTAAGGCTGTGTTGAGAAGCCGTTTTAAACTAGGAACTATCATCTGAACTACTTCTCTAGTCAGCTTGTCTTGGGGAACGGTGGAAATTCCCTCACAGTTGCCGTATACGTGTAATAACTGATGTTTTTCATTTATAATCAGACACAGAGTTTTGCGATCGCTTAAGATAGTTTTTAAGGTTTTTTCTAACATCGGTTCATAGCGAGATTTTGTTCTTCCAAGATTAGATAATTGCAGCAGGCTAATACGACTATTAGCAGATACTCTGACTAGTGACAATCTAACATCACAACGCTTTTAGAATAGCTTCCATTTTTATCGTTCAAATTTTCTGCTTCTATTAATAACCACACTTTTTTATCGTGTTTTTTAGAATTCAGAATAACCAAGACTAATTTTAAACTATTTGACTTTTTAACAATTTTTGCTAAGGCGATCGCGATCCTTTAGGATACCGCGACGGCTTCGCGCCTTCTTTTAGGGCTTCGCATAAAGCGTACCAGTCGGGTAATTGGTTTTGCTAAAAAAACAATGCAACTTTAGTTAGAAGCGGGTTAACAACAATACCGATAAATTATAAATGCGGTCTTTATTTGACTGAAGAGATAGGTTTAAAGCAATTTTAGCCAAAATTTAGATATGAATATCTCTTTTACTCGATAACCGCTTTTGTCAGTAAGCTTGCTTTTATTTAATAGTAGTTTTATGCCGATTAAAACTCGACCTTTATAACAGCATTCAATCACTGAGTTTTTAAACATTGATGAATATCAGCATAACTAGTATGATTAAAAATTTCCTTGGTAAAATTGTCTCTAACATTTTCTTGGTAGCAGTTTTGTTAATGACTACAGTTTCTAACTTCAGCGATCGCCTAGAAACACAAGTCTATAGCGAACAATATAGTTTAGGTTCGACTTTAATAGCAGCAGCCAACCGAAGCGAAACTACCTATCCTACAGACGACAACAATATAGAAGGTAAACTCTATGGTGACAAATCCGCAGAATCTTTGAATAGCGTGGATGATTTGGTCAGTCCTACAGCTCAAAAACAACTGTTAGACCCTACACAAATTCCTGCTAAAAAACAGCCCATTATCGATCGCTCTAATCCTGACAACAAACTTTTAGAAAAAGCTGGACAAATGTTTGATGATTCAGGCGTTTTAACTGATGACTAGGTAACATTTTTCCTCAACTCGGAAGGATTTATTCTCTTTAGTATCGATTGGCTGCATTGTTTAATGTATAAATATGCAGCCAACTCGAAAAATTGCATCCCTAAGGCTTAATCTACATAGTCGAATAATAAATCTCTAAAAAAGGCAATTTATCCAAAATAGACATTAATGATTAAAGCAATAATTTTCGATTTAGACGGAACATTAGTTGATTCGGTCGAGTATCATGCAGAAGCCTGGGTCAAAGCCTTCAAAGAATATGGTTACGATTTTTCTCATGAAACCCTAAGTCAGCAAATTGGCAAGGGTAGTGAATTTATTGTCGGTGATTTGCTGTCTTCTGAGGAAGCAGAAAAGCTACACTCTGATATTGCTCAATACCGCAAGCAATATTATCAAGACAACCTATTAGAAAAAGTACGGCCGTTTCCCAAGGTTAAAGAACTGTTTGAAGCGATTAAAGCAGACGGAACTGCGATTGTATTAGCTTCCTCTGCGAGAAAAGAAACTATCGAACACTACAAGCAGCTACTAGAGATTGAAGATTTAATTGAAGGTGCGACTTCCACCGATGAAGTAGAGAAATCAAAGCCTGAACCTGATATTTTTCGTACTGCTTTAGATAAGCTAGATGGTGTTTCTGCTGATGAAGTGATTGTTGTTGGAGATAGTCCTTATGATGCGATCGCAGCTAAAAAGATCGATATTACAACTATTGGATTGTTAGGCGGAGGCTTTAGTGAAGATACTCTTAAAGAAGCTGGTTGCGTCGCCATATACAAAGATCCTGCTGACTTGCTAGATAATTATCCTCAATTTTTGCAGGTAAAGTCTTAAAGGAGTAATTCGTAGGGGCGAAGGTTGCTTCGCCCGTACAGGAATCAGAAGTGGAAGAGTCAGCCTATTCAACTTTATTTAAAACCGAATAGTTTAATAAATATAAATATTTTAAGCAAAAAAATAGTAGGCAGTAATCGATTGCGATCGCCTACTTGAAGATATGTTATTCAATAAAACAATATTAATTTGAAAGTGTCTGTATTTAGGTGTTTTCAGCTTGTTCTTCCAAATTTTTAGCTTGTTCTTGCTTGGCTTGACCTTCTTCTACTGCTTCTTGGTCGTCAGAATATTCGCCCAAGTTTTCTCTAATTTTGCCTTCAATTTTTTCGCTTCTAGCTTCGGCTTTTAGCTTCAATTCTTCTGCTGTTTCTTTAATACCCATAGTTTTATTATATTATTCTTCTACAGAATCACGATAACAGCTATAGCTGAGTTTTTCTTCTATCTTATGGCTTATTTCTCAAATTCATAAACTTATATTACAGAGCTGGCATCTGTAATATAAGTTCATTTAATTACTAGAAGTTATTGGACGTTCGCCATCAATATCTAAAGTATCGACAACTTCGTATTTATTCGCCATAATCGGACGTTCGCCATCCGCTTCAAAGTGATCGACAACTTCAACATCACTATTGTCTACAGGACGTTTTCCATCTACTTTTAAAACTTTATCTGTATCTAAGGTGCTGGAAGTTATGGGGCGTTCGCCGTCAATATCTAAAGTATCTACTACAGCGCGTTGCGAAGCCATGCCGTTAGGCTTATCGCCTTCTACTATTGGACGTTCACCGTCTATCTGTAGAGTATCGACAACTTCAACATTACTCTTGTCTACAGGGCGTTTTCCGTCTACCTCTAAAACTCGATCTGCATCTAGAGCGTTATTGGCTTCAGGGCTAGCTTCGTTGATGTTCAAAGCATCTTCGGTTTCTGGATCGATTTTATCTACAGTACCAGAGATATTCTTACCATCAGCTAAAGAATTACTTTCTTTGACAATAACCTCTTTGATAATGATAGTACTATCTCGATTAGGGCGATTATTTGTTAAGAAGTCTGGACTTTCAGCGATTGGGCGAGTTCCATCCTCTTCAAAAGTATCTGCTACTTCCATCTCAGTATTTTTAATCGGGCGAGTTCCGTCAGCTTCAAAGGTTTTTGGCTCTTGCTCGTTCATTTGGGCTATTTATGATTTCTTTATTAAGTAACGCAATTTTAGCGTTAAATAAATTTGACCGAATCTAACTGAGGTTTGAACATTAAATACTATACATCTGAGATTTTTAGCCTTCAGATATATCGTCGAAGCCGATATTTTGCCCAAAGCTTTGATAAGCATCGCCAATTTGCCGAGCCATTGAATCAGGAAATACATAAAAATCATTACCCTTAAGAGCTTTAATAATCGCATCGGCAACTAAAATAGGTGATTCCGCAATTTCAGTAAGACCCGCTGCATCTCCCATGGCTGTTGCTATAGGACCTGGATGGATACTCAATACTCTTGTTCCTTGCGTTCCCAGGATATCCCTGAGAGATTGAGTGATAGAATATGAGGCAGCTTTAGATGCAGAATACGCAGAGAAATTGGCAAATGCTTTTAGGGAAACAACAGAATTAAGCTGGGCAAATACCCCGCCACCATTAGATTTTAAGATCGGAGCAAAGGCTTTAGCCATATTAACTAGCCCATAGACATTAACATCCATATGGAAAGCCAAAGATTCAATAATGTCTTCAGCAAATAGCTCTCCACCTCGAAAAGTACCTGCGTTGCTAATTACTATGTCTACGTCTTGAGCCGTTTTTGCAGCAGTGAATATAGATGCGGGATTAGCCAGATCGATCGCAATTGGAACTATTTTATCTCCATATTTTTCTACTAGGGGAGCAACACTTGCTACGTTACGCACCGCAGCATAAACTTTAGCAGCCCCATTTTCAATGAAAGATTCTAAGATAACTTTACCAATTCCACGATTAGAACCAGTGACAAAAACGATCTTGTTATTAATGTTGTAACTCATTTTTCTTTTTCCTTTAGTTGAATACATCTGCTTGAAATTGAAAATAAATCTTTGAGACAGTTTTGAACTAAGTCGAGGCTAATAGTAAATAAAAACTAGACTGATTGGTATAAGTTAAGCCAAAAAAAATTAGCTATTCTCTAAAAGAGTTAAGGCTGCCGATACTGTCCCTTCTATTATCAGATCGTCTTCCATGACTCGACCTACCAAGGCTATACCTTGAGTAGTACAGAGTAATAAACGAGCTAGATTTCGAGGTTCAACTCTCGAAGCTATTTCTCCCTCTAATTTAGCTTTAGTAAGAGCAATACAAAAAAGGTCTTCTACCTGCTGTAAATAACTCCGTAATAGTTTGGCAATTTCGGCATCATCCGTTGTAAAGTCAGCGATATTTGTGCCGAGCATACAACCGCAGCTACCTGGTTGACTATGTAATTCTTGCCACTCTAGAAGTAATTGTTTCAGGTTTTTGAGGGGTGAACCTTTAGATAAAAGACGATCGCTCATTTCTTTAATCATTGTTTGAGCATAATGCTCTAAAGCTTTAAGAAAAAGAGACTGCTTATTGCCAAAGGTGTCATACAAACTCTTTTTCCCAATCCCCATATTTTTTAGCAATTCAGACAGGCTTGCAGCTTCGTAGCCATGCGCCCAAAATACTTCCATTGCCTTAGTAAGAGCAATTTCTTTATCGAATTGTTTTTGAGGACCACGGCTCATAAGAAATGTGATTTTTTATCTACTGTCTAAAATTAGCATATCTTAAACCGATTGGTCAAGGTTTTTTAATGATATAAAGAGATCGATTCAAATTACAGCTTAATTTTGATTTTAGGCGTTGCTGAATCAAGATACCATCTTTAAAATTCTGACTCGATCGCGAATATTCAAAAAGTTAAAAGCTAAATTTACAAATACACTAGTTGTTTTCATCGTTAAAATTAGCAACGCTTAATTCTGAAGTTCTTCTAGAGCAAAGGTTTTAGTTTAGATTGGTTTGGATGATAGGTTCACTAGTTCTACTATGTCTATTGTTGAGAAGACAAGGTAGCTCAAAAATAGTTTATCGCTTCAGAGCTATAATATTGCGTTGGCTCTGATTGTGGCAAATCTATGGAAAATTTGAAGCTAGCTTTTAGTATTTTTGGGGGAACTGTTGGAGTAACTTTTTTAGTTTGGTTCATAATTCACTTTAACGGTAAAACCTTGTTAGGAATTCTCGATCTACTTCATCGTCGTGCTGTTAGATCGGGCGTGTCAGCAACCGATAAAAGCTGGTTAAAAACCGCGTCTGAAGTTGAAGTTATGATTCTGGGACTAACGACCATTGCGATCGCCTCATTATTAAGCACTCAAGGTAATTGCTACAACAGCGTCTATAGCTTTTTAATCGTCGAAGCTATTATTATCGGCTTGTTTATTTTGATTCGCGATCGAGTTAAAAACAACAACTTCTTCGGCGAACAGTATTACCGACACGAGCAATTTATTTTCGCGATCGCGATGATCTGGTGCTTGGTATTTACCATTTGGGGACTATTAGCAATTGAACCCGAACAATATTTAGGTGTAGATCGACTGTTGGTTAATCAGAATGGGGATATGTGGTTTTACGTTAGGAGATATGCAGCCTATACCGTAAATAATCTCAATTTTGATAACCAGCCAGCCTGTTTTTTTTTGCTGACTAGCCCGAAGAAACTTAGTTCTTTTATCGGCTCGATTATTGTTGATTTTGCTCCTAATACCGTATTTGGTATTACTTTATTCCAGGGGTTGTTAGGCTGCACTCTGTTTCTAAGTTTGTTTGGCAACTGGTACAAATTTACCTACAAAGGAAAAAGTTTATCTACCGAAGCAACTATATTAGCTCTTGTGTGGGCGATCTTCTCACCGCCAGTTTTTTGGTTGATAATTAGCTCTTATCTATCTAACGCTTTGTTCGTCACGATTTTTGTTTTAGGTTTGACCGCTGCTCGAAGAATATGTCTTAACAGCAAAGCATACCCAGGATATGCAGAATATGCAATGCTATTTTGCTTTATAGTCTGCATTTTCTCTTTTTATCTAGTTATTTTACCGATCGCTCTGCTGTTTTATTTAGCTTGCTTGGTTATCTATAGGTACGAACTATATTTAAAGCTCAATAGCGCGATTATTAATCTCGGTAAAATCTTGTTAGCTGCTGGCTTGAGTGTCTTACTATGTTGTGTTGCTTTCCGCCATCAGGTAAATCTAACCGAAGTAAGCGACAACTTAAATGCGTTAAGAGAACACGGTAAGAATTTTGTTCCTCTAAATCCCTGGAGTCTGGTTCAAGAAAAGCCTAATCCGATGCCTAACATTAAAGACTTTGGCGTATGGTTTAATATTGTCGTCGGTACGATCTTCTCTGGCTGGATACTGAAAGTGATTTACCATAAATTATGCAATACCGATACGGTAGTAGACAATATTGCTCGTAAGGATTTAATCGCTGCTGCATCGGTTATTGGAGTTTATTTAATTTATCTTTGGGCTTATATTCCCCTCGAATATACCTATCGTTTAGGAAAACTGGCTGTTTCGATAATTTATCCCCTAGCGATACTTGGTATCTTACCTACAGTAATCTGGTTTCGCGATCTCTACTATCATCATAAGTCTAGCATCTTTAAAATTGCCTGTACGAGCCTGCTCGTTTTGCACATTGTTCTACACATCGATAAAACTTTGTATTTGAAAGCATTACCCGTAGGCAAATATGAAATAGTATCGGATGAGGGCATAAATACAATTAGCACTTTAACTATCCTCAACTGCGAACAGTATTCTGAAAGTCGCAAATATCAAAAAATAGTCGGTTTGGATTTGGCAAAACAGTATCCTAATCTGGCTATTAATGTAATCACTAGCCCCAATTTAAGAGATACATTTCCTCAGACTGAAGCTATAGTCACGGGCATAGATGCAGTAAGTCAAGGTAAAAGCTTGTGTTTGTTTGAAATAAAGCTGTAACGGAGAATAAAAAATAGAGCGATCGCCTACCAAAATAGGCGATCGCTCTAGATAATTGAGTTTTTAATTGCTACGTAATTTAGTCAAAGAAATCTTTTACTGAATCAATGATACTTTCAGACTTTTGTTCTACAGTGTCTTTAGCATCATCTAATTTGTTTTTAGCATCGCCAACATTCATCTTAGCATCGCCTTTAGCCTGTTGAATTGCACCTTTCGTTTCCTGTACGGGGTCGTCTCTCATATCGCCAGTGGCACGTTTAACTGAACCTACTCCTTTATCTACAGCCCCTTCAACTCCTTCTTTGATGCCTGATACTGCAACTACAGAAGACACATTATGAATACTGTCAGCATGAGCTATAGAATTACTGACAATCGCCGAACCCGACCAAATAAAAATAGATAAAGCGATCGCGCTTACAACTGCGGTTAATTTACCTGCAAAAGCTTTGATGGTGGTTAATGGCTGTGGACTCAATATATTGCTCCAATTTCTAATTCTTTATCCCTGACATAGTATTTTATAATTTGATTATTTCTATCTTCCTTGGGTTAGATTTAAACCAATTTTGCCAGATAACTCAATGCTGGAAGATTTCCAAAAGGCGATCGCGAGCATATATTACTCTAGGATGTTTTAACTTTGCCTTGTTCCAAACCAGATAAAGACTATTGCTCAAATCCACCTTCGTTTGATGCAGCAAACATAGTTCTCCTGACTGTAGCTGAGTTTCACAAAGATATTTGGGTAAGACGGTATAACCTTGCTCTAACAAAATTAGCGATCGCACTATACGCAAGTCGGGAACAGTTACCGCAGCCTGAATTTCTAGATCGACCTGAAACACTTCGGCGAAGTAACTACGAATCAAGGGTAAGTCGTGATCATAGGCAATCAGGGGAAGGGTTAATAACTGCTGCGGATCGAATGGCTGTATCAAATTTCGTTTTGTCCAATCTGTAGCAGCTACTAAGACTAAGGTTTCCCGTTCGATAGCAGTAAAACCTAAGTCCCGATATTTGGGTTCGGAGGCGGTAATTGCTAGATCTGCTGTCCCGTCAGTCTAATGACATATAGGTTTCATCTTGTCGCCTTCTCTTTATAAGTTAGCGTTTTCACACTTTTGAGTTTTTTAATAAAAAAAAGGGATGCTTGTCAAACATCCCTACATATTGTCTATTCTTCTTCTATCACCTGGCGAATACGCTGTTCTAAACGGTCTAAATCTAAACCACCTTCATCGCGATTGATACGGCGGACAGTACCGTTAACCTGACTCAAATCGCTGAGTAAATCCCGTAAGATTTCTTGCTGTTGTCGAGATTGAGTAATCTCTTTAGGTTCTTGAACTATATCCCGTACGATAGTAGATTCTGTACGAGACGCTACTAATGGTGCAGCTTCACCTTCTACATGGACAAAAGTACGCCTTCCCGAACCTCTTTCTTCTTCAATGGGAACTAAAGCAGTAACGCGATCGCTACGAACATATTTACCAAAACCCAAGGGAACTAATACCGAGGACTGTATTTTCATATTGTGGAAAATTAAAATTTAAACTGAATCTTTATTTGTTGCGTTAATACTATTTTAAACAAGCTAAACACTTTACTCTGTCCTGTTTTTACCCCCTTTTTAGAGGTGTTTCCACCCTATATTTTTCTAAAGCTTTACGCTAGTTTATATCTACAGATAGATCCGAAAAATTTTTATTTATTATGCCTCTATCTCAAGTTATAATTTGCAAGATTTTATTTGAATTTTTTAGATAATAAACGGCAATAAATGTGAATTTTCAAATGATTGAATAATTATTTATTACTATAGTCAGATACTAAAAAAATTTTATTTGATGAAAATATAAATAAATGTTAAGCAGAGGTAGAGCTAATTAAGATTTTCATAATATAGGTGAATTTTAATCGGCATCTAAATTGAATAAAATTCAAGATCGAGCCTGTAATCAATTTCTCCGTCAATTGCGATCGCGATGGTCGTTGTTCGACTTTAAAAAATACTTAAATAAGTGCATACTTGAAAACTCAACTATGCAAATACAGGCTCGTATTCGTTTCCCGAATATAATAATCTCCTTGACCAAATTAATTTAATAAGTAGAACCACGGTAAATGAAAGAAGTAGCTGTAGCCAAAACCAATGAGCTGCAAAACGGACAAATGCAGCAGATAGCTGTAGGAGACTCACAGATATTATTGTCCAAGATTGAAGACAAATTTTATGCCACTGGTGCATTTTGCTCTCACTATGGCGCACCTTTAGCAAAAGGTGTTTTGTGTGGTGAAAGAATAGTCTGTCCCTGGCATAACGCTTGCTTTAATGCGATCGCAGGACAACAAAAAGAACCGCCTGGTTTGGACTCTCTAACGCATTTTGCAGTGAGAGTAGAGGGAGAAAACGTACTTGTCGAACTACCAGAGTCAGTACCTCAACACCGTACTGTAGAAATGGCAAGATACGAACCGAGTCTGGATGAGCGTACTTTTGTAGTTTTGGGTGCGGGTGCAGCAGGTACGGCAGCGGTAGAAGTATTGCGCCAGCAAGGTTTTCAAGGCAAAATAGTTATGATCAGTGCCGAACAAACCCCCCCCTATGACCGCACTAAGCTAAGTAAAGCCTATCTTCAAGGTAACGCTGAATCAGATGCTTTGCCTCTGCGGAGCGGTGAGTTCTATGACCAGCACAGTATTGAACTGCGTTTTGGTTCAGCGGTAACTAAAGTCGATGCTTTGAGTAAGAAAATTACTTTAGCTGATGGTTCCAATATCGAATACGACTCGTTACTACTTGCAACGGGAGCAACACCAAGAAAATTAGATGTACCAGGGGCGAATTTAGCTAACATCTTTACGATACGCCAGCCAGAAGACGTTGATTCTATTTTAGATATAGTAAAAGAAGCGAAAAAAGCTTTGGTAGTAGGCTCTAGCTTCATAGGGATGGAAGCAGCAGCAAGTTTGACCCAGCAAGGATTAGAAGTTACCGTGGTTTCTCCTGATGAAGTACCCTTTAAAAAGATTTTGGGGGATGAGTTGGGTAAGATGTTCCACAAAGTCCATGAGGAAAAGGGCGTTACTTTTAAGTTAGGTAAAAAAGCCGTAGAGTTCGCGGGTAAAGAGCGAGTAGAATCGGCGACTTTAGATAGCGGTGAAGAAATTGCTACGGATCTAGTAATTGTTGGTGTGGGAGTAAATCCTAATACTGATTATTTAGAAGGAATCGAGCTTAACGACAAAGATAAGAGTATTCCTGTCGATCGATATTTGCAAACTGAGATTAAAAATATTTTCGCAGCGGGGGATATTGCTAGTTTTCCTTATGCACCTATGGGAGAATCTACTCGCATCGAACACTGGAGACTAGCAGCACAGCACGGGCGTATTGCAGCGACAAATATGGTCGGTAATGAACGAGAAGTCGATCGCGTCGTGCCATTTTTCTGGTCGGGTCAATACGACCTAAAACTAAGGTATGTAGGACATTCTGAAGACTGGGATGAAATAGAAATTGACGGCGATCTCCAGCAACCAGAATTCCTGGCATATTATTTGAAGGGCGATCGAGTTATGGCAGTGGCGGGCATCAATAGAGATAAAGATATTGCTGCTATATCAGAACTGATGCGACTCCAGAAAATGCCCGATGCAGCAGCAGTCAAAGATACCGAAATTAATTGGTCTGACATGATTTAATCGCTCGACGATTAACAGTAACAAATAATGAATGTTACTCTAAGATTCAATAAAAACAGCATGGCGATCGCGCTTTCCTTCTCTCAAAGATTATGAAGTGAAAATATTGGCGATCGATAAATCGGTTGGATAAAATCTTGAAAACGCGCTGTATAAAAATAATTGGTATTCAATCCCGTCAAGCGGGATCTAGATAATTAATAACGGTAATCAATAATTAAAAATGAATCATTACGACATAATCATTATTGGTGCGGGTGCAGGTGGCGGAACGGCTGCCTATTCCCTCGCTCCCACAGGTAAACGCATTCTAATTATCGAACGAGGCGGTTATTTGCCAAAAGAAGATGATAATTGGAATCCTGATGCAATTTTTCAGGGTAGAAAATATCAGGTAGAAGAAAAATGGCTAGACCGCGACAATAATAGTTTTAAACCCCAGGCTTTTTATAACGTTGGTGGTAACACTAAAGTTTATGGTGCTGCATTGCAAAGAATGCGCGAGGCTGATTTTGGTGAAGTAAAGCACGAAGCTGGTGTTTCTCCTGCTTGGGAATTGAGCTATCAGGACATGGAATCTTACTATACCCGTGCTGAAAGTATTTTTAAAATTCACGGACAAAAAGGAGAAGATATTACCGAACCACCTATGTCTGTCGAATATCCCTTTCCTGCTTTACCCCACGAACCGCGAATGCAGGAAGTAGCCGACCAGTTAGAAGGTTTGGGCTTGCATCCCCATCATTTAACCTTAGCTGTAGACCGCAACGTCGAAGATCCAGAAAATAGTAACTGTATTCGTTGCGCTACCTGCGATCCTTATCCTTGCAAAATTGATGCCAAGCTAGATGCTCAAATAGCCTGTGTCGATCCTGCTACAGAATACGATAATGTTGAACTCAAAATTAATACCTTAGTTACCAGACTTCTTACCGATGATAGCGGTAAAAAAGTTCAAGCGGTCGAAGTTGAGGTAGATGGTAATAAAGAAGAGTATACTGCCGATACTTTTATTTTATCTTGTGGTTCGATTAATTCTGCTGCACTGTTACTGAAGTCTAAGAATGAACAGCACCCCAATGGTTTGGGAAATTCTTCAGGAATGCTAGGACGCAATTTGATGCTACACAACCATTCTTCTATAGTGTCGATTGGTGATGAGCTTAACCCGACTAAATTTCAAAAAACCTTGGGTTTTAACGACTTTTATTTTGGTAGTCCCCAACACGACTATCCCCTCGGACAGATTCAAATGACGGGTAAGTCTAAATGGAATCGTCTGGCACTATTTTCTCCCGATTCAGTACCTCAGCCTACCTTAGAATACATGGCAGACCATGCGGTAGATTGGTGGCTTACCAGCGAAGATATTCCCGACCCCAATAATCGCGTTACCGTAACCGACGAAGGTAAAATTAAGGTGGACTTTAGGCGCAACAATCTTAAAGCGCATCAAGAGCTGATCGATCTCTGGCAAAATTATCTGCGTCGAATCGACTTTTTCTTATTTATGATAGCAGAAGTACCTCTTTCGGCTGTATGGCATCAAGTAGGTACCTGTAAATTTGGTTCAGACCCAAAAACTACGGTTCTCGATCTCAACTGTCGCGCCCACGACCTCGACAACTTGTATGTAGTTGACGGTAGTTTCTTTCCTTCTATGGGGGCGGTTAATCCTACCCTAACTATTGTGGCAAATGCCCTGCGGGTTTGCGATCGCATTAAAGATAGTTTGGTACATAGCAATGGGGATTAATCTGTGAAAATCCTCTCTTCTCTTGACTCTGGATTCGCTGTCGCCTGTGGTTTATTCTGACATAGATTTTCTGTCATATGCGATCGCTATAAAAGTAATTAAAGACTGTTTCAATCTTCCCTATAATTATGGGAAGTTTTTTTAAAGTTTTATGGTATATATTACCATAAAAATCGAAGTAGTGTAAAATGATTAGCGATCGCTTATATCGCCCTGAAAACTGAAAACTACTATTACTAATAAATACAGCGCAGATTTATATGTACCCTTTCTCAAATTGGTCAGGTACACCGCCCTTAGCGATCGACAAAAACCGAGGTCTTGACTGTATCGCAAGAAACAAGAGAACCCCGCTATATTATTGCGAGGATTTTTATTTATTTTATCCGTAAATTTAATTAAACTGGAATAAGTATATACAATACGTAGTTTATTTAATTACATATTTATCTAAAAGTTAAACAATTTGTAAAGTTTAAAACAACTATAAGCTTAGGTTTATAGCTGTAATTTAATCTATTTATAATAATCACAAATAATACATAATCTCTAATTTTGATTGTAAAATTATTTTTAATTAACTTTGGTTAAATTACTTTCGATAAATAGAAACTAATATATATTTACAATGTCAAAAACTAAAGCTATATTATACAATCGCTATAGCGTCGTACATATAGAAAAAAACAGCAATTTTAGTAAAGTTTTTTATGCTTTAGATACTTACCAAAATCCACCCCGTAATTGTCTTATCAAAGTATTCGAGCCAGTAGTGCAAAAGCCAGAGGTTGCTAAATGGATTAGCAAAGAGTTTCAAAAAGAAGCAAAACGTCTCAAGCAATTAAGCTTAAATAATCAACATCTGCCACAAATTTACACCTATTTCAATGAGTTTCAAGTTTACTATATTGTAAGAGAACTGATAGAGGGTAAAACTCTAAAAGAAATTCAATCGGGATTTTCAACTCAAGAAGTTAGAGAAATTTTAATCAAACTTTTATCGGCGTTAGATTATTTACACCAGCATAAAGTAATCCATCAAAACATTAAGCCCAAAAATGTTATTTTGCGTGATGAGGATGGACTTCCAATGTTAATCAATTTTGGTAGCATCAAGCAAATAGTTGCAACCTATGGTTTTTATGGTGACAAGCAGATATTCTCAGCAAACAATCTTTATGGTTATGCTCCTCCCGAACAAGCTATAGGTAAATCACTTCCAGCTAGTGACTTATACAGTTTGGGATTAACCGCAGTTTATTTGCTAACGGGCAAACACCCTGTAGATCTGGCTATAAATTCTCATTCGGGTCATTTTAAAACTCCAGAAACTATAGCACGTTTAGATTCTGATTTAGCTGCCATATTGACTCGCGCTATAAGTCCTAATGCTGTCGATCGCTATAGTTCTGCTAGAGAAATGAGTCATGCTTTATTAGCGATATCGAGTTCGAGAAATATTCAACCACAGCAGTATTCAACGACTTCTAAGCAGGCAAATAAATTAGATCGTCGTAGGAGCGATCGAGATTCTAGTCTGTGGAAAACAATTGTCTATGCTCTAAGTATTTTGTACATCATAAGCATGGGGCTTATTGCTCTGTATGATTGGCGATTGAGTAAAAATATTTCCGCTATTCAATTACCATCTACTTCACTATCTTCTCCTACCATAACCCCTGCCCCCGCTGTGTCAGAAAAACCAGTCGAGACTCGGCGATCGATACTCAGCAGCCAATCGCGATCGCGAGCAATACCTATCTTACCTACAGGAATCTCAAAAAAACGGTTGAAAGAAGTTTTGGGACAACCCAACGCTATTGAGAAAGGATATTGGGCTAATAGTACTGCCTGGATTTATCAAGATCGAGCCGATGGTTCAATAGATTTAGGCTATTTATTTGACCTCGATACTGATAAACTACGTCAAACAGAAGTAGCGATCGCACCCTCAATCGGTCTAAAAACGATCGATGATATTTTGGATAGTCTGCTTTTCGGTGAGATTACTCTCCCTATTAGTCAAGGTCTAGAAAAAGTATATCGACGCGAAATAAATGAATATTCCTTTAGGTCGGGAAATCTAAAAGGAAGTATCGAACGAGAGGCAGATAATCATATTTATCTTGGAGTATGGGAAGCTGATTTTCACTAATTCGATCGTTAGCTTGTTAAATTGTTTAATCAAATTATAAGAATGAAAGCCATGATTTATAAATTCAACTATCAATATTTTAAGCTGTTGACTGTAGTAGGCTTACTATTTACTGCTTTGCCTACAACAGCCCAAAACCAAAAACCAAAAACTGATAGCGATTATGTAAACACTTTGTTACCTGAAGCCCAGAGAATTGAAAAAGAATATGGTATTCCTTTAGATATGACAATTGCGATCGCTCGTCAGGAAAGCGGTAATGGAGAATACGTTATCGGTAAAGGAAATCATTTTGGCTTGAGATGCGATAGCGACGATTGTATTACACTTGAGAAAAATGGACGCGCGATCGAATACGAAACCTGTCCCGATGTTTCAGAGTGCTTTAATATTTTTGCTGAAAGCATTAATGCCCTTACAGAAGATGGATCTGTTACTTTAACTAGAATCTACGAAAATGGTTATGCTACCAGTCCTCATTGGGTAGAAAGAGTAAAGACAATACGTAAAGAGGTACGACAGACTCTAACAGAAGCAGGAATTAAATATTAAGCATAGTTAATTAGTTATCTGTTTAAAGTCAAATTAATATTCTTTAACTTTTTAAATTTATTAGTCAGAGAAGCCCCGCCGAAAACAAAGCGCACCGCTTCCTCTAACTTCGTGAAAACTTACGCTGATAGTAAACTAAGGAATGCAAATATTACCGAAAAAATTTTAGTTGGCTTAAAAAAATATTTTTTAAACCAAAAAAGTCATCAATTTAACTTATAATTTTCTTAGTTTATAATAACTAAAGTCAGCAGAAGTATAAAAACTACACCATAGTTCTATCGCTTTAGGATCGGTCCATCCTTGTTAATATTATTGTGATTGTAAATACGACAATTTCAAATATAGAAGGTAACTACGGAAATTGTAACTGTCTGTATTAGATGTTGACTTTCCTATAATAAATGTGTATAACGAGCAAAAAGTGGTCATATATAGTCTATTTACGTCAAAATAGATTATAGAGCGAAAGTATAAGGAACGAAGGTAACTTTACATATTTGCAATATTTTTTTGAATAAAAATAAAACAAAAAAAAGCGAATTAATAAAAATGCTTGTTTAGCCTTATTTAACTGTTTATTAATAATTCTTCGATATTTAAAGTATGAAAAAATTAGATAGCATAGCTTATCTAGCTCCAGAAATTCCTTCTATATCAGGTACATTTGTTTATAAAGAAATACTGAGTATTCAAGATAAAGGGATAAAAGTAGTTCCAATTTCAATTCATAAATTTGAAACTATCGTTGACGAGCAAAGAGTAAAAGAATTAGCTAGAGACACTACATATTTATATCAACAGAGTTTAATAACGGCTCTAATCGCTAGCGTAACGTTTTTCTTAAAAGAGCCAAAAAGTTATCTAAAGACTTTATTGATGGTATTTAAAGATATCTATACCTCTGGGATAACCAAATTAAGCTCGTGGAAATTACTCTACCAGTTTGTGTACGCTAATATCGCAGCTTTAGCTATACAAGAAAATTGTTGTCAGTATTTACATATTCACTTCGCTCATGTGCCTACGCAGATAGGAATGTATGCCTCCTCGCTAACCAAAATTCCTTTCAGCTTTACTTCTCATGCTAATGATATCTTTGAGAACAATTTTCTTCTCGAACGAAAAATGGAGCGTGCTAAGGCTGCTATTACTATTTCAGAATATAATTATAAATTTTTAAGTGAAAGAGGAATTAACACTGACAAGTTAGAAGTAGTAAGATGTGGGATCGATCCTAGTGGTCGCCATTTTGTCCCCAAGTCAAAAATACCGAATCTTCCAGTAATTGGCTCTTTAGGAAGATTGATTGAAAAAAAAGGCATGGACGACACGATCTTAGCTTTGAGTAAATTACATCAGCAGGGTATTGACTTCCGTTTAGAAATTGGGGGTGATGGACCTTTAAATGATTATTTACAAGAAATAGCGAAAAAGCAGGATTTAGTTGACAAAATTGAATTTAAGGGAGCTATTCCTAACGATAAAGTGTATGATTGGCTGAAAAATTTAGATATTTTTGTATTAGCTTGTAAAGAAGATAGCAAAGGCGATCGAGACGGTATTCCTGTAGTTTTAATGGAAGCCATGCTGGTGGGAGTTCCAGTAATATCGACTAGTATTTCAGGTATTCCCGAATTAATTCAAGATGAACAATCTGGATTTTTGGCACAGCCTGGCGATCCAGAATCTCTAGCCAGCACGATAAATAAAGTCTTACACTGGTCGGATCTAACTCAGATTACTCAGGTGGCTAGAAACAAGGTAACAGGAGAGTTTGAATTAAAAAACAATGTCGATCGCTTGTTAACAGTTTTCAGTGGCTGAATCTTCCAACCGCGATCGCTTTTAACATTAATATCTATCAAATTTAAATGACTATCTAATCTTATGAGTTCACTAAAATCGCACATAGTTATCATTTCACCCGTCCGAAACGAAGAAAAATTTATTTCAGGAATTATTGATTCTTTAGTCGCTCAAACGCTCAAACCCGTTGAGTGGATTATTGTCGATGATGGTTCATCAGACAAAACTTATGAAATAGCTAGCAAGGCGGCCGCAGAGCATGACTGGATTCGAGTAGTTGAAAAAACTAACAGAGGCTTTAGAGCCGTCGGTCCTGGAGTAGTAGAAGCTTTTTATTATGGTTACGATCGCATTGAATCTAAAGATTACGATTACATTTGTAAGTTGGATGCCGATCTCGAACTGAAACCAAAATACTTTGAAACTTTGTTGAGTTTTTTCGAGCAAGATTCTTATTTAGGTGCTGCTAGTGGAAAACCTTTTGTATGGGAAAATGGCAGTTTAATCGAAGAACGTACCCATGATGAAATGGTGTGCGGACAAATTAATTTTTATCGTCGGCAGTGTTTTGAGGACATTGGTGGTTTTGTCAGGGAAGTTCATTGGGATGGAATTGCTTTTCATCGGGCGCGGATGGAGGGCTGGAGAACTCGTAGCATCCGACATGAGGATCTTAACTTTATTCACAAACGATTGATGGGTTCTTCCGAAGCGGGGATCGTAAAGGGAAGACTGCGCTGGGGTAAAGGTCAATACTTTATGGGAACTCATCCTTTGTTTCTTTTAGCCATTTCCGTTTATCGTATGGCGGAGCAACCTTATATCATTGGCGGTCTGTGCATTTTCTTTGGTTATTGCCAAGCTTATTTTAACTCTATGAGCAGATATGATAATCTTGCTTTCCGCAAATCTCTTCATGCTTGGCAGATGGAAAGATTAAAGTTAGGCAAAAGATTAGAAACTATTCCGTTAGATATTAGCGATCGCTCCCAAGCTGAAAACAATCTAAAAGATTCATCTAATGAACTAATGCAAAGTTAGATATTAATTTAGCCTTGCCAATCATTTGTTTTTACAAAGGTGCAAATTCTATAAACTATAGTGATTAGAGATTAAACGACCGCTATAAGAAAAAAGCTGTAGAAAAACCTAAAAATAGCTATCAAGTGTCAGAACATTTTTTTACCGATCCGAACTTAAATTTTGCCGAGGTATTCCCATGCTAATCAGCAAAAAACATAAATACGTATTTTTATGCAATACAAAATGCGCTTCTAATTCTATCGAACAGATGCTTAAGCCATATAGTGAGATCGCACTTGTAGGGCTACAGACAGTAAGACATACAAATTTTACTGATTACGATCGATATATCAAGCCTTATCTAAAGGTTCGAGCCCAAGTCGATAATTTAGAAACTATCTGCGTTGTAAGAGAGCCTTTGTCTTGGTTGAATAGTTGGTATCGATTCAGATCGAGAAGTACTTTGAGAAATCCCGATCATCCTAATCATCATAAAAGCACTTTTGGCATGGAATTCTCGGAATTTATTACGGCATATATGTCGCCAGATCCGCCTGCTTTTGTAAAAGATTTAGGTTCTCAATTCAATTTTGTCGAAGATAGTATGGATGAAGTCGGAGTAAATACAATATTTCTTTATGAAGACCTCGATAGTTTGGTTAACTACATGAGTCATAGAGTCGATCGCGACTTGAAACTAAATAACATCAACGTATCTCCTAAAAAAGCGACTTTAAAAAAACTATACAAATTAAATTTTCCTTGGAATAGCCAGAGCGAGCAAATTAACGGCACAAATTCAAAGTCTCAGTCTACTGTCAAAAAATACGAAATATCAGAAGATTTATTATCTTCATTGCATAAATTTATACATAAAGACTTTGAACTATATGAGACTTTAAAAAAAACACCACAGCCTTTTCATTCAAGCTAAATTAACCTTGCTTTTTAATTAAAGATGAAAATTATACCGACGATTGGATTAGTAGTTATTGGTCGTAACGAAGGAGATCGCCTTAAACAGTGTTTGCTTTCAGTCTGCGAAGAAATAAATGATGTTGTTTACGTCGATTCTGGTTCGACCGACAATAGCGTGTCAATGGCAAAATCATTAGGAGTTCGGATAGTAGAATTAGATTTATCAATACCTTTTACGGCTGCTCGCGCCAGAAATGAAGGATTTGCCCATCTTTTAAAAATTAATCCTGAAATAAAATTCGTACAGTTTGTCGATGGTGATTGCGAAATTGTACCAGGATGGTTAGAAAAAGCCGAAGCAGAAATTTCAAGTAATTCAAAACTGGCTGTAGTTTGTGGTCGTCGTCGCGAAAGATTCCCCAACCGCTCTATATATAATTTGCTATGCGACATTGAATGGAATACACCCGTAGGTGAAGCCAAAGAATGTGGTGGCGATGCCATGATGAGAGTTGAAGCATTCGAGCAGGTAAATAGATTTAATCCTACTATAATCGCGGGAGAAGAACCAGAATTATGTCTTCGACTGCGGAGAAAAGGTTGGAAAATTCTACGTCTCGATGCAGAAATGACCCTCCACGACGCGCAAATTACACGTTTTAGTCAGTGGTGGCGAAGATCTTTGAGAGCTGGTTATGCTTATGCTGAAGGCGCGTGGCTGCACGGTAATAGTTCCGATCGCTATGGAATTAAAGAAACCAAAAGTATTTTGCTTTGGGGCTTTATAATTCCTCTAGTTATTTTAGGATCGCTTTTGCCGAGTCATGGCTGGAGTCTAATACTGTTATTAGGCTATCCTCTTATAACTTACAGGACATATCGCTATTTACAAACTAGATTCTCTAACAAAAATGCTTTGTTATATGCCATCGGCTGCATCTTAATGAAGTTTCCTCAGGCACAGGGGCAAATTCAATTTTATATTAGTAAATTACTTAGAAGACAGAAAACTATCATAGAATACAAATATTCAGAAGCACAAACTATGCCAGGAGACAATCTTTAATTATCTAGATTTGTCAAATTTTTAAATACAAATTTTTTTATCTTTCGACCCGACTTAAATAAATATAACTATTGCCGATCGTTAAAATTTATAGTAAAACTAAAAGTTCACTATTAAGTAACAAATAAAATTATATTATATTTATTTAACAACTTTAGTTTGTGTTTGCACTATACATATAACTTTATCTAATAATTATGCAGGGATCGTTCATAGACAAACCAATTTTCCTTGTTGGAGCAGAACGTTCTGGCACGACGTTGCTAAGATTAATGTTGGATCATCATCCTCAACTAGCATGGTGTAACGAATTTGAATATTCTGTAGACTTAATATCTGATACGGGTTGGCCACAGTTAGATGTTTATTACGATTGGTTAGAAACTCATCGTATTTTTCAAGCTACTAATTTTGAAATCGATCGCGACTTAAATTATCCCCAGCTAGTTAATAGTTTTTTAATTCAAAAACAAATTCGCGAAGGAAAATTATTAGTTGGTGCTACAGTACATAGACATTTTGACAGGTTATTGCAAATATGGCCTAATGCCAAATTTATTCATATCGTGCGAGATGGAAGGGATGTTGCGCGCTCCTGTATTGGCATGGGTTGGGCTGGTAACGTTTGGACAGGAATAGATCGCTGGATCGAAGCTGAAAACTTGTGGGCAAATCTTAACCAGTCTTTATCAGCAGATCGAAAAATAGAAGTTACCTATGAATCGCTAATTACCGAGCCAAAAAATGTTTTAGAAGATTTATGTAATTTTCTGGAAATATCTTTTGAACCTCAAATGCTAACTTACGATAAAACAACTACCTACGATTTACCTGATGCCAAATTTATATATCAATGGAAGCGTAAATTATCTAATAAAGAGATTCAGTTAGTTGAGTCGAGAACAGGTAATATGTTGGTGGAAAGAAATTATGAATTGAGCAATTTGCCCCCCATAGAAGTAACTCCAGCAATGATGCAAAAATTAAAGTTCCAAGATAAGTTGAAACGGATACAGTTTAGAATAAAACGCTTGGGATTGCCTTTATTTTTAGCCGATAATTTATCTCGACGCTTACAGCTAAACTCATGGCAAAAAAACATCAAATTAAAAATTAACGATGTTGAAAAGTCTTATCTAAAATAAGGCAATAGTAAACAAGATAATATTATTTTTATACTCAATATAAATGCGCCTTTGTATAGTAATTATTAACTATCGTACTCCCAAATTAGTTATTGATTGTTTGGCTTCACTTGAAAATGAGATTGAAGCAGGTAGAGATTCGGTAATAGTGGTAGATAACGCTTCTGGTGATGATTCAGTTCCACAAATTGAAGAAGCAATTGTCAAAAACAATTGGGACAATTTTGTTCAGATGCTACCGTCTTCAGTCAACGGTGGTTTTTCGGCGGGAAACAATCTAGGAATCAAAGCTGTCAAAGCAGATGCTTACCTTTTATTAAATAGCGATACCATCGTGCGATCGGGAGCTATTAAATCCTTACTTCACGCAATGGAGACTCATCCAGAAGCAGGTTTAATTAGTCCCCGTCTAGAATGGCCTGATGGCACTCCTCAAATTAGCTGCTTTCGCTATCTTTCTCCAGTTAGCGAACTTCTTAAAGCAGCAAAGACTGGCCCAGTAACCAAGCTGCTAAAAAAATATGATGTACCTTTGCCTGTATCCGACAAACCAATAGAACCTCAGTGGACGAGTTTTGCCTGTGTATTGATTAGACACGAGGTAATCGAACAAGTTGGCTTGATGGATGAAGGATATTTTATGTATTTCGATGATGTTGACTACTGCCGAAAAGCCATAAATGCTGGCTGGCGGATTTTACATTGGCCAGAGGCTAGAGTCGTTCACCTTCGTGGTGGTAGTAGTTCGGTTAAGGCCGAACTTGCTGCGCGCAAACGACCCAAACCCTACTACTATGCCTCGAGAACTAGATATTTTACAACTTTTTATGGTTCAGTAGGACTTTGGATCGCTAATACCTGTTGGCTGATGGGTAGAAGTATATCTTTAGCTCGCGAATTAATCAAAAACAAACAGCCTCATACTTGTGAACGCGAGGCGCAAGACATTTGGCTTCATTGGCGAAGTCCGATGAAACCTTTTCTATTATCTACAAAAAAAGTATCATGAATCATCAGCCAGATTTTCTGATTATCGGTGCTATGAAATGCGCTACTAGCACGCTGCACGATCGCTTGGCAATGCAGCCAGGGATTTTTATGACCGATTTGAAAGAACCCAATTTTTTTAGCAACGACGAGCAGTATTCTAAGGGAATGGAATGGTATTTGTCCCACTTTCAGGCTGCTAACCAGACAGATATCTGTGGCGAATCTAGTACCCATTACACAAAGCTTCCTACTTATCCTCATACGGTAGAGCGTATCTATCAGCAGTTCCCAGACATTAAACTAATTTATGTGATGCGACATCCTATCGATCGACTAGTATCGCAATATATTCATGAATGGAGTCAACGAACAATTTCTGTAGATATTAATCGAGCAATATCTCAACATCCAGAACTTATAGATTATAGTCGTTACAGTATGCAGATCGAGCAATACTTTGAAAAATTCGATCGCAGGCAAATTCTTCCAGTATTTTTTGAAAGGCTACTTAACTATAAACAAGAAGAATTAGAGCGGATCTGTAGTTTTATCAATTACTCAAAAAAACCAGCTTGGATTGAAGAAAACGATCTTCAAAATGCTTCATCCCAACGCCTTAAAAATAATAAACTCAGAGATATATTAGTTGAAACACCAGGATTAAAAGAAATAAGACAAAACTTCATTCCTAAAAGTTGGCGCACTTGGGTTAGAAGCTGGTGGCAAATGAAAAAAAGACCAGAAATAGAACCGCAGAATTTAGAGCTTTTACAGTCTGTATTTGATGAAGATTTAGCTGTAATCGGATCTTTATTAAATGTGAAATTATCTTGCGAAAACTTTAAGTCAAAGGTACAGGCTAAATCACTAGACTGGAACACTTTTATATAGCGATCGCTAACAATTTATAATAAACCGCCATACTATTGACGGCTTGGGAAAGTAAAATAAATTTGGTGGCTATGTAAATATTGATGGGATTAAAATTATCCGTTTCGTACACATAAAAGAGCGTGTAAGAATTAAACCTAATGCTTTAGTTGTCACAAATCTACCCAAACGCGCGATCGCCATAGGAATACCTGCAAAACCAAAAGAATCCAAATAATTATCAATAAAAATACTTATTGTTGCCAAATATATGTCTTTGGAAATTGGTGAAGCAGCATTGCCATTACATTATTTTCGTATTATTTGCCAGCGTAATATTAAAGTGTGGCTGATACACGAATGACGTGAAGAACTATCAGTATTTTCCGATAAAAGCGATCGTGTATGTTTTATTTCCAATACTTTTATACATCGTTTTCTATTGCACCAGATTTACGTTACGAAATGGGTCAAGCTATTTATTTATATAGCCTCCAGCATTTTAATTGAGAAAAAAATAGATACTATGCTGGAAATTTATCGAGACGCGATTGAGGAATATAAAACAATAGGACAAAAATGGAAATTTATGTTATCAAAGATTTATGTAATAAAGTTTTTATAATATTTAATCTACTAAATTGCTTTCGAGCGATTAATATATATGAAAAAATTTTTTATTTGTTTTATCTTTTCTACTTTATTTATTCTTATAAAAAAAGATCTGGTTTTAACACAATCAAACTCAAATGTCTCTAGTATTTGCCCTGGTTTTGAATCTCAAAAAATATATGCAGTACCTACGGCTAATAATAAGACATCCTGTCCGAGTAGTAACTCAAAAATAATTTATGTAAGCACATTAGGTAATAACGACAATGATGGTTTGTCTGCCGATCATCCAGTTCAAACTTTGAAAAAAGCAGTAAAGTTAACTAAAAAAAGTTCATCTGATTGGATTGTTTTAAAACGAGGTGAAACGTTTAACGATAGTTTTGGTATTGTTAAATCTAAGAAAAATGGACGAGCTTTAGGATCGAGAAACATCGCCCGACCTTTCGTGATTACTTCTTATGGTGAGTCAGTAGAGCGTCCGATTATTCAAGCTAAAGAAAATGGTATAGATTTATGGGGACCTTTTAAAAACATTACAATATCAGGTTTAGAGTTTTATTCTAGACCAGGTAGTGGGGGGACAGGAATTCGCACTCTTGGACAAGGAACAAACTATGTAATTCATAATAATTACATAACTGGGTTTAGTGTTGGTGTTGTTGTACAGGGAAAACCAGAACACAATAAGTGGTTCAAGAAAGTTATTTTCAGGGATAATATTGTAACTAATTCTGCAAGTACAGGTAAAAGCCGCTCTCAAGGAATGTTCGTTCTTGGTACAAAAGAATTAACTATTAAGGGGAATGTTTTTGACACTTGTGGATGGTATTTAGATAGAAATGGAGAATTAGAAAACTCTAGAATTGCCACTATATATAATCACTGCATTTATCTTCAAAAAGAAGGATATCCTGCCAGAATTAGCAATAATATTATAACTCGTGCATCATCTCATGGTTTACAAGCTAGATCGGGTGCATTTCTGGAAAACAATATTTTTGCTCGCAATGCGACTCAATTTTTTATTTCTAGTAAAGGATTACAAGGTAATGCTAATAAAACCCGTATGTCCGCTAAAAATAATATTCTTTTAGAAGGAAATGATATTAACTACAATCTGCAAAGAGGCGTGGGAATTCAACACAATAACGCTTATTTAGCTCAATATAGTGACAATATTATCGCCCATGTTTTGGCAGCTTCAGAACATAATAAAAAAGCGATAGATATTATTTGTAATACTCATGATGAACATACTAGTATTAGCGGTAAATGTCAGGCTAATTTTAATCGAAACTTTGTGTTCAATTGGGGGAACGAATTAGGAGGCAATTTAATATTTGCTAATAATAAGATAAATAATTTATTTGTGAAACATTCTTTTCAAAAAAACACGCTAGTAGCCATCTCAGACGGCATAAAGTTTGTTAATCTTCAAAAGGAAATTGTAAAAGATCGCTACAGATTTAATGATAATACCTACATTAGTAAGAATTTGACCAAAAAAACCTTGTTTTCTTTACCAGAAAAACATAGAGCCACTTTTATAGTCTGGAAAAAAAGCGTCGAACCTAAAGCAAAGCCAGTCTATAAGTTTAGTTTTGCCGACCCATGCAGAACTATGGCAACTTATTATGACGATTTTATTCTTGGCGATCTTGAAAAAGATAATTGTCAAATAATGCACGATAATGAGCTATTCGAGCAGTTTATCAAACTAGCTAAACAAAAAAATGCGCTCGTCGAGGGAAGCGGAGTCGATGTAAATTCTTTTGCCAATTATGTAAAAGAAGGGTTTGTAATAGTTACTCCATAAACTACCACTATCCTACTAAGTTAAACTATCTCTTAATTAGCGGAGCTATCAAACCTTTTATAGGGTTACTTAAGGATTAGCTTCGCATATAAAAAGTATTTTAATACAAGTTCGTATTGCTACAATAATCAGAATAATTAGATTGTTAAATACAAGCATTTTAATACCTTTTCGATAGCTAGCCTCAAGCATATCTTTGCACTACTAATCCAGCTATTCCTCCCGTAGCGAGTATAAATACTGGATTAAACTGGTTGTTTAAGAGGCAATCAAATGCATAAAGAACAATGATAATAGCTATTGCTGCTGCTGGAGCTACTTTGTAATTAGACCAAGTTTTGGCAGGAAAACACAGCAATGCAAAGCTAATAGCTGGTATAAATATCGAACTGAACACCGAAATTAAACCGACAATACCATTTCTACCAAAAGCAAGAATCCAAAGGCTGTCAGTAGTAGATACATCGACGTAATATCCTTTAGTGTCATGCTCGAAAACGCGGTTTCTTCCCCATCCGCCCCAACCGAAGACAATTTTTTCTTTAGCCCTCTGGGTTAATATTTCTTCATTAGAAAATCTGTATTCTAAAGACTGTATTCTATCTTCTGGGAATACAGTACTCAGTGTCGTAACTATTTGTTCTGTTATGTTGGAATTAGCCGACACATTTTGCTGGAGATAGAAAATCATCGCACAAATTAATAACAAAAAGGCAATAGAAGTACGAAATTGCCAAGCTATGAATAGGAAAACAACTCCTATCAGTAGTAGTCCATAAGCACCAGTAGATTTAATCGCGACAAATGTTATGAATAAAATCCCTACCAACCAACGAATATGAATTCCATAAATCTCTTTAATTACACCTGTTTTCCAAAACCAAATTCCAATTAAAGTGGCTGCCATCATCCACATACCAACCGACAAACCATGTCGCATAAATACAGTGGGTCTAAATCCTCCATACCTGATCGTTTGACCAAACTGAGAATTACCATGATACCCGTAAACTATTCTATGTAGCTGTGGACTAAAACGAATTTCATACAAACATAAAGGAGCATAAATTAGACCACTGATAAATATTCCAGTAGCCAATTTACGCAGGTTATCCAAATTGTTTAAATATATTCTGCCAAGAAAATATGGCCCTCCATAAGCAACAGTTTGAAAGAGAGTTTCTGAAATACCATCATAAACACCCAAACCGTTACTGAGAGAAGAAAACATAGGACAGATACACCATACGAGCATCGGTAGATCGATCCAGTTAAAATTGAAGTTTTTAAAGCGTTGGATATCGTAAATAATAGTAGCTAGCAAAATACTATATACTGTAGCGGACATTCTCTCGTAGTCGGGAAAACCAGGAAAAGAAAAGCCCGCCCGCTGTGGCAAAAATAGCCATGCTACGATAAAGCTGATAATTACGGCTTCTTGAGTTTTAAACCGATTAAATAGGTAAAAAACAGCAGGTAGCCAAGCAATCATGATTAATTGCGATTGAATACTCATAGGTTATCTGTCGGATATTCAACAAAAACTAACTGTTTTTATTACTCAGATATTTTTTAAAATCTATAAAAATAGGCGGTAACAATTTCTTAACTACAGTTTTCAACTTTAGTGAACTCAAATCTGAGTTTTTGCTTGCAAAAGATTCTTCTGGTCTTTCTTTGAATACTGTAGTATGACCATCAGTCACTTCATATGCTGGTCTGCCATTACTGTAGTAATAAAGTGCTAAAGATTTTCTAGTTCGATTTTCTGGGCAATTTAATGGTTCGGGATGTCCGTGAAAAGAAAAGTCTGTAGTGTTAAAAATGACACAGCGATTAAAAATAGGCAGTATTTTTTTCTTACACTCGGTCATATCGCTATCCCACATTTCAAAATGTCCGCCATACTCTTCCTGCCAATCTTTATTTAAATAAATAAGTAAATTCAATCGGCGATCTAGGCGCAGTCTTTTATGACGATTAAAGTCAACATGGATTTTTAAATACCCACCTTTTTCTATTTGATGAAGACCACCTCCGAGATAATGAGGGTCGGGAATAATTCCATCAATACCAGTTAATTTTTCTAAAAAGCTAATAAAGGTGGAAGAATTAAGCTGCTGTAGTAGTAATCGAGTATTTTCACCCATCTGCAATTCAGATGTAGATGCCAGCTTTTTTTCGGCAGAACTATCAAATGTTCTCCAATCTATTGTTTGAGGAGAAGGAAACTCATTAAGAACGCGATCGAGTAAGGCTTCTGGTAAAAAATTGTCAATAACAATATGAGGAAAAGGTTCAGCTTGAGAATACTCTTTTTGATATTTGTTGACTAAATTTTCTAAATATTCAGGTTGTAATTGAGACTTAAATTCTAAAACCATAATTATGAGTTGATTAATTTTATAAAAAATAAAGCAAATTTTTTTTACTTATTCCAATGAGACAAATCGCGATCTAAAAACTTGGCTAGTTTTAAATTTGGTTCTTTAAAATGTTCCAAAAGCATAGTGCGAGTCTCCAAAAGCATAGGAGGAGGCATAACTTGAGAAGTTTTCCAGTCTTTATATTTAACTTTTTTTATTGCTTGATACACATTATTTTTTACCTGTTTAGGAAATAAAGAAGAAAGAACATCTACCCCAGGAATTGCTTTAAAAGGTGCAAGCAGCTTCTTTTTTACATACCATTCGGGATAGTCACCAGCTTTATTAGCTACTATTTTTTCTTGTTCGATCAAATCAATGTTGCGATCGGCATCTATAAAAGTCAAAATTTTATCTAATGTTTCCCCTGGTTTTTCAATAAGATCTTCCATCAACAAAAACAAAAATGATTCTTTGGGAAAAAATTGTAAATATTGTTCAATTTGTTCTAAATAATAGCTACTTTCAATGAATTCGCTTTGCTGCTCAATAGTTTCTTCAAAGGTATCTAATACAGCTAGCTCAGGCTTATGCAAAGAGCCTTTAAATCGATGTATATAGAATGAATAAGCCCGATCGACTGGATGCCTCATAATATATATAAATTTAACCTGTGGCAGCCAGCGATAAATTCGCTCAATTGTATTGGGATGCTGATGCCATCTCGAGTATGTAGTTGACGCTTCTCCACAAATTTGCTCGGGTCGAGCATCCTCAAATAGCGAACTATACCAGTTTATTCCTTTAGCATATTTAGTATCAATAGAAAAGAAATCTGGTTCTTTAGGAGTGCTCATGTAAATCTGGGGATGACGACATAAATATTTATATAAAGATGTTGTTCCAGATTTAGCAGCACCAATAATAATAAAATTTGGAGCTTTCAAAATCATAAAAAATTATTAATACTATAAAAAAATTAGCTAACCAATGTCGAAAAAATATCCATCAACTTATATAGATTATTTATAAATATAATATCATTTTTATCTAAAGTAATAAACTAGCTAATTATTAAATAATAATTATAGATTAAATTAAATAAAACATACAATACAAAATAATATATTTATTCGATTAAGATTGCCAAATACCATCGAGGGGAGTACCAAAATTAGCCATATACCTTATAGCTAAGATTAGCAAAATTGAGATAACAAGTATTATAGTTGCTTGAAAATCTTGGGATATTAAAACAAGTTTTTCTCGCCAAAGACCATAGTGAACGGCTAAATAATATGGCAGATCGTTAAATGCAATTGCAATTATTGCCCCTAAAATTCCCATATTAGAAAATGCTAGAGGAATGGCTATAATCATGTAAACAAATTTTAAAAAGTTACCGAAAGCTAAATATCCTGGCTTCCCAATTGCCATTAAAAAACGGTCGATAGTCGTACAAAGTAAAAGAGGCCAAAGACCCAAAGCAAGTACAGGCAACATCCAAGCTGCTGGCTTGTAGCGATCATCGTACAACTGTAATATAACGATGTCTCCAAAGCAAAAAAGAATAGCAACTATTGCAGCAAGCATCATCAACATTTGCCAACGTTTCTTAGCAATTTTAGCTTTTAATTCGGTACGGGAAAGATCGATTAATTGAGAAATTGCTGGGTAAATAACCTTAGTGCCGATTTTCAAACTTACCTGTCTTGGTATATCAGCAAATGTAAAAGCAACTACGTAAATCCCTAATACTTCTAAAGAGAAAAATTTACCTAATAAGATTCGATCTGCTTGAGAAGCCAAAAAAGTCATAGCAGTTGACACAAATATCCACTTACCAAAAGAAGCAATCTCACGAACTACATCCTTATTCCAAGCAAAAGAATTGGGTTTTCCTGAATTTAGTCGATGACTCCATAACGCCATAAGCAAAAGCGATATTAAGTTTCCACCCACAAGAGCCCATATAGTAGGACTCAACCATGCCCAAATAATCAAAATTGCTAAAGAAACAACTTGTATGCTTAGTTCAAATACGGCTAGCTTTCCTACTTTTAAATGTCGGTTAAGACTAGCAAGACTGGTAGAATTAAATCCAGAAATTATGGTGCTAAATCCGACCAAAGGAATGAGCCATATAAGTCTTGGGTCGTCATAGTAGTTGGCTACTGGTAAAGCAATTATTAGGCAGCCAATCCACAACCCAAAACCACGTATTACCTGTATTGTCCAAGCAGTATTTAAAAAAACTGGATCGTCACCGCGATCGCTTCTAATAATACTAGGACGAATACCAATATCCGAAAACAGATTCAAACCCGTAATAAAAACTTGAACCAGAGCCATTAAACCAAATAACTCTGGCATTAATAGGCGAGTTAAAATCAAATTGCTGCCAAATCGCAACACTTGACTCATTCCATAGCCTGCAATAGTCCAGATAGTTCCGCGAATAGCTTGTTTTTTTAAAGAACTTGAAGACATAAATTCTAGTTTTTATTTTTGGTTGTTTGAAGATTGTCTGTCTCGATCGCGATTTAGTGAAGAATCATTTTTCTTTAACAGAGAATCGGTTTCATCATCCAAAAGATTACCCTGGGATGATTTTAAAAATTTAGTCGGATTTAAGACGCTTAGATCTGGCTTCTGGGTCGGAGATTGTTTTGATTGCGTATAATTAGCCACAATTCCTAATAAAGACAGGTTGAAAGCCTCTATTTGTTCGATAGCTTTCATAAGTAACGATTTTTTAGTCTTCCCGATCGCGTTTACTAGCAAGATCCCATCTGTATTAACTGACAACAAACCTGCGATAACTGAATCTAATAGAGAAGGTGTATCGTAAATCACAAAATCATAGCTACCGATAAATTCACTCATCAGTTCTTCTCTTTGTGCAGTATTACTAAATACTTCTTGAGAAACAATGAGAACAAATAAATTATCTTCAACTCGCTCGGCTGAAATCAAACGCTTTGGTAGCTGATAACTGAAGGAATTAGCATCAACAAGCAAAACTTTTTTGCCAGAACCCGCGATCGCTTTAGCTAAATACAAAGCAACTGTAGATTTACCATCTCCCTGTGATGGCGAACAAACTGTAACCGAGCGAATAGAGCGATCGCGGTAACGGAAATAAAAATTGGCATAAAGTTTGTTAAAAGCATTAAGAAACATCAGGTCATCTGTTGTTTGAGCCAGATCCAAATAACTACTATGTTTACCGTCATCGGCTTTTCTAATCTCAAACAAAGACTCTACAGATAATCGACCTCCCTCTGTAGCTAATCTCTCGTTGAAAGGAATTTCTCCCAAGACTACAGATGATTTAACTGCATCGGCAAGATCTTCTGTACTGTAAAAAATATCTCGTATTTTTTCGATTAATACGACTGTTGCTGTACCCAGCAGCAAACCCAGAAATAAACCCTTTAAAATTCCATTTCCCGAATCTACTGCAATAGAGGTAGGATTACCCTCACTGTCGCGTAAAATTCTCGGTTGAGAAACCAGAGTCCAAGGGGACTGAGTTTGTGAAGCTTGAATTTGCAGCCGATCTCTTTGGACTAATAGCTGTTCCCGCGTTCGGTTAGCAATTTCTAATTCCTGCTGGAGATTTTTGTATTTCCGTGAAATCTGAGGAAAGTTTGCTGCCCGATCGTCGAACAAATTAGCACTCTTAGTCAAGGCTTGTTGACGAGCCTGTAAAATGCCTAACTGATTAGAAGCTGCGACCAACTGCTCTACTAAATTCAATAAGATCGAATTGCTGTCGTTTAAAAATACAAATCTATCTATACGGTCGGATACTCCCTCATTATTTAAAATTTGTCTTTTTTCTCGCTCTAGTAAATCTAAGATTTTTTGTTTTTCTTCTTGCAGATCGATTATCTGAGGGCTACTAGCATTAAACGTTGCCGATGCTATGGCTATAGCATTTTCTTTTTCTTTTAGCTGTTTGACTAGGCTTTGATAATTAGGATTTTCTCTAAGAGCGGAGATGGTAATAGCTTCATCTGTAGTTATTCCTAGCTTCGACTCTAAATTGTTTTTAATTTGAGTCTGTTCTTCAATTTCTTTTTGAGTCTCTAGTTGTTGAGACTCAATTTCTCGCACCTTGTTTAATAATGACTCGCCTTTGGTATCTGCTTCGACTATTTGATATTCTTCTTGTAGCCTTTGTATTTCGTCAAGGTTTATGGCTGCTTTTTGATTTAATTGAGGAAGCTGGCTTTCTATAAACTGCAAACCGCGATCGATTCCTTGCTTACGACTATCAAGAGAATAATCTAAATATTTTTGAGCTGCTGTTTCTAGAACTAATTGGACTAGCTTGGGATCTCGATCTATGTAGTTGATGGAGATGATTTTACTTGCATCAAATTTATTCTTACCATCGCTAACCCGCTCTACATTAAGATTTTCGCTTAAATGCTCGAAGCTAAAGTCTGGATATTCAGTCTGTACCTCTTCAACAACTTCAGAAAGCAAATCTCTAGAACTCATAATTCTCAAAATAGTAGGATAATCTACTGCTTGAAGTTTTGCATTAGGAGATCCTTTTGAGTCCACTAAATTGCTTGGTTCTAATGACTTGTCTTCTAAAGTTAAAGGTTCGACTAAAAGTTGAAAATTTCCTTGGTACTCTGATGAAGCGCGTTTTCTGCTATCGTAAACTCCATACAACAGAGTTACTAAAGCTGTAATACCTAAAATTAATAGTGCTTTTCGCTTGCAAATTCTCAGAAAGGGAAGCAAGTTTAACCTCTGCTGTGGAGGATAGCTTTGCTCATTTTCTTCATTACTAAGTATTATATTAGTATTAGACAAAATCTTGCTCCTAAATGAATGCTCTCTTGAAATATCGTATTTGGCAAAAAAATATTCTATCTTTGTATAATTTAAATAAATTTCCTCAAAGTATTATCGAGGGAACGATACTAATATTTAGTAAAATTATAGACAAACTTATAGCAAATATTAGCAATAAGTCGTTGGTTCGCAGTTATAAAGTTATTATTAAGATGAGCGACACAATTTATTTGCTAAAAAGCTAATAGGTCAGACAAATTTTATTTTAGATTAAAACAAGCAAATTATTATCTAAAAGATAGGATGCTTTATCTAATCTTTATTTATTTTGAATTTAAAAAAATATATATTAATTATTTTTGTAGTGTAACGCGAACAGTCGCTCGTGCTACATTATTAAACAGGCAGCTATCAAGTTAATATTGCCCCCAAAAGCCGACATTAAACCTGAAAAAATTATTATTTTTGCTTCCAAATCACAAGCGTCTCCATAGCTATCGAGGGAAATTGTTCCCCTTAAACTCGGATTTAAAGTGTATTATGGCTCAAAAGAAACTAGTTATAATTAAAGTTTAATTCAACAGTCGATGACCGTAATATAAATTAGACAAGCTGTTTTGGCAGAGTACAAAATTAATTTGAAACCAACTATATCGATCGTTTTTTAGGCTACTTCGATTTTTAACCTGGACAGAAAAATACTTATAGCGATCGTTTATTTGGGGTATTAGTATTGAACCACATACAGTTTAGAACTTTTATGAGAAATTAACTTTTATGCGATCGCAGTAGACTAACAAGACACAATTATTAAATTTTAGGCAAAAAATCTAAAAATAGTCAGCTGGCGTGAATTTGTCTATATTAAAAATATGAGAATCTATGGCAATCGGCAACTGAGAACAGTACCAGGACAAAAAACTCGTCCGACTGCTGCCAGGGTAAGGGAAGCCTTGTTTGATATCTGGCGCGATCGCATTCTCGGATCTAGCTGGCTGGATTTGTGTGCGGGAAACGGTTCGATGGGAGCAGAAGCTTTGTGTCGTGGGGCTAGTAAAGTAGTTGGTATAGAACAGTATGGTAAAGCCTGTAAAGTAATAGAGCATAACTGGCAACAGGTAGCTACACCACAACAGAGTTACGAACTGTTAAAAGGAGATGTATTAGTCAAAATAAAAAAATTAACGGGTCAACAGTTTGACTGGATCTATTTCGATCCGCCCTACGATAGTTATTTATATTTACCTGTGCTAAAAGCGATCGCCTCATTAGAATTAGTTACTACTGAAGGTGCGATCGCTGTAGAACACAATCCTAAACTGTGGCAGGCTAAACAAATACCAGGACTAGAAATGTACCGTACAAAGTCCTATGGGAATACAACCCTAAGTTTTTATGCAGTGCAGTAACGAACGCTCGAACGTATAGTCTCTAAGAGAAAAATCGATGGCAAACAAATCTCTTCCAGGCAAGTTAATAGTTAAGACGGGTAAATTTGTCTGGACGACAATGTGGCAAGTTATGATGTCTCAGCTTGCACCCCGCAATAAAACGGGAGAATATATACGTCCCCAAAGTCAGTTTAGAAATAGAATCAGCAGCAAGTTAGATAACCCCTATCAACCCGCAGCTAATCGCTACCGTCTGTATGTGGGAATGGGCTGTCCTTGGGCGCATCGTACCTTGGTTACAAGAGCTTTAAAAGGGCTGGAAGAGGCGATCGCCGTGTCTATTGTCTATCCGTCTTCTGACTCAGGAATCTGGATTTTATCCGAACCAGAATTAGGTTGTAGCACCGTACCAGAACTATATCAGCGAGGACACTCAGGCTACAAAGGACGCTCTACAGTACCGATTTTGTGGGACGAGCAGACTAATACTATTATCAATAATGAGAGTGCCGAGATTATTGAAATACTTAACTCGCAATTCAATCGATCTGCCCGATATCCTGACTTCGATTTATATCCAGAAGATTCAAAATTGTCTATAGATCGATGGAACGAAAAAGTCTATCACGCCGTAAATAATGGGGTCTATCGCTGTGGTTTTGCTCAAACCCAACAGGCATACGATCTTGCGAGTAAAGAACTATTTTCTACCTTAGATGAAATAGATACAGCTTTAGCAAGCAGTCGCTATCTTTGTGGCGATCGCCCTACTTTAGCTGATGTGAGATTATTTACCACTCTATTTCGTTTCGATCTTGTCTATTACGGGCTATTCAAATGTAATCTTCGTCGAGTAAAAGATTACGCTCATTTAAGCCCGTATCTAAGAGATATGTATCAATTACCAGGAGTAGCAGACACCTGCGACCCCCAAAGTGTCAAACGAGACTACTATGGTAATTTGTTTCCGATAAATCCTGGGGGAATAATCCCTATTGGACCTAACGTTAGCGATTTATTACAGCCTCATAATCGAGACAAAATAACCGTCACTCAATAATTGTAGCGATAAGATTTGTTCGTTTTTAAAAATGGCGATCGCTATAGCCGTTCTTCTTCTTCCAACTGCTTTTCGTAGATGTCTTGCAGATTTTGATGTCTAGTTTTGCGTGAAGTACGACGATATTTTTTCGTTTTCAACTTTGGCTCGTACTGACTTTTGCCAGCTCGCTTAACTTTCAATTTGAGGTTAGATTCTGCTTCTGGCTGCTGCTGTAATGCTTCTTGACGAGCGATCGCCTTATCTAAAAAATCTAAATAATATTCATATCTTTCCCAGTCACCACGAACCACGCAGTTTGGCTCATCTCGGTGCAAACAATCACTAAATTGACAGTTTCCCTTGAGTAATCGAGTTTTAGCTTCAGGAAAGTATAAAGCCAAATTACTAGGAAGACAGTCCATGTCTGGTTGATTGAATCCTGGACTATCTGCTAACAAACCACCTCCAGGAAGCTCGAATAACTCGACATGGCGCGTAGTATGACGACCTCGTTGCAGTTTCCCCGATACTTTACCTACTCGTAATTTGACTGAGGGAATTAAAGTATCAATTAAACTCGATTTACCAACTCCGCTAGGCCCAGCAACGACGGTAATATTTCCTTCAAGACGCTGCTGCAATTTATCTATGCCTATTTGCTGCTCGACGCTAATATAACTCGCCTCATATCCCCACTGCTTCAAACGCTGCTGCCACTGCTGTTGTTGTGCGGGTGTAATTAAATCGCACTTATTCAGACATAAACAAAGCTTCAAATCAGTAGATTCTGCTTTTACTAAAAAACGGCTTAACTGCCAAGGATCTAAAATAGGCTCTTCTAAAGCAAACAGAAGTAAAATATGCGACCCATTAGCCATAGGAGGACGCTGTAACTCTGTAGTGCGAAGAGCTACTTCAGCGATCGCACCTCTGGCATCAACCCAATCTGGTTCGACCACTAAAACGCGATCTCCTACCATTACTTTTTGTCCAATTTTTTTTAGCCTAGTACGGCGAGTACAAAGCAAAGTTTGGTTATTTGCTTGGCTTCCAAGTTTTACCCGATAAAAGTTAGCCTGAACCGCAACCACTGTTCCCCAAATTGATTCATTATTGAAACAATCGCCTACCCGAGCCAAATCGCGATCGCTCACGGAGTTACAGGACGACTAGTTAACAGAGAAAAGAAACCCTGACGTTCATCTAAAGCTTCTATTTGATAACCCTCCATTTTTAGGCTATCTGGCACTTGTTCTATTGGTTCACCAGGATCGAGCCAAACTTCTAAGATAGAACCAGGGGACATTTGCTCTAAACGCAGTTTAGTTCGGACGAAGTTAATCGGACAGGGGGTACCACGCAGATCTAAATGAGCATCTGCGCGGGTCGAGGTAGGATTATCCGTACCTTTTAATGGATCGGCGTTCATTTTTGAAACAAACCTCCTAAAAATCCTTCCTTATTACCTTTTCCCGTTGCTTCTCCTCGAACAGCAGCTAGCTTTTCTAAAAGATCTCTTTCTTGTGAACTAACCTTAGTAGGAATATCTACCTTGACCTTAATCAGATGATTTCCACGGCTTACAGGATTGCCTAATTTTGGCACTCCCTTGTTTTCTAGCGTAAGTACCGTATTGGGTTGAGTACCCGCAGGAATAGTCAATTCTTCTTCACCATCAACGGTGCTGACCTGTATATTACAGCCTAAAATAGCTTGTAGGTAGCTAACTGTAATTTCGGATCTAATATTAATACCTTCTCTGGTAAATTCTCGGTCGGTTTCGACGAATAAATATACATATAAATCCCCAGGCGTACCGTTACGCATTCCAGCATCGCCTTCTCCAGACACCCTCAGACGAGTACCATTATCGACACCAGGGGGAATAGTAATTTTTAGCTTTTTGGTTTCCTGCTGACGACCCGCACCATTACAGGTGCTGCATTTTTCTTCAATTACCTGACCTGTTCCGCTACAGGTAGTACAGGCTGTGACTTGAGCAAAACTACCAAAGGGAGTACGAGTAGCACGACGTACCTGACCGCTACCGCTGCAAGTACTGCACGTTTTCACTCCAGTACCAGGTTTTGCTCCCGTACCCTTACAGGTGTCACAAGATTCTAGATGAGGAATTTTGATTTGCTTTTCGCCACCAAAGACTGCTTCGCGAAAATCAAGCTTTAAGTCTAATCTTAAATCCTCTCCTCGAACCGGACCGTTACGACGGCGAGACTGACCTTGAGCAGTACCGACACCACCGCCAAATCCGCTAAAAATAGTTTCAAATATGTCGGCAAAACCGCCCATATCATTATAGTCAAATCCCGATGCTCCTGCTGCACCACCTACGCCAGCCTCACCAAAGCGATCGTATCGGGCGCGGGTTTCTGGTTCAGAAAGAACTTCATAGGCGCGGTTAATCTCTTTAAATTTTTCTTCCGCTCCTGCTTCCTTGTTGACATCGGGATGATATTGACGTGCTAGACGGCGATAAGCACGCTTTAGTTCATCCTTATCTACATCGCGGGATACGCCTAGAATTTGATAGTAGTCCCCTGCCATAAAATCTTAAATTCTTTCCTATGGTTTATTGAATGTACTTTAACAAAATCAGAACCCGTAAATATAGTACGGTTAATACTAAGAGCTAATTATTTCTAATCGGGTCATCTAATCGATCGTTTATCATTTTTACATTGAAAGGGGGCTTGAATTCTCGCATCATTCCATTTTCTCCATAAATATATAGGCTTGAAACCAATAGATCGCTTTTTTTATGTTCGCTCGTTCAATGATTGGTCAAGTTTAGCTAGTTTGAATGTTTTAATATTCAAGATCCTAATCGCTCTTCGATCGCCACAATTTGTTTAAAGACAGCTAGAGTTTAACTTCCCTAATTTTAGTTTAGCTTTATAAAGCAATCGCGCTTTTAGCATAACAAAACTTTAAACAACATCAGCTAGCGAGCAAAATTTATTCGAGCCAGACCAATTTTAATCAACTGATTCATAATCATCTAACGATATATCTTCATCCAAATCTAAGCCTGCCCCGCCTTCAATTCGAGAATTATCGGATACACTTACTACTGCCTTAACCCGATCGTTGCCAATTGAATTATTATCGTGGGTATGAGCTGAATTATCGTCTTCAAAGTTAAAATTATTTGCTGTAGCGTTTTTTTGCTGGTAGACATCCGTACCAATTTCTAAAAGTATTTGTCGCAAGTTTTCTAAAATTTTACTTACTTCTTTAATCTGACTGTGAGGGCTATTACAGGCAATATTAAACTCTTCTTTAATCCGAGCGACCTTCGCCTTATATTCATCACGAATTAAATCGCCCTGTTCGTTTAGAGTCGAGTCATAATTGTAAATCAAATTCTCAGCCTGATTTTTCAATTTAACTAACTCGATGTTGCGACGATCTTGTTCGGCGAATTCGTCCACTTCTTGGCGCATTCGTTCGACTTCGCTAGAGCTTAAACCCCCAGTATTGCTAATGGTAATTCCCTGCTGCTTTCCAGTACCTTTATCCTGTGCCGAAACCTGTAGAATGCCGTTAACGTCGATCTCAAACGCTACCTCAATTTGGGGCATTCCTCTAGGAGCGACAGGAATTCCCGTCAACAGAAACTTACCCAGGCTTTTATTATCTTTAGCCATAGCTCGTTCCCCTTGCAAAACGTGAATTTCTACGCTAGTCTGACCATCAGCAGCAGTAGAAAAAATCTGTGATTTACTGGTCGGAACAGTAGTATTTTTTTCAATAATTTTAGTAAAGACTTCTCCTAAAGTTTCCAGTCCCAAGGATAGAGGAGTAATATCTAAAAGTAAAACATCTTCAACTTCTCCACCCAATACTCCTGCTTGAATAGCAGCACCAGCAGCTACAGCTTCATCGGGATTGACCGAGCGATCGATCTGCATTCCCTGAAAAACAGTTCCGATCGCCTTTTGAACCGCAGGAATACGGGTCGAACCACCAACCAAAATTATGCGGTCTATTTCATTTGGTTTTAAATCCGCATCTTTCAAAGCCAATTTTACTGGGTCTAAAGTTTTTTGAATTAAATCTTTAGACAGTTCCTCAAACTTAGCTCGACTTAGTTCTAGTTCGATATGTTTAGGACCAGTTTCATCTGCGGTAATAAACGGAAGATTAATTGAGGTGCTAGGAGCAACAGAAAGCTCAATTTTGGCTTTTTCAGCAGCTTCGCGCATCCGCTGTAACGCCATTTTATCGTTTCTAAGATCGATTTCTTCTTGAGTGTAAAAAGTTTTAATCATCCAGCGAACGATGACATTATCAAAGTCATCTCCACCCAGATGATTATTACCCGCAGTAGCTTTTACTTCAAAAACCCCATTGCCCAACTGCAAAATAGAAACGTCAAAAGTACCGCCTCCCAGGTCAAAAACTAAAATGTGTTCTTCGCGATCGGGTTTATCCAAGCCATATGCCAGAGCTGCAGCCGTAGGTTCGTTGACAATACGTAGTACTTCTAACCCAGCGATAGTTCCTGCATCCTTAGTTGCTTGTCTTTGGGCATCCGTAAAGTACGCTGGAACAGTTATGACCACTTCAGTTACGGGTTCTCCCAAAAAATTTTCTGCGTCTGCCTTTAACTTTTGCAGAATCATCGCTGAAATTTCTTGAGGAGTATATTTACGACCGCCAATCTGAACATCAACAGTATCATCTCGACCAGGAACACATTGATAGGGAGTGCGCGACCGCTCTTCTTCCGTGTCTTCCCAGCGACGACCGATAAAACGCTTGATGCTATGGATCGTGTTTTGAGCGTTGGTAACTGATTGTCTTTTAGCTAATTGACCGACTAAACGAGCGTCGCTTTTTGCAAAGGCTACCATGCTTGGGGTTGTTCGCGCACCTTCAGAGTTGGCAATTATTATAGGCTTGCCTCCTTCAAGTACAGCCACACAACTGTTGGTAGTTCCTAGGTCAATACCGATAACTTTTGCCATAGTGCTTAGGCAGTAACTTTCGTTTATTTATAAATTACAAAACAGAAGTTGACAGAGATCGTATAATGCCGTAATGCGCGATCGCACTTATGACTAAAAATCCTTTCAAGTCAGGCAGCTTGAGGTTTTGAGGATCATTTAACGGTCATTTTCTACGTTTTCTGTCTTTTTCTCCTCCGAAGTTATCACAGGTTCTGCGGGAACAGCAACTTTAACCATGGCATGACGCAAAATAATATCTCCTAGAACATAGCCTCGCATTAGCTGTTCGATAACAGTTCCTTCAGGATATTCATTCGTCGGTTCGCGCAACATAGCTTCATGATAGTTGGGATCGAACTCTTGTCCTTCAGGACGCATCGCCGATACGCCCATTTTTTTGAGGCACTCTACCAAAGTTTTATAAACTCCTTGGTAGCTCGAATGAATTGCTTTCTCTCCTTCGCTATTTGGTTTTAGCTGGGTTCTGGCTCTTTCAAAATTATCAATTACTGGTAGTAAATTGGTGATTATATTCTTTTTGACCTGAACCTCTAAATTTTCTTTCTCTTTTGTAGTACGACGACGAAAATTCTCAAAATCAGCAGCTAATCTAGCGTATTGCGCCTTGGAAAGCTCTGCTTGTTGTGTTTGCTCGTCTAGACGCTTTTTAAGGTTGGCGTTTTCTTGCTGAAAAGCAGCAAAAATCTCTTTGTTTTCTTCAGATGAAACACTATCGCTTTGAATAGCTTCTGTAGCCTCTGTAGTTTCTGTCTCTACGGTGGGTTCTACTACAGCAGCATTATCATCGGCTGAGTTATCGATGATAACTACTTCAGGGTTTTCGGAAATTGTTTCTGATTGTTTCGGCTCTTGGGTCATAAGAAGGTTTATCTCTGTTTATACAAAATATAGAATAATGCACTGACCTGGGCAATTAACAGCTGCAACTTTTTTAGTTAACACTACCCACCCTAAGAGTAGGGGTACTTCCTCAGTCTTAACTATCAATCACCAGAATTTATACGCATTAAGCCCGATTGATACGCGATCGAAGATCGACGTTTGATATTATCGAACTTTTATCCTCATCATAAAATATTTTTCAGTTGAGTTTACCAAGAAGCCAAAGCTAAAAACTTAATTCAACAATTTCAACAATTTGGTTGAGAGCATTACGTTATCAAAATCCGTTTGGGAACGAAAAATCATTGTTATTCATTGCTTTTTTTGGTGTGAACTGAGAATAATATCGATCCGAACTGTTAAAAAAATTTTCAATTTGCTTATAGGTTCTATTCCTTTACTGTCTCCACGAGGGTTTAATTTGCGATCGCCAGGCTTTTAGGCATCGTTTCTACTGAAGCGAAAATGTTTTGCCCGAAGAGGTAGCAACTTTAGTCGAACTTTGGGGAACACTGAATGATGTCAGGAGATATTTTTGCTACTACATGACTTATTCTTCTTCCAAAAAAACTCGGGCGATCGCTCTACGTAATAATTTATCCCCTTTTGGCAATCAGCTAGTTCAGAAAGGATTTATCGACGGCGACAAAATGCAAAAGGCATTGGTCGAAAGCCGTAAAACTGGACGTTCTTTAGTAAATATTATCGAGTCGTCTACGGGCAAACAACTGCCACCAGAGTTGCTGCGTCAGTATAAAAAGCATCATTTATTCGAGTTAAAGGTTCTCTTTGGCGTTGAGTCAGTCGATCCTGAGTTGGAAACCGACCGACCTAATTACGACCAGATGGCAAAACTGATTAACTCGTTAATACCTTTGGATATTTGTCGTCGTTATCGACTGATTCCGCTACGACAAGAATCAGGGAAAAAGCCCATTTTAGTCGTGGCGATGGTAGAACCTGAGAATTTAGAGGCGCAAGACGACCTCAATCGGATTCTCAGACCCAAAGGAATTACTGTTCGACGACAGGTTATAACTCAATCTGATTATCAACAGCTAATCGACCAATTTTTAGACGAACAGGTAAAAAAAGAAACTGCTAAGAAAAAAGAGGTAAATGTTGATGTCTCTTTAGAATTAGATAATTTTGATTTTAATTTAGAAGAAGCTGACGAGGAAGTAGCTGACGATTTGGGCGCAGCTAACGAAGCTCATGCAGCACCGATTATTACCTTAGTTAATAAGATTCTTGCCAGAGCATTACAGGATGGAGTTTCTGATATTCACGTCGAACCCCAAGAGGAAGGCTTGAAAATTCGCTATCGCAAAGATGGTGTTTTGCAACAGCCTTTCGATCTAATGCCCAAAAAGATTATTCCTGCTGTAGTTGCCCGTTTCAAGATTATGGCAGAGCTTGACATCGCTGAAAAGCGTTTGCCCCAAGATGGCAAGATTCGCCGTATGTTCCAGGGAAGAAAGGTTGATTTTCGGGTTAACACCCTGCCTAGCCGTTATGGAGAAAAGGTAGTACTGAGGATTCTCGATAACTCAGCAACTCAATTAGGTTTGGACAAGCTAATTTCTCACGAGCCAACTTTAGAGTTAGTTCGTGATATGGCAAAACGTCCTTTTGGCATCATTTTAGTAACGGGACCTACAGGTTCGGGGAAATCTACTACTCTCTACTCGGTGCTAGCTGAAAGAAACAGTCCTGACATTAATATTAGTACGGCAGAAGATCCGATCGAATATTCTCTTGACGGCATTACCCAAGTACAGGTAATCCGTGAAAAGGGTATGGATTTTGCTTCAATTCTACGGGCTTTTTTAAGACAAGATCCTGACGTAATTCTGGTAGGTGAGACTAGAGACTCAGAAACCGCTAAAACTGCGATCGAAGCAGCGTTAACAGGTCACTTGGTACTAACTACCTTACACACCAACGATGCAGCAGGTGCGATCGCTCGTTTAGATGAAATGGGTGTCGAGCCATTTATGATTTCTGGTGCATTGGTTGGAGTATTGGCTCAAAGGTTGATGCGTCGAGTTTGTAGTGAATGTCGTATTGCCTATAACCCTACTCATGAAGAGTTATCGAGATTTGGTTTATCTGCTTCTGCTGAAGAAGAAATAGTTTTTTATAAAGCTAATAAATTAGAACCAGAAGAAGTTTCTGGGGCAAAAGCTAACGGCAGTCTCTGTCCTAAATGTAGCGGAGTGGGCTACAAAGGGCGTGTAGGGGTTTATGAAGTTATGCGTAATTCTGAGAAACTTCAGGCTTTGGTAAACGAAGGTGCAAACACCGATCGCATCAAAGAAGTAGCGGTAGAAGAAGGCATGATTACTATCCTCTCCTATAGCTTGAACTTAGTAAAAGAAGGTCATACCACCCTAGAAGAAGTAGAACGGGTAACGTTTACCGATTCTGGTCTAGAAGCCGAAATGAAAGCCAAGCGTAAAAGTGGCTTAACTTGTCGTACCTGTAGCGCAGAATTGCAGCCTGAATGGTTGGATTGTCCTTACTGTATGACTCCGCGCTTTAGTTAAAGTCTTGGCTCTAAGCTGACAATTCAACAGATACGGTTTATTAAATAGCGATCGCTATTATTGATATTTTCAACAAAATTGAGAGGAACAAATTATGGATTTAATGATTGAAGATTTGATGGAACACCTAGTAGAAATGGGTGGTTCGGATATGCACATTCAAGCTAGCGCACCAGTATACTTTCGCGCTAGCGGTAAGCTAACTCCTATTGGCGATCCTTTGAGTCCCCAACAGTGTCAGAGATTAATTTTTAGTATGCTCAACAACAACCAGAGAAAAGAGTTAGAGCAGAATTGGGAACTTGATTGTTCTTATGGGGTAAAGGGTTTGGCTCGTTTTCGGGTCAATGTCTACAAAGAACGGGGCTGTTATGCTGCCTGTTTGCGGGCATTATCCTCCAAAATTCCCAACTTTGACGACCTCGGCTTGCCCGATGTGGTAAGGAGAACTACCGAAAGACCACGGGGACTGGTATTAGTGACAGGGCCTACGGGGTCTGGTAAAACTACTACCCTAGCAGCAATGCTCGATCTAATTAATCGCAGTCGTGGCGAACATATTTTAACGGTAGAAGATCCGATTGAATACGTCTTCGACAACGTTAAGAGTTTGTTCCATCAACGCCAAAAAGGCGAAGATACTAAGAGCTTTGCTAACGCGCTAAAAGCAGCTTTGCGCGAAGATCCAGACATTATTCTGGTAGGGGAAATGCGAGATCTCGAAACCATTTCTCTAGCAATCTCCGCAGCGGAAACAGGTCATTTAGTATTTGGCACACTACACACCAATTCTGCCTCTGGAACGGTGGATCGGATGATCGATGTTTTTCCTGCTGGACAACAGGCGCAGATTAGGGCGATGCTATCCAACTCTTTAATTGCTGTGTTTAGTCAAACTCTTGTGAAAAAGAAAAACCCCAAGCCAGGAGAATTTGGGCGAATGATGGCACAGGAAATTATGATCGTTACTCCAGCGATCGCCAATTTGATTCGCGAAGGAAAAGCAGCCCAAATGTACTCTGCGATCCAAACAGGGGCAAAAATGGATATGCAAACTATGGAACAAGCCTTAGCTGGTTTTGTCAAAAAGGGTATTGTCAGCATGGAAGAGGCGATGGGTAAAACTGCCCGACCAGATGAGCTACAGCGTCTGGCGGGTGCTGCTGCTGACATGGGGATGACGACTAATGTTAAAAACATGAAGCGTCGCTAATTATTCGATCTAAATATTTTTATTAGTAATTCAGTATTAATAAGTCTATGTCCATATACGTAGCTAAAGTCAAAGATAATTCAGGTAAAGTCTTTAAAGAAAAAATTGAAGCCTCTTCTCCCGAACAGGCTCGTTTAGCGTTGAAGAACAAGTATATTGCCGTAGGTAAGGTTAGCAAGTCTAGTTTGGAAATCGATCTGTCTCAATTAGAACTAGCCTTAGCCAAAGTAACCGTGAAAGACAAGGCGGTATTTTCGCGCCAGTTTTCGGTAATGGTCAATGCTGGTGTAGCGATAATTCGAGCTTTAGGCATTTTGGGCGAACAAGCACCTAATGTAAAACTCAAAAAAGCTCTTTTGGCTATTAGTGCTGAAGTACAGCAGGGGATAAGTCTATCTGAAGCTATGAGTAAGCATCCCGAATGCTTCAACGATTTGTATGTCTATATGGTAGAGGCTGGAGAAGCTGGTGGTGTACTTGACGAAGTATTAGATCGGCTTGCTCAACTTTTGGAAGACATGGCAAAGTTACAAAACCAGATTAAATCAGCCATGGCATATCCCGTAACTGTAGGAATTTTTGCGGTAGTAGCATTTTTAGGGATGACTATTTTTCTGATTCCTGTTTTTGCGGGTATTTTTGAACAGTTAGGAGCAGAATTACCGTTGCTGACCAGAACCATGCTGACTATTAGCGGTATACTTCGTAGCTGGAAAGTAATTATTCCAATTGTGGCTTTTGTCGGCATTAGTTTTTTGGTTCGTACTTACTACAAAACTCCCGCAGGTCGGTTACAGATTGACGGTCTAATGCTGAAAGCACCTTTATTTGGCGATTTGAATCAAAAAATTGCCGTAGCTCGTTTTTGTCGTGTTTTTGGTACGTTAACTCGCTCTGGTGTTCCCGTACTACAGTGTTTTGATATTGTTTGTAATACAATTGGTAATCAGGTAATTATCAATGCGGTAACGGCTGCTAAAAAAGATATTCAGCAGGGGGGAATGATTTCTCTGGCAATTCAAAAAGAAAATGTTTTTCCACCTCTATCAATTCAGATGATCAGTATTGGTGAGGAAACAGGAGAATTAGACGGCATGATGGAGAAAGTGGCATCCTTTTATGAAGATGAAGTCGAACAAGCTGTAAAAGCTTTAACGAGTATGATCGAGCCGATTATGATGGTGGGTATTGCTTTGATGGTCGGTACAATTCTACTTTCAATGTATTTACCGATGTTCTCAATCTTTGACCAGTTAGCATAAGCGGTAGATTCCATGATATCAGTAAAGAAATCTGACTATGAAACTCTGCTGGCTCAATACACTACTCGCAGCGGGGCGATCGCCTTACTAAAGCAACATCGCCCTTATCTTGAAGCTTTACCTAGTATTCGCCGACCAGAACAAAGTTTAATTACTATTCCTCTTCCTGTAGTTCGTATTCGCCAACCAGAATTAACTGCAAATAATCCTCTACAGGTTAAAACACCCCGCGTCGCTACTTCCATTCCCTGCGATCTGGCAATCTTGATGTGCGATCCAGAATGGAAGATCAAAATGGGAATAGAAATTATCGTCTTCATCCATCGTCCTGAAGAGGATTTCTCCGATCTAATCGATCGCTGGCGTAAGACCCAGGTTTGTTTAGACCGAGATTACGAATGGTTGATGCCACCGAATGAACAGCATATGATTAGTGAAGCAGCAGAAGAAATAAAACCGCTATTTGTCGTTTTTGAAGGGACTAGCGATCGCATTAAGCAGGGTTTAACTGGCGCAGGCTTTCCTTATGTTGTCGAATCTCTTAATATTCCTCAAGAGTTAGAGAGCGAAGAAGTGACATCCGACCTTGGCTAAATTTTAAAAAATGAGGTCGAGAAAGTATGCCATAAACAAGCTTCTCGATCCTCAATTGCTAGCGTTCCTTCAGTTTCTTATTTTTATAAAAGGAACAATAACAAGACAAAACCTAGTCCTCGTTCCTCATCCCTCATTCCTTATCCCTTAATTAGTGCGGATAATTACCCTTACGAGCATTACTATCCGAGCGCGGTTGAATTACACCGTAACCACCATGATTACGACTATAAATAACGTTTATTTCGTTAGTGACACTGTTTAAGAACATATAAAAGTCATGGTCTACTAGCTGAAGTTGTTCTAAAGCTTCTTGAGTTGACATTGGTGGCATAGTGAAATACTTGCTTCTTACTACTTCGGCTGGTAATTCAGGGGCGCGATCGCTATTTATTTCATCTATTTCAACTACGTTTTCCGATTCATTTTCTTCTTGACGCACGTGAGCGTGAGCCTTCTTAGCTAAGTGTTTTTCTTTATACTTGCGTAGCTGACGCGCTATCTTATCAGCAACCATATCGATACTTGCATAAAGATTTTCACTACCTTCTTGAGCGCGAATTACCGTACCATTGGCAAATACCGTCACTTCAGCTTTATGTTTTCTTTCAATCCGAGAATTACGAGCTACAGACAAATGAACATCTACCTTCGTAGTTATATTCTGAAAATGCTTGACTGCCTTTTCTAATTTTTGTTCGACATAATCGTGAATGGATTCTGTGACTGCAATGTTATTTCCTTGGATCAAAAGCTTCATATTTGCTGCTCCACAATATACAGTTTTAAAGCTAATAGAAAGTATATACAATATCGCTATGGAATTGTAGTAAAATACACAGACTTCTTGAATCGAATAAGTCTGCTTCGCTCAAGATTATTTAGTAACAACTATTACTTTTTTTGTATTCAAAAATAATGCAAGTTTAATTCAACATTTTTATATTTTACAAATGATAACTATATTTCTAAACAGTTATCTAGTAATATTTGCAGATACCTCGAAGCGTTTCTAATCTATCGATATCAGATGATAAAGCAAGTTTTCGGATAGAGACTTAGCTTGTTTTAAAGTAAAACCGACTGATACATATATTTATCTTAAAGATAATTTTTAGCCTAGTTTATTCTTAGACAATTTCCTCAAACAATGCTTTTTTTCTAATAGCTTTATAACTACAACACTAGCACTTGTTATTATAAATAACATCAAAATATGCGTTTTTTTCATGTTATGTTACATTGATTGACATTTGTTAAACATATATTAAAATAGCTGATTAATATGCTACAAGGTAAAAGACGTTGTGTAATAAAAAACCAAGGAATAGTAAAATATACTCAAGCTTGGAAGGAACAGCGATCGCTAGTAGCAGCAAGAATAGATAATCCCGAACTAAATGACGTTTTAATTCTTTTAGAACACCTTCCCGTTTACACTTTAGGAACGGGTTCGACTCTAGATTTTCTAAAGTTCGATCCACAAGCAGAAGAATTTGAAATTCATCGTATCGAACGGGGAGGGGAAGTAACTTATCACTGTCTGGGTCAGTTAGTAGGATATCCAATTATGAATCTACGCTACTATCGACAGGATTTACATTGGTATCTAAGACGGCTAGAAGCCGTAATAATCGATACCTTGGCTAACTATGGATTAAAAGCCTATCGTATTCCCGAACTTACAGGAGTATGGGTAGAAGGAAAAAAAGTTGCAGCCATCGGTATTAAAGTTCGTCGTTGGATTACTATGCACGGCTTTGCGATTAACGTATGTCCCGACATGAGAGGATTTGAACGTATAGTTCCTTGTGGTATTAGCGATCGCCCAGTAGGAAGTCTTGCAGAGTTTATTCCCGATCTTACAGTGGAACGGGTACGGGTTGATGTAGCAAAAGCTTTCGCCGAAGTATTTCAAGTAGAGTTTGTTGAATAAATTAGGGTTAGTGAAGTTAAATGATTAATGACAGCATTAATCACACTGACTATGAATCAATCGTCTCTCAAACCACTCGATAGCTACCATTGGGGAAATATTCGTCTAATCGCTACAGACATGGATGGTACGCTAACCCAAGCAGAGAAGTTTGACTCTAAGCTGTTTGAGATGTTGACCAAACTTTCCACAGCGGGAATAGATGTTCTAATTACCACAGGACGTTCTGCCGGATGGGTTCAAGCAGTTGCGACATACTTACCCGTGGTAGGCGCGATCGCTGAAAACGGCGGTTTAATTTATTGGAATCACGATCCGCAGCCAAAATTAATTAGCTTGGGAAATATCGAACAGCATCGCCAGCAGCTACATCGAGTTTTTCAGCTACTCAAAACTAAATTTCCTCACCTACGAGAATCATCAGATAATCGATTTCGCATTACCGACTGGACGTTTGACGTAGAAAATTTGAGTCCGATTGAACTAGAACAAATCGATCGCGTTTGTCAGGATGAAGGCTACGGTTTTACTTACAGTACGATCCAGTGTCATATCAAACCAACGTACCAAGATAAAGCCCACGGTTTGAAAAAAATTATCCCCCAATATTTCCCTAATCTCAAGCCAGAACAAATATTAACCGTTGGTGATAGCCCCAACGACGAATCGATGTTTAATCAGCAGGAGTTCCCCCTATCTGTAGGAGTAGCTAACGTCAAAAATTATTGCGATCGCTTAAAGTATCTTCCTGCTTATGTAACTAATAGATCTGAGGGCAAAGGATTCTATGAATTGGCAGAATCGATTATTAGCCAGCAATAAAGAATCATATGTGAAACAATAAGTCAAGGTATTTTACGCATATGTAATAATATCGATATTAAAAACAAACGAGAAGATCGTAGCAAAAAGAGGCAAACCCAAATCGAATAAAAGGGTACAACTCCTCAACAAATAGTTTGCGAAATTGAATTACTTGCTAATAGCATACCAGAATCTAAATTTTGCACTTTTGATTTTGGTAGAAATAGAATATACGCTTTTTCGGTTAAAGAGCTTTCAGAAAGAAATTATAATATTGAGTTTTATTTGGACAGTGAGACAAATGAATTATTTAAACCATATGGTAAATAGTCATGACAGAGCAAGAACAAAATAAAAAGATAAATGAGCTAAACCGAAGGGTAGTTAAATTAGAATCGATGGTTAAAAGAATAGATTTAGGTTTAGAACCATCGGGGAGAATTAGCAATTCTTCTGATGCAGTTGAAGAACATTTAGACGAGCATGATAAAAAGCTCGATCGACTTCAATATGATTTGAATCAAGCTAACGCAAAATTAGATGTAATCCTCGACCGACCTACAGGATTATCAGATTTACCTGAATTTTCCTTAACTAGCAGTTGTTTTTCTTCGATAAAAATTTAGATTCAATAGCAGAAACTACCTTAAATATTGACGGATTACCCAACTGAGTTTGATAGCTCTAAGAGTTAAACTAGAGTCACATCGAATCAAGAGACTATATGACTTTAGTAGATATCGCTTCAACTACTACTTCAACTGCATCCCGTCTACTACAAATTCAGCAGATTTATTACGAACCAGCAATACTCGGCTATCAGAGGGGTAGAGAAATACTGGCAAAATACCCCAATGCTGAGTTAATTGAAGTCGAATCCCATTGGAAAATTCCCGAACTTAATGATGATGAAACCGCTGTAAGCAAATGGAGTAAGGTCAAACGTACTGTACTAGTTTTAGGGGTCAAAAAGTCACTTCGCGCTACTCCTAACAGCCGTAGCAGTAACTTTATCGCACCATCCCATGCGAATGGCTGCACTATGGCTTGCGTTTATTGCTATGTTGCTCGTCGCAAAGGTTATGCTAATCCAATTACTACTTTTGTAAACATAGAGCGCATTTGTAAATATCTGGAACGTCATGCGGCCAAACAGGGTATGAAACTCGAACCAGACCAAGTAGATCCTAAAGATTGGGTTTATGATATTGGCTGTAACAACGATTGTTCGGCAGATGCTCTTATTTCTGATAACGTCAAAGATTTAGTTGCTTTATTTGCCACTATACCAAATGCCAAAGCTAGCTTTGCTACCAAGCTAGTCAACCGCGACTTGTTAAACTACGATCCTCAAGGTAAAACAAGAATTCGCTTTAGTTTGATGCCTCAAAACGTCGCTCAGACAGTAGACATCAGAACCTCAAGCATTAGCGATCGCATTAATGCGGTTAATGATTTTGTCGAGGCTGGTTACGAAGTGCATCTTAATTTTTCTCCCGTAGTTTACTATGAAGGCTGGGAAGCTGACTATCAGCAGCTATTTCAGCAAGTTGATGATGTATTGTCTCCACAAGCTAAACAGCAACTGCAAGCAGAAATTATTTTTCTCACTCACAACCAAAGCCTACACGAACGCAATTTACAGTGGAATCCAGGCGCGGAGGAATTACTTTGGACTCCAGAAAATCAGGAAGTAAAATATTCTCAGTATGGCGGACGTAACTTACGCTACAAACGTAATTTAAAGCGAGAGTTGGTTAATACCTTTACTCAGCAGTTGAATCAGCAGCTACCTTACTGTAATATTCGCTATGCTTTTTAGAATTAGTACTTGGGTAAGTAAGCGATCGCATTTTAAAGGTTTTTTTATTTTTTCCTCGAGCGATCGCTGTTTTGTTTGTTAGAAGTTTCAACTGTAGCAAACCATTCTTTAATTCCTTCAGCTAAAGTTTCAGCTAATTTCTGCTGTTCTTGTTCGTTTGTAATCCACTCAAACTCCTGGGGGTTAATCATAAAACCTAGCTCAAGTAGGATAGCAGGTGCGGTATGGGGACGAGTTAAGGCTAGATTATTCCAAAAAGTACCAGCATCGGAACGATTTAATTCTTTTACTAGATAGTCATGTAAAAATATTGCTGGTGCATGAGCTTGGGTGTTATACCAAAAAGTGCTGATCCCCTTCGTATTTTCAGCATCTCCGTCGTCGGGTAAAGCATTGTAATGAATTGAAATAGCCAGATCGGGTTTGAGGCGATCGATCGCTTCCATTCTTTCTTGAAGAGATACATCGACATCTTTCTCTCTAGTCAGATAAACGTCTGCGCCCAATTCTCTCAATTCTTCGGCAACTAATTTTGAAACTAACAAGTTAACGTCTTTTTCAGGATACCCTGTAGGTCCTTTAGCTCCTAATTCTTCTCCTCCATGTCCAGCATCTAACAGTATTTCAACATTATCTAAGGGCTGCCAGTCGAGATTTCTTGTCGTCTCTGTTTTTTCAGGCGATCGCTCAGAAGTGCAGTCGCTCATGGGGGAAACCCCCAAGATCGCGCTGCATCGCATTTTTGGAGGATGCTGCAACGATAAAATTAAATTAGTACCCTCATAGCGTAGATCGTAACCCCATTGCTGTCCTTGATGCAGTTCAAAAGTATAGTCTATTTGATTCGGTGATACCTGTTGCCAATCAAGCCGTTTGATTAGGGGATTATCATCGAGACGGATCGTATCGGTTTGAGCAATAGTGTTATGCAGGGTAAGAGTAATACTAGATTCTTTCTGAGTTACTTCTACTGGTACGGCTAGTTGTAAGGGAAAAATAATTTCTGTTGCTGATTCTAATTGTCTAGAAGTAATACCGCGAATTATCGACTGAGGGGGAACATTACCCGATACGAGTTGGGTTTCTTCTGCTTTAACCCAAGCACCATAATCAAGTCGAAGCCATTCACCCTCTCTTGCCGTCACTCTAGCCTTTGTACCTTTGGGTAAAGGAGTCAAGCGGGAATAATTAGTACTCGGTCCTGTTCTGGCTACTCCAGCATCAGCAGTAACTTCAACTACCTGAATATCTTTGGGTGAAAGAATTTGAATTTCGCCCTGACCCTGTTTGGTAACTGTTCGATCGCCCTGTTTTAGTTCAAAAGTTGGTCTGCCATAGTTGCCAGGAATATCTAATACGGTACAACCTTCGTGTCTTCCTGCGATTGTTTCAATCGACTGAGTTTCTGTCAGTACCGCTGAGTTGGAAGATAATTCGACAGCTTCTAGTTGCGGTAGCAGTAAAACTTTAGTTTTGCCAATCTTTGCCGAAACTCTAGCATCTGGTGAAGCCACTGCACTAAAACATATTGGTTCATCGGGTAGACGAGCGATGTCTACTTGAGGAGTCAAAGAATCAGGGGCAAATGCTAACTCTTGCGGAATTTCTGGGCGATCGCTAATACGAGTAATCTTAAGTTCTATCGTCTCATCTGAGTCACGAATAGTAAAAACGTTTTCCCCCATTTCCAAGGGGAAACTAGGGGCAAAGTGTCCCGAACCACTGCGATTTTCAATTTGCTTGCCATTAATAAAAACTGGTTCTTGAGATGATGCCGTTCCAATAAAAAAGATTTTCTCGGCGACAGTTTGATGTTCTGGAGGTGGGTAAACTACAGTCAGTGATTCTCCTCGTGCAGATAAAGGAGTTGCCATCATACCACCTATTAACAGAATATCGGTTAAAGCTGCCAGACCGAGAAATCGTTTCATTTGTTTACTTGAGAATTCGGGTTTACTTCCATCCTGACTGGTCCATAATCTTAACAGCATCTGCATTATTTTTCCCGTATGCCGAAACATTAGTAGTATCAGCTTTAAAATCACCAAAGCTTTTTACTACAGGATTTACTGATGTACCTTCTACCACGGGATATTCATTATTACCTAAAGCAAAAAATTCTTGAGCTTCAGGACTAGCAAGATATTCGAGAAAGGCGATCGCATTTTCCCTGTTGGGAGCATTTTTTAGCAATCCTGCACCACTAATATTTACGTGCGTTCCTCTACCATTTTGATTTGGAAAAAAAATGCCCACATTTTCAAACACTTCTGGATTATCTTCGTATCTAGCCAGATAATAAGTATTGGCTAAAGTGAGATCGGCGACTCCTGCTGCCACATCTTCTATCTGTGAAGTATCATTTCCTTGTGGCGATCGAGCAAAGTTAGCGACCAATCCTTCAATCCACTCCGCTGTTGCTGCTTCCCCTTTTTCTTCGATCGTTCCCGCTACCAAAGATTGATTATAAATATTGCTAGAAGAACGAACGATGAACCTTTCTCTCCATTTAGGATCGGCTAAATTTTCATAAGTAGAAAGTTCTGCTGGATCTACTCTATCTTTGTTGTATATAATTACCCGCGCTCGCTTGCTGAAGCCAAACCATTGATTATCAGGATCTCGCAAGTTTTCAGGAATCTTAGCTTCCAAAACTTCTGATTCGACAGGAGCAAAAATTTCAGCTTCGGCAGCACGCCATAAACGCCCTGCATCGACAGTAATCAAAATATCCGCAGGGCTATTTGCGCCTTCACTTTTGATTCTTTCAATCAGTTCATCAGCCTTTCCCTCAATCAAATTGACCTCAATTCCTGTCTGCTCGGTAAAATTGTCATATAATTCATCATCGGTATTGTAGTGGCGAGAAGAATAAATATTTACCTGTCCATCTGATGCTGCTTCTGATTGCGGTTCGACCTGCGACTGTTGTTCTGAGGTCTGGTTACAGGCAACAACTAAAGCTGCGCTACCAATAGCTATAAAAAAGCGTCGAGAAAATTTTTTTATTTGATGACTATTCATAAAAATTTGCGTAACTAATTATCGAGCAAAATATTTCGAGAATTCTTATAATAGCTCTTTTGCTATTTATTCTCAATAAGCTTTAATTAGTTACAGTACTCGATGACTAAATATTGTAGTCGTTGTGTTGACTGCATTATCAAGTTAATCTTTTTTCAACTCACTTTTTGCAGGGGAAAACCCAAACTTTCTCTCTGTTCTAAATACAATTGCGCCACTTGTCGAGCCATGCTGCGAATTTTTCCTATATAGCGAGTACGCTCAGTAACAGCAATAACTCCCCTCGCGTCTAATAAATTAAAACTATGGGAACACTTGAGAACATAGTCTAGACTGGGCATTACTAAACCGCGATCGATTAATTGTTTTGCTTCTTGTTCGTAGAGACTAAACAAGTTAAATAATAAATCTGGATCTGATGCTTCAAAATTATAGGTACACTGTTCGATCTCCCCTTGTAAAAAAATATCTCCGTAATCGAGGCGATCGTTCCATCTTATTTTAGTAATAGCATCTACACCCTGTAGATATATAGCTAGTCTTTCCAAACCATAAGTTATTTCAATCGAAACAGGACGACAATCAATTCCGCCACACTGCTGGAAATAAGTAAACTGTGTCACTTCCATACCGTCGAGCCATACTTCCCATCCAGCACCCCATGCACCAACCGCAGCATCTTCCCAATTGTCTTCGACAAACCTAATATCGTGGTCTTCTGGATGAATACCCAAACCTTTTAAAGAATCTAAGTAAATCTCCTGAATATTATTTGGTGAAGGTTTAATTAATACCTGATATTGATAGTAATGCTGAAAACGATTAGGATTCTCACCATATCTACCGTCGGTAGGTCTTCTACATGGTTCGACATAAGCAACCGACCAAGGTTCTGGTCCTAATGCTCTAAGAAATGTACTTGGATTTTTAGTTCCTGCTCCTTTTTCCGTGTCGTAAGGTTGTACGATAATGCAACCGCGATCGCTCCAAAATTTGTTTAGAGTAGCAATAATTTCTTGAAATGATAAAGCCATAAATAAAATATCATTTAAATAACTGTCTCAACACCATAGCACGAGGGAGTTTGGTCAAGCACAGTCAAAAAAGATGGAAAAAAGGGTTGACTTTTATATTTAAACTCCTTATATTGATAAATGCGCGGTTGAGAGAGGCAAAGCTTCTTCACCGAGCTAGAACCTAGACAATACAATAGTTTGACGGTTTAAAAAGCATTAACTTTTTGAATAAAAAACAATACATAGAACCCCCTGAGATTAGAGAAATTATTTCTAAAGAAAGGGAAAATAAAGAGCTATAAATCAACACAATTTGTGTTTGAACTGATAGTTCATCATGGAGAGTTTGATCCTGGCTCAGGATGAACGCTGGCGGTATGCCTAACACATGCAAGTCGAACGAAGTCCTTTCGGGGACTTAGTGGCGGACGGGTGAGTAACGCGTGAGAATCTGCCATTTGGATGGGGATAACAGAGGGAAACTTCTGCTAAGACCCAATATGCGCTTCGGCGTGAAATAATTTATTGCCAGATGAGGAGCTCGCGTCCGATTAGTTAGTTGGTGGGGTAAGAGCCTACCAAGGCAGCGATCGGTAGCTGGTCTGAGAGGATGAGCAGCCACACTGGGACTGAGACACGGCCCAGACTCCTACGGGAGGCAGCAGTGGGGAATTTTCCGCAATGGGCGAAAGCCTGACGGAGCAATACCGCGTGAGGGAGGAAGGCTTTTGGGTTGTAAACCTCTTTTATTAAGGAAGAAGCAAGTGACGGTACTTAATGAATCAGCATCGGCTAACTCCGTGCCAGCAGCCGCGGTAATACGGAGGATGCAAGCGTTATCCGGAATCATTGGGCGTAAAGCGTCCGCAGGTGGTTCATCGTGTCTGCTGTTAAAGACAGAAGCTCAACTTCTGAGAGGCAGTGGAAACTGGTGAACTAGAGTACGGTAGGGGTTGAGGGAATTCCCAGTGTAGCGGTGAAATGCGTAGATATTGGGAAGAACACCAGTGGCGAAGGCGCTCGACTGGGCCGTAACTGACACTCAGGGACGAAAGCTAGGGTAGCGAAAGGGATTAGATACCCCTGTAGTCTTAGCTGTAAACGATGAACACTAGGCGTTGCTTGTATCGACCCGAGCAGTGCCGTAGCCAACGCGTTAAGTGTTCCGCCTGGGGAGTACGCAGGCAACTGTGAAACTCAAAGGAATTGACGGGGGCCCGCACAAGCGGTGGAGTATGTGGTTTAATTCGATGCAACGCGAAGAACCTTACCAGGACTTGACATCTCGAGAACCCTGCCTAATAGCAGGGGTGCCTTAGGGAACTCGAAGACAGGTGGTGCATGGCTGTCGTCAGCTCGTGTCGTGAGATGTTGGGTTAAGTCCCGCAACGAGCGCAACCCTCGTTCTTAGTTGCCAGCATTAAGTTGGGCACTTTAGGAAGACTGCCGGTGACAAACCGGAGGAAGGTGGGGATGACGTCAAGTCAGCATGCCCCTTACGTCCTGGGCTACACACGTACTACAATGGTTGGGACAAAGGGTAGCCAACTCGCAAGAGAGAGCCAATCCCATCAAACCCAGCCTCAGTTCAGATTGCAGGCTGCAACTCGCCTGCATGAAGGAGGAATCGCTAGTAATCGCAGGTCAGCATACTGCGGTGAATTCGTTCCCGGGCCTTGTACACACCGCCCGTCACACCATGGAAGTTGGCCACGCCCGAAGTCGTTACCCTAACCAGTTATCTGGAGGGGGATGCCGAAGGCAGGGCTGGTGACTAGGGTGAAGTCGTAACAAGGTAGCCGTACCGGAAGGTGTGGCTGGATCACCTCCTTATTAGGGAGACCGAACTAAGTAACGTAGCGAACGCAAATAAGTCCTACGATTGCTGGTCAAACCAAGGTCGGTTCAAAAAGTGAAGGTAAAACCGTCAAACTATATTGTTCTGGTTGAGAAAAGAATCTATCTAACCAATAGAGAAATCTGACCGAAACAAGGGCTATTAGCTCAGGTGGTTAGAGCGCACCCCTGATAAGGGTGAGGTCCCTGGTTCAAGTCCAGGATGGCCCACCACTTGAAACAGTGGACAGTCAACAGTAAACAGTGAACAGAAATAATCTACACTTGAAGCTGGGAATGGACACAGAAGAAAGAGGGGGGTATAGCTCAGCTGGTAGAGCGCCTGCTTTGCAAGCAGGATGTCAGCGGTTCAAGTCCGCTTACCTCCACCAAAAACCCTAAAATTCAGCACGGTCACGGCTAGTACTGCTAGAGTGAGTCTGCTGGACTTTAAATAAGTTCAGATTATGAACCTTGAAAACTGCATAAAATCTAGAAACGGTAATGAAATCTATCGATGGTGGTAGAAGTAATTACTGGCAATAGAGCCAAATTAAGTAATTAGGTCAAAGAAAACTAAGGCGATAAGTTAATACTTATCATTAATTAGTCCAAGATAGGCAAAACCTATTGAGTAGAGAAAACAAGTTAAGTTATCACATCAAAGTGAGGGCTGAACTTATTGGTCAAGCTACAAAGGGCTAACGGTGGATACCTAGGTACACAAAGGCGAAGAAGGACGTGGTGACCGACGAAATGCCTCGGGGAGCTGGAAACAAGCATCGAGCCGAGGGTGTCCGAATGGGGCAACCTGTATGAACGACCTGCTGAATATATAGGCAGGAACGAGCGAACTCAGCCAACTGAAACATCTTAGTAGCTGAAGGAAGAGAAAGCAAAAGCGATTTCCTTAGTAGCGGCGAGCGAAGCGGAAACAGCCTAAACCAATTACTGCGGTAATTGGGGTCGTGGGACAGTCACCAGGGACAAGGAAAGTTAGACGAAGCAGTTGAAAGCTGCACCAAAGAAGGTGAAAGTCCTGTAGTCGAAAACCGAACTTGCCCGACTGGATCCCGAGTAGCACGGAGCCCGTGGAATTCCGTGTGAATCAGCGAGGACCACCTCGTAAGGCTAAATACTCCTGTGTAACCGATAGAGAAACAGTACCGCGAGGGAAAGGTGAAAAGAACCCCGGCGAGGGGAGTGAAAGAGAATATGAAACCGTTAGCCTACAAGCAATTAAAGCACGATTGAACGTGTGATAGTGTGCCTGTTGAAGAATGAGCCGGCGACTTACAGGTAATGGCAGGTTAAGAGGAATATACTCGAAGCCAAAGTGAAAGCGAGCCTGAACAGGGCGGTAATGTCATTATTTGTAGACCCGAACCTGGGTGATCTAACCATGTCCAGGATGAAGCTTGGGTAAAACCAAGTGGAGGTCCGAACCGACTGGCGTTGAAAAGCCAGCGGATGAGGTGTGGTTAGGGGTGAAATGCCAATCGAACCCAGAGCTAGCTGGATCTCCTCGAAATGCGTTTAGGCGCAGCGGTAAATGAGAGTTGTTAGGGGGTAAAGCACTGTTTCGCTGCGGGCTGCGAGAGCGGTACCAAAGTGAGACAAACTCAGAATACCTAATAGCAATTTACCAGTGAGACGGTGGGGGATAAGCTTCATCGTCGAAAGGGAAACAGCCCAGACCACCAGCTAAGGTCCCCAAGTACTTACTAAGTGAGAAAGGAGGTGGGAGTGCATAGACAACCAGGAGGTTTGCTTAGAAGCAGCAATCCTTGAAAGAGTGCGTAATAGCTCACTGGTCTAGCGCGCCTGCGCCGAAAATGAACGGGGCTAAGTAAGTCACCGAAGCTGTGGACTTGTAAGTTAATTACGAGTGGTAGAGGAGCGTTCTGTATGGGGAGAAGCATTAGCGGCAAGCAGATGTGGACGATACAGAAGTGAGAATGTCGGCTTAAGTAGCGAAAATATATGTGAGAATCATATACCCCGAAAGCCCAAGGGTTTCTTCGGAAGGCTCGTCCGCGAAGAGTTAGTCGGGACCTAAGGCCAGGCCGAAAGGCGTAGTCGATGGACACAGGGTGAATATTCCCTGACTACAGTATTGGAGCAATCAACGGGACGCATGAGAAATAACCACGCCCTGAATGGATTGGGAGTCCGAATTATCGGACGTGTGGTAAAGGTAGTGCCAAGAAAAGCGTTGATGGTGTTGAAGATACAGTACCCGTACCCGAAACCGACACAGGTGGGCAGGTAGAGAATACTAAGGGGCGCGAGATAACTCTCTCTAAGGAACTCGGCAAAATGACCCCGTAACTTCGGGAGAAGGGGTGCCAGTGAAAGCTGGTTGCAATAAAGAGGCCCAGGCGACTGTTTACCAAAAACATAGGTCTCTGCTAACTCGTAAGAGGATGTATAGGGGCTGACGCCTGCCCAGTGCCGGAAGGTTAAGGAAGTTGGTCAGCAGAGCTTGCTCTTGTGAAGCTGACGACCGAAGCCCCGGTGAACGGCGGCCGTAACTATAACGGTCCTAAGGTAGCGAAATTCCTTGTCGGGTAAGTTCCGACCCGCACGAAAGGCGTAACGATCTGGGCGCTGTCTCGGAGAGAGGCTCGGCGAAATAGGATTGTCTGTGAAGATACGGACTACCTACACTTGGACAGAAAGACCCTATGAAGCTTTACTATAGCCTGGAATTGGGTTCGGGCTTCGCTTGCGCAGAATAGGTGGGAGACGATGAAGGTAGCCTTGTGGGGTTATCAGAGTCGCAATGTGAGATACCACTCTAGCGAGGCTAGAATTCTAACTGGCTCCCGTAATCCGGGAGTAGAACAGTTTCAGGTGGGTAGTTTGACTGGGGCGGTCGCCTCCAAAAAGGTAACGGAGGCGCACAAAGGTTCCCTCAGGCTGGATGGAAATCAGCCAGAGAGTGTAAAGGCACAAGGGAGCTTGACTGCGAGAGAGACAACTCAAGCAGGTAGGAAACTAGGTCTTAGTGATCCGACGGTGCTGCGTGGAAAGGCCGTCGCTCAACGGATAAAAGTTACTCTAGGGATAACAGGCTGATCTCCCCCAAGAGTTCACATCGACGGGGAGGTTTGGCACCTCGATGTCGGCTCATCGCAACCTGGGGCTGAAGTAGGTCCCAAGGGTTGGGCTGTTCGCCCATTAAAGCGGTACGTGAGCTGGGTTCAGAACGTCGTGAGACAGTTCGGTCCATATCCGGTGTAGGCGTAAGAGTATTGAGAGGAGTCTTCCTTAGTACGAGAGGACCGGGAAGAACGCACCGCTGGTGTACCAGTTATCGTGCCAACGGTAGACGCTGGGTAGCCAAGTGCGGAGAGGATAACCGCTGAAAGCATCTAAGTGGGAAGCCCACCTCAAGATGAGTACTCTGTTGGAGTAATCCAGTAAGGTCACGGGAAGAACACCCGTTAATAGGCGTTAGGTGTAAGAGCAGTAATGTTTGTAGCCGAGGCGTGCTAACAGACCGAGGGCTTGACCAACCGAATCAATTGGCTTAATTACTAACTTAGGATCTTGGCGATTCTAGATTTATGCAGTCTTGAGGGTGTCATTGATTCCCAACCGTTTTTCCTGGTGCTATTAGCGTTGTGGTCCCACTTCGACTCCATCCCGAACTCGATAGTGAAACGCGACAGCGGTGAAGATACTTGGAGGGTAGCCTCCTGGGAAAATAGCTCAGTGCCAGGTTCAATCTTCCTAAAAGCCTTCAATTATTTGGATTGAATCAAAGCTAAAAACTCACCTTCACAATCATGTTGAAGGTGAGTTTTTTTTTCGTTATAACAGCTTTTTGCTGATGAATATAAATATAAAAATGATCTATATTGTTGGCATTATCTTATTATGCATCGATAATTATGTAGAAGACTTAATACAAAAATATAAGCTTTGCTTAAATAAATAAGCAATTTTCGCCTGAATTTTTAGTTTACAGACCAAAATTATGCACACTGCTTCAGCTAAAATCTTAGTCGTAGATGACGATCCAGCAATTCGCAATTTAATATTTCGTTTTCTTAGTCAAAAAAATTATTTATTAGAATCTGCTGAAGATGGGCAAACTGCATTAAAAATATTTGAACAATTTAATCCTGATTTAGTCATTTTAGATGTCAATCTTCCTGATGCTTTAGGCTACAATTTATGTGAAGAAATGCAACACCATACAGATGTTTTTATTTTGATGTTAACGAGTAGATCTGATGCAGCTGATAAAAAAGAAGGCTTTTTAAAAGGAGCAGATGATTATTTAACAAAACCTTTCGATCTCCAAGAGCTAGAATATCGCGTTAAAGCTATTTTAAAAAGACAGAGAACTGTCACAACTTCAGAGAAACAACCTCTTGTATTTAGCAATATGGTGATAGATCCTGTGAGGAGAGAAGTAAAAATAAACGATCGCTTGATTTTATTAACGGCTCTTGAATTCGATCTATTACATTTTTTAGCAACTCGTCCTGGAAGAGTTTGGAGAAGAGAAGAGCTTATTCAAAATGTTTGGGATTATGATTATGTAGGAGATCAAAGAGTTGTTGATGTTCATATAGGTCAAATTCGCAAAAAAATCGAAGTTGATTCTGCTGAACCTTCTTTTATTCAGACGGTAAGAGGTGTTGGTTATAAGTTTGAAGTAGATGCAGGTTCTGAAGCTGTTTCAGAGGTATAACTTAAGTACTTTTGAAATAACTATGACACTGATATTTTTTATGCTAAAACATTAACGATCGCTTGTTCGATCGCGAGTTGTTGCTCGGCATCATAATTCCAGCGTTCCAAAAAACTTTGATATTCACCATTTCCAGTTTGTATGGTGCGCTGTAATTTTAACAACTGCTCTTTGTTTTCTTTCCAATTTAGCTGTTTGAGCAAATTTTTAGTGCGTTGATGAACTTTTTGAGAGCCTTCGGCGTTATCTAAATCATTGTTTCGACCGTGAGTAATTATCATAGCTGAGGACATAGCTAGATTTTTAACTAGTAATTGGCTAACTAATTCGGTCGAAGATTCCAAACCACTAATAATTCCCGTCGAAGGATTGTCAGCTAGAGACATATCGCTTGTAAGATAAGAGACAAAAAAGCCTCTTCCACCATTGTTATTCTTCAAGATCGATGCTACTTGCCCTTCAATTTCATCTTCGTTTAACTTACCAGCTTCAATTTGCTCCATTAAAGATTTGGTAAGCGCAATCGCTTGAGGAAATGATAGTGATTCAGCTTGAGGTTGGTTAGTCATTAGTTTTCAAGTTAAATATCTATAAAATATGAATCGATCGAGCGAAAATACGTTCGATAAACTTAAGGCTAGCTAATAATTATCATGATGTGAATGAAAATAAGCCATAGCACCTTTAGTTAAGCTTCAAAAATCTCTCTAGTGCTTGAATCATTGACGGTGGCCAACGACGAATATTTTCAATCCAGTCTAAATCTTGATAGCGATTATCTAGACCAACTGCTGCAACCCAATTGCTTTCAGCTTCTCCTTGCTTTCCTTCTACCCATAAAGCTGCTGCTAGGGCAGCACGCATATCGGAATACATGGGATATTTACGTACCAAATTACGCATATTGCGAATAGCTTCATCGCGATCGCCCATTTGATACTGAATTAAAGAAGCATTACCCCGCGCCATAGCAAAATTGGGTGCGATATTGGCAGCCTGTTGATAATCATCCAAAGCATCTTGCCATTTTTGCTGTCCTGCTTTAGCGTTTCCTCTGTTATTTAAAGCTACTGGATCTTGAGGAGTTATTGCTAATACCCGATCGTAGTCAGCAATCGCCTCAGACCAAAGACCTTTACCTTCATAAGCAATACCACGATTGAGATAGGCATCGGGATATTCTGGAGCAATTTCAATAGAACGATTATAGTCAGCGATCGCTTCATTAAGTTTATATTGACCGATACGAACATTGCCACGGTTACTCCAGACAGCAGGATTTTCAGGAAACTTGTCTACCAATGCCGTCCAGTAAGTTTCGGCTGTAGCAAAATCACCTTTTTGGGCTGCTAGAAATGCTTTTTTGGCAATTTTTTCTCCCTGAGAAATTTGTTGTTCGCTCAAACTAGCAGCGGGCTGTGGTGAAGCATCGACAGCTTCAAACCACCCTCCCCAAATCCAAATGCACGAGATCAAAAGTAGATTTATTAACCAACGATTCATTATATTCTGATTATTTTCAGTCTTTATACTTAAGATATAATAATTACAGCGTAATACACAAATATTAAATAACTTTTCTTTGCTTAATCATTATGGCGATCGCAGATGAATAGTTGTAAGCTCGACTAATAATTACAACTCGACTTAGATTAAGTTTTATCAAAAAAAATCGCTAAAATCCTGACAAAAATATTAAAGTGTGGCATATACGAACAACAAATATAACAAAAATGCAGTTAGTACAATTTTTTTTCGACTATGCAAGTACGCTTTGTTAGCAAACTGTCATTATTTATGACAGCGTTCGTAACAATTTTGGCTTTAGGACAGTTTCGGACTCCTGATTCTATTTCCCGAACCTTATTATGTTCTTCCGTGTTGGCTCAAGAAGTTACATCTTTAGGTAAAGAAGGTGACGATGGAAATGTAGGAGGCAAAGGAGCAAATGGCCGTAATAGTGATAATCTAACGGTGTTTGCTGATGGTACACCGATGACCTTAGATCTTACAGGAGGAGAAGGCGCAGCGGGACAAGCAGGAGGAGAAGGTAAAAACGCCCTTTGTGAACAACAAACAGAAGTAGTCGGCAAGAATTTGCGTGGTGCTGATGGTGGAAATGGCGGAGACGGTGGAGACGGTGGCATTGGAGGGAACGCTGGCTCTTTAACTGTTTACACCACAAACAAAGAACACCTCAAGCAAATTTATGTAATTGCAGCAGCAGGAGAAGGCGGAGAACCAGGAACAGCAGGAATAGGAGGGGAGGGCTGTCAGTGCGATCGCCCTTACTGGAATGAAGAAACTTGCTTTGGTGAACCTGGAAGCTCTAACTATAGCTGTACTACTGAAGAATTTCAGTGTATTGATGGTTATTCTGGCAAAAAAGGACGTGAAGGAAGGAAAGGTAGAGATGGCAAAATTGGCACGCTGACTTTAATAAATTTAGATAAATCTCTAGATCCAGACTTTCCCGAAGTTACCGCTCCTATTAGTGAACTAAAAGGTAGAGGTTTTACCCTATCGAGAAATATTTGGCAGAACAAAGACAATGCTTCATCTTTATTCGCTCCTGGTTCGATTATTGCCGATGAATATAAAGAATTAGTAGCTCGACACGAACATACAGTGTTATTAGTTTGGGATGCACCCCAACCAGTAGAAAACTTTGGCGACAAAAAAATTACCCTTAGTATGAAGGGAGAAAATGACGCTAATATCTCTTTACCAGACGATCTTTGGTTAGAAACTAAAACCGTCAAGCGGGATAATCTAACCGAGCTATTTGTCTTCAATGCCGTCAATACTGAAGATGTTGACGATTTAAACATAGAAGGTTTATACGGACAAGGAGCTAATTTAGAGCTAGAGATTTTAGATGAGGCCCAAACGTCAGATTTAATTGCCACAGATTTTAAAATCAAGTATCGAGTGGGGGAAGAATCTGAAAACAAAAGCATCTTTGGTAACAACACCACCTATACAACTAAGTACGAAGGGGCGATTCCCCCTGAAGCGATCGCTGTTGAAGATAATTTATTTACTTTAAAGCTAGGAGAGCTACCTATTCCCCCCGAATATCTCCAGCCAGGCTTAAAAGTAGAAATAGAAGTAATCGCCGAACGCTCTTTAGCAGACCATTCTCAAGTCAAAAAACTATCGACTCGCACGGCGATCGATCTACCAGAATCATAATTTTAGTAATTTTTAATGCTTAAGTATTAGAGACGAGCGATCGCCTCAATAGCAACTTCAACAGCACGTCTAACAGCAGTATCCTTGTCTGAAATGACAATGGTTTCACTTTCGGTACGCTGTGCGACTACAGCGCAGACACAGGCTGCGGTAAAACCATATACTCCAGCCATTTTAAATAAAGTTCCTACCTCCATTTCATAATTCAAAATATTCAAGGAGCGGTAAGCAGCAGTGATTCCCTTGAGCCAAGACTGAAGCCGAACGTTGGCAGAAGATTCAATTCTTTCTTGACCTTCATAAAAAGTATCTACTGATGCAGTAATGCCTAAATGATATGGAACGTTTAATTTACGGGCAGTTTCCACCATTGCCACAGTTAAAAACGGATCGGCAACAGCAGGATATTCAGCAGGAGCGATATCCAAAGCTGCCCCTTGGCGACACAGGCTTGCTTGAGATATAACTATGTCACCCACTTTTATATATGGCTGGATCGAACCACAAGTACCAACTCGAATAAACTGTTTAATTCCGACCTGAACTAGTTCGTTAACTACGATACTGAGTGATGGCGCACCCATTCCGCTAGTAGCCACTAAAATAGGTTTACCGCTGGGCAGATTACCCAAATAACTATTGAGTCCTCTGTATTTAGAAAGTGGTTTGACGTTTTGTAAATAAGTTTGAGCGATATAATGCGATCGCTCTGGTTCTCCAGATAAGATGACTGTCTGGGGCGCGCACAAACCAAAATCTGACTGGTCAAAACCGATATGATATTTCACCTTGACTAGCTATAAACCAAAACTATTAGGGTTTGAGGATATGTGTGAACAGTACCCCGCACTCTTCAGTACGGCGAAGCGCGTTCACTTCGTCAGGTTAACACTATATTGAGTTCTAATTATTATTAACTGATACTTAACGATGGTAACTCTAGAAAAATTTTCCACAATTGTCGCAAGCTGTAAGAAAAGTAACATAGGTAAGCGTTTACCAAACGCTCTGTACGTGCATAGTAATGCTTTATTTAAACTAGATTCTGTTTTAAAAGACTACGAAGCCCAAGCTAGAAAATTAGTAGACAATCTCGATCGTGCTACGATCGTCAAGCTTGGTATCGACCGACCTAAAATCTCATACTTATATTATCCTGACTTCGATCGCGATCCTCATCCTCAGCTACATCAAAGTATTGTCGTCGATTTAGCAACAGAAGAAGTGGCAATAAGACAATATCACAACTCTCATAACCCACCAATTTTGCATCGCAAGGAAACGTTTGTCGGTAAAGATTATCCGCTCTATCAAACTTTTGCCGAACTAACTCAAGAAGAAGAAGCCTTGGGCTTGCTAGACAACTCTCATCATATAGGAACACTACAGGAATGGACGCGCCTGTTATTACAGCAGGGTATATCTTTAGTCGATCATCGTGTTGCTTGTCCGATTGATTCTCCTGTGGCACATAGACAAACTATTCTCATTGAAAGGCACAAAGCTGCTTTAAAACGTTCTGAACTGTCGCGTCCTGTCAGAATTGCTGTAGAAGCCGATCTATTCAAGCCAGGGAAAACATTTTTCGATTATGGCTGTGGTTATGGAGGGGATATTAGACAGATTGAGAATCTCGGCCACACTAGCTCTGGTTGGGATCCTTATTACCGTCCCGATGCTGAGATCGAGTCTGCTGACATCGTTAACTTAGGCTACATTATCAACGTTATTGAAGACATAGCCGAAAGAAGACAGGCATTAATTAAGGCTTGGGAATTGACTCGTGAGGTGTTAATCGTCTCCGCTCAGGTATTAGTAGACGATCGCCGTCGTGGTTTGGTGGCATATGGCGATGGTGTAGTAACTAATCGCAATACTTTCCAAAAATACTACGAACAGGAAGAACTCAAGCTTTACATAGACCAAGTATTAGAAGTAGAGTCTATTCCCGCTGGGTTAGGTATTTACGTCATCTTTCGTCACGAAGCCCAAGCCGAATCATTCCGTGCTTCTCGGATATATTCTCGTCTGAGTACTCCTTTAATTCAAGCTCAGGTCAAAAATTTCGACGACTATCGAGAATTACTAACTCCGTTAATGGATTTCTATACTAAAAGAGGTCGTTTGCCAGTCAAAGGCGAATTAGCTTCTGAAGCAGCAATTAAAGATGAATTTCGTAGCTACCAGCGAGCTTTCAAAGTAATTCTTCAGGCTACAGACCGCGCTGAATGGGATGCGATCGCCGAAAAACGCCGTCAGGATCTTTTAGTTTATCTCGCACTGGGTAAATTTAGCGGTCGTCCTACTATTAGAAAACTCGCTCCTGAAATTAAAGCCGATGTCAAAGCCTTATTTGGCAGCTACAAACAAGCCTGTACCATAGCCGATCTGCTGCTAATCAATGTTGGAGATCTCAAAAAGATTGCTAATCTTTGTCAAGCTAGTAAGATTGGTAAACAATTGAATGGTGCGCTCGCCGTTCATGTTAGCGCACTAGAAAAACTTCCTCCTTTACTAAGACTGTATGAAGGTTGTGCTAGTCGCAATTTCTACCGTTTGGAAAATGCCAACATTATTAAGCTTTATTACAACAAGCCAAAAATAACTTATCTGGTGTATCCAGAGTTTGATACTCAAGCGCATCCCGCACTGCAAGCAACTATGGAGGTAGATCTACACAATCTATCCGTTACCTATCACGATATCTCTGATGAAACTAATCCTTTAATTCTGCATCAAAAAGATACCTTAGTTGCTCCCGACTATCCTAGCTATCAGAAGTTTGTTCGACTGACAAAGAAAGAGCAAAAATCTGGTCTGTTAGAAAATAAAGACGCTATTCGTCGTCTTCATGGTTGGTTACGTTGTTTAAAACAACACGAAATTAAGATTGAAGGACACAAGTTGAGTAACAGGTAATAAGTAACGAGTAACGACTAACCACTTTACCCTTGAGGAGCGATCGATCCAGATGAATTAGCAATAAAAGCTTCTGCATCCGTTTTATTCAAAGGTTTAGAGAAAAAGAAACCCTGTCCGTATTCACACTGTAGCAATTTGAGTTGAGCAAGCTGAAATGTAGTTTCGATGCCTTCTGCGATAACGTCCATCTTCAAAATATGAGCTAGAGTCACGATCGCTTTGACAATGGCTGAATTTTCTCCATTCGCCTGCATCTGGCTGACAAAAGAGCGATCGATTTTTATGGTGTTTACAGGAAAGCGATGTAAGTAACTAAGAGATGAATATCCCGTACCAAAATCATCGATACTAAACTGAATTTGTTTTTCTCGAAGCTTCAAAATAATTTCGGTAACTGTCTCTAAATTATCAATTAAAACACTTTCGGTAATTTCCAGCTTGAGAAACTCCCCTGATAAACCAGTCTCGCTCAACACAGTTTCTACTTCTTTAACCAAACAGGGTTCATGAAATTGCTGTGCAGAAAGATTAACGCTCATTTTAATTGCTGGATGTTGGGGATATTTTAACTGCCAATCTCGCGCAGTCTGACAAGCTTGTTTCAACAACCAATTACCAAGAGGAACGATTAGACCAGTTTCCTCGCAAATAGGAATAAACTCTGTGGGTGAAATTAAACCTTTAAGAGGATGATGCCATCTAGCAAGGGCTTCAAAGCCAGATAGAGTACCTAACTGAAGCGAAGTAATTGGCTGATAATATACTTCAAATTCCCCTCTTTCTAAAGCTCGGCGCAGATCGGTTTCTAACTCTAACCTCTGTAAAGCGCGATCGCGTAAAGTGCGGTCAAAAACTTCGTAACGTGCCTTACCTCTTTCTTTAGCACTGTACATAGTTAGGTCAGCATCACGCAAAATATCGGCTGGGGATTCGTATTCTGGAGAAGAAAGAGCAATACCAATACTAGTAGTAGTAAACAATTCATAACCGTCAATATAAAATGGAAAGGTCAGGGTTTGATAGATACTCTCGGCCACCAAGGTAGCTTCTGATTTACTGGAGATATCTTCTAAAAGAATAGTAAATTCATCTCCTCCCAAACGAGCTACTGTATCGGTTGAAGCGATTGATTTCTTTAAACGACGAGCAATCTCAATTAATAATTTATCCCCTACCAAATGACCCACACTATCGTTAACTACTTTAAATCGATCCAAATCGAGAAACAAAACGGCAAATAAATAATTGTCCTGACGCTTACTTCTTTTTAATTGCTGCTGTAGACGATCCATAAACAAAGTCCGATTAGGTAGTCCCGTTAGAGCATCATGAAGCGCATCGTGAATCAATTGCTTCTCCATAGATTTACGCTCGGTAATATCAACGACCTGATTGTTGAAGTGCAGCGAATTACCTTCATCATCACGTACCACCAAGACTTTGAGTAAAGTATCGACTATTCGACCATCTTTGGCAATAAAGCGTTTTTCGATTTGAAAGCTAGAGTCTTTACCCGCAATTAATTTTTGTTCGAGATGATAGTGTAGTTGGCAATCTTCAGGATGACTAATTTTGGTAAATGACAATTCTAATAATTCTGCTTGAGAATAGCCTAAAGCATCACACAAAGCCTGATTGACCCTGGTAAATTTTCCTTGAAGACTGCTGATAGCCATGCCTATAGGAGCGAGTTCAAAAGTAAGACGAAACTGTTCTTCGCTTTTTCTTACCGCTTCTTCAGCCTCTCTACGCTCGGTAATATCTTCAGCAATACCGACAAAGCGGTTCACCTTACCAATAACATCTCTAACTGGAAATGCTTTTACCCTTACCCAACAAATAGACCCGTCAGGACGGATAATACGATATTCTTCTTCAAAATCATCTCCAGTTCTAAACTGAGTTTCAATAGTAGCGATCGCTTTAAAAGAATCTTCAGGATGAATAGCACATAACCACGATTGAGGATCTTCATATAAACTCTGACAACTGCGTCCCCAAACTTTTTCATAAGTAGGGCTTATATATAATATTTCATCTGTTTTAGCAGAAATAACAAAGAAAACTTCCTGAACATTCTCGGCAATCTGTCGAAAACGCGCTTCTGTTTGCCTTAACTCAGCAAGTTCCGTTTTTAGCTTTTTATTTTCGGCTAATACCTCTTCTATGCGGTCAAAAAGAGCATTTTGTTGCTGCAACATTTCAGTTATTTTTTGCTCAGACATTAAATTAGCCACAGTCACGGGTATTGTTGCCTTATAATGCCCGAATCTAAATCGAAAATAACATTCACCATTACGCACCCTGCTCCCAGACATCGCTGCTTTATCGAACGCTAAATGCTTTTGACTGTTGACTATTTATTGGATCGATCCAAGTTCTAATTACTTTTCCGACAATTTCTGCCTCGTACCACGCAGTATTAGCAGCAGGAGATTGAAGATTATGGCGGTTAGCTGTCCAAATTTGCTGGGGATCGAATAAGACCAGATCGGCAGAGCGTTCGGGAGCGATCGCGTTTGGGGGTAGCTGCACACACTGACGAGGACGACTGCTCAAAGCCTGCCATAAAGTTAGTGCTGACCATCGACCACTAGCGACAAATTTCTGCCACAAAAGAGGTAGAGCTAATTCTAAACCTACTACTCCAGGGGGTGCAAGTGCGAAGGCAACAGTTTTTTCTTCGTAAGTATATGCCTGATGATCTATAGCAATCGCATCAATGATTCCTCGTTCGACACCATCAATTAAACTAGCTCGGTCGCTTTCATTTCCCAAGGGTGGTTCTAGGCGTAAATTAGGATCGTAACTACCAATGGCATCGCTATTGTGTAACAGGTGCATCCAGGTCGTACTAGCAGTTATCGGAATGTTTCGGTTTTTAGCATCGGCAATCAATTCTACTCCCCTTTTAGTGGAGACTCGCGCAATATGTACGCTAGTCGGGATCTGCGCCACTAGCTCTAACACCGCAGCAATCATCGCTGCTTCAGAAAAGCCAGGATTTCCTGGCATACCGTAGCGGATGGAATTTTCGCCTTCTCTGACTACCCCAGACCCCGATAACTCATTGCGATCGAGGGTGAGGAGGAGAGTTTTTTGCCAGGGCCCAACGTATTCTAAGATTTGTCTAAAAACATCTAAATTGCCTAATCCGTGACTCGTTGTAAAACCTAATACTCCAGCTTTAAGTTCTCCTAGCTCATTCATCTGGTTAGAATCGTCGCAACAAGCTCCCCAGAAGTGTAACTTGGCTAAATGGCGTTCGCTATTATGCAAACCATTGCTTTTTTGAGTAATAGCAGCTAAAGTTGCTGCATTATTTATTGGTGGAAGGGTATCGGGTAAAATTCCTACCTGTGTGAATCCTCCAGCCGTTGCACTCAAAGCTAAATCTAATAAAGTTTCTCTAGCTTCGTTTCCTGGCTCTCCACTATGGCTGTAAAGATCTGTTAATCCAGTTCCTAAAACCAACCCCGACCCAGCAACAATCGAAGTTTCTCGAGGATAGTCACTAATTCGACCGGCGATCGCGACAATTTTTCCTGACCTAATTAAAACATCAGCAAGCCGATCTACTTGTTGCCAGGGGTCGATAACTCTAACTTGTTGTAGTAACTCCATTTTTATCTTAATTTTTTAACTAACAACAGTTGACATTATGTACTGCAAATAACCATAATAGTAGTTTGTGTAAACTTTAGCTTCCCAAAAAACTCTTGGCTAATGTTATCGTGATCGGCGCCCAATGGGGTGACGAAGGAAAAGGAAAAATAACCGATCTACTTAGTCGTTCGGCAGATGTGGTAGTACGCTCTCAAGGAGGGGTAAATGCTGGACATACCGTTGTTGTAGCTGAACAAACTTTCAAACTACACTTGATTCCCTCAGGAATTTTGTATCCTAATACAGAATGTATTATTGGTTCTGGAACAGTAATCGATCCTCAAGTGTTGATCGAAGAGATAGAGCAGCTAAAAGCTTTGAACGTGACGGTAGATAATCTATATATATCTCAAACGGCTCACATAACTATGCCCTATCATCGCAAGATCGATCGCGCAGCAGAAGAAAGCCGAGGAGATTATAAAATTGGTACTACGGGTAGAGGAATTGGTCCTACCTATGCTGACAAGTCGGAGCGTACTGGCATTCGGGTTTTAGACCTCATGAATCCAGAACATTTGCGCAAACAGCTTGGCTGGACGATCGAATACAAAAACGTAATTTTAGAAAAACTATATAATTTACCTCCTTTAGATCCAGAGAAAGTAATTGAGGAGTATCTAAAATATGCCGAGTTTTTAAAACCCTTTGTCGTAGATAGCTCGCTCAAAATTTATGATGCAGTAAAAGAGAAAAAAAATATTTTGTTTGAAGGAGCGCAAGGAACTTTACTCGATCTAGATCACGGTACTTATCCTTACGTTACTTCCTCTAATCCAATTGCGGGAGGAGCCTGTGTTGGTGCGGGGGTAGGGCCTACCACTATCGACCGAGTAATCGGCGTGGCAAAAGCCTACACTACCCGTGTTGGAGAGGGTCCTTTCCCTACCGAGTTGAATGACGGTGTTGGTCAATTACTAGGGGATTTAGGGGCAGAATTTGGCACTACTACTGGTCGTCGTCGTCGCTGTGGCTGGTTCGATGCGGTAATTGGTCGCTATGCAGTACGAATAAACGGTCTAGATTGTCTGGCAATTACCAAGCTCGATGTGTTAGACGAATTAGAAGAAATTAAAGTTTGTGTGGCATACGAAATTGATGGCGAAATTTGCAATCATTTTCCGACTAATGCTAGTCAATTTGCCAACTGTAAACCAGTCTACAAAACTTTACCAGGTTGGCAAGAGTCTACTATAGGCTGTCGTTCCTTATCCGAACTACCAAAAAAAGCTTTAAACTATCTCAAATATATGGCGGATCTGATGAAAGTTCCAATTGCCATTGTTTCTGTAGGGCCAGGTCGCGACCAGACAATTATTGTCGAAGACCCAATTCATGGACCAAAAAGAGCTTTGTTGGATGCCGATGGAATCCCTATAGAGTAAGAGAGATCGAACTCTAGACCAACCGAGATCGACAATTTCGAGTAACTATAATTTTTAACCGTATTAGCTGTCAAATCAAGAAAGAAACTATGAACATATCTGTAGAATGCAAGTCAAGACCCGAAGGCAGTAAGCCTAGAGCATTAAGACGCGAAGGACTTATTCCTGCTGCTTTGTATGGACATGATGGAGCTAACTCCATGTCTTTAGTCATTCCTGCTAAAGAAGCTCAGACATTGCTGAAAAATGCAGCGGTCAACAATACCTTAGTCGATCTTAAAGTTCCAGACGCTTCTTGGAAAGGTAAAGCTTTAATTAGAGAAGTGCAGGCTCATCCGTGGAGAAAAACTTTGCATCATTTGAGCTTCTATACCGTTTCTGCCGACCAACAGGTGCAAATTGTCGTACCTATAGTGTTAGTTGGTGAAGCTGCTGGAAGTAAAGAAGGCGGAGTTGTCGAGCAAATTATGACCGAACTAAACATTAGCTGTGCTGCTGATAGTATTCCCGAATCAATCGAAATTGATGTAAGTGATTTTGAAGTTGGCAGCATCATGCACATAAATGAAATCGTTTTGCCTCAAGGAGTCGATGAAGTTTTAGACGATCTAGAACGTACTGTTGTTACTGTTGTCGTACCGACAATACCTACTACCACTGAAGATATGGAAGCTACTGAAGTTACCGAAGTAGAAGCCGAAGGTGTTAGCGAACCCCAAACGGGTGAGACTGAAGCTGGTGAAACCACTGAAGCTTAAACAATCGCCATTGTTAAAAAGATTATAGCTGAGATTCCCAGAGATGAAAATTTAGATCGTCTCTGGCTTTTTTTATCACCACAATAAATAAAAAACTTTAACCGACAAAAAAACGCTGCCTTTAATAAAGACAACGCTTTTTTTATTACCGATTATTTACATTACGGCAAAAATAGGAAAAGGTTTACATTGAAGCACTATTTTTAATAATCTCTCTTATTCTTTTCCTAATCCAAATTCGATCGCTTCAAAGCACGAGTATTTTGACAAGCCTTACTGAAAACTAAGTGTTAACAGCTAAATCGTAAACTGTGACTAATACTAACAAGAGAGAAAGAGACAATATTTCCATCTAGATTCTGAACTCTTCTCTATGTGCGACTGTAAATTACCATACAGTTCTATTTATAGTAATATTATAAACTATATGGTGCTAAATCGCCAACAAAATAGCAGGAATTCAGCTCGCCAAGTTTACAGCAGAAATTATTTTCGATCGCTCGACTATTTAAATCGTTTGTTCATTAGCCTGAGAAACGCGATCGCTCAGGTCGTTCGGGAACATCAAATAGTACGCTAGTCATATAATTATCGGCCCATTGCGAACCAAACGCCTTTTCTAAAACACGGCGGGTTTTATCGTTTTGACGTTGCTTAATGCAGTAATATTGCTGTCTGGCTAAATATAGTTCTTGCTGTTGAGGAGATAATAAAGTGGCTTCTGTTGACTGTTGGCAGTGAATACGTAAGTAACCAGATGCTAGATCTAGAAAATGCTGTTCTTCTTCAGCATTATGAGGACGCACGAATAAACAAAAATCGGAAAAAATATCAGCCCAAGAAGGTAATTCTCGTACTTCGCTAAACTCAGTCTTTGGTAATCTAGAAAGAGATGAGACATAACTAGAGGATAAAGTTTTTTCAGGACTAGTAGGAGAGAGATCGGCGATCGCTGCACTCACGCCATTCTTACCAGCTACAATATCGCAACCAAACACTGGTAAAGGATAGCAAGGATGGGGAAACATAACGCAGTGGAGAATGTCCAAATTATTACCCACCTTAGCTAACTCCAGATGCATCTTGCGAAACTGAGAAGTCTGGTAGCAGCGATTTTCTATTCGTAATCTTTCTCCTTCTAGCTTACCTTCAACATAGCCTAATCCTTCGGGTAAAGAATAACTAGAGAGGTCTAAATATTTATGCCAATAATTAATAATTCTTTCAGCAAGCCGATGAATTAAAGGATGTTGTTCTTGACGTAGTGAAGGTTGAGAAGTTTCTAGCATTACGATTATTAAAAAGCTTAATCTTGGCAAACAATCAATCGCCACAGATGCAGGATGTCTTTTATTTACCACTCTAGTTAATTTTCGGACGAGTAGAGAATGTACTTTAGAAAACGTTTCCTTGCTACGATAGCGAAATTGACCTTAGATTCAAAAAAATTGAATCGAGGGTCTATTAACAGATTATCCGATCGAGGTACGAACCAATCTAGTTTTAGATTGCTTATATCCTACACAGAGTAAAATAGCGAATAAAAAATCAAGTTTAATTCATTGCCGATAACTACTAATTTTTAGCGATACATTTTTAACAGGAATCATTTGAGGTAAGAAAAAATGACCGCGCTATTGCGGTCAGATCTAAACCTATACTCTTACAAGTTTTAGAAAAATGCGATCGCTTATCTCTTCTATCCTCAAGGGTATATTTATTCGCACACTCTTGAATTGTAAGATATTTATCTTAGAAGGGAATTTCGTCCCAGCCTTCATTACCAGTGTCGGTAGGTGCAGCAGGTTCAGTAGTCGAGTTAGAATAAGCTGGTTCGGGTTGAGAGGGGGAATTTGCAGCAAAGTCTACTACATTACTACTAGAATTATTAGTCTTCATAGCTCGATCGCCATTCGAGATCGAACCGCCTACAGCATAGATTTTCGATGCAACTAATTTCGCTCGTTTCTCTTTGTAGCCTTCGGGCATCTCAAATAGATTCATCGACAGACGACCTTCAATAATAATCTGCTGACCTGCACTATAGGTATTTTTAATTTCTTCTGCTAGGTTGCCCCATCCTTCTACCTGTACTTTCCCTGGTGCGTCTCCTTCTTTGGTAGACTCAAATTCAACCATCATCGAAGCAACGCTGACCTGATCTTGAGTAGAACGTAATTCAGGATCGCTAACTATCTGCGCCATTAAAATACAGCTATTCATGGTGCTACTCCTTAAAATCCAAATTTAATCGATATGTGAACAATTGTACTATTTACTGAGAAGACTTTCATCTTTGATGTAATTGTAATCGCACTATCGCGCTAACTTTGTTGAAAATCGATAAAATTTTGGACTAGTTGACGATATTGAGATAATTGTCGTTCGACCCAAAAGCGATCGCTACTGTTAGCATAAATATGAACTAAAGGTTCTCCAGCATCGGGCAAGATCAATACCCAGTTGTCGTTTCGCGGATTAATTATTTTTACTCCGTCGATTAACTCTAAATTTTCTGTAGGATGAGTTTCGACTAAATGGCGCATCAATGAACCTTTGACTTTCCAAGGACAGCGGATCGAACAAAACTTGTGACATACATCGGGTAGATCGAGGCGAATATCAGCAAGCGATCGCTCTTGAATAGTCAGCATTTCAATTAATTTAGCAATACTAAACATGGCATCAAAACCAGGGTGTAGCTGGGGAAAAATAAACCCAATATCGCTATTGCCACCTAACACTACATTCGGATGATCTTGTGAAGCCTCCATTAATGCAGTCGGGTTAACCTTAGTACGAATTACTTTACCATCATGACGACGGGCAATTTCTTCAACCGCACTAGAAGCATGAACGGGAACTACTACGGTACTGCGAGGATTAGCAGTAAAGATCGTGTTAACCATCAAAGCAGTTAGAGTTTCTCCTCGAATTGGTAAACCTGATTCGTCTACTAAAATCAACTGTTCTCCGTTAGCCGTTACCTGTACGCCGAAATTAGCTTTAAGAGCTTCTACTACTTGTCCTAACTGGTTTAGAAGCACTTCTTTTTGGGGAGCAGAAATCGAAGTTTCCTTGAGACTGGCGTTTAAAACTACAGCATCGCAACCAAATTTAGCTAGAAGTTGCGGTAAAATCGCTCCTGAGACTCCATACACATAGTCAATGACAATTTTAGAGCTACTGTTGCGAACGGCTTCGATATTAACGTATTTCTCAAAGGTGCGACTATAGTTATCTAAAATACCGCTAGGATAACTAACGCTGCCTATCTGTTCGATACCGACGCGACGCAGATCTTCTTTAAAATAAGCACCTTCAATTTTCTTCTCTTGAGATTTAGAAATACTAATTCCCTGGCGATCGAAAAATTCAATCAGCAGATAATCAGAGCGATCGGGTTCGAGACGGATATGAATTCCTCCCGACACATTCATGATGTTATTAACCGTGGTACGAGAGATCGGAATAGCTGTTGCTTCCAAGTTTTGAACATTAATTCCCGCCGACATCAATCCTGCGATAATTGCTCGACCGACCATCCGGGAGACACTACGCTGATCGCGAGAAACAATTACAGTCGAACCAAGCCTGAGAGTCGAACCATAAGAAGCACCAAGCTTGACGACAAACTCAGGAGTTAGATCGATGTTTGCTAATCCCGATACTCCCCTCTGTCCAAAAAGATTGCGTTGAGCAGTGTTGCCCCAAATCAGATTAATATTGAGAATTGCCCCAGACTCAATTCTTTTACTCGGCCAAACTCTAACCCCTGGAGCTATTTGAGCTTCTTCACCAACGATAGATAAGCTGCCAATAACAGAACCTTCCAAAGCCTGCGCCCGACGGTCTATTCTAGTGCCACGAGACACAGTACAGGCACGTAAATGAGCTTCATCTCCTATACTCGCACCATTCCAAATAATCGGACGTTTGAGGTCGGCATCCGAGCCAATGGTAACGTTATCCCCAATTACCGTTCCTGCTTCTATTCTGACTCTTGCTCCAATACGGCAATTATCGCCAATTAAAGCTGGTGTTTCGATTATTGCACTAGAATCTATATAAGTATTGCTGCCAATCCAGATTCCTTCAGACTTTTCGTAGTAGGGAAAATCTAGCTTAACTTTTTTATATAGCCCGTCATACTGTGCTTCTCGATAGGCTTCTAAATGACCGACATCACACCAGTAACCATCGGCGACATAGCCATACATCGGCTCTCCTTTTTCTAGCAACAGAGGAAAAAGGTCTTTAGAAAAATCTGATTCTTCGTTTTCTGGAAGATACTTTAAAACTTCAGGTTCGAGAATATATATCCCTGTATTAACCGTATCAGAGAAAATTTCGCTCAAAGAAGGCTTTTCTAAAAAACGCTTGATTCTGCCGTCTTTGTCGGTAATTACTACGCCAAACTCAACGGGATTAGGTACGCGAGTCAAAACTAAGGTAGCCTGAGATTTTTTTTCTCGGTGAAAAGCGATCGCAGCTTGAAGATCGAAATCAGTAATAGCATCACCGCTAATTGTAATAAAAGTATCATCTAGCCACTGCTCGATATTTTTAACGCATCCTGCTGTACCCAACGGCTGTTCTTCTTCTACTGCATAGGTCATCTGTACTCCAAAATCGCTACCGTCTTGGAAATAATCCCGCATTACATCGGGTAGATAGTATAGAGTGGCGATAATTTCGGTAATGTTATGACGCTTTAATAAATTAATGATATGTTCGGCTATGGGACGATTTAGCACTGATACCATAGGTTTGGGTAGGTCACAGGTCAAAGGTCGCAATCTCGTTCCCGAACCACCAGCCATTAGCACTGCTCGCATCATAACCTCCTATAATTATTAATTAGTTTTTAACTCGTTTTTTATCTACCTGTATCTTATTACTTTAAGGAGATAGGATACGGTCGGCATAAATGTAAACCCTTCAAGGATAGATTATTGCTTTGTCTCTACAAAAGATGGACGTTAAAAAAATTTTAAAGCTAATAGCTAATAGCTAATAGCTAGCCTAACTAACAAATCTGCTTCTCCCAAACTAACGTCGATCGAGAAGAAATCGAGACAATTGCTAAAATATAGCTGTTGTTGGTTTGTTTAGTTTACAAGTACAGCTATGCCACAGTTTATTGGTTTTGTATTACTCGTTGTTTATGTCGGCGGAATCTGGAAGTTTTTATCGGGCTACCGTCGCACTAATTTTAACTCTAGTTTGTCTGGACGTATTACCTTGGCATTGTTATGGCCAGTATTGGTAGCAAGTAATAAATCGTATCGTCGTAATTTTCAAAAAGCTCTCAAAGGTAGATAAACTAGGTCTAATATGAACGCTCTTAGTTCTTGAGGTGTTTTTTAGATGTAGTTTTTATGTAGCTTAAAAATAAAATGAACGGTAAAATTTGGCTGATTGGTGGAACGAGTGATAGTGCGACTATCGCTCAAATGCTGCTTGAGTCTGATATACCGTTTATCGTTACCGTCACGACCAAAACCGCCTGTTCTCTTTACTGCACCGATGATATAGCAGTTGGTAGGATGAATCGAGTCGAGATAGAATCTTTTTGCCAAAAACAAAGCATTTTAGCCGTTATCGATGCTTCTCATCCCTATGCAGTTGAAGTTTCCCAAAGCGCGATCGCCCATGCAGCTAAAGCTAATCTTCTTTATTTACGTTACGAAAGGGTTACTTATAAAGCCTCTACAGCTATTCAAACCAACGCTAATATTACACAATTGGCTAGTTTTGACGATCTTGTAGCGGGAGATTATTTACAAGATAAAAGAGTTTTATTAACTGTCGGTTGTAAGGTCTTGTCTTTATTTAAACCTTGGCAGAGTAAAGCAGTTCTATTTGCTAGAGTATTACCCAAAACCTCTTCTTTAGAAACCGCCTTAGCAGCAGGTTTTAAAAGCGATCGCCTAATTGCCGTCCGTCCACCCCTCCACCGAGCTTTAGAAACGGCTTTATGGCAGCAGTGGCAGATAGATTTAGTAGTTACCAAAGCCTCTGGAACAGCAGGAGGAGAAGATGTTAAACGTCGAGTAGCAGCGGATTTGAATATTCCCTTAATTATTATTACTCGTCCTCAAGTTGTTTATCCCCGACAGACTTCAGTGTTTGCCGAAGTAGTCGCTTTTTGTAGAGTAAATAACTTTCGCAATCGCCTTTAGTTCTCGAACTTAAGATTCACATCTTTTAAAGCGCGTTTAATCTAACCAACGTTAAGATATATAAAGTTAAGTATCCTCAAAATTCCCCTATTCGATCGCGAATTAACTTATTGGTTTGAATCTAATTAATCATTAATAATGAAAATCAAACATTCAATTAATCTGCACAAATTTCTTACTTCTGCCGTTATTTTAGGTTTAATGGCTGTATACCAGAATTTTACTCTAGCTGCTTGGATCTATCTGGCTCTTCATGGAACATACGGTATTCTATGGCTAATCAAAGATCGTTTGTATCCAGATAAACAGTGGGAAGAAGAAATGCCTGTAGTAAACGGAGTAGCAACTTTTATCTTTATAGGCTTATATTGGATAGCACCATTTATTTTAATTAGCAGTAGAGTCGAGCCTAGTGCGTCTTTAATAGCAGCAGCGATCGCCACCTATATCTTTGGGATATTTCTTCACTACGGTAGCGATGCTCAAAAATACTTTACCCTCAAGTATCAAAAAGGATTAATTACCGAAGGATTTTTTAGTCGTAGTCGCAACCCCAATTATTTAGGAGAGATTTTAATTTATATAGGCTTTGCGATGTTAACACAGCACTGGCTTCCTTTTGCCATCATAGGTGTAATATTGGCTACAGTTTTTGTTCCTAATATGATTAAGAAAGATAAATCTCTGGCTCGATATCCCGAATTTGCAGCTTATAAAGAGCGTTCGGGCTTACTGTTACCAAAGCTTTTTGTTAACACATCTCAATCTCAAGAAGTCGAAGCAGAATGCGGTTAATTAAATAGTAAATACAATGGCGATTGCTTGGTAAGATGTATGGAGCGATCGCTATTATATTTAAAATATGTTAGATTCTATCGGTACGTAAAAGTCAATTTCCTTGATAAAACTCCTGAGCTATTCTTAAGTGGCGATCGCTCGATAATTACTTCTACGAGCGAGCCTATTTTATCGAATATTGTATCGACGACTTTTATTCTCAATTAGTAACTGAAAACCTTGTTGTCGATGAAATTTTTGCCAAATAGATTCATCAATTGCCAACTTAATATATCTTTCGGGATAGAGATCGATCGCTTTCTCTAAGTTAATAATTGCATGATTAGTATGGTTTCTTGTATTGTTCAATTCAGCATAACAACAACCACGTTTATAGTAAGCAGTATCGGATTCAGGATCTAAAGCGATCGCCCGATCGTAATAAGAGATCGCTCTGTTAAAATTTTTGAGCTGTTGCTCGATCGTTCCCTTTTGATACCAAGTCCAATAGTCCTCAGGTTCGAGATCCAAAGCGCGATCGTAGCTGATTAAAGCTAATTCTAATTTTTCCCACTGTTGCTGTGCTTCTCCCAGACGATAGTATGACCAAAAATCGTCGGGACGCAATTCTAAAGCCCAGTTATAATAAGATATTGCCTGTTCGTATTCACCTGACTTTCTCAAAGATTCCCCAATGCGATAGATTGTCCAATAATCTTGAGGATGAGCAGCTAAAGCTTTTTCAAAACAGGCGATCGCTTTATCATATTGCTCGAACTCGGTAAAATAAATACAGCCTTGTTCGTACCACGACCAATAGTTATCAGGTTCGATTGCGGATGCTTGGGTATAACTTTCTATAGCTTCGGTGTATTCTCCTAAAGCTTCCAAGACGACACCTTTACGATACCATGTCCAATAGTCACAAGGTTGATAATTCAACGCCCGTTCGTAACTACTCAAGGCTTCTTGATAATAACCTTCTGCACGTAGTTTGTTTCCTCTTTGATACCATTCACGGTAACTATCTGGACGACATTCTAAAGCCTGATACATTTTGCTATACGCTGAACTGAAATTCTAATGCTAAAAAGCGATCTACTTATATATAAACGCAATGGCGAGACAGTAGTACCAAAAAAGTTAGGAATCGATGACCGTAATTTGGCGATCGCGACTGAACTTATAGATTGCTTTATTGAATGTATTGGGAAAACCCAAGGTGAATTAGATCGCAAATTATTAGAATTTGAGGGTAACAGTCCTGATTATCGCATCAAAAGAGGATTAGCCCATATCCTACGCAATAGTTTTTCTACTTTTGAAGTTATTAGTCCTCTCGAACCATTAGCATTAAGACAGAAAATATTTTCTCAAGCTGCTAAAACTATAGCATTACCCGCCCAACGCAGCGATACTATAGAAGTTATTAGCGAAGATCTCAGTAGCGAGTTAAAACGTCCTGTCTCTCGCGGTGAAATTGAAGCAGGATTATACGCAGACTTGCAGGAAAATCGTATTCTAACTCAGTTTGAAACTCCTGTAGCTGAATCCTTGCTCCATCGCTATAATCTCTCGCAAGTACAGGGAGTTTTCTATCGTGCTAGCAGCGTTATTATTAATGCCCATCGTAACGATCCTGGAGAATATAAGCTGTTATTCCGTTACATAAAGCTGTTTCAGTTAATGGCATATATTGAAGGCGATGCTGATACTGGATTTACTCTAACTATGGATGGGCCAGCTAGCCTGTTTAAAGCCAGTACTCGTTATGGTTTAGCACTAGCTAAAATGATTCCCGCTTTACTTCATGTTACAAAATGGAGTTTACAGGCAAAAATACAAAACCGCGACCAGTATTCGGGGAATATTAAAACAGGTAAGTTCAGCATGAGTAGCGATCGCTGTAATCTGGTTTCTCACTATCCCCCAGGAAAACCCTATGACAGTATGTTAGAAGCTTCTTTTTATAAGAGTTGGACGAAAGCAAACACAGAATGGCAATTAGAAAGAGAAGTAGATTTAATTCCTCTTCCTGGTAGCGTAATGATTCCTGACTTTCGCTTAGTTCATCCAGACGGTAGAGAATTTCTGCTAGAGATTGTAGGTTATTGGCGACCAGAATATTTACAAAAGAAATTTTATCAGGTGCGTAACGGTGATACTGATAATTTAATTCTTGCTGTTTCAGAGAGACTAAATTTAGAAAAAGCTGGAGTCAAATTTACCGATTTACCTAACAAATTAATTTGGTTCAAAAATAAACTAACCTTTAAAGCGGTGCTAGAAGTATTAGATATAGTCGTACGTTGAGTATAGACACTTCGGATTAACTGCACGGTTTGTAACGGGTAACGAGTGTCTATCACGTAACTGCGTATTGTTATATAAATTCAACCTATATAGACATCATATATGTGCTGGTATACCTCATCACATTTCTTTTGGTATTCAGTTGTTAACTAACCAGTAGTAAATAAGATACATAGATAATTTCTCATTTGGAATGCAAGTAATAAAACCTTGATTAGTACAAGCTGGTTACGTATTGATTGAAACAACGCCGATAGTTGCTCTACTGGTCATCATCACTGAATAAACAGGAAATAATTTAGCAGAACTTTTTTTAAGACTTAAACTGTTTATTTTTTTCGATCGCTCATCAACAAACATTGAAACTGTTCAGGCGATCGCAATGCAGCATCAGGTTAAAGCAAAGCTTGAGAGTCGGTACATGAAGTCGGCAATTATTTGCGATGCTAGCTATCGAAGAATCGGGCGCATCTGGCATCTAGATGAAAATATGCCGATCTTTTGGGATATTAAGAAATGGATTAGCCATTATGAATCCGCAAATACTTTGACTGAGGCTGTTGGAAAAATAGCGAGTGTTGACTTAGCCTCTATTTAATAAATTCACAAATTATTATTCCGCGAAGAGTGAATGATGTCGAATTATCGGTAAAATCGGTTGAAAATTCAAGACTTACGGCTATTAGGCAAAATCTGACCAATAAAGATATTAAGCGAAACTAATAGCAATTTGCAACTCTTATTAAAGTTTGCTCTATCTAGAAGATAGTTTAACTAGAGCATAATTGACAGTAAAGTTATTTTTGTGCCACTATATGACTGCAAGGTCATATGAATAATAGGTCACATAATTCTTTGTAGCTTCCCGCTATGCCAAACCAAACATTTTTCAACCTACCTGATAAAAAGAGACAGACGATTACCGTTCTGGCGATCGCCGAGTTTGCCAATAACGATTATCAAAACGCTTCAATTACCAAAATTGTCAAACAAGCCAAAATAGCTAAAGGCAGTTTCTACCAGTATTTTGAAGACAAAAAAGAGCTTTATTTATATTTAGTAGATTTAGCCAATAAAGAAAAATTAGCCTTTATGCAGCAGGCAAAACCACCCGAACCTAAGATGGGTTTCTTTCCCTATCTGCGTTGGTTATTCGATGTAGGGACTAAATTTGACCTGACTCATCCCGCGTTAAGCCAAATTATCAATCGTGCCGTATATGGCGATGTACCTTTTCGCGAAGAAGTTTTGGCTATGACTCAAGCATCATCTAACGAGTATTTAAAACAGTTGGTTCAAAACGGTATCGAACAGGGAGATGTAGCTGATGATATCAACCTGGATATGGCGGTTTTTGCCATTAATACTTTGGGCGAAGGATTGAGACATTATATTCCCGCTCAACTCGATCTAGATACAAAACAATTGGCTGATAAGGGAGTAGATGCAAACATCGATCTGAAGGCTATTAATCAAATTTATGATGACTTGTTTCAGATTCTCGAACACGGATTAGGAAATCAAGCTATCCAGTTGAAATCCAGCAAAAAGAAATCTGGTAAAAAACCTGCTGATGCTGCTAAATAAAGCGATCGCTTGAGAGGGAATAACTGTTCGTTATCCATCAATTATTCAAAAACCATGAATAGCTCTATTCTGTGTTGTTGCTGTAATTACAAATTACTCCGCCATATAAATCGCAATCGCGAATATTGGTTTTGTCGTCATTGTTGGCAGGAAACGCCGTCGATCGCCACTAATTCCAAAGCTAAAGAAAACGCTCCTTCCCTGTCCTTTTCTTTAACTGCACGCAGGCATATCTCGTAAGGGCGTTTCGCGAAACGCCCCTACCTCGTTTACTTCTAGCACCTAGTAACCCTGTGTTTTTTAATTACTTAATTTTTACTACTTATTCTTTTACCCCCTTTATTTATTCATGTCCTTATCTAATACATCATTCAACCCCGAACCATCCGAGGGGTTCACCAATTTAGAACCCTCAACAGATAAAATAGTTAATCGCGATTTAGCTGAGACTGAATCGACTATAGACCAACCTAATAACCAGCCCGAACCTAAAGGAAGTAAAAACTTCTGGTGGCTAATTCCCGTAATCGGCTTAGTGCTGGCAGTTGGAGGAGTTTCGGTAATACGGATTCGGGATAAAAACAGCGAACAGGCGGTAGTAACAAAAACTGCCCCGTTAAACGTCCGTACCGTAGCAGCACTGCAAAGTCCGATTCGTAACTGGGTAGCTAGTGAGGGAACTGTTAGAGCAGTTCGTTTCAAGCATTTAGCCTTTGATGTGGATGGGGAAGTAACTTACATAGCCGATCGCGATGGACGTAATTTGAGGGAAGGCGATCGCGTTAGTAAAGGCGAACTTTTAGCACAAATTGACGATCGCGAACTCCAGGCAGATGTTAATAAGGCACAGGCTGCTATTACCGAAGCCAGAGAACAGAAAGCAGCAACGGCAGCAGAAGTAGCCCAGGCACAGTCTCAGGTAGCTCAAGCCCGCGCCCAGGTGGGACAGATGCAGGCACAATTAAATCAGGCTAAAGCTGCTCGTAATCTGGCACAGTCGGAGTTAAATCGTTATCAGCAAATCTTCAACCAGGGTGCAATATCGGCAAGCGATATTGATGCTCGTCGAAATGATGTGCAAAATGCGGAAGCTCAGGTTCAGTCAGCAGAAGCTCAGATAATCTCGGCAGAAGCCCAGGTAGGTACAGCTAATGCTCAGGTACAGGCTGCCCAAGATCGACTTCAGGCATCAGATTCTAAAATTGCTACGGCACAAGCACAGTTATCCCAAGCACAGATAGCTCTTGAAGGAACAAAGCTCTACGCTCCCTTTGACGGCATCGTAGCTTATAAAAATATCCGTGAAAATGAATACTATTCCACTCAATCGGTTTCTTCCCAATTAAGTAACTATCAAGGATTACTCGATCGAGTACCCATTGTGGTCATTGACTCCAGCCAGTTTGAAGTTACTGCCGATCTTTCTACTGCTGTTGGGGAACAGGTGCGCCCTGGTCAAACTACAGTAATTGCTCCCGATGATAATCTTCAAGTCGATTTAGATAACGAAGATGTAATTGATTCTGCTCAAACTAAGGGTAAAGTCTTTGCAGTCAATCCTGCTGTAAGTCCTGGGGGGAGAGCAATTCAAGTTACCTCTAGGATGACTATCGGTACGGGTAACTTACTACATGGATCTAACGTTACCCTCTGGATTGCCGTGGCGCAGAAAGATGATGCGGTGGTAGTTCCTCTCAATGCGGTGGTGTTTCGCGATCGCAATCCTTATGTATTTGTGGCTAATCCAGAAACGGGCAAAGTCGAACAGCGTCAGGTGAAGTTGGGTATCGAAGGATTAGATCGGCGAGAAATTATTGAAGGGGTATCGCCAGGAGAACTGTTGGTGACAGAAGGACAAAACCGTTTAGTTGATGGTGCGACAGTCAAAGTCATGCAGTCTCAGAATCAGTTTAACAATGGGGAGGTACAGTAATGAGTCAGATAGAACCCTCTTCCAACAACGAACAATATAATTCCCCCGAACCTCAACCAAAAATTGCCAAGGCTTCACCCTTTGCCCGATTTTTCTTTCTCCGCACCGTATTTGGTATTTTATTAACTATTTTATTGGTAGTCGGTGGGCTATTGGCTTATGGCTCGATGGTTAAAGAGTCTAATCCCGATATTAATATTGCTACAGCCAGCGTAACTACTACCTGGGGTGGGGCAGATCCAGAAACCATCGAACAGCAAGTTACTAACGAATTAGAAAAAGAAATTAAATCGGTCGAAGGGGTCAAAACTCTTAAGAGTGCTTCCTATAGCGGTTATTCCCAGATTAGCGTCGAATTTAACTCTAATGCCGATGTCAATCGCTCAATTCAGCTTTTAAGAGATGCAGTCTCTAAAGCCGAATCAGACATCCCTAGAGAAGCAGATAAGCCAGTAGTGCAGCAGGTTTCGGTAACTGATGCGCCGATTCTAACGGTGGCTCTGTTTGGCGATTTGGATTTATCGGTTCTCAACCAGTCAGCAGAACGGTTGCAGGATCGTCTAGAAGGCGTTTCTGGGGTAACAGAAGTAACTTTGGGCGGTAGTCGCGATCGCGTGGTACAAATCCAGCTAAATCCCAGTCTTTTGGCATCCTTGGGCATTTCACCCACAACCGTTGCCAGTCGTCTCCGTACTGCAAATCGTGATGCTCCTTTAGATGAAATTGAAAGCAGCACCATTGGTACTCAGGTTAGGTTTTACGGACGATTCCGCAGTTTAAAAGAGCTAGAACAGCAACCCATCGCTCGTTTAGATGGGCGCGTAATTCGCTTGGGTGAAATTGCTCAAGTCCGCCAGGAACTAGAAGAGGAAGATACCAGGGCATTTATTAGTTGGGAAGGAGAACCTTATAAGCCTGTAGTCAGTGTGGCAATCAAGAAAGTACCTGGACAGGATTCAATTAAGGTGATTGAAAATGCGATCGCGGAAATTGAAGCAGCTAAAACCAATCCTAATGACTGGGCTTACGGTTTGGAATATCAGGTTATTGCCGATGATTCAGAGATTATCTGGGAACAGCTTGGCAGTCTGTTTATCAATTCCCTTCAGGCGATGGTAGCGGTGTTTGTGATTCTCTTTATTGCCCTATCCTGGCGTGAAGCTTTGATTGCAGGACTCTCGATACCCCTAACCTTTTTAGGAACTTTAGCCGTACTGTGGTTGCTCGGACAAACCTTAAATAACATGGTGCTAATCGGCATGGTGTTAGCACTGGGTATCTTGGTTGATGTCTTTATCCTGATGATGGAAGGGATGCACGAAGCAATATTTGTTTCAGGATTGTCCTTTAATCAGGCAGCATTAAAAACAGTCCGTACCTATGCAGCACCAGCCTTTGCAGGACAACTAACTACTATCCTAGCCATGACTCCCTTGATGGCAATTGGCGGGACTATGGGTAAGTTTATCCGCGTTTTACCAATTACAGCGATCGTCTGTTTAATCTTGAGCTTTGTCATTGCCCTGTTGATTGACATCCCCCTATCTCGCTTTTTACTAGGAAAAGTTAAGGGTAATCATCAGCCATCCAAAATCGATCGCCTGAGCGAAACGGCATCCAAACGTTTTGCGCGGTGGAGTTTAAACTATACCGTCCGTAACAAAGCTACAGCGCGTGCCTGGAGTTTGGGAGCGTTGGCTTTATTTATGGTCGCGATACTAGCATTTACCCAAATTCCGACCACCTTTTTCCCCGAACAGGATGGACGCAAGCTAAGTATCAATGTAGAAATGCCCCCGACTACTACCTTAGTTAAATCCCAACAGATAGCCGATGAACTAGGCAGTATTTTACAAGAGAAAGACTTCTTTACCAGCGTTACTAAATATGTCGGACAACGCAGTAATCTGGTTGGTTCGGGAGAGCTACAGCCCAATCAGGGTAGTTATTTGCTCGGCTTTTCGGTGGTGTTTACTCCAGAAGAGGAACGCGATCGCTTATCTTACGAATACCTAGACGAAATTAGAAACGAACTAACCCCCACTCTAGCTAACTACCCAGGTGCATCTTTAGTCTTAAATTCTGAAAGTTCTACAGGCAGTGGCGAACCGATTCAGATTGAGATTGCAGGTAGTGACATGAACGAACTACGAAGCATATCTGATAAAGTACAGCAGGCTTTGAGACAGATTCCAGGCACTAGCGACGTGCGCGATAACTTGGGCGACTTACAGCCCGATCTAAAACTACTGCCCAAACGCGAAGCACTGGACTTTTATGGCATTACTGAAGAAGAACTAACCAATCAAGCACGCTACTATATGACTGCGACTGAAGTAGGCAGCTTTGACCTCGGTGGCAACCAAGAAGACTTAGATATTAAACTAAGTACGGCATGGCGATCGCGCAACGGTGCTGTGGGTAGTCCTACTCAACGAGACGAACTAAGACTAATTCGCTTTTTTAACAACGATAATGAAGTAATCCCCGCAGGTTCTTTAATCACGGCAGTTCCCGACCAAGCACCACTGTCTATTACTCACCGTGGCGGAAAACGAACCGTTACCGTCCTCTCGAAAAACGTCAATCGCACCGTCGGGGAAATCCTTGCCGATTTAGAACCCCAGTTAAAACAAATGCAGTCAGACTGGTCTTCTGGCTATACCTATAGCTTTGGCGGGGAAACAGCAGAACAGGCTGAAACTTTCGGTTCGGCTGGACAAGCACTGGGTTTGGCAATTTTCTTAGTCTTTGCTGTGTTAGTCCTACAGCTTGGTTCATTCCGACAGCCGTTTATTATCCTGCTGGCAATCCCTTTAGCCCTAATCGGTACGATGGGCGGTTTCTTCCTGGCTTGGATACCTTTTTCCTTCTCCGCATTTATCGGCATCATTGCCTTAGTGGGCATTGTCGTTAATGATGCGATCGTTATGGTAGACACGATGAACGCCTATCAAAAAGAAGGTCTGAAAGTTCGTGAGGCTGCTGCTTTTGGAGTGAGCGATCGCCTAAGACCCATTCTAACCACCAGTATTACAACCATTGTTGGTTTAATTCCTCTGGCACTGAGCGATCCTTCTTGGATGCCTTTAAGTAGTGCCATTATCTTTGGCTTGATTGCTGCCACTCTGACCGCATTAATCGTCGTTCCCTGTCTCTATCTTCAGTTCACACCAAAGACTGAAAATACAGATTTAGAAGCAGCTTAGGTTAAGTAATTGAAAACATACGAACAACCTTTTACTTTTCATGTTATCGTGTGACTACTAGGTCATGTGACTTGAGGGTCATAAACAAAAATAGCAGTTTGCTTTAGTTTAGGTGAATCTCGATCGCCAAGAAACGCTTTCAAAATTCATAATTTTGCTGCTGACAACATATAAACTCAAGAGACATCTAATGATTGAATACAAAAACTACCCCGACAACAACATCGCAGAAATTAGCGTTGCAGGAAAAATCACCGAAGCAGACTTCGATCGCGTTAGTTCTCAGATGAAAGCTGACATTAATAAGCACGGTAAATTACGCCTGCTCGAAGTATTTCACAGCTTCGAGGGTATAGATCCCATAACACTTTGGAAAGATGCAAAATTTGGACTGGCTCACCTAAATGACTTTACTCATGTTGCGATCGTTGCCGAAGCAACCTGGCTGCAAACAATAGCTGGAGCAGTGGGCAATCTGTTGTCTGCTAAGGTGAAGGCTTTTGAAGGCTCTCAAATTGAAACCGCACGAGCGTGGCTATTGAACGCGCCAGAGTCAAACCAGGATTCAAAGTTCGAGTACAAAAGCAGTGCTGATAACAACATTGTAGAGCTTGTAATCGAGGGCAAGATCCAAGAATCAGACTTCGATCGCGTACTCGATCGGATGAAAACAGATATGCAGAAGCATGGCAAAATTAAAGTTTTGGAAGATGTTCGCAGCTTTGAAGGAGCAGATCTGATGGTCTTCTGGAAAGACTTGAAAGCATCTCCTCTTGTAAACGATATTACCCATGTAGCTATTGTTGCCGACGCTAAATGGATGCGGACTATAGCTGAGGCGGTAGGTACTATTTTGTCTGCTGAAGTAAAAGCTTTTGAGCGATCGCAGATCGAGACAGCGAGAAAGTGGCTGGCAAACAGTTAGGATTTTCTATATCTGTATATAGATATAGATGTCACAAGCCGAATGAAGTATCTCTAAGGTAAAAGTTTGGAAGCTAAATTTGCTCATTTTCTAAATCTAGATTGTCAGCAATCTTTTGCTCAGATTGGTAAGAGCTAGGCTAAATCTGCGATCGTACCCAGCAACAATTATTTGTCTCAAACTTATATCTAGCCGAGATCGTAGATTAACTTACAAATCTATATGATTCAAAAACAATTTGTTCGGCTATAATATGACTATACAGTCAGATGACTGAATGGTCACATAAAATAACTGCAAAGACTAGCTAACTCGACAATTTTAAGAAACAGGAGTTTATACATTTAATTATGTTTACAACCACACATAATCCACTAAACAAGATATTTAGCATTCCCACTTGGACAATGGCTTTGATTGTAGGCAGTTCGGCGTTATATCCAACCGTAGGACTAGCTCAAAGTCGCACTATTACAGCCAATAGCGCACAACAAGAAACCTTGTATCTCAACAACGATCGCACCTATTCCTATAATTTAGTAGCCAAAGAAAGAGGGGAAATCGATGGTGTTGTCATACCTGCGGGTGCAACTATTGTCGGTAAATACGTTCCAGCCGAAGGCGGACTCCGCTATGTAGCAGAAGCAGTAACTTACGGTCGTTACAGCTATTCTATTAGTGCTAGTTCGACCGTGCTAGAAGATATTAAAGACTCCAGAGATACATCAACGGGTGCGATCGCCAAAGATGCTGCTATTGGTGCTGCTGGGGGTACAATTCTCGGTGAAATTTTTGGTAGTGCAGGTGCTGAAGAAATTATCGGTGGTGCAGCAGCGGGGGTAGCAGTTGGTAATCTTACTGCCGATCGCGTTGTGGCGATCGATCCAGAAGTCAGCATTGTTCTATACGATGACTAAGCGATTTTATATTTAGTTATTATTTCTGTGCCGTTAATCTCGATCCGAGCAGAATAATTTGGGAATACGGTTTAACCTCAACTATTTTTACCAATAAAAATTAATCACTACAGGAGTTTACTCTCATGGCTACATTCAAAAGATTTATTAAGGCAATTAAAGACTATTACCAAAAAGGAGAAGCAGGAAACATCGCCTATCTAAAAATCGAACTGCTTCGTATTGGAGGCAATGCCGATCTATTAGCTCAATTACAAAATGTTGCGGGTTACTATCCTACTGTCGATTTAGAAGAACTATCTAGGCTACCAGAAGGCACTTTAGGCTATGAATATGCACAACACATGAAAAAGTACAATATTCACCCTCTAGAAATTAGTCCAGATTTAATTGAAGCTGCAAAAGCAAATCCTTTCGCCCTCAGATTTACTGCAACTCACGATGTTTTTCATATTTTTCTGGGTTTTGATACTACCTATGCAGGAGAAGTCGGCGTACTGGGTTTCACGATCGCTCAAGGTTACAGCAAGTTTTTTCAGGCTTACGAACCTATAGTAAAACATTTTTATCCCTTTATACTCCGTTCGCAAGCCCAACAGATACGGGCAAACCTCAAGCGAGGTAAAGCTCTGGGAGAACAAGCTAAGTGCCTTTTGGTCTATCGCTTTGAAGATAACTGGTCGCGTCCCATTGAAGATATTTGGGCTGAATTGGGATTGGTATTAGAAAGCCAGCAGTTCGACGCAGGATCGGGAAATACGAGCGATCGCTCTCCAGAAATTGCTACAGCCTAGTCGATCTGTCTTTTCGATTCTCTACCAAATCAAAATAATCACTATAGAAAATTACTATCATGCCTAGCATCAAACGTTACGCCAAAGCACTCAAAGATTATTTCACCAAAGGAGAAGCTGGAGACGCAGCTTTTGGGGAAATCAAGTTCTACGGCATCGGTGCAGACCCTAATCTTATAGCTCAACTGCAAAACTATGTTGGCTACTATCCCACAATCGATCTAGAAGAACTTAGCCAGTTACCAGAAGGCACATTAGGTTATGAATATGCCCAACATATGAAAAAGAATAATATTCAGCCTTTGGAAATTAGCCCAGATCTAAAAGAAGAAGCCGATCGCGATCCTTTTGCTCTACGGTACACCGTCACTCACGATATATTCCATATTCTATTGGGTTTTGATACCAGTTATGCAGGGGAAATGGGGGTATTTGGATTCACTGCTGGTCAGAACTATAGCAAAATGCTGAAAATAGCCGAACCCTTAATTTTGTTGCTTTTGTGTCTGATTAAACCCCATAAAATTAAGCAGATTTGGAAAAGCGATCGCATCGGTAAAGCATTAGGCAAACAAGCAGAGTGTTTACTGGTTTATCCCTTCGAGAAAAATTGGGCGCATCCAATTAATGATGTTCGGGCTGAGTTGGGACTGTTATTAAATGATGAGCAATTTGAAACCGAATCCGAACCCACCACTATTAGAGTATCCACAATATTGTAACTTCGTGAACACCTACAAATACACCTGCCATTGTGTCAAATAAAACAGCTTTCGTGGTCGATTATCTCTTGTTCTAAATCTACCTTACTCTGAGCTTCTGCTATTGCCTGATTGTCATCACTTTATTTAAGCTTCTCTAATTTCTTTGAAGCTGCTTTCAATCTCGCCTTAGTGTTAGTCAAGTCTTTCTTTAGTTGTTTGTTGTTAGACATACTGTCTCCTTAATTATTTTTTCTTAAGGGACAGTTGCTAATTTTACTTATAGCAGTAAGTAACCAGGCGGAAATAAACCGCCAAGTTATTTTATTCAGTTGTTATTCGTCCTTGAACGTATAGTAGTTATCTAAAGCTGATAGAAATTCAGTTTTAAATAGCCCTAACGCGATCGATAGTTCATAGGTAACATAGGTTTCGGACAATTAACCGTCTACATGGTTCTAAACGGTCACGTTATATACGAGTCGAGGATTACGACTACCATAGGTAATCATTAGACCATATTTAGGCACGAGTGAAAAACGTAATCTGTACAAACCCCACAATGTCAGTGTTGCCTTGGTAATCCCTATGGTTGTTAAATTTTGTTTGTTCAGAGTAGTCGATTCTGTTCGTTTTGTAGATTGCTGAACATGAATCGTTTGGATGAAGCTATCGTGTTTTTGCGTAATTATTGTTTCTGCCAAAAACCAAGTTACAAAAGTCCATAAACTCCACTTTTGGTTTCTTTTTGGTTTCCAATCTGATTTAATAGATCTGTAAACTCAAAAAAGATTCCATTTATCGAAGTCGCGAAACTCTTACTACGTAAGTATCTTAGTGGGCGAAGAGAGACTCGAACTCTCACGATTTCTCGCCACATTTTGAGTGTGGTGCGTCTACCAATTCCGCCACTCGCCCTTTTTCGTTGTGACACAGTAAAGTATAGCACTTATTAGCTATTTTACCAAAACGTCGGCTTTAATTTACCTAGTATTTTTTAGGAAATACATATCTAATACTGAATGTTCGATTGCTATAAAACCCGATGCACCGATATCAAGATTATTCTGATAGTTTAATCTGTTCGCAGCCTAAATAAGTAGCGCATTCAGGAATTATAGTATTTAAATAGTAATCGGCATTAAAAATCATTTGGTTATCTGCACTACGTCCAACAGCATGATAAGAGTGTCCCGATAAAAATTCTTCGTCGATCGCACTATTACCTGCTGCCACCGTTACAGTTTCAGATGTATCTGATTCGGTAATTAATAGAGCATAAGTATCCGATTGCAAATCGGTTTTTAGTTCCATATGAGTTACTTGTTGGTTTTCTACGCAGGGAACAATGTGTAAAGTAGTCACGATTATTTATTAGCGAATGAAAGTAGTTTTACATTATCGATCGCATCTTAATTAAAGCTGTCTTGAATTAACGTTTAGCTGAATTAAAGATACGTTTGTAGCAACTTGTGTCGTGAATTATCCACAGAAGTAATTGAATAATTGCCACAATAGAAAGATATTGCAGCCGTTGCTATCAAATTTTTCATACACTTTTATATCATGAATTTATTAAACTCTTTGGCAAAATCTAAATCAATCATAATCCGTCTAGAAGAAATAGAAAAAGTTTACGGTAGTGGCAATACTGAAGTTCGTGCGCTCGATCGCGTAAATTTAGTCATTCATCAGGGTGAATACTGCTCGATCATGGGCGCGTCTGGTTCGGGAAAGTCTACTGCTATGAATATAGTAGGTTGTTTGGATCGACCGACAGCGGGCAGATATTATTTAGATAATGTGGCGGTAGCAGGATTAGCAGACGAACAGCTTGCCGAGATTCGTAACCGAAAGATTGGTTTTGTGTTTCAGCAGTTTCACTTATTGCCCCAAATTAGCGCGCTAGAAAATGTCATGTTGCCGATGGTGTATGCGGGTGTATCTAATAGTGAAAGACGCGATCGCGCAGCAGCAGCTTTAGATCGAGTCGGTCTAGGTAACAGGACTCATAACCGTCCGAACCAGCTTTCTGGAGGACAGCAGCAGCGGGTAGCGATCGCTCGCGCTATTGTCAACGAACCTTTGTTGTTGTTAGCCGATGAACCTACAGGTGCATTAGACTCTCAGACAACTAAAGAGGTTTTAGATATTTTTAGCGGGCTACACGATGGTGGAATTACCGTAGTTATGGTAACACACGAGCCTGAAGTAGCAAAATTAACCGAAAGAATTGTCTGGTTTAAAGATGGACGAATCGTTCATTCTCATCTATCCCCCGAAGAGATGTTAAGCGTAGCAGTTGCTTCATAATCGATCGGGCTATTGTAAGCTAGCTTGAATTAATCGTACTACTAAAATTTAAATGTAAAGATGATAATAGATTAAGTAAAGTGTAGTTTTGTATACTAAGATAATTAATAGGTATCATCAATTGCCTAATGGTTAGAAAGGGTCAACTACTCTTTCTAAGTCGGTGAATAGAAGTTAAAGTCTAAAAGCGAGTATTTATCTGTACGTTTCGGCGTTCAGCAACCAACAATGAATTATTCTCAGCTAGAACCTAGTCAGAGTTCGTTCCCCCATGAAGTGACGGAGCCTGCTGTGACTGTTCATCAATCTTTAAGCTACAATGCGAAGGCAATCGCCTCTCATTATCGTTTTCGACTCTGGCAGGTAATCGGGCGAGCGATCGCGGTTATCTGGTTATTTGGTAATTTTATCCTTCATATTTACTGGGATAAATTGACTAACAGAGAAAAAATCAACCAGCCAAAAAGAGCTAGAGAGCTACGCAAGATAATTACTAGACTCGGACCTACATACATTAAGGTAGGACAGGCACTTTCTACCCGACCAGATTTAATTCGGAAAGATTTTTTAGATGAGCTAACCAAACTACAAGATCAGCTTCCTCCCTTTGATAATCGAATTGCTTTTAATATTATTGAATCGGGTTTAGGGCGATCGATTGATGAAGTATACCAAGAATTTTCTCCAAATCCTATTGCTGCTGCTAGTTTGGGTCAGGTATACAAAGCAGTATTGCATACTGGCGAGACAGTAGCGGTAAAGGTTCAGCGTCCTAATTTACGTCCCAAACTAAGCCTAGATTTATATTTAATGCGAATTTTAGCAGGTTGGGCTGAACCTTGGCTACCCCTCAATCTGGGTCACGATTTAAGTCTGATTGTCGATGAATTTGGCTTAAAGCTATTTGAAGAAATAGATTATCTCAACGAAGCTAAAAACGCCGAACAGTTTGCTCAAAATTTTGCAGGCGATCCTGAAGTTAAAGTTCCCGTAATTTATCATCAATACTGCAACGATTCTGTTTTAACTTTAGAGTGGATCGACGGTATTAAGCTGACTGACTTAGAAAAGTTAAAGGCTGCTGGTTTAGATGCAGACGATCTAATTAGAATTGGAGTAACTTCGGGCTTACGTCAATTATTAGAATACGGATTTTTTCATGCAGATCCTCACCCAGGAAATCTTTTCGCTACCTTAGATGGTCGGATGGCGTATATTGATTTTGGCATGATGGATCAGCTTAGTGAATCAATGAAGGAAACGATCGCTAGTGCGGTAGTGCAGCTAATTAACCGCGACTATGAAGGTTTGGCGATCGACTTTGTAAATTTGGGCTTTTTGACCCCCGATACTGATATTCGACCGATTATTCCGGCATTAGAAACGGTTTTAGGTAGAGCAGTGGGCGAAAGCGTTAGTAATTTCAATTTTAAAACTATCACTGATGAGTTTTCTGAATTGATGTACGAATATCCTTTCCGTTTACCCGCCAAGTTCGCGCTAATTATCCGTTCTCTAATCACTCAAGAAGGCTTGGCACTCAGCCTTAATCCTGACTTTAAGATTGTCGAAGTATCTTATCCTTATGTATCCCAAAGGTTACTAACAGGAGAATCTCCTCAACTAAGAAGACGTTTACTTGATGTACTAATTAAAGACGGTAAGTTTCAGTGGGAAAGATTGGAAAACATGATCGAGATTGCCAGTGCTGACAAAAACTTCGATCTGTTACCTACAGCGCGTTTAGGTCTGCAATATCTCCTTTCAGAAGAAGGAAAATATCTGCGCCAGCAATTGTTAATCGCTCTAACCGAAGGCGATAGGCTTCATACAGATGAGGTTCAAAGACTCTGGAGTTTGATTCAAGACGATATCAAACCGCAAAAGATATTAGAGCTAGCATTTAGCACTTTCCGCCAAATTTCGACTGATAGTGTTGCAGCAATTATTCCCTCTGCTCCCGCTTCAAGATAAAGTAGTAAAGCATCTACTTTTAATCGTCAACTATGTATTATTCGCCCCAACCACCTTTCTTTGTAGCTGTTATCGGAGTATTAATTGCTATAGCCTGTGGCTCGGCATTTCAAAATTTGTTATCGCAAAAGCTACGAGACTCCTATCTTAATGTTGAAGATGAAAGCTCTTTTAGAATAGACAGAGCCAGAGATATAGTTCTTACTATCACCTATTGGGGCATCTGTCTGGGAATTTGGATATTTTTGGGTGGCGGTTTTTTAGTGCTAGGTTTTGGCATTATTCCTTCCTATGGTGTTTCCTTGCTGTTGACGCTCTTTACTGGCGCATTGGTTTGGGATCAGATAAATGATGTTCTATCACAGTTAAAAGAGGGCGGATCTAAGGCTTTAGAACTAGATTAATCCATGTCTTATAAGCAATAATTAGGGCTGTCAAAACTGATGGCGATCGATTTTACTCTTGTCGGCAAATCCATAGAATGCCAAAATGGTAAGAGTTATTAAAAATGAATAAGAGTAATAAATAATTAGTAACTTTAATGGTTAGATTAGACTCTATCATCACATGACATTAAGGTGTCGAAAGCGTTACTTTGAATGTAGGTGTAAAAACCTTATGGTGATAGCAGCATTCCGCGACCAAAACTTTATTAAATTGAGTTCAGGAGACTATTCTCATGGCTGAAGAAAGCAAGACTAACGGCACTCAGGCAAAATCTACCCCAAACAAAACTACTGAAATAAAAGTAACTACCACAAAAACTAAAGCAACTACCAGCTCTATCGAGACAGCCAAAGAGCAGGGTTTGGCTTTATCAGTACAGCCCAAATCGATGCTACCCCAAAACCGTCCCATTGAACCTAGTCATTTACAGATAGTTAATACTTATTCTTCTGTCGGTTCTAATCGCCCTGTTTCTAAAGGGACAGTAGAATTTAGTAGCTCTATAGTTATATCTGGTAATCGTCCCATTGCTGCAAGTACGCTTAAGGTTAGCGACTCATATATTATGGGAAATCGCCCCATAGCATCGAATGAGTCCGATGAAACTACTACATTAATGGGATATCTTGACTAAATAATTAAGATCTTTCAATTTTTAGATAATTAAAACCAGAAGCTATAGCCTAAGTAGGGCTTTTTAGCTTCTTATTTTTTTACTATAGATTTATACTTCGAGCGAGCAATCGCGCCGTTTAGTAATATAGAAGATCGAAGGTTAGGGATGAGCGATCGCGGGTTTAACTGCTAAACACTATAACCGCAAAGAGCAAAACCTAGACCATTCTGTTAAATAATAACCTTGGCAACGAAGTAAATGACACTCATCAGCTTCGGACAATTATCGATCTATTAATTACTCTTTGAGCGATTATGCTTGGCGGGGTATACGGATCGCTTTAATCTTCGGCAAAAATATAGCGACGTAGTTCGCTTGGATTGGGTTCTGGGCTATCTTCGGCAAATTTTACAGCTTCGTTCACGTTAGCTGTTACCTTAGCGTCTATTTCTTTTAATTCTTCAGCAGTAGCTAAGTTTTGTTCGGTCAGATAGCTAGCCAACTTTTTAACCGGATCGCGCTTACCCCAAAATTCTTTTTCCGCAGGATCTCTAAGCTCATCTGGATCGGCTAATGAGTGTCCTCTGAAACGATAAGTCAAAGCCTCAATTAAAGTAGGACCTTCGCCAGCGCGGGCGCGAGCTACTGCTTCTTTAGCTAAAGTATTGACCGCTAAAACATCCATGCCGTCAACCTCATAACCAGCCATATTAAATACGCTAGCTTTTTTGTAAATTTCTGGTTGAGAAGTAGCGCGATCGTGAGCCATCCCGATTGCCCATTTATTATTTTCCACTACATAAATAATCGGCAGTTTCCATAAAGCAGCCATATTCAAGCACTCAAAGAACTGACCGTTATTGCTAGCTCCATCACCAAAAAAACAAACCGCAACCGCATTACTGCTTTCATCTCCCATAGCTTCACGGCGATATTTACTTTGAAACGCTGCGCCAGTAGCTACGGGAATACCTTCGGCTACAAAAGCATAACCCCCCAAAAGTCCGTGTTCGGCAGAAAACATATGCATCGAGCCTCCACGACCCTTACTACATCCAGTTTCTTTACCAAACAGTTCTGCCATTACTTCTTTAGCTGGTACGCCAGCACTCAAAGCATGAACGTGATCGCGATAAGTACTACATACATAGTCGCCTTTGGTTCTCAAAGCCTTAACTATGCCCGATGAAACTGCCTCCTGACCATTATAAAGATGAACAAAACCGAACATTTTGCCTCGATAATACATTTCAGCACACTTATCTTCAAATAAGCGTCCTAAAACCATGTCTTCGTAAAGAATCAATCCTTCTTCTTTAGTAATCTTTACAGAAGAGGCATCAAATTTGGGTAAGGTTCTTTCGGCACACATAGAGCAGTTTCTTAAATAAAGGCGCAGATTTATATTGAATCATAAAATCTTAGCAGGCGAAAGAGCTAATCCCCAGGTGCGATCGCATATCGATTGAGAATGCTAGTTAACTGATTAGTTTATTCTTCGTCATTATCGATCCGGAATCTTTCAACTGAAGAAAGCAAACCACGAGCAATACCTACTAAGCTACTTAGCGCACCACCTACCCGCTGTGATTCTTGAGATGTAGCTTGCGCGGTTAATTCTACCGACTGCATTACCTGAGCTACCGCACGAGAGTTTTCTCTTTGTTCGACGGTATCTGCGGTAATCGATCGCACCAAAGTATCGATACGATTAGATACTTGAATAATATCTTCTAGGGCTGTCTTGGCTTGTTCTGCTCTTTCGGTTACGTCAATTACCTCTTGAATACCTTCTTCCATAGCGGTCATTACCGAGCCTGTTTCACTCTGAATCTGTAATACGATCTGCTCGATTTCTTTAAGAGATTTACCAGATCTATCCGCCAACTGTCTGACCTCATCGGCAACTACGGCAAAACCCCGTCCAGCTTCCCCTGCTTTTGCTGCCTGAATCGAGGCGTTTAGAGCTAACTGGTTGGTTCTTTCGGCAATTTGTGAAATTAAAAGGACAATCTTCGAGATTTCTTGAGATGCTTCGGCTAAACGTTTTACCTTACGGGCAGTTTCCGATACGGTTTCTCTAATCTGAAAAATTCCCGATACGGTACGTTCTACCGCTTTACCACCCTTGAGGGCAGTTACAGAGGAAGATCGAGCCACTTCTTCGGCTTCACGAGCATTGTCAGCTACCCGTTCGATCGATTCGGTCATCATCTGTACCGAGTTTAAAGTAACGGCTAATTCTTCTGCCATCCTTAACGCTTCGTTAGACTGGTTACGAGCATAAGATTCGCTGTCTGTAGAACCTTTGTTCACCTTTTCGGCTGCTTCTTTTACCTGACGCACGATCTCGCGCAAACTTTGAATAGTTAAGTTGAAAGCATCGGCTACAGCCCCCAGTACGTCAGCAGTCACGGTAGCCTGTACGGTTAAATCCCCTCTAGCTGCGCCTTCCACGTCATCTAGTAGACGAATTACCTGACGCTGCAAATCTTCTTTTGCCTGTTCGGTTTCTTCGGCTCGTCTTTGAGCTTCCTGAGTTGTGGTCAAGATAACTTTAGTCATGCGGTTAAAGCCAGAAGCTAATTGACCAAATTCGTCTTGAGAATATACCGTAGCTTTGGCATTAAGATTGCCCTGATAAACATCATCAAACTGATTTTGCAGATCCTCAGTAGCTTTATTTATATGCTTGGCGGTAATGCTACCTATTACTGCGCTCGTCCCCGCGCTAGATACTCCAGCAACTAAAGCTAATAACAGGCTATTTCTTACTCCCTCAGCCAGATTTCGCTCGGAATCTTGACGGGCAATTACACTAGAACCAATAATACCAATACTAAAAACAGCGATCGCACTGGCAATTCCCGTTACTGCTGCGGTAATTAACTGCTTCTTCTGAATGGGGGCGTTAATAAAATTGCTAAACTTGCCCTGCTCTACCTCTATCTTAGGTCGTTCCTCTACCGTAGTAGCAAATGTATTACCAGCACCTGAAGTTCCGCTGATGGCTATTTCTTCAGCCATAACGTTAGATCCTACAGACAAATCATCTGAAATATTTAAATTGGAGCTATCAGACTCTTCAATCGCATTAAACAACCCAGTGTCAGGCAACCCTTGCTCTAACTCTTCTAGATCGAAAAAGCTGCTGTCTATTTCGTCAAATTCTAATTCATTTTGATAATCAAGCTCTTCTGGTTCGGGTATATTTTCCATCCCGTAACCTTCGGTATCATCTGTGGCAAAGGGTTCAGTTAAAACTGTATCGACTTGTTGTGAAACGCTACTGTAGCGATTTTCATATTCTTGTTGCTCTGCCGCAAAATCTTCTGTGGTGTAATCAGGTAAATTATCATCAGAATCCATCATTTTTGTCGAACCCGTTTGATTTTCCGACAAATGCCTAGCATTAGATAATTCTTCGTCATCTTCACCGCTGGTATCTTCGCTATCTAATGAAAGTTGGCGGGAAGATGCTTTGGCATTTTCTACAAACGAATTATTGTGATAATCTTCTGTATAGCTAAAGCTACCATCGACTTCCAATTGTTCTTGGGGGCTTGAATGTTCTAATTCAGACTCTTCGACAGATTCAAAGTCAAAATTCGCTCTAGCTAGTTCGGTTTCGGGAAAATCCATCTCTGTTGAATTGCTCAAAGCCCGATGGTCATCGTCAAATATTTCTGGCAGTTCTAAATTATCTTCATCAAAAGATAGCTGAGATTCTAATTGTTGCTGTAATTGTTCTACCTGTTCGATACCATTATGGGCAAAATCAAGCAGGTCTTGTCGCTCGCTAAGATCTAAAACGCTTTGATACTGATGTTTTGCCAGATCGTACTCTTGAAATCCATAACAGTAAATATGACCCCGCAGCAACAAAATATTAGGGTTGTCGGGAAATTCTTCGGCTAAACGATCGATTATCTCTGCGGCTAAAGCAAAATTACTATCTAAATAGGCTTGTTCTGCTTGTCCGTATTGCTGTGAGTAATTAGTTTCTGATGCCATGTGCTTCTTCCCAAATTATCTGGATAGTTGTTGCCGACGGTCAGAGCAGACTCCATCTTGTCTCGATCGCGTCTCAAAGCGGTGACGGAGGGCAAAGGCACTCCGCAGTGACTAAACGGTAGGGACGCTCCTTCGCCTGGGTTTCCAAGTTTTCCGTCCGAACCCCCTTAAAGCGCAATTTATATACCCTGTAGTTTCTTCCTGAAGCATCTTTTGCATATAAGCTAATCCGTGATTGGCTTTTTAAGTCCGCTTTGATAGAAGCTTATCTGGAGGTGTCCTTAAAGGGATATATGGGTCGCGGTATCTACGATAGACACTTCAATATATTTTTTAGGGCAAATCCTTGTCCCCAAACAGATACCGTTCGTCGCAGATGACAGACGTTATTGGATGGAACATCCGCATCTTTTGCACCGCTTTTATAGTGGATAATCTCTGACCGCGGAAGGCGGTCAACGCAGGCACCGTCGTTTTACGGCGGTGTAACGTTGACTTGCGCCGAGCGATAATAGTTATTTTCAGTTTTAAGTTTTGACTTTATAGTCGCTGTAAATTTGTATAACAAATAAAAATATCTATATTAATACGATATTTTTTCAGATATCCAATAAGTATAAGTTTTAACTCATGTATTAATCGATTAGTTGTAACTCCACCTTGTTTCAACCCGCCCATCGCGCAGATCGCAAAATTTTGGCTGGATCTAATATATTTACAACCCGATCGCTTTCGTCTGGCGATCGCCACTGAACTCGAACAAAAGGAGCTATAGCATCGGGTGGTGGCTGTAAGATCTCTAGCTGGTCTACATTCAACCAGTCCATTTCTCCAATCCGATCGATTGCTAGACCAATTATTAATTCTTGGTCTTCAATTGCAATTACAGGAAGGGTAGGACGGTCTGTTTTTAATACTCCTTTATCGCCCAAAAACTGACTTAGATCTACAACCCAAATTACTTTTCCTCTCAAGTTAATTGCTCCCAATAAAAAGGGAGAGGCATTAGGAATAGAAGCAATTCGATCTGGAGTTTGCTGCATTACCTCGGCTATACCCGTAGCAGGAAAAGCACAGACTTCTCCTGATGCTAGGTAAAAACGAAGATGTAATTCACCCTCTGGATTTTCTAATGGCTTGATATCTAAAGATAAATCTAGATCGTTTTCGATATAAAGTTCTGGATTAGTAACCATAACTGTGTATACATATTATTTACCAATTTGTCAATGGCAATCTTATAAATTTGCCAATTCAGGCTCTAAGTAACTGTTTAACAGTACCGATTAATTCTACTGGTTGGAATGGTTTGGCAATATAAGCATCTGCACCTTGCTTCATTCCCCAGTAGCGATCGAATTCTTCGCCTTTAGAAGAACACATAACTACAGGAACATTTTGAGTTTTTGGATCTGATTTTAAACGACGACACAACTCGTACCCGTTCATTCGTGGCATGACAATATCCATGACCACTATGTCGGGACTCAATGTTTCTAAATGCTTTAAGGCTTCTACTCCATCACAAGCTACAGTCACTTTAAGACCGCTGCCTTTAAGTAGTTCAGAAATCATTTGCCGTTGCGCCAAACTATCTTCTACGATTAGAACTTTGCTCATAACACGCTATTTACAAAAAGTCATACCTATATTTAAGTCTACTTTGTAATCTATTAAATTCTTAAGAGTTAAACCTCTTAGTTAATTTAGTAATTATCTACAAATTCAGTTGATAGGCAACCTCTCCGCTTCAGAATATACTCTACTTTTTCTTCGACCGCCACGTCATTATTAATCTAAATCATCCCTCAATTTATTTGAAAGATGGACTAGCTATGCTCCTACTCAATTAAAGAGCAATTATTTAATATAGAGAAAATTAGTTTGAAGCTATGGGAGAAATATTTTTAAGTATTTTCACTAATAGCAAAAAAATAATGTTCTTCAATTAAAAGCATTTTTTGCTGACAAATATTTAATTTAGCTTGATTTTTTTAAATCTCCAAGACTGTCGGATAGATTTGACCGCGCTCGGCGGTGTACCGCTAACTAGTTTATGGGTGGTCGTATAACAGATTACAGCAACAAAAGTTTATTTAAGCTTTGAATAAATTGAATTAATAATTACTAATTCAATCTAAGAAGATCGTAGATAACCAAAATTTACATAGCTGTTTTGAATGATTGTTATGGCAGCTATATAAAATTTGTTCGAGCGATGCACAATTTAAATAATTAAAATTCAATTAAAACTGGTTGTTTCGATCGAACGACAGTAAACTGAAAGGACTTAATTTTTTACGAAGTCAGAGGAAGCCTTGTCGTTTCACGGCGGGGACTCTCTGGCGATCGCCATAAAAAAGCTCGAGGGGACGGCGCACAGTGCTATATCTGGCAGAAATACAAAAACAAAGTAAGAAATTTATGGGCGGAGTTGAAACCAATTTAAAGCTTATAGCCTGTAAACATAACGATAGTTGGAGTCTAGTCGACAATCAATCGATAGACACCGATAGCAGTCACGATTTTGGTAATGGTACTTTGGTTATCGTTAACCTAGACAAGAATCGTAAACTAGAGGGAAAGATAGAGCTAGCTTCTCCTAAAATTCTTACTATACTCAAAAACTTTACTCGTCTTTTAAAAAAAACTAAAGACCAAGAACAAGAAATCGAGCAGTGGAGAGAATCCTTAGCAATTCAAGGCGAAGAACTAAGCCAACGACAGCTAGAGATGGAAACTCGTCTAGAGCAAGTCGAACGGATGGAAGAAGAATTTCAGCAGTTTGAACAGCAAAAACAAGAGATTGCTGCTGCTAAAGCCGAAGCCGAAAAAATTAAAGCGGAATTTGAAACCAAAAGTGCAGAACTAGAAGGAGCTTGGTCGCAGCTACGGGGGCAACAGCTCTCAATTGAAGAGCAACTAAAACAAGCTAAGGCTTTAGATCCTGCTCGAGCCGACGAAATTAGACAACAATTAGAAGTTGTTCAAACTGCAATCGCCGAGTGCAATTCTTTGCAAGAGAAATTAGATGTAGCTGCACTCTTCGCATCGAATCAACAAAAACTATTGCAGCCTCATTGGGATAATCTCAGTCAAAGTTCTGGGCAAATTCAATCTAAGACTCAAGAGTTAGATAATATTACCGCTCAATTATCACAAAAACAGCAGCAGGTATCTTCTTTAGAAAACTCGATCGTCAAAACAACAGAACAGTTGACCACAGAGAAAAAGTCTTTAGAAGTCAAGCAAGAATTAACTCAATTTCTTCGGCTACAGTCTGAATCTCAAGACAATATGCTGCAACTTTTATCAGGTTCAGAATCTACGGGTGCTAGTTCTAAAGTCGATATTGACAAGCTAGAAAATATGCCCTTGCCAAATTTGGAATCTACGGTTGCTAGTTTGAAAAAAGATTTGGAAAAAGTAGCAAGATTTGTCAGCGACCAGGAAGAGGAATTAGCTTGGCAATGTCAGGCTGTAGAAGAGTTAGAAGCCAAAATTGCCGACAAGAATGAATTTGAACGCTTGGCTTTAGAGCAGGAGTTGGCTGATGAAAAAGAAGCAAAAAAAATGTTAGACCAGACTTTAATCGGTCAGCGTCGTTCTCTTAAAGAAAGACATCAGGTTTTGTTAGAACATTCGCGAGTTCTTAAACGCCGTCAGGGAATAATTGATTTTGACTTTGAGTCCGAAATTCAAGACATCGATCTAACTCCAGTTAAAGATGGTTTGATCGAACAACAACAGCAACTCCAACAGCAACTTCAACAGTTAGCTTCAGAAATCGCTCAAATAGAGCAAAGTATTCAGAAACTAGAAGCTGAGTTAAAATTGCAAATTGCTCAAAAAAACGAACTAAAATCGCAAATTACCAAACAACAAGATAATTGGCATGAATTAAATCTCGATCTAGCACGAATGCAGTTTAAAATTGATTTTTATCAACAACAGCTACAGCCTTTGCAAGATACTCTAGATGCTATTAATCATCAGATTTTAGAAATGAAGCAGGTAATAGCAGCTAATAGTCAAAACAATCCTAATGATGCTTTAGAAAATATGGAACGGGTTATTGAGGAATTGACAATTAGTTAGAGCAATGCCAGCAGACAACGCAAAGGCGATCGCTTATTTAAAATAGATATTCGTCAGAGGGAAAATTTCACGCCAATTTGCCAATCGCGGACTAGCTGCACGGCTAAACCAGATAAACAATTTGAGCCTTACTTTCGTTTGTGAAGCATAGCCGTTTGTACCCAACAGCTTGGTTCTACATGGTCGTTGGCAATAACTATTTATTATATTTAATTATCATACTGCTAGAGCTACAGCTACATTTTACTCCTAACGGTAAAAGTATAATCTCCTCCTGCTTCTAACTGGTGATCGCAACGCTCTAAGAAGCGTTCTAAAGGCTCTTGAATCAAAGCTTTACCTAAAGATGGCTGTAGTGATAACTTCCTTTGCCTAAACCGCCATCTAAATTGCCATTCGTATTGGGCAGCTTTAACTTCTCCTTCAATCTTACCCATAGAGATAGATTGTTGAGTAATGCGTACATGAGCAACTGTTTCTGGCAAATAACTACGTTTCACGATTAATGACAAGCAAATTTACTCAATAGATTCGATCGATCGCTTATACAATATAACGATTCTTTTGCCCATGAGGGAGTATTTTTGGCTCGGTTTATACTGTTTCAACTACACAAACTTAATTAACTGGATTATCCACTATTAAAAAGCCAGCAACTTTATTAATATATATGAGTATGTAGGTAGAATAATCGATCGAACCTAAAAAGCTAATCTTTGTCCTACACCCTATACCCTGTCCCCTATACCCTGCCCTCACTATTTTATAGTTAATTACACCCACCTACTTATAGTTAGCTATTTCATCTTGATACCTAGTACCTGAGTATGTGCGCCTCTTGCTTGGGTAACGCCAATAGTTCTTTCAGACGCTTCGATCATTGGTCGGCGTAAGCTTACGACAATAAACTGTGCAAGCTGTGCCTGTTTTTTTACCATGCGCGATAGCTTCTCAACATTTGCACCATCGAGGAACATATCTACTTCATCAAAGGCATAGAAAGGAGAAGGACGGTATTTTTGCAACGAGAAGATAAAACCAAGGGCAGTTAGAGATTTTTCGCCTCCAGACATAGAACTTAGCTTTTGTACTGGCTTACCTTTAGGATGAGCAACCAGATTTAAACCACCGTTGAAAGGATCGTTTTCATCTTCTAACTGTAGGTGTCCGTCACCGTCGGAGAGTTCGGCATATATTTTCTGGAAGTTTTTATTAACCGCGTCAAAAGATTCTTTAAAAGCGCGTAACCGTAGGGTGGTAAATTTCTCTACTCGTAATAATAATTCGGTTCTTTCGGCTTCGATAGTGTCTAGTTTATGAGAAAGTTCCTGTAGTCTGGCTTCGGTTTTTTCGTATTCTTCCAGTGCCAACATATTGACAGGCTCCATTGCTTCGAGACGTTTTTCTCCGTTGCGAATCTGATGCCGAAGTTGTTCTACCTGTTCTTGAATATTGGAAAAAGTAATTGATTCTCCTGCTTCGACTCCCTCATTATTTACTAACTGGGGAATTTCGGGAATCGGATCGGGTAGTTCTAATTCTCGTTTGGCTATTTGCTGCTGTAGAGTTTGTAAGATTACCTGTCTTTCTTGCTGCGCCGATTCTAATTTTTCTAATTTCCAAGCCTGTTTTTGATGTCGATCGCGCAGTTCTTTCAAGTGTGTTTCGGCGCGATCGCGTTGTTGTTTGGTTTCGCCTAATTTAGCCGATAGCTGCTCTAGTTCGACTTCTGTAGCAGTAATTTTTCGAGCAATTTCAGTTAGTTGAGTCTCGATCGCTGTCTGTTGTTCGGCAATTAAGGCGCGATCGCCATTTAGCTGAATAATATTTCGTTCGGCTTCGGCAAACTTTTCTCTGGCTCTATTATATCTATTAGCTGTATTTAATAACTGAGTTTCCGCCTGTCTCAAAGCCTGTTCGTGTTGTCTTAGCTGTGCTTCGTGGTTGGCAATTACTTCTCGTACCTGTTGCCATTCGCTTTGAGAATGAGACTCTTCCAATACCTTTAACTGCTGCTGTAACTCTTCTAACTGAGTTTCACCTTCGGGAATTTCACGGTTTAATATTTCTAAACGAGATTTGAGCGTATTTTTTTCCTGTCTATTAGTCTGCAACTGACTGATTAATAGTTCCCGTTGACCAGTCAGGCGTTTTAGATCTTTGGCTAACTGTTCCGATAGTATCTGATTATCTCGACCTAGCTGTTTGGCTTCGCTTAGTTCTTCGGCTAAATCCTCAATCTGCGCTTTTTGAGTTGTTATTTGTTGCTCGTAACCATCGATAATGCGGTCTATTTCTGCCAAACGCTCTTTTAAGGCTTCAGATCCAGATTCGCGGTTAACTGTTCCACCAAAATGTAGACTAGAACGACCCGATTTACTACCTCCAGTCATCGCGCCACTAACTTCTAAGATATCTCCTTCTAAGGTGACGATGCGGTGTTTACCGAGACTCGAACGGGCATTATCCAAGTTATCGAAAACGACAGTATTACCGAAAACATAGGCAAAAATATCATCATAGCGAGGCTGGCAGTCTACTAAATTTACTGCTAAGTCAATAAAGCCACGACCAAAGCGCATAGTTGCCATATTGCCGATGCGTGGTGCTTGAATTTTATTCAGAGGCAAAAAAGTTGCTCTCCCGCCTCGTTCTCGTTTTAACAGTTCGATACCTTGGGCTGCAACGCGATCGCTTTCTACGACAATAAAGCCCAATCTTCCCCCCGCAGCGGTTTCTAAAGCCAGACGGTAACGAGTATCTACCTGTCCTAATTGCACTACCAATCCCTCTACCCCCGACAAATTGGAGCTAAGGATAATTTTGCTAGCTATAGTTCCCTGCGCCTCTTGCTGTGCCTGTGCTTTAGCTTCTAACTTATCTAATTCTCGTTGTTTATTTCGCTGTTCCTTTAAAAGACGCTGTTCGGTTTCTTGCTGTAAAGAGCGATCGCTTTGGGCTTGTGCTAGCTGTAGTGCAATTTCACGAACTCTAGCTTGTTCTGTAGCTACCTTCCCAGATAAAGAATCGTATTCGGCTTGTTTGTCCTGTAGTTCTGCATCGACCTCTGCTAGAGATTGAGTCTGTTCTGTAATTGTATTGTCTAACTGTTTGTACCTTTCATTGATTCTGGCTTGTTCGGTACGCTGAGGATTTAAAATTTCTTGAATTGCCGACACCTGACGGGAAAGATTTGCCTGTTCTTGTACCCAGGCTTCGGAAGCTTCGGCGATCGCGTTAGCGTTTTCTTTACTTTGGGTAACAATTTCTCTAGCTGCTTCGGCGCGCTCGATCAGTGTCGGAATTTCCTCTTCCAACCCGTCTTTTTCTTTACCAAGCTGTTTAATTTCGAGTTGGTGCTGTTCTAAATTTTGTTGAGTCTGTACTAGATCGAGCTGTTTGTGTTGGCGGGAATTGCTCAATTCACTTTGCTTTTGCCGTAAAGTTAGCTTTTTGGCTTTATGCGTAGCTAGATCCGAGGCTACTGATAGCTGTTCGTCTTCCCCCAAGGCTTTGACTCGAACGTTGAGAGTATCTAGCTGCTGACTTTGTTCTTTTACTTCTATCTCTAACTTAGCAATGTTTTGTGTTATTCCAACCGCTTCAGTTTCTCCCGCAGCCAACTTTCCCTGTAATTCCTGCTGCTGCTGTACCCGCGATCGCCAAACTAAAACTTTTTCCTGATTTTTCTTTTCCTGTACATTCTCTTTCAACTTGCGGTACTTCTCTGCTTTTACCCGATCCGCAGCTAGGCGATCGCGATTGGCAATCAACTCTTGAGCGATAATATGACACTTTTCTTCTCTTTGCTGCGCCTTTTCTAACGTCTTGCGGGTTTGTTGAATTTTGCGATCGAATGCTGCAACCCCCGCTAGTTCATCGATAATTTCTCGCCGTTCTCTTGAGTTCATCGTAATGATGCTGGTAACGTCGCCCTGCAACACCACGTTATAGCCTTCAGGATAAATTCTTAATTTCTGTAGCTGTTCGTAAACTTCTGTGGCTGTAGATACTTCCTCATTAATATAGAACGTCGAGGTATAGTTGCCCTTTTTACCTACCCGTAATCTCCGCGTTATTTTCCACTCCAAACTATCTCCCTTAGCGATCGCCACGAGCTTTTTGTCTTCTCGGTCTACTGTATTGTCTAATTCATCTCCCGGTTTTGAGTCTGCTTCGCGATCGCCGTTACCGTTACCCTCGACATTGCCGTTCATGGCTATCTGTAATTGTGAAGAGGAAACCAAAGTTAAATCTTTAGCATCAGTTACTGTCGTCACTACCTCCCTAAGATCGCCTAAATCTGTTAAGTCAAAAGTAACAGAGACAACCGCCTCGGCAGCCTTACCGTTGCCAATATGCTTATTATTTACTAAATCTGGCAAGCGATCGGCACGCATTCCTTTAGAACTAGCCAATCCCAAACAAAATAACAGCGCATCTAAAATATTTGATTTTCCCGAACCATTTGGTCCTGAAACCACCGTAAAGCCAGGTAATATTGGAACTTTTGTCGTACCACCAAAGGATTTGAAGTGAGACAGTTCAATGCGCTTTATATGAACCATGAACTATTTTGAACCAGTAGGATTAACAGTATTTTTGTACTAGTTTACAAGCACAGTATCTGGGATAATAATGGTTGTAACTGTAATTCGTCAATGTAGGTTTTAAAAACCGCTTTTTTTAATATTTATTAACATCTATTAGTTTAAATGCCAACAGAATTAAAAATTCCCCTTCTTAGTTTTAAATTATTAAATTATATTTATAGCGTGCAATGTCATTTACAGTAGATTTGAAATTAACTTACCAAAAAATAGTTCGGTTGTTTGTAATCGCGATCGCGACATTTGCTGTAAGGTAGAGTTAAGCTTTTACGAGGTCAGAGAGACCCCGCGCTGGAAGCACGGGGCTTCCTCTGACTTCGTCAATGCAGCAATTGCCCTTACGCGATTCGCCGTTGCCGAACGCACTCTTGATGCCCGTGCCGTAAACAACGTCGGCAAACTTCAGTCTGCGACTCAGCGTCGGGATGAACATTGACAAATAAATCTTAAAATCTAATAAAGCTAATTATAGAGGTTCGAGCATGAACAACTTAACTATTCAACAATTTTGTCAGCTAGAAACTTTGAAAAACGACATTCAGCATGATGGCTATAGATGCAGAGAAAAAGTTCAAGATAACTTGACTATACTCGAACTTATAGATCGCGATGGAAATGTAGTTCGAGAATTAATTGTCGTACTTTAAATATTAAATTTATTAATTACTGTAAAAATAATTGCGATCGCGTGTATTAACTTATCAATTCTCAATTTTTTTGAATCCAAGCTCGATCCCAGGGTGAGCCACCAACTTCCAAACCAGCCTGCATACTATTAGCTTTAACAACTGTCTTTCCAGCGCGATCGCTCAATTCAAGACTCAAATTTCCACGAGTCGTATCTCGACAGTTAAAAACCAAACCTTTTGCTGTGGGGGTACGTACATAAGTACCAGGCAAATTGGTTTCACCCGTGAGAGTTACCTTATATCGGTCAGATGTTGCCTGTATTCGCCATTTTCCCCAAGGCTCTATTTGCCAGCTTACTTGAGAATTCCAGGGAACGAATTCATAGAATTTTCCTCGATCGTGTATGCCTACTAAAGCTACTTCTTCTTGCCACCATAGCACCTGTCTGATTCCACCCCCCGCAGTTAAAGCGAGATCTGCTTCTCCCTCGAAGCTATTACATTCGATCCAAAACCACTTTTGCGGAAAAGAACCGCCCCAATTCTTTTCGCTATAGGCTGGTGCATCGCTAAACTGATAGTGCTTTCCTTGCCATTCGATCCAACCTGTTGCCAAACCGTGCGCCATTGTAATCTGCCATCCTGGTTCAAATATTGGCAGCGAAGATAACCATCCTGCGGTTGATTGGGGTTGTTTTGGATTTCCCCAACCGTATAGAGGCTCGATCTGATATTCCCAACGACAGTATTCATTTCTTACAGGATCGTAAATACTTCCTTGGTTTAAAGTAGCTGTAGCTTGATATCCTTCGGTAACGTAATTATTAAATTCAGCAGTAGATAGCAGCCTAGCTCGATCGAGATTAGTTTTACCCCAATGTCCAAAAGCTAATTTATGGCGAAGAGCGAAAAATCGCCTGACATCGACAAAGGTACGACAGAGATATGCTTCATCGATGCCTAATATTTGTACCGCACCACCACTATTAGGATGATTCCCCAAAGGATCTTCAATAGAATACATGAAGGCAAATGTTTGAGCGATCGCTGGTAGGGTAAGACGATAATACCAGCCTTCAAAATAGCTTGGAGTGACTCGATCCCAATGATAGCCACTATGAGGGGTTTTCAGATTGTTGCTAGGTGTATTAGAACACAGCATGGTCATGTTGTAAAAATTATTATGATTATACTTTAGACAAAATTATTAAGTTGCGATCGCCTATGTAAAGTGCGTTGCGCCAACTTGCTGCGATCGAGCAATTGTTACAAATTTATCGTTTCTAACAGCTTTTAGTAAATAAGGAACTTTGACTTTATTTATGAATAGTACAAATATACAGAATAATCCTCAGCCAGTATCTACTGAGAAATTAGAAAATGCTCTCAAAAATATTTATTGCGTTAGTGGTTTAGGCGCAGACGAGCGAGTGTTTCAAAAATTGAAGTTTCAGGGTTATCAACCCATACATATATGTTGGGTAGAACCAAAACCAAGAGAAAGTATCGCCGAGTATGCCCAACGTCTCACTACTCAAATTAAATCAGAACGCCCGATTTTAATTGGTTTGTCTTTTGGTGGCATTATAGCTGTAGAAATGGCAAAACAAATTGACACAGAAAAAGTTATTTTAATTTCTAGTACCAAAGACGAACGAGAAGTTCCCTTTTACTTCAAAATATTTCGCTGGTTGCCAATTTATCAAATATTGCCAGCCCGACTAATGCTTTGGTTTGGTCGATTATTCGCTAGCTGGTTTTTTAGCCTAGAAACTGTAGCCGAACGCAAATTATTTAAGGCAATTTTGTTTGATACAAATGCACGTTTTTTTAAATGGGCAATTCATCAGGTTGTTACTTGGAAAAATGAACTAATTCCCCAAAATATTTATCATATTCATGGTGAGAGCGATCGTATTTTTCCTTTTCGGTATGTTCGCGAAGATTTTAGCGTTGAGAATGGGGGGCATTTTATGATTATGAATCGAGCAGAACTTGTTTCAAACCTTATTCAAAAGATAGTTAATTTGAATAGCGAAGAAGATTCTGCTTTAAACAACTAATTAAAAGGTGTTTAAAAAATAGATAATAAGTAATTTATAATTACCTCTTTTTTAAGATTCATTGTTTTTACAGGATAAGTTTGGTAGAAATATAAAAAGCTATGATTCGAGTTATTAAACCTTATTTCATTAAATTCAAATAAAAACTATTTTTTAAATAAAACAGGCAATCGGAAATACTAAGTATTCTAAAAAGAACAGCTTCCAAATAAACTGATAAAAATCAGCGATCGCGCTTTTTTCTGACAGATCTACATCACGACTACGCCACCAAAGTAATCCTAATAGAACTATATGGCTGGTAACAAAGAAGCTGACGTTTAAGGAAGTTAACCAAAATAAACCAGCCAGCATCATCCCAAAATAGCAAACCGTAATTACTCCACGAGAAAGGTTAAATACTGCCAGTTTGCCAATTACCAAGGTAAAAGTGTTAATGTTGTACTGCCGATCTCCTTCTAAATCGGGAACATCTTTGAAGATAGCGATCGCCACTGTAAATAGTAAGATAAATAACGTCAGCGTCCAGACGTAAGGATTTAAAGCTTCTTGTCCGTTTAGCTTATTGCCATAGTGTAGAAATAGTCCGATATTAACGATAACTCCTCTTACAGTCAGGATACAAAAGGCGGCACAAAAAGGAAATTGCTTTAAACGTATTGGAGGTGTAGAGTATGCTGTACCAATTAAGATGCTTACTGCTACTGTAGCAAATAACCATACTCCTGAAAAGGCTGCAATTAGCAAAGCTATAATTCCAGTAACAGCAATAATTACTTTGCCCTGGTTAACGCTAAACTCTCCTGAAGCTAAAGGAAGATCGGGCTTGTTGATGCGATCTATCTCGATATCATAAAGCTGATTTAGACCGACTATATATATATTGCCACATATGCAGGCAAGCCAAACCGCTAACATCTGTTCTAGATTAACTGTAGTAATCTCATTACCAGTAGTTCCTAAAGAGATAAAATATAGTGCCAACACGCTCAAGCTAGTACCGATGATAGTATGAGGGCGTGAAAATTTCCAAAAGCTGTTTAATAAGGTCATGCTGCTTGAGTTAAATATATAGTGTCTAAACACACTTATTACTAATTACTAATTACTAATTTCAGGTATGTAAAGAATATTTTGAATATAGCGCGATTGATGGATCTAGATAGCCAAAAGTAAAATTTTCTCAAAGAATTTATGTTTATCGTAAAGATTGTGGCTAGAAATATGTTAAAAATCTAAAACTGTGAGCATACCAAGCCCAGTTAAACAACGCGATCGCATCACGGCGCGCAGGAGACTGGGAAGGCGAAGCACCGCTTTAAAAATGTATTTCAATGACACGGGATTAAGGGCGATCGCATCATTGCTAAAAGAAGACGATCGCCTTGGCTTGTTCCTAACTCAGATTAAGCTAAAGCAGCAACAGAAACTTTAGCAGCAATCTGTTCGGCGATCGCGATTAGAGCTTTGGCAGAAGCAGATTCGGGTTCGGCTACTACAATTGGAGTTCCGTTATCGCCTCCTTCTCTAAGGGCAATTTCTAATGGAACACAGCCTAGTAGGGGAATATTTAATTCTTGCGCCGTTCTTTCGCCACCGCCCGAACCAAACAAATCGTAGCTTTTCTCTGGCATATCGGGGGGAATAAAATAGCTCATGTTTTCGACAATTCCCAACAGGTTTACCCCAAGCTGCTGGAACATTTTTAAACCACGACGAGCATCAATCAAAGATACGGTCTGAGGAGTAGTAACAATAACTGCCCCTGCCATCGGTACAGCCTGCGCCATAGTCAATTGAGCGTCTCCCGTACCAGGAGGCATATCGACAATGAGATAGTCTAGTTCGCCCCACTCTACCTGATAGAGAAACTGACGGATAATACCGTTGAGCATCGGACCACGCCAAATTACAGGCTGATCGGGGTCGATGAGAAACGCCATCGATACTAGCTTGACACCATGATTAAACGCAGGCTCTAGTATTTCGCCCTTGCTGCCCTGCTTGACGGCAATTTTGGCATCGGACAAGCCAAACATATTGGGGGCGTTAGGGCCGTAAATATCAGCGTCTAACAAGCCTACTTTAGAACCCTTAACAGCTAAAGCTACTGCAACATTAGCAGCTACAGAACTTTTACCCACACCGCCTTTACCGCTGGAGATGGCAATAATGTTTTTAATACCAGCTACCGAAGTGCGATCGGGTAGAGATTTTTGCTGTGGAGTTTCCGCGGTTACTTCTACCTCTACGGTTTCTACACCTGGAAGCTTTTTGACCGCAGTTTGGCAATCCTCGACAATAAATTCGCGCAACGGACAAGCAGGAGTAGTTAGTACTAACGTGAAGTTTACTTTTCCTCCGTCTACTTTAACGTTGCGGATCATGTTTAGTTCGACAAGACTTTTTTGTAGTTCGGGATCTTGTACGGGACGTAATACTTCTAAAACCGACTGTGTGTCTAACATTTTAATATTTCCTCTTGGCAGGCGATCGCTACTAAATCGCCGAGCGAGTATAGTTACCTATATTTAATTATTGACTTAAATGGTACACCGTAGCAATTTTTTAGCAAAAAGAAAGAATAAGTTAACAGCTAAAATTGGTAATCCTTTAATTTGAGTTCGATTAGTACCGATTAATTTGTTTGGTTTGGGTAAAAGATAATTTGTTTTTTTCTGACATTACGAATTTTAATTCATTGAATGCTTACGTCCTGGTAGTTGCAATTACTCAGATAAATTAGAAAGGCGATCGCAGCTTCAAATAAATTTATCTTCGCTCCTGCGATCGCTGATGATGTGATGCTGCAATCCAGAACAGTTTGTAATTATAGCTACAGTTTTTAAACTCAATGTTGCATACAGTATACAGCATCGACGATAGATATTGTTTTACTAAAGCTGAAGAATAAGATTAAGAGTTTGCTCTGTCTATATTCCGAGACAGAATTGTACTATCAGTGAGTTTTTATTGATGTTCGGTAATATTGGAGAAGAAAATGATCGATACAGAACTTAGTAATTCTTCTAAAACTACAACTTCAAACTCTAGTAATTTAATTTTGGGATTAGAAGATAATCCACCGTTTCAAACGGCATTTCTGGTCTCTCTACAGCACGTTTGCGTCGTTTTTGTCCCCAGCGTCACCCCTGCCATTTTAATCGGTCGAGCCTTAAATTTAGATGCCGTTGATATTAGCTACATTATTGGCATGACTTTACTCGTAGCTGGATTTGCTACATTTGTTCAAGCCAGACGCATTGGTGCAATTGGTTCGGGCTTACTAAGTATTCAGGGACCGAGTTTTGCTTTTCTACCACCCATTTTTAGCGTTATTGCAGCAGGTAACGAAGCAGAAAGAACGCCAGAAGAAACCCTAGCATTGATTTTGGGTTTGGGTTTTTTTGGTTCGTTTATCCAAATTATTTTGAGTCGCTTTCTGCAATTTGCCAGAGTTATTTTTCCCCCACTGGTTACGGGAACAGCCGTCACTTTAATTGGGCTGACTCTAATTCGATTTGGAATGTACGATATGGCGGGAGGAGATGCAGCTAAAGAATTGGGTGATTATGGCAGTCTTCGTTATTGGGTAATTTCAATTCCCGTGTTTTTGACTGTGGCTATTTGTAGTGGTACTTCAAATCGTTATCTTAGAATGGGGTCGGTGATTATCGGTATAATTGTTGGTTCGATTATCTCTATCTTTATGGGTATGACTGACTTTAGCCAGTTAGGAAGTATACCCGCCTTTAATATACCCATCCCCTTTCGGTTTGGTTTGGATTTTAATCTTGCTACCTTTATTCCTTTTGCGATTATTTACTTTGCGACCTCTTTAGAAGTGATCGGAGATATTACAGCTACTTCGATGGTGACGGGTGAGCCAATTAGCGGTCCGAGATATATAAAACGCCTCAAAGGTGGACTATTAGGAGATGGCTTTAATTCATTTATTGCCTCTTGTTGTAGCACTTTGCCTACAGTAACACTGTCTCAGAATAATGGAATTATCCAGCTTACTGGAGTAGGTAGTCGCTATATTGGCTTTTATGTGGGTGGTATTTTAGCTTTTTTAGGGCTGTTTCCGATTATTGGGGGGATTTTAACCGCTATTCCCGCTCCCGTATTTGGTGCAGCGATTATGCTGATGTTTGGTACGGTGGCGGTGGCAGGGTTTAATATTTTGGGCGAAATTGAGATGACCAATCGTTCTTTGATAATTGTCGGCGCATCTCTAGCAGCAGGATTGGGAGTAACCTATGTTCCCGAGGCGTTATCAGGGTTTCCCGAACAGCTACGAAATATTTTGGAATCGGGCATCTCCGTCGGTTCTCTTTGTGCTTTGATTTTAAACCTCGTCTTGCCAAAGTCCGCAGAAGATCGCATGGCTGAAGAATCAGCCTCTTTAGAACCAGAAATCAATTTTAAGATCGAGTAGAGTAAATCGGTCTACTTAACTTTAGATAGCATTACCCTCGCTGATTTTCCAACCTTCTACTAGCTAATGACATGGCATAGCAGCAAATAAAATAAATCGTGGCGACAAATAAATATACTTCTCCGTAACGTCCTAAATATTTAGGATTAGCAATAATCGACTGGGACATACCTAATAAGTCAGTCAAACCGACGATCGCCAGTAAGGATGTATCTTTGAATAAAGAAATAAACTGCCCTACCATACTGGGTATTACGGTTCTGAGGGCTTGGGGAAGAACAATCAAGCACATGGTATAAACGGGATTTAAGCCTAACGCCCTAGCAGCTTCGCCTTGTCCGCGAGGTATTGCCTGTAAACCACCCCGCACGTTTTCTGCTAGATAGGCAGCACTGTAAATAGTAAAACCCGCGATCGCTCTAATGATTCGATCCAAACGCACATCAGGAGGCAATACTAAAGGTAACATTACCTGTGCCATGAAAATAATCGTAATTAAGGGAAGACCGCGAACTAATTCGATATAGGCAATAGACAGCCAGCGAATAACGGGCAGATCGCTCTGTCTTCCCAAGGCTAGCAATACTCCAAAGGGAAAACACAGCACGATGCTAGCGATCGCTACGGGAATAGTCAGCATTAAACCACTCACGCGGTCTAATCTGACGCTATTGCTATCTAACAGCAGCCACACATTAAAACTAAAAGCTAGTAACCACAGTAAAGGCAACCAGGTACTAAGATTGGGAAATTTTTTTCCTATTTGTTTACCCACCAGTGCAGCAACAATTAATAGTACTAGCATCCCAATTAAAATAACGCTGGATCGAACGCCCGCAGGTATGGCAACGGCAAAGCAGGTAGCAGCAACTATAGCTAAGATAATTAAGATACGCCGATTAAATAGTGTAGCAGCTTCGTGGGCAAATACTCCCCAAGAAATACCTCCCAAACCGACAATAATTCCCAACGTCACCCAAGCCCGCCAGAGATCTTTGACGGGATATCTACCGACAAAAAACAAACGGAAGTTAGCATCGATTACCTGCCACTGTGCTTCGGAAAATGCCCAGGTAATTAGGTTAGAAGCTACCCAATAAATCAGCCAAAGACTGATAGCAGTCAAAATAAAATTGTACCAGGTGCTAAAAAGATTTCGCTTCAGCCATTGCACTGGAGTAACTTTCTCCCTAGGAGGTCTTGTCGATTCGATTGCTACAGCCATTTCCTTTATGATTAATTATTAAACATCGATTATTGTCATTGCTTATTGCATGAACAGCTTGAATAATAAATATGCGATCGCCCTTCATACTAGTACACCACAGTTAGGAATAGCTATAAATAATTATGCAGGATCCAGTCGCGATCGCGTTTGGGATTTGGGTAGAGGTCTATCATCGCAGCTACACATACATTTACAAGAAATTCTGACTCCGCAAACTTGGCAAGATCTTGAGTTTATCGCCGTAGCTAAAGGACCTGGAGGCTTTACGGGAACTCGCGTCGGGGTTGTTACCGCCCGTACTATCGCCCAACAGCTTGATATTCCCCTGTACGGCATTTCTAATTTAGCTGCCATTGCAGCAGCACAAAAGAAAGGCGATGACTTGTTAGCCGTACAGATGGATGCGAGAAGAGAACAATTGTTCGTGGCTATCTATCAATCTAATAGTCAGGGACTTCAGACGTATCTGGCAGACACACTAATGACTGAAGAAGTTTGGCAGCAAACTTTAAAAGATCTGTCGTCTCCCTATCAATTAATTGTTGCTGAAGATAATATTGCTGCTAACGTAACCAATGTACTAGATTTGGCATACGCCGATTGGCAACAGGGTAAGCATTCTCACTGGTCTGAAGTAGTACCCTATTACGGTCAACATCCAGTGACGGGGTAGAAGTAATATCAATTGAAAATGATAAATGATAAATGATAAATGGTAAATGTTTTGACAGAGATAATAATTTTAGGTTTTAAACTGTCGGAAAAATCAAATTCGAGACACGACTGTCTTGTAATAGCAAAAAAACGACTTTTAAGATACCAAAAATAGCTCGATTTCAGGTGTCCGATATTTTATAAATTAAGAGACACTTCAGAACCTGACAGCATTTTTTTCTCAACCTTCCAATTTGTGAAATTTTGATAAACGATTAAGTAATTAATTATTTAGATTTAGTGAAAACGACAACTTAAATATCTAATATATTTATTTCCCTTTTTTCTCGAATAAGATGGTAAATATTTTTTACTTTTTGAATTAGCTTTTAAACTATGACTGTCGGGAATTTTACGGAATTATATGGTATTGGAGGCGATTTAAGCTCAGTAGGATTTGATAGTATCACTGGAGCTGACTCGCAAATCGTCTATGCTTTAGATGGAGATGATTCTCTCAATTCAAATTTTGGAATAACTACTATTTTAGTAGGTGGTACAGGGCGAAACAGTTATGATGTTACTGTTAACTCAACAGCAATTATCATTGAAAATGATAATGACAGCGATAATATTCTTTGGACTACAATTAGTTCTTCAGGTATTAGTTTAGAAAAAGAAACTTCTTTTGTTAGCGTAATTGATAATCGCCATCTATATCTTGGCGATACTGCTACAAATCAGTACGCTATTTTAATTGATTGGCAAGAACCAGCTAATCAAATTGAATCTTTTGATTTGACAGAAGGTAGGATTAGTTATGAAGAGTTTGTTAGTCGCTATCAAAATTCAAATAACTATCGAGGTAATTTAACCTGGCAAGAACTAGCAGCGACGGGTGAAATAGATTTAGAAAGATTAGGTTTATCGCCAGATACAATTGAACGCGATCTTCGCACAATCGATCGTAGATCTAAACAACTTGAAGACGGTACGTTTTTTTCAGCGGAAGAAGAATTTGTTTACGGCGAAAATAGAGATGATTATCTTAGGGGAGATATAGGTACAGGGGCTTTATTTAGTTATGGTGGTAAAGATACTTTAGAAGGATATGGTGGTAATGATATTTATTTTGTCGATGTTGACAAAAGTAATGGTAGTCAAATCCGCGATACAAAAGGACTAGATTATCTTATTATTGCTGAAAGTGAAAATTTGCAAGATTTGGCTGACGGTCTTTTCTTCGATCCCTACTCCGACTTAAGATCGTCTGATATTTATAATGATTACTCGATAGAGCTATCTTTCCCTACACCAGAAAAAATTGGTATAGAAAGAATAGATAATCATTTAATTATCGATCTCAATCGCGATGGTGTTGCAGAAATAGAAAATGATGTGACTATCTTTGACTATTTTGATGGATCCCGAAGAGCCACAAGAAGAGCTATTGAAAGAATCAATAATGTTAGTAGTAACGATCTTGTTAGTTTTTTTGCTAATTCTGCTCGCGAAAAGTTAAAAGATGAAGACTTTGGCGAAAATACTATTTATCGATTTTACGATCGCCATTCTGGGGTTCATTTTTATACTGCGGATCGAAACGAGCGCGATTATGTTTACGATCGCTTGAATAACTATACTTATGAAGGTGCTTCTTATCAAGGTATCGATTCTTCAAGCGAAACAGAATCGTTAGCAGTACATCGTTTTTACAATCGAGATTCGGGATCGCATTTTTACACTATCGATAAAAACGAAAAGAATGTCGTCGAACAAGAACTCGATAACTACAATTATGAAGGAGAAGCCTTTTTTGCTCACCATACCGAAGTAGAAGGTTCAGTTCCTATTTATCGTTTTTATAACTCAACTACGGGAGCGCATTTTTATACGCCTTCTGCTGTAGAAAGAGACTCTATAATTGATGACTTGCCTAATTTTGAATCGGAAGATATCGCTTATTATGCTTTTTCTATTGATTTTAATGAGATTTAAAATGTAACTACTCGCGAGCAAGTCACTCTTGTAAGAACTTAATAGTACTCCCTTAGCAAAGTATTATTAAGTTCGTGACTCAGCATCGATTGCTACTCGAATACCATAATTCATAATTTTCGATCGCTATTTATTTCGCTCTAACTTATCTGTAGTACTTGTATATTTGTATAACAAAATAATCAAATCACGATAGTTTTCTAGTCTGATTGGCGATGCCTTCGGCTAGGCTTCGCCAATCGCATTACTACAAGTTGCGTATTCCCTAATATCTTTGACAGTAAATAAACATTAGAATGATCCTAATTGCCTATACATATAGCTAAAAATATCTTTAATGACTTCAATCCTGACCAAACAGCCAAAATTAAACGCCCCAACTATACGCAAACTCGACAATGGTTTAACTATTGTGGCAGAACAAATGCCCGTCGAAGCAGTAAACCTTAATGTGTGGATAAATGTTGGTTCGGCAAAAGAAAGTGATGAGATCAACGGAATGGCACACTTTTTAGAACACATGGTCTTTAAAGGTACGCCAAACTTAGCCATTGGGGAATTTGAACACCTAATCGAAGAACGTGGGGCGATAACTAATGCTGCTACTAGCCAAGACTACACTCATTACTATATAACCACTGCACCGAAGGATTTTGCCCGACTAGCACCCTTACAGCTAGACGTAGTATTAAATCCTAGTTTAGAAAATGAAGCCTTTGAACGGGAAAAATTAGTAGTTTTAGAAGAAATTCGACGTTCAGAAGATAATCCCCGTCGTCGCACCTTCTATCGTTCGATGGAAACCTGCTTTAAAGATCTTCCTTACCGCCGTCCCGTACTCGGTCCAGCCTCGGTAATTGAGAATTTGCGATCGCAGCAGATGCGCGAGTTTCATGGTGCTTGGTATCAGCCGAAATCGATGACCGCGGCCGTAGTCGGTAATCTTCCTGTAGAAGAGTTAATCGAAATTGTTACCCAGGGATTTGAACAACATTATAATTTTGGTGAAGAATATCGTAAAAATAGGATTCCCGAAATCACTCCCGAAGCACCCTTTACAGAAATAGTCCGTCACGAATATACCGATGAAACCTTACAGCAGGCGCGGTTGATTATGGTTTGGCGCGTCCCTGGAATGGAAGATCTGGAGGAAACCTACGCTTTAGATATTTTGGCAGTAATCTTAGGACAGGGTAAAGTATCTCGTTTATTTAGAGAACTGCGGGAAGAAAAAGGTCTGGTAAATCAAATAGGAGTCAGCAACATGACTCAAACTCACCAGGGAGTATTTTATATTTCTGCTGCTTTACCGACCGAAAATATTGCGGTGGTAGAACAGGCGATCGCTTCGGCAATCAAAAAGATTCAAACCGAACCCATTGCAGCCAAAGATATCGATCGCATCCGTACCCAGGTAGCCAATAGATTTGTTTTTGCTAACGAAAGACCGAGCGATCGCGCTAATCTTTATGGTTACTATTATTCACAGCTACAGGATCTAGCCCCGGCACTCAACTATCCACAGCATATTCAAGCTATATCTGCCAAAGATCTACAGACAGCAGCCCAGAAATATCTCGATCCTGAAGCTTATGGGGTTGTAGTGATGAAACCAGCCCAATAGCGATCGAGTTTGAGGAAAAAGATTATTAACTTTAGTTATCTTTTTCCTTGAATTCTTTTAAGTTGGTTCTAACTAAATTAATGCGATCGCTCGATAGTTGAACTCAACATATAAAAATTAATAACTATAGCTTTTTGCCGTTCAAATGTTATTAGAATAATTTGAATAGTCGATAAATCTCTATTTTTTAGTTAATTTCTATCATGTTTTTATATAGGCTATCGAGTTCTTTAAATTCTTTTCTAGTCGAAAAACCTGGTAAAATTTCTTTGCTAAATGCTTCGGCTGCTTTGGAACAATAGCGATTAGGATTGACAATTACCGAAAGAGTTCTTCCGATATCGACTTCTTTAATTTTAGCTCGATGCAAGATGCCCATTTCCAACTCTTTCTCGATCGCTGTTGTCGAAACAAAGGCTGCTCCTAAACCTGACTGGACGGCATTTTTAATTGCTTCGATAGAATTTAACTCCATCTCGATCTTCAAGCGTTTGGGATCGATTTCGTAGCGACTGAGAACTTTATCAATTACCTTGCGAATTGTAGACTGTGAATCTAAAGTAATAAAGTTTAGCTTATATAGATCTTCTTTTTGAATAGCCGTCTCTTTAGCTAAAGGATGATTGACTGGCAAAATTAACGCCAGTTCGTCATCAGCATAGGGAATAACATTTAATATATCTCGTAACTCGGTAGGAACTTCTCCGCCAATAATTGCTAAATCTACTTGTCCGTTAGCAACCGCCCAGGAAGTACGACGGGTAGAATGAACCTGAAGCTGTACCGAAACATCCGAATATTTGGCGCGAAACAAACCAATCATACGAGGAATCAAATATGTTCCCGTAGTCTGAGAAGCACCGACAATTAACGTACCACCCTGAAGATTTTGTAGATCTTCGATTGCTCTACAGGTTTCCTGACATAATGAGATAACTTTTTCACCATAGCTTAATAATAAATGCCCTGCCTCGGTTAGCTGCGCTCTACGCCCACCGCGATCGAACAAAGGCACGTTTAACTGCTTTTCTAAGTTCTGCACTTGTAGACTAACAGCAGGTTGAGATACATACAGACTATCAGCAGCCCGTTTAAAGCTTCCCTCAGTAGCAATTGCCTTTAATATACGAAGTTGGTCTAGAGTAAAAGGAATATCAGTCATAAAATTCCAGTATCGGTTTAATAAAAATTGTTAGTTACAGGGGTGTTATTTAAACGTATTATTGATAGTGCTTAATTTTTAATAATTTTCATGTTCTTTTTTTGGCACAGTACTATCATTCGACAAGTCAATTAACTTTTATTTATTGCTATTATACAAAATGATTAATAATACCTATAATAATTTTAGATGAACAAAATTAGCTGGTTGACTGATAGTCACCTGATTATGGTGGGTTTATTGCTCGGATTTGCCGTTGCTCACAGTGGTTTGGCTGCGCTACGCTCTAAAGCTGAAGCTATCATTGGTCCACGGCTATACCGCGTAATTTTTGCTTTAGTGAGCATTCCTTTCGCGACTATTTTAATTATTTACTTTTTCAATCATCGCTACGATGGGCTGCAACTGTGGCGAGTTCAGGGAGTACCAGGAGTACAGTCTACAGTCTGGATTTTATCGGCTATTTCCTTCATTTTTCTTTATCCTGCAACTTTTAACCTATTAGAAATTGCTGCCGTACAAAAACCCCAGGTATATCTATTTGAAACGGGTATTATTCGGATTACTCGTCACCCTCAAATGGTAGGTCAGGTTATTTGGTGTATCGCTCATACTCTTTGGCTAGGAACGTCTTTTACCCTGGTAACATCTTTAGGATTGATCGCCCATCATCTATTTGCTGTTTGGCATGGCGATCGCCGTTTAGCAGACCGATATGGCGAAGCATTTGAAAAGGTAAAGGCACGAACCTCTATTATACCTTTTAAAGCGATTATTGATGGTCGTCAAACTCTCAAATGGCAAGAATATTTACGTCCGGCATATATCGGAGTGGCTATTTTTGTGATGATATTTTGGTGGGGACATCCCTGGTTGATGAAAGTAACATCGAGAGTATATTGGTAAGATTGTTTTAATATTGTTATATAACATCTTTTCAGACGATCCCGATTGATGTAGCATATTTTGTAAGTATTTTAATAAAAAAAATTTTAAATCTATATGCCAACCGTAGTTAATGAAACCAATTTTCAACGAGAAGTATTACAGGAATCTCGTCCAGTTTTGGTGCATTTTTGGACTCCATGGTGTGGCTTATGTCGGCTAATTAGTCCAATGCTGGAAACAATTCAAGGAGATAGAGAGGAACTAGTAAAATTAGCTTCAATTAATGCTGATGAAAATTTCAAACTGGCTAATTTTTATCGTTTGCGAAATCTACCTACGATTATGCTCTTTAAAGACGGTGTGTTGATCGAAAGGTTGGATGGTTTTAACAGTCGCGACCACCTAAAAACTAATTTGGAAAGGTTGATGAATAACGTCCTGTCTACTCCTTAAGTGACGTGGTAATTTTCTAGTTCGGTTGGGAAGATGCGATCGCCATACTCAGCCCTTTATGGCTGTTGAATTTATAGCTGGCTAACAAAATTACACAATTGTCAGCTAAACAATTCAAATACCTGACGGCAAAACAATTTTAACTGCTTCTCGGCTTCTTGGGCTGGTTGACACTGACCGACGCATTCCCAACTATCAATGGTCGAAAATTTCCACGCCTGACCGACATGACTAAAACCACAGGTTTCTACACCGATAAACTTTTCTTCTGCTTCGGTAGGGTCTTTATAAAAACGAATCTGTACCAAAATACTGTTACTTTGATAGCGTCTACTCCAGCCAGGAAAGTGAAACCCAATATCAATCGAATCTGGATCGACTAGTTCGCGAGTATCAGGGTCATTTTTCCAGGGTTTAAGATCTGGTTTGGCATCTGGAAATTGCGCTTTAAACAAAGTCACTACCGAGGCAATTTTAGTAGCAATATCTAAACCTTTAGCTCTCTCCGATGCATTCATACCTAACTTCCTGTCGTCAATCTTTATTTAAACATATTAAACATTTAGCAGGAGAACAAATTGATATTACTGCAAAAGAGCGATATCTGAACCTATAGACAATTTGTTAGAAGAGCATAAATCTAATTGTCAGGATATTGCGATCGCGTAATGAGCGATCGATACAATAATTTAACTTTATCTTGCTTGCGGTATAAGAAATGCGATCGCCTTAATTTTTATCGATACAATAATTCATCTTTATCTTGCTTGCGGTATAAGAAATGCGATCGCTCTACTAGATGTAGTAAGAAAATAAAATCGCTCAATTAATTTATACCCAATAGAAATCTTCGATCCAAATTAGTAATTCATTTATACTAAAATCGAGATTTACGAGATTTCTTATACGGGGATCTGTTATGTATGCTTAAATTACATATCGCTACCCAGGCAGATTATACATTTTTCGTTTATGGTTCAATTGAATATATTTGAAGATATTGTACAAAACTTTAATAATGAGTTTAGAGAAGAAATAAAAGTTATTTCCTTATTTTCAGGATGCGGAGGAATGGATCTGGGGTTTACGCAAGCTGGATTTCGTATTCTCTGGGCGAATGACATTGATAAGATAGCTTGTGATACGTACCGAAAAAATATTGGAAAACATATTATTTGCGAAGATATACAAACAATCGACTACTCTACAGTACCCAGTGCAGATTTAATTCTAGGTGGTTTTCCTTGCCAAGATTTTTCAATGATCTGGAAACGGGGAGGAATAACAACCCAAAGAGGTAATTTATATCGAAATTTTGTCGATATTGTTGAGCTTAAAGAACCACTAATGTTTATTGCTGAAAACGTTAGAGGTTTGATGACAGCCAATAAAGGAAAGGCTATTAAAAAAATTATTGATGATTTTTCGGCAACAGGTAAGTATGGATATACTACAACTCCATACTTAGTCAATTTTGCCGATTATGGAACACCTCAACTTAGGGAAAGAGTTTTAATTATTGGCATCAGAAAAGATATAAAACGCGCTTTTAAAATGCCAGAACCGACGCATACTTCAAAAAACTATATTTCTTCACGTGCAGCACTTGCTGGTGTCAAAAAAGTAAAACATAATAATAGGCATCAGAAAATTCAACCTAGCACTATCGAGAAATTGAAATTAATTCCACCTGGAGGCAATTTTACAAATATTCCGAAAGATTCTCCTCATTACGTCAAAGGAATGATCTCTCATGTTTATAGAAGATTACACCCAGATAAGCCTTCTACAACGATTATTGCTGCTGGTGGGGGAGGAACTTGGGGCTATCACTATAGTGAACCTAGACCATTAACGAATCGAGAAAGGGCAAGACTATTTGGTTATCCTGATGACTTTGTTTTTGAAGGCACAATTACAGAAGTAAGAAGACAAATAGGTAATTCTGTTCCTCCTGTTGGAATATTACCTTTTGCCAAAGCAATTAAAAAATATTTAAAAACCATTAAAACAGAATCATGTTTACTAATCTAGATGCTTTTGGTGGTAATTTTCGTACTGTACTTGATTCAGAATTTAATAAGGCTAAGAATGTTACCATTGCTTCAGGTTATACATCACTAGACATAATTAATGTTTACTCTTCAGAATTTATTAGGATAGCTCAATCTGGCGGAACATCTCGCCTTTTATTACGAATGGCATTTTATGAGGGATTAAGCCAAAAAAAATATGATACTCTTATCGATTTTAACTCTAAAGTTAAAAGCCATAACAATGTTTCAGGTGTTTTTGTGGCTAATGGCAGACGATATCACGGTAAAGTATACTATTTCAGACAAAAAAATCGTTCAAATATATATGTAGGTTCTTGCAACTTTTCTACAAGCGGAACAAAAACTAACATAGAGTGTACTGTTTCAATTACACTTGACAATCAAAAGCAAAAAATTGTTGATTTTTTAGAAGAGTTGTGTTCGAGAAAATATGCAATAGCAATAGATAAAGCTGAAGGCATTGTTTCGACAAAGAAACAGCAGATTACATTAACAAGTCAAAATAGATTAAAAAAACTATCGAAATACAATCCTGCAAGTATACAAAAACAAAATTTACCCAAATTTATTTTTCCATTATCAAGGGTTGTAGATAAACAACAATCAAACCTTAACGTATATTTTGCTAAAGGTAGATTAAATACTAAAACAGGTATTATTACACCCCGTCCTTGGTATGAAATCGAATTAATAGCGGACAAAACTATAATTTCGCAACCAGAATATCCCAAAGGGGATTTCTTAGCTTACACCGATGATGGCTACATTATACCAATGAGAACTCAAGGAGATAATTATAAAAACATTCGTTCCAAAGATAGTTTGCAAATATTTGGTATTTGGCTTAAAGGTAAATTAGAAAGAGCTGGATGCCTCAAAAAATATGAACCTGTTACTAGCGACACACTTATCGAGTATGGTAAAAACGAGCTTGCGTTTTATAAAATTAGAGATGGTGAGTATTATATGGAATTTTAGTACTTTTTAGAATGCTAGTCGCCCTACCTCTGTTCAATCCCCAACGATTTAACGCTAAAATACTTTTTGCAGCAATTATAAATCGTAAGTAAGGGCAGTAATGCGCGTCTCTCTAAACTGGTTACATGAATTAGTCGAGATCGAGATGTCTCCTGAAGAGTTGGGGAGGGTTCTAACTATTGCAGGGTTTAAAATTCAATAAATACGCTCATATCAATAAAAATTTAACTTTCTACACCTTTGCCTGAAATAGTTTCAGAAACTGAATCTTTGTTTTGTGCCGTTATTCTAATTAAAAACCGTAGTGCTTCATTTACAGAATTATCGTCAGGAAAAATTTTCGCTACATCTGGTTCTAAATGAATAGTTTTACCTGTATGGCTTTGACGCTGTTTGCCAACCTTTCTAACTCGCAATTCTGCTAAATTGTATTCAGGGCGTAAATCGTCTTCCATTGATAAATTATCCTTCTTCATATACTTTTTTTTCTGCCTTGGTTACTTTTCTCGCACTAATAATGCGTATTATATTTTCTCTTTCTGTATAAGAAATTATTAATATTTTATCCTTGTTTGACCTACGTACTATAAGATATCTTTCTTCAGCTTCAGAATGATCGGGGTCATAAAAATCGATGTATAAAGGATCTTCAAATACAGTTTTAGCTTCATCAAAAGATACTTGATGTTTTGATAAGTTAAAGATAGCTTTGTTTTTATCCCATTCAAATATCATTGTTTGGATACTAACATTTTGCTTCTTATTGTATCGGCGATCGCCGTACCTGATGCGTTATGAAATGCGATCGCTTGTCTGATGATTTATCTATAGTTATTAGATTACAACCTGTTGAGTACCGACAAACTCCGTTTCAAAGATTACGTCTCCATCTTCCAATAGCATTTCTATTACTTCTTTAAGATTCTCTTGTAGCTCATCTAAGGTTTCTCCCTGAGAATGCGCGCCTTTAAACCCAGGAATATAACCTACATAGAGATTTGTATCTAAGTCACGTTCGACAATTGCGGTCAGAGAGACCCCGCCTTACAAAGACGGGGCTTCCTCTGACTTCGTAAATGTATTCATCTAAATCTAGATTGTTTCTGTGATGGAATTTATTTATTATCATACTTGGCTAATTAAAATAGAAGATAAAAAGCGATGCCTGTAGCTATGTTTCACCGATCGCCCTATTCTCCTTCAAGCAGCAACGATTTAACGCTAAAATACTTTTTGCAGCAATTATAAATCGTAAGTAAGGGCAGTAATGCGCGTTTCTCTAAACTGGTTACAAGAATTTGTCGAGATCGAGATGTCTCCTGAAGAGTTGGGGAGAGTTCTAACTATTGCAGGGTTTGAATTAGAAGAATTAATCGATCTACGCAAGAGTGCTGACGGGGTGGTAGTTGGCAAAGTGTTAGAGCGATCGCAACATCCTAATGCTGATAAGCTAAGTGTTTGTAAGGTGGATATTGGTGCGGATGAACCCTTAGATATTGTCTGCGGTGCGTCTAATGTAAGAGCGGATATATTTGTTCCTGTAGCTACGGTAGGGACTTATTTACCCGCGATCGATTTAAAACTCAAGCCGACTAAACTACGGGGTGAACCCTCTGAAGGGATGATTTGTTCTTTGACAGAATTGGGTTTAGAGAAAGAGTCCGACGGCATATATATATTTAAGGAAGATAATATTACCCCTGGGGATGATGTGCGTCCTTTGTTGGGTTTAAATGATGTAATTCTCGACTTGGCTACTACTGCTAACCGCGCCGATGCCTTGAGTATGGTGGGTATTGCTAGAGAAGTTGCAGCTCTGACAGGTGCAGAGGTGAGATTGCCAGAGGTTAAAGAGCAGGATCTTGCTGCAAATAGTTCTTTAGCGATCGAGGTTCGAGATCCAACAGCTTGCATGGCATACATCGGGACGGTAATTGAATCTGTAAAAGTTGCACCGAGTCCCGACTGGCTAAAGTGGCGACTAGAAGCAGCAGGTACGCGCCCGATTAATAATGTGGTAGATATTACTAACTATATTTTATTAGAGTGGGGTCAACCTCTGCATGGTTTCGATCGCGAAAAACTCTCCTCAGTTGGAGCTAGTGAAGAATTAACCCTCGGCGTGCGCTTTGCTAAGGATGGAGAAAAGCTAAAGACTCTCGACGAACAAGAACGAGATTTGGTTACTGATAATTTGTTAATTACCGCTAATGATAAGCCTGTCGCTTTAGCAGGCGTTATGGGAGGTGAAGAGACAGAAGTAGATGACCAGACTACCAATATTGTTTTAGAAGCAGCCTTGTTCGATCCTGTGGCGATCCGTCGTTCATCCCGCGCTCAAAGTATGCGTAGCGAAGCCTCTACCCGTTATGAAAGGGGGGTTAACCAAGTAGAATTAGAGTCCGCCTGTAAAAGAGCGATCGCTTTATTACAGGAGTTAGCGGGGGGTACTGCTACAGTGCAGGCTATGTCGGATAACCGCGTTGATTTTTCAAGTTTAGAGGCGATCGAACTACGGTTGAGTAGAATTAATCAAGTCTTAGGTCAAGTCAATAAACAAGACGGCGTAGGTTATATAGAAGCTGCCGATGTCGAATCGATTTTAGGTGCATTGGGCTGTAGTTTAGAAGCAGTTGCAGGAAAAGAAAATACCTGGTCGGTTAAAGTTCCTCCTTATCGTTACCGTGATTTAGAAAGAGAAATCGATTTAATTGAAGAAGTTGCTCGTCTCTATGGTTACGATCGCTTTTGTGATACTCTCCCCGAAAAAACCGAACCTGGTTATCTTTCAGCCGAATATGCAACTAAAAATAAGCTTCGCGCCGTGTTTAGAGGTGTTGGTTTAACCGAAGTAGTGCAGTATTCTCTAGTCAAGCCTACAGGTAAAGAAGTTACTCTAGCCAATCCTCTGTTTGCTGAATATTCAGCCTTACGTGCAGATTTATTCTCTGGCTTGTTAGACGCTTTTGCCTATAACCAGTCTCAAGGGAATGGCGCGCTTAATGCTTTTGAGATTGAAAAAGTATTCTATCGAGAAGAAGATAAACGGACGGCAGCCTCTCTAGAGGCTCGCCTTCGCTTCGCGAAGTCGGCGGACGAAGCGTCCGCGTCGGAGCTTGCATCCGACATCGCGTCCTCGTTAATCGAAAGAGATTCGGTTGCAGGGATCGTGGGTGGTAACATTACTTCTAGTGGACTCTGGGTCAATGGCGGAAAAGGTACAGCTATGACTTGGTATGATGCCAAAGGCGTATTAGAAAATGTTTTTAGTAATTTAGGGATCGCTGTTGAATATCGCCCCGAAAGTGAGGAAACGAGACTACATCCAGGGCGTACTGCTGCTTTATGGCTGCAAGGTAAACGTTTAGGTGTTTTCGGTCAAATTCATCCTCAACTGGCGCAACAGCGAGATTTGGCTAACGAAGTCTACCTGTTTGAACTCGACTTCAATCTTTTATTAGCAGCATTAAATAGAGATGCAGTTACTACACCCAAGTTTAAAACCTATTCTACCTATCCAGGTTCGGCTAGAGACTTAGCTTTCTTCGCACCCTTAGATCTATCTGTCTTTGCTATTGAAAAAGCGATAAATAAAGCAGGAGGTAAGCTACTACAGCGGGTAGAAGTATTCGATGAATATAAAGGTAAAAACGTCCCCGAAGGACAGCGTAGCCTGGCGTTTAATCTTTTTTATCAGGCAAGCGATCGCACTTTAACTGACAAAGATGTCGATCCAGTACATCAAAAAGTCCGCGATACTTTAGTTAAGAAGTTTGATGTGACGTTGCGTAGTTAGGTTTTTTAGCTTTTAGCTGTTAGCTTCTTGACACAATAGCTCATGGGGGAGACCCCCAAGACCGCTTTGTGTCGCTATTAGCTTTTAGCCATTAAAAGAGGGGATCTATCCTCTCTTATTTAAAATTGTACGACAAATTAAAAAACCAGCCCTATTAAAATTTTTCTTGATATTGTCTAACTCTAAATTTATACATTTCAATTAACCCACGATTGGATACTTTCAATAACTCCTTTATATTGTCTTCCCAAATAAGCTGACCGCGATGAAAAAATTTTATTCTGGTTGAATTGTAGGGTATTTCATAAGCGATTCCTTTAAAAAAGTTAATTTCTGCTAGTTTATTTCTCATTGCCAAATCCGCAGGAAATAGATTAGCTGCTAGTAATCTTCCTTTTTGATATTCAGTAGGATACCATTCTTCTTTTAAAGCTCTAAGTAAAGTTTCATTAGCATCAGGGAAATTAGGATTTTTGTTTTCTAATGAAGCACGGTATTCCAAACTAAGAAACCAACCGATAAAGGCTTGAATTCTACATTCTAGATCTTGAGGACAATTTTCAATGAGACTGCATATATCATCATCAAAATAAACACCATATTTTTTTAGGGTTGGTTGGTATTTACGTACAATTTCTTCTTCCGATCGAGATAATTCCATCCCCCATAGCATTTAATCAACACCTGTTTAATACAATTACGCTTTAAAATTATAATATTTCAATTTCAAAATCTAGATTAACTAATATTTAAATAACTGAAGAGGAACAGTACTGTAAATTAGTCGAACGCCGACCGAAGGCGTTATTGCAAAGACTGGTTATTCTTCTGGCTTAATATCTTCCGCCTTTTAGAAACCAAGTAAAAGCAGAGCTTATTGTACCAGCAATAATAATTATCGCAATTTGTCGCCAGTTTTTTAGTTCACCAACCTTTTCTGCTAGGTCGGGTATTTTATTTATGGCATTTTGCTGCATGGATAATTGCTCTTTAATATTTTGTTGATTGGTTTTTATTACTGCTACATCTGTCTTTATCTGAGATATATCTTCTGAAATTTTTTCTAACTTTTTAATTATTTCTTGTTCGGTTGATTGCGTCATAGAATTTATCTTGACTCAATAATTTTTAAAATTGTTTGGCAGCTTGTTTAACGAATTAAATACGGTAGTTCACAGTCCAACTTCCGCTTTTAGTTCATCCCAAGTTACTGTTCTTTGCGTATCTATTGTTGATAAAGCAGCACGAGCATCTCGGATATCTGACTCTTCTTGTTCTTGTTTTGCTTGTAAAAAATGTAAAAAATCCAGTACCTCTACGATTAAAGGATCGGATACATTATCTAATTCTTGTATTAATCGCTCTTTGGGGTTCATATTTTATCTCCTCTATCCAAACAATATTATCATTATCTAAATAAAAATAGCGATCGCACTTTAACCGATAAAGATGTCAATCCAGTACATCAAAAAGTTCGCGATACTTTAGTTAAAAAGTTTGATATGTTTGCTAAATTGTTTAATTTCCTCCAGGTCTTACGCTGGAAGCTCTATCACCACAACGACTGCCATCTGATGCTATATCATCTTGAAATTGACACTTACCTGAAGAACTATTGCTTGAAGTACCTCTACAGGAAACTAATAATAGAGATATAAGCACAGAAGAAATAATATAGCATCGCTCTCTAATACAATTATCCCTGTAAAAAGAATTTTTTAAAACCTTGAAAATGTCATAAGGTAAATATTGCCTGTCTATGATTCGAGAGCAATTATGAGTCGTCTAGCCCTGTTAAGCGTTTGGGATAAAACTGGTATTGTTGAGTTAGCCCGCCAGTTAATCGAGTTTGAGTTTGAGATTATCAGTAGTGGTGGTACAGCCAAGACTTTACAAGATGCTGGCATCACCGTAACTAAAGTAAGTGACTATACGGGATCGCCTGAGATTTTAGGGGGAAGGGTTAAAACTTTGCATCCCCGCATTCATGGAGGTATTTTAGCTCGTCAAGATTTACCAGAGGATCGAGAAGATTTGGAGGGGAATAATATTCGTCCGTTCGATCTAGTTGTAGTGAATCTATATCCTTTTGAGCAAACAATAGCCCAACCTAACGTTAGTATATCAGATGCGATTGAAAAAATTGATATTGGTGGACCAACTTTAATTCGCGCAGCAGCGAAAAACTTTAAATATCTCACTGTCTTGTGTAGTCCCGAAAGCTATGGAGATTATCTTACAGAATATAATCGCTCTAGTGGAGAAGTATCTTTAGAGTTTCGGCAACTGATGGCTGGTAACGCTTTTGCTCATACTAATAGTTACGATCGCGCTATTTCTGCTTATTTTGCCAACCTCAATCACTCAGAAGAATTAGGAGATAGTTATAGTATTTCTGGAAACAAAATTCAGTCTTTGCGCTACGGAGAAAACCCCCATCAACCCGCAGCCTGGTATCAAACAGGTTCGATAGCGTCTGGATGGGCAGCAGCGAACAAATTACAGGGAAAGGAATTAAGCTATAATAATTTGGTCGATTTAGAAGCAGCACGACGGATTATTAGCGAATTCGATCCATCAGAACCCGCAGCAGCGGTATTGAAGCATACTAATCCCTGTGGCGCAGCAGTTGGTAATACTCTTGTAGATGCTTATGAAAAAGCCTTTAATGCTGATAATGTGTCGGCTTTCGGTGGGATCGTGGCACTAAATCAGCCGATCGATGCAGATACAGCCAAGGCTCTAACTAAAACTTTCTTAGAATGCGTTGTCGCACCAGGTTGTGATGAAGAAGCGCAAGAGATTTTAAAAGCCAAGTCTAAATTAAGAATTCTGTTGTTAAAAGATCTGGCTACAGGACAACCAGAAACGATAAAAGCGATCGCCGGAGGATTTTTAGTTCAAAAGAGCGACGACAAGATTGAAGACCCCGATGACTGGCAAATTGCTACGGAAAAACAACCTACCCCCGAACAAATTACCGAAATGCTGTTTGCTCAAAAATTAGTCAAGCACGTTAAGTCTAACGCTATTTTAATCAGTCGCGATCGCACTACACTAGGTATCGGCGCGGGACAAATGAATCGTGTCGGTTCGGTTAAAATTGCTCTAGAACAAGCGGGAGACAAAGCCAAAGGTGGTGTACTAGCTAGTGATGGTTTCTTCCCCTTCGATGACTCGGTACGTACTGCTGCTGAGTCGGGAATTAGTGCCATTATCCAGCCTGGCGGTTCGATTAGAGATAAAGACTCGATCGCTGCTGCTAACGAGCTTGGTATAGTAATGGTGTTAAGCGGAACTCGTCACTTTTTACATTAATACTCCTGAGTTCAACCATCGCTCAAGCGCACTTTTCTATGACTAAGCAGTAGCTTGAAATTATTAGTTTTTCTTTGGTATTGCTAAGATAAGAATCAGGTTATTGGTCTATACTGTACTATGTGATACTGAAAATACTAAGCAATAAGTATTAAGAATAAAGTCTCGCATTCAATATAAGAATAAATAGTCGTAGTTGTTTGCTGCAAGGCTATAATAATAGACTCGATAGCAACAAGCTAATAAATAAACAAAGTTCTTATAACTGTCGTAATCAAATTTGGAGGATGATTTTTAATGACCCAAGTGGTTGTTGGACAAAACGAAAACATAGAATCTGCACTACGTCGATTTAAGCGTCAAGTATCAAAAGCAGGTATCTTCGCCGATATTAAACGTCGTCGTCACTACGAGACACCAATTGAAAAGCGCAAGCGCAAAGCAATTGCTCGTCGCAAAAAACGTTACCGTTAAATTGAGCTATAAGTAGTGAGGACTAAGATTTGTATTTAGCAGACAGAACTCACTAAGCTTAAGATTATGAGTTACCCAACACGCACTACATTTATCGGTGCTTACATACGCTTCGTCTATTAGAGGTAAGTCAGGTACTCATAGCCCGAATACTCACAATTAAAGGCTTTGGGTCTTTAATTGTGAGTATCTTTTTGCTGAGGTTGTGCTTAAATTATAAAAAACATAATACTGTATAGAAAGCGATCGCTGTTCTCTGATTGGGTAGCGATCGCATCTTTTTTTAGAAAACAATTTAAGCTATAGATCGATCCAATTGGAAGTATGTAGTCAGAGAGACTCCGCGCCCTGAACGACGGAGCTTCCTCTAACTTCGTAAATAGTTAAATTAACTCCATCGTCAAATAAATCAAAGTATTAAGCTGAACACAAAAGCGCGCAGCATCTAGCGATCGCATTCACTTCACAATACAGCTTTTCAATAGAACTATTAAATTTTTCCAGTATTATATTCGTTCGATTAACGTTTTTTAGTCCTTAATTGTCTTGCCAATACGCGGTATTGCTACCATAACCCAAATATTATTAAAGGTGGCATTTTTATTCTAAGTTTGAACGATACGTAACTTTCTGTATTGTTATTTTAGCGGTATTTAGATAAATTCTTGCTGCTTTAATTGGGAAGACAAAATATATTGAAGCAATCTCAAATCAAAAGTACTCAAATTCGTAGTTTTTTGTATTTATTAGTATCTATACGGGTGCGACTTTTATGCAAGCTATGCCATAGTATATTTGTATTTACTATAAATAAATTACTTCTTACATTATTTATGTTCAAAAAAAGATTAGGCGATCGACTAAATAGCTAATATATATAACGATCGGTATATTTTTTCTCCAAGCAACAAATATAGTTATTAATATTAAATTACATACTGCATCTCTAATAACAAAATTAAAGAAAAAAAGCTTAATACAAAACATTTAAAATAATATTTACGATCGCGACTAATATGAATAAATACGATGAAGTAATCTATTTAGCTGGGTTATTAACTATTATGAGTACGACATCAGCGATCGCCAGTGATTTAACAAATCGCGTTTGCCAGGGATCTTTAGCTCAAATCTCAATCGAAGATTCATTAAAAAATACTAAGGCTAATAATATTTTGGATCGTGCTTCGGCGATCGCTTCACAGAAATCTACCTTAGATGCAGCTAAAGCTAGCTTTTGGTGGGCAGCAGAGCAATTCGATCCTTTTAATGGTAAGTTAGTCCAAAATTGGGTCGCGTCTTCTCGAAAACAGCAGCTAGACATGACCGTCGATTGGCAATTATGGACTTTGTTGGACTATTTTGACCGTTATCGTTTTGTCAATCAATTCGGTACGGTAGCTAGAAAATATGGATATAGCTTGATTATTTTCGATCGACAAAATCGGTGTTTGGCAAGTTATAAATATAACGCTAGTATTAGACCCCCCAAATGGGAATTAAATTTAGAAAACTATGGCGAAGACAGCCTTCAGGTTGAACCTCTACAGATTGAATTAAAACCACTAATATAGCCTTTCTCGTATTGGTAAGGTACACCTAGGCTTTGATTGGGTAACGGGTAATGGGTAATGGGTAATGGGTAATGGGTAATGGGTAATGGGTAACGAGTAATAAATACACTCTTGCTCCCTTACTCCCCTGCTGCTCTCACTGTTTACTTTTATTTACAAACAGTTTCTTAAACCGAATTTAGGTTATTAGAAAAAAAAGGACATATATGATGCTATGTCCTAAAAATGATTCAATTTTAAAAAGTAGTTTATGCTGCTACGGTTTCGTGCTTGAGTTCTTTAAATTTATCTAAAAGGCGATCGGCCCAGTACTTAACGTCATAAGTAGTAACGGTTTCGTACATCTTAGCAATCCGCTCTTTTTGTTCCTCTTCAGGCATTACTAAAGCCTGTTCGATCGCCCGATCCATGCCGTTAAGAGAATAGGGATTAGTTAAAATAGCTTCGGGCAATTCTACTGCTGCACCGACAAATTCTGATAGTACTAAAACGCCACCTTGTCCTTGGTGTGCCACAACATATTCTTTAGCTACCAGATTTAAACCATCCCGTAATGGAGTCGTCCAGCAAATATCGGCAGCCTGATAGTAGGCAAATAGATGGGTTAATGGCATTGGTTGAGTAAACAGCCGAATTGGCATCCAGTCTAACTCGCCATAGCGACCGTTAATTTGACCGACCAACTGCTCGATAGTGCTTTGAGCGGTTTCATAGACTCTCATGCCAGCAGCAGCGGGTACACAGGTCATTACAAAGCTAATTTTTTTGTGTAGGTCTGGACGACGCTCTAATAAGCGACCATAGGCAGCCAACATTTCTTCGTTACCTTTTACATAATCGATACGCCCAGCAGCAATAATTAGTTTTTTGCCCCCTAGGTCTTCTTTAATCTGATATATTCTATTTTTGGTTTCTGTCTTTTCTAAAATTGACTCGATATATTTAGGATTAGTACCTACAGGAAAAGCGTCAATATTAACAATCTGTCCTTTATACTTTAACTGAGTCGTCATCTGTGGTTCGGCTAAAGCTAAGCCTATAGGGGTCATGTGTCCATCGACAGCTTCTTGCTTGAGTACTTCAACAGGTTTTAGGCTGCGGGCAACGTTGACAAAGTTTTCTGAATAGCGTGGAACGTGAAAACCGACAATATCGCAGCAAAGTAAACTTTCCACGATCGCATCACGCCAGGGTAAGATGTTGAATATGTCTACTGAAGGGAAAGGGGTATGGTGAAAAAAGGCGATCCGCGCATCGGGCTTGAGTTCTCGAATGTATTGCGGTGCAAGCCACAAGTTATAGTCATGAACCCAAATCAGTGCGTCTTCTGCTGCTTCTTCACAGGCTGCTTCGGCAAACAAACGGTTAATATTTTTGAAGTTTTCCCATTCTGCTGTTTCTGACGTAAAGTGATAGGGAAAAGAATGCAGGATCGGCCAAAAAGCTTCTTTAGATGTGATGTAATAAAACTGCTTTACCTGTTCCTCTTCCAAAGGAATACGTCTTACGTTGTAATTGGCTTCCCCTTCGATATTTACTCGCTCTTCAAAGCTGTCCCGTTCGTCTTCGCTGACCTGTTTCCAAGCAATCCAAGTACCTTGATTTACATCAGCAAAAAAGCTTTTGAGAGTAGGGACAATTCCATTGGGACTTTTTTTAGGTACGTAATGGATTTTGCCATCTTCGATCACTTCGTCATGGGGTTCACGATGATAGAGGATAACTAAAGATGATTTCATAATTTTGGTAGTTAGTTTGTTGTCGATCGCCGAATTCAATAATTAGTAATCTATTACTCAATTAAAGAATATTTGTTTGTATAAAGCTAATGTCTAGGATCTAATCATCTCATCATTCAACTAAAAGTTAGAAATGAAAGATCGAATGCTCATATCAGCTTGGCAGCAATTTTTATCTGCTTTTTATAAAATACTTCTTTCTGAGCTGCTAAATTTAGTTTAAACAGGAAGTTTGACAATACTAAATATTTATTTCCCAATTTTCTTATAGCGTTAGTCGATAAGAATGTGCTGCCAACTAAAAGCAACATAAATGTTTTTGATTGTAATCTAAAAGCTATAGCAAAAAGAGCGTCGTTGGTGCAGCGTATAAGTTTGCTTATTTAATTTAAGTTGGTTTAGCTTAAACGATCGAATCCTGGCTGATGGGTGTATTAAAGTTAATACTCCCAAAGGCTTTTTAAACTAATTTAAGTTAGTTGTGCCAATTTATTACTCTAATAAAATATACTAGAATTTCTCCCTCACACGGTTAAGGAAGTTTAACAACTGTGAGTAAATAGTTGCCGTGTTGACTTTCATAGATCAAAATGAACAAAAGCGAATAATGCAAACCATCCACAGACAGGCAAAATTGCGTGAAAGTAGAAGTAGACACATCAATTAGATTAGTTCCCGAAGCAACAGGAAAGTTATTAGCTTGGGCATCAGGATTACAAGGTTCGAGCAACACCTATTTAGAACAAATAAAAGCTCTAGTGAGAAAGTTAGGAGCATACTATCGACCTGATGGACTGACGGAAATTGGCTTTTGGGTACCAGGACTACTCAGAGATGTGCTACACGAGCGAGAAATTTATTTAGAAGTTTTTACTCCAACTGAACCAATTAATTGGCAAGAGAAAGAACAGAGCATTAAATTTAGGCGATCGCGCTTGAATTTAGAACAGCAAGGAGAATTCATCTGGGGAGTAGTAGCAGGAATGCAGCCAGGAACTAAAGAACGGGCTGGTTCTTTTTATTGGTTGCGCTATGTAGACCGCGCCCAAAAGCTACGTACAATTCGCGATTTAGTTCCTCATTCTCTACCTTACGGTATTTTTGCTCCAGCCGAGCTATACGATATCGATCGCCTTCAGGCAGATAGAGCCGATTTAGACTATTTAGAGCGTACCGCTAGATCTGATAATCCTCAAATAAAAATTCCTCGCCTTAAAGATCCCAGAAATATTCTTCAACTTCACGTCGGCACTGCATCGAGGGAGGGAACTATAGCAGGACTAACTCGTATCTATCGAGAAATTGCTAGCAAAATCGAGGGGGGGAAGCCCCTAACTCCTAGCGAACAAAACTATGTCGGTTATGATGCGATCGAGCTATTGCCTACCGAACCAACCATTGAATATCGCGACGAATACAGTCCCGAAAGCGAGTTTTTTACGATCGTTAATGAAAAAGAAGATGTCGTCGAAATTGAACTGTTTAAACCTAATACCCAAGATTGGGGTTATGACGTACCAATTTTAGGCTCTAGTACTACTAATCCAGCATTACTCGGTTCTCTTCGTCCCGACGAGGTAATTGATTTTATTACTACCCTACACAACTTTCCTAACCGTCCAATTCAGTTAATCTACGATCTGGTATACGGACACGCGGATAACCAAAGTGAACTGTTACTTGGTCGTGAGTTTCTCAAAGGCCCTAATATGTACGGTCAGGATCTCAATCATCAATTACCAATGGTACGGGCGATTCTTTTAGAAATGCAGCGACGGAAGATAAACACGGGAGCGGACGGTATACGCATCGATGGCGGTCAAGATTTTCGCTTCTTTAATCCTCTTTCGGGTAGAGTAGAACAGGACGATGCTTATCTTCTAGAAATGAGTAACGTCGTGCAAGAAATAAATGGTCACAAGCGACTATTGGTAACGATCTTTGAAGATGGTCGTCCGTGGCCCGACGAAGGTTGGGAAGTGAGATCTACCTATCGAGAATTGATCGAACTAAAGCCCGAATCTTATCAGTGGGGACCATTGATTTTTGCTCATAATACCCCCAGTCTCAAAGGATTTTGGGAAAAAAAATGGTGGCGAGTGATGGAAGTAATGTCCATTGGCGATCGCTGGATTACGGGCTGTGGTAATCATGACACCGTAAGAAGAGGGAATCAGATTGACCCCAATGCAGCAATTAACTGGCATCTAGGAAAAAATCTACCACAAGTATTGCATAATGCTTATGATAATCCTGCGGTAACGCTGTGGGTAAACTGCTTTAGCCCTGGCTTGCCAATGGATTTTATCAACGCTACAATGCACGCTCCCTGGCTGTTTTTCCGCAATACCGACGAACAGTATGGAGTTAAAGTAGTATCTGAAGAAGTGGGCTTTTTAAGCTGGCAGGTAAGTTGCAATCTATACAAAAAGCCCCACTGTTTCCCTCGCCTCAAAACTAGAGGATTCAAACAGTTAAAGCAGCTTCAACAATTTGGCAACGCCCTGCAACACGCCATGATTCAACAGGATTATAATTTAGCTGAAGTGGTGGAAGTGCTGCGCGGTTGTACTAGCAAAGATACTCACTGTATCGAGCAGTTACCCCCTTTAGAAGAATTGATGCGAGGGGGAATGTTGCGCTTTTTGAAAAAGCTAGATGAAGATCGTTTGAAAAGTTTTGCCTTAGAATTTATGGAAGATTGCTATACGATCTGTAATGTCTCTAATTACGAGCAGGTCGATTCTTCTAGATCTAAATTTAACTTAGCTACTAGAGAATTTCGCCATAAACATCCCTGGTTGGCTAACAATCTTTTAAAGAATGATAGTTTCGGTAAAATTAGTGAAGACGAGAGAACTATTGTTTACGGTGTGCGCCAAGACACCGAACATGAACCAGCAGTAGCAATAGTTGCCAATTTTGAAGGTGATGCGATCGAGTTAGATGTAGGAGAAATATTAAATATTGACGTTGCAGAATGGAAAATTGCTCTGACCACTCCTAATTTAGAAGTATCAGATCTCAAGCAGCTTAACTTAAAGAATAGTCAAGGTGTCTTACTAACGCGAGTAAAATAATATTTGGGGTAAGAGCGATCGCGGGTTTAATTCAATAGCATTTAGAGAGATAAATAGTGATACGGTACTTTTTTGACCGATGTAGTTGAAGACTTATTTGTTAATAATACCCCTAAAGATGATCTAAGAAGCGATCGCTTACCTGTGCGATCGCTTTTTTTTGCAGATAATAACTATAAAGGGAAATATCAATTTGTCGATCGCATTTATTAGGATATTTTTTTAGCCCGATATATAAATAACGATTGAAGTGTGATTTTATGCACATATATTCTGCGATCTCAACACACTTTATTTTTGTACATAACTTTAAGATAGAGATATATTCTGGTTATAAAGTTTAGCAATCTTATCTGATTGTTTTAATAATACTAATCGATAGTATTAGTTGAGATAAACAAAAGTTTTATTTTTTTATAACCGCAATATATTCATATTTAAAAAGCTTTAATAAGCTTATTTTCTCATTGATGTAAATAGATAAAAGGTCATGGAAGCCAGCAGTATAGATATAGTAAAAGCCGATATAAATTTATTAAATACCTCTTCCCCCCCCCCACGAAAATTATAGTTATGGCTTAGAAACAGACTTATCAACTAATAATAATCAGGCAGTTTTTTCGAGCGATCGCCTATTAATTATAGATTCGACAATTGAAGAATATGAAACTTTAATTGATAATATAACTCAAGCTACTGATATTATCATTTTAGATTCCCAACGTGACGGTATAGTTCAAATAACCGAATCGTTGCAGCAGTATGATGATTTAGACGCGATACATATTGTTTCTCATGGAAACGCAGGAGAACTTAGTTTAGGTAACACCAAACTAAACCAGAATACTCTTGACAGTTATGTAGATGATTTAATTAGTTGGCGGGATTCTATTACCGATGATGGTGATATTTTACTTTATGGCTGTAACGTCGCTGCAAGTGAAGTTGGTAAAGAATTTATCGAAGATTTGAGTCAGTACACCGCAGCAGATGTTTTAGCTTCGACTGACTTAACTGGTAGCGAGGATTTAGGAGGAGATTGGGATTTAGAGTATGCTACAGGTAATATTGAAGAAGGTCTAGCGTTTGATGCTGAAACTCAAAATGGCTATCAATACATTCTATTTGGCTTAGATACTTTTTCTGGTTCATATTCAGGTATAGATATTCCTGATATTACAGATAGCAATCTTAATTTTATAGATATTGGTTACGACATTCCTGATATTACAGATAACGATTTTAATTTTAATGGCGATTTTGATTTGCCTGACTATTCAGAACCTGATGATATCGCAAATATCGATCTCGAACAATATGACTTTAGTAATCCAGCCTACAATACTGTACTTTTAAATTTCGAGCCTTCGCAAATTAATTTCAATGCCAACGATTTTGACTATAATTCAGTAGATATTGATAACAACTCAATTACTTTTGGATTTAAATCAGGAGTTGAATTCGCGCCTTCAGCAGATGCGATCGAATCGCTGGAGTTTGATTTTGATAATTATACTTTTGATTTTGACTCGAAATTTTCTTTTAATGCCGATTCAGTTACCTTTAAAGAAAATAAGGTCAAATTTGAATTCGATTCTAATTCGCTAAATTTTAGAGGTGCAGATTTATTTAGTGCTGATAATGTTCATCTATTTGAATATAAGTTTCTAAATAATGAAATTACTTTGCCAGATGGTGAAATTACTTTTGCCGATTTAAATGCTAGTGATTTTAGAGCCTTAGATTATGCCTTTCCAGGTGATGAACTATTCGATGGTGAATATTATTTTGCTACCAACGTCATTCCTGCGGACATGAATCCGTTTACTGACTATGTAGAAAATGGATATAAAGCAGGTAGAAATCCAAATGCCTTGTTTAACGTCAATTATTATCTCGAAAATAACATTGATGTTAAAAACAATGGAATGGACCCTTTCAAGCACTATGCACTATATGGTTATACTGAAAACTTCGACTCTAGAGATCCTAATCCCCTATTCGATAGCTCTTACTACAGCCAAAAAAATCCCGACGTAGTAGCAGCAGGAATGAACCAGCTACTACACTATATGCAGTTTGGCTGGAAAGAGAGTCGTATTGATAACCCTGGTGGCTTTAATCCCAATCGCGATCCTAATGCTTTCTTCGATACATCATATTACTTTGATAAGCATATAGATGTTCTCCAAGCTTCATATCTTTACGATTCAGCTAATCCCGTTCAGCACATGACAGAATTTGGATTTGCTGAACTTAGAATAACTAATTCGTATTCAGAATCTGACAAGATCGCTAAAATCACCAAAGTATTTAGTCCAAACTCAGATCCAGGAGAAATATCAAACTTACAAAAAGATCTTAAAAAAGATGGAATTAAACTAAGTATTCATGATGATAAAAGTTTTGAAATTAGTCAATATGGTTGGGCTATCGATGAAGATGGAAGTTTAAATATCTTCGAGCCTATAGAAGATGCATTTCAATCATTATTAATTGGTGGCATAGCACTTATCTACTTGGCAGCAACCGAAATTATAGACGGTATCGGAGTTCTTAGCGAACCAATGTCATATAATGTTTATACTCTTCCGTTAGGTACTGTTGACTATAGCGGTTTTTCTTCTTCAGACTATGGCGATCCAGATCTTGAAGATCTTTTAAGGATTCGACCGTTTCCTGGACAGACAGAAAATCAGATAGCTGTAGAAATCTTTACCACACCAGAAATAGACGGTATTGAAGACTTTACAATCTTTCCTGAAGACTCAGAAATTTTTCTGCCAACTACTGGATTTCCTCAAGGAGATAAAACTCTAGAAGCTATTTTGAATGGTGGACTATTCTTAGGTGGAGAAGAAATTGAGCAAGGTGCTTATTTTGTTACTTCTGAAAGAGCTACGTTAATTGAAGAACTCGCTGAAAAAGGTATCAAACACAACCCTGAAGACATTGTTGAAATAGACAAAACTCCAAGTGGAAAAATTATTTTCTTGGAAACTGGTAATCCTGGAGCAGGATTAGAGCATATTAAGATAAATCACGGTAAAGAATTTGCTGCTAGAGGTATCGCCGAGTCTGAAATACCAGGTGTAGTAATAAACGCAGTAATAGAAGGTAAGATTGTAGGATATCAAGGAACAGGTCAAAGAAAACGAACTATATACGAAACTACAATTAACGGAAAAACTGAACGTCTAGCCATAAGTGTCGGTACTAATGGTTATATTGTTGGTGCAAATTTTAGCTCTATGAAATAAAAAAATGAAGAACTTAAAATTGATGCCCGAATATGAGTGTTTTCCAGTATGGTGTACGGATTATGACAACTCAGGTAGTATAGAGCCTAATCAATTACCTATTTCCCAAGAATTAAAACAAGATTTGATTACTTGGGCTGATACATACGACAACACTTTGAACTACGAAGATCCCTCTAACTCTGGCTTTAGATCGGAAGAAGATGAGCAAAAATTCAGAGAAAATGGAATCCAACTACATCAAAGGTTGCAAAAGGAATTAGGAGAAGAATTTAAAGTTACTTTCTATATTCCATAATAACGAAGTGAAGCGATCGCACTTAATATTGCTATTAAACAATTAGGAAGTGCCGATAATGTGTTTACATTTGAGGATGTAACGCCTGAGGATAGGTCTAGACTTCCTCAACTTAAAATAATTAAAAATACAATCGACTTTTAGAAAACCAGTAAATCATTATGGCAGAAGAAGGAGCAACATTTTACTATACAAGCAAACAAGCTTTAGATTTTAAGAAAGCGTACAATTATTTAGCCCAATCAGGTTTATATATTAAACATCCAGATATTCAAATAATTTCTGGTATCTATAACGGCGATGATTTTGAGGAATCAGATGTAGAGAAGATAGAAGAAATGTTTAATACTAATAGTATGGGAATATATCTTCGGTTAGAAAATAAAGATCGAATTTTTTGGTCTTTTGTAGAACGTAAAGTCTTCTATCATTATATTGGTTGTTGGTTCGATGAATATCACGAGCAAGTTGTATCTGAAGCTTCAATTCAGTTTGCCCTATCTGAAATAAATACGAACGAGGAATTTCTGGGCTTTACTATAGACATATTTGGTGTAACTGAAGAATATAACTTAGAAAAAATTTTTGAGCCAGACAATAGTGAAATTTTCACCTACCGCTATTTTCCAGATATCACCTTTCTACCAAAAGAGAAATTTAATAGAGTATCTTTGAACGATGAGTATGAAATAATTCAATTGAACCAAAAATTTGATTGTATTGCCAAAAACAAAGAATTATCAGATTACTTAAAAAGTCTACTTTAGTTCTTAGTTTCAAGATAGTAAGTAAAAACCGCTCGATTAATAGCTCTATCTCTCTAATACCAACCAACAAAAACAACACTTAGAGAGATAAATCATGATAAATATATTAGGTACAAATAATAGCGAACAACTATACGGCACTTCTTTAGCCAATATAATCAAAGGCTTATCAGGGAATGACACCATTTATGGTTATGCGGGAAGCGATTTGATCTACGGTCAAAGTGGCAACGATAGTCTTTATGGTGGTGACGATAGGGATTGGGTTTATGGTAGTAACGGCAACGATCGCCTCTACGGTGAGAAGGGCAATGATAGCCTTTTTGGAGGTAACGATAATGATAGTCTTTATGGTGGCGAGGATAAAGATACCCTATATGGTAATAATGGACGCGATCGCCTTGACGGTCAGGATGGCGACGATTATCTTTACGGTGGTGATGGAAACGATCGTGCTTATGGTGGCAATGGTCAAGATACCATTCACGGTGAAGGCGGTAATGACTGGCTACGAGGGGTTCACGGTCATGATTCTATATACGGTGGCGAAGGTAAGGATACCCTTCATGGTGACAACGGAAACGATCGCCTTGACGGTCAGGATGGCGACGATTATCTTTTTGGTGGTGATGGTCACGATCGTGCTTATGGTGGCAATGGTCAAGATACCATTCACGGTGAAGGCGGTAATGATTGGCTACGGGGCGTTCACGATCATGATTTGATATACGGTGGCGAAGGTAATGATACTCTCCATGGCGATAACGGAAACGATCGCCTTTACGGTGAAGGTGGTGACGACTGGCTAATAGGAGGTAACGGTTTCGATACTATATACGGTGACATAGGTAATGATACCTTTAAGGGCAATGCAGGGCGCGATGTTCTTTATGGTTACAAAGGTAATGACCATTTTTACGGCGGTGATGATAACGATCGTATTTTAGGTCAACATGGTAACGATCTGATTTATGGTGAAGATGGCAATGACTATCTTTACGGCGGTTACGATTTCGACACTCTTTACGGTGGCGTTGGCAACGACGTGGTTATGGGCGACAATGGCAACGACCTAGTTCATGGCGATGATGGTGACGACTGGCTGCAAGGCGGTAACGATCTCGATACTCTTGTGGGTGGTGAAGGTAACGATACTCTCAAAGGTGATAATGGAAGCGATCGCCTTTACGGTCAAAACGGCGACGACCATCTTTATGGTGGTGAGGACAACGATCTTGTGTATGGTGAAAATGGCAATGATACTCTTGACGGTGAAGGTGGTGACGACTGGCTAATAGGAAATGATGGTTTCGATACTATATACGGTGGTGAAGGTAATGATACCCTCAAGGGTAATGCAGGACGCGATGTTCTTTATGGTAACAAAGGTAATGACCATTTTTACGGCGGTGACGATAACGATCGTATTTTAGGTCAACATGGTAACGATCTGATTTATGGTGAAGATGGCAATGACTATCTTTATGGCGGTTACGATTTCGACACTCTTTACGGCGGCGTTGGCAACGACGTGGTTATGGGCGACAATGGCAACGACCTAGTTCATGGCGATGATGGTCACGACTGGCTGCAAGGCGGTAACGATCTCGATACTCTTGTGGGTGGTGAAGGTAATGATACTCTCAAAGGTGATAATGGAAGCGATCGCCTTTACGGTCAAAACGGCGATGACCATCTTTATGGTGGTGAGGACAACGATCTTTTGTATGGTGAGAATGGCAATGATACTCTTTATGGCGAGGGTGGTAACGACTGGCTAATAGGAAATAACGGTCACGACACTATATACGGTGGTGAAGGTAATGATACCCTCAAGGGTAATGCAGGACGCGATCGCCTTGAGGGACAAAATGGCGACGACCATCTTTATGGTGGTGACGATAACGATCGTGCTTATGGTAATAGTGGTCAAGATCTAGTCTATGGCGAGGGTGGTAACGACTGGCTACGAGGCGGTTATGGTCACGACACGGTTTGGGGTGGCGCAGGTAACGATACTCTTCACGGCGATAATGGCAATGACTATCTCTATGGCGGTGATGGCGAGGATGTTTTAAATGGCAATGATGGAGACGATAATCTGCTGGGGTATGACGGCAACGATACCATCTATGGAAATGATGGTGAGGATCAGCTGTATGGTCTTAACGGTAATGATTATCTCTATGGAGGGGCTGGAGATGATTATTTTGACGGTGGTTATGGAGACGATACCATCGATGGTGGTGATGGCAGAAATTTATACTACTCAGGACACGGTAACGATGTCTTAATCGGCGGTAAAGACAAAGATATAATGCGTAGCTGGTATGGCGACGATCGCCTTTATGGTAATGCTGGTCAAGATTTTTTAAGAGCTAGTCATGGTCACGATTCTCTTTACGGTGGTGATGATTTTGACCAACTGTATGGAGATAATGGCAACGATCGCCTTTATGGTGAAAATGGTCGTGACAAACTTTATGGCGGAGAAGGCAACGATACATTATCTGGTGGTAGCGATCGCGACATTCTCAAAGGTAATGAAGGTAATGATACTTTCGATTTTAACACCAACGTGACTTTCGACTCTGACAAGATGGGTATCGATATTATTGTCGATTTTGGTGACGGCAATGACGTAATCAATCTCGATAAAACTACTTTTACCGCTCTTTCATCACGAGCAGGTGCAGGATTTAGCAATCGTCGAGAGTTCGCTGTGGTAAGTAGGGATGATTTGGTAGCTACTTCTAATGCCTATATCTTATACAGTAGTAGCACTGGTAATCTTTTCTATAACGAGAATGGTGCTGCTGCTGGTTTGGGTGGCGGAGGTCATTTTGCCACACTAAGAAATACTGCCGAACTTTTCGCCAACGATTTCAAAATTTCTAATTAGTAATTTTGTATCGGTATTTTTTAATTTAATTTTGCCTTTCATTATTCAATTTTGTTAAATTCAGGGGCATTTAATTGTCGCAGTACGTCATCAGTTAGAACAAGATTATATTAATTCAAACAAAGTTGACAACAGATGATCTTAGGTAGAGGCTCTCGGCTGAGAGCTTTTACTGAAAGTGTCGCTATACATCAATCAATAAGAAACTCTTAGATTTCGAGCCATGTTGATTTTTTAATTTTTCAATCTGTCTGTCGAGCGGGGATAATAGATCGAGAGAAAAGTAATGCGCGATCGCAGGCAAAGATTATAAAGTGGCAAATATAGAGCATCTTACTAAATTGAAGCAAGGATCGGCTAGTTGGCTCGACTGGCTAGATAGTCATCAACAACCAATAGATCTGATCGATGCGGATCTTCGAGGGGTTAGTTTGCAAAAGATTTATTTGGTTAAGGCAGATTTAGCGGGGTCAGATCTTAGTGAGGCTCAGTTAAATAAGGCTAATCTGACGGGAGCTAATTTACAAGAAGCTGAATTGATTGATGCTAACCTGCAACAGGCTAATCTAACGGGAGCTAATTTACAGTCTGCTTATCTAATTAATGCCGATTTACAAGAGGCTAATCTTATAGGTGCAGATCTCAGGTTTGTCATGGGACGAGGTGCTAATTTTTATCAGGCTAACCTGATCGGTACTTCCATCAGACAAGCAAAGCTACCACAGGTTAATTTTACCTCTGCCAAGCTCAATCGCGCTAACCTCAGCGAGACAGATTTGGCAAATGCTAGCTTCGATCTGGCAGATCTATCGAGAGCTAACTTCTATGAAGCAGAATTACAGTCTGCAAGTTTTTATCAGGCTAACCTGTATGGAATTAAGGCTGTAAATACTCATCTCAGCCACGGCTATTTTCTGATGAGTAGTTTAGTAGAAGCTAGCTTAGTAGGTTGCGATTTGCGCTGGGCTAATCTCAGCTATGCCAATCTTGGGGGTGCTGACTTGCAGCAGGCAAAACTGAGAGGGACAAATTTTACTAGAGCGAATTTAACGGGAGTAAACTTATCGGGGGCTAATTTACGAGGAGCTAACTTAACTAAAGCAAATTTGACCAGAGCCAACTTAACAGGAGCAGATATTGAAGATACAATTTTCAATAAGGCAATACTTACCGAAACGATTATGCCCGACGGTACGATATATTATCGCACTAAATTAATGGGTTAGGAGATTAAAGTGAACTGCTCGTAGGTAATGGGTAATGGGTAATGGGTAATGGGTAATGGGTAATGGCTAATGGGTAATGGGTAATGGGTAATGGGTAATAGCTAATAAGTGTCTATCGTATAAGTATGTAATGCTATACTAGCTATCGGCTTTGAGATAGTTTTCTTTTTCCTGACGGCTATCGAAACGAAGTATTCCTAACGAACTTTTCCAAGAAAAAATAGCGTAGCCATAGCCATACTCCTTGACAACTGCTATTTGGCGTTGAATTTCTGCCAGGGGTTTTAGCTCGTATAGATCGCCAGCATAAATACCTACCGCTACATCTACATACTTGCTAACTTTAGATAAAATCGAATTGTCGATCGCTAGTGCTACTTCTGAACTTGTCGGACGGTAAAGCTGCAAGATCAATTCATCGAATAGTCCTGCTTCGATCCAGGTTAGCCAATTTTGAGAATATTTTTTCTGGGAAAAACTTAGAGGATTAGGTGAAAGGGAAATAATCAACTCTGGTCGGATTTTTTTAACAGCTTCGACAACCTTATAAGTTAACTCGGTCATAACTTGGGCTTGGTCGCCAAATTGAATTGGTATTCCCCAATGATCGTCGAGTTGAATGCCATCAAGTTCTAAATATGATGCTGCAACTTCAGTAAACAAGTTAACAAAATATTGCTGTACATCAGGATTACTTGGATCTAACCACCAGTGGCGATCGATAAACTTTTCATTATTGTCAGTAGTTAAAATCCAGTCTGGATGCTGTTGGGCTAACTTAGCATCAGGAAAAGTCATCATGCCGTGTTCGTACCAGGCATACACTTTCAATCCTTGGCGTTTTCCCTGTTTAATTGCTGTCTTTAAAGGGTTGGTAAAAGGCAAACCTAAAAGATAGTTTCTAGGGGCATATTTACTAGAATAGGTAGTCCCATTATTGTAAACATCAACATAAACTCGATTATAATTTAGCCGAGATAGCTGATTAAAAGCATTATCTGTCAAGCTGGTATAGGTTAAAAAAGCACTGCTAACATGACCTATCCAAATTCCTCTAATAGAATTAGATTGCTTCGGTGTGTGGCTTGAAGTAAGAGTCAATCGACTTAGTACAATCCAGATGATTATTCCAATAGTGAAAAATAAAATTAAACGCTTTATTTGCTTAAAAATAAATTTCAAAATCAATTACTAAATAATTAAAGTGGCGAATTAATCTTAACGGACAACACTATTTTTGCCGATAGACAAGTATCAAAAGATGGAAAATGATTGTAAGATATATCTTTACATAGCGATGCTTCGGCTTACGCAAAGGGTAATCGCCTTTCTCTAATTCTTGAGATAATAACTACAGCGCGATTTTAAAATCTTACATACTGGCGATCGATTCGCCAGTATTTTAAAGCAATATAGTCCATCAAAAAAATTCTAATCAAACATGGCTGCCAAACGTAAATCTAACCGCATTGCTTATCAAGAATTTGGCAACGTCGATAATTCTTCGGCCTTACAAAGAGCAGTACCCGATCTGCCTCCCAACCAGCAGGATCTACGCATACAGGCAACGCGATCTGGACGCAAGGGTAAAACCGTTACTGTTGTCACGGGATTTCAGCACAAGCCTGAAACGCTGACCAAACTATTGAAGAAGTTAAAAAGTCAGTGTGGTAGTGGTGGTACGGTTAAGGAGGATAGCTTAGAGATCCAAGGAGATCACAAGCAAAAGTTATTAACAACTTTGACCGAGCTAGGCTATAAAGCAAAAATTAGCGGAGGCTGAATAGATCGTAGTACGTGGTTCGGTTGGGACAAGCCTAGTTATTTGCTCGTAAGGATGAAGGATGAAGGATGAAGGATGAAGGATGAAGCTGTATTCTCAAGTAAAATTTCTCAGCTAAATTCTTGAGGTGATAACTAATAGATATCAGCTTCAACTTTGGATTTATCTTTTAAGCTGTGTGCAGATTGGCAACGATCGCGTACTCTAAGACAATACAAATGCTATAAAATTTCTTACCCAAAGAATTGAATATATTGTCTTTATATCTAATACTACAACCTAGATACTCGATCTTTTTATCAAGCTTGCTTTATGCAATCTCGTTATTTGCAGCCAGCGATGCTGTAGCTCAATCTACGAATAGTGAAGCTGAATTAAATTCTCAGTCGAGCGAACCAGCTAAAAAACGACCACGGCGTACTCCTGTATTTGCAGGACAAAAAGTTAGAGAAGAAGCAGTAGTTCCCGCTGGTAACAATGAAATTATTACCGATATTAGGGTGCAATATGTCGATGATGAAGGCAATTTGACTACGGGTAAAACCAATCCCGATGTAATAAAGAGAGAGTTTGCTTTGCAGCCTGGAGATAGTTACGATCCTCAAGTTGCTAAACAAGGTTTGACCAATGTTTTAGATCTAGAAATCATCGATCGCGCGGGAATAATTTTAGAGCCAGTAGAAGATCGAGCCGTAATGGTTGTTACCGTAGAAGAAGCCAGTAGCCTATTTATTGGTTTTGGCTTGACTCTACCACCTCCTACCGCTCTACAAGGTCCAGTTAGACCAATTACCGTTAATGCAATTAGCGATAGTGCTGGTGGTTTTGGTGGCGGAGTTCGGGTAGGATTATCTAATATCGGTGGTAATAATCAGACAGTTACCTTGGGTGTAGAGGGCGGAACCGAAAGATTTGGTTTAGACCTCGGATACAGAAAGTTTTTTAGACACGATCGCGGTATTGGAGTCAACTTTTTTAGCCGTAGAGGAATTGAACCAGAATTTGATGATGGCGATCGCGATGTAGACTTAGATAATAATAGCGATCCTTGGGTACATCGTTTGGGTGGTGGTATCGAGTATTTCCAACCACTAGCTAAAGACTTTGAAGGAGCGATCGGACTTTCTTATCAAAAAGTATCTATTAGAGATGGTGCGTTTTCCGACAATGTAAAATCGGAAGATAAATTTGGTAATAGTCTGACGGTTGATGAAGACGGACAAGATGATGTATTAACGCTAAATTTTGCTGCGGTATTGGATAAACGCAATAATTTTCAAAATCCGACCCGTGGTTATAAGCTGGAATTCGGTAGCGACCAGTATTTCCCTGTAGGTGAAGCTGAGATTGTCGCAAATCGTTTGGCTGCTAACTACACTCAATATCTTCCGCTGCGCTTATTCGGCTTCGGCGAGGGTGCTAGAACGTTAGTACTCAATCTTCAAGGGGGTACTATTTTAGGTGATGCTATTCCTTACGATGCCTTTATCTTGGGTGGCTCTAGTTCGGTACGGGGTTACGATACCAGTGAAATCAGCACTTCTCGTAGTTTTATCCAGGCTAGTGCCGAATATCGCTATCCTATATCTAGCTTTAATGCCTTTAATAATCAGTTTGACGTAGGTGGAACGGTATTTATCGATTATGCTAGCGATCTAGGTTCTGCTGATGCGGTAATCGGTCAACCAGCCGTGGTGCGCGATCGCCCTGGAGACGGCTTGGGCTATGGTTTGGGCTTGAGAACTTTGACCCCTATTGGCACAGTACGAACCGAATTTGCTCTTAATGATGAAGGAGAAGCCGAGTTTGTTTTTGCAATTGGCGATCGCTTTTAATAAAGAACCTTGCTCTAGCTATATCGAATACAATGGTGCTAATCGTTTCGGCAATTATCAGTTTAGTTATATTTAGTTTGGAAAACCAATTCTAATCGTTTACCATAGTCTGTCGATGCTTAAAAACTAATAATAATTTATTAAACTAAAAAATAATGTGCGCTCAATTAAATCTTAAATTAAGTGGTTTGGATCCAAAACATTAAATCTAGTTTAGTTTCTTTAGTTTTAGGCGCGTCTGCTGTCTTATTTCCTGTTGCAGCAACAGCAGCCGAAAGAATTAAGTTTAACTTTCCCCCTTTTGGTCAGTTTGATATTGAGGTTGAAGATCTACAAAATTTTGTCGAGACTGGAGAGATATCTACAGAACTTGCCTATTATTTAAATCGTCTACCACCAGAGCAAATAGCCAAACTACCAGAACTATTATCTACACCTTTAGAACTCAATCCTGTAAGTATTGCTAAATTTAGTAATTCTACTATTGGAGAAGCAGTAATCAAAAACTTTGGTAAGGGTATTAGAGCCGATGTCAATCGCAACGGTTTTTATGCTCTAAGAGGAGCGATTATTGCTGCTGCGTTCGCTCCAGAAGGATTAACAATAATAAATCTACTGCGTGAATTTCCTCTCTCGACAATTTATATAGATTTAGAAGTATTAGATCGATATATCGAACGAGGAAAAAGACTATTTGAGAATCGTCAGGCGATCGACACGGCATTTTTTCCAGTCCAATCGGATGCTGGAAGTCTGCCAAGATTTAACTCAGCAATAGGGCCACAGGTTCGAGGAAAATATGTTTGGCGCAAGCAAACGTTTACCTATAAAAATCCCAACCGCAGCAGAGAAGGTTATTTCGATCTCTATCAGCCCGAAATCGACGGACTTCCTTTAGTTATTATTTCACATGGTTTAGCCTCTAATCGTCAAACCTTTGCCTATTTAGCCGAACATTTAGCTTCTCATGGGTTTGCCGTAGCTGTAATCGAACACGATGATATTAACTTAGACAAGTTCGATAATTTTTTGTCGGGTTCGGAGCGATTTCCCGAAGCTAATAATTTAATCGACCAGCCGATGGATGTGAAATACGTCCTCGATCGCTTGGATCGAATTAATCCTCAGCTACAAAATAAAATCGATATGCAACAGGTGGGGGTAATCGGTCAGTCCTTCGGTGGCTATACCTCTTTGGCTTTAGCTGGAGGAGAACTAATTGCCGATAAAGCTCCTCAGTGTCAAGAAGAAAACCAAGAGGTTTTATTAGATCTATCTTCTTTGGCTAAATGTACCTTCAACGAACTAGATCGCGATCGTGTACAGCTAGGCGATCCTAGAATTAAAGCAGCTATAGCAATTAACCCTTTAGGTAAAATTTTTGGTCGAGCGGGAATAAGTGCGATCGAGATCCCAACAATGATAATTTCAGGAACAAATGACCTTATCGTCCCTCCTGTTGCCGAACAAATAAGGCCTTTTATCTGGCTGAATGATGAAGTGGATAAATATTTAGTATTAGTTAAGCCAGGAACGCACTTTAGTTTTTTGCAAGAGGGTTTGGGCGTTTTGCCTGTTCCCAATACCGTAGTCGGCCCTAGTCCAACCTCTGCATATCCTTTATTAAAAGCTTTAAGCACTGCTTTTTTTAAGGTTCATTTGGCTCAACAGTCGGAATATCGGGCTTATCTACAAAACGAAAGTCTTCGTACCGTCAACAACGATGCTTTTGAATCGTTTATCCTCTTCGATCTTACTGAAGCTCGACTACAAGAAATAATTAATTAGCACGCGGGGCAAAAATTTCTAAAGCAGCGCGATCGCGCATCTGTTCATCCGACCAATATTTTTGTAGTTTGAATAGCTTTTTGGTATCGATCTGTAAGTCTTCTGTCGGAAAATTTTGCATTGCTTCAATCACCGTCCAACCATCAGAATTAGCGGGTTCGTCTGTAGCTGCAATTAAAGCCGAACGAATTGCATAAAATCCGTTGCGTTGAGGATGAGTTTTAATTACCGTCCCTAAATCTTGAAGAAATTTTTCTCCTTCTGGAGTATTGCTAAAGCGATACATTTCTACGCGATCGCATTCAAAACGGTTGTTCAACCAGTGACGCAGTTGCGTCAAACTTTGGCGATCGACAAACTTAGCATACAGGCGAAATTCACGAGTCATCTCTCCCGTAGTGGCATATTTTTCTAGCGATTCTATGGAAATTCTGCCGTTAAAAGGTCCATAAATTAACTTTACTTTCTCTGCACCCAGAGCCGATGGAGATTTTAAGACTATAGATGATAGTCCTAATCCAACCGCAACTAAGCTAAGAAAAACCTGCCTGGGTTTAATAAATTGCTTCATATTTATTATTAATTAAAAGCGTTTGTCAAGAGTGGATTTTTAAAATACGTTGGTAGTATTCAAGTCTATTCGTACACTAGCAATAACTATTATTCCCAATAAAAACAAAAATGAATAAGGTACGGTTAAACTTCGCAAAACTTTTATAATCTCAATAGCCCTGTTAAAAAAAAACATCATGAAAGAGCCTGATTTACGTACTTTAGCAGTTGATATCGGCGGTAGCGGTATTAAAGTAATGGTGTTAAATACGGTTGGTAATCCTCTGGGCGATCGCCAACGTCTCAAGACCCCCCATCCAGCTAAACCCGAAGATGTGATCGACACTATTCTTACCCTTGCCAAAGAGCAAGAATTCGACCGTGTTTCGGTTGGCTTTCCTGGCGTAGTACAAAACGGCGTAGTGAAAACTGCTGTTAACCTGCACAAAAGCTGGTTAGAATACGATTTGGCAACTAGTTTGACGAATTTACTGTCTAAACCAGTAAAAGTAGCTAACGATGCCGATATTCAAGGATTTGGAGCTATTTCAGGTAAGGGGGTAGAGTTTGTGCTGACTTTAGGAACGGGATTCGGTTCGGCTTTATTCGTAGACGGTAAATTAGTACCTAACTTAGAAATGGGACATCATCCTTTTCGTAAGAAAGAAACCTATGAAGAACAATTGGGTAGGGCTGCACTCGAAAAACAAGGAGCTAAAAAGTGGAATACTCGGCTAGAAAAAGCGATCGCCACTTTAGACCACTTGTTTAACTACGACGTTCTCTATATTGGCGGTGGGGAAACTAAAAACATTGCTTTCGACCTACCTGCTAATGCCAAAATTATCCCCAACGTGACGGGGTTGCTTGGTGGGATTAAGCTTTGGACGAGCTAATTGAAGTAGAAAGTAGCAAGTAGCAAGTAATTACTGTTGACTGTTGACTGTTGACTGTTGACTGTTTACTGATTACTGCTCCAGTTGATTGGTAAAGGTAGAGGATTATCTTGAGTTGAGTCGAAGTAAGGAATAGTTTGGGTTGCTCGATCTAATACTGCTACAACGCGATCGTATATTTCTTGTGCTTGCTCTGGCGAGTTACCAATACTAGTCAAACCCAATTTACCGAACTGTGATAATGTACCGATAAGATGAAATACCGTCCCAGTACGACTACTACTATCAAAATGCAGTCTTTCGGTTGCGATAATATCCATCAAGTCATTGGGTAATAAACCTTTGTATTGCTCTTTCTGTAGATTGTCAGTGGCGATATAGTATTTCTCCTGGTTTTGCTGGCTGAGAAATTTTCCTGTATCGTAATCAAACGTACCGTTGGTCAATAGTTTCAAGGTCATAAAAGGATGGGTTGTACCTCCCTTACGCAGATTAATCTCGATCGCCTGGATATCCCATTTTTTATCGGGATGCTGTACCACGACAAAATCTACTCCGTAACGCTCGATCGCTCCTTTAGCAGCCAGCACTTCTCCTACTTTCAACCCCATTTCCTGTAGCTCTAATCGATAGTCAGCATCAGCAGGAAAATAACATCCTTCGTAAACTTGTCCGTCTACACCACCGAGAATTTGATCGTGGGTAGAGACAATTTCTACTTCACCTGATGGTCTAATATAGCCCTGTACGCTGGGCGATCGCTTAATTTCCCCTTCGATAAAAGCTTCGACAATTGCACCCAATTCGGGAATACGAGCCAAAAAAGTTTCCCAGGTTTCCCCTGCACCCTGAAAATTCATTTTTCTTAACTGCTCGATTAAAGCCTTTTTGGTATTTTGGCGATCGGCTTTGCTGGTACGCGCAGCGTAATCGCATTTATCGGGAGCATAGTCTTGAATCGGTCTTAAATCCAATACAGCATTACCTTCACCAGAAAAGCCTTCATTGAGCTTGACTACAATTCTTTTTAGTTCGGGCTGTCTTTGCCATAACTGATATAACTCCTCTACTAAATCCTCGACGTTTCTAACGGTATAGCTACCGTCGGGATGGGGAATACCCGCCTCGGCGAAAATTTGACGACTACCGCTTTTTGAACCCCAGGTTAATACTTCTGGAGATGCTGCTAAAAGAGGTATGCCTAATTTTAGAGATAGCTGCTGCTCTAGATCTGTAGAGTTGTAGCAGACCATGTATGATTTATTAGGACGCAAAGCACGGCGAATCTTTTCTACCAGTCGGGGACGTTCTAAAATCTTTTGGGTTAGTGGTTTTAGCGAACCATCGTAGGTACTGATTAGTAACAGGCGATCGCGGGCGTGAGAAAATGGTATTCCTGGAAGCAGTTGCAGGTAGTAATCAATAACTATCGGACACAATGGTAAGGCGGTAATATAAATTACTCTAGTCAAAGGATTACGCAAGCGGATCAGGGAAAACAGCAATCTTTCTTCGTAGTGCAAAAATCCCGATACCTTGTCTCCTACCTGCTGATCGACACTAAAAGAAGGAATAACTAAGATATCGTAGTCGTCTTGGTCGAAAATATCTACACTCTGCCACAGCTTGCCCTCCTCAGGAGATTTCGTCCATTCTCGTAGCTGATTTTGTAGCTGTCTGAAACGCTCGGCTGTTGCTTGGGGGTGCAATGTGTCTACCATACTGAATGAGTGATAATAGGGCGCGATCGAAACCTTACGAATTATAGTAACCTGTAGTCAACAGCGATTTAAAATATGTTTTAAGAATTAATAATCGCGATAATTTAGAGCAAATTACACAAGTAGAGATAAGGCATACCTTTTCTCTACTTTGGGCTAATCATCTGTAGTAATTGACATCTCCTTGCTTTGAAAAACAAGGATTCTAAAATGTTATTCCGAAACAGGCTGAAGCCGTGTTTCTCCATTTTTACGATATACTCTACGCATCATATCGAGAGTGTAACGCTTAGGCAGTGTCAAAGCTGCCTTACCCGCCTCGGCTAGAGATATCCCTAAATGTACGGCTACTTTTCTGAGAATGTTTCCTGATGCTTTAATATTATATAATCCAAAATTTATGTGACGCTGATATACGGACGTTCTATTGTCGTGTATATTTTCCATAATAAGTTATTTACTTCAATTGAATTATACATACAATTAAGATGCGGTGGGATATTGTGAGTGGCGATAAGCCTACGGCAACGCTCCGCGAACGACACCCGCGAATTGACCAGTACTAGGGTCAAAATTAACTCGACAAGTACCAGTAGAACCATTGCGATTTTTGCCGACAATTATCTCCATAATTCCCGCTTCTTCAGCATCTTGGTTGTAATAGTCATCTCGATACAGCAGTAGCCCCAAGTCCATATCCTGCTCGATATCGCCACTATCTTTAATATCAGACATTAAGGGACGTTTGTTTGCTTGTGATTCAACACCTCTGTTAATTTGAGCCAGAGCGACAAAGGGAACATCAAACTCTTTGGCAATATCCTTAAACGCTCCTGAAAACTTACCCACTGTTTGCGCTCTATTGCCTGCTGCTCTATCGCCAAGCTTTTGAATATAGTCTAAGACTACCAAGCCTAATTCGCCTTTGTCTGAACGGATTCTACGCAGCACAGAACGAACTTTGGCAGGGGTTAGTTGAGTGGCAGGAGTATCATCTATGATGATGGGTAGTTCGGCTAATTCGGTTAATCCACTAACCAAAACATCATATTCGTCTTCATAAATCTGGTTGTGCATGAGCCTATGAGAATCAATGCCCGTGTGCATCGAGAGAAATCTTTTGGTTAATTGTTCGCTGGACATTTCCGCCGAAAAGAAAACTACAGGCTTTTGGTGTTCGGTAGCAATATGATTAGCTAGATGGCAAGCTAGCCAGGTTTTGCCCATACTCGCTCTGGCTGCAATGATAATTAGATCCTGTTTGATTAGCCCACCAATCAAGGCATCTAAATCATCTAGTCCAGTAGGAAATGCTGGAGATGAACCCTGCTCTATTTTCTCGAATACGGATGCCAGACAGTCACCAATAGGTAGAGGTTTAAACTTGTCTTGTTTGTTGGTAGTAAGATTAAATATCTTCTCTTGTGAAGTATTGAAGACCTCTTCTAGTTCAGTGGCATTATCGTACCCCAAAGCTTCGATTTCGTTAGCTGCTGATATCAGTTGACGGCGTTGGTATTTTTCTAAAACCAAGGCAATGTAGCGGTCGATGTTGGTAGCAGAAATAGTTTGGTTAAGCAGTTTAGCCAACTTAGCACTACCTCCCGCTTTAGTTAATAATTTGTGGTCTTTTAACCAAGTTGAAACCTCTAATAGGTTTGTTAGCTTGTCTTGATTATGAAGCTCTAATGCTGCCTTATAAATCTGCTGATGGGCAGCAATATAAAATGCCTCAGTTGGCAGAATAGGAGCAGCAATACTGATAGCACTAGGGTCGAATAGAATACTTCCTAGTATGGCTTCTTCAGCTTCTATATTAGTTGGGGGGAGATTATTATCAGTCATCTTGGTTATTGAATAAATTACTTAATTTCTTTAGTTTGTCGCTAGACATTAGCTTTTTGTTCGGTTTGTCTTTAGCAGAGACAATCTTAGATTGCGGAGTAGTCTTTGTAGGCTTAGACATTGGTTCTGCTTTCGTCCAACTCTCCTTAATTGCGTTGTTTAGGTAGCCACCAGGGTTAGGAATATCTCGTCTAGTTAACTGGTCTTTAAGAGCTTCTATGGCAGCCAATACGGTTTCGTCTGTAGCAGCTTTGATAGTTTTGCTTAGGGTTGGATTCAAACTAATTCCTAGTTCATCTAATTCAGAAGTAACCGACTTAGTTTTTCTCTTTTTGTTAATAGGTGTTACTTTCTTCGCTATCTCTTGTTCGCCTAGCTTGTCTTTCAAATCTTCATTTTGCTCCTGTAATCTTTCTACCTGAGACTCTAAATGATGAACTCGATAAACTTGACCAGCTAAGGCTTCACACTTTTTCTTAAGTTCCTTATTCTCCGCTTCTAGCTTTTTAATTCTTTCCTGAAGACGGGTGACTACTTTGCCGTGGGATGTAGAATTAGGTCTGGCTACGGGAGAGACGGGTAACGAGTTTTGTTTGCTTCTCAACTCCCCTATATGCTGCTTCAGCTCTGGATATTTGTAGAGATAACTAACACTGACTTGCGCTTCTCTAGCTACAGTATGAAAGTTGATTTTGGCGTTAAGCTTTTGCAATCGCTCGATAGCTTGATAGACCTTGTTTTGAGAATCTTGCTTCCTCTGTTCCTGAGTCTTTTTGAGATTATTGATTCTAAACTCTTTGGTTTCATCGTTACCGTTGCTCATGCTGCCTCCTGTAACGACGCAATGATTTTATCTAATTGGTCGGCTTGTCTGGCAAACTGCTCGACTAAGACCCCATGACCATTAGCTAAAGCTCTTTCCTGTTTTTCCCTCAACTCATCTCTGAGGCTGAGGTATTGAGATAACTTCTCTGGTTTGGCAACAAAGAAACGGCAGGTATAGCAGGCGCGAAATTTGTCGCACTCTTCATCTAAATCTAATCCACAATAACCATAAATAGGAGTATTAACGTGAGTACCAGCAACTTCTAACTCATGAGCAACTGGATTGTCCCAAAAGGATTTGGGCATCGATTCGTAGTAGATTTTCTTGCCATCGGCATTGACTAAAGCAGACTGAATATGACCTGCTTCTTTTTCTATTTGTTCGCAAGTTACTTGAGTGTAAAAGTTAGTTGTAGTAGCTAATCGCCTATGTCCAGCCCAAGCACTAACAACTGATAAATCGTGTCCTTTCAGAAAGAGTTCGGTTAGCCTAGTTTCTCTTACTAAACGAGTTTGAAATTTACCTAATTCGCCATTATCATCCCTAATGTCTTCTGCTCTAATGAGTGTGCGAATAGCTTTTGTTAAAGGACTTCCATTTCTAGGAATAACTTTTCTGACTGGTTTTAATCGGGGATGATTAAGGTCTGACTGAGAAATATTTTGATAATGACAAAATAGATATTCCCAATCTTTGCTCCATAAGTCTTCTATATATTCAAGCTGTTCTTGAACAATTTTAGCTATGGTTGTTGTAATCGGAACAGAATGTTGATGAAATTTCTTACCCTTTTTGCGCCACCAAATTAATTTCCACTTATCACCTACCTGCTCCAAACAATCTTTCTTTAGTAATGCCAGTTCGTAAGGTCGCATGGCAGCAAAGAAGCAGACAATCCACATTCGAGCAATCGGGTCTGGAAGTTTGTGTAGGTTTTTTTCTATCTGTTCTCGAACTGTATCGGGTATAGGATCTGGATTGCTTACCTTCTGTTTTGGGTAATCACTATCTCTAATAATGTCTGGGTCAATTTCAAACCAACCTTGTATATTACCAGTAATGAATAATTGTCTTAAACTCCTAAGCTTAGTTCTTATCGTTTCATCAGTAGCATTTTCCCATGTTATAAAGTCAAGAATTAAATCTCTATTAATGGATTCAAATTTTAATATATGTTTTGCAAATAAATAATCTGAAAAACGTCTAAAGCCAATCAAGTATTTTTCAATAGTGCCGAAAGGTTTGTTGAGTTTACATAAATGATAAATATATTTTTTAGAGAGTAATTTAAACCAATTTAATTTTACTTCACCAAAATTGATAATATATTTACTTCTTTTACTATTTGCTACTAAAGAGTTAATAGATCTTAAATCCCATAGATCTTCTTCAAAAATAAATATTTTTAATGCAATTCTTTTTTGAGCATATTTACTCAAATTATTTTTGGATAAATCATTTGATTCTGCTGCCGTAGCTTCACAAATCTTACATTGAAAATGTTTTTTACCATCTTGTATCTGTTTTAAAACAATTATTCTGGAATTGCAATTTTCATTAGGACAAGCTAAACCATAGGCTTTTAATCTAGAATCAAAATATTTTTTACTAATGCTAATAGAATCATTAGTTTTTCTCTTACATTTACTACATCTAAAACATTTTTTGTTTTGAGCATTAGAGCCAGCTAAGTATAAAATACCTTCATTACACTTTGGACAAGTAAAATCTTTATTGTAATCATTTGCCCAGTCTACTTTAATCATTGTTGACTACCTCTTTTAAAGCATTGATTCTTATTTGAAGATAATTAATATCCTTCTGAATTTCTTTTACTACTCTGACCATGCCCAACTTGTCAGCCTTTTCTAATTCATCTTTTAATCTTTCAAGATCTTGTTGCAAGTAAGGTAAATCTCTTTCCGATGTCATCCAATCTCCACAACGCCAGCAACCATTGACTGTGGGGCAAGGATTTTTAAGGTTACTTCTGTGGCACTCTCCCTGTTGAGTAGTTATTTGGTGCAAACGCAATCGCATATACTCTTCAATTGCGTCTTGAGGTTTATGAGTACTTACTATTTTTCCTTCAATGTTGACGAAGTTTTTTTCTTTGGTTAATTCTTGATATTCTTCTCCTATTACTTTTTTAAGAAGATGCTTATAGTGCTTTTGCATATCAGGATTGCGGTGTCTGAGATACTTTTGAATAATTAAATCTCTTACACCTGCATTGGTCATGATTGTTCCTACGGTGCGTCGGAATTGATGGGAACTAAAATGCCAAATCTTTCCATCTTTTGAACAAATATTACACTCCCCAGCCAATTTATTTAACCAACGATTGAATGTTCCGATGTACATTACTCTCGCAACAGGAACATAATTAAAATCTCTACTGTAGTTATTACTACAAAATAATTTTTTATAACTATCTCCAAGATTTTCCTTAATATATTCTTGTTGCTCTTTTATTACTGGTACTAAGTCTAGAGGAACTGGTAGTTCGTCTTCTATCTTAAACTTTTCAGTCTCTTTTAATCTTAATCGCCATTGTTGCCCCCTTTTTCTCAAGCAACCTAATGGTAAATTTAGTAATTCTCCAATTCTTAATCCCAAAGTTCTAATTATTAAAACCTTTCTTTGCATGGGTTCAGGAAAATGATGTAAATGTTCTTCTAATTGATTCCACACTTTTTCGGGAATATAATCAATCTCATCATTTTTTGGCTTTGGTGGTGTTTTTCTTCCTCTGAACCAATATGTATTGATATCAAGCCAGCCTTCTGTTCTACAAGTATTAAAAAAAATTTCCAAAGTTGTGTAATGAACAGAGATTGTTCTTTCTTTGACCCCAGTTTTGTGAATCCAGTAATCAAAATCTTCAAACAGGTCATTATTGATATATTTGATGTTGTCGATGTGTTTTTCTTTTAGAAATTTGGCAAATTTTCTAAGATGACCAACATCATTTGCTATATACTGTATTGATAGTTTTAAATTAGCTCTTGTCAGTACATAAAGCTTTGCCAATAAATTTAACCACGATGGCTGAATTTTTCTGAAGTTGATTGTTAAAAACTTTTGGTGTTCGTGAGTTTCTAATCCTAAATCTTCTTTAGTTTGCCAAATATCTTTTTGCAGCAGAGGATTTTGTAATAACTGAGATGGTACTTTTTTTTCAAATAAGCCATCATATTCTTCTGATGACCAATTAAATTGCTTTAAATTCATTCTTCTTCTCTTTCAATTACTTCCCATAAATTTGCTTCTTCGATAACATGAGAATAGACATCTAACGTGGTCGCTATGCTGGCGTGACCGAGTAAATGCTGGACTCTTTCTAGTGCATATCCTGCCCGTAGAAGTCGAGTGGCGTAGGTATGTCTAAATAAGTGCGGATAGACTTCAATACCCGTTTTTTTCTGTAAATTATCGAGTATTTTATTCGGTAGTGTCAGCATTATTGGCGCACCAATATTACCTTCCCAAATATTGACAAACACATATTCTGAATTTACGCCTGGATACTCTTTCATCAAGTACTCGTCGTATAGCTGAAGCAGTTCTTTAGTTACGGGTATCGTTCGCTCAGAAGTCTTAACTAACGCACCATTCGGGTTATCTTCCCGTCTGATTACTCGAACAAAGTAATCTCCGAAATCCCCAACATCTTCATGTTTCAAGCCACATAATGCGCCTTTGCGTATGCCAGTTCCGTTGAACATTAGAATCATTAGTTTGTCCCTAAGATTGCTACAGGCATCTACCAAAGTTTCTACTTGCTCGTCGGTTAGACAGCCTGGAAATTTCTTGGTTTCCTTGAGCTTGACTAACTTTTCTCTAGTTGGTTTCGCTTTAGCAATACCAGTCAAGATGCCTGTAGTGCCGACTCTGGTATTTCCCGTCTTGTAGACTGCATGAAACCTTTCAAACTGGCTAAAATCGACTGTTTTATTACACAAGTGATAGTCGTAGAAAGTTGACACGGCAGTAATCGCCCTGTTGATAGTCTTCTCCGATCTATCCGCTTCTACTGGCTGTAAAGAAATCACTTTTGTATCTCCTACCCTCAGCCAGTAAGCAAAGTCTTCTAAATCTTGATGAAGATTGACATTACGCCAATCTAAACATTTATGGTGGAGAAACTCCCACCATCTTTTCAAGTCAGTTCCATAAGCCTGTACTGTATTTGGCGACTTGGTAGCGCATAAAGAAGTCAGATAACGCTGTATCGGTTCGACTACCTGATAGTCTTCATCCAGCATTACCCAGATGGTTTTATTGGTGTATGGGTCAGTTCCTTTCTGTAGTGTGAGCATCATGCAATTAACTATACAGCATAATACTTATTGTTGAATAATATTTGTAGGTAATTGTAACTTTACTCAACAGAAAAAAATGCGTCCATTGTTGTTGTTGTTTATTATTAAAATAAAGGGGAATATAATGGATATCCGCACTACAGATTATTCCTGCTGCTGACTTATAAGTTCCCCTAGTTATTCTTCTTCCGCTGAATTTGTACGCACTGGGTTTTTCACCAAATTTTGGTACAAGATCGTTATCGAGATAGCTTGCTTTGGAAGAATACGCCTCTTCGGTCTCAGTAAAGACAATTCCTACTGCCAAGGCTAATTCTTTAATCCTATTCTTTAGCCTTGAAGTGGAAATCTGAACTATGTTCTGATTGTTTTTCCTACCAAGATTGGATTCAGTTTTTATTCCTTGACCCCAGCCAAAAACAACATTGCCAATGCCATGATTCAGACAGTAATTAATTATAAATCTAGCAGCTTTGTTTACTGCATCGCGCATCTGGCAATTACGCTTATGAGTCAATTGATCTAAATAATCGTCCCAGTAATTTTGAGGTTTACCTTTTTTATAGTCAGCTACGGCTTTGTTGTAGCGTTGATTGATTGACTTAATCTTTTTGCCACAAACAATAAAACTCTTACCTTTAGTTGAAAGAACTGATAACCAATTAGTTACTCCAGGGTCAATTCCTATGCCTTGAGAGTAATCTAATCCGTTGGCTTTAACTGACTCAATTTTGTAAATATATTCAGCCCACAATTGACCATTGGCAGGTACGATCCTAACTTCTGATAGCTGTTCGGATTTAAAAATTGCACCACCAGGAATAACTAATTCAGAAATCGTTAGTTCTGATTTATTCTCTCTTGAAACACTTAACCTGCATGAGCTTGAGACATCATCGTAAGTTGTGTTTTGTGACGTAAACGCTACTTGGTACATCCCTTTAGAAGTCCTGTAACCTGGGATTCTTGGCTTATTATTTAATTCACCTCGCCACCAACAACGGATCAGCTTATTATAGCTGATGATTCCTTCAACCACCGATTTGATACATTGTTGGACTGACTGACCTCCTAGTGCTTGATAATGTTTATTATCTTTGAAATCTTTACACAATTGAGCGTAGCTGACTTTAACCAATCTATCTTTGTACGCTACTCCGTAGCAGTCATTTTTATCGAAAAAGGTGTAAGTTGGACACGACTCAAAATGAGATTGTCTAACTTGATACAAAACCGAATTGTAAAGGCTATTTGACTAATGAGCTTGCCAAATAAAATAGTCGCTCAGTTCGTCGTTTATTTTTCCTGTTAACAGGATTTTCTGTGTTCTATATTCCGTCATGATAAAATTTTATTGTGCAAATACAATGCAATAACATGAACAAAGAAAACTTCACAATAAGATTAAGCTTAAAACGTAAAAGTAAATTAAAACTTTATGCCGAGCAAAAAGATAAAACTATGACTCAAGTTATTGAGGAAATGATTGATAAATTAAGATTAGAAAAAGATACGTGGGATTAAAATCCCACGAGTCGCTTCAAGAAGCAGTCGCTGCGGACGCTTCGCGTCCCAGTCGTCGTCAGACGACGATCTGCGCGTACGCGCTGCGGGGAAACCAACTCCGCATATAAACGACATGCGGCAAACCGAATCGCCTTTGTGGGGAGACGACTGGCGGGCGACAGCCCCTCCCCAAGACCGCGCTGCTTCGCTTTTCCACCCTCGCATAAATGCAGAGGGCTATCAATCTCCCGTATTTTTCAGGTATTCTTAAGCGACAGCATCTACTTCTTTTGGAATATTCTGCTGTATGGATGCTTCTTGCATTTGAAATTCTGCCAACTGGGCTTCGATCTCATCTCGTACAATTTGACGGTATTCTAAAAAGTGTTCGTTGTGGGCGCACATAGTTAAATAGTGTTCCCATACCGCCGGATTATGACGAAAGATGCCAAATAAATGATGCCAGAACTTCCAGCGAGTATTACGTTTAATTCCCTGTCGCCAGATTACAATAGCTAAGGCGCGAATATCTACCCGGTTGGGCATTGTAAAAGTCGATTCGTGCTGTGGTGTACCGAGTTTGAGAAAGCAACGATATACTCGATCTAAATAGGTTTTGGGTTCGTACAGCGTCCAAAATGCTTCGATATACTCATTGGCAATGTCTTCAATAGGGCGAGTCGGAATGAAGTTCATCAAGGTAGTCTGGTTGATGTCTAGTCGAGTGCTGTCTCGTAAACGATTTTCTCGTTCTAAACGATCCCACAAAGCTGTTAGAGGTAGGGCTTGCAACATCCCAAACATCGCGGTAGGAATTGCAGCTTCTTCTACAAAATCAATAATTCTTTTTCCCGCATCCTTTTTCTCGCCATCAAAGCCAATAATAAAGCCCGCCATTGGACGTAAACCAGCCCGAATAATTTGGTCTACGGTATCTGCTAGAGAACTACGAGTGTTCTGAAACTTTTTGGTTAGTTGAAGACTAGACTCGTCAGGGGTTTCGATGCCTAAAAATACCGCGTTAAAATTACACTGCACCATCAACTGCATCAGTTCGGGATCGCTAGCTAGATCGACGGAGGCTTCGGTATTAAAGTCGAAAGGATACTGATGTGCTTCTTGCCAAGCTTTTAACTCTTTTAGCAGTAGCTTTACGTTGCGCTTATTGCCAATAAAGTTATCATCCACCATAAAGATCGAACGTCGCCAGCCCAATTCGTAAAGATAGTCTAACTCTTTTAGTAGCTGTGCGGGGTTCTTAGTGCGGGGTTTGCGTCCATAAAGCACGATAATATCGCAAAACTCACACTGAAACGGACAGCCACGGGAAAACTGCACCGACATTGAATCGTAAGCATCGAGTTCTAATAGATCGTAGCGAGGGACGGGTGTAATAGTAATATCTGGCTTTTCGGTAGCGCGGAAAGTACCGTTAGTTGCGCCTTTAGCGATCGCTTCTACAAATAAAGGCAGAGTAATTTCTCCTTCATCTAAAATCAGAAAATCTGCCCCCGCAGTCTTTGGTTCATTGGGTAGAGAGGTAGCATAGGGCCCCCCTACCGCTACTAATTTATTACGCTTTTTAGCTTTTTTAATCTGCTCTAAAAGATCTGATTTCTGTACGATCATGGCAGAGAAGATAACTAGTTCGGCCCATTCCCACTCTGCTTCGCTGACTTCCCTAATATTGCGATCGACTAACTTAAATTCCCATTCTTGAGGAAGAATAGCTGCAACGGTTAACATTCCCAAAGGCGGTAACAATACCTTGCGATCGACTAGTTCGAGAATTTTGTCATAAGACCAAAAGGTTTGAGGAAAAACGGGATAAATTAGAAGAACGCGCATCGGTAAATAGATCCTCACTCACAGGACAATATATTTTAACGTTAGTTCGGTTTAAAGCAATCGATCGACAATCGACAGTCAACAGTCAACAGTCAACCATAGGTTCTTCCTTTCCATGCACCACCTCGACCACGATAGTATTTTATTGCCGAGTCGATGGTCATTAAGGTATAGAATAAGGCGATCGCTGGTAAACAAAAAGCCCAGATAATTGATAATTTATATAGTTTAATTGTCGGTAAATAAGCCCAGATCATTAGCAACCAGGTAAGTATTGACGTTGTAATTAGTAGCCAGTCAAGAGTAAAAATGCCAACTATCAAACACACAGGAGCAACTAAATAGACCATCGCCATCCCGATAACCGTACCGACTAACAGCAGGGGTGAATAATTTAGCTGGGTGTAGGCAGTACGGGCAATAGTATCCCAAATTACAGATAAACTATCGTATCCTCTCAAGCTAGTGGTAGTTTCGCTCAAGCCAAGCCAGATGTTTTTCCCTTTGGACTTAACCGCTTTAGCTAGAGAACAGTCATCGATTAGAGCATCTTTGATAGTTGCGATACCACCTATTTCTGTTAAAGCCTGGTTACTAATTAAAATACATCCTCCCGCAGCAGCAGCTAAAGATTTATTCTGGTTATTTACCCAAGCAAATGGATAGAGCTTTTGAAAGAAAAACACAAAGGCCGGAATTAGCAATTTTTCCCAGAAACTCTGACAGCGCAATAGTACCATTAGCGAAACCATATCTAGCTGTTTACTTTCTGCTTTGGCAACCAATCGTGTAATATTATCCGCAGGATGTTTAATATCTGCATCGGTAAGCAAAAAATAATCGGGTGTAGATTGCGATCGCGCCTCGGCGACCCCCTGCTGCATTGCCCATAGTTTACCTTTCCAGCCTGGGGCTAAAGGCTTTCCTGAAACAATTGTTAACTGTTGGCTTTTATTTAATTTCTCAGCAGTGTAGCGAGCTATTTCTCCCGTGCGATCGCTACTATTGTCATCAACCAGCACTATGAAAAATTTACCTGGATAATCTTGCTTCACTAAAGATGTCAAACTAGTCTCGATACTTTCTGCTTCATCTCTAGCTGGAACGATCGCGCAAACGGTTGGATAGTTAGCTAAAACCTCTAAATCAGTTTCGATACGTCGATCCCCTCGCCAAAAATTACCCCAAAATAACAGCAAAAATAACCAGATAGCTAACGATAAACCAGCCAAAATATTTTCCACAGATACTTTCTAACCAACTTTCAATTTAAGCTAAGTCTATAGTACTAATTTTAAGTAAAAAGGGAATGCTCGCTCCTAAAGCTCGATTTTATCACTGAAAAGTTCTAGAATTATCAATTTGGAGCATCTTTGACTCAAAGTTCACCGTTCTTAGTCACAGTGCTACTCCCTTGCAAGCTCAATTTCAATTAAACAAAACTAGCAATAGCAGAATTTGTTAAATTATGTTTGAAGTTTTTGGCAATCTTATTTTGAAGTTTTTTAAACATTTTATTATTAGCAACGGGTTTTGATAAATAAGCTATAGCAAACGATGACGAAATATTTAAGACTATGCTATACATAAACAGAAAATATCTAAATTTAGACTTTAATCCCTTAACTATTGCTATATTCGAGCTATTTCTCTAAAGAATCAATTATATATAGTTAGTAATTGTAAACAAAGGCAATCGACAGTTTATTTTTTAGAAAGTAGATCGATCGAAACGTTCTCGATCGATGTAAATTAAGACTGAAATTTAACTTTTAAAGTTACAATAAGTTTATTTATTATTTACTCTAGATTAATATTAAATCCAATAAACAATGAAAAAGCTAATGGCTGCTCGAAAGTTAAATAATATTTTAGCTGTAGATGATACACCCCAAAATTTACATTTGCTAGTAGATATTTTAACTGAATATGACTACAAAGTTAGACCAGTTCCTAATGGTAAACTAGCTATTTCTGCTGCAAAAATCAATCCTCCCGATTTAATATTGTTAGATATTATGATGCCTGGATTAGATGGTTATCAGGTATGTAAACAATTAAAAAGCGATCCTGTAACTAAAGATATTCCTGTAATCTTCATCAGTGCTGTTAGCGAAGCCATAGACAAGGTAAAAGCTTTTGCCGTAGGTGCTGCTGACTATATTACAAAGCCATTCCAGATGCACGAAGTCTTGATGCGAATCCAGCATCAGCTAGCAATCAAAGAGTTAGAACAACAGCTTAAATCTAGTAATAAACATTTAAAACAGACTGTAATTAAGCTGGAAAAAAACCAAAAGCAAATAGCTGCATTTGAGCAACGTTCTGCATTAGAAAAGATTACTTTAGGGATCGCCGATAAAGTGAACGATCCCATAGCAACAATCGACAATACTATTAACGAAATAAAGCAGTTTGGAGAAGCCAGTTTAGCCAATATACCAACTTTTTTGGCAAAGATGTCTCCTCAACAGCAAAAATATTTTGTTGCTCTACTAAAGCAAGCAGCAGACGATCGGGTTAATTTACTATTATCTCCAGAAGCAAAGCAAGAACTAAAAACAAAAATTATAGCTAAACTCGAAACACTCAAGTTAAATGATGCTGATAAAATTGCCAATATTTTAATCGAACTAGGATTTAACGAAGAGATAGAAGATTTAATGCCTCTGTTGACTAGTGAAAACTATTGGCAAGTTCTAGACAATGCTTACCTAATTGTTAATCTAAACCATAGTGTAGCCATCATTAGTAAATCTACCACCAAAGTCAGCAAAGTGATTTCTGCGTTTGAAGACTACTGTGGGGATCTTAAAACGAAATTAGAAAAACGTCAGGCTAACATTAAACACACCCTGGATAAAGCAGTAAAAGAGATCGCGCCAAAAATGCCAGAGGGTATTCAACTCATCAAGCATTATGGCGATGTTTCGAGTATTTATTGCTATCCCGAAGCATTAGAAAGAGTATGGTTTCATCTGATTCAAAATGCGGTTGATGCGATCGGGACTCACGGGATACTAACTATCAACATCTATCAAAAGGAAAACAACTTGATAGTAGATATTATCGACACGGGGAAGAGTATTTCTCCAGAAGTACTTAAAAAACTCTGCGATCCATTTTTTACTACCAAATCTTCGCCAGATCGTGTTGGATTGGGTTTGGCGATCGCCAAGCAGATTGTCGAGCAACATAATGGAGATATTTCAATAAAACTTTTATCGGGTAAGATGACTCTTCCTGGAAATACTAAGTTTACTGTTACTCTTCCTCTTGAAACAGAGAGCAAAAATTGATAAATAAACTCTATCCATTTAAGAATTACTAATTACTCAAAGGCGTTGCACTATTGTTTAAATCGTTTTCTGTTGTAATTAGTGGTAATGCCCACTTTACAACTAAGCAAAAAAAAGGCTGCTCAATAGCAGCCTAAAATTTAATTACAAAAATTTGAGATGGATTAGTCCAAAATACAAGACTTATACAAAGCTGAACTAGTACTTATAGTGCTTATACTTTAGACAATCTCAATCGAGATAGATCTCGTTCAAGCTTCTTTACTTTTAGTAAAATAATCACTCAAAGCATCAGCAATAATTTGATTCATCGGTCTGCCTTCTTTTTCGGCAATCTCTTTCAAACGCGGAAAGACATCATCAGGAACGCTAACGCGACGCTGATTTTTACGAAATTTGCGTTTGGGAGTAGTATCTGTATCCATATAGCTTCCTATTGTATAGTTTGCAGAAAAATTATGAATGGCATCGAATCCCACGCGACTGCAAAATGAACCAAAGCTTTCAGTTGATTTACGATTCTGCTTGAAGAACACGAAAATAGGCTCAAAGAAGGTTTCTAAATCTTCTATGGGCATTTTTTGCTCGTAGGGTTGAGCTAACTGGGTTTGGTTTGGTGTGCCTCCTAGCCAAATTTGGTATTTACCTGGCGCACTGCCAACAAATCCAAGCTCTGCCATGTAGGGACGAGCGCAGCCGTTGGGACACCCAGTCATGCGAATCACGAAGTGTTCGTCTACCATTCCTAGTTTATTCAATAATGCCCTGATGCGATCGGTAATTCCAGGTAAAACTCGCTCGGATTCAGTAACAGCTAGTCCACAGGTAGGTAAAGCGGGGCAAGCCATCGAATACCTAGTTAACGGCTCGATCGCCTGGGGATTGGTTTCTATACCTCGATTTACTAAAATGTTTTCGACTGTTTCTTTGTGTTCTGGAGAGATATCACCAAGAATAATATTGTGATTGGCGGACAAGAACATTGGCACGTTTAGCTGAGAAACAATTTCTCTAAGGGCTGTTTTTAGCTGAAAAGCTCCCTCATCTTTAACACGCCCATTTTCTACCCCAATGCCGAAAAACCAGTTGCCATCACCCTGTTCGTACCAGCCGAGAAAATCTTTGTATTGCCATTCGGGTAGCTTTTTATATGCTTTAAGCTTTTTACCGAAATAAGTTTCAACTTTGTCTTTAAATTTTTGAACACCCCAGTCATGAATTAGATATTTCATTCTGGCATGACGGCGATTAAAGCGATCGCCATAGTCTCTTTGAGTAGCGACAATTGCCTTGACTAAATCGTAAACATCTTCTTTATCGACATAGCCAATTTCATCAGCAATTCGTGCAAAGGTTTCTTCTTTGTTGTGAGTGCGACCTAAGCCACCTCCAGCTAAAACGTTAAAGCCCTGTAATTCTCCGTTTTTATCAGTTATCACCACCAAACCAATATCGTTGGTATAGATATCGATCGAGTTGTCTCCAGGAACGGTAACGCAAATTTTGAACTTACGGGGCATAAACTGCTCACCGTAAATTGGTTCGGGGCTATTTTCGACAATCATTCCCCTGCCTTTACTTTTTCTTGCCTCTTTTACCTCTGGAGCTTCTTCTACGCTAATTGCCTTTTCTCCATCAAGCCAAATCTCATAGTAAGCACCACTTTGAGGATTTAACAGATCGGCAATATTATTAGCATATTGAAAAGCATACTGATATTCAGGCTTGTTCTTAAACGGGGCTGGAGGAGACAGAACGTTGCGATTAACGTCTCCACAAGCACTTAGGGTAGAACCCATATTTCTCAAGATATTTTGAATTACTACCTTGATGTTCTTCTTCAAAACCCCGTGAATCTGAAACCCTTGGCGAGTCGTTACTCTTAGAGTATGATTGCCATACTCTTCGGATAAACGATCTAAAGTTAAAAACAGTTCTGGTGGAACGTATCCCCCTGGAGAGCGGGTACGCAACATCATCTGGTAGTCTTTTTCTTGACCTTTTACACGATTGTCACGGTTATCTTGCTGATAAGAACCGTGAAACTTAAGGATTTGAATCGCATCTTCACTAAAATGCGTTGTATCTTCTTTCAGTTCGGTTAAAAGAGGTTCTCTTAGAAAATTACTGCGTTCTTTTAAATTTTCTACTTTGGATACTTTTTTTTCGATCGGAGTCTGAACCATATTCTCTTCTTATATAAATGCCAGGAGGATTTTTACTATCTTGTTTTTTCTAGTTTGAGGTTCTTTTTTTATCTTAGCGTTTGCGATCGCGATTGAGGATCTAAATATTGCATTTAAACTGTAAAAAAACGCAATAATTGCTATTTTAACTGCCGACAGACGGCAAGATCTTTTAGCTAAGATCGCTACTATAATTCTTTCATTAGATCTGGTTGGTATGATTAACGGCTGCCTATCTAAAGAGCTAATTCCCTCGCCATCGCTATGGTAGTTGGGATTCTTCTGCATCTACCAGATAAGATTTGTTTTCTCATTTTTTGAATCGAAATTAAAAATTAAACATAAACGGCGCGATCGACTAATTATTAATTATAATTTGGCAAATTAGCTATAGCGACAACATAAGTCAACAACAAAGCCATTAACAATTTAGCTTACAGATATAATCTGCCTACCAACTCAATTTCAGCGCAGAACTAATATTTTCGCACTTTTGTAACGTTCGACACAAGTTTTTTTCAATTCCTTACAAAAATTATCTTTTGCTATTACTCGATCGGATCTATATGCTACATCTGGGCGAACTAACTTCTGTCTTTAGCAGACTCAGCAGCAAACCGCCATACTTTTGCTCGTGCTTTATTCTTATTGTTCACTCGATTAATTGCCTATAACCCAACCAAAAGCAACGCCTCTTTTATTTTTCTTGAGGAGAATTTTTATAACCGAAAAAGTCAATTCGATAATCAGTAATTGAAACTCCCGTTTGCGCTTCAATTTGAGAAATGAATGATTTAGGTAGCTCGATTTTTAGATCGATAATTTGATTAGTATCTAAACAATTAACGTGACTATGAGAATCGCTAATGTTTCCGTACAATCTGCCATCTGAACGTTCTAAGCATTCGATTACCCCTGCTGCTGATAGAGCATCCAAATTCTGATACACCGATGTATGACCGATTTCTTTGCCCTGTTGGTTGAGCAGATCGTAGATTTCTCTGGCGGAAAGATGATTCTCATTTTCCCACAGCAACTCTAAAATATAGCGACGCTGACGGCTAACTCTCATTCCCAGTTCTTGACAACGAGTCAAAGCGTCTTCCAGAGAATCGATCGATATTATATTTTCCTCTGGAGTTTTCATAGACGAAGCTGATTAAATTTAAACTTATACATACTCATTACCACTTTAGCTTAAAATATATGTAATTGTCTACGATCTGCTTTACATAAGTTGGTATGATTTAGGTTTGTGAACTATTAGCCAGTTCGAGTTGCGCCAAATCAAACGAATCACTGACTAAAATGTCACTGAGAACTTAAACTTATAGTTATTTAGCTTAAAAGCAGTTGTCGAACAATATTGAGACGTACTCTAAAAATCGTTCGAGTCGATCTTAGCTCAATAGGTTAGAGCTTTTTCTATCTTTATGTAATATTTATTGTGACTATAAAATTAGTTTTAGATACCCCAGCAGTTAATAGTCTCGACTTATCTAATGCCACAGAGCAAATTGCCTTTTTATTACAACAAAAAATCGAGGATTACGAACAGCAGCTACAGTTTAACATCGATATAGAGCGATCGCCTGAAGATCCCCGCGAACTATCGGAAATACCAGAGATTAGGCTATGGTTCGTGCGCCTCGATGCGGTTTATCCCTGGCTACCGTTTTTATTAGATTGGAAAGCAGGAGAGTTAGCCCGCTACACCGCAATGCTAGTTCCTCACCAGTTTAATCGTAGCGAAGGTATTATCTATAATCCCGAAGCTTTAGAGATATTTGTGATGAATAAGATCTTTGTCTTGTCAGATTGGCTACAACAGCAAGGGATCCCAGAGCGATCGCGTTTAAAATCGATGGCGCAGCTATTTGGTTACGAATTAGATGATGCTTTTTTTGAGATGATTTGAGATCGTTTTAGGTGAAATGGCTTCTACGATCGGGTATTGGTTCGTAGCTATAAGCTATAAGCTATAAGTTATAAGCTTCTGCAAGAGAATTTAACAGTTGCGCTCGATATGAAGCTAATTAAATTTGACGATCCCGTCCAATATTACCAGCAGGTAGAAAGTTATTTGCTCTCGTCAGAAGCGATTCACTGTTTAATCTTGGGAATTAGTAAGGGTTTGTGTCGTCCTCAGAATGATGCTAGTAAACCTTATTTAGCAGTTGTAGAAAATAATAAATCCATAGTAGCCACGGCAATACAAACTCCGCCTCGTAAATTGATTCTTTCAAAAGCGATCGCAATAGAAGCAGTTGAGTTAATTGTTGGAGATTTAAGTAATAATTTTCAATCTTTGCCTGGAGTAATTGCACCCAAGGCTGAAGCCAAAGCTTTTGTCGATAGTTGGCAACGCCTAACGGGACAAACTTGTAGGTTAGATGTGGCTATGCGCGTACATCAGTTGGAGACAGTGCAGTCGATAAATAGTGCTACGGATAAGTTGAGGTTGGCAGTCGAAAACGATCGCCATTTACTAACAGACTGGGGACGGGCTTTTGAAACAGAGGCATTAGGAGAGAACACACCAAAGTCAGACAGCCAGTTGTGGTTCGATCGGCATCTAGAAAACCAAAGCCTATTTGTTTGGCAAGACAATGTAGCTGTGTCGATGGCAGCCTGTAGCGGTGCGACACCTAATGGAATCAGAATTAATGCCGTTTACACGCCACCCGAATATAGGGGTAGGGGCTATGCAACTTCTTGTGTGGCTGAGGTAAGCCGGCAGTTGCGCGATCGCTATAAGTATTGTTTTTTGTTCACCAATCTAGCCAATCCCGTTTCCAATCACATTTATCGCAAGATTGGTTATTTACCCATGGGTGACATCAGTAACTATAGTTTTCACTGATTCGAGATAATTCCATTCCTAAAAAGCTAATAGCTAATAGCTAATAACTAATAACTATAAACAGTTTTATTATCTTATACCTTAACTAAACAAGACTTTAAAGACTGCTGGAGTTAAGGCTTTCTTGTTCTCCTAAAGTTGCGGGTAGATGCAGACCACATTCTTGCTTTAAGCCACGAAAACGGGTATCTCTACCATTAGCATCATCCGCTGTCTGGGGACGGCTAGAATGCCAGTCTCCTACGGAAACATAACCTAAGTCGAAAAATGGGTGATACGGCAAATCGTAAGCAGTAAGGTATTTGTAAATATCTCTAGCGTTCCAATCTAAAATTGGATAAATCTTGTACAGGTCATCCTGGCGATCGACTCTATCCAATCCTTGACGATGATCGGTTTGATTGCGACGTAACCCCGCCAGCCATGCAGTCGCCTGTAGCTCTTGTAATGCTCGCTGCATTGGCTCTACCTTACGGATGTAATCGTATTTATTAAAAGCTTCTACATCATTCTGTTCCCAAAGTTTGCCGTATAGAGCTTCCATACGAGCGGGAGATAAGGGAGATTGGTAAACCTTAAGGTTAAGCTCTAGTCTTTTAGTCAGCGATTCGGCAAACTTATAAGTTTCCGCAGGTAGATAACCAGTATCGACCCAAATTACGGGAATCTTAGGAACTACTCTAGTAACAAGATGTAGCATGACCGCTGCCTGAATACCAAAACTAGTACTCATAACTAAACCATCAGCAAAAGTTTCAGCACTCCACTCAACTAGTGATGATGCTTCCGCATTTTCTAATTGTTGATTGATTTGAGATAAATTGAGATCGGGTATTTTAGTGGTGGCAGAGATCATTAATTTAAATCTAGATGTAAACGAGCAGTTACCAATCTTAGACAAGCTAGTTGAAAAGTAATTATTTCCCAACTTACAGACAAACTAGCAAGACTTATTATTATGCCAAACTTAATTATTTCATGTTCTTACTTATGATGACAATTTATCCTTGGTCGGAATGTGTAGAAATAAACGATCTCGCTTGGTAGCATTTTACCTAACTTTAGCTTCACGCATTGCCATCTATCTCTTACAAACATCAAGTAAACTAAGCAAAGACAGGTATTTAACAAATTATCGATCTAGAGATTAAAAAGATGGTTGCAACTACAGAAACCAATACGGTAAACCGCATAAGCGATCGCTATCGAATCAAAACCAAACAGCTCGATATGCCTCCTCGTTTGTTGTTAGGGCCAGGGCCTGCTAACGTTAACCCAAGAGTTTTGGCAGCCACTAGCGTTAGTCCCGTAGGACACTTAGATCCTACTTATTTAGCGTTGATGGACGAGATTCGCGATCTATTACGTTATGCGTGGCAAACCGAAAACGAGCTAACCATTTCGGTAGCGGGTACGGGATCGGCAGCTATGGAAGCAACTTTGGCTAATACCGTCGAACCTGAAGATGTGGTACTAGTTGGGGTTAAGGGTTACTTTGGTAATCGCTTAGTGGATATGGCGGGACGATATGGCGCGGATGTCCGTACGATGAATAAGCCTTGGGGACAGGTATTTTCACTTGAAGAAATTGAAACCAACCTAGAAACCCACAAGCCCGCAATTTTAGCTTTAGTTCATGCTGAAACTTCTACAGGGGCGCGTCAACCATTAGAAGGGGTGGCGGATTTGTGTCGTAAATATGATTGCTTATTGCTGGTAGATACCGTAACAAGTCTAGGTGGTGTGCCTCTGTATATAGATGAGTGGGGTATAGACTTGGCGTATAGCTGTAGCCAAAAAGGATTGGGCTGTCCTCCAGGGGCGAGTCCTTTTACCATGAGTAGTCGTGCGGTAGAGAAACTAAACAATCGTGCCAAACCCGTACCTAACTGGTATTTAGATATGTCTTTGTTGGCAAAATATTGGGGAGAACAGCGAGTTTATCACCATACTGCACCAATTAACACTAACTATGGCTTACGAGAAGCTTTGCGTATAGTAGCCGAAGAAGGTTTAGAACAACGTTGGCAACGCCATCAGCAAAATGCCGAAATGTTATGGTCTGGTTTAGCGGAATTGGGTTTAACCTGCCATGTCGATAAAGAGTTACGCTTGCCTACTTTAACTACGGTTAGAATTCCCGATGGAGTAGACGGCAAGGCGATTTCTAAAAAACTATTAACAGAATATAATATTGAAATTGCGGGCGGTTTGGGCGAACTAGGCGGTAAAGTCTGGCGTATCGGACTAATGGGCTACAATTCCCGTCCTGAAAACGTTTTGCTGTTATTGGATGCTTTAGAAAAAGTATTGAAGCAGTAATTTTAGATTTGTTGGGTTACGCTACCGTTAACCCAACCGACATAAACTCGATCGCTGATACAGCATATGGCTTTTGTCGAATACCAGAGAGATAAGACCTCGTACTGGCTTAATAACTATATAAATGACGATCGCATTACAGTGTATTCACCCACTGTAATGCGATCTGCAAGTTACTTTCGGATTATGGCAGCCAGAGGATAAAGTTGTAGTTGGTAGATTTTGTTCATTAGCCAAAGATATTACCATCTTCGGTGGTGGAGAACATATTACTTCTAGAGCTACCGCTTTTCCCTTTGTACTAATGTTTACTGAAAGTCCCCAACGTTTAGTAGATGGACAGAATAAAGGGACAACTATTATTGGTAATGATGTCTGGATTGGCTTGGGTGCGACAATAATGTCTGGAGTAAAAATAGGTAATGGCGCGGTGATTGGTGCTAAAGCGGTAGTAGCCAGAGATATACCAGACTATGCTGTTGCTGTTGGCAATCCTGCCCGAGTTATTCGCTATCGTTTTCAACCTCAAACCATCGAACGATTAATAAAACTTAGCTGGTGGAATTGGAAATTATCAAAAATTCTGGCTAATTTAGACTTGCTGTATCAAAATCCTGATAGTTGGACACAGGATATCAAGTTTCGTGAACCAGAGGAAAATTATTGCTCATTATCTATCGAGCAATTAAAAGCTTGGAAAATACTGTAGCAAGAGCAAATTGTTTCTATGACTTAACTAGAAATATAGCCCTACCCAGAACATTTTTAGTTTACTATTCTCTATTTAGGCGATCGCGCTACCAAAATATTCGATAAGTTTTCTAGTTCTTTCATTAGTAAGAATAGTAATAATAATTTGTACTTTGTAGTAAAAAACCTAGAAATCTATGTTGTCTATTGTTAACAAATTCTCTATTCGTAATTCTATCACCATTTTAAGTTACAGGAAATAAAGCTTTCAAATCTAAACATATATCATCCAAATTTGGTATTTTTATACGGTCATTGGGTAAAAATATACTTTTATTTCTATAGTAAAAATTATCTTTATTATCGCTAAAAGGATTAGTATAAACTTCCAAATGATTATCTACTAAATTAACAATCCAGTAGTGATTAATATTTGCTTCTGCGTAGAGGGATAATTTAATTTGTTTGTCGTATTTAAGAGTAGAATCAGAAATTTCGACAACTAAAATAATATCTTCTGCTGTAGGATGAGCAGAAAGATAATTATCGACTTTCTTTTGGGCAATAACTACATCTGGTTCGGGTTCACTGTTTGAAGGAAGAGTTATTGGTTCTTGGACTCTGATTTCTGCTTGTTTTCCAACTAAGTCATAAAGTTTCTTCCATAACAGAGAATTACAAACTGAGTGAGGAGTTCTTTTTGGGGCCATTTCAATAATTTCTCCTCTGATTAGTTCGATCCTGTCATTTTCAGTAAAAAAACCCAGATCTACAAGCTGGTGATATTCTTTAATGGTGAACTTTCGGCGAGTAGCGAGAACCATTGTGTAATTAAAAAAGTGACTATATTTATTTTACATAGAAGTTTTGTTTTTAATCTAAGTTTAAATATTGTCGAGGGTGAAAATTGCAGCAATCGCGCTCGATTTTTGTTTTACTATGAAGATCGAGTATAGAGGTTATAGTGATTTTGAATTTTAGATCGTAATGGCGAAATAATTAATAAGGTTATGGTGCAATTTTCTATTCAAGCTTGGAAAAATATCGATCGCATTTATCAGGCTATTTTAAATATGCCTTTTATTAAAGAACTGGAGGCGGGTTCTTTAGACAAACAAATATTTCAACACTATATAATTCAAGATGGTATTTATCTTGGTGAATTTGCCCGCGTTTTAGCTATTATATCGGCTAAAGCACCACAGCCAGATATGCAGTTGCAGTTTGCTAATAGTGTAAGTGAAGCGATTATTGTAGAACGTAGTTTACATGAAAACTTTTTTGCTGAATTTGGAATTGAAGTCTTAGATGCTTTAGCAACAGAACCTTCTCCTACCTGTTTGAACTATACTGATTTTTTAATTGCTACGGCATTTCAACGTAGTTTTGCGGTTACGGTAGCTGCGGTTTTACCGTGTTTTTGGATTTATTTGGAAGTAGGAAAGCATATTTATCAACAGGCGGATAGTAAGGCTAATCCCTATCAAAAATGGATCGATACTTACATTGATGAGAATTTTGAGACTTCAGTTAATTATGTTATTCAATTAGCAGATAAAGAAGCAGAAAAAGCATCAGTTGCAGAATTAGAATTAATGAATCGAGTGTTTTATCGCGCATCACAGTTTGAATGGATGTTTTGGGATAGCGCATATAAATTAGAAAAATGGGAAATTTAAACTCTTTATAACTTTGGTAAAAATTAAAACGGCAATTTGCGATCGCTCTATGAAAAAAGCGATCGCCTGATAATTTAACTGAACTTTAAATCAAGCAAAGGCAAAATACTCTTCGTCAGCCAAAAACTCAGCAGTAACGTTACGAACAATTGCTAAATCTCTACCATCAGCAGAAATTAATGCTCCTGCATCAGTTTGGGTAATACTGAGATCGTCGTAACCAATACCCAAGCCAGCAAGACCAATTACATCTTCACTCCTCGTAAAGTCGGTAATTGTATTAGTAGATTCGGGATATTCGGCGTTAGCAATCCAGAATTGGTCTGAGCCTGAATTACCAGTAATTACGTTATCTCCACCTGATAATACAAAGAGCTGGTCGTCATCACCGTCGGCAAAAACGCGGTCTTCTTTACCTAAGATGAAGACATCTTTACCATTACCACCATAGGCGCGATTGTCACCCGTACTTTGCGATAGATCGAGCAGATCGTCACCGTCTCCAACCAAAATCAGATTGTTGCCAGGATCGAAGTCTAAACCTGCTTCTAAGGTGTCATCTTCTACAGTACCGAATACATTTACTGGCGGTTCGGATGTTGTCGAGTTAACTCCAAGAGCAGGATCTAAATTTAGAGGCTGCATCAAGTCAATTAACACTACCTCGTTGTTATCAATATCACCTTCTCTACCCATAGAGAAAGGATAGTTGTTGTCGTTAGCAACTAAAATTGTGTCTTCATCAATTACTAAAACATCTTCGATGGTGACAAAAGGCATATCGTAAGTAGTCTCGCCATCACCGTTTAGATCGTTAGAATCTTCAATGCTTAATAGATCGACAACTTCAGTTTTTTCGACAAAACCATTTTCGTCTACCTGAGAAATATCGATTTTGAAGATTTTTTTAAACTCCGCTTCTTCTCCCTGATTATTGTCCCGTTCGATAACTAAAAACTCTGTATCGTTAATGGGAGTAAAGTCGCCAATAGGATTACCCTCGGTGGTAGGGTAATAACCAACCAAACCATTAAAAGAACTAGATTCAACATCAAACTCGTAGATGCGTAAAGCATTTTCAGGATCGCCGTCTACAATTCCTTCTAATAAAGGATATAGAGTAGAGCGATCTGGACTAAACGCCATTCCTTCATAACCACGAGAACCAGATAAGTTTGGTAAATCGTCGCCTAAGTCGGGGTTTTGCGGAGACTGTACAAATTCTCCCGTAACCGAATCGATTACCGCTACCCCCGTACCAGGAAAGTCAGTAAAGAAGCCATCAAAACCAACTTCAATATACTGTAGTATTTCTTCCTCTGGAGTTTGAAAGTCTCCTTCTACATCGAGGGTTAAGAAACGTTCTTCATTGCGATGAGTGTAGGGATGTACCTGCAAACCCGCAGCATGAGCATCATCGACAAAAGAAGTTATTTCCCCCGTTAACTGAGTGGTAACTTCAGCATCACCATCACCATTACCGTCTACGGGTTCATCTAATGCTTCGCGAAGTATAATATTGTTTTTCCAGGGTCCAGCACCTTCTGCATACTTATCGCCGATAACCTGTAAAAATTCAGCACTGTCTAAATCGCGATAGGTAGTATCTTCTGATAAGCCGTTTTCTACTGCATCAACGAAATCTTGACCGTAGATTGCAGTTAGATCGTTACCTTGTTCGAGATTGTAACGAATGTCGTAGGGAACAGAAAAACCTGACTCAGGACTAGCATCATCAGTCGTATTGCCGTACAGTTGAACTAAAGGAATATCTCCCAAACCTTCAGCATCTAGCATTTGCTGTAGTTCGATTAGGTTTTGAAACTCAAAAGACTGAATAAAAATGCGGTTTGGATCGGTAAACCCAGTATCTTGCAGGGTTTTGACTAAAGGTTCTTCCAAAGATAGATCTTGAAGATCGAAAAAGGTAGGATGTTTAGTTTCGGGATAGATCCCAACTTCAACCCCTGTTTCGGCTTCTGTCTCTTGGACTAGCTCGATTACTTCTTGGAAAGTAGGAATTTCAAAAGCTTCGTTAAATTCTTGAGAACGAAAATCTCGTGATTGAACGGCTCTTAACTGCTTAATTTCTTCTAAGGTGAAGTCTTCGGCGAAGTATGCCGTTACTTCTTCGCCATCAAGAATTTTAGTAGACATTCTGTCTTCACCAAATACCTCGGCGATATTGGTAGTATCATCTAAAATTGGTTCGTGACGGGCAATTAGAACCCCATCGCTAGTTGTTACCAAGTCGGGTTCGACAAAATCTGCTCCCTGTGCGATCGCTGTTGCATAAGCCTCTAAAGTATGCTCTGGTAACAAACCGCTAGCACCACGATGCCCGATAACTATCGGATCTTGACCGTTTAAAGTATTAAGATCGGCAGTAACATTAGGCGTAGCAATAGGAGCCTCTAGCAATTCACCATCCGAGTTGAAGTGAAGTACATAGGGACCGAATTCTTCACCCACCCAAATATCTCCATTGTCGTCGATGACAAAAGACTCGACATCAAAATCTCCTCCTGTCAATAGACGCTCCTCGCTATCTTCATTGATAATATCGAAGTCGATTAAATTTTCAGGGTCAGAAAGTTGAATAAAATTTTCTATCTCTACACTACCGTCACCGTCTTCTATACCTGTAAAATTAGGATCTGCTTGATAAATACGTAATAAATAATCAGTACTATTATCTTGTGCGCCAAAGCCATTATCAGATAGAAACCAGAAAGCACCCGTATTATCTGGAGCAAACTGTACTCCACTAAAACCCTGTACGGGTTGTCCGTCAAAAGGACCTGTCCGTCCATTAGCTTCTATAGGATTGCCTTCACCATCATTTGCCCCCGATTGAGGTCCTTCAGCAAAAGTATCCGCTGCTAAGGAAGCAAAACCCGCTAGTTCGTTAGCCATGTCTTAATTTCTACTTTTAATAGTATTAAATTGCTTGAGTGTTAGAAAACTCCAAGGTTAAAAGCTATCTATGAAAAACCTTTTTTGTTTTCTAAAACTTCAGGATCTCACAACCAAATTAAGAATAGGCAATTAATTATTTAATAAATAGCAGAGTTAATTTAATCAAATGTTTAACTATAATTTTAAAGAATTATATGCGAAGCGGTACAGAAGTGTTCTCTGGGTATCCTTTAAAAAAAACTTTTACTTTACTAAAGATAACGTAAGATACTCTAAAAGCATCTTGCTTTGAAACAAAAAATATACAGTACAAAATTTGAAATAGATAACTGTTTTTTTGATTAATATATATATTCTCGTTAATAACGATTGCTATTGACACAATAGTTATGCCGAGAATTATTATAAATAGCGCGTTAAAGTTACGCTATGTCGCAAAAAAAGGGAGCTAATAACTAATAACTAATAACTAACCAAAGGTTAAAACTTTAAGCAATATTCCAAAATTTTAAACACTGCCAAGTCCAATCGGGATTTTTTTGATAAAAACGTAATTCCCAATTTACTTCTGCTTGCAGGCTAATTATTTCTGTAGCCAAATTCTGTAACTGTTCGCTGTGTTCGGGATTAAACCCATATGCCAAACTAAGATGCAGCCAATCTTTTAATCTTAATTTTTCCTGGCGCGTTGAATTAGAATGAGCAAAGTTACGAATTAACTGCTTTAATCCTTCAGACTGTAACTCTAAACCATGCCAATCTTTAGCAAGATGTAGTTTTGCGATCGCCACATCCAAAGAATACCTATCTTTTGCTGAATTATAAGCTACATCCAAATCTTGAAGATAAGAAGGAATGGCGTTAATATCTTCGGTAAAAAATCCCGTTAGAGTACAGTGTGGCATATATTTGTGTGCTGAATTCACTCCACATAGTTCGCGACTTTTAGTAAAATAAGTTTCAATCTGAGTGTTTAATTCTCCTACAGGACAGGCATAGATAATAAATTGGGGGCTATTATTACTGTCCATAATTTAAGAAACGCGTAGCGAAGCCATGCCGTTAGGCTTATCGCCTTGCTTGTATACTGACAAAATTCTCGGTACGACACCATCATCATGTACTGTCAGAAAATCTGCCTGTTTACCCACCTCTAAACTGCCAATTTGACCGTCTAAGCTAATCGCTTTTGCAGGATTAAGGGTAATTAGTTTAATAACCTCGTGTAACCGCTTATCAGCTTGCTGACTGATAATAAATGCCGACTGTAATAGGCTTCTAGGTACATAGTCAGAAGAAATAATATCGACTAAATCTAATTCTACTAATTCCATCGCCGAAACATTGCCAGAATGCGAACCACCTAGAACGATATTTGGCGCACCCATCAGAACTAGTAAACCATTGTTGTGTGCTTCTTTAGCTGCATCGATAGTAGTGGGAAATTCGGCTAAAACAACTCCTTCGGCGATCGCTTCACGAACATGATCTATCGTCGCATCATCATGGCTGGCTAAGGAAATTCCTTTTTCTTTAGTCATCTTAACTAAAGCCTGACGGTTATCGATTGCGTGTCTTCGCTGATTATCCAGGCGCATTTTAACAAACTCTTCCATTTTCTCTGCTGGTACGCCATGCTTACCGACATAGTATTGTTTATACTTCTCGATGTTGACAAACTGACGCTGACCAGGAGTATGATCCATCAAAGAGATTAACGCTAGTAGAGGATGTTGTGCGTAGGGTTCAATCGTGCTATAGAGGTGTTCGTAACCCAATTCGCAGCGCAAATGTAGCAGATGATCGGCGTTAAATCTACCTGCTGCTTGTCCGCGAGCGATCGCTTCTATCATCGGTGCATAGTGATGTAGCCGTAAAGAATCTTCTCTAGGGGTAACGTCGCCAATAGAGATCGCATCACAGACGGTAGTAATTCCAGAACTAATCAAGTCGCAATCGTGGTTCACTGCTGCTGCGTCCAAGTTCCATCGTACACCAGGACGAGGCGATATACACTTTTCAAAATTATCGGTATGCAGTTCGATTAATCCTGGTAAAAGATAGTCACCGTTGCCATTCTGACCCTCTGAGACAATACCAGGTTGAATATCAATAATAGTGCCATCGCGAACTACTAAAGTTCCCAATATTTCCTCTGTAGGTAAGAGCAAGCGATAGTTAGTATAAATTTGTTCTTGCATCAAACATGATAGTAGTTCTGTTTATATTATTTAGCAGTTTATAACATCATTTGCCAAATGCTCTTTCTAGGTTAGCTTTACTAATTACTAATTACTAATTATTCCTTGTTCCTCGCTCCTCATTCCTCGCTCCTTGTTCCTCATTCCTCATTCCTCATTCCTCATTCCTTACTTTGCCAGCCTTGTACGCCAATAATTATAAAAGCCTACCAGTTTTCCTCTACCAAGATCGGGTTTAAATATAATTAGTCTAATCGTGTTCGATAACATTCTGATGTTGGTCAAAACGAAGATTGGTAAACTACCATACTTCTCAATATGAATCAGGTAGCTATAGGTTATATGCCTGTACTTTTGGTAAATATCGCGATCGCTTATAGAAGATGTATCGTGGATTACATTTAATTGCTGCGTAACGGCTATCTTATGTCCCTGTCGTCCATAGCGCAGGCAAAAGTCAAGATCTTCATAGTACAAAAAATAGCGAGGATCGAATTGGGGACATTGCTTGAAGTTAGTTAAATTAATGAGCAAGCTACAGCCACTAACCCAGTCAGTTTCGATATAATCCTGTTGAAAATTTGTAGGAAATGAATCAACTATTGATAATGCAGCAGTTTTAGGCGTGAAAGTTCCGCCAGCAGAAGTTATTTCTCCTGAAGCATTGTATACGGTAGTACCTAGTATTGAAATTTCTGGGTGGTTGACAAAAAAAGCGATTGCATCTCTAGTTATCGACTTCCCCCGATCCAAACAACCCGATTTAAAATAAGTATCAGGATTAATCAACCAGACTACTGCTGATGGATCGCGATCGCAGATCCAATTTAAACCTAGATTGCAGGCGTTACCGAAGCCTACGTTTTGCTTCGCCTCGATTATTTTTAAATCATTGCTTAGTTTATCTAGCCCAGTATCTTCAGGAGAATTATTAACAATCAGAATCGTGTATTCATCTGTATCGTTGTTTTCTATAGATTTAATCAAACGAGAAATTAATTCGCTCGAATGGTAATTAACGGTCAAAAAATAGAGACTTCTCATGTCTAGAATAATTAAAAGAGTAAATACAGGTAAGATTGGCTTAATAAATATAAGATTTAGGAAAATTCAAGATATTAAATCTATCGAGCGATATGAACGATAAAAAAGTCTTGGTAATTGGAGGCTACGGAAGAATTGGTAAAAGCGTTGCTTTAGATATTGCCAATCATACCGATGCAGAAGTTACGATCACCTCTCGTAATTCTCAGCCAGAAACGTCTGGGTTTCAATTTTTAGCTTTGGATTTAAGCGATCGCCCCTCACTGCATAAAGCGATCGCGCCTATGGATTTGGTAGTTCACTGTGCCGGGCCATTTCACCATCGAGACGGGAGGGTCTTAGAAACCTGTATCGATGCGGGAGTCAATTATATAGATGTCAGCGATCATCGTTCTTTTTATGAACGGGCGATTAAACATAAAGATAAAGCGATCGCCAAAGGAGTTACCGCGATACTCAATACTGGTATTTTTCCTGGTATTTCTAACAGCATGGTCAAGCAGGGAATCGAACAGTTCGATCGCCCGCAGAAAATTCATTTAAGTTATGTAGTAGCGGGTTCGGGTGGTGCGGGATTGACCGTAATGCGAACTACCTTTTTAGGTTTGAAAAATAAGTTTGCAGCTTGGATCGATGGTAAATGGCAAGATATTTCCCCCTACAGCGAACGAGAAGTAATCGAGTTTCCTCAACCCTATGGTAAGACTGGAGTATATTGGTTTGACGTTCCAGAAACTTATACCTTCGCTGATTCGTTTCCTGTAGACACTGTAATTACTAAGTTTGGCTCTATACCCGACTGGTACAACCACCTAACCTGGATTACGGCTCATGTTTTTCCCGATGCTTGGGTAACTACGCCAAAAGGCATCGAATTTTTTTCTCGCGTCAGCTATCGTATGACTAACTTTACCGACCGATTTAGCGGTATTGGAGTAGCAATGCGGGTCGAAATTACAGGAGAAAATGCAGGTAAACCTAAAACCTACTGCGCTACTATGGTACATCCTAATACAGCGATCGCTGCTGGTGCGGGAACAGGATCGCTCGCTCAATTTCTTTTGTCAGGAAGACTCAAACAACCAGGAATTTATCCTGTCGAACAGGCTCTTTCAACCGAACTGTTTAATGAAGCCATGAACAGTCGTCAGATTGAAATTGTCATTGAATAGCTGTCTCCAACTGCATCTATTTTGAACGTGGGGATAGGAAGTAGGGGCGAACTGCTGTTCGCCCGTACAAGAGCTTAAGTTGCTGAAGATTCGATAGAGGTTTTTTCAGATTCTAATAAACGCTCTTTCCAATAAGATAAAGTTCCTAAAGCAAAAGATAGTCCGCCGTATAAATAGTAAAGCCAATGTACGGGGACTACTTTAAGAGCGAAAGTTAACCCACGCTTGTGATAAAAGAAGTGATAGACATCCCAATTGAGATACAGCAGTAATGTAACAAAGATTGCCCCAGGAATTAAGGCTGCTAAATTGAATAGGCTGACAAATATACACAAAATCAAACTATAAGCAGCGATTACGCTAATTCTGCTGCTAGTCTGTAAATTTAAGTCATTAAAATAATTAGATTTGTCAGCAAGTAACAGCTTGGTCCAAGGAATACCGCGATCGAAAACATCGGTTTTGGTTAAGCCCACTAACTTCCAAGCCTTATGATGCTTCACCTGTAGGTCTTTTGCTAAATAAATCTTAGCTCCCGTCTGTTTGAGACGATATCCTAATTCAATATCTTCAATACTAGGACGAGGAAAACGCTCGATGTCAAACCCGCCTACTTTTAAAAATAGCGATCGCTTAACTACCCCAAAACCAGCCCAGAATGTCGAAGCATCTTCGCTACCTTTTTGATGGACGTAATGGTGCATCAAATTTTTATACTGAGCTACAAAATTAGTCGCTTCTGGCGCATCATTGTAAGATCCAAACAGTACTTCAATTTCAGGCTGTGCTTGAAGCTTATGAGCTAGCTTGGTAATAGCGTCGTCACATATTTCGCAATCAGCATCGATAAAACACAAATATTCTCCTTGGGCTACCTCTGCTGCTAAATTCCTCGCTGCTCCTGGCCCTTCTCTGCCACTTGTTTGTAATATGGTTGCCCCAAATTTACGCGCAACGTCTACAGAGCGATCGCTACAGCCATCGTCTACCACGAGCAATTCCCAATTATTAAATTGGGTTTTAGCCATAGTTAATAGGCAACATACAAAAGCATATCCTCCGTTATATACAGGGGTAATAACTGATATTAAAGGTTTATTCATATACTAATTTTATTAAACTTCTCTATTGAAATAATTACCGCTAGTTGAATATTTTCAAATAAAATTTATAACAGCTATTTTATTGCTATTAATTAATAATTAGCTTTAATAATATCTATATTTTCAGTATTAATAATATATTAAAGCAATTGCTAGTTTTTATTATAGTTCTGCCTTAGACAATATAGTTAATTTATAATACAATTGTATTAAATTGTTTTTTTGTCAAAGATATTTATGTCCGTATACATTGTATAAGGCGAGAGAGAGAAACGATACAGCGAGTCCTCCCTAGAACGCGCCGTAAAAAAGCGAAGCAGCGCAGTTCGGGGGTCAGATGCGGACAAGCCCTTTGTTTGTTTGTTTGTTTCTCCCGTTATGCGACTGCTTCAAGAAGCCCACGGGCAATCACGGAGTTACATACGGACAAGCATATTCGGACAAGCCTCGAATCTGACATCTACGAGCGCAGCTACTTCAGCAGAGTAAAAAGTACAGTATTGTACATTTTAAGATAAAGCTTAAGCCCGATCGAAGCAATGAGACACTATTATAAATGTTGTTTCAGCTTATTTATTTAGAATAGCTGTATTATCTACGAAAAGCTATTCGTAAGTTTTTAGAACCATTGTAGGCAGCAAATTATTGTCTGATAGTCAAGTGCATAATTCGTTAGTAAGTGATAATCTCTAAATATTTCTCACAACTTTATAATTATTTTATCTTACGGCTCGATCGCCCAACCAAACATTAAGAATGTTAGAGAATATTTGTGAAAATTCTGTGAAGTCTCCCAATCTACCTACTTACCCTGTTAGGTTGGGCTTATAATAACTAAAAGAAAAACACTCAAGGCTGCAACTACCTGCTTGTCATTGAACTAACTAATTAAATAATTGTGCTTTAAACAATGTCGATCATTTAAAAAACAATTTTAGATCCAAGCATTATTTAACAGCATTTGCAAAAGAAAAAGTTGCTGATAAATACAATTTTTTTATGAAAAATCAAAGCAAACTTCTGTAGACGAATAAGCTACAAAAATACTATTTATGTAGCTTTTAATCTCAAACTAATTTAAATTATTTATTTGTTAGTAAGACATTTTTATCTAATAGATAATTGCTTAAATCAGTAAAAATTGATAACTATAAATACAAGCAACTAAAATAAACTTATGAATAATTCTAATCAGACGGTAATTATTGGTGGCGGTCCTGCTGGACTTACTACCGCTTATGAGTTGAGTAAGCATGACAAGAAATCAGTCGTGTTTGAAAAGGCAGATCGCGTAGGCGGGATATCCCGTACTGAAACTTATAAAGGATACCGCTTTGATATTGGTGGACACCGTTTTTTTACCAAAGTTGGAGAAGTCGAACAACTATGGCAAGAAGTAATGGGGGATGAGTTTATTAAAGTTCCTCGTATGTCGAGAATTTACTACAATAACAAGTTTTTTAGTTATCCTTTAGAGCCATACAATGCTTTATCCAACTTGGGTTTAATCAATAGCACGCTGATTATGTGGAGCTATTTTAAAGCCAAAGTAAAACCCAACCCCGTAGAAGAAAACTTCGAGCAGTGGGTTTCTAACCGCTTTGGCAAACGCCTATTTGAAACTTTCTTTAAAACCTACACGGAGAAGGTTTGGGGTATACCCTGTACGGAAATCCGAGCAGATTGGGCAGCCCAACGCATCAAAGGGCTGTCTTTAACAAAAGCGATAATTAATGCTCTATTTGGCAGCAACGATACCAAGACTCTAATTAAGGAATTCAATTATCCAGTATACGGCCCTGGACAAATGTGGGAACGTTTTCAACAAAAATTAGACAGTAATGGTTCGCCGGTACATTTAAATACTGAAGTGACCCAAGTAGAGCGTGAAGGCAACCGCATCACTGGCGTTACCGTCAAGCAAAATGGTGAAACTAGCAAGGTTACGGGAGAACAATATGTATCTAGTATGCCCGTGTCCCTGCTGCTCAAAAAAATGAACCCCGCACCACCCGAAAAAGTACTCAAGGCTGCTAACAGTCTTAAATATCGTGATTTTCTGATTGTTTCAATAGTAGTAGACCAAGCGGAACTATTCCCTGATAACTGGATTTATATTCACAGTCCTGAATTCAAAGTAGGCAGAATCCAAAATTTCAAAAACTGGAGTAAAGCCATGGTTCCCGACCAGAGCAAAACTTGTTTGGGAATGGAATACTTCTGTAATGAAGGAGACGATATCTGGGAAATGTCTAATTCAGAACTGGTCAAACTGGCTAGCAAAGAGGTGAAAAATCTCGGACTAGTAGATCCAGAAGTCAACATTGAAGACGGTACGGTAATTCGTCAGTTTAAAGCTTACCCTGTTTATGATGATAAATATAAACGTAACGTAGAAGTTATTCAAGAATATATTCAAACCTTTGAGAACTTGCAGACAGTAGGACGTAATGGGATGCACCGCTACAATAACAGCGACCATTCGATGTTGACGGGTTTGCTGGCAGCTAAAAATATTTTGGGTGAAGATCACGATCTGTGGAACGTTAACGTAGAGCGTTCTTATCATGAAGACTTCACCGACAGCAAAGATGCTTATTCCAATCTTAAGACACACGATAAGCAAACTTACGCTGTATCTGTATCGAAATAAATAAAGCTGAATCAAACATATTGCGATCGCGAAGCGGAACGGACGCAAAGCGTCCCAGTCTTCCGAAGGAAGACGATGGCACATACGTGCCGTGAGCGTCATCGCCAAAATTTGAGTAAAATTCGCTACGAATTAAAACCAATATTTCTTACTTGTATTTTCACAAAATGGCGAAGAGCAAACGTAATGTGTTTTTATAATAGGAGATCGTATGATTACCGATATTCTCGATCTAGGTGAACAGACAAAGCTTAGATGTAAAGTAGTTGTAGTCGGTTCGGGAATCGCAGGAGCAGAAATAGCAACGCATTTGGCACGTCGCGGACGAGAGGTAGTACTAATAGAAAGCGGGCGCGACTGCTTTGAGCCATCGATCCAGGCATTAAATGACGTAATTTTTCTGGGCAAACGGCATCGTCAGTTAAATCCCAACTCATACTACCACCGATATTTACCACCAGAACTACGGGGCATTAGTCGCTTACGTCAGTTTGGTGGTACTAGCAACGTCTGGACGGGCAAGTGGAAATATCTACAGCCTTCGGATTTTGAGCCAAGGGATTGGGTCGATAACAGTGGTTGGCCAATAGACTTTACGGATCTGTTAGAACACTACCGTTCGGCAGCCAAAGATTACGGTTTTGGCAATTTAGAGGCAGAAGCGATGCGTCCTGAGATTGTATCACTTCGAGCCAAGATTGCTGCACAGGGCTTAAAAATGAGTAGCTTTTACTGGGAGCAAACACCTACACGCACGGCAATACGCTTCGGCCAGGAGATGCGTTCCTCGAAAAACTTACGGGTCGTACTAGGTGCTACCGCAACTGAATTAAAGCTCGATGCTTCCCACAAGCGGGTAACAGCACTCGTTTGTCGCTCTTTTGAAGGCAGAGAACTGACCGTAGAAGGAGACACCATCGTCCTAGCAACTGGTGCATTTGAAAGCGCACGACTTTTATTAGCCAGCGATCGCCAAGTTCCAGGCGGAATTGGTAATGCCCACGATTTAGTCGGACGCTTTTACACAGATCATCCCAAACATCATACTGGTTCGCTTATACCAGGAGAATTGACCCGACAATATGCAAAGCAATTGCAATACGCACCAAAACCGCGTTTTTGCATTTGCTTTGCTCTAGATGATACGACTCAAAAAGAACAAAAGTTACTAGAACACGTTTTATATATTAAGCCCATTTACGAAAAGCCAGTCGAAAGTTTGTGGCGCATTGTACGGGGTCGCCCTGTCTGCCGAGACGGTAATGGCTCAGTGGCATCTTATCGAGTCAAGTTTGTCACCGAACAATTTCCCCATAGAGACAGTCGGATTAAACTGGGAACAGAACGCGACATACTCGGCAAGCGAAAACTAGAGGTTGATTGGCGTTTTACCGATTTTGATCGCCGATCGATGGCTCAAACTTTACAGTTTTTGACAGAACGATTTACTAGCGCGGGACTGGGAACTTTTGAATTCGGAGACGATCGACCAAATTTAGATAATATGACCGATGCAGCCCATCAAATGGGTACTACTCGTATGGCTAGTCGTCCAGAAGAAGGCGTTGTCGATACTGATTGTCGCGTATTTGGTACTGAAAATCTTTATATTGCTAGTTCGGCGGTTTTTCCTACTGGACCGTCTTATTCGCCTACCTTTACAATCTTGGCTCTGTCGCGTCGTCTCGGACAACATTTACTTCAGAAGACACTAGCAAAAGTGTAGTGAGTACAGTACAGATCGTTATTTCATCATTCATTAAAGAGAAAAGAGGAGGCGTTAGTGAGTACGTAATGCTTTTCTAACGACCCTTTACCCAAATTTCACTATCGGCATTTTTTATTTAGCAACGCCAAAATATTAATCTTATTTAGTATATGAAAGATACAGATACGTTATTAAGTATCATAATTCCTACTTATAATCGTCCTGAGCTTTTACTTCGTGCCGTTAATAGTGCTTTGGCTCAGACTATAGAAAATTTTGAAGTGATTGTCGTAGATGACTGTTCTTCTACACCAGTTAATCTACCAGAAGATCCTCACTTACGAATTATTCGCTTGTCTGAAAACAAGGGTGGGTCGGCAGCTAGAAATATCGGTACAAAGGCAGCCTCAGGTCACTGGATTAATTTTCTTGATGATGATGATGAATTACTGCCTCACATGGCAGAAGTTTCTTTAAAAGCCTTACAACAAACTTCTCTACCAAAACCCGTAGGAGCAATATCGGGCATCGAAGTTGTCAATCGAGAAGGTAGAGTAATTGAAACTCGTATTCCGCCTACTCTACCACTTGGTTCACATTATGGTCTAGAAGATATCGAGCCGAATCGATCTTTCTTGTGCAAACAAACGTTAATTGTCGAAAAAGAAGTTTTACTCTCAATTGGGGGGTTTGATGAATCTCTTCCCTCCAGAATTCATACAGATTTATTTCTGAGGTTGAATCTAGTTTGCTCTTTATTGGGTATCGAGCGCGTAGGATATCGGTTGCGCAAGCATGATGGCTTTCAAATTTCCTCCGATCCCACTCGCAGACAGGCTGGCTTCGATCGCATTATAGAAAAACACCAAGAACTTTTTCAAGCTCATCCCAAAATGTATGCTAATTTCATCTACGAACAGGTAATTGCATCTTATAGAATGGGTCAATCCAAAGCAGGATTGAAAAATTTAAGTAAAGCGGTTAAGATTTCTCCGCAACATACTTTTGGTCGTATGTTCTACACGGCGATCGATTCGGTTAAAAGGAGCTGGTCATAAATTGATTTTAACTGTTCTGGCGTTGAGTAAATTATGAGTCTCAAACACAAAGCATTTACAGGTCTAGTCTGGTCGGTCATCCAGAACTCTGGCACTCAAGTCTTTTCCCTAATCATTTTTTTGCTGTTGGCGCGGTTATTAACGCCAGAGATTTTTGGGCTAATCGCTTTGGCTAACGTTTTTTTAGCCTTTATGCGGATTTTTCTCGACCAAGGCTTCGCTAAAGCTCTAATTCAGCGTGAAAACTTAGAACCAGAACATCTAGATGCTGCTTTTTGGAGTCAAGTAGGGTCTGGTATCTTACTAACTGCAATTACTTTTTTTACTGCCAATTTAGTAGCAGGGGTTTTCGACCAACCAAAGCTAATACCGATTTTACAAAGTTTATCTTTAATCTTTATTATTAATTCTTTAAGTCGAGTTCACGATGCACTATTAAACCGAGAATTCGCCTTTAAAGTTGTCGCGCTGCGATCGCTTTTGGGAACAATAATTAGCGGTGTAGTGGGAATTACAATGGCTATGAAAGGCTATGGTGTTTGGAGTTTGGTAACTCTTAATATTACTGCCGAATTAGTTTCTTTAATCGTGATTTGGGGAACAGTTGACTGGCGACCAAAATTGCGGTTTTCTCTCAAACATTTTCAAGATTTGTATAGCTTTGGCATCTATCTTTTAGCCTTCAAATTTATTAAATTTTTTGATAAACGTGCTGATAATTTATTGATTGGTTATTTTTTGGGTGAAGTGGCACTAGGCTACTATGCGATCGCCTATCGCATTTTGGAAGTTATGACTCAACTATTAGTCAAAACAGTCGATAAAGTAGCCCTACCGACATTTTCACGACTACAAACAGAACCAGAACGCTTTCGCTCCTTATTTTATAAAACAACTCAGTTTACTAGCCTGATTGCTTTTCCGACTTATTTGGGGGTAGTGGTGTTTGCACCCGAATTGATCCTGACTCTATTTGGAGAACAATGGATACCTGCCACTGGGGCAATGCAAATATTAGCTGTTGAAGGTATTTTGTTGGCGGTTTCTCTATTTCATAGATCGGTATTTATGTCGATGGGCAAACCTTCCTGGACGGTGAAAATTAGCTTACTCAACGCTACAGCTAATCTAATTGCCTGTTTAATAGCCGTTAGATGGGGAATTATTGCCGTAGCTTTAGCCTATGTAATTAGTAGCTATCTAGTTTTTCCAGTCAGTCAGTGGGCGGTAAATAGATTAATTAAAGTAGAGTTACCGATTTATTTACGGCAGTTTGCAACTCCCTTAGTTAGTTCCGCAATTATGGTGGGGGCTATTATAATTACCAAACGCTGGTTATCAGATGCAGTAGATCCCAAGTTGCTATTAATAATTGGAACGGCAGTTGGAGCATTAGTTTATGCTCTGTGCGTCAGAATCTTTGAACCACAATTACTTGCCAAAGTTGGGGAATTTGTCAGATCGGCTTCAGGTAAGAAGAAAACAGCTAAGAAACCGATTTAAAGCGTTTTTTATCCCACCGCCACGAAGAGACGATTTTGCCTACTAGATACAGCGATCGCTGTATTATTTCAATGAGTTCTCCCATCCCTGTTGGCGCAAACATTCAACAAATTCTTCATAGTTAGATATCAGTTCCTCTGGTGGTAAATTGTTAACTTTTCTATGGTTTGTAGATGCCTCTCTAGGTTCTAGTGAAAGATATTCGAGTATTCTAGCTACTGTTTCCTGATGTGACGTAGATTGTTCTAGATTGTCTTCATAGATAATTTCGTGATATTCGATATTTGCCAAGACTTTTTTTTCATAGGCATCGAAACGGAGTCTTTTCTCTACCTTACTCACAAACCTTTCGCAGTCGATCGACACATTCAATTCTTCCTTATCGTCATTAAATTTGTGCCAAGTATCGAGCTGATGGCGCCCTCCGCGATTTTTAACGACAACATTAGACAGTGCGTGTTTTACCTTGTTTCTTCTTCTAAGATAAATAATCTTCCAGCCATCTTTATAAAGCGTTTCTAAAAAAAAAGCTGGGTCTAGAGGACGCTTTCGATCTTGTGTTAAGTGATATATTTTGAGATGAAAGATAAAATTTTCTGGGGATTTCCATTTCGATAGTCCATTAATAAACTGTAACGGAAACCAAACTTCACCTTGAGAAGTACCGAGTAGTTCTCCATTCTGGCGAAAATGACCTGTCGAACAAAGCAGACTTTCTAATAGAGTGCTACCCGTTCTACCTTGAGCAAATATAACTGCTCGAACCGAATCTGATGGCTTTGACTTTGCGTGGTTCAAAATATAAGAGAGTGCTTCTCGACTGCTATATTTTAGTCGGTCTACAAGTTTGCCTGATAACGAACTCATTTTTGTTGTGTTTTTCTAAGTGTCGTGTCGTCGATCCCATTTTATAGATTACAACAAATGGCAGAGGAGCTAATACCAATTCTGTGGCATTAATAAAAGACTTCTTGAAAATTAAAAATTTAAAGGCTTTGATTTAGTGCGTCAGCTAAAGCGAACCAGGCGAGTTTAGGATCGAGATTATCGTCTAAAGGTAAAGGACGAACATTTGCCCCATCGTCACGAGGACGGAATTTTTTGAGCCAGGTATAACGATCGCTTAGTCCCCAAGTGATAACGGCAATCACCGCAGGTTGAGTTAAAACGATATCCAAGTATTCACGATAAATGTCAGCTACAGCGCGATCGCGAAACAGGGTAGCAGCTTCTAAAGAGCGATCGACTACATCTAATTCTGAGACTATTATCTTTAGCCCTAAATCCGCTACGTTTTGCATAAATCCCTGAAGCTTTTTAGCATTAAAGCGATCCGATCCTGCATACAAATGAGCCTGCATTCCCAAAGCATCAACGGGTACATCTTTGGTTTTGAGCCTTTCTAGCAACTTTAAAGTTGCCGTGCGTCTGGCTTCCTGTTCTGGAGTGTCGTAAGCTAGATCGTAATCGTTGTAACATAATAGAGCTTGGGGATCGGCAGCAGCAGCAGTCTTAAAAGCTAGTTCGATATATTCTTCTCCTAAATACTCTAGCCAAGGACTACTTCTCAAGCCATTATTTCTGCCATGTTTGGGTTCGATCGCCTCGTTGACTACATCCCAAGAGTGAATTTTTCCCGCATATCGTCCCACGACAGTATTAATATGTTCGACTAGATATCGTGCTGCGTTCGTGCGATCGACTTTCGCTGCAAACCAATCTGGCAAAGCTTTATACCAAACTAAAGTATGTCCGCGTAATTTTAAGTTATTACGCAGAGCAAAACCTACCAACCAATCTGTTTTGGCAAAATCAAAGTTTTGCGGTGTAGGACGTAGTTTGTGCCATTTAAAATCATTTTCTGGGACTAAAATCGCACATTCTTCAATAAAACGTCGAGCAAAGTCTCTGTCTCGATTAAGAATAGAATATTGAGTCGCTGCACCATATAGTAGATTATTGCTTGTAGCATAATCCTTTAAAAAAATCGTGCGCTCCGAAATCTGTATTGCAGTAACGCTAGCCGAGCTTTTTTGAAACCAAATAGTGCTGGTCAAAGTCACTACGAACCAAGATAAAAAACTTCTTCTGTTGCTTTTAAAAAACGGCATTTTATTACTGTGTTTGATTCTGAACTAAAATCTAGAACTTTCCTTATTTACTCTGCCTTTGATCGAATGGTTTGAAAATACGAGAAAATTAAAATAAATTGTCGTTATTTGTTAAATTAAACAGGTAGCTTATTCAATACAAGTTTATATTTTGGATTTGATGGATACTCAAGGAAAAGCAATATTTTTCTACGATGGAGAATGCGGATTTTGTGACGCTACCGTCAGATTTTTATTAAATCAGACATCGGACGATGCTCTCTTGTTTTGCAAATTACAGTCTACCTTTGCCACCGATTTTTTCGCCCGTAACAGCTACCCCAAACCCGATCTTACAACTGCTTATCTCTTTTATCGGGGTCGTCTGTACCAAAAGAGTTCGGCAGTGCTAAAAGCAATTTCTCTAGCAAATGGCGCGGTCAAACATTTAAGTATTTTTCTTATAGTTCCTAAATTTATTAGAGATGGAGTATATGATATTGTCGCAACTTTTCGCCATTATATAAAACTTGGCAAGATGAATTGTCAATTGTTGACCCCAAGTGAACGCAGACGATTTATAGAAATGTAGCTCGATGTCTCAGTCTTCTTTCAAGGTTATGGTTAAACTGCTGCGATCCTAAAAACTTTTTGCTCATCAAATTTTTGCTGACTGACGGATACGAATTAACGTAGCTATAAACCATCCCACAGAAATAGGAAGAATTGGATACCAAATAGTTCTCCAGTTAACCAGACCATTCAAATTAAATAAAGCACGAATTTCTAAATCACTGTGCCAGAGCAATCCTAAGACAGTAGCCACAAACAGGGCTAGCAAACTTAACATCCTTGGCGATATTTTATCGGTGTAAAATTCACGTCTTGAAGTAGGAAAAAAATCCTTAATTTTCTGCCAGTCAACAAATGCGCCATATCCGATTAAAATAGGTGTAACTGTAACGACCAACCAAAGCGCATTAACTGCATGAAATATTAGTGCCATTGATACAAAAATATTTCTGAGCGTGCGATTTATCAGTGATAGAAAGAAAAAGGTTTCAAAAACAAGCGTAGTAACGTGCATTGAAAGGTATATTAATGGCGTTTTGGCAATATAAGGAGCTAGCCAATTTAAAGGCAGGTCGTATACTGCTGCTTCAATATTTCTATTAAGAAAAAAGTTAGCCATCATATCAGAATGACTAAGCCAAGCACCGCCAAAAGCTACCTTAAAAACCGCAGAATGAAAGAATAAAACTGAAAAAACTATGAGCAATGCTCGACTAGGTAAGAAATATTCCCAGTTAGAAGCATGAGGATCTACTTTAAATCCGCTTCTGCGCTTTTCCAGCATAGAATCTATAGAATAAGTATGCCCCCAGGCGTTCATAATAGACATGAAAAAGGGAATATAGAATATTAGAGGTAGCAAAGTCCTCTTTCCGTCTACAGAGGCAGACAAAGCTTCGAGCAGGCTGCCTATTAATAGGACAAAGACAGTTGCCGTTCTTGTTTTATAGCCAAAAGCTAATAGAACTAATGCAGCAACTAAAAATGACTCCAGCCCATAGAAGAAAAGCGGTGGTAAAGACGCACCAAAATCAGGAAAGATGTATTTAACGAGATAAACTTTATACTCCACAAAAAAACTCGGCATTCCCCTTAGAATATCCGCAGAGTGTACGCTAAGATGCCAGAGGTAAAACAAGGAGTAGATTATTCTAAACAAGCCCATGCTACCTGCCGAATTAGGTTCTGGTCTAGTAAACCAGGCGTTTATGTTTGCGTTCAATTGCCGAATTGTGCTACTAACTATCATTTCTGTCTGATTCGCTCTGTGAAAAATCTTCATCAGAAAAACTCCCCAACATAACTTCAGTAGTAGGATTCTTTAATTGAATTGGAGGAACTATTAATGGCTCAATCTGGTATGTCTTTTTCCAGGCTTGAATTGATTTTATTTCAGAACTAGGTTCGATTAGCCTCGAAACAGCGCGCAGCAAGTATTTTCTACTAGCATTTTGGGAATCGATCTCAGTGCTGCTAAAAGCTTGTTCGACAATTTTGTGCGAAAGACTGTCGCGAGGGAACGTTAAAATATGTTCTGGTTTGACAACATACATCTCCCCTGTTTCAGTGTAAACTCTAAGCTCTACAGCAGATACAGATGGTTCTGGCGGACGAAAGCGCGCCGAATATCCACTGTATAAAGCCCAAGAAATCATCGGCCAGGTCGATTTGGTTTTGCCTACGACACAAATACCTATCAGAAAGATTACCAGATAAATTTTTATTAACTTTAATGCGCGTAGGGCGTTAGCCTTGTTTGGGTATTCTACTTTTGAGATAGTTTTGTCTCTCATGAAGAATGATAATTAGCGAATAGTTGTCAATTGCCCATTATTTAGTAAATAACTGCTTTTTCTGCGATCGCACATGAAGATTTGTCAAAACTCGATTTACGCCGTTATCGATAGTTGCGATCGCTCTAGCGGTAAAATCTGTAGCAATACCGAAGGTCAAACGGCGAGCTAGGGGTTCGATAATTGTGCCATAACGTCGCCAACAAAGACGCTTGTATTTAGTCGTGAAGTAAGCGTCTTCAGCCAGATTCCATTTTTCCAACATTCGTTTTAAGCTACCTATTTGCCAGGCATTACTCCAGCGCAGCATATAGTAGTGTAAATCCGCGCTTTCTAACGGAGGTCCTGGAAGATAGGTTACTACACAATCTGGTTCAAAGTAGACTTTTTCCCCTGCTTCTCGGACAGTCATACAGAAGTCTAAATGTTCTTTAGTATTGAGAAAAGCCTCGTCTAATATTCCTACGCGGTCGAATATATCTCGTCTGACTAGTACGCAGTGAAATTCGGCAAGTTCGGTTTCGGTGCGCTGTAGTTGACTTCTGACATCCGCAACGCGCTTACCTTGGAGATACATTTTCTCTCGCAGTCTTCTTCTGCCTTTTTTATCGACAAAAATATGAGATTGTCCTCCTGCAAAGTGTACTATTTCGTGGAGTGGCTCGTACTGACACATTAAAGGACCTACTATTGCAGCTTCAGTAGTTTCAGCACAGTCTACTAAATTAGTTAACCAGCCAGAAGTAACGATAACGTCGTTATCGATAAATACTACGTATTTGGTGTCTACCTGCTTTAAACCAATATTTCTCGCCTGATTAGGATAGAGATAGCATTCAGTGCGGATTAGCTTAAAGTTCTTTTGGAGTGCCTGTTCTTGAAGGTATGCTTTAGTTTTGGCTGGAGAATTGCCGTCTACATAAACTAGCTTAAAAGGAATTTTGGTGTGTTCGTAGATGCTTTCTAAAGATTGTTGAGTGCAGCTAAATCTTTCTCTAGGAACGGCAACTATAGTTACTTGTGGTTCTAGCATATTCATAATTTAATAATTTAGTATAATTTATTCTGAAGTCTGAACCTAAAAAAGAGTTCCCTGCTTTTTAAACTATTGTGATGTCGAATACCAAGTAATTTTTAAAACTAGATCGTTGCAGGTACAAATTCAGACTTTTATAGCAGTCATTTTAACTTAATTAACTAGAGAAAGATAAATGTTCATCAAATCATCATTTATTCGCTCTAAATTATAGTGTTGCAGAACAAATTCTCGCCCTGCTTTACCCATCGGCGACCATAGTTCGGGATGTTCGATCGCATAGGCTAGCTTTTCGGCTAAGGCGATCGCATCTCTTTCGGGAACTAAAAAACCAGTTTTGCCATCTTTCACCAGTTCGGGAATACCACCATGATAGGTGCTAACTACGGGTAAACCAATAGCCATTGCTTCTTTTAACACATTAATTGGAGCATCCCGATCTCCATTAGCTGCGGTGACGCTAGGAGCGACAAAAATATGAGTATTGCGTAAAGTTTCGACAATTTCTGTTTCATTACGCCAACCCATTAACTCTACATTTTCGTTAAGATCGAGTTGTTCGATTAAATCGATAAAATGGTTGCGCAAAGGTCCTTCACCGATTATTTTGTAGCGTAGACGGGGATAAGTCGGAATCAATTTAGCCACAGCACGAATCACGTACTCAATGCCTTTTTTCTCCACCAGCCTACCTGTAGTGGCAATTTGAATCCAGCCATCTTCAGGTAGTGTGCGGGGCTGATAGGTAAAGCGATCGCAGTCTAAGCCAGAACGATTGACCTTTATCTTCTCTGGAGGACAACCAATCGAAATGGCTTTATTACGAAAAAAATCACAGTTCGTGAGAAAAAAGTCGCCGTGACGAAATAGCTGTCGATAAGCATTTTCTCCCTTTTCCCTGACGAAGCCACTAATATCGTATCCGCGAAAAGTAGTAATCAACTTAGCTTGAGGAGCATTAACCTGACGAAATGCCATCCCACGGTAACTTTGCGTTCCAAATTGGCAATGAATGATGTCGTAATGGCGATCGAAGTTAGGAATTATGGTGTGTAGCAACCATAAAGAAATAGTCAAATCGGTCAAGGGCAAAGGATAGAGCGATCGCCATAGCTGACGGGGACATTCTCTAACATAACGAGGAAGGAATTTTACCCCTTTGGTAAGTCTTGCTGGTAAATTCTCTGGTAGTTCTGGTAAATAGTAGGTTCGCTCCAGAAGGTGGTACTTTTCGACTAGGGGATGAACTTTATTGCGATCGCCACTACATTCGGCGTAAATATCTACTTCACATCCGCGATCGATTAGCCCAGCAATTTGATTTAAAATAAACGTTTCCGAAAGAATTGGAAATTCATACACCATGAAGGCAACTTTTAGGCGATCTTTCATTGTCTGGCAGAAACTCCTCCTAGTTTTAGTCTCAACAATTCCCATACGGTAATGTAACGCACTAAAGTCATCGTCGAGATCACCTTGAGCTTATCGGAGACACTTTTCAGTTTAGGATCTGCGTAGTTGTTAATCGCAAAGAAAACTGGTGGCATTAAATTAAAGGCGATTTCTTTAGTTAATAGCCAGTTAGAAACCGATTGGCTATGTTCTGGCTGATGTCGTCGATCGTAAGCTCCCCCAGCATAGCGAATTACCTTTTTTCGTAGCTGTTTGAAAGAATAAAGGGCAGGATGCCTTACCAACACATCTTTAGCGTATACCTGACGATAACCGCGATCGTGAACTCTATTTCCCCATTCAATATCGCCGTTAGATTTAAGCTGGGAATTAAATTTTCCTACTTGCTCGATTACCCGTTTCCAGGTAAACAGATTTGCCGTCACGCTATAGTGATGTTTTTCAATACAGTCTTGTTGGCAAAAAGCCAGCATACTCTCATATAACTCTACAGTTGAAGGTCGATCGCGATCGCGCCAGAAAATTTCAATTTCTCCGCCAACAAACCCACAATTTTCTACCTGCTGTAATCGAGCAACTCCCTTGGCAATCCAGTCTGGTGCGGGAATACAGTCGGCATCGGTAAAGGCGATTACTTCTCCTTTAGCTATAGTTAAACCTTTGTTTCTAGCTGCGTAAGAACCTGGCATCACTTCATACAAAGGTGTCGCTCCTTGGGAACAAACTATCTCTTCAATATTTTGCGCTGCATCCGAGCCATTGTCTACTACTATTACTTCATAGCAGTCTCTAGCATAAGTTTGTTGTTTTAAAGCCTGCAAACATAGACGTAAACGCTTGCCATCATTGTAGACGGGAACAATTACTGAAACGAAAGGCGATTGACGGTGAGGCATTTGTTGTTGACGATAGCTTAAATTACTGGCGTTGGTGGATATTCTATGTAGCTTTTACCCTAGCAAATTGAAGTTTTGCCAAATTTACTGCTATCTTAGCTTTTCTGAGCTTAAATTAAAAAAACTAAAAAACCAATTGTCTTTAGTCAAAAGTTAGTTAATTTTTCGCACGCGAATATTTCTGTACATAGCGACATCGATCGCTATATACAGCCTTCATTTATTTATCTACATCGGCAATTGTAGTACCGCCAGGAACAAAAGCACTAATGTTTTGTTCGTGAGCGAGTTCGTTTTCTGCTTTCTGTTCGTAGGTAGGTTCTGGTTGCGATTGCTCGTCGCGATCGAGAAAATCATCGGGATTTATTAGTTTATCTCCCTCGGTAGGCTGGTTTAATTTTGGGTCGTTCATTTTTTTGTAGGTTAATGCTTCTATTCATAGTGTGGAAAAAGTTTTCTCGCCTATAATCTCTCTAAAGAAAGAAAAATCGCTATAAACTAATTTATTCACAAATTGCTTTACTATTATTTTTCTGAACGTTGCAGCATTCTCAGGTAAGAGCAACGTTGTTTTGTGATAAATGCGGTGGTTTTGGCTGTTTAATGTTACCTCTAAACCAACAGCATCGTTGCGAAAGAGGACATTGAGAACATTTAGGATTTCTAGCGGTACAAACTTTAGCCCCAAAATCTAGTAAAGTTAAATTCCAGTAGCCAACTTCAGTATCAGGAGCTACAGTTTCGGCTGCATTCCACAAAATCTTACACCGAGATTTAACTCTTGTTCCTTTAATGTCAAAAAATCTTTCTAAAATACGAATTACGTTAGTATCGAGTACCGCTGCTGGCTGTCCGAATGCTTGAGAACAAATAGCTCTTGCCGTATATTTACCGATTCCTGGAAGCTTTAATAATTCTGTTTCTTGTTCTGGTATTTCGCTTCGATTCTCTACTAAGATTTTAGCGGTTTGAGACAAACGTTCGGCGCGAAAGAATAGCCCCAACGGTTGCAGTATAGATCTAAGATCTTCTAATTTTGCATCTGCCAACTTATCGACGGTAGGATAACGATGGAGAAAAGCTTGATATATAGGTGCTACTGTATCGGCATCGCTTCTCTGTAATAAAATTTCGGCAACCATAATTGAGTAGGGATCGCTAGTTTCGCGCCAAGGATAATCTCGTAAATTATATTTTGCCCAAGCTAAAAGGCGATCTTGAAACCATTTGATATTTCTCTTAGATTTGATTGTCATATTGATATTACAAAACCTCCTAAAATAAAACTTTTCTACAATAAGAGGTCATTAATATATAACTATTTGACTCAGTTACATCAAGCCGAACTGTTTTAAAACTCCATGTCCTGTATTTAGTTCTAAAATAATAGCAGCGACGAAACCGATCATTGCTAAACGACCATTCCAAATCTCCGCAAAGTTAGTAAAGCCAAATTTGCCTTGTTTGTTTTCCATAATTACGGTTATCTCCTCGTTGCAGAGTTTGTTAGCGTCAAGTATTCTTAATATAGCGTAACTTATTTATATATATCGTTTTAATTTATCCATAATTAATCTAGAAGCACCATAAACCGACATTGATTACCACTGAAACTCTAGACTTATTAGAATGGCAACGTTTGTGCCAGAATTTATCTACCTTCGCAGCCACTAAGTTAGGTGTGGTAGCAGCACGTCAGTTACGATTGCCAAGCACTCAAGCAGAAAGTGAGAAACTACTGGCTCAAACTCAAGAAATATACAATCTAGAACAAGAACTAGATTCGGGCTGGACTTTTAAGGGAATCAAAGATGTCGGTGCAGCCCTCGAACGTTCTGGTATCGGTGGTATTCTATCGGCAAAAGAGCTTTTAGATATTGCTACTACTCTGGCAGGAATGCGCTATCTGCGTCGCCTAATAGATGACAAAAGCGAAGAACTTGTCACCCTGGCAGAATTAGTGGCAGATGTCCGCACCTATCCCAAAATAGAAAAAGAGATACATCACTGCATTGACGATCGCGCCGAAATTACCGATCGCGCTAATCCTAAACTGGCAGATATCCGTAACGAGATTAAAAGTCTGCGGAGTCGGATTTACAAGACGCTACAGAACATCATGCAGCGTAACTCGACAGCTATTCAAGAAGCAGTCATTACCCTGAGAAGCGATCGCTTTGTTTTACCCGTTAAACCGGCACAGAAAGAGACAATTAAAGGTATCGTTCACGATGTTTCTAGTACGGGTTCGACTTATTATATCGAGCCGAATGCCGTGGTGCAGCTTGGTAATCAGCTACGGCAAAAAGAGCGTCAGGAAAAGCGAGAAGAAGAGATTATTCTCCAAGGACTATCGGAAAAGGTAGCAGAAGTACAAGAAGATTTAGAACAGCTTTTAGCAGTAGCGACAATGCTAGACCTGGCTACGGCTAGGGCGCGTTATGGTGCTTGGCTCGAAGCAAATCCGCCCAGGTTTATCGATACTAATAAAGATGATACTACCTTACGTCGCCTACGCCATCCTTTGTTAGTTTGGCAACAGCGACACGAAGAAGGAACTGAAGTAGTTCCCGTCAACATATTGGTCAAGCCTGAAACTAAAGTAGTAGCGATTACTGGACCTAATACGGGCGGAAAGACTGTCACCCTGAAGACAATGGGATTGGCTGCGCTGATGGCAAAAGCAGGAATGTTTGTTCCCGCACAAGTGCCTGTAGAACTGCCCTGGTTTGATGTGGTTTTAGCCGATATTGGGGACGAGCAATCTTTGCAGCAGAGTTTATCGACTTTTTCGGGGCATATACGCCGTATTAGTCGGATTATCGAGGCTTTAAAAGATAATGGCGGTAATTCTTTAGTTCTACTAGATGAAGTGGGTGCGGGAACAGATCCCGCTGAAGGTAGTGCTTTGGCGATCGCATTACTCAAACATCTAGCCGAACACAGCTTACTAACTATTGCCACGACTCACTATGGGGAGTTAAAAGCCCTCAAGTATCAAGACGATCGCTTTGAAAATGCCTCGGTAGAGTTCGATGATAGTACTCTTCAACCTACCTATAGATTGCTTTGGGGTATTCCTGGGCGTTCTAATGCTCTAACTATTGCCGAGCGTTTGGGGTTGAATACCGAGATCGTCCAACAAGCTCAATCTTTGGTGGGTGCGAGTGCCTCTGAAGATGTAAACGAAGTGATTGCTGCTTTAGAAAGACAGCGTAGAGAACAGGAAGAAAAAGCCCAACAAGCGGGTAAGTTACTAGAGCAAACAGAGCGTTTTTATTCGGAAGTATCAGAAAAGGCTTCTAATCTACAGGAAAGAGAACAGGCACTAAAAGCCTATCAGGAACAGGCGGTGCAGGATGCGATCGCTGGCGCAAAAAGAGAAGTGGCAAAGGTGATCCGTCGTCTACAGCAGGGTGAGCAAACCATGCAGAAAACCCAACAGGCGACAGAAGCATTAGATCGTATTACTGCTAAAGAATTAGCCAAAACTCAAACAGCGAAGCCCGAACGACCCAGCTACAAGCCCAAAATTGGCGAAAGAATTAGAATTCCTCGTCTTAATCAGACAGCAGAGGTATTGAGTATCGACGAAGCAACAGAACAACTGACAGTACGCTTTGGCATCATGAAGATGAGCGTCGGTATGACAGAAATTGAATCTTTAGACGGACAAAAAGCCGATGTCAAACCTAAAGAAACCACGAAAAAACCTCTGGCGCAGACTCAGCCGAAAAAACCAGCGGTAATGGTCAGGACTTCTAAAAACACTTTAGATATTCGCGGACAACGGGTAGCTAATGCCGAAATTGAAATTGATAATGCGATCGCCCGTGCTATTGAATCGGGGGTACTATGGATTATCCACGGTAAGGGTACGGGACGTTTACGCGAAGGTGTTCATGAGTTTCTCAAGCGTCACTCTCAGGTAGAAAAATACGAACTCGCTCCCCAAAAAGAAGGTGGTTCGGGAGTGACTGTAGTGCATCTTAAATAGGTAGAAAAATTTAACGGTCTAGAATTATGTCTCGTATTTGTTCGTGAGACATAATTCTAAACCGCCAGTATATAAAATACAAATAAGCTCGATAATCCGTGACAAAATTTAAAATGTTTTAAATTAGTTAGGACTCACCTGTATATTACTAGATTTTACTTTGGAAACTACACAATTAAATTTTCCCGATTTAGTACGTGGAATAGAATCGACTTTTTGAAATATGATTTCAATATCGTCTCCTAATCTCGATCGCATATTCCGCAAGATCATATTTTGGTCTTTATCACTAAACTTTTGTGTAGGGACAATTAAAACTCGGATTAAATCTATTTTTTCCTGAATTATTTGAGCTTCAATTATATTTGCTATATCGTCAAAAACGATAGTTATTCCGCCAATAAATTTACCCGAAGGAGTAGTTATATAATCTTCTAAACGTCCGTCAATTGAGTCAATTACAGGAAAAGCACGTCCACAGGGACAAGATCGATGGCTCATCCGAACGGTGTCGTTAGTATCGTATCTAATTAAAGGCATTGCAGCATTATGCAGTGACGTTCCTACAATTTTGAATAGATCGCTATATTCGGTAGGTAAAAATTCAATGATGCTATAGTCCATAACATAGTGATGATTACCATGTTCGCACATAGCAATATGAGCGACCCGTTCTGATTGACCATAATGGTCGAAGATTTTGCCAAAATATTGTTCGATAAGCTGCCGTCGATAATTTGGTAATACCTCCGATGAAGTAAACACTGCTTTAACAGGAATCGGCTCTTGTCGATAATCGCGCATATAGCAAGCCAAGCGATAAATAGTTGAAGGGTAGCCTTCAATAGCAGAAATATCGCAGTTTCTTAAATGTTCCAAATAATATGGAATTAAGCGATCGCTTAAGTGAAAAGAAGACATCAACCATCGATTTTCCGCAGGGACATATTTCCAAAAGGGAGGGCGATCGGCATCGGGGGGAACTACAGCATCACCTCTAAGACTAGCGATCGGCTCGCCTAAATCGACGTTAGCCCAGCGTCTTTGTCGCCAGATAGAAGCGTGTTCTAAGTTAATACTATAGAGATCCCGACTTAGAGCGATTGGACTTCCTGTCGTACCACCAGTATTTGCTTTGGTTTTTACCCCAAATCCTTTAGATACAAACTGCTTTACTTTACTTTGAAGTTCCGCTCTATTAATGATAGGTAACAACCGTAAATCTTCAATCGTGTTAATTGCTTCAAAATTTAAATTTAGTTCATCGAACAGTTGTTTATAATAAGGAACTGTGTGATAAGCCTGGCGAATTGTTTTACGTAGCTTTTGATTCTGAATGTCGATTAATTCTTGATAGGAAAGCTGTTGGCTGCGTTCTAATTTATCGAGTAGCTGATAAAATAGTGGACCTCGGCGTAATTTGGTTTTTAGGCTACTAGTGAAATTTAGAGATAGAGTCATGAAAATTTTAAAAAATATCTTAATGTTCGATAAGATCTGCCGCCAAGCATTTTAATATTATTAATTACAACTATCTAAGCCAGATGATTTATCGCTCTACTTGATTCAGCTATTGAAGCAAAACGATAAACTATGCGCTTATTAACTAGGAAAAAATAGTCTGTTATTATAACAGATGATTACTAAGATAGTTGCTATATAAAGGTTAAATTTATTAGTTATGTAAAGACTTTAAGTAATTATTTTTAACCTTTAGTTGTTTAGATTCTATTCCTCCTCCATTTAGTCCGTGAGTAAACCACGAGCTAATGTATTTTTCCTAAACTATAGTTTAGCACGGTTAATATGACTGTATTTATTTTGACACAATTTTGCGTCAAGGGTAAGTATGATAGACAATATCTTTTAAAAATATTTAGATTATATTTATCGTTAAACAAACTACATTAATCGAATTCTTATTTCAAGCTTCCATAACGACTAAATTTCTTTTAATGGCACTTTAAACCTACGAACGTCTCATAATTGAAGTGACGTGACCACAGTGCCAACGATCGCATTACTGCCAAAGAATTAGAATTCCTTCTTAATCAGACAGCAGAGGTATTAAGTATCGTGGTTCGAGAGTAATATAGTGCATTTAAAATAAGCAAGACCCAATTCGATATTGAATAATTCTCGCTACAACGATCGCTTTAACTGCCAGCGATCGATTTTTTAAAGCGATCGATTTCTATATAAGTCGTCACAATAAATTGTCCAGACGACACCTAACAAACTAGCCATTATCGCTGCGATCGCGCCAATTATCCCCCAACCTAATGCTCCTAATGAGATTAATCGATCGCTTAATACCGTAATCCCTTTAGAAGCCGTATAGGCGGTAATTGCACTCAGTACAATTACAAAAAACAGCTCTAGAAATATAGCTGTAAGATTCTTGCGATATAAATTTTCCCCAAAATAAATATCCCATATTGTCATACACATTGCTACATCCGCCACTGTTAAAAATATTTGTTTAGCCGAAGCTAGGTTAACTTTTGGTGCTGCTGCTACGGCGGTACTCCCGAATACTGTAGCCAGAATAATTAAACACGATTGTTTTCTTTTTTTAGTTAAATTCTTCATTTTTTTAAAAGTTTGCCATAGTGCAGCTAGTTTTTATAGTACTTAGTAATTAACGTTTAGGATAAGATCTTCCTGGCATCAAGTTGTTAAATGCAATAGTACAAAACAATAAAATTACTGAACCGACGAAAACAGGGGTCAAAATAAAACTCACTTCAGCTTTGCTCATCACCCCCACTAAAGCAACCGCCCCACCAGGAGGATGTAGAGTTTTTGTTAGCTGCATTAGTTTGATTGCAGTAGCCACCGCTAAAGCCATTACCCAAGGTTCTGAACCAAACAAAAAAACCATCACTACACTAATTACCGCACCTATGAAATTGCCAAAAATTAAATTACGAGGTTGAGCTAGGGCTGCATCTGGTACAGCAAAAACTAATACGGCTGCTGCACCAAACGGTGCTGCAATTAAAGGATAACCCGATCCAATACTCAAATAAGCTAAAGTAGCAATACCAATAAAACTACCAATATAAGAAAATAAAATTTGATTGAGAGAAAATCTCGGTTGATGATTAGAACTACTGTTGATTTTGACAAAAAATTGTCCTAAAGCGCGCCATAAATGTCGATTTTTGTTATTTTTACGGCGATCGGCATTTCTTTTAAACTGTTCGAGTTCTTCCCTCAACTCGTCGATCTGCTGCTTTTGAGATTTTATTAGCTCTTGTGGAGAAATATTAACGGCTGAGAGCTGCTGATTTGACAAGAATAATTTTTTTGACGAATTACCTCGATTGGAGTTGTCAGCAATTTGTTGTGGCATTTTCAGAACAGCATTTATAAAGGTTTTACTATATCAGACGAAGTTAAAAGAAGCTCCATGTGTTCGAGGCGGAGTCTCTGTAACAACTGTAACTTAATTTAAGCGTTTCTTCTAAATTTTTGATGCAGTTTTAAGATGAAATTGTCTTATTAAGTGCATTAAAAATGCCCTAAATAAATATAATAAATATTTTCGCTCCCCTAATAGATTTAATAGCAATGCTAAATAACATAGGGTATTTATTTTTTATCTAAAAACTACATATTTAAGATAAAAATTATCTACATATGTAACTTTTACAATAATTCGATGAATTAAATTCATAACTTTACTTAAAAAGAAAACTTCGGTAGCAAAACATACTTTTAGATAAATTGTTTATGGTCAAAATAACAACGATAGCTAAAATAAACGGTTATTTAAATTGACATAAGTTTATTTTGCCGATATTTTTTTAGATGAAATAGCGATAGATAATGCTGTTTTAATATAGTTAAACAGCATCAATTTGTTAGATGTCTAACTATACAAAACCATAATAATATTAATATTATCAGGTATTATAATTGGCTCGATAATTTGTGTTTTACAGCAATTATTAGTAAGAACAAACTGGATGATAACTATTATTTTAGGATTTTTCGCTACAGTTATCGGTGTTTTGTTGGGTAGGTTAAGACTAATTAAACCAAAATTTTCTCGTTTACTAGGTCGTAGTTTGTATTATTTCGGTTTACCATTACAAGTATTTGCTGTCGCTCATAATACTAAATTTATTAAAGATGTTTGGTTTCCTCCTTTAATTACTGTTTTGGTATTATTGTCGGGATTAATTTTAGCTAATTTAAATTTATCTTATGGCAAACATCCATGTTATGTAATCTTGACAAATAGCTGGAAAAAAAACTTATTTTCTTGGTTTGGTAATGGAGATAACCGTATTAATCTACCAATACCGCGAAATTCTTCAGGTCAGGGTAGTTTTATTCTGGCTTCTACTTTGGGCAGTACGGGTTATTTAGGTTTAGCTATTGTACCTGTTTTAGTTAATTCAACATATTCAGGTTGGGCGGTGTTGTACAGTATCACCCAAATATTATTTGGTAGTTTTGGCATGGGAGTTTTAGTTGCTAATTATTACGGTAGCTCTAGACAGATTAATTGTTTGATTCAGCTACGAGAATTACTTAAAGTTCCTGCTCTTTGGGCATTTGTACTGGGATGGTCTAGTCGTGGTACTAATTTTGCCTTGATAATCGATTGGGGGCTTAGATTCGGCGTATTGCTAGCTATAGCAGGAGCATTTTTATTGACGGGAATTCAAATCCAAAGAATTAGAGTCGATTATTTAAACAGAGCGATCGCCCCTGCCTTACTTAAAATGCTAATTATACCTGGATTGACAGGATTATGTTTAACTTTGTTTGGGGTTACGGGGGATGCCCGTCTATCGATGGTACTGATGTCTGGAATGCCGACAGCTAATACTAACTTAATTTTGGCGCAAGAATATAATTTAGATTGCCAAATGACCGCTAGTACTATTGCCGTGACTACCATGCTGTTACCTATAATGGTTTTGATGTGGAAGTATCTGTTACAGTAGTATCCTTAGTTGGCATTAATACAAAATCATAGCCTACCCCAGAGCGATCGCCTGACTCTACTTTGACTAAAACACCTTTAAGATTACGATCGCCTGAAGGTAAAAACTGCATTTTTCCTGTCGCACCATCAAAAGTAAGATCGGGATTTGCCAGAGTTTTTTGTAGTTGCTCGCGACTTGTCCCAGATGTCAAAGCGATCTCTATTGCTTTAGCTGCATCGTAAGCCATAGCGGTACGCCATCCTACAGTACCACCCCATAATGATTTGACTCCTTCAATAAAGTCTTCATTAGAAACCAATGTTGAATACCAAGCTACCGATAAAACCATACCATTAACATCTGCCTTTCCTTGTTCTAAAGTTTCAAAATTATACATCGTCTGATTTGCAAGCAACGGTAGTCGTTTCTTATTGGTCTGCATTACGGCGATCGCTTGGTTAACATTGTAAATTGAAGGAGCTAGCAACAGAGCATCAGCACCACTGCTAATGGCTTTAGAAGGAATACTTTCTGCATTGAAATTAGGATCGGAAAAATCGCAATCAATTTTAACTAATTGACCTCCTGCCTGAAAAATAGACCATTCAAACGCATTTTTATAAGACTGACTGGCTTTAGCATCAGAAGCAAAACAGATAGCAACTTTACTTTTACGCGCTGATTCAACTGTATAGCGAGCCAGAGTATAGGCTGTAGAGCGAGTATCGGGAGTGGTGCGAAAAATATAGCTTCCCGCATTAGATAGACTACTACCCACCGTAGTAGGAGAAATCATCACCAATTCTTCCTGTTGATAGATTGATGCTGCTGCTACTGAAGCTTCGGTAGAGTTATGTCCTACTACTGCTAAAATTTGCTCGTCTTGACTAAAATCCCGAGCAATTTGCTTGGCAATTTGAGGGTTATTATCGTCGTTGGCGATCGCAACTAGCAAGAGCTTACCGTTAATTCCGCCACGACTATTTAGTTCTTGTTGAAGCTGGGCTACACCACGCAACATTTCTTTAGCAACATTGAGATTACCGCCTATAGGGACACTAGCAGCAATCGCTAAAAAATTACCGCTAGCAATCGCCATGGCGTTATTTTTATAAATCCAAGCTTCAGGATCGTTACGCCTCACCTGTAAAGAAGCCTCGTATTGTGCCATAGCCTCACTATAGTCACCAGCAGCAAAAGCTCTAGCAGCATCTTCTTTATTAAGATTGCGATCGGCTGTAATTAAAATTTCTTCCCCAACGCTAATTCGTTGCGCGGTGTTTTTTGCTGTATTTGAGTTTGGAACTTTTTTTTCGCCAGGAGCGACTGGAAGGATCGAAGTTTTTTCTAATGGTTTGAGTACTGTATCTCTTTCTGGCGGGCGATTGATAAACCAGAAAAGAAACGGAATAGCAAAGCTAAAAATACCTACATAGGTAAAAATAATAATATTTCTTTTATATTCTTGCATAGATAATTTATAGTAATTAGTGAGTTAGTTCGAGATAAATACATTTGCAATAGAAACAGTTAATTGCAACTTCGACAAACTGAACGTAAGCGTAGTTTTTTACAGGCATACTGTTCACCGATTGAATATAAATACTTATAGGCGTAATTATTAATGCTAAATGCGATTCCCAAAACCTAATTTATTAATGGGAATAACTAAGAAAGATTTGGCGTTGCACAGTTTAGGGATGATTCCAAATTTTATACGATAATTCCTCCCAGTCTCCCACACATGCGGGCAAGCCCTTTGTCCCAGTCTCAAGCGTCAGCCTTCACCATCCCATGAAGATGCAACGCCAAAGATTTTAAACCTCCCTACCTTTAAAAGTTTGAAAATCAGAAAAAATATATCTGCTAGCCATAACAAATGCTAGATTTTAATCGGCTTGTATATATGACAATGAGAAACATTGCCAGTTTAACCATATTGCACCCTACGACAAAATTAGAGATATTTTAAATAAACTCGATTGTATTTTATCAAAAATCAACAAAAGAATCTCAATTTAACTAGTTGTTTTTAGCCACACTCAACTTGCTGTCAGTACGAGCTTTCAAAACCTATAGTCCGACTGCTGGCTAAAATAAATAAATTTTTTTTTCAATTGATGGCACTTTAGAGCGAATTACAACGTCATCTTATGAAAATAATGGCGATCGATAATCTAACTGATTTATTTGTCTTAAATAAATAAGGGGTGACAGTCAGCGCAGATGCTAATCGCGATCGTAATGTGGAACATCATTCATTTTTGTTGCGTAAGTCCTATGAGAATCACTTTTGTTTGACTAAAGATCGAAGCTACGCAAAGTTACACGATGCGGAACTACGCAGGTAACAAAATAACTTCTGAGCGATCGGTACACAGTAGAAATAATTTTTAACGGTTTTTGTAAATTTACATTAGCGATTAAAATTTTTCAATTTGCTCTAGCATATTTTAAAGCAAAAGTTAAAATAAATTATCGAGCCTATAGACACAAATAAATAATAATAAGCATATTTATTTAGCTTATTTTTAGTACAAAACAAACTTATATTTTCAATATTTACTTGGAGTACGTAAATGATTTTAAAGCGACAATCTTACAAAAATAAAGTAATAGCCATAGTTTTGGGATTAACATCGGTTATTACCACCAGCAACTTAGTTCAGGCTAAAAATATAGCTGAAGTTGAATCTAGTATTCCAGTATTAGATAGTACTTTTATTACTGTCGCCCAAGCATATCAAAGACTTAATTTCGATAATAATTACTATCAAAAACTATCTGAAGCAGATTACTTTTATCGTCAAGGCGAACTAAACAAGGCAAAGGAAATTCAACAGCGAGTTAAACCTGATTTCGATCCTACAGCCATCGTTCCCCCTGCATACGACGACACAGCAAAACTAGACGCTAAAGCTCAACAATATTGGCAGACTGCTAACAACGCCATCGAAGCAAATCCTGAAACACCAGAAGAAATTACCAGCCAGATTTTTGAGCCATTACAAAGCTTAGTAAAAGAGTATCCTGGATTTATTCCTGGTCATATATTGCTAGCCGATACTCACGATCTTTATGGCGAAGAGAAAGAAGCTTTAGCCGTTATTGAAAAAGCTTCGGAAATGTATCCTAGTCGAGAAGATGTTTTAAATACTAGAATTGACTTGCTTTTACTTTACGGACAGCCTTTAGAAGCATCGATCGCAGCTAGAGAATTTGCCTATAGTAATCCGAACAACCCCAAGAGTAAAGCCTACGAACAGGCAGCTAATCAATACTTTGAAGAGTATAAGAAAAAGCTAAACAATAAAATTACTACTTCAGGAATACTCGGAACTATCGGTCAGGTAGCAACAGGAAACGAATTAGATGCTCTTCAAATCGGACAGATGTTGCTAGCTGGAGAAAAGGCAGCAGGACAGTCTTTCTCTCAAAATATTAAGGCTCAATCTAAGTTAGTAAATGATAAAAAACAGCTTGAATATTTAAACGACATCGGACAGAGACTAGCCAAGTTGATGGGAAGAGATGAATTTGAATATGAGTTTAATATTATTGAAGACCCTACTCCTAACGCCTTTGCTCTTCCAGGAGGTAAAATATTCTTCCATACAGGAATGCTGGAGTTGATGGACTCAGAGGCGGAATTGGCTGGAGTATTAGCCCACGAAATAGCTCACTCTGTTTTATCCCATAGCTACAAGCAAATCGGAGAGACTGCTTTAACTGGTACAGCCACTAATGTAATTTCAAGCGTGTTAGGACGAGGTGCAGGAACGGTTTCTAATGTAGGTGGATTGTTATTAAACCAAAAATTTAGTCGCGACAAAGAAAAGCAGTCGGATATTTTAGGCTTGAGAGTATTAGATGCTGCGGGATACTCTGCCGATGGTCTGTACAACGTAATGGCAAAGCTTAAAAAACTATCTGGGGGTGGCTCTTCGCTATTATCCAGCCATCCTGCTTCGGAAGAAAGAATGCGTTATTTGGAGGAACTAATTCAAACCAACGGCTACAACCGCTACGGTTATGAAGGTGTAGATGCCTATCGCGCTGTATTTCCTCGATAGGTCATCGTGGGTACAAACTTAATAAGGGTGAACCGTTCGCCCCTACGCAGATTCGGCTTGTCGAATTAAATACTGTTGGCGGTTGAACTCTTTTTCTTGTTCGGTTAATACGCCATAATTGTCGATGGGAGGACGCATATCCCATTGAGTTTCGGCAAACATCCATAAGTTAGCCGTCATTATCAAACCTGTAGCTAAAAACTGCCAGCCAATACAAAAGGGTAGAATCAGGATTCCGAAGATATGAAACAATCCTGACATTATAAAGGCGCGCGATCGCAACCCTAATCCAGTACAAAAATAACCGATCGCACTCAACCCCAGCCATAAATGACATAGGTGCATTAAAATAGTTCTGGATCCGTAGTAAAGACCGAGATCGGTAATTGCCATTCCACCAAGCATCAAAACTATCCAAGAATACAAAACCCAACGTAGCCGTTCTACTTTTACCCAAAAGTGAGTTAAAACAATCATTCCAATTGTCCCAATCACCGTTAGGACAGACCAAAACGCAGCTTGAGTAATCCAATCAATCGGTGCAAATTGGGCTGTAAAAAAGATAACCGCTGTAATCAGACCCCAGAATACAAATACCTGGTCAATACGAGTATATATGTTGTTAAATAAAGTTTTTTGTCTAATTTGAAGTTTGAGCGTTAAAAGTCCTTGGCGATCTTGGAAATCTAGGGCGTGTTGCTTACGGCGAATAATTGGTTCGGCAGAAATAAACAAAGGCATCTACTTTATATGATTATTAAGAATAAGATGTATAACAAAAGTAATATTTATCTTTCTTAACAATTATATATATATCTGTGGATAGATGATAAAAAAAACAGAGAAAATTATTACGGTTTTCTCGAATGATTTTAGAGTCAGAGAATGATATCGCACTAGATTAATGGGTTAGGACATTAAAGTGAACTGCTCGTAGGTAATAGGTAATAGGTAATGGGTAATGGGTAATAGGTAATAGGTAATAGGTAATAGGTAATAAGTGTCCCAATATAAGTACGTATTGCTATAGAAGCAGAAAAATTTCCGCTCGCGCTATTGCGGTGGGGGATTTAAGAAGCGATCGCTTTTCCAAATCTATTTTGATTAGTAATTATATATTACTAACTGCTCAAATCCCCTCGCCAACATTATATGCAATCTTTTTAATTCTATTAGTTCATAATTATGTAAAATGTCCGTCATTAAAACCGATCGCAATTAACGCCTGCTGTATATCCAGAAGAAAAATAGTCAAGTTGGATCGCTGAAAAGGGACAACCGCAACATGGCTAGCAATATTGTTAATCTTGTTTAATTCATTGGATGGAAGCAAATATGTATTTTGCAAGGGTAAATCCATCAATGTTGGAGGTTCATCAACAATAATTGCTGAAAGATTTCCGTTAGTAGACCTAGCTAAAACAAAGATTTTATCATCTTCTGATAAAGATTGAGAGCGATCTCCTAAATTATTAGAAGGCTTTATCTGAATTAAAATATCGTGTAAGTCTATAGTGGGAAAAGTTTTTTCATCAAGATGAAGTATTGTACTAGAACCTAAATTACTGCTATAAGTCAAAGAAGAACGAATGATTTTAAATACCGTGCTTACAGGAATTGCTAATAAATGACCGGCAATTTTCATAACAATTGCCTTGCAACTTTCTACTTCAAAAGCATTTGAAACGGGAGCGATCGATAGATTTGAATTCATATTAGTTTATAAATATATATTAATTAAAATGTATGAGTTTGTAAGAGCTTTGTAATCGTAGAAAACAGCTCTTTTTCTATAAAGGGCTTGGTTAGATAAGCTGAAGCTCCTAATTCGCTGGCAATCTGTCTGTATTTGTCACCGCTGCGAGAAGTTAGCATTACAACAGGAGCTATCGATAAGTTTTTATTTTTATTAATAATATTAAGCAATTCTAATCCATTTAAATGAGGCATTTCAATATCACAAATTACTAGGTCGATATTCGGATTTTGCTGTAGTATTCCTAACCCTTGTTTTCCATTTTCAGCTTGAATTACTTGATAGCCAAATTTTTTCAAAGCCTTGGTCAAAGTTTGTCTTAAAGTTAAAGAATCATCTACTACCAATAGTAAATTACCGCTATTTAAATTACTCGATTGAACTTCAATTGTCTTTGTTCGATCGCTTATGCTAGGTGGCAATAAGTGAAGAGCGTTATTACTCCCTTTTAACTGTGGATAAGCTGTAGTTGTTTTCTGTTGATGTTGAATCAATTTTTCTGCATCAATTACCAATGCTAAACTAGTATTACTAAGAATACAACAGCCATAAAGATAAGATGGAGGGTCCACTGCTGCTCCTAAAGTTCTAATTACCAGTTCTTTTTCTCCTAGTAATTGCTCTATTTGTAACCCTATTAGTCCTTCGCTAGTACGTAATAAGACAACTGGAGAATGATTGATTAATAATCCTTCAGTTTCCATTAAATTTTTATTTTTATTCAGATGTACAAATCGAGAACTAAGGGAGGAATACTGAGTTAATTCAGATAATTTATATACTGGAACTAAAATTTCTTTATTGTTTTGTTGCCAATGTAAAACTAGTTGCTGAGAAATGCCTGTATCATCCCGATCGCTGTCGTGACCCGAATGCGATCGCGTCGAGTTATTGCTATTTTTTCCTACAATACGAAACTGATCTGCTCCTGGAATTAAAATCTGTTCGATAGTATTAACAGGTATAGCATACGCTACTTCTTTTGCCTGACAAACTAACAATTTAGCGATCGTCAGAGATAGAGGAATTTCTAGAGTAAAGGTAGTACCACTATTAGGAATAGAATTAACTGTTACCGAACCATTTAAAGTTTCTATTTGAGAACGTACAACATCTAAGCCAACTCCTCGACCAGAAAGATCTGTTAATTCATTGGCAGTTGAAAAGCCAGATTTGAACAAAAATTCTAATAATTTAGATTCAGAAATATTGTTCTGCTGTTCTGGGGTTATAAATCCAACTTCTACTGCTTTTTGAGCAATTTTGGTAAAGTTTATTCCTTGACCGTCATCTTTTACTTCGATTATGGTGCGGTTTCCCAGGTGATAGGCTCGAATTTCAATAGTTCCCACTTCTGGTTTATTATGGGCTTTTCTAACTTCTGCTGGGTCGATTCCATGATCGAAAGCATTGCGAATCAGATGTAAAAGGGGGTCGTATAGTTTCTCAACAATGGCTTTATCGACTAATACGTCGCTACCAATTAATGCTAATTTAGCCTGTTTGTTATGCACTGATGCCAATTGTTCTAACAAACGAGGGAAGCGATTAAATAAATCACCCAACGGCTGCATTCGGGCGGTGGTTAAGTCATCTCTAACATGAGTTAACAATCTTTGTTGAGTTTCGCGAGATTTGGTAGCCTGTTTGCCAAACTGATAAATTAATTCTGTATGATTTTCTAATTTAATAGTTTCATCTACTGCTTTTTGAATCAAAACCTGTAAATCGTTATAGCGATCCATTTCTAAAGGATCGAACATATTTTCTAAGGAAGAATCGGTCTTTTCATAAATACCTGAGTCAGAAAAGATTCTGTTGTTAAGCCATTTACGATCTGACCAATCTCTAAGCTTGTTAAGAGTTTGTTGGTGTTGCTGTAATTGTTGTAATAGTTCATGAACTACAGTACGCAGTTGTTTATCTTGATTGGTTTGCTGATTTTGATCGATCGACAGTTCTCCTACTAAGTGATTGAGTCTTTCTAATTGTTCTAGTTCGACTCTAACGCTTGCGAATTTACGATCTTTTTTAGATTTAGTACGAGCAGTGTTTTTATTATTGCTCGATTTTTGTGTAGATTTGGTAGAAAATGTAGATTGTTCTGCTGTAGATGTTGAAACTGGTAGCGTTTTTTTAGGCTCGGCAGCCGATTTGTTTGGTACATTAGTTCTATCTAACAAAGAATTTAAGCTCAAAGGCTCATCGTTGCTTTGAGATTCTGCTGACGAGGATCGAGCATCGACTTGAGTATCGATAGTAGTATTAGCGAAGAGTTTATCTAAACTAATTTCAAGATCGGCATTATTTGGTCGAGCATCAACTCGATCGTCAATAGTAGTATTGACTACTTCATTATCTATTATAGAATCGACTGTGGTTTGGGTTAATTCATTGTGACCATTGCAAGTATCTATATTATCTTGTTGAATAAAAGTATTTTCTATGTCTTCTACTATGTCTGCGATCTCGACTGAAGATGGCTTTGAATCTTCCTGAGTTTCAACAGTAGTATTAGCAAAAAGACTATTTAAACCCATCGCGCCAAATGCTTCAGGTTCGACCTCAACATCATTTGTTTCTACTGCATCAATAAAAACCTCTTCAAGCTCAATATTTTCTTCCGTTGGTAAGATTAATTCGGCGGTACAATATTCTGTATCGGATTGTCCTGCTAATTGCAGTAGTTTTGACGAGGGTGAACCACCTCGATCGCGATCGCCTTCTAGAACTAGCTTTTGTCCCGCACGTAAGTCAGCAAGAGCAATTTTGGCAATAGTTGCAGGATCTTCATTGGTGCGGTCTAAGGCGTTTAAAACAGCCTGTGCAATCTCGCTATAGCCAGGTAGATTAAGAGATTCTCCCAAACCTAAAAATACTTCGGCTTTTTGACGTAAAACAGCACCAATCTCGCTTGGACTGGCATTTTCGGCTTCGGTTAATTTATCTTCTACTCCAGTTTCAAAAATCGACTGCACCACATCAAAACCCAAATCCGTCGAAGTAGGTAAAGGTGGATTTGAGTCAAAGCGATCGCCTAACTTTTCCTGTAGTTGAGTAATTACGTTTGCTGCTCGATTGAGCATTGAAGATTCATCAACGCGATCGCTACCACTAACATAAGCGATCAATGGCAAACGCAAACATTCATAACCCTGAAACAACAAGGATTCAATTTCATCATCGACAACCAGATCGGGATTATAAAGAGTCTTAAAAACGTCTTCTAAAACATGGGAAATTTCCTTAATTGTATCTAAACCAACGCTAGCAGCAGCACCTTTTAAGGTATGGGCTGACCGCATCATATTATTTACTTTTACGGGAGAAGGGTCTTCTTTTAAGCTTAATAAATCTTGTTCGATTACTTTGAGTAAATCTTGAGCTTCATCCAGGAAATAATTATAGGTTTCTAAATCTAAAGGTTCTGATGTCATGAGAAATGAGGAATGAGGAACGAGGAATGAGGAATGAGGAACGAGGAATGAGGAATGAGGAACGAGGAATGAGGAACGAAAAGATTTGATACCTCTGCTAGAGTTATTTCATCAAATTATCAACGCTTATTCCTTGTTCCTTCTCCTTTTCCCTCGTTCTTTTTACGATTCGCTTACTTTAAACTGCCCAACGCTATCTTGTAATTCTTCGGCGGTTATTAGTAGCTCTTGGAAAGAAGTGGAAATCTGCACGGAATTAGTCGAGGTTTTATTCGCAACTTCAGCTAGATCGGTCATCGTTTTAGTAACGGCTTCCGATTGTTCGGTTTGTACTTGAGTTGCTTGAGTAATTCCCTGTACTAGTTCGCTGATCTGATCCGTAGCAGCGACAATCGCCGTGAGGTTTTGACGGGTTTCATTCACTAAGTTAGTTCCTCCCACTACCTGCTCGATACCAGTATCCATCGCAGCAGAAACCGCACTGGTTTCGGTTTGAATCTCCTGTACTAGCTTCTCAATTTCTTTAGTCGCTTCTGCCGACTGCTGTGCTAGAGAACGTACTTCATCGGCTACTACGGCAAAGCCTCGTCCGTATTCTCCCGCTCTAGTTGCCTCGATCGCAGCATTGAGTGAGAGTAGCTGGGTTTGGGTGGTGAAGTTACCAATCAGGCTGACTACCTTAGAAATCTTTTGGGAAGACTCCGAGAGGCGTTTAATCTTTTTGGTAGTTTCTGATACTGTTTCTCGTACGGCTAAAATACCGTCTACGGTACGGTTCATGGCTGCATCACCTTTTTTTACCGTCTCGTTGGCTTGTTGTACTGCAACCTCTACCTGTTGGGCATTAGTAGATACGGCTTGGGTTGTCGCAACCATTGCCTGAATTTGATCCAGGGCTTGAGTCACTTCTTTTACTTCTTGCTGTGCCTGTTGGGACAATTCAGATATAGCTGCGCTGCTTTCTCCTGAAGTTTGACCGACTTTTAGCGCAGCAGACTGTACCTGCATCACAATTTTACGCAGAGATTCGAGGGTATTATTATATGCCTCGGCAATTGTTCCTACTTCGTCTTCACTAATAGGGGCGCGAACGGTTAAGTCTCCTTGGAATGCAGGTTTAACAGATTCTAACATCTGTATCGCTCTTTGCTGTAGCTGCTCTTTGGCTGCTTTTTCTCTTTCGGCTGCTGCTTCTAGCTGTTGAGACTGTGTACCCAACTGTTCTAGATATTCTGCCTGTTGCAGCACAATCCCTAATTGAGTGGCAATTTGTACCAACAAGGTTATTTCTCCGTCTTCCCATTCACGGGCTTCGGTGTTTTGGTAAACGCAGAGTAATCCCCATAGCTGTTCGCCTTTGAATAAAGGTGCAATGGCATAGGCTTTAACACCCCACTGCTGCAATTGGTCGCGATCGAAAGTTAATTCAGCAGCCTGTTCGATATCGCTAACCGCAGAAGTTTCTTTATTACGATAAATACCGCCTCTGGTTTCTTGAAGAGTGGCATCTTCTACATGAGAGGCATCTGTACCAGCCAAGCGCAGGAAACCACTACCGACATCTTCAATAATGAATTGACCACTCCAATTCCCGTTAAAGCGATATACCGCTACGCGATCTGTTTTGAGTAGCTGCCTCATTTCTTGAGTAATGGAACGGAATAAAGTCTCAGGATTGAGAGTTTTTTGCTGCAAACGTTCGATAATTCTTTGCCCAATTTTATAAATTAAGCGAATAAAGTTAGTTTCTCGTTCGGCAATTTTGGTAAGCTGATCTGACTGTTCCTTGACGCGATCGAGATACTGAATTTGTCTGAGGGCATTACCTAGCTGTACCCCAACCTGCTGCAAAGATTCTAGCTCTGCGTCTTCCCAGTTGCGCGGACCATCGTTTTGATAAGCTCCCAACAGCCCCCAAAGTTTTGTCCCGACAAATACAGGCACGATCATATAGGCTCTCGCCTGCATCTGCTCTAATAGTTCGATGTGGCAGGGTGAATGACCTATAGTATAAATATCATTTACTATAATACTATCATTGTCTTTATAACGTCCGCCTTGGGTATCCTGGAGGTGGGAATCTTCAATGACGGGAACGACATCCATCAAACTCATGTAGCCCGATACCGCAGAGTCCGCGACAAAGTAACCACTCCAGTCAGGATTGAACTTATAGAGAGCAACCCGCTCGCAACGAAGCATATTTCGCACGTCTTGAGTAGCAATGCGATAGATTTGTTTGGCATCGGTAGAGCGTAACAAACGGCTAGTAACGCGAGCAAAACTCTTTTCTCTTTCGGCTACCAGCTTCATTTTCTCTGACTGCTGCTTCATTTGTGCCAGAGTTTCAGCCTGCTGAATGGCGATCGCTAGAGGACTAGAAATTTTTAGCAGGACGGATATTTCTGATTCTTGCCAGTTTCTTGGTGCATCATTTTGATAGACGCAGAACAAGCCCCAGAGTTTGTCGTTTTGGAAGATCGGCACGTTGATATATGCCCGACACTGCATCTTTTCTAGAGTAGCTAAATAACAGGAGGAGAAATTAGCAGCATAGATATCATCGACACGACGATAATCTTCACCTTCGGTATATACACCACCTTTGGTTTCTTGAAGATAGGTATCGGGATCTTTACGGCTGGGAGAACCCATTTGTTTGATGCTACAGCGATCGCTATCCATCAAGTCTTGTTTGAGGGTGCTGTCTTTTTCTTGCTCCTGCATCAGTGCAACCCAACCGCTAGCCACAGACTCAGCGACTACTTCACCACTCCAGTCGGGATAAAAGCGGTAAACTACAGTGCGATCGGCATTTAACAACTGTCTGACTTCTGTTACCGCAGTACGGAATATATTACCCGTATTAGTAGTGTTGCGGATATCGTTGATGATGCGATCGACAAATTTTTCTCTTTCGGCAGTTTCGGCGATTTTATTGGTTTGTTCCTGTAGTTGATTGACAAATTCTGCCTGTTCTAAAGCCATTCCTAAAGGATTGCTCAAGCGCAGCATAAAGTCTACTTCCGATTCTTGCCACTCCCTTGGGGCATCGTTTTGATAGACACAGAGCAAGCCGAAAAGTTTTTTTCCTTGGAAGATCGGCACGTTGATATATGCCCGACACTGAAATCTTTCTAAACTAGAAATATAACAGGCGGAGAAACCTTGAGCGTAAATATCATCTACCTTACGGTGAGTCTCAGCATCCTTGTACATTCCCCCTTTATTTTCTTGCAGGTAAGTATCCGTATCTAGCTTTTTGGGCGAACCCATCTCCTTGACGCTACAGCGATCGCTATCCATCAAGTCTTGTTTTAATCTGGGGTCAGTCTCCTGCATTTTCATCAGGGAATTCCAGCCCGCAGCTACAGACTCTGCCACGATTTCGCCACTCCAATCGGGATAGAATTTGTAAACTACAGCCCGATCTGCTTTGAGATATTGACGGATCTCTTGGGTGGCGGTGGTAAAGATCGTGCTGAGGTCTAATGTTTCGCGGATATAGTTACTGACTCTGGCAATAGTTTTTTCTCTTTCGGCTGCTTCGGCTATTTTGGCGCGATCGGTCTCCATTTTTGCTACCAATTCGCCCTGCTTGAGAGCCATACCCAAAGGATTGCTCAAGCGTACCAGAAAATCCACTTCCGACTCTTTCCATTCCCTTGGAGCATCGTTTTGATAGACACAGAGCAAGCCCCAAAGGCGATCGCCTTGGAAGATCGGCACGTTGATATATGCCCGACATTGAAACTTCTCTAAGCTAGTTAAATAACAGGCGGAGAAATTCTGTTCGTAGATATCATCAACCCGACGATAGGTTTCTCCATCGTTATACATCCCACCCTGAGTTTCTTTAAGATAGGTATCAGCATCTAGCTTTTTAGGCGAACCCATTTGCTTGACGCTACAGCGATCGCTATCCATCAAGTCATGTTTTAAAGATGTATCGGTTTCCTGCATCTTCATTAGGGAATTCCAACCCGCAGCTAAAGACTCTGCCACGACTTCGCCACTCCAGTCGGGATAAAATTTATATATGACGCAGCGATCGGCATTGAGATACTGGCGTATTTCCTGTACGGCGATGGAAAATACGTTACGAACATCTAAAGATTCGCGAATTAAATCGTTGATGCGAGTTAAAGCTTTTTCTCTTTCTATAGCTTGATTGACCTTGGCTGATTCACCTTTTAACTGCTCGATAATATCGGCTTGATTGAGAACTGTTGCTAAAGGTGCGCCGAAACGAAGCAAAATTCTAACTTCTTCATCTTTCCATTCACGAGGAGCATCATTTTGATAAACACAGAATAACCCCCACAGTTTTCCTCCCTGATAGAGAGGGATATTGATATATGCGCGACACTGGAATTTTTCTAAACTATCGAGATAGCACTGAGAAAAGTCCATCTCGTAAATATCGTCTACCTTACGATAGTTTGCCCCTTGGCTGTATAAACCACCTTTAGTATCTTTAAAGTAAGTGTCGGTATCGAGATTCTTTTCCTTCGCCATGTCCTTAACCGAACACTGGTCTGAAGACATCAAATCCTGGCGAATGCTAGTGTCGCGGTCTTGTTCTTGAATTAACTGCACCCAGCCCGCACCTACAGACTCTGCCACGACTTCGCCACTCCAGTCGGGATAAAACTTATAGACTACAGCGCGATCGGCTTTGAGTAGCTTACGGATCTGCTGAGTTGCGGTCTGAAATACTTTTTTAATATCGCTAAATCTTTGAATTTTGCGAATTACCTTTTCAATTGCTTCTTCTTGTTCTGCTTGTTGAGTCAGTCTTTCTTGGAAATCTGCTGGCTGCATTTCCAGACTCATTTGAGTCACGATCTGATAGACAAAGGTAATTTCTGTCTCCGACCAAGACCTTGGTTTTTCGCACTGTTGAACGACTACCAAGCCCCAAATCTTATCGTTAAAAGCGATCGGTACGGCAAGACTTGCTTTTACCTGATAGCGATCGAGAATCTGTAGTTGATATGATGATAATCCTATTTTCTTAACATCATCTAAAGAAAGATATTGTTGTGTTTCGTAATCAATATCTTTGTTTGCGCCAAAACACAAAGCGGGTAGAGTTTCTCCCAGCATCGGAGTCCAACCAGCCACTAATGATTCCATCACAACCGTACCTCTATCTGCTGTATCAAAACGATACAGAATAGCTCTATCTACCTGCAATACTTTTTGCAATTGAGTAGCTACAATTCTAAACAAGTCTTCTGCTGCTTTTGCTTCCTGCATCTGTTTGCCGATGCTTGAAGAAACTCGTCTGATTGCCTTCAGTTTTTTGTTAACGCTGACGGATAGGTTTTCATTTTGAGGAGCGTTGGAAAATATTTCTACTATTTTTCCTAATTCTTCTATTTTCTCGGCTATTTTCGAGTTTCCGAAACTATCGTTTTTTTCTAGCTCTTGTTTAATCTCAATAATAGATTCTTGTAGTTTAGAACTATGGCTATAGTCCTCGACCTTAATTGTAGAAGCGTTACTTTCATTCTGATGGTTCATAACTATCTCTAATAATTTGACTGTAATTATTGAATTCTTGGGTACTTAATAGAGCATTTTCCGAGTCGGTAAATACTTTTTTTTCGCTTTGAGAAATATTTAAAGTATTTGTAGTATTTGAAATACTTTTTTCAGACTCATATTCTGTAGACCTCATACTCGGAAAGCCCTGGGGAGGGGGGTACAACTATAATTCAAGTTACTTATCTCTTGAATGTCATCTGCATTTGAATCGTAATAATTGTTAGTTCTATTCATTACTAAATAATTGCCAACTTAAAATGTTCGCTATAGTATTTGTCAAAGCTATTTTTCTGCATTTATTTGCAATGTTTTACAGAAAAACATATTTAAAACTTTAGTAGCTTTCATCAAATCTACTCTATGGGAAGATAAATTGAGCTTACAAACCTATTATAATTGCTCTTTGTTAGATAGCAAATTTATTATTACATTTTATTTTTTCAGTATTTGTACTGTAGACACTTTTTAAATATTTGCTATTTTTATCAATTAAACAAACTTAAGAAAAATGTATAGATCGATAGTTAATAATTGGCTTATATATAAAATGTAAATTACATATAATTAACGAAAAGAGAAGTATAAGAAAATACATTAAATATCTCTTGCCGTATAATTAGTTTCAAGATTATTATGGGGGTAAGATATTTACAAATATTAAACTATACATACAAAATATTAAAGCAGCTATGAAATCAGAAAATTTAATAAAATTAAAAGCTAGTTTCCAAGATATTGCCAAACAACAGCTAACTTGTAAATTGCAAGTAATGGATATATCGGGGAATAGTTGGAATTTTTATTTTAAAAATGGTTGCTTACTTTGGGCAATGGAAAGCCAGCACAGAATAAGAAGACTATATCGTTTAATTAATAAGTATTCTCAGAAGATAGATTTTGACAAAATTAAACTTAGAGAGCAAGAAATGACCGAGTTATGGGGATACTTATTAATATCTATTTTAACCCAACGTAGAGAAATTACCGAAGAGGTTTCAGCAAAAATTATTCAAGAGATAGTATACGAAATCGTATTTGATTGTTTTTTAGCGAATAACAAAATAAGCGAAGTAAAATCAATATTTGAGACTTCTGCTAATAAAATAGGTTCTATTTTGAGAAGCCCATTGTTAAAACAACCAATTGTTAGCATAGATATAAATGCAATTGCCACGCAAGCAGAAAATGAATATAAAATGTGGGTTAAAGCTGGTATAGCTAATTGTTCTCCTAATTTAGCACCTGTAATCAAAGACAGTCAAAAACTACAGCAAATGGTCGATGCAAATATTTACAGTAAGTTATCGGTCTTGATTGATGGAAAAAAGACATTACGAGATTTAGCAATTATTACAAAACAAGAATTACTGACTTTAACTTGTTCGCTGATGCCATACGTAAAAAATCAATCTCTAAAGCTCGAATCTATAGAAGACAAGCAACTAGCTAATATTTATTTTTCTGCCGAGCAAAATGCTATTAATGCAGAAAGAGCGAAAAACGATCCTAATCGAGATTATGTGCAAGAGTCCGATCTATTTTTGGTAGTTTGTATCGACGATAATCCTCGTATTTGTCAGCAAATGGCTCAAGTATTAAATCCTGCTGGTTATAGAATAATTTCAGTTAATGAATCTGTAAAGGCTTTAGGTATTCTATTAGAAAATAAACCAGATTTAATTTTCCTCGATTTAATTATGCCTGTAGCTAATGGTTACGAAATTTGCGCTCAAATTAGAAGAATATCGGCGTTTAAAACAACACCCATCGTAATTCTTACAGGAAACGATGGCATAATCGACCGAGTTCGTGCCAAAATGGTGGGCGCGACAGATTTTATTTGTAAACCAATTGTAAAAAAAGAAATTTTAGCAGTTACTCAAAAATATGCAAAAGAAGTGGCATTAATAAAAGCAAATTAAATAGATAAATCGTTGCTGTTTATTTAATTTGTCAAAAATAGCAATAATTTATTTATAAAGATAATAACTTTACTTTTAAATAGAAAGATTTAGATTAGAGATGAATAATCAACCTCAAGTCGATACCAAAGAAATATTATTGCCGATAGAACAAAAAAATTCAGCACTAATTGAAGCACAATTAAATCGTAGCTTTGGCGATCGTGGAATTCGAGCTAAAGTTGCTTTCAAAAATGCTTATTTAGGAATTCTATTAGAAGCTAAGACAGTTCCCGAACAAGAACTAGTAGTAAGTTTTATTCGTCAACAACTAAAGGAATTAACTTCAGAATCAATTAGAGCAATTAGAGTTTATGGAAGAGAAATAGGACAAGTTACTCCTCGCTGGTGCGAAGTGATAGAACTAAAAAAACACATTCCATCAAATCATAATCTTTTATCTCTAACTGATTGGTTGAGTCAAGGAATGGAAGTAGCTTCTTCTAATTCTAAAAAGTTAGAAGAACCAGTCGATCGCGATATTCAAAAGTTTCTCCGCTTTAACTTTAGTGCAGACAGCACGGCTTTATTACCATTAAGTACAATCAAAGAAGTTCTAAATATTTCGCTGAATAAAATACATCCTGTTCCTCACATGGCAGATTGTTTGCTGGGAATATATGATTATCGAGGAGAAATACTTTGGTTAGCCGATTTGGGAGAACAATTAGGTCTTACTCCTAGCATAAATTATTTAAACATCGACTCTTCGTATCAATCTTCTTCTCTAGAAGGAGAAATTGCTTCAGGCTTAACCAATACCTTGACCGTAATAGTTATTCAAGATAAAGAAAAATCTTTAGGAATAGTTGTACCCAAAGTTGTAGATATTGAAATTCACGATACGCAGGAGATACAGCAAGCTTCAGAAGATCTATTTTCTGCTCAAATCTTGCCTTTTTTACAGGGCTATTTAATCGGCTTGAGTACTCCTGTTTTAGATCCTAGTTCTTTAGTAGAAGATACTCAATTGCAGTTGTGTATGATGTGAATAAGATTCGTTTTATAATGCTGGTTAATGGTTGATTGTTAATGGTTGATGGTTAATGGTTGATGGTTGACTGTTGATGGTTCATTGTTGACTGTTAACTGTTAATAGTTGATTGTTAATGGTTGATTGACTGTACCTCAGAGACTGTTTGTAAATAACGTGATTTAGGGTTGCGATCTACAAAGTTAAAATCCGACAATTACTTGCCACATAGCTACGGCTAAAAATGCGATCGCACTGTGTTGAGGAAGTAAATATTTAAACTGCTGACGGGCGATCTTTTGAGTTAAGAGAATAGATAATAGTACGCCGATTGTCAAACAAGTCCCCTGTAAAAAAGCGATTACTGCGGGATGGGCGACGAGTACGGGTAAACTTACATCGTTTAAGCCAAAGGTTGCCATAGTTACGGGTAGTATTCTTCCGCCTTCATTTAAACCAAGACGAAGATAGTGAGCTAAATTTCCTGCAAGTACCAAAGGTAAGTAGCCATAAGCTAGTTCGATAAATTTACGGGGTTTGTATTTACGATTTAGCTTACCGATAAATGTATTTATGGCTTGAGCGATAAGAGGAATAATTACAGGCAAGCTCAAGGCGATAATAGATATTAAAGCATGATTATTAAATTGTTCTAAATGCAGGTCTATACCCAACCGCGTCGATATTTCGGGTAGACGGTGTAAGAATATTACGTTTAGCAGTAGAAACAATAAAGCTACTTCGTAACTATGAGGGGTATGAGTCGTCCAGAGTTCGATTCCTGGAGGACGTAAGTTAAACTCTACCGAGCGATGGGGACAGGCTTTGAGACAGGTCATACACAGTACACAATCTCGGTTGTCGGTCAATTGTGCGGGATGTGAATATAAGGGGCAGCCGTTGGTTTCTTGCCCTTCTCCTTTAGCTGGGCCACCCTTATAACACTGATAGGTGGTACATTCTGCCGAACAAGTTCCCTGCTGCGCTCGTAATTCCGTCATCGAGAGTTTGGCAAATAAACCGTTCATCCCACCGATAGGACAGAGGTAGCGACACCAGAAGCGACGCTCGAAGATCGCTGAAAAAATCATTGCCCCTGCGGTAATTAGTAGCAACAAACAGGCGGAAAGATATGCCGTATTTTCTAAATGCCATAGTTCTTCCCAAAGTAAGATTAAGGCAAATAAACCAAATAAAAACCAGCCTCCCCACTGTTCGGCAGTTTGTCGGGGCCATTTTTTTAGCTGTCTGGGGAATAAAATTAGAGAAAGTTTTTGGGTAATTTCACCATAGATCATAAACGGACAGACCGCACACCATAGCCTGCCCACAAAGGGAAAGCCAATTAGAATTCCTGGCCACCACCACGCCCAAAATAGGTTAAGAGCGAAGTTTTCCTGACGGTTTTGGGGGGCAACGAATAAAACTATGACTACTAAAGTGTAAAAGCCGAGAACTAAACCGTAGTTGATGCGGTAGGGAAACCAGTCACTCCGCAGAAAATAGCGTAGCTTAGGATACTTGTTAAGTAGGTTCAGTCGATATTGTTTCTTTTTACTTTGAGACTGCCAAACAACTTCTTCGGTAATATCGTCGCAGCCTTCGAGTTGGGTTAAGGCTCTTTCGACGATACTTTCTAATTCCCGCAGGTTGTTAGGAAAGTCATAAGCCTGTAAATTTCTTAGTGCTTCGGGTGTAACTTTACTTCTTCGCAGGCATTTATCCCGCCCGATCAAATTTAGATAATAGTTAATCAGCTCATCCAAATCCGCCTTACGTACTCTTAGGGGCGGAACTTTGATAATGTTATCCACTACAGAATTAATTGCAGGAACGGTTTGTTCGGAAATCAAAATAATCCTTGCTTCAGATGTTTGCGGTTCGGGAACATCTCCCCCAGGACGGATGACGGGAGTATATTCATTTGTATCGATTAAATTAGCGATCGCAGATATTAATTCTGTCGGACACAGGTGAATATTATTAAAGACCAAAGTACCTTCTTGCAGGCAAGCAATTAAGCCTGGTTTACCACCGCTACGACCAAATAATTCTGCACCGCTGGTTTGTAGTTTGGCACAATCGACCTGAATGATTGGCTGCCGACGATAAGCCGATCCAAAATGAATTAGTGCAGCCAGGTTATCTTTTTCTAGTCCTGGTTCGCCAAAAAGCAACACCGATTCTCTAGTTCGAGCAGCTTCTTTGATTTGCGATCGCAATCTGGTTGCATAGCGACTTTTGCCAATTACTCCTCGTTTGGCTTTGCTGACTAAATAGGGTCTTAAAATTATCTGACGTTCTTGCTCGAATAATAGCTGTTGGGATAATTCTTTTACTTCTGTAGCCAACTGTTGAGAAAAAGTTTGAGTTATTTCCGAATATTGCTCGATTAATTCTTTAAACTTAGAGCGATCGATAAACCATACTTCTGTTTCGCTAATAGTTTTGACCTGATATTGTGTCGGTTGCTCTAATACCAAAGCATATAAATTTAGCACCGTTCCCGATAGCAAACTACTAGAGCCATCTGACTGACTATCACTCTTGAGTCTTCCCCCTCGAACGATGTATAATCCCAGGGGTTCGCTATTTTCAGTAATTAGAATTTCATCCGCAGCAATAGTCTGTTCGGTTACATTTTTAGCGATCGCTTCTAGAGCTTCGGCTGGCAAATCGCTCAGACAAGTTTTTTGCTGAAGAAAGGATACTATATCGGATAAATTCATGCAGCAATCCTCGATTCGATTACTTACACCTTAACAAGCTCCAGAAATCTCTGAAGTTTAGATACTTTTCTTAAAATAATTGTGGTATTAGCGATCGCATAATACTTAATTAGCTTCGTAAATATTAAAGTTATCAAGGCAGAATTGACGTTACAAAGGAGTGTATAACAGCTTTATAGTTAATAGTAACCATGTCAGACGCAACTATAGAATCGATTTTACAAGAGAAAAGAGTATTTAATCCCCCTGCCGAATTAGCCAAAAATGCTGCAATCGGCAGCATGGAGGAGTACCAAAAGCTCTATAACGATGCCGAGCAAAATCCTACTGAATTTTGGGCAGATTTAGCCGATAAAGAACTACATTGGTTTGAGAAATGGGAGCAAGCTCTAGATTGGCAGCCACCCTTTGCTAAATGGTTTGTCAAGGGCAAAATTAATATATCTTATAACTGTTTGGATCGGCACTTAACTAGCGAAGGTCAAGACAAGCCAGCTTTAATATGGGAGGGAGAACCAGGAGATTCGCGCACTCTAACCTACCAGGAACTGCATCGAGAAGTCTGTCAGATGGCGAACGTCATCAAACAGCTAGGAGTTAAAAAAGGCGATCGCGTCGGGATTTATATGCCGATGATTCCCGAAGCTGCGATCGCGATGTTAGCCTGTGCCAGAATTGGCGCGGCACATAGCGTAGTTTTTGGTGGCTTTAGTGCCGAAGCATTAAAAGCTCGTCTCCAGGATGCGGAAGCGAAATTAGTAATTACGGCAGATGGAGGCTGGCGCAAAGATAAAATTGTACCTCTTAAAGATGCGGTAGATGAAGCGATCGCCACAGATGTTCCTAGCGTAACCAATGTTTTGGTAGTTCAGCGCACCAAGCAAGATATCCAGATGCAGTCAGGAAGAGATGTTTGGTGGCACGAACTAAAGGCTGATGCTAGTGATGATTGTCCAGCCGAACCCATGGATAGCGAAGACTTACTATTTATTCTCTACACTAGCGGTACAACGGGCAAACCCAAGGGGGTAGTTCACACCACAGGGGGCTATAACCTTTATACTCACATGACCTTTAAATGGACGTTTGACATTAAAGAAGAAGATGTCTATTGGTGTACTGCCGATGTCGGCTGGATTACAGGACACAGCTATATTGTCTATGGTCCATTATCCAACGGTGCGACTACGGTTATGTATGAAGGTGCGCCTCGTCCTTCAAATCCTGGCTGTTTCTGGGACGTAGTAGAAAAATATGGCGTAACAATTTTTTACACCGCCCCTACCGCCATACGGGCATTTATTAAAATGGGTGACGAACATCCTAATCGTCGCGATCTTTCTTCTCTACGTATTTTAGGAACGGTAGGCGAACCAATTAACCCTGAAGCCTGGGTTTGGTATCACAAGGTAATTGGTGGCGATCGCTGTCCGATTGTCGATACCTGGTGGCAGACGGAAACAGGAGGCTTTATGCTAACGCCTTTGCCTGGGGCAACTCCTACCAAACCAGGGTCGGCTACTCTACCGTTTCCTGGCATTATCGCTAATGTAGTGGATTTAGAAGGTAATCCTGTAGAAGATAATCAGGGTGGCTATTTGGTAATCGAACATCCTTGGCCGAGTATGATGCGTACCGTTTACAAAGATGACGATCGCTTTCGTCGCACCTATTGGGAACATATTCCCCCCAAAGATGGCAAATATCTTTACTTTGCAGGAGATGGCGCACGTAAAGACGAAGACGGCTACTTCTGGGTCATGGGTCGAGTTGACGACGTGATGAATATTGCAGGACACCGTTTGGGGACAATGGAAGTCGAATCTGCCTTAGTATCTCATTCTGCGGTGGCAGAAGCTGCGGTAGTATCTCGCCCCGATGAAGTTAAAGGTGAAGAGGTTTATGCCTTCGTAACTTTAGAAGGTTCTCATAATCCTAGTGATGAACTAAAACAAGAATTAAAACAGCACGTGGTTAAAGAGATTGGCGCGATCGCTCGTCCTGGGGAAATTCGCTTTACTGATGCCCTACCCAAAACACGTTCGGGTAAAATTATCCGTCGTTTCTTACGTAATTTGGCTGCGGGAGAAGAACTTGTCGGCGATATTTCCACTATGGAAGATCTTAGTGTCCTAGACAAGCTACGCCAAGGCTGATTTAGTCAACACCTCAACACCTCAACAGTTATTTATATATTGATAAAGGTTACAATCGCAATTTTCAAGTACCCTTGTCTTCTGCCCCCCCCTTTATAAGGGGGGCAGGGGGGATCTAACCTTTACAAGGGCGATTAAAAGTAACTTCTACGAACACCGATTTAATATCAGTAATCTACTAAAACAATTGCCAATCGAATGCTACTTGCTAACTGCTAAACCCCGAACACCCAAAAACAGCATATGCTAAACCCTGTTAACTGTTTACTGGTTACTGTTGACTGTAAAAAGCAGGTCATTCAGGACTTGAACCTGAAACCTACGCCTTAGAAGGGCGGTGCTCTATCCAATTGAGCTAATGACCCAGATTTGCCAAAAATTATACTAACACATTATTATTAAATCTTGTCAAAAAATAAGCTGTCGAAAGTGGTATTTTTTTACTATAGTAGGATTTGCTATTTAGCAGAATAGAAGTCTAAAATGTTTAACAGACAAGTATCGTTTAAGCCTTATTTGTTCAGCAATTATAATTTTCAGTTATTATAATAGTTGCGTATACAGTATACTGTATATTAAAGCTGATATAGTATTTAATTGAATTTATATATTTTATGAGTCGCAGATTACTCCAGCGTTTTAAATGTAAAGCCCAGATGGACGCAGAGCTAATTCTTGAGAAATCCGTTTAAGGACGGAGTAAGCTAACATCGGTCAAAACTCAACTTATGATTGCTATCAAGCGCAGTGAATCTTTAAGAAATCAAGTTTATCAAGCTCTGAAAAAGATTATTTTGACGGGGGATATAACTTCAGGCGATCGCATAATCGAAACTCAACTAGCCAAAAGATTAAGCGTCAGTCGAACCCCAATTCGCGAAGCGATCGGGCAGCTACATCGAGACAAACTAGTCGTGTCTCATCCTAACGGTGGTTTTGAGGTAAGTACTCTTTCAATTAAAGATGCTATTGAACTTTATGACTGTCGTATAGCTTTAGAACAGCTTGCGGTAGCCAATGCCTGCGAACTAATTACTTCTCAACAATTAAAACAGCTAAAAGAATTAGTATTATTATCAGAAAAGACTAGTAAGTTAGGATCGGGCAACGATAGCGAGAAACTGTTAGAGCTAGATTATCAATTTCATCATTTAATAGCAAAGTGTTCGTCAAATCAGTGGCTATTAACCTTGTTAGAGCAGGTGTTTGATAAAATGGCACTGCTACGAATTCAAACTACTAAACATAATCCTCAAGTGTTAGAAATTCGCTTGGAACATCAGCAGGTATATAAGGCGATCGCCGATTCTAATCCAGAGTTAGCACGACAAATGATTATCGAGCATCTAACCGCTAGCAAAGCTAGAGTTGTCCGAGAATTAGAAATTATCAATACCAGTTTTATGTCAAAATAACAAGTAGGAATATGACAGCATCAAATATAAAGCACGTTTTTATCTGTGGTTCGGCTTTAAGAGGACAGCCAGATCATCAAAATCTGACTAATGCCAAATTTATTAAAGCAGCGCAAACTGAGCAACAATATCGCCTTCATGCAGCAGAAAACGGCTGGCATCCTGCTATTTATGCTACGGAAACCAACGGCATCAGTATTCCTGGAGAAATCTATGAAATGACCACAGAACAGTATGAGTATCTTTTGGCGAACGAACCACCTCATATGTATCCCGACACGGTAAACTTGGAAGGTGGGGAAACGGCGATCGCTATGCTATACCCGAAAGAACTAGTAGAAAAGCACAACTGGCCAGATATTTCCGATCTTGGAGGCTGGACCGCATATAAAGCTAAGAATAATTAAACCTAAGATAGTTGTAGGGTGGGCAGGCAAATAAGTTGCCATCAATGCCCACCCAAAGCAATTTAATTAAGCAACTCTTTTAAGGGGAAAGTTTTTAATATTGTCCCGTTTTATAGTCGGCATAGACTTACGGAAAGATTGATAATATTCCTTGCGAGATTCTTCAAAGATATAGCGCAGTTGAGCGATCGGATCGTCGTGGTGATCGATTCGCAAATCTAAATAAGGGTAGTCGTCTTGATGGAATACATAGATGGCAGCAGACTGACGACCCCGTTTATCGCCACCAGCAGCCTCACCTGCTTCTAATGCCTGTAGCAACCTTTCGCAAAACTCCATACCTTCTTTTGCTTGATAGGCATCTGCCATCGCCGTTAAAGTTTGTTCGCCTACCAGCATATTACCTGCAACGGAAAAATTATCGAAAGTAAGGTGTCCTGCCCAATCAACGCATTGAGAACCAGTCCAGGCAGAGGTTCGACCTTGGCAATCTACGACATGAAGCTGACGGTAATCTCGCTCTTCATCTTCTTCCAATAAAGTAGAAATAACGTCTTTAGTAGTATTTACTGCTTCATTGTTTTCTAAGTTGTGCTTCTCTAATAACTTAAGACCTTTAATTCCTAATAGGGGGTTGGTTTGCGCTTGGGTAGCGATCGCACCTACATCAGCTTTAGCGTGGGGTACTAATGCACCTACGGCAAGATGCTTTGTTGCTACTGCAACTCCAGTCATTCGTGTAGTTTTATCCCAAGCGACAATCGAGAATGTCATAGTTCTTTACTAGGTTATTAAAATCTTTTTTGAGATAAATGTTTAGGTATTTATGACTCCTGTATAACATAAATAAACATAGATTTATTGTGATGAATTTGACACTCTGTTTGAGCATCTACAACTTTAAGACTCAAGATAGAAATTTTCTTATTAGTGTTTGTAAATTAATTAACAATCTCCTAACAATCGAGCGAGCTTTACCAGGCAATCTACTATACTGCCATTAAAGGTATCTGAAGTAAGAGGTAGAAGTATTATGTGTGGGATTGCTGGGGTAATGAATCACGACCCATCTCTTCGGGTTTCTCCAGAAACGCTGATTGCTATGGCAGCAATTCAATCTCATAGAGGTCCTGATAAAGCAGGTTGGAAAGTAATTGAAGACCGTGGGGTCGGTTTTGGACAGGCACGTTTGGCTATTATCGACCTCGATCCCGATCGGGCGCAGCAGCCTTTTATCTCCCGTGACGGTCAGTATGCAGTCATCCATAATGGCGAGTTTTATGATTATAAATACTTGAGAGCCGATCTAACTTCGCGGGGTTATCGCTTTAATAGTAAGTGCGATTCAGAATTAGTACTGCATTTGACCGATCGCCTGGGAATTGAGGGAGCTTTACCCCATCTGCGAGGGGAATTTGCCTTTGCTGTCTACGAACGTTCGGCAGATCGTCTGACTCTGGTGCGCGATCGCTTTGGCGTTAAGCCTTTATTTTGGACTTTGACCCCAAATGGTTTGGTTTTTGGTTCGGAAATCAAAGTTTTATTGGCTCATCCCGACGTAAAATGTCGTTTTGATTCCCAAGGACTATATCATCAGCTAATGCAGTTAATGGTGCCTGGAACGACTGCTTTTGAAGGCATTTATGCCGTTGAACCAGGACAGATGGTAACTTTTCAGCGTCGAGATGGACGTTTACAGGTAAGCAAAAAGAAATATTGGGATCTAAACTTTCCGCTTCAGGGAGAACGGAGTAATTTAACAGATTCCGCTTATATCGAGCAGTTAAGGCATCATTTTGTCAAGGCGATTCAGCTCCGTTTAGAAGCGGATGTTCCAGTTGCTTGTTATCTTTCAGGCGGGATTGATTCCTGTTCGATTATGGGGGTGGCAGCAGCCTGTCAGCAGTCCCCCGTAAAGGCTTTTACCATTGGTTTTGACGATAGCGACTACGATGAAACGGCGATCGCCAAAGAAATGGCTAGAGCGGTGTCAGCAGACCAAGACATTTTAACGGTATCGGGGGGACAGCTTTACGAACATTTTAAGCGCACTATTTGGCATACCGAACGCAGCATTTATAATACCTTTACTGTTGCTAAACTGTTGATGAGCGAATATGTGCATAAGGCTGGCTATAAGGTGGTAGTTACTGGGGAAGGTTCTGACGAACTATTTGCTGGCTATCCCCAACTGCGTCTCGATTATATTCTGCACGGTATGAATGATGCACCTCCTGAAGAAAAAGCAGATTTACAAGAATGGCTACAAGAAAGCAATAGCTTGTTTAAAGGTAATTTGTTAGCAGAGAAAACTATAGACGATCCTGCACTAACTGAATTAATTGGTTTTACTCCTAGCTGTTTGCAATCATGGTTGTCTGCTGCTTCCCTGATTCCAGATTTGCTGCATTCAGAACATCGCGCAGCTACTAAAGATTACTCTCCAGGAGAAGCGATCGCCCAAACTTTGGATAAAGAACAACTAGAAGGTCGTCATCCTCTCGACAAAGCCCAGTATGTTTGGATTAAGACTCAGTTCGAGTCACAGGTACTCGGTTGGGCAGGCGATCGTGTAGATATGGCAAACTCTCTAGAAGCCCGTCCGGCATTTCTAGATCATCATTTAGTAGAATTTGCCGTTACCCTACCGATAAATATGCGTTTGCGGGGTCGTCAAGATAAATATATTCTGCGTGAAATGATGCGTCCTCTGTTGCCCAAATCGCTATACGAACGACAAAAGTTTGCTTTTATGGCTCCTCCTTCCCATACCGATATTAAGAAGCAGCGGGCGATGCGCGAATTAGCAGATACCTATTTATCTAAAGATGCGATCGCCAATAGTGGTTTACTAGATAGTGAAGCAGTAGATCGGGTGCTGATACGTCATGAAGATGAAAATACACCAGTTTCTCAACGGGTACAGCTAGACGCGGTAATTAATCATTTACTCAGTGTACAAATGATGCACGAACATTTTGTCGCTACTGATGTAACTAAATTAGCACGCGATCGCGCTGTCGAACTCGGCTGGATTTAGTCTTAGCTTGTTGCAGATAGCGATAGTTCTAAATCTAACTGAATCAAGGTTTGTAGTAATACATTAGCACCTTGAATACACTGTTCGGGGGAAGTGTATTCGCTGGCATCGTGGGAGACTCCCATTTCGCTTGGAACAAAAATCATGCCCATATCGGTAATCTGAGCCATTTCTTGAGCATCATGGCTGGCACGACTGGGTAAGTGGGTATAGCTTAAATTAAGATTTTTACAGCATTGGGCGATCGCATTTTGGATATAGGGTTCGGCTAAAGCTGGTTCATTATGCAAGCTGGGATTTAATCTAATTTGAGTATTAGTAGCTACGGCAATTTCTTCTAAATGGGTGCGTAGCTGCTGTAGCAAACTATCTATATGTCTACCAGACAGATCGCGAATATCTAAGCTCATCTCTACCCAGCCAGGAACGACGTTAGCAGCATTAGGCAATACCTCCATTTTTCCTACGGTAGCTACCTGTTGTCCTGGAGTATTACCAATCTGGTTTACTGCTAAAACCACTTGAGAGGCAGCAACTAAAGCATCACACCGCATCTGCATCGGCGTTGTTCCTGCATGGTTGGCACTACCTTTTACAGTAATGTTAAACCGTCTCTGCCCGACTATACCTTCTACCACGCCAATTTGTTTGGTCATAGACTCTAATACAGGGCCTTGTTCTACATGAAGTTCGACAAATACAGCTAAATCTTCGCTATGACGACGGGCTAGGGCAATTTCATCCCAGTTCCCGCCGATTCTAGTCAAACAAGCCTGAATATTCGTGCCATCAGGACGACGATAGTAATCCCGATCTTGAGTTACTCTTCCTGCAATTGCCTTAGATCCGATCATGCTGCCTTCTTCATCGGTAAACACAATAACTTCTATAGAGCGATCGAGTTTAATTTGATTTTCTTGTAAAATTCTTACTGCTTCTAATCCTGCTAAAACTCCATACGCACCGTCATAATGACCACCGCAGGGAACAGTATCGATATGAGAACCTGTTGCTATCGCTGGCGCATCGGGATATTTACCAGGATATCTACCAATAATATTACCCGCTGTGTCTATCCTTACCTGCATTCCTACGGATCGCATCCATTGCTGAACCAAATTTCGTGCTTCAATGTCTTCTCGGCTGTAGGCAATACGTTTTACACCACCATTGCTGAGTTGACCGATTTGAGCTAATTTAGCAATACTTTGATTTAAGCGATCGCCATTTACTTGAAGTTCAGTAGTAGTAATTAATTTCATAGATTAGGCAGTCAAAGTTAAATGAGTATACTGTATACAGTTGGTCTAATCTATCATATTGTTTGGTAGAGGTTCGGATGATTCTTATACCACTTTGCAATTAATTGGTTTTCAGCTCTATTTTGTCAAGCTTGAAATAAGTTTCAACTCATATACAGTATTTTTGATTCCTCAACGCCTATAATGCTTTGAGGTTTAACAGTAAGAACTATTGACTCATGACTAATAAGTTTCGCACAAGAGGATATCATCCAATCCGCAAGCTAAAAGTAATCTTATCTGGTCTATATGTTGCAGTAGTAACAGACTTTAGTGTTGCCTATAAAGTAATTTTATCAGTGCCTATTCTAGGCGGTGCTTTTTTCTTTCGACAGTGGATAGACGCTAGCATAATATTACTAGCGATGGCACTAATGCTTATTTCCGAATTATTTAATAGCGCGATCGAAGTTTTGTGCGATCTTGTTGAACCTCGGCAAAACGATCGTATCCGAATTACTAAAGACATTGCTGCTGCTGCTACTGGTATAAGTATCTTAGTCTGGGCAGTAATCTTAATTGTTGAAAGCATTCGTCTTTTTTAGAAACAAAAGCAATTTATCTTCTAGCTATTCATTCGACTCTTAAGTAAAATTGCGAAGTCGATCGCTCGTAGCTTAGGCACTACAATCTAAACTGCATCCGCACGTTACCAACATAAATATCAGGATTGTCTTCAAAATTATTGGGACTATTTATATAATAAAAGGCAGGAAAAATTGACAAATTATCATTGACGGGAAAATTATATGTAGCTTCTATATCGAATTGCGTACCTCCATCAAATAATATAGCGATCGCTTTGGCTAAATTTTCTAGCGATTGAGTAATATCAGGTACGTTTAAACAGTTAAATATGATGGTAGACGGAAAGACAGGGGGAGGGGGAGACGAGGGGAATTTCAATTCAAGTAATTATGAGTACTTGATGTAAAGCGATGCCTTCGGCTAACTTCGTAATCGCCATTGGATCTACTTTCTCGATTCAATTGTCAAATTCAATGGTAGTTAAATTTTCTTTATTTACTACTTTTTTGCCATTGACAAAACTACTGTGAACTATAATATATTGTCCATTGTCACTAGGGTGTAGATGTTTTTTATCAAAAAAGCTATTAGCTATTAGCTATTAGCCTTTAGCTCTAAAGCTGAGAAGATTAAACTTCTAAAAGACTAAAAGCTATGGGTTTAAGACCCCCGCTAAAATCAAAGATTTTAGCGGCATATCATTCAGTGGTGGGTCACAATCCCCCACTGAATGTCAATGATGATGCCAACAGATAAATTAAGCTAAAAGCTAAAAGCTAATGGCTAAGAGCTATTGAATAGTAGAGTAGGCATTTATTTTAATACTGAAGAGTTATCCGTATGTTAGTTGAGATAATGAAGTAATTTTTTCCTGAAAGTACTTCAAATAATGACACGCTTTAACCTTTAATCAAAGACTCTAGGCGCAACTTAGCAATTTTACTAATTTCACTTAAAGCCTGCTGTTTTTCCTTGTCTTTGGAGTTTTTCAGACGAGCTTCAAAAGCTTCTAAGATACTTTCTAAAGTGTGATTTTTTACCGCAATAATAAAAGGAAAGTCAAATTTATCTTTATATGCCTGATTAAGAGAATGAAAACGCTGATATTCAGACTCGGATAAACGATCTAAACCCACTCCTGCTTGTTCTTGTACCGAAGCATCTGCCATCTTTGCTTTACTACCTAGATCGGGATGAGCCTTAATTAACGCTACTCGTTCGGGTTCACTCATGCTGTCTACCACAGATACCATAGCTCGATCTAAAGCATCTAAATCCTCAAAAGGTTTGTCATGCCATGCTTGTTCGGCAATTTCGGGCGTTTCTTCCCAAATTTCTCCCAAAGCTTCGGTAAATTCTGCTTGAGACATTTGATTTAATTTGGAAATGCTATGTTTATTATTTTTCACTCTTTACTGTTGACTGATAACTAAATTAGCTTCCTCGATAAGTACTATAAGACCAGGGCGAAACCAGCAAGGGAACGTGATAGTGCGCCTCAATATCGCTGATGCCAAAACGGAGCGGAATTTCGTCTAGAAAGAGCGGATCGGCATAATCTCCATAACGAGCAAAATAATTACCCACAGAAAAAATTAGCTCGTACACCCCTGTTTTTAATTCTTCTCCTGCCAATAATGGTTCGTCGGTACGTCCATCATGATTGGTATGAATAGTTTTCAATAAGGATTTAGAATCATCATTGGAATCGAGTTGCCAAAGCGCGATCGCAATTCCTTTTCCCGGACAACCATTTGCAGTATCTAAAACGTGGGTCGTTAGTTTTCCAGACATAAACTGATAAATGATAAATATTTAATGTTCAATGCAAAGGACCTCCTAAAATAATTTTAGCGATCGCGCCTGTAACATCCTCAGCTTCTTCCTGTTTTAACTGTTCGTACCATTGCTGAGTAAGATCGGGGTCTTTGTTATATATGGTATCGGTACGTTTACGAGCTTTTAAAACTAAATTTGCCACTCGCTCTTTACGTTCGGCTTCATAACGTTTGAGAGCATCTTCAACGCTAATATTAGTCGTTACCAGATAGCGACATAATACTTCTGCATCCTCCATCGCCTGACAGCCTCCCTGTCCCAAAGTAGGGGTAGTAGCATGAGCAGAATCTCCTACCAAAGCAATTCTACCCCAGACTAAATTGGGTAAGGGATCGATATCACCAATTTCCAGACGATTTGTTTGTTCGGGGTCGAGCTTTTCAATCAGATTTTGCACTGGTTGCGCCCACCCAGCAAAAGTTTCTTTTAGTTCGGCGCGAATTCCCTCTGGCGGGGCGGTCGTTCCTTGAGGTTTCGGACAGCCCATGAAGTAATAAAAACGCCCACCACCTACAGGCATCATCGATGCACGCTTTCCTTCCCCAACATAGAGTACCCAAACATCTTCTTCGGCTAGATCTGGGCTGGCATCTACCAAACCATTCCAGTTTACATACCCTGCATACCGTGGTTCGATCTTGCCACCGTTGAGATAGGTACGTACTACCGAATGTACCCCGTCCGCACCGATAACCACATCTCCTGTTGCAGTGCTGCCGTCTTCAAAGATTGCTGTAGCACTATCAGCATCCTGCTTTACTTCTACACAGCGCATACCCATCTTCACATCAAACTCGCCATAGGCATCGAGCATCATCTGCTGTAGGTCTGTACGAGATACGGGGTAGGGTCTTTGTCCTACCTGTTCCATCAGAGGAATCAGATTGACGTTATTTAAGCTTTCACCCTTATGGGTTAGATATTCCATGCGGTTCATCTGTCCGCCAATGGCTGCTACCTCTTCCCCCAATCCTAGTTTATTAAGAATTTTAATCCCATTCGACCACAGAGAAATACCCGCCCCCGCAGGACGCAGTTTTCTGGTCTTTTCATAAATCTCTACTTCGTATCCCGCCTGACGCATGGCGATACCTGCTGTCAAACCTGCCATTCCCGCACCGATTACAATTGCTTTTAAGTTGTACATAATTTTTCGCCGATCGTTATTATTTACTGGTTTTAAGCTATTAGCTTTAAGAAGAATTAGACTTTCTAGATCCCTCTCATTACTCACTCCTCATTCCTCATTCCTCGTTCCTTAATTACTCTCTTCCAGGCAAAATTAAATTCAATAACAGTGCAGTAATGCCCCCTGTAGAAATACCAGAAGCAAATAAGCTTTTAACCAAAGCTGGGGAAGCGTCGAGAATTTCGGGAACAAAAGTAACGCCCAAGCCTAAACCAAGAGATACAGCGAGAATAATTGAATTTCGCTTAGTAAGATTAACGCAGGAGAGTATTTTGATTCCCGCTACTGCTACCGTACCGAACATGACAATAGTTGCACCACCTAATACGGGCTGAGGCAAAGCCTGAAAAACTCCTGCAACAATCGGAAACAAACCTAAAATGACAAAGATGACAGAAATAAAATAGCCTACATAGCGACTACCGACCCCCGTAAGTTGAATTACGCCATTGTTCTGACTAAAGGTAGTATTAGGAAAAGTATTAAAACAGGCTGCAATAATTGAGTTGATACCGTCTCCTAAAACTCCGCCTTTAATTCTTCTAAAGTATTTTGGTCCTTCGATTGGTTCGCCCGAAATAGCTGAAGTAGCAGTTAGATCTCCAATAGATTCGATCGCCGTAATTAGATATAAAAAAGCAAAAGGGATAAACGCCCCAAAGTCAAAGTTAAAGCCATAACGGAAAGGAATTGGTAAAGCAATTGGGGGTAAGCCTGCCAAATTGCTAAAGTCAACTAGTCCAAAGGGAATTGAAACTACATAGCCTACAATCAAGCCAATGACAATCGATGACATCCGCAGGTAGTTATTGTTAGTGCTGTTTAAAGCAACAATTACCGCCAGCACTATAAATGCTATTCCTAAATATACGGGACTACCAAAGGTTTCGTTATTTTGAGCTGCTACGCCACCACCAATAGAAGTAATACCGACGTTGATTAAAGTTAAACCGATTAAGGTAACAACTACCCCCGTTACCAAAGGTGTAATAACTTTGTTTGCCAGATGTAGAAAGCGTGAAATAAAAATTTCGACAAATGCGCCGAAAAAACATAGACCAAAGATTAAACCTAAAGCATCTTCAAATGTACCACCAGCACCTTTGACAGCTAATCCCGCCCCGATAATCGGACCTAAAAAAGCAAAGCTCGTTCCCTGAACGCTTAACAATCCCGAACCTACCGGACCAAAGCGTTTTGCTTGAATAAATGTGGCAATGCCTGAAACTACCAAAGACATACTGAGAATAAAAGTAGTGTCCGAAGGTGGCACTTCTAATGCCCCGCAAATAATTAAGCCAGGAGTGATAATACCCACAAAGCAGGCAAATACGTGCTGTAACGCTACAAATACTGCCTCTACAAACGGCGGACGTGCTTCTAAGCCATAAATTAAATCTGATTCAATAGAAGCTGATGCTTCGGTTTTAATCTCTTCTGTTTCAATAGTTAATTCTTTATTTGTCGGCTGCATAATTTAGTTATTAGTTGTGTTATGGATCGAAAACCCTTCGCCATTATTAGCCAAAGCGCAAAGTCATAAAAATAAAGCGGATAATAAATATAGCTGCGAGAATCTAGGTAATTAGAGAGACATCAGTAGTTTTGCCTGCAAAGGTTTTTAATAGGGGATAGGCAATCGAACCCATAAATAGCCCTGCTGCAATATCGATCGAATTCAAAATAATTAGCAATCGCACCTTGCCAACCCTGACGGGGCGGTTTACCTCTGGGCTGATTTGTTCGATGGCGAAGGGTTACATTCACATTTTTATTAATATTCATTATTTATCACTTGCTAAAAGGCGACTCAGCTTACGCCTCATCAATATGCCAGGCTTATCAGTCATCATGTGCTGTTCTAGTTTTAGATCGAGGGGAACATCATAATCTGTAGTTTCTAATACGGCTTTGTCTTCTAAGGTTACGGCGCGATCGAATGCCACTACGTCTTCTGCTGTTGTCTCTGCTTCAGTATCATTTCGCAAACAAAACTGTACTATCTGCGAGGAGGAATCGTTAATTGGTGTGGCGGTATTGACAATAATATGGACTAAGCCATTGGGATAATTAATGCGTAGCTTACAGGTGAAGGGTAAATACCAATCCATATCTAGAGTTCTGGTAGTTGTTCCCTGGTTCATTTTGAGATTTTTTTGCTGTTGTTCTGGGTTAACCACTCCTAAGGTTGCAGTGCTATGGATGCCGTAGTCTGTTTCCTTAATTTCTATGCGATCGGGAACTGGATGAGCTTCACTACCGAAAGTAGTGGTATGAACAAAGGTAGGATGAGCCAGATCGAACTCGTTTTCCATTACTCTTAACCCAGCACAGTTCCAAGTTTCGTAAAATTCTGGAATTAGACGAAAATTTGCATCACTAGCTTCAGCTATTTCGGTAATTTGGTTAACAGGTTCGCCCAAACATACCCAGACATAACCGTAACGTTCTCTAGCAAGATAAGTTTGAATTTGATAAGTTTTAGGTATCTGGCTATCGTCTTCTAGCTGCGGTACAAGTACGCAAGTTCCCTCTCCATTGAACCTCCATCCGTGATAAGGACAGACTATGTTACCTTCGATAACTTTGCCGTTAGACAATTGTGCCGAACGATGGGAACAGCGATCGCTTGCCACATTTGGGTTGCCAGAATCGTCTAACCATAAAACAAGTTTTTGCCCCAATAGTTCAAATTTTTGGGGCTGTTCTAGCAGGTGTGAACTAGGAATTACTGGATACCAGAAGTTTTTGAATACTGGTTGCTGGGTGACGAGCATAATCTTTAGCTCTAGTCAATTACACTGATTTATTTATATTGCATACTGTATACAGTTTCTTTTGAGGAAATTGTATATTTAATTACTTTTGTTCTTTTGTTACAAAACTATATTTTTCTCTTTAGCTTAGATTAATCACTAATGGCAATAGAAATCAGAGGTAAAGACCACCTCGATCCACCAGTTACAGTTATTATTTCACGACGAGTAAAACCTGGATGCGAAAAAGCGTTTGAAAAATTTATCTCTGGTATTACCGCATCCGCTATGACTTTTGAAGGGCATTTAGGCACTAATGTATTTCGTCCGAGCGATCGCAGCGATCGTGAGTATAAAATTATCTTCAAATTCGACCGCGCTAGCAACCTCCAGATTTGGGAAGAATCGGAATGTCGCCGTCAGTGGTTAGCCCGCGCTGAAAGCTTGCGTTTAGAGCCTGCTAGAACAAGAGTGATTACGGGTTTAGAAACTTGGTTTACTTTATCTGCCCCCAGGCGAAGTTTGCCCCCACCGCGTTACAAAATGGCAGCCGTTACTTTACTAACTTTATTCCCTCTGATTCAACTAGCTAATTTGACCCTAGTACCATTGTTAGCATTAACACCCTTACCCTTACTGCTACGGAGTTTGATTATTACTGCCATCTTAGTACTAGTAATGACTTATGTTGCAATGCCCAGGATGACCAAATTATTTTCTAAATGGCTATATCCCCAAAAGCGGTCGGGCTATCATCAAAGATAATAAAAGTTACAAACTGCGACGTAGGATGTATCGACGATTGCATTAATTTTTTAGATTTAACTTTTTACTGTAAATAAGAGACATAGTTTACAGTATTTATGTACCAATTTAAACTCGGTAAAAGGGGTAAAGCTTCAGAGTCTAAGGCAAATTGGCTCGGAGCGATCGCTTTAGGTGTAGCTTTGCTAGGAATTGCCACCGCTTCGATTTTAATTGCGGTTGCCTCTACAGAAATGACTCCTAATGCGATTACCTGCGGTCGTTTGTTAATTGCCACAATTGTTTTTAGCACCTGGAATACGTTTCAATTGTCTGAGGAGGGAGAAATTTGGCAATCGACTTATACAGCTAGAGCGATCTTTCTATTATTGGTAGCGGGAATTAGTTTTGCCATATCTTTGGCACTTTGGGCATGGTCATTAACTCAAACCAGCATTGCTAACTCTACTTTGCTAAATAACATGATGCCAATTTTTACTACCTTGGGCGGGTGGCTAGTTTTCCGCCAGCAGTTTTCTCTACGCTTTTTAATTGGTATGGCGATCGCAGTATTGGGGGCAGTAGCTATTGGGATTGAAGATCTGCACGTAGCCGATAGCAATCTAATCGGAGATACCGCTGCTTTAACCGCAGCAGCTTTTTCAGCCCTTAGCATCTTGACTATAGAACAATTGAGGGTGCAGTTTTCGACCTCTGTAATTATGCAGTGGACGAGTTTAGCAGGAGGTTTATTTCTGTTGCCCTTAGTGTTTCTTAGAGAAGGTCAATTACTGCCTGCTTCTAATACTAGCTGGTTAGCAATTATTGGCTTAGGTCTAGTTTCTCAAGCGGTAGGACAGGGGCTTTTAACCTATAGTTTGGCTAAATTTTCATCAGGATTTGTAGCCGTGTCGATGTTAGCTATTCCTGTAATTGCAGCGATTTTAGCCCTAGCGATCTTTTCAGAACAATTAAGTTTGTTCAACTGGTTAGCATTTGCTGTAGTTTTGTGCGGTATCTACTTGGCAATATCAGCAAAAGATAACTTAGAACTACCTTAAACAAACCTACTTAAAATTTTTTTCTGCTTAACTTTTGTTAGTTCTATTTTTGTTCATCTCAATAAATTTGCTCATAGTCCAATCATCTGCTTTGTTATTATCCAATCCAGGAAAATAAGCTTCACCTAAAATCTGGCTTAACTTTATTAGTTTGTGACTGTTCCAGTTTCGATCTTCGGTTGCTTTGTTGTTAAACATGGATTTATCTCCTTTGAATAGTTTAAATGTACTGTCTATTTAGAATTGATAATTACTGTTCGATTAGAAATCTACGCCATATGCCGAACTTAAATGTCTGCTCATGTTGATGAATTTTTCTGCATTCCAAGAATCTGTTTGGCGATCGCTGGCATCGTTCATTCCAGGACTGTAAGCTTTGCCCAGATGGTCGCTAAGTGCGATTAACTTTTGACTATTCCAATCTCGATCGCTGTTAGTAAGTTTGCTAGTAATAGACATATTTTCTCCTTTCTGTAACGAAATATACTGTTTATTTATATTTTTATGATAGTTTGAAATTCTCTCGAAGCCAAGATGGTAACATCCGTACCAAATATTGTTAAGCGGTGAAAGCCATTGAGAACATAGCTTACAAAGATTTGCAGAACTTAATTTTCCTGAATACTGTATACAACTACTCTAAAATTAAGATCGATAACCGATTATCTTGAATATTGGTAGCTAAAACTACCAAATAGCTATATTTAGAAATTTTGACTTAATAAATGTCTTATCCCAGAGATTTAGTTGGATACGGTGCAAATCCACCCCATCCCAAATGGCCAGGAGATGCCAAAATAGCTTTACAGATAGTCCTCAACTACGAAGAGGGTTCAGAATATTCGATTCCTGACGGGGACGATACTTCAGAAATCTATCTTAGAGAAGTTCCTGGTTCGACCATGGGCAAGGGGATGCGAGACTTGCAGGTAGAGTCGGTTTATGAATATGGCAGTCGAGTAGGGTTTTGGCGGTTGATGCGCCTGTTTAAAGAGAAAGGCATTCAGGTAACTATTTTTGGTGCAGCCCTGGCACTGGAGAGAAACCCCGCAGCAGCAAAGGCAATTGTCGATGCAGGGTATGATATTTGCTGTCACGGTTGGCGATGGATCGGCTATCACTTGTTAGATGAAGCCGAAGAAAGAGAGCATATTCAAAAAGCAGTAGCATCTTTGAAAAAGCTTACAGGCGATCGCCCTTTGGGATGGTATTGTCGTTATGCGCCTAGCGTTAATACTCGTCGCCTCGTTGTCGAAGAAGGAGGATTTTTATATGACTCTGATGCTTATAACGATGACTTACCCTACTGGGTAGAAGTAGAAGGCAAGTCTCATTTAGCCATTCCCTACACTTTAGACAACAACGACATGAAGTACTGCGTCGCCCCAGGCTTTAATAGCGGTAATGATTTTTATACCTATCTCAAAGATGCTTTTGATGTCTTGTATGCCGAAGGAGAAACCAGCCCTAAAATGATGTCGGTAGGGCTTCATGCTAGATTAGCGGGTAAACCAGGGCGTATAGCAGCCTTAGCTCGATTTATCGATTACGTTCAAGGTCACGATTGCGTTTGGATCTGTCGCCGTTTAGATATTGCCAAACACTGGATAGAACATCATCCTTCACCTTTTTAAGGGTAGGTAAAGCTTAATGCCATTCTCCAGTAAATAACGGTTCGATGGGATGAATGTCCAACTAAAAAGAAGCGAGCAATGAAAACTTTAATTCTTTACTCGCTTTGTATTTTTGGTAGTAAAACTAATGCTAATTTCAACATAGAACTAGCTACTATTTACGATTCTCGCTGGTGCTAGTTTTAAAGCCAATACTCAAATATTCAAGTTATTGGCTGATGGTTCTCTCGAACCGTAAGTGTCTAACTATTCTTTGGCAGAAACATCCGAAGCACCGCCTTGACTATTATCGGCGTTTCCAGGATTAGGTGCATTAGCAGCTTCTGTGCCTTTACCGTGTCCTGCTTCAACATCAACGTTATCGGCTGATGGTTCGCCCGAACCATGAGTATCTAGTTGCTCTTTGGCAGAAACATCAGAAGTACCGCCAGAATTGTCTATTTTATTTTGGTCGTTCATTTTTGTTACCTTATTTTCTTGTTTTTATAGTTCGAGCAGTTTTAATAAAATACAGTCTCGATCGCTTTTTTATTCGAGCGTTTACGAAGATGGATAAAGACACGCCCGAAGCACCGCAACAGAATTTCCAACGACGTATACCACTATTTTCTCCATAACAGATCGTACAAAGTGTGTTAGCTACTTTGACACACGGTTGCTACGTCGAGCAGGCTGAAAATGCCGAACCTAGTTAGGCATATCTAACAACCTAAAGATTCAGACGTAGAAGTGTAACGTTGAACTGGTTTTATTCTTAAATACTGCTCTAGATATAACTATTCATCTAAAGTATCTTGTCAAATATCTTTTGTTTTAAGAGGTTTTAAGAAACATAGATGTATAAGCCTATTAATAAACGCTGCATAATTAATGCTGTTTGTTTATTAATTAGTTACCAAGCTTATATATTAAAATTATCAGCCTAAAATACTTAATTCAATCCTGCTTTAGAAGGATAAAGGATTAAAACAAAATCTATACTTAGCTAGTTACCTGTATAGATATAAACTACTATCCGATAATATGCCACTTATAGGACGTTCAAAGAATATAACTGATACTTATCGCTCAATTCTGTGCTTAATAATACTAGCCACGACAGCCATGACTGAGAAATCGCCGATCTTTAGCTTTGTAGGTTTTAACCTTATTTTAAAAAATACGAAAATACTTGTTTGAGTTCTACCTTTATAATGGTTTTGGGAATTAGTGGATGAAGCAATAAAACTAGTGAAGTGAATTTATTATTACTGGTTTAAACTATAAATTACATAAGTCAAAAAGGAACATATAATTTTTCTGACAATGATAGTAGCCACTAAAGTGCTTTGTCTAATTTTTATTCGTATAATTAAAAATTGATGTAATTAAGCTCGATACAGATAGCATTTCTGTTGATTGTTTATTCAAGCTAAACTATGATGAAATAAATAGTAAAAAGGAATAGTAATGCAAGCTGCAACATTTGGTAAACTAATTCGCCAAGCGCGTAAAGACCGCAAGTATTCTCAACGGGAACTAGCTAAGTTGCTGAAAATTGATTTTACTTATCTATCAAAATTAGAAAATAATCGAGCAGATTATGCCCCAAAAGAAGATGTAATTCGCGGTTTGGCAAAACATCTAAATTTAAATGAGGAAGAGTTAATTTTTTTAGCAGGAAGAATTCCTCAGCAGGAAGAAGACCTACTCAAACAACATTATAAAGATATGCCTGCTTTATTTCGTCGGATGCGAGAAAATCCCGAATTTGCTAAAAAAGTATTTCGCGAAGCTTCCACGACAGATTAGGAGTTAATGGTAATTGAGTGTTTTTCGTCCGTTTCGATTCATTTCTAAACTTGAAATAGAGGCTTGCGCCTTAGATATTTGGTTGCAGATGGAGCGATCGCACGATCGACTCCAACTGCCAATAGATGCCAGCGTCATCGCGGAATTTTTGGATTTAGACTTAGTCTGGGACATGATTCCTGATGATGAAGATGGAGCGATCGCAGCCAGAATTTTACCTCTAGAAAAATTAATTGAAATTAACGAAAATATCCCTCAACTCCGAGGTGGTTTTGGCGAATCTACCATCGCTCACGAGATCGGACACTGGGTGCTGCATATTGATGTTGAGAAAGTAGAAAGTTACATTAAGCTGCAACGTAAAGGCGTTGATGTTAAGGTAAAACCTTTTTTATGTCGTAGTAGCAACTTAGTAAGAATTGAATGGCAGGCACAGTACTTTGCAGGATGTCTGCTGATGCCTCAGCACGTATTAACGGAGTTAAAACAGGGTAAAGATCTGACTAAGTGGCAACATCTCTATCAAATAGCGGGAGAATTGGGCGTAACTATCTCGAATCTTACTACCCGCCTGCAAGATCTTGGTTGGATATCTCTCGATGCTGATACCCGTAGGATTCAGCTAAAACATTAAACAGGGAACAGTCAACAGTCAACAGTCAACAGTCAACAGTCAACAGTCAACAGTCAACAGTCAACAGTCAACATTGAAGCACTGACCGAAGCGATAAATGCTAAATGCTAAATGCTAAATGTTAAACCAGGCTTAAAGCTTAAAACATATACCCTAATCTAATGCTTGCACACTATCTTAAAATTCATGATGATAGATAAGTATAGATACCTTATGGGATAGATTTTGTGGGACAGAGTAATTTGGTTAAATATTTAAGCAATCGCGCTATTGTAATTGGCGGGAGTATTGCAGGCTTGCTTACCGCTAGAGTATTATCGGATTATTTTGATCGGGTAATTATTCTCGATCGCGACGAATTACCAGCAACTCCTCAAGCTCGGATCGGTGTACCTCAATCCGTACAGCCCCACGTTTTATTTACTAAAGGCTATCGGATTTTAGCTGAGTTTTTTCCTGGTATCGAAGAAAAGCTTGAAGCCAACGGTGCTTTGAGTATAGATTGGGCGAGAGAATTTAAACATTTTGCTGACGGACACTGGGGAATAAAGGCAGAAGATGCTTCGGATATTGTTTCTGTTACCTGTAGTCGCTATCTTCTTGAGTGGACAATTCGCCAAGAGTTATTAAAGCTGCCTAACATTGAAATTGTAGAATCGAGTAAGGTAACGGGATTGGTTTGCGATCGCCAAAGAGTAACGGGGGTCAGATTAAATTCAGGCGAACTGAATGCCGAACTCGTTGTAGATGCTAGCGGTAGAAGCTCTCAAGCACCTCAATGGTTAGAACAAATTGGTATATCTGCACCCGAAACCACAGTCAATCCCTTTTTGGGTTATGCGACGCGCCGTTATAAATTACCCGATAATCTACATCCTGACTGGAAAGTATTGTTAATTTCTCAATCTCCACCTGAAAATACTCGTTTAGGATATTTAGCCAGAATCGAAAACGACGAATTGATTGCTACGTTGGGCGGTTATGCTAAAGATTTTCCGCCTTTAGATGACGCTGGCTTTTTAGAATTTGCTCGAAGTTTGGCACAGCCTGACTTTTATAATGCGATCGCTAATGCTACCTCCACATCTCCTATTTATGCTCATCGCGCTACTGCCAACCGTATGAGACACTACGATAAAGTTGAGCTACCCCAGGGCTTTATCGCTTTGGGAGATGCAGTATGTGCTTTATGTCCCGTATACGGACAGGGAATGACCGTTAGTGCTTTGGGCGCGAAGACTCTACAGTCTTGGTTAGATAAATCAAAAGGGATAGACAATAATCGTTTTCAAAAACAGCTAGCCAAAAGCAATTCTTTTCACTGGATGATGGCTACCACTCAAGATTCCCGCTTCCCGACTACGGTAGGAGGTAAGCAAAGCAAAGGGGGAACAGTAGATAAATTAATGAAGGGCTATATGAACAGGTTAATAAGTAAATCCGCCTCCGAACCCCAGCTACATCTAATGTTTTTAGAAGTCGCACATCTGTTGCGATCGCCTTTATATCTCTACCACCCTGCAACTATCTGGCAGGTTCTTACTTAAATGGAAAGAACAACCGTCAAAAGAGATATTTCCAGGTATCAGAGTCTATTCGATGTGGGAAGAAAAAGCTCTAGTAGTAAGAATTGAACCTGGTAGTAAATGGCAGGGTGTAGATACCCATCAAACGCGTTCAAAAGAGATTTTTGTAGTCGATGGAATATTCAATGATGGCGATCGCAATTACGAACCAGGCACGTTTATTTGTTATCCTATAGGTTCTAGTCATATTCCTCAGTCGAAGACGGGATGTACGCTTTTTGTATTTTATGCTAATTGGAATTAGTAGTAAATGACAATAAAATAATCAGACCAACTGTGAGAAACGAACTAGAGATATAGATCCTGAAAAATAGCCATAGGGCAAGTTAATGCCCTAAGTTTTTCTTGAGATATAGTTTTAACTATGTAAGTTTAAATCCGTCACTGCACCCAAGCTGCTAGAAGAAACCAGCTTGGCATATTTACCTAACACACCCCTAGTATATTTTGGCTGACGCTTTTGCCACTTGCTACGGCGTTGCTCTAACTCTGCTTCATCGACGTTTAGCTGTAATAATCTCCCATGAGCATCGACAGTAATGCTGTCACCTTCATGAACTAAAGCAATTGTGCCTCCTACCGCAGCTTCTGGCGCAACGTGACCGACAACCATACCGTAAGTACCACCAGAGAAACGACCATCGGTAATCAAGCCTACAGCATCACCTAATCCCGCACCGATAATAGCAGAAGTAGGGGCTAGCATTTCGCGCATTCCAGGACCACCTTTAGGACCTTCATAACGTACTACTACCACATCACCAGCTTGAATTTTGCCGTCTAATATTGCCGATAGGCATTCTTCCTCGGATTCAAATACTCTAGCAGGACCAGTAATACTGGGAGTTTTGACCCCGCTAATTTTAGCTACCGCGCCTTCTGTTGCTAAATTACCCTTGAGTATAGCTAAATGTCCCTCAACATATACAGGATTATCCCACTGACGAATTACATCTTGGTCTGTAGGCGGGTGTTCGGGAATATCGGCTAAGACTTCGGCGATAGTTTTACCCGTAATAGTTAAAGCATCTCCGTGTAACAAGTCGTGTGCTAACAGCATCTTCATTACCTGAGGGATACCGCCTGCATTATGTAAATCCACAGTTACATACTGTCCCGATGGTTTGAGGTTACAGATTACAGGAACTCGCTTACGAATAGTTTCAAAGTCGTCTAAAGTAAGCTCTACACCCATAGTATTTGCGATCGCCAACAGATGCAAAACTGAGTTAGTCGATCCGCCAACCGCCATAATTACGGTAATGGCATTTTCAAACGCCTTGCGAGTTAGAATCTGACTGGGCAATATTTGCTGTTTAACCGCTTCTACTAAAGCAAAGGCTGACTTTTCGGTACTCTCGGCTTTTTCTTCATCTTCTGCTGCCATTGTCGAAGAATAGGGCAAACTCATCCCCATCGCTTCAAACGCTGAAGACATGGTATTTGCGGTAAACATCCCCCCACAAGAACCCGCACCAGGACAGGCTTTATGTTCGATCGCATCCAACTCCGCCTCGTCGATCTTACCCGCGCTAAATTTTCCCACAGCTTCAAAAGCACTTACTACCGTAAGATCTTCGCCGTTGTGTTTACCAGGCTTAATCGTGCCACCATAAACAAAGATAGCAGGAATATTCATCCGAGCGATCGCCAACATTGCTCCAGGCATATTTTTATCGCAGCCACCAATAGCCAGCACCGCATCCATACTCTGTCCGTTACAGGCGGTTTCAATCGAGTCGGCAATTACATCGCGAGATACCAAGGAATACTTCATTCCTTCCGTACCCATAGAAATACCATCGCTAATCGTAATCGTGCCAAACATTTGAGGCATTGCACCAGCATCTTTTAAAGCGGTTTCTGCTCGTAATGCTAGAGTATTAATTCCCATGTTACAGGGAGTGATAGTGCTGTACCCATTAGCCAAACCGACAATAGGTTTAGTAAAATCATCATCGCCAAAACCTACCGCCCGTAACATAGCACGATTAGGCGATCGCTGATTGCCTTGAGTTACTTCTTTACTTCTTCGATTATCCGACATTAATTACATCTCCTTTGGAATGGCATTAGCGATGTTCGATCGCCATAAGTCTCAAGCATTGAGCTATGAGCTAAAGACTACAAGCCTAAAAATACATATAAACGTACCATACCTAAATTTTCACTCTCTAGGCGATCGAATTTAGCAATTCTTTTGATAGACAGAAGCTATTGACCAATCATTGAACATTGCGAGACAAAACCGTTGCGGGGGTTCCCCCCGTTGAGGTTATTGTCGAGGGCGAACATTGAACATTGAACATTGAACATTGAAATGACTTTTCTTTTTTCTCCCAGCCAAAAAAATATGGATATTCGTTTAAATACGGATATCCAAAAAATTGATTGTATATTAAATATTTAAGCCTGAAGATAATAGACTATATACCACTACCTGATTTTGGCTCTGCACCTGCACCAACTACAGCATCTCTGAGGAAAGTAATCTGTTGGTTGAACTCCATAGCTTCAATTTGTGATAGCAATTCAGTTGTGCTGCCACTTGCTTGGTAGTTGTCGGGCATCGGAACAATTGTTCCTGTTTCCATTCCCTGTGCCAAACGATACCAGAAGTCTAGCTTGCTGTTTTGGCTTAAAGAACCATACTCGCGAGAAATCATGCTGTCTTGGGATTCGATGATTTTGCGCTGTACGTCTAATTGTTCTTCATGAGATAAATCTTTTACCTGATTGTACAATCCTTCTACAATCTCATCCGCTGCTGTTCCAGGTGCTGCGGGGGTAACAGTAGTTCCCATCTTAGTATAGACATACCAAAGAAAGGCTAGCTTTTCGTCTGTAGATAAATTACCATAAGAACTAAGTGCGCGCCCTACATTTTGTTCAGAAGTGCCTGTAGCCATAATTATTTATTATTCTCCGATTTAATACTTGTTCGAGCTTGTTATTTCAAGCTGTCTTTAATCAAACTATTAATTTTGGAGTAGCTGGGTAACTGCATAAAGATAGATAATTGCTAAAAATAAGCTGCAACCAAAGAGGGATATTCATTTTTGCAGGTTTAGGTTAACTTAGCTTTGTAACCTGACGATTGATTCATTCATACTATTTCAAATAGAGTTTTAATTCGATTAATTAGAAAATAAATCTAGAGCGATCGCTTTAATTATGATTAATTATTCGTCGATACTCTCGCGTTGGTTTTGCAAATTTAATAATTCTTGGGGAGATGCCAGAAGCTTAATTCTTGCTGATGTTAGCTGCCCTTCTGGATTTAAAGTAAAGTACCAAGCTACATTAACGCTAAACATTGAAGTTCTGGCCTTTCCTAATACTTTAAATCGCTCTACTTCGTCTTCAGTTTCACAAATACCCTGAATTGGCAACAACTTCATTCCTGTAGCTTCTTTTTCAAGGTAGGAAGTAATTTTTTCTCTACCGACAATCGGTTTCTCAAAAGGTGCTAGCATTTCTCCATCTTCGGCAAATAAAGATGCTGTCTCGGTAAACTCTTCTCGGTTGATAGTAAGAAAGTAATTGACGATCGCAATGTCGGATATTCCTTTAATAGAAATAGATTCGGTGGAGGTCATAGGGTTAATTTCGGTTACTTATCATAAAATTTAGGTTAGTAAGTAAAGCGATTGCGAAGCTAGTAGATAGGCATCGCTTCTATCTAAAGATTTATTATTACAATAGACTTCTGGCATGAATCATTATCGGTCGAACCATCGAAAACGATAACATCCACTCTGCATTAAGCTTTAATTAGAGCTACATCGATACGAGACTTCTCTGGTTCAGTAATTTCTGCTTTAATATTTGGACCAAAAAACTTTTCAATTTTCTCGTGTCTTTCCTGCCAATCTTCCAAAGAGAAAAAGGGAGAATAATACTCCATCAGTAAAGTATATGCACCGTCTCTAGACTGTTCTTGTAAGCCAATTAATATTGGTCTTTCTTCATCTGTAGGGCTAAGACCAAATTTTTCTAAACAGTCGTCTAAATGAGCTTCTTGTCCGTAACGATAGCGAGTCACATCTTTACGCAACTGTTCTTGTGTGGTCGTTGCTTGCGATCGCAATTCTTTTACTTCGAGAGGAGTTTCTACAGTGTAGGGTACTGGCTTTAATTCCGAAGCTTTGAGAGCCAAACCACCTAATAGTAATGGAATTCCATAGAAAAATCCTGCTAAATTAAGGGTATTCATTCCTACCGCATATGCATAAAAACCTACGACAGTCAATATTCCTCCAACGGTTAAGCCTACAGCAGCTAATGGTATTTTACGTAACATAAAAAAACATTGTTAAAGATTGTTAATATTGTCTATTCTAAAGCTATTGGATACTAGGTTTAAATAAAATTATGGACAAGACAGATATTAAAGCCAGAATCGTGCAGATAAACTCTAAGAGAGATTCATTAGTAGAACTGTTGGAAAGACCAAATTTAGGAACGCTAAGGATCGATGTAGATCAGGCTCTGGAAGAATTGGACGAATTAATTGAAGAGTTTAACGAAACTTTCCCAGAAGAAAAAGTTTAAGTTTAAATAGATTCGACAGAGTAACTATAGTTTATTAGCCTATGGTTGCTCTGCCACGATCGCAGAATTTGGTTATTTTTGTAGCGAAGTTTTAGTTAGCACTACTAAAATTATGAACTGCGATCGCACCTAAATTTTCTCTACTCCAAATATGAGAATTTATAACTTATTCTAAAAAATAACTAAAAGTTGAAAGTTATTAGCCAATAAGCTGCGAAACTCAATTAATCTAGGGTTTAAATTTAGATAACTATTGGCGCAGTGAAATATTTCTTTTTAAGTGATGGCTGGAGTTACGGTAGGGTATGGGAATTCGGCGGATTATGGGATCGACTTAGTTGGGGGCGTAAACCTGAAATTACACGCCTAGATTGTGGTATCTTGCAACAGGAAGAAATTCTCTGGCTTTATGCCGTTGAAAACGCTGTACTAATGGTTGAGGTGCAGCCAGAAGCAGACTCAGAAACATCGTCAGCTATCGGACAGGTAGTGCTAAAAAGATTAATTACTGCCGAACAGGCGATCGAAGTATTAAGTAATTCCGAATCGGTATTTAATGCTGCCGAAAAACCAAAATAAACAAAAGTACCGATAAAGTGATATTGTATTAACAAAACTTAACCTTTGCCGACAACAATTTATACTTCTTGCAATAGGTTCTAACAATAGTTACACTTCTTTAAATAATAGTAATTTCAAGTGGTTCTTGAATAAGTCCAATTTTTGTGGAATACAATCGGAGTTTGCCGAGTAATTGCAAGGGTTGTGGCATAAATACAGATTACAAAAATAAAAATTAACTTTGATGCTACCGTTTGATGGTTAGCAGCAAAGTTATCCAGAATTATCTGGTCAAACTAGACAAATTATTTAATCAATAGGAGGAGCGTAGTCTATGGGACTACCTTGGTATCGAGTTCATACAGTCGTCCTGAACGATCCAGGAAGACTGATATCAGTACACTTAATGCACACTGCTTTAGTAGCAGGTTGGGCAGGCTCTATGGCTCTATTCGAGCTAGCAACATTCGATCCTAGCGATCCGATCCTCAATCCCATGTGGAGACAGGGTATGTACGTGTTGCCTTTTATGTCTCGTTTAGGCGTAGATACTTCTTGGGGTGGCTGGAGCGTTACAGGCGAAGTTGGTGCGAGTGCTGGCTTTTGGTCTTTTGAAGGTGTAGCGATCGCACACATCGTGCTTTCTGGTTTACTGTTTTTAGCAGCAGTATGGCACTGGGTATATTGGGATTTAGAATTATTCGTCGATCCTCGTACTGGTCAGCCTGCTTTGGATTTACCAAAAATGTTTGGTATCCATTTATTCTTATCTGGTTTACTTTGTTTCGGTTTTGGTGCTTTCCACCTCACAGGTCTTTGGGGACCAGGAATGTGGGTATCGGATGGATTTGGCTTGGCTGGTCACGTCCAGGGAGTCGCTCCAGAATGGGGTCCTGCTGGATTTAATCCCTTCAATCCAGGTGGTGTAGTAGCTCACCATATCGCTGCTGGTGTAGTCGGCATTATCGCTGGTTTATTCCACCTCAGCGTTCGCCCTCCAGAAAGGCTATACAAAGCTCTGAGAATGGGTAACATTGAAACTGTACTATCTAGCAGTATTGCTGCGGTATTCTTTGCAGCCTTTGTAGTTACAGGAACTATGTGGTACGGTAACGCTACTACTCCTATCGAATTGTTTGGTCCTACTCGTTATCAATGGGATCAAGAGTACTTCCATCAGGAAATTCAGCGTCGGGTAGAAACCGCTATGGACGATGGTTTAACTCGTTCTGAAGCTTGGGGAACAATTCCCGAAAAATTAGCCTTCTACGATTATGTAGGAAATAGTCCCGCTAAAGGCGGTTTATTCCGTACTGGTGCGATGGATAGTGGTGACGGTATCGCTCAAGAATGGTTGGGTCACGCAGTGTTTACTGATGCAGAAGGTCGCGAACTAGAAGTTCGTCGTATGCCTAACTTCTTTGAAACCTTCCCTGTGGTTCTAACCGATGCTGATGGCGTAGTTCGTGCAGACATTCCTTTCCGTCGTGCAGAATCTAAATTAAGTGTCGAGCAAAGTGGGGTTACTGCTTCTTTCTTTGGTGGCGCATTAGATGGTCAAACTTTTGACAATCCTTCTACAGTTAAGAGGTTTGCGCGTAAGGCTCAATTGGGTGAAGCATTTGAATTCGATACTGAAACCTTAAATTCAGATGGGGTATTCCGTACCAGTCCTCGCGGTTGGTTTACCTTCGGTCACGCAGTGTTTGCACTCTTCTTCTTCTTCGGTCATATTTGGCATGGATCTCGTACTCTGTATCGAGACGTATTTGCTGGTGTTGACCCAGAGCTAGAAGAAGAACAGGTCGAATGGGGCTTCTATCAGAAAGTAGGTGATAAATCTACTCGCGCTGCTAAAGAAGCGTAATAGCTATTAAGGCTCGTAAAGAAGAGATCGGAATTATCCGATCTCTGCCTCGATAGAGTTAAGATAAAATTTCAGTTATTTTGTTTTCTTGGTAAAATATTAATTAAAGACACTTTAGGAAATTTGATTATGGAAGCTGTTGCATACATTTTGGTTTTGGCTATGGCGATTTCAGTTTTATTTTTCGCGATCGCCTTTCGCGAACCACCCCGTATTGAAAAGTAAATGATTTAAAGAAGAATTTTAAAAGTTAAGTATTTTTAAGAACTCTTAATTTCTGAGCATTTTTTGATCGTTGTCTGCTGCGAGACAGACTATGATATAGAAAGCTGCTCGGATTTTTTTGTTTAAATAAACAATTTATAGCAAACATAACCAGTGTTTAGATTGAAAATTAATGCATTGTCCAAATTGCCAGCATAGAGAAAGTAGAGTATTAGAATCTCGTTCTACAGAAAGTGGGCAAAGTATTCGCCGTCGTCGAGAGTGCTTGAAGTGTAAGCAACGTTTTACAACTTACGAGCGAATTGAATTAGTTCCAATTACAGTAATTAAGAAAAATGGTAGCCAGGAATCTTTCGATCGCGCCAAGTTACTTCGGGGAATTTTAAGAGCTTGCGAAAAAACTCAGGTATCTTACGCCAAAGCCGAAGCAATTGTTGACGGTATTGAGGCGAAGCTACAGCAGAATATAGGGAAAGAATTTACCAGTAGCGAAATAGGAGAACTGACCCTACAAAGCCTACGCTATGAAAACGAGGTGGCTTATATTCGCTTTGCTTCAGTATATCGCAAATTTCAGGGAATTAAAGATTTTGTCGAAACTTTGAATCATCTTCAAAATGAAAACTCCCAAAAATCGGAATTCAAACTATGGCACGACTCTAACGGTTCTAAATCCTCTACTTCAGTAGTAGATTACATTTCTTAATCAATACCCGCGCTTATATAATTACGTAGCTAATTTTAAAATTAAAAGTTAAGAAATCTAAGAATTGTTCATTTCTCGCAAGAAAATCCCAAAAAAAGTTACAATGTTATAATGCTATCTTACCAACAAAAGAAAATAAATTAGCCAAAATGTTTAGTAGAGGAATTAGCAACCTCAAGCTTTACACGATTACAGGCTAAACACTCAAATAAAAGACTGCTTCGCCATCGGACAAAAAACCGAAGTGCAATTATTAGTTGTATCGGGCGATCGCTTCGATGCGAAGTGGGTCAGTAACGGTTGGTAAATGTAGGTGTAGGCTGCACGATAAGTAGGTGAGTGTACATCAAGCAGGAGGCTCATCCAATCAAAAAAATAAGGAAATACAAGGACATCTAACCCATATGGTCAATCAGCAAGTAAACAGCGCTCGTGATATTGGTTTTACTCATGAAGATTTCGCTGCTCTTTTGGACAAATACGATTATCACTTCAGTCCAGGAGATATAGTAGCGGGAACGGTTTTTAGTATGGAACCAAGGGGGGCATTGATTGACATTGGTGCTAAAACGGCTGCTTATATTCCAATTCAGGAGATGTCAATTAACCGTGTTGACAATCCTACTGAAGTTCTTCAGGCGGACGAAACCAGAGAATTTTTCATTCTAACCGATGAAAATGAAGACGGTCAGCTAACCCTTTCAATCAGACGTATAGAATATATGCGCGCCTGGGAGCGTGTTCGACAGCTACAGCAAGAAGACGCAACGGTTCGCTCTAATGTATTTGCTACTAATCGCGGTGGTGCGTTAGTTAGAATTGAAGGACTGCGTGGGTTTATTCCTGGTTCTCATATTAGTGCAAGAGAAGCCAAAGAAGACTTGGTAGGGGAAGATTTGCCCTTGAAGTTTTTAGAGGTAGATGAAGAGCGCAACAGACTAGTTCTAAGTCACCGTCGGGCTTTAGTCGAACGCAAGATGAACGGTTTAGAAGTAGGACAAGTCGTTCGTGGTTCGGTACGAGGCATCAAGCCTTATGGTGCATTTATCGATATTGGTGGCGTAAGCGGATTGCTGCACATTTCAGAAATATCTCACGACCACATCGATACTCCACATAGCGTGTTTGGAGTCAACGATGAATTAAAAGTAATGATTATCGATTTAGACGCAGATCGTGGTCGTATATCTCTATCTACCAAGCAGCTAGAGCCAGAACCAGGCGATATGCTCAAAAACAGAGACATCGTGTTTGAAAAAGCCGAAGAAATGGCAGAGAAATATCGTCAGAAACTGCTAGCCGAAGCAGAAGGCATTACTTTAGAAGAAGCTGCTGCTTTAGAAGAAGCGACAGCAACTGAAGAAGCTGTAGAAACTGAAGCAACTGAAGAAGCTGTAGAAACTGAAGCAACTGAAGAAGCTGTAGAAACTGAAGCAACTGAAGAAGTAGAAACTGAAGCCACAGCAACTGAAGAAGTAGAAACTGAAGCCACAGCAACTGAAGAAGTAGAAACTGAAGCAACTGAAGCAACTGAAGAAGTAGCTGTGGATTCTACTGAAGAAACTGAAGAAGGCGAAATGGTCGGCGCATCAACAGAAGAATAGAAGAATTTCAATTGAGTTTTATTTAGAAATAACATTTAAGAGGGTGAAATTCCCTCTTTTTTTGTTCGTGATTAATAGGAGAAAAACATTGCTTGCGATCGCTTGCCAAAATAAGAAATTCAATAATATAGCAGCCGTAATTTTTGACAAGGACGGTACGTTAGAAGACTCTTTACCATTCTGGCGAGAAGTAGGCATCACAAGAGCGCGCACGATTGATGCTCAGATCCCAGGAGTAGGCGAACCATTACTGATGGCGTTTGGCATTTTAGATAATACTCTCGATCCTCAAGGTTTAATAGCGGTAGGTAGCCGTAAAGAAAACGAAATTGCTGCTGCTGCTTACATTGCCGAAACAGGACGAACTTGGCACGAAGCACGACAAATTGCTCATCAGGCATTTAACGAAGTGTCAGAATCAAAATATTTGGTCAAAACTACTGAATCTGCTCCTTTATTTGGCGATGTAAAACAGACGTTGCAGTCTTTAATAGATGCTGGTTTAAAAATAGGAATTCTTTCTGCTGACTCTACAGCCGAAGTCAACAAGTTTGTTAAAAATCATAGGCTGCAAAACTACATACACTCATGTATCGGGGTGGATGATGAACTTACCAAACCAGATCCCCGCCTTTTCCAAAAAGCCTGTGCAGCATTAGAAGTGTCTCCCGAACAAACTCTAATGGTTGGAGATTCTATCGGCGATATAGCTATGGCAGATTCAGCAGATTCAGCAGGAACAATTGGAATCGATCGCTATGGATCTCGACTACTACAAAAAGCAGATGTACAAATTAATAATCTGCTAGAAATTCAAGTTTTGTAATTTTTAAGGAAACCTGTATCATTATTTTAATAGTTGAGTGTACAGGTTGACATACCGCGCCACATAACCATAATTTCAAGAGGATTGCCAAACATTGCCTAAAAATTATTTATTTACCTCCGAATCAGTTACAGAGGGTCATCCAGACAAAATCTGTGACCAAATTTCTGACACTATTTTAGATGCTATATTATCTCAAGACCCATCCAGCCGTGTCGCAGCCGAAGTAGTGGTGAACACTGGCTTGGTTTTGGTAACGGGAGAAATTAGCACTAAAGCCCAGGTTAACTACGTAGATTTAGTCAGAAAAAAAATAGCCGAAATTGGCTATACTCATGCCGAAAATGGCTTTTCTGCCAATAGTTGTTCGGTGCTGATTGCTTTAGACGAACAGTCGCCAGATATCTCTCAGGGCGTAACTTCTGCCCAAGAGCAAAGAGAAAGCCTTAGTGACAGCGAGTTAGATGAAATTGGTGCTGGGGATCAGGGGTTAATGTTTGGTTATGCCTGTAACGAAACTCCAGAATTGATGCCAATGCCGATTAGTTTGGCTCACCGCATTTCACGCCGTCTAACAGAAGTACGTAAACAAGGAAAACTATCCTATTTACGTCCTGATGGTAAAACTCAGGTTTCAGTTCAATACGAAGACGGTAAACCCGTAGGAATCGATACAATTCTCGTTTCTACTCAGCATACAGAAACTATCGGCGATATTTCCGATAATAGCGAAATACAAAAGAAAATTAAGCAAGATTTATGGTCGGCGGTAATTAGCTCAGTATTTGCCGATTCAGAACTCAAGCCTAATGACCAAACTCGTTTTTTGGTTAATCCTACGGGTAAATTTGTCATCGGTGGCCCTCAAGGAGATTCCGGACTGACTGGTCGTAAAATTATTGTCGATACCTACGGTGGTTATTCCCGTCATGGTGGCGGTGCTTTTTCTGGTAAAGACCCCACAAAAGTAGACCGTAGTGCTTCTTATGCTTGCCGTTACGTTGCTAATAATATTGTGGCAGCAGGATTAGCGGATAAGTGCGAAGTACAGGTTAGTTATGCTATTGGCGTAGCCCGACCCGTAAGTATCTTTATCGAAACTTTTGGTACGGCTAAAGTATCTGAAGACAAAATCTTGGACTTGGTTAAAGAACACTTTGAGTTGCGTCCTGCGGGCATTATTCAAACTCTCAATCTGCGTAATTTACCTCAAGAAAGAGGCGGACGTTTTTATCAGGATGTAGCTGCTTACGGACATTTTGGTAGAACCGATCTAGATTTACCTTGGGAAAAAACAGATAAAGCCGAATTGTTGAAAGAGTACTTGTTATCTACAAGTGCAGTCTAATATCGCTCTCGAATAAATAGACAATCTTACCAAGGAGTTTAGTAATACTAGACTTCTTTTTTTTGCCAGAAAAAATAAGCTAAAGTAAATTGAATTGTGATTAGTTAGAGATAAATGACGGTGTTAGATCGACTTTTTAAACATCATAAAAATCGTCGCGTGGCTGTAGCATTAGCTTTACTCGGCACAATTACGCCGATCGCTGGACTGCATAAACTATATTTAGGTCAGCCAGTATGGGGAGTTATTTATATTCTCTTGTGGTCTACCCCGATCTCTAGAATTGCTGCTGCTATTGATGCTGTATGGTATCTCGTCCAGGATGTAGAACAGTTTGAACGTCAGTTTAATGGACATAGCCAACACAATTTGAATCTTAATACCTCACCACAAGTAAAAGCGATCGCCGAAGCAATGCGAGAATTGGATCGATTGAGAGAAGATGGTTTACTAACCGAATATGAATTTGAACAAAAACGTCGTCAGCTTTTAGATCGTATGGCGTAAATTAAGGAGTAAGGAGTAAGGAGTAAGGAGTAAGGAGTAAGGAGTAAGAGGTAAGTAGATTTGTTTAAACTGTCTCAAATTGGTCTTAAAAGGAAAATAGCTAACGATCCTTACTATCGCTTTCAGTCTCTGACAGAAGTTGCGATCGCTCATGAATTGGGAATTAAGATTGATGTCAACCAGGCGACGGTAGATGATTGGTTGAGGCTACCAGGATTTTCGATACATCAGGCGCGATCGCTGGTAGAATTAGTCAGAATGGGTGTACAGTTCGTTTGCATAGAAGATATTGCTGCTGCTATTGATGTTCCCTTACACTACCTGCAAGCATTAGAACCTGTATTAGCTTTTGCCTACTACGATCGCCTCAGTCCATTGAGTCCAGAAAAAGTTAATCCGAACACCGCTAATGTAGATAAGATTGCGACTATTCCTGGATTTAACTCAGACATGGCGCAAAGGTTTGTAGATAATCGTCAAGAATACGGTAAATATAAAAGTTTGGTCGATCTTCAGCAGCGTTTGAATTTAGACAGTGATTTAACGTCGCGATTAATGCACTATCTAAGATTTTAAAGCGATAAACCAGACAAATCATCGATCGCACGCGATCGATGTCCTAACGTATACACGAGTAGGTAACATCACTATTTCAACTTCAAGGCGATCGAGTAGTTAGTCTAGCTAAGTTAAAATATCTTTATCAAGACGAGTAAACTTAAAAGCTAGCAGCAACGAAGCGATTAATCTTAAATCTAAATTTTATGAAAATAAATTTAAAAGTCTGGCGACAAAGCAGTCCTGAGAAGGAAGGTAAGCTAGAGCAATATACTGTAGATAATGCTCATCCTAGTATGTCTTTTATCGAATTATTAGACGTATTAAATGAACAGTTAATAAAAAGCGATCGCGAACCCGTAGCCTTTGATAGTGACTGTGGCGAGGGAATCTGTGGTTCTTGTGGCATGATGATTAATGGCGTAGCTCATGGAGAACAAAAGCAAACCGCCGTATGTCAGCTACACCTAAGAAGCTTCAAGGATGGAGATACAGTAACTGTAGAACCTTGGCGTGCTAAAGCTTTTCCCTTAGTTAAAGATTTAGTAGTCGATCGCTCGGCATTCGATCGCATAGTGGCTGCGGGAGGGTATGTTTCGGTAAATACTGGTGCTGCACCTGATGCCAATTCTTTGCCTGTTCCCAAAGAGAATAGCGATCGCGCCTTTGACTATGCAGCCTGCATTGGTTGTGGTGCTTGTGTTGCAGCCTGTCCTAATGCCTCCGCATCTTTATTTACCGCAGCTAAAGTCTCCCATCTAGCGTTGCTTCCCCAAGGAGATCCAGAACGCAAACAGCGAGTACTCGATATGACCGCACAAATGGCGACGGAAGGTTTTGGAGACTGTTCCAACCACGGAGAATGTACTGCCGTCTGTCCTAAAGGTGTTCCCTTAGATGCAATCTCTGCGATGCGTCGAGAATATATAAAAGCTATATTTTAGAAGATATGCGATCGCGAGTGATTAAATATTTATTCTGGTTAATATTGCTGTTTTGGTTGGGATATGTGCCATCTTCAAATGCCGATATGTGTCGCAATCGCTTTGAACAGCAGGTATGTATTGTCAAACTAAAGCGTAGTGCTAAAAACTATTGGGAATATCGAGCCAAGGTAAGCGTTAACGGAGAAAAACAAAGAGCCAAAGAAATCTATAACTGTCGCGATCGCACTTTGACCCGTAAGGGTAAATATCCGATTCCTTTTCAACCCAACAGTCCAGGTGAACTAGTCTGTAAAACGTTTCAGAAACAGAGAAATACTTATAAATCTTCCCGATGGTAATAATTAAGATATTAATTTAAGGGCTAAAAAATGAAGGCGACTGTTAAAGGTGTATCTATTTTACTTACTATTCCTCAAGGATTTCGGATCGATCCAGAACAGTTCGAGCAGTTAGCTGAGATCGAACAACTAGCGCGATTGGAGTTAACTGAAAATGGAGAATTGATTGTCATGAGTCCTACTGGTGGAACTGCGGGAGGAAAAAATTTCAATTTATATTTAGATTTAGGATACTGGAACCGCCAGACAAAATTAGGGAAAGCTTTTGATTCTTCAACAATCTTTGCCTTACCAAATGGTGCGAGGAGAAGTCCAGACGTTAGCTGGGTTAAGCTGGAAAGATGGAATCGATTGACTCAAGCACAGCAAGATGGATTTCCTCCTATTGCTCCAAATTTTGTAATTGAATTAGTAAGTCCGAGCGATCTGACGAATCAAAGATACGAGGATTTACAAGCAAAAATGCAGGAGTATTTAGATAATGGCGTAAAATTAGGCTGGTTAATCGAGCCGTCGGCTAAAACAGTAGAGATATATCGACCTAATAAAACAGTAGAAATATTAAACAATCCACAAACTCTATCTGGAGAAAATATTTTACCTGGATTTACTTTAGACTTGAGTGAAATTTTTACCTTATAACTTAATTTGTCCTCGATCCTTATCTTTCATCCTTTATAAGGTATGCTGCCTCAAAGAGTTAATTATAAAAATAAATGTCAATTAAAACAGATAAAATTCAGGTTGGTAAATTCCAATGGTTTTATCGTCAAACTGAGATCGACAGCGAGCGGACTCCTATAGTTTTTCTACATGGCTTGCCTTCCCATAGCTATACCTGGCAGAAAACTATGTCTTTTCTAGCCGATAATAATATTCCTAGTATTGCTCCCGACTGGCTTGGCTGCGGATTTTCGGATAAACCCAGTCTACGAGATTTTGCCTACACGTCCGAAGCATTTATTACCGAATTAGCTCAATTAATTACAGCTTTAAAGTTAGAAAAATTTTATTTAGCCGTACAGGGGTTTCTCGGTTCAGTAGGGATACAATACGCGATCGCTAATCCCGAACGAGTTGCAGGTTTAATTATTCTTAATGCTCCTATTTATAGCAGTGCTAAACTTCCTTGGCCGCTCAAACAGTTTACGTTCCCTTTGGTGGGGGACATGATGACTCAGGATCCTTTGTTAGTCGATCGCACTATCGAAAAAGGTAGCGGTTTTGTAGTTGCCGATGAGGATTTGAACGTATTGCGTAAGCCTTTTCTACAAAGTTCTAAGGTAGGTAGAGCCTTGATGGCAATCGCTAAAAAGTTAGAGTTGAATAAATCTACCACTGAAATTGAAGCAGGTTTAAGTCAGTGGAATAAACCCGTCTTAATTATTTGGGGTGCAGTCGATAAATGGTTAGATGTTGACGAAGTTAAGAAGCTTGCTGCTGCTAACCCAGAGATTACTTTAGTTGAGTTACCAACCGCTAAACATTATCCTCAAGAACACTGGGCATCAGATATTGCCAAACAAATAGTGCAGTTTTTTCGCCGTAAAATTTTTTAATATGCAGGTTTCCTGAGAAAATTAAGCTAAAGTAACATTTGTTTTGAGTAAAATGAAAATTTTTCGACCGCTTCTATCTTTAATATTAGTTTTAGCAACAACCCTTTTAGTTAGCTGTGGCGGTAATACAGCCTCTGCACCACCTACTTATACTCCTGAAAAACTACAAAAAATCGCGACCTATCGTACACCTCTAGACATAGCCCGTCAAAGGCTTCCCGAACTGGGTGAAGCAATTGCTAGCGAAGACTGGGTAAATGCAGATTCTTTTTTACACGGGCCGTTAGGGCTAATTAGAAGAGACTTGACCTATCTATCTAATGCTCTGCTTCCAGACGAGCAAGAACCCGCTTTAAACGTAGCTAAAGATATCTTCAAACACTTTGAAAATATTGATGCTGCGGTCAATGAAAAAAACTACACTACGGCAATAAACCAATACGAAGAAGTAGTATTAGATCTAGATGCTTATGCTAGCTTGATTCCCCAAGTTGAAGAACCAACTGCCGAAGCAACTGCCGAACCTGTTAAGGCTACTAAGGTAACAGAACCCGAAACTATAGATCGAGCTGAAGCAGCAATGGAAGATGCAGAACGGGTATTTGAAGGAGTCAAGGAAAATTTACAAGAGACAGTCGATGAAGTCATTCCCGACTTTGGTGATAATGCCTAAAAATCGACCTCAAACGTAATTTATCGAGGCTTGGCACTGCCAAGCCTTTTATTTTTGAAAAATACAAACTTAAATGAGCAAAATCGTCATTATTGGTTGTGGAGTAGTAGGAGCAGCGATCGCTTACGAACTCAGCCTGATTTCAGATTTAGATATTACCGTAATTGAAAAAAATACTCCCGCTTCTGGTTCTACGAAGGCAGCTTTAGGGGTATTGATGGGGGCAATTAGCCAGAAGAAAAAAGGCAGGGCTTGGCGGTTTAGAGCAACCAGTTTGAAACGCTATGAAACTCTGATCCCAGAACTGGAGGCGAAAACAGGTATAGATATTCCCGTAAATCGTCAGGGAATTTTGAAGCTGTTGTTTGCAGGGGACGATCTGGGAAAGTGGCAAAAGTTGCAGGAGTTTCGTGCTTCTGAAGGTTGGGAATTGCAATTAGGCGATCGCGATTATCTCGCCCGATATTGCCCTCATTTAGTCCACGAAAACATCATCGGCGCGGTCTATTCTCCTCAAGATCGGCAAATCCATCCTGTTAAGCTGACTCGAGCTTTAGTCGCTGCTGCGGAGGCTAATGGGGTCGAGTTTCACTTTGGAGTAGAAGCCAAAAATTTTCTGGTTCAGAATGATGAATTAAAAAACTGCCATCAAATAGAAACTAGCATCGGCAACATTGAAGTAGAACGGCTGATTATTTCCGCAGGTTTGGGTTCGACTCCCCTTACTCAGTCTTTACAGCAAGCAATTCCGATTCGCCCAGTGTTAGGACAGGCAATTAAATTAAAGTTAGATCGACCTTTAGGAAATTCTGATTTTCAACCCGTAATTACGGGTAATGATATTCATTTAGTACCGTTAGGTAACGACGAATACTGGCTCGGTGCTACGGTCGAATTTCCGACAGAAACTGGAGAAAGTATTGTTGATGCTGAATTATTAGAACAAGTAAAACAAGGAGCGATCGCTTTTTGTCCAGAACTCACCCATGCAACTATTTTAGAAACCTGGTCGGGTAAACGTCCTCGTCCAGAAGGTATTGCTGCGCCAATTATTAAAAAATTATCGGGCTATAGCAATGTTTACCTCGCTACCGCCCACTATCGCAACGGTGTCTTACTCGCCCCCGCCACCGCTTTAGAAATAGTGAAAATGATTTTCAAACCAAGCTAACCTTTTTGAAGCCTTAACTGCGTTTCTAAAACGTTGCTGTAAGTTTCGTATAGTTTAGTACCAAAAAGACTTTCTACCACTTTGCGATCGCGAAACACTAAAACCGCAGGGATACTTCTAATGTTATATTTTTTGCCAACATTGGCATTTTCATCCACGTCAATTTTCACTATTTCTACGCGATCGCCATACTCTACAGCTAATTTATCGATCGAAGGAGTAACTACACGACAAGGACTACACCAGCTTGCAGTGTAATGGGCAACAACTAGCTTGTTTTTGCGGAGTAATTGACCTAATTCATTACTGTCTACAAACCTAGCTTTTGCTTCAGTCATTTTGTTATCTTTTTTACTAAACAAATTTAAATTATTTTTATAAAAACCTTTGATTAAAAAATAAATCGGCCAGCGCAAGATCTTTCCCAGAATTAGGTATTGTCCGAAATAGTGATGCAGGCAATGTTATAAACTAGTAGCTATTTTTACTACATTTATAATTTGTTCGATCTATGATTAGAAAAGACGTACTAGCGATCGATTACCTTGAAAGTTTGATTTACTGATTTCGTCGCGATCGCAACTGATTCATAATTTATTATTTTCTTTTAAAATACGGAGATCGCCACCACCGTGTTTGTTACTTAGCACTCTTCTAGCAAAGCGCGATCGCGAACTACCTTAAAAAGCTAAGAAAGTCAGATCTAACTCAATGGAACAAAATTTTTAGCTACTAAACCATGTCTGAGAAGAAACCAGAAGCTCGATATGAATTCTGGCCAGAATTCATATCGAGCAAAATAAATAAAGCTGCTGAAAACAAAAGACACGGTTCGCCTCCCTTTGGACAAAAAGTAGTTGATGGTGAATTAGTCATAGACCCTCACGAACAAGAAATAATTGAATCGATCCCTCGCCATCACAAATCTGGTAAATCTCTTCAACAAATTGCCGATTGGCTTAATAAAAACGACTACAAAACCAAGCGTAGTCGGCAATGGCGTAAAATTTCCGTCAAACGAGTTTTAGATCGTCTTTACGCTAGATAAGCCCAAACTGTTGGCGATCGATAAATATGTTAAAAGACAACCTCTATAGCTTATAAAGCCACTACGATAAGAGTTTAGGCTTTTTTCTTGTCACACCAATTTATCATACACCTCAATTACCATTGAAACCATACTTTAATTAGATTTAACAATGTTGCTATGTTACATATTTATAATTGTAATATTAAATAAATTATTGATAAAGTAATATTTGGCAAACTTATAAGAATAATTCGTAATTCAAATCGGTTTTGTAGAGATATCGCAGTACGTTAATTGGTTAGGACAAATTCAATTAATCGCACGGTCTGTAACGAGTAACAAGTAACGAGTAACAAGTGTCCTAATACAACTGCGTATTGCTATAATTAATAACAACAGACCAGTTCGGGCTTTGAATTGTAAAACGCTACTAAGATTTGACTAAATATTTAGAATATTGCGGTTGCAGGTTTACTTAATCCGTTAAAATTATTGATACTTTAAACATCAAGATCGAGTATGGTTGCCTCCGAGATAGCATCATCTTTAATTGAAACTGCCCGACAAACTCAAACAGCAGCAGCAAAACTAGCGGTACTACCCACATCAGCCAGAAACTCTGCCCTAGAAGCGATCGCCAAAGCTCTAGAAGCAGCCAAGACCGAAATAATAGCTGCTAACCAAGCTGACTTAGAGGCAGCAGAAGCCGATAATATTGCTCCTGCACTATCGGCTAGGCTAAAGTTAGGAGAATCTAAACTACAGGCTGCGATCGCAGGAGTAAGAAACGTAGCCAAACTAGACGATCCAGTGGGAGTCGATCGACTTCATCGTGAATTGGATGATGGTTTGATTTTAAAACGAGTAACTTGTCCTTTAGGAGTATTGGGCGTTATTTTTGAAGCGCGTCCTGAAGCCTTGATTCAAATTACCAGCCTAGCGATTAAATCGGGTAACGGCGTTATTCTTAAAGGTGGTAGAGAAGCAATAAACTCTTGTCAGGCATTAATTAAGATAATTCACCAAGCATTAAAATCTACCGAAGTCGATCCTGCTGCGGTGCAGTTGTTGACTACCAGAGAAGAAATCAAGCAGCTATTAGAATTAGACCAGTATGTAGATCTAATTATTCCTAGAGGGTCTAACTCTTTCGTGCGCTACGTACAGGACAATACTCGTATTCCCGTATTAGGTCATGCTGATGGAATCTGTCATCTTTACCTAGATAAAGCAGCAGATTTAGATAAGGCGATTAAAATTACTGTCGATGCTAAAACTCATTATCCCGCAGCCTGCAACGCGATCGAGACTTTATTGGTGCATAAAGAGTTTGGGGTCAAATTTCTACCTCAAATTGCTACCGCCCTAAAAGCAACAGGTGTGGAGTTGCGGGGAGATGAAGGAACGGTCGAGATAATTAACGCTATTCGGGCTAAAGAACACGACTGGCAAACGGAATACAGCGATTTAATCCTGGCTATCAAAATTGTAGACTCGGTAGAATCAGCGATCGCTCATATCAATCGATACGGCTCAAAACATACAGATGCGATCGTTACTGAAGATAGTCAAACCGCAACCCTATTTCAAGATCGAGTAGACTCTGCGGGAGTGTACCATAATTGTTCGACTCGCTTTGCCGATGGTTTTCGCTATGGTTTTGGTGCGGAAGTAGGTATTAGTACTCAGCAGATGCCTCCCCGTGGTCCAGTTGGTTTAGAAGGTTTAGTAACCTATAAATACAAACTGACTGGCGATGGTCATATTGCTGCTACCTATACAGGTACAGATGCCAAACCTTTTACTCACCGCGATCTTTGATTAGTAATTTTTTTTTTAAAATGGATTCGATTCAAGTTAATGGTATTCGCGCTTATGGATATGTCGGTTATTTACCAGAAGAACGAGTATTAGGACAGTGGTTTGAAGTTGACTTAACCCTGTGGGTAGATCTAATTCCTGCATCCCAAAGCGACAGCATAGAAGACACTTTAGACTATCGAAAGGCGATCGCTGTTGTTAAAGAAGAAATTACTACCGCCAAGTTTGACCTGGTTGAAAGGTTGATTAATGCGATCGCCCAACGGCTACTAGATCTAGAAAAAGTCAGTAAAGTTCGGGTGAAGCTATCAAAGCCTGCTGCGCCTATTCCCGAATTTGGCGGTCGCATCACTTTGGATATTACTAGAAGTATGACTTGACTATATAACAGAAGTGGTTATTTGACAATTCGTGGTAACACTCGATCTTTTGCGATCGAACCATAAATTTTAAGCATTTTCGAGTAAGGAGAATTTTGTTTAATTGGGCAAATTAGTAATAGAGGGCAATTGAAAGCCACGTTAAATTAAATTACTAATCAAGGACTCTCGATCGATGAATAGAAAAACCAAGTTAATGATCGCGTTGGTTTGGCAATATTGCAACCAGCAGATCGGACACCGATATTCTGTCTGGAATTTTCGCCACTTTTGGTATTTATATCAAATTACTTTATTTAAAAGATGTTGGGAACAAGAATATACGCAAAAAAGCCAGCCTTATTATTAATTAGATCGAATATAAAGTTAAATCAATATATCGAGCGAAATTTAGGTTGCGATTAATTTATATAATGTTTGAATCAGAGATTGCCAATAAAATATAAAATATTGGCAGAATCTGCTTTTTATAAAAAATCGCTAATCAGCTTTTTTTACAGTTTAAAACAATTCTTGTTAAAGGTTGTCCGTTATTTTGCTCGCTAAGATCCAATAGCTCTAATTCACCACCCATCGTTTCTAAAACCGTTTGAGACAGCAACAGCTTCATGCTGGCAGATAAGCCAATTTGCTGTAGGTATTCGCGTATTTGGGTCAAATCGGTTGCTTCAAAATTTGGTTCAGTCGTAGTAGATTCTTGCCATAAAGCCGTAGCACAATTTAGATCGATTTGCACGGTAACAATATCGGCAGTCACTTTGGTGGAGGATAGTTTAATATTTCCTGACTTCATCAGAGAAATTCCGCTATCAATTAAATTAAAGATTAGCTGAATGAAGCGAGAACGATCGGCAAGAACACAAATTTCTGAATCAGGAATAATAATATCTAATTTAAGATTACGGTTAGCAGCCTGAAGATGTGTAAGACGATCGATTTCATTAAATATTTCTGCTAGCTGTAGTGATTCTAAGTACAGGCGATCGCTACCATATTCAGTTTTAGATACAGCCACAATTTCATCGATCAGCTTCATTAACTTCAAAGCAGAATGGTAAGCCTGAGCGATAAATTCTTTTTGTTCTTCAGGGCTTTCGCACAGATCGGAGAGAATCAACTGATGTAGTCCAATCATAGTGCTAAGAGGCGATCGCAGTTCGTGAGAAGTTCTAGCTAAAAATCCTCCTTTAAACTGGCTCATTTGCGCTGCCATTTGAAAAGCAAGTTGGGTTTGTCTAAGTTCTTCTTTTAATTCGTCAATTTCGCTCATAATTTAAGATGGACTTTAGATAAAGTTAATCGAACGCTAAGTAATTACTGATTACTGATTACTGATTACTGATTACTAATTACTTAATTACCGATCGCTTTTCGCGCCAATTTGTTGTATTGTTAGCTTAAATTTTAACGCTTCCCTGCCGTAAAATCTGCCAGTTGCGATTTTCCCAGGATACTACCGTAGAAGGAAGTCCGCTACCAGTTGTCAGTTGTGTTTGAGTTTTTAGTACTAAAATCCTAGGGAAAGCCCGATCGATTTCCTGCATTGTAGTTATGGTGTCTTCTCCTGAAATATTAGCACTACTAGTAGCCAAGACTCCCGTTTGCTGCAAAATCTCTATAGCGGTTGGATGATTTGGAACTCGAATTCCTACGGTATGAGAATCGGTAGGATTAACGGCATCGGGTACTCTAGCCGATGCCGGTAAAACCAGAGTCAGTGCGCCTGGTAAATGCCGATCGATTAATTGTCTCCAGATGAGTAATTGTGAAGGAGTATATTCTACATAGGGTAAGAGATCTGCTATGGATGCTCCCATCAATATTAAAGGCTTGTGGGTGGGGCGTTGTTTGAGTTGATAAATAAGTTCTGCCCGTTCTGGTTTAACCGCCAAGGCGGGGACGGTATCGGTTGGAAAACTAACAACTTTCCCAGCGATCGCTCCTGTTACCAGCTCCTGTTGAGACTGCATCATTTAACTTAAATCTCTATAAAAAATAGTTTAAAAGTTCGATATTTATTGTAGTAGTAGTAGATAATCTTTAGCGTCGATAAGCTAAAACAAAGCGTTCGATACCATTTAGATCTTGGTAGATCTTAATATTAGAGTATTCACGCTGCTGTTCTAATAGTTTGGCTACCGTCTCAGCTTGACCGATCATTAATTCTACTAACCAGATTCCGCCAGAGACTAAATATCGCGGAGCATCTTTTATTAAATAACGAATGTCATCTAAACCATCATCACCGCCATCGAGAGCGAGACGGGGTTCGTGAGCTACTTCTGGCTGTAGATTATCTATCTCCTTGGTTGGGATGTAAGGCGGATTTGAAACCATGCCCGTTACTTTACCTTCGAGATTTAAAGGATTCCACCAGCTACCTTGATAAAAGCGAATATTCTGCTCTAGTTTCAAGTTAACCGCATTTTCTAGCGCAATTTTCAAAGCATCTGGACTGATATCTACAGCATGAATAGTAGCTTGAGGAAAGATCTCGGCTAGCCCTAAAGCAATCGCTCCACTACCAGTTCCTAAATCTACCCAGTGCTGCTGGCATTCGGTAATTAAATTATTTTCTCGCGCTAGATCGATAATTAACTCGGTTTCGGGACGAGGAATCAACACAGCAGGATTGACCCTTAATTGAAAACGCCTCCAAAAGACCGTTTCTACCAAATATTGCACTGGTAGACGCTCCTGAAGACGCTGTTGCCAAAGCTGAATTAAATCGGATAAAGGGCGATCGCTCTGGATTTGCGATCGCTGTTTATATGTACCCAGACGCAAAGACAGACTATCTAAATTAGTCACCGTTTGCAGCAACCAATCTACTTCATCTACCCGAATATCATTAGCGATCGCTTCAAGTTTAGCTTGCTGATACCAGCGATCTAGTTCTTCGCCAGAAATATTACTTGACTTCAATTATTGCGCTGGTGCTGTTGGGGCTGGTGCTGGTGCTGCTTCGCCTCCTGGTGCTGCTTGCTGCTGTAAAGTCTGTACTGCCTTTATAGATTCTACTGATGGGACTAAAACGATATTCTCCAGCATTTCATCTTCACTAGTTTCTAAAGTTTGAATAACGTTTTCTAAAAGAACTACCCCAACTTTTAAATCTTCAGCCAACTCTGGCTGCTGCTCTTTAACCTTAGCTACCATGCTGTCTAACTGGGCTTTGTCAAAGAAGAAAGGAACTACCTGTTCTGAATTTTGCTCGAAGAAAATAAATTCATTATTCTCTTTGCCTGTGGCGACAAACAAAGGCACTCCACCCTGATATGGCTCTTGTTCGGTTTCACTAAGAATAGTTTTAGCCGTATCTACTGCTTGTTCATCGGGAATATAAGCAAAATTCAAGGCGTTCTCCTTTGTTTTATCCGCCTCTGATAATTTATAAACTTCGCTTAATGGCAAAGGTACTATTTGTACTTTTTCTGCTAGTTCGGGGTTCTCTGTTTTCAAGCGTTCGACAAATTGAGTTGCATCTTGCTTATTAATATATACACCCGCGAACTTAGCATCTCCCTCTCCTGAAGCGACTAAAGGAGAACCTTTGTCATCCATAAGTGTAAAAACTGGAACTTCCTGAAGCTTTTCAATAATTTCTTCTTGAGGTATAGCTACAGCTATTAAATTCTCTACTATTCCCCAACCCAAGAAGCTTGCTCCAGCAATTCCCAAGGTTGCACTCCAACGAACTAACGGTTTAATCATAGCTGTTTGCCTCATTACGATATCTACTATTTATTTATTATGTATAAAAAACTGTTAATTACTCGATTAGCGATCGATTTTCTGCTTTTTCGTTAACTCAATAAATTTATACTACTTAGTATTAGGCTGCAAAAAGCAGCTTAATGTTCCCGCCTATTATACAAAAGTAGTTTCGATTGGCAACTATTAGCGTATGTTATCTTTAGTAGAGTCGCTATAGATGAATCTAGGGGATTTTCATTCCTTTATTAAGGCTTTATTAATCTGCATCATCGTAGCTGGCGATCGCCAATTAATTCGTAATATGTCCAAGACCAAAAAAACTAAACTAGATAAGGATTTTTAGAGGCTTACTAGAACGTCTAAATTCAAGTTATATTCAGGCTACTAACAAAGTCGGGATACCAGGATTTGAACCTGGGACATCCTGCTCCCAAAGCAGGCGCGCTACCAAGCTGCGCTACATCCCGTTGCGATATTCGCACTTTGTTAGAATAGCACAATTTACCAATAGCGAGCGCAAAAAAATAAAAATTTGCTGACTTAGTTACGGCTCGAAGTTGGGCATTAGCTGTAGAACTCCCATCCCAAGCTCTGCACCGTTAATCGCTCTAACTACAAACAAAGCCAGCATATCTTTAGGCTGGGGATTACCGCGACTCGCTCCTGTTGCTCCCATAGCGATCGCCACACTACAATAACCTTTAGTTTGCTGTAAGCCTTGATGCCATTCTTCTAACGCTACCTGATGTTCGACATCTTGAGGATACTCGGCAAAAATATGTAGTTCATTATCTTGGGTTTGTAAGATTCCCAAATCGTAAACTTCGCCATTAAAAGGATCGTGTCCTGGATTGAAACAAACAGCTTTTAATCCCCCTGCTTTTCTAATTCTAGAAATCAGCTCGTTAGCTTTAGAACGGGTAGTTTGAATAAAAATACTCGGTAATGCAGCTCGAACGCTAATTTCACCAGACTGACAGTAGGTTTTTGGCTGCTGCTGTAGTTGCTCTCTTAGTTCTGTAGGCATAGTAGCCAAAGTTATTAAAGAACCATCTGGAATTAGATCTTCAGATATAGGAAAGTCAACTTCTCGGTCGAAATCTAAGCGATCGCCCATTCCCAGATCTAATAACTCTGCTGCCAATTCTGGCATAGTAGAAATTGTGGTAGATATTGTTTCTTCGTGGGATTCTTCTGGCAGAGTAATTTTATAAGATTTAGATATTGCTTCAATTGGTTCAGTCAAAACAGAACGATGGCGATGACAAAAACGCCACAAAGATTCAAGAGCAGCATAAACAATCTTGGTTTCTGCTTCATCTAAAGAATGACGCATTCCTTCAAACGGATGTATGCTGCCGAAAAAAGCTGCAAATTCAGAATTCGATTCGTCCTCGTAATTAAGAAACCAGCAGTCTTGAGCCATAAAAGCTTTTTCTAATTCTGCTGGTGAATGGTTTTCTCCCAAAGCCACCGCTCTAAACTGTTTGAGAGAATCTAAAGAGCGATATAGCAGTACTCCATATTCTGCTGACATCATGCCCATGACACAAACGTATACACGGTCGATTTCACAATCTTGTAATTCGATTTGCAAAATGTCGCTGTCAGTCAATATTTCCCAAGGAGCATTGTGCCAAATCTGGTCGGTAATATTTTCGATTACCCGTTCGTAAAGATTAGGAACAGGATTGGGAAGATCGCGATCGCTAGTAAAACCTTCAAAAAGGCTATCGACCAAAGGAAGCTGAGGGGAATATTCAATATTAATATCTAAATCCTGTAATACTCCCCGTAAGAAAAACTGAATTTCGCGATCGCGCACTACAATTTTTTGAGGACGATTGGGCTGGGCGGGATGATGGGGAGATTCAATAGCCCGTAATAGAGTTCGTACTACTGCTTCGATGCCAATATCTTCTGCAACTACGTCCATTGCTCTAACCGCGCCTTCAGAACCATCTATCCAGATAATACATTCCTCATCAGTATCTCTAACGCCTTCTAAATGCGATGCCATCTTTCCGAGCGGACGGCGATCGCCTTCCCACACCGCAGTTGAGAGGGGTATTTTTTGTAGTCTGCTTTTAGTCGTGGGTGGGAGAGTCGTCATAAATACTTATAATTATGTCCTTTAATTTACAATACCTGCTTTATTTTTCTTAGGAGTTTGCAATAGTAAACCATATTCCATGCCTTCGACTACTGCTTGGTAAGAAGCATCCAAAATATTGGCAGATACTCCAATAGTTGTCCAGCGTCGAACACCGTTACCAGATTCTACTAACACTCTGGTTTTAGCTGCCGTTCCCGCTCCACCATCGAGAATACGAACTTTGTAATCTGCCAGATAAAACTCAGCGATTTGGGGATAAAACTTAACCAAGGCTTTGCGTAAAGCACGATCTAAAGCTGCTACTGGACCATTGCCCTCTGCTACCTCCAATAAATTTTCACCATCTACTTCTACTTTAATCGTTGCCAATGCTTTACTAGCGGGGTTGTCTATTTCTTGATGAATATTACAGTGAACCTGAAAGCCTTTGAGCTTAAACAACTGTTTTCCTGGCTCTAAAATTGAGCGCATCAGTAGTTCAAAACTGGCTTCTGCTGCTTCAAATTGATATCCTTCGTTTTCTAAAGTTTTTAATCTATCTAATATTTGACGGCAGGTTACATCTTGTTTACTTAAATTAATGCCAAACTTAGCAGCGTAGTGCAAAACATTGCTCAAGCCTGACTGATCGGAGATGACGATTCTTCTTTGATTGCCAACCGATTCTGGCTGAATATGTTCGTAGGTTAGAGGATTTTTCTCGACGGCAGAAACATGAACTCCTGCCTTATGAGCAAATGCCGATCGCCCGACAAAAGGAGCATGGTCATCGGGAGCTAAATTAACTATTTCGCTGATTAAACGACTAGCATCGCTGAGTGTGCCAAGCTGTTGCTGTCCTAAACACGAGTAGTTTAACTTTAACTGTAAATTAGGAATTAAAGTGCAAAGATTAGCGTTACCGCATCTTTCACCATAACCATTAATCGTTCCCTGAACCATCGTTGCTCCTGCCATTACCGCTGCGATCGCATTGGCTACTGCCATACCGCTATCATTATGAGTATGTATACCTAATTTGCCTTCAATCTTTGGGATCGCCTCGACTATTTCGGTAACGCTCTGGCTCACCTCATAGGGTAACGTACCGCCGTTGGTGTCGCATAATACGATCCACTCTACCCCTGCTGCTAAAGCCGTTCTTAAGGTCAACAGCGCGTACTCTGGGTTGCGCTTGTAGCCATCGAACCAGTGTTCGGCATCATATATTACTTTTCTCCCCTGACTTCTCAAATACTCGATAGTATCGCGAATCATCGCCAAATTTTCTTCGAGACTGGTCTTCAAGGTTTCAGTAACGTGAAGATCCCAAGACTTGCCAAAAATCGTTACCCAATGTGTACCTGCTGCTAAAATAGCTTGCAACATCTTGTCTTCGGCTACCGCTAGGTTCGGGCGACGAGTGGAACAAAAAGCAACTATCTGAGAATTTTGTAAGGGTTCTTCTTTCAACTTCCAGAAGAACTGCACATCTTTAGGATTTGCTCCTGGCCATCCACCTTCGATAAAAGGAACACCCAAGCGATCGAGTTGACGAGCGATCTTTAACTTGTCATCTAAAGATAAAGAAATTCCTTCTCCTTGAGATCCATCCCTCAAGGTAGTGTCATAAACCTGAATTGCTGGTTTTTGATTCATGAAGCCAAATTTTGTGACGCTGAGAGTTAACAAATGTTAAGTTAATTTCAGACAAGTAATTCTTCTGCCCAGAGTAAAAATTAATAATGCCTAAAGTAACTGTACAAGGAAAAGCCTTTACCTGCGAGTATGGTGCTAATTTACGCAAAGTTTTGTTGGAACACAATATTAATCTTCATAACGGCGGATCGAAAATTATCAATTGTCGGGGAATTGGTTAACAGTCAACAGTCAACAGTCAACAGTTAACAGGGAATCAGTATTGTAGGGTGGGCATCGTCATCAACTACAACAGAAAACGATCTTTGAATAATGCCCACCTATCAGTAATTAGTAATTAAAATGAATATTTTTAAAATTTCTCCTATTATCCGTATTACTTTAATCTGTCTTTATATTGGGTTGACAGTTCCCTTGCCTTTTTTAGCTGATTTTACTAACGCACCTGTACCATCTTGGCTGTTGTGGACTGGAATTGCACTAGGCGCGATCGCATTATTTGCAGCCTTGAGCGAGAGAGTAATTTTAGACGATGAGAAAATACAGGTAGCATACCCTAAATGGGTTCCTGGTTTTTTTCGCAAGGGTTGGTCTTTATCTTGGAACGAAATTGACAATCTGAAAATGCGTACTACTGGACAAGGAGGGATGGTTTATTACTTTACTTCTCCCACCGCCGAAAAAGCCTACCTGTTGCCGATGCGGGTTGCTGGCTTTAATAAGATGGTTAACATAGTCAGCGAAAAGACTGGCATCAATACCTTTGATATTCGTCCTCTAGCCCAACCCTGGATGTATTTAATTTTGTTTGTATTTACAATGTTTCTTTGGCTAATTGATGGCTGGACGATTTGGACAGCAACTCAGATGAGGGTTTAAAATCGCAGTACGTGACTTGGTGAGGACAAGTTTAGTTATTTATTCGTAAGTAATAAGTAATAAGTAACGAGTAACGAGTTTTAAAATAAAAAATATCGCTGTGCCATTGGTAAGACTTTAGCAGGTTCGCAGGTTAGTAATTCGCCATCTGCTCTTACTTCGTAGGTTTCGGGGTTAACTTCAATATCGAGCAAGGCATCGTTGAGCTTCATATCTGCCTTGCTTAAATTGCGGGTATTGCTAACGGCGATCGCTTTTTTTTGTAAGCCAATTTGTTCGGGGATACCTGCATCGATCGCAGCCTGAGAAACAAAGGACAGGGAGGTAGCAGTTCTCGCCCCCGCATAGCTACCAAACATCGGACGCATATATACGGGTTGAGGAGTAGAGATACTAGCGTTAGGATCGCCCATTTGAGCATAAGCGATCGCGCCACCTTTGATTACTATTTCTGGTTTTACGCCAAACATGGCTGGTTTCCAGAGGCAGATATCTGCTAACTTACCTTCTTCTATCGAACCAACATGACTGGCTATGCCGTGAGTAATGGCAGGGTTGATGGTGTATTTGGCGATATAGCGTTTAGCGCGGAAGTTATCTGAACCCCCCTTATTCCCCCCTGAAAGAGATGTCTGACCCCCCTTATTCCCCCCTAAAAGAGATGTCTTACCCCCCTTATTCCCCCCTGGAAGGGGGGATAGTATGCCCCGCTGTACCTTCATTTTATGTGCCGTTTGCCAGGTACGAATGATAGTTTCCCCCACTCGACCCATCGCTTGAGAGTCGGAGGCAATCATACTAAATGCCCCCAGATCGTGCAGAATATCTTCCGCTGCAATGGTTTCTTGGCGAATACGTGACTCGGCAAAGGCTACATCTTCGGGAATGCTTTTATCGAGGTGATGGCACACCATCAGCATATCTAGATGTTCTTCTAAAGTATTGACGGTGAAGGGTCGAGTCGGGTTAGTCGAAGAAGGCAATACATTACTCAAAGCGCAGACTTTAATAATATCGGGGGCGTGTCCACCGCCCGCACCTTCGGTATGGTACGTATGAATTACTCTGTCTTTGAAAGCTGCAATGGTGTTTTCTACAAAGCCCGCTTCGTTGAGAGTGTCAGTATGAATTGCTACCTGAACATCAAAGCGATCTGCAACGTTCAAACAAGTATCGATCGCCTTGGGTGTCGTTCCCCAATCTTCATGGAGTTTTAACCCCATTGCGCCTGCCTGTACCTGTTCTACTATTCCTTCGGGTTTGGCACTATTACCCTTACCCAAAAAGCCAAGATTCATCGGAAAAGCATCCGCAGCCTGTAGCATCCGCCAGATATTCCACGCCCCAGGGGTACAGGTTGTAGCGTTAGTTCCCGTAGCTGGCCCCGTTCCACCACCAATCATAGTAGTAATACCAGAAGCGATCGCCGTTTCGATCTGTTGGGGACAGATAAAGTGAATATGGCTATCAATTCCACCAGCGGTAACAATATGTCCTTCCCCTGCTACTGCCTCGGTTGCAGCCCCGATAATAATATCTACGTTATCCTGAATCTGCGGATTTCCTGCCTTACCAATTTTGTGAATTTTACCGTCTTTAATCCCGATATCGGCCTTGATAATTCCCCACCAGTCGAGAATCAGAGCGTTAGTAATTACCATGTCTACCGCCCCGTCTTCGCGGGTAATGGCTGATTGTCCCATACCGTCGCGGATTACTTTCCCACCGCCAAACTTAACCTCGTCACCGTATGTAGTGCGGTCTTGTTCTACTTCAATAAACAGTTCGGTATCCGCTAATCTAATGCGATCTCCCACTGTAGGACCATAAGTATCTGCATACGCCCGCCGATCCATTTGATAGCTCATATACCTTAACCGCTATTTTCTCTTTGTTTCTTTAAAAATTAAAATTATTTTCTAGATTAAAGGTATTAAAGCCCGTATTAGCTATAAAACAGAATATATTAAGAATTCGATTGCCAATCTCAGGTTTGAATAACACCTAATGTTTCAATTTTTGAAGTATTCTATTTATCTTTTTATTAACAAACATTTATTTTTGTATAAATTTGATTAAACAGCGATCGCTGTTTAACTGAGTACCGGATAATGCCGAACTAATCCAATCTTTTTCAGAAAGATTCCGTTCACTAGTTAAGAAGCTAAGAGCTGAGAGCTAAAAGCTTTGTAATGTGTAGAGTAAAATAGCGAAATAATGAACCTTGGAGAAATATTAACTATTACTGTATATTTGGTCATTAGTCTATTTAGAATAGAAACATATTAATTAATAGTTCGATCGCAGCCAAAGAGCGTAGGATATTAAAATAATGTGCGCTCGATAGTTTAAATAAAAATAATGACTACTCACTTTATCACTGCCGAAGTCGAACTTCAAAAGACACCTTTACAACTTCAACAAGAAATAGAATCACGACTAAAAAAGGAAGGAGAGCCTTTGCGTTGGGCTGTTACCGAAGTAGATAAAGAAAAGCAAACGGCGAAGGTAGAAGCGATTATAACCAAAGAAAGCTAAATTTAAAATCTTAATAAAGATCTAGTATGTCAATGTTTACTGTCGCTCTAATTATTCCTACGGGCATCGGTGCAGCGATTGGGGGATACGCGGGTGATGCTCTGCCCGTAGCTAGAACAGTGGCATCTATGTGCGATCGCCTGATAACTCATCCTAACGTTCTCAATGGCGCACAGCTTTATTGGCCATTAGACAATACCTATTATGTCGAAGGTTATGGTTTAGATCGTTTTGCTGCTAAAGACTGGGGCTTACAGCCTGTAAAACAAAACCGAGTTGGTTTATTGCTAGATAGAGCGATCGAGCCAGAATTGCGCCTAAGACATATCCAGGCAGCCGATGCTGCTAGAGCGACTTTAGGGCTAAATTTGACCGATTATGTAGTTACCGATGCTCCTTTAGAAGTAGAGTTGCGCACTGCCGATTCTGGAGCTAGTTGGGGAACAATTGGCAATCCTAGTAGCTTACTAAGGGCAGCCGAAAAGCTGATTGATTCTGGAGGTGCAGAAGCTATTGCTGTAGTCGCCCGTTTTCCCGATGATGAGGGGATCGAACTACAGAACTATCGTTATGGATCGGGGGTCGATTGTTTGGCAGGGGCAGAAGCGGTTATTTCCCACCTGATTGTCCGTCACTTTCAGATCCCTGCTGCTCACGCACCGGCACTAAAGCCTTTAGCGGTCGATCCTCAAGTCTCTCCTCGTGCTGCTGCCGAAGAATTGGGCTATACCTTCTTACCTTGCGTGCTAGTTGGTTTGTCCCGCGCTCCACAGTTTGTTACTAAAGCTGCCTCACCAGATACTATTTGGTCGGAGTCGGTAGATATAGCGATCGTTCCTTATAGTGCCTGTGGCGGAAGTGCTACCTTGAGCTTTGCTAATTCTTCGACTAAGATTATTGCCGTTACTAATAATTTAACTACGATCCGAGTTCCTCCAGAACCTTTAGGTATAAAAGCAACTAAAGTTAATTCCTATTTAGAAGCTTTGGGCGTGTTAGCTACTTATCGGGCTGGTGTCGATTTTCGTGCTTTGAATCCTGCTATATTTTCCCTTCGTTGTTTGTAAAATCCGTGGTTAATCCTAACAATCCAGAACTAGAACCCCTCAGCCGTACCCAAATCTTAGTATTTATGGGTATTACCGCCATTTTTTTATTGGCGATCGCTAAAATTTGGCAGAAGCTAGGGAAAGTTCCCTTATTAGCTGTACAGTTTACTACTCAGGCTCTTTTGTTAAGTCTGGCATTGGCTGTAAGTATTACTCTTTGTAGTGGCATAATCTATCGCCTATGGCCAGCATATCAACGTAGCGCAGATTACTATCTTGAGTTGGTGATTAAACCACTGATGTGGACAGATATCATTTGGTTGGGGCTATTACCAGGCTTGAGCGAGGAACTATTATTTCGGGGTGTCATGCTACCCGCTTTAGGTTTAAACCTAGCTGCGGTGTTTATATCTAGCGTTCTTTTTGGAGTGTTACACCTTAGTGGCAATGGACAATGGCCCTATGTAGTTTGGGCAACTATTATTGGTTTTGCTTTGGGATACTGTGCCTTGGTTACGGGTAATTTAGTAGTTCCTGTAGTAGCTCATATCATTACAAATTTAGTTTCTGGTTCTTTGTGGAAAATCAATCACTGGCAGGAACAACAAGTATCTAATGATGAGTAGCCGATATATAGTCGCATAAAGTTAGATCCAGGCAAGTTTAGTTAACTGCTCGTGAGTAATGGGTCATGGGGAAAAGGTAACGAGTGTTCTAATCTATGTATGTATTGCTATATAATATGATGCTATATTGGCAAAAAAATAGGGGTATTAGAACCCCTACTGTTGACCGTATAGATCGCAATACCGAACTTACATTCCAGGAAGGTTTAAACCACTGGTTAATTCTTCCATACGACCGCGCATCAAATCTGTAGACTTTGCGTAAGCAGACTGCATAGCTGCGGATACAGATGCCGAAAGAGCTTCTGCGCCCTGAGACATTGCATCAGGAGAAATTTCTACGCGACGGGGTTCTTGGTTGCCACTCATGACCACTTTAACTAACCCATCTTCGCTAGTTCCTTCGATTTCCATCTGCTCTAGTTCATTCTGGAGTTCTTGCGCTCCAGCCTGTACTTCCTGAGCCTTTTTAAAAGCATCAGCAAGTTCTCTCATTTTGCCTAATGGACCAAATCCTCTTCCTGCCATATCTATTTATTAATTATCTTTGTTAGTGACTACAAAATCTATCAGAACGAATAGCATAACTCACAGATCGGTTATTTAGAATTCTCCCAGCAGCTTTACTTCTGGTTCTAAAGACACTGACCAATGATATTCTACTTTTTCTTGAGCATAACGAATTAATTCAAATATATCTTTGGCGGTAGCCGTACCGCAGTTGAGAATAAAATTGGCGTGACGGTGAGCTATTTGAGCATCGCCAATCTTATAGCCTTTAAGACCTAGCTGCTCGATTAGCTTCGCTGCTGCATCGGGTTGAGGGTTGCGGAAAACACTACCACAACTGGGAAGATGGTAAGGCTGAGTCGTCTTGCGCTGTGTCCAGTTTTGATTAGAAAGATCCATAATTTCGTCTTTGCTGTAGCCAGGCTCTAGCTGCATAGTAGCTCTAACTACTAAGTTATTACCTCCCTGTAGATTAGATGTGCGATAGCTGTATGATAGTTCTTCGGGTTTTAATTCTGAAACTGTACCATCAGGACTTAACACCGTAACGCTAACTAATATATCTGCCATACACGAAGCGTGTGCGCCCGCATTCATCACTACACCCCCCCCAACCGTACCAGGTATACCTACTGCCCATTCCAGTCCTTTGAAGCCTCTTTTAGCTGCTTTCCAGGCTATTTTAGCGATCGCCTCCCCCGCATCCGCAATCAAAATACCATCAGAGTTAAATTGATAGCTACGAAAATATCGAGTAGAAAGCACTAATCCAGGTAGCCCGCGATCGCTAATTAATAAATTTGAACCAGCCCCCAGTAGAGTCAAAGGCAGATCCTGCTTCTGATACCATTCAAAACTTGCCTCCAGTTCGTCCCAGTTTTTCGGTGCAGCATACCACTGTGCATTCCCCCCTACTTTATAAGAAGTCTGACTGGCTAAAGATACATCAGTTTGAATTAAATTATCGTTGCTCATCGGATGATTACTAATTACTAAGAATGGAGATAATTTTTGTTGATTGTTGATTGTTGATTGTTGATTGTTGATTGTTGATTGTTGATTGTTGACTGTTGATTGTTGACTGTTGATTGTTGATTGTTGACTGTTGACTGTTGACTGTTGACTGTTTACTGATACAAGGCAATAGTTTGGGGAATAGCTTGATTTAAGTTTCCCGCACCGAGAAACATCGCTAAATCTCCTGGTTGTAAGATTTTTTGTTGGATAAATTCGGCAATTGAATCTAGCGAGTCGTGATAGTGAACGTTATTATGATTTAGCGCGATCGCTTTAGCCAGATCCGAACCATTAATATTAAACGTATTTTTCTCACCTGCGCTATAAATATCGGTGATGATTACTACATCCGCGTCTTTAAAAACCGTGGCAAACTCGTTGAGAAAAGTTTTGGTACGACTGTAGCGGTGGGGTTGAAAAATTGCAACTACTCTTTTCAAAGCATTATTACCCTCTACCCTTAATCTAGCAGCAGCCAGAGTAACATCTATTTCTTTGGGATGGTGGGCATAGTCATCGATAAAGGTAATACCGTTAATTTTTCCTCGGTGTTCAAACCTTCTTTTTGTTCCACCAAAAGTTGTTAAAGATTGGGCTATATCCGCAAAGTCTAAGCCTACCTGTCGTCCAGAGGCGATCGCAGCCAAGGCATTACTCAAGTTATGTTCTCCTAACAATGGTAGCTGTAATTCTCCCAAACACACCCCACGTTCCCAAATTTCTGCGTTGCTTCCCTGAGAATGATAAGTTACGTTTTTAGCTGTGTAGTCTGGTTGCAGTTCGGGGTTTAAACCATAGCTAATAGTTAGAGCTAGTTCTTCACGAACAATTGGATCGTCGATGCAGCCGATGAGAGTATGACACTGGCTGGCAAAAGTTTGAAATATATTAATTACTTGTTGAATATCTTGATAGCGATCTGGATGATCGAGTTCGATATTGGTAATTACTCCGATACTAGGATGATGCTTGACCAAAGAACCATCAGATTCATCTGCTTCGGCTACTAAATATTCCCCCTGTCCGCTACGAGCATTACCATCCCATGCATCTACCTCTCCACCTACGATGATTGTAGGATCGAGATTACATTCAAGCAACATATATCCAATCAGGCTGCTAGTAGTAGTTTTGCCGTGAGTTCCCGAAACCGCGATGCTTTGGTACTGTTCGATTAGAGCAGCAAGCAGATCTGAGCGATGAAAGATAGGACAGCCAAGTTTTACGGCTGCTTGATATTCGGGGTTAGTAGGTGCGATCGCTGTAGAACAGATTACCTGGGGTATTGAATTAATTTTATTGCTAAGTTTTACGGATTCAAAAGTGTTAGCTGCGCCTGATGATACCGATAATGGCTGAGGTTGGCGATCGCGATTTCTAAAAAAGTTGAGATTGTCTGCCTCTTGACGATAAAAAATCTTGACTCCCAATGCTTCTAAGCGATCTGTTATATGACCCGATCGCAGATCTGAACCTGACACTGGTAATTGTCGTCGAGCAACAATAGTCGCTAAAGCCGACATTCCAATTCCACCAATTCCAATAAAATGAAGTGGTTGACCATTCAAATCTACTCTCATCACTTTTTCTCCTGCCATAGCACAAACATCCCAACCAAGAGTTACAGAATTCTACCTTCACCTTTGTTTGCGAAGCACTCTATATATTCTCGTTGCTCTAAACAATACGGGCTATGATAGCAGTAATTTTTTTGACTTAGGGATAAAGAAAGAGCGAATGAGTAATTAAACTCTTTAAGGTAATAAATCTTAAACAATTAGCCCATAAATCTACTGTTTAATTGTTATTAAGACAACGCGATCGCTTTTTCGTAATATTTTTAACAGTAAGCAAACAATTTAGTTCAGATTTGGGCAGCAATTGAGGTTCAAATTGATTCTGGGTAAGGTCTTGAATTGTGCTGACTTTACGATATGATGAGTCTTATTAAGAATGTTTTAATCTATTAACAAAAGTAAAATTTGAGGGCAAGAGTATAGTGGTTAGAGTAGCAATTAATGGTTTTGGGCGTATTGGACGTAACTTTGTCAGATGCTTATTAAGCCGAGGAGAAGATACCAATTTAGAGCTGGTAGGGATCAACGATACGTCAGATCCTAAAACCAATTCCCTTCTATTGAAGCATGATACTATGCTGGGTATTTTAGATGCAGATGTTGATTATGATGCTAATTCCCTAATCGTTAATGGCAAAACAATTAAGTGCGTTAGCGATCGCAATCCTTTGAATTTGCCTTGGAAAGAATGGGATGTCGATCTTGTTATCGAGTCTACAGGTGTTTTTCGTGATGCCCAGGGTGCAGGTAAGCATCTTCAAGCTGGTGCGAAAAAGGTAGTGATCACTGCTCCTGGTAAAGGTCCAAACATTGGAACTTATGTCGTAGGCGTTAACGATAAAGATTATAAGCCTGATGAATTTGATATTGTTAGTAATGCTAGCTGTACTACTAACTGTTTAGCTCCTATTGCTAAAGTCATCGATGAGCAGTTTGGTATTATCAAAGGTACGATGACTACCATTCATAGTTATACTGGCGACCAGCGTATTTTGGATGCTAGTCACCGCGACTTGAGAAGAGCAAGAGCAGCAGCGGTTAATATTGTACCTACCTCTACTGGTGCAGCTCAAGCAGTAGCTTTGGTACTACCTCAATTAAAAGGTAAACTTGATGGTATTGCCATGCGCGTACCTACTCCTAACGTTTCCGTCGTGGATTTAGTGGCTCAGGTTGAGAAGAATACAATCGCTGAAGAAGTGAATGGCGCACTGAAAAAAGCTGCTGAAACCTCTCTCAAAGGCATTTTAGGCTATACTGAGCTACCTTTAGTATCTTCCGATTTCAAAGGAACTAACGTATCTTCTACTGTCGATAGCGACCTAACATTGGTCTTAGATGGCGACATGGTAAAAGTGATCGCCTGGTATGACAATGAATGGGGTTATTCTCAGCGTGTCGTTGACCTGGCTCAAATAGTTGCAGCAGGTATGTAGTTTATAAGTTATAACAACTAAGATTTAAAGATAATTAGTGTTTTGCAGACACCTCCTTACTGAAGTGAAGCGAGGTGTTTTTTTTTTCTATGTAAACACAGAGCAAAGTTCGATTTGTTTGAGTCTATCGAACCAATTTGGGTTTAAAAGTATTTACTGTTCGATCGTCAATCGTTTAGATCCAGCTGATAAATTTCTCGTCTAGATAAAGAAGTTAACTTTGCTAGATGACGGCTAGCCTGCGATCGCGTCATACCCCGATCTAATAGCTGCTGTAATTCGCGCTTGATTTCTACCTCGGAACTAATTAAACTTGTTTCTGCTATGCCTTTTAATACTAAAGTATATTCCCCCTTTGGCTGACGTTCGTTAGTGTACATGGCGATCGCCTCGCCAATATTTCCCCGCCAGAATTCTTCATGTATTTTAGTTAGCTCTCTTGCTAAGACTATTTCTCTATCTACCCCTACTACCGCTGAGAGATCGCTTAAGGTTTTGAGAATGCGATGAGGAGCTTCATATAGAATTACTGTTCTAGTTTCACTCTGCAACAGTTCTAATCTCGCCTGACGCTCACTTTCTTTAGACGGTAAAAAACCCTCAAAGGTAAATCGCTCGGTTGGCATTCCTGATGCAGCTAAAGCACTTATGGCTGCTGTTGGCCCTGGAATAGGAATTACAGGAATATTTGATGCGATCGCAGCGGATACTAACTCAACTCCAGGATCGCAAATACTAGGCATTCCTGCATCCGTGACTAATGCAATTTGCTCTCCCTGTTGTAAACGTGCGATCAATTCTTTGGTTCGCCAGTCTTTGTTGTGTTCGTGATAGCTAATTTGAGGTGTTTTAATTTGTAAGTGCTGTAATAATTTACCCGTTCGTCGAGTGTCTTCCGCTGCGATCGAATCGACTTGTTGGAGAATACGAATTGCTCTTAAGGTAATATCCTCTAAGTTGCCGATGGGAGTTCCTACTAAATAAAGTTTGCCCAATTTTTAATTGCTTATTGTGTTCGATCTGCTAATAATGATACTAAAATTTGTGTCGTAAGTCTTATTTGTTTGGCTGTGGAGAGTTATGCGGTCATCTCATTTATCATTTATCATTCCTACATTGGAAGTAGGCGGTAAATACTCGCGCCATATCTGTTCTCACGTTTATAGATCCGCTTCTTACAAACAGATCGCTTTACTTTTTTTGCATTGTTATTTATGGTCTATCGAATACATTAGTATTTAAGTATTAATACGTACAAATTACTCGATCGCAAAATAATTTTTCCAGTATCGATCTATTTACAATAACCGAAAGAATATAAGATTATATTTGTCGAAGATTGAGTGAATGCTCGAATAAATGTAATAGTTCAATAATTACATTTGCTAAAATAGTTACTTGAAATTACCAACAAAGTGTTTCAGTTTATGATTCTATTGAAGTTATCTACAAAAAAAAAATAATTAAATTGCTAGCTACCATTAATCCCTTAACTAAATTTACTGATGTCAAAAAAAACAATAACAAATATAGTCTTGTATATATAGATAATTAATATTTTAAAAATATGATATTTGCTTTACTTAATAATTTTAAAAAGCAATCGTTTACTGGTATTGCTCATATTAAGCCTAAAACAAATAGTCCTACCTATTGGAAAATATATTTCAAAGAGGGTAAAATAATTTGGGCAGATGGTGGTTTTCATTCGACTCGCTCTTGGCAAAGGCACTTGAACAAATATTGTCCTAAAATAGACCCTAACCAAATTAATTCTTATATTAACAATAAATATAGGTGTTCTGAATATCAACTATTACTTTTATTGCTAAAACGCGGTATGTCTAGTACAGAAAACATTACTGGACTTATTAGTAGTAAAATTATCGAAGCATTTTTTGATATATTTCAAGCAGAAAAATCAACGCCTTTAGAATTAAAACCAGAAAAACTGACGCTAAATAGTTTAATCGGAGACGATGATCGTTCTTTAATTGCGATCGATATTGAAGCTGCATTCAAGCAAATGCAGCAGCAGTGGTCTAACTGGATCGCAAATGGTTTTAATACTATTTATCCCGATCGCGCCCCTAAAATAAAAAGTAGAGAACAATTGAAACAGGCTGTTCCTCCTGTTGTCTATCAAAACTTTGTCAAGCTTTTAGACGGTCAAAGAAGTCTTAGAGATCTGGCTGTAGGTATGAACAAAGATTTATTGCTACTTACAAAATCTCTTTATCCTTACGTTCAAAAAGGACTATTAGAATTAGTAGAAGTTCCCGATAGTTCGTCTGGTTCTAATGCAGGAACGAATAAAGTATCTGCTTCTAAGCAAAAAGGACTAATTGCCTGTATCGATGATAGTCCGCAGATTTGCATGGTTATGAACCAAATTATTGTTAAAGCAGGCTATAAGTTTGTTGGGATTCAGCAACCGATACAGGCTGTTCCTCAATTAATTGCTGTTAAACCAAAGATGATTTTCTTAGATATTGGAATGCCCATTTTAAATGGTTATGAGGTTTGTACTCAAATCAGACGTGTTTCTAAGTTACAGGAAGTACCGATCGTTATGTTAACTGGTAATGATGGGGTATTTGACAGAGTTAAAGCAAAAGTTTGTGGTGCTTCTGATTTTCTTTCTAAGCCAATTGAAGTCGAAAAAATATTACATACTATAGATAAATTTTCTAATGTAAACGCATCTAAAATTGTTATGTCTACATAATTAATATATAAATATCTTTATGGTTATTAAAAAAACTATTGAAATTCTATTCAAACTATAAACAATTCTTAGCCTTTTGAGTATAATAAGGTGATAATATAGCAATCGTAAATCATTTGTGAGAATATTTTTTTTGATAAACCATGGAGGCAGGTCGAACACGGAGTCAGAGAGACCCAGCATTAAAAAGCGCACCGCCCGCTCGGAGGTTTCCTCCGAGTTAGGTCGGAGCAAGAAGACGGGGCTTCCTCTGACTTCGTCAAGATAAGAGAGGGTTTCTTATAATTCATTCCTGATTGCTATAGCTCATATAGATAGAAAAAATGCCAGACATTTTATTGATGATTAGTCTGTTCAAAAACTCATGAATTACTATTGTTTAATTAATTGCTCGTAGTCGGCATTTAAAACAAAACTTGGGATTTTAAAAAGTTATTTCTATCAGTTCGAGAACTATCACGAGTAAAAGTAAAATTGGCTCTATGAAGCATTATGAATAATAGCCATACTACAATATCCGACCATTTAATATATTTTAAGCAAAAACAGTTTACTGGTCAGATCGATATAAAGGGAAGCGGTACAACTGTTTGGAAAATATATCTATGCTTGGGTAGACTAGCTTGGACTAGTGGAGGTGTCCATCCATACCGATCTTGGAAGCGTTCGATCGATAGATTCTGTCCTAAAATTGATTGGCATACCTGCGATATTGATTTTGCCAGCCGAGGCGAATTTGGAGATTATCATGTTTTGACAATTTTGTTAGAACAAAAACTTATCGAACGCGAACAGGCGATCGAACTAATTAGAGCTAGAGCTACAGAAATTTTATTCGATTTGAACCAGCTAGAAGATAAGCAAGTATTGAGAATAAATTCTGCTCCCGCTTCGTCATCTTCCTTCATGAGATCTGGCTTACAAATGTCTATTTCACTGATTGATGTCAAACAAATTTTTGACGATGCTAACAGCTTATGGTCAAAGTGGCAGCAAAGAGGTTTGGGAAAATGTTCTCCTAATTTCGCCCCTACAATGCGTAAGCAAGACCGTTTACGAGAAGAAGTATCGGGTATAGTATATCAAAACTTTTTACGCTTATTAGACGGACAGCGTACTCTAAGAGATTTGAGTTGGCGAATGAGAAAAGATGTTGGTAAATTAACCTATTCCTTAGTTCCTTATGTCAAACAAAATTTGTTAGAAATTGTTGAAGTTTCAGATATTAGTCCTCCTCAAAACCGCAAAAAATCTTTTGGTATTCAACGATCGCAAGATAGAGATCGACCCTTAATTGCCTGTATTGATGATAGTCCACAGATCTGTAAGGTTATGGAAGAAATTATTACCAAGCATGGATATCGTTGCGTTAGTATTCAAGAACCTTTACAAGCATTACCTTCTTTGATTAAATTCGACCCCGATTTAGTTTTTCTAGATATTGGAATGCCAATCGTGAATGGTTATGAGATTTGTACTCAAATCAGAAGAGTAGATCGATTGAAAAATTTGCCGATTATTTTTCTGACTGGGAATGATGGCATTATCGATCGCGTCAGAGCTAAAGTTTCTGGAGCTAATGCTTTTGTTTCCAAACCAATTGATATTGATAAAATTCTTAACAATATAAACAAACATCTTGCACCAAAATCGACTCGAAAAGAGTTGAGTTCATCGTCAAGCATTGAACCAGTAAGATAAGACTATCGCCCATTAAACGAAATTTTTAATGGACGCAGAAAAATGTCGATCTAGATACATTAAATAAATATTAAGGTTTGCTTTGCCAAAAAATACGTTGGCAGGCTATTTTGCCGTTTGAAAAAATAAGTTTGAGATTGTATATTTTCTTAATTATTTAATTTCAATTTTCCTAAAAGATGATGTTATTTTAGGCGACTTTTTGGGAACTATTTAACTAAGAGTACTGTTATTACCGTTCTGGAGAATACCAAACATCATGAGTAAAGTTTTAGTAGTTGACGACAGCCTGACCGATCGCAAAACCACGACTACATACTTAGAGCAAGCTGGCTTGAGCGTTATGGACGTAGAAAGTGCGGAAGAGGCTTTAGAAAAGGTGGGTCAATATCAGCCCAATATCATTGTTTTGGACGTAGTTATGGGGGGAAAAAGCGGTTTCGAGCTATGCCGTACTCTAAAAGCCAACGGCGACACCAAAACAATTCCCGTAATTCTCTGTTCTTCCAAATCTACCGAAGCCGACAAAATGTGGGGAGATGTAGTAGGGGCTGATGCCTATCTTGCCAAGCCAGTCAACCGCGATGAATTGATTAACAAGGTGCAGCAACTAATTGCTAGTTAAATTTATTTCAACAACACAATGTCTAGTACATCAGCTAATTCTTTATTCTTGAATGTAGGAACTAACCCCAATATTCAGTCTAACAAACAAGTCCGTAAGTTTTTACAGTTTCAGCTTGGTAAATCTGAAAAAGTTCATAAATCGACTTTACAAGGTGATATTGCCCTGCTGGATGCAGAGTTAGTTACTGAAGTAATTACTATTGCTCCTCAGGACATTTTACCCGTTCCTCAAATGTTTTACTGTGTCATCGGAATTTTTAGTTGGCGCAGTGAAATGTTATGGATTGTGGATCTAGAAAACTTATTAGGATACCCGCCTCCTCTTAGCGAAAATAATTCCGACCGAGAACTATTGATTATGGTAGTTCAATATGAAGGACAGTCGATTGGCTTAGTTGTTTCGGGGATAGACAATTTAATAGAACACGATTTGTCAAAGTTTAAACCTTCATCTCCAGAAATTTTTTCTGAAGATGTTTTACCTTTTTTACAAGGATACTTTACTAGTCCAGATAACGACATCATCATGCTAATTGATGCAGAAGAAATTTTTAATTTCTTTTCTATAAAGACTGAGTTTAATTATTCTCAGTAAAAGTAATTTTATAGCTAATTTAGTAGTTTTACCCTAATTATTCGTAATCAAATAAGCAAAATAAATACTATGGAATCATTAAGTAACGATCGCGATCCCAATTTGGAGGTAACTTCAGAAGCTAATAGTACTAAATCAGACTTAGTACAGAAAATTAAAACAAGCCTGTACAAACAAGAACGCGATCGCCTGGTCAAAGTGATGAAGCAGGTTCGCCGTTCTACAGAGAAACAAGATTTTTTCGATAATCTGGTTAAAATAGTTCGGCACGAATTGCAGACCGATCGCGTTTTAATCTATCGTTTTGAAAGCGAAGATAGTGGTAAGGTAGTCGCCGAAGCTTTAGTTCCAGGCTGGACTCCTGGAATGGATGAAATACTCTCTTGCAACTGCTTTGGTGCTTTTAAAGCTTCTGACTTCCGTTCGCAAAGTGTTGTAGCGATCGAAGATCCTAACCACGACAAGGTTACTCCTTATCAAAAGCAGCTTTTTGAAAAGTTTCAGGTTCAGGCTTCTTTAGCTTTGCCAGTATTAATCGATTCTTTCGCCCAGAATACAGGATACGAACTCAGTCAAACCTGGGGACTGTTGGTAGTTCAACAGTGCGATCGCCCTCGTCAATGGCAAGAAGAGGAAATCAACTTGCTCTATCAGTTAACGACCGAGATAACTCGCGTACTGCAATCACCGCTTCTAAGTTCCAAGGCTAATGCACCGAGAGATTTAATCGCAGCGATCGAGCAGTCGATGGAGCAGTCAATGACCGAAAAGCTTCACCAGTTGCGTCACAATCTCAAAGCAGATAGAACTTTAGTCTACGGTTTTAATCCCGATGGTAGTGGAGCGATCCTTGCTGAATCTGTAGATTCGATGTGGAAAAAAGGCTCTAACTCTTTTGACAATGATTGTTTTATCACTCCCGACAACTGTAAGTCTAAATATGTTTGCAGCGACATTAGCGATAAAGATATTTCACCCTGCTTTGTCGAACAAATAGAATCTTTGGATGCTAAAGCTTATATAATCGCTCCGATTAAGTCTGGCGATCGCCTATTAGGAATGTTGGCAGTATATCAGAACTCAGGTACTCGTAACTGGGAACAAACCGAGGTCGATATAGTGATTCAGTCAGCGCGTCAGTTTAGTTCACCTCTAGAACAAACTAGCTCGATCCGCAACTTAAGATTTAAAGCCCAACAGGCTGAACTAATTTCCGAGAAAGATTTTCTAAACTCGATTAATCAGAATGCCGAACGCGCCATGCAGGGCTGGGCCGATAAAATTCGCGCCTCTATGAAGGTAGACCGCGTAGCAGTTTGTGCTTTCTATCCTGACTGGAGTGGTGGAATTATCACCGAATCTAAAGGAGATAAATGGAAGTCCATTGGTTCGATACTAGACTACGATTTTCACTTCAAAGGGGGTGAGTTTGAGCCTTATTATGTTGCCAATGATGTGCAAACTAAAGGACTATCAATTTCAGTCTTAGAAAAATTTGAGGAAATTGAAGCTAAGGCTTACATTATCGTGCCAATCCACGCCAACAATCAGCTATTAGGAGTACTGGGCGTTTATCAAAATACTAATACTCGTAACTGGGAAGAAGCCGAAATTACCCAACTTCAAGAGTATTCCGCACGCTTTGTTAAACCCTTGCAGCAAACTGCTTATTTCCGTAATGCAGAATTTCAAAGCAAGCAAATGGAGCGGGCTTTAAAACGTGAAAAAAGCCTATCTAAAAGTCTAGAAAAAATACGCCTGTCCAAAGATGAGCAAGCAGTCTGGCAAATTGCTACCGATAAAGGTCGCGAAATCTTGAACGTCGATCGCGTTGCTGTTTATCGCTTTAATCCAGACTGGAGTGGTAACTTTGTCGCCGACTCTGTAGCTCCTGGCTGGTCTAGCCTAACTAAAATTATTCCCTTTATTGAAGATACCTTTTTACAAAATACAAAAGGTGGTCGCTATAGGAATGGTGAAACCTTTAGTGTCGAAGATATTTATACCCAAGGTCACAAACAGTGCCACATCGAACTACTAGAGCAGATGCAGGCTAGAGCCTATGCCCTCGCGCCGATCTTTATTGCCGATAGCGATATGTTTGGCAGTAAAAAACTTTGGGGTCTGATCGGCTGTTATCAAAATGAAGGAGCGCGTCGCTGGCAAGAATTTGAAATAGAAACCCTAAGACAGCTCGGCTTACAGGTAGGGGTAGCTATGCAGCAGATTAAGTTTACAGTTGCGCTGCAAAAGCAATTAGAGTTAGATAATACCACTGGTAAAATCAGCGAACAGATTCGTAAGGCAAAAAATATTGACGAAATATTTGAAGTCACTACCCGAGAAATATCCAAAGCTTTGGATGTAAACCGTACCGTAGTCTATCAATTTAACGAAGATTATAGCGGTCAGGTAGTAGCTGAAACAGTAGTAGGCGATTGGGTTTCACTATTAGTAGAACAAAAAACTGATGACACGATCAGTAACAGTAACACCGAAAATAGTCGCTGTGTTCTTCGTAAATGGGCAGCCGATGATATTACCGATATCGACACCTACATGGAAAAAACTAAGGGTAAGTTTACTAGAGATGGCGAGAGCTACACCATAGTAGATAATATTTACACCCAGAAGTTTCCACCGTGTTACATAAATTCTTTAGAGAAATATCAGGCTAAAGCATATATCATTGCTCCTATTTTTCAAGATGATAAACTTTGGGGATTTTTGGGAGTTTATCAAAACTCTGGTGCTAGAAACTGGCAAACCATGGAAGCCGATCGAGTGGCGCAGCTAGCCAGTCAGCTAGGTACTGCCATTCAACAAATCGACTATTACGATCGCCTGCGTATCCAGTCACAAGACTTAGCTCAAACCGTAGCTAGAGAAAAATCTGCTAGAGAAGAATTACAGGCGCAGGCTTTGGATATTTTAAAAACAGTCAGACCTGCATTCAGCGGAGATTTGACCGTTCGAGCCAAGGTAACAGAAACTGAAATTGGAACAGTAGCGGGAGCTTATAATACTACCCTCGATTCTCTTAAAGATATTGTTCAACAGGTGCAGATTGCTGCTGAACAAGTAACAGAAACTACTGGCTCTAGTAGTTCGGCAATCAGAGGCTTATCTATGCAGTCGGAAAGACAGCTAGAAGAGCTACAGCAGGCATTAGATCAGGTTCAGTCAATGATCGATGCCTCGATGGTGACGACTGAAAATGCCGAGAAGGTAGAAGTGGCGATCGAACAGGCAAACCAAACCGTAATGACGGGCGACCAAGCAATGAACAATACCGTAGACAGTATTGTCAGCATTAGAGATACGGTAGCCGATGCAGGGAAACGGGTTAAACGTCTGAGCGATTCTTCGCAAAAGATTTCTAAGGTAGTCAGCTTAATCGGTAGCTTTGCCACTCAAACCAACCTTTTAGCATTAAACGCTGCACTAGAGGCAACTCGTGCGGGTGAATACGGTAAAGGTTTCGCGGTAGTAGCCGATGAAGTCCGTAACTTATCTTTACAGTCTAGCGAAGCGACTACCGAAATTGAAAAGTTAGTCCGCGAAATACAAGAAGAGACTCAAGAAGTAGCTGCTGCGATGGAAGCTGGCGTTCAACAGGTGGCAGAAGGTACTAATTTGGTGACTGAAACCCGCGAAAGCTTGAATGAAATTGTGATTGCTACGGCAGAAATAAAAGACTTGGTTCGGGGGATCACTAGTGCTGCTAATGCTCAAACTCAGCAAGCAGCATCGGTAACGGAAGTAATGGGACAAGTGGCAGAAATTGCCAACGAAACTTCTTTAGATTCGGGAAGAATTTCTGTTTCTTTCGAGCAGTTGGAGCAACTAGCAGAAAACCTACAGAAGAGCGTATCTCGATTCAAAGTTAAGTAAGCATCTTAATTATTGAATTCTGAAGTAGATCCTTGTCTATTTCAGAATTCAGATTTTTTTATCTAAAAGTTTTTAGTTCTTAGTTTTTAGTTTTCATTGACTGCTAAAAATAATTGGGTATAAGACTCCCGAAGTCTTTACGGTGTTTTTAATTATTTCTAATTACTAATTACTAATTACTAGTTACTAGGGCTTCGCCCCTTTATTACAAGATTTACATTTATATTTATAAGATTATTAGACGATGATTACCGACCCCAGTATTCGCGACCAAGCCTATCAATACTTTTTAGAAGAAGCTCCCGAACTATTAGAAACTATCGAACAGGAATTATTTGCGATTAACGATGGCGATATCGATATTAGCGATCGCCCTTTAAGAGTTAATAAGCTAATGCGAGCTACCCATACCCTCAAAGGTGGTGCAGCTAACGTGGGGTTGGAAACAATCAAAACGGTTGCTCATTCGATGGAGGACGTATTTAAAGCTCTCTATAGCCCTGAATTAGAAATCGATCTCAAAACCAAAAAGCTGCTTTACGCTAGTTATGACTGCCTGAGAATTCCGCTGACAGCAGAGTTTAGTAAAGCTCCTATCGATCGCGAAGAAATTCTCAATCGGGCTGCGGGAATTTTTGCCGAACTAACCGAGATTTTTGGTGATTATCTCAGCGATCAGGATGCTTTTCCTACCTCAGAAGAATTGGGGATAGATGTCGTCCAGTCTTTCTTTGAATCTGTCGTTCCTGAAAGGATTCAGGAGCTATCAGTTGCTCTATCTGAAGGCAACATCGAAACTATGACCGAGGTATTGCAGTCTCAGGCTGAAATATTTTTGGCACTGTCTGAATCTCTCAACCTCTCTGGCTTAGGAGATATTGCCCAAACAATACTTACCGCACTTGAAGTTAATCCGGACCGAGCCGAAGAAATTACTAAGGCTGCGATCGCTAACTTGCAGCAGGCGCAACAGCAGGTAATGGATGGCGATCGAGATCGGGGTGGAGAACCTTCTACGGATCTGCAAAAATATGCTGGTATGGTAGACAGTACGGCAGATGAATCGGGATCGAAGGAAGATGAGTCGGCATTTTGGACAACCGATCGGGCTGATGTATCAGAATCAGAGCCATCCGATGCGGAATCGATGTTTGCCGAGCCGATAGGAGATATCGAGAGTGATGCAACCGTCCGCAATATGTTCGGGGATGAATTTTTAGAAGCAGAATTTACTACCGTCGAACCAGATATTGAAGCAGACTCTGCGCAGCTAGACTTCGTTAATATGTTTGGTGACGAATCTTTGGGCGAACAATTTGCTGGTGATGGACAGCCATCGGATAATACTGACGATTCCGTCTTGGAAGATAATGACGAGTCTGGATTAATGACTCAGATTTGGGGTGATGATTCTAACGAAGCTGCTGATTTCGAGCAATTCGTAGAAACTAAAGCTGAAGAAGTGCCGTCGATAGTCCCCGCGCCCCCCACTTCAAATAAACGAAAGGCTGTTCCCCAAGAAATATCTACCAGAGACGTTAGGAAATCTCGATTTGGTTCGTCTAAATCAAACAATGCCAAGCCAGCAGGTAAAGCTAATAGCAACAAAACAGTTCGAGTTAACCTGGAATCTCTAGAAAAACTGAACGATTTGGTTGGAGAGCTATTAATTAATCAGAACAAAAATATTCTAAAAGATGAGCAGATCGCTCAATTTGTTCAGCAACTTTTAAATAAAATTAGCTACAGCGAGCGGGTTGTCAATGAATTGATTGAAGTAGTGGAGCAAATCGATCTCTTGCCACAGCAAGAACAGCTATTACAAAAGTTACCAGCAACCCTTAATAATCTTATCAACTCAAATGAGTTACGAGAAATAGCATCACCACAAGCTTTAAATGACCTTCAAAGCGATCGCCAATTGATACTAACCGATAATTTTCAAAGTGCTGAGGAAAAACTACATCAACTATTAGAGCTTACGGCTAGCGGCAATTCTGAACTAGCCGATCTGGCTGAGAAAATTAAAAATCATAATAAACAAACTACCAGAGACACTCAAAAACAACAGCGAATGCTGTTAAACATGAGAGACGAACTGATCGATACTAGAATGTCTCCTGTTGGCAGATTATTTAATCGTTTTCCTCGTTTGCTCAAGCAGCTTTCGGTAACTCACGACAAAAATGCCGAACTTAATATTACGGGTAGTCATATCCTGATCGATAAAACCATCGAAGAAAAACTATATGACCCTTTACTGCACCTAGTTCGTAATTCTTTCGACCACGGCTTAGAAACACCAGAGGAAAGAGCGCAAACCAATAAACCAGAGACAGGAACAGTATTTCTGAGAGCCTATTACCAGGGTAGCCAGACCATAATTGAAGTAGGCGATGATGGGAAAGGAATCAATATCGAAAAAATTAAGCAAACTGGAATTGATAAAAACTTAATCTCTGCTCAACAAGCAGCAGTTACTCCCCCTTCACAGCTTTTAGAATTACTCTTTGAGCCAGGTTTCTCTACCGCCGACAAACTTAGTGACTTGTCTGGTAGAGGTGTGGGTATGGACGTAGTGCGATCGCAAATTGAAGAAATGAACGGTACAATTTCAATTGAGTCTACTCTTGGCAAGGGTACGACTTTTTCTCTACAAATTCCTTTAACTCTGACCATTGCCAAATTGATGTTGGTTGAAGGTTCGGGAATGACCTATGCCTTATTAATCGATGCTATAGAAAGAATTATTCTGCCAACTTCTAAAGAAGTTCAAATCTTTGAGGGGCAAAAAATTCTTCACTGGCCGACTCAAGATGATGTAGAAATGGTTCCAGTACGTCAGCTATCGAGCATGATTGAATATCCTCGTACTATTCCTCAACTGGAAACCTCAGAATCTACTCTCAACAACCCCATCCTGCTGTTGCGTCGTCAGAATGGCTTTATTGGACTAGAAGTAGATCGAGTGTTGGGAGAACAAGAATTAGTGATTAGACCTCTTGGTAGTGCAATCATTCCACCAAGATATGTTTATGGCTGTAGCGTATTAAAAGATAGTAGTCTTACTTTGGTGATAGATGGAGCAGCATTAGTTAAAGACTCTCAATATCGTAGCAATACTATGAATCAAAGAGCCTTTTTAGGTGGTACTAGCATTCAGGCTCTACCAGCCAGCAGTAGTGAAAATATCCAGCAACTACCCCCTGCTACTGCTCCTCTGCCACAAACTATTTTGGTAATCGACGATTCTAATAGCCTGCGTCGAACCATTGCCATGTCTCTAGAAAAAGTGGCTCAACAGGTACTTCAGGCTGACAATGGAATCAGTGCTTTGACAGAATTGAAAAAATCAGGAAAGGTCGAATTTATAGTTTGTGACTTGGAAATGCCTTTGATGAATGGCTTCCAGTTCTTGAAAGCCGTTAAGAACAATCCCGATTACCGAGATTTACCCGTAATCATTTTGACCTCCCGCGATAGCGACAAACATCGAGCCTTAGCTACAGATCTCGGTGCATCCGCTTATCTCGTAAAACCCTGTCCCGAACAAGACCTAATCGGCACTATTAGTAAAGTGATGCAGTCAAGATAAATTTGAGTCGATCATTAAAAAATCACCAGCGATCGCGATCGTCGGTGATTTTTAGCTGTTAGTTATTTGAGGATGTAAGCTTATAGCACTAATTATCTAGATAGCCGATAAGCTTCTATGCTTTGATAGTTGTCTTGCTCTTGATACAAGTGACAGACTTTAGTTACCTTTTGAATTAACTTCCAGTTGAAAGTACAGTCTTCGTACAAATATTCGCCCCAGTTTTCTACAAGACTTTGATGAGCCTGACGCAAATTGTACCAGGGAATAGCTGTAGTTAGATGATGGGGAATGTGTACGTTGATATCGTGACACAGAAATTCTACCCACCAAGGATACTTACAATTTACTGTACCTGATAATTGAGCGCGAGCTTCATTCCATTCGCTTTCAGGTGTAAAAGGAATTCCAGGCATGGTGTGATGAAACATGGTAAAAGTACTCATCCAAAAATGGTAGACCAGCCAAGGCATCAACCAAAACTTAACTAAACCAGCGATGCCAAAGGCATACAGTACCGTAGAATAAATTGCTCCTCCGCCAATCAAAACTAATAAGATTGAAAAACGAACCTGTTGCCGTTGTTTGCCTTCAAATTGCTGCCAGTTGAAGTGAAGTTTTCCCCAATGAATAATTGAACCCAACCACCAAAACCAACCGCGCATACGTCGATAGAACCACTGTATAGCAGTCGAAGAGTCATCAAAAGTTTCGGTAGTCAAAGGAGCCCAGGCATTATCTACATCAAGCTTATTGGTATGTTTGTGGTGAAAGTTGTGGAGAATGCGCCAAGCGTGATATGGATAAATAAGAGGCAGAGTCATTATATGTCCTACCAGGTCGTTTACCCAAATACGATTGGAAAAGGAACGATGTCCGCAATCATGAGCAATGACAAAAAAACCCTGTAAACCTGTCCCCAAGAAGATCCAAGCGAAAGGCAATAAATACCAAGGAGCGACTGCAACCGCCCAGTAACCTACCGCAACACATAAAACATTGATAATTAGTTTGGTCCAAGCTTTGCGTGGATTTTTAACAAAAACTTCTTTTGGTAGAGTTTTAATAATATCTCTCAATTTTATATTGTTAGCTAATGAAGCTTTAGAAGTCTTGTTCTGCGGAAATACTGCTGTCATAAAATTTGTTTGACGATCTAAAATTATTTGAGCTTGAGTAGGACAATATTGCCCGATTGTCGAAGAACATTTACTTAGGCGCATAAAAACCGAGCCACTTACGAAATCAAGAAGTGGCAACAAAAATTTAATTCTTGACAGCGATCGCTAAAAAGATTGCAACGGTGTCAAAAATGCTAAGAAAATCTGTCTTTTTTTTTACAATCCTTAATATTTATATCACAATTATTTCAATTGTGGGATTTGAATATCGATCGCTTAAAATCTTTCACTTATTCTGTAAATTACAGTTGTCTGAATTAGCCGACTAGCATATTTTCTTCTGGATATTTCAATGAACTAGGACTAGGATCGCCAATAATAGCAGCAATAAGAATTAAAATGCTTACGCGACCGACATACATAGCAAACACCAACATTATTTTAGAGCCAACAGCTAGGCTGCCAGTAATGCCAGTAGATAAACCTACTGTGGCAAAAGCAGAGATTACTTCAAATAAAATCGGCAGAAAATTAATCTCAGTTTCAATCGAAGAAATTACAATCGTTATTAAAACAATCGATGCTGCCGTACCAAACACTACCGCTACTGCTTTGAGAATTAGCGTACTAGGAACTTCTCTTTGATACAGAATTACTTCATTTTTCCCCCGCAGGACGGACTTAGTACTGTTGTACATAATTCTAAAAGTCGTCGTCTTGATGCCTCCCCCAGTACCGCTAGGACTCGCCCCAATAAACATAAATCCCATAGTAATAAATAAACCAGCAGTCGTCATCTTTCCTATGTCGATACTATTAAAGCCTGCGGTTCTGGTGGACATAGACTGAAACCAAGCAGCCAAAAATTTATCTTCAAAACTAAAAGGTGCTAATGTTGCGGGGTTGTTTAACTCTGTAAGAAAAAATGCCACCGTACCGACAATCAATAGCACAATTGTAGTGCTAATTACTACTTTGAAGTTAAGTGAAAAACAGAATCTTTCAGACTTGCGCTTGATGACGTTGAGCGACCAGAGATACATTTCAATGATTACCTGATAGCCAATACCACCGAAAATAACCAATGCCGGAATTACCAGATTGACTCCCCAGTTAGAACGATATGCTACTAAACTGTCGGAAAAAAGACTAAAGCCAGCATTGTTCCAAGCACTAATGCTATGAAAAACCGAATACCACAATCCTCGCTCCCAGCCAGCTTCGGGAACAAAACTTAGCAATAGTAGAAAAATTCCCGTAATTTCAAAAATCATTGTCGTGGCAACGATCGATCGCACGAGGTTATTGCTACCTTGCAAAAAAGGGCGATCGAAAGATTCTTGAATGGCAAATTTTTGTCTTAAATCGAATTTACGACCTAACAGCAAGATTAAAAACGTGGTGGTCATCATATAACCCAAACCACCAACCTGAATCAACAGCAAAATAGTTAGCTGTCCCCAAAAAGAAAAATAACTCCCCGTATCTACCACAGCCAAACCCGTTACACAGACAGCAGAAGTAGAGGTAAATAGAGCCACTATAAAATTATTCCAAGTTCCGGTGGCGGTGGCAAAAGGCATCATCAATAGCAGCGTTCCGATCGCAATTAATGCCAAAAACCCTATACAAATTGTACGAGCAATAGTCATGATAAAAATTAGTGTTGTCGATCGTAAATCTTAAACTGCTGTTCGGTCGGTTCAACTAAGGGACGCGAAATTATCCACCGAACTAAATCTTGCCATTCTTGAGAGCTAGTTAAATCGTTAACCCTAAATTCAACTCCCCAACTACGAGCAAATTCAGCAAAGCTTTCTACCCAGGTGACTAGAGTTTCTATTCCTGAATTATGACGGTATTCCCATGCTTGCTGAAGATGTTTTATAGTTCCTGGTTTATGCCCAGTATGGTATAAATACCAAGCAATCCACACTAATGTACCATGACGAACAGACTGCTCCATTAATTTAACTTTAGGAGGTAAGTTAGGCTGGGCAAAGAAATCGTCGGTAACAGCCATCAAAGAACGTGCTTGGGGTAAACCTTTATACATAGCACTCGATTCATGCTGACGGTAGCAAACTGTAATTTGACGCAGCCAGGCTGTTTTACAACCTTTTAAAGCTAATTTTAAAACTAAGTTAGTATCTTCAGCGGGAGGAAAACGAGCATCAAATCCACCAACATATTGTAGCCATTCTCGGCGAAACATCATAGCACTAGGTAATACTGGTTTCCAACGCAGCCAGTTTTCTAGATCGAGTTCGGGAACTTGTTCCCAAGGGCGTACATCTAACAGTTTGTTGCCTTCACTATCGACTCGTTGCCATCCGCTATGAACTATACCCAAATCCGAACGTTTTAGCAAAATTTCTGCTTGACGAGCCAGTTTTCCAGGTAAGAAATAATCATCGGCATCTAAAAAAGCAATTAGAGATGCTCTAGCTGAAGCTATGCCATGATTACGTGCTGCTGCTACTCCCTGATTTTCTTGTTTGATATAGCGAATACGATCTTTATAGGGTTCTAATACCTGCTCGGTCGAATCGGTCGAACCATCATCGATTACAATTATCTCATACTGACAGTCTTGCTGTGCTAATACACTTTCAACAGCCTGGACGATATAGCGATCGCAGTTATAAGCGGGAATAATTACCCCGACAGTAGGCTCAGGTATTGACATCAATCTTATGGTTAATTTTGGCTACGTACTTTGGCTGGTTTATTTTAGCTTTTATTTTTGGTAAGTAAAAGAACACCTCAACAGTCAACAGTCAACAGTTAACAGTCAACAGGCAACGTCCTCAACTATGCGCCTTTGTTACTTAAACCTCTAAAGCGTTGTTGGAGCTAAAGAGTTTAGTTTTTCTACCAATATTTTTTGTAGCCAGTATTGAGTCAAGGCAATTAGTCCAAGACGGGCGATCGCTCTTTCCGGGTACTGCTCTTTTATCTCCCCTAGAAAGCGACAGTCTGCCAAAAATATTGCTGTGGTTTGACTTAAATTTAGAGCCAATTTAGACCATCTATCACTATCATTTGCTATCTGAGAATCTGTAACTATCAGCAACTGACGTAGCAAATTGTATTCCGATCTGTTAAACCAGAGATGATGCTGTCGATCGAGCCAGGATATTGATGCTGGTTGGGTAAGTTGCCAACCTGCGCCCTCGAAATCATTGTTTACTAGGGTAATTAGTTTTTCTCTTGCCCCCAAACGCAGTAAGCTACAGCAGCGAGCGTGGATATATTGTACGCAAAATAAATCCGATCTTTGGTTGCGATCGGTTTGTCCCAAGGTTAAAAGACTATTATCTTGCTGAGTTTTTAATAGCCACAGCGATCGTTCTAGCCAACCGGCTATAGCTTGTTCGGTAACATAAAAGTTGAGCCAACCAGTCGGATCTGTATTTAAATATAGTGGTAGGCTCGTTCCAGTACCAGTACTACTACTATGTCGGACGAGCAAATTTCCTAGATCTTCGACGACTTGATTCGGAGATATCTGTAGCCGTGGAGCTAAAATTAAACCAATTGGACAACTGTAACAAAGCCGTATCGAAGGCAGATCGGAGACAAGAAGCGATCGCAGGCGTTCGAGGGATAAAAGAATTAGTTGGCGATCGATCGTAGTATCTAACAATTCATAACTTGACTGAATTAAGCTTTGTCGATTTAGATTTAAAGCTGATAACAGCTTTTGTTTTAACAAATTCTTGAGAGAAATAGCTGGTTTCTCATAGTTAAACCTCAGTTTAAAAAATTTATGTGAATTAGTATTTTTGGAGGTATTGCTATCCATGTAAAATCAAATATGCGCGTCGCTCTATTATTTTGCCTCCCACTATGCAAATTTTTGACAACTCATCAGAAGAAACTTTTCCCACTTCGGCCTGGCAAAATATTATTGACTGGGCGCAAAGACATTATCGCGATCGCCTTTTTCGCCGAGACGAACAAATTCCGACTCGCCCCCAACTCATCTATTTAGTTAACAAAGGTGCTGTAAGATTAGTCAGTCAAAGTGAACATAAAAGCACCCACGTCAGACATAAACGCCAGGAGTCTCCCCAAGCCAACAGCGCGGATGTGCCATCGTCTTTGAAGCAGACTGAGGAAACTTCGTTCCTCATGACTGGTGAAGATCGACTAGAAAGCTCTGTGTCAGAATCAGAAGAACTTCAACCAGAAGAATCATTTTTAGGTTTTGTCAGTGCTAAAAAACCTTTTGAGATTGTCGCTCAATCTTCTTTCAATATTTGCGCTTATGCTCATGTAGACCAAACTCAAGTAGTTTGGCTGTACTGGAAAGATCTAGAAAACTGGCCTGGATTCAGCCAGCAATTGTACGAAGCGTTTCGTTACCAGCATCAAAGAAAGCTTTTATGGCTTAGTGCTTTGGGTCAAAGGAAAACTATCGATCGCCTAACTAGCTTTTTAAGCTTACTACTCGAAGAACATGGCATCAGCGAAGAGGAATACTGTCTTCCTTATAGTCTTACTCACGCTCAGATCGGTAGTGCGATCGGCTCTACTAGAGTTACAGTAACTAGATTGATGGGCAAGTTACGCCGTCAGGGAATAATTTCTGTAAAGGACGATAATTCAATCTGCCTAAATCTCGATCGACTTACTAATTTTACTGAAGACTAATCTTTGAAAAGAACTCAAAAATTAACATTTTTTAATCTAAAATCAAAAAAATCTTATTGCGATCGAGTTCAAATTAAGGAAATTATCAAATTAGATTAGTATAGATGTAAAAAATATCTTAAGATTGACAAGTAAGAAGTTTAATCTTAAAACTTACTATTTGACAAAAATATAAATTAAGGAGAATATTTATGGCGCTCGTACCAATGCGTTTGCTACTAGATCACGCTGCTGAGAATGGTTATGGCATTCCTGCGTACAATGTAAATAACATGGAGCAGATCATCTCCATTATGCAAGCTGCTGATGAAGCGGATAGCCCTGTCATTTTACAAGCTTCCCGTGGCGCACGCAAATATGCGGGAGAAAACTTTCTACGCCATTTAGTTATGGCAGCAGCAGAAAGCTATCCTCGTATCCCCATCGCAATGCACCAAGATCATGGCAACAGCCCTGCAACTTGCTATTCGGCAATTCGCAATGGTTTTACTAGCGTCATGATGGATGGTTCTTTAGAAGCAGATGCTAAAACTCCTGCTAGCTTTGATTACAACGTCAATGTAACTTCAGAAGTGGTTAAAGTCGCTCATTCTGTGGGTGCTTCAGTAGAAGGTGAACTTGGCTGTTTGGGTTCATTAGAAACTGGTCAAGGTGAAGCAGAAGATGGACACGGTTTTGAAGGTACTCTAAGTAAAGAGCAGCTATTGACCGATCCTGACGAAGCAGTTGAATTCGTAGAACGTACTCAGGTAGACGCTCTAGCAGTAGCTATCGGCACTAGCCACGGTGCTTACAAGTTTACTCGCAAACCTACTGGCGAAATTCTAGCTATTAGCAGAATTGAAGAAATTCACCGTCGCTTGCCTAACGTTCACATCGTAATGCACGGTTCTTCTTCAGTACCTCAAGAATGGATCGATATCATTAATCAAAACGGTGGTAAAATTCCTGAAACTTATGGTGTACCCGTAGAAGAGATTCAAAAAGGTATCAAGAGTGGTGTACGTAAAGTAAACATCGACACCGATAACCGCTTGGCAATCACTGCTGCTATCCGTGAAGCAGCTATGAAAGATCCTTCCAACTTTGACCCCCGCCACTTCCTCAAGCCTTCAATCGCATACATGAAGAAAGTATGTCTCAGACGTTATGAAGCTTTTGGTACTGCTGGCAACGCTAGTAAAATTAAGCAGGTTTCTTTGGATGATTTCGCTGCTAAATACGCTAAAGGCGAACTGTCTACTAGCTCTAAGAAAACAGTTTCTGTATAGACTAGTCTAGACCTTGTAGGTTAAATAAAATTTGATTGAGAATGGGTAGTTTTAAAAGACTACTCATTTTTTTTGGCAAAGTACCAGTGTCGCGCTACATCTTGTAAATCAGGGGTCACGGGTCAGGGGTCACGGATCAGGGGTCACGGGTCAGGGGTAATAAATGTCGCAGCTTAGGTACGTATTGTTATAATACTAAAATTTAGCATTCTATCAACATAAGACGATAGTAGACGCGCAGGATAAGACACACGGAGACAAGGGGAATAATTATTCTTCCCACCTTTAGATCGACTCGTCAATATACAATGCCTCTAATTTTATTAGCTCAGATCGCTTTAGATCCAACTCTAACAGTTTTGACAAAAAGACTTGATTTGATTTTTTAAAACTCGAAAGACGATCGCTATTATTAACAAGAGAACCCCCGTCGTCATATAAGTCCGATCCAGACCAACTATATTAGTGATTGGTTGAGAGACAATCGGCGATAAAAATTGACCCAAGAAAAAGAACGTAGTCAGTCCGCCCAAAGCCTTGCCACGTAAAGTATCAGGAATCATACTAGATAGCCAGACATTGAGATTGGGCATCAGCAAGCCAAAGCCCAAACCAGCCACGATTAAGCCTAATAAAACTAAGTTGTAACTAGCAGCAAGACCAATAATTAGATAGCCCATCGCTGCTACGCCAAAGGCAACTACGACAATGCTCACAAAACCCAAACGCTCTTTAATAAAGCCATAGCGCAGAGAAGCAATTGAGCTAGCTAAAGTCGAGGCTGCGATCGCCAAACCGCTAGCAGAAGCACTAGCATTACTGAGGTTTTGCAGATAAAAGGGTAGCTGTACGGGAATTAAATAAAATGCCAGCATATAGAATAGAGCTACGCCATAAATCATCGCTAGTACTCCTATTGGCATACTTGAATTGGCTGCTAAATCCGATTTGCTGCGATCGCTACCTGCCCGTTTAGGTTCGTAGAGAGTTATAGCTATCGCCCCTGCAACAGCCCAAGCTGAGAGATAAATCAGAAAAGGAAAACGCCAGTTTAAATCGGCAACTAAGCCACCCACAGAAAGAAAGGCAACTCCACCCAAACCCATAAAAGCTGCCTGCAAGCCCATAAAATCGGCTCGCTTCTGTCCAGTGTAATAGTCGGCAATCAAAGTAGTAACGCCAGTCATTATCCCCGCTACAGCCAGTCCTAATATTGCTCTACCAACTAAAAGAGTTCCCAGAGAATTTAAAACTAAGCCCGAACTACCAGCAAAACCATACAGCAAGGTTGAAGCGATTAATAATGGTTTGCGTCCCAAACGATCTAATAGTTGACCGACGAACAACCCACCAATAGCAATAAATAAAGCAGGAACGGTCAAGACTAAGCGAACTAAAAGCTCGGAATTAGGAACTTGGGCGAAATGCTCTTGCATTGCTGGAAGAGAAGGCGCAATAGTAGCTCCCGACATCACCGTCAAAGTGCTGGTTAGCAGTAAAGTTATCTTTATAGCTAAAGAATTGGGTTCAGACTGATTCATCAGTTGTGACCTTTGCTAAATTAAAATTACCGCAACTATAAGCCAAATGAGTAAGATTATCTTGTTTGATCTTGCTAAAGTTAGTCTAATCTTGCTTTACACCGCCCAGTTTTCATAATTACTACCAGAAGAGAGTGTAGACGAACTGATTTGAACCGAGTAGTAGTTGCGATAAGTTTTGGGAGTTACTGTAGTAAATTTACGAAAGCACTTACAAAAATGACTTTGATTAGCAAAACCACATTGAAGTGCGATATCGGCAATTGATAGTTTTAAGTGTGACTGTAATAGAATTTTGGAACGCTCGATTCTTTGTTGAAGCAGGTATTGATAGGGAGAAACTCCCACTGACTGTTTGAATACCCGACAGAAATGATATTTACTAGTGTTTACCACTGCTGCTATTTCTTCTACTCGCAAACTTCGCCCTAAATTTTGGTTGATGTAGGCGATCGCTAGTTTGTTCTTAGCTAGCTGTTCGGCTTCTTCTGGTATCTGGATCGAGGGAAAAGTATAGGTTTGAAACAGATGAACCGCCAGAGTTTTAGATAAAGTCTGGGTGTAAATAGAATTCGTTTCTCGCTCTCGATCTATTTCTGATAGAAGAGACTTAACTAAAGTATAGGTTAGATCGTCTGATTGGAATTGGAGTTGGGGTTCAGCACTCTTTGATGCTAAGTTGAGTTCTCGATCTGCTCGTTCAATCGCAGGTGGTCTAAGAGTTATTACCGCAAAGTTTAATGGCTGCAACCAGCTTATGCGCTCGCAAAGTAAAGCGGGAATTAAGATGACGCTCCCAGGAACAACCGTATCAGATTGCGTATATCCCTGAAACTTTCGCTTAATTTTTCCGCTAGAGAAAAATACCAAGACTAAATGCTGTTGAGTTTGTCGTCCAATAATAGCGGGTACTTGATAATATTCTAGATCGATTCCATTCCAGCCTAATAAGTTGTGGACAGATAAAAAAGGCGGATCGAATAAAAATTCTGTGTTTGATTTAGACGGTAGCTGTAAAGTATAGAGCGATAATTGTTCTGAAGACAGCATTATATATTAGATAGTTTAAAATTCTGTACAAATCAAGTGCGCTCATTCCAAAGCAGTTGATAGCTCGGTAAATTTGTTTATTCGGGTTTATATTTACGAAAAATTATATCTATTCTTAGTTTTTAATTCTAATTTTTTCCTTCATCATGAAGGTTATGTAGAGAACCGAGCGCAAAAACAAATGATGTTTAGTTCGATAGGCGCGATCGCGAATTGATAAGATTTGCTCTATTTTTAGGTCTTATTTCTCGTGCAGTGAGCTTTGAGGTTGGATAAAGTATCGGTATCAGGAAGCGGAACGTAGGTAATTAACTTTAGATCGTGATAGTTGCGATCGGCAATTTGAAAAGTATTGTGTTCAAAGGATAACAATCCATAGACAGGATGTTTGAGGTGTTTAATGCCACCGTTCCAATCACTAACCTCGTATTCTGACCACCACTGTTTGAATTCAGGACACGCTTCTCTAAGAGTTTCTATCAGGTTTTCGATCCAAGGACAATAGCGATCGCCATACCGTACCTGTGAAGTACGAAATTTTGCTATTTCTGCTTTAGCGTGTTGTTCCCAATCAACGATTGTCGATCGCATCGAACCTAAAAAAATCTGCCACAAACAGTTGCGTTCTAAGTCGGATAATTTGGCAGGATCGCCACAAACCAAAGTTGCAGGAGTATTCCAGCCCAAAATATCCCAACGGCGACCGATAATATAAGCGGGAGTACATTCAAGTCGGTCTAATACGCGCTGGAGTTGAGGACTGATAACTGAAGTTTTGGCAGAAATTGCTATAGAAGACTGATAGCCACCTAAAAACAGCAAATATTCGGTTTCGCTAGGTTCTAGCTTTAAGGCTCTGCTGATATTTTCTAATGTCTCCTGGGATGGTCGAATATCTCGCGCCTGTTCGAGCCAGGTATACCATTCAGGACTAATCCCTGCCAACATAGCCACCTCTTCTCTTCTCAACCCAGGAGTACGACGGCGACTAGAACTGATTAATCCTACAGCCTCTGGCCCAAGGCGATCGCGTCGGCTTTTTAAAAAATTAGCGAGTTCTCTGCGCTGTCTGTTGCTGTTCATTATTTAGTGCTTCGGTGTTTACGGCACGGGCTACGAGAGTGCTAACTGTTGAACCTAGAACTATTAATCCCAGGATAATTACTTATCTATTTATCTGCTGAAAAATCTTTTATATTAATCTTTCGTAGTTATTTAGCCGAGAAGAATCATGGAAGATAATCGCCCTTCGGGTTCGGCAGAACTTTCAAATATTCCCAAACCACGGTTGGAAATTGGTACAAGAGTACGCTGGAGTTCTGCTGCGGGCGATCGAGGAACAATTAGAGGAATGCGCTATGTCTGGAGTCAAGATTTACAAAACTGGCAGTATCAATATTACGTTGCTCTCGATCTGTCTAGTCCTTCTCGTGAATGGACGCAATTTGATTGGGGATGGCAAGAGGATTTGGAAGTCATACTGGCTGTTGACTCTCAGGCGAGCGATTCGAGCGAGTAGGAGAAAGACAATGAACGATAGAAAAACTTTAGGTAACAGAGAAATAGCCTTACTAAATTTGTATAGCAATTGTCAATTATCAATGGATGTATTCGAGTTTTATCAAAAATGGAACGTAACTCAAAGACAGATTGCTCATATCTGTGGCTGTAGTCTCTCTACGGTAGAACGTTGGTTTGGTTCACAACGTCGAACTCCAGAGGCAGTTTACACTCGTAGATTAGCGGAGATGGACTTGATTTGGGAGTTATGGTCAGAACTTCCTAACAATATTAGAGAACAGTTATGTCCTAATTTGCAGCGAGATTAGCAATTGTTTGCCATAGCATCTAATAGAGTTTGTAATACTTTATATTCGTCTGGATTAATTTGGTGGTCTAATAGAGCAATACTAGCAGTTTGTATAAGTGCTATTGCTGCCACATCAGCATCTAAATCTGTTACTAAACGCTCTATAGATTGAGGTACTTTTAAAGCCGATTTGACACCTAATATAATTGATTCATCAATTCCTAATCCTTGTAGTTGAGGATAAATATCTGTCCAGTCAATCGGGCGATCGCCGTTACTCATTTGGATAGCATAAGCGAGAATACGTTGGTATTTAGTTTTTTGCTCGGCAGGAATAGATGCAGAGTGATTAGTACCTAATTCTGTATCTTGACTCAGATTATCTAAGATTTTTTGCCAATCGCTATTTTCGCTATTTTCTGGCTGACTAACCGTAATCGATACCTGAATTTTATCTTTTACAGTATTGAGTTTAGTAACTTTAGCTTCTACTCCTAGAAAACCCAACCATTTAGTAATAGTTTGAATTAAAGTTATTTTAGTTGCTTTAGTTTTTGCCAGTAAACGAATTTGGGTATTTACCATGGGGCGAACTATTTGAGAAAGCATATTTTACAGTAGGAGTAGGTAGTTTTAGAATTGTAATCTTCGACAGGATTGAATATAGTCATTTACAACGAGAACCTTTTGAAAGGTAGGCTAATACAAATGTAGTTATAAAAGCCATACTCATAGAATAAAAGTAATTAATACCTATAGCGGTAATTACTACCATTAAAGCAATTAAATATTTATTATATTTTTGAGACTTAACTTGACTATTATTTTTCATTTCCTACTACCTGCTCTTTATTTAATCAGTCCGTTCTCGATTCTGCTGCATTGCTTCATAGCCAACGCCGATCGCAAAACCCAAGGTAGAACCAACTACAACCGCTGCTTTTTGTCGAGATTCTCTTTCTGCTATATGAGCAACTACCAATCCTAATAAAGCACCAACTAAGGCGGTCATTATTCCAGAAAATACCAGCATTCTTATATTCATAATTAAAAGAAGTTAGAAAAAAACAAACGAGCAAATTAAAATTAAGGCTGTTAGAAAAAATAGACCATTGTTCATCCAGTCATTTAAGTTCCAGTCTTTAAACATTTTTAATACCTATTCAACTACAAATATCATTTTTTATGCCTAACATTCTACTATTTCATCAGGACGACCATAGCCTTTTAAACTGATGATTTTTCCCTGGCGATCGAACTTAAAAACATTAATACCTTCAAATCTAACTTGCTTACCCTCTTTAGTTAAACCTTTTCCCGTCCAGCGAGCAGCAGCTTCATTCTCGACAACATGAACAAACTCCTCATGTAATCCAACAGTTTCAAAACAAATATTGCTGATTAATTTCTTCATTACTACTTGCTACCCGTAATAGCGTCCTTTTGCAATGCTCGTTCGTCGCCTTTCCAGCCACTATGTTGCAACCATGCTTCAAAGCTTATCAGATCGGGATGAATTTTTCTTAAAGCTTCATGGTCTTGATAAGGTCCGTATTCACGATGAAACCGAAATTGATTGAGAGGATCGTCAGCATTAGGCATCCCCAGAGCTAGAAATTTCTCATCACTCATGGGTTGATACTCTGCTGGAATACCAGTTACTCGCTCAAAGGTAGCTGCTAATTGGGCAAAACTCAGGCGATCGCCACCGATAGCCAGAGTTCGACCGCCCCAAGTATCGCGATTAGCAAAAATGTATGCTGTAAACCAACCAATGTCATCAAGGGCGACAAAGGGATAAGGAGCATCTGCTGCTGGTACAGAGAAAATTAACCCTTCTCGTCCATCACTAAGCTTTCCCTTACTGGGTTTAAAAAAGGCAAATAAGTTTTCAAAATAAGCTAGTGTTTTTAATACACTGACGCAACTCGAATACCAACCTGAATCTTGCCTCATAAATTCATCCGATCTGTGCCAATCTATTTCATGTTCTACTGAGGCTTTAGCATCAAAATGGGGGACGGGAATTTTTCCTTGAGAAATATGAGCGCAGGCATCGAGGGAAGAATAAACAAAATGCTGCACCTCGGCTTTTTCTGCTGCTTCTAAAACGGCTAATCCTTGTTTGCGCTCTGTGGTAACGGTGCAATCGACCCAAAAATTAGTGTTGCAAAACAGTCCGTAAACGTCTTTCATGGCTGCTGAAATGCTGTCATAGTTATTTAGATCTCCTTGCTGACATTCGACGCGATCGCGATCCAATTCAATTAGAGTTTGAGCGTGAGAACTATCGGGATTTCTGGTAAAGGCGCGAATTTGCCAGTTATTTTGCTCATCTGCTAGTAAATGCTTGACAACGTAGCTACCCATTGCCCCTGTCGCGCCAAAAACTAAAATAGTTCGATTTGGTTTTAATGTCATTTTGATATCTCCCGAATAATCTTAGTAAGTTAATTGTTCGCGGTAATTAGTAGCAAAATCTTTCCAGGTGTTAGGTTTACGTCCTACTATGGCTTCAAAGTTGTTGAATGTTGCATCAGCGTTGGGAATGGCATCAGCTACATTTAGTTCAAGCTGAGTATAAACACAATACATATAGGCATTAGGATAAATACCGTCTACTCCTTCTTGCAAAGCATTATCTAAAAATTCTTTTGTTGGATGAGCTTCGGTATGAAATGGCTGTCCGACTACCTCTGTCAAAATCAGAGCTACTTCCTCTATCGTTTTGGCATCATAGCCAAGGGGTATGGTAGAAGCTGCATATTTCTCTGAATGTAATAAAGTTTGAGTCACCACCGCAGCTAAATCGTAGCAGTCGATCCAACTCCAACGTGCATTGCCAAGGTAGTTACTAATTACTCCATCATTAAGCCAGCCAAAGCTAAATAGATTCTGCATAAAGGCTTCAGGTCGTAAATGAGTATAGCTAAAGCCTAATTTTTCGATATATGCTTCGATAAACTGATGCCATCCCCAGTGAGCGACTTCGTTAGTGGGTGCGGTAGATGCACCAATATGAACTATATGCTGTACTCCTACTTGTTTTGCTGTATCAAGGAATCGTTTACTTTGTCTGAGCATATCAACGGTATAGCCAGTTAGTAGTAAAGCTCTGTCGATATCTTTAAGTGCAGGAGCAATAGTCTTCGGATCGTCTAAATCTAAAATTACACTATCAATGCCTTTGTCTTTGAATGCCTGTGCTTTTTTGGACGATCTCGTAGCAGCAACTACATTGACATCATTTACTTCTCTTAGTTGATTTACTACTTTTCCACCTACTTTACCCGTAGCACCGAGAATTAAAATATTGGGTTTGTTAGTCATAATTAATTTTTTTCAATGTTCAAAGCGATCGCAATTCTCAATTTTTTTTTACTCTGAATTAGCATTTAAAAGCTGATAAGTAATCTCGAACGAACCAGATTAAAGTTCAATCGCGACTTTCATCGATTCGCGCTTGTCCATTGCTACGTATCCATCTGGTACACCATCTAAATCCACTGTCAAATCCAATACGGGAGAAGCATTTAAGTTACCCGCCACCGTATCTTCTAGTAGTTCGGGAATATATGCCCGAACGGGCGCAACTATTGTCTCAGTCATATTTGTTTTAGCTTCAAAATTGCGACAGTTAACTCTTTTATTACTTCGACCTGTAATATTTAGTTATTAGTTTTCGATTCTTGCTGCACATCTTTTTGTCTATTACTACCATTGAGATTATTCTCACTATTAGTATCATCTGATTCTTGCTCCTCGTCTTCTCGTTCCCTTGCCTTCTTGTCTTTTTTGCCTCTAAGATAAGACTGTTCAAAATCTTTAATAACAATATAGAGAATAGGAACAAAGACCAAGCTTAAAATTGTTGCTATTAGCATTCCACCAAATACCCCTGTACCTAGCGACCAACGACTTACCGAACCAGCACCAGAAGCAATTAATAACGGCATAAAACCCACTAAAGTCGATATTGCCGTCATAAGAATTGCCCGAAAACGCTGTTCGGAGGCGTAAATCGAAGCTTTTTTGATGCTCATACCTAAATCGCGGTTTTGATTGGCAAATTCGACAATTAGGATTGCATTTTTACTTGCCATCCCGATTAACATTACTAATCCCACCTGGACGTAGATATTATTGTTGAGAACGGGGTACACACCACCAGACTGCAAGAAAGTTGCCCTCAGCCAGATTCCGCCTAATGCTCCTAAGATAGCTAGGGGAACGGTAAGCATAATAATCAAGGGATCGACATAGCTTTCATATTGAGCAGCTAGCACCAAAAATACCATGACAAAACTTAGACCAAATACCAAAGGTGCAGCACCCGCAGAAGTTTTTTCTTCTGCTGCGGTATTTGTCCACTCATAACCAAAGCCTGGTTGCAAGGTGGCTTCGGCTAGTTCTTCCATAGCCGTGATTATTTGTCCCGAACTAAAGCCTGGTGCGGGAGTTACGTTAACTTTAATCGCAGGATAAACGTTGTAATTAGTTACAATGGGCGGATAAGAAATTCGCTGAGCATTAATTAAATTACTTAACTGTACCAACTCTCCGTCACGCGATCGCACGAACAGGCGAGAGATATCATCAGGATTAGTACGACTAGCTGCATCAGCTTGAGCGTATACTCTATATAGTCTGCCATCTAGGACAAACTGATTGACAAAGTTAGAACCGAGATAGGTTTGCAGAGTAGTTAAAATTTCGCTGACATCCACATTTTGGGCATTGGCTTTATTGCGATCGATGTCTGCCTCCAGCATCGGGCTATCAAAGGTAAAGGTACTAATTGCTTGTTGGATTTCTTCTCTCTGATTCGCCTGAGCCATAACTTCCTGGGCGTTGCTAATCAAGGCATCCATTCCCCTACCCTGACGATCTTCAATATAGATTTCTGAACCACCAAAGCTACTCAAACCATCTACGGGGGGCGCATTAACTGCAAATACTCTCGCACCGTCTATGCTTTGTCCAAACTCCTGATTAATCGTTTGTATTAGTCCAAAAGCCGAACCAGAACCTCCTGTCCTCTCCGACCAAGGATTGAGTTTAACGAACATAACAGCCTTATTGCTGTTTTGACCGTCAAAAGAAAATCCTGTCAATCCCATCACGTGTTCTACTTCGGGATGAGACATGACTATATCTTGTGCTTGCTGAGTTATCTCATGAGTATAGTTCAAAGAAACTCCTGGTGGTGCTTCGATGATGGTAAAGAAATAGCCCTGGTCTTCTTCGGGGATAAAACCTTGCGGTAAGGTGTTATACATCCAGCCCGTAAATACTAAACCCGCGACGAATATGGCAACAACAATCCACTTCAAGCCGATTAAAAATTCAATCAAACCGCGATATCTATCTTTTACCCAGTCGAAAGCGCGATTGAAACGGGGAAACAACCAGCCAAGAGGCCCTTTTACTGGTTCGGCAGGGCGTAGAAATACTCCCGACATGGTAGGAGAGAAGGTTAAAGCATTGAAGGTAGAAACAATTATGGCAAAGATAATAGTAAGGGCAAACTGCTTGTAAACAATCCCCGTCGTACCTGGAAAGAAAGTTACGGGAATAAATACTGCCATTAAGACGATAGAAGTAGATAAAACCGCTCCTACTAACTCTTCCATAGCATCTAAAGCTGCCTGTACGGGACGCATTCCCTGGTCTAGTTTGGCGGTAACTGCTTCGACAATTACAATTCCATCATCTACTACCAACCCTGTTGCCAATACGCAGGCAAAAAGAGATAGCTGATTGAGGGTAAAGCCAAAAAGCTGTAGGCCAATCATCGAACCTAATAAGGCTACGGGAATAGCAATTCCAGGAATTAGGGTAGTGCGCCAGTCTTGTAGGAAAATAAAGATAATTAATATTACCAACCCGATCGCCTGTACTAAAGTTATTACTAAATCTTTTAAAGAGGCATTGATAAATAAGGTATTATCCTGAGCAATTTCCGCTTTTAAACCCACAGGAAAATCACGTTCCAACTCTGCCATCTTTTCTTTAACTAACGTGGCAGTATTTAAGGCATTAGTACCAGGAAGCTGATAGACAATTAAACCAACGGCAGGATGTTCGGCATCGAATACACCTTTAGTAAAATAATTTTCTACGCCTAACTCTGCCCGTCCAACATCTTTAATTTTGATTAACGTACCGTCGTTTGCTGCTTGTACTACTAATTCTTCTGCTTCTTCTACGGTAGTAAAACGACCATTAACTCTTAAGGGTAGCTCGTATTGCTGGTTTTGAGGTACTGGTTGTCTACCTACGCCACCAGCACCAACTTCAAAGTTCTGATTAGAAATTGCGTTGGTTACATCCGCAGCGGTTAATCCTCTAGCAGCTAGCTTATCGGGGTCGAGCCAAAATCGCATCGAGTAGTTAGCCGAACCAAACGATCTTAGACTACCTACCCCTTCAATTCGTTTTAACTCGTTCCATAAATAGCGATCGACATAGTTTTGTAAGAATACAGGGTCGTAATAAGGTTCTCCTGCTTCATCTTTTTCAGAATAAAAACCGTATAACAGGGTTAAAGTTGGAGATTGTTTTTCAGTGGTAACACCTGTGGCAATTACGCTTTGAGGTAAATTTGACTGTGCTTGTGCTACTCGGTTTTGAACTAGTACCTGAGAAATATTAGTGTCTTTTTCAGTCGGAAAGGATACGTTAATTGTTGAATTACCATTATTATCGGTATTGGAATTAATCCACTTAACATCTTCCGTACCGTTAATTTCTCTTTCTAATACTGTGGTGACGTTATCTACTGTGGTTCTGGCATCTGCACCCACGTAATTAGCTCTTACCGTAATTTGTTTGGGGGCAATTTGAGGTAGTTTGTCTAAAGGCAACAGTGCAATACAAATAACTCCCAACAGAACGATTACAACCGTGCAGACAGTAGTTAAAACAGGACGTTTGATAAATGGAGTTGAAATAGACATTTTTTATAAGTAGGAAGTAAGAAGTAAGAAGTAAGAAGTAGGAAGTAAGAAGTAAGAAGTAGGAAGTAAGAAGTAGGAAGTAAGAAGTAGGAAGTAAGAAGTAGGAAGTAAGAAGTAGGAAGTAAGAAGTAGGAAGTAAGAAGTAGGAAGTAAGAAGTAGGAAGTAAGAAGTAGGAAGTAAGAAGTAAAAAGTAAGAAGTAAGAAGTTTTTGTTTGGTTATGGGAATTATGAGTGGAGAGTGAATTATGAACTTGGTGATATGAGTGAAGATTTTGTTTCTATTCAACAGAGAACTAAAAGTTTTGCTGTTAGAGTTATCAGAGCTTATGTGCAGTTGAGTAAAAAGCATTTCGATGACGCTGCGAAGGTACTATCAAAACAATTTTTAAGAAGTGGGACTTCTATTGGGGCGCAGCGCATACGCGCAGTTCGTCGTCTTACGACGACTTCGATGCTTCGCATCGTGCGCGCTGAAGCAAGATTTGCTCAGTCGAGAGCAGATTTTATATCTAAATACTCCATTGCTTTAAAAGAGGCTTCTGAATGTAAGTATTGGATTGAAATAATGATTGAATCTGATATAGTCTCGGAAAATAAATTTAATGAAATGCTGCCCGAATTAGAACAAATCATTGGAATTCTTATATCCACTATAAAAAAACTAAAGGAAAATAAATAAATCTCTTTACTTTTACTTTTTACTTTTTACTTCTTACTTCAGAAACCTGCTCCTCCGCAGGTTTAATCTGTGCGCCATCTCTGAGGCTAAGAATGTTGGAAACAGCTATTTTATCGCCTTCTTCTAGACCAGAAACTATTTGATAGTTTTGACCTTGAATGCTGCCTAACTTGACAGGCTGCTGTGCAGCTATTAATGCACCTACGGCAACTTTTTCGGGAGATCCGCCTTGTGCTTGGGAATCAGAGTTAGCTTCTGATTTAGCCTGTTTTTCTTTTGCTACATAGACAAAGTTTTGTCCGCCTAAAGTAGATACTGCGCTAGTTGGTACTAAAACACCTGGTTTCTCATCCCAAATTACCCTAACTCGTAAATATTCTCTGTCTTTTAGACTTCCCTGATTAGGAAAGACAACTTTAGTGAGGATAGATTGAGTATCTTGTTGAACTAAAGGAGCAACATAAGAAATTTCTCCTTCAGTTCCCGTACTATCATCTTGGTTGATTGTTTCTACAGTTAATCCCGTCTTAAGGCGATCGCGATATTCGACGGGAATATTAATGTTAATCTCTAAATTTTGATTATTAGTAATAGTAGTTAGTTCTTCGCCTGCACTAACGTAATCACCAACTTTGTTATCATCAAAGTTGCCGACAATACCATCAATAGGCGCAGCGATGGTTTGATAAGCTAAACTTTGAGCGACAGAGCCTAATTCAGCTTCAGTTTGCTCGATCGTGGCTTTTTGGCTGTCTATGTTGGCTCTAGCTTGCTCTACCTGCTTATCGGCTGCTAAAAGCGATTGTCTGGCTGCGTTAAGAGTTTCACGACGAGAATTTAATTGAGCAGTACTACCTTTAAGTTCGCGATTATCATCATCTAATTCTTGTTGCGCTAAAGCTCCACCTTCTACCAGCATCCTACTGCGTTCGATGTTAGTTTGTGCTAGCTCGACTGCTGAAGATGCGTCCTGTATATCGGCTTTAGCACTTTCTACTTCTGCTGCTGCTGCTGCGCGGTTGGCTTCTGCTGTTCTTAGTTCAGCTTGGACTTGTCCTAATCTTGCTTTTTCAACATTAACGTTTTGGGTAGCTGCGTTAACATCTTCTTGTTCTTGAGTCGGCTCTAGTCTCACTACAGGCTCTCCTCGCTCGACGCGATCGCCCTGGCGAGCAAAAATTTCACTGATTCTACCTGTGGTACGAGGTGCTAGGCTGACGCGATCTTTAGCTTCAATCGTGCCAATATATTCACTGCTATCAACTAGAGTGTCTGATTCTAAAGTTTTTAGCTTAACGGCGATCGCCTGTGGTTGCTGCGCCTCTTCTTCTCCACCACACCCACTTACATTTAGTAACATCGTGGCTGCTATTATTGAAGCTGAAATACGTAGTAGAGGCTGATTTCGTATATCGATCATTTATTTTATTCTCTAAGAGCAAGTTAAGAGTTGTCGATTAAAAATAAAAATGCCAAGCTAAGACTGATAAATATTGAGATCGTCGTTTGTCGAAGGCGTTGCAAAACTGGTTTTATCTGGAATCTGGCTACCAGATTATCTCGCTCTTGCATTAGCCTTGGCTTTTCCCAAACGGCAGTTTTTTTCAGGTTTAAAATTTTGTAATCTATCTTATTAACGAGCAATCGCGAATATACGTAATGCCAAGCAGCATAAAGCCTTAGCAAACAAAGCAAAACGAAAATATTAGCTGTAATTATGCTCCAAAGGCAATCGGACAAAGCAAGATTGTAAGCTGTAGATCTGGTAGTAAAAACTAACGTAGAAAATAAAAAACCAGCAACCCAAACTGCTAGTAATTTGGTGGTGTATTTCCAACGTTCGAGAATTGCCCAGCGGAAGAATTTGCTTTCTTGAAGACTCCGATACTTGTTGACTGGTATTTGTTCTGAAGGAACAGGAGTAAAGAAAGTAAAACCGCTTTCGTCTACGTTGTCATTCTGCATTATCTTCATCTTCAGAGTATATGATTTTCAACATTTTTCTGTCTTATCTAATCTTGCGAAAATTTGTCTAATCTTGCTGTATCGATCGCACATAATTTAGCCTTTAATTTGTATCAATACATACATAAATTAAGGCATTTATTACCTATTACCCTGAAATGAAATAGCCTTAATCCCAGAGTAAATTATTTTTGGCTGTCAGACCTAGTAGTGATCTCGATCGTACAAAAAATTCTAGATCGAAGGTATCCTGGAGCATTGAAATTTTAAAGTTACAATTATGCCTGACCGAAATACTCAATTCAACCCATCAAATACCGAGTTAGTCAGCCTATCAAATATTGGCTTAAAAGGAAACAGCAATAGTGAAAATTCTGTTATCAGTGCAGATGGTAGATATATAGTTTTTGAATCTTATGCTAGTAATCTCGTTGCTGACGATACTAATGCAGCCAAAGATATTTTTGTACGCGATTTACTCAACGATACGATTAAACTAATTAGCGTTAATAGCGAAGGTATTCAAGGAAACAACGACAGTACAAATCCTAGCATTAGTGCAGATGGTCGCTATATAGCTTTTGAGTCTACGGCTAACAATTTCGTCGATAACGATTTTGGTTTTTCTAAAAATGTTTTTGTACACGATACAGTTGATGGTACGACTAAACTTGTTAGTACCAATATCAATGGCAATCCTGGTTATGCGATAGATCCTAGTATTAGTGCAGATGGTCGTTATGTCGCTTTTGAATCTACTTCTAACAATCTAGTCCCTGATTATAACAATACTGAAGGAGATATTTTCGTTAGGGACTTAGTTAACGGTACGACCGAAATAGCCAGTCTTGGTATTAGTGGTAATCAGGGAAATAGCTATAGTCAAAAGCCTAGTATCAGTGCAGATGGTCGCTATGTCGCTTTTGTAACTGATGCTGACAATCTCGTTCCTGGAGATGTCAACGATACTTACGATATATTTGTACGCGATTTAGTAAACGATACGACTGAAATAGTTTCTGTCAATACTGATGGAAATACTTTAAATACTGAAATGAGTTTCAGTCCTGTTATTAGCGATAACGGTCGCTATGTGGCATTCTGGTCTTTTTCTGATAACTTAACGGACGACTTTAATAAGAATACTAGGAATATATTTGTTAGAGATTTGGTAACTGACACGACTGAACTGGTTACTGTTGAAACTAGTAAATCTATATACAGTACCCAAGATGAAACTTTTGACATTAGTGGCGATGGTCGTTATGTCACCTTTTTATCTGTTGCGGGTATTGCAGTTAGAGATTTAGTCAACGACACTACCCAATTCTTAGATTTAATCAGTGATGATTCACAAACATCTGGTTTATTTGAAACTCCTAGTATTAGCGCAGATGGTCGCTCGATCGCTTTTGGAACTGCTGACGATCCTCTGAACTCTGGCGATAGCGATTTGAGTAAAGATATTTTTGTAAGCGATCGCGGTGAGTTTTCCGACGAAGTTAATCCAACACCCGAACCTCCTGTATCTGAAACACCAGAAGTAGTTGTTCCTGAACCTCCTGCACCCGAACCTCCAGAGGTAGTCGTTCCCCAGACATCAGATGTAGATATAGTTATTCCTACTCCTGGAACTCCCGAAGAGGTATCGAGTCAAGGAGAAACAAAATTAGTCACTTTTGATGCAGAAGATGGATCCGTTGACAATTCTAGTGTTAGTAACGATGGACGCTATGTGGTCTTTGAATCCATTTGGGCTTATGACGACGAATTTTTCCCTGGAATTGATAACTACAATACCGATATTTTTATTCGAGACTTTGTAGAAAACACCATCAGTTTAGTTAGTGTAGGGAATGGTAGCGTTGTAGCCAATGGTAATAGTCAAAATGCCGATATTAGTGGTGGTGGACGATATGTAGTTTTTGAATCTAATGCGGATAATCTCGTTCCCGAAAATGTCTTAGAAGATAGTGGTGGCTATAATGACATCTTCTTCAAAGATTTAGAAACTAATACTACACAAAGAATCAGTCTGGCATACAATGGTTATCAAGCCAATGACAGTAGCTACGATCCGCAAATCAGCAACAATGGACGCTATGTAGTGTTTGAGTCTGATGCCGATAATCTCGTCCCCGATGATACTATCGGGAATAGAGATATATTTATCCGCGATTTATTTGAAGGTACTATCGAAAGAGTTAGTTTAACTGCCGATAATACTGAGACATATAGCAATAGCTACAATCCTAGTGTCAGTGCCGATGGTCGTTATGTAGTCTTTGAATCTGATGGCAGTGACTTTGTTGCTGGTGATAGTAACAGTTATTACACTACAGATATATTTGTCCGCGACTTAGTTGAAGATACAACTAAAAGAGTCAGCGTGGCGATCGATGGTTTTAGTGGGAATAGCAGTAGCGACGATGCTTCTATTAGCACTAATGGACGCTATGTAGTGTTTGAATCTAATGCCGATAACCTCGTTCCCGATGATACTAACAACCGCACAGATATTTTTGTCCGAGACTTAATTGAAGGTACAACCCGAAGAGTCAGCGTAGCTGGAGATGGTTTTGATACTGAAGCAAATGATAATAGCTACAATGCTTCTATTAGTGCCAATGGTCGTTATGTATTTTTTGAATCTTTTGCTGATAATTTGATTTCGGGCGACACAAATGGTTCTAGTGACATATTTGTCCGAGATTTAGTTAACGGTACAACCGAAAGAGTAAGCGTTACTAACGATCCTGAAGAGTCACAAGGTAATGGAAGTAGTTTCACTTCGAGTATCAGTGCCGATGGTCGATATGTAGCTTTTAATTCTGATGCTAGTAATTTTGTTTTTGAAGATGAAGTTTACTACGCTCCGCGAGACATATTTTTGCGCGATCGCGGTTCAGCTTTTTCTGACTCAATTATTAATGATGAAGTAGTTAATGAGCCTGATGTAGTCAACAATCCTGGTGAACCTAATGTAGATAACGGAACAGTTGATCTAGTCAACAATCCTAGTGAACCTAATGTAGATAACGGAACAGTTGATCTAGTCAACAATCCTAGTGAGCCTAATGTAGATAACGGGACAGTTGATGTAGTCGATAATCCCAATGTAGGTGATGAATCTCAATTATTATTAACTGATGTTCATCGTTTATATCAGTATGAAAAGGGCTTCCATTTCTATAGTTCCGATCTCAATGAGATAAATTATATCCAAGAACAAACTAGCGCGGGTGAGCTATCGTATACATACGAAGCTGAAAAATTTCAAGTTTTAGCCGACGACGAACTATTTACGGGAGAAAAAATAGAAGGAGCTAAACCAGTATATCGTTTCTTTAATACTGAGACGGGAGCGCATCTATATACAATGGATGAAAATGAAAAAGACTATATTATAGATACTTTTGCTAACTACAGCTTTGAAGATATTAAATATTATGCTTTTGAAATCGAACCAGCAAATCTAGACACTATTCCTGTATATCGGATGTTGAATAATCAGTCGGGAGCGCATTTATTTACTATCGACCAAAACGAGATTGATAGTATTCAAGCAACATTACCTCATTTTACGATGGAGAATAACGGTGAAGCAGCTTTTCATGTCTTTGCATTATAGAATAAATTAATTTAGTAATTTATTAAAGCGATCGCACTTCCTAAAAAGCGATCGCTCTTTTTTTGCAAGAAGTTTATTCTCCTTGGCTTTCAATCATAATAGTGATTCAAATCATACAAAAATTTCAAATAAAAACCAGACGATTGTGTAAGGGCAAATCGCGATTCGCCCCTACGAGATATATGCTCTTTGACGATTCCTCAACCGAGAGGAAACTAATTGAAATGAGTATAGAAACTCGTTTAGCGCAAATTGATAAAAAGCTTGGCTATATTTTAGGAAACCAAGTCGCAATATTAGAGTGGCAAGAAAAAAACGATAAAAGAAGACGTAACAATCTTGATAGTATAAAGTCTATTCGTCATGCTATGTACTTTGCTACAGGATCTGCTGTACTGTTGACGCTGGTATTATCTCTAAGCTAGAGGCAGATTTTTATTTCTATTCTTGCAAGAAATTTAATAAAGCCCCTACATTTAATTTTAATTGACGGATATTCAAGCTAGTTTTAACAAGGCGATCGCCCACTGTCGATCGTGCTTTTAAATATCAGACTTGCCAAAAACAATAAATGCGATCGCGCTTCGCGCAAGATTTGACGAACTTTAGCAAGATTAGACAAGACAATCTAGATCGCATTTTAGTAGTTTAATTACTATTACCCATATTTAGGTAGGCTAGGTTATCTGTATGTCTCAAAGTAATACTCAATCTTCTGACCATAGTGAAATAGACCAGTTAAAAGAGAGAATAGCTAGCCTGGAAGAAAAATTGTTGCGGGTTAGCAATATATACCGCTATGAAACTTTGCAGAACTTGCTCAAAGAAAGTAAGTGGTTTGAAGCAGACAAAGAGACAGTAAGGCTGATTTTGGCGATCGCAGGCGAGTCCGAGATGGAAAATCTACGACCTAATGAAATCGAACATCTTGAGTGTAGTGAGTTGCAGGTAATAGACCGTTTATGGAATACCTATAGTGATGGACGTTTTGGTTTTGGCATTCAGGCAAAAATTTATCAAGATTTAGGCGGTAGCCAGCAAACTACTATCGAACAGGATGCTAAATTAACTCAAAAGTGGGGCGATCGCTTAGGATGGCGTAATAACGGAAGCTGGCTTAAATGTAGCGATCTTGACTATTCGGAAAATGCAGCCGAAGGAGGACTTCCTGGTCTTTGGTGGAACTCTCCTTATGGCTCGAAAATGACTAATTATTTTTTGGCGCGATTGATGAGTTGCGGAATATGATTACTCTTGTGACGGCTCTAAAGTCGGTAAAATAACGGGCAAAACATCATCGTATTCTCGTTCTAGTGATTCAAGATCTAAAGACCGAATCACGCTAAAGTCGAGCTGTTTGTTAGAAATATTTTGAGCATAGGAGGCATTGAGATAGGGTGAATATGCTAAATCTCCCTCGATATGAGCCTTTACAAACGCTACCGCAAAAGCCTTGATATATGGTTGACCATCTCCTATGCGTTTACCGACAAATTCTTCAATAACTGTCGGATCGGTAGGCTTTTCGCGAGGCAAACTACTACCAGAAAAATGATCTCCAGGGATTATCATTGCCAAGTATTTATCTTCAGCCGATAGCCAAGTGAAAGGATAGACTTGTTCTTGTACTACTGGAGCGATAATATCTTCGCTTCCCGATATAATTGCTGTAGGAATCGAGATCTTACTCAAGCTTTCTGGTCCTAAAATACCGCTAGCAATCGGGCTAATAGCGATCGCTCCTTTGATTCGAGGATCTGCCAGTTTACCCTCGATCTTTAAATCCTTGGCGCGACACTGCATCAACAGCGAGACATTTAGATTGATTTTTTTATTGGGACACTGTTGGCGTAACCGCTCTACGTTAATTTCTGCCCCAGCCAGTGCTAAAGTAGTATATCCTCCTAGAGAATGTCCGATTACGCCAATTTTATCGAGGTCGAGGGTATCTTTGAAAACTGGATCGTTTAGATTACGACGTTCGAGTTCGTCAATGACGTATTGAATATCTAAGGGGCGTTCGATAAATTCTCTAGCTGCGATTGCCCTTGTCTTCGCACCTTCTAAGATTTCTAGTTCATAATCAGAATCACTGCCAATATGCTCTACAGAAACGGCTGCAATACCGTAGGATGCTAGATGTTCCCCTAAATAGTCAAAAGCTCTAGGTTCTGAACCAAAGCCGTGAGATAAAAACACTACAGGAGCGGGTTGAGATAAGCCTTGAGGTAGATATAGACGAATTGTAAACGGTTCTCTACTTCTGACTCCTACTTTAAGATCGGCAATTCGACCATCAATTTCAATCGTTTGTTCGGTAAAAGTTATTCCGCCAGCAGTCCGTAGATCTTTTTGAGGAAGAAAGCTATTAACCTTGTTAAGACTGGATTCTTTTTTCGCCTGCTGGATAACTAACTCTCTAATTGCTTCGCGATATTCTACTAAAGCGGTTAATTCATCCCGTAGTTCAAAAATGCGATCGATATTGAGTAAGATATCTTCTGAAGGAAAAGCTCGTAAAACATCGATTAGAGTTACACCACGATCTTGATACTCGATCGCAGCATTAGTCAGTGAACCCCGTATAGCAAAAAATCCATTGTGTCCCTGATGGGTTGTGGCTACTTTTCCCAGGCTTTTAATAATTTCAGTCACCATCGGCGATCTGCTCAAACGATAGAGTAAAATAGGATCGATATTAATGCGACGGCGTAATATTCGGCGAAGCTGCTTGACCGTTTTTTCATCCAGACGTTTAGTATAAAAGTTTAATTCTGAATTAATTTTTCCTTCTTTAGCGTATAGTTCTAAAGAATCTACCGATAGAGAAAAGCCTAATAAGCCATAGTTAAAGCGTAAGCGTTCTGCTGCTAAAGTATATTTGGGTGTAAAGGCGATCGCACCTACGGTAATTCCCGACAGCAGTAATAGCTTTTTGGTATATGAGTAGAAATGATTGATGAAACGTTTTTTCATTAATTCTTAGCCGACAAACGAAAAGTATTCTGTCGGACTTTGATAATCACAGCTTATCAATAGTGCGATTTATCTGTCTTGTCTATTGTTGCTTTCATTTGTCAGATCTTGCTGTATAAAACCATTTAATTTGCAAATAATTTATAATCGATTCAAGATAAGACTTATTAAAGTTACTTATTTGATTCAACTCAATCGCGTGAACATTTTAGGATCGAGTCTTTGGTCTAAATGCAAATCTTTCTGTCAAAATTTTATTTGGTATTAGATTTTTAAAAATAACTGCGAAGGCATTTATCATCGTCCTGATGATATATTATTTGTCAAACATAACCTTCGATCGAAGAATACAATTTACATCTTTGGTTAGATTAATAATTCGTAAATTAGACAAAACTAGCAATATTTAAAAATATGAACTTAAGCTTTAAAGGAACTAGACTATTAGTCTGTAATTATGAAGCCTGCATCGAGTTTTATCAAAAAGCTCTAGGGTTTGAATTAATTTATCAAGATGGCAACGGAGAAGAAACAGATTTAAAAATGAATGATATTAGGTTAAACCTAATTAAAAGACAGTCAATGGCAAATATTCTTGGTGCTACAGAAGAATTATCTTTAGAAAATGCTCCAGATAATTTAGCCTTGATTTTCACTACTACAGATCTCGAACAAACCTGCGCAGAACTTGAAAAGCAAAACGTTACTTTTATTACTAAACCAACATATCGCCCTCAGTGGGGAATTAAAACGGTTTATCTTCGAGATCCAGATAAGAATCTGATTGGTATTTATGAAATGACAGACTACAGTAACGTTTAAACAAAATGAGATCGTTTTATAGTTATTATTTTGTAAGCAAAATTGTTTTAGGAAATCTTAGCACGCAAGCTGCATATTATTTATTATCACCAAACTTTGCTAAATTATTTTTTAACCAAGCAGCATCTTGACGGCGATCGCAAATTAATTCTAAAACTCTAATTCCCTGAGTTGGCAAATCTGTAATTAGATCTGTCAATTGTTGCCAACTATCTATCTGTAGATGTTCTACGTTATAAGCAGCACAAAGCCGAGCCAGATCGATGTTTTGAGGTGTAGCAAAATATTCTTCAAACAAAGGAAAATCGGCGATCGGCAACATCTCAAAGATTCCACCACCGTTGTTGTTAATTACGATAATGGTTAAATGCCCTTGGAACTTCTGGTTCATCAGAAAGCCGTTGGTATCGTGGAGTAAAGCTAGATCGCCCGTTAATAGTACTCCAGAATCTCCATAAGCAATACCTAAAGCAGTAGAAAGTGTACCCTCTATGCCGTTTGCCCCACGACTAAAATAAGGAATTATGGCTCTATTGTTTGGTTGCCAAAAATATTCTGCATTGCGTATTGACATACTATTAGCAAGAAATATTGGCGTTTTTGGGGGTAGACTACGAGAAATTAACCAAGCAGCCTTTCCTTCGTACAGGCGATCGATTTGTGCCAGACTACTATCTAACTGTTTTCTGGTTTGAGCTTCTAATTGACACCAGCGACGACAATAGTTCGATTGTTTTAAGTTAAGTTCTGGTTTAATATCTCGAACAATTTGCTCGATCGCACCGCCAAGATGAACCGTTTTACCGTGTAGGGGATCGAAATTATCTATTCTGGGTTCGATTACCCAACGCCGTACAGGTAAATCTTGAAGCCAGCTTCTTAACTGCTTGCTTGTCGGTAGTTCTCCTATTTGAATAATAACTTCGGGAACTAGTGCTGCTGCTTTGGTACGTAGAATTGTGTCATAGGTAGAAATTAAATAAGGGTTGAGTCGAGCATAGTTTCTGACTGGAGATAGTGCTTCTGCTAAAACAGGAAAAGACAATTGCTCGGATAAAAGCGCGATCGCCTGACAATAAGCTTGAGGATCTTTGGGTTGAGCTAAACCCGCAATGATAATGCCTGTCTTACCCTGCCAACTATCCCAGGGTACAGAGATGCTCTGACTTATCGGGGGAGTAGGAGCAACCGCGTCAAAAAAATCTGCGGGAAATTCCGATTCCAAGGCTGTTTCTGGTTGGGCGATCGGTGCTAGAGGTTCGCGCCAGGGAACGTTAATATGTACTACTCCCGACTTGGGATATAAAGATTGTTGCCATGCTTGAAGCATATTCTGCCGTAGATAGCGCAGCATTTCCAAGTTGGCTTCAGCAAGGGCTAGTTCGCACTGCCAGTTTGGGAGATTGCCGTATAGCTTTATCTGATCGATAGTTTGTCCCGCATGACAGTTACGCAATTCTGGGGGGCGATCGGCGGTCAAAATAATTAAAGGAATACTGCTGCGATCGGCTTCAATAACTGCGGGATAAAAATTTGCTCCTGCTGTTCCAGAAGTGCAGACTAATACCGTTGGCAAGCCTGTTTTTTTGGCTCTCCCCAAGGCGAAAAAAGCTGCGGAACGTTCATCTAAAACGGGTATGGTGGTAATTTCGGGATGTTGGGCAAATGCCACCGTTAGAGGAGTCGATCGCGAGCCAGGACAAATCACCGCCAGGGTTAAACCACAGCGGTGCAGGGTTTCGACAATCGCCGATGCCCACAGTGTATTTACATTACGAAAATCAATCATTCAATTGTTTAAATACAGCCCTCTACACTAAAGCCTTTAACAAAGACTGAATTTTCAACTGTACCTCATCAAACTCTTTGTCAGGATTAGAACCAGAAACGATACCCGCTCCAGCATACAGCCTAGCGCGATCGCCATCAATGAGAGCCGAACGAATACCTACGATAAATTCACAGTTTCCTTCTGAATCTACCCATCCCAGGGGTGCTGCGTACAGTGAGCGATCGAACTTCTCGTAATCACTAATTTTTTCGCAGGCAGCTTTAGTAGATACTCCCGCTACAGCAGGAGTGGGATGTAGTAGTTCGATAATCTCCAGCGGTTTTATATCTGGAGGTAATTGAGCATAAATTGGAGTCCACAGGTGTTGAATATTAGACAGCTTGAGTATCTGTAGGGGTAGCTGTTGGGGTTTTAGACCGATACTCTGTAAACGCTCAATCGTAAAATCTTTAACTGCCTGATGCTCTCGTTTTTCCTTACGGTTTTTTAGTAACAAGTTAGCTAGATGCAGATCCTCGGTGCTGTTGCTTCCTCTGGGGGCAGATCCTGCTAGGGCATCGGTTACTAACTGACGATTTTGAACGCTAATTAGGCGTTCTGGACTCGCTCCGACAAAGCTCTGTCCTTTACCATTACTAGTAGAGAAAATATAGCAGTCTGGATGAAGTCGGCGCAGGTTGCTCAAAGATTCGATAACTTTAAAAGAATTAGCAGAGCGAATATCTGTAGCGTGAGCAACTACAATTTTGCTTATTTCCTCTGAGGCAATGGAATCTAAGACCGCTCTAACTACCGATTTAAAATAGTCTGGGTCTTGAATGCGATCGCGATCTACAGAGAAAAGACTGTTTTTTCTCTCTATCTTCAAGTCTTCTAGAGCGGTCCAATCGATATTGCTTGTCTTTTGCTTTAGCAGAGTTACCAAACTATTTTTGTTTTCTCCTTTCTTCAGAGGATAATTAACAATCAAACAACAACTTTTATTCTTTTTAACTATCTGAAAACGAGGTAAAAATAAAGTGCCTGACTTAAAAGGTTCGGACTCTTTAATTTCAGCAAAAAAAGTAAAGCTGCAAAATACGCTGGGTTTCCCAATTGCTAAATTACTCGCTCCTTTTCTGACAATTTGCCGAAAACAGCTTTGACTAAAATCTTGAGCCGAACTAAATCTAGAATCGGATTCGGCATAACTACTCCTAGCTATTCCCCAAGCTGCTACCGCTTCTTGCTTGCTACAGTTTTCCCAATAAAAATGTATTGTATTGTCGCTACCAAACTTTTTTAAACAAGCTAGAGGATCGACAGTAGGAATTTGACAGGCAAAACTAACTATTTCTGTACTTTTAGTTACTGTAAAATCTAGTTCTTTGTTGTGCCAAAAGTCGTTTAATTCTGGATTAATCTTACTATCTAAAATCAAATTATCGGTTTGAGTTACAAAGGGCATAGAACTGGTAAATTGTGTCATTCCTAAGAAAGTTTCGACAGCGAAATTATGTAATAATAATTAATAAATTTTAATTAAGGGAAAAGGCGAAGTAATTTTATAGTTTGTATATTATATGCTACTGGCTGCAATAGTCCTAGTTAGATACCAATTGCTAAACTGAATTAAGTAGCTATTATTCTAGTCAGCCAAGTTCTAGTTTTAATTAGAAATCAGATTAAAGCAAGGAAAATGTGTTGGAAGATAAACTTTCGTGAAACTTGGTAAACAGTCGTAGCTATAACTGATAGGGTACTAAATGTCGTGTTTTTACTTAGTAGCCACTATTTTAACCGCTGGTATATTCTTATATGACTACCAAGCAAGTAATCCAAAAAAACCATCAACTATGGCTAGCTGCCATCAAACCACCATTATACAGCGTCGCGATCGCGCCAATTGCTGTAGGAACGGCAGTTGCTTTTGCCAAAACGGGTATTTTCGACCCCCAGGTCTTTGTTACCTTTTTAGGGTCGGCTATTCTAATTATCGCCTGGCTAAATCTCAGCAATGATGTTTTTGATTCCGAAACAGGTATCGATATCAACAAAGCGCATTCGGTAGTCAATTTAACGGGTAATAAATCTTTAGTATTTTGGGCAGCTAATCTCTGTCTCGGTCTGGGCATTAGCGGAATTGTCGCCCTGTGTTGGTGGCAGCAAGATCTGACAGTATTAGGGTTAGTCTTGCTTTGCTGTTTATTGGGCTATACCTATCAAGGTCCTCCTTTCCGTTTGGGTTACTTGGGCTTGGGTGAGATAATTTGTTTCTTCACTTTTGGCCCTGGTGCGGTTTCCGCTGCTTACTATTCTCAAACTCAAACCTTTTCCCTTGGGTGTCTGGCTATTTCTAGTATTGTTGGCATCAGCACCTCAATTATTCTGTTTTGCTCTCATTTCCATCAGGTAAAAGACGATTTAGCAGCAGGAAAGCGATCGCCTATTGTTCGTTTGGGAACGGCGACGGGAGCGAAGGTACTAACAGCAGCTACAGCCAGCCTTTATGTTTTGACGCTAGTTTTAATTGTTACTGGGGTTCTGCCTCTGACTGGCTTATTAATCTTTGGTAGTTTGCCTTTTGCTTACCAGCTTGTCAGTCACGTTAATCAAAATCATGCTTTCCCTCAAAAAGTAAGCAACAGCAAGTTTGTGGCGATTAACCTGTATCTTTCTAGCTCATTATTATTAATTTTAGGATCGATCCTCAGTCCCTATGTCTAAAAAAGTTATTCGTACCGATAAAGCCCCCGCACCAGTTGGACCATACAATCAGGCGATCGCAACTAGTGGTCAGATGCTGTTTATAGCTGGTCAAGTTCCTTTAGATCCTCAGTCGGGAAACATTGTCGGCGGAGATATTACCGCTCAAACTCAACAGGTAATGACAAATATCGAGGCAATATTAACCGAAGCAGGAGCAAACTGGAACGATGTAGTTAAAACCAGCGTTTTCCTCACTGATTTGGCTAACTTTAGCTCTATGAATCAGGTTTATGCCGAATACTTCGTAGAAGATACTGCCCCCGCCCGCGCCTGTGTAGAAGTTTCACGCTTGCCAAAGGATGTATTAGTAGAGATTGAATGTATTGCGGTAATCGATCGCTAGTAAGGTTTTGGTAACATAGGCAGTATTGTAAAGATTTTTGGTACTAACCAAAGGTTAAACTTACTTTTCAACTGATGAAATTAACTGACGATATTCCGCTTCGGTGTATAAATCCTCTGAATTGTTTATCCGATCTGTAAACACGATGCCATCGAGATGATCGAGTTCGTGTTGAAAGATGCGTGCCACAAAGTCAGTCAAGATTTTCCGTTTGGTTTCTCCTTTTCTAGTGGTGTATTCAACCTCAATCGCTTGAGATCTAGGCACTAGACCTCGCACGTTAGGCACGCTAAGGCATCCTTCCCAATCTTTGACTATTTCCTGCCCATAATGCAGAATGCGAGGGTTAATCATCGCTGTAGGTGGCATAGTTGGCGCGTGAGGATAGCGGTCGTTAGGATGAGAAGCCACGATAAATAGTCGGTAGGGTTGAGAAATTTGTGGTGCAGCAATTCCCACTCCCGAATTTGCGATCGCTGTATCGATTAAAGAGTCGATTAAGTTAACAATTTGAGGATCGAAAACATTATCAATAGGTAGTGCTTTGCTTCTTAAGATTGGCTCGTCTACCTGGGCAATAATTGGAGTCATAACGGTTTGTTCGGCAATACTACAGCTTATTTTAAATAGTAGACTATGCAAGTCAGTTTTTAATTGGCACTTGGCGATCGATAACCCTCAATAAACGGCGCAGCCGTAGTTATTAGTTATTAGTTGTTAGTTATTAGTTATTAACTCTTTCCTATTGAAGACGAGCCTTCGAGGTCGGAGTCTCGAACACAAGCGCGTTTTTAGTACTTAATTTAAACTGCTAAATACTAAATACTAAATACTAAATACTAAATACTACCCGATCCTCGAATGAGGAAAAACTTTTGATAAATGCCGAAAAAGTCAGAAGAGTTAAAGGGCATATTCCAGGGCTGCTAGAGGGCATCGTTATGAAATGGACACGACATACTTGGCTGTTGCTTGGAACTCTGGCTACTTCTTGTGTGCCAAGCAACAGGCTGAGGAAAAAAATTCGGCTTCAAACAGATATTTTCCATTGGTTGATGAAACACTTGGGTTGTTGAAGCAGAAATAGGAGGTACGGTTCTTCCCCAATCAGCAGGAACCATTCGATTATTGGCTTCTTCTTTTTTCCAATGCTGGATGAACTGTTTTGAAGCTGTATGATGATCGACAATTTTTACACCATACTCGGCAAAAGAATGTAAAACGGCTATGTTTAGCTCTACTAAAGCACGGTCTTTCCAAAGAGAAAGTTTAGAGCGAATATTTAAGCCCATTTTTTCTGCCACTATCAGGAGCATATTATAACGATGAGCATCACCAAAGTTGCGCGCGCCTATTTCCGCACTCATGTACCAACCATTGAAAGGGGCAGCAGTGTAAGAAATCCCCCCAATCTCTAATCGCCAGTCAGAAACTGCTGGTAGTGCGTGCCATTTTAACCCCAAATCTGCAAACCAAGGATAATCAGGATGAGTAATCGGCATTTCCATTACGATCTCTTGGGGGAGATCGAACAATTTGGGGGGTTGTTCGGGTGTTTGAATAATTAGAGGTAAAATATCAAAGGAAGTACCCGAGCCTTTCCAGCCCATGCTCTGACAAATTTCCGTGAGTGCTACCTGGTCTGGATCTCCGATTACCGTACCATCAGGCTGGCGATATCCTGCATAACGAATCAACAGAGGATTCCAAATGCGAATTCCTTTTTCTCCTGGTTTTTGTGGTGCAAAAATGCTAATTGTCGGACGAATCTTACCTTGATTAGTAGCCATTTTAATATGTTCGACAATAGCAGCAAAAATGTCTTCAGCAGTAGTTAAATGGCGCAGATCGCGTACGATTAAGTTTTGCCAGCCTATACGCCCTATACAATTGGCACTATTGCGCCATGCGACTTTAGCACCGTAAACTACTTCTGTATAGGTTTGCCAATATACACCTGTTTGCTTATGTTCGACGTAGATCCGATCTAGGCGTTGCTCTAAATCCTTGGCTAAAAGATTCTGTTCTTTAGCAAACAGGGTCAAGTAATCAATTGCTTCTTGTAGATCGATGGCTTGAGGTTTCATTTTCAAGAGAATTCGTAATATTGTAGTGCTACTTTTTAATGAGTAAAGATGCTTTAAATTCTTTTTAGTTTTCTAAAATATAAATACTTTAGTCTTCATCAAACACGGCTTTTGGGGCTAATAAATTTGTTACTAAATCTATCGCTAATGGCAGACATTCAGAAGAACAAGGGCGAACCACGCAAGTAAAAAAAGCCAAGACTGCCAAAACTTTTCCCTCTTTTATTAGGGGAATAGCGAAGCCTGTTGTAACTTCACAAATTCCAGCAATTTTGTTTCTTAAAAAACAATCTTCGGATTCAGCCGAAACATCTAGCATCCATTCTGATTCTCTGGTTAAGAAGACGCGCCCAGGTAATCCTTCACCTTTAGACATAATAAATCCTTGACTGCATTCGTGAAAAAGTTCTAAATTTTGCTGATGGCGATTGTCTACAATATAACAATCGGAACTAAGTTCTAAAAAATCGTTTTCTTCATTAGGAAGCCAAACTTCACCATAGGAAAAATTGGTTAATTGACAAATTTTTTGCAGAGTTATTTCTAAATATTTCGCTGAGATTTTTCTGTTTATTTTTTGCATGACTAAATTCCTCCTAAACTATGACGATAGAAACAAATTAACAGGGTATTTCTGCATTTTTCCTCGCATAAAACCACCAGTTAATAATTAAACAAATGAAATAATATAGTGCAAAACCATAGAGTACATATTCGGGATGAGCAGAATTAATGCGATCGCCAAATACTTTAGGAATAATAAAAGCACCATAGGCAGCAACGGCTGAAGTCCAACCTAAAACTGGCCCTGCTCGATCTGGTTCAAAAATAATTGGAATCATCCTAAAAGTTGACCCACTACCAATTCCAGTAGCAACAAACAGAATTAAAAATAAAATTAGAAAGGGAATAAAATAAATTTCAGGAGTTTGAGAAAGGCTAACTTTTTTGAGGTAATAAGCAACTCCTAAAGTAGAACAAATCGTTGCAATCGTGACCCAATGAGTTACATTAGCACCTCCAAATCGATCCGATAACCATCCACCTACTGGGCGAATTAAAGAACCAACAAAAGGACCTAACCAAGCGTAGGTAAAAGGATTAATAGCATTGGGATTTATAGAACCATCAGGCAATTCGCCAAAAAGAATTTTAATCAATAATGGAAAAGCAGCAGAAAACCCGATAAATGAACCAAAAGTCATGGTATATAAACAGGTCATGATCCAGTTATGTTTATTCTTAAAAATTCGATATTGAGGATTAAGAGAAATCCTGAATGGTTCTTGCATCATCCCCATAATTACTACTGTTAAAACAATAGTTATCGGCAAAACAATAAACATATTAAGCTTTAGCTTAAAAAGCATATATAAGCCAACGGCAGAAGTTAAATAAGCGCATATAATTAACACCAAAGATTTAAATAAGGCGATCGAAGTATCTTTTGGTTTTGAACCTACATCGGGACTTGCAGTAGGTAAGTTATCCATGTTAACCCAAGCATTAATCGCCAAGATAACTAAAATTGGCACCCATATCAGCCCACAATTTTGCAGCCAAACGAAAGTCACAGCAGCTTTATTTCCCGCATTTGTAGGTACAGATATTCCTCTACCGCTCAAAGATCCAAATAAAGGAAAAGTTATGACCAAGGGTAACAATGCCTGCATTAGACTAACTCCCAGGTTGCCTAATCCAGCATTCAAACCTAAAGCAGCACCTTGATTTCTCTTAGGAAAAAAGAAACTGATATTAGATACAGATGAGGCAAAATTGCCCCCTCCAATACCAGATAAAGCAGCTAAAACTATAAAAGTGCCATAGGACGTATCGGGACTTTGTAAAGCGATTCCTGTCCCCAATGAAGGAATAATTAATAAGGCTGTGGTTAAAGAAATAACATTTCTTCCTCCTGAAATGGCGATTAAAAAAGAATTAGGAATGCGTAAAGTTGCTCCAGTCAGTCCAGCAACCGCGGTCAAGGTAAATAACTGGTCATTATCAAATGGAAAACCTAAGATTTTCATTTGAACCGTGAGAATACTCCAATAAAGCCAGACAGCAAAAGCACAGGACAAACAGGGAATTGAAGACCAAAGATTACGATTTGCTATTTTCGCTCCCCTCGCTTGCCAAAATTCTAATTTTTCTGGTTGCCAGTCAGATATTTTTTTCTGGGAAAAGTTAAATTTCATTTTTAAACCTTTTAAACCTTTAGCTCGACTAAAATAAATGTTTCAAGCAGTCAGTAGTCATGGTTTTTATTACAGGAATCAAACATCGCTCGTTCATATTGCTGTTGCTTCTATATAGATCGAATCTTGGTTATTAGTATTGTTTAGTTCTCTAAAAGAATAAAGGGGATAAAATCAGGTGTTTATTAATGACATTGGATTGCAGGATGATTTAATAAAACTGAAGATGAATTATTCCCCAAATCAGCGAACCATAGCACTGTGATGCAACGCCTATTAATAACAGTTAGAGCAATTAGGAAAGTTAAAGCAATGTTGCCCTCGAAGGAAATATCAAAGTTAAGCTAATCTTGCTATTGTGTGCCTGAATGAGTTGTTAGGCGATCGCGCTTTTAAACTAAGTTAAGTTTATTGCAATCTTTCTCGAGCGAAAAATTGCTATAAGTTATGAGAATGAATAATTAAGAGCAAAAAATATGAGTAAGAAAGAGCATGATGGTATTGCCGAGCAAAAAAATGGCAAAAAAGACCGAGACAAACCCAAGAAATTAAAAAAGAAGGTATACAAAAAAGAACTAAAAAAACTACAGATAGAGTTGGTAAAGCTACAGCGGTGGATTAAACATAAAGGCTTAAAAGTTGTAGTGCTGTTTGAAGGCAGAGATGCAGCAGGAAAAGGAGGGACGATCAAACGCATCAACAAAACTCTAAATCCTCGTATTTGTAAAGTAGTAGCTTTGGGTAAGCCAAGCGATCGCGAAAAAACTCAGTGGTACTTTCAAAGATATGTAGCACATCTTCCCGCAGCAGGAGAAATGGTGCTATTTGACCGCAGTTGGTACAATCGCGCAGGGGTAGAGAAAGTAATGGGCTTTTGCACCTACGATGAATACAACGAGTTTATGCGATCGTGTCCGCAGTTTGAAATGATAATTCAGCGAGCGGGCATTATTTTAATTAAGTATTGGTTTTCGGTTAGCGATAAAGAACAAGAAGACCGTTTTCAAGACAGAATCGACGATCCTACTAAACGCTGGAAAATCAGCCCAATGGACTTAAAAGCTAGAGAAAAATGGGTAGACTATTCTAAAGCGAAAGATGATATGTTTGCAGCTACAGATGTTCCTGAATCTCCTTGGAATGTAGTCGAAGCAGATAATAAGAAACGTGCGCGACTAAACTGCATCAATCATTTATTAAATACCATACCCTATGAAGATTTACCCTTTGAGGAAATTGAGCTACCATCTCGTCAAAAAGCCATAGATTACGAGCGTCCACCTATAGAAACTCAGAATTTTGTCCCAGAGAAATATTAAATAAAAAAGGTGGAGTGTATATTGCTCCACCCGATCTTAGTTAGGATTTATAAAATTTAAACAGTAAACAAGTTAGATACCGCTTGTTGTATATTCTCTTGCTTGACTAAAGATTCGCCGATTAAAACTGCTTTTGCTCCTGCTTCTTTAACGGTTTTCAAGTCTTGTGGGGTATGTAAACCCGACTCACTTACAACGGTAATATTACGTTGTTCTATAGCATCCTTTCTGGCTGTTAAAAGATCTGCGGTAGTTTGAAGGCTGACAGAGAAATCTTCTAGATTACGATTATTAATCCCGATTAACTCTACCCCATCTATTTCTAACACTCGATCTAATTCTTCTAGAGTATGAACTTCAATTAGAGGAGTCATTCCTACTGCTTTGGTAATTTTGACAAAGTAGTTGAGATCTTTGTTTTCCAATACCGCAGCAATTAACAGTACCGCATCTGCACCCTTAGCGCGAGCAAAATAAATTTGATAGGGATAAATAACAAATTCTTTGCACAGCAGGGGGAGATCTACAGCTTGTCTGACCAAACTTAAATTATTAAAGCTACCCTGAAAGAACTTCTCATCAGTTAAAACAGAAAGACAGCTTGCACCAGCTTGTTCGTAAGCCTTGGCGATCGCTACTGGATTAAAGTCGGCTCTAATTACTCCCTTAGAAGGCGAAGCCTTTTTTACTTCAGCAATTAAAGCAGGATCGGTTTTACCCTTGTTTAAAGCAGCTAAAAAATCTTTTGGGGGTTCAGCATCCTTTACCTGCTGTTGTAGCTTTAATAGAGGCAGGCGATCGCGCATTCGCTCTACTTCTACTTCTTTATACCAAACAATTTCTTCTAGAATGTTATTCGGTTCACAATTGGGAATTTTTGAGCGATATTCGACTTCTCCCGAATTGACTTTGGGATTGGGATTTCTACGTCTGATTTGCATTTTTTATAACTGTTGATTGTTGATTGTTGAGGTGTTGACTGTTGATTGTTGAGGTGTTGACTGTTTTACTGATATCTAATTCCCGCTTGCTTAAACCGCTTCAGCACTTCTCCCAAGCGATCGCACTCGGCAATTAAACTAATTCTGACGTAACCTTCTCCCGCCTCACCAAAAGCATTCCCAGGAGTAATTACTACTCCCGTTTGCTGTAAAACATCGAGAGCAAATTCTGTCGAACCTTGTCCAGGGGGAGTTTTTATCCAGAGATACATAGTTGCCTTAGAAAGGGGAATTTCCCACCCAAGTTCAGCTAAACCTTTAATTAAAAAGTCTCTTCTGGTGCTGTAACGATGCTGGACATCTTTGATGTATTTATCTGGTAACTGTAGGGCGGTTTCGGCTGCCTTTTGGATCGCAGAAAAAATACCGTAGTCTAAATTAGTCTTGAGAGTTCGTAAGCCCTGAATTACGTCTGAATTACCTACAACAAAGCCGACACGCCAACCAGCCATATTGTAAGTTTTAGAAAGGGTATGAAACTCAACGCCAATTTCTTTAGCCCCAGGTATTTCTAACAGCGATGTAGGCTGATAACCATCAAAGGCTAATTCGGCATAGCAAAGATCGTGAACTAATAGTATTTCATAGTGATGGGCAAACTTAACTACTTCTTCATAAAATTCTCGTGGTGCGGTAGCGGTAGTAGGATTATTAGGATAATTAAAGTAAAGAATTTTTGCTTTTCGAGCAACGTCTTCTGGAATAGTACTCAAGTCGATGAGCCAATTTTGTTCTGCTGATAGATGTATCGGATAAATCTGGGCCCCTGCAATTAATGGCCCTCTAAAATGAGCGGGATAAGAAGGAGTAGGAACTAAAATAATATCCCCTGGATTTACATAAGCTAAAGCCAAATGACCCAAGCCTTCTTTTGAACCAATTAAGGGCAAGGCTTCGCTATCTGGATTTAATTCGACTCCATAACATCTTTTATACCAACCAGTAATTGCCTGACGAAAACTAGCCGTACCTTCAAAGGGTGGATAGCCATGATTGCTAGGATTTTGCAAAGCTGCGATCGCAGCATCGATTACTGGTTGGGGTGCAGCACCATCAGGATTACCCATTCCTAAATCGATTAAGTCTAAGCCTTGTTCTCTGGCACGAATTTTTAATTCGTCTAAACGGGCAAATACATAAGGAGGCAAAGCATCTAAACGCTCGGCACGGCTAATCCATTTCTTACTCATATCTACAGCTAACAGTTGACGTAGCTTTTTATTGTCTCATCTCAATCCGCAATTATGTCAATATATTATTTAATTGAACACGATAGGATCTATTTTTTTTTCATCCCCCTATTTCTCAGCCCCTGCGTCGGTTAAAACCAACGCTTGAAATACGTTACAGCTTGACAACACTGTAAATATAATAATTAGCGATCGCTAAATTAGAAATCGATTTGATTTTTCGGTTTTCGTTTTTAATTAGTTTTCCCTCGATTTTTTCTAGTTTATTGTAATCTTTAGGAAGGCTAATGTTAGGCAATAAAGCTTGTGGGAAGTTATTTATTTCTCTTTCAAATTGTTCTCGCCCATTCTCGAAAAATTGACGGGACTGATTTAAATCTACAAAATTGGTTAAGGATTGAGCCTTAGCACGACTAGATAAAAGACTTAATAATATAGCCGTTAGTTTTAAAATAATAAAGTTTATTCTGATATAGCGATACATATTCGTTCTCAGCAATCGATTTAATGTTTGTGCTGCTTTGCTTTAAATTAATACTAACAATTCTTCACTGATGGTTTAGATGCAGGTTTGCCAAATAATTCCACTATCCGCTAAATTTATATTTTAGGAGATATATAAATATCATTCTCAATATGGACGTGAAGGCAAGGAATTTAATATATCCTGCAAAAACAATGTATTAAAAATTAAACTACTACTATGTTAACTACTACCAAAGTTGCAACGCATCTATGTATAATCGCATTAGGAAGCATAGTTGTCAGCTTTTATAAACCAGCTTCTGCTCAGAGTACAACCTCCGAAAGCTTTAATTTTGAAGAAATTAGTATAGGTGATGAGCGCGACTGGAATTTTTCCAGCGAGGATGAAAAGGTTTCGATTCAGGACGATCTCAAGGAACTTAAAGAATACGATATTTCAGGAAGCGAACATTTCGATGTCCGATTAATTGAGGAAAGAAGACAACGTTTGGGAATCAAACGCTGGAGTAATAGAGGCGATCGCTCTATATATTCTGTAGGCGATGGACTTTATCCATATTATTTTAGAGAAAATAGAATTTACAACCGTTATTAATAAAAAGTCGATGGTAGCATCTAGAAGAAAGGTCGATTGCTTTACTTTTCTCTCTTTAAAATAAACAAAATCAATAGAACTCAGATTTATTTATATTTAAAATTAAAACTTTGAGTCTTTGGAAAAGTAATAGCATCAGAGGGATGGATGTCAATTAGGTGATATAGTCATCTTCAAAGCGCAAAAACATCCAAATTATGGACAACGGTATTAAAGCTGTTACCGATCGCGATCGCCTGTTCGATAAAATTCGAGAATTAGTGCTGTGCCATTCTCCTAGCGGAATGGAGATAGAAATAGATCGCGTATTGTTAGAGCAGTTTAAAGCTTTAAAGGTTGAAACCTGGCAGGATCGAGCGGGAAACATAATTGCTAAAATTCCTGGACAAAATTCTCAGCGAGCAATTGCCATTACTGCCCACAAAGACGAAATAGGCACTATTGTTAAGTCAATAGATGAACATGGTTGTCTTTACGTTCGTCGTCTGGGTGGTTCGTTTCCTTGGGTATACGGGGAAGGTGTAGTCGATATATTAGGCGATCGCCAAGTGATTAGTGGAATCTTATCTTTTGGTTCGCGCCATGTTTCTCACGAATCACCGCAAAAAGCTCAACAGGTGGACACTCCCTTGTTTTGGGAGGATGCTTGGGTAGAGACAAAATGTAGCTTAGAAGAGTTAACTAGTTTAGGAATACGCCCTGGTACGAGAGTAGTGGTAGGCAAACACCGCAAACAGCCTTTCCGTCTCAAAGACTATATTGCCAGCTATACTTTAGATAATAAAGCTTCGGTAGCTATCTTATTAGCTCTAGCTTCAACAATAACTAATCCCCCCGCAGATATTTACCTGGTTGCCTCTGCTAAAGAAGAAGTCGGTGCAATTGGGGCGTTGTATTTTACTCAAAATCAGACTCTCGATGCTCTAATTGCCTTAGAAATTTGCCCTCTAGCAGAAGAGTATCCTGTAGAATCGGGAACAGCCCCCGTCTTATTATCTCAAGATAACTACGGTGTCTATGACGAACTGCTAAACTCGGAAATTCGTACCGCAGCGGATAAAGCAGAAGTTCCCCTACAGCTTGCGGTAATCGATGGTTTTGGTAGTGATGCCTCGATCGCCATGAAATTCGGTCATGTCAGCCGTGGTGCTTGTTTGAGTTTTCCTACCCAAAATACTCACGGCTATGAAATTGCTCATCTAGGTGCGATCGCCAACTGTATCGAAATATTGACTACCTATTGTACGACGGTTCGATTTGAATAGACTGCTTTTGACAATTGATAATTAAAAAAGTATTTAGTATTTAGTATTTAGTATTTAGTTCAATTAATTAGCACACTTTAACTACTAATTAATTAAAACTCTCGCTTTTTTAAATTCTAAGAGGGGATTTAAAAGATCCCAAACTAATAACTAATAACGTTCTCGGAGGTTAAATACGCTGTAGCAAACTTAATCCATGAGTATCTGTGCCACAAGTACTAAAAAGTCCGTATTTTTCAGCTAAAGCTAAGACTGTTTTAGTTTTGCCAGGACTCGATCGCCAAACTTTAGGATTATTGTAGCAATAGTAACTTTCTACACCATCTATACCTAACTCAGCAGCTAGAGGAATTAATTGTTTTGCAGAACGATGATAGCGTTCGGGATGAGCTAAAACCGCCAAACCCCCAGCTTGATGAATACTGTCAATTACTGTTGCTGCAAAAGCATCTTCTCCAACAGGTTTGTCTTTTTGAAGATATAACTCTAAAGAGGAATGTTCGGGATCGAAACCATAACCTAAAATATGTACTTCGACACCTAATAATTGAGAAGTTATTTCTACTCCCGTCCACAGGTGAGGCAGCTTGGCAGTACAATCAAAAGATTTTAGCTTGCTTAAATATCTTGCTGCTTCATAATAACTATCAACCGAGTGATGATCTGTAATCGCAAAACCATCTAACCCAATAGCGATCGCCTGCTGTACTAATTCTGATGGTGTTAACTTACCATCAGAGGCAACAGTATGCATATGAAAATTATACAGGTGCGGGCAACTAGTGTAGTTAATAGTTTCCCAGACACTTTTTAAATATGTGGTGTCTTGCGCTGTCGGTTGGAGAGAGTATTTAACTACCATGTGCATCCAGGGGGGAAATGTTTCGTATTGTTACAAACACCATAGCAAAATAAAATCATTCCTGGTATGAGGCGAACGGATGATATAACCCTAAAGAAAATGTTAAAGCCTTTAACCGTTATGCTTTATATAAATTTTGCAATCGCTATATCGATCCCAAAGAAAATATATAAATATCTGATAACATTTATATGACGACCCTATTACCTGCCGTTCTTCCTGTAGGCTTAATTATTTTAATCGGTTTTGTCGTGGGTCGTACCCTCTCGCTTCAACGTTCGACTCTATCTCAGTTAGCATTATATGTTCTATCTCCAGCCTTAGTTATAGATAGTCTGTATCGAACCGAACTTTCGTTAAATAGTTCGATCGGGCTGTTAATCGGATTTGCTATAACTTCGGTTTTAATTTACGTGGCAGTTTGGGGGATAGGAAAGCTATTGAAGTTTCCCGTTACTCTAACCCGAGGCATTACTGCTGTCGTGATGTTTCCCAATAATGGCAACATGGGTTTGCCCGTAGCGACTTTCGCCTTGGGTGCAGCAGGGTTAGACCGCGCCATTGTCTATATGATTGGCTCTAGTTTTTTGATGTTTTGCTTTGGTCCTGCGATGATTCGTGGAAAAGGAATCGTTCAAGGACTCAAGCTGACTCTAAAATTGCCTTTGATTTGGGCAATTTTGTTTGGTTTGTGTTTACGGTGGTCATCAGTCAAAATTCCCTGGCAACTCGATCGCGGTATTCAACAGTTGGGTGCTGCTGCTATTCCTATTGCCTTAATTTTGTTAGGAATTCAATTATCAGAAAGTGATTTTAAGCCAAAAATTCGGGAAATTATCACGGCGATCGCTCGTTTATTAATCGCTCCTACAGTTGCTTATTTTATCGGCAGGCTACTACAGCTAGAGCTTCTCAGTTTACAGGTGTTGGTTTTACAAAGTGCTATGCCTACAGCAGTTAATTCTTTTGTTATTGTTAGTGAATTTGGCGGGGATAAAGACTTAGTAGCTAGGGCGATCGTTACCTCTACTATCATTAGTTTTGTTACCTTGCCGATAGTATTATCTTTTTTATTGTCTTTGGGGTAGGTAATTTGGATCGAGATTTTAACCGACGGACTCGTTTTTGGCGACTGGCTGCGGTAAATGTTCTTTCTAATTTGATGGTTCCTCTGGCTAGCCTAATCGATACCGCTTTTTTAGGACATCTATCGGAAATTCGTTACCTTGCAGGAGTAGCGATCGCTTCTGTGCTATTTAATTATATTTACTGGACTTTCGGCTTTCTCCGTATGGGAACGACGGGAGTAACGGCTCAAGCTAGGGGAAGAGGTGAAGCGGACTTAGTTATTGTAACTCTGTTGCGTAATGCTGCGATCGCTCTGGCGATTAGCATAATTATCTTAGTTTTGCAGCAGCCGATAAGAGAAGTTGGCTTTACCTTGCTAAGAGCCGAACCAGAAGTAATAGAGGCGGGGCGGGCTTATTATAATGCTTTGATTTGGGGTGCGCCTGCTACTCTACTCAACTTTGTTTTATTTGGTTGGCTGCTAGGAAAAGAACAGGCGGGACTCGTCTTGATACTTTCTTTGGTAAGTAAAGGGACTAATATTATTCTCGACTATCTATTTATCGTTATCTGGCAACAGCAAAGTGCAGGGGCGGGGGCTGCTACAGCAATAAGCCAGTTCGTTACTCTAATTTTAGGGTTAATTTTAATCTGGCGCGAATTACCAAAAAGACCATTGCAGCACCGAATCTTTGAGTTATCGGCTTTAAAAGCTGTTTTTGCTCTCAATAAAGATATTTTAATTCGTACTCTGGCATTAATCACTACCTTTGCCGTCTTTACTAACCTGAGTGCAACTATGGGAACGGGAATTTTAGCTAGCAACACCTTACTATTACAGGTAGTTACCCTAGCAGCCTACTTTATCGATGGTATTGCTTTTGCTACTGAGAGTATTGCGGGGAATTTACAGGGACAAGGAGCGAGTCATCAGCTAATTCCATTACTTAAGCTGGCGGGCGGTAGTAGTTTGCTGGCTGGACTGAGTTTTGCGATCGCCTTTGGTTTATTTCCCCAGTTTTTATTTAGCTTGTTAACCAATCACTCAGAAGTGATCGCGCAAATTAATAATTATGTTTGGTGGCTGTTGCCTATTTTAAGCTTTGGTTCGATCGCCTATATGTTGGACGGTTATTTTTTAGGTTTGACCGCTGGTAAAATTCTCCGCCAGTCCACTTTAATCGCTGCTCTGTTAGGCTTTGCTCCAGTAGCGATCGCTGCTTGGTACTTCCAGGTCAATCATCTTCTCTGGTTAGCATTAACCGTATTTATGATCCTTAGAAGTATTACTCTAGGACTGAAAACAAATATACGAGGGATTAAAAGCTAAGAGCTAAAAACAGTAACATTCTGTGTGTTATCCGATAAATTCTCAACGCCAAAAAACCGAGACATGAAAATCACATCTCGGCTACTAACTTTTAACAATTTAAGTATTGCTCAAATTAAGCAAACCACTCTTCAACCGCTTCGACTTTAGTATTGGTGTTACGAGAAGGAGTTTCCCGTTCAAAGTTCATGTGAATCGAACGAGTCTGTTCGCCATCGGCTGCAACAGCTTTGATTGGATAGTCGATTACTCCGTCTTGGAAAGACATCTGAAAGCGGAATGTACCATCAGGATTGAGCTTAATTTTGCGATCGCCAATAGTAACAGTAGCATCGGGTTCGGTAGCACCGTAAACAATTAGCTCGGCATCCGCCAATAGCCAGAACTTACGGGGACGAGCAGCAGGTAAACTACCAGAGAAACCAGCCCCAGACATATTTTGACCAGAAGCCGTAGGTACTGCCCACATTCCCGCACCCGAAGGGAAGACATAAGAACTAACTGCCGACTCAGGAGTTTGCTGCATCGAACCAAACAGCGAACCATCTATCCGCATAGATTCTGTAGTTTGAGTCATGCCAAAGACAGTATTGTAAAGGGGATCTGAGCCTTTTGCCATTTCACCACCAGCAGTCATAGACTCTTTCTGGGCTGGAGGTACGAAGTTGTGAACAGTTTTACTCTGTAAATTATCTTCCCAATTAACTGTAACGAAGACATCTTCAATCCAGTCAGAAGGATAAACAGGAGGAATACTCACAGAAGCAGAACGAGCCAATACTAACCAGCGACCATCAGCACAACGATAACCAATCTCAGCAACATAATCGCGATCGCTTACAGGAATTGGCAAGTACCATTCTCTCGCCATCTCATCACAAAGATATTCCTGAACACTGTGAGGCGCACGGTTATTAAGATCGATATCGGTTACGTCATAGATTCTCAGTGCTAGCTGTTGCCCTCCTTGACGACGTAATTCTTCTTTTTGGTCGTTAGGAATGTCCCAGTAAGCATAAGCCCATTGTGGATCGCGGGGCATTAATACAATAGTACTTTCTCCGTAGCCGTCAGGAAGCTCTCCCAAATCGCGATCGACAGAAGCAAGATCTTCGATCTTGTCTTCTTGACCGACATCAAACTTGGTAGCTTTTACTTGTTCTTCCTTCATATCCATATCTGGTATGTCCTGAGAAAATCTTGCTGGTTCTGCTTTCTTGATTGCTTCTTTTATTGAGGCTAGCAGTTGCGACTTACGCATTCTGCTGTAACGGGATATTTTATATTCGCTGGCAACTCTTCTTAGCTGCCTTAAAGTCATTTCTTCCAGTGGTGGACGTTCTTTTGCCATTAAATTCACATCCTCTGATTAAATTAGACGGTAAATAGCGATCGCTATATAGAAGACTGAGCAAAAAATATCTATTCCTTTTCTCGTCTCCTAACCTTAATTTATTCGTCTATTAAATTTTGTTTTGTACATTGCGTGGGAAAGGCTTAACCACTCGATTAAGTTATAGCAAGAAAAATTGTCAGGGGATCGCATTAATTCAGTGAAAAATAGGTTGCTTACGATTTCAATAGGGTTTTCAGGAAAATTATGTCATGAAATTATAACATTATTCTCAAATTTATGTCTTTAAACTATAAATATGTCATCAAACAATGACTTAATTTTTAAAATACTTATTTATAGGCGATTTAATCACACGCACATAGAAAAAAGCGAAACATTCTTGCAAATGAAACTACTTGGTAATTTCATCCCAATTGAATATTTCGCTCTCAACATAGTTTTGCTATGTTTTATAGTCGCGTAAATTTGTATCTTTAACTCACTTTTATCCTTTCAAAGATTTTGGTAACTGAGGAAAGTTATAGACTCCATCTACGGGATCTATTTGCTGTTCTATTCTTTCTTGTTCCATTTGTTCTGGGCTTTTTGTTAAACCGAATTTGTTAAGTAAGAAATATGCGCCTACGCTTAAGATCGCACCTACAGCTAAACCTATTACGATCAATTTAAAGAATAGGCTCTCAATACCCTTTTGACGTGCTGCGACGTTTTTAGAGGATACATTAGCATCATCTTGGTCTAACTTTAGATCTGAACCGATGTTTTCGGGATTTATATTAGATTTATCATCTGAATGAAACATAAAAAACCTCTAGGATTTGATAAGTATTAGATTAAGTTGTTTTTAGCTTCGCTATATAAAAGCCACTGAAAAGAAAAGACATATAATAATTTGCCTTTCTGATTCATTCTTATAGCGTCAGCATCATTCGATCCTGTTTCGATCCGCTTCATCTTAGTTTAACTGGACAAAAAAAAAGCACCCACAATTAGGAGTGCGATCTTTGTTCGGCTAATTACCTATGCAGCTTCTTCCGCAATAGGATAAACGCTTACTTTCTTTTGACTTCTGGTTCTGTGTTCAAACTTCACTTCGCCCTCAATTAGAGCATATAAAGTGTCATCTTTACCACGACCAACATTGTTACCAGGATAGAATTTAGTACCTCTTTGGCGTACTAAAATACTGCCTGCGGTAACTTCTTGACCGCCATAACGCTTCACGCCCAAACGTTTAGAGTTAGAGTCGCGACCGTTACGAGTACTACCAGTTCCCTTCTTATGTGCCATTATTATTTTCCTCTTTTACTAAGTTTATTTTACTTATTCTGCTGTAGTAGTTTCAGTTTCGGGTTCGGCTTGGGGTTCGGCTTGGGGTTGAGCTTCAGTACCGACAACCGATCCACCAATACTAATAGAATCGATCATCAAGCGAGTTAACTCTTGACGATGACCACGCTTTTTACGGGTTTTCTTTTTAGGCTGCATTTTATAAACGATTACCTTTTTACCCCGTCTGTGACGCATCACCGTACCTTCTACGGTAGCACCTTCAATATAAGGACGACCAACAGTAACATCGCCCTCATTGTTTACCAATAAAACTTTGTCTATGGTGTAACTAGATTCAGGATCGGCAGACAACAAATTAATGTCGTAAAAACGTCCTGGTTCTACTCTAATCTGTGTTCCACCTGCTTCAACAATTGCGTAAGTCATAATTTTCTCTTTTAGTATGCCGTAAGGGTAGCCACGCAACAAGTTTGCGATCGCCATAATCGCATTATCTGTTTTTTTTGTAGCGTTTAATATTTAAACCCGATCCGAGCAAGTAATTAGATGCCCAATCTATAATTATGTTGTTTTGATTGGGCTTTGTCAAGTGGCGATTACGCGATCCAGGGGATTGTGATCGCTCACTATCGCAGTACGTCTTTTGGTTAGGACAAGTTTATTTATCTCAGAGTAAGTAATAAGTAATGAGTAATAAGTAATAAGAGTCAAGCACGTTAACCCGTATTGCTATATCTAGAAGGTTTACCAGAAAAATGTTTTTTCTATCAGAGCAATAATTAGAAATTGCTAGCTAATGGTCGTAAATTTTTAAAAAACGGGAAGATCTACTTATCTCGGTTAAACAATATTAAGTATGCGTCTAAGTATAAATAACTAGAAACCAAGGCTTTTTCGTGCAATACTTAGGAAGAGGCTGTTTTTATTTATACACTCAACATTTACACAACCATTAAAATAATCAATATTTAGCATATGGCTTTCCCAAGTAATAATCATCTGGCGAGACAATTACCATTGATGCTGGTGAAACTCGTGTTAACGACAACGAGTTCCAAAACAATGGCTCGATCCTGAACAATAGCTTTATTCAGAACTTAAATAATGCCACAATCGTGAACAATGGCTCGATCGTAAATAATGGCATTTCTGAATTGGGAAATTTTCAGGGAATTGAGAACAATGGATCGATAGAGAACTTTGGCTCATTCGAGAACTTTGGTACTCTTTCAGGGTCGGGAAGTTTCAGCGGAAATGCACTAACAATTGATGCAGGAATTTTTGAACCAAATGGTTTTACAGTAGATACCGATTTTAATTTAAATGAAGGCACTTTACGATTACCAAATATAAGTGCTGGCACTCGGTTAACTGTAACAGGAGATGCTGAGTTAAGTGGTGGAAATATCGATCTTGTAGATCCTTTTGGGTCTTTTAGCAGTTTAGCTTTTGGAACTTTCACCCTAATCGATGTAGCGGAGCATGGCGAATTAAATATTGCTTCTGACATACTTCAAGAGGCGATCTCCGAAGTCAATGGTGCTGATACCGATAGCAAAGATTTTGAACTAAGCCAGATTGGTAACGATCTAATTCTCACCGTTGAAGATATCAATAACAACTTAGATTCCGAGATTGATGGTAGTTCTAGTGACGACAATCTTGAGGGAATTAATGCCGACAAGTTTATGACCGGCGATAACGACCAGGATCTTCTTAGCGGAGCAGATAATGAGGTAGTAGACTATCTCAACCTAAATTTTAATAGATTCTTTGGCGCGGTATTAAGTAGTATAGGTGTCGATTTCGATCGTAATCGTGGGCAAGATTGGAGTAGTAATAATAAATTAAGCCCGACGGACAGGATGACTATCATTAAAAACGTTATTAATACAAAACATAATGATCCCATGACGGTATTTGCTTCGTTAAACGGTGAAGAGTATGGAGTTACAGCCGATGTAGCAGAGTACGAAGATTCACAAAGTGACTTTAGCTTTACTCGAAGTGCCGACAATTTCACTCGATCGGGTGTTTTTGAGGCTATAGATACCTCGAGCGATCTTAAGTTGAGTTTCGACAATGGCGTGATTGCTGCTGAAGACTTATTTGCTTAGGATTTTTTGGTAGCAGCTTGTATATAGCAGTCGAAGCAAAGGTTAAAACCATTTATTTCGTCTCTGGCAAAGGCGCAAAGACAAGGACACGCATTTTGAGCGCGCCGAGAATTTTTGGTAATGTCCTAATCTATAGTTCGATTTGCTATATAGTGCGATCGCTTCTCATTATTTTTAAGAGAAAAAAGTGAAGGGCGAACAAGTGTCCGCCCTCTTATTGTTTGGCTAAAATCTAGAATTAAGCACCAACCGATTCTTTAGCTGCGTACATTACCTCTAAAGTAATTTCTGACAGGTTGCGATCGCGGGCAAATTTTTCAGTGTTGCGCTTCACTTTTCCACGAACAAAACCAGGAATTTTGCCGAGTTCTACTTTAGCCTCTTTGTCCCAGTTGAGATCGGAGTCGGCAGAGATCCCTTTGGTAATTACCTCTTTGGTATCGTGTCCCCCGAAGATTTCTAACAGATGGTCTTCCATACCCAAGGTAAAGGAGTTGTATACCAAGTCGGCAATTTGGTTAGTTCCTTCATAACCCATGAATGGTTTGTAGCCGATGGGGAAATTCTGAATGTGAATTGGCGCAGCAATTACACCACAGGGAATATCTAAACGCTTACCGACATGACGTTCCATTTGTGTACCGAAGATTGCTGAAGGTTCGTGACGGGCGATCGCATCACCGATTTCCGCATTGTCTTCACTAATCAAAACTTCGTCGCAGTATTCGCTTACTTGTTCTCTGAACCAATCAGCATCGTATTTACAGTAAGTACCTGCTAAAACTACGTGAATTCCCATTTCTCTAGCCAAAATTTTGGTCATGGCTGCTGCATGAGTATTATCGCCAAACACTACTGCTTTCTTACCTGTTAGATTCTGACAATCGATCGAGCGAGAGAACCAAGCAGCCTGGGAAACGTATAAAGTTTGGTTATTGATGTAATCCTCGTAGTCTACTTCTGCACCCTGAGAATTAATTACCTGCTGAATTTTACGAATACAGCGCGCTGTTTCTACCACACCCATTGGGGCGATATCAACATAAGGCATGGAAAATTCTGCTTCTAGGTATTCTGCCGTCATCATGCCTAATTCACGATAGGGAGCTAGATTGAACCAAGCACGAGTTAGGTTTTTGAGATTATGCACCGAAGCACCATCGGGAATTACTTCGTTAACTTCAATTCCCAAATCTGTCATGAGGCGTTTTAACTCGGTACAGTCGTGCTGATTGTGAAAACCTAAAGTAGAAACTCCTAAAATGTTTACCGAAGGCTTTTCGGTTTTGTCTGTTGGTAGCTGGTCTTTCTTTTTCGCTCTTTCTAAATAATATTTAACTACCTGATGTAGAGTGCGATCGGCTGCCTGTAGTTCGTTGTAGCGGTAGTGATTGACATCTGCCAGCAACACATCTCCCTGGGTATCTATAGATGCACGGCTAACAAAATTTTCTAAGTCTTCCTGCAAAATACTAGAGGTACAGGTAGGAGTAAGTACAATTAAATCGGGACGTTCTTCTCGATCTTTACGAGTAATGTTATCGACTACTTTTTCTTGTGAACCTCTGGCTAAAACATTGCGATCGACGACACTAGCGGTAACGGGGGTAAAATTGCGCTCTCTTTCCAGCATCGATCGCATCACGTTAAAGTAATCGTCTCCTAGTGGTGCGTGCATGATCGCATGAACGTTTTTAAAAGAACTAGCAATACGTAAAGTACCGATATGCGCTGGACCAGCATACATCCAATAGGCTAATTTCATAATTTTTTTCTCCTAAATTAAATTGACGCGATTTCTTAATTATGTTCGGCTAATAAATAACAATCTGATATCTGAAACTTAGTTTTAATTGTCTCAGTATTAGCTAAATAAATGCGGGCAAATAATCTTATTTTTTATTAATGACAAAATCTCTGTATTTCTTATAGACAGTAGTTCCTAACCTAGCTTGAAATCAAGACTTTAAAAGTTTTGTAGCAATAAATCTTAACGTCAATTATCCTTTAAATCTTAATAAACCTTAGATATTTAAAATTAACAATGCTCTTAATAATTTTGTTTAGATAAATGTCTTTTTGTTACTATTATTTGACAACACTGCTGAGTAAGTCAAATGAAATATTATATAAAAGTTAAGATTGTTTCCAGATTGCCCGATCTCACCCTTTAAAACTCGCTGTCTGTGCTAATGTATTTAATAATTCTGAAATTACACCTTTTAAATGGTGAACTTTTGTAATAAAAGTTGTAGAATTAATAAGTAAGGTTGAAAAATTACTGTTTTTATGTAAAACGGTAGATGTTTAATAGGCAGACAACCGCAATAATAAGATTAATAACATTAAGGATTTCCTAAGGAGCGATTATTCCGATGGACTATATAGACCAACTACTCGATCGATTAAAAGACCTAGCTCAAAAGCTGATTGAAGTTTTGCTAGGGCCAGAAGCCGAACCTGAAAGAGAAGCTATTCCTATTCCTGTAAACGATCGCCAGCGTCGCTACCGTTAAGGTAATTTTATCGCTGTTTTAATATATCTTGTCTGAGATAAATATACTAATTCTGCACGGTCCAAATTTAAATTTGCTTGGACTAAGAGAACCAGAAATATATGGTGGCTCTACTTTAGATGTAATTAATAGATCCCTGGAAACGGAAGGAAAAAGACTGCAAGTAGGTATAGACTGCTTGCAGTCTAATCATGAAGGTGTACTGGTAGATACGATACATAATGCCAGAGAAAAATACCAAGGGATTGTAATTAATGCTGGTGCTTACACCCACACTAGCGTAGCAATTAGAGATGCACTCTTAGGAGTTGGGATACCAACGGTAGAGGTGCATTTAAGCAATATATATACTAGAGAAGAATTTAGGCATCATTCCTATATTGCCCCAGTAGCGATCGGACAAATTAGCGGTTTTGGTAAGGAAAGTTATCGTTTGGGTTTACAGGCTTTAGTAAATCATTTGAAACAATGAGTAATTAAGTTATTAAGTATCGATTGTTCTAGTTTCATGACTCGCGCTTTCATGCAGCAGATAGAATATTACTCGTGCAAGCAAATTTATTGCTGTAAATAGTTAACGATCGCACTACGTAAAAGTTTTAAACTTTTAGCAAGTACATAAACGATCGAACATTAACCAGCTAGCTAAATGCTAAATGTTTAATGATAAATGCTAAATAATAAATGATATGACTCATTCTCAAGATGTAACTACTCTTGCCAGTTGGATGGCATCAGACTTTAGTAATCAAGCCCAAGCTTACGCCAATCCGCCTTTCTTTGCTCATATTCGTGTTTGTATGCGTCCTTTACCCAACGATTTGTTAGACGGGACTAGCTTATTTTTAGAACAGGCTTATGACTTTATGCTCGACCAACCCTATCGTTTACGAATAATTAAATTGAGTGTAGTAGACGATCGCATTGAGTTGGAAAACTTCAAGGTGAAAGAGCAAGAAAAGTTTTATGGTGCATCTCGCGATTTAGAGTTATTAAGCACCCTCACATCTGATGCGATCGAAAAGATGGATGGTTGCGATATGGATGTTATCTGGACAGGACAAAGTTTTCAAGGACAGATAAAGCCTGGAAAAGCCTGTATTGTAGAACGAAAAGGCAAAATAACTTATTTAGATAACAGTTTTGAAATTACCGACAATAAACTAACTAGTTACGATCGCGGTAGAGATCCTGAAACAGACGAACTAATTTGGGGTTCGATTGCTGGACCATTTGAGTTTTTTCCCCTTCAAAGCTTTGCCGAAGAAGTATAGTTCTACTAATCGATTCGCTTATCTTCGACATTGGTAAAAGGATAAAGAGTAGTTATGTCTTATAGGTAGGGACTGGTAAAATACCTTTAACTGCTAGCCATATATATAAGTATCTTGCCAGAACTACCTGAAGTAGAAACCGTCCGACGTGGATTAAATAACTTAACCCTCAACCAACCTATTCAAAAAGTTGAAGTTCTGTTAGCCAGGACTATAGCTTATCCTGCTGAAGTAGAACAATTCAAACGGGGCGTTACAGGAATAGCGATCGCGCAATGGCAAAGACGGGGTAAATATTTGCTAGCCAAACTACAGTCAACACCTGCTGGATGGTTGGGGGTTCACCTGCGGATGACAGGACAGCTATTATGGCTACCCCAAGATTCTCCTCTACATAAACATACCCGCGTCCGTTTGCTTTTTGACGGCGATCGAGAATTACGCTTCGTCGATACTCGTACCTTTGGTAAATTATGGTATGTTCCGCCTCACGTAGAACTTGAATCGGTCATTACGGGGTTGCAGAAATTAGGACCAGAACCTTTTGCCGATGATTTTTCTCTAGAATACTTCGCTCAAAAGTTAGCTAATCGTCGTCGCCATATTAAAACTCTACTTTTAGATCAAAGTATTGTTGCGGGTATGGGCAATATCTATGCAGATGAAGCCCTGTTTAAAAGTGGTATTTTACCCAATACGATCGCTGCTGATTTGACTAGCAAGCAAATGCAGCGACTGCATCGAGCAATTATTGATGTATTGCAAACTTCTATAGATAAGGGTGGTACTACCTTTAGCGATTTTCTTAACTTATTAGGGGTAAGTGGTAATTACGGTGATGCTGCTTTAGTTTATGGCAGAAAAGAACAACCCTGTCGCGTCTGTGGTACAGCAATTGAAAAAATTAAGTTAGCAGGGCGATCGTCTCATTTTTGCCCTAGTTGTCAAAATTAGTTGTCGCTAATTAGAGCGCGATGAGGCTTTGTTAACCCTAGGCGATCGCATCGATAAGCCTTAGCAAAACTCGTGTCGTTATACGACTTTGAATCTCAAATACTTCATATTCAATTTGAAATTAATATAATTTCTGGAAATTTTCAATAAATATAGAGAACGTATTTCTTACTACTGGCGACGTTCATATAGTTATACGGCTAAAATTCCTAGCTGTTTTCTCCTTCTCAAACACGAGTTACTACAATGTGTGATCCGACAAGTGATCTTTCTCATAATTTTTCAGCTACATCGTCACAGGTTTGTTTATGAAGCAAAGATAAAGTAGATACATTGATAGATAAAGAACAGATAAAGTTACTCGGTTTCTTACTATTAATTCTTCATTTTAAACTCATTTTTATCTTCAAAATACAAGCTACTGGTGAACAATATGTTAGTTAATCAAAATACTTTTAATCTAGAATCTAAAATTGATGTTGATTGGGGTCAAAACCACAGAATAGCTTTAGATTTAGAAGCACTTGCTAATACTAAAAATTGGAAAATCGAAGTTTCTCTTCCCGATAATTATGAGATAGATGAAATTCACGGAGCAAAAGTATCTACGGAGAATGGTAAAACTTATATTTCTGGAACGGGGGAAAATAAAAAATTGAACAAAGGAGATAAAGCCCATATCTCTTTAATTGTTAATGAAGGTAATAATCCTACTAGTGAGCCAATTTTGCCCCAATTTTCGTTTGCTGATTCTAATAACAAATCTACTTTGGTCGAACGAGATACTTTAAACTTAGAATCTAAAATTGATGTTGATTGGGGTCAACACCACAGAATAGCTTTAGATTTAGAAGCACTTGCTAATACTAAAAATTGGAAAATCGAAGTTTCTCTTCCCGATAATTATGAGATAGATGAAATTCACGGAGCAAAAGTATCTACGGAGAATGGTAAAACTTATATTTCTGGAACGGGGGAAAATAAAAAATTGAACAAAGGAGATAAAGCCCATATCTCTTTAATTGTTAATGAAGGTAATAATCCTACTAGTGAGCCAATTTTGCCCCAATTTTCGTTTGCTGATTCTAATAACAAATCTACTTTGGTCGAACGAGATACTTTAAACTTAGAATCTAAAATTGATGTTGATTGGGGTCAACACCACAGAATAGCTTTAGATTTAGAAGCACTTGCTAATACTAAAAATTGGAAAATCGAAGTTTCTCTTCCCGATAATTATGAGATAGATGAAATTCACGGAGCAAAAGTATCTACGCAGAATGGTAAAACTTATATTTCTGGAACGGAAGATAATAAAACGTTGAACAAAGGAGATAAAGCCCATATTTCTTTAATTGTTGACGAAGGTAATAATCCTACTAGTGAGCCAATTTTGCCCCAATTTTCGTTTGCTGATTCTAACAAGGAATCTATCAAGCAAGTTGAAGAGTCTGATTTGGTGAAACAAGCGCAAGCAAAGAAAACCTTTGAGACTACCGAGCAAGAAGAAAACACCTTTGAGACTACCAAGCAACAAGGAAAGTTCGCCTATGGTGAAGCCATACAGAAAAACTTCCTCTTCTTTGAAGCTAATCGTTCTGGAGATCTAGGACCCGACAACCGCATAGAATGGCGCAGTGACTCGACGATGAAAGATGGATCCGATGTCGGACGCGACTTAGAAGGCGGATACTTCGATGCTGGAGATCATATTAAATTCGTCCAGCCGATGACCTGGAGTAGTACTATGCTGGCTTGGGGTGGGATCGACTATCAGAAAGCCTACCAACGTTCGGGACAGTTTGATGAACTACTAGAAGCTGTCAAATGGGGTACTGATTATTTCCTCAAAACTCACGAAACTGATAGTTCGGGCAAAACCAAGCGTCTTTGGGTACAGGTAGGAGATAAAAGCGATCACTCCCACTGGGTAGCCCCCGAAGAGATCGATAAAGTCACCGATCGCAAGTCTTACTACATCGATGCTTCTCGTCCTGGTTCTGATGCTGCTGCGGGAACTGCTTCGGCTTTAGCTTCAGCTTCGATGCTATTTCGCGGAGTCGATAACGCCTATGCCAATAAGCTACTTAAAAACGCGGAGGCTCTTTACGATTTTGCCGAAACCTATAAAGGCAAATACTCAGACTCTGTACCCGAAGCTTCCCCTATGTATACTAGCTGGAGTGGCTATTGGGACGAATTAGCAGCGGGTGGTGCTTGGTTGTACAAAGCTACTGGAGACTCAAAGTATCTTAAGAAAGCCGAGGACTATTTCAGAAATAACCTTGGTGGTTTGGGCGACTGGACTTATGCAGCCGATGACCACTCCTATGGTGCAGCGATGATTTTGGCAACTGAAAGTAGCGACCCCTTCTTTAAAGGACAGGTTGAAAAGTGGCTCGATACTTGGGTAGAGGGCAAAGGTGAGGTCAACCATACACCAGATGGCTTTGCTCATCGTACTCCTTGGGCATCCGTGCCGATCGCTATGTCTACGGCATTTGCTGCTGAATGGTATAACGATTTTATCGAACCAAACAATCCAAACAAAGCCTATAGCAAGTTTGCAACTAGACAAGTGGATTATGTTTTGGGTGATAACTCTAAAAATTATAGCTATATGATTGGTTTTGGTGATAATTATCCTCTACGTCCTCACCACAGAGGTTCTCATCCAGTCAACGGTTCGGGAGTGACTGATATCGCGCAAAACATTCTTTATGGTGCTATTGTCGGTGGACCTGGTAAAGCAAATGATTATTCTCATAACGATCGCCGTGATGATGTCAAGACTAATGAGGTTGGCACTGGCTATAACGCACCGTTTGCCTCTGCTGCGATCGCTCAATACGATAATTACGGTGGCGATGCTCTGTCTGAATCTGAATTAGATCTGCTTATAGGTATTGATGCTAATGGCGTTGGTTTTTAATCAAATATTATAGTCGCACGAGGTTAAGTTAAAACAAGTTAAGTTAACTGCTCGTAGGTAATAGGTAATAAATGTCCTAATTAAACTATAAAATATTATAAATAAATAGTCTGAAAATAGTATAAAGCGATCGCCATACAATATAGCGATCGCTCTTTGGTGTAACAGTAAATATATATTAATTGTCGCTAATTGTCGGAGATAAAGCCAGAGTTTTTGCTTTGGCACGCATTACTTCAACTTGATGTTGCGACCAATCTACAGGACTTTGGCAATGATGTGCCACTAAAAGACCCCACAACCCTTTAGAGGTTAAAACTGGAACGACCAAATTAGCTTTCACCTGTATTCCTTTTAAAAATTCCCGATGACATTCAGCGATCGGTGCAGTTTCTACATCAGCGATCGCACTTATCCTACCATTTAGATACAGAGCAGCATATTCATCATTAAAACAGTCATCTGGCCCTGTCGAGCCAAAAATAGAATAGTCATCTGAGCTTAGAGATTCAAAAGTAACTCTTCCCAACCAATGATGATAAAAATAATACAAGGCTATGCGATCGACCATAAGTTGCTTTCTCAGGTCGTCGGTTACGCTTTGTATCAGCTTATCTTCAGCAAGACTTTTAGATAAGCGATTAAATATATTTTCTAAGCCAAGATCGGACATAATTTACAATTTCTATGGCAATTTTTCAATAACTACAGGTTTAATTATTTAATAAAGCCATTTAAATTATGAACCAGATCGAGGGTGTTTTGCTATTTATCACTAAAATACCTGGGATCGAATTAAAAAAGCTAATAGCTACCTTCGCAAATTAATCAGTGCGTAACATTATTTAGCTAGTTTAAATAGGTATAGCTATCAAGAGCAGTAGCGTAATTTTGTAATAGCCTTTGAGCTTCTTTATCAGTAATAGTTTGTTCTTGCAAAGCTATTGCTACACGACGGTGCATAGTTTCTAATAAGTCCTTACTGTCGTATTCTACACGGTTCAAAACTTCAGCAATAGTATCTCCCTCGATCGCCGATACCTGATAACCTGTAGATGTCGTTTCAATATGCACCACATTTGTCTTGCCAAACAGATTATGTAAATTGCCCATAATTTCTTGATACGAACCAACTAAAAACATTCCCAAATAGTAAGGAGATGACTTATCGTTTACAGGATGTAGTTCTAAAACTTTTGCTTCCTTACGATTGATAAATTTGTCTATCTTTCCGTCGCTATCGCAGGTAATATCAGCTAAGATGCCTTTAGCAATCGGTTTTCGATCCAAACGGTGTAGAGGCATAATTGGAAAAAGCTGATCGATCGCCCAAGCATCAGGAGCAGAGCGAAAAATTGATAGATTGACATAATAAGTAGATGCCATAACTACAGATAAATTTTCTAAATCTTCGGGGATGTCCTCACAGCGTTCGAGAATTTGCGAAATTTTAGCGCAACAAGCCCAATACAATTCTTCTGCCAAAGCGCGATCGCTCAGGCTTAAATAGCCTAAATTAAATAAGCTCAAAGCCTCTTGCTTAAATCCAATGGCATCGTGATAACTTTCTTGTAGATTGGTTTGTTCTATTTCTTGATAAGTCAACCAAAAGTTACGTAAAATTAAAGGGGCCTCACCTTCTGGCTGTCGTACATCGAATGACTTACTGCTTGTACCGAGTACATCAAAGACCAACACCGATTGATGAGAAGCGATTGCCCTTCCGCTTTCACTAACCAAAGTGGGAACTGCGACCTTGGCGCGATCGCAAGCGTCTTTTACCTGTGCCACAATATCATTAGCGTAGTTTTGCATATTGTAGTTTTTTGAGGCATAAAAGCTGGTTTTTGAACCATCGTAATCCACAGCCAAACCTCCGCCTACGTCGAGATAGTGCATTTTTGCCCCTAACTCGATTAACTGCACGTATATCTGGCTGGCTTCACGAATAGCATCTTTGATTGTTTTAATGGCAGAAATTTGCGAGCCAATATGAAAATGCAACAACTGCAAACAATCTAGCTGGTTTGTCGCCTTTAGCCGATGCACTACCTGTAAAATTTCGCTTACCGTCAGACCAAACTTAGCGCGATCGCCTGTAGAATTACCCCATCTACCAATCCCTTTTGTATCCAGCTTGGCACGTACACCCAAAATTGGCTTAATATTTAGTTCATCGGCGATCGCCAACACGGAGGCTAATTCTTGGAGTTGTTCGATGATGATAATTGGCTGGTGTCCCAATTTAGCTGCCAGTAAAGCAGTTTCAATATAGGCTCGATCTTTATAGCCATTGCATAATAGTAACGAGCCATCTGCCACAGAAGACATAGCTAAAGCAATAATTAATTCTGGTTTTGAACCTGTCTCTAAACCAAACTGATATGGTTTACCACAACGAACTACGGCTTCAATTATTTGGCGGTTTTGATTGCATTTGATTGGGAACACCGACTGATATTTACCTTTATAGCCGTAGCGAGCGATCGCAGTATTCATACAGTCATATAGCCTAGCAATGCGATCGCCCAAAAGATCGGGAAAGCGAATTAACAAAGGCAAATTGATGCCCTGCTTTTTGCTAGATTCAATTATTTCTACCAAATCTATCGTTACTGTACTCTGAGGCGAAACTGTAACGTTTCCCGTCCCTGCAATCTTAAAATAAGGTTCTCCCCAACCTTCAATATTGTATAGCTTGGCACTATCTGCAACCGTCCAATCCTCCGACAATAAAGAACATTTGACTACAGCATTCTGAGGTAGTTGCGGGAAATCCGCTCTAGATTGACTATCGACCATTAAAAATTTACGAGCGCGCTATTTTTACTAATATTAGCGTTATTTTTGAATTTAACCTAGATATTTGTCACTTATAGTTCGATACAGACAGAATGCGAGAGCTATTTATAGTTTAGATATTTTAGTATTTTCCGTAAGTTGAGTAGATGAACTACTCCACCTCCTGTGAGGTGGGGTTTCTAGCTTCGCTGGGTGCTGCATTACCTTGGTCTTGCGACCCCGATCTTGTCTTACGCTCCCTTCACTAGCAGAGACGGCTGCACCATCCGCCTTTAGTATTCTGATTCCTTCTGCCCTAATATTTTTAGACGCAGCTTCATCCCTGTCATGATGAGCATTACACGCGCTATTGACACAGATCCACTTCCTAACGGAGAGATCCATTTTTGGTTGCTGAGTTAGGCATTCAGGGCAGATATGGGAACTAGGAAAAAATCTATCAATTTCTACAAGTTTTTTGTCTTCTCGTTCAAGCTTATAACTCAGAAAATTGATAAGCATTCCCCAACTGCAATCAGATATTGCTTGAGCTAATTTGTGGTTACGCACCATACCCTTTACATTGCGGACGGGCGCGGTCTTGGGGGTTTCCCCCATGAGCAACCCGTTCAAGAAGAGATTTTCAACCACAATGACTTTGCTTTCGTTGACCAATTTTCTACTTAGCTTGTGTAAGTAGTCATGACGGGCATTACTTATTCGTGCGTGAATCTTAGCTACTAATTTTTTAGCTTTGGCTCTAGTGTTAGAACCTTTTTGTTTACGGGCTAATTTTTGTTGTTTACGAGCTAAATTTTTATCATGTTTTTTGAAATGTCTAGGGTTATTGTATTTACTTGTTTTACCGCCATCATGGGCAATTATTAGATCTTTGATACCTAGATCTAAGCCAATAATTTTGTCTCCCGAAGATGCTACAAAACAGGCTTCAACTTCATAAAGAATAGAAGCAAAGTACTTATCTGAACTGTCTTTACTAATAGTTACAGTCTTGATTTTTCCTGCATATCTACGATCGAATACCGCCTTAACTAAACCAATTTTAGGTAGCTTCAGATAGTCGCTTTGAATAGATGTATGCTGTGGAAACCCTACAGATTGTTTTCTATGTTTAGATTTGAATCGAGGATATCTAGCCCTCTTCTCAAAGAAGTTAATAAAAGCACGAGATAGATTAAGAGTAGTTTGCTGTAAAGATTGAGAATATACGTCAGTTTTTAGCCATTCATATTCTTTCTTTAGCTTAGGTAGCAAAGCATTTAAGCCACTACGAGATATCCCTTTACCTGTCTCCTTATATGTTTGATTGCAAATATTGAGAGCATAATTCCACCAAAAGCGACTACAGCCCATAGCTTTTGCTAATTGCTGCTGCTGCTCGGAATCTGGATATAGTCGTATTTTTTGTGCTACTTTAATCACGTTTACCATGATACCATAAAATGATAAAGCATAAAAGATGTTGATTTATTAGTCGAAAATTCATCCCTACCTTATAGAAGAACAGAGAATTCTTTTCGACATTCGGGTTAAATAAAGTTCTACAATCAAAAATAGACGAAATAAGAACTTCTATTATGTTACGCAAAATTGTAATTCTATTCATGTCGTTGTCTTTGTGCTGGACTACTATTGGCTGTAGCTCATCAACACCGACGACTACTCAACCATCTTTTAATAATAATGCTAATGTTTCGACTGCACCCAGTTCGATTAGTGATGGTAAGTATCCCGTACAGCAAGCTACTTACGATGATGCGACTGGCGAATATAGCCTAATGTTGCTCGATACGCCTCCAGGAACGCCTCCCGTATTACAAACAGACCAGATTCAAATGGCTCGGATTACTCCAGAAGCAGCAGCCAACGGGGAATCAACCTATCTTGAGGTAGAAAATGGTCAGCCTGTAATGTATTTAACTGAGGATTTTAAAATCGAATACGTTCATAACGTTACCGAAACGGTAAACGATCCTCAGACGGGTCAACCCCAAACAGTAGTAGTGAGAAGAGAATCTAACTTCTGGACTCCTTTTGCAGGGGCTTTGGCAGGACAAGCGATCGCCAGTATGTTGTTTAGACCTCAATATTATGTTCCCCCCGTATATCAGCCAGGGGGAATTATGACAGGTTATGGTGGCTATGGACAAAGCTATTCTCAAGCGGTCAATCGTTATCAAGATCGTTATAATGCACCTCCAGCAGCGGTTAGCAACCGACGTACTTTAAGAACTACTGGCAGTATTCGCAACGCCACTAACAATCGGCTTGGTAGAACTGTAAAAAACAATAGTCGTGCTACAGGTTCGGGAGTAGGTTCTAGTACCTTACGTAATTCAGGTAACAGTAGACCTAAACAGCTAAAGCGTCCTAGTGGTTTCGGTAGCAGTGGAGTTAGAAGTCCAAGACGTAGCTTTGGCGGTGGACGTAGAAGAAGATAATTCAGTTAACAGTAAACAGTGCCAAGTTAAAAAACGGCGCATTCACAAAGGATTTGTTAGTTCTAACTTTAGGTAAAAGATCTGTTGACAAAACACTCAATCTTCGCTATTTGTTTTGGGGCGACAATTTCTTGATAGAGAGCGATCGCCCGAAACAAACAGTCTTTAGCTTCGGCAATTTGACGTTTGTTTTGTAAAGTGATTCCCCACTGAAAGTAAGCTTCTGCCAGATCGCATTTAGCGGTAATTGCTTCTAGAGACTTGACTGCTTGTTGGTGATAAGCGGAAGCTATCTCGAAGTTATTGGCTTGACGTTCGATGTTACCTAAGCCAATTAAAGATTTAGCTTCAATTTGAGTATAGTGACTGGATTTAGAAAAGGCGATCGCTCTTTGCCAGATAATTTTTGCAGGTTCAATTTGCCGATGGTTAAAAAATATTTGTCCTAACATTTGCATGAAGTAAGCAAAACGTCCCGTGTTGTAGAAAGGATCTTCGAGGTCGATAATCAGATGATATAGCCTGGGAACTAGAGGATCTATGGGAATAGAAGTATCGATAAAAGAATTGACTAGTGCTAAGGAGATGGTTGCTTTTTCCGACCAAGAATTGTGTTTGGTATTCTGAGCCAGATCGATTACTTGTTTAAATGAATTGGCTGCTTTTTCTAGTTCTCCTAGATCGATATAATACAGACCCAAACTAAGTAGTGAATCTACTTCTAGCATTCGCCAATAATAAAGCTCGTGTCTATTTTCTTGCGTTCGTGGAATTGAGCGATCGCTTCGGCGACTAGCTTCAATCGTTTTTTGCTGACAGGCAATCGCCTGATGAACTTTTCCTGTGGTCCAATATAAATCGCCTAGAATATTGTTTAATTCACTACGATGGCGATGGTGTTCGATGCGATCGATAATTCGGTCGATCGCCGACTCTAAAGGCTGAATAATGCCCAAACGATAAAGAGTTGCTCCTAGAGTTAAAAACTGCCCCCACTGGTTTTCTCGGCTATGAAGAATTACCCTTGCTGCTGCTGCATAGTCTTGGATAGTAACGTAGTGATGATAGGCTTCTAAAGCAGTTAAACCGTCTTGAATATTATCGATCTTAACTATACTGTCGGTAAGGAACTCGGCAATCTGTCGATGCGATTTTTCTGGGTCTGGTAAAGATTGAAGTCTTAATTTGGCTTCGGCCTGCACTATAGGATGTACCCAGTATCGCCCTTTGTCAGACTCTAGTAAGGAACGATTACGCAGAGATTTAATTACTCTTTGCTTGCTAGTTTTTACATCCCACAGCAGACACAATAGTCCTGCTCGATCGACCTTTGCCCAATCTTGATAGCGATAGCAGCTTAAACGACACAACAATATGTAGGCTCGCTCGTCTAGCTTTTGAAGACGCTCGAACTGACTGGCAACTAAATTTTTTAAATCGGTTTCAACTAATGGATCTTGCTGGTTTTCCTGCCAATATTGCCGAACATCGCCAGCATAGTCTTCTTGAATAATTCCGCAAATAATACCCATTGCTTTGGCATTACCACCATAAGTATGATGAATTTGTTTGATGCTGTCGTGTTCGATCTGATGAGCGGTAAAATATTGTTGCCAAGCTTCAAAGTTTAATCCAGGTAAACGGTAGTGAGTTACATTTACCTCAGCTTCGCTCATGCGATCGCGACTAGTAATTATAGTTACCGACTGAACTTTAGGATCGGCTAAAATTCGTAACAGTTCGATATAGTTTCGATTTACCGCAATAAACCTACCGTCTCGATCTAAAGCAGGTTCTAAATTATCAATTAAAATTCCGACTCGATGTTGTTCTAAATATCTTTTGAGTCTGGCCAGAGTAACGCCAAATTCCTTACCCGAATCTTGGTTAAGATCTCGCTGTAACCATTCTTCAACTACAGCAGCAGCCGAAACAACGTTACTCGTTTCTTTTGCCATCAAAACTTCTAAAGTAATTTCAAAACCGCCATCAAATAAAAACTCTTGCGCCAGGGTAGTTTTACCTACTCCTCCCTTACCCTGCAAAACAATAATTTTGTTACCGCGATCGACCAGATTTTGTAGCGTTGCGATCGCCTCTTGTCTACCGACAAAATTTGGATTATTTATTGTCTGACATCCGTTTTGTTGGACATTATTAGCGCTTGCTGCTTCAATGCCGGATAAATCAAACTGTCTTTTAATTAAAGTCCGAAAATTGCCCTTTGTGACCTTTTTGCCCCAAGCTGAAGATAGTAGTTTCCATAGTAGCGAACCTGTGTCTTTAGCGTGTCCTTCGGTACAGCCGTATTCGTTAGCAATTTCTAAATATTTTCGACCCTGCCAAACTTTAGTAATAATAGCCTGTTGCAAGTCGTTAAGATGTTTGTTCGTATAACGATAGACTTCTTGGTCTACTAACGTTATTACTGCTTCAATGTCCATAACTGAAATTGCTTCAGCTAGCTAAAATGGCAAAATAAAACTTACTCTCTATGACTATACAAAAAAATCTCTTATATTTAGATTTTAATTGATATTTAATAAATAATCGATCGCTATAGCGATCCTGAATCATTGATGAAAACATTTTTTTTATAAACCGCAGAGAATGCAGAGAAGACGATGGACTAGATATCGGCTGAAACGATTTTTATAGAAGCAGTTTTGGCTAGGTCGATCCCATAAGCCACAGATTAAGTTAGCGAATAAGCAGTTTCTCTCAACTGATTTTAAAAAATGTAGGATATGCTGGTGAAGAAAATAGCTATAAATAGTATTCAAACCCGTTTCTAGCTATATGTACCGATGCTCATTCGTGTATTTGCGAACGAGTAATCATCCATCAGACAGAGCCTCATAGGTATTTTGAATGAGCTATTGCCTAAATCCATCTTGTCCAAAACCTGTAAATCATCCTAAATCTAAGCTATGTAAAGCTTGTGGGTCGAAGCTGTTACTGCACGGTCGCTATCATCTATTGAAAGGTCTGGGTAAAGGCGGTTTTGGAGCTACTTTTTTAGCAGCAGATCTTGCTCTTCCAGGAAAACCTTTATGCGTTATCAAGCAGTTACGTCCGAATACAGATAATCCTAATTTCTTGTCGATGGCCAGAGAGTTGTTCGAGCGAGAAGCTAGAACTCTGGGTAGAATTGGAAATCATCCTCAGATACCCAGACTATTAGATTATTTTGAAGACCGTCAACAGTTTTATTTAATTCAAGAATTTGTAAAAGGCGATAATCTTCAGCAAGAAGTCAAAAAGTGTGGGGTTTTAAACGAAGAAAAAGCCCGACAGGTATTAAAAGAAATTTTGATTATCTTAAGGGATATTCATCTTCAGAAGGTTATTCACCGAGATATTAAACCTGCCAATATTATTCGTCGTGAAATAGACAATAAGCTGGTTTTAATTGATTTCGGCGTAGTTAAAAACCAGATTGATAGTGCTGGTGCTGGTTCACCAGATAGCGCATTAACTGCCTTTGCTGTTGGAACTCCTGGTTTTGCTCCTCCCGAACAGTTAGCAATGCGTCCCGTTTACGCCAGCGATGTCTATGCTCTTGGTGTTACCTGTATGTATTTGATGAGTGGAAAATCACCAAAAAACATGGACTGCGATCCGATTACTGGAGATATTGACTGGTTTAAGTATATTAAGGTGAGCGATAGCTTTGCTGAGATCTTGAGTAAGATGTTAGAGGTTGCAGTTAAAAACCGTTATAAAACTGCTAGTGAAGCATTGCAGGCATTGGATATTGAAAATCATGCTGATAGTCTGTCAGAAAGTATGCTCAGTTATCCATCGACGGGCAATAACAGTAATTCTCCTCGGACTGGCATAACTTCTCGTCGCAATGTACCTAGTGCTAGATCTTCTCGTTATGCAGGTGGTGGTAGTGCATCGGGATCTAAATTTTCAAGAAACAGCATTAGATCGAATCTAAAACGTACTAGAAATAGTGCAATGCCACATATTTCTACACCCAAAAAACCCGAAAAAATTTCTGCCCCAGAAGTTTTAGAAGCTTATTTATCGGGTAGAAAAGACTTCGGCTTAAAGGATTTGAGTATGCAGGATTTATCAAAAGTAGATCTATCTGAATCTAAGTTTCACGGATCGAAATTAATTAAAACAAATTTACAGGGAACAAATTTAACTAGAGTAGATTTTGCTAACTGCGATTTGCGTCAAGCCATGATGCGTAATGCCAATCTTAATAAAGCTTTTTTTAGATCTTCTAATTTAGAAGGAATCGATTTGAGAGGAGCAGATTTGAGCTATGCTAACTTCAAAAATAGTAAGCTTAAAGGTGCTAATCTTTGTGGTGCTAACCTTACCCAGACAAATTTGACCTCAGAGCAACTAGAACAAGTCAAAACTAACTGGATGACAATTATGCCTAGCGGTAAGCGAGGATTTTGGTAAACAGTACCCCCCCCCACGTCCGACACTCGTGCTAGATGCGGTGGCGCGATCGCTCTTTTATTCGATCTAATACTTCCTCGCCTAATTAGGTCTAGCTTTCGGGTGGGCATCTCTTCATCATCAAGACAGTTGTAAGGCTCTCGATCGTAGATGCTTAAAAAATCTTCGCTACGAACCAACTCTACACTAAAGTAGTAACTCAAAAAAAACTGCTTGAGACTAAAGTGTAATTTGTTATAATTCAATATAAGCGATATTTTTATTCTTATGCTAACTAAAGCAATGGTTCTGGTTCTTCATAATTTGAATCGATAGACCGATTGAGAAGAGTGCGAGTGTAATGGCAAAATCTTTACTACTTATGAAACCAATTTTAATCGATTGGCGTACTAATTAAACACAAACAAAAGTGCTGGGTACTAAAAAGGTCTGAGAGATATTAAGTTGGATATTATTAATAGCTTAAATGTAAAAAACAAATTATTAAACCGACGCTATTATCTTGATAAATTAATAGCTACAACTGCTCACAGTCAAGTTTTTTTAGCTAGAGATTTAGTAGAACTTCGTAAGTGTGTTATCAAACGGCTAAATCTTTTTGATTTGGCAAAACTCAAGACTACTAGAGAATCAACGTTTCGACAGGAGGCAGAAATATTAGAAAAGCTGTCTGGTAAACACGAGCTAATCTGTCAGTTCTACGATTATTTTAATTATGCTGGTTCTTGGTATATAGCACTCGAATGGATTGAGGGACTTTCTCTAGAGCAATTGCGATCGCAACGAAAGCTATCAGACTCAGAAATCGAAGCAATTTTACTCAACTTATTATCAGTTTTGGAGTGCATTCATAGTTTGGGTATCGTTCACCGCGATATCAAGCCGAATAATATTATTTTACGTTCTGGGGATAATTTACCCGTCTTAATCGATTTTGGCGTTGCTCGATACTCTAACGATTGCCACGAGGCAAGTGCAGTAGGGACACCAGGGTATATGTCTTTAGAACAAGCTAGAGGAAAAACAGCCTATAGCAACGATCTTTATAGCCTGGGATTGACGGCAATTTATTTACTAACGGGTTCTGCACCTCGAACCATCGACCTCGAACATTACGTCCCTGCATTTGGGAGCAACTTGAACGCAGTAATCGAGCGCGCGATCGCCTTGAATCCCAACCGACGCTTTACTTCAGCAGCCCAAATGCGATCGGCGTTGCGATCGAAACGAATTTCTTTGGTTAGTGTTGGCAGAAACTTGCCCAAAGCCTGGATTTTTTTGATTGTCTGTCTACAGATTGCTGGTGCAGGGTTTGGATGGCTTTATTTTAACTCCAAACCAGACGAACTACCAATAAGTTTAATCGACTCATTTCCAGAAGAATCTCTTCTGCCAACCCCAGAGCTTCTCAATACTAAAGATCCTCTTGAAACTAAACAACAGGAACTAATAAAAGACCTTCAGGAGATAATATTCATACCCGGTACTAAAGATAACGAAGTCACTCAGGTTTTAGGCGAACCTGTTTGGCGTAAACCAGGTTTTTGGGCAAACAGCATGGCTTGGTCTTATGAAAATATGGTTTTAGAGGGGATTGACTTAGGATACATCTTCGACACTCGAACTAACGAATTACGTCAGGTAGAAATAGCCGTTCCACCTTCTACCGATCTGAATATGGTTCGAGCAGCTTTAAGCAAATTTTTAGCAGCCCCAGTTACTGGCAATCTAGAAGGAGAACTAGAGGCAGTATATTACCGTCAAAAATCAAGCCATAATTTCGTAGTAGGGGATCTAGAAGGCATTATTCAGCGCAATGCCAAAGATCGGATCTACATAGCAGTTTGGTCGGCAGATTTTCATTAAAAATTAAATGAATCCAATTTTGCTATTGGTACGTACTAATAATACAGGCATTAAAAGTTAATTCCTGTAGGTCGTGACAATCTTATCTGAATTACTATTACATAGAAGTTAGGGAATAGCAGGTGCTATATCTATGTATTATCAGTATTAGGGTTGTACGGCAGCTAATGCAGGCTTCACAAATGCACACGAGTGCAGAAGCATATATAAAGCTCGCCTTGTCTTTAATAGATGAGGCTGGTTTTATTGTCCAAAATACAAATTATCCTTCAAAATTTAACCATTTATGGAATTTACCGCAGATTTAAAAACCCTCAACGCTGATTTTGGTTCAGATGCCTCTGGTTCTGCTACCATAACTGTCGATGCGCCCGAAAAAAATACTCGCACCGTCAGAGTACAAATCGATGCTGATGGATTAGAAGATCTTACAGATATTGGCGGGATTCACGTCGCTCACATTCACGGGCAATTTTTGGGTAACGCTGACGATCCGCTTTTAGAACAGGGCGACGGTGATTTTTTCGATGGCGATGGTGGAATTGCAGCCAACTCGATCTTGCCAACTCTTGAAAGTAGTGATGTTGATGGCGATGGCTTTCTTAACTTCCTTGAAGGTCGCCCTAGCTACGGTCCAGTAGTACTCAACTTAACTTCAGAACAGATCGAAGCAGCCCCAGACGGTACGCCTCCTTTAAGCTATTTTTTAGAGCTTGCGGGAGAGGGTGAAATTAATCCTGCCGAGCTGTTTCCTTCTGGTACAGAATTCAATCTCGATACGACCTATACTTTCGATCTGACTAATCCAGACGAACTTCGTCAGTACAATAATCTAACGCCTTTGAGCGATCGAGAAATTGTCCTCCACGGTCTAACAATTCCTTTAGAGACTTCCGAGGCGATCGACGAAGCAGCAATGGGAACAGCACCCGCAGGAACCGATCTAGAAGACGGCGAGGCATTCCGCATTACCGCACCCGTAGCAGCAGGTACAATCGAAGCAGCACCCGCAGAAGCTTCTAAGCTAGTAGCTTTAACCGACGACAATACTTTGGTATCATTTGACTCCGACAATCCTGGAGAAACTCAGTTTACTGAGGTAACAGGAGTAGAGGGAGCTTTATTAGGAATTGATACTCGTCCTGCCAATGGTATGGTCTACAGCATCGATACTCTTAACAACATTTATACTATCGATCCTAGTAGTGGCGAAGCGACTTACGTTAGTACTCTCGATATGCCATTTGAAGGGGGCATTATTTCTGGATTTGACTTCAATCCTGTCGCCGATCGCCTGCGTTTAGTAGGAGACAACGACCAGGACTTCCGCATCAATGTCGAGACGGGAGAAGTAATTGTCGATGGGATGTTAGCCTTTGCCGATGGCGATGTCAGTGATGGCGTAAATCCTAACGTTACTGCTGCTGCTTATACCAACTCTTTTGACGGCACTACTTCAACTCAGCTATACGATATCGACACTCTCTTAAACGACTTTTTGTTACAAAACCCACCAAACGATGGCACATTAGTTACGGTTGGCGATTTGGGAATTGATGTCGCTCCTCTAGCGGGATTTGATATTGTTTCGGCTGTAGAAGGTGACAACACTGCCTATGCTGTTACTAATACAACTCTGTATTCGATCGATCTCAATACTGGTGAAGCTTCCGATTTGGGAGCAGTTGGCTCAGACAATCCTCTTAATGTACTAGGATTAACGGCGGTTGACGGTCGCCCACAAACGGTTGAAGAGATTTTAGATAATTCTAAATTTGTCGCTTTGAATGATAACAATACTCTGATCTCTTTCGATCCTAGTAATCCTGCTGATGCAAGTTCTACTGAGGTGACAGGAGTAGATGGAGTTCTGTTAGGAATCGATACCCGTCCTGCTAATGGTGCGATCTACGGTATTGATACTCAAAATAATATTTATACTATCGATGCAGAAAGTGGCGAGGCAACTTATGTCAGCACTCTCGATATGCCATTTGAAGGGGGCATTATTTCTGGATTTGACTTTAATCCTGTGGCAGATCGCCTGCGCTTAGTAGGAGATAACGACCAAGATTTCCGCATCAACGTCGATACGGGAGAAGTAATCGTCGATGGTATGTTAGCCTTTGCCGATGGCGATGTCAGTGATGGCATGAATCCTAACGTTACTGGTGCTGCCTATACCAACGCTTTTGACGGTACGGATAGTACTCAGCTATACGATATTGATACTCTCTTAGACGACTTGTTGTTGCAAAATCCACCAAACGATGGAACTTTGGTTACGGTTGGCGATCTAGGAATCGATGTCGATCCTCTAGCGGGATTTGATATTGTCTCCTCAGAAAATGGTGATAATGCTGCTTTTGCTGTTACTAATTCAACTTTGTATAGTATCGATCTCGATACTGGCGTTGCCTCTAGTATCGGCGAAATAGGCTCTGGCGACGACCTCAATCTGCAAGGATTTACTCTGGCATTAAACAGTCATGATGAAATGTCGTTTGCTGATAGTTCGGCTGACTATGATTTTGTCTAGAATAGAGTTCTGAGTAGAACCATAGTTGCATAAGCAATAGATTCACGAGATTGAAGAGTCAGCTGACTCTTCAATCCTAAACAAGATTATTTGAGTCATTATTCTTTTAACCTGACATCCAGATCGGATAATGTAGTATGTCGTTAACATTAATTTTTTTTTGTTACACTTAGTTTTTGGCGTTCGCTACACTAACAATGTAATTTTATGATGAAGACGACTCGAACGAGCTAGGAAAAGAGATATTATTTAGAGTGCCATACCTCGTCTTCATATATGTCTTTTGAACCACCCAGCCGTTCTTCCAAGACGGATGCGGACTTATTTTTACAATTGCAGAACGGACAGACTAATGTTTTAGCTATCTTATACGATCGCCACGCAGCCTTAGTTTACGGAATAGCACTGCAACTACTGAAAAATACTTCCGAAGCAGAAGATTTGACCCAGGATATATTTTTGATCCTAACTAAAGAATGTTCTTATGATTCTAAACGAGGAGCTTTACGTACTTATTTAGCTATTTTAACGCGATCGCGTGCCTTAGATCGTCTCAGAGCGCGCAGCAGAAACCAGAAAAGACTTCGCGAACAATCTTCAGATGAAAATGCTAGGGTAGTTTCAGAAAATCCTATCGAAGATATTTCTCAATTAGAGCGATCGCATGAAGTTCGGCAAGCTTTACAACAGCTATCGAGTAACGAACAAGAAGTACTAAAGATGGCATACTATCAGAGTTTGAGCCAATCAGAAATCGCCAGTCGTCTAAATATAGCTTTGGGAACAGTCAAATCTAGATCGCGTCGTGGCTTGCTTAAACTGCGCCAAGCTTTAACCGATTTGGGGAGGCATTCTTAACGTCATGTCAGAACTACCAACAGAATGCGAACAGCTATTAATTTCAGGTTATGTATTAGGAGATTTGAGTCCTGCCGAAGCCTTACTGTTTGAAGAAATGTTAAGTGCCAACCCCGAATTGAACGAGCAGGTATTGGCAATGCAGCAGGCTTTAGATTTGGCTTATGCACCACCACAAATCACTCCTCCATCTGGGTTGCGCGATCGCATTTTAGCAACCGCTGATGCTCAAAAAACTAATGTTGATGCTTCTGGTAGCGCAGCTTCTATAGCCCCTGCCTACGAGGGGGAATCTACCCCACGACAGTCTAAAATAGTCGGCATTTTAGGCGCGGTCGCTTTGGCAATGATTGGGATTTTGGGAATTATCAACTATCGTCTGTGGCAAACTACTAGGATAGCTACACCCAATTTACCAGTAGAGAAAAATACTTATTTACTGCGAGGGGAGGATTTACCACCAACAACGACAGTCGAGCTAGTTACCCACGGCAATTTGAGCGCAACCTTGATAGCTAACGATTTACCGCCTCTACCTTCGGATAAAGCCTACGCTTTGTGGACGGTAGTGGGTAAAGATGTACCCTATACTACCGATGATAAAGGAGCGATTTTGAGTGCGGTTTTTCAGGTAGACGAATCGGGGAATTTTACTCGTGAAATTGCTGTTCCTCAGCCATATCTAGAGCCAAAAACAATTAAAAAAATTGCGGTTACGGTAGAAGATGTTTTTGCGCCCCAAGCTCATACAGGTTCTATCTTCTTGTCTACGGGGGATAAACTGTAAAGACAATTGAGCGTTACACTATCTTATGATGGTTGAGATTGACGAAGTCAGAGGAAGCCCCGTCTTCTTGCTCCGTCTTTACGCCGAGGAAACCTCGGCGCAGGCGGTGCGCTTTTTAAGGCGGGGTTCTGACTAGGAGATTGGGAGAGTAGGAGATTAAGAGAACCATTAATCGTAAAAAATTTAGAATCATCCTTCAAAGGGTGCAACGCCGACAATTGTTAAGTCATCTCTATTGGCTAAATTGATGATAAATTAATTATTCTGGAAATAGCTGCTTGTCGGCTACAACTATCTTCGGCTCACATAAACTAAGAACATGACTTCTATATTAGAACAGCTTAAAGATTCTGTAAGTCAAGCTTTGGTGTCGATCGATCCAAAATTGGCAGATACCGATCCGCTAATCGCGCCGACAAACAACCCTAAATTTGGCGACTATCAGTCTAATGTAGCCTTGTCTCTTGCTAAACCTCTCAAGCAAAACCCCAGAGCGATCGCTCAAACCATCATGGACAATCTTCAAATAGAAGATATATGTGAGAAACCTACTATTGCAGGGCCAGGTTTTATTAACTTTATGCTAAAATCGGATTATATTGGGCAATTACTAAGTAGAATTCAGCCCGATCCGCGTTTGGGTATTCGGTGCGTTCAACCAGCTAAGGTAATAGTAGATTTTTCCAGTCCTAATATTGCCAAAGAAATGCACGTGGGACATCTGCGATCGACAATTATCGGTGATGCGATCGCTAATGTCTTAGAGTTTCGCGGTTACGATGTATTGCGTCTCAATCATGTCGGTGATTGGGGGACACAGTTTGGAATGTTAATTGCTTATCTTAGAGAAGCATATCCCGAAGCTTTAACTACAGCTAATGCTTTGGATATCGGAGATTTAGTATCTCTATACAAAAAAGCCAAAGTCCGTTTTGACGAGGACGAAGAATTTAAGCAAACCGCCAGACAGGAAGTAGTTAAGCTACAGGCTGGTGCAGAAGATAGTCGTCGGGCGTGGAAACTGCTATGCGATCAGTCTCGTAGAGAGTTTCAGGTTATTTACGATCTGCTGGGTATTGAAATAGAAGAAAGAGGCGAATCTTTTTATAATCCTTTTTTAGAAGATATGGTTAATGAATTGGAACAAAAGGGTTTGCTCGAAGAAAGTGAGGGTGCAAAATGTGTTTTCCTCGATGGCTTTACTAACAAAGATGGCGATCCTTTACCCTTAATCGTGCAAAAGACTGACGGCGGTTTCAACTATGCTACGACAGATTTAGCAGCACTTAAATATCGGGTAAAAGAAGACGACGCGGATCGGATTATTTATGTTACCGACTCTGGACAAGCAAACCATTTTGCGGGGGTGTTTCAAGTAGCTAAAAAAGCTGGAATATTACCAGATGATGTGGAAGTAGTTCACGTACCCTTTGGCTTAGTTTTGGGTGAAGACGGTAAAAGATTTAAGACTCGTTCGAGTGAAACGGTTAAGCTTAAAGATTTGTTAGACGAAGCGGTAGAACGTGCTAAAAACGATTTAGAAACCAGGTTGAAAGAAGAAGAGAGAACAGAGACTCCAGAATTTATCGATCGCGTTTCTCAGGTAGTTGGATTGAGTGCGGTAAAATATGCCGATCTCAGTCAAAATCGTACCTCAGACTATAAGTTTGACTACGATAAAATGTTAGATCTAAAAGGTAACACCGCACCGTATTTACTCTACGCTTATGTACGTCCTCAAGGTATTAGTCGTAAGGGAAATATTGATTTTTCTCAAATAGATGCCGATACACAGATCGTATTAACAGAAAATGCGGAGTTGGCTTTAGCTAAACATATCTTGCAGTTAGAAGATGTAATTAAAGAAGTAGAGTCGAGCTTATTACCTAATCGGATCTGTTTATATCTATTTGAATTGAGTCAAAAGTTTAATCAGTTTTACGAACAGTGCGATATTTTAAATGCAGAAGAACCCATAAAAACTTCGCGTTTAATCTTGGCGGATTTGACAGCACGTACTATTAAGCTGGGCTTATCTTTATTAGGTATAAAAGTTTTGGAAAGGATGTAAATATAGGCAAAGTTTAAGAGTTTAAATATTTTATTTACAGCTTAAATTTTGCTTATTTTTTAAATAACAAGATGTTTAGATGCGATCGCATTATAAATACTCTTTAAAATATTGATAATATCTCATAGTGTAAGGATTATCTTGAGGAAAGTGATGTTCGATAATTCGCCAATTTTCTCTGTCGATGCCGATTTTTCTCAGTAACTTGGCGTACTCTTTATACTCACGAGGAACATTACCGTTAATAAGCATGAAGATAATTCTTCTTCTCAATCTTTCTTGTAGATTGTAATCTAGATCGGTTCTTCTTAAAGCTCTAGCTGTATTCGATTTTAGAATACGACCAAAGGGCATTGTGTTGCTTTCTTCAACTAACTCTACTCCAATAATTTTACAGGAGCGATCTTCTAGTTCTATTCCTTTAATAATTTCGTACATTACTGGATAGATCCAGATTTTTTTAGAGCATAGATTTTTATGCGTGCGGGGACTAATATTTAGAGGATTTATTTTTAGCTGTCTGCAATAATTATGATAGCGGAGATTAATTTGCTCCATCGACCATTTTCCCTCACCGTTATAGTCAATAATAATATTTTTAGCAGACATAAAAATTATTTAATAGCGATTATTTGGTATTGCGATTTGGTTTTATTTTGGTTATTTTATAGCGTATTTATATTTTATCGATCCTATTTTACGCAATTTTGTACTTTCTTCTTCTTGAAATGTTCGCATTTTTTAAACTAAATCAAAGCAAATCAGTGTTTCTATCAATGCTATTGTAAAAGCGATCCGCATAAGCTGGAAATGAAGAACTGAAATTGCGAAGCATGGAAGTAAAAGAATTAAAATTTCTCCTCAAGCTAGTTGGTCAGGATAATTATCGAGGAAAAATTCAAGACCTCAAGCCAAATAGTAAGACTAGAATGCCAGAGACAAGAAGTATTTGTCGTAATTTATGCGATCGCGAATATGTCGCCTGTAGTGAAACTATTACCAAAATTAAGATTAACTCTGCCGGTTCAGCTTTACTTAAGATAGATACTAAAGATTTACCCCTCGATGCAGATGAACTAAAAATTCTTAAAGCTTGCGCTACTGAGACAATTACTCCTACAAATACTAACGTTACTCCAGCCAAAAAACGCGATAAATTAATTGCCAGTTTAATCGAACGAGGTTTAATTACCGCAGCAGAAACTAAGATCGAACAAGTCTGGCTAGAAGATCGGGGGAAAGAAGTTTTAGCCAAAGAATATATTCCCAGCGGTAGTAGTACTCTCAGCCTCAATTTAGTTAACAATTATTTGAGTTTTTTACGCCAGTATTTAGGCTCAAATCAACCCGATATCGTTGAAAAGCCGACAGATTCTGAAATCTTAGAAAAAATTATCGATCTAGACAGCGAATTGGGTACGGGTAATTACCTACCGATTTTTCATCTGCGAGATAAATTACAGCCACCTCTATCGAGAAAAGAATTAAATGATGCGCTGTATCGCCTTCAACGACAAGACAAATTAGAATTAGGTTCTTTAACCGAAGCGTCACATTACAGCAAAGAACAAATAGAGGGTGGTATTCCCCAAGATGTCGGCGGTTCGTTATTTTTCCTTACGGTTAATTAAGAAATCATATCTTAGCAACTTTTCAAGACAAGCAAGAGGTTTTATTGTGGCTACACTAAAAGAAATTATTCAACGGGAAGTCAATCCCTTCGATTCGGTAACGTTTACGACGGGTAACTTTTGGACAGACGACAAGCAGTCTTCTAAGGCGACTGTCGAATCAATACATCAATCGGCAATTACGCAAATCGAAACGATTCTTCAATCCGTTATTAAAGACAACCATACCCGTAGTGTATTGCTTGCCGGCGATTCTGGCTGTGGTAAAAGTTATTTATTGAGTCGTCTAAAAAAAACTCTCAACGATCGCGCTTTTTTTGTTTATATCGAACCGTGTTTGGTCAATGATTATATTTGGCGACATACTCTGCGTCATACTGTCGATGGCTTGATGCACGTTCCCGAAGGAGAAAAAGAGTCTCAGTTGCTTCTATGGCTAAAAGGCTTGTGTGCTTACAAAGATAACGGAATTAAAAAATGGATTCTTGGTGCAAAGAATCACTTTATTCACGAACTCAGAAGTATTTACCCAGCAGGTATTTATCAGCCTAGAGACTTTTTTACGGTATTGTACTCGCTAGCTAATCCCGATTTATATTTTTCCGCTTGTGATTGGCTGCGAGGTAACAGCATTAGTGAAGAAGAACTAAAGCTTTTAGGAGTTGGTAGCGTTATCGATACAGAGGAAGCTGCCAAAGGTATCATTGCCAACTTTGGACGGATTTCTACCGATAACAAGCCAATCGTACTTTGTTTCGATCAGGTAGAACTTTCTGCTAAGTTACCCGATAGTTCTTTAGATATTAGTCCAATTTTTAATGTTAATACCGCTTTTCATAATAATAATCTCAAAAACTTTTTGGTAATTGTTAGTATCGTTCGAGATATCTGGATGAGTTGTCAGCGAACAATTCCTCAAGCCGATCTTGCTCGAATCCAAAAGCCAGAGATAAGCTTAAAACAAATTAATTTAGAACAGGTAAAAGCTCTTTGGGCAAGTAGATTAGCTCCTATTCATGCCCAAGTAAGTCCTAAACCTAGTTCACATATTGCGCCTTTAGACGAACAAAAATTAGTAGAAAAATATCCAGGAGGTAAAGCAAATTTACGTGCCTCTCTCAGTTATGGCGGAATACTGTATGAAGAATCTAAAAAACCAGACGAGATAATAGAGCCAAAACCAGATATTGAAGCAGCTTTTAAACTGCTTTGGCAAGACCAATTTAATAAAACCAAAAACCAGATAAAACACATTCGTCAGTTATCTTCTCCAGAATTAGTTGAAATGCTAATGACGGCGATGAGAGTTTTTAGGATTGAAGACATAAACCCTAGATTATTATCTGGTACATACGCCAGCTATTCTTGTAGCTATCGCTCAGTAAACCAGTCTCAAGCTGGTATTTTATGGAATGAAGATTCTAATTTAAGAAGCTTTTGCAATGCAATGAAAGCTTGTGTTAAAGCACTTGAATCCAAACGAAATGTTAGCTTAACTATGATTCGCTCCGAATCTGTTGGCACGATAAGAAATAGAGGATATCAAATATACGAGCAGATTTTTACTAATTCATCCCATCGACATATCAAAGCAAGTTTAGAATCGGTTCACTATTTAAAAACCTATCAAAAGCTGGTAAATGATGCGCGCTCTGGAGATTTAGTATTAAATTTTGCACCTTTACAACTGACAGATTTAGAAAAGCTAGTTCGAGAAACCGAAGTCTTACATCAATGCACTTTGTTACGAGACTTAGAAATTGTTTCGGGTAGTTCTGACCCAGAACCTCAGCCTGAAGTTATCGAATCAACTAAACCATTTATAGAAGTAAAAGAATTTTTACTTAATTTAGTAAAACATCATCACATCTTAGGGCAAGAAACACTAATTCAACAGGCCAAATCTCAATTTTTAGAGGTAGAAACAGCAGAGATTGCAACTCTAATTGAAGAACTAGATAGAGAACAAAAAATATCTGTTGTTAACCCCGATGCTAAACCTCAAGAGCGATCGATTTGTTTGATTCCTCAAGCAGTAGCAGGCAAAAAATAATGAGTCGGTTAAATCTTAATCTCAAACAAGAAAAGTATTAAAAACGATAGTAAAAAATTAATGCTAAAACTAGCAAAGTCAAAATATCTAGAGACAGTCGAAGAAATTCATGCTTTTATTACATATATTAAAACTTTTGAAACTTTATGGTTAGATACGGAAATAGCCGACTGGAAAACTTCTAACCCTAAATTATCATTAATCCAAGTATTAGCCGATCCTCAAGATACTACAGGAGAATCCGCCTATATTTTAGATGTTTTGAATAAGCCAGAAATAGTAGCAGAATTTATCGATCGCATTATGTTAAATCCTGGCATTGAAAAGGTGTTTCATAATGCTAGCTTCGATCTTAGATATCTTGGCGGGAAGGAAGCAAAAAATATTACCTGTACCCTAAAAATTGCTAAAAATATTTCCAAACAAGTATTGGGGACAAGCAACCTGAAGTTAAAAACCCTGGCGGTAGAATTATGTGGCTTCAATTCAGCAGATATCGAGAACGAACAGGGAAGCGACTGGGGAAAAAGACCATTAACTAAAGAACAAATTAAATATGCACAGATGGACGTGGTTTATTTAGCCACGCTTCACGATCATTTATTAAAATTCGAGCCAAATATGCCTTCACCACCATCCAATTCTTTTAGCGTTACCGATGTACGGGTTGCTGTCGAGTGTCCGCGCTTATTTTATCTCAGTAAACATTTTGGGGGTAAGACTTTATTCACGCCGAAATTTAGCACTCCAGGTATCGGCAATACTTTTCACAAGCTAGCTAATGAATTTGTTCGTATAGTCAAACAAGAACCCCAGTTTAGAGCTTTATTCGAGCCATCGGTAGCAAAGTTGGAAGTAGAGGCGATCGCATTTCAGATGCAGAATATGTTTTACAGCAGCGTCTTCTTTCCTGACTATCTACAGCCAGCAATTCAAGATCGATCGGCATCAGCACCTACACTACAGCGCATTTGGCTGGGAATCAGGAATTTAATTCACAAATGGACAGAATTATTAATTAAAAATCGCATTCACTGCAACCCCGATAAACTATTCGATCGCACCTTTGTAGCTACAGAATCTAAACTACAGCATAATTTCAAGTTGCCCGATGGTAAAATTCAATCTATAGTCGGCAGATTGGACTGTCTGATATATGACTTTAGCCAAAACAGTCTGTGTGTAGTTGAGTTGAAAACTTATGCCCCCGCCGATCCTTCGGCACAGTTAGCGCAGGTTGCTTTATACAGCTATATGGTTCAGCAGGCTAAAAAAGTACCCGTAGACTCGGCTGTCTATTGTGTTTTACCATTTCAAGAATACTTTTATACTTGGTCGGAATTAGAAACTAACCTACATCAGGTAATTCCTCATCAACTGCAACAAATGCAGCAGTGGCTAGAGTGGCAACCATCGCAGGCAAATGTACCGCCAAAAACTAGCAATTTGAAGCTATGTAACATTTGTCCTCAACAAGAAAAATGCCAAAGCTACTTCTCTAGCGACGATACATCTATTAGTTTAGATAAAATACCAGATAAGCCATCGCCTTATTTAATTGCTCCATTGTCGCCAAACCAGCAAACTATCGACCCCGAACCGATTGGTCGAGAATTGGTAGATATCCTCAAGTCTTTTAACGTTAACGTAGAATATATCGGCGCGATCGCAGGTACTACTTTTATTCGGATTAAATTAAAACCTGGTAGAGGAGTAAAGGTAGCGTCTATCCTTAAACTAGCTGCCGATTTACAGGTACAGCTAGGGGTAACTCGTCCTCCCTTAATTGCCACCCAAGCTGGCTATGTTAGTGTCGATCTACCCCGTGAAGATCGTCAAGTTGCCTACTTTAAAGATTATATTCAACCTCAGCTAAAACCCAATGACGCAGCCGTAAGCATCGCTCTGGGAGTTGATTTAGAAGGAAAGTTAATAGAAGCCGATCTAGCCGATCCTAACACCTGTCATTTTTTAGTAGGAGGAACTACAGGAAGTGGCAAAAGTGAGTTTTTGCGATCGCTTCTTCTCAGTCTGATTTACCGTCATTCCCCAGAACAAGTTAAAATCGCTCTCGTCGATCCCAAACGTGTTACCTTTGCTGAATTTGAACAGATGCCTTGGTTACTTTCGCCTGTAGTCAAAGATAGCGAGGCTGCTATTGTTTTAATGGATGAATTGGTTGCAGAAATGGAAAAGCGTTACCAACTATTTGAATCAGCAAGATGTTCCGATCTTTCTGCTTATAACCAAATGCAAGCAGCAAATAAAGATAAATTACCCCGTATTGTTGGTATCTTTGACGAATATGCCGACTTTATGACCGAAAAAGAAACCCGAAAGGCTTTAGAAGACAGTATTAAACGTTTGGGAGGAATGGCAAGGGCAGCAGGTATCCATCTAATTGTTGCTACCCAACGTCCAGATGCAAATGTAGTTACGCCGATTATTCGCTCTAATTTACCAGGTAGAGTGGCTCTTTCTACTGCCAGCGAAGCGGACTCTAAAATTATTTTAGGCGGTACATCAACCGCAGCAGCTTATCTTTTGGGTAAAGGCGATCTGTTCTTCGGGGCAAATAGTGGATTAAAGCGACTACAAAGCTTATATAGCAATCCCAGGTCATTCATGAAAATATTTTTTTGATAAACCACGGAGGCGCGGAGAACACGGAGTCAAGATAAGAGAGGGTTTCTTATAAATCATTCTTGATTGCTATATGCTTCTGAAATTGAATTTATTTAATTATTTTATTTAGCAGAATTATTTAACCTCAGACTAGATCGAGGATAATAGATAAAGAATTAAGTCACCACGTATAGAATTTGATTATCAAGCACCGAATTGAACCATTGTTAATAGCTCTATTCAGCGGAATCCTGATGGGATTAGCACCAGCACCGTTTAATGCCTGGTATTTTGCCTGGTTTGCTTTTGCTCCTTTATGGATATTAATCAGACAACAAAAGACTATTCAACAGTCAGGTATTTTAGCTGGTGCGTGGGGATTTGGCTATTACGGTTTGGCTTTATTTTGGATTACTGGGGTGCATCCAATGACTTGGATGGGAGTACCCTGGTTAGCTAGTTTAGCGATCGCGCTTTTTTGCTGGCTTTTTATTACTCTGTGTGGCTCGGTATTAACAATTACCTGGTCTGTTTTATTTAGATTTTTTACACGAAAAACGAACAATAATATTTCAAATATTTTAATTAGAGTTGTAATTGGAGCAGCTTTGTGGTGTAGTTTAGAAACAATAGCTAGCTATACACCTCTATGGTGGCCCGCAATCGCCTATACTCAAAGTCCACACAATTTAATTATTTTACAGCTATTAAAAATATCGGGAGACAATACCGTTGCTGCGATAATTATTGTTATAAATGGACTATTAGGAGAGATTATTTTAACGAAGTTAAACGCAGCGCGGGACGCTGAGTCCCGCGACCGTTTAACCTGGCGAAATTATGCTAATCGAGATAAAATAGTTTTAATTATTTCCCCTATAGTAGTTTTTGTCTGTAGTCATTTATTAGGTTATTACCTTTATCAAATCCCCATAGCCAAAGATAATTTAGCACCGTTTAAAGTAGGCATTATTCAAGGCAATATACCGAACGAAATAAAGCTATTTTCTGAAGGTTGGCGTAAAGCGATCGCTGGTTATACTTCAGGCTATCAAAGATTAGCCAAACAGGGAGCAGATATTGTCTTAACTCCCGAAGGGGCTTTGCCTTTTTATTGGGAAGATATTATTGATGGTAGTTTTTATCAAGCAGTAATTAGCGAAAAAGTTCCTGCTTGGGTTGGTGCAAACGGTAGAAAAGGTAAAAGCTTTACTAATAGTTTGTTTACTCTAACAGGAGACGGAGAAACCTATAGTCGCTACAATAAATATAAGCTCGTACCTTTAGGAGAATACATTCCCTTTGAATCAGTTTTGGGTGAATTTATCGATCGCCTATCTCCCTTAGAAGCTCATTTGGCAGCAGGCGAACCCAATCAAATATTCGATACCCCCTTTGGTAGAGCAATTGTGGCCATTTGCTACGAATCGGCATTTCCCCAACATTTCTGGCGACAGGCTGCATCGGGGGGCGAGTTTATCATTACCGCATCGAATAATGCTCATTATAGCAAGACCATGCCCACCCAACACCATGCTCTTGATGTTATGCGAGCCATAGAAAGCGATCGCTGGACAGCCAGAGCTACCAACACGGGCTACAGCGCGATCGTCGATCCTCACGGCAATACGTTATGGATATCTCAAATAGATCGATATATAATTCACTCTCAAACTATTTATCGTCGTCGAAATAAAACTTTATATGTGCGTTACGGAGACTGGTTAACCCCAACGCTACTATTAGTCGGGATATTGGGACTGATAATTCTCTAATAGAGGATAGGGAATAGGGAAACAGGGAACAGGGAGCAGTAAAGATATGACAGCTTATCGGCTCTATTTTACTTTTATAATAAATCTTTATCTGATGCGCGATCGCGCCATCGTCGCCTTCGGCTCATCGCGCTTTATAAAATTACTAGAAACACCATACATTTAACTACTTATCTTTTTTAATTATCAATCATCTTCTAAGACCTCGATTTAATAGTTTTGAACCATTTTTGCTACCAGCTTCTATACTTTTTTTTTGTATTTTATACTGAAAAAACTTAAGATATGAGCTTAAATATAATGGATTGCTTTTTAAAAAACTATAGTCTACCTCAACCATATAGCGAATTACAAAAACTGGAAGTGGACTAGACAATGGGTAAAAATTTTTATTCCAAACAGAGCCTTTTGAATGACCTGGAAAAAACTCTCCCAACATAAGACCTTTAGATAGAAATTTTGGTTTCAATCTATTGTGCATTGTTTCCATAAATTGCGAAATATCTAGATCTGGAATGTCATCATAATCTAATAAAATAGCAATGGTTTTAAGTGATGCTTGTTCTTTTTTTTCAACTTCAAGATCTAAGAACCAGTCTGCATATTGAAGTAATTTTTCTTCTAATATGTTTGCTGAAAAAGTTCCCGAATAAATAGTACAAAAAAACAATTCTTTATTGATGCTCAGTTGAACGTAAGGACATACTGCTCCCGTTCTGCCCAGCAAAATATTTGGTTTGGCAATGAAGTTTTTTGTCCAGTCGATAAAGTTTTTGTAAGGACAATTACTACTTGAATTATGAATAGTGTTGTCTGACAATAATTTGGGATTAGGTGTTAACAACTCTTGATTTGTTAATCTTTCAAATTCTGAAAAACTATACAAAAATAAATCTGGATATTGATTATGACTTTTCACGATAATAAACCTATAGCGATAATAAAAAGCAAAGACATGCAATTAATCGAATCTAACAAAGTTACTTAGATCGATATTTTTTTTAGGCGAACACAATGGATGTCTTTAAAGCTTATTTTTAAGATTAAATATTTTTAATTAGTCGGTTAATTCTTTAAGGTTAATTTTTCATTTTTTAGTTGAGAAACAACTAATTGAAATTTTCCTCTTTTAGTACGTGCAATTGCGTCTGTTTTCTGAATAATAATTTTCATTTCATATCCAACTCGCTGCTGGATGTTTTTCAGTAAAACTTTTTCGTCTCGAACCGTAAAATTTTCAGTTGGGACGATTAACACACGAAGCAAATCTAGTTTCTCTTGAATAATTTGAGCTTCTATAAGATTATTTACGTCGAGTAAAGCCCTACCTATAGCTCCTATCCATTTACCAGAAGGGGTGATTACATAATCTTCTATACGACCTTCTATGCTTTCTACTACAGGAAAAGCTCTTCCACAAGAACAAGAACGAGTAAGATTTTTAATTCGGACAAAATCACCCGTATCATATCGGATCGAAGGCATTGCTTTATTATGAAATGTAGTGCCTACCACTCTATACAAATCATCTCGGTCTGTTGGCAAAAATTCCACCAGACTGTAATCCATTAGATAATGGTAATTACCATGTTCGCACATAGCAATGTAAGCAACCCTTTCCGATTGACCATAATGATCGAAAACTTGTCCGAAATTCTCTTCAATTACTTGACGCTGATAAGGCAATAATGTTTCACATGAAGTAATTACAGCTTTGACTTTAATTGGTAATTCTTGATGAAGCTGCATATAGCGAGCTATTTTATAAATAGTAGAAGGAAAACTTTCTACGATAATAGGTGAATCGATACTACGTAGCTTTTCTAAATAGTAGGGAATAAGTCGATCTGATAAATGATAAGAAGACATCTTCAGCATATTATCACTGGGGATGTATTTCCAAAAAGGCGGTTTTATAATATCGGGATCGACAACAACATCACCCCTAATGCTGACGGTTAGTTCATCAAACATACATTTACCCCAACGTTTTTGTCGCCAGATGGAAGCGTGTTCAAAATTGATACTATAGTAGTCTCGGAACAAACTAACTGGTGTCCCCGTTGTCCCGCTAGTAGCTGTTTTGAACTTCGGAAAAACAGCATTAGAAACAAACTGCTTTTCTTTACCTCGAAGATCGGTCTTACTTATAATGGGTAAAGCCTTCAAATCTTCACTGGTTTGAATTGCTTTGGGATTTATTGCTAATTCGTCAAACAACTGTCTATAGTAAGGAACTGTTTGATATGCGTGGCAAATTGTCGATCGCAACTTTTGATTTTGGAGAGCAATTAGTTGTTCGTACGACAGTCGTTCATTTTCTTCTAGTTCTTGAAGTAGTCGCTCGAATAACGGACCTCTACGTAGAATTTTTTGAAAGTAGCCTTTTGTATTAAGAAGAAACGTCATTTGTTTGAGAAAAACTTATAAATGCTATTCATTAAAAATATAAAATTGCTGCCATGCAAAACTGTGGTTAAAAATTAAAAGCGCAGTTTTACATAACAGCTTTAATAAAAAGGATTTTAAAGTAGATGTTCAATTATCTACTGCGTGCTTGAAATAATTTAATTTCAGCGGTATAGATGCGTTAAAACCTCACTGCAAGTACACTTATCGTGTCTACCAAGCCAAACCTTCGTATTCACGATCCTGGGGTCGCTCGCCGAAAACACCTGCTAAATCTAGTATTTTTACTTTGTTATCCGCTTGTAATGCGCTGTAGATTTCTGCGGTATTATGAGTAACAACAGCTAACTCTGCTTCTTCTAAAACCTCTTGAGGAGTTGCTACTAACAATTCTTGGAAATGAGGAATGTTTTTCTGAATATAACTCAAATTTGTCCCCATCAAATGTGCTTGATAAACCGCAGAGTCATAAATTTTTACCTTACATCCTTCTCCAAGTAAACGTTTGATTAGAGGTACTGTTGGACTTTCTCTCAAATCATCAGTGTTTGCCTTAAATGCTAGTCCAAAAATTGCAATATTTTTGACTCCAGAATCTAATACTTTTTGTACTGCGAGATTTATTTGTAATTCATTGGTGATTGGGACTGAGTTGATTAGTGGAGCAAAAACATTTTTACTACGAGCATAATATAGCAATGCTCCTAAATCTTTTGGTAAGCAAGATCCTCCATAAGCAAATCCAGGACGCATATAAACTGGGGATATATTTAATTTTTCATCCTGCACGATAATGTCCATTACTTCCCGTCCATCAACTCCAAAAGCCTTGGCGATTCTGCCTATTTCATTAGCAAAGCTAACTTTAGTAGCGTGCCAAGTGTTAGCAACATATTTAACCATTTCTGCTACTGCCGGCTCGACAACTACAATTGGTGCTTTGACTGTTTCGTATAGCTGACGCACGGCTCGTTCGGCAACGGAAGAGGAAGTACCAATAATCGTATAGGGAGGATAGTCATAATCTTTGATAGCCGAACCCTCTCGCAAAAACTCTGGATTGAAGGCAGTACTAATCAAATTTCCAGTAACTTGTTCCATAAGATTTTGACAATGTTCTAAAGTTCCTGGAGGAACGGTACTACGCAGCATGACTACGTGAGGTGTTCCCTTCTTTTTAACCGCCAAAGCAATGTTTTTACAAACGTTGATTACGTAACTTAAATCTGGCTCACCCTGTGCTATGGGTGGAGTACCTACACTGATTAAGGACATTTGGGTTGCTTCAATAGCAGTTTCAGCATCAGTTGTTGCTTGAATAAGACCCGATTGAACTCCTTGCTTTAATAATTCTTCTAAGCCAGGTTCGATAATTGGAGATTTACCTTGGTTAATTAAGGCAACTTTCTCTTGGCTAATATCAACTCCAACTACCTGATGACCATCTCTTGACAGACAAGCTGCTGTTACTACACCTACATAGCCAAGACCAAAAACGCTAACTTTCATTTTTTATTATCCTCGTATAAATTTAAAACTGTTAATCAGTGAAACGATTTAATAACTATCGATTTGGCTATTTGGAAATTAAATTTAGCTGCAAATCCTGGTTAGATGCGATCGCTTTTTCCCAATCCTCGCATCCATAAGCTTTCAATAGGGTGGGAATTTGATAACGCCATTCGAGTTTTTCTGTCATCCGACGCATACCGATCTCTCCCATCTGCTTTCTTTGTTCGGGGTCTGCCAAGAGTTCGAGAATTTTATCGGCAAAATCAATGGCATTATTTCCTTCGGCATATACAGATGCTTCTCCCGCAGAATTTCTACCCTCCATAAGGTCGAATTGAACGATAGGCTTGCCCATTGCCATATACTCCATAATCTTGTTCATAGTGGACTTGTCGTTATAGGGCATCTTTTTATCGGGATTGACGCAGAGATCGCAGCTAGAAAGTCGCGCTAATAGTTCCTCATCGGAAATTCGTCCCGTAAATTCGACAAAATCGGTGATCTCCAACTCTACGGCTAAGTTTTGCATTTGCTCTAACATCGGTCCACTGCCAATCAACATAAAGTGAATGTCTTGGCGTTCTCGGTCGTAAACAATATGGCGGATCGACTCTAAAAGATAGTCTATGCCTTCTGGTTCTCCCATTACGCCTACGTAACCTACCAAATACTTTTTATTACCCTTGTACGTCTCATCGCTGGGTAATAGTTTAAAACGAGATAAATCTGGTCCACTACGAACTACAAAGACATCTTCAGGTTTTTTGCGACCGCGAGTTAGGGCTATCTTACGGTAAGATTCGTTAGTAGAAATAACGGTATCGGCCAGAGCAAAGGTCAAACGTTCTACCAAACGTAGCCCATAATAGAATACATCTCTGCGTCCATATTTCGCCTCGTACATTTCGGGATTAATATCGTGATGGTCGAAGATTACCTTGCAACCCTTAATTAGCTTGAACCATCCTGCGGTAATAAATAATAAATCTGGGGGATTGCAAATATGAATAATGTCAAAACCTCGTTCCCACCAGACGCGATGAGCTAGATAAAACTCCCAAAATATCGCTGCTGCATACTCTGTGATGTATCCCACCACAGAACTAATTTCTGGAGGCATTGGGTGACGATATATGTGGATATCGTCAATTACCTCATAGCTTTCTTCATAACCTTTACCTTTGGGACAGATAATTGAAACCTCATATCCCGCTTTGGTCAGGGTTGTAGCTTCCATCCAAACACGGCGATCGAAAGGGGAGGGAAGATTTTCTACTATTATGAGAACTCGTAGACTGCTCATGTAATTAAGACTCCTAAGTTTTGATATTGATTTAGTTCCCGAAGCGATACCGTACCGAAACAATGCTTGATAAAACTAGGTCGAACAAAAATACAAATCTGTAAAATTAAACTTGATAAGCTACAGAATTTGCTACTTCTGTTTTTTCGGAATAATTATGCTCTAACTCCAAAGAGTTTTTTAAAGAAATGTTTTCTTCAATCCTGGCACTGCCGACTAGGGTGGTTGCAGGTTGCTTGAGATTGTAACCAGAAGAATACCATCCTCCGTCTGTTCCACCCTGAAGCAAGTTCCATTGAATTTGTTTGTCTAAATGAATAGCCAATGAGCCTGAATGCCATTTGACTAAACAGCGTTCTTCTTCCAGCTCGACAGAACATTGAGGAGAAAAATGTAGTCGCCATTCTATATGGTGTACGCCTTTGCCTTCAAGTCGATCCGAAATTTCTAATCCTTGTTGGTCTAGAGTTATTTTACGACGATGAACAATTCCTTCATCAATGCAGGTATAACCATCATGCTCGGCTGTTAATACCCCTCCATCATCAGCTTTTTTCCAATCTAAAACTTTGGTTTTAGCTTTTCTAGTCCACAGAAATATTCCTCCCGATTTAGATTGATTGAGGTCGTCAATCGTAATAGTATTGTGGGCTTTCGTGCTGCGAAAATAATTACGCCAGTAGTTATCGGTATGATAGACATAAGTACCAGGGTCTACAATTATCGGTACACCGCCAACGCTAAGGGTAAAAGCCAGAGCATCAGCATGACCATGAGCAGCAATAGAGAGAAACCCTAGCTCCCCTGCATCTGCAAGACACATAATTTCTTGTGGCTTACCTCGATCGCGAACCAGGACGTAAAGACCAGCATCTTTAAGAGCTAGAGAATTGTCTGGTAGGGTTTCTCCTACTGTATCCTTGGCAGGAAAATTTATTAAACCAGCAGCCAGAGAACCAGAAGCATCATCAGGTAAAGGTACTTCGGCCCCAAGCCACTGGCGACCTAAACGAAATAGCCAATCTACACGAGAGGATTGATGAGGACGAATTTGCAGTGCCATTCCTTCATCGTCATCTCCATATCTGGGCAAATTACCTCCAACGTCAGTTAAAGGAGGAATAATTTCTAACATCTTTTGTACTAAATTTTTGTACTGCTGGTCAATAGCAACCTGGTGCATTTCAGCTTCTATACCTGCTAACAGAAAAAATTCCGTGGCAAAAATATGGTAGGGGAAGGCCTGTTCGCGGTTGAGTCCGCAAGCAAAGGTCTGAATCGATATTTCCTGTTCTAAAATTTGCCACGCCAAAGACTGCCAACGCTTCGATTGAGGAAATACTGACCAATGACAACTGCTAATAAAAAGTCCTGCCATTTCACCAATCAAGTGATTATTAGCCGAAGAACCATGAGAATAATGCTTGGAAATTAACCACTGATGCTGGTATATAGAAGACCACATTACCCCTGAGTTGCCAAAAAGCTCTTCGTGAACTTCACTACCTTTCAAAAGGCGATCGATCCAGACCCAAGAAATAAGACGAATGCCTAATTCTAAAGAACTACTCCAGTTAACTCCTAGAGGGAAAGGATTTTTAGCAATCCAGTCTTGAAGCTGTTGTGCCACTGCTGAGGCATATTTTTCATCATTGGTAAGTGCATATGCAGCAGACATCACTGTAAGGTGATGGTGACGATTTTTTTCCCAAATGTTTTTGATGTTTCCTACCAAACTAACGTCTTTGTAGTCTAGATCTAGAGCAAACGTTAAAGGAGCTATTTTATTAGTTTGAGGGTCGAGATGCCAGTTTAATAGAGGTTCTCGACAGGTAATGTTTAAAAAGCTGTAATCTCCTTTGAGATAGTTTTGAGCCTCATTTAAAAGAGCTTTAGATTCTGGTGAATTCTCTTGGGATAAAGAAGATAATTTCCACCAATCTTTAGACTTGTGTTGAGGTTCGGGAAACTTTATAGAACGGCGATTTTTTAAGGTTTTTTTTACTAATAGGTCATACTTTAGTCGAGATAATACTTCTTCAAAAGACATTGCTTTTAAACGCAAAGCATACCACTTAATGTTTTTCATCACTACACTCCCACCTAAATATATAAATATTTTATTAAAGTTAAATATTTTATTAAAGTTAAAAAAATGTTTAACTTGAACTTGTAACTCTTGTAAATTGTTTAAAACATAAAAAAAGTAGCTTAACTATTAGTCAAATCTTAACTGTGTAAAATTAAAGACTGTACGTTTTTCAGCTATAGGACTTGCATAACAGTTAAATTAAGGCACAAATCTTAGCCCTGCGTATTTTCACGTAAGTATACACTTAAAACACTATCAGAAGTCAAGCAGAAAAATATGAAGATCCTGTAAAGTTAGGACAAAATGAAGAATAATAAATGGCTAAAATTTAAAAGATAATCGCTTTAATTCCCTTGGGGCATTGTAATTATTAGATCTCCTTATATTAAGATTGAGTTATTATAATTTTTGGCAAATAAAAAAAATATAAATATTGTATATAAGTATTAATTCTATGTATAATTTCAATGAGCTAAGTTTTTTTCAGGTAATTCAAGCCACTGTTTTTTCAAAACTTGTAAATTAGATTGGCAATAGTAGCTTGTGCTACAAACAAGCAAGTTTAATGTTAAATTGCTAACAAACATCAATGTAATTTTGTAGAAATTTGCTTTTGAAACCTGAAAATTTAGCCTTAGCAATAAACGGTTGAAAACTATACTAATGATATGTTTACCCCAATCAAAACAATCAGTCTGAATAGTCGCAACCTCTTAAAAGTGAAATATTTTTTTAAGAGAATTGCTGACTATATAATAGCTTTTGCTCTGGCGATCGCTATGAGTCCAATAATGATCGCTGTGGCGATCGCTATAAAACTAGATTCTCCAGGTCCGATTTTTTTTAAGCAGACTCGCGTAGGTTTAAATGGAAAATATTTTGAGGTCTGGAAATTTCGCTCGATGGTATCTAACGGCGAGGAATTGCTAAAAGAATTGGAAGACAAAAATGAAATTCAAGGTGGAGTTGTCTTCAAAATAAAAAAAGACCCCCGTGTTACGAGAGTCGGTAAAATTATTCGTGAATATAGTATAGACGAAATTCCACAACTGTTTAACGTACTTTTTGGAGACATGAGTTTGATCGGTCCACGACCTTTACCGTTAAGAGATATAGAAAAAATGGACGTACGACATAATATACGTCATAACTTATTGCCAGGAATTACTGGTCTTACCCAGGTAAGTGGGCGTTCTGAGTGTAGTTCTGATGAATTTTTCCTTTGGGATGAATTTTACGTCACACAATGGTCTCTTTGGCTAGACTTCAAGATCTTGCTAAAAACTTTACCAGCAGTAATCACTAAGTCGGGAGCCTGTTAGATTGCGTTTGTAGTATTTAGGTAAGTTGTTAAAAGTATCAATCGCGATCGCTAATAATATTAGTTATTAAGATAGCGCGATCGCGATTTAATCTTAAAAATACATATCGAACAATAAACTGTAAAAATTATTCAATTGTTTTTTAATAACATATTTATTATATTTTGAGGGCGTTTGGTGGCGGATGTATTAAAGACGCTTTTTAGTGACGAGGGGTGAAGCCTCTAGCGGATTTCCTTGCAGCGCATTCATTGGCGGGGTACTGTTCTCTAATTAGTAAATTATATTAAAAATTATAATATTTAATATAAAAATATATAAATAATCATGATCGATACAGATTCAACTTATAGTTATAAAACCGATATTGAGTTTGAGTTAAGTAATCTTTGGTCGGCATTAAAGAGGCGTTGGCACGTAGGTTTACTCGTCGTGATTTTTGGCATTTTATTATCGGCTATTGCTGCAAGTAATAAAAAACCAGATTATACGACTACTGGAAAATTGCTCTTTAAAATAAATCGAGCTGCTGCTATAGCGGGTATAGGAGAAGAATTAAATAATCTGGATGCTTTAGAACGTAATGCTAATCCTGTTGTTACAGAAATTGAAGTAGTGAAATCTTTTCCTATTGCCGAACAAACAGTTGCCAATCTTAAACAATCAAACTTAGTCGATTCCTCCCTCTCTGCCGAAGAGATTATCGAAAAACTTACCGTAGAGCCTATTATTGGGACAGATATTGTCACAATTCACTATAAAAGTGATAGTGCAAAAGAAGGAACGAATGTTGTTAATGAATTGATGGAAACATATATCAATCAGATGCTACAGAATAGTCGTAATGATGTTCTTGCAGCGCAACAAATAGTCAGCGAACAACTGCCAAAAGCCCGCGATCGAGTCAAGGATAAAGAAGCAGATTTACAAGTATTCAAGGAAAAATATCAAATATTTGCTTTTGACAGAGAATCACAAGATGTCATAACTAAAACAGACAATATTGAAAATGAAATAAAAGATGCTCGAGTTCAGCTACAGGAAGCACGAAGCAGAGCAAACATATTGCAAGAACAACTGGGTATGAGTTCCCAACAGGCGATCGCTTTACATAATATAAATCAATCCCCTCAAGTTAAAAAAGCGATCGAAAGTTTATCTCAACTGCAAAACGAGATACTTCTAAAACAAGAATTTTTAAAAGACACAAATCCAACTATGATTAGTCTTTACAATCAGGTTGAATCTTTAGAAAATTTTTTAGAGAGTGAAATCAATAAAATCCCTAATTCTATCGACAGACAGTTTACAATAGCCGACCTGCAAAATCCTAACGAGGAGAATATCCAACAACAATTAACCGGATCGTTAGCAGAATTAGAACAAACAATATCTGGCTTGGAGAAAAAACTGACTCAATTACAACGTGTTCAGCAGCAATATGAGACAAATTTTCGCAATTTACCAAAAATAGAAAATGAATACAAAGATTTACAGCTTCAGGTTGAAGCTGCCCAGTCAAATTATCGGTCTTTGTTAAAAAGCTTGGAAGAAATAAGATCGGTAGAACAGCAAAATTTCAATAATGTTCGGATTGTTGAATCTGCACAAGTTGAAGAATCTTATCTTCAATCGATAATAATTCTGACCTTAGGAAGTTCTTTAGGAATTATTATAGCCATACTCACTATGGTTGCTTTAGAAGTAACAGATAAATCCATCAAAACACTTGAAAGGCTGAAAGAAATATTTAACTATCCAATTTTAGGAACTATTCCTATTATTGCTTTGGGAATTAAATCTTCTCCATTTAAAAAATTTGTAGACAAGTCTGTAATTCAATATCTACCAAAAACTTTTGAAAAAGATCGCTTAGAGGGAGTCAACGATCCGAACCCAATTTATCCTGAGGAGTCAATAGTTAAATTGTCATCCAAGGAAATTATTCCATTGAGTAATAATTATTATTCTATGTTGCACGCTAGATTTAAAATTATTACTGAGAAACAATCAGTTAATACCATCGCAATTTCAAGTTCATTACCTCAAGAAGGAAAATCAGAAATAACTGCAAACCTTGCTTCTACTATAGCTAATTCTGGGCAGACAGTCTTAGTCATTGATGCTAATCTACATCAACCTTCGCAGCAAAATATATGGCAACTCGAACATGATGAAGGTTTAACAGATGTAATTATAGATGGAAAAATAGCAGATTTATTTATTCATCGCGTTAGTAACAATTTAGATGTACTACTGGCTGGTAGAAACACCAAGAATCCTTACGATGTAATCAATTCTCAAAAGATGAAATTATTAATTGAAAATCTCTCTCAAGAATATGATTATGTTCTTATTGATTCTCCATCATTAATAGATAATGTAGATGCTTTAAATCTTGGCAAAATGTCTGATGGAATTCTTTTTGTAACAAGATTAGGAGTTTTGGATAATTCTAAAGCGATCGAGTGTAAGAATTTGCTAGAAATGACAGAGCAAAACGTTATAGGTATGGTTGTTCTAGAAACCGAAGAGTAGGCTTTTATAGGTTTATTTTAAGATCGCCCTAAAGGATTAAAAAAATAAACCTATTAGTAAAAAACACTTTTTTAACATTTAACGTCAAGTATATTTATAGTCGATTTTCTGCAAAATTTTTAAGCTCTAACTCTTGCAAATGTATGTATGATTAATAAAATCAAGCCGTATATCAATCGTATTAAGAATAATTCTCTAGCTCGCGACACTATTTGGACTACTTTAGCTAGAGGAATCGGTATATTAATTCAGGCCGCATACTTTATAATTATTGCTCGTGTTTTAGGAGTTCAAAAATATGGAGCTTTTGTTAGTGTAACTGCTTTAGTTAGTATTCTTGCTCCTTTTGCTAGTTGGGGCAGTGACCATATTTTAGTAAAAAATGTTAGTAGAAAGCGCAGCTTATTTGCGGTGTACTGGGGAAATGCTCTACTGATAATTCTCTTGTCAGGATTTGTTTTGTTGACCTTCGTGCTTTTAAGTTACTCCGCGTTTTTACCTTCAACTATACCTTTTTTAGTTGTTTTCTTTGTTGCCATATCCGATCTACTATTTGCCATTATCCTAAGAACAGCTACTAGAGCTTTTCAAGCTATTCATAGGTTAGATATAACAGCGATGTTGACCATTCTGTCTTACCTAACTCGCCTTTTGGCAGCCGTGTGTTTGGCAACCTTCTTTTCTCAACCAGGAATTATTACTTGGGCGGGTTTATATATGATTGGCACAGTTGTTGCTGCTGCAATTAGCTTGCTTTTCGTACACTATCATTTGGGCAAACCTAAATTAGCACCCGAACGTATTAAAGCAGAATTACTTCCAGGATTTTATTTTTCAGCAAGTATGTCTTCATTAAGCATATATAATCATATAGACAAAACAATGCTTGCAAGACTTTCAACTTTAGAAGCAACAGGTATTTACGCTTCAGCCTACCGTTTGATTGAAGTTTCTCTTGTTCCTATTACTTCTCTTGTTTTCGCCAGTTATCCAAATTTTTTCAAACATGGAGCAAAAGGAATTCGTGGTAGCCTTCATTTTGCCCGAAAGCTTCTACCTATGGGAGCAGCTTATAGTTTGGCTACTGGAATAGCTATCTTAATTTGCGCGCCCATTATTCCTTTTGTTTTAGGAGAAGAGTACGCTACGGCTGTTGGAGCTTTACGTTGGTTGGCTTTATCACCATTTCTCATCTGCTTACATACTTTTGCTGGAAATACTCTAACAGGTGCAGATCTTCAAGGATTTCGTACCGCCATGCAGGCTAGTACTGCTGTATTTAATGTTTTGGCAAATTTGTGGTTGATTCCTATATATTCTTGGAAAGGTGCAGCATGGTCAACATTAGCTTCAGAAAGCTTATTAGCATTAGGATGCTGGGGTCTTGTTGCTTGGTATTACTATCATCATGATAGAGGAGGTAAAGCTTCTTGAAAATTAAATTGGGACAGGCTATTGCTTCATTAGAAAAAGTATCTATGGTGTTAAGTCTTCTTTGGCTTACGGGAGGTATTGACATACAATTCCTTGCTTTTATTGCTTATCCCACAACTGTCTTTTTCTTGATAGTGCGATGGAAAGAAACCTTGTGGAAAATAATACAGGAAAAATTTCTTTGGTTGTTTATCGGATTTTTATTAATATCAGTTGTTTGGGCTGCTGATTTTAACGAATCATTGTACATGAGCCTAAAACTAATTGGAACTGTCTTGATTGGCTTATCTTTAGGGGTGCGTTATAGCCTCAAAGAACAGCTTCAAATACTAGCTTGGGCTTTTGGACTGGCAGTCATTTTGAGTCTTTTCTATGGCATAGCCCTACCAGCTCGGGGAATTATGACCGAAGGTTCTCTATCTGGTAACTGGAAAGGGATTTATGTTCATAAAAATCAGCTTGGTCGGAACATGGTTTTAAGCACTATGGTTTTTATGCTTCAAGCTATGAGCTGCCAACGATACCGTTGGTTAACATATAGTGGGGTATTCTTTTCATTTGTCCTTATAATCCTTTCTCGCTCTTCAACTGCTCTATTAGTTGTGGTGACATTACTAGCACTATTACCTTTATATAGAGCGTTGCGTTGGTCATATAGCTGGCTTATCCCTTTTTTTAGTGTAATTATCCTCTCTATCGGTAGTTTGTCTTTACTTATTGTTTCTCAGCTAGATAAGTTCTTTGGTGTTTTTGGTAAAGATACAACTTTAACGGGTCGTATCCCTTTGTGGGAAAAAGTTTTAGCTAAAATTTGGGAACACCCTTGGCTTGGCTATGGGTATGGAGGATTCTGGACTAAACCGAATGGAGAAGCAGCTGATATATGGATAACTGAAACTTGGGAACCAGGAAATTCTCATAACGGTTTACTGGATATTTGGCTTTCAGTTGGTATAGTGGGAGTATTGCTAGCCATATTAGCTTTTGCAACAATCTTTTTGCGTTCCTTAAAATATTTACGTTTGACTAAATCCAGTTCTGGTATTTGGCCACTATGGCTCTTGACTTTAATAGTTTTAATTAATACCACTGAAAGCACACTGGAAAGCCGTTCGATTATTTGGGCTTTTTATAGTGCTATAGCTATATCGACTCATTGGAAGACAATAAAACAGTATAGTTTAGATCGTAGCCTCAGCAAATTTTCACAATTCACATCTAATAGTTAAGTTGTAAATAGTCTGTTAATAGCAATTTTTTTTGTACTACATTTTGTATTTTTGCTCATTGATTTAGAACATATCGAGCTTTAATTATTATTTAATAGCAATTATGTATTTTTTTTTACTTTAGAAAAGTCGTTCGGCCTTAAAATTACTGAAATTAGTAAAAATTTAAAAGTATTAATCAAGAAATAATCATGGAGCGAAATATTCCTGTAATAGTAAGCGTTGTCATTCCTTCGTTGAATCGACCTAAAATTGTCACTAAAGCAGTCAATAGTGCCTTGGCACAAACTCTCAAGTCAATTGAAGTAATTGTAGTCATAGACGGTCCAGACGAAGCAACAGTATCTGAACTAGAAAAAATTGACGATCCAAGGCTAAAAGTCAAATCATTAGCGCAAAACGTTGGCTGTGCTGATTCTAGAAATGAAGGGGTTTTAGAAGCTCGGGGTCAATGGATTGCTTTTCTCGATGACGATGATGAGTGGCTACCGCAAAAACTGGAACTGCAACTAGCAGCAGCAGAAAAATCTTCATCTCCATTTCCAATAATTGCTAGTCGCTATTTAGCAAAAGCACCCGAAAGCGAATTTGTTCTACCAAAAAGACTACCGAGTATTGGCGAAGATTTGAGTGAATTTTTATTTGTAAGGAAGTCTTTGTTTGAGCCAGCAGAATTAATTCAAACTTCTACTTTTTTTACTAGTCGAGATTTACTACAAAAAATTCCTTTTACTCACAAACTGCGTAAACACGTAGACTGGGATTGGCTGATCCGAGCGGGTAATTTTGATGGAGTAACGGTTGAAGTTCTTCCAGAGGTGCTGGCAATTAGATTTTGCGAAGAAGGGCGAGAGAGAATTAGTAATACTTATAACTGGAGATTTGGACGTGAATGGATTCGATCGATTAAAGAACATCTTACTCCTCAGGCTTATGCTGGTTTTTTTCTACGAGTTTTGACTCTTCAGGCTTCTCTTAATAAAGATTGGCAGGCATTTTTTCCCCTTTTGAAAGAAGCGATAAAAGAGGGAAAACCTAGAAACAATGATTTACTATCATTTGTCGTGGTATGGTTTGTTCCATTAAAGTTACGACGTAACCTACGTTCTTTAATACTAGGTAATCGTGCATAAAAGATTTTATAGAAGATAAAAAATCTTAGTTAAAATTACATTTTACAAATTAATCGTCTATTTAACGCTATCAATACAAATATAAAAAGATGAACGAAAAAAAGTTGCTTAAAGTTATTATGTTAGGTGCTGGCTTAAATGTTATGGGAGGGATTTCATCAGTAGAAAAACTAATTTTAGAACACGGAGTTAAAGAAGTAGAATTAAAACATATACCTACTCTTGAAGATGGCTCTAAATTAAAGAAAATAATTGTATTTGCTAAAGCACTGATAAATTTTTTAATAACATTAATAACAAAAAAAGTAGATTTAATTCACATTCATTTTTCTTCCCAGGGTAGTACTGTTCGTGCAGCTATCCTTATTATTATTTCAGTTGTCTTTAAAAAGCCTGTAATTTTACACGCTCATGGATCTGGATTTAATATTTTTTATGGTAATCTTCCGTCATGGATTCAAAAAATTATAAATCGTTTGTTTAGTTTATCTAGTAGTTTTATAGCTCTTTCAAATAGCTGGAAAAAGTTTTATATTAATAACTTGTATTTAGAAGAAAAAAAAATTATTGTATTACCTAATCCAGTTAAGTTTTCAAAACAGATCGTCAATAGAGAAAACTCGAATATAGTAAATTTTTTATTTTTAGGTCGTATTGGCAAGCGAAAGGGAGCATTTGAATTAATTCAAGCTTTTTCCCATATTCCGTCCCATGATAGAAATCGGACAAATCTTACTATAGCGGGAGACGGAGATGTAGAACGAGCAAGAAATTTGGTTACGGATTTAAAGCTTACACCTCAAGTAACAATTCTTGACTGGGTGAATTCATCTCAAAGAGATGCTCTTTTAGCCAAATCAGATGTGTTTGTTTTGCCATCCTATAACGAAGGCTTACCTATGGCTATGATTGAAGCCATGAGTTTTGGAGTATCGATTATTTCTACACCTGTAGGTGGCATTCCAGAATTAATATCTCATGGTGAAAATGGATTATTAATCACACCAGGAAATATCAAAGAGTTATCTTCTGCAATGCAGTCTTTAATTGAGAATGAAGAAATAAGAAATTCTTTAGCAGTTAAGGGAAAACAAAGCGTTGCATCCCTTGATATTGAAAAATATTGCCTATCTTTAAAATCGATCTATGAAAAGGTGGTTTAAATTGGGAATATTTATATTGCAGGGGAATATATCGGATAATAAATTATTTTACCCAGATCGAGCTTGAAAAGTTTACAAGTGCGATCGCTTTATACACGAAATTTGGAAATAACTAAGTTAAACTTTGTGCCTGAAATATAATCTATTTGAATTACAATTTTCATCTTCTCCCTTAATCTTTCTCGTAGTTTATCTAATAAAATATTTTCGTCATTTTTTAACCTTTTATATCAAAAAATGACAATTAAATGTTCTCACAGAAATAGTAATGAGTAAATTGATATTACCTATACATAAAATAGTATATAATTTAAACCTTTTAGGTATTCCTGTACTTCCATCCCTGATAAACAAAGTATTTATTCGTCTCTTGTTTGGATGCCAACTAGGCACGGGAACAAAAATTGGTAATAACGTGAGTCTGGTTTATGGAGGTCTTGGCGTAACAATACATGAAAGAGCCGTAATAGGCAATAATGTATATATAGGCACTTGCGTTACTATTGGCGGAACTACTAAAAAGTATGAAGTTCCAACTATTGGAGACAACTCATTTATTTCATCAGGGGCTAAAATATTAGGTCCAGTGAAAGTAGGAAAAAACTGCGTAATTGGTGCAAACGCAGTTGTATTAAATGATATTCCTGATAACTGTGTAGCAGTAGGAATGCCCGCTAGAGTAGTTAAAAAAGATATAAATATTTCCGATTATAGAGACATTAATTAATAAGTAATATTGTGTCTTAAAATTTATAGTTTATATTTGTATTTCTTAAGCACTATCTAAACGTATTGTATGTTTTGTAAAAACAAATACAGTTTGTTTTCTTTTGATAATTTTAAGAATTTTTCGTTAAAAATGTCTTGTGAAGTATTGCTTTTTACAGCTTAATTATTGTAGTATTTGTGGTAATTATTTAAGTAAATACACTTAGGTTTAAAAGTATGACAGAAGCAATATTTTTTTATGATGGGGACTGTGGATTTTGTAACGCCACTGTTCTGTTTCTTTTGAAAAGAACCAGCCAAAAATCACTACTTTTTTGCTCTTTGCAATCTAATTATGCTCGAGACTTTTTCGAGCATAATGCGTTTGAGCAGCCAGACCTAACCACAGCATATCTTTTCAATAATGGTCGTCTTTACAAAAAAAGTTCGGCAATTCTTAGAGCGACTGCATTATCATACAGACCGATCAAGCATATAGGTATTTTTTTAACCGTACCGCTGTTTATTCGAGATGGAGTCTACGATTTAGTTTCCTCGCTGCGTAAACAGATACAAATTGGCAAAAAAAATAACTGTCGTTTTCTGAGTCCTCAAGAGCGAGAAAGATTTCTATCATCATGAACTACTATCCCAATTTATCGCTCTCTTTAATACTTGCTAGTACACTTGTATCACCATTTGTTTTAAAGACCTTTCATCCCTATCTCGAACTTTATCCTGCAATACTTTTACCTTCTGGTGCTGGGAGGGTTAACATAGACAAAGAAACAATTAGCTTTGGTAGAATTAGTCTTTGGGGTAAAAACAAAGACAATGACAATTGGAAGAGAATAGATATAGAGACTTTTCTTGCACCTATTCCCCCGCACTATTTTAGTTCAATAGTAAGAAATTCTTTCGGTTTAAATTTAGCTACAAAAGAATTGAAAGACTTACCCGAAGAGTTTCACTCCTCTGTAACGAAGAAAAATATTTTGAGAGATAAAGTAACCCCTGATGAAGTCAAGTTATCTAAACAATGGTTGCGAAATAAATTAGTTCAGTATGGGTACGCTCCAGATGAGGTTATGGTTACCACCGAAAAAGTAAATTTTGACCGTAAAACCGAGCAAATTACTAAAAGTAATAGAGTTTATGAAGAAATCCTTAGACTGGACTGAAGCAAAGCTTAAATTATTATGGGAAAAAGCTGAAGATGCTTCTTATAATGATGATAAAAGCCTCGCAATATTGCGAATTTTATACGGACTTTTCATTATATTTTTTGCGACACCTAGCTATTCATGGATAGCAGAAGTTCCTCAAAGTTTGTTTGTACCTCCCTATCTTAGCTTAGCAAACGCTTTTAATAGCTTTCCCGATCGCAGTTGGTTATTAGCAATTGATATTTTGCTAGTTATTTGTGCGATCGCACTTTTAATGGGTATCAAAGCAAGATATGCAGGCATCATTTTTTCATTGTTTTATATTATAGGCTCTTCATTTGAGTATTCTTTTGGCAAAATCGACCACTTTATTTTGTTTCCTGTATTTATTTTAGGATTATCTTTTACAAATTGGGGTGCGTACAATGCTTTAATACCAGATAAAAGAGTGGACGATCGATTGCAGAGAAGAATACTTGCTGTCCTGGCTGTAATACTTTGCTTTGCCATGCTTACTGCTGGTGCGATGAAAGCTTTGCTTTGGCTCGATCTCGATCTGAGAACAGGAGGTTTTCTATCTTGGTATTATGAAGGCTTTTTTACTTTTCAAAGACAAGGATTGCTCGCGCCTTTTGTAACGCTAGTACCTTCAGGAGCGTTTGAATTATTTGATTATTTTGCCGTTGCCTTTGAACTATCGCCTTTTATTGCTCTGTTGGCAGGGAGAAAATGGTGGCAGTTGTGGCTTTTTGTAGCATCTATTTTTCATTTGGGAAACCTAATGTTGCTCAACATTGCTTTTATCGAACACAGCGTCATCTATTTGAGTTTTGTTCCTCTGGCCTCTCTTGTCAACTTAAGACCGATACATTGGAAGAAAAAATATATAAATCTGTTTGTGTCAACGATAACTGCTGTAATTGTTATTCATCATCTGTTCTATTTCTTTACCAGTACTAGTAACTCGATTGGCTCTGTTGTGTTATACGCGCTTCCTCTAGCTGGAAGCGAAGTTAAATTATCGCTTTATGCAGGCTTATTAATATGGTTCTTGACTGTTTATATTACTGGAGTAGTAACTATCAAAGCGTTCAATAACGTAAGCATTCCCAAACTCAGTCGATAGAAATACTCTGCAACAGCTAATGACAACTAAACTATTCTTATTTGAATACTCTCAATAATTTAATAACCTTACGCGATCGCATTGTATTTAGGCGATCGCGTAAAAATCTTTACTAAAATAGAAACTCGGCAGCAGCTATACCATACATTTTAGATTACTTTTTAGAGCCAAGTTTGACAGTTAGTCTAAGGGTCACATTTAATTAATATCTGCCCAAATTTCTTGCTGCTTATAATTTACCAAGATGGAATATCTAGCTCAGACATTTTTACCGTACCATTAACTTCGCCATCTGTTTCAATATTATTTTTTAATATGGTGATGTAATAATTTGGCAGTCCGTTATTCCTCCACATATCTATTATTGTATCCATGCTAACCGACCCACTGGTGCGATAATCTTGTCTTATAGCCCAGAATTGATTCCAACTATCAAATGGGTGTGGCGTGAAATAATGACGATAGGTAGCACCGTCGTGATTAGTCTGACCTAAATAAGTTCCACCATCATTAGTAAGTCTTTCATGATATTCTTGGGGACTTCTAGAAGCATTTTCAACTACATAGTTTTCGTACCATCCCTCAGTTCCTCCAGATTTATTTTTCCTGATGTCTATTTTCGGACCGATCCACCATGCTCCCGATCCATCAAGCTCGACATCGACATGGGAAGACATCTTGCCAAAAGATTCAACCTCGTCAACTCTAATTCTAGGATTAACTGCTGCTATGCTAGTGTCAAATCCACCTTGTTCAATATCAAGAGTTAGAGAGAAATCTGTCACATCTCCCGTAATTTCTCGACAGATATGACCGTCAAATTCATCGTCAGACCATAATGTAGATTCGTGATCTCCGATTCTAATTAGATCGAGTTGACAACTTTTCAGATCGAATGGCTCGTGAATCCCAATTTCAGAAGCCATTAGAGGATTATTTCCATCTAGAGCGAAGAAATTAACAGCTTCTGTAGTGTGTTTAATTTCTCCATCGCGAGTCCTATCTTCTTGAATCTTTAAATCGACTCGATCGTTGTTTAATTTACCGTAACGTAGTCCTGAAGAATCGCTTTCATTATAGGTAGCAATAGAAGATAAGACAACAGGCGATCGCGAAAAGTTGTTGCCAAAATCGATACTATGCCAATTGTGAGTAACCTTATCCCCTGTCGTTCCTGCTAAATAATTGTTTTGACTCCAGCTACCACTTCCAGCAGAAATAGCCAACCAGCCAACTGTTTCCTCACCGTGACCAGAATTATTGAAAGCCTCTTCCTCTTCCATTGCAATTTGGAAGCCATTGGTACTAGTATTCCTTTGGCGAGTACGGACAAAATCTCTATCGTTGTCAGTTTGTACAGAACTAAAAGTTAAAGGATTATCGGCAAAATCATGGGTAAACTCAATATTTTCCCAACCGTTAGGTGCTAACAAATCTGTATTGACTGTTCCTACCTCTAGGACTGTATCATCTTCTAACTGCCAGATTCCTTGTTCTAGAACTATGTAGGAAAAACTTTCCTTCATATGTTTTCCATCGAGATTTCTCGGTTCTTGTATAGAAGCAGTAAAGCGATCGCTTTTAATGTCTTCTATACGGACGATGGCAGGCTGTATACCATTGTAGGAAAGAGGCTGGGTAAATATCACGGGATTATCGTAATTGCGATCGAAAAGAATAGTTTGACTATCATGATCGAATTGGCTAACTATACCAGTTTCACCAATAACTCGATCCATAGATGAAATTACCATAATGATATGTAAAGATTCAATGAATATTTCCGTAGTGAATCAATTACATAGCACTGTGCTATAAAAGCACGCGATCGAGATCACAGACAGCCAAAAAATTAATGCCGACCGCTTAAAATAAACTCACATCAAAAACAAACTTATCCGACAATCGACTAAAAATATTATTACTAAATTTATTACTAATAAAATAAAACCGATACGCCCTGGCACATCATCGAAATAATAAAACTGGAATCTGACTGCTACGCAGCATTTGAGCCGTCGTAGTCCCAATTACCAGATGACGAATTCGCCTATGTCCGTAAGCTCCCATAAGTAGTAAACTGATGTCTCGATCGCTAACATAGTTCGAGATCGCTTCTTCCGAATGTCCTTCTAACACAGAACAAACTGGTTCAAATCCAGCCTGTCGTGCCAACTGCTGTGCTAATTCAATTTGGGCGATTGCGAAGCTAGCCGAAGGCATCGCTGTATCGGCTGCACTCTTAGCAACGGTGACGATATGCAGTTCCAAACCTTCAAAAATAGACGAATCCGCGATAAACTGTAGAATTTTTTGACTACTAGGACTACCATCATATGCCATTAACACCCGCTCGATCGCTTTGAACCGATCTGAAGTTACCAAGCAGGGTTTATGACTACTGCGAACGATCCTTTCTATATTTGCCCCTAACTGTCCCGAAGCAAACTCAGCAGCTTCACCCCGCTTCCCGATTACAACTAGATCGCAATTAGCCTCGAATTTCTCCAGACAATCTACTAAAAACCCAGTTTCGTGGAGAAGATTAATCCGATCTACCCCTTGTGCTTTAAGAGTCTTGGCTGCCTCTTGCAAAACTAGTTTTGTCCGTTGATGATTAATTTTAGCCTTTTCGTGTTCCAACTCTACTAAGCGATCGAGCAAATTTTCCTTAGCATCAATGCCAATGCTGCCACTTAAGTTTTGCTTAGATGTTTGCTGACCGCGAATATCGCTTACGCAGAGAACATCTACTTCTGCTTGCAAATGAGTGGCAAACCATGCGCCGTAGCGGTAGGTATTTTCCGCAAAAGTCGAGCCATCGCTACAAAGTAAAATTTTTTTCATGGTTCAAATTAATTTTCAATAACTGCCGATTCTTTATTGTCTGCCAATCGATTGAATAGAGTCGCACTGGCTTCATTTAAACCAACAACTTCTACTTCTGCACCACTACGGCGGAATTTGCTGACCACTTTATCGACTGTTTCTACTGCTCCTTGATCCCAAAGGTTTGCCTGGCTTAGATCGATAGTAACGCGATCGACTAGTTCCCTAAAATCAAAGGAGCGCAAAAACTCTTCTTTAGATAAAAAGAAAATTTGACCGGCTACTTTGTAAATACGGTGAGTACCGTCATCACTTAAAACCTTATCCATAAATACTAGTTGAGCAATCTTACGAGAAAAGAACACCGTACTCATAACAATTCCCGTTGCTACTCCCAAAGCAAAATTGCGAGTAAAAATAATCACAAACATAGTAGTTAACATCACCGCCGTTTCCGTGCGAGGAATGCGGGACATATTTTTAAAAGACGACCAGCTAAATGTGCCGATCGAAACCATAATCATCACTGCAACCAGAACAGCCATTGGCATTTGTTTGACCCAATCTTGCAAGATCAAAATGGCAAACAGCAGAAACACTCCAGCCGAAAGAGTTGATAGTCTACCTCGACCACCCGATTGTACATTGATAACCGATTGTCCGATCATGCCACAACCAGCCATCCCGCCAAAAAAAGCTGTAACTATGTTGGCAATACCTTGCCCTTTAGCTTCCTGATTTTTATCGCTGGGAGTATCAGTTAAATCGTCTACCAAAGCAGCAGTCAGAAAAGAAGCTAGTAAGCCGACGATCGCCATTGTGAAAGAATAAGGAAAGATAATTCTTAAAGTTTCTAAGTTAAATGGCACGCTGGGCAAAGCAAAAGGGGGTAGTGTAGTGGGCAACTCTCCCATATCTCCCACGGTGGGAACTTCGAGCTTGAGGGCGATCGCTGCTATGGTCATTACGGCTAACGCTACCAAAGGAGAAGGAACAGCCGTAGTAAAGCGAGGCAAAATATAAATAATTGCTAGAGATAGCAGCGTTATAATATAGACCGCAACGGGTACATTAGTAAGTTGGGGCAACTGAGCCAAGAAAATTAGCACCGCTAAAGCATTGATATAACCAATCATCACCGCTCTAGGTACGTATTTCATTTGGCGACCTAGTTTTAATACTCCAAATATTACCTGTATTATTCCCGTTAAAACAGTGGCTGCCAAAAGATACTGCAAACCATGATCTTTGACTAAATCAATCATCAGCAACGCCATTGCTCCCGTCGCAGCAGAAATTGAGGCTGGTCTTCCTCCTAGAAAAGCCGTTAGAACAGCAATAATAAACGAAGTATAAAGTCCTACTTTGGGGTCAACTCCAGCAATAATCGAAAAGGCGATCGCTTCTGGAATCAATGCCAATCCTACTACTGCTCCTGCTAAAAGGTCTTGTTTGGTATTAAAAAACCACTCTCGTTGAAAATTTTTTAGGTTCAATTGAGCTTCCTCAAGTAATCAAATAGAAGTACATATACAACTTTTATCTAAGCTGTTTTAAACAGGATATATATTATTACATTGAGCATTTAACATTGAGCATTTATCAGGTTTCTGTTCAATGTTCAATGTTTACTGTTCACTGATAAATAGATAGATCGCTCTATTACTACTGATCTTTTTGCTGTTTGTAAAGTGCCTTAAACTTTTTCTGCTGCTTTTTATGATCGACAATTGGTTTAGGGTAATCGTAACTTTCTCTTTCTGAGTCTGGTATTTTACCCGTTACCAAATACTCTGTATCCATCGAGCTAATTTCCGATACCCAGTAACGGATATATTCCCCATCGCGATCGTATTTAGCAGCTTGAGAAGCAGGATTAAAAATACGCAAAGGCTTAGGATCCATCCCGCTAGAAGCACTCCATTGCCAACCGCCGTTGTTAGACGATAAGTCGCCGTCGTATAACTTCTGCATAAAGTATTTTTCGCCCCAACGCCAGTCAACAATCAAATCTTTAGTCAAAAAACTAGCAACGATCATCCGACAACGGTTGTGCATCCAGCCAATTTCATTTAGCTGTCGCATTGCTGCATCGACGATAGGATAGCCCGTTTTTCCCTCACACCAGGCTTTAAACTTAGTTTCGTCGTTTTCCCAAGGAAAATCTTTTAATTCCTCGCGGTATGCACCCTCTGCAAGCTTCGGAAAGAAAAACATACAGTGTTGATAGAATTCTCGCCAAGCTAACTCTTTTTGCCAGGTTACTACGCCGTTTTTAGCCTCATCACTACGACAGTTTTCTGCTAAATCTATAGTTGCCTGCCATACAGTACGAATTCCAATCGCCCCGAACTTCAAGGCAGCACTCAAGTGAGACGTACTATCGAGATAAGGATAATCCCGTTCCTCATCATAGCTATAAATAGCGCGATCGCAAAATTCTTCTAGCTTTTCTTTTGCTGCGGTTTCTCCTGGAGACACTAATAAAGGAGTATCCCATTCATAACCCAAATCTTTGGCAGAAGGTAAAGATATCGCTCCCGCTTTTTCCGCCTGCTTTAGTTCCTTGTCAGACAAGCCTTCAAGCTGCTTAATTTCATCAGTTACACCTGGTTTATCTTGCTGAATCCAGCTACGCCAAAAAGGAGTATAAACCTTGTAGGGTGTGTTAGAAGACTTGGTTAAAATATCTCCTGGAGCGTGTAATAGCTGATCCCAAAACTGTTTACTGTCGATCCCTTTTTCTTTCAAAGCCTCTTCAACCGAGCGATCGCGCCCTTTTGCGTAGGGTTCGACATCTAAATTCCAATAAACCGCTTTTGCACTTAAAGCTTCTGCCATCTCCCGAATCGCTCTTTGTGGTTCTCCCTGAACGATTAATAGCTGGCTACCGAGTTTTTGATAACTTTCTTGCAACTCAGACAAACAGCCAATCATGTAGGTGACTCTGGCTGGTGCAATATCATCCCCCTCAAGGATTCCAGGATCTAAACAAAACAAACCAACCACTTTAGAAGTTGCTGCTGCTGCTAATCCTATGTTGTCAGAAATTCGTAAATCGCGACGATGCCAAAACAGTATTAAATCGGACATAAGTTAAACCAGTGCCTTGCCGTTGTTTATCTTATCGTTTTTTTTAGTTCAGATGAACTTATTTTCATCCGTCAGATCTTAAATTAGGTATATGAAATGTTGATTGTTGATGGTTGATGGTTGATGGTTGATGGTTGATTGTTGACTGTTAATTGTTAATTGTTGATGGTTAATTGTTAGTTGTTGGTTGTTATAACTGATTTAGTTTTAGGCAAAATCAAATGAATGTCCAACGCTGGATTAGTAGAAGAGAACCAAATTGGAAACGCTTAGATGGATTACTACAACGAGCTGAAAAAAAGGGGATGAAATCCTTATCTACCGAGGAAATTAAAGACTTAGCTAGCTTGTATCGTTCCGTTTCAGCCGATTTAGCTAGGGCGCGTACCAACAAGGTCGGCAGTATTATAACCCAAGATTTGCAAAGATTAACTTCTCGCGGTTATAACCAAATTTATCAGGGTTCACAGCGTCAAGAATGGCAGCAGGTAAAAGAATTTTATCTGTGGGGATTTCCTCAAATAGTGCGAGAAAGCTGGCTGTATGTTGCGATCGCCACAGTCATCTTTTTTGGGGTAGCATTAATAGCCTGGTGGTACGGTTGGCGGGATCCTGTATTTATTGCCGTTACCGTTCCCCAACGTTTGATTACGATGGTAGAAGAAGATGGGGAACTGTGGATGGGTTCGATTGTCGGCATCGAGCCTTTAGCCTCTAGCAATATTACGATTAACAATCTGTCAGTTTCCTTTGCAGCGATCGCAGGTGGTATTACCGCAGGACTGTATACAATTTACATTATGGCTTTAAATGGTTTATCCATTGGTGCGATCGCCACTTTGGTAGGCAAAAACAATCTAGCCTATCCTTTTTGGGCTTTTGTTTTTCCTCACGGTTCATTAGAGTTACCCGCTATTTTTTTAGCTGGTGGTGCGGGTTTACTTATCGGCAAAGCAATAGTTTTTCCTGGTAAATATCGTCGAATTGATGCTTTGAAAATTAACGGTACTAAAGCAGCACAGTTACTGTTTGGTATTATTCCAATGCTGATCGTCGCAGGAACAATCGAAGGCTTTTTGTCTCCCAATCCTGCAATTCCCGATGCAGTTAAATACTTGGTAGGAACGAGCTTATTTATTTTATTAGTTTTATATTGCTTGCGTCAGAAAGTAGAAGCGATCGAACTCTCGAACATTGACCGAGAATCATTGAACAGCTAAATGACTACACTACTCCATCCTATATCTATCGCCCAATATTAAAGCGATCGCTATTCATCGGGAATTGTTAAACCTTCGGCTATTGGAGAAGATCCCGTAGAGATTGCTCTATCTGCGTTAGGCTTGACGGAAATCATCGAATCAGAACGAGAGGAAGTGGAATTAGATTATCCTAGCAGTAATCTAGCTACGGTAACTATTACTCAAACCAACTTAGCAGATGATTCTATAGCGGGTATTCGTTATTTAGTTCACTTTGCCCCTTATGGTGATTCTAATGCTGAAAAATGGCAGGTAGTTTGGGCTGGTCAACAATTTAAGTGTCAACCTGGGCGGGGCGATGAGGATTGGAAACCAGATTTATGTCAATAATAGTAAGGTCGAACGATAAATAAAACGCTATGTCTAAATACATCATGTGGGGCAGTTATTGTGAAAACGCTCTCGAAAAACGTACTCCCTATCGTCAAGCACACTTAGATGGTCTTGGCAATCAAAAGGAACGAGGAATTTTGGTAACGTTAGGCCCGACTAAAGATAATACTAAGGTCTTTGGTATTTATGAAGCAGAATCCGAAAAGGCCGTCCGCGAGTTAGTCGAATCAGATCCCTATTGGAAAAATGGCATTTGGACAGAATATGAAGTTAAAGAGTGGATTCAAGCCTTTTAAATATGGCTTTTTTTACAGTATTTGCTTTTTCTACACTAATTACTAAATTATCGACACAGTAACAAACCGCCATCGAATCTTCAGCACTAAACATTTATCCATTTGAATCAGAATTTTTATCTGCTCAAATGGATTTTTTCTTTTCTACCCGTCATCTCATTTATACGGTTAAACCGTTTATGCCTGGCGTTTTGGGTATACCAAGGTCATTTATTATTTATCAGCTTTAATAGTTAATGTTCGAGAGTTCCCTCGTTCAATGAGCGATCGAGCTTATATACGACGTAATACAGTGACTGGGCTTTGTCTGTTCTTTCCACAAAGATAAATTCTGTCAATCTTATATAAAAGATTTTTATATAAAACTATTCAACATATTTTGCTATCTTATTAATTAAGCAAGTAGAAAAGAAGCACGACAAACTGAGAACGATGACAACTACAATTTACAACCGCAAGCAGAAATTTTTAAATCCCTGGCGATTTTTTCAGCAATGGCGGTCAAATATAGAAAGAAAAAAAGAACAGGCAGCAGGGCATATTGTCAAATTAGTTCCCGCTCAATGTCCCTTCGCACGAGAAATACGGGTATTCGATCGAGTTCTTTTTCTCATTCCTCTGTGTAAGTTGAATCCTTGTTATGAACAATTAATAAGATTGCGTCGCGCCCTTTGCTTTTTAGCAGACTGTTGCGAGGAAGATATTACGCCCTATTATTGCTAAAGAGTCAATCAGTTTCAGTTTTCATCATCGAGCTTTAAGTAAAAAATATTTAAATTAAAAATAATTGACCTATGGTTGCATTCACTAAAACCGATCGAACCAAAGAGAAAGTTAGGCTAACCGTGCAAACTGACGAGATTGCCCCAGAAACTACAGCTATACGCTGTCTGGATTGGGATCGCGATCGCTTTGATATTGAGTTTGGCTTGCAAAACGGCACGACCTACAATTCTTTCATCATTCAGGGTGAAAAACTAGCTTTAGTCGATACCTCTCACGCTAAGTTTCGTCAGCTTTATCTAGACTTGTTAACGGGCTTAATCGATCCAACGCAACTCGACTATCTAATTATCAGTCATACCGAACCAGATCACAGTGGTTTAGTCAAAGATGTTTTGAAATTAGCACCCCAAATTACGGTAGTTGGGGCAAAGGTGGCGATTAAGTTTTTAGAAGGTATGGTACATCAATCCTTCGAGCATCAAATAGTTAAAAATGGCGATCGCCTGGATTTAGGCAACGGACACGAATTAGAATTTGTCTCTGCACCTAATTTACACTGGCCCGATACAATTTTTACCTACGATTACAAGACTCAAATTCTCTATACTTGCGATGCTTTCGGGATGCACTATTGCGATGAGCCTACTTTTGACGAGGATCTAGAGCTAATTGAAGCAGACTATGAATATTACTACAACTGTTTGATGAAGCCTAATGCCCGTTCGGTTTTAGGTGCTATCAAACGCATGGGTAAACTGGAACTAAATACGATCGCCACAGGACACGGACCCCTATTACAATACCATCGTGCCAAATTAGTAGATCGCTATCAGCAGTGGAGTCAGGCACAAACCAAAACTGAAACTTTCGTAGCACTGTTTTACTCCGAAGACTATGGCTACAGTGACGATCTAGCAAGAGCGATCGCCCAGGGAATTATGAAAACAGAAGTAGGGATAGAATTAGTTGACTGGAATAATACCGACCCCCAGTTTGTTAGAGAATTAATTTCTGAAGCAGAAGGTTTAGTGTTAGGAATGCCACCTCAATCAGACGGGGAGGCCCATGCAATTCTCAGTACTATTTTAGCAGCAGCCCACGATAAACAAGCAATTGGCTTATTTGAAGCTGGTGGGGGAGAAGATGAACCGATTTATCCTTTACGCAATAAGTTTCAAGAAATTGAACTTACTGAAGCGTTTGAACCAATTTTAGTCAAAGAATCTCCTAATCGAGCGATCGAGCAAATCTGTGATGAAGCTGGTACAGATTTAGGACAGTGGTTGACTAGAGATCGCAGCGTTAAACAAATTAAAGCGATCGACAACGATTTACAAAAAGCCTTGGGTAGAATTAGCAACGGCCTGTATATCATCACGGCTACCAAAGGCGACATTAAGAGCGCGATGGTTGCGTCGTGGGTAATGCAGGCTAGCTTGACTCCTTTGGGAATTGCGATCGCCGTAGCTAAAGATCGGGCAATTGAATCTTTCTTACAGATTGGCGATCGCTTTGTCTTGAATGTCTTGGAAGAAGACAATTATCAACCTCTGATCAGACACTTCCTCAAACGTTTTCCCCCTGGTGCAGATCGCTTTGAAGGTATCGACACCGTACCTGCTAGTAATGGTTCGCCCATTATTGCCGATTCTTTAGCCTATGCTGAATGTGAAGTTCAAAACCGACTAGAATGCAACGATCATTGGATTATTTATAGCAACGTTCAAGCTGGCAGAGTAGCCAAACTAGATGCTTTAACCGCCGTTCACCATCGCAAAGTTGGGAATCACTATTAAGTAAGGGCGAATAAGTAAGGGCGAATCGCGATTCGCCCCTACCAACAACTAACAATTAAATACAATGCACAAACCGATAAATAATTCTCCAACTCCCTGGTACAAATGGCTCAGCAATGGTGGAGTAATTAAAATTTTGGAATTTATCCAAGACTTTATTATCATCTCTCTGTGTCTTGGTTTGTTTGGCTTCATGACGCTTCAGCTACGAGAGATGTTTGTCTCTTTACTACCGCCTCTAAACTTCACCAGAGTTACCGCTGATATTTTGTTTGTGCTGATTTTAGTGGAATTGTTTCGCTTATTAATCATTTATCTGCAAGAACGCCGAGTATCTATTGGTGTCGCTGTCGAAGTGTCGATTGTTTCGGTATTAAGAGAAATCATTGTCAAAGGCATCTTAGATATTCCTTGGAGTCAGGTATTAGCTACAGGTTCTTTTTTATTAGTTCTAGCGGTTTTATTAGTAGTCCGAGTTTGGCTGCCTCCCACCTTTGAAGGTGTCGATCCCGAACACGAAATATCCGAACGATACAAACAGAAAATAGCAAAAAATAAACAGGCTATTGAACATTAGTCATTAGTTATTAGCACCAGGGCAAACACCAAATAAAAAAATTATGAAACAAACAAATATTCAATCAACATCTGTAAAACCAAGAGACGTTCAAATAGCCGAAATTGGCATAAATACTCTAGTATTACGATCGCGTACTTGGGAGAGACTAAAGTTTGAAGTAGAGTATTCCCGTAAAAAAGGCACGACTTCCAATTCCTATTTGATTCAAGCTGACAAAACGGCTTTAATCGATCCGCCAGGACAATCTTTTACGCAAATTTATTTAGAAACTCTGGCACAGCATCTCGATTGGCAAGAATTAGATTATCTGATCTTACAGCACGTCAATCCTAATCGCTTGGCAACTATAAAACTAATAGTAGAGTATGCCCCACAGGCTAAGATCGTTTGTTCTAAACCAGCAGCTAACGCCTTGAAGGATGCTTCAATTCTCGAACAAGCCCAAATCGAAGTAGTCAGAGACGACGATACTTTAGACTTGGGACAAGGACATCAATTACAGTTTATTAGTGCCACTACTCCCCGTTGGGTAGATGGGTTGTGTACTTACGATCCTCAAAGCAAAATTCTCTACACCGATAAGTTTTTTGGGGCGCATCTGTGCGATGAACCCATCTTTGATGATAACTGGAAACAACTAGATTCAGACCGCCGTTTCTATTTTGACTGTCTCCATGCCAGCCAAACCAAACAGTTAGAAGCTGCTTTAGCTAAATTTACGCCTTTAAAGAGTAAAATATATGCTCCCGCTCACGGTTCATTAGTTAAGTATAGCCTCAGTCGCTTTACCTACGATTATCAACAGTGGTGTCAAGAACAAACCAGTCAAGAATTTAAAGTAGTTCTGCTTTATGCTTCTGCTTATGGTAATACCGCCACTGTTGCTAGCGCGATCTCTCACGGTTTGGTACAGTCGGGAGTAGAGGTAGAATCGCTTAACTGCGAACTAGCATCGACAGAGGAGATTACCGCAGCAATTCAAGCTTGTGATGGTTTCATTATTGGTTCGCCGACACTGGGCGGTCATGCCCCGACACAAATCCAAACGGCATTAGGAATCGTCTTAGCTACCGCAGCGAAAAGTAAATTAGCAGGGGTGTTTGGTTCTTTTGGTTGGAGTGGTGAGGCGATCGCTATGCTAGAAAACAAGCTTAGAGATGCTCACTATAGCTTCGGCTTTGAACCGATCCGCGTTCGTTTTAGCCCCAATACTGCTGTTTTAAAGGAATGTATTCAAGCGGGGGTCGAATTTACTCAAAAACTGAAAAAAGCTAAAAGATTACGTACTCCTCGCCAGGCTGTTACCGAAACTCAGATCGATCGCACGGCACAGGCTGTAGGTAGAATCGTCGGTTCGATCTGCGTCCTCACTACTTATAATGACAACGTTCACCGTGGTGTTCTTACTTCTTGGGTGTCCCAAGCAACCTTTAATCCTCCTGGGATCATGATTGCCTTGTCTGAAGAACAAGATATCAATTCGATTGGTAATCCAGGAGAGAAATTTGTGCTAAATATCCTTAATGAAGGTAGAACCGTTAGAAGAAATTTTAGCGATCGCAGCACTAATTCTTTTGACAATGTAACTACCAAAACCGCTAGCAACGGTTGCTTGATTATTGAGGAGGCTTTGGCATATTTAGAATGTACTGTCCAAAGTTATTTGCCCTCTGGCGATCGCACTTTGATTTATGCAGTTGTAGAACATGGCGAAGTATTAGAAAATAAAGGTATTACAGCAATTCAGCATCGTAAGTCTGGCAGTCATTATTAATTAATGGCGAAAGATAGTACGATCGGGATCTCGATTTCTGTCGATTGTCGATCGGGTGTACCTCACTAACTTAAGAAGTGCTATAAAAGAGTCAAGCTAGTCCTCAATCTACTAGTTGTGGTCGGGAATTATCTATAGTAAAAGCAGGTTTAATTAACCACAATTGAGTCTAATCTGAATTAGCAATGATAATTTTAGAAAATTCGCTTTTACTATCTGTCTTGAGAAGGTTGGTAAGTACATTCATCGGCAAAGACAATCTTCGACTATACGACACTGTTAATTGGCAACAAAATCGCTTCGGGTCTTCAAATTATGAATATCCAGAATATTACAGCCGTCAAAACTTTCATGGTATTAAAGATGGTTATCTCAGTGCAATTGCCCCTGTAACCTATGATGCGGTAACGCGGTTTGCAGCACCACCAAACGAAACCAAGCAACGGGAAGCAGCGATCGCCAAAATAAAAAAACAACCTAAATATATTCTCGATCTTGGCTGTGGGACTGGTAGTTCTACTTTAATGCTCAAACAGGCTTTCCCCGAAGCAGAAGTGACTGGATTGGATCTTTCCCCCTATATGCTAACTATGGCAGAGTACAAGGGACAACAGGTAAATTTCACTATCCAATGGCAGCAGGGATTAGCCGAAGCCACTAGCTTTGCCGATGAGCAATTCGATTTGATTTCTATTGCTTTTTTGTTTCACGAAACTCCTGTAGAAATTTCTCAGGCAGTTTTAAACGAATGTCAGAGACTACTCAAGCCCGAAGGACAGGTAATTATCTTAGATGGTAATCAGCAAAGATTGCGACATACCGACTGGCTAATTAAACTATTTCGCGAACCCTATTCTCAAGCCTATGCTGCGGGGAACGTTAACAACTGGTTGGAATCGGCTGGATTTGTCGAGGTTGAAACTGAATCTGTGGGCTGGATTTCTCAGTTAAGTACTGGCTTTAAGAAATAGTAAATATTATTGAGGTACGTTCGGGGAATATTGGTTAATTGTTAATTGTTGATTACTAATTGTTGATTGCGCGAGGAAGACTATATTAATGTTCAAATATTTATCTATTAAGTAATGATAGAGCGATCGCCACACTACTAAACTAGTAATCCAAATGCAAGAATATTTAGCTGCAACCGATACAATCGATTGGCAACACCCCGATATTTTACACCTTGCTAAAAAACTGAAAACTTCAGATACCTACACTACTACTAAAGCCTGTTTTGAATGGGTTAGAGATAATATTTATCACAGTCACGATTATCAAATGAATTCCGTTACCTGTCGCGCCTCAGAAGTATTAAAACATAAGACAGGCTACTGCTATGCCAAAAGTCATTTGCTGGCTGCTTTACTAAGAGCTAATTCTATTCCGACAGGCTTTTGCTATCAGAGATTGAGCGTTTTTGATGATGGTGCGCCCTATTGTCTTCATGGGTTTAATGCCGTATATCTCGATAAATACGGTTGGTATCGAATGGATGCGCGGGGTAACAAATCTGGAATTAATGCTCAGTTTGAACCACCTCAAGAACAGTTAGCTTATGGAATTAACTTTCCTGAAGAAGTAGACTGTACACATATCTTTGCTAGTCCCTTATCTCAAGTAATAAAAGCATTACAAACCTATAGTACCTGGGATGAACTGTTACACAACTTACCCGATGTGCAACGTCTATATTTAACCCAGATGAACTGAGTTATCTAAATGTAGTATGCAAACTGCATTTTAGTATATTAAATTAGTAGAAGTAGGCTGCGATCGCCTCGAACATTTAACACTTCTTAATCAAAAGTATTTATAGCAGATAAATTGTTATCTTTTTAACTTATAAATAATTAAATAAAGACATTTAAAGGAACATCTATAAGCTAGTTATCGTCTCATAAAAATATAAATACTTATAGCTATCTAAAGGCAACTTAGCTAGCTTGTTGTAAGCAGTTTCGATTGTAATTTTAAATAATATAAATACTCTTATATCTAATTAACAAACAGCTAAAATACGAATATGATTAATAAATTATCATTAGCACTCGCTTTTAGCATTTTATTGATGACTGGGGTTAACAGCAATAGTTCCAGACTACAAGCTTCAGAAATAGAAGAAAATATTCTAACTGATTCAATTGAGGCGATACAAAAGATTCTCAAGTTCGGCATCGATCTTAGTAGTATCGAGCGAGAGACATTAGATACAGATACAGAGCTAATGTCTTTCAAGGATCTAATGGAGTATTTACCCGATATTCCTCAAGGATGGACAGCACAGAAACCTCAAGGAGAAACTAATTCTTTTGGTGATTATGGTGTTTCTCAAGTAAGTCAAACCTTTAAACGAGAAGATAACGATAAACAAATAAAAGTTAGTATTTTTGACGGAGCATTTAATTCTATACTTTCTGCTCCGTTTCAATTAACTACAGAATTTAATCGGGAGTCTACCCAAAGCTATAACAAAGCGGTTACGATAGACAATATTCCAGGCAGAGAAATATACAACTACTCTAATAAACAAGGTAGCTTACATCTACTTGTAGATAGTAGATTTTTAGTACAGATAGAGGGAAGCAACATTGAAGAAGCAGATCTTCGGGAGTGGTGGCGATCGCTCGATCGCCAATCTTTGAGAGCAACCGATGATTAAATTAAATTATCAAATACTATTTGGGTAAAAATATAAAGTTCAACCACAAAAATAGTAACGACGAATCGAAATTCATTTTTTCGCCCGACACCAATATAAACAAAGTAGAATCTTAATTCAGTTAATTATTATCAGGCTATCATTTGATACTTCCGATGATATTTATACCTTGCGTATTTATTTAACTACCAAAATATTCGCCAATTCATTATACTTTGTTGACTGTTGACTGTTGACTGTTGACTGTTGACTGTTAACTGTTGACTGATTACTCTCCTACTCCCGCAAAATCTACTAGTAAAGACAACTGCTGTCTTAAAGTTTCTAACCCTAAGCGATCGCTTGCAGAAATGAACAAAGCCAGCGGAAATTCATCTTTAGCCTTTTGCAAAGTATCGCTACCTACTCGATCGAGCTTGTTAAACACTAATAAAATAGGCCCAGGAGCGATCGGCATTTCGCCTAGAATTTCCATTACCGAACGGATTTGATTTTCCCAAGTAGGATGAGACAGATCTACGACATGAAGTAAAGCATCAGCTTCGGTAACTTCTTCTAAGGTAGCGCGGAAAGCATCTACCAGGGGTGGCGGTAGTTGTTGAATAAACCCGACTGTATCTGTCAATAAGATATTCTTTGGTTTCCCTGTATCCGCTTCTGGTATGGATAAGCGACGGGTAGTAGGATCTAAGGTAGCAAATAGCTGGTTAGCGACATATACTTCAGAGTTGGTTAAAGCATTAATCAGCGTTGATTTACCTGCATTGGTATAGCCGACGATCGCCACACTGGGAACGTCTTGTTTTTGGCGTTGTTTACGCATCCGCGAACGTTGCGCCTGTAATTCGGTTACTTCTCGCTGTAAACGCGCAATTCGCTTTTGAATGCTTCTTCTTTCGGTTTCTAGCTTAGTTTCACCAGGTCCTCTAGTTCCAATACCACCACCAAGACGAGACATCGCCTGTCCTCTACCTACTAGACGGGGTAACATATATTCAAGCTGGGCTAACTCTACCTGAAGTTTACCAGCACGAGATTGGGCGCGTTGAGCAAAGATATCTAAAATGATTTCGGTGCGATCGACTACTCGTACACCAAACTGGCTTTCCAAGTTGCGAATCTGCGCGGGGGAAAGAGAGCGATCGAATGCTACTAAATTTGCCCCTAAAGTCTGTACCCGTAAAGCAATTTCCTGTACCTTACCTTCTCCAATTAAAGTCTTGGGATGGGGACGCGATCGCTTTTGACGGATTGTTTCTAGTACCTCGCCTCCTGCGGTGTCCACTAGTCCCATCAGTTCATTTAAGCGGTCTTCAAATTCTTGTTCTGGGGTTTTGTCAACCTGCAAGCCGACTAAAACAACGCGATCGTGAGTACTATCTACCTGTTGAGCGACATATTCCCGTTCAAACTCCGCTTCTAAGCCTTCGACAAGATCTAAAAAGTCTTGTCCACTCAACGCATCCAAAGACATAGGCGCGGATACAGACCAGTACTGTTGTTCTGATAAAATTGCTTCGGACTGCGGTAACAGGTGAGCCAGATAAGTATCTCGAACGTAGCCCGTCGCACCACCACCACGTTTAAATTTACCCGTACCCGTAAGAGTGACCAAGGCAAGTGCATCTAATCTCTGACGCACCATTGCCGTCAAGCTCGATTCTGTAGGTGCTTCTGCCTTTAATTTCGTAGCAATACAGCGAATACCCGAAAGTCGTTTAGCCCCATAACGAGGCAGTTCTAAGGGAGGAATTTGGGTCTGAAGGGCATTTCCTACCCCCACCCTAATTACCTGCCCTCGGCGATTGACGTAGGTGCAGACTGGTTGGTTAATATCGGTACTAATCGCAGCAAGTCTTTGAGCAAATTCTGACGTGACAATAGTGTCCCCAGGTAGCTTCTGGTGATAAAGTTTCTTTAGCTGTCTTAGCTGGTTTGATTTTAATCCTTTATATTTACCGTATATAGTGTCGATAGGCGTAGCCCCAATAATATATATATAAATGTCGATCTAGATAATCTGATTTTAACGATTTTTCGTGCTGCTCGACTAGACAAGAGGGCAGTGAGTCACAACTTGTAACTTATTTATTTTTTATTTTTTTTTGGTTTGAGCAATGGTAAAAATTGTTAGTCGTAAATCTTTAGGCAAACAAACGGTATACGATCTTGGCGTAGCCCTAGACCATAATTTTTTATTGGCTAACGGTATGGTGGCATCCAACTGTTTTAATAAGTCCCATTCCACGGCATATGCTTATGTAACCTATCAAACGGCATATCTCAAGGCTAATTATGCCGACGAGTATATGTCGGCGTTACTAACGGCTAGCAGCGGTATACAGGAAAAGGTCGATCGCTATCGGGAAAATGCTCAAAGAATGGGCATCACTATTTTACAGCCCGACATCAATCGTTCGGAAGAAGACTTTGTGCCAATCAGTAAAAATATTATTTTGTTTGGCTTATCGGCTGTCAAGAATTTGGGACAGGGGGCGATTGAAAATATTTTAGCTGCTAGAAATGACGGTAGTTTTAAATCTCTGGCAGACTTTTGCGAGCGGGTAGAGCTACGTACAGTTAATCGCAGAGCTTTAGAAACTTTAATTTATTGTGGTGCTTTCGATTTAGTACAGCCTAATCGCAGACAGCTAATCAACAATCTTGATGTGGTTATTTCTTGGGCGCAACAACGCAGTAAAGAGAAAGCCAGCGGACAGCTTAATTTATTCGACGTGATGGGCGGGACAAGCGACGAAGCTGAAAAAAAAGATCCTTTTGAACAAGCACCGAGTACTCCTGCGGTAGAAGATTATCCCCTACAGGAAAAGCTACGTCTTGAAAAGGAATATATTGGTTTTTATATTAGCGATCATCCTCTCAAAGCGGTTACTAATGCAGCACAAATTTTATCTCCTATTACTTTGAATGCTTTATCCGAGCAAAAAGCCAAACAGAAGATTAGCGCAGTGGTAATGCTCAATTCGGTCAGAAAAATTATTACCAAAAAAGGCGATCCGATGGCTTTTGTACAAATGGAAGATATTACAGGTGAAGCAGAAGGCACGGTTTTCCCCAATACTTTTGCCCAGTTAGAGCGATTATTACAAGAAGGAAAACAGCTTATTGTCTGGGGTAATGCACAGCAGAGAAACGAAAAATATCAGCTTATTATCGATGATGCTGAAGCGGTAGAGCAGGTAAAAATGCTGATGTTAGAAATGACGATCGACCAGGCTTTAGATAGAACAAAAAATAGTTATTTAAAAAGAATTTTAGAGCAGCGAACTGCCGAACAAAATAAGTTTAAAATCCCCGTAATTGCAGCAATAGGTTCGGGAGAGCAAAGACAGTTTATTCGCTTTAATCAAAAATTTTGGATAGAAGATGAAGCAGCAGCGATCGCCTCTTTAGAAGAAGCAGGCTTTAGAGTTCATTGCGAATCATTACTGCCTAGTTTAAATTAAAAACGCGATTCTACATAGTTATACTGATGACATTTTGCTAAAAATAGATATTACTAAGATTGGATCGAATGATATTGCCGATCTTTTTTTTTGGATTAAAATGTAAACAATAAATCATTATTAGTAAACACCAAGATCGATATAATTTAAGTTTTTAAAGTTTAAGAAACAACTACATCCGTTGTCGATAACAAATAACTGTATCCAAGCTGCTCTAAATCGCCTTAGTTATAAACCTATATTAAATATTAAATACAGAATATACAACTATAAGTATAATGGCCGATAATCAACCAAAATTGACCTTAGTTAATATCAATAAAGCCGATCTGGCTAAAGGAAAGCACGTACTAATTGTACAATCGCCAGAAAGCAGCCGAGCAGTTTCTCTCAACGTTAACGTATTTTCTATTGGTCGCCATCCCAATAACGATCTGATAATTAGTGATACTTTAGCTTCTCGTCATCATGCTACCGTTGCTTGGATGAAATATACAGAGGGTGATAATAGCGATTATTCTTACTGGATTATTGACGGCAAAGGTAAAAGAAAAAGAAGCACCAACGGCATTTATGTTAATGGTAAAAAAAAGTCTCTTCATCGTTTAACTTCTGGAGATATTGTTAATATCGGGAACAATATTAAAATGTCTTATAGCTATATTCCGTACAGTACAGATAATAGCCAGTTTCTAGATTACTGTGACGGTGGAAGTAGTAAATATAAGCCAATCGTTAATAAAGATAAATCTTATAAACAGACTATAACGATAGATGATACATCAATGATTGAACAAACAATTATTCAAGATAAAAATAGATAGGCTGTATGGTATTACTCGTATTTAAGTTAAATTTCAACTGTAGTTAAATAAAAGCAAAAAATATTTTTATATAGGCTCTATTCGATCGAACTATCTGACGATTGCAAAGTAACTAATACAGTAATCGATCCACCTTTAAAAATAATTATTTTAATCAAATAGATATTTAATTTTTAATTCCCGTCGAACCAATACCCTGAATAAATTGCTTTTGTCCGATCGCAAATAAAATCAACACGGGAATAGTAGCAATTACTACCGCTGCCATCAAGAGCGACCAATCACTAGTAAACTGTTCTTGAAACTCTGATAAGGCTAACTGTACGGTGCGTAATTCTGGTCGAGTAGTAAATACTAAAGGTTTAAATAAATCGTTCCATTCGCCAATAAAAGTAAAAAGAAACAGCGTAATTATTGCAGGACGGGATAAAGGTAACATAATACGAGTTAAAATTTGTAGGCGATTTGCACCATCTATTGCAGCAGCTTCTTCTAATTCTACTGGAACGCTAATAAAATACTGACGCATCAGAAAAATCCCAAATCCATTAGCTGCGGTAGGTAGAATTAATGACCAATAGCTGTTAATTAAATGCGTCCATTTTAAAATAATAAAAATGGGAATTACTAATAGTTGAAACGGAATTACTAAAGTCGCCAAAATTAATAGCAAAATTGCCTGTTTCCCTTTAAATTCAAGTCGGGCTAAGGCATATCCAGCTAAAGCAGCGGTAATAATTTGAAATGCCGTAACGCTCAAAGCCACAATGGTAGAATTGGCAAACGCTAATAAAAATTTTCCCTGATGCCAAGCTCGTTGATAATTGGCGATCGTAAAATGATTGTCAGGGCTAGTAAAAGAAGTTTGCACGACAACTATCAAAGGATATAAAATTACGATCGCTCCCAAAATTAAGATTAAGAGGGTAAATAATTTAGTCCAGGCGGTTGAGTTAAAAAGCGATCGCATTATAAATATTAGTATTAAGCTTTATTGAATTGTTCGATCTGGAGGTTGGTTTTTTGCCTTCGTTGGATTATTTTAGCCAGAAAAGGTTCGATTTTAGGCGATCGAAGTTAATAATTTAGTCTTCTCGAACTCGAACAATACAAGCGATCGCGTTACTTAAAACCATCTTTTCTTCCGTTCAAAGACCCTCGGTTTCACGCCAAGGGAGGGATTCGCGCTTTAACGATTGATTTTTGTACTGTGTTTTGAGATAATACGAGAAGTTAGCAAGTTGCGATGATTTCCAAATGTGGGTGAGACTTTCAGGGTTGGCTTTTGGGTAAGAAGATTCTTACCCAAAACGCGACCTAGTAGCAGGACGCTAAGCGTTAAATGCCTAGACAAGTGCCTCTACAAGTAAGGTCGCGTCTTTTGAGGTTTTCTCAAAAGCTTGTGACGACCGTAAAGTTTTTAGAAGTAGCAAAACGAAACTGAAAAACATAGCTAACAATATCTAAATTAATTAAAAAATATACTCAGACCTAGTTTCTAGGCGAGAGAGTAGTGTGCGTTTGGCACGCCGTGGGTGCTGGCATAGAGTCCAGGATCGTAGACAACAGGTAAACCTTGTAAGTCCCTCCCAGAATCCCTCGCGTTTGGCGAAGGGAGTTGTTAAGTAATACTAATTTGCAGGCGAGATTTAGATTTAGAAGCTTACAAACATGAGCAAGCGCGTACTATCAGGGATTCAAACTACTGGCAATTTACATCTGGGTAACTATCTCGGTGCAATTCGTAATTGGGTAGATATACAGCAGGACTACGACAATTTCTTCTTTTTCGCCGATCTTCATGCCATTACCGTACCCCACGATCCCAAAGTATTAGCTGAAAATACTCTCAAGATGGCAGCAATATACTTGGCTTGTGGTATCGATCTAGAATGCTCGACTATTTTTGTTCAGTCTCATGTTTCTGCTCATAGCGAACTTGCTTGGTTGCTTAACTGCGTTACTCCCCTCAACTGGTTAGAAAGAATGATCCAGTTTAAGGAAAAAGCCGTCAAACAGGGCGAAAACGTCGGTGTGGGTTTACTAGACTATCCTGTCTTAATGGCAGCAGATATCTTACTTTACGATCCTGATAAAGTACCCGTTGGTGAAGACCAAAAGCAACACTTAGAATTAACTAGAGATATCGCAGCAAGGATTAATGATAAGTTCGGTAAGAAAAAGCAGCCTGTATTAAAAGTACCCGAACCGATGATTCGCTCTGAGGGTGCTAGGGTAATGAGTCTTACCGACGGAACTAAAAAAATGTCTAAATCCGATCCTTCAGAATTAAGTCGGATCGAGCTATTAGATCCTCCCGATGCGATTAAACGCAAAATTAAAAAGTGTAAAACCGATCCAATTAAAGGTTTAACTTTTGACGATCCAGAACGTCCAGAATGCGACAACTTACTGACTCTGTATCAGATTTTGGGTAACAAAACTAAAGAAGAGGTAGCAGCAGAATGTGAGGATATGGGGTGGGGACAATTCAAACCTTTATTAACTGAAACTACCGTTGAAGCTCTTAAACCTATTCAAGATAGGTATCATGAATTAATGGGCGATCGTGAATATCTCGATTCTGTGTTACGCCAGGGAGCAGAGTCAGCAGCCAAAGTAGCCAATCGAACATTGACTAGGGTTAAAGATGCTTTGGGATTTTTACCCCCCCTTTAGATCGAAGTATAGCCATTGCCATTGTTAAATTAGGACGTTCTTTAGCTATCTGCTCGTAAGGATGAAGGATGAATTTACACTCTCAACCAGAATGTCTTAAGCTAAATTCGTAACGCTATACAATTAATTTTTTTTAACATATTGATTTCTAATAAATCTATTAATACTGATGACCGATAATCTTCGACAGGCTGTATTAGATAAAAAGTTCTTAGTGACGGCGGAAGTCGCTCCACCCAAAGGGGGAAACCCCGCACGGATGTTGGAGGTAGCATCAAAATTAAAGGGTAGGGTTCACGCAGTCAATGTTACCGATGGTAGCCGTGCCGTATTAAGAATGTCTTCTGTGGCTGCTTCGACAATTCTGTCACAGCATGGTATCGAACCAGTATGCCAGGTTGCCTGTCGCGATCGCAACTGTATTGGTTTACAGGCAGATCTTATGGGTGCTTATGCTTTGGGGATTCGCAACGTTTTGGCACTTACAGGAGATCCAGTAAAGGCAGGAGATCATCAAAAATCCAAGGCGGTATTTGAACTCGAATCTATACGTCTACTCAAGTTAATCGACAAGCTTAATAGTGGAATTGATTTTAATGATAAAGCTATGCCAGACGAAGCCTTAAATTTATTTCCAGGTGCTGCTGTCGATCCGCAACTAAAAAGTTGGTCGAGTTTACAAAAAAGATTTGAGAAGAAGCTAGAGGCGGGAGCGCAATTTTTTCAAAGTCAAATGATTACTGATTTTGATAAGTTAGACAAGTTTATGAGTCAAATAGCCTGTGTTAGCGACAAGCCGATCTTAGCTGGAATATTTCTCTTGAAATCTGCTAAAAATGCTCAATTTATCAATAAATACGTACCAGGAGTAAATATTCCCGATAGCACTATCGAGCGTTTGGCTAATGCAGAAAAACCTTTAGAAGAAGGCGTAAAAATTGCAGCCGAACAGGTCAAACTAGCTAAAACTATCTGCCAGGGTGTGCATTTGATGGCAGTCAAACGAGAAGATTTAATACCCGATATTTTAGATCTTGCTGGAATAGAACCTGTATCAGTTAATAATTAATAGTGTTGCGATCGCCATTGAGATAAGTGTTGTAGTAAAGCGATGCCAGGCAGCAGAAGCGCGATCGCTTTCGTAATCTAAACAGGATCTGTTAAAAACCAATAGCCAAAGACTACAAGTATAGTGTTTCTTGAATTGGTGAGATACACACAATTAACAGAAAACCATATTCAAGAACGTATCTCATCAACATGAGAACCGCTATAGTACTATACAGTACCAAGATCATTTCTTGGCTTCAACCCGAAATCCGTCTTATAAAACTTTAAATATGACACAGAGAATTAATTCTCTGGCTTCCTTCAAATACCATAAACGGATAAACTTAAACTAGTTTATCACTCTATCATGAGTATTATATCTTAACTAGAACAGACACCATCGCTTAGGTGTAGCAATTCTTTAACTTACAGCTTTACTCAACCACAACAAGATAAATCATGACAGCAACAACAACTCGCTTTCCCATAGATTTAGATGCTTATAAACCTTTAGCATTAGATCCTAATAATTCCACTCTCACTGACGAACAAAGAGAAACTTTAAAAGCCAATATTCAACTTTGCCGTGATACAATTGTTTTCTTTACTGCGACTGGTGGCGCAAGAGGCGTTGGCGGACATACTGGAGGTCCTTACGATACTGTACCAGAAGTAGTGATTCTCGACGCTTTTTTCCGTGGTGCGCCAGATAAATTTGTCCCAATATTTTTTGATGAAGCAGGACACCGCGTTGCAACTCAATATTTGATGGCTGCAATATATGGCGATTTGCCCAAAGAAGATTTAGTTAAATACCGTGGGGCTGAATCTAAACTACCAGGACACCCCGAATTGGGTTTAACGCCTGGAATCAAGTTTAGTTCTGGTCGTTTGGGACATATGTGGCCCTATATCAATGGTATAGCACTGGCAAATCCCGATAAGGTAGTGGTATGTCTGGGTTCTGATGGCTCGCAACAAGAAGGTAACGATGCTGAAGCTGCGCGTTTGGCAGTCGCACAAAACCTCAACGTCAAGCTATTTATCGACGATAATGATGTAACTATTGCAGGACATCCTTCTGACTATCTTCCTGGTTACGATGTAGGTAAAACTTTAACTGGTCACGGTTTAGAAGTTAACACTGGAGACGGCGAAGATCTTGACTCTCTATATAGCCGTATGTGCGCTGCGGTAACTGGTAATGGCCCTGTTGCTCTGATTAACAAGCGTCCTATGTGTCCTGGCATTGACGAGGTAGAAGGTACTACCCACGGACACGATGTAATTCCTGTAGATAAAGCGATCGCTTATTTGGAAAAACACGGACAGGGTGCAGCAGCCGACTATCTAAAAAATATTGAAAAACCCAAAAACGACTATAAGTTCTTGGGCGTTACCGATAATGTGGGTTCTAACCGCAGCGTCTTTGGTGATGCTGTAGTTTCGATCCTCGATAAAATGAGCGACAGCGAACGCAAAGAAAAAGTTATCTTTATCGACAGTGATTTAGAAGGTTCTTGCGGTTTCAAAACCATTCACGATGCTCATCCCGAAGTATTTATCCCTTCTGGAATTATGGAACGGGGTAATTTTTCTGCTGCTGCTGGCTTTGGTATGGAAGAAGGTAAACAGGGTGTATTCGCTACCTTTAGTGCCTTCTTAGAAATGTGTGTTTCTGAGATTACGATGGCGCGTCTCAACAAATCTAATGTTTTATGTCACTTCTCCCACGCTGGTGTGGATGACATGGCAGATAATACCTGTCACTTCGGCATCAACAATATGTTTGCCGATAATGGCTTAGATGACGGTTATGAAACTCGTCTTTACTTCCCTGCTGATGCTAACCAAATGACCGCCTGCGTCAAGAAGGTTTTCTTCGATCCAGGAATGCGCTTTATTTTCTCCACTCGCTCTAAAGTTCCGATGATCTTAGATGATGCGGGCAATGAGTACTTCGGTGGCGACTATACCTTTACTCCTGGTAAAGACGAAGTGATCCGCGAAGGTGATGCTGGCTACATTGTCAGCTTTGGTGATGCGCTATATCGCTCTTTAGATGCGGTAGAACGTTTAAAACAAGATGGCATTAATGTTGGTTTGATTAACAAATCTACTCTCAACGTCGTCGATGAAGAGACGATCGACAAAATTGGTAAAGCACCTTTTGTTTTGGTAGTAGAATCTTTTAACCGTCGCACTGGTTTAGGTAGTCGCTTTGGTTCGTGGTTACTCGAACGTGGCTTAACTCCTAAATATGCTTATCTTGGCGTTCACGAAGAAGGCTGTGGTGGACTTTGGCAACAGTTCTCCTACCAAGGATTAGATCCAGAAGGAATTATGAGTCACGTTAAAGGATTGATGTAATTAGGTAATAGGTAATTAAACGTCCTAACTAAAGTACGTATTGCTATTAATAGTTAGCGGTAAAAATAATTCTCTAAGGTGAGCGATTTGCTCACCTTTTTTTTTATAGTATTTCTCGCGATCGTGCCAAAAAGCGGTATTGCAATATTATTAGCAAATACCATATACCAACTAAAGCTTTTGAACCAGTACTACCAGGCGATCGAATGATTGAGTAATGGTCATCGACTGTTCGGAGATTTGCTCGGCAATGCTAGCTACTTCCTGCACTGAATCTTTAGCAAAGGTAGAGCTTTGGGTTTGATTTTCTACCAGATGAGAAATGCTTTTCATCAGGGTATCTATCTTACTATTTAAAGTCACAACTCGATCTAATTTTTGACGAACTGTTTGCAATTCTCCTACAGTACCAGTTAGCTGGTGTGTCCCAGACTCCAGAGCCATAGTTTTGTCTTTTACTTGTGTCCCAATATTGGCAAACAAAGGTTCGACTTTGGCAGAAGCGTCAAACAATTCCTGCATCAAGGTAAAAATACTGTCGGACAAATCCATAACTGAATTCTGACTTTCAGCATCGATCTGGCTACGATTGATGATTTTAATCGTGTTCATAGATTGCTGTACTATCTGTCTGCTTAAACCTTTAATAGTGTTAACCGTCTCGTAAAGTTTTTTAAAAGAGCGAACGAGATTATCGAATCCTACAGCTAAGTTTTGAACTGTATTCTCTGTATTAGCAATACCGTTTACGACACGATTCAAACTTGCTTGAGTGTCTTGTACCGCCAGCTCTTTTTGTTGTTCTTGAAATTGAACCTGCTGTACGTATATCGCTACATCATTAAATGAATCAGCAACCTGTCGAATTTGGTGTAGAACATTAATTGTAGTTTCGGATTGGCGCATTGCCGATTGTGAAAGAGTTTGATAGGCATCGCCATTGTCAGCAAGAATCTCGACTACCTGATGTTTGAGAGTCTCTGTATGCTCTTTTTGCTGATGGGTTATCTGGCTCTCAATCTGCTTAGATTCTTGAAGTTGCTCGATTAGTTTGGCATTATCGATAGCAAGACCGACTTGAGTAGCAATTTGGGATACCCAGCGAACTTCATTCTGTTGCCATTGGCGAAAGTCAGAGCATTGTTGAACCGCCAGCAAACCAAATAATTTACCTTCATTGATAATAGGAGCAACTAAGTTAGCTTTGACCTCTAAATCTTCTAACTGCTTGATATGACACTCTGTCATTCCCGCCTCATAAATGTTATTCCAGGCTCTAACCCTACCGTTGCGATATTTATCGAGATACCTAGTTTCAAAACAAGGATCTTCAATTATTCTGCCCTTTCCTCTCGTCCAGCCTGGTGCGACAGATTCGGCGACGATCGCACCATAGTTATCCGAGTTTAAACTATAGATTAAAACGCGATCGCAATTTACAACTCGCCGTACTTCTTTGACGCTGGCTTTGAGAATATCATCTGTTATTAGAGATTGACGGATATGTCGGGTAGTATCGGTAAAATATTCCGTCCATTTTTTCTCTTCTTCTACCTGTTGTCGTGCCTGTAGAGCATCAGCTAAGAGTTTGGCGTTGTCGAGGGCAAAACCTACCTGAGTAGCAACGCAAGTTACCCAACGTATTTCATTCTGTTGCCAGTTACGAAAGTCGGAACATTGATGTGCTACCAACAAACCAAATAGTTTTCCTTCGCTAATAACTGGTGTAACTAAGTTTGCCTTGACTTGCAGCTTTTCTAACTGCTCGATATAACATTGGTTCATTCCCGCTTCATAAATATTGCTCCATGCCCGAACTCTACCGTTTAAATATTTTTCTCGATAGGTTGGTTCAAAACAGGGATCTTCTATTTTTCTATTTAAAGCTCTTGTCCAGCCAGGGGCAACAGATTCGGCAATTACCGCACCATAGCGAAAGTTTCCATCTAAACTATAGACTACTACGCGATCGCAGTTCAAAACTCGCCGTACTTCTTCAACGCTAGTTTCTAAAATATCTTCTCGATCTAGAGATTCTCTAATGTAGCGAACGGCATCTGTAAAATATTTAGTTAGCTTGGCTTCGGTTTCTAACTGATGTTGTAGTTGTCTGGCATCTGCCAACAGCTTGGCGTTGTCGAGAGCAAAACCTATTTGAGTAGCGATCCCAGATACCCAGCGAATTTCTAACTGTTGCCAGTTGCGAAAATCGGAACATTGATGTGCTACCAACAAGCCAAATAGCTTACCTTCGTTGATGATGGGAGCAACTAAATTTGCTTTGACTTCTAAATCTTCTAACTGCTCGATATAGCATTTAGTCAAGCCATACTCATAAATATTATCCCATGAGCGAACTCTACCGTTTAAATACTTTTCTCGATAGGTTGGTTCAAAACAGGGGTCTTCTATATGCTTGTTTAAAGCCTGTTTCCAGCCAGGAGCAACAGATTCGGCAATCACATCTCCATAGCGCAGCTCTTTATTGAGGCTATACACCACAACGCGATCGCATTCAAGGATTCGCCTGACCTCTTTGACACTAGCTTTAAGAATATCGTCTCGATCCAACGACTGACGAATATATTGAACTGCATCACTAAAGCGATCGTTCCACTGGTCATTCTCTATCGATCCTGGCTGTGGTTGGGATTCTGTATGGGTAAATACTTTGCTGTCTTCTAACCGCAGACCTACTCGGCTAGCAATTTCACTTAGCCAGTTAATTTCTTGCTCTTGCCAGTTGCGAGGAGTAGAACACTGATGAGCGATTAATAAGCCAAACAATTTCCCTTCACTGACAATTGGTACGACTAAATTGGCTTTTACCTCTAGATCTTCTAGCTGTTCGAGATAACAGGGACTAACATTACCGCCATAAATATCATTAATAACACGAACGCGACCATAGCGATATTCGTCTATATAATTAGTTGCTATACAAGGGTCGTCAATCATTTTGCCCAAAGCGTTCGTCCACTCAGCAGCGACAGATTCTGCCACCACTACGCCATACTCATCTTCGTTGAGGCTATAAACTACTACGCGATCGCATTTGAGTAGACCGCGCGCTTCCTCAACCGTGCGATTGAGAATATTCTCTCGTCCTGATTCGTTAGATATTCGCTCATTAACCCGATCGAATTCGGTTCGATCTACTTCTACTGCTTTTACCTCTGTAGGCAGCAGATTTCTATTTCCTTTGCCGTCGCTATTATTTGACTCCATAATAGGCATTTCTTTTAGTTGAGGTAATTCTTCGGCTTTTATATTCGTTTTCTGCGCTCGGACGATGTTAGATAGAGCATAGCTAACTGTATTGGCTTTTTCTGTTAGCAAGCTACTAGTTTGAGGATGCCAAGAACGATTCTCGCACTGATGAGCAACCAGCAATCCTAATAATTCGTTGCCAAAAGCAATTGGAGCGATCGCCAGACTTTTTACCTTTAACCGTTTTAAATCTTTTAGCTGGCTGCTTTCGATGTCTGTATCGATATCGTTTACTATAACCGCCTCACCGTAACAATACAGTTCGAGATAATCCCCAGTTAAAAAAGGGTCAAAAACGGTCGTTCCCAAACTGGTAGGATATTTAGGATCGACGGTTTCAGCTATTACCTCGGCATTAGGTACTTCGCTGGCATCATAAATCACCACGCGATCGCACTTCAAAAATTTTCTGGTTGTTGCTACCGTAATTTCTAATATTTCTTTAATATCCTGATAATTACTCGACTTGAGTTCCAGGGATTTATTCATTGACCGTATTGCTATATAGTTTTTAAAAAATTAATTATTAAAAATATTGCTCGATTAATATAGATACTTTTCGCTACAGATTTATAAATACAAAAACAGCTTCATGCTGTAATATACGTAAAGTTACTCACTATTTATTTTTACCAGCCTAATATATTCCGATAATATATAGCAAGGTAATTTATTTATGTGTTTGTGAGCTAACATTACCTATATTTTGACAATACAAACATAATTGTAACTAAGTCATTTGTTTTTAGGATAAAGTGCTAGTCAGCATTACGCCTAAATAGCTAATGGTTAATAGCTAATAACTAATAACCAGCTCATCCAGAGCGTAGCTGATTGGCTAAAAACTGGGGTAAAACTGCCAAAAACTAAACAAATATTCCTTACTTTGCCAAAGTGGCAAATGTTACACCCATAAGCTCTAATTCTGGTTGTATTACTGCCAGGATTTCATTTCATTTAGCAGTATTAGTTATTCATTCAGCGGTCAAAAGCCGATCTCTAAAACGGAGTTTGTATCTCTAAATTATTTGTTGCCTATTTATTTTTTGTCTTCCTCAGATAGCTGTTTGGCAAACGTAGCTAACTTTTGAAAAGATTCAGTAACAAATAAAGACTGTTGTGAAATTCGATCCGATAACTCGCTAATGTCTCCCTCAAATTGATTCACAATAATTACCTTGGATGTCGCCGGCAATTTTTCGACAAATTCTCCTGTAATAAATGCTGATTCGGGATTATTTACTGAATCTAAAGTTATTTCTCCAGCTTCGATAGTGATGTCTTCTATTGGTAGCTGGGTTAGTTTAACTTGGGTTGGGCGATCGCTCTTTAGATCGTGAAGCGTTCCAAGCATTTGGTACAGATCGGGCTGTAATCGGTCTAACTGCTCGATGTTTGTAGTTTTAACGATTGTACTACTATCGGTTTGAACCAGGTTATTTGATTCGGTATAATCTTCATTACTCTGACTATTCCTCGAAATCAATTCTTCTTCCAGCTTGACTCGATCTAGAACCAACCCTATTTGCAAAGCTAACTGAGTAAACAGATTTGTTTCTTGTTGTGACCATGACCGAGGCTGTTGACATTGATGTCCGATTAGTAAACCGAATAACTGTTTGTCTTGTAGAATTGGTACTGTTATACTAGCTTTCACGGCTAACGATTCGAGCTGCTTTAAGCGATAATCACTCAAGCTAGATCGATGAATATCGGCGATTGCCTCAACCCTCGGAGAATCTTCTCTATATTCTTCGGTTGAGTAAAGGTCATTGACCAGTGATGCTTGAGGATAGCCAGATCCGACTGATTCTGCCACTACCGTTGCGCGATCTTTTAGATCGAACTGATAGACCACAGCGCGATCGAGCTTAACAATTTTACGTACTTGTTCTACAGCAGTGTTGAGAAGTTTAGATTTGTTAGCTGTTTGGCTAATTCTCAGGCTAAAGTCGTTTAATAGTTGCGTCAATCGCTCATCATGCTGCAATTTTTTCAACAAAATAGCATTGTCTAAAGCAAAACTCATTTGAGTAGCGATCGAGTTCATCCAGCGTATTTCATAGTCCTGCCAATTTCGAGCTTGACTGCACTGATGGGCAACTAGTACAAAAAGCTTACCTTGATTTGAGATTGGCGTTACCAGACTGGCTTTTACTTCTAAAGTTTCTAGCTGTTCGATGTAGCGTTGGCTCAATTGTGCTTCGTAGATATTATCGATCGCCCGGATACTATCGCCGTACAAATCTAAATCCTTGGCATCATTAGGGTCTTCTTTAGTTTTATTCAAGGCTTTAGAATAGCCTGCCGATACCGACTCGGCGATAACTACACCGTATTTATCCCCCTCCAGACTGTAGACGACAACGCGATCGCATTTTAAAACCCGATGTACGAATTCAACGCTAACATTCAAAATATCGTCTTGTTGAAGGGATTGACGCATATGGCGAACCGCATCGTCAAAATAATACGTCCATTTTCTTTCTGTTTCTGCTCGCTCTCGAACAGCAGCAGATTCGGCTATTATTCGTGTATTGTTTAAAGCAGAACTCATTTGAGTAGCGATCGAGTTCATCCAGCGTATTTCGTAATCCTGCCAATTTCGAGCTTGACTGCATTGATGGGCAACTAGTAGACCGAAAAGCTTGCCTTCATTTAAGATTGGCGTTACCAGACTGGCTTTTACTTCTAAAGTTTCTAGCTGTTCGATGTAGCGTTGGCTCAATTGCGCTTTGTAGATATTATCGATCGCGCATACTCTACCATCATGGTACAAGTTTAGATTTTCTATAGTTGTGTTTAAGGCTCTAGAACGACCTGCCGATACCGACTCGGCGATAACTACACCGTATTTATCCCCCTCAAGACTGTAGACGACAACGCGATCGCATTTTAAAACCCCATGTACGAATTCAACGCTAATATCTAAAATATCTTCTTGTTGGAGGGATTGACTGATATGGCGAACCGCATCATCAAAGTGATGCGTACACTTGCTTTCTTTTTCTGTTAAAGATTGCAGACGAATAAGGCGATCGCACAATTGAGCATTTTCGATTGTAAAACCAGCTTTTTCCGCTGCCAGATGCAATAAGTTAATTTCTGACTGCTGCCACTTCCGTGGTGCGTTACACTGATGGGCAACGAGTATACCTAATAAATTTCCTCGATTTAAGATTGGTGTTACCAGATTGGCCTTTACTTCTAGCTGCTTTAACTGTTCTCGATCGCCAGCACTCAGGTAAGAAGCCTCGATGTCGTCGATCGCCCTCGATTTACTATTGCCGTACCAATCGAGATATCCCCTTTCAAGCGGATCGTCAATCTTCCTACCTATAGCTTGGGTATAACCTGCTACTACTGATTCTGCTACTATCTCGCCGTATTTATGGCGTTCGAGGCTATAAACCACAACGCGATCGCAGTTGAGATCTTTGCGTACTTCTTCGACAATGGCTTGAAAAATGTCTTGTTGCCGATTTAGATCGAGAACAGATTTATCTATCTGGGTTTGGTCTGGTGTAAAGTCAGATTCTCCATCTATCAGTTTTTTTGTCCCCAAAGCTGCGATCGCACCAGCCACTAAAGCTGTTGTTCCCGTACCAATTAATAAAGCTGTCAGTAGATTTTGCTGTCTTGCTAACTCCGTTTGTACTATAGCAAGATTGTTGGCTCGTCTTGCCATGACTATTTGTTTGTCGAGCGTCTGACTACCAAAGTAATAGGTTACTGCCCCTACTGCTAAAATAGGCAATACTACCGCACTACCGATTAAGGTTGCTGTTTTTACTTTCAATCTGGTGAGAATTGAATCTTCTCGATCTGACGATTTTTTATCGGTTAATACTTGGCGATCGCCAATATCTAAATAAGACTGTTTATTAGTTTGCGATTCAACTTCAATATTAGATACTTTCCTAACCTCAGAATAAGTCTCAGTTTCAAGTATTCGAGAGGGTTTATTTTTGCCTTTGTTGCTTTGATTCACAGGCATTTTAGCTGTTTGTATATTTGTTATTTATAAATTTAAAAATATTTACGTATTTTTACGCTTTCTCTTAATATTACATTAAATTTATCAAATTATAGGCTCGATCGAGCCAGAGCAAATATAGCAGCGTCGAATTAAAAATTACTGTTGCATCCGTTATGGGATGGTTTCGGGTGACTGGGGGAATAATTAATTTTTAGTTTCGTATTTTCGATCGACCATCTAACGCTCTTCATTGAATACAGCGATCGATTAATTCTTCAACACCACTTACGGGAAATATCGGTATTGCTAACTTTTGACTGACATCGGCAACCGTCAAATCGTCGAGAAATTTAGTGTCGTCATGCTTGAGCATCAAAGAAGGTAATAAAATACCATCACCTAGATCTTTATCTAATAAGCCTGCAAGTAAATCTTGCCCTGTTAACAAGCCCGTAACGGTGATTTCTTGTCCCCAATATTGGCTGTTTAAAGCAACTAAATCAATCTTTAATCCTTCCACCTCGTTTAGCTGCTTGACAAGGGGTTGAAAAGCTCGTTCTACAGCATTACCGACTATCCAGGTAAAGCGACGGGGTTGAGCGATCGCTTGGGGCAACATCTTTTTAGCTGTGGCTTGAAACTGCTTGAGAAATAAGCGAATAGAACCCACACCATTACCAATCTGGGGATAATCTTCGTAATGCGATTCGAGTGGCACATCTTGACGAGCAATTAAAAACCACTCATCTGCTAACCAAACAAAGGTACTACCCAACTGCTTTTTAAATTTCTGCTGAAGCTGCTGTACCTGGGCGATTACTTCGATCGCTTTATTCTGACTGACAGGGGTTAATTCATCTTCTGAGGGGCGAAAACGAGTCAAGCCGACGGGGACAACCGCAGCCGAAGCCACAGCGGGAATATCTCCTTTGTGGAATGAGGCTAAGTCTAGTAGAGTTCGTTCTAGGTGTATGCCGTCGTTAATTCCAGGACAAACAACCACCTGAGCGTGTATTTGCAAACGCCGTTGTTGAAACCACTTTAGCTGAGAGATAATTAACCCAGCACGCTGATTTTTGAGCAGACGGGTTCTAACATCAGGTTCGGTGGCGTGTACCGAAACATAGAGAGGAGAAAGGCGCATCTGTTCGATTCTTCGCCATTCTCTTTCTGTAAGATTGGTGAGAGTTAAATAGCTACCGTAAAGAAAGCTGAGACGATAATCATCATCTTTGAGATAAAGGCTGGCTCGTTTACCACGAGGTTGCTGATCGATAAAGCAAAAAGGACAGCGATTATTACATTGAATTAGACCATCAAATAGAGCATTTTCAAACTCCAAACCCAGATCGTCGTCATAATCCTTTTCGATCTCAATTTGATGAATTTCTCCCGCCGTATCTACAACTTCTAACTCTAAATATTCATCGCTACATAAAAAACGATAGTCAATCAGATCGCGAGGCTGAGTTTTGTTTATTAAAACGATCGCATCACCAGCTTCAAACCCGATCTCTTCAGCGATCGAATCTGGCAACACACGGCTAATTTTGGCAGGCTTAACGGCGGATAGCCTCTGTTCAATTTCCTCTGTCCTCATTCTTTATCCCTCATCCTTCAAGTTAAATCCATCCCAAAGCTACAGCAGCTAAGATAAAGACCCCAAATCCTAATCTATACCAAACAAACACCCAAGTGCTTCTTCTTTTGAGAAATTTTAGCAGCCAGGCGATCGCCAAATAAGAAAATACCGCCGAAGATATCAACCCTCCCACCAAAGGAATCAATCCCGTACTAGCTGCACCACTGTCAAACATCCCTTTTAACTCTACAAAACCCGATAAGGCGATCGCAGGAATACCTAGTAAAAAAGAAAATCTGGCTGCTGTGGCTCTTTCTAAATTATTAAACAAACCAGCGGTCATCGTCGAACCAGAACGAGATACACCAGGGATGATTGCTAAAGCCTGAGCAAAACCAATTATGATGCCGTCTTTTAGCGATAAATCTTTAAAATCGCGCTTTTGGTTGCCAATGCTTTCGGCAAAGGCCAATAATAGTGCCATGACAATAGAAACAATTGCAATTGAAGGCATACTTCTAAATATAGCTTCATAAAAATCAGGCTCGAATATTTTTAACAACAGACCAAAGAAAACTATCGGAATCGTTCCCACAGCAATTCCTAACGCCAACCAAAATTCTTGAGAATCATAATTAGAAGTACGAACCGCCTTAATCATCCCCCTAGTAATTTGACTGATATCCTGCCAAAAATAAGTTAAAACCGCAGCCAGACTACCAAGCTGAATTACAGCAGAAAAAGAAACTCCAGGATCGCCCCAGCCAAAAAATACAGGAATTGCTTTTAAGTGTGCCGTACTGCTAATCGGGATAAATTCTGTCGCTCCCTGAACAAAACCGAGAACAATTGCCTGAAAGAGATTTACTTGGGCTACTCCTTGGCTAACGTCAACTATAGCCAACTGAACCAGAATATTAGTATTCCCCCCAGCAATAGAATCCCGTCCAGACAAAACAAAGCTCAAAATCAGACCACAGGCAAAACAGATCGGGTTTAAATATTTTCTGGTCTGTCTAAACATAGTAGTATATTGATTCCAAATCTAAATCGTTTGTCAAACTCAAGTTTATCGAGGAATCTTTTAGAACCCAAACATTTTAATTCGGCAAATAAATTTAGATATGATATGAAAGTAGGTACACTTAAAAATTACTAATAATTAAAGTATTAATTTGGTAGACGTATGAGTTATGCAACCTCCTCCGCTAGAGCAGAAATTAATGAACTGCGTCGTTTAAAGACTCTATTACCCCCCGAACTACAAAGTTGGGTAATTGTTGAAGGTTCGACCGAAGTTAACCCTCCTTTGATACGTAGCGAAGAAATAGGCAAAGATGAAATTGAAATTCAAATCGATCTAGCTAAATGGGATAGTTTGGCGATCGACCAGCGCAATTTACTGTTTTGGCATGAGGTTGCTAGGGTACAAAATGACACGATTCCCAAAGAAGGTTGGGAAATGGCAGCCCTAGCGATTGGTTTGGGTGGTGCTGTCGGCGAATTATGGGTACAGGATGGCTTATTACTTTTGTTGGCTTTAAGCTTGTGCGGGATCTCTGGCTATCGACTATGGCAAAAAAATAGCAGCGAAAAAACTATTACCGAAGCAATTGAAGCAGACCAAAAGGCGATCGCTTTAGCGACTCGCTTTGGGTACTCTTTACCCAACGCCTATAAAAGTCTGGGTAGTGCTTTGAAAACTTTGATCGAGATGAGTCCTAGCCGACGTAAACGGAAAAAATACGAAGAACGTCTTCAGGCATTACGTCGTAGTGCATCTAAAGACAAAGCTAGAGCCAAAGAGGGAAGAGAACCAATTGGTAGAAGAGATAATCGTCTCTAAATATAGATTAAGAATAAACACTTGCCATATTTGTTAGAGTTTTGGGCGATAATTTAGTAGTGCAAACAAGTGTTAAGTTTAAATTGGTAAACGAAAATTGGACTTTGTTATCTATATACAGGATCGATTTGAGTCGATTAACAATTAATTATTCTGTTGTGGATAGTTAATTTAGCAAATTTTTTTCTGGTGATACTTAGTAAAAGCTAGTTTGGATCGGCTAGTGTTTGCCAACCTCAAAATATATTTGATGACGCTAAAACTAAAATTGAGAATTAATGATTAATGAGACACCAGAAACCCAGTTTTCCCTGTCCCTCGTACAGGAAACACCAGTTGTAGAATTACCAACACGGCTAACGGTTTTAGAAGCAGTTGCCTTCAAACAAACCGTTGCTCGACTGTTGAAAGAAGATTCTGTTCATCATCAGATAGTTCTCGATTTTAGCAAAACCAAATTTATCGACAGTAGTGCAATAGGCGCATTGATCGCTAATTACAAATTAGCCTGTGCCAAAGATGTCGATTTAGTTTTAGAATCGGTTCAGCCCCCTGTAATGGCTACTTTAGCAATGACGGGACTCAACGATTATTTAAATATTAAATCTTCGGCTAAATGGTCTGGCAAAGAATCACCTGAAACTCATCCTTCGGTAACATCGACAACCAAAAGAGCAATCGACATTTTAGGGGCAATTGTGGGTTTAATCATCGCAGCTATTGTCTTTGTCCCGATCGCGATCGCAATTAAGCTCGATAGTTCTGGCCCTATTTTGTTTAGTCAGATCCGTTGTGGCTGGATGGGTAGAAAGTTTCGGATCTGGAAGTTTAGATCTATGTATCCTGATGCCGAGGAGAGAAAAAAACAAATTGAAAACCAAGCCAGTGGAGCTTTTTTTAAAAATGACAGCGATCCTCGCATCACTCCTATAGGTAGTTTTTTGAGACGTACTAGCTTGGATGAGTTTCCTCAGTTTTGGAACGTTCTCAAAGGTGATATGAGCCTGGTAGGTACTCGCCCCCCGACCCCTGAAGAAGTAGCGGTATATCAAATACCAGAGTGGCAAAGGCTGGACGTTAAACCTGGTATGACTGGCGAATGGCAGGTAAATGGTCGCTCTCAAGTCAAAAATTTTGAAGATGTAATTAAGCTAGATTTACGATATCAGCACAACTGGAGTCTTTATTACGATCTCAAGCTAATTTGGAAAACAGTAATGGTTATTTTTAATAAAAATAGCGGAGCAATGTAACCGAGTTTACTTAATTATCTATTCTAGGGTTCTCTTGTTCGTTTCATAGCTAGAATGTATATAGAATGTAGATAGCAATCAGTTTTAATGACGCACGAAGCAGAAATTACTATAGCCGTAGTGGGCGATGTTCATGGCTTATGGGAACATGAAGACGCAATTGCCCTAGATCGTTTGGGCGTAGATTTGGTTTTATTTGTCGGAGACTTTGGCAATGAAGCAGTTGAGGTAGTGCGCGAAATCGCTGCGGTAAAGACTCCCAAAGCAGCAATTATGGGCAATCATGACGCATGGTATACGGCCTCTTCGTGGGGAAGACAAAAAGCACCTTACGATCGCGCTACAGAAGATCGGGTGCAGCAGCAGTTAGATTTGCTCGGCGAAGCTCATGTTGGCTTCTCTAAATTAGATTTTTCTCAGTTGTCATTATCTGTTGTAGGAAGTCGTCCCTTTAGCTGGGGTGGATCTACCTGGAGAAATAGCCAGTTTTATCGCGATCGCTATGGCATCCATAATTTTGAAGAATCCACTCAAAAAATAGTCGAATCAGCTAAAGATGCTGCTTACGATACTTTGATTTTTATCGCTCATAATGGCCCTGATGGCTTAGGCGACAAGACAGAATCAATTTGTGGTCGAGATTGGAAAGTAGAAGGAGGAGACTACGGCGATCCCGATTTGACAGAGGCGATCGCACAAACGCGCAATTTGGGTAAATCCATTCCTTTAGTTACCTTCGGACATATGCACCACGAATTGAAAAATCCTAGAGGTAAGCGTAGAAATATTATTAGTGTCAAAGACCAAACAGTATACCTTAATGCTGCTTGCGTACCTCGGATCATTAGAGATAGTCAGGGAGCAAAGCGCAGTTTTTCTTTGGTGAAGCTTGGCGAAGGGATAGTGAAAGAAATTTCTCTAGCTTGGATAAATGAAGACTTTGCGATCGTGTCTGATGAAGTTCTTTATCAGTCAACAGTTAACAGTTAACAGTCAACACCCTCGGCAATAGCTCTATGAGGGAAACCCTCAAGACCGCTTTGCCTCGCAATCAACAATCAACACCCTCGGCAATAGCTCTATGAGGGAAACCCTCAAGACCGCTTTGCCTCGCAATCAACAATTAATAATCAACAATGCCCACCTTTCAATAATTCAAACCCAAATGTATGCTAATTGTTATTTGTGGTGCGACGGCAAGCGGTAAATCTGGTTTAGCTTTAGAAATTGCCAGGCGTTTTAATTCAGTCATTATTAGTGCTGATTCTCGGCAGATTTATCGCGAATTTAATGTTGGTACGGCAAAACCATCAATAGCCGAACAGAAGTTAATTCCTCACTATCAAATAGACATTTGTGAGCCAACAGAAACTTTAACCTTGGCTGAATATCAACAGCAAACGCAAGCAATAATCGAACAGCAGCAAGAGAAGCGTTTACCTTTGTTAGTTGGCGGTACGGGTTTATATTTAGATGCCATTACCAAAGGCTTAAAAATTCCTAGAGTATCTCCACAGCCAGAATTGCGATCGCAGTTATCTAATCTAGGACAAACACAAATTCATGCTTGGTTATCTCAAGTCGATCCCGTAGCAGCCGAGAAAATTCACCTCAACGACAAATTTAGGACTTTACGAGCTTTAGAGGTCTTTTACGTCACTGGTCTACCCATTTCGGCTCAACAGGGCGAAAATCCGCCAGACTATCCTATTTTACAGATTGGTTTAGATTGTGATGTAGCAGCTTTAGATAAGAGAATTGCTACTCGTACTCGACGAATGGTAGAAGCAGGGCTAGTCGAAGAAGTAAAATATCTCTGCGATAAATATGGCGAATTACCGCTGCTAAATACTTTAGGTTATGCCGAAATTAAACAATATTTAGCTGGAGATTTAAATTTAGAAGAAGCGATCGCGCAGGTAGTAACTCATACGAGACAGTTTGCTAAACGTCAGCGTACCTGGTTTAGAAAGAACAAGCAGATTAACTGGTTTGACAATACTAATCCCGATTTAGTCGAGCGAGTTTGGGATAGAGTTAAAAAGTTTGTTGATATGTAGTTGCTGACACAAATAATTTGATGCCTCTAAAATAGTAATCTACTAATTTTTATAAGGCGATCGCTTACTGATAATAACGCTGAAAACGCCAGTCAAGATGATGTTTTTTTAGCTAAAGATGCTTCCGCAATACGAATGTTTTGATGATTACTGTTGAGTTCTCGCGCCAGATCTAAAATACTGCTGACATTATTATATAGATGGGAACACTGAGGAGGAATCATATAACTAAACCGGTTTGACTACAAGATCTAGAGTTCCCAGTAATAAGTTTTAATTATCTATTGGCTTACTTTTAGTCGAATAATTATAAATATATAGTTGGCGATCGCAAAGCTATAAATTTACGTGCGATCGCTTTATTTTGCATTAAGTTATGATGTAATACATAGCATTTTAAATAATTGTCTACCTGGAAAAAACGCCAGAATTAATAAGCATCTTTACGATGGATGCTACTTAATATTAAAACAATTGTTTCTCTATCTCTTACTTCATAGATGACACAATAATTTCCAACACGAATACGATAGGTGTTTTCGTAGCCTTTGAGCTTTTTAACTCCATCAGGACGAGGATTATCTTTCAAAAGGCGAATTTCAGCTAATATGCGCGTTCTTGTGTTTGAAGGTAGATTGTTTAACTGCTTTTGTACTGGTTTGGGAATAATTACCCGATAGCTCATTGCTGTATTATCTCGTATTCCTCTAAAGTCAAATAATCTCCCGCCTCGTAGGCTGCTTTAGAAGCAATGATACTAGCTTGCTCCTCTTTGGAAATATCTGGTTCTAGATACCGCGCCTTAATAAATAAAGCAAAATCAAGTAGTTGAGACAAAAGCGGTTCGGGTATCTGCTCGATCTCTTCGAGAAGTTGTTCTTTCAACTTGGTTGTTTTGTCCATGAAAAATACTGATTTCGTATATTTAGGTAAAAATAAAAATATTAATCTATATCTTGTAATTTTATATAGATAGCCACTGCATCAACTTTACGGGCAATTTACCAAATTGTATAACCATCAAAGTCTATATTCGCTCGGCGATCGCCATATCCATATATTAAATAGACATTGTTTATTAGAAGCAATGGCTAATTTTTAGGGACGATCGCGCTTGTTAAATCTTATTTACTTTGTATTCCTACAGGGCAAGTAACTCCCGTACCGCCCAAACCACAGTAACCATTAGGTCGTTTACTGAGGTACTGCTGGTGATCGTCTTCAGCATAATAAAATTCGGGTGCATCCAAAATCTCGGTAGTAATCTCAGGATGACCAGCCTTACTCAATTCTTCCTGATAGGCTTTTAAAGATTCTTCTGCTAGCTTTTTCTGTTCGGGGGTATAAGTATAAATACCCGAACGGTATTGAGTACCGCGATCGTTACCTTGGCGCATTCCTTGGGTGGGGTTGTGGCTTTCCCAGAATACTTTCAACAATTCTTCGTAGCTAATTTTATCGGGATCGTAAACCACCAAAACTACTTCATTGTGTCCTGTCATGCCAGAACATACTTCTTTATAGGTAGGATTGGGAGTGTGACCCGCAGCATAACCTACTGCTGTAGTATAAACTCCATCTAGCTGCCAAAATTTTCTTTCCGCACCCCAAAAACAGCCCATACCAAATATAACTTTTTCCATCTGTTCGGGAAAAGGAGGCTTGAGGGGATTGCCGTTAACGTGATGCTTTTCTGGTACGGGCATCTGCTGGCTGCGTCCTGGTAATGCTTCTTCTGGAGAAGGAATTGTTGCTTTTTTACCTAAACCGAATAGTCCCATAAAAATTCTAGTTATGATTATTGTTAATTTTTTTTACGCTATTTTTATCATAGAAGAATTGTCAGAGTTTGAAATTCGGCTAACCCTACTTTTTGTTAGTAATTAACTAGATTTTGGGCAGCGATCGCAGCGATAAAAAAACTATTAAACAAAGGTATTAAAAACAGGGCGATTGTAGTTGCGGGTTTACTTACGATACTATAGCCACAGTGTAACCAGATAACGAGCGGGATCGCTTCAAAAGCATCCAGTCGCTTTTATGGACCTTTGTGTACTTAAAACGACGAGCATAAACGGTTTCACCGTGAAATCCCGCGACTGCTGCGCGTAGGCGTAAGGAATCCGCGATCGGCATCGCTTATTAAATTAAAAATTAAGTTTAGTTAGGAGTTTTATGAAGATTTTAGTGGTAGAAGATGATGAGCGTATTAGTGATGCTGTAGTTGAATATTTATGCGATCTACATTATGCCGTTGAGGCAGTTTATGACGGTCAAAGTGCCTGGGATCTATTAGAAGTATTTACTTATGACTTGGTGCTGCTTGACGTTATGCTACCTGAAATGGACGGAATTACTCTTTGCCAAAAGCTACGTAGAAAGGGTTTTGACGTTCCGATTTTGATGCTGACTGCCAAAGATACTTTAGAGAATAAAATTGAAGGATTAGATGCGGGTGCAGACGACTATCTAGTAAAACCTTTTGAATTAGATGAGTTGTCGGCTCGGATTCGCGCCCTATTACGTCGAGGTACTAGTAGTTTACCCCCGGTTTTAACTTGGGAACAACTGCGCTTAGATCCCAGTAGCTGTGAGGTTTTTTACCAAGACGAACTCTTGCCCTTAAGTCCTAAAGAATACAAACTATTAGAATTTTTTCTCCGTAATGGTCGTCGAGTCTTTAGTCGCGCTCAAATTTTGGAACATCTTTGGTCTTTTGAACAAGTCCCAGAAGAAGCAACCGTCAAAGCTCATATTAGAGGATTGAGACAAAAATTAGAGGCTGCTGGCGCACCTCACGACTTGATCGAGACGGTTTATGGTTTAGGATATCGTTTGAAACAAGAACCTCAAGAAGTCCAATAGTCGGGACGAACAACAATGTATCAAGGCTTGCGATCGCGTTTGCTGCTGTACTATCTAATTGTTATGGCAGCTATTCTCAGTATTTTCGGTACGGGAGTTTATGTCGTGTTTCGGCGAAATCTGTATCAGCAGCTCGATAAGAAATTGCTGACTCTAGCTCAATCAGCTACACCATCTTTTACCGCAGTTAGAGATCGGGGAAACAAGTATCTTAATCAGGTGGAAGAAGTTCCTTGGCGTGATATTTTTAATCGCGATCGACAGAGTTTAGAATGGTTCGATCGAGATGGCGAATTGCTAGGTAGAAAAGGATTGATTCAGATAGATGCCCCACCCAAAATAGGGTCGCAAATCATTCTTCAGCCCGAAACAGGGGAAGTGTTGCGGACACATACCCTTTCAGTTTTTATTCGCGATAATGGTCAAGCAGGACCACCTTCTTTAGTTGGTTTTATCAGAGCAACCCAGTCTAGCGAAGTGATAGAAGAAGCAGAGTCTGAACTATTCACTATTTTAATTGTCGGCGGAATGTTTACCTTAGTCCTGACTGGTTTAGGTGGCTTCTGGCTGACTCAAAAAGCGATCGAACCTATTGAAGCCAGTTTTTTACAGCTCAAACAGTTTACTGCTGATGCTTCTCATGAACTGCGTAGCCCCCTTACTGCAATTAAAGCTTCGGTAGATATTATGCGTACTCATCCAGAAAGAGTTCATCCTAAAGATGTTAAAAAACTAGAGGCGATTTCTGGTGCTACCATACAAATGAGTCAAACTTTAGAAGATTTGCTGTTTTTGGCTCGCGCCGATGCTGATTCGGATCTGCCAGTCAAGGCTCGTAAATTAGCTTTAGTGTCTTTAAATCAAATTTTACAAAACTGCTTTGTACTTCTAGAACCTTTAGCCAACGAGAAAAAGATTGTTTTTCAGTCGAAGTTTAGAGATGAGGTGAAGATTTTAGGAGATATGGCCCAGCTTTCTCGCTTGTTCTCCAACCTATTAGAAAACGCCTTACAGTACACTCCAGATGAAGGTAGGGTTAGCCTCGATTTATACAAACAAAATCGTTTTGCTGTAGTTAGCGTTCGCGATACGGGAATCGGTATTGCTCGAGATCAAGTTTCTAAAGTGTTCGATCGCTTTTGGCGAGCTAACAAAGCTCGTTCCCGTAGGAAAGGTGGTACTGGTTTAGGCTTGGCTATTTCTCAGGCAATTGTTAAACGTCATGGAGGGAAAATATCGGTTACTAGTGAGCTTAATATCGGTACTTGCTTTCTAGTACGTATTCCGATTTTCGATCCTAAAAAAGCTATAGCTACTAGCAAACTATTTACCGATTAACTTAACCGCACCGACACCACCAAAATATAGACCTAAAACTGCACCTGCTAACAAAGACTGGGTTAAAGGATCTGTAGAAGGAGTAAGAATCGCGCCCATAACTACAGAACCTAATACTATATACCGCCAGCCTGCAAACATTTGTGCTGAAGAAACAATTCCTAAAAAACCAATAATTAGCTGAATTACGGGAATCTGAAACGCCAAACCCGTACTGAATAGTAAGAGCAGTACGAACTCAAAATAGCGATCGATCGACCAAGACTGCTCGACCACATCACTACCATAACTGATAAAGAAATTTAAAGCAGCAGGAATCAGAGCGATATAGGCAAAAAACAAGCCTGCAAAGAATAAAATACTAGAGCCAAAAATCACTGGCGCGAGTAAACGGCGTTCTTTTCTAGTCAATCCTGGTAAAACAAACTGGACGATCTGATACAGAATAAACGGACTTGCCAAAACTATACCACTGTAACCAGCTACCTTAATTGAAACAAAGAAAAATTCTCCTGGGGCTAGCTGAAGAAACTTGACTCCCTGTGCCGGTACTTCCAAGATCCGAACTAAAGGTTTAACAAAAATAAAACAGCCAAGAGCAGTGATCGCCACTGCAATTAAAGCATAAAAAATACGCAAACGTAGCTCTTCTAAGTGATCGAAAAGCGACATTTCTACTTCATCAGGAAGCTCGTTTAAATAATCTTCTTTATCTCGATCTTTAGTGGCGGTTTCTAAATTAGATGGTGGCATAGATACAGGGGCGGATATTGATTGTGACCGCAAAGATGGCGATCGACTGTTCTAGGTAATTTTAATAATTATATCTTTCTTCTTTCCCTCTCTTTACCAAGGACTAATTTTTGATGGGTTGTAAATTGATTATTAACTAGCCCGTACCTTAAGTGGAATTGTATTTTTCGGCATTGCACAGTTATGGGATGATTTAACAAAGCCAAAGACTAATTATTCCCCAAGTCCCCAAGTCCCCCTAAACCATCCCTTTGTGATGCAACGCCTATTTTTCTTTGGGTTAACGTTCTAAGAAATGATATCGTGCATAAGACTAGTTTTACATACTGACAAACAGCTACATTAAATTCAACATAAGAATTGGCTTGAGTGAGGAAATTTATGACAAGATATGACGTATACGCTCTTGGTAATGCTTTATTAGATACTGAGCTTGAGGTGTCACCAGAGGTATTACAAGATTTAGGAATCGAAAAAGGTGTAATGACCTTACTAGATCGAGATAGCCAAGATAAAATTATTAAACATTTAGCGAGTTACGAGCAAAAACGCTCTTGTGGTGGTTCAGCAGCTAACACGCTCATTGCCGTAAGCCAGTTTGGAGGCAAAGCTTTTTATTCTTGTAAGGTTGCTGATGATGAACCAGGAAAGTTTTATACACAAGATCTTTTAGATTGTGGTGTGGCGACTAACCTACAAAGTCAAGCACCTCAGCCTGGAGTTACGGGAAAATGCTTGGTATTTATTACTCCAGATGCCGATCGCACCATGAATACTTTTTTAGGAATTTCAGCCGAGTTTGGCGAACAGGAATTAGATGCCGAAGCAATTAGAAACGCTAAATATACCTATATAGAAGGTTATTTAGTTAGTGGCGAAAGCAGTAAGCAAGCAGCCATCGAAGCAAGAGAAATTGCTCGTTCTGCCGCAAATAAGGTAGCATTTACCCTCGCAGATTTGAACATGGTCAAGTTTTTTAAATCGGGACTATTAGAAATTATTGGTTCGGGCGTGGATTTTCTATTTGCCAATGAAGGTGAAGCATTATTAATGGCAGATACCGAAGATTTCGACGCTGCTGTAGACTATCTAAAAACTTTGGCAAAAGGCTTTGCTATTACTCGCGGTGCAGCAGGTTCGGTTATTTTTGATGGCGAAAAGCTGATTAATATCGATCCTTTTCCTGTAAAGGCTATAGATACTGTTGGTGCGGGTGATATGTATGCGGGTGCTTTTCTTTACGGAATTACTAACGGCATGAGTTATGCTGAAGCAGGACATCTGGCTTCGTTGGCTTCGGCAAGAATAGTTACTACTTTAGGCGCACGGATGACAACTGAAGCAGTAAAGGCTCTTTTAAATGAAGCAAAGGTAGGTTGAATTAGTCAACAAGCTGAGCCACACTATAAGACAGTTTGTATGTATATTGCGATCGCCAAGCTGCTTATAAATAAGCGCGATCGCTTCTAGAAATAAGACTATTTTGTAAGTAAAGTATTTCACTTAGAATCAAAAACAAGACCGCTCGAATGTCAGCTTATTGATGTCTTGTCGTTTGTCTTTGACCCTACATTTAAATAATTAGTTATATACAGATTAATGACTGAGGCTATTCCATCCGCATCAGAAATAAAGGCTATATTCGATCGCATTGCTCCAGTGTACGATCGCCTCAACGATCGTCTTAGTTTTGGACAGCACCGCATTTGGAAGCTGATGGCGGTTAAGTGGAGTGAAGCAAAAGAAGGCGATCGCGCTTTAGATGTTTGCTGCGGTAGCGGAGATTTAGCTTTGTTATTAGCCAAACGGGTAGGAAATACAGGAAAAGTAACGGGATTAGATTTTGCTGGCGAACAACTGGCGATCGCCAAACAAAGGCAGCTAGTTAAATGTCCTGATGTACCGATGGATTGGATTAAAGGGGATGCGCTAAGTTTACCCTTTGGCGACGATCGATTTGACTGTGCGACTATGGGTTATGGATTACGTAATGTAACGAATATTCCCCTTTGTTTACAAGAATTATTTCGCGTCCTCAAACCAGGAGCAAAGGCAGCAATTTTAGACTTTCACCGTCCCAGTGGCTATATGCAGGCATTTCAGCAGTGGTATTTAGCTAATATTGTCGTGCCAACGGCTGAAGATATGGGCTTGAAAGAAGAATATGCCTATATAAATCCTAGCCTCAATCGATTTCCTGTCGGTACAGAACAAATAAAGCTTGCCCGATCGGCAGGTTTTACCAAAGCTGTACATTATCCCCTAATGGGAGGCATGATGGGTATATTGGTAGTAACCAAATAAGATAGAAGATAGGATTAATTCCTACTGTCTTAATTTTATTGTCGATTCTTTATACCGCTTTGGCACTAGCGAATCTCTGGATATTTATCGTACCCCCTGTAGCTGGAAGCATTATTGGCTATTTCACTAACGACATAGCAATTAAAATGCTGTTTCGCCCCTATAGGGCTATTTACATTGGCAAACGTAAACTGCCTTTTACCCCTGGTTTGATCCCTAGCAATCAAGAGCGTTTAGCTCAAAAAGTTGCTGATACTATCATGGGTACTTTGCTCACTCCGACAGAACTGAAAAAGTTGGCTAGTAGGCTTTTAGCAACCGAGCGTATCCAAGGAGCAATTTTATGGCTCTTAAAATTAGCTTTAGATCGGGTCAAATCAGATCGCGAACAAAAAACCGCTAAGATTTTGGGCAGCATTCTGCGGGATTTATTTAGTCAGTCTTTACCTCGATTGTTAAAGGTACTGGCTCGAAGAGAAGATTTTTTAGAGGCTCAGATCAATCAAATATTCGACCAGATCTTATTAAATTTTCAACTAAAAGATGCTCAAGCTAAGAAGTTTTCTGACTGGTTGTTAGGCTCGGTACTGCCTCCAGATACTATTCGTCGAGCAATGATCGACTTTTTAAGCGATCGCAACATTCAAATTATCGATGAGGGCTTTCGACAAAAAACCAGCGGTACTTACTGGGTAGTAGCCAATTTGTTTGGTTTGCGTAATAGTTTGATTAGACTGCGTTCATTCTGTATTGACGAACCAGATATTACCAACGCCAGACTCGAAGAGTTGAGCTTTTCATTACAAATTCGCAATCGAATTAAAAACTGGTTGACCGATCTTTCGCTGCAAAATTTACCTGTTTCTACGGTCAGACAACTTCGTAAAACTGTCAGAGAAGCGGTGCGTAACTATGTCAGGGAACAAGGAGGCAACTTAGTTACGGGTTTGGGAGAGTCAGTAGATTGGGAAAATTTAGCTACCCTAATTCTCAAGCGTCTTCAGTCTTCGCCCACAATTAATGATTCTTTAGAAGTAATCAGCCAAGAGTTCGCTTTGGTATTAGAACGCTATCTCGAAGAAGATTTGGAAAAGCTGGTAGCTCAAGCCATACCTATCCTTTCAATAGACGAGGTAATTATCGAGCGAGTTGGTGCGACTTCGCCAGAAGAGTTAGAAACAGCAGTACAGGGTATTGTGAAAAAAGAGCTTCAGGCGATCGTTAATTTGGGTGGCATCTTGGGTTTTGTAGTCGGGCTGTTTCAAACAGTTTTATTATTTTTCAATTAGGTACTGTGTTTGAATTATTGATTTCTTCGATTAGTACCCCAACCCGATCGGCCTGTTGAGTCTCGCCATTACTACGATAGAGTTCTAATGCTCGATTAAAAGCTGCGATCGCTTCAGGGGCTCTTTTTCTGCCTTGAAGAGCGATCCCCAAGTTGTGATAGCCGACGGGGTTGTCGGGAGCGATTTCGGTTAGACGACGAAAATTGACGATGGCTCTAGAATAGTTTTTTTGTGCTAAGTAAATTTTTCCTGCTCCTTCGATGGCTGGTACTGAATTTGGTTCGAGTCTTGTTGCCCATTTATATTCTGATAATGCTCGATCTAGTTCTCCCTGTTGCAAAAAAATGTTGCCAATTTGCAGATAAACCAGATGATTTTGAGGGGCAATTCGTTTAACTGACTCTAGGGTTTCTAATCCTGCTGCAATCTCTCCTTGGTTTAATAAAGCCATCGCTAACTGTAGCTGTAAATCTTCGGCGTAGGGTTGTTGTTGGACTGCTGTTTTCAACAGGGCGATCGCCTCTGGATAACGCTGTTGCTCAATTAAAATACTGGAAATTACCTGATAGGCTGATTCGTTGTTAGGATCTAAAGTCAGAATATTTTGGTAGCTTTGTATAGCGCGATCGTATTCCTCGGCTCGGACAAGCACTACCCCCAAACCAAGATAATTTTGCAGATTTTCTGGCTCTAACTCAACCGCTCTTTGATAAGCTTGGGCTGCTTCTAAATTCTTGCCCACACTACCAAGGCTAAAACCCAAAGCATAATACAGTTTGGAGTCTTCTGGATTTAGTTCGATAGCTCGTCGATAGGCTTTGACCGCAGCAGGATAGTTTTCTTTTAAAGTTTGTACATAGCCAATACCAGAGTAGATACCAGGATTTTGTCGATCCAACTTTGCTGCTCGTTCGTAGGTTTCTAAAGCTTTGTCATAATCTTTTGCTTCTACGTATTCTTTTCCTTCTAAAAGCAGATTATTTAGTTCTAGGGGATCGGCTTGAACGATTAAAAAGGGCTGGGGATTGGGAGCAGCGGAAACTGAAGTAGCAACAACTGAAAATAGATAAGCGATGCTCAAAAGTTTGACAAGCATAGTTATGGCAACTGGCTACAAAAGAGCTTTGACGATAGTGAACGTTATTTATAAAACAACCAAATCTTAACCTCTAAAATTACGTTTTTGCTTTGATTAGCGAAAATTTTATTTTCTAGAAGCATTCGATTGTAACCTTGTGCCAGTTACCGCGCCTTTATTATTTAAGATTGTTTTTAGCTTCTTTGGCTACTTGTTCGGATTCGTCATTGGCTAAAAGAGTAATGACTCTTTCTGCTTCTGCTCCTCCTAATCTACCTAAAGCCTGCACCAAGCGATAACGTATCTGCCAATCTTCATGATCGGCAAATTCGGCTAGTAGTGGAATAGCCGAATCGTTGCCCAATTCACCCATCGAGCCAATTGCTGCGGTTTGTAAAAGATTGTTATTGGAATGAAGAGCTTCTTTTAGAAGCTCGAAGCCACGAGGATCCCCCAACTCACCCAAAGCAGCGATAATGCTAAACTGCACCAACCATTCTGAAGTCTCTCGATAAACTTTAGCTAGGTCGTCGTAGGCTTCTACAAGTTCCAAACCACCAATAGCGTCTGCTGCTGCTGCCTGCACATCTGGTTCTGGATCGTTAAATAGGCGATCGCGCAACATTGCTAGAGAAACATCTTTATCGACTGTCCCCAGGGTATCTAATTGGCTAACGGCTGCATAGCGTACCCTGGTATTTTCATCAGTAACCATCGGCTGAACCATATTAAATGCCGTTTCTTTTTCAATCTGGCGCAATTGATTTAAACCCCTGATACGTTCGCCAAAGTCTTGTGAGTTCAGCAACTCTTGAACTGATTCTGGTGTAATACTCATGGTCAATTTTGAATATAAAATAGTTTTTAATTAATATCGGATCGAGGTTAAAGCGTGTCAAGAATGATAATTTTGACAAGAGCTTATTCTGCTGCCATCATCCGAATTACGTCTCCTTGAGTAATAATGCCGATTAGCCGATCGTCGTCATCTACTACTGGAAGCTGACGTACTTTTTTTTCGTGCATAATTCGAGCAGCTTCGCGTACCGATCGATCTCCAGTTATAGTCGCAGGGCGATCGCTCATCGCGTCTCCTACAGTTTGTCCCAAAGCTTTTTGTACTTCTCGATCGTGTTTAGCGGGATTTTGTAGATAAATTACGCTGTCGAGGAACATTACATAAGGAGGCGTATTTACTCCCGTTTCTTGCCACGTCAAATCGGTTTCTGAAATTATTCCTACTAATTCTCCACTATTGTCTACTACAGGTAGACCGCTAATTTGACGCTCGGCTAAAATTTTAATCGCTTCGCTTAGCGAGGTTTTAGGAGTTACTGTAATTGGCTCAGTAGTCATGATTTGGGCGACGGTTTTGCTCATTTGAATCCTTACAATCGTATAGTTAGCTACCACTTCACGATCTCAATCTATCGCGAATTGTCGTTGTTTAGGACAAAACCGTCACTATATTTAGTAATTACTCTTCAATATTGATTTTAAGGCTCAGGAAACAAATTGAATATTTGGCAACAGTGGATCTGTAACAATGGCAAAACCACTATAGCCCCAACGCTGCATTAGACTTTTTAACTGTATGGGAGATACGCTTTCAATCATCAAGCGATTGCTAAATTCTCCACCGTGGGTATTGATATAGCTCATCGCATCATAATCTTGCTGAAATACCAGAAGATAGCTCGCTTCTGTTCCGCTTTCTTCTGGTACACGAGCTACTAAGTATTTGCCATCGCGCTTGGAACGAACTAAATAATTTATTTGTAGTAACATTGTCGTTGCATTCTAATTGATGTAGCTAGATGAAACCAAGTCGAGCGATAAAGCTATTGGGTATATTTGATTAGCTTAGTTTTGCCTGACTCAATCTGCGTCTATTTAAGATCTGTTAACTTAATTTTAGGATCGACGGCTTTTAGAAGTAAATCCGCTAGCAAATTACCAATAATTAGCATGGTTGCTCCCATCATCAGGCTTGCCATAACTAAGTATTTATCTTGAGCTTGAACTGCCTGTAAAGTTAAACGACCCAATCCTGGCCAGTTGAAGAAAAACTCGGCAATAAATGAACCGCCTAGCAGGCTAGCAAATTCAAACCCCAAAAGAGTAATTAGAGGATTAATCGCATTACGCAGAGCATGAACATAAATAACTTTGTTTTCGGGCAACCCTTTGGCACGAGCAGTCTGAATATAATCTTGGCGCAAAACGTCTAGCAGTTGACCTCTTGTCAAACGCTGTAAACCAGCAAAGCTAGTAATACTTAAAGCGATAGTCGGTAACACCATGTGCCAGGCGATATCCAAAATTTTGCCAAATACGGATAGCTCTGCATGATTGATGCTAGTCATGCCACCTACAGGAAATAAAGGAGACAAAAACTGAGCGATTATTAAAAAGATTAGAGCGGTAATAAAGCTCGGAAAACCCTGCCCGAAGTAACTTAGCACCCTTAATATTTGGTCTACACGGCTGTTTTGTTTTACCGCGCTGAGAATACCTAAAGGAATAGCGATCGCCCAAGTAACGATAATTGAAGCGATCGCTAGTAGTAAAGTTGCGGGAATTCTTTCTAACAGTAGTGAAGAAACCGAACGAAAATATACAAAGCTCTGACCAAAATCAAATCGGGTGATGATTCGCCACAGCCAGCGGAGATATTGAACTACTGGGGGCTTATCTAAACCGAATTGTTCTGTTAGTTCGGCAATACGTTCGGGAGTTATTTGCGGATTTTCTTTTAAAGTATCTAAATAGTTTCCTGGGGCAATCTCGACTATAGCAAAGCAGAGAGCGGAGGCTAATAGCAAAGTGATTGCAGCCTGGAATAGCCGTTTAATAATATATAGAGTAGTTTCGCTATAAACAAGGTCTTGTAGCTTAGATAATGGCGATCGCGCCACATTGTTACTTTGAGCCATAGTATCGATTGAGTTAATTTCTCAATAATACGATAGCCGATTGGCAATCAAGCAAAATAAGCAGCGATCCAAAATAAGCTATCTACCAAAATCGTGCTTAAAACTGCTCCCGCAAACGCCCACCAGTGTAACTCCATTTTTTTCAAAGACCACCAGCTAACCGCTAGCAAAACATTCACTAGTACGATTGCCCAACTAATACCCCAGGGAGTTTGAACCTGAGTTAAGGCTGCTTTGAATATGGGAGAAGCTAAGGCTGGATCTAAGTCCACCGTCATCAAGTTTCGCCAGTAAGGAATTACGTCTACTATATAAAAGTATAAATCGGTAATTGCCGTACCTAATAACGAGCCTAAATAAAAGAAATTGCCGATTTTTCCCCAGCCTCGCCATAAGCACCATAAGGCAAAAGGTAAACCAATCGACTCGATCGGAATGTGAATTAAAGGTTCAGATCTCAGCCAACCCCAATAAATTGAACCAGCCAACCAACTCCAGCTAAAGCCTAAAATAATATCTCCCCACCAGCGTTTTTGAGGGTTTTGATATAAATAGCAGCCCAACCCTACCCAAAATAGAGTTAAGACCAAACTAATTTCTGGAAATAGCCTGACTATCGGTGCTTGAAAAAACACTGGTACTGAAACTAAAAATGAGGCTGTAAAAAATACGCGCCATGCTTTACGCTCTGATTGCTGTAAAGTCAAATTGATAATTGGTTGAGACGCACGAGAGCGATCGGAACTTGAAGAAGATGTCACAGGCTGAATAAATTTACTTGAGTTTGGTGGACTGTTTCTTATTTTCGTTACTTTTCTTTACTTTTATCAAAATACCACAGTTTTTAATTTGGGCGTTAAAAACCCCTGTAATAAGATCGCCTATTTAAGTTCGATCGAGCTGTCGATCTTAATGTTCAGAACTAAAACTTTCATAGCGATTGAGGAATTATTACATAGCCGAGCAACTATATAACGTTGGCTTTTGAATTGATTCAAGATTAAAAATTATGCTAATAAGATTTTATTAAGATTTCAATGATTATTTATTTGAATAAAATTAATATAAATATTAATAAATAGGCACTATAAAATAGCCAGATTAACAGATAGTTTTAAGACTTTTGTTCTAAATTAAAAACTAAATCTTAAAACAGATCTAAGTTATCTTTAGCTGAGTCGATCTTTAATAGTCATTACAATCAAATGGAGCATAGCGGATTTGAACCGCTGACATCTTGCATGCCATGCAAGCACTCTACCAACTGAGTTAATGCCCCTTACATTTAGATAATTTTACCATAGTAAGGTCATTGAGTTGAGTAGGAATAACTTAAATAACATGACTCAAGCAGTTACCCATAATAAAATAAACTACTAACATAGCAGCAGCAGCAGCAGCCACTAACGAGCCAGCGAGCATTAAAGAAAATTCTTGCTGCTCCAAAGCCGACTGCATTAAATGCAACGACCATGCTACTAAAGCAACGTCAAATATGAGAATTGGAAACAGCATATTTTACAAAATGTAAACACAAGTTTATTTTAATACACTATTTTTAAGTTTTGGTTAGTATTTTTAATAACTTAAAGTTTACTCCAGATTATCGAGCTAATTAATTCTTACGGGTAGGTGACGATCTTGAAGATAAGCTTTAATTTCTCGAACGCTGAGTTGACCGAAATGTAGCAGAGAAGCTAGTAAAGCAGCTTCCGCTCTTCCCTGTTCTAAAGCTTCATAGATATGCTGACAGTTACCCGCACCACCCGAAGCGATGACAGGAATTTCTACCTGTTCGGCGATTTTACGGGTAAGTTCTAAATCGTATCCTGCCTGAGTTCCATCAGCATCCATACTAGTTACTAATAGCTCGCCTGCACCACGATTAGCCATTTCTGCTGCCCAGGCGATCGCGTCTATGCCCGTATTTTTTCTACCGCCACGAACATAAACATCCCAACCTGGATTGTTTAAATCGGTACGCCTACGAGCATCGATTGCTACTACTATACATTGTTTGCCAAAGCGATCGCTAGCACGATTAATTAACTGAGGCTCACGGACTGCTGCGGAATTAATGCTAACTTTATCTGCTCCTGCTCGTAACAAAATTTTAATATTTTCTAAGGATTGAATACCACCACCAACGGTAAGGGGAATAAAAACCTGTTCTGCGGTACGGTAAACCACATCGACAATTGTTCCTCGGTCTTCATGTGTAGCAGTAATATCTAAAAAGACTAACTCGTCTGCTCCTGCATCATTATAAATTTTGGCTAATTCTACGGGATCTCCAGCATCTTTAAGATCGACGAAGTTAACACCTTTTACTACTCGTCCAGCGTTAACATCGAGACAGGGTAATATTCTTTTAGCAAGCATAGTTTAATTTTTGTTTCGCAGATTTTTCAGTTTTTAGATTAGATACGTTAAGCAACCGATCTTTAATAATAGATAACTATTACAACATTGGATTAGTAGATAATATAGCTAGTATTTCATCGAGCGCACTTTAATATTTTAGTCGTTCAGCGATCGCTAAAAAATTATACCTCGATTTTAGAAGCTAAAAATTAATAGTAGAGTTATTCAAGCTAAAAAAAAGGATGATGCTAGCATATGCTAATAACACCATCCTTATATATATTGAAATTTACTTATACTCTTCTGAAATCGAAACTAGGTTAAGACAGAAGTATTATAAGCGATCTTGCCTTGCTATTTAATAACGGTTTTGATTAGGTTTGTAAACAATGAAGCTAACAGTTTGACACTGTTTGATATTGTCAAAACCAACTACACGAATATAACAATCAGAATATTCAGAACGACACTCACGAATTTCGTTCAATACGTCTTGTGCGCTACGTGCATCAAATAAAGGTAATTTCCATAGAGTCCAGTGGTGAAGTTCTGGAGTAGGATCTTTTTCAAATTCTATTCCAGGAATATAACCTTGATCGATCATGTATTCGATCTGCTTGGCAATCTGCTGATCGGTTAATGGGGGCAAATATGAAAGGGTTTCGTAACGACGCTCTTTTGGTAATGTTTTCATGATTTATCTTGACGTATATGTATTTTAGTTAGAATCTTCAGTTTCTCCAGTCGTCTCCGAAGTATCTATGGTAGTTTCAGTAGACGGTTGGGTAAGACGCTCCAAAAGATGACGGCGATGCGCCAAATTATCTTGCTTAATTCCAGAAGCTACCATTTCGGGCAAAAATTCTAAAGTTTGCTCTGCTATTGAATCGCGAACGGTCATAATACGCATAGCAAGCTCTTTTCCCCTTGGTTCAGACATAATTTCTTCTAGATAGGTTTCCGCATCTCTCAGTTTCCCGCCAGAAGAGTACCGCCTCAACCAGATAGATTCTCTAGGGTTGGTTTCTGCCAACTGAGCAATAACTAACTGTACTGCTTTATAAGTTAGAAAATTTTGGACGACTTTTGCCGTATCTTTGGCAATATCTTTTGGTTGCATTTAGTTCAGAATAGTAATTCTGGGATATTGAAATTCGGATTTATTTGTTTTCCTTATTCTCAATCCCAGATTTGACTATTGGCCGTTCGCGAGTAATTCTGGTTTCTACAGAGTATCTACAGCGTCGAACTCGAACTTGATTTCTTTCCAAAGTTCACAAGCTGCTGCCAATTCAGGACTCCAACGACAAGCTTCGCGGATAACGTCGTTACCTTCACGAGCCAATGAACGTCCTTCATTACGTGCTTGAATACAAGCTTCTAAAGCTACGCGGTTAGCAGTCGCACCAGGAGCATTACCCCAAGGGTGTCCTAAAGTACCACCACCAAACTGTAGACAGGAATCGTCACCGAAGATTTCTACTAGTGCGGGCATATGCCATACGTGGATACCACCAGAAGCTACGGGCATTACACCAGGAAGAGAAGCCCAATCTTGAGTGAAGAAGTTACCGCGAGAACGATCTTCTTCTACATAATCTTCACGCATTTGGTCTACAAAACCTAAAGTGATGTCTCTTTCACCCTCAAGTTTACCTACAACAGTACCAGAGTGCAGGTGGTCACCACCAGATAAGCGCAAGCATTTTGCTAATACGCGGAAGTGAATACCGTGGATTCTTTGACGGTCGATTACTGCGTGCATTGCACGGTGAATGTGTAACAAGACACCATTGCGACGACACCATTTAGCTAGAGTAGTGTTAGCAGTGAAACCACCAGTCAAAAAGTCGTGCATAACGATAGGAGTACCGATTTCTTTAGCGAATTCAGCACGTTCCATCATATCTTCACAAGTTGCAGCCGTTACATTTAAGTAGTGACCTTTAACTTCGTTGGTTTCTGCTTGAGATTTCTCAATTGCTTCTTGTACGAACAAAAAGCGATCGCGCCAGCGCATGAAAGGCTGAGAGTTAATGTTTTCGTCATCTTTCGTGAAGTCTAGACCACCACGAAGACACTCATAAACTGCACGACCGTAGTTTTTAGCAGATAGACCTAATTTTGGTTTGATAGTACAACCAAGTAAAGGACGACCATACTTGTTTAATAAGTCTCTTTCTACGGTAATACCGTGAGGAGGTCCTTGGAAAGTTTTCAATAAAGCTACAGGAAAACGGATGTCTTCTAAACGTAATGCACGTAAAGCTTTGAAACCAAATACGTTACCTACCAAAGAAGTTAGAATATTGGTAACAGAACCTTCTTCAAACAAGTCCATTGGATAAGCAACAAAACAGAAATACTGATTGTCTTCTCCAGGAACGGGTTCTACTTCATAACAGCGACCTTTATAGCGATCGAGATCTGTTAAACCATCCGTCCATACTGTAGTCCAAGTACCTGTAGAAGATTCAGCAGCTACAGCAGCAGCACATTCTTCAGCGGGAACGCCTGGTTGGGGAGTCATACGGAAACAAGCCAGTAGGTCTGTATCCTTGGGGGTGTAGTCTGGGGTGTAATAGGTCAGGCGATAGTCCTGAACACCAGCATTAAACCCAGCGGTTGTCTTAGTTGCCATGTTTGGTCATTCCTCCATAAATAAAATGCTTAATTTTTACTTTTCTGTAAAGTCAGCGGTACACAGTCTTGAGAAGGCTGTGTCTTCTTACGAAAGCTGCTCATGGGGGAAACCCCCATGACCGCATTTTCGCGCTGCGCTGACGAGGGGAGGACGCGATGTCAGAGGTTGCCTCTGACATTTCAGCCGTCCGTGCTGTCTGCGTGGGAAACCCACGCAGTTTATATGCCCCGTCGCCTTCCGCGGTCACTTATCTAACAGACTTTACATCTCGTTAAAAAAATCAGTAGAAAATTTCGCAATCCTTAACAAAAATCGTTGCTTTAAATAGCACAGTAAAGCTATTTTCCTTAGCAATTTCTTATCTTAACACCATAGCATGAATGATAATCCTTTATATGTATTTTTTACTCAATTTTGATTGGATTATTTTTTACATTAGATTAATTAAACTAATCAATGTTTATTTTTACGAGTCAGCAAATATTAAGTTATATTAATATTTGCTTTATAAAGTTAGTTTGTCACCATTTTATAGTACTAATTTATATTTTATAATGCTGAGTATATTTGCTTAAACCTTTTAATAACAATAGTTATCGCGTTTGAAAGATGATTAAATACAAATAGCTTTATTGGGTTAAAAATAAACTTCAATAAGCAAAAATCAGCAAAAAAAAGCAGGTAGCAAACAGCAGTTACCCTAAAAAGATAATGTTTTGTTACCTATAGACTTAAAATAATTATGCGATCGATTAATTCGAGTTAGCAAAATTAGCTAAGTCTATTCTGCCAAATTATTAGAATTGGAATCCAAATTTTTTCGATGAGGAAATAAGGTAACAAGAAGCTCATTTAGATAAACCTGTCCTACTACTGGAACTTTAGATTTTTTAACTGGCGTAGCCGATGTCTCCACATGAGGAACTGAAGTCGAACTTTGACTGTAGCCCTGGGTTGCGGTTTGCTGAGATTTTGCACGTCCATTATTGGAAGCTTTACTACCATTTAGGTCGCTTTTAACTGATTTGGAAGGACTATAGTTTTGATGGTTCTTATTAATTGATTCTTGTTCAATTTCTACTTGTCGAGAAGCATCACCGATAATAGAACCAGGTTCGATCACCGCCATTGGCCTGACGTTTTCTCGAAAAATAGTGGTCGAAGTACCGATACAGCAGTTATTGCCAATTTTGCTTTTTCCAATAATTAGAACTCCAGAACCTAAAATAGCTCCAGCTTCTACCTCAATAGTTCCCTGACAAGCATTGATAATGACTCCCATGCCAATGCAGACATCAGCACCAATAACAATGCGACTGTTTGGTGCAGCCTGTAAAATTACTCCAGGAGCCAAAGATGCCGTAGGATGAATCTCTACATCACCACTAATACGTATATCTTTATTTAAAACTGGTTGCGGAGGTGGTAGATAATTCATTAAAGAAAACAAGCTTGTTGAAAGAAGAAAGGACAGTCGCCAGAGTTATTAATTACTAACTCATATCGGGACAACTGTTCCTTACCTCGATCTGATTTATGGTCGTTGAATAATAGTTTCGGCTACTCTTCTTTTGCTCCTAGGATCGATACCTAGCAAACGGACGTATTCACCAGAATGTTCTGCTAAACAAACTTTTAAGGAGGCAACTACATCTAGCTGATCGCGACTATCGATAGTACTGCCACTCTTCCAGGATTTTGTTTTAAAGCGTCTTTTATCAGCATATTCTATACCGATTTTATAACCAGCAGCTAATAGCGATCTTACTTCTCTAATGGCATCATCGCTAAGTTGTTTTTGGCTAAAGTCATTGTAGTGAGCAGGACGGCTATTTTTCCTGTCGTTGTTTGTGTAGTCTGCTACAAAGTAGCCTCGATCATTGACATTTTTATTACCGTTACTGTTGCCGTTTCTATTGCCATTCCCGTTGCTGGACTTCGGATTATCTTCAGGTCTTTGAATGATTGTTTGAGCAACTCTACGTCTAGCTTCAGAATCGATGCCTAACATCCGAACGTACTCACCTTTATGTTCGTCTAAACAATGTTCTAAAGCTGAAAATACTTCTGATTCGCGATGGCTCTCTATAGGCGAACAGCTTTTCCAAGACTTAGTTCTAAAACGGCGTTTGTCAGCGTGTTCTGAACCGATTTGATAACCAGCAGCAAGTAGAGAGCGAATTTCCTGCACTACTTCTGGATCTAAAATACTGCTACCGCCATTACCATTGCTATAACCGTTACTACTGCTATAGCCGTTGCTACTACCTTTCCAATTTCTCGTAGCCTGTACTGGAGCTTCGCCAGGACGCTGTACGATAATCTCGGTCATTCTTCTTTTGGCATTATTATCGACCCCAACTATACGAATATATTCGTTAGGGTACTCCGCGATTGCCTGCTCGATCGCACTAAATACTTTATTGCTACTACCTTCAACCTGTCCTACGGTCAGCCAAGATTTAGTTTTGAAACGGCGTTTGCTAGCGCGTTCGATGCCGATGCCACAGCCTTGAGAAACTAAGCTATCAATCTGTGAAGCTACATCACCACCTAAGCTACCGTTACCACGACTACTTTGATGGGAGCGATTTCTACCGCTACGGTTACGACCACGGTTATGATTGGCAACGTTTCTTACCGTTCCTTCCCCTGGCGTATCTTCAGGGCGTTGCACCACCATTTCTACTACTCTTCTTCTGGCTCTGGGGTCAACGCCAATCAGCCTGACGTATTCTCCTTGATATTCGCGAAGTACGGATTCTAACGCGCTCATTACTTGACCTTCATTACGGCTTTCGATTCGTTCGCCAGTTAGCCAGGATTTAGTTTTAAAACGACGATGATTAGCGTGTTCGGTGCTGATGATACAGCCTTGCGCTAATAGCGATCGCACTTGGTTTTTTATATCTGAACTTAAACTCATATTTCCTACTGAATTTATATAATCATTCTCATCGTCTAGATCGGTGTCTATTCGGGTTTTCTTACGAGCTTTGTACCTTTGGGGATTAACGCAAGCCTCATCATCGGCACAGCGATAACCAGCCAAAAGAGCCTCGTTGATTTCCACAACGTGGCTGGCAAAAGAGCGATCGCTATCTATTACGTCTGGTAAGCGTTCTGCTTGCTGCTGGTTGACAATTACTGCTCCTGAAGGAACATATTTGCCTGGAGGAATTTCTACATCCTGAATTAAGGCGTGCATCATAATAATGCAACCATCTCCCACCTTGGCATTAAATACCGTGGAGCGAAAACCAATAAAGCATTCATCTCCAATATAGGCTGGTCCATGTATCAACGCCATGTGGGTAATACAGGTGTTCTTACCAATCCAAACAGAATATTCTCGGTTATCGTCACCGACTACCCGACCTTTCTCTAAACCATGAATTACAACTCCATCTTGAATATTGCTGCTCTCTCCAATATAAAAAGGTGTTCCTTCATCTGCTCTGATGGAACTACCTGGAGCTACAAAAACATTCGCTCCTATTGTTACATCACCAATTAGTCTAGAAAAAGAATGCACGTAGGCACTCTTATCTATCTTTGGCGATGCTAGATCGTTCGACCACGGTGTCGGGGAAGCCGCTTTGGTGCGGACTGCCATTTTTTCAATTCCTCCTAAATTAACTCGTATCGTGTTTACTATCGATTTAACTCTACTGCGGTATTTATCAATTAAGCCCTACAGTAAACGCTCTGCCTCTTTTTTGCTGTAAAGTGCATTGCGATCGACATTGACGGTATCGATAATGCCGACGATAGTGGCATCAAGTGGTTTTGATTCTTGACCAGCCTCAACCCGCGCTGCGCTACCTCGACTTACCAAGACCCACTCGCTGACACCAGCACCAATCAAATCTCCTGCAACTTCATATTTAGGCAAAAGCTGTCCTTCTTCATCAATATATTGAACCAAAAGCAACTTAATCCCTCTCATGTTAGGAACTTTGTGTGTGCTTACTACTGTGCCGCGAACCTGGGCTATTTGCATATTAAATTATGGTCTTCTTAAAGGACGTGGATTTACACTTTCGCGGAATTGTTCCACAGCTTCGGTGTAGCGAATCGGCAGAACGTACTCCAAATTTTCATGAGGACGAGCGATAATATGAGTCGATAGTACTTGACCGCCATTAACTCGGCTGACGTTTTCTGTTCCTGCTGCTACGGATGCCTGTACTTCCGATACGTCACCACGCACGATTACGGTAACGCGACCTGTCCCGATCTTTTCGTATCCGACTAGAGTGACACGAGCTGCTTTGACCATGGCATCTGCTGCTTCTACTACCGCAGGAAAACCTAAGGTTTCGATCATTCCGACTGCAATTGACATAATTTTTACTCCTGAATTTTTAAGTGCGCGTTCTTTTAATCGATCTAAGCGTTAATTAACACTGGTTATTAACTCGAATAAAGCTACCTAAGTTTATCTTAAGCATTTATTAATAGGTGCGGAACTGTTCTACTTCTTCGGTATAACGAATTGGTAGAACATACTCCAAGTTTTCATGTGGACGAGCAATAATATGAGTCGATAGTACTTGACCGCCATTAACTCTAGTAACGTTTTCTGTTCCCGCTGCTACGGATGCCTGTACTTCTGATACATCGCCACGGACGATTACAGTGACGCGACCTGTCCCAATTTTCTCGTATCCGACTAGAGTGACACGAGCTGCTTTAACCATGGCATCTGCTGCTTCTACTACCGCAGGAAACCCCAAGGTTTCGATCATTCCAACTGCAATTGACATATTTTTACTCCTTTATAACCAGCCTCTATTGCTAGCCTTGCCTTACTAAATTTACTATTATTTGAACTTCAAGCCACATATTATTTAAAAGCGAAATTGATCCACCTCTTCGGTATAGCGAATCGGTAAGACATACTCTAGGTTTTCATGTGGACGAGCAATAATATGAGTTGATAGAACTTCTCCACCGTTAACTCTTTTTGCCGACTCTACCCCCGCTGCTACGGATGCCTGTACCTCCGATACATCCCCGCGCACGATTACGGTGACGCGACCTGTCCCAATTTTTTCATATCCAACTAAAGTTACTCTAGCTGCTTTGACCATAGAATCTGCTGCTTCTACGACTGCGGGAAAACCCAAAGTTTCTACCATTCCGACTGCGATTGACATTTTTCGTTTCCTCTTTAAACCAAATATAAATAAAATAAACAGTCAAGCCGAAAAACATGATGCTTTTAAAACCGACTCTCTACTTTTGACTTCTAAACCTACTGGGCAACCCAAATTTTACGGGGACACAAAAAATATGAGTTTTACTATTTTCTATTTAGTTGAATATTGAGATAGCAATAAGCTGCCATACCCAAGAAACTACCAAATTATCAAACATTGGCATTGGTTGATTCACTCGCCTATATTTCGATCATAGATAACCGTGACTCCTTTGACAATATAAAACATGATTATATTTTCTAATTTTACTGTTAATAAGAATTAATACTTAATCTAAAAATTGATAATTTCTCAAGGCGTAATCTAGAAATCCGATAAAATATATTACTTTTTATAATTTATTCATAATGTCTGGTATAGTAAGCTTTTGTTTTCATTAGTGCAGTCTAATAGTAAAATTAAATCGTGCTTTTTTTATAGGTAAATAGACCTGCTATTGCTATAGGTAGGAAGTTTATGAAGTTAGTCTGGTCTTTGGCTCGAAACAACTATAAGCTTAATTGCGATCCTATAGAGATCGAGCTAAAGAGTAATCGAGACTTTTAGACAACTCAAAGTTCGCTTTATTTTGTTCTAAGAACCGAGTATAAATTACTAATAAATGGTTTTTCGATTACCAATTATAGTTTAAAAGAGGCAATATATAGCTAATATTTTTTTGTCAATAACTAGACGTATATGGCGATTGGAAAGATATTTTTCGTTCGAGTGGCATTTGTACTCTTTCTATCTAAATCGTATTTAAGAGCATCATAGCTGGTAATATAGAGTTTTAAGAAAAATAATAAATTGTAGTTAGCATGAGTTGAAAAAATCGGCTTGCTGGACATTTTGTAACTATAAATTTTGCTATTGTAAATTATTAGACAGTTTTGATGACTGACTTTTTGTTAGAAAACTTTTGGATCGTACCTATATATAGCTTGGTGGGTGCGATCGTTACCTTACCTTGGTCTTTAGGAATTATTCGCCAGACAGGACCCCGCCCCGCAGCCTACATCAATATTTTGATGACAATAATAGGCTTTATTCACGGTTCGATAATTTTTACTTTAAGTTGGAGTAGACCAGGGCAACAGCTTGTATTTCATTGGTTACAGGTTGCCGATTTAGATTTAACCTTATCTTTCGAGTTATCTCCAGTTAGCTTTGGGGCGTTAGAGCTAGTAACTGGTATCAGCCTACTGGTGCAAATATATGCTTTGGGGTACATGGAAAAAGACTGGTCGTTAGCGCGGTTTTTTGCCCTGATGGGATTTTTTGAAACTGCCTTGGCTGGTTTAGCTATTAGTGATGGTTTGCTGTTAAGCTATTGTCTTTTAGAAGCTTTAACCCTTTCAACATATCTTTTAGTCGGTTTTTGGTATGCCCAGCCTTTAGTGGTGACTGCTGCTAGAGATGCTTTTCTAACCAAAAGAGTTGGAGATATAGCTCTCTTGATGGGTATAGTAGCCCTCTCTAGCTATGGGGAAGGGCTTAATTTTTCTCAGCTAGAAACTTGGGTAGAGGGACAGCAGCTCGATCCAACCATAGCAGCATTCTTGGGACTGGCTTTGATTGCAGGACCAATTGGTAAGTGCGCCCAGTTTCCGCTTAATCTGTGGCTAGACGAAGCGATGGAAGGACCAAACCCAGCAGGAATCATGAGAAACTCGATTGTGGTTTCTGCCGGGGCTTATGTCTTGATTAAATTAGAACCCGCAACAACTCTATCGCCTGTTTCTGCCGATGCCTTAATCATTGTGGGGGCGGTAACGGCAGTTGGTACATCCTTAATGGCGATCGCTCAGATAGATATTAAACGTGCTTTATCTCACTCCACTAGTGCTTATATGGGATTGGTGTTTATTGCGGTAGGGTTAAGACAGGTTGATATTGCTTTTTTGCTGTTGTTTTCTCACGCGATCGCTAAAGCCTTACTGTTTATGAGTGCTGGCTCGGTTATCTTAACTACCAGCAATCAAAACGTCAGTGAAATGGGCGGATTGTGGTCGAGAATGCCTGCAACTGGGTTATCTTTTGTAGTTGGTGCAGCAGGACTTATTGCTTTCACTCCTTTAGGTATATTTTGGACTTGCCAACGCTGGTTTAGTGGGGCTTGGGACGTGGACTGGTGGTTATTAGCCATCGTGATGTTTGTTAATTTGTTCTCGGCGATTAACCTTACTAGGTTGTTTCGAGTCATCTTTTTAGGTAAACCTCAGGTCAAAACCCGTCGTGCGCCCGAAGCACCCTGGCAGATGTCCGTACCGATGGTTTCTCTAATTATAGTTACTTTAATTGTTCCCTTAGCTCCTATACAGTGGCCTCTGTGGTTGAGTCCTAATAATCCTTTACCTTTAGAACAGCCAGAATCGGTCGTTCAGTATGCTATGCCCTTGTTAGTAGCTTCTGGTGCTTTAGGATGTATTATCGGTTCGCTAATTAAAGTGCGTCAAGCTTGGTCGCGATCGAGCAAATTTAGCGTTCGCTTTTTCCAGGATTTATTAGCTTACGATTTTTATATCGACAAACTGTATGAAGTCACCATAATAGCTGCGGTTTCCACTTTAGCCAAACTTACATCTTGGATCGATCGCTATATAGTCGATGGGGCGGTTAACTTTGTCAGTTTAGCGACGATTTTTAGCAGTAATGCTTTGAAGTACAATACTTCGGGACAATCTCAGTTTTACATCGCCACAATCGTAGTCGCAGTAGGACTACTTCTATGGTCGATGGTCAATGGTCAATGGTCGGTAGTTATTAATTATTGGTCGTCAGTGATGTAAATAGCTCTAGTTGCGATTGCTCGTCAATCCTTATAAACGACTTTAATTTTTATTAAATAGCAATATGCTTAGTGCCTTAATAATCTTGCCTTTCGTAAGTGCGGTCATAATTGGCTTGATTCCTCAGAAAGAAAACAATCCTCGTAAGATCGCCATAATTACGGCAATTAGCGTTTTAGTCATCAACCTAATTATTGCGAGTCAATTTGACTTTCGACAAGATAGCTTTCAGTTTGTCGAAAATATTGCTTGGATTGAATGGATTGGCTTGAACTATCACTTAGGAATAGATGGTCTTTCTTTTCCCTTAGTATTGCTCAATAGTCTTTTGACCTTAGTTGCTATTTTTAGTACTAGTTCGACTATTGAAAGACCGAGACTATATTATGCCATGCTGTTATTGCTTAGTGGTGGTGCAGCAGGAGCGTTTTTAGCCCAAGATTTGCTACTATTCTTCCTATTTTATGAGTTAGAAATCGTTCCTCTATATTTCCTAATTGCAATTTGGGGTGGGGCGAAACGGGGTTATGCAGCCATGAAGTTTTTGCTTTATACTGCCCTGTCTGGAATATTAGTGTTAGCTTCTTTCTTAGGTTTGGTCTGGTTAACCGAGTCCAGCAGCTTTGATTATTTGACGTTGCGATCGCATACTTTACCTTTGGCTACTCAGCTATTATTGCTCGCACCTCTATTAGTAGGCATCTTTATCAAAATTCCCATTTTTCCCTTTCATACTTGGCTTCCCGATGCTCACGTTCAGGCATCTACTCCTATATCGGTATTACTAGCGGGAGTACTACTAAAATTAGGTACTTATGCCTTACTACGTTTCGCCGTGGGCTTGTTTCTCGATGGTTGGGTTTATCTCGCCCCGTGGTTGGCGATTTTAGCAAGTATCAGTGCCTTATATGGAGCTTCCTGTGCGATCGCTCAAAAAGACATGAAGAAAGTCGTAGCGTATTCTTCTATCGCTCATATGGCTTACATACTACTTGCAGCAACTGCTAGTACTCGTCTCAGCATGACCGCAGCGGTGTTTCAAATGGTCAGTCACGGCTTAATCTCTGCTTTCCTTTTCTTATTAGTAGGCATGGTTTACAAGAAAACAGGATCGCGAGATGTAGATGTTTTACGAGGATTGTTAAATCCCGAAAAAGGACTACCCGTTACTGGTGGAATGATGATCTTAGGTGTAATGGCAAGTTCTGGACTACCTGGAATGGTCGGCTTTATCTCAGAATTCCTCGTATTTAGAGGTAGCTTTCCTATTTTTCCTATACCTACCTTACTTTGTATGGTAGGAACGGGTCTAACAGCAGTTTACTTTCTGCTAGTTATTAATAAAGTTTTTTTTGGTCGCTTAACCGAAGGATTGACACAGTTGCCTCCTGTTAAATGGTCAGAACACGCTCCCGCATTTGTTTTACTGCTGTTGATTATTGCTTTCGGTATCAAACCAGATTGGGTAACGCACTGGAGCGAAGTACAGGCAATTTCGCTGTTAACAGGTGGTTGAGATACATTTAATTACATAGCGTAGGGATAAATTATCATGGTTGGCATTTCGGTTAAACGCTCAAAGTCTCTTTTAGTTGACGAATATATTACTAGATTAGAAAAAGGAGAAGCTTTACTAAACGACTCCCCGCAGAATTTAGTGGAAGTTGTCGGTATTCTCAAAAGTTACGGTGTAGTTTTAGATGCTTATTCGATAAATTTGTGCTACATCGCTAATACGCAGTTTTTAAAGCTATTTCCCTTTTTTAAATATTTTAATGGCAAGGTAAATGCTAATACTTTAACTAAATTTATTCTGCACGACCGCCTCAACTATGAATATGCTGAATACTGCATGAAGTCAATGTTTTGGCATGGTGGTGGTGGTGTCGATGCTTATCTCGATACTCCCGAATTTGAGAAAGAAACAGAAAGGTTAATTAGGGCATATCATAAATACAATCCTTTGATGCTAGCTCTACACAAGGCATTTAAAGACTTTATGCCAGAGCAGATGCGCCAAATGTCCTATTACAGTGCTTTGGGACAATTTTGGCGTGTGATGAGCGATATCTTTATCGACTTATCTGACAGCTATGACCGTGGTGAAATCAAATCTATACCCGCCGTAGTTCAGTTTATCCTCGATGGTCTGGTGGCAGATGCAGCGCGTCCGATTACCTATACGGTAGACGTGCGAGGAGAGAAATTCGATCTTATTCCCAAATCAGCAGGGCTGACTTTTCTAATGGATACTGCTGTTCCTTATGTCGAAGCGATATTTTTTAGAGGAACTCCTTTCCAAGGTACAGTATCTTATAATGCTCAAGCTTATGAAATTCCTTACGACCCTGGAATGTTTAACTATGGGGCGTTGTATGCTGACCCTTTGCCTATTGGTGGTGCAGGTATTCCTCCTACATTACTAATGCAGGATATGCGTCATTTCCTACCAGACTATCTGCACGAGCTTTACAAACAAAAAAGTATTCGTGGGGTAGGCGACATTCGCGTTCAGATCTGCGAAAGTTTCCAAAAATCAATGTTTTGCGTCACTACCTCAGCGGTTAAAGGATTAGCTCCCCACCCTTTAGATACAGATGATCCTCAACAGCAGTCTGAAAACCGTAAATACTTAACAGGATGGCTCAATCGAATCCTGGAATCGCGTTTAACTAGAGTCAATAGCGATGCCTGATGAATTTCTAAAATTAAGTTTGCCCGATACTACGTATTAGACAAATCTGCACTTGAAGTGAGATAATCTTTAGCGGTTCGAGTAAGAAAATATTAAGAAAATTGGTTCGGACAACACGGACAATTTAAATAGCCAAAATTACTTTTAATCGATGACAAAAATAGCATGGGTTTTCCCAGGACAAGGTTCACAAGCAGTAGGAATGGGAATCGATCTACAAAATATTCCTAGCGCACGGGCTAAACTGGCAAGCGCACAAAAAATACTCGGTTGGTCTGTATTAGATATTTGCCAAGGTGACGAACAGACTTTAGCTCGTACTCTTTATACCCAACCTTGTCTGTACGTCATAGAGTCGATCTTAGTAGACTTATTGGCTGAAAAAACTAGTTTACCTCAATTAGTAGCAGGTCATAGTTTGGGGGAATATGTAGCTCTATATGCAGCAGGGGTTTTTGACTTTGAATCGGGATTAAAACTAGTTAAAAAACGAGCCGAATTAATGGACAATGCTGCTGGAGGAAAAATGGCAGCTTTGATGAAGTTCGATCGCTCCGAACTAACTACGGCTTTAACCGATACTGATAGCGTAGTTTTAGCTAACGATAATAGTGAAGGACAAGTAGTTATTTCTGGTACTCCAGAGGCGGTAGAAAATATTCTTGGTCAAGTTAAAGCCAAAAGAGCGATGACTTTAAATGTATCTGGAGCGTTTCATTCTCCTTTGATGCAGCCCGCAGCAGAGCAATTCAGGGAGATCTTAAATTCAATTAGCTTCGATGATGCCAAAATACCAGTTATATCTAATACAGATCCAACTCCTAGTACTGATGGAAAAGAGTTAAAACAGAGATTATCAGAACAAATGACTAGTTCGGTTCGTTGGCGTGAAATTATGCTGCAATTATCACAATTAGAAGTAACTGATGTTGTTGAGGTAGGGCCAGGTAAAGTATTATGTGGTCTAATCAAACGAACCTGTCGCGACATAAGTTTAGAAGCGATTGTCAAAGCCGAGCAAATTAACGCTAAAGCACCAGTTTTAAGTTCCTAAAACGATTATTTAGACTAAGTAAAGTCTTGAATTCTTTTGTCTACCCAACGTTTAGCATTTCTAATTGCTAGTTTGGTAGTAATTGCTACAGGTACTGCAACCGCGCTGCCCATATTATAATCAGCCCAAGCAGTATAGATGTCTTGTCCTTGCCATTTGTCGCGAGCAATTTTAATGCGAAAGTCGCGATATACAAAAGCTAAAACCACGTTAGGATAATCTGGATCTATCATAAATAGCTAATTATAACGATACATTTAAAATACGTTAGTTCAAATAGTACATTTCTAATTATTTGAGTGTAACTGTCAATGGAGTTATAAAGATGACGGTTGGCAAACAACTGTCTTGCAAATGTAAAATCTAAGATCGACTACCATAAGAATCGCATTTACAGTGGTTTCCTTAAAAAGAATAATTCTCAGTCTAATCTTAATTTAAGATAGTTTGATAAAGTCTAGCTGCGCAGAATGCTAAGGAGCGCGGAGTACTGTTGAGCATTTAATTAATTGTTAAGAACAGATAAAAGACTCTCTCTGTTGTCTAAATCATTCTCATGCTTATATCCAACCAATGCGATCGCGTTATTGGCGCACTACTAGATATATAGTCAACTCCAGTTTCTGCTACAGCACGAATAGTTTTTAAAGTAATATTGCCCGATCCTTCAATTTTAACTCTAGAACTCGTCTGACGGATTTTTTTTACCGCTTCAATCATTATTTCAGGGGGCATATTATCTAACATAATAATATCTGCACCGTGTTCTAGTGCTTGCTCTACTTCTTTTATATTTGTTGTCTCTACTTCTATGTTCAAAGGATAAGGAATATTCTTTTTTAAAAGAGCGATCGCTTGGGCAATTCCTCCTACTGCTTTTATATGGTTATCTTTAATCATCACCGCATCATCTAAACCCATTCGATGATTGACTGCACCGCCTACTCGCGTAGCATATTTTTCCAGCACTCTCAAGCCAGGAGTAGTTTTTCTAGTATCTACCAGCTTTGTAGACAAATCATCGATCTTTTCTACATAACTTCGAGTTGCCGTAGCAATTCCACTCAAGCGCATTGCTAAATTTAATGCTACTCTCTCTCCAGTTAATAAGGCTTCTCTACATCCCTGGATACTAGCAATCTTTGTTCCCGAGCTACAAAAATTTCCTTCCTCCACTTCAAGAGTGAATTTTGCTTCCTTGTCTAACAACTCAAAAACTCTAGCTGCGATCGGTAGTCCTGCTATTATTCCGTCTTCTTTAACAACCCATGTAGCCTTCTCAATTTTGCGATTATCTTTAAATAAGCCTTCAGTCGTAAAATCTCCTCTACCAAGATCTTCAAGTAGCCAGTTTTGAAGCAGGCGATCGATAATTATTAAGGAAGGTAAAGTAGCCATGTTTTTATTTTTAGCTTAAATAACTGTCTCAACACCATAGCACGAGGGAGTTTGGTCAAGCACAGTCAAAAAAGATGGAAAAAAGGGTTGACTTTTATATTTAAACTCCTTATATTGATAAATGCGCGGTTGAGAGAGGCAAAGCTTCTTCACCGAGCTAGAACCTAGACAATACAATAGTTTGACGGTTTAAAAAGCATTAACTTTTTGAATAAAAAACAATACATAGAACCCCCTGAGATTAGAGAAATTATTTCTAAAGAAAGGGAAAATAAAGAGCTATAAATCAACACAATTTGTGTTTGAACTGATAGTTCATCATGGAGAGTTTGATCCTGGCTCAGGATGAACGCTGGCGGTATGCCTAACACATGCAAGTCGAACGAAGTCCTTTCGGGGACTTAGTGGCGGACGGGTGAGTAACGCGTGAGAATCTGCCATTTGGATGGGGATAACAGAGGGAAACTTCTGCTAAGACCCAATATGCGCTTCGGCGTGAAATAATTTATTGCCAGATGAGGAGCTCGCGTCCGATTAGTTAGTTGGTGGGGTAAGAGCCTACCAAGGCAGCGATCGGTAGCTGGTCTGAGAGGATGAGCAGCCACACTGGGACTGAGACACGGCCCAGACTCCTACGGGAGGCAGCAGTGGGGAATTTTCCGCAATGGGCGAAAGCCTGACGGAGCAATACCGCGTGAGGGAGGAAGGCTTTTGGGTTGTAAACCTCTTTTATTAAGGAAGAAGCAAGTGACGGTACTTAATGAATCAGCATCGGCTAACTCCGTGCCAGCAGCCGCGGTAATACGGAGGATGCAAGCGTTATCCGGAATCATTGGGCGTAAAGCGTCCGCAGGTGGTTCATCGTGTCTGCTGTTAAAGACAGAAGCTCAACTTCTGAGAGGCAGTGGAAACTGGTGAACTAGAGTACGGTAGGGGTTGAGGGAATTCCCAGTGTAGCGGTGAAATGCGTAGATATTGGGAAGAACACCAGTGGCGAAGGCGCTCGACTGGGCCGTAACTGACACTCAGGGACGAAAGCTAGGGTAGCGAAAGGGATTAGATACCCCTGTAGTCTTAGCTGTAAACGATGAACACTAGGCGTTGCTTGTATCGACCCGAGCAGTGCCGTAGCCAACGCGTTAAGTGTTCCGCCTGGGGAGTACGCAGGCAACTGTGAAACTCAAAGGAATTGACGGGGGCCCGCACAAGCGGTGGAGTATGTGGTTTAATTCGATGCAACGCGAAGAACCTTACCAGGACTTGACATCTCGAGAACCCTGCCTAATAGCAGGGGTGCCTTAGGGAACTCGAAGACAGGTGGTGCATGGCTGTCGTCAGCTCGTGTCGTGAGATGTTGGGTTAAGTCCCGCAACGAGCGCAACCCTCGTTCTTAGTTGCCAGCATTAAGTTGGGCACTTTAGGAAGACTGCCGGTGACAAACCGGAGGAAGGTGGGGATGACGTCAAGTCAGCATGCCCCTTACGTCCTGGGCTACACACGTACTACAATGGTTGGGACAAAGGGTAGCCAACTCGCAAGAGAGAGCCAATCCCATCAAACCCAGCCTCAGTTCAGATTGCAGGCTGCAACTCGCCTGCATGAAGGAGGAATCGCTAGTAATCGCAGGTCAGCATACTGCGGTGAATTCGTTCCCGGGCCTTGTACACACCGCCCGTCACACCATGGAAGTTGGCCACGCCCGAAGTCGTTACCCTAACCAGTTATCTGGAGGGGGATGCCGAAGGCAGGGCTGGTGACTAGGGTGAAGTCGTAACAAGGTAGCCGTACCGGAAGGTGTGGCTGGATCACCTCCTTATTAGGGAGACCGAACTAAGTAACGTAGCGAACGCAAATAAGTCCTACGATTGCTGGTCAAACCAAGGTCGGTTCAAAAAGTGAAGGTAAAACCGTCAAACTATATTGTTCTGGTTGAGAAAAGAATCTATCTAACCAATAGAGAAATCTGACCGAAACAAGGGCTATTAGCTCAGGTGGTTAGAGCGCACCCCTGATAAGGGTGAGGTCCCTGGTTCAAGTCCAGGATGGCCCACCACTTGAAACAGTGGACAGTCAACAGTAAACAGTGAACAGAAATAATCTACACTTGAAGCTGGGAATGGACACAGAAGAAAGAGGGGGGTATAGCTCAGCTGGTAGAGCGCCTGCTTTGCAAGCAGGATGTCAGCGGTTCAAGTCCGCTTACCTCCACCAAAAACCCTAAAATTCAGCACGGTCACGGCTAGTACTGCTAGAGTGAGTCTGCTGGACTTTAAATAAGTTCAGATTATGAACCTTGAAAACTGCATAAAATCTAGAAACGGTAATGAAATCTATCGATGGTGGTAGAAGTAATTACTGGCAATAGAGCCAAATTAAGTAATTAGGTCAAAGAAAACTAAGGCGATAAGTTAATACTTATCATTAATTAGTCCAAGATAGGCAAAACCTATTGAGTAGAGAAAACAAGTTAAGTTATCACATCAAAGTGAGGGCTGAACTTATTGGTCAAGCTACAAAGGGCTAACGGTGGATACCTAGGTACACAAAGGCGAAGAAGGACGTGGTGACCGACGAAATGCCTCGGGGAGCTGGAAACAAGCATCGAGCCGAGGGTGTCCGAATGGGGCAACCTGTATGAACGACCTGCTGAATATATAGGCAGGAACGAGCGAACTCAGCCAACTGAAACATCTTAGTAGCTGAAGGAAGAGAAAGCAAAAGCGATTTCCTTAGTAGCGGCGAGCGAAGCGGAAACAGCCTAAACCAATTACTGCGGTAATTGGGGTCGTGGGACAGTCACCAGGGACAAGGAAAGTTAGACGAAGCAGTTGAAAGCTGCACCAAAGAAGGTGAAAGTCCTGTAGTCGAAAACCGAACTTGCCCGACTGGATCCCGAGTAGCACGGAGCCCGTGGAATTCCGTGTGAATCAGCGAGGACCACCTCGTAAGGCTAAATACTCCTGTGTAACCGATAGAGAAACAGTACCGCGAGGGAAAGGTGAAAAGAACCCCGGCGAGGGGAGTGAAAGAGAATATGAAACCGTTAGCCTACAAGCAATTAAAGCACGATTGAACGTGTGATAGTGTGCCTGTTGAAGAATGAGCCGGCGACTTACAGGTAATGGCAGGTTAAGAGGAATATACTCGAAGCCAAAGTGAAAGCGAGCCTGAACAGGGCGGTAATGTCATTATTTGTAGACCCGAACCTGGGTGATCTAACCATGTCCAGGATGAAGCTTGGGTAAAACCAAGTGGAGGTCCGAACCGACTGGCGTTGAAAAGCCAGCGGATGAGGTGTGGTTAGGGGTGAAATGCCAATCGAACCCAGAGCTAGCTGGATCTCCTCGAAATGCGTTTAGGCGCAGCGGTAAATGAGAGTTGTTAGGGGGTAAAGCACTGTTTCGCTGCGGGCTGCGAGAGCGGTACCAAAGTGAGACAAACTCAGAATACCTAATAGCAATTTACCAGTGAGACGGTGGGGGATAAGCTTCATCGTCGAAAGGGAAACAGCCCAGACCACCAGCTAAGGTCCCCAAGTACTTACTAAGTGAGAAAGGAGGTGGGAGTGCATAGACAACCAGGAGGTTTGCTTAGAAGCAGCAATCCTTGAAAGAGTGCGTAATAGCTCACTGGTCTAGCGCGCCTGCGCCGAAAATGAACGGGGCTAAGTAAGTCACCGAAGCTGTGGACTTGTAAGTTAATTACGAGTGGTAGAGGAGCGTTCTGTATGGGGAGAAGCATTAGCGGCAAGCAGATGTGGACGATACAGAAGTGAGAATGTCGGCTTAAGTAGCGAAAATATATGTGAGAATCATATACCCCGAAAGCCCAAGGGTTTCTTCGGAAGGCTCGTCCGCGAAGAGTTAGTCGGGACCTAAGGCCAGGCCGAAAGGCGTAGTCGATGGACACAGGGTGAATATTCCCTGACTACAGTATTGGAGCAATCAACGGGACGCATGAGAAATAACCACGCCCTGAATGGATTGGGAGTCCGAATTATCGGACGTGTGGTAAAGGTAGTGCCAAGAAAAGCGTTGATGGTGTTGAAGATACAGTACCCGTACCCGAAACCGACACAGGTGGGCAGGTAGAGAATACTAAGGGGCGCGAGATAACTCTCTCTAAGGAACTCGGCAAAATGACCCCGTAACTTCGGGAGAAGGGGTGCCAGTGAAAGCTGGTTGCAATAAAGAGGCCCAGGCGACTGTTTACCAAAAACATAGGTCTCTGCTAACTCGTAAGAGGATGTATAGGGGCTGACGCCTGCCCAGTGCCGGAAGGTTAAGGAAGTTGGTCAGCAGAGCTTGCTCTTGTGAAGCTGACGACCGAAGCCCCGGTGAACGGCGGCCGTAACTATAACGGTCCTAAGGTAGCGAAATTCCTTGTCGGGTAAGTTCCGACCCGCACGAAAGGCGTAACGATCTGGGCGCTGTCTCGGAGAGAGGCTCGGCGAAATAGGATTGTCTGTGAAGATACGGACTACCTACACTTGGACAGAAAGACCCTATGAAGCTTTACTATAGCCTGGAATTGGGTTCGGGCTTCGCTTGCGCAGAATAGGTGGGAGACGATGAAGGTAGCCTTGTGGGGTTATCAGAGTCGCAATGTGAGATACCACTCTAGCGAGGCTAGAATTCTAACTGGCTCCCGTAATCCGGGAGTAGAACAGTTTCAGGTGGGTAGTTTGACTGGGGCGGTCGCCTCCAAAAAGGTAACGGAGGCGCACAAAGGTTCCCTCAGGCTGGATGGAAATCAGCCAGAGAGTGTAAAGGCACAAGGGAGCTTGACTGCGAGAGAGACAACTCAAGCAGGTAGGAAACTAGGTCTTAGTGATCCGACGGTGCTGCGTGGAAAGGCCGTCGCTCAACGGATAAAAGTTACTCTAGGGATAACAGGCTGATCTCCCCCAAGAGTTCACATCGACGGGGAGGTTTGGCACCTCGATGTCGGCTCATCGCAACCTGGGGCTGAAGTAGGTCCCAAGGGTTGGGCTGTTCGCCCATTAAAGCGGTACGTGAGCTGGGTTCAGAACGTCGTGAGACAGTTCGGTCCATATCCGGTGTAGGCGTAAGAGTATTGAGAGGAGTCTTCCTTAGTACGAGAGGACCGGGAAGAACGCACCGCTGGTGTACCAGTTATCGTGCCAACGGTAGACGCTGGGTAGCCAAGTGCGGAGAGGATAACCGCTGAAAGCATCTAAGTGGGAAGCCCACCTCAAGATGAGTACTCTGTTGGAGTAATCCAGTAAGGTCACGGGAAGAACACCCGTTAATAGGCGTTAGGTGTAAGAGCAGTAATGTTTGTAGCCGAGGCGTGCTAACAGACCGAGGGCTTGACCAACCGAATCAATTGGCTTAATTACTAACTTAGGATCTTGGCGATTCTAGATTTATGCAGTCTTGAGGGTGTTATTGATTCCCAACCGTTTTTCCTGGTGCTATTAGCGTTGTGGTCCCACTTCGACTCCATCCCGAACTCGATAGTGAAACGCGACAGCGGTGAAGATACTTGGAAGGTAGCCTCCTGGGAAAATAGCTCAGTGCCAGGTTCAATCTTCCTAAAAGCCTTCAATCCAAATAATTGAAGGCTTTTATTTATGGCAAGAAGAGGTAAGCCTAATACTATTGCCGACCTCAAATCCTTTGAGTCTGACAAGAGATGTCGAATACCACTCTTGAGCGCGAACGCGAATGCGTTCTAGTCGTCCCTGGGCGATCTGCGCGAAGCGCTGCCCCAGCATTTTTCAATTCGGTTCAAATCTGGGGAATAAGGTGGCAAATAAAGTAAACGGCAGGCTGCCGACTCAATCTAATTCTTGAATGCGACCTCCTTTATGAAAAGTAGCATTATCCATAATGACTACTTGTCCAGGTTTTAATGCAGGAATTAAACAGGTTTAGAGCCAAGTTTCAAAAACAGTCCGATTACAACTACCTTCAACTGTAAATAATGCCAATAATTGCTTTTTGCAGTAAGCTGCAATCATGTTCACTCTTCGTGTTCTTTTTCCTGACTTGAGTGCTTCAAATTTTTGACCTCGTTCACTCCATCCATATCCGTAGTCACTGTGACTATCCATTCTTGATTCATCGACGTATACTCTTCGCGATCGGTCGATTTGAGCTACTTCGATTTTGAATTCATTTCTTTTGTCTTCATCTCTTTCGTCATATCCGTAGTCCTTTTTTTTCGCGTGAAACTGATTTTTTCAATCCTCTCGAAATTGTCAGAGGGCTAATAGGTTCACTCCATAACTGAGCCATTTGAGCTTGAGTTCGATCGCCATGTCTCTGAGCAAATTCTTGAAATGCTTGCCAATCAGTTATCTTGGCTTTTATATAGTTAGGACGCTTTGACAATGCAGGGTAATCTCTTTCTTGCTTTCGTTTGAGCCATAAATCAACTGTGTTGCGACTGATTTAAAATATTTCTGCCACTTCGCTCTTTTTCCATCTATCTAACTCGATCGCCTTAATAACTTTTTGTCGCAAATCATAGCTATAAGCTTTTACCATCACTATCGCTCTATTTGGTTTCTTTCATCTTACCTTTTGTCTCAACACTCATGACCGTTACTATAAATCTCGTAAGTAAAATCACTAATAATAGCTACACCAAAGAGTTGTAAAAAAATATCGTTCATCGTTAATGCTAACCAGTGAAACTAGGTTGACATACTGGAAGTACCAACTATCAGTTCTGACTAGTTACACTAATACCTCTTGCAGCAACAGATACGTAAAAGTAAAAGGTAATGCAAGTCCGTTTGACGCGAATTTTAGCTACTGGGCGACCAGAATGGGTAGACACCCAGAAATGGAGGTTTCTTAAGTAAGCTTGCTTAAGAAACCTCAAGCATAGGGACGGAGCAAGGAAAATGCAGCTATTACGGATTATATATCCGCAATGGAGACGTACAGGAAATAGACCACATTATAGCCCTTAAGTTCAGTAGTAAGAATGTATACCCCAATTACCAGTTACTTCATGGACACTGCCATGAAGAAAAAACTACGTTAAATATTAAATTAATCAATGCAGCTAGAAACCTGTGAAATACAAATAGCAATATCGTTAAGAGAAATAGTTTGCTTAGGCTGTAATTCCTGCGGTAGAGACAGCAATGCTTCTGCGGTAATAAATAGGATCGGGCTAGGACATATCCATGATGGAAATAAATGGGCAGGGAGTGGGCATAAGACCTTAGATGAGGCAATCCATGATGAATTGTCAACTACCCATAAACAGTTAAGTCTGTTTTAGGGAATCGTCGCCCTTATGGGGCGGTCGAAAATGTCAATTGGATCGATCTGCTTAAAAGCCAAGGTATAGTAACCCATTACAATCACGATCGAAGATTCAAGTAGCAATAATTTTAGTAGTTAAACCAGCGATCGCGTTTGTAGTTTCTCCCAAAATATAAACATCAATTTCTATATACCCTAGCAAATAAACTCGAATATTTTTCAGATTTTGAGTCATCAACTTTACTAAATTTTGATAACGTTTAGTTTCGGCTATTTCGTTTTCGTTATACCAGTCTTCTTCTTTAATTGCAGAAGCAAAAAAAGATTGCCAATCTTTATCTTTAACGATAATTTTGGTTTGAGGAGGATAATTATAGCGTTGTAATAAAGCGTCAATGCTGAAATCTGTATTACACCAATAAAAAACTTTAAAGGGATATTCAGACTCACTTAACCAAAGTAAATCTTCGGTAGCCGTTTCTAGTTTCTGAATTAATTTGCGGTCTGAAATAGAATCTGACGAGTCAATCGGCTTATTTTCTATCATATTATTTCTTCTATCCACACTGTCGATCTTAAAAGCGATTGCACCCCTCGCCCCAGAGCATCGCCTAAAGGTTATGACGGAAAATTATCTACAACATCAAATGTCTAAGTAACTATTAAGTCATATAGATTAAGCAACTGCACTTTCCACCTGTAAAAACTCCCTGACTGCATTTAAATATGCGGTCTTGTCTTCAAGCATGGGAAAATGTGAAGTCTTAGGCAGTTCGACGTATTGAATATTGTCGTTTAAGGCTGCTGCTTGTCTACCCATCTTTGCAGGAATAATAATATCTTTTTCTCCCGATACCATTAAGGTAGGTACGGTTAGTTTGGCAAACTCTTTCGGCATAGTTTCTACTGCTTGCTTGCTGACGGAAGTGTAGATCGTTCCTACCGCAGCTTCGTAGTCGGCTAGTAAAAAATCTTCCAAGAAAGCTACGCGATCGCGCCTATTAATCGGACGATGTAGAAAGCGCGCCATAAACATTTTGTCGGCAAAGGGGAATTTCAAAAACCAGTTGTAGCGAAACTTAACTACGTATCCACCGAACTTATGAAAAGCTGCAAAAGCTCTAGCGTCATATTCAAAGATCCCGTTACAGGTCAAAATTGCTTGATGCACTCTATCGCTATAGCGGTTTAGAAAGAAAGTAGCGATCGATGCGCCCATGGAATGAGCGTTGACGTATACTCGTTCGAGGTTTAAAGTATCTAGTAAGATAGCCAAATCTTCGGCATAATCTTCCATGGCATATTTGGTATCTGGAGCATTCTCAGGTAGAGTCGAACGACCAAAACCACGCAGATCGTAAAGCAAGCAGTCAAAATCATCTGCGATCGCTTCGGCGGTACTACGCCAATATCTCTGGGATCCTCCCCAACCATGAACGAACACCATTACGGGTTTTGCAGAATTATCTGAATGTCGAATCCACTCGTAATAGTGATTTACACCGCGGACATCTACTGTAGGCATACTAAATTATTAAAATTAAATTCTTATATTTAGTTTATTCCTTAGTGCGGTACGAACTTCAGTTGTTTTAATTGTTTTAACATCAAGTGCAGACGAGTCTAGTTATCTACTTAACTGTTGACTGTTGCCCTAAAGGATACCGCTGCTTCGCATAACTGTTGACTGTTAACTGTTACTGATGAATTATTATAAAAGGCGTAAATCGATCGATTGAGGTTAGCAATGAATTATAAAAACAAAATTATGACGGAAGTTGAATCTCTGCCTGAATCGATGTTACCAGAAGTATTAGAATACTTACAAACTCTTCAACCCAAAGCAAAATCTTCTCAACCCAAATTAACAATTAAGCCCAAATCTTCCAATACCGAAGACACTATCATTATCTACACCGATGGTGCTTGTACGGGTAATCCTGGCGCGGGGGGATATGGCGCGGTGATTATTGATGGCGATCGCCGTGAAGAGCTATCAGGGGGCTACAGACTCACTACCAACAACCGTATGGAAATGATGGGAGCGATCGCAGCTTTAGAGTCTCTCAAGTCCAATTCTAAAGTTAAGCTGCACAGCGACTCAAAATATATTGTCGATGCTGTGGTCAAAGGTTGGGCAAAGAAATGGCAGGCAAACGGCTGGCGCAGAAATAGAAAAGAAATGGCGAAAAACCCAGATTTGTGGCAAGAATTGCTCGATCTTTGTAAAATACACGATGTTGAATTTGTTTGGGTAAAAGGTCATGCAGGAATACCCGAAAACGAAAGATGCGATCGTCTGGCTGTAGCAGCAGCACATCAATCTAATTTACCTTCAGATGAAGGCTATAAGGGCTAAATTTCAATTTTACTGAGGGAGGTTGCAAAAATTTAATCTTCTAAAGATAAATACAATTCTCCATAAAAAACTTTAGAAAAGAAGTTTTTAATAAAACATAGCAGATGATTTAATCTGAGCGATTTAGGAAAAACTAATTAAATATATGTTTTAAACTAAGTTAACTCGATTAATGAAAGCAAACGAAACCAAAGTAGAAGACTTTTTATCAGCAACTAAAACTCAGTTCGTAATTCCTGTTTATCAGCGAAATTATGACTGGGCTACAAATCAGTGCAAACAACTTTTAAACGACATTCTTGAAGTCGGAACAAATAAAGATATGAATGCTCACTTTATTGGTAGCATTGTTTATGTTCACGATGATGTTTATACGGCTGCGAGAATAAAAGAACTGACAGTCATTGATGGACAGCAACGCCTAACAACCTTGACGCTTATTTACTTAGTTATTCATAGCCTCGCCAAAGAGTTGAAAGACGAAGGACTTGTAGATGAAATTAGCGAGACATACTTAATTAATAAATTTGCTCCTGAAGAAGAAAAATTAAAGCTCAGACCTACAGAAAATAATAATAAAGCTTTAAAATATCTTTTAAGAAGTGACGATAGAGAAGAGTTTCATGACTTTTCAAAACTTGTTGATAATTTCAATTACTTTAAGGGAAGAATAACGGAAGAAAACTATAAATTTGTTTTAGATGGTCTTTCAAAACTGATGTTTGTTGAAATATCGTTAGATAGAGAGAAAGACGATCCGCAGCGTATTTTTGAGAGCCTTAACTCTACAGGTCTAGAACTATCTCAGGCTGACCTAATTCGTAATTATATTTTGATGGGCTTAGAATACGAAAATCAAGATATAATTTATCATGACTATTGGAAAGTAATTGAAAAACTTGCCAAAGATGAAATTTCAAATGTAAGTAAAGTATCAGAATTTATCAGAGATTACTTGACTTTTGAAAATAAAAAGATTCCTAACAAGGGAAAAGTATATCTCGAATTTAAAGCTAAGTATCCAACCACAACTATTGACGACCTCAAAAACAACTTAGCTGAAATTAAGAGTTTTGTTAAGTATTACAATAAGTTAATCAACCCCAAAAAAGAAATAGATAATAGTATTAGGTTGCAATTAGAATATATTAATCGTCTTGAAATTAATGTAGCCTTTCCATTTCTAATGAAAGTCTATGACGATTATAGTAAAAAGATTATCGATAAGCAGACTTTCATTGAGGTGTTGAAATTAATTCAGTCATTTGCTTGGCGTAGATTCATTTTAGGCTTACCAACAAATTCTTTAAATAAAATATTTATGAGTCTTTATGACAAAATTGATACCTCAAAATATTTATATTCTATTCAAAAAGTATTAGTGCAGAGGTCGGGTTCTCAAAAATTTCCTAAAGATTCAGAAGTAATAGACGCTTTGAAAGTAAAAGATGTTTATAATATCAAATCTAAGAACCGAATTTATTTATTGGAACGCTTAGAAAACTTTGAACATACCGAGCTAGTTTTAATTGAAGGTAATCCTAACATAACTATTGAACATATATTTCCACAGAACCCCGATCCGAAATGGAAGATGGAATTAGGGAATGATGAATATGTTTTTATCAAAGAAAACTACTTGAACACGATTGGCAACTTAACTCTATCAGGCAATAATGGAAAGCTAGGAAATAAAACTTTTCTAGAAAAAAGAGATTTAAAAGACGCAGGATATAAAGATAGTAAGCTATGGCTGAATAAATATCTATCAAGCTTGAACAAATGGGACAAGGCTGAGATAGAGATACGCTTCGAGCAAATTGCCGAAAGATTCTTGAAAATTTGGGAATATCCTAACGTTAATCTTTTAGATGAGATAGATAATGGTGAGATAAACATTTTTGAAGCAGAACAACCAAAACATAAAAAATTAGAATACGCTATTTTCTGCAATCAAAAAATTGAAGTTACTCAAGTATCAAAACTCTACGTAGATGTATTTAAAAAGCTTTTTGAGATTCAGCCAGAAGCATTTTTTACCACGGATTTAGAAGCTAAAATCGGACTCACAAAAAATCCCGCTCAGACTGGTTTGAGACAAGCTGTGTCGATTAAGGATACCTATTTTATGGAATCAAACATTGATAATAATGGAAAGTTTGACAGAATAAAACAAGCATTGACTATTTTTGAACTTGAAGATGAGTTAATGATTAAATACGCTGAATGTTAGATCGCAATTACTTTCTAGTTATTAAGCTAGTTCTGAATCTATTGTTTCAGTCTTAGGTGTTAATAGTAAATATAAACAAGGCACGACGATTAGGGCAATGATAGTAGCAGCAACTAGCCCAAAGATAATTGCACTACACAAAGGCATCCAGGTAGGATCGCTCAAGGCTAGAGGTATTAAACCGATGATTGTGGTGATACTAGTAGTTAGTACAGGACGTAAACGGTCAGCTACTCCCTTGGCTGCTGCTTGTCGCTTGGGCATCCCTTCATCTTGATAGCTGTTCATCGTATCGACCATAACGATCGCATCATTAACGACAATTCCTACTAGGGCGATGATGCCGATAAACGCCGAGAAGGAAAAAGGAATCCCCGTTAGGTAAAAACCTCCAATAGTACCGATGAGTGCAAAGGGAATTGCTAGCAAAATAATAAATGGTTGACGGAATGAACCGAGTTGTAATACCAAGACGGCAAACACGAGAAATACAGCCAAAGCCAGTGCTTGACCGGCAGAACCAAAGGTTTGTGCCTGGTCTTCTGTTTCACCGCCAAAGCTATAGTCGTATCCACTAGCCCAAGACTGCTTCATCTCCTGTAGTTTTGGTTCTAATTGAGCCAAAATCTCACCGACAGTTCTATCTTCATTTTTTGCTAACACCGTAGCGGTACGCCTGCCATCCCGACGGGCAATAGAAAGAGGTGCTTCTGCCTGTACTGCATCGACTACCGCACTAGCAGAAATCAATTCTTCATCAGGATCGTCGCTAAAGAAACGCACCGATAGTAATTCATCTCTGCGGGTAGGACCACCGACTCGACCATTGCGCGAGGGCCAAGCAGTACTGAGGCGAATTTCGATATCTTCTTCGTCGCCACCAAGGGCAAAATCACCGATATCTACCGCTCTAGTATAGTATTGTGCTTGAGAAGCTAGCTGTTGTTCGCTTAAGCCGTAAAAGCTTAGTTCTTCCCGTTTGGGTATCAGGCGTAAATCTGGTTGTAATGCCCCAAGACTGTCTCGAACATCGGTAGCACCAGGGATTTGCCTTAAAGCCATCTGTACCTGTTGCGAAATTTCTCTAAGTTGAGATAAATTGCTGCCAGTAATTTCAATTTGAATCGGATCTCCGCTTTGTCCTGCCTGCTGTTCGTTTAATACTAGCAACGCCCCTGGATATTTATCTAACGCTGTCTGTAGTTCGGTACGCAGATCGTCGAGGTATTCATAAGAGATTTCATCCCGTTCATCTTCAGGTATAAATACGCCTGAAAAACCCAACAGATAGCTGCCTTCAGTGGGTTGCAGTTCTCCAGATGCTACCAAGTTACTACGCTGTCCGACATATTTAATTACGCTTTCGAGGTAATCTTTCTCTTGTAAAATTTCTCCCAAATCGTCTGCCACCTCCTGAGAAACATCTAGGGTAGTGGTGGGAGGTAGTTCTACGTTAACGCTAAAGTTGCGCTGGTCGGATTGAGGGAAGAATTCTACAGGTATTTGGCTAAAGGTAAAGATCGCACAGATAAATAAAGCAACTGTGCCTACAGTCCAAGCAGTAGCGGTAGTTTTATTTTTTACCGTGTGGTTGAGACTCCAGCGCGTCCACTTTTCTGAAGCTGCTTCGGAAATACGATCTATCTTAGATTTTGATTCGACACCTTTAACGTCTGCAAGTAAATAACGAGATAGGGGAATATCGATAAAAATAGCGATCGCAAAACTCAAGATCAGACAGATAATTGCTGCGATCGGCAGTAATTCGATAAACTTACCCAAAGTACCGCTTATTGCCATCAAAGGAGTCAGTGCCAGAATAGTGGTTAACTGACCTGCAAAAGCAGGAGGGGCATAGGTTTTTACAGTTCGTAGTGCTGCTTGGTTAAAAGGTAGTCCCTGGACGAATATCGCTTCGTGCATCCCTTCCATCATTAAAATGAAAACATCTACTAGAATACCCAAAGCTAGTACCATCCCTATCAGCACCATATTGTTGAGAGTTTGTCCCATCAACCAGAGGACAGCTAGCGTACCTAAAAAGGTTAGCGGAATTGACAAGCCAGCAATTAAAGCCTCTCTCCAAGATAGGGCGATAAACAAAATTACAAATACCGCAGCCATTGCTTGCAGGGCATTGACAAACAGATTACCTAGCTGTTCCCAGATAATTTCTGACTCGTCGGCAATTACTTCGTATTCCATGCCGAAGGGCCAAAGATCGGGGTTTTGCTTAATTTCATCTATGGTAGCGATGACGCTATCGATTACCTCGATCGAATCTTGTCCTGGTACTTTAACTACGCCGACACTGACAACGGGCTGATAATCTCCTCCTGCCGTACTGATAAATGCCCTAACATCTTCCTGTTCGAGTTCTCGACGTACAGTAGCAACTTCGTTTAAACGCACTACGCGCCCCGCTAGACGAGAAATAGGTAGTTGTTCTAATTGTTCGACGGTACGGAAGCGACCGTAAAAGCGTACCTGTGTCCCGATCAGATCGCTTTCAATTTCATTGAGGGGTACATCAGTATTAGCATTACGAATTTGACTGGCGACGGTAGCGGGGGAAATACCCAAATCCGCCAGGCGATAGGGATTCATTTGCACGCTAACTACTTCTTCTCTAGCACCACCAAGATTTACTTCGCTAACTCCGCCTACCTGTTCTAAACGATCCTGGATCTCTTCTGCTGCGCGAGATATAACTGTTGGGTCAATATCACCATACAGTGCCAGAGTAATAATTGGCGCATCATCTAAAGAAACCTGTTCGACTACTGGCTGTTCTGCATCTTCGGGTAATTCTGACTCGGCTTGAGAAACCGCCTGACGCAACTCTTGAATTGCGGTGTCGGTATCCGCACTACTAGTAAATTCAACATTAATTACCGAAAAGCCAGTATAAGAAGCACTTTGAATCTGCTTGACGTTCTCAACTGAGGAGATTTCAGTTTCAATCTCATCTGTAACCTGTTGTTCGATGGTTTGAGGATCGGCACCAGGCCAAGTGGTAGTAATATTGGCTACGGCAATATTAATGTCAGGTTGGGACTGTTTGGTCATAGAAAAATAGCCCAACACTCCACCGACAATTAACAAAATGGTTAATAGGATGGCAAAGATGGTGTTGAGAAAAAAGAAGCGAGATAGTCTTGATGCCTTTACGGTATTCTCTGCTGGTTTGGGGTCGGGAGAACGTCCATTTGAGGAAGAATTAGCGCGATCGCTTGATGAAGATTTTAGTTGGCTCATGAGGTAAATGAATGAAGAGAGATTGGCAGCAGGGGAACTAAATACCTATTACTTATTACTTATTACTTAACTACTAATGTACGGGCGGGCGAATGACCATTCGCCCCTACGGATTAACAATCTTTACTTCCACACCATCTACGAGGCGGTTTTGTCCTTGGGTAACTACAGATTCTTCTGGTTCGACTCCGCTAAGTATTTGTTGCTGAGTAATACCCCGAATACCTAGTTCTACCTCTCGCTGTTCGATAATTCCTTCGGAATTGACTACGAAAACATAGGGCGTTTGGTCGCGATAAACTACTGCATTTAAAGGGACAACTACCGCATTTGGTTCTTCGGCTACGGCAATCCAGGTTAACACCTGTTCGCCATGTTTTATATCTTCGGTGGTTTCTGACTCCAAGCGAACTGTAGCCTCGATCGCTCTTCCCCCAGGACTAATAGCGGGATTTACCGCAAAGACTTCACCACTAGCTCTAGCGTTGTCAATTAAGAACTCTTGTTGAGTATTAGAATTACTATCGGTAAATGCAGAATTACCAGTATCGGATGTTCCCATAGGCTGCTGAATGTTTCCCCCGGTCGCGATAAAAGCGGGTTGTCTGACTTCGACGCGATCGCCATTACTACCCGCTAAATCGACCATAACTTCGTATTGACTCGGATCGATAATTACCATCGGTATACGGTTGAGGATTCCCTGATAGTCTCCCCCTAACTGTGAAGAAACTACTTGTGGGGAATAATATTCACCTTCGTTAATGTTGAGATACGCCACAATGCCGTCAAAAGGGGCGTAGAGTCTTGCTCCTTCTAAAGCTACCTCGGCTTGAGTCAATCTGGCTTGAGCTGTTGTAATTGCCGATTGAGTCGCTTTGTATTGTTCCTGTGCTGCCTGCACCTGTGCTTGAGCCGATCGCACTTGTTCTCTTGCTGCATCTACCTCAGCTTGAGTAGCATCAACATCAGCCGTCGCATCCTGGGCGGTACTGACTCGACTATCAAACTCGCTTTCAGAAATTGCTCCTTCCTCTACCAGCAATCGATAGCGTTCTAAATTGGTTTGAGCTAAATTTTGACCAGTTTGGGCTTTGTTTACCTGCGCCTGTGCCTGCCGTACTTGAGAACGTGCCTGAGCTACTTGAGTTTCGGCTCGTGCTACTTCAGCAGCAGCAGCAGCCCGATTTTGACGCGCCTCGGCGATCGCAGCTTGCGCCTGACTCACATCTGCTAGTAATTCGCGCTCGTCTACAGTAGCTAATAGTTCACCTTCGCTAACGCGATCGCCTTCTCGTAATTCTCTACCATTGCGATCGGCTATATAAGTAACGTCTCCTTCCACTTCAAATGCCAGATGTTTATAGCTTACCGCCTGTACATTACCTTCACTAGAAACCCAGGCGCGAATCGGTGCTATTTTTGCTTTGGTTGTCCGCACCGAAAGCTTAACTGTTTCAGTTTCAGTGGGTGTTTCTTCTGAAGTATTCGACCAGGGTTGCCAAACTGCCACTCCGCCTACTAATAATACTCCTAGTAAAGCTAGCCACCAGTATTGTTTAAACCAGTTGGATTGGCGATCGCTTTTAGAATCCCGTTCGACTTTTTCTGAATCTTCAGAAGTCAACAATGCTGTCTGATGTTGTGATTCAGCGATAGTTTGGGGAAATTCAACTGTATCAGGACTAGGTTGAGCGGTCTGGTTTGAATTAGCCGAATTGACCGCATCAGGACTGGTTACTCGCTCGGATGAATCTTGTAAGGACATAAATATATAGTTAAGATAATAAAATGCTTATTTTGAACTGGGTCTAGGCTTAATTGTTTAGAAGTTCAGCCTTATTATTTAGCTTAGACAGGCAAAAGCAATTGCTACATCAGACTGAAGTTGGAAGTTTTTTCAGGCGATCGCGAACTTGTCTTAGGGGTAGTGCGATCGCCTATCCACAATGGATTTGAAAAAATGTATCTCTTTGGCTGATGTTTATAGTTGTGAAGGTTACAGTTAGAACTTTTATGCCGTTACTTCTGTTCGGGATTGAGCCTCAATAGCGGAATCTCTCTCTATATCGGATGGCTCATCTTTTAAAACCAGTCCTAATTCAGCCCGAATATCAGCAATCGAACGCGACCAGTTGTCTTCAAAACGATAAGTTAGCAGACACTTAGCTTGCTTCCCTATTACTTTTCCGCGCTATCTATTGGCAAGTGTCTGTTTAATTTGTTTCGGTGCAATTAGGCAAATAATTAACATCACTGGAAACTCTGCCAAATGTAGCATCTTGCTATAGTTCTGACCGACAGTGAATGCAAATACGCCCATCTCCCCCGCATAGCTAGTGTCAAATCCTAATAAGATATGAAATAGATCGTGGGTAACGGTATATTTTAAAGCAAAGGGATTGCGATCGGCTTCTTCCTTGAGATCTGGGCTAATTTCTAAAGGCTGAATATTGTGCTGTTTCATATGTCGGGCATATTCATAGCCTAATGTGCCTTTTGGTAATTGACCGAGTTGTTCTAGATCGATTGAGGGATAGTAGCCAACAAAGTCTTGCAGTTGAGCTATCAGATCGGGATTTGCACCTATACTGTAGAACTCGATTTCTCCGAAGGCTGCGTCTCCAGCTTCTCCTTTCTGATAGTATTTGGCGATCGCTTTGATAAATCTTTTAAATGTAGCCATGAGCTTCTCCTGTGGTGATAAGTTTTGCTGTTGAAGCTAGTAACGACTATTATTATGACTAGTTAGTCATATAACGTAATGGTCATATTATAGCTCTAAAAATGTTTAGTGGCTAATCTATCTACAGATAGATTGAGGTTGCTGCAATCATGAGCGATCGTTTTTGACTAATATGAAAAAAAGGAAAAACTCATAGTATCTAAATTCACAAAAATACTATGAGTGACGAACAGCTTAAAAAATGGATTGAAGAGTTAGAAGTTGTAAATCGATTAGCAGAAAATCAGACATCAGTTGCCAAGGCTATTTCAGATTTATCTTTAGATGGTTCGCCCTTATTAGCTAATCCATGTTCGAGAATTTGAAACAGATCGTTATATATTTGTTCGACTGCTGAGAGATGGATATCTTCTTTAATTCCTTCAGTAGCTAACTGTTGGGAATCAAAACCAAGTTGAGCGGGAATGAAATATCTCAATCCTTCTCCTAAAGTCGTAATTGCAAAAGCTACCATTTCAGGATCGATATCGGTTGCTATCTCTCCTCTCTCTATTCCTTGTTCGACTAACTTTTTGATAAATTCTAAAGATGATGCTTGAGTCATTTTCTGTACCTCATCTTTAAAAGCAAGATCGCTATAAACGCTGCGATACACGACTTGACTTAAAGCTGGATGAGTTAGATCGAATTTAGTTCCCACGCTAAACAGCCAACGTAGATAGGAAAAAAATTTCATCTTTGCTTGAGGTGGCTTTGCTGCTTGTAAAAAAGCTAGTTTTTCTTTATTAGCTAAATCGACCAAGTATAAATAAAGTTCTTTTTTATCTTCAAAATACTGATAGAAACTGCCTTTGGCTATTTTCGCCCGTTTGACAATTTTAGTAATCGACGCACTGTCATAGTCATGACTGGTAAATTCAGCGATCGCAATTTCGGTAATCGTTTCTCGTTTCTTTTCTGGCAGATTGAAAAATGTCTGATTTGGCACGATAAAAGCTCTTGGTTTAGCTTATGACTATGCGGTCATGCGCCAACGCAAAAACAATCTCATTGTCGATCTAACTCCAAAAATCTCATCCCTTAGACAGAAAACGACAGTGACTTCTGATTCAATCGTGGTGGGCATTAAAAAGACTATTGGTAGCGTTTTCGAGATATTGAGATGCCCACCTACATTCTTCCGTACGGGCGAACGGTAAGGTAGCGCGGTCTTGAGGGTTTCCCTCCTAGAGCGACTACCGCACCCTTTAGGGCCGTTCGCCCCTACTCCCCATGACACTGCTTGTATTTCTTACCGCTACCGCACCAGCAGGGTTCTTTTGGTTTAGGTACTGTCCCTGGTAAAATATCGCCGTCTACATAAAACCATTGACCATCAATTTTGACAAACCGAGAACGTTCGTGGAGTTGTCCTGGTTCATTTACGCGATAAATTGCTTCAAATTCGACAATACCCGTAGCATCGTTCTTTTTACCTGCTTGAGTATCGATAATAGTTAAACCCAACCACTGAGTACGATCGATACTTTTAGTTAATTCTGCGCGATCGCTTTGTTTCTTGTCAGGATGTAGGGTAGAAGCTAAATAATCTACATCACCCCGATAAAAAGCAGTGTAGCGCGATCGCATTAATTTTTCTGCGGTTTCAGGCTGTTTTTTGCCAGCCAAATACATCCCGCAACAGTATTGCTCGGCTTTTTTACTACCGCAGGGACATAAGACTTTTTGCATGAATCAGAAATAGTAGATTAGTTGCCGTAAGGGGGGAACGCTTTATTTGACCGCAGTTAAGAACTAATAGCTAATAGCTTACAGCAAAGCCGTTTACTTATTTACTAAGATAGCTAACTCATTTAAAAGTTCTTGTTCGTTGTATGGTTTGGAGAAGTAAGCTGAAGCACCTAAATTCATTGCTACTTTGCGGTGTTTTTCATTACTACGAGAAGTCAACATAGCTATAGGTAAATTGGCAAACTCGGGTCGCTCTTTGATTTCTTCAAGTACGCCATAACCATCTAGTTTGGGCATTTCGATATCACAGATCACACCATCTACCGCAAGTCCGCCTAACAGCCTGTCTACCGCCTCTCGACCATCTTTAGCCTGTTCTACTCGATAACCTGCTTTTTCTAAAGTTAAACTGAGGTAGCGACGGATATTGATTGAATCGTCTACTACTAAAATAGTCGTAGCTGAAGTTTGTTCGGGTTCGATCGCGTCGTAGCGGTCTAATTCAATGGTAGTACTCAGGCATTTTTCGATTAGCAATATCGGATCGACTAAGGGAATAACCTTTCCATCCCCAAATACGATCGAGCTAACTACGCCAGGAGGTAAGGGAAGAGGACTATCAATAGATCTTACTGTCGATTCTTGCTCGTGCCAAAAGCGATCTATTTGCAATGCTGCAAATGATTTTTCATCTTTTATTACCAAAGCCATAGTTCTATCTATAGCGGGACTACCAGTTAAAGCGACGTTTTTGACCGCTCGACGGTAAGAAAGAGTTTTTTCGATTTCCACTAAAGGAATTTCTTGCTGATTCCAAGATAAATGTTGGATATTTTCTGAAGTGTTTACTGATTCTTGAACGGCGCATTCGCGCCAGCGTCCCGAAGGGACTTTGAGGGCAGGGCGAATGCCCAGATCGTCCTCTTGCGACGACTTCGCAGCTTCGCTGCGTGCGCCTCTGTGTCGCTCATGGGGGAGACCACGGGGCATATAAACGCCTGGGGAGACCCCAGGCGACAGCCCCTCCCCAAGACACGGCGCGGATGCGCCATCGTCTCCTTCGGAGACTGGGGAAACTTTGTTTCCCGTCTGCATCGCTTCTGATAGAGGTACTAACTCTCGGATACTGTTGGCGGGAATAGCAAAAATAATGCCAGCCCGTTCGATAATTGCTACTTTTAAAATTGATAGGGTAAAAGGAATTTTGATAGTAAAAGTCGTTCCTTTTCCAGGTTCGGTAGCTACTTTAACATCACCCTTAACCTCTTTAAGATTAGTCTTAACCACGTCCATTCCGACTCCCCTACCTGAAAGTTCGGTAACTTGCTTGGCGGTACTAAATCCAGGCTCGAAGATAAACTCTAAAAGTTCTGCTTCGGGTATGCTAACAGCCTGTGAATGAGAGAAGCCCATTTTGACAACGCGATCGCGAATTTTATCGATTGGGATACCAGCACCATCATCAGATAGGGTAATTATGCTATAAGTACCTTGGGTAGTCGCCCGTAGAGTAATCGTTCCTACTTCTGGTTTGCCAGCAGCAATACGGGTTGCTGAATCTTCGATGCCGTGGTCGAAAGCATTACGCAGCAGGTGCATCAAAGGATCGCTAAGAGCCTCAATTACGGAGCGGTCTAAAAGGGTAGCTTCACCAACAATTTTGAGGTTAACCTGTTTGTCAAACTGAAGATTGAGATCGCGAATTACTCTGGGAAAACGCTTTACAGTCTCGGAAAAGGGTAACATCTGGGTACGAGTTACGTTACCCTGCATCGATTTGGTCGTGTAGTTGAGATCTTTTACTGAAGAGTCAATATCCTGTATTCCTAGCTTGATATCTGTAGCCACCTCCTGTAGCTGAACGATCGTTTCTATTTGTTCCTGACAGATCAGATGGATGTCGGTGTAGCGATCCATCTCTAAACTATCGAATCCGTTATCACCGTTTTGGCGAGGTTTGGTAAGGCTGCGATCGCTCTTTAAATGATCCTGGGATTCGCTTGGCTGTGTCTGGCTCAAAAATCCTTCAACCGAAGCGCGATCGTACCATTTTTTTAACTGAGTATTGGAGTTTTCCATCTGAGAGATACGTTGACTCATCAAGAAAACAATATTCTGAAACTGTTGCAGTCGCAGATTGATACTGTTACGGTTTAAAACTAGTTGTTCAAAAAGATTGTTAAATTGCTGTAGTTGAGAAACTGGTACTCTGACCATCTTATCTATGGATGGTGCTGGTGTTGTCGATACAGTAGGGAGTTCTTTAGCCGATGGTAAAGGCTGTTTAACTGGTGTTGGTTCTGGTGGATCTACCTCAAATGCTGACTGCAATTGGTTTAGTTGGGCTGAATCTAACTCCACAGACTCTAATTCTTCTGGTGGATCTACTTCAAAAGCCGACTGCAATTGGTTTAGTTGGGCTGAATCTAATTCTACTGAGTCGAAATCTTCTGGTGGATCTATTTCAAAAGCCGACTGCAAGCTACTCAGTTCGGGTGAATCTAATACAGGCTCTAATTCTTCTTGCGGATCGAACTCAAAAGCTGACTGTAATGTATCAAGTTCTAAAGATTCTAAAGACTCCAATAAGTCTTCTGTCGAGTCGCCATCGGGTTCGATCGCAGCATTAGTATCTGTAAAGACTTCGTTTTCTAAATCTACGGGTAGTTTGTCGGTGCTGCCCCGTATTACCAAAGCGTGCGATCGCCTCCAAGTTTTTAAAGCCTGTTCTGCTAAAGGCGTAATTTCGCTAGGAGATATGCTGGCAGCTTTTTGCAGAATAGATTGACAAAGTTGAGTAAAAGAATCGAGATCTGCCATCATCCCAAAACCGATTAATTCTTGGGCGGTGCTGGTTATTTCTCGTGCTAGTTCGTCAATTCTTAATTCTTGTAGCTGAGTTTCAAAACGGTCTAAAACACCGTCTACCCCTTCTTCAAAAATCAGTACCGCAGGGTCGATATCTTCATCTTGAGAGAGTAAGGCATTTTCATCGGCATCTTCCAATTCGCCCAAATGCTGTTTTAGCAGATCGAATATTGGCTCAGTGCGATCGCTAATTTCTGAGTCATTTACCTCGATTCCCTGACGATTTTGACTAGCAAGATCCCGTAAACAATCGACGCTTTGTAATAAGGCAGTTTCCACTTCCACGCCAACCGAAGCACCAGCATAACGAACCCGTAAAACTTTGAGAAAATCTTCAAGACGGTGAGCAACCCGACTCAAGGTATCAAATTTCATCATCGCTGCACCCCCTTTAATAGAGTGAGCAGAGCGCAGCAGCAAATCTACCTTCTGGGGATCGACCGCAGCATCAGCCAAACCGATCGAACTTGACTCCATGCGATCGAAATACTCTTGGGCTTCATCGAGAAAATTAAGGCGAATCTGTTGTTCTGTATCCATCCTAGTTAGTTAATAATTAATAGTTAACGCTTGATGTGAATTAGCTTTGTTCAGATCTGTTGGCTCTTAGCTCTTAGCTTTTAGCTCTTAGCTCTTAGCTCTTAACTTTTGTAGCACAATATTAGTTAATAATTAATACTACGTTAAATGCAAGACTTCACTAACCTCAAGGTTTGGCAAAAGGCGCATAGTTTTACGGTAAATTTGTATAAAATAACTAAAGATTTTCCATTGGATGAAAAATTCGGTTTAGTTAATCAAATACGTCGAGTTTCAGTCAGTATTGAGTCCAACATAAGCGAAGGATGTGGGCGTAATGGTGATAAAGAATTTAGTCGTTTCTTAGACATAGCTCAAGGTAGTGCTTATGAAGTAAAATGCCAAATATTGATAGCTAGAGATCTAGGATATTTAGATAATAGTAAATCTCAGCTACTGATAGACAAAATAAATGAAATTTCTAAGATGATAAATGCTCTTAACCAAAAGCTAAAAGCTAAAAGCTAAAAGCTAAAAGCTAAAAGCTTCTTTACTTGGCTACCTTAAATTGAGCTACAGCAGACTCTAATTTCTGTGCCACTAAAGCGGTTTCCTCGATTGACTGGGCTACTTCGGTAGAAGATTTGGAGGTAGTTGCCGATAGTTCGGCAATTCTTTGCATCAGCCTGGTAACGCTTTGAGAAGTATCTGCCTGAGATACGGTACTTTGAGAAATTGACTTCATCAACTGGTCGATTGTTTGCGACTTTTCTAATACCTCTGCCAGACTTTGTTTGGTGTTTTCTACCAAGCGGGTAGTATTCAATACCTGGGCTGTCCCAGATTCCATCGCCACTCTTACGTCCTGAGTTTCTGTCTGGATTCTCGATACAACCCCCGCAATCTCTGTAATTGCTATTTTTGATTGTTCTGCCAATGCACCCACCTGTTCGGCAATGATACTAAAGCCTTGACCGTATTCCCCAGCGCGATCTGCTTCTGCCCCCGCATTAATTGCTAATACGTTAGTTTTGAGGGTGATTTCTTCAATGAGCGAGACAGCCTGAGAGATTTTTTGTGAAGATTCTGCCAAACGCTGCATTTTATTTGCCGTATCGCTGACGGTAGTTCGTAGATTGAGGATACTATCTACAGTAGAGTCCATGTCATTACTACTGTTGAGAACCGTATTGTAGGTATCATCGGCAATTTTTTCTGCCTCGTTAGCGTTTGTCGCCACTGTTTGAATAGATTGAGACATCTGGGCGACTGAGTTGAGAGTGTCGCGAGTTTCTTTTGCCTCAGTAGTAGCTTGCTGGGCTAACATCCGAATCGCCTGTTCATTCTGCTTGAGTGAAGAACCCACTAAGTTAGATGACTGCTTGGCTTCGATCGCAATTTCCTGTAGGTTATCGATAATCGCATTGAACAAATCGGCAACCGTACTTAATTCTAGGTTATCTAGATTAGCCCTAACGGTTAAATCCCCATCTGTGGCATCACCAATTTCATCAATTAGGGTGTAAATAGCTAATTCTAGCTGCTCTTTTTCTTGACGTTGTGCTTGTGCTTCTAGTTGTTTAGCTTCTAAACTGGCATCGATAGTTGTAGCCATTTCATTAAGATTTTGGCTTAAAATACCAATTTCATCTTGTCGATTGATAGATCTTAAGCGAATTTTAGAATTTCCTTCGGCAATTTGAGAGGCAAACTGAGTTAGTTCTCTTAATGGACGGGAAATAGACTTGTCAGAAGGAGCTAAAATTAGAACAGTGGTAACGATAATTAAAACAACGCCTCCAATACCATAGCCAGCTAAGGTGATTCTTCTTAAAGTTAAAGCAACTTCAGTTTGAGGTTCTCCTACATAAGCAATCCCTACTGGTTTAGCTTGTTCGGGGTCGATTTGTTCGAGATGATTATAGATTGGACTGTATCCTGTTTCGTACTCAATCCCGATGATATTGGCATTTCCCAAGTAAACTTTCTCTTGATTTAGAACAATATCTGCAACTGCTTTAGATACTCTAGTACCGATCGCTCTAGTAGTTTCGTCTGTATAAGGAACATTAGTACTAACACGCCAGTCTTGGGCAAAAATAGTTGCGGTAGAAACGTTAGTTACTTCTTTTAGGCGATCGACTAGTTCAAAATTACGGTTGAGCAAAGTACCGACAATTGCCGTACCAACTTGATTATTAGCCAACTTAATTGGTTTGACTGACATTAAAACAAAACCAGCTTTGCCATCATCAATATTAAATTTCCCTTCTAGATAAGGCTTTTTAGATTCGGGTAATCCTTCAGTCTCTTGAAACCGCAATCCAATATTAGCCTGATCGCCAAGTCCTAAACGATTAATAATACTGCTGGGTACTACTTCAAAACCAGACAGAGGGCGAGATAGTTCCAAAGCTCTACTTATAATTGGTAGATCTCCTAAAGTAATACTTTCTTCTAATTCAACTGGTTGGAATTGAGGAGAGCTTTCTGTTCCTTCATTAGGAACAAGAGGATATTCTAAACCATCACTGTCTATTTCCTGAATATATTGCGCTACAGTTTTACCGCGAGCGTCAGTGATTAGATAGAAACTAGCGTTGGGCTTATATTCCTTAATATTGGAAATCGCAGATTGCAACTTCTGAGCATTAGCTGTTACCTCAGTTGGATCGTTAAGGTTGATTCCTGCTGTCTGTACTGCTAAAGCCAAAGCATTAGCATTGGTTGATAAACTTCGTTTTTCAAGATTGATTTCTTCTTCTAATACTAATAGCCCAGTTGCTAATTTTTCTTGAAGACTTTTGAATGACTCCTGTTTAGCAAATTCAACAATACCTTGCGTTACCGCAATTACGGGAATGGTTGCTCCTGTAACTAGTAAAATTGAAATTTTGGCTCTAATTGGGAGATTGCTCCACTTGCTTCCCAGTCTTCGCCACCAAGGATCGTTTTGTCGAGCGGATTTCAAATTTTGAGAGCTATCAGACTCTAAAGTAGAATCATTCTGAGGATGATAATTCATAGTAATTAGTAGTTAATCATTAATTTATAAGCGTCAATGTAAGTTTTTAGTTAGCTAGATTGTGATGGTACTGATTCAGCTACTTTAAACTGAGCTACGGCAGACTCTAATTTTTGCGCTACCTGGGCGGTTTCTACAATAGATTTTGCAACTTTCTCCGACGACTCAGATGTAGATTCAGATAGTTGAGCAATCTTTTGCATTAAGTTAGTCACGTTGCGGGAAGTATCAGCCTGAGATACCGTACTTTGAGAAATCGACTCCATCAACTGGTTAATGCTTTGAGATTTTTCTAATACCAGTCCGAGACTTTCTTTAGTAGATTCAATTAGGCGTGAGGTTTCTACCACCTGAGACGTACCAGATTCCATCGCGAAGTTTACTCCCTGGGTTTCTGCTTGAATTTCTGCCACAATTTTGGCAATTTCTTTAGTTGCTGCTGCCGACTGTTCGGCTAATCCTGCAACCTGTTCGGCTACGATTGTAAAACCCTGTCCGTATTCCCCCGCTCGTCCTGCCTCTACCGTCGCGTTGATCGCTAAGATGTTGGTTCTGAGGGCAATTTCTTCAATAAACGAGACAGCCTGAGAGATTTTTTGCGAAGATTCTCCTAATCGCTTCATTTTTTTAGATGTTTCACCTACAGTAGTTCGTAGATTTAAAATACTATCTACGGTAGAGTCCATATTACTGGTACTGGTCAAAACAGTATTGTAGGTATCGTCGGCAATTTGTTCGGCTTGGCTAGCATTCGCTGCTACCGCCTGAATCGACTCGGACATTTGTTCTACAGAAATCAGAGTATTACGAGTTTCTTCCGCTTCGGTAACGGCTTGTTGAGCTAGCAAACGAATTTCCTGCTCGTTTTGCTTCAATGAAGAACCCACCTGGTTACTTGACTGCTTGGCTTCGATCGCAATTTCTTGGAGGTTATCGATGATCGCGTTAAACAGATCGGCAACCGTACTCAACTGCATCGAGTCTAAGTTGGCTCTAACGGTCAAATCTCCATCCGTCGCCCCGATGATTTCTTCGATTAAATTAGAAATTGCCTGCTCTAGTCCTTCTCTTTGTTGACGTTGTTCATCCGCTCTCTGTTCGATGTCGGCAATAGAACCCTGTAGCTGCTGCGCCATATTGTTAAAAGAATCAGCCAAAACCCCAATCTCATCATCGCGATCGCTTTTAACTCTTTTATCGAAATCTCCTTCGGCAACCTTGAGAGAAACATCCGTCAGATCTGCTAATGGTGTTACCATGCGGTTAGCAATAATCGAAGTTAAAACCCCTGTCGCTAAAATAACCAACAGCACCGAGGCGATCGCAATTTGTTGATACTGTCTTTCTCCCGCAAAAGCTTCACTGGTATGCTGTAAAGCGATCGTACTCCAGCCATTATCTAAAATTTTGCTTTGAGCGATCCATTCTATTCCCGCATCGTCTACAAAAGTTATTTTCCCTTCATTTCCTGCCAAAACGTTAGCTACGGGAGGATAATCACTCAGATCTAGCAGACCGCCTTCTTCCGTACTAACCTCGCCCTTGGTACGAGCTACGACTTTACCCGTATTATCGACAACAATTGCTACCCCAGTTTCCCCTAAGTCAGTTTCTGCTACCTGCTGGGTAATAGCATCAACCAAGCTACATATTACCGCTGCCCCCCTAATAGTATTTTTTACTTCAATTGGACTACTAATACAGACAGCAGGTGCTTGAGAAGTTTTACCAAAGAGTGCCTGATAGGTAATGTCATTACCAGCCATCGAGCTTTGAAAATAAAGGCGATCGCTGTAATTTTTTGGTGCTTTGCCGTCGCTACGAGCAATGTTAATTCCGTTAGTGTCAATAGTGTTGGCTAAATAAATACTCTCATAGTATTTGAGCAGTCTTTCTAATACAGGCTGTTGCTGTTGGGGATCTAAACTTTCAATAGCTGGCTGATCGGACATATTCTTTAATGCCGAAGCATTCATCTCAAGCCATTGAGCGACGTTTCCCTGTAACTTATTTGCTTCTAACTCGATGATTTCTTCGGCATCTTCATGAATAATTTTTGAGGCGCGATAACTAGCAAATCCAATACCGAGCAAAATTGGAGGAACTACCCCTAAAGCAATTAAAGTCATCGGCATCCGAAAACGCAAGCTTTGAAAAAACGGAATTTTCATAGATCTATTAACTCATTTATTATTTATTATTTAGCATTTAGCATTTAGCATTTATCATTTAGCAGCTTCAATGTTCCTTGTTCCTTGTTCCTTGTTGCTATAAAGAGACAAATTCGATCTAAAAAATTAGGTTCGATTGAAACCAACGGTTAAAAGTTAAGACTTATAGACAAAATTAAAGATAAGCGCGATCGCGGACATTTATAGCAATTCTCACTCTTTATAAGACACGTTTCATAATTTTGGTTTGGCGGGGAATTTTACCCATTACCCATTACCCATTACCCATTACCTATTACCTATTACCTATTACAATGCCGTTATAGAATTAAGAATGCGATCGAATTCCAACACGGGCGTATCGGAACTAACAACACCAGATACATAAGAAACAAGTTGGGTTGAAACAGTATCGGTAGACGAACTAATCTGTTCTGATGTCAGACGCATAATCCCCTGAATATTATTTACGGCTAATCCAAGATAAATAGGTGTCTCGCAATTGGTTTGCAGTACAATAATTTGATGCTGGCGAGGAGTTAGGGACGAATACGGTAAGGTTAATAATTGAGGCAGATCGAAAACACAAAAAACGCGATCGCGAGAATTCATGATGCCAATAACCGACTGTGGCATACTGGGCAAAGGAGTTATCTGCCCAGCTTCAATTATTAAAGTCTCTTGCACTCGTTCCATCGACAGCAAAGCTGTAATTTCTGGTGTCAGTTGGAATTTGATATAAGGATTTCCCGATACGGAATTTTTTTGGAATAACTCCTGTAAATGGGTTTGAATTCTCGAAGCTGGGCTAGAAGCTGACATAATTATTTATCCAATTATTCCTTTAACTGCGCTGACTAATTCTTGAGAAGTAAAAGGTTTAGTTACATAAGCTTTTACTCCTTGTTTTAATGCCCACATACGATCGACATCTCTGTCTTTAGCTGTACAGGCAACAATAGGAATATTTTCGGTTTCAGAATTCTTTTTTAATTTGCGACAAATATCCAATCCTCCCATATTAGGCATCATCCAGTCGGTAACAATGGCATCTGGTTTGTTCGCTAAAGTAAGAGCGATCGCTTCTTCTCCATCATTTGCCAAAATAATCTTGTATCCAGCTTCAGACAAATACTTTGCCATCAAATCTAACTGAGCCTTTAAATCATCGACGATTAGTATAGTTTTCATATTTAACTCTTAGTTTTTGTTAACTAAATATATTTACTCAAAAATAGTAATTTTGCTAGATAAAAATAGTCGAAAATAATTTTTATAAATATAATTACTTTAAGTATTTTTCAACGATATCCGTCAAACCTTTTTGAGTAAATGGTTTTGTAAAGTAATCAGTTGCGCCCGATAATTTAGCTCTAGCTTTGTCAATTATTCCTGTATTTCCCGTTACCATCACGATCGGAAGATCGTCGCATCTACCACTATTTCTTAATAGACCACATAGTTTATATCCATTGATTCTCGGCATGGTAATATCCAGTAAAATTAAATCGGGATTAATCTGGAATATTTTAGAAACCGCCTGTACGGGGTCGTCTATAGCCGTGATGTCATATTTGTCATGACTGAGAAATCGTTTCATTTCGCTTAAAATAGTAGGACTATCATCTATACAGACTATTTTCCAGGTCTTAGCGGGTTTGCTAGTAGTGCTATTTGTCGTAATTCGAGTATTATCTGGTTTAGATAATAAAGAATTCTCTTCAGGAGTTCGAGGAATATTAGGTAATTTATTTAAAGGTGCTGGTGGATGGTGCAAATAAATTATCTTTTCATCAATATATGGAGACAAAATCTGAGCTACTTGCAGCTCATCTTTTTTAAGTAATATTGATAGTTGACGAATACTAGTACGTCCTTTCAATACTCTAGTTAGTTCCGTAAGTGATTGATGATTTAGCGAACCAGTCGGAAAAGTTTTTTCTGACCAGCTAGGAGCAAAATAAGGGCGTTGATGGACGCTAAGTAGTCGATCGCTACAGTTTTGCCACAGCTTTAGTCTTATTTGTTGTTCTTTCAAACATTCTGCTACATCCAAGACTACAGACGCTTCTACCTGTAGTGGAATCCAATTCGGAACAGAAGTTCGATCGTGCCAAAAGGAATTACCACGATCGACCATCAGACAATACAGTAGTTCGTCTTTGACGATCTGTTCGATTAACGTTGCGCCCCGTGCAGTATCGATCTCTGCTAAAAGCAAAGAAATAGCCTTGCCATAAAGACTTTGACCAGAATTATTTGCGATCGCCGAGGCTGGCAACTGTTTTAAAGCTGCTATAGCTTCTGTATCATTTAGTTTACATAAGTAATATTTGAGCTGTTCTAGCAACTGTACGGAACAATCAATGTACTTTAATTTTCCCTGCTGTAAATATATTTTCCAGGAAATCTCTTCGGCAACAATTTCCAGACAACCAGAATTTTTAGATGCTAGCTGAGATAACAATTCCGAAGGATTTAATTTAGCGGTGGTTGTCATAATAATAAATTCAACTTACCAGGCTTATAGTTCCCAAAATAAGTCGATCGATCATCAACCACTAATAATTAATTGGTAAACAAACGACTAGATAATCTAAAATGGCGCATTTGTAGTACGTCGATGGTAGGGGTACAAGACCACATTTGGCTTAAATTCATCTTGGAGGCAATGCTAGATGCTTGTTCGATATCTGAGGCTAAAAGTAGCAGCATCCCTTGCCCTTGCAAATGTCCCAAAATACCCAAGCGAATTGCTGCACCCAATACCCCCGTTACAAAGCCATGCAAAAAAGCTAAAGTGGTGTCGATCGCGCTTAAATCGACGATATTTCCTACCACGCCAAAAACAACGAGATGCAGACAGTAAAAGTGTTTTAAAGCCAGCGATCGCTGTAGACTGCGCCACCATTAATAATGCTCTCCCGCTTTGCTGTTGAGTTTTGCGAGTTATTTCAATTAGAGTTTGAGCGTATAGTTGCGTTTCTAGCTGTTTTACTGCTTCGATGAAATTACATGAATGAAAATCTGAGTCAAAAAATTCAAGATGATTTCGATCGCCTTGCTTTATACGATCGCAATGAATGGAATCATAACAACCACTATCATCGGTTTTTATTAAAGCAACTACCTAGTAAATGTCAGACCGTTTTAGATCTTGGTTGTGGTACTGGCGAATTTTCGCGTCTTCTTGCTAATTACGCTAATCGAGTTACGGCAATAGATTTATCTCCCAACAGTATTCAAATTGCTAAACAGAAATCGCAGCACTTTAAAAATATTGACCGCGGAAGGCGGTGTACCGCTGACTATCAAATTGCTGATTCTCGATGGGATTTTCCTCTAGAACATTTTGATGCAATTGCATCAATAGCTACATTTCACAACTTATCGCTAGAACAAATAGTTCCTAAATTGAAAACTGCCTTGAAGCCTGGAGGGGTATTAATAGTTTTAGATTTGTTAGAGTATCACAACTTAATGGATACCCTAAGTGATACGATCGCCGTTCCTTTAAACTGGTGGTTACTCAAAGTTGAAAACGGACACCTCAAGCCCAATGCAGAAGCCAGAGCAGCGATGAAAGAACATCTTCGCACAGACAAGTATTTGAATTTCTCACAAGCTAACAAAGTTTATATCAGCTTGTTAGAAACAGCAAAAGTAAGAAGGCATCTGTTTTGGCGATATTCAGTAGTCTGGCAAAAACCAACTGCTTAAACTCAACTATGCTTGTTGCCACGTACCATGAAAACTGTGGGGAATAACTGACGGTAATGCCAAACGACATACAGCAGGTTGAGACAAATCGCTATGATAAATTCTCACTTCGCTACTGTCGCTGTTGCCATCGTAAACCACGCTCAATAACCAACCTCGTTCGGGATCTTCTTTAGTAGGTACTAAAATCGGTTCGGAAGGATAGATATTTTCCCCCAGATCGGCGATCGCCATTTGACCCGTCTGACGATCGTAACGGGCGATCGCATTATATAATTCTTCACCAACTCTCGAATTATTACTCTGCACGTTTAGATAGGTATAACGCCAATCTTGACCTATTTTGGCAGGGGATACTAAAGGAAATTCTCCCGCAGCGTCTAATATTTGCCGATTATCAATTACTTTAGCTGTTTGAGGCTCGATCGTCAGCGACCATAAAGTACCTGCTGCATGGGTTCTAGTATAGCCAAAGGCTACTTCTTTTAAATACTGATTGGTATCGAAATCTTCATAGCGGGTAAACTCGGTAACAATATTACCATCCTCATTAACATAGCCATTAGCGAAATGCCATTGATACCAAGCATCGGTTTTACCACTGCTAACCAAAGATAAGTCGTCGCGATCGAAGATCAAAATTTCCGTACCTAATTCTGGTTTCCATTGCATTGCATCGCTGTAGCTTTTTTGTCCCAGTACAATCGGAGCAAGTTTAACGCGCACTGGCGAGACTAAGAAAACTAAATACCGTCCTGCAAAACAGAAATCGTGAATTAAAGGTAGTCCTGAAAGAGAATGAGAATTTTGCTGCTCTAATTTACCAGTAGAGTCACAACGATAGAGATAGAGGGTGGCATTTGCTCCTGCACCAACACCATAGTTAAAAATATTACCTGTAACGGGGTCTACTTTGGGATGAGCGGAGAAAGGTTGCTTATCCGTTAACTCTGATAGTTTATCAATGCCGATAGTAGATAGATCTTCCAAATCTAAAGCGTGAGGCTTGCCACCTTCCCACAAAGCTAGCAAACGGTCTGGTAAAGCTAAAACCGAGGTATTAGCTGCATTCTTAACAGATTTTGTCCAATTATTCCAAAATGCCCCCGCTGCGGTCATGCCATAATTAGGATAAATAAACTCGTCCGCTGCTTTCTCGTCTAAATAGCCTTGAGTTTGTACATAGCGATATACCCCAGTTGCCCCTGTATCGGTAAAATGAACGCCCAAGACCGCGCCATCACCATCAAACCAATGTCCAACCCGTTCCCCGCCTCTAGACAGCCTTGCCGGCCCATTACGATACAGTGTGCCTTGTAAATCTTGCGGTATATCGCCCTCAATAACTGATAGAGGAGTTAGATCGAATTCTGACCCTGGTTGAGCGATCGCTTTTGCCCACGCTTTAAGTTTAGACTTAATTATCATATTGAGATTATCGTTATTTATGCCAACTATTAGTTTTATTGTGACTGAATTTTAAAAAGAGATTTCTCTACAAAGATGAATTACAGATAATCAAAGCTTGGAAGATGGTGACTTCCTCTTTCTTTATGCCTTATCCCTCATCCCTTCGATAGTTTTTATAACTAATTCAAAATTTATAGAATGACTGGGAGCGATATACTAACAATGATAGACAGTAAAAAATTGTATAGGTCTTATTAGTCTGATAGCTGAATCCAATACGATATACAAATATGAACTCAGGAATTGATTTACAAGGAAGTTTTGTCCAAACTCTACAGGATTTTGGGCTTCCCATAGGTTTGGCTAAAACAATTTGGCTACCCTTACCGATGATCTTAATGATTATTGGCGCAACCGTTGGGGTTTTGGTAGTAGTTTGGCTGGAACGAAAGATCTCTGCTGCTGCTCAACAGCGAGTAGGACCAGAGTATGCAGGACCTTTGGGTGTATTACAGCCAGTTGCCGATGGAATCAAACTGGTTTTTAAAGAAGACGTAATTCCCGCTAAAGCCGATCCTTGGCTATTTACTATCGGTCCTATTTTGGTAGTAATTCCTGTATTTCTATCTTATTTGATCGTACCTTTCGGTCAAAACTTGGTAATTACCGATCTCAACGTGGGTATCTTTATTTGGATTTCTCTATCCAGTATCGCTCCAATTGGTCTGTTGATGGCTGGCTATGCTTCTAATAATAAATATGCTTTGTTAGGCGGTCTTAGAGCAGCAGCCCAATCTATTAGCTATGAAATTCCTCTGGCTTTGTCGGTACTGGCGATCGTCATGATGTCTAACAGTCTCAGCACTATAGATATTGTCGAGCAACAGACAGGATATGGTATTTTAGGCTGGAACATTTGGCGACAGCCTGTAGGCTTTATTATCTTCTGGATTGCAGCCTTGGCTGAATGCGAACGCTTACCCTTCGATTTACCAGAAGCAGAAGAAGAATTAGTCGCTGGTTATCAAACCGAATATGCAGGAATGAAGTTCGCCCTGTTTTATCTCGGCTCTTACGTTAACTTAGTATTATCCGCTCTAGTTTTTGCCGTTTTATATTTAGGCGGTTGGGAATTTTTCATTCCCCTCGATCGCTTGGCAGACTGGATTGGGGTAGCTGATACTACTCCTTGGCTACAGGTTTTGACGGCTTCTTTAGGAATTTTGATGACCTTGATTAAAGCTTACTTCCTAGTATTTATCGCAATTCTTTTACGCTGGACTGTACCCCGCGTTCGGATCGACCAGTTACTAGACTTAGGCTGGAAGTTTCTATTACCCGTTTCTTTGGCGAACCTTTTAATTACCGCAGCATTGAAACTATCTTTTCCAGTAGCGTTTGGTGGTTAGTATCGCTACGTAGTAGTACGGCGAGTAAGTAGCTCAAATCAATCGACCGATAAGCTTACTCGCTCTTATTCAAAAATATTTCTTTATATTTAAGTAAAGTAGAGTAAAAATAAACACCATGTTTAACATTCTCAAACAAGTACAAGACTATGCCAAAGAAAGTTGGCAAGCAGCAAAATATATCGGTCAGGGTCTTTCTGTTACCTTCGACCATATGCAACGCCGTCCCGTAACGGTTCAATATCCCTACGAAAAACTAATTCCTTCCGAACGCTATCGCGGTAGAATTCACTACGAATTTGATAAGTGTATTGCCTGTGAGGTTTGCGTTCGTGTCTGTCCGATCAATCTACCCGTAGTAGATTGGGAATTTGATAAAAAAGCGAAAAAGAAAAAGCTCAATCACTACAGTATCGACTTTGGAGTCTGTATTTTCTGTGGTAACTGTGTTGAATATTGCCCGACTAACTGTCTATCGATGACAGAAGAGTACGAATTAGCTTCTTACGATCGCCACGAACTCAACTACGACAGCGTAGCTTTAGGTCGCTTACCTTACAAGGTGACTCAAGATCCGATGGTTACTCCTCTCAAAGAATTTGCTTACCTACCCGAAGGCGTAACCGAGCCTCACGGTTTACCCGTAGGTTCACAGCGCGCTGGTAAACGCCCCGAAGAGATTCTAGAAGAAATCGAAGCAGCCAAGCCAAAAGAAGCAGCAAGCACAGAAGGGTAAGGGATAAAGGATGAAGGATGAAGGATGAAGGATGAAGAAAGAGAAAATATACTCGATAGTATTTCTCTTTCTCATAATTTAGAATTTATTCCTATTTAAGTTATATAAATCATGAAATGAGAGGAGGATTAGGTGAATTTAGCTGAAGGAGTACAGATAGTTTCTTTTGGCATCTTAGGAGTAATGATGATTGGAACAGCTTTAGGAGTTGTTCTATTACCTAAGATCGTCCATTCCGCTTTTTTGTTGGCAGGAGTGTTTATTAGTATTGCTGGTCTGTATATTCTGCTTAATGCCGATTTTGTTGCAGCAGCGCAAATCTTGGTTTACGTAGGTGCAGTCAATGTACTAATTTTGTTTGCAATCATGTTGGTGAACAAACAAGAAGACTATCCAACACTTCCTGGTCGTACAATTCGTAAAATTGCCACAGCAGCGGTGTGTTTGGGCTTGTTTGCTCTGTTGGGAACAATGGTTTTAGCTACGCCGTGGTCATTAGATAGCACTTCCCCCGCGGTAATTGATAATACAATTGTAGCTTTAGGCGAACATTTCTTTAGTGACTATTTATTACCTTTTGAATTGGCTTCGGTACTACTATTGATGGCAATGGTAGGCGCAATTATCCTAGCTCGTCGCGATTTAATTCCCGAATTGGCTGCTAGAGAAACAGGATCTACTAGTTTAACCTTGCCAGAGCGTCCAAGAGAATTAGCTACCTTGAGTAGCGATAGCGATCGCCAAGATCGTAACTAAGATTGGCAAGTAATAAATTGATAAGTAGGGAGAGAATGTAAGTGCAGTTAGAATATTTTTTGCTATTAGCAGCAGCTTTGTTTTGTATCGGTATTTACGGCTTAATTACCAGCCGTAATGCGGTAAGAGTTTTAATGTCGATTGAATTGATGCTTAATGCGGTTAACCTAAATTTGGTAGGATTTTCTAATTATTTAGATCCAAGTAATATTAGAGGTCAGGTATTTACAGTGTTTGTGATTACCGTAGCAGCAGCAGAAGCAGCAGTAGGTTTGGCGATCGTGCTAGCTATCTATCGCAACCGCGACACGATTGATATGGAACAGTTTAATTTACTTAAGTGGTAGCTTTATCAGTGAACAGTCAACAGTAAACAGTTAACAATCGATTTGAGAATACTGCTCGTTGTTAATTGCTTGCTGATTATTGTGGTTCTAATTAAGAAAAGCCGAGAGTTATCTCGGCTTTTATCATTAATAGTCAACAAGGTGTGAAACTAGTCATTAAAATGATGTCTTCAATAGTTATGCAATATTAAAATAAGGCTTTAATTAAAAGACGTTTAATATCGTGAGTGTATTAGTTTAAAGTATTGAAGTATCTGAGTATTTACCGTTACCGTTGCTCAGACTTTTATTAGAAGATTTACGATGGAGTGCGATCGCTTCTTGATGCAGTCGCTCATGGGGGAAACCCCCAAGACCGCGCTGCATCGCCTTACGCCGATCTTCCATCACCGAGCCGATTTCCTGTCTCAAGCGCGTACTATATTCTAATGCTTGTTGCATCTCATCTATTGGCAAGACTAATAATTTCAAATCCGATAGTGCTGTTACCGATACAGAGCTAATGCTTTTTCCAGATAGTGCAGATTCTCCAAAGAAATCGCCATCAGACAATTTCGCTATTTCTTGTTCTGGTAATGATGGATCTGGTTTAATTGTCACAGATGCTTTTCCTTTGACGATTAGATAAAACTCCTGAGAAGGTTTTCCTTGAGCGATCGCCAGTTCTCCTTCGCCAAAATATCTATCGCTAGCAAATCGAGATAACTGCAATAATATATCTTCTTTAACGTTAGCAAAGCTCGGCAAGTCGCGCATCTGTGCCAAATAGCCATCAAATAGATCTGCCGAACTAGTTTTAGTTAGAGGATTATGATAGACGGTACGAATTGGAAACGGAATATTTAAATTATTGCGCTCTGCTGCATACCAAACACGAGTCGTAAACTCGTCTCTTATTTGCGGTACTTTGTCGTAATCTGCCAAAAACAGTTTCACCCGATAGCCGATGGAAGAATCATCGTAAGAGATAGTTTGAATTATCGGCTCTGGCTTTTCTAATACTCCCTTAGTAGATAGAGCCGTTTCTCTCATCACCCACTTTACTTTATTAGGCGGATCGTTATAAGAAAAACCAACGTCTAGTACCTCAACGTGCAGCTTCTGAGGACGACGATAGTTACGGATCGTGGCGGAGGCTAAAACTGCGTTAGGAATAATCAGCATCTCCAGTTCTCTAGTTAGCAGATGTACAGATCGCCAGTTAATTTCAATCACCTTACCTTTAAGATCGCCCACTTCAATCCAGTCCCCTTCTGTAAGAGGACGCTCGAACAATAGCGCAATACCAGAAAACAAATTACCAAGAGTATCTTGCAGGGCTAAACCAAGTACGATCGAGCCGACCCCTAAAGCAGCAATTACCCCGCCTAAATCTGCCCCCCAAACCACAGACAAGACCAAAGCAATACCACAAAGAATCAAAAATACTCGACTCAGATCGCGAAATAGCCGAGGAACATTAGCTTGCCACGTACCAGCTTTGGCGCGATCGAACAGCAGCCCGTTAACTACCGTCAGCGAACCGTGAATTACAAATACCCACAGTGCCGTCTGTACTAAGCGCAAGGGTGTAGTTTCTGGTGATAACCCCAGTATTTTATTCAATAAAATGAATAAGGCTATGGTCGGAAAAATTAAATTCCTGACAATTCGCAGCGTCGCTACCGATAATTTGTTCGTAGATTTTACACGATAAATAATTTCTCCTAACATCAAAGTTAAGAGAGGAAAGCCAATAATCAAAACTGCTCCCCAAACAAACCAATCCTGTTGCCAAAAAGACTCTTGCATATTCATTAAACAATTGAACATTAAGCATTTAGCATTGCTAAAGGTGTTGAAGTTGAAAAGGACTTCCTACTTCCGTACGGTCGTTTCATGAAACGACCCTACTTCCTACTGCTCATCCTTCATCCCTCATCCCTCATCCCTTCAATACGGCTTAGTCGCCCACACTTCCACTTTGCTTTTGCCAGACGTTTTTAAATCTTCTATTAGTTCAAAATCTTCACTAATCTCAGCGATGCGATTGTGAACGTTTTGTGTAACCTGAATTGTATTCCACTTACCCTGATGCCGTAATTGATTAGCGATGTTAACCGTATCGCCCCACAGATCGTAGATAAACTTATCACGTCCGACAATTCCCGCTACTACCGAACCTGAGTTAACGCCAATGCGTAGCTGAAGGTTAGTGTTTCTATCCTGATTGAAACGGCGCACGATTCGCAGCATATCTTTGGCAAAATCAATAATTCTTCTGGCATGATCTAAGCGGGGTACAGATAGACCACTTACTGCCATGTAGCTACCGCCGATAGTTTTTACTTTTTCCACTCCGTATTTTTCGGCTGCATCATCAAAAGCAATCACCAAGTCATTTAATAAACTTACTGTCTCGTTCGCTGGCAGAGTTTCCGATAACTCCATAAAGCCTCCGAGATCGGCAAATAAGACCGTAACATTAGAAAAACTATCGCCAATATCTTGTTCTCCTAGCTGAACTCTCTTAGCTACTGGTTCTGGCAGTATGCTCAACAAAAGCTGTTCATTTTCTTCATTTTTTTGCTCGATCAATTTCTTTTGTCGGTCTAAATTATCTACCATCTCATTAAAAGAAGTAGCTAATTCGTGAAATTCATCTCTAGACTGTACTGAAACTCTAACATCGGTACTACCTTTTCCTACCTGACGAAAACCATCGATCGGGGTGCGAATCGGACGAACAAAGTAGTAAGAAAGTATTGAGGCTATAAGAGTCACTAATAAAACAATAATCGCCGTTGCTAAAAGCACCCGACGTTGAAAAACTCTAGTCGGCTCAAAAGCTTCTGCTGTGTTAATTTGAGCGTTAATTACCCAGTCTAAACCATTTAACTTTAGCGGGCCATAAGCACTCAGAGTCGATCTTCCGCGATAATCTTCGACTACAGCAAAACCTGTTTGGTTATCCAAAGCCTTTTCAATCGCTGGAGTTTTTACCTGTTGATGCAAAATAGAAGTATTGAATTCTTCGATCAGAGCAACTTCATCTTCAGGTAGCCCCTCTGCTGCGATCGCTTCAAAATATTTTTCTGGTTGTTCGATCGAGAAGCGAGACGTACTCCGCATTCCATAGTCGGGTCCGACTAAATAGGTTTCTCCCGTTTTACCCAAGCCGTTTTGCGACCAATTGCGATCGCTAGTCATAATGCGATCGATCTTGTCGATCGACAATTGAAAAGCCAGAATGCCAATTAGCTGCGAATTGTCAAAGATCGGACTGGCGACAAATGCAGCAGGGATACCGTAAGAAGCTCGATAGGGTTCAAAATCAGAAACAGCCACAAAACCTGGATTTCTACCTTCAGCTGCCTTACGGACTACATCAGCTAAGTTGCTACTTGCGTAAGGACCGCTGAATATATTAGTCGCAAAGTCAGTTTCTTTGGCTACTGTATAGAGAATATTTCCTGTTTCAGCATCGATCGAGAATAGATCGTAATAATCAAATCTTTCGATCAAATTACCATATATTGGATTAACATTACGATGAATTTCGCTATATTTACTGCCATCATTGGCTTGGTTGAGAAATTCTTTTTTTCCTACTGGATATGTATTAGCAGCAATGTATAAATATTGTAAATAGCGCGCAGGAGTATTTCGAGGAAGATAGGAAAATAGTAGCGGTTTGCCCTCTGTGTTTGACTCTAATTTGGGTAAGAACTTTTGATTGTAATACTCTTTTAGTCTATTATTCCAATCAATCGGCATTGAGCGTTCATTAAGTTCTTGATAAGCTACCTTTAATTCTTTTATGGTCTGGGCAACACTGCCAATTTCGCTGATGGTCTGAACCTGTGAGCCAACTGTTTGAAAGTAACTCTCAATTTCGTGAGCTTTGGTTTCTCTGAGACTAATTAGCTGATTTCTAATACTGTTGTTGAGAGCTTAGCGACCGTTGTTATAACCAACATAGGCGATCGCAATAATTGAGCTAATGCAAACACCCAAAAGCATCAGCATTAGCTTAAACTGAATACTGAGTTTTCTAATCAAATTTAATATTCCTTTTTGTTACTATCAACGATTCTAAATTACTTAGCCATCGACTCTAAAATAACTATATAGATATTTGTCACTTCATTTATCATTCAACATTTATTATTTAACATTTATCAGTTCCCTACCAGTAATTTATTCTTTTACAAAAAAAGCCGAGGGTTATCTCGACTTCGCTCAAATATTAATAATTTAACAGGTGCAAGGCTAGTTATTAAAACGATTTTGCTTAAGATGCAAAATTCTAATAAGTGTTTAATTAAGAATAGTTTATTATTCTAAATACATCAGTTTAAAATGTTGACAAAACAAAACAGGGTACTTCTGACCATCTTTGATGCGATCGCTTAAATTATTAATTTCAATTAGCCCTAGCTTAGAATTAGTTGTTGACGATGGACATTAAGCAACTGTACCTCAACTTTGCTAATCTGTTCCAACATATAAACTAGATTATCTGGAGATAAGTTAGTACCATCATTGCGACAGCTACCAGTAAAGCGTATAACTGCTTTATTACCTGCATCAGATTCTAAGTCAAGAGAAAATAGGCGATCGCGTAAATTAATTACCTGCTTATTTCCAGACTTGGTAAACTTCTCCCGAAGTATTTCCTGACTGCTATTAATAGCATCGATCCACTGTTGCCAGTTTGGATTATCTGCTACCTGCACGGTAATAAGATATTCTGCCTTATCCATCAAACGGCTGGCGTTAGGAGATTTGAGATCGATGTCTTCTACCTTGTAAATTGGAATATTCTCTGGTAATTGAGCAGCTAATCGGGTGCGAAATTCTTCGACATCTAGATCGTCGGTAAGTTCAAAGTCTACTATTTCCCCGTTACTGGTAATACCTAAAGAGAGGGCGTTGGCGATCGCAATTTTTGGCCCAGGGTGATATCCACCTGTAAAGGAAATCGGTAAAGCAGCCCGACGAATGGCGCGATCGAACAGGCGAACTAAATCTAAATGACTGATTAAGCCCATTTCATCTATCTTGCCAAACCACATTCGGATCTTTTGTTCTTTGTCTTGGTTGGGTTTAAAATGTCCTTCAAATTTAGGAATTTCTGGGGGCTTTACTACGATATTGTGTCCGAAATCTGTTCCACAAACACCACAGTGAGAACAGCCTTCAAAAGCGCAGTCGGGTACTGTAGCAGCTTCTAAAGCCCTTCTTAAGTCCTCTTTGAGCCATTCCTTATTGATTCCTGTATTGATATGATCCCAAGACAAAGGCATATCAACTGCGCTATCTAATACTTCTCCTCGTTCCTCCTTCCTCGTTCCTCGTTCCTTATTAAATACTTCTCCTCGTTCCTCGCTCCTCGTTCCTCCTTCCTCAAATACGTTCCACTCGCCGTTTTCTACCTGACGGTATTTCCAGGTTAGATCCGCTTCGGCGATCGCCTGTTCCCAAGCACCATAAGCTTTATCTAAGTTTTCCCACCAAGAATCCATTCCCGCACCGAGTTCCCAAGCGCGTTTGACTACGGCTGATAGACGGCGATCGCCTCTACCGACAAAATCTTCCATGGCAGAGATACGGACATCGGTATAGTTAACTTTGATTCCCCGCACTCGACGAAACTCCGACTTGAGCAATTCTTGTTTGCGTAAGAACTCGCTAGTCGATACAGAATGCCACTGGAAAGGCGTATGGGGTTTGGGAGTAAAGTTAGAAATAGTGATGTTAAAGTTGAGGCGTTTGTTGCTAATCTGACTGCATTCGCGACGCAACCAGCGCACTGTATCCACAATGCCAACTACATCCACGTCGGTTTCCCCAGGTAAGCCAATCATAAAGTACAGCTTGACCTTACTCCAGCCACGTGCCACGGCGGTTTGAATACCCCGCAGTAACTCTTCGTTAGTTAATCCTTTATTAATTACATCCCGCATCCGCTGCGTACCAGCTTCGGGGGCGAAAGTAAGCCCAGACTTACGCAAGCCACCGATAATATCGGCGATGTTGTCGTCAAAACGATCTACCCGCTGACTGGGGAGAGACAGAGAAATATTTTCCTCCTGCAAGCGGTTTTTAATCTCCATTCCCACCGCAGGTAAAGCCAGATAGTCCGAACAGCTAAGAGATAATAAGGAAAACTCATTGTAGCCAGTAGCCCGCATTCCCTTTTCGATCGCATCTACTACCTTTTCTGGTTCGACATCTGTAGCAGGGCGAGTTAGCATTCCTGGCTGACAAAAACGACAACCGCGAGTACATCCCCTTCTTATTTCTACGGTAAGGCGATCGTGTACGGTTTCCACAAAAGGCACTAAACCGATAGAATATGCCGGAATAGGCGTAGCCACCCGCCGTAAAATTCGTTTGGGTACATCCGAGGTAATTCGATGCACCGAACCATCTTCAGCCATTTCATAGAACCTGGGTACATAAACCCCTGGAACTTGCGCTAAATCTAGTAAAATCTGCTCTTTACTCAGTCCTGCTGCCTTACCCTCTTTTATAACTAAGCCTATTTCTGGTAATAATTCCTCACCATCACCTAAAGCAATAAAGTCGAAGAAATCCGCATAGGGTTCGGGGTTAGAAGTAGCGGTTTGTCCCCCTGCAAAGATTAACGGATAATCCCCTGTATCTCTTTCTTTCCAAGTCAGAGGAATCTGTGCCAAACTAAGCATTTCTAAGATGTTTGTCGCCCCAAGTTCGTAGCTGAGACTAAAGCCTAAAATATCAAAGTCTTGTAGAGGACGTTTAGACTCTAAAGCAAACAACGGAGTGTTAGTTTCTCTTAACTTCGCCGATAGATCGGGCGCGGGGAGATAAGTGCGATCGCATAACTGTTGCGGTTGAGCATTAATTATATTGTAGAGAATAATATGACCCAAGTTTGATGCGCCCACTTCATACACTTCAGGATAAGTCAGCACCCAACGCACCTCGGCATCTGTCCAAGGTTTATGCACTGCACCAAGTTCGTTACCTAGATATCTGGCTGGCTTGGCTATAGTCGAGTCAATGGGATTATCAAAAGCGATGGTCAAAACTTAAATCTCCTAATCTGCAGGGGGAAATTGTCTTAGATATCTAATATATCGAATCCTTAGAGCCAATAGTTATCTATGTTCAAAATAAATCCTGCTGCGATCGCGATTGAATGCTTGAACCTGCTGGCAATTGGGGAACAATAATTTAGCAGTCTCTTAACTAGTGATGAGTGTTCTATGTGTTTAATATGGGTACTATAAAATTATAAATTCAATTGTTATATAAATGTTTGTATATGGGATTTTAGCAATTGCATCGGTATTGCCAGTATTCTTTTATTTTCTGGCTCACATAATGCCTAATAAAAAATATTTAACTGCTTATGCTTTTTTTTGGCTAACTGTAATTGCATTTGCTATCTATGACCTGATAGTCGTTACTAATTTACCAAATGGAAATGACGATCTATCTTTAGGATGGGTATTTATTGCAGGCTTTCTTTACTTATCTTGCACTGTAGCTATTCTCAGTATTATTGGTAGAGCTACTATTTTATATTCAAGAAATAGAGGAAAAGAAATTAAAGTCTTAGGGGTACATTTAGCCAGTATTCTATTGCCTAATATTATTGTTTGCCCACCCTACGTAGCGATCGTCTGGCATCAAATTGTTGGCGATCGCTACTAAGATTCTTTCACTAACTAAGCTCGAAAACTTACTAAGTATCGAGTTGTTCAAACAACTTATTTACCTCTGGATTGTAAATCAACATATAGTTCCAATAGTTTTCAAACACCGATTCTACATACCCTTTAGTTTCTTTATAAGGTATTTTTTCGACAAACTCATCCGCATCTTGCAACCCATAGCGAGATACCCATTTAGCTACCGCATTTGGTCCTGCATTGTAGCTAGCTACTGCCAACATTGAGTTATTGTTGTATTTCTTGTGAGTAAAGTCTAGGTAATAAGTACCGATGTTGATATTATCTTCGGGATTAGTCAACGAATAGTCCGATAAACCAATGTTTTTGGCTGCATCTTGACCTGTAGCGGGCATTACCTGCATTAAACCTAACGCCCCCGCCCATGACTCGATCTCTGGCTCGAATCGTGATTCTTGACGAATTAAGGAAGTAACTAGCAAAGGGTTAAGCTGTCGCCGTTTCGACCATTCTAAAATAGTATCTTCGTAGGGGAAGGGATATAAAGCCTGCCAGTATTCGGGAGTTTGACGTAGCTGTTGCCACTGTTGCTTGTCTTCGGGAGAATCTCGATCCTGTAAATACCAGATCTGATTAATACCCCGCAGATTTTGCCCCCGATCTAGTTTCAATAAGCCCAGGGTAAAGTCATCGGCTATAGATAACTTAGATTTATCGCTGATTTCTGTTTGAAATTGCCCCCAGGCTTCTGATTCTAAGCCTAGTTTATATAGTTCCTGAAAAGTTGGCGAACCTCCTGGGGGAATAATTTTACTCGCCTTGACTACCTGGGGAACTTTGTCTCGCACCGTGGTAAAGTCTCCGACATCCCAGCCTAAAGCTACTGCACTTCGCCAGGCATAATAAGATCTGGGAAAGCGGGTTAACACAGATTTATATGCCGTGGTAGCATCTTCGGGACGATTAAGCTCTTGCGCCCATTTTGCCACCCAAAAGCCAGCCTTGGGTGCGATCGCACTATCTGGGTTATTAGTTACGATAGGTTGCGCCCATTGCCAAGCCGTTGTCAAATCTCCTGACTGGGCATTTTTACTCGCCATATTCCAGCGGTATTCTGCTGCTGCTTCGGAGTGTTTGTAGTCGGTTAAGAGGGTTTGTAGCGCATTATTAGCCGACTTAGGGCTGTTGAGGGTTTCAAGTAATTTGGCTTTTTCTACTAAAGCCTCCGGTGCGTGTTTGGGGAATTGCGCGATCGCCATATCTAAATATGTCACGCCTTCTCTTTTGCTACCCAAAGTAGCAATACGCCGTAAAGCCCAGCCAGTATAATCATCTTCTGGATACTGCTGAATCAACTTAAGATAGTACTGTTTGGCAGTAGTTGTAGCCTTGCCTAAATGATAACCCCTACCCGCACGATAGAGGTTACGAGGAGTAACGGGTGCTTTAGCATAAGCTTTACCCGCCTTACCATAGTCCCACTTCAACCAATAGTTATCGGCGATCGCTTCCCATTCTTCAGGTGTTAGCTGGCTGGCATATTCTTTGACCAAACGCTCTCTCATCTCGTCCACTCCAGGATCGTCGGGAGTGTATTTAACTAAGATCGCCATCAACTTTGGCTGGTTAGGATTTTGGCTCAACTGTTGGCGAATAATTTCGATGGTGCGGGGGTGAAAGGGAAATTGGGCGATCGCCTGTTGCCAATAAGCAGGATTAGATTTACCTAACAAATATAATGCCTCGGCAGATGCAGCAGAAGTAGGATATTTTTTTAGTAATTCCTGCCAGGTTGATTCGGCTTTTTGCTCCTGTTGTTCTAGCTGATAAGCCTTTCCTTTAGACAGTAATACATAAGCAGCCATCAACGGATATTCTCGCTCTAAACCCTGCAATTTTGCTAGAGCTTCTTCGCCCTGTTGGCGATCGATTAAATCTGCTGCTAGTAAAAAATTATTGCGTGTATCTGTAGGATCTTCAGCGATCGCAACTACTGGTTGAGCTAAAAATTGCTGCTTCTTACTCCAATAATTACGATTTTGTCTGGTCAAAATTAATTTCGATCCCAATGTAGTAACTATTAAGCCTATAGCTATTACATAAAATCTTTTTTTGTTAAATATTGTTGGCATCTTATATTAACGCGAGTTCGGGCAGAGCAATATAACTATTATTCCCACAAGGCTATTTTTTATATCGCTTCAAACCTTAAGTTGGTCAAAGCTATTAACTAAATAAGTTTAAGGTCTTCTTATAACTATTTATTTTGAAAGATCTGCTATTTACAATTTTATTATTTTTAGACTGCTATTTGTAGCAATCGTCAATCATTTGTGAGAATATTTTTTTTGATAAACCACGGAGGCACGGAGAACACGGAGTCAAGATAAGAGAGGGTTTATTATAAATTATTCCTGATTACTATATAATTTTATCTTGTTTATATATTTGTTAAATAATTAGCAAACAAATACTTTTAAACTGCTTAGAAAATAATCGCTCAATCGGTTAAAAATTAATAATAATATTCAGCAAATAATAGTAAATAGTATATTAAACAACATTATTCACTGCGCTTTAGCCATATAATAATCGGCAAACAAATAAATAAGTTAATTTTCCAAACAAGACTATTAAAGGCACAATAATTATCAAGTAAAAAAACTGCCGGTATTGGGCTGTATTTGGTTCTTTTAAATTAATTGTCCAGTTGGATATATTCCACGGTAAATAACTATAAAAGCTAACCGAAGGATCGAATACAAAAGAATATTGTTCTACTCCATCGATATAGAAAGTTAACTTGCGCTTGGCAAAAGTAATTAAAATTTGGCGATCGCTTGAGTTTTTAAAGAAGTCAGGTAAGATAAATTTAGGCTGAAGCGGAATGTTTCCTGTAATTGGAGTTCGTAAGCGAAAAATTAAGTTCTTTCCTGCTTGTGCGAGTAGTAGATTCTGACGGTATACGCCATTAGATAAAGAGATAATCCTCGCAGGACCGCTTAGAGTAAGATCGTTAGTTGCAAGGTCGAGAAAAAGACTAAATTCGCTGCTATTTTTTAGTCGTCGATTGATAAACGATACTGGCTGTGGTGTTTTCAACCAATGCTGCTTGTTTAATAAAATACCCGAACCTGAACCTACTCGATCGCTGGTAATAGGATTGGATGCAGATAAGGCATTGTACCAAAATAAATCAAAATGCTCACTGTTCTGTAAAGAAGGATCGTCACCAGTAGATTTCAAACTGACAATTACATCATCCGATCGCGAGAAAAAATCATCGGGGTTAAATATTGCTGCGCTAGAATGCGATTGCTCCAAACTACGATCGCTAATATACAGACTATTTAAGTATCCATTCCAAGGGCGATCGCCTGTTATCTCATTACCAATTATCAAATAAAAATCTTCGTCCCAATTAGATAAATTAGCATTAACCAACAAGACCCAGATTGCTACAGCCACAATCGTACAATAGCTAAAGATTGCAATTGATAAAGATTTAAAACTAAGTCTACGGCGATCGATAATTACCCCAATAGCAAAGTTAATTAGATCTTTACGCCAATAATATAAAGCTGCTCCTACCAACCCACCCAAGCTGTTACAAATAATATCAGTTAAATTAGAAACACGAACGGACAAAAAAAGCTGAGTTAACTCAACGGTAGTCGATACCGCAGCACCGATTAAACAACCGATTAAAATCGACCAATTGCCAAGTTTTCGATGGGTGGCGATCGCAGATATGCTAATTCCTAAAGGAATAAACAATAAAATATTCTGTGTATAGTCTTTAATACTACTGCTATATTTAAACGATTCTAAGATCGACTTAATAGATAAGCCTTCAGGAATTACAAATCTGAAGGGATATATAGTTGCTACACCTATAACAGATAAGCTAGCAATGAGTAATAAATAATTCCAGCGACGATATCTTGCATTTGTAAACATTTTAGTAGTAGAAGTAGCAAAGATTATTACATATATAGTAGGGGCGAACCGCGGTTCGCCCCTACCCTACTTCCTATTTCTTAAAAAACTACCTAATGCAGCTTTTTATCCCTCACACTGCTTTTTAGTTACTTCATGGCGATAGCGAAACATATCTCTGAGTCGAGAATCTACCCACCAACCTAAGATGAATTCAGACAACCATCCTCCAGGAATTTCATAGGAGATCGCATCGGTCAATCTAGTCTTACCGTTTTCTGGCTTAAACTCGTGGCGGTGAACCCAAGAATCCATTGGTCCATCGGTTTGTTCGTCTACAAACAGGCGATTTGGTTGGCATTCAATATGGGTAGCAATCCAGCGCACGGGAATTCCCGCCAGAGATAGACGAAACTCACTTATCGCCCCTACGTCCAATCCTCCCTCACGACGAATGATTTTTACAGGTTGCCAAGGTGGGGTAAGTAGTTCGAGAATATCAGGACGTTCGTAAAACTGCCAAACTGTCTCTACTGGGACATCAATTAGACTAGAGTATTGGAAATTTAACATAGAATAAATTTAACAAATAAATTCATTTCTTCTAGAAAGTATTGCTATTTAAGAGAAATGAATTTATCTATTTAGCATAGTAAATAGTTTTAATTTACTACAAATTTATCTTCGCTTGGAGCAAAACTAAACGTTTTCATGTATATTAATTTTCAAACAAGCTATTAGTTTCGAGATAGATCGTGAATAATTTTATGTATTCTATTAGCAACAGTTAAGAAGCGTCAGGAAAATCTCTAATTTCTGCATCCGCTTCGATAGTTAATTTGCCAAGTTTTACATCTAATTTTCTAACTTGCAAAGACATTGTATCTAATTCAAAGTTACGCAAATCTAGTATTTCTTCGGCACTATTAACGATCGCTTTAGCCACTTCTAAATTAGAACCTGCATCTTGTAGATATTCAACTGATTCTAATTTTATACAGTTACCAGCATTGTCAATTTTAGGAATAGCAGTCAGGCTAATTTTTTCAGGGCTATCTTGTTCGCCTAAATAAACATCTGCCTTCAAGCCTATTTTTCCATCATCAAGTAGGGCAAAGTTTATTCCATCAATTTTGACTTTGGCTTTTTTTCCTTCGCATTCAATCTCTATGTTTTGCAGTTTATCTTTAATATATTCTGAGTTAAAAGCGTTTTGAAGATCTTCTTCCTTTAATGCTACAAGCATTCTGGCATCCGTAGGATGAGTAAGCTCAATATTACCCATTGCAGCCTTCATAGAGTTGATTGAAATACTACCAGTTTCTATCCTCAGTTTTTCGGCTCGTAGTTCTTTTTTCATCACCAAACCTTCGCCCTTAACGCTGACAGAATCTATCTCACCCTGCATGATGTCTAAAGGACTAGTACGAATATCTACATCTAAATTTTCCGCCTCATCTAACTGACTTGAAAGTCCTAATTCTGCTGCTTTACTAATTGCCTGTTCGCCCGCGTTTGTTGAAGTCATAATATCTAATCTTTTTTCTTCAAAATTACTATCATTAAATCTAATAACTCATAACAATAAGTCATTCCAAAGTTAGAATAATTTTATCGACCAAAGATATACATAATTATCGACCTAAATCGTGTAGGGAATTAATTACGGTCGCACATTCTTCGGTAACTGCTTGCAGGTCGGCTTTTTTGCTAGAAGGGGGAGGGGCAATTATCTCGCCAATACGAACGGTCAAGCCTACGGGTTTGGGAAAGGATGAACCTTTGAGAATCTTCTCTGTACCCCAGAGACTAATAGGTAATAAGGGAACTTGCGCCTTGGCTGCAATCCAAGCTGCACCGAGTTTGGGGTCGGTAATCTTGGCATCATCCGAGCGAGTCCCCTGTAGAAAGATGGCTGCAATCCATCCAGATTCTAAAGCTGTTGTGGTGGCGCGGAGGGCAGCGCGATCGCCCGTACTACGCTTTACTGGATATGCTCCATAAAGCTCAATTCCCTGCTTAAATACGGGGACTTTAAATAGTTCTTCTTTTGCCATAAAGGCTATAGGACGACCGACACAATTAGATAAGACAGGAGGATCGAAATAGCTAGCGTGATTACTAACGGCGATCGCTGCTCCCGATTTTGGAACATTGTCCGCTCCGTAGATTTTGATTCTAAAATAAGTATGTAGTATGGGGCTAACCAGCGACCATTTCAACAGATGATATGATGCCCAACTTGCAAACGGCTCTCTCGCTTCCACAGACTTATCTCAACAAATATTTTGACTTCTAACTATCTTAAGTTAAGAGTTACACAACTTAACCTAGTACGATAAAAAACAAACATTCCTGATTCCTTGTTCCTTATTCCTTACTCCTTATTCGATTCTTGCTGTTTAATTCCTTTAACTATCCGCTCCATTTCATCACCGATGCGATCCTTATATGCTTCTGGTGCAGCTACATAAGCCTGCTCTAAAAACGGTTTGGCTGCTGTTAAATCTCCCTGTTTCTCAAAAACCAAAGCTTTAGCTAAAATAGGGCGAAAATCATCTGTATTGGCTTTAGCTACTTCATCATAGAGAGAGATCGCCTCTCCATATCGTTCCTGATTAGTATATAAATCTCCCAGCAATAGCTCTACCGCCTCGCGATCGACAGACGCAGCTACAGGACTATCCCCTTCAGCTAGTTGAATAGTCTTTTTCAACAAGGCGATCGCTCTTTGGGGCAAATCTTGTACTAAATATAAGTTGGTAATGCCACTAAGAGCATAAAGATCTCCTGGATGCTCTGCAAGCACGTCGTTATAGACTGCTACTGCTCCTTCATAATCATTTAGCTGCTGTTTGGCTTGAGCTAGTAAGATAGCGTATTCAGTTTGCTGTGGGTGCAGTTTTGCTAACTTTTCTAAAGGAGCGATCGCCCCTGAAATATCTTTTTGTTGTAATCTAATTTCTAATAGACCATTTAAAGCCGTCTCATTGTTTGGCTCGCGTTCTAAAACTTTTTGATAGCCAGAAGCCTCTGCTTCTAACATTGCTAATTGGGTGTTGGTAAATGCGATCGTTTCATTATTGCTATTTTTAGTAAATTCTTGTCCTTCTACTACGCTACCAATTAAAGGTAGTGCCGAGACAGTTATTAAGGAAAATAACATTATCCCCAAGATGAGATAAATCCAACTACCGCGCTTTTTTTTCATGTTCTTACGGATTATTACTGGCAGATTATACTTTATTTGTTAGCTATAGTCATGGTGTTACATTTAGTATTAACATTGTCAATTATAAATATCTGCGCCAACTACTATAGCTTTGTTTAGACATATAAAGAGTAAGGCTTATTTTGAATTCCATGAGAGTATAAAATATGATCTCTTGGATAACTCAATCTCTCTTACATTTTCTTTAGCAAAAAATGTGCTGTGGTTATACAAATCCTTTGCATATCCTTTAATAACATTTGCGCTATAAGCTCGTCCTATGAATTCGGCTAAAAATAGTCCTAAAAAAACCAATCAATCTACTGCTGTCAATCACTCGGCTGAATCTACTATGTCCAATCAATCTCCAGATTCTGTCTCATCTAATCCGCAGACAGATTCTACTCTAGAAAGGAAACAACCAATTCCACCTCCTTCTCATCCACGTCAATATCGTGCTATCGGTCTAATTCAGGCTAAATATCAACAGAGTGCCGAACAGATGACTCAGGGTACTTTGATCGCGACTGATGGAGCAGAAATAGAAGCGGTTTTGTTGGGTCGTATTATTAGCCTGCTTAAAAATCATCTTGACTTAGAAAAAGAACACCTGTGGGTGGTTTATCCTAGAACCAAGATGCAGGAAGATCGCCTTCACGCTCAAATTGTGGGCGTATGGGAGCCAGAAACCTTAAGTCAGTCTGAAGAAGAACAGGCAAATAGCGTAGATGCAGAACACGGTTATTTCTCGATTCGGGGAGAAGTAATTTTTTACTCTACAGAAGAGGAAATTATTATCGTCAAAATCAAGCAGTTTCCCCGCAAGGAAGGAGATAAACCAAAATTTTTCAAGCTAAAATTAAAGGGAGTATTGAGCCAAAAGCCATTAAAACGCTTTTGGGACTTAAAAGTTCGTCTTCAGGGCGAAGATTTAGTAATTGAAGAGGGGACAGACCTCGGTTTTGCTCAAAAACGCAAGCCAAAGTTTAAAAAAGACCCGAAAAAAATTCAGCTTAAATCTAGTCGCACCGACCGACCTAGCCCTACCGCAAGACCTAAACCTAAAAAGAAGCAATAATTTGAATTGCTGTCAAACAATATTAAAATAGAACGGTTATTCTAAAGAGATAATCGATCTATTATTGTCTTGAGGCATAAAAACGCGATCGCTTGGTAACGATGCGACAGGCTCTGTTAAAGTAAATTTTCCTGCAACGATCCACTGCTTTAACTCCTGAGCTACCTGTAGAGAAAGATATTTACTTGCTAAGGGTGCAGTTCTGACAGTTTTGCCATCAATAGTTACATGACCTTTTTGTAGCTGTTCGTAGCTAACTAAACCGAATGTAGGACGAACTCGACGCGGAATCGAAAAATCAATCACGGGAACGACTATATCGCGATCGCTTACCGAGCAATTTTGAATGACCTCTTCTCGCAGTACGGGCAAAGCCAAACCAACTCCTAACATTAGAGAGGGTCCGTAATTTTTAAAGTAGCAGCCTCTAACCCAGGCAGCGTTCATTTGTTTGGCATCGCCAATCAAGGCTACCGTAGCAGCAGGACCGATAGGAGTACGATTGGGTAAACGTTTTTGTAGTGGGAAATGCTGCGTTCCTTCCCAGGCAATATAGCCAATCCCCCCACCGAAAAAGATTTTCGTACCGATCCCAACTAGATTTAAGTCTGGGTCGTTGAGTAAGGGTGAAATTGCTCCTGGATTAGAATAAACTGCATTGCCCAGTCTTGGCTGTAAAGCTCCTAAATAGGTATATAAAGTGCGATCGCCTCCATTTACCCCGACGATAAAGTTTTGATAGAGATTACGGGGATTAAATAGATAGAACTGATTGATATTATTTTTGGTAATGGTATTTTCCCAGATTGCCCGTGGGTAACAGTCAGTTTTTTGTCCGATCGCCTTTAATGAAATCGATTTGCCTGCAATTAAATCTTCGATAACATGACCACCTCCTCTTTCCCAACCGACTCCCTCGCGTAAATTAGGATCGGTTTCCTGAAGATTGTAGTCGGCTGTGGCGGTTGCACCCAGATAAAGATCGACTGCACCAAAGGCAGCATAAGCAGATATTCCATCTAGCCAGCAGGAGCGAATTTTGATCGGGGGATCGGTATGTCCCAAGTTAATAATTGCCCCAGAGGACTCCATCGGCTCGAATGTCCCAGTGGTGACAACATCCACTTGTTTTGATACCTGGCTGACACCCAACTGGGCTACCTTGGCTTTTACTTCTTCTACTGTCCAGACAATAGCCCGACCACGGCTGATTTTATCGTTAATTTCGGCGATCGTTCGCATCTGATTACTGATTACTGTTGACTGTTGACTGTTGACTGTTGACTGTTAACTTGAGAGTAGTCAACATTATCATAGAAGCTGGCAACAATGGCTAAAACTAACCACCAAATAGTATTAATTTGAGGACGATACCAAACGGTATCGACGAAGCCATGAAAAGCAAGACTAGCTGTAGCTGCGATCGCAGCAATTAAATATATTCCTCTTCTGTCTTTATTAGAGCGCAAACGAGCTATTTGACGAATACCATGATTGAAGGTAACTGCTAAAAGCCACAAGAAGCAGCCAAAGCCGAGATACCCCATTTCGACAATATGCTCTAAATAAACCGAATAGGCACTAAGGGCAGGATATCGCGAGTTCATGTAGCGGGGGTAAATTTGATTGAAAGCGTCATTTCCAGGGCCGATGCCGAGTAAAGGATAATCTTCAATAATTCTAAAACAGGCTTCCCAAACGTTAATCCGAAAGTTATTGCTGCTGTCTTCTCTACCTGCAAAAATGCTAGTTAACCTCAAGCGCAGTGGTTCTAAAAAAATAAACGCTGCTAAGAGTATTGCTGCCAGACTACCAAACACCAGAGGCAACAGCCAAACCTGCCAAAATCGGGGTAAATATTCTCGCCACCATCCGTAAAACAGCAATAGTAAGACACTAATCAATACTGCCATGGCTAACCAAGCACCTCGACTATCGGTAAAATAGAGACAGGCAGAATTAGCTAATACCATAATTACTGCTAGAGTTTTTTGAATCCAACCGCGCCAAATAAAAACCGCCCCCGCGCTTAAAGCGATCGCTGGTAATAAATAACCACCTAACAAATTAGGATTACCAAGATAACTATAAACCCTGGTATCGTTTGCCAAAGCCGAAGTCGGATCGTTCCAAGTGGCTAGCTGCTGTACGCCAAAAAACTCCTGACGAATACCATAGGCACTAACTACTAATGCGGTTAATAAAAAGCTAGTGATAATCCAGTTGCAGAATTTTGGCGATCGCAATATTTGAGATGCTAGAGCGAATAAAACTAAATAAAGAGTTAAGATAATCCAGCCGTTTAAAGCTGCTGACTTTACTGGTGAAAAAGCTGTAGCAATGGTGGCAATACACCAATATAAAAAGACTAAAATATGTATGGGAGTAATTACTGGTAAAGCAGATGCGGTAAGGATCGTTAAAATCCAATAGAAAGCTACCGCGACCGACAATACTCCAATCAGAGAAGTAGAAACAAAAGGCGCGAGCAGAAAAATTATACTAATCAAACAAGCTGCAATCGTTTCAGACCATTGAAATAGCCAGCTTCCCTGTTGCCAACCTGACAGACAACCAACAAGGGAATGAAGGTAGCTACCTCTTTGCCACCGATATAGTTGTGGCCTTGAGAGCATAATGATAGACCAAGCCGATTTCATGGATAAGATTATTAGGTTTTAATTTTGACATTCTTATCCTAAACTACGTCTAAAAGTAATTTGAAATTTAATCGAAATAACTCGACGTTATCTAAACTACTTTTGATTAGTATTTGTGTGGCAAACTTGACTATACATTAGCGGTAGAAGCAGCTTCTGGTTGAGCTTTAGGGAATTGAAGTAAATAGCGGTAATTAGACTCAGAACCCCGAACCACAACCCTACCTTCATGTATTTCGGTTAAATGACAGCAAAACAGCAGTCCTAAAAGATTGCGAGGAATTTTATTAGTACCTTTACTGTTAGAAGCCTTTTCATTGTTAATTACCGTCATTAAGCTCGAAGCTGTTAACACTTGGCGATCGCCAATACCGGTCGGATAATCGCTCTTAAATGTATTGCCTATTTTGGGATTAATGTCATCACTATTATCAGAACGATTTAAACCCAAAGCTTTAGTTACGGCCCGATAGCCAGATTTCACTTCGCCGAAGTCTGCCCCTAGCCAGGGATGAAAAGCTTCTACGGCAATATTCAAAGCGCAATCGCGTTTGGAAACGTGAATTTTTACCTCTCCTCCTGGTTCGGACATTTCTAAAACACTCACAATTAAATAATAAAGAGCTTGACGAACCCTTTCTTTATCTAAAGACCAAATTCTGTTTCCAGGCTCTATAGACAGCTTTAACTCTTGCTGATGTTGTGTGGCTGTATCACTCAGACTATTAACTACCTGCTGACATAACATTTCGAGATCTGTAGCAGCCAGGTTTAAAGCAGAATCTCGGTCGTTTACAACTCCCAGACTAACAATTTCATCCACTAAAGCAATCAAATTTTGACCACTATTATGAATAATTTCTAAGTATTCTCTCTGTTTGTCAGTTAAAGGACCGTATACTTCTTGGTGCAACACGCTAGTCATACCAATAACGGAAGTTAAGGGAGTTTTTAATTCTTGAGTCAATTGTGAAAGCAACTTAAGCTTAATTGGATCGGTTGTAGTATCGACGAGGGAACTTTCTTCTGGCTTTTGCTCGCTTTGGGTCGTTGGAGTATCGACTGATGATACATTTGAATCGAACGATGGTAATACTAAACGATCGGTTTGCCACTGCGATTGATTTTGATGCAGCCGATCGCGCTCAAATTCTCCCAAACACCAGCTAGCTAGTAAAGTTAGATGATCTATATCGCGATCGTCAAACTTTCTTTGGGTCCAGTCCATTACCGAAAGAGTTCCAATACAGATTCCAGAAGAAGCCATTAGAGGAACTCCTAAATAAGCTTTGATTCCGTAATGTTGGGTTAAGACACTATTAGCAAAAACTAAATCTACAAAAGTGTTTTCAATAACCAAAGGCTGTTGACTATCAATAACATAAGTGCTGAACGACTCATTAAGAGCTATTTTTCTGCGAGCAGCTAATTCAGCGGTCAACCCAATAGTTGCTAAACCCGTTGCTGATTTGAACCATAGTTCGTCTTCAACCGCTAAACCTAGAATAGCAATTGGCGCACCAGAAAAAGTTACCGCTTTTTGGGTAGTTTCTTCAAAAGTAGGAACTGCTTCTGTTGATAGCAGACCTAGCTTGCTCAAAGCTTTTGCTCTCTGTTCTTTTCTGGCTAGCGGTGTCAGACCATCTAAACGGCAGAAAAGTTGGTTTTTTGGTTTAGTCATATTGGTGACTGGAAACCCTAAATCTACTGCTTGCACTTGTATCACTAATTTTTTAATAAGAATTATTGTAGGTTGACGGACGATTGCCCGCACAAAGGGAGGTGTCACGTCACGAAGTAAACGCAAGCGGAGTGCTGAAGAGCGCGGGGTATTGTTCACCACGGTTACAGCACCGCCTGAGCTATTATTAGAAAGCTCGACTAGATAAAACTCCGACCGACTCTAATGTGAAATCTTGGTCGCAAGTCGAGTAAATTCCGTACCATGTAAGACATTCGCGATCGCATCCTTTGCGTTGCTGTTGCTCGAAGCTTTCTTAAACTGTTCTTAGGCGTGTATTCTGGCTTCGCCTATGATAAGTCTCGTCTAACCACACCTAGATACGAACGTGGCGGAATTAATCCGTGACTTAAAAATAGCTTAGATACTTCCCGATCTTGGGACGATCTACAGCGTCATATATTATATTGCTTTGTTTTAGCGAGTGATGGATTAACGATTTGGCAAACCATAAATGCAGTAAATCGGAGTTTTCCAAAACTAATAAACTTGTAAAATCGTTCATTGTTCGATAACTATATGAAGAAGTACTTTATTACCAAAGACTTGACAAAATCTTGGCGATCGACTCTTATCTATTTAAATAAATAAGAATTTGCAACTCTTTGAGCCTGCTACTTCTAAAGTTCCCGAAAAACTATCAGAACGAACATTTAAAGTACAAATTCCTTTCAGGCGATCGCTATATCCGTCCCAAAATTGTGGTTTGAATTTAATAATTAAACTACAAACTTAGTCAACGTTACACCGCCGTAAAACGACGGTGTCTGCGTTGACCGCATTCCGCGGTAAAAGATTCGATCTCCCTTGATTGGTTAATAACAAACTAACTTCTCTAACTTACTTTGGCGTATTCCAAGCTGGATGAGCAAAAATAGCATCGATAACTCTCACTCCTCTTAATTGATTGGATAGGGGGAGATGACCCTTGGGAGCGGATAAATTCCAGGTAAATTCTTTTGGATAGCGCGTCCAGCTATTGCCTGACTTCCAATCTATTTTGCTCCATAACTGAGAAAAGTTTTTACCCACCGACAACCAAATTCGTCTTTGGACACTAAAGCCAAATTTACCTTCAGAAGACATCAACCAAAGTCGGTCTATAGTTTGCAAATCTGTTGCGGGAATACTTTCAACTTCGGTAAAGTACAGCCATTTTCTCTCTATGGCAGCAAGACCTGCTAGTTCACATAGCTTTTGTAAGGTTACAACATCAGCACCCTGAAAATCTTGCTGTGCTAAAAGTTGCTGTAAGGGTTGATAATCAATATTGCGCTCTGAGTTTAGCTGTACTACACCATGAGGATAGCGACCCGCTAAGAATTCTTGAATTCGTGGATTCTTATTGAGATAAAGACTTTGATATGCTTTGCCTAAAGCTAAATTATCAGATTGACCGACTTGAGACATCCAATCCATCAAAATGTCCAAGCCAGCCTCGCCTTCATCCAACAGTTGAGAAACTAACTTTAGTTGATTTTTCTCCGTCTCCGAATATATTCGATGCTTAGTACCGCTAATATTTTCCATATGCTCTTCTTCCACAGCGGAATATTCTACCTCAATTGAAACTCTATAAATTTAAAGTAAACAGTAAGGCAAATAACTTGAATGTTACTAGTTAAGTGTTTGTACTCATCGTCAGCTATGAAAATATTATCACGGTTTGGTCTGGAGCGATTGCTTCTTACTATTAAATCGAGATTTTAAAATTTATCCTAACGATCTTACCTGAGTAAATAAGAGGTGGTAACTAATGCTACTGTCAAATTTATATAATCTAATTGTACTGTAGCTATATTCACTATATTCGGTTCTTTGTTTACCAAAATTTAATTTTATGTACGAAAAACTTACCGCTCCTACCGTTGGTTCTAAGATTACTTTTCAAGATGGCAAGCCAGTCGTTCCCGACGATCCGATTATTCCTTTCATTCGTGGCGATGGAACGGGGGTGGATATTTGGCCAGCGACAGAGAAGGTAATTGATGCAGCGGTAAAGGCTGCTTATGGAGAACAGCGTAAGATTAATTGGTTTAAAGTATACGCTGGAGATGAGGCTTGCGATAAATATGGTACGTATCAATATCTTCCTCAGGACACACTAGACGCAATTAAAGAATATGGAATAGCAATCAAAGGCCCATTGACTACCCCTGTTGGTGGAGGAATTCGTTCGCTTAACGTAGCTTTGAGACAAATATTTCAGCTATACGCCTGTGTACGTCCCTGTCGATACTATCAAGGCACACCTTCACCTCACAAATACCCAGAGAAGCTAGAAGTAATTGTTTATCGAGAAAATACAGAAGATATCTATTTGGGAATTGAATGGAAAAAAGGAGATGAGATCGGTACTAAACTGATCGAACTACTCAACCAAGAACTGATTCCTAGTACTCCAGAACACGGCAACAAACAAATACCTTTAGATGCGGGTATTGGCATCAAACCTATTAGCAAAACTGGTTCGCAACGATTAGTAAGAAAAGCGATTCAGTACGCTTTAACTTTGCCTAGCCCGAAGCAGCAGGTAACATTAGTCCACAAAGGCAACATCATGAAATATACCGAAGGTGCTTTTCGTGACTGGGGTTATGAACTAGCTAAAAGTGAATTTAGAAATGAGTGCGTGAGTGAACGAGAGTCTTGGATTCTCAGTAATAAAGAAGCTGATGCTGAGTTGAGTATGGAAGATAATGCTCGTAAAATCGAGCCTGGATATGATTCTTTAACTCCAGAAAAACAAGCAAAGATTTGTGAAGAAGTCCGAGAGGTTTTAGAACAGATTTGGGATACCCACGGTGAGGGTAAATGGAAAAACAAGGTGATGGTTAACGATCGCATTGCCGACAGTATTTTTCAGCAGATCCAAACTCGTCCCGATGAATATTCGATTTTGGCAACGATGAATCTTAACGGCGACTATCTTTCAGATGCTGCTGCTGCCATTGTCGGCGGTCTGGGTATGAGTCCTGGGGCAAATATTGGCGATACCTGCGCTATATTTGAAGCTACTCATGGTACTGCTCCCAAACACGCAGGATTAGATCGAATTAATCCAGGTTCGGTTATTCTCTCTGGCGTGATGATGTTAGAGTTTATGGGATGGCAAGAAGCTGCCGATTTGATTCAAACGGGAATAGCCTCATCGATCGCTAAGGGGGAAGTAACTTACGATTTAGCTAGATTAATGAATCCTCCTGTAGAGCCACCACTAAAATGTTCGGAGTTTGCCGAGGCTATTATCAAGCATTTTACTTAGTTAAACACCCGACAGATTGAGGGATCTTTATAGCTGCCAACACTGACAAAGGGCGTAAGGGTCGCATATATTGCCCTCGCGCAGCAGCGATCGCTTCTGGAGCGGATATATCGAAGTGTCCGTACACGATACCCCTGGGCATATATCCGTTCAGGGACACCTTCGGATAACGCGGGCTGACCCAATTATAGTTCGACTCCTGGTATATCTTAATTTATCGTTAGTTTGCTTCAAGGTAAAGACTTAAGTAAAATAATATTTTTGAAAAAATCCCTCGATCTAGTCTTGTATATTACCGCTCGCTCTTTGTTGCGAATTAATTGTTTAAATAGTTATTAATCTTTAATTTCCCTCAGTTGAACTTTTTTAGATCGAACCTTATGTCTGATGAGCTAATTGGAGGACGCTACAGAGTTATTAATTGTCTGAGAACGACAGGCTTTTGCGAAACTTATATAGCAGAGGATACCCATCTTCCTGGAAATCCTCCCCCCCTCTGTGTGGTCAAAAAACTACAGCCTCAATCTACCGAGGATTTTGTTTTGAAGACCGCCAAAAAAATGTTTGATAATGAAGCAAAGATAGTTTATAAGTTAAACGGGCATCCGCAAATCCCTCGGTTACTAGCTCACTTCAAGGGAAATGAAGAGTTTTATTTAGTACAAGAATATATTGAAGGAAAAGATCTCTCTCACTCAGAAATCGTTCCTGGCGAACGCTGGTCGGAATCTAAGGTCAGAGAATTTTTAATCGAGGTATTAGAAATACTAGCCTTTGTGCATCAAAATAATGTCATTCATCGGGACATCAAGCCCTCAAATTTGATCCGTCGTGCTTCTGACGGATCGATCTTTTTAATTGATTTTGGTGCGGTAAAGGAAATCACTAACATGACCTTGACTCAGAATGGAGGGAACGTTTTGACGGTTGTTATCGGGACTCCTGGCTATATGTCCAGCGAGCAAAAAATGGGAAGTCCTCGTTTTAATAGCGATATTTATGCTTTGGGAATTACCGCAATTCAAGCACTTACTAGCATCCATCCCGATGAGCTACCGCGCGATCGCGATACTATGGAAATTAATTGGCACGATCTCGCTCCTGAGTGTAGCGACGACCTTGCTTTTATACTAGATAAAATGGTGCGTAATGATTTTCTTCAGCGTTATCGAAATGTTCGGGAGGCGACTGAAGATCTTCTCCATCCTCACAAAAGCGATGAGCCAGTAAATAAGGGCAATTTTGCGGCGATCGATAATCCTCCTGTTAAAGTTAAAACATCTGGCTTCAAACGGCTATTATTATTCGTAGTTTTGCCTTTGAGTATCGGACTATTATTTTTAACTCCTAGAATTTGGAACTCGCTACAGGCTCTAAAATACTACAATGAAGGTAACTCGTTAATTGAAGCGGGAGAGTACGAAGGGGCGATCTCCGCGTTCGATCGAGCATTATCTTACCGTGACGACTTCGCGCAAGCTTGGAGTAATAAAGGATTTGCCCAAGGAAAACTCAACAAACATTTTGAAAAGTTTTCCTCTTGTCAAAGAGCTACTGAGGTAGATCCAGATTTTGCCGAAGCTTGGAACTGTAGAGGTTTGGCAAGATTTGATTCCGAGCAGTATGAAAAAGCGTTAGAAGAATACAATAGGGCGATCGCAATAGATCCGGAGTTTTATCGTGGCTGGTTTAACAAAGGTCAAGTTTTATTAAAATTAGGTCGTCCGACTGAAGCAGAGTACGCAACCAGACGAGTATTAAAAGTTAAACCCGACTATTATTTAGCTTGGACTCAGCTTTGTCAGGCTCTGTATGAGTTAGAGCAGTATCAAGATGCTAAAGCTCACTGCGAAGAATCTAAAGATATAAATGGGGAATATCCACCTACCCTTACCCTCTTAGAAAAAGTAACCCAGAAGCTTAATGCAGATTCTCCACAGTCAAATTGAGTTTTGCAAAGCTATTTACCGATATACTTTAGATTAAGTCCTAGTAAACTCCAAAAATCGACTTGATAGGCAAAGGATTGTACTCCTCTCTCGTCACTACTCACAATCTCTTTTTGATGTGGTAAATCTTTTTCAAGAATACCGCTAACAACTTCGTCAGCTACACTATCGGCATTGTTTACTGGAGATAAGGTCAATAAAACTTTACTACAGTCTGGCGATCCTGCTGTATTAGCGCAAATTACAGGCATTTCACCCTGTGCAGTCCCGATAAAACTAAGTTTCGATAGATCGTAGCCTTGTGCCGAGTAATTTTCTAGCTTTTGCGAAACCATGTCGCATAGTTGCTGAGGACTAGAAGACGATTTAGATGCCAAAACTTCCTCTTTCCAGTGAAAAATTGGCAGTTTGGTATCGTCTCCAGCATATTGCGCTACTGTAGTAGGAACTCCTTGCGATACTTCACAAGCAAAATTTAGTTGAGGAGTTTCTGCCGAGTTGGCTACAGTTGAAGTAGCTACGCTCATTGCTCCTACAGCTAAGATTGCTGATAAATGTTTAGTTTTCATTTTATAAATTAACCTCTACGTCATGTAAAAATCCACCAGCTATTGAATATATGTATGCCTACGTGCATATATATACGTTTCGATCTTAAAGCATAAGCAGAAACATTTTCCTCGTTAAGTATTTAATTTAACCTAAAGCGTGCGCTCCGCCGAAAATATAACTGACGCTCAACAATCGTTTTGTAAAGCTTGTGATATTTCGACCCTTAGTATATGAAATCTATTGTATAGAAGCAAATATTTACATAATTAAAATATTAACTTTACACAAGATTTATATTCGCTACTATTATTAGCTAAATTATGTTCATATTAGGTATTTCATACTAGGTATGTTTAACTATATTTTTACATAGGAAAAATATATGAATACGAATCTTTTAGAGGTTAAAAATGTTTATGCTGGATACATCAAAGATCTCAATATTTTGCAGGGAATTAACTTTGCGATCGCTCCAGGCGAACTAGTAGCGGTAATTGGTCCAAACGGTGCAGGAAAATCTACTTTAGCTAAAGCTATCTTCGGTTTGCTCACTCCCGCACGGGGAGAAATTATCTTTAAAGGTAAAAATATTGCGGGACTTAAATCTGATAAAATTGTCAGACTCGGTATGGGTTACGTTCCCCAAATAACTAACGTTTTCGCTTCTCTTTCGGTGGAAGAAAATTTGGAGATGGGAGCTTTTATCCGTAATGGATCGCTGACATCTATTAAAGAACGGATTTATACTATGTTTCCCAAGCTGGGAACTCGCCGTCGTCAAAAAGCAGGAACTCTATCGGGAGGAGAAAGGCAGATGTTGGCTATGGGTAAAGCCCTAATGTTAGAACCCGATCTATTAATTTTAGACGAACCTTCTGCTGCACTATCGCCAATATTAGTTAATTCGGTTTTAGAGCAGGTAAAAGCAATTAATCAGACAGGAACAGCGATCGTCTTGGTGGAACAAAATGCTAAAAAAGCATTGGCTATGGCAGATCGAGGATATGTTTTAGAAAATGGTCGCGATCGCTTTGAAGGGACGGGAGCTAATTTGCTTGACGATCCTCAAGTAGGAAAGCTGTATTTAGGCGCAGCGTTCAAAGCTGAATGATGCTGAATGATGCGTTTCGCGCTTTGTAAGGTACACCCAGGTAACGGAGTGGGTAACAAATAACGGCAACCATACCGCATGATACATGAGAATTGCTATAGTTTCGATCGCGATCGAGCTAACAGCTTTTAAATAATTGAGTTTGTGGTCGGTTTATTCTAATATTATTCATGTAACTATATAAAAGTTTATATACTTTTATATAGTTACTGAGAAACGGCAGATGGTTGATAGGTATTATAGATGGTGATACATAGGATTTAGCCGTAACTATTATAAATCTGAATTTTGTTGAATAGGAGAAAACATGGACTTTGTAACAAACATTTTTAGTGCTTTGGGCGGTATCAATTACACTGTAATTTTTCAACTGCTTTGTGTAACCTTAATTATGGTTTCTGGGCCTGTAATAATATTTTTATTAGCTTTACGCGGTGGCGATCTTTAAAAAAACTTTTATTTATAGCTGGTAATAACTGCTCTTTAATATTTACCTAGTAACTATGGAGGAGCAGATTTATTTTGCTTTAAAATACAGTTAATGCGGTTGTAACCTATCGAGTAAAATTTTAGTTCTGCTAGTGATGCTCGACCAGTCACCATTCAAAATTGCTGAGTCAGGAAATAAGTTACTAGAAATACCCACAGCGATCGCGCCAGCGTCGATCGTTTCTCTAGCATTATCGATCGTAATGCCTCCAGTGGGAATTAGCGGAATTTGCTTTAAAGGGCCTTGCAAGCAGCGGATATATTCTGCACCACCAAGAGACTTAATTGGAAAGACTTTGACTACCTTTGCTCCATGTTGCCAGGCATTGACTAATTCAGTCGGAGAAAAAACCCCTGGTACAAAAGGTATTTTGTAGCGAGATAGAGAAACTTCTAAGAGTGTAGGATCGAAATGAGGTGCAAAAGCAAATTGCGCTCTGGCTAAATACGCTTGATGTAGCTGGTGTAAATTTAAGATAGTTCCCGTACCGATAGTGCAGTAAGGTAACTCAGTTCTTAGCTTGGTAATTAATTCTCCGCTGCGATCGCTACTCCAGGTAATTTCAATTAAATTTACTCCTCCTGCTGCTACAGCCAGAGCCATATTATAAGCCAAGTCTAGATCGCCAGAGCGAATTATGGCGATCGCCTTATTTTCCTGTAAAAGCTGTAGCCATGCTTCGAGAAAAGCCTTATTTTCCATCAATTAATTGTTAATAGTCATCTTTTAATTTTTTAAGAATATCAACTACTGACAGATAATATTAGAATAGTTGTTGAATATCTTAAACCTATCGCAAAGACCGAATGCGATTTTGATAAGCTCGTTCATCTAGACCAATTCCGACATTAGCGGTTTGCGGATCGATTTGCTGTTGCAAAACTGCGATCCGTTCGCTCGTAGCAGGATGAGTACTTAGAAAATTGGGAGCAGACCCCCCTCGTTGAAGTAATTTCTGCATAAACCCAAGTATTCCCGCAGGAGCATAATTTGCTTTTGTTATGTTTTCTAAACCAAAGCGATCGGCTTCTAGTTCATCAGCACGACTATTCGGACGAGCGATCGCCAATTCTACGCCAATCTGTACCGCATTATTACGATCCAAACCTGTTGCAGAGAGTAAACCTTGAGATAAAGCGCGATCGCGCATCTGTTCGATACCATGACGACCAGCAATATGACCGATTTCATGTCCGATTACGCTAGCTAACTCCGCCTCATTATCGGCTGCTGCAATCAAACCTTTGTTAACGTAAACATATCCGCCCATAGTGGCAAAAGCATTAATACTATCGTTATCGACTACCTCAAAGGTATAAGGAATATTAGGGCGTTGGCTATTTTTAGCAAGCTGTTGACCGATTCTATCGATATAGTTTTGAACTTGGCGATCGCTATATATTTTAGCCTGACCAGAACTAATTAATTTTTGATTAATGGCTTTGCCTAACTCTACTTCCTGAGTATCAGACATATTCGATATTTGAACTACCTGAATACCCCGAATCATCAACTCTACCCAGGAAAAGCCGTAACTGGGCTGAACATGGGACAAACTTATAGTAATAGTAGCTACCAGAGCAATAAGACCGTACCATAAACGGCGAAAATGACGATAGAAATGGCTTTTGGATCGCTGAAACATATACAAGTGCCTAATAATATACGTCGTTCGGACAATAGTGTGACTTTTATAATTAGACGACAACTCGAACCGATAAGTTGCTTGTTGTGGCGAGTTTGTTTTGAATAAGCTTACAGAAAAAATATTATCCGATCGAGTAATTATTTTGACCGCAGAAGGCGGTTGACTCCCAGGTACTCCAAGTTTTACTCTGAAATTTGCCCAGGTGCTAGAAACGGCACGACAGTATCCAGAATACGGCGTACAAAACTGGAAAGATGTCTGGCGGGTTTATGTATATCCCGATCGAGGCATTACGACTATTCGCGCTAAAAACAAGCAAGAGTTTCAAATCGATTCATCTACAGGAGAAGTTTTACAAATAGCCCTCCGTCGCACCGATTGGTTAGAAGATGTTCATGAAGGTAAGTGGATGGGACTAAATCTCTGGCTATTTTTACCAGTGCATATTTTATCTTTAGTGTTATGGCTAACAGGTACGATTGTTGCCTATAATCGTTAATTTAGTTTAAATGCGATCGCCACCGCCCGAATAGTTAAACATTACTTTAATTATTCGGGCTATTTTGATGGCTATTTTCTTTGCAAAGCAGCTTCTTGGGCTAATTCAGCAATCAAATCGATCCGAAATTCCTGTAGCCAGCTATCTAACGTCATGGCAACTTCCCTGTAGTCATCATCGATTTGCGTAATTAACTCTTGTAGAACTTCATAATCCGCCATCAACGCAGCTTGATGAATTTTATCTAACCACTCGTAAGTCATCATTTCTAAGTTTTCGGGAGTCAGTTCGACTGCTAGGGAGTTTATATGAGTAGAATCGATCCCCTCAGTATCGGATTCTTCGTAAGTATAGCGAACCTGTAAATGTTCTTCTAGCTTGCCTAACAGAGCATCAACCCGAAAAGGTTTAGTAATAATATCATCACAGATAGAATCTAATTTCACACTATAGCGATCGCCGTCCTGAAAACCTGCGGTCAAAGCAATCACGATCGTATCTTTTTGCTGCTGTTTAATATGAAGGGTAGCTTCATAACCATTCATGATGGGCATTTGCACATCCATAAAAATTAGATGAGGTTGCCAATCTTGCCAGACTGCTATAGCTTCTTTGCCATTTACCGCCTCTTTGACCTCAAATCCGATAGATTCAAGTAATTGCATCACCACCAGACGATTGTTCTGGCAATCGTCTACTACCAAAATACGGTATGCTCTATCGCTTTCTAGACCAATAATTCTGGTATCTTGTCGGTCTAGCAATTCTGCTTTAGCTGGTTCGGTAAGAATATCAAAGCTAAAAACTGTTCCTTCGCCTAAGCGACTGCTGGCTTTTAGATCCCCTTTCATCATCTGTACGAATTTACGGCTAATCGGCAAACCTAAACCCGTTCCTTCTCCCGATTGTCTTCCCGTTTCGGTTTGACTAAAAGCTTCAAATAACGAATCTAATTCATCTTCGGCGATCCCAGCACCTGTATCTTCAATTTTAAAGATTAATCTATAAATATTTTCAGAATCTGGTCTAACTCGAATAGTCACGCTACCTTTATCTGTAAACTTAATTGCATTATTGAGTAAATTGATTAACACCTGACGAAGTTTACGTTCATCTGTATGAATGTATCGAGGGGTGTCGGGATGGAACTGAAGCAAAAGCTTTAAACCCTTAGTTTGCGCCTTTAACTGAAGTATTTGTCTAGTAGTGTCTAAAAGTCCGTGAAGATCGAAGTCATTAGAATTGAAGTCAGTTTTGCCAGCCTCAATTTTAGATAAATCCAACACTTCGTTAATCAAAGCCAGTAAATGTTCGCCACTACGATTAATAATTGCTAAATTTTTAACCTGTGATGGTGTGGCTTCATCATCGCGCTGCATAATTTGAGCATAGCCCAAAATAGCATTTAAAGGAGTTCGCAATTCATGGCTCATGTTTGCCAAAAATGCGCTTTTTGCTTTGTTTGCTACTTCTGCTGATTCTTTTGCCTTCCGTAATTCTACGGTGCGAGTCTGAACTTTTTGTTCTAAAGTCTGGCTGTAGTCGAAAATTAGATTAGACAATTTGGTGTAGGTATCGACCATATAACCAATTTCATCATCTTTTTTGCCTTCTGATGGTAGGTAAATTTGATTGAACTGTGTTGCAGATAAATCACCGCTATTTTCAGTCTCGACCTTGTATTGTTGTCCTTGACTAGTATTTTCTAAAAAGTTAGTAAAGCGAACAATTCGACGTATTGGATTCGTAACGACAATTATTAAAATACCAGAGCAGATCAAAATTATCAGCAGAAATCCCCCAGTACTAATAATTAAGAATTTGCTAATATCTTGATGATTTTCCGCCAATAACTTTTGTCTATCTTTCCTAATCTGTCTAATTACCTGAGCTAATTCTTTTCCTACTTCGTTACCTACGCCTCTAACATATCCATCGCCCACGGTAGGATCTTTGGTTTGTTGAAAAAGTTCAATACCTCGATAGTAGGTATCCATTAATTGAGCATGACCAGTAAGAAATGATTTTAATTGAGGTGTGTATGCTTCTGCTAAAGAATTTTGCCGAATTTCTGCGATTTTTGCGTTAATTTCCTCAGTCAGTTTGTTAACACGACCGAAATATTTTTGTAGATCTTTTTCTTCATGTCCTCTTAAAAATAAGTTTTTACGATCTATTGCCTGGCGAATAAAATAGTCGTTTACGGTTTCTATCTCTTGGATCAGTTCGTCAAATTCTATGACCGAGTGATTGATTTTTTCGATATGATCCGCTGTGTAGTAGACACCAGCTAAGATCGTTGAGATTAAAAAAACTGCATAACTACCTAGAAACCAGTAGGTTTTATGAAGTACACTGGTTTGGTTTGGAGAATTAGTTTGTCTCACAGAATAATTACTCTATATAATTTAATTTTTTACAACTGCGATCGCGTTAATAGATAAAAATTTAATTAAGTTAAGCTTTTATCAAACTGATAAAAACTTGTCCGAGTAATATTATTCCCAACTAACTTAGAAAAATTGGCTTTATACCTGAAATGTTCTTTGATTAAAGCTGTCTCGCAAGTAATGTTACAATATTTTTTTGCACCGCAAGACTCGTACTTTGCCCAGACCAACTATTATAATTCTCTCAAAACATAACCAATACCTCTAACGGTTTGAATTAGTCTTTTTTGGTTTTGGCTTTCTATTTTGAGTCTTAAATAACGAATATACACCTCAATCACGTTGGACTCACCACGATAGTCGTATCCCCAGACATTTTCGATAATCTCTTCTCTAGTCATTACCTGTTGAGGATTGGACATCAAATATTTAAGTAGCTCAAACTCTTTCATCGTTAAATCGATAACCTGTTCTTGTCTGATAACCTGACGAGTAGTTAGATCTAAGACTAATTCTCCAAATCTCAATTGTTCGGCAGCACTGATTTCTGGTTGAAGATATATTTCAATCTGCTGGAGTAGTTTTTCTCTTTGATAGGGTTTTGACAGGTAATCATCTGCCCCCGCCTCCAAGCAAGCAACCCTCTCAGCTACAGTTTCTTCTTCTACCAGCATCAAGATCGGAATTCGACTTCCTGTACTTCGTAATTCCTGACATAAATCAAATCCAAGTTTGCCAGTTAGAGCGCGATCGATAATTATCATCGCTGGCTGGTAAAGGCTTAACTTATGCCATCCTTGTTGAACTTTTTCAGTAATAGGTAGATAACCAAGGGTTTGCAAATCCAAACTAGCCTGTTGAGCAAAGTTACGATCGCCCAGGAGAAGAATAGAAGAGTTGGCGGTGCTAGATTTGATATTCATTTCTCATCCTTTGACACTGCAAAAGTCAATGATATATTTTACATTCCACAACAGTATAGTCAGTATTGATGCGATTTATCTCATTCTGTCTACCGACTCCAAACTCTTTACTTTATGTGGCTCTAAACTCGGATCGAAAATAATTGTAGATAATTTTTACGAAGTCAGAGGAAGCCCCGTGCTTCTTAAAGCGAGGGCTTCGGGGGGGAAAGCCAAGGGGCTGTCACCTGAATTTATTTCAGGTGCTTGAATGCCCCGCCCAAGACCGCCTTGCTTCGCTTCCAGCGCGGGGTCTCTCTGACAACACCATACCCTTTTGAGAAGAACGGTTGAATAGCATTTATCATTTGTTAACTTCAATATTTAATGTTCGATGTTTAATGATTGGTCAAGGAAGCTCGACAGAAGTTGGTTTGGCAATGTGAGGTAATCCCCAGCCAAGCTTTTCTCGTAGAATACGAAAGAATTCTGGCGATCGCAAACGAATAAAACGAGCAGGATAGGCTGACTTTTCAATTTCTATATGGTCGTCGGGCAAAATATAACATCCGCCATTTCCATCTACTACCATTACCATACGATTGGGAGTAGCAGGAAAAATCTTCACGGTTTCGCGATCGCTAAATACTAAAGCGCGAGAAGCCAGAGAATGCGGACAAATTGGCGCAAGCTGCAATACGGGAACTTCTGGCGTTACTACTGGTCCTCCTGCACTCAAAGAGTAAGCTGTCGAGCCTGTCGGCGTAGAAATAATAATTCCATCTGCTGCTACGTCTACAGGAGCGTGTTTGCCAATATTAATTTCAAAATGACACATACTTGTTAATGGCTCTCGGTGCAAAACCATTTCATTAAGACTAAGTGCTTCCCATAAAAGAGCATTATTACGAAATACTCTAACTGCCAACATCGAACGCTCTTCTATTTCGTATTCATTAGCTACCAATTGCTCTATAGCTTCACCCAGATGAGACAGATATGTCTCAGTCAAAAAACCCATATGACCCGTATTAATAGTTAATAAAGGTATTTTGTAGGGAGCAAGCTGTCTAAAAGCAGATAACACAGTGCCATCACCACCCAAAACAATGGCGAATTTTACATCTGGGTCGAAGTTCGGCGGAGTCAGTTGTTCGATTCGAGTGTTACATACTGGACTATCGGGAGTAGAATATTCTAATATTCCTCCCATTCCTGTAGCCATTCGTACATCCCAACCTAAAGCAACAAGTTTTTTCTTAATTTTTGATGCAGCTTCACAGGCTACGGGCTTAATATCGTTATAAATAATGCCGGCTTTTGGCTTTGGCACAACTAATTATTATCCTGCTACTAATCTTGTCTCGATTTTTAAAAAGCTTTTAATATTGGGTAAATATTTCATTCATCGTTTTTCAGATGATTTTCCCAAAAAGCTCTAAATAATTAAATATTAAAATTCTATCTTATAGCCTATCCTAGAGCAGCTACAAATAATAGAGTTTGTTTGTCGTCACGATTTAGTTAGCTAGATACTATCTGTATCCCGCGTCTATCTTAATTTTTATTTCCTAGTGTTCGTATACCACTTTTACTCAATCTTTTAAGCAGTCGTACAGTTATAAAATAAGCCCCTCAACTTGAGGGGCTTACTATCGAACCTAAATTACTGGTTCAAACAAATTCACTTTGGTTTCTTACAGCGCGTTACCACGTGGTAGAACCTCCTCTGGGAATTCAAAGTTTTGATGTGGTTGGTCTTGTGTTGCCATCCATGCTCTTAGACCTTCGTTGAGCAGGATGTTTTTGGTGTAGAACGTTTCAAACTCAGGGTCTTCTGCTGCTCTCAATTCTTGAGATACGAAGTCATAAGCTCGTAAGTTCAAGGCAATTCCGATGATGCCGATACTTGCCATCCATAGTCCAGTTACGGGTACGAATAACATAAAGAAGTGCAACCAACGTTTGTTGGAGAAGGCAATTCCAAAAATCTGCGACCAGAATCGGTTTGCTGTCACCATACTATAGGTTTCTTCTGCTTGTGTGGGTTCAAACGCACGGAATGTGTTTGCTGTTCCACCATCATCAAACAGGGTGTTTTCAACTGTCGCTCCGTGGATCGCACAGAGTAATGCTCCACCTAAGACCCCCGCTACTCCCATCATGTGGAAGGGGTTGAGGGTGAAGTTATGGAATCCTTGTACGAACAGGATGAAACGGAAGATTCCCGCTACTCCCAAACTCGGTGCAAAGAACCAGCTCGACTGTCCTAGTGGATAGAGCAAGAATACGGATACAAATACCGCAATTGGTGCAGAGAAGGCGATCGCATTGTAAGGACGAATCCCTACTAAACGTGCGATTTCAAACTGACGTAACATGAACCCAATCAGGGCAAATGCTCCGTGTAGTGCTACAAACGCCCACAGTCCGCCGATCTGACACCAGCGGGTGAAGCTCCATCCTGCTTCAGGTCCCCATAAGAACAACAGGGAGTGTCCCATGCTGTCAGCCGGAGTCGATGCTGCTACGGTCAAGAAGTTACATCCTTCTAGGTATGAAGACGCTAAACCGTGTGTATACCAGCTTGTTACAAATGTGGTGCAGGTAAGCCAACCACCGATTGCCATGTAGGCACAGGGGAATAGTAAGATTCCCGACCACCCTACGAATACGAAGCGATCGCGCTTTAACCAGTCATCTACGGCATCGAATAAGCCGACTTTCGCTGGTGCGCGTCCTACTGCTATTGTCATGTATTATCTCTCCGAAATAATATTTATAAAATCGTTGGAATTATTACAATTTGTTGACCATAAACGGTCTATGCAAATATGGCGATCGCCTTACTGCATATTGCTGACCTAACACGAGTATACATTAGGTCAATTGTGAGAAAAATTTACTTTTCTTTACTTATATTACACATAATAAAATAAAACAGCTAATATTTCTAGGGGAAACCCGAACAAAAAATTAAGATTTTCCGAAATAGAAGCTAAAGAAGGGTGCAAATTTAGGTGAATCTAGAAGATAATTTAACTGTCGTTATATATATAGTGAAATCGTGTTTACCATCGATATAGTTTTACAAGATATTCCCTTACCAATTTCCGTACAGCGCAAAGAAGCAGAAGCAGCCGAAAGTCTCTATCAGCAGATCCAAGAAGCAATGCGTTCTGGTAGTGGCGATTTAATCGAGCTTACCTGTGATAAAGATGAGGATAAAAAGGTCGCAGTAAAAGGCAACCTAATATCCGCCGTTAGCGTAAATAAAAGATCGGGTGGAATGGCAGAAGGCAGAGTACCTGGATTCTTTGCTGCTATTGCAGAATAATGGACTCTACAGAAGTAAAGTCAGAGCGATCGCCAATTATTAGAGTAGAGGATATCTACTTTAGCTGGTCATCTGAGGCTAAAGTGTTGAATGGTTGTTCTCTACAGATTCCACAAGGGGAATTTTGGATGCTGCTGGGTAATAACGGTAGTGGTAAATCTACCTTGTTGAGACTGCTAGCAGGTCTATTAATTCCTGATTCTGGCTCGATTGTCATGCCTTACAAAATGGGATTTGTTTTTCAAAATCCAGATCATCAGCTAGTTATGCCCACCGTAGGCGCGGATATTGCTTTTGGTTTGGTAAGTGAAAACTTATCTCAGGTAGGAGTCAGACAAAGAGTAAAAGAAGCTTTGGATGCGGTTAACTTACTCGAACTAGAAAGAAGACCAATTCACGCCCTAAGTGGAGGACAAAAACAGAGAATTGCGATCGCTGGGGCAATTGCTCGCAACTGTGAAGCAATTTTGTTTGATGAACCCACCGCTTTACTCGACCCTGATACTCAGCTAGAACTGGTACAGCAGGTGAAAAATCTCGTCAAAAAACGCGGACTTACTGCTTTGTGGGTTACTCATCGTTTAGAAGAACTGGACTATTGCGATGGTGCTTTTCTATTAAAAGGTGGAAAAGTTGTAGCGCAGGGAGAACCCCAAGCTCTTAAAGAAAAGTTAGTGACACAAAGGCTATAAATTGGGTGGCGATAGAATAGATAGTAGTTATTATTATCCGTTCGCACTTAGTTTTACTCGATTAGTTTAACTTTTTGTTAACAAATTGCTTAGAATGAGGAAGAAATAGTAACACATTAATCAATAAAATAACCAATTGCAATGTCTCTCTCCTCCTATCAGGCAATACTGCTCGTCGATGGTTACAATATCATCGGCGACTGGTCCGAGCTAAAAAAAAGTCGCGATCGCCACGGCTTAGAAGCTGCCCGTCACGAGCTTATCGAGTGTTTAATTAACTTCAGTGCTGCTACTGCATATCGAACTAAATTAGTTTTTGATGCTCACTATCAGGATACGCCCCGCAGCAGTGAAATTCATACCGATGCGCTGTCTGTTCACTATACTGCTTTTGCTGAAACCGCAGATACCTATATAGAGAAATTCTGTGCGACGTTTCAACGAAAAAAGTATCGGGTAGAATCCGATCGCCTGATCGTAGCCACCAGCGATCGCGCTCAACAGCTAACCGTAGTCGGTTATGGAGCAGAGTGGCTTTCAGCTCCCATGCTGGCGAGAAAAGTAAAACAAGAAGTCCAGAAAACTAAATCTAAAACCAAGAAACAGACCAGGAAGAAAACTTCTGGTCGTTTTTTATTTAATGCTCTCGATCCTATAGCGCAACAGCGACTCAGGCAGATGCAGCGTGGTGTTCAATAAGTTAATAGTTTGGTAAAGTTATTTGCAACTAAGCATACATAGCCAGGAATACAGACTTTAAGTATTTCTGGTTTTGAGTATTAAGAGAAGATATTTTTAAATTCAAAATTTATTTGGCAAAAAGTATTGACAGTGACCAAAAGATTCGCTATATTTAAAAACGTTGCGGTAAAGACCAGCAGCAATTCTAAGCCCCCATCGTCTAGTGGCCTAGGACACCTCCCTTTCACGGAGGCGACAGGGATTCAAATTCCCTTGGGGGTATTAAAACAGATAAGAGCTAAGTAAGTACGCTTGGCTCTTATTTTTTGCTTTTTTATATTCTAAAGCTCCAATTTTTAAATCGCTAACTATAGCCGTACAAGGTTAGATGTTTGACAGACTAAAGTTATTTGCACGGTCTGTAAAGAGTAACGAGTAACGAGTTTTAAGAAACGTCAAATATGTTGGCACGTAAAGCTATACTTTAAGAAATCACTTCAACTTCTAACGCTGCTAAACCGCATCGAGTTTAAAACCCATAGTTCTTAAATTAATTGTTCGAGAAGTAACGAGCTTGAAGTAGCAAGCAACAAATTGTGATTACCTATGATGAGTAAAACTATAGGTTTCTAAGTGGACAAGATTTATATCAAAAATGCCGAACAATTTAAAACATATATCCAAGCAAGTCAATTGTTCCACTTTTCCATGACTTGTCACTAGTTTGCTTAACCATAAAATCTTCTTCTATCGTCTCTGTAAGTACACCGCAATTATGGTGGTCTTCTATTCCTAACCAATGGCATTCCTGGGAAAAAGCTTGAAAACCATTTTTTAAATAAATTCGATTGTCTTTTGCTACTAGAAACAAAAAGTCAATCGACTTTTCCTTAGCCAATTCTGTCAATAGACTTAAAAGATTAGAAACAATTCCTTGTTGCTGGTAATTTTGCCTCACACACAGATCGATAGCACCAAAGATAGAAAAAACTGAGTTGCCAACACTTATAACTCTATGATCCACTCCCATGTGACCCACGAGTACATCCTCCGCAAAAACTAGATACCTAAAGTGTGGCAACTGTTTAAAATACGAGCGAGGTATTATTGTTTCAGAAAAAGAAGAATGGCGTTGCTGAATCGAGGTTATGATTCAGAAAAAACGCGATCGCTTACGATAAAAATATAGATTGAAAGAAAATATTTAGAAAACTAAGAGTTACTTCTCGTATAGAAATGGTAATGCGACTTCAAGACTGAAACGAGCCTTTAGTTGCAAGCCTAAAATTGAAAAACTTATGCCCATAATCAACAAATCCGCAAATCGCTAATCTTCATGAAGCGTATAACGTTAAGATAATTAAGAACTCTTAAGCACTGTCTGTATGTCATCCTCTAGCAACGGTATCCAAGCTAACGGCAAAAATTCTCAGGTCGATCGAGTTCCTGTAGAAGAAAATGTGATTCGCATTAAAGGTGCGAGACAGCATAACTTAAAAAATATCGATTTAGAGTTACCGAGAAATCAGCTAATTGTCTTTACAGGGGTTTCTGGTTCGGGTAAGTCTTCCTTGGCGTTCGATACGATTTTTGCAGAAGGACAGAGACGGTATGTAGAGTCTCTCAGTGCATACGCCCGACAGTTTTTGGGACAGTTAGATAAGCCCGATGTCGATGCCATTGAAGGGCTGAGTCCTGCTATTTCTATCGATCAAAAGTCTACTTCTCATAACCCGCGTTCGACGGTGGGTACAGTTACCGAAATATATGACTATTTAAGATTACTCTTCGGACGGGCGGGAGAACCTCACTGTCCTAAGTGCGATCGCTCGATCGTGCCACAGACCATCGATCAGATGTGCGATCGCATTATGGAATTGCCCGACAAAACTAAATTTATGATTCTTGCCCCCGTGGTTCGGAGTAAAAAGGGTACACAAAAGCAATTATTGTCTAGTTTGGCTTCTCAGGGCTTTGTACGAGTCAAAATAGATGGTGAAGTAAGACAGCTTGACGATCTGGTAGAACTGGATAAGAACTACAAGCACGATATAGAAGTAGTTATCGATCGCCTGATTAAGAAACCAGGAATTGTAGAACGTTTAGCCGATTCACTGGGGACTTGCTTGCGTTTGGCTGATGGTATTGCCGAGATCGAGATTTTAAACGACGACAGTAAAGAAAAGCTAGAAAACATTACTTTTTCGGAGAACTTTGCCTGTCCCAAACACGGTGCGGTAATTGAGGAACTATCACCGCGTTTGTTTTCCTTTAATTCTCCCTATGGTGCTTGTCCTGACTGTCATGGTTTGGGTAGTCATCGTCGATTTTCACCCGAATTAGTCGTACCAGATCCCAATCAGCCAGTCTATAGTGCGATCGCGCCTTGGTCGGACAAGGATAATTCTTATTACCTTTCTCTGCTACACGGTGTCGGTCAAGCCTTTGGTTTTGAAATTCAAACTAAGTGGTCGCAGCTTACCGAGGAACAACAGGACGTTATTCTATTTGGTGCAACCGAAGCGGTTTATTTTCAGTCAGATAGTCGTGGTAGTCAACCCAAAGGTTATCATCGGCACTATTCGGGCGTACTAAAAATGTTGCAGCGCAACTATCAAGAAACTAACTCAGACTCGATTAAAAATAAGCTGGAACAGTATTTAATTAATCAGCCTTGTGAAACCTGTGGCGGTCAAAGACTTAAACCAGCTTCTTTGTCTGTGAGTTTGGGAAAATATCGCATCAACGATCTAGCAGGTGTACCGATTCGTGAGTGTTTGGCTCGGGTAAATCATTTGGAACTAACTAATCGTCAGGCATTAATTGGCGAATTAGCCCTTAAAGAAATAAGATCGCGTTTGCAATTCCTACTCGATGTTGGTTTAGACTATTTAACCCTAGATCGCGCTGCCATGACTCTATCTGGGGGAGAAGCCCAGAGAATTCGGCTAGCGACTCAAATTGGTGCGGGATTAACAGGGGTGCTTTATGTTTTAGATGAACCCAGTATCGGCTTGCACCAGCGAGACAACGACAAGCTGTTAGGTACGCTCAAAAAATTGAGAGATTTGGGCAATACTCTAATCGTAGTCGAACACGATGAAGATACAATTCGTGCTGCTGATAGTTTAGTTGATATTGGTCCCCAAGCAGGTGTACACGGTGGAAATGTAGTAGTTCAGGGCGATCTTACCGCCTTACTCAATTCAGAAGCTTCTCTAACGGGGGCATATTTATCAGGAAGAAAGGTAATTGCTACTCCCGATGCCAGACGCAAGGGTAAAGCCTCTAGCATCACTCTCAAGGACTGTCATCAAAATAATCTGCAACATATTGATGTCGAAATTCCTCTGGGTAAATTTGTCTGCATTACAGGGGTATCGGGTTCGGGCAAATCTACCCTAGTCAACGAACTATTACACCCCGCTTTAAAACATCATTTGAGTCATAAAGTACCCTTTCCCAAACAGTTAGAAGAAGTTACGGGTTTACAGGCGATCGATAAAGTAATTACTATCGATCAGTCTCCTATCGGTCGCACACCTCGTTCTAACACCGCTACCTATACAGGCGTATTTGACGCGATCCGCGCTATCTTCGCCGAAACTATTGAAGCCAAAGCCAGAGGCTATAAAGCAGGACGTTTTTCTTTTAACGTCAAGGGTGGACGCTGTGAAGCCTGTAGCGGACAGGGAGTAAACGTAATTGAAATGAACTTCTTACCCGATGTTTACGTTCAATGCGACGTTTGTAAAGGGGCGAGATACAACCGCGAGACTTTGCAGGCCAAATACAAAGGCTATTCAATCGCCGATGTTTTAGATATGACCGTAGAGGAAGCCTATGAAACTTTCAAAAACATTCCTCGCGCTGCCAAAAGACTGGAAACTTTAGTAGATGTAGGTCTTGGCTACATCAAACTCGGACAACCAGCCCCCACCCTATCAGGCGGAGAAGCACAGCGAGTTAAGTTAGCCTCCGAATTATCCCGTCGCGCTACGGGTAAAACGCTTTACCTTATCGACGAACCAACTACAGGCTTGTCTTTTTACGACGTACATCATTTATTAAACGTGCTGCAACGTCTAGTAGACAAAGGCAACTCTTTACTCGTAATCGAGCATAACTTAGACGTAATTCGCTGTGCAGACTGGATTATCGATCTCGGACCAGAAGGAGGAGACAAAGGCGGACAAATTATCGCTACAGGTACACCTGAAGCAGTGGCGCAGAACGAAAAGTCTTATACAGGTAAATATCTCAAACAGGTATTGCAACGCTATCCTACCACTGCGGATTTAAATTAAAGCGATCGCTTTCTTTACAGTCTTAACGAGCGATCGCCTTATTAAAAAAAATGAAAGCGCAGCTTGCATAGGACACTTCTTACTTTTTACTTACAAGTAGTTCACTTTGATGTCCCGACTAAGTGTAATGCGATGAATTGGGAGTTTACTCTGAGGTCAAAATCTTTTTCTGCGTAATACTATTGAAATAAAACTATTTATATATATGGTATTTGCAATCAAACAAAAGTCAGACCATTTATCTTCCAAAACAACTGATAATTTAATTCACGCATTACAAAGTTTACCCGATGATGCTGATGAGGCGATAGTCGATCTTAATTTTATAGCAGCGTCATTTTTTGATGCTTTAGGGTATTCTTCTCAAGAGCGTATTCCTGGATTTAACACGGGTGATGGTCAACAAGCTGTAGATTATGCGCTTCGTAAGAATACCGAAAATAATAATTTCTTACATACTAAAAAAGATCCCTATCTTTTAGTCGAACTCAAAGGAAGAGACATAGATCTTACCTATGGCAAAGGAAGTTATAAAACTACGGTCAAACAATTAAAACGCTATTTACTCGCGCCTAATTGCAAATCGGTTCAGTGGGGAATAATTAGCAACTCTAAACATATTCAGTTATTTCGCAAACATGGCAAGGTAATATTTCCTGCTACGCCCTGTTTAGAAATTACTACTGATAATATTGCTGAAATTACTGAGGAGATTAAAACCAAGATTAAAAATACTGCTAAATCTCTAACTGTAGCTATTTACAATAATAAGGGAGGTATTGGTAAAACAACTACGGTAATCAACCTAGCTGCTAGTTTGACGCTAAGAAAAAAAAAGGTTTTGGTGGTAGATTTCGATCCCAACCAAAGAGATCTGAGTGATTCTTTAAATGCGCGATCTAACAAGCAGCAGCTATACGATTGTTTGAAAGACAAAATTGATGCGATCGATTTAAAGCAAACAATTTATTCCTATACAAAAAGATTTAAGGGTGGCATTACCTTGAGTTTTGATGTCATTCCCGTCGATGATAATTTAGCTCAAACTGCCGAAGACGAAATACGTAGAGAAATTAGTCCTCATAGCTTACGAAAGAAACTAGCGTCTTTAAGGTCAGAATACGACTATATTCTAATCGATGCTCCACCCAACTGGAGATTTTATAGTATCAGCGCAGTTTATGCTGCGGATGTAGTTCTAATTCCTACTAGACATAACGATATTCGATCGCTACAAAACGCAGCAGTAACTATTCAGCAATATATTCCCGAAATTCAACAAGATCGACAGAAAAAAACTCAAGGATTAGAATGGGGAGCGATCGCTTTACCGATTTTCTTCAATGGTGGAAAAATTACTGATGCTGCCAGAGTAAATGCCAAGAAAGCAATTGCTTCAATTATTGACCGAGCCAAAAAAGACCGAAAAATAGATCTAATTCCTTATTTTTTTCCTCGCTATAAACCTGGAAAAAACACCAGTATTTTTGAGCTACCTCAATATGCACACATAGCATACTCTACTTTTGAAAAAATCCCCGCCGTATACAAAAGTAAAGTTGCCCGCGATTATTATTCACAATTAGCCAAGGAGTATTTTTTACAATGAGTAATTTAAGTGATGTTGGTAATTTGATGTATCTCGATTTGGAGATAATTGAACCAATGGAAGTAACTAACGCTTCTGAGTATTTGATTAATGCTACAGCCAGAGAGTTAAATAATAGCGACGGTAGAAATTGGATACCTTTGATAGTTAAAGAAACTGCTGAAGATAGTTATCAGGTTATCGGTAACAGTTTTATTTATGCAGTTGCCGAAGCAGCAGGTTTAGAAAAGGTATGGTGCATTATTGCCGACAATAGCGAAACTACCGCCAAACTTAGTCGAATCTTGGCAAAAGAAGAAACACCAAGAATCAATTTATCAACTGCATCAGCAGAAGAAATAAAATCGGCGTTAGAATATTTAATCACGCAACCCGACACACCTCTTAAAAGAATAAATCTTCTCAAAGCTACCAATCGTATCGATGAAGCACCCCGTAAATATTGGCAAGATTTTAAACCAGTTACTAAATTGGGATGTGGCATCACAGCAGGTAAAAAAGTAAAGGCTTTAGAACAAGTTTTTTATCTGACTCCCGAATCAATGCCTGACGAGATCAAAGATCCGAACGTTTTGAATAGCTTGACTACTACTGAACTAAAGAAAATAGCTAAAAAACGTAACCTATCTGGATACAGTAAGTTGAAAAAAGATGAATTAGTAAATCTATTGAGTAAATAATTTAGTAGATTTAGAAATACTCTAGACAAAAAGCATTATTCTATCTATGGAATAGTGCTTATATTATGTAATCATTTGATGAGTCTAAAAATCCGCGATCGCAAAGCGTACCCAGAGGGTAATCGCACTTTTAATTGGGGAGAAAAAACCTATTTGATGGGGATCTTAAACGTTACCCCTGATAGTTTTAGTGACGGCGGTGAATTTAATAATGTTGAAACGGCTTTAACCCAAGCCAGAGATATGATAGACAACGGGGTAGATATTATCGATATTGGTGGTGAATCTACTCGTCCTAATGCTGAAGCGGTTACAGTAGAAGCAGAGTTACAGCGCGTTATCCCTGTAATCGAACAGCTACGTAGAGAAAGCTCGATTCCCATTTCGATTGACACTACTAAAGCAACTGTAGCTAAAAAAGCGATCGCAGCAGGGGCAGATATTGTCAATGATATCTCTGGGGCGACTTTTGATGAGGGGATGTTAGAAACTGTAGCAGGGTTAAATGTTCCAATTATTTTAATGCACATTCGCGGTAATCCTAAAACGATGCAGTCTTTAACTGATTATCAAGATGTTGTTGCAGAGGTAAAAGAGTTTCTCAACGAGCGAGTAAATAAAGCGATCGCCTGCGGTATTGACCGAGATAAAATTATTATCGATCCTGGTATTGGCTTCGCTAAAAAAGCAGAACAAAGTTTGGAATTACTCCAGCGTCTATCAGAACTTAAAGCCTTAGAATTACCGATATTAGTTGGAGTATCTCGTAAAAGCTTTTTGCGTCCTATCTTGCAAAAAGACGACCCTAAAGAACGGATCTGGGGTACTGCTGCTGCTTGCTACGGTGCGATCGCCAGAGGTGCAGATATTCTCAGAGTCCATGACGTAGCCCCAATGTATGATGTTTGTCGGGTAGCAGATGCGATCGAGCGGGTAAGATAAATCTCGATCGAAGATTCAAGTTGAAAGAGTAGTTGGATTGCGATCTCTGTAGTTCTCAATTTGCTTCTAATTCTACAAATAGTAAACTTTAATCTGCAAGATGCGATGGAGCTAATGCTTGAACTAAGTGTAGATGATTCATACTAAACTACTAAAAAATAGCTAAGATGAACCAAGAATGCCTACTGTCGAGCAGTTACAAAGTTTATATCGAGTTAGTTACCAATTAACCTATACAATGCTGCAACCGATTCATTTAATATGTGCAGACAATAGAACTAAAAATTTATACATCTTGGCAGGATATTAAGAAGAATTAGAATTTCAAATTAAGCCCAATGGAGAAGTAATTTAATGAATCCAATAAATTATGAAACTATGACTGATGCAGAGTTAAAAAATTATTTTCTCAAACATCGTAATAATAAAACTGCATTTCAAGCTTATTTGGATCGGATCAATCAAAATCCTAGACAAGTAATCGCTAATCCTAACGATCCAGATTTTGATGAAAAAATTCAAGCTGCAATTTTAAATAGGCTACAAAATAAAAGTTAGTAATCAATGTTTTTATAGCGCGATCGCTTAAATCCTGTAGATATTTGAAGCTAGAAAATATTTGAGGTATCAAAAAAATAAAGGCAAAAAAAAGAATTGCAAGAGGAATCAAAATACTAAATCCAATCCAAATCATGATAATGTAACTCATAATTTCTTGGATCATAGTTTTTTCATTAGATAAATCTTACTTGGTTAATTTTTTTATCAGTATATTAGTTAAATTGTAGTGGTGGTAGTCAAAAATGAAAACTGTTTTAAATCTCGAACTAGTTTGTATTGATAATCGCTAAATTATGAATATGTCGGACATCAAGAACAATTGGAATGCCAAAATAAAATATAGTCTCGGTAATGTCTAACGGTAAACTCAACTTTAATAATAGTAAATAGATTTCTCAATCAAAGCGTTGTACGTTTATACTAATTTTTAATCTATTTTACAACTTCTGTATTACAAACTTTAAAATTTCGGTAATCCCAACCTGTGTGATGCTGCAACACTTAGTAGTAAGGCGTTAGGCTAAATAGATATAGCTAGAATCTACAAACATCTATTTACATGAGTGACGCAACAGCTACCAAAAATCCTTTATTAATTGGCAAGGGATTACCACCCTTCAACGAAATTAAAGCCGAACACGTCGTTCCTGCAATGACGCAAATATTAGCAGAGTTGGACGAGAAAGTTAGCAAGCTGGAGGAGAATGTTACTCCTACTTGGTCTGGTTTGGTCGAACCTCTAACGGAGATTGAAGAGCGTCTGAACTGGAGTTGGGGGGTTGTCGGACACTTGATGAGCGTTAAGAATAGTCCCCAGTTGCGCGAGGCTTATGAATCAATGCAGCCAGAGATTGTCAAGTTTTATAATAAGCTAAGTCAAAGCAAGCCTTTATACGAAGCATTTAAAGGAATTAAAGAAGGTGCGGAGTGGGATAAGTTAGAACCCGCACAAAAACGGATTGTGGAGTCTTCGATTCGTGACTTTGAACTGTCTGGTGTTGGCTTAGAAGGTGAAGCCAAAGAAAGATTCAATCAGATTCAGCTTGAGTTAGCGGAATTATCGACTAAGTTTTCTAACAATGTTCTTGATGCGACTAAGGCTTTTAAACTGAAGCTGACCGACAAAAAAGATGTCGAAGGTTTGCCTCCTAGTGCATTAGGCTTGATGGCACAAACTGCTAAAGCTGAAGGTAACGAAGATGCTACCCCCGAAAACGGTCCTTGGGTAGTTACTTTGGATTATCCTAGCTATATTCCCTTTATGAAGTACGCTACGAATCAGGAATTACGCGAGAAGCTATATAAGGCTTTTGTATCTCGTGCTTCTGAGGGTGAGTTTGATAATCGGAGTAACATCGATCGCATTTTAGAATTAAGAAAGGAAAAAGCTAATATACTTGGTTTTGCTAACTTTGCCGAATTGAGTTTGGCGCGTAAAATGGCACCCGATGTTGAAGCGGTTCAACAACTACAGGATGAACTGCGAGTTGCAAGCTACGATGCTGCGGTCAAAGAATTTGAAGAATTGAAAGCCTTTGCGGGTCAAGATCTCATGAATTGGGATACTACTTTCTGGGCAGAAAAGCAGCGCGAGGCTAAATTTGACTTTAAAGAGGAAGAACTACGTCCTTACTTCTCCTTACCTAGAGTTTTAGATGGCTTGTTCGGTTTAGCTAACCGTATCTTCGGCGTAACTATAAGTGCTGCGGATGGCAAAGCACCAGTATGGCAGGAAGATGTGCGCTATTTCCAAATTGCCGATGAAAATGGAGAAGCGATCGCCTTTTTCTTTCTCGATCCTTATTCTCGTCCTGCTGAAAAACGCGGTGGTGCTTGGATGAACGACTGTATCGGTCGGGCGAAAATGGACGTAGAAGGTAAAACTGAAACTCGTCTACCAGTAGCCTATTTAACCTGTAACCAAACTCCTCCTGTCGATGGTAAGCCAAGTTTGATGACCTTTGGCGAAGTTACTACTTTATTCCATGAATTCGGTCACGGTTTGCAGCATATGCTAACTACCATTGACTTTTCTGGTGCAGCAGGAATCAACAACGTAGAATGGGATGCAGTAGAGTTGCCCAGTCAGTTTATGGAAAACTGGTGTTACGATCGCCCTACTCTTTTTGGTATGGCAAAGCACTACGAAACTGGCGAAACTTTACCCGAAGAGTATTATCAAAAGTTAGTAGCTGCGAAAAACTACATGAGTGGTTCGGCTATGCTGCGTCAGCTACATTTTGGAATGTTAGACATGGAGTTGCATTCTAATTACGAACCAGGGGGAGAAGAGACTCCTAGTGATGTACGCGATCGCTTAGCAAAAACTACTAGCGTGTTGCCACCTATTCCAGAAGATAACTTTCTTTGTGCCTTCGGACATATTTTTGCTGGTGGATATGCAGCGGGTTACTATAGCTATAAATGGGCAGAAGTTCTGAGTGCCGATGCCTTTGCTGCCTTTGAAGAGGCTGGTTTAGAAGACGAAGAAGCGGTTAGAACCGTCGGCAAACATTTTAAAGATACCGTGCTTTCTCTCGGTGGTAGTTTGCACCCAATGGAAGTATTCCAAACCTTCCGTGGCAGAGAACCTCAAACTGAACCCTTATTGAGACATAGTGGTTTATTAGTGAACGCTTAAATAGTATTGCGCGATCGCTTATTTTTTAAATTATTGTGTATCCATCCTTTTTCAGAATCGATCCATGTTTCTTAAAGGATGGGTTTTTTTATGGCAATTGCGATCGATATCAAAATTTTAGCTCATGCTAATTTTACTACTCTTACGTTCGAGTAAATGGCTTTGCTATAAAAAACTGCCAAAATTACAAGCAATAAGTTGAAGATAGAGCCAACATTTAAAACCGATTCAATCTTTAATAACAGTATCTAAAACCTATAATCCTTACCCTATAAAGCCTCAAGCTGAGGGCGGACGATGGGACTTGAACCCACTTCATAAACCCGAACCCCTTGAAAACTCGTTAATCTAACTAATATTCGCTCATTATTAAATCAGTAGTGAGCGAACTATGAGCGAAAAAAACCTTCGGTCAATCAATACGGTTGTACCAAACGACGGTAGTTATCTAGGTGCTAAAGCTGTCAAGGCTTTAAAAGATAAACAGGTAGCTGAAGCATTTGAAAAAGCTTGGATAAGTCAGAAAACTTTGCTAAAGGATAGTTTAGTAAAACTTTACAAAGACAAGGCTAATATTGGTGTTCAATGGCAAAGTTACATCGACTGGGATAATAGCAAGCTAATCAAGCCTAGAAGAATTAAGCGCAGTCTTAATGCCCTCGGAAGAGGTAAGTATATATAACCATAAAAACCAATCTCTACGCTTAGAAACGCAATTTAGAGACAAATACGCTCAAGTAGCTTTTGAAGCTGTAGCTACTCTAAAACGAGATGATGAAACTGATGAAGAATGGACTAGGATTATCCAGAAAACTATAGGAGGGATAGCCGTAGGTGCGATAGACTTCCGAGACAGAAGTAAGCTGAAGAATCAAAGCAAAGCTAGTAAGAGCAAAACCCAAAGATTTACTTGGTGGCAAGATTTTATCGATCAAATAGGAGCAGTACAGATGATTAGAATACCGACAACCAAACCCAACTTAGAGACACATCAAGCTACTCTTGATTAGCTAGAGAAAATGGTTTCTCTGAACCTAGCAATCATCTTCAGGGTGATAGGTTCAGAGAGATTTATTAACTACATTCTTCAGTTAGTCAAGCTTGGAGAGAGTAAGCTTACGACCCAGGACAAAAAGAGGATTGAGTACTTACGAGACAACCGCGACTAGGCGAAAAACTAGGGTTCGTGTCACCAGACGCAACCCTACCTAATTTGTAATTTTTTATACCATTTTTTGGTCTGATTGATAAGAAATACAAATAATAACATTGCCTAGTTTGTCTTCTTCTAGGCAAAGTATCATGGAGATATAAACATCAGCATGAAGACTTGACCCATGCTACAAATTACTGCCCAACTTCCCTTTTCGGCAAAGTTTTTTCCTCCACTGAAAAAACCATCAACTAGAGACAGAGAATATCTGCGTACCAATGAAATTAATGCCATGATCCGCGCCGCCAAAAAAGTAGGTCGTCATGGCATCAAGGATGCGGGAATTATTTTACTGATGTTTCGTTACGGACTGAGAACTGCTGAATTAGTAGCTCTTAAATGGACGCAGATAGATTTAGCAGGTGGTTACATTGAAGTACATCGGGTCAAGAACGGTCGCGACAGCATTCATCCTTTACGTTCTCCCGAACTGAGAGCTTTACGCCAAATCCAAAAAGATTATGCTGATACGAGCTATGTTTTTGTCTCCGAACGCAAAGCCCCTCTATCAACTCGTTCTATCCGCCACATCATAGCTAGAGCAGGAGAATTAGCTGGTCTTCCCTTCCAGGTTCATCCTCATCAACTGCGTCATGGGTGCGGTTATTATTTAGCTGCTCAAGGTCATGACACTAGAGCAATTCAGGATTATTTGGGTCATAAAAACATCCATCATACGGTTCGCTATACTCAGATGTCACCTCAAAGATTTGAGAATTTTTGGATGGATTAAATTTAGAAAAGTATTTAAGATAAATAGAACCAAGTTATGGATAGAAGAGAATTGGAAGAAAGGTTGAGAAGTGGAGAAAAAGACTTCTCTGGAGCCGATTGGACTGACTCGGACTTGCATGGTGTGTATTTGTTTGGAATTATTTTGATTGGAGCTAATCTTACTAGAGTTAATCTGGATGAGTCTATGATTGAAAATGCCAACTTGGAAGAAGTCTGTTTTGATGGAGCTATTTTGTCGTATGTTACTTTCCAAAAAACCAATTTGCGTCGAGTCAACTTTGATAACAGTACCTTGATGAATGCTTACTTTAATCTGTCCGATGCTGATGATGCTTCTTTCAGGGAAGTTGATATTCGTATGGCTAGTTTTCAGGAAGTTACTTTGAGAAGAACTATCTGGGCAGGAGGTCTTGAAGAAGATAATAGTTTTGTTGATACTGACTTCACTGGATGTAACTCTATCCCTGATATTTGGGAATGTGCTACTAGAGTTATTAGACCCAGTGGAAAAATTTATACTACTCCTGGCTGGGAAGATTTCGGATGATTTTTTAATAATCTATTATCGGATTTTGGAAAAAGCTAAAGAGGTGGTATAATGCTGCCTCTTTTTTTATTGCCTAATATAACCGCTTAAGTAATTAGGGTACAAAATTACTAGTTGCACTCTTGAGGAGCGATCGCTATACTCGCTCAATAGCGAGAAGGGCGGACGATGGGACTTGAACCCACGAATGGTGGTACCACAAACCACTGCCTTAACCACTTGGCTACGCCCGCCATATATATCGCTTAGATATTATAACACTATTAATCTACATTTCAATCCCGTAGTTTAAAATTAGGTCAATGATAGAAATTATGTCGATTATGACCAAGTTGAAAAAACTTAGTGCTGGAGCGATTATTTTGGGACTTGGAGCGATCGCTTTTTTGACTAATCCAGGACAACAGAGATATCGTCAATATGCTGATGCTATTTTAAAAACCGAGTTACAAGATCGAGTTTGCCGAGAGGTTTCTGAAGATTTGGCACAGTGGCTGGAAAGTCAATGTTATGTTTTAGTCAGTACAGCTAGTCCCTATTTAGCAGAAATTGTCACTCAGCAAACAACACGCCACAATTTTTTATTATTTAGTATTTATCAGGCAGATCTTCCTCTACCCTCTCCCCTACCTACATATCATTTAGAGACTATTGGGATATTGGGAAATTTTTATACCTATCAAGCTAAAGAACTTTAAGTAGCTGTAATGGATATGTTTATTTAAACTGGAGAAGGAAATAATTATAGCTCACGGGGTTAAGTATGAGTCAGGAGAATGTTAAGGATACTACTAATACTGCGATCGAGTCAGAACAAAGCCATCCTACTCGAAATCCTCCTTACGGTAAGGTCAAAAATTTAGAACATGGAGAAAGATACTGCATTAATAAAATAGAAATTAAACCTGGGGAACATATGAGTACCCAAATGCACTATCATCGTAGTGAACATTGGATTGTTGTTTCTGGAACGGCAAAAGTTATTTGTGATGGAAAAGAAACTTTGGTAATGCAAAATCAATCAACATATGTACCAATGAACACACCTCATCGCGTAGAAAATCCTGGAGTAATTCCGCTAGTAATGATTGAGGTGCAAAACGGCGAATATCTAGGAGATGACGATATTATTCGCTATGACGATTAAATTACTAGTATTAAATTACTGAAGTAATAAGTATACCATAAGTATTACTTATTTATATTTTCACTAAGCCAGTGCAGATATGGCTTTGAACCTGCGACAATTGGTATAGCGATAATTTCAGGCACTTCATAGTCATGAAGTGTTTTAATTTTTTCGGCAAGTTCGGGAAACTTATTAAGGTCGGTTTTAATTATTAGCTGATGTTCCAAACCTCGATCGACTTCACCTTGCCACATATATACAGATTCAATTGGAAATATATTTACGCAGGCTGCTAACTTTGCACTAACTAAAGCATGGGCTATTTTTTTACCCTGTTCGGATGAAGCTACCGTAACTAAAACTACTCCATATGCTGGATCTAATTCCATATCAGATTAATTTTAACGCTATGCTATTTGAACTTGTTGTATGCTTTTAGAAGCGATCGTTGGTAATGGACAAAAGAGCTTCGACCAATTTACAGCATCAGCTTCTAAAATAGTATCGTTTAAATTTGCCCTAGTAAACTTCGCATTATTCAAGATTGCTTTGTCGAGTAAAGCTCCATGCAGATTGGCATCACTCAAGTTAGCATAGTTTAGATTTGCTCTAGTAAGTCTAGCACCACTGAGATTGACTCCTGACAAGTCGGCACTACTAAAGTCAACATCAATCAAAAATGCTCGATTAAGATTTACTCCAGTCCAAGAAACATTTTGTAAATGCGCTCCTGTTAGTCTAGCTTCCTGTAAGTTTGACCAATTAAAATTAGTTCCATTAAGGTTAGCCTGTCTTAAATTGACTTTTTTTAGTTTAGCTGCGCAAATATAAGCTTCAGACAAATTCGCAGATCTAAGATTAGTGTGAGAAAGGTTTGCTCCACTTAGTTTTGCTCGCGCCAGTTGAGATTTGACCATAAAAGCACCTTCAAGGTCTGCTTTAGTTAAATCTGCTCGTTGCAAGTTAATCTCGCTCATCTTGGCGAAATTGAAGTTTGCCCGATTAAGATTTGCACCACTTAGATTAGATTTAGTCAAAAAACTTCTGCTCAGATTAGCTCCAACTAAACTAGCTTCTGTTAGATTAACCTCAATAAGCATAACTCCTGATAAATCTACTCCATCAAGATTAACTCCTGTAAAATTTCGATAGCCCTGTTCGTAAAATTTTAGTAATTGCTCTTTTCTCATAGCTCAGACAAGCTTTAATTTTAGGCAAATAAATATAAATATATTATGCTCACTATAAAGTGAAGCTAACTTTAATATTATTACTCGTAACTTTCTTAACTAGCTATAGAATAATAACTTTTATGTCAATTTATTTTAATCTATAGAGTTTAATTATTTGTTATTTATTACGAGCAAAAAAACGATTTAGATCGTGTATTTAATTTAAATTACTTTAATTAGATGAAACATAAAAAGTTAACGCTAAAATTCAGCTTGCAGATTGCTTAATTGAAACTTAGTCTGTATTGCCATCATATATGGCTATAACACAGAATCAAAACACTACAATTTACTCATAAAAAATCCCCTACCCGAAGGTAAGGGATTTTGCTTATTTAGTTAATAAGTTGGATTATATTTAACCAAACTTACCGGCCGTCGAAGCAATTAGGAAGGCTGCATAGGTCAGGATATAACCCACAGTAAAGTGAGCTAAACCGATTACGCGACCTTGAACGATGGACATAGCAACGGGCTTGTCTTTCCAGCGAACTAAGTTAGCTAGAGGAGTACGCTCGTGCGCCCAAACGATAGTTTCGATCAACTCTTGCCAATAACCACGCCAAGAGATGAGGAACATGAAACCTGTCGCCCAAACTAGGTGTCCGAAGAGGAACATCCAAGCCCAAACAGATAGGTTGTTTACACCGTATGGGTTATAGCCGTTAATCAATTGAGCCGAGTTCGCCCAGAGATAGTCACGGAACCAACCCATTAGGTAGGTAGAGCTTTCGTTGAACTGAGCAACGTTACCCTGCCAAATACCCAGGTGTTTCCAATGCCAGTAGAAGGTCAACCAGCCTAGCGTGTTCAGTGTCCAGAATAGGGCTAGATAGAAGGAATCCCAAGCAGAGATATCACAAGTACCGCCACGACCAGGACCATCACAAGGGAAGGCAAAACCGAAGTCTTTTTTGTCGGGCATCAGTTTAGAACCACGAGCATCTAATGCTCCTTTGACCAAAATCAAAGTAGTGGTGTGTAGTCCAAGAGCGATCGCATGGTGAACTAAGAAGTCTCCAGGTCCAATGCTCAAGAACAAGGAATTCGTGCCGTTATTGATTGCATCCAACCAACCAGGTAACCAAGCAGCACCTGTTTGCGCGAGACTGTCAGGATTGGAAAGAAGTACGTCAAAGCCATAGAGAGCTTTACCAGAAGAAGCTTGAACGAACTGAGCGAATACAGGTTCGATCAAGATTTGCTTTTCAGGAGTACCAAAGGCTACTACTACGTCATTATGTACGTACAGACCAAGAGTATGGAAACCAAGGAAGAGAGATACCCAACTTAAGTGAGAAATAATCGCTTCTTTGTGCTGTAACGCTCTAGATAGTACGTTGTTTTTATTTGCTTCAGGGTCATAGTCACGAACTAAGAAGATCGCACCATGAGCAAATGCTCCTGTTACCAGGAATCCAGCAATATATTGGTGGTGAGTATATAAAGCTGCTTGAGTTGTATAGTCTTTAGCTATAAACGCATAGGACGGTAGCGCGTACATATGCTGCGCTACCAAGGAAGTAACCGTACCCAAAGCAGCCAAAGCTAGAGCCAACTGGAAGTGCAACGAGTTGTTGAGAGTATCGTATAGTCCTCTGTGTCCTTCACCTAAACCACCTTGAGGGGGTTTGTGTGTATCTAAAATCTCTTTGATGCTGTGACCGATACCGAAGTTAGTACGGTACATATGTCCAGCAATGATAAAGATAACTGCGATCGCCAAATGGTGATGCGCGATATCTGTCAACCAAAGAGCTTCTGTCTGAGGATGGAAACCACCTAAGAAAGTCAAGATAGCTGTTCCTGCTCCCTCAGAAGTACCAAATACATGATTAGCAGTATCGGGGTTCTGAGCATACACTCCCCAGTTGAGGCTAAAGAATGGTCCTAAGCCTGCGGGGTGAGGAGGAGTAGATAGGAAGTTATCCCAACCTACGTGCTGTCCGCGAGATTCGGGGATAGCAACGTGAACTAGGTGTCCAGTCCAAGCCAAAGAACTTACCCCAAATAAACCAGCTAGGTGGTGGTTGAGGCGAGACTCAGCATTTTTAAACCAAGCCAAGCTAGGACGGAATTTTGGCTGTAAATGCAGCCAACCAGCAAACAAGAAGATCGAAGATAGGATCAATAAGAAGATCGAACCTTGATATAGTTCTTGATTTGTGGTCATACCAATGGTGTAGAACCAATGGTAAACCCCAGAGTAGGCAATATTTACTGGGTTTGCAGCACCACCTTGAGTAAAGGCATCGATCGCACCTTCACCAAAGTGAGGATCCCAAATCGCATGGGCGATGGGACTAGTATTTAAAGGATCTTTAATCCACTGTTCAAAGTTACCTTGCCAAGCTACATGGAACAGAGTTCCGGAAGTCCACAAGAAGATGATAGCGATGTGACCGAAGTGCGAAGCAAAAATCTTTTGGTAAAGATTCTCTTCAGTCATACCATCATGAAGCTCAAAGTCATGAGCGGTGGCAATTCCGTACCAAATCCGACGTGTAGTCGGATCTTGCGCTAGATCCTGGCTAAATTTCGGGAATTTAGTTGCCATAGGTTATGGGTAGAATTCTCCTGTAAGGTTGAAAATGAGCTAAATATTGCTATTATTTGCCACTCATTTCTGGCTTTTAGTTACTACCGTTAATCTTATTAATTGCCAGGTAGTAATTTTGTTAAAACGCGGTTGCTCGTTCAGCTAGGCTGACTCAATATTCAAATTCTCTATTTTAAATATTAGCTAATTACCGCTTAATTTTCTTTACTGTTGCTATTTTTGAACTGAAGTTCAAAATAACCTTGCTTTGTCAATCTTACAAGATAGACCTAACCATCTCGTAAGACTGACATAACTTTTAACGGATACTTACAACGAGAGCGTCCTTGCTAAGAAGAATGCCCAAGTAGTAACAATTCCCCCTAATAAGTAGTGAGCTACACCTACTGCACGACCTTGAGTAATACTCAAAGCGCGAGGTTGAATAGCTGGTGCTACTCTTAGTTTATTGTGAGCCCAAACAATAGACTCGATTAATTCTTGCCAGTAGCCACGTCCACTAAAGAGGAACATAAGGCTAAAAGCGAAGACAAAGTGACCTGCTAGGAACATGATTCCATAAGCAGACAGAGATGTACCATAGGTATTAATTACTTGTGAAGCCTGCGCCCATAAGAAATCACGTAACCAGCCGTTGATACAGATAGCACTTTGGGCAAAGTTACCCGCAGTAATGTGAGATACAGTACCATCTGGCGATACCGTTCCCCATACATCCGACTGCATCTTCCAACTAAAGTGGAAAATTGCTACGGAGATGGAGTTGTACATCCAGAACAAACCAAGGAATACATGATCCCAAGCTGATACTTGACAAGTACCACCACGACCTGGCCCGTCACAAGGGAAGCGGAAACCAAGATTGCCTTTATCTGGAATTAGGCGAGAACTACGTGCGTAGAGAACACCTTTTAACAGAATTAGAACAGTTACGTGAATGGTAAAAGCATGGATATGGTGAACCATAAAGTCAGCAGTACCCAAAGCAATAGGCATCATTGCTACTTTGCCACCAACAGCTACTACACCACCGCCGAAAGCATAACTCGCAGGCTCTAGAGCCGTAGGAGCAGTGTTTCCAGGTGCTAAAGTGTGTATGTTTTGTATCCACTGAGCAAAGATTGGCTGTAGTTGAATTGCTGTATCTGAGAACATATCTTGGGGGCGACCCAAAGCTCTCATTGTGTCGTTGTGAATGTATAGTCCAAAGCTATGGAAGCCAAGGAAAATACACACCCAGTTAAGGTGAGAAATAATGGCATCGCGAACGCGCAATACACGGTCTACTACGTTGTTAACATTCTTCGCTGGATCGTAATCGCGAACCATAAAGATGGCAGCGTGCGCTCCCGCACCAACGATAATGAACGATCCAATCCACATATGGTGAGTAAACAACGATATTTGAGTAGCGTAGTCGATCGCCATATAAGGATAAGGAGGCATAGCATACATATGCTGCGCCACAATGATTGTCAGAGAACCAAGAATAGCTAAGTTAACTGACAGTTGAGCGTGCCAAGAGGTAGTCAAAATTTCATACAAACCTCTATGACCTTCTCCACCGAACAATAAAGGATCTCCTTTGTGACCATCTAAAATTTCTTTCATGCTGTGACCGATACCAAAGTTGGTACGGTACATATGACCAGCAATAATAAATAGCACTGCAAGAGCTAAATGGTGATGCGCTGTATCGGTTAGCCATAAGCCACCAGTTACAGGGTTTAAACCACCTTTAAAAGTCAGGAAGTCAGAATATACGCCCCAGTTTAGAGTGAAGAAAGGTCTTATCCCTTCTGCAAAACTAGGATATAGTTCCGCCATCAAGTCTCTATTTAAGATGAACTCATGGGGTAGAGGAATATCTGCTGCTGCTACTCCCGCATCTAACATTTTGTTAATGGGGTTAGCTACGTGAATTTGGTGTCCAGCCCAGCTCAAACAGCCCAAACCTAATAAACCAGCCAAATGGTGGTTCATCATTGATTCCACGTTTTGAAACCATTCTAGTTTGGGGGCTCTTTTGTGGTAGTGGAACCAACCAGCAAAAATCATCAAACCAGCCATTACCAAACCACCTATAGCAGTTGCATATAGTTGAGTCGTATTGGTAAAGCCAGATGCTCTCCACAGGTAAAAGAAGCCAGATGTGATTTGAATGCCGTGGAAACCGCCACCCATGTCACCATTGAGGATATCTTGACCGACAATCGGCCAAACTACCTGCGCACTAGGCTTAATTGCTAGCGGATCTGCTAGCCAAGATTCGTAGTTGGAAAAGCGAGCGCCGTGGAAATACATTCCGCTCAACCAAACGAAGATTACTGCTAAATGACCAAAGTGTGCGCTGAATATTTTTCGCGAAATGTCTTCTAAGTCACTGGTATGACTGTCAAAATCATGGACATCAGCGTGAAGATTCCAGATCCAGGCGGTCGTTTTAGGACCTCTGGCTAAAGTCCGATCGAAGTGACCTGGCTTACCCCACTTCTCGAAAGAAGTAGGTACTGGATCTACATCAACTGTTACCTTGACTTTCGCCTCGTCTTTTTGAGGACTAATTGTCATGAGGATTCTCCTCTCAGGGCAATAGATTTTTAATTTACGTCCTATTCTCGAAGAACAGGTTTTTTATTATGTAAAAAGCGAGATAATTTAAGTTACCGCTCTTTATATAACCTTAGCTCGTTCTCCCTCGATAGGTTTTGTGTTCAAGCTACAGGCATTTACTGTATACGATCATAAGTCTTATATCTCGTTAAGATCGATAAAGCTTAACAAAATTTTAAATGGACACGACTATTGACCCAACAAGGTTTTTGCTTCAAAAAATAGCACGAGAAATATACAAAACAAAATTCGCCGTTACAAAAAGTAATATTGTTAAGTTGTATTAAATTAGCAGTATTTTAATGTAGTTTGGTAATAAATGGAATCGATACGAATTAGCACAAAAAGCCTTAATTTCCCGCTCGATGAAGCGATCGATAAATAACTATGAAAACTATTAAATTTTGCTTACTTTTGTTCTTATTTAGTTGTTTAGTAGGTTGTACACAACTAAATCTCGATCGCTCACCCACTGGCGATCGCTCTAATAAAATAACAACTTCCAACAACTCTAATACAAAGCTTGCTGAGGTAGCACCCCCTAGAACGATCGAGGAGTTAAATAGCAGTTTAGAAGCAGAGCTTCCAGAAGTAGAAATTACTGCTCCTAAAGCCGAACAAACATTCGATCGAACAGATATAGAAGTCCGATTAAAAGTAGAAAATTTCCCCGTGTTCAAAGACGATACCTTGCAGTTGGGCAATCATCTAAATTTAATAGTAGATAATGAACCACTTCAATCTATTTACAGTATCCAAGAGCCAATAATTATTAAAAATTTGTCTCCTGGAACACACACTATTAGAGTATTTGCGGTTCGACCTTGGGGAGAAAGCTTTAAAAACGAGAAGGCATACGCTCAAACAACTTTCAATGTTTTAACCGAAACTAATGATAATCGTCCCGAACCTGGCGTTCCACTATTAACTTACAACAGCCCTACAGCAAATGCTACAGAGCCGTTACTACTAGATTTCTATTTAACCAATGCTCCTTTACACGCGATCGCTCAAAACAATTCTAATTTAAAAGACTGGCGCATTAAAGCTACTATTAATGGAACTAGCTTTATTCTAGAAGACTGGCAGCCTATCTATCTAACAGGACTCGAACCAGGAGAAAATTGGGTTCAGCTAGAGTTAATTGATGAAACAGGTAACGGTATTGAAAACGTTTTTAACAATACGGTAAGAGTATTTACTTACGATCTCCAGCAAAATGATGCTTTAGCAAAGTTAATGAGCGATCGCCTAACCTTAGCACAAGCGCGACCGATAGTAGATCCAGGCTACTATATCCAACCAATAGAAATATCTGAAGACACAGAGGCTACAAACAGCATTAAGTTTAATACACAAAATGCTGTAGAGGCTTTAGCTCAATCCGAACCAACAACAGAAGTAATAACTCCCATAGATAATGAACCTACCGTCTCAACTTCCAAATTTGAAGAAAAGCAAATTCTAGAACAAGCTCAAACATCATTAGAAACACCTATATTTGAGCCAACCATAGAGCCTGAAGTAACGCTATCAAAGCTAGAAATACCTAGATCCAACTCAATAGCTGTCAAAGATCCGTTTGAGACAGAATCTAATGACAAGAGCGTTACAATTATCGAAGAGGATTCAGCCTCCGAGCCATCTGTAACTACTATCATCATGCCTCAACCAGAGTTAGTAGAAACTAGTGAAGCCGAAGTAGCGATCGCCGATCCTCAAATAGAGTCAAAACCAACTACGGGTTCGTGGTGGAAAAAAATACTAGTAGGCTTTCGCCATAAAATAGAGGCCTTGGCAAAAACTCTACCTGATGAAGTATAAATCGCGATCGAGTTTTATTCTTATCTATGTGCCTGTCGAGCTTTTTCAATCAATCGCGATCGCCAAAAGCATGAACAAATCAAAAATCTTTTGGCAAATCTAAAAATAGAGTTCGATTTACCTTTACAATAATTTACTGCACCAATTCAAACGTTAAACCTACAAGAGGTTTGTAGGTATTGCTGAGACTAGCAATTAGCTGGTTTCAACCCTGAAGAATTGAGCTTACAGATAATAAAACAAGACTCAAGGGAATTAGACAACAATTCATGACTATGGCAAAAGTTCTCGTTTCCGATCCGATAGACCAAGCTGGAATCGATATCATATCTCAAGTAGCCGAGGTAGATGTAAAAACCAAGCTACCCCTGGAAGAACTAATCGAAATAATTCCCGAATACGATGCTTTAATGCTGCGTTCGGGTACTAAAGTTACCGCAGAAGTTATCGAAGCTGGTACTCAACTGAAAATAATTGGGCGTGCGGGCGTAGGAGTAGACAACATTGATGTTCGTGCTGCTACTCGTCACGGCATTGTTGTAGTTAATTCCCCAGAAGGAAACACTATTGCTGCGGCAGAACACGCTTTAGCAATGATGCTATCTCTATCGCGTCAAATTCCTGATGCCAATCAATCCGTTAAAAATGGCAAATGGGAGCGCAAGAAGTTTGTAGGGAACGAAGTTTATAAAAAAACTTTAGGTGTAGTAGGTTTAGGCAAAATTGGCGCACACGTTGCTAAAGTAGCGCGGGCTATGGAAATGAAGTTGTTAGCCTACGATCCATTCGTCTCGGCAGAAAGAGCCGAAAGATTGGGCTGTAGCCTGGTAGACTTAGATTTATTATTTAAAGAAGCAGACTATATTACGCTGCATATTCCTAAAACTCCAGAAACAGCAAATCTTATAAATGCTGAAGCACTATCAAAAATGAAGCCTAATGTTAGAATCGTCAACTGCGCTCGTGGTGGCATTATTGATGAGTCTGCTTTAGCCGAAGCTTTAAAAGCCGAAAAAATTGGTGGTGCGGCTTTAGACGTTTATGATAATGAGCCATTAGGTGAATCACCGCTTACTGAAATCGGCTCTAATTTAGTCTTAACACCTCATCTGGGTGCTTCTACAGCAGAAGCTCAGGTAAATGTGGCGATTGACGTTGCCGAACAAATTAGGGATGTTTTATTAGGACTACCTGCACGATCTGCGGTCAATATTCCTGGTCTTAATCCTGATGTTATGGAAAAACTCAGACCATATCTCAGATTAGCAGAAACTTTAGGTAATATGGCAGGTCAGTTAGCAGGGGGTAGAATTGATGAGTTAAACATCCGTTTGCAAGGGGAATTAGCAAATAATGATAGTCAGCCGATAATTGTTGCTGCTTTAAAAGGATTATTGTCCCAAGCATTGAGAGAAAGGGTAAATTACGTTAATGCAGCTATCGAAGCCAGTGAAAGAGGTATTCGAGTTATAGAAACTAAAGATAGTTCGACTCGTGACTATTCAGGTGGTTCATTACACATAGAAGCTCAAGGGGCTAATGGAAAACATTCAGTTACAGGAGCATTACTCAGCGAAGGTGAAATACGTATTACTAATCTAGATGAATTTCCAATTAACGTTCCCCCGAACGACCATATGCTGTTTACATTACATAGAGATATGCCAGGCATCATTGGTAAAATTGGTTCTTTGTTAGGTAGCTACAACGTCAATATTGCCAGTATGCAGGTCGGACGTAAAATAGTGAGAGGGGAAGCGGTAATGGTACTTAGTTTGGACGATCCTTTACCCGAAGGAATTTTGCAGGAAATTACTAAAGTAGATGGTATTAGAGATGCTTACACCGTAAAGCTATCGGTCTAAAGCTTAGAAGATAAGATTTTTAGTAATACTAAACAAAATTGTTTGACTATTGCTAAAGGTAATAATGAGATTTTGGTCTGGTGAACAGCTTTCTCAAATAGCAGATAAATAAAAGTTTAAAGTGTTGTCAGGACTTGTTTTAGACTTCAACAAATCTGACAATAGCGATCGCAAAGCACGTAATCTATGACTTACAGTAAAAATAAAGTTGGTGGAGATTTCTGCCAGCTTTATTTTTATACAGCTAAATAAAACGCAATATTAAAAGAGTTTGCTTTTAATGCGATCGCGAAAATCGATAAATATAAATTGAGGCCAGCAGCAATTTCACTTTTAATGCGATCGATTGATGTTAATACTTATATTTAGCGACATACTGTAGTTTTTGATGACTAATAACTTTGAAATAAATTCCTAGATTAATAAAACTTAAATAAATTAAAAAGCTAATTTTTAAGGGAATATTGGGAAAACTATGGTAGAAATCAAGTAAACAGCATTTAACCATTTTCGCGGTTAAATTCATGTAGATAATTGAATAGTGCGATCGCAGTTTTCAGTAGCATACTTATTGTTTAAATTGAGTACCAAAAATCTTGTTTTTAAGTAGTTGTCAATCTATAATCTACTTCCTCGCATTAGTTATTCTATATTCCGAAAGAGTATTCTGGCTATATTTGAGGTAGGACGAGGCTTAATTAGTGTTATAAACACAATATAAATATTAGGGTAGCTTATGTATATTAAATTGGCGATCGCATTAGTAGAACATTAAGATTGCTTTAGCTGACTTTCAACCATACTGTGGAAGTATTTATTACTTGTGTTCGTCGAAAAGCTGTCCTTTACCAAAATCTTGATATAAAGTGGAGAAAAAATAAATAGGTGTTGTTTAAATTCTCAATTATTGTTGACCGACGAGGGAATCGCACCGCCCGATGATTTCATAAATTGGACTGATATTAACTACACGAGTTAAATAAACTAAATGATATTAGCAAAGAAAAGCAGATTTAAAAGTTAAACTCGGATCTCTATATAGCTAGCTTATAACCTATAAAAAATTCATGTCTAATCGTTGGTGGGAAATTGTTATAAAGTGCGAACCGATTTTGGAAGAATCGGTTTTTTGGCGAATCGAAGAATTTGGTTGTTCGGGAACGGCTACTGAAATAGTTTTAGATAACGAGCAAGATCTTGAATTTGAATTTGAAGACAAACAGACTTCTATTCGGACCTATATCCCCGAAATAAAGGCTCAGTTGTTGGATTTATCTACTTTATCTTCCTATTTAAAAAAAGACGCTGAATCATTAGAAACATCGTTACCAGAAGTTAAATGGCGTTTAATAGATGAAGAAGATTGGGCAAGTAGTTGGAAGCAACACTGGAAGCCAATGGAAATTGGCGATCGCTTTTTAATTTATCCTGCTTGGGAAATACCAGAAGAATCGTCAAGATCGATCTTACGTCTCGATCCTGGGGCAGCATTTGGTACGGGAACTCATCCAACTACCCAGCTATGTCTTGAATCTTTAGAAATGCGACTGTATAACGATGCTGAAAATCAAACCATAGCAGATATTGGTTGTGGATCGGGAATTCTATCTTTAGGTTCTATTTTGCTAGGAGCTAAAAAAGTTTATGCGGTAGATACAGATTCTTTGGCAGCCAAAACCTGTCGTAGCAACTGTCAGCTTAATGAAATAGATCCAGATAAAATAACAGTTTTTGATGGCAGCATTGAAAAGCTAATCGAGACTGAAGAAATTTTTGATGGTATCATTTGCAATATTCTTGCTGAAACCATCAGCAAATTATTTCCTCAATTCAATCAAATTACTCACGAAAAAAGTTGGGCAATTCTAAGTGGAATTTTATTGACCCAAGCAGACTCGATCGCTGACATTGTAGAAAAACACGGATGGACTGTTGCTGCATTATGGAAGCGCAAAGACTGGTGCTGTTTTAATATTCGTCGGTCAGAATATTAATTAAGCTAGATATTTTATAAGACTTACAATTTACTAAGAAGATGGTTTAAACTCAAAGCCGATTTGCTTTGAGTACTTTACTTTTCTATTTAGCCAAAGTTAAAATATCAACTCCATCTTTAGTTACAGCAATAGTATGCTCAAACTGAGCCGAGAGTTTACCATCCTTAGTTACTGCTGTCCATCCATCGTCTAGCATTACAGCTTCCCAAGTTCCTTCATTAATCATCGGTTCGATAGTAAATACCATTCCTTGTTTAATTTTACGCTTTTGCTTGGGATCGTAATAGTGAGGAATTTGAGGCGCAGTATGAAAAACATGACTTACTCCATGCCCTACAAAATCTCGAACTACTGAAAAACCTTGTTGCTGGGCGTATTTTTGGATTGCTGCGCCTATATCGTTAATTCTTGCCCCTGGTTTAACCGCTGCGATTCCTCTTCTCAAACACTCTTCAGTAACTTCTACTAGTTTCTTAGCTGTAGAAGAAGGTGTGCCGACAAAAAAAGTCTTAGAGGTGTCTCCATGATAACCATCGATAATTGGAGTCACATCAATATTAATAATATCTCCATCCTTCAATATTTGTTTGGCGTTAGGAATACCATGACAAATCACTTCATTAACGCTAGTACAGATAGATGCGGTAAAAGGATTGTTTTTTGGTCCATATCCTAAAGGCGCACTGATTGCCCCCTTTTCTTGTGTCCATTCTTCAGCTGCATCATTAATTTCTAAAGTACTTACACCAGGTTTTACCATTGGTGCTAAAAAATCTAGTAGCTCTGCTGCCAAAGCTCCTGCACGGCGCATTTTTTCAATTTCTCTGCTAGAAAGTAGAGTGATTTGTTCAGTTCCCATTGCTGTTGTTAAGATGCTTGGTTGTTGCTATATGTACTGTATAGTTTACCAATTCTTGCTCTTGAAATTGAATACACAATAATTGAAAAAAAGAAAGACCTATATTTTTATAGGTCTCTAATAAGTGCTATTTAATTAAAATATAGTTAACTATTGATTTGACTATCGCGATGAATTTCATCTAATTCTTGCTCTTCTAGTTCAGTTTGTCGAACAGAATTTAACAAATCATCTGATTGTTCTAATGACTCATCAGAAATTTGAGTCAATTTATCTAGATCTTCATCAATAGAATCAAGAGACACTAATGCATCTTCTTCCAAGCTAAATTCTTGCGAATCCGAATCAAAATCATCTTGTTCCATCGAATCATCTTCAGCGAATGCGCTCATCAAATCGTCAAGTTCAGATTCATCAATTGAATCATGATTAATCGACTCTTCAAAAGATTCTTCATCATCATCAAGTCCTTCAATAAAGTCATAAGATTGGGATTCTGTTAATGGTTCTGAGTCAAAACCCAATTCATTTTCTAGCTTACGGCCAACTTCCTCAGGAGTTTCATTAGCAGTTTCATTCTCATCAATAAACTCTCTTATCAAATCTTTAGATTCAGTAACAGAAGTTTTATCTAAATCTAACGCTTCAAAAGATCCTCCATCATCAAGTTCTTCAATAAAATCATAAGATTGAGATTCGGTTGATGGTTCTGAGTCAAAACCCAATTCATTTTCCGACTCAAACTCGGAATCATTTTCTTCACTCCAATCAGACATCAACTCTTCTGTCTCTAGCTCGTTATTAGAGAAAGATTCTAAGTTCAGTTCTTCCGATTCGGATTCATCAAAGTTGAATTCTTCGGCTTCTGATGCGATCGCACTTGCTGATTCATTAAAGTCTAGTTCTTCAGATTCGGATTCAGACTCTAGTTCTGTTTCTGATTCAGACTCGGATTCATCAAAGTTGAATTCTTCGGCTTCTGATGCGATCGCACTTGCTGATTCATTAAAGTTGAATTCTTCGGCTTCTGGTGCGATCACACTTGCTGGTTCATCAAAGTTTAGTTCTTCTGATTCTGATTCAGAGTCTGGTTCTAATTCTGATTGATTATCCCAATCGGACATTAATTCTTGTGGTTGTGATTCATCGAAACTCAATTCTTCGGATTCAGATTCATCAAAGTTTGGTTCGACCGTTTCAGTAGCGATCGCACTTGGTAGTTCATCGAAGTTTAATTCTTCAGATTCTGATTCATCAAAGTTTAGTTCTTCCGACTCAGGTTCATCGAAGTTTAATTCTTCAGATTCTGATTCAAACTCTAGTTCTGTTTCTGATGCGATCGCACTTGGTAGTTCATCAAAGTCTAGTTCTTCAGATTCTGGTTCATCAAAATCTAATTCTTCTATACTCGATTGACTTGATACACTCCAATCATCCGATATCAATTCAGACTCGGGTTCATCAAAGTTTGGTTCGACCGTTTCAGTAGCGATTGCACTTGCTGATTCATTAAAGTTTAATTCTTCCGACTCAGATTCAAACTCTAGTTCTGTTTCTGATTCTGATTTTGATTCTGATTCTGATTCTGATTCTAATTCATCAAAGTCTAGTTCTTCGGATTCAGATTCATCAAAGTTTAATTCTTTGGCTTCTGATGCGATCGCACCTGCTGATTCATCAAAGTCTAGTTCTTCAGATTCTGGTTCATCAAAATCTAATTCTTCTATACTCGATTGACTTGATACAGTCCAATCATCCGACATCAATTCAGATTCGGATTCATCAAAGTTTAATTCTTCGGCTTCTGGTGCGATCGCACTTGGTAGTTCATCAAAGTTTAATTCTTCAGATTCTGATTCAAACTCTAATTCTGTTTCTGATTCTGATTCTAATTCATTAAAGTTTAATTCTTCAGACTCGGATTCATCAAAGTTTAGTTCTTCAGACTCGGATTCATTAAAGTTTAATTCTTCGGCTTCTGATGCAATCGCACTTGGTAGTTCATTAAAGTTTAATTCTTCAGACTCAGATTCAGAGTCTGGTTCTAATTCTGATTGATTATCCCAATCGGACATTAAATCTTGTGGCTGTGATTCATCGAAGTTTAATTCTTCAGATTCGGATTCATCAAAGTTTAATTCTTCGGCTTCTGGTGCGATCGCACTTGGTAGTTCATCAAAGTTTAATTCTTCAGACTCAGATTCAGAGTCTGGTTCTAATTCTGATTGATTATCCCAATCGGACATTAATTCTTGTGGTTGTGATTCATCGAAACTCAATTCTTCGGATTCAGATTCATCAAAGTTTAGTTCTTCAGACTCGGATTCATCGAAACTCAATTCTTCGGCTTCTGATGCGATCTTACTTGGTAGTTCATTAAAGTTTAATTCTTCAGATTCTGATTCATTAAAGTCTAGTTCTTCAGACTCGGATTCATTAAAGTTTAATTCTTCTGCTTCTGGTGCGATCGCACTTGCTGATTCATTAAAGTCTAGTTCTTCAGATTCTGGTTCATCAAAATCTAATTCTTCTATACTCGATTGACTTGATACAGTCCAATCATCCGACATCAATTCAGATTCGGATTCATCAAAGTTTAATTCTTCGGCTTCTGATGCGATCGCACTTGCTGGTTCATCAAAGTTTAATTCTTCAGATTCTGATTCAAACTCTAGTCCTGTTTCTGATTCTGATTCTGATTCATTAAAGTTTACTTCTTCAGACTCGGATTCATTAAAGTTTAATTCTTCAGACTCGGATTCTGGTTCTAATTGTGATTGATTATCCCAATCGGACATTAATTCTTGTGGCTGTGATTCATCGAAACTCAATTCTTCGGATTCAGATTCATCAAAGCTTGGTTCGACCGTTTCAGTAGCGATCGCACTTGGTAGTTCATCGAAACTTAATTGTTCTTGTGGCGACTCTGATTCTAATTCTGGATCTAGCTGTGGTTCATCAAAGCTCAATTCTTCTATAGTCGATTCACTCGATTCACTCCAATCAGACATCAATTCTGTCTCTGATTCTACTGTTGATGAGTCCTCAAATTCTGTCGATGGTTTGGACTCGAACATCTCCAATTCAGATTCATCAAAAGATCCGATTAACTTGTCTACGGTTTCTAAATCTGGTTCATCTTCTCGATCTAAATAAGATGATTCTGACGTTTGTGCAAAGGGATTTATAACTTCTTCGTCTTCTGTATAATCTGAAGAAATGTCAGATTCGCGATTAAGTGTTTCTATTTCAGAGGGCTTTAAACCATCTATTAGTTGTTCGATCTCTATTTCTGCTTCTGTTTCTGTATCGACTCGAACGCCAGATTCTTCTACTTGTTCAGTAATATTGACAAAACTTTCTTCGATAGGAGAAATTACTTCTTCTAGTTGCTGATGTTTGGAAGATAACTGTTCTAACTCTGCTGTTAAATTATCGGTTTGGGATTCTAAATCTCGCTTACGATTTTCTAGCACAGATAAGTCGATCTTTACCGTTTCTACCTCTTGTTTTTTAGAGTCGTATTCTATTTCTAACTGTTGCTTTCTGTGTTCTATTGTGGATAAATCAATATTTACTGCTTCTAGTTCTTGTTTCCTGGAGTCGTACTCTGTCTTTAACTGTGTCGAGCGATCGTTTAAGTCTGAGATTACGCCTATTAGCTGCTCTTGTTCGGTTTGAAGAGAATTGATATCAGCTTCTACTGCCTGCATTTTAGCAGTAGATTCATTCAAAGATTGCTGTAGTTGTGCTTCAGGACTCTGAAGTTCTACTGTTTTATCTTCCGATAATTTACTAATCTCATCACTTTTAGAACCCGATCCTTTGTTGACAGTTAAAGCGACCGCTAGTCCAGCCATAGAGCTAACAGCACCTGTTCCTATCAAAGCTTTTTGAACATTTTCGTCCTTTGCTAACATTCCAATACCAAAGGTCGCACCACCAAAAGCAAGAGAAATTAGCAGAATTTTATTAACAACTTTAGCTGATTTCATTTTATACAAATTCAATATTAAGTTGACTTATTAAAGAAGTTATGGTTTCAGGTTAGCAACAGCAAGCTGTTACTTTACTTTGGCAAACAGAGCAACCAAGGGATGATTAATTCTGAAATACGGAAACTTCCTTAGTCTTATGTATAAGAGTTCCCAAACAACGGCTAAAAATTAACAATCAGAGCAAGAGCGAACTCAATTTGGTAATTCATAATTAAAATAAACATAAAATAATTTTCAACAGTTTTTTATATCGAAAGCATAAAAATGTCAATAACAGTCATCTTGTCAAATGAGATTATTAGTTCGATCGTCAACATTTTCAGAATTTCTATTTAGCAATAGCTTTCTACTCGATTTCAAAATTTTACAGAGCGCAAAGCAAAGCGATCGCTTTGCTTGTCGCAAGAGTAACGGGACTTATGAAAAAAATTGTATGAAGCATTTGTGTTTACTGCCTCTTACAATTTAGGCGATCCTAGCGCGTTGCGAATAGATAGCTAGTAAATTGAGTCTGTTTTAAATCTTAAATAAATAGCCAATCAGTTTAAGATATAGTCGTAACGAAACTTAACACTCCTTATTTGAACTATGGCAGCAAAAGTAGAGATTTATACCTGGACTTATTGTCCGTATTGTATTCGAGCTAAAAGACTATTAGATACAAAAGGAGTCGAATACAAAGAATACTGTATTGACGGAGATGAAAATGCTAGAGATGAAATGAGACAAAGAGCAAATGGAAGATCTAGCCTACCACAAGTTTTTATTAACGATCGCCATATTGGAGGCTGCGACGAGCTATACGCTTTAGAAAGAAAAGGAGAATTAGAACCTCTATTGTAGAGTAGGGTTATCTAGCTGTACTTTAGAAGTTAGGAGTACAAAGCACTAACTTAAGGGAAATAGCGTGAAACTCGCATTTATTATCGATCCGATCGCCAAATTAGATCCTGGACACGACAGCAGCGTTGCCATAATGGAATCGGCACAAATCTTAGGTCATGAGATTTTAATTACTACAGCCGATCGCCTCAGTATAATTGAAGGTAAGGCTTGGGCATATTTGCAGCCTGTTAATCTTAAGCCTGTAAAGCTAGTCGATGGACTTTGGCAAGCAGAACTAGAGTGGTATCGAGTAGATGATGAAACCTTAACTTGTTTGGAGGAGATGGACGCTGTATTTATGCGTACCGATCCTCCTGTAACTGTTCCTTATCTGTATACGACGTACATATTAGATTTAATCGATCGCCATAAAACTTTAGTACTTAATTCTCCTAAAGGGTTGAGAACTGCTAACGAAAAAGTGTACGCGCTTCAATTTACTTCGGTGATTCCTGAAACTATAGTCAGTCAAGATAAGGCAGTAATTGCTAAATTTGTTGAAGCAAAGAAATCTGCTGTCTTGAAACCTTTAGGGGGAAAAGGAGGAGAAGGAATTTTATTTATCGAAGCGGGCGATCGCAATTTTAATTCCTTAGTGGAAATCAGCACCCTAAGAGGAAGAGAACCTGTAATGGTTCAAGAATATTTACCCGCAGCCAAACAAGGAGATAAACGAATTATTTTACTCGATGGAGAACCAATTGGTGCGGTAAATCGCGTTCCAAGCGGTAACGAGTTTAGAGGCAATATGGCGGTTGGGGGTAAAGCTGCTAAAGTAAATATTACCGATAGAGAAAAAGAAATTTGCGCCCTTGTTGCTGACCAACTACGTAAGGACGAACTTTACTTTGTAGGTATAGATGTGATTGGTGGCTATTTAACCGAGGTCAACGTTACTAGTCCTACAGGAATTAGAGAAATCGACCGTTTTAATGACGTAAATTTGGGTAAGCAAGTAATTCAATGGCTCGAAACAAAGCTATCTAACTAACACAGTAATGTTATAGCAGCCAAATCCCGTTCGAGAATCGGTAATCACCTAATTAGTAATTACGTTAATGCACGCCTTATCAATTCCAACTTGGATAGTTCACGTATCAAGCGTTCTTGAGTGGGCTGCTGCTATTTATTATATTTGGCAGTACGGAGAAATCACTGGCGATCGCGCTTGGTACAATTTATCCTTCGCCATGTTACCTGCTTTGGTTAGTGCGATGTGCGCCTGTACCTGGCACTTTTTTGACAACACGCCATCTTTAGATTGGTTAGTTGTCTTACAAGCATCGATGACTGTAGTAGGCAACTTTACTGTTTGTATTGCAGCCTGGGGAATCTGGCGTAGTTCCAAAAAGTCGGAAATTAAACCCGATCGAATCAATAAATAATTTATTCCCTCGCTAACAACTATCAATTGACGACTCCCATCGGTAAAACCGAGGGATTCAGGGAGGGACTCACGGTATACCGTTGTCTACGAACCTGGACGCAATGCCAGCTCCCACGGTGCGCCAAGCACTCGCTACCAAGATCGCCCATTTCTGGGTCTGAGCATACTTTTATTTTTTCTTGGACGAAGGTTAGCTATGCTTTTTTCAATTTTGTTTCGCTCGATCTAAATTCTTTACGGTCGTCACAAGCTTTTGAGGAAACCTCAAAAGACGCGACCTTACTTGTAGAGGCACTTGTCTAGACATTTAACGCTTAGCGTTCTACTACTAGGTCGCGTTTTGGGTAAGAGGATTCTTACCCAAAAGCCGACCGTGGGAGTCCCACCCGCATTTAGAAGTCAACGCGACTTGCTAACTACAAAAATTGTCTCACATTACAGTACACATATCAACATTGGAGGCGCGAATTCCTCTCGTCGCTAAAAGCGCACCGCCCCGCCCGCCAGTCGTTTCGCGCCCGCATAGGGACAAAGCAAGCAGCGAGAGTCTCCTTCGCGAAGAAAGATGAATAAAGAAAGTTTGTTCGCTATTTCCTTATTTCCCTATCTAGGTTTTTTATGGTTTATGACTCGTTCGGGCAAAACACCCCGTATAGCATTGATTGGGTTTTATGTTCTATTAATTTTTGTGATAGTAACAATACCTGCGGGAATTTACGCTAAAACTCATTATGGAACGGAATTAGCTAATGTAGATTGGCTACATGGAAGCGCAGAAATATTTCTTACTTTTTCTAATATTTTGGTAGTCTTAGGTTTTCGTCAGGCAATTATCAAACTGAAACAGCAGGCTAACAATGAAACTTAAGGTGAGTAGAAATAATTACTAATACTTAATTTAATATTATCAACCGTGTATTTTTTGGCGATCGCATTTATTTAAAGTTATGAGATTAGACGAACGAAGACGACAAGCTATCAATCGCAATTTTTCTTTGGTAGTTGATTTTTTAGACCGTAAGTTCCGTAAAACTCCGATACATCTTCAAGAAACACCTTGCTATTTTTATAAAGGAAATAAATCGAAGCTGGAAATAACAGTGCTTCGTGACCCTAGAATTGCCAAAATAAATGTAAGAATAACTGGCATAAGAAGTTTTGACAGAGAGCCTTATTATGAATGCAGTTATGACTTAGATGGACTATCCATAGCTGTGTTTCAAAGAGCTATTGATGATTTAATATCCAGGATGGATTAACAGCTACGATCTTATACTCTGAACTAATCAAATGATTGTCACAGTGTGATCGCGGTTACTAATTAATAGCGAGCTAAACAAACTGATTTTCTTGGCGAAGATATGCCTCGACAAAGGGATTGAGATTACCGTCCATAACGTCACTCACGTCGGTGGTTTCGGTTTCTGTCCGTAAATCTTTAACCATTTGATAAGGATGAAAAACGTAATTACGGATTTGATTACCCCAGGCTGCTTCTACCATATCACCCCGAATTTCGGCAATTTCTTTTGCTCTTTGTTCTTCGGCAATAATTAGTAACTTCGCCTTTAATAACGCTAACGCTCGCTCTTTATTCTGTAGCTGAGAACGTTCTTCGGTACAGCGTACGGCTATTTTTGTAGGCAAATGAACTATTTGTACGGCAGTTTCTACCTTGTTGACGTTTTGTCCTCCAGCACCACCAGAACGCGAGGTTTTAATTTCTAAATCCTTGTCGGGGATTTCTAGATCTAGCTCTTCGTCTCCCAAATCGGGCATTACTTCAACTCCAGCAAAGCTAGTTTGCCTTTTGCCGTTGGCGTTGTAAGGAGAAATTCTAACTAAACGGTGAGTTCCTTTTTCGCCTTTTAAATATCCGTAGGCATAGCGTCCGTCAATTTCTAAAGTTGCCGATTTGATTCCTGCTTCATCTCCAGGGGAAGATTCTGCAAGACGTACTTTATAGCCTTCTTTTTCGCCCCAACGGGTATACATCCGCAACAGCATTTCGGCCCAGTCTTGAGCATCCGTACCGCCAGCACCAGCGTTGATGGTTAATACTGCTCCTTTAGTATCATAAGTACCTGATAATAGCTGCTGTAACTCCCAAAGCTCTAACTCCTTGTTTAACCGTTCTAAATTGGTTTGGGCTTCAGTCGCCAAAGCTTCATCAGACTCTAACTCTAACAGTTCGGCGATCGCTTTAGTATCTTCTAGGGTACTTTGCCATTGCTGATATTGTTCCAGACTAGACTTGAGATCGTTTAATTCTTGCAGGACTTTTTGAGCGGTATCCTGTTCGTCCCAAAACTCTGGCTGTGCTGCTCTTTGCTCTAGATCTTGGATTTTGGCAACTATAGCAGGAGGGTCAAAGATATTCCTGAGTTTTACCCAGGCGTAAAGCTATAGATTCAATCGTGCGTTTTAATTCTGATACTTCCATAAGGGAATTCAGTATACTCAAATTATTTACTACTAGATCTATATAGTAATATTCTTAATCTAAATTGTTTGTCTAGTTTGATTAACATCGATCGTTAAATTAAACGCGGTCGAAATACTGACTTTCTAACAAAAAGCTACCGCGATCGAAACGAATCCCATAATAATTACCAGGACGGCGATCGATAATTACGCCTTCTTCTCCTACAGTTAAAAGATCTGGAGAGCGTAGCATCGGCATAGGTTCGGCGGTTTTTATATATGCCGGTAATGCCGTCAGTCGAATGCGATCGCCTACCTTAAATAATTCTTCGTCCATTAAAAGTAATAATAATTAATCTACAGCAATAATAACTAAAATACTGGTACGAGCAACGAGCGTAGAAATTATTCTCCTGCATTAACATCGGTTAAGTTAGAAGCTTTTACTTTAGCTAGTATCGGTTCTTTTAGCTTTTCTAACTCTTGTTTTAAGATTTTTTTAGCCATTTTAGCATCGCCAAAACTTACAGTTACCTGACTTAGATTTGCCCACTGCTGCAACATCTGGCAATTATTACCACTAATCACCGAACTAGTAATATGTTGACATTGTTTCGGCTGTTCTAAACCGTAAAATAAAATACGATATTTTCCTTCTTTTGATAAGCTGCGAGCGATCTGTTGACTTTTGTGAGATTTAAGATCTAAATAACAGGGAAGCCATTTCGGACCATGTTCGCGATCGTAAAGCAAGGTAATCCACAATAACATTGGATGAGGATTACCTATATACAAAAATTGATTGTAACGGATGCTGGATACTCGGTTGTAGATGTCCTCTCGATCTAACATGAGACAGAGAGCGGGAACTTCTCCTAAAGGGGTATCAATTAACCGAGCAAAAACAATTTTACGTAATGGTTTGTCTTCTGGCCAAGAAGCCTGCAAACAGATTTCTGTCACCGAAGTTTCAACATTTACTGTTTTTTCTTCGGCTAGTTCTAGATCGGCAGCTAAATCGATCGCTGTATCTGCCTGCGCTGCTACATAATGATGTCGAGCAGGATTAGTCGGACGAAAACCAATACTCGATCTAGTTACTTCAAAAGTTTCTAAAACCCCTAAAATTTCACGAACGCTTTGGGGACGATTTTCCCTTTCTTTTGCCAAACAGCTAAACACTAAATCCTGTAGTGCTTCTGGTAGTTGAAATCTGCTGCTAAAAGGTTCTGGTTCAAAATTATGGTGTGCTTGATACCAGCCACCGAAAGATGAATTTTGCGGTAATAAAGGCATATCCATCGTCAGCATTTCGTACATCATCACGCCCAAACTATAAATGTCAGAGCGATTATCTAATTCTTTACCCTCCATTTGTTCTGGAGAACAGTACGCTAGAGTTCCCATAAAAGATTGAGTCTGGCTAGCATCTTCCTGAATTAATTTAGCAATACCAAAATCGAGTATTTTGGCGACTTCCCCTACAGAGGGGTCTTGAATGACAACGATGTTGCTCGGTTTAATGTCTCGATGAATAATGCGACACAGTTCGCCGTTGAAATAGATTCCTTGATGAGCAGATTCTAACCCCAGACAAACGTGGCGAGTCAAGGTAAGAAATCTAGGTAAAGCCATAGGCTGATAGCAGATTAATTCATTGATGCTTTCTCCCGACAAAAATTCCATAACGTAGAACGGAATATTAGTTTCGTCTACCCCATAGTCTCTAACTCTAACTACATGAATACTTTTTTCTCCCAGAAGAGCAGAAATTGTCGCCTCACGCTCGAAGCGATCGCGCATATTTTCATTAAGCAAAGCATGAGATAAAAATTTGATGGCTACGGTAACGCCACCTAATACAGTGTCTTTAGCTCGGTATACTCTACCCATAGCACCTTCGCCAACTAGATCGGATAGTTGGTAACGGTTAGCTAGTAATCGTCCATAGTTAGAATCTTGATTCATACGTATATAGGAAAGCTAGTTAAAAATTTTGAGTTTGCTTCATTAGTTGTTATCGTTTGAGAGTTGCTTCTAGAATGTATTTGAAGCCGTGACCGCTTAAAATACTGCTGGTAAAAGAATAGGTATTGCGGTCTAAACAGTAAAAACTATCTATTCCTTTTTGTTTTGTAGCAGTTCCCATAAACCAGTAATACTGAACAATTGAGTTTAGCCCCAGCCTGCCTTCTCCTTCGATGTTTCCTAAAAGATTATGCTGGCCAATATAGGTATAGTATTGTTCTTGATGATTTAGATTGCCACGGTATTGACAGATCATCTGAGTTGCCGTTTCATCATCACAAGTTAGGCTAGTGGTCATTTTGAACCAATTTTCTCTTTTCCAAGAGATCTTGATTTCTCCCCGAACTGAAATAGCACTGTAGTTGGGCTTTAGCCAATAACCGTTTACATTCCAGTAGCCTGATTCATATAAGAAACTATGAGTCACGACTGCATCCTCATAATATGACTGTAAGAGTTACGCTGGTTAATATATTCAGACATTTATCTAGGCGCAATATAATTACAAAGGAGGGTGAACAGTACCCCGCCTTGTAGTCTGGACAAAGTGTGTGCCGACTTCGTTTACGGCACGGGCATCAAGAGTGCTTTGCCAAGGCGAATCGCTCTAGCGATTGACGGGGTTTGGGTTCACTTCATAAATATCTCCCAACAGTACGGGTCGAGTCGCGCCCGTTACCTGGGGCAAATTGCCAGGAATAGACTTAACTCTCCAGTAGGCTAAGACGGCAAAGGCGATCGCCTCTTTAAAATTGCTGTCGATTCCCACCTTATCCGTAGTACTTATCTGTGCCGATGTTAACTCAGCTTGCAGGCGTTGTCTCAAATATGAATTATTACTACCACCCCCACACAACAAAACTTCATCGGGAATCTGTGGAAGAAACTGTCGGTAGCTGTGGACGATCGAGGCTACGGTAAGTTCGGTGAGAGTAGCCAAACAATCTCGATCGCTAAGTTGCGCTCGTTCCATTTCTTGCCAGCGTCGATCTAAATAATCTTGGCTAAACAGTTCTCTACCCGTAGACTTTGGTGGAGGCTGTTGAAAGAAATCTTGCTGTAGCCATTGGTTGACTAAGTGGCGATCGCAATTTCCTTGGGCTGCCCATTGCCCGTTGTGGTCATAAGTTTTAGTACCGTTAGTCAGACGAGCTACAGCTAAATCTATTAGAGCGTTACCAGGGCCTGTATCCCAACCAAATTGCGACTGGTTCGAGGTTTTTGGCGGTAAATATGCTACGTTACCAATACCCCCTATATTTTGAATCGCTCGACTTTTTGTAGGATGAGACAGTAAGCAGACATCGATTTTGGGAACTAACGGCGCACCTTCTCCTCCTGCTGCAATATCTGCCGAACGAAAATTAGCTACAGTTTTAATTCCTGTCAAGTGAGCGATTAATTCTCCCCTACCAAGTTGTAAACTATAGCCGAGTCGATCTGCTATTGGCGGTCGATGATAGATAGTTTGACCGTGAGAACCAATTAATTCTGCCTGGTGCTGAAGCTGAATTTTTTGGGCTGCGTTGGCAAAAGAAAGGGCGATCGCATCATCTAACTCCGCTAATTGAGCGATATTTAAAGCTTTTCCCTCACAAACCGCTAGTATTTCATTTCTTAATTTTTTAGGATAGGCAAAGGTTTCTCCTGTTAATAGCTTTACTTCTATATCTTCCTCACTACCGCTTATTTCTACAGCAGCAGCATCAATGCCATCGACAGAAGTACCGCTCATTAAACCAATAACGATCGTAGTTTTTTTTTTGATTACCATGCTGCTATGACATTAAAACGGTTTAAAAATTATTTTAGTTTTTTAAACAGATATTTGTCAGATAGCATAACGTTGTTTGATGTTTTTGACGAAGTGAAGGTAAGTGGAATCTTTTCAAGGTAGGCTTGCGTTTACAATTGACAGCTACTAATTATGGTTCGCTCGGGCGATCGATAAATAAACTAAAGAAAGCTTGAGATCCGTACTAGGAAGTAGTAAGTAAAGATTCGGTTGTTTGTTGAGCGATCGAAGCCTAATTTAAAGCTCGAACGCATATTTCAAACTAAAAGTAATTCAGGTGCAGCGGTACAAGTACCTGTGCAAAATTAAATTTATAGTTAAGGATTAGGGATTGGGGATTAGGTAATGGAAAATACACGCTCAAAAAGAAAATAAAATGTGTAATTAATTTTGTGTAGTACCTTAATTTTCGTTGGTACGAAGTCTGAGTAACTGAGAAGTAAGGATAAAGTATCATTAGGTTGTTCTAACTCCATTGCTTCTAGGAAAATACGAGCAATGGGTAGTCGAGCGTTTTGTTTCAATTTAGATATAGCAGCAAAGCGATGCCTACGGGCTGCGCTCCGCAATCGCTTCTGTACAAAGACAATACTTCTTTCATAACGCGACGTTGTTTGTTTTTGACTCGCCACCAAAAAATTATTCGTTCTATTATTAAGGCGATGCCTACGGGCCGCGCTTCGCAATCGCCCGTAGCGAAAATCCTAGCAAGGAAATACTGACTATTCCTCCCGCCGTCCAAAGATTACCTATTGACGTAAAATCCCAATCTTAATGCTAACTATTTGCAACTTATGAATACAAACAATATCACACCTTCATTAGTATAATCATGCGATAAAGCTAAAATTTTTGTAACGAAAATAAAACTTCAACTGCTTCTATCAAATGTCGATATATCGACCTATTATCAGTATTTTCTGCCTCCTCTATATTTACAGAATTTTTGACTTATTGACTTTACTAGCTGAGTATGAGATGATCTCTTTTAAAATAAATGAAAATTATTAACAATAAGCAATAAAGAGATATATATTGAAGCAAGATTTTTAAGCGATTGATAATACTTTGAAGCGTTGGCAAAAAACATTATTATAATTATTTTCAGTCAGCGGTACACCGCCGATAATAGGCAGTGCCAGCGATACCGCTCACTGTTAAATTTTTTTTGCTTGCGAACAATTAACCTGATTATTCTAATTAATTAAACCTAAAAAGCGATCGTGTCTACTTCCCAGTTCTGTATTCAACAACGCCAGAAAGAACAACAGCAACTAAGAAAACTACTGAGCTTTGGTTTTGCAGGTTCGGCATTGCTTCATGCAATATTAGCTTACGCTCTACCTCGTTGGTCGTTTGAATCAGCAAAACAGGCTCAAAAACCAATGGAGGTAATTATTGTCGAAAAGCCGAAGCCCGAACCTAAACCTGTAGCTAAACCGAAGCCCAAGGTTGAATCTAAACCGATAGTAGAACCATCACCCAAACCTCTACCCGAACCCGAACCAGTCAAAGCCCAAACCCCCCCACCATCTGTTAAACCGCCCGAACCAGTCAAAGCGCAAACACCAGCACCAGCACCAGCACCAGCACCAGCACCCGAACCAGCACCAGCACCAGCATTAGCACCAGCACCTAAAAAAGCTTTAAATACTCCTACTCCCGCACCAAGTCAGACAATAGTATCTGCTCCTGTTGAAAACACCGCTCAACCATCTTCATTGAGTAGCAGTGTTACAGCACCCAGCAGCTCGGCAATTTCTGCTGAAACTAGTAGTAATAATCCAGGTGTGCCAGGTTCGGTAGTAGCTACCAACAGTGCGCCTCCGCGTCCTGAGACAAACAACGAACCCTCTGAGGGAATTAGCTGTGTTAGTAATTGTGAACCAGAATATCCTTCTGCATTAGAAGGAGTAGAAGGTAGTGCGGGAGTCAAGTTAACTATAGATCGCGATGGGAATGTAATTGGGGCAGAATTGGCTGATGCCGATAGCAACACTCAAGTTAACCGTCAGGCTTTATTAGCTGCCAGACAAATGCAGTTTAGTTCTCCTGGCGACAGTAGCGCGTCAGTCCAGGTCAAGATTAATTTTACCGTCGAAGGTTCAGAATACGATCGCCTTGCCCGTGAAGAACAAGAAAGAAAAGAACAAGCAGAATTAGAACGTGAAGAACAAGAAGCAGCACGCCAACAGCAATTAGAAGCGGAACAACAGGCAAGACAAGAACAGTTAGAACGTGAAAGACAAGCCCGCGAACAGCAGTTGGAACAACAAGAATCTGCACCACCTACACCTACAGATACACAACCTGCACCAAAACCCTTACCCGCTTTATCAGAAAAAGAATTAGATGAAGAAAGATTAAGGAACTTCCGAGAAAGGATGGAACGAGGAATGAGGAATGAGGAACTTTTAAGGAACGAGGAATGAGGAACTTTTAAGGAACGAGGAACGAGGAATGAGGAATGAGGAACTTTTAAGGAACGAGGAATGAGGAACTTTTAAGGAACGAGGAACGAGGAATGAGGAATGAGGAAGAAGTTGTAGGGGGCGACTGGCAGATTGCCCGTACAGGAGTAAAACATGAGTTTGAGATTTAATTTGTTGAAGTTAGGTATTGGAATATTTATTGCTACTAGTTTTGGAAGTCTATGTAGTTTCCAAGCGATCGCTGAGACAGTAGAAGTTAGTGGTGGCGGTCAGTGTGAAGGCGATATTACAGCAGATAATCTCAATGGCGAGGTAGTTTGTAACTATAGCAATGGCGATCGCTATGAGGGAAACTTTAGCAATGGACAGCCAAATGGTCAGGGTGTCTATATTGGTTCGGATGGTGGACGCTATGAAGGGCAGTTTGCTGATGGCAAACCTAGCGGGAATGGCACTTTTGTTTATGTTAATGGCGACAGTTGTTCGGGTGTAGTCACGGACGGTCAACTCAACGGCGAAGGAGAATGTACTTATAGCAACGGCGATACCTATAAAGGACAGTTTAGCAGTGGCAAACCAGCAGGACAGGGAACTTACACTTTTGCAAATGGTGGCAGTTATCAGGGTGCTTTTGTTGCGGGGGAATTCAGCGGTCAGGGAGTAAGGAAATATGCCAACGGTAATAGTTATGAAGGCGAGTTCACAGGCGGTAAACCATCAGGTACGGGAACATATAATTTTGCTGACGGTAGCAGCTATCAAGGACAGATGAGTCAGGGTGAGTTTTCGGGACAGGGAGTATTTACTGAAGCTTCGGGAAACCGCTATGAAGGCGAGTTTAGCAGCGGGAAGTATAACGGTACGGGGACTTATATTTTTGCTAACGGCGATCGCTGTGAAGGCACATTTAAAGACGGACAGCTAAACGGTAATGCTGTCTGTGACTACAGTAGCGGTGATACCTATCAAGGGGAATTTCTTAACGGTCAAAAACACGGTACTGGTGTTTACACTTTTGCTGACGGTACGGCGGTTGAAGGTACTTGGAGTAGCGATGAGTATCAACAATAGTATTCGCTAATGCTAAATCCGTTTTGTAGAGGTAAGTTTGAACATCAAACGAGCGAACATGGCGTATGACCACGATTCGTAAACTAAAGGGTCATATCAACCTCAAAACCTCACACAGCAATAATTTTTGTCCGTACTATCATCAAGTAGAGTCATTGAAAGCTCATAAAGCATAAAGAATGCTCAAAAGTTAGTATCGAAATTATCTAAACAATCTGTCTGCGATATTTGATGGCACTCATGCCAGTTGTCTTAGGAAAGTGTTTGGCAAAGTGGCTAGAGTCAGCAAAACCGCATTCAAGAGCGATATGAGTGATAGATAAACTTGATTTAGACAATAGTTGTTTGGCACGTTCTATCCTCTGCTGAATAACATAATTATATGGACTGACTCCCATTGAATTCTTAAATAGTTGACAGAAATAAGTAGAATTTATTTCAATATTGTCAGCTATATTTTCTAACCTAATTTCCTCATCTAAATGAGCTTGAATATAGTCAATAGCCTGCTGCAACTTACGTTTAGATAACGCACCAGACGGCTTCGATAGCTGCTTATTGGTATGACAGTAGTTCCTTAACAGATGTATTGCCAATATATTAACTATTGAGTCTACATACAGTTTTCCTGCTAACCCTCCAGTTTTCAATTCCGATAGTAGAGACATACCGATCTGTTCTAAAAAACAATCTCTCGTTTTAGATTTCGTCGAAAGTTCGATGAGATTTGAATCTATGTCGGCAGCGGTCTTAGCTACTCTTTTTAACAACTCTGGCTGTAAGCGTAGGTGTAAAAATAAATCGTCACCATGCCAACGTTCGGCGTTAGGAACTTTAGCAGGATAAATAGAAATATCTCCCTGACGATGAAAATGTTCGATTCAGCGATCGCTAAACTGCTGCTCGACTAAAAGGGGTTGAGGAGACAAGCAAAGACAAATAGTATGTTCTTCAAAGCTTTCTGGCTCTGTTTCTCCTGGTGGTAGATGAAATTGCTCGACTATTATCTCTTTCCATTGCTGTGTCTTGCTGGAAACTAGCGGTTGAGAAAATCGTTGAGAATCAGGAGTTAAATTTAATTTAGTCGAAAATAGTCTTTCGCTCATCTTGTAACTGTTTTACTACATGATTTTAACGCCTTACACATCAACCAGGGTTAATTACATCATTTATTTGACAAGAAGTATTTACCAAATATTCGCAAGATCTGACAAATTTTTAAAATATTAGACAAGACAGCATTAGAGAAAAATCTTAGGATTAATTTTGATATTGTATATATCTTCATTAATAAGACTCAAATATGCTCAAAACTTTCTTAATCGGCAAGAAAAAGCGCAACTTCTTTTCGTATGACTATTAAAAAGACGTTTTTCTTTAATTCTCAATGGAAACAGAAGCCAAAATACAAGTAGCAGCTTGGCATTATAGTGGAACTATATTTGAAAAATACTGCTATGGCTCAGGTGCGGTAGAACCTTTACCCAAACATTCTCATGCTGAATATCAGTTGGGTATGAGTCTCCATCGCCAGGGAGAGTATTTTTATCGAGGTGCTTATCATGCCGTACCTATAGGTAAACTAAGTGTTATTAGTTCCCAGGTTATTCATCAACCAAGCCAAGTTAATCATCTACTGAAGCCTGCAACCTATTTAATGATGCAGATTTCACCCGAACTATTGCAGACTACTGCTTCTGAACTAGCACAACAGCCTTTGGGCGATCCTTTTTTCGAGCAGCCAATTTTGAACGATCGCCAGCTTGCCAGTATGTATTGTTCTTTATATTCTGCGGTGACATCTAAATCTACTCGATTAACTATAGATACCGCCTTAGAAGATTTACTTACTCGTTTGGTTATTCGCCATGCAGCAAAACATCCTACACCATCTAGTTTAAGCTCTGTACCCAAAGCGATCGCTTTAGTTAGGGATTTTCTTCAAACTCATTATGCAGACAATATTTCTTTAGCACAGCTATCAGACTTAGCAGGATTAAGTCGCTCTTATTTGTGTCGTTTATTTCATCGCGAGATGGGAATGTCTCTAAGTGCTTATCAAACGCAGCTTCGCATTAATCATGCTAAACATTTTCTAGCTCAAGGAAAATCAATTGCGATGGTAGCCTCACTTACAGGTTATTACGACCAAAGCCACTTTGGTGCTTATTTTAAGCGTTTAGTAGGAACTACTCCAGGGAATTATCGCACTAGGACAATAACTTCCTAGACAAAGTTAGCTGTAGTTAATTAATATGATTAAAACTTTCAATATTGCTTCGATTTTTTAATATAGTGTGGTTTAAATACTAAAAGATAATTTATTATGCTTTGTTTTGTTTATTTATGAATTAACAGTATTTTAAATATTTTTTCATCTATTGCAATGCTGTTTTTAGCTTTTGAAAAAATAATAACGTTTGTTTTGCGCTGCAAATTTCAAAAAAAAAAAATAAAGTTAATAATATATCTGTAGATAGACAGAACGAAATTTTGTATCTGGTAGTTTAGGGAAAAGCAATTAGAACAACTGAAAAGATGTTATACAAAACACATTTTTACTAGAAAAATAGTACTAATAAACTCTTTAATTAGAGATTGCAAAAAATAAATAGACTTAATCGAAACTAGAACCAATACGTATTGTTAGCATCTCATGTCACAGCAGCTAATTGAAAAGAAAAGCAATCAAGAAGCTTTCCCTAAACTGAGTGAAGACCACATAGCAGAGTTGAGTCAATTTGGTGAATCAAAGACCTTCAAGGATGGAGAAACCTTAATTAAAGCAGGGGAAAAAGAATTTGACTTCTTTATTATAGAGTTAGGCAAAGTAAAGGTAATTGATACTTCCAGTGGCGAAGAAAGAGCGGTAACTACTTTAGGAGAAAGAGAGATTATCGGCGATCTGGCTAACCTTAAAGGTAGTCCTGCTAATAGTACCGTAACTGCTGAGGGAGAATGTCAGGTAAGAGCGATCGCACCAGAGAAACTCAGACAGATTTTAAATCAAAACTCTGGTCTTAGCGATCTAATTTTACAGACCTTTATCGCCCGTCGAGAAGCATTAGAAGCATCAGATTATATTGGCTTGCGCGTCATTGGTCCTGCTAGCTGTCGCCAAACCTTTGCCATCAGAGACTTTCTAGATAAAAATCATCTTCAATTTAACTGGATCGATACCGAATCCGATGCTGAGGCGGAAGAATTACTAAATAACTTTGAAATCGGTCATGAAGATACTCCAGTAGTTACCTATGGTAGTGAGTGGATTCTTAAAAATCCTGAAAAAGAAAAGTTAGCGGTCGAACTGGGTCTAAAAAAACCAATTGAAAACAAAGTATACGACTTAGCAGTCATTGGTGCGGGTCCTGCGGGTTTGGCTGCTGCGGTTTACGGTTCATCTGAAGGCTTGGATACCGTTGTTTTAGAGAAAGAGACTCTAGGGGGACAAGCCGGCTGTAGTTCCAAGATCGAGAACTATACGGGGTTTCCTTTGGGTTTGTCGGGTAGAGAATTAGCCTGTCGTGCCAATATTCAGGCACAGAAGTTTGGTTCGCAGATGTGTTTGACTTCTGAAGTGGTGGATTTACAGATCGACGGTGATAACTATCTGCTTGCTCTTAATAATGACGAATCGGTAAAAATCAAATCAATAATTGTCGCTACGGGAGTTAGCTATCGTAAGCTTCCCGTTAATGGTGTTGAAGAATACGACGGCAAAGGGATTTACTACAGCGCGACTAAAGTAGAAGCGCAAATGTGCCAAGGTTCAACGGTAATTATCGTCGGTGGTGGCAATTCAGCAGGACAAGCTGCGGTATTTCTCTCTCAATTTGCAGAGAAGGTATTACTTTTAATTCGCGGTGATAATTTGGCTCAAAAAATGTCTCACTATCTACTGCAACGGGTAGAGAAAATCGAAAACGTTGAGGTGATGACTTATACAGAGGTGACAGGGGTTAAAGGAGATGGAGTATTAACCACTGCCGAAATTACAAATAACCAAACCGATGAAAAGCAAGAAATAGAAGTCTGCGCCATTTTTATCTTTATCGGTGCAAAACCTCATACAGATTGGTTGCCCGAACAAATCGAAACCGATGAAAAAGGCTTTATTAAAACAGGGTTGGCAGTAAAAGATTCTCCTCACTGGCAGGAAGAAAGACAGCCTTACTTCTTAGAAACCAGTTCCCGCGCCATCTTTGCAGCAGGAGACGTGCGCTGTGACTCAATCAAACGGGTAGCTTCGGCAGTGGGTGAAGGTTCGATGGCGGTTAAGTTTATTCACCAAGTTATTGCTGAGTAAAAAGCATGAAATTGAATCTAGAAGGAAAACGAGCCTTAATTACTGGTAGTAACGTTGGCATAGGAAAAGCAATCGCGCTTACTCTAGCGAGTGAAGGTGCAGCCGTTGTGGTACAAGGTCTTGAGGAAGACAAAGTTATCCAAGTTGTCAAAAAAATCGAACGAGATGGTGGTAAAGCTTTCGGATTTGTCGGCGATCTGAGTACCGACGAAGGAGCAGCTAATATAGCTCAACAAGCTTTAGAATTTCTCAGTGGTATTGATATCTTAATTAATAATGCAGGGGCATATAAAAATCGAGGCTGGATGGATGCTACGGCAGATAATTGGGCAGAACTTTACAACATCAACGTTCTTTCTGTCGTTAGATTGGTTCGTCATCTCGTACCGCAAATGAAAGAAACTGGTTGAGGCAGAATTATTCAAATAGCCAATGGTGAAGCAACACAGCCTTTTGCAGCCATGCCCGATTACGCAGCTACTAAAGCAGCACAAGTCAATCTTACAGTAAGCCTTTCCCAAGAATTAGCCAATACGGGAATTACAGTTAACACTATTAGCCCAGGTATTGTCGTTACGGAAACCGTACAGGCTTTTTTTAGAAAGACGGCAGAAAAACAAGGATGGGGTTTGGATTGGCATGAGATCGAAAAACACATCATGCAAGATTTTTTACCCAATACCGTTGGACGTTTGGGAAAACCCGAAGATGTAGCTAATTTGGTGGCATTTATATCTAGTCCGCTTTCTGGCTATATCAACGGCGCAAACTATCGCATCGATGGCGGAAGTACAACCTGTATTAATTGAATATTCAATAAAAATCGCTAAACACTCACAACTGCAAATACATTATGAACAAACCATTAACATCACTAAACAACTATCGTTTACTCGGTAACTCTGGACTGCGGGTATCTCCTATGTGTCTCGGCACTATGACCTTTGGTGAAGACTGGGGTTGGGGTGCAGACTTTGATACTTCTCAACAGATTTTTAATACCTACTCAGATCGCGGTGGAAACTTTATTGATAGTGCCAATATTTATACCGACGGTTCTAGTGAAAAGTTTTTAGGCAGACTGCTTGAAGGAAAAAGAGACAACTTTGTCTTGGCTACCAAATATTCTCTCAATACCGACCCCAAAAATCCTAACGCGGGGGGCAATCATCGTCGTAGTATGATTACCGCAGTTGAAGACAGCTTAAAACGCCTTAAGACGGACTATATCGATCTTTACTGGCTACACGCTTGGGACTATCGCAACTCCATCGAAGAAGTATTAAGGGCTTTAGACGATCTGGTACGTCAAGGAAAAATTTTACACATTGGACTTTCCGATACACCATCCTGGGTAGTTTCCGAAGGGCAGGCAATCGCCCGTTTGCGAGGTTGGACACCTGTATCGGCAATTCAAATTCACTATAACTTAGTAGAACGTACTTCCGAAGCTGACATGATTCCGATGGCACAACACCACAATATTACCCCCTTAGCTTGGTCGCCTTTAGCTGGTGGAGTATTGGCAGGGAAGTACAGCATGGAAGATTTAAAAGATGATGATGACGGTAATGGTTCGGGACGCAAACAGATGTCGCAGTCAATGGGACAGTTAAACGAACGCAGTATTGAAATTGGCAACAAGGTCAAAGAAATAGCACAAGAGATCGATCGCTCTCCTTCTCAGGTTTCCTTAAATTGGCTACTACAACAACCAGGGGGAACTATTCCCATCGTCGGCGCACGTAAACTATCCCATGTAGAGGATAACTTACAGGCGGTAGACTTTACCCTCACTCCCGAACAGATCGATCGCCTGAACGAAGCAAGTAACTATAAACCTCCCTTTCCCCATAACTTTGTTACTCCACAGCTAATTGATTCGATGGTAGATGGCGAAACAGAGATTCAAGAGGCGGAGTTAGTCAAGCAAAGAGAAAATGCGATCGCTTAACAACTGTATAGATGTGTCTACCAACTAACAACTAACAACTAACAATTAACAACTAACAATCATGACAATTAAAGGGTACGCCTGTAAAGAACAGGGCGGAAAGTTAGAATCCTACGAATACGATCCAGGAGAACTACCAGCAGATGAGGTAGAAGTAGAGGTCGAGTATTGCGGTATCTGTCACAGCGACATCGGGGTAATTGACAATGAATGGGGTATATCGAGCTATCCCTTTATTCCAGGACATGAAGCGATCGGTAAGATTGTGGCGGTAGGGAGTCAGGTATCTCATAATCGCATTGGTCAGCGAGTCGGGGTAGGCTGGCAGTCTGGTTCCTGTAATCATTGCAAAAACTGCGGTAGAGGTAAAGAATCCTTGTGTCTTAATGAAAGTGAGGTACAGCAAACTATTGTTGGTCGTAATGGTGCTTGGGCAGAGCGAGTGCGATCGCAAGCTAAGTGGGCTATTCCAATTCCCGACGGCTTAGATCCTTCTCTTGCAGGTCCTTTAATGTGTGCGGGTACTACTGTCTGGTCGCCAATTCGTCATAATAACGTGCGGGCGGGGATGAAAACAGCAGTGTTAGGTGTTGGCGGTTTGGGTCATTTGGCGGTACAGTTTCTCGCCAAGATGGGTACTCAGGTAACGGGTCTTAGTTCCACTCGTTCTAAAGAAGAGAATACGCGCAAATTAGGCGCGACGGATTTTATTGCTACTAAGGAATCACCAGAAGATTTAGAAAAAGCTGCGGGGCGGTTTGACCTAATTCTCTCAACCGTTTCGGCAGATGTAGACTGGAACACTTATATCAATGCTCTCGCACCCGAAGGAACTTTAATTATCTGCGGTATTCCCGACGGCGCGCTTAAATTGATGCCTTTTCCGATAATCGACAAGGAAAGAAGAATAGTTGGGGGTAGGGCAGGCTCTCCCTCCGATACTAGAGAAATGCTTGAGTTTTGCGCTACTTATAACATTGCTCCTATGTGCGAAGAGTTCGATCTAAAGGATATTAACCAGGCACTTCAATATGTCCGTGATGGGAAAGCGCGTTTTCGAGCCGTATTGAAATATTAGTTAATCGATAGCGAATTGGTAATTAAATTTAGAAGTAGCGATTGAGTTAGAGGCAGATTCTATCTACCAAGATGCCCACAGCGGTTTGCGCTTCAGTCTAGGACAATAAATAATAAAATTTTTTCGATCGAGTGTAGTGTATCGCCCCACTCTACAATTAATTCTGTACCAATTGGTTATGCAAACCGCTGTATATATATTCAGTTTACGAACAGCTTCAGCTAAACATAGCCGACGATATTCTTCAAGCAGATGCTGTTTTTAACAACTTTGAAGCAATTGCAGGACGCAAACCGTACACTTGGAAAGATTTTATTGAGGAACATTAAAAAAAGTTTGTTTATTAAAAAACAATTTTTTAACTAACTATCTTATGAAGAATTCTAATCTCAATGCCGAAACCGTTTCTCAAGACAATACTACTGAGACAAAAGAAACTATCCGTCGTCTATCTCAAGAATGGATCGAACAGGGTTACTCTCCTGAAGGAAATACCAAAAACTACAGCTACAAAGAATATTTAGCACGCTTTTATAACTCTACTCCTGGTACAGTTACCCTTCACGATGGTAACGATCCACAGAAGCGAATCGAAACAGATGCTCGATCTTACGGTCGTATTGTAGAAGAGTTATACGCCAATCTCGATTACGTTAATAATAAATTGACGCGCTTTTATCAGGTGGAAGTAGAAAAAGATTTAGCTTTTGCCACCTTTACGGCAGATGCGGTCGTTGAATCACAAAGGGAAAGAACGGTATTTCCTGTATTTTATACGCTGGTTTGGCAACGATTTGAAGATGGTTGGCGCATCATCCACGAACACGGTTCAAATTTAACTACTGAAGACTCTCCTGTAGGTCAAACAAGTTAAGCAATAGTTCGATCTCAAAGATTTATCTCAATATTTCAAGTGGAGTAATAATTATGCAAGCAGCATGGTACGAACAAACTGGTGCAGCAAAAGATGTATTAAAAACAGGAGAAATAGACAAACCCGAACCAGGTAAGGGAGAAGTTAGAGTAAAAATACATTGTTCTGGGGTAAATCCTTCCGATACAAAGAGTAGAAGCGGTTGGGAGGGAATGGAAATGCAGTTCGATCGCGTTATTCCCCATAATGACGGTGCGGGGGTAATTGATGCTATTGGTGAAGGGGTATCAAACCGAGTTGGCGAACGGGTTTGGCTTTATGAAACTCAATTAGGTCGTCCTTATGGTACTGCTGCTGAATTTACCGTATTACCGAGCGAACAAGCCGTCACCTTACCCGACAGTACGAGTTTTGCCGAGGGTGCTTGTCTGGGAGTTCCCGCCATGACCGCTCATTATTGCGTTTTCGCTGATGGGGAAGTAGAAGGTAAAACTGTATTAGTAGCAGGGGGTACGGGTGCGGTAGGTAATTATGCCGTTCAGTTAGCCAAATGGGGAGGAGCGAAGGTTATTGCTACGGTTGGTAGTGATGAAAAAAAAGCGATCGCTAAGGGTAGCGGTGCAGATGAGGTAATTAACTACAAAAGCGAAGACGTAATAGATCGGGTTAATAAAATTACCAACGGCGAAGGAGTCGATCGCATTATTGAAGTTGCTTTTGCTACTAACTTAAAAGTTGACCAAGAGATTATTAAACCCAACGGAGCGATCGCAACTTACTCATCTGGAGAAAGCAACAACCCAGAAGTACCTTTTCTTCCATTCCTGCTAAAAAACACTTTAATCCGTTTTGTCTTGGTTTATGCCATGCCGAAACAAGCGCATCAAGCAGCAGCTAAAGATATTACTACTTGTTTAGAAAAGGGAGTTTTCCAACATTTAATCTCTCAAAAGCTATCTTTATCTGAGATAGTGGCAGCCCACGAAGCTGTCGAAAATAGTGAAGGTATCGGCAACATTGTCATTGAAATTGTTTGAAATCTTCTTACATTCGGTTAACTTTTATCTTTTTATCAAACCTAAAAGGAAACTAAATAATATTATGTCTTCTCAAGCAAAAACAGCATTAGTAACAGGGGGAAACAAAGGCATTGGCTTTGCCATCTGTAAAGGATTACTCGATGTTGGCTTTGATGTTTTCTTAGCAGCTAGAGATACAGAAAAAGGTAAGGATGCGATCGCCAAATTATCTACAGACAGCAACTCAGTACAGCTTGTCGAACTCGATATTACTGACGATCGAAGTATTAAAAATGCCGTCAAGCAGGTAAGCCAGATAACAGACTCTTTAGATGTTTTGGTAAACAACGCAGGTATCTATCCCGATTCTAGAGGATCGAAAGAAGGAGTAAACATTCTTACTGTCCCGCGAGACTTACTCATTAAAGCAATAAATACCAATGCTTTTAGTCCTGTTGGTATTACTCAAGCCTTTCTACCTTTACTAGAAAAAGCAGCTAATCCCAAAGTAATTAATGTTTCTAGTGGTAACGGGCAACTCGACGGTATGTCGGTTAATACACCCAGTTATTCATTATCCAAACTAGCTCTCAACGGTGCAACTATTTTACTAGCCGATGCCCTCAAATCCAAAAATATCGCCGTTTATGCCATGTGTCCAGGTTGGGTAAAAACAGATATGGGTGGTTCTTCCGCGCCTCGTACTCCCGAACAGGGTGCGGATACGGCAATTTGGCTAGCAACCGAAGCAGATAGGTCAGAGAGTGGAAAATTTTTTAGAAATCGCACCGAACAACCGTATTAAACAAAGCCATTAGCTTTCTTAAATTCGACAATTCAGTATTAAACAAAAGGTCTAAAACTATGAAATTAGAAAACAAAGTTGCGATCGTCACTGGTGGTAGCGGAGGTATCGGTCAAGAATTGTGTACGCGCTTGGCAAAAGAAGGGGCGAAAATTGTCGTTAATTATCGTTCTTCAGTTGATGAAGCCGAAGAAGTCAAACAGAAAGTCGAACAAATTGGTTCAGAAGCTTTAATTGTGCAAGCAGACTTGAGTAAAGTAGACCAGATTAATAATTTAGTTCGAGAAACTATCGATCGCTTCTTGAACGGCGCGTTGCGCCAACGTCCCGAAGGGACTTTGCACTCCGAAGGAGTGCTGTGTCGCTCATGGGGGAAACCCCCAAGACCGCGCTGTATCGCTTTGGCAAGGTTGATATTTTAGTTAACAATGCGGGTTTGGAAAAACGCGCCGACTTCTGGGATGTGACGGAATCGGATTATGATTTGGTCTTAAACGTCAATCTCAAAGCCGTGTTTTTCGCTACCCAAGCGGTAGTCAAGCACTTTAAGGAAACTAACAACAAAGGCAGAATTATCAATATTAGTTCCGTTCACGAAGAACTACCCTTTCCTCACTTCACGTCCTACTGTGCGTCCAAAGGTGGGGTCAAGATGATTACCCGCAACCTGGATGTAGAACTAGGATCTATGGGCATCACGATTAATAATGTTGCCCCAGGCGCGATCGCTACTCCCATTAATCAAGACTTACTAGACGACCCCGAACAAAGCAAAAAAGTAATTAAAAACATTCCTCTCGAACGCTTTGGTGAACCAGAAGACGTATCGGGTATCGTCGCATTCCTAGCCTCAGATGAAGCTAAATACATTACGGGTTCTACCTTCTATGTCGATGGTGGACTGTTATGGAACTATCAAGAACAGTAAAAACTTTTAAATTTACAGGAGATTATTTAAATCATGAATCGTTTAAAAAACAAGGTAGCAGTAATTACAGGCGGTAGTAGCGGTATGGGTTTGGCTACTGCCAAGCTATTTGCTAGTCAAGGTGCAAAAGTTGTAATTGTCGGGCGCAAGCAAGACAAGTTAAACGAAGCCGAATCTAAAGTTTCTCAATGTGGTGAGGTGCTAGCAATACAGTGCGATGTTACCAGTATGGGCGATTTAGAAAGTATGTATCAACAAGCCCAAGAAAAGTTTGGCAAGATTGACATTCTGTTTGCCAATGCGGGAATGGGTGTATTTATTCCTACCAAAAAAGTCAGCGAGTCAGATTTTGATAAGATTACCAGCGTTAACTTCAAAGGAGTATTCTTTACGGTTCAAAAAGCTTTAGATTACTTTAATGACAATGGCTCGATTATTCTCAATGCTTCTTGGATCGGTCATCGAGGATTAGCTGGCGGTGCGATCTATGGCGCGACTAAAGCAGCCGTCATGTCATTGGCACAAAGTTTTTCTATTGACTTATATCAAGAAAAAAAGATTCGAGTTAATTCGATTTCTCCAGGGGCTATTAGTACCCCAATGGTAAAAGATTCAGGGTTAAGTGAATCTAAAATCGAACAAATGCGCCAACAAATACCTATTAAACGTTGGGGAGATCCTGAAGAAATAGCTAAAACAGTTCTATTTCTCGCTAGTGATGATTCTTCTTATATCGTCGGACAGGATATTCCTGTAGATGGCGGAATGCTAACTTTACATGGCTAACAATGACAATGGTTAAAACAGATAGTCCTTTAATTTTGGTCGATTGCCACGACCATAACGCCGAAAATCCTTTGTGGCATCCTCACCATCAGTATCTTTACTGGACGGATATTCCTACAGGCAGAATGTTTTGTTATTATCCCGATACTAATACCTACGAACAGATCTACAACGGCGAACCTGTTGGGGGTTTCACTATTCAAGAAAACGGTGCGCTGCTGCTGTTTAAAACTAAAGGAACGGTGGAAATTTGGGATGATGGCGAAATTACCACTGTGATAGATTCCATTCCCGAAGCTAAAGATACTCGCTTTAATGATGCGATCGCCGATCCTGAAGGTAGAGTTTATTCGGGCATTATGGCAACGGAAACTACCGATGGCAAAATTTATCGCATCGATCCTGATGGTTCGTATCGGGTAGTAGCAGAAGATTTGTTAGTGCCAAACGGCATGGGTTTTTGTGCCGACTATAAATACTTTTATCTCACTGACTCAGATCGCCGTACCATTTACCGTTTTGATTACGATCGCGCTACTGGCAATCTTAGCAATCAACAGGTACATATAGTTACCCCAGAAGCAGAAGGTGTTCCCGATGGGATGACTATTGATGAATCGGGTTATATTTGGTCGGCGCGGTGGGATGGTTCTCATATTTATCGCTATAACCCCGACGGTGAAGAAGTAATGCGAATTGAATTACCCGTACCTAAAGTAAGCTGCGTTGGCTTTGGTGGAAACAATTACGACAGGCTGTTTATTTCTACCGCCAGGGGAGATTCAGCTAACTGCGAACCAAGAAATCGCCGTTCTAACTATCCTGCGGGAAACTTGTTTCATCTTCAGGTGGGAGTAAAAGGTAGACCAGAACTTTTATCTCGCGTTTATCTCGACTAAATAATTCATTAAGACACAAGATAATATTTGGAGCAAGAACTATGAATGCAGAAAAACAAAGACTACAGGAAAATCGCGATCGCAAGGCATACTGGACGCGCTGGGGTTGTTATGTAGCCGAAAGACAATGGGGTACAGTACGGGAAGATTATAGCAAAGATGGTTCGGCTTGGGATTATTTCTCACACGAACAGTCTCTATCTCGCGCTTATCGTTGGGGAGAAGACGGCATTGCAGGTATCTGCGATAACCATCAACGGCTTTGTTTTGCCCTCGCTTTTTGGAACGAACAAGATCCAATTATCAAAGAAAAGATGTTCGGCGTTACCAGCACCCAAGGCAATCATGGGGAAGATGTCAAAGAATATTATTTCTATCTTGATAATACGCCGACTCATTCTTATATGAAGTATCTCTATAAATATCCTCAGAGTGAGTATCCCTATCAGCAGTTGGTCGAAGAAAATCAAAGTCGCGGTTTTGAAGATCCTGAACTTGAATTATTAGAGACGGGTATCTTTGATGAGGATAAATACTTTGATATCTTTATTGAATATGCCAAGAAGAGCGACGAGGATATTTTAATTAGGGTCACGGCGCACAACAGGGGTGATACAGAGAAGCCTTTACATATGCTGCCGACTCTCTGGTTTCGCAATACTTGGTCGTGGTACGAAGATGCAGACAAACCTCAATTAAAAGTTTATGCTCAAAAAGATAATTACAGCATTATTGAAGCCAACCATCCTAGTCTGGGAGAAAGATGGCTGTATTGTAATAATGTTGGGGCGAACGGCCGTTCGCCCTTACTGTTTACCGAAAATGAAACTAACAACAAATTACTCTTTGGTACTCAAAACGCCTCACCCTATGTCAAAGATGGGATTAATAACTATGTAGTTAATGGCGATCGCGATGCGGTCAACTTAGACAATAAGGGTACTAAATTTTCTGCACACTATCAGCTATCCATACCCCCAGGAGAAAGCCGTAGTATTGAACTAAGACTGTGTGACTCTGATTCTCTACAAAACCCCTTTGCTGATTTTGATGAACTATTTCAACAAAGACTCCAAGAAGCCGACGAGTTCTACCACAGCCTGACCCCTCAAGACATACCCGAAGACCATCGCAACGTTCAGCGTCAGGCATTTGCAGGAATGTTGTGGAATAAACAGTTTTACTACTACGTAGTTGAAGATTGGCTCAATGGAGATCCTACTCAACCCAATCCCCCCGAAGGTAGAAAGCAGGTTAGAAACGCCGAGTGGAAACATTTGTTTAACGATGATATTATTTCTATGCCTGACAAATGGGAATATCCTTATTATTGCGTCTGGGATACTGCTTTCCATATGATTCCTCTGGCAATACTCGACCCCGATTATGCCAAACTCCAGCTATCGCGGATGACGCGGGAATGGTATATGCACCCCAATGGACAAATACCAGCATATGAATGGAACTTCAACGATGTCAATCCTCCCGTAGTGGCTTGGGCTGCTTGGCAGATTTATACCCTCGAACAAAAGTATTGGGACAGACAAGACAAGGACTTTTTAGAACGTATTTTTCAAAAGCTGCTATTGAACTTTACCTGGTGGGTTAACCGCGAAGATGCCGAAGGTAAAAACATCTTTGAAGGTGGCTTTTTGGGGATGGATAACATTGGCGTATTCGATCGCAGTTCCGAACTTCCTACAGGGGGACAACTAGAACAGGCTGATGGTACTAGTTGGATGGGAATGTACTGTCTGGGAATGCTCAAAATTGCCTTAGAATTAGCCGTAGATCGTCCTCCTTATGAAGATACTGCCAGTAAGTTCTTTGAACATTTCTTATATATTGCCGATGCCATGAACCGTATCGGGGGTATTTCTCTTTGGGATGAATCCGAAGGTTTTTATTACGATGCCATTAGTTTCCCCGACGGCAGTAGAAAGCCATTAAAAGTGCGATCGCTAGTTGGTTTAGTTCCCCTACTTGGTGTGGCGGTACTCGAACCCGAAACGATTAAAAAGCTACCTGGATTTGAAAAACGCTTACAGTGGTTTATTGATAACCGACCAGATCTCAAAAAGAACGTTGCCTGTATGGTGACAGAAGGTGTAGAAGCAAAAAGACTGCTGGCTCTTTCTTACGCTACTACTAGAAGTGACGGTCAAAAAAACAAACTAGAGCGACTTCTGACTTATATGCTCGATGAAAGTGAATTTATGAGTCCTCATGGAATACGTTCGGTTTCTAAATATCACCAACAACATCCTTTTACTTTAGAAGCAAACGGCGAAGAGTACACTGTTAAATACGAACCAGCAGAATCACCATCGGGTATGTTTGGGGGTAATTCCAACTGGCGGGGTCCTGTTTGGTTTCCCTTGAATTATTTGATTCTCGAAGCATTACAAAACTTCCATCAGTATTTGGGTGATGACTTTAAAATGGAATTTCCTACAGGTTCGGGAAATTACAAAAATCTCTATGAAGTAGCGGTAGAAATTGCCCTACGCATGATGAATATCTTTATGCGGGATAAATCGGGCAACCGTCCTGTATTTGGCGGTCAAGAAAAATTCCAAAACGATCCTCACTGGCGCGATTATGTTTTCTTCCACGAATACTTCAACGGCGATAACGGCGCGGGGTTAGGTAGTTCACATCAGACAGGCTGGACGGGAGTTGTGGCGCACATGATCCAGCTATGTGCCGAACAGAATGTTAATAAATAACGTGAGGTCTGGTTTGAGCTGATGTAGTTAAAGAAAGAGAGTCAAAAAGGTGGGAGAGGAAGCGTCAGGAAACTCATACTTAATTTTCATTGAGAACAGTCTTCATAACTGAGAATTCTCTTCTGCTTGTTGCGAAAATTCGATATTGGACTCAATATTTCCGTTTGTTGTCAGGACATGACTCCAAAATACAAGATTCGGTCAGTAGATATTTAGCTGCTACTTTCTGTTATGGATGCAATCTAGGGTCTTCTCAGACAGCTAATTCCTTGAGTAACTTCGATCGCAAACAGATAGCCTATATCAATCAGCGTCACATTGGGTTGCCGTCTTTGGAGAAAGCGATTTATAGAATCATCAATGCCTATAATCGCTTTTCTCTAACCAAGTTTTGGGGTTCGGGGAAAAAAGTCTCCGCCGATGGAACTAAGTGGGATATTTACGAGCAAAATCTTTTAGCCGAATATCATATTCGCTATGGAGGTTACGGAGGCATCGGTTACTATCACGTCAGCGACACCTACATCGCTTTGTTTTCTCACTTTATCCCCTGTGGAGTCTGGGAAGCAGTTTATATTTTGGATGGACTGCTGAAAAACACTTCTGATATTCAACCTGATACAATCCATGCAGATACTCAGGGACAAAGTACTCCTGTATTTGCTTTAGCTTATTTATTGGGAATTAAGTTGATGCCCAAAATTCGTAACTGGCAGGATTTAACTTTATGCCGTCCCGATAAACAAGTCCGATATGACCACATTGACGAGTTATTTACTGATGTCATTGATTGGAAGCTGATTGAAACCCATCTGCCCGATATAATGCGAGTTATTTTGTCTATCAAGGCTGGCAAATTTACTGCTTCGACTATTTTACGAAAATTGCGAGCCAAAACCGTTGCGGGGTTTCAGCCCGTTGAGGTTATTGGCGAGGGCAGGAACATACAGCCGTAAGAACAGGCTCTATCAAGCATTCAGCGAATTAGGCAGGGCTATTAGAACTGGCTTTCTGATGGAATATTTAGGTAGTTAAGAGTTGCGTCAAACTATTCAGGAGCTTTAAATAAAAGTGAAGCGTTTAATGGCTTTACAAAATGGGTTGGTTTTGGCAATGCAGGAATAATTCAGCAAAATAGTCGAGAAGAACAGCGTAAAATTATCAAATACAATCATTTAGTCTCTAACTGCCTGATTTTCTACAATGTATTTGAGATTAGCCGAATCTTGCAGGAATATATTCAAGCGGGGAATACGATTGAGAAAGAGATTCTTGGGGCGTTAAGTCCTTATATTACCAAGCACATCAACCGTTTTGGTAGCTACAGTCTCGATCTGAATCGAAAACCTCCAACTCCTGATTTTGGGTTTTCGCTAATTCTTAATTCTTAGTCTTTTGAATGTAGCTGTAAAAACTACAAATTTAAAATACAGTCGGGATAAGGCTTTGAGGTCGATATTACTCTTTAATTCACAAATCGTGGTCATACGCCAACATTGAACGAGCAAGTATTAAAGCTGATAAATGCTAAATGATAAAGCGATCGCCGTAACTAGTAAGCGATCGCTTTTATAATAGATAATGCTTTAAACTAACTATTTAAGGCAATACGTACTTGTATTAGGACATTTATTACCTATTACCTATTACCTACGAACAGTCCACTTTAATGTCCTAACCTCTTGATGTAGTACTACACTACATTACTACGAGTCATCAGCATTTTAGTTTCTGATGCTCCTGCTTGTTTTAATTTACGGCTCATCCCAAAGCCGAGCGCAGATATAGCCAACCATTGACCCAGTAAGGTAAAAGCTATGGTTGGCATAGTAACATACTTAACAGCAGCAGTCGGAATAAAGCTAAACATCCAGGCTACAGGCGCATCAGAGAAATAGATGTGAGCCATATTCAAGCATACTGGAGGAACAATAACCATCGAGACAACAGCGATCGCCGATAAAGCTGCTCTTTTACGAGTCTTCTGCATCAAGATAATTTGAGCAGCAATTGCACAGAGTATGATGTTTCCCGCACTAATAATCAATCCCAGAAGTATATTATAGTGTTTGTCTCCATCTAAGTGGATGAAGATTGAAGGGATAATATAGGCGATCGCTATAGCTAGATTAATCGCTACTGCAACTGTTGAAGGGCTATTTTTCCCAAATACTAATTCTTGCCATATACCGTTATTTGCTGTTTGATGACGATATCGCGCCCAATCGTGTAACTTTTGACGATGAGGACTCAAACCAGCAGTTAAACCTAATCCCCATACAACTAAACAAACCTGTAAAAATATAAAGTTTTCTGAATTTACATAAGGACTATTGCTTTGAAGAGTAAATCCCAGGGCGATCGCTACAAACCAGCCAGTTAACCAGTAGCTTTGAACCTTGCTTAAAAAAGTACTATCCTGACGATCGAAACGACGTTTGAGCAACGACCAAGACCAATATGTCCATAGGCTAAAATTAAATATAATTAAACCAATACCAATAGTGGCAGATCTCCAGAATGCCTGTCCATAAAATAAAAGCTGCTGTAAATTCTCTATTGCCAAAAAGTCAATTTTATGACCTGGCAAATGACTAGCATCTATTAAATAAGATAGAACTAAACTAGGATTAAATAAATACAGCCAGCCGACGGGGCGACCGAGGTTCAAATATCCGTAAAACAAATTCTCGGTCAAAGCAAATAAAACGCTACCAATTACTCCACTGATTAACCAAGGTTTGAAACCAGATAGACCAAAATTTAGCAAACTACATAATAAAGCCAAGCTATAGAAAAAGGCACAGCTAGCAACTATTACCGCATCAAAGCTTAAAATTAAACCTAAAGGAATACGGGCATTAATACCTGCTACGGTGTGTAGGGGTAGGAATAAGCAGATTGCAGTATAGAGTAATATTGGTACTCCTAGAATTTTCCCAAGTAAAATATTGCCAGCAGATTGAGGCGTTAGACGAATAAAATTTAATGTCCCCTGACTTTCTTCTTTTGCCATATCGGCAACCAGCATATAAGTCCCTACTACCAAAAGACCAAAAATACTAATAATGCTGAGAATAATAAATAAATCTAGCCATAATAACTGCCAGTTAATCACCCAGTTATCTAATAAATCTTTGCTATAGGGCAAATGCTGGCGATAATACTCGTCAGGAGCGTAGTTAATAAAACCCATGCCATAACGACCATACTGCACGCCTAATGTTCCTTGAGGATCGGGATCTGGTAGATCGCCCAATAGATTGATTACACACACAAACTGGATAACAACAGAAATTGCAGCAGCAATAATTACGTTTCTTGTTTTCAGCTTGCCTTTTAATTCTCGAAATAACTGAGGATTCCAGTCTAGATCCCAGAGAGAATGGGAATGGTCGAGTCGAATATCGCGTTTCATAATTTCAGTTTAATTAATTCGATCGTAAACACAGATCGCGATCGCGATTTGCTTTAACTAAGAAGTTTGTTGGTGTCTGAGATTTAAAAATATAGTTTCTAAATCTTCAGATCTACAGTCAAACTGAGTCACGGGAATGTCAGCTAAAATAAGCGATCGCAATAATTCAGCACAGTCAGCTTCTCCTCCTACAAAATCAACCTTAAGACAATTGTTTGATGTCATCTCCCAGGTTTTTACTAAAGAGTTTTGACTGAGTTTTTGTTGCAACACCTCCATCTTACCCAATGTACCAATAATAATTTGTTGCCGAGACAATCGCTGATATAGTTCGGATTTAGGCGCACTTTCAACTAAAAAGCCCAATTCCATTATCCCGATAGACGTACAGAGTTCGGCTAGATCGCTTAGGACATGAGAAGAAATTAAAATAGTCATTCCTGCTTCCTGCAAAATCTTGATAATCTGACGAAATTGCTGTCTTGCTAGAGGATCTAAACCCAATATTGGTTCATCTAAAAGTAATAATATTGGTTCGTGAACGATAGTTCGAGCCAAACCAAGACGTTGCTTCATGCCTCGTGAGAGGGTAGAAATAATACTTTTACGCTTGTTTTCTAACTGAACTAGCTCTAATACTTCAAATAGGCGATGGTGACGCTGTGACGGTTTTAAACCATACAGTCGAGCGTAATAATCCAAATAATCCCAAACGGTAAGATCGTCATACAAAGGAAAATTGTCGGGTAGATAGCCAATACGCTTTTTTAGTAAGAAATTAGAATCATCTCGTAGGCGATCGCCATTTAAATAAATTTCCCCTTTGGTAGGTTCTTCCGCCATCGCCAACATTTTAATTAGGGTGGTTTTGCCCGCACCATTAGGACCAATTAAGCCATACACCTCGCCGTTTTTGATTTGTAAGTCAAGATCGTTAACAGCAATATGCCCTTCAAATCTTTTAGTCAAACCGTAAGTAGCGATCGCCAATTCTTTGCTCATAATATAAGATATGTTTTATACATCTTGGTTTGGCGTTAATTGTTAATTGTATTACCCGTAACTTAGATTACCCAGAGATAATTTATGAATCGACAATTTCAAACTCAGTGTTTTGTTCGATCGAAAAATTGTGAGTAAAACGATCGACTATGTTAGTATCACTCAATTCTAAATTGTAAAAGTCTACCTGTGGATGCTCGAAATAAGGTCCGGCGTGCCAAGTTCCAATATCCAGCTTGATAAAACAATCTCCTGGAATACGAAATGCAGCCAGGCGATCGATATCTGGTTCGGTTTTAGGCGAAGGAGGACAGACCGCCATTAACCAATCCTTACCGTTTAACGACCCCAAACACTGAGTACATAGATTGTGACGAGTAATTTCATGAAAAGTTTTTCCTCGGCGTTGCAGGCGCATAATATAAAAACGAGGGATACCTTTGTCTAGTTTTAATACTGCGTCGCTTTGGTCAAAGGTTTTTCCATCAGGTGAAGGAGTAATCAACTGACCGTAAGGTTTAAAATTAGATTCAGTGATAGGAAGAGCCGATATTTTTTTTACCGTAAGCGATGACATTGGATGTTAGATTAGGTTTTCCATTTTTATAAGTTAGCTCACTTTAAGGCGATCGCTATATGAATCGCCTTGCATCGATTATGAAAATCACCAGTCTAGATACTTTACCCGAACAAAAAGTTTCTCATAATCCTGAAATTACCAAAAAGGTAATGCTCTCAAATAAAGACTTACCACATCTGACTAATTTTTCCCAGGCAAGTTTTGCCCCAGGACAAACTGCTGACGCTTACGCTCATCAGGATATGTGTGAAGTATTTTTTGTCAGTGCAGGAGTTGGAATTATTCGGATTGACGAACGCAAATACAATCTAACTCCTGGTGTATGTGTAGCCGTAGAGGCAGAAGAAACCCACGAAATTATCAATACTGGGGCTGAAGACTTAATTCTGACTTATTTCGGCATTCAAAAATAGATTTGCCGATCGCTGTTGATTGTTCATTGTTAATCGTCGAGAAGCAGCAACGGGTTATATCTCGATCGCCTTTGTTCGAGCTATCTTAAAATAACAAATGATACCGCTTAATGAGTTTAATTATGTTTGGAAAGTCGCCCCGTGAACCACAAAAGCCTACTATGTCTGATTTGAAGGATATCAAACTTTCGCCACCTGCTACGACCAACTTAAACTCACCCACAAATACTGTCTTACAAACAGAAGAAATTGTTGTAGAGAGTGAACTCGTTTCTACAGTAGAAAGAATTAGTCGTATTGTATCGCCCTACTTCATTGCGGTAGTGGGTTTGGCTTTATATAAAGAAAATTTTTTGATTGGTACGATTTTGATTTTGGTAGGTATACTCTCACTACTGAAAGTTACTACGCAAGACGTGGCTAATTTTTTGGAATGGTTGAAAAACTTTTTGGGTTTGAAGTAACTTAAATAAAAAAATCTGGGGTATTTCACCCCAGACGTTAAACGATTGAATAATATTTCTACTAATCAAACCTGCCAAGCCTGCTGTAGCTTAGTCCATACTGTAGCTACGGTTTGTTTGACTTCGTTCTGAAAATTCCATCTTTGAAAAGCTCTTTCATATTCCTCACCCTTTGATAGATAGGCTTTCCAACCACCCAAAGCCATCCCTAATCCCCAAAACAATAAGATATATAAAGACCAAGAAAGAGTGCCTGCGACGAGAAAATTAAACGAAACTAGGAAAGTATTGACGATGGTATACTTGGTCAATTTTTGTTGGAATCTCTGACGACGATATACATCGAAAGCCTGACGCTGACGATTTACTGATTTTTGCGCCAGCCAGTCTCTTTCGGCAGCCACAATAGTAGAATTTTTAATATCTAATTCTGACGCAATTTCCCATAGCTGCTGTCTGGTTAGTTCCTCATCGGTATCTTTAGAGGCGATCGCTAGGTGCAAGATCTGTTGAATATCTTCTGGGCTATAGGAGTCTGAATACTGAGGGGTTGTATCTGGCATATTTTTACGGCATCTCTCTACTATCTATTATGCCCAAGATATGTCAACTAGTTACCGTAATTTTTAGGACGGTTTTTACACTACGTTTGGAGGATGAATTGTCGTTTACGCTTCGTTACAATTTTAATATTAATCATTGTAATAGTAAAAAGCATATATTTCTGATTAACAACAGTGTATTGCTTAATTTAGACAGGAGTAGCCATGAACGGCAATATTCGTATTGGTAATTTATTCGGGATTCCTTTTTTTATAAATCCCTCTTGGTTTTTCGTTTTGGGTTTAGTTACCTGGAGTTATGGCTCTAGTCTGACTCAGTTTCCGCAGCTAACGGGTGCAATGCCGTGGCTATTGGGTTTAGTCTCTGCTTTGCTGCTGTTTTCTTCGGTATTAGCCCACGAACTAGGACATAGCTTTGTAGCTATCTCTCAAGGAATTCCCGTTAAATCCATTACTTTGTTTATCTTTGGTGGTTTGGCTACCTTAGAAAAAGAGTCGGAAACCCCCCTACAGGCTTTTTTAGTCGCGATCGCAGGGCCTTTAGTTAGTCTCTTGCTTTTTGGGGCTTTTACTTTAGTTACGGCTTCTTTACCCCTCAGCCTACCGATTAAAGCAGTCGTTTCTTTAGTTGCATATATCAATCTGGTACTGGCAGCATTTAATATGATCCCTGGCTTACCTCTAGATGGTGGTAATGTTCTTAAGGCGATCGTCTGGAAAATTACAGGTAATCCTAATAAAGGCGTAATTTTTGCAGGTAGAGTCGGTCAGGTAATCGGCTGGATTGCGATCTCTTTAGGTATCTTGGCTATCTTAGGGATCAGTCAGGTAGGAAGCATTTGGACTTTACTGATCGGTACTTTCTTATTACAGAATGCAGGTTTTGCTGCTCAATCTGCTACCGTACAGGATAAATTGAGTCAGTATACTGCCTCAGATGCGGTAATCGCCGATAGTCCTATGGTGAGCAATAGTCTTTCTATTCGAGAGTTTGTTAACAACCATGTAATCGGTCAAGAACGCTGGAAAAAGTTTTTAGTTGTAGATGATGCCAGACAATTAACTGGTGCGATTACTACCGAAGATCTCAAGGAAATTCCTACTTCTGAATGGAACGATGTTTATTTAGATAAGCTGGTTAAATCCGTACCAGAAGAAGATACTATTGCTGCGAATACTTCGTTACTAGAAGCTGCTAAACTATTCGAGACTAAAGAAGTTCGCGAACTAGTAGTAATTAACCCCGAAGGAAAGGCTCTAGGATTGTTAGAAAAAGCTTCTATCATTAACTTAATGGCAAAACAAGAAGAAGCTACCAAAGCCGTAGTAGAATCGGCTAAAGAGGACGACAAGGTAATCGTTAATTAGGCATTGCATATTCGGGATGCAACACCGAAAAGTAGGGTTTTGAGGGAGATAGGGTAGAGACGTTCGGCCCGAACGTCTGTACTTTCCCCAAGTCTCCAAGTCCCGCAACGGGCAGCCAATACTACCCTATAAAAATGCAACGCCGTTAATTAAAATGTAGTTTGAGCTGGTGCATTAAGATTCTTTATCTATGGGGAAACAAAATCGCTATATAGTGGGGTCATGTGGCTAGATATACGAGCATGATATGCAATCTTATTCTTTAATTGCGCCAGCAAAAATCAATCTTTACTTAGAAATACTTGGCGATCGCCTTGATGGATTCCACGAACTGGTAATGATTCTACAGAGTGTAGAGTTAGCAGATCGCATCGATATTAAACCTAGCGATACCGAAGATATTTATATCTACTGCGACCATCCTCAAGTACCAACTGATAAGACAAATTTAGCCTACCGCGCTGCCGAGTTGATGTGTAACCTCTTCCCAGATATATACGCTAACTATGGTGGTGTGAGCATTAAAATTGAAAAAAACATTCCCGTAGCTGCGGGGTTAGCCGGGGGTTCTAGTAACGCTGCTGCGGTATTGGTAGGAATTAATCTACTTTGGGAACTGGGTTTAACTCAGCTTGAATTAGAAGATTTAGCAGCCAGATTAGGTTCTGATATTTCTTTCTGTGTTACTGGCGGAACGGCGATCGCTACAGGTAGAGGGGAAAAGTTAGATAAGATCGATCTTTTAAAAAAGGCTTGGGTGGTTTTGGCTAAATATGAAAATCTTAGCGTTTCTACTCCTTGGGCATATCAAACCTATCGTCAGCAATATAGCGACACCTATATTTCCGATGCAGCAGGAATTAAATCTCGTGCTAGCCAGTTACACTCAGGTCCTTTAGTAACCGCCATCAAGCAACAAAACGAGCGAGAAGTTGGCAGGTTAATTCAAAATGATTTAGAAAAAGCGGTTTTTCCTCAATATCCTCAAGTAGAACAACTAAAACAAGCCTTTGCCCACAGAGATGTATTAGGGACGATGATGTCGGGATCGGGCCCGACGGTGTTTGCCTTATGCGAATCAGAAGCAATCGCGATCGCCCTCAAACGACAGGTAAAAGAGCAAATTAACGATCCTCAACTCAAATTCTGGATTACTAAATTTTCTACCACTGGAATTACAATTAAACCTTAGTTAACGTCAGTTCGGGTTGAGAAGATTTTTCTGTCAAAGCAGCTATCAGCAAAAACGTTTTTGTACGTTACACCTTAAATAACAACGCCGTCTAATCTATCGAATTCCACGCCATGATGTCGTTGTAAAGAGTTTGATAACCACTAACATTGGGATGCAAACCATCTTCGCCTAATTGAGTATCGATCCAGTCTGTACCTCTAGACAGCCAGAGATCGAAAATGTCGAGATAGGGAATTCCTCTTTCCTGACAGGCTTGCAAAGTTGCTTCTTTGTAGCGATATTGATCGAGGTGATTGTAATAAAGACAATCCATAAAAGGCATCTTGCTTTCATTAACTGGAGTCATGCCAATAAACAGGACAGGACAGAGATTTCGAGCAACATCGAGTAAATGCGCCATCTGGTGTCGAAAGCTGTCTAGATCCGTGTATAGTTTTCCTGTTGGCTTACCTAGCCTTGCCGAATCATTAACGCCAACTGATAGCAAAATCAAGTCTGGTACACGGTTGCGTAATTCTCCGCGACAGTTAAATTCTTGTTCTAATCTGATGGTAACTTGCTTTGTGCGATCGCCTCTTACGCCTAAGTTATACAATACATGACCTGCACCTTGAGGAGACATCCACTCTCGACGCAGCCTTTCTACCCAGCCACCACCAACAAAATCCCCAAAACCATAAATTAAGCTATCTCCTAAAGCTACAACTTTTAAAGGCTGTTTGCGCTGTAGCTTTTGTAATAGTATTTTATTATTGCTAGTGGTAAACCTAGAGTTAGGAGTAAGAATTGCTTGCATACAAAATAGCGAAAAATTTGTTAGTAAAAATTTGTATTTAGAAATAATAATACACAATCACGGTAGCAATTGAGAAAAATAGATTATTGAAGCGCAATTTTAGCGATTTACTCAATTATTTTTAGGATTAATATAGTAGTACGAATTTAGACTGGGGACAACAGCTATCTTAGGGTAAGTAGCAAGTAGTAAATTCTCTAGCTAGGACTATATATAAATATTGGCAATATATAAAAATAATATAAGTAAGGCGATCGCATTACATCTCAACCAAAGTTGAAGCCGATCCGATGGCAACAAGGCTACGATCGCGCATTTAACGGTATAAACTCAGCAGTCAGTTGTAGTTTGTTTAGAATAACTGAGATCGAATACTAAGACACCATCTTCGATCGAGTCGCGACGAAGAGTTTTGCGATCGCGCCAATAATTTTGCAGATTTGTCCAGGGTTCGCGATCGCCCTGTTTGGGGAACAAGTGAACATATCTTTGGATATATCCCGAGGAAAAATCTTTAATAAAAGGACTCGGTTTCATGTTGCGATCCTCGTCCCGCAGACAAGGTGTACACTGGCGATATCCGTGTTTATCCATGTAGTTAATCAATCTACACGTATATTCTGCTATCAGATCGGCGCGTAAAGTCCAAGAGGCATTAACATAACCGAAAGTGGCGACTAAATTTGGTACATCAGAATACATTAAACCTTTGTAGGTATAGGTATCGGGGAACTTAACTAATTCTCCATCAACAGAAAACTCTACACCACCTAACACTAAAAGATTTAGTCCTGTTGCCGTAACAACGATGTCGGCTTCTAATTCTGTACCCGATTTTAGCAGAATCCCCTTTTGAGTAAAAGTCTCGATCTCATCGGTGACTACCTCTGCTTTACCAGACTTAATAGACTCGAACAGATCGTCATTTGGTACGAGACAGATCCGCTGATCCCAAGGATCGTAGCTAGGCGTAAAGTGAGTTTCAACATCATAGTCAGAGCCTAATTTTTGCCGTACCATTTCAACCAGCATCTGTTTAATTTGCTGTGGCTGAGTGCGTGTACGACGATAAAAAAACTGTTGAAATGCAATGTTTTTCCAGCGTATAAGAGCATAAGCTATCTTTTCAGGTAGAAGCTTACGCAGCAGATCTGCGCTTTTATCGCCATCGGAGCGAGAAACAATGTAGGTAGGCGATCTTTGCAGCATTGCTACGCGCTTTGCATCTTTAGCTATTTCTGGTACTAAAGTAATTGCCGTTGCTCCAGAGCCAATTACAACTACCTTCTTATAGTGATAGTCAAGATCTTTGGGCCATTTTTGAGGATGAACAACTTTTCCTTCAAAGCGATCGATGCCGTTGAATTGAGGAGTGTAACCTTGCTGGTAGCTGTAATAGCCAGAACACATCAAGAGAAAATTGCAGCGATAAACCTTTTGTCCGTCTTTAGTTTCGGTTTCAAGCTTCCAGGTAGCGTCTTCGCTCCTCCAATCAGCTTTTTTTACAGTGCGATCGTAATGAATGTGTTGTTCTATATCGTTTTCTTCGGCAGTCTCCCGCACGTAATTTAAGACTGAAGCCCCATCAGCAATAACTTTCGTTTCTTTCCAGGGCTTAAAATTGTAACCCAGGGTGTGCATATCGCTATCAGAGCGTATACCAGGGTAACGAAATAGATCCCAAGTTCCCCCCATCGCCTCTCGGCTTTCAAGAATGGCATAACTTTTATCGGGACACTTTGTTTGTAGATGAAAAGCTGCACCGATACCTGATAGCCCTGCTCCAACAATTATGACATCAAAATATTCTTTAAACATGGTTTCTTAGTTAGTTATTTCTCACGATCGCGCTATCGTTAATTACTATCTAAATTTTGCCACCAGTCTAAAATGCGATTCCAAGCCCACCAGCAATCGCGATCGCCATTAGCTCTTTGACAGCTACGGCTGCTAACATAGCCGACATGACCACCCGATTTAGTAGAAATTAACTTTAACGCCTCATTGTGCCGACAAACAGTTTTTAGCTTCGGTATAATGCTTGGTGCAAACATGGGATCGTCTTCTGCATACAAAATTAAGGTTGGCTTGTCGATCTTGTGCAAAATTTGAAATGGACTGCTAGCAGTAAAATATTCTTCTACCGAAGCAAATCCCAAGCGAGGAATAACTAACTCGCGATCGAATCCCCAAATAGTATTAGCTCTTTCAATAGCTGCTAAATCTAAATCTTCGGGATGGTAAGAATGAATCTTGAGAGCGAGTTTTTTTAGTTGTTTGGCGATCGCCTGCTCGACATACTTACCCGTGGGATGCTGCATTAAATACGGTAGAGAAAGATTGGAGTCTAAGTTAGGACAAATTACCGCCCCTCCCGCTATATCTGAAGAATTCAAACCTTCTACAGCCAAAAACTGAGAATAGTAGATTCCCCATAACGCTAACTGTCCTCCCAAAGAATAGCCCGTAAACCAAAAAGGTGCTGGACAGCCTAAAGACTTGCTTTCTCCTGCAATGCTAACAAAGTCTTTTCCTTCATTAATACCATCAGAAGTAAGTACGGAAGATAATTTAGCCGATTCACCATGAGCGCGCCAGTCAAACAGCACTACCGCATAATTTTGGGCATAAGCTTTTCTAGCCAGAATACGTAAAAACCATTGATTCTCTAAAGTTCCCGTAATTCCATATGTTCCAACAACTGTCCCTCGTGGATTTGGAGGAATTGCTACCCAACCAGCCAAAGGTACTTCGCCTTTGGTAAAGACGACTTTTTGATATTGAAGCTCGGTTTCTATTAAAGTGTCTTTCCAAGTTTGACTAGCACGTAATGCCACATACATAGTCATTGATAAGCCGTTATTGAGAAACCAAGGCGGAGAAAATGAATTATTCCAAGACATTACCAATACCAAAGAAGTACAAAGTTATTAGTAATCCTACTGCAATCTAATTACTAAAAACTACGTACCGCGAGCGAAAAATTTTCTCAATGTATTTTTGGTTTTTCTTAAAAGATGAATTAAAACTATTTATGATTCGCTATTTAAAGTGAAAGCTAAAAAGCGTTCTGTGTAATACAGAATCAGTTGGTTGCTGACTCCGAAAAAGACGGCATCGAAAGCGTGTTCTGCCCAGGGAATTTCTAGCAAAATAGCGGTATTATCGTTGGTTATCAGCTTGTCGTATATCTCTCGTCCAAACTTCGCCTGTACCAAGCGATCGCGACCTGGATAAACTAGTAAAGAAGGAGGCAGATTAGGTTTTATATAGTTGATGGAAGAAGCTTGTTGATAGAGTTTGGGGAGTTCTTCTGGTGTTCCGCCTAAAAAGTTTTCTAACACATCTTGAATGTCGATCGGATCGGGACTGGGTAGGTCGTAGTATCCTTCAGTCAAATTCGTAGGACCGTAATAGCTAATTACGGCTTGCCAAGAAATAACATCCTGATACGCAGCTAGAGAGGCTAAATGTCCTCCGGCAGAGCGACCCATAATTGCCATTTTATTTAAATCGATTTCCAAATCTACTGCGCGATCGCGAACATACTGCAAGGCAGTCTTTACATCCTCAATCTGCTGCGGGAATTTATATTCGGGTGCATGGCGATAATCAATTGTAATTACCGAGTATCCTCGTGCTGCCATATAGCAACTAAATTTCTCATAGCCATCAGGAGTACCCGATCTCCACGCTCCGCCATAGATTACGATTAAGGCGGGATATTTTCCTGCTTGCAAGGGTCGATAAGTATTTAACTTTAAGTCGACTCCATCGGGACTGGCAAAGACAATACCGCGATCGATGCGAACCTCTTGACTGGGAATGCCTCGAAAGACATCGGCAATCGCAAACGATCGCGGACGCATTTGACTCTGTAAATCTTGAGGAATATGGTTTAAATAATCTTTCCCTAAAGCTCTTTCCATCTCCTGCTCGAATCTCTGGTTAGTAGCGGGTAACTGAAGCAGGGGCAAAAGGCTTAAGCCCAAACCGATTAAACTACAGGCGACCATGAAATAAGACAACCAGCCTTTGTTAACTACAATTGCCAACACCAAAGCGATCGCATCAATAATCAATAGCCAAGGGCTTAATTCTGGCGCGCACACTCCTAAAGGCAGCAGCCAAAAAGTAGGAGCAGAAATAACTATCCAAAGACTGAGAAATAATCCTGAGACACTCAAAAGCAAAGGCAATAACCACCAGAATTGAAACTCCCAGATGTTTGGTTGCAGCATCGATAGAAATAGTTTGATTGTAAACTGTATTTAGTAAACATTAAAAAGCAACTATGTCTAACCTTGTAGGAAAAGTAGTATTAGTCACTGGAGCTACTAGAGGGGTTGGCAAAGGAATTGCAGTCGGTATAGCTGAAGCTGGCGCGACTATATATATTACAGGTCGTAGCTTAAAGCCCGATGCCTCGAAAAAGTTATCGGGTAGTCTTGAGGAAACTCAGCAGGCGATTGAAGATGCTGGTGGTAAATGTATCCCCGTTCGGGTAGATCATAGTGACGACGAGCAGGTGCGCTTACTTTTCGAGCGTATTCGAGACGAACAGGGACAATTAGACCTTTTAGTAAACAACGTCTTTTCAGGTGTACAGGCAATAAGAGATGCCTATGGTAAACCTTTCTGGCAGTCTGAACCTCATGTTTGGGATGCAGTTAATAACGTCGGTTTACGCAGCCACTATGTTTGTAGCGTCTTCGCTGCCCGTCTGATGAGCGATTGCAATACAGGGATTATCTGCACGATATCTTCTTGGGGCGGTATGTCTTATATTTTTGGTGCTGCTTATGGTGCGGGAAAATCAGCCTGCGATCGCCTAGCTGCGGACATGGCGGTAGAGTTAAAGCCAGATAACATTGCTTCTGTTTCTATTTGGCCAGGCATTGTTGGAACAGAGCAAATTATCGATTTTGCATATTCTACCGACGAAAACGAAGGTCATTGGGCTGATGGTTACAACTGGGAAACTCCCCTACTAACAGGTAGAGCGATTGCAGCTTTGGCAGGCGATCCCAATGTGATGAAGGATACGGGTAAGGTAAAAATTGTTGCCGAACTTGCAGAAAAATATTGTCTGGTAGATAAGGATGGTAATCGTCCAGTATCCTTGCGCTCTTTAAAATTTCTGCTGCCTTTTAGTGTTCGGGGTTTGAGAAAGTATGTCTGGCTAATACCTAATTTTAAACTGCCGTGGTTTTTACTGCTTTGGGGAATGTTGCGATCGCCAAAAATTTAATCTGCGATCGAAAATAGCTGTAAGCTATATAAAACAAAATTTAAATCCAAGATGACTGACCTAAATCGAGCGGTGGTAGTTCTAACTGGTGCAACGGGGGGTTTTGGTCGAGAATTAACTAAACAGTTGTTACAGGCTGGTAGTCAGTTAATTTTAAGCGATATTAACCGTTCGGCATTAGATAAGTTTGCTGCTGGAGTTAGCCATGAAATAACTACAGGAAAAATACTTGCCTGCATCGAAAGCGATCTAGCTACCCGTGAAGGTTGTGAAATTCTTTATCAACAGGTGAAGTCATTAGGTGTACCTGTCGATATTTTAATTAATAATGCAGGGATCGGATTATCTGGACGTATGGATCAAGTTCCCAATGATAAGTGGGAAAGGTTGATGCAGGTGAATTTAATTACACCGATGCGACTGAGTGCTTTATTTGTCTGTGAGATGATCGAGCGTCGTCAAGGACATATTGTAAATATTTCTTCCTTAGCAGGCTGGGTAGCTTCTGCGGGAATGGCTCATTACTCCAGCAGCAAATTTGGTCTGCGTGGTTTTAGTATGGGGCTTTGGAACGAAGTTAAACCTTACAATGTCAAGGTAACAGCCGTTTATCCTTTTTTTAGTAAAACTCCCATTCTTCAGTCAGAACGTTTTGGAACTTTAGCCCAAAGTAACCAAGGGTTTCTCGAAAATATAGCAACCGAACCGGCAGATGTTATGGCAAAGACAATTAAAGCAATTGTACGTAACCGTCTTCACGTATTTCCCGATCGCATGGGTAGAACAATCTACTTAATTCAGCAATATTTCCCTCAACTGTTTGGGATAGTGAACGAAAGATTCAACAGGAAATAGAAAACGATCGAACATTTATACCTAAAAAAAAAGAAATTGCCGATATATATAAAGATAATGTTAGGTTTTCAAACTGGTTTGGGAACAATAACAGTGTAAACCCTGACTAATAGTTTTCTGTATTAATGAATTTGCTAAGAGTTTATACGATCGCACTTAATGGTTTTAAAGAAGTTATTCGCGATCGCATCCTGTATTTTATTGGTTTTTTCACGCTGTTGTTGCTGCTAGCTCAAAGAATTATCCCAGAAATTGCTGCGGGAACTCACGAAAAAATCCTTTTAGATTTCGGCATTGGCGCGATCGCTATTCTTAGCACGATTATCGCGGTTTTCATAGGAACGGCATTAATCAATAAAGAAATAGAGAAACGTACTTTATTGATGTTAATTCCCAAGCCGATTAGTCGTGCTGAATTAATCGTTGGCAAACATTTGGGACTCACGGCTGTATTAGGGGTTGCGATCGCAATTATGATGGCAATTTATCTCACTACTCTTAGCTTCAGTGATATCGATTATCCGACTCAGGCATTAGTAGTCACAGCAATATATCTGCTGCTCGAATTATCCTTGATCGTTGCCGTAGCGATTCTCTTCGGCGTATTCACCAGCTCTATTTTGGCTACTTTATTAAGTTTTGGTGTTTACCTAATGGGACACTTTAGCGAAGATTTGGTCGAGTTAGGAAAGCTTAGTGAGAATGCCAGCATTGAAAGTTTGACTACTAGTCTTTATTTAGTACTACCCAATCTTTCTCGCTTAAATTTGAAGAATGAAGCGGTATATGGTTTGCTACCTAATACTACCGAACTAATGACTGACGCTTTATATGGTTTAATTTATACAGCCTTGTTGTTAATTATTTCGATAATGATATTTACGCAGAAAGAATTTTAAGTAATAATATCGATTAAGGTAAATATTTTTATACCAATTGGCTAAAAATTTTATATTTATTCTTTTATAGATAATAAATAAGAATTTCTTTGAAGAAAACCAATCGGTAGAGTAACAATAATAATTCTGTCGCGATCGAATTAAATAGAATTGCGATCTTTATTTTTTATTCAATCATAACTTTCACATTGAATAGATCGTAACTGATAGATAAGATCCAAAATAAATTCGTCTCACGTTCGCTATCCTTCGCAAATATTCATTATTATGCCAGAAAGTTATGGGTCGATTTTAGAGCTATCAAAAGTAACCTTATTAAAGAATATTAATTTATTAATAGTTACTGATGGCAAGAGCAATGTAGGAGCGATCGCAGCTTGTTTGCATACAGCAGAAATTAATTTTACCTACGATGTTGTTGATGCAGATTGTCTAACAAAAAATTTGTTCTGTCAAAAAAAATATACGGCAATCTTATACGATTGTAACTATTGTAACGACCTAAAGACAGATACAGACCGTTATCGTTCTTTAGTGGAAAAGGTTCAGTGGTGGCATCATTTTTATCATGCACCTTTAATCTTAATCACAGACGCTTTAGGTGATGAACGTGCAGTAAAACTAATTCAGAATGGAGTTAGTGGTTATATACTAAACAACAAGCTTTATCAATTACCTAGTATTTTAGAAAAGTCTTTGTTTACTTTTGTCAGTCAGCAAGCGTTAATCGAACAGAAAAATCTAATCGAGCAACAGCGTCAGCAGATTCAACAGCTACAAACCGAAGTTCAAACCTATACAGACAATGAACGATGCCAGAAAAATCTAATCGAGCAACAGCGTCAGCAGATTCAACAGCTACAAACCGAAGTTCAAACCTGGATAGATGACGAAAAAAACAAACAAGAACATTTGGCTTATCTAAGCCATGAGTTACGCAGTCCTGTTTCTTCAATGCTAGGTTTTGCCAGAATGCTGAGAGAGCAATATTATGGCGCGCTTAACGACAAACAGACGCAGTATGTTGAAGCTATGGTCAGAGTTGGCGAATATATGCTGAAGTTAGTCAACAATTATTTAGATCTTGCCAAAATTAATGCTGATAAGCAAACGTTAGATTTTCAAAAGTTACCAGTAGAAGAAATATGTCAGTCTTGTGTAGCTGAATTGTCAGAAAAAGCACGGCAAAAAGGATTGAACTTAAATTTAGATTTAGAAAACGAGCTAGATTTTTGTACTGTAGATCCCGTTCGCTTCCAGCAGATTTTGATCAATCTACTTAGCAATGCGATTAAATTTACTGATGAAGGAGGCGTAACTCTTCGAGTCAGACGCGATGGCGATTTACTTTATTTTGCGGTTATAGATACAGGTGAAGGTATTTCCGCTGAGAATATGAATAAATTGTTTCAAGCTTTTCCTCAAATCACCGATCGCTATGAAAGTACTGGCTTGGGATTAACATTGTCAAAACAACTAGCTCGATTACATGGTGGAGATATTACCGTAACCTCCGAACTGGGTAAAGGAAGCTGTTTTACTCTCCATATTCCCCGATCTTCAGCCAGAGAAGGCAAAACTATATAATATAACTATAGTTAGCTATGGATTGACAATTTGGTGATGAACGAGCAAAAATTACAGCAGTTACAAAGTTTATTCCAGAGCATGGATCGGGCTTTGATTGCCTATTCTGGAGGAGTTGATAGTACTTTAGTAGCTAAAATTGCTTATGACGTTTTAGGCGATCGCGCTTTGGCAATCACGGCCGTATCTCCTTCTTTGCTTCCCGAAGAATTAATCGATGCTCAAACTCAAGCAGCGCAAATCGGAATTAAACATGAGTTGGTAGAGACTCACGAAATGGATAATCCTGATTACACCTCTAACCCGATTAATCGCTGTTATTTTTGTAAGAGCGAACTACACGACACCTTAAAACCTCTGGCTATAGATCGCGGTTATCCTTATGTAGTCGATGGTGTAAATGCTGATGATTTGCTCGATTATCGCCCTGGAATTCAAGCTGCAAAAGAAAGAGGCGCGCGATCGCCTTTGGCTGAAGTAGGTGCTAGCAAAGCCGAAGTCAGAGAAATCTCTCGTAGTTTGGGATTGGCTTGGTGGGATAAACCCGCTCAACCTTGCTTGAGTTCTCGATTTCCTTATGGTGAGGCGATTACCGTTACTAAATTGCAGCGAGTAGGAAGAGCGGAAATATATCTACGCTCCTTGGGTTACAGTAATTTGAGAGTGCGATCGCAAGAGGATACTGCCAAAATTGAATTACCAGCCGATAAGATTACCCAATTTGTGCAGGAAATAGATTTACCAAAGTTAGTTAAAGCTTTTCAAGATTTTGGCTTTGTCTATGTCACTCTAGATTTAGAAGGCTATCGCAGTGGAAAATTGAACCAAGTGTTACAAACATAAAATTACAGTCATGCTTTAAAGATTAAAGCGTTGAGAAGATACCCGCGAAAGGGGACGCAACGATCGAGGAAGTGGTTCTGCTCGATCCAGATAACTACGCAAAAACTTCGGAAAAATTCATCAGCAAAAATACAAGGCGATTGAGAGGAAAATCACTCCCTCTCTTTTTTTTAACAATTTAGCTGAAATTTTACTCAATACATTCAAAAACGATACGCAAACAACTTAAAAACGAGGGAATTAAACAAGTAAAAATATAATAACTAAAATAATTTTTAATATAGCAATCGGGGATGACTTCGTAAAAAACTCTCTTCTTTCTAACCTCTGTGTCCTCTGTGCCTCCGTGGTTTATTAAAAAAATATTTTCATGAATGACCTGGGATTGCTATATGTAGTTTTGGTTTTAATTAAATTAATAACTATACGCTCTAATATAAATTGCTAGTAAAACTATACAAGCTATGCCATTAGAAATAATCATTTCAATTGCAGCAGTCGTTATTTTATTACTGTTGTTTAGCTTATCAATTAAAGTTTTAAAATCGACTATAAAAACCTTGTTAATAATCGTAGCAATCTTTTTGGTGCTACAAATCGCTTTAGAAGTAAGCTCCCAAGAAATACTAGATGAGATAGTACGAATAGTTACTACAGTTCGACAGTTTATTACAGGTAATAGATAATAAACAACTTAGTAACAATCAAAAGCGGTTTTAAAAATAAAGAGTTAAACTAAACATCTCGAACGTTCGAGGGAAACTCAATAATGAATTGGAAGCAAAAAAAATCTTCGTCTAATCCTAAGTTAAAATCTACTATTGTTCACAAGCCTTTCTCGACGGGAACAGTTAACTTTTTCCATCCTCATCGCCACAAGTCTAATAGTCAATTATCTACAGATGAACCATTAGATAATGAATTAGATTTAAAAGCCAAATCACAATCGACTTCAGAGGAAACAGCGAACGCTCGCTCGCTAGATAGTTTGATTAATTTTTGGAGCTTAAGCGCGATCGCCATAATTTTCCTGGCTAATTTAATATCGGGAGCAGTCATTTGGCGTAACTATCGCTTAAGTGCTGTCGTTGAAGAACCTGAACCGATCCTGAGCAGTGTCGATCTAACAGCAGCAGAGTTTATACCGCTAAACCTGAGTACTTTGAGTATGCTCGATACCGTAGAAGATACCGTAACCGAACCAAAGCTAACGCCTATTGCTCCCTCCAAAGCTCCTTTAGATAATTTAGCAGATTCAGAATATTATTATGTTCTGACAGAATATGCAGGCGATCGATCTCTAGCCTTGTCCAAGCAAAAGGTAAAACAAATTGCCTTAGTCAATTTACCTCAAGGAATGTTTATTTATTTAGGTGCTTTTACTAAAAAAGAGCAAGCAGATCGATTTGTGGTTCAACTAAGCCAAGAAAATTTAACCGCTAAAGTGTATCCTTTTAATTAATTTACTCTAAAATCTATCTATTTCTACTATTTAAGAAATAATTTTGTCAGCATTAATTTACTATTACGCTTATAATTATCATTTTCGCTTCGTAGCTAAGTTATATATTTTCTTTTGAGATCGACAGTACACTAAGAGAATATGTCAGACTAAAAGCGTGAAGCGTATCACTCTTTTAAAATAATATATGGTGGACTTAGTATCCTGAAGTCTGCCAGACCTATACCATTCTTGTAAACTATTAAAGGATATATAACGTTATGGGATTATTCGATCGCCTTAGTAGAGTTGTTCGAGCTAACGTCAACGATTTGGTCAGTAAAGCTGAAGATCCAGAGAAAGTTTTGGAACAAGCAGTAATTGATATGCAAGAAGATTTAGTGCAGCTACGTCAGGCTGTTGCTAGATCTATTGCGACACAAAAGCGTACCGAGCAGCAATATAATAAAAACCAATCAGAAGCAAATACTTGGCAGCAAAGAGCGCAGCTAGCACTTTCCAAGGGTGATGAAAATTTAGCACGCGAAGCGTTGGTTCGTAAAAAGTCATTTGCCGATACTGCTGCTAGTTTGAAACAACAGCTAGATGGGCAGAGTAATCAGGTTGCTACTCTAAAACGTAACTTGATTGCTTTAGAAAGTAAGATTTCCGAAGCTAAAACTAAAAAAGATATGCTTCGTGCTAGAGCTAATGCTGCTAAAGCCAATAGACAGCTACAGGATTCAATGAACAACCTGGGTACTAGCAGTGCTATGGGAGCTTTTGAGCGCATGGAAGATAAGGTCATGCAGCTAGAGGCAGAATCGGAAACCGCAGCCGAATTAGGCGGTACTGGCGTCGAAGAGCAGTTTGCAGCTTTAGAAGCAGGTAATGGGGTTGACGATGAACTGGCAGCCATGAAAGCTCAACTATCAGGAACATCGGCTGAAACTCCAAAACTAGAAGCTGCTGAAACTACATCAAATCCTCAAGATGCAGTAATTGATGCCGAATTAGACGAATTACGTTCTCAGCTTGACAAATAGTAGTAATCGGCTAGAACAATAATTGGTGTGAGTGACTAATCTAAGTAACTTCAGGCAGAATTAATATACTGTATTTTCAATATTATTCAGCGATAAGGTTTACTCTGCCAAAAGAATAAAATTACTTTAAACAGCAGGTAGTCTATATCTGCTGTTTTTATTGTTCTTGTATAGATCATTTAGATCGATACAAGAACCCGCTTCGGTAAAGGGAGCAAAACGTCACTTCATTTAGCATTTAGCATTTATCAGCTTTAATGTTCAATGTTTAATGTTCGATGATTAGTTAATTAGAATTCAGCTTTGAATAGTAACTTTTCGCCTGTTCTATTTTTCCAGCCTTTTCAAATAGCTTACCCAAAATTAAATAAGCTCGCTTGAAGTCCGATTGCAATTCAACTGTACGCTGTAAGCAGGCGATCGCTTTATCTATTTCACTGTGCTGCAATAGGTGTTTTGCCAAATTGAAGTATTCGGCTGCTTTAACTTTTTTTGGTTCTAAGGTGTAAGCTTTATAGCAACAAAGATAAGCTTTTCGTAGTTCGCCTGTGTTACTATATACTCTAGCTAAATTGCGGTAAATTTTGGCTAAGTTGGGGTCTAATTGTAGTGCTTCTTGATAGCAGCTAATCGCTTTAAGCCATTGTTGTTTTTGAGCATACAGACTACCTAAATTGTTCCAAGAAGTAGCCGTTGGCTGGCGATCGCCCTGCATATTTGGTAAAACTACTCCCACTGTCGAGGTTTGAGATTCCTTAAATGAGTCTTTGACAATGGTTAGGGAGACTGCGCCTTGAGAAGACAAAGCTTCGTTTGATTTGGTTAACTTGGGATTAGATGAATTCGGTAATAATCTTGGTACAGAATCAGACGACGGTGAGATCGCTTTTATTTGTCGATTGCTAGCTGATGAAGGTAAGCTTTTCGCTTTTTTCTTCGATTTAAGTTTAGAATGAGCCAGTAATTTTTTGATAGGCTTGGAATTTTCAGTCTTAGGACGGTGGCGATCGTCTTTTAAAGAAATGAGCTGATGGTAATATACTACCGCCTGTTGCCATTCGTGTACTTCCTCCAACATTTTTACTAGCTGTGCCAACTCAGACTTAGCTTTGGGGTCGAGCTTCACGCCCTGAATGTAAAAAATAGTGGCTTCTTTAACTTTACCTTGTTTGTAAAGTTCTTTACCAAAGTTAAAATATTCTTCTGAAGTTAAAACTTCTGGTTCTAAATTTACTGCTTGGCAAAAGCATTCTAAAGCTCGATCCCAATCGCCTAATTCCTCCCAAACTTGTGCCAAACTACGATATGCTCCTGCCAAATTAGGATCGAGAATCACAGCTTGCTGGTAATGCTCTACAGCTTCTTGCCAGTTTTGCTGTTCGGCGTAAAAACTGCCTAAATTAGCATATATAGAGGCACAATTTGGATCTATTGTCAATGCTCTGGCATATACTCCTAAAGCCTCGGCTTTTCTTCCTTTTAACTTCAGAATGTTGCCCAATATTTTATAAGCTTCAACAGTCTTAGAATCAGATTCAAGGGCATTTTTACAGGCATCGATCGCCATGCGCCAATTTTGCTCTTGAAAATAGAGCTTTGCTTGTTCGACGTAGATACGTGCGATCGAGCGTTGTTGCGCTGGTTGATTCACTCGCTCGGGTAATGAAATCAGAGCCAGAGATTGAGTAGAGGAATTACCGCGATCGCGTTTTAAGCTATCTTTTGAGGGTAGAGTTGTGGATTTCAAATTATTATTGTTCATTTAAGAACCATGACTTGATTTGAACAATTTGACGAGCGACAAAACTATAGACTAATGTATCGTCTCTGTAAAAAGATGAGACAATTAAACCTGCTATAATTGATGCCCGATCTTATCCTATGTAATTGCTAATCGCCAGACTAAAAAATAGCAGCAATAAAGTACAAAATTATTTTATTGTTGCCAGCGAAAAATTAAAGTTATAAAAGATGCAATTTGCCAACCGATTAAAAGCTCTCGATACTAATGTGTTTGCAGATATGGATCGAGCTAAAACTCAAGCAAGAAATTCGGGTCGAGAAATCATCGATCTGTCCTTGGGTTCATCAGATTTACCAGTCGATGAATCTACGCTTGGGGTGATGGCAACAGCTTTAAAAGATCCAAATACCCACGGCTATCTGCTTCACGCTGGAACTAAAGACTTTCGTATTGCCGTCGCTGATTGGTATACTGCTAAATTCGGTATTGCGGTCGATCCCGAAACTGAGGTTTTACAGTTAATTGGATCGCAAGAAGGTACGGCGCACCTACCTCTAGCAATTCTCAATCCTGGAGATGGAGCGTTATTACAAGATCCTGGTTATCCTTCTCACGCTGGGGGAGTTTATCTAGCTGGTGGTTCTATCCACACCATGCCTTTGTTAGCTAAACATAACTTTTTACCCGTGTTAGAAGATATTCCAGCAGAAGTTTTAACCCGATCGAGAATGATGGTATTAAGTTACCCTCATAATCCCACAACGGCGATCGCGCCCCTAGCTTTTTTCCAACAGGCGGTAAACTTTTGTCGTCAGCACAATTTAATACTGGTTCACGATTTTCCCTACGTAGATTTGGTATTCGGTGAAGATAGTCATGCACCTTCAATACTGCAAGCCGATCCTCAAAAAGAACTCAGCATCGAATTTTTTACTCTATCTAAGTCTTATAACATGGGTGGGTTTCGCGTTGGCTACGCTATCGGTAATAGCTCGCTGATTAAAGCTCTCAGACAAATCAAAGCGGTAGTCGATTTTAATCAATATCGTGGCTTTTTAGACGGGGCGATCGCTGCATTATCTGGTTCATCAGAATCTGTATCCCAAACCGTAAACACCTTTAAACAGCGTCGAGATGTTTTTGTAGAAGCTCTAAACGAAATTGGCTGGCAAGTACCGCTACCTACAGCCACAATGTATATTTGGGCAAAACTCCCCAAACCTTGGCAAAACAACTCGATTGACTTTTGCACTAAGTTAGTGGCTCAAACTGGGGTTGCAGTCGCTCCTGGTGCGGGATTTGGCAAGTCTGGAGAGGGCTATGTCCGTTTTGCTTTAGTCAAAGATCCCCAAACTCTGCGTCGAGCAGCAATTAAGATTCAAAAGTTTCTTCAAACTGAGACAGCGATCGCCAATTATAGTCGTACAATGTTGAGTTAGGACATTCTTTGTTATCCGCTCGAAAGTAGCAAGTAGCAAGTAGCAAATAGCAATTTTAAAACGATGAATTAATTTAAAATCTCATAAAAGCTAAGAGCGGACGAGCTAAGAGCTAAGAGCTATTAAAGGCGATTTCGTAAAACTTGAAGCAGCTTGGTAAACTCGGCTGGCAAAGGAGCGATCGCGTTAATTGATTCTTTAGTTATGGGATGTATTAAAGATAGTTGTCGTGCGTGAAGAGCTTGTCCAGATAAATTTACCTTCAAAGAGCGGTTCGAGCCATAGGTATTATCTCCTAATAGGGGATGTCCTAAATGAGCGCAATGAACTCTAATTTGATGAGTTCGACCCGTTTCTAAAAGAAACTGCATCAGACTGTAGTTGCCGATGCGTTCTAAAACTTGCCAGCGAGTAACCGCTTCTCTTCCTTTCTCTGGAGGAACTACCGCCATCTTCTTGCGATCGCTGGGGTGACGAGATATCGGTAAGTCGATTTTGCCCGATTCAGCCGAAAAAGCACCGTAAACTATACCCCAATATTCCCGAATGGCAGTTTTGGCTTTAATTTGAGCCTGTAAATCTTGATGAGCGCGATCGCTTTTAGCGACTACAATTGCTCCTGTGGTGTCCTTATCCAAACGATGAACGATCCCTGGTCTTTCCACACCGCCAATGCCTGCTAGCGTATCGCAATGATAGAGTAAGGCGTGAACCAAAGTACCTGTATAGTGTCCTGGTGCGGGATGTACTACCATACCAGCGGGTTTATTAATAATAATTAGATGTTCGTCCTCATAGAGAATATCCAAAGGGATGTTTTCGGGAGTTAGATCTAATTTCTTTGGTTCGGGAATAGTTACTTCAATTCTGTCTCCTGAAACGATCTTTGCCTTCTTACTACTGCATACCTGAGCGTTCAAAAAGACATTGCCGTTTTCAATGAGCTTCTGAATGCGGGAACGAGAAACATCAGTTAAATTTTCTGATAACCAACGATCCAAGCGATCGCTTTTTGTTACCTGTAATGTAATTTCTTGAATAATAATTCTATCTAAACACGATAATTCTTAAATTTTAAACCCTTTCGGTAATACAGCCGATTTAGGTGTCACTAGCTCTTTTATGATATTTTAAAATTAGCGATTGAAAGATTGTCACAGGATCGAGATAAAAAGTCGATGCACTATATTCAAGTCGAACCAAATGTAAGAGTTTTTGTTCGAGATTGGGGAACTGGAAAACCAATTGTTTTCGTCCACGGTTGGCCCTATAGTCAGGAAATATTTGAGTATCAATATTTACCTTTACTCGAACATGGATATCGCTGTATCGGCATCGACCTACGAGGTTACGGAAAATCCGACCAACCATATGGGGAATACAACTTTGACGTTTTTGCAGACGATTTGCATCAGGTTTTTGAAGCTCTAAATTTGCAAGCCGTAACTTTACTCGGCTTTTCGATGGGGGGTGCTGTAGCAGTACGCTATATGGGCAAACACCTGGGTGAAAGAGTCGCTAAACTCGTACTACTTAGCGCGTCTACCCCATGTTTGACTAAAAAGCCAGACTTTCCGCAAGGGCGAGAGGAGTCAATTTATAATAGTTTTCTCGACAAAATTTATACAGATAGAGCGCAAACCCTCGCTGATTTTGGTAAGGGTATGTTTCACCAACCAATTAGTTCCGCTCTTGCTGATTGGTTTACCAATATTGCCATGCAGGCATCGCCACAGACCACAGCCAAAACCTTGATTGCCCTACGGGATGCTGACTTGCGCCCCGATTTAGTGAAAATTGAAGTGCCGACAGCAATTATGCACGGCGTTTACGACAGTTCCGCACCTATGGAAATTACCGCAGAAGTAAACCACAAAGCAATTAAAGATTCGCAGCTCATTCGTTTTGAAAATAGCGGTCATGGAATATTTTTGGATGAGAGAGAAAAGTTTAATACAGAATTGATGCGTTTCGTTGGTTGACATATCGTAACTTCCAACTCAAGCTTTCTGGGTGTGATTTTCTTTAATTATGTCTTGATTAATAGACAAATTGTATTGTTTAGCAAATTTAGATATGCAATCGCATTTCTCAGCGCATCAGTTAGAGCGATGTCTTGGGCGGGAGTGGCGATCGCATTTCCCTCACAACAAAGATAAAATAAAGTGCAGTATCACAACAAAATTTGGATCGATGAAAATTAAGGCAATCGTGCATCAAGCAGAAGAAGGAGGCTATTGGGCAGAAGTACCAGCTTTGCCAGGATGTATTACTGAAGGGGATACAATTGAAGAGTTGGAAAATAATCTTAAGAATGCAATTGAAGGATGGCTGGAAGTAGCTAACGATAATTATGCAGGAGAAGATGATGCTCAAATCTTAGAGGTTGCAGTGTGAAATCGGTTTCAGGTAAAAAGCTGTGCAAAATAGTTGAGAAAAAGGGCTGAATTTTGCGGAAAGTCACGGGTAGCCATCATATTTACATAAAATCTGGAGTAGATAAAATTTTGTCTATTCCCGTACATAAAAATCAGGATTTAAAAATAGGTACTCTCAAGGCTTTGATGAAAATAGCCGAGTTAACTGAAAACGATCTTTAGACATAATAAATAGAGTGATGCCAACGGACAACGCTTCGCGATCGCACTTTTTAACGCATCATATATAGCGAGGCAACCCTTCGCATCGAGCGACACATCTGGCAAAGTCAATAATTTAAATAGAGATGTTACCGTGGGTATAGCAGCCATAATTAGGTCTACAATCTTTTATTGTCAAGAGAATGATCGTTGCAGTATTCAAAATCGAATCTAATTTAGCTATGATTTATATAGCATAGAATCTCGAACTCGACTTAGATTCAGTCGGAAATTACCGGATATATTCGAGATTGCAACTACTATTCGTAATTTATAAAACATACATTCTGATGACTGGTATTACTAAATCGGCATATAGCGATCGCCAAATTGTGGCTTGGCTTAGAGGTCTATATACTATTGCTTTAGCCGATGGAAATTACGACCCTGAAGAACGAGAACTAATCGGACAACTAACTCAGGATTTGGCAGATATTGACTCGGTTAATCGTCTCGAAACTATCACTCCTGAAGAATTAGCGCAAATACTGGGGAAAGAAGCCGAAACTTCGGAAAATTTTCTACGTACTGCGGTTTTAGTTGCGGTTGCTGATGGAGTTTATTCTGAACCCGAATACGATTTACTGCATCAGTTTAGTGAAGCTTTAGAAATTGAGGTAGAAGCTTTAAAATCTTTAGAAAGTAGCCTTTATAAAGAGGCAGAACCAGAAAAAGTCGAATCGGCGGGTGCTGCTTCGCCTTTGACTCCACCGTCTGACGAATCTAAATCTGGGGTTGATGTCTTACACCCTGTCAAAGACTGGCTGGATGGAATGGAAGTAAAAGATCCTCGTTTGGCTCGCTTTGTCTGTAAAGTTATTCCGCCTCAATGTCCTTTCGAGCGCGATATTAATTTATTTGGGCGTACAATTGCCCATATTCCGGCTCTTTGCAAGTTAAATCCTCTATACGAGCAGTTTACTACTCTACGTTTTCGCTCTCTGTCTTATCTAGCTGATGACTGTGGTGAAGACGTAACTAAGTATATTCAGTAGTCGGCGATCGCGCAATACTTTATTAGTTTTGACCAATCATTGAACATTAAACAGCCTGATAAATGATAAATGATCGATGATAAATAAGATGACTTCGAGTCAATCTCGACCATCAAACACCCTAATTAGTCAACATTTAATAATTATCCATGCAGTTTATCGATTTAGCAGAAATAGAAGTAGTAGCGGGAAAGGGTGGCGATGGAATGGTAGCGTTTCGTCGCGAAAAATATGTTCCTGCGGGGGGTCCTGCGGGGGGTAATGGTGGCTGGGGAGGCTCGGTAATTTTAGTCGCATCAAATCGCCTGCAAACCCTACTAGATTTTCGTTATGCCAGGATATTTAAAGCCGAAGATGGTAAAAAAGGCGGCCCTAACAACTGTACGGGAGCAAAAGGAAGCGATCGCCTGATTGAAGTTCCCTGTGGCACTCTAGTAAGTAATGCGGATACGGGTGAGCTTATTGGCGATCTTACTCTGGATGGGGAAACTCTTTGTATCGCTCAAGGAGGTAAAGGGGGTTTGGGTAATAAACATTTTTTGAGCAATCGCAACCGCGCTCCAGAATACGCTCTACCAGGACTAGAAGGTGAAACCAGACGCTTACGTTTAGAATTAAAGTTAATTGCCGAGGTAGGAATTATCGGCTTACCTAATGCTGGTAAATCTACTCTAATCTCCTCTTTATCTTCGGCTAAACCCAAGGTGGCAAACTATCCATTTACTACTCTCGTACCTAACTTAGGAGTGGTGCGTAAGCCAACGGGAGACGGTACGGTATTTGCCGATATTCCTGGACTAATTTCTGGTGCATCAGAAGGCGTAGGGTTGGGTCATGACTTTTTACGCCATATCGAGCGTACCCGCATTTTGCTACACCTAATAGACGCTACAGCAGACAATCCTATAGCTGATTATCAAACTATTAAACAAGAACTAGAAGCCTACGGACATGGTTTACCAGAACGTCCTCAAATCATTGCTTTAAACAAGATAGATGCCGTAGATTCAGAAATTCTTGAATTAATTACTTCTGAGCTACAGGAGTTAACTTCTGTAGAAATCTTTCATATATCAGCAGTAACTCGCCAGGGATTAGACACTTTAATGCAGAAAATTTGGTTGGTTTTAGATACAGAAGCATCAATAGCTAGTTCGGCTCAAAATCTTTAACTGTGTTTTAGGCGTTACAAAATATTACTCAAGGCGCGATCGCTCGATTGAGTATTAGACTTTTTCATAATTCTATTGTGGCATTACTGCTCAAACTCATGAGGAAAAGGCTGTTTGAAGCTAAAAACTCAGTCATAATAAAGTCATCAACATTAACACACGTTTTGTTTTACTTCTAAACTATGGCTCAAAAACAATCCGTTCAAGCGACCAAAACCCAACACTACCGCTCCTATATAGTCAGAGAACATAAAAGAAAGATGTATGAGAGAGTATACAAATTTGTCTGCGTAGGATGCGATCGCGTAGTGGAAAGAAAAAGTTATGCCGTGTGCTGTCCGAGCTATGGCAATGAGTGTAATGGGAAAGCTTCTGTATGTCGTCGGGGTCAATAGTAATGGAACGCATAGAAAGAGAAGCAACAATTGACTCTTTAACTAATTTAGAAGGCTATTACCAATCGAGATACGAATATTATCTGGCGATGGCAACCGAGGCGAAAGAAAACAGAGAGCGTGTTGGACTATTGTTGCTCGACCTGGGTAGAGATGTTTTAACTTCATTTGATAGTGAGGCTTCACACCCAAGCAAAGACATTCAAAAAACGGACGTGGAACAAAATCGAGTTCGACCGTTTGCGCCCGATGAAAGAGTTAATTTTGAATTACCTCAAACCGATTCCCCCAAAGAGCTAGAGGAGTCTGCGACCACTATAGTAGATGAAGAGAGTCTAGCCTCATCGGTGTCACAAATGAAAAAATGGACATTGGATTTGGCAAAAGCGATGTTAATAATCAAATCAGTGTCTGATTCAGATTTGGGTAAGGTACTACACCAAAATTACTTACACCATCTGCTCGAGGATGAGTTTGAACAAAAACTTTCGTCAGAGTTAGTTGAATTATATCTAGAGGAAGCGGTTATTCGGGGCGATCTAGAACTAGATGAGTTTAACAACAACTGCTATAGGGGGAAACCAAAAAACGATTCAAACAGCGAAGCCTCAGTCGATCGCTCGAATATGGATTCCAAAGATAGCGAAGTTTTCCACAGCGCAAAGCTTCTTTCAATCGAGCCGTTGGATTCAAACGTTACCAGCGATCGTTTGTCAGAGGAAGCAACCAATAGAGAGCAGTCTCAAATAAGAAGTGGAAAGCTTTATAACTTACCAGAGTCGGATAAATTAAAGCCCACGCTATTTGAAACAATCGAGGAATACATTGCTCTCAATCGTCCCAAACGTTTTTCAATTAACGATGTAATTAATTATCTCTATCCTCAAGATACTCAATTAAACTGGGATAAAGCCCGAAAAAATAAAGTTCGTGCCTCTATTTCTAATGTTCTGAGTCGCAAACCCTATTTAGGTAAAGAATGGAAACGAATTAAACTTGGAGTCTATCAACCTTTAACTAAGAATAAACGTTAGAGTAAGTCGCGACCAAAGGTTCGACTTGAGTTTAACTATATTATTTCTCTGTTGTTACCGTTGTTCTGAGTATCCAGCAAAAGAATAAACAAACTTAAACAAATTCCTTCAAATAACAGAGCTGAAATTCTCAAAAACACAGCTATAGGTATTTGCCATGGATAAACTTTTAATAAAGGCGGTATTTTTTAATCTGTTTGCTAGTTTCTGACATTAGCACTCATTTTCATTATATAAATAATATAATATTTATTGTATAGAAATTATATTATACTTTATTATTCATTACTCAACTAAATTGATATTTTAACATTAATCTAATAGCTGAAAAGTTATTAAATAACTAGCGATCGATTAGTTTTGAAAGTCTGCGTTGTAAGATTAAATTGTAGATTATATCTTTGTGTACAATAGGTTTAGACATTTCAGTTTCATTAGGAAATTTAGCTTGTACTTTTAATTTATTATTAGTTTTTAAACGTCCTGTTACTTTTAACAGTAATATTTTCCAAATCATTTTGTAGAATTTAGTACTTAAGCAAACAAGTACATCGAGCTTAAAAACATTAAAAATATAAAATATTGTTAGACTTATATTTCTATTACTGATACTTTTACCTGCTAAATAACTATAAAAGTTACTGTATGAGAAGCGATAAACCCATGGAGGAATTTCTGGATGACGTTTTTGAAAATTAGATAATACTAATTTATAAGATTTTGCCATAGCGGTAACATTTCTCGACATGCTACTATGTACTTGACGATAACCAACTAAAAATTCTGGGACTACTGCAAATTCATAATGTTCAGCTATTCGTAAATACAAATCCCAATCTTCGCAACCTTGTGCATTTTGCTTGTGTAGATGGTAATTGTACAGACCGACTTTTTCTAGGCAACTGCGAGTAATTAGAGGAGAACTGCTGTTACTTATAAAGTTTCTGTAAACTAAAGCCGGTAAAACGTTACCTTCTGGAGTATTAAAAGATTTTAAATAGTTGTTAGAAAACCTTTCTATGATATCGTCTTCCAAATTAATGCTAATCGACCAACAATAAATTAGCCCTACCAAAATTGAAGAATTAACTATCTTATCAACTTGTTTAGCAATTTTTTCAGGATGCCAAAGATCGTCAGCATCTATTGGTGCTATAAGTTCTCCGCAAGAATTTTTAATTGCTAAATTACGAGCTTTAGCAACTCCAGCATTAGCTTGCTGTAATAAACGGACTCTAATATCTTTCCTTGCTATTTCTTTTACTAATTCAACGGTTCGATCTTGAGAACCATCATCAACAACGATTACTTCTATATTTTTATAAGTCTGATTTAGAACCGAATTAATAGTTTTAGCAATAGTATATTGAGCATTGTAAGCAGGAATAACAACAGATACTAATTTTGTATTGTTTATAAGATTATTTTTCACTTCAAAACAACTAATGTTGCACAATAAATAGTTAATTAGCAATAAAAATATTGTTTCATAATGCTTAAGGTAATAAGTTAAAAATTAAGAAAGTTTTTAGGTAGTATAATTTAAGTTACGAAAAAGGTTTTAAATTGATAGTATTTTCTAATTTTAATGATAATAGTGCTAGAAAAATCAAATTGCACCTTCATAATTAAAGAAGTTTTTGGTTACTACTTCTTTAAATTTAATTCACATCAGATGTTTTGAGTACAATTATTTGCCCTGGAGTACATCCGCCTGAGTTGACCGATCGCTTTGTTCAAAGCCTCGAACTACAAAATTATTTAGTTTTACCTACCGAAAGCTATTTACCTTTTAATGCGATCGCTGTATATCAATGGCTGGAGCAACAGCAACTACCTAAAACTCAACCTTTATCTTTTATTGCCTTTAGTGCGGGGGTAGTCGGTGGATTTGGTGCTGCGATCGCCTGGCAATTACAGGGCGGTAAGATTCATAGTTTTATTGCTTTTGACGGTTGGGGGATGCCCTTGCTGGCTAACTTTCCTATTTACCGCGTCAGTCACGATTATTTTACACATTGGAGTTCGGCTATCTTAGGCGCGGGAACGGGGTTTTATGTCGAGCCTGCTGTGGAGCATCTGGAATTATGGCGATCGCCTATTAGTTATGGATGGCGGGTAATTAGCCCTGGTTGGAAAACACGCGACACTTTAAATAATTATTTAGCCAATATCTTAAACTCATAACATTAACTTCAATTCATTTTTATCGGCAAAATCAGCGACAAAGTGCCGAAATGTATATTTTATATGGCTTTAAATAATTATCTATCGACAAAAAAAGCAATTTAGTTTATATTTGTAAACTTAACGGTAAAAATTAGTTAGAGTTTTTGTTGCAGATTAGACAGCAAATTTTACAATAAAAAATAAGTAAGTTAGACGGATAGCAAGCGTGGTATCTACAAGTATTTCCAAAGACTCGCGATCGACTCAGACCTCACAACGTCGTACAGGTGCATTTGCCTTAATGGATAGCCTGCGTCGTCATGGTGTCAAGCACATTTTCGGCTACCCAGGTGGAGCAATACTGCCAATTTACGATGAACTGTATCGCTCTGAGGCTAATGGCGATGTGCAGCATATTTTGGTGCGTCACGAACAGGCAGCAGCTCATGCAGCAGACGGTTATGCTCGCGCTACAGGCAAGGTGGGAGTTTGTTTTGCTACCTCTGGACCAGGAGCAACAAACCTAGTAACGGGTATTGCTACGGCTCACCTAGACTCGATTCCGATGGTAGCAATTACGGGACAGGTAACTCGTGCTGCGATCGGTACTGATGCTTTTCAAGAAATAGATATCTTTGGTATTACAACTCCAATTGTCAAAAATTCTTATGTGGTGCGTCATGCTAAAGACATGGCGAGAATTGTCGCCGAAGCCTTTCACATTGCTAGTACGGGTCGTCCTGGACCTGTATTAATTGATATCCCAAAAGATGTTGGACTAGAAGAATTTGATTACTTACCAGTACCACCAGGACAATTAAATTTAAAAGGATATAAGCCAACCGTCAAAGGAAATCCCCGTCAGATTAATGCTGCTTTAAAACTAATTGCTCGAGCCGAAAAGCCATTGATGTATGTCGGTGGTGGCGCAGTGGCTTCTGATGCTCATGCTCAAATAAAAGAACTAGCTGAAAGATTCCAAATACCCGTAACCACAACCTTAATGGGTTTGGGATCTATTGACGAGCATAATCCTCTGGCGGTAGGAATGTTAGGAATGCACGGTACAGCTTATGCTAACTTCGCTGTAAGTGAATGCGATCTGTTAATTGCTGTAGGTGCTAGATTTGACGATCGCGTTACGGGTAAACTAGATGAGTTTGCTAGCCGATCTAAGGTAATTCATATCGATATCGACCCAGCCGAAGTCGGTAAAAATCGTACTCCTGACGTGCCTATTGTCGGAGACGTTCGTAAAGTATTAGAGCAAATTTTAAAAAGAGCCAAAGAAGATGACTATGGTTGTAATCCAAATATTACTAGACCTTGGTTAGATAAAATTAATCATTGGCGTGAAGAATATCCTCTAACTGCACCCCACCCCGAAGAAGGCTTATCGCCTCAAGAAGTGATTGTCGAACTAAGCAACCAAGCACCACAGGCATTTTATACTACTGATGTCGGTCAGCATCAAATGTGGGCAGCCCAGTTTCTCAAAAACGGTCCTCGTCGCTGGATATCTAGTGCGGGTTTGGGTACGATGGGTTATGGTTTGCCTGCTGCTATGGGCGCAAAGGTTGGTATTCCAGAAGAAGAAACAATCTGTATCAGTGGTGATGCTAGCTTCCAAATGAATCCTCAAGAATTGGGAACTCTGGCACAGTTTGACATCAATGTAAAAACCGTAATCATTAACAACGGTTGGCAGGGAATGGTGCGCCAGTGGCAGCAAAATTTCTTTGGCGAACGATATTCTTCTTCTAATATGGAAATAGGCGCGCCAGATTTCGTGATGCTAGCTAAAGCCTACGGGATAAAAGGCATGATTATCCGCGAACGCTCTGAATTAGCAGATGCAGTAGCCCAAATGCTGGCTCATGATGGTCCAGTATTAATGGACGTGCGGGTAACTAAGAACGAAAACTGCTACCCAATGATCGCCCCAGGTAAAAGTAACGCTCAGATGTTGGGCTTACCTAAAAAAGAACAGCCCTCGGCTGAGTTTGTTAACTGCAATAACTGCGGTACGACTAATCCTACGGCTAACAAGTTCTGTCCCGAATGTGGCGATCGGTTGTAATAATTATCGTTAATAATTTTAAATAAGCGGTTGTTCTACTTAGAGCGATGCCAGGGAGCGAGGGTCGCAACCGCTTTTTTTGAGGCACACCAGGTATAGGCCGGTGCATTTTTTTGCTTTAATAGTACTCCAACAAAATGAGGCATAGTCGAGGGCGTAGTTTTTTAAATGGTAGTTTGCTTCGACATAAAATCTAACTACAGTGAAGATTAGACTTCCCTTTTGCCTTGCTGATTGTTTAACTCCCGATCGCAAATAGAGTAATTTGGTTTTTATTTCCCAAAAAGTGTTATTGTTAAGACTGAGAATCACGATTATTAACAATTAAGTTTGTATCCAGTATCTAAAGGTCTTTTCCGTAAAGTATTGAGCTATTTCTTTTTAAATAATTATGTCTCTCTAAACACAACATCCATTGAGAGGACAACTAAAAATGTCAATTTATGTAGGCAATCTATCTTACGAAGTTAACCAAGAAGACTTAAATGAAGTCTTTGCAGAGTATGGAACTGTTAAACGGGTTCATGTTCCTAGCGATCGCGAAACAGGTCGTCCCAGAGGATTTGCATTTGTTGAAATGGAATCTGAAGCTAACGAAGACAAAGCTATTGAAGCTTTAGACGGAGCAGAATGGATGGATCGTCAGCTAAAAGTTAACAAAGCCAAACCTCGTGAAGACAATAGAAGTGGTGGTGGTCGAAACAACCGCTTTTAATTTCAGCTTTTTTGATTAAATTCTAAAATTGATGCTTCTAAGAATTGAGTAGATTAGTTCTACGTCACTTTCTTAGAGGCATTTTATTGTTTAAATTTATTTGCGCCAATTAAAGTTTAAATTGTATTTTTGTCAAAAATTCTTAACCCAACAAATCCAATTAACACGACGAAACTTAGCAATCTGCGAAAATAATTAACGCTTTGAAATAATTCCAGCCACGCCCGAGTAAACAAAGAGCCAAAAGCTATACAGATGTCTAGGTTAAAGTCTACCCAAATAACTGATGTTGTTTAGCTATGAATTCGAGCAACATAAAAACATAGTTCATCACAGCAACAAATGTCATCAACATCAGATTCAAACAACAATCCATTAATTGCTTTATCTCAAAACATAGCCGAAATCATAGAAACGGTAGGTAAATCCGTTGTTGCAATCTACGGACAGCGTTTTTCTTGTAGCGGTATTTATTGGCAAGAAGGCATCATTGTTACTTCAGCCGAAAATATTAAACGCCCTAAAGACGTTACAATTACTCTTGCTGACGGAGAAAGTGCGCCAGTAAAATTATTAGGAAGCGATCGCAGTAGAGATGTAGCGGTATTCGAGACAGACATAAAATTACCTATTGCACCCGTCGATCGTAACTATGAACTAAAAGTAGGACAAAGTGCGATCGCAGTTGGTAATTCACAAAGGGGTTTAATTGCCAGTCAGGGAATAGTAAGTACTGTAGGCGATCCCTGGCGTAGTACCCTGGGAGGTTATATCGATCGCTTTATTCGTGTAGATCTCAATCTTTATTCTGGAATGGGAGGGAGTGCTTTAGTTAACGCTGAGGGGCAGGTAGTAGGGTTTAATACTACTGGACCTCGACGCAGTGTTTTAACTATTCCTGCTGCTACAGTCGATCGCGTGGTGACACAGTTGCTAGAAAAAGGACATATCCGTCGTGGCTATCTGGGAATCGCAATGCAGCCTGTGGATCTGCCAGACTCTTTAATAACTGAATTTTCTCTTCAGACACAGCAAGGATTGATGATCGTTAATGTCGAACCACAATCACCCGCAGCCGAGGCTGGTATTTTACTAGGAGATATTTTAACTAAAATTGAAACTACTTCCGTAGCAAAGTTGCGAGATCTTCAGGCTTTTCTAGAACCACAAAATATTGGTCAAGCGATCGCAGTTGAATTAATTCGCGGGGGTAAATTACAAAATATTTCTCTTACTGTTGGCGATAGTGGCGATCGAAAATAGCAACTGCATCAAAAAAGCGATCGCGCCGTTTACTAAATCGGTAGAATCTCAACAGCCAAACAGTATTACCGTAAATGATCGAGATTATAATCTATGGTTCAAATTCTTTACTGCTAGTTGGATTAGTCGGCATTCTCAACCAGCAGGAAAATATACGGGTAGTTAATAGCTTTGTAAATGAAAAAGACTTAACATCTGTAATTGAATATCAACCCGACTTATTGTTAATCGAACTACCACCTGATGCAGATTGGTGGTTCGATCCTACGCAGCTACCGCCTGATTTTAAACTGCCGATAATTCTATTAAGCGATTCTCTGACTAATTTAGAAATAAACGAATATCTAGATCTAGGATTTAAAGCTTTTTTACCGCGATCGATTACCGCTGACGAAATTCTTACTACTATTGATGCGGTAATGCTTGGCTTAATTGTTATTCATCCAGATTTAGCCTATTTATGGGATAATTCAGCAATTACTCCCGTAAATGCAACAACTCACTTAACTTCTAGAGAAATCGAAGTATTACAACTATTAGCCGATGGGTTGAATAATAAGGCGATCGCTCTTAAACTTCAGATATCCAAACACACGGTCAAATTTCATATCAGCTCTATTTTGTCCAAACTTGATGTTTCTAGCCGTACAGAAGCGGTAACGTTTGGCTTACGACAGGGGTTGATCTTGCTATGATTTTTAAAAGCGGTTGTCTTATGTAAGGCGATCATTTAAATTAGTCTGATATTAATTAATTTAGACATCATAAATGTCTTCTTCCTCGTAATTCCATTCCGCAAAACCCGTCTCGGATAACTGCATCATTTGTGTGGTTTCTAGCTTTTCCTGTAAATCTTCTATTAATGTAATTTGTTCTTGTATTGGCAACTGAAAAACCATTTGTCTAATTTCATCCAATGTTAAAACAGACGTATTCATAGCTTCATAGTCGATCGAGATATCCTTATTATTATCACAAATAATCGAGGTAATTTGCATAGGTATAGCACGTAGCAAATATTTTTGCGATCGCCCTTAAACTTCAGATATCCAAACACACGGTCAAATTTCACATCAGTTCTATTTTGTCCAAACTCGATGTTTCTAGCCGTACTGAAGCAGTAACGTTTGGCTTACGACAGGGGTTGATATTGCTATGATTTAAAAAAGCGGTTGTTTTTCAAAAAACTATAACAAATATAAATACCGCAAATGAAACAATAGAGTTATCTAATTTTCTTGGCTAATTGGCTCAAGCTTGTATTGCGATCGTGTAACCATTTAATTATTTTGGCTGAAATTTCTCTCTGATTTACAAAATAGCTTTCTTCCCGTTTCAACAATGCTTGAAAATCCCAATCTCTCAACCATTTATTCTCTACAAGATCTACAAACATACCATACGGTAACATAACTGCTATTGATTCCATTTCCGAATTATCTTCATCTGTCAATAAAATAGTTTCACCTTCCAATCTACATCCTAACCATTTGACAGATTCTGGATATAACTGTTGACAGATCGAATTTACCTTTTTTATAATATGATTTGCATTGTTATCATTATTTTTTTCTATGATGTTAAATGCCCAACTATAAACGAAAGCAAGCATATAATGTCTTACAAATAATTTATTTCGCGAATTTATACAAATTTCAACTTGAAAATTTAAATTTATTTTACTATCTTTTAAATTGATAAATCTGCGATTAAATTGCTTTAGAGAGTCTGTTAAGATTTGATTACTTTTATTATCTAGACTATTTTCACTCATACTTTTATCTTCTTTTACATACGTATTTTCGACTGATGATATTTTAGAAAATACATTTCTATCTATATTGCTGCCACGCTCTAGTAGATTGTAGCTGATTGCTATATTCTGTTTATTATATTGTCCTTTAATAACTGGCGTATTATTTAAGCGCGGTTGATATTTAGATATCTGTGCTTTTTCTAATTGATATAGTTGTTTGTTTGGAATTTTTGAGTAATAAATATAAATAGACTTGTTTTCTCTATTAGAAATAGCTATTAGCTGCTCGTATCGATGATGTGGCTGTTTTGCATTCCATCTTTGCCATAAGTTAACCGATCGCCCGATATACCAAATTACTTTATTAACATCTACTACGTAATATATTCCTGGATATTCTGGAAGTAAATTTTTATCATTTAGTTCGACACTATCTAGATTTAAAATAAATTCATCCGCAACCATATATATTGAAAAAAACAATTAGTATAGTTGTATTGTATTAACTAAGTCTTATGTAAAACATAAAAGTTTGATGAAGGCTCGACAAATAACTGTGTAAAATTTATAAATTGCGGTTTTATGCAATTCGCTTTTAATTAACTCGATACACAACAATTAATAAAACACAACTAGACTTCAACCTCTAAAAGATTTAGCATTAGCTACTAGACAAAATTGAGGTAGAGGTTTGAGTAAGCTATTAAAAATAGCAGGAGCGATCGATCTATTTAATGAATGGGTTGGTCGTGTTACCTACTGGCTGGTATTATTGATGGTTGCCGTAGGTGCATGGAACGTTATCGGACGATATTTAGGGCGAATAATCGGCACTAATTTGACTTCCAATTCTTTAATCGAAATACAGTGGTATTTGTTTGATGTAGTATTTTTGTTTGGTGCTGCTTATGCCCTTAAATATAATGAACACGTTCGAGTAGATATTTTTTATAAAGGCTGGAGTCGTCGTCGCAGGGCTTTGGCTAATTTTCTGGGTAATCTTTTATTTCTAATTCCCTTTAGTAGCTTACTTATTTATTATTCCTGGGCAACAGTCGCAAATTCTTGGCGTATACGAGAAATGTCTCCCGATCCTGGAGGTTTGCCACGCTATCCGATTAAATCCGCGATTATTCTAGCTTTTATCTTATTGATATTACAGGGCATTTCCGAGGCAATTAAAAACTGGAATATTTATAGCAGTCGGGGGGATAGCTAATGGGTTACGACTGGCTTGGGATAGCAATGTTTGTCGGGGCGTTAGTATTACTGTCTTTTGGTTTTCCTGTCGCCTTTTCTTTGGGTGGAGTAGCGATTATCTTTGCTCTTATTGGTGCAGCAGTAGGAGAGTTTAGCTTTAGCTTTTTTAATGCGATGCCGAGCCGTATTTTTGGCATCATGGCTAACTATACGCTGTTGGCTATTCCCTATTTTATCTTCCTCGGCTCGATGTTGGAAAAAACGGGTATTGCCGAGAAGCTTTTAGAGACAATGGGCATTCTGTTTGGCAGGGTGCGAGGTGGTTTGGCTTTGGCGGTAGTTATTGTCGGTGCATTACTAGCTGCTTCTACGGGGGTGGTGGCTGCAACTGTGGTAGCAATGGGCTTGATTTCCTTACCAATTATGTTGCGCTATGGCTATAGCAAAGAACTTGCTGCGGGGGTAATTGTCGCTTCTGGAACTTTGGGGCAAATTATTCCCCCTAGTGTGGTGCTGGTAGTTTTAGGAGATCAGTTGGGTATTCCCGTTGGCGACTTATTTCTCGGTTCGTTGATTCCTGGGTTAATGATGGCAACCGCTTTTGCTCTCTATGTTTTAATTGTGGCTTATCTCAAGCCCGAATTAGCTCCAGCTTTACCCGATCGCATTAGAATTAGTGGTAAAAAGTTACTAGTGCGAGTAGTAACTGTAATGCTACCTCCTCTTATACTAATCGTACTGGTATTAGGTAGCATCTTTTTAGGTATTGCCACACCTACCGAAGCTGGTGCATTGGGTTCAGTAGGCGCAATAGTTTTAGCAGCCGTCAACCGTCAGTTAAACTGGGCAGCACTGCGAGAAGTATGTGATGCAACCATGCGAATTACCACGATGGTAATGTTTATTCTTATTGGTTCGACTGCCTTTAGCTTGGTGTTTCGAGGTTTGGGAGGTGATAGGTTTATGGAAGACCTATTAATTAATCTTCCTGGTGGAACAATCGGCTTTTTACTAGTTAATATGCTGGTAATTTTTCTACTAGGCTTTTTTATCGACTTTTTTGAAATAGCCTTTATCGTTATTCCTATCTTTGCTCCTGTCGCCCAACAGCTAGGATTAGACTTAGTTTGGTACGGTGTAATTATCGGGGCTAATTTACAAACTTCTTTCCTAACTCCTCCCTTTGGCTTTGCCCTATTTTATTTACGAGGAGTCGCGCCACCAGAACTTAAAACAGAAGATATTTATCGCGGAGCAATACCTTTTATCTTGCTACAGCTTTTAGTTCTAAGCTTAATTATTGTCTTTCCTCAACTTGTTAGCTTCTTACCTTCTTTGAGTTCGCCTTCAGGTTCAATTTAATTTGCCAATTATATTGCTAATTTTATGCCAAAAGATGAGCGATCGCGATCGAAGATATTTTTTTAGAGGATATCTGAAAAGTTTTTTTATACTGGATTTTGCCCCCCTAGCCCCGATCCCTCTGCCTTCGGCATCTCCCTTAAAAAGGGAGACTAGGGGGGAACAAGAGTTGGAAGTCCCCTACACTTGGGGGATTTAGGGGGCTTGGATGTAAGCAATGAGTCTTCTCAGACAACCTCTTAGGCGAGGGAACGAAAACAAATTGATAAATTTCATTGCGCTACAAAACTTCAAAAAAAGCATTAATTCTCAATAATTTGGTGGAGAAACCAGATAAAATTTAAACAAATTAAATGAGCTTGTTCCTGACTCCTGACTCCTTATTCCTTGTTGCTTATTCCTTATTCCTTCTTTTAAGAGTCATTCATCAGGTACAATTAAATGTCGATATCTTCGCAAGTATTTTTGGCTTCATGATTTCTAGTAATGACTTTCGTACAGGAGTTACTGTCGAGCTAGATGGCTCTGTCTGGCGAGTAGTAGAGTTTTTGCACGTCAAACCAGGTAAAGGTTCGGCTTTTGTTAGAACCAAGCTCAAAAACGTACAAACTGGCAACACGGTAGAAAAAACTTTTCGTGCAGGGGAAAGTGTCCCCCAGGCGAATATAGAAAAGCGCACCATGCAGCACACCTATAAAGATGGAGATGAGTATGTCTTTATGGATATGGAGACTTATGAAGAAACTCGTATGAACGGCGAAAGTTTAGGCGATCGCACTAACTTTCTCAAAGAAGAAATGGAAGTTAACGTTCTTTTTTGGGACGAGCAAGTATTAGAAATCGAGCTGCCTACATCGGTAGTATTAGAAATTACCGATACCGATCCAGGGGTAAAAGGAGACACCGCTACTGGAGGTACTAAACCTGCCACAGTAGAAACAGGAGCGCAGGTAATGGTTCCGCTGTTTATCTCGATCGGCGAAAAAATTAAGGTCGATACACGCGATGGTTCTTATTTAGGTAGAGAAAATTAATTACCTATTCAAGAATTAATCGGTCTATTGGATTTCAAAGATCTGCTATTGCTACACGGCTATCTTTGAGATCGATTGAATTACATTTAATAACGGTTGTATAGTTTGTGTCTATAAATTTTCAAGAACTTCGCGAATTGTTAGGGGCGATCGCTCAAACCGATATTACGGAGTTGATTCTTAAAAACGATGATTTTGAATTGACAGTACGTAAAGAAAAGGGTGTGGTTGCTGTTGCTCAGATGTCCGCATCTCCTCAAATCGTCCAAACCACCGCTAGTAGTTCGGATACGGCTACTGTAACCAAGAGTGAACCCACCGCCGAAACGCCTTCAACTCCTACGGTAGACGATAAAAAGTGGGTCGATATCACTTCGCCGATGGTAGGAACATTTTATGCTGCTCCTGCTCCTGATGAAGATCCTTTTGTAGCCGTTGGCGATCGCGTTAACAAAGGCGATACGGTTTGCATCATTGAAGCGATGAAGCTGATGAACGAGATTGAGGGAGAAGTAAGCGGGCAAATTATGGAAATAACTGCCCAAAACGGCGAACCAGTAGAGTTTGGTCAAGTTTTAATGCGGGTTAATCCTGGATAAACAGCTTCGCCCTAAATATTTAAATTGACCAATCATTGAACGAGCGAACATTGAACATTGAAACACTGACCGAAGCGATAAATGATAAATGCTAAATGCTAAATGATAAATGAAGTGACATGGAAATTCTGGCAATTGTATTGTCTGGGTTACTGTCTTTGGCATCTAGCGGAGGCATAATTTTAGACACACTAGCTAAAAGACAAATCGGCTCTCAAATAATTAGCGTCGAACAGCAAGCGGTTAGAATAGATAATAGTCCTAACTATCAGTTAGTTCAAGGTAAGGTCGATCGCGTCAGAATCGCCAGTCGGGGAGTTAAGATCGAGCCTGGTTTAAGAATTGCGGTTTTAGACTTAGAAGCCGATGCCATAATTTTAAAATCTCAGCCAAATCTTAATAGTATCAATGAACTAAGAAAATCTCTAGCCAAACCAGCTTCAGGAGCAGTAAAACTAATCATTACTGAAGCAGATCTCGATCGAGCTTTACAGTCTGCTGAGATTTTGGCTCGATTAGAAAAAATTCTCAATCAATCACTGGTGCGTAGAGCGGGTGCGACCAATATTCCTTACCAGCTATCGGATCTTCGCGTAGAATTGGATTCGGGAAATCGTTGGAAATTAAGATTTAAATTAAGTAGACCTAGACCTAGTGTTAACATTAAACCAGATGACATCTCTGGAACTTCTACAGTCAAAAACCGTTCTAGAGAATTAGATTTTGCTTTGGAATCAACTGTAGAGGTTAGAAATGGAAAAACATTGCATTTAATAGATCCTCAAGGTACAGTCAATAATCGTCCGATGTCGCAAAGGCTGCTTAACGGCTTTGCAGTTGGCATTAGCGACCGCCTTGACTTAAACTCTTTAGAAAGCGACGGAATCTTGGCTCGTATCTTACAATTAGAAATTAATCAGGATAGGTTAGAGTTAGTTGGTTTCGTTAGAGTAGAAACTAAATAGAAACAGCTATCTTTAACAAATATTGAAGTATTTCTTCGCACTTTGGAGCATAATCTATGCACGATCGTAATAAAAATCTTTCTCTTCCTGTGGTAGCCGTCATCACAGGGATTATTCTAGCTGCGGGGGGCGGTGCTGCTTGGTGGGCAAAATCCGCTTTTGACGGAGGAGATTCAGTATCAAACCCCCGCCCCGCTCCCATAGTCGAGCCAACAGTTCCAGAGATTCCAGAACCAATTACCGAAGAAAGAGTCGTTAAAATTTCTTGGCTCGATCCAACCGATGAAAGCATCGAGTTAGTTTCTAACACCATGACTTTTGCCAAATCAGTAAAGTCAGAGAAAGTTTTATCAGCAGCTTTAGAGACTTTATTTGATAGTCCTCCGCCTAGTCCGTACACTACAGCTATTCCAAAAGGAACTAAACTACTAGACCTGACCACAGACAAAGAAGGAATTCATCTTAACTTGTCGCGAGAATTTACTTCAGGTGGCGGTAGTGCTTCGATGATTAGCAGACTAACACAGGTAATTTATACAGCGACAAGCTCGGATCTAGATAAACCTGTTTGGATTAATGTTGAGGGAAAACCCCTAACCAACTTGGGAGAGGAAGGAATTATCGTCAATCAACCAATGACTAGAAAAGAACTCGATAATAATTTTACTCTGTAGCTCGACGTAAAATTATTTTACTTATTACTCCCAGACAACTTAAGACTTCTTGTATCGAGTATCTATAGCTGTTATTTATTTTTTATTATCAATATTCTTAACTAGGCGATCGAAATGCCAGTTTAAGACGGGAGCGAGCAAACTATGTAGTTTATTTAATATAGTTAACTCTACCCCAGGAGCGATCGCAAATTTATTTTGTTCTACCCCCCGAAGAATCTGCTGCGCCACGGCTTGAGGACTCCAAGTTTTAGCAGTAGCAGTAATTTGTTTAGTTTCGGGGGGTTTTATTTTGTTCTCTGCTGCTAGCTGCGGAGTATCAGTATCGGGAGGATAAACAATTGTAATACCGATTCCTTTTGGCTTTAATTCCCCTCGCAAAGACTCTGCTAAACCTCTGAGGGCAAATTTAGAAGGGCAATAGGCACTATAGCCGTAAATGCCGATTAATCCCGCGCCCGAAGAAACAAGTACTATATTTCCCCTCTGACTGGCTTCCATAGTCGGCAATACCGCTTTAATGCTGTATAGAGAGCCAAAATAATTCACCATCATAGTTTGTTCAAAAACTTCGAGAGGAATTTGCTCGAAATAGCCAGGATGAGCCATACCCGCTGAAGTCACCAATAATTCGGGCGTTCCTAATTGTGCGATCGCTCTTTCGATCGCCGTAGTTATTTCCTGTCGATTAGCAACATCTGCCGATACTGTAAATATTTCCCGAACACAACTACCTGCTGCTGCTGATATTTCCTCTTTAGCTATTGCTAATTTTTGGCGATCGCGAGCAATTAAAGTAAGATTAGCTTCCTGCTGTGCCAATAATATTGCTACTGCTTTACCGATTCCACTAGAACCACCTGTAATAATTGCGTGTTTGTCGAGATATTTCATAATTTAAAGTTGCTGCTAACTATATATATATAGCGTTCGGGGATCATTCGTAAAAACTTTTTTTGATAAACCACAGAGGCAGGTCGTACACAGAGGTAAGAAAGAAGAGAGAGTTTTTCACGGGATCGATTAGGATTGCTATAGTTCTTAATTTATTTATTAAAAGATCTTGCTTTATTCATAGCAGCTTATAGTAAAAAACTAATTATTTATTAGCTCATAATATCAATTTAATAGTTTATTTTACTGATATTTTTTCAAGTCAATCGATGGTCAAATATTATTTAGCAAGACTACTATGGAGTAGCTTTTATCTTGCTAAATTTTTATGTTGCTAACAGTGTATTTTCGCAATTTATTGAAAAAGACAAGAAGATGGCTCGGTAAATTTACGGTAATTGTATTTATTGGTTTTATCTGTTGTTATATTTATGGTTCAAAAATCGAGCCAAACTGGATTGAAGTCGTATCGATAGATCTGACAATTCCTAACTTAGGTTCGGCATTTAATAACTTTAAAATCGTTCAACTTAGCGATTTACACAGTAATTATTTCATGCCAGAATCGAGATTAAATAATATAGTTAAGTTGGTCAATCAGCAGCAGCCAGATGCGATCGCCATCACGGGAGATTTTATTACTAGAAATAGGCGATTTGATGACAAAGATTTAATTTCAAAGTTTAGTCAGTTAGAAGCTAAAGCTGGAGTAGTATCTATTTTTGGCAATCACGATCATTGGAAAGCTAAAGTTAATCGGCTAAAACAAATTCTAATTCAGAGTCAGATTAATAATTTAGATAATCAAGTTTATCTGGTCGAACGCGGTACACAGCAGCTAGCTCTAGCTGGAATTGACGATCCTTATTGGGGCAAGCCAGATTTGCAGCAGGCGATCGCTCAACTGCCCTTTAATGTTCCAGCAATCTTATTAGTTCACGAACCAGACTATATCGAAAAAAGTGCTTTAACTCATCGTTTTGCTCTTCAATTATCGGGTCATTCTCATGGAGGACAAATTAGAGTTCCTTTTTTAGATCCTTTAATACTTCCTAGAGGTGGTAGAAAGTATTTTGCTGGATTAAACCAGGTTGAAGATACTATTGTCTATACAAGTCGTGGATTAGGAATGACGAGTCTACCTTTGCGTTTTGGCAGTCGTCCTGAAATTACCGTTTTTACCCTTCACAGTCCTGTATAGCTGTCACTACATTTATCATTTAGCATTTATCAATGTTCAATGTTCAATGTTCAATGTCCAATGTTCAACTTTCTCGCATGAGTCCCTATCCTCAATCGTAACGAACGTGGAGATAGGGTAGGGAGGTAGAGCGAACTTATTCGAGGGTTCGATACCCGAAAAATAAGTAATCTTTTGCATCGAATGGGTGATATAATATCAGGCATGAGCCAAGTAACAACAGTAGCGTGTAAACTTAAAGTGCCTGTAAAGCTTGTACCAGAGATGGACGAAACATTAGAAATGTTCGCTGCTGCTTGTGAATGGGTAAATGACAATACACCCAAGAATTTGACCAGCAAAACTAAGATGCAGAAGCTGGTTTATAACGATGTTCGGGATAGATTCGGACTATCGGCTAACTTAGCTATACAAGCGTTAAGAAGAGTTTGCGCCAACCGTAAAACGGCTAGGCAAAAAAAGTGTAATGTTAGAAAGTTTAGCCCGACTTCAGTTAGTTATGATGCCAGAATTTTTAGCTTTAAAGAATTTGACTACACAGTTAGCTTAAAGCTAATTCGCTCTAGAACTAGGTTCGAGTTAGATATCGGCAATTACCAGCGGGGCATACTAAAGGGGCAAGATCCAAAGTCAGCAACATTGGTAAAACGTCGCAATGGTGAGTATTACATCCACATTAATTTAGATAACGAAACACCAGAGCCTATCGCTACAAAACAGGTTTTAGGTGTCGATCTAGGTAGAACAGATATTGCACATACATCAGATGGAAACAGTTGGAGTGGACACCAGTTAGAGAAAGTCAGAAACAAATATGCTTGGCTTAGGAAAGTTATTGCTAAAAAAGCTTCGTTAGGCACAAGAAGTAGCAGACGCAGATGTCGGCAACTTCAGAAACGGTTATCGGGCAAAGAGAAACGATTCCAGAAGCACATAAACCATGAGATATCGAGACAGTTAGTAAATAATGCAGTAGCTAGTAGTCGAGCTATTAGCTTAGAAGACCTAACGGGAATCAGAGAGCGAACCAATCAGCTACCGAGAAATAAGCAAGAGCGCAGAAAGTCTAATAGCTGGAGTTTTTATCAGTTAAGACAGTTTCTTGGTTATAAATGCTTATTAACTGGCATCCCTCTTCTGCTAGTGAATCCAGCATATACCTCGAAGTCCTGCTACAAATGCGGTTACATTGGCAGCAGAAATGGGAAACGATTTAGCTGCGTAAACCCAGACTGTCAGAATAAGTGCGACCCAGATTATCAGGGAGCTAAAAATATCGCGAAACTAGGGCTGTCTATAAACCAGCCTGGAGGCTCAGATCTTTTCTGTAAACTAAAAACTGGAAGCGTAGAATGTTTCCAGCTTAGTCTATTTGGAGATGATTTAGGGCTGCTGAAAACCTCTAGCTCAACGAAGTAGCTAGAGGTAGTTTATTGATTTGTCATTCTACTGCAATCTGAATTATCTGCATCAAGTCTTCAATCCGACGATGCTTTGCTGGTAGCAAACAGGGATAGACATTTAAGCCTTTAATCTGATTGGCTGCTTGTGTAGTTTTGCTATCCAAAGTAATTAAAGGTAAGGCTGATAAATATTCTGATGTTTGCAGCAGTTGTAGATATTCGAGAGGATTAGTAAGTCGATCTCCTTCCAATACTATTACGTCTAACTGCCAGATACGAGCTAGAGTATGTGCCTGTTCTAATCCATTAGCTTCAATGATGCGGTGTCGATAATTAGAGGAGTGTTTGCTGCCATCGGGGAAACTTTTAAGATCGAAGTTTAGGCTGTTGTGATTATCAGCTCGATCGCTAATAGCTTCAGCTTCTGGATAAAGACAGAGAATTGTCAAGTTACGTTTAGCTGTTTCGTCAGTAGTACCAGCCGTAGCGGATTGAGATATTTGACCCGATTGAATTGTCGGTAACAGCAGAGTAAACTGACAGCGATTGACAGAGCGATCGCTTTTTAAAATTCCCTGAATAAATTCTGTTAAATATTCGACGATCGCCAATCGTAAACTGGAATCGATCTTGTAATTTGGTTCAGAAGAAATAGTTGTTAAAATGCTGCTAATCGTAATGGCGATCGACCCTGACAAACTGCTAATTTTAATTTTTAATCGTAATGGCGATTTGGCAAACTCAATTGCTTCCATCATCAGATAAAAAAGAATGCAGGATAAATGCGATTTACTGGCGATCGCTCTGGTATTTGACTCTAGATCTAACTCTAATTGACCAGTCTTATAGTCTGTATCCCTCGTTAACGATTGAAGCTGGTCATATAGCTGCTGATAAACCTGCCGACATAAAAGTTCGAGATCGATTGATTCAGACTCGATCTTATAGGACTCCTGCGTCAAAGTGGTGAGTTTTACCAGGTCGTTGACAATACCCATCATTTTTTGTCCGCTGCGATGAATCAGTTCAACATAACGAGTTTGACGCTGGTTTAGCTGACCTAACTTTTCTGCTTCAAGTAAATTAGATAAGCCCACTATACCTGTCAGAGGAGACTTGAGTTCGTGACTGATGATAGCTAGCAATTTATTAGCTATATTTGGTAGGGACGGTAGGTAAACTGCTTCAATTGCCAAAATCAACTGGTATTCTTTATTGCTGTCCGTTAAAGGAATTGTTACATAGTTCCAATTTTTACTCTGTTCGATATCTAACTTAGATCGAGCTGATGAACTTTGTTGATTCTCATTTATAGAATTAACGTTAACCTTCAAATCTAACTCTGATGATGAGAGCGACGAAGATAAGACTGAACGATCGCCATTTAAACGATCTTCTAGTTTTTTCGATTGAGCTTTTTTGGGATTGTCTCGATGTGTTTTTGCTTGCTGCTCGATCCACCAGGACGCGATCGCCCGATCGGGCTGTAGCTGATGCTGCGTAGGGCGATCGCCGATAATTAGTTCTTGCCAACAGGTATTGAAATATAGCTCTTCACCCGAAGTAGTTTCTATTTTTAAAGGTAGAGCAATAAAATCTAAAAGCTCGAAATAATTCGATGGTGCTAATGGTTGGGAATGGTTGACTAAATTCGGTTTGTATTCTGATGCTAAGTATTCTAAAATTTTGTTTTTGTCTAATTTCCCCTGCAACTCTCCTAAACGATCGACTAAAAGATATTTTTGGCGATCGCACCCTAAAGCTCCTTTTGGCAGACCTTTTAAAAATTCATCTAACCTCATACCCGATTGGTAAACAACTGCTGGCTTAACTATTGAGCTAGCGTGACTATTCAAACCAAAAGTCTGTTGAGGCATCGAGCCTTTGAAACCACCAGAGGCGACTAATTTTTGATTCATAGATACTTCGGTAATTAGTGACAATAGATCTACAGAGTCTATTAGTCCCCACTTACCATTCTGTTGAAAAATTGCAATCTGTTGACAATTCCAACGCTGAAAAATCTTTAAAATGCTGTTTAAATCTATTTCCGAGTGACAATAAGGAATTGGGTAGACAAAATCGCTGAGGATAGGAGGATTGCTGAACATAGTTTTCAATTTATCTTCAAAAGCAGGCTCGACTTTATAAATAAGTAAGCAGTTATAAAGTCACTCGATCTTTTGATACTTCATCATTTAGACGTTGTTGGAGAAAATTATTTATATAATTGCAATATCTTTATGTTTCGATCCGTTTTCTAACCATAAACAGTTGTTTATTTTCAAGAACATCTCAACCTTACCCGCGAAAAATTATTAACTCTGTAATTATTATTTAGCTACTTTACTAGATTGAACCAGCTATTTTTGCTCGCTATTAAATCGGCTTTACTTTAAAAGGCGATCTGAATAATCTTAGTATGTTCTGTTTTATAAATAAGTTAATTTATAGTTATACTTTGTTACAATTGTCTAATTAGCACAATAAATGTTAATTTTTTATTAAGATGAAAAGTGTCGTTTTATATTAGTGGCTTTCCCCCCTGCCAGCTCGATTGGCGAGTGGCAGATTAATGAGCTATTCAATTCTCTGTTTAAGTAGCGATTTAAACCAATATTTGTAGACAGAAAAACTAATAATAAACGGTATTCTACTTGACTATTCACGAAGTTAGAGGAAGCTCCGTCGTTCAGGGCGCGGAGTCTCTCTAACCCGATCTAAAATTAGACGATCGAGGATTGAACGCTCATACGCATCTTTATCTGCCCCGTCGCCATCTGCGGTCATAATGTAAACTTACTTTGTAATGTCAGACTATAAAAACCAAATCAGTTCAGTTGAAGAGTTTGAAACTAACAAACTAAGTATTTGCTTGTTTTCAACCCAACAGCAGTTTTCTAATTTGGTCGCTCAATTATTAAGTGGCGATCGCTACGAACTAAACTGTTTTAATTCTAAATTAGATTTTATAGATTACCTCAGCAGCGATAGAGAACAGATCGATTGTATAGTGGCGATCGAAGATCTAGAAGCAGGCGCAATCTTAAAACATTTATGGCAGTTACAAATCTTATTACCCGCAATAATTTTAGAACTCGAACAGCCCAAGAAAGTATTGCTTGAAATCGATAATTTAGATAATTGTTCGGTGCTAGCCACTAATAATATTTATCATCGAGCAGAAATTCACCTGTATTTAACTCAGCTTGCAGAAATTAACTCATACATAAATATAGCAATTACCAAGTTTGTAAATCTCGTTCCTAGTTCGAGTTGTGACTGTATTGCGACTGATAATTCGCAGCATATTCGACAAAATCTAGCAATACAGCAAAACAGATTAACTAGAAAAATGCAACAGAGGCTAGGGGATTTGGGAATTGGCGATCGACGAAATCCTCAAGTTTTTTATAATAACTTGTCAAAATCAAAGCAAAAAAAGCTCGAAGAAAAATTAATCTTAAACTATCGCCATATTTTAATTAACTACTTCGATAATAATTCTAAAATTAAGAAATCCATCGACGAATTTGTCGCTCAGGCTTTTTTCAACAATATTTCTACATCTCAAATTATAGAAATACACATGGAGCTAATCGACAATTTCGCCTATCAGTTAAAACTAGAAGGTAGAAACGATGACATCCTGCTCGATTATCGTTTGCCTCTAATTGATATTATGGCTCATTTGTGCGAAATGTATCGGCGTTCTACTTCTAATGAACAAGTCTTTTCAGAACTGCTGTTTGCAGTAGAATGATCTGTATAAACTAGATAAAATTCGATATTTCATATTTATTTATATTTACTATTATGTATTTATATGAATTTATTTAGCAAGACTTATGTGCTAAAGCTGTACGTGGCAGGAAACACACCAAATTCAGTACGAGCTTTAAAAACTTTACAAGATATTTTAGAACAAGATTTTCAGGGAATATACGCCCTTAAAGTGATTGATGTTATTCAAAATCCGCAATTAGCTGAAGAAGATAAAATTATGGCAACCCCTACTCTGGCAAAAGTTTTGCCTCCTCCAGTACATAAAATTATTGGCGATTTGAGCGATCGCCAAAAGGTATTAACTGGTTTAGATCTACTTTCTCAAAAAATTCGCGAATAAAGATTGTAAAATCGTACTTAGAATATGTCGTAAAATATGATGTTACTCAAAAATTAATAGCTATTGCTCGAATATAAGCAGTAATAGCCATTTCTGTCTTAGATGAACGAACCAAAAATCAATCAGTCGCCCAAGCCAGAGCAAACTAATAAAGGAATTCGTAAAATCCGTACCGTGATTGAGGGGTTCGATGAGATTACTCATGGTGGCTTACCTATTGGTAGAACTACCTTAGTAAGTGGGACTTCTGGTACGGGAAAAACTTTGTTAGCAGTTCAATTTCTCTTTCAAGGAATTGAATTTTCTGATTGTTCTGGGGTACTTGTCACTTTTGAAGAATCACCTCAAGATATTATTGAAAATGCCTATAGTTTTGGTTGGGATTTACAAGATTTAATCGATCGCGGAAAATTATTTATTCTCGATGCTTCTCCCGATCCTGAAGGACAAGAAGTTGTAGGTAACTTCGATCTATCAGCCTTGATTGAAAGAATACAGTACGCAATTCGTAAATATAAGGCGAAGCTGGTTTCTATCGATTCGGTAACATCTGTATTTCAACAATATGATGGAGCTTCAGTAGTCAGGCGGGAGATATTTCGCTTGGTAGCCCGTCTCAAACAATTAGAAGTTACTTCAATTCTAACTACCGAGAGAACCGAAGAATACGGACGTATTGCGCGCTTTGGTGTGGAAGAATTTGTTTCGGACAATGTAATTATTATTCGCAATGCTTTAGAAGGAGAACGTCGTCGCCGTACTATCGAAATTTTGAAGTTGAGAGGAACGACTCACATGAAGGGGGAGTATCCTTTTACAATTACTAACGACGGCATCAATATTTTTCCTCTGGGAGCGATGCGTTTGACCCAGCGTTCTTCAAATGCGCGCCGTTCTTCGGGAGTTAAGACGTTAGATCGACTGTGTGGAGGAGGCTTTTTTAAAGACTCGATTATTTTGGCTACGGGGGCGACGGGAACGGGTAAAACTCTGTTAGTCAGCAAATTCTTAAATGAAGGCTGTCTCAATGGAGAAAGAGCAGTATTATTTGCCTATGAAGAATCTAGAGCGCAGCTATCTCGCAACGCTTCTTCTTGGGGAGTAGATTTTGAGGAGATGGAGCGTAAAGGTTTGTTGAAACTGCTATGTTCTTATCCCGAATCGGCTGGTTTAGAAGATCATTTACAGATGATCAAGTCAGAAATTGCCGAATTCAAGCCTTCTCGAATTGCAATAGATTCGCTTTCGGCTTTGGCTAGAGGAGTAACTAATAACGCCTTTCGTCAATTTGTGATTGGAGTTACTGGCTATGCTAAACAAGAAGAAATTACAGGCTTTTTTACTAATACTACCGATCGCTTTTTAGGAGCAAATTCGATCACCGATTCCCATATTTCGACAATTACCGACACAATTATTATGTTGCAGTACGTCGAGATTCGTGGTGAGATGTCTCGCGCCCTCAACGTATTTAAAATGCGGGGTTCGTGGCACGATAAAGGCATTCGTGAATATGTAATTAGTTCAGACGCGCCTGAGATTCCCTATATCAAAGAATCCTTTTCTAACTACGAAGGAATTATTAGCGGTTCGCCATCTAGAGTGGCAATTAATGAAAAAAGCGAACTTTCTCGAATTGCTCGTAATGTCAAACAAATAGATTTAGATGGTAAATGAACGAGCTAGAGTCGATCGAGTCTTTTTTACGAAAAGAAATTACCCCTTTAGCTAATAAAATAGACCGCGATCGCCAAGCTTTAAAATTAGCGATAAACAAGATGGGCGATCGCTCTTGGTTGGCTTTGAAAGTTTCTCCAGAATTGGGAGGTAGTGGATTATCCGAGGCAGATTATCGCCGTTTACAGATTTCTATGGCGAGAGTTTCTGGGGCTTTAACTTTTCTACAAACTCAGCATCAAAGTGCCGTTAGTAAATTGGCAAAAAGTAATAACAAATCGTTACGGCAGTTCTTCCCAGACGCAGCTACGGGTAAGGTGAAAATTGGCGTAGGTTTTTCTCACCTACGCCGTATGGGTACGCCAGTAATGCAGGCTCGTCAAACAGAAGCGGGGTATATCTTAACGGGAACAGTTCCCTGGATTACGGGATATAATTTTTTCGACTTTTTTATTGTAGGAGCAACCTTACCCGACGGTAGAGAACTTTACGGACTATTACCTTTTCAAGACAGCTTACAAGAATCGGGGGGTAAGCTAACTTTTAGCGAACCAATGAAGCTATTAGCGGTTACTGCTACCAATACCGTTAGCGCAGAAGTAGAAAAGTGGTTTTTAGAAAGCGATCGCATTGTAACGATAAATCCCCCAGGAGCAATTCACGCTAGCAGTCGCCAAAACATTCTCAATCATGGTTTTTTTGCTTTGGGCTGTGCTTATGCAGCTTTGGATATTTTAGAGGCGATCGCACACAAAAAATCTTTAGACTTCTTACAAGAATCATGGCTGGATCTGCAAAGTGAAGTAAAAGAAAATGAAGCTAAAGCGATCGCTTTTATCGGCGACCAAAATGTCAGCTACGAACAAAAGTTACAACTTCGCGCTCGAACTATCGAGTTAGCTCAACGCTGTAGCCAAGCTGCGGTTATTGCTTCTAGTGGCGTAGCCAACTATTTATATTCTGATGCTGGACGAGTATATCGTGAAGCTTTGTTGTTCAGTGTTTCAGGACAAACTACCGACGTTATGCAAACTAGCTTAAGTTTGCTAGTTAAAAACTACTCCGCTAAGAATAATTAAATTACTCCTTACTACTTACTGACGGGCAAACAAATAAACTTTTATCATTCATCATTTATCATTGGTCGGCTTCAATGTTCCTTGCTCCTTGCTCCTTTTTCCTCGTTCCTTGCTCCTTGTTCCTTTAAAAAAACCACAGCTATATAATTAAGCTGTGGCTGATTATCCTATAGGATATGCAAATTAAATATTGCAACCAATCTTAGAAAGTAAAGGTAGTTCTCAATACGCCAATAATGGCATCATCATCTTCATCATTACCATTAGGATTAATTAAATAGACAACACCAGGAGTTACAGAAATATTGTCGTTAAATTGATATTTATACAATCCTTCAATATGAATTGGATTTTGCTGACCTTCTGCATAAGGTTCAACGCCACCAAAGATAGCAGCTAAGTTACCTTCTTTACCGAGGTCAGGTAGAGATAATCCCGCACCATAAGACCAGATTTCTGTTTCTGCTGTTCCTACAGCCTGTTGAGCATCGGTATACATACCAAAAGCATTTAAGGCTATGCGATCGTTAAGTTGAAAAGCAGCTTGTACACCGTAGGAGTTAGCCGAGATTTTGCCCTCGAAGGGGTTTCTAGCAAGTCCAGTACCAACACCAAGATCGAAAATAGTATTGTCGCCTGCGCCAAATTGACCGAGAGAGTAAGTACCTGCTAGCTGAAGTCTGTCATCCAACAAACTTACCGTTACCTGTCCCAATATAGAATATTCTTCGTTAAATAAACCGCCATCTTCGCTTTCAACAGGGTTAAACGAATCTCCGCCGAAATAACCAGCACTAACAGTGATAAAATCTGTAGCATCAAAATTGAAGCCAACACCACCACCAGAAGCCAAACCAATCTTGTAAATAGGACTAGATTCAGCGAAGCTGGAAAGAGAACCCGTAGCACCAGTAAAGGAGTCGAGATAAGGACTTAAAGAAGGAACGAAGTCAACCCATAGAGGGAAGGCTGCGGGTAGATATACGTTGATTTTTTCGCCGATTGGGAAGTAGTATGCCAGCCAACCGATGCCGACATCGTTACCGCTATCGGATGTTTGATAAGTTAAAGCACCAGTATCTAGATCGACAGGATCGCCATCTGCGTTTTCTGTACGAAAATCAAATCCTGCGTTAGAAGCATCGAGACGAGTATATAGAGCGTCTTCACCAAAGAAACTAGAAACGAAAGCCAGACGTACCCGATCTTGGAAAACCGTTTCATTAAAATCGCTGCTGTTGAATTGGTTAGAAATCCCAAATACTGCTTCTGCCTCTAATTTAGTAGTTGTAGAAAACTGATTGTCTTCTAAAACTGCGGTACGGCTTTCTAGTTCATCGACTCTACCGCCTAATGTAGCTAATTCTGCTTCAAATTCTTGAGATAGACGAGTAATAGTATCTAAATCTTCTTGACTGACAGATCCTTGAGACGCGATCAAGCGTTCGATCTGATTGAGACAGGAATTTAAACCAGCAGCAAACTCATAACGAGTCAAAGCTTGACTTCCACGATAGGTTTGGTTGGGGAAACCAGCGATACAGCCATAACGATCTACCAAGCTACGTAGAGCTTCATAAGCCCAATCTGTAGGAGATACGTCTCGCAGTTGATTGACGTTAGTTACTTGATTATGAGAACTATTTTTGCCTTCTTGGCTATAGCTATTGATTCGATCGAGTACCCGATCGTTGTTGCTTTGCCCTTCTGAAATCATTTGAGCAGAAGCAGACAATTGAGAACCCAATAGGACAGCCATTGCTGGAGAAGCCAGCAACAAATTACGAATTAATTTAGTCATTTTCCTCACACCTAAAAAAGAAATTAAATCGCACTCTTGGTGCGATCGCATTTATACTGATTAGTCTTACTTAATGCAAACTGCAATAACCAAACTAACAACGATATTCTATTTTTTATGTATCTTGAAATACATTTTTTAATGGTGTCAGCAGTCGCTCGAATTGTCAATTCTATAGCTTAATTTAGGCGTGCGTAAATTAAGCTATAAATCTAGTTATTTACCCAGTTAACCAAGGTTCTAACGGGAAAACCAGTAGCCCCTTTGTTGTTGACTCCATGAGCCGAATCTGCCCAAACTGGGCCAGCAACGTCTAAGTGCATCCAGGGAGTATTTTTAACAAACTGTTTGAGAAATAATGCAGCCGTAATCGAACCACCAGCGCGGGGTCCTGTGTTTTTCATATCGGCAATCTGAGATTTAAGTCCCTCAAAATATCTTTCTTCCATTGGAAGCTGCCAAAACTTTTCTCCTGCTAACTCAGCAGCTATTTTCATTTCTGCTGCTAAAGCATCATCGGTACTCCATAAGCCAGCAATATCGTTACCCAAAGCAACGATGCAAGCACCTGTCAAGGTGGCTAGATCGATGATCGCATCTACCTCTAGTTTTTCTGCGTACACTAAAGCATCAGCTAGGGTTAAGCGTCCTTCTGCGTCGGTGTTATTAACTTCAATAGTCTTACCGTTGGAAGCTTTTAGCACGTCTCCTGGGTGCATGGCCTTACCGCTAATCATATTTTCAGTAGCAGCACAGATAAAGTGAACCTCGACATCTGGTTTAAGTTGAGCGATCGCCTTAGCAGCACCGAGAGTAGCAGCACCACCGCCCATATCCATTTTCATGGTTTCGATCCCGCTACCGCCTGACTTGATGTTAAGACCGCCAGAATCAAAGGTTAGGCTTTTACCGACAATAGCAAGTTTACGTTTTGCTGTTCCTGATGGTTTGTAGGTTAAGTGAATAAACTTAGGTGGTATTTCCGAACCCAGTCCCACACCGATATATGCACCCATACCCTGCTCGAATTTTTCGCAGTCTTCTTGCTCCAAGATTTTAACTTCTAGACCATATTCATCTGCTAGCTGTTGTGCCGTTTGAGCCATAGTTACGGGGGTAACTTCGTTTGCAGGAGCGTTGACTAATTCTCTAGCTAGAATAACTCCATCAGCAATAGTCATCCCCGAAGCGATCGCCTTATCCTGTCCTGACAAGCCAATTAACTCAACAGTTTCTAATTTGGGTTTTTTAGATTCTGGTTCGGACTTAAAGCGATTATCTTCATGAAGAGCCAAAACAACTGCTTCAGCTATGCCCTGGGCGATTGCCTCTGCCGATACCGATCCAGCGGGTAAGCTGATAGCGATATTTTTTTCTTTTTTTGCCAGGCGAGCGATCGCTGCTGCTGCGTTACGCCAGCTATTTAAAGTCAAATCTTCAACTTTACCCATACCTACTAAAGCAATTTTACGCAGAGGATTTTTATTGCCTACTCGACTGACAATTGTAGTGCCAGGTTTTCCTTCAAATTCTTCGTCTGCTATTAGTTCGGAGATAGTACCAGCTAATTTTTCATCTAGTTTTGCCAAGTCTGCCGATAGTTCGGTTTCACCTTCAAAAATACCGACTGCTAGTAAATCCCCAGTCCAGTCTAGTAATGCGGTATCAGTTGCTTTAATTTGCATCATAGAGTGCGATCGTTCCTTTATATAAAATAACTACTACTTAGTTTATCTAAATGCGCGATCGACTTCTTGCTAGCAGTAAAATTTTGGCTCGAACCGACGAATACAAACGAGGTAGGGTTTTATCTTAAGTGTTCTGAATGTTTTAGACAATTGCGCTCGAACACCATCAATTACCAAAATCTAATTTATCGATAACTGCTGTAGTGTCGGTACATTTTAATAAAATAGAAACGTAGCGCGATCGATCGGTAGAGCGATCGACACTAATACTTAAAAAACTTGTTATTTATTCTGTATTACAACATTCAAAATTAGTAAAACATTATATCAATTCATGTCTTCAAAAAATAAGAGCAGTCAGTTGCTTCATAGCAAAAACATTTAAACAATTATTAAGTGCAGAAAGGATATAATACTAAAATTAAACTTATTAAATATTATATCGTTGATGAAGCCAAATCCAAAAATTGCTCGTTCAGCTTTAGATTTAAAGTCATTTTTGCAGACTACTATCGAGCATTCTAATTTTAAATTATCACCAATAAAACTACCCGAACAGCAGGAATGGAATTTAATTCATGGAGTTCTGGGTCATAAAAGCGGAGGCTTCTTTTATATTACTGGGCTAGTAGATAATATTACCGGTGAAGAACAATTAGTTCTTTATCAGCCTCAAGGCGCATTTAATGGTCTGGTTGTTTGTAAACAGGAAGATGTTTATATTTTGTTGCAGGCTAGAGTTGAACCAGGCAACTCAGGCATAGGTCAATACGGTCCTACTATTCAGTCTACTCCTGCCAACTATTTGAGATTTCATGGAGGAAAAGAAACGCCTTATTTTGACTTCTTTTTTAAATACAATCCACAAGTTAGACCCATAGCTAATAGTATGCAGTTAGACTTGGGTAAAAGATATTTTCAAAAGAGCAAAATCTTAAGTTATGTCGAGTCAGATTCACTCGTTGACACTGCCGAAAATATGATTTGGGTACCGTTGAAAGTGATTACTGAAGTACTGCATCATGATAACTTTTTGAATACAGATTTAAGATCTATGCTCGGTGTATTTGACTGGGATTTATTTCTCGATCTAAATCGCTCTACTTCCAACACTAATAATCTCGGCTTCGACAATAACTCAATCGGTAAAAACATGGGAGAATTAGTTCCTATGTCCGAATTGCAGAATTGGGAATTAACAGATGAAGGAATTGTAGATAAAGCAAATACAGGAATATCAGCTAATATTTATAAGGTCATTAGTACCACCAGAGAGGTAAAAACTTGGGTACAACCCTTATTGTGTACTGCGAATAGAGGATTAATCACCTTGCTAGTGCGTCAAGTGGGCGATAAGTCGCTTGATAGTAGTCACTCAAAGAATTTGAAAAGCGATCGCCTTCTGGAGTTAGAATTTCTAATTAGTTATCAGTCAGAATTTGGCATAAGTGGTGAAAAAGTTTTATTGCCCTCTGAGATTATATATCCAGGAGAAAACCACCGAAACCAAACTACTTTGTACAAAGACGGCAAGGTATTATCTGAAGTTATTCAGTCTGAAGAAGGAGGAAGATTCTATCAGAATGAAAACATATATCAAATAATTTTAGTCGATAGTAGCGTTGAGATTGGAGACGAGCAATTTTGGATTTCAGCAGATACCCTAAAAGGGTTATTAAAATCTTCAAATAAAGTCAGCATACAGTTACGCTGCATCGCATCTTTGATTTTAAAAGACATTAATCCTTATACTTTCGCTCTGCGAGCGGTAACTATAAATACCTAAGCGAATAAAAATGGAAAATCAATACTCCCCAAAAGATTGGGTTAATTCAGATAATAAAACAGAAATGCCACGAGTTGCGTTTTTAGTCGTATATGTTTTTGACGACAATACTCGCCCTTTGTTTGATATTCACCTCGAAAGACTGAGACGACATACAAAAAGCGAATTTCGCATTTTTGCTGCTGCTCATAAATTAAGCGACGAAAATCAGAAATATGTTCTGGCAAATCCTGAAATTGAAACGATCGACTGCGAAGTACCAGCTAAATCCTCTGTGCGTCAAGAGCATTCACATTGTCTGATGGCACTAGCCAAACACGCAATGTCTCAAAACTTCACTCACTGTATGTCTCTCCATCTAGACTCTTTTCCAGTTGTCAATGGCTGGCTAGAAACATTATTAGATACTCTCGATCGCGGTGAGTCCTTAGCCGTTGTCGTACCAAATGGATACAGTGCTGGTTTGTTATTTTCAAGACTGTATTTCGAGAAATATCAGCCAAATATGCTAGTTTCAGACGAGGAGCGAGAAACAGATACTTTCAAAGACTTTGTTGAGGCTTTTCCAAATTTCGACCACGTTGAAACTGGGCTAGGATATATTTATCGTGCTTGGTCTGAAGGTTTGCCTTGGATTAAGATCGAAACTGATGAAAATCGAAAGATCTACGGTGGATTATTGTTTCATATGGTTGGTGCGACTTACCGCACATGGTCAGATGTTACACCAATACGCTCTGAACCAATCTATGCAGTAACTTGGCAACTAATTAGACCTTTTGTTAGACAACTGCCAACTCGTCAAAGACATAAAGTTAGAGGATTATTTGTCGATCGCGATAAAATGACCCGTGATGGATCTGTAAGATCGAAAAAAGAGGAAATTGCTGATTTGATAAAAGATCCTGAATTCTATATTGCCAGTCAGTTGGCAGATTTTCACGGATCTTTACTGGTACAAAAATAGTAGCAGCAGATTAATTACAGCGTCTGACGCTAATTTACAGTTGTTTTTTTTGATAATTCTTAATTTCCTCAATTATTAAGAATTTGTATTTATATTTGTAACTTGTATTGCTACTAAATACTTTGTTCGTAGTGCGATCGCTTTTATCTTTAGCGATCGCAATTTTTTATTTATTGGTTGAGTTGTGTTACCACCGCTTCTGGCCAAAACTCCTGTACATCTTTTGGCAGCATATTAGCTACATCAACAATTTCTCCGACCGTTACCCATTGAGATAGAACTGCAAAAACTCCTTTAATCAAAGCCTCGATCTCGACTGGATAATCTCCTTGAGGTAGATTGCCTTTTACTTTATCTACAAAAGCACTAACAGATCTTTCTTTGGTTGGCGTGGCTGCGGGTTTCCAACCTTGGTAATAGAATCCTGCTAGTAGAACGGGGAATTGCGCGCCTAGCTGTGCTGCTTCCTCTAGAGGAATGCGATCGCGCAAGCTATGTAGTACTGCTTTAATACCAATAAAAACAAGATGTTTATCTTCTACAGCAATTTGTTTGGCGACATCATTAATAAATTGATGAGTTTTTTCTAAAGTACGGTCAAATACCGCTAATCCGTTAGCTGACATAATAGTTACAAAGTTTTGAACATAGTGCGCCCTATATTGTGACAAGTTATAGATGAATAAAACTTCCTTCTGTGTATATATTTTCTGCCAAGCTATAAAGCGATAAGCGATCGCTCTATAGCTATGTTTGTCGCTATAGCAGTATATTTGCACATTATCTCTTATAGCAATAGGCATTTATCTGAGGACACTACATACGGCGAAGCTTTGCGCCTTTGTTACCTATTACCTATTACCCATTACCTATTACCTACGAGCAATTTAATTCATTTGTCCTAACCAGTTAACCTACTGCGATATCTGTATCTTTCTTAAGGCAGAGATTATAATCTTTTCATAGACAATAAAAAATCGCGAGTGTATATCCCGCGATTTAAAAGCACTAACTGTATTTAGTTTGTTTAGTCTAGTTGAAATTAAACGTTAGCTGTTTGTGCTGCTTGAGCGGTGAGTTTTTCATAAGCTTCACGCATTTTTAAACCAACTAGTACCTGGAACAAACCAGTTCCGTTGCTAGAACCTGGATAGTCTCTATGCTTCAGCAATAATTCGGTCATTTCACCGTAGTGACTGGTACTAGTGTTACTCAAATGACTTTCGATATAAATCATTTGTTCGAGATTACCGAATTCACCATCTACTTCTAAAATTGACACTTCGTTGTTATAGAAGCTATCGGGACCATAGTACATTTTAATACCAGGAATAGGACATTGAAGTTTACGTCCACATGGTCGCCAGTGAATTGTCGATCCTTCATCAAACAGGTAGACAGTATCGAAGTTTTCCTTGCCTTCTTTTTGAATCAAACGAACTCTTAATAGATCGCTTTCTGGGTCTTTAACTAACTGAGTGGGTAATACCTGAATTACTACATCAGCAAACTCTCTTTGTACTTCAATGTAAGCATCAAAATCGGGTTTACGAGCTTTGATTGAAGCCAAAATATCTTCGTAAGTGTGACCTCTTTCAGACATATCGCGCTGAATTTTCCACTGAATCTTAACTTCATCGCTAATATCGAGGTAAACGCTGAAGTCTATTAATTCGCGGACTCTCTCATCATAAAGTGGATGTAGTCCTTCAATTACAACTACCTTATTAGGATAGACTTTTTCAGGAGGATCTAATTCACCAGTTTCATGATTATAAATTGGCTTGTCGATCGCATTGCCTTGTTTTAAAGACTTAATTTGCTCGTACATCAAATCAAAGTTATTCGCTTTAGGATTTAATGCTGTAACCCCTGCTGCTTTTCTGCCTTTGCGATCGAGACTATGATAGTCATCAAGACAAATCACGGTCATAAATTCTTCACCAAACAAATCTGTCAGACGGCGCAGAAATGTTGATTTACCACACCCTGAGTCTCCTGCTACTCCAATAAGTACCACTCGGTCTAAATCGGCGGTCATAAAATTCCTCTTCTACAAAACTAATATTAAACTCATAACTGTTAAGCTATTTCAAAGAACTAAACCCTAGACACATCCTGCTACAAATTCATTTCAGGACATTTAAGTCGCGATTTGGCAACATGGCAGTAAATACATCTACAAATTCATTCCCGCTCTTATTTGCCCAAATTATTTTTCTATTGCTGAAAAATTTTCTAGGTCTTTATTTTTAGCCCGTTAACTTGAGTATATAAGGTTTATTTCTAACGAAGTGAACCATAATCTGACTCCAAAAGACAGAATAACGCTCACTTAGAAAAATTTTACCAGAAGCCGTGCGACCTCTACAAGAGCCAAGAGACTAATTTAATTAGGTTTTAGCCTGAAAAATAACTATTTTTTCTTTCTGGAAAGATAAAAAAATCATGAAAATGAATTCGAGACTACAGATTTACATCCACTTTTAAATATACCTTATGAACAAATACCTAATCTCAAGCAACTTGTGGTTTGGTTTTCGGTGGTTTGTGGTAAAGATAGAGTCTCTCAATGATAGGCTATTAATACAGTACAAACAGTCTAAACTGTTGTTTTAAATTTTCTACTCGCTAGCTATAGCAATGAGTTGAAAGACAGATTCAGATATGTAAAGTATTTAATAGTCCAAATTTAAATTGGGGGATCGAATCCAGCTAATGTACAACTCTAGTGCAGCTTTTACTGGTAGCAATACCGAATACAAAAATCGTTTATTTATCTATGAGGTAGAAGGTCTATCTCAAAACAGCGTCAATACCAAAGTACCGCTTCGTAGCAGCGGTCCTGTATTCATTACTGTTCCCTATAGCAGAATGAATCAAGAGATGCGCCGTATCAATAGTTTGGGTGGAAAGATAATTAGCATCAAACCTGCTAACGATGATGCACCAGCACAAGACAGCCAGCCAGCAACCAAGTCACAAGAAGCTTCTAATAACAGTAAATCTATGACTCAGGCAAAACCTAAAACAGAAAAAGAAAAAAAGAAGATTCCCGTTAATATTTATCGTCCCAAAAAACCTTATGTAGGTAAGTGTGTGGACATTTACGACCTTGTAGAAGAAGGCGGAATAGGCACTTGTCGTCATATGACATTTGACCTTTCTGAGGGAGACTTACACTATATTGAGGGGCAAAGTATTGGTATTGTTCCTCCAGGTGTAGACGATAAAGGCAAACCAAACAAGTTAAGATTATATTCGATCGCCTCTACTCGTCATGGAGATAATTTAGATGGAAAAACCGTATCTCTGTGCGTTCGTAAGCTGGAATACAAAGATCCAGAGACTGGCGAACAGGTAGAAGGAACTTGTTCTAGTTTCTTATGTGGACTAGAACAAGGTGATGAAGTATCGATTACTGGCCCTGTTGGTAAAGAAATGCTCTTGCCAGATGATGAAGATGCTAACATCATTATGATTGCTACGGGAACAGGTATTGCTCCTTTCCGTGCTTATTTGTGGCGGATGTTCCTCGAAGGAGACAAAAACCCCGACTACAACTTCAAAGGTTTGGCTTGGTTGTTCTTCGGTATTCCTAAAACTGAAAATATTCTTTATAAAGATAAATTAGAAAAATTAGTAGAAGAACACTCCGATAACTTCCGCATGGATTACGCGATTAGTCGCGAACAGAAAAACCCAGAGGGCGGAAGAATGTACATCCAACATCGGATTGCCGAACACGCTGATGAGCTTTGGGAACTAATACAAAATCCTAAAACACATACTTATATTTGTGGTTTGAAAGGTATGGAAGGCGGTATTGATGAAGCATTAAGTGCAGCAGCAGCCAAGCACGATGTTAACTGGGATGAATACCGTAAAGCAATGAAGAAAGAAGACCGTTGGCACGTTGAAACTTACTAAGGTTTTAGCCCAGGTAATTTTTAGCATTCGAGCTTCAGTAGAATAACCTTAATTACAATGCGTCTACTTATTTAAATTGGTAGACGCATTTCTTTTTTTACTTCAAACCTTAAAGTTTATTAAAAACTATTCGATAGCTGTAGCTGTTTTTTAGATAGTTGGAAAATATAGCAATCGTAAATCATTTGTGAAAAACTCTCTTCTTTCTTACCTCTGTGTCCTCTGTGCCTCCGTGGTTTATTAAAAAAATATTTTCATGAATGACCTGGGATTGCTATAGCAATCTGGCAATTTAGTAAGCAAAAAGATACAATAAAAAGTACATTTTGTCAAATATTGCAGCAAAAATGAGAATTACGTTAAATTTAGTTAAGCTAGAGGTAATATGAAGAAAAGAAACTAAACCGATGGTTTAGAAATATTTGACCATAATCTATGACTAATCATTGAACATTGCGAGACAAAACCGTTGCGGGGGTTAGATGCAGCTAAAGCCTTTCTCCCGTTGAGGTTATTGTCGAGGGCGAACAGCTAAATACTAAATGCTAAATGCTAAATGCTAAATGTAGCGATCGTAGGTCAGCGATCGACAGCCCAAAACAAAAAATAAGTTTAAAGATATTTAATAAAGAACAATTACCTTATGAAGAATTTTTCGTGGAGAATCGTATTACTGTGGACATTGCCTTTACTGGTAGTAGGCTTTTTCCTTTGGCAGGGAACTTTTTCTGCAACTACTGCTAGTAATAGTTTGACTGGTAACAGTGCCAATACTCGTATGACCTATGGTCGCTTTTTAGATTACCTTAATTCGGATCGAGTCACTTCTGTAGAACTATATGAAAACGGTAGAACTGCGATCGTCCAGGCGATCGACCCAGAATTAGACAACCGTGTACAAAAGCTACGAGTTGACCTACCCGCTAATTCACCTGAATTGATTGCTAAGTTACGCGATGCGGACGTTAATTTTGACTACCATCCTGCTGGTAACGAAGGTGCTGTGTGGGGACTTTTGGGTAATTTAATTTTCCCAATCATTCTGATTGGAGCATTATTTTTCTTGTTCCGCCGTTCCAACAATATGCCTGGTGGACCTGGACAAGCAATGAGCTTTGGTAAATCTAAAGCCAAGTTCCAAATGGAAGCTAAAACAGGCATCATGTTTGATGATGTAGCGGGTATTGACGAGGCAAAAGAAGAACTAGAAGAAGTCGTTACCTTCTTGAAACAGCCCGAACGCTTTACCGCTGTTGGCGCAAAAATCCCCAAAGGGGTACTTTTAGTAGGACCTCCTGGAACAGGTAAAACTCTTTTAGCAAAAGCGATCGCTGGTGAAGCGGGTGTTCCTTTTTTCAGCATCTCTGGTTCGGAATTTGTCGAAATGTTCGTTGGTGTCGGTGCGTCTCGCGTCCGCGACCTATTTAAGAAAGCTAAAGAAAACGCTCCTTGCTTGATCTTTATTGATGAGATCGATGCGGTAGGTCGCCAACGTGGTGCTGGTATTGGTGGTGGTAACGACGAGAGAGAACAGACCTTGAACCAACTGCTAACCGAAATGGATGGTTTTGAAGGTAATACAGGGATTATCATTATCGCTGCTACTAACCGTGCTGATGTTTTAGACTCCGCATTAATGCGTCCTGGTCGTTTCGATCGCCAGGTAATGGTAGACAACCCCGATATCCAAGGTCGTCTAGAAATTCTCGAAGTTCACGCACGCGACAAAAAAATTGCCCCTGAAGTTTCTTTAGATGCGATCGCTCGTCGGACTCCTGGTTTTTCTGGTGCAGATTTAGCTAACTTACTCAATGAAGCGGCTATCTTGACCGCCAGAAGACGCAAAGAAGCAGTTACCATCAACGAAATTGACGATGCGGTAGATCGTGTAGTCGCTGGTATGGAAGGTACTCCTCTAACTGACGGTAAGAGTAAGAGACTGATTGCCTATCATGAAATCGGTCATGCGATCGTCGGTACGCTTGTCAAGGATCACGATCCAGTACAAAAAGTAACTTTGATTCCTCGCGGACAAGCACAAGGTTTGACCTGGTTCACTCCTAACGAAGATCAGGGCTTAATCAGCCGTTCTCAGCTAATGGCGAGAATTGCTGGTGCTATGGGTGGTCGTGCAGCCGAAGAAGAAATCTTTGGTAACGACGAAGTAACTACTGGTGCGGGTGGCGACTTGCAGCAGGTATCGGAAATGGCAAGACAGATGGTAACAGTCTACGGAATGAGCGATCTCGGTCCTATTGCTTTAGGTGGTGGACAAGGCGATCAGGTATTCCTGGGTGCTGGTTTGACCTCTCGCGCCGAGTATTCTGAAGAAGTCGCTTCACGCATTGACGATCAGGTACGCCAGATCGCCGAACACGGTCATCAATTGGCACGTAAAATTGTTAGAGAAAACCGTGAGGTAATCGATCGCCTAGTCGATCTGTTGATTGAAAAAGAAACTATTGACGGTGAAGAACTCAAGCAAATTGTTTCTGAGTATGCCGAAGTACCAGATAAAGAAAGATTTGTACCTCAAATTTAATCTCGGTTAAATTCGATTAAAATCAAATAACTAATTGGATAGTCTAAGGGCTATCCTTTTTTTTTCAGTGAACAGTCAACAGTCAACAGTCAACAGTTAATAGTTAATAGTTAATTTTTCGCCGACGGGTCTAAAACCCCAGCTTATACTAAATCCGATTCTCAAAGTATACTTTTAAGCTAAAAGTTATAATAAGGTTCAAAACCTTCTGACTTTTGACTTCTGACTTCTGACTTCATCCGAACTGGCGTTAAAAAATATTGAGGTTGTAAAGCATAACCAACAAAATTACCGCTGGACACAACCAACGAATTGCTAACAACCAAGAAGAATATAGCCATTTAATCGAACCTAATTTAGAACCCTCAGCAAAAGCGATCGCTCTTTGTTCGGAATCAAAACGCCAGCCGACAAATAAACTAATTCCAATTCCTCCCAAGGGTAGCAGCCAGTTACTCGATAGGTAATCAATAGCATCAAACCAGGTCATACCTATAATTTGTTTCAGTCCTGCGCCAAAAAAACCTTCACCACCGCTGACAGCAACAGGAATACCCAACAAATAGATCGATCCTCCCATCACCGCAGCAGCCATCTTTCTCGACCAACCCAAAGAATCAATGGCAAAAGATACCGCCATCTCCAGTAGCGAGACAGCAGAAGTTAATGCAGCCAGAAACAATAGCAAAAAGAATAGCAATCCAATTTGCTTAAAAGGAAGCTGAAACAGAGCGATGGGAAGATTGATAAAAATTAATCCAGGTCCCGCTGATGGTTCGAGTCCCACGCTAAAAACAATGGGAAATAAGACTATACAAGACCCCAAAGCGACAACTGTATCGGCGATCGCAATAATAATAGAAGTACCCACTACATCATCCTCACGCTTCAGATAGCTACCGTAGGTAAGCATTACCCCAATTCCCAAAGACAAAGAGAAAAAGGCATGACCCAGAGCTTCTAAAGCCGATCTCCAGGTAAAGTTATTACTGAAGCCAAAAACAAACTCTATGGCGGGGGCAAATCCAGGTAGAGTAGTAGCATAAATAGCCAGCCCTGCTAATAGTAGCAATAAAGCCAACATTCCCCAATTAGCGAAGCGTTCGATACCACCTCGAATTCCCCGTATAACTACAGTGATGGTAATACCCATAAATACGCTATGCCACCAGATATTTAATCTTGGCGATCCCACTAAAGAATCAAACAAATCCCTATAGGCTTGAGGATCTGCCTCTTGAGGAAACCTACCAATAATTGAAAGGTATAGATAATGTAGCCCCCAGCCCGCAACGACGCTGTAAAAAGACAAAATTAAGATTCCCGAAAACACCCCTAGTATTCCTACCAACTGCCACCAAGAACGTTCCCCTGATAACCTTTGAAAAGCTCTGACAGGAGAACTTTGACTAGTTCTACCGATCGTGACTTCGGCGATCGCGATCGGCAATCCTAAAACGGCGATGCACAACAAATAAAACAGTACAAAACTACCGCCCCCATTTTCTCCCGTAATGTAAGGGAATTTCCAAATATTACCCAGACCCACCGCCGAACCCGCAGCAGCAGCGATAAATCCAATTGAAGATTGCCATTGACTACTAGTATTACGCTCTCGATCGTTCATCTGTAAAACAATTTCGCATTTATTTTTAAGTTTAAATAACGCCAGTTCGGGTTAAGAGCATTAATTTGTTGAGATAGCTATCTGCTATCAGCTTTTAAGCAACTATTAATGTAGCTCGAATAGTTAATTTCAACGAAAAACTAATATTTTTAATAAATAAAACAAGAAAACAAAACCGTTACCCGCTACTCAATCCAAACAGATCGCCATCTAACACCAGCTAATCAATCCGTCGCCTTGGCTAATAATCCGCCTGCTGCACCCAAACCAAGGAAATTAGGCAACCAGGCTGCAACCCACGGTGGAAGAACTCCTGTAACACCCAAAGATTGTGAGATAAAAGATAGTAAGTAATAGCCAAAGATCAGTCCGATACAGATTCCAAAACCAGTTGCTTTACTAGAGTTTTGTGGACGAACGCCTAAAACTGCGCCGATTAGGGCAAATACTAAACAGGCAAACGGAAGCGCGATTTTTTCTTGAATTCGGACCTCCCATTTCCGAATTCTTGGTTCATCGGTACTATGTTTGATTATTTCTAAATATTCTCGCGCCTCTAAAATATTCATTTCTTTAGTTTTTTTACTTTTTTTAGTAATATCTAGCGCGGTTTGGGGAAGTGCTAATTGCTGATGCTGAAAGCGAACTATGTTATTGTAGCTACCGTTTTCTCCTACTAGATAAATAGTTCCATCGTAAAAATCCCAGATGTTTTCTAAAATGTTCCACTGTGCCGATCGCGCAGTAACAATTTGACTGATAGAACCGCTAGAACGATCTAATACCGTAATATTTTTCATTTGTTCGCCATCGAATTGTTCGGCATAAAATAAGCGTGATAATACATCCCGTTCGCCATCTTCTGTTTCGATCTCTTTGTATTCGGGAAATAAAATATTTTCGGTTCTAAAATCGGGTCGAGTTTTACCTAATGCTTCTTTGAGAGTTACTGAAGCCTGATAGCTAGCTGCGGGTGCGACAAAATTATTAAATGAGAAAGTAATGGCGACAATACACAGACTAAAGGCGATCGCTGGCATAATTAAACGATAGATACTTACGCCGATGCTGCGCAAAGCAATTAGTTCGCTGTCGCTCGAAAGACGACTATAGGTCATTAAAGTGGCTAATAAGATCGACATGGGGAAAGCAAATACAATATATTCTGGCATTCTCAACAGCAGCACTTTGGCAGCTACTCCCCAATACAAGCCTGAATCTGTCACCTTACGAATCAATTCAAATACCGCACCGATGGATAAACCTAGTGAGGTGAATATCCCCATACCAAACAAAAACGGCAAAATCAACTCCTTAATAATGTAGAAGTTCATTATTGATAAACCGATACTGCAGCGATCGAATAGTTTGAATGCACCGATTTTCATAATCTACAGAGGGAGAAATTTAGCTGTAGCCTAACCTTAATTCTGTTAGCTATCGAAAATTTGGGATTTTTTGTGCAGAGTCTCTTCATTTCTTCTCTAACAGATTAGCTGTAATTCTACTCGATCTACGATCGCGCCTTTAACAGCAATAACTTTCGATGGCTTAATTAATTCAATCCCAAAAGCGGTCAAAATACACTCTGTCTTGGGGAGGACGACAGGATAAAATCTACGTTTTACGATTTAAACTATAACTTCTCAAAGTTTGGATTAACATTTTTTTAGATATTCCTGATATTTTATACTGTATTTCACTATACCTTTTGGTATTTTGTCGCAACACATATAAAATAAGCAGCGTTTTTATGTCGCCGATAATGGTAACTAGCTGCCGTAGGGGACAGTATTTACCTAGTAAAGATTCTCGATCTTTGGATATTATAAGGCAACTATAATACCAAAAGATACTTACTTGCTAAAAAGATTCGATCTAGGTCATATTTAGGCTATAGGCTAAAACTTAATTTTATATTTATATTGCTATGACACGAGATAGCGCAATTATCGGCAAGGTTTTCAGTACATCCTTGCTTTTTTTAGTTTTGACTAGCTGTGGCAAGCAACAGCCAGAAGCAAAAGCTCCACCCCCTGCTGTAGCGGTAGAAATCGCCAATCTCGAAAGCGATCGCGTTCGCTCTAGCAGTGAATATGTAGGTAATTTGGAAGCAAAAGAAAGGGTGGCATTAGCTCCTAGAGTAGACGGTAGAATTACCGAAATTGCCGTACAGGAAGGAGATAGCGTCAAGCAAGGAGATTTAATCGTTCAACTACAGCTAAATCGCGAACAAGGAGAAGTTGATGCTGCTAGATCCCAAGTTGATGTTCGACGAGCCGATTTGAGCAATGCCGAAGCAGAGTTGAGAGCAGCAGAAGCCGACGTGGCTAGAGCTGAAGCAGCAGTAGAACAAAGCAAAGCCGATTTAAGACAGCAGCAAGCAGAACTAAAGCTTGCCACAACCAATCTCGAAAGGACGGAATTTTTAGTCGAGCAAGGAGCGCAGTCGCAACAGATTTTAGACGATCGCATTAGAGATGTCGATGCAGCTAAGGCTCAAACAGATGCCCTTAAAGCAGCCTTGATTTCTAGTCAAAAGGCTTTAAGTGCTAGTAGAGAAAGAGTAAATTCTGCTTCTTCAGCGATCGCAGGGCAACAGGCCTCACTCAAACAAGCCAAATCTCAAGTAGGTATTGCTAGCGAAAATCTCGATTTTAATCGTATTACTGCTCCTATAGATGGAGTAGTAGGCAACATACCGCCGAAAGTCGGGGACTATGTTGAGGCAGGAGAGCAAATAACTAGCATTGTTGAAGATGATACTTTGGAATTAAATGTTAGTGTGCCTTTAGAACAGGCTTCTAAGTTAGAGCTTGGTTTACCTGTAGAAATTATCGATCGCGAGGGAAAAGCGATCGCTGAAGGTGATATTAGCTTTATTTCGCCACGAACCGATCGCAGCAGCCAGGCAATATTAGTCAAAGCAGTATTTAATAACAATGGCAGACTAAAAGACGATAGCTTCGCTAGAGCCAGAATTATTTGGTCGGAAGAATCGGGAATTCTTATTCCTACGGCAGCAGTATCTCGTATTGCGGGCAAGAGCTTCGTTTTCGTTGCCGAAGAAACCAAAAAAGAAGACGGTACGAGTACGCTGGTGGCAAAACAAAAACCTGTAGAGCTTGGAGATATACAGGGTCAATCCTATCAGGTAATTTCGGGTTTAGAACCAGGCGATCGCTTAATTACTTCTGGTATTCTTAATCTAGCTGATGGTACTCCACTCGATCCTGAAAGCGAAACTGTAAGCAGTCAGGAAATAGAGTAAGAGAAATAATTTTTAATTTTCAGTTTTCAATCCCAAACTAAATATGATTCTGAGTATTGCCGATACATTTATTAAAAGACCAGTTTTAACAACGGTTTGTGCTGCCATAATCGTGCTAATTGGGGCAATTAGCATTCCTATGCTGCCTATTTCCCAGTTACCCCAGGTAGCACCAATCCAAGTCGAAGTAAGTTCGGCCTACATTGGTGCAGATGCAGTAACGGCAGAGACTAACGTTACCACCATTATCGAACGAGAAATTAATGGTGTAGAAAACATGAGCTATATGTCTTCTAATACCAGTAATGATGGTATTAGCAACATCGTAGTTTCTTTTCCTCCAGATACAGACCGCAATATCGCTCAGGTCAACGTACAAAACCGAGTAGCTTTATCCGAACCGCAGTTGCCAGGAGCAGTACAGCAAACTGGAGTTACGGTACAGAAGTCTTCCCCCGACCTATTGTTGGGGATTGCCTTCTATGCCGAAAACAACGAATATGACGATTTATTTCTGAGCAACTACCTCGATCTTTATGTACTCGACCAGGTTAAAAGAATTGATGGGGTTGGGCGGGCAGTTATTTTTGGTGAACGAAAATACGCTATGCGTCTCTGGCTCGATCCTGATGCTTTAGCTGCCCGCAACTTGGGTCCAGAAGATGTAGTTAACGCCTTACAGGAACAAAACATTCAGGTAGGTGCGGGAAGTATCGGCAGCCAGCCTTCACCTAATAATCAGCAATTTGAATTTACGTTGCGGGCTTCTGGTAGGTTAAAAAGTACTGAAGAATTTGACAACCTAGTTGTAGGTACGGGAGAAAACGGTAATTTAATTAAGCTCAAAGATGTTGGTCGAGCGGAGTTGGGAGCAGAGAATTACGATACCTCAGCTAAGTTTAAAGGCAATCCTGCGGTAGGGATGGGTGTATTTCAGCTTCCTGGGAGTAACGCTTTAGAAGTTGGTGGCGCAGTCAAAGAAATAGTCGCCGAACTATCACAAAACTTTCCTCCTGGAATGAATTACCAAATTGCCTTGGATACTACCGAGTTCGTCCAGGTATCCATGACCGAGGTAGTCAAGACTCTTATTCAGGCAATTTTGCTGGTAGTTTTAATTATCTTTATCTTCTTACAGGACTGGAGAACTACGGTTATTCCCGCGATCGCCATTCCCGTATCTTTAATTGGTGCTTTTGCCTTTCTCAACATCTTTGGTTTTCAAATCAATACCCTAACTCTATTTGCAATGGTGCTATCCACTGGTTTAGTGGTAGATGATGGGATTGTAGTAGTAGAGGCGATCGCCACTAAGGTAGAGCGGGGAATGAAGCCTCGGATCGCAGCCGTGGACACGATGAACGAATTGAGCGGGGCAGTAATTGCTACTTCTTTAGTTCTGATGGCGGTATTTATTCCCGTGTCTTTCTTTCCAGGATCTACGGGAGTAATTTTTAAGCAGTTTGCCTTAACTATTGTCTTTGCAGTAGCTCTTTCTACTTTTAATGCTCTTACCTTTTCGCCGACGATGGCGGGGATTTTATTACGTCCAGCCAAGGAAAAAACGGGTATTTTAGGCAAATTTTTTAATCTGTTCAATCGGGTCTTTAACTGGATTACCGATAAATATACTAAGGGAATTACCTTCTTAGCCAAAAAGTTTGTGCGTCCTTTTGTGCTAGTTGGCTTTACGGCTTTATTAGTATTTACCTATTTCTTATACAACCAAGTTCCTACTGGCTTTATTCCCGAAGAAGACCAGGGTTACTTTTTTACCATCGTTCAAGCCCCTGATGGAGTTTCCTTGAACTATACTCAGAACATTATGGAGCAGGTAGGGGATAAAATCGGTGAGATTGACGAGGTTAACAGCTATTTCGCTCTGAGTGGTTTTGGTTTTGAAGGTAACGGTAGCAATCGCGGTTTCGTTTTTGGTAAGCTCAAACCTTGGGACGAAAGACCGAATAAAGACCAGTCAATTTATGCTGTTTTAGGTCGTCTTAATGGTTCATTCCAGAGCATCAAGGGGGCAAGAGCCTTTGCGGTCAATGCTCCACCAGTTAGAGGATTGAGTACTTTTGGGGGCTTCGAGTTTCAGCTTCAAGATCGTCGCGGATTGCCGATCTCGGTACTGGTAGAAAATGCCAACAAGATGATTGCTGCTGCCAACCAAAGACCAGAAATAGGTGCAGCCTTTACTCAGTTTGCAGCTAATACGCCCCAGATTGAAGTCGAAGTAAACCGCGATCGCGCTAAGGCGATTGGAGTAGATATTGATGATGTGTTTGAAACTCTTCAATCCTATTTAGGCTCTCGATACGTCAATGATTTTGTATTGGGGCAAAGGCAATATCGAGTTTATATCCAGGCTGACGGCGATTTCCGTTCTAATCCTCAAGATATCAAGCAGCTTTATGTGCCTTCTGAGAGTGGACAGTCGATATCTTTAGATACATTAGTGCAGCTTAAAGAGTTTACAGGGCCTCAAACTATTACCCACTACAACCTGTTCCGCGCCATTAAGATTCAAGGCTCTCCTGCCCCTGGCTACAGTACGGGACAGGCAATTACCGCTATGGAAGAAGTGGCAGCGCAAATTCTACCAGCAAGCTTAGGTTATGAATGGACTGGTACAGCCTTAGAAGAAAAATCTGCCGGAGGACAATCGGCAATAATCTTTGGTTTGGGCTTATTGATGGCGTTTTTGGTCTTAGCGGCACAGTATGAAAGCTATATCGATCCGATTATTATTATGCTCACCGTACCTTTAGCTGTGTTAGGTGCGATCGCAGCAATCTGGTTACGAGCTAATATTCTTCAGGCGGGTGGAATTTGGCCGGTGATTAACAATGATGTCTATGTTCAAGTGGGATTGGTAATGCTAATCGGTTTGGCAAGTAAAAACGCGATTTTAATCGTAGAATATGCCAACCAGCTTAAAGAACAGGGACTTAATACAGTCAAAGCAGCCATCAAAGCAGGACAGGAACGTTTTCGACCGATCTTGATGACTGCTATCTCTAGTTTGGTTGGTTTTTATCCTTTGGTAGTAGCTTCTGGGGCGGGCGCATCTAGTCGTTGGTCGTTAGGTACAGCAGTATTCGGCGGAATGCTATTTGCTACTGTGCTGACTTTATTTCTCGTTCCTTCTCTGTACATTATGATTAAGAGCCTAGAATCCTTCTTTAAAGGAGACAAAGACAACGATTCTGGTAGTTCAGGAGGTTCGGGAGGTCGAGGCAATCGCAAGCGTAAGCGTCGTGTACAAAAACCAGAGGTAGGATTAGCTAGCAACTACAAGCTAGACTAATCGTCTGCGCTAGTTTGTGCTGACAACTTAATTTCTCGCTCATGCTAAACAATCTATTTAGTATGAGCTTTTTTTTGAGCGAACCAGTTTTTTTACTGATGTTACGCACTTATTAATCTGTTCGGACTGGGGTAAAGGGTAAAGGGTAAAGAGTTAATTATTCGGTTCTCATAGCTTATTACAACCGTCTATTTTTTCGAGAAATGCTGCTAATAGTTAGTTTTTAATTAACAACAATAAGCAACATTTAACAAATTACCTAAAAAGATCGGTTAAAATTCAACGAGGAGCAAAAAATTACTTATTAATAATTAATAAGGTATAATTGACCGCTCTTTTTAATTTATATTACAAATAATTTTTAATGATTTGGCCGTTTAAAAAAAACAAAAAAATTGCCAGGATTGAAATTACTGGTGCGATCGCTTCTCAGACGCGCAAACAAGTTCTCAAGGCTTTTAAAATTGTCGAGGAGAAAAAGTTTCCTGCATTGTTGCTGCGAATTGACTCTCCTGGTGGTACGGTAGCAGATTCTCAAGAAATCTTTTCGGCTTTACAAAAGTTACAGTCAGAAAAAGACGTTAAGGTCGTAGCAAGCTTTGGCAATATCTCCGCTTCGGGAGGCGTTTATATTGGCGTTGGTGCTAAGCATATTGTTTCAAATCCAGGTACGATTACCGGCAGCATCGGCGTAATTTTGCGAGGCAATAATTTAGAACGTTTGTTAGATAAGGTAGGCGTTTCTTTTAAAGTAGTAAAGTCTGGTCCTTATAAAGATATTTTGGCATTCGATCGCGAAACTACCGAAGAAGAAGTACACATACTGCAACAATTGATTGATGTCAGCTACGACCAGTTTGTCGCAACCGTCGCTAAAGGTCGAGGTTTAGATAAAGAGACGGTTAGAACCTTTGCCGATGGTCGCGTCTTTACAGGAGAACAGGCTTTACAATTAGGTCTGGTTGACCGTTTGGGTACAGAAGAAGATGCGCGTCGTTGGGCCGCAGAACTGGCAGGATTAGACCCAGACAAAACAGAATGCTTTGATATTGAAGAACCCAAACCCTTTATCAATCGCTTTATTCCAGGCAGAAGCCAGACCCAATCTGGTTTGGTAGGTGCGATCGATTCACTACAGTTCGATATAGCTACCAACGGTATGCCTTTATGGTTATATCGACCTTAAGCTAATATTAGTTTTTAATCGAACGAATAAGTTTAGTTTCATTTTAACCACAAAATTGACTCTGTAATAATAATGTGGTGTTAACTATAAAAAATTTATATTTAGGGAGATAGTAACAGTGGAGTGGAAAGTAAGAGGAATTCGCGGTGCAACTACCGTGACCGAGAACACCGTAACAGCTATGACCGAAGCAGTAAATGAGTTAATAGACGAAATTGAAGCATATAATCAAATCAAAGCCGAAGACATAGTTAGTGTATTTTTCACTACCACTACCGATCTAGATGCTATTTATCCTGCTGCTGTCGCTAGAAAACGTCCTGGTTGGAATTACGTTCCTCTGATAGATGTACAGCAAATGTATGTTAGCGGAAGTCTCCAAGGCTGCATCAGAATCTTAGTTCAGGTCAATACTCCTCTTCCACAAGCAGCAATCAATCATTGTTACTTGCGTCAAGCACGAGGTTTGCGACCCGATCTAAGTATCAAAATGTATAGTTAATTTATCGATCCTGAGCGAGAAGACCCCTCTCTTTTAAGGAGGGGACGGGCGACATAAACGCCTGGGAAACCACAGGCGACGCGCCCTCATGATAGCGAACTGTGCAGCGAAGGGTTGCCCTAAAGGATTAGCTTCGCGTCAGAAGGTTGTTTACAAAGTAGATTACTACGTGGTAAAATCATGCCATGAAACGATTATGCGGATTTAAGTACAGATTTTACCCGACTTCAGCGCAGCGATTGGAGCTAGCACAGACGTTCGGATCTACTAGGTTCGTTTACAACTGGGCATTAGCCTTAAGAACTCAGAGCTACTATCAGAATAATGTTTCACTTTCGTATACAGATACATCTAATGCTTTAACCAAACTGAAGAAAGATCCTGAAAAATCTTGGCTCAAGCTAGTATCTGCTGTGCCATTACAGCAAGGTCTAAGACATCTAAATACTGCGTTCCAAAACTTTTTTAAGGGTAAAACTAAGTATCCTAGATTCAAAAAGAAATCCAACAGACAGTCATCGCATTACGCACCTAATGCGTTCAAATGGGATGGTGAAAAACTAACTCTAGCCAAAATGTCTCAACCACTTAAGATTAGGTGGAGTAGATATTTTACTGGTCAACCAAAGTCAGTCACAATCTCTAAAGACTCAAGCAACAGATACTTTGTCTCTTTCTTGGTTGAAGAAGAATTAGTGCAATGGAAACCAGCTACAGAAGAAATCGGGATTGACCTTGGCATTAAAGATGTAGTTGTTTGCTCAAACGGATTTGCTTCGGGCAATCCTAAGCACTATCAGAAATATCAAGCTAGACTTAAAACCCTACAACGCAGACTAGCTAAAAAAAAGAAAGATTCCAATAACCGATATAGGGCAAGGTTAAAAGTAGCAAAGCTTCACGCTAAAATAGCCGATTGCAGACTCGATTTTTTACATAAGCTGAGTACAAAATTAGTTAGCGAAAGCCAAGCTATCTACACTGAGACTCTAGCAGTAAAAAACATGATGGCTAATCACAAGTTAGCCAAAGCAATCGCTGATTGTGGTTGGGGTGAATTCTTGCGCCAACTAGAATACAAAGCAAAGTGGCATGACCGAAAAATAGGGGCAATCAATCGGTGGTTTCCATCGACAAAACGATGCCATCCATGTGGTCACGTACTAGATAAACTACCTCTCTCGGTTCGTGAGTGGGAGTGTCCCGCTTGCCACTCACTAAACATGAGAGACTACAACAGTAGTTTGAATATTTTAGCGGTCGGGCAGACCGTGTTTGCTTCAGGACTAAGCTCTGGCGGGGATAGGTCTTTGACCGATCTAGTTAACTTGGGTTGAGTGAAGAATCCCCTAGCGAAGCGTTGCTTTAGCGAGGGGAGTGTCAACCAAATGATTACTTTTATATGACTAACCAGCCAATAAATAAGCTTACCGATACTTTTACTAAAGATCGCCCTAGTGGTAAAACTATTGGCACTAAAACTAATAGTGGGGTTGTAAGAAAAGGAGTAGATCGAGAAAGAGCGATCGCGATCGATAATCAGGCTCTGCGTTTTAAACCTTTGATTCAGCCAGGCTGGGGTAGACAGGGTATTGCCTATGGTAAATATCAACGTCAAAGCGGGTTGGCTATGGCGGTATTGCTACTCAATGGACATAATACCTCCCAAGCCGAGACGATGGAATGGCTTTATAAAAGAATTCCACGCTGGATTCTAGGTAGTGAAACCGAATCAGCCCCCAAGCGAGTTATGGCTTGGTTGGGTAGCAAACAAAAGCGGGGAACAATTAGGCGTTTATTAGGTTGGGTTCGGATCGCAGCCGAAGTAACTAAGTTTTTTCCCTTAAGCGAAATTGACGATAATTTGGCAGTCGGTTGGTATGCTGATGCCGTACCAGAAAACCCTACAGAAACGGGAAATGGTTTTGTCGTCCGTGCTACGGGAGCAGAAAATGGCGAACTGCTAGCTAAAGTTGGAACAAACTTACTATCTATATTTAGTGGATTGCAAAACGTTCCTGTCTGTTATGTGGTTATCTTAAGAGAACAGGGAGCAGCTTACTATGCTGCGTCTCTACCCCAGGTTTATGGCTTACCAGCCTATCCTCAACTACGTCCAGTAGCGATCGATGCGACGAATTCTCAAGCAACGGTATATGCAGGCATCCATCAAAGCGTTCTCGGTCAAATAGGCTTTCGAGCTGATACTAGGGTATCTGGAGTCAAAGTAGAAACCATATCCGAACTGGCTACTTGGTACGGTACGGCTCATGTAGCAGATTCGTTTGAAGGAAAAGAAAATCTGACTACTAATTCGGCAGAGGTAGGAGGCGACTGGCAAGTGAGGTCTGGTAGTTTCCATCGCAGCGAAAAGGGTTTAGTTGCTCATCCAGGCAACAGTTTGGCTATTATAGACCCTCAAAATACCTCTGGACTGATACATCTGGCGATCGCATTAGGAAATACACCCCCAGACTTGGGAATAATCTGGAGATTTCAAGACCCCGATAATTACTGGTGCTGTCGTCTCGATGGCGATCGAGTTTATCTTCAGTTAGTTGAAGCTGGTCAGACTTCAGAAATATTTAGCTGCCAATATTTACTTCTATTAAATAGCACTACATACCTACAAATTTTAGACGACGGACGATTTAAAATACATCTCAACGGTAAAATAATTAGCGATGGATTTACTTACAAGCAGCTAGCTACCGCTACGGGTATAGGTATAGCTGTATTCAAAGCTAATCCCGACATATATTTACATAACTTAGAAGCTCATCCCCGCACTGTAACTATTCCCAGTCTTGAATTAAATACTCCTTGGTGGCGCGAAGGAACAGATACCGTTATTCAAGATGACTTTAAAGACGGACAGGGAGATTTAGCAGGTAAGTCTACCTCCCAAGGCGATCGCATTTGGCAGAAAACTATTGGTAAGGGTGTATTTAAAATTCAGTCTGGCAGGGTTAAAGTAGACGCTGACGTTAAAAATCCCAACCCAGGACGTACCGCCTATACCGTGCCTTGGGATAATCCCGATCTTGCCGATTTATCAGTAACTATCCTACCCCCTGGAAAAGAACGAGGACAGGGGGAAAAAGGACGAGGTGGTTTGATTTCCTGGCAGGATAAAGATAACTACATTATTATCAATACCTGGCTCGATGACTTCTACGAAGGAGAATCTATTTCTTGTTTTTTCCGCATTGCTGGGTTTGAAGAAATTTATGATGCGGTGTGGTCGAATATCGGTGCTGCGATCGCTTTCGGACAGCCTTACACCTTGAGAGTTGTCTTTGATGGGAATAACTACACAGTAAGGGTTAACGAGCAAACTGTTCTCTATCGCGCCCTTACTGATGTCTATCCCTGGGCTAGCAATTTAAAAATTAATCGCGTTGGCATTGTTGCTAACTGGGAATGGGGTGATGATACTGGCAGTGGCTTTAGTAATTTTGTGGTTAAAAAATAATTATCAAGTATTCGCTTTTTGTTCGCGATAAAACCAGCCAACAGCGATCGCCAAACAGACAACCCGAAAGGTATCAGAACTCAACGTTGCCCAAACTGCGCCCTTCCAAGAATAGAGAGGAATTAACCAAAAGTTTAACCCAACATTACCGATAGCGGTAACTACTTGAATGGCACTGCGAGTTTTTTGAAATCCTGCCCCCGTCAGCGTATTAGCTAATAATAGCTGTATCGAACCGATAATGGGGATGGGTGCAAGCCAGCGTAAAGTAGCGATCGCGTTTTGATATTCATCTCCTAAAATGTAGGTTATCCAGGGAGCAAAAATTAAAAAACCCGCTAGGGAAACAACCCCGTATATTGCCACGAAAGGTAGAAGACGCTTGACTAAACTCAAACAACCTTTAACCCCTTTTACTCCCTCTTGAAAAAACTTAGGATAAGAAGCGGATAATACGGCATAGATAGGAATACTACCAACTTGAATTAAGCGATATGCTGCCCCATAAATTCCCGTTGCTTCTAAGGTAGACATACTCGCCAGCATTGTCTTGTCGATATCGGAGTTTATATTGTATGCCGATTCGCCGATAGCGAAGTAAATTCCTTGATTAGCCATTGCTGGTATCGCTTTTGGTGCTGCCTTGGGTTTACCTAAAGTTCTACTAACCCAAATAATTCCCCAGGCTGCCGTAATTATCGCGCTTAATAAATACAGGTAAGACCACTGTAATAAAGTAGGGTTATTAAAACTTGCTAATAAGATGGCAGCTAATAATTTTATAGCTGTACTAATAATTTGTAATAAAGAAGAATTCTTTAATAAATTGCGAGACATAAATGCCTTGGCACTTACTATGAACATAGCTAAACCCGTTAGATCGGCTAGCAAAATTATTAGGATAGCGGGCAAATTAGTAATGTTTGAAAATATAAAGGGGGAGATCGAGTAAGCAATTAACGTTAATAATAAGCTGGCAACCAGAACAATAATTAAAGTATTCCCCCAATATACAGAAAATACTTTCTTATCTCTAGATACTTGCTGAATCAAAACATCTCCGCTACCCAAATTGGCAAAGGGAAAGATTAAAGCAGCCAAAGCAGTAACCCCTACAAATGCACCATAGTTTTCTGTGCCAAGAACTCTTACAACTACTGTAAAGTAAGCTGCCTGACAGCCTATATTAATCGCTTTTGCTAGTAGTTCCCAAAGACTATTTTTAACTAAAGACTTTTGTGAAATGTTTTTTAACTTTTGAATTAAATTTTTCAAAACTATTAAAATAGGCAAATTGTGTCAATAATAATTGTAAATAATTACATTTTTATAGATAGCTTAGATAAAAACATCATTTGTATAGATAATTTTGATAAAACAATCTAATAAAATAACTCAATTGTTGCATATTTTTATGTATATTTTATTACAAACCAATATTAATAATAATGTAAAGAACTAATAACTAAAAAAGAGATCTGAAGCTAATTGAAGTACGGCATATATAATAAATATATCGGGGCGAAATTGCCAAAAAGTTTTAAAAAATACTTCTGACTAAAGATAGAACGAAAGTAAAAAAAGAATATGATAATTTAAAAATATTAATATAGCAATCGGGGATAACTTCGTGAAAAACTCTCTTCTTTCTAACCGCGGAATACGGTCAACGCAGGCACCGTCGTTTTACGGCGGTGTAACGTTGACCTCTGTGTCCTCTGTGCCTCTGTGGTTTATTAAAAAAATATTTTCATGAATGACCTGGGATTGCTATAGCTAAGTATTCAAATTACGAAAAGAGCAAATAATAGATAAATAATTAGGAGATAGCACTAATTTGAAACTTTGTTTTGTTAACCAACCATGGACAATTGCTGCTCCTCCGATGGGTAGTGATTCGACAGGAATTTGGAGTTATCAAATTGGCAATCGTTTGGCTCGACGTTGCCAGGTAATTTATTATGGTTGTGTATTTGACCGCAATTCCTGGAAAAATTCACAATCGTCAGAAAATCCGAGTCAAATACAGTATAAAGCTATATCTCCAAAAATAGATAAGCTATTAAAAATACCCAAAAAAATCGTAACCAAACTTAGTTTCAAGTCGAAGCTGCCTTATTTTGGCTCTAGTTGGTTTAATTTTGGCTATGGTTGGCAAATTGCTATGGACTGTGCCAGGGAAAATTATGACATAATCCATATTCATAACTTTTCACAGTTTGTCCCGATAATCCGCGATCGCAACGATGCAAAAATAGTTTTGCACCTTCATTGTGAATGGGTAAATCGACTCGAACGAGATGCGATCGCGACTCGATTATCCAATGCCGATTTGGTTATTAGCTGTAGCGATTATGTAACCAACAAGATTAGAACTCGTTTTCCAGAGTATGCGTCAATATGTGAGACGGTTAATAATGGTGTTGATGCCGATTATTTCGTTCCTGGCGATCGCGATTACACCCAGCAGGATAAAGCTGCACCACAAATACTTTTCGTCGGTCGGATCTCACCTGAAAAGGGCATTCACGATCTGATAGATGCTTTTATTAAGATAAGCGAAAAATATCCTCACGCCGAATTGACTATTGCAGGGCCAGACATTGTAGTTTCTAGAGAATTTCTCTTCGATCTCCAGCACGAACCAGAAGTACAGGCTCTAGAACCTTTTTATAGTATCAATTATCTCGAATATATTAAAAGCAAAATTCCCGCTCATTTAGTTCAGCAGGTAATTTTTACAGGTTCGCTACCTCAACCTCAACTATTACCTTACTATCAAAAAGCAGACGTAGTAATTAATCCTTCTTTAAGTGAAGCCTTCGGCATGAGTTTAATTGAAGCAATGGCGACTCAAACACCCGTAGTTGCTACTAAAATAGGTGGAATGCCTGAAATTGTAAACGATGGCGTAACAGGTAGAATAGTAGAACCAGGAAATCCCCAGGCTTTAGCAGATGCAACGGTTGAAATAATTTCTAATCCCCAAAAAGCCCTAGCAATGGGTAAAGCTGGTAGAACCAAAGTTTTGCAACGTTATTGCTGGTCGAAGATTGCCGAGAGTTTAGTTAATCGTTATGCAGATATAGGAGTAAAGCTAGAGTCTGATGATACTCAGAAAACAGTTGCGCGATCGCTATCTTAAGCAAATCGAGGGAATAGAACCTCTATCAGCAAAAGATTTGGCAGCAAAGGCAGTTATCTTTTCGCCCCACCAAGATGATGAAACCCTTGGCTGTGGTGGAACAATTATCAGAAAACGCCAAGCGGGGGCAGAGGTAAAAATTGTCTTCATGACCGATGGTAGTCAATCTCATCATCAGTGGATAAGTGAGTCAGAATTAATTTCGCTGCGACAGCAAGAAGCTATACAAGCTGCCCAAACTTTAAAAGTCGCCCCAGAAGATGTAGTATTTTTAAGTTTTCGTGACGGTGAATTATCCGATTCGGCGACAGAAGCGATCGCTAAAGTGGAGGAATTACTGAGATCGAACCAGCCTCAACAGGTGTTTATCCCTTATATCCGCGAAACCCACCCCGATCATTTAGCTACTAATCAGATTGTTTTAGCTGCTTTGGACAATTATGAATCACCCATTATTGTTTATGAATATCCTGTCTGGTATTGGCATCATTTTCCCTGGACGACAACGGGCGATCGCGATTCGCGTGGAGCGTATTTTAAGGCTAGTATTAAGGCAAAATTAGGTTGGCAGCTAATTCAAGAATTTAATTACCGTGTTGATATCGAATCGGTCAAGTCACTTAAACAGCAGGCTTTGGCTCAACATCAAACTCAAACAAAGCGTTTAGTTGACGATCCAAACTGGGGACTACTTCAAGATGTCTCCGATGGAGAGTGGGTTGAATGTTTTTTTCAAGATCGAGAAATTTTTCGTCGTACTGTAATTGCAGGAGCAAAATCATGATAAAACAGGCAGTATTTCGCCTCTTACCCCTATTTCCCGTAAACGTTCTCGAAAGTTGGGCTACTAAACCTGGTTCTTTCAAATATCGTCTAGCTAGCGCGGGTTTACGGCAGCGAGATGTAGCTGTAAGAAATGGCATAGCTAAAGGATTAAAGTTTAATACGGGAGAATCTTGCCCTGAATTGGCGTTGGGTACTTACGAAGTTCCGATTCAAAAGATTTTTGCCCAACATTTAAAAACGGGAGATGTTTTCTACGATATTGGTGCTAACGTCGGGTTTTTTAGTATAATCGCTGCCAAATTAGTCGGCGAAGGGGGCAAAGTTTACGCTTTTGAACCAGGATCGGAAAATGCTAAAAGCATTCGTCATAATGGCGAGTTAAACAACTTTAACCAGATAGAAGTGATTGAAAAAGCAGTTTCTAATACCAGTGGAACTGGAGAGTTTTTGCTGGCTAAGTATTCGGGAGGACACGCCCTAGCTACTGCTGACGCGCCACCAGATCTAGCAGGGAAAGTTACCGTAAATTTAGTTTCGATAGATGATTTAATTGCAAGTGAGCAAATTGAACCACCAAACTTTGTCAAAATAGATGTCGAAGGTGCAGAACTCGACGTGCTAAAAGGCATGACCCAAACAATTAAAACTTATCAGCCTAGCGTTATCTATGAAGTCGATGATGGCGATCGCGCTGCTTACGAACGCAAATATCAAGAATTAGCTAATTTCTTTGAGTCTTTTAACTACCAGGTTACTCAGACAGAAAATTCTTACGATACGATTGATTGGTGTGTCGGTCATGCGATCGCTACTCCCAAGTAAACTTAAATCTCGGCGTTGCATCTGTTATGGGATGGTAGAGATTGACTGGGGGGGACGGGGAGACTAGGAGATTAGGGGAATCATGAACCCGTAAAAATTCAGATTAATTAGTTAAAAAGACATAATGTACATAAGCTAACAAACCTGAGATAATAATCGAGCGTTCTCTGTGTTAAAAAAATTAAGCTAACCAGCGATTGCCAAGAACGTTCAGCGATTAGAAAACATATTAGCTAAAGTAACATTTTGCCAATCTACATAGATATGTTCGCGTTTCAGTTTCAATCTCCTGGTCCAATTATTTTTGAAGCCGGTCCGATCGCGCTTCGTTGGTATGGTTTATTGATTGCCCTAGCAGTTTTGATTGGCGTTACTCTATCTCAATATTTAGCCCAACGTCGTCGTATAGATCCTGAAATCCTCGGAGATTTGGCAATCTGGCTGGTTATATCCTCCCTTCCTGCTGCCCGACTCTATTATGTTTTGTTTGAGTGGCAAGAATACTCTCAACGTCCTGAAGATATTATCGCTATTTGGAAAGGAGGGATTGCAATTCATGGGGCGATAATTGGTGGAGCGATCGCCACAATTATATTTGCTAAAATTAAGCGAATTTCTTTTTGGCAGTTGGTAGATTTGGTTGCTCCCTCTTTAATTTTGGGTCAGACAATCGGACGGTGGGGTAACTTCTTTAACTCCGAAGCCTTTGGCAAACCGACAAATTTACCCTGGAAACTATATATCGCACCGCGCTATCGCCCTTTAGAATGGATTAACTATGAGTATTTTCACCCTACCTTTCTTTACGAATCTATTTGGAATTTAGGAGTGTTTATTCTGCTCATCTGGTTGTTCTTTTGGGGATTAAAAAAATCTAATCGCCTCAAGACAGGAACGCTAGCTGCGGTATATCTAATCGGCTATAGTTTGGGTCGAGTTTGGATTGAATGGTTACGTACCGATAGCTTAATGTTAGGCCCTTTAAAAATAGCTCAGGTAGTTAGCCTAGTGGCGATCGCTTTTGGTCTGATAATTCTTGCCTGGCTGTACTGGTTTAAGCGTCCACTACCCGATGTAGTTTCTGCTAGAAATCAGCGAAACACCGCAAGCAACAGACCATAACCAACTTAAAAATTTATTAATGAATTCAACTCAAGCCCTTAAACCTGCGGTCTATATTATTGGTGCAGGCCCTGGAGATCCAGAACTATTAACTTTAAAAGCTGATAAAATCTTAAAACAGGCTGATGTAATTCTCTATGCAGATTCTTTAGTACCCAAACAAATATTACAGGATGTCCGCGCTGATGCCGAATTAGTAGCAACGGGTAGCAAAACCCTAGAGCAAATTATTCCTCTGGCAATTGAAAGAGTCAGACAGGGTAAATCTGTCGTGCGTTTACATTCGGGAGATCTAACTTTATATAGTGCGATCGCCGAACAGATGCAGGCATTTACCGAAGCAGATATTCCTTTTGAACTGATACCTGGAATCAGTGCTTTTCAGGCTGCTGCTGCCAAACTGAGTACTGAATTAACCGTTCCCGAACTGGTACAGACAATCATCTTAACTAGAATCAGTGGCAAAGCTTCATCCGTTCCCGAAAGCGAAGAATTAGCCTCTCTAGCTGCTCACAAAGCTAGTTTATGCCTTTATTTAGCTGCTCGTCATATTGAAAAAGCACAAGAAAAACTCTTACAACATTACCCCGAAGATACTCCCGTAGCGGTTTGCTATCGTGTCGGTTGGGAAGACGAGCAAATATGGGTAGTACCTCTATCAGAAATGGCAGCAGTTACCAGAGAAAATGACCTGATTAGAACTACGCTGTATTTGATTAGTCCTGCACTACAAGAAGCGGTAACTACTCGCTCTCGTTTATATCATCCCCAACACAATCATTTGTTTAGACCAGGAAGGGATAAGGAATGAGGAATGAGGAAGTAATACTATATCCGCTTGACTTCTATGAAACCGATTTAGATGAGACGAGCGTTATCAGTTAGTATTGTTGAGAAATAATACAATATTGCTGGGAGATGGCTTTGGACAAAAATCAAGCTGAATTAGCTGAAATTCTTAAAACTGCTCGCTCGGTAGCCTGGGGTGCAGCCGACATTCTTAGTTCTTTTTATCACAAGGATACTTCTGACCTAGATATTAAAGATAAAAAAGATGGCCCTGTTACCGAAGCCGATTTGGCAGCTAACAAGCATATCTTAAGTAAGTTAAAAGAAGAATTGGGAACAGAAGAATTTGGTTATTTGTCCGAAGAAACTTTTGATGTAAAAAAAGCCGAAGCTATAGCTAAAGATTGGGTCTGGATTATCGATCCTCTTGATGGTACGAGAGATTTTATCGACAAGACAGGAGAATATGGAATGCACATTGCCTTAGCCTATAAAGGTCGTCCTGTAATCGGTATTGTGGCTATCCCCGAAGCAGGTAAAGTTTATTTCGCGTCTAAAGACAACGGTACTTTTGTAGAAACTAAAGAAGGAACTGTCACCCCAATCGAGGTTTCCGATCGCGATCGCCTGGAAAATATGTATTTAATTGTCAGTCGTTCGCACCGCGACGATCGCTTTAAGCAGTTGATCGAACGTTTGCCCTTTGCGGGAGAAAAATACATGGGTGGCGTTGGCGGAAAGATTTCTACACTATTAGAACAAGAATCTGATGTTTACCTCTCTCTATCGGGCAAATCAGCAGCAAAAGACTGGGACTTTGCAGCACCAGAAATGATTCTTACCGAAGCTGGGGGTAAGTTTACTTACGTCAACGGCGAACCCGTGTACTATAACCAGGGAGATGTCAAACGTTGGGGCTGTATTGTCGCTAGTAACGGTAAATGTCACGAAGCGATTTGTGAAAAAGCTACCGCTATCCTCGACGAAATCGATAACAGGTAATATATTTAAACAAATTGAAGGTTGTTAACAAGCTGGATTGAGCGATTCGATCCAGTTTTTTTATAACAATATAAGGCGTTGCACAGTTTAGGGATGATTCCAAATTTTATACGATAATTCCTCCCAGTCTCCCACATATGCGGGCAAGCCCTTTGTCCCAGTCTCAAGCGTCAGCCTTCACCATCCCATGAAGATGCAACGCCCAATATAATTTTGACCGATTGTAAAAATTGGCTACTTAAGTTAATTTAAAATTTTATTAGTTTGTAGACTCGATCTATAAACAAACAATAATCTTTTTCTATGTCTTCAGCTAACGCCTATGTTTCTAAAATATTGATTTACCCAATTAAATCTTTAGATGCAGTAAAATGCGATCGCGCTACTGTTTTAGAATCTGGAGCTTTAAAAGGCGATCGCACCTGGGCAATTGTCGATCGCTCTGGTAATTTTGTTAACGGTAAGCGCAACCAAAAAGTTCATAGTTTGCGATCGCAGTTCGATTTAGAAACTAATAGTCTCTCGCTACAAATACAGGGAACAGATCGAGTAGTCAGAGAGACCTGGCATTACAAAGACGGGGCTTCCTCTGACTTCGTGAGGTTTAACTTAGTTAGCGAACAACAAGCACTATGTAATTGGTTAGAAGATTACTTCGGTTTTCCTGTAGAGATTAAACAAAACTTAGAGATGGGTTTCCCCGACGATACGGTGTCTCCAGGGGCAACAATAGTCAGTACGGCAACTTTAGAGGCGATCGCCGATTGGTATCCCGAACTCACTACCGAAGATATTCGTCGTCGCTTTCGTACTAACATCGAAATTGCAGGCGTACCTGCTTTTTGGGAAGACAGATTATTTACTACGCCCGAACAAACGGTCAGAGAGACCTGGCATTACAAAGACGGGGCTTCCTCTGACTTCGTTAAATTTAAAGTTGGTGATGTAGAGTTTATGGGTGTCAATCCCTGTCAACGCTGCGTAGTAGTTACTCGCAGTCCGCAAACGGGACAGTCTTATCCCAAGTTTCAAAAGACATTTATCCAGCAAAGAAAAAACACCCTCCCCGAATGGACAGAGCGTTCTCGTTTTAATCATTATTTTCGCCTGGCAGTTAATACCAGGTTAGCTCCTAGTGAAGCGGGAAAGGCGATAGCGGTAGGGGACAGAGTGATGGTGTTAGGTTGAATTCGTGGATGTTGATTGAGGTTTGGTTTTTATCTCTCGCAAAGGCAAGGTCGCGTCATCGGAAGTAAATTCGGATGCTTGAGACGACCGCGCGAAGACAAGGACACGCATTTTGAGGCTTCCTCAAAATCGCGAGTTGTCCGCGCAAAGAAAGAATGCAGATAGTTTGTTAAAAGCTGTGATAGTTCAGCAGCAGATACCCATTACCCATTACCTATTACCCATTACCCATTACCTATTACCCATTACTTATTACCCATTACCCATTACCCATTACTTTCAAACCCTATCCTCTTAAAAACTCTTCCAATTCAACTGGTGCTTTCACCTGTGTCAAAATCATCTTTAACTGACTACCTTCTAATACTTCATCCTTTAACAAAGTATGGGTAGTCGATTCGAGCAGATCGCGATTGAGTTCTAAGATCTTTTGTGCCATTTCATAAGCGCGATCGAGATTTTGCTTGACCAGACGATCTATTTCTGCGGTTACTTCCCCGCCTACTGTCCGTCTGGAAGTAGAATTATTTAAAAACTGTCCTTCTTCCTTGGCAAAAGCGATCGGTCCGACACTACTCATACCATATTGAGTTACGGCTTTTTCTGCTAGTTCGGTGGCTTTTTGAATGTCGTCGCTAGCACCCGTAGAAACTTTATTAAATACTACTGTTTCTGCTGCTCTTCCTCCTAACAAGGTAGCAATCTTGCCCCGTAGCTCATCTTCTAGAAGTAAGAAACGGTCGGCTTCGGGAGTCTGTAACGTATAGCCTAATGCCCCCAGTCCGCGAGGTACGATGGAAATTTTAGATACTTTATCGCCTCCTGGCATCAATGCACCCACCATCGCATGACCGACTTCGTGATATGCCACAGTTTGACGTTCTAAAGGTGTGAGGATACGCGATCGCTTCTCCAAACCAGCCACGACTCTTTCAAACGCCTCGGCAAAGTCAGTCATTAACACTGCTTGACGATTATTACGGGCAGCCAGTAGCGCAGCTTCGTTAACTAAGTTAGCTAGGTCTGCCCCTGCAAAACCAGATGTCTGGGCTGCGACTTCTTCTAGGTTTACGTCTTCCCCTAGCATCACCTTACGGCTATGTACCTTAAGAATTTCAATTCTACCGCTTTTGTCGGGGCGATCGACTAATACCTGGCGATTGAATCTACCTGGACGACGCAAAGCAGGGTCTAAGATCTCTGGGCGGTTGGTAGCAGCAATTAAAATTACGCCTTCATTACCATCAAAGCCATCCATTTCCGTAAGCAGTTGATTTAAAGTTTGCTCCCGTTCGTCATTACCGCCGTTAGGATTGTTACCGCGAGATTTACCGATCGCATCTAACTCATCGATAAAAACAATACAGGGTGCTTGGCTTTTAGCTTTATTAAATAAATCCCTGACTCTAGATGCACCTACACCCACGTATAGCTCGACAAACTCCGAACCAGACATACTAAGAAAAGGAACGCCCGCTTCACCCGCTACAGCTTTAGCAAGTAAAGTTTTTCCCGTTCCAGGAGAACCAACTAATAGAACGCCTTTTGGTATCTTTGCGCCAATTTTGCGGTATTTGTCGCCATTTTGAAGAAAGTCAACTACTTCTTGCAATTCCTGCTTGGCTTCATCTACTCCCGCAACATCGGCGAAGGTAATACCAGTTTTACCTTTCTGATAGACTCTAGCATTGCTTTTGCCTACCCCCATACCAATACCTAAGCCACCCTGGGTACTCAATTTCGACAGCCAAGCAAAAGCACCTACCAACAGTCCAGAAGAAATCAGCATCGCTAATAAATTATTAGTGACTTCTGAATCATCGCGCTCGATCTCAAACTCTACGTTTTGGCGATTCAATACGCTAATCAAATTATCATCAGAATCATGCTTGTTCGTGCGATAGCGTTTACCGCCGAATTCTGCTTTGAGTTGGTATTCAATCCAGCGCGGTTTAATCGTAACCTGCTCAACTTTACCTGCTCTAAGCTGACTAATAAATGTGTCGTAGGTAGCTGATGAAATGGATTGAGTTTTCATTTCGGGGGGTAGTTATAACAACATCAAGAAGCGATGCAGCGCGGTCTTGGGGGTCTCCCCCATGAGCGACTGCATCAAGAAGCGACCGTATTGTTATTTACGATCGGGCTTCTCACTAACTGCATCTTCTAATAATTTTGATATTTGCACCATTCGGGATTACTACACTGTTTTTTCGGTTATTCCATCGGCGCAAAATTAACTTATACGGTTGTTACGCCAATTGGCGATCGGTTTGTACGATTAAAAATAATTTTAGATTGTCGAGAAGTAATTTGAGTAAGTGGGAACAATAAATAGAGAATCCTCTTAAATATTTGTTCTCTTTTTATGCCAGTACGCCTTAATAGAAAAGCTTATAAAATACTCGTTGCCGAAGTAGTCAAGGCTGCTGATAGAGATAAAGCTGCGGGAGATATTTCTCGTCAGATCGCACTACGACGATTAAAAGGTTTGAATTCTATGAAAGGCAAACCAGTTACAGAAGCAGAATTAAAATATTTAATTAGCGATCTATTTCCTAACTTTAATCATAAAGCGATCGCCAAAGCAATTCGTGCTAATCGTCCTGCTAGCAAACTGTGGCTAATTCCCAAACTGGCAGTGGCATTAGGAGGTTTGACGGGGTTAGTTTGGATGTTAAATTTGCCCTACCCAATGATCCGTCGTCCTGTTGCCAAAACCGCACCGATTATATTATTACCAAGCTATCTAAAAATGGATCGCAACTCTCGAGAGGCGATCGCTAATGTCGAACAGGCAGACCAATTAGTCAACCAGGCGACAAGTCTTGAGGATCTAAAATTAGGACAGGAAAAAGTCAACCAGGCACAAAAGAATCTCGATGCTTTACCCGTCTGGTTTTTAGGTTACGAACCGCAGCTATATCGCACCTGGTTTAATTTTGGCTGGAAGTTTACTCTAGATGAATTTAAAGCAGCTAGATCTAAAGTAGGGCGAATGGAAGCTAAAATATTTCAGGAAATTAATGCCTATACCGAACTAGAACAAGCACGGCAAGATATTCAACAGGCAAAACAAAATTATCAACAAGGTGAAGACGCGATCGCAAAACAACAGGCTATATCCGCTTGGCAAGCAGGGATAGACCGCTTAGAACGCCTGCCTGCTAATACTTTAGCTAACGAACAGGCGCAGGCTAGTCTTACAGCATATTTAAGAGACTTTCGTAATATATCTGGTTTAGTCGCAGGCAACGATCGCACTAATAAAATTATGGCAGTGGCGCAACAGTTTTACACTAAAGCTACCGATCGCTGTTCGGGTTTGGCTCACTCGGCAAATTACTGGCTCGAATGTATTAAATTAACGAATAGAGCAATCGCCATTTTAGAAAGAGTTCCTTTAGAAGATGCTGGCTATCTTGCAGCACAAACCCTTTTGGCGGGTTATGAATCAGACTTAGGCGAAATGCGGATTCGTTATCAGCAAGAGGAATCATCTCAGAAAGCTTACGAATCTGCACAGCAGGCGATTGCTAATCTACCAAAATCTATCGACCAGTATAATCGCGATCGTACTGCCAGGGAAATACTAATTATTATTAACCAGTTAGAACGAGTCAAACCCCAAACCACCGTCTATCCCGAAGCACGTAGCATGATGAATTTTGCTAATAAAAAACTCAAACAACTAAGCTAATGTTTAACCGAACGATTTTTCTTAGCTAAATACTGCTGATGATCTTCAGTAGCTAGATAGTATTCTTTAGCTGGCTTTATTTCTGTAACTATCTCTTTGTCATACTTGCCAGACTGCTGTAGCTGTAGCTTTGACTTACGAGCAGTTTGTTCTTGTTCAAAATTATGATAAAAAATTACCGAGCGATACTGTTCTCCGCGATCTGCACCCTGACGATTGAGGCTTGTGGGATCGTGCATTCGCCAGAATATATCTAACAATTCTTGATAGCTAACTCGTTCTCGATCGTATTCAATCTGTGCTACCTCGGCATGACCAGTAATTCTCGCTACCACATCTAAATAAGAAGGATTAGGAAAATCACCCCCCATATAACCTACAGAAGTTTTAGTTACTCCTGGCACTTTTAAAAATTCATTTTCGGTTTTCCAAAAACATCCCGCACCAAAGGTTGCTGTTTGTATATTGTCCATATATTGCGTTAATTATCACTGTACAAATCCAGGTTGATATCGGTCAACCTTACAAGGGCAATTAGCCAATTGCCCCTACATTATTGATAAACCTCTTTGGCTGCACGATGCAATAGTGAATGACGATAAACCAACGCAGACATATCTTTTCCATAACCCCCGCCGATAACGCTAGCTACTGGATATCCCGCAGCTTTACAGGTACTCAAAACCATTCTTTCTCTACGATATATCCCCCAGTCGGTAAGGGCTAATTTACCCAGGCGATCGCTTACATGAGTGTCCACCCCGCATCAAATAATACTAAATCTGGCTTTACTTCGCTCAACAAATCTGATAAGTGATGGGCGAGTATTTGTAAATAGCCATCGTCATCTAAACCGACAGGTAAGGGAACATCTAAATCACTCTGTTGTTTTCTTCCTGGAAAATTTGCCTCACAGTGCATCGAAAAGGTAAATACGCTGTCGTCATTCTGAAAAATAAATGCCGTCCCGTCTCCCTGATGTACGTCACAATCTACGATCAAAATCTTATCGACTAAACCCCAATCTTGTAAAACGCGAGAGGCGATCGCCAAATCGTTAAAAATACAAAATCCCGAACCATAGCTAGGAAAAGCGTGGTGTGTTCCCCCTGCGGTATTACAGGCGCAGCCGTATTCTAGGGCTAGTTTGGCTGCTAAAATAGTTCCACCAATAGCAATACGGGTACGATGGGCTAAAGCCTTACTCCAGGGTAAACCAATGCGACGCTGTGCCTTGTAGTCTAGTGTTCCCTCACAGTATGCCTGTACGTATTCGGGAGTATGAACGAGCTGAATCGATTTTAAATCGGGCAATTCGGGCTGAAATATCTGTTCTGGTTCAATTACTTCATCTTTTAATAATAAATCTCTTAAAATCTTAAATTTTGGCATGGGAAACCGATGCAGATCGGGCAATGGCGCGACATAATCGGGATGGTACACAATGGCAAAACCGTACTTGCCCATTCTTTAATTCTGGAAAAAATTAGCTATATATGGATTAAATAAGTTAACTATTGATAGCTGATAGCTGATAGCTGATAGCTGATAGCTCAATTATTACCAATAATTATGCTATAGCAATCCCAGGTCATTCATGAAAATATTTTTTTAATAAACCACGGAGGCACAGAGGACACAGAGGTCAGAAAGAAGAGAGTTTTTCACAACTCATCCCCGATTGCTATATATACATAAAAATGTTTAGTTCAACACTTCTTTTAGTTGGTGCTGTTCCCAGAGAGATTTGTACAACCCTGACTCTTTAAGAAGCATTTCATGAGTGCCATCTTGGACGATTTTACCTTCATCCATAACTAAAATGCGATCGCAAGTTGCTGCTGCTGATAGTTGATGGGAAATAAAGATTACGGTTTTTTTGGCTCTAGTGGGTGATAAGCTATCTAAAATTCTTGTCGCCGTTTCGTTATCGACGCTGGATAAGGCATCATCTAAAATTAATACTTTGGCATCTGCTAACAAGGCTCTTGCAAGAGAAGTTCGTTGTCTTTGTCCGCCTGAGAGAGTAATTCCCCTTTCTCCAACCAATGTTTCGTATTCTTGGGGAAAAGTTAGGATTTCTGGGTGTATTTGAGCTTGTTTTGCCGACTGCTCTACCTCATAACTTTCGCTTAACGGTTCGCCATAGCGAATATTGTTTTTGATTGTGGTGCTAAACAAAAAGCTGTCTTGAGGAACATAAGCGATCGCTTTTCTCAGGGTAGCTAAATCTAATTTTGTGACATCATGATTGTCTAAAAATAGTTCTCCTGTTTCTATATTTAATAAGCGAGGGATGGCATTAGCTAGAGTGGACTTACCAGAACCAATCGATCCCACTATGGCTACGGTTTCACCAGGCTTAATAGTAAAGTTTACATCGTATAAAGCAGGGACGTTAGAACCTGGATAGGTATAGGTAAGATGACGAGCGGTTATCTTTCCTTGGATTTCTTCTTGGGGTAAGACAATGGCGTTAGGACTATTTTTAATTTTGGGTTCTGCTTTGGTGATTGATTCTACCCGATCTATACTGACTTCTCCCTGTTGATAGGAACTAATAGTAAAGCCGAGTAGTGCCGTAGGAAAAACTAATCTTTCGACAAACAAACTCAAAGCTACAAAGTCACCAACGGTAATTTCTCCATTAGCGATCGCTCTTGTTCCCAACCACAAAAGAATCAACAAACTAACATAAGAAATACCTTCAATAACTGGAAACAAAAAATTTCGCGTTCTAGCTAATTTTAGATTTGCTTCGAGTAACTTTTGATTTTTCTGAGCGAATGCTTGTCTTTCTTGGTTCTCTTGAGCATAGATTCTAATCAAAGACATCCCGCTCATGTCTTCTTGAATTAACTCGCTTAAGTTAGAAAGCTTTTCTTGAATTTCTGCCTGATAGCGACGTAGCTTACCACTAAACAACTGCACGGTTATCAACATTACGGGATAGACAGCGATCGCCATAAGGGTAAGAGGTACGTCAATATTCAGCATGGCAGGAAGAGTAAAGGCATAGGCAAAGATGATATTAATGAAGCTCAACACGGCAAACCCTACTAAGCGACGGATATTATCGACATCGCTAGTAGCCCTATTGATCAAATCCCCTGAAGTATTACTAGAAAAGTATCCAGGTTCTATAGTCAATAGATGCTGAAAAATCCTTTGTTTGAGATGAAACTCTACCTGTCTTCCTACACCAAAAATTGTGGTGCGCGATAGCATCCGAAACCCCCACATAATCGCTGCCAAAAACAACAGCCATAGTGCAGTTCGAGATAGCTGATTAAAGCTAAACTCGCCCTGTAACTGGTCGATGCTATCACTAATTAATAAAGGAATATACACCCCTAACGCATTGACGATTATGAGCGCGATCGTTCCCAATAAAACCATTCGCCAGTAGGGACGAAGGTAGTTGCCTAGTTTCCGTAGCCTTGAATTTGCCATGCTACAAATATTAACAACTTTTTTAGTTCAAACCAACCATTCAAAGGAATGAATTATCAATTATCAATAAGCAGTTATCAATTATCAATGTTCCCTGTTGACTGTTGACTGTTGACTGTTGACTGTTCATCTCTCCTCCATCGGAATATAGGGAGCATTATGTTCTCCTGTATAAATTTGAGTCGGGCGAAAGATGCGGTTGAATGCTAGCTGTTCTTTCCAATGTGCCAACCAGCCTGCTACACGAGCGATCGCAAAAATAGGTGTAAACAGATCGGCAGGAATGCCTAATTTGCGATATACCAAACCAGAATAGAAATCAACGTTGGGATAAATTCCTTTAGATCCTAACTTAGCTTCGACAACTCTTTCTAATTCTAAAGCCAAATCGTAATGATAGTCGTGTCCTGTTTCGTCGAATAGCTGTTGGGCTAACTCTTGTAAGATCTTGGCTCTTGGATCTTTTACTTTGTATACACGGTGTCCAAAGCCCATAATTTTTTGTTTATTGGCGATTAGTCCTTCTACATAAGGCTCGACATCTGCTATGGAATTAATATTTTCCAACATTAATAATACTTCTTCATTTGCTCCTCCATGAAGCGGTCCGGCTAGAGTTCCCACAGCAGAAGCTACTACAGCATAAGGATCGGTGAGGGTAGAAGCTGTTACCATCGCTGAAAACGTCGAGGCATTAATTGTATGTTCTGCATGAAGCGTCAGACAAACATCAAAAATCTTGGCTTCTAAGGGATGAGGTTTTTTCTCGGTAAGCATATACAGAAAGTTAGCTGCATAATCGAGATTATCGTTGGGCGTAATCGCATCATTTCCCCGACGCATTTGGTGAAATGCAGCTACCATAGTCGGAATTTTAGCCAAAATACGGACTACCGCTCTCCTAATATACTCTGGGTCGTCTAGAGCGCGACGAGCATAGAACAAGCCTAATGCTGCTGCTGAGGTTTGTAGCGCATCCATTGGATGTCCAGTTTCGGGACAACATTTCATCATGTCGCGAATTCGATATTTGATCCGACGATGGTAGAGAATATCAGTTTCAAATTCTTTTAACTGTTGTTGGCTGGGTAACTTACCCCAAATTAATAAATAAGCCGTCTCTAAAAAACTACCTTGTTTAGCTAATTGTTCGATCGCAATACCGCGATATTCTAAAATTCCTTTTTGACCATCGACAAAACTAATACTAGATTTTGTAGCAGGTATGCCTTCTAAACCTGGCTTATATTCGCAAAAAGTTGCCGTCATTTATTTTCCTGAATAAATTTTAAGATAATATATTTTGAAAATAGCCTAGATCGAGTATCCTCAAAGTGGTAAAAGTTACCGAAAGTTGGATTGGGCTAATATTCGTATTATTTAGTATTTTATCGGTAAAAATATCATTTATCTTAAAGCTTTTAGCCTAAAGCTTTTTTAAGCTACTTAAATAAACGCCTTTTAGCTAATAGCTGGAGCGAAGCCCCTCTGTTTTGTGCCAGGTAAAGCTAAAGGTAGCTCCTTTGCCTAACGAGGATTCTACTTTTACTCGTCCACCCCGATCTTCTACGGCTTTTTTAACGATTGATAATCCAATTCCCGTACTTTCTTTTTTGTCTCTAGATTCTAAAGTCTGAAAAATTGTAAAAATGCGGTCTTGGTATTTGGGATCGATTCCTTTTCCATTATCAGCTACGGAAAATTCGTAACAATCATCTTTTTCTACAGCGGAGATAGTGATTTTACCATCTATACCGTCGTTATGAGCGATCGCATTACTAATTAGATTACTAAATACTTGCTGTAGTGGGACTAACTGAGTTGTTAGAGTCGGCATTTGCCCTTTGATTTCGACTTGAAAATGTTCGGGAACGTTTAGCGAATCGATAATTTCATTCAACATTTCACCTACTGATACTTCTTGAGGCTCGGATTCTAATCTACCTACGCGAGAATAATGTAATAGAGCATCGATTAAGTTTTCTAAGCGATGTACCCTACCTCGTAGCAAATTCATTTGGTGTTGCGTATCTTCATCTAATTTGTCTGCCAAATCTTCCTCAATCCATTCGGCAAGATTAGAGATCGCTCTTAAAGGTGCTTTAAGATCGTGAGAGGTTGCGTAAGCAAATTGGTCTAGCTCTCGATTGCGTTGTTCTAGTTGGGCAGTACGTTGTTTGACTTTAGCCTCCAGTTCATTATTTAAAAGGAAGATTTCTTGTTCGGCACGTTTTCTAGCTGTAATATCTCGTATGGCTACTACTGCGCCTAATTTATTACCGTGGCGATCGATAATTGGGCTACCGTTAGCAAGTAAAGTACGGGCTTTTCCCTGTTTGGGAATAGTCATTAGCTCTACATCGGTGAATGATTCTCCTGAAAAAGCTCGAAATAGAGGAATCTCTTCTAGCTTTAGATAATTCTTGCCGACCGCATCATAAAGACTGTAGTATTGCGCCCACTGTTGATGGGGTATGGATTTTAAAGGGGCTGGAAAAAATTCTAAACTAGCTTTATTAAATAACGCCAAAGTGCCGTCTGCATCGCAAGCTACAATACCATCAGAAAGATTATCCAACAAAGTTTTAACAAATACTCTTTCTCTGTTTAACTGAGCTTCTGTCTGTTGGCGTTCGGTAATATCTCGCATTGCTACGAGCGCGCCGATTTTTTCACCGTGGCGATCGATAATTGGATCGCCGTTAGCGAGTAAAGTACGGGCTTTTCCCTGTTTGGGAATAATCATCATCTCTACATCCCTAACTGATTCTCCCTTTAAAGCACGAAATAAAGGAATATCTTGTTTAGACATTCTGGTTTTACCATCGGGCAAATAGAGATCGTAATGTTCTGCCCATTGTTCGGATGGGATAGCTTGTTCGGGTAGGCCGTGAAATTTTCTAGTAGCAGAGTTAAAAAGAGTAATTATACCGTCCGGGTCGCAAAATACTATGCCATCAGATAAATTATCTAGCAGTGTTCGGACAAAGTTTTTATCTCGATCTAGTTCTAACTCGGCTTGCTTGCGATCGCTAATATTCAAGCTAGTACCGATTAAACGATAAATATTACCCGATTCGTCTTCTACAGGATTAAGGCTGGTTAGCCACCATGTATCTCTACCATCTATAGCCAAACATTCTTCATAAGCAATACTGGCTTTACTTTCAAGACATTCACAATAGTGTCTTTTAATTTCGGCTGCAACTTCGGGCGCAAAAATTTGGTCGGGGGTTTTGTTTACAACATCGTAAATCCCCGTCAACTCTTTGGCAGCAGGGTTAAAGCCTTGATAGTAAAATTCTCTCTTATCGGTAACGTTAACCACAAAGATTGCTTCTCGAACATCTTCGTAGATATTTTTGATAAATTGTTCTTGCTGGCGAATTACTTGCTGTTGAGATTCGTCTTCTACTGTTTCGGGCGATCGATTTATTGATGCTAAAAAAGGTAGGTTAGATTGCCACTGTCTGAATATTAAGGCGATCGCAACTAACCAACTCGCTACAATTGTTAACTCCAGCCCAACTGATAATTCAGTGTTTAACTGTTCGATACTTCTGCTAATATAACCAATTCCACAACCGAGAATTAATACTGCTAGCAATAATGGATCTTTAAATAAACCATGACGCTTGTCAGAGAGACTCCGCCGTAGAACGACGGAGCTTCCTCTAACTTCGTGAATATAAATGACGCTCGCGCCAATTATTGCTATAGCTATGGTAATAGATACAGTAGATAAACCTACCATCCACGATTGCCATAAATATGGTTTAACGGCTATGAAAAATATCATGGGTAATTAATTTGAAACAACGGATAAGTTCTAGCCAAACGACAGCTAAACTTATGCTCTACTAAAAATTACAATTTTAACCGATCGTTCAAACGCCAGTTTATTAGAACTGTAGATCGCTTCTAATTTAAGAGTATTCTCTTTGATATATATCTAAAGAATGATGAAATTGTTAATTTAATGTTGGAGAGTTTTTAAAGATAGATAAATATTAATTAATCCATAAAGAACTTACTATTGGAAATAATGACAAAGATTAACGTCGTTTTAATTGAAGATCACGACTTAAGTAGAATTGGTTTGTGTGCTGCGCTAAAGCAATACCAAGATATAGAAGTTGTTGATAATGCTGCCAATGGAAACGATGGTTTAAGTAAAATAAAAATAGCCCAACCTGACGTTGCTTTAGTAGATATCGGCTTACCAGATATAGATGGCATTGAAGTTACTCAAAAACTCAGAGATTATCAAGAGGAAAATCCTGACTTTAATACTAAAGTGTTGATGCTAACCATGCACGACAGTGAAGATTCGGTAATGGCTGCTTTTGCTGCTGGTGCTGATTCTTATAGTTTAAAAGATGTCAGTATGGATAATTTGGTTCAGGCAATTCGCAATACTCATGAAGGTAACGCCTGGATCGATCCTGCGATCGCTCGTATTGTTCTCAAACAAGCTCAAAACACTAAAATAGCTGGTTCTAACCTTGAAGTAGCTTCTATCGATACTGCGCGGGAAACCGTAGAAGATGATACTCAGGCAATTACCGCTGTAGCCGATGAATATCAGCAGCTAATTGAAACTTATCCTTTGACAGATCGAGAATTGGAAGTCTTAGAGCTTATTGTAGCAGGATGTAGCAATGCTGAAATTGCTAAAAAACTTTATATTACTGTAGGTACAGTAAAAACTCACGTTTGCCACATTTTGAATAAGCTGTGTGCCGACGATCGCACTCAAGCAGCAGTTAGAGCATTAAGAGCGGGACTTGTAAAATAAATTGCTTCAATGGGGGAAAGCGATCGCTCTTTGTGCAACAATCTAAACTGATGTTAAATTTTGTACAGTATATTTATACTAAACAATTGGCTAACTAGTTCTGGTTTCAGTAATCTGAAAAAGCTCTAGTTAATCAAATTCAGTGGAAGAATTATTCCTTATTCTGTATGATGCCAGTACAGCAGTAGCTTTTTGGCAAATTTCTTTAAGGAATTATCTATGATTTTAGGCAACTCTAATACTTTGCTGCCACGATATACGAGAAGAACACCCCTAATATTACTTGTAGATGACGATCGTGATAATTTGTTTTTGAACGCTAATATTGTCGACTTTTTAAATCTTAATTATTTGGTTGCTACTAACGCTAAAAATGCTTTAGATTTAGCAATGGACAAGAGACCAGATTTGATTTTGCTTGATATAGTAATGCCAGAATTAGATGGTCTTACCACAACTCGTTTACTTAAAGCCTGTCCCTTAACTAACCATATTCCTATAATTGCGGTAACTGCTTTAACTTCATCTAAACACAGGACTGAAATTAAAAATGCTGGTTGTGACGACTATATATCTAAACCTTTTTTAATTGACGAGTTGGAAGCTAAAATTAATCAATATTTATGCTTGAATTTAGTTTAAAATATTAACAAGTTTAGTTGTCTGAAAGTTTTAAAAGTTATATATTTAAAAAGTATTGCGATCGCTTGAAAAATCGAGATCTACCTTGTAAATTAGAAAAAGCCTTATCTTAAGCAAAAGCAAATCACCAGCTATATACGACTATACATATAGCGGATTAATTTTTGTTAATACTAAAGAATAGGCAGCCAAGTGTAATTTACTACTGTGCAAAAGCCCTGAAAATAAGATAATTTAGAAAATTTCACATTTCACAACATATCTGACTTATAAATCGAGATCCATAGGATAATAAAAGGTCATTGACGAGCAATCCCCTAAAGGGTTCGACAGTTCCTATAATGGAGCGTCCAACACAAGTCCGCGAACGCACCGCGGATCTAGAAACCCCCGTAACGGATTGTCTCACCGCGCCGATACAAAAGCCTTTCGGTAGGCTACATCTAGGTGCAAATGTCCGATCTAAACGCCAAGGGCTTTCCAGGCGACAGGGACTTGGGAACGCGCTTTGACCGCGGAATGCGGTCAACGCAGGCACCGTCAAACGCTCTCTGCGTTTCGCCTTCGCAAAGCGAAGTCGGCAGCCTCCAGGCTGCACGGCGGTGTAACGTTGACCAATAGTCAGGGATTACGTCCTTACAAAAACTTATATCTTTAGACTAAAGATATACATTTATACACTTACTTTTGATTAAAGGAGAAAATATTGGTTTCTACAACTTCCTTTAAAACTGCCCGATCGGAAGAAATTTTTAACGCAGCTCAAAAGCTAATGCCTGGTGGAGTAAGTTCGCCAGTACGTGCTTTCAAATCTGTCGGCGGTCAACCAATCGTATTCGATCGCGTAAAAGGAGCTTATATTTGGGATGTCGATGGCAACCAGTATATAGATTATGTCGGGACTTGGGGCCCTGCAATCTGCGGTCATGCTAACCCAGTAGTTATCGAAGCTCTACACGAAGCATTAGAAAAAGGTACTAGCTTTGGCGCACCCTGCGCTTTAGAAAACGTTTTGGCTGAGATGGTAATTGATGCCGTCCCTAGTATTGACGTGGTACGTTTTGTCAATTCGGGAACCGAAGCCTGTATGTCGGTATTGCGTTTGATGCGGGCATTTACCGCCAGAGAAAAAATTATTAAGTTTGAAGGGTGCTACCACGGTCACGCCGATATGTTTTTGGTTAAAGCAGGTTCTGGGGTGGCGACTTTGGGCTTACCCGATTCTCCTGGAGTACCAAAATCTACTACTAGCAATACTTTAACCGCCCCCTACAACGATTTAGAAACGGTCAAAAAGCTGTTTGCTGAAAACCCAGGAGAGATTGCAGGAGTTATTTTAGAACCCGTAGTCGGTAATTCGGGGTTTGTAACTCCCGATGCTGGCTTTTTAGAAGGCCTGCGAGAAATAACCAAAGAACACGGTGCATTATTAGTCTTCGACGAAGTAATGACTGGTTTTCGTATTGCCTACGGTGGCGCACAGGAAAGATTTGGCGTAACCCCCGACCTTACCACTTTAGGTAAGGTAATTGGTGGCGGTTTACCCGTGGGTGCTTATGGTGGACGCAGGGATATTATGTCGATGGTTGCACCAGCAGGACCAATGTATCAAGCAGGAACTCTTTCTGGTAATCCTCTGGCAATGACCGCAGGAATCAAAACCCTAGAATTATTAGAAAAACCAGGCACTTACGAACAGTTAGACCGCATTACTAAAAAGCTGTCTCAAGGCTTGTTAAATGCAGCTAGAGAAGCGGGTCATGAGGTTACTGGCGGTAGCATAAGCGCGATGTTTGGGATGTTCTTTACAGGTCGAGAAGTGCATAACTATGACGATGCAAAAACTTCTGACCTGAAAAAGTTCGGTCGTTTCCATCGCGGTATGTTGGAAAAAGGAATCTATCTCGCACCTTCGCAGTTTGAAGCAGGCTTTACTTCTCTGGCGCATACTGACGAAGACATCGATCGCACCATCGAAGCAGCTAAAGAGGTTTTAGCTGAGATTTAATACTTAGGTAATTGTTAATTTATCTGAAGTAAATTATAGCGGTTCTTATTTAGAGGTGCGTTCGGCGAATATTGGTTTGGCGTTGATGGTTAATTGTTGATGGTTGATGGTTCATTGTGTGTACCTCATTAATTAGAGAAAGGCTATATTAGGCGGGATAATACCCGTCTTTTTTTTGCCGTGGAATAATCGCAAAAACTATTCTTAAAGCGATCGCGATCGCAAATGCGCTAGTATCGACTAAATTTTCTAAAATGCGTTCGCCACTATGAAGATTATCCGTATACTGCTGGAAAGTTCAGGCAAAACCTTTTATTTGGCAGCAATCTCTAGTTTTATTAGCGGTGTAAGTAGTGCTGGTGTAATCGCCGTTATCAATTATGCGATCGCGCTTTTGCCAGATTTGCCTTCTTGGTTACTATGGCTGTTTATTAGCCTTTGTTTAATCTTGTGGATTTTTCGCTTTATCAGTTGGGTGTTAATAACTCGTTTGGCTCAAGAAATAATTTACGATCTGCGTTTGAAGATGACCCAGCGTATTCTAAATTGTCCGTTACAGAACATAGAAATATTAGGCGCGCCCAAACTTTTAGCAGCTCTAACGGGTGATATCAATACAATTGCCACAGCTTCAATTCAATTGTCAGTCGCGATCGTCAATTTAGCTGTGTTGGTGGGAATTTTCGCTTATTTATGTTGGCTGTCACCACTATTATTTTTAATTGTTTTAATTAGTACTGTTGCGGGATATTCTCTTTATAGTTTTCTCCACAAACAAGGTGTTAAAGACTTTGAACAAAGTCGTGTCATTCAAGATGTCTTATTCGGACATTTTCGCTCGGTAACAGAAGGGACAAAAGAGTTAAAGCTCCATCGCCCTAGAAGAATAGCTTTTATTAATAAAGAGTTAAAAGTAACTGCTGCTGAAGCAAAACATTATTGGATAAAAGGAATTACTGTTTTTGCTTTTGCTGGCTCTTTAGGATCGATTTTATTTTTTGTACCTATTGGGCTAATTTTGTTTCTATTTCCTCAATTGAATACGGCTTCTCCCGCTCTTATATCTAGCTATGCTTTAGCTGTCTTGTACATGATTAGTCCGATATCCGAAATCACTAATGCTTTACCTCAAATATCTCAAGCAAATATCGCTTTAAAGAAAATTGATTCTTTGGGATTATCTCTAACTGAATCAGTTAAGGAACTCGATTTTCCCACAGGTAATGATTTTAATAGCAACTGGACGAGTTGGGAATTAGTAAATATTCACCATGCTTATTTTGGAGATAGAGAAGAGCATAAGTTTACTTTAGATAACATTAATCTCAAATTTCAGCCTGGAGAAACAGTATTTATTGTTGGTGGTAACGGTAGCGGAAAATCTACTTTAGTTAAAATACTTACGGGTTTATATACTCCCGATCGCGGTAAAATTTTGTTTAATAATATTCCCGTAACCGATAATAACCGTGAATGGTATCGGCAACAGTTTTCGGTAATATTTTATGATTTTTATCTATTTGACCGCCTGTTAGGAATAGAGGCAAATCGGCAAACAGAAATACAAAACTATTTAAAACTATTAGAAATAGAACACAAAGTAACTGTAAAAGATGGAGTTTTATCCACTACCAACTTATCCCAGGGACAGCGTAAACGCTTGGCATTACTAACTGCATATTTAGAAGATCGTCCGATTTATATCTTCGACGAATGGGCATCAGACCAAGACCCCGTATTTAAAGAAGTATTCTACAAACAACTGCTACCCGAATTAAAAAGCAGGGGTAAAACCGTTATTGCTGTCAGCCACGACGATCGCTATTTTGAAGAGTGCGACCGCTTAATTAAGTTAGATTATGGACGTATAGTTACAATCTAAGTACTTGGTAATTAATACTGCAATCAATTATTAATCCCTTTAGACTTAAGCAGACGCAGACGCTTTTTACGAGCAATTTCCTGTAGGTCTACATTGCGATCGGTTTCGTCAACAATTTCCCCTGTCAAAACTTCTAAAACATCTTCTAAAGTAACCACTCCTGCTACTCCACCATACTCATCTAAGACTACGGCTAGGTGTTCTCTATTATCCTGAAATACCTTTAGTAGCTTATCAGCACGATTGGTTTCGGGTACAAAATGTACAGGACGCTTGAGGTCGTTTATTTGGCGATCGCCATCTCCTTCAATCATCGCCGTCAGCAGTTCGTCTTTGAGTACCAAGCCAGTAATTTCATCGACGGTTTCGCTAATAACTAGAATGCGAGTGTGTTGCGATTTGATAATTTCCCGCCGAGATTCGTTTAAAGTTTGGTCGCCTTTAAGATAGGTAATAATAATTCTGGGGGTCATTAAGTCAGAAGCATTGAGATCGTTTAGCTGAAATACCCTTTGAATCATTTCTGCTTCATCGTCTTCAATTACTCCTTCTTGAAAACCGATATTAGTCAGAAATTTGATTTCCGCTTCATCGGTCGTAGGAATTTTCTGTCCTTTAACTAGAGGTGCGGTGGCGGTTTCAACTAGCCAGACTAGAGGAGTAAAAATTACGGTCAGAAACTTTATGGGGATGGCAACAAATAAACAAACTGGCTGGGCATAGCGTTGACCTAGGGTCTTTGGCACAATTTCACCAAAGATAATAATTGAGAAAGTCAAAACTCCTGAAAAAACTCCTAACCAAGCATCACCCAATACACTACTGGTCAAGCTACCAATGGTGATGCTACCGACAATATTAAAGATATTATTGAGAATTACTATGGTGGCAATCGGTCGATTGATATGAAGACGAATGCTTGCTAAAGCCAAAGCTGCGGGTTTTTTGGTTTGAGCCAGCTGTCTTACCTTGATCGGAGAAAGTGATAACAGTGCTGTTTCTGTCCCCGAACAAAAAGCCGAACCACATAAAACTACGGTGACAACGATAATCAGAGCAAGCATATAATAAAGTAATAGTTAATCTCTAATATAATCTAAAAATAACGATCGATATTAACGTATTTACATACCCTACACGCTAATTAGACATAGTTAGATTTGGCATTGCACGATTAGGATTTGTTTGAGAATTTCAGATACTAATCTTCTTTATTGGATGTCTGTACAATATTTCAAATTCGACCGTCACCGAATGCGATCGAGTATTTTTGACACTCCCCCACCTACTCCCTTTCGGTCATTAAGGAAGGGGATTCTTTATTCAACGATTCGCCTTTAGACTACAGGCTTGCGCCAATCGCCCAAGAGGGCAAATCTCCTAAAGCGTAGATTCCCGTATGCCCTACGGTATTTAAACCCTTTTTGAGTATCTGAATTGCTGCTGCATGGTCACGATCCAAGACACATCCACACTCACAGGCATGAGTTCTAGTAGATAGTGATTTCTTAACTCGATGGACGCACTTTGGGCAATCTTGACTAGTGTAATGTGGCTGAACTGCAATGGTAATTTTGCCCATCTTCCAGCCATAGTACTCTATCCAAGAACGAAATTGTGTCCATCCAGCATCGGTTATACTCTTTGCCAACTTACTATTCTTAACGAGGTTTTGCACCTTTAAATCTTCGTAGACAATACAATCGTTAGATGTAGCTACGCATCGTGCCAACTTCACGGCTTATCCGATATAAATAATTATACATAAACAACAACAACAACAAAAATATTTTATTGGTTATTATTCGTTGTATAATATCCGAAGCAATATTTTTATACAAGAAAAATAAGCTTAATGAAAGTTCAAAAGATTAAGCTACCCATTACAGATGAGACAACCTGGATTTTGATAGGAAATGATTTCTTACCGATCGATCCAGTCAATGATTATCTACGCTACTTAGAAGCGTTAGAAAGGTCGCCTAACACCATCCAAAGTTATGCACATCATCTCAAGCTGTTTTGGGAGTTTATAAGCCAAAAATATTTCAACTGGAGAGAGCTAGAAGAACCACAGCTATCAGACTTTATTCTCTGGCTACGTAGTCCTGACCCTAGAGTAGTTTCAATTGAACCGAAAGAGGCAAAACGCACAGAAAGAACAATTAATACGATTCTTTCTGCTGTATACAGTTTTTACCAATACCACCAACGGCAAGGAACGACTAAAGATTTAGAGCTATACAAAGAAACAAAAATACTCAATCCTAAGTACAAACCTTTGCTTTATGAGATGTCTAGGAACAAGACAACTCAAACTAAGTTATTAAAGCTTAAAGAACCTAAGAAATTTCCTGGCACTTTAAAAACGGAAGAAGTACAAAAGCTGGTTGACAACTGCAACAATTTAAGAAATAAGTTTTTAGTTAAATTACTTTTTGAAACAGGAATAAGAATAGGTGAAGCACTGGGTTTAAGGCACGAAGATATTAACTCGGTGGGAGGTAAAAATGAGATACACATTATCCCTAGAGATGACAATGTTAATAATGCTCAAAACAAGCCCAACGCAGAAAGAATTGTGCAAGCTTCAGGAGATTTAATGAGGCTTTATGGTCGCTACATTGTAGATGAATATCCTGATGTTGATTCTGACTATGTGTTTGTAAATATTTGGAAGGGTGAAATTGGTCATCCAATGAAATACTCCACAGCAAGAGGATTATTTAAAAGCCTTAAAAAGAAGACTGGTATAGATGTTTATGCTCACATACTAAGGCATACTCACGCCACAGATTTAATTCGTTCTGGTATGGATATGGCTTACGTTCAAAAAAGATTAGGACACGCCAGTATTCAAACAACAATTAATACTTATGTCCATCTTAGCGATGACGACATGAAACAAGAATACAAAAAATATTTGGAAAATAGAAAACACAAATAAATGTCAAGCTTTTTAGTTAACAAATCAAGCTCAGATCCCCATCTAAAAATACAAACAAAACAATTAAATTGTCCTAGATGTTCGAGCTATAACTTTCATAAGAATGGTAAATATGGTAGTGGTAAACAGAGATATAAATGTAGAGACTGTAAAAAGATATTTACCGAAAATCCAGCTTTTTTAACATCTAGTTTAGTATTGCCAAAGGATATAACGGCTACGGAAATGTTTTCATGGGATACTTGGGACTTAAGAATATTAGGTTTAAAAAAGTCTGTTGCTAATGGACAATATACTTTGAATTTTTCCAGTATTCAACCAGAATGGTTAAAACTAGCTGCTAAACAGTGGATGAAGTATAGAGTTACTATTGATGCAGCGTCAACTTTAAGGTCAAAACTTAGGTCTATTAAAATATTTTCTACATTTATAGAATCTGAGTATTTTGTTTTTCAAGCAACAGATATAAATCGAGAATTTATTGTCGAATACTTGACTTATCTAAATCAAAAAGATTATGCAGCAGGTACAAGAATTGGATATATATCAAATATCAATCAATTTATTGAAGAATGCCAAAGATTTTATTGGCTTGATATTACTAAAGAAAAACTAATATTTGAAGATTATCCAAAAAAAGATAAAAAGTTGCCCAGATTTATTCCAGAAGAAATTTTGAAGCAGCTTGATGACAACCTTGATGCTTTACCAAAAACAGTAAAGTGTATGGTACAAGTTTTGAGAGAAACAGGATTACGAATATCAGAACTTTGCAATATACCATTTGATTGTCTAAAACAAGATTCTACAGGAGATTATTGGCTTGATGTTTATCAAATTAAAATGAGAAAAGAAATTCCTCCGCTTTTTGTTTCTAAGTATATTGCAGAACTTATTTACGACCAACAAAAATATATAGTGACAAGTTTGGGAAGTGACTTTACATACTTGTTTTGTGAAACTAAATATCGTAGTAGTTTTTCTTTAAATCCAGAAACAAAAAGGTCTGAGTATATAAAGGAAAAACCTCTAAATTATTTTCAGCCTATTGCTCAAAAACTTCATTCAGAGACTTTAAGAGGTTATCTACACAAATTAGCTAGAGAAAAAAAAATAAAAGATGCTGCTGGAATAATCTTTCCTTTAGGCAAATGCCATCAGTTTCGGCATACACATGGGACGGAGCTTATCAATAACGAAGTTCCACAACATATCGTGCAAAAACGCCTCGGTCATGCGTCTCCAGAAATGACATCTGTATATGCACATATCCACGACAAAACCATGAAAAAAGAAATGGAAAAGTTTTGGGATGGCAAAATATTTAACAACCAAGGTCAAGTAGTAGTATCAGAAAATCCAGATTTAGATACTGCTGGAATGCAATGGATTAAGCGCAACATGAAAGCTCAAACCTTACCTGATGGTTTTTGTGGTTTGCCTGTTACCCAAAGTTGTCCAGTACAAGGGAGTCCTTGTTTAACTTGCTCTCATCTTCGCACCACTGTTGAGTTTCTAGATGTGCATAAAAAACGCTTGGAAGAAACAGAAAAGCTAATTGAAAATGCTAGAGCTAATGGTTGGGATAGACAGGTGGAAACCAACCTGCCAATAGCAAAAAACCTCAGAAAGATTATCCGAGGTTTAGAGCAGAAAGAAGTAATTCATGGTGACGAAAAATTCTCCGAACAAGAAGGAGGTGATCAAAGTGCCTAAAGGTAATCCCAAAGGTAATCCAGATATTTTAATGGCGACAGCAGAAGCTAAAAGAAAGGATGCTCTGGAGCGAACCGAAAAAGCTATAGCAGAATTGGTTAGAGCAGATGCAAATATTACATTTAAAAGCATTGCCGAAAAAGCTGGTGTATCTGTTCCTTACCTCTACAAATATGATGAATTAAAAGAGAGAATTCAACATCTTAGAAGCCAACAAAAAAATCAAGTTAAAAAACGTTCTAGAAGACCCCAATCATTTCAACCTGCTTCTGATAATTCTAAGCAGTTAATTATTCAAAATCTCAAAGAAGATAACAAGAAACTTAGAGGTGAAATAGACAAACATAAAAAGCATATTGAAGTAGTTCAAGGTAGACTTTATGAACTGTCCAGAGTTGCCGAAGAAAATAATAGATTAAGACAACAATTAAACCAAATAACTGCTGAATTAGCCACAACTAAAAAACAATTAGATGATTATCTTTTAGCTAATCCGAATTCTCATCCGAAGGTTACTTCTATTGACTCTAAAAGACAGCCAACAACTTCAGTCAATGATGACTTAAAGTTGAAACTATCTGAATTAGGAGTAAGAATGAATGCTACTCTCAAAAAGATAATTGAATCAAAATCTAACAATGAAATTAATAATGCCTTAAGTGCAGTAGAAGAGTATCTTGCTACTGGAACAAAAGTTAAATCAAAAGCAGGTTTACTAAGAAAAGCATTAGAAGAAAATTGGATGCCTAATCTAACTAATGAAGAGAGAAAGATTAGTCAGGTAACAGATGACTTTTCTGAATGGTTTAGATTGGCAAAAGAACAGGGTCTTGTACGGGCAAGTCAAGGTACAAAAGACGGAATTATTGTAATGGAAACAACGGGAGAATGGACACCTATGACTACTATGTTGGAGAAAGGTTGGACGTTAGAGTATCTACAACAAAGAAGTAAACAATAATTATTTATATTGTTTATGTCGTATAAAGCTAGTCATGCAGTCAAAGCCTTACTGTGTATACATCGTATACGTTGTATAACGTATAACACGGCATGATCTTTACGTTGTCTACTTATTTTTAAATGTGCTATAGCGTATCTCTTTCTCGCTTTATGATAGTTATTTGACTGTCTGAATTTGTTTCTTTTTCTCTTCTTGGAGTATTTAACAGACTTCTTTCTATTGAGTCTATTGAGCTTCTTTTCGGCATTTCGGTAAAACCTGGGGTTTTCTTCGGTGTTGCCGAATGAGTCACAAATGAAATATTTTAAACCCATATCCAACCCGATCGCTTTACCAGATGGTTCTACGTTTTCTTTAACCTCTACTGAGACACAGAATTGAACGTAATATCCATCGCTACGACGAACCAATCGAACTCTTTGAATCTGTTCTGGTTGATAGAAGTAAATATCTCTAGACCCTACTAGTTTTAATCTACCTATATTGTTCTTATCCTTAAAGGTAATATGTTTTTTAGTTGTAGGATCTAGTTTCCAACCAGACTTTTTGTATTCGACCGTTCGAGAATGTTTCTTGTATTTAGGGTATCCAATCCCCCCTTCTTTTCCCCCCTTGGCAAGGGGGGTTAGGGGGGATCTCTTACAGTTAGTGTAGAATTTAGAGATACTAGACCAAGCTCGTTCGGCTGATGATTGTCTTGCTGTAGAATTAAGACGAGAGGCAAAATCAAACTCTTTGGCTAAAACGGCACAGTATTTATTAAGGTCATATTTGCTTATTCCTCGTCTGTCCATCCAATAGCGCAAGGCTTTATTTCGGATAAATTGACCAGTACGAATTGCTTCGTCGATTGCCCGAAACTGATTTTGTTTTCCCTTTAACTGGTAGAGTCGAGGGAGAGTATTATCTCTCGCCCCTCTCTGTGAAATCTGGACATGAAAATTTCTTTTCATCCAGCTTCCGAAAATCTTGTATCTTTTCGATTTTTGCTCATGTGAATATAGTGGTGGCAACTTCTATGAACGGCTTGAAGGTTTTTGGATAACCAGTTGTCATGGTTTCCATCTATGTGATGGAGTTCTATTTTCTCGCTGTCTATGAAGTTGAGTCCGCAATATCCGCATTTATGGCTTTGTTTATTCAGAGCTTTTTCGGTGTATCCGTCATAAAGTAGATTTTTCCTTTTTGACCAGTAGATGATATCTTCGTCGTAAGGTAATTTTTCTCCTTTGATGCTGGTGAATCCGTTTAGTTTCAGCTTGACGTATGGGAAGGCTTGGTTAACCAATTTTACTGCTCGTTTTTCGTCTATAGATTTTTGTTTGATGAAGACCTGTCGGGTTCTTTCGTTAAGTCCCCATAAACCGAATCTACTTCCCGTTAACGTGCTGTATTTGTGGTGCGAAGGCGTAAGCCTTCTAGTCGTCGTCAGACGACGATCTGCGCGTTCGCGCTGCTCGCCAACCTCTAACAATTGGAGCTAATTTTCCTGCTTTAGTTTCCGCGCCATAGCTAGAGTTGTTAACAATGTTTTTGACCTTCTTATAGAAAGCCTTGAAGTTTACCTCTGAGGGTTTGCTTTTGAGCTTTTTATTGTTCTTTTGGACGAAGAAGTTCCATCCTAGAAAGTCAAAACCATTTGTCGTAGTCGTTACCTTAGTCTTTTTCTGACTGACATTCATTCCTCTTTCGTTCAGAAATTCTTCAATCTTTTGGAGTAACTCCGATGAACTGTCTCCAGGTTTTAGGAAGTAAATCATATCATCCGCGTATCTGATGCATTTTGAGCGTATAACTCCGTCAGTTCCCTTGAACTCCCCGATTCTTTCAATGCCGTTTAAAGCAATGTTAGCTAATAAGGGTGAACAAACTCCGCCCTGTGGAGTCCCTTGTTCGGGATATCCAGGCTTTATTCCCGCTTTTAGACATCTGTTGATACCTGTTTTTAGGTATTTCGGGCATATAACCCTTTCTAGAATGGCATTGTGGTTTATGCGGTCGAAGCATTTTTCTATGTCAATCTCCAAGACCTTTTTTGTCCATCCTTTTCTTGCTTTATTTAGGTTCATGAAAATGACCTTTTGAGCATCGTGGGTTGACCTTCCTGGTCGAAATCCGTAGCTTCTTGCATGAAATGTCGCTTCGTGGGCAGGTTCTATCGCAATTTTTATTAGACATTGCCAAGCTCTGTCTGCAATTGTTGGGACTTTGAGTAATCTTGTAGTTCCATCTTTTTTAGGGATAGGGATTTCTCTTAGTCCTTGATGTTTCCAGCTACTACAGTGTTTCTTGAGTTGTTTCTCAGGTGCGAATCTCTCGCTGTGAGTTAGTGCTTTCTTGCCATCAATACCTGCTGTTTTTTTTCCCTGGTTAAGTTGTGTTACTTGTCGGATTGCTATCAATCTTGCCGAGTAAGAGTTCAGAAGTAGTCTTTGAAGACGTTTAGCTTTGGCTATGTTTTCTTCTCTAACCGCTTTAAATATTCGCTTTTGTAATCGAAAAACCGTTTTTAGATGATATTTCCAGTCTAGGTTTTCCCAGTTCTCGCTATCAATTGCTTGATGCACCATACTTCTATTACTCAGTTGAACATTCTCTGATTTCCTTTTGGCAATTACGCCTCATCCTACCCGTATTCGGGGTTTACGCGCTCGTCTGCCTACTTAGGTTCGACTGTTCCCAAGACCCGATATACGTTTTTATTTGTTCCATTCGTTAGATTGTTGTGATGACTTAGGGCGATTCAATTTGCCTATCAAAATCTCTTGAGAGTGCAGCTATTAGTACAAAATGCTGCGAGACTTACTTTAATGATGTCAACATTGGTTATTCAGGTTGTTGCATTTCTCTAAGACACTTTTCTAGAATCTGTTTACCCGTATCATCTCCCCATTAGCGTCAGTGTGGCTACCTGTTTTGCCTCTGATTACGCCCTGTTGCACGCTTTCATCTGTAGGATTCCGAGCCTACTCGTGAGTGCCAGATAGGGAGTCAATCGCTCTCTTCGATGGTAGGGGTTTCACCTACATCCAATGAACAGTTCCAGTTATACTTTATGTTCATAACTGGGATGGCTCTACCTCTGTAGTCTCTACAGTCTCGCACCATCAACAAATCGCACTATACTCTAGAACTATCATGTATTTTATGCTACGATAGTCGGCACAAAAAGTCTAGAAAGGACTTGTCCGCATCTCTTAATATTAACCAGTTATTCTACTCGCTTATATCCCCTCCTTACTTCGTTGAAGAAGGGGTTTTACGCTCGATTTGATAATATTTCTACTATTCCTGTTTGACCATTTAATCTTACTCGTTGACCATTTTGAAAGATTTTTGTGGCATTTTCGACATCCATAACCGCAGGGATATTGTATTCTCTAGCTACAATTGCTCCATGAGATAAACGACCACCAACTTCAGAAATTAGTCCTCCCGCACGAGCTAGAATAGGCGACCAACCAGCATCGGTATAGGGAACTACAATAATTGTTTGGCGATCGATACTATTAGACTGTTGTAGACTTGATATAACCTCGATCGTGCCTTCTATCTCCCCAGGACTAGTGCCAATTCCGCGAAATTTATTTCGAGCGTCAGTAACTACAGAAGCGTTCCAGGCTGAAGACGTAGGCTGACCGTAAACTAACCTAGGTACGGGATCTAGTTTGACTTCTGTTTGCCACTGCTGTTTTCTAGTTTCGATTAAAGTAGACAACTGTATTGAGTTAGAATTGCTTCGTGCTAAAGCAACTATTTCTTCTAGCTGAAGTAAAAATATATCTCCTGCCATAGTAACTTGCTTGTTGTCCAACCAATGTTGCTCTAATGCTAAAAAAGCCCAACGTAGATGTGCCAGTAGTTTATTGTAAACTTCGGCTACCTGACCTTTAAGATTTAATCTGTTTTGAACTAGTTTTGTCTTCCACGAGGAATCTCTTGCCGAAGATCGGACGGTTTTTGACCCATGAACATCAAAGTAAAACCGACTAAACATCTGTCTTGGGATACCTGGTTTATCTCGCCAGCAGGGAACTGCAATATCGGTAGCTACCTCACTCAGATAGCCATATTTATCGAGCCAAAGATTAAATTTATCGAGAATGCTCGAACCTTCAGGATTTTCGGCAATATGGGCAAATAAAGAGGCACAAGAGTCTAGAGTAATTTGCTCGTTACCTAAAAGCTGGCGGGTTTGGGCTGCTATTGCTGCCAGAGAACTTACTGCAACTACCTCTGGTATCTGGCTGTAATCTAACTCTGTTTCAGCTACTTTAAATAAACCTTGTCGTATTGCCAAACTGAGAGGAGCGAGAATATTGTAATAGGTAACTTTATCTAGCAGTCCTAAAATAGTGTTGATGCGGTCGATAATTTCTGTAGGGGATAGTTCGGCTACGTCTTGTGATTCTATCTCGTTCAGAATTGGCGCGAATAATAATGCGCGATCGCGATCGAAATCTTTGTTTAAGTTCCATTCTCGCTTTGCCAGTCGCCACAAACCAGGAAAATTCTTAACCGTAGACATTAATGGTGGTTTGGTAAACTTCGCACCCCTGGTTAAAAATTCTAGGCTTTCTGGGGGTAAGCCCATGCGACGAAAGATCGTTCCCAGCAAGGTAACGTTAAAATAGGCACTGGCAAAATGAAGTGTTGCAGTCTCTTCAAAATTCAGGTCTTTAGCGCGATCGCCTAAAACAATTGTAAATATCTTTCCCCAAACACCACAGGTTAGAGGTTGATTTATCGACCAAGTAAGAGGACGAATTTTACCAGGAATGACCTCGGCTGCAATACGCCTCGTCCAAATTGGCTGTAGCGTTGTAATTGGACGTACCTGTAATATCCAGAGTTTTTCCCCGTCATAAGTCCATTCAATATCTTGAGGTATTCCTTCAAAAAAGTCTTCTAACTCTCTAGCTAAAACCGCCACTGACTTTATTATTTCTGCGGGGATAGCTACAGCATTTTTATTAACATTCGATTCGGTAATGGTTACGGTTTTATCTGGCGATTCATCTGATAAGCTGTCTTCAAGAGCGACACTATATCTTTGAGGAGTATATTTACCCGAAACAATTTTAGTGGCGAGTCCTGGCAAGGCTTCTATAGCTACCGACTCATTTAACTGGTCTACAGGATCGCGACTAAATGCCACTCCGCTATACACTCCTTCAATCTGCCGCTGAATCAAAATTGCCATCGATTCTTCTGCTTGACGGCTTCTCTGACGATATTCTAAGGCGTTACTCTGTAAATACGAAGCCTGACAGTCAATAATTGCCGATCGCAGTTTTTCTTTATTAGTAACGTCTAAAATACTGAGATACTGTCCTGCTGCTGATGCTGCTTGAGAGTCTTCGCCAATCGCCGAAGAACGAACGATTAGAGGAGATTCTGAAGAAGGTTCTAAGGTAGCGGATAATGTTTTCAAGTCGTCACCAGGGCGCAGAATCCAACCTTCTGCTACGGGGTATCCTTGGCGTTTGAGTAGAGATAGATTTGCAGCTTTTTGACCTACCTTTTTTCCGTCTAATTCTTTATCTAAAGTAATGATATTTCTGTCGCCCTGAAAAAAACGAAACATTTTATTACTGCTACCTGTATTATCTTTTAAATTTAAATCGTCGGGTATATTTTGATAGATCCACGCTAGCAAACTAGCCAAAGTAAAGCTAGCTACTGCATATTCTAATTGGTGGGGATGGCGCAAGCCAATAACTATTACTAATAATACTAATGCACCATATTTTCCTATAGTGCGATCGCGAATAATCGTAAAGCTTACAAGACTGATTAACCAAACTAGTCCTGCTGCGATCGCATCATGAGCAGCAATTCCCCACACCGCATTTGTCGTTCCCGCACTTTTACCCATCCAGTAACGACCCAAAACTAGGGCAATTACCGCGATTATTTCCCAGACTGACCCCGTAGGAAAAAAGATTCTCGCTAACAATACGCTAATAATACCTTTGGCTGCTTCTGATAATACAGCGCAGATTCCTGCCAGTTTCCCACCGTGATAAAAAGCTGCTGACACCGAGATATTACCAGTTCCCAACTCTCTAAGCCGACGACCAGTAAGAATGTAGGTTATCCAGTCTATTAGGGGTAATCCACCCAGCAGAGGACAAACGAGAAAAATAGTTAGCGAACCCCAAATAGGTGTCAGATCCATGATGCCTTAATCTAAACTCCTACTGATAATAAAGCTTCTTTCCTAAATTTACCAAACCTGGGATCGAGCCTTATAGCCGTTGCCATTGTTAGATGAGCACATTATTTAGCTATCTGCTCGTAAGGATAAAGGATAAAGGATAAAGGATAAAGGATAAATTTACCCTCTCAACCAGAATGTCAATAGCCAAATCCGTAACGCTATATTTTTTCTGAGAGAGAGGTAATCTGCTATTTAAGAAGTAGCAAGTAAGGACTTTACTATTAACCTAATAGAACATCTATAAAAATCACCTCCTCGCACTTTGACAGTTCAAGGAGGTGATCGAATTAAGGTGATGAAATTGATGAAATTAAGATACGATTTTTTTAGCTAAACCCAAACTCTGTAAGACTCGGATTGCCCACCAGGTAACGTCTATTTCCCACCAACGTTGACCAGCTTTAGCAACACGGGGGTTGAAGTGGTGGTTGTTGTGCCAACCTTCGCCATAAGCCAGGATACCTACCCACCAAAGGTTAAGAGATCCATCTTCACATTCAAAGTTTTTGTAACCCCAGAAGTGAGTTGCACTGTTAACAAACCAGGTACAGTGCCATAGAGTTACCGCTCTGACAAAGATGCCGTAAATTACCCAAGACCAACCGCCAATAGCGAGTAAAGCCAGACCCAAAACCACCTGTAAGGCAATAAAGTTACTATTCAGCCAACGATAGTAAGGATCTCTATCCGCACGAACGGCATACTTTTTGTATAGATCGTACTTGAAGTACTTATCTTGCTTGTACATCAGCCAACACATATGACTCCACCAGAAGCCTCTTTTGGCAGAGTAAGGGTCTTTATCGTTATCTTCTGTATGAGCGTGATGCTGAGTATGTCCTGCTACCCAAAAAATAGGACCACCCTGTATTGCTAGTGCGCCAAAGGTAACTAAAACTCTTTCTAGCCACAGAGGTACTTCTAAGCTACGATGAGTCAAAATACGATGATATGCCAGACAGATACCGAGGCTACCTGTCAACCAATGTAAAAAGACTGCCACACCCAAAGCAGACCAGGAAAAAAACCAGGGTGCTGATAGTACTATTAGATGACAGGCTACGAAGATGGATATATTAACCCAAGATAGCTCTAACTTTTCTTCTGGCTGAACAGATAAGCGTTCGGGAGCAATCAACTGCTGTGTCATTATTAAAACTCGTCCTAAAAAGTAAATTTTGTTGACCTTCGAGGCTTTAGCAGTTTGGTATTTGCCTCCCCTGAAGGATTTTCATTAAGCCTATATAGATTCTTAATAAGCTTTGCAAGCGTCGCTTACATATTTGCAGTCTAGCAAGATTTTTTTGCAAATGCAAGCGATACTTACATATCTTCCTTTTGATTTATGCTTGTGGAAATAGAAAATACTTGTATAACTAGAATAAAGCTCGAATGAATCGCTCGTTTAAAGCATATCTGTGAATGGCGATCTCAGTCGAGATACCGATATAATGTTTATGCCTACTCCCCGAAAATCCACTAAAGCACGTTTAATCGAAGCTGCTCTAGATTTGTTTGCCGAAAGAGGCGTTACCGAAACTACGACCAAAGCGGTAGCCGAACGCGCAGGGGTAAATGAAGTAACTCTATTTCGCAATTTTGGGAACAAGTATCGCTTGCTTTTAGCAGTGATTCAAGATTCGGCAGTGTTCGCTAAGTTGGTTCATGCTTTAGTAGAGCAGGCTAACAGTAAAGATAATGTAGCAGAATTTTTGCGCTCCTATGCTAGAGAAAGTCTACACACGCTGAATAAAGCTCCAGATTTAGTTCGCTCTATTGTAGGTGAAGCGGGCAACTATCCTATAGAGAATCGTCAGGCTTTGGGGAAAGGTTTGGATGAAGCCAATCGTTATGTAGCAGAATATTTAGAATCGGCGATCGCAGCCCAAGATATCAACAGCGAGTTGACCCCAGAACAAATAGTTAATTTACTAAATTTTTTGCTTGTAGGATATTTTGTAGTGGAATCCAGCACTGAAGGGTATGTATTTTGGGAAGAGCAAGAAGATTTTCTAAATAGTGCGATCGCTTTATTTCTGCAAGGTGCTTTTGCTCCATCAAATAGTCATAATACCGTTAGCGAAACTAGCATAGTCAAGGTCGAACCACTAGAAATAGCCGATTTACCCGCCAGCTTAGTACGATCGCTATTTCGCAAGGCAAAGAAAGCAGGAAAACAAGAATATGCCCTGATTTATGTTTTATTCGGGGCTGGATTGTCCGCATCTGAAGTTTTACACCTTCGGCGATCGCATTCAGTCGTCGAGCCGAAGCAGCACATCCTACAGATTAACTATGGTGCAGAGCGACAAGTGCCTCTCAATCAGTGGGTAATGGGTTTTCGTTATGGTTCGAGTACTACCAACCCCTTAATTCAGTGGCTTAGAAGTCGCAAAGACGAGCAGCCAGCAATTTTTATCAACGAGGCGGGAGAGGCTCTCGATCGGGGCGAATTATTAACCCTGTGGGAGAATTTAACCGCCGACTTACTAACCCTTCAAGGACAGACTCCTTCAATCGAACAAGCCCGACAGACTTGGTGTGTAGAGATGCTGATGCGGGGAATAGATCCCGAAGACTTGAGTATTCTCAGTGGTATAAATATCGAACATCTACGCTCCTATGCACAAAGAGCTAAGAATAAAGCAGCAATAGAAGCAGCAACCCGTTTAGATCGCAAAAAGCCCCGCTCGTCAGAGAGCTAGAACAACGCTAAAAAGAATTAAGATCGCGATCGCAATTATACCTCGATAGCGATATAGCCAATTCCTAATTCCCAGCTTTTGCGCGCCCGTACCAGAATTTACTTCAACCAAAGGAGTAGCAGCATCGTGAAATAGGGTGCAACTTTTAGCATAGGGACGTTTGGGAAAATTACAGGTGTCGTCTAAATGATAGGTACAGCGATCGCACAAAAAGCGATCGTCTCCTGACTGATATAGAGGAATACCAGGATGACCGAATGCTTTTAAAGTGTTCTTACAGCGAGGACAAATTACCGCCTGAGAATTTACAGGTTGTTTACATCTAGGACAGCTAGGCATTTTAGAGGAATGAGGAATAAGGAAAAAATAATTACTGATTTTGAGGAAATTTGCGTACTTGAAATTCTTTGCTTTCAATCATTTTATAACTGATGTTCTTTTCCCTCATTACCTGAGAAAATTGCTGCTCGATCTCGGCTAAATCTTTGGCGGGGATTGACTTCCACTGTTCGCGGGTTTGCCAACGAATCGTAAAAATTACTTTATTTGGTTCATTTGGCTCGATCCAAACTTCTTTACCCAAAAAACCAGGGTAAGCGGACAAAGAAGCCGTCCAAATGGCATCATCTTCTTGAATGAATTTTTCCCGTGATTCTGAGTCTACTCTAAATTTTAGCCATTCAATGACCATATAATTTTGTCAAAAGATCGATAATATTTATATAAAGATATTCTACGATCTAATAGCATAGTAAATAAACCTAGAGGAAAAATCTAAGATAATGGATAACAAAGATTGGCTCAGACAACTATTAATGGTAGGTGTAGGTACGACTTCTTTAGTAGCGGAAAAAATTAGAGAAGTAACTGACGAATGGGTACAAGAAGGAAAAATTAATCCCGAACAGGCTAAATCTTTTGTAGACGATCTTATGTCGCAAATAAATACCGAATCTGGTGGCGTTCAAAAGCAAGCAGAGCGACAAATGAAAAATATGTTGCAGGATTTGGGAGTCCCGCGTCAAGCAGAAATGGATGAACTACGTGGACGTATCGATCGCCTAGAACGTCAGATAAGAGATTTAGAGAATAAAAATTGGCGTTAAACAGCTATTATATTCGATAGTTTTTTAGGTTTGATTAGATAAAAAAAACTCAGAAATTCTTGCCATTACTTAGCATTAAGACTATAAAAGTGATAGTGTTGCTACTACTTCAAATTATAGTGCAGCAGTAGCCAGATATTTTTAATTTATCAAAAGCTAGAACTTACTTTTTAAAGTTTTAGACCATCAATCCTTTAAAGGCGAATCTGTGATTACATTAACTTTATTACATCCTCTTCAATCAATACCGATTCAAAGCTGGACTTTTCATCATGAATCGAGTATTAAAATCGGTCGTGCGACTAATAATGAAGTAGTTCTTTATAGTGCGGTGGTATCCCGCAATCATGTTGAAATTAAAAAGTCGGATCGAGAATGGGAAGTTATTAATTTAGGCTCTAACGGTACTTACATTGATGGCAAACGGATCGAGCAGGTTAAGGCAACAGATGGTATGGTGGTTCGACTTGCTAGTTCGGGTCCGAAAATTCTTATTAAAATTGAACCTAAAACTAGTGGAAATAAATCTGATTTTGGTAAGCAATTGACAGCTAGACGACAGCCAAAAGGGGTTAAGGATACTTTAATTAACTAAAACAATATACGTTGAATATGAGGTATAAGAAGCAATCTTTTTAATTAACGTGAGTTTATCTTTTGGCTGAAAGCTTTATTTAGCCTGGCTTAACAAATGCTTTTTCTAAATACTTTTTAAAGGCAATTTTTCCGCTCCCGAACTGAGTTCGATCGCCAAAACAGAAAGATGCTGTTAATAAGAAACGCCCAATCTTACCTACAGCTTCTTTCCTTTTTTTCATTCCTTTATCTAAGCTGCTAAATTCTGTTCTACAACCCGAACTAGTTTATTTGTCCAATAATTAGTGAGTTGCAAATCTACAGCTTCTACCATAACGCGAATTAAAGGCTCTGTTCCCGAAGCACGAACCAAAATTCGTCCCTGTTCTCCCATAGCGGTTTCGGCTTGGGCGATCGCCTGCTGTAGGGGTTCGCATTCTTGCCATTTGCTGCGACGTTCGCGATCTTCAACTTTTACGTTACGCAGAATTTGCGGATAGGTTTTAAAGCTATTGTCGATCAGTTCAGTTAGAGTTTGGGATTGACACACTAAAGAAGTTAGATGTAATGCCGTTTGAATACCATCCCCCGAAACTCCATGATGATGACAGAGAATGTGTCCTGACTGTTCTCCCCCTAGCATTGCCCCAGTCTGCCACATAGCAGCCTGAACGTGGCGATCGCCGACCTTGGTACGCTGCATTTTGCCTCCTGAAGAGATCCAGGCGCGCTCGAAGCCTAAATTAGCCATTACCGTTGCCACGATCAGATTGTCTGGAAGCTGCTGTTTTTGACGCAACAAATCGCCCCAGAGATACAAAATATAGTCACCGTCAACAACTCTACCTCGACTATCTACCGCCATGACTCGATCGGCATCGCCATCAAAGGCAAATCCTAAATCAGCCTGGTATTCTTTTACTCCTTGTTTGAGTAATTCTAGGTGAGTCGAACCGCAGTTTACGTTAATGCGATCGCCATTAGCAAGGTGATGCAGACTAATTACTTCTGCGGACAACTGTTGAAAAATAGCGGGAGCAACTCTAACTGATGCCCCCCACGCCAAATCTAAAACGATCCGCATTCCTCTAAAGCTAGTACCCAGCGGTAGAGATGCCTTGAGAGATTGTACGTACTGCTCGACCAATTCTGGGCGATGGTAGTGCCTACCCCAAGATAGATTAGCCTCATGCACCACATCATTACTTCTGAGATGGGTTTCGATTTGTTGAGTTAGAAGATCGGCTAATTTAGTTCCTTTACTGCCAAAAAACTTAATTCCGTTGTCCTGTGGTGGATTATGACTAGCAGAAATCATAATGCCCCCTACTGCTTCGCTTTTTCTAGTTAAGTGAGCTACGCAGGGTGTCGGACATAGACCGAGATTCCAGACTTCTACTCCAGCAGAAGTCAATCCTGCTGCGATCGCACTTGCTAACATATCGCTGGAGTTGCGAGAATCTTGTCCGATAATGACTGGGCCTTTGTTGTTTGCTGCTTGTTCTAGAACTTTACCCGCCCAATAACCCAACTTAAGGGTAAAGGCTGCATTTAAAAGATCTCCCGCTAACCCACGAATTCCATCCGTACCAAATAAAGGGGTTTTTGGTAATTTATTTGTATTTAATATTTTTGCTAAATCACTCACGCCGAATATACTCCTAAGCTCAATTTAATCGAATTTTTATAGTATTTTTGCCTAGTAACTCTTAAATAATTAGCCAAAATTGTACTATTAAATTGGATTTTTGCTTTAACTCTTGCGATATACACCACATAAAATAAGCGATAAATTTTAATTTTGGGTAAATATCTTAGCTTAATAGTATATTTGCCGAAATTTTAAAAATTCATTTTGGCTAAAATCTCTTCCATTGTTGTTAAGTTTAGTCCAGATTCAATGTATTGAGGATTGCTAGGGTTGTAAGGACTAACCAGGCGATCGATCGAAACAATTGTCGAATCGGCTGCAATTACGGGAATATCGGGATCGAAAGCGGTAGGGTTCATTAAAGAACTAGAAAACCCAGCATAAATCATAACTGTATCAGGCTCGCCAGCAGCAGTTTCTAGGTGAACCATCAATACTTCTTCTCGACGTTTTAGAGTGTACTTTTCCAACCGCAAGCCAATTGGTTCGGACATATTTTTTTAGCTCAGTTTCATTGAATTATCGCAATTATTGTTCGAGTGCAGAACGTCCTTGTTTACCCAAACGAATAAAGACAAAATAGGCTAAGTAAATAATATAAATTACTAAACCAACCGCGCCTAAAAAACCTAAAAAGCCTTCATTCCCTGGTTTGGTATGAAAAAAATTACGATAAGCCTGAGGAACTTCCAACCAGACTTGGCAAAAACTAGTTTTTACTGCGGTACTAGAAAAGCTACAGGGAAGAAATAAAGATTTGGCGATCGCACCTAAAACGCAATAAGCCGTAGTCGCCCAACGCCAAGAGGTAAAGGTCAGCTTTAAAATATTTTGAGGTGTGTCTCGAATTTCTTCATTTAGATCGGCCCAAAACCACAGAGAAATTGGAATCAACAGGCGCGCAGCAAAACCAGTTACAAATCCAATTCTCCACTCAGGAATCAATAAATAAACCGTAATCATCAACAAGCTAGCAACTCGCCAATAGATGATCAGTAATCGTTGCATAGCTTCTTGTCTCTTGAACGAAACCCAAATCAACAAGACGAAGGGAATAATTACCGTTATCAACACTCCCAGGCGATAATCCATCCATACCAGAGGTCTAAACCAAATATCCATTATTTATTATCTCGTCCAAACTGTGTCTGTAATTTTATGTTTAAAGCTAAACAGCTAAAAATTGTCTTTACTAAGAGTGCATTAACAATCTTTCCAAGTCAACTGTTGCCGAAGAAGAGCGAAAACACATGCGGGCATAGCCCTTTGTCGTTTCTTCTAGGACGAGGATGTAAGCGTTTAATTATGATATAATCTTATCGTAAGCTAGTACGATAAAAATGATTGTCTACGAAGCTAAGTTAGAAGGAACGCAACAGCAGTACGAGCGGTTAGACGCAGCAATTCGTACTGGTCGTTTTGTGCGTAATTCAATAATTCGCGCTTGGATGGACAAGCAAGTCACAAGTCGTAACGAGGCTTATAAATACTGCAAAGTACTAGCCGACGATACTCAATTTCCTTGGGCGAAAAAGCTCAATTCAATGGCTCGACAAGCTCATGCCGAACGTGCCTGGGCATCGATAGAGCGGTTTTATCGTAATTGCAAGGCACAAGTTAAAGGAAAAAAAGGATACCCTAAGTTTGCGCCATATAAAACCAGAGATTCGGTAGAATACAAAACTAGCGGTTGGAAGTTAAGTGAGTGCCGACGCTATTTGAAGTTGAGTGATGGTTTTAAAGCTGGTAATTTCAAGCTTTGGGGAAGTCGCGACCTACATTTCTATCAACTAACTCAAATCAAACGAGTTAGAGTGATTAGGAGGTGTGACGGGTACTATGCTCAGTTTGTATTAGATGTAGACAGGAGGGTAGATAAAGAACTAACGGGAGTACAACGTGGGTTAGACGTTGGGTTGAGCCATTTTTATACCGATAATTTGGGAAACAAGGTAGATAATCCTCGGTTTTTGAGGAAAGACGAGCGCAAGCTAAAAAGATTACAGCGTCGTCTATCGAGAACCCAAAAGAAAAGTAATAACCGTAAAAAAGCCAGAAACAGATTAGCAAGAGCGCATCTCAAGCTTTCACGCAGACGTAACGATTGGGTATGTAAGTTAGCCCAGCACGTCGTAAAATCTAGCGATTTACTAGCGATTGAAAACCTACAGGTGCGAAATATGGTCAGAAACCACAAGCTAGCCAAGTCGATTAATGACGTTAGCTGGCGATCCTTCCGAGAATGGCTGGAGTATTTTGGAGTGGTTTATGGTGTGCCTGTAATTGCAGTTAACCCAAATTATACCAGTATTAAGTGTTCTAATTGTGGCGAACCAGTAGTTAAGACTTTGAGTACTAGAACTCATTCTTGTCATAACTGTTCCTATGTTGCCGATCGAGACGAAAACGCAGCCAAAAACATCCTCAAATCCAGCTTAAAACAACTATCAGCTACCGTCGGGCGGACGGAAAGTAACGCCTCTAGAGAGAACGATCTCTGCTTGATACAGGAAACTGTGACTCGTAAGTCGGCTCGTTGAAAGAGGAAACTCATTTTAGTAATGAAGTGAATCCCCTTCTTTTTAAGGAGGGCGAGAACGTCAAACTACATGAATCTCTCCTCGCCGAGTGCGGTCAACAGTACCCCGCGCTAAAAGCACGGGGCTTGCGTTGACTTCGTCAAAAATAAAGATGAGAACACATTGTATTCTCACCTTGACAAATTATTTAATTGTTTGACCGTAGACTTTTATTAAATGCTAGTCTTCGTAAACTCGACATTCCAAAGCATCGGGATTTTCATCACAGTATTGCTCTAAAGAACTTTTCTTAGGAGCTTTTTGTTTTTGGTGTGATGCTTCTGCCGATAATTCTTCTACTGTATCCCAAGCAGCAGCACAGTTTTGAGAACCATCTCCTTCAGTACTACAGACCTGTCTTGCAGCTTCTCTTTCTTTTTGTATTTGTTCTTGTATATCGCTCATCTTTTGTCCTCTTGTGTTCAATAAGGTTGTGTTATTTCCTACCTATCTATTTATAGTGTTTGTTTACACTTACCTCAAGAAAATCGCTATACATACGTTTTAGTAAGTACGAATAAATTATTCTTCAGGGTTGGCTATTATAGGTATTTATACTTTATAACCTAGCATCACTTCTATTGTACCTATGTAACATCTATCTACAGAGTTAAATATTTACTAAAATCGAAAGAAGTTATTGCTAATTTGTTTATCTAGATGTAAATTATATCGTTTGTGGCTGTAACTAGCGATTGAAGTAAAAACTACAGCAGGGTAGCTTTACAGCTATAAACCCCGAATCGCGCTAAGAGAAAAGTTCTTAATATCTTAATTATCTAGAAGCTTTCTTATGCCCTAGCTCGCTGATAGATAAATAATATTAAAGCGATGACCCGAAGGGTATGCTTTATGGGTCGCATAGTCCTAAAGGATCGCGATCGCCCACTCAAACAGCATTATAATTAATAAATTAAGCAAATTGAATGTCTCGAATACTAGATTTTAGTTTCAAGGTTTGGATCTTGGCAGCAGGAAGGCTGTTATCAGAAATCGGGACTGGATTTACTTTATTTTACGCACCAATTTTTTTTGTCAACTCTGTAGGACTTTCTTCTACTTTAGTTGGCGTGGCTTTGGGTAGCGGTTCGGTTTCGGGAGTGGTAGGTAGATTTTTGGGCGGACAAGGTGTAGATTCGCCCAAGTGGGGACGTAGAAAGATTTTGTTAGCCTCTGCTGCTACATCGGTATTGGCAGACGTGGTTTTATCGTTGACCAGCAATTTTCCAACCCTCGTTATCGGAAATTTGTTAATGGGTTTTGGTGTCGGAATGTATTGGCCGGCTACTGAAGCAGCAATTATCGATCTAACTACACCCCCGCAGCGCAACGAAGCCTTTGCCATAACCAGACTTGCTGACAGTTTGGGCTTGAGTTTGGGAGTGGTATTGGGAGGAGCTTTAATTGCCAATTCTGGTAACTATCGCACTCTGTTTATTATCGACGGAATTTCTTTCACTATCTTTTTTGCCATAATTTATTTCGCGATCGCCGAGACTTATCAATTTAAGTCACAACCGACTACAAACAGAGACAACGGCTGGTCTATAGCATTTCGAGATCGCGCCTTTATGGTATTTGTAGCCGTGAATATTTTATTTACTGTTTATCTGTCCCAGGTACAAACTACCATGCCTCTCTATCTCAAAAACTTTGTTCGGCTAGGGTCGGCAACGGTTTCAGAACAGACTATTAGCAGCTTGTTCACCTGGCATATTGTTTTTGCTGCTGTGTGTCAACTACCTGTAGCCTGGTTTCTCAACCGCTTTAGTAGAATTACTGCCCTGAGTTTCTCGCTATTAATTTGGGGTGTGGCATTTATTTTAGTTTGGATGACGGGAACGACAAGCGACAATACGCTGATTATCGCGATCGCTGCTTTAGGAGCAATGTCTTTAGGCATGGTATCTTATACCCCCGTAGCTTCTGGTTTCGTGGCAGATTTAGCCCCCGAATCTTTACGCGGGGTATATCTATCTATTAACTCACAATGCTGGGCGATCGGTTACTTTATCGGGCCACCTTTAGGGGGATGGGCGTTAGATAATCCCTATACTAATTATTTCTGGCTAGCTTGTGCTGGATCGATCTTATTTGGTCTGGTAATTCTACAGTATCTTAAAAGATTAATTAAAGTTAGGAAGATTACGCCATAAGTATGTTTATCGCTTTAGCATTCAAACCTTAGACCTATGGGTAAGAATCATAAATAGCGTTTCTCATTATCATTGAGGTACGTTTAACAACCTTGGCTTTTGTTGATTGCGACGCGGAAGCGATACCCTAGTCCGCAGAACTCAGCTAGTCCTTTAGGGTTGATTGGGTAGATATTAACCAAGCTCAAGGATGTACTTCACTAAGGGCGAGAAAGGCTATATTTGCCCTTAAAAATCCAAAAATTTGGCATTTTTACTAACTTTTAAGTAGTTGTGATGCTGTAGACTATTATTTTAAAAAATTTAATTTTTAATAGGTGAAATATCGAAGATAAGTTTTTTCAATAGACCAAAAGTATTTATTACTTATTATTAGATTTAGTAATAAGTAATAAATGAATACCAAAGAAACTATTATCTATATTTTATTAATGAACTAACCAGGAAAAACCTACGTAGCTTTATACAAATAAGCTGTAAAAAAAACATCGATAAAAGTACATAATCTATTCTCTATTGTTGTTACTTCGGTAATTACTTATAACTAGCGAACTATAGACGTTGAGAAAGTATAAAGTTATTTTATTAAAGGTAAATATTTTCTTCACAAGCTACAGATAATTTAGCAAAGAGCGAGATAAAAATATTATGATAGCTTTATCAAATATTAAGATACTCCAGATCACTTTACTGTCAGAATCAGACTTTAGTAGTATTGTTAATGCTGCTGCTTATTATTTAATGGCTCTGGGTTTAATTTACAATATATATCATAAGCAAAATCGATTTAAATATCTTCTTGGTTTATTAAGTCTATTTTTTATCTGTTTTGGCAGCCTTCATATTTTAAAATCTAGAGAGATATTTTTGGCGGTAGATCGCTATACAGAAGTAGAAACGATTTTAGCAGTAGGATTTTGCTGTAGCATCTACACAGTAATTTTTTGGTTTCACCGAAATTATCATCTACCTTTAGAAAATGTTTCAGCCAAATGTAGCCGACAATTGGAAAAAGAGATAGCAGCTAGAAAAACTGCCGAAGCAAAAATTTCTCAGTTAGATCGAGAAGTAGAGCAAAAAGTAGTAGAAAGAACTTCTGCTCTAATATTAGCTAATCAAGATTTAAAAGAAAATAATATCTTGATGGATAGAGTAGCTAATCTTACCCCAAGCTTACTTTACATCTACGACTTGGAGGATAAATGCAACGTCTATCACAATCATTTTGTAGGTGAAATACTCGGTTATTCTGCTGCACAGATAGAACAAATGAATGTGCAGCTATTTGATAAATTACTGCATCCTGAAGATCGCGACTTCATCATTGAACATCACGAACGATGTCTTAGTTTAAAAGATGATGACTATCTAGGAATAGAGTATCGAATGCAAGATAGTTCCGGTAATTGGCACTGGTTACAGAGTAAAGACACAGTTTTTGAAAGAGATTCAGCGGGTAAGCCAACGCAGATCTTGGGTATCTCTGAAGATATTACCGAAGCCAAAAAAATCCAGGCTCAAACAGCTAGATTAAATTCAGAATTAGCTGAAAAAGTGGAAACTTTAGAAAAATGGCATGAGGAAAGGCTTAAGTTAGCCAAAATGAATGAATTTTTGCAGGCTTGTTTGACTGTTCGAGAAGCAGAAATAGTATTAACTGACTTATTGCAACCTCTATTTCCTAATAGTCATGGCGTAGTCTACTTGATGAATAATAACAAAAATTTGTTAGAGGCGATCGCTAGTTGGGGAATAGCCATGTGTGAAAGTAATTTTGAACCTGATGAATGTTGGTCGCTTCGTCGGGGTAATATTCATCAAGTTTATCCCCAAATCGATAGACTTTACTGCGCTCATATCAACACAACCTGTAATTCTCCAACTTTGTGTTCACCGATGATTGCCAAAGGAAAAACTTTGGGGATGCTATATCTGCGTTTTGATGACACTAAAAAGATCGGCCCAATGGTTCAGGAGTTGGCAACAACCGTATCACAAAATATTGCTATGTCTTTTGCCAATCTCAAACTTCAAGAAAAGCTGAGACATCAAAGTCTTCGCGATCCCTTAACTGGACTGTACAATCGTCGCTATTTGCAAGAATGCTTGAGCAAAGAAATAGACCGCTCACGCCGAAAACAACAGACTATTAGTGTAATCATACTAGATGTAGATCGCTTCAAACGTTTTAATGATATTTATGGTCATAGTGCTGGGGATTTAGTTTTAAAAGAAGTATCTACTTATCTTTTGCGTCAAACTAGACAATATGATATTCCTTGTCGTTATGGCGGAGAAGAACTAGTAATTGTCATGCCCGATGCTTCAATTGAAGATACTGTTATTCGTGCCGAACAAATTAGAAAGGGAATAAAAGAACTAGAATTAAAATACCAAGATCGATCGCTCGAAACAATTACTGTTTCTATTGGAGTTAGCTGTTTTCCCCAACATGGTCATGATGTCGATAGCTTGATTCGTGCTGCTGATGGTGCTTTGTATGAGGCAAAAAATTCAGGGCGCGATTGTGTACGACAGTGCTAAACATTGAACATTAAACATTTAACATTGCGAGACAAAACCGTTGCGGGGGTCAGATGCGGCTAAAGCCTTTCTCCCGTTGAGGTTATTGTCGAGGGTGAACATTAAACATTTAAGCTGATAAATGATAAATGCTAAAGGTTTGCCTTGCGATCGATATAGCAATCAGGAATGATTTATAAGAAACCCTCTCTTATCTTTACTCCGTGTTCTTCGTGCCTCCGTGGTTTATCAAAAAAAATATTCTCACAAATGATTTACGATTGCTATATGAATAATTATTTTGCTACGGTGTCTCGTGGTTTAGAAGAAGTTGCTGCTCGTGAATTAGCCCTCATTGGAGCGCAAGAGGTGAGACCAGACTTTACTGGTGTTCACTTCAAAGGAGATAAGAAACTACTCTACAAAGCTAATTTGTGGGCGAGAACTACTTTTCGGATTTTGATGCCGATAGCCAAAGTAAAAAGCTTTAATGGTGATGAACTATACCGCAGCGTACAAAAGCTAGATTGGTCTGAATATATAGATCCTGAGATGACTCTAGCAGTTACCTGTACGGGAAAAAACCAGCATCTCAATCATACTCACTTCACCGCTTTACAAATTAAAAATGCGATAACCGACTGGCAAAAAGTTAGAGGTGGAAAACGCTCTAGCGTCGATACCGAAAACCCCGACTTACTAATCAATGCTCATATTGAAGACAAACACTGCATTTTAAGTCTCGATAGCTCTGGCTCTAGTTTACATCGTCGGGGATATCGTCCTGCAATTGGTGCAGCACCGCTGAAAGAAACTCTAGCAGCAGCACTGTTAGAGATGGCGGAATGGACACCAGACTTACCCTTTCTCGATCCGATGTGCGGTAGTGGAACTTTACCAATTGAAGCAGCTTTAAAAGCTTTAAACATCGCTCCTGGACTATATCGCGAATTCGGATTTCAAACCTGGTTAGATTACGATCGCAATTTGTGGCAGAGTTTATTAGAAGAAGCTAGCGATCGCCAAAAATACGAAATTGACGTACCGATTATTGGCAGCGATCGCGATTTAAACGTTATCAGACAGGCTTTTGTCAATGCCGAAAGTTCTGGGTTAGAAGACTACGTAAAGTTTGCCCGTCAGGAACTATCCACTATAGAAGCACCCGCAGATCGCGGAATAATTATCTGTAATCCTCCCTATGGTGTAAGGTTGGGTAAAGAATCTGAATTAGGCGAACTATATCAGCTTTTAGGAGATGTTTTTAAGCAGAGGTTTAAAGGCTGGACGGCTTATATTCTTACAGGTAGCATGAAGCTCTCTAAACGAGTCGGACTGAGGACTTCTAAGCGAATTAAACTCTATAACGGTGCGATCCCCTGTACCCTGTTGAAATACGAAATGTATTAATAGAGTGGTTAGTTGTTAGTGGTTAGTAATTGTTTAAATATGTCTAATAAAGTATGCAAGGCGGTTATTCCTGCTGCGGGTTTCGGTACGCGGATGTATCCCGCTACCAAGGCTTTAAAGAAAGAATTGTTTCCAATTATCGGTCGAGATGGACGCGCCAAGCCGATTATTTTAGCGATTATCGAAGAGGCTGTCAGTGCGGGAATTGAAGAGATCGCAATTGTGGTGCAACAGTGCGATCGCGATTTGTTTGAGGAAGTATTGAAATCTCCTCCTAAACCCGAACTATGGCAAAAACTCTCTGCTGAAAACAAACGGTACAGTGAGTATTTACAGAGTATTGGCGATCGCGTAACTATTCTGACTCAAGCCGAACAAGAGGGCTACGGTCATGCTGTTTTTTGTGCTAAAGACTGGGTAGACGGTCAGCCATTTTTACTGTTATTAGGAGATCATGTTTACACTTCCAATAATAAATTATCCTGTGCAGCCCAGGTGGTAGATATCTATCAGCAGGTGAATACTAGCGTTATTAGTATTACCGTAATGAGTGCCGATATTATTCATAAAGCAGGCTGCGTTAGTGGTAAATGGCAAAAAGATTCTATTTTAGATATCGCCAAAATTTACGAGAAACCAACTTTAGAATATGCTAGGGAACATTTACGAGTACCAGGAATGTTAGAAGGGGAATTTCTCGGCGTTTTTGGGATGTATCTCTTAGAATCGGATATTTTTGATTTATTAGGCGCAGAAATTAGCAATAATGAGCGTTTCAAAGGGGAATTTCAGTTAACGACCTGTTTGGATAAATTAAATCAGCAATATGGAGCGATCGCCTATTTAGTTGACGGACAATACTACGACACGGGAATGCCTTTATTCTATCGACAAACGACGATCGACTATTATCAGCACGATCGCTAGTTTTTGAGATCTACACGACTTTTTCGGACGACACTGCATAACTATTGTTTTGCGATCGCTATTTAGATATAGAACCGACATGAGAGGTTATATGTTTAACGAAGTTAGAGCCGAAATAAGTAAATTAGTACATGACGTGGTTTTTGTCCGTAATTTGTCTGTTATGTTGTTGGCAGCGATGGTTATTAGCTGTGGTTTAGCAGAATTACAGAGTCAATATTCTTCACTAGGCGTTAGATTGGCGATCGCTAATAATTTTAATTCTTCATTGATGAAAATAATTGTCAGGCGGAAATAAATCGTAAATAATTTATTTAGCAATACGTATTTGCTACTTACTACAGACCGTGCAGTTTAATTCTCTGTCCTAACCGACTAACATACTGCAATCTTTAATACTTGTTGTTAAATACCTAAAATCGAATGCCTCAGTTGAGATAGGATAAACTCATGATGTTCGATTTATAATTTAGAGTTAAACAATGAATTATCTAATTGCTGTATTACCCGATCGCATTAAGGCCGAAGAAGCCTACACAGCATTAGAAAAATCGGGAATTCCGCTGAGTAAAATTGCGATCGCGGGAAGAGGTTATAAGTCTGCCGACGAGCTTGGATTATATGACCCCAAACAACAAGCCCGAAAAAAAGCTCGATTTATGGCGTATTGGCTCGTTCCCTTTGGCTTTATTGGCGGATATGTATTTAATCTGATTACGGGCTTAGATAATTTAGACTGGGCTGGAGATCCAGGTAATCATATAGTAGGCGGGATTCTTGGTGCGCTTGGTGGTGCGATGGGCAGCGTGTTTATTGGTGGTGGCGCAGGCTGGGCGACCAGTACGGCAGATGATACAGTTCCCTATCGAGACTACTTGGATGATAATAAATACTTAGTTTTAGTGGAAAACTTAAGCGGTTTGGGCGATCGCGCTATTCCGATTTTACGCAGGCTGTCCCCCGAAACGATTTCTAACTATCAGGCTTGAAAACATTTCAGGGGTATATTTAACAAAAATGAGCGGAATTCCCCCATCTTTCGGAAGCAAGTGGGGGATGGATAGCGGACATCTTTTGTCTTTTTATCATTTTATAGTATGATGATAAATATGATTCGAGTAGCTCAAAAAATACGACTATATCCAAGTTCCGAACAACAGCAGCAACTAGCGAAAGCTATGGGCTGTAGTAGGTTCTGGTGGAACTACGCTCTCAGTATCTGTAACCAAACATATAAACAGACGGGCAAGGGTATATCTCGTTCTGGGTTAAATGCTCTGTTGCCTGAGTTAAAGAAAGAGTATGAATGGCTCAAAAGCGATGTGTATTCTCAGTCTTTGCAGCAGACTACTCTTAATCTGTCTCGCGCATTTATTAACTTCTTTGAGAAAAGAGCGAGATATCCTAGATTCAAATCCAAGCATAGAAAACAATCGGTAGGATTCCCCCAGCATACATCTGTTGATGGCAATTACGTAAAGCTACCTAAGATCGGTTTGGTTAAGGCAGTATTTGACCGTAGGTATGTGGGAAAGATAAAGACTGTAACTGTTTCAAAAGATAGTTCGGATCGGTATTTTGCTTCAATACTGTATGAAGTAGAAGCTTGTTTTATTTCCAGTGGTGGAGATAAAATTATTGGACTCGATTTGGGAATTCGCGATCTTATAATTGCTCATGATGGAATCAAAACAAGTAAGTATGCTAATCCCAGACACTTCAAAAAGCATGAGAAAAACTTAAAACGTAAGCAGCAGAAGCTAGCTCGCAAACAAAAAAGTTCTAAAACCAGAGCCAAAGCTAAGAAATTAACAGCTAAGATATACGCACGAATAACTAATGCCCGTCATGACTACTTACACAAGCTAAGTAGAAAATTGGTCAACGAAAGCAAAGTCATTGTGGTGGAAAACCTCATTGTAAAGGGTATGGTACGTAATCATAAATTAGCCAAACATATATCTGATTGTGGATGGGGAATACTCCTTAACTTTTGTAGCTATAAACTCGAAAGAGAGGATAAGCTAATGGTTGAGATAGATAGATGGTTTCCTAGTTCGCATATCTGCCCTGATTGTCTAACTCAGCAACCGAAGATGGATCTGAGTATTAGAGAGTGGATTTGCATTAATAGCAAATGCCTCAAAAAGCACGACCGCGACGAGGCAGCTTCAAAAAATATCAGGGCAGAAGGGATCAGAATACTAAAGACGGATGGAACAGCCGTCTCTGCTGGTGGAGGGAGTGTAAGACAGGATCGTGGTCGCAAGACCAAGGTAATGCAGCACCCAGCGAAGCTAGAAACCACTACTTCGTCTCGTTAGAGCAAGTGGTGGTAGTTCATTTATCTAGAGCAATCTTAAAGACTATAAAACAGCGATGCAGTGGCTAGTTGAGTGAATCAGAATGTTCGGTACGCTCGTATAAATGACCAATGAGATACAAAGAACCACATAGTACAGTTACTCGGTCTGTGTTTGCTTGACTCATGACTGCATCTAAAGCCTGGGATACATCCCGATCGGTTTGACAACGACCTAGATCGGGACAAACTTGGTTAGCTAATGCAGCTAATTCTTCTGGTTCAGCACTACTATGATTGGGTACGGGAACTAAATGTAGTTCGTCTCCTGGTTTTAAAAGAGCTTCAAAAATATCTTCATGATCTTTAGTAGATAGCATTCCCATAATCCAGATAACGGGCTTATTTAAGGTATCTACATACTGTCGTAGGGCGATCGCTGCTGCGGGGTTATGCGCCCCATCTATCAATAGAGGTTGGCTTTTCCAGGTAATCCACTGTAATCTTCCTTGCCAACGGGTTTTATTGATGCCAGTTTGAATTGCTAGTTCGGGTATTAGCCATCCCTGTTGCTGTAAGATTTTTATAGTAGCGATCGCCAGTGCCGAATTATTTAGCTGGACTGTTCCCAGTAGGGGTAAGGGATATTCTAAATCTTCATATCTTGCCCATCTAACATTATTAGCAGCAGAAATATTAATTTCTCTAGCTGGTTCGACAAAAGTAATCGGTGCGTCCAATTCCTGCGCCTTAGCTACAACTACTTCTTTTGCTTCAGGAGGTAAAGGACCGACAATAACAGGACACTCTTGTTTAATTACCCCAGCTTTTTCGCCAGCAATATCAGCAAGAGTAGGGCCCAAACGCTGCCAGTGTTCTCTACTTAAAGAAGTGATAACGCTAACCAAAGTACTGTCTTTAACATTGGTCGCGTCGAGTCGTCCCCCCAAGCCCACCTCCATTACTGCAACATCGACCTGCGATCGCTCAAAATATAGCCAGGCTGCTGCGGTAATTACTTCAAATAGAGTCGGGCTTTCAGATTCAGGAACTATTACTGATTGAATGTCTTGTAAAATCTCAATTAAATCGCGATCGCTAATAGGTTGTCTATTAAGATTAATTCGCTCCCTCCAATGAACCAAATGAGGTGATGTATAGCGTCCGACTCGATAACCAGCCTCGGTTAAAATAGAAGAAAGATAAGCACAGACCGATCCTTTGCCGTTAGTTCCCGCAATGTGAATAATGGGAACTCGATCTTGAGGATTACCCAAATCTGCCAGTAATTTTTTAATTCTCTCCAGACCCAAATTAACCCCAAAATGTTGAAAAGGTTGTAAAAGAGAACCAATATTATCTTCTCTAACTATCATAGCGATCGCTCCTTCCACTCGCGCTTGAAACAATAATAATTGAAAATCAGAGCAGAATTTTTAACCATTACTAAACTTTTAGCAAATAGCGATAAATTTGTAATAAACTGTAGCTTTAATAAAATAATGGGCTAGAAATTTGCTAAAACTAACTTCGCTTCAAATCAGGTCGAGAAAATAGATAAGATATATAACAAAGTAGTAGTAGCAGATAATAATTCCTTACAAGAGAATTGCTAATTTATGGCACAGATAGAAACTAGAACCGAACCCATGGTTTTGAACATGGGACCCCATCATCCATCAATGCACGGTGTTTTACGCCTGATTGTGACTCTTGATGGGGAAGATGTAGTCGATTGCGAACCTGTAATCGGTTATCTTCATCGAGGTATGGAAAAAATTGCCGAAAACCGCACTAATGTAATGTACGTCCCTTATGTGAGTCGTTGGGACTATGCTGCGGGAATGTTCAACGAAGCAATTACCGTAAATGCGCCCGAAAAGCTAGCGGGTATTGAAGTGCCAAAACGCGCTCAATATATTCGAGTAATTATGCTGGAGTTAAACCGCATTGCCAACCACTTATTATGGCTTGGCCCATTCATGGCGGACGTGGGCGCACAAACTCCCTTTTTCTATATTTTCCGCGAACGGGAGTTAATTTACGACCTCTGGGAAGCTGCTACGGGACAGCGATTAATTAATAACAACTACTTCCGCATCGGTGGGGTAGCGGTAGATTTACCCTACGGCTGGATTGACAAGTGTAGTGATTTTTGCGACTACTTCGATCCTAAAGTCGATGAGTATGAAAAGCTCATTACCAACAATCCTATTTTCCGTCGTCGTGTAGAAGGTGTGGGTACAATTACTCGCGACCAAGCAATTAACTGGGGTCTATCGGGTCCCATGCTGCGGGCTTCTGGGGTTAAGTGGGATTTACGCAAGGTAGACCATTACGAATGTTATGACGAGTTGGACTGGGATATTCATTGGGAAAGCGCGGGGGATTGCTTTGCACGTTATTTAGTGCGGGTACGTGAGATGCGCGAATCAATTAAAATTATTCGTCAGGCATTAAAAGATATTCCTGGTGGTGCTTACGAAAACCTGGAAGCTAAACGAATGGCGGAAGGACGTAAATCGAAATGGAATGATTTTGAATATCAGTACATCGCCAAAAAAGTCGCGCCTACCTTTAAGATTCCCGAAGGAGAACACTATGTCCGTATGGAAACTGGTAAAGGGGAAATGGGGATCTTTATTATCGGTAATAATAACGTCTTCCCCTGGCGTTGGAAAATTCGCTCTGCTGACTTCAACAACCTACAAATTCTGCCAGAATTGCTCAAGGGCGTTAAGCTGGCGGATATCATGCCGATTCTCGGTAGTGTAGATATCATTATGGGTTCGGTCGATCGCTAAAAAGAACATTCAATTCATATTTTGTAAAGGTGGGTTAGTCCCGCCTTTTTTATATTCGTATTTCTGTTACTGTTTGTTGCTTACCCTACAGGATACTAATTGTTTTCCATTTACAAATTTCTGCTATCTGTGAATCAAAATTAATAACGTCAAAAGGTTTAGTAATTACCCCAATTGCTAAAGTATTTTTTAATTGGGAAAGTAACATAGTTTCAACCATAGCTGTGATGAAAATAACGGGAATCGAACAGGTAAATAGATTTGATTTTAAAACATCTAAAACGGCTACTCCGTCTAAATCTGGCATTATGAAGTCTAAAAGAATAACATCAGGACGTTCGGTTTCTGCTTTAGTAACGCCCTCTACTCCGCTACAAGCCGTTAAGACTTTCCAGTCTGTTTGACTTTCGAGGGCAAACTTAGTTAATATTCTGCTATCTTCATTATCGTCAATAACTAGAAGACGTTGAGCAGCCATAATCTTTCTACACTCTCTTCTAAATTACAAATCATCAAATTCATTTTCGCTCCTTTAATCATTCCGTTTCTGTACGCCTGCAAACACAAGCAAGATTGCTGTTACCTAAACTAAATATGCAATAAATTATGAATCTTATATAGCAATCAGGGATGAATTGTGAAAAACTCTCTTCTTTCTGACCGCGGAATGCGGTCGTGCGCTCTCTGCGCACCGACGTTGCTTCGCAACGGCGACAGCCTCCAGGCTGTCAAGCCCCGCCGAATCTGTGCGGGGAATGGCTGACCTCTGTGTCCTCTGTGCCTCCGTGGTTTATTAAAAAAATATTTTAATGAATGACCTGGGATTGCTATATATAAGCTAAGAAATTAATTTTTTAGCTTTGTCCTAGTTTGTACTGCAAAACACTATATAATCAAAAGTATATAGTTAATTAATATTAATTTTCTGATGCTCCCTTAGAAGTATGGGTTAAAAATTAAGTATCAAGTCAGCCTGCTCCTAACTTTTTGAGGTCAAGTAAGAAGCAAGGAGTAATTCTATTACCCAAAAACATTATTACTTCGTTCTAATTAAATGTTAGACTCTGTATGATATCGAACATACACAGTATAACTAATAGTTTATTCTGTTAAAGATAGTCACAAACGAGTTATAGCTCGATCCTAATCTCTATAGAAGCTATTAAATCGTTACTAATATTACTTATGAGTCAATCGATCTTACTATCTATAAGAGCTTAGTCTTTCTTATGGTATAGAGGGGAAATTCCAGCCACAATTCTTTATCTGACTCGATCTTTTCACTTTAAGTAACTATTTACAAGTATTTTATTGGTGCTAAAACTATGGAACGTCAACTGCCTACTTTTGGAGATTTAGAAAGAGATTTGTCTCAGAAAATTCATAAGTTATATAAACAAGAGCTGGAACATTCGCCTGGGAAAGTAACCAGTAAGTTTTTTGGCAATCAGTTAGCAATTGTCGTTGAAAATGCGTTAACGGGGGTAGAACAAGTTTTAATTAATGAACATAGTGAATACCAAATAATCGAAAATTTGAATTTGGCTATTAACGATGTAATAAAGCTTAAGTTAAAAACTATAATCGAAGCAATTTTAACAGTTGAAGTCGAAGATATTTTATTCGATTCTACCATCGAGACTAAGCGTACTGGTGCGATCGTTATTCTCAATCAGATACCTAAAGTACGTAGTCCAAAATCTCTTTGCAAAATTCCCAAAATTCGACCTAAAAACGGACAGGATGGCAGTCAAGCTGACGAAGATCTTGCTTCGATCGCAAAATTGGAAAAAGAAGCATCAAGTGGAGAGTATTTACGTGCTAGCTAGTTAGTTGAGACTGAGATTAGGGACTAGGGACTAGGGACTGGGGACTGGAGACTGGGGATAAGAATAACCAGTAGAATTAATTTTTGATGTATTTGTTTCCATATTCATTTTTACGAAGTCAACGCAGCATCAGGACGCTGAGTCCCGATGAACGTTGACCTTGTTGTTGAGACTTGATAAAACGACAATAGCCATTAAGATTCTTTTCAATCTTCTCTTTAAGAGAGCGCACCCAATCAATCGCCTATGGCGATTCGCCGTTGCCTTTGGCAACGTCGGCAAGCTCCAGCTTGCGTTCGGCAGTGCAATAACCTAAGCTCTCAGCAATAATAAAAGCACTCTTTTGTCTCAGATAAAGAGCCACGAGCGATATAGAGGAATCGTAAACGCTCTAAATAGCGATGCGACCCCGCGTCGTCCGAAGGCGCAAGGGAACGCGCATCAAGAAATGGTAGCGACCGTAACCTACATGCGGCTAAAGCCTTTGTGCAATATTCAGTAAAATACTACAAGAAGCTCGGCGCATTTGGTCACTTAAATTGTAGCGTTCATGATTGGGCAGATCATTTGCCAAGCGATAAGTTGCTTTAAGTAGTTTCAAGCTATCGTGATAAAATTCTAAAGACTCAAAACCTTTGTCTATCATGGGCTTGTTTCCTAATCCCTAATCCCTAATCCCCAATCCCTATTTTTACAGATTAAATAAAATCGCTGCTTTGGGCTAATTACGACTTAACCCAACAAATTCTAGTAAAGCGCGATCGCCACACCAAACTAACAGTTAACACAGGCTAAATTAGGAATCACCTTCAGATCGATTGGTGAATAGTCCACGGGTTCGCCATCAACTACCAAAATTCCCTTATCCGTCAGAGGTTCTAAGCGGAATGCACGTACCTTGTAATATTCCATGTGAGGTAGATCGAGATGTTCGCCTTTGCCACAGCGTAACAGGGCTTGTAAAATCTCCCAGCGGGGTGTTCCCTTACGCATAATCAGTACATCCATCGCGCCATCGTTTAACTGGGCATAGGGGGTAACGTTCATATCGTGTGCAGCCCAAGCAGTATTCATCGCCCAAATAAAAATAAATTCGTCTTCAATTACCTGCCATTTTCCGCGCTCAGTAGAGCGATGCCTAGGTTGGGGGTCGCGATCGCGGTTTTTAAAGTCAGGATGGGGAATAAAAGAAAATCTGCCCTTGTAAGTACGCAACAGACCAATTAAGATTAAAGCATACAGATCGAATCTTAAAGCACCTATAAATTTTAGCTTTTCCGACTCAATATCTACATCGCTAATTAGACCCCAGGCTAGAGATAAAAAACTATAATATTTAGTACCATTTTGTTCGATCGCTGCTATATCGAAGGTTTGCTGTTTACCTTTAGCAATTAAAAATGCAGCATTGAGCGGATCGTAACTCTCTCCAGATTGTTCTAATAGAGTTTTCGATAAACCATTCCCCGTACCTCCAGGAATTATGCCCAAAGGTAGTTCGATCGCCCTACGGCTATCTTGACGACTCATTAAACCAGCGATCGCATCGTGAATCGTGCCATCCCCGCCCACAATTACTAATCCATCGACCTTAGTTAGATCTAACTGCTTGACTAAATTTTTAGTATCCGCTGCGCTATTGGTTTGTTTAACAGTATAAGTTAGATTGCTTTTGTCAAAGATCGGACGTACCCCCTCGAATATCTCAGATGCCTGACCCCTACCACTAACGGGATTGATAATAATCTGTAAATGGCGCGGTTTTACTTCAGCATCTATTGGTTTACCCTGCAAAATATTGGCGATCGCCCGATGCCACTGCAATTGTGCCTGGCGATTTAGACAGGTAAAATGATATTCTTGTAATACTCGCTGTTTACCTTTGGGGCTAACTCGATTAGGATAGGCCTGTACGAGTAGGGAATTATCTCCATCAACTAACGAACCCACCACATCGTTTAGCATTAGCTGCTGTGTTGTCCCGTTTTCGAGCCAAAACAAAGTATCTTTAGTCAAAACACCCAGTTCTTTAGGTTCTGTGCCATATACTGCTAGCCAATCTTCAAAAACGATCTGGTTCATTTAGGTTAAATAAAATAAGCGATCGCTAAAATATTAGAAATTATCATTTATCGGTAAGTAGTTATTAATAGCATAGATTTACCAATAACATGAACTACTCATGGCTACTCTGTTGAGCCATGAGTTTCTGACGCTTCGTTTGGGCTAGTTGCTGAAAACCTCCGCAGCATTTCACTTTGGCGACTTCAGTAGAGCTAGACCCATCAGCAGTCTTGAACGAGGACAATTCCTGCCCACGCGCCCAAGTTAAACATACTTGAGCCGAGTTAATATCGCGATCTTCAGTATGACCGCACCCCAGATTGGAGCAAACGTGCAGTCTGTCAGACAAGGCTTTCTTCGTAATCTTCCAGCAGGAATTACACCTTTGAGTCGGCTTAAGCGATCTCGTGGGTGCTTCGAGATATATTGCTCCAGCTTCAATTGCCTTATATTTAATTGCCTGTTTGAGCATTCCAATACCAACATCTAAAATAGAACGGTTAAGTCCTGTCTTCTGCTTTTTCCGTTTACTTCCTTTCTTCGCCTTGCGTGTCATATTCTTAATTTGGAGCTTTTCGGTGGCGATGAGGCTATTACAGCTAACTATATCTTTCGCCTGATGATGAACCCAGTTATGACGCTTGTTTGCTACTTTTCTTTTTAGCTTTGCTAGACGTGCTTGAGTTTTCTTCCAGCGTCTAGATGCCTTAATTTTTCTCTTTTCTGGTTTTCTTTTTCTCCTTAAGTCTTTAGATATTTTATTAATTTGAGATTGAGCTTCTTTAAGAAATTTAGGTGGTTCGATTTTGCTTCCATTACTATCAGCGATAGCAGTTTTGCATCCCATATCTAAGCCGATAGCACCACTGCCTCTTTTTCTTTGAGGAACACACTTTACGGTAATGCTGGCGTACCACTTCCCATTGTGATAGACAATAGTGCAGGTAGTAGGTTTACCCCAAGTTCTAGCTTGACCGCGCATCTGAATTTTGCACCCTAAGTCAGTTAATTCAAGATAGCCATTTTTACCATTGCTATGCACCTTGAACCCTTGTCTAGAGTCAGGATATGTCCACCCTGAATAGCGTCTAATTGGTTTAAATTTTGGATATTTGGCTAATCCTTGAAAGAACCGAGCAAAAGCAAAATCGACACGCTTTAACGTTGCCTGAAGTGAGCCAGCATTTAACTCTTTATATTCAATCCAGGTTTGCTTGAATCCAGGCAAAGAAGCTTGTTGTTCAAAATAGTCTACAGAATGATTGAATTTTCTGTACTGAGTAATTCTGTTAGATACCGCGCCGTTGTACAAATATGCGTGCATCCGTCGCCAATAAAACAACTTATCAAGTTGACTGGTAGACGGATATAAGCGATATGTGATACGGCGTGTTAACATAATTATCAAATTGACCTATGGGTAGTATAACATGAAGCCACACAAAGGTTCTCACTCTGTATATTCAATTCACCTGCATCTAGTTTTGGTGACTAAATACCGTAAAAAAATAATTACCTCAGACATGATGAGAGTAATGTCTGAGGTGTTTCAAAGAATATGTAAAGCCAAAAAAAGCACCATGCTTGAGTTCGACGGAGAAAGTGACCATTGCCATCTCTTAATCGACCTGCATCCAGATAATAATATTTCTCAGTTAGTCGCTAGCTTGAAGAGTGCTTCTAGTCGAATACTGAGAAAGGAATTTACCGAAGAAATAAACAAAGTATATTGGAAGCCAGTTTTTTGGTCTGGGTCTTATTACATTGCTAGTAGTGGTGGAGTAACAATAGAGCGTTTGAGACAATATATCGAACAGCAAGATAGTCCCAAATAACTTATTTTTCGGGTGTTGAACCCTCAAATAAGTGCGCTATCCTTCCCCACCCTATCTCCACTCCGTTACGATTGAGAGTGGGGACACTTGCGAGGAAGTTGTAAATTTGTTAACGCTCGTTCCTGAGTGCCTGTCGCTTGAGGTTTCCCTAAGCTTCTATACGGCACGTCGCGGAAAAATTCATCTCGACACTGAACTAGTTTCTCCGTCTCACTACAAAATAGTTATAAATATGCAACTTTTTCTTTAAGCTTGATTTAGCGTAGGTTGTAAATAGCGGAATACGGGAAATAAAAAATAACCATTGACAATAATGAAAGTTATTATCAGCCCCCAATACAGCCAGCGCGGATTATTATAAAACATGATATAAACATTAATTTTATTTGTTGATTTTATATATTAATCGATTTATATCTTAATAATACGCCCGTATTAGATTGAAGATTTAATATCAAAAAACATTTAAGTTCTAAGGGAATTTAATAATCATTAATAAAATAAGTTTATTACTTTTGATAGACGATTACTAATAAAAAAAAGAATCAAATAATAAATATTGAATAAATTTTGTAGGCATAAAAACTGAGCGATCGACTATATACAACATACAACAGGAGTAATTTAAAACTTGGTTTGAAAGCTATAAATATTTAATCATCAACATCAACGAAGGAATAAAAAATGGTAACCAAAAAAGAACGTCGTCCAACTCCCGATGAGATTCCGCCACAGCAGTTAGAATATCCAGCCTCCCAAGCGGATATGACACCCCAACCAGATAGCGATCTATCTAACTATTCTCCAGCAGGAAAGTTAGAGGGGAAAGTAGCCTTTATTACTGGTGCAGACTCTGGGATCGGTCGGGCGGTAGCGATCGCCTATGCGATGGAAGGAGCTGAAGTAGCGATTTTCTATAACGTAAATGATGGCGATGCCGAAAAGACCAAAGAAATGGTCAAAGACATCGGCAATAAAGACTGTCTGATAATTAAAGGTGACGTTCGCAACTATGAAGATTGTGAGTCGGCAATTTCGCAAGTAGTCGATCGCTTTGGTAAACTAAATATCTTAATTAACAACGCTGCTTACCAGATGGTGCAGAAAAAGTTTGAAGACATTACTTTAGAACAGTTTCGTTGCACGATGGAAACTAACGTCTTCGGCTATTTTTATATGGTCAAGGCTGCTCTACCTCATTTAGAAGAAGGCGATATCATTATCAATACTGGTAGTATTGTCGGCAAAATAGGTAAGGGAATGCTGATCGACTACTCTACTTCTAAAGGTGCAGTGCATACATTTACCAAATCATTAGCCTTGAATTTAGGCGAGCGGGGTATACGGGTAAATTCAATAGTACCAGGCCCAGTTTGGACTCCTAATATCCCTGCAACTATGCCAGAAAAAAAGGTAGGCAACTACGATACCGACGGTATTATCAAGCGCGCTGCTCAACCAGAAGAACTAGCTCCAGCTTATGTATTCTTAGGTAGTTCAGACAGCAGCTTTGTAACGGGCGCACTTTACGACGTAACTGGCGGGCAGTTGTCAGCTTAAAATTAGTTATTTTTTGATACAAGCACAATATGATTATGAGCAATACAAAAACAGTAAATCAGTATACTAAGCAAAATCCACTCGAACAATATCCAAAACCCCCCTTTCCTAAACAGCCACAGGACAGACCTGGATATACGCATCAGATGGATCCTGTTCCCGATCATGGAGAAACCAGCTATAAAGGTTTTGGTCGGCTAGAAGGAAGAAAGGCTCTAATTACTGGAGGCGATTCTGGTATTGGTCGTGCTGTAGCGATCGCCTATGCCAGAGAAGGCGCGGATGTAACTATTAACTACTTAGATAGTGAGTCGAAAGACGCACAGGAAGTAGTTAAGCTGATTGAAGCAGAAGGTAAAAAAGCCGTTGCTATTTCAGGCGATATTTCAGATGAAAGCTTCTGCAAAACTCTGGTAGAACAAGCCGTCGGTCAGATGGGCGGACTAGACATTCTGGTTAATAATGCGGGTCGGCAAACTGCTCAAAAGTCAATCGAGGACCTTACTACCGAGCAGTTTGACAATACTTTTAAGGTAAATGTGTACGCTTTGTTTTGGATCTGCAAAGCAGCTTTACCTCACATGGACGCGGGTTCGGCGATTATTAATACCACTTCTATCCAGGCATTTGACCCATCAGCACCTCTATTAGATTATGCCTCTACCAAATCGTCGATTGCAGCCTTCACCAAAGCACTCGCACTACAGGTAGCCGAAAAAGGGATTAGGGTCAATGCAGTAGCACCAGGACCTTTTTGGACACCTTTACAGCCTAGCGGAGGACAATTTCAAGAGAAAATAGAGAAGTTTGGTTCTAGTACAGCTTTTAAACGACCCGGACAGCCAGCAGAAGTTGCCCCTCTCTATGTATTACTTGCTTCTCAAGAATCAAGCTATATTACTGGTGAGGTTATGGGGATTACTGGCGGTAAGATGCCATTGTAATTTTTAATAAAGCTATTAGCTATTAGCTTCTTGACAAAGTTGTTCATGGGGGAAAGCCAACCCGCTGTCACCTGATTCGGGCGGTCAACGTCCGCGACAAAGGCTTAAGTCGCATATGACCCACGGATTACGCCCTCAGAATTCATTTCAGGTGCTTGAACGCCCCGCCACACTTTGTCGCTTTTAGCTTTTTTATATGAAATCTAGAAAATAATGCTACATATAGATACGATCGTGATGGCGATCGCGCCATACTCTACGTGCTATCCTTCTTGCCAGACGCTGTAAGAGTCAAACAATTACGGGTCAAAAGTCAGTTGAAAGATATTTTAAAAAAGAGAGATGGGATAATCTGGTTGCTAAGAAAAATAAAATTCAATTAAGAAAAGCGATCGCATAGCATAGGTGATAAGGTCCGAACTTCGATCGCCATGAATAATGTTGCGGTGAGCTTTAAACTTTAAGCTTCCCTGTAAAATTATCTGCTTGAGTATGCCTGCTTTCTGCGACTCTTTTAATTGCCCCAGCCAGAGGCACTGCTAAAATTAAGCCTAAAGCTCCGCCGAGTTTAGCCCCTAATAACAGAGAGATAATAATCCAAACTGGATTAAGCCCGACTAAATTACCAAAAATACGCGGTGCGAGGGTATTATCGATCGCCTGATCGATTACAATTGCTACTACCAATACTTCTACTCCTAACCCCACACTTTTAAGTCCTGTCAGCAAACTAACGCTAATAATACCGATAATATCTCCCAAAGGAATCAGTACCAAAGCCCCGATTGCTATACCAAATAACAATCCGAAAGGTACTTTGAGCAATAAAAATGCTGTAGTAATAGAAATACTCATTAATAAAGCGATCGTCGCCTGACCGATAAAGTAATTTTCAAAGCTTTGTTTGAGAGATGACTGCACCCTATCGCCCCAATCATCGGGCAACCACTGCCAAATTCCTGACCAAAAGCGATCGCCATTAATTAGTAGGTAGAAGGTTAATACTAATGTAATTAAAAGCTCTAAACCGCTATCAAATGCTCCAATTAAAAAATTGATAATGTAGCTGGGTAAAGCCCTTACTTCGGTAGCAAAACGCTCTTCTAGTTGAGCGATCGATGCAGCAACATCAAAGGGCAGATTTTTGTCAGTTGCCCAGATTTCAAAAGCCTGTAACTGTTCCTTACCAGAATCGAGCCAGCTTGGTAAGCGACGGGGAAAGTCGTATAGCTGTCGAAGCAGTACGGGCAGTAAGGTAAAAGTTATCGTACCTAAAATTACGAGTGCCAATAAAAATACCAGAGCGATCGCGTAACCCCGTTTAAATTTCCATGACACGAGTAACTGCACGGGGTAATTCAACAGAAAAGCAAGTAGTGCTGCGGTTACGATTAAAATCAGCGTTGGCTGTAAATAGCGAAATACGGGAAATAAAAAATAGCCATTGACGACAATGAAAGTTATTAACAACCCCCAATACAGCCATCGCGGAAACTTACTTTCAAACATAATTACTCTAACAAAACGTTTAACGGGGAAGTGCGATCGTCCTAATTCTAGAGCGATCGAAGCTATGAATATTAAGGCGATCGCGCGAGCCACCGAAGGCATCGCACATATTGTTATAATTGCAGCTCAAATCCAGGTAATATATCTTCCCCAGAAATAATTGCTGGCATTTGTATAACTTCTACAGCTTTTCCCGGTCGATAAATTTCTACATTGGTATCTCGAGGATTAATCAGCCAACCTAAGGGCAAACCACTGTTGATGTATTCTGTCATTTTTTCTCGAAGTGGTGCAAGTCGATCTGTCTGGGAACGCAGTTCAATTAGAAAATCGGGTACAAGGGGAGGGAATTTTTGACGTTGTTCTAGGGTTAAAGCTGACCAGCGTTCTAACTTGACCCAAGCAGCATTAGGAGAGCGTTTTGCGCTATTGGGGAGGATAAAAATAGTTGAAGAACTAAACACTTTGCCCAATTTAGCTTGACGATTCCAAATTTCTAAATCGGCGATTAATCCAGCTTCTTGATTTCCGCTTTCTCCTCCTACTGGTGGCACAATAATTAATTCTCCTGCTGCGTTCATTTCTAGGTTTAAATCATTATTGGCAATACACAATTGGTTCTAGATTTAGCACAACAGTATTCATTAAAGTTTGCCTCGTGCTTTGGTTGCTAAGATTAATTGTCTTTGATTCAAAGTTTAGCAAGATTTTTCGTATTATCTTCTAAGCTGTATTTAAATCATTCCTTTAATTGGTTTTATCGGACTTTGTTCTCCCTAGTCATCTTTCAAAGTTGTGAAGAGATGAGCCTCGGGTAATTGACTACCTACGAATAAAAAAATCAAGGTATTAACTCCAAAGCCAGCATATTCCCAGAAATTTTTAACAATGTTACTTTAATCGGGGGGCGTTGCACAGTTTAGGGATGATTCCAAATTTTATACGATAATTCCTCCCAGTCTCCCAGTCTCCCAGTCTCCCAGTCTCAAGCGTCAGCCTTCACCATCCCATGAAGATGCAACGCCAAAATTTACAGCGGATAAAGATGTTGCCATAAAAATCGCAGGTAAAGCTGTATTGAAATTAAGAAAAAAAATATTTTTGCTATACGAATATCTACAAATAAAACAGCATTATGGAGATTTTCGTCTCGATCGCAACTATAATGCTCAACAGATAAAGGGGTTGTCAAAAGAAAGCGGAGCGATTAGAGGTGTAATCATAAATATTGTTAATAATGTAGAAGAAAAGATAAATCGTGTTCTTTTGCCTGGTGAGTATAATATCGATCGAAAATATTATTCCCAACTGTTCGATCTCAATGCCGATAAGATCGTAACAGCAGGTATTGGAGATGATACAGATTATCAGTGGAACTTTGAAGCCATAGCAGAACGATTAGATCTATCGGTATACGATCGCTACATAGGTGATTTACGAATCTGCTATACACTACAAAAACGCTATCCTTCAATAGATGACAAAACAGATAGCTGAATTTAATTCTTTGTCTTACTCCTAAATTTTAACCATGAAGCAAAATTCTGGCTTAAAATCGACTCAAGCTCCCCGTCACTCTATTAGGTACAGATTAGGACTCAAGGGCGAATTTTTTTTAGCTGCTGCGCCTACTGCCACTATATTACTCGTGCTGGCATTTGTAGAAGTACTCAGTCGGCAGCGTCTTCTGTTTGCTTCTTTGGCATCGAGTGCTTTTTTAATTTACTTAGAACCACAGCACGGCACTAACACGGTGCGATCGCTAATTGTCTCTCAATTAATGGCTGCTATTGTAGACTGGATCGTTTATTCGATATTTGATTCTAGCTTTTTGTCTGGCGGGATAGCAATGGTTCTGACTATTTTACTGATGATTGCGCTTGATGCGATGCATCCCCCCGCCGTTTCTACTTCTCTAAGCTTTGCTCTGAAGGCTGGAAATGAAAACAATTTAGTGTTGTTTGGTCTAGCCGTGGGAATGACTACTATATTGGTTGGGCTAGAACGCTCTGCCCTATGGATCTTAGCGCGCTATAGTAGACGCTAGTTTGGCGATCGATGCTTGACAATAGCGATTGACAGCAGTTGTCGATTGCCAAGATAAAAATTAGCCTTGCCAGAAAGCAATCTTTATCGAGTTAAATAACCACTATTTATCCAAATGGTTTGTCCTGTAATCCACTGGGAACTGGGCAAAGCCAAAAACTCTACTAGGGGAACGATATCGCTAATTTTGCCAAGACGATTAACGGCTAAATTATAGGCGAATCTGTTGGATTCAGGGGTTTCTTGACTGTGAAAAAATGGCGTATCGATTGGATCTGGGGAGATAGTATTAACAGTGATTCCGCGATCGCGGTATATGAATAGGCATTAGAAATAAAGGTATTTTCTCCAAAACTTCCACCGCTTCCGACAACCTGCAAAATAACCGTTCTAAACAAGGCATCGCCATAATATTGAATTAATCTAATCAAACGCACTACTGTTTCTTTGCCATTATCGGCGGTCTTTTTAATTTCTAGTTTTCTAATTAAAGCATGGAGTTGTTGAGGGATGCGATCGCTTTCGTGCATTACTATTTCATCTGGTTGATATTCTCTAACGTGACTACACAGAACCAGACTTTCTAATAGGGCGATCGCTAAATCTTAAAAAATCGAGATTTGCTGTAATTGAGCGATCGAGGAGCAACCTTTAACTAGCATTGAGAGGAAATCGATTTTTTACAACAGCGAACCAATAATCAATCATTTACCTGGAATCAGTTTACCCTGCTATTACTGTTAACTTAATTAACGGGACTTTAAGTTAAGGAAATTTATTGGTCAGGGTAGCTATCAGCGTAGCGCGTTCGTCGGACGCTCCAGACCGCTCCGCAGACGAGAGCCTCCAGGCTCTGTCGTCTTACGACGACTTCAAAGCTTCACTTTGTGCGCTATTAGCTATTAGCTTTTGAAATATTTTCGCTTTAGTTCGATTCAAAAAACTCTACCGAAAAACAGTAGTTCTTAATCGCTTGTTAGATAAAAATTATAGCCGATCGGGAATTCAGGTTAATTAACTATTTATGGTAAATAGCGTCACAATATTTAACCGAATGTTCGATTGAATTTTGTATACAAAATATCGTTTTTATAACTTATTTACTGATAGAATCGTCATGGTGACTCAAGCAAACAAAATTCATGCAATTATCGCCTCAAGAAAAAGACAAATTATTAATTTTTACTGCTGCTCTGGTTGCCGAAAGACGCAAAGAAAAAGGCATCAAACTAAACTATCCTGAAGCAGTAGCGTATATTTCTGCTGCTATTTTAGAAGGTGCTAGAGAAGGAAGAACGGTTGCTGAACTGATGAGCTACGGTCAAACTCTCTTGAAACCTGATGAAGTAATGGAAGGAATACCAGTAATGGTCGATCGAGTACAGGTAGAAGCAACCTTTCCTGACGGCACTAAGTTAGTGACGGTAGATAATCCGATTCAGTAAACATTGAACATTGAACATTTATCAATTAAAAAGCTTATAGCTTATAGCTTATAGCCCTTCGGGTTCAGCAGTTGCTTCAAGTCGAGAAAGGGTTTACCCGCATCTGACCCGCCCAACACACTGCTTCACTACGAACAAAATTACTAACAACTTTAAACAAATAAATTCAAAACGACAATTATGATTCCAGGTGAAATTATTACCCAGCCAGGGGAAATTGAATTAAACGCAGGAAGAGAAACTATTACGATTGAGGTTAGTAATACAGGCGATCGCCCGATTCAAATTGGCTCTCATTACCACTTTTTTGAGGTTAATTCTGCACTACAGTTTGAGCGCAAATCTACTAAAGGAATGCGACTCGATATTCCCGCAGGTACGGCAGTAAGATTTGAACCAGGAGATGAAAGAACTGTAACCTTAGTTGCGGTGGCAGGCACTAAAGAAATATATGGTTTTAATGCCTTAGTTGAGGGCAAAGTCTAGCTAAATCAATGTTCTATGATAAATGTTAAATGTTAAATGAATAAATCTGTAGCAAGATTGGGTATTGGGGGGCCAGTTGGTAGCGGTAAGACTGCGCTATTAGAATGTTTAGTCCCCATGTTGACGCAGCAGGGGATTGAAGTGGCTGTTGTCACTAACGATCTTTTAACCACCGAAGATGCGGATCGTTTAAAGGGTAAAGGATTTATTGCATCAGAAAGAATTATTGGTGTCGAAACTGGTAGCTGTCCCCATACGGCGATCCGAGAAGATCCGACGATGAATTTATTGGCGGTACAGGATCTAGAGTTACTTTATCCTCAGTTGGATTTAATTTTTATTGAAAGCGGTGGCGATAATTTAGCTTCTACTTTTAGTTACGATTTGGTAGATGCTTATATCTTTGTAATTGATGTCGGCGCGGGGGATGATATTCCGCGTAAAAATGGCCCTGGTTTTGTCCAAGCAGATTTAGTAGTAGTTAATAAAATTGATATTGCACCTTACGTGGGTGCAGACTTAGATTTGATTCGCCAGCAAGCACCAGAACACCGTCGGGGTAAACCTATTGTCTACACTAACTGTAAAACTGGAGAAGGTTTAGAGACAGTCAAAGATTTTATTTTAGAAACATTGTTATTTAAACCAGTAGGAGCAAATAGTGAGGCACTACATAAATTGTGATGCACGAGAAATATCAAAACAATTTAGAATTAAACCTCAAATGCGATCGCACTAATAAAACCATTTGCGCCCATCAATATACAACTTATCCCCTGCGTTTATCGACTGTATTTCGTTTGGATGGTGCTAATACTAATCGGGCATATTTTTATACGATGAATACATCACCTGGTTTATTAGCAAAAGATGAATTAAAAATGTCCTTGCAACTGGAAGATAATACTAATTTATATCTTACAGACCAAGCTGCAACTAAGGTTCATCCAATGCCGTTCGAGCATAGCCAAGCAACAGTTGATTATCAAATAGAATTGCGACGAGAAGCCAATTTAGAATTAGTGCCAGAACCAATTATTCTTTATAGCGATGCTGCTTTAACTCAAAACATCTCAATTAAACTCGATCGCACTGCGAAATTATTTTTAAGCGAAATTATCTTACCAGGAAGATTAGCTAAAGGAGAATCCTATCAATTTCGTTATTATTTCAATCGTTTAAAACTTACCGATCTAACAGGAAAATTATTGTTTACTGATGCCATACACTTACAAGGAAAATCTAATCTTTTTAAAGATAATAAGTTGTTTGCACCTTTGCCAATTATGGGCAATGCGATCGCAGTTTATCCCGCTCTAGATATAGAACTATTAAGTAAAGAACTAGAAGCTATACAAGTAACTAACTTTCCTAATCTTATGGTCGCAACTTCAGTTTTACCGAGCGATTGTGGCTTACTAATTCGGGCTTTTGCTAATAAAACTATTCAACTCAAACAATATTTTAAACTAGCTTTAGAGCATATTCGTAATCTAGTCAATCAACCTGTTTTACCCTATATCCCTAAGTAATTAAACATTGTCCATTGACCATTGAACATTATTTTAGCTAAATAACTATGTTATCGAAGGAGAATAAATGATAAATGATAAATGATAAATGATAAATGATAAATGATAAATGATAAATGATAAATGATAAATGAAATGACAGAAGTAGCTAACAAATATCTAGGAAATATCAAAGAAAATGCCGAACTATCTCAACGATTAACTAAAGAAAATTGTTTAGAAGTTCATCTCAGCCAAAGCGATCGCCTTAAAGGTAGAATCCACGCTCATACTGATTCTGGCGTTGCTGTAGGGATTATCAAAAGTCGCCAACTTTCTTTACAAGAAGGGGATGTATTTCAAACCGAGTCGGGAAAATTAGTCTCAATTCATTTAGTACCACAAAAATTAATGGTGCTGAGTTTCTCTAATTCAACGAATACTTTACCTGCTAAACTAATCCATCTAGGTCATGTTTTAGGCAATCATCACTGGCCGATAATTGTCCGAAAAGACAAAATTTATCTTCAGCTAGCAGTAGATGAAGCCGTAATGGAAGCGACGATCGCCGATTTTAAGATTCCTGGTTTGAAAATAGATTATGAATCGAGATCGCCCAGCGAACACCTCAACTTTTCTGACCATACTCATCCTCACCATTAAAGTTAATGATCCAGTCCCAAATCACCCAGCAACTTGCAATGATGCAGTTAGCCGATTCTTTTTTTCCCACTGGTTCTTTTACTCTCTCTCACGGGCTAGAAAGCTTAGTTCAAACTGGAAAAATTAATTCGGTGCAAGACTTACAAGTTTTTTTGCAGCTACTGTTACATAACAAGGTAGGAACGACCGATCTAGTAGCCTTACTCCACAGTCATCGGGGTATTAAAAACGGCAATCTAGAAGCAGCAAGACAAGCCGATAGTCAGCTTTTCGCTCAAACCGCGATCGCCAAAATCAGAGAAACCCAGCGTCAAAGTGGACGGGCTTTGTTAATGGTAAGCAGTTCTACCTGGCAAGACGAACGATTAGAAATTCTTAACCGAGAAGCTGCTCGAGGTAAAATACACTGTTTGCATCCAGTTATCTTTGGTGCGGTGGCAGCGATCGCAGGTTTGAGCGAACAAAATACAGTATTAGCTTTTTTACACAGCTTGGTCAGTAGTATATTGAGCGCAGCTATTCGTTTGGGTGTTTTGGGACACATCCAGACACAGCAAATTTTGCTTTACCTAGCACCAGATATTGAGGCAGTCTGGTCTACTGCTAGATCGATGAATCTAGAGCAGATGTGGTCTTGTACTCTGGCGATCGATCTGGCTCAGATGCAACATCCAAAATTGGCTCAGAGGTTGTTTGCTAATTAGCGATTATTTTAACAAAACGGGCGTAACTCTCCCACCTCGCGATTAGCAGGTGGTGAGATGGATAGCCCCGCGACGATAGGAGCGTTAATAAACTGGTTAATAAGTAATTCATGAAATCTTTATACGGTATGGGTTTTGGACGTGGTATAGTTGTTATGTTCTCAAGTTGCAAGGCTTAAACGCTGGAGCGTTTCGCCGTTGCGAAGCAACGTCGGCGCACGAAGCGTGCGCGCAGCTTGTTTCCTCCGAAGTGTGCCTGGGATTCGCTCTCGATCTCAATCGCGAGAAGACAGCTTAGTCAATGGTGTCAAAGTACGAACGCATTGCCAATAAGACTAATTCGTATACAATCGGGCTAATGTCAGCTAAATAAAACAACAAAACTAAAAAATCTAGCTATTGCTAGTCAACGCACGGAACTGGCGTTGCTGCCTGTCGAGGATGAATAAGACCAATAAGTAGCTTGCTACTTAGAGGCATCGACTTATGAAACGGGAAGCTCAGAAGCGGAATAAGACCCGCACCGAACCTTGAGAGCTTGGGATACTCCCACCTCACGAAGTAGGTGGTGAGTAGTTCATATAAGTAGTAACAAGATTGTATAGACGAAAGCTCCCAAAACAAAAGCTGAAAATTTACTTTTGCGTTCTTCGGGAAGTTCTTCTTTGAGTACGTTGAGAACGACACTTCCAGCGAGGAAAGAAAACAACAGTGAGATAGTTATTTCTGAAATTTCGCTACCCCAGCCGATTACCGAACCTACAATAATAGCTCCAGCAACAATCCAACGTCCGCTATGACGATAGGCATTTTTGTAGTCGTGACTCAAGCCAAAGTCGTTAACGATAAAGTGAAGTCCCATAGCCAGCACGTAGAGAAACAAACTTGCCAGTCCAGGTTCTTCGCGGTGAAACAACAAATAGCCAATCAAAGCATTGTAAAGAGCAAAGGAGATAATGTGCAGCCAATAAACTCCTGGTTCGACTTCTTTTGGTTGATGGGCTTTTTTGCGTCGAGATTCTGTTACCAACCTTTCCAAACCATAGAAAACCGTCAGTCCTACCAAAGCCATGACATAAACATGATTTTCTAAAATGCCCTTCTTTGAACCTGCAAAGGCTTCTTGCTTTTCACTTAACTCTGGTAACAAATGGACAAAAACGTAAGCCACCGAAACCCCACTCGCACCTGAAAGCCAACGACTGCGAGGTATGGTACTGAGGAACTTTAATTTACTGGCAAAAAGATGAATTAACGCCAAGGCGATCGCACAAATTCCCGTATAAATTGAGTTATTTGGAGTAGTTTCAGCGACGTTAGATATAGCAAAGAACATTGTATTAAGTCAAAGCCTATAAATCAGTACTTATTAATTATTACTTACGCATATGAGACTCTTATTAGTAGATGATGATGAAGTGTTGTTAGATGCTCTGGCTAATCATCTCATCGCTCAAAGATATGCGGTGGACATTGCTTGAGATGGCGAGGAAGCTTGGGAATATATTGCGCTCTTTAACTACGATTTAGTGGTTTTAGATGTGATGCTGCCAAAAATTGACGGTATTAGTTTGTGTCAAAAGCTTCGCGATCGCTTTAAAAGCAGACAATCTCGATCGAAAATTAAAGCAGTCAGCTAAATCCGCAGCGCATAAATTCACTGGTTCTCTGGGAAGTTTGGGGTTTGCCGATGGCTCGAAGTTAGCACGGGAAATAGAGGTTTTCCTCGATCTCGATACTTTGACTCAGCCAGAACAAATTAAGTCCTTTAACGAATCAGTTTGCAGCTTAAAAGACAAATTTAACGCTTACACTCCTGCTTCTAATTGGGTTTTAGATAGCTCTCCTTTATTATTAATCGTGGATAACGACAGCGACTTCACTCAGCAGTTAACAACCCAAGCAGCAGCTAATAATCTGCGAACGGCGATCGTAACAACTGCATCACAAGCAAGGGAATTGATTCGGCGCGATCGACCTGCGATCGTTTTACTCAAAATATTCCAGATTAGAACCAAGAATTTAGATAGCTGTCCGATGGATAGTTTAGATTTACTAGCAGAACTTAATCGCTTGTCACGAGTTCGCACGATTCAAAGTAAATTTTTGCCAAATAAGTTTTAGTTTGGCATTGTTTATTTTCCTCGTAAGTTCCTCAAAACTTTTGCTTAAACTAAAGCTAGAAAAGATAAAAACTAATTTTTTTAGAAGTATCAGGAGGAATTATTAATGAGCGAAGATAAAACTTGGTATCCAGCGATTGAATTCACCGAAACTGACAAATAATTAATTCTTAGGGCTGAAGTTCCAGGGGTTAAAATAGAAGACTTAATTGTTAATCCCAAAACTAAAGCGATCGCGATTTCGGGAATTTGTGACCTAGATCGATCCACAGGCGAAAAAGAACTAATTCCTTCTCGATTTCATTACGGGCAGATTAAAATTAATGCTCCTTTACCTGTAAAAATTCAAGCAGAAAAAACTAGAGCCGAACTTATTAATGGAGTGCTAACTATATCCATGCCCAAACAGGGTGTAGCAAGTCCAATGAAGTTTTAATTGCTTTTAGATCGATATGGTAGATTGGTACTCCTACAAAAAGCAAGTTTAATGAATTTTGGGAAAAGTTTATAATTTAGCTTTTGCCCCTTTTCGATTGCTTTTGTACTACAGAATGTGGTTTTGTTTGGATATATTATAGCTAATTTATATCCAAACCGTAAAATAAAATAGTAATCTTTCTTTAGGTATAAAATATAAAAATTTCTTCTATATTTTTTAGGGATTAAAACTACTACTTTAGATACAGGTTCTTAAAAGTAAAAAACAATAACTTAATAATAAGTGGTAACAAAAAATAGGAAAACTAAAGAATGTTTTTTCATAAAAAAGAATTAATCAGCAAACCAGTAAATGTTAAAGACCCCGATCCTCGTTTTGCTCAGTTACTACTAGAGCAATTTGGCGGTGCGACAGGCGAACTTTCTGCTGCACTTCAATACTGGGTACAGTCATTTCACACAGAAGACCCTGGCATTAAAGATATGTTGCAAGATATTGCCATAGAGGAATTTAGCCACTTGGAAATGATTGGTAAGTTGATTGAAGTACATACCAAAAATGCCGATCAAACTGAGGCTTATAAAAGTACTCTATTTGCAGTTAGAGGAGCAGGACCACACTTTTTAGATTCTCAAGGTTCGGCTTGGAATGCTAATTATATTAATGAAGGTGGTCATGTAGTACGAGATTTAAGAGCTAATATTGCAGCCGAAGCAGGTGCGCGCCAGACTTACGAATCTCTAATAAAAATAGCACCAGATGAAGGGACAAAAGAGACTTTGGTACACTTGCTAACTCGCGAAATTTCTCATACCAAAATGTTTATGAAAGCACTCGATTCGATGGGTAAACTAACCGATCCTTTCTTTGGCAACGTTCAACCCGATGAAACAGTAGACATTTATTACAACTTATCTAGTGATGGTGCTAAAGACCAGCGAGGACCTTGGAATTCGGATAAAGATTTCCGCTATATTGCCGATCCAATGAAAGATAAAGAACAGGAAGAGATGAACAAAGTATAGTTAGCACTGGCTAATTATTTTATCGCTCGACAGAAAAAGTTTTAGCTGACTAAGATCTGGGCGATCGCACTTAAGATGCGATCGCCCAGGTTTTTTGAAGATTTCTAGCGATTGAATTTTAAAAGAACCTGTTCCCATATCCTAGTTGTGAGATTTGAAGAACTTATGAGGAACTAAAAAAATATCGGATAATCAATCTAGCGATCGCCTTTATTTTCAAAAGCATTTAAAAAAGCCAAGGTGATCCAACCTATTAAAACTATTCCGCCCGAATAAAAGATTAAGTTCTCAACTGGATCGAAGCCTAAATCCGTAGTTGCCACCAAACAGAAAAGACAATTTAAAATTAATAGGACGAAGATTGTCTTCAAAAGATTTATATCCATGCTTTAATACCTTCCATGATTAATCTCCTCCTCCAATTTGTATCTTGAAGAAAGATTTAAAACTATTTCAATGTTTTGGCGATCGCCTCTACTGCGCCAAATTGTTTAAAATGAAGTCGATCCATCGATCTAATTCTTTCTGCCATAAAAATTATGGGAATGGATCGATCGCAAGCAGTAGTTTGTAATTCTTGGCAGATATTAGGATCGCACCGTTCTAATAAATTAGCTTCGAGTAAAATTACATCGGGTCGCTGTGTTTGAATCAAAGCCAATCCTCGAGCGATAGAGTTAACTAGCAATACTTGCCTATTTGCTAGATCTTCCAGGCTGCGGGCAATAGTTTTTTGAATATCTCTGGCAGCCTCAATCACTAAAATATATTTCAAATCGATTTGTAGCATTAAATATATTTATTCCTCAATAAGCGATCGCTATCTAGAAACATTTAAAATCAGCAGCCAAGAATTAAATTTGCGCTCGGTTTATAAAAGTATACTGTAGTTAAAATATATGAGCTACTTATGAGGAGAGAACGTTGTTTCCTTACGGATATTTACTAAGTAGTTCCACTTTATTATTATCATTATTATCGAAATAGTTAAGGCTGGGGTTAGGGTGTGGGGTGTAATGTGTAGTAACGCGAAAATGCAAGATTGTTTATTTAAAGAGTTTTTACTAGGGATAGTCTTAACAGCGCGGTTCTATATGCTGGGGCAACCCAAGTATATCCTGCACTCAATCCGTTTGCACTCAAATTAGTATATTCCCCCTCCAGGGGATGAGTATTTTTTCTTAAGCCAAACTACGCTACTATCACCAACTGTCAATTTTTTTCAGCAACAACCATCATGAAGCCTAATTATACTCAGATTATTCTTTCTTTTGCCTATCGTGGCTGTAAGGTAGAAATAGACCGCGACGAATTGGATGGACATTGTATTTATGCAGCTTAGGTAAATCACGATCGAGGTTGTGCTGTTGCAGTTCCTAGTGCCATGACGACAAAAGATGCAATTCGCCGAGCTAAACAGTGGATCGATCGCAGATATTTATCTGTTTAGTAGAGGCAAGGGATAGCAAATAGTAATTTTTTACCATAGAAAATAAATAATGTAAATTAATATACGGTATTTGTTAAAAAAAAGTAACTTTGCGCAAAATATGTTTACAATGTACCTAGCGTTTTAAATCTAATTGCACGATAACTTATTGGAAGGTCATTTATGCCATTTACTATTGACTCAGCACGTAACATATTTCCCAATACCTTATCTGCTGATGCTGTACCAGCTTTAACCGCAAGATTCAATCAACTGAGTACAGAAGATCAGCTAGCTTGGATTTGGTTTGCTTATTTGGAAATGGGTAAAACAATTACCGTTGCTGCTCCTGGGGCTGCAAATATGCAATTTGCCGAGCCTACTCTCGATGAAATAAAAGAAATGAGTTTCCAAGAACAATCTCAGGTAATGTGCGATTTAGCTAATCATGCAGATACACCAATATGCCGTACCTATGCTACTTGGACTCCCAATATCAAGCTGGGTTTTTGGTATCGATTAGGAGAATGGATGGAACAAGGAATAGTCGCTCCCATTCCCGAAGGATATAAGCTTTCCGCAAATGCCAGTGCAGTGCTGCAAACACTCCAAGGATTAGATTCGGGTCAACAAATTACGGTATTGCGTAATACTGTGTTGGATATGGGATTCGATACCTCTAAAATGAGTAACTTTACAAAGGTTAGTGAACCCGTTGCTCCTCCCACAGAAATGTCGAAGCGAACTAAAGTAGCTATTGCAGGTGTAAGTAATCCTACTATATTGAGCTACATGAACTTGTTGAATGCCAACGATTTTGAAGAGCTAATTAAATTATTTGCCGAAGATGGAGCATTGCAACCCCCTTTCAAAAGACCAATTGTGGGGAAAGATGCAGTACTAAAATTCTTTAAAGAAGAATGTCTTAATCTTAAACTAGTTCCAGAACAGGGTATTTCTGAACCGGCAGAAGATGGTTACACCCAGATCAAAGTTACGGGGAAAGTGCAAACTCCTTGGTTTGGTGCAGGGGTAGGCATGAATATGTCTTGGCGATTCTTGCTCAATTCGGAAAATAAAATTTTCTTTGTGGCGATCGATTTGTTGGCATCTCCCAAAGAATTACTCAATTTAACTCGTTAATTGTAAAAAATAATTGTCTCATAGCAGCCTATCTCCAAAAAAAACCAGAGATCGGCTGTTTTTTTGTTTATTTTAATGATAGGATTTTAATCTATAAACCAAACAAATGTACTAAATAAGAATTAATTATTAATGTTAGAAGTCAGCAAAAATCAATTATCTTCAACGGAGGAAAAAATAGCCAAACAAGCTTTGCAAAAAGCTCATGAAAGAGAAATTTCTGCTTTGATGATGAATATTCGCGATCGCGCTAATTCTTTGAACAAAATAGAAGACTTATGGGATTTACACGATTTATTAAGTACAAAACGATATGAAATAGATGGTAAATATGCCTACAACTCTTCTAGTATTGTATTTGACTTTGCTAGCTTAATTAAAGAGAAATGGTTAACTCTTGAGGATCTTCAGGGTTTGCCATCAGAAATGTTATCCAAAATATCTGCTTTAGCGCGAATGTAAACGATCGAGCGTAAAATAATTTATATTTCAATTCATTGAATATTTAAATAGAAAATTAACTCGATTGGCTAATTAAAGTTTGAGCCTAGCAAAAACATCTTGTAGAACATTAATCGATGTCTTGTAAAACTAATTCATCGAAACAATTTTGAATCAGTAAAGAGTAGGCACAGGCTAATCCTACCTGTCCTGCACCGATAATGACTCCTTTACGGAGACGAAGAGTATTAGTTTGCTCGACTTTAGTATTGAGAGTAAAAATTTTTTCAAACATAATTATTTGGTTCTGATTATTGTTAATTGTTAATTGTTGAGCCATAGCAGCACGCACGATTAATACCGAACAGGGTGCATGGTGGGTGACATAGTTACTTACGCTCCCAAGAAACATTTCTTTTAAACCTTTGAGTCCACGACTACCGACTAGAATTAAATCTGCCGATCGAGTATCGGCTAGTTCGCAAATCATCCGTCCTGGGTTGCCAGTTAATTGGCTATATTCTGTCTCTACTCCCGCTTCAACCGCTTTTTGAGTGAGAGTTCGCAAGAAATCTAATCCCTGTTGTTTATACTGAGCTAATTCTTGCTGATGTAATTCAAAGTTGTGTTCTTCTTGCAAAACTGAGGTGAAAGGACTGGTGTAAACGGGTAATCCAGAATATCCTATTTCGTCTTCTGGTAAAATGTGCAGTAGCATTAAAGCTGCATCTGTAGTTTTAGCTAGAGATACTGCCGAGTCGAAGACGAATTTATTTTTTTCCGAATCGATCGCCGATCGGCTTTAATGTTTAATGTTTAATGTTCAATGATTGGTCATATTTATAATTTTTCTGATGATTCTGAGTTAAATTTAGGCAGAGTGAAATAAAACGTGCTTCCTTTACCAAACTCGCTTTCAGCCCAGATGCGACCTCCGTGTTCTTCAATAATTTTATAACAGATGGGCAACCCCAAATCAGAACCCCCTTTCTCTCGCGAATCTGAAGCATCTACCTGTTTAAATCGTTCAAAAATACTTCCTAATACATCTGCGGGAATTCCACGCCCTCGATCGTTAACTTTAAATATAACCTCGTCTTCGCGGTTTTCTACCGTAACCGAGATCGAACTATAAGGCGGTGAAAATTTAATGGCATTGCTAAGTAAATTGATTAGGGTTTGGTGAATGCGATCGCTATCGGCATTGATGAATACAGAAATATGTTTTGCCACTAAAGTAATGCTTTGAGCATTAGCCATCGGCTGTATGACTTCGATCGCTTCTCGGACTAAAACGGCGGCATTACAGGGCTGTTTGACCATTTTGACTTTGCTTGACTCGATACGCTTTAAATCCAGTACATCGTTTACTAAACGTACTAAGCGGTCTGTATTAGTTACGGCAATATCTAACATTTCACGGTCTTCTTAAGATAATCCACTTTTAGGATTGGTTGCGAGCAATTTTAACGCACCATATATAGAGGTTAGGGGTGTGCGTAATTCATGACTGACTACTGAAACAAATTCGTGTTTTATTTGTTCGGTAGCTTTGCGATCGCTAATATCGTTAATTAGAGCAAAAAATCTTTCTACGAGTCCTTCTGGGTTTAAATCGGGAATGTAAGTAACTTGAAGCCACTGCAAGGAGCGATCGCTTAATATTATTTCCTCTTCAAAAGTTACTGTTTGCCCTAACAAAGCTGACTTTACATAATGTTTAATCCTCTGATAATTTGTCTCTCCCAGAATCTCTCTAATATGGCTGCCAATAATTTCCTTACGGGATCGTCCGTGCCAATATTCATAAGTCTGATTGACAAATTGATAGCACCGTCGGCGATCTACATAAGCAATTAATGCTGGTAAGGCATCTGTAACTAAACGAAGCTGCGCTTCACTTTGCTGCAATGCAGCTTCAGATTGTTTGCGTTCGGTAATATCGAAGATAATTCCATCCAACCACTGAAGTTTGCCATCAGGGTCGAAGATTCCTTGTCCTTTATCCTTAATCCAGACAATTACTCCATCTAAGCGAACAAGTCGATACTCAATTGTATAAGGTTTTTTTTTGGCGATCGCTTCGGGTTCGCAGTTCTAGCAGTTCTTCTTTTACTTGAGGTATATCTAATCCCTCTGTCGAAACTTCTTTTAAAGTATCAAAATGTTCTAGATAGTTTTCCGTTATTGGATGGGGTTCGATACCTCTAACTGGGTCGTAAAACTAAGTTAAAGCAGGGATTTGCAGATAGAAATCGCGCCAAGGTACGTAACTATAGTCAAATAAGACTAGGGCAAAATTAAAGAGAGCCAAAATTGCTATTAGTTTCGTAATCCAATGCTTCTGTAAGCTTTTTCTTACCGCCGATTGAAATGAAATGTTCAAAAAATTACTTTATTCTCCAACTAAATTAATCTTGGTTTATTTTTGACTAATATTGCTAATTACAAAACCGCTTTTAGGAATAGTTGGCATTTTAGACAAACTAATCTCTAAATTTTGTTCTGGCACATCGTATTCTAGAGATTGGGTGAGAAAATTAAGGGTTACTTTCATTAAGGCGATCGTAATCCATTCTCCTGGACAACGATGATTGATGTAATAATCTCCACCCCCTTGAGGAATCAAATTGAAACGACTTCCATTCCAGTCGCGGAATCGTTCGGGATGGAATACTTCTGGGTTTGACCATAATTGGGGATCGTGATTAGTACCATATAAATCGAGCAGCACCCTTGTCCCTTGAGTAAAATGATATTCGTGCCAATCAAAATTTTGACTAACTATAGCTGCTGCAAAAGGAAAGAAGGGATAAAATCTTCGTACCTCTTGCACAAACCATTCACAGTACTCCTCGCCACCATCGTGCAGTTTTTGCCGACATTGAGGATGTTCGTGTAGTGCCAATGCAGCAAAAGTAGCGTATCGAGCGATCGCAACTGTCGGACGTAAAATATTAATCAACTCTACCGCAGCAGTATGTAGGTCAAGCAGTTCCCCATTTAAATCGCGCTGATTGGCGATAATGTATGCTGCACTATCTTGAGGTACTTCTAGCTGATTATTACGCACCTTGAGGATAATGCCTTCAATCCATTTTTCAGTACGTTTACGGCTTAGTCTTCCCCGCCAGTGTTTAGGACCAACTGCCCCCGAAGCATCAATCATTGCCCCCAAATCCTCGGTTAGAGACTTTACTTGCGACTCTGGGAGTGGGACACCAGCCCAATTACAGACAGCACGACAAAAAACTGCTCGCGCTTCCTCAAAAAACACAACTTTATCCATCGTTGACCACTTTTTGGCATAGGCTTGCCACTGTCGGACGAGAATATCTGCTAACTGCTGAATATTCTCGTCGCTCATTAAAGACATAAACATCTGTTTGCGATGCCGATGTGGATCGCCATCCATTCCCTGAACGCCACCTTCACCAAACAAGGTTTTTTGAACTCTTTTAGGTGCAGCGTTTTTGCGAATGAACTTTTCTCGATCGTAGAAAAGCTTGGCAGCTTCTTCTCCTCTTAAACAGATAGTTTTGTTAAATAAAAGCCGAGTTTGGAAAATATCAGACCCGTAGCGTTGACATCTTTGGGAAATAAATTTATAACCGTCGGATGCCAATGCAAAAATGCTGTCTATAGTGCGGTCTTGAGGAATTTTTTTCATAACATGGGATGGGTTTGGGGTGACTAGGAAACTGGGGGACTAGGGGACTGGGGGACTAGGGGACTGGGGGACTGGGGGACTAGGGGACTAGGGGACTGGGGGAATAATTAATCTTTGATTTTGTTAAATCATCCCACAACTGTGCGACACGCAGTTAGTCCTTTAGGGCAACGCCAATCTTTCTATTTGTCTACAAGATTTAAATACTCTTTAACACTTCTTTTGACAGCCATTGGGTAGTAGCTTGAAAATTGTGTGCGGGAGTTGGTAGATTTGTTAGATATCTACCCTGACGCAGCAAATGGGCAGATTCACCTTCGATTAACAAACGATCGTAGATATCGGCAGCAGCTTTATTTAGTCCTAGCTTGAGCATTGTTCCTCGCATATTGACCTGGGCTAGATCGAGAACTCGATCTGTAGCTAAAGCTTGCAGGTTTTTAGCGATCGCTGCTCCCTGTTGATATGCTACTTGAGCAGTTGGCGGTAAAGATTTGTCCCAGTTAACCCCACAGTCACCGCCGACAAAGATTTCAAGGCGATCGATTAACTGCATAGTTGAAAGAACTTTGAGCCGACCTTTTTTATCTCGGTAGTCATCACTTATGGGTAAAGCTTTAACTACGGGATTGATAGTAGTACCTGTAGTCCAAACAATAGTTGCTGCTGCTAAAGACTCTTGCTTATCGTTCCTTTCAAATACTACCTGCTGGGGACGAACTGCGGTAACGGACGCATTCATCTGGAACTCGACGGGAAACCCGCGTTGTTGTAATACTTTTTCGGCAGCAGTTCTCAATTTTTCACTGTTACTGCTTAAAATCTCTGAACCGCGATTAACTAGAACCAGTCGAATTTGCTCGAATTCACCCCCTTGTTTGATGTACCATTGGGGTAAAATATCGGCTAGAGTCCCTGCTAATTCTACTCCTGATGCTCCCGCCCCGACAATTGCTACTGTTAAGAGTCTTTGGCATTCCTGGGTATCTTCGGTCTTGAGTGAGCGCGTCAGACAATCTTGAAGATGGGCTTTTAAGGCAATCGCATCTTGACGAGTCCAAAAGGGTAAAGTATTTTCTTTTGCTCCTTCTATACCAAAGTATCCTGTCTGTGCGCCTAAAGCTAACACCAAGTATTGATAAGCAATGCTGTCGTTATTAGCTAATTCTACTTGCTTTTGCTCGATATCGACTTTTTGTACGGTGTCTTGGATAAATTTGACCCCCGATCCTTTTAATAGTTCTTCGTAGCGAGGGTTGACCTGATTATCGTTCATCTCTTCGGTGAGATATTCATAAAGCAAGGGTCTAAAAACAAAACGCTCAGTGCGATCGATTAAGATAACTGGAGCGGGATATTTATGGTGACTTAGGTGCAGGGCGGTAAATAGCCCGACAAATCCACCGCCGAGGATAATAGTAGGTTTTGAATCGTTCATCTTGTTATCATTTAGCATTTGTCATTTATTCTCCTTCGATAACATAGTCATTTAGCTGTTCAATGTTCGCTCGTTCAATGTTCAGCCTCATAATCTAAACATTCTCGAGCGGATTTTTTGAGAACTTTGCTTGGATGAACCGCACACTTGAGATAGGAATTGCTATCGAAAAAACGGCAGTTGGTACAGTTGGTTTGAGTAGAATCTTTAAAGGCTTTGGAAAAGTTAGTTGAAGTTTTGGGAAAACGCGATCGCAAAGATCGGGCTGCGCCCAATCGCACGAGGTAAATCGATATTCCTATTAAGGCAATTGTAGCGATCGCTATTAAGTCCAAGCCATTAGATGCTTCTGTCGTGTCTTTTTCTTGGACTATTTCATTCGAGGATATGGAATGGTAATAGTTTTCTCGTACAGTATGGAATTTATCTGCATTCATTTTCTCGCTCGAAATTTGTTGGCATATTTTGATGATTATTAAAGTTGTGGCTTACTCCATCTCTATTTAGTCTGAAATAACAAAGGGCGTTGGTGATTTATTGTGTGAGATACAAAATGTTTCACTTCGTAGCTTTTAGCTTTTAAGAATATAATCAAGCTATGCTACTGTGTCGTTCAGATTTCTATTGAGCAATGCCTTAATGATTATTAAACAACCTCAACGGTATAGTTGCACTCAGACCAATTGTTGCTATCAGTCCAAAGAAAGGTAAACTCGATCGCCGATCGCTCATTGCACTGGAGATCGACATAATTAAGATCTAAAGGTGCGATCGCCCTAGATTCAAAATCTTGTTTGGTTTTCCACTTGTCTTGTGTCCAGCGTAGTTTAAAAGCTTTATCTGTCAGTAATTAAATATTGTAAGTCTCTAACTTGTGGCTGGTCGATAAAGGGGGAATAAACTTCGGTTAAAATTCCTCTCCAAAGCATAAACCAAACCCTACTAGAAGAGGATAATAAGGAATATTTAAACCCGTACCGAAACCAATTTCCAGAACCTTTCCCGTTACATCAGCCAAAATTTCCCGACGATGTACCGCAAGATTTGAATCGGATAAAGACCAATCGAGAAGATAAGGAAGAATGTTCTCTGAATAAAATCCCATTTTTTCATTTAATATTTTGACAGATTGTACAGTTCCCCGACTCCTATCCTTACCGCCAAGCTTGCACGGTTAAAGATCTTAACGGACACGCAATGATGTTAATTACTGTTTGACGCTTTCAGACTAAAGCAACGCCAAAAAATCAAGAGGAATTTGAGATGATTCCGCCCCCCTACCCCCAATCCTGGGGGAGTAAAGATAACTTCAAGTCCCCCAAACTTGGGGAGGCACGGACGGTGAACCTGAGTCACCGTAAGGAGTGCCGTGGATTTAGAAGGCATTTGAATTCAGCAACGCCAAAAAATTAAGAGGAATTTGCAATGAGTAAACCAACAGTGAAATATTGGCACGTATGGACAGACGAAGATGGTGTAAGCCATCAAACCCAATGTGAACTGAGTAACTTTGCCAAAGAAAGTATGGGTGGCGATGCTGCTCCTCAGTGGAACGACCATCTGCTTAGTAGCGATGCCGAAGTCTTGTTCACCGTACAGCCAGTAGATTGGGTGGGAGAATGGCATGAAAATCCTAAGCCACAGTGGATCGTACCTCTATCTGGTAAATGGTTTGTCGAAACAATGGATGGTACTCGTGTAGAGATGGGTGCGGGTGATATTTCTTTTGGTGGCGACCAAAAAACCAAACCCAATGAAAAAGGTAATCAAGGTCATCTTTCAGGTACGGTAGGTGATGAGCCAGCAGTACTGATGGTAGTGCAGTTGAAAGACGAAAAATGGATCGCAGCGCAGCCAGGTGACTTTACTTGACGTAAGGGCGAACGGTGAAGCAGTGCGGTCTTGGCGGTTTCCGTCGAAGAGCAACTGCTGAACCCTTTAGGGCTGTTCGCCCCTACCACTAAATATTACGAGATTTGTTTTCCCTAATTTATCTTTAATAAACAGTATCCTATCCCACTTGTCACAAAGGTTTAAATACCGTTGTTTCTTCTGCGTTTCCAAGAGGCGAGAAATTTTGGTAGTTTAACGATCGCCAGAATTAATAAACCAATTACTATAGCTACTGCTAGAGGAAGTAGAGTTAGAGCGAGTATTGATAGTACACCAGAACTCAATGCTTCGGTAATCGCCACCAAAAAATTACCCGTCCCCGCCGTCACTCCCGTAAAGGCAAGTCTAGTCAAAGCCGTAAAGGTAGCGATAATACCTGCCGTACCCCCGCCTGCAATTATCGATAGTCCCCACCATAAATATAACGAATTGACATCTTTTAAAGTTGCAGCAGTTAATAACGTACCGATAGTTACCGCAACGGGAATTTCAATCGCATCTAAAAGATTGTCTACCACAGGAATACAGTAAGCTATAATTTCGACTACGGTAGCTATAGCTAAAGCGATCGCAATAGGATATGTTCCTAACCAGCTAAGGCTAGAAGCTAGTTCTAAATCTCCATAAAGCGTAGCCAGGCTCAAGGCTAAAAGAGGTAAAAACAAGCGAAACCCAGAAGCAGCACTAAGAGTAATCCCTAAACCTAGTGCTAGAATAATTTCCATCTTTTTAGTAAATCTTTTTTGTTAATATAACAACCTCGATATACACAATTCCTTGTCTCATGATACTTTAGCAACTGTCAACTCATTTATACTAAATCCGTTTCGTAATTGTTGGGTTAGCGTAATGTAACCCAACCTATGCAGATATTAAATTAAAAACCGTCAGCTAGAAACAAAATAAGTCTGAACGAAGTAAATTCAGCTCGATCGCTTTTAACCGCCGTATTCCCAACCAGTGCTAGATAGTAAAAGCTGATTACCTTCACGGTGAATACCAGAAGCAATTACTTCACCAACATAAACAGTGTGATCGCCTTCGTCTACCGAACCGACTACTTTACATTCAATGTAACCTAAAGAGTCTTTGATAATCGGACAGCCTGTTTCTTCTCCCTCGTAAAATTCTACATCTTCAAACTTGTTACCGACGCGAGTTTTGGGTTTAAAAAAAGACGCAGCTAAATCTTTTTGTCCTTCATCTAAGAAACTGATCGTAAATACTTTAGTATTTTTAATCATTTCATGAGAAGTAGTACCCTTTTTAACGCAGTTGACTACCAAAGGTGGTTCAAACGATGATTGCATTAGCCAGCTAACAGTAAAACCATTCATCTCATCCCCTTCTTTAACTCCACAGATATAAAGTCCGTGGGGAATTTTGCGTAACATTGTTTTCTTAGCTTTTTGGTCTAACAAAAGTCTTGCTCCTAACATAAAATTATCTCGCAATAGTTTATCAAGCTTCTGGAGTTAGAAAAACCTTCTATAGGTATAAATATCAGTTAGCAGTATTATTTTAAGTATGAATTACTCTAAACGACTTATTGGATTGACGGGGGGAATTGCTACGGGAAAAACCACCGTATCTAATTATCTGGCACAAAAATATCATTTGCCGATCTTGGATGCAGATATCTACGCTAGAGAAGCAGTTGCACCAGGATCTTTTATTCTTGAAAATATCTTTAAGCGTTACGGTGATAAGATTAAATTAACCAACGATCGTCTCGATCGCACTGCTCTTGGCGAGATTATTTTTAACGATCCTCACGAAAAGCAGTGGTTGGAAAACCAAATTCATCCCTTTGTTCGCGATCGCTTTAATCGAGAATTAGAGCGTAAGATCGACCCGACAATTGTGCTATCAATTCCTTTGTTATTTGAAGCCGAGTTAACCGACATAGTTACAGAAATTTGGGTAGTTAGCTGCGATCGCGAACTTCAAATTACCCGATTGCAGCAGCGTAATGGTTTAACACCCGAACAAGCCTTAATCAGAATTAATAACCAACTTCCTCTTTTCCAAAAAGTTGTTTCTGCTGATGTGGTCATAAATAACAACAGCAGTCTGGAAAATCTATATACCCAGATAGATCGAGCGATTAAATTCAAACCAAAGATTTAATAATCAGACAAAAGTATGAAGTTTTGGATAAACCGTAACAATCGCTACAGAAATAATTTATATTATATATAAGGCGGTAAAGTTAGCCTCAGATAAACCATTGTATTTGTCGAAGCTAAAAAAATACGGCTGTCCGAATATATAGAAACTAATATCGCTTAGAGAAAGACTATGAAACTACAATTTAGAGGCAAATCTTATGAAGGCCCTCATTTAGAGTGGAATGTTAAAGAGGGTCAAGTCGGTGGAATCTATCGTGGTAAACCTTGGAAAACCCATGTTCTAAAAGAACAACACCGTCGCAATCACGCTAAATCGGAATTAACTTATCGTGGTGTTCATTACACCAAAGACTAATTACTCATATTAGATGGCATCATAAGGACATTTGATTTAAAGTTGAATGTCCTTTATTTATTTAAAACAAAAGCGATTGTCGCTCTTGTCTGGCTGGGGCGATCGTTAAATTTTTAGATCTTGGCTGCTATGTCTATCTACCTAAAAAATAAACATAATGATAAAACTATCTTCTAGTTCAAATTATAATAATAAATATTCCTTAGAAATGGTGGGGACAGAAATTACCAACCTGCATAAAAAACGCCGACTACCCCGCCACATTTCATCTTTAGAAAGTGAAAGTCATAATCGTTCTCATTGGAGGAAGCTACAAACACTCTCTGCCTGTCCTCTAGTCTCTGAGAATTCGCCAACCCCTAATGTAGCGTGGAATATTTTAAAATATCAGTTGAGCGATCGCTTAACTGAAAAACATTTAGCCAACCTGCAAAGTAATTTAGAACATCGTCTGTCAGTGGCACGAGTACAGGGTAACGAGAGACTGGTACAGATTTTACAGGAAGAATTCCGACAGCTACAGATTCATAGCTCTTAGCTATTAGCCGTTAGCGCGACGCTTGCGCGTCTGACCGTGCGTAGCACGGCACTGGGGCGAATGCCCCGCGCTTGATTAGTCGGTAAGAACCGATCTTTAACGGGAGATTGAACTCACCGTTAAACAATTCCGTTAAAATCCAAGATTTTTAACGGGGGTATTAGACCCAATTAGCAGACGCGCTTCGCGTCTCGCCATCGCAAAGCGATGTCGGCGAACTCCAGTTCGCGCTAAGAGCTAAAAGCTAAAAGCTTTTTAGATAAATAATAATTGCAGTGTTACGAAGGTTTATTTAAAAGTTGTTAGTTCAACGTTGTTAGTTCAAATTGATGACTAGAAGCGCAATTAAGTACAAGACTCCGAAGCTTTTGCAATGTCAGCAATTTACCGCTTCGGTTTAAGACTAAATCAAATGAACCAAAACTAATAACTAATAACCAATAACTTGGTTATTCAGGATTAGAACTCAGATATTGGCGTAAACGAAACAAGCTAAACGTCTGTCCTAAATTAAGGGGTAACAGAGAAATTCCTTCTATACGGGATTGTATCCAGCCTTCACCCCAGTGCCATTCGTGAAAGCCATCGATGCCCTTACTCAATATTAGACGTAGACTATTATCATCGACGCTTTCTACCTTATGTTCGATTTCTACTAAACCCAGGGAACTAATAAAAGTATCGCCAGGAGTCAACTTGCCAGACAAAGAAGCAAAGCTTTGAGGCCACATCCATTGTTTGAGGCGATCGCTTTGGGTCAAGCTATCAACAATCGCTTGAGGCGTGGCATTTATTTCAATTCGCAAATTACTTTGCTGGAAATTTCCCAACATATTTAATTAATATTGTGATTCGGGTTATAAATATCTAAATCTAATTTAGTCTAATTTAATTTTACCTATAGTTTCAAGCCTTAAGGAAAAATTTAAAAGTAGCTTTAATACAGCGCGACCGCTTTGCATCCCAAATTTGTCGTCGCTTCACATAATTAAACAATTCATTCAAGCTAGCTTACTATTACACAATGGTAAGCTAGCAGTTGCGTTAAAAAAAAATATGAGAAATTAATAAAATGAACCAAATAAAACAAACACCACTATTATTAAGAGCAGCCCGTGGTGAAAAACTAGAACGTCCTCCCGTATGGATGATGCGTCAAGCGGGTAGATATATGAAAGCATATCGCGATATTAGAGAAAAATATCCTAGCTTTCGCGAGCGTTCGGAAATTCCCGAAGTAGCGATTGAAATTTCTCTACAGCCCTGGAAAGCTTTTCGACCCGATGGCGTAATTATGTTTTCCGACATCGTTACACCTCTTCCTGGCTTGGGTATTGAAATGGATATCGCCGAAGGAAAAGGACCGATTATTAGCTCTCCAATTCGCTCCCAGCAGCAAGTAGATGAGCTACACCCCCTAGAACCATCTGAATCGCTTCCCTTTATTAAAACTATCTTACAAAGCTTACGTTCTGAAGTTAATAATCAGTCTACCGTCTTGGGCTTTGTCGGCGCACCCTGGACTTTAGCTGCATACGCCGTAGAAGGAAAAGGCTCGAAAACCTACTCTAATATTAAGGGGATGGCGTTTTCTGACCCAACAATTCTACACCAGCTACTGAGTAAGTTGGCAGATGCGATCGCTACTTATGTCTGCTATCAAATTGACTGTGGCGCACAGGCGGTACAGATGTTTGATTCTTGGGCGGGACAGTTGTGTCCTCAAGATTACGAAACTTTTGCTTTACCCTATCAACAACAGGTATTCCGTAAAGTAAAAGAAACTCATCCCGATACACCTTTGATTCTTTTGGTAAGCGGTAGCGCGGGCTTATTAGAACGCATGACTAATTCTGGAGCGGATATCATTAACGTAGACTGGACGGTTGATATGGCAGAAGCCAGACAGCGATTGGGTAAAGAAATGAAGGTACAGGGAAATATCGACCCTGGTGTGTTGTTTGGTTCTCAACAAGTCATTCGCGATCGCATTTTAGATACAATTCGTAAAGCTGGCAATACAGGACATATTCTCAATTTAGGACATGGTGTATTAGTCGGCACTCCTGAAGATAACGTTCGCTACTTCTTTGAAACTGCAAAACAAGCAGACCAATTGTTATCACACGCTTAATAAAAAAGCTTAGAAGCTCCTCGCTTTTTATTAAAAGTTATAGGGATGCCAATGACATCCCTAGACCTCTCTACTATTACTTTTTATTGAGCTAGAGAGTGCTAGTACACTATCAAGCTCCTCCACTTTTATCGCGCTCTTGGCGACGGCGATCGCGCCACCGAACTAGTGAAAGATACAAAACACCTACACTAAGTAATCCTAATATAGCGATCGCTGCTAGAAATAGAGTATTTAGTAATTGGTTTGTTTCCACGATTTAAAATCCGTTACGACCCCAAACAACCATAGCGATCGACCAAGTGAATAAAGCCAGTATAGTAACCCAGCCTAAAGTCAAAATATCCATATTAGTATTTTTTTGAAATATCTATTTAATTTTGCAACTATAAACTTTATCATACTTCTTTAGTGGTATTTTGTGGTGTAAATCGTGCCTATAGTTACAGAAAGAATTGAATCTCTCAAAGCAGGAATAATTGGCGCGGTCGCTTTTACCATTGCCGAACTAATTGTTCTAGTCGTTAGAAGTTTAATTGTCCCCGTTCTAACTTCCAATCCGACCGGATTGATTATCGATATAGCTATTGGTGCTATTAGCGGGTTTCTATTTGGTGTTACCTATCGCTATATTATTCGAGACGATCGCAATTCTCATCTTAATGATGGTGCAGTATTAGCGTTTGGCTCGATTAGAGGATTAGCTTTAGTCGAAAATTTAACTTTATCAGAGCTATCATCTATATTGTTTCTAGTAATTTCAAGTATTGTTTGCTTTACGATCGCTCGTTTAGTTCTCGATTTGGCGATCGCTCGTAAATTCATCAAACCTTTTATCTAAAAGATCGCCATTGAAGAATTATCGATCTTTGTGAGTGCTGACTGACATTATAAACATTGATTAAATAATCAACTAAAAGTAGATAAATTCTTATATACTCGTGAAAGAATTTGTAGCGAGTACGAGAGGCGATCGCGTGAAATTAGTTAAAAGGGTTTGTTTGCATTATCAGGCTGGTAATTCCGATAAGGTTTACGAGGTAGATTTATGTCAAATTGCCGAAGACAAATATTTAGTTAATTTCCGCTATGGAAGACGGGGTAAAAATCTTAAAGAAGGTAGCAAGACAGTACAAGCTGTGTCCTTTGCTGAAGCAGAAAAGCTTTTTAATAAATTAATTGCTGATAAAAAGAAAAAGGGCTATCGAGATGTTTCCCAAGAAATTGCTGTTAAAAGTAATAATCCGCGACATCAAGCAATTATAAATCGTCTAATCCAGCAAAATGAGCATAAATGGCCGTTGGAACGGGTAATTTGGCGGGCGGGGGAGTTAAAGATAAAAGAAGCCGTACCGTTATTAATTAAATTGATTTCTACACGAACACCTTTAAGAGTTTACTGTATAGCTTGGGCTTTGGGTAGATGTGGCGATCGGGGTGCAATCTTAGTATTAAAAACCTTAGCAGAATCAACATCTCATCCCGAACATATCAATCGTATCGCCTGGGAAGCACTGTATCAATTATCCGATGAACAGGATAAGAAGGAAATGCGATCGCAAAAATTATTTCAGCTACCTGCGGACTTAAAGACTTTAGCTCAAAATGGTACAGTAGAAACCTTTGAATCTGCATTGCAAGCTTACTTACAAACTAAAGACTACAAAAGATATCGAGTAATCGATACCCTGTACCAAATCAATAATGAATATACTCGCCCTGCAATCCTCAATTGGGTCAAAACAGCACCTTTCCAACCTAACTACTTCAAACAGTTACGCCATATTTTTAAGATGGCTGAATATCGTGGCGATGGCGAAGTGTTTGGTATTTTAGCTTACCGCTTTGAAATGCAGTCAGGTAATTTTAAAAACCATCCTAAATGGGAATACGATCGCCAACAAAGACGTTATATCACTACCAAAAATCGTTGTTTTACCGACGAACTCAAAAAAACAAATTCCAATAAAGCCTATAGCGAACAAACCCGCGAATACTTGAGAAGAAGAGTGTGGCGTACTCTTAAAACTTTAGGAGAAGAAAACGAAGTAAGTTATGTCAATCTGGCTACAGAAATACTCTTACAATATAGCGATGCCGATGCAGAAAGAACCAAACTATCGGCTTATCGTAAATACAATAGCCAAACTCGTTCCTATCAAACCAATGAAGTTTATTGGGATAAATTTGCCAGCCGTATAATTTTCAATCATATACTCTACGAAAATAGTCCCCGCTATCAATCCCACCCTCAAGCATGGCGTTGTCAGGGAGGCTATACAGGAAACTTAATACCCGAAGTTCGAGAAGAAGCTTTTCCCGACTTATGGAATCGACAACCATCAGCATTACTCAGACTACTATTGGCTAGCGAATGCTTGCCCGTACATCAATTTGCAGTCAAAGCCTTAAAAGAAAATAGCGAATACTGCGATCGCCTGGATCTTCCCAAACTGATTCAACTTTTAAACACGACTTACGAAATTACAGCCGAATTTACCTTTAATCTAGCTCAAAACAAATATAACCCCCAGCTACCAGATCGAGAATTAGTTTTAGCCGTTGCTAACTGTATACTCAATACTGCCAGAGAACAGGCTTATCAATGGATTGAAGCCCAAAGAGAATACTTCTTTAGTTCTAGCGATTTCATTGCCGACTTAGTAACTAGCAACCATGCCGATACCCGCGCTTTTGCCCGCAGACTGCTAAGTTCGTCAATTCTTAATGAGTCAACGGCACAGGTATTAATTGCCCGTATTATTAGCGCGTTGCTAAATATGGATGCAGCTCAAACCGAGATGGTACGAGAAGTAAGCCAAACCCTGCTACTCAGCTTTACCCCTCAACTACGCACATTAGGATTTCCCGTAATTTTAGACTTATTAGACCACCCTGTACCCGAAATACAGGTATTAGGAGCGCGTATTATACTCAATCATCAAACCCCCGCCACCGAATTACCCCCAGACTTAATTGAATCCCTGTTATCCTCTCCTCATGAATCAGTTAGGAGTGTGGGGATTAGAATCTTCGGACAATTACCCGATGCCAGACTAATAAGCGATCGCATTTTAATAGTGGCTATGGCGGTCAACTCTATTATCGATATTCGCCATGCTATTCACCCTGTAATCGAACGTTTGGCACAGAATCATCCCGAATTTGGTCGGAAATTAGCGATCGACTTTATCGACCTTTTAACCGAACCCGAGCGACACGAAGGGGTACATAAAGACATAGCGACTCTCTTACAAACCAAAATCTCCGACTGGATGGCATTCGTACCCACAGAAACAATCGTAGCCTTGACTCGTGCTAAATCCTCTGTGGCACAAGAATTAGGAGGAATTATATTACAGGCAAACAGTAATTCTCTATGGTCGGGATTTAGTACAAATCAACTAGTGCAATTTGCCAACCATGAAATCAAAGCTATTCGCCAAGCAGCATGGCAGATGATGGAACTAAAATTAGATAGTATTCGCTACGATGAAGCAGAAATGATTGCAGCAGTCAAGATGTTAGAGGCAAAATGGTCAGATTCCCAAGAATTTGCCCGTTCTTTATTCGATAAATTAAATAGCGAAGATTGGACACCAGAAATAATGGTAAGCGTCTGCGACAGTACCTTTGAAGATGTGCGTCGCTTTGGTAGAGATGTTGTTACCAGCAACTTTAAACAAGAATACGGACAGGAATATTTATTAAAATTTAGCGAACATCCTAGTGCAGATATGCAGATGTTCGTTACCAATTATTTAGAAACTTATGCGGTAGATGATGAGGATAGATTACATAAATTAGTTCCTTATTTTGTAACGGTATTATCTGGGGTGAATAAGGGGAGTGTGGCGAAGAAAAGGATCTTTCAGTTTTTAGAAGAAGAGGCGGTTAAGAATGAAGAGTCTGCCAGGATCGTAGCGGAAGTTTTGACTAGGCAATCGGCGACAATGGCGATCGCCGATAAGGCAACAGCGATTCAAGTTATGTTGCGGATTGGTAAGTTGTATCCAGGCATTGAGATGCCGATTCGAGTGAAGGAGGTTGAGGTGAGGTTGAGGTGAGGTGTTGTAAATTTTGGTTTTTTTTAATAAACCACGGAGACAGGTCGGACACAGAGGAAGAAATTAAGAGAGGGGTTTATTGGTTAGGTGTTGTTTGTTTTTTTTGATTGGAGAGTGTTGTAGATGATAAATCTTAGGGAAAAGGAGTTGAGCGGATCGGTTATTGGGGCTGCAATTGAGGTGCATCGGATTTTAGGAGCGGGTTTTCTAGAGTCGGTGTATGAAAATGCTTTGGCTGTGGAATTGCGATCGCGGGGAATTTTTTTTGAAAAACAAAAAATTATTCCACTCACTTATAAAGGTCATTCTATTGACGAAAGTAAACTAGATTTCCTCATCGAAAATACTTTAATAGTCGAACTCAAAGCAGTAAGTCAATTAACCCCACTACATGAAGCACAGACACTTTCATATCTCAAAGCCACTAACCGTAACGTTGCACTCCTAATCAACTTTAACGTACCCCTACTTAAAAACGGAATCAAGAGAATCGTACTCAACTAAAAAAACTTTTCTTCTCCTTCCACAAACAACAACCCTCTGTCTTCTCTTTCCTCCGTGTTCTCTGTGCCTCCGTGGTTCATTAAATTCCATCTATTAACAACACCAAACCAACAATGAAATTCAACTACACCTACACCAACAACACCACCATCCAACAAACCAACAACAATACCCAGATGTCCTTTGCCCCAGACATCCAACGCCAACCCACCTACTTCGTCGGCCAACTAAGGCAAAACATCAACTTCCGCGAAGCCATCAGCACGCTACACCACGTCGTAGTATCAGATCTCCGCTTCAAACCCAAAGATAGAGAAGCATACAAACAATGGCGATCGCAACAAGACGACCTCAACTGGCAACTAATAGCAGCCCAACAACAAGCAGTCGCCGATAAAATCCAACCCCTACAACAAGAACTAACCCAACTACAACAAAATAGCTACAAACGCCAACAAGTTTACTACGCAGCCCAACAAAAATACTATAACTACCTTTACAAAAAAGACTACGATGCTTGGTTTGTACTCGACCCCGTTATCACAGTCCACCCAGACGAAGTATTCTTCGAGTGCTTCAGCCAAGACGAATCAACCTACGGCAGACTCGGCGCGAGTTACGAAGTATTCAAAAACATCAACGAGTTCGCTTGCGGTACGACCAATATCGACTACTCCGCAGCCTTATACAACGAGTTCCAAAAAGTTCGTAGCTATAAAACCACTCAATTCACTATAGATCCTTCGGGTTTTGAAGTAGAAACCAAACACGAAGAATCATTCAAAGAAGTAAAAATCGATCTGCCCGATAGCTGGGTAAGAGGCTTCCTTCAGGTAAGTTCGGCTATGTCTTTACCTACAACTCAGTTCGACCTGCACCCGATGGATATCTACAATATCTGCCTGATTCTGCGCCGTAATAAAGAGAAAGAAGGACCTCGCGGAATGCGTTACGAATTAACTCCTGGTCAACCAGTAAAAGTTATTTTTGAACCCTGGAATATCGAACTAACCTGCGCGCGATCGCCCTATACTGGAACAGAAACACGAGAAATTCGCGTCTGGGGTCGTCGTCGCCTCCATATCCTAGAACGTTTGATTCCTATCGCTAAAAAATTCACCGTCCATCTTCTCGGTACGGGAATGCCTTCATTTTACATAGCTGACTTAGGCGATATGTCTTTTACCCTGGGTCTATCTGGCTGGACGGCTAATGATTGGTCAAACTCTGGCAACTTCGATCTGATGGCTTCCCGTACCGAAATAGATCGCTGGACAAAGCAGCATATTTTCAATTCTCTCAAAGAAAAATGGGCAGAAAACCCCCACGACCTAGCAAAACGTCTCAAGATGAATTCTGCGGTAATTCTCGGCGCATTAGGAGCATATACCCAAGCAGGTAGAGCAATTTACGACCTCAACAAAGGAGTCTATCGTATTCGCGAACTGACCCGCGAACCCCTACCAATGGACAAGCTACGCTTTGCTAATAAACGAGAAGCCAAAGCCACTCGCTTCTTATCTAATAACCAAGTAATCATATCCAATGTTACCGAAGACAACATGGGAGCGTATACCCTCCAAGGAGAAGTAACAGATAAAGATAAAACCCATAACCCATCCCTAACCACCGATGCAGACCAGCGCATGATACAGGCTCAATGCGACTGCAACTGGCACAGACAAAACAAACTCTATAAAGGACCTTGCGAACACATACTAGCCCTCAAGATGGAACACAATAAAAGATCTTAAAACAAATAGGCGATCGCCTTAAAAGATATTTAGCGTTTGAGAATCGTTCATGAAAAATTTTTTTTTGAATAAACCACGGAGACACAGAGGAGGGGCTGTTTCTTGAGGTTTCCTCAAGAATTTATATGCCCCGTGTCACAGAGAAAAGACAAAAGAGAGTTTTTGACAAATTATATGGACAAACAAGACAATATTAATCTTATTGAAGAAGCAAAATCAGAAACTACATCAGGCGATCGCTTGAAAGAATTAGCTGCATTAAATGACGAGTTAGCTTCTCATAAAAGTAAAGCTGTTAGAAAAGCTGTTATTAGCAATCGGAATACTCTTACAGAAGCACTTTTCAAATTCGGAGAATATTTCGACCGAGAATTATTGGACAGTACAACATTTATTTCGCATTTAAAAATAATTTTATAAAAAACATTCCTACAACTAGCCCAAGACGGCAATCGTATCGTTCGAGCCACGGCTAAAGAAAGCCTACAGAAACCTCAATAACTAAATAACACCCAACAAATAACCCCCTCTGTCTTCTCTTTCCTCCGTGTTCTCTGTGCCTCCGTGGTTCATCAAATTCCATCTATTAACAACACCAAACCAACCCACAGATTACAGTTGATTAAGAAATCAAATTTACGCTTGACTTTAAAATCAACATAATGGTAAATTAAATTTAGCTTGAAAAAGCAATCGATCGATAATCTTGCAATCCAGATGGTGTATCGCCATCTCTGCACTAAGTTCACGACCAGCATCACTAGCTAATTTTTCACTTTGGCGAAGCCAGCAGGGTTAAACAGTTTCGTTTCCCTGAAATAAAGGCTGACGCTGCTAATTAAATAGCAGAATAAGCCAATCCTTTAGACCCTAACTATTAGTTAGGGGGGAGGCTGTCTTCGCCGAGTTAAATTATCCAGTCCTTTGAATTTTACGAAGATTATAGACAATGCTTTTTTAGGCATTTAAACCTAGTTAACTTTTTTAGTTAGCTAATTACACCAAAGACACGCGCTTTATCGATTGGGAAAAAACAACCTTGCAATTTGGGTGGTGTATCGCCATCCCTGTCGTTAGTTCACAACACGCATCACTAGCCCGCTCGTGACTTGTACGGTCATGCGTTACTAGTAGCTTTCCCAGTGGGACTTCTACGAAGTGTAATAAGCCACTAGTAACGCGACCGCTTGAGTTGAGCAGTCTAGTCCGCCAGAGGCTTACGAAGGAAAAACCCCAAGCAATAAGCGCGTTCTTTTTTTTGCTTTTTAATAATACGCCATTTCTCCGCTTTAAATATACCCATGACTCAACAACCTCGTACTCGTCAGGAACTTTACAATCTAGTTCGTCAGAGGGGAAAAGATGAATTTGTCTTAGAAGAGATGATTCGTTTGGGTTTTTGGCCAAGGGAAGGAGAACTTCCTGAAGATCCAGCAGACGATATTCGTCGCATGGGAGAGATTAGACGGGAGTTAAACCAATTAAGACAAAAAAGTAGGAATCTGAAAGATGAAAAGGTTCTTCGACAAAGATTATTAAAAGAAAGACTAGCCGAATCTCGTCGCAAACAACAGGAAAATAAAGAAAAGAGAGAACAAGCTAGAATTGCTAAAGCAGAAGTTTGGCAACAAAAGAAGCAAACCGAAATTACCTACCTGGGAGAAGATGTTTCTCAAGGCTTAAATTATACAGAGTGTGATGAAGAAAGATTAAAAGAGTATGATTTACCTATTCTAGGCAACGCGCTACAAATTGCCACAGCGATGGGTATTACAGTTCCACAGCTCAGATTTTTAGCTTTTAATCGTAAAACCTCTACTGTTTCTCATTATGTACGTTTTAAAATCCCCAAAAAAACTGGGGGAGAAAGAATAATTTCTGCACCCATGCCTAGATTGAAACAGGCGCAGTATTGGATTTTAGATAATATTCTAAATAAAATACCCGTTCACGATGCAGTTCATGGCTTTAGATGCGATCGCTCTATTCTTACTAACGCAAAACCCCATGTAGGCGCAGATATAGTAATTAATTTCGATCTGCAAGATTTTTTTCCGTCTGTATCTTATAAACGGGTCAAAGGTTTATTTCGCTCTTTTGGCTATAGCGAAGCTGCTGCTACCATCTTGGGTTTAATCTGTACCGAAGCCGAATTAGAAGAAGTAGAGTTAGATGGCAAAACTTATTATGTAGCTTTAGGAAATCGCTCTTTACCTCAAGGATCGCCAGCGTCTCCAGCCATTACTAACATCATGTGTCGTCGTTTAGATAAGCGTTTGACTCAGATGGGTCAGCAGTGGTATTTTGCTTATACCCGCTATGCAGACGATCTTACTTTCTCTACTAGTGCTAAAAATCCTCGTATTTGCAATCTGCTTAAAAATACAGACTCGATAGTACAGCACGAAGGTTTTAAAATTAATCAGAAAAAGACTAGAGTTCTACGTAAAAGTCGTCAACAAGAAGTAACAGGAATAGTCGTTAACCAGAAGCTTAATGTCGATCGCAAAAGCTTAAAACGTTTCCGCGCTACCCTACATCGAATCGAAACTAACGGGATGGATAATGTTTCTTGGGGTAGTGGTGATGATTTAATGGCTTCAATTCAAGGCTTTGCTAATTTTGTGGCTATGGTTAATCCCACCAAGGGAAATAAATTTATAGCTCAAATTCAACGTGTTAAGCAAAAGTTATAAACAATATTTATTTTGACGTTTATTAATTTAAACAGGTATTTTATTAGCATTCATACCGATCCCCTCCCCGAAGCACTGGGCGCGCAACATGACTTTGCTTGGCTTCGCCATGTGGGTCGCATCCCTTTTTAAGACAAACTTTGGTTATTTAATATTGATTGCCTGAAATGCGATCGCCGTTTCAATAATCTACTTGATTCTTTCGCTTTTATTGTTTAAACCTACTACTATTTGATTCAGATTAGTATCTGTTAAAATTATTCTGAAAAACTACTATTTCTTACTAAGGTCAAATTCTTCTAGGTAATAAGACTCGTCAACTTCTATTAACCGCTTCTTATCTTCGGTAAGTTCTAAGGCTTTGCCTGGATTTGGTGGTTTGGGTGCTTCGGGATCGTCCCGTCGAAAATCATCACCGCCGTTATCACCATCGAATAACGAGAATAACCAAGCCACTATCAAACCGAATAAGTATGAGACTGCTAATAGCGTAATAAGTCTGATGGCAATTACGAACATAGTTTTTCTATAGTGTCCCCGCTAAGTTTAGCGAAGCTTTTGATGCTTTAATTATAAGATATCTCAGGAATACGGAAGAGATAGATTGGCGTAAGTATCTCAAATTAGGTAAAAATACTAAAAATATTTTCGCTCGAGGTGCGATTACCCTCTAGATCCGCTTCTATAAGGCGATTCATCTTTGCTCGATAAATTGATTTGGGTTGTATCAACTAAAAACCAGCCTGCAATTTAGTACAGCAGATCTATTCATTAAGAGCGATCGCTCAGTTTTTATACAGCTTGACCCATTCACGAGGGTCGATCTAATTAAGATTACTAGCGGTATTTGCTAACATATATAGTCGCAACGAATTAATCGGCAATCGATAACAAAGCTGCATATCTCTGCATATAACATAACCAAGATGTATTTTTCTCTATCTCAACTCAGTGAAATTCTTAATACCAAGCCTTTATGTACTGCTGAATTCGATTTAAATACTTCAGTACTTGGTATCGCTACGGATACGCGGACTATTTCACCAGGAGAAATATTTATTGCTTTATCAGGAGAAAATTTTGATGGTCACAATTTTGTCAATACCGCAGTAGATCGAGGTGCGCTCGCGGTAATTGTCTCTCGACAGTTAAATGTAGATCTGACTCAATTTATCGTCGAAGACACTCTGGAAGCTTATCAGCAGATTGCTCGCTGGTGGCGCGATCGCCTCGACATTCCCCTCATTGGTATTACTGGTTCGGTAGGCAAAACTAGTACTAAAGAATTAATCTCTGCGGTATTGAGTACTAAAGGCAAAGTATTAAAAACTGAAGCCAACTTTAACAATGAAATAGGTGTACCCAAAACTCTGCTACAGATTACTCTAGAACACGACTACGCAGTAATTGAAATGGCAATGCGAGCAGCAGGAGAAATTGCTTTACTGACGGATATTGCCCGTCCGACTATTGGAGTTATTACTAATGTAGGAACAGCCCATATCGGTCGCTTGGGTTCGAGAGAAGCGATCGCCAAAGCTAAATGTGAGCTTTTGGCACAGATGCCCCAATCTAGCACCGCTATTTTAAATTACGATAATTCTTTGTTGCTGTCAACAGCCGAACAAGTTTGGCAGGGGAAAACAATTACCTATGGTCTGACGGGGGGGGATATCTCTGGAGCGATTGACGGGGATACTATAAAAGCTTTAGGACAGAGTTTTCCTTTACCCCTATCAGGAGAACACAACGCTAGTAACTATCTAGCAGCATTAGCTGTGGCTAAAGAATTGGGTTTAGATTTAGATCCGTTAATTGCGGGGTTGGAAGTAGAATTACCAAAAGGGCGATCGCGTCGTTACGATTTGCCCGACGATATAGTCGTTCTCGATGAAACTTATAATGCGGGTTTAGAATCGATGCTGGCTGCGCTACAGATGCTAAAACAAACTCCTGGCAAAAGACATATTGCAGTATTGGGTACGATGAAAGAACTAGGAGAATTTTCATCTAGGCTACATTGCCAGGTAGGAGAAAAAGCCCAGGAATTAGATTTAGATCTGCTATTAGTATTAGCAGACGAAACTGCAACCAAAGAAATTGCTAATGGTGCAAAAGGAATTGATGCTGAATGCTTTAGCGATCGCGCTACTCTAACTGATAAAATAAAACAAGTTATGCGTCCAGGCGATCGTCTTTTATGCAAGGCTTCAAACTCTGTTGGTTTAAATAAGGTTGTTGAGGAATTGATTAAATAGATAACCTGAGTTCGGGATAAGAAGAGGGAGTAGCAAGCTGAAAATGTATCTAATTCAGCACTCCCATCCCATGTTTATTAAAGACAGAATTATTTTGTGACCTAGACGATTATTGTAATTGGTTTGAACCCCAATAGCGATGCCTTCGGGTAGCGCGGAGCGCAATCGCAATTAATCTCTCAAGGGCAGGAAAAGTTGGTTTTTGACCGCGGAATGCGGCGGGGCATATAAACTGCGCACGGTGGCTTTTTTGTAAGAGTACTCTTACAAAAAACGCGCCTTGGGAAACCCACGCAGACAGCACGGACGGCAATCTACGAAGTAGATTCGCCATCGCGGAGCGATGTCGGCGAACTCCAGTTCGCGTCAGAGGCAACCTCTGACATCGCGTCCTCCCCTTGTCAACGCAGGCACCGTCAATCGCGTGGAGCGATTCGCCGTTCCGAAGGAACGTCGGCGGACTCCAGTCCGCACGGCGGTGTAACGTTGACCGAGCGATCGCGAATCAAATGTAAGAAAGTGCGATCGCACTACAAATTCAAGTAACTAGAAGCTTAAGCAAACTCTATATCTTGAGTAGCAATTACATCGCCATTGGCAAACTTAATAGACTCAATGTTAGTAAATGTACCTTCATTGATACTATCTACTAGTACATTGAAATTATTAGCAGAGCCTACATAAGTAATATTCTCGTTTGGCTCAAAATCAAATGCCAAAACATCTGTTCCAGCACCGCCATTTAGAGTATCGTCACCTTTGCCACCATTGAGAGTGTCATTACCATCACTGCCGACAATCATGTCGTTACCATCACTGCCTTCAATTTGTAGTCCCCCAGAAGAAGCATCTGCATCGGTAAAATCTAAATCTTGAGTAGAAACCACCTCACCGTTGTCAAATTTAACCGACTCAATATTAAGGAATGTACCTTCGTCAACACCATCAACGAAAAAAGTAAAATTATTAGCCTCACCGACGAAGCCTATATTCTCATCCCCACGGTTTAGAGCGAATAATGCTAGAACATCTGTTCCTGCACCCCCGTCGAGGATATCAAGACCTCTTCCACCGTTAATAGTGTCATCTCCAGCACCGCTATTGATAGTGTCGTCACCATTACCGCTATTAATGATGTCATTACCATCACTGCCGTTGATGCGATCGTTACCATCACCGCCTTCAATTTGTAATCCCCTAGAAGAAGCGATCGCAGTAGTTTCATCTGGGGTAAGAGTTTTAGTAGTGAAGTCAGATTCAGTTAATTGGTCTGCTTCTACTCCGATCAGGGTGGTGATGAGTTCTCCTGTCTCTTCGCTGATGTTAGTATAGTTGCCTTCGGCGTTGTATTCCATCTGCAAAGAATCGTAGCTAGAGCCACTAGGAAGGGCGATTGTATCTTGTTCTGGTTCAAAATCAAAGATAGTATCTGCTTCTTCTCCTGAAGCAAAGACAAAAGTATCGTGTCCTCGATCGCCAAACAGAGCATCATTGCCAGCTCCACCGAAAAGCAAATCATCGCCTTTCCCGCCACTAATTACGTCGCCATCAGAACCACCAACCAAAACATCAGTACCGCCATCGCCATTAAGAATGTCGTTGCCACTTTCCCCCAATAGAGTATCAGCCCCTTCGCTACCGTTAAGAGCATCTCCATCAGCACCGCCATTTAGTAGGTCTCGACCAGCTTCGCCGTTAAGAACATCTTGACCATCTTCACCAAAAACCCAATCTTCTCCGTCGGCAGCATTAATAAAATCGTCGTCACCGCCAGCTAAAATTAGATTAGTTCGATCGTCACCTACCAAAACATCAGCATTAGGCGTACCAAATATGTCTCCAGATTGGGCTGAGGGTAGTTCTGCTTGAATGGGTTCATTACTTTCCCCTCCCGTAGTTGGCAAATTCTTTGTTGAGAAAGTGTCTTCTACACTAACAAACTCAGCATTCAATACGGCTTCGACGGACGCAGAATTAGCAAAAGCAATCAATTCTCCTGTGTCTGCATCACTAATTAGGGTACTACCATTGAGGGGACTATCGTTGTTCAATCGAGCAAAGTTAAGATTGTCTTTGGTTAAATTCTCGCCAAGAGCAAAACGGTCTTCTCCTGGCGTAAAATCACCAATTAAAGTCACTCCAGAATCGCGATTGAGAACAAAAGTATCTGCACCCGTACCACCAAAAGCAAAATCATTACCCGTGCCAAGATCGATCGTGTCATCGCCTGCGCTACCAGGAGTTAGACCAAAGAATAAATCATTACCTGCGCCACCACTAATAATATCGTCACCCGCACCATCAGAGAATAAATCGTTGCCTTCACCGCCAAACGATTTATCATTACCTTCGTTATCACCAATTGAGTCATTGCCTTCTTTGCCTTTAATCAGGTCGCTTTGCGGTGTCCCTACAATAAAATCGGTTTCTTCTGTACCGAAGATTTCTTGAACTTGGGGCGAAGGCTGTAAGTCGATCGCGCCCTTTGCAGGTTCAAATAAGTCGGTTACATCATTGCCATTAGCATCAATTGCTTCTACTACCGTCACTCCAATGTCTGTCACGCCATCGTTAACCAAACCAGCCAAAATCGTAGCTTCTGACTCCACTAAAACATTAGTAGTATTAGGAGTTGCCCCAGGTTCGCCCCTCAGTTCGAGTACTACCGAAACGAAGTCGTCATCAGAATTATCTTCGATAAAAGAAACATCGGAGAAAGTAGTTTCAAAGAATTCAGTTAGAGTACTTAATGGATTGAACTCAGTCGAGTCGCCCTGTAGCCGAATTTTGATAGATTGTAGATCGGCATCGAGTCCCGAAGTATCGAGAATAGAACTAAATTCTAAGCGATCGCCCTCATTCACTTGTAGATCTGCGATCTCGTCGTTATCTAACTGTGTACCCTTGGGAGAAAAAGTTACAGATGCCATAATCAATATCTAAATTTATTTAATTTTGTTTGTTAGCCGGTTTTAAAATTCGTGTTATTTTCATTTACAAAGTTGAATAAAACACTTTTTGAACCGTGTAATTTTTTGTTACACTAACTTCGATCGGCGTTGCCAGATATCTGCATAAGAAATTAGAGACTTAGATACAGAGTGAATATCTGCTCAACAAGATTTAATAAACTGTTCTAATAAATTTGAATTAAAACTGTCTACATATCTATTACCGTAGCTTGTTATGCCGATTGACAATAGGGGAAAAACTCAGGAATCTGTTGGCATATCAAAATCCTGAATGAAACTATGAAAGAGATGCGATCGCACGAATAATTGCGGGATTAGTTTTCACAAGCTTAGTTATTCCCGTAGTAGTTTCTAGTCGCGATCGCAAATAAGCCATTAAAGGCATAATTGTACTGGGTATCCACTCCACAAATCTTTGATAGCTAACCAAGCCTGGGAAAGCATTTCGCCAGTAACTACTTACTAATTCCAAATAAAAAGTCTGGAAATTTTTGTAAGTAATTTCAGCTTATCTGTTTTGTCTCTTTCTTATCCCGAACTCGCGTTAGATATAGCTTTACGTATCAACATTAGGACATTTTTAAATACTTGCGCTCTTTTTACTTGCTACTGCCTAACTTTGTGCCACACTGTTTGCAAAATAAAGCATCAGGATCGTGACGAGTTAAGTTACAGTTAGTACACTCTTGCTTTACTAGGGTAGAAGTTTTTACTACCTGTGCGATCAATTCACTTAATTGCCAGGGGATAAATAAAACTCCTGTAAAAATCATCAACACCGTCATAACTCTACCTGCTTCGGATAATGGCGTAACGTCACCATAGCCAACGGTAGTCATAGTTACTACTACAAAATAAAAAGCATCAAAGAAGTTCACTAGGCGATCGCTATTTATTTGATGTTCTACCTGATAAATAAGTCCTGCATAAACAAATATAAGGGTAAACAGAGTTAAGAATATTCTGGCAAAAACAATACTGTCTTCGGTTTTAAATCCTAATATTCGCTTTTCAATCTTCCAAAATCTAATAATTCGTAAAATTCTAAACCAACGAAATACTCGAATAAAACCTATATCCGACCAGCCTATAAACAAAGGTAAAATAGCAATCAAGTCAATAATGCCGAAGAAGCTAAATAGATATTCTTTGGGTTTTTCGGCTGTCCATACACGCAATATATATTCAATAGTAAAAGCAATTAAAATTAAAAAATCTATAACTTCTAAACTATTTTTTAGCTGTTTGCCAATCGGATAAGTTTGCGCGACAAAAATAAAGGAAGACAGTAGAATTAAGCCCAATATAGCCAGATCTAACCCCAAACCTAGTTTACTTTCTGTATCTTTGAAATAAAAAGCAATTTCTTTTCGTAGTGATGATTGTTTGCTATTTAACTTTTCTGTTGTTGGTATATGGTGAGACACTAGAATAGAATTAAAGGTTTAATAGGGAGTACAATTAGATCGTATAATAATTAGATCGTATAATAATATTCATTTTATAATTTAGCTGTCGCGATTGCGCTATTTTAAGTCATGAAAACATAATTTGTATTTTGCTGCGGTAAACAACATATACAGCAATATTTATCTAGCCTCATAACCGCCTTGTCTATTTTAAGCAAACTATATTGATGACTCGATAGATTGATTTATATTGACTAAATAGCATTGTTTATCTGATGTAAATTTAAGATCCCAATATTCGCTGAAAGAGCGATGGTATGCTTCACCGCTAAGAATATATCCATCGGGAGAAAGCTTGAAGTTAATCATTTCCCCATTAATCTGAACGCGGAAGAAATATTTATCCGCTTTTACTTCGATATCCAGAGGTATTATTTGAAAGTTGCAGTCATATACAATATCAAAGTTTTTACCATAGTTTTGGTGAAAAATCTCGATCTGTACACCATAAAAATAATCGCCAATATATTGCTTCATCGATTGAAAATCTTTATTCGTCCAGTCTTGCTGGTATTGAATAAATAAAGTTTTAGCTTTTTCAATTAGTTCGGCTTTACTTATAAAATGCTGATACTTCGTTGCTGAAAGTTCTATCTGAGGCGGTTGTTGTTGCCATATTTGGTTATCTGGCGCATACCAAATAGAATATTTATTTTGGAAATTAGGATTAATATTTCTAGTATATTCAATAAGTTCGTCGTCTTCAGTAAATTTTTTACCAGTATAAGTAATAAAATTATATATTTGCTGCCAGTATAAAATACCAGATAATCCCGCTGTTAAAAGTGCCAATGCTTGAAGAACACCAAAGAAATTTTTTTCGGTAATTGTGGGTTGTCCGCCACTCGCGCCACCTCCGTAGCCTCCGCCACCTCCCTTGTTGTGAACGAGAAAGCCATCTGCATAAAAGTTGTGATTGGGATTAATGGAAATGAGGTTATAAACAGTTATAGATTTATAAACGTGTTCGATACTATCGACGGTTACTAAAGAGTTATCTGGCTTTATTAAGCGATCGCCTTGGCGCAGATCTCGAACCTGAGTTAATTTAACCCCCTCGCTGGTTTTAATATAAAACGGATGAGTCCCTGTAACTTTAGTTAAATCGTTAATTAAATAGTAGTCTGGTGAATCAATAATTTCGATTTTACCGATAGTTCCTTTGTCCTGACTACGAGTAGAAAAGTTATAATTAATAACGCGATCGCGCTTTAGTAATTGCTGGATTTGTTTATTACCTTCTGGAGTTAAAATTAGCGTTCCTTCAGCAAAACAACCTCCTCCACCTCCACCACCACGACTATAAGCAGGTTCGCTTACAAACAAACTAACAAGTAACAAAAAGCAAAGACTTATTACTAAAAGATTTAATCGGGTAAAAGTTGTTTTTATCAATATATTTGACTGGCAAACGCTTATTTAATTTTAAAAACTTTGGTCTGGCTTTTCTATTATCTTTATATTGTGTTGACTAAAAATAAAATTGAACACATTTACTATTTTAAATAGAAATATTCATCCAGCCATTGTTCGTACCAATCTAAAAAACTAAGATTCAACGGAATATAACCTCCATCCGAAACATCTGCATTAAACCAAACTTGACCTCTTGTTGCACCAGTAATTACTATAAAACGGTAATAACCACATCCTTCCATTGATATTGCCACTGTTCCTGCGATTAAATAATCGTAAACTCGATCGCATTCTGATTGTGGTATTTCTCCGCGAACGCATTTTTCTCCTAATTCTAAAATGTACGGATCTTCATCAGGATTATAGGTAGAAGTGTGTGTAAATGGGATTCTCAATAAGTCTTGCTTAATACAATTATCTTGCTTTACATTATGAAAATACTTCAAGGAATCCTCTAAAGACAATAAACCACGATTAAGACCAAACCCGCCATTGCCAATATTAGTTAAAAATGCTCGATACTCCGAAGGAAAAGTTATTTGATAGTATTGTTCAAATTTAACAATTTCACGCTCGCTTATTGGAGGATTAAAACTAATTTTATTACTACTTTGAGATGCAATTAATCCTATTTTTTTTCTGATAAGACTTATTCTAGAATCTAAATCTTTCATCCAAGCTTACTATAAATTTAATTCAAAAAATTAGGTCTGACTTCTTGATTTATCTTTAAAATTTCTGATAAATCCTGCCACTTTCTTTCTTCAATTGAGCTAATAATTTCATCTAAATTATTACGATAACTGTAAAGCGATCGCAACAACTCCTCGCGATTATATTTTGCCATCATCACCCCTAATTCTGGATTACCACCGCCTACCCTACTGGTATCGCGGAAACCAGAACTCGCCAAGATTTGTGCCAACTCTAAAGTATCGGGTTCTTCTTGCAGACAGGCTTTAATTAAACTCGCACTTACCATCACGGGTAAATGAGAGATCCAGCTTACGGCACGATCGTGAACTTGTGGATCGCAGACATAGGGAACGGCGTTTAATTCTAAAGCGATCGCCTTTAACTTTTCTACATCTTCGGGTTTGTTTTGTGCTGTAGGAGTAAAAACATAGGCTGCACCTGTAAACAAATTAGTTAATGCTGCATCGATACCGCTTTCGGCTGTTCCCGCCATCGGATGTCCACCGATAAAGTTCGACCACAGCTTGCTACATTCTGTTACGACCGAATACTTGACCGAACCGACATCGGTAATAATAGTATCGGGATTAAGATAGGAAATAACCTGCTCGATTGTAGAGGCGATCGCTTCAATAGGAGTACAAACAAATACCACTTCTGTATTTTTTAACAGGTCAAACTTAATACCAGCTTCGTCAGCAATACCTCTTTCCAAACCCCTTTTACAGGTATCTTCCTGGCGGGATATGCCAATAATGTAGTGTCCTTGCGATCGCAGATCTAAGCCCAAAGAACCACCGATTAAACCCAAACCGATAATACCAATTCTCATTATTTCTGTTTGTTAGGATTTCATATTTATTAATTTATCGTTTGGGTAGAGAAAGCTATATCTAAGTCGATCGCAGTGATAATTTTTGCAGCATCAAAATGATTAAAATTTATTGGCTCTACAACCTGAGACATAATAAGCTCGCTGCGTGGTATCCCTGAACGCATACGGCTAATCGCACTTTTAAATCGTCCCCTTGGCAAACGCATAAAGCTATACACGAACGGCTTATTCCTGACTGCGAGCAGATTTTTATCGGTCGATGGTGAGTGTAACGATTAAAATTATATTTTAGTTCTTTCCAAAAAGCGATCGCTATAACTATTCACTATTCACTTTGCTCTAAACGCTCCAATGATATTTTTGCTGCTTCTTTTACCTGGGGATGCATATCTTTCGCCAAAAACTTCAGCGCGGAAATACTCTTTTCTGTTTTCAAATTACCTAATGCTTCAGCAATTCTCTGGCGAACTAACCAATCTTCAGAGGCTGCAAAAGTAAGAATTTTATCTACCGAGTCTATAGCTTTAATTTCTCCTAAAGCTGCGATCGCTGCTTGCTGTAAGATAACTTCTTCGCTATCTAAGGCTTCCATCAGCAATTCTTTGGCTCGAATATCCTGTAAATTACCTAGAGATACCGCAGCACTAAACCTAACCAGCCAGTTAGTATCTTCGTAGAATGCTCTTGTTAGGGGTTCAAAAGCACGAATATCGTTTAGATAACCTAACGCTCCTGCTGCGTCGGCGCGAATGCCGTAATCATCATCACCTTCTAATAAATCTACGAGTATTGGAAAACACTCTGCTGTCGGTTTTACTCCTAAAGCAAAAACCGCCATCGAACGCACGGGAAGTATTTCGTCATTTAAAACTTTTTTGATTAGCGGGACAGCATCTTCAGGAGCAACTTCTCTTAAAGATGTTAAAGCCAACAACCGATCCTTAGAGTTAGGACTTTCCAACTGACTAGCAATCTTTTCTAAATCTGGCATTTATATAAAAAATTAGTTATTAAGTTTAAATCTATTTATATCTTAGATTTTTTAGGTCACGCGCATCATTAACCAAAGTATGATTTGCTTGTTCTTTTTAACAAAAAATAAGCCTCCACTAAATAGCAGAGACTTATTTGTATATCAGACCGCGATTAAACTAATAGCCTTCACAGCTAATTAGTCTAGATCTGGCATAGATAGTGCTGGTTCGGTTTCACGTCCGATACCTTTTTCAAATCCACCAGCAGCAGCTCTAGCACGTCCAGCGTGCCATAAGTGACCGATGAGGAAGAAGAAAGCTAAGATAAACTGGAACGCAGCCAACCATTGACGGATGTTTACGAAGTTGAAAGAGTTGGACTCAGTGATAATACCACCAACAGAGTTGATCGAAGCATTAGGAGCATGAGTCATGTACTCAGCAGCACGACGTAGTTGCCAAGGCTGAATGTCATTTCTAACTTTGTCGAGGTCGATACCGTTAGGACCGCGCATTGGCTCTAACCAAGGACCACGGAAATCCCAAAAACGCATGGTTTCTCCACCAAGGATAATCTCACCAGTAGGAGAACGCATGAGGTATTTACCAAGACCAGTAGGACCTTGAGACGAACCAATGTTCGCACCCATTTGTTGGTCACGAGCTAAGAACGTAAAGGCTTGTGCTTGAGAAGCTTCTGCGTTAGTAGGGCCATAAAATTCACTGGGATAAGCAGTGTTATTGAACCATACATAAGTAGAAGCGATGAAGGACATCAAAGACACAGCACCGATACTGTAGGAAAGGTAAGCTTCACCATTCCAGATTAAAGCGCGACGCGCCCAACCGAAAGGCTTGGTCAAGATGTGGAAAATACCGCCAGCAATACAGATCAAGCCGACCCATATATGACCGCCGATGATATCTTCCATGTTATCAACCCCAATGATCCAACCTTCGCCACCAAAAGGAGCTGAGGTTAAATAGCCAAAGATAGTGGCAGGGTTAAGCGTAGGATTTGTAACGATCCGAACGTCGCCACCACCAGGAGCCCAGGTGTCGTATACGCCACCGAAGAACATGGCTTTAAATACCAACAAGAAAGCACCAAGTCCTAAAAGAATTAGGTGATAACCAATAATGTTGGTCATTTGGTTTTTATCTTTCCAGTCTTGGCTGAAGAAGTTTGAGTATTCTTCTAGTTTTTCTGGTCCGCGAAGTGCGTGATAAATTCCGCCCAAACCAAGAACTGCGGAAGAAATTAGGTGTAAAACACCAACTACAAAATAGGGGTAAGTATTAATTACTTCACCGCCAGGTCCTACACCCCAGCCTAGTGTTGCTAGGTGAGGAATTAGGATCATGCCCTGTTCGTACATGGGCTTTTCGGGAACATAGTGAGCGACTTCAAAAATAGTCATTGCACCAGTCCAGAATACGATCAGTCCAGCGTGAGCGACGTGTGCGCCCAATAGCTTACCTGAAAGATTGATTAAACGAGCGTTACCAGCCCACCAGGCAAAGCCTGTAGACTGAATATCGCGACCTGCGCCTGCGCCAGGATTAGAGAGCGTTACCACGTGGTAGAACCTCCTCTGGGAATTCAAAGTTTTGATGTGGTTGGTCTTGTGTTGCCATCCATGCTCTTAGACCTTCGTTGAGCAGGATGTTTTTGGTGTAGAACGTTTCAAACTCAGGATCTTCTGCTGCTCTCAATTCTTGAGATACGAAGTCATAAGCTCGTAAGTTCAAGGCAATTCCGATGATGCCGATACTTGCCATCCATAGTCCAGTTACGGGTACGAATAACATAAAGAAGTGCAACCAACGTTTGTTGGAGAAGGCAATTCCAAAAATCTGCGACCAGAATCGGTTTGCTGTCACCATACTATAGGTTTCTTCTGCTTGTGTGGGTTCAAACGCACGGAATGTGTTTGCTGTTCCACCATCATCAAACAGGGTGTTTTCAACTGTCGCTCCGTGGATCGCACAGAGTAATGCTCCACCTAAGACCCCCGCTACTCCCATCATGTGGAAGGGGTTGAGGGTGAAGTTATGGAATCCTTGTACGAACAGGATGAAACGGAAGATTCCCGCTACTCCCAAACTCGGTGCAAAGAACCAGCTCGACTGTCCTAGTGGATAGAGCAAGAATACGGATACAAATACCGCAATTGGTGCAGAGAAGGCGATCGCATTGTAAGGACGAATCCCTACTAAACGTGCGATTTCAAACTGACGTAACATGAACCCAATCAGGGCAAATGCTCCGTGTAGTGCTACAAACGCCCACAGTCCGCCGATCTGACACCAGCGGGTGAAGCTCCATCCTGCTTCAGGTCCCCATAAGAACAACAGGGAGTGTCCCATGCTGTCAGCCGGAGTCGATGCTGCTACGGTCAAGAAGTTACATCCTTCTAGGTATGAAGACGCTAAACCGTGTGTATACCAGCTTGTTACAAATGTGGTGCAGGTAAGCCAACCACCGATTGCCATGTAGGCACAGGGGAATAGTAAGATTCCCGACCACCCTACGAATACGAAGCGATCGCGCTTTAACCAGTCATCTACGGCATCGAATAAGCCGACTTTCGCTGGTGCGCGTCCTACTGCTATTGTCATAATTTTTTAATCCTCTTGCTTAGAATATTGTGTGCAAGATTTATCAAAATGTACTTTAATCTATCGTGTCTTAGGTAGCTGTCTCGCATCATGTCGAGCAGTACCAGGTTTTATAAAACTTTACCAGATTACTAGATAGTTGTTTTGTCATCGAGTGAAATCTTTCTTAAGATACCGCAACATAATTAATTTTGCTTTGGCACTAAAGCACCTTATATTAAAATAGCACGAAAATACTGCTACTAAAAGACTAAAGACAGATTTTAAGTGGGATTTAATTCTTTAAGGCAGCCAAAAGGCATAAATAATTATTAGCAAAATTTTTACAAAATGACATATAAAAGCCAAAAGATCGGGTAAAGTCCGCGCGGAATGCTTAGAATTGCCAGTCTTTTACAAGTCTTTATATCGATCGCGCCCTAGCAGAATCGACTAAATGGGAAAATAAAGATCTCAAGGAAAACTGCGATCGTGAAATATCAATTAAATATTAAAATTTAAGAAAATTGTGATGACAACTAATCAAACAACAGAACAAATTCTCAGACAAGATGTATTGGGTTCTAGAAGAAAGATCTCAAGGAAAACTGCGATCGTGAAATATCAATTAAATATTAAAATTTAAGAAAATTGTGATGACAACTAATCAAACAACAGAACAAATTCTCAGACAAGATGTATTGGGTTCTAGAAGATTGAGCAACCTTTTATGGGCAGCGATCGTTACAATAGGTGGGGTTGGCTTTTTATTAGCAGGTTTATCAAGCTACTTGAAAACTAATTTACTGCTGGTTTCCGATCCTAGTCAATTACAGTTTATTCCTCAAGGAGTTGCCTTAACTTTCTACGGTGTTGCAGGGTCGCTTTTAGCAACATATCTATGGCTTTTGCTAGTTTGGGATGTGGGCGGTGGATACAATGAATTCAACAAAGATACTGGAAAAATTACGATCGCTCGAAATGGATATCCTGGAAAAAACAAACGAGTGTCTGTTGAAATTCCCATTGAGGAAGTGCAGTCCGTAAGAGCAGAAATTAGAGAAGGATTAAGCCCCAAACGTGCTTTATATTTACGCTCGAAAAAAAGAAGAGATGTCCCTTTAACTCGTGTAGGTGAACCCATAGCTCTTTCCACCTTAGAAAATCAGGGTGCAGAGTTGGCTAGATTTTTAGAAGTTCCTTTAGATGGACTCTAAAAACGTCAGCTCGATTTAGATTGTGTAGCCTCATAGTTGTTGCTTAACAAAAGCATTAATTTTTTTTACAGTTTGGATGGAACTGAGCTACAAATGTCAATGTCGTAAAGATAAAAAGTCTAAGCCAAAGATATGACTCAAAAATATAATGCTTGGTTCATCAAAATGTTTTCCTTATTGCTTGTTAGCAGTCTAGTCATAGGAGGCTGCGCCACATCAGCGACAGATATTTCACAAACATCCTCGTCATCTGATAATCTGGCAACTAATCAAACACAACTGGCGGATGCCAAAAATAGTAACAAAATGAGTAATAATTTGCCCCAGCTAGAAGGGATGGCAAAAGTAGAATTACAGGTTAATGGTTCTCCGATATTAATCGAAGTCAACGGTATAGAAGCACCAACAACTGCGGGTAATTTTGTCGATCTGGTCGAACGGGGTGTTTATGAGGGAGTGGTATTTCACCGAGTTATTCCTGGTTTTGTAGCTCAAGGTGGAGATCCTAAAAGTACAGATCCTAACTATCGCGGACAATTAGGAACAAATGGATTTATCGACCCTGAGACGGGAACGGAGCGTCGTATTCCTTTAGAAATTAAGTTAACTGGAGATAACAAGCCTACCTACAGCAAGGCGAAACTTCCTGGTTCAAACGTCGTCCTCAAACACGATCGCGGTGTAGTTGCGATGGCTCGTTCTGGTATGCCTGATTCAGCGTCTTCCCAATTTTATATTGCCTTGGAAGACTTACCCTCTTTAGATGGAGACTATGCCGTCTTTGGTAAGGTAACAGAGGGGATGGATGTAGTGGACGGCATCAAACAAGGCGATCGCATTGAATCGGCAAAAGTAGTTGAAGGCTTAGAAAACCTTAAGAAATAAACGGGTTTCGATATTTAATCTATGAGTTTCTAATTTAATATTAAATTTACTCATAACATTTTTAAAACCTATGGATGTAGTTGTTACTGGGATAGGATTGATGTCCTGTCTCGGTTCTCTGCGAACAACTCAATCGAATATCTTACAAAGACACTCAGGAATTAAACCGCATCAGCTTTTCACCCAGCTACCAGCTTATCCTTTAGGGCTAATTGATGCTCGACCGAGTAAAATAGACGATCTAACGCAAAAGATTTTGGTTGACACGCTTCAGGATGCTGAATTATCAGCTCCCTTAACTAAATGTGGTGTAGTTATTGGCTCTAGTAGAGGATGTCAGGCGCAATGGGAGAATCTAGCCCTAGAAAAAGATACATTTATTGATAACTGGTTAGAAACTCTACCCGACCGACCTGCAATTATTACAGCTAATCACTTAAAAACTACTGCTCCTGTTTTAGCACCAATGGCAGCCTGCGCTACAGGAATTTGGGCATTAGCTAGAGGTTATGAATTAATTAAAAGCGATCGCTGTCAGAGAGTCATTGCTGGTGCAGTAGAAGCTCCGATAAGTCCTCTCACTCTGGCAGCTTTTGAGCGAATGGGTGCATTAGCCAAAACGGGCTGTTATCCCTTCGATCGCGCTAGAGAAGGCTTGGTGTTGGGAGAAGGGGGAGCGATGTTTGTTTTAGAAACAGCCGAATTAGCTGCTCGTCGTCAAGCAAAAGTCTATGGTAAAGTTCGTGGTTTTGGTTTGACCTGCGATGCTTACCATATCAGCACACCTCAGTCATTGGGTAGTAGTGCAGCCAGGGCTATTAAACAATCGTTAGAACGCAGTGGATTAAAACCTGAAGATATTGACTATATTCATGCTCATGGTACAAGCACTACTTTAAACGATCGCCACGAGGCGCAGTTAATTCAGCAGATATTTCCGCAAGTTCCTGTAAGTTCGACCAAGGGAGCAACGGGTCATACTTTAGGCGCATCAGGAGCGATCGGCACTGCACTAACCCTGATGGCAATGAACGATAATTGTTTACCGCCTTGTGTTGGTTTAAAAAATCCTGAATTTAAGCTAGATGTCGTGATGCAGTCTAGAGAAGCCAAGATCGATCGCGCCATGTGTTTTAGTTTCGGATTTGGCGGACAAAATGCGGTGGTAACGCTGAGTAAATAGTAGGGGCGAATCGTGATTCGCCCCTACAGAAGTGGGAGAACAGCCTAATTAATTTAGGGATTAGTTTAAATAGCCTGTCTTAGAATAGTTATATATTTACCGCCCCTTCAATCTTCTGATAGTAATGACCGCTATAACCAAGCTAACTTTAGAAGAATATTTAGCCTATGACGACGGTACGGATAATCGTTATGAACTAGTGGATGGGAAATTAATAATAATGCCTCCCGAAAGCGATCGCAATAATTTAATTGCTCTGTATTTACTATCAGAATTTCTCAAACTTGTTCCAATTCGGCTCATTCGCCACAAAGATACTGAGATTGTAGTGACGGGTAATCGTACTAGGGTCAGAATGCCCGATCTATTAATCTTGACGGAAGAATTATTTACGGCAATTGGCGGTAGACGAGCAACTATAACCTCAGATATGCCATCTCCTGTTTTAGTCGTAGAAGTCGTATCTCCTGGTAAAGCAAATCGCGATCGCGATTATAGATACAAGCGATCTGAGTATGCTGCGCGGGGAATTGCTGAATATTGGATTGTCGATCCCGAATTTTCCCAGGTAACGGTGTTGTCTCTGGTAGATGGTTTGTATGAAGAGACTGTATTTGAGAGCCAGCAAACCATAGCCTCTAAAATTGTTCCTCAATTTTCCCGAACCGCTGCTGATGTTTTATGTATTTCCGAAAATTTCTAAATGTCGCACTGTGCAACATTTGAACTCGATTGTAGAGTCGGTGATTAATAATCATTAACAAACTAACAAATGATCGCCCAACTGTTAGAGAATAATTACCTAGTAAGTCTGATGATGGTAATAGAAAAGAAGTTAAATATTAACAATGGTAGATAGTCTAAAAAAACCGCAGTTTGAGGAAGCACGTCCTGGAGTTAAATCTCCAGCCCAAGAGACGATTCTTACACCTCGCTTTTATACAACCGATTTTGAAGAGATGGCTAACATGGACATCTCTGTCAATGAAGATGAACTAAGAGCAATTTTAGAAGAGTTCCGCGTTGACTATAACCGCCATCACTTTGTTAGAGATGAGCAGTTTAAGAAGTCATGGGATAGTATCAGTGGCGAGACTCGCAAAGTATTTATCGAATTTTTAGAACGTTCCTGTACTGCTGAATTTTCTGGCTTTTTACTATACAAAGAATTAGGTAGACGCTTAAAAGATAGAAGTCCTTTGTTGGCAGAAATCTTTACGCTGATGGCTAGAGATGAAGCACGTCATGCAGGCTTTTTGAACAAAGCTTTGTCTGATTTTAATCTTTCTCTCGATTTGGGATTTTTAACTAAAAGCCGTAAATATACTTTCTTTAAGCCTAAGTTTATTTTCTACGCTACATATCTTTCTGAGAAAATTGGCTACTGGCGTTATATCACTATTTTTCGCCATCTACAGCAGCATCCCGAAAACGAGATTTATCCAATTTTCAACTTCTTTGAAAACTGGTGTCAGGATGAAAATCGTCACGGAGACTTTTTTGATGCCATCATGAAGTCTCAACCTCAGTTTCTCAACGACTGGAAAGCTAGACTATGGTGTCGTTTCTTCTTGCTTTCTGTGTTTGCGACTATGTATTTAAACGACGTGCAGCGTTCTGGATTCTATGAGTCTTTGGGCTTGGATGCTAGAGAATACGATAAATACGTCATCGAGCAAACCAACAACACCGCAGGTAGAGTATTCCCCATCGTATTAAACGTAGAACATCCAGATTTCTATCAGCGTTTAGAAAAGTGCGTAGTTAACAACGAGAAATTAACTAAGATTGCTAACTCCAATGCACCCGCACCAGTTAAGCTATTACGTAAATTACCTCATTATGTTTCTAACGGTGCAGAGTTAATTAAAATGTATTTCATCAAACCAATTCGCACCGATAATCTAGCTGATACAGTTCGTTAGAGTAAAATTGGCGATCGCTATTAAGATAAAGATTAGTCCTGTTGAAATGCAGGGCTTTTTCTTTAATAATTATTATCTAGCAGTAAGGCTTTATAGCGATCTTATCTACAGCACTACCGTCTAAATACTTCTCTAATATTAAATCCTGTTTCCATAGAATACTTTACGGTAGTGTAAGTCAGAAGTCAGAAGTCAGAAGTCAGAAGTCAGGGCTGTTTCGGCTGTACCCAGAAAGTATACTTTGCTAATCGGATTTAGTATAACTAGTTAAAGTATCTAGACTATTTATTACTACGAAACATTAAGAAAGTTTTATGCAGTTTTGTCAATGGTTATAGCAGTGGGGGGGGATAAGCATATGTATTGTCTTGCTTAGCGAGATTAATAATGCGATTGCATTACCTAAGACATATTTCATAAATACTTAAATTTTTGAGGGATTGTGTTTAGTCGCTCACATTAATCTTGCTATTCATAACTACTATAGTTATAGCGATCGCGCTTCGGCGAACCAACTGCAATCCAATAGCTACAAGATTACAGATGTCAGTCGAGTAAACAAAGGATAGTTATGGTCGAAAAAGTAAAAGATAGCATAAATATTGCCTGTAGCTATTTCTCAATCGCCCCGAATCCATCCCCTCATTTTGTCCCAATTATTGAGGCGTTTTTTGTAGATCTGGTCTTTCTTCATCCACGATCGCACCCTCTACAGGACACACCTGTAAACAGATGCCACAGTCGATACAGGTGGCGAAATCTATCCAATACCAATCTGTACCTTTAGTGTTTTTTCCAGGACCATCGTGAATACAGGCTACTGGACAAGCATCGACGCAATCAGCTACTCCTTCGCAGATTTCGGTAACAATGGAATGTGGCAAAGCAATCTCCTTTAACTTTTATCATATCTTCAATCTGTGTTTGAAATTTTAACAGAATTAGACCAGCTTAGAACCCCTGTATCACCATTTAAAGTAACAGGTTGTCCCACAGGAAGTGCTGCATTAACTCCATCGTGACCAAAAGGCAGGTCATAAACCAGAGGGATGTCTAAATCTTCTAAGCGATCGCGCAATACTTCAGCAATTGTCCAGCTACTAGTCCCCCGATAGGGTTCGCAGCGACTAAAGCGACCCAAAGCAATACCTTTGACCTGTTTGAATACTCTCATCATGCGCCACTGAGTTAGCATTCGATCGATACGATAAGGATATTCGGTAACGTCTTCCAAAGCTAAAATTGCCCCTTCAAAATTGGGCTGTAGGTTAGTCTTTAACAGGTGAGTAGCTACAGTTAAATTAGCTGGTAATAAAATTCCTGAAGCCGAACCGCCAACTCCTGCTTTACCCTTTAAGGCTTCTAACTGTCCTGTTTCTAAATAGTCGAACATTCTAGCGATCGCCCATTCTGGTTCTGTTGCTAAACTGGTTAATACGGGAGCGTGAAGACTTGAAATTCCTACTGTTGCCAAGCTCCATAATAAACTAGTAACGTCAGAAAAACCGATTAGCCATTTAGGATTTGTCGTATCCCAACTCCAATCTTCTAATAATCTCGCACCCCCGTAGCCACCCCTTACCGTAATAATTGCTTTACACTTTGGGTTATGCCAAGCTGCTGCTAAATCTTCTCGGCGTTGGCGATCGCTTCCTGCTAAATAGCCACAGCGAGATTGATAATTAATACCCATCTCTACTCGATAGCCTCTTTTATGCCAGATTGCTAATCCTGGTTCTAAAGTATCAGTTGTTTTAATCGCTCCCGAAGGTGCGATCGCTATTACTAAATCTCCTTTTTGAAGAACAGGAGGCAATTTACATGGCTTTAGCAATGAGTGAGATTTTGTTTCCATAGCTATTTATAGACGCTAGATTGCCCAATCGATAATTAGTTTTTATAAGTTATGGCGATCGAGATTAGTTAGTGTCGGCAAATTAAGATTGAGAACCAGATTCGGTTATAGCCTTTAGCTTTTAGCTTCTGCCAATCGAATATAGATACTACAAATTTATATATGGTTTCAAATTTTATCTAAAACGCATTCTAAACAATATTTTCTCGCTTTATAAAGTTGCTATATGTTAAGTTGATTTTTATAAAGTTTTAAGCTTATCAAAATAAAAGAACAGATCATGATTTCAGCAATTCCTGATGCGGTCAAAACTTGGTCGCAATTTATTCATCCTATATTGATGTGGATACTATTAGGTACTGCCATTTACTCATTGTATTTAGGAGTTCAAGTCTCAAAGATTCGCGATGCAGACAAAGAAACTAGAAAAGAACTGATTAAGAAAAACTATGGTCTAAGACATCATAAGACAGGCTCGATTCTTTTATCTTTAATGATTTTAGGTAGCTTAGGGGCAATGGCGGTTACGTATATTAATAATGGCAAGCTATTTTTCGGGCCTCATCTTTTAGCAGGATTAGGCATGACTGGTTTAATAGCTGTCTCTGCATCGTTAGTACCTTATATGCAAAAAGGCAACAGTCTAGCTCGCAATACCCACGTTTCTCTCAATATCATACTTTTAGGCTTATTTGGCTGGCAAGCTATTAGCGGAACGCAAATCGTCCAAAAAATAATCGATCGCATGATGTCTTAATTGAAGAAGCAGATTATTAGTTAAGCGTCTTGAAGTTAGGAACAAACCAGCAAAAAAAATACCAAGACTTAAATACATCAATCGAACTAAGTCTTGGTTTTTTATATGATTAGCAAGCAAATTAACAAGATTTATCAACTTTATTTAATGCTCTACTGTTTTTAGGAGGTACGGGTAAATTGTGACTATTGTGGAAGTCTTGCTGCACTTTGTATGTCAAACGAGGTGATATTTGACGAACTATTTGCGCTAACAAGCGATCGCCCGTTGCCTGTATTAGTTTGGGAGATAGTTTCGCAACAAATTGAGGAAACTCTACCTCTACAGCTAAATTCAGTTCCCATGTTACCTGAGTCATTGCAGGTGGAGTATAAGATTTTTTAGAAAACAAACTTTCGCTCTTTTGCTCGACTGCAACCTCTTTTAATTCCATAACTGCCTGATAATTCACGTTGTATCCAGAGACTGCGTAATCTGGAATTGGAATGGTGTGCATTAGATAGACATTGTTTACAGGTGGCTTTAACACCACTCCCATTTTTGGTTCTATTTCGTAGCCAAAAGAACTATACTTTCCAACAGTCAAAATATAGCCGTTATCCTCCAAAGATTCGACTTTCATTGGTTGAGCGCAGCGACAAAACCATCCTTCGTGAGCATTTAAGTATTCGGCTACCGTATTTGCATTACTATACATATCCATTCGTCCATTAAAGCTGACTTCAAAAACGAACGTTTTTTGTTTTTCGACAGAATCTCTATAGGTAAGCTGCATAGAATCAGAGTGAGAATTTTTTAATGTATCTTGTGGATGATAGGCTTTGGAGTGCATATCTTTAAATATCGTTTTCTAAACTACCGTTTTTAGACTTTGGCTTACTGTTAATATAATTACAGTAAGGGTGTTAATAACTAGCTAAACACTTTTTTAATTAAGTAAGTGTGATATGGATTCTTTATGCGAGTATTTGTTGCAGGAGCTACAGGAAAGACTGGTAAACATATTGTCAGACAGCTAATCGATAAAAACGTTCGGGTTAAAGCTTTGGTTAGAGATGCCGAAAAAGCTAAAACGGTATTACCCGATACAGCAGAACTTGTAGTAGGAGATGTCTTAAAACCAGATAGTTTTAAATCTGCTCTTGCTGACTGTACCGTCTTAATCTGCGCCACTGGTGCTAGTCCTAGTTTAGATCCTACAGGGCCGTATCAGGTAGATTATCAGGGTACAAAAAACTTAGTTGATGCTGCTAAAGTTCAGGGAATAGAGCATTTTGTTCTCGTTTCTTCCTTATGCGTTTCCAAATTTTTTCATCCTTTGAATCTATTTTGGTTAGTTTTATACTGGAAAAAACAGGCAGAAGCTTATATTCAAGATAGCGGTATTCCCTATACAATTGTCAGACCAGGAGGTCTTAAGGAAGAGGATAATTCTGACAATATTATTATGGAAGGTGCTGATACCTTGTTTGACGGGAGTATTCCCCGCCCCAAAGTTGCACAGGTATGTGTAGAAGCACTCTTTCAACCAGAAGCGCGATCGAAAATCGTCGAAATAGTTGCCCGTCCCGAAGCGGAAGCGAAAAGCTGGGAACAACTATTTACTAATGCTGCATAAAACTTTTAATCTTGGCGTACAACTATCTCAATTATCTCAATCAAATTTAAAATGCGATTAGGCGATCGAGCTAAAACACTTTTTTATTTATGTTGCTTAATACTACTTTTATTCAAAATAAAAAATTTTAATAAATCTCAGATTAGCTTTTTTTGGCATGGCTCTCAAGAATTACTGACAAAGGTTTCAGAATATTGGCACGAGCCATCTTCAGTACCAAAAGCTACTCCTAGTACACATGGTACTCAACCCTTAGTAATGGAGGGCGGAGATCCTTATATTAGAGCTTTAATGCGGACTATTACCGCTAGCGAGTCAAATGTCGATCGCCCCTATCATGTTTTATATGGCGGTAAGCAAATCGAAGATCTCAGTCGCCACCCAGAGGTATGTGTACCAATTGTAGCTGGCCCCAATATTGGTAATTGTACTACCGCTGCGGGACGTTACCAAATGCTCGATTTTACCTGGGATCGACAAGCGCGAAGATATCATCCTCAGCCTTCAGGTATTTGGCGTTGGAAAACCTACAGCTTTGAAGCAGAATATCAGGATGCAGTAGTTCATAGCTGGCTGAGTGATTCTGGTGCCTGGGGAACAGACATTTCTCAATTACTACGTCAAGGAGAAATCGAACAGGTGCTACGCATACTCTCTGGCACTTGGACGAGCTTGGGATATGGAATAGAAACCAATTCCATGAGCGGTTATCTACCTGGGATTTATCGAAATATGTTGGCAGAAGAACTCAGCTAAAATTTTCAGCAGTATATTTGTAATTGGGAGAGATAAGCGCGAAGCTGTCACCAAGGGCAATATAGCTTAAAGTTCTTACAGAGTATTAGTTTTAAGATTAGTATTTTTAGATTCTAGCGATCGCTAGAAAGTCATAATTCTGGCAACATTTGACTACTTCCTCTAAAATTAGCTCTTTTTATTAGATAAGATTACTCAAATGAGATAAAAATTAAAAAAAATTTCATCTTTCCGTCATTAACGTTTCATGCTTCCCTACGAAACTGATAATTGTCAGCTAGTTAAAAAGAAATGAATCAATTAGGAGGAAGTTCAATGAAACGTTTTACCATCGCCATTATTTCTACTTTATTCATAGCAGCCTCACCACAAGCTATCGCTTCAGAAATAAGCACTAACTTAGTAACTAAAGACGGTACAAAATCAACTTATCTAGCACAAATCTCGCCAGCGAATTTAGTCAATCTAGCAGATCGTGGTTATTTTAAAGATTACGGTATTCCTAGTTCTCAAGCACTCGTCTCCGCTTATTCTTTAGGAAATATTAGTGCGGATAAACTGGTACAGGTTGGCGTGGAAACAGGACGAATCTCGTCTGATACGCTTCAAGATCGCAAATATATTAGTGCCGTTGAGTCGATGCTGAATATCCTTAAAACTAGATAGAGAGCTAGCCAAAATTTCTAAATATCATCATTACAAGAGCAGATCTAATAAAGCTTTCATGAAAGTTTCACATTCGATTTAATCCCACAGTAATGAATACTGTCGATCGCTAATTAATTACATGAATCTTTTGAATAGTGATAGTTTACCATCTGAGCTACAAAATGCAGTTGCCAGCTACTCTTTTACTGCTGGACAAAGACTGTTTCGACAGGGCGATCGCGCACATAATTTCTATCTTGTTACCAATGGACGGGTTAAATTAGTGCGTTACACTATTGAAGGCAAAATGGTTGTTTTACAGGTTGTCAGAAGAGGTGAAAGCTTAAGCGCAGATGCTTTAAACTCTAAGATTTACTCTTACACTGCCATAGCCGAAGTAGAGACACAAGCGATCGCTTCTTGAACGGCGCATTCGCGCCAACGCTGCGAAGCAGCTTTGAGCCGATAGGCTCTGTGTCGCTCATGGGGGAAACCCCCAAGACCGCGCTGTATCGCTTATCCGCCACCATTACTAAAAGAAGCTTTGCGGGAGTATCCAGAACTAGCCGAAGATTTGAGAGCGAGGCTAGTCGAGAAAATTCAGTCACTTGAAGTTAGTTTAGAACTACTTCAGATTAGGTCGGCTCATTTACGGTTACTTCAATATCTGCAATATAATGCTGCTGCTTCTAATAATGAAACTGTCTTCAATCTAGACCAAACCTGGAAAGAAATTGCTACCGAACTAAATTTGGCTCCACGAACTGTCTCGCAAGCTTTAACAAGATTAGAAAGCCAGGGTTTAATTACTCGCCAAGCTGAGTCTATTACATTGCAAATACTTTAGAGCTTAGAGCGGTAGTCCTGCATAAACTTGTCGGGTTTCCCAACAAGACGGGGACTTATAGATCGAAATCTAGTCATTTTAGTATCTCAATGATACTACTTAGATTTCTAGAATTGCCTATGATTTAGGCATCAAAAAATACATAAGAGTAAGAAATTCCATGAAACGTGAATATGTAATGTCATATTCGTCCGAGAAACTGCTAACGATTAGTTTGATTTTGGTAGCCAGCTTGGGGGCGATCGAAGCAATTGGCGGTAGCTGGGGCAATTCCCTGGCACTAACAGCTGATGCGGGACATCTGCTGTTTGATACGATCGCTTTATCGATAGCTCTGTGGGCAGCTTGTCAAGCACGTATGGCAAGCAATCGTTCTGAATACTGGTTGGAAGATATTTTAATCGGTTCGGCAGAAAAATCGGCGGTCTATCACGGCGAGATCGGTCGCAGTAGAGAACTAACAACTAACCTGAGCTGTTGGTGTTGTCGAAATTTACGGAAAGACGGACACCCTGGCGAAATTGTCGCAGCACTCTTAAACAGTCTGGGATTATCGGTCGTTATTTTTCATCTGATAAGAGAAGCAGTTCATCATTTAGCTTCGCCAATAGAAACTATTGTCATGCTGCCTGTGGTTTTGACCGCAACGTTAGGCTTAATAGTTAATAGCTTTATTTTAGTTCTCTTTCAGGTTCGAGGCGATCGCCAACTTAATCTTGAGAGTGCTTCGTTACATATCTTCGCCGATGCCCTAAATTGTTTAGTTATTTTAATTTCCGCAACCGCCACTTATTTTTGGGGTTGGGCTTGGCTCGATCCCGTTCTCAGTTTGGGAATTTCGGGATTGCTCTTATTTAATACCATTCCCCTAATTATTCGCTGCGCTGGAATTATTGCGACCTGGTTTCCCAACCTTTAAAATCTGCCTTTTTTCTGAATATACCCTTTTAACAATATAGGTGATGTTATGTCCAACAGATCTTTTAATACTACAAATCGTAGATTTAGCCGACGTGCTTTTATGCGTGCTGGGTTCTTTACTGGTGCATCCTTAGCAACAGTCGGTACGCTTGTCAGTCTAAATCGTTTAGCCAAAGCTCAAAATACTCAAACAGCAGACCTGATAGCTTTCAATGGTCGGATTACTACTCTCAATCCCCAGCAACCAGAAGCGTCGGCGTTAGCGATTAAAGATGGTGAATTTATTGCCGTCGGTACTGATGATGAACTATTACAACTGAGAGGGACTGCTACCGAAGTTATCGATCTCAATGGTAGACGAGTTATACCTGGACTGAACGATTCTCATGTTCATGTAACTCGCGGGGGACGTTTTTATAATTTAGAGTTGCGTTGGGATGGCGTGCCGACTTTAGCGATGGCATTAGAAATGCTGAGAGAACAGGCAGATAGAACCCCCGAAGGACAGTGGGTACGAGTAATTGGCGGTTGGAATCCCTATCAGTTTGCCGAGAAACGGATGCCTACGGTTGAAGAATTAAATGAAGCTGCACCCAATAGTCCAGTATTTGTGCTGTATCTTTACAGTCGCGGTTTTCTCAACCAGGCTGGTTTGCAAGCCTTGAGTATCGACGAAACTACTCAAGCACCCCAAGGGGGTCGATACGAACTGGGAGATGATGGCAAACCAACGGGAGTATTACTTGCCGAACCAAATCCCACTATCTTGTATCAGACTATTGGCGCATTGCCAGAAATGTCGGCTCAAGACCAAATCAACTCCACCAAGCAGTTTTATCGCGATCTCAATCGCTTTGGTTTGACTAGCGCGATCGATGCTGGCGGTGGCGGACATGAATTTCCCAGCAACTATCAGGCAACAGAAGCGATCGCCGAAGCGGGAGAGTTACCTTTAAGAATCTCCTACTATTTGTTTCCCCAAACTCCAGGAGAAGAGTTACAGGACTTTCAACGCTGGATTGGCAACAATTCAGTCGATGAAAATGCAGCTTTGTCCCTACAAAACGGTTATGTCCTCGAAGGGGGCGGGGAGTTTTTAGTTTGGTCGGCAGGAGACTTTGAAAACTTTATGGCGACTCAACCAATGTTGAGCGATCGCGATAATTGGCGTAACGAACTCAAAGCGGTTACACGGGAAATTGTCAGCAATGGTTGGCCACTCCGCATTCACGCTACCTATGGCGAATCAATTAGCAATATTCTCGATGTATTTGAAGAAGTCGATCGCGAACTGTCTTTTAGCAATATTCGCTGGGCGATCGATCATGCCGAAACCATTAAACCAGCAGAAATAGAGCGGATTAAAAACTTAGGTGGTGGAATCGCCATTCAAGATCGCATTGCCTACGCGGGAGAATATTTTATCGATCGCTATGGTGCAGAAGCAGCTAAAACCGCCCCTCCAATAAGATCGATTTTAGATGCAGGCATACCTTTAGGTGCGGGAACGGATGCCACCCGCGTCGCCAGCTACAACCCTTGGGTATCGCTTTACTGGTTGGTAAGCGGACGTACCGCAGGTCAAACCCAACTATACGATGCCAGTAACCGCCTCTCACGGTCAGAAGCCTTACAGCTTTGGACGGTAGGTAGTGCTTGGTTTAGCGGAGAAGAAAATATTAAAGGTAAAATCGCACCTCAGCAGTTAGGGGACTTTGCCGTCTTATCCGATGATTATTTTGCCGTCCCCGAAGCCGAAATTAAAAATATCGAATCGGTACTTACGATAGTAGGAGGCAAGGTCGTTTACGGCGACCGAGATTACGAATCTTTAAATCCAGCCCTACCTGCGGTTAGCCCCAACTGGTCGCCCGTAGCTTATTACGGTGGTTATTACAATGCCGAATCTTAGAGAAAAATTTATAGAAATTAGAGATTTCAAAATTAATTCTTGCTTTGCCCAGTTCGGGATCGAGCCTTTTAAGCAGCAATTCTAAAAAAGCTTTCATAAAAGTTTCACGTTCGAGTTAAACATACAGTTGAAACTTAAGTTGAATCGCGTTAAGACAACTTGAGGAGAGAGAAATGACTCAATCTTTAAAAAAAACTAAATCGAGAAAAAATTCCGCTTTCAAACATTTAATGTCAGTCCACTGGTGGATGTTTTACTGTTACATCGCTCTTTTTATTGGCGGAACTTTGATGGCGCGTTTACCCAGAGAATTAATCGGGCGTAACCTGCTCTATGACTTTCATAAATCTGTAGGTGTGCTGACAATGGCGTTGTTAACCTGGCGAATTTTAATTCTGCTACAGGTATGGTGGAAGAAGTATACCAAACGTCTGCCTAAGTATAGCCCCGAATGGATGCAAAAAGTAGCTCTACATACCTCTCTTTATTTATTTATGTGGGCTGTTCCTGTCAGTGGGTTCTTTTTCTCCAACTCTTTTAAAAGTAATAACGTGCGCTTTATTGGGATAACTTTACCCGATCTATTTCCCCAGAATAGTGCTTTGGTCGAACTAGGTAGAAGTATTCATTTCTGGCTGGCTTATACTTTCTTAGCTTTTATGATTCTGCACGCGATCGACCAAAGAAAAGTAGTAAAAGGGTTTTGGCGACGCATCAATAAGCGACGAACTAAATTAAGTTGATATAGATTGTTAATAAACAATAAATAAATTTAGTTTGATGGTTTTTTAAAATAAAACCAGCATTAAAGAAGAGTTAATGAAAGTCAATATTTTTTCCGCTCGTCACCAACAAGACCCAAACATATCGAAGTTATCGAGACAAATTTTCTCCAGCGTTCGTTTTCGCATTTTGGCTTGGTACTTTCTGCTTACTACCTGTACTGTATTAGTTTCAGTTGTGGTAACTCGCCAGATTTTTTGTAGCTTATTAGAAAGTCGAACTCAAGAAGCTTTAGAAGCAGAAGTTAGTAAATTCGATCGCTTAGTCGAGCAACAACTTGTTAAAGATAAGTCTGCACGGTTAAAAACTATTGTTGAAGAGGTTTTACCCCTTCACGTTCTTACTAGAGATAAGTATATTTTGGCAATAATAGAAGGGCAGATTTTTAACGATCGTTCCTTGCCATTACCAGAAGCGATCGCTAATAATTCTAGTTTACTTGAAGAATGGACAAAGGTTTCTCGCTTAACCGAAGGTGAGTTAATCGCCAATGATGGACCATTCTATTACGTAGCCAAACCGATTGAAATAAATAATGTTGAGGGAGTTGTAATTGCAGTTCGCGATGCTAGAGCAGATTATCAAACGGGAACTGGAACGGTTATTTTAGTAATTAAGGTAGCAACTTTCGTTTCAACTCTCTTTTTTGCGATCGCCTGGAGTACGGCAGGACAAGTTTTATTTCCCTTACGCAGAGTTACGCAAACGGCTCGTAGAATTAGCCAAACCGATATGTCACAGCGCATTACAGCTAAGGGTACGGATGAAATTGCCGAACTAAGTGCTACCTTTAACGCCATGCTAGATCGCCTCCAGTCGGCTTTTGAGAGCCAGCAGGAGTTTCTTAAAGATGCGGGACATGAATTGCGCACCCCCATTACGGTAATTCAGGGTCATTTGGAAATACTCAAGTATCGTCCCGAAAAGCAAGAACAAACTATAGCATTAGTAACTGACGAACTCGATCGTATGGGTCGTTTGGTTAACGATTTATTGCTCATTGCTAAAGCCGAACAACCTCATTTTTTAAGGATTAGAAGCGAAGAATTAGACTGGTTTACTGAAGAACTATACTTCAAATCACGAGCGATCGCTAAAAGAGATTGGCGACTAGAATCAAAGGGTTTGAGTCCCGTAGCGATCGATAAAGGACGTTTAACCCAGGCGGTGATGAATTTGGTGCAGAATGCTATCAGGCATACCCAAGAAAATGATACTATTACTTTAGGCTCGACAGTACGCGGTGAGTACGCCTACTTGTGGGTGCGGGATACTGGAGAAGGTATTGCCCCCGAAGACCGAGACAGAATTTTCGCTCGCTTTGCTCGCGCTAGTGAAAGCGATCGCTATTCCGCCGAAGAAGGAGCAGGTTTAGGATTATCAATTGTCGAAGCTATTGCTACTGCCCATAACGGTTGGGTCGAACTTGACTCAAAGCTAAAAATTGGGTCTACTTTTACAATTGTATTTCCGCTCTCTCAGGAGGTAATAAATGAGCCGAATTCTGATTGCCGAAGACAACCCCCGCATCGTCGAATTCATCGAAGCAGGGTTACAGGCACACGGATACACGACTCTTACCGCTAATCATGGTAGACAGGTGGCGGATATAGCTAGCAGTAAAGATTTTGAGCTTTTAATTTTAGATTTAGGACTTCCTGGAATGGACGGAATGGAGGTACTAAGGCAGCTCCGAGGTCGCGGTGAAACCCTACCCATTATTGTACTGACGGCGCGAGATGGTTTAGATGATATGGTATCGGGTTTGGAAAGAGGAGCAGATGACTATATTACCAAACCTTTTCGTTTTGAAGAGTTGCTAGCGCGGGTTCGCGTTCAGTTGCGTAAAGCTCATCAGCCAGTATTCAAAGAAGCAACCAAGCTGCAAATTGGCAATCTTACTTTAAACTTACTTACCCGCCAAGTTTGGCTTGAAGAGAGAGAAATAGAGCTTTCAGCGCGAGAATTTATCCTAACAGAAACTTTAGCACGCCATCCAATGCAGGTCATGAGCCGACAGCAATTACTCGATCGCATTTGGGGATACGATTACGATCCAGGCTCTAATGTAGTAGATGTTTATGTCGGTCATTTACGGAGAAAGCTGGGCAACAATTTAATTGAAACTGTTAGAGGTGTCGGCTATCGTCTGCGACCAAGTTCGAGAGTCAAATAAGTTAGCGATCTTTTGATTGATAACTTTGAACTATAAAGAACAGTTTGTTTTGATACCGCTAGTTGAATAATTTGGCGATTGCTAAAATCTAAAAATACTAATTTTGAAACCTATACTCTGTAAGAAGTTTAGGCTGACCGCACGGTTAAACCGCATCGAGACATTCCGCGGTGACAGCTTCGCGCTTATCTGCCCCTAATTGTGAAATGTTACCGAAATAGAAATTAAAAAATTTAGCTAGATTGTGCTTTGAAATTGGGCAACTAGATCGTAAAAGGGTTGCCAATCGTTCTCCTTACTAATAGATTGCCAAACAGACTCGATCGCAGGACGTAAAAGTAAGACTTGAGGGTTGTGAAGTTTAAGGCGATCGCTAATTTGCTGCATTTGCTCGACTGGCAATTGATTTAAACATTTGTGATAGAGGGAACACCATTCAATATCTATTCGATCGTTGAAAGTAGCGTTTTCTAAAATAAGATCGCTATTGTCTCGCCAACTGCTATTAAATCCTAAAGCTAGTTCCGCAAAAAATCCTTGATAGCTAATCTGGGTAGTTCTTAATAGATTTATAGTCTGTACTAGTAATTCTTCAGTGAGCGATCGCTTAGAAACATCGAATCCTAGCTTTTGCAACATCAGTTTTTGATAGTGTTGCTGATAACATTCATCAAACTGTGCTAATCCTGCCTCTAAATATTGGCGATCGCAAACCATTGCTAGAGGTAACTGCAATAACTCCAAGTTGAACCTACAGATATGTGGTTGATTGCCATAACTATATCTTCCACCATAGTCAAAACTCGCTGCGGTGAATCGAACATCGTAGGTAGGGATGAAAGCATAAGGACCATAATCAAAACTCTCTCCCGTAATTGACATATTATCTGTATTTAGCACTCCATGACAAAAACCAGCAGCCATCCATTGTGCAGCTAGTTCTGCCACTCTAATAACCAAGGCTGCATAGAATTGACTGTAACGATCTGCACCCGAAATATCTGGATAATAAACAGTAATTACGCTGTCTAACAACTTACTAATAAGATCCTTACGTTTGAGGTAATGCAGTCTTTCAAAAGTTCCAAAACGAATATGAGAATTACTCAATCTAACCAATACCGAAGATCTAGTTGGAGATGGTTCATCACCTCGCCATAAAGATTCTCCCGTTTCAATCAAGCTCAAACAGCGTGATGTTCTAACACCAAGTCGATGCAAAGCTTCACCCGCTAAAACTTCCCTAACTCCTCCCTTGAGAGTAAGCCTACCATCAGCAGTACGAGAATATGGTGTTCTACCCGATCCTTTAGTTCCTAGATCGTATAGATTACCGTCTACACCTCGAACCTGCCCATACAAAAAACCCCTACCATCCCCTAAAAATGGGTTATACGCACCAAATTGATAGCCGTGGTAGCGCAAAGCTAAAAAGGGTCTAACACCCTGAAATTTACCAAAAGCCTCAATAAAATCAGCGTCACTAACTCGTTCGGGATCTAAACCCAGTAATGGCAACAGTAGATCGTTGCGAAAACGTAAAAAATGAGCGGGAAATTCGGCAGCAGCCACCACATCGTAGTAGTCATTGCCCAAATTTTCGATAACGGATCGATATTCAATGTTTAACAGGGGATTGTCAGCTTGCATAAATAATACTTTGAGATTCTAAAACCTCTAATTGTTGGTTCGAGATCTAGAGCCTTAATTTTTTAGTTGATATTATGAATTTTACTAGCTAAGAAGTTAGTCTATAAGCAAGTCTTTATAATCTGCCTATCTTTATTTAAATGCCAGACCCTATCATGTATCAAGAGGATGGCTATATCGTCCTCGAATCCGATCGTCCTGAAGAGTTTATGACTTCTAATAAACTAAAGGCAAAACTGATCGATTTACTATCAATAGAAGATGCGATCGTACCAAGAGAACTAGAAAAGTTTGATTCAGTTGAAGATCGGGCGCAACACTTACTTGAGAACTATTTTGAGTTGGATATCGGTACAGGTAAATATTTACAGTGGTATGTCGTCCGCCTGGAAAAATAGGTAGCGATCGCACAAGCTTAACTCGGCTCTACTCAATTAATCCATTAAAAATATTTATAGCTGATTCAAATGAGATTAGCATTGCTGAATTATACAATGATCGATCGAATTAAATCGTTATTTATTTGTCTTTAGCTATTGACAGATTAATAATTTTATTAGTAAGTAGCTTCATAAGCTAACTCTACATTACACATTCAGCAATACTATATTACTCGATTAATTCCAGTTACCAATCAAGGTAAATGACGACCAAAAATAAGGGTGGGATAGACTCAGGTTTCCGTCAGGATATTCTTCTGGAAGAGTCAAATTTTCGCCATTGGACAATGTTATTTGTCCGTTATCCACTTCTACATTGCCCTGCAACATTGCTAACTGGGTTTGACGCAGTGCTTCAGCTTTAACTAAGTTAGTTTCTAGGCGATCGTAGAATTCTCCCATTAATGCTAACGTTCCTAAGTCGCTAACATACCAAAGACTAGCCAACGCAGATTTTACGCCTGCCTGCACTGCTAATCCAGCAAAACCTAGCTCTGCATCTTCGTTTCCTAAAGCAGTTTCGCAAGCACTTAAGACTAATAGCTCTACAGGGCTAGCGTCAGTATTCCAGCCTAGCTGGTCAGAAAGCTGCTGTAGCTGAGGTATTTTCAATCGATCGTCATAAAATTGAATGTATGAGTCACTTAACTCTCCCGCGTTAAACTCGGCATGAGTACCCAAGTGAACGATTGGAAAAGGAATTTCTCGACTATTTTGAGCGATAAAGTTAGCAATAGTAAATTCCTCATTGAGAAATGCCTCGCCTTGACGAGGATTTTTAACAATAGTTTCCAATTCAAGTGCTACAGTTGGTAATGCTTCTTGTTCTTCAAACTCCGAGGCTCCCATAGCTAGAATAGGGCTTTGATTGAGATTAACATATCGAGTATCTGTCAGACCAAAACTAGGAACTATACCCATAGCGTACTTTTCTACCAAGAATTGTTCTCCATTATGGAGTGCTGCTAGGGGTAATAAACGTAGTCCAGAATCCATTGAGAAGACTAATATATCAATTCCATTAGCTTCTAACTCAGCTTCTATTGGCTCTATCAAAACTCTGTACAATTCCTGTGCCGATTCTAGGTAGTCATCTTCACCTAAATTCCTACCATCACTAATTTCCTCGCGAAACTGAGTCGCAATTGCCATCAATTCTTTACGAGAAGTATCTTTGATGGTTTTACGTAAAGTCAATGGTTTTGATTGATTCTCAATCCTTTTAAGATCTGAAGATGCTACGGCATTATTATTCTTATTGGCAGTCAATGTTCGATCTGGCAAAACTACAAATGACTCTAGCTGATTCTGCTGAAGAGAGATATTAATGAATGCAGGTTTTTTGCCAGTTTGTTCGGCTAATTGAGCTAGTCTGCTAGAAATATCTTTTACCGAAGGTACAGTTCCATAAAGCTGTAATCCCGAAGAATCAATCAATTGAGTCGATTGAAACTCTTCCTGCATCTGAATAGCCACATCGTTAGGAGCCTCTTGAACTTGAGCTTCATAAGCGACACGATCCAACTGTCTTACCTCTGCTTCAGAATTCTTCTTCTTAGCAACTTCCTCTTCTTCTTCAAGAACTTCTTCAGTAGCTTCTTCTTCAAGAACTTCTTCAGTAGCTTCTTCCTCTTCTGGAATAACTTCTTCTGCTACTTCTTCTGGTTCTAGGGATGAGTCCTCAGCTTCTATGTCAGCGACATCGCCATCGGGTTCGACTTCTTCTACTGTGTCAGATTCAATGGTGTCTTCCACTTCTGCTGGGGGAGCGATCGCACTATCGGCTTCCTCTACCTCGACAACTTCTGATTCAGCATCGTTAAGTTGAGAGTCTAAACTGTCTGTAGCTTCTACATCTCCATCAGAATTACTATCTTCTAAGCGATCGACAACATCTGTTGAACCTTCATCCGTATCTATTATGGAGTCACTCGCAGTATTATCATCGCTATCTAAGTTTTCATTAGTCGAAGATGCCGAATCTAAGTCCGTATTAGGAGATTCTTCTACTACCTCAAATGTATTGTCTTCAGAAGTATCTACCAAGTCACCAGCAGTATTTTCTCTTAAGTCAATGTCAGAATTGCTGTCTCCTACAGCAGTTTCTTCATTAGGGGTTTCAACTACAGGTTCGGTTGTTTCTTCACCTACGGTAAGATCTTCGCCTACGGATTCACTATCACCTATGGTAACATCTTCGCCTACGGGTTCACTATCACCTACAGTTACATCTTCACCAACAGGTTCGGTGACATCTTCGGCTATTGGTTCACTATCACCTACAGTTACATCTTCACCAACAGGTTCAGTGACTTCTTCTGCTATTGGTTCGGTGACATCTTCTGCTACGGGTTCGCTAACATCTTCGGCTATTGGTTCACTATCACCTACAGTTACATCTTCACCAATCGGTTGGGTAACATCTTCTGTTACGGGTTCGGTTACATCTTCACCAACCGGTTCACTATCACCTACAGTTACATCTTCACCAACCGGTTGGGTAACATCTTCTGCTATTGGTTCGGTGACATCTTCACCAACCGGTTGGGTAACTTCTTCTGCTACAGGTTCGGTGACATCTTCACCAACCGGTTGGGTAACTTCTTCTGCTACAGGTTCGGTGACATCTTCACCAACCGGTTCGGTGACTTCTTCTGCTACTGGTTCACTATCACCTACAGTTACATCTTCACCAACCGGTTGGGTAACATCTTCTGCTATTGGTTCACTATCACCTACAGTTACATCTTCACCAACCGGTTGGGTAACATCTTCTGCTACGGGTTCGGTGACATCTTCTGCTACGGGTTCGGTGACATCTTCTGCTACGGGTTCGGTGACATCTTCACCAACTGGTTCGGTGACTTCTTCTGCTACAGGTTCGCTAACATCTTCACCAACAGGTTGGGTAACATCTTCTGCTACTGGTTCGGTGACATCTTCTGCTACGGGTTCGCTAACATCTTCGGCTATTGGTTCACTATCACCTACAGTTACATCTTCTGCTACAGGTTCGGTGACTTCTTCTGCTACTGGTTGGGTGACATCTTCACCAACTGGTTCGGTGACTTCTTCTGCTACAGGTTCGCTAACATCTTCACCAACAGGTTGGGTAACATCTTCTGCTACTGGTTCGGTGACATCTTCTGCTACGGGTTCGCTAACATCTTCGGCTATTGGTTCACTATCACCTACAGTTACATCTTCTGCTACAGGTTCAGTGACTTCTTCTGCTATTGGTTCGGTGACATCTTCTGCTACGGGTTCGCTAACATCTTCGGCTATTGGTTCACTATCACCTACAGTTACATCTTCTGCTACAGGTTCGGTAACATCTTCTGCTATTGGTTCGGTAACATCTTCTGCTATTGGTTCACTATCACCTACAGTTACATCTTCTGCTACTGGTTCGGTGACTTCTTCTGCTACTGGTTGGGTGACATCTTCACCAACTGGTTCGGTGACTTCTTCTGCTACAGGTTCGCTAACATCTTCACCAACAGGTTGGGTAACATCTTCTGCCACTGGTTGGGTGACATCTTCACCAACAGGTTCGGTAACATCTTCTGCTATTGGTTCACTATCACCTACAGTTACATCTTCTGCTACAGGTTCAGTGACTTCTTCTGCTATTGGTTCGGTGACTTCTTCTGCTACGGGTTCGCTAACATCTTCGGCTATTGGTTCACTATCACCTACAGTTACATCTTCTGCTACTGGTTCGGTGACTTCTTCTGCTACTGGTTGGGTGACATCTTCACCAACTGGTTGGGTGACATCTTCACCAACTGGTTCGCTAACATCTTCTGCTATTGGTTCACTATCACCTACAGTTACATCTTCACCAACAGGTTCAGTGACTTCTTCTGCTATTGGTTCGGTGACATCTTCTGCTACGGGTTCGCTAACATCTTCTGCTATTGGTTCACTATCACCTACAGTTACATCTTCACCAACAGGTTCGGTGACTTCTTCTGCTACTGGTTGGGTGACATCTTCACCAACTGGTTCGGTGACTTCTTCTGCTACAGGTTCGCTAACATCTTCACCAACAGGTTGGGTAACATCTTCTGCTACTGGTTCGGTGACATCTTCACCAACAGGTTCGCTAATATCTTCACCAACTGGTTCGCTAACATCTTCTGCTATTGGTTCACTATCACCTACAGTTACATCTTCACCAACAGGTTCAGTGACTTCTTCTGCTATTGGTTCGGTGACATCTTCTGCTACGGGTTCGCTAACATCTTCGGCTATTGGTTCACTATCACCTACAGTTACATCTTCTGCTACAGGTTCGGTGACATCTTCTGCTACGGGTTCGGTGACAGTTTCAACGAGATCTTCAACTACGGGTTCGCCATCACCTACAGTTACATCTTCAGTGGGAGTTTCGGCTGTGGGTTCGTCTCCTATAGGGGCTTCTTCTGTTGGAGGTTCAGTTACCATTGCATCAGGACTAGGCAGTGTAATATCTGACATATTTCCTGATTGAGAACGCACTGGTTCTGTAGCGAGCATCAACCAGCTTAAAATTAAAAATATTTTGATTGGTAATTGAAGTATTTTCATGACTTTAATATCTCGCTAAAAAATTTATTTAAAATGTAAAAGTATATCCGAAGCCAAAAACAAATCTTGCTCCATCTCCCGCAGAACCTGTAATATCAGTGACAGCAGGAACAATTACGACTGGTAGGTTTCTAAACAATACTAAAGGAACGCCAATTGTCAAATCTTGACCAGTCCACTCAGTTACTAAACCGACTGATTGAAATGCTTTAATAGCTACACTACCAAATACACCTACAGTTTCATTACCATTATTAATATCGGACTCTGAACGAAATTGTCCGCCTCCTAAACCCACAGTTGTATATATCTCGCTAAAAGGCTTAGTTCGATCCTGACGCAACTTAAATCTTTTTGTGGCTACTCCGTATACGGAAGAACCCCCGTCTGTATCTCCCCAGGTAGCAAGACCTTGTACTCCTATTGCTACAGAAAAATCTTCAGGTAAACGACGATGCAGTTTGAGATTAATTGCTCCATCACGAAAGGGCGAACTAACATCTACTAAACTAATTCCTATTTGTGCGCCAAGATTTTTTCGTGCATTTCCTAAACCGAAACCTAGTCCAATGACACCATCCGATCGATCTATAAAGCGTACACGTTCTTGAAATCCAAAGCCAATTCCAGCATTTCCCCAAGATGCTCCGTAAGCTGATGGATTGATAATAGTTATACTTGGTGATGTTCGATATGGACGTTGGTTCAAAGGTACTTGTAAAGGAATTCTTTTTGGTTCAAATCTTTCTCCTCCTGTGGGTTGGCGGCGTAAAGCTGGAGTCCCACTTTCTCCATCGGATATTGATTCGGAAGATTCAGCAGCAAGCAAACTACTAGTTTCTAAATTGCTAAAGGTAACATACTCTAAATAATACTTTGATAAGATGTTCTTAGATCGCTCTTTTGTTTCGTTTGCTGGTAAATTTGATATTTTTGAATTGTTTGCTTCAGCCTTAACCGCATTACCCGCTAGAACTATTAGAGTATTTATTGAAACAAAATTAATTAATTTAAAGCAAGAGTTTTTAATAAATTGCATTTAAGCATTGGATTTATTCGATATTTGTTCGCATAATTTGTTTTTAGCACCAAAGCGATCGCGATTAATTACCCATAGCATTGAACTATTATCTGGTTTTTTAAAAGTTTAGCTTTAGGTGATGTCACCGATCAAAACCAAGCAACTTATCTTATATAGATCTTAGCGGATTAGCGTTCGATTATAGCTAACTTCAAATAATTCAACAGTTGCGCGAATATTTTGAGAGCGATCGCCTTTTCTCTAGAAGATGTAAGATTGTTTGGTAATGACAATCGATACTAAACCCAGAGTTGTTTAAGGCGATAAGAGTGCATTTTATATCGATGATAAAAATGATAATCTCGCATACTAGCGCATTTAATCATTTTAGCTTCAACCGAAAAATACGGTTTGATGTCTGAATAATTTTAACCGACAGCTTTAGTTAAAACTTACAAACTATTAAATTAAGTAAAGAACGATATTCAAGATAGACAATAGGCTGTTTTTTTGTCTACCACCAAGGCCACCACACAGGCTGATATGGCTTGTCTTCAAAGCTATAAATGCCTCGAACCTGCAAGGCTTTACATTCTATTGGCTTCTTATTTTCTAAAACACAACCAGCATTGTAATTAGGATTAACGCTGAAAAGAACTTCGCTGTCTTCGGTAAGACAGTTTTGATTTTCTTCGTCAACCAGACAGACTAAATTGTTGTCTTCAGATGCTTCTACTTTCAAATACTTTGCCTGTTGTTGTTGATAGGAAGCCTGTAATTTAGTAGCGGTTTGTTGGCAAATTTCAGTTCCAGACTGCGAACTTGGCACATACTCTGGATACCAACTCATTAAAGGAGTCAGGTTTACTTCACCTGGAGTATAGGCAAACATAGTCGGCGTATCGCCTTGTACGGCACAAACAAACACTTCATTAGAAGGTTTTTGAGCCAGGTTTTCTTTTGCATCAACTGGAACTGCAGTCAAGGCGATCGCACTGGCGATCGCAGCGGTATAAATCTGTGTTTTTTTCATCAAAACAATCCTATCTTTGGATATTAAAGCTACTTTAGATACTTTTTAAGTATATTCAATTAAATAAAGTTGCTTACTTTTTATTATTTCACTAAATATATTGTCACAAGCGTAAATTTTTGATGAAGTTAGTACAGTCAACACCTCAACAGCAGTTTACTTATTTCAAGGAATAAGGTTGAAAGCAATTGGTAATCAGTAATCAGTAATTAGGGATTACTTCATGTCGTAGCCGAATAAATTAGCATTTACTTCTGCAAGATCGATATCTCCCAAACCATATTCTTGCCAACGTCGAGTTACCATTGCTGCCGTATCGTCATCTGATTCTAGAGGTTCGCCCCATTCGTGGTCTGTTTCAGGCGGAATCTTGGTCGTAGCATCGATCCCCATACGTCCTCCCAGTCCAATTTTCTCGCTGGCAAAATCAAGAGTATCAAAAGGAGTATCTGGCAGAATAAAAACATCTCGTGAAGGATCGACCTTAGAACTAATTGCCCAAACTACCTGGCGGGGATCGCGAATATTGATATTCTTGTCTACTACAATGACAAACTTGGTATAAGTAAACTGAGGTAAAGCACTCCAGAAAGCCAAAGCTGCCCTCCTAGCCTGTCCTGGATAAGCCTTATCAATTGAAATAATTGCTGCTTTGTAGCTTAAAGCCTCCATTGGTAAAAAGAAATCCACGATTTCCGAGACTTGCTGACGTAGAATTGGAGTATAAATTCGATTAAGTGCGATCGCCATCATCGCTTCTTCTTTTGGCGGACGACCGCTAAAGGTAGTTAGATAGATCGGATCGCGACGATGAGTAAGACAGTGAAAACGAACTAAAGGCGAATCTTCTACTCCACCGTAATAACCCATGTGATCGCCAAAAGGACCATCAGGTAGCATTTCTCCTGGAGTAATTGTTCCTTCTAAAACAAATTCTGAATCAGCAGGAACTTCTAAATCGACGGTTTTACACTTAGCTAGCTTGACACCACTACCACCGTATAATCCTGCAAATAGCCATTCGGAAAGGTCTACAGGAATAGGGGTAGCTGCTGCCATAATAATCATCGGATCGACTCCCAAAGCGATCGCAATCTCTAATTTCTTACCAGCCTCCGCAGCTTTACGTAGATGTCTTGCACCACCACGAACCGATAGCCAATGAACGGTCATGGTATTTTTCGACTGTAGCTGAAGACGATACACGCCCACGTTTGGCGTACCAGTTTCTACATCTTTGGTAATTACCAAGCCCAAAGTAATAATTTTCCCTGCATCTCCTGAGTAGGGACGGATCATCGGTACTTTGTTGAGGTCTAAATCTTCTTCTTCAATAACTACCTGTTGGCAAGGAGGAAAAAAGTCTCTTCCTGGTTTGGCTTTTAAAACATCAAACAATACTTTTCCAAAATCTACCGCTTGCTTAATTTTTTTTGGCGGTTTGGGCTGTTGCAACATGGCAAGCTTAGAACCCAAAGTTTCCAATTCTTCTGGGGCTTCCATGTTCATCGACCAGCAAATACGCTCTACTGTACCCATTAAGTTTACCGCTACGGGAAACGGCGATCCCTTAACATTCTCAAACAGTAGTCCAGGACCTCCAGCCTGCAACATCCGATTAGAAATTTCTGCTATTTCTAATTCAGGATCGACCAACGCATTAATACGTCTAAGCTGTCCTTTCGACTCTAAAATTTTAATAAATCCCCGTAGATCTCTAGCCATGTTAAGAAATATAAAGCTGTATATATCTTTAGTCTAGAAGAGTTATGGCAGAATCTACAATCTCTTTCTATTGTCGATCGTTTTGTTATTTACGGTGAAGCAATTTGCAAGTGCTGGTCATTTCTTGATTCATAGCGTCAATAATGTTGTGTAAAGCTTCAATAAAAATCTGTTCTGATTGAGAGTTAAGAGCATTTAGCAAATAGTTTTTTCCTCCCTTCGGCTGACATAAAAATTGGACTACCTGCCTATTGTCGTTTCTCTGGTTCATAAGTCGATTTAATTGGTATATCTTAATAAAAGTTATGATTCACAGCATATATAAATTGCGCTAATTTATATTTTCTCAGCAAAAAAGCCTGTTTTAAGATAAATCTAAGTGTTATTACTTATAATAGCTGTTCTTTGTCATTTTTATTAACTAAAATTAAGCTTGAGAGCTACTTTCTCCATTAATAACCGCAGCCCCAATTAAATGAGCTAACCTCAAGGCTTCTGGAACTTTACCGCGATCGGTTAATTGGGACAAAGCTCTGGCGATAACTTCTGGCTGTTCACCATATACCTGAAAAAAAAATGGTGGATAAGCATAAATATGTCCTGCTCTTTGTAGGATAACTAGTCTTTGCTGATAATTGGGTAAACCAGACATAGCTTGTTTCATTTTGTCTAAATTAGGTGGTCTTCTCATAACCGCCACACAGGGAAGCTTAAGGCTACGAGCAAGCTGAGGGAGATCGACTAAATTAAATCCACCAAAGCCAATACCATCTAGTAAAACCAAGTGTAGCTGAGGCAAAAATTTTTTACCAATTAGAAGTTGACAGATAACTTCTGTAGCATCATGACCATCAGCTTCTACAGCACCCCACACCATTCCTTCAAAACGAGTGTTGGAGCAAATAATGCCCGATAGATTAACTTTTGCGGTTTGATGCCTTACAAAAGGAGCATCATCAAACCCGATCGCTCTAATTTGCCGTTTTTGTCTAATTAGAGCTTCTAAATCCATAGTCTAGTTGTCGATTATGCTATTTTCTTCCCAATATTTATAGTAGCGATCGTTATTGGGTATGGAACAACCTATCTAGCTCAAAAGAATTAAAAGTTATTCAATGTATGTCGTTTAATTATAAATTAGTCCGATCGACTGTAATTACTGCTTTTGTTGACGGCTCGAACTAACCGAGAGCAAAATTATAGCAGTCTGGATTAATTTTATGGTTCGATCGAGCGATCGCCATTAGGATAAATATATAGTTAAGATTTAATTAGCAATTCAGCGATAATCGGTAAGTGATCCGAACCGATAGCAGGGCCTAATCTAAAGTCTTTGACTTGGATATCAGAACTTACCAAACAATGATCGATTGGTGCAGATAGAGCAGCAAATTGAGGCGCGACGATTGAATGAGTGGGTAGAATACCTAACCCCTGGCGGGCATTGCGTAAACCAGAACCTTCGATCGTAGAACGGTAATAGGGCGACCACATGGAGATGTTTAGATCTCCCATAATTATTATTGGCTGCTGTCGTCGGGCATATTCTTTTAAATCCCGCAACTGCTTGTTGCGAATTTCCCAGCCTCCTTGACCCCAATATAGTTGAGGATAAGCGTGAGTTGCGACAAATTTTACCTTGCGATCGCCAATTAAAAGATCGGCAGCGATCGCTCCACGATAAGTACCATAAAGTATCGTTTCAGGGTCGAGCAGAGGAAGCTTACTGTATACCTCCATTTCCTGCTTTTCTGACTTAATGTGATAGGGAAAATCTGACTTCAAAGCTGTCAAAGCTGGACTCCAACCAGAGATAACCTCTTGAAATATAGCAATATCTGGCTGTTCTTTAGCAATTAGAGCGATCGCGCGATCGTAATCCTTATTGCTCCACAAAACATTATAAGAAAAAGCCTTTAATGACTGATATTCGGCAACTGGGATCGGCGGTCGATTCATATACCAGGGAACAATTTCAGCCAAGTTTATCGCAATACAAAACCAACATAGAACAATTCCCAGCTTTCTGCGAGTTAGCAAAAAATAGCTCAAGCTACACAAACTCATCAATAAAAATTGCAGCTTGTAACCAGTAGTAAACTCAAAATACCGATGCCAACTGCTCAAATACTCAGCTAACGAAAAGGCGATCGCACTTATACACAAGCTAAGAAATAAATAGTAAATAATACTGTTTTTTCTAATAAACACCAATTGCTAATAGATAACGATTGCAGAACCTACAGGCTAGCAAATAGGCAACTTACCTACCTGAGTATTTATCCATAGCTAATATGAAATACTTAAATGTTTACGCTCGACTTAGGGACTTAGGGACTTGGGGACTTGGGGACGCTTGAGACTTGGGGACGCTTGAGACTTGGCGACTTGGGGACGCTTGAGAACCTTCGGTTTTACCAACATATCTTATTCCCGTCTCCCCGTCTAGATGCGGACAAGTCCTTTCTCGTCTCCCCGTCTCCCCGTCTAGATGCGGACAAGTCCTTTCTCGTCTCCCTATCTCCCCATCACCCTATCTCCCCACGACGACTATAACTCTGCACCGTATTACTTAATAGCATTGCCACTGTCATTGGTCCAATTCCTCCTGGTACGGGGGTAATGTAGCTTGCTACTGTTGAGACTTCATCGAAAGCTACATCACCTACCAGCTTCGATCCTTCCCCCGTTTCTAGACGATTGATCCCTACATCAACAACTACCGCACCAGGTTTAACCATCTCCGCAGTAATCATTTGCGATCTACCCACTGCTGTTACCAAAATATCGGCTTCACGACATACTGCACCTAAATCTTCTGTGCGAGAGTGAGCGATCGTTACGGTAGCATTTTTTTCTAATAACATTAGTGCTACTGGTTTGCCAACTAAAATACTTCTACCTATCACCACCGCTTTTTTGCCAGAAATAGGAATATTATATTCATCTAACAGCCTCATCACTCCTGCTGGGGTACAGCTACGCAGACCTGTTTCTGAGCGCACTAGTTTGCCTAAATTAACGGGATGTAAACCATCAGCATCTTTATCGGGATCGATGCCGTGCAAGAGAGAGATGGAGTCTAAATGTTTTGGTAAAGGTAGCTGTACTAAAATACCATCAACGCGATTGTCTTGGTTTAGTCGAGCGATCGCTTTTTCTAATTCTGCTTGAGTAGTATTTTCAGGAAAATGCTTTCCCATAGAGGCAATTCCTACTCTTTTACAGGCGCGTTCTTTGTTGCGGACATAAACAACGCTGGCAGGATTTTCACCGACCATCAATACGGCTAAACCAGGGGGACGACCTATTTTTGGCTCAAGACGTTCGATCTTTGCTTTTAACTCTGACTGAATTTTTTTGGCTAAGGCTTTACCGTTTAGTATAAGGGGGTTTGAAGCAGACATAGATAATTTTAATAAATAAAAAAGTTAAGCTGGGTGTGAATCACTGGTAAAGAGATAGCAAATGTTAATTAATTTTAAATTTAAACCAGTCACATCAATTAAGCATATTAGTTTGTGGATATTGTTATTGTGTAGTTTGGTTAGCTGTCGCGCCTCGCAAATTTATATTCGAGACATATCATCAAAAATAGATAAAACTGTATATCTTACGGGGAAAGTAGTACATTTAGCTCCTTTAGTCGATCGCACGGCTTATCAAATAGAAGACACTACAGGTAAAGCCTGGGTCGTTACCGCTACCGAACCACCAATATACGGTCAACAAATCGACATTAAAGGTAGGGTTCAATATCAAAGTTTGCCCCTGGTAGAACAAGAACTAGGCAGCTTTTATGTAGTTGAATTGGAAAGAATAGACCCTAATGATGAAAAATAAAACAGTTTGTTAAATTTGAACAGGATGATAGTAAATTTGTACTTTATGTATTTTCTTGTACTCTAACAATTTCTCTTAAAAAATTAGAGCTTAGACAAGGATGGGACATGGGACTGCTATCTCTATCGGATGTTCGACGATAGGGCTATTTATTAAAGGCGATCGATAAACCAATAAAAGTTATCTATCACGAAATCCTACTCGATGTCACTACCCAAGCCAAAAATTGGCGATCGAGTGTATTTTATTACAGTTTTTGGTCTGTCACAGGGGGAAAATGTTATACATGGTATAGAGTATAGACTTTAAAATTATGAATCAAAAATTGGGTAGATTGGAAACTATAACGAAGCTGTAGTAACAAATTCTTATCAATTATTAATCTTGCCGTTAGCAAATTCCTTGTCGATATTTGTCATACTTTTATAAGCCGAGATAACAAACTATATTCCTACTCGATTCTCAAACTAAACTTTTATTGAAGGCATTTGCATTAACTGAAAGTTTAGTCAAATTAATAGCTTAATTATAATTATTTCCAGTATATACATTGCTCATGAACTATTCTTTTAGACGTTTAAGCTCGATGTTGAATTCACTAAAAACAAAAAGTCGTCGTTTGGGAACTAGCAAAATTTTATTAGCAGCTTTGGCAACGACTTCTGTAGTGGTATCTCAAAGCAGTCATCCTGTAGATGCAGCTTTAGAAGACAGTCCTAAAAACGTCGTAGACGAAGTATGGCAAATTGTTAATGATGAGTTTGTCGATCGCGGGTTCAATCATATTGACTGGAAAATAAAGCGACGAGAACTATTAAAAAGAGAATACAGCGACTCAGAGTCGGCTTACACAGCTATCCGTGAATCTCTCGAAGAGTTAGGCGATCCCTACACCAGATTTTTAGAGCCAGAAGAATATGAAGAGCTAAGTAACCAGACTTCAGGTGAACTTTCAGGAATTGGTATTCAGTTGGGAGTCGATCGCCAGACCGAAAAACTAACCGTAATCGAGCCAATACCTAATTCTCCTGCTGTAGAAGCTGGACTAAAATCGGGAGATCGTATTCTCAGCATCGATGGCAAATCGACTGAGTTGATGAGTTTAGAACAAGCCTCTGCCGAAATAAAAGGGGAAGTGGGTACTGAAGTCAAGCTAAAAATTTCTCGCTCCAACCAGCCAGAGTTTGAAGTGGCGATCGCTAGAGCGCAAATCGAACTACCTTCGGTTAGCTATACCTTAAATGACGAACAAAACTCAAAAGTAGGCTATATCAAGCTGGATGAATTTAGCTCCCATGCAGCAGAACAAATGCAGGCAGCAATAAAAGATTTAAGCGACAAAGAGGCTTCTGGCTTTGTTTTAGATTTACGAGGCAATCCAGGAGGCTTACTGTTTTCTAGCGTAGAAATTGCTCGGATGTGGATGGGCAAAGGCGCGATCGTTTCTACTATCGACAATAAGGGTGGCAACGAGAAATTTTCTGCCAACGGTAAAGCATTAACAGATCTACCTCTGGTAGTCTTGGTAGACGGTTACTCTGCCAGTGCTAGCGAAATTTTAGCAGGAGCTTTAAAAGAAAACCAACGGGCGAAAGTAGTTGGTAGCCGTACTTATGGTAAAGGAACAGTCCAGTCGGTTCATTCCCTCTCGGATGGATCTGGTTTGGCGGTAACTATTGCTCGCTATTATCCTCCCAGCGGTATTGATATCAATCAAAAAGGCATCGATCCAGATATTATGGTTAATCTCAGTCGCGAACAGCAAACTACCTTGAGCGTTAATCCTAGTTTAATTGGCACTGTTGCCGATCCTCAATATGCCAGAGCAGTCACTATTCTTAAATCAGAGTCAGTTACTCAAGACAACTAGAGGTTCGATACTAATAATCGATATCAAACCGTGTAACTTAGTTGGATAATATTATAAGGTAAGGCGATCGCCGTATGCTAAATAAACGCCATTTTGTTAAACGAAACGCGAATTAATACTCGCGCCAACTCATATTGGGGATCGTCTTTACTCTTAATGTTGTAATTTAATAGAAGTTAGCTTAAAATTTTTGGCTATCTATAAGTTTAAGTCTTTTTTTGGGCAACTTATATATACATAAGCATGGTAATTTAAGCTCGACAAATTATGACAATATCAAATGTAGCATCTATTATCGATCCATCTGGCAAAATTGAATTTATTGAAGAGATATCGGTCGTTATTGTAGCTCAAGATTTAACTCCTACAATGATGAGCTTAGATTTCCTCAAATTTAGCGGAATTATCTCAAAAGAATGGGAGTTATCGCAACAACCCGTTTTAAACCCCAATCTTGCACAACTAAACTTTACTAATGGTATTAGTATTAATGCGCAACCACGTAGCGTTACTATTAGCGAGTCTTTGAGTAACAAAGCAGCCGAAAATTTGGTATTTCATACTGTAGCTAGCAAATACATCGAGAAGCTACCCTACGCAGAATATATGGCCTTTGGCTTAAATCCAAAAATTTTACTTCCATTTCCAAATTCGCCCTCCTCGGCACGACAATATATTGCTAGTACTTTGCTCGGTTCTGGTAGTTGGAAAAAAATTGGTACAGTTCCCGTACAGGCGGGGGTAAATCTACTGTATCACTTAGATAGATGTCAGATGAGCATCAGTGTCTCTGAAGCTCAATTACGAAAATCCTCAGAACAAGTTACGGCTATTTTATTTTCAGGTAATTTTAATTACAGCATCAATCCAGACGCAAATTCTTCAGAAACTAGAATGATGCAGGTAGCCAATTTCCTCAACAATTGGAAAACCGATTTAGAAGAGTTTCGGGAAATAATCAACCAAAAATTTCTTGATGATAGTGGACGCAGCAACTCTATTGGGGAGACAAGTTTGTTTCCAGGACAAACTCTCTAGCTTTTTTTTGCCAAACCATTACAATAGTAAGGTTGTGTTTTTAAATTAAATAATTATGGCAGTACCAAAGAAGAAAACTTCTAAATCGAAGCGCGATAGTCGTAAAGCAGTCTGGAAACGTAAAGCAGCAGTTGAAGCTCAAAAGGCTTTGTCCTTGGGTAAGTCAGTATTGTCTGGACGTTCTAATAGTTTTGTTTATCCTCAAGATGATGAGGAAGACAACGAATAGATTTTTGTTCGCAATAATATCGGTAAAATAATGGTGTGTTTCCGTAAAAGGTACGCACCTTTGTTTTTTTAGCATTAATAATTTGTATTCAATCGCTAGAACAAAAGCTTTGGCTATTAACGCGAACGGTTTGTATATTGTGATAAATATATAAATCTACAAATTAAATTTAAATTCAACAATGCTCTATCGGTAATTATTTAGATTATGCCCAGAAAATTTTTTGAAAAGCCAGAACCGTCCCAAAGCGATCGCGTTCCGCCAGGTCAATATTTAGCTAAAGGTTTTCCCGTTCTTTCTTACGGTGAGACTCCTCAAGTCAGTACCGATAACTGGCTCTTGAAAGTTTGGGGTTTAGTGGAAGAGCGATCTTTTGACTGGTCAGACTTGATGGACTTACCACAGCAAGACTTTACCGCCGATTTTCACTGTGTTACTCGTTGGTCGAAGCTAGATGTAACCTGGACGGGAGTAAAGATAACAGATTTTCTCGATGCGATCGATATAGATCCTAAAGCGACTCACGTTTTACAACACTGCTACGGTGGCTATACGACTAATCTTTCTTTAGAAGACTTTGCGCGTCCAGAGAACTTTTTGGCTCATACCTTAGAAGGCGAACCATTACCTGCCGACCACGGTGGTCCTTTGCGCTCGGTAGTGCCTCATCTTTACGCTTGGAAAAGTGCTAAATGGATAAATGGCATCGAGTTCCTAAACCATGATGAAGAGGGATTTTGGGAACGCAACGGCTATCATATGCGGGGAGAACCTTGGGCAGAACAACGATATGCGGGACGATGATTTTTAAGCAAGGAGTAGGAAGTATTTTTATTTCTGAAAATGCTCTTGTTTTTGTTGCTGACGATACAACCAAAATACGATAAGCCACAGACAAAGTAATCGTAAAACATCAGATGTCAGGGTAGCCCAAGCTGCACCTTTCCATGTAAAACGGGGAATAAGCCAAATATTTAATAAGATATTGACGATCGCTGCCATCACTTGTATTCTGCTACGTACCTTCTGTTTTCCCGCCCCAGTTAGAGTATCAGCAGCTAAATACTGTAAGGTAGTAATCGCAGGTATAGGAGATAGCCACAACAAAGCATCAATAGCATCTTGATATTCTTTACCCAATATTACAGGAATATAAGGAGCAAAAATCCAATATCCAGCTAGAGTAGCGATCGCATACAAGACCATTATTGGCAGTAGACGTTTAGCAAAACTAAAGCTGCCTTTAATTCCTGATGTTCCATGCTGAAAAAATCGGGTGTATGTTGCCCCGAATAACGCCAACAAAGGTATGATCCCTACATCGATAAAACGATAAGCAGAACCATAAATACCAGCAGCAGCGACGTTGGATAGTTTACCCAACATGGATTTATCCAAATTAGAATTGATATTATTAGCCGAATTGCCAATGGAAAAGTCTAATCCAGGACCAATATTAGATTTTAACTCCAACCATACAGGACGGGGCATACCGACCATCTTATTGACTAAAATTATAGTCAATATCCCCATAATTACCGAACTGGCAAAATATAAATAGCTCCAAACCGCAAGGTTGGGTCGCTCGAAAAACACCGCTAGAGACAGGGCAGCTAAAAGCTTATTACAAGCACCTAAAACTCCTAATTGAGCTAGCTTATCAACCATATTGGCTGACAAAAGAGCTTTTAATCCTAGATCTAATAAAGCCAAACCAATTAGATCTGATAGTAAAATTAGTAAAATACTCCACCATTCGACATTACTAGGAAATATAAGTGGAGAAAGTAGCAAAAGAACAATGGTAAACAGAATTCCGTTGCAGGTTAAGATAACTAAACTGTTACCCCAATACGTATTAAAACTGGATCGATCGAGAGAAACATTCTTAACTAATATATGCTCGCTTCCTAATGGGACAAATGGAAACACAATAGAAGCAACCGCAGCAATGACAATAAAAGAGCCATAGTTTTCTGTTCCTAGCAAACGAGCCACAATTATAAAATATATTGCTTGTACTACTATGTTGAATAGCTTAGACAATAGCATCCACATAGTATCTTTTGCTAAACCACTTTGAAATAGATTTGTTAATTTAGCTTTAATAGCTGATAAATTCATATCTATTTCATTTCTGGTGTATTGAAAATATTATTTAGCGATCGCATCACTTTATTTTATATAACTATGATTGTAAACAAAAAATTGCAGCCTATATTGCTTTGATTTAAAAGTAGAAAAACCAAAGCTATAAAAAAAAAGTTGGTTAAAATTTAATTACGCTTTAATCAAGATCTGATTCAAGAGTAACAGAGTTACGCAGCTCAAATCGAGCTTAAATTCATTGCGCTAAAAAAAGTTAGAGCAAATACGTATTGTTTAACTTTAGTCGAGAATATTCAGGTTCAGTTCAATAAGCGATCGCCCTTTATTGCAACCACTAAAGAGCGCGGAATATCTTAAGTAATAATACTCTTATTTAACATGGTTTTAATTAGATCCTTAAGCTAAAAAGATTAAATTTTCAATCTAAGCTGTTGCTGTTTTCGAGTGATTGCTATTTTTAGTAGAACCAGAGAAATAATTTTTACTATATTTGGCATGATATGAATAGCGATCGAACTCGTTTGGTTTAACACCGTTAATCACCATCCCCAAAACCTTTGCAGAGAGATTGGTGTTGACTATTGTTTCTCGAGCTAATTGCGCACTCTCATCTTCAACTATTCCAGGACGACTTATAAAAACAATACCATCAGCTAGTTTACTTAAGGTTAAAACATCTGCGGTAATTGCTAATGGCGGAGCATCAATAATGACTAGCTCGTATTCTTTACGTGCTGCTGCAACCAGCTCGACCATTTCTTGAGAATCCAACAGAGCCAGTGGGTTAGGCGCAATCGTTCCTGAGGTCAACAGATCTAACTGCTTCATTGGTTGAGAAACTACCTTTGCTAAAGGCACTTTTTGAGTTATTACATCTTTGATTCCAACCTGGTTGTTTTGCTGCCATAGATGATGCTGAGAAGCTTTTCTAAGATCGCCGTCAATCAATAAAACTTTTCTACCTAACTGAGACATCGCAGCAGCTAAATTAGCAGCAATAGTTGATTTTCCTTCTCCTGGAACAGAACTAGTCATTAAAATGACCTTTGGCTGTTGCTCGACTGGCAAAAACTTAATATTGGTCTGAATCATGCGATATATTTCGCTAATAAAAGAATCTGGTTCTCTTTGAACCACAACTCCTCCTTGGCTATCTTGAAGCGTATCCAAAGGAACGATACCTAATACTTGGTAAGCAAATTTTTGTTTTATTTCAGGAATAGTTTTGAGACTGCGATCCTGCATTTCCAAGAGGATAGCGGTAATGTTAGAAAGGAATAAGCCTACTAAAACACCTAAAACCAGTAGCGGTGTTCTACCCGTACTGCCTTCTTCGGGAACTCGACCTGATTCTATGACTTCAGCGTTACCTGTCTGCTGATTGATTAAAACATCTATGTCTGATTTATTCTCTAACAGCTTACTGTAGCTAGAACGCGCACTGTCAACTTCTCGTAGCAAAGACTGCTCCTGCTTTTCCAATCTGGGTATTTGTTTTGCTCGATCCAGATAAACCTGCTGGTATTTATACAGAGAAGATAATTCTGTTTGTAGACTTAATTCTTCTATTTTTAAATTGATAAATTTTTCGAGTTGATTTTCTTTGAAGTTTCCCCCCTGTAATAATCCTTCTGAAATTTGCGCTCCAACGTACTGATTGACTAATCCTCTTAATTGAGACTTTAAGTTTTGCTTCTTTTCTAGCAAACTAGCTACTGCCGGATGATTATCATTAAATCTCTGACGCTCTTGAGATAACTCAGTTTCAGTGCTGCCCAACTGCTCTAAAATGCTTTGAACTTGAGGAGTACTGCCCAATTGGTTTGCTGCGATCGCCTGTTTCAGATTTAAACCTAACTGATTTTGCAAACTATTAGCCTGTGCTTTTTTCCCCTGTAGTTCTGCTCCTACGGTCGATATTTGTCGATTGAGAGTACCAATTTCTGAGACTAAATTTCTTTTTTCTTCTTTTAAATCTACTACCTGATTTTGCTCGTAAAAGCCCTGTAGACGTGATTCTAAACCCTCTAGCTTATCTTCTATTTTTGGTATCGTATTAGTGATAAAGCTATCAGCATTAGCGGTTGCCGATTTATTGCTACGCACCTGTTCTTTGATGTATACGTCCATCAAAGTATTTACGACCTTTGAAGCGATAATCGGGTCGGGGTCTTTGTATTCTATAGAGATAACGTCTGTTCCACCGACTATCTCTATTGATAATTTATCTTTTAGTTCCTTGATACTTAAAGGTTCTCCCTCATCGTTTTCTAGTTTTAGCCGATCTATCGTCGCCTGTAAAACAGGTTCTGAGGTCATTCTGAGCTTTTCTGTACTTAGAGGAGTTTGATTATTTAATAAAGAACCAAACTCGTTAGTATTTTCTTTTAATTCAAGTAAAGAATTTGTCGTATTTTTTTTGAATAAAATTTTTCCTTCGGATTTATAAGTTTTTTCTAAAAAACTAGATAGAAAAAAAGTTGCCCCTACAGTGAGAACTAAGACTGATAAAGCAGGAAACCAGCGACGTTTGAGTTTTAGAAAATATCCTTCTATGTTAACGTCAAGTCCCGAACTCTGACCCCGAACAGAACTATTATTTTTTTGCAGGTTAGTCATATTGTTTTTTTAAACGTAAGTTAAACGTCGCGTTTCTCTTTAAATTTAACTCTTAATATTTACTGTTATAGAAAATTTATAAGCGATTAGATAGGGAAATTATTTAAAGTTTTGATAAAGTTAAGCTCTAACTGCACAAAAATCTCAAAAAGTCGTTTTACAGCATTCTAGTATCGATTACTTTAGGTCTATTATTCTCTCAATTTTAGATAATAGTCAACCATAGGTACAAAATAGATATTTTTACAGTATTATTAAGTAAATATAGTTACTAATTTCTTCGCATCTGCGAAAATTTAACTAAGTGTTTTTTACTATTGATTTTCGTCAAAGCTGTAGTCAGCAGTATTAATATTAACAAACTAGTAATACTCGATATATAATATAAAAATACATTATGAATCATTCAAAGTTATACAATGTTTTTAAGACTATCTATCTCAGAAATTAGCAATAGTTATAGATAGCCCAAATTACAGTTTAACCTGTATATTTAAAAAAATGTTTGTTTGTATCTCTTAGTACCAGACAAATCGTAATTAACTCCGTTCGCTCGTTGAACTGGCTCAACGAGCGAACATAAAAAAAGCAATCTGTTTGTAAGAAGCGGATCTATTTATGGAGAAAAGGGTTTGGGAAAGGATCTAAGTCTACTTCCAATGTAGGAATAATAAACGATCGATGATAAATCATAAAAGAGATGACTGAAGCTACCGTTACTTTTTAATAATTTACAAGTATGGTTGGTTTTTGAGGGTTCTAGTATTAGCACTTTAAGATACATCAAGCCCTTTTGCTAAAGTAGTTAGCAGCAATTAAAGAAGAATTTAAAAGAATGGTCATTTTATCCATTAACAATTTACCGAACTAAACAAAGAAAAAATAACGTTCACGCTTTACTTCATTACTCGATCGCTTATCTGCTTCTAAGCAAATAGACAGCAAAATTTTTAGGATAAAATAGAGTTAACTTTTTATGACTATTCTGGAAGTGTAACAGCAACTATTAAAAGTTATTTTTAGAGAAATAAGATATAAACATAATCTCCGCTTTTATGTCATTGCTGTTATCACCCTTTTTATTTTTAACTTTCTCCCTCGACAATTATGATGACAATATTTAATTTTTTAGCCTTCCCAACCATAAATCTATTCAAATTAAGCCCGATTAATCTCGTTATTTACACTCTAGCTATATCAGCGGGGTTAAATATGCTTGGCGGTAATACTTTCACTTCTGCTATAGCTCAAGCTAACCAAACAATTGAAGGTCAATCTGGTGGCTCTACTGATAGCCAAGGCTGCGGTTTTATTAGCGATCGCCCTAACTACGAAATGAATCTAAAGCAAAGAGTTGACTATATGCGCTTTACCGTTCAAACTGATGCAGGTCAACCTACTCTATTAGTACTCGGCCCTAATCCTAACGATAGTTTTTGTATTTTAGGAGATGAAGTATCGGGGTTAAAGCCTGAAATATCTGGAGTATGGGAAGCAGGTTCTTATAAAATTTATGTTGGCGATCGTAATGGAGATCGTCATCAGTTTACGCTCAATATTTCTACCAACAATCGCTCTTAATTTTCAGTTTAACTACCTTCTTCAATAGTCTGAACCGATACTTCTACCGCGTCTACGTCTATCGTACCTGGAGGAGTCATACGGCTAAAAGTTTCACCCTCAATTCTTAAGGCTTCGCCACAGCTAGGACAGTTAAACTGGGTATTTTTGAATCCAGTAAATTCATAGCTACATACAGGACAGCTATCTTGAATCAATCTGCGTCTGAGCCACCATTGCAGTCCCCAAAACGCTATTACAGGAAGAACAAACAATAATCCCACTAAAACAATCAATCCATTAAAAATCCAACCTAAGCCAAAGCTGGTTAAGATAAAACCAATAAAAATTATACTTACCCAGCAACCAAGACCAGAACTATTTATTTTAAGTAGTTGAAAAAAGCGATCGTTCACAATTATTAGCCACTCGCCATTTATAAGACATATTATGTTTTATTCTTTAATTTTAGTCTAATATCTCCTCTCAAAGATGACTCCGCATTTTTTATAGATACGAGTAATCGCAGCCACAACTAAATATAAATCTAGTGTAACTGCGATTGTTTGTTGTCCTATAGCGTGTTAAATCGAGCCTAAAGCATCATCCGCCGATTGCCAAAATGCTATGCAGGCTTGTATGCAGTCCAGTACTTACTAACGAAATAGTTTTCTACCTCAATGTTGGCAAATCCTGCTTTTGTTAGGCGTTCTTCTAAATTATCAGTAGTGTAGTGTCTATAGTAAGGTTCGTGGAAGATAGCAGGGAAATTATTCATCATTACCTGAAAATCAGGAGAATCAGTCGCCTGCATCGAATCACAAATTACTAATACTCCTCCTGGTTGTAAGACGCGAAACGCTTCATTAATTACATTTTGTCGGGCAGAAGCTGGTAATTCATGAAATAAAAATACCGAACTAAGTCCGTGAAAATAGTTATCTAGATAGGGTAGTTCTTCGGCGTTGGCTCGCAGCAGTTGGGGTAATTCGCCAGGAATTTCCGAAAGCATTTGATTTGCTTTACGTAGATAAGCAGGAGATAAATCCGTACCGAATAAACCAGCTTTGGGCAAAGTACCACGAATCATTCTTAAAGTACGTCCCGTACCGCAAGCTACGTCTAGAACTCGCATTTGTTGGGGTGGTACGTCTGCAAAAGCCTGTAATCCTTGCTTTAGAGGAGCGAGAATTCGACGACGCATCGCATCGGCTGCACCATTGAATAAAATCTCTACCTGCAAATCGTAAAGGTTGGCAGACATATCGCTAAGATAACCATCTGTCTGATAGTGGAAATTTTGTAGATAATAGTCAGGGTAGCCGACTTTATCGATCGCACTATCAAATCTTTGATAATCTTTCTTTCCTACACGTTCCCAGATTTTGAACATATCTAGCCAAACTTCTGGATAATAACGAAAGAAATCCGACCAAGGATTATCAAAAAGTAAGCTGCTGGGATAAACGCCATCTCGTGCATCCTGCCAGTCTTTTTCTTCTAATGCCTTGAGCTTTACCTGAAGCTTTTGAAATATTTCAGGACTAATTGGCTGACTTTTAGTAGCTTGTTCGGGAATAACCGTACTGGTCAGGCGATCGCTTACTAGTTTATGAACGAAGCCAAACACTTTTTTACTTTCTTGAAACCCTTGATAGGCTATTTTAGTTACAGGTTCGGGGACAAATTGGTCTAAGTTCGGAGTTGACTGCATGAATGTAAATTTAGATAATTGCAATGTACCAGGTTTCAAATTGCTGGTAACTCGATTTAAGTTTTATGATGTCTTATCGGTATATATTTAAGTATAAACAACTAGCATCGAGAAGGTGAACGTCGAGACAAAAAAAGCTGCAAAATTGTTAGTAAGATTTAAATATAATTTTATAGTTTTTGAAATATTGGCGATCGAGATTAAACAAATAAAGCTATAGAAAAGCAGCCTAGAACAATTTTAGCGATCGCAATTGGTAGTAGGTAACATGAGTTGGGGTTAAGAGAATAATTAAACACTTTATCTTCTTCCCCTCTCTTAAACCAAAAAGCTAGAACCCATAGTAGTTAAATCTCTTATGCGAAGCCCTAAAAGAAGGCGCGAAGCCGTCGCAGTATCCGCGATTGGCTGCGGTCGATCTAAAAAATGATTGAAATAACGAAGCAACAAGGTTTTTAGCTCCCACCCGAACTCGCGTTAGGTGTGGTACACCAACTCAATTTTGATTCTTTAAATAAAACTTTTTCACGCTTTATTAAGATCTCTTAAAAACTTCTAGGATTATTAATTTAACGCTTTATAAAACTATTGATAAAAAATAGACAAGCTCGATCGCACTCAGCAAATTTTTTTGTTTGAGAACGCTACTTAGTTTATTAAGCGATCGCTTAACAATCTAAGTTATAAATAGTTTTTTCTTTCAATCGATAAAAAGCAAATTAATGCTAGAGAAGAGTAATTAAAATTATTTTCTTTCACTACGCTCGGCGATCGCTTGTTGCAGTTATAGTCATTTCAAATAAAAACCTTAAGTCAGAGAGACCCCGCCGTAAAACGACGGGGCTTCCTCTGACAAGGGGCTGTGTACGGAGGTTGCCTCCGTACTTTATATGCCCCGCCGCATTCCGCGGTAAAAAGGTACTACTTTAACTTTCCTATTCCCTAATCCCCAACAGCGGAGCTGAAGCACGCCCCAAAGGGGCGAAGTCGCCCGGGGACGACGGACGACACAAGGGCGCGAACTAAATTCGCGCCTCGCGTCCTCACGATCTGCGCTTCGCGCTGCGTCAGGAAACCCGACCGTTTTCTGAGGGCGTAAGCCTGGGGTCTCCCCAGGCTGTTGACCGCTCGAACACCTCCGCTCAATCTCTAATCCCCCGAAACGATAATCTATACTTCATTAAAAATCCCGCCTAGCAATAAATACCAGACGGGATTTAGATAAAGCCAAACAAAGCTTATTTAAGTGCTACGGATTAGCTTCGATGTCTTTAAATAGCGATCGATTACTTAGCTTCTTGACGTTCTTTTGCTTCGGCAATTACCTCTTCAGCAACGTTCTTAGGACAAGGTGCATAATGGTTGAATTCCATTGAGAACTGACCGCGACCAGAAGTCATAGTACGTAAGTCACCAATGTAACCAAACATCTCGCTTAAAGGTACGTCAGCTTTGATACGAACGCCCATAGGAGTAGAGTTTTGAGATTTAATCATGCCACGACGACGGTTCAAGTCACCGATTACATCACCCATATGATCGTCGGGAGTAAATACGTCCACGTTCATAATTGGTTCGAGGATTTGAGGGCCAGCTTTGGGTATAGACTGACGATATCCAGATCTAGCAGCAATTTCAAAAGCGATCGCGCTTGAGTCTACAGGGTGGAAAGCACCATCATTTAGGGTGATTTTAACGTCTACCAAGGGGAATCCTGCTAGAACACCTTTTTCTAGACTGCTAGCAAAACCTTTTTCGACTGCGGGCCAGAATTCTCTGGGTACGTTACCACCAGTAACTTTGGACTCAAACTCAAACCCAGAACCTGGTTCGCCAGGCTCGACAGTGTAGTCGATTTTACCAAACTGACCAGAACCACCAGACTGCTTCTTGTGTGTATAGCTGTCTTGAATCATCTTAGTGATAGATTCACGATAGGCTACTTGAGGCTTACCGACTTCTACTTCTACACCGTGAGTACGCTTGAGGATATCTACCTTAATGTCTAGGTGTAGCTCACCCATTCCTTTAATAATGGTTTCGCCACTGTCGAAGTCAGTTTCGACATAGAAAGAAGGATCTTCCTGTACCATTTTACTGAGTGCAGCACCCATTTTCTCAGAAGCACCCTTGTTCATCGGTGTAACGGCAATGGAAATTACGGGGTCGGGGAAGACCATTGGCTCAAGAGTTGCAGGATTTTTCGGATCGCAAAGAGTGTGTCCAGTTTGGATATTTTTTAGACCGACAATCGCAATAATATCCCCTGCTTGAGCTGTACTAATCTCTTCACGAGAATCCGCGTGCATCTCAACCATCCGTCCCACACGCTCAGTTTTGCCTGTAGCAGTATCTAAAACAGATTCACCTTTGTTTAAAGTACCAGAATAAATTCGAGTAAAGGTCAACGCACCATAGCGGTCATCCATAATTTTGAATGCCAAGGCGCGCAAAGGTCCTTCAGGATCGACGACTGCATATTCTCCTGTTTCATTACCTTCCAAGTCAACTTCAGGCTGAGGTTTGACTTCAGTAGGGTTAGGTAGATAATCTACTACCGCATCTAATACAAGCTGTACCCCTTTATTTTTAAAGGAAGAACCACAGTAGGTAGGGAAGAAAGCCAGTTCGCGAGTACCTTTACGGATACAGGCTTTAATTTCATCAATAGAAAGTTCCTCACCTTCGAGGTATTTTTCCATCAAATCGTCATCTTGTTCGATCGCAGTTTCAATCAACTTTTCGCGATATTCCGCTACTTTATCAGCCATGTCCGCAGGGACATCTTTGATTTCATAGTTTTCTGGTAAGCCAGAGTCATCCCAAACCCAGGCTTTTTCAGTTAACAAATCTACGACACCCACGAAGTCGTTTTCTACCCCAATCGGCAATACCATAACCAAAGGAGTAGCAGCCAGGATCTCATCGACCTGCTTAACTACACTGTAAAAATCTGCGCCAGTACGGTCTAACTTGTTGACGTAGATAATACGAGCTACTTTAGAATCGTTAGCATAACGCCAGTTAGTTTCAGACTGAGGCTCTACCCCACCCGAACCACAGAACACACCAACACCGCCGTCAAGTACTTTCAAAGAACGGTAAACTTCAATGGTGAAGTCTACGTGACCAGGAGTATCGATAATGTTTAACTGATGGTCTTTCCAGAAACAGCTTGTCGCAGCAGACTGAATGGTAATACCACGTTCCTTTTCTTGATCCATGAAGTCAGTAGTTGCTTCACCATCATGTACCTCACCGATCTTGTGGCTTTTACCAGTAAGCTTGAGGATTCTTTCAGTGGTTGTTGTTTTACCAGCATCCACGTGAGCGAAGATGCCTATGTTCCGATATCGAGAAAGGTCTTTCATTTTTGTCTATATACTTGTTTGTTACAAACCTCACGTCTGCCGAAACCATCTAGGTGCTATTCGGTGAGGTTATGGATTGTTTGTCATCGATCGATCCCACTCAAGGATTAGATCTTGACGTTGATGTTAAGCGTTATGCTGCCAATCTAATTGCTGATGGCAACGATGCTTATTATAAAGCTAATTGTTAACTAATGATAAGATATATTTCTGTAGATGGATAGCAAGATAGCACCACAAATGCTAGTGATTGCCGAACCAGACTACAACTATCTCAACTATTTATTTAAACAAATAGCTTTACCTAGAGGGTTTTTCAGGTCGAGCGACCATTAATTACCATGAATATGGTTTGTCTCATCGCTTCTAAATAAAAAAAAACTTTTGAACCTAAGATATATCTATCCGCTAGGTTACATTCGAGATTATTTTGCTAATGGCTGTGACTAGATATTCATTTTCCCTTACTTCTGGAAAGAGAGGCTGTTACTCAATACTTTAATAAGTATAGCCTGTTGCTTACTATTTTTGCGAAAAAACGATTGCCAAGGATACGAGTCACGTAATCGTCCTACATAGAATCCTACTAAAAACTATATTGATTGTTTTCTAGCCACAGACTAACAGGTACAGAATTGCCCCAGCGATCGACTTTAATTTCGACGACAAACGGTCTTCTTCCTTGAGAATCACGCTGTAGTTCTCTAATTTCTCGATTAATTTTCTTCCTCTGACTTTCAGGCATATAGTAGGTTTCCAAACCATAGCTGACGCGGTTGTATTGTATAACTTTACCTTTGAGAGCAACTTGTTCGGTTAAGTCTTGAGGAAATTCTGGGGTTATTTTGATTATTTTTGAGGGAGTTGGAGCAAGTTGGGTTTTTTCGGTTTCTGGCTGTAAAGTAATGTAGAACACATCGCCTTTTTTTAAATCTTCTCCCCCAGGAAACTTTTTAAGCTCGTTAACTCTAGAGATGTCGTAACTGAGAGTTTGAGAATAACCGCGCAGTAAATCGTAAGGGTCTACGGGTTGAGTTTGCAGCACCGCCTGTGTACCAAAGTTATAGGTATAGGCACTTTTAGCAGGGACAATTAAGATAATTGCCAGTTGCAAGAGAAAAGGCACGACAAAACGCCACCAGGAATTAGTTCTTCTAGTAGTAGTCATAATATTTAACTATTTAATGAATGTGAATTAAGATTCTGGCTGTTTAAGTAATGTTCAAACCAAAGTCCTGCCATAATTGCAGCAACACCACAAATAAATAGAGCGATCGCTTTTAAAATAAGGTCGCTATTGTATTCAAACATCCGTGAGAAAATTTGTAGAATCACCAAAAGAATTCCTAGCCAGAAGTTAAACCTCTGTCCTTGTCTAACAGACTGGCTAATTAACATTATTGCTAAAGCAAATAACAGCAAATTAAAAATTATTGTTCCTGCTATACCCAGAGGTGCGATCGCCAAGTGAAACCAGATCGAGCAGAAGATAAAGACCAAGGTTGCACCAACATAGGTAGAGTTGCGATCGAGTCTCCAGGGTAAATTACTGTCTCTCCTAACTCCCAATCGCCACCAAGCATAGATGCTAAAGATAGTAAAAATAAGTGGGGCAATTAACAATAACCGAGGAGTAAAATCGATTAATTTGCCAGATTCACTAATCTCAAAATCATTTGAGAGATTAAATGAGCAGATATAAATAAACAAGCCGAGACAGAATATTGCTAGCTTACGACTTATAGAATCAAAATCGAGATTGAAATTACCAAACAATAGGCGATCGCGATAGCCCCAAAATAAAGCTGGAAGCAGAATCAAGAGTAAGGGAGTAAAAAAGCTGCCATCAGATAAATTAGCATCATTCAAATATTGACCAATATTTATTCCTAGCGAACACATAATAAATATCGAACTCAAACCGAAGATCCAGCCAGAGCGGGAGTAGTAAGCTAAAGGAATAAACAAACAAGAGATAATTAAAGACATCTGCTGTAACGCCAGTCCTAAGCCTATACCCTCCCAAAATACATTTTGAAAGAGTCCGATGCAGTAGGCGATCGCGATTAAAATAATTGACAGAAAGCCTAATGAAGTCAATCGCAGACTAAAAGCCATCCCCCAGACTCCTAAACCCCAAACAAGATAAAGCACATAAACAGAGCCAGTTTGGTGAAACATTTGAGACAATAAGCCAATATTTGCCCCCATTGTCAACGCGCCTAACAGTAATAATCCCTGTCCGAATCTCGACTGGCGATTGTCGGGTGAGTTCCAGAAGTAAAATCCACCGCAGTTGGTACTAATGAACAAACTTAGTAGCAGGAATACTTTTACCGATTTAGACCATGTTTGCCAGTTGGCTGCGACGAAAGTAATTACCCCCAAACCCAGGAGAATAAAACCTACTCCCAAAACGACCAAGATGAAGCGATCGCGTGAGGTGGAATCAAGTTCGTTTAACTGATACCTTATTGCCAACTGTTCGTAAAGATCGAGATCGATTAACCCTTCTTCCTGCCACTGCTGCGCTTCTTTGCGTAGCTGATAGCGAAACTTTTCTGAAGCCATAAGATTTAGCTAAAAAATGTACGAGATAGCCTAATAGAATCGAAAAGCCATCTTTACGAATTAGTTATTTATTTGCAACGTTATTATTGATAGTCGATCGCTAATAGGTCATCTTATATTACATAAACTAACAAAGCCGTAATATAAGGAATATGACACTTTATAACTGACCGATAGATAGGTGCTGTAGAGTATGAGATTTTATTAGTAGGTATGAATACTAAGAAAAACTTTTTAAGAAAATGGTACAAGAATCAACCGTTATTGTTACTGGGGCATCTTCTGGAGTCGGTTTATATGCTGCTAAGGCTTTAGCAGAGCGAGGATGGCACGTAGTAATGGCTTGTCGCAATTTAGAAAAAACTGAAAAAGTAGCTGAAGAAGTAGGGATAGCTAAAAATAAATATAGTATTATTCATTTAGATTTAGCCTCTTTGGATAGCGTGAGTCAGTTTGTTGAAGATTTTCGCGCTACTGGTAAATCTTTAGAAGCCTTGGTTTGTAATGCTGCGGTTTACTTACCTCTAGAGAAAGAACCCCGGCGCAGTCAAGATGGTTATGAATTGAGTGTTGCAACCAATCATTTGGGTCACTTTTTGCTATGCAACCTGATGATAGAAGATCTTAAAAAGTCTCCCGCACCAGAGAAAAGATTGGTTATTCTAGGAACTGTTACCGCTAATCCTAAAGAAATAGGAGGCAAAATTCCTATCCCCGCACCTCCAGATTTAGGCGACTTGCAGGGCATGGAGTCTGGTTTTAAAGATCCTGTAGCGATGATTGACGGTAAGAAGTTTAAACCAGGAAAAGCCTACAAAGATAGTAAACTTTGTAATATGCTAACTATGCGCGAACTACACGATCGCTATCACGAGTCTACAGGAATTATTTTCAATGCGCTATATCCTGGTTGCGTAGCGGAAACTGGCTTATTCCGCAATCACTATTCTCTATTTCAAACTATTTTTCCCTGGTTTCAAAAAAACATTACGGGGGGTTATGTAACTGAAGAGTTAGCAGGAGAAAGAGTAGCTAAAGTAGCAGCAGATCCTGGATTTAATGAATCGGGAGTTTATTATAGTTGGGGAAATCGTCAGCAGGAAGATCGTACCGCCTTCAAACAGGAAATCTCTGATGAAGCGATGGATGATAATAAAGGTAAGCGTCTTTGGGAGTTGAGCGAGAAGTTGGTAGGAATAGCTTAGGTTTAGCGACAAAGAGCGATCGCGCAATATTATGATGAATAATTACTAACTCTTTACTATTGCTCATAAATGCGATCGCTTTAAATCTTAAATCTCAATATTTACTTCTAGATCTTCACCAGATAGTCGAGCAATTTACGACCAAATTCCTACGCCGTGCATAAATTTTTTCATGGTTCTTTTTGGCAAAGACTCTATGTGTATGGGTAGTTTGGCTGTATCCATGTGGTATTCATTCTGGTTGTCGTAAGATAATTCTTTACTGTTAACTAATACGTCTTTCCAGTGCTTTGCGATCGCCTGTGACCATCTTTGAGATCCTCTTTCTTTACTCTCTCTACGAGTATCCAATCTAGTTTGAATTTGCTCTGGAGTTCGATATTTATAATGCTGATAAAAAATGCGTTCTTTGTTGACTACACCCATGTGTTTTGGTAAAGCTGCGTGTTCGTCATGCCAAACCAAACCAGATCGGTGTCGAAAAAATTTAGCTTCCGAATGCTCTACTTTGTAGTATTTTAACTGAGGTAGTAACTGTGGTATTGGTTGTGTAAAATCTAAATAGTCGCGATCGTCGTGAGTTAGATAGTAATCGATCGCAATTCCCCAAACTACGTGATAATAAGGCTTGACTCTATTTAAAAAGTCACGAGGAGACTTAATATAAAATTCATCGCCATCTAAACGACACCACCAGTCACCCCGTGAAGCCTGATGTTTAAAAGCGTTATAAACTTCTCCCCGCAAACAGTCGTGAAATACCTTGTCGTGTCTTTTCCAGGGAATAATTTTTTCGCTTTGCATTGCTAAAACTTTTTCCCAAGTGCCATCAGTACTTTCTCCGTCGTAAACGTAAATATAATCTGACCATTTGGCAGCTTCTGTTAGACAATGTTCGATAATGTCTGCCTCATTTTTAACCACGCAGATCGAATGTATTTTAAAGTTATCCCTCATTACTTTTCCTAACTACATAGTTCTAAATGAAGCTCAACCCACCTCGATAATTTTGGTTAGCATCGCCAAATAATCAGATAACCTTTTGGATAGCCAAGATCGTGCTACGCTGCTGCACCTATAGTTATGGCGTGGTGATAGATAATCTTTTTCATGACCATCGAATCTACTTTGGCACAGTTTTTTAGTATCGTCATTATCAATGGACAATGAACAATGAACAATGGACAATTATTAATTCTTATCTAGGTATAACTTTAGTTCGCGTCCAGTCAGTACTCTTCCAAATTAGAAAGAATAAAATAGCTGAAATTAATGCTCCAATATCCCACTTAAAACAGTTTTTAATTAATAGCGATCGCTTTTGCTCTCCAAATGTCTGTATCTGGCTAGCAATGCTGTTACGATAGTCTTGTAAAATTACAATAATGCTATTTTTTAAATCTTTAATATCTATTGAATCTGAAATATTAATATTTGGTGTTTTTTGCTGGATAATAGCAGTAATTTCTTCTTGAGAATTAGCAAATGTTAACTGTTCTTGAAATTGCTTTATTGTATCTTGCTGACTGATGAATTGAGCATCATCTATAGCATTAGTTTGATAATAAATCCGCAAGCTATTATTGATATTTAACGGAATAACTAATAATAAAACTATGACTGATATCAAAGAAAACCAAGACAAACCTTTAAGAACAGAAAGTTCGATGGAAGCGCGATTACTTCTTTCGCCACAACAAATCAAAACTATCCCCAACAAAATAAAGGGTGTTCGTTTGATAATTGCACCTACAGTCTGAAACTCCCATAATGGATTCATTAACTGGAGAGGAATTAGTAAAAAAGAAATATTGACTACCGCCATTAGCAATAAGCCATAGCCAACCAAACGCAAAATACTAGAAGAAAATATTCGTTCTCGATCTTGTAAGATAGTCATCAATTCCTCAATCTCGGCTCAATTTAAACCTATCTAGTATAGTCTTGTCGTCTAAAATTAGTTATTTGTTGCCTAAATTTTATGAAAAATTGTATATTAGCGATCGCTATAACTACCAGTTAGATTCTTCCAAACCTGGTCTATTCATAGAAATTGGTTGATGTTTGTTCAACTGACGCAGCCAAAAACCGCCTATAACTGCAACGGTTAGCGAAATGAATCCTGTTAGAGATTGCAGCAGTAAAAATCCCCCGATCGCAAACATCGTACCGAATAGTAATAGCGTAGCTGCAACTACTCTTAATAAGTCTTGAGTCAAATCCTGTGCGGGAGGAATTCGGGTTCTCTGTCTCTGTCGTTTCCAGCCTATACCCCCTGGTTGTACCCGTCGGTAAAATTCATCTAGGGTAGCGTCAGATTCTGGAGGCGTGAGATACATAACCGCAATCCACAGTAAAGCGGTCGTGCCAGAAATAAACAACAGCCTGTAGCCAAAATCGGGAAATATTTGGTTTAATTCAGGGTTAATACTGATAATTAGCCCGATTATAAAGCCACATAGCATAGCTGCTAGTTCCGCAGCAGCGTTGATTCGCCACCAAAACCAGCGTAAAATTAACACTAAACCTGGTCCTGTTCCGATCGCAATTACCAAACGAAAAACGGTAGTAATATCGGTTGAATATAAAGCAGCGATCGCACCAAATACCGTTACCATGACTGAGGCTATCCTCCCTACCGCCACTAGTTCAGCTTGACTGGCATCAGGTTTTAAAAAGCGGAGATAGATATCGTTGGTTAAATAAGACGCACCCCAGTTGATCGATGTTGAAACCGTACTCATAAAAGCAGCAATTAAAGAAGTTACCACCAAGCCCAACATAACAGGAGGTAGGTAGTCTAACATCAGTTTAGGATAGCCAAGCTCTTTATCTGCTAAGTCTGGATAAACAACTATTGCCACCAAAGCCACGATAATCCACGGCCAAGTTCTAATTCCATAGTGTAGGATATTAAAAAACCAAGAAGACTTTTCGGCTTCGGCTTCATCTTTAGCAGCTATCAAACGCTGAATAAATTCTCCACCCCCATCACTGCGACGAAAAGACCACCACTGTACGAATAGATAAGTTGAAAAGGTAGTAGCGGTAATTCCCGCAGCATCACTCCACCCAAAGCTACCGTTGCTAAACTGAAACGGAAAGAAGTCCAGCACGTCAATCTCGCTCGCCTGCTGTACTTGAGGAATCAGTTCGTGAATTCCCCCGACGCTATTGACTGAAATAATTGCCACGGCGATCGCGCCTAGCAAAGCTAGGAAGAATTGAAAGAAATCGGTAGCAACTACGCCCCATAGTCCAGAAAAGCCAGAATAAACTAACACCATAACGCTAACACCAACTACGCTCCAAATTTTGAGGTTTTCCCCTGGATTTATCCCCAAACTCTGCCACAATTCCAACGCATCCACTACTTTTACCATCGCTAGCATGGCGTAACCAATTCCAATACAGTTGATCGGTACGGCAAACAAAAACGCTTTCGTCCCGCGCAAAATAGCTGCATTACGCCCTCCATAACGAATCTCCGTAAGTTCGGCATCGGTAATAATCTGCGATCGCCTCCACATTTTAGAAAAAATATAGATCAAAATGACGTGGGAAATACCAAAACTCCACCACTCCCAGTTACCCGCAATTCCCCGACTGGCTACCACACCACAAATATATAATGGCGTATCGATCGAAAAGGTAGTTGCAGCCATACTCGTCCCCGCTAACCACCACGGAAGCGATCGCCCTGAAACAAAAAAGTCTTCTAAACTGCGAGAAGCTTTACGTGACAGTAATATCCCTAAGCCTATAGTGAGGACAAAATATACAAGGACAATCAGCCAATCGATTGATGTCATAAATTCGGATTTGCCTGTTTAAAATGCCTCATTATAGTAGCTATTAGTTCTAACCTGTCAGTTTGAGCTAAATGGTATTGTGTAATCTTTACTGCTATATTAAGAAACCGTTGTTTATTCTTAAAGCAGTGGGTGACTATCAACACGGGCGACACAAGGTGCGGAGGTTTCCTCCGCACACGCGCCCTCCAAAATTTATCGATCTTTTTGCTGGAATCGGCGGTTTTAGATTGGCTTTTGAACAAGCAGGATATAAATGCGTATATTCTTGTGAGATAGATTCTGCTTGCCAAGAAGTTTACTCAAATAATTTCGGAGAGCGACCTGAAAGCGATATTACTCAGATAAATCCTCAAAAAATACCCGACTTTGACATTTTAACCGCAGGTTTCCCTTGTCAACCCTTTAGTATTTGTGGAAAAAGACAGGGTTTTGAGGATACTAGAGGTACTTTGTTTTTTCACATCTGCCAAATCATAGCAGTTAAACAACCTAGTGTTGTACTTTTAGAAAATGTCAAATATTTAGTTCATCATGACGGTGGAAAAACTTTAGACACAATTATATATTCTTTGGAAAATTTAGGATATTTAGTCGATTATAAAATATTAAATTCTAAAGATTTTGGTCTTCCACAGAACAGAGAAAGAATTATAATTTTTGCCACTAAAAATAAAAAATTTGATTTTAATAAGATTGAAAATAGTAAGTCTTTGGTCAAGTTAGAGAATTATCTCTGTCAAGATGGAGATTTCGAGTATTTGGAAAAGCGCGAATATACTTTAATAGATTGTCCCAAACAACAGGCATCAGGATTAATTTTTGTTGGCTATAGAAGCAATAAAACTACCTGGAGAAAAGGAGTTAGACCTAATACCCAGCATCTTTCTAGGGTACATCATCAACCAAACCGTATTTATTCGGTAGAAGGGGTTCATCCTACTATTCCGTCTCAAGAAACTTCAGGAAGATTTTTTATTTATATTCCCCAAGAAGATAAAGTACGCAAATTGACAATAAAAGAATGCTACAGAATTATGGGTTTCCCCGATGCATTTCAAATGCACAATTCTATAGCAGAATGTTATAAGCAAATTGGTAATTCTGTTCCCGTTCCTCTTATTCGCCAGTTAGCAAGTCAAATCATAGAGCAAAACTTGTTGTTAGCTAAAAATAAAATACATTGCGAACAAATTAATTTTTATCATCCAAAACCTTTACAGCTTAATATTTTAGATACTATTGTTATGAATCATAAACAAAAGTTGTTGGAGATTTACAATGGAAATATAGAAATAGAACAAGTCAAAAATATATTACCTGAAAAAATATTTATATACATTCAAACTATTGCTCAAAACTGTTCTAAACAGAAAGGAGTTTATACAGTATTAATAACTTTGTTAGTACATAAAATTCTCGAACCTAATCAAGATATTAGATATCATCAGTCTAGTATGCCTGATGGTTTTTCAGGAAGGACTATTGATACTCAGTATATTACTCCTACACTTAAAGAATTAGGGCTACCTGCTATGGCTGAAAGTGGTTGGTTAACGCGATCTTTAGAACAGCCTTATCCTTATACCCTAGATTACAACGGTAAAATTAATAATAAAGCTGTCAAGAAAGCATTTTTAAATATTATTGACTTTGTAGAAAGAAACGCCGAACAAGCAGAAATTGCTACTAAATTACTTATTTGTCTAGTAAAGCAAGCTACACAAGCCGATCGAGTTTCTATTGTCAAGCTGGCAAATTCTGAAAAACTAAATATAACGACAGTAATAAATTGTTTAGAAGCTCACTTTGACTATAATTACAAAGCTTTTGGTGCTTCTAAGTTACCTGTACTGGCTTTTTACGCTATCTATTTAAGAATAGTTCGAGAAGTTGAAAGATATAAAGGATGTACTCTAAAAGAACTAGGTAGCCATACAGCATCAGATCGCACTTCTAAAACAGCAGGAGATATAGAAATTTTTGACAAAAAGAAGAACCTTATTGAAGCAATAGAAATTAAGTATGGAAAACCAATTGACCTACAAATGGTTTTAAATGCAAAGGATAAAATTTTGAAACATAATCCTAGAAGGTACTATATATTTTCCTCTGCTGATATTAAACATAGCGAAAAAAACAAAATTCAAGATGAGATTGAATTTATTGCTAGCAATCATGGCTGTCAGGTTATTGTTAACGGCATTATTCCCACACTCAAATATTATTTAAGATTAATTATGTCAGTGGAAAAGTTTGTTGAAGACTATTCAAGTCTTGTAGAACAAGATAAAGAACTACAGGCTATTCATAAAATTCAATGGAACAATATATTAAATGCGCTTAATTAATGTCTAATAATAGATTGTATTAATATTATAAAATAAGCGATCGCCTAAACGACAATTAAATAATAATGATTACCTTTATAGAGAATGAAGCAACAAAGCTGAAATTTGTTTCCTACCCTCTTACTAAATTAATTTCATACTTAATAATCTTAGTTATAGTCAGTCCTTTTGTTTGGTGGACTGTCTGTTTAACTCCCGTATATTCTTCCCTAAGTTGCGATCGCATCAACACTAATCGAATAGACTGTTTGCTACGGGAAAAATCATTATTAAATTTGCCTTTGCTAAGTACAGAAATTAAAAACCTCAAAAAAGTAGATAGATACATATTCGGTTTGAGTAATAATAAACAAATTACTTTGAGAGCAAATCCAGATTTAACATCTTTTAAAATTATTGGAGATCGAGAGAAATATTATTATCCTAGTAAGTCTTTTACTTTACTTACACTTAATCCGAAATTTGGTTTTAAAATTTTTCGACAAAGATCTCAACTTGCTAAATTTATTCAAGGTGAATTAAAGCAACAATCAATAACAGTACAACAGCAAGTCGGCTGGTTCATTTTATTTGCTGTACCTGTTTTTTGTATACCATTAGCAATAGCAAAATGGCTCTTAACTTATCCCTTAAAGACTATATATGAGTTTGATGGAACGAACCGAAAATTAATCTTATCAGGCAAGACAATACTAGGCTCTAATATTGAAAGAGTCTATAGTTTTGATAGAATCGAGCGAGTTTTTATAGATAAAAAGAATTTAGATATGGGAGGAAGAATAATATTACAGTTTATTCCCGAATATAATTATCCGATTGAAGAATTTTTAGACTCAGAATACGGAGAAAGAAACTATCAAATAATTGATAAATTTATCAAACGATACAAATAGATTTGTTGTTTAGCGATCGCTTTATATTATTTCTATTAAATTAACTTAATAGTTCCCAGTCGCGATAATTTAAAAAATCTATCTGCTCACTTAAGTAGCTTTTTAAAGTTCGCATACAAACATCGATCTAAAAACATAACTGTATTTAGAATTAGCAATATCAAAAAATCTAATGCACTACGTTTAGCCAATTTTCAACTTCTTGCCAACCTAAACCCTGGCGCACTACTTCTGGTTCATTGGTAGTAAAATCTAAGATAGTCGATACTTCAAAACCTGGATCTATTTGATTATCGATAATAATATCGACCTGATTTTCTAAAGCGTCAAACAGATAGGCTTTTTCTACGTTCATCGTCGGATATTCGCCATCTTCATCGGGTATATGCGCTGAAGTAGAAATTACTGGATTACCTAAAGTTTTTAATAGTTCTTGACACAAAGTACTTTCAGGTACTCTAATTCCCGTAGTTTTTCGTTTGGGACTCATTACTAGCTTCGGTACTTGTTTGGTAGCGGGAAGCAAAAAGGTATATGGTCCAGGAATTAAATGTTTCATGATTCGATATGCTCGATCGCTTACCATAGCATACTCGGATATATTAGACAGTGAAGAACATAAAAAAGTGAGAGGTTTATCATTAGACATCTGCTTGATTCTTCTAACTTTTTCGACTCCTGATTTCACGTTAAGATCGCAGCCAATAGCGTATACGGTATCGGTTGGATAAAGCATTACCGCGCCTTTTTGCAGTGCAGTAACAATTTGGTCGATAGTTCTTTGTTGGGGATTGTCTGGATGTAGTTCGTATAAAATTGCCATAATATTAATTTGTAGTAAAAGTAATTTTAAATTGTATTAGGTTTGTTTTTAACTATATTTATCTTAAATGCCGTTCGATAGTTAAGATTGTTCTCAGTACTCTTAATTGTGTCTTATGGTCAAGATTGGTTATTTGGAATGTCCAACAGGAATTGCTGGAGATATGTGCCTATCGGCATTAGTCGATTGTGGTCTACCCTGGCAATATTTAGTCGATCGCCTTAAAAGTCTGGAGATAGAATCTGAATATCAGCTACGGACTGAAAAAGTCATTCGTAACGGACAGTCGGCTACTAAAGTTTACGTCGATCTAACTCAGGAACATCATCACAGTCATCATCATGGTGCAAGACATTTACCAGAAATTCAAAGCTTAATTAAGAATGCGACTTTACCAGATAGAGTCAAGCAATGGAGTTTGGATATATTTCAAAAATTAGCGATCGCTGAAAGTGCAGTCCACGGAATTCCGCCCGAAAAAGTTCACTTTCATGAAGTAGGCGCGACCGATGCCATCATCGATATTGTCGGCACCTGCATCGGCTTAGACTGGTTAGATATCGATCGGCTATATTGTTCGGCAATGCCTACAGGAGGAGGTACTGTCAAGGCTGCTCACGGTATACTTTCCGTTCCCGTTCCTGCGGTAGTAAATCTCTGGCAGACACGAGAAGTACCAATATATAGTAATGGTATCAAAAAAGAGCTAGTTACGCCAACAGGAGCAGCAATCGCGGTTACTTTAGCAGAAGATTTTGGCGAACCTCCTGCTATGAAGCTATCTAAAATTGGTTTGGGTGCAGGTTCTAGAGATCTAGAAATCCCCAATATTCTAAGATTGTGGATCGGTGAAGTAAGCCAAAAGCCACAGACAAAATTCTGGCAAGACACTGTTACGGTACTCGAAACTCAAATCGACGATCTCAATCCGCAAGTAGTAGCTTACACTCTCGAACAACTATTAGGAGCAGGTGCGCTTGATGTATTTACCCAAAGCATCGGCATGAAAAAATCTCGTTCGGGTATCTTATTAACGGTTATATGTCACCCAGAAATAGCTAATAGCTGCAAAGAGATTATTTTCCGTCAGACAACCACTTTAGGCATCCGCGAACGAACTCAGCAAAGAAGCATTCTCGATCGCGAAATACAGTCTGTCGAAACTAAATACGGTGCGGTAAGAGTTAAAATTGCCAGTTGGAGACAAGGAGAAGACAAACAAACACTCAATGTACAGCCAGAATACGAAGACTGTGCCGATCTAGCAAGACAACACGATGTTCCCTGGCGTGAAGTATCACAAAATGCGATCGCAGTTTGGCAGGAACGATAATTATCTGAAACACGAGAAAGTTTGCCAAAAAATGAACACAGTAATTAGTAATTAGTATTTGCCATTATTCATAACGACTTGATGGTAAAAAAAACTGAGATAATACTTTGTAAGCTACTTTTAATGTCTCTTTTGGCTGATTATCTATCATCGAATCGCGGTAGACGCAGAGAATAGAACATCCTTCTTCACAACCCTTATATTGTTGAGACTGTTTTTTTAGATCTCGAAGCCTATATTCTGTAAGCGGTTTGTTGAGACGATTTCGCTGAGAAGAACAGTATTGTACTAATCCAAATTCATCAATGTAAAGATATCGCGAACCAGAACGGCATTTCCATTTAGGCTTTTGTCTCTGCAAGAGTTTTCTGCCATAATCGTAATCGCTTAAAGGATATGGTTCTCCGTTCTCGAAATATTTATCCCAAAGTTTGAGATATTCGTCACCTTCAATCTCAATTTGTCCTTCGCTGTCGTGCATCAAGCCGACTGAAACATTAAAGCCCAAAGCGCGAATTCTGGATACGGTTTCAATAAAGCCTGCTTTAGTTGATTCGCACAATACAACGTTAACGTGAACGTCAAAGTCGGCATATTTCTTTAGAATCTCTAATTTGGGTAATAGTTTTTTTAACGACTTTTGAATATAACCAGTTCGATCCGTTTCTAAAGCATCAATACTAATTTGCAAATTACTCAATCCCGCCTCATTTAGCTTCTTCACTAACTTTTCTGTCAGTAAAAATCCGTTGGTAGTAATTGAAACTTGGTTTTGGCGATCGCAATATTTAACAATTTCAATGATGTCGGGGTGCATTAGCGGTTCGCCACCTAAAAGTGAAGTATTAACAACGCGCAATCGATGAATCGCGTCAATCCTTTCTTTCAAGTGTTCTAAGGGTACAGGAGAAGAGTAGTTGTCGTATTCGGTACAGTAACCGCAACTTAAATTACAACGGCGAGTTACAATCAGTTGAGCTTCTAAAGGCGATTTGAAAAAAAGTAAATCAATCGCCGACCGCAATGGTTGTTTCACTCGCATAATACACACCTATTTTCTAGTAAATTTGAAATTATCCTAAAAAACCGCAGTTTTTCCTACTTTCACTCCAAATTAGCAATATACAACAGAAATTGGAACCAATATCGTATCTTTAACAAAACGATAAGCCTAACAGCATGGCTTTGCTACGTACTAATTCAGATTATCAATTTTAAAAAGTCTTCAAAGCTCAAACCATCGGTAAATTTTCGCTCAATTTTGTAGCTTTGTTTAATTTTTCATCCCTAAAAGCTACCAATCTGAAGTCTATTAATTTATGTACAGCAGAATTTTTATTTCCAAACTGTTTCTGTAATAAGAAAATTCAATAAAGATATCGATTGAGTAGTGCTATTTACCACATAAATAATCTAAACTACAGTTTCGCCTGAATTTTTTAGGAGGAATTAGTCAGTGCAGTTCGCTTCTTTTGATGTTTTGATGCAGTTGTTGCGCGATCGCGGTAACTTTTTAACTGAAATTGAAAATAATAAATATATTGATAAAAAAATTGTCTCTTTATTAGTTTGTAGCTCTTTATTTTTGGCTCTTTATGGAGCAATTCTTGGCTCGACTCACGGTGGCTTACAAATAATCTCTTCCGCGTTTAAGCTACCTGCTTTATATTTACTTACTCTTCTAATCTGCCTACCAACTCTATATTTTATGGATGTTGTTTTAGGTTCAAAACAAACTTTTAGTCAGTATGTAGCTCTGCTGTTAGCATCAGTAGCAATGATGAGCGTTATGCTGTTCGGTTTTGCTCCCGTAACTTTATTCTTTCGCTTATCTATTGATGATTATTGGTTTTTTCTGCTGCTAAATATTATTGTATTAGGCTTTACTGGCATAGTTGGTATTGGCTTTTTCTATAAATCTATGATTAGGCTGATTGAAAAAGAACAGCTTGGTAAAGCTTCAAAAAATCGCTACAAATTAATTACTGGCTGGTTATTTTTATATGGTTTTGTTGGCAGTCAATTAGGCTGGACTCTCCGACCTTTTGTGGGAACTCCTAACCTACCTTTTTCTTTATTTAGAGAGATTGAAAGTAATTTTTATATTCAGGCAATTAAAATTATCGGTAAAGTCTTAGGGGTACATTAGAGGTAATAGGTAATGGGTAATAGGTAATAGGTAATAGGTAATAGGTAATAGGTAACAGGTAATAGGTAATAGGTAATAGGTAATAAAGGTTAATTTATTATTTATGCAAGAGGTCTATTAAAAAAATATTTCTGAGCGAACGATCTAGCCGAAATATATATACAAAATATTGAAATAGCAAAATTTAAAATAATGCGTTCGGATTGGGATGAGTTAAAAATCAGTCAGGCAGAATTAGATCGAGTATTAGATACAGGAATAGTTTTTGGCTGGGCGATCGCTTTTACTCGTGTTCTAATTTTACGTCAGTTGCAATACTGGAAATCTTTTCTATTGACCCAAAGCACCTTTTTGTTTCTCAATCTGCTTTTTTTCTTTCCAATTAATTTAATTGTTTGTCGTAAGTTAGGCTGGTTGGATAATAATTATACAGGATTAATTACCGTCTCTACTGCTACAATAATCTGGTCATTTATATCAACAATAGTCTGTAACTATTACCTCTGGCAGAGGGCGAAAAAGCTCAAGCTAATTAGCAAGTTATTAACAAAAGTAGAACGCTACAACCAATTGATTAATAATTTTAGTTTTATCGCTAATGTCAGCCTTATAAAGGATACAAGTAGCAATTCATTATCTGTAGTAGAATTTAAAAATGCACTTAATTTAACCAAAAATAGTTTATTAAAAAGTATTGAATTAGAAAGCTTTGTCTATCGTTATCGACAGAATAGCCTTCCGGGTCGCATATCTACATCTTACAGTTACGATCGACTACTAGCGGATTTAGAAGATGATTTAGCAACTTGGTCGTCGCTAGAAATAGATTGTACCCAGCAAGATAGACATCTATTAAATGAAGCGATCGACCTCGGTTTAAGCGTACATAGAGAAGTTAGGCAAGTTCAGATTTTAAGAGAATTAGATTAATATTGAGAGTAATTGAATCTAGCCATCAGAAATACATATTTAGATCGCTATAATTGCTATTTGCTTCAGTTAATATATAAATATAGCAATCGGGGATAACTTCGTGAAAAACTCTCTTTTTTCTGACCTCTGTGTCCTCTGTGCCTCCGTGGTTTATTAAAAAAATATTTTCATGAATGACCTGGGATTGCTATAGTTTCCGATCTTTTAATTTTTATTTTAGTTGAGGTATAAACTATGGTTAGTGTTGCTCAAGCGAGTCCTAGCGACCGCGCTAGATTTATAAAAAACACCTATATTCACTTGGCGGGTGCAATTGTTGCTTTTATCGTAGTAGAATTTATTTTATTCCAGACAGGTATTGCCGAAGGAATTACTAATTTAATCTCTCAAAACCGCTTTGGTTGGTTGATGATTTTAGGCGGTTTTTCTTTGCTTGGTTGGCTGTCTCGGAGTCTGGTAGCGGAAGCTGATAATGTAAATAAACAGTATGCGGGGTTAGGGGCATATATTGTCGGTGAAGCTTTAATTTTTGCTCCGATACTTTATATTGCTGCTTATTACACCAACGATCCTAATTTAATTGCGACTGCTGCAATTCTGACGCTAATGATGTTTGCTGGAATTACGGCGGTAGCTTTTACCAGCGGTAAAGACTTTTCCTTTTTAGGCAATTTCTTAAGAATTGGCGGTTTTATTGCTTTAGGCTTAATTATCTGTAGCGTTTTATTCGGCTTTACTTTAGGGTTAATCTTCTCGGCGGTAATGATTGTTTTCGCTTCTGCTGCTATCTTATACACCACGTCTAATATCATTCATCGATATGCGACTCATCAGCACGTTGCAGCCTCTTTAGAGTTATTCGCTTCTGTAGCTTTGTTGTTCTACTACATCTTGATGACTCTTCTAAGATCTCGTGATTAAGCAAATTAAATAACCAAAAGATTTCAACTCAGACGGGATTAACCACCCGTCTTTTTTTATTATCTATAATGATCACAATCTTTGTATCGGTGGACTTAACTTTATTTTCGATCGATTATTGAACTCACAAACCTCGCGATCTTTTAGGTTTCACGCCTCTTTTTGAAGGATAAAAAGGAATGGTACGAGAATTCAAGCCTGCATATCCTCACACATGATAAATGTTAAATGAAATGACATACCGCAGCAGCAGCAGCTTTCAAATTTGGATAAATAACAGCCAAACCGATACTGTTATCCATGTCAGTTCCTATTTAAAGATGTAGATCCATAAATAAAGCGATCGAAATCATTTCTCATACTTACTATTTAAGTAATCATCTTAATATATCGCCTTATAGAAGCACGAGTTAATTTTAATCGTTTAATTACAAAGATATTTAGAGACGTTTTTAAAATATGTTGTTATATAAATTATTGCCCAATTTTTCTCAAACCACTCACAATCCTTTGTTGTCCAAAGCCAGAAAAAGACATGATAGTTTACCTAAAACAGAGCATGACAAATTTAGTCATTTAGTCGATCGCGATTATCAACAGGCTCGTGATATTGCTCGTCATAGATATGAAAATTTAGCGCAAATACTGCGGGCGTTGGTTAGAGAACACTACATTTCAGCAGAACAAAATCAAATCAACGAAATTATTATTTTCCTAATCGATATTTTTACTAGCAAAGCATACATTTTTCCTGATATGGATTATCAAGGTGTTTGGTATTGCGATCATTACGATCTCATTGAATTAGCGAGGAACATAGGAATAGGAGATGAAACTCTACCTCATTGGGAACAAGAGAGAAATTTGTACAATCGTTATCTAGAAATTTCTACTTCAGATTTAGCTAAAATTTTGTTAGAAATTGCCGAGGAAGCTCTTATCGAAGGCTATCAGTCTGGTGCAGATATCGATAAGTGGTTTAGCTATGTTGTTAGAGAAACTTTGAAATCCCGTAAAAGACTATCTCGCTATCGTCAAAAACAAAGTGAAGCTCTCTATATTTCCTGTAGAAGTTCGGATAGAGAAGACTGGAATAATAATTAAACTCGCTGGAGTGCTTCTATTGAAGCCTCAAATAGACACTCGACAGTTAAAATTAACTAATTTGGTTGCGCTTTTTATCTTCTCTAGCTCTACGACGATTTATTTGTCGGGCTTTCTTCTCTGGGGTAAGCTCTTGGTAACAGTGAGGACAAGATATATTTGGTTCGTATTGAAGAGAATCTTTATCCGCCTCAGATATAGGATGTCCACAGGCGTAACAAAGTTCGTGACTACCTAGTTCTAATCCTTCTTTAACTGCAACTCGCTCATCAAAGACAAAACATTCTCCTGACCACAGACTTTCTTGAGGAGATACATTTTCTAGGTATTTTAAGATTCCTCCTTTGAGGTGATATACCTCTTTAAATCCTTGAGAAAGTAAATAAGAAGAAGCTTTTTCGCAACGGATACCGCCAGTACAAAACATCGCTACTTTAGAATGTTGTTGCGGATCGAGATTTTGCGCTACATATTCGGGAAACTCGCGGAATGATTCGGTACTAGGATTTTTAGCTTTCTCGAAAGTACCAATTTCTACTTCGTAGTCATTTCTAGTATCGACTACCATTACCTCTGGATCGCTAATTATTTCATTCCAGTCTTGAGGCTCGACATAAGTACCCACCTGTCGAGTGGGATTTATGGCTGGCAAACCCAAAGTAACTATTTCTGGCTTTATTTTAATCTTCAGTCGGGCAAAAGGCAGTTTTTCGGATGTCGATTCTTTGTGTTCTAAATCTGTCAAACCAGGCAGACTACGTAAAGCGGTTAAAATATCGGCGATCGCATCACTACTACCTGCGATCGTGCCATTAATTCCTTCTTCTGCCAAGATAATCGTGCCTTTAATCTCTCGTTGCTGACACCAGGTCAAAATTTGCGCTCTTGTAGCTTCAAGGTTAGATATAGTAACGAATTTATAAAAAGTAGCAATAAGATAACTCATTTCATTTAATCATTTGACATTTATCATTAAACAAAGCGTTCTAACTCCCTTTCTAAAGTATTTATTTAAGATTGAGGAAATTGCCGATCTTGTACCTCTTTTGTAAAATCAGAGACTGCATCAGTAATAACCTGTCTCAAGTTAACGTAAGACTTTGCAAATGGTGGTTGTTTAGTAGATAAACCGAGTAAATCGGCAGTTACTAACACCTGACCATCACATTTATTCCCTGCACCAATACCGATAGTTGGAATCGGAACTTCGGCGGTAATAATTGCAGCCAGATCGCTAGGAATATGTTCTAGAATAATCGCGAATGCTCCCGCACGAGCCAAAGCTACCGCCTGTTCGATAATTAAATTAGCTTGTTCGGGAGTTTTACCCTGTTGCTTGAAGCCCAATATCCGAAACGACTGGGGAGTTAAACCAACATGAGCCATTACAGGAATGCCTATAGCGGTTAATTCAGTGACGGTTTCGATAATCCGAGGATGTCCACCTTCTAACTTAATTGCGGATGCACCTGTTTCTTTAAGAACTCTTCCCGCAGCCTCTATAGCCTGAGAAACTCTGGCTTGATAGCTCATAAACGGCAGATCGCACACTACCAAAGCTTTTTTTACTCCACGCCGTACAGCCTTGGCATGATGGATCATTTCGTCTAAAGTGACGGGTAAGGTATTAGCATAGCCAAGCCCAACCATTGCTAAAGAATCTCCCACTAAAATTATATCCACCCCTGCATCATCTAGTACTCTTGCCAGACTATAATCCCAGGCGGTTAGAGAAATAATCGATCGCCCTGTTTGTTTCCATTGAGTTAATTGCTGTAAAGTTACTGCCATTGCGGTCTAAGCTAGGTCTAATATTTTGTAGACTACTTCCTTATTGTAATTAAATTTAATAACTTACTATCTTTGAGCATGGCAAAACTAAAATTACAAAATTTACAAAAGAAATATCGCTCCGATGTAATTCCTGTCAAAGATATCTCTTTAGAAGTTGATGATGGTGAATTTCTAACACTCTTAGGTCCTTCAGGATGTGGTAAATCCACTCTACTACGCCTAATAGCGGGTTTAGAGCCACCTACCAGGGGAGAAGTGATTATTGGTGGAAAAAACGTTAATCAGGCTGCGCCAGGCGATCGCAATATGGCAATGGTCTTTCAAAGTTATGCTCTCTATCCTCACATGACCGCAGCCGAAAACATCGCCACCGCACTTAAATTACGCAAAATGCCCGATGAGGAAATCCAACGGCGAGTCAACGAAGCAGCACATAAATTAGAGTTAACCAGCCTACTTAACCGCAAGCCAGGTAAAATGTCTGGCGGACAGAGACAGCGGGTAGCTTTGGCCAGAGCCTTGGTACGCGATCCTGAAGTATTTTTATTAGACGAGCCTTTGAGTAATTTAGATGCCCTGTTGCGCGAACAGGTTAGGGCGCAGCTAAAACAGCTATTCAAAGAGCAAAACAAGCCCGTAGTTTACGTTACCCACGACCAAACCGAGGCAATGACTCTTTCTACTAAGGTAGCAGTACTCAACCAGGGTACGATCCAGCAGTTAGATCCCCCAAGCCGAATTTATTCCCATCCTGCTAACAAATTTGTCGCTAGCTTCGTCGGCAGCCCTCAAATGAATCTTTTGACCCTCAAATGTGAAGGAAACAAAGCATTTTTAGGCAAACACCAGCTAGAATTACCTCCTACTAGCAATACCGACCGAATTATCATGGGAATTCGTCCTGAAGATGTCTTGCTTGCCTCTAACGAATCAGAAGCAGCAATTATGGGTCAGGTTTATTTAGTCGAACAACTTGGTAAAGATAATCTAGTCAGCGTTAGAGTAGATAATTCAGAAACCACTATCAGGGCTTTATTACCGAGTGATGTTCGGTGGGAAGATAAAACAATTCCTCTAGCAATAAAACCCAGTAAAATCCATTGGTTCGATGTCCAAACAGGCGATCGCCTCAATTGAGAGCAAAGGGTGCGGGGAAAAAAGATAAATACTTCATCCCTCATCCCTTATCCCTCATCCTTTATTTCTGCCCTACCATAGTTTTAGCTTTTGGCTTAGAAGCTATATAGTTTTCCAACTGAATATTAATTTGTTCTCTAACAATAAAGCGATATTCGACAAAGTGTTCTAAATAAGCACAAAGAGTCAGATAGATTTCTAGTTGACGGGGTTTTTTTACTAACACCTGAATTAAATTGCGCCAAAATAGTATACGAGTCTGAGCTAATACACCCTGTTTCCATAACAACAAGCCTAAAGCACGAATTGACTTCCAGCTAGTTCTTTTAGATACAACATTTTTAGACTCACCTAACTTCATGTAGTAGCGAAAGATCCGATTTAAATAGGCTGTGGGGTCGTATAATTTCCAGAAAGCATCGACGTATTCTGTAGCAATGTCTTCGATGTTTCTAGTGGGGACAAAGTTCATCAAAGTCGTCTGGTTGATGTTTGCCGATCCATTTAACAATCGACCTTCTTTTTCTAATCGATTCCAAAGCGCAGTACTCGGTAAAGCTTGCAGCATACTGAACATCGCCATTGGTATAGCAGTCTGTTCGACAAACTGAACGATGCGATCGCCTGCGTGGGCCTTTTCTCCATCGAAGCCAATGATAAACCCTGCCATTACCTGCATTCCCGCTCTAGTGATCTTGTCGATCGACTCGGTAAGGGGATCGCGAGTATTTTGAAACTTGTTAGTTAAAGCCAAACTATCTTGGTCGGGAGTTTCAATGCCAAGGAACACTTTTTTAAAGTTACATTCCACCATCAACTCCATCAACTCATCATCTTTGGCAAGGTCTACCGAAGCTTCTGTAGTCAAACCAAAGGGATAGCCTTTTTGCTCCATCCATATCTTTAATTCTTTGAGTAATAGTTTGACGTTGCGTTTATTACCGATAAAGTTATCGTCTACCATAAACACTGCACCACGCCAACCCAGGTCATACAGGCATTCAAGCTCGGCTAAAAGCTGTTCTGGAGTTTTGGTACGGGGTTTGCGACCATAAAGCACGATAATATCGCAGAATTCGCATTGAAAAGGGCAGCCACGGGAAAACTGTACCGACATATTATCGTAAGCACTCATGTCTAGTAAGTCATAGCGCGGAATTGGCGTTTGAGTTACCGCAGGTTTTTCTGTCGCTCGAAAAACTCCAGAGCGATCGCCACGTTCGATTGCAGCGATAAACATTGGTAAAGTAAGTTCACCCTCATCGAGTATTAAAAAGTCGGCTGCTTCTACCTCTTGAGGCGAAGTCGTCGCATAAGGACCGCCTACCGCAACTAGTTTACCTCTTTGTTTGGCAGCAGATATTTGAGCTAGCATATCTTCTTTCTGGACGATCATGCCAGAAATTACCACTAATTCTGCCCAATCCCAATCGGATTCGGTAATTTCTCTGACATTATGGTCTACCAGTTTAAATTCCCACTCTTGAGGCAAAATAGCTGCTACTGTAATTAATCCCAAAGGTGGTAATAGAGCTTTGCAGTTTACTAAAGCCAAAGTTTTCTCAAATGACCAGAAACTTTTAGGAAATAGGGGGTATAACAATAAAACCCGCATAGGTATAATGCCTCAGTTTAAAAATATAAAGTTATATCAGCTTATCTCGTCGATCGGTAGAACATCGTTAAGGGTTTATGTATTTCCCTAGTATAACGATCGATCTTTCCCTATTTTTAGTAGTTTTTTCTTTCAAGCTACTATAGGGCTACAAAGTAACTTTACGAGCGACCCAGTATCTCTCCTTGTATTTTTTTACCCGATGGGCAAATTCAAAAATACTTTGAAAAAATATAAATATTGTGATATTTTCAGATTATAGTTCAAATAGTCTACTATTTCTTTGTAAATAGTAATTGTTCATCTCGAAACACAATCTCGAACATATTTTGGACGCTTAATAAGTTTAATCGAGGTACACCAATAGATCGAGCGCGAGAAATTTTTAGTAAGATAAATTTCTTTTTTTGTAGCGTGATTTACCCACGATCGAGCCTTAGATCGCCTCTTTAATAAATTAGAAAAATATTTTAGTTGTTATTCTCAATTTGCGTCCAAAAAATTATCGCGATCGATTAAGTATAGTTTGTATCAGTACAGTACGACTAAAAGCTAAAATATAGGTAATAATTAATCCTAATAAAATACGAGCAATAGCCTTGACTATCACTCGCGTCAAACAAGCGTTAAATCTATTCCTATTCGCTCACCCTCGACAGTTTACTCAACGGAGGACACCTCCGCAACGTAACTGTCTCGCAACCAACGCACTGCATCTTTAGCATGATAGGTCAGAATTAAATCTGCACCAGCACGTTTAAAGCTAGTTAGGGTTTCTAAAGCTACTTTCTTCTCATCAATCCAGCCATTCAGGGCAGCAGCCTTAATCATCGAGTATTCTCCAGAGACATTGTAAGCAGCTACGGGAAGGTTAGTAGCTTCTTTAACTCGCCAGATAATGTCCATGTAAGATAGTGCGGGTTTGACCATCAGCATATCTGCACCTTCGGCTATATCCAACTCAATTTCTTTGAGTGCTTCTGTACCGTTGGCTGGGTCCATTTGGTAGGTACGGCGATCGCCAAAACTAGGGGCAGATTCTGCCGCATCGCGGAATGGGCCATAATAAGCCGAAGCATATTTAGCAGCATAGGAAAGTATGGGCAGATCCTCAAAGCCAGCAGAATCTAATCCCTCTCTAATCGCTTTGACAAAACCATCCATCATCCCCGAAGGCGCGATTATATCTACTCCCGCGTTTGCCTGAGATACGGCGGTTTTTTTGAGTAATTCTAATGTAGGATCGTTTAATACTCTTCCTGTCAAATCTCCTGTCTCTAAATATCCGCAATGCCCGTGACTGGTATACTCGCAAAGGCAGGTGTCAGCTATAACTAATAGTTCGGGGACAGACTTTTTAATTGCGATCGCTGCTTTCTGTACGATACCGTGGTCGTGCCATGCACCTGTAGCTTCAGTATCTTTATCTTCGGGAATACCAAATAGAATTACCGCAGGGATACCCAAGTCATATACTTGTTTTGCCTCTTCGACAATCTTGTCTACTGAAAGTTGATACACTCCTGGCATCGATTTAACTTCCGTAGCGACAGACGATCCTGGTACGGCAAACAAAGGGTAAATTAGATCGCTTGCGGTAACTACCGTTTCTTGCACCATACGACGTAGTTGGGGGTGTTGGCGCAGGCGACGAGGACGATTAATCGGGAACATAAGATTTTTAATAACAGAGGGAATTTTAAAACGGTGAGATACTAACTAATATTTTGATAGCCAATACTTTACGAGTGACTAGACATTATTTAGTTTAAAACGAAATATCGTCGTCGAAATGCTCCTTAGTAGACAACTCAATGTTTTGTAACGTTTAAGTTATTCAAGATCCACTATTTTAAAAAAATTAGCTATAATATTAATAAGTTAAGACTGAAAGCTTGACAACACATGGGGCCGTAAAGGTTTCGACAGGTTAGTAAAAGCTAACTCGTGATTCAGGTCGAGAGTGAGTATTCTCTCGTAAATAAAGACTCAAACTTAAATATAGATGCAAACAACATCGTAAAATTTGAGCGTCAGGCTGTAACTGCCTAATCTAAAAAAACTTTTTTAGATTGCTCGTCTTTAGTTTGACTCCGTTAAGAGCTAAAGACAAAACCCCAACGGATGCTCCTAGTGGTCTTCTTTGGTAGACCAACAGGAAAAGACTTTACCAAAGAATCCTGTCATCAGGGATAATTGATGATCCCAGCTTCAAGGGTAAGAGAAGCTAAACCTGTGAACGAATGGGCAAGCGAATAGCTGGCTTGGACAGCAGTTCGACTCTGCTCGGCTCCACTTTAAATTTTTAATAAGACTATTCTGTACTGCTATGGCTATCCTACTTTGAGGGATAGATAGCAGCTACAAAAAAGATAGTTAGCAGAAAATAATATTTGAATGTACCTTGAGGATTTAAGATAGATATATATTTCTAAACCTCAAGTAAATGACCCTAAGCTCTAATGTTTTAAATAGGTTTAAGGTCATTTTTTTGTTCGAGTTAAATTCTCTTTAGTTTTGCAATTCGAGCAGAATACTTTGTACTTGCTGATAAAAACTATCTTGACGATTGTAATAAGTTGTTAGCTCGTTATAACGTTCGATTGTCAAATTATTTTGTTTTACAATCTTTGGGGTTTGGGTACAAAAGCGATCGGCAATTTGGCGAACCTCTGGCTGTAGACTATCGATCGTCGCTCGATTGTCACAAACTATATTTGGTGGCGGTTCGTTAATTAAATTTTTAGTTTCCTGATAAAGTTTTCTTCTTAAAAGCTCGATTTCATAACCTGCTTTGGCATAGTTTCTAGTTTCTTCGGGTGTAAATTCTTGTGCGTAAGCGTTATTAGATAAAGATACTTTTGTTAAAGGAATTACATTTAGTTCGGGCGATCGCATTGATATTTCTATTTTAGGAATTAACCCAACTGCCAAGCCAATAGAGGCTAAAACGCTAGTGTTTAGGATAGGAATAAATAATTTATTTAGTTTAGGCAAAGCCAAGTTAGCATTGAACATCATTAATAGTAGTTATTGGTATTGAAAAAATTACTATTTACTAGGAATCTTTTCAGGAAGTATATGTTCCTGTTTTTTAGTTTTTTGAACTATAAATTTTTCCAACTATAACAAACTAAGCTTCGATTGAAAGTTGTTAATAAATCGCTCGAACCTTACAGTAGCTATTAAAAATATTCAATACTAACACTAATCTGTTTACCAAATTAAAGGTGCATATATATCCATTAGCTTTGAGAAAGCCGTTTGACTGGTGCGCCTCCTAGTAATTCGTCTGTTTCTGTTAATAAATCGGGAATCTTTTCCGCATAAGGACTAGAGAACAAACAGGATTGAAGATTTAAGCGAGATACTTTGTCTGCTTTTGCGCCAGGAAACCAGTGTCCAGCATTAGTTAAAAGGTTGTATCGTGCTTTGGCGTATTCAGTCATATCGTAAGCAACAGCCAAATTACGCAGCCATAAAATTACTGGTATATTAACGTTACCAGGAGTATTATCGTAGCTAGGTAAACCGACTTTCCAGTTTTCTACCCAGTCTTTACCCAAAGTAGCGATCGCTTCATTTTCCAAACGTTCTAAGATCGGCGGTAATACTTCATCTGCTTTGTCTAATAAAGGCAAAACTTTGAGATGTTCGTCAAAATCTGATGGTTGGGCTGCACCCAAACTCAAGGTGTGTACTTCTCTATGAGATAAACAAAATAAGTCGTTGAATACTATGGGGCTAAGAGGCTGACACAACTCGACTAACTTCGCTGGCGGGTTGTAAAGATGTCCTCCCTTATCGGTTGGAGAAATAATAAATACCCCCATGTCGTGTCGTCTTGCAGCTTCGATCGCCGACCAATTCCACTGATTGATGTAGTACCAGTGAAGATTTACATAGTCGAACTCACCTGTTTCGATCGCCTTGGTAATGATTTCGGTCGAGCCGTGGGTAGAAAAGCCAATATGTCTGACTTTGCCTTCTGCTTTTAGCTTTTTAGCCTCGTCCAAACATCCACCAGGACGCATACTATTGTTAAACGTCTCTTCGTTATTAATGCCGTGGATTCCTAATAAATCTACATAATCCAACTGACAGAACTTGAGAGACTGGTGAAATTGACGGCGAAATTCTATAGCTTTGGGCTTGGGAGAGACTTTAGTTTGAAAGATTAGCTTCTCTCTCGGTAGCTGGGGTAATATCTGTCCTAGCTGCATTTCCGAACTACCATAACCCCTAGCGGTTTCGATATGATTAATACCAAGCTCGAATGAACGGCGAATTGTAGCTTCTAAATTACGCTGATTATCTGCGGGTATTTTAGACTGAGGTAAATCTTGCCATTTGTATTGATATCTCATTCCCCCACAGGAGAAAACGGGCATCTGTAACTCTGTGCGACCGAATCGCCGATACTGCATAATAAAACTACTGTCTCTTGTTACTTGTTATAGATACCATTTTAAATATTATTGTAGAGCAGGAGCAATCGAGCAATTCTATGAGAATTTTACTAGTAGATGACGAAACCGAACTCAGCGATCCTTTGAGCCGAATCTTGTCACAAGAAGGCTACCGGGTAGATGTAGCTGACAATGGTGCAGCAGGAATGGAACTAGCTCTACAAAATCAATATGACCTGCTAATTTTAGACTGGATGTTACCCTATAAATCGGGATTAGAAATTTGTCGTGAAGTGCGATCGCATTCTCTAACCACTCCCGTACTGTTTTTAACCGCCAAAGATACGATAGACGATCGCGTCGATGGTTTGGATGCGGGGGCAGATGATTATTTAGTCAAGCCCTTTGAATTAAGAGAATTACTAGCTAGAGTGCGGGCTTTGTTGCGTCGCTCGACTATAGAAACTACACAGAGCGGTCGCCTTAAAGTAGCAGATTTAGAGTTGGATGTAGAAAACCAGGTAGCATATCGTAGCGGTAAGGCGATCGATCTATCGGAAAAAGAAATAAAGCTGTTAACTTATTTTATGCAGCATCCCGACAGGCTATTAACCCACGAAGAAATTTATAGCTATCTTTGGCAAGCGGAAGAACAACCTAGTAGTAATGTGTTAGCTGCGCTGGTAAGACTGCTGCGACGCAAAATTGAAATAAAAGGCGAAGCACAATTAATTCATACCGTTTACGGTAAAGGTTATCGCTTCGGAGTTAATTAGAAGCAATCGCTTTTATGATAGTGCGATCGCCTTAATTTAAGGAAAGAGCCATCAATAGTCCTAAATTATTGCAAGAGGTAAGAGAACTATCTCTAGAAGGTAACAATATTTTAGTTTACTGCATCACCTCAAAACTAAAGCAGGTCGCTTCGCAAATGAGAATAATTCCTATTTGTATCCGAACTTGTCTTTGTATTCCATGACTGTATCGCGATCGAATAAGGGAATGTCAAACCCCGACTAATTCTTGAAAGTCTCTTAAAAACTTTTGTAACTGGCTGTCTTTTTGAACCAGTTTTGCCAACGCACCCATTTGTCTTTTGTTTCGCATTACTCGGAACATATCGACAGCGAATAATTGCACCCATTCGGCAGTTGCCTTATCGCTCAACCAGTTAAAAGCGATCGCGCTGCCGTTTCCTTGTAAAGTTGAATATAAAAACAATTTATTTAATTTTAAAGTAATTATTCAATCAATTATGATTTTTGATATTGCAAAAGCGATCGCTTTAACTATTTTTAATAGAAGATAGTTATAAAGTTGTTTTGTAAATTGCTCGATCGGTAGGGTCTAAGTTGCGTCGTTCGACTTTAAAAATTCCTTCGGGAGATCGCTATAAGGTAGCAGATTTGAAGTTAGATATGGAAAATTAGGTAGCATATCACTGCGTAAAAGCGATCGCAATGTATGGAAACCCCTAATAAAATTAGAGATTTTTATTTTTGTGATTCCTACTACCCTTAATCCTTTGGGAGTTAACAAACACGGAGACGTAATCGTCAGAACTTTTAAACATATTCGCGAACTCAATCCAGACGCGGAAATGTTCGCTTTAATTAACAATTTCGTTTCTAATCAAACTCTAAAAAAGAGAAATACAGTACTTTTTAATCATTTGAAACAAAGTCTTGCTAAATATACTAAAACAGATCCTAAGTGCAAGCTAATTAATCCCAATGCTGCCAAAATTCGCCATAGTAATGCCTTACTATACTGGGGATATCATATAGTCGAGGGTACACAACCTCAGTTGGCGTTTAAAGAAACTGCTGGTAAAAGCTACCCCAGAACGGATTTTCTTCAGCTTGCCGAATATTTAGAAGACCATACTGCGATCGATGAATTACGTCAGCAGGGACAATAAAAGAGAGTAATTTTTACTCTCTGGCAACAAAAGGCTATCAACTGTTAACAAACTCTGATAGTCTTTTAACTCCTTTTTTAATTGTATCCATGTCGGTAGCGTAAGAAAAACGGATACAGTCGTCCATGCCAAAAGCCACCCCAGGAATAGCTGCAACCTGTTTGGTTTCTAATAGTTCTTCGCAGAATTCTAGAGATTTTTTACCCGTTTTAGATATATCGACAAAGAGATAAAACGCACCATTGGGTTTAGGACAGCTTAAAACAGGAATATCGTTAATTGCCTGATACATATAGCTTCGGCGTTCGGTAAAGGCTCTTAGCATTTCCTGTACGCATTCTTGAGAAGATTCTAAAGCTGCGATCGCGCCATATTGAGCAAAGGTGCAAACATTAGAAGTACTGTGTCCCTGAATTTTTGCCATCGCCTGTAATATTTCTAATGGTGCTGCTGCGTAACCGACACGCCATCCCGTCATCGAATGGCTTTTGGCAAAACCGCTGCTGGTAATAGTGCGGGCAAAGATCTCGTCATTTATCGAACCAATACTGAGGTGTTTGGCATCATCATAGAGAATTTTCTCGTAGATCTCATCAGAAACTACTAGGATATCGCGATCGACAACTACTTGAGCTAAAGCTCGAACTTCATCGGGAGTATAAACCGTCCCTGTAGGATTGGAAGGAGAGTTAAAGACAAATAGCTTAGTCTTGGGTGTAATAGCCCGTTCTAGCTGTTCTGGCGTGATTTTATAATCATTTTCGGCTGCTGTATCGACAATAACGGGAGTACCATCAGCTAGCTTAACCATTTCTGGATAGCTCAACCAGTAGGGGGAAGGTATAATCACCTCATCGCCAGACTCAATTAAAACCTGTATCAGATTGAATAAAGAAAACTTACCGCCGTCAGTTACGATAATATTATCTGCTGTATAGTTGAGATTATTATCTTGCTGTAGCTTCGACGAGATCGCTTCTCTTAACTCCAATTCCCCTACCGCAGGGCCATAACGAGTCTTACCTTCATCTAGAGCGGTTTTTGCAGCCTCGCAAATATGCTTCGGTGTCGGAAAGTCTGGTTCTCCCGCACTAAAACTACAGACATCAATTCCTTCGTTTTGCATCGCTTTGGCTTTGGCTGATATTGCCAAGGTAATTGATGGTGATACGCGATCGACTCTTGCTGCTAATTCCATATTCTCTAACCCAAGATATTTCTATGTCACACCCAGTAGACTAATCTATAGTGTCGCAAAGACTATTAAGCATAACCGATTAGCTGGAACTTTTCTTTACATTTTTGGGCAAATGTCAGCAAAAGAGGATTTTTTAGTAGCGATCGCTTTCTTCATTTAGCATTTAACATTTATCATTTAACATTTATCACTATTCCCTGTTCCCTATCCCCTATCCCCTGTTCCCTGTCCCCTGTCCCCTATTTCCCGATAAAGCTGTACTATACAAAGCTAACATTAAATAGCCAGTGGTAACATTACTAGACAAAGCTATAATATCCACTTTATTTAGGTTTAATAGTGGCACAGGTCGTAGTCGAAAATGTCTATAAAAGCTATCGCGCTAAAGCAGGTAGCGATCGCATATCTAGAAAAACAGATCTGACTTCTATCGAAGATAAATCCAAGCAGGTTAGTGTGTTGCGGGATATTAATTTTACGGTAGAAGATGGAGAGTTTTTGGTCTTGGTCGGTCCTTCGGGCTGTGGTAAGAGTACCTTGCTGCGTTTATTAGCGGGGTTGGAGGAATTGACTGCCGGAAATGTTCGGATTGGCGATCGCATCGTTAACGATCTGCCACCCAAAGCCAGGGATATTGCGATGGTGTTCCAAAATTACGCTCTTTATCCTCATTTGAATATTTACGATAATTTGGCTTTTGGCTTGAGAAGAAATCAACCCTCGACAGCTAAAAATTTGATAGAAAGAGCTTTGGTAGGTACGAGTCGTTATGCCCCTGGGGGTATGGGTTATACTTCTGCAAAAGAAAAGGATATACGAGAGCGAGTCAGATATGTAGCGAGTTTGTTACAAATCGAATCTCTGCTGTCACGTTTACCAAAAGAACTGTCTGGGGGACAAAAACAACGGGTAGCTTTGGGTAGAGCGATCGCTCGTAATCCACAGGTTTTTTTGATGGATGAGCCTCTGTCTAATTTGGATGCTAAGTTGCGAACTCAAACCCGCGCCCAGATCGTACAGCTACAGCGGAAGTTAAAGACAACTACGATTTATGTCACTCACGATCGCGCCGAAGCAATGACTATGGGCGATCGCATTGCGGTAATGAACGAGGGGCAAATTCAACAAATTGCGCCACCTTTGGAGATTTACAATCGACCTGCTAACCTGTTTGTAGCTGAATTTATCGGTTCTCCATCGATGAATTTTTTGCCTGTAGATCTGGTTTCGCCCTTAAAATTAGCCAATCGCTATTTTTCTTTAGATCTGCCCGCAGCTTGGAGTAAAACGTTGCAGCATATTCAGGCAAAATCATTGATTTTGGGAATTCGTCCCCAACATTTGTCTATAGATGCGCCAGCAGAGTCGAATATTCAGGTAGAAGTAGACCTAGTAGAGACGTTGGGTAATGAAACCTATGTATTTGCTCATTTAACGGCACAACCAGATCGAAGTTTGACCGTATCTCTGCCACCAGATAAGCCCGTAGCAGTCGGCGATCGCCTTTGGTTAGCAATAAATCTTAATAAAATCCATCTTTTTACAGTTGATGAGGGACGGGCGATCGCTATTTAATAGCTTATGTAAATCTATGTTTTCTGGTGTGTTCGCAATTACCGAGTTTTGCACCAACAATCGATAAATAACCAAGATTAACTATGATTAAAACGCCAGATTGGGTCAAGAATGCAGTTTTCTATCAAATATTTCCCGACCGCTTTGCCAGAGGTAAATCCACCGCTAAAGGGCATTGGCAAGCCTCTACTTATGAAGGTTGGGATGCCACTCCCACCTTCCAAGGATATAAAGGGGGAAATCTTTGGGGAGTAATTGAAAAGCTCGATTACATCAAAGATCTAGGCGCAAACGCAATTTACTTTACCCCCATATTTCAGTCTGCTTCCAATCATCGTTACCACACCCACGATTACTATCAAATAGACCCGATGCTGGGAGGCAATGTAGCCTTTGATGCCCTAATTAAAGCAGCCCATGAAAAAGATATCAAAATAGTGCTAGATGGCGTATTCAATCATGCTAGCCGAGGCTTTTTCTTCTTCAATGATATTTTAGAAAATGGTCCAAACTCCCCCTGGTTGGATTGGTTTAAAATTCACGATTGGCCTTTATCTGCTTACGACGGCAGTAAGCCCGCTAACTACGATGGCTGGATCGGCGATCGCGCTTTACCTGAGTTTAACCACGACAACCCGCAGGTAAAAGAATATATCATGCAGGTAGCTGAATATTGGCTGTATCAGGGTATAGACGGCTGGCGATTGGATGTTCCTAATGAAGTAGAAACACCTGGTTTTTGGCAGGAATTTCGCGATCGCGTTAAGGCAATAAATCCCGAAGCCTATATTGTAGGGGAAATTTGGGGTGATGCTAGTCAGTGGCTGGACGGTACGCAATTTGACGGCGTAATGAACTATCGCTTCGCCGAGGCGACTATTGCCTTTGCTGGAGGAGAGAAATACATACCCGAATTCTGTCAGGGCGAACTGCGACCCTATCCGCCTATTTCTGGTACGGAATATGCGATTCGTGTCGAAGCTTTACTCAAGCTATATGACTGGGAGATTCAGCAAGCTCAACTCAACTTACTAGATAGTCACGATACCCCCAGAATGATTACTACCGTAGGAGAAGACAAAGCCCGCTTTATGTTGGCTTCTACCTTACTAATGACTTTTCCTGGTGCGCCGAGTATCTTTTACGGCGATGAGGTTGGTTTACCTGGTGGGAAAGATCCCGATTGTCGTCGTGTTTTCCCCCAACCTGAAAACTGGGACGTAGAAATTTTAAAAGATTACAAGAAATTAATCGCTTTGCGCCATCAATATCCTGCCCTGCGTACTGGTAAATATAAAACTGTTTACGCCAGCGAGCATTTATACGCTTTTGCCCGTATTTTAGACGACCAGGAGGTGATCGTTGCTGTAAATACTGCTGATGAACAGAGTGATGCGATTTCTACAGTTGCTGGGCTACAGTTTGAACCTCAAGAAGTGGTTTATGGTTCGGGAAGATTGAACTGGCACAATACTACTGAAGCTAAGAAGTTGGAGCTTATTGTTCCAGCACAAAGCAGCATGATAGTTGCTTGATTAAGGAAGGAGGAACGAGGAATAAACAAAGGCTTAAGCCGCATGTACGAGGATGAATTGTCTTCATACTTTCTTTAATTATTTACCGTATTAATCGTAATTACTCCGTCATCACTTGGAAACTGCTGTAAGAGTAATTACGGTTACTTCTGGAGGACAATTGATGCGTCCTGGAAAATATGTTCCTAAACCACGGTTTATATACAGTTGATTTCCCTCGACTTGATGCCAACCCTGCGACCAATTCCAATGTCTGACTACTCGATCGCAATCTTTGATGTAGGGTAGATGATTGCGTAACGATTTGGGTACATACTGTCTAATTTTGGGCAGGAGGGAAGCTACAGGGCCATAATTAGGAATGACTACCTGTCCTCCGTGAGTGTGTCCCGAAAGCTGCAAATCTACCCGCCATTTTTTTAGTACCCTAGCAGAGTCGGGGTTGTGAGATAGAACAATACGAGGTATGTCAACAGGAATTTGGTCTAATGCTATTGCTGGATCGAACTCTGACGACCAAAAATCTGGTAATCCAGCGATCGCCAAACCAGATCCTAAAGGATAAACTACCTCATTCCAAAGAATTTTCAGCCCGATCGAGTTCAAAGCTTCAATAATTTGCTGTTTGGCATTAACGGGAACAAGGTCATGATTTCCCAGACAGCCATAAACTCCATATTTGCTTTTAAGTCCAGATAGATGTTTTGCTAACTTGTTTATTGGCATCGGATTATCGGTAACGAAATCTCCCGTAATCACGACTAAATCTGGTTCAGCATCGTTGCAGAGGGCGATCGCCTGTTGTAGAACTTTGTCTGATAGACGAACACCATCAAAATGTAAATCTGATAGCTGTACTATTTTTGTACCAGATAGATGAGTGGATAAATTGTTAATGGCGATCGCAATTCGATCTACTCTGATTGGTTCGCTAATAATCATGACATATTAATTTGAATCCGATCTGCATTGGGTTACACCTATCATTAAACATTAAATTTTCTTTATATCTGGCTTTCCCAAAGTCATAGGCTAGTGTCAACCTAGTAACTGCCAATAAAATCACATTTTAAAAAGTTATATATCTTAGATAAGAACACACAAAGTAAAATGACAACATCAATTTATTTTGTCGCTCGATAGTATAACTTGAGTTTTTATCTTACCGTAGGAGATTTATGAGTCGTCTAAAAATATTCTTATCGATCTTGATTATTGCTGTATTGAGTATCGTATTTATCCAGAATCGCGAGCCAACTACTCTTAGGTTTCTCTGTGGCTATGGCAGTTCTTATTGCCTGTTCCGAAGCACCGAGCTACCTCTAGCATTGTGGATTGCTCTGTTTACTTTGAACGGAATAGCGATTAATTTATTAGGGCAAGCACTCAACCGCTATAGCTATTCTGGTTCTAGGAGGCAGAAGTACCCCGCTAATGATGAGCTGTATTCTAACGAGACAAAATGGCGGGATGATGCCACACCTAGTTCTAACTATACCAAACTAGAAGACTCTACTATTAAAGACAAATCTAGAGATGCTACTAGCTACGAAGTAAGGCAAGAACCACAGAATGTAGAGCGTTCGGGTTCTACCTACTCGTATAAATATAAAGAAGCAGGCGATCGCACTTCTGACGTTCGAGATAATTTGCGCAAAAAACCAGTCGATCCCGATGTCAATTCTACTATCTCAATTGAAGAAGATGACGAAGACTGGATTTAAAGCGAATTTCTTTTTATAGCTAATAGCTCTCTCGATTCTTGTTTGACCATACCGACCATAGCAGCCTGTTGTAGATCGATAAAAGCTTCAAAATCTTCTAGATCGTATTTATTTTTTAGCATTTTTCTCAAATTTTCTTCTGCTTCTAGGGTTAAATATCCAGTTTTTAGAGCTTGTTTTACTACTTCACGAATTAATTTCACGATCGGACTATCTAATAATTTTTATTATATTTTTTTTAAATCTTCAGCAAGATAATTATTTAAAACAAGAATAAATAGCTAGTTTCCTGAATTATTAAGGCTATAGCCGTAAATTCACGTATGTTTATGCTTTGCTTATTAAAGTGTAATTAAATTTATGTAATTTTTCTGTAATCTAGATCACTCTTTCTATTACAGTACTTGCTGAATCTTAATCATTCGACTAATCAATCTAAAATAAGTTCCAAGCGTTATTAAAATTTAGCAAGTTAAGCGATTATTTTAGACCATTAACCATAGCTAAACCTAATTATTAAGAAGTAGCTAGACAAATAAATCTCGATTGTTATTAAGCTAAAAACGTCAATGACAAATTTGACTATCGATTAACGATGTCAGCTACTACTGATGGCGATTAAAAAGCCAAAGTTACTCAGATTACTTAAGTATAATTGCTTACGACTATTATAGTCGAGCTTGAATGTTTTTCAGCAATATTACTTAGTATTATGCTAGCCAAAAAATTATCTCCGTAATTTCAAGCATTGTCTAAATAGCTGATAATTGTATTGAAGCCTGGCATCCTCTGCCATCGGTCTATTTTTTATCGAACTAATAATTAAACAATGAGTAATTTATTACAGGGTCTGAACATCTATCTAATAGGGATGATGGGTTCGGGCAAAACTACTATAGGGAAACACTTAGCCAAAGACTTGGACTATCGTTTTGTAGATACAGATGATACGATTGAGGCGATCGCCAATTCCTCAATTGCCTCAATTTTTGAACAGTCGGGAGAAACTTACTTTCGAGAACTAGAAACTAGGGTTTTATCAGAATTGTCTGTTTATACTCGTTCGGTAATATCTACGGGAGGAGGCACTATCGAAAAACAGATTAACTGGAGTTATTTAAGACAGGGTTTGGTCGTCTGGCTGGATGTAGATGTAGAGATCTTAAAAGAAAGGGTAGCCCAAGATTCAACTAGACCATTGGCAGACAAACTAGAACCATTGTTAGAAACCCGTCGTCCTTTATATGCTCAAGCCGATCTGAGAATCGCGATCGAATCGGAACAGCCTCCCGAAGAAATATTTAAGGGAATTATTGAAGCTATTCCTACCGTTCTTAAGTCTCAAGAGAGAGTAAACTAACAAAAAGTTAGCGTGCGGACACCTACATTTTAATTTCAACACTCAAATTTTATGCTCAACGACAGCGAATATTTTATTGAAGCAGCAGCGACTCGCGTTCGTGTTCTCAGTGAAGCTCTACCCTATATTCAAAAGTTTGCCAACCGAACTATTGTAATTAAGTATGGTGGGGCAGCAATGAAAGACGATAATCTTAAAATAAAGGTCATTAGAGACATAGTTTTTCTAGCTTGTGTGGGAGTGCGGCCCGTTGTAGTTCATGGAGGAGGGCCTGAAATCAATACCTGGCTACAAAAACTCAGTATAGAGCCTTTATTTAAAGATGGTCTGCGGGTTACTGACGCTGACACCATGGACGTGGTAGAAATGGTCTTAGCAGGTAGGGTTAATAAAGAACTAGTATCTTTAATTAGTCGTGCGGGAGCTTTAGCAGTAGGACTGTGTGGCAAAGATGGTAATTTGATTCAGGCTCGTCCTGTAGGCTTTGAAGGTGTCGGCTTTGTCGGAGAAGTGACAAACGTTAATACGGGATTGATCGAATCTTTAGTTAATAACAATTATGTTCCCGTAATTTCTAGCGTTGCTGCGGATGAAAACGGACAGGCATATAATATTAATGCCGATACCGTGGCGGGGGAAATTGCAGCAGCTTTACAGGCAGAAAAGCTGATCTTGCTGACCGATACTCCTGGAATTTTGTATGACTATCACGACCATTCAACCTTAATTAAAAAATTAGATATCCAAAAAGCCAGGGAGCTGATCGATCGCGGAATTGTTTCAGGAGGCATGATTCCTAAAGTTTCTTGCTGCGTGCGATCGCTTGCACAAGGCGTTAGGGCAGCCCATATTTTGGATGGTCGATTACCTCATTCGTTATTGTTAGAGATCCTTAGCGATGAGGGAATTGGTTCGATGATCGTAGCTTCGGAAATGATGGACTAGTTCATCCCACAGGACTACTTACGGATAACGCGAATATAGCCATTGTAATTATGATACTCAGAATAGTTAGAAGGATTAATAATAATTACAGTGCCTTTCCTACGGCGATTTCGGCGACGATGGGTATGATAATGGTCGTGACCGTATCTGTCATAGTAGCGATCGCGATATTCTGGATATCTATAGTAACCCTCATATCGACCGTTAACCGTAGGCAGGGGAATATGAGTTCGGGGACGGAGGTTTAGAGGAGTTGGTCTATTGATACGGCTTCCAACCCCAACCTGAGCTAATCGAAAACTACTTTTACTTTGGTTGGGCGCGGGTATTGCTTTAGCCGACGATTGGGTGAGGCTAAATATTGCTAATGGAATAGCTATAGCTATAGATCGCCAATCGAGTAGTCGCTGTTGCGTGACCATAATCTATCTCTCTCATCTTGAAGCGGAGTAAATTATTTAATAAATTTAAGTAATTACCACAATATTTATAATAGTAACGTGACGGCAGATAATCGAGAAAAATTTCATCAGAAATATCAAGCAGGAAAGCAGGCTTTAGAAAGAGGACAATATCGCCTTAGCATCGAAAATCTTGAGGCTGCAACCCAAGCGATCGCCCCCACCACTCGTTTAGGTGGAGAAGCCCAAATTTGGTTAGTTACGGCATACCAAGCTGCTAATAAAATTGATGAGGCGATCGCTCTAGCTCAAGAATTACTGACCCATCCCGATACCAAAACCCGCGAACAGGCACAGCGTATTCTTTATATCATCAAAGCTCCGAAATTAGAGCGACCTAAAGAATGGATGAGCGAAATTCCCGATCTAGCAGCAGCAGATAAAAGCGAATCTCGTTATGTCGTAGCTAAAACCAAGGCAGGAACGCAACTTGCTGAAGAACTAAAAGAAGAACTATCTCCCGTAGATACCCAGGACAATCAATTTATCTGGTTTGCCTCAATTTTAGTAGCATTAATTATCGGCAGCTTAATCTGGTTGGGTAGAACCTAAACTTTACTTTTATACGGGCGATTCGCGAATCGCCCCTACTTGCTACTTGCTACGCCATCGCTCCAGTACCAAAGAACTTCGGCGGTTCGTTAGAAGTATAAACCGTTGTTTCTGCTGCGATCGCCGAACGAATATACAGTGGAGTCTGTAAGATCCCTAAAAGGGTAATGCCGTCTATAAAACGATAGCCTCCAGTGGTTTTAGCTGCAAGTAAACGATCTACTGATTCGGGTTGGGGATTTAAGGCGATCGACTCATCAGAACAAAGTGCAAATCCCCACGCACGTCCATAGGAAGGAGTAGGCGCGGACAGAGAAGCTACGTTATTAAATACCGCTTTTAATGTATTAACCAAACGAGCATGATCTTTTACTTCTGGTGGTGATATGGGTCCAGCCTGTACCATGACGTATCCACCAGGATTGAGTACTCGCTTTAGTTTGTCAAAATATTCTTTAGTAAACAAAGCAAAAGATGGTCCAGATTCAATGGGGTCGCTAAGATCGGAAATAATAATATCCCAGGTTTCTGTCGTATCGTCTAAAACCTGGAGCGCGTCGGCAATTTTTAATTCGACGCGGGGATCGGCAAAGGCATTTTGGTGCATTTCTACTAAGTGCTGCTGACAGGCTTCGACTACCTCGCCATCAATATCGATCATCGTTACTTTTTCAACGCTCTGCCATCGTAATACTTCACGAATGGTAGCTCCTTCGCCACCACCCAAAACTAAAACCGTTCGCGGATTTTGATGAGCAATTAAGGCTGGATGTACCAACGCCTCATGATAAATAAACTCGTCTACAGTACACGATTGCCATTTGCCGTCTAAAACTAATCCTTTACCAAAAGCACCAGTTTCGACGATATACATTTCTTGATAAGGTGTTTGGCAATGCGCCAAAATTTTAGTTACTCCATGAGTATAAATATCCCACGGGGTAATATATTCAGCGATCCACAAATCCGCTTTTAGTTCGCTACCAGACATAGATGAAGAGATGAAAGCATAAAAGACAAGGAACTTAGCCTATCATTTTTTGTTTCGCACACCAAGCCAGATTAGGCTTATCTTGCTGAATAATATTATTTATAAATTTATTGATTAAAGTTCTCAAATAAAGTCTTTATCTCTCAAACTTTGATAACGATAAAAGTTCAAAATATTTAGTAATACAGCAACAATGCTAAGTGTCAGACCGAGTGTAATAATCCCTTCGACTGGTTTTCCATTACCAAACACAGCTAAAAAGTTTAAAACCGAATCTGTTGCTAGATTGCTAACCTCAAAAAAACCAGGAATATAGCTAACAAAGGTCAAAAACCCTAACGTACAGCCTACAAGTATTGCTAGAGCAGAGAAACTCATTGCAGCAGCTAGAAACAAGGACAGAAATAAATTTGACACAGCTTGTATTCTCCTGAGAATATTTATCAAAATAAAGACTAAACTGAATAACTCCTATTTACATACACCATATATGCAAAAAAAGATTTTGGAAGCTAATTTTAATAATCTTAAATAATTAAAATAAATATGTAATAAATATTACTATTTCTGAGTTTTAACTCGATAATTATCTAAAAATAAGTAAGATTCTCGGTAATTTACCGTAGATTTGCAATTGATTTTTAGCCAGATTGTCAAAGTATAGTTGTTCCAAATATAAACAATACGAAAAAAGAAAACTGCGATCGAGATCTTTAACTCTCTTGAAATCACGACATTACGACTTACGATCGGTAAATTATGAGGAAATTAGTTGAAATGACTATAAGTTAAGAACTGTCTTAATTTGTAACCCTATCGAGCAAAATATAGCTATCATTTGCCAGACTAGAAGTTTAATCGATTGAGGAATAATATTTTGCCTTGGAAGCGTTTAGACGATCGCCAACCAGACCAGCTTCGCCCACATAAGTTTCAGTTAGATTTTATCGAGAATCCCCTGTCTTCGGTAATTATCGAATGTGGTAAGACAAAAGTTCTCTGTACCGTAAGCATAGAAGATCGAGTTCCAAGATTTTTACTCAATACTGGACAGGCTTGGCTGACAGCAGAATATCGAATGCTACCAGGAGCAACTAATACGCGCCATCCACGGGAATTAATGAAGCTTTCAGGACGCACTCAAGAAATTCAACGACTAATCGGTCGTAGTTTGAGAGCTGCGATTAATCTAAAAGGTTTGGGAGAAAAAACGATCGCGATTGATGCCGATGTGCTTCAGGCTGATGCAGGGACGCGCACCGCCTCAATTACAGGAAGCTATGTAGCCTTAGCTCGTGGAATCGACAAACTAATTGCAGCAGGAGAGTTAAATAAATCGCCTTTAAGCGAGCCTGTAGCTGCGGTATCGGTAGGATTGATTGAAGGAGAAGCGTTTTTAGATTTAGACTACCCAGAGGATGTAGCAGCAGACATCGATCTAAACGTGGTGATGAACGGCAAATTGGAACTGATTGAAATTCAGGGTACTGCTGAGTCTAATAGCATGACGCGGTCGCAATTAAACAAAATGCTCGATCTGGCAGAAAAAGGCATTAAAGAGCTATTAGAAGCACAACAAAAAGCCCTGTTAAATAAGGAGTAAGATAATTATGAATATCGAATCAAGCGATCGCTCGACTAATATTTGGGATTATAAGCCCGCATGGTGTCAACCCTGGTCGATTATGCTCACGGGAACAACAATAGTTGCTGGTAGCTGGCTGGTTTTACATACCCTTTGGCTTACTGTTTTAGCTTCTTTAGCAATTGGTGCTTGGTGGGTTTACTTTTTAATTGTGTATCCTAAAATGTTTGCTCGATATATGAAAGAGCAACAGGCTACAGCTAATCTGGGTAACGGGTAACGAGTAACGGTATCAGAGATCTAATAAAATCAAACCCTGTAGTGATACTAAATTCGATTCTCAACACGGGAGTGGAATATGCTTTTTAACCACAAAGGACAAGTCTCCGCATATAGCATTTTCTCCCGTCAATACCTACTCTCGATCTTGGAGTTTAAATTAGGCTTAAAACCTATTACCTATTACCTATTACCTATTACCTATGATTACGACCGAGAAACGGTTTGACGTTTAAACATCTCTTTTAGCACCAAAGCAGGATCGACATAACCGCCATTGTGCTTTAACACCCAATGTAAATGCGGTCCTGTAGTTCTGCCACTCATGCCAATACGACCAATTCTAGATCCTACAGGAATGTTTTGACCCAAAGCAATCTGAATTCCGCCATCGCGATCGAGTAGAAACTTACCGTTGTCAGAGCCTTCAACGTAACCTTCTAGATGACAGTAAACGTGTTGCCATTGACCCGACTCGATTGTAATTGACGTACCGCAAGCAGTATTGTCAGATAATGCTTTAACCTTACCACCCCACCAGTTACGAATATAGCTACCACGAGGGGCTGCCAAATCTAACCCATTGTGAAATTGACGCTTTCCCGTAACAGGAGAAATACGATAACCGAAGCCAGAAGTGTAAGATTGAAAGTTTTCTACGGGGAAAGAACCTTTTTCCCAAATAGCTGAAACATCTTGGGCTATTAAGTTTTGTTCGCTCCCCTGTGATGCTTGTAATTGAAAGTTTCCCCAATTATTAATTCCTAAAGAAATTAAGAAAGTTGCAGCAATAAGAGCTAGCCAACGACTGCATTTAACTTTAAATCTGTAAATCATATAGTCTGACTCAATTAATATAAAAATTTACGCCCATAATGGGCTTAATTTATAAGCTCGGCTCTATCGAGAAATTTTTTTAGCCAAAGCTTTTATCTACGAATAACAGAAAATAGATAATTTTTTAGTAATAACTGGTAGCAAACCGATGAGAATGACTAGTTTTAATGGACATTTGCTTGATTTTTTCAAATATACTGTCAATTTTGGGGACTAGCAAGATTACACTAAGAACTTATATTTAAAAATATCATACCTTTCTAACAGACTGTATCGATCGAAGTTTTATTGCAGTGGTTAAAAATTCTTGAAACTAATTGAGATACATTTAAAATAAGTAATCAAAAATATTATGCGAATCAATATCATCCCCTTTTCATTTGAATTAGACACGGTACAGGTTGCAGGTAGCTGTATTTGGTCGTTAGCTCTTTATATCGGTTTAGATTCGACAAAAAAATGGATCGCTTATCAGTTAGAGAGATGGTTCAATTTTGCAGAGGGTTGGATGTATACCTCGACTGAAGAGTTTGAAAAGACTCGCCCAGCAAGAGAATCACAAAATGCTTTTTATGCTTCGATTTTGAGCATCTTTCCTTTTCTAGTTTTAGGAGCGATAACTAACTGGGCGATCGATATTAGCTTTGGCGGAAGTAGTTGGGCGATCGCTTTAGGATTAATGACCTGTGCTATTTGTGGTCTATTCGCCCTGGCAAACAATGATTACGATAATTACGAGGATTGAGAAGGGTTATAGGTATGCTCGATCCTCGTTTAATTTATTTAGTTTATTCGTAGAGCCAAGATTTTCTCACGGGTTCCCAATCTACCAATTCATCTGAGTCAAACCATAGCTCGACTTCCGATTTAGCGGTTTCGGCAGCATCTGAGCCGTGGATTAAATTACGTCCGATACTAACGCCCAAATCGCCCCGAATCGAACCAGGAGCAGCAGAAACGGGATTAGTCGCACCGATAATGTTTCTTGCAGCAGCAATTACGTCTTCACCTTCCCAAACCATCGCAATTACGGGAGCAGAGATAATAAAATCAACCAAGCTTTTAAAGAAGGGTCTTTCTTTGTGTACGTCGTAGTGTTTCTCTGCTAGTTCGCGATCGACCTGCATCATCTTCAACCCGACCAAGGTAAAACCTTTGGATTCAAACCGATGAATAATTTTTCCTGTCAAATGACGCTGTACGCCATCGGGCTTGATCATAATAAAAGTGCGTTCCATAATCTCCTCAATAATTGGTCACAAAATGTTACAAGCTTTAGAGTAACCTAGATTCGTCTTTTTTTTGCTGGTGATTTATTCGGAGTTATCTCTGTCGAGCTTGATGCTATGTGAGAGTACTGTTAACTGTTAACTGTTAACTGTTGACTGATTAGCTTCGCGGTAACGTTCTATAGCTAGACTAACCAAGCGATCGACTAGTTCGGGAAAAGATATACCACTGTGCGCCCATAGTCGGGGATACATACTGGTAGAAGTAAAGCCAGGTAAAGTATTAATTTCATTGATAAAGATTTCGTCAGTATCTTCTACGTAAAAGAAATCAACTCTAGCTAATCCTGCTGCATCTACCGCTACAAATGCTTCGATTGCCATTTCCTGAATGCGAGAAGCGATCGCCTGGGGAACATTAGCAGGAATATGTAGTTGGGCTGCGCCTTCGGTATACTTGGTTTCATAGTCGTAAAAGTCGCTGTCAAAGGTAATTTCCCCTGGTACAGAAGCTCTAGGGTTATCGTTACCCAATACGGCACATTCAATTTCTCTGGCGTTGACACCTGCCTCTACTACAATACGGCGATCGTAACTTGCTGCATTATCCAAAGCCGATTCTAATTCATCACGCGATCGCACTTTAGCAATTCCTACGGATGAACCTAAGTTAGCAGGTTTGACAAAACAAGGATAGCCCAGTCGAGCTTCAATATCCTCACAAAGCTTGGGAAAAATACAGGGATTAGAATATATTTGCGATCGATTTACCGCTACATAGTCTACCTGTGGTAAACCTGCTTGGGTAAACGCCATTTTCATCGCAATCTTGTCCATGCTCAAAGCCGAACCCAATACTCCCGAACCGACAAAGGGAACTTTCATCAGTCTTAGTAAACCCTGTACCGTGCCGTCTTCTCCGTTAGGACCGTGTAAAATAGGAAACCAAACATCAATCTCAGAATAGCTCGTGTTTTGTTCTGCGGGAGAGAGAGACGAAAAGCCCGTAGTTGCTAGCTGATTATTCTCTACAGTATCTTCGGTCAACAATAAAGGCTCGCCTGAAGTCAATACCTGTTGCGCTAGGTTACTAGGTTGCCATGTACCGTTTTTATCTATATATACGGGCAAGATATCGTATTTACCTCGATTTTCGCCCTGACCGAAAGCAGACGCGATCGCTCTTGCTGAAGTAATGGAAACTTCATGTTCTCCCGAACAACCACCAAACAGTAAGCCAACTTTTTGCTTTGCCATATTATATCCCCAAAATCTCACCAGTAATGCTACATCATCTATTGAGGGATTGGTAAGATTAGGAACGAGGAACAAGGAACAAGGAACGAGGAACAAGAAGTAAAAACTGAGCGATCGCGTTAATTAGTTTCCCTATGACTGCAATTTGAATGGTCAGAGAGACCTCGCGCTCTTTAGCGAAGCGAGGCGGTCTTGGGCGGGGCATTCAAGCACCTGAAATAAATTCAGGTGACAGCCCCTTGGCTTTCCCCCATGAGCCATCGCTTCAACAAACAAAGGGCTTGCCCGCATGTACTTGTCCGCATGTAGCACGGGGCTTCCTCTGACTTCGTGAATAAAGAATTAATTGCTAGCTTAATTGTCATCTTGTTATTGCTCGGTCGTACATAATTTATAAGGTTTGGTTGCAAAAATCTGAGATGAACTATAAATATAATTGAACTATTAAATATTAAGAGAAATCGCTTATGGGTTGTCAGCTAATTGTTGAGTTAGTGTTTTTTGACACAAAGCTAATCGCAATGCCAATACATTAAATATATTAAGAGCGAAGATATTGACAACTATCTCGATGATGTGCGTGCAGAAGTAAGATGTGTGCAATACAATCATTCATGCGATCGAATTGGAAATTTTAATATACAAAAATAACTACAACAGCTTTAGCTAAACTCAAGCTAAAAATTATATTCATTTAAAGCAGAGTAATTGTTAAGTACTCATGATAATAATTAATTTGCATCTATAATTGGCGATCCTAATCCACGCAGGGTACTTGTGCTATCAACAAGCGATCTTCTAGTTGGCGACTCAGATGTTGAAAAGATACAGAAAATAACGACGGATTTAGTTTTTAATAAAAATATAGCTTTACAGCGTAAAGCTATAAAGTCCATACAATAGTAGATATAAAATGAACATACTATTCAACCATGAAACCTAACAACCCATCCTACCTACTTTCGTTTTTCGGATTGAGTATTGCTACTAGCCCTTTTATTTTTAGCATCTTGACTTTATATCTCTTAACAGAGTTTATGACTGAACTGGGTAAAGCTAGCGAAGAGATATTTCGTTCTCAACGATTGCCCATTTTGAATTTTTCCAATTTTGAGTGAAAATAATTTTAGTCTTGTCCGAAAGGCTTTTGAAGGCAAGACAACATATAAAACACGATTTCAGCCTCGTTAACAATGATATTAGAGAAAACCAAACTAGCTTTATCTTAATAGATCCCTATTTCAGGTACTTTAAAAGAGCCGATTGCAGACAATTATTTGATTTTAGTAGATCCGCTTTTTAAAGTAGCTGTAGACGTTCTATTCAGCAAAGCATCAACATTATTGCCACTCGATTCTTGATGCAGTCGCTCATGGGAAAACCCCCTTTGGCCGCGCTGCATCGCTTTACACACGCCAAGCAGAGGTTTTTATGAGTTCGGTTGTTCGTTCCATAGCAAATTTAGATAAAGCTAACTTAGTCGATGCTTCTCACCTAATGGTGCGTAATCGACAAAAATTGATAGAAGATTTGTGGGAGTCTGTATTACGCTCTGAATGCGGTCAGGAAATGCTCGACCTACTTCAGCAAATGCGTTCTCTTTCTTCGGCTGAAGGACAGGTAGCAGATTCATTTACCCGCTCTTCTGTGCCACACCTAATTGAAAAATTAGCCTTGAATGATGCAATTGGGGCAGCTAGAGCATTTGCTCTTTATTTTCAGCTAACTAATATAATCGAACAACACTACGAATCTAAAGAACAGAAGCAGTCACGGCGTACTGCTCACTTTGCCTCAGTAGCTAGCAACGGCAATGGTTTAAATTCTTCAGGTTCTTTAGTAAACGGTAACGGTCATCATAGCGATCGCATCGAACCTGGTATATCGGGCAGCAGCAAAGCAGGTTTGTTTCACTGGCTGTTTCCGTATCTCAAGGAAATTAATATGCCTCCTTTGATGTTACAAAGACTGTTAGACCAGTTGGACATCAGACTGGTATTTACCGCTCATCCAACGGAAATTGTGCGCCACACTATCCGTAAAAAACAGCGTCGCATATCGCATATTCTCAAGGAGCTAGATCGGGCAGAAGAAGCGATGCAGGAGATGGAATTATCTGAATCTTGGGAAGTAGGTGAAGCTATTTCTCAGTTGACCGAAGAAATTCGTCTTTGGTGGCGTACAGACGAGCTACATCAGTTCAAGCCAAAAGTATTAGATGAAGTAGATTATTCTCTGCATTATTTTCAGGAAGTCTTGTTTGATGTGATGCCACAGTTGGCTTCTCGTCTGAAGCAGTCTTTAAATGCTTCTTTTCCTAGTTTGGTCGCTCCAACCCATAACTTCTGTTACTTTGGCTCTTGGGTAGGTTCAGACCGCGATGGTAATCCTTTTGTTACGCCTCAGGTAACTTGGGAAACTGCTTGCTATCAGAGAAAAATTGTCATTGAAAAATATCTTAATGCCATCGACCAGTTACAGGAGTTGCTCAGTCTTTCTTTGCACTGGAGCGATGTACGACAAGAGTTGTTGGATTCATTAGAGCAAGATCAGCAGCAAATGCCAGCTATATACGACGATTTGGCAATTCGCTATCGTCAAGAACCCTATCGTTTAAAAATAGCCTATATCGCCCAAAAATTAAGAAATACCCTAGAGCGCAATCAGGCTTTATCTTCGGTTGCGGGAACTCAGGCAATCGCTGAAATTAAAAACGAAAATATATATGCTTCAGAAGCTGAATTTATAGCAGAACTGAAGCTGATGCAGGATAGTCTGGCAGCTACTAGCCTACATTGTCGCGAACTAGATAATTTAATTGTCCAGGCGGAAATATTTGGCTTTAGTTTGGTAGAGCTAGATTTTCGTCAAGATTCTGAACGTCATAGTGATGCGATCGCTGAAATTACTTCTTATTTGCAAGTTCTACCCAAACCTTACGACGAACTAGATGAAGAAGAGAAAACTGCCTGGCTGATTCAAGAATTACAAACTCGTCGTCCTTTAATTCCTGCGGAAATGCCGTTTTCGGATACTGCTTGTGAGACGATCGAAACCTTTAGGATGTTACGCCAACTACAGCAGGAGTTCGGACGTAAGATCTGCAAAACTTACATCATCAGCATGACTAACTTTGTCAGTGATGTTTTGGAAGTGTTATTACTTTCTCAAGAAGCAGGACTATATGACCCTGCCACCTATCATACTTCGGTTAGAATCGTACCTTTATTCGAGACGGTAGAAGATTTAAAACGCGCTCCGGCGGTGATGCGAGAACTGTTTGAACTACCTCTTTATCGCTCTGCTTTAGCAGGGGGACATCAGCACGTAGCAGCGCAAAACCACGAAGATAATCATGGTCCGATTCCTCTAGAGCCTGGAGATTTACAAGAGGTAATGCTTGGTTATTCTGATAGCAATAAAGATTCGGGTTTCCTCAGCAGTAATTGGGAGATTCATAAAGCTCAAAGAGCATTGCAAAAGGTTGCTTCAGAATTTGGCATTTCTTTACGCATTTTCCACGGTCGTGGTGGCTCGGTGGGTCGTGGTGGTGGTCCTGCTTATTCGGCAATTTTAGCGCAGCCAACAGATACAATTCAGGGCAGAATTAAAATTACCGAACAAGGTGAGGTATTAGCCTCTAAATACTCTCTGCCAGAGTTGGCTCTATATCATCTTGAAACGATGACTACCGCAGTGATTCAGTCTAGTTTATTGGGTAGTGGATTCGATCGCGTCGAGCCTTGGAATCAGATTATGGAGGAACTTTCGGCGCGATCGCGTACCGTATATCGTGCTTTAATCTACGAACAGCCAGATTTTGTCGATTTCTTTCATTCTGTTACCCCAGTAGATGTCATCAGTCAGCTACAGATTGGCTCTCGTCCTTCCAAACGACCTGGAAAGGGCAATGCGAATAAGAAGAAAGACATGAGCAGTCTGAGGGCAATTCCTTGGGTATTTAGCTGGACGCAAAGTCGCTTTTTACTACCCGCTTGGTACGGCGTTGGCTCGGCTTTGCAAGGCTTTTTGGATCAAGAACCTCAGAGAAATCTCGATTTGTTGCGCTATTTTTATGTCAAATGGCCCTTCTTTAGAGTAGTAATATCTAAAGTAGAAATGACTTTAGCAAAGGTGGATTTACAGATTGCGGAGCATTATGTAAATAAATTATCTCCACCAGAGGATTTAGAACGTTTTCAAAAGCTATTCGCTAAAATTTCTCAAGAGTACAATCTTACTAAAGATCTGATTCTGCAAATTAACGGTCAGAAAAAATTACTAGATGGCGATCCGCAACTACAGCGATCGGTTCAGTTACGTAATGGTACTATTGTTCCTCTAGGCTTTTTACAGGTAGCTTTGATCGAGCGTCTGCGTCAACATGACAAGTCCCAGGCCCTACACTTCCGCTTTAGCAAAGAAGAGTTACTTCGAGGTGCTATGTTGACTATTAACGGTATTGCAGCGGGAATGCGTAATACAGGGTGATTTTAAGGAACGAGGGATGAAGAACGAGGAACAAAATTAAGATTCCTTGCTCCTTGCTCCTTGCTCCTTAATTCTTGCTCCTTACTTTTTACTTATAAACCAGTAGGGTAAATTGAAAACAGCTACCCGACTGGGAAGAGCTTTCTACCCAAATCTGACCGTGATGTGCCGAAACTATCTGCCGACAGGTAGCTAAACCCAGTCCATATCCATCTGAACCGCGATCGCGTTTGAGCCGAACACTGTCTTCAAAGATATGCGATCGCTCCTCAAGGGGAATACCTGGTCCAGTATCACACACGCTTACCTGAACTTTTTGATTGGTTCGATGCAGCATGGATAGAGAAATTGTGCCTTTTTTTGGAGTGTATTTAATTGCATTATCTAACAGGTTACTCAGCAACTGTCGAATTAGTTCTTCGTCTGCATAAACCAAAGGCAAATCTTGAGGAATATCTAGAGCAAAAGTCATCGACTTTCGCTTCATTAGCTCATCAAATTGAGCAGCTATTTCTCGACATAAGGATTGCAAATCTAAAGCAGCAGGTTTGATTTGCAGTTTAGCATTCATGCTTTTTGAGTTGTGCAGTAGCTCGCCGATCATGCTTTCCATAATTTTAAACTGGCTTTTGGCTCTACCAAATAGCTTTTGCTTGAGATCTGCCAATTTTTCCCTTGATAGCTGGGGATTTGCCTCTGCTATTTCGATGGTTTCCACCGCCATCGACGCTGCGGTTAAGGGGGTACGTAGATCGTGAGCTAGCATATTTATCAATCGCTCGTTAAACCTTAGCTGTGCAGCAAGATCTTGTTTTTCCTGCTTTAATCTAAATATCTCATCTCTAAGCTTAATTTTCTCTGCTGGATAATAGCTGTTGCGATCGCTTGCCAGAGTAGAGAAATCTTGTGCTTCTAGTTCTTCTGGCGACTTATAATCATTTAGGGTTGCTTTCCACTTAGGCAGCCACGTTTCTAACTGTCCGAGTAAATCGCTACCTGCTAGAACCTGCCTTGGTGCTGGCAGCATTTTTACTAAAGCTGGCGTGGCGACTAGCTTTAAATATTCTACTAAATGAGGTTGCTTCTCAATCTCGACCACTTCCAATTCAAAAGAGCGATTCGATCGCAGACTTTTTAAATAAGCTTGAATTTCTTTAACCTTTTCGGTTTCGCTGGAGCGTCGATCTACAAATAATAATAGTTTGAGCAATGATCCCTCGACATTACTTTTTTCGGGAATGAGACGCTGGTTTGATTGCAACAGTAAATATGAAAAATAGACAAATCTTAAACTTCGATTATTAATAAAAAATTAGCCAAACAAACTATTTTTTCGCTTTTGGTCTACTACAAATATTAAAGGTTATAAATTCAAGGCAAGTCGTTACCAGCTATGAAGCATTGCTTTTAAAGCACGTTTTCTTTAAAGCACAACTTTATCTGATGACAATATTAAGATATCATAAAATTTACCCAGATTGCCTTATTTTCTATAATTTAGGTCATAAAAATTTTGAGAGATATTATAACATCATGGCTCTTGGTTATCTAGCCCTTGTCTTACACGCCCACCTACCTTTTGTCCGACATCCAGAAAGCAATTTTGTTTTAGAAGAAGAATGGTTGTTTGAAGCCATTACCGAAACCTATGTTCCCTTGCTTCAGGTATTTGAAAACTTGAAGCGGGATGGGGTCGATTTCAAAATGACGATGAGCATGACACCTCCTTTGGTGTCTATGTTGCGCGATGAACTGCTTCAGGATCGCTACGACGACCACTTAGCTTTGCTACAGGAATTAATCGACAAAGAGATCGAGCGACACCAGCACAATGGTCATATGCTCTATTTGGCTGAATATTATGCTAACTCTTTTGCCCATATTAGAAAAACTTGGGAAAACTGCGATCGCGATTTAGTAGTTGCTTTTAAACAGTTTTTAGACAGTGGCAACCTCGATATTATTACCTGTGGTGCGACTCATGGCTATCTTCCCCTAATGAAGATGTATCCCCAGGCGGTATGGTCGCAAATTAAGGTTGCTTGCGAACACTACGAAGAAAATTTTGGTCGTCCGCCTAAAGGAATTTGGCTGCCAGAATGCGCCTACTACGAAGGTTTAGAAAGAATGCTGGCTGATGCTGGCTTACGTTACTTTTTGACCGATGGACACGGCATTTTATACGCTCGTCCGCGTCCGCGTTTTGGTTCTTACGCGCCGATCTTTACCGAAACAGGAGTTGCTGCCTTTGGTCGCGATCGCGAATCTTCTCAGCAGGTTTGGTCTTCTAAGGTGGGATATCCTGGTGCAGTAGAGTATCGCGAGTTTTATAAAGATTTGGGTTGGGAGGCTGAGTATGAGTACATCAAGCCTTACATCATGCCTAACGGTCAGCGGAAAAATACGGGGATTAAATATCACAAAATTACTAGTCGTGATGGTGGACTATCAGAGAAAGGACTATACGATCCTTATTGGGCGCGAGAAAAAGCTGCCGAACACGCCAGTAACTTTATGTACAATCGCGGACGGCAAATTCAACACTTGAACGGGATGTTGCAGCGTCCGCCGATTGTAGTTTCACCTTATGACGCAGAGTTATTTGGTCACTGGTGGTATGAAGGACCGCAGTTTATTGATTTTCTATTCCGCAAAAGCTGGTACGACCAAGACACCTACGACATGACCCATCTATCGGAATATCTCCAGCAGCAGCCCGATCAACAAGTTTGTCGTCCGTCTCAGTCTAGCTGGGGTTATAAAGGATTCCACGAATATTGGTTGAACGAAACTAACGTCTGGATTTATCCTCATCTACACAAAGCAGCAGAGAGAATGATTCAGTTAGCAAATCGCGAACCAAGCGACGAACTAGAATGGCACGCTTTAAACCAGGCTGCAAGAGAATTACTGTTAGCACAGTCTTCTGATTGGGCATTTATCATGCGGACGGGTACGATGGTTCCCTATGCCATTCGCAGAACGCGATCGCATTTACTGCGCTTCAACAAACTTTATGAAGATATCTTAATAGGTAAGATAGATTCTGGATGGCTTGAAAAAGTTGAGAAAATAGATAATATTTTTCCCAACATTAACTATCGAACCTACAGAAGTTTGTAGCAAATAAATAGCAATTTATAATAGCTTGTCATAAAAAACTATTTGCCATCCTTGATTTAAAATTGTCTTTTGTCCCTAGCTAATATTAATTATATTTAGTCTAGGGATTTTTTTATAGCAATTGCAAATAGTTATATTTTGTACTGTAGCAGTCAAAGCAATCGCTTTTTCAGTCAACAGTCAACAGTCAACAGTTAACAATCAACAATCAACAATCAACAATCAACAGTCAACTATTAACTCCATACCAATATTTACCGAACACACCTTAATAATAATCAGAACCGCTATATTTTCTTACCGCTGTATGTTTCTCGGCGGTTTTTGGGGAGTATTAAAGCTGGCAATTAATAACAGCAATACGCCAATATTAATAAACACATCTGCCAAATTGAAGATCGGAAAATTAATCAGGCGAAAATCGAGAAAGTCAACTACATAACCGAATAAAAAGCGATCGATACCGTTACCAATCGCACCTGAGAGAATAAAGCCATATCCTAGTTGTTCTAATAAGGTCAGTCTTGGCGTAAACCAAACAAACGCAATCAGCAATAAACTGACAATTAATGAAATCCAGCGCAAAATTTCGACCTGTCCGCGAAAAAAGCTAAAAGCAGCACCTGTATTAATTACATAAGTAAAGTGGAATACGTCTTGCCAAAGAGGAAGAGTATTGCCTGCGGTAACAAATTCTTGTACTACAACGTACTTAGTTATCTGGTCGATAACAATACCAAAAATCGCCACCAGCCAAAAGCTGCGTTTTCGTTTGATTAATTTATTCATTACTACGTCTCAGGATACTTAAAAACAAAATTAAGTTATAATTATTAAGAAATTTTGAGCAAACGACACAAAAGTCTATAGACAAATCTATGTCTCTTCCTATTCGCAATATTGCTATCATTGCCCACGTCGATCACGGTAAAACAACTCTTGTAGATGCACTACTCAAACAATCCGGGATTTTCCGCGAAGGAGAAGATGTACCAGATTGTGTCATGGACTCCAACGATTTAGAAAGAGAACGAGGAATTACCATCCTTTCTAAAAATACAGCGGTAAATTACAAAGATACCTTAATTAATATTGTCGATACTCCTGGACACGCCGATTTTGGTGGAGAAGTAGAACGAGTTTTGGGTATGGTTGATGGCTGTGTTCTAATCGTTGACGCTAACGAAGGACCCATGCCTCAAACACGCTTTGTGCTAAAAAAAGCTTTGGAAAAAGGCTTACGTCCAATCGTAGTCGTCAATAAAATAGATCGCCCTCGCGCACATCCAGATGGTGCAGTAGACAAAGTATTCGATTTGTTTGTCGAACTGGGTGCAGACGACGACCAATGTGACTTTACCACTCTTTATGCTTCTGGTTTACAGGGATATGTAAAAGAAGAACTAGAAGAAGAGGGCGTAGATATGCAGCCCTTGTTTGAAGCGATTATTAATCATGTTCCACCACCAGCAGGTGATGTAGATAAGCCCCTTCAGCTACAGGTAACTACTCTAGACTACTCCGATTATTTGGGTCGTATTGTCATCGGTAGAATCCATAACGGGGTATTGAAAGCTGGACAACAAGCAGCATTAATTAAGGAAGATGGTTCGGTAGTCAAAGCCAAAATCTCTAAGTTAATGGGCTTTAAAGGGCTATCTAGAGTCGAATTAGAAGAAGCCAGCGCGGGGAACATTGTCGCGGTTTCTGGCTTTGCTGATGCTAATATTGGCGAAACTATTACCTGTCCTAGCGAACCTCAAGCACTACCATTAATTAAGGTAGATGAACCTACCCTACAAATGACTTTCTCGGTTAATAATTCGCCGTTTGCAGGACAAGAAGGAGATTTTGTAACTTCTCGTCAAATTCGCGATCGCCTGATGCGAGAATTAGAAACAAACGTGGCTCTGCGCGTCGAACAAGGAGACTCAGCCGAGAAATTCCTAGTATCGGGTAGGGGCGAACTTCACTTAGGCATTCTAATCGAAACTATGCGCCGTGAAGGATACGAGTTTCAGGTATCTCAACCACAGGTAATTTATCGCGAAATTAACGGTAAACCCTGCGAGCCTTATGAGTATCTTGTCTTAGATGTACCAGAGGCTGCTGTAGGTAGCTGTATCGAGCGTCTGGGACAGCGTAAAGGCGAAATGAAGGATATGCAGAACAGCAACGGACGGACTCAGCTAGAGTTTGTCATTCCTGCTCGTGGTTTGATCGGTTTCCGTGGTGACTTTGTAAGAATGACTCGCGGTGAAGGAATCATGAACCATAGCTTCTTAGAATATCGCGATTTCTCTGGTGAACTAGAAACACGCTACAACGGCGTAATTATCGCTTTTGAAGAAGGTGTAGCTACATTCTACGCCCTCAAGAATGCCGAAGATCGTGGAGTATTCTTTATCACTCCTGGTACTAAAGTTTATAAAGGTATGATTGTCGGCGAACATAATCGCTCTCAAGACTTAGACTTGAATGTCTGTAAAGCCAAACAGCTTACCAACCACCGCGCAGCTAGCGGAGACGAATTAGTACAGCTACAGACTCCTGTAGAAATGAGCTTGGAACGAGCCTTAGAATATATTGGTTCTGACGAGTTGGTGGAAGTTACCCCCGAATCTATCCGCTTGCGTAAGCTAAAAACTAAAAAGCTAGCAAAAAGATAAACGCGATCGCTTCAAAAAACGGCGCGTGGCTGTGGGTTTCCAAGGGGAGGACGCAATGTCAGAGGCAACCTCGGACATCGCGTCCTCCTTTATGTCGCCCGTCGCGCCCGATAGGACGGGTACGTATTGCTGTAGAACCTCTATTAGATAGATAAAAAAAGAATAAACTGATTCTATTACTTAATAAGTTTTAATATTCTAAAAATTAAAGAAAGTATTAAGATAGGCGTTAATTAGAGCATCACCAAAAAATAGGCTACAAGCACCGCCCAACGCTAAAAAAGGACCAAAAGGTATAGGCTGCTTTTTATTAATAATGCCCAAGGCGATCGCACCACCGCCAATAATCGAACCGACTCCACAGGCGATAAATCCCGATAGCAAAATATACTTTGGACCAATCCACGCTCCAATAGTCGCCATCAGCTTACCGTCAGCATCTCCCATTGCCTGCTGTTTTAAGATAATCAAACCGATTAAAGCAATAATTTCTAATAACCAGATACCAGATACCGAACCACCAATACCAAACATTAATCGATCGGCTATTCCCGAACCGCGATCGTGCCAGCCGACAACACCCTGAAACACCAATCCTAAGATTAATCCTGATTTAGTTAAACAAGCAGGTAAAGTCATGGTGTCAAGATCGATTAAGGATAAAGACAATAACCAAGACAAAAAAGCCCAATAGCCAATAGTTTCGATGCTGTAGCCAAAACGCCAAAAAACTAGCGCGAAAATCAACCCCGTAACCGTTTCTACAATTGGATAACGGCTTGAAATTGTAGTCTTACACCACCGACAACGCCCTCTCAACCATAGCCAGCCCAGTACAGGAACATTTTCAGTCACTCCTAACCCGTGCATACACTGAGGGCAACGCGAAGGGGGATAAATTAAAGATATTTTTGCAGGTATACGATATACAACTACATTGATAAAGCTACCGATACAAGCACCGAAAGTAAAGGCGATAGTAAAAGCAATCGCTGCAACCAGCGTTTCCATAATTAGCTTGAATAAAAATAATGAGAAATATAAGTAAGTTGAGCTTTAATAGGCTTCAGCTTCTATTTGCTGGACAGAAATAAAGCACTCTCTAGGTAATAGTATCGGTTTAGGTTTAAATGTTAATTGTCCTCGATGGCTATCGCGATTGATTACTACTCCCATCGGTCTATTTTCGGCGGGAATATTTAAATTGCAGTAGTTTCGATAGATATTTCTTGCAGCTTTAATTAAAGTTGGGTCGAAAAATATCATGTTGGATTGTTTTGTCTTGGCTGAATTATTATTGCGTGTTGACGATGTAAAATTCACTCTCTCGATTCCCGAAACGACAACCTTAAATTTAACCTAATTTTTTTGAGACGAAAATATAATAATCAATTTATATGACTAAATTAAAGAAAATATCTCAATCAGTTAAGTTACCAAATATTTAAACACGACCCCGATCGGATCTTCCCTAATATAGTTGGGTATTTGCTGCGATCGCTCAATCCTAACTTCTGAATTGGCTATTTTGCGACGGGAGTTAGCAAGATACCGAACCTTCGTGTATTGAGACTGCCGATAATTGTAGGATCTTGGTTGAAGCTTTATTTACTTAAGAAAATTTTAAATATAAATTGAAGTAGAGCGCAATAATTTAAAAATCAATGCTAAGTTTAAAGTATTGTTGCTTATTCGTATAGTTAGCAAGAAAATATTTTGCGTAATATAGACAAAAGAAAAAGGTTCTGGGAGTCTTGCCGTGTTTCGACCCCAAAACCTTTCTCTCTTACACTTACTCCTCACACACAATTAATAGTTTACGGGGATTATTAAGTTGAAGTAAAGTTTAGGTGACAGTTTTTGTATTGTCATATTATTTATGTTAAGCATCGATCGCATATTCAACTAGCTTACTACAGAGGCTTCTTTATCTTTAGTATCAAAGATCTTTAGAATACTTTCTGCCATTTGAGGACTACTCAAACCCAGGCTAGCTTTTGACTGATCGGGAGTAGCATGATCGACCAAGTTGTCTGGTACGCCAAAACGTTTTACAGGTATTTGCACGTTATGCTCTTGTAATGCTTCTAAGACGGCAGAACCAAAGCCACCCATCAAACAGCCCTCTTCAAAGGTTGCTACTTTGCCAATACGTTTAGCTAAAGGAATAATTAATTCCGTATCTAAAGGTTTAACAAAGCGCGCATTAACTACCGTAGCTTCGATCCCGTGTTCGCTCAGGATTTCTGCCACCTGTAGGGCGGGATATACTTGAGTGCCGTAACCGACTAATAGCAAGTCGTCACCGTTACGTAGAATCTCCCCTTTACCAATTTCGATTGGTTCCCAACCTTCATCCATCAATGGTACACCAACGCCACTTCCGCGAGGATAGCGTACCGCGATCGCACCATTTTGATAGTTTACCCCCGTTGCTACCATCCGCTGTAGTTCTGCTTCGTCTTTGGGTGCCATGACTACAATGTTCGGGATGCAGCGCAGGTAAGCGATATCATACATTCCCTGGTGAGTAGGGCCGTCCGCGCCGACAATTCCAGCACGGTCTAAACAGAAAAACACCGGCAGCTTTTGGATACAGATATCGTGAATAATCTGATCGTAGGCTCGTTGTAAGAAGGTAGAATAAATAGCTACAACGGGCTTTAAGCCTTCACAAGCCATTCCTGCTGCTAGAGTAACTGCGTGTTGTTCGGCAATGCCAACATCGAAATACTGTTGGGGTAATTTACTCTGTAGCTTATCTAAACCCGTTCCCGTTGCCATAGCTGCGGTAATGCCGACAATTTTAGAATCGTTTTCCGCTAGGGTAATTAGAGTATCTGCAAAGACCTTACAGTACTTAGGAGGTTTTGGTTTAGTAGCGGGCATACCCTTTCCTGTAGCTAAATTAAAGGGGTTTTGTGCGTGGTAGCCTACTCGATCTTTTTCAGCGATCGCATAACCTTTTCCTTTTACCGTCGCTACGTGAACTAATACCGGTCCAGGTACTTTATGCGCCTGCTTGAAGGTTGAAATTAGTTCTTCGAGGTTATGACCGTCAATTGGACCAAAATATTTAAAGCCCAATTCTTCAATTACCGCCCCTACTTTAGGTACAGCCAGACGTTTCATTCCTTCTTTTACTCGTTCCATTTCTGGAGTTAAAGATTCGCCAAAGAAAGGTAGCTGTTTGAACTGTTCTTCCAAATTATCAGAAAGAAACTGAACGGGGTCGGATAGGCGAACTTTGTTAAGATAACGAGAAATTGCTCCTACATTGGGAGAGATAGACATCTCATTATCATTCAACACCACCATTAGGTTGGTATCGGGCAAATGTCCTGCATGATTAATCGCTTCTAGTGCCATTCCTCCAGTCAAAGCACCATCGCCAATAATTGCTACGCATTTAAAATCTTCACCCTTAGCGTCTCTGGCTAACGCCATACCTAACGCTGCGGAAATGCTGGTTGAAGCGTGTCCTGCACCAAAATGATCGAACTTGTTTTCGCTTCTCTTTAAATAGCCAGCAATACCCTCTTTCTGACGTAGAGTATCAAATTTATTATATCTACCCGTAAGCAGCTTGTGAGGATATGCCTGATGTCCGACATCCCACAAAACTTTGTCTCTATCTAAGTCTAGAGTTTGATATAAAGCAATAGTCAGTTCTACTACACCAAGTCCAGGGCCTAAATGCCCTCCACTAGTAGCGACTGTCTGTAAATGTTTTTCTCTTATCTGGCGGGCGACATCCTCTAGTTGTCGGATAGATAAGCCGTGCAACTGATTTGGGTGAGTTATTTCGCTTAAATGCATACTGCCGTGTTCTCTAATAACAGATTGTCTATTTTCTTAATTTCAATTGATTATCCTACTTTCTCTGTTGCAAGAGGGAAGATAGAATACTTTTCTTGACAAAATCTTATATTTTTAATTATTTTTGCCAGTTTGTTAAAAGTTCAGAAGATAAATATAGTATGAGATATTTATAGTAGATTAATATAGTTTTTTGCGATAAACAACGTACCACATATAAAAGAACTTCTATTCTCAAACTATTATTACTAAACTACCGATGGAGTTTTTCCAAAAATAATACATATTTCTATATATATTTTAATTACTATTTTGAAAGTTTTGCCAGGTATGAAGGGCGTAGTTTAAACTATTTTTGGGTGAGGATTATACCCCAAGCAATATAGTTTGTACTTTGGCAACAATTAATAATTAAATAATTGTTAAAATATTGAAAAAAAGAGTCAAATTACAGTAGGTAATAACTACCAAAATAAATTACACTTAGCTTTAAAATTGAATTGAAATAGTTAGAAACTAAAAATATTTTAGCTAACTTGCGCGATCGCCCTGGATCGTTCGCTCCTAACTCAGCTAAAATTTTAATCTGGTAACAAACCTTTATCTGCCAACCACACCGGGTTATAGATCCGTGACTGATATCTCGATCCACCATCACACAATACCGTAACTATAGTGTGTCCTGGACCCATCTCTTTTGCCAGAGCGATCGCAGCTCCAACGTTGATACCTACCGACCCACCCATAAATAAGCCTTCTTGTTCGAGAAGCTGATAAATGACACGGATACATTCGCGATCTTCTACCTGCACTGCATCGTCGATTGGCGCACCTTCCATATTGCCAGTAATGCGACTGTTGCCGATACCTTCAGTAATCGAACTGCCTGCGGGGTTTATTTCTCCTGTCTTGACGTAGCTATATAAACCACTACCCATCGGATCTGCCACTACACAGCGAATATCGGGATTTTTTTCCTTGAGATACATCGACACCCCCGCATAAGTTCCTCCCGTACCAGTAGCAGCAACCCAAGCGTCAACCTTGCCATCAGTTTGCGACCAGATTTCCGCCCCAGTAGTCTCGTAGTGCGCCTGACGGTTAGCTAAATTGTCAAACTGATTTGCCCAGATAGCATTGTCTAATTCTTCGGCGACGCGCCCCGATACTTTGACGTAATTATTAGGATCTTTATAAGGTACTGCGGGGACTAAACGTACCTCTGCCCCCAAAGTTCTTAAAGTATCGATTTTCTCTTGAGACTGAGTTTCGGGAATAATAATCAGACATTTGTATCCCTTCGCATTGCAGATATGCGCCAAACCTATGCCCGTATTACCTGCTGTCCCTTCAACTACCGTTCCCCCTGGTTTGAGTATTCCTTTTTTTTCTGCATCCTCGACAATATATAGGGCTGCGCGATCTTTTACCGAGCCTCCTGGATTGAGAAACTCAGCTTTGCCTAGTATTTCACAACCTGTTGATTCGCTAAAGCTATTGAGACGAATCAGAGGAGTATTACCCACTGTAGCGACAACACCGTTCTTAATATCCATATCTATATAATATCTAATTAATCGATCTAGTCTTTAGATTACCTGAATATTGGAACTCAGTGGCGATCGATTATCTTCGTTCTTTGTTAAAAGCAATTTATTCCACAGCTACTGAATCTAAATCATGATGCTTTTCAGCCATTAGCTTTGGCTTGACATAGAGATTTTCTAGCAGTACCCCCACCCCCGCTACCCAAGGAGGAACGATTAATGCGCCGATAATACCGAGAACCTGCGCGCCACCTAATACCGCCAGCAATTGATAGAGAGGAGCTACTTTTACCGAATTTCCGACTAACAAAGGATCTAAAACATAAGTTTCTAAATTCTGGACGATCGCAAATAACAATAGCACCCAAACAAAGGTAAGCCCGCCCTGGGCTGTGGCGACAATTAAAGCAGGAACTGCGCCCAAAATTGGACCAAAAAAGGGAATCAAATTAGTAAATCCTGCAATTACTCCCAAACCCAAAGCTAACTCTGATAAGCCTAAAAATCTCAGGCTAACGCTAATAACTACACCCAAAATTCCCGAAACCAAAATTCTCCCTTGAATGTAACCTCCCATTCTGGTAGCTACTGGTTGAATTTGAACCGCTAAACGCTTATTCCAAGGTTCGGGGAACAGGTTAATAATATCTGTGAGCAATTCTTTGGAAGCCGATAGCATATATGCCGAAAGCAATAGAGCTAACACAGCACTAAAAACGCTGCCGATAATGCCTCTGGTTACGCTATAGGAACGCACTACAAGCTGCTGACTAGAACGAATTCCCCAGGAAATCAGTCCCTGAACATCGAGTAGTTGATTGATAATGTCTATTGCGCCCGTATCGCTCAAGCCAAAACGAAGAATCAAGTCTCCCAAAAGCGATCGCAAAGCTTCTAGATAACCAGGAAACCTGCCGATTAAGCTTTGAATTTGCTGAACTACTGTCGGTCCAATAATCAAGCCAAAACCCGTTAGAGTGCCGATCAAAGCAGCATAAACCAGTAACACGGTCAAAACTCTGGGAATTCCCACGTTTTGAGTCATATTTACTACAGGAGCTAGGGTAGCAGCAAGTACTACAGAAATCATTAAGATTACTATTAAACTTCTAAGCTGCCACAAAAGAATCAACAGCAAGGGCAAAGTAACTAGCAGGATAATATTAATCGAAGAGATGGAAATGCGTTTGTTATTCATGTAGTCAATTGCGATCGCGTTACTTTAGCTTTGGTCAATCCCGATACTTTTTTTTTCGAGCAATCTTAAACTAAAGAGAGTTCGATTGTCTCTCCAGATTGCGGATCGATTGCTTTAGTTGACAGATTGTTTTCTATTAAAAGACGATTGAATTTTTCTACATCGCCATCTGATTTTATAATTGACACTAACATTCCTTCTGTCTCGACATCTCCCCCTGCTGCGGTAGATAAAATTACCTGAGGTTTTAGCTGTTTGCATACTTTTAAGGCTGCTTCTTGACCTTTAACTACTGCTCCTACTAGCGGTAGCTTTAAGCTCACAAGTGGGGTAATAATTACATCAATAGGTGCTGCCTCCTTAAGACAGTCTGAATGATTACCGTGGGGTTCGTAGTAGATGTTTTTACCCGACTCCAAACCTTTAATGATGTAGCCGTTTTCTACTAAAGTTGGTCCAATTGGCGAACCTGGTACAGCCTTGATTTCTATTTCTTTGCCTAATTGAAATGTTTCTCCATGTTCCAAAGTAGTTACGTTGATATAGCCCAATTCCTTAACTACTTTAGCTGCGTTAGGAGAAGCGACCACCCGAAGATCGTAGTCTAGTTTTTTAAGGGTGGGGGGATGAGCATGATCTTCTAATCCTTGGGAAAGAAGAATCATGTCGATGTTTTCAGGAATTGGCTGAGGATTGTTTTTGTGACTTTTGAACAACCATTCTTGATTGCTAAACACCAAGTCTCCCACCAGCCAAGGATCGAGTAAAATTCTTTTACCGTCAAGTTCGATGAGCCAGGAATTGCTATCTAAATAAGTAAGATTCATAACTGTTGTTTACTATACACCTTACTTATCATTGTAAATATTCGTAACGGCAATAGCCCAATATAACGCTAAAATTAATTCCAACGACGTACAGGCAGTATATAGGCTAACCAGTTTAAAGTGTTCGTACTTTTTACAACATAATAATTATGACAGGTAAAAAAGATTACTCGTTAATTGAGGCAATGCTTCAACGGCGATCGCGTCGCTTTGGAAAGGGTATGAAGTTGGGTGGAGCTTTAGACTATCAAAGTCAACATCAACCGCAACCCTTGACTTTAGAACAAGAAGCACTTTTAGGATTTGCTGCTTCAGGGGTAACGGGTTATGCTTTGGCTGAGTTACCCTATGCGACCGTAGATAAAGGTTCGACGGGTAGCGGTGGTAATATTATGGTTAACTTTATTGGTCGTACCGTTGCCAGTGCGGATGCGATTCATGGGGTTACTGTTTTCGTAGCGAACGATGAAGGCACGTGGATGCTCAAGCGTCCCCAAGACTATCCTCGTACCGAAATCCCTAGTTTAATCGAGATGTCGCAAAAGCAGCAGTTTGTCGAGCTGTACGAGCGCAGTCGCGTAAAAATTGCCGATTGCCGAATCGATCTTCCCCGAAAACTTCCCTATTTAATGCCATTTAATGCCTGGGCTGCCAACGTACCTAGTACTACCTACTTCTTAGCAGTTAACGAATTATCTGGTCTGTATATTAACGTCATGCTGTCAATGTTTAGTGAAAACATTGGCTTTTTCATGGTAGACGAACGTAACGGTTATAAACCCGCAGGTGTAGAAAAGTTTGGCAAGTCTAAAGGCGGACATCTTGAAGACGACCTAAGCAAAGAGTCTTTTATGTACATAAGTGCAGCAGAAACTTCGATCGCCGAATTTATCGCCTGGGAACAGGGTTCGATTCATCAAAATTTAGGCTTGATGAGCAGTATGCTAGGTTTGGGTGGCTATCCTCACTTCGCAGCTCACCCCTACATCTGGTTTGAATTACTAGGCTTCCGTATGGATAAAATACCGTTTACCAAATTGAGCGGGATGAACCCCTTAACCAGTAAAATCGTTCGATGGATGGGCAAGGAAACGGACGTTCCTAATGCTGTAGGACTGGAAAAAGACGGTGAGGTGCTGCTCAAAAATTACGCTCCGCCCTATTATCAGAATATGGAAGAAGCAGTACTTGCTTTTATCGACCACAAGTACAATGCCAAACAGGGAACGTTTCGCGATGGAGGAGAAGTAACAGGCTGGCAAGACGGTAAAGCCGTACAGGCAGCAATTCCCCAATACTCCGATCGAGCGATCGCAGCCACCATCGCCTGCTGCGAATATATTTACAATCGTTACGGTCGTTTTCCTGCCACTACTGGTGCTTTTCGCACTTTACTAGCCTACCAAGCACATCAACTCGATCCTGACTTTTATCAACGTTATTATCGTCCCCAAGCAGTTAATCTTGCCTAAATAGCGATCGCTCGTTCGCGCGATCGAGCGCATTTTCTAAATTACTTGGCAAAATTTATACAATAATAGGACGATTGGTAATAAAATTTCATCCACACTAAACGCTAAATGTAAATAGATAATATTTATTTATTTGTTCAAATTTGGCGTAATATACTTTAAGCATTATTTTTCAACACAAATTACGTTTAAGTGTTAAGTGAAGATTAAGACTTAAATCAATAATTCTTTAATGAAAAGTTAAAATAGCCATAACTATCGATTATTAAGATTAAGTCTAACTCAAGCAAGAAAGAACAGCATAATTTATAAATTTTAATTTTAGAGCAAGCAGGTTTTATGATTTACGATGCACAGGCTGCCGAGCGAACAGAAACAGTTTTACAGACAGAAAACGTCAATGTATATTACGGTGATTTTTTAGCAGTAAAAGGTATTTATTTAGATATTTCTAAAAACAAAGTTACGGCATTTATCGGTCCTTCTGGCTGTGGTAAAAGCACCCTATTACGCTGCTACAATCGCCTCAACGATCTGATTCCGATCTTTCGCTTAGAAGGATTAGTAACTTACAACGACCAAAACCTTTACGGAAAAGATATCGATCCCGTTCAGGTACGACGTAAAATCGGAATGGTTTTTCAAAGACCAAACCCTTTTCCTAAATCTATTTATGACAACATTGCTTTTGGAGCTAGAATTAATGGCTACAAAGGGGATATGGATGAATTGGTAGAGCGATCGCTTCGTAGCGCAGCATTATGGGATGAAGTGAAGGACAAGCTCAAGCAAAGTGGTCTGGCTCTTAGTGGTGGACAGCAACAAAGACTGTGTATCGCTCGCACCATCGCCCTACAGCCCGATGTAGTTCTGATGGATGAACCATGTTCGGCTCTAGATCCAATTTCGACTCTAAAAGTAGAAGAATTAATTCACCAGCTAAAACAAGAGTATACGATTGTAATCGTTACTCACAATATGCAGCAGGCTTCACGAGTAGCCGATTATACAGGATTTTTCAACGTTACCGAAGTTGAGGGTGGTAATCGTCAGGGTTATTTAGCCGAATTTGCTCCGACAGAAGAAATTTTCCAAAATCCTCAACAAGAAGCGACTCAGCAGTATGTGAGTGGTCGCTTTGGCTAATGAGTGCGATCGCGATCTAATTACCGAATTAAAAGCAAGCTGCGATCGCGACCCTTAAAGGTAAAATCCCCCCGCCGATCGCGGTCAATTTCTTGATAATATAGGTTGAACCTGGGAGCGTTATACGCAAAATTAAAATTATGTTTTCTAAAAAATACCGATCTCGTCTACTAGCATTGGTCTTAGTAGTTGCTATGAGCTTAATGGGCTGTACTTCCAATCCTTCTGGATTATCGGGCAACTATCGCGAAGATACTATAGCAATACTAGATAATTTAAGAACCGCGATCGAGCTACCCGATGATGCCTCAAATAAGAAAGAGGTAGTGACTCTAGCACGCCGACAAATTAGCGATTATGCTTCTCGCTATCGTCGCGATCCCAACACTTCTGGTCTTCGCTCGTTTACTACTATGCAAACTGCGTTAAATGCGATCGCAGGTTACTATAGTTCTTACGGTAATCGTCCCGTACCAGAAAAGCTTAGAAAACGACTGGATCAAGAGTTCAGACAGGTAGAAATTTCTTTAAAAAGAGGCGTTTAAATCTAAAAGCTCGATTTCAGCAATAATTCCTATTCTCTCAAATTTTATAAAATTTGAGAGTTTTTTTATTTTACCCTAGTTAAATTAATAATTTCATTTGCAACCCGATCGCCAACTCCTACCGTACCCAAACGCGATCGCATTTCTTGATAGCCTGCAATAATTTCTCTGGTATGGAAACCTGACAGCAGTTTAAGGGCTTCATTAGTAATATTCTCGCTCCTTACCTCTTCTTGCTGTAATTCAGGAACTAGCTTACGGTTAACCACTAAATTAGGTGGAGACATTAAAGGTATTGAAAAACCCAATCTACGAGCGATCCAGGCGGTAAGGGGATTAATTCGGTAGACGACTATTTGAGGAACATCGAGTAAAGCAATTTCTAGATTAACCGTACCTGATTTAGTAATAGCCAGATCGGCAGCAGCGATCGCATCAAGGGTTCGATCCTCTACAATTTTTGCAGGCAAATTATATTCTTCTATGGCAGCGGTAATTGCAGGACGATACTGGGGCAGAGAGACGGGAATTAAAAACTCGACTGGTAGCTGTTGAGAAATCTGCCATGCAGCCTCGCACATTACGGGAAGCAAATATTTTATCTCCTGCTGACGAGAAGCGGGTAACAGGGTAACTATTTTAGCTTCAGGTTCTAATTGCAAGTTCAATCTTGCTTGCTTTTTATCGGGTGCTTGCTGCATTCGATCTAACAAAGGATGCCCTACCCAGGTAACGTCGATACCTTTATTTTTGAAATATTCAGCTTCTGCTGGAAAGATCGCCAGTAGTTTATCGACAACTTTAGCAATCTTGGGCGTATTATTGAGCATCGGTACTACCCAATCTTGAGGCGCAATGTAATAGACGACTTGAATTTGAGGTAGATGCTGCTTGACATAACTCGACAGGGCTAAATTAGAAGCAGGATAGTCAATTAAAACTAGAATATCGGGAGGATTTTCACGAAGATATTTTTTAGCTAGGTTCTGAATCTTAATAGTAGGTAAAACAAAGGGGATAGCTTCGACAAAGCCCATCGAACCAATTGGTGCGGTATCGGCTATAATTTTTGCTCCTGCTGTTTTCATGCGATCGCCACCCAAACCAGCAACTTCTAGGTCAATGTTTCGCGATGCAGCAATCTTATACAGGGATTTTATTAACATTGCTCCCTGTAAATCGCCAGAAACTTCACCAGTACTAATAAAAATTCTCATCTTTTATTTAATGACCCTGCGTAAATAAGATTAACTCAAGTCTGTTATTGGTCGAAGAAAATTACATTTAGCATAAAATTAGAACTGCTGTAGGGAAATCTATCTTGTCATGAATAAAAAACCAAGCACGAATACAGAACTAGCTAAAGAACGAAACCGTGCAGCAGCAGAACGTACCTTAATGGCTTGGATTCGTACCTGTTTATCTTTGATTAGTTTTGGGTTTGGGGTAGATCGAATCGTAACAGTATTACAAAAATCGACGGTTTATGAATACACTGACGATCCAATACATCTAACTAGAATTTTAGGTCTTTCTTTTATCGGTATTGGCACTAGCGCAATTATTCTGGCTGCTTTAGAACATCGCCAAGAATTGCGTCACATTCAACATGAAGTATATAGATATAAATCTCGTTCTTCTCTAGCGTTCGCAGTGGCTGTATCGATATTCTTTACAGGCTTGTTTGCCTTTATCGGTATTTTGATTAAGTCTTATACCAACTAAACTTTTGTTATCGCACCCCTTAGCAAGATCGAGTGCGATCGTTCAAGCCAAAACTTTTTAAATGCTTAGTAAATACTAGTTTGTTCTTAGCTCTTAGTTCAAACTAACTACTAAAAAAGTCATCCTTCTTAGATGAGGCTTTAAAGCCAAATAAAAAGTGATTATGGGAAAAGACTAACGCCGTACTATCTTCCACTCGAAGGTTACGATCGACTAAGAACAATTTTTGCCCCGCCAAGGATTATAAAAATCCAAAGTGTTTTAAACCTTCAAGAATTCCCCCCGCACAATCAGAGTTAGCTAGATAATGATTATCGCTGCTATTAGCTTCATACCACTGGCGTAATTCTGGTTTGGCATTGCCAACGATTAAACCTTTTTCTTCTCCTTCAAACATGGAAATATCATTACCAGAATCGCCACAGACTATAGTTCTCTCTGAAGCTATCTCCCATTTTTGACGTAAAAACTGTACTGCTAAACCTTTATCTCCATTTTTTGGGAGCAAATCTAAATCTTGTCCCGCACTATAAATTAATTTTATTTCATAGTTATGCTCATTTAAGGCGGATTTTAACTTAGCAATGGTTTCTTCTGCTTCGTTTTCGGCTAAATAGTAGCTGATTTTGAATGGATTTTGTTCTGAATTTGGTTGCGATTGTAGCTTCTCGAATTGACTAGCGATCGCTACTATTTCTTCCCGATTCCATCCTTGAGATAGAATTTTTGCCCATTCTGGGTCGTAATGTTCGATCTGCTGGTCGAAATACATTTCTGTCCCCACAGCAGTTATCAGGGCATCGGGGGGAAGTAAACATTTATCTTCTGCTAATAAACAATATAAATAAAGCGATCGCCCTGTAGCATACACAATCTTGCTCTGGTACTTCTGACGATGGTTAGCCAACTGCTCATTAAGCTTTGATAATGCAGCATCATCACCAACCAAAGTGTTATCTAAATCAGTTACAAATAGGAAAGGATTCGTATTTGGAGCGTTCATAAGAGGCTTTAAACTAGAAAATTGACACTATACTTCATATACACTCTTTCTATATAAACACTCTACTAGGTAAATTGGTGACTAACATTTATTCTGGTTTGGTAAACAATATCTTCGCTTTTTTACTTTACTTTGGCAAGCAACTAAACCCAGTTGTAGATTAACCAGCCGTTTCATAGCGGAATAATCTATGAGTTTCGAGCGATTATTTGTAGTCAAACATAAGTGTGTAATGATTTAGAACTAAAATTATTTTCAGTAAATAATCACTCATTATTTTAAAAATTAATCTTACTCTTTACAATTGCCGACACAAACTGGTTAGCTGGAAATGGCTTCGCGAATATTTTCTGACTGAGGTATAAAATTTTGGGTGTAGAACTTCGTAGTTATGTGTATTTAGATCGCCTACAGGCACAAAACGCAGCCTATATTGGTACAGTAGCACTGGGATTTTTGCCCCTACCAGGAGATGCTTCTCTGTGGATTGAAATATCCCCTGGAATTGAAATAAACCGCATCACAGATATTGCTTTAAAATCGGCGGTGGTTCGTCCTGGAGTTCAGTTTGTTGAAAGGCTTTATGGCTTATTAGAGATTCACGCCAGCAATCAGGGAGAGGTAAAGGCAGCAGGTAGAGCGATTTTGAGTGCCTTAGACGTAAAGCAGCGCGATGGTATTAAACCAAGAGTGGTATCGAGCCAAATTATCCGCAATATTGATGCCTATCAAGCACAGTTGGTCAATCGTGACTGTCGCGGACAAATGCTATTAGAAGGACAAACTTTATATGTTTTGGAAGTACAGCCCGCAGCTTACGCAGCATTGGCAGCTAACGAAGCCGAGAAAGCAGCACTAATTAATATTTTAAAAGTAACGGCAATTGGCAGCTTTGGCAGGGTTTATTTAGGCGGAGAAGAAAGAGATATTATTGCAGGATCGGCAGCAGCCTTAGCAGCTATAGAAAGTGTTACTGGACGAGAAACCTTCAGTCGAAACGAATAGCTGGTTCAGTTACATATTATAGAATGCCAATTGTGAATCACAAGGGCGATCGCTCTATTCAGACTATAGATATAAATTGCTATAAAAGCTGAATGATATACTAATAGATTGTCAGTAAGTTCCAAAAACGATCTAAAATGGCTGAAAAAACAGCAGGTATCAAAATAGTTAGTGATAATCGTCAGGCTCGTTATCTTTATGAAATACTTGAAACTTACGAAGCAGGTATCGAACTGGTTGGTACAGAGGTTAAATCAATTCGCGCTGGAAAAGTTAACCTCCGAGACGGCTATGCCTTTATCAAAAACAATGAAGCTTGGTTGAGCAATGTCCATATTTCTCCTTATCAAGCGGGAGGAAGTCATTTTAACCACGAGCCTTTAAGAGTTCGCAAACTATTGCTGCACCGCAAAGAAATTAACAAACTGATCGGACAAACAGAACAAAAAGGCTTGACCTTAGTTCCGCTAAAAATGTATTTTAAAGGCGGTAGGGTTAAAGTCGCCATTGGCTTGGGTAAAGGTAAAAAACTTCACGACAAGCGAGAAACGGCAAAAAAACGCGACGACCAACGAGCTATGGCAAGAGCTATGAAACGAGATTAAAACAGTTAACAGTCAATAGTTAATCAAAGATTTCAGGCTGTAAATTTTAGCAAAGTCTACAAACGATCGCGGCGAGGAGAAATTTGTCGATATCGCCAGCCCAAAATTAATCCCATAACTAATGAGGGCAGTAATACTATAGTCAAAGCGGTTGTCGTCATTGGCTTTAGTAGTAAATACTCACCTCCGTACTTAATTAATAGAGATATTCCTGTAGACAACAATAAAATTTTGAAGATAAAACCCGCTTGGGTACTCATGTAGCAAAAAAACTGTGTTTGGTTGTCCAACCAGTATTATATAACGTCAGTTCGGATTAAGAAGATTTATCTGTGGAAGTTGCTAGCTGCTGTAAGCCTTTCAAAAATTTTAGCTTCGATGCCAACTCAGGTTATATAGTTAGAACTAATTTAATTTAAGCGATTTGTGCGATCGCACGCATTACTATTTCAATTTTTGTTTAATAAAACTAACTAGCTGATTAAACTGCTTTTTCAACTGTTCGGATTCTTGCTTTAGATTGGTTACTTGAAGCTTCAACTGTTCTATTTCTGTAGTCAAAGCTTCTATGTCTGGTGCGTTTAGTGCGCCAGACGAGTCAACAGTAGAAGTTTGAGGCTGCTTTTTAGCCTTGATCATCGCATCACGAATCGCACTAATGAGCTGTTCGCGATCGAAAGGTTTTTCGACAAAAGAAAAGTGCTCAAAAGGTTCGGATATTTTATCGGTGACTTCTTCCTTTCGTCCCGACATAAGCACCAAAGGAATAGAGCGAAACTGTGATTGTTTTTGAATTTCTTGATACACTTCCCAACCACTCATCTTCGGTAGTAGGAAATCTAGCATAATTAAATTAGGATTTTCGGTCTTAATCAAATTGAATCCTTCAAGACCATCTTTAGCTTCAATAATGTCAAAGTTACCTTCAGGCAACATATCTTTGACTCGCATTCTAATGACTTTACTATCATCAATAACTATAACTTTGTGGCTAGACACAGTTTACTCCTAAACGACTAACTCTTCGTGCCTGAAATCTACTAAACTGATTTTGGCAATTAGTTTTGGTTTACAAGTTTAGAGTTCCCTTTTAAACTACTAAAATAACAGCAAAATATATCTAAGTAGCAATTATTTTTGGATCTTAATTTAGGTATTATTGCTGACGATCGCGTACTTTATGAATCAATCTAGATCTTACTCGAATAATCGTTGGCGTACAGAGGTAAAGTCTCTGCCACCTTGGTTAAAACGACCTATTGGTAAGGCAAGTGAGTTGTCTACCGTACAACGAATTATCAAACAAAAAAATATTCACACGATTTGCGAAGAGGGTAGGTGTCCCAATCGTGGAGAATGTTATGCCAACCAGACGGCAACTTTTTTATTGATGGGTCAAACCTGTACTCGCGCCTGCGCGTTTTGTCAGGTAGAAAAAGGTTCTGCGCCTATGGTTTTAGATCCAGAAGAACCTCAAAAGGTAGCTGATGCGGTTCGGATGCTTGGTTTACGCTATGTCGTGCTGACTTCTGTAGCTAGGGACGATCTGCCAGACGGAGGGGCGCAGTGGTTTGTTAAGGTGATGACCGAGATTCGAGCTGATAATCCTCAGACAAAAATTGAAGTCTTGACACCCGATTTCTGGAGTGGCAAACAAGCTGCGATCTCCCAAAAAGAACGAGTGGCTACAGTAGTGGCAGCCCAACCAGCCTGTTACAACCATAATTTAGAAACAATAGAACGTTTACAAGCACCTGTAAGAAGAGGCGCAAAATACGCTCGCTCCCTCAATGTTTTGCGTTTAGTAAAAGAATTAGATCCTGATATTCCTACCAAGTCGGGTTTAATGTTGGGTTTGGGAGAAACCGAAGCCGAAATTATTCAGACTTTAAAGGATTTGAGAAAAATAAATTGCGATCGCCTGACTATCGGTCAGTATATGCGTCCATCCCTCGCTCATCTCCCCGTAGAAAAGTACTGGACTCCCGATGAATTTACCCGTTTAGGTGCGATCGCTCGCGATCTGGGATTTTCCCACGTGCGATCTGCACCCTTGGTTAGAAGTTCTTATCATGCAGGAGAAGAATGAGGAATGAGGAACGAGGAACGAGGAATGAGGAACGAGGAACATTGTAGGGTGGGCATGGTTATCGATCGCGATGGAGGCAAGATTTTAATCTAGGCAAAAGATCGAGGAGCATATTACGAATTTGCGATCGCCGATGACGGTTCGGGGATTGCAGAATCACAAAGACAGCGCATTTTTGAAATGTTTTACACTGTAAACAATAGTACCTTAACTACCAACGCGGGTATCGGTTTGGCGTTGGTCATTATAAAAAAAGAGTAGAGAAATTATTCCCTACTCACACCATCAAATTATTTAAAAATTATTTACTTGAAACTCAAGCAGTCTGGTAAGGACTTGTTAGCTTATCTAATTGATTAACCAACAGGCTGAGGAACAAGCCGACATCTGTTACTACGCCGACTGATTCTACTGAACCGCGATCGCTTAACTTAGTAACTACGGCAGGATTGATATCTACACAAACCATTTTCACACCCGCAGGGGTCATATTACCGACACCGATAGAGTGCAGCATGGTAGACAGCATCAAAATCATGTCTGTACCTTCGAGTAGCTGGGCGTATTCTTCTTGGGCTTTAATTAGATCCATTTGGGTATCGGGCAAAGGTCCATCATCGCGAATCGAACCAGCTAGGGCGAAAGGTACGTTATGCTTAACGCATTCATACATAATTCCGCCCGTAATGACTCCCTGTTCTACCGCTTTGGCAATGCTGCCGTAACGCCGTACTGTATTAATCACCTTCAAATGATGGCGGTGTCCGCCTCTTACGGGAGTACCTTTCTGCATATCGACACCCAAAGAAGTCCCCATCAGTGACTGTTCGATATCGTGAACGGCGATCGCATTACCGCCCAACAAGCCCTGTACATAGCCTTCTCTGACTAAGCTGGAAAGATGTTTCGCGCCTCCTGTATGGATGACCACAGGGCCTGCTGTTACGACAACTTTACCACCGCGATCGCGAATCTGTCTGAGTTCCCAGGCGATTTGTTCTACTACTAGTTCGACTCGTCTTTCGCTAGATACTCCCGCACCCATGAAGCTAAATTCTTCTTTGGCTTTGAGTTCTCGATTCGATTTTTTACGGACGCTACGAATACCATCTACGCCAACAACAACGCGATCGCCTTTATTTAAATCTCGTAGAATTCTACATTCAGCCGTTGCGCCGTTAGCATCTTCGCTAATAACAATTGCCCCGTCCATGCGTTGCTTTTGCACTCGAATCCAGCGATCGTTAACTCTAACCTCAGTGGGATAGATATTGCTAACGTAAAAGTCATCGGGGGCGACACCATCGAGATCGCAGGCTTCGGTAACGGCATTCTTACCATCTTCCTCTGGAACGATCGCGCCAATTTCGATTAACTGACTCATGATTTTTTCCATGACTTCATGGTCGGGGGCAGAAACACGCACGTCAGCATTAGAGCTACTCTGTCTTTCTACGCCCAGGTTAAAGTTTAATACCTTGAAGCTACCGCCGTTATCTACCACAAGATCTAAGGAACGGTTCATAATTCCTGCATCTAACAAATGTCCTTCCATGTGCAGTACACGGCTTTCTACAGGAGTACTGGCGTGAACATCTGGTAATACTGGCTCGTTAATTCTTAGGGTTAGGCACTTAGCAGCACCACCTGCCTTGAGAAATTCGGTTAAAGGTGTTTCAATAACTTCAAAACCCGCATCACCCAGACGCTGCTTCAGGCTGTCGCTCGCCTTATTCATCACTACCTTCTGTCCGACGTTGACGCTGTTGCAGGCAAAGTTAATCGCATCTGCTTCGGCGATCGCAATTCGTTTCTCTGCGGGAACGCGCCCTTCAATAATATGGTTGGAATAAGAATCAAACGCTCCAGGATAGTAAAGTAAATAGCCTCCCGATAGAGGACAGAAACAGGTATCTAAATGATAAAAGCGATCGTCAATTAGACGCAAAGACAATACTTCAATATCCAACCACTTAGCAATGTATGGATGAGAATCTAGTTCGGAACGAAAACCATAGCCAGCCCACAACCAACGCCCTTCACGGTCTAATAAAGCATCTCCCGCACCTTCAAAGGGTAAGTCTTGGGGTAATTCAAATACATTAAAGCCGTTGTCTTCAAACCACTTTTTAAAGTATGGTTCTTCCCCTTGGCGTTCGGGATGATAAAAGCGACTGAGAACCGCATTATCTCCTAATACCAAACCTGCATTAGCAGTAAATACCATATCGGGTACGCCAGGCTGTCCCTCAACTAAATCTACTTTGGCAATATCATTCAAGACAAAATTCAGTTTAGACCACTGTTCTACAGCCTTGTCGCGGGAAGATTTATGTATATTTCCTTCCATCCAAGGGTTAATTACGTAATCTACATCGTAATGATCGGGAGCGCACATCAAAATGCGAATTGGTTCAGTCATAGTTAGTTTGTGTGTAAGTAAGTAAAATAGATAGGATAAACACTAGCTCTCAGTGTATTGAGCAATCCAACCACCAAATAAAAAAGCATTATAAAATTTAGTGATGTTGCTAAATCCAGCAGCCTGCAATAGTTCGATAATTCTTGCTTCACTTACAAAATATATCGAGTTGTCAATAGAAGTCTGAAAGTTTGCTTCTGCTTTGACTCTAGATTCATCATCTAACTGACTAAAATAAAGAGCTTGCCAAGCCTTTCTTAATTTAGCAAAATAAGGCTTGGATCGATCGCCATAAAGATCGGCTAAAACTAATTGTGCGCCAGGTTTTAAGTGTCGTGCAATGTCTTGTAATAATTGCAGTTTAGAACCATCATCCCGAAGAAAGTGCATCACCAGCATTAATGTAGCTGCGTCCATCGGTTCGGTTTCTGGTAAGCTACTAACGTAACCCGTATGTAGATCGATCAGTTCTCTATATCCCAGAGTAGTGAGTTCTTCTTCCGCAATCGCCATCATCTCTGCTGAAGGTTCTACCCCTGTAAGCGACCATGTTAGATTTTGCTGACAATAATTAACTAACTCCATTCCAGTCCCCGAACCAACAACTAACAATTTAGCTGATTTACTTAAGTTGGTCTGTAGTAAGCTATGTGCCATACCATGCAAAGCCTCATAACCAGGGATCGCCTTACGGATATCTAGGTCGTATTCGTGTGCGCGATCACGATCGAATTCTATTTTTGCTGCTGTCATGTTTACATCTATATATAAGTTAGTTTCTCCATGACAATTAGACCCAATAAAATTGCCTTTAGTTAGAACTGAATAATATTACTACAGAGCGTTGTACTAAATTATGTTTTGAAAACCTGATGTTATAAAACCCTGATATTATCGCAGTACCTCGATCGCTGAAGACAAAATAATAAGACTTTGGAGATATAAAGCGATCGCCGTAAGCGACATAAAGTTAGTCATGCAGAGGCATCGCTTTTTTATCGATCGAGCTATGCACGAATATACGTCTAAACTTAGGCGTGTTAAATAGCGAGTAAATATTTTTGTTTTCTTTTATATCTACTTCAATCCTCAAATTCCCGCCGTAGTTTGTTCAAATAAGCCAGCAAAGTCGGTTGTTACAACAGCATCAGGAGCGTCTTCTGGTTTAGAGATGATATCAAAAGCTTTATTTCGAGCATTGGATTGTTTTAGAGCCTGAACCACTACAGAGGCTATATCGGCTCTAGGAATTGAGGTAGGAATCCCATTAGGTGGATCGTTTAGAAATGCGTCGTCTTTACCTACTAGCAGTTGTCTGACTCCACCCTGTTTGTCTAATAAACCGCCAGCGCGAATAATAGTGTAGTCGATACCCGAATCAATTAAATACTGTTCGGCTTTGCGCTTCCAGACTAAAATGTTAGCGTTGCCAATGCGGTTGAGGGGATGATCCTGGTTAGTGCCACCCATCGAGCCGACTAAAACGATATGTTTAACCCCTGCTTGTTTGGCTGCATCAATCTGATTTTTTTGTCCTACCCAGTCTACTTCTTCGGGAAGTCCTTGGGGTGCAAACTCGAATTCTGGTCTTTGTCCTTGGGAGGGTGGTGTAACCATTTTAGGAACAGCACTGGTAAGAATAACCAAAGCATCGCAGCCAGATATCGCCGAATTTAAGCTGGACTTGTCTTTGATGTCGCCGATAACAAAACCTTTCGAGCCGAATAGTTCTTCAATTTTGGCTTGCGATCGCGCAAAACCAACTGTCTCAAATTTATCTGGCTCATCCCGTAGTTTTTTTAAGACAAGCGAACCCGTTTTTCCCGTCGCCCCAGTAACTAATACTTTCATTTCTTTTCCTCAAACCTCATCTAGCTGCTTTGTTGATTATCCAATAGAAATTGTCACTCTACTTAGTTGGGGAAAGATAATTAACAAGACAAATCAACACTACCCCTTACTTTAATCCTGCAAGGTACTTGCGTTGACTCCGTTAAAACATATTCTGAGTGTGGAACTGAATTTATCTCTCGGTCGATGGTTAAATCTTAGGGTAGGCAGATTTTGATTAGTTTCGGTATTTATTGGCGATCGCATAAATCTCCACTGCATCTAAACCTGAAGATCGACAAACTAGAACATTTATGAAACACATTATCGTCACAGCTATTACAGGAGTATTATTGATGACACTTGCAGTTAATCCTTCCAATTCTTCTAAAGTCTTGACGACCAATGAAGTTGCTATTGAGACTATCGTTGAAAGTGTTGCCAACTTAGCCGATCGAGGTAATTTTGAAAGTTTAGAACAACTTTACGCTGAAGAAGTTGAAATAGATTACACCTCGGCATTCGGCGGAGAAGTCGAACTTGAAAGTCCTCAAGCATTAAAGACCCAATGGGCGAGTAGTCTACCAGGATTCGATCGCACTCGACACGAAATATCTAATATTGAAACCCAAGTAAAGGGGATGTATAAATAATTCCCACAAGAGGCAACTATAACCAGGGATATGGTGGACTATTTCAGGTCGTAGACGGCAAAATAGAACTGTTTCGAGAATATTACGATCCTATTGTATTCCAATATGCTTTTGGTGTGAACGAGTAGAATGATAAGCGCGATTACCCGACCAGTACTCTTTGCGATCGCCAAACCAATTATTAACTTATTTTACTTCCAAATAATCTGGAATACTGATGATTCTTGCTTTTTGTTCTTCAAAAATGACTATAGGAATCACCTTATTTAATACAGCATTAGTAATACCATCCCGCATCTTCTTGAAGAATTCATTGTCGGGTATTGCCTCGGTAAATTGCTCGACCGTACTTATTTTATGAACGTAGCTTCCGCCGTTTTCCTTGAGAGTAATGATTGCGTTTGAGCCTTTGCCCGTAATAGCAAGGCATTCTTCTCTAATTGATTTTTGGTTCTGACTTAGATATTCTTCAGCTTTCATTTCTATGACAAAGGATAGTAAACTCGGTCAATGCTACCTTCTAATAGTAATGTTTTGCATTGCATAATGAGTAGGTAGGATGTGCGGTTTAAAATAGGCATCCAGCCTAGATAACAGCAAGCTTTACAATACTGCCAAGCTTGTACAAACCAACCTTGTGTTGAATTTTGTCTCAATACTCTGAAACTGATAACTTAATCTAAAAAGCGGATGAGGGGAATCGAACCCCTAGCTTTAGCTTGGAAGGCTAAGGTATTACCACTATACGACATCCGCACTTGTTCGATTTATTAACCGACTTAGTTATATTAACGAGATTTGGTAGTTTGGTCAAGTCTTTTTTTAATAATTAGAGAAAGACTAGTATTTTCGGCATTGCACAGTTATGGGATGATTTAACAAAACCAAAGACTAATTATTCCCCAAGTCCCCAAGTCCCCAAGTCCCCAAGTCACCCCTTACCATCCCTTTGTGATGCAACGCCGTATTTTCTTTCCTAATCATATTCAGCTAAACTATTTACGCACCTATTTCCAAGGCTAAAAAGACAAACCGCAACAAAAATACGGCTGCTAAAATCCAAACGGTTAGATCTGTTTCGTGTGCTTTACCTTGGATAGCTTTGAGTATCGGATAGCTAATAAAACCAACTGCTAAACCTTCGGCAATTGAAAAGCTAAGAGGAATAAATAAAATAGTTAAAAAAGACGGTATTGATTCTGCTGGATCGTCCCAATTTATTTCGGTAATGCTACCCGCCATCAACACGCCAACGATTAATAATACAGGTGCGGTAGCAAAGGGAGGAATAGCCGAAAGCAAGGGTGTAAAAAAGATTGCCAAGGCAAACAAAATAGAGGTGACTACGGCAGTAAAGCCACTGCGCCCACCTTCAGAGACACCAGCAGCCGACTCGATGTAGGTAGCTACGGTAGATGTTCCTAAAGCTGCACCAGCAGTAGTACCGATCGATCGCATCTGCCATAAATGCTTTACTAGCGCGAGGTAATTCTCCTTTTTCGTCCATAAAACCTGCTTTGACACCAACTCCTGTTAGAGTTCCCACCGTGTCGAAAGTATCGACGAACAGAAAAACAAACAATACCGCTAGTAAGTTCCAGATATTGTTATCCAAGACTCCTGCTAAACCTACAAAAGCCTGCCCTGCAATATGAACTGGAAATGCGGGAAAACTAACAATACCTTCAGGCCAAGGAGCAATGCCTAAAATCCAACCAAGTAAGGCGGTGGCAAAGATCCCAATAAGTAACGCACCTCTAATTCTCCGCGCTACAAAAGCAGCGGTAATCAAAATACCTGCGATCGCCATCAAAGTATTAGGATCGGCTAAATTACCCAAGGTTGTAGTAGTAGACTCGCTAGTAACAATGATTCCCGAATTATTAGTTAGGGCAATATAGGCAATAAATAAACCGATTCCCGCAGCGGTAGCGTGTTTGAGGCAGTCTGGTATGGCAGCTACAATACGGCTACGCATCTTAGAAAGAGACATGACAATAAAAATCAGTCCCTCGATAAATACCGCAGCTAAAGCCACGCGCCAGTCAATTCCTAAACCTAGTACAATAGAAAAAGCGAAATAGGCATTAATACTCATTCCAGGAGCTAGACCAAAGGGATACTTGGCATACAAACCCATAACCAAGGTAGCTAAAAATACGGATAACCTCAAAAAATATCGAGGTAGTAAACAAATTATCAATCTACAAAATCCCCACCAGGTGTTAAATTTGCTTCAGCAAACAAATGAAATAACGACTTCAAAATTTAGTTACGGCAGTGTCTTGTCGGCATTGGATGTACATTGTCTGTCTTTGTCATACTGCTGCTTGAGACATAGTGATATGACGCGGGTGACTGGATATGAGTGATAGCCAAGACTTAATAGCTGGATATGCCGAAAGTTCAAAGCCACCCTCATGGGCAACGTGCGTATAAGCGTATAAAGAAATATCTGCAATTGTCAGTACGTCATTGACCAAGAATGGGGTTTCTTGGAGTTGTCGCTCCATTACAGCCAGTGCTTTATTACCACCTACCTGTTTAGCCTCAAATTCTTCTCTGCGTGTTTCTGGCAATCCAAGATATTTAGCAATAAATCTAGCCACTGCAATGTAAGGTTCGTGGCTATATTGTTCAAAGAATTGCCACTGGAGAACCTTGGCTCTCGTCCAAGGCTCACTAGGTAAATAGGAAGTTTCGTGCGCTAGATAGTTAAGTATTGCATTAGACTCCCAAAGACTTTTTCCCGATGTCAGTTCGAGAACGGGGATTTTTCCGTTGGGGTTTTTAGCTAAAAATTTTTCGGTTTTCGTTTCATCTTGCAAAATATTTACCTCGATCCACTCATGCTCGATTTCGAGATGATTCATTAGCAGCTTAATTTTGTAGCAATTGCCAGACTGAATATCTCCGTAGACTCGATGCACCCGTATACCTCGCCGTGTAAGTGTTTATTAAACCGAAATTCGATTTTGCCTTTTAATGGTTTTCAATACTAAATTAACAAATCAAAGCTAACGTTATTCTATAAAATCCCCACCAGGTGTTAAATTTGCTTCAGCAAACAAATGCGTTAGCAGAATGAAAGGGCTTTTAAATTTAGTTATATCGATCGCATTAGCAACCGCACCGCAAGCAATAGCTGCTAGGGAATTGTCAGAAATTGTATCTGAAGGTAAATTAAAGGTCGCAGTCAAAGATGATGTGCGTCCTTTGGGCTTTACCGATCGAGCTGGTAACTTGGTAGGCTTAGAAATCGATATTGCCCGTAAGTTAGCCGAAGAATTGTTAGAAGATGCCGAAGCAATTGAATTTGTTCCCGTAAATAATACAGAACGATTGCAGGTAATTTTAGAAGATGAGGTGGATTTGGCGATCGCCAGAGTTGCCGTTACTACCCCTCGTAGTCGAATAGTCGATTTTAGTCCTTATTATTATTTAGACGGTACTGGTGTAGTTACCAAAAATACCGAGATTGAAAATACAGACGATTTAACCCAAAGCAGAATTGCCGTACTAAAAAATTCTGCCACTATTGCCGTAGTTCGTAACAGATTACCCAATGCAACTTTAATCGGTGCAGATTCCTATCAACAAGCCTTAGAACTTATTGAAACAAATCGGGCTGATGCTTTTGCTGGAGATCGCTCTATTCTTACTGGTTGGGTACAAGAATATCCTACCTATAATTTACTTCCTGAAAGGTTATCGGGTGCAGCGTTAGCCGTAGTGATGCCCAAAGGTTTACAGTATCGAGAATTACGTTCTCAAATCGATTTGGCGATCGCTAAATGGAAAAAGTCAGGCTGGTTAGAAGAAAGAGTTGAGTATTGGGGGCTTTAAAAAGGATAAAGGATAAAGCGCACCGCCCCGTCGGAGGAAACCTCCGACATAGGGACGGAGCAAGAAGGATGAAGGATGAGGAAATTACGAAATAGCGATTATTGCTTTAGTAATTATTAGAAAATTTATTTTTGTTTTGACTCGATAGGAATAAGCCGTTTTATGACCTGTACCGCAAGGAATCCACAGGTTAAGCCGATGATGTTGGCTGCTAAATCTTGCCATTCAGCGTAACGATTAACGTAAGGTTGAATCAGTTCGATAATTCCACTCCAGCCGATAAAAAACAGAACAATTATCTGCCAGTTTTTTGGCTTTCTTAAAGCTGTGGGAAACATTAATAATGCGTAAGCAATAAAATGATGGGTTTTATCTGTCCCAGGTACGGGAGGTAATTCTGGTAATGGTAATAAAGATAGGATAGTGATAATTGTCAGACAAAATAGCGAGAGCGATCGCCAATACTTTTTGATTAAGGCTAGTAGTGCAATTGCTATATGTTTCAAAGAATAAAGTTATCCCAATTCAAATAAAGTCTGCAACAAATAATTTTTGGTAAGGGCGAATTGCTGTTCGCCCTCACTGGATGTGTCGCTTATAGAGATTGCCTATAGGTTAGCATTTAGTTTCTAATATTTAGTTTTTAATATAGACCGAGCAAAATCGATCGCCTGTTGTGGTGTAGAAATTTTTGATTCTATTTGAGCTACCTGAATCTCTGTAAGTAATTCACCGATAAGAGGAGAAGGCTTAAGGTTTAACTCGCTGATTAAATCGTTACCTCTAACCAAACACTGAGGATAAACAACGGAATCTTTAGGATTTAAATAACGTTGAATTAGGGGAATTAAGATTTCCATAGGTACTTTTGTAGCGATCGCCCTTGCTACTAGAATCGAAAAAACCTCTTTGACTGATAAAAACCAAAAGTATTGTTCTCGTAAACTCATTTGACCGCTCATCTGCTGTAACTGTGGTAGATGTTTTATCGTCTTTATTACTGCTTTGATTTGAGCGCGAGAGTATTTTAGTTGAGTTAACTGTATCTCTGCAAGTTCGGAATCGCTAGCAGCTAAGGTAGCTAAATGCACTAGCACCGTTAATTCAGGCAGATTTAAACCAGACCCCAGACAATATTCGATTCCCTTATCTACAGCCTCTAATTCTACTGTTGCTGCATCGGGCAACCAATACTTTAATAAACCATCTTCTATAGCCAATGACAGCCATTTGTTTTTATGAGGCGCGATAACGATATAGTTTAGTTCTGCCTGAACTCTTTCTGCTGCAATTGTCTTGAGTAGAAAAGCACGATCGCCAATAGCGGTTCTAGTTTCGGCTTCAATTGTGAAATCTAGCTGTGCAGCCTGACGATATGCTCTTAATAACCTTAACGGATCGTCTTCTAAATTTTGATAGGAAACCGCTCGTATAATGCCCTGCTGTAGATCTTTCAATCCGCCTAAAGGATCTACTAGTTCTCTTGAGTGAAGGTTACAGGCGATCGCATTAATCGTAAAGTCGCGTCTAGTTAAATCTGTTTCGAGGCTAGACCCTTCTTGTCGTGCTAGATCTAAAGTTCCCCAGTCAAATACTACCCTGGCAATTTCTCTAGCCTCATCTAAAATCACAAAACCGCCATGATATAGATTAGCAATCTTACGGGCTGTAGCGATCGCTTCTTTAGGTAAGACAAAATCTAAATCTAAAAACTTTTGATGACGCTGTAACAACGCATCGCGCACCGAACCCCCAACTAAATAAGCCGATTCGAGCAGTTGACTAAGGTTATTAGGGAGATTTATCTTAGCTAAATATGACTCGATTTGTTCTACAGTCATTTAAATTTATTTCAATTTATTTCAATAAGTTGCTCTATTTGTTAGATTAACAATTAAAGCATGAAGCCCAGGTATAAAAAATATGTGTATCTGTATTAACTGCCACTATGTCGATCGCTGTCAAACTTATAATGCTGTAGAAACTCAGCACCAACAGGCTCACCTAACCGAAAATCCTACCTTTGAACCAGTAGAACCCAGCATCAACGTCAATATTCGCACCGAGGGCGAGACAATTGAGATGGAATGGGATGTAGTAGGCTGTCAGAGCTTTGTCCAGGAGACAGGTAAATGGTCAAAACTGCGTCCAGGTCTAGCCGTACCTACCTAAGTAAACTATCGCTCTTACAATCTTTCTTAAACTTCCGTTAAAGTTTTCTTGTGTTGACACTCCTGCCCGATCCGCGTCAAGATGAAGATGAACGTTAATCTTTGTTAAGACGTTGAATGTCGATTGAACTATTTACTTTAGATAATTTACAGGAAATTGCCCGTATTTACGGTTACTGGGCAGTGTTTGTCGGAATTGCCCTAGAAAACATGGGAATTCCCTTACCAGGAGAAACTATCACCATCATAGGCGGTTTTTTAGCTGGCAGTGGGGAATTAAACTATTGGTGGGTTCTCGGTAGCACGATCGCAGGAGCAGTTTTAGGGGATAATTTTGGTTACTGGGTGGGTAGAACTGGTGGCTGGCAATTACTAGTCAGAGTTGGAAAAACTTTTCGGATTCAAGAACATCAGCTAGAAAAAGCAAAAGAACGTTATAGCAGAAATGCCGTTCGAGCAGTATTTTTTGGTCGCTTTATCACCTTACTAAGAATTTTTGCTGGCCCTTTAGCTGGCATAACTCGAATGCCTTATAAACAATTTTTATTGTGCAATTTCGGAGGTGCTGCTGTTTGGGCGAGTATCATTGTTAGCATCTCCTTTTTTCTAGGTAGAATAGTTTCCCTCGAACAAATTGTTAGTTGGGTTGCTCAACTAGGAATCGCTGCACTGCTGTTAGTTGTTGCGGTAATTTTAGCTCCAGTTGCATGGGAATACGGACATAAAAAACTATCTAAAGATTAGTATTAAGGTACTACACAAAATTAATTACACATTTTATTTTTTTGAGTGTGTATTTTCCATTACCTAATCCCCAATCTTTAACTATGAATTTAATTTTGCACAGGTAGTTATATTATAGCTGGAGGCGCGATCGCTCTTACAGCCGTTTTTAGTTGAATAGACGAGGACACGGGCTTGTCAATCAGTCCAACTGTTTAATTGGCATAAAAAAGAGGAAGCGCGATCGCGCCTCCTCAATTGTACTGTTACGAAATCTGTAAATCTGCTACTCTAACCACCAGCAACAGCAGGAACGATACTAACCTCATCACCATCGCTAAGAGTTGTATCTGTACCTTCTAAGAAACGAATATCTTCGCTATTGACATATAGATTGAGAAAACGGCGGGGTTTGCCACTCTCATCACAAATACGAGCTTTGATACCTGGACAGTTGTTTTCTAAGGCATCGATAAGCTCATCTATGTTGCTACCATTACATTCGATAGTAGCCTGGTTGTTAGTGAACTTTTGTAGGGGAGTTGGAACTAATACTTTAACGGTCATGATCGATTGAAAAATTAAAAGTGAATAGTCGAGCCATCTATCCGATGAAAATGATAAATGGTAAATTAATTCGAGCGTTCCCTTGCGCCTGTCGGCGAACGGCACTCACGTGCCATCGTCAGCGAAGCTGACTCTGAGGCGGTAGCCTCTGTGGGTCTCGAATTTAAATGCTAAATGTGTTAAACGCTAGTTTGCTGCCATTCAAGACGCTCTAAAGTACGAGAACGCTCTAATGCACGCTCGAAGCTGTCTAATTTAGGCTCGATAGTTAGGGGTTCGCCGATATATCCCTGTACTGCTTCTTGGGTTTTTAGACCATTACCAGTGATATAAACAACTGTTTTCTCATCGGGATTTATCTTACCAGCTTCAACTAGCTTTTTAAGAACGGCGATCGTAGTACCACCAGCAGTTTCGGTAAAGATACCTTCAGTTTCAGCCAACAGCTTCATACCTTCAATAATCTCAGCATCAGTAACAGATTCAATATTACCGTTAGTTTTACGAGCAATATCTAAAGCATAGTAGCCATCAGCAGGATTTCCAATCGCAATTGATTTAGCAATAGTATTAGGCTTAACAGGTGTAACGAAATCTCTACCTTCTTTAAATGCCTGTGCGATAGGAGAACAGCCTTCAGCCTGCGCGCCACTGAAGCGAACGTTTTTATCGTCTACTAAACCAACCTTTACAAATTCGTTGAAGCCTTTGTAGATTTTGGTAAACAACGAACCAGAAGCTAAAGGTGCAACAATATGATCTGGCAATTCCCAGCCTAGCTGTTCGGCTACTTCATAACCAAGGGTTTTAGAACCTTCAGAATAATAAGCACGAAGATTGATGTTGACGAAACCCCAACCGTAGGTATTAGCTACCTCGCAACAAAGACGGTTTACCTGATCGTAGTTGCCTTTAACCGCCATCAACGTGGGATTGTAGATTAAAGTACCTAATATTTTCCCTGCTTCTAAATCCGCAGGAATAAATACGCAACAGTCCATACCTGCACGAGCAGCGATCGCTGCTGTAGAATTAGCTAAGTTACCAGTACTAGCACAAGAAACCGTAGAAAATCCTAGCTCTCTAGCGCGAGTTAAAGCTACAGATACTACCCTGTCTTTGAAGCTAAGGGTAGGCATATTAACCGCATCGTTTTTAATATAAAGATTTTTTAGACCCAGACGACGAGCTAAACGGTTCGATTTGACTAAAGGAGTCATTCCAGTACCGACATCAATCGGATTTTCGCTTTCAACTGGCAAAAATGCTTTGTAACGCCAAATTGAATTTGGTCCTGCTGCGATACTTTCGCGACTTACCTGACGACGAATTTCATCATAATCGTAAGCAACTTCAAGAGGAGAAAAAGTTTCTTCACAAACGTTAAGTGCTTCGAGAGGATATTTTACTCCTCCTTCTTTTGATACCAAATTGGTGAAGGTACGTCCCTTAGTGGTTTTGATTGGTGTCTGAGTCATAGTTGTATTTTCGATTTCGTCAACAGTGATTTTGATAGTATCACAGCTAAAATCAACCAGTCAAACATACCCGACTAAAAAGGTCGGGATTAAATAAAGCCATAAAAAAAGGCATTTGCACGCCGTAGGTATTGAGAATCAAATTTATTTTTTAAATCGAGTTTACCTGAGTGTAGATAAAGATAAAGAATATACGAAGTGAAGCGATCGCTCGCTCGCCTGAAAGCAAAAATCAATATTGCTCTAATATTTTTATGATTAACGGTGGCGATTAATAGCTCTACGGCGGATTAAACTCCTAACCAGAAGAATACAGGCTGAAAACAAAATTATATTTAACAGATATGTTCCAGTCATTAGTAAATTAATATTCATAGTTATTAGTATATCTTATTAAAGATATTATAAATAATTATCATAAGCTTACACATTTAGCATAGGGAGGAAATTAGTCAGAAATTTAAGATAAGCGATCGCTTTATTTCGAGATCGAGTTAGCTCGATCTGGCTAATTGCTTTTGGCGCGATCGCTGGCTTAATTTGGCAAGTATTTGTGTAATAGTTTGTGGTGATAAATTTCTTAAATCGAATTAACTATTTCCATATTCAATCTTTGTAGAAATTGAGAATATCTTCGTGCTTGAGTTATTCTCTAGCTTCTCTTTCAAGTTTAGCTATCTCCTCTCGCCAATATTGCAATTTACGATCGCGTTGTCTTTTATTCTCAAAAGTCGGCTCTGGTAATCCAGTTAGTTCGCTATATCTACTGTATTTATAAGGTACTCCTTTAAAATGTGTAGTTCCTTGATTAGGAAGAATATTGTGTTGCTTTAACCAGCGTTCGCAAAAATATTGCCAACAAAATACACGATCGTGAATTGGTCTATTTAGACCTAAGCAACGAAGCTTTTTTATTGATAGTTGAGAGTTAAATAATTGTTGTTCGGTTTCTATATCTCTTTTGAAAAGACGAGTCTCACTACCATTACCGCGAAAAAACTCAACTACAAACCAAGCACTAAAATCAAAGATACATACTTCAGTCGGATCGCTACCATCTTGCTGTAGAATTTCAACATCTTGATGGTTAAGATAACTACCTAAAATATTGACCGAACTTTGGGGTAATAAAATACGAATACGTTCAAAGCGATCGCTATAGTTAGACCAAAATCCACTACGACTTTTTAATCTTCTATGTTCGTGTTCTTCTAAAAGTACTCGATCGAAAATTAAATTTACTAATCTTTGGAAGTCTTGATAGCTAACAGCACCAAGCCACCTTCGCATTGCTGCTTTTGCTTCGGGCGATAGTTCATTCCAACGAGAATTAAATACGCTAGAACCATAATGTTTACGCAACCAGTTAATTAATTCTGGATATTCCGTACCAAGTTCGGGATCTACCTGGATTAATAACTTTTCTACAGATTTTAATTGTTGTACTCTATCCATTTCATTTAAACATTTTGTAATCCATAAATATTGGTCTCTATTTAAGTTAGTAAGTGAATAAAATATATCAATAATATTATTTAATGTTTCGTATAGAATGACATCTACACTTGGTAGTTGATTTGCACTAAATAGTTCATTAGGAGTTAAATTTTCTTGGCAGCATAATCTACCTAATTCATTACCAAAATCTGATTTTTTAATAATTCTAATAATTTTGGCTTTTTTAATGTCGAGATTCTTTTGAGGTACATAAGCAGACATCATTTTCGATAAAGATTTGGCAAAATTAATTTTGTCTCCGTGATAAAGAACTAAGTTCCAAAATAACTTTTGCTTCAACCAAGTATTTTGTTCTGCTGCTTTCCAAATTGCTTGGGACGTTAATTCGCTTCTATCTATGTTTTCAGAATCCCACTTTTCTTTATGAAAAAGACAGTGAACCCATTCTAAAACAGTAATATCTTGAGTATTACCATTTACAATATCTTGAATAATTTCATTTGAATTAGAACGAGAGATAGTTTTACTTCTAGTTACGCCATTGGGTAATGCAGGAAGATTTAAATCACTGTCTTGTTTATCTTTTGCTAAATCCATTAAAGCGTCGGCATTTACTTCGGGAAGTTGCGGTAAATATAGTTTACGAAATTGAATATTCATTTAGTAACAGATTCGTCTATAGTATTAGCTCTTTTCAGCAACTCGTCAAAGTCTTCTCGACGGAATTGAAAGCGAAAAACAACCTTGCGATCGCTTGAATCATCTTTACTCTGATTGGCATCTATTTCGCCTCTTCCCGATGCCAGAATTTTTTGTTTAAATTGCTGTTTTGTTTTAAATCCAAGCTGTTGAGAAAAAATATAATCCGATACCGATAAAGCTCTTCTCAAACTTAGTTCCATGTTGGCTTTTTCCGAACCTCCCGAACTAGTATGACCTTCAATTACAACACGAGTAATTTGGCGATCGAATAATTCATCAGAAAAAATTACATTACTATAAATAGGAATGAATTCTTTGAGAAATTGTTTTCCTGCGGGTTTCAATTCTGCACTTCCTTCATCAAAAAGAATGCGATCGCCAATTTTTACATCTCCAGTTTTAGGATCGATTTCGACTATTCCTTGACCGAATTTTCCTTCGATAGCACTAATAATTCTTAGAGGTAACTGATCGATGATTCTTTTATATGTTTCTAGTTCTTTTTCTAGTTTCTGCGCTCTAATTATTTCTTGCTGAAGCTGAACTTGAACGACAATAAAGAGCAAGGCAAAAAACATCAACAACCCAGACATTAGATCGCTAATAGATAACCAAATACCCGCGTTATCTTCTTCCAGTTCCAGATCTGGTTCAAACTGTTCAAAACTGTCCATGTTTAGTTTGCTCCTCTGCTATTTTGAAGATCGTTAGCAGCAGAAACCAAAAATTCAGCTACACTCATTAAACCGTGAGAAGTTTCATTGAGTTGAGTACAAACTTTCGCAGCAGCCTCATCCGCATCTTGAATACTTCTGGTATAAGTTTCGTTGGCTTGTTTGAGATAGTCATTTAGCTTTTCGTTACCACTATCAAGAGCAGTATTAAATTGCTCGGTCATACTTTGGTAACTACGTTCTACTTTATGCGCTTCACCACCGATAGTACGAGCTAATTCTTGTAATTGACCCAAACGTTCGCTGGAGTTCATACCCATTGCACTAGCTAGAGTATTGACAGTTTTGATCGTTTCTCCAATACGATCCAAACTGCGATCTACCTGTACGGACATTTCTTTTCTTTGGGTTGCTTCTTCACTGAAAGTTTGCTGTAGATCGATTACTACCCCTGCTAAACCTTCTCTTTGTTTGCCTAATGTATCGTTAAGTAAATCATTCTGTTGTGTAAAGAATTCCTGTAACGCTGCTTGATAGTCGAGACGGAATTGTTCTAACTCTTGTTGTACTGTCAGACGAGTATCTTGCAGCATTCGGTCAATATTGTTCAATGTACCGAGGAGATTACCTTTAGCCTCATTCATCAACCCTGATGCTTCTTTTCCTACTGTCATCAAAGTATTAGATTGATTCACGAAAGCTTCGTTAGCTTTGACCAGAACACTTTCGGTAGAGGTTTGGACATCTTGCAGCATTTGCTTCTGCTGCGCTGCTTGAGTCTCTAACGCTGCTTGCAAATCTTCTCTAATTCCTCTAAATGTTTGTGAAGCTTGGTTTGCACTAGCTTCAAAAGCCGTTCGTTGTGCTTCCATTCCCGTAATGCTTTGATTAACTGCTTCTTTAATTTCAATAGCAACCTGTTCCATCACTCCTTGAGTATCGGTGCGGAATTGACCGAGAATAGACTGTAGATTAGCAGCAAATTCTTGTAGACGAGTTAAAGTATCCTGTTGAAAACTTTGAATAGTTTGTACCGCACCAGCCAAACTCGTACTAATATCACCTAATTCGTTTTTCAAATCCGTTACTGCTGCGGAGGCTTCTTTAGTTAATTCTGCACTTTGATCTAATCTAGTAACTACGGGTTCAATTAATTCATTACGTAGTTGCTTGACCAAAGTTTCTACAGTTTGTCCCTGACTTTCTTGTAGTTCTCGCAGTTGTTTTATCTCTTGAGTAAGAGGATCGATTAAAACCGTAAAATTGTCGCTAGTGGCAGAAGCGATCGCTTTGGGAGTTAAATTAGATAAACCAGATGTATTGTGGATAATTTGTTTTAATTCTAAAACTAAGGGACTATCGGGAGATGCAATCGCGCTTTTTACTGCATTAGCAATGACATCAGCATTAAATACTGATAAATTATCGGCGACAGCTTGTAGAGTATTAGCAACTTCAATATTTCCATTATTATCCAGACGAGATAAAAGTCGATTTGGACTTTCTAAAAAAGCAATATCACTCAGTTTTCTACGCAAACGATTGCGAATTGAGGTACGTTTATTTGCTCCCAAAGATAAGATTAGAATAAAGGTAATAGCTGCGCCTAATCCTAATAAAGAGGTTGAAAAAGAGGTTTTCATTCCCATCAACAGCTTTTGACTAGCTTCTATCAATTGTTGAGATTCATTGATATTTTCTAAATCTACTCCTCGTAAGCCTAAGAAAATACCGCTAAAAGTTCCTAAAATACCAATGGCGGTTAATAAAGCAGGAGCAAAGCTGACAGGGCTTCTGGGTACTGGTTTACCTAGTACTGAAGGATAAGAAAGCAAAATAAAATCACTACATTTACTTTGTTCGGGTTTAAAAGATGATGGTGTAGATTCTCCTTTGAAATATTGAGTTAACCACCTGATTATTGTTTCATCTACTTTTTCTTTTTCATCTACTTTTATGTAACCACCTTGATATTTTTCTAAAATGGCGATCGCTTTTTTTGCCGTGTAACAGTCCTTTTTTTGATAATTAGCGATTGAGACTGTTTCTACAATGCCAATCGCAAAAGCTACGATAATGATAACTGTGTAAAATATACTGTTAATACTATCAATCATTGATTTGTTCCTCTATATAACTAACTTTTAACGAATTGCTGCAATTCTTTTTCTGATAAATTTTGTTGTGCTACTCTAATGGGCATATGTGCAGCATCTTTTCTACCATTAACAGACTTGACTAACTGCAAACCATAAAGAGGTTCGTCATAATCTAAATCAGGATTATTATCTGTTATTAAATAAACTAATTCTGGTGCGTAGCTGCGTAAAAGCCTTACTTGCAAACGAGCTTTTAAATCCCGTAGGGAGTTAGCCAAATGATTATCGGCGCGATTAAATAAATCCTTCGCTTCTTTCCAAGCATGATTGACGGCTATTATTTCTGTGACTAACTGGTCGATAGATGAATCTAACAATTCCATTGTTTATCGAAGGTTTTTCATGATGGTTATTTACATATAGCAATACAAGCTTACGTTAGGAAATTTATTACCTATTACCTACGAACAGTTAAATAGACTTGTCTTAATTTAACTTTGTACGGCTATATATATAGTTCCCATTTAATTCAATAAATTTTAACCATCACGATTTATCTGACTGTTTACAGATACAAATAGATAATAAAAAACAAGTACCTTAAAAATTAGATACTTGTTAGATAACAATTAAAAACTATATTTAGAAAATTTATTGTAATACTGCCTGGTTAAAAGCAATGAGAAATATACTTATTAGTATTTAAATATTTTGCTCTAATAATATTTATGGTAAAAAACCAATATTTTATTTTTGAAGATTTATGCCACTTGTGATTCTAGCATCGTACCCAATTGTTCGATTCCTTTATGTAAATGTCTGGTAACGGTCATAGGACTAATGCCAATATGTTTAGCAGCTTCTTTACGAGGTAAATCCCAAAGAAACACACATTCAATCGCTGCTTTAGTTTTATCTTCAAGTTGGTTCATCGCTCGTTGCAATTGCAGTTTATCATCTTCCAACTTGCGTTGCTTTTGATAGTTAGGATCGGCGATCGTATCACCAAAGGTAATTGAAGAATCTAAAGAGTTATTGACCACAGCATCTAGGCTAATGGGTAAACGGTTTTGTAAAGCTAATTGACACTCACTCCATTCATTTAAGGGAACACCCAAGCCAGCAGCAAGTTCGGTATCTCTAGGTAAACGCCCGAGTTTTTCGATTAAATCTTTACGTAGTTTTTTGCCTCTATTATAAAGTTCTTGCCATCTACGGGGAATCCTCATCATGCTACCTTTATCTCTAAGGTAATGCAGCATTTCACCCCGAATATAAGGAATGGCAAAAGAGCTAAAAGCAGAGCCTTGCTGTGGATTAAAACGTTCGATCGCTCTAATCAAACCAAGATAGCCAATCTGTTCTAAATCTTCATAAGGTTCTGCACATTTGCGACAAATTTGATGAGCTACTTTTCTAACCAAACCTGCGTTTAACTCAACTAATTTGTTACGTAATTTTAAGGAGGGATTGCGATGATAATTTTGGAGAAATTCCATGCAACGATAGCTAAGAGTTTGTGTAACCATAAAAATAAAATTTCTTCGGGATCGACAATCTATCTGGTGTATTTATGTCTCATTTTCTGTTGAGACAAAAAACTGCACCATAGTTGTTTTACGGAAAAACTTTACTTAATATTTTTTATATCCGAGTAAATACGTATTTAAGAATAAGTTTTTTATATTATTTAAATTAATAAACTACTTATTTAAAACGAGCAAACTAATCGCTTAAAGAATTGAATTTATCGAATATTGTTGTCTGTATAAAATAAATCTGTTATTGTTGATTAATTTTGACGTTCGCCAAATTATATGAAATCTAAAAAAGAACGATACAAATAAAGCAATGGGGAGATGAGGAGATAGGGAGATAGAAAGACGAGGAGACGAGAAAGGACTTGTCCGCATCTAGACGGGGAGACGGGGAGATAGAAAGACGAGGAGACGAGAAAGGACTTGTCCGCATCTAGACGGGGAGATAGAAAGACAAGGTGACGGGGAGAGAGCGTTACTTCTTACTTCTTACTACATGCGGCGAACTATGCGCCTTTGTTACTTCTTACTTCAGCGCAGCGTCCCCAAGTCCCCCAGTCCCCAAGTCCCCAAGTCCCCAAGTCCCCAAGTCCCCAAGAAATAGCAAACATTTAAACATTTCGGATTAACTTTATTAAATGCGTAAAAAAAGCGCAGAAATAGGAAATGCTATCTCTGCGCTTTATCTATCAAAAGGTTATTTAAAATAAGGCTATAGTCGAGCGAGTTCTTCGGTCAGGATCTTTACAGTCGAGCGAATTTGTGACTCAGTATGATTACAGGTAATAAAAAATCTCAGCCTAGCACCATTCTGAGGTACGGAAGGATAGATCATAAATGGAACATTGATACCTCGTTTAAACAGGTTTTGGGATAGCTGGATCGATCTAAGTGAGTCACCAACAATAATTGGAATTACAGGAGAATCTTTACTCATGCCAGTATTTAAACCCTGTTCTTTTGCTAGGTCTAAAAACAGTTTAGCTCTACTCTGTAAAAGAATAGCTCTTTGGGGGTCTGCTTTTAGCACCCGAATTGCAGCAAGAGATGCAGCAGCATTTGGAGGAGACATTCCGACGCTAAAGACAAAACCAGGAGCAGTATATTTAAGGTACTCTACTAACGCAGAATTACCAGCAATATATCCTCCACAGCTAGCAAAAGACTTACTGAGAGTACCCATCCAGAGATCGACATCATTGGGATTTATTTGATAGTATTCGCTAACGCCACGACCAGTTTCACCAATCGTTCCCATAGAATGAGCCTCATCTACCATAAGAAAAGTCTTATACTTTTGCTTTAGTTCGATCGCAGCAGGCAGATCGGCAAGATCGCCATCAGTACTGTATACTCCTTCGATCGCGATTAAAACTCGCTGATAGCGGTGACGGCGATCGCTTAAAATCTTTTCTAATGCTTCGATGTCATTATGAGGAAAAGCAGCTAAGCTAGCTCCAGAAAGAAAACACCCTTGGAGAATACTGTTGTGACTTAAGGAGTCATAGATAACTAAATCATCTTTACCAAACAAGTGACCGATAGTGGTGACGTTGGTAGCATGACCACCAACCAAAATAATGCTATCTTCTACCCCGATAAAATCGGCAAGCTCGCGTTCTAATTCTCTATGGAGGGGTTTTTCCCCAGAAACCAAACGACTGGCGCAGGCGGAAGTACCATAAAGATCGGTGGCATCTTTAGCAGCCTGAGTCACTTGAGGATCGCCACACATCCCGATATAGTTGTAGGTGGCAAAATTAATTAGTTCGCGACCGTTAATTGTCGTGCGATCGTTGACTATAGTTTCTTGTGGCACAAAAAAAGGATTACCGTTACCTAAGCTATTAACCTGTTTTTGTTGTTCTAATAGTTTTTTATATTCGGGAAATTCTTCAAATTTATAGTTTTCTAAAGGTATTTCTGAAGAATAATTGGTAATACTAGTTTCTGATAAATCTATAACGCTTGCAGATGAGTTTAGTTCGATATTGAAGTTAGCTTGGCTTGAAGATAGATTGCTATGAGCTAAATATTGAGCTAAAGCTTCAATATTTTGGTAATCCCATAGTAAAGTAGGTGGCAGACGACGACCGAGATAGTCTTCTAAATCCCCAGACAAGTTAATTGCTTCAGCCGATTCTAAACCATATTCTTCAAAATCTTGCCCTACATCAATTCGATTTGGCTCGATTTCTAGTACTTCTGCTAGCTTGTCAATCAACCACCCCTGTATTGCTTCGGCATTAGAAGCAGCACCCAGGTTCGGTTGACTATTGCTGCCGATAGTAAGATTTTTATCCTTACCGTTTAAAGTTTCCTTGAATAGTGTCATTGTTCACTCCTACACCACTTAATTAAGAATCCACTGAAGAGATTTTGTTCCCTAACAGAGAATATGTTTTTCGGTTTTTTGATTTATTGGTCTAGCCGACACCTTCGAGACCATAACGATCGTATTTGATGGCTATTTTGCCACAAACCCCCACCGAAATACTATAGTATCGGGCAGGGGTCGAAAGAATCTGTTTAATTGATAGTACTAAAATAATGGCGACCTCACTTTCTGTTATTAAGATACTCAATCTATAGATTAATAGATCGAATCTATAACAAAGTCGTGTAGATCGCCAGTAATTAGTGAGAGATATCTCTAAGTTTTAGCTTGCCATGTATTCTCTCACAAAGCCTCTACGCCTTCTCAACAAGGCTAAAGCCTGATGTTCTAATTGGCGTACTCGCTCGCGACTCAGGCTCATTCTCTGACCGATTTTAGCCAGTGATAGCTCTTTGCCATCTTCCAAACCAAAGCGTAAAGCAATGACCTCTTGCTGTTGGGGAGATAAATCCGCCATCAGTCTATATAGGTCGTTACGTAATAGCTGCTGAGTTGCATAATGGTCTGGAGAAATACCTTCATCTTCTAGTAATTCTGATAATTCGGTGTCTTGATTATCACCGACACGAACATCTAGAGAGATTGGCTGACGAGCAATACTTAAGTACTCCCGAATCTGTTCGGGTTTTAAGTCCAATTCTTCAGCAATTTCATGTATTTCCGCACTACGACCGAGCTTTTGAGCTAGTTCTCGCTGGGTTTTTTTGATTTTGTTGAGCTTTTCGGTAATATGAATTGGTAAACGGATGGTTCGCGCCTGTTGCGCGATCGCTCTAGTGATTGCTTGGCGAATCCACCAGTAAGCATAGGTAGAAAACTTATATCCTCTTGTGGGATCGAATTTCTCTACGCCTCTTTCTAAACCAAGACTACCTTCTTGAATCAGATCGAGAAACTCCATATTCCGCTTCTGGTATTTTTTGGCGATCGCCACTACCAAACGCAGATTAGCCTCGATCATTTTTCGTTTAGCTCTTTGACCTTGCTTGACAATCCTGTTAAGTTCAATTTCACTCAGTTGGACATTTTCTGCCCACTCCTTCAGGCTGAGTTCGGCTTCAGATTGCTTTTCTAACTCTTTTTTTTCGTTTAACAGGGTCATCATTTTCTGTACTTGCTTCCCATAAACAATTTCTTGCTCGTGAGTTAGCAAAGGTACCCGACCAATTTCATGCAGATAAGTTCTTACCATATCTGCTGAATAATTTCCCTTAGTAGTTTTTTCGATTTTGGCTTTAGGCATTGGTACAGTTATGACTCCTTGATGAACTGAATAAAAGTCAGCGATACATTTTTTAAACTTAAATTTGTGCGACTACATATTTAGACGTTTAGTTATAAATAAAGGTTCATTCATCTTTTAAAAAAAGTTGGATAGCCGATAATCGAACACTTTTCCAGCTTGAGAATTTGCCGATGACAATCTAAGTCCCCACTTATATGATGAAATAAAAACCGTCGGACAGATGCCTTTAAAATAGGTGGATTGCCGTACTTTTAGAGGTATAGTTTAGCTAAAAAGTAAGATGTGATTTTAATGTTGATGAATTTTTTACAGTTTCTAAGTTTATACTGTTGACCTATTATTTATTACTCACTACTTAAACAGCTATGCCAAGATAGAACTTTTATTTAAATCTGATGAAATTTCTCGATCATTTTTTTACCGCGATCGACCGCGCTTGATGCCCCGCAGCCTTTTTCAGTCAACGTTACACCGCCACGTCCGTCATAAACGCCTGGGGAGACGACTGGCGGGCGACGCGGACTGCACAAAGCGAAGCTTTGACAGTCTCGCTTTGCGAGACGATGGGGCGTTAGCCCCGCAAACGACGGTGCCTGCGTTGACAAGGGGCTGTGGTCGTAGCTTTGCTGCGACCTTTATATGCCCCGCCGCATTCCGCGGTCACTATTTTACGTCTCGATTCCTTTAATCTGTTTAACGCTACCAAAACCCTCTGCTAATCGCGATCGTTCGCTTGTCAAACATGGTTAAAGCGATATAAATTAGAGAATGACAAACAATAGTCTATATTTTCCCTCGTAAATAATCATATCGGTTATAATTACGGGTTGACAAATAAAATCAAAGTTATAATATCTTAATACTAGGGTTAATAGCCGTTAAAATTTTATAACAACCGAATGTCATACAAAGCCGAGTTATTCGAGGGTTATCTTAGTTAGACGGCGAAGTCCCTATTCAGGAATTAAATAATCTGTAACTCGTTGCAATATTAGAGATTGAAGCGAAGCTCTATTTTTTGTGACGGAACGATTATAGTTTAATTATTAAGAGGAAAAAAAATGCTAACCCTTTCATTGGGTACTTTATCTGTTGCCTTGATTGCACTATACATCAGTTCTAAGTTGAACGATGATGTTTTTAAGGCGGGAATGAGATTTAGCTCATTAACATTTTCTTTGGTAACGCTATTCTGCGCTCCTTGGATCCTAAAATTATGCTTAGTGGCTATTCCGCTGGCAATTAGCGTCAATTCTCTATCGACGGAAAATCTTTAATTGAATTGAATAAATTAAATTGCTATTAAAAAAATAACTATAAAATATTTTAAATAATATATATATAAGGCATAAATAACCGCAAATGCTTAGGATCTATATTTGGTAATATGGCAAAAGATCGAATATAAGATTATTTACTAGATATGAATTTATTATTTGCAGTGGCAGGTAAATTTCTTATTTTGTAGCAGTGTATGTAGTCGGATTCATAGCTGCTGTCACCATCGGATCGATCGCGTGGTACAATTTTAAACGCCCCGCGGGTTGGGAAAATATGGAACGTCCTGATATAGTACCGAAAGTTGAGAAGGACGATCTGGGAGAAGATAGTTAGTATTCTGGCGTGAATTAGAAACGCTGGTTGAGAATGAAGTAGCGTAGAGCGTAAGTAGTTCGACAGGTTCTACAACGGAGCATCCGACATGAGGAGATCGCACCGCTTCGCATATAAGCCTATTCAATTTAATAATAATTTAAAATAATTCTTCGATTAACCAATAGTCCTGAAAATAGTTAGCGACTATCTCTAGTGCGGGTTGAAATTCTGTATCGATATCTATTTCTAAATCCTGATTGTAGACATCACTGATAAATTTATAAATTAATTCAAAAATAATTCTATTGTGGCGATCGAACGCTCTAAAATCGCCGTTTTCGGTATTATTAAGCTTATTTATTTCTCTCCCGCCAACAGTTTTATGGTTAATCTCATCACTTCTATCATCGCGCCATAAGATAAATTTTATTTGCTCTTTAGTAGCAACAAGCTCATTGAAATTTTGGATTCGCGCCGTAAATCCATTACCGTTGTAACTACTTAAAAAACCGATGCAGACATTTTTATTACTAATAATTTTGTGAGAAGGTAAAACTCTTTTGGTAGGAAAGATATCTGTTTCTAGCTCGGTTATTTTTTTAAAAGCTTCGACAATATCCTGAAGTTTACCCAAATCTTTTTCATCGAGCAAAATTTCCGTATCGCTGTAATTCTGTTCGAGTATTGTTTGCTGTGTGGTCAAATAATTTCTAACTTTTTCTTCTAAAGTCTGAGTTAGGCTGTAGGGTAAATTAACTAAACCTTTATCATTATTTTCGTTTGATTGGCGCAACGATCCCTGGCTAATAGTATCGGCTTCGTAAAGAGAACTACCAAAACCATAAAATGCTTGCGCGATGTTATTTAATAGCTGTTCTAATCGATCCTGTCGAGATTCCAACTCATCTAATCTAGATAAAACTTCTTGAGTCGAACTAAGTTCGGGATCTGCTACAGCATTGCTTTTGCTATTAGGTAGAGGAATATTCTGATACTTATAGCGAAAATATTCAGCAGCTTTATTTAAAACTGTGCGAATAGAAGAATTGCGATCGATAATTTGTTCGATCTCTCGATATGTAAATAGATTTGTTAGATCTGTTTCTTCTTCCCGTGCTTTTAACTGTAAAATTTCGCGAAATTCTGACTCCGTAGGTTGTTCTAAAAATACCTGATATTGAGAAATGCGATCGATAACCGAACCGTCAAAAATTTGCTGTAGCTGCTGCCAGCGATCGGGAAACAAATTAAGAATGATTAAGCTGTGGGGAACTCTAGTAAAGATTTCTTTTATTGCCTCGCCGAAGTTGAGTAAAATCGGACGATTATGTTCGAGTCCGAGCATTTCTAGCTGATCGAAAACTATTATCAGTGGTTCGTGCAGTAAGGATAGTCTACCTAAGACAGCGATCGCTTCTAAGGAAAAGTCTTCTTTACTAATTTCATTGTGCCAACTACTCAAGCCAATCTTACTTAATTCTTCGGGTTCTAATTCGTCAGCAGCAAGCCATTTTTTGATTGACTGTTTGTAAGCAGGATCGGAGTAGCGACAAAATTTTACTATACCCTTAATGATTTCTGGTGCATAACCCGCAGCACCGTATTTATTTAGCCACCAAGCATTAGTGATTTTTTCAATTAAATCCCAATTATCTCTCTTACTTTGAGAACCTTCTCCGCCTAATATTTGATAGAGATTGAGGGGAGAATTATCGATTTTGTTAACAATGGCTTGAATTTTTACCGAGGGATTGGCAATCGCCTTAATAATGCTTACAAAAGTGTTAGCCAAAAAATATTCCAACTGATTAAAATTAGTTCCAGGAATAATTTTATTAAGAGATTCTAAAATACAGCTATAGGTATGATACTTAATCGTGTTAGCGTCGTTAGGACAGGGTATAAACAAGAGACGGTTGAGCTTTAGCCTTTGCTTTGCCAAACGCATAATTAAGTGAGTTTTACCCGTACCAGGCTTACCAATAACTACCGCACCTTTACTTTGATGATTGCGATCGTGCTTGATGTCATCAATTATCGATTTGAGAGTCGTATATTGAGCGTGGTAAACACTACTGTTGTCGGGATGAGTCTGAAAGGGATTATCAACGCGACTACTACCAAAAGGATTAAGTGTTGTAGATACGGTCATCATTTTTCGTTGAATCGCTAAATATAATTGGTAAGTAAATAAAGCATCGTAACGAGCTACATGAGCTTGTCGGCGATCGAAATACTGACGATCTACTTTTAAATTTAACTTTTTCGCTAGGTATTCTAAAGAATAAATAGAACTAGGAAAATACTGTCTGGCTAATTTATAGGTGCAGTGTACCCGATCGAAGTTTTGCCAGGATAGATTAACTTTTTGAAAGCTTCTTTTGAGAACTTTAAGATCGTGTTCTGCATTATGAAATACTAAAATCTGGCGATCGGCAATAGAAGTAAAGTCTGTCAGAATAGTTTTTAGTGGCTTACTTGGTAATTCCCGTTCTACATTAATAGCAAGCTCACTATTGTAAGCCTCATAAATTAGCTTTCCTGCACTATTAATAACGGCAATTTCTCTTAATTTTCTACGTCCTTCAGTATCGACAACTATAAAATCCAATGGCTATATTACTTAATACGCTTAATATAAATCAGCTTTGTTTTTAATATACTGGTTTTTAGCTCCGCTAAGGGTGCGCCTGACCAAGCTTTGCTTGGCACGGAATGCGAAACATTCCCGCTATCAGCTATCATATGTTCTTCAAGTTTTCAGTCAATCAATAAAAAACTTATATAGCATTGTAAACTATAGCAATTAGGAATGATTTATAAGAAACCCTCTCTTATCTTGACTCCGTGTACGACCTGCCTCCGTGGTTTATCAAAAAATATTCTTACGAATGATTTACGATTGCTATAGCTTCTATTTAATATTAATCATCATATAGCGTTTCTTGTATTGATGAGGTACACACAGGCAACGGAAGGGGTAATGGTTAACGAGTAACGACAATCGTACCGCACGATCCTAAAAGTTGCTGTAGCTAGTAAATAAAATAGTGCAAAAGAGCGATCGCCTGCATTTTAAATAAGCTCGATCGCTTATAAGTATTTTTAAATATTAACTTCATTTGTATTACTTTTAATAATGTAAATATTCAGTAAGGTCGAATTTATTGCCAAGACTATAATCGATCGCTAAATATCAGATAATTTTAGTGGTACTAAGTTAGGAAAGTTTTATGTCTAATTCTTTGAATCTTAAGTCACAATACCGTTGTTTTGACGGTACGGTTGCCTATTATTCTCACCATTCATCTACCTGTAACCACGAGATGAATTTTGCTGTCTATCTTCCTCCTCAAGCAGTATCTCAACCTGTACCTATTCTTTACTATCTGTCTGGATTAACCTGTACCGAAGAAAATTTTATTGTTAAAGCAGGCGCACAACAACACGCTGCGGAACTAGGAATCATGCTCGTCGCGCCAGATACTAGCCCTCGCAATACAGGAATACCAGGTGAAGATAACGCTTGGGATTTAGGCAGCGGTGCGAGTTTTTACGTCGATGCGACACAAGATCCGTGGCAAAAGCACTACCAAATGTATAGCTATGTTACCCAGGAGTTACCTAGTTTAATAGCTGCTAACTTTTCCGTGAAGCCAGAGAAACAGAGTATTTTTGGACATTCTATGGGAGGACACGGCGCACTAATTTGCGCTTTAAAAAATCCGCAACAGTATCGATCGGTTTCGGCATTTGCACCCATAGCAGCACCGATGAAGTGTCCTTGGGGAAATAAAGCATTTACGGCATATTTAGGCAGCGATCGAAACAAGTGGGCAGAATACGACGCTAGTGAGTTAGTAAAGCAAACTCAGTTAGATTCGACAATCTTAATCGATCAGGGAACTGACGACCAATTCTATCAGCAGCTACAGTTGCTACCCGAAACCTTTCAAAAAGTATGCGATCGCGCTTCTCAAAAACTTAACTTAAGATGGCATACGGGGTACGATCACAGCTATTTCACTATTAGTAGCTTTATAAAGGATCATATTCAGCATCATGCGGATTATCTAACTAAATAGGCTAACTATTTTAATATAAAGTTTGTCAAATCCAAATTGGTATTGTTTTTAGCTCTAAACCCTATCGAGTTAGATTAATTAAATTGATTTAGAGCTACTAATATTTCGGGTATATTTTATGTCTAGAATTATTACTTTTAAGCCGATTGGCGAAATTTTACAAGAAGCGGATTTAATTAGTATTCCACAGTTAGAAGTGGCTCTGCGGGATCAGGTTTACAATCAAGATTTACGTTTGGGTGAAATATTAGCCCTACGAGGGTGGATTAAACAAGATACTGCCGATTTTTTCGTCCAGGAATGGTTCAAAGTAATCAATCGCCGAGTCGAGCATCCTATTGGATTTTACCTGAAACAAGCAGGATTACTCGAAGAACAAGATGTTGAAAGAATACTGAGCCTACAACATAAACATTCTTTACGTTTTGGCGATACTGCCGTAAAACAAGGATTAATAAAGTCCAACACAGTCAATTTCTTTTTACAAAATTTGTTTCCCTCACAGCTATATCATTCTCGCAAGGCTGCTTTAGATATTCAGCAAGAAGATAAAATTACCAAGGAAGATATTACTTATTGGGTTAAGTCTTCTCTAACTCAAGTAGGTTAATTATTAGGCTGTTACAGCCGTACAAAGTCAGACCTAGACAAATGTGGAAATTAAGACTTCAAAATGTACACCAGCTAAAAAAAGAGTGCATAAGCGATCGCAATCTCCGACTAAAATCTTTTAAAGAGAATGCGATCGACTTTTATTTTTCCTGAAAATCAGAATCTTCTGGTGGCTCTAATTTTTTAACCTCAGTTGTAATATTTATTTCTGTGGTAGTCACCTCAATGATATTAGAGCGATCCGTGTCTAGATCCATCGTGCTGTCTTCTGCTGCTTCTAATACTTCAGCAACTTCTACGGTTTCTAAAGAATCTAGTGCTGAGGTTTTTGTAACTGGCTCTACCTTAACTGGAACTTTTTTAGGAGTAGTTTGGGGTTCGGGTTTAAGATCTTTGTTGTCCGATCCTTGTGGGCGATCGCTAGTAGGATCGGTTACTTGTGATTCGGGTTTAAGATCTTTGTTGTCCGATGCTTGTGGGCGATCGCTTATGGGATCTGCTTCTTTAGTTTTTGCTTCTGGTTTGAGGCGTGATGGAGTCGCTTCAATGTTTTTAGCAGTAACGGTATTGTCTTTAGGATTGTCTCGAACGACTATTTGTTCTACAGGTTTGGGTTTAACTATTTCCGTATCTTGAGTAGAAGTACCTGCTTCGGTTGGCTTAGATGAAATTGGTTCGACATTAGATACTCGATCGTTTTGTTCGATACCTAATAATTTAGCCTCTGACGATTTCGGTTCGGTCTCAATATCCTTTACAGTAGCCGACTCCTCTGTAAGATCGACAGAAACCTTCGGCGATACAGCAGCCCGTGTAGGCTTCTGTGCGGTGTCTTGAGTTGGGGTATCGGGAATGGCTATTTCTTGTTCGGTTACTTTGGGCGTAACGCTCGTTTCAACAGGAGTTGCTGGCTTTACAGTTGGCTGGTTGCGCTTCAATAAACCATTGATTTTTTGTACGAGAGAGAAATTATTAATTTCGGCTGCTCGATCGGGATTGGCGATCGCCCTTCTCAATTTCAAAGTTTGCCAGCTATAAGAAACGAGTAAAGCTGTAGCAGCAGCCTGTCCCAATAATACCGCTCCAGTGATGTTTCGGGCGCAGTACCACAACACTAAGGCATAAATTAAGCCGACCCCACTCCAGAGGAAATCATCCTTACGGTGAATGTCCGACATGAGAAAAGCGGTTAAGAATAGTACTAAACTACTTGTGGCTACGGCGATCGCCAAGGCATATGACAGCATTTTCCTGACTCCATTGATTGCTCTATTTATTTTGCGACAAGAATTGAATATTTTGTATAAATTGCAGTAATTCTTTTAACTGTTAAATTACAGCAACTATATAAATAGTAATAGCAGAGCAAAAATATATCCGAGTAAATAGCCAAAAATAGCCTCAGCGAGAGAAAATAAGACCATAAGAAAGAATTAATTACGAAGTCGGAGGAAGAAGCTCCGTCAAACGCTGGAGCGTTTCGCCTTCGCTTTGCGAAGTCGGCAGCGATGCCTGGAGGCATCCGCCAATGCCAAAGGCATTGTCGAATCGGCAAAGCCGATTGGCTGCACGGCGGAGTCTCTCTGACCGTCGATCAAATTTAAACTTAATAGCTGACTGATATTAACTGTATGCAAATTTATTTAGATAATAGCGCGACAACCAAACCTCGCCCTGAAGCGATCGCAGCAGCCCAAAGGATATTTCAACAAGAATGGGGAAATCCTTCTAGCCTTCATGATTGGGGACAGCGATCGGCTACAGTATTAGAAACAGCTAGAATGCAGGTAGCAGACTTACTTAATGCTTTTAATCCAGAATCGATTGTCTTTACCTCTGGCGGTACAGAAGCTAACAACTTAGCCGTTTTGGGCGTAGCCAGACAATATTCTACTCCACAACACATTATTATTTCTAGCATCGAACATTCTGCGATTAATGAACCAGCAAAACTTTTAGAACAGTGGGGTTGGCAAGTAACCAGACTACCCGTAAATCGTTTTGGCAGAATAAACCCTTTAGATTTACAGGCTGCGCTCCAAGAAAATACGGTTTTGGTATCGGTTATCTATGGACAGAGCGAAGTAGGTACGCTGCAACCTATAGAAAAATTAGCCCAAATAACTAAAGAACACGGTGCGTTATTTCATACCGACGCGGTACAGGTAGCAGGACGTTTACCCATTGACGTACATCAGCTTGGAGTAGACTTACTATCTCTTTCTGCTCATAAAATATACGGCGTACAGGGGGCTGGTGCTTTATACGTCGGTCATGGCATTAAACTCGTTCCCTTACTCGGTGGCGGAGGACAAGAAGCTAACGTTCGTTCGGGTACTCAAGCCCTTCCCGCGATCGCAGCTTTAGGTGTTGCTGCCGAATTAGCAGCAGCCGAAATGAAAACCGAAGCCTTTCGTTTAATTGGATTACGCGATCGCCTGTTCGATCTGTTGGCAGATTATCCTTGTCTGGAGACTACGGGAGATCGAATTTATCGCCTACCGCACCATGTTAGCTTTATTCTTAGCAATCGTACCGACTTAGCAAAAGACGTGACGGGAAAAACTATTGTGCGACAGTTAAATCTGGCGGGAATTGGTATTAGTGCGGGTTCTGCCTGTCACAGTGGTAAATTAAGCCCCAGCCCCATCTTATCGGCAATGGGGTACGACGCAGCAGCAGCAAAAAGAGGAATTCGTTTGACTCTTGGTAGGGAGACTACCGAAGCGGATATTGACTGGACGGCAATGGTTTTAAAACAGATTGTCTGCCGTCTAATGCCTCCTTTGGTATGCTGTGGCAAGTTTAATTTTGTTTAGTCCAATGGCGATCTGACTACTGCAATTCGGTAACTTGTTGGGTCAAAGCTCGAATATCTACTTCGTTTCTTTGGAAGATGTCAACTAAGTTCTCATCCCCCAATTGAGTTAACTGAATCAAGGCTAATAGTAAGTGTTCGGTATCGATATATTTTTTTTGCTTCAACCGCGCAGCATTTAAAGCCAGTTCTAAGACATATCTGCTTTCTGGACTAAATTTATCGATCTTAGGCACTTGGCGATCGCCGATAGCCATTTCACTATCTAACTTCAAACCATTGTCCTGTAACAGACGGGCTGCTGTAGTAGTGGGATGGTTTAACAAGCCATACAGCAAATGCTCTGGTTCTACCTGTGCTTGCGGGGACAACGCAGCTTTGTACTGAGCATATTCAATTGTTTCAATTGCTTTAAAAGTAAATTTTTCTCCTTTAGGCAACCACTGGGTAATATTTTCGATTAAAGTTTGCATTCGACTTTTCTCCTGATATATAAATACAGATTCGATCGCAACGTCAAACACACTGGCAATTTTAAAAGCCATTTCTAAACTAGGAGTAAACTTTCCCGACTCAAACCCATTAACGGCTTGACGACTTATTTTCAAGGCTCTTGCTAGATCCGCCTGTGACCAACCGCGATTTTTTCTGAGTTTTTTTAGTTGGTTTCTCACCCTTCAACAATTGTTTGATGTCAAGTAATACTTTACATAAATAGAATCAACATTGTCAAGTGATGCTTGACATACCTGGTATTGCGTTCAATTAGTAAAGCAATCGAACAGTAACATTAGCAATTAAATACCGATAGAGACTTCTATATAAAATTAATAAAATATGGATAGTTCTAAGAAAAAATAATTCTGCCGTCTTCCAATTCAATAATGCGATCGGCTACATCCAGAATACGATTGTCGTGAGTCACGATTAAAATCGTACAGCCTTGTTCTCTAGCCAACTGCTGCATCAATTCCACTACGCCTCTTCCAGACTTACTATCTAGTGCTGCGGTGGGTTCATCTGCTAAGACCATTTTAGGACGAGACGCTAGGGCGCGGGCGATCGCTACTCGCTGTTTTTGACCTCCCGACAGGCTTTGAGGATGATAGTTGATATGTTCTCCCAAACCCACTGATTCTAAGATTGCGATCGCTCTTTGTTCGATCTCCCCACTCTTTAGTCCATCGTGCAGTTCTAAAGACATCTGCACATTTTGTTTAGCCGTTAGAGACATCAAAAGATTGTGCGACTGAAAGATATAGCCAATGTTTCTTCTGGTTTTAACTAGGCGATTTTTTTTAGCACCAACTAATTCTCGACCAAACACTTCAAGACTTCCCGACTGTGGCGATCGCAATCCTCCCATCAAAGTTAACAGGGTAGTTTTGCCCGAACCAGAAGGCCCTTTTAAAATAATTACTTCACCTGAATTGAGAGTTAGGTCAATATTAAATAAGATTTGCTTTTTTAATTTACCTTCGCCAAAAAAGTGATCTAAATTCCGAATGCTTACAACTTGGGTCGTTACTGGGTACGCAGTCATTTCATTTATCATTTATCATTTATCAGCGACTGGCTTTAATACTTAATCTTCAATAGTCAATGTTCGCTCGTTTACCAGTTCAATGATTACTAACGATCGAGCTTGTCTTATAGTAATTGCTAAACAAATTTTATCGTCAAGCTAGATATTTAGACTGATGCAAAATTAAGCGGGTGTTGACGGGATCGTAAGCATAGATTTCTTTTCCGTGAGAAGCTTCGATTATTTCTCCAGGGGGAGGATAACCCAGATCTGTAAAACTGGCGATCGCACGCTCTAAATCTTCAACTTCAATACATAGGCTCATGCTACTTCCAGAATTAATAAATTCTGATTGACGTTGTGGTTTAGGTTTGAAAATGCTCAAACGCAACTTTTCTAGATCGAATTCAGCGTATACTCCAAAACGATAATGGTTTGGTTGTTTTTGTAAAAGCTGGCTATAAAAGTCTACTAGCTGTTCTATATTTTCAGCAGCTATAGTTACAAAAGCCTCATAATATTTAAATTTCATTTGGTCTTGTTTTAATAAGTATTTCGTTTTTAATACGATTGCTCGATAGTTAAATAAAATTCGATTTAATGAAATCTTTGCTGAAGCGTTCACTAGGTTCTATCGATATTTATCTATAATATGCTAATTTTAGCGTTTAAACTAGTAAATATAATTAATTTAATTATTATATTTTAAGACATAATTACTTTAATTTTAATAATAAGTTAATAGTAATAATTTTTTATTTACAGCATAATTTTAAATATATACTGTTACTGATATATTGCGTCGTTTAGCAAAACACTATTCCAATGATCGAAATTTTGATAGCAGACGATAAACAATCAGTTAGAGAGATTTTAAAAAGTTACATTGAAGAAGACTCAGCTTTAAAAATAATTGGTTACGCTGAAAATGGTCAAGAAGCCATCGATTTGACAGAGATACACCACCCCGACATTATTTTGATGGATATAGAGATGCCTGTTATGGATGGTTTGACGGCGACTCAAATTATTTCCGAACAGTTCGTTAACACTAAGGTTTTAATTATGAGCATTCATAATGAAGACAACTATTTAATTGCAGCTTTGCAGGTTGGAGCGAAAGGATACCTGAAAAAAAATACTCCAGCTAAAGAATTAATTAACGCTATTTATTCGGCATACAAAGACTATTTTCAATTAGGACCTGGCTTGCTAGAACAATATCTTTATAAGATTGCTGAATCGCGAACAAATAGTGACGAAATAGAACGTTTGCAATCAGTAGTACAAAAGCAGAATAAGCTACTCGATTTATTAAATAAAAAACAAAATGGCTCTTCGGCAGCTAAGGGGAGTAGCCGTGGTAAAAGTAGAGAAAACACAGATTTCTCTAATTTAAATACTCGAATAACTACAGTAGAAATGCAGATAAATCGTCTTTCCAGTCGTTTTGAAAAGTTAAATAAAAAATCTAACTTTACTCAACAGTTTCTCGGTACTTTTGTAGTATGCAATATATTATTAATCGTCCTATTTTTGTTATTTTTATTGCTTTTTTGAGCCTTAATATATCAAATATATATATAGTAATCGTAAATCCTTTGTGAGAATATTATTTTTGATAAACCACGGAGGCAGGTCGAACCCGGAGTCAAGACAAGATAAGAAAGAGTTTCTTATAAATTATTTCTGATTGCTATACATAATAAAAACTCGATCGAATATTAAGTGCCATAATTCGTCAAACTATAGTCGCGCTAACTAGTTGTTGTTAGTAAATTCATTAAAGCTCATTTTTAATAATAACTCGATCGCCATCCTTGAGATATGCTGCGCCTTTTAAAACGATGCGATCGCCAGGGTTTAAACCGTCAATTACTTCTACCTTTTGCTCTGACAAAATTTCACCCATTTCTACAGTTTGAGCTTTGACGGTATTATCTTCTTGTAGGACAAAAGCGATCGCCTTTCCCGACTGGGGCAATAATGCTTCGATCGGTACAGCTTGTCCAGGGCTAGAATCTACGTTAATTGCAGCTTGAAGGAACATTCCAGGCTTAAGGTTATTGTTGTTTGGTAAATCTACCTTAACCGTTGCCTGACGAGAGCTATCGTCTATTAAGGGGTCGATCTCTCTTACCTTGCCAGAAATCTGCATTGGATTGGCATTAGAGGTAATTAATACATTTTGTCCTACTTCAATTTGATTAATCAAAGTCTCTGGAACTTGCAACCTTAATTCTAAACGTCCATTCTGGATAATAGAAAACAATTGTTCGGAGTTAGAAGTAATTTGTCCGACTTTAGCATCGCGGGAGGCGATAATTCCCGCACTAGGAGCGGTAATAATTGTATTTGTTAACTCAGCCTCAATTTTTTGTAGTCTACCCTGTGCTTGAGTTAATTCTGCTCTTGCAGCAGCGATGGTTTGAGGACGAGAACCAGATTCTAACTGAGCTAATTCTTGTCGAGCTTCGTTTAAACTTGCTTTAGCTGCTACTAAGTCAGATTGGGCTACCTGTTCTTGATTGAGAACTTCATCTAGGCGATCGCGACTAATTGCTCCTTCTGCCTGTAGAGTTTGGTTACGCTCTACCCGTTTTTGGACTAAACCTAAATTCGACTCAGCTTGAGTTACAGCAGCTCGGGCATTAGTAACCCTCGACTGGGCGCGAGCAATTTCTTCTGCTCGATTTCCCGCCTCCAGTTCGTCTAATTTGGCTTCAGCCTGTTCTACTGCCCCCTGTGCTTCAATTTTTTCAGCACTCAAAATACTGTCGTTTAATTTAGCTAATACCTGTCCGCGATCTACAAAATCTCCGCGTTCTGCTAGTATTTCGGTAATAAGTAACCCGCCAGCTTGAGACATTACGGGAGTTCTTTCAAAAGCGGTTACAGTTCCAGAGACATTTAAAGTACGGTTTATATTTTCTCTTGTTACTTCTGCTACCGTCACGGTTTGGCCCTGTGCTGCGGGAGAATTTACTTGGACTGGTTCAGCTTCGGGGTTGCTGGTTGTCGGAGAAAAAATCCGAGTTGCTCCCAAGGCGAGTAAAATACCCAAACCAACTCCAATGAGCAAGCCTTTGTTGCCCAAAGAAGCTTTTGGACTCATCACTTTTGTGTCCAATTTGCCGGTTAATGAGGGATCTGAGGCGAACTCTCCGAACGTTGAATTCTTCAAGGGCGGAGTACTGTTTACAAGACTGCTGGCTTCAAGCGGTACTGGTTTGGGGTCTTGTTGCGATCGGTAATCTAATAAATAAAAGCGATCGTCAATTTCTGTGATGTAGGTGGCTGGTTGTCGAACAAAGTCGGTATCGATCGCTGGATAGATTGGTTCGTGAGGATTTGCCTCGGCTAAAGTATTTTCTAGGGGAATTTGGTCGAGATTACTGAGTAATCCTTCAAATATTTCACTATCTTGCGATAGTTCCGATTTTTTAGGCTGATGATTTAGATTGAATTTATAATTCACAATTTTATAGTTATTTAATAGATATGTAGTCGATTACTCAGTAAAAATCAAAGATAGAGCTATAAATCTAACCAAAATGAAAGTTTTGTTAAATAAAATGTTGCAAATAACGCAGATAAAATAGTAAGTGTTAATCTATTAGGGCGGAGAAAGCTTTTGACCTTACAAGATCCGCTGCGGAGCTTATAATTATCGCCAAGCTCTTAATAGCTTTATTAAAGTAGAACTCGAGCTTAATGTATATCGATTTATTACAAAGAGCGATATATGAGCCATGTTGCATAATATATATATGCTCGGCGAATAAAAATTATCGAATTTATCGAACAATAACTTCTTTTTAATAAGGAGTCTTTTTAAGCCGAACGTAGGAGTCGGAATCATGGAATCACCATTAAACTACACGAGTGCTAACTTCGAGCAGGCTGCGTTGACTAAATTTCGTTCTTTAGTCACCTTTTTACCCCAAAATAGCAAAATTTCTCGCGAACCTTGGGGTCGTTCGACAGTCTTGTGTATTAATTTTGAAAACTGCCCACATTTATTTAGTGTAAACCAAGAACAAACTCGCTTACTATCTCAGGCGATCGCTTCTCTTAGTTTAGCCGACTCAATAATCTTCCGCATCGGGGGAAAAATTGTTGGTTGGAAGAAAGTTAAGCCATAGCAGAATATTTTCTTGCCAACCAAATTCAATATACCTTGCTGCTAAAGGAAGCTGGAACTACTTCTCGATCGCGATCGAGAGTATTCGAGGGTTTAAATTAGGATGCAGCCTTAAGCATATGATAGGTAATTAATAGCTGAGTCAGGGCAAGAGGATAGCTTTGTAGAATTTCTCCTGTAGTTCCTGTTAATTTACCCAATTCTTGATTTCCCTCTAGGCTGCAAAACTGACCCAAATAAGGAACTTCGCTACACATCATTTTTTCTAGTTCGCGAACCTGATCTAGATTTGCCTGTCCATCTATTTCTAAAATGTCTACAGGTTTACCCATATCGCGACTCAACCCCAAACGAATCGCATCACCCAAATGATTGCCTTCAGCATTGAGAATTTTAGTAAGCTCTGGATGGGGAATAGTAGGGCGTAAGATTAAATTAACGTTGAGCAACAAATTATCATCTCCAGATTCAGGCTCGTTGGGTGGATAGAATGAAACGACCAGATCTGCCCATTTACGTTGAGGACGGATAAAGGCTTCAGAATCAGGCTCTCTCTTGCGTAGCTGTTCTAAAACCTGCTCTTCGTTATAGCCCCTTTTTCGAGTATCTCGTTTAACCTTCCAGGCTGCACGTAAAGATTCTGGAGGAGCTAAGTAAGCCTTAACATCATAACTATTACGCATTCTACTCGTAGAATAACCCAACAAGCCTTCAACAATAACGTATTTACGAGGCTCGATGTACTCTGGAGGATCGAATTCTCCCGTAGTGTGATTATAAATAGGCTTGAGAATAGATTTACCCGCCCGTAGCAGAGCCAAATGCTGCTCGATAATGTCTAAATAGTTACAGTCAGGATGAAGTGCCGATATTCCCCTTTCTGCTCTTTGAGCGCGATCGTAACGATGGTAATCGTCGGTACAAATGATCGTGACGTTATCTTCACCTAATACCTGAGCAATACCTTTAGTTAAAGTTGTTTTACCTGCTGCACTATCACCAACTATACCAAGAATAATAGTTCTCTCGTTCATACATCTCTCCTTTTAGGGAATAATCGCTCAAACATAGAATAGATCGGATGAGTAACAGTTGTAAAACTCGCTAAAGCGATCGTTTGGTAGCACATACCACAAAAAAAAGAGACGCTGCCCATTTAAATCGGTACGTCTTTAGAAATAACTTTAATGAGCGAGATCGAAAATTAGCCTAACCAATAAGCGATCGCCACTAAGAAAATACTAGCTAGATAAAACATTCCTACTACCTGGGTTTCGCTCCAGCCACTAAGTTCAAAATGATGATGAATGGGAGCCATTTTAAATAAACGCTTTCCTTTACCATCTGTTCCTTTTGTCGCCTTGTAATAGCCAACCTGAGCAATTACCGACACCGATTCGATGAAGAAAACGCCACCAATTAAAAATAATGCCCAAAGATTATTACTGCTAAGTCCAACTGCTGCTAGCGCACCACCCAATGCCAGAGAACCAGTATCCCCCATAAATACTACGGCAGGATTGCGATTATAAATCAAAAAGCCCAAGCAACCGCCACTAAAACAAGCGCAAAAAATAGCTAAAGCGGGATAATCCCAACCTAATATTGCCCCCAGACCCAAAAAGGCGATCGCACTAGTTCCAGCAGCTAAACCGTCTACGCCATCGGTAAGGTTAGTAGCGTTGCTTTCTGCTGTAAGTACAAACACTGCCAGAGGTAAAAATAACCAGCCCAAAGACAGGTTAAAGCCCAGAAGACTCACCTCTGCCACGGAGGATTTATACCAAAAAAGCCAACAGCAGAATAAAGTTGCAAAAACTATCTGTAAAATTAGCTTCATCCGAGGCGATATACCTTTGTTGGATTTTCGACGCAGTACCTGCCAATCATCCACCCAGCCGATAAAGCCATAACTAATAGTCAGCAAACAGACTGCAATAAGCTCTGGTGAAACATTTATTTTAGAAAAGATCGACCAAACTACAGACAAGATTACCGCTACTGGAACAAAAAAAATCCCTCCCATAGTGGGAGTTCCAGCCTTTTTTAAATGAGTTTGAGGCCCATCTTCACGAATGACTTGTCCTGTCTTCCATCTGTTTAGCAGAGGAATAACCGCCATACCTGATAGAGCAGACAAAATAGCGCAAACTAGTAGAGGAAACAGTAGTAATCCGAATTGCTCGACTGAAAAACTAGAGGCGTATTCAAAGGCGAACGCGCCTATAGTTAAAATACAGACCAAAAAAATTAATAAGGCGAGTCCCGAAGGAACGATTAATTTTTCTGTATAAACTGACTTAACATCCACAATCAAATTACGTCAAATTATTAAAATGTTGCTAGCTAAAAACGATAAATAGTTTTTAGCTATTGGTCAAGTAAACATTTATCTGCGATCGCTTCGATCTGACTCAGTTTTCGCTCCGATTAATCGTCGCTATCATCGATAAAATCTTCTTCTTCACCATCCATCAATACATCTAGATCGTCTTCGGCTTTAACTTTTTCTGTCTCAACTGCTTCGCGGGGGATTAAACGATTATTTGCTTTTAGCCAATCTAAAAGAGAAGCCTCTTGTTTGAGAGGAATCACGATCGCTGGTTCGTAACGAGGTTCTTGAACTAGAGCTGGATTTTTATATTCCATAATTAATATTAATCAGTCAATCTGGATCGATTCTTAATTATAACTTTAATTAAAACTTAACCATAACAACAGCTATGTTTTCTTAATTACTCTGCACTTTTGCACCGCGGAATGCGACGGGGCATATAAAGGTCGCAGCAAAGCTACGACCACAGCCCCTTGTCAACGCAGGCACCGTCAATCGCGTGGAGCGATTCGCCTTCGCTTCGCGAAGTCGGCAGCGATGCCTGGAGGCATCCGCCAATGCCTTCGGCATTGTCGAATCGGCAAAGCCGATTGGCTGCACGGCGGTGTAACGTTGACTGAAGAGCGTTCGATCGTGGTGAGTTCGCGGTTAAAAAGTATACAATATATGCTTCTAATATTAGAGCTAGTCTGGTAACAAAATTTTGAATCATAATCGATCTTGCCTGTTAGAGGTACGTGAATTGTCAATTTTCTAAAAATGGCTAGTTTCTTTTACCAAGAGGCGATCGCATCTGAGATCGAGGCTTGTCCTAACTACCTAAAAGTAAGAGAAACTTTTACTTTCAGTTTCATTTATTAACCAACGTCTTGACGAGGCTATGTGCTTATGACACAAAAAGAAGAAAATCCCCTAATAGAACTTGCCAAAACCTTAATTTCTGCTGCCATCTTGGCGTTCGGCATTCGCTCTTGTGTAGCCGAAGCTCGCTTTATTCCTTCTGAATCTATGCTGCCAACATTAGAAATTGATGACCGTTTAATTATCGAGAAAATTAGCTATCGTTTCCGCAAACCTAAAAGAGGAGATGTTGTCGTGTTTTCTCCTACAGATGCTCTCAAGGAAGAAAATTATAATGAAGCTTTTATTAAAAGAGTAATTGGTTTACCAGGAGATATTGTACGAGTAAAAAAAGGTAACGTATACGTCAACGATCGAAAGCTTACTGAAAAATATATTCTTGATGCCCCTAACTATGATTATGGTCCGATCGAAGTGCCAGAAGGACAATACTTAGTTTTTGGCGATAATCGCAACAACAGTTACGATTCGCGCTATTGGGGGTTTGTTCCTTTGGAAAATTTAATCGGTCGTGCTGCGATTCGCTTTTGGCCTCCTAATAGAGTAGGGCCTCTAGACCACACTCCTCTGTATCCCGAAGCTAACACTAAAAGTTAGCCTCTAAAATTTTACTCTTAAGCTATCTAAAAAATCGCTAAAATAAAATGCTCCTGCTTTTTCTATAAGTTAAAAGTAAGAGCATTTAAACTGATAATATTTATTATAAATCAAAACATAAGTTAACGAAACATACTGCTTACCGAGCTTGCTTCATGAATACGCCAAATTGCTTCTCCTAACAAGCTAGCAACCGACAGTACGGTTAATTGTTCAAAGTTTTTAGATTCAGGAATTGGGATTGTATTAGTAACAATAACCTCTTTAAAAATTCCTTCAGATAATCTCTCAACAGCGGGATCTGAAAAGACAGCATGAGTAGCACAGGCATATATATCTTTAGCACCTTCATTGAGCAACAGTTTGCCACCAGCAGACAAAGTACCAGCCGTGTCGATCATATCATCTACCAAGATCGCTGTTTTTCCTTTCACATCGCCGATTACGTTCATAACTTCTGCTACATTATGAGCCTGGCGACGTTTATCAATAATTGCTAGAGGAGCATCATTAAGCTTTTTGGCGAAGGCTCTAGCTCTTGCCACACCTCCAACATCAGGAGAAACAATAACTACATCGTCGAGATTTTTTGCCGATAAATATTGCAAAATAGCTGGAGAACCATATACATGATCGGTAGGAATGTCAAAATAGCCTTGAATCTGGGCTGAATGCAAATCCATAGCTAGAATTCTGTTAGCTCCAGCTTCTGTTAACAAGTTTGCCACCAGCTTGGCAGTAATAGACTCTCTTCCAGCCGTTTTGCGGTCTGCTCTTGCATAGCCATAATAGGGAATTACTGGAGTAATTTGACGTGCTGACGCTCGACGACAAGCATCAATCATAATCATCAGCTCCATAAGATTGTCGTTTCCTGGGTTACAGCAAGGCTGAAGCAAATAGACATCTGCCCCTCGAATTGATTCTTGAATCTGAACGTAAAGCTCTCCATCAGCGAACTGTTTACGGATCATCGGACCTAGATCCATTCCAATATAGCGGGCTACCTCTTTAGCGAGAGGAACATTGGCAGAACCAGAAAATAATCTGAGACGATTAGAGTCTGATAGAAAACTCGTCTGCTCTATCGACTGAGGCATTAAGGTAGTACTATGGCTCACGGCAAAAATATTCTACTTAATTCAGGGCAATATCATTACTAGAACTATTATTGTTCATAATAGATAGATTCGCTTTTTGAAATAGCTAAATCTCTAGATGACCATAAAAGTTTGGCTAAATTTGATATTTTAGCTGGTTTTAATATTTATGGTTATGTTTTGTTTGTCTTTATACTAAAACTTTATGGACACATTATATTTTTTTTGATAATTTTTTGCCTCAGTACATATTCCTATTGCCACAATTGTGTACTTCTCCAGCATTATTTTCAGAAAATATGTATAGAAATAATTACAATTTTTTCGCTAAAGTTATGACAGCACTATTAATTGCAGGTACAGATACGGATGTCGGTAAAACTTTTGTAACGATCGCTTTAGCTAGCTACTGGCAGAAATATCACCTCCAGGGAGATACTCAAATGGGTCTATTTAAGTTAATTCAAACTGGTACGGGAGATGTAGAACTATATAACCGTCTTTTTGCCCAGGAGAAAAGAATTGAAATAGTTGCTCCGCTGCTATTTGATGCTCCTGTTGCTCCACCCATCGCTGCTGCTAAAGAGGGTAAATCGATAGAATTAGGTCGAATCTGGCAGGCATTTAGCACCCTCGCCTCTAAATCCAGCCTAGTCTTGCTTGAGTCTTTGGGAGGGTTGGGTTCTCCTGTTACCAATGAATTAACTGTCGCAAATATTGCAGCCGATTGGCGTTTACCTACAGTGTTAGTTGTTCCTGTAAAACTAGGAGCGATCGCTAATGTCGTAGCTAATGTAGCTTTGGCTCGAAGTCTCAATATTGACCTGAAAGGAATTATTCTTAACTGTTCTCAAGCCCAATCTCAAGAAATAGAAGATTTAACCCCCATAGGTTTAATACAATCTTTGACTCAAACACCAGTGATTGGGACTTTACCCTATATTGAAAACCCAGCCCAAACAGATAAAATAGCCTCTATAGTATCCAATTGGGACATAGAATTGATTTTGCCTCAAGGTGCAATCGCGCTTTAATTTAGGATTAGGGTTAAAGTCATTGCCCTCGACCTTAACCCTCGAATCGATTTTAAAGTTTACCAGCTAGATTTAACTACTCCAGGAAGCAAGCCTTCGTGCGCCCATTCACGCAGTACATTACGGGATAATCCAAAATCACTATAATATCCCCGTGGTCTACCTGTTACCATACAACGATTACGCTTACGAGTGGCAGAGCTATCTCTAGGTAATCTTTGAATTTGACGACTAATCTCAAGCTTTTGCGCTGCTGAAGTAGCTGTACGCAGCTGTTCTTTTAACTCTGCTCTTTTATCAGCATATTTTGCAATCAAGCGAGCGCGTTTCTTTTCCCGCTCTACCATACTTTTCTTTGCCATAAAACTTATTAATTTTCAATAAACACACAGTTTTCTAGTATAACGCAATTAAGGAATAAGGATTGAGGAGCAAGGAACGAGGAACGAGGAAGTAGTATTAGTTGTTCTGATTTGATGGCAATACTTAACAAGAGCGAAATTAAACACTACTTCGATCGGTCGGACTTAGTATCGAATCTACCCATTACCCATTACCCACTTAAAGCGCGATCGCGCCATGTGCGTAACATCAGTCGATTAACCTTGCTGATACTCTTGCAAAAGTTTGGGGAGATAATCGTAACCATCAACGCCAATCAGACTGATAATTTTCGATCGCTGTTGTCTCAAGATATTGTTAAAGTCTTCGCCAATTTGTCCCTGTAAGATTGAGAGTAAGCCTGCTACCTGTCGCCACTCTACAGAACCAATTTGGTTGAGTAAATACATTCCCAAGCTACCATAAGTAATTGCTGCTGCTCGATCTTCGATGCTGTAGTAAGCTTCAGCTAGATAAAAAAAGCACAATCCCTGAAGATAGACATCCCTAGAATATTGGGCTAATTCTGCTCCTTTTGTTAAAGAAGCGATCGCTGCGCTAGGCTGTTCTAAAATAACGTAGGCGATTCCTAAGCTAGTGTGTCCGAAAGATTGGCTTTGAGAATCTCCTTGTTTTTTTGCCAGTTCTACGCCTTGTTCTAAATAACGAATTGCTTCGCCGTATTCTTCTGCTGTTACGCGCTCTGATTCTCTGGCTGCAAATACCTTAGCATAACCCAAATTTACCGCAGCATTAGCCTCTCCTAATTTATCTCCTACCTGACGGGCTGCGATTAAAGCTCTTTGGCTGTAGTTGATTGCTTCGCTATAGTTTTTTAGGTTAACGTTAGTACGACTCAAATGATTGAGGTTAGCGACTTCGCAGCGATAATCATTTTTCTCGATCGCAATTTCTAGAGCTTGTTCGTGGAAAGCAATTGCTCTATTGTAATCTCCTGCTGTCCGCTGGGAATAACCTAGTAGAGTTAAGATACGAGCTTTTTCTTCCGTTCCTGCTACCTGCTTGAGGGGTTCATCGAAATAATCGAGAGTATCCTGTAAATATTCTCCTGAAAAATCCGCGAACACGCCACTATAAAGCGGAAAATCTTCTCGTTGGGCAAAAGTCCGTAAAATTTGCAGCATAATCAGAAAGCAACCATCAGCTAGTTCTGGTTTGCTATTTACAAATGCCTGCCACAGCCCGCACCAAATGGAAGCGAAACTCAGCATGGTGCTATAAGATAATTCTTTGCCAAACTTAGAATTATAGGGCTGGCGATCGAACCAGGTAACTAAACCCTGTTGGAGATATTGCAGCACGATTGCTAATTCTATCCAAGCCCTTAATTCCAGATTATTAGCGGTACGGGCAAAGGCTACCGTTGACTGCTGTTGAGCCAGAGTTTGAAATAGCTGCTTTGGCAGGGGGCTAGATACTTTCTGCGCCCAGATCCGCCAGGGATTAGGTTTTTCTGCACCAAAACCCGAAAAATTACTCCCCGTATACATCCAGCTTACTAAATCTCCTTCCAAAGCAGTAAAAGATTTTAAGCCTTCAGTAATTCCGACAGCTATCTGTTGCCAATCCCCAGCTAACTCTGCATCTTGCTGTGTTTTAGCACTAGCTTGAATGTTTTTGGCTAATTTATCCAGCTCATCACTGCTTAAAGGCTCGTCTTGATTAGGATCGATCGCCTCTACAATTCTTAAAAAATAGTCCTCTCTTTCACCAGCTAAAACATTCTCAGCAATTTGAGATATTTCATCATCTACCTGGTTTTCTGATTGCCAACGTAACCATTGCTTTTCTACAGTTTGTAACGCTCTCAATACTCTTGCTGCTTTGAGCTTGGTTTCTAACTGTGCTTTCGAGTTAGCAATACGCTCACCGAGACAACGTTCAAATATTTCTCCCGTGCCAGTTTCTACTTCTTCTACCAACATACGATAGACTCGCTCTACAGAACTAATTTTTCCCTCTAGAGTGAGTTTGACAATTTTATCGATGAGAGCAAAATAGCGATCGCTTAGTGATTCGGACACGATAAGTAATTTACTGCAAAAAAATATTATACCTTGAGAGGAGAGAAGTTAAGAATTAGGAAGATACAAACAGAGCTAATCAAACCTATTCGATCGCGCTACGGGTCAGTTCAATATTATGATGAGCCATATAATCGATCGTTATTGCCATATCGGCTCGAAATGACTAAAGCCAAAATCAAACTATACATTGTCGATCGCGACTCTATCTTTCGCTTGGGTTTACAAACTGCGATCGCCCAATATGATGATTTTGAAATTGTCGGTGCAGGAAACGTTAGCAACAACACCTTACGCGAACTAACTCAGGGCTTGATTCTTAATATCTTAGTTATTGGGATCGATGCTTATTCTGCTGCTGAAGAGATTTCTAGTGGGGAATTCGTACAGCAGTTGAGACAGCTATATCCACAGCTTCCATTATTTTTGTTAACTCCTAACTTTTCAGTTCAGAAACTAGCAAAGCTTAAGTCTTGGGGAGTACGAGGTTATTGCGATCGCTTTAGTAGTATTAATACCATAGTTGAAGGTTTACGTTCGGTTGCCTATGGTAATATCTATTGGCCGACTAATAATGTCTCCTCAAAACTATGGCAAAAAGCTTTAGCTCGCATTAGCAAGTCTGGGAGAATACAGCTTGAAGAAACGCTGCTGTTAATAGAAGAACAGTTAGCCAACCCTAACTTATCGGATTGGGAGCGAGTATTTTTAATCGGGCGTAAAAGAGAATTGTTAACTGCTCGTTGGGTATCTAGCCGTTTAGTTGCAGAAAGAATAATTCTAGCTGAAAATAGACCGCAAATCGAACTATCGAAGAGCGAAATTGTACCAGTTGCACCAACACAATTAACTCCATTACCCGTATTTGCAGATTCTGCTAACAAAGGTATTTTTGAGCGGGTGGTGACAGATATTCAATTAGGTTTAGTTAATAGAACTGACGTAATTTTAGAAATTGATATTCTTCAGCCAGAAATTAAAAAAAGTTTATGTCATCTGATTTTAAAACGACTTAGTGAAACTATTGTCCGAGTACCAATTGCCGACACTTTAGACCAAAAGTATACTGCTTATATAACTGCTTTGTGGTCGTGGAGTACTAATTATTTTTTCACACAATATTATGGACAGTTAACTACAGAAGAAGAACAGCGTTTAGCTATCTTAATCGAACAGGAGTTTGCTATTGTTAACGAAAATATTTTTAAGTATATATATGGCATTAGCGAACTATTTGAATATCTTCTAGGTATGCCCAATATAAAGATCGACAATATTATCTATCAGTCTGACGATCCAGAAGCAATTGCCAGAATTGAATTTCTACTACACAACTTAGTTGTTCATCTGGCTAATGGAGTAATGCAGATAATACTCAACTATTTTTACGATTTAGAAGTACTTAAATATCGACTATTTAAATCTGAATATAGAAGCGATCGCGAACTAGCTCGTTTTCGTAATCAATTATCCTGGAAATATCGTCAAGAAACTTATTTTAGCAATCCTCAAAACATATTTGAAAGCCGTTATCGTCTTTTGGTTTTAAATAGTGGCACGATTAGAACTATGTATATATATGCCTCTCGCAGATTAGAGTTAGAAAGCCTGACAGGAATACCTTGGCTGTCTACGATCGTAATCGAAACTCGTGACGCGATCGCGCCTTTAGTGCGTCAATTTGTTGCTTTGGCTGGTAGTGGAGTAGTATTCGTTTTGACTCAGGTAATAGGTAAAGGTTTAGGTTTAATTGGCAAAGGAATTATTCAAGGAATAGGCAGTACGGTTAAAGATGTTCCTAATAAGCAAAAAAATCCCCGAAGTAAATAATTTTAATTCGGAGATTTAATCGTTATTCTAATAGTAATTGTTACACAAAAAACTATTTATTTTCTTGCTTAGGATCGTCATCCAACAAATCTTCAATAAATTGAAATGAAATATCATTTGTTTCTTCTAATTCACGATGGCGATCGCTATTCTCTGGCACAGAATCAGTATCGTCGGTGTTTAGACTATCTAACCATTCCAAAATATTATCAGTACTTTGCTTAGGTGTTTCTAAACTTTCTAACCATTCTGTGATGTTATTCATATCTTCAGATTCGTCATCAGATAAACTGGTAATTCCTGCTGTACTATTACTTAGCAAATCTAAAGTTAAATCACCTTGTGCTTTATCTAATTCTTCATAGCTAACTTCATCTGAATCAGAATCATCAATTTTATTTGAGCTGGTGTCTTGGCTATCATCAAAGCTAATTTCATCTAAGCTAGAGTCTTGGCTATCATCAAAGCTAATTTCATCCAAGCTTGCCTCTATAGTTTGATTACTATTATCATCAAAGCTAATTTCGTCTAAGCTGGTGTTTTCGCTATCATCAAAGCTAATTTCATCTAAGCTTGCCTCTATAGTTTGATTACTATTATCTTCAAAGCTAATCTCGTCTAAGCTGGTGTTTTCGCTATCATCAAAGCTAATCTCGTCTAAGCTGGTGTTTTCGCTATCATCAAAGCTAATTTCATCTAAGCTGGGGTTTTCGCTATCATCAAAGCTAATTTCATCTAAGCTAGAGTCTATAGTTTGATTACTATTATCTTCAAAGCTAATCTCGTCTAAGCTGGTGTTTTCGCTATCATCAAAGCTAATTTCATCTAAGCTAGAGTCTATAGTTTGATTACTATTATCTTCAAAGCTAATCTCGTCAAACTGCGAATCATCCAAGGTAATCTCGTCTAAGCTAGAGTCTTGGCTATCATCCAAGCTAATCTCATCTAAGCTAGAGTCTTGGCTATCATTAAAGCTAATTTCATCTAAGCTAGAGTCTTGGCTATCATTAAAGCTAATTTCATCTAAGCTAGAGTCTATAGTTTGATTACTATTATCTTCAAAGTTAATTTCGTCAAACTGCGAATCATCCAAGGTAATCTCGTCTAAGCTAGAGTCTTGGCTATCATCCAAGCTAATCTCATCTAAGCTAGAGTCTTGGCTATCATCAAAGCTAATCTCATCTAAGCTAGAGTCTTGGCTATCATCCAAGCTAATCTCATCTATGCTTGCCTCTATAGTTTGATTACTATTATCATCAAAGCTAATTTCGTCAGACTGCGAATCATCCAAGGTAATCTCGTCTAAGCTAGAGTCTTGGCTATCATCAAAGCTAATTTCCTCTATGCTTGCCTCTATTTGATTATTATTATCATCAAAGCCAATTTCCTCTATGCTGATATTAACGACTTCAAAATCATCGGTCAAATTCTCATCAGTAGCTTCTCCCGACAGGCGATCGCTATCATCTAGCCTTTGTGCATTGGCTCGATCTAGTTCGTCTAAATCTAAATTAGTTTGAGTCGGCTCTAAGTAAAGATCGCTGTCAAATCCAATCACCTCAATAGTTTCTTGGTTTGTAGCCAACTCGACTGTATTTTGTGGTTCGGAAATGATATTTGTGTCGGCTACTTCACTTACCGCTACATCTGGCTTTGATAAGTCCAATTCACTCGATCTCTCTGGATTTAGATCTAACTCATTGACTGTCTCATTGTTTTGCTCGTCAACAAACTCAGTATCTAGCCGTGGTTGAAAATCCGCTGCGGGAGATGCTATCTCATCACTGCTTATTATGCGATCGCCATCAAATCCAATCACCTTAATAGTTTCTTCGTTAGCTAGATCTATGTCGGAATCTACTTCACTTACCGCTACATCTGGCGTGGATAAGTCCAATTCACTCGATTCTGTCCCTGAATCTAAATTTAGCTCGTTACTTTGAGCAGTTTCAGTTGAATCGAGATCGGCATCAGCTTGTTGGTATGGGGTAAATCCTTGAGTTTCTTCTTGTAAAACATAATCCCCTCTAAATTCTTTGACTCGATCGTCTTTAATTGCTGTATCTCCTTCAACAATATTATTAGACGTATTTTCGCCGATTCGATCGCTTGGTATTGAAAGATTTAGGGGATCTACAGTATTAGTATCTAATTTTGTATCGGCTAGTTCGGATACTTCTACTGTAGAGTCTGCTGTTGTCTCCTCAAACTCCAAATCTGTAACCAATTCAGAGGCTGCTACATTATCAATTGGATTTATTGGCGGTATATTATCTGTTGACTCTAAATCGAGATCGTCGTCCTGTAACTTTGTAGAGTTATCGCCAGCTTGTAGTTTGGTTTCGTAACCCGTAAACTCACTAACCGAGGTAGAAGGGATCTCTGTTATAGAATCTGGATCTTCTAAATCGCTTCGATCTATATCTAGATCGATATTATCTTCAGCCGTAGCGCGATCGCCTACAAAATTTGTAGTAGTACCTTCAGCCAGTGTTGCAGTACTAATAGTATTGTCGAGTCCATCTACGTTGCCTACATTTGCACCTACCGCTGATAAATTCTCTCTACCTGATGTACCCGATACATCTATACCTCGATCGCGAGTATTTAGATCCCGAACATTATCGATTGCTGGTTCGCGATCGCCTTTTTTCTGTCTGTTTGATACTGCAATCGCTGCTATTACTATAATCGGAATTCCGATTATTAACGGCAGCCACCACCACCATTGACTCTCTCTTGTGGGGGGGGTTTCGTCTCTTTCTACTCCATTTGGTGCAACTGTATTATCTTGGGCGAGAATCATACTATCTCCAGCTTTGAACGAGATAGTTTGCCCGCTGTCTTTTAAATCTGGTTTGACTGAACCGCTATCTTCTAAATTTGACTCGACTGAACCGCTGTCTTTTGAATTTACGCCAGATTCGATCTCTCCACTATCTTCTACATCAAAGTTAATCTCACCACTATCTTCTAGATTGGAATCGATCTCTCCACTATCTTCTAAAGTTGGATTAACCGATCCGCTATTTTCTAGATCGAAGTTGGCATTTAAATCTTCGTCTGCATTCGTTAAAGATCGACTATTATCTATGTCTGTATCAGCTACAAAATTTAAGCCGACATTTAAATCTCGATCGCCATTATTCGTATATGTATCTAGTGCAGGTATACTATTAACTTCCGCGATCGTATTTTCTCGATCGAGGGATTCAATAAATTTTTGAGATTTTTCCGATCCTGCCCCAGACGCGATCTCTGTTATGTCTGCGCGGTTTGGCGATCGATTCCAAGCACTTTTAAGATCTTGAGTGGTGCTACTAACTCTTAAGAAAGCTTCATTAGTAAAGTCTCGTCTTTGGTTAACGACAACAGCACCATCGGTAGTTGCTAGTTTTACTTGTGTCTGTTGAGGCCATGCTTCAGAAATAGAAGCGATCGCTCGATCGCTTTGCCCCTCCACCAAGGCTTTAGCTGGCTTTGCCACTCCTACTATAGTTAGAAGTATGAAAAACGTAGCTACAGGATTATGTCTTTTGTTTAACATTATTATGATTTTGCCTATATTATGTTTAATTATTTGCTGGTTAATTGTACAAAGCAGACGGCCACGATACTTAGATAAAAATAGGTTATTTCAGATATTTTAAATTCAGTAAAGGCATTTATTGGAATTTTAGCTAACATATACTATCAAAAACGCTGTTTTATTTCTATAACAATTAATTTTTTTCGACGATCTTTTTGCTAAATTTTTGTAAAAGACAAGAAAATTTATATTTTTTAACTACTTTTTGAGTTATTTTATAGTACAAATAAATTAAGATTAGAAAAAGGCGCAAATGTCTTAAGCTATTGTTAGATCTCACTAAAAAATTGTCTCTCATAGCTTAAGAAAAGTACAGTCTAGTTAGAAAACAAAAATTTTTTAGATATGAATAGCATTTACAACTGATACATTAGAACTGTGAGCGATCGAGTACAGTTAAGACATATCCTCAATCGATCGTTGTTTTCTAAAAAGCGATCGCCAGTTTCAGGCAGCATTGCTTAACTATACTGCTGGTTGCTTTTACAAGTCTTTCAAAGGAGTTCTTCAATGCAGCTAGTTTTGGATCGAGTCACAGCGACTTATTAGGCGCAAGCTTGTATTACGAATATAACGAGCAAAACTTGCAAAGATACGGATGTGACGGAGTAATCTATGACTATTAGCCAGCATCATTTACAATTGCAGGAGACAATAGGTTTTTCTTACTGTTTGAGCCGAAAAATGTTCTGTTGTGTCATTAAGGTGTTAAATCTATCCTTTGATTGATAATTTATCTGTAACAAGAGAGATGCATACGATATCACTGGTAAGATAAGTTTGTCAGTAATTTAGACAGAAAGGAAAATAAAATTTATGAATCTTTTATTACAAATTGCTAGTAATGAGCCACACTTTCCCTATGCTGCTGCTGCGGTTTTAGGTTTGGGTTTTGTTGCAGCAGTAACTATCGGCTCGGTCGCCTGGTACAATTCTAAACGCCCTGCTGGTTGGGAAGGAAAAGAACGCCCTGATATCGTGCCTGATATTGATAAGTAAGTTTAATTTTTTTGGTCGATCCAAACTAATAAAGTACTAAGTAAATTAATGAAGTGAACGCGAGTTTCTATATAGGGTGGGCTACTATTCTCCCCTCGAAAACTTAAACTTTGCTTTTATCTTCTTAAGGTAATAAGATTCTGATTTTCTCAGAGTCTTATTTTTTTATTTATATTACTTATTCAGCAACGCCTATTTTAGTTTGAACTCATCAAATTTGATGGCGGTTGAATTCGGCTTACGAGTATCGTAACGATAGCTGCTAACCGTTCCTGTTTCAGTATTAAAGATACTAAATACGGTAAGATCGTTGCTGGCAATATAAGGTAATGGTTGACCAGAATCATCGGTTAGGGGTGCAATGTTTGGCACTATAGGCTCTAAACGATTAGGATTGCCCGTTGCAGCATAATTTTGTGGGCTATAGTGGGGAATCTGTCTTTTATTATCTCCCAGATGCGCTCCATAACTATTCCCTACGTTAGAAGACTCTAAAAAGTGCATCCCCGAATCACTTTGAAACCGATTCCAAAGATGAGAGTGTCCGTAATAGACTAGCTGTACTCCAGCAGATTCTAAAAGTGGAATTAAATCGCGGATAATATAGTCATTCTCAATCGGATAATCATAATACCTCGACTGCAACCTACCATCTTCTGTATAACTCAGCTTCGGCTGCGGATTGGTGTAGGGAGGAACAATATTACCGCCTAAAGTATGTGGCGGATGATGTAGCATCACTATTTTGTATTTTGCCTCCCGATAAGCTTCGCTCTGCAACTCTTGCTTTAACCACTCGTATTGAGGACTGCCTTTAGCTATGGGTTCAAAAATATGCTGACCGTACCCCCATGCTTGAGGATCGTTTAGATTCTGGTTGCTTTCTTTGTATCTACCCTGGTCATCTGCATCCAAGCCAGGACTGCGCCAAATGTTAGTAACGTATAGTGAGATTAGTCTAATATCACCAAAGGTAGTCGCGTAATAACGTTCTTGTCCCGTGTCGCTTTGAGGTAGGGTAAATATTTCTTCGTAAGTATCGGTATTGAAAGAAGTATTCTTAATCCAAAGAGCTTCGATCTGAGGATCTCGTGTCGGATTAATATTGTGAACGTTCTGCTGATACAATTTTATGGCTACTTGGCGGGGATAAGGCTGGTTAAATTCTTGTTTGAGAGTAGTCTTATCTACCCTACCCATTACCTCATGATTGCCCACTGCCGTAAAAAGAGGTGCGTGCTGAATTATTTCTCCGCCACGATAGGTAGTAGTAACGCCATCACGTTCTAACTTATAGCTACCTCTTCCCTGCAAACTGGGAAAAAATGCCCCTCCGCGAAGATCGTCAAACCATTCTGAAGCGCGGTCTGGAACATTGACCAAATCTCCAGGAAGAAATACTGCATCTACCCGACCGACAGTTTTTACTACCTGTTCTAAATTAGCAGTAGTCATCGGCATCAGTTGATGATCTGAAGTTAGCAAAATTTTCAATGCTGTTTCGGGTGTAGGCTGACTAGCTAAACTAAATACCTTACTGGTAATAGATTGCTGATGCCGAATACTTACTGCTTGATAGGGTATTCTTTGGTTAGGAGTTAAGCCTTCTATTACTGCTTCGTGTCGCCAAATATCTCTCGAAGATTTATCTGGTGGAACATCTATATAAGACTCTCGATCTTCTCTAACTCGACTCAACTTAGTAGTAGTTGCCGTAACTTGTTTTTTCAACCCATTACCATACTTAACTACATGACGTTCGCCTGGAAATTCTGTAAACCAGACTACATTCACGCTATTTTCTGTAGGTAATTGTAAAAAAGGTTCGCTTAGGAAAGTTGTGTTTTTAGAAGCCATCGAATGCTTTGAATAAGCCGAAGTTGTCTGTAGATAGTTAATAGCCAACGCTATGAAAGTTGCCAAAGCTACCTGCTTTAGTTTAGCTATTTTAATCGATCTATTAAACTGTTTAAATTTGTTTGTCGCCATAAAATTGTTTTTGGCAAAATTAGAACATCGATCTGCCGATACCCGATTTTAGTCCCTAAGTAAAATTAACCAAATATTAGTTTACTTAATCATAAATTTAGAAGATAAGTTAGTTCTAGATTGCTATTTAACTAAGGACGAACATTAATAGCAGAAGTTTTTGCAGTAATGATCGAAGCCATAATTATATTTTTAAAACAGAATAATCTTATTTATTTTTACTTTTAAAGCTATAGCACATAACAATTTACAGCTTTTAAGTGTTTCTTGCTCCCTTGCGATCGCGGTCTGGATAACTATAACTCAAACTCTTATATAGCAACAAACTAAGGCATTATCAAAGGTTCACAATTTAGTTTTTAATAGTTTGATAAAGCAAACAATTAACCTAGATATTTTTAACTAAACGTGTTTATAATAGTAATTAAGAAAAAAGTAATTCTACTAGGTTATTTAATCTACAAGATCGAGAATATAGCAAGATAATTGCTGATATTTAGGCATTTTTAGCTGTTTTTGGTCGCCTGTGAATTATCAATTTTTGTGTGTTTTGTGGTATCCTTCTTGAAAATCTCAGACTTATAAAATTAGACTGAGATTTTTTTTTATACAATTGACGACTAACTCACTACTTGCAAAATTCTCGTTGCAACATAGTATGGTGTTTCGCAAAGCAGGTTTTTAAAATTACGCTTCTTTGCTATTTTAAGAGTGTTAATTACCGAGCTTTAATTGCATCGTCTCGGACTAACTTAAAGCGATCGCTTCAAGGTTTTCAAGTGAACTTTATTAGACTGAGGGTCAGTCTGAATTCGGCATAAATATACTCTAAGTTTGCAGCTATTAAGGGCAAAACGCTTTATTTTAGCTGTAACTAATTTTACGTGCAAGGCTATCATTACAATAGGCTCAATTCAAACTAAAATCAGTCGCAATTTGACTTCAGTTCGGAATTGAACCCATAGGAAAATGTACTGTTCACTGTTCACTGTTCACTGATAAATACTTGCCTTTGAATACTTCAGTAGCAGGTCCAGTCATATAAACTCGATTGTCGGCAGCCGACCATTCTATTTGTAAACATCCTCCAGGTAACTCCACCGTACAGGAGCGATCGCATTTATTATTCAAGACTCCCGCTACTACAGAAGCACAAGCACCAGTACCACAGGCTAAAGTAATTCCCGCACCCCGTTCCCAAACGCGCATTTTGATATAGTCAGATTTAACTACCTCGATAAACTCTGTGTTAGTACGCTGAGGAAAGACAGAGTGATGTTCAAATAGTGGCCCAATTTGTTCGAGTGCGATCGCTTCACTATCTTCGACAAAAGTAATACAGTGAGGATTGCCCATGCTTACAGTAGTTACAGACCAGGTGCGGTCGGCAACTTCTAGAGGGCGATCGATGACTTTACTATCTGCGCCTTCCAAAGTGGTAGGAATTTTGGCAGCAGTTAATTCTGGTTCACCCATGTTTACAGTAACTTCACCATTATCCTCTAACTTAGGAACAATTACCCCTGCCAGAGTATGAATTTTATAAGATTTGTTAACTCGATCGCCTTCTAGTTCGGCGATAAACTTAGCCAAGCAGCGTATACCGTTACCGCACATTTCAGGCTCAGATCCATCAGAATTATAGATTCTCATGGTGTAGTCTGTACCCTCTCCTGGTAGGGCAAAAATCACGCCATCACCGCCAATTCCAAAATGGCGATCGCACATCTTAGCTGCTTGTTCGGGAGAAATTATCGGTTCGGCAGAATGACGGTTATCGATCAGAATAAAATCATTGCCTAATCCTTGGTATTTGCTAAACTCGATTACCATCTTTGATTTTCCTCTATGAAATACGAGAACTAAAAATATGACTGAATTTGATACCGATTTGCCTGGTGTAAGACAGATCCAAACTTATATTAAAGAAAAGCAGGAAGTAGAATTAAAGCTAGTTACCGACGATCTTGTCGTTGGTAAAATTACTTGGCAAGATGACCATTGCCTCTGTTTGATGGATCATTACAACCAGCAGACAATTATTTGGCGACAGGCTTTGGTTTACCTCAAGCCGAAAGCCTAGATTTAAGATTGTAAAATCTTTGAAAGCTTTAAATGCCTCAAACAAAACAGTCCTCATAATAGATACTAGGGACTGTTTTTTAATTAGCTTTTTGAGAACACTCAATGTTTAGGAAAGCTTGCTTTTAACTAATGCCTGGATTTTTTTCCCATCAGCCTTGCCTTTTAACTGCTTCATTGCAGGTCCCATAACCTTACCCAAGTCTTTCATGGTGCTAGCACCCGAAGTCGCAATAAGTTCATCTACAATGGCTTCGATCTCTTCATCGCTAGCTTGTGCGGGTAGGTAAGATTCAATAACCTCTAACTCTTGGCTTTCTTTGTCTGCTAAATCGTCTCTTCCTGCATTTGTAAACTGTTCGATAGAATCACGGCGTTGCTTTGCCTGCTGAGACAGCAATTCTATCTCTTGTTCTGAGGTAAGACTGTCTTTACCTTGAGGACGAAGTTCTACTTCTTTTTCCAAGATTGCTTTTTTGATGCTGCGTACTGTCTGCAAGCGAACCTTGTCCTTGGCTTTCATCGCCGTTTTAATGTCTTCTCCAATCTGTTCTTTAAGACTCATCTTTTTTTCCTGTGCATGAGTCGTCTATTATAAAATACTTTTAAAGTAATACAAAAGAAATCATTTTGATTAGGTCTTTTGCTTAATTTATGCGATCGCGATCGCAATTCTTTAACATCAAACTTCTAGCTTACTCTCTATAATGCTTCTAAATGTAATTACAGATTATCGTGATTTCGACTGATAAACTAAAGCCAGATTGGGCTGGAGAAGATTTACTGTCTCGTTTGGTTAATGTACTAATTAAAACCAAGCCGATATATAGCATTATGAAAAGTCAGGCGCGTCAGGTGTTGATAAAGACTGCCGAGAAAAACGGCATTCCCTGGCGCGAAAATTATCAGGATTTAGAACACTCTGGTGCTAAAGATTTATTAGATTCTTTAACTGATAAAGATTTAGTTTATCCTGATTATTATCAAGTACCGTTTCATGCTTACGATCGCGGTAATCTTTGTTGGCAGGCAGCATTTGAGGCAGCTTCGGCTACTCACTCTATGGGGTTGCGGGTTTGGAAAGACGAAGAACTCACCTGGCAACAAGCGCAGCAGAAATTGCGTTATAGCTTCTATCGAGTTTTAGAACAGTACACTCCTGCCACTATTAATAATATTCTCGATTTGGGCTGTTCTGTAGGTATTTCGACTATCGAACTGCACCGCTATTTTTCTCAAAAACAACAGCCTATTACTACTATTGGCTTAGATTTATCACCATATATGCTGGCGGTGGCAAAAACTACCGATACGCAAGGAGAAATCAGTCAATGGCTGCATGGCTTAGGTGAATCAACGGGGTTATCAGATAACTCTTTTGATTTAGTAACTCTGCAATTTGTAATCCACGAGTTACCCCGCCAAGCAACAGTCAAAATCTTTCAAGAAGTATTACGCATTCTTAAGCCTGGTGGGATTATAGCAATTGTAGATAATAATCCTGCATCCCCTGTAATTCAAAGTTTACCCCCCGTACTTTTTACCTTGATGAAAAGTACCGAACCCTGGAGTGATGATTATTATACTTTTGACGTGGAAGAGGCTATAAAACAAGTAGGCTTTGATTATCAAACTACCGTAGCCAGCGATCCGCGCCATCGTACAATTATCGGTATCAAACCAAATTAAAAACTCGAACCAGGCTGAGTGAGAAACTCTTTTTCTTCTGAAGTAGATTCTCTGTCTAGTATTTCGTTACGGTGGGGAAAGCGACTAAAGCGATCGATAATTTCTCGATGTTTAATAGCGAATTTTAGATTATCTTCCCTACCCAATTTTGTAAAAAGCTCGACGCATTTTGCCTGGTCTGGTTTGTTTTCACTGTGCATCAGAGGCATATAGAGAAATGCCTGTTCTTCTAGTAATAAATCTTGCTGATAATTATTACTTACAGCATATTTAGTCAATTCAACCGCTATCTTGTCGGTAGCAAAAGCTTGGGACGTATTGCGAAACATATTACGGGGAAACTGATCTAGTACGATAATTAAAGCCAGAATATCTTTAGAACTATTGTCCCAATCAGCTAATGCGCCAGTTTTCCCTCGTTGATAAGTATCGAGAAAACGCTGTTTAATTTCGCGATCGAAGTCCGCGCTTTTTTTAAACCACAGTGGTTTTACCCTTTCAGAAAACCAGAAATTCAATACATCTTCAGGTGTAGTAGGTTTGCTCATTATTAAGATCTTATTGGTTCAAAACAATAGAGTTTGATTGTAAAAAGTTATTTGAATTAAAGCCGAATTAAATAGATAGTTTTCGCGATCGCTCCTTATAGCAATACGTATTTCAGATGCGGACATTTATTAACTATTACCTACGAGCAAAAATCTCTGATTTTTCTATAACTTTGTCCTAACCAATTAACGTACTGCGATAAATTGTAAACCTTGCTACCTTCACTAAAAAATTCTCTTTAAATTGTGTATTTGGATACTATAGCAATTCTAAATAAATTGTGAAAAACTCTCTTCTTTCTGACCTCTGTGTCCTCTGTGCCTCCGTGGTTTATTAAAAAAATATTTTCATGAATGACCTGGGATTGCTATATTAAAACGTTTTTGTCAAGACATTTTGGTCATAATAGTCAATAAGTGTAATTTTGAGCGATCGCAAAAAATTAACAACTGTTATTTATTAACTAAATATAAATAGTAAAAATTATGGGCTTAATTAAAGGCGTAACTCTGTAAAGAATTGAATCTATTCAAGGGGGAATGGCGGAATTTTATCCCCCTCAATCTAGTAATAAAACTATGGTTGTTAAAATACCCCCTCGTACCGTTGACGATCTGTTCGTTCACAAGCATCAAATCGACCAATTATTAGTAGTAAAAGGTAACTTTGTCTTGGTAGTTTTATACGCTCGCGCCTATCAATACATTCCCCTCAGCGAAGAAATTCCCCAAGTGGTAACTATTCCTAGAGGAATTTTACATGGTGGGATTAATTTTGATGATCGCGACTGTTTATTTGTTAATGCGGTATTGCGTCACGGTAAACCAAGTGATAGAGATTATCATCCAGTAGCTAAACCTTTTCCTTATGACATGGAACAGGCTAGATTAAGTTTGCAAAAACTGTCTGAAGTAAAAGCAGCATAGCAGGCGATGGCGACCTGCCTAAATTAGCCTTTGACGCAGACGATCTGTTTGAGGGTAGCGACAACTTCTACCAGATCGGACTGTTGTGCCATTACCTGTTCGATAGGTTTGTATGCCCCAGGAATTTCATCGATGATTTTGCTGTCTTTACGGCATTCAACCCCTTTAGTTTGCTCGATGACATCTTCGACGGTAAACTCTTTTTTGGCTTTGGTACGAGACATTAATCGTCCTGCGCCGTGACTGCAAGAGCAATAGCTATCGTGGTTGCCTTTTCCTTTAACAATATAAGACTTAGTTCCCATCGAACCTGGAATAATGCCATAGTCTTCTTGTCGGGCGCGTACTGCACCTTTACGGGTTACGTAGACAGATTCGCCGAAGTGGACTTCTTGTTCGGCATAGTTGTGATGGCAGTTAACTGATAGTACGGGTTTAATTGACTTGCCTCCTGTAACGAATTCTTCAACCACTTTTTTAAAGCGATTCATCATCACGTCGCGATTAAATCGAGCATAATCCTGCGCCCACTGTAAATCTCGCCAGTATGCTGCAAATTCGGGCGTACCAGCTACAAAATAAGCTAGATCGGGATCGGGTAGACTGATATCCGCTAACTCTGCCAGTTTTTTCCCTGTAGAAATATGGCACTGGGCTATCTTATTGCCGATGTGTCGCGAACCAGAATGAAGCATCAGCCAGACATAATCGTCCGTATCCAAACACAGTTCGATAAAGTGGTTGCCGCCACCTAAAGAACCCAATTGTTCTACGGCTTTACGATCTAAATCCTGTACACTGGGGTGCAGATCTTTAAAATCTCGCCAGCCCTGCCAATTAGTAACGCTTTTCTCGATCTTTTTATTACCCAATCTACCGACGGGAATAGAACCTTCGATCGCCGAACGAATTTTTTTGAGCTTTCCTTCGACGCAATCGCTTTGAAAAGGCAGCTTAACCGCAGCCATCCCACAATTATGAACAAAAACTCCTGCGTCTAAGGCAAAGTTGTTGTATTTAGGAACGCTCAAGCAATAAACATCTTCTTTTTCCTTAAGAGGAACAACAGCAACTACTTTATGGTTGTAACCATGTTCGTATTTTCGATGATTGTGAAGTCCAATAGGGCTTTTAATTGCTTCTCCACAAGTTTCACAAGTATAAAAACGATTAGCAATTTCTCCGCTTTTAATCCTACCTTTTTCACTTTGGTTATATGCGACTAGATACTGCCTACCTCTCTCACCATTTCCTGCAACAGATCGATAAAAATGTTCTGGATTATTTTGCATATAGTTGAGAATATTAGCTGTTCCTCTTCGAGCAAAATATTCATATCCTTCTTTAGTTTTTGCTTTTGCTGCTATGGCTTTGTGTCTTTTTATTTCAAATTCTGGAGACTGCCAATGAGTATTTCTTTCTACTAAAGAACGATGATAAGCAGAATGAGCGCAGTTTCCCATAAATTCCAAATTTTCGGGTCGATTGTCTGCCTGGTCGAAGTTTTTATGGTGAATAACCGTTCTCTGGTTGTGGAATTTGGCAATTGTACCCAAAATTCCCGAACGCGCCACAATCCAATGCGCCTTTTGCCATCTTCCAGAATAGTTTTGTTGAATCAGAGTATATCCATCCTTATCTGTTTTGGAATAGAAAGGCATTAAAGAATCGTGGGGTTGAAGATCCCTTGCTTGTTTGTAACTCCCATCCCGCATCATAAATTGATGATCTGGGGTACATTTTATTTCTCGATTATTATCTAGAACTACTTTAATTAGTTCTGCCTCACTCCGCGTTTTGCGTGCCAACGCTTCGGCACAAACTATTTTGCCACTATTAGTACAGGCATACACATAAATTGAATTACCCTGTTTGGCTAAATCGGCGATCGCATATTTTTTACCGTCTACCAGAGGAATTTCTGTATCTCCTCTAAAACAACCCACATCCACCCCCACAGCAGCAGGAATTACCGCGTCTTTGGTGGCTATAACCGAACCGACTAACGCGCCTTTGCCCAGATGAACGTCTGGCATCAAGGCTACGTGCTTGTATACAAAAGGCAGAGAAGCGACATTGTTTGCCATCTGCGCTTCTTGTGCCTTTAAGTCGTGGTTTGCCCAAGATAATACGGGCTTGGTGTCTTTTGAAGTTTTTAACTGTTGATAAGGCATAAATAATTTTATAAATACGTATATACTACAATACTTCGGATAGTTTAGTCATTGAAATTGTGAAGCTATACTCTATAGTCAGTCGCACAAATCTAGTAAATGAAAAGCCCCAACTGGCGCGAAAAATTCGATCTACCACCTTTGTTCTGGTTAATTGCCCTAATTGCCTTAATTAATTCCATTAGCTTCACGATTATCATTCCGTTGATCTATCCTTATGCCAAACAATTTGGCTTGAGCGATTTACAGGCTAGCTTATTAACTACTGCTTTCGCCCTGTCTCAGTTTTTCGGCACTCCCGTACTAGGGAAGTTATCAGATCGTTTGGGGCGTAAATATATTTTAGTATTTAGTTTGGCAGGAACGGTGGCAGCCAACTTACTCGCTAGCGTGGCAGGAGTAGCCTGGTTATTGTATACAGCACGAGTATTAGACGGTTTGACAGGCGGAAATACTTCAGTTGCCAGCGCGGTAATTAGCGATATAACTACTCCCCAACAGCGTCCTAGAGCTTTTGGTATTTTTGGGGCTACTTTTCGTTTGGGCTTTGTTATCGGTCCTGTATTGAGCTATCTGGCGCAACAGCTACCGACTCTACCAGGAATATCGCAGTTGGGGATGAGCTTTTTAGTCAGTGCGGGAATTGCTGCTTTTGCTTCACTCTTAACTCTATTCTTCTTACCCGAAACAGCCCCCAGGCAGCAACAAAACTTTAGATTGAGCTGGGATGATTTCGCCTTTGGCAAGATTGCTAAATCTGCAACCAGACCGAAATTGGGTCAATTATTTGTCTTAACCTTTCTTAGTGGTAGTACCTTTACAATTTTCACCTTTGCCTTTCAGCCATTCTTTCTGAATGTATTAGGACAAAATGCTCAACAGTTAGCAATTATGTTCGCTATTGTCGGAATGTTAGGCTTCATCTCTCAGGTATTTTTCTTAGAACCTTTAAGTAAAAGATTTAATCTAATTAATATTATTGCCGTTTCTTTGGCTTTGCGAGGAGTTACTTTTTTACTGATGCCGACTTTTCCTACCTACGGCGCATTCGTAATCATTCTAATTATGTTTGGCGTGGTTAACTCTTTTCCTATGCCTCTAATCGATACGGTAATCTCTCTCAATTCTAATAATCAAGAACAGGGAGAAATTTTGGGGATAAATTCGTCATATTTAAGTATGTCTAATGCGATCGGTCCAGTGATTTCTGGTTTGCTGGTGAGCTTAAACTACACTGCGCCCTTGTGGATCACGGGCGTACTGACTATTTTGGTTGCTGGCTTTGCCTTCAACCTCAAGTCTCAATTTAAATGTAACAAAAAAATGGTAAGTAGCTGAGGAGAGATACTCGATCGCTAGCCATATAAATAATCTTGGTTTAAATTGTAAAGTCAGGAAACGCTTGAATTATGAGCAAATTATTAGTTACAAATAATACATAGTTTGAGTCGGATAAAAAAAACTACATAGCTGATAAACGGGGTATTGGGTGCAATGGGCGAGTTAAATGTGGCAGAAGTTTTAGTTCAATGTTTGGAAAATGAGGGGGTAGAGTATGTTTTTGGTTTACCAGGGGAGGAGAATCTCCATGTCCTAGAGGCTTTGAGAGATTCTCCAATTCAGTTTATTACTACTCGTCACGAACAGGGTGCTGCTTTTATGGCGGATGTTTATGGTCGCCTGACAGGTAAGGCTGGGGTCTGTCTATCTACTTTGGGTCCAGGAGCGACTAACCTAATGACGGGGGTTGCCGATGCTAACCTCGACGGTGCGCCTTTGGTAGCGATTACAGGACAGGTGGGAACAGATCGGATGCACATCGAATCTCATCAATATCTCGATTTGGTAGCTATGTTTGCTCCCGTAACTAAATGGAATGCCCAAATCGTGCGTCCAGACAATACTGCCGAAATTGTTCGCAAAGCTTTTAAGACCGCTCAATCAGAAAAGCCTGGTGCAGTTCATATAGATTTGCCAGAAAACATTGCAGCAATGCCTCTTAACGCCAAGCCGTTGCTACGAGACAACCGTGAGAAAACCTATGCCTCAACTCGTAGTTTAAATGCTGCTGCTGCTGCCATATCTAAAGCGAAAAATCCTTTAATTCTGGCGGGAAACGGGGTGATTCGCGGCAATGCTAGTGAAGCCTTGACTGAATTTACCACTCAGCTAAACATTCCTGTCGCCAATACCTTTATGGGTAAAGGAGCAATTCCCTACACTCATCCTCTCTCCCTGTGGACGATTGGTCTACAGCAGCGAGATCTAATTAACTGTGCTTTTGATGAGGCAGATTTAGTTATTGCTGTCGGTTACGATCTCATAGAGTATTCGCCTAAAAAATGGAATCCTAAAGGGGATAAGAAAATTATTCATATTGATGAGAGTAGAGCCGAGATCGATAGTAGCTATATACCTTTAGTAGAAGTATTCGGCGATATCTCCGATTCTCTCCATGAAATTATCAAACGTGGCGATCGCTCTGGCAAAGAAGTGCCGTCTGCGGTTAGCTTGCGGAGTGAAATTAGAGAAAATTACGAACAGTATGCCAACGATGATGGTTTTCCGATCAAGCCCCAAAAAATTATTTACGATCTACGTCAGGTAATGGATCCAGAAGATATTGTTATTTCTGATGTGGGAGCGCACAAAATGTGGATGGCGCGCCACTATCATTCTGATTGCCCTAATACCTGTATTATTTCTAATGGTTTTGCAGCGATGGGTATTGCGATACCTGGGGCGATGGCAGCAAAATTAGTTCACCCGGATCGCAAAGTCGTAGCGGTGACGGGAGACGGCGGTTTTATGATGAACTGTCAGGAATTGGAGACTGCATTACGGGTCAAGACTCCTTTTGTGACTCTAATCTTTAATGACAACGGTTATGGTCTGATTGAATGGAAGCAGATTAATCAGTTCGGTCATTCGACTTCAATTGATTTTGGTAATCCTGACTTTGTAAAATTTGCCGAGAGTATGGGCTTAAAGGGCTATCGAGTAGAATCAGCAGCAGATTTAATTCCGACGCTGCAAAAAGCTCTAGCAGATGATGTTCCTGCGGTAATCGACTGTCCTGTAGACTATAAAGAAAACTTACGTTTTTCTCAAAAAACTGGAGATCTTAGTTGTAAAGTCGATCTTTAATTTCGGTACTCGCAGCATAACTTATAGTTTTCGAGCCAAATTTGAAGTTAGTATTTATATAGGGCGTGTCATCAATTAGAAAAAAGAGCTTTTTTTGGTCTTTTCACGACCTACTGCGTTGAAAAACAACCTCCATAGCTACGGCTATGCAGAACGTTTTTCGCCTTGTATCTCGCGAAAATACGCTTCAAAAGCATTCTTCCCCCCAAATGATGACACGCCCTAGCTATACTTAATTGATTTGAGAACTAATTATGCCACGTACCCAAAGAAACGATAATTTTGTCGATAAAACTTTTACTGTAATGGCAGACATCATTTTAAAGGCTCTGCCAACCAATAGAAAGGCGAAGGAGGCTTTTGCCTATTATCGTGATGGAATGTCTGCTCAGGGGGACGGAGAGTATGCAGAAGCTTTGGAAAATTACGAAGAAGCGTTAACCTTAGAAGAAGATCCTAACGATCGCAGCTACATTCTCTATAATATGGGGTTGATCTATGCTAGTAATGGCGAGATCGACAAAGCGGTCGAGCTATACACAGAAGCGATCGATCTCAACCCCAGAATGCCTCAAGCATTAAATAACGTTGCCGTAATCTATCACTATGAAGGAGAAAAAGCCAAAGAAGCGGGTGATGTTGAGAGGGCTGAGTCTTATTACGATAAGGCTGCCGAATACTGGAAACAGGCAATTCGGATCGCGCCTAACAACTACATGGAAGCTCAAAATTGGCTCAAAATCACAGGACGTTCTGAGATGGATGTTTTCTTTTAAAGCTATTAGTAATATAGGGTGGGCATCTTTTTCAGTCAACAGTCAACAGTCAACAGTCAACAGTCAACAGAGTATTGTAGGGTGGGCATCATCATCAACTACAATAGAAAGCGATTTTTCAATCATGCCCACTCAGTAATTAATAATCAAAATGACGATCGATCGCCAAGAAGTAAAGAAAGTTGCTAACTTAGCTAGGCTTAACATTACCGAAGCTGAGGAAGCCGAGTTTACTACCCAACTCAACAGCATTCTCGAATATTTCGATCAGTTGAGCGAGTTAGATACTACTGATGTACCGCCCACTACAAGGGCGATCGAAACCAGCAATATTACCCGTGCTGATAAGTTAACACCCTTCCCAAATAAAGAAGATTTGCTAAAAGCTGCACCAGAACAACAGGGTGAATTTTTCCGTGTACCAAAAATTATCAGTACCGACGAAGGATAAATTGCGATCGCCAGTAAAGCGCAGGTTGTCTAAGTGCAATAGGTAATAAATATTATCTAGGTAACATAATATAGATCGTGTAGCTTGCGCTCTTATTCAAATTAACTGGTGTCCAAATAGAGTTTTGCGATCGCCTAAGATCGCTTTTTTTTAGTCTGTTCGTGGCGATAAAACTGCCATGAACAATCGCGCTGTTAAACTTTTATCTAATAAAAATATTTAAACCGACACCCAACTTAGGTCGATCGATCGACAGCAAGAAAATAATTCTCAAGTTTCTCTATGAGTTCTCTTGTCTTGCCAAAATAAGAGATGTAAGAGTAATGTAAAAAGTTATTAAATAAGTACTTAAAATCAAAAATTTGGGAATCCAATTAAAACATCCTACACTTAACAACAACCCAGATAATAAAATAGCGATCGCTTTACTGTAAATTAGCTGTTTGATGTTTGCTTGAGAAATTATAATAAACAACGGCACAATAAGCTGAATATCATAATAAGAATATCTGCCCACTGGTATAAAAAACTCACCAATTAAGCACATTAAAGTGCCAAACAAAAACATAAGATTTACATCTTTACCTTTTGAATTATATTTAATCAAATATAAGGCTAAAAATGTAATAATGATTATAAATCCGACGGCTAAAATCTCAGGTCTATTTGGTATTTCTAGAGCATATAGTCGATCGTAAATAGATGAATTGGAGAAATTATTAATTTCTAAAGAATTTCTAATTGTTGTACTGATTCCTTCAATAACCTCTGGATAAATAATGTTAGTATTGGCAGCAGTATCGCCTATCTGTAGGTATTTATTTAGATTTACAAATCCAGTCATGCCAAACATGGCTAAGATATATTGTTTCCAGATAAAGATATTTGCTACCGTAAGAGATAAAAATAAACCAAATAATATACCAATAATTCCGCCAAGCGAAAATAAATATTGTCGATAAATAATAAAGGGAATAAATACCAAAATAAATGGTGGTCTTAAACTAGCTGTAATTCCTACAAAAAAACCACTAGCAAGATGGTTAAATTTAGATAGTCTATTAAGTAAAAGCCAGGCAATTGAAATTAGCAAGGCATAAACTACGTATATCTGACCTGAGTTTATATGAAAACGCCAGAATAAACTGTTAACAAAAAAAAACTCACAATTAGTATTGAATTTCTTTTTAATCGAGAAGTATTAGTTTTAATAAAAATCGATACAATACCAGCAAATGCAGCCCACTCAACTATTAGCCACAATACCTTTTGCTGCATATAAGGAAGCCTAGCCATAATCGAATGTAACGCCAAAACAGTGGGTGGAACGCTAACTTTAGATAGTATCTGGCTGGGATTGTCTAATGGGTCGTAAAGTCTATCTGATAAACCAGGAATCCACTTGAAAAAATAAGGATCTATTCCTTCAATTATTAATCTCGCCCCGACAACTCTATTTCTTAAATCTGTACCTATATAAGTAAAAGTATTATAAAGATCGACTAAAAAACCGATTGCAGTTACCAGTAGTGCTAGTAATAACACTATATTAACGAGGTTAATTTTATATTTATTTATTATTTGCATAAATTTATTAATAGTTAAAATATAGCAATCGTAAATCATTTGTGAGAATATTATTTTTGATAAACCACGGAGGCGCGGAGAACACGGAGTCAAGATAAGAGAGGGTTTCTTATAAATCATTCCTAATTGCTATAGTTATAAATAACTGAAACGTTTTCTATGATATATGTTTTTTATTATTAAAGCTCATAGATATTTTAAAGCTATTTACTATGTTATAGCAGCGATTTGATAGTGTCATTAAAAATTTAAGATACTATCGACCAGACTAAGATAAGCATAGAAATATTTAAATGTAATTAATCGAATAAACTAGGTAGCTTTGGACGACTTAAGATTGAATCTTTCCCAAAAAAATCCTGCTACATTAGCAAGTTGTGAGAGAAATAATAAGCTAGCTATGAGTATTTTTGGCTGTCGGTCGACTTGAGAGAAAGGATAAAAAAGTAATTTGAAGTAAAAAGATAATGGCTCTACTTCAAGATCTTTAGCTACTCTTTGCGAGCGTATTTGGTGAAAACAAAAAGCACCACGACCATAACCAAAGTGCTGCTTCCAGAATGAGCCTAAACTTAATTTATGATAGTGGTTAATCTGTGCATCTGGAACATAAACCATTGGATAAGCTTGATTCCAGCGATCGCAAAAATCTCTATCTTCTGCTGCTGCTAGGGGGAAAGAAACATCAAAACCATTTAAGGCTCTAAAACTAGCTGTAGGCATAGCAATATTATTAGAGGCAAAAAAAGCATCTTTTCCCTTGGCTGGATTGTAATATTCGTAAAGATAATCAATCAGCTTTTGCGAAGCAGTTGAGAAAGGATTGCTCGATAAGGCATTGATAGTTTTACCGCCTAACATAGCGATGGGGTTAGTAGTGAATTCCGCTGCAAACTGAGTTAGCCAGTCGGTAGTGGGTTGACAATCATCGTCGGTGAATGCCAAAAATTCTCCTTTAGCCGATGCTGCACCGCGATTTCTAGCAGCAGCAGGGCCTGCATTTTCTTGGCGTAATAGTGTGAGATTAATTTTATCTTTTAAAGGCTCGACTACCGAATCTAGAGGTGTTTTGCTACCGTCATCAACTACAATTACTTCAAAGCGATCGCACGGATAGTCTAAAAGAGCGATCGCCTTTAAACAATTTTCCAATCTCTCAGGGCGATTGTAGGTAGGAATAACGATCGAGAAAAAAGGTTGATTCATAATAAATATATCCTGAATTTGTAATGCTGAGTCTAAATAGCCAAAAACTAGTTAAAAATCTTTTTAGTATTTTTGCAGACTGTAATTATGTTTCCCAAAAGCTAGCTAACTAATTACAAAAAGAGTTAGCAATTCAGTTTCCTAGCCATGTAGAATCGATTTGTTTTCCAACAAGCTAATGCGCCATTAACATAACGACGATTATTTGAACAATATCTTATCTTAAAATTTCTAAATGCTTTTGTAGGGGAGCAATGGTGTTAGCTGCGATCGCACCACTGGCAGCCACCGCAGGAATACCGATACCAGGAAAAGTAGAATCACCACAGCACAGTAAACCAGATAGGGGAGTAGTCGAGCCTGGGAATAAGGCTTTACCAGCGCGATGTGCCGGACCATAAGTGCCGTGATGACGACGGAGATAGCGTTTGTGGGTCAAAGGAGTTCCAATAAGAGTTAGTTCGGTGCGAGTGCGAACGTCGGGAATAACCCTTTCCAAAGCTTGCCACATTATTTCGGCACGTTCTTGCTTTTGTTGCTTGTAGGCTTCGCTACGGCGATCCATTCCCTTCCAAAGTTCGTAAGGTTCGTTACCAGGAGTATAGACATGAATTCCGTGTTTGCCTTGAGGTGCGAGACTAGGATCTAATACGGAAGGAATGGACATTACGACAACGTTTTGCGGGGCGGTAATACCTTTTTCCCAATCATTGACCACGATGTAGTGACATTCTAAATCTTCTAGTCCAGTAGCATCGATACCTAAATGCAGGTGCATAAAACTTTCGCATTCGGGAATATCAGTTCTATCTCTAACAAAGCTGGCGGGTAATACTCCTTCTGGAATCAAAGATACAGTATCCCAAATCGAGGCATTAGAAACAACTGCCTTATCAGCCTTAATCTCTTTACCGTTGCGTAAGCGTACCCCCACCGCACGTTTATTCTCTACTAAGATGCGATCGACGTGGGCGTTGTAGATAATTTCGCCACCTCGTTTAGTCAGTCCCCGCACCAAAGCATCGACGATCGCACCGCTACCGCCCAGCGGATAATCTAGCTGTACACCTGGCTTGTACCATTCAGCAAACATAAACGCCATTTCCGCCCCAACAGTACCATCAGCAGGTAAACCAGACAGCAAGAAACTTAGTAGATCCATCCAGTTACGAATAAACGGATCTGTTACTACCCCGTCCATAATCTTGCTAAATGGACCAGTCATTCGCAGAATATTCGGCAGATGCTTTAGAGTATTTGGTAAATATTGACCCATACTAATAGCTGCACCTAGATCGAAACGCATCGCCAAAGGAGGCAAAGCATTAACCGCCTCAGCTAACGGTTTCATCTCTGCCTGAAGTTTGCGCCACTGAGTTACCGCATCTTCTCCACGAAATTCTCGTAACACCTCACAAAAATGATCCGCCCCCACGTAAGCATCAAAGTCTCCTTCGGGTAGACGACAGCCCCAGACATCATAGTTTGCCCATTCTAAGTCTTCATCGATCGCATCTAATACTTGCCTTAAAGGATTATTAGTCGGACTAGAAGACAACCCAGAATACAAAGATGGACCCGAATCAAACTTATAGCCATCCCGTTCAAAACTATGTGCAGCACCACCAGCGATCGCATGACTCTCACACACCGTTACCCGATAGCCATACTTAGCCAGCAGCGCAGCGCAACACAACCCACCAACCCCACTACCGATTACTACTACATCTACTGCTTGATTCATATTTAATTGCGATCGCCTTTACTTCAACATCTATAACTAATTATCTCTGAAATAAGAACTGTTTGCTCTGACAGGCGATCGCTTTTTAAAATCGTAGTTAGAGACAACTATCCATTTGGGAACAATTAAATTGGTACGGCATATTCTGATGTATTAAACCGAAACATAAAGATTATGGATAGCGAACAATCTAGACAACTAGCGAAAGACGAAAACACTGCACCAGATAAGTTAAGAGAATTAGCCGACTCTAGCGATTCTATAACTCGTCAGAATGTGGTGATGAATCCCAATGTACCACCAGACGTATTAATTAAATTAGCCGAACAGTTTCCCCGACAAGTATTTAATAATCCCGCGATCGATCTATTACTTTTAGAAACCCCTAATCTTTTCTCTGGTACATCTGCGGATGCTTTATGTAGCTTACTAAAAAGAGAAGTACCAGAACGGGCGATCGAATATGCGGTTAATTCTGCTGATGAAAGATTAAAGCTGGCTATTTTGATGAATCCTCAAACTTCATCAGAGATTTTAGAACAGTTAGCTAAAAGTAAAAATTATCAAATAGCAGAATCCGCTGCTTTACATATTAATTTTATTAATAATAATTCAGCCGATAATTATCAAGAGTTTATCCGCTCAAAAATACAGCTAGAAAAAACAAATGCAAATAAAAGATATAGTGTAATACTTGGCGAAATTGATAACTTAATAAGGCTATACGCTCATATACCTCGATGTATTTCTTATTATATGAGATGGTCGATTAACCATCGAAAAAATCATCCTAAAATTGCTTTGAATGAAGTCGAGAAGATGATTGAGTCAAAGAAACCTATGCTCAATGTTGCACGTAATCCTAATATATCAATTGAGATTATTCGTAAATTACTCGAACGTCCTGATAGGTATGAAATTGGTAGAGCAATAGCTGCTAATCCGAGTACGCCAGTAGAAATATTAGCAGAATTAGCAGAGTCTAATCGTCACAATGCAGTTCACAGAACAGTAGCTTCAAATCCTAAAACACCTAATAGTGTACTAGAAATACTATTAAACAAACCGCGATTAATGGATTATGTTTGGGAGGCATTAGGACGCAACCAAAATATGTCTGTTGATTCTCTATCGAAATTAGTCTCTAAATCTAAAAATGCGCTTGTTCCCATATTTAATAATCCACAAGCTCCAGAAGACTTAAAATTTAAACTATTAGAATATTTTCAAGAAAAAAATATAATACCTATATCTCAATACTATCCTCAAAATTTTATCAACAACGCTTATGTATCTGGAGATTTCTTAGATAAATGTATTGATTTAAGAATTGGCAGTATTCAAAATATAAAAAATCTTAAATACAAAAGATCGCAATTAATTAAACAAAATTATTCTACTTCATTAAAAATTTTTGCATTTCATCCCAACTTAAATTCAAATAGTCTAAAAGAATTATTAGATTATGAAGATAAAGGTGTACGCAGTAGTGCGATCGCAAATTATAAGACTCCCCAATACATTACCGAAGTTTTGGGAATGTCGTTTTTAGAAAATCTAAATCAAAATGAGCTAAAGAGTCTGGCAAGTAATTTCTTCGCAACCGAAGAACTTTTGAAAGAATTAGTAAATCACAAAGACATCGTAGTCAGTCGCACCGCAGCTAGTAATCCTTGTGCATCCGATGAAATATTAGAAGAATGGCAAACATCACCCTATTACAAAGAAGGAGTTTTAGAACAAATAATGGCGGAGGAACAAAGATTATTAGATCGATGGAAATCATCTATTTCTTCTGCCAACCGCTTAACAGTATTATTAAACTCCGAAGCACCAATCGAAGTTTTAGCTAAAATTTCTCGTTCTACATCTTGGTTAGAAAGATATGCCATAACCCAAAACCCTAAAACACCTTACCCTATTGTTCAAAGATTAGCTGAAGATAGTAATCTCATAGTTCGCGCTGCTGCTAAAGCCAGCCTGAAAAAATATCAGAAAAAAGTTATCAACTAAAATTTTATTCAAAAGCAAGTATGAATATAGAACAAACCAGAAAACTAGCGCAAGACGAAAATACTGAATCAGAAATATTAGCAAATTTAGCTAAAAGCGATGATTATCAAACTCGTCAATATGTTGTGGCAAATCCTAATACTTCTGCTGAAGTTTTATTTAGTTTGGGAGCAAAGTTTCCTGAAGAATTATTTGGCAATCCTGTTTTTGATTTGTTAATTTTGGAAAATCCATATTTTATTGATAATTACTATTATTTTCAATTAGAAATAGCACAAAATGATAAAACACCGTTCGCCTTTCTCAAATACCTAATGCAATACGGGCGTTATGGAGTGAGAAAATATATTGCTCAACATCATAATACTTCGATTGAGATGCTAACAATAATGGCAGAAGAAGCTATTCAACAACAAATATCAAATGATGAGACAACAATTGCGATCGCATCTAATCTTAAGACTCCTACAGAGTTATTGGAAAAGTTATTAATTTCTTATTGGAGCAAGATAAAAATAGATCCAGTATTCTTTAGAAGTGATTCTATTAATCTTGAAATAAAATTAGGTGTTGCTTTAGCTTCTCATCCCAATACATCAACGTATATTTTAAACAATCTTTCTAATTCAAAGAGAAAACAAATACTTTTGTCTGTTGTAAAAAACTGTCAGGCTTCAGCGTCATTACTAAAAAAAATAGCTCTCGAACATAAAGGCGATCGTGAGATTGCTCGGACTATTGTTAGTCGTGCTGATGTGACTAAAGAAATTTTAAGTATTCTCTCTAACGAAATACCCTTTTAATTTAAAAAATATTTGTTTTTTTCTTTAAATATTGATATAGATTTCATTTACTTTTTAAAATATTGTCTAATATATGTATTTTTTTAATCATTAAATCTTTTTTCTCGATCCTTTAATTAATAGACCAATACAAAATGACACCAACTCAACTAAAAAATTACCTCAACCAACTGATCGACCAAAACATCAAAATCAGTACGATGATTTGGGGTGCGCCTGGAATTGGCAAATCAAGTATCGTTTCCCAACTAGCCCAAGAACACCAGATCGACTTTGTAGACGTGCGCCTGTCACAACTCGCACCGACAGACTTGCGAGGTTTACCCGTAGCAGAAGACGGTATTTCCAAATGGTATCCGCCCGAATTTCTTCCCAGTCAGGGTAAGGGTATCTTATTTATGGATGAATTAAATATGGCCCCGCCAGCTTTACAGGGAGTAGCCCAACAGTTAATTCTAGATCGTCGCGTGGGTTCTTATGTTGTTCCCGAAGACTGGTATGTTTGGGCTGCGGGAAATCGTAAGGAAGATCGCGCAGCAGTATTTGATATGCCCGCGCCTCTGGCTAATAGGTTCTTACACCTGCAAGTAGAAGCCGACTTCAATAGTTTTAAAACTTATGCGCTAGAAAAACAAGTACACGAACAAATCCTCGCCTTCCTTTCCTTTCGTTCTACCCTATTACACAAGCACGATCTCCAACAGCCAGCCTGGTGTTCGCCTCGTTCTTGGGTAATGGCAAGTCAACTACATTACGCTGGTTTAGACATTGCTTCAGCAGTGGGTACGGGTGCAGCAGCAGAATTCGCAGCATACATTACTTTATATAAAACATTACCAAACTTAGAGCCTATTTTACAAGGAAACGGTAGCGCGATCGCTTTTCCTGAAGAACCATCGGTTAAATATGCCACCACTACGGGTTTGACCGTTCGGGCGCAGGATGCACATCAAGCCTACAACGCCTTTAACTGGTTGAGCGACAAAGCTACCGCCGAATGGGTACAGCTATTTGCTGTCGATATGTTCCGAGTAATGCGAAGCAAGGGACAAATGGGCGCGTTAGCAAAATTAGTCAAACAAGACAAGCAGTTACAGAAGTTTTTGAAAGACTTTCAAGAATTAGTCGGTGTCTAACATTACCCTGTCTTATCTAGCATTGGTGCAACTGGGTCATATAGCTACAGGTTCTAGCACAAATAGGAATTATTATCATTTGCGAAGCGACCTGTTGTCACTTTCAAAGAATGCGGTAAATTGAAATATTGTTACCTCTCGATCGCAGTTAGAAAAGTTTTGGCTAAAAAATAAATCTTGTTCATTTATAGACTAACAAATTAAATCAACTACAGGCTCGGATACAAATAGGAATTATTATCATTTGCGAAGCGACCTGTTTTTACTTTTAAAGGATGGGGTAAATTAAGATAATGTAGCCGTAAAATTACTTGTATAGCTTAAAATGGATGCCGAAGGAATAAGACAACAGGCGCAGGATGAAAATACCGCACCAGAAATTTTAGCCGAATTAGCTAATAGTAAAGATTATCTGACTCGTCAATATGTAGCAAGCAATCCTAATACACCTATAGAAGTTTTAGAAAAAATAGGTCAAGAATTTCCTGAAGCAATTACAGCTAATCCTATTTTCGATCTGCTTTTGTTAGAAAATCCTGAAAGTAAATTTTTGCAACTTTGTCTAGCTCGCAGTTCGACGACTCCGATCGCTACCTTAGAAAAATTAATAGAAAAAGAAGATATTGAAATTTTGTGTGCGATTGCGAACAATTCTAACGCTTCAGATTCAATTTTAGAAAAACTAGCGTTGTTTAAATCTCAAGATTCTAGAAAGGATTGGAGTAGAGAGGGAGTACGTTGCAATGTTGCTTCTAATCCTAATTTACCTATATTCATTATTGAAATACTGGCTAAAGACCGAAGCGAATATGTTCGTCACATTATAGCTCTTAATACTAAAATTCCTATTGAAACGCTAAATAATCTAGCTAAAGATACTTCCCTAATGGTTCGCAAATCTGTTGTTAAAAATCTAAAAACTCCTGTAAAGATAATAGAAGAATTAGCAAAAGATGATATTTTTGCTCTGCGTGAAGAATTGGTTAGCAACCCTATCACGCCGTTGCCTATAATTCAAGAAATTGCTGTTAAAAATCGTCTTCCAGTTCCTCTAAGAGTTTTATTAGCTAATCGTACTAAGTTTCCATGCATTTTGGAATTCTTGGCTCAAGATCCCAGAGTAAAAGTACGTCGAGCAGTTGCTGGCAATTTGCATACTCCGACTTCGGTTTTGGAACAATTGCTAAAAGACAACTATCTTCACACACATTTAGCTCTATTAAACAACTGTAATAGCTCAGACGCTCTTAAAGAAATTATTAAATTTGTTTTATATAGAGAAAAAGTATCTTATGAGCTTTTAGCAAAATTAGGAAATAGCGAACATCTCTATATACGTAAAACAGTAGCTCAAAATCTTCTAACTCCTAAACAAACTCTTCTTCGGTTAGCAGAAGAAAAGTCAGTACGAATTAAAAAATCTTTGTTGTTCAGAAATAATCTCGATTCAGAAATCATAGATAAAATATTAACCACAACGATCGAGCATATTTCGGCAAAAAGTAAAAGCTTTAAATTAGCAAAAGAAAGATACATTTTATGTTTGATAGCTAAAAATCCTTATACTAGCCAAAATACATTAAATCGATTGACTATAATATCAAATAGTGAAAATATTAAAAACGTCTTGATTCATAAAGATCCAATCAAAGCAACTATAGATAATAGGTAGCTATTATTAAATCAGATAAAAGCCAAGTTTTATAGTTATATCAATTGGCAATTGAGCAAAGAGAAAATAATTAGCGCGTCGTTACTTCGCTTAAAAATGCAATAGTTAAAATTAACTATCTTTATCGAAATATACTTCTAAAATATTTTTAATAACTCTCGATACATAAACCACTCGAATATGAATATTGCTGAGACGAGGAAACAAGCACGGGATGAAAATACGTCATCACAAATATTAGCTGAGTTAGCCACAAGCAAAGACAGACTTACTCGTGAATATGTTGCGAGCAACCCTAATACACCTGTAAATGTATTAGAAATACTAAGTGTTGACTTTCCCGATCTAATAATACAAAACCCTGCATTCGATCTTTTGATACTGGAAAATCCAGAGCGCAAATTTTTATTATTATGTCTAGCAAAAAGTTCTAGTACAACTCAAGAAAAATTGAGAGAATTAGCAGAAAAAAAAGATGTACATATTCGAGAAGCGGTCGCCAAAAATAAAAATATATCATTAGAAATAATGGCATATTTGGCAAAGGAACGTACTAATTTAGCGTATCAGCCACCTGAGAAAGTTAGACCCAACGATATAATTATAAATCCTGGTGACTCAGTTCGTGTGGCGATCGCCAGAAGAGATGACATAACAGAATCAATCGCCAAAATATTATCGCTGGATAGTTCTAATTATGTTCGGCGACATCTGGCTATGAATTCAAATATTTCACTCAAAATGATCGTTTTTTTGAGCCAAGATAGTGATTACTATGTTCGTGTAGGAGTTGCAAAAAATATAAATACACCATCAGAAATTTTAAAAAAATTAGCAATAGATTGTCACGTTAAAGTACGTAAAGCAGTCACCCAAAATCATAATACACCTCTCGATATTATAAAAAAACTAGCTAATGATGCAAACAAAATAGTTCGTGCTGCTGCTAAAGATAATTTAGAAAACAAACACAACCATGAATCAGCAAATAGCTAGTCAAAAAATAATCAGCGCGTCGTTACTCCGCTTGCGAATGCGATCGCCTTTTTTTGCGACTTTAGCTTTATTCGCCCGTTTTATTCCAACTCAAAATATTTCCACGGCTGCGACTGACGGAAAAGATATTCTATTTAATCCCGATTACTTATTATCCCTGCCAACACGCCAACAAGACGGGTTGCTGTTACACGAAGTCTTACACGCTGCTTTACTCCATGTCTTACGTAGGGGAGTGAGAGATAAAGAAGTATGGAATATTGCAGCAGATATTGTAGTTAACGGGATAATTTACCAACAAGGTTATTTCGATCTTCCTTCAGGGGGTATCCGAGATGAAAAATTAGAACATTTGAGTGTGGAAGAGATCTACGAATTATTACCACAGCAACAATGCCAATATTGTTTGGGTGATTTAGATTTATTAGATGCACCCCCAGGAGATAGTAGGGGCGAAAGGCTTTCGCCCACTCAATTTGACAGTCTTTGCGAAACAAAAAAAGCCGAATTAGAATCCCACTGGCGCAATGCCATGCAGCAAGCGACGGTAATTGCCCGTACTACCAGTCAGGGAACTTTACCCGCAGGGATGGAAAGGGAATTAAGCGCGTTGGACACTGCACAACTCGACTGGCGTAGTTATCTTTGGCGATATCTTGTTAAGACTCCCACCGACTATACAGAGTTCGATCGCCGTTTTATCGGACGGGGTTTATATTTAGAAACATTACAGGGAGAATCGGTAAAAGTATACGTGGCGGTAGATACTAGCGGTTCGATTGACGATCGCTTGTTGAAGATGTTTTTGAGCGAAGTCAGAGGAATTTTAAATTCTTACCCCCATCTGGAATGCGAACTCTATTATGCTGATGCTGATGTTTATGGTGCTTATGAATTAAACCCCGATAGTACCATTCCCGAACCCCAAGGAGGTGGCGGAACTTCTTTTGTCCCTTTTTTTCACAAAATTAATGATTCTTGGGATGGCATGACAACCACCGTATGCGTCTATCTTACGGACGGTTACGGCACATTTCCCGATATTCCGCCAGAATTACCTATTTTATGGGTAGTTACTCCTGGTGGTCTAGATTTATCACAGTTTCCTTTTGGTGAAACCGTAAGATTATTATCCGTGTGACATTGTTGACTGTTGACTGTTGACTGTTAAATGTTCAAAGCGGTTGCTTCTCAGGAATGCCAACTTCGCGGGGATAGTTTTTGGCAGTGGTAGAATGCTTCCTCAAATAAACACAGTGTCGTACTCCCTGAGTCAAAGGAGTCTCCCAACGGTGAACCCGTTCGATTTTGCCCCCTAACTGTGCTGCTGCTGATTCTAAACTTGCCGTATCTTCATCACTCCAATGTCCCCGATAGAGAACGGCTAATCCACCTTTTTTTACAAAGGGTAGGCTGTATTCTGCACAGACAGAAGGCTTACTGACGGCTCTTACCAATGCCAAATCGTAGCTAGCGCGATCGCCTGGAACTCTACCCAAAGCCTCAGCCCGCGCCGTTATCCCCGTGGCGTTTTTTAGCTGTAGTTTGGCGATGGTATCGTTGACAAAGGCTATTTTCTTACGGGTAGAATCGAGTAAAGTTATCTGCCAGTGGGGAAAAGAGATCGCCAGTGGAATACCAGGAAAACCCGCCCCCGTACCGATATCAATAATCTGTAGTTTTTGAATCAGAATATCTTGCAAGCCTACTATCCCTGATAGAGAATCCCAGAGGTGCTTTTCCCAAAAGTTTTCGGGGGTAGTAATGCGGGTCAAATTTTGCAGACGATTACCTTCTAGCACTTCTTGATAAACCTGTTGAAATAATTGGTTTTGAGTTTCGCTAGGTTGCCAGTTGAGAGTTTGTAACCAAACTTCATCCATTTGTGGCAGCATATTTGTTTCGATCTGACTCATATTGTATAGTTATCGGTTCAAGGCAGTTGGCTCGATCGAATGTAAAACTCCCCGATCGATCGTCCAACAGCGATCGGCTATTTCAATTAATTCTCCTGGATCGTGAGTGACTACTAATAGCGTCCAATGCTGCTTTAACTTTGCTAGCAATGTAGCTAGATCGATCCGCATCGACCAATCCAACCCTGCTGTCGGCTCGTCTAACATCAATACATTGGGTTGACGAATTAGCTGTACAGCCAAGGCTAAACGACGCTGTTGTCCCCCACTAAGAGCATGAGGAGATTTTTTTAGGGATACATCCTCTAATCGTACCTCGCTTAAAGCATCTCTGACTCTTTTTATATCTAATTCAGGATGACCCAGACGTAGTTCCTCCAATACCGTCCCACCGCAAAAATGCCGTTCGGGAAATTGAAATACCAATCCTGCTAACTGCTGTAACTCTAAATCTGTAAGCTGTTTAGTACGCCAGTATATTTCGCCTTTCGTTGGTTCGGCTAGTCCCGCTAGAATTTCTAGAATTGTCGTTTTACCCGAACCAGAAGCCCCCACAATTAATCCTAGCTTTTGTGCTGGTAACTCTAGGCTAATATTGTTTAAAATCGGTTCAGGAGTAGCAGCAGGATGATAAGTGATATTTTGCAGACGCAGCATTCTTAAATATTTTGAGCTTTATTATTTAATTATACGTATTAAATTTTAGTAAGTTTAGACCTGTTAGCAACCGTCTTTGCAATTTGTATTTTTAGTAATTCGAGGAACTAAAAAATTATTGTTTAGTCTATGTTTACAGGTTTTAGCGATAATCACAGTCGAGTATAATGAATTATAAAATTAAATTTAGTAGCTCTCAAAATATAGTTAAACACATAGCATTAGTTATTTCATTGGCGATCGCTACAACTATTAGTTTTGGCAACTCTGCCCAGGCTAAAGATCCTTTTAGGGATAAAAATGCTCGTAATATTGGTAAATATACAGAAGAAGCCTTTGAAACTATATTTTTGGAAGGAGACTACAAAACAGTTGATGAACCACTAAACAAAGCTGAATTGAAAGAGCCAAACGAACCTTTAGCTCATGCTATGCTTGCTTCTTTAGCCTATACAGAAAACGACTGGGAAAGTATTAAGAAATATGCGGATAAAACTTTAGAATCGGCACAATTATTAAGCCAAACAGATCCCCTACGTGGCAATCTTTATTTAGCGGTAGGGCATTTTTTAGACGGAGCATATATTTACGAAAAAGAAGGTGCAATAGATGCGATTAATAAACTTCAACTAGTATTTAAATTTCTAGATCGTGCAGAAGCTACCGATCCAAACGATCCAGAATTAAATCTAATTAAAGGTTACATAGACTTATTCCTAGCCGTAAATTTACCTTTCTCAAAACCCGAACAGGCGATCGCCCGTTTTGAAGGTTATGCTGCACCAAATTATTTAGTCGAACGCGGTTTAGCCGTAGCCTATCGCGATTTAGAAAAATACCAAGAAGCTTTGAAATACGCCGATAGAGCTATAGAAATAGCTCCGCAAAACCCAGAACACTACTACTTAAAGGGTCAAATACTCAGACAAATTGGTAAAAAAGAAAACAACGTCAAAGTTTTAAAGGTCGCCGTAGAAAATTTTGAGCTAGCCTTAGCAAAATCTGCACAGTTGCCAAATTTTGTTTTAGAAACCTTAGAAAAGGAAAACCGTTTGACTAAAGAAAAAATAGCCGAAATTGAAACTGGGAAATAAGATCGAGGCAGTCGATCGCGATCGCTAACTATAAATATAAAAGTACTAGTTGTGGCAAATTGTAGACCAATCTAAAACATAAATGAAAAAGATCTAGACAAATTCTCCTGAATATTGTAGCTCTCTATCCAACTATTTATAATCAAGATTTATAGGTTTCGTATTAATATGGTAGTTAACTTATAAAGGTTTATTAATTCCTAATCAATAGTAGTTAGTACCTAATCACAGTCATCAATAGTTACAAGTTGTTGGCTGAATGTTATCTCTTATCGGAATTAATTTAACCTGATTAATAATTGAATAGACTTTTATTTTTATATCTATATGAATCCGATAACGTTTTTGACTCTGGTAGCAGGATTAGTGTTGCTAGTGATCGGGGCAGAGTTTCTGGTAAGAGGTGCAGCTAAAATTGCAGCAATTTTACAGATACCTCCTCTAATTATTGGATTGACCATAGTGGCTTATGGTACGAGCGCGCCTGAAATGTCAGTCAGCGTCATGTCCAGTTTCTCTGCACAGGGAGCTGATATTGCGATCGGTAATGTAGTAGGCAGCAATATTTGTAATATTTTATTGGTATTAGGCTTATCTTCTGTAGTTGCACCTCTAGTCGTTACCAAGCAGGTCATCCGTTCTGATGTGCCAATTATGATTGGGGTTTCGCTATTGCTATTTATGTTTGCTTTAGATGGACAAATAAGCAGAGTAGATAGCATAATTTTCTTTGTTGGCGGAGTACTGTACACTCTGTCTTTAATTTATCAGAGTAGTAAACACGGCGCAGAACAAGATGAGTTTGCCGAGGAGTATGGTTTCTCAGGTGAAGTCACTCCTTTTGTCTGGTTGAAGAATATTGTATTTATTATCGGTGGTTCGGGCTTACTAATTTTAGGTTCAAATTGGCTGGTAGATTCTGCTGTAACAATTGCCGAGTATTTTGGAGTTAGTAATTTATTAATTGGTCTAACCATTATTGCTCTTGGTACATCTTTACCAGAATTAGCTACTTCGGTTATTGCTAGCTTTCGAGGAGAAAGAGACATTGCTGTAGGAAATGTCTTGGGTAGTAATATATTTAATATTTTGGCGGTGTTGGGTATTGCGGGTATAGTCGCACCCGATGGTATAAATGTTAGTCCTGCGGTAATTAATTTTAGCGCGCCAGTAGCGATCGCCGTCGCTTTTGCCTGTTTGCCTATTTTTTATTCTGGTAAGAAAATCGATCGCACTGAAGGCTTTTTGTTTTTGTTTTATTACCTAGCATATAACGGTTATCTAATTCTTGAGGCGATCGACAGCGAATTTCTTCCTGTGTACATTACTATTATGCTGATGGTAGTTATACCTTTAAGCGTAATTACCATAATTACTGTAGCCATAATTGAAAAAAGAGCCGAAGAAAGGAAAAAAATTGGCTAAATATCGCAGTACCTTAATTTGCAGGGCTATATCTTGAGATATCGTTATCTCCTAATCGCATTTATCGCTTCGGTCAATGTTCGCGAGTTCAATCGCTTTTAAATAATTTGCTCAAAAACGCTATTAAATTAGTCATTAACCCCGATTTAACTTCAGGTGGCTGCAACATTGGATCTGGTGAAGACTGGGTTATAGAATCAGACAAAAGTGTTATGTCTGGCTCAGTTTCATCTTCAATCGTGTCGCAACGATCGCGAAGAACTTTTTTAATGGTAATAAGAGTTTGTTCGGCGTTTAAACAGTAGCGACTCAGCCAAATAGCCAACAGACGCTTGCTTTGGGGGTCTAACTGCTCTATTTTTGCCCACCATGTCTGTACTTCTAAATCGAAATTATCTACATTGAGGATAATCGACTGCTCAAAATAAGCTTCCAGAATTGGTAACTGCGATCGCTGGATTGATGAGTCGAACCAATCGAATTTATCGATTAATCGAGCAATGTTGTAGTCGGGTGCAGCTAATACCGCATAGAGTAATCTTTTGTTACGAATAAAACAATATTTGCTTAAATCTATTGGATCTACTAATTCTGATTCGGTTTGGAATTCACTATCATTTGCTGTTGTAGGTAGATCGTCTATTTCCCAGAAATCTTCAGTAAAAGATTCGGTTGTATTTAGTTCGCGCTCGATTTTTTCTACAATAGAATTGGTTGCCGTTACAGCAGTAGCGATCGACTCGATTGTGGGTGCTATTCGATCCGAACTCAAACTAACAGCATCTACTTCTAAAACAGACTGCCAATCTGGTTCTATTTCACCCAAAACACGACAATACAACCAAATTCTCTCAAATTCTAGAGGAAATAGTTCGATCGCTGCTGTATAAATTTTCTCTTTAAGCTGCTGATAATTAGGTTCTGCTCGATCTGGGCGATTAATATAAATGTGTAGCGTACTATCTTTAATAATTACCTGAAAACACAGTGTATCATCTCCACAGGCATTAGCGATCGCATTAATAATCTGTTTTTCACTCATTATTTAACTTGGCAAATCTTACACTTAGTTTGCCCAAAACAGAAGATTAATTAACTCGGATCGCTCAATTATCGCTCAATTGATATTGCTACAACTAATGCTCGATGTTGAGACAAAGATTTTATAATACATTTATTCCGATCTCTCGAACTCTAAATCATTTCAGCCCTTGCTAAATCCATGAACGTTACTCCAGAAATTAAACAGAAAGTGGCACAACTGAGAGAACAGTTACAAAAAGCAGGATATGCCTACTATGTTTTAGACGATCCGATTATGGAAGATGGAGTATACGATCGCCTATATCGCCAACTACAAGATTTAGAAGCCGAATATCCTCAACTAATTACTTCTGATAGTCCTACTCAGAGGGTAGGAGACAAGCCCGCTGCTAAATTTACCTCGGTTAAACACAATATTCCGCTGTATAGTCTGGAAAATGCTTTCAATCTCGAAGAATTAGAGAAATGGGAGACACGATGGCAGAAACAGTTAGAAAATATTCCAGAGTTCAATTATGTCTGTGAATTAAAAATAGACGGTAATGCGATCGCTCTTACTTATGAAAACGGTATTTTGGTTCGGGGCGCGACTCGTGGCGATGGGGTGACGGGAGAAGAGATTACCCAAAACATTAAAACTATTCGCACCATTCCTTTAAAACTAAACTTAGATAATCCTCCCCCCAGAGTGGAAATTAGAGGCGAGGCGTTTTTACCTTTAGATGTATTTGAAGCAATCAATCTAGAAAGATCTAAGTCAGGAGAAGCCTTATTTGCTAATCCGCGTAATGCTGCTGCGGGTACATTACGTCAACTCGATTCTAAAATTGTCGCTCGACGTAAACTAAACTTTTTTGCCTACACCCTACATCTTGATGAAGAAACAGTCAACTCGCAATGGGAATCTTTAGAAAAACTACAGCACCTGGGGTTTTTAGTCAATCCCAATCGTAAACTGTGCCGATCTTTAGGCGAAGTAGAAGAGTATTTTCAACAGTGGGATACGGGCAGAAAAACCTTACCCTACATGACGGATGGCGTGGTGGTAAAGCTAAACGACTACCAGCTACAGCAGCAGCTTGGGTTTACCCAAAAGTTTCCTCGTTGGGCGATCGCGCTTAAATATCCCGCCGAGGAAACCCCTACGGTAGTAAAAGATATTATTGTAAATGTCGGGCGCACTGGGGCGGTTACGCCGATGGCAATCATGCAGCCCGTACAGCTTGCAGGAACTACGGTACAAAGAGCCACTTTACACAATAGCGATCGCGTTAAAGAGTTAGATATTCGTGTCGGTGATACGGTAATTATCCGTAAGGCAGGTGAGATTATTCCCGAAGTCGTGCGTGTCTTACCCGATCTGCGCCCTGGTGATACTGTTCCCTATCAGATGCCCGATAACTGTCCAGAATGCGGTTCGACTTTGGTTCGTCCCGAAGACGAGGCGGTAACACGCTGTATCAATATTTCCTGTCCTGCTATTTTACGAGGTAGCATAATTCACTGGGCTTCACGTAATGCTTTAGATATCCGAGGGCTAGGGGAAAGAATTGCTATTTTATTAATTGAAAATAATTTAGTCGCTTCGGTTGCCGATTTATATTCCCTAACCGTAGAACAAGTCGCCAGTCTAGAACGCATGGGAACAAAATCGGCACAGAACTTAGTAGATGCGATCGCCGAATCTAAAAAACAAACTTACGATCGAGTTTTATACGGCTTGGGTATTCGCTATGTAGGTAGCGTCAACGCCAAAACACTAGCAGATAACTTTCCCTCAATTGAAGAACTATCCCAGGCATCTTTTGAATCAATTGAGGCTGTATACGGCATCGGCGAAGAAATTGCCCAATCTGTCTTTGAATGGGTCAGAGTCCCAGCCAATCAAAGCCTAATTCAACAGCTACAGGCAGCAGGACTACAGTTTTCTCAAGCTTCCAAAGATAGCGACAAGAGCGATCGCATTCTATCAAACAAAACCTTTGTAATCACGGGAACTCTTCCCAGTCTCAAACGCGACGAAGCCAAAAAACTAATCGAACAGGCGGGAGGAAAAGTAACAGGTTCGATTAGCAAAAAAACCGACTACTTACTACTGGGAGAAAACGCTGGTTCTAAACTATCCAAAGCAGAATTGCTTGGCATCACTCAACTTAGCGAAGCCGAATTCTTAGATCTACTAAAAAATGAATAAGCGATCACCATATCCCTCATTCCTCATCTCTCATTCCTCATTCCTCGTTCCTCATTCCTCATCCCTCATCCCTCATCCCTCATCCCTCATTCCTCATTCCGTAATCCATTCCACTTTCTCCTTAATTGGATCGCGACGACTTTCAGTAATTGGACTATCGCTATATCCTAGATACAAATACCCCAGACACTTATCTTTTTCTTTTAAACCCAAAAACTCTTTTAATTCCTCCGTATAGGTAAGTCCACCCGATCCCCAAAAACTACAAATTCCGTATGCTGCTGCGGTTAATGCCATATTTTGTACGCTACAGGCTACGGCTTCTATCTCTTCTATTTCAGGTATTTTTGCCGATTCTTGCCGTTCCATACAGATAACTATTACGTGAGAAGACTTGAGGATATTTGTCTTCATACGCTCGTATTTCTCTGGTTTGAACTTATCTTCTGGAGTGCTTTTTTGATACCAATCTGCCTGAAATAAAGCTAACTTTTCTAACCCAGAACTACTAAACACTTTATATCTCCACGGTTGGGTTAAACCGTGATTAGGGGCCCAATTAGAATTTTCTAATATTTGCCAGACCAGCTTATCATCAATTTTATTGCCGTTAAATAGCCTGGGCTTAGTAGAACGGCGCGATCTAATTAAATTGTTTAGCTGATTTTCAAAATCTATCGTATTCATAAGACAACACATTTATAGTAAACAAATGTTTTAAAAATGTTTTCAAATATAAGCTTTTAGCTGTATTTCTCTAGAAGTAACAAATATATTCGATCGCGGGGAGAAAATAATCAATTTATAGGCGATCTAAAATTACTATTAACCTTAGTATTATTTATAACTACAGGCTAATTTGAAACTTACTAAACAAAAGGGTGTCGAAAAACGTGATTGAGGTTAAATTAGGTGTTGTGTAATTTCACAGCTATGTCTGCTGATAATCTTTAGAGTTTACCTAGTTGAATGAACATATTCTAAAATTTATCTAATCTACGATTTTCTCAGACTTAAATAGAAGCAAAGAAACCAAATTAAGCGATTAAAATGAAATTAATCCGCGACTACGTTAAAGTAAAGATTAAAACTTGATACCTATGAAAGACAATTCTCAAAAGGATAATAGAAAGCTGCTGCTCATAGATGACGATCCTAATCTAATTTTACTAGTCAAAGACTATTTAGAGTTTAGGGGATACAACGTAGACACGGCTGAAAACGGTCGAGAAGCTTTACAAGTTTTAGATCGTAATGTCCCTGATATGATTATCTGCGACATCATGATGCCAGAAATGGATGGTTATTCTTTAGTCAAACATATCCGCGAGGAATCTACGACTAACCGCATACCCGTACTATTTCTCTCGGCAAAAGGTCAAAGCCAAGATCGGGTTAAAGGTTTGAGCGAAGGTGCTGATATTTATATGTCAAAACCTTTTGAACCAGAAGAGTTAGTCGCTCAGGTAGAATCTTCTCTCAAACAAATTAAACGTTGGGAACAAGGTCGTCCTAAAGGCTTAGGCGGTGCGCCTACTATTGTTGTTCCCCATAATGTAGAGTTGACTCCTACAGAACTTAGAGTAGTTCAATTAGTGGCTAAAGGAATGGCGAACCGTGAAATTGCCAGTCAATTAAACGTTAGTCAGCGAACTATTGAAAGCCATGTTTCTAATATGCTCAACAAAACTAGCTTGAATAATCGTACCGAGTTAGCGCGCTGGGCAATTGAAAGCAGTAGAGCATAAGGTTTTTAGTTTAAGTTGTCACAATGAAAAAAAAACTTGCTTAGATAGAAAATAGTCTGCTATTATATATTTCTAGTGCTGGCGTAGCTCAGTTGGTAGAGCAGCTGATTTGTAATCAGCCGGTCGCAGGTTCAAGTCCTGTTGCCAGCTTCAGAAATAAACTAACCAATTTTTACATACATAGTTGTACAATTGACAGTTGTATTGAGCGAAGACTGTGATTGAACGCTATACATTGCCCGAAATGGGCGAAATTTGGACTGACAACTATAAACTCAAAACCTGGCTACAGGTGGAAATAGCAGTCTGCGAAGCACAAGCAGAATTAGGTTATATCCCCCAAGATGCTGTTGAGGAAATTAAAGCTAAGGCTGATTTCGATTCGCAACGGGTATTAGAAATTGAAGCCGAAGTGCGTCATGACGTTATTGCCTTTTTAACTAACGTCAATGAATATGTAGGTGATGCTGGCAGATATATTCATTTAGGTTTAACAAGCTCAGATGTTCTAGATACGGGGATTGCGCTACAGATGGTAGCTAGTCTCAATCTGATTTTAGAGCGTCTTGAAGGGCTGATTCAGGCAATTCGTTATCAGGCACAGCAGCATCGTTATACTGTAATGGTAGGTCGATCGCATGGTATCCACGCCGAACCAATTACTTTCGGTTTTAAGCTAGCTGGCTGGTTGGCAGAAGTACTACGCAATCGCGATCGCCTGGTCAGACTGCGTAAGGAGATTGCCGTAGGTAAGATTTCTGGTGCTGTTGGTACTTATGCTAATGTCGATCCGCAAATAGAAGCGATCTCCTGTCAAAAGTTAGGCTTAGAACCAGATACCGCCTCGACTCAGGTAATTTCTCGCGATCGCCATGCAGATTATGTCCAGCAACTAGCATTATTGACTGCCTCGATCGAACGCTTTGCCGTAGAAATTCGTAATTTACAGCGTACAGATGTACTAGAAGTAGAAGAATTTTTCTCGAAAAAGCAAAAAGGTTCTTCGGCAATGCCTCATAAACGCAACCCAATTCGTTCAGAACGTTTGACGGGAATGGCTCGAATTGTTCGCGGTAATGCGGTAGCAGCTTTGGAAAACGTGGCATTATGGCACGAACGGGATATTTCTCATAGTTCTGTAGAGCGAGTAATTTTGCCCGATAGCTGCATCTTGACTCACTTTATGCTCAAAGAGATTACTGGTCTGGTTAAAAACCTGCTGGTATATCCCGAAAACATGAAGCGCAACATGAATGTCTATGGTGGAGTAATCTTTAGTCAGAGAGTGTTGCTTACCCTAGTAGAAAAAGGCATGAATCGGGAAGAAGCTTATCAGGTAGTTCAAGGATGCGCTCACCAAGCCTGGAATAAAACAGATGGAGACTTCTATAAATTAATTTCTCAGGATGAGACGGTTACAAAAACTTTATCAGAGTCAGAAATTGATGCTTGCTTCGACCCCAATCATCACCTAAAAAATCTAGACGAAATCTATCAAAGACTAGGCATTTAGTTTTGTAGTTTTGTAAATCGGGTTAGCAGCAAAACTGAAAAGTAAATTTAGTTAAAAGACGAGTTGTCTAGCCTGATTAAACAGAAGTATAAAAATCGAAAGTGTAGCAAAGTATAAGATCTGACTACGATTCTAAAGCTAATAGCTAACAGCTAATAGCTAATAGCTACCCTAACCGATAAATTTTCACGCGAACCGAGGTAAACATAATGACCGTAGTTGTCTTTGGCAGTATAAATTTAGATTTGGTGGTAGAAGTTCCTCATTTACCAGCAAAGGGAGAGACGGCGATCGGCGATCGCTTTTTTTCTGCTGCTGGAGGCAAGGCTGCTAACCAAGCCGTAGCTATAGCAAAATTGGGCATCCCAGTAAGTTTGGTCGGTCAGATTGGCAATGATAGCTTTGGTAAGACTTTAATCGAGGGACTACAGAAAGAGGGAGTTGATACTAAAGGTATCACCGTCAACCCCAACACTTTTTCAGGAATTGCCTCAATTATGGTCGATAAACAGGGGGCAAATGCGATCGCCTGTGCGGGGGGAGCTAATAATTTAGTTAGAGAAAAAGAACTAAAGCAGTTTAAATCTTTACTTCCCAAAGCTAAAATCGTGCTTTTAGAACTGGGTATTCCCCTGGCTACGGTGGCGATTGCCATTAGAGAAGCAAAAGCACAGGATTGCCTAGTTATACTCGACCCTGCTCCAGCTACGTCAAAATTACCCCAAGAATTATATAGTTCGATCGATATAATCACACCCAATGAAGTAGAAGCCAGTCAGCTTGTTGGCTTTACTGTCGATGGCGTTACCACAGCCAGACAAGCTGCGTCTTTTCTGCATCACATGGGAGCTAAAAATGTAATTATCACTTTAGGAAGTCAGGGTTCTCTTTATAGTAATGAAGCAGAAAGCTTTTGGATCGAACCTATTGCTGTAAAAGTAGTAGATACGGTGGCAGCAGGAGACGCTTTTAATGGTGCTTTAGCAGTTGCCTTGGCTGCGGGCAAATCAATACAAGAAGCCGTGCAGTGGGCGACGGTGGCGGGTGCTTTAGCGGTAACTAAAAATGGCGCGCAGTCGTCTCTTCCCGACAAAAATAGTTTTCAACAGCTACTACGACAACAGAGACGAAAATAAAAATCTAAAATATTTATCTGCTTTAGTTAAAGAGTATTTGTTGAGAACAAAATACTTTTGTTATGGTGGTTAAATGGAGTTCTTGCCAAAAAATAGTATTCATGCTCCAATAGGGCAAATACTTAGGGATTAGCTAGAATGATCTTTAGAAGAATACACAAGAGTGTAAATATTCTGTTCGATCCAGACAGATTACCACTGCTTGAATTCTAACCACTGTAAAATCGTAATTCTGCTAGTCATAGCAAAATTTAAGTGAACAATTCAAACGTCTAGATTTAAAAAAATTACTATATATATAGCAGGTGCAAGCAGTAGCTTACATTAACTAAACAGCAAAATGACAACCGAAAACATCCATCTACGCTCTGAATTTATTAACACTCAAGTAATTGCCCGTAACAGCGGTAAAAGATTAGGAGTGGTAAAAGAGGTTTTGGTAGATATAGACCGCCGAGAAGTGGTAGCTTTGGGACTGAGAGATAATTTGCTTTCGGTATCTGGTCTACCAAAATATATGTATCTCGATAGTATTCGTCAAACTGGAGACGTAATTTTAGTAGAAGACGAAAACGCGATCGAAGATATTGAAATTGAGGTCTATAGTAAGCTAGTCAATTGTGAAGTTATCACCGAAGCGGGAGAACCTTTAGGTAAGGTCAGAGATTTTCAATTCGACGCAGAAAATGGCGCAATCAACTCGATTGTGATTGCTTCATTGGGATTACCACAGATTCCCGAACAGTTTATCAGTACCTACGAACTATCTATCGAAGAAGTAGTCAGCAGTGGACCAAATCGTTTGATTGTCTTTGAAGGATCGGAAGAACGCATTCAACAGGTTTCGGTAGGACTTTTAGAACGGTTGGGTATTGGTCGTCCTCCTTGGGAACGAGAAATGGATAGCTACTATCCTCAAACTATTAAGGCGGAAAATCAGCTACCTACAGGAATTCCCGTTCGCCCGCCGATTTCTACACCCGTAGATACCAGAGAACCAGTGCTAGAAGAGCGTTGGGATGAAGACTGGCAAGAAGCTCGCGTCGCACCACCTCCTATGAGACAGCAAGCAGAAGCGATTCCTTATGACGACGATTATGAGGAAAACAACTGGGAAGATGCAGAACCAGAGGTGTACGAGGCTCAGGTTTATGAAGCTGCACCCGTCAAGGAGTATGAATACGAAGAAATAAGTACAGAAGATGATATGTGGGACGATGATGTTAAAGGTGAAACTTATAATCCTCCCCCAGTAAATATTCCTCAAAAACAGAAAGCTCCTGAATATGAGGAAGAGCCAGGATAAGTCGTAGGGACGAATCGCTCCTACAGAAGCAAGGAGTAAAACGTGAATAACCGCGCCTGGTACTCTCTCTTGAAGGCTTGGCATACGACAGTTCCTACAAGGTGACGGGCATCCTATCGGTCGGCAGGCAACCTCAGACCACAGCCCCTTCGCAAAGCACCCAGCCACAGGCAAGGACGTGGGGTTGCGGGAAACCCGCGACCTAAAATATTGTCCGCCTCTGATTTCAAATCGGACAAAGGGTTTACCCGCATCTACTGTGCCGGTCGAAGCAACCTCCGACCATAGACCCGAATCGAACCGTCGCAACGGACTGTCTCACTGCTTCGATAAACAAAGGCAAGATGCGAAGCGTTGTTCGCGTTTTTTTGTTAGATAATTTAAATCTAGTAAGAGAATTAAATCTCTAGTATTTGTTGTGAACGTAACTAGCGACTGTTACTACATAGTCAATAGAATTGCTTATCGGTTAGTTCGATTTAGTGGCAATCGAGGGGACAAATATCCTAGATTACGATCGCCCAGATGGGATAATCAATTTGTAAAATTATAGTATTATAGCGATCGCTCTGGAAAGATCCTATTAGAAGTAAAATTATCTTAAGAGCAAAAGAAAAGCTCCATTATAAGAAAGATTCTATAGTCCTTTCTGCCCGTATTCTCGATAAACTGATAAAAAAAAGCAATACAGAAAATATGCACAATACTAGCGATCTCCACGTTATTGAAACCAGACCTTTGTTAAGTCCAGCATTTATTAAAAGCGAATTACCCCTAGCCGACTCGGCTGCCGAATTGGTGACAAGAACACGCGATCGCATTCGTAATATTCTAGAAGGTAAAGATAAAAGGGTATTAGTAGTAGTAGGTCCTTGTTCGATTCATGATATAGCAGCAGCTAAAGAATACGGACAAAAATTAGTTAAATTGCGATCGCAGCTACAGGATCGTTTAGAAATTGTGATGCGGGTTTACTTTGAAAAGCCTCGTACTACCGTCGGTTGGAAAGGACTAATTAACGATCCTTATTTAGACAATAGCTATGATATAAATACAGGATTGAGAACAGCAAGATCGCTGTTGCTAGATCTGGCTAAGATCGGGCTACCTGCTGCTACAGAGCTATTAGATCCGATTACGCCCCAGTATATTGCCGATCTGATTTGCTGGACGGCTATTGGCGCGCGTACTACCGAAAGTCAAATTCACCGTCAAATGGCTTCTGGTTTATCGATGCCCGTCGGCTATAAAAACGGTACAGACGGTAGCTTTAAGGCTGCAATTAATGCCATGTTAACCGCCCGAATTTCCCATCACTTTTTAGGTATTAACCAAGATGGATTAGCCAGCATCGTCAAAACTACGGGCAACCCTGACGGACACTTGGTATTACGAGGTGGTGCGGTCAAACCAAACTATGAAACTGAAGATATCGAGGCTGCGATTAAAGCCCTCAAGCAAAAAGCCGTGAACTCGCGCTTGATGATTGACTGTAGCCACGGCAACAGCAGTAAGGACTATACTAAACAAACTGAAGTTTTAGATTGCATCAATCAGCAAATAGAGGCTGGTTCGCAACATATCGCGGGTGTAATGATTGAAAGTCATTTAGTAGCGGGAAATCAAGCCATTCCTAAAGATGGCAAACCTACGATTTACGGTCAGAGTATTACTGATGCCTGTGTCAACTGGGAGACAACAGAAGAGATGCTACATTCATTAGCTAATTCGGTGACTATAGGAAGACCAGAAGTGAAACAAAGCTTGGCTTCTGTAGCAAGATAAAAAGTGCTTTTGCTGTGTTAAACGAATTACCCGTACTAACTGAAACTGAAAAACAACAGTTAATTGAAGTCGCGACTCAAGCTATGGATAGTGCCTACGCGCCCTATTCACAGTTTCGAGTTGGTGCAGCAGTATTAACTTCTACGGGTAAAATAGTGTCAGGCTGTAACGTGGAAAATGCTTCTTATGGTTTGAGTATGTGTGCCGAAAGAAATGCGATCGCCAATGCCATAATTGCGTCAGAAAGCGATAAAATAGAGGTGAGAGCGATCGCTGTGGTCAACAGCAAAAATGTTCCCTGTTCTCCCTGTGGTGCTTGTCGGCAAGTCATCTGGGAATTCGGACAAAATGCTCTAGTTATTTTTCTAGGATGTAAAGGGTGGCAAACCGCTACCATCAAAGAACTGTTGCCAGAAGGTTTTTCTTTATAAAGTTTTTTGAACCAAGCACAACTAAATTCTAGAAAAGCCCATCTTAAAATTAATTCTCTCCATGAAGCCATATCTCGTTGCAGCTATCCAAATGACCAGCAAACCCGACCTCGATCGCAATTTGGTTGAGGCCGAAGAATTAATCGAACTGGCAGTACGCAGGGGAGCAGAATTAGTTAGTCTACCGGAAAATTTTGCTTTCATAGGTAAAGAAATCGATAAAATCGCCTTAGCAAAAGAAATTGCTGATAAAAGCGAGCAGTTTCTTAAGAAAATGGCCCAGAGATTTCAAATAACTATATTGGGGGGTGGCTTTCCCGTACCAGTAGACGATAACCCAGATAAAGCTTACAATACGGCAGCTTTAGTAACTCCTGATGGTCGGCAAGTAGTGCAGTATCAAAAGGTTCATCTATTTGATGTCGATGTTCCTGACGGTAATACCTATCACGAATCTAGTACCGTAATGGCAGGCAAGGAAATACCCGCTATCTACGAATCGCCAGAACTTGGTAAGCTGGGAATATCTATCTGTTATGATGTTCGCTTCCCCGAATTTTACCGCTATCTATCCCGCCAGGGTGCAGACGTTTTGTTTATTCCTGCTGCCTTTACTGCCTATACGGGAAAAGATCACTGGCAAGTCTTATTACAGGCAAGAGCGATCGAAAATACCTGTTATGTAGTCGCTCCCGCCCAAACGGGTAATCACTACGAACGTCGCTACACTCACGGTCACGCGATGATTATCGATCCTTGGGGCGTAATTTTAGCTGATGCGGGCGACGCACCAGGAGTAGCAGTAGCCGAAATCGATCCTTATCGCTTAGAGCAAGTGCGCAGACAGATGCCTTCTCTGCATCATCGAGTGTTTGTCTGAACGGATTTATTTACAGTCGTCAGGTGCTACCTCTACTCTAGTAATTAAGTTGCGATCGCGACCGTAATAATTGAAGTTAAGCAGTACGCCATTATTAGGAAAAAGCTGCGTTTCTGTCGTAGTACAAATAGTAGTTTTCAGGTCGGGACGGATAGTATTGGCAAGCATCTTACCGTCTATTTCTGATGCCGAATAGTCGAGCATGGTGTAGTTGTAGTTGAGAGTTTTTCCAGGACCTACATAAGAAGAATCCCACTGAACACCTTCTTCAACCACCATTGGGAGAGTGCTGTTCATCATCTTAGAAACTTGAGTCAGAAATTCTTCCGAGTAAAGATTACCAAAGGCAGTTTTTTGTTCGGCTTTGCTAGAAGGTTGCCATCCTACTATAGTAGTCGCACAAACTAGCATCGCACCAAGCAGATATTTAACTTTAGACATAACTTATCATTCAAACGCTTTATATTTTTGTAATATATAAGTAATTCATAAGTTTGACATCAGCAGCGATCGCAGTTGTAGAGGGATCTAGATCCGTGGCATAGAAAGCTTCGGGTAGTACGATAAATTTCAAAAGCCTGAAAATCGCTATTTTATGAGTGATGCCAGATCTCTTATTTAACGATTAGATTAAGATCTATAAAGATAGAGTTTTTAAAATATACATATATACATAAATTTATGCTTAAATCTCCTCTGCCAATTTCAGATCGAGAATCTAATACTAAGTCCGATTTAAAAACTGTAGCCTTGGACGTTAGTGGGATGAAGTGTGCCGGTTGTGTCAAGGCTGTAGAGAGGCAGCTAGAACAGAACACGGGAGTAATATCAGCTTGTGTGAATCTAATTACAGAAGTTGCGGTAGTGGAGTATCAAGCCCAAAGCGTCGAGCCTGAAACTCTAGCCGAGAAGCTAACTAAAACTGGTTTTCCGACTCAGTTAAGACAAAGCGATCGCAGTATCGATCGAATCGCGCAAGAAAACGAATTAAAACGGCAGCAGCAGCAGCAGCAACAGGTTCGACAATTAATTACCGCTACGGTATTGTTATTGTTTTCCAGCATCGGTCATTTACATCATTTGGGTTTACCAGTCATACCCGTACTGAGCAATATTTGGATACACTTTGGGTTAGCAACTTTAGCATTGTTAATTCCAGGGCGATCGCTTTTAATTGATGGTTGGCGCAGTCTTGCCAACCGAATGCCCAACATGAACACCCTGGTAGGTTTGGGTACGGTTAGCGCGTATTTAGCTAGCTGTTTTGCCTTGTTCTTTCCTAGCTTGGGCTGGGAATGCTTTTTTGATGAACCCGTAATGTTACTGGGCTTTATCTTATTAGGACGTACTTTAGAAGGAAAAGCTCGTAATCGTGCTTCGGCTGCGCTAGAAAAATTAGTTACCCTACAGCCTCCTACCGCGCGGTTGGTAGGCAAACAAGACAGCGCGGGAACAATTGAAATTCCTGTAGAACAAGTTAAGCCAGGGGAATGGCTGCGAGTTTTTCCAGGAGAGAAGATTCCTGTTGATGGAACGATAGTTGCGGGAGAAACTACCGTCGATGAGGCGATGTTGACAGGAGAGTCTTTAGCTGTAGCTAAAACTAAATCCGATAGAGTTCGGGCGGGAACGATTAACCAATCAGAAGTAATTACTGTAGAAGTAACGGGTGTTGGTAAAGATACGACTCTAGCTAAGATTATTAATCTGGTAGAAGATGCTCAAACTAATAAAGCCCCCGTTCAAAAACTAGCCGATACCATTGCGGGATATTTCGCCTATGGCGTAATGGCGATCGCTACTTTAACTTTTCTCTTCTGGTATTTCATCGGCACAAAAACCTGGGATGGACTATTAGTTAACGCTGCTCATTCGATGACTATGCCCGTAGGAGAAATGATGGTAACGACTTCTCCTTTATTACTTAGTTTAAAACTGACGATCTCGGTTTTAGTAATTGCCTGTCCCTGCGCCCTGGGTTTGGCTACCCCCACCGCTATTTTAGTGGGGACTAGCATCGGTGCAGAATCGGGAATTTTAATTAAGGGCGGAGATGTTTTAGAACGGGTACACAAGTTAGATACGGTAGTGTTCGACAAGACAGGTACATTAACTATCGGTCAGCCTCAAGTTACCGACTGTATTCCCTTAACTGACATTACACCTAAAGAGTTACTACAGATAGCAGCATCCATTGAAAGCGGTAGCAATCATCCTTTAGCCCAAGCCATAATTACCGCAGCACAGTTACAAGATATTACTCTATTGGAAACTACCGATTTTAACACCGTATTAGGACGGGGAATATCGGCAACCGTAGCAGGAAACAAAGCCTGTTTGGGTAATCAGCAATGGTTGACTAGTCAAGGTGTGACCATTGAAAATCATCCTGACACGATCGCTGATGTAGCGGGTAAAACAATTGTTTATCTTGCGGTTAATAACGTTTTACAGGGTCTAATTGCGATCGAAGATAGTCTGCGTACTGATGCGGTAGAAGCTGTCAGACAACTACAGAATCTAGGTTTAAATACAGCCTTGCTAACGGGAGATCGCCTTGAAGTCGCCGAAGCGATCGCGCGATCGCTTAACATTACTCAAGTTTTTGCAGAAGTTAAACCAGACGAGAAAGCGCAGGTGGTTCGATCTCTACAGCAAGATCGCACGGTGGCTATGGTTGGAGATGGGATTAATGATGCACCCGCCCTAGCAAGTGCTGATGTTGGGATTTCTCTTCAGGGAGGAACGGATGTAGCGATCGCTACAGCAGATATTGTCTTAATGCAAAATCAACTGCAAGACGTAATTAAAGCGATCGAGTTAAGTCGAGCAACGGTAAATAAAATTAAGCAAAATTTGGTTTGGGCTTTAGCCTACAATGTTTTTGCTATCCCCATCGCAGCCGGAATCTTGTTACCAAAATATGGACTGCTGTTATCTCCCGCTTTAGCAGCAGTATCGATGGCGTGTAGTTCTTTAATTGTCGTCACTAACTCTTTGCTGTTGAATTCTCAGTTTTCTGAGTAAGTCGTAGGGGCGATTCGCAGATCGCCCTTACAGGAGTAGAAAGTTGATACCTAGTATTAAATTTGAAAAGCTAAGAAGCTCAGAAGCTAAGAAGCTCCGAACCGAAACAGTTTGTAGCTCTTACATTAAATTATCAACGTAATTTACAATATGTTGAATTTATCGCGGGAATTAGTAGATGGAGTAGCGAAACTATTTCCCGATGCTATTTTTTATCGTCAGACTACTGAAAAAGTAGTAGCGTTGACAATCGACGATGCACCCTCTCCTTACGATCCAGGAGATTACAGTACTCGCTTAATCTTAGATGCGATCGATAAACACAATCAGAAGTATAGTCATCTCGAACCAGTTAGAGCTACTTTTTTTATCATCAGCAGCCATCTTAGTTCGGACTCTAAGATCGTCTCGGAAATTATGGCTCGTGGTCACGAAATAGGCAATCACGGTGTTATCGACGAGACTCACGCTTTACTAACTCCCGGACAGTTTGAGCGACAGTTAAAAGAAGCTCACGAAAGACTTTTAGATCTTACCAGCGGTGATGCAATCCGTTGGTATCGCCCTGGTAGGGCTTTTTATAATCAAAATATGTTGAAAGCGATCGCCAATTTAACCGCTGCTGAGAATTACGATCTTAAATTGGTACTGGCTTCGATGATTCCTTTCGACACCTTCGATATTACCAATCATCCCAGACTAACGGCGTTATATGCTAGACAGATGATCTTTCCTGGAGCAATTTTAGTCTTCCATGCAGGTTCGAGAAAAATAGCGCAAAATACGGCGATCGCTTTAGAAATAATCTTAGAAGATTTGAGGCGAAGAGACTATCGTATAGTTACCGTTAGTAAGTTACTAGGTTCTATTTAATTTAACAGGAAGTAGTTTTCCTAGATTATAATCGAGACTTCTAGCTGGCAGAATTTTATCGGCAAAAAGATATTTGGGCAATCTTCAACTCAATGATAACTTGTTAGATTACTATTATCCTTACTGACTTTATGTATATTCATTGGCACTATTGGATATTTGTCTTAACTGCTATCTTTCATTTGGCTGCTAGTACAAGAGAAAAGACTGTATTAGCACCAGGAAAGCTCTTTAATATTAATGGTAAAGAAATACACTTATATGCTAAAGGTAAAGGTAGTGTCACAGTTATCCTAGATCATAGCTTAGGCGGTATTGAAGGCTATTTTTTAATTGATGAAATAGCAAAAATAACCAAAGTTTGCATATTCGATCGCCCTGGTTATGGCTGGAGCCAACTTAGTAATAACTATCGCTGTAGTCAGACAATTATCGAAGAATTAGATTTGCTTTTTACTAAAGCCAAAATTGAACCGCCATATATTTTAGTTGGTGATTCTTTTGGCAGTTATAATATGCGTCTTTATGCTCACAAATTCCCCGATCGAGTTCGAGGAATGGTTCTAACTGATGGACTACATGAGGCAGCAATGCTTAATATGCCTTTGACGGTTAAAGCAGTTAAATATCTATTTATTTCAGGTTTTATTATATCAGTTTTTGGCTCTATTCTTGGAATCATTCGAGCGATCGGAACAATCGGCTTGTTTGAATTAATTAAGCCAGAATTGAAGCAATTCGATATTAAACAGAGACAAAGAGTTAAATATTCTTTTTACAGTCATAAACATTGGTTGACTATGGCAAAAGAACTAATCGATTTAGATCGCAGTGGTCGGCAACTACAAATTGCTAATAACTTCGGTAATCTGCCAATTATTAGTATCAAATCAAAAAGCTTTTTTAAGCCTTCGATATTTACTAGATTCTTGCCTCTAAAAACAATTAATAAACTAAGAGATAAAATGCACTATAATTTAAGCTTTTTGTCGAGTAATTATACAGAAATATCTGCTAATAATAGTAGTCATTTTGTTTGGATAGATGAACCAGAAATTATAATTCGAGCAATAAGGCAATTAGTGATTGATAACTAGTTAGTATTAGAAGAAATTGTTGTCTTGTATAGTTTAGCTGTTTGTAGCTCAAATCCATAACTTTGTCGGTGCAATTGGTTCGATATCTTCATCCCAACCGCCCACTTGATAGGTTTGCAACAGCCATAAGCTCGCACCATGCTGTAAAAAGATTTCGGCTAAACTATCATTAGCTAAACGGGGCAAAAGCGATCGCCAGCTTGTTAGGGCTTTGGCTACCGTAGTTACAGGACGATCTGCTAGACGAGTTCCAATCAAAGATTCAGACGGATCGAGCCAGTCAGAACGTGTTTGCCAGGGTATTAGTTTATCTTCGATCGCTTTATTTAATGTAATCAGACGCTTTAACCTGTCAGTCTGCGGATGTTGGGGATGGGCTGCGATCCAGTCTTTGATTTGCGGGTTGCTGTCGATCTCGGTCAGAGTCATGTTAATCGCCTGATAGAGAGCCTGACATGAATCTTGTACGCAGGAGTTAGCAGGGCCTACAAATGTCGCTCCCGTACCGTCTCCCGTGCGATAGCGAGCCATCATGCGATCGAGCTGATATGCTAAAGCGTTGAGGGGAAAGCGACGTAAGCCACCAAAATTATATTCATCAAAAACATCTAGCTTGACAACAATATCGGTAATCGGACGAGTACCCAACCAGCCAAACTGACGATCGCCCGTGTAGTTAGTCCAGTCTAAACTCCCTGCAATAATTCCTGTAGTATTTTGCGTATAGACTTGAGCGTAGGCAATTTTAAAACACAGTTCTTGAGTTATGGGTTCTGGAACTACTCTAGCCAAACCAAAGGAAAAGTGACCGAAAAAGATACCCAACGGCGCAAATTCTCGTTTATTTCCGCCAATTCCACCAAAGGTATGTAAGAGTAATAGGCGATCGCCTTGTTGAAATGAATTAATTATTTCTGTATCTGGTAAGTTGTGCGGATTGAGAAGAATTGAATCGATCTGACCTTTCTTTTGCCTTATTCCCTGCCAATAGCGATCGCGAATATATTTGGTAGTTTTATGCAACCCCGAAATAACTTTGGCTGGCTGTAGCTGTAGTAAAGCGCGAGGCGCGATCGCCCTGACGGTAAATATTCCCTCTCTATTTTTAGCACCATAAATATACCAGCCAGTTTTATTTAAAGGAGATTGAGTAATATTGTTTATAGTTGCAGGTAATACCCCGTTGCGATCTGGTACTAGGTCAGGAAAATAGATACTTTCTTCTGTACCGCTAAACTGTCTTTCACTGCGATTATAATGACGAACTAGGGCGCGTTGCGAAGCACGCGATGCATCAGCATCGCCAGTCGTCGTTAGACGACGGGGCTTATAAACTGCCGACGCAGGTTCGGCAGACAGCCCCTCACGATCTGGGCTTACGCCCTGTCCGTTAGGCTTATCGTCCGATAGAAGTCTAACAATAGTTACTAAAGCGTAGTACTTACCCGTAATGACAATTGGTTCGCGATTAATATATAAGCTTATATCTGTTTTCCTAACTACTTCTACCGAACTTAACGCAACCATAACATCATCATTTGGTCTAGCACCAGCCAAAGATTCTAAAGCCTGTACCTGTCGCCAATGATTTAATCTTGTAGGATGAACGATACCCTGGGCAACACTTTTATAGGCTTGTTCGGAGAAGTCGATACTAGTTTTTACCTGATTGACATAAGCTTGAAGATTAGGGCGATCGCTCCAGCGCAAGTATACCTTTTTCTTTATTAAATCTTGCTGTGCTGGTGGTGCGTGATGTACTTCAAAATAAACTCCAGCTACTTGAGAACGTTCGCTAACCTTTGGTAAAATCAAACGTCCGATCCATTCTGCTACAGGCAGATAATCATCTTTATAAGACTGCGCGATCGGATAATAACTCGGTCGATTAAAATCAGCTTTGATATAGCGAGCATAATTACTAACAACTTTGGGCGCGATTGCTCGTTCTGCAACAGCAGGATAGGGTTCTTCACCATCAGCGCGGGTTAAAATTCGCAGGATAATACTTAAGGTTTGTTCTAAATGATTGCGACCATCTGCAAGTACTGCATCTTCATCTAACGGGCCATTTACCGAATCGTGTCCTACTTTTCCCAAGGAAACAAAGCTGATTTCACCGCGACTTTTAGCCAAGTTCCAGTTCGACCAACTTATCAGTGGCCATCTTTTGGGAAACAAATAAGGTGTCAAATTAGCGACCCGATCTTTTTCTCCAACTAAATGATAGAGATGTTCGAGCATAGGTACTTCCGTATTACCGCTAATCACGCCAGCCAAAGAGATAACTTCGATTGGGGCTGCTAAAACCTTTTTCAAATAAGGTACTGCACCCAAAGATATTTGACCGCCACCACTGTAGCCAATCAGAGTAATTAAAGCCCCGCTACCAGGCTGATAACCAGAAGATAATAGGCGATCGATGATTATCTGTGCCGTACCGCGATTATAAATCGGGCCGTAGCGAGTATCTACCGATACCGCTACCTGAAACATATTGCGTAATAAAATTAATACTCCAAGCTTAGTTCTACGCTCGATCCATTGCCAGACAGAGGCTAAGGGGCGATCGATTGTTAGAGGCAGATTGAATACGGAATAAGGAATAATATCTTTAATTAGAATGTAATCATCGGTCGGCAAAGATTGTTCTAAACGTTGTAAAAACTTCTCTACCCGAAATGAATATTTAAAAGAGCTTTTACCAATACCGTCGAGATAAACTATATATTTTCTCGTAGAAGCTACCGATAAAGGTATAGAGTCAGTATGGGAAGTAGATAAAATAGTCGTCTGGCGATCGCGATCGTACCATCCAGCCCACCAGCCCAAAGCTTCAAATGGTGCTAATAATCCAGCCAATACCAAAGCAATACCGATAATACGTCCACCATCGAGAAGCAGATTTAAAATTTGATTCTGCACAAAAGCATAGGATCGTATCCACCAGGCGTTAGCAGGTGATAGAAAAGCTACTACAACTAAAGCCAGAGAAATTAGAATAATGCGTCTTAAAAGCGGTCTATTCGCGAGCATCTTCGATATCTTGCCAATTCTTTAGATAAAACATAATCTAACTTACAATCTTAATTATCCTCCCTCTCGTCTTCTGAGTCAGAACTACCTAACAAGTTAGGAATATCTGAGGTGCTAGGAGGAATGGGTAAGCCAGTATAGAGCATTTGTTCTAGATAGTCAGGTTCGGTAATTAGCTTCACTCCTGCAACCCAATCAATAATTCTACTGGTAAGATTAGCGATCGCCTCTCCAACAACACGCTGAGAAAGCTGAAGCACCAGCCAACCACCCAGACAGCATCCAAAAGCCTGCCAAATACCTAAGTCGGAAATAGCTCCCAAACCTGTCGCGATCGCCATTAAAGCCCAAATTGACAGTACGATTAGAATCGGCATTCCAAAATAAGGAATAACCATCAAAAAGCCTAACAATAAAGGAGCATAGCTAAAGCCTAAAGTTTTAATAACTTCTACCAAAGAGATATCAGTTTTAAATAACCAGCCTGCAACCAGCCAGGTACTGACAACCCAAAAATTGTAGTTAAACACGAATAACACCGCTGCAATCGCTACTGAGAGCAAAAATCGTAATGGACGTACCCGATTGATAAATAGCATTACGCTTTGTCCCAAAGTCTGAGATAGTCCAGCCAGCAAAACGACTAAAATACTGGCAACTAAACCTGAAGGTAAATTATTTATTAATTCAAAAGTCTGGGTTCTCAACAGCAAAACACCTGAAACCAAACTCCAAAAGCTGTTGATGGCTGTATCTATGGCGATCGCAAACATATCTATTGATTAAATTTACTTGTTACATCTTGCCTGAGAGTGACAGATTTAACCAGATGTTTTGCTAAAAATTAGATTTTTGTCTATTAAGGGTATGCTTGACATTCACTATAGCTTTAAGGTGCTTAGTATTTTTGTAATTACTATAGAACCTAATATAGCAATCGTAAATCATTTGTGAGAAGATTTTTTTTGATAAACCACGGAGGCACGGGGAACACGGAGTCAAGATAAGAGAGGGTTTCTTATAAATCATTCGGCGTTGCTATAGATATAAACTTAATTTTATAAAAATGTTTAATTAACTTGAAATTTAACTAATGACTCACAATTTGTTAAAACCAAACAAATAAGCGATTTAATTTGAAGCTTTATAATATTGCAGGTCTAATAAATACTTATTAAATCGATCTCTTATTACGATTCCCTTGCCCTAATTTTAAATCTAGATCGATATATAGACGAATGAAATACATAATTGCTATAGAACCTAATAGACATAATCCAATCCCAGTTAATTCTGTCCAATTATTTTTCATCATACTCCAGACATGAATTAAGAGCATAACCATTGCTACATAAGTAAAACTATGCAACGTTTTCCATTTTTTCTTTAGTTTTTTAATACTAAATTTATTAGAGGTTATTGCTAACAAGGTGAAAATGATAAATGTACTTGTACCACTATAATAATAAGAATATGTATCTAAACTAAATAGATCGATATTCATGTGAGAAATAGTAATCGCTCCATGAACACTAGACCAAAAGAAAGCTGATAAACCTGTATGCTTTCGATATTTAAATAGCAACTTTATGAATTTTAGTTTTTTAGTAGAAGGAAAAACCGTAGTAGTATTCTTGGGAATTATGCTTAGTATATAGGCAATTAAAGCTATAAAACCAGAAATAGAAACAAGTGACATCTTTAATAAATATTAGCTGTATATATGGATAAATCAAATTTATCATCAGCGTATAAATATGGCAGTAGAATCACTGTTATAAACTACATATTTACAAAATTTTTATTTATTCTTTATGTAATTTGAACCTTATATGAAGAAGAAGTATTGTTGACTAAACAATTATACTTATGAAAGCTGGCTTTTTTATATCTATTATTAACAAAAAAAATAGTTAAATGAATTTAATCTGGCGGTTCTTAGTATTTAGTTATGAGAGCGATCGCTCTTTATTTCTACCTTCAATTCCTGTTAAATAATAAAGATAGGGACATTGCACGATCGAAAGATGATTTTTTCCTCGTGTCTCGTGTGTTCGAGTAAAAATTAGCTCGATTTTCAAAAATTCTCAAAATTCTACAATTACAGGAGCATGATCGCTAGGCTTTTCTAGCTTCCTGGGTTCGACATCAATCCAACAATTAGTTGCCTGTTGGTAGAGTTTTTCGGTCAAATAATGATGATCGATGCGCCAGCCTCGGTTACGAGCAAAACCGCCCGAACGATAATCCCACCAGCTATAGTGTCCTGTTTCAGTAGTAAATTTACGGAAAGCATCCTGAAACCCTAATTCTAATACTCGCTTTAAAGCTTCTCTTTCTACAGGGGAAGACATGATATGTTTGTCTCTACCTTTATCGGTATAAATATCTTTATCTTCCATCGCAATATTAAAATCACCACAGACACATATTTGCTGTCGATCTGCCTGTAAAATCTGAAGATATTCTCGCAGCGTTTTTAGCCAGGTGAGTTTATATTGATATTTCTCACTACCTATGGCTGAACCATTAGGTACATAAAGATTGACGATCCTGACATCCCCCGCGACACCGCTTATTATTCGCTTCTGTTCGTCTAGTGCTGTATCTCCTACAATAGGAGCAAATCCATAGCTAACTTCACTCAGAGGATGCAAACTAAAAATAGCTACACCGTTATATGATTTTTGTCCCGAAATGTAGAGGTTGTAGCCCAAATCTTCGGCAAGCGATCGCGGGAATTGATGGTCTTGAACCTTAGTTTCTTGCAAACATAGCACATCTACCTGATGTTGTTGTAACCAATCAGCCACAATTTGTAGGCGAGTCCGAATTGAATTAACGTTCCAAGTAGCTATTTTCAAAGATTAAATCCTAATTAACGGTCGATTGAATTATAAAACATGAACTACCAGTCATTAGTCAAAGTTTTTGTTTACGGCACTCTCAAGCCAGGAGAAGCTAATTATCAGCATTATTGTGAGGGCGAGGTAAAAACAAAAGTTCCTGCATACACATTAGGCAATTTATATGCTTTACCCTTTGGTTATCCTGCCATGACGGTCGGAAAAAACCAAGTGCGGGGAGTCCTTTTAGAATTTAGCGATTCTAAAGTTTTAAATAGTTTAGACCGACTCGAAGATTATCAGGAACAACGAGCATCCAGCTTGAATGAATACTATCGCTCATTAACCCTAGTGTATGATTTAGACGATCGACCGATTACTCAAGCCTGGGCATATTACATGAAAAGCGATCGAGTTCGACAGTATGGGGGAATCGAAGTTGTCTCCAGAAACTGGAGTGCAAAATCTTATTTAGAGTCTAATAGTAATAGTTCTATTTAGATAGCTTTGGTAGCGAACAGTAGGACGTAACCCTATGCTGACAAGGATCGCTCTTGAGAAAGCTCAATTAGTACAAATGAATTTAGTTAGTTAGATAATAGGATTAAACTTGATAAGTGAGGCTCTTTCTTCTTTATGTTATTCTAATTTACGCTCTACATTAATAGACTAAGCAATGTAAGAACAACACTCCATCTGAAGGACATATATACTAATATTCTGCCGATCTAGTCTCTCTTTTTTTCATTTCTTAATTAGTAAATAAGTAGATCCAAAAAAGATTTTTAAAGATTAAATGAATTAAAATATCGGTTTTTATGAAGCTCGGTCGATAAAAACTAAGATCACTAAAAAAAACCAGGCTGTTCTCTACAATTGTATTGTATTTTCAATAAGATTATTATGGGTAACAAGTTCCTGATTAGCACGATCGCTATTCTATTTATCTTACCTTTAAAAGTAGAAGCTAAAGAAATAGTTTGTAATCCTCCAAAATTTAGCAATCGTTTAAATAATTTATCAAGTTGGGCTTATGGCAAACTCGATCGACAAAAATGGCAAACTTTGGTTGTCAAGAATAAAAATACTAAAACTAACACTTTTGATAATGCCAAAGAGGGTTTATCTTTATATGAAACTCAGAGAATATTGGGTTTTTCTGGACAGCAAATTAAAGTATCTTGTAACGGTAGAGCTGAATATTGGGTTTGGAAGCAAGAGGACAGCAAAAAAGTCATTCATATTATCTTTCTCGAACAAAAAATAAATGTTTTGAAAGGAAAAGGGCTTTAGTTGTTAAATAATAGCGATCTCTTTATAAGATTTTCAGCTTTTTGTTGTCTTTGGACTGTAGCTTTTAAAATCGCCTCAATTGTGTCTGAGCGAATTACTAGTTTTAGGCGATCGCACTTTTGTCAGCCAATAAACTACAGGGAAATAGTAAGCTAAGTCAACATTGCTTTACGCATAACAAAAGCGATTAGGCTAATGGCACAGACTACAGCCAATTGTCCAGGGAGAGGATGAAAGGAATAAATGGCGATCGCAGAAATCAAAGAGTCAAATTCTGCACCAAATCCAGTCACGAAATACATTATCGTTAGATAAACAATACCTACTAGATGAATTGCAATTAATCCCGCCAAGCAGCTAGCAACTAAAGTAGAAAACCGCACCAAAGTTTGAAACGATAACCATCCGCAAAGCCAAGCACCGAAGATAAAGCCGATGAGGTAGCCGAAATGTGGTTGTTGCAAATAATCCAAACCGCCTCCGCGATCGAATATAGGTAGTCCAGATATACCCAACAAGACATAAGCGGATTGAGACAATAAGGCAGCGTTTTTTCCTCCCAAGCAGGCAGTTAACAATACTGCCCCTATCTGATAGCTTACGCCTAAAGTCTGGACTCCAAAACCGTTCCCCCACCACGACCAGGGAGCAGCAATTGTATAAGCAGGAATAAAAGTTCCAGCAGCGGTTAGAATTAAGCCAATGGCTGCCCAGAGCAAAACTTCTGGTAACGGTGGTGTATGAGGGCGATTAGGTCGATCTAGCTCTAAATCTAAACGTTCGCGTAGCCATTTATTTTCTCGTTCCAGACTATTTAGATCCTGCTGTTTTTGCTCTAGCAGTTGCTGTAGTCGATTAATAATTGCTTTGACAGGATCGGGAGTAACTCCCCATTCGTAATCAGTAATCTCGGAATCTGGTTTCGACAATTGTTTGAGGTCAGACATCGACAAAAGCTGTTGAGAACAGTTTCCAGTTTAGCTTTGGATGGAATTAATTTGAGAGTTTTTCGCTAAATAAAGAAGGCAGAAGGCAGACGGCACAGGGGCGAAGCGCGATCGAAAAAGACGTTCAAATTAGAACGCCTAAATCATTAACTGCTAAAAGCAGACAGTATTAAAATCGCTATCTATTCTAATTCTCTGAAATTATCAATTCCACCTAAGAATTGATCTGTCAGCAAGTTCCAGACGGTACGATTTTCATTAATTCTAATGTTAGCCTGAACTTCCATTCCTGGCTGGAGATATTTCTTTTGATTTCTAATATCTAAATAGTCTTGTTCTAGATCTACCCTGACTGCATAGCGGAAGAAATCATAGGGCGGTTCGGGTTCTAAAGCACTGGCACTGATAAATTCTACTTCGCCTTTAATATCGCCAAATTCGCTGTAGTTGAAGGCACTAATGCGAACATCAACCGGCATTTCTTTATCTACAAAACCAATTTTATCGGGAGTAATAAATATTTCTGCTACCAAATCTTCAGTAGGAACAATTTGTAGTATGGGGCGAGCTGCTTGACCCGCAGGAGGTACATAACCAGGATAGGCTCGAAGGTCAAAGACATCTCCCGTTACAGGGGCAACGATAGTTTGGTATTTTAGAGTTTGCTCGGCACCGCTTACCTGACTATTAATTTCGGCAATTCGCTTATCGTTTTCGACAATAGTTTTATTTAGTTGACTATCAATTTCTGAAAGTCGCTTACTATTAGCAGCCTTTTGGTCGTAGAGATCTTTCTGGGATAGGGTAGTAGTATTATTTAATTGTTCTCTAGCTTGAGAAATATCTAAAGTCAATCGCTGTTCTTCTTGTAATAGACGATTGATTTCAGCTTGCAAGCTAGTTGCCTGCTGCTGCTGGCGATCGCGTTCTAAATTACCCTCTTTCATCGCGTCCACTAGTGAGGCATTGCGATCGTTAATTCTCTGTCTTTGCTGATCGACCTGGATTTTAGCAATTCCCCCTTCTTCATACACGGGTAAAATTGCGTCTAACGTCTCTTGCTCGATTTTGATGCTCTCTTCTGCCTGCTTTCTCGCTTCTTGATTGCGCTGGCTAATCTCTGCTAAATTTTGCTTGGCTGTCTTTAGCTGCGCTCGGTTGTCTTCTAGCTGAATTCTGTTTTGTTCTAACTGTTTTTCTAGCTGCTCGACTTCTAATCTGGCAGATGCGGTTCTTTGACGTATATCTGCCTGTGATGCCTCTAATCTTGCCTGCTGTTCTGGTCTTAAAGTATCGCCCGAACCACTTAAAAGATTATCGAATAGTTGATTTTCCTCCTTTAATTCGGCACGGTTGCGGGTCAGATTAGCAACTTCTGGGGGAATTTTCATTGAGGCGATCGCGCCATCAATATTTCTAGAATCGAGATCTCCCTTCATCAAAGCTCGGTAAAATTTGTTTTCTTGTTGTAAAGATTTGCGTACCTGAGTCAACGAATCGACTTGTGCTTGAGAAGTAGTAGCATCTAAAACTAATAAAACATCTCCTTTTTCAACACGATCGCCTTCTTCAACCTTTACTTCTTCTACTACCCCATTGGTAGGAACTTGAATCTGCTGAATCTTTCCTGTCGGCTGAATTATACCTTGAGCGGGAATTACCTGTTCGATTTTGGCAAATCTAGACCAGATTAGGGCAAATGCAGTCACACCCATAATACAGCCCATAGTCAACCGCGACCATTTGGGAGAAGGGCGCAGCATTACGGTTTGCTCGAACTTACGATTATTATTTGAAGTCGATTTACGTTCTGCTAAAGCTGAATTTTCATTATCTTTCTTACTAACTAGCTTTCCTGGCGGATAAGAGCGTTGAGGATCGAGATCTTTTTTGGTAACTGCCGTCGCAGCCGAGGTGATTGGTAGTTTCTGACTGTCTTCAGGTTGTGGTAGGGCTAAATTATGATAAGCTCCTGGTCCAATTTGAGCATAGCCACGATGAACCGAGCGAATTGCATCGGTTAATTCTTGAGCGGGAGTGCCTTTGAGTAGATAACCCATTGCTCCCGCACTCAAGGAACGAGATACATATTCCTGATTATCAAAAGTGCTTAAAACCAAGATTTTGACATCAGGAAATTTTTGCCCGATAATTTTGGTTGCCTCTACGCCATTCATCCCAGGCATTTCCATATCCATCAGAACTACGTCAGGATTAAGAGCTTCTACCTGCTTTACAGCGTGTTCTCCGTTTTCTGCCACCCCGATTATATCTATGTCATTTTCGGTCTTAATTAGGGCTTTTAATCCTTCCCTAATCATCTTTTGATCGTCTACGATCAGAACTTGAATTACACTATTGGTCGAATCGGTAGCAGTATTGCCTACGCGACCGCCTTGGCTATTAAAGGTCGAACCGTTGTCTGAGAAGTATTTACCGTTACCGTTGCTAGATGAGTTCATATTTTTGGATACTAGTAATTTCTTTAGGTATTAGAACTTAGCTTTTTAAATAAACAGATTTTTATAATTTATTAGGCTGCATACAGTATTTATTAGCATTTTGCTTCAACGATCGCGATCGCAATCGGGCTAGTCGTGACCGCCCTAGAATTTTATAATCGTAGAAGCGATCGCGATCGACCATGACTAGATTAAAATAACTCAAATATGTGATATGTGAAACAACTAATCTTTTATAACTAATATTTCATATATTCAACACCAAAAAAACACTCAATCCCCTATCGAGAATATATTTTTGGTAAGTTGCATTATCATTATTCCCCATAGCTTAAAATAATTTAGCAAAAATTTAAATAAGATCTAAAAATAAGACAGCAACCGACTTTCATATTTTTTTACCTCAATTTTTATAACTATGACTACCGCCAAATCAGGATCTAATCAAAATAAAGACTCTTATCTCGAATCGATGAGAAAATTTGCTCAAAAGTATGCTCAACGTACAGATACTTACTTTTGCAGCAATTTATCGGTAACTGCTGCGGTAATTAAAGGATTAGCCGAACACAAACAAGAATTGGGTTCTCCTCTATGTCCTTGTCGGCATTATGAAGATAAAGAAGCCGAAGTGAAAAAAGCTTATTGGAACTGTCCTTGTGTGCCGATGCGTGAAGAAAAAAAATGTCATTGTATGCTATTTTTGACTTCCGACAATGCTTTTGCAGGCAATACTCAAGAAATTACCGTCGAACAGATCGAGCAGCTTTGTAGTGAAATGGAATAATTTAGTCAACGTTAATTGTATTCAATAGAAATTATTTATGGTAGCACCACCAGAATTTGAACGGGCAATTAATGAATTTAACCAGCAACAGTTTTATGCCTGTCATGATACCTTAGAAGCTATTTGGGTTGATGCAGAGGAAGCGGATAAGCGTTTTTATCAGGGAATTTTGCAGGTGGCGGTAGGTTGTTATCATTTGAGTAACGATAACTTACGGGGCGCAATTATTCTTTTGGGTGAAGCAGTCAGGCGGTTGTGCGACTATCAGCCAGACTATGAGGGGATTGACGTAGAACAGTTATTGGAGCAGGCTTTGGCATTACTTCAGGCATTACAACAGCTAAAACCAGAACAGGCTAGCGATTTTTTTCAGCACCTACACGAGGAACAAGAAGGCAAAATTGAAATTAAGGATGATTCAGAATCTATTAAAAGTTTAGTCAATCGTTGCCAAATTCCTTATATTAACCAAGTTGAAAATTAGTTTTTTTTGTCTTCATTCGTCCGATACTTTTTGAAAAGATTGTACAAGTTCGGGGCTAAGTTTTTTTCTTTATAGCAGTCGAAGTATAAAGTTATGCTAGCTGCGCTCAGGAGCGATCGCCATTCAGAAAAAAGTATTTTGTCCATCACTATAGACGACAAGGGCGATCCTTTATTTTGATATAACTTAAGAAAGCTCCCTGTTCTCGATTGCTGAAGATAATTAAAAAGGTAAGCAGTATGAATGAAGATAAGCAACAAGCACCACCATTGCAAAGTAATGATGCGCCAGACGTGGGCGGAGGCTTACCAGTAATCGAATACTGGGCAAAGCATACCCTATCAACCGAAGGTCCGAAACTTTGGAAAACTCTGCTTCATAAAAGTGCCTGTTTGTCTTGTGCTTGGGGAACGGGGGGGCAAAAAGGAGGATTTACCAACGAAGAAGGGGAAAAACTACAACGCTGTATGAAAAGTGTTGAGGCAATTTCTGCTGAAATTCAACCAGCGATCGCGCAATCTTTTGTAGAGCAACATATCGACCGACTTCAGCAACTTACATCTCAACAAGCAGATAATTTAGGCAGGTGGAGTTTTCCTGTAATTTTAGAGCGAGGAAGCGATCGCTATCAAAAAATTAACTGGTCAGAAATTTATCGCCTCGCCGAAACAGCCTTTAAAATAACTCCAGAGCGTGTAGCATCCTATAGTTCGGGTCGTTCTTCTAATGAAGCTGCCTTTTTGCTGCAATTAATGATGCGGACTTTAGGTTCAAACAACCTCGCCGACTGTTCGGATCTGTGTCATGCTCCTTCAACTTTTGCCCTCAAGCGATCGTTTGGTACTGGCACGTCAATGGTTAGTTTAAAAAGTTTAAAAGAAACTGATTGTGTCGTGCTAGCGGGTTCTAATGCCTCTTACAATCATCCCCGCCTGATGAATGAGTTGATTAAACTACGAGACAGGGGTGGAAAAGTTATTGTCATCAATCCTGTTAAGGAACGAGGTTTGGTTAAATTTGCTTCTCCAGCTTTTATGACATCTTTACTCGCTGGCTCGGATATTGCATCTATTTATCTTCAGCCGATTCCTGGTAGCGATGTCGCCCTGTTTACTGGTATTCAAAAGTCTCTCATCGAACAAGATAAAATCGACCGAGAATTTTTACAGGCTCATACAGAAAATTGGTCGGAAGTAATTTCTTACGCTCGTTCTACTGACTGGTCAACCATTACCGAAACTTGTGGTGTTTCTCAAGAAGAAATTGAAGCTGCTGCTCGAATCATTGCTGAATCTGCTAAAGTTGTTTTTGCTTGGGCGATGGGAATTACCCAGCAGCAAAACGGTGTAGATAATGTTAGTAGTATTGCCAATACCGCCTTAATTACTGGAAATGCTGGTCGCTTCGGTACTGGATTAATGCCCATACGAGGACATTCTAATGTTCAAGGTTTCGGTTCGATGGGGGTAACGGTCAATCTCAAACAAGAAATTCAACAGTCTTTAGAAAAACTTCTAGGTCGTTCTCTGGGTCGCGTACCTGGATATGATGCACAAGCCCTAATCGAAGCAGCAGATCGAGGTAAGGTAGATACCCTAATTTGCGTTGGGGGAAATTTATATGGGGCTAGTCCTAATTCTCACAGAGTTAAACGAGCTTTTAGCAAGATTAAAACTATCATTTATCTAGCTACCAAACCTAATTTAGGACATTTTCATGGTTTGGCAGGAGAACAAACAATTATTATTCCCGTTTTTAACCGTTTTGAGAATCCTCACAAGACTACGGTAGAGTCTGGTAATAATTTTGTGCGTCTTAACGATGAAGGTCAAACCCATCTTAAAGATAGCGATTTAATTTCTGAAGTTGAGTTTCTGACAGAATTAGCTCATCGCGTTCATGGAGAATATCCCGTTAACTGGCGTAAACTCCAAGACACCAAATATGTCAGACAGTTAATTGCTAAAACTATTCCTGGCTATGAAAAGATTGGAGAAATTGACGAGACAAAAGAAGAATTTACCATCGGCGGACGGATCTTCAATCGCCCTCATTTTTCGACACCTTCTGGTAAAGCGACAATGTTCGTTACAACCTTACCTGAGTTATCTTTGCCTCAACCCGAAGACTTTGGTGTAACTAATTATACTCACGGTATAGTTTTAGCATTGATGACGGGGCGCGGTTATGGTCAACACAATACGGTAGTTTATCGCACTGAAGATAAATATCGCGGACTGTCTCATCGCAACTGCATAGTAATGAATCCCTTAGATGCAGAAACTGCTGGTTTACAAGAACATCAACGGGTAACTGTTAAAGGAAATGCCAGTCAGTTAGATAATATTGAAATCATTTACGGTGAAGTTCGCAGATCCGCTGCTTTAATGTTTTATCCCGAAGTGAATGTTATTTTTGATGCTCCTGTAGATTCCCGTTGTGGAACTCCAGCTTTTAAGCGTGTACCTGTATTGGTTTATATAGGTAATGGGTAATGGATAATAAAAAACGTCCTAACAAAAAGTTGTATTGCTATATGTGATAAACACCTGTTACCCGTTAGAGATCGAACAAAAACTGGCTCGACTCCTAATGTTTAAGCTGTAGGTAGTATCAATTAAAATCCTGATTAATTAATTCCCAACTTCGCAATACTTCGGCTACACTCCAGGCTTGAGCAAAACAGCCTCTAGGAACAAAAGGCGGATCGCCGTCGAAAATCTCGCTGATATTACCAACGCAGCCAGTCGATAAATGTTCCGCCATTGGGTTTAAAAAAGTAATAGTACTTTGGGGCTGCTGGTATACTTTGAGGTGTGCTTGGATAAAATGACCGATTAACCAGCCCCAGGTTGTTCCCTGATGGTATTGACCATCTCTTTGATGGCGATCGCCTCCGTAGATCCCTTTATAATTGGAGTCTTGAGGAGAAAGAGATCTCAGTCCGTAAGGGGTTAATAATTCTTTAGCTACGCGATCGACTACGCTCTTTTGCTGCTGGCGGTTTAATAGTGGTGGGGCATCTATTGCAGGAAGAGAGACGGCAAAAATTTGATTGGGACGCAAGCTAGGGTTATTGCCATCTTTAGTATCCAACACGTCATAGCAATAGCCCAGGCGATCGCTCCAAAATCTTTGAAAACCCTGTCTAACTGAAGCTGCAAGTTCTGTATATTCTTGTGGTTGTCCCGTTATTTGAGCCAGGCGTTCCATAATAATTAAAGCGTTATACCACAAGGCGTTAATTTCCACAGGTTTACCAATTCGCGGGGTAACTACCCAGTCATCTACTTTGGCATCCATCCAGGTTAGCTGTACTCCTGTTTCTCCCGCGTAGATTAAACCATCGGCATCTTGATGGATGTTGTAACGAGTACCCTGGCGATAATTAGCGATAATCCTGCTGAGAATAGGAAATAACTCATCGATTAGGTCTTTATCTTTAGTTTCTATGTAATAACTATAGATTGCTTCAAAATACCACAAAGTAGCATCTACCGTATTATATTCGGGAGTCTCTCCGCCGTCGGGAAAGACATTAGGCAACATTCCGCGATCGACATATTTAGCAAAAGTACGTAAGATAGAGCCTGCGACATCAGCACGACCGATAGTTAAAGTCAGTCCTGGTAAACTAATCATGGTGTCTCTACCCCAGTCGGTAAACCAAGGATAGCCAGCAATGATGGTTTTTCCCTCCTCAGCAGCAGTAGAGCGATCTACGATAAACTGGTTGGCTGCAAGAGTTAACTGTTCGATCCATTCTGGACGGGATTGTTTTGATATGGTGGTCTGGGCTTGGGTTAATAATTCCTGTTCGTAAGCGTGGTGTTGTTGCCAAGCGGATTTAATATCTAAATCAGGATTAGCTTCGGTACTAGCGACAATTGTTACCGATTCTCCTGGGTTTAACGTGAGGCTGCACCCACCCGCCAACAAATGATCTTCACAACAAGTCAAACCTCGATATTTCTCGATCGCCAGTAGAAAATTGCGATACCAAACATGATTGGGTGTCCAGTTAACCACATTACTACTATCGCTAACAGCTAAAAGATAAAAAGCGATTGCATCTCGACTGGCTTTGATTTTAATACCTCGATCTACAGAATCGATCTGCATCTGCCAATCGTCAGCATGAGTATCGCCGTGATGATCGCGATAATTAACTAGAGCATTGAGAGATAATTTAAGAGGCTGACTACCTTCTTTGAAAGTATATTGAATGTAGGTAGTGTTTTCTTGCTGCTGCATCCAGATCCGCTTTTCTAAGATCGCATCTGCTAGCTTGTATTGCCAGACTGGAGTAGTACCGTCTAAGAAAAACTGTTCTATGTGTTTGTAGCCGTGGGGAAAGATCGTTTCATCCCCAAAGCGATCGCTATATAGATCGTAGTCTGAATTATTATAAGCAACAGTTTCATTAAGCTTAGTTAGCATCAGAGTTCTTTGGGTAGGCGGTTTTAAACTAGCTATCAATAAACCGTGATAGCGTCTGGTTAACAAGCCCGATATCGTTCCCGCACCATAGCCACCAATTCCGTTAGTAATCAGCCACTCTCTAGACTCCGCAGGGGTTAAATTTCTGCAAATATCTTTATTTAAAGTAACGCTCATATCTTTTGCTGGAGATCGATAGTATTAGAAAGAAAACTATCTATAATTTAAATCTAATTTTTTCTTTTTTGAATGCAATCATCCTGTATTGATCGATCTAAAGCAGATGCCATGCAGCTATTAAAAAAGGTAGGTATTGCCCATCAAGCTAAGAAGTATCCAGGTCAACTTTCGGGTGGACAACAACAACGGGTAGCGATCGCTCGTGCTTTGGCTATGCAGCCCAAAGTAATGCTGTTTGACGAACCTACTAGCGCACTCGATCCTGAAATGGTCAGAGAAGTATTAGATGTAATGAGAAGTCTAGCCGAATCGGGAATGACTATGGTTTGCGTTACTCATGAAGTAGGCTTTGCCCGCGAAGTTGCCGATCGCATTATCTTTTTAGCAGATGGTACTCTAGTTGCTGACACAACACCGAATGAGTTTTTCAACAACCCGAAAGAAGAACGTTTACAAAAGTTCCTCTCTCAGATTCTACATTAGTTGTCTGGGCGATTTACTTTTTTGCGCCGAGTAAGATTTTTATTTCTGTATTTCGTAACTAATTGATAGAATCGATACCTATCGCGTTGTTTATGCCAATTATGAACCAGTTTTAGAAATCTACGCCATAAGCAGAACATATAGTAAATTAGAACATTGGCTAAAGCAAAGGTGGTTATATCCGAATAGTACGGATTTCGTATGAAGGAATCGCACCAATGCTATTAAAATAAAGGATGCATCCAAAGATAATAATTAAATTATTTTCACGTTATGACAGATACCATTTTTGGCAAGATTATCCGTCGCGAAATTGCTGCCGATATCGTCTATGAAGATGATTTAGCTTTAGCCTTCAAAGACGTTAATCCTCAAGCACCAACACATATTTTGGTAATACCCAAAAAACCGATTCCTCGCTTATCTGAATCTAGTCAAGAAGATACCGAACTCATGGGACACCTGCTGATGACGGTTAAAAAAGTTGCAGGGATAGCCAACTTGAAAAATGGCTATCGGGTAGTAATTAACAATGGTGCAGACGGCGGACAAACCGTAGACCATCTGCATCTCCATATATTAGGCGATCGCTCTTTAACTTGGCCACCAGGTTAAAGAGCAATAGTGCAGAGGTAACGGTCGATTACCACCACTGGACATCTAAACAGCCTTTATGCGATCGCTTTAATTCTGCTTCGCTTAACCAATCTACTGCTTTGTAAGTACCGAATAATCTATCCCACCAGTCTACTGCTAAACCAAAATTACAGTCCCACTGATTATATTTATGATGTACGTAGTGAACGGGCATTTTTAACCAAAAACATTTAACGGGGTTTTCGTGCTGTAATTGATGGGCGTATGCAGAAAAAGCAGCATACACGATACTACCTAAAATTACGCTGATTCCTACAGGAACAGAAATCAATAGAGCCAGCAAACTTAAAGGAACGAGCAGGACATAATCTTTAAACTCTAATAATACCCCTTGACCGTAGTTTTCTTTGTGGTGTCTGTAGTGAGGAACGAGATCGCGTCCCAAGCGAGGAAACATATGCATCCAACGATGCGCCCAGTATTCGGCAAAACTGCCATGAATAAACGCCAGGATAAAGCAAAAAAGATTTAATAGCATTAATTAAGCTTTGCAACTCAAACTATTCTAGAATAATCTTAATTTTAGGCGTTGCGATCGCTTTACCTATTATTTTACTATTTTTGTCAGAAAAGACTCTCGATTTATGGCGTTTTTTAACTTAAAAGTAGTCGCCTAAGCGACTACTTATTTTTACCTACTTATTAGTGGCGATACACCTTAATTAAAGCTATGTCTTTTATATTCCTCTTTCTTCGTCGATTGTTTTATCTTTAATAACGACAATTTCTTCAAGTTCGGGATTAGAGTTTGTAACATTTTTATCCTGATTCTGCTTGGCAGATTCTGCTCCACTCTTAGCAGATGACTGGATATCTTTGGCTGCACCTTTAGCGGATTCTGATGCACTTTGAGCAGATGATTTAACTGAATCGGCTGCACTCTTTCCAGATGATTTAAGAGATTCGGCTGCGCTTTTTGTAGAAGATTTAACTGAATCAGCAGCACTCTTTCCAGATGACTTAAGAGATTCGGCTGCACTTTTTCCAGATGACTTAAGAGATTCGGCTGCACTTTTTATTGAGGGCTTCACCGCTTCGGCTGTGCCTTTTACAGTCGCTCTAACATCTTTGGTAGCACCCTCAACTTCCTGAGCCACTGCTTTAGCCGAAGGCTTGACTGCATCTGCGGTACTCTCAATCGATCTAGCAGCACCTTCTACAGCAGGTTTAACCCCTTCGACAGTCTTGTTGACCGAATTGGTGACGCTTCTAATTGTTGGTTTAACTTCTTCAGACGTTTGCTTAACTGCATCTACTACGGAAGGTTTAGCTTCCCTAACTGTTTCGTCTACCGATTGTGCGAGTCCTTTAACAGAAGGTTTAGTTTCTTCTACTGTTTCTTTAATGGCTTCGGCTGTTCCAGCGATTGAAGGCTTAACTTCTTCAACCGTTTCTTTAGCTGCTGTTCCGATATCTTCTACAGATTCTTTAACGCCGTCAGCTACGGTGTTAACTGCTTCTCCTAAATTGTCTGCGGTACGATTAGCGGTATCTGCTACTCCCTTTCCCGCCAAAGCTCCACCAACTGCGCCAGCGACAACACCAAAAAGTCCTCCACGTGCGCCAAGTGCGCTACCAAGAGCAGCACCAGCTACTCTCGCGCCAATACCCGAACCCGATTCCGATGAAGATGATGATTGCTCTTGCTCAGACTCAGGCTTAGTCTTTTCTTCTGTTTGTTCGACCGGTTGCATACCTGGATTTCCACTAACGATTTCAATTTGGTCGCGACCAATATTTTTCTTTTCTTCTGGCTGGTTGGAAGATGGCTGATTACTCATAAATGTATCCTCTGCTTTGACTTTAATCTTAGTTACTATTACATTAACTATTATCTATAGATATTTTTTCCAACTTAAGGAAGAAATATTTCTATTTGTATCTACCTCTTTAGTTACACGAGCTAGAAGCAAAAAGGCGTAACGTCAAATAAAGCCGATTAAAAACCGAATTATTTTGTAGTCTAACGATGACTTAGTTGACTGTTGACTGTTGACTGTTGACTGTTGACTGTTTACTGCCATTCGAGCAATTCCAGAACTTCTTCAGCGGAAAAAGAACGTTTTTGTGCGATCGCCAGATCTTTTATTTGCTCTCTAAATTCTCGATATCTTTCCTTGGGTAAAGGTCGATCGAGACAATGCTCGAAGATATACTGGAAATTACTAGCCCCGCTGAATTTGCCAAACCAGATTTCGGGTTGTCCATGAGTAAACATATAATAGCTAGAGCGATCGCAATGTAAGGAATCTACATGAATTCCCGTTTCATAGCGCAGGCTTTGAGAAGAATAGGGCGCGTTGGCATAAAATCCTTTGCTAGTTAAATAGTTAGTAACATCAGCTATCGCCTCGTAATTAATTCCTGCTACCTGCCAGCTATAGCGTAATTTTAAGCCGTTGAGAACTTGCTCAATGGCTACATTACCCGCTCTTTCGCCGATTCCGCCAAAAGTGCCAGAAATTCCCGTAGCCCCCGCTAGAATCGCCTGAATCGTGTTTTCTAAAGCCAAACCGCGATCGTTGTGGAAGTGTACGGCTAAAGAAGCTTGATTACCTGTAAATTCAATTAAGTTACGTATCCATAGCCTAGTATTTTCAGGAGTCAGAACACCAACGGTATCGCAGAGTAAAAAGTGTTCGATATAGGGCTGAAATTTATTAATACACTCTACTAAAAAATCAAAATCAGCACGACTGGCATCTTCGGCTGCAAAGCAAATTTTTAAACCGCGATCGCTAGCATATTTTAGATGTTTTAAGACTTTATCTAACATCCTCTGGCGTACTCGCTCGATCGCACCCACATCTGTAGCCGACAAGCGCAACTGCCGATCTCTCAGACATAGTAGGCGATCGCTTACCGCGTTGAATAAAATAATTGTTTTGACACCGCATCCGATCGACTCATCGACGTACTTTTTGCCCATCATCGTCGAAGCGGTAAGGTTAGATATTCCTTGTTTAACTAATTCTCGGACTAATTTGGCTTCTGTATGATGAATAGCAGGCATTAATGCTACGTAATGTACGCCAGTTGCAGCGATGAGTCGAGCTAGATCGCATTTAGTTTGGTTATCAAAAAAAATGCCTACCTGTTGTTCCCCATCTCTAAGAGTTTCGTCGAAAATATTGAGTCTAACCGTTTTCATCACCAAAGATTAACACAAGCAAGTTTATTAAATAAAATGCACTTTTTGAAAGAGTATCGCCTCTAAGTCAACAATTTGCTATAAAGTAACTCTTAATTTGATAAATCGGTAGTGAGTGAGTTTAATAGGATCTATGAAACAGTTGTCCGAAAAACAGCCTGGTATTTCTGTAAGTCATGGGGCTGTTTTACCAAATTCTATTCTAGCGACTACTAATTTATCAGAGATTATCGTTCGAGCAGTCTCTGGTGATGCGGGAATTACTTATTGTGGTTATGCCAAAAGAGAATTCCAATCTTATAGGGATTTGCTACAGCAGGCGCGATGCGTTTTAAAATCTTTGCGCGATCGCGGATTACAGCCACAGGATAAAGTAATTTTACAGCTTGAGAATCCACGGTATTTTTTTGCCTGTTTGTGGGGCTGTTTTTTGGGCGGATTTGTGCCGATTCCTTTGGGTATAGAGCGTGTAAATGTTGATTTTAAGCAGAGTAAGCTGTATCGAGTTTGGCAGAGTTTTAACGGTCGCGCTTTAATTATTAGCGACACTGGTAAGATTGAAGTCGCGCTACAGGTTGAAGATTTATTAGATTGCGAAGCCGATAATAACTATCATTACGGCAAGTTAGACGATCTGGCTTTATTGCTATTTACTTCTGGCAGTACGGGTAAACCTAAAGGAGTGATGCTGTCGGTGCGTAACCTCATAGCCAGTATTTACGGCATGGCAATGGTAAACCAGCTTGACTCTCAAGATATTACCCTGAACTGGATGCCTTTAGAACACGTTGCCAGTTTGGTAATGTTTCATCTGACGCAAGTATATTTGGGATGCCAGCAAATTCAGGTACAGAGCGAGCTTATTTTACAAAATCCCCTGCAATGGTTAGATTTAATCTATCGCCATCGCGTTACGGCAACTTGGAGTCCTAATTTTGCCTATAGCTTGGTCAATGAAAAGCTTACTAGCACCTCTGGACATAGTTGGGATCTATCCTGTGTGCGCTGGATGGGTAATGGTGCAGAAGCTGTGGTAGGTCAAACCAGCCAGCGGTTTTTAGAATTACTCGCACCTTATGGTTTATCGCCTGCCGTTCTTAGTCCTGGTTACGGAATGTCGGAAACAACGTCAGGAATATCCCATTCTAATGATTTTTATCGTAACATGAATCGGGAATTTGTGGAAGTTGGTTCGCCAATTCCTGGAGTTTCTCTACGAATTGTGGATGAAGACGGCGATCTAGTTCCAGAAGGGGAGACTGGCTTACTACAGGTAAAGGGTGCAACGGTAACTGCGGGGTATTATCAGCAGCCAGAGTTGAATCAAGAGGTGTTTACTGCTGATGATTGGTTTAATACGGGAGATTTGGGCTTTTTAAACGGGGGTAAACTTACAATTACTGGTCGTCAAAAAGATGTAATTATTGTCAACGGGGTTAACTATTATAGCCACGAGATCGAAACGGTAGTAGATGCGATCGCAGGAGTAACGGTTTCCTATACGGCTGCTTGTAGTGTAAATAGCCAGCAGCAAGAAGTAGCTATTTTCTTCCATACTTCAAAGCAGCAAGAAGAGCTTATAAAATTAATTAATAGAATTCGCCACAGCGTTTTCACTTCTGTAGGTGTCGCCCCAGCCTATATTATTCCCGTTGCTAAAGAAACAATTCCTAAAACCGCTATCGGTAAGATTCAGCGATCGCAACTCAGTCAGAGGTTTGCAGCAGGGGAATTTGAGGAGATAGTCAAGCAAGTTGAAGATTTATTTAATAGCAGAAATTTAAAACAGCAAGACTTACCTGATAATGCGATCGCTTCAAAGCTGGTAGCGGTATGGCAAGAAGTTTTAAATCTTAAAACCGTTGGCGTTAACGACAGCTTCTTTGAATTGGGGGGAAACTCTTTATTGTTGATGCAGGTGTTGAGTAAGCTAACGCCAGAATATAATTTGTCTGCAACAGCTTTATTTCAATACCCGACTATTTCCGCTTTGGCTGATTATTTAGTTAATAATTATCTCGAATCGAACGCCGTACAGCAGGGTAAGCGTCGGGGAGAGTTGCGTAAGACGGGTAATAAAGATGTGGCAATTATCGGGATGTCCTGTCGTTTTCCTGGTGCGAATAATATAAGTGAGTTTTGGAATAACTTATGTAATGGTGTCGAGTCGATTAGCTTTTTTAAAGATGCCGAAATTTTGGCTTCGGGAGTTGAGGAGGAATTACTTAAAGATCCTAACTATGTAAAAGCCAGTCCGATTTTAAAAGACATTGAAGGTTTTGATGCCGACTTTTGGGGTTACAGTCCAAAAGAAGCCCAATTATTAGATCCACAGCAGCGTTTATTTTTAGAATGTGCCTGGGAATGCTTAGAAGATGCTGGCTACGATCCGTTTAATTACCAGGGTGATATTAGCCTCTATGGTGGCGCAGCAACTAACACTTATTTGTTAAATAATATTTATCCCAATCGCCATACCATAGACGATCGCGATCGCTTGGGAGTAATTAATTTAAGCTCGATGGGTGGCTTTCAGGTGACTACGGCAAACGACAAGGACTATCTTACCACTAGGACATCCTATAAATTAAATCTTACTGGTTCGAGCGTCAATGTGCAAACTGCCTGTTCTACTTCTTTAGTTACGGTTCACTTAGCCTGTCAGAGTCTAATTAATTCAGAGTGCGATTTAGCTTTAGCTGGCGGTGTTTCGGTGCATTCTCCTCAAAAAATGGGCTATCTACACCAGGAAGGCATGATTCTATCCGCTGATGGTCACTGTCGGGCATTCGATCGCGATGCGTCGGGGACTATCTTTGGTAGTGGTGCGGGAATGGTAGTGTTAAAGCTATTAGATAAAGCAATTGCCGATGGCGATCGCATTTACGGCGTAATCAAAGGATCGGCGGTTAACAACGATGGCGGTACTAAAGTCGGTTACTTCGCACCAAACGTAGACGGACAAACTAGAGTCGTAGCAGAAGCCTTAGCCGTTGCCGATCTACCGCCAGAGTCTATTAGCTACATTGAAGCCCACGGTACGGGAACATCTTTAGGCGATCCGATTGAAATTACCGCATTGACTCAAGCCTATCAGCATGATACCAGAAAAACGGGTTGCTGTGCGGTTGGTTCTGTTAAAACTAACGTAGGACACTTACAGATGGCATCGGGTATTGTCGGTTTGATTAAAGCCACCCTGTGTTTATATCATCAAAAGATTGTTCCCAGCTTACACTACACCAAACCCAACCCCCAGATCGATCTCGAACACAGCCCTTTTTATATCAACACCCAGCTACAGGAATGGACAGCAGATAGTTATCCCCGTCGTGCGGGAGTTAATTCTTTGGGTATTGGCGGTACTAACGCTCATATTATTTTAGAAGAGTTTGTAACTCAAGAAATAGATCGATTCCCGCTTCCCGCTTATCTATTGACTCTATCGGCTAAAACCGAAGCAGCTTTACAGGATTTAAAACAAAGCTATGTAGACTGTCTATCGAGTTCGGATGTCGAGTTGTCTGATATCTGTTTTACTAGTAATGTTGGCAGACACCACTTTAATTATCGAGTAGGTATTGTCGCTACGGATAAATTAGAGTTAGCCGATAAGCTACAGCAAACATTATCAGCTAATTCTATTCAATTAAATAAAATCGCTTTTTTATTTACAGGACAAGGTTCGCAGTATGTCGGAATGGCACAACAGTTATACAATACCCAATCTGTATTTCGAGAAAATTGCGATCGCTGTTTTGAGATTCTTCAACTGTATACGGATATAAATATTGCTGGGGCGATTAACCAATCGCCCCTACAGAGGCGGGAATTCGATCTCGATAGAACAGAACATACTCAACCTTTATTATTCACAATCGAATATGCACTAGCGCAGATGTGGCTTGCTTGGGGAATTGAACCCGATGTGGTTATGGGGCATAGTATTGGAGAATACGTAGCTGCGACAATTACGGGAGTGTTTAGTTTATCAGATGCTTTAAAGCTGGTAGTTAATAGAGGTAAGTTGATGCAAAGCTTACCAGAAAACGGCGCGATGCTGGCTGTGTTTGGCAATTTAGTAGGGGCGATTCGCGAATCGCCCCTACTGGCTTCAGATAAAATTAGCGTGGCTGCGAATAATGGTTCGCATATTGTTCTATCGGGTTGGCGAGATGAGATCGATCGCATTGCCAAAGAATTGGAATTACGAGGGATTAAAACGCAACGATTAAATGTATCCCATGCTTTTCATTCTCCTATGATGCAGCCGATGGTAGAAGAGTTTACAGCAGTTGCGCGATCTATTAGTTATTCACTACCAAAAATACCGCTTATCTCTAACTTAACTGGAGAATTAGCAGATGAAACTATAGCTACAGCCGATTATTGGGTAGAACATATTTTACAGCCAGTTCAGTTTGCTAAAAGTATCGAGTATTTAGATAGCCAGCAGGTAGATACATTCTTAGAAATCGGTACTAAGCCAACCCTGACGGGAATGGCAAAAAGTATTTTAGATAATAAATTATTTTTACACAGTCTCGATCGCCAACAACAAGACTGGCGACAAATATTAGCTACTCTATCCCAGCTATACACTGCGGGATTAGATATTAACTGGTTAGAAGTTACTAGAGACTACAAGGCTAAGAAAACATCTCTTCCTACTTATCCTTTTCAAAGAGAAAGATACTGGTTCGATATTCCTCTTGTTACAACTCAGCCATTTAAAACCGTTGGCAATTTAGATACAATTCATCCTTTATTAGAAAAAATTGTCCCGACTCCTTTAAAGCAAATTATTTTTAACTCTAATTTACAGCTTGATACAACTACTTGGTTACAGGATCATGTAGTAAATAATAAAATAATCTTCCCTGGTACGGCTTATTTGGAAATAGCGATCGCTTCTGGAGTATATCACTATCAAACTAATAAACTAGTTATCGAAGATGTCGCGATCGATCTTCCGCTTTATTTAGAGAAACCAGAAACGCCAATTCAATTAATTCTAGATCCGACAGCAGCAACCTGGCAGATTTATAGTCTAGATGATGAATGGCAACTACACTGTTCTGGTCGAGTTTCAGTTTTGGATCGAACTATAGACGCGATTGCTTTAACAGAGATTCAAGCTGAACTTTATAACCATGAATTAGATACAGCCCGACATTATCAGCAGTGTCAGCAACGAGGCGTTAATTATGGTAAAAGCTTCCAGGGCGTAAAGCAGCTTTGGGCAAAAGATGATTGTGCTTTAGGTTTAATCGAATTACCTAACAGTTTGGATAGCGATGGCTATCATTTCCATCCCGCATTATTGGATTCTTGTTTACAGATATTATTTGCCGTAACTCAATCAGATACGACTTATATACCCGTGGGTTTAGATAAGTTAGAGATCTATAGTCTGACTCGCGATCGAGTCTGGAGTTATTTACGCATAAGACAAGACAGTACCCAGAATAAAATTATTTTAGCAGATGTTTGGTTGTATAACGCAGACGGGAAAGTAATTGCCAAATTAGAAGGCTTAAAATCTCAGGCGATGCCTACGGCTAGCTTCGTTTATGCTGGGTCGCCCAGTGCAATCGATTCTAAACCGCATTGGCACGACTGGCTATATCAGCAAGAGTGGATACAGCAGCCTGTAACTACCAAAGCTTTATCTAAAAATGGTTCGTGGCTGATTTTTGCCGACAGTAGGGGAATTGGTAAACAGTTGGCTACAGTTTTAAAATCTCAACAGCAGCGATGTCATCTGGTTAAATACCATTCCAAATTTAATAATCCTCAAGCCTTTCAAGATTTACTCAAACAACATTCTGAGGTTACGGGAATTGTCTATCTATGGAGTTTAGATTCTGTAGATAACTGGGAAGAGTGTAAAAGCTATTTATATCTCATACAGGCGGTAATAAAGTTATCCTACAATCCTCATGTATATTTGGTAACTCGTAATGCACAACCTGTAAACAACTACAAACTTACATCTGGAATTAGATACTCGTGTCTGTGGGGAATGCAAAAAGCGATCGCTTTAGAACATCCCGAACTTTCGTGTGTCGGTATCGATCTCGATCCTAATCTTACTGACAACGAAGCGGGTTTTATATTTAAGGAAATCTGCGCCCAAGAAAATGAACAGGCTGCATATCGTCACCATCAGCGTTATGTATCGAGGTTAGTTAGATATAACTGGGAGACAAGGAGACTGGGAGACAAGGAGACTGGGAGACTGGGAGACGAGATAAATTTACAGTTGGAAATTAGCAACCCTGGTAATTTAGATAGCCTGGAGTGGAAAACTGTAACTCGCCGACAACCTCTAGATAACGAAATAGAAATAGAAGTCAAAGCAACTGGCTTAAATTTTCGTGACGTGATGGTTGCTTTAGATCTCTACCCCGACGAGACAAAATTCCTGGGATTAGAATGTTCGGGAGTAGTTACCGCAGTAGGTAAAGTAGCTAATTTTCAAATAGGCGATGAAGTAATGGCGATCGCATCCTTTAGCTTTAGTAAATATGTTACCGTCAATTCTTTACTAGCTATTTCTAAACCAGAGTCATTTACCTTTACCGAAGCTGCTACCATTCCCGTAACTTTCCTCACCGCTTACTACACCCTCTCTAATCTAGCGCAGCTACAGTCAGGAGAAAAAGTTTTAATTCACGCAGCAGCAGGTGGTGTCGGGTTAGCAGCGATCCAAATAGCCCAACAGCTTGGCGCAGAAGTTTGGGCGACGGCTTCTCAAGGTAAGTGGGAATTACTCAAGTCGATGGGAGTTACTAAGATTATGAACTCCCGCAGTTTAGATTTTGCCGATGAGATTATGTCTGCAACCGAAAGTAAAGGCGTGGATGTGGTGCTAAATTCCCTGTCTGGCGAATTTATTCCTAAAAGTCTCTCTGTATTAAACCAAAAAGGGCGGTTTATTGAAATTGGAAAGCAGGATATTTGGTCGAAAAGTGATGTAGAGCGAGTCAAGCCAAATATTAATTATTTTATTGTCGATCTTTGGCAGATTACCCAAGAGCAACCCGAACTAATTCAACAGATGCTAACGCAGTTGCACAGTAAACTGCATAAACGATCGCAGTGTGTGACGAATAAATTAAAGCCCCTACCTCATACTGTATTTAAGCACCATCGCACTATCGATGGTTTCCGCTATATGCAGCAGGGTAAACATCAAGGAAAAATTGTTATCAAAACCGATACTCAAACTAAGAACGGACAATTTACACCTAGAGGTACATATCTCATAACGGGTGGCTGTGGCGCAATTGGTTTGGAGGTGGCGCAGTGGCTAGCCAGTAAAGGCGTAACTAATATTGTCTTACTCGGTCGTAGTGGAGTAAAGCCCGAACTGCGAAGTAAACTACAAAAGTTGCAACACAATGCCCATGTTACTCTTATTAAAGCAGATATAACTAGTACTAGTCAACTAGATCGAGCTTTGTGGCAAATCGAGTTAACTCAACCACCCTTAAAAGGAGTAATTCACTGTGCGGGAGTGACGGACGATGGCGTTATAACCGATCGAGACTGGAGTAGCTTTAGTAAAGTTCTCGCCCCTAAAGTACGTGGTGCATGGAATCTACACCAGCTAACCCAAAAATACGATCTAGAAAGCTTTATTTTATTCTCTTCGGCTAGTTCATTATTAGGTTCGGCAGGACAAATTAACTACTGCGCTGCCAATGCCTTTTTAGATGCTCTAGCCCATGCACGTCGCAGTCAGGGATTACCCGCGATCGCGATTAACTGGGGTGCTTGGCAAAATACGGGTTTAGCATCCAATACTAAAACTACCAATAGTTTAAAACAAAAGGGAATTGGCGCGATCGCACCTGGTTTGGCAGTTGACATATTAGAACAACTATTATCAGAGTCACTAACCCAAATAGGCGTAATTCCTATAGATTGGGAAAAGTATAACAACCCCGTAATCGAGCGATACTCAAACAATTCTCCCATCGTCAAGACAGATTTAAAACAGCAACTGATCGATGCAGATCCTTCGCAGCGTTTAAATATGGCGATCGCACAAATCAGCCAGCAAGTAGAAAACATTTTAGGGATTGAGAATATCGAACAGATCGATATAGACTTAGGATTTTCCGATTTGGGGTTAGATTCTTTAGCTTCAGTCGAACTGAGAAATAAAGTTCAGTCAGGTTACGACTTAAAATTGTCAGCAACTGCTATTTTTGACTACCCTAATATAAAAGCTTTAGCCAATTACCTATTAACGCTAATCTTCAAAAACCATCTAGCTTCCCAAAAGGATGAAGAAACCGATTCTTTATTACATCAACTAGAAAATATTACCGATGAAGAAGCTGAAGCTCTAATATTAGATCGACTAAAAGATTTTGATTTTTAAAAAACTATATTTTTTATTTACCAGAAAATATTCTTTATAAGAATATATACCTATGCTTTTCGTAATGATTTTTCTCAGTTATTACGTTATTACTAGTAAAAAACTATGGATTACCTAAAGTTTGTAAAAATCTGGTAAAGAAGCCTATTTTATATTTGCCAAACTAATAAAAAGAACTTATTATTGGTAATAGTACTGATGAAGGAAATATTCGAGCAATTTCATTCAAATTTTATAATTGCTTGACGATATGTTTAATTTGCTCGAAGAAGTTAAAAGTAGCAAATTAAGTTCGATATCAATATTATGTAGTGCTTAGTTATCGATCGCGCGAGCGAGTCTTACTGAGCTTCATAATTTTATTTATATTGCTTTCGAAAATCGGTGAACACTAGGGTTTTTCGTCGTAATTGACGTTTAACTAGATTGAAAACAGCTAAATTACACTATCAAAATGCACATTTCTCTATCAATACTTATTCCTGTTCTCAGCGCGGCTTACTTAATAGGCATCAATGTTTTATTAAGAATTTGTCAGTTAGAAACAATCAAAACCAAGCTAAGTTATTTTAGTAATAAATAAAGACGATCGAATACAAAAACAACGACTAGCAAACAACAATTACTTATATTTTTAATTAGACGCTACTGATTCATGAAGTTTTATTAGCGTCTAATTGAATTGGGAAAATTTATCGATCGATAGTAGAAAAAATAATGTTGTACAATAGCCCCGTCTTAGATTCTGTTTTGGCATAATTGCGAACACCTTTTGCTAGCTTGGTTAGAGACTGTTTTTACTTTCGGCGAAGCTAATGTCAGAGAACGCCGTTCGCTCTTCTTTAGAGAAAGAATACGAGAATAATCTCGCTCTTAGTTACGAATATATAGAAAAAGCTCTGAGGAAGTTCAAGACATTAATAATAGCATCAATACTCAACATCCTCTACGGTTTAATATTTATACAAACACATTCTAAAAGCGATCGCTAATTTTACCTTTAATAGCCGAAATAGCTACAACTCTAGGTGATGCTAAATAGTTTTTGCCAGTCGGATCGCCAGTACGCCCTGTAAAGTTGCGATTAGTAGCATAAATGCCCGTTTCTTGCTCGCCTAGTACTCCCTTACCAGAATTAATACAAGCACCACAGCCAGACTTAAGAATTTGTACCCCAGCCTTTTCAAAAGTATCAAAGTAGCCCAACTCTATTGCTTGTTGGCGCACTAATTGGGAAGCGGGAACGACATACATCTGTACGTTGCGATCGATACGCCGATCTTTCAACACCTTTGCCACTTCCGCTAGATCTGCTAACTTACCCCCCGTACAAGAACCGACAAAGGCTAAGGTAATTGGTACTTCTGAAAGACTACTAATACCCACAACCCGATCTGGTTTGGGAGGACAGGCGATCTGAGGTTCTAAATTACTCAAATCGAATTGATAGACGCGATCGCATTGAGCATCAACATCGCCTACTATATTCTCAAACTCTGATATACCTCGATCCTGCAAATATTTTTCGGTAACAGCATCGGGTGCAATTAAGCCACACATCGCACCGCACTCTACCGCCATGTTACTTAAAGTCATGCGTTCGTCTATAGATAGCTGTTCGATAATACTTCCCCGAAACTCCATTACCTTACCGATAGCACCCTGACAGCCAATCTTGCCCAAAATAAAGAGCATGATATCTTTAGCACTAAGATGTTTGGGTAACGTTCCAGAAAGTTCAAAGACAATAGTGCTAGGGACACGAATCCACATATCCCCCGTAGCTAAAATGTTTGCCATGTCGGTAGTACCCACGCCCGTAGAGAAACTACCAAACGCACCATAGGTACAGCTATGAGAATCAGTACCCGCAATAACCATTCCTGGCTGAATTAAACCTTGTTCTGGTAACAACACGTGACAGATTCCTGAAGCTTCTCCAGGAGATACCAGATCGAATAACTTACAGTTATGCTGACGAGCAAAACCGACCATATCCTGATAGAGTTTAATAGCTTGAGGATCTACTCGGATATCGTTGACCTGGATAAAGTGATCTGCAACCAACACCACCTTGTTCGCATCCCAGATACGTGCGTTCTCGCCGAAGTGCTTGTGAAATAATCTAAATACAGGTGCTGCGATCGCATCATGAGACATCGCCAGATCGACTTTGGCAAACACCACTTCTCCAGGCTGTACATAGTCGTTACCCGAAGCCTTAGCTAGCATCTTTTGAGCCATTGTCATCGAACGAGGTGCTGTCTTACTTCGGGGGATAGAAACTCGATTTCTTAGACGCTGTTGATTAAAAGCGGTTAATCCTCCTGCTGCGGAAATAGCTTTAACTACGGGATTGTCTTTACTCTCACCGATGATTTCTAAATTTAAGCCAATATTAATACTGTTGCGATAGAAAATCTCGGCAAAAGAACGAGCGCGAACTAATTTAATTCCCGCTGCTTTAATCGCTACAGGTGCATACTCCCGACTCGAACCACAGCCAAAGTTTGACCCTGCTTCGATTACTTCGTAATCCAATAAAGTATCGATACCAATTAGGTATTCTAGAACGTAATGTTTCTGATGTTCTGGATCGGGATTAGTACTACGATGAGCGGGAATAATGTCATCAGTATTAATATCATCACCAAGCTGTAGAACTTTTTCTTTCATTTTCAATATTAAATTTAACCCCTTTGCACCCAATGCGACGGGCATAAACGTCTTCGCGACTTTGCGAGAGCTTAAGTTTAAAATATTAACTGCGATCGCTAATCTAGCCAATAAACCTTTCGCTGGAAAGCATAAGTAGGAAGCGTAATTTTTGTACCATCCCTATTCTTATTTAGTACTTCCCAGTTTATCGATCCACCTAATACATATAGCTGCGCTACTCCTGCTAGTAATGTTTGCCAATTATCTGCTTCAAGTTCGTCGGTTGAATAAATAGTGTTTGGTTGAGGATTGTTTATTTTATGTTCGCCTATCTTCCAACAAATATCAGCCAGATCTGAAGTAACAAAAGAACTATCGACTATGGATTTAATTAATTCTTCTAACTCTTTATTTTTACCTATTAAAGCTAACTTTAGTTCTCGATTAGAGTTAGCCTTACCCCCCCATAAGTGACTAGGTGTTTCTCCAGAGATGAACTGAATTAATTTAGTTTGCAACTCGGTAACGGAACTAACTACAATAGCTAATCTATAGTTAAAATGCGATCGCCCTGTATTGGTAGTAAAGCAAATATCCTCGATTGAAAGATCGAGATGCAGTTGAAGATAATTAGCATAGTCTGAAGCTAGCCGATCTAAAGCTTTTTTACTTCTAGCAGATAGAGTAAATAGATATAAATTGTTCTCCCCATCTAGATGCGGACAAGTCCTTTCTCGTCTCCCCATCTCCCCATCTCCCCGTCTCCCTATCCTCCCTTTTTTGTCCAAATTATCGGCTTCTCGAACTATAACATGAGCATTAGTACCGCTAAAGCCAAAACCACTGACTCCAGCAATACGAGGTGCGGTTTGCTTCCAGGCGATCGCGAGTTGCGGTAGTTTGAAAGGTAAATTTTTCCAGTCTACTTTTGTATTGGGCTGTTTTAAATGGAGATTGGCGGGAATCGATTGTTTTTCTAAAGCTAAAACAGTTTTGATCAAGCTAGCTATACCAGATGCCGATTCTAAATGACCGATGTTAGTTTTTACCGCACCTAGTATTAATTCCTTGTTATCTTTAAATACTTGACTCAATGCTTCAATTTCGATCGCATCTCCCAAAGATGTTCCCGTACCGTGGGTTTCTAGATAACTTACCTGTGGTGCTTCGACTTTACTATTAGCTAAAGCCTGTCTAATTACTGCTTGCTGTGACAGGCTACTAGGAGTAGTGATGCTGCTGGTGCGTCCATCTTGATTAGTAGCCGAACCGAGTAATACCGCTCTAATTAGATCTTTATTGGCGATCGCATCACTCAATCTTTTTAAGACTACTATCCCGCAACCTTCAGAACGTACAAAGCCATTTGCAGCCTCGTCAAAAGTTTTACAGCGTCCATCGGGTGAGAGCATTTTAGCCCTGGCAAAGTTAAGACTGATTTTGGGTGAAATTAAACGGTTTACTCCTCCTGCTAGTGCCATGTTACATTCGCGATCGCGTAAACTCTTAATAGCTAGATGCACAGCCACTAAAGAAGAGGAACAGGCGGTATCAATTGAAACGCTAGGTCCTGTAAAATCGAAAAAGTGGGATATACGCCCCGAAGCTAAACTGTGAGTATTACCCGTAGTAAGGTAAGCATCAATTTCATTTTCACTCAATAACTGATGCCAATAGTCTATACCTGAAGCTCCGATAAACACACCTGTAAGACTTTTTTCAATCTTGTCAGCAGGTATAGCAGCATTTTCCAAACTTTCCCAGCTAACTTCTAATAATAATCTCTGTTGCGGATCGAGACTCGCTGCTTCTCTAGGTGCAATACGGAAAAAGCTCGCGTCGAACTCTTTGAGATGGGGAACAAACCCACCTCTGCTGATATAGTCTGGTGTCGATGTATCAAGTTGAAGGCGATCGCTCGTGTCGCTAACTGCATCTTTACCGCTGTACAGCAATTCCCAAAACTCCTGGGGGTTATTTGCACCAGGAAAACGACATCCCAAACCTACTACTGCGATCGGTTCGCTTTTAGCCTGTTCGAGAGCATCTAATTTACCCTGCATTTGTTTGAGTGCGAGTAAAGCTTTTTTGGTAGGAGATAATTCCATAGACTGAGGAATAAGAACGATCCTTAATTGAGGAACAAATAGCAACTGAGATAAATTTAGGTAAGATTGTAGCAGCAATAAGCTCGAAGTATTCCCCTGCGAGGCATTAAAAAATGATTGCGCCACAAACCGAACCGATAAGTTTTGAGGAATTTATAACCTGGTATCCAGATAATGCTGAACGCTACGAATTAATTGAAGGTGTAATTGTTAAAATGTTACCCAAAGGTTCTCACGAAGATGTCGCAGGTTTTTTAGCTGCTGAATTAAACTTGGCAATTCGTACATTAAAGCTACCGTATTCAATTCCTAGAAACTGTCTTATTAAACCTGCTGCACCTCGTTCTGGATATATACCTGACGTAGCGGTAATCAACCGAGAACACATCGAAGATGAACCTCTATGGCAAAAATCATCTGTTATTCAAAATGGACAAACTATTCCTTTAGTGATTGAAGTGGTAAGCACAAACTGGCGAGATGATTATGGTCATAAATTTGTCGAATACGAAGCAATGGGCATTGCTGAATATTGGATTGTAGATTATCGTGCTTTGGGTGCAGTGCGATATATTGGAAAACCCAAGCAAGCAACTATTACTATTTGCAAATTAGTGGAAGGGGAATATCGAATGGAAAAGTTTGTTAAAGGCGATTTGCTCAAGTCCGATCTTTTTCCCGAACTTGAGTTAACTCTAGATAAAATTATCGAAGCAACAATTTAAAAAGTATTGCTTTCTTCTGTATCTGGTAGTAAAGAGCATTACTTTGTCTATAAGCTTCCCTACAAATTTTGCACAAATAATTCTACCAATTCTTGAGTGGTAACTAAGGTTTCTGTATCTTCCGAATATAAGTCGCGGGTGCGATAACCTTCTGTCAGAATTTTGTTCCAGGCTTGTTCTAAACTATCTACAGCTTCTATTTCTCCCCACTGTTCTAGCATCATCATCGCGCTAGCTAGAGTACCTAAAGGATTGGCACAGTTTTTTCCAGCAATATCGGGTGCAGTACCGTGAATTGCTTCATAAAGCCCAAATCCTGCTTCATTTAAGCTTGCAGAACCCAATAAGCCGATCGAACCTACCAAAGCACCCCCCAAATCGCTTAAGATATCGCCAAACATATTACCCGCTAAGACGACATCAAAGCGTTGCGGATCGATTACTAGCTGCATTGCTAAATTGTCTACCAGCATCGGTTCGACTGTAATATCTTGATAGTCTACGGCAACTTCTGTTACCAATTTTGTCCAGGGTATATTTGGTAAGGCATTTTCTTTATGCGCTACCGTAAGTAAACCTCTTCGCGATCGCGCTTTGTCTAAAGCTACCTTGGCAATCCGTTTAATTTGCCAGTCGTAATACTGCATGGTGTGATAGCCATATTTACCTCCTGCATCTTCTCCTCTTCCCGACGCACCAAAATACATTCCGCTAACCAACTCTCTAATAAATAAGATATCTACCCCTGTAAGGCGATCGCATTTTAAACTAGACTTATTTATTAAACTGGGAAAGACTTTAACTGGACGTAAATTGATAAAAAAATCAAATTGCTTTCTTAATTCTAATAACCCACCTTTACTAACCGCACCAAAGAGAATACCATCCGCCTGACTACATAAATCCGCCGTAGCTTCAGGAAAATACGCATCATACTTTTTAAATGCTGCTGTACCAATTACGCCATAGTCTAGCTGTAATTCAAAATTATGTATTGTAGCTACCCGTTGCAATATAGTTATTGTCGCTTCTACTACTTCTAAACCTATCCCTTCTCCTGGTAAAGCAGCTATTTTATATTTCTCAGTCATAAGTTGTGATATCTTGTTCGCCGAATTCTTTTGTTAAACGGCGATCGCTTTTCAACTAATGTTCGATCGCAGCTTTTCCAGTATTTAAAAAATAACGACTTAAATTTTTGCTAGTAATTAAATAAATTCCTGCGATCGCATAAAGAATAATCAAGATCGAACTACCAACGATTAAAAAGCTAGATAGTTTAGAATGTAGCGCGACTATCAATGCTGACAACAGAATAATTACCAAACTAAAGATGCTAATTAGAATCCATTTAGCCCATTTTTTTCTTTGCAATACGTAGTACATTACCCCAATGGTGACTATAATACGACCAATTGCCCACAAATCTCGCGATACTAGTACCAAAATACTATCTAAGATAGCGATTGCTATAAACATTCCTAGCAAATTATTACGAGCTTTAATGGCAGAAGAATTTAGCTGGGACATAAATGTTTTGGAAAATCTACACTCTTAATCTTATAGCGATTACGCGACCCGTAGCCGACCGATCGCAGTTTTTAGGCTCTCGTGTGATTAATTCAAATAAAACCACGAACTAGAACAGGCTTCATATCCAAATGATAATATTCTTATTTGCGCTCGAACCTGTAGTGATTCAAAAAGGTTGTGGTGTATTTCTACATCCAGGTAATTATCCAAAAAGCGATCGCCATTTCCCACTTTAATCAGAGCCTGCATCTATTTTGAACAAGACTGAGAACTAGAACAGGCTTCATATCCAAATGATAATAATTCTTATTTGCGCTCGAACCTGTAGTGATTCAAAAAGGTTGTGGTGTATTTCTACATCCAGGTAATTATCCAAAAAGCGATCGCCATTTCCCACTTTAATCAGAGCCTGCATCTATTTTAAACAAGACTGCGAATTAGAACAGGCTCGATATCCAAATGATAATTATTCCTATTTGCGCTCGAACCTGTAGTTATTTGAAAAGGTTGTGAGGAATTTCTACAACCAGGTGATTATCCAAAAAGCGATCGCTATTTTCCGTTAGAATGAAGCACGTTAATTTCAGGATATCCTCTATTATCGATCGGTCGATATTTAGACGTATCGTAAAGCAATCGCTCATTGTCTGGTAGAAGTTCCTCCAAATTTTAGTCTGAGTAACTCTAATATGGTGATATAGCGTGCTGAAGTCATAATTGAAATGACCTTTAATTTGTCAGATATATTTTAAAACTGTCGAATTGCCATTGCCTTACTCCCTGGATATCAACCAAAGCTTAAGAAAATCTTACAGCAAAACGAATTTCAATTCGCAATACATCATTATGATGATTAATGTTAATCATAATGATGTAAAATTAGGACAATAATATAGATCGACTTAAAATGAACATTGCCTCACTACTTACCGATTCAGATCTTTCTCCTACTCTCCTAGAAGACCGAGGTGCATATATTCAGGCTGTTCGTCAGGGAATCCCTGGAAAAATTGTCGAGCTGGCGGTCAAGGCTTTAGGAGAGCGAGAATTATTTGTTCGCTTGTTGAGTACTAGTTCGGGTAATTTAAATCGGTTTTATCGTTCCCAATTACTGACAAGAGTTCAAAGCGAAGGAATTTTGGATACTTTAAAAGTATTCAATGAAGCTATAAATGTTTTCGGGGATGAAGACACAGCCAAAGAATGGTTACATACCAGTATTCCCGCTCTGGATGGAGAATTGCCAATTGATTTGTGCGACACCTTTGAAGGCAGAAGATTAGTCAGAGAATCTCTAGCTGCGATCGAGTATGGCGAGTTTACCTAATGGAACTATTTAGAATTACCCGCATTAAATACCTAGAGAACTATACAGGTAGGGGTGGTTCGTTCCTAAATGGGGCGCGATGGAACAAATCTGGAATACCAGTGCTGTATTTTGCTTCAACTCCCAGTGTAGCTCTTTTGGAAATGGCGAATTATTTGCCGAGTCCCAGGCTAATTCCTGCCGATTACAGGTTGGGCATTTATTCTCTTCCAGATAATATATCGACCGAGACTATAACGGTTAAGAATCTGCCCTCAGATTGGAGTCGCTATCCCTATCCGTCGAGTACCCAAGAAATAGGCAGCCAATGGCTCAATGAAGGCAATAGTTTAATCTTGTTCGTACCCAGCGTAGCCGTACCCGCAGGCTTAGAAAATATTGCGGTAATTAATCCGAGACATCCTGAAATAAATTGGTTAAGATTGGCCTCGGTAGAATCCAGTTTATATAACGATCGCGCTTTTAAAGGACTGGGTGAATAATTTATCAAAATCTATTCTTCAGTCAGCTTGTTAACTGTTAACCTTTATCCTGTCGCTTCGCGACTTCCCCCTTTCCCAAAAACCAAAGCGATAAAATCTCTAAGAAAAGTTTACTACTTATAAGACCTGTTATCTGCACTAAACGTATTAAAATTAGTGAGTAATTAGATCGGGTAAGGATATATTGCAGCTCGAATTCTTTGATTGTGAATCAATCTCTGCCATCTTCTTTCGACACTCTGAGCCTTTGTGGCACGAGTTGGCACATAAGACTCCCATTCGCTGAGATTAATTTTACCGCTACAAATCAAACTATTAATCATCCAAGCCAATGCTTTCAGATGTCGTAAGTCTCGATATTTGCTGTGTTGACTTAGCAAACTGAACAGTTGATTATAAACAGGGGTAGAAGTTGACATGGACTATAAGCTAAAAACGTCTATTTTCAGCTTCCCATGAATACTCGCCCTTTTCTTCTCTCTCTCGAGATTTCAATGCTTTCACCTACTTGTGTCAGGCAGTCAGGTCTTAGACTACTGCGACTTAAAATACAGCTAGTATCAATTAGGAATGAATTATCTGTAGAGACAACAGAACAGTTTGGAATTAACTTAGCTAATGCCGAAACAAATTCAGATTCTATTTGAGCGATTGCCAGTTCGGTTTCATCTCGCCAAGAGCTATTTATCAGCCAATCTTTTTCTAACAGGTATTCAGGAGTAAAAGCCGTCTTATCTAGCATGATATAATCGACACCGTATTTACGAATAAAAGACGTTAGTACTTCAATATTCGGACTATATTGCGCTTGTAATAGATCGACAGTCCGTTGTTTAACGCGATTATAATAAACAGGATGATAGGCAAAAGCAAATTCACCTCCTACTAAAATAGATCGCTGAGAAAAAGCGGGAATATTATTAGCATCTTCACTTAAAGAGGCGACTAAAATATCTTTTGGTTGCCGTGCTAAATATCGATATATCTCTGGGTTTGTACCTACTTTCCAGTTTTGAAACGAAGTAAAGATAAAAGGTATAGCAGGAACGATAACTATAGTGGTACTGGCGATAATAATTAGAGCTATTTTAATTTTGTCCGATCGCTTTAAAATCTTTGATGACTGACGTTTTTTATCGAGCCAAATTTTTAGCGTATCGAGAATTATGGTTAAGACAATTGCTGTAGTAATTCCCAGTATGAGACGCAAACTATGATAGGTAAAGCGACTGGGTAAATGCAGTACGGGTAAGAAAAGATGAGCCAGTACATACATCGATAAAGATGCGATCGTAACCTGTAATAAAATTACAATCTTGTTAGTAATTAAGTTAACAGTTGGTAGTTTGGTTGTTAGTAACCAAGGTAGTCCTAAACTACACCAAACTATAGTAGGAAATGCAGGCAGAGATAAACCGCTATTGTCATAAAACCAAAATCTAATACCAGTACCGAAAAAAGGTGTTCTTCCTCCAAGATTAAATTCGGGCATTTGCTGCATTTGTCGGGCGGTGACAACAGTAGCTAATTCTGGAGGAGTTTGAGTCAGGGGATATAGTGCGATCGCAGTAATTATTAAGCCCATTGCCCACCAAATATAGCTAAACTTGTTAGCTGTAAGTCTTAAAGATTTTCTTTTTATTCTTAATAATCTTAAAGTTAATACTCCCATTTCAATTAATAATATGTGCGGATAAAACCACCCCTGCAACAGCATTAATATCAAACAGGGAATTAAAGAATTTATAGATATATAATATAAAAAAGCAGCTAATAAAGGATAAAGAAACGCTCTAGGAGTCGCCGTAATTAGATCGTCATTAAGCCAGACAAGCTGATTGACAAATAAAGTAGCTAAAAATCCCGTGCTAGCTTTTGGCAATATCTTTAAAGTAAATAGATAAATATATACAGTCGTTATTATTGCTAAAATTGTTGGCAATATTCTCGCTAACCAAATTGGTTCGATCCCAAGTTTTGCAGCCTTAAAATACAAAGCTTTGAATCCCAAAGGAGCGAGACTTTCAAAGTAATCGGCAATAAAATCATTAAGAAATAATTCTGGATATATAAGTTTTTGTAACCAAACTATATGCTGTCTGACATCATCTTGAACTATATAATCTTGACTGAAACCATGACAGTAAGAAACAATTCCGTAATAGAGAGTAAATAGTAAACTTATGCTCAACCATAAATAGTAATTGTTTATCTTTTTATTCATTTATTTACTAAATATTTGACAACTCTTTTAGTTAATCTAGTAACAGTTCGTCAAGTTGTTTTATATAATGAAAGCCAGAATTGTTTGCTTCTGGATTCCAACCTTTAGCAATAGATTTGCAAACAATTGACTTTATTGTACTAGGAGTAACTTCTTTATAATTTTCCCAGTCATCTAAATATCCAAATAAACACTGTGATTTGATGCCGTCTAATTCTATGATAATTTTTATCCCTACATATTCGCTGATTTTTATTACATAGCGATATCGAACATTATTGACCACGATAGTTCTACTATTTTTCTTAGGTATTGTCATGTTAGTTGGCTACTTCTTGTATTAGATGAAGTTTGTAAGGTTCTTGTTCGATCGCCTGTATATATTCCGAACTCAAGTAAGATTGGTATTCTTTGTTCCCTGCAATATAATTTTTAAAAAAGACTAATGAAAGGATGTTTTGATAGTTTTTAGCTACTTCAAAAGCTTCTGCTTGACTAGACTGCTGCTGATTTGATAGAGTAACGTTAGAGTGGGGTATTTTTTCGCTGACTACCAAATAGCGGTCGCTCCCCAAAGAATTAAACAAAGGGATTTGCTCGTTGAGTAGAGATGTTAGAAAGTCTCGATCTACAACCTGCCACATAACTGGTATAGAAATTGTGCTGAGTTGTTCCTTTGAGAAGAGACTATTACCAAAGGGAACAAATAAAAATGCAGCCTCGATCCGCTCGTCTTTTAAAGACTGTTGTTGCGGTGACAGTTCTAAAGCACGACACTGATACAGTATAGAGATATTTAATAAATCTAAAGGGCGATCGCAATCTTGCTTCAGTCGTTCAAAATCCAACTCTGCACCAGCTAAAGATAAGGCGGTTGTTCCGCCGATAGAATAGCCGAATACTCCTACCCGTTTGAGATCGAGCTTATTGTTAAAGCTTTTTGAGTTAAGCTGTTCCAACTCATCTAAGATATAGCTAATATCTAAAGGGCGATCGATATAGTCGGTAGCATCAAAATTTTCTCGGTGTAAACCTCTGAGGAAGGCTTTCTGTCGGCGACGATCGCTTCCTGGATGATCGGGGATAGCCACGGCAAAACCATGAGAAGCTAGGTAATTAGCCAAACCTTTAAAGCGATCGCGTTTTGCACCCAAGCCGTTAGAAACCACTATAACGGGAATAGAATTAGTTTCAGTTTTAGGTAGATAGAGATCCGTATTTAAAGTGCGATTGCGATCGCGATTGTATAGTTCTAAAGTCTGTTTGACAACTTTATATTGCCCTTTACCAGACAAGTCAGGAAGATCTTTTAAACTGGACTTAGCTGCAACATCTGATGAAAGACTGGCAATAAACTCTTTAGTATCTTCCTCTCTGGTAGAAACCTGCTCGACTAATTTAAGTAATTCACCCAGATCGAGCCTGATATCCGTCGGGAAAAGTTTTAAAAAATCAACCAGATTAATTCCCGATTTCGATGCAGCAGCCTGTACCACCGCAGCACGTAAACCATAGAAGCCGTTTAAATTACCAGGTAGCTGAATAATCTCGCCAATGCGCTGTAGCATTTTAATTCCCGCAGAAGTACGAGAATAACGGTAGACCAAAATCGGATCGACATTATAACTCTGTTGCAGAAACTTCTGTAGCTTCTCTCTTTGCTGGGGGGGTATACGCTTGAGGTAGAAATTAAGACTGTTGCTGACTTCTCCCGTTTCCGCGAAGGCTGCTAAATCCTCTACCTTGATGCTAAACCCCAATAAACTATAGTTAAAATCAATCCTTTCTGCTGGAATAACTGGCTCGATCGCAACCACACCAACTAAAGCAGCAATTGCTAGTAAAAAACTACACTTAGCCACCCGAAACCTTTGAATCATAACTACTGATAAATGTTAAATGATAAATGTTGAATGATAAATGATAGAATACGTCGCGCTTTTCCACGAGCGATCGCCGATAGCATCTTAAGATAGGTAATTGGATTAGTATATCTTTCAAATAAACCAGTGACATCACTCTTACTAAGATCCCGGAGATACCACTGTTGCCAAATATCCAAACTCGACTCTAAAAACATCGCTTTACAAACACTACGCCGAACTTTACCGCTAGAGGTTTTTGGGATACGTCCAGGCTGAAGTAAGATAATAGCGTAAACATCAATAAAGTGCTGCTGAAAAATCTGCCAGCGTATCGCTTCTACTACCTCGTCGAATACTAGAGATTTACGGTGGGTACGCTCGATTTCTTGAACCACTACTAGTCGAGGTTTCCCTTGCACTTCTACCGATAAAGCTGCGCCACAGTTAGCTTTTAACGCAGAATGACACTGTTCTACCGTCCGTTCGATGTGTTGGGGATAGTGATTGAGTCCCCAAAAGACCATAACATCATTCAGACGACCAGTGATATAAAGTTCACCATCACTGATAAAGCCTAAGTCGCCAGTACGCAAAAATCGATCGCCGTTCAAACTTGCTTCAAATGTTTCTTTAGTTTGTTCTGGTAGTTTCCAGTACCCCTTACCCACACTAGAACTAGAAAACCAAATCTCGCCAATTCTATCTGGGGGACATTCAGTTAGAGAATTAGGATCGGCGATCGCAATTTTACCATCCAGCCAGGGATAACCCGCACTAACTAAAGCTGTTGTTCGAGATCGATCTTTATCCCTAATCACTACCCGATCTTGTTCTAATGCAGCCTTATCAAGATATTTAACTGTCGGCGATTTCGCTTTATCTCCTCCCGTAATCATCAAAGTTGCTTCCGCCATCCCATAACAGGGGTAGAATGCAGTCGATTTAAAACCACAACGGGCAAATTTACGGCTAAATCGCTCCATAGTCGCCGTTTGTACTGGTTCTGCACCACAAAACGCCAGTGACCAACTACTAAGGTTCAATCTTGCTGCTTGTTTTTCTGTAACGCGATCGCATAACAAGTCATATGCAAAATTTGGTGCGCCACTAGTTACCGCCTGATATTTACTAATCGCCTGTAGCCAGCGGATCGGCTTGAGGACAAAACTAATTGGAGACATCATTACGCAGCAGCCTCCTGTGTAGATCGGCTGGATAACGTTACCGATCAAACCCATATCGTGAAATAGGGGTAACCAACCCACACCAATCAAGTCTGGAGTATGTCCGAATGCCAACCGCAGCATCTCCTGATTCTGCATCAAACATCCGTGGGTAATCATTACTCCTTTGGGTTCTCCCGTAGAGCCTGAAGTATATTGTAAAAAAGCCAGAGTGTCTGAATTAATTTTAGGTACAGTCCATTGAGTCTGAGTATCTATTTTTTCTGTATTCAGCCAATGCAACTTAGTAGGATGCGCTACAGGTAGCTGCTTTTTTAATTTATTAAACAGACTAGACTCGGTAAGTATTACTTCTGCTTCGGAAGATACCAAACGAGTCTGCACCTCCAAAGTAGTTAGGCGATTCTTCGGGGGATGACAGGGTACAGCTACCACTCCTGCATAAAGACAGCCAAAAAAAGCAGCGATAAACTCTAAACCCGCACTGTAATCATATACCAACAAAGCTCTCGAACCAGGCATAACAAGTTGGTGTAATTGAAATGCGATCGCTCTAGCCTGAAGATCTAATTCTTCATATGTCAGTCTAACTTCTTCGTTTTCGCCATCTTGCAAAAAAATATAAGCTGCATCTCCACCTTGAGATAAAGCTCTTCGCTGCAATATTTCAACAATGTTAGAGTCTGACACGAACATACCTGGCTGTTGCTTATTTAATGCAATCAAACCATAATATAACCCGTATTTAATTCAACTTAAAAATAGAAAGCTAGCAGGTAAGTCTAGATCTGAATCTGGAAGATTCGACCCTTGCGATTCAATTAAAGAAATATACTGGACGTTAACCGCTTCGTAACCGCCTCGATCTATTTGTACCGTCCATTTGGGCGGATAGGTGCGCTCTACTGGTCTAATTAGCTTTCCCGTATAGTTGGTGTCGCCGTAAAGATATACTTTATCTCCTGAGTTGAGTAAAGATTGTCGATCGCCTGAGTGTTTTTGAGAGTTAAATGTTATATTTTATAGCATAATTCCTTACTTATTTAGAGTGGTTTAGGGCGATCGCTTTAATTCCTGCTAGAATTTATTGGGCGATCGCTAATTAAATTTAGTATATCAATAAACAAGATTTTTCCACTAGTTAACATAAGAAAAAGAACAAGTTATATTTCAATACTTAGATCTTTATTGTTATCATCATCTTGTACGATTGCGAGCAATCCCAATTTCAGCAGTTATGGCAAACTACAATCCAAAAATAGAAAATCTAAGACCCTTCACCACAGATAGAGAAGAATCTTGTACGGCTCAAATGAATGTGCGAGTTCCGCCTTCATTGATTGCCAAAATTAAGCAAAAAGAAAATTGGCAAGAATTTGTCAGACAAACTTTGAAAGAGGCTTTGGAATCAGAATCTGTATAGCATTAAAGTTCAACTTTTAGAGCCTTTACTAAATGGCTAATCCAAATCTCGAAATAAGATTGTCTAAATCGGTTTCCAAATCTGTTTAAAGAGCGGTTGTCAGTTCAGATTCTTTACAAAAAGCGATCGCTCGATTTCCCCCGACCAAATTTCTACTAAATTATCGACACTTTTTTTCCAATTCCACTGTCGAGATAACTCTTTTGCTTTTACTCCCATCGAATTGCGCAAGCTACTATCTTGAATCAATAAAGTCAACTTATCTATAAAGTCTCGATCGTCTTGCGGTTTATATAACCAGCCTGTTTCACCATTTTCAATCGTATCTATAACTCCCCCCGCAGCAGGTGCGATTGTAGGTATTCCCGCAGCAGCAGCTTCAATAACCGTCAAGCCTCTGGTTTCTTTTTCCGAGTTGGTAATAAAAATATCGCTATTAATTAATAATTCGGGTATAGCTTGAGGGTTAACCCTACCTAATAAATAAACATGAGGCGTTAGCTGCTTGAGACTCGATTCTATTTCCTCTTTTAACGTACCATCCCCTACAATAATAATTGCTATCTTATCTAAAATATTTGCTGATAAAAAATAGAGCGATCGCTTTGTAAAATACCAACCTTTATCGGGTGTTAAACGTCCGATAAATATTAGCTTTATCTTGTTTTCTAGATTAAATAAGCTGTATTTCTCCGTAAGCAGATCGGGCTTTTTAATACGCTCGAACAAGTCAAAATTACATCCTAATAAATCCGAATAACGAATATTTTTAATACCTAATTTGGCTATTTTTTTAGCCGTAACCGAACTAGAAACTAAGGTTAGATCGTAAGAATTATAAATTTTTGCGAAGATTAAACCTAAGATTTTTTTGATAAGTTTATTTAGATTCAAAGGCAAACTAAAGTAATCATCAAAGTAATCGAGATAATTAGTATGAAACCAGGCTACGGAAGGAATATTATTCTGTCTGGCATATTTAACCCCTGGTATTTTTAGCAGACATACACCTAATCTTTCCGCTTCGTCTACATGAATAATATCTGGCTTGAATTCTGTAAGTTTTTTGACAACAATTTTATAAGAGTTTGTGGTTACGTCTCGTTCAAAATCTAAAGCAATAGATTTAGTACTGGGTAAATTAATTATTTTAATACCAGGAAATATTTTACCCGTATAGTCTCGATAATTTGGGTAAATATGCGCCAGAGGTTGATAATCTGGACAAAAGACGATCGCCTGATGTCCTAATCTACTCAACTGTTCTAATCTATTAAAGACTGCGATCGTTACTCCATCAATAACGGGAAAAAAGCTAGAACAAATTATGGCTATTTTCATATATGGCTTATTGTAATATAGATATTTTTAAAAACTAACTTTCCATAAATCTAAAGGAAACTCATCAGCACTAAATATATGAGATTTGTATACCTGCTGTAATTTTATTTGTCGATCTTGCTTTAACTTCTGTTGGAGTTCGACAGAAGGTTTTAACACATAAATATTATCAAAGCGATCGCGATATCTAATAATTTCGGATTCAGAAGTAACTACTTTGTATTTAACTAGGGGTGATAGTGAATAAGCTAAAGATAGAAGATCCATAGTATCGTTGCTTTCTACAGTTACTAAAGTAGGAATGTCTCGATTGATAATTTCGGCGATCGCAATATTATTAATGTTTCTTCCTTTTTGATAAAACGGCGATGTATTTAAGTTACGAACGCAGGAAAAAATACCTAAAGTTATAAAAGCAGCAAAAATAAACTGCCATAGCCTTTGTTTCTGTAACGTAATCTTGCTATCAGTTAATTTATTAGCTAAAGTGTAGGCTACTGCAATTAAAATTCCTAATTGGAAAGGAATTAAATATCTTGGTGCAGTGGAACTTTGTCCTTGATTGATAATATCGCTTATCAGTAAAGGTACTGGCAAAGAGAACATCAAACAAAGCATAAACAACCAGCAATCGCGATTTTTATTAGCTATTAAATAATATATTGAATAAGCAGATAAACTTAAAATAGCTAAAGCAACTAACGCTCCAACTATAGTTATTAAGTCGAGATAAATATAGCTATACAATAAGAAAACACCGCCAGAAATACTTAGTAACCAAGCAAATTTTACAGGCTTTCGCTTCTGGCGCGGAAATAATAGTATCGTAACTACCAAAAGAGAAATAATTACAATTAAAGCGATCGCAGTCTTTATCGGATCGGAATCTTGAGAAATAGGTAAATCGCCAAATATCAATAAATTCGTGCCAACATAAACAGCAATAATATCGGCTAAATTAAAATTGCCTCTCATCCAGCTAGTATTTTCTTGTAGCAGATCTATGCTGTTAATAATTATTAATACCCAAGGTATAAAAGCGAGTAAAGCGATCGCGCTAGAAATTACATAGTTTTTAATAATACTAAACTTATTTTTAATAGCAATTATATAAATACCTTGAAAAAAAGCCCCATAGAGTGAAAACAGAGAAGTATAAAAACCTAAAATTAAACTTAAACTATATATTCCCCAAGATAATTTATTATTTAATCTAATTGCCCTTAACAAGCTGGCACTCATTAATAAAATTGCTACAGTCCACAAACTATAAGGACGTGCTTCTTGTGCATAAGCGACAAAAAAAGGTGAGACACTTATTAACACAACCGCCATCCAACTAACTATTTGCTGCCCGAACAATTCCCAACATAGCCAATACAAACTAGGAAAAATTAACAAGCTGATACAGGCTGGTAAACTTCGCAAAGCGATAATAGAACTTCCCCACAACTGCATCCAGATTCTAGTCAAGACAAAATATAAAGGAGCGTGTTCGGGACTTTTAGTGAACGCCGACCAACTATCTAAAAAAGTTCTACCGTTACTAATAGTTTGATAATAATTTAAAGCATCGCGATCGATTATACCCTGTTGCGCCAAATCGAGGTTTACTTCACCAACGGTGTAGCCAGAAGCTCTAACAGCAGTGGATACTTCATCTACCCAAAAAACTTTATACTCTAAATTGGCAAAGCGAAAAAAGCATCCAAGGGATAAGACAATCGCTAATAAAACAATTAAGGCTGTATTAAACTGCTTCTTTCTAAAAGACATTTAACCTCAAAGAAGGTAATATGGACTGTGGTTTGGAGTTAAATGATGTCATTAATACCTATAAGGCACAATCGATTAGATAACAAAATTTATCATGGTATAGCACTTTTGCTGACGGTATGGTTCATGTTGCGATCGCATTATGCTAATGCTACTCCGATTAAACAATTCCGAACTAATTCAAACAAAATCCAGTTAAAACGCGATACAAAAGACGAATCTAGCTTCGGGACAAAAGGACAAGAACACTGGTATATTCAAGGCGCATTCGCCACTACTCTAGATCGCCAGGAGTCCGATCCCCGTCGCTTTGGCTTGGTAGGTGCGGGAATATCTAAATTTTTATTCGATCGCCACAGTATCAATTTAGAACTAAATACTATCTACTTCGATCAGCCTGGAGACGATGCTTTGGGACTCAATTTAGCTCTTTTAATGCGCTGGCATTTTGTTCGTAAATCCAATTGGTCGCTCTATATCGATGGCGGTGCGGGGGTAATGGGAACGACTAGCGATGTACCCAGATCTGGAGCGAGCTTCAATTTTACCCCTCAAGCGGGTGCAGGTACGACTATTAAGCTCAACGAGCAACAACGGCTGATGTTAGGATTGCGTTGGCATCACATTTCTCATGCAGACTTATTTGGGGCAAATCCTGGACGAGATAGCATTATGGGCTATATTGGCTTGAAATTACCTCGATGATTGTTTGTAGGTAATAGGTAATGGGTAATGGGTAATGGGTAATGGGTAATGGGTAATGGGTAATGGGTAATGGGTAATGGGTAATGGGTAATGGGTAATGGGTAATAGGTAATGGGTAATAAATGTCCGCACTGGCGATCGCGATCGCGCTTGTTTAATCTTTACAAATTTCGTCGTTTATTTAGCTAAATCGATGTTGTTAGTCAGCATAATCCAATTTTCTAAACTCAGATCTTCAGCACGACACTGAGGATTAAAGTTTAGCTTTTCTAATAATTGATTCAAATCGTCAGTATCGATTACGCTTTTCAAATTATTTCGCAGCATTTTACGACGACTAGCAAAACCCAGTTTAATTAGTGTTTCTAGTTGTCGGGGATTGTTAGCAGGATGCTCGATACTTCTCGGACGTAATCTTACAACAACTGAATCTACTTTTGGTGGCGGATAAAAAGATCTAGCAGAAACATTACAAATTAGTTCACAATCAGCCAAATATTGAACCCGAATTGATAAAGCAGCATAAGCTTTACTTCCAGGGACAGCTACCAAACGTTCACCTACTTCTTGTTGTACCAGCAACACTATTGATTCATACTGTTGGGGTGCAGGAGTAGCAATTTTACCTAATAGCTTTGCAATAATCGGTCCTGTAATGTTGTAGGGAATATTAGCAACTACTTTATTAGGATGTTGGAATTTGGGAAAGTTTTGCAGCAGCGAATCTAAATTCGACTGTAAAAAGTCTTCTTGAACTAAAAGAAAATTATCACGATCGCCATATTTCTGAACGAGCTTTTTGCACAGGTCGCGGTCGATTTCTACCGAGACTAAAGCGGAAACCTGTGATAGTAAACGGGAGGTTAAATTTCCCGTACCAGGGCCAATTTCCAAAACCCGATCGCCTGGGCTTAATGCTGCTGCAATGATAATTCGGTCTAAAATATCTTCATCACGCAACCAATGTTGACCAAACTGTTTGCGAGGTCGAAAACGCTTTTTAGATTTGTTGTGGATCATTAAATTAAGATAAAGTTAAACCATACTAGATCGATTACGCCACTAAAAGACTACGGTTTTATTATCGTAAACTAAAATTCGATTTTGCAGATGTAGTCTAACAGCACGAGACAGTACCAATCGCTCTAAATCTTTTCCCTTACGGATGAGATCGGCTATCGTATCTTGATGATCGATCCGCACTACTTCCTGTTCGATAATCGGTCCTTGGTCTAAATCTTGGGTTACATAGTGAGCGGTAGCACCAATAATTTTAACTCCTCTAGCGTGGGCGCGATGATAGGGTTTTGCCCCTGGAAAAGCGGGTAAAAATGAATGATGAATGTTGATAATATTAGGAAATCCCTGAATTAAATCTCCGCTTAAAATCTGCATATATTTAGCCAAAACTACCAAATCTATGTGATATTGCTTTAAAAGTTTTAGCTGGAGTGCTTCCTGCTGCGCTTTAGTTTCTTTGGTAATCGGTAAGTGATAAAAATCAATATCGAACTGTTGGGCGATCGCTTCTAAACGGCGGTGATTACTAATAATTAAAGCAATTTTGCCAGGTAACTCTCCTGCTTGATGTCGCCATAGTAAGTCCCAAAGACAATGATCTTGTTTTGTTACCCAAACGGCAATTTTGGGCAGAATATCGGAAAAATGTAGCTGCCAAGTTGCGTTTAAAGAGGTGGCAATCTCACCCCAAGCAGACGCAATCGCCTCCGGAGGCAGGTTAAAGCCTTTAAGTTGCCATTCAATGCGAATCAAAAACAAACCTGTAGCAAAATCGGTATGCTGGTCAGCACGGACAATATTGCCACCATTAGCATAAATAAAATTAGCAATTTTAGCGACCAATCCAGGGCGATCTGGACAAGAAATTAGTAAAGTTGCAGTAGTATCATTCATACAGACTAAGTAAGTAAAGTTTTATAACAGTTATTTAGGTGATGAGATTTAAATCTAAAACAGCTATGAATAATAGATTGCTCACAATAGCCGTATTTTTTTAGCTTAAACCTTAATTCAAGTCCCCTATTTTGGGCAGACTATGAAATATGTGACCGACTATATAATTCAAGTAAATATATTTATTTCAAAGTTTATGGTTTTTAAATAGAACTAGGAAATTTTCGCTCTTTCATCTACTACAAGCATTTTTCTATATGCCTTTAAGCACAATCGATATCTAACTCATATTTTTAAACTTACCCAATCATTATTCACGATTAAGCAATAAGCAATATTCCCTCGAAACTACTAACTAATATGAATAGTCAAGATCAGCCCATTGAAGCATACGACAATCTCGATAAATCATTACCTGATGCGATAGAAGATGACAACCTAGCAGATTTATGGACGGACGAAGATGCTGAGTTAGCAACAGAGTTTATCTTAGAGGAAGAAGTTCCAAATGATGTCCGAGTGCCAGAATCTACAAAAGGCGATCGCGTTTCCCCCGAACGAGATATTAGCTTGGATTTGGACGATTGGGATTTTCGTAATCTACCAATAGAGAATTTTGCTGATTCATCGAATACAGAGTTGGAATTCACTACTCCAGCATCAGTCGAGATCGAGAGCGAAGAATTGTCTGAATCTGAATTTGAACTTGATGGTGAGGCATCCTTAGAAACTTTAGACTTGGACGGCGACGACGATCTGGTAACAATAGATGGCTTAGATGAGCCTGAATTTGAACTTAATAGTGAGGCATCCTTAGAAACTTTAGACTTGGACGGCGACGACGATCTGGTAACAATAGATGGCTTAGATGAGCCTGAATTTGAACTTAATAGTGAGGCATCCTTAGAAACTTTAGACTTGGACGGCGACGACGATCTGGTAACAATAGATGGCTTAGATGAGCCTGAATTTGAACTTAATAGTGAGGCATCCTTAGAAACTTTAGACTTGGATGGCTTGGATGAGTTTGAAGATAATATGAATCGCTTGTTAAATTTCGATTCAAACAAAACTCCTGAGATGGCGATCGCAGAATCGACAGCCGATGACGAACCTATATTAAGCGAATTGAATTTAGATCTAGACTCTTTACTAGAAGAACCATTAACTACTCTAGAGATTGCTAAACCCCCAAGCATTCCTACACCGCCACTTCGCGCTAAAATTCGTCCAGCAGCCTCTGGTAATAAAGCTCAAGCTTTCGAGCAAACGATGAGGGTTTCGGTGCGTAAACTCGATGAGCTAAATAATTTAATCGGAGAATTGGTAGTTAAACGTAATCGTTTAGAAGATGACCAAGAAAGATTGAGAACTTTTCTGGGCAACCTATTGGGTCATGTTCAGTCTCTAGGTGAAGCGGGAGCAAAAATGCACGATATGTACGAGCGATCGCTTTTAGAAGGAGCATTAATGGCTAGTCGCCAGTCTCGCGCAGCAGTAAGTGCAGGAGCAGGTTTATCAGACAGCGAACCCCAAGAAGAAGGGCTAGATGCTTTGGAGATGGATCGCTTTACGGGCTTCCATCTACTCTCGCAAGACATTATCGAGCTAATAGTCAGAGTCAGAGAAGCAGCATCTGATATTCAGTTTGTAGTTGACGAAAGCGATAAAGTTACCCAAACCTTCCGTCAGGTAACGAGTCAGCTACAGGATGGGATGAACTCATCGCGAATGGTGGCGTTCGGACAAGCAGCAGACCGCCTGCCAAGAGCGGTTCGGGATGTTTCGCGTCAGCAGAAGAAACAAACTAAGCTGCACGTAGAGGGTAAAGAAGTCTTGATCGACAAAATGATTGTCGAGCATCTCTACAACCCAATGACTCACCTAGTAAACAATGCGATCTCTCATGGAATTGAAAAGCCAGAACAAAGGTTGAAAAAAGGTAAGTCCGAAGCAGGAAATATTTATATTCGGGCGTTTATTCAGGGAAACCAAACCGTAATTACCGTTAAAGATGATGGTGCGGGAATCGATCCTCAAAAAGTAAAAGACAAGGCGATCGAAAAAAATCTAATTACCTGGGCGGCTGCTCAAAATATGACCGATCAGCAGGTGTACGAACTGCTGTTTCATCCTGGCTTTAGCACCAAAGACCAAGCTGACGATTTTGCTGGTCGGGGTGTAGGAATGGATGTAGTTAACACCGATCTTAAAAAAATTCGTGGTTCTATTAGCACTGAATCAGAAGTAGGGAAGGGTACTACTTTTACCATTCGCCTGCCTTTAGTTTTAAGTATCTGTAAAGCTTTAGTCTGCGTAGATGATAATAGTAAACTTGCTTTTCCCATTGACGGTATTGAAGATACTAAAGAATATTTGCCGAGTGATATTCAAACTAATAAAAACGGTGTGCGCTGTATTTCTTGGAAGGATACCCTGTTACCTTTAAGACCTCTCAATGGTTTGCTAAACTACAATCGTCAAATTCGGCGACCGGGAATCTATAACGCAAATCAAAACAATGACGATACGATCTCGATAATTATTCTTCGTAGTATAGATAATTTATTGGCGGTCGAGGTTGATGAAATTAAAGCAGAGCAAGAAATTGTAATCAAACAAATTGACGGCCCTGTTCCCAAACCACCTGGTATTGCAGGGGCGACAGTTTTGGGAGATGGTACGATTATGCCTATTGGTGACGTATTAGAGTTGATGGAAATTGCTCAAGGTAAGAGAACTATTGAAATCGGCTTCGATATTCTTGCCAAACAAGGAGCGGGCAAACAGACTCAGATTGACAATATTCAATCTGAGCCAATGGTATTAGTAGTCGATGACTCGATTACCGTTCGAGAACTGCTTTCGATGAGTTTTAACAAATTAGGATATCGAGTAGAGCAAGCCAGGGATGGTCAGGAAGCCTGGGATAAACTGCGTGGCGGTTTGGTGTGCGACATGATCTTCAGTGATATTGAAATGCCTCGGATGAATGGTTTAGAGTTGTTGTCTAATCTCCACAAAGACGAAAATTTAAAATCTATACCTGTTGCTATGCTCACCTCTCGTGGTGCAGACAAGCACAAACAAATTGCTAATGATTTGGGGGCAAAAGCTTATCTAACCAAGCCCTATACCGAGAAAGATTTGATGGATGTGGCACAACATCTGATTGAAATTAATCGGGCAAACAAGGAAGCCGAATCAGCTACCGTTAGCGTCGATAAAGTCAAAAAACGCTCCTCAAATGCCGAGCCAGATGCACCGATGGTATTGATAATTGACGACTCTATTACCGTGCGCGAATTACTCTCGATGAGCTTTAAAAAGGCTGGTTATCGTGTAGAACAGGCAAGAGACGGTCAAGAGGCTTGGGAAAAACTTAGTGAGGGCTTGGATTGCGATCTGGCTTTTTGCGATATTGAAATGCCTCGCATGAATGGCTTAGAACTATTATCCCAACTACAGAAGGACGAAAAATTAGCACAGTTGCCGATCGCCATGCTGACTTCTCGTGGAGCGCAAAAAATGCGTAGCATAGCTGCATCTCGCGGAGCAAATGGTTACTTTGTCAAGCCTTATGTAGAAGACGATCTTCTCAAAGCTGCTAAAAAAATGATGAACGGAGAAATGCTGATCGAAGCGGATGATGAAGCTTAGAAGGTAAGAGGTAAGAGGTAAGAGGTAAGAGGTAAGAGGTATTCTTGCCTCCTTTATTTTCTACTGTAATTTTTAGAAGCAAGAGAAATGTTTAAAATAACGATTTATATTGGTGTTTTTTTATTAAGTAGCCTCTGTGGTATACAGTCTGCTGCTGCAAAAGATATCGAATTGGCAATTGGTATCATTCAACGTTTGGGGGCAATATCTACAGATGAGCCAATCGAAGAAGTTACTATCGACAGTACTTCCGGAAATTTATTGAAGGTTAACTTCCCTTCAGAATCTCAATCGACTCCGATCGAAACCAAACAAGTGGTTTTAAAGGTCGATACTGCACCTTTACCCGAACCGAAACTATCAGAAAAATTAGTTTTAAGCGATCGCGCTACTTTTGAAACTGCCGAAGACAGTGCTAATTCCTGGCAAAAGTTGGGTATCGAAGTCGAGGTAGCACAACCTGGACGCTGGCAGGTATGGGCGAAAAGAGACGTATATAATACCCCTTTGGTTCGTCGGTGGCTGCTTCATACTCTAGAAGCCAATGACTATGATGGTCCTTATTTGGATAGCAAGGTTCTCCCACGCGAACCCGATATTATATTGGAGATCGAAGGTAAAGAATATAACTACGACGAAGTAGAAATTACCAGCACTAACAACTTAGTAAAAGTAAATACTACAGATAAACCTCAAAATGCTCGTCTTTATGGTGGAAGCCTAGAGCTTCAGCCTAATGCTCACGGAGAATTTACTCTAGTCAATCATGTTCCAATTGAAACTTATTTACGGGGAGTCGTTCCTTACGAAATTGGTGCTAATGCACCCGCTCAAGCGGTAGCAGCCCAAACTATCATCGCTCGCACCTATGCCTTACGCAATCTCAGACGTTTTGCGGTAGATAACTATCAACTATGCGCTACGGTACACTGTCAGGTGTATAAAGGCTTGAATGATGCTAATCCTACCTCCGATCGCGCGATCGCCAAAACCGCAGGCTTGGTTCTTACCTATGATAATGAACTAATCGACGCTCTTTATTCTTCTACTACTGGTGGCATTACCGCAGGTTTCGAGGATACCTGGAATGGTGCAGCAAGACCCTATCTCCAGCCCGTAATCGATGCGCCAAATCCGATTTGGGATTTAGAAAAATATCCTCTCAATAACGAACAAACTTTCCGTCGTTTTATTAGCATGACCAAAGGATTCAACGAAACGGTAAGAAAAGGCGTATTCCGCTGGAACAAAACTCGAAGTATTGCCGATCTAAATCAGGACTTGCGTAAATATCTCCGAAAAACTCGCCATCCTTTAGCCGACTTCAACACCATTAAATCAATGCAGGTTCAAAGGCGATCGCGTTCTGGTAGAATTCTCGCCTTAACTATTGAAACCGATCTTGGTAAATTGCAGCTACACAAAAATGAAATTCGTAGTGCCTTAGAACCCCCCCGTAGCACCTTTTTCTATCTTCAGCCTATTTACAAAGATGCTAAACTCGAGGGCTATGCCTTTATTGGTGGCGGATTCGGTCACGGAGTCGGCTTGAGCCAATATGGTTCTTATAACCTAGCAAAATTGGGCTGGTCGGCAGAACAAATTTTGGCTTTCTATTATCCTAAAACCGAGATTAAGCCTTTGGACGACACTATTGTCTTTTGGCGCGATAATACTGATTCTATTAGTAGAAAATCAAGATCTAAATAAATTAATAGTAAGTTCTAAATAAGATGTTTAGTTAATGGTTAATGGTTAATGGTTAATGGTTAATGGTTAATGGTTAATGGTTAATGGTTAATGGTTAATGGTTAATGGTTAATTGTTAATGGTTAACCCAAACTCACATTAGTTAAGGATTTACCCCTTGAGTCTTCCAAATGCGATCGCCTTGTAAGGTATATAAATGACGTTGTTGTGGATCGCTTCTTAGTTGTAGATGATCGATTTTTTGAGGTGTTAACAGCAATAAGCAGAAATTATCTAAAGGTGTATTCACATCGGGGGGTTCAACCTCAAACCTAGCTTTATCGGCTGCGGGTTGGGCCGGATGTGGCCAAGCAAATTGCGATCGCGCAGCATCGGAAAGATCGTGCCAAGTATTTTTACGTGCTTGCTGTAACTTAGGATCGGTTTGGTTGACTGTAATTAGCTGTAATTCACCCATAATGCGAAACTGTTCGCGAGTTGTGGTAAAGTACCAGCAGATTTCACCCCTGGGGTGATGCTCGATATCCTGAATTTTAGCACTGCGAGAATCGGTAATTATCTTGAGTTGGTTTTGTTCGTCGTCTAAAAATCCGCGAAACACTACGGTACGATTAGCAGGATAACCTTGAGGAGTAATAGTAGCCAGTTGAAAATAACGCGAAAAAGGTTTAGAACGATTGCGATGAATAGCACTCGATAAAGGCGATCGCCAGGGAGCAAGCATAAGCATTTAACATTGAACATCAGGCATTGAGCTTAATTTTAAGACTTTTTGGCAAGTGGAAAGCTAAAATACCTATAATTTTATGGTAGTCAAAATTTTTCCTCGTTCCTCGTTCCTTACTCCTCATCCCTTGATAATTATGTCTTTTACTCAACTATTCGACCTTGCCAATCTCTACATCTTGCCTTTTTGGACGATAATGATTTTATTTCCTAAATGGAACGTCACCAAAAAAGTCATGGGTTCTTATTTGCCTTTTCTACCCTTAATCGGGGCGTATATTTACTATTTAGTAGTGACAACCGCAGCTAATCCAGAAGCAGCATCAGCATTATCGAATCCTCAACTTGCAGACATCGCCCGCTTTTTTGGTGAAGAAGGTGCAGCAGGCGCGGGATGGGTTCACTTTTTAGTAATGGACTTGTTTGTTGGCAGATGGATCTATCAGCAAGGACAGGAAAAACAAATCTGGACAATTCATTCTTTAATCTTATGCTTGTTTTTTGGCCCAGTAGGTTTACTCTCCCATATCATTACTGACACTATTTTTGGTAAAGACAACGTTGCTTCAACTCAAACTGACGCTACGGCTTAACTGGCAGAATAAAAGCGAAAATAGCCAACTAGATAAAACAGATCGATCGCAATTACAATTCCTTTTGTCCAGGGTGAATTGAGTAAGCCAATGACAATTGGGTTTACGGCTATTACTAAAGCCATCTCGATAAATGCCACGATCCTACCGTAGTGATTGATATCCCAGTAGGAAAAAGGACTGATAAAGCGATAGTTGCTAAAAGGAAAGAAGTGGCGATGAGCATCATCGTTATGCACGGGAAGATCTAGCAGAGAGTGGCACACCATACTGATGCACAAAATCATTCCTGGTTTCCAATCTAGGAAATAGAAAACAACTGCACCAATCAACGCTAAAGGAATGGAGTGAAATAGCGCGACAACATTTTGCCAAAAAGGTTCGTAATAAGCCTCCGACCAAATCTTACCGACCGGCATCTTATAAATGTATTTAGCCACAAAATAAAAGACGAATATCGGTACGTCAGGAAGAATTGCCCCAACGGCGATCGCTATATTATTTTTAGGTGCGATCGTCTTGCCTAAAAAAGCTAAATTGAGAATATAGTGACCAGGAGTATTCATTATTATGCCTGTAGCAAGCTAGCTTCGTTCAAATATCTTAGCTTTTACAATAGCTCTAAGTCTCTACCACTGTACTTTAACAAAACTGCTCCTGTGTGACCTGTTATCAGCCAAAAAATCGATCTAGCACCATCACGTAAGCACTTCTCAATCGGTTCGGGTGGATTATTAGAAGGGACTGCAACGGGTTGAAAGTCGATCCCCCTACTACCAAAGACTATATCACCAATTATCTTAGCTCGCTGCATATGATTTTCGGAGGTAACTAAATACACGTTATCTATACCTTTAGCTTCGAGTTCATCTACTAAAGTAGTAAAGTTAGTTACCGTATCGCTGGCGCGGTAATCAAAATGAAGGCGACCCGGATCTATACCCGCTTTGGCAAAAATCTTTTGAGCGTATCCTTCAGGACTACCAGAAGATATCCAAATCGGCAGTTGGGGATGTTGTCGAGCTAATTGAGCGGTAAAACGTTCTCTTTCTTCATGTCCGCCCAAGACTAAAAAAGCTTCGGGTGCAGGGGATACCTTTGGTGCAGATCTAAATCCTACGCAAAATGTAGCGACAACGGATAATAAAAATAAATATTTAAGTTTGCTGCTAGGATTGACGTTGACTAAATTAGATTCTGCTTGGGGTGAAAAAGGTAAAAACATAGACGCAAGAAGAATAGACTTTGAGCTATATCAGTTAATGATGCTTACAAATTACCGAGATGTCAGCAGGTGTTAAGCGAGCTATGGCGATCGCAATAGATCCACACATTTAGATAAAGCATTATCTATTGTAGATAGCAATGTTTAAGATGTCTCTAGTTAAAAATCCCAGCTTTGTCTGACGATAAATTCGATTAACTAGCTCCTCGTTCCTCGTTCCTGACTCCTTTGAGATTAAATTTAAATAGTAGACAACTTGGGCGCAGATTTTGTTACTCTGGAATACGCTGTGTTTTACTTATTTTACTTAGCTACCAGGCATGAGAACTAATTACTGTGGCGAATTGCGAACCGAACATATAGACCAAACCGTTACTGTTTTTGGTTGGGTCGATCGCCGTCGCGATCATGGAGGAGTTATCTTCATCGACTTGCGCGATCGCACGGGTACGGTGCAAATTGTCAGCGATCCCCAACGTACACCACAATCTTATGCTGATGCCGAATCTTTACGCAGTGAATATGTAGTTAAAGCAGTAGGGAAAGTTAGTCAACGTCCCCCAGAATCTCTTAACGACAAGTTACCTACCGGACAGGTGGAAATTTATGCCCAATCAATTGAAGTCCTCAACGCAGTAAACAAACAGCTTCCCTTTCAAGTTTCTACTGCTGACACTGAAAACGTAGGCGAAAAGTTACGTCTCAAGCATCGTTATTTAGATCTAAGACGCGATCGCATGGCAAAAAACCTTAAATTGCGCCATCAGGTAGTTAAAGCGATGCGCCGTTTTCTAGAGGATGAAAAGGACTTTATCGAAATAGAAACGCCAATTTTGACTCGCTCGACCCCAGAAGGTGCGCGGGATTATTTAGTGCCTTCTAGGGTTAACCCTGGTGATTGGTATGCTTTGCCTCAATCTCCGCAGTTGTTTAAACAATTATTAATGGTGTCGGGTTGCGATCGCTATTATCAAATTGCCCGTTGCTTCCGCGATGAAGATTTACGCGCCGACAGACAGCCAGAATTTACCCAGCTCGATCTGGAAATGAGCTTTATGTCTCAAGATGAGATTATCGAGCTTAATGAGGCGTTAATGGCTCAGATTTTTAAAGCAGTGAAGGGTATAGATATTTCTCGCCCTTTCCCCCGTATCACCTATGCAGATGCCATGGCTCGTTACGGAAGCGATCGCCCAGATACGCGCTTTGGTATGGAATTGGTCGATGTTTCTGATATTGTCAAAGACTCTGGGTTTAAAGTCTTCTCAGGAGCGATCGCTAGTGGCGGACAGGTAAAAGTACTGCCGATTCCTGGGGGTAATGATGCTATTTCTAATGTTCGCATCAAGCCAAAAGGAGACATTTTTAACGAAGCCGTTACCGCAGGTGCTAAGGGAATTGCCTACATCCGAGTGCGCGAGAACAACGAAATAGACACTATTGGCGCGATTAAGGATAATCTCAACGAAGAGCAAAAACAAGAGCTATTAAGCCGTACTGGAGCGCAACCAGGACACTTGCTGCTGTTTGGTGCGGGGGATACCGCCACCGTCAATAAATCTTTAGACCGCCTGCGTTTGTTTATCGCTGGGGAAATGGGTTTAATCGACAATGAGCAAACCAGTCTGGTTTGGGTAACGGAATTTCCTATGTTTGAATGGAATGCCGATGAAAAGCGTTATGAAGCACTCCATCATCCCTTTACCGCACCCTACCCCGAAGATATTGAAGATTTAACCACAGCTAGGGCGCAGGCTTACGACTTGGTATACAACGGAATCGAGATTGGTGGCGGAAGCTTGCGGATTTATCAAAAAGATATTCAAGAGCGAGTTTTTGAAGCGATCGGCTTATCTACTGAAGAAGCTTATGACAAGTTTGGTTTCTTACTAGAAGCATTTGAATACGGTACACCACCCCACGGAGGTATTGCCTTTGGTTTGGATCGCTTGGTAATGTTGCTAGCAGGAGAAGAATCGATTCGTGATGTAATTGCTTTTCCTAAAACTCAACAGGCTAGCTGTCTGCTGACAGATGCTCCTGCTGCGGTAGATAATAAGCAACTTAAAGAGTTGGAAATAGTTTCAACCTATAAGCCTAAGAAAGATTAAGTAGAAAGGTAGGGATAAGGGATAAGGAAGTAGGAAATATTATCTATAGGTTCTTGCTTCTTAATTCTCTTTCCCTCTAATACTAAATCTTCATGGCAGCAACTAATACTAAATCCAATTCTCGATCGCCTACTTTAATCTTAAAGTTAAAATTAGGCTTGAAACTTATTGCCGATTACCGATTATCTACGAGCCAATAACTTCAATATGTCCATATTTAACTTTATACGGCTATAGTTCCCCATCGATCCCCGAAAAAATGGTATTCTAAGATCTAATATAAACGTATTGAAAAGCCTAAATCTAAAAGGCTTAAAGCATATTTAAAATCATTATTTTACGGCAAAACAATCTGTGAGCCTCAGTAAGATAAAAACATATATTAGATCTAAAATTATGGCCGCATCTAGATTCGATCGAAACGAACAATATGAAGAAGAGACTTTAACGATCGCTGACGAAGAAGGGCGATCGCTCCCCTGTTACATCGAACAGTCACTGGAAATTGATGGTATGACCTATCTACTATTAGTTCCCGTAGATATTCCTGTGGTAATTATGAGTATTACTAAAGACAGTGAAGAAGAATTAGAGGCTGCGATGCTGGATGACGATGAGGCGATCGCGCAGATTTTTGATAATGCCAAAGCAGTCTTAGCCGAACATAATCTTTATTTACATCATACTGCCTTCACCTTAACTGCAACAGGAGAACTTCCACCTATTGAAGAAGATCGGGTTGTTACCTTAAACGGCGATGAAGATGAGGAAATAGAAGAAGAGGAGCTACAATCTTTGTGTTATTTTTTCTACGCCGAGCGAAAATATGGTATTTACACTCCTCTAACTCCTTTATTATTTTTTGCCCGATACGATAAAGAAAATAATTTAGAATTAGTTTCTCCAGAACAAGAAAATTTAATTCCCATTCTCGAAGAACTATTGTCAGAAGAATAGATGCTTAAGTTAGATTGAATAATTTTTACGATTTTTGCCCTTAGATTCTGTCAAAAGCAGACAATTGGAAAAAAACCAGGGTAAGATAAAATCCAGCTTCAAAAATGAAGTTAGTTGTGAATGATTTTATCTGACCAAACTGATAAGATGGCTAGCCCCAAAAAAATAAAGCATAGAAATCGTAAAAAAAAAGCTAAGTCTCTGCTAGCTATTCCATTAGCCGTCGGAGTTTTTTCACTTTTGGGCTGGATGGGTTGGCGAAGTTTAACTGCTCCTGTAGAGGCTAGAGGACGAGAAACAGACACCCAGCGACAAGTTCGCTTTACCGTCGATCCTGGGGTATCGGGCAATCAAATAGGAGCCCAATTAACTCAAGCAGGTTTAATTAAATCTCTTAATGGTTGGAAAATTTGGACCAAGCTCAAAGAAACAACCGATTCTTCTGGCGGATTTAAAGCTGGGACGTATTTAATTTCCCCTGAAGAACCCTTAAGCGAAATTGCCAATAGAATTTGGTCGGGAGAAACCGTACAGGCTAGATTTACCATCCCTGAAGGCTGGTCCACGATGCAGATGGGAGAATATTTTGAGGATCTAGGCTATTTTAGTGCTGAAGAATTTGAACGAGCAGTTACCGAAATTCCTTATGACAGGTATCCTTGGCTACCTCCAGACTTACCAATTTTAGAAGGCTTTTTGTATCCAGATACCTACAAAATATCGAGCGGTCTGGCAAATAATCCTCAAGCGATAATTAATACTATGTTAGATAGTTTTGAGCGAGTTGCTTTACCTGTCTACCAAGCAGCCCAAACAGATATGAGTTTGTTAGATTGGGTAACTCTAGCTAGCATTGTCGAAAAAGAGGCGGTAATCGGCGAAGAACGCCCCTTAATTGCGGGAGTATTTACCGCCAGGTTAGATAAAGGAATGACGTTAGGATCTGACCCGACGGTAGAATATGGTTTGGGCATCAGGCAAACCGCCGATCGACCTTTGACTTACGCCCAAGTAAAAACGCCATCGCCTTACAATACATACCTTAATGCTGGTTTAACTCCTACTCCCATAGCTTCTCCTGGCATTGCCAGTTTAAAAGCTACCTTAAATCCTCAAAGCACTGATTACCTATATTTCGTGGCTCGCTACGATGGTACTCATGTTTTTAGTAAAACTTTGAGCGAACATGAGGCAGCTACCAGAGAAATTCGTCGTCAGAGAAATCAATAATTTAAGATAAAGATAGTTAAATTGCCAGAATGTAGAAGTAAAATTCTGCTTGCGTATAGGGCGTAATCAACCCTAATTCCTTCATTTTTCTCCGTTACACAATATGGATTTATTGCGATCGCTTCCTATTGGTTCATATTTAGAACAGCCAGTAACTTGGCTACATAAAGTCGATCCGCGAGTTAAATTAGCCTGGCTGATGACTTATTTGATCGCGCCTATACTGAGTAACGCTTTTTGGCGGATTGGTTTGGCAGCCTCTTTAATTTTAGTAACAGTGCTTGCGGGTATCCCCTTTCGAGTTTGGCGCAAGCAAATAGGCTGGCTATTGTTACTCTGCTCGTTTATGTTTTTATTCGGCAGTATTGCTCCTGATAGTCTGGCAGTGGAGCATCAGGTTAGAACACCGCAATTTTGTCCCGACGTTAATCTTACCGATGTAGCAGACGGTCGAGCTGTATCATCACCATCATTGGAGTGTAAATCTTCTCTACCACAGCCGACGGACTATAGATACGTTTATATAGACCAGCCTGGATTTGCGTTTTTACCTCATATAGTAGTTACTCGACGTTCTTTGGATATAGCAATCCGAATTTCGACGTTAATTTTTACTTTAATCTACAGTACGAGTCTTTATCTTTTAACTACTGCACCCGAAGAGATTACCGCAGGTTTAGAAGATCTGATGAGTCCTCTAAGCCGTTTAAATTTACCAGTCTTGGAAATTACTCTTACCCTGACTCTTTCTTTACGCTTTATTCCTTTAGTTTTGGAAGAAGTACAAAACCTAGTTCGCTCAATTCGTACTAGAGCTATAGAATGGAAAAAATTGGGCTTGCGTCGTAGCGCGCAGCTATGGCTGATTGTTTCGGAGAAGTTGTTAGAGAATCTTTTATTAAGAGCCGAACAAATTGCTACCGCTATGGATGTTCGTGGCTTTACTAGTCCTAATGAACATCGAGTTCAATGGCATCAGCTCAAACTAAGATGGCGCGATTGGATAGCTTTAGGAGTTTTGATTCCCTTCTGGTGTGCGCGCTGGTTTATGGGCGGAACTTATTGAGAATTAGAGCATCGTATTTTGGTAGGATAGTTAATCTTTGGACTGTAATCACAAAAGAATAGGTGAATAATTTATTACCGTGTAGTTTAAACTATCTTGCAACCGCGCCATGGCTACAAAAAAACTAAAACCCTGGCACTGGCAATCGCTACCTCTAAATAATCGTACTGGTTCGCAGATATTTGCGGCTTTATTTTCAGAAGAACCTATTGCTACCCTACTAGAAAGTCCAGGTACAGCAGACGTAGAACAACCACAGCTATCTAGATATTCGATTTGTGCTGGCTCACCTCGAACCATTGAGAACCAACAGAGATTATGGACTCCTGCTACTGGCGAAATTTTGCCCTTTTTGCGATCGCTCTTAAAGCAATACGACACTAATCCCCAAGTAGCTCATTTACCCTTTACTGGCGGTTGGTTGGGCTGGTTGGGCTACGATCTAGCCTGGGAAATAGAAAACTTGCCAAATCTCAATCGAGATACTTTACCGTTTCCCGTAGCCTATTGGTATGAACCAGATTGTTTTGCTGTCTTGGATCGTGTCGAACAAACCTTATGGCTAGCTGCTAGCAAACCCCAACAGTTAGATTATTTAGCAGAGCGATCGGCTTCTTGTAGCTTGGAGACAGAATCGATCGCTACCGCCTCGCAAATCTCTTTTTTAACGAGTCAACAACAATATCAAAACGCCGTAAAACGTGCCAAACAATACATTCAGGCGGGAGATATTTTTCAAACCAACTTATCGTTACGATTTCAAACCACTACTGCTGCTAGCAGTTGGCAGATCTATCGTCAGCTACAGCAAATCAATCCTTCTCCTTTTGCTAGCTATTGGCGATCGCCCTGGGGTGATGTAATTAGCTGTTCTCCAGAAAGATTAGTACAGAAAGATGGCGATCGCGCTCAAACTAGACCGATTGCGGGTACGAGAAGAAGGGGAAAAACACCCCAAAGCGATCGCGCCTTGGCAGATGAATTGCTGGCAAATACCAAAGAACGTGCCGAACACATCATGCTGGTAGACTTAGAACGCAACGATCTGGGTCGAGTATGTCAATGGGGTTCGGTAGAGGTAGACGAACTTTTGGCGATAGAACGCTACAGCCACGTAATGCACCTTGTCAGCAACGTTAGGGGAACGCTACAGCCCGATTGTGACGCAGTAGATTTGATTCGGGGAGTTTTTCCTGGTGGGACGATTACAGGCTGTCCAAAAGTCCGCTGTATGGAAATAATAGAAGAATTAGAGCCAGTGCGTCGCAGCCTGTTTTATGGTTCTTGTGGCTATCTCGATCTTCGGGGTAATTTGGATCTAAATATTCTAATTCGTACTTTGCTTTACGTGAATACTGATGCCAATCAGGCTCATGTTTACGGACAGGTTGGGGCGGGTATCGTCGCCGATAGCGATCCACAAAAGGAATGGGATGAATCTTTAAATAAAGCCGAAGCCCAAATTGCAGCTTTACAGACAGAAATAATCTGATTAAAAAAATTTAGCATAAATATAAGCTAATGCCTCTGTCACAACTTCTTTAAACCCCTCACTAGAAGTCCACCAAGTTTGAGGATCGTAATCTGATGGCGGATGCGCGATTATACCGACTTTCATTTCTGGTTCGAGTACCTGACTGTACAACAGCCAACTACGACGACTATGAACGTCTTCAGAATAAACATTTGTAGCTTTGAAATTGAGATTGTTTTGAACTAGCCATCTTTTAACCTCCAAAGCAGCAGTTAAAGTCCGATCGCGTTTTGTTAGAGGAGTGGGTATAGCTTGAATCTTTTGCGGATCGAAACCAAGAGTAACTAAAGTAGCTTCTGTAAGATGAGCAAAATCTTTGTATTGAGATAGATATTCTCCACGACCAAAATGACTTCCTGCGGTAATCAAAAGCTGATAGGGTTTGCGCTCGAACTCAGCGATCGCTCCAATAATACCATCATCGCCAATCCAGCCCTCAACAATTAAAAGTTCTGCGGGGTCTATAGAATTGGTATAGGCTAAAAACGGCTGTAATCTAAATAATAATAGCCAAAAACCTAAAGCAATCGCACTCAAAATTCCCAACCAACCTTTTATAGTCAATCCCCAGCGAGGCTGACGAGAAATTAAACCCCACAGTATTATCTGTTTTCTTGGCATCAGCAATTAAAAGAAAAGCCAGTAAATCTTGTCTACCTACTTTTCACAATATAGGGTGTCATCGATCCCAAATATAGCCGTACAAGGTTAAGTTAGGACATTCTTTGTTATCGGCTCGAAAGTAGCAAGCAGCAATGTTTAAAATGTCAAGCACTTTAATACGTAATGCTACATATACAGCTAAGAAAAATACCGCAATCCAATTTTCTCCCTCGATGACATATCCTAATTTATATTCATTGCTCTAGAGCTAGTAACTTGACGATTCTAATCGATCGCCCGCGCCATATCTAACTATATTGTTCTTCTGTATCGAGATCGAACAACATTTGTAGCGATCGTAAACAGTGACGACGAGCTTCAATATCCTGCTGCGCTCTCAACTGTACCATCGGCTCGTGCAAAATTTTATTGACAATCCCCCTGGTTAGAGCTTCTATAACTTCCTGATGTTTCTCGCCAAACTCCGAACCCAAACGCGATAGGGCTTTTTCCATTTCTTGTTCGCGAATGGTTTCTACCTTACTCCGCAAACAGCTAATAGTGGGAACGGTTTCGAGCGATCGCCACCATAAAATATAGTTAGCAACTTCCTCTTCGATGATGCCTTCTGCTTCTAGTGCCATCTGGCGACGGCTTTCCTGGTTAGCTGCTACTACTGCTTTTAAATCGTCTACGTTGTAGGCCCTAATACATCCTACTTCACTAACGTTAGCGTCGATATTACGAGGAACAGAAATATCTACTAACATCAAGTCTCTATCTAGAGTTAGATGAGCTTCCAGCTTGGCTCGGTCTAATATAGGCTGTGTTGCTCCAGTGCTGGTAAATACTAAATCTGAAGTTGCCACCGCCTGCATCATTTCAGCGATGGGGTAGATATTAAATTCAACATGAGCGAACTTACTGCAAAGCTCTTGCGCCCGTCGATGAGAACGGTTAACAATAGAAATTTTGGTTGCTCCTTTTGAGAGTAAATGCTTAACCAATAGGCAGGCCATCTTACCTGCACCGACAATAGTAACGTTGTAGTCTGGCAGATTTTCTACTTTGGTATGAACCAATTCAACCGCAGCCGAACTAATCGAGACTGCACCCGTACCGATGCTGGTTTCACTCCGAACTCTTTTTCCAGCAGAAATTGCTTGTTTGAATAAGCGATCGAGCAATCTACCCAACCCCTTGTATTTTTGTCCTAATTTGTGAGTCTTTTTAACCTGAGCTAGTATTTGTCCTTCTCCTAAAACCAGGCTTTCCAAGCCAGCAGAAACCCGCATCAAATGGCGTAAAGCATCTTCTCGAAGCAGCGTAAATAGATTGGGGCGTAACTCTCGAAGAGCAAGTTTAGCTTTGTCGGCTAAAAACTGAGAGATCTCTCTAACACCCTGTTCGATGTTTGTCGCTACGCCATAAATTTCCAGACGATTACAGGTACTGATAATAGCTATCTCTTCGATGTGAGGATAGCTTTTAAGTAAAGCGATCGCTTCTTCTATCTCAGCTTCGGGAATACTTAGCTTCTCGCGAACTTCTACCGAAGCAGTTTTGTGACTTAAACCAACAACTACAATGTTCATTATATTTTTTTGTCAATTTTGCTTTTAATTAGGACGTAATTAGGGGAATCAAAGCAAATTATTTGGATCTAACGTTATTAATATTAATCGAGTCTTTCAGGGAAAATGGGATAAACAAAGGCAACCGTAAAAAAACTTTTTACTAATTGCCAATGAAGGCGATCGAGTTATACCGCTTAATTACCTTAATTATGTACTGACTCGATCGGGGTTTACTTATTTTGGCTATATTCTAGCCAGAGGGCGCGATCGCGCTCTTTAACCTATGCCCTATCTTAATTGTAAAGATTTTGGCTGGTTCAACATATGTACTGTATCGACGAAACGCGCTGTTTTAGATTGGGAAGAAATAACCAAACTTTGAGTTCTCGCACCGTCTTTAAAGAAACGTACACCGTTCATCAAAGTACCAGGAGTAATACCACAAGCAGCAAACAGAACTGTTTTACCACCAGCCAACTCTTCGGCGTTGTAAACTTTGTCTGGGTCTTTAATTCCCATTTCTTCTAGTCTAGCAAGATTGCTTTCTTTACTTTCGCCAATCAAACCAGTCTTAACAACTTCAGGATCGTAAATTAACTGTCCTTGGAAGTGTCCGCCCAAGCAGCGCATTGCAGCAGCAGAAATGACTCCTTCAGGAGCAGCACCAATACCCATTAGTGCATGAATATTCGAGCCAGAAAATGCGCAGGAAATAGCAGCAGATACGTCGCCATCAGCAATCAATCTAACTCTAGCTCCTGCATCTCTAATTTCTTTGATTAGATCTTGGTGGCGAGATCGATCCATTACCACTACTACCAACTCCTCGATAGAGCGGTTAAGACAATCTGAAAGGATTTTGAGGTTTTCGGTAGCAGATTTGTTAATATCCACATGACCTTGAGCTAATGGAGGTGCTGCTAACTTCTTCATATAAAAATCAGGCGCAGCAAACAGTCCACCTTTTTCAGAGATTGCTAAGACCGCCATAGAACCATTCTGTCCGTATGCGACTAAGTTAGTTCCTTCACAGGGATCGACAGCAATGTCAATTTCAATCAGTTCGTCGGGGTTACAATAGTTTTTGGCATCGGGACGAGTACAGATACCTACTTCTTCGCCAATGTAAAGCATTGGAGCGTCGTCGCGTTCTCCTTCTCCAATTACGATCCGACCGCGCATATTTATCTTGTTCATGCGTTCGCGCATTGCTTCTACTGCTACTTCATCAGCAGTATCTTTTTCGCCTTTGCCCATCCACTTAGCAGAGGCGATGGCAGCTTGTTCTACTACCTCAATAATTTCTAAACCGAGGGTTGTTTCCAGCAAGGTTTTTCTCCCTATTTGCTTATTTATAAATTTCTTTTCAAAAGCGATGCCCACTCAAGTCAAAAGTCTACCAGAGAGAGGTATCCCTCCGATATCTATTAAGTTTTAATAAGCTTTAATATATACAATACTACAGCTAGCCTTCGGCTATTTCAGCTTGTAGGTTGCAGTTATTAAGATTAAATACGACTTCTACAAAAATAATGAGCTTTTCGCTATCAAGTAGGTATTTTATTATATTTTGAGGCAAAACCAGCTTTGTCTTCTTCGATCGCGACGGGGGATCTGTTGAAGCCACCACGGATAATTTTGAATTTTGAATAAGAGAATTTGAAAAAATAGCGATCGCCATAATAGGCGATCGTTAACAAAATATTTAATCCGACTGTCAATAGAAGCTTTTATAGTTAAGCTAAATAAGTATTAAATTTTTAACAGATATACATACGGTTTTAGACCGTTAAGTTCATGACATCCAACGAATTATTAACTCTGGTTCTCTTACTTAGTCCTGGCATGGCTCTATCAGTTTTGCTCATGCTCACCTTTGCCAAGGGTGGTTAGGTAGGGTTGGGAAATTTTCCAGCAAGATATTTCAGTCAACGGCGATCTAGCCTCGACTGTAATTTAAAATTCGAGCCAGCCTGAGTTGCTTTTTATTACTAAATGCGATACCGCAGGGTCTTACCGTGACTGTAACTAGGCTTCTGGAGGTTCGTCTGTAAAAGAATTGTTAGATGAAGGATTAGTTAAACGTTCTTCTAAATCCCTTCTTTTCTCCATTTGGCAGAGAAAATAGCCAGTCATCATCGCTGAAGCCAACAAATGAGCCAAATTTTCTCTGTCTGTAGTTACCTTGACGTTAAAGTCTCCAGCAGGCAGCATTCCTACTAAGCCTTGAACGTTCTGTGAAATGATTTGTTTGACTTCTGGACTGGCAGAAGAAGCAATTTGTGCCAAAACTTCAGGGTGTTGCTGTCGCAAGTACTCCATCAAAGTATTGTATTGCTCTTGTGATTCAGAATTGGAAAAATCAAAGTTAAATATCATTCGTTACCCAGATATGGATGTACGTTTTTTTATACTTTGACATAATGTTGGTAATACTCGCCAGTAAAAATAAACGGCGTTGAACGATCGTAGGATGATTATCCTCAAGGATACCGCGACCCATATGTTTGACTGGGGGACTTGGGGACTTGGGGACTTGGGGACTTGGGGAAACTTTTAGTATAGTTATTAGTTATCTCTCTATCTCCCTATCTCCCTATCTCCCTATCTCCCTATCTCCCTATCTCCCTCTGTGTATCATTCAATGAGCGGACATTTCAGGTAAAGCAGCTACGATATAGCCAGATTGTCGATTTCAAAGTATTGATGAAATTTATTAGTCACCTCTAGCCAGTAAGAACGACCATCAGCCTGTTCCCGTTTACGGACAAATCCCAAATTAACTAGTTCAGCTACCTGCTGATAGGCACTACTACCCCGTAAGTCGATTAGTTCTGTCTGAAGTATGGGATTTTTGAGAGCTACTGCTGCTAGAGTTCTTAACGCTCCTTTCCCCAACTCTGCCGGCACTAATTCTGTCAGCAGATATTCATATTCATTTTTTAGCTGTAAACTGTAACCAGCCTCTGTCTCTACAATCTCTAAAGCACTACCCCGATGGGCATAGTCATTCATCAATTCGATTAGCGCATCTTCAATTTCAGCGCGATCGTCTGGAGACATCTTACTTGTCTCTGGTTGCTGATGCAGACAGGAAAATATTTCTTCAAGAGAAACTGGTCTACCTTTAATATAAATGATGGCTTCAATCTTAGTGGCTAATTTCATTTGTATTCCTGCAAGAGAAAGATTAATTTCTAGAGGTTAGGCTTTAATTAAGGGAAAAAAGTGACCGACAGGTCCGTTACCCGCACCAATATCTAAAGAGTGTTTTAAAGCAGCGGTAACGTACTGTTTAGCATCAACTATCGACACCCGAATATCCTTACCCAAGGCTAAATTGGCGCAAATTGCAGCGGAGAGAGTGCAGCCTGTACCGTGAGTATTTTTGGTAGCGATCGCTTCTGTAGATAAAATTTCGCTTTCTCGACCATCGTACCAAACATCTACCCCTCGCTCGCTCCCAGACAGCCCACCACCTTTAGCCAAAACTTTTACTCCCGTACTTTGATAAATGGCGATCGCAGCAGCTTGAAGCTGTTCGAGATTATCTATAGTCAAACCGCTAAGAATTTGCGCCTCATAGCGATTTGGAGTAACGATCGTAGCTTGAGGAATTAGCATATTTTGCAAGGTCGCGATCGCTTCATCATCGATTAGCTGTACTCCCGTACGAGAAACCATCACGGGATCGACAACTAACTGCTTGAAGTTATACTTGGAAACCTGCCCAGCTACCGCCTCAATAATCTCGCGATTTAACAGCATTCCTGTCTTCACCGCAGCGATCGACAAATCTGTAGCTACCGCTTCTATCTGAGAAGTAACTACAGAAACGCTCATTGCCTCTACTTGCGAAACTCCAACCGAATTTTGAGCCGTAATGCAGGTAAGCGCACTAGCACCATGAACACAATGCATGGCGAAAGTTTTCAAATCTGCCTGAATTCCCGCTCCGCCACCACTATCAGAACCAGCAATAGTCAAAGCCGTTTGAATCATTTATTAAGCTTCTTGATTTAGTTTTTCGGAAAACGTCGTCGTTGTAAAAAATCGGGAATTTCGATGCGACCGCTTTCTTTAGTCTGTTTTGGTGCTTGAGGAACGGTAGCCATAGTAGGAAAAACGCTTCTAGATTCGGTCTTAGGTTCTTCTAATTCAAATTCTTCAGTTTCCCCATCGAATCCTGTGGCAATAACCGTAATTCTAACTTCTCCATCTAGACTCTCATCTATTACCGCACCAAAGATAATGTTGGCATCTTCGTCTACAACTTCATAAATACTGTCAGCAGCAGCATTTACCTCATGTAGAGTTAGGTCATGTCCTCCCGTTATATTAATCACAACGCCTTTAGCACCGTGAATAGAGGCTTCTAACAAAGGAGACGAAACCGCAGCAACCGCAGCCTCTCTAGCGCGAGATTTACCCGAACCCAAACCAATTCCCATCAATGCCGAACCCGCATCTGCCATAACGGCTCTAACATCAGCAAAGTCAACGTTAATTAAACCAGGAATAGTAATAATATCCGAAATTCCCTGTACACCCTGGCGCAGAACATCATCGGCAACGCCAAATGCCTCTTGTACTGGAGTTTCAGGCGAGATTACCGATAGTAATTGATTGTTGGGAATAACAATTAAAGTATCTACCCGACTACGAAAGGCTTCGATTCCTTTTTCAGCCTGCTTGGTACGTCTTCTACCTTCAAATGTAAAGGGACGAGTAACTACTCCTACAGTCAGGCATCCCATCTCTTTTGCTACCTCGGCTGCGATGGGTGCAGCACCCGTTCCCGTACCACCGCCCATACCAGCAGTAATAAATACTAGATCTGTGTTCTCTAAAGCGTGAGCCAGTTCGTCTCGTGATTCTTCTGCTGCTTTCTGCCCAATAGCAGGATTTCCGCCAGCACCTAGACCTCTGGTGATTTTCTGTCCAATTTGTAATTTTTGAGGAGCATAAGCATTCTCAAGAGCCTGAGCATCGGTGTTTATTGCCCAAAATTCAATACCTGACACCTGACTTTCGATCATGCGGTTGACTGCATTACAGCCACCACCGCCTACTCCCATTACCTTTATTTTGGCGACATTACTCGGCACTATTTTATTACTCCTAATTTCTTCTTTGGGAATATAAGAATTATTACCCCTAAAAGGCACTCCTATTGCGCTACCTAAAGAATTGTTTCCTAAAGCCAAAGGCAACTTAGAATTATTATAGTTAGCTTCATTACTGAAAGTATTAACGATCTTTTTATCGAAGGACATGAGCGTAGGTTAAAGTTTCTGGGCTAGTTTTTTATACAGAATTTAATTCGGTAGCTTAACTCAATTTATTATCATATAGCTAATTTAATTTACATAAAATATTAAAGTTTTCGTAACTATCAAACACATACATTAGACTCTTCTCCGAGAAAATACCTAATAAATAACTAGAGCGATCGAATATTTCAGTATTGACACTGATTTTATTTTTACAAAACTTGACTGGCGATCGCGTGCCGTCTGCACCGTTTTACGACCGAGTAATCTGTGACTAGTACTTTTGAATTAACTTTATTTCCAGATTACTCAAGTCTATATAAGCGATCTCGCTACTTTCAGAATGGCTTGGTAAATTGTCTAACTTTACCATAGTTTTAAACTGTTCTTCTAAGCGAGATGAATCAAAGCCTAAAAAGACTTTTCCTATTTTTGTTTGAACAAACAAACCGCCCGATTTTTGCCACTGAATCTCATTAATTTTCAGTTCTGGATAAAGAGATATTAACTGATATATTTGATGCCACTGAGTTCGATATTCCGAGCGATAATTAATTACTTTTAAGTTTGGTAGAGAAGTTTTTGAACCGATATTGGTATAGAATTGCTGAGAAATCCATTCGCCTTCAGCATTTAAAAATCCTACTTGTCCTTCTGATGTAGCTATAGCTACGGGGTCTTTTTCTCGTAAAGAAATTATTAGATGGGGAGGAATAATTTGCTTGTTTACTTTAGCAACAGCAATAGATGGAATAGATTCTATTCGCCCTGATATATCTAATCCATTCACCGTGCCGATAAATTGAGGATAATCAAAGTCGATCGCGCTGCGTACGCTATCTTCGCCCACCAGTTTTTGACCGCTAATTTTGATTTGATTTGGATGTTTAATCTTCCAATAAGGTAAAGTTGCTGCCCAACCCAAGCTCATTGCCAAAGTAATAATTAAACTCGATCGCCACAAACTAATTTTATTTAGGCGTTGCTTCTGTACCTTGATTAAAGCTAGCTGGTATTGTAGTTGTGGAGGAGGAAATGCAGCCATAATTTTTAATCTAATCGCTTGAGAATAATTGCTCCGATTAAAATTTTATACTCAACAAATCTAATTCATTTCTATTCGCTCCGTTCAAACCTTAGTTATTTAAGAATCGCGATTACGAAGTTAGCCGTAGGCATCGCTCGAACGCCAACCAGCATATTTAAGGGCTAGCAGATTTACTTCGATCTGGTTATTTTAAATCTAAGTCTGCAACTATATTAACTGCTACATCTAAAACCTGCTAGTGGGAATCGAGCCGGTTGCAGTCTTAACCCGTAGACAGATTCAATAGCTCTTAGCTCTTAGCTCTTAGCTCTTAGCTCTTGTTGACTGCTAGTATCTTAATTGGCATTCAGTGGGGGATTGTAACCCACCACTCTCTTGATGTACCGCTAAAAATCTTTGATTTTTAGCGGGGGTCTTAAACCCGATAGCTGTAAGCTGTTAGCCGTTTACAAAGCGTAAACTTTAGAGCTAAAAGCTAAAGGCTAAAAGCGACGAAGTGTGGTCTTGGGGGTTTCCCCCATGAACAACTTCGTCAAGAAGCTAAAAGCTTTTTTGATAAAAAAGCTAATTTAAGCAGTTAGGGAGAGGTAGGCAAAATTTTAGTAAAATTAAATTTAAATATTGTCCTGAAACCTTCTCAAATCACCAAATGTCAAAATCATCTGTGGTAGATTAGACTTGAACTATGTCAATCTCTTTTCGTCTTTCACGCTTAGTGAAGCTCGCTTAAGCACGCGCTCTGGGGAGGGTGAATCGGCAATATGTAGGCGCGAGCGAAAGCGAAGTGGAGATTAGCCATTAAATAAATCATGCTGTCGAGATTGTTTTCTTTTGCGTTAGACACTTCGTCACGGCGATTGAGTAACTGAGGATACCGATTGTTGGTAAGGGCAAGTATTTTATATAGTCTGTCCGTTCCAAGAGTTACTGTTCACTTTTACTACATTTATTATATTTATAAGCTTATGGTAATCACGAAAAAAGGATTAGTTTTAGGAACAACTGCTGTAGCCCTCTCGACCGTAGCAGTTACGGGTGCGGGAATTCATTTATCCCAAAGTCAAGCTTTAATCCAAAGCGCGCCAAAAGAAACAATTGACGAAGTTTGGCAAATAATCAATCATCAGTATGTAGATACAACCTTTAATAATACAGATTGGTTAAAAGTACGACAAGATTACGTTAAAGAAGGGAATTACAACAACAAAGAAGACGCTTACGAAGCTATTAGGGAAATGCTGGGTAAGTTAGAAGATCCTTACACGCGCTTTATGAATCCCGAAGAATTTCAAAATATGCGAATTGACACTTCAGGAGAATTGACTGGAGTAGGAATTCAAATTGCCAAGGATGAAGAAACAGATAGATTGATTGTCATTTCTCCAATCGAAGACACTCCAGCTTCTGAAGCGGGAATTTTAGCTCAAGACATCATTGTCCAAATTGATGGCACTGATACTAAAGGGATGGACGTTAATGATGCTGTAAAGTTGATTCGAGGTGAAAGAGGTAGTCAGGTAACGTTAACAATCGAACGTAACGGACAAAAAGAAAATTATGACATTACCCGCGAAAGAATCGAAATTCATCCTGTCAGAGCCAGCGTTAAAGATACCGAAGTAGGTAAAATTGGCTATATACGCCTGACTACTTTCAACGAACACGCTGCTAAAGATATGCAGAAGGCAATCGCCGAACAGGAAGAACAAGGAGTTGTCGGCTATGTTTTAGATTTGCGCTCTAATCCTGGTGGACTGCTTTATTCTAGTATTAACATTGCTCGGATGTGGATTGATGAAGGTACGATCGTTTCTACGGTTAATCGTAAAGGAATAAGCGATCGCGAATCGGCAAAAAACAAAGCCTTGACCGACAAGCCTCTAGTAGTGTTAGTCAATGAGGGTTCGGCTAGTGCGAGTGAAATTCTTTCTGGTGCTTTACAAGACAACCATAGAGCTACCTTACTCGGAACTAAAACTTTCGGTAAGGGTTTAGTCCAGTCGGTTCGTCCGTTAGGTGATGGATCGGGATTAGCAGTTACTATTGCTAAATATCTTACTCCTAGCGGTCGAGATATCAACAAAGAGGGCATTCCCCCCGATGTAACGGTTAAATTGAGTGAAAAACAGCTAGAAGAGCTTTATGGTGGCGATCGCTCTAAAATAGGAACAGAAGAAGATCTACAGTTTTCTAAGGCGATTGATATTTTGGGCGATAATATTAAAGCCGAGCAGTCAGGGGATCCCCAAGCAGCAAATCGTAAGTAATTAGTTTCTTTTAAGGTAGGTAAAACTTACTGAGGTTTACACTTCCCCGCTCGAATCAAACCAATTTTTTTAGCGATCGCTTCTTGTTCGTTTTTAAATGACCCCCATCGTTCTCGTTCGGGGGTTTTTGTTTGTTCGGTATCAAAACTTTCTATAGAACAAGTCTCGTCTTCAAGTTTGATTACATACCAAAATTTTGCATCGCTCATTTTTTGCTTTCCTCTGCTGGTAATACTTTAAACCGATCGATTAAAAACTTATAGCTGGCGATCGCTTGCTCTTAGCAATCTCAAAAAAAAGGAGCAATTATAATTGCTCCTTTATTGTCTTTATTACTTTATTTAATCGAGAACTATTCTGAGTCGCTGCTTCCAGGATTACGAGCTGGATCGCTGGATAAGAAACCAAAAATGAAGATTCCGATAAATAAAAACACAGTAATATAAACAGCAATTTTTAAAGTAGCCATATTAATTTGCTCCTGATAAATCCCAATGAAATGAATTGATAAAAATATTTACGAGTATTTGTTGTTTCAAAATCCGATCGAACAATAGAAATTATTGCTCCCGCGTTCACTCTGCCTAACTGCATATGAACTAATTAAAATTTATTGAAACAAATGTTACGTGATTATTAAATCATACCCGAATACGCTACCATAATTTGATTTTTCTGTGCCAGCTAGCAGATTAGTTTTTTAAAAAGATCTATTGTTTAGGCGATCGCATCCGCTTTTTATACTGCTTTGGTTTGAGAATCGATAACTGAAAACCGAAAAATCCTTTAAGCTTTTACTTGCCTCGGTCGCGTTAAGCTATTAGGTATAAATTTTGATTCAAAGATTTCAAGTATCTACATGGCGGATTCAGCATCGAACTTATTACGTACTCCTCTATACGATTTAGCTAAAGCCCAAAATGCCAGGTTTACCTCTTTTTCGGGTTGGGAAATGCCAGTACAGTTTTCTGGATTAAAACTAGAGCATCAAGCAGTACGTTCTAAAGCGGGAATGTTTGATATATCTCACATGGGTAAGTTTACCTTTGAAGGCGATCGCTTAATCGATACTTGGCAAAAGTTAGTTCCCTCCGATCTTAACCGTCTGCAACCAGGACAGGCACTATATACGGTATTGCTCAACGATGAGGGAGGAATTATTGACGACATTATTTTTTACTACCAGGGAAAAGAGGGAGACAGGGAAAAAGCGATCGTAATTGTCAATGCAGGAACGACGGACAAAGATCGAGACTGGATTTTAAGCCACTTGGATAGTTCGGTAGTTATGGAAGACATTTCAAGGCAACGAGCTTTAATCGCGCTACAAGGTCCTTTAGCTGCGAAAATCTTACAGAACTTGGTTTCGCAAGACATCACGACGATGACGGCGTTTACTCATCAAACCGCAACCATAAATGATTCACCCGCATTTATTGCTCGTACAGGCTATACAGGTGAAGACGGCTTTGAAATTATGTTAGAGCCGGTCGCAGCAAAGCAGCTATGGCAATCTCTTTTAGAAGCAGGCGTTACACCCTGTGGTCTGGGTTCGAGAGATACTCTACGTTTAGAAGCAGCAATGAGCCTCTACGGACAAGAAATAGACGATACAATCACGCCTTTAGAAGCTGGTTTAGGTTGGGTAGTACACCTGGGAGATAAAAATGATTTTATCGGACGTTCGGTATTAGAAAAGCAAAAAAAAGAGGGAATAAAACGCCGTTTAGTCGGTTTAGAAATGTCAGGAAGATATATAGCCCGTCATGGCTATCGAGTGATGTTTGAAGGAGAAGCAGTGGGAGAAGTAACCAGTGGTACTTTAGCCCCCAGCGTCTCCAAAGCGATCGCGCTAGCATACGTTCCTAAATCTTTAAGTAAAGCAGGACAGGCTTTAGAAGTAGAAATTCGTGGTAAAACCTATCCCGCTACCGTAGTCAAAAAACCTTTTTATCGTTCGCCCCATCGGTAGGGAGACTGGGAGACTTGGGGACGGGGAGACTTGGAGACTAAAAGATAAATCCTCATCCCTCATCCCTCATCCCTCATCCCTCATCCCTCATCCCTCATCCCTCATCCCTCATCCCTTATTTAACCCAATCTTTCGCTCTCGCCACCGCTTTCGACCACATGGCAAAATTATCCTGTGCTTGTGTTTGTCCTTCTCCTGGCTCAAATACTCGGTCTATTTGGCGATCGCCAATTAATTTTTGATAGTCATTCCAAAAGCCTACCGCTAACCCCGCACCGAAGGCTGCTCCTTGAGCCGTAGCATCCAGCACTTGAGGACGCTCTAAAGGCACTCCTAAAGCATCTGCCTGGAACTGCATCAAAAAGTTGTTTTTAGCAGCCCCCCCGTCGATTTTAAGCAGGGATACGGGACTGTCGCTATCTTTGTTGACTGCATCTACCACTTCTTTTACCTGATAGGCGATCGCTTCTAAGACCGAGCGAACCATGTGTTCTCGCTTGACACCGCCAGTAATACCCATAAAAGCACCGCGAGCCTTCATATCCCAATGAGGTGCGCCCAAGCCACTTAGGGCGGGAACAAAGTAGACTCCGTTAGTATCTTCAACCTGGTTAGATAATGATTCTGTTTCGGCTGCGTCGGTAATTAGCTTCAAGCCATCGCGTAACCACTGAATTGATGCTCCCGTAGTAAAAATAGCACCTTCTAAAGCATAGTTTGTTTGTGACTCGGTACTCCACGCTACTGTAGAAAGAAGCTGATTCTGGGATCTTGTTACCCCCGTGCCTGTTTGTGCCACTAGAAAACACCCCGTACCGTAGGTACACTTGAGTAAACCAGGGCGATCGCAGCCGTGAGCGAATAAAGCTGCCTGCTGGTCGCCAAAAATAGCCGAAATTGGAATTTCTGCACCTAATAAATCGAGATCGCTTTTGCCAAACATTCCCATACTAGGTTTAATTTCTGGTAATATCTGGCGGGGAATGCCAAATAATTCCAGTAAGGAGTCGTCCCAGTCTCCTGTATCTATATTCATCAGCATGGTACGACTAGCGTTGCTAATATCCGTGGCGTGAACTCCCCCTGTAAGATTCCATAACGCCCAGGTGTCTATCGTCCCAGCAATAACGTTGTTCCAATCAACATCGGGCTGATTTTGCTTAACCCAATCGATCAGCCAGGCTAGCTTAGTAGCCGAAAAATAAGCGTCTAATACCAAGCCAGTCTGTTGTTGAATTAATTCGGCTTTGCCTTCAGATTTTAGGCGATCGCATAAATTAGCGGTACGGCGATCTTGCCAGACGATGGCTTTGTGTAATGGTTTGCCTGTAGTTTTATCCCAAAGCAAACAAGTTTCTCTTTGAACCGTTAAACCAATTGCAGCAATTTCTGCTGCATCTACTTTGTTGTCGCCGATTACCTGCTGAATACAGTTATTTGTATCTTGCCAAATTTCCAGTGCATCGTGTTCCAACCAACCAGGTTGTGGGTAATGCTGAGTTAACTCTTTATATGCTTGACCGACAATATTTCCCTGTCGATCGAACAAGATGGCTCGATTTCCTGTAGTTCCTAAGTCGAGAGAGAGAACATATTTAGTGTCGGTCATAAAAAAAATACCAAAATTCTGCTTATTGTAGATTTACAGCAAAGTTTTGGCTTAAAGATATTTTAGAAGATTTTATTTAGATAACTTAGCATTTATCATTCATCATTTATCATTTGTCAGCTTTAGTGTTAAATGATAAATGATGAATGACTTTTACAATGCTCGATCGTCATCTCTCGGTGCGCGATCGCTTGGATTACCTAAGTTAATTGGTGGGCGCGATGTTGGCTGTGGATAATCATCGTAAGGATAATCACCTTCATCGTAACTATCATCATAATCGTCATATTCATCTGCGTCGTCGTAATCGCGATCGATTTCCGAATCATCTAAAGGCTGGTAATCTACTACGTAATCCCCTGGGATTGATTCTTCTGGTTCATTATTTGGCTTGTCATAACTTCTGCCTAAATCGCGATCGTCGTAACTATTACCTAAATTATCTGCGCCGTAATCGTCTTCTGGTTCGTAGCTTCTACCTAAATCTGCTGGTCCTGGTCTACGAATTGCTTCTGTAGGAGGAGTAGGTTCGGAATAAATATCGTCTCTAGTAGGACGAGGACGGGGACGAGGAGCGGATCTGGGACGATCCCAGTCATCATAACCGTCTGTGGTTGGAGTAGCGGGGCGACGAGGGCGGATATCGCGATCGGCATAACCATAGCGATCGTCTTGAGGAGCGCGGGCTGTGCCTATATAGTCGTTTGGTTCGGGACGATTACGCACTGGTCTGCGTCTGGGTGCATCTCTTAGATCTGCTGTGGGTGCAGGTCTATTTCGAGCGGGGGAACGACGAGTCGGACGGGGTTGAGGATCGTCGTAGCCTCTTAATCTAGGGCTATTGTAATTGGGTTTAGCTCCCTCATAAACATTATCGTAGGGATCGATTTTGTCTAATTCTGCTTCAGTATAAACTCTGCTAGAACTTACAGGGCGATCGCGATCTACCGTTGGCGTATTGCGTCTTGCTTGTTCTGTTGCTACCCCACGCAGCCGAATGCTTTCAAAAGCAAAGAAAACAGTTGTACCCGTAAGCAAAAATTGACCGAACTGTAATATGGGGTCGAGTCGCCAGCCATTAAACAATAGGATGACTCCGCAGAGTAAACCTACAGCAGCAAAAAAGATATCATAATCTCTTGCCAACTCTGGGCGAATAGAACGTAAGAAAAACAGTCCAGCCCCCGCTACTGCTAAAAATAAACCTAAAATAGCTGCTGCATTCAGCCCAAAATTGACCATTACTTCTCTCCCGATCTGGTTCTCTCAATTTTTAATAATATCTATTTTATCTATAGCTATTTTAAGTAGTGTACTTTCATACTTTACTTAAAGTCAGACAGACACAAATATAAAGTATAAAAGTATGTTAAACGTCTGATGTGAATTAAAAAGACTTAAAACCCTTTAAATACGTTCTCTAGAGATGAGATTGTCTTGCTTGTCTAGCATATAAACTTAAATTTCCAAGTTTTCTTAAAAGCTAAGAGCTAAAAGCTAAAAACCAGTAAACTAGAACAAAGCTAATTCACATCAAGCGTGTTAATGGTTATTATATTCGCTACTGTTTTTTAACATAGGCGATTTGCGATCGCGATCGCAAGATTAAAATATAACGACGGAATTGCGATCGTTACCGCCTCTCTACAGCTAGAGATAATTCCGCCGTCTAATTATTTATATTGACGTTACTAACCAAAGATTAACAATAGACGAGCATTATCCACGTTCGATTTTGTCGCTTTGACTGAGAACGATTAGTGCTATGGTCGCAGGAATAACCACGATTACTGCACCTAAACCTATACTTAAAAGAAAATTAGCTAATGAAGGAGTCATAATTTTTGATCCTGACTATTTTTTGTTTTTACTTTAATATTTTACGTTGTTTTATGATCTTAAAAGTTTTTTAAACAAATTTGAAGTTAATTAGGCTATTGCTGGCGATCGAGTAAGTTATTAGCGATCGCCAGCAATAGCCTAATTCATTCGATTTCTAATGACAGTACAATAGATACAGACAATAAACGTTAACAAAGCTTAATTTGGGCTTTTTATTTAAAATTCAATCGAAGATATGAATTCATCAGTAGCAACTATAGGAATCAGCCTTTTACTAGGGTTAATGACAATTTTATTTATCTTTCGGATTGTTCTTACCTGGTATCCCCAAGCCGAAGTTGGCAAATTTCCCTTTAGCCTAGTGGTCTTTCCTACAGAACCTTTTTTAAAACCCCTACGTAAAATAGTTTCTCCCATTGGAGGGGTAGATATAACTCCGATTATTCTGGTAGGACTCTGTACTTTACTAAGAGAGATTTTGGTAGGTCAACAAGGACTAATTACGATGGCGTTGACTCACTAGTTTAAAGCGATCGCTCGAAGCGATATTAATCACTAAGATGTTCGGCGATAAAATTAGTGTATATTTCGCCAGATACAAAGGCGGGTACTTCTAGTATTTTTTGGTGAAACTCAATAGTAGTTGGAACTCCAGTAATCGCGCATTCTCTTAAAGCTCGTTTCATTCGAGCGATCGCAGTATTGCGATCTTCTCCCCAAACAATTAGTTTTCCAATTAGAGAATCATAGTAAGGAGGAATTTCATAATCTGTATAAACATGAGAGTCCATTCTTACTCCTGGTCCTCCTGGTGGAAGATAGGCACTAATTCGTCCTGGATGAGGACGAAAGTTATGGGTAGGATCTTCTGCATTGATGCGACATTCGATCGCATGACCTGTTAACTTTACCTGCTCTTGAGTGAATCTTAATTTTTCTCCCTGAGCGACCCGAATTTGTTCGGCAATTAAATCCATACCCGTGACCATTTCAGTTACAGGATGCTCTACCTGAATGCGGGTATTCATTTCCATAAAGTAAAAATCCCCCGACTTATCTAGCAAAAATTCTACCGTTCCTGCACCGACATAACCAATAGATTGAGCTGCTTTTACCGCAGCATCTCCCATTTTCTGGCGTAACTGAGGACTTAAAACCGCGCTTGGTGCTTCTTCTAATAGCTTTTGATGACGACGCTGAATCGAACAGTCTCTTTCACCTAAATGTACGACATTGCCGTGACTGTCGGCGATAATCTGAAACTCAATATGTCGCGGACATTCAACAAATTTCTCTAAATATACCCCGCCGTTGCCAAAAGCAGCTTCCGCTTCTCCCTGTGCAGCCTGAAACATTCTGACTAGCTCGCTCTTGTCTCGCACTAAGCGCATTCCCCTACCGCCACCGCCAGCAGTAGCTTTAATCATGACTGGATAACCAATTTCATCCGCCAAAGCTTTAGCTTCTTCTTCATTGCGTAGTAAACCATTGCTACCAGGAACAGTAGGAACTCCAGCTTTCTGCATGGTTTTTTTTGCCGTAGATTTATCCCCCATAGCTAACATTGCTTCGGGGGAAGGACCGATAAAGGTTAGCTGGTGATCGTTGCAAATTTCGACAAAACGGGCATTTTCTGCCAAAAAGCCATAACCAGGATGAATAGCGGTAGCGTTGCGCGTTAGAGCAGCAGCGATGATGTTAGGAATATTAAGATAGCTTTTGCCAGATGGCGGAGGACCGATACAAACACTCTCATCTGCCAACTGAACGTGAAGAGCTTGGCGATCGATGGTCGAGTGTACCGCTACAGTAGCAATGCCCATTTCAGCACAGGTGTGTAAAATGCGTAGAGCAATTTCTCCTCGATTGGCGATCAGAATTTTATCGAACTGCATTCAATTTGTAGATAATTGTCATATTTTAGAATAGAGCTTTTTATGTTACTAAAAAAGAGAGCCAGCTTATTTATCGTTTGATTCCGAAGGCGGGCGATCGTCACTCCAACCCCACCAGGAAGTATCGCATTCACACAGATAGAATTCCTGGTATTTACGTCGATTATTAGTACTTACAGGTGCGCGACGATTGAGCCAAACATTTTTCGCCTTTGCGGGTGGATTTTTACAGCTCGGACAACAAAAGTCTACCGCATGAACTGCTGATTTAGTCCATTCTGGAGAAATTGGGGCGAAGGCATCCATATTTGTCAGAAATTGAGAATTTAACTAGCAAACAATTCTATCTATGATAAAACAGAGGCAAATTGCTTACCCCTGTTATTGTACTGCGTTTGTTTATGGTTATTGTCTAATCTTTAGGTGTAGCGATCGCCCATCAACAGTTAACGGTCAACAATAATTATTAAATGGATAAGGGTGTAATATCGAGCGACTCCCCGTTACCCTTTACCCAGTCTCGACCGATCGATTAGAAGATGTCTAACATCAGTTAATTAGCTTGATTCGCTCGATATTTAGCTGCTTTAGTTAATAGAGATTCAGCGAAGGCGATCGCATCATCAGCAGAATGTCCCCCCGTAATTTGAGCTAATTCCGCTACCCGCACTCGGCGATCGCTCAGAGGTTTAACTCTAACTACGGTACGAATATCGCGGGTAGCAGAACCGTTTTTCTGTCCTGATTTGGGTTCTTGGACGATCGTTTTCTCAACTTTGAAATGCGAATTTGCCATTGCTGCAATTAGGGGTTGGTGCGTCACGCATAACACCTGATGTTGTTTTCCCAACTGATGTAGCTTTTCGGCGATCGCTTGAGCGACTTTACCCGATACCCCCGCATCAATTTCATCGAAAATTAGGGTACTAGAACCTACTTCTGCGTCTGTAAAACAGGCTTTTAGTGCCAGCAAAAATCGACTCATTTCTCCTCCCGAAGCAATGACCGATAGGGGTTGAATAGTTTCACCCGCATTGGGACTAAAATAAAACACTACTTTATTCGCACCCATTACAGTAGGAGAACATTCGATAATGCGACACTCAAACAACACCTTGTCCATCGCCAAAGGTTTCAACTCTTTAACTAGCTGTGTTTCTAGTTTTGTAGCTGCTTTTTGTCGTAGTTGAGTCAGCTTTTGACATTCGATAGTTAACTTGCCTAAAGCCTGCTGATATTCTTGCTCACCCGCTTCAATAGATTGCCCCGAACTCGTGATTTGAGCCAGTTCTTGCTGTAGCTGTTCGTAAAGCGCGATCGCATCACTTAAATCTGGGCCGTATTTACGACAGATATTTTTTAGCTGTCTAATTCTAGTTTCAATCTCTTCTAAACGTTCGGGATCTGCTTCTAAACCTTCGCTATAGCTGTAGATTTGTTGTCCAGCTTCGACTATTTGAGCTAATCCCGACTGGATCATTTCTAGGATAGAAGACAGTTCGGGGTCGTATTCTGTCATTTCCATCAGACAAGATTCTGCCTTACCTAAAAGATCCGCCCCTGCTGGTGCATCGTTATCTCCTTCGTATAGTAGTTGATACGCTTGGTTGCCTAACTGCTGTAAATCTACAACGTGAGACAAGCGATCGCGCTCTTGTTCTAACTCGTCTAGTTCATTTTCGTCAGTTAATTCGGCTATCTGTAAATCTTTGAGTTGAAACTGAATTAAATCTTGCCGTTGTAGCAATTCTTGTTCGGATTGAATGCGCCGTTGTAAAGTTTTTTTCGCCTTTTGGGTTATCTCGTAAGCCTGGGCTACTTTATTTAGCTGTTTGCCAATAAGTTTACCACCATAGGCATCTAATAAGTCTCGTTGTTTTTCAGAAATTAAAAGATTTACCGTCTGTCCTTGAGCGGTTATTTCTACCAGACGCGATCGCAGTTGCGCCATTAAGGGAAGATTGACTAAAACTCCATTTACACGACTGCGAGAGCGAACATTAGTTTTGCCTGCAACTATTTCTCGGCTACAAACTATGGTGTCCTCTTCAATTGAATCTATCTCTTGTTCTTCCAACCACTCATTAAGCCTAGAATTAATTTGAAATGAGGCTTCGATTAAACAGCGATCGCTACCGCTACGAATTATGCGACTGTTTGCCTTTCCCCCCAATACCAAATCGATGGCATCGAGAATAATCGATTTACCTGCGCCTGTTTCTCCTGTCAAAACGCTTAACCCGTTGTCTAAGTTGAGTTCGAGCGAATCGACTAAGGCAAAATTATTAATTTTTAAATTAACGAGCATTTATATAAATTTAGGCTGGCTTAGTTTGAAATAGTAAATAAAACAATCTTTGACTATCAGCAGTTTAACGAAACCATCGCTAAATTATTAATATTTTTTATTAAAGTTTTAAATATAACGTCTAACGTAAGCATTTCCTTTAATTTAACTTTGCTACTTACTATGTCTAATATGTCTAAGAAATTTCAAGCCTCGCAGTTTTTCTTAAAGCTAAGAGCTAATATAGCGTTTGGGGATCGTGTGTGAAAACTTTTTTTGAATAAACCACAGAGGCAGGTCGTACACAGAGGTATGAAAGAAGAGAGAGTTTTTCACGAGATCGATTAGGATTGCTATAGCTGGGCAAAGCCCTTGATTGCTTTTAAATTTCAATCGGTACTGTAAAGTGAAACTGGCTACCGCGATTTTCCCCTTCACTCTGCGCCCACATCTTACCACCCATGACTTCGATAACTTTACGGGCAATTACTAAGCCCAAACCAACGCCGTTAGCGGTGCGCCTAAGATAGTCTTCTGATTGGGAAAAGCGATCGAATATAGTTGTGAGCTGACTAGACTCAATTCCTCGCCCCGTATCACTAACAACTACTTCTAACATCTGCTGGGGATCTCTCAAATCGTCTTCATAATTTAGAACAGAGATAGTAATTTCACCGTCTGTAGGAGTAAACTTACAGGCATTATCTAAAAGCCGAATCAAAACCTCTATTAAACCATCTATATCTACTAGTACTAAAGGTAGCTGTAAAGGAAATTTAACTTCGATCTTGGGTAAATTTTTAATTCGTTCGGTTGTTTTGATACGACACAAAGCCAAATTTAGAGCATAGGTAAGATCGGTAGACTCTATATTACGGTATGCCTTGCCTACTTCTAATTTAGAAAGTGTCAGAAAGCTTTGAATTAGTGTTTCTAGTCTACCAGTATCTTGCAAAGCAGTATCTAACATGATAGTTTTGGCTGCTGCTGGCATAGTTGGTTCAGTTGCTAGACTTTCCAAGCAAATTTTGATTGTCGATAGTGGAGTTCGTAGCTCATGTCCTACAATCGCAATTAAATTACTCTGAACCCTTTCTACTGAAGCCAGGCGAGTGTTTAAGTCTACCAAATTCTGGCAAACATCAACTTGACTTAAAGCTGCTCCGATGCTGTTGGCTAATGCTTCAATCGAGCCTACATCCTGCGATCGCCACTGATGCTGTTTATTTTTACTATGAAGTTCTATAGCACCTAATAGTCGATCGCGATCGCGAATTGGAAATATCAGCCAGGAATGAACCGCAGCTTCAAGTATTTTCTGTTTTAAAGCTGGATATTTTAAGATCTGGCTACTATCTGTAACGTTATTAACTATAAGTGCCGAATCGAGATTTCGAGCTTGAGAAAAGAATGGATTATCGGTTATATACCAATGTTGACCCAACAAGGATGACATATATCCTGGAGACGACTCATGTTCGATGATTACCTCTTTTTCTGCTTCAAAACGATACAGCAGGCAACGACAGTCTGGAAACATTTTGCCCAATTCTCGTATCGTAGCACTCAAAACATTCTTCACATTTGGAGAACTGTATTTGGCTACTACTATTTCACTCTCACTGTCCGATTGTTTTTTCTGGTATTTCATCGATTTTGAATCATCGCTGACTTGCGAGTAGTCTTCGGCTCTTGTTTTCTTAATTATTATTTTCAATAAAAGATATTTAGTCGCCTTTAACTGTTTGAAACCTTTTGATATTGGTCGAGGACTTGACCCTTCTTACTTCGATCGAATCATTGTGACCCAAAACTACTAAGAGTCAAAATTGCCCCTTCTAAATTTGCCCCTTGCAGATTTGCCCCAGCTAGAGACGCTCCCGTTAAAATAGCCTGCTTTAAATTAGCTCCCGTCAGATTAGCCCCTCTTAAATCGCTATAGCTTAGATTTGCACCTTCGAGATTTGCATTACTCAAGTCAGACTCGTACAAACAGGCTAGCCGTAAATCTGCTTTTTCTAACAAAGCTTCTCGCAAAATAGCGTGTTTTAGATTAGCACCGATCGACAAAGAACTATTTAAACTTGCTTGCTTTAAGTTGGCATTTTGAAAGTCTGTACGCCATAAATTCGCCTTGCTTAAATTACTTTGCTCTAAATCTGCCTGCTTCAAAACAGAACGACTCAGGTTTATTTCGACTAAATCGGCTTGATTCAAACGGATACCAGCTAAGTTGACATCGTTTAAAGCAATTTTTGATAAGTTGAATCGACTAAAATCGCGCTCTCCTAACCTGTAATTTTCTAATAGTTGGAAAGCAGAATTTACTTTGGTTTTAAATCGATCTGAATGTAAATTAAACATTTGCTTGCTAACAAATTAGTTAGCAATAATAAAAAAAAATTTATTGGAATTTAAGTAGTTCAAAACCAAAAGCATTACTACACAATGAACTAGTTATAATTGAATCTGAAAATAAAATTACTAACTTACAACCATAGCTACATAAACTGAAGTAGTAATCAAGGCTGTTGCGATCGCCCCCCATAATACATAACCGCGTTTGTCTTTGGAAGTTGGAGCTTCTGCGTAATACATCTGAGGTTCAGATGCAAAGTTATTCATAATGCCGTTTTCGTCAGTAACTATAGTCATAATCTTTATTTATTAAGTTCTGTAAACATAATAGCTAACTTTGTAACGTTTTGTAAAATCTACTTGACTAATCTCGATTTAAAAATCTTTTGTAAGCTTTAGTAGTAAGCAATTGCACTAAATTTTTTGGGAAAACAAAAATATAACTTTTGACAGAGAAACTAAAAGAAGTCACAAAGGCTTTAAATTAATTCTCGACCAAGATATTTGCCGATCTGAGTTAAGATGCCAGCGCAATAAATTGGCTGGTTGTGAAATAGCAATACCAGACAGATCGATCGCCGATCTTGGAGATTCTGTTGCCATGGCGATTGCTTTATCTGGATCGCAGCCCCACCGAACCAAATTTTCTACTCCTGTCAGTAGAGGTAAAGATGTTCCCGACAGCGTACCGTCAGGCAATCTAGCCGTACCTTCGGTGACGATAATTTCTCGCGCATCCCAGGGATAAACACCATCTGGTAAACCCATAGGAGATAGGGCATCACTCACTAAAAAGATTCCTTTATCATAGTTGCTAGCTTTAAGAATGATTTCTAGCATTGTGGGACAAACATGATTGCCATCAGCGATCGAACCACAGTAAACGTCAGGATTGACTATTGCTTCACCTAATAATCCTGGTTGTCGGTGGTGTAAACCAGGCATTGCATTAAAAGCATGAGTTACCATCGATGCGCCTCGTTCAAATGCTTGTTTGGCTTGGCTGGCTGTAGCTAAAGAGTGTCCTAAACTAACGGTAATATTTCGATCGCGTAAATAGGCGATCGAAATATTACTACTGTCTAATTCTGGTGCGAGAGTTATCACCTTGACAATATGACTGTATTCACCTAAAACTCGTTTAATATTTTCAACAGTCAACGGCAATAAATATTGTTCTGGGTGTGCGCCTCGTTTTTTGTAGTTCAAAAATGGCCCTTCTAAATGAACCCCCAGAACTTTGGCTGTAGGCGATGTATCGTCTTGGGCGGTCATAAACTGCGCTATGGTAGAGAGCGATCGCTGTATTTTTTCGACTGCGGTAGTTACTATAGTCGGTAAAAAGCCGTCTACCCCCTGTTGCCAGAGAAAATCACAAATTTGCTGGAACTTCGGCAGATCTTCTAATTCTAAGTCTGGAAAAGCCAAGCCCAAACCACCGTTAATTTGTAGATCTATCCCACCCAAAGATAGCCAATCTCCTGCTAAATCGATTGGGGTTGTTGCAGACAAGTCTAGCTGTGGTGCAATTGCTTTAATAATTCTATTTTCGATCGCAATTTGCTGTATACCCTGGTAGCCAACAACTCGAGCATTAACAATTAATTTATCTATCGTCATTTGATATTTATATCGATACAACAAGCGTTCAGGTTCAGTTCGTTTTGAGAATCTAAGCTACTATATAAATTAATTGAGAGTCGAGGAATACAAACAAACTATTTGATTAGTTATCGCCCTACTCTGTTATTGCTGAAAGATCGTCACTTCATAGATAAACTAACTATTCACTATTCACTGTTTACTCTTTACTGTTCACTGATAAAATACATTATTGAGAATTGCAATTTGACAAAACTTTGACTGAAACCACCCCGTTAATTGGCATCATCATGGGCAGCGATTCTGACTTGCCTACTATGGCTAGTGCGATCGCCGTTTGTGCCGATTTTTCTGTCCCTTACGAAGTCGCAATTATTTCTGCTCATCGAACTCCCACAAGAATGGTAGACTATGCCAGCAATGCTCACAAAAGAGGCATCAAAGTAATTATCGCTGGTGCGGGAGGCGCAGCCCACCTACCAGGAATGGTAGCTTCTTTAACTCCTCTTCCTGTTATTGGTGTACCCGTGACTACTCGCCAACTTAAAGGAGTCGATTCTCTTTATTCAATCGTGCAGATGCCTAGAGGAATTCCCGTGGCTACCGTAGCTATTGGTAATGCCCAAAATGCTGGATTATTGGCAGTGCAAATTTTAGGAACTACTAATTCACAATTACAAAGTCAAGTCGAGCAATATCGTCAGGATCTTTCTGAGATGGTGCTTTCCAAGCAAAAACAACTCGATAAGTTAGGTTACGAAGATTATTTGGCTCAAATGCCGTAGCGATCGCCTTATGTATTCAATGCTCTAGACAAAATCTTTTTAGCGATTAAATTGTTAAATTAGTCGATAGTTAAATGAGAGAATACGGTAAATAACTTTACAATTCTTTACCAAGACTTAATTTTGGTGTAAACTACCTTAAAAAACTAGTATATAAAAATTTAGAGGAGCGAACAAGAAGATGCAGTCGGCTCAGACACTGCGAATACCAAAAGAGTATTTAAAAGCTCCTGGTGGATTTAATCTTAATGTGTTGATGACGATCGCAGCGATTATGTTGCTGACTATATCAACTATCGGTTATTTTTGCTGGGGATTTCTAGATTGGTGTTCTTTTATAGCTAACGTGCTAGCGTTACACCTGTCAGGAACGGTTATTCATGATGCTTCTCATAATAGCGCACACCGCAATCGTATAGTCAATTCTATATTAGGGCATTGTAGTGCTTTAATGCTTGGTTTCGCTTTCCCCGTGTTTACGAGGGTACATCTACAGCATCACGCTCATGTAAACGATCCAGAGAACGACCCCGACCATTTCGTCTCAACAGGCGGACCTTTGTGGCTGATCGCTGCCCGTTTTTTCTATCACGAGTTCTTTTTCTTTAGAAGACGTTTGTGGCGCAAATACGAACTGTTAGAGTGGTTTCTTAGCAGATTATTTCTAATTACTATCGTGATGTTGGGGATTCATTACGGCTTTATCGGTTATGTAATGAACTTTTGGTTTGTTCCAGCCTGTGTGGTTGGTATGGCATTAGGACTATTTTTTGACTATCTACCCCATCGACCTTTTCACGAACGCGATCGCTGGAAGAATTCTAGAGTTTATCCCAGTCCAATCTTAAACATTTTAATTTTGGGACAAAACTATCATTTGATACATCATCTATGGCCTTCTATTCCCTGGTATAAATATCAGTCTGCTTATCGCCAAACTAAACCTCTGTTAGACGCTAAAGGTTGCGAACAGTCTTTAGGACTTTTAAACGGTAAAAACTTTCTCGGCTTTCTATACGATATTTTCTTAGGTATTCGCTTTAGTAGACATTGAATTAGCGATTAACTATCTGGTTAGAAAGATATTTTGGATTAAATAGGCGATCGCTTGAAGTTTAAGTTTGAAATTTATCAGCGTCATTTTAAACAGCCTTTACGTACTAGTCACGGAGTATGGCAAATACGTGAGGGTATTATTATTACCTTGGAAAACTCCACAGGCGTTAGTAAGGGAGAAATTGCTCCTTTACCCTGGTTTGGTTCAGAAACTTTGTCTGAAGCACTGAACTTTTGCCAACAGTTAAAAGGAGAGATTAGTCTAGAAAACATTTTGGCAATTCCTGACTGCTTACCTGCTTGTCAATTTGCCTTTGAGTCTGCCTGGTTGGGTTTATCTGATAGTTTATCTGGTGATGATTTTAGCGATCTTAACTATTGCTATTTACTTCCTGCGGGAGAAAAAGCTTTATCTGCTTGGCATCGGCATCAGTCAGCAACTACTTTTAAGTGGAAAATTGGCGTATATCCTTTAGAAGAAGAAATCGAAATTCTCAAACAATTAGTCGATAGCTTTCCCGCCACAGTTAAATTGAGACTTGATGCTAACGGAGGATTAGATCTATCTCAGGCTAAGAAATTACTTCGCGTCACGGATACTTTAGATGCGATCGCCTTTGTCGAACAGCCTTTGAAGAGCGATCGCCTGACTGACATGATGCAACTGGCTCAGGCACATAATACAGTGTTGGCGTTGGACGAATCTGTTGCTAGCTATACACAATTACAGGCTGCTTATGAACGAGGATGGCGAGGAGTATATGTAATTAAAGCAGCTATTATGGGTTTTCCTACTAGATTGAAGCAGTTTTGTAGTGCCGATCTTGACATTGTATTTTCTTCGGTTTTTGAAACTGAAGTTGGACGCACTGCCGTATTAAAATTGGCACGAGAATTAAATCATCCTCGCGCTGTCGGTTTTGGCATCGAGTCTTTTTATCAGAGTGATGATGAAAAACTATAGCGGTTCTCGTTTAAATAGGGTAGGTTCGGCAAATATAGGTTTTTGTTAATGGTTGATGGTTGATGGTTGTTCTCAAGGATACTTTAGTGTTTTGGGGATGCCATCGCTTGAAGTAACTCGAACGCCGATTTCTCAGTCAAATAAAGGTTAAATTTGCTAGGGTTGAATGCAAACAAAATTACCTCAATCGCGATCTAGCTAAGGGGCGACTTAAATAATGGTAAACCTCAAGCCAGCCAATAAAAAAGACCGACAAACCCCAACTGTAGAAAATCGTCGTGGTTTTCATCGCCAGTGGCTATTTGTTTTGGCTTCTGTATTGCTTCATGGCTTGTTGTTGCTTCTTTTTGTTGCATATCAGCGTTTACAGCCTGTTGTTGAAGAAAAACCTGAAGAAAATAAGCCGATTGATTTTGTAGTGATTCCTGAAGAAGAAAGTGAAGAGCCACCAGAAGCCGATATATTAGCTCCAGAAAATTCAGTTGCTCAAAACAGTACGGAGTCTGAAGAAACTACTGTTGATGAAGAAGCTGGTGAAGTAGCTCCAAATCCTACTTTAGAAGAACCTATTACAGAAGGAACAGCAGCCTTATCTCCCGAACCTGTCCCTGAACCTGTACCTGAGCCGATACCCGAACCTGAACCCGAACCTGAACCTGAACCCGAACCTGAGCCTGTACCCGAACCCGAACCCGAACCCGAACCCGAACCCGAACCCGAACCTGAACCTGAACCCGAACTAGAACCTGAAGCAAGTACGGATGTTCCATTAACCAAATCACCAAAGCCCGAACCTGAAGCAACTCCCCAACCAGAACCAGAGCCTTCGGTTGCTACTAATTCGCCTCCGACTCAACCAGAACTACCACAAACTACAACTACTCCCTCACAACCAACTGAAGATAGTGGTGCATCAGCTTTGTTAGGAGGAGACTATCAGCAAAGCCTTGCTAATGGAGGAGGAGATGCTTTTTTTAGTGAAGAAGCTTTAACTTTTAAAAGTGTTTTAAATCCTGGTCAACTGAACGCGCTAAAAGATATTGACTTGGCTGCTTATCACGCCGAAATGGGACGAAAATTTGAGCGCAATTGGAATCCTTCGTACAGAGTAAATGAAGAAGAAATAGAAGAATATGCTACCCTTTTAGCTTTTAATATTGAGAAAAATGGTCAAATTACTGAACTTAAAATAATTAAAAGCTCTGGCTCACCAGAGGTAGATCGCGAGTTTCTCGATCTGGTTCAAAAGTCAGCTCCTTTTGCTCCTTTACCCCCTGAGTTTCCTTTGGAAGCATTAGAGGTTAGATTTAGCTTTAACTTTTATATTAATTAAAACGAGGATAGAACATGGAAACTATTAGACAATTATTTGTCAGTGGCGGAGTGGTAATGTATCCTCTGCTAGCACTATCAATTTATTCTGTCGCCATCATTTTAGAGCGATCGCTTTTTTGGTTCAAGATATCTCGTCAGCAGAATAAAGTTACAAAGCAACTACTTAATCTCTATCGAGACGACGCAGAATCAGCTAATATAATGCTCAAACGACATCGAGACTTACCCGTTGCTCGTATTTTTTTAGTTGCTCTATCTTTAGAACGCTCTACACCCCAAAAGTTTAAACTAGCCCTAGAAAGTGCTGCTCAGGCTGAAATTCCCCTACTCAAGCGTTTTAACAACTCATTGGATACAGTTATTGGCGTTGCTCCGTTGCTAGGTTTACTGGGTACGGTTTTAGGTCTGATTACTTCTCTATCTTCCTTGCAGTTGGGGGATATCGAATCATCTCAAGCAGCAGGAGTCACCGGAGGTATTGGAGAAGCCCTAACCTCTACCGCAGCAGGTTTGATAGTAGCGATCGCAACTTTATTTTTTGCCAGTATTTTTCGAGGATTATATTTACAGCAAATCGCCCAGATTCAAGAAGTAGGCGGTCAACTGGAGTTAATACATCTCGATAAATGCGATCGCCAAGAAATGTACGCTAAATAACAAAAGCCGATGCTAATATTAATTTAGTTTGGTTACGGAATAACTTGGTAAGACTATAGAACGTTTAGTTTTACCTGTCTTACGCTTGAGTGCTTGAGGATCGCCTACTAAAGTTTTAGGATTCCCAAAGACTTGTTCGTAACTTGTGTTTCGTTTAAATAAATCGTTCAAATTTACATTGAATTTTCGACCAGAAAGATTAACAATTACTGCCTTACTCTGACTGTCATTACTAAACACCCAACCAGTTAAAGCGGGATAGCGAAAATTATCTTGACCCTTCAAACTAACATTGCCCGAAAAATTTATTTGATGAGCTGTTGACATTCCAGCAGTAGAGTCTACTAAAGGCTGTAAAGCCGAACCGGTAGCAGACAGACTTAAAGGTGTGGCTGAATTCTTATTTTTAGGATCGAGCAAACTCTTTTCGTCGGCTAAAATCGCTGCAAAGCGAGAATTTCCGATTAAAACATGATTGCACATTATCTCCACACGTGGCTCTTCTAAGAAAACTAAGCTCATTGCCATCGTATACAAACCATGAGCCCAACTACCTATTACCTTATACTGTTGTCCCCTAGTGCCAGCAACACCTTTATCCATTAAGTTGTATTCGGTAAGCCAAATTTTACGATCTTCAGGAATTAATTTATAAGCGTCACGTTCGCGCATCGTTTGCCATTCTCTAAATGGCTCTCCTAAGATAATTGGTACGTCTTTTGTCTTAAAGTAAGGATAAGATTTGAAAGACTTATTGTTATTATCTAAACCATGACCTGTATAGAGATGAAGAGTAACAGCATCTGCTGAAGTTGAATTTCGACCTTTAAAAAGATCGCGATGCCAATTTTGCAGACGCGGAGGCTTCTCTGGTTTTGGAACTACGCCTAAAACAGCAATTTTAGCGTCAGGAAACTCCTTTTTAAGTGCTGATGTCCACTTATTAGCCAGGATAGCGTAGTCTTTAGGTCGGGGAAAAACCTGCTTATAGTTTTTAATATTAAAATATAGCTCGTTCCCTAATTCAATATATTTTACTGGCATTCCTAAGTCTCTAGCATTTTTTAGCATTTCTATTTGAGACTTAAGGTCAGAGGTAAGTAAGTTTAGGACAAAGATGGGAGTACTATTGGTTGCTTCTAGTCCAGTTTTAAATTCTGGAAGCTTACCAGCAGTATAGTTACGAGCTTTAAACCTTAAAAAACGAGGTAAACCTTCAGGTAAACTACTAATGTCATCGATGACTCCGCCTTTACGCCAGTCCCAATAGCTGGCTACAGTTCCTCCTGGCAAACGTAACAATTTAGGATTTAATTGTTCGACAGCTGCTAAAAACTGGTTATCGCTCCAAGATTTTACTAAAGTAGTGTTGACATTAAAACACATTAAATCTGCTGAAATTTGACGGCTCGAATCTGCCAAAGTTGCTGTGACTGTTTTTGAGTTAGCTTTGAAACCAGAAAGCTCTTTTGAGTAACTATCTTTCATGGTAATGGTAATCAAAAGAGTGGCTATAGTTAGTGTTACTAAAAAACAAACTTTCATCCCTCTCGAATAAAAACGGTCGGTAAACTTCACGAGTCAGCTCCTTTTAGGCTATTTATATTGCTCTGTCAAAAAATAATCACCAAGAAATTTTAGCCATTATAATGCTAAAAATTATTTGGCTTTACCAAACCTATTAATTAGAAATAAACAATAAAAAGTTTAGTTAAAAGTGAAAACTCATTCATAATTTAAAATAAGAAAATTGTCAACAAGTATGAGAAGTAGTCTCACTTTGTTAAACATGAAATAGTTACGATGGGGATTAAAGATTAGGGTTTGGGGATTAAAAACAACAAATCTCTGCTCGTAATATTAAATCAAGGTTCATTTAGGTGGAGCTACTTAATTTACCCCAAATATGAGCAAAATTTAAAATAATAAAGCTTAAAATATAGCTTAACTTTTAGAAATTGTACAGATAAAAAGATGTTAAATTGTTACTACAAAATAAGAGTTTTTCAGCTTATTCATACAGGCACTTAATATATCGCCTATTTTGGTAATTACTTCTCGATCTTGTGCTTATTGTCCCTTAAAAAGTATAAGAGATGTCCAAATAATGTAAAAAGCGATCGCCTAAATACTTGATTTAAAAATTGGAAATTAAATTAAGACATTCTAGACTTAAGAACAATCTAAATAATAAAATAGCGATCGCCTGTTCTAGCAGTCGGGGATAACTTCGTGAAAAACTCTCTTCTTTCTGACCGCGGAATGCGGTCGTGCGCTGGAGCGCACCGACGTTGCTTCGCAACGGCGACAGCCTCCAGGCTGTCAAGCCCCGCCTTCTCAAGGCGGGGAATGGCTGACCTCCGTGTCCTCCGTGCCTCCGTGGTTTATCAAAAAAAACATTCTCACAAATGATTTACGATCGCTATATTAGCCGAACATCTCAAATAAATTTGTATATATAACAAGTATTTAAAAATAATAAACGCTAATTTTTTGCTGTAGCTTTTGATTACTGGATCGCTTTTTTATATACAGATAAAACTTTTTCATAATGTAGTTGGGGATTGAATAAAGTTTCTACTTTTAATCTACCAGCTAAACCCATTTCTACAGCTTTGTGTCGATGTGTTGCCATCCACGACATTCGCGATCGCAGTTCTTCGACACTACCTGGAGAGAATAAATAGCCATCAACTTTGTCGGTTACGATCTCGGTCATCCCACCAATACGACTGGCGATAACGGGTCGTCCATAAGCGAAAGATTCTATCAAAGTCAAACCAAAAGTTTCGTACCATTCTGAAGGTGCTATGGTACAAATACTGTTACAAATTAAAGATAATAATTCATCTTTTTGTTTAAAACCTAACAATTTGATGTGCTGTAAATCTTTTTGCTCGATAATTTTCTCTAGCTCTAAACGCGCTTCTCCATCACCAACAATTAGTAGAGAAACATCTTTAAGAGTAGATGCTGCTTCAACAAGAGTAAAGACTCCTTTAGAATCTTCTAATCTCCCAAAGTAAAGCAAATATTCTCCAGGCTCACAATTAGGCTCAATTTCTGAAGTGTCGATAAAATTATGTATCGTGGTCAACTTCTCAGCAGGAACTCCCAATTCAATCATCTTTTCCCTTTGAAAGTCACTGACCGTAATAAAGCGATCGATTTTACTCACCGAACCCAGTGTCTTGGAAACATAAGACTCTACTGTACTCAACATAGATCGCGTCAATGAACCTCGGTTGCATCGCTTGCGCGTAGCTTGCCAAAAGTCTTTGCCTTGACAAGCCTGACAAATTTCTCCCTGAGACCTTAGAGTATAAACAGGACAAACGATTTTATATTCATGGAGCGTTTGGATAATTGGTATACCTGCTTGCTTTAGTGGTTCTAAAATTGAAGCAGTTAACTGTCCGTAATAAATATGCAGATGAGCTACATCAACAGCAGCTTCTTCTAGCAAACTTGCGATCGCAATCTCGGCTGGTTTTGAGTAAATAAACCGTAGCAAATCTCTAAAAGTTGGTGAGGTAAAATTCACCTCTGGAGCAAAATATCTCGACCAAGGCGTAGATTCATTTTTGGGATTATCGGTAGCAAAAGGAATTACACGATGACCGTGTTGATGCAAGAGGTCTGAAAGTACAAATTGATATTTATCAGATCCACCACGAATGTAATAATTTTGTCCCGCATTTAGAACAGTAAGGTTCATAATTTTTTCTCACTTCTGAGCCGTCGTGTTTCTTTGGCAGCAGAACAAGAATTGATTACTAATCCTGCTAAAAGCCAAAAGTAAAAGCTAAAAACTTTAACTTCCCAAAGTCTTTCTATCCAACCATAAACAAATGCAACCAAGATGATGCTACAAAATATAGCACCTAATGACTGGTAGTCAGGGTCGTCAGAATTAAGAGTTAGCCATCGTCCAGCTAGGTAAAGTCGCACCAAGATCGAGAAATAAATTCCCAGTCCGACAATGCCATAGTAGGCAAACATCGCTATCCAATAAACATCTTCTAAGGCTTCGGATACTTCAAATCGCTGTTGAGCGAGAGTATCGGCAGGGTTAAGCTCGATCAAAGCATCTCTTACAAAATTTTGATCTGGACTCAAGCCAAACCAAAACTCACCAGACCTCAGTACCGAACTACCCACAGTTCTAAGCGTCCACCCCCGTGAATTTTCATTAGCCTGTTCCCAATAATCTGGAGTAAAAATTTGGACTAAATAGCTACTGGTGTCGATTGATTCTGTTTTAGCTTGACTGCCTGAAAAGGAAATTCCATCTAAATTTATTGATAGCAAAGTTAGAGCTAATCCAAAGGCAAAGGCTGCATAAAACCAACCTATTATTAAAGCTTTTTTAGTCTTGCCAAGATGTAGCAATAAAACTACTGGTAGCAATAAAATAATTATCAAACTAGCACGTTTTAAGGTGGCAAAGATTCCAAAAAAAACAACTAAACTCCACAACAAACCTTTGCCCGTAAAGATAAATTTTGAGGATTTTCTAAAAATATCGCTTAAAAAAACGGCAAAACCGATAAATATAAAGGTTGTTAACGCTGCTGGTCTGCCTATAGTCCCTACCGCTGCTCCTACCTTAGTTTTACTCATATATCGTTCATGACCACCAAAAGCAACGCCAGTACCGCGCGGTACAAAAAACTTGGTAATACTGCGGGGAGCAAAATATTGAATAGAGGCTATGACACTCTGAATCAAACAAATTATTCTTAAACTTTTAAGGAGTAACGTCAACTGCTGTTTGGAAATTTCTAAATTAACTATAAGATAGTAAACTGCTACATATCTTAGTAGAGGACGCAAATTAACCAAACCACCTGCTATGGATGCTTGATTAACACCAATAGAAATAAATGAGGCAACTATAAAAGCGATAAATAACGGATCTACAGGCGTAGTGCGGAAAGTTCTGCCACGAAATATACTTTCATAAATTATTTTCAATAAAAGCGCGTAAATAATTAATTCTCCAGTTATTTGACGAAATAAAAAGAGAATCCCACCACGAAAAGGAGTAAACTTAATGAAAAATTCTTCAAAAGGTAAATAAATCGCAACGAGGTAAATTATCCAAAATGATAACTGTTGCTTTTGTTTGGCATCTTCGTACCAATATTTTGTTTTGCGTATCCAAGTACGCATCGAGCTTGAAATCATTTTATCTAACCTTTGTACCAGGGAACTGAGCGTTCGAGCAAATTTTTTAACTCTTGAATTTCTTCTTGGTAATAAGCTTTTAATTTAGTTTGAACTGCTGGAGATATTTCTGGTTCTTCTGTAGGAAGAGCGTTTAGGCGATAATAAACTTTGGCATCAAACCACTTTCGCATCTGACGCAACCAATAATGAATTGGTAAATTGTGAGTGTACTTGCGAACATTAGTACGTAATCGCCCATAAGCACCATGTAAAGAGGCATTTTTCATCGTCTGGCTACGGTTAAATACTTTCCAAGTATAGTCACTATAAAAATCTGGATTAATCTCTGCAAACGAGCAAATTTCTTGCAGCACTAATTTTGGCTTCTGACATAGCTCTTCATAAAATGCAACGTAAACGTTGTCTCGACCCAAAATATCGAAGTACGATCGCAGATAACTCGAATAACATCCGTGTTCTAAAGCACTTAGAAAGAAAGATGGAGGAGTAGATTTATCTTGGTTTCGATCTAAGGCTATCCTTTGTTGTTTAGCCTGTTGAAAGTAATTGCTTTGTAACTGTTTCTCAATGTATGTATCGATCGCCATTTCAGGCGGAATATCCGCTCTTTGTTGGGCGAATTTATACCAAGAAACAAGTCTTGAAACTGGTTCTCTAAGAATAAAAATCATTTTAGCGTTAGGTAAAGATTCTTCGATCCTTTGAGGAGTACCTACTGAATAAAGATACTCGGCAGAGGCTTCCAAGCGAAGACAATTTTGCTCTTTATTAATAAAAAACTCCTCATATTTTTCGATCCCATCCGTCCACTTTGCTGCCAGTGCTGGAACTGGATAATCGAGATCGAGAAAAAAACGTGTTTCTTTTAACGTAGAAGCATTTACTTGAGGATGGTCGGCAAGGTAGTAATACAGTGAAGTAGTTGCTGCTTTGGTAGTACCGCCAATAATTAGGTATTTGTTTTTATTAGAAATAGTAACTGTCATTTTGTATGTTCGATAAGAAAATAGTTAGGTAAAAAAATTGGGTAATTTTATTCAACTATTAATAATTCGCGTTATGCCGAAAGCAAGTTAATCTTCGATCTTTGAAGAACGTAAATAATTGCTATTACATTTACTAATGCAGCCAAAGGTGCAGAAATCGCAATTCCAATCAAGCCTAACCATTGTAAAAACAGCCACGCTAGAAAAACACTAACTAATGCCATGCTAAACATAATATAGAAAACGGCTCGATAAGCTCTCAGTGCATACAGGCCAGCATTGATTACGGGAACTATAGAAATAAAAATCAAACTCAGTCCCAACCAGATAAATATTTGTGAAGTCTGCTCGATCGAAGCTTCATTAAAAGAACCGTGTCCGTAGAGTAAATCGATCGCTGGTTTGTTAAAGAAGACGATAAAGATGACCGCTGGTAAGCTGACTAACAATACTTTGACAATATTTCTGCGTATTATTGATGCTAATTGCGATTTTCGTCCCGTTAGTTCCTGTTCTGTCATATTTGGCAAGCTTGTAGTAGCAATACTAACGCCGATAATACTCTGGGCAGCAGAAACTAGGCGCACGGCAAAGTAAAAAGTCGCGATCGCACCGACAGCAGCAAAAGAAACTAAGACTTGACGAGTAATTAAGCGTCCTAGTTGTCCGATAATAAAGCCTAAAGTTGGCAAAAAACCAGCTTCCCAAAGACGAGATAGCTCGTCGCGAGAACTCCAGGCTTTCCAAGAGTGTCGGTATCCAGAGCGAGCTGCATCTATAAATAAGGCTAGAAAAAAAACACCAAAACCAAGGGCATAAGTTAGAGCTACCCAGAAAGCGATATTACTTTGCCCCCAAGCTAGCCCAAAACCAGCCAACATGAAGCCAGGAGCGATCGCGTTGCGTAAAGCAACACCATAAAAGCGTTTTTGGCTATTGAGTAATACGCTCAAAATAGCATTGGCTGGGGCAAAAACTACTATGGGTACACAAGCACGAAATAAAAGAGTCGCCTGAGCTGTCCCTGCGCTAGAAAATCCTGGGGCGAGTAGTGTCACAATTCCTGAAGCCAGCAACTCGAACACAATCATTGCCAAAATTCCGCCAATTAATACGACATTAATAATTCCGCTGACAAAGACATTGAAAGAGTCTTCACTTAGTGTATTTCGGCGTTCGATAAATAAAGGTATCAGGCTGAATTTAGTGCCGTCGCGACTTACTGTATCGATTAACCTGGGTAAGCTAAGGGCAATTATCAAGGCATCGGTAGTTTGACTCGTACCCAACCTTGCAGCCATGAGTATGTCTACCACCAGAGTCAACAGCATACCAATAAAGGTTAGGAACATCACTCGCAGAGATGGCGAACACCAGGCTTTATTAAGGTAACTGATAATGTTTGTTGAGTTCATTAATTGGCGACTCGATGGTTATTAGAATTTGAATTTGATTTTGCAAAATTAAACTCACGGACATAATTAAATATTGTCGCGATCGCAAATTGGATCTGGCTAAGTTAAACGCCGAGCGATTGCTGTTTTTAAATTACGAACTCTGTTTAAGCTAAAAGGAATAGCTAAAGCTAGCTTAATTGGAAAACTCAAGAGGCTAAGTGCCAGGTTCAGGGGATTAGGGGAAATTGCTTTTAGTTCGTAACCGTATTTTTCCATTAAGATCTCAGTCAGTTTTTGACACCAAAATATTTCAACTTCTTTTAGTCCACCACTACACCAATTCTGGACTTTAGAGCGATCGAGTCCGCTAGTTACAGAGTCGTCGCGGGTATTAGAAGAACCAATTGTAGGAACTGCTAAGAGTTCTTCGCTATAAGTAAGGTCGAGAAACTGACAAATTTCAGTAACAATTTGCTGTGGGTTAGAGACAAGATCCTCAAATCGTACTTCTTTGACCCGACTATCTTGAGAAAACTTACTGACAGAATTAATATTCCCTTGCCAAATTTTACTGATAGTAATTGGATGATAATTCAGCCAATAGCGAATTGCTTCTTTTTTAGGTATGTTGTCGGCTAAAAAAGGACGTTTCCATCTTCGCTTTTGAGATAATAAAATATCTCTGGGATCGCGAACTATATGAATTACTCTTGCTTCGGGAAACTCTTGAAGAATTTCGCCAATGTATAGAGTGTTTTGGGGCGTTTGCTCGCAAGGGCGGGTTTTTCCCGATTTTTTAGCTTCATAATCCAGAAAAGTCGCGAAAATCGATAGAGGCGAAAAGGGAGGCTGTAATTCACTAACCAGACTATCTGCTTCAGAGATGAAATCTGCCGTTTTTCCTCTTGTCAGATAACCGTTACGCTGAATATTGAGTAATTCTGCAAAGAGATAGGCCGCCTCTGCTGGTGATAATTCTATCGGCTTACCATCAGGATTCCAAAGTTCCTCGAAAAAATGGAGTTCGTCGAAGGTAAACACTGTTGGATGACAGCCTAAAATTCTTCCAACCAATGTAGTACCACTACGACTGTTGCCAACCACGAAAATTGGACGTAATGTATCCTGAGTTTGTATCATCGTCGATCTCATCTAACATAATTTGTCGTCAATTAGCCAAGCTGGTAGATTGACATATCCTTGGTTTATTAATCGTTCCCTCAGCCGTTTATTGTATGGAGCGTAAATCTCTCGGAGATGGCTTATTGTTTCATCACTTACCGTCTCTCTATAGGAGTTACCATTAAGGGCATAATAAAAATTTCTCAAGTTGGTTTTTAGCTGGGGATGCGATCGCCAAAATTTTTCCAAGCGAGTATTTATATTAAGAGCCAATTGCTGTAGTGACTTGTTCTTATAGCCAACGCTTTTGTTTTCAACTCCCAATGAAGCTGTATCGTAAATGGTCGGATCTATTTCTAGCCACTGGCACAGATCGATTAAAAAAGATCTAGGGTCGTGCTTCAAATCATCGAAAAACAGAACTTTGACGTTGCGATCGAACGTTTCAAACCAGTCGGGAAGATATTTATCGTAAAATCCTCCTTCAATTCCCCAGTAAGTATCATTTTCTTCCTTGAGTTTTTCTTCCATAGGAAGCTCTTTACACTGTTGGATGTATTCTTCAATCGATATTGTTTTATCGACTTCGAGCATACTTTTTTTATATTTAAAGAATGATAAAAAGCGGTCTACAGGATCGCGCAAAATTATGAGAATTTTAACTTTATCCCCCAGTTGGTCTTCAATCGCTCCAGCAACACGCTGACCACCTTCAAAATATCCAGGAGTCGCTTCTAAAATGTATTGTCGATCTTCACAGTGAGCAAAATAGTCGCAGTATTGCTGGTAGGGGTCGCTGCTATTTTTATAGCGATTATCCCACTGACCATAGCGATGAACCAAAAAATAACACGTCTCTTTAACGCTAGAGCAGCAGATTTCAGGGTGTAGCGATAGATAACTGTAAACTGAGGTCGTTCCTCCTTTTACTACCCCTGCAATGACCAGATTAGGTAGCTTTTTTCTAGTTATGTCGCTCTCTCGAACATTTTCAATTGAAGTCATTCTTTACTCCCCTCCAAAATGCTCTCTTCCGGTTGAGGCTCTAAACTGCGATCGCGCTGAGATTTTTCCCACCAGATCGTCATTAAAACAGTCGTCGATAAAAACGAAATTGCTAAAGCTCCTAAAATAATCGTTCTTTGAGATCCATTTTCTTCAATTGGATATGACGGTTCTTTGATGAGCTGGAGTGGTGGATAGTTAGTTGCGTATTCGGGTTTATTAACATCAAGTTTAGCTATACCTCCAGTGAAAATTGATTCGGAGATTTGAGCATCTCTTTCAAGGCGACTCAAAATAAATTTCTCTTGATTGAGAGTTTTAAGTCTCGATTCAAATTCTTCGATTTGCTGCTGTTTGGTTTGATTCTGTGTTGCTAACGCTTCTCGTTCTGTTTGCAGACGAACCAATTCTTCGACAAGATCGAGTCGTCCGCCTTCTTCTATATTGAGTTGAGATAGAAACTGGATGTCTACTGGTTTGCCAAGCAAGATCCGGCTGCGCTCGATCATCGCATTTTGGGCTTCTTGTTTTTTATCTTCTTGATTACTAACTTGAGGACTATCGGCAGACCAATTAGAAGATAAAATTTCTGATTGGGACACCGCTTCGCTGTAGTTTTTTAAACTATTTTGAAAGAGTTTGTCATCTAACAGGATTAGCGCATCTCCAGCTTGTGCTGGCTTTAATTTGAGTAGGCTAGAAAGCTGACGAACGCGGGTATCAGCTCCATTTTTTCTTTCAGAAAGGTTAGCTTGCTCGATTCGCAAATCTTCGATCCGTTCTGCAAGAACATCTATTTGAGTGCCGACATTAAGCGGTGACTGATTTCTAAACTCAGAAATCTTCTTTTGAGTAGCTTCGAGCCGACGGTTAGTATTTTCTAATTCTCTCTCAACCCCTTGGTTCTGTACTTCAGCTTGTTTTTGTCTTAATAGAGAAATACGCTCGTCCCATGTTTGGTAAAAAGCCCGGGCTTTTTGCTGTGCTTCTTCCCTGGTTTTTCCAGTTACCTCAAACTCAATAATCGAGGAATTCTTGTCCAAGCCAATATCGGGAACGCCAAATTCTTCTATATTCATGTTAATTGCTGAAGCTGCTTTACCAAGAACAGCGTCGGTTAAAGCGATGTAGCGATAATTTTCACGAGGATCGACTTTCAGCAAATAACTGTAGGGTGTGTTTGCAGATTCGGATGTCGTTTCTGTAAATTCGACAGAACCTTGAGAGCCTACGCCTGGAATAATTGCTGCTCCTCTACTACGGTAGGTCGGAGTAAGAGCTTGCAAAAGAACGAATGTAGCACCTGCTAAAATTGCGTTAAAAATAACAGCAACTATTATGATTCGGCTGAATTTGCTTGAAGTCTCGGCTGGGAAGAGCTTTTGACGTTTGGCTAATGAACTAGAATGATATATGCTTTTCTCTGTCATGTTTAATATCTTGTTACATATCTAGTTTTATTCAATAATTTCAGGCTTTAATTTTTTACAAAATCATAGATGTATGGTTTGCTGTATCTACAAATTTGCCACAAACTAAATTTTTAAAATGATTACGATGATTCCCATTGATGAGAAAGTGATTTTTTGGGCGAGCCTTGAAGATGCAAAATGAACAATTCTTCGTATGCTTTTAAGTCTTTATCATCAGCAAATGCCTGCTGGTAACGCATCTTACTTCCCAAACTCATTTGTTCGAGTTTTTCAGCACCATCGAGAAGTTCGTTTAGTTGTTGCATACATTCAGCTCGATCGCTAAAGTAATGCGCATCTTTACCAGCAACCCAACGATTAAAAGCATTATCATGAGCGAGAACGGGGCTATTGGCAGCGAGTGCTTCGATTAAAGATGGATTAGTTCCACCGACAGTATGTCCATGAATATATAAACGAGTATGAACTCTTAAAGTTTGAACGATTTTAGAATCGTAAATTGCGCCGACAAACAAAACTTCTTCGCTTGCAGCTTCTTGGACTTGGCAATGATAGTTAGACCTTTGAAGATGATAGTTTCCTAAAACTACTAACTTATAGCCTCTTGGGCGATCTGAGAAAGCAGAAACAATCTCTAAAATTGAGTTTTCAGGCTCTGGTCTGGCAATAACTAGAGCGTAGCTATTTTCAGTCAAATTATAGGGAGCTAGAAGCGAAGCATCATCATGAATGGTATCGTTAGCTCCATAAGGAATTGTAAAAATTTTGCTCTCGCGAATACTACGAGCCAGATATTTTTTGATTTCTGGGTGATCTGCAATGAGATAATTACCCAACCTTGCTCCAATACGTTCGTTTATATATAACCAGGATCTTTGAAAAGCATTCCACTTTTGACGCTGCCACTCTAATCCGTCCATATTGATGATATTGAATCTACCAAATAGACGATATAAAATAGAAAAGATAGCCGTATTGTAGCCTAGAGTCAAAATGATTCCGTCATTTTCCGTAGCAGCATGAAGTGTAGATCTAAAATCAAACAAAATCGAGCCAAAAGAATTTTTCTTTCCGCTTGGAATATAAACCAATTCAATTCCGTTCCATTTTTTGCTGCAAATTCCTTTTCCTTCAGATTGACAGTAGACAGTCACCATCCAATTTCGTTGCTCTAAGTACAACGCTAAACGTTGAGCAAATGTTTCAAATCCTCCATGCTCTGCTGGAATACCTCTTGTTCCTAATATGAGTATTTTCTTGCTCTTCATAAAATCTAATTTTTTAAAAGACTTGATTCTTTAAAGTTAAATAGATATAAAACAAAGTTACTTTTTTAGAAAAAAAGCCTTAATTTGACTAATAGTTATGTCTTAAAATTACTATAAATTTTTAGTTTAATTCTTATAATTAACTTAAGTTTGATGTTAAGTATTATTGTTAATTTGGCTTTTACTATCTTTAGTATTCAATTTTTGAAAGCGCAATCTCGATCTTTGTCTCCTGCCATCTTGCCATTGTCGGAAAAAATATTGTATAATAATCGATCCTAGCGACAGTAAATACTTGGATGTATGTACGATAGAAAAAAAATAATCGCCTGGTGTCTAGCTAATAACTGGACAGAGCCACGGGAAATAGAAAATGGGCTATGGGTTGGCTTTCCTCCAGGTGGAGTTATTGAAAATATTATTCCTAATCAATCTTTATCTCTAGAAAAAAACAAAAGTTTTTCTGCTGTTATTTCCTGGTTTTTGTCTGCTTTACTGCTGTTACTATGTGTATTTTTAGTGACGTTTGCGTCTATTTGCATTACTCCAATATTCTTTTTTAAGCGCGCTTTTTGAAAGATAAAGGATTTTATATTAAAGCTAATATAAGAGATAATATTTACTCAAATATGGAGAATATTAGCTTAAAAATTACATTACCTTAAATGCTATAAAAAGTCTAGTTTTTTGGGTAACATTATATAACTGAAGGATCGAAACGCTCTTAACGTAATGTCTGAAGTGTAAATGGAGTAGAATAAGGTTATGAAATGGTAACAGACACAGATTTATCCGAGGGAGACTAGTAATTTGAAAACAGGCTTAAAGAATTATTTGACTGTCGTTTGTTTCTAGTTCTCAAGCTCGATAATTGTTTTGTAGTATTTGGCTATACTGCAAATGTTACATTGCTGTAATAAGTAAGATTGGTTCGCGCGATCGCGCTTCGTATCGAAAAGGCGCGGGATCGCTCATAAAAATCGGAAATAAAGCCGACGCGCGCAGAATGAACTTTTTCAAAAATCATTTTCCAATAGATCGACACCAACTTATATAGCAATTTATCAGAACCCTACAAGATGCGCCTACCTGAAGAAACAGATTTGCCACCTAAAATCAATATCTTGCCGATGATCGACGTGATCTTCGCTATTTTGGTATTTTTTATTGTTTCCAGTCTTTATCTCACTCGTTCGGAAGGTTTACCCGTAAATCTTCCTGGCGCAGCAACTGCTGAGGTACAGAAAAACAAGCAAATAACGGTTAGTTTGGACGAACAGGGGAAATTAACCGTAGACAGCCAACCAACACAGCTAGATCGGCTTCAGGGGGAAGTAGAGAAGCTAATCGAAGCTGATAGCACTACGGTAATAGTCAATGCGGATAAAGCTATACAACACGGTCGAGTAGTAGAGGTAATCGATCGCCTGAGACAAATTCCAGGAGTACAACTAGCGATCGCAGCTAAAAAGAAAGTTGATAATTAAGATGTTTAGCCTTGGCGATCGCTAGTAAAAGTAAATGAGAAAAAAGTATAAAATAAAGCGGGCGAAGCTCTTTGTATACGGGCGATTTGCTCTTCGCCCCTACCTTCTAGCTAATTAATTAACCTAACTACTTCTTGCTTCCTAATAATGCCAAAGGATTAATCGCTGCTTCATCTGGTGAGTGAATTTCAAAGTGCAAATGAGAACCAGTACTGCGTCCGGTGCTACCCATTTCTGCTATTTGTTCTCCCTGGTTTACCTTTTGACCATGAGTAACTAAAATCTTCTGGTTATGAGCGTATAGAGTCAGGCTACCGTCTAAATGCTTGAGTTTGATTAAGTTGCCATACCCACCGTGCCAACCTGCATTTATTACTTGTCCCGATGCAGCAGCAAGTACAGGTGTTCCGATAGGAGCAGCAATGTCAATTCCTTGATGCATTCTTCCCCAACGCCAACCATAACCAGAAGTTAATATTCCCTGGGCCGGCCAGATATAACCATCGAAGGCACTAGGTAAATATTCATCGGGAGGTAAAGGGGGTAGCTGCAAGGCAATGCTATCTTCTGTTAAAGAGATCGGTAGAGAATTAGATGCCTCAAGGGAAGTTGCTACGTTAACTGTGTCGATCTTTGGTTGGGTATCTTCTGTATTTAGAAAAAGGCGATCTCTTAACAATCTTGAGTTTCTGGAGGCTGAAGAATTTTTATTTCCCTGGGGTGATTGTTGTTTGGGGTTCGGTAACTGCTCTATTTTTGCTTTTAACTTCGTGATATAAGGATTTTCTCCCGCTACAGAAGAGCGATCGCTGTTTGGCTGGATAGAGCTAGTTGCTTTATATGATTGTTTATTTGCTATAGCTGGTATAGAGGAAGTTACTCGGGTAGATTGCTGTTGAGTATTTGGTAAGGGTTCTGTAGATACCTTTGTAGTGGGAATCTCTATTCTTTGGCTGATGAAAATGACGTTAGAGTTTTTGAGCTGGTTCAATCTAACTAAATCGTCTTTAGACACGCCATATTGTCGCGCAATTTTACTAATAGTGTCTCCACGACTAACTATATGAACTCGTGTTGATTTTGCTGCTAAGGTCGCTGTAGGGGACTCTAAAGTGGTAGCAAGATTTGCCAAAATAGTCTTCGATCCGCGATCGCCTTTAGCTGTCTGGGGATCGATAGTCGAACTGTGTTCTGCATTCCGATTTAATCTAGAAGCATTTGCCGAATATTTGGCTGAATGAAGGGAGGATAAATTAGCAATTAGTGTTCTTACTGAACCAAAATTTGAATTCGGTAAACTAGTAGTCTTACTTTTATTTTTAGTATTAAGCTTGACTTTAGAAACAGCGCGGGTGCTATCTTCGCCAGCCTTTTTTTCAATCCTTCTGCTGGAAGTTGTAGTCTGGGCGACTTTGCCTAAACTAAGTATTAATATTCCTGCTATCAAAGAGATAGTCAAGCTCGATTTGAGCATCATTTGGCATACTTTATTAGTTGCAAGATTGTCTTCTAAACATGAAGAGGTTTTGTTGTAGGGCATATAGCTAATTGCTTTAGTTATATCAGTCTATTCGTTCGGTTAGTTTACCAATATGGCGGTACAAATCGGTTCAGTTCGAGTTAATCGATCTAGCTTCGTTTTCCCGATTCTGGCGATCGCCATAGAAGAAATATATCTAACTATAGATGAAATGTGTCTAAAAATCATCTATAGATAATATTTAGTTTTATGTAAGGTGGGGCAAAACTAGATTTTGAACGAGTAAAATACAAACCAAATTAAAATACAACTGCATTAGCTGCTAATGGTTGATTGTCTGATCGCTTCAAACAATCCGACGGCTACGCTTACAGACAGGTTTAAACTACGCACATTAGGTTCAGAAATATCGATCCGCACTTTAGCATCACAAAGATTCATAACCTCTGGGGGAAGTCCTGCGGTTTCTTTGCCAAACAACAGCCAGTCTGTTTCTCGATACTGATAATCTAAATAGTTTTTGCTACCACGCACGCTAAAGCCAATTAATCTACCGCCTCTTTGGCTATGTTCGACCCAAAAAGCTGATAAATCTTCGTGATAATGAAGTTTGACATAAGGCCAATAATCTAAACCTGCTCGTTTCAGATAGCGATCGCTAATTTCAAATCCTAATGGTCCGACTAAGTGTAGTTCGGTCTTGGTAGCAGCGCAGGTACGGGCGATGTTTCCCGTATTGGGAGGAATTTCGGGATTAACTAAAACTACACGAACCATGATTCAGTCAACAGTAAACAGTGAACAGTGAACAGCGTACAGCGTATTATAGGGTAGGTTTCGTCATCGATCGCAACAGAAAACCATTCTTAAAATAGTATTGCAGGGTGGGTATTGTCATCGAACGCTCGTAAAAACGGTTTTTTAGACAGTGCAACGCCTAACAGTAAACAGGTATTAAGCAATCATTGCGGGTAGACAAACGGCGTATTCTAAATCTCGTTCTTGTTCGGCAATGTTTTGGATATCTTGTTGAATAATCTCGGTAGGAGACATCCCCTGGCGATGTAATTCTAACCATTGTTGCGCGGTATTTCCAGAGCGGAGAATTTTTTTCAGTGGCGAGAGGAAGCAGCTAAAGCCCTGTCTTTTAGCAATGGGATATACCTGTTCGTAAATTTCTTCAATCCAGTCACGAGCAACAATCTGACTACCATCTTGCCAATGACGTAATTTTGCATCCAAGCTGTTACGCGCTGTTAAGGTTTCGTTTTCATCTGCTAAAGATCCCAAATCCTCAGCGGATAAGCTACTTTCAACCAGAGGATCTAGTTTGGGATCGTTCATCATCTGTATAATTCGCGCCTCTAATAACGCGGTAATCGCCAGTAATGCTAGAGGATCGACTACCAGATCGCAGATTCTCAACTCTAAACGATTGAGATTATAGGGACGGCGATCGCCATTTGGACGAACCGAACTCCAAAGATGACGTACATTACGCATGGTTTTAGCTGCTAGCTGTTCTTCTGTCCAGCGAATGAAGTGACTATGGCTGGCAAACAGGGGAACATTTTGAGGGGTTTTGGGGAATACCTGCCAACGAGTTGAATGACTACCCGTAGGTTTACTATCGACAAAGGGAGATGAAGCACTCAAAGCAAGATATAAAGCAGCTTCGACCCGAACCAACCGACAAGCCCGCATTAATACTTCAGGGTCGTCAATACCCACGTTAATATGAATACTGGCGGTGACTACATCCGTACCGTAGGTTTGTTCGATATAAGAATGATAGGGATTGTTAGGATCGGAACGATAAAAGCGATCGCTTCCCCCCAAAGATAAGGTACTACCAGGAATTAAAGTGTAGTCTCCCAAAGTTTTAATATAGGATCTTAAAGCTCGTCTCGGCTTTAATAAAGCACACAGCAGGCGATCGTAACCGCAAAAAGGTGCTGTAGTATATTCTACATTACGGCTATCAGGTTCGCGCACGAAACCATCTAACGCTCGGACAATTTTATCCGACATTCCTACTACTTCACCAGATGGAGTGCCAGTATATATTTCTACTTCAAACCCTTTGGACAATAAACTCATTTTTCTTGTATTAGTTCAGCTATAGTATCGCTGGATACACTTTATTCTCTCCTAAAAGATCTTGCCTGAAAAACTAACTTTAGTAGGAACTTATCGTGAAAAATTTGATAATTTTTGCTTATTAAGCAGGACTATTACCATTAACAGTGTAAACTATCGCAGTCTATAGGAAATCTAAAGATTATGATGATTGAGAAAATATCTTTACTTTGAGCTAAGATAGCAAGCTGGTAAAACTCAATCGAATTAATCATAAGTTATTTATGGCAACCCTATTATCCGATCGAACCCAAAAAACTAAGCATTATCAGACCAACCAACAGGTTAAATACCTGCACTTAGAAGCAGAAATTGAGATGCTGCTACAAAAATTGACTAATTTAAAGCACAAGCGAATATTATCTCAATCGAACTCCAAGGTATAAAACCGCAGCAAATAGCGATCGCCCGAACTAGGTCGATACTTTAATAATTATCCCATTTTCTTTTACTGAGGTATGGTATGGGCTTAAGATATATTGAATTGGAATCTAACAGATTCCCACTTTAGAATCTTCCTTAGTAGATATGACAATACATTCTCAGCTCGTCTCAGCCTTAAATCAAAAAAATGCTCTCAAGGTAATTAGTGGTTTAAACAATTTCGATCGCCAACAGGTAACGGCGGTAGTTAAAGCAGCATCAGCAGGTGGTGCAACTTTTGTCGATATTGCAGCCGAACCAAGTTTGGTAGAAGCAATTCGTAAAATTACCGATTTACCTATTTGTGTTTCCACAGTCGAACCAAAGCTATTTGTAGACGCGGTTAATGCTGGTGCTGACTTAATCGAAATTGGTAACTTTGATAGCTTTTACAGCCAAGGAAGAAGGTTTGAAGCTCCAGAAGTTTTAGAACTAACGCTCTCTACCCGCTCTTTACTACCCGATATTACTCTTTCTGTTACCGTTCCTCATATTCTGGCTTTAGACGAACAGGTTCGTTTAGCTGAAGACTTGGTTCGAGCTGGTGCCGATATTATTCAAACCGAAGGTGGTACGAGCATCCAGCCAACGGGAGCAGGGGTTAGAGGACTAATTGAAAAGGCAGCCTCTACCCTAGCAGCAGCCTACAGTATCTCTCATGCTGTCGATGTTCCCGTACTATGTGCTTCTGGTATATCTAGCGTAACCGCACCTATGGCGATCGCAGCAGGGGCTTCAGGAGTTGGTGTAGGCTCGGCAATCAATAAGCTGGATAGTGAATTGGCTATGATCGCTGTAGTACGCTCCTTGGTCGAAGCGTTAAAATCCAACACTTCAGTTTCAGTTAATTCATAGATCGCTTTACCTATTTAAGTAAGAGCTATTAGCTATAGATTATTGACTAATAGCTTTTCTTGTTCAGGCTTATATTAATACGTACTTCAGTTAGGACTTTATGACCCGTTACCCTTTACCCGTTACTTGTCTAACTTAACCTTGTACGACTATATTTCCAGCAAAGCATCTTTGAGGGCGTATGCTACCTGTTCTTGTTCGGTTTCCAAGATACCAGGGAACATCGGTAGCGATAATACTTCTCGTGCAGCCTGCTCGACTATAGGTAGTTGTCCTAGTTGATAATTTAAGCTTCGATATACAGGTTGCAAATGTAGGGGAATTGGATAGTAAATCGCCGAGATGATCCCCTTAGTTAATAAATTTTCTTTTAATCTATCTCTAGTTGTCCCAGCAGTTGAATTAGTTTCCGTCGCCAATGAGCGATCGCCGATACAAACTGTATACTGATTCCAAACGCTATTACCACCCGCTAAAGCTTGAGGCAATTTAAGCTCTTTAATTGAATGTAAAAGTTCTCGATAATAATGCGCCGATCTTTGACGCTGTTCGTTCCAATAGTCTAGATAGCGTAGTTTGATCGTTAAAATAACAGCCTGAACTGCATCCATACGACTGTTAATGCCGATCAGATCGTGACGATAACGTTGGGGTGAACCGTGTTCTTTAAGGATTCTTATTTGCTTGGCGATCGCTAGATCGTTAGTAGTAACCGCTCCACCATCACCACAAGCACCCAAATTTTTGGTAGGAAAAAAGCTAAAGCAGCCTACATGACCGATGCTACCAATACGATCTTCTCCCCAAGTAGCCCCCGTAGCCTGGGCGCAATCTTCAATCACATATAAATTGTGAGCCTTGGCAATTGTCATTAACTCCCGCATATCTACAGGCTGTCCGAAAAGATGAACGGGAACGATCGCTTTTGTTCGGGGGGTAATTGCCCGTTCGACCTCAGCTAAACTTAAATTGAATGTATCAAAATCGATATCAATAAATACTGGTTTTGCTCCTATTCTGGTAATCACTTCAGCAGTAGCAAAAAAACTAAAGGGTGTAGTAATCACCTCGTCTCCTTCGCCAACGTTTAGAGCTTTCAGAGCCAAAAATAAAGCGTCTGTACCCGAATTACAGCTAACACATTCGCTAACGCCGATATAACTGGCAAATTCTCGTTCAAAGGTGAAGAGTGCTTCTCCGCCTATATAGCGACCAGAATTGAGGATTTCTAAAACTGCTGAGTCAGCTTCTTCTTTAATTAATTTATATTGTCGGGTTAGATCGACAGGTGGAATCTTATTCACTCGCTTAAGTTAAGATTTTATTTAGATAAAATATAAGAACTGAATTTCAGTATAGAGTAGCGCGAAAAATTGCTATTTAGTTGTAATTGGCAATCGGTTAGTGCCTGAATGCCATTAACAAGGTATGAGTGCAGTAAAGTCCTGTTACAATCTTCCTGTTTGCTTTAGCAACCATATTATAAAGTTATGGAATCAGCAGAAAACCAACCAAGATCGAGTAGTCAGCCTGAGAAAATAGGGGACTTGTCTAAAATTGAAACTATTAAACTACTAAACGATAGTATCGATCGCCTCGAACAGACAATTAAAAACATCAGTCAAGATTCTGCCAAACTACCGTCTTCTGACTCAATCAACAGTTTGATCTCTACTACCAAAGAATTAGTAGACAGTGTAACTCCCGCTCCCGAACCTGTAGTCACTACAACTGCTCCACCAGTTAAAACTATTGCTCCCGAACCTGTGGTTACTATACCAACACCAGTTGAAACGACTGCTTCAACTCAGACTAAAGCCGATACTAAGCCAAAATCTTCAGAACCAAAGCCAAAAATTGTCAAAAAAAGACGGCAAAAAAACTTAGTTTCAATTATTCTGGGAGTAACGGCGATCGCTACGGCGATTGTAGCTGTATTTTGGCTTTGGCTACCAGACCAACAAGCTACGACATCTATTACAGAACCAGTAGTATCTGAACCAACAACCGAGATTGTAACTAATCTTAATGACACCGAACCTACGGTAAATTTATCCGAGCCTTTAACTGAAGACAACATTACAGTAGAAGAAGTAGAAGATTTATCTGTTGAATCAGATATAGCTTCAGAAAAAATAGTTGAAGCCCCAATTCCGCAGGTTTTAGAATCACCAGCCAAAGCGAAAAACCTTAAGGTAGTAGAGATAGAGCCTAAAGTGACCTTTACCCCCGAACAAACTTTAGTTGCTGCTTTACCGACGAGGATTTCACAAGCGATTAAAGACTATACGGACTTCCTAGAGGCGATCGAGGTCAATTTACCTCAAAACCGTCTCGTGGTAGAGATAACCGACGATTGGTATAGTCTCGATGAATCTCGTCAAGATAAACTAGCTAACCAGATGTTAGAACGTTCCCGCCAGCTTGATTTTAATAAATTAGAATTAAAAGACTCGACAGGAACATTAGTCGCTCGTAGTCCCGTAATTGGCGATCGCATTATTATTTTAGAGAGTAGCAAAGACAAATAGCTAATAGTTAAGGATCGATCGAGATTTTTATCGATTTACCCTCAACGCAGTTGTTTCTCCATCGAGAATGTACAATAACTCTGGAGTAATTTAAAAAAAGGATACAGTAACAGGTGGTTAAAAAATTGAGTAACCAAATCTTAATTAGTATTGCTGTAGTCGCTATTTGCGGATCGATACTAATCGTTTCGGCATTTATGAATAATGGTAATACCCAGCAGGCGATCGCTTCTCCCGTACAGCAAGCTACTACTAGTTCTCCCGAACTTATTGCTCAAAATAATACTCAAGAGGATTCTATGGATTTATCCAACGCTACGACTACAGACTCAGGACTAAAATACATCGTCATCGAAGAAGGCGATGGCGCATCCCCTCAAAAGGGCGAAAACGTTACGGTTCACTACACAGGAACTCTAGAAGACGGTACTAAATTCGATAGCTCTCGCGATCGCAACCGTCCTTTCTCATTCAAGCTTGGTGTCGGTCAGGTAATCAAAGGTTGGGATGAAGGAGTTGCTGATATGAAGGTTGGCGGAAGACGTACTTTAATCATTCCTCCAGAATTGGGCTACGGTGCTAGAGGTGCTGGTGGCGTAATTCCTCCTAACGCGACTTTGATTTTTGACGTGGAATTACTAAAAGTCGGTTAATTATCAAAAAGCTTTGAGCTTCTAAGCTTCTTCAGATGACTTAAGATCTGTAGGTGGGCAATTAGTCCACCTTTTTTAATATTTAATAAGCGATTACAGATTCAGAATTTCCCGAACAAGAGCGATCGCTTCTTTTACGGTTTGAGCCGAAAATAAATTTTCTGTAGTCAGACTAGCAAAAAATTGCTCGGTTAATTGGCTTTGATTTAACAAGATTACTGGTTTATGGTTTTTGAGAGCTAGAGCCACCTCTGATGCTGTACCCAAACCCATCCCGCAAGCGATTACCACGTCTGAAGACAGGACGTTAATATTATTCCGAGCATTGCCCATATCGGTAACAATGGCAATATCTACCGCTGACGATGTAGAAGCAGAATCTCCCCCTGGTAAAACTCCCACTACTAACCCATCAGCAGATTTAGCCCCACGGCTAGCTGCATCCATCACCCCTGCTTTTCTACCGCCTGTCAACAATACCCAGTTATTTTCGGCGATCGCCTTACCCAAATCGTATGCAAGCTGTAGCTCTTCAGACGTTGCCGATCCTACGCCCATCACTCCGATTACCACTTTAGACATAAGATTTATGATTAATTTAGCGATCTAAAATTGGGAACATCAAGGAAAGTTTTGAATTTGGTTATATAACGAATCTATTAATCTTGAAGCCTTAGATTATTGTCTGACAAAAATGCTTTTAGTTCATCTTCCTTTTTATTCCTTTTAGCTATATTAATCGCTCGTTTCAAAAACTCAGAGCCACTTTTATAACTATTAATATCGAAATATAGTCTTGCAAGCTTGGCAAGGTCTATTGAATTGTTCCGATCGCAATTTTTCAACAATTCTTGTAATTCAGTATTAGCTTGCTTTATTTGCCGTCGTACTTTTCTGCAATTTTTACACTGTTTTGGACGAGATTGAACCCAGAATTGAAGTTTCTCATACCAAAATTGTTGCTCTGAAGCTGAAAAAACAAACTTATTTTTACAATCTTCACAGTTAAGTTTTACATCAAAAAAAGCGAAGTAGGGAGTATAGTCACACCAGGTTTGCAGCCAAGGTTTCCCTTGAAAAGCAATAGAACGTTTTAAACAAATCGGACAAGCCCACTGTAGCGACCCTGCCATAGCAGCTTGAATACTCCAACCCTCATCCATCCACCAAACTTTCAATTTATGGCGGTCGCATTTTAGCTCAATGTCTAGTAGATGTTGTTTTGCCTGCTCACCTCGCGTAACGCTGCAACAAGGACAAACTAATTCTGTTTTTCTGCGTTTTGAAGGCAGCATTTTCAAATTTTCAAATCTACATTCATTATGTAATTAATTTTGCTTGCCTGTACGGGCGAATAGCCCTAAAGGGTTCAGCAGTTGCTCCTCGACGGAAACCGCCAAGACCGCACTGCTTCACCATTCGCCCCTACTCCTTACTCCTTATTATGTTGTATACTCGGCATTGATCTCGACATATTTGTATGTTAAGTCGCAACCCCAGGCGGTACTTTTACCAGAACCTACACCAATCTCGACGCTAATTAACACCGTGTCATCTTTTAAATATTCTCCTGCTGCTGCTTGTTTAAGATAGTTGCTGGCTGCACTACGATCGAACTCTAGTGGCTGACCATTTTGCATTAATACAATATCTCCCAACCTAATATTCAATTCATCCTGATGAAACTTGACCCCCGCTCTACCTGCTGCTGCTGCAATTCTGCCCCAGTTAGGATCGCGACCAAATACGGCACTTTTGACTAAAGACGAGCCTGCGATAGTTTTGGCTACTTGAGATGCTGCCTTATCGTCGGGTGCGCCAGCAACTCGAACTTCAATCAGACAGGTAGCTCCTTCCCCATCACGGGCGATCGCCTTAGCCAAATACTGACATACTTCAGTAAGCATTCCTTCTAGCTTTTTAGCGTTTTGGCTTTTCTCGGTAATTGCCGTAGTGCGAGACTGTCCGTTAGCTAGAGCCAAGACACAATCGTTAGTACTAGTATCCCCATCGACGGTAATCTGATTGAAGCTTTTATCTACGGCTCGTTTGAGCATTTCGTGCCATAAACCAGTAGATACGGCAGCATCACAGGTAATAAAGCCTAGCATCGTCGCCATGTTAGGGGCAATCATTCCCGAACCTTTGGCAATACCGCCAATTCTGACGGGACGACCTTCAATCGTAGTTTCTAAAGCAATTTCTTTTGTTACTAAGTCGGTAGTAACGATCGCTTCTGCTGCATCCGCCCCGCCTTTTTCATCGGCTCTCCTCACTAATTGAGGAAGAGCCTGACGTAGAGCATCCATTTTGATTCTCTTGCCAATTACTCCAGTCGAAGCTAATAAAACCGCGTTAGGAGAAACATTCAACTCTTGAGCTAACAGTTCGGCACTTTCAATGGCATCTGACCATCCAGGCTCACCTGTAGCTGCATTAGCCTGTCCTGCATTACATAAAATAGCCCTGGCACTAGCTTTGGCTTGTAGACGCTGACGGCAATAATCTACGCAGGCTGCACGTACTTGGGAAGTGGTAAATACTCCTGCTGCGATCGCTTCTGTTTGAGACACAATTAACGCTAAATCTTTCGCCCCCGTAGACTTCAATCCTGCGGAGATTCCTGCTGCCATAAATCCTTTTGGTGCAGTTATCCCACCGCTAACCATTTGCCAGTCTGCCATTTGTACCTAATTATTTAAGATTTGATTCAAAGCTGATTATACCAATACCCACGACCCTTGTTTTAAGTAGTGTTAAGCAGTTCAGTTGCTTCTACTGTGATAAATTGACTGAGGAAGCCACAGCCTCCAAAGGAGGCAAAGTCATAGCGAAGCTATGACGATGGCGCGTTGCGCCGTTCGCCGAAGGGCGCAAGGGCAAGTCTCAGTGTTGACATTCAGTAACAATAAATACGAATATTAGTTGTCGATCGGTTTTAATGCAGGCCACTCATTAAACGTAAGGGGGAAAGTTCAGTGAGAATCTGACACTGTCCCGCAACTGTGAAGAGTTTATATAGTAACTCTGTAGTCAGAATGCCCGCCGATAGTACAAATACTAGCTTATAAAATATCTGCGAGGTACAGATTATGCTATTTCTACGCCACATTAAATGTCTACTTTTTCAAACAGCATTTATTATTCACTATCAATTTATATAAGTATCGTTTGTGAGTAAAGCAACAATAACAACGCTGTAAAGCTATGGTTGCTACAAACAAATCGAGCAACTGCGATCGTTGCTGCTCGTTACCCGTGCTGAAGAGTGAGATGAGCAGCTCAACTTCGTTAATGTATCAAACTAAAAATTATTGGCTTAATCTGATTCAAAACAAATGGTAATTATGAATAAAAAAGCGATCGCCTTGGGTTCTATTTCAAGCGTTTTATTAAGCATCAGCTTATTAGCTGCTTCTCCCGCTTTGGCGCATCATCCTGGCGGTGGTAAGATTCCCAGCAACTTTGTTCAAGGATTTTTATCTGGTGTCGGACATCCCGTAATTGGGATCGACCATTTAGTGTTTGTGGTTGCTATTGGCTTACTGGCTGCTTTGAGTAAGAAGTTGGGTTTAGTTATCCCTGTGGCTTTTGTAGCAGCTACCGCACTGGGTACGGTTATTCACTTACAAAGTATTGATTTGCCTCTTGCAGAACTAATTATTTCGGCTTCAGTGCTGGTGATGGGAATATTTTTAGCTCAAAAAAAGCAGGTAAATTGGGTGATAATTACGGCATTCGGTGCGATCGCCGGTATTTTTCACGGCTATGCCTATGGTGAATCCATTATAGGGGCGGAAACTACGGCTTTAGGAGCATATTTATTGGGTTTTTGCTCGATTCAGCTAGTTATTAGCGCGATCGCTTTTTATGTAGCCCGCTCGATTATTAAAACACCCACTTCTCTCTGGTTACGTTTTGCTGGATTTACAATATCTGGCATCGGTTTGGCATTTGTTTCCAACGCTATTTTAGGTTAATTATCAATTTTCATCATGCACAAAATACCCGTTACCGTAATTTCAGGATTTCTCGGCGCAGGAAAAACAACTCTAGTCCGCCACCTGCTGCAAAATAATCAGGGAAGACGTATTGCTGTTTTAGTTAATGAATTCGGCGAAGTTGGCATCGATGGCGATCTATTGCGATCGTGTCAGATTTGCGACGATGAGGATTCAGACAGTAATATTATCGAATTAACTAACGGCTGCTTGTGCTGTACGGTACAAGAAGAGTTTTATCCTACCATGCAGGAATTGCTCGAGCGTCGCGATAAAATTGACTGCCTTTTAATCGAAACTTCGGGATTGGCTTTACCCAAACCTTTGATTCAGGCTTTTCGCTGGCCTGCAATTCGCAATAGTGCTACCGTAGATGGAGTAGTAACTGTAGTAGACTGTCATGCTTTAGCTACAGGTAATTTAGTAGGGGATTTGGATGCTTTGGAATCTCAAAGACAAGCAGACCCTAACCTCGATCATGAAACCCCAATTGAAGAACTATTTGAGGATCAGTTAGCCTGTGCTGACTTAGTATTGTTAACTAAAACCGATTTAGTAGATGGGTCAACTTTAGATAAAATCAAAGCCTGGTTAAAACAAGAATTACAGCCACGGGTAAAGATAGTTACCGCCAAAGAAGGTAAAATCGACCCCAATCTATTATTAGGCTTTAATGCTGCGGTAGAAAATGACCTTGATAATCGTCATTCTCATCACGACCACGAAGAAGAACACGAACACGATGAAGAAATTAATTCCATCGAACTTACTTTAGATCGTGCTTTCGATCCTCAAGAGTTGACTCAACGATTAAAAGAACTATTAGACGAGCAAGAAATTTATCGAATTAAGGGCTTTGTGAATGTACCAAACAAGCCGATGCGGTTAGTTTTACAGGGAGTAGGCAACCGTTTCGATACATTTTACGATCGCCCTTGGACAGCAGAAGAATCCAGACAAACACGCTTAGTATTTATCGGGCAAAAGCTCGATCGCAACTCAATTGAAGCAAAAATTGAAAATGAAAACAGCATTAGCATAACTGCGTTATAAATTAAAAATTTATATGGCATGGGTAAAGATAGCAGGTAATAAAACTGTCACATCTAATCTCATGCTTGTTTTATTTTTAGTTAAAATTTATTCCAATATATAGCAATCGTAAATCATTTGTAAGAATATTTTTTTTGATAAACCACGGAGGCACGGAGAACACGGAGTCAAGATAAGAGAGGGTTTCTTATAAATCATTCGGCGTTGCTATATTTGTTAAAACAATAGTTAATTCAATCCTTAAGATTTTCGCTAATATGTTGGTGGGTCAGAGCTTTGCGCGATGTGAATTCGCGCAACTCCTCTGACTTCGTAAATTTGTAGTTTGCTCTATATAATAGCTCTTATATATCTCAGAAATGATGAAAAATAAATGGTTGGCTGGTATAGTTGCTGGGCTGGGCGTTGTTATCAGTAGCGCGATCGCATCTGAAGCTACAGCACAAAACAAAGTAAGTAATACCTATTATTGCGCTCGCCTTAATGGAAGCTGGAATACGTTTGTAAATACCCCTAGAGGAAGAGTTAGCCTAATTAATTGGGCAAACCAATTTTCTCCAGACTGGACTCCCGAAAAAAGATGTTCTACGGTATCTAATAGATTCCAAAAGTTTCTCGATCGAGGTAATTTAAAGTATATTCGTACGGGTAATGTTAACAAGCAGCCAGTACTGTGTGTGGCTAACGCTCGTGGTGGTATTTGTCCCGATAAAAATGTTTTAATTACTCTTAAACAAGGAATAGATCCTGAAGAAGTCTTGATTAGACTAGTGGATTTTCGTCGTAGCGTTAGTGGACAAACACTAACTCTTAGCGCAGATGATGCTGGTTTTTATTCTGATGGCGAGTTTTATGTCGATATGGACAAATTTCTAGAAGCAGTACCCGTTGAAAATTAAGGACATAAAAAAACACTTATTTAAAAATTAGTGAATGAAATGGTTATCGGGTAGATCGCAGAACTCAAAAGCACCAGGCTGTATCGATCGCGATCGATTCATCTCAAATTCAATATTCCAGGGGACAGGGGTAATAATCTGTTCCATTGTTGCTGGAATGTTTTTGTCTGGAGATGTTGCTAAATTGAAATTGACTAGCTTGGCATCAGTTTCTGCTCGAAAAACACCAGCCCAAATCGATTCGATCGCACACGAAATTAGCGTAAAAGTTCTAGACCACGATTTTCTGGGATCTGGCTTTATAGTCAAACGAAAAGGAAACAGATATATCGTTATCACTAATCAGCACGTCCTTAGAGCAGGAGAACCCCCTTATAAGATTGAAACTTCTGATGGAAAAGTCTATCGGGCTAAAATTGCCGATGTAGAGGTTAACGATCTTCAATACGATCTAGCTATTTTAGAATTTAAAGCTGATGCTGTTTATCCTACTGCCACTATTGGAAACTCTCTTTATCTAGAAATAGGAGAACCAGTATTTGCAGCAGGCTTTCCCTACGGTAAATTAGACACTAATAAAGCAACTTCGGCCTTGTTCGAGCAATCCAAAGACGATTTAGAGTTGGCACTAAAGCGGGGTAGAGTGGTCATCGTTTTGGATCGGGCTTTAAAAGAAGGTTATCAGATAGGATACACTAATGATGTTCGTAAAGGAATGAGTGGTGGTCCATTATTAAATTCTCAAGGAGAAGTAATAGGCGTAAACGGTAAGCACGCTTATCCTTTATGGGAATCTCCAGAAATTTATCAAGATGGTCAAGAACCCTGTCCCGCTTTACAAGATCTTATTACCCGTTCGAGTTTGGCAATTCCTATCGAAAAAAGCCTCGAATCACCACAATTGAAGTCGCTTAAATTATCCGACTCTAAAGTTACCCGCCAATCGAACTTATCATTAGAAGATTCTCAGTTAATTAGTAAAATGCAGCTAGAAGCTCAACGAATAATTTCTAGCTGTCAAAACAATCAACAATTCCCCAATCAACAATTCCCCAATCAACAATTCTCTAATTAACATTAATGTATAAAAGTATTGGTTGGATTAATTCTTTTTTGTCAGGATCGATTGCTCTAGCTTTTTTGGGGATTAACTTGGCTAGTGAAGCGGTTGAAGCACCCGATGGAACAGTAGCTTTCGAGTCGGGAATAGATTTGGTAGATGCCCACACTACATTTAGCGGAGTTAGAGTAAGACAAGCAAGATATTATTTCGATCTCGAATTACCCGACGATTTGGGAGAACCACTAAAAAAAATAGTTATTAAGCAAAGATCTGGTAGTGATGAGGTCAAGTTCAAACCCGATAAAACTAAGGCATATCTGGGAAATCATCGTAATAAAGAAGAGTCAATAGAGCTAACAGCTTTTGTAGACGAAGATACAGAAGAAATTACCGTAGAATTCGATCGCCCTATACCTCCAGGAAGCAGTGTAACTATTGGTATAAAGCCTGCTGCAAATCCCGACTACGGCGGAGTATATTTATTTGGTGTAACTGCTTACCCTGCTGGAGAAAAGTCTCGTGGTCTGTATCTCGGCCCTGGTAGACTACAGTTTTATCGTAGTAACGATTTTTATTTTTAGCTGCGTTAAAATAGTAAGCAGAATAATACTAATAAATTATCAAATTAAACCGATAATAGTGTTAGACTAGTATACGCATTAAAAATTCACACATTCAGGATTTCGGGTGTTTTCTTGTCAGCCATTCCCCGCCGAGAACAAAGCGCACCGCCCGCTCGGAGGTTTCCTTTGGCAACGGCGCACGCTGGAGCGTGCCGACAACGTTTATGCTGGGCTTCCCAGTGCAAAGCGTTGGCGAGGCTCTCGCCTAGCCTGCTCCAGCGACTGGCGGGGCTTTAGCTATCGCGCATTCCGCGATTAGAAGATGTACACAGGGTATAGAAGCTTTAAAAGCAGCTTAGTTAAGCCCTTTCTGAATGGAGGAGTTAACCCGAAACAGGAGTAAAAAAAACAATATGCCAGTAGTATCTCTCGCAGAACTTTTAGAATCTGGAGTTCACTTCGGTCATCAAACCCGTCGTTGGAATCCAAGAATGTCCCAGTATATATACACTGCTCGTAACGGTGTACATATTATCGATTTGGTGCAGACAGCACAGCTAATGGAAGAAGCATACGACTATATGCGGACTTCTTCCGAGCGGGGTCAAAGAGTCCTCTTTGTCGGTACTAAACGTCAAGCAGCAGGAATTATCGCCCAAGAAGCATCTCGCTGTGGTGCATTCTACGTCAATCAAAGATGGTTGGGTGGAATGTTAACCAACTGGGAAACTATTAAAACCAGAGTAGAAAGACTCAAAGAGCTAGAAAACTTAGAAGAAACTGGCGCGTTAGACAGAAGACCGAAAAAAGAAGCTTCGGTGCTGCGCCGTGAAATGAGCAAACTGCAAAAATATCTTGGTGGCATTAAATCAATGCGTAAAGTGCCAGATATTGTAGTTATTATCGACCAAAAGCGCGAACATAATGCGATCGCTGAATGCCAAAAGCTTGGTATTCCCGTGGTTTCTCTTTTAGATACCAACTGCGATCCTTTAGTAGCAGATGTAGCAATTCCTGCAAATGATGATGCGATTCGCTCGATCAAGCTGATTGTTAGCAAATTAGCCGATGCAATCTATGAAGGTCGTCACGGTCAGCCAGATAATCAGGATGACTATGATGAACTATCCGAGGGAATTGATGCAGTAGAAGAATATCCTAGTGCAGAAGAAGAGGTAGTAGTAGAAGAATCCGTTGCTGTAGAATCGGGAGCAGACAGCGAAGAATAGATCTTCTTTAAGGGAGACTAGTTTTGTAACAAGGGTGGGCGTTACAGGGACTTATGGCAGCATACTGCTCCATTTCTTCTCGGTACGCCCATTATTACTTACTACGAGCAAAAATAAAGCTTTAACCTTGTTGCGAACATAATTTAAAATTATTTTGTCGTCACTAAAATCGAATTAAAACAGTAAAAAATATGGCAATCTCGGCAAAAGCAGTCAAAGAACTTCGCGAAAAAACTGGCGCAGGGATGATGGACTGTAAAAAAGCGTTAACAGAAAATGATGGCGACATGACCAAATCGATAGAGTGGTTGCGCCAAAAAGGAACTATTTCTGCCGATAAAAAACAAGGTCGTGTAGCAGCAGAAGGGCTAGTTGAAAGTTATATCCACACTGGCGGACGCATTGGGGTTTTGGTTGAGGTCAACTGCGAAACAGACTTTGTAGCTCGTCGTGAAGAGTTTCAGGAATTGGTTAAAAACATTGCCATGCAGATTGCAGCCTGTCCTAACGTAGAATTCGTTAAGGTAGAAGATATTCCTGAAGACACTGTTAACAAAGAAAAAGAAATTGAAATGGGTCGAGATGACCTGGGCGGTAAACCAGATAACATTAAAGAAAAAATTGTTTCTGGTCGAATCGGCAAACGTCTTAATGAAATTTCTTTGCTACCTCAGCCTTATATTCGCGATCAAAGCATTACCGTTGAAGAGCTGGTCAAGCAAAGTATTGCCCAATTAGGTGAAAACATTCAGGTTCGTCGCTTTGTTCGTTTTGTATTAGGGGAAGGAATTGAAAAAGAAGAGTCCAACTTTGCTGATGAAGTAGCTGCTCAAACAGGACAAAAGTAGTGGTAGTAAAGTACGAATAAAACTAGTCGTAGACTGCACTAAACTTAAGAAATTTTGTCGGACTTAAGTAAAAATGTGGGATCTACGGCTTTTGTTTTTTTTACAGATAGAATAAGATGAACAAAATTCATAGCCCAAGTTCCTATTTCGAGAAAATATCCTTGGGGATAACTAGATAATCAAATAGAGGATGACAAAATCGATTCAGCAAGTCAAGCAAGAGCTAAAAAATTTAGAATCAACAGTAGCCGACGCAGCGATCGAACTTGAAGATCTACATCGTGACTATCTAAACTTATTAAGTCAGTCGCTCAAACAGCAGCTAATATCAGCTTGCTATCAAATTTGCACTCAACTTTATCCTCAGTCATTTATCGACTTGTCTTTAAACGACAAACAAAATCTTCAGCAAAACCTCAGACAAATAGCCATCGAACTCGAACCAGATTTGCTCAAAATTGTCGAGCAAAAGGAATTAGAACCAGAACCGTTCGATCTTAATCTGATGGCAGAATTGATTAAAAATCTACCCAAGCCCAACAAAAGTTTAGAAGAAAATGATAATGTTTCTGAAATTAATCTCGAACTAGTCAAGGCTGAGTTAGAAAATATCGAACTTATTGAAATAGATGCTGAGGGGGAAGAAAGTGAATTAGAAACTGATGAGGAAGAATCACCAAAAGAAAAGATCGACTTGGAAAATCCAGAGCATTTAATTTTATGGCATAAGCAAATCGAGCGAAACATTAAACAAATTTTGGATTCAGGATCTAGAAAAGTTAATAAGTATCTTCAGGAGTCGGGAATTTTGCCCGATCGCATTCCTAGTAAAGTTATCGATATTGCTATGCAGGCTGACTCGGCAAAAGGTATGCAAAACCAAGGCAAACAGCCTAGAATTCCCCATGTTCTTCATCTGGCACTTGAATCTGATGGCAGCAAAAAGACAAAATCATCAAAAGATTTAATTGAGATTAGTTTATTGCGTTTACGTTTAGCTGAACTTGAATTTCACAGCCCTTTACTAAATGCTAAAAGAGGTCAGATTCGCAACCTGATGAGCAAAATTAAGAAGCTAAAAAATAGCTATAGATCGATTAAACAAGAAACGGCGGTTCTAGAAGCTCAAGCTGCTTGGCGATCTAGTTGGTATGAGGATTAAATGAGGAGCGAGGAGCGAGGAGCGAGGAACGAGGGTAGGGGCGAACGGTCGTTCGCCCGTATTCAAGGAGTATAAAAAAATAGATTTGGCGTAAGTTAATGGATGATTATAAGCAGCAGGTAGTTGATTTTTTCGATCGCCGAACCGCATACGATGCTGAAGGTGATAGTCATCCTGAAGAAGCCAAACGACTTTTAGAATACGTTCGGTTAGAACCTGGACAAACTATATTGGATATTGCGACGGGGACGGGTTTGGTGGCTATTTCTGCTGCTAAACAAGTTGCTCCTAATGGTTCTGTGACTGGCGTAGATATGTCGTCGGGAATGTTAGAACAGGCTAAAAGCAAAATTGCTGGTGAGGGAATTAATAATCTGAAATTGATTGAGGGGGATGTAGAAGCGATCGCTTTTGAAGCAGAATTCGACGTTATTTTTTGTTGTTCGGCACTGGTTTATATTAGCGATATTCCTGCAATCTTAAATAAGTGCTATGGCTGGTTAAAATCTGGTGGCTGTTTTGCTTTTACTACTCCAGACGAAAAATCTCATTTAGCTGACGTGAAAGTAAAAGTCTGTCAGGATCTATTTGGTATCGATCTGCCCCATATTATTAGACCTTTATGGACTAGTGAAAAATGCCGTAATTTATTACAGCAGTCTGGCTTTAAAAATATTGCGATCGAAAGGCATCTTTATAGTAAAACCAAAATTGCTAATAATTACAGTTCTGCGCGGATCGAACGAGAATTTTATCCTAGAGGAAATCCGTTATCTAACTTATCTCAAGCAGAAAAAGAATTATTACAGATTGAATACGCTAAGGCTGTTACTCAATTAATTGCCGAACAAGGAGTGTGGCGATCTAATTACAATCTTTACGTTAAAGCTTATAAATAAATATATTAATATATACGTACTAAGCGATATTCGAGCGAGAAAAATGCGATCGCCTATTAGAGCGACTATTAATTTTGTGTTTTACTAGTAGCGGGAAGAATCGATTGGCAACTTTAAAGCATTAAGAAGAATGGGCGAACAAACCCCCGATTGGGTAAGGTTACAAAAGGCATTATCTGTAGAAGCAGAGAGAGGATATACCGATTTGGTTGGTAATCAATTTCGCTTTAGCGAATTTCTCTGTCTCAGTTTGGGTAAGCCTCCGAGAAATATTCCAACGGGAGATAAGATGCAATGGCACGATATCGCTCAAAAGTTTGCGGGTTATCAAAGCTTGAGTTGTTCCCAAAGGAAGCAGTTAGTAATTAGCACTCGTAATTTTCTCTACAAACAAAAAGCGATCGCCGAAACTCCCGATACTCCACCCAAACCAAAAGTTCCCCGCACTGCAACTTTAAGCAGTCCTAAAGCTAAAACTTATTTTAACCAGACAGTTACTTTAGACCAGCCTCTGAGTCAGGTAATCGATATCGGGCGTAGAAGCAATTATTTAGAACGTCTTGGTTTATATACGGTTAGAGATTTACTGTTTTATTATCCCCGCGATCATCTAGACTATGCCCGACAGGTACAGATCGAACATCTCGAACCAGGAGAGACGGTAACGGTAATCGGTACGGTTAAAAGCTGTAAGTGCTTTAGCAGTCCGAGAAATAAGAAATTAACTATTTTTGAGTTGATTTTAGTTGATGCTACGGGTAGGTTAAAGCTCAACCGTTTTCTGATGGGTGCTAGATTTAGCCATCGCGGTTCGCAAGAAAGATATAAACGTCAGTATCCTGTAGGTTCGCTGGTGGCAGCTTCAGGACTGGTTAAGCAAAATAAATATGGTATTACTCTAGACAAGCCCGAAATCGAAGTTTTAGACGGTGCGGGGGCGAGTATTGAATCGATTAAAATCGGACGTTTATTGCCTGTCTACCCTCTGACCGAAGGAGTACCAGCAGATACTGTAAGAAAGTCGGTAATTGCTGCTTTGCCTGCTGCTGCACAGCTACCCGATCCCTTGCCCAATGAGTTACGTAACCAGTATGGTTTGATTAAGTTAAAAAATGCGATCGCCTGTATCCACTATCCCGAAAACCGCGAAGAACTAACTCACGCTCGACGTAGATTGGTTTTTGACGAATTTTTCTATCTCCAGCTTGGCTTCTTGCAGCGTCGCCAACAGCTAAAGCAGAATCAATCGAGTGCTAGCTTTGCGCCACAAGGTCAGTTAATCGAACAGTTTAATGAAATATTACCCTTTACCCTAACTAATGCTCAACAAAGAGTAGTTAGAGAAATCTTTCAGGATTTAGGTACTTCCGATACGCCAATGAATCGCCTGGTACAGGGTGATGTAGGTTCGGGAAAAACCATCGTAGCGGTATACGCAATTCTAGCTGCAATTCAGTCTGGCTATCAGGCTGCATTAATGGCTCCGACAGAAGTACTAGCCGAACAGCACTATCGTAAGTTAGTTACTTGGTTTAATTTATTACATTTACCTGTAGAACTGCTTACAGGATCGACAAAAACCGTCAAGCGTAGAGAAATTCATACTCAACTGCAAAATGGCGAATTACCCTTATTAGTCGGTACTCACGCTTTAATTCAAGATCCCGTAAACTTTCATAAGTTAGGTTTAGCGGTAATTGACGAGCAACACCGCTTTGGCGTACAGCAAAGAGCGCGGTTATTGAGTAAAGGTAAATCTCCCCACGTTTTGACCATGACCGCTACACCAATTCCCCGTACTCTAGCCTTAACCTTGCATGGCGATTTAGATGTCAGTCAGATCGATGAATTACCTCCAGGTAGACAGGCGATCGATACTATGGCAAAACAGGGTAAAGATCGTAAAAAAGTCTACGATTTAATTCGCCGAGAAATTGCCCAGGGTAGACAGGCTTACATAATTTTTCCCTTAGTCGAAGAATCAGAAAAGCTCGACCTCAAGGCTGCTACCGAAGAACATCAACGCCTATCAGAAGTAGTCTTTCCTGAGTTTCAAATTGCCCTGCTGCATGGTCGCCTGAGTTCGGCAGATAAGGATGCTGCCTTAAATTCTTTTCGCGATAACGAGTGTCAGATTATCGTTTCGACTACAGTTATCGAAGTCGGGGTAGACGTGCCAAACGCGACGGTAATGGTCATCGAACACGCCGAACGCTTTGGTCTGTCTCAACTACACCAGTTACGAGGGCGAGTTGGTCGGGGTAGCAGTAAGTCCTATTGTTTCTTGATGAGCAGCACCAAAAATGTCGAAGCCAGACAGCGTTTAGCGGTGCTAGAAGAGTCGCAAGACGGTTTCTTCATCTCTGAGGCGGATATGCGCTTTCGGGGTCCTGGTGCGGTGTTAGGGACTCGCCAGTCGGGACTACCAGATTTTGCTTTAGCCAGCTTAGTGGAAGACCAAGAAGTGCTTAATTTAGCCAGAGAAGCAGCCGAGAAGATTATTGCTGCCGATCGCCTGCTTGAAAATTCTCCAAGTCTGAAACAAGAGCTAGAAATACGCTACCGTCGTTTAATGGGTGGAGATATTTTGAATTGATCGAAGCGTTAATGAGTAGTTTATTACCCCGATCGACATAGGCTGTTTATCTGCGGTCGAAGTGACTCAAACAATTACTGTTCGGCTTTACTTTAGATCTTACCTGCAAAAGATGGCAGCTAAATGGCGACTGACCAAATCCTCTATAAAATAGAAGTAAATATAAAATATAATCGGCAAGGAATAAGTCAATTTACTACTCTATTTAATAATGTTTTAAAGTTTTCATGAAAGAAATAGTCGATACATTTTTAAATCAAGTTGTGACTTGGGCAAGCAAATAAAATTATGTTTTAGGTGTCTCACTAGTAGGCTCATACGCTCGCAACCAGGCAAGACTAGATTCTGATGTTGACCTAGTAATTCTGTCTAATAAACCTGCGGAATTACTGATTGAAAATGAATGGCTTCGTAAGTTTGGAGAACCTGTTAGTAACAGACACGGAGATTATGGCTTAGTTCAATCTAAGCACGTTCTATATGAAAATGGTCTTAAAGTTGAATATGGTATAACTACTCTTGAATGGACGAACACAAAACCTGTGGATTCTGAAACTCGTATAGTTGTGACAGACGGGATGCGAATTTTGTATGACCCTGTAAATGCTTTCAAACGTTTGCAAAACGCCATTGACCGTTATGAAGACGATCGATTAGATAATATTTGAAAGTTTAGGGATTTTATTTGTATTATGTAAATTGATTGAGCAATATGTTCAAATATAAATATTAAAAGGTTTGAGATCGACATTCTCTCATCATTCACAAATTGCGATCGTAAGCCATCTAGTGTAGTATTTTCTTAGAAGTATAGCATTACGCGAAGACGTTAGGACACTGAGCAAAAGCAGAATCAACACATTCTCTGATAGTCTCAAAGTCGTAAATTCTTTGTTTCATCCAAGTTTTAAGAACAGACCACCAACGCTCTATTTTGTTTAGATCGGGAGAGTAAGGAGGCAAATACCAAATTTCGCAGCCTGCATTATGGACAATTTCCTGAATACTTTGTCTAGAGATGAAATGTCGCGTTATCGATGATAATGATGTTGCTCTCGTTTTAATTTGGGTAGCAAACTTCTCTCTAACCAAGTCTCAAATACGTGGCGGTTGCAACAACCTTCATATGTTAGTGGTGCAAAAACTTTTCCCTTTTTTAATGCTGCAATCGAGCTAACCCTGGCTACAATGCTGTCCGATTTGAGTGCGTAGCACCTTGTTCCTTTATAGCTGTAGCCGTATGGATAATCATCACGGGTTACGAATCCTGCCTCGTCTACATAGACAATTTTACTTCGCTCGATTTGACTAATGCGTTCGAGAAATTGTTTTCTTTTCTCTTCATCTCTCTCTCGATACCCATAGGTTTTTTTTTCTGGTCATACCCAGTTTTTTCATTGCATCGCTCACATTTTGCTGAGTGAGACTGTTACCCCATAGTTGAGCTATTCGCTGCTGCGTTTTGTTATTGTGTTTCAACACAAACTTTTCAAAGCTTTGAAGATTGTTAATTTTGGGTTTTTTTCCTTTTTGATAGCCTGCGATCGCTTTAAAGTCTCCTGTTTCTTTTTCTCTTCTGAGCCACAAATTCAATGTATTACGACTAATTGCCAGCATTCGACAGACATTGATTTTCTTCTCTCCGTTTTTTACCGCTTCGATTGCCTTCGATCTTAAATCGTAACTGTAAGGAGATGCCATTAATCTGCTTCTGTTCTGTTTCTTGCTTTACCCTACATTATGTCCTAACCTTCATACGTAATGCTATATTAAACAGCACTAAAGAAATAGCGATCGCACTTACATAAATCGCTAGCTTCCCCAGTCACATAAAATAGCAACCAGGGTTTAATAAAATTTATCTCAATTCAATTAATGCGATGAAGTTTGAACCGCAGCGGGTTGCAGTAGACTAATAATGCTTCCGTCTGGAGTACGCATTGCTGCCACTTTCCCAAAAGAAGGTTCTCTAACATTTCCTTCCAACTTTGCACCCTTTTCTTCTAAAGTTGCGATGGTCGCATAAACATCATCTACATGGAAACTCAATATAGGAGAGCTTCCCAACTGACCGTTCTCTGGGGCTGCGTGAAGTGCAATTGTCGTGCCATTAGCATCCAATTCTGCCCATCCTGGACTAGACATGATTACTTTAAGTCCTAATCCCTCGCTGTAAAATTTTACCGTAGCTGAAATATCTTTTACCATCAGCATAATGTGCTTGAATTCGACTGACATTAACAATCTCCTATTTATATGTACTTAGTTGTTTTCAGTATACAAATTTTGCCCCCTTAGAATCCGATTTGCTTAATGAGTAGCGAATTTGGAGGTATAGTAATTTGCATTGTGTTCGCGATCGCTAAACCAGATGCGATTTATTTGGATAGGATGATACTTGAAACTCAAGGCGATCGCCTTGAGTTGCCAAATTCTGCTCGATAAATTCCCCACAGCGATTGTCTGAATCCGCTATCATAACTTTAGCCTGGTGTCCTTTTGCCATAACATCGGCGCGATCGCGATACTCATAGGCAATGATAATTAAAAGATCTTCAGGTTTACACAGTAAAGCTGCACCACCGTTGGGACAGATTTCGCCCGAACCCGCCTCACCTGCTATCGCATAAGTAGACCAACGTTGACCGTTTTGTAGATTAATTACGTCTACTTCTTCTAGAGGAAGGATACCAACTTTATCCATCAAATCTTTGTCGATGGTGATACTACCAATATAATTAACATTAGCTTCTGTGACTCTGACACGATGAAGCTTGGCGTGCATTAACTTAATCTGGGTCATCAAATTTTTCTAAACCTAACACTTTTATGATAAACCTCTTAGCAGCCTAAGAGTTAAAGCAAATATCTTTTAAACCGTTAATTAATCGTTCGACTGCAATCTTAGCGGTAGATAGTTGCAGGCTACCATAGGCAATTCGTAAATAACAGCCGTCTTTTAGCCCAAAGGTACTTCCTGGAATTACTGCTACCCGATATTTTTCGATTAACTGTTTGACTAGTTCTAAATCGTTGAGTTTAGTATTTACTTTTAAAAAGAAATAAAATGCGCCATTAGCAGGAGCGATCGTGCAGATATCTCCCAGTAATTCTAGCTGCTTTAATACCACGTTTCGCACCTTAGCAATTTCCTGAAGATGTTGCCGAGGGTAACTCGATCCTTCTTGTAACGCTCCTAAAGCTGCATACTGCGAGATTACAGGAGGACAAATTAAATTAGTATCCTGTATCTTCTGAATGGGCATTAAAAGGTGTTGTGGGGCTACCATATAGCCAATCCGCCAGCTTGCAAAACCATAAGCTTTGGAAAGGCTAAATAAAGAAATAGTATGACCCTGGCTGTTAGCAAAAGACCCAGGTGAAGTATGCTTTACTCCATAGGTAAAATATTCATAAGCTTCATCGCTGATATGATAGATACCGCGATCGCGACATAAATCGTTTACCGCTTGCAAGCTAGCTTCAGGATAGACAACCCCTGTGGGATTATTGGGAGAAATCGTTACAATCGCCTTGGTTTTAGAAGTAATTGCTTTTGCGATCGCCTGTAAATCTAACTGATAATTTTCATTTGTATTAACTAATACAGGACGACAATTAGCCATAGTAATTGCCATCTCGTGATTGAAGTAATAAGGAGTATTGAGAATAACCTCATCTCCCGCCTGAGTAATAGCCAGTAAGGCATTCATAAACGCCATATTACTACCAGCCGTAACTACAATACAGTTTTGCTCGTTAATTTCTATCTGATTATCCGTAGCTAACTTTGTCGTAATTGTTTCTACTAAAGGTTCGATACCCGTAACGGACTGATATAAATGATTGTTAGGTTCGGCTAGAAACGATTGTATAGATGCGATCGCACTTTCTGGCGGGGGATAACCTACTACTCCCTGTCCTAAAGATATCGTACCTGGGTTATTGCTGATTAATTCGCTAACTATAGGAATCAATGGTAGCTGCACCCGATCCATGCGACTGTTTTTTTTGATAATTGATGGCATGATGCGATTAGGTAATAAAATATTGTACTTTATTCAGTTTTACGAGCGCGTTTACTGATTTTAAATCGATTTCTGGGAAGTCTAAGAACAGTCTTTTAAACAATAGATAGTCTATTTATGTTGTCAGCTTTTAGAAATTTGAAACTAAGCATCAAGCTAAATCTTATTTTAGTTGGTATTTTAATTAGCGCGATCGCTACTTGCAGTATTTTTCTCTCTCGTATTTTAGAAACAAAAATAGAACAAGAAGTAGCAGATAAAGCCTTTTTAATTATCGAAACGATGAACTCGGTACGAGATTACACCGATACTCAAGTACAACCAGAGTTAGCAGAGCGTTTGATTAGCGAAGAATATTTTATTCCCGAAACCGTACCAGCATATTCAGCGCGAGAAGTTTTTGAACGGTTAAGAAAACAGTCGGAATATCAAGATTTTTTGTATAAAGAAGCAGCTTTAAATCCGACCAATCTTAGAGACAAAGCAGATTTATTTGAAACCGATATCGTACAGCAATTTCGCCAAAATAGACAGCTTAAAGAACAGACAGGGTTTCGTACCGATGGAAACGAAAAACTCTATTACATCGCTAGACCTTTGGAAATAAAGAAGGCTAGTTGTTTAGAGTGTCATAGTACTGTCGAAAGAGCCCCTGCTAACTTAATTAGTACCTATGGTACAGAACATGGCTTTGGCTGGAATCTCAATGAAATTGTCGCTTCTCAAATTGTTTCTGTTCCTGCTAATAACCTATATCGAGCAGCTAGAGAATTAAAATTATTGGTATTGGGTATTGTAGGAACTATTTTTATAATAGCGATCGCTTTAATTAATTTATTTCTTAACAAATCGATTATTCAGCCAGTCAGAAAAATGGCGTTTATGTCTAATGAAATCAGTACGGGAAATCTCGATTTAGAGTTTGAGCATAAGAATAATGATGAGATTGGTTCGTTAGCTAAATCTCTCAATCGTATGGTTCAAAGCTTGAAAATTGCTTTACAGATGATCGATGAAGACGATTAATTGCTCTACAGCTAAATTAACATTCGCTTTATTTTAATATTCGTTGCTTAAATTCTCGCGCTTGCTGAGAGTTAGATATTTGTTTAGCTAAAAGATCGACAAATTTTTTGCGAGTTAAGTTCGGTTTTTTAGCTAAGGTTTTTTTGCAGACAATTTGCGCAATAGGACCAATATATTGAGCGAGCAACTTTTGACAATTATTAGTAAACTCAATGTCAATTGGCGTGCGCTCGGAAACGTTTTGATTCTTTGAAGATAATAAATCGTTGTCAGAATCGGCTGTTTCTTCGGTTTCAGTCCAAATTCTGAAAAAGTTTTTATCTTCAACTATCAGGCAGATTTTTTCAGCTTGCTGACTACTAAATATCTTACAATACGATTGGGCTGCTTGGATGTCTGTTAAAGGAAATACAGGTCCTCCAACCAAAGTTTTTCCCTGATAAACTTTTTTTAAAGAATCAATCGCACTACACTGTGCATCAAATTCTTTTATAGACAATATCTGCATGATTTTTAGGTGCGATTTAAATATGAGTTTAAGGTTATGTCTATAACACGACAAATAATCTCAGTTTTAACATATAAATCTCTGAAAAATTTCTTCTGCTAGTTACTGCTATTACATACCTTGAAAAGCTAATATAGCGTTTCTTGAATTGGAGAGATACACACAATTAAGCATCAACCATCAACCATCAACCATCAACAATTAACAGAAAACCATATTCTCGAAGGTATCTCATCAACATGAGAACCGCTATAATATTTATAAGATCTATTCCCAGCCTGAAGAAATAGTAGTACAGCAAGATCCATCAACTACTAATTATCCGAGCAAAAAAAATTTGCTACGACTTAGAGATTGCTGTGAGCCTCTAAAAAAACAGGTATATTAAAAAAATACTTTTGAAATGTTATTTTAATTCTGCCAAATTTTGAACATCTCGAACACTGCTACTCAAACTGCTACCTATCCCGTTGTAGAAACCTTTCATTCTGTCCAGGGAGAAGGTTATTGGACGGGAGTAAATGCTTTTTTTATTCGGTTGGGAGGATGTGATGTTCACTGTCCTTGGTGCGACACTAAACATTCTTGGAATGCTGTACGCCATCCCCAAAAGTCTACTGATGAATTAGCCAAAGCAGCTACAGCAGTTAATCCCGCTATTGTAATCATTACGGGAGGTGAACCGCTAATGCACGATTTGCTTCCTTTAACTACAGCACTTAAAAACGCAGAGATGCAGGTTCATCTAGAAACTTCTGGCGCACATCCGTTTAGTGGTAATTTCGACTGGGTAACTTTTTCACCCAAGCAGTTCAAAGCACCCCACCACACCATCTACAGTCAGACTAGCGAACTAAAGGTAGTAGTGACTAACGAATACGATTTAAAATGGGCAGAGCAACAGGCTGCTTTGATTCCTCGATCTGCTTTACGCTACCTACAGCCTGAATGGAATTCTCCTGAAAGTAAAGAATTAATTTTTGAATACGTTCTCAAACATCCACAATGGCGTATTAGCCTGCAAACCCACAAGCTGCTTGAAATTCAATAGCGATCGCTATTGAATCCTGCTAAGTAGGTAGGTTTAATTAAATATAAAATAGTTTAGTTAGGGATTAGGGACTAGGGACTGGGGACTAAAAATGAAATTTCGCCATCCAATCTTATAAATTATTTTGCCTACCTACTTATTTGCGGTTTAGATAATCTGACTATTATGGTAGCTATTAGTTTTTTCAACTTTTAAGATATTTGTGGTGGTTGCTCGTCTCTTTTTAAACGTTGAGCGATCTCTGGATACATACCGTTGGCAAACATCCAATTATTAGTAACAAATCCTAGTCCTGGCATATGTTCTGACATCACCCCCATAACTTTCTGTTCCATCTCAGAATTATGATCTCTGTATAACTCTCCCCAAACTGCAATCCAATTAATCACTTCAATTCCATGACTTGCTAGACGAATCATCGTTGCCTGTGTCGTCAGGATATCCCAGTTACCACAAGCATCGACGACAGCGTATACATCGTAACCTGCTGCTGAGAGATTGAGAGCAGGTAAAGCACAACAATAATCAAAAGTACAGCCAGCTAGAATTAGCTTTTTACGTCCTGTTGCTTCAATAGCTGCGCGAAAATTGGGATCGTCAAAAGCATTGGGGTGATGTCGGTCAATAATAGGCGTATCGGGAAAGATTTCGGTAAGCTCGGCAATTAAAGGACCGCCCGCATTCAATCCTCCGTAGCCACCTTGGGTTAGAACTATAGGCAACTCAAAAAGTTTAGCAATCTTTGCCAAACCGATAATGTTGTGTCGCAAACGTTCGACTGGAATATCAGTACAAGCTGAGAGAAGACCTGTCTGATGATCGATCATTACTAAAGCTGCGTTATCTTTTGATAAACGGTCTTCGCTACGATAAGGCTCAATATTCAAAGTTTTCTCTTTTAGCTTATTTCATAGAAAATATATACTAAATTTTTATGAGCGATAATCTATCTCTTGACCGATACATCCATGTACCTAGCCAAGTAAGTTATGAGCAACATTCATCCTAATCGCAGCATTCTTGATGCTCAACCCTATCTCAGACAAACTTTAGAAATTATTTCTGATAAGTGGGCTACCTCAATCATTTATATTTTGTCTTTGGGAACTAGACGTTATTCCGAGCTTCAAAGTGACATTGGCGGTGTGTCACGCCGAATGTTGACTAGAACCTTGCGAAACTTGGAACGAGACGGTATAGTGCAGCGTATTGATTATCGAGAACAACCGCCTCGAGTTGAATATTCACTAACTTCATTAGGTGAGTCTTTAGTAGAGCCATTGAGGGGAATATGTCAATGGGCAATGGCTAATTTCAGTGCAGTAGAGGCTGCTAGGAATGAGGCAGATAAACTGGTATGGGAAGATGAAGGCAAACATTAAAGGTATCTAAAATAAAAAAGCGATGCAGCGCACGTCGCGTTTTTTGAAAGAATACTCTTACAAAAAAGCCGACGGGTCTTGGGGGAAACCCCCATGAGCGACTGCTTCAAGAAGGCTGCGGGAGACCCACAGCCACGCGCTATGAGCGAATGCGCCGTTCAACAAAGGCGCACTGGGAAGCCCAGCACAAGCATAGTTCGCCGCATGTAGCGATCGCATCTGTATTAATTGCGATCGCCTATAGCTTTTTTAATTATTTTCTCTAAGCACTTACTTTAGCTTTGCTCCAGACTCCACTTTCGTCTTCTTCATACTTTTCATGAATAGTAGACCAAGCCTGGTGTTCTGCTTTGGTTTCATCATCTGTCTCACTTAATGCAGCATTATATTTTTCAATAAAGTCTTGCTGTGCTTCTTCTGAAAGATGAGAACGTACTTCAGGAGAAAGATCGTCTACTCCATTACATTGACCGGGACAAGGTCGGGGTAAGGTAGATTCATTAACGTGGATTTCTTCTCCTCCCGCGCTTTCAATCAATAGCTGATACTCCCCAGTTTTGTTAGCAGGAACTTCCGCCATTAGTAAGTATTCTCCCGCTTTGACGCGAGTTTCGTAGACTGCTGCTTTTTCTTTGGGCATTCCTAAAGTAGCTAATGCAGAAGCCAATCCCGCACCAGCACTACCAGCAAGCGCACCAGATGCAGCACCGAGTAAAACTGAAGTAATTGGTCCACCAGCTACTACCGAGCCAATAAAGGGGATAAATAATACTCCCACGCCAGTGAATAAACTTAGTATTGAGCCGAACAAAGAACCAAAAACTGCTCCCGTACGTAATCCGCCTAGAACTACGTCTTTTTTACTAATGAAACCTGAAATGCGAGACTGAGACTGGAAATTTTGACCCATCACCGAAATATGGTCTTGAGCTACACCACGATCTATTAGTCTACGAACTACATCGTCTATCTGTTTCTCTTCTTTTAAAACTGCGGTGATTGTACGTTCGGCTTTATATGTTTCTTCTGCCATTTTGAAAAATCCTCTTGCTCAAATTAAATTTTTGAAGGTTGTATAAGTTATAAAATCAATGAGGTACAAACGTATTGCTGTACCTCATTTAGTTGTCGCAGGTTCACCGCCTTACAAACAAAGGCGATTCGGTTCGCCAGATGTCGCTGCTTGCCTGTGACCGCATTCCGCGGTCAAATATTACGATTAATCAAAAAGTAATACAATTCTAGTTAGGCATTAACAGGAGGCTTAGTTTCTGCTTCTAGTCGTTTGCCACTAGGATCTAAGCTTTCGCCTTCTAGAAAAGAACGTAGCATCCAAGCCATTTCTTCGTGTTCTTCCATTTTTGCAGTTAGGAAATCTGCTGTTCCTTCATCATGAAAATCATCGCCACATTTGTCGATGTCTTCTCTTAGGTTACGGATAACCTGCTCGTGATCTTGTACCAAACGGGCTACCATTTCATTAGCAGAAGGTAGATCGTTAGGATGCTCTTTAATAGATCCATACTGAATGAATCCTGCTGCTGTTCCTATAGGATAACCACCTAACTGGCGAACTCTCTCTGCTGTTTCGTCAATATTGATAGTTAGAGCATTATAATGTTCTTCCCAAAGTTCGTGTAAAGTTCTAAACTGTGGTCCAATAACGTCCCAGTGATATTTCTTAGTTTTGATCAGCAGTAAATACAAATCTGCTAAATCTCTGTTTAACAGTTCGATTACGCCGTGACGTTGTTCTTCGCTAAGACCGATATTGATTGTAGGCATAGTAGTGTAATGATTGCTTTATCTAACTTCATAGTTATTTAAACAATTTTTACCAGGAGCGCACATCTACTCTTAGAAATAAATTCTACGGGTTAAATGCAGCTTGAGAAATATATCAAAAGATAGAACTACAAAATCGTTAACAATTGCTACAGGCAATAAATATTTGAAAGCTAAACAGGAACGGTAATAGAGACAGTTAACGCGAGCAAATTTAACTTTAATAATTTAACAATTTATAAAATAATTTTACTTCATTTTTTCGGTGTTTTAAGCTTTCTCTCTATACCAAACTATCAGTTTGTTCTACTTGTAGGCTGGACGAATCAAGAATTTTGCCTTAAAAAACAAAAAGAAATAGCTGTTTGGCAATTTAGCTATGCTTCAGTTTTTGCATTTGATTAATTTTAAGAAAATATTGAGTCAAAAATAATTTATCTATCTAAAATTGCGCCTTAACTTGGCTTTTATTATTACTTATGATTGTCTCTCAACTATATATTTATCCTTTCAAGTCTGGTAGAGGAATCGAACTACAGCAAGCACAGGTCGAAACCCAAGGTTTTCTATGGGATAGAGAATTTATGCTTGTTTCAGGTAGTGGAAAATTTATTACTCAAAGACAATTTCCTCAGTTAGCCAAAGTCAAAGTTGAGATCTATCGCCATAATGAGCAAAACATTAATGTTACTTTAAAGCTAGAAGATAATGTTGATGCTTTTGACTTTGATTCTAGTTTATCTAATCCTTTAATAGAAGTAGAAATTTGGGGCGATCGCATTTTAGCTGTCGATCAGGGGGATGAAGTAGCCAACTGGTTTCATCGCTACCTAAAATTACCTGAAAATACAGTTTGTCGTCTAGTCAGACAATCTCCTGAATATGTTCGTTCTTTGGCTCAAAAAAATTCCATCGATACTCGACCTATTGGTTTAGCCGATAGCTCCCCTGTAATGTTAACTGCTACCGCTTCGTTAGCCGAACTAAATCAAAGAATGATGGAAATTCATTTTTCACAAGCTATGACAATTGAAATGAATCGTTTTCGACCTAATATTGTCGTCGAAACAATCGAGCCTTTTATTGAAGATAATTGGAGTTCGATTCAAATTGGCAACGTTCGCTTTAAAATTGTTAAACCCTGTACCCGCTGTATTATTGCTAATATCGACCAAAAACAGGGAATAAAAGATAGGTTAAAAGAACCCCTTAATACTTTAAGTACTTTTCGACAGCTAAGTGAAAAAGGGGTAATGTTTGGCGTAAATATGATTCCTCAAAACGAAGGAACGATCGAGACAGGCGATCGCCTAAAAGTTCTTCAAACCAGAAGCTAATAGCTTCTATCTATCTAGAAGCAGTTTGATTGTCTGATGGATCGGAGACAGGTTCGGCTACTGCATTTTCAGCAGCAATAATGTCACGCTTTTTGCGTTTTATAGTTAGATAACGAATTGTATCTTCGCTCAAACGCATCATTCTTTCTAACGGCGCATTTTGCGAACCGTCTGCTTGATAATTCATCTGTACATAAATACCATCTAGACTTTTACCCACAGGATAAGCCAATCTTCTTTTACCTTTAATCTGTACTTCTAGATTTTCTACACCATTTTCAGTCAGATAGTCTTGATATCTACTAACAGCTTCACCTACTTTATCCTCAGATAAATCGGGGCGAAGAATATACATCATTTCGTAGCTGTTGCTCATTTTATTTCTCCTTTTGGACGTAATGGCTTCAGATTTACCAAGCTCGTTATTAACTTCGGCTCTTTGGTAATTTTAAGAAGCAAGGATTTACTATCTTACTATTACTTAGCGATCGATTGCTAATATTTTTATACAATTGCGCTTTTATTACTGTTTAGTTTGTAGTTTTGGATCGTTAAATTAACCTAATAATCTTCATTTCAAAATTAGGTAGGAGTTGAGACGAGAGAGTAATCTATGACTTAAAATTGAGTTTAATCTTTTCTCGATCGCTTTATCGCGAACTCTATTTTGTTATGGCACAACGTTATGTCCGCATTAAAACTAATCGCGAGCAAATTTATTACGGTTTGCTTCAAGCGAATCGTTCTGTTATCGTCTATGATGCTCCACCCTGGTTAGGCGGACAAGAAACAGACCTCGAACAGGAGTTTGATACCTATCAATTACTTGCTCCCTGCGCTCCTTCTAAAATTATCGCGGTAGGGAAAAACTATCTCAAACACGCAGCCGAAATGGGTACGCCAGTACCAAAAGAACCGCTTTTATTTCTCAAACCCCCAACTACTATTACAGCTTACGCCTCAGACATCTATTATCCTGCTCAATCACAGCAGGTCGATTATGAAGGAGAGTTAGCTTTGGTTATTGGCGATCGCATTCATCGCGTCAGTCCCGAACAGGCAGCAAAAAGTATCTGGGGATACACAATTGCTAACGATGTTACCGCCAGAGATTTACAAAAAAAAGATGGACAGTGGACGAGAGCTAAAGGTTTTGATAGTTTTTGTCCTTTAGGACCTTGGATCGTCAGAGAATTAAGCGTCGAGGCAAAGATACAGACCTTTATTAACGATGAAGACACTCCGCGCCAATCGGCTTCTATTAGTGATATGGTTTTCACTCCTGAAGTTATTGTTTCTTATATTTCACAGGTTATGACTCTGACTTCTGGAGACGTAATCTTGACAGGTACACCTGAAGGCGTTGGTGCCATGAAGCAAAAAGACGTAGTTAGAGTAGAAATAGAAGGAATAGGCTCTCTATCAAATCAAGTTGTTTGACATCCTCCCGCCACTTAATGCTTTTTTACGATTAGCAGAACCTTTTTGTTTGCGAGACACTTGACGCTGCACCCTCTTTAGTTTACGCTCGTTCGTTCTCAAAAACCTTGGGTTCTCTACTTTGTTGGAATAGTTAACTTGAAAACACTATTGTTTCATCCCTGATGCGGTTTATCTCGGTAACTGACTATATACGGCGTTAGATATGGAGGGAATTTCAGGGTAACGACCTAAAGCACACTCCACCATACAATAAAGACTAGCACCAGTAGCAATTATAAAAACTACGCCTCCTATTAAACCAATCGCACCCAAAGTGCCGAAAACGATCTGAATCAAAGATAGAGCGATTCCAAATAAGATTGATTGTAAAGTATTAAAGCGAATAAAGTAGGGAATTCTTTCGTTTCTGACTACTGCCAAAAATAAGATAAAAAAGACTAGCAAACTACCAAATATAGGAATCGCATTAACGACTAAACTTATTGGAGTTACTAATATTTGCAGTACCTGAAAAAAAGGAACAAGAGCAGGAACCTGAGCCATTAAGGGAATTCCTAAAGCCAGAGCGTCATAAATGGCAAAAAGGTATACGGCTGCCCCAAAAAAACGATCTTTAATATCTGCTGAACCACGCCATGCCATATTTAACTATCTCCTATAATTTAAAGTTTGAATTTTTGGCGATCGATATTGTCGCTGTTTGAAGCCAAAATTAGAAGTAATTTAATTGTCTACCAGCCTCACCATCTAAAAAAGTTCAGCCTATAAGCGATTGAATCAATTATAAATTTTTAGGATAGCGTAGTTTTTTGTTATTTGGTTGACTACAACTTTTAAGTTCGATTCTCAACTCGAACAACATTAAAACCCATCTGACACTGGTATACTTTGGCTTGGGTAAAAGTCGAATTTAAAATTTTGCCACATTTTAATTCAGTTCCATGCCACCGAGGTAGTCCACTACGATCTGACATCAGGCAATGTTGACAAACTTGTCGAGCTGACAAAATCTGTTGCTCCCCAATGATAACTGTCATGGTGTCGTTTCTCCAGAAGGCATATTTCATAATTTTAATTTCTTTTGCTTGCTATGCCAGTTTTTGCTATATGGCTTAACAATTACGGCCGTAAGTTGACTGCTATGTTTTGAATAATTTATAGATGTGCAAATTATAAGATGTCTTTGTTTAGATAATCGTAGCAAGGTAAGCCTTTAGAACCGCTTGTTTAATAATCTCCTGGATTGATGGTTTTCAGAGATGACCGAATTAGATAGCATAGATAATACTTGTTAAATTAAATACTATTTGGATAGTGACTCAAACTAACTTAGATTTTCTCGCTCAAACCGACCCAGAAATTGCTGAAATTATTGGTTTAGAATTAGGTCGTCAGCGATCGCATTTAGAATTAATTGCTAGCGAAAACTTTACCTCCCCTGCGGTATTAGCAGCCCAAGGTTCGGTCTTAACTAATAAATATGCCGAAGGTTTGCCAGGAAAACGCTACTATGGCGGTTGCGAATTTGTAGATCGTGCCGAACAGCTAGCTATCGACCGCGCTAAAGAGCTATTTGGAGCAGAAATGGCTAACGTTCAGCCTCACTCAGGCGCACAGGCTAACTTTGCCGTATTTCTAACTCTGTTAGAGCCTGGAGATACCATTATGGGAATGGACTTATCTCACGGTGGACACCTAACCCACGGTTCGCCTGTAAACGTTTCAGGTAAATGGTTCAATGTAGTTCAGTATGGTGTAGACCCCGAAACCGAACGGTTAAACTTCGATCGCATTAGAGAAATCGCTCTAGCTGAACGTCCCAAACTAATTATTTGCGGTTATTCGGCATATCCTCGTACTATTGATTTTGCTAAGTTTAGAGAAATTGCCGACGAGGTTGGTGCATATTTACTAGCTGATATTGCTCATATTGCTGGTTTAGTCGCTACAGGTCATCATCCTAATCCTGTTCCTTACTGTGATGTAGTTACTACCACTACTCACAAAACCCTCAGAGGTCCTAGAGGTGGTTTGATTTTGACTCGCGACCCCGAACTCGGTAAAAAACTTAATAAATCGGTATTTCCTGGCACACAAGGAGGGCCTCTAGAACATACTATTGCAGGTAAAGCCATAGCCTTCGGTGAAGCTCTCAAGCCAGAATTTAAAGAATATTCCGCTCAGGTAATTGCCAACGCTCGAGCAATGGCAGCAGGCTTTGAAGAGAATAATTTTAAGCTTGTCTCCGATGGCACAGATAACCATTTAATTCTAGTTGACCTGCGCTGCATTGGTATGACAGGCAAAAAAGCCGATGCTTTGGTTAGTCAAATTAACATTACCGCTAATAAAAATACCGTTCCTTTCGATCCAGAATCTCCCTTTGTTACTAGCGGACTGCGCTTGGGTTCTCCTGCTATGACCACTAGAGGCATGGGTGAGACAGAATTTAGAGAGATTGCTAGTATTGTTGCTGATAAGCTTAATAATCCAGAAGACGAAACTGTTCAAAAAGACTGTCTGGCTAGAGTAGCTAGATTATGCGATCGCTATCCGCTCTATCCTTATCTACAAATTCCCGTACCTGCCAAAATTTAAAACTCAGGCTACATCATTAACTAAAACGATGGTGTAGCTTTGTCAGAATTTTGTTATTTAGTTATCAAACCTAAGAAGTCTCTATTGAAGAATTAGATAATTAAGAGCGATCGCACCCTGACGAAGATAAATCTCCTAAAGTGAATCATTTTATGTTGTGCTAAAGTACGCCATATACTCACTCTTAGTGCGGGGTCATAAACTCGGATGCCTGTCGAACTGTATCATCTGATTGCCTTTTTAATCTCTGTAACATTTGTGTTGTGGACTATACCTGACGTAAAAAACTTAGGTTTGAAGTTGGGTATAGTAGATCGACCAAACGCTAGAAAGATCCACAAAGACCCCGTGGTGCGTGTCGGCGGGATTTCTATTTTTGCGGGAACTATAGCAGCCTTAGTTATTGTCTGGCTTTTAGGAGGATTCTCTACCCTACCGAATCATAAAGTAAAAGAAGTATGGGCGGTAATTATTGGCAGCATTTTATTTTTTGGAATTGGTTTTAGTGATGACTTATTTAACCTCACCCCTATTTCACGGTTGCTAATGCAGATTGCTGTAGCTACAGCCTGTTGGTATATGGGAGTGCGGATCGATTTCGTATCTTTTCCCGTTTACTCTCTAATCAAAATATATTGGCTTAGTTTACCCGTTACCGTAATCTGGCTAGTAGGAATGGCTAACGCGATTAACTGGATCGATGGAGTAGACGGTTTAGCTGCAGGAGTTTCGGGAATTGCAGCCTTTGTAATGCTGGTAGTAACTTTATTCATGGATCAGCCTGCTGCTGGCTTGGTAGCTGCTGCTTTGGCAGGCGGGGCGTTAGGTTTTTTACGATACAATTTCAATCCCGCTCAAATCTTTATGGGAGATGGAGGAGCTTATTTTATGGGCTTCACCCTCGCAGCGGTGGGGGTGATTGGACTGGTTAAAACCACGGCTATTACGGCTGTAGTACTACCATATTTGATTTTAGCCGTACCTATTTTAGATATGTCGGCAGTTATTTTCTCTCGTATCAGCAAAGGTAAATCTCCTTTCATTGCCGATAAAAGCCATCTACATCACTGGCTGCTCAAAACTGGCATTTCTCAGCGTCAGACTGTACTATTCATTTACACTTTAACTCTATGGGTAGGCAGTCTGGCTTTAGGCTTTTCTAATATTCCTAGTGGTTGGGGATATGCAATTGGTGCAACAATGTTATTAACCTGGCAGCTATGGCAGGTGTGGCGAACTAGCCGAAGCGGTAATAGGTAATAAGATTATAAAGAGAGATTAATGAGCGCGGAAGTTATTTGTATTGGTACAGAATTGCTGTTAGGGGATATTTTAAATACCAACTGCCAGTATTTAGCTAGAGAATTAGCTAATCTAGGTATTCCTCACTACTATCAAACGGTTGTCGGAGATAACATAGACCGCATTCATCAGGTTTTAGATATAGCTACCAAACGCTCCTCAATCTTAATTTTTACTGGCGGTTTGGGACCGACAGCCGATGACCTGACTACAGAAGCGATCGCCAATTTTTACAATACTCCTCTAGTAGAAGATGCGGTAATTATCAAAGACATCGAAAGCAAATTTGCTTCGTTAGGTCGAGTCATGACTCCTAGCAATCGCAAACAGGCACTCATACCCAAAGGAGCGGAAACTTTGCCCAATCCTACTGGAACAGCACCAGGTATTATTTGGCAGCCAAAAGCTGGAATTGCGATTATGACTTTTCCTGGAGTTCCTTCAGAAATGCGTCGTATGTGGCAAGATACGGCTGTTCCCTGGCTCAAAAGTCAGGGTTGGGGGCAAAGTATTATCTATAGCGAGATGATGCGCTTTCGCGGTATTGGTGAGTCAGCCTTGGCTGAAAAAGTAGCTCATTTGTTTGACTCTTCTAATCCTACCGTTGCTCCTTATGCGGGTAAGGGAGAAGTTCGCCTGAGAATTGCTGCCAAAGCGAGCGATCGCGCCTCTGCTGAAGCAATAATTAAGCCTGTAGCAACCGAAATTAAAAATATTGCGGGACAGGATTATTTTGGTAGCAATGAGGATACTCTGGCTTCGGTGGTAGGAAAGTTATTAAACGATGCGGGGCAAACTCTTAGTGTAGCCGAATCCTGTACTGGTGGAAGTTTAGGAGCAATGTTAACCGAAACTCCTGGTAGTTCCAGCTATTTTTTAGGCGGAGTAATTGCCTATGCCAACGAGGTAAAAAGTACCCTACTTAACGTCAGCGATCGCGACTTAGAAACTCACGGTGCTGTAAGTGCTACTGTGGCAGAACAAATGGCTTTAGGAGTCAAACAAGGTCTACAAACAGATTGGGGAATTGCCATTACTGGTATAGCAGGCCCTGGTGGAGATACCGAAACAAAGCCTGTTGGTTTGGTTTATCTCGGCTTGGCTACCCCTGAGAACAAACTCATTACTCACGAGTGTCATTTTGGCAAACAGAGAGGACGAGAGTTAATTCGTTACTTTAGTGCCTGTTCTGCTCTCGATCTATTACGTCGTAAGTTAATCGAGCCTCAACAGCCTTGACTATTACTTCGTATGTCTTAATCCGAACTAAGGTTAGCTCAAGTCTGCTTTAGTCTTACTATAAAGCCAATCATAAATACGATCTAATTCTTCGAGAGTAACTAATCCATACTGCCAAAGAACCATTGGAATAGGAGCAGGACGATCTTCTACTGAACGCTGGACAACTTCTATAGAATCGTTGGAAAGGGCTAACTCTTCTTTTAAAAACTGAATGAATTTGGCATAAATGGCTGGTTTCATAACTAATTTCGATTATCTAGGGATTTTATATTGATTTTTTAGCAATTTTATTAGTAAAGTAGCTTAGTTTAACAGTTACTCTAAAATTAATTTTTAATATTATCAAGGACAAATATGGTTTTACCAGTGTTTTAAATCACAATCGAGCCAATATTCAACCGTTGGTAGAAACACATAAAAGCATCAATCGCTTCGGGATGCACAACTCAAATGAATACAAACATCAAATTATGCGATCCAGTTCGCTTGTGACAACAAATTACTATTTAAGTTGGCACTGCACGATATATTTTATTTAAAATCTCGCTATCGATCGTAGCTCGAACAAATCTATTGAAAAAAACGCTATTTTTTTTAGTTAATAGCTATCTCTATCGTTTAACATTTATCATTTAGCATTTGTCAGCTTAAATGTTCGCTCGTTCAATGTTCAATGTCAAATGTTTGATGTTTAGTTTGTTCTGTCTGAGTATAAAAAAGATAATACTTTACCCGATTAATTTCACTCTGTCTCTTGATAGATAATTATTTAAAAAAGCATAAAGCAAGGATTCACTCTTAATATTCAGTAATATTATTAATTTTTTAATTAGGTTCTGACGATTGGATTTCGATCGTATCTCCTACTTCAACTGCCAATTCTCGCGCTCTTCCACCTCTTAGTTCGATTACCCCATCCACCAAAGCATTTGGGCCATAAATAGGACAGGGTTCAGTTTTGCAGGGTGGAACATCAGAAGCTATCCCGACAACGCGATCGCCATTTAAAAAGATCATATCCAAAGATATCGGTACGTTTTTCATCCAGAAACGAGCCATTCGTTCATTTGGAAAAGGAAACAGCATTCCGCGATCGTCGGCTAAAGATTCGCGGAACATCAAACCAGTAGCCTGCTGCTGGGGAGTCTGAGCAACCTCTAATTGAATAGTTGCGTCCTTAATAAGCGCGATCGCCGTAGTTGGTAGCTGTTGTCCTTGTTCGATTTGTGGGGAGGCATTAGCGGTCATTTTTTTGACAGAAGACAGGGTAGAGCAGCCTGATAGCAAAATTAACGCTGCGACACTTAAACTAGTTTTTAGCATTGTTTGGTTTGATAACTCAAGGTGAATACTGTTAAATTTTCCAGTTTAGCTTACACTATGAGCGGTTGGGCTATCCATTATCGATTGCTGTTCCTTCGTTTAGGCGCATTCCATTAACAAAATCCCAGCCAGACTGAGAGCGTTTACCTGCAAGCTGCACCTGTTTTAAAAGTAGTAGTCCCGACTTAGTTTGTACGACTGCACCCTGATTCTTAATATTTCTAACTATTTCCCCTGGTTTACCCGTAAGGGAAGTTAATTGTGAATACTGCTGCTTGAGACTGCTATATTCTTCTGGTAGCTCGTCAATGGTATCTGGCGTAATTGGAACTGTGGCGGTAATCTTGAGCTTTTTACCTTCTAAAGTAGCAAAACAGTTGGGAAAAAAGCCTCTAATTTGGTTATGGATGGCGATCGCACTTTTCGACCAGTCGATCGCAAAGTCAGATTTCTCAATTAATCGGGCGTAAGTAGCCTGGCTGTCGTCTTGAGGAGTAGGAGTAATTGCTTTTTGCTTGAGTTTTAATAAAGTTTCGATTAATAGATCTGCCCCCTGGTTAGAAAGAGTAACCGCTAGATCCAGAGCATTATCTAATAACTTTATTTCAGTTTCGGCCTTGAGTAACATATCACCCGTATCCATTCCCACGTCCATTAGCATAGTGGTAATTCCAGAGGTGCGATCGCCATTTACAATACTCCACTGTATCGGCGCAGCACCACGATATTGAGGCAATAATGAACCGTGAACGTTAATACAGCCTAGTTTGGGCAGATCTAAAATTTCTGAAGATAAAATTTGTCCGTATGCCACCACGACAAAAGCATCCGCATCTGTTGCTTTGAGATTATCTATAGTTTCTCGATCTTTTTTAATTCTAGCTGGTTGCCAAATAGGTAGATCGTGTTCTAATGCTATTTGCTTTACCGCTGAAGGATAAATCTTATTACCCCGTCCTCTCCTTTTGTCGGGTTGCGTTACCACTGCTATTACATTAGTATCGGGATGTTCTAACAGCTTTTTGAGAGTAGGAACGGCAAATTGAGGTGTACCAAAGAAAACTATTTTCATAATATATATTTGAGATCGATTTAAATAAAGTTGGCAACAGATAATTTTAAGCTAGAGGCAAACAGCAGTTCGCCCTTACAAGTAGCTGTGAAGCGATCGCGCATTATTATCTAAAAAAGTTTAAGCCAGACAAAATCACCTATTACTTCTGTACGGGCGATTCGCGAATCGCCCCTACCTATTACCTATTACCTATTACCTATTACCTCTACCTGCTGTTCGACTTTTGGCTGATATATTGGCAGTTCAAACCAAAAAGTAGTCCCTATGCCAACTTCGCTATCAATATAGACTCGGCTATTATGCTTTTCAATAATATTTCTCACAATAGAAAGACCCAAGCCAGTCCCTTCTAAGGTATGAACCCGATTTTCTACTCTAAAAAAACGTTCAAAAATAGCCTCTTTATCTTCTGCGGAAATACCTATTCCCGTATCGGCTACTTCGATTCTCACCGCTGGCTGGTTTAAAGTATTAGATTCTGCTGGGGTAGAGTACGCACGAACGGTAATATTTCCTGTGTTGGTAAATTTAAGACTATTACCGACGAGATTAGTTAAAACCTGCAATAGCAGATCGTAGTTACCTGTTACTGGAGGTAGATTGGATTCCAATTCTTGATGTAGATCGATTCCCTTATCTTTGGCGTTTAACTGGCAAGTTCTTAAAGTCTGTTCGATGGGTTGAATCAAATCCACCTCGCTTAAATTATAAGCACGGGAAGATTCTAAGCGAGATAAATCTAAAACATCATTTACCAAACGAGTCAAACGATCTGTCTCGTGGTTAGCCGTGTCTAAAAACTCTTTTCGCTGAACGTGAGTTAGATCTTCGCCATATTCTGAGAGAGTTTCAATAAAAGATTTAATATTAAATAAAGGCGTGCGTAGTTCGTGAGAAACGTTGCTGATAAACTGACTTTTTGCCTCATTTAGTTCTACTTCGCGAGTAATATCTTGAACCGTCATCGCGATTCCCTTAATATTTTCATTACCACCATCTACAACTCTACTGAGTAAAACGCGGATCGTTCTAGGGATGGGGTGGTAGAGACTGACGCGAAATTCATCTCTACCTGTTAGGTGATGGTGTTCGGATTTTTCCAAAGACAAACCTTCTGACATCTCTGACATTTGCGTATCGCCTTTCGTCTCGATCATTTGATAGAGAGGTTTGGTTAACTTGACAGTTAATTCCGAAGGAAGACAATGTAAAACATTGTTACCGATCGCATCTTCTTCCCAATCAAAGATATTTCTAGCGGTTGGATTGACTAAAATAATTTTAAGATTGAGGTCGATCAATACTGCACCATCGGCAATAGTAGAAACCAAAGTTTCCAGTTTAGCTTTTTCTGAAGTCAATTCCTCAATGTTTTGCTCTTCATAGTTTTCTAACTTCTCTGCCATCAAGTTAAAGCTAGAAATCAACTCACCCAATTCACCCCGCAAAGGTAAATCGATTCTCTGCTTGAAGTTTTTAGCTGCAATATTTTTTACCCCTACCAGAAGCTCTTTTATCGGTCTGGTAATCATTAGAGCATTAAATACATTACCCAAAATTACCATCGCCCAAATCGTAATAAATACGGCAATGGTTACATCTCTGGTTAAGTTAGAAGATGCCACGATCGTAGGATTTGGATTGATTCCTACTGCTAATACGCCTAGATACTGACCATCTTGACGTAAAGGCACGAAGACATCAGTTACCTGTCCGTTTGGAGTATGGTGTTGTCGGACAAAGGGCAGATCGCTATTGTAAGAATAGTCACTTGGTAACTGTATACGACGTTTTATCGTCAAAGAATTTTGAACTTCTGCTTGAGAGTAAGGAATACCAAAAAAGATATTGCCAAACTCATCTGCATAGATTATGTAGCGAATGCTAGAGGTACTGCGATAAAAACGAGTCGAAAAATCTCTCAACCCCTGCACATCTCCCTCTGCCACTAAAGGCGCAGCATTAGAAGCAATCAAAATACTAAGATCGCTACCAAAACGAGTATCGTTAATCTTCGACTCTAATTGAATTGTATTAACTGCCCAAAAAGTTAAACTACTCATAATCAAGGAAACAACCAGGGTGGCTGCTGCCATTAGTTTGGTCTGGAGAGTGAACTCCGACCACCACAGGGCAATGATTTCTTTGATTTTGGTAATAAAGTTTAACAAGGTAAGATAATAATAAATGTTAAGTTACTTGAATTATATTGTACCAATGTCGTCAGATTAACGAAAACTCTAAGAATATTTACTTAGTAAGCATCTGTTTTCATGAAAATCCGTACCTATTCAAAACGATCGCCTAGCTTTAAAAAACAGTATTAAAGAGCTAAATATTGTCCTATCGCTCGAAAATAATCTTAATAGAGCGAACTATTAGGCATTTACACTACTCAATCCGAGCGTCGATACTGATGTCCGATATCGCAACGATAATACATATTTTCAAACTGGATCGATTTTATTGCGTCATAAGCAGTGGCGATCGCCAGATCGAAGTTATCCCCAACAGCAGTAACACCTAATACCCTGCCACCGTCAGTAAGTAAATCTCCATCTAATTTAGTTCCAGCATGAAAGACAATTGCCCCTTTCTGTGTTGCTTCCTCGATGCCGATAATCTCTTTTCCTTTTTCATAGGCATCGGGATAACCGCCAGAGGCTGCGACGACACATACCGCACTACCAGATTTATATTTAAACGGCGGTAGCTGCTCTAGTCTTTGCTCGACACAGGCAACTAAAATCTCATCTAAGCTGGTATCTAACAAAGGTAAAACTACCTGAGTTTCAGGATCGCCAAAACGACAGTTAAATTCAATTACTTTAGGATCGCCACTCGGAGTAATCATCAAGCCTGCATATAGTACCCCTCGATAGTCGATGCCTCGTTCATTTAATGCTTCTAGTGTAGGCTGTAAAATTTCTCGTTCAATTCTGCTCATCAAGGCTTCGTTTACCAGAGGTACGGGTGAATACGCTCCCATTCCGCCCGTATTCTTGCCCGTATCTCCTTCCCCAATGCGCTTATGATCTTGAGCGGGAGATAGAGGACGGATTGTCTTACCATCAGTAACGGCTAAAACAGATACTTCTGACCCCGTTAAAAATTCTTCTATTACCAATTTGCCCTGACAGTTGCCCAATAATTCTTCTACCGCTGCGATCGCTTCTTCAGAAGTATTTGCGACAATCACCCCTTTTCCCGCAGCTAATCCATCGGCTTTAACCACAATCGGCGCGCCGACTTGCTGGATATATTCTTTAGCAGCGATCGCCGAAGTAAAAGTTTGAGACTGTGCGGTAGGCACGTTAGCCTGAGTCATAATCTCTTTTGCCCAAGACTTGCTAGACTCGATCTGCGCTCCTTGTTTCGTAGGGCCAAACACGGCAATGTTACGCTGCCGTAAATAATCGACAATTCCTAAAGACAAAGGAACTTCAGGACCTACTACAACTAAAGAAACTTCATGTTCTTCAACCGCTCGCGCAATTCCTGCAAAATCATCTACGGCTAAAGACAAATTTCGACAGTTTTCCATCTTTGCAGTACCGCCATTACCAGGAGTACAAATAACTTCTACATCAGGAGACTGCAATAACGCCCAAGCAAGAGCGTGTTCTCTGCCACCGTTGCCAACTACTAGTGCTTTCATAATTAAAATAACTACTTTGCAAGTCTGTAATTATCCCACGACGGTAATTTATTAACTATTAATTATGTATTTTTCTCACCGAAACACTGAGCAACTAACAATTATCCCTGTTCCCTATTCCTTGTTCCCTATTCCCTGTTCCCTGTTCCCTGTTCCCTGTTCCCTGTTCCCTATTCCTTGTTCCCTATTCCCTGTTCCCTGTTCCCTGTTCCCTGTTCCCTGTTCCCTGTTCCCTATTCCTTGTTCCCTATTCCCTGTTCCCTGTTCCCTGTTTACTGTTCCCTGTTCCCTATTCCCTGTTCCCTGTTCCCTGTTCCCTGTTCCCTGTTTACTGTTCCCTGTTCCCTGTTTACTGTTCCCTGTTCCCTGTTCCCTGTTCCCTGTTTACTGTTCCCTATTCCCTGTTCCCTGTTCCCTATTCCCTATTCCCTGTTCCCTGTTCCCTGTTGACTGTTGACTGTTGACTGTTGACTGTTGACTGTTCAGCCACTGTTGAATATCTTTTAAAACGCGATCGGGAATTTCCCAAGGAAAAAGATGAGCAACCTGGGGATAATTTTTATACTCGCAATTTTTTAAATGCTGCGCTGTTTTCTGGCTAGCGTAAGGGGTGATGTGGCGATCGCATTCTCCCGACAGCATCAAGCAGGGAATATCGATCTGGTGCAAGTCCGATAAACGGTTATAGCCCTGTCTAATTGCAGTAGATAAGACCGTATGGGCTGCATTTGACGTTTGTAGATAAGCAGGTACTCCTTCTTTTGCTAGATAATGATAAGCCTCTGGTTGATGGTTGCTAATTAAATAACGAAATAGCGATCGCTTACCAAAAGTATCGATGTTCCATTGCCAGGCTGGTGCGAGATAATTTACGATGCCCCCAACACCCGTAAACAATAAATCCTGCCAGGTTTCTTGAGGATGGCTGCTAAGGGGATGAGCTGCTGTTGCAATTAAAATCATCCCACTAAACCTTTCAGGCTGTGCTAGGGCTAACTCCATAGCGATGATGCCCCCTAATGACCAACCCAGGATTAAACAACGCTCTATCTGAAGTTTATCTAACAAAGCAATAATATCTGTTAAATGATCCTGCATGACAAAGTTTTGTTTGTAGCGACTTTTTCCATAGCCACGCAGATCGGGGGTAATAGTTTTATATTGTCTGGATAAATAATTAGTAAATACAGACATACTCGCAATACATCCAGGATGTCCGTGTAGGCAAAGAATTGGATATCCCTGTCCTTTTATTTCTGTGTTTAGTTCCATATTTTAAAACTAGGTCACTGCGAGCATACATCATAGTTTAGAAGATCCGAAGAAACTTTAAACATCATGCTCGATAATGTATTTAGTCAACGATATTAGGTAATGAATGTGTCTTCCAAACTAATTAGCGATCGCACCGTTAAAAAAGTTACTCAGCAAGCCGAGTTAACTAGCTCTTATTTAGTGTTTATGGCAATGTCTGGTGTCTTGGCTGCGGTTGCTTTACTAACCAACTCTGTACCTATTTTAATTGGTTCGATGGTAATTGCTCCAGCTTTACCACCTTTAGGTTTGGTATCTCTTGCATTAGTCGTCAAAAAACCAAAATTGGCAATACAAGGTTTGAAAACAGCATTTCTTGGACTTGCGATCGCCATGATTTTTGCCATGTTTACTACCTGGCTGCTAAACCTTACTAATGTGATTCCCGAAGAAACCAACTTAATTAATAAAACACTCTTAGAAGAACGAGTAAAGCCAGGCTGGTATAGCGTAGTAGCTGCGATCGCAGCAGGAATTTCAGGATCGGTCGCTCTAGTCAAGCAGAAAACAGATACCCTGGTAGGAGTGGTGGCTGCATTGGCTTTAGTTCCCGCGATCGCAGCAGCAGGAATTGCTTTTTTATCTAAAAACCCAATAATGGGCTTTGGCGGATTATTTCTCTTAGCAATTAATGTCGGCTTTATTATTATTTCTGGGGTCTTTACCATAATTATAATTCGACCAGAACCCCGCAATTAATAGCTCGGTTATTTGGTTATTTGTAGCAACAGCTTCTTGTTAAATTATAAATTAAATTATGATCGAAAGATAAAATTATCTAAAAGATATCTTCTATTGACTGAGTATACATTGACAAATCACGCCTAATTTATAAATATTAGTTCTAAAGATATGTCGAGCAACTAAATTATATGAATAATTATAGTTTTGCGATTGTTACTCCTAGCTATGCACCAGATTTTTCGCGCTGTAAATTACTCTGCAAAACCATCGATCGCCATAGCATATTGCCAATCAAACATTATCTTATTGTAGATCGTAAAGACTTCAAACTATTTAAAAGTTTACAAAGAAAAAACCGTGCAATTATAACGGTTGAATCAGTATTACCTTGGTGGATTAAAAAAGTAGACTTTATAAAAAATGGTTGGATTAGTTTAAAGTCTCCACCCTTACGTAACTGGATAATTCAACAGATTGTTAAACTTGCTATTGCTAAATATATTACAGAAGATATCATTACCTTTGTCGATTCTGATGTCGCATTCGTTCGTCCTTTTAATATGCGAACTTTAGTTAAAGACGACAGGGTTAGATTGTTTCGCATACCTGATGCAGTTACAGCCGAAACCAAACCATTAGCAAGATGGCATGAAGTTAGTAACAAACTATTAAAATTGCCTGCTGTTGAATATCCCTGTCCTAATTATTTGGGTAATTTTATTACCTGGAAACGAGATAACGTTCTAGCTTTACACCAATATTTAGAAAAGGTTTCAGATAGAAGTTGGCTCGAAATTATTGCTAACTCCTGGCATTTATCAGAGTATATACTTTACGGTACTTTCGTAGAATCAATCCTCAAAGAAAAATCAGAACATTATTTCGATGCTCAAATAATTTGTCATAACTATTGGGATACAGCACCTATGTCTGAAATAGAAATAGATAATTTCTTTGAAGAGTTACCTAGAGACTATTTTGCCGTAATGATTTCCGCGAAATCTCATACAGAAATATCAACCTATATGCCCTATATTCTATTTTAAAACCAAACCAATATGTTCAGTAAAGCTTAGAAAGTTGTTATAAAGCAGCCTGGATAATAAATATTATTTTGGTTAGTTATTTTTATCTCGTATCAAAATTTATTAACTTGAGGATACAGCTATTTTATTTATAAAAAATAGGCGATCGCTTTTATGAATCAAGAAAAATACCTTAAATTAATTAAGCTAGAACACATTTATTTCTTAAATAAAACTTCTAAACTTATTCTAAACAATGGTTATGTTGAGATAGGAGAGGAAGGATTTATTGCAGTAGGATTTGAAAAAAGTAAAGCTGCAAAAAACTGGGAGGATACAGACTATTTTAATATTATTATTTTAGCTAAGGCTGCTGATGGAAATTATTATCAATCAAAAATAGAGCATCCAGCGGATATTCTTGCACCCAAATATGCTGATGATGACATGACTATTTATTGGGTAGAAGAAACAGAATCGAATGAAAATTTATTAATTGACAACTTATATACCTTGGATGACTCGCGTTGTCACTACACAATAACTATTCACGAAAAACCTTATGATTTTTATGAAAAATATATAATTTATAGAATTTCAGCCAGCTATGAAATTTGGGAAAATCACGATAAAACGAAAGCTGAGATTTCGCCATCTCTTAAGGTGCGCTGCAAATTTGACTCGCAACATAATGCATCGGCTTTAGAAGACACGCCGACAAAAATACTTGAATATCCAATTTATATCAGCTCTTTATTACAAACATCTATCTTCAAACTTAATCCTTTTGAAATTTATCAGGGAAAGGTAACTATAGATGGTTTGATAGTTACTTTAGAATCAGAATAAGCGCGATCGCTTCAATTGAAAAATAGCTTGCTTTCATTTAATTAAAATTACCAAAAGCTTGATAGTTTCGTTATTTTTTGCCTGCTTATTATTGCGATCGCAAAACATACATAGAAGGCGATCGCTCTCAAATCCTTGTCTATGCTTTAAGCAAAGAAAATTTTCTGACGATCTAGTCCATGTAAAATACCTACTTCACCAATTCGTTGAACAGTTTTTGCCATTTTGTCGGCAAAATGAATGACGTAGGGTAGGCGACTATAAGCATAAGCACTGGCTGGATTTAGCATACTCAGGCGATCTACTTGTTTGGCTAATATTTTTAAAGGTGCATCGCCATAATCTCTGACTACTTTTAAAGGGCGTGCGCTTCCTCCTGCTTTTGCTTGAGAAGTTACGATACGAAAAGTTTTATCATCAGTTGAAAGTATTGCTGTACCTGGCGAAGCATCGATTAAAAACTCCGATTGATATGGTAATATCGCCATTCTTCCCGCACCGCTTTTTCTAACACTTAAAAGATCGACTGCAATTTTATTTTCCAACAAAGCTGCTACGACATCATCAAATTCTTCACATTGTACGATGCCATCTCGAAGCATTAAGATACGACGCGGAAGCCTATTTTCTATTCTTTGAAATCTACTAACAATATTAGTAACAGTACGTATAATTGCTTCGGAACTTATTTTTTCTCCTGGTTGCGCTTCTGGAAGTTCCCAACCTAAACTTTGTCCGTTAGCTAAAATAGCAAAGGCACTAGTTCCATAATAAAGATTTCTATTTGTTCCTGCATCAAAACCAATAACTATTTCCGCTGCATATTCATCTTGTAGAGGTTCTAATCCCACTGGTTGCCATTTTGCCTTGAGTAATAAGCCTAAAATGATATTAGCTATTCGATATTTATCTTCGTTAAACATCGGCTGCATAAACTGAAGGGCAATATTAGCTTCTAAGGCTTCTTTTTGTAACTGTACTTTCTCGGTATTTCGTAACCAGTTACTAATAACTAAAATAGTTTTAGATCCTCGATCTGACCAATCTTGCCAGAATTGTTTACGAGTAAATATTTCATCAGGTAAATCGCTCTTTTTCTGGGCTGGTTCTAATAAGATATCTACACCACTTTTTCGAGCGACAGATTCTAGCTTGCTTTGAATAAATGGCGACCAATTACCATTCCCTGTTAAGTCCAGACAGCCAAGTTGTTGTTCTCCTGTACGAAAACAACCTTCAGATAAACTATTTATTGGTCGAGCAACTTTTTTAGATTTAGTTAATAGTAGAGGAGATTTGTTTCTCAGAATAATTCCTGGGGTTTGTTGAGGCTTAGTGATGCGATGTGAATTATAAATATTTCTACTCAACCATTGTGCGGTATTATTAGATTTATCAAAACGTTGGTGAATAGTTTTCTTTACTTGTTTAAATACTTTTGCTGCTTCAGACGAACCTCGATCTTGTAATTGGCTCAAAATCTCCATCGTTATACTAGGTCTAACTCTTGTAGAAAGATGGGTTAATTCTTTTCCCTTACTACTAACATATACAACACGAGCATCTTTAATTTCTTTTTCTGTTGCTTTATTTTTATCTAAGTTTCGGTGATAATCAGCCAAACTTCCCAAATTAGGAATCATCGTAGTTTCTGGCTTTTCATCACTAACACGAACAAATTTCCAAGCGCGATCGTCATAAGTATTGCGAACCCAATTAATCGGTATATCTTGATAATCTTTCAGCCATTGTTCTAATGTCCAAGCACTATAAAAACGATGATGAAGATCGATTTCAATAAAGATAACTCCTGAATGATGAAGCTCGATATCTAAACGAACTCCTGTATGAACTTCCCAACCCAAATCTTGTAAAACAATGTTATTAGCATCCCACCAAATAAATCCACCTCCCAAAGCGCGATCGATTCTATTTCTAGAAAGTTTATATCTTAACTCGCGTTCCAACCATTTTCTCTCTAATTGTTCTAAAGCTTCTCTCTCATAAGAATCATCTAAATTCAATAATTGCGTTCCTTGATGCTCTAGCGTCCAATTATCTTGTTTTAAATATTCTTCTGATATTAACTGTTTGGTAATAATTGTGGACTTAAATCTTACCCCTGGCGTTCTTATTTTCCAAGGTATTTGATTAATTGCCGAATATTCTTTTCCTAGTTCTGGAGATGGATTGAATGTATAACTATAAACCTGTACTGTTTTTTCGCGATCGCCTAACTTTTTAACAGGGAATCTATTTATAAAAACTTGAGAAGTATCTTTTGTCATCTATAACCAAATTTTTATTGTTGTCTCGTTCGATATCAAAACTAACGCGGTTAACTGTTTAATTCAAACTCACCTGAATTTAAACAAAACCTTGCAAATTATATCTAATTGGGGTGGCAATGCCCACGTACAATTTATTTTTCAGACTATCTTGGAAAAACTAAGAATTATTGGCTGTTGATTATCACAGGAACAACACCAATCATTAGAATTAGAATAAGCATCTTTTTCTGCCCAGTTATGAAAACTAAAATATTTCCCTAAATGAGGACAAGAGACTGAATCATGTTTGACTGGATTATAGTAATGTAGTTTAAATGATTTTGTAAATCGCGATCGCTACGAATTGTATGTTCCTAAAATCGTCTTTGCCAAACATTACTCTCTCGATGTAAGCAATGATATTCATTTGATTGAATATTTGATTGGTTAAGTTACATTGGTAAAAGTGTTTATAACTTGTTGTAAAATATGGCAACAGCAGTAGAAAAGTATTTATCTCATCTAGATACAATATTCAAAGTAGAACCAATATTTTACCGATTTTCTGATAAAGGTGTCTTTCCTCCTCTACATCTATTAATTTATAAAAATATTCCTGAAGTCGGGATGATTACTGGTTTTACTTACGGTATATCATGTGTTGAATCTTTGTTTGAAACAAATATTAGACCTGAATTAGTTATTTCAGTAGTTTCGTCTAATATCACTTGGATTCTCGCGATGGCTGATGTCGTCTATCAGCATAGAGGAAAATTTCCTTTTGAACCTGAAAATACAATCAATTTTAACGCTAAAATTTCAGAAGAATCTGAAATGTCTAGTTTTTTACTCTGGTATCAAGGAATATTTCCTGAATCATATGAAATTATCTGCTTACCCGATTTTCATATTAGAATAATTCAGTTATTTCCTATTTATGATAGTGAACGCTTGTTTATTAAAGAATTTGGTACGGATAAATTCTTCGATCTTAATCCCGATCCCTATAACGTAAAGAGAAAATGTGTAGTGTAAAATCTAAAATCTAAATTTCTGATTCATTATGACTTGTCTCTAACCAGTCAATTAAGTCATTCAATTATAATTACACCTAATCTCTTCACTATCGCTTTCTTTGGCGCATAGACAAAACGTAACAAACCCTAACCAACTGCGAAATTAGTGTATTGTCTAATATCCGCAGGATGAAAACCTAAGACTATTTCATCTTTAGAAATTCCAGCATCTACTAATTCATTAGCAATACCGTATTCTGTACCATCGCGATGAATCCAAATTTTATCATTAATAATTTCCAGGTGAATAATACAGCCATGTACTCTTTTTTTGTTTTGCCATCCAGCAGTCATGACTAAATAATTATTTTCGTCATTACTCATAATCAACTTTGATTTAATATTTCCATGCGAATAAGGAATAGATATGTAGTTAGTTAAGATACTTTTAATTGTTTGTCGATACTTTTTTAGGGAATCCATTGAACTATTTCCTCGCGTTCGGCATCAAAAACAAGCAATTTTAAACGTTTTTTATTCAGAAGAATTTGACCAATAGGTTCGATAAATATGTCTTCGTAAGTTGTTTCTCTCACTGCTAAGTAGAGTCTGCGTTCAGGCTCGATTTCTTCTATGATATCTAAGTACAAAGTATACTGACCTAACGCTTGTTGCAAATCTGCTACCTGGGAGTTTCCAACAAAGCTTTTTATTTCTACAGCTATTTTTTCACCACCTTTTTGTGCAGCAAGTAGCTTTTCTGCGCCAATATCGACATATAAATCTTTGTTACCCCATTGTAATTTTAAAGGATCGTTTGTAATATTCCATCCATCTTTAGTTAAAGCGTTGACTACATTATTGTGAAATATATCTTTTGCTGGCATAGTCTAAACTAATTTCAATTATGGCAAAGCCTTGTGAATTGTACCCAACCAGTCAATCAGGTTTTCTAACTGCTTCTGTAGCTTAACCACACCCAACCCGCGCACGATCACTTTTTTTGGCGCATAGACAAAACGCGATCGCAAATGCTTTTGCAAGTTTTCCGCCATAAGATTCCAGGCGAGTTCAGCCATATGGGTTTCTAAAGATAAATATTTCTTCTTTGCGCCTTTGCGTCTTTGCGCGAGATTTACACCAACTCCAACTCTGGTAAAGCTTTATGAATTGTACCCAGCCAGTCAATCAGGTTATCTAATTGCTTTTGAGGCTTAACAATACCTAAACCGCGCACGATCACTTTTTTTGGCGCATAGACAAAGCGCGATCGCAAGTGCTTGGGAAGGTTTTCCGCCATAAGATTCCAGGCGGGTTCTGCCATCGGGGTTTCTAAGACAATATTGGTTTGTCCTTCAGGTTTGATACGAGAAAAGCCGATCGCCTTTGCTATTTGCTTTAATTCCATTACCTGTATAAGCTGTTGGGTCGCAGGAGGAATTGCACCATAGCGATCTTCCCATTCCGCTGCAATGTGTACCAGTTCTTTTTTTGATGTAGCCGTTGCGATCGCACGATAGGCATCCATTTTTTGTTCGGGATCTGATATATAGCTGGCGGGAATGAAGGAGGTAAGTTTGAGATCTACCTGGGTATCTTCTACCTTTGGTATTTCCTGTCCCTGAATTTCTTGAATCGACTCTTGCAGCATCTCCATATAGAGATCGAAGCCTATTTGCGTCATTTGTCCCGACTGTTCTGCACCCAAGAGACTACCTACCCCGCGTATTTCCATATCCCGTGTTGCCAGTTGATAACCCGAACCGAGTTGGCTAAATTCTTGTAAAGCTCGCAGTCTTTTGCGCGCAGTATCTGATAAAGTCTGTTTACTGGGGTATAGTAACCAGGCGTGTGCCTGAATACCCGATCGCCCGACTCTACCTCTTAGCTGATACAGTTGGGATAAGCCGAATTTTTGAGAGTCTTCGATGATAATCGTGTTGACGCGGGGGATATCTAAACCTGACTCGATGATGGTGGTACAGACGAGTAAATCCGCTTCGCCATTGTTAAAAGTCAGCATAGTCGATTCTAGTTCCGACTCTGGCATCTGTCCGTGTGCGATCGCAATTTTTATTCCAGGAATCATTTCCCGTAGCTGTGCGCTAATCTCTTCGATTCCTTCTACTCTAGGAACGACATAAAATATTTGTCCACCTCTATCTAACTCGTTACGAATCGCGTTGCGAATTACTTCGGGGTTGTAAGGAGAAAGATGGGTTTTAATTGGGCGACGGGATGGTGGGGGAGTAGTAATTAGACTCATTTCCCTAATACCTGACAGGGACATATATAGAGTACGGGGAATAGGAGTTGCTGAAAGGGTTAAAACATCTACCTGAGATTTAAAGGCTTTGATCTTCTCTTTTTGATTTACCCCAAAACGCTGTTCCTCATCTACTACCAGCATTCCCAAATCTTTAAACTTTATATCCTTACCGAGTAGCTGCTGTGTACCGACTACGACATCTAGTTCCCCTGTAGCTAACCGTTGCATGATTTCTTTTTTCTCTGATGCGGTACGGAAACGGTTCAACAAGCCGACGTTAATAGGATAGGGTGCAAATCTTTCTTTTAGGGTGTGGTAATGTTGCTGCGTTAAAATCGTTGTTGGTGCGAGAAACGCTACCTGTTTGTTAGCCGTAGTGATTACTTTGAAAATTGCCCGAATTGCCACTTCGGTTTTACCAAAGCCAACGTCACCACATACCAAACGATCCATCGGGCGATCGCTTTCTAAATCTATTTTAATATCTTGGGTGGCTTTGAGTTGATCTGGTGTCGGTTGATAGGGAAAAGAATCTTCGAGTTCTTGTTGCCAGGGATTGTCGGGAGGATAGGCATAACCCTCCAGCTTTGAGCGTTTAGCATAGAGTTTTAATAAATCTACCGCCAGCTTCTTAATATTTTTTTTAACTCTCGTCTTAGTTTTCGTCCAAGACGCATTCGCCATTTTATTTAATTCTGGCGGACGCTTCCCTGTTTGCCGAAATCGCGACAGCATATCTAGAGAATCGGCAGGGACTCTTAATGTACCATCGGCATATTTAACAACTAAATACTCACGATTGATTAAAGTTTCTAATTCCAGAAACTTACCCAAGCCATGATGTTTATGGACTACATAATCACCAGGACGTAATTTGTTGAGATCGACTTTTTTAGAAGTAGCCCGACGGCGTTTTCTGATATAGCCAGAAGTAGCTAGAGTTTGCTGTCCAAAAAATTCTTTATCGGTAACGACTACAATCCGATAAGTAGGTAAAATAAATCCTTCTAATTCTGCCAAACCCGAATATTTTACCGCTACTGCTGTACTTTGAATATGGGCTTTTTCGATCGCTCTAAAGTCATGAGGATTCGGTACAAACTGTACGGGACAATCATGTTCTTGTAATAGTGAAGCAGAACGACTCGGCTGTGCGGAAATTAGCCAAGCCCGATATTTTTCTAACGTCATCCCGCTGTATATTTCTCGCTTACCCCGCAGAATACTAGCTAGTTTGGCAAACTGATTGGGCGTAGTAGGAATAGGACGCGCCTGTAAATTGTGTACCGATACTTTATCCGCATTTGCTATATCTAAACGGGCTTTTTCTTCAGCTATTTCTGATAGATAAATACAGTTGAACTTATCAGTTTTAGCTATACAAGTTGAAAACTCAGCGTGTATTTTTGGTAGAGTTTGGGCTAAATGTTCCCATTGAGATTCGGATAATTCGAGCCAGCGATCGCCATGCGCCTGGCATTGTTCTAATTCATCAAAAGCGATTAAAGTATTGTCAGGTAAATAGTCAAGAATTGAAGCAGGTTTATCAAAAGCAATTCCTAAAAAGCGTCTCATACCTTCAGGAGGATTACCTTCTAGTAAAGCATCTAATTCTTCATCTTCTAAATAGCTTTCAATACTTTTACCATTTTCTAAAATACTATTAGCAATTATGTTACTAAAAGAAGTCGGCGTTAATAGTAACCGTTCCAATGTATCCAAAGATCTTTGATTAGCTGGATCGAACTCTTTTAATCGTTCCAGTTCATCCCCAAACCAATCCAATCTCACGGGTAATTCTGCCGAAACAGGAAAAATATCGACAATATCCCCTCGCCTACTCCACTGTCCCTCAGTTTCTACCAAGTTTACTCGCTCGTAACCCATCCTAGCTAGAGTCTCATCTAGCTGTTTCGAGGTTAATTCCATCCCAGGCTGTAGCGTCAGACAGTAAGACTTGAATACTTCTGGTGGCGGTAAATGAGGTTGTAGCGATCTTTCCGTGGCGACAATGGCGATCGGTTTTTCGCCCTCTGTTTCTGTAAGGGCGATTCGCGAATCGCCCCTACCAACGATAGATAATACCTGCATCTGTCCCCAAGTTATCTCTGATTCGGGGTCAAAAGGGTCATAGGGCGTTGCTTCGGAGGTAGGATAAAAATTTACCGTCTGCCAGCCCATCGCCTCTAATTGGGTTGCCCAGCGTCCAGCTTCTTCTAAGGTAGGACATACCACCAACAAATTCTTATCCTCGGCTTTTGCCAAACTAGAACTAACTATTCCCTTCGGTAAGCGAGGAATACCATTGAGTAATAAGGATTGACCCTTTTGTTGTTTGTTAATTAGTTCTTTGGTAAGAGGGGAACTTGCGATCGCCCGTACTACTGATGCAAAAGCCATGTTTTAAGGATTGAGGAACAAGGAACGAGGATGAAGGAGTACTTTATCCCTTTTAAAAAGATAGCGAAAATCGGGTCTAATTAGTGCAGATATATTAGGAATGGGTAGTGCGATCGCAGTTATCCATAATCAAGCTGTAAACTGAATATAGACAAAGACTTTATTATTAACTAAAGCATCAGTCATTACCGAAAGAAGACTTTTAAGGATAATAAATAATCCTTCTTCTTCATAACTATCAAGATATACTTTATTATAAACTTCTGAATTATCAAAAGCTATTTGCATTTTTTGTTTGTCTATTTTCCGTCCAACTGATAAGCAATATAAAGGATCGATGGGACTAAGCAATTCATCAATAATAATAGTAAGTGAGCGAATTGCGGGTATTAATTCAATACCTATAAGTGATGCTCCTTTTTCATCTTCTAATATATCTAAACTCAGGAAATCCAGTGATTTTAAATTACATCTGTCTCTAACATGGACAATATCGTAAAAATGACGACCATTTTTGCCACTCAAATCGTATAAAACATTGTTACTTTTGCGATCGCGGGCATCTTCAAACAATTTCCAAACATCATAGTTGTCTTTAGTCCAATCTGAAATTGGCAAACTAATATCCGTTGGATTGACTGACATAAACATTATTGAAGTTCTGCTACCCATAGATTTAGATCTTTTTGAGTTTTGCGATCGCCTTGACTAAGTAATGCAAAAGCCATGTTTTAAGGATTGAGGAACAAGGAACGAGGATGAAGGAGTACTTTATCCCTTTTAAAAAGATAGCGAAAATCGGGTCTAATTAGTGCAGATATATTAGAAATCGGGTAGTGCGATCGCAATAATTAATTGCCTCAATCGACTAACTAATTTTCAAGATTTTTTCACGAATTTGATAGCATTGGATTATTAAACTATCTCGTTTTGGCATGACTTTGAAAGTTGTCTCTCAATCTCTTCCTATAAAGATAAACGCTGATGGCGTAATGCTGGTAGGAAAAACTCGCGTTCCCCTCGATACTATTGTTATTGCATTCGATCGCGGGGCAACTGCCGAAGAAATCGTTCATCGTTATCCATCTCTTAAGTTAGCCGATGTTTATGCAGTTATAGCTTTTTACCTAAATAATCAACAAGAGATAGAAGTCTATTTACAGCAGAGAAAACAGCAAGCAAGAGAAATTAGACAAATAAATGAATCCAAGTTTGATTCTCAAGCTATGCGCGACAGATTGTTGTCTCGCAAAATAGAAAAAACTACATGAAGTTTTTGGCTGATGAAAACTTAGATAATAATATTTTGAGAGGTTTACTACGCCGTCAGCTAAATTTAGATCTAGTCAGAGTTCAAGATGTCGGTTTATTTGGCAAAGACGATCCAACCGTATTAGCTTGGGCTGCCAAAGAAAATAGAATATTGTTAACTCATGATGTGGCAACGATTACGCGCTACGCTTACTAACGTACTGCTAAAGGCTTAAGAATGCCAGGAGTTATCGAAATTAAGGCTTCTGCTTCTTTGGGCAAAGCAATTGAAGATATCCTTCTTTTTGTCGAATGTGCAATTGATGGGGAGTTAGAAGGGCAAATTTTGTATCTCCCTTTTTAGTAAATTAGTGGAACAAACATTTAAAGACTGGTGTTTTTAACAAAGCGATCGCCCTAACTAAATAATGCAAAAGCCATATCTTAAAGGATGAAGGATGAGGAAATCAATTCTCATGAAAAGATAGCGAATAATCGATCTGATTAGTGCGGGTATATTAGAAATTAGGTAATGCGGTCATCTTGTTTAGTTTTCAAATAAAACATTTATTTTATGCAAATACTGATATTAAGTACGGTTATTTTGTCGGCAATAGTTGCAATATTTCCTGCTTTTGGCTGTTTATTATACAAAAAAACTATTCAAGACAGTTTTGATGAGTTTATTTATTCTTTTTTAGGTGGTTTATTAGGTGGATTTATAGGAACATTAATTGGTGTGATGATAGGACATATTTGCTATTTACTTGGTTTGTTTCAGTCTGATTTTGGATTACCAGATTTGCGTATTGTATTGTATTGGATAGCTGGTTTATGTGTAGGAGTACTTATTGGAGGAATTATAACTATTAAACCTCTAATTAAATTTTTCTCAGATAATTAGTATCGATAACAACTTTTGCGATCGCCCTAACTAAATAATGCAAAAGCCCTAGTTTAAAAGGATGAGGGATAAATTATGAAGGATGAGTCAAATTGATTAGCAACCTGAATAATTCTCCCCTGAGTTATTGCTAGATAAGATTCACTGATAGGATATGATATTTGTGCAATTGAGATCGGGTAAATAACTATCATGTCCGTAGGTAACGAACCACCAGAAATCTTAGAGAAAAAGCTGTTTTATAAAGGGCGTAAGTTCGATTACGAAGTAGTCAAGCTACGTTTACCAAACGGTGCTACGGGACAATGGGAATGTATTCGTCATCCTGGAGGTGCTTTAGCCGTTCCCGTTACTTCTGATGGTAAGTTTGTTCTAGTAAAACAATATCGCTTTACGGTAAAAGGTAGGTTGCTAGAATTTCCTGCGGGGACGGTAGAAGAAGATGAATCGCCTTTTGAGACTATTAAAAGAGAAATAAAAGAAGAAACGGGTTACAGGGCTAATAAATGGCAAGACATGGGCAAGTTTATCCTTGCACCTGGATATTCTGACGAATATATTTATGCTTTTTTGGCGCAGGATTTAGAGAAGTTAGAAACACCACCACAGCAGGATGAGGATGAAGATATTGAAGTGGTGTTGATGAGTGAGTCGGAATTGGAAGCAGCTATTTTGCAGGGCGAACCTATAGACGGAAAATCGATCGCCTGTTTTTATATGGCGCGGGCTTATCTTAAACAGTTAACAGTCAACAGTTAACAGTTAACAGCGTATTAGTTAGTCATTGGTAATTAAATGCGATCGCGTAGCGTAGCCGAAGGCTAATCGCGCTATACGGTCAAGTCGTGTAATTTCTGCTGGAGATCTAATAAATCTTGTCTAACAGATTCGTGAGTATATACATCATTCGGGTGGGGCGGTTGTCCTGGCTGCTGGAAGTAGGGGCGTTCACCGTACATCTGACCCCATTTTATATCTACCTGTCGCACTAGTTCGTAAAGTAAATTAGAGTTATTCAAAAGTGAGCTTAGAATCTCTTCTAAAGCTACCAGAGGAGTTTCTTTGTATTGACTGACTCTAGGATCTCCTTTAACCCATTGATGTAAAATTGCCTGTAGTGCTGCATCAGGATCGACCAGATTGCGATCGATAAAGGTATTAATTGCGGTAATAACCTGTACCAGCTTGGGTACGGTTGACTCACCTTTTAGAAAAGTCCCACCTTCTCGTCCAATTGCTTCGGCTATAGAGAAAGGACGACTATCGAGAATATCTTGTCGTAATAGTAAATCTTCTCGATCGCGATCGTCTTTAATGGTCATAACAATGGTCGCTTCGGAATTAGTAATTAAAATATCATACGGTAATTGGGCTAACTACCAAAGATCGCGATCGATCTGTGTCAGAGTAAAATTTATATAGAACGGCGGTATTAAATTAACGAAGGTAAAGCAGTCGAGAAACTATTTTAGAGCCAAACTAATTATCTTTAGCTTTATATTAGTTATTAGTGGTATTTTCAGTTGGTAATGGTCAAAACTAAATCTAAACACTGCGACATTTGTAATAGCTTAGTAAATATTCGCTACCGCATTCAATATAAGGAAGATGGAGATTGGATGTTAGTTTGTCCTGACTGTTGGCAGGAAGTTAGTCAAGATAATCCTTATTATCGCTATGGCGGGACTTGGAAAGCGAAGCGTAAATAAATTTATACCTATAGTTACTGACTAACCATTGAACATTAAACTCGCTAAGCATGACCAATTACCTCGGTGTACCTGCCCTCTGCGGGCATAAACGGTTCAACCGTATAAATGTCCCCGAACGGATACCGCTCCCCATAATAAATATAAATGAAGCGTGGTTCGATAGAGCAACAAAAATAGCTGTAGATCGAAATCGTGGTCTTCCGACGGTAGAAGATACTAAAATTATTATAAAGACATATTATTATATTAAGTCTTGAAAGAAGTTAATTATGGACTTAGATATTAGTAATTTAAGTCTTGCTATACTAAGCATCGTCAATTATAAAATTTTAAAACCCTATTTAGCTATAATATGCAGCCTACCGACCAAAGTAAGTTCACCGAACAAGCCTGGGATGCGATCGTTAAATCTCAAGAAGTTGCCAAACTATATCAGAATCAGAACTTAGAGGTAGAGCATTTAATTTTGTCAGCCTTGGAACAAGAAGGGTTAGCAGTAGCTATTTTAGACAAAGCTAATATCGATCCTCTGCGTCTGAAGCAGCAGTTAGAGATGTTTACCAAACGCCAACCGAGAATTGGCTCATCTCAACTGTATTTAGGACCTAGTTTAGATCGGATGTTAGATCGCGCCGAAGAATGTCGCGTCAATTGGGACGACAGCTTTATTTCCATCGAGCATATTTTGATGGGGTTTGCCGAAGATGCTCGTATTGGTAAAAAGTCTCTGCGTAGCTTTGGTGTAGATGCGATCGATTTAGAACAGGCGATTAAATCGGTTCGAGGTTCGCAAAAGGTAACTAAGCAAAATCAAGAAGAGCAGTATCAGGCATTAGAAAAGTACGGACAAGATCTAACAGAAAGAGCCAGAACGGGACAGCTAGATCCCGTAATCGGTCGAGATGAAGAGATTCGTCGGGTAATTCAGGTACTTTCGCGCAGACAGAAGAATAATCCTGTATTGATTGGTGAGCCTGGAGTCGGGAAAACGGCGATCGCCGAAGGATTAGCCCAACGTATTGTCAACGGCGATGTTCCCGAATCTCTCAAAGATCGTCAGTTAATTTCTCTCGACATGGGTAGCTTGATCGCAGGAGCGAAATATCGAGGAGAGTTTGAAGAACGTTTGCGAGCGGTTTTAAAAGAAGTAACCGAATCTAGCGGGCAAATAGTTCTGTTTATCGATGAAGTACATACCGTTGTGGGCGCGGGGGCAAAAGAAGGCTCTGGCTCGATGGATGCGGGTAATTTACTCAAGCCTATGTTGGCGCGGGGAGAACTGCGCTGTATTGGTGCGACTACTCTAGATGAATATCGCAAAAATATTGAAAAAGACCCCGCTTTGGAAAGACGTTTTCAGCAGGTATACGTCAAGCAACCCTCTGTAGAAGATACGATCTCTATTTTAAGAGGACTTAAAGAAAGATACGAAGTACATCACGGCGTAACTATTACCGACTCGGCACTGGTAGCAGCAGCAACTCTTTCTCAACGCTACATTACCGATCGCTTTTTGCCCGACAAGGCGATCGATCTGATCGATGAAGCAGCAGCAAAATTAAAAATGGAGATTACTTCTAAACCCAGTCAGTTAGAAGATATCGATCGCCGGATCATGCAGCTAGAGATGGAAAAGGTTTCTCTAACTGGTGAGAGTCAGCGTCCAGGAATCTCTAACGTAGATCGGGCTGCAAGAGAGAGATTGAGCAAAATTAAGGCAGAAATTGAAGCTTTAAAAGGTAAACAAGAAGGCTTATCCGCTCAATGGCAGTCTGAAAAAAGCTTGCTAGATGAAATTAATGCCCTCAAAGAAGATGAGGAAAAAACTCGTTTAGAGTTAGATAAAGCCGAACGAGCTTTCGATCACGAAAAAGCTGCTCAGTTAAAATATGGCAAGCTCGAAACTATACAAAGAGATTTAGAAGCCAAAGAAGCCAAACTAATTGACATCCAATCTGAGGGAACAACTCTACTTAGAGAACAGGTTGCCGAATCTGATATCGCTGAAATCGTTGCCCACTGGACGGGAGTACCGATTAACCGTCTGCTAGAAACTGAAAGACAAAAATTACTTCAGCTAGAAGGACATCTACATCAGCGAGTTATCGGACAGCAAGAGCCTGTAGCAGCGGTTGCAGCAGCCATACGTATGGCAAGGGCGGGAATGAACGATCCTAGTAGACCGATTGGCTCGTTCCTGTTTATGGGACCTACAGGGGTCGGTAAAACAGAGTTAGCTAGGGCTTTGGCAGCATTTCTCTTTGATAGTGAAGATGCGATGGTACGGATCGATATGTCCGAATACATGGAAAAACACGCCGTATCCCGCTTAGTAGGTGCGCCTCCTGGGTATATAGGCTTTGAGGAAGGCGGACAGTTAACCGAAGCAGTGCGCCGTCGTCCTTACTCTGTAGTGCTATTAGATGAGGTAGAAAAAGCCCACAAGGATGTGTTTAATATTTTGCTACAGGTTCTAGATGACGGCAGAATTACTGACTCTCAAGGAAGAGTCGTAGATTTTCGCAACGCTATTATTGTGATGACTAGCAATATCGGTAGCGAAAATATTCTCAACGTTAAAGGAGAAGATCGCGATTACGAAGAGATCTATAAGCAGGTGAATAAAGCCCTCAGGGGTCATTTCCGCCCAGAGTTTCTCAACCGTATTGACGATCTAATTATCTTCCACGGTTTGAAGAAAGAAGAACTAAAAGAAATCGTCAGCATTCAAATCCAAGGTATCCAACGTCTACTGAGCGAACAAAAAATAGCGATCGAGCTAACTCCCGCAGCCCAAAATCGTATTGTTACTATTGGTTACGATCCTGCCTATGGTGCGCGTCCTCTAAAAAGAGCAATTCGACGGGAAATACAAAACCCGATCGCTACCATGATTCTAGAAAATACCTTTACCGCAGGAGATAAGATATTTGTCGATTGTGTAGACAATAAACTAACTTTCAATAAAGAAACTCTGCCCATTGTTATTGAAGCTTCATCTAGTACAGATAAACCAATCGAAAAGATAGCTACTAAACAAAAGCCTCGAAAAGATGAAGAACCCCAGGCTGTCTCCTTTGAAAAATAATTGAGCTATAGCCGTACGTTAAGTTAGGTAATAGGTAATAAATAATAAGCTGACTGCCTGACACATTGGTTAGGTAGAGGTAGCTAACAATAGCGATCTAAAGGCTAAAACTATCTTCTAAGCGATCGAGCATTTTATCTTCGGAATTGGGAGTACGCCACAGGCGATCTAAACCATTAGCAGGCATAGTCAAATAAAGCACGTCTTGAGGCTTTAGGCGAGTCTCCAGTAACTGCCAGGCGTGAAAAGTTCGATCTCCTCTTTCTAAATACAGGGGAACAAAATCTTCTTTAATTGCAGCCTCCTGTACGAAGCGATCGCAAAAAGGATGATTGGGTGTAATCATAGTTGCCAAAGCTACCCACAACAGATCTTGAGTCATCCCGTTCCCCAAAATTCTGCCTCCTAAAGCAGCAGCAGCAAAAGAATGGGTCGCTAATTCTACAGGTGACAACACGCGATCGAACTCAAATACTTCCTGCATCGAGCGAGCAAACTGGGGATCGCTACCGCGAACTATAGTTTTTAAATGGGGATTTAAGGCTTTAGCGGTAAGACTAATTTCGAGGTTGGTCGTATCGAGGCTTGTTACCGCAATCAAACTAAGCGCACGTTTTATATTTACCGCTTTTAAACTCGAAGGCATACTCCCATCCTCTATAATTACGGGAATGCCATAGGAACGAGCAGTATGAACAAAACGGTTGTCGGGATCGGATTCAATGACTACCACTTCATGCCCCTGAGAATGTAGTTGTAGGGCAATTTTGATGCCCACACCCCCTAAACCACAAACCAAATGATGATTTTGTCGGGGAATTTTAGCAGCGTCTATAGTTTGCCTAAAGCGAGTACCCAAAACAAAATCGTTGATTAGGGCATAGCAAATGCCAATTACCCCCGCACCAACCACCATCATAATGGCAGTAAATACTTTGACGTAATCAGAAGCCCCTTCAGCGACTTCTTCTTTACCCCCCGCACCCGTAATCATTCCTACAGAAAAATAGAGCGCGTCGGCGATTGAAGTCTGTAAATTGACGCTGAGATAAATTGTTGTCGCCAGAAATATAACTATCAGTAAAGCCAAACTGACCAAAGCTACAGGACGAGCATAGCGTTGATAATAAGGAATATTTAAAATTGCTTTATACAGCTTTTTCTGCCAAGAACGACGTTTGACAAAAACTCGGGGTTTTGTTCCTAAAATTAGGCAATCGCCACATTTTAGACGACTACCCTGTAAAATTGCCGAAACCAGATCTATTTCTCCTCTAGCAGGCAAATAATAGATTAGCATTCGATCGGGATTGTCCCATAATTCTCTCAGTCTTTTACCCAGCCAGGGATGGTCTGCATCGATTACTTCTTCGTGTATCGGCCAGGTGCGATTAAAAAGCTTTAGTTGACCGATGGCTTTGTTACCCAAAGCTGCAAACGTAAATAAGGGTGATGAGAGAGTAGCCACGCTCATACTGTAGTGATCTGGCAGGGTAAGATCTAAGCGATCGCCTAAAGTATGATTAAACAGCCGATTAATAATCCGAATTTTTGGATTGAGAATTCTTGCTTGAGTCAAAATTGCTAAATTTAGCGCGTCATCATCATGGGCTAAAACTAAAGTTTTTGCTTCTCTAATTCCTGCGGTAATTAATGTGGTGTTATCGCGCGGATCGCCTACTACAATATCTTTACTAGCGGCCTTTACAGAAATTCGACTGATTCCTACTACTTCTGCCCCTTGTTGCTTTAACAGGCTATAGATCTTTTTTCCTGTGCGTCCTAAGCCACATACAATAATTTTGGGTTGCATAATTTAACCTGGTGCAAAAGACACTTACACAGCTATTCAATTTTGCGTAACCAATGGACTTAATGCTGTATCTGAAAATACGATCCGATACATGAATTAAGTACGATCGGAATATTTTGAAAAATTGGTTAGTGTTATTTTTACTTTTTATTTATTGAGTTATCGATTGTAGCTAAAAAATTCAAGGCGATTGCCAAACTAGCCTTTATTCACGACATCTGTGCTAGTTCTTCGTTCCTTTTAGCGATCGCGTATTCTTTAAACCGTTCTAAGTCTGCCATAACTGTCGATTCTACTATGTCTCCAACCAGGCTATCCATCAACTTACCGATAATTCCAGGTACGGCATAGGCGAAAGACATTTTGACCACGCTACTACCACGGCGATCGTAAAAGCGAATTGCACCTTTATTTGGTAAACCGTTAACAGATTGCCATTCGATTATTTGCTCTGGAACAATCTGAACGATGCGAGACAACCAGGTAAAGTTAAATCCACCACTCGCCAGCTTCCAGCGAGACAGTTCGGGATTGTCTTCTAATATTTTGACAGACTCGATCCACTTCATCCAGATAGTCATCTGTTCGATGTCTGACCAGAGACTCCAAACCAACTCTATTGGTACGGGTACTTCTATTTGTACGGTGTGTTCTAGCCAGTCTGCCATTGTTTTAGAAATTTATGCTTTGTTTGATTATCTCACAGATTTAATTAGTTATCGCCATACTCTGTTACCGCCGAATCGTTTCAATTCTGGTGCAATCCCAATTATGATTCAAAAAGCTATCTTCATGAAGTCAGAGGAAGCTCCGTCTTTATAAGGCGGAGTCTCTCTGACCAGTACGGTTTTAGACCCGTTCATAGGAAAACTAACTGTTAATTGTTGACTGTTGACTGTTAACTGTTGACTGTTCAGACTGCTACGGCTTTAAGCTGCTCGGCATTTTCTAAAATAGTTTTTGCAGCTTGTTTACCAGATAGGGTTGCTCCTTCCATACTATCAATATAGTCTTGCTGAGTATAGCTACCAGCTAAAAAGAAGTTATCTACAGGAGTCTTTTGTGCCGGACGGTAAAGATCCATACCTGGTGCTTCGCGATATAGCGATTGAGCTAATTTCACTACGCTATACCAAGTCATGTTTAATTCTCTAGAAGAAGGGAATAGTTTGTGTACCTGCTTGAGAATATGGTTGGCGATATCTTCATTCTTTTCTTTGATGAAGGGATCGCCTGGAGTCAAGACTAGCTGGAGTAATGAACCTTCTCCTGGTCTATAGTAGTCTCCTGGACTAGCTAGAGCTAAATCCGCAAAGCATGAAAAGTCAGCATCGGGAGTATAAAGTAAATTGTCGATTCCCGCAGCTTGTTCTAACTGTTTGCGATTGTTAGCATCATTTAATTCTGTGACCCAGCCGTCAAAGCGTAGCTGCACCGTAGCTACGGGAACTGCATCCAGCTTATAAATATTGTCAAACTCAGACCATTTGCGCCACGACGGAGGAATTACCTGCTTGATACCTGGAACATCACAAGCACAAACATAAGCATCGGCACGAATCACTTCTTCAGTTTCGCCGTTACCTACTACAATGCCCGTAACTTTAGTGCTGTTTCCCGAATCCTCAAATAAAATTTCTCTTACTTTACGGCGAGTATGAATTTTAGTGCCTCTTGCTTCTAAATACTCCACAATCGGTTTGTGTAGATACTCGCTCGGCGAACCTTCCAACATCCGTAATACAGAAGCTTCAGTTTTGGTGGCAAAAAGCTGGAAAATAGTTAACATACAGCGGGCGGAGATATTTTCCGTATCGATAAATCCTAAAGCATAGGCGATCGGATCCCACATTTTTCTGAGGCTGCCATTGTTACCGCCATGACTGCGAAACCAATCAGCAAAGCTAATCCTGTCTAAACCGCGAATAGTCTTCATCGCCCCTTCCGAATCTATCAAAGCCCGAACGATAGGGCTAGTACCCAGTGCCAAAGAATTGGCTGCCTTATCGACTGCCGAAAGTTGAGAAGTAGTGAAAAATGCTTTTAAACCATTGAAGGGCGCGCCTGTAAGAAAGCGAAAATCTAGTTCCCCAACTCTACCACCTTCGTTAATAAAAGTATGGGTATGTTGTTTGACACGTAGATTGTCGATCGCTCCTACTTTTCTCATTAGCTCGAACAAATTGTAATAGCAGCCAAAAAAGACGTGCAAACCCATTTCCAGGTGGTTTCCATCTTTATCCACCCAGCTACCTACCTTCCCCCCTACAAAGGGACGAGATTCAAATATTTCTACGACCGCACCAGCATCGACTAGATCGATCGCTGTCGCCATCCCTGCCAAACCTGCACCTACAATTGCTACGCGCATTAATATGATTCCCGATTCGCCGTTACTTCATATATTGTAATATATTACTGACTTTCTAACCCTCGTTCTCCAAATGTTTTGAGCTTGTCAACGAAAGAAGACACATCTGGCAGGGGTATAAATTGGTGAATCATCTTATTACCTTCAGTAAATTCCGACCAATCAGATTTGTAGGATAGTCCCAAAGCTGAAATTAGAGAGATCTTATCTTTTTCATGGCGATCGCTCTGTTGGACTTCTTCTAAATCACTCGCTTCTGCTTGAGTCGTAGCTAGATCTACTGGTTCTGGTTCGGCTTCTAGCAATGGCTCGAACGCCGTCTCTAAGCGATCGCTCTCAAAGTCAGCAGATATATCGCTCAAATGCTTGGGCAATTTGCGACAGATTAATCGTTCAAACTCATAGTTAAAATGAGGATTGGGCGTACCACGACGCAGCCAAACATTCATAATTTGTTCGATAGAAACTGCTTTATAACGTCCTAAATACAGAGCATCAATCGTCGCTAATCTAATCCAGCTAGCAGGATACAAATTTAGCCAGTGTTCTAATAGTCTTTCGGCATCATAACGCCCTAAATCAAAAGCATAACTATCGATTAAAGAGCGAGCTTGAGCCAAGGATAAATCTCGATTCGATTCAGTCATTGACCTTGGTTAATTATTATCGTAGTTGAATATTAAGTGTTCTAAATTGAAAAGGATCTTGGCGTGATAACTCCTACACAAATAACTTATACCGCACCTTCAGCAAAATTGCTGATAATACCAATTTTTCCAGAGATTTTGCGAACGCTCATTTTTAGCGATTTGCTCGAACAGAAGTTGCGTTTTTATGGTTCTCACTCACACACCAGTCCATCTTGACGATTAAATTAAGATTTATCTATATACCAACTGCTATTATGTCGGTACAAATCTCAAATATCGGTGTTATAACTTTTTTTGATAAAGATTTCCTTTTAAAAAGCAAATCTTTAATAGACAACAAAAATAGAACAGTTAGCATTCAATTTAAACGATTTATTTCAGCTTTATCTTGCCCAAAAGCTCAATTAAAATTAACATCACTATAATTTTTTAATAATTATTTTAACTTTGAATTAATAGTTCAGAGGTCAGCGGTACACCGCCACGTCCGACATAAATGCCTGGGGAGACCCCAGGCAAACGGCGCGAATGCGCCATCGTCTCGCGAAGCGAGACTGGGGAAGCTTTGCTTCCCGTGACTTGTAAAACGACGGTGCCTTCTTACGAAAGCTGCTCATGGGGGAAACCCCCAAGACCGCACTTTCGCGCTGCGCTGACAAGGGGCTGTCTGCGTGGGTTTCCCAAGGCGCGTTTTTTGTAAGAGTACTCTTACAAAAAAGCCGCCGTGCGCAGTTTATATGCCCCGCCGCCTTCCGCGGTCATTTATAAACGAAACGTTAAACAGGGCGAGAGATTGGGTAATTGGAGGCTTCTAGGACTTGGGGTACAGACGTTCGGCCTGAACGTCTCTATCCTAAACACCTACTTACCTGTTACTTACGAGCAGTTAACGCTCATTTATCCCAATTTAACTCTGTACGACTATACGTACTAACTATTAACGCTTCTAATAGCCTCTAACAAACCCTTTGCTTTATTGAGAGTTTCTTGATACTCCGATTCGGGAATTGAATCAGCTACCATTCCTGCCCCTGATTGAACCGAAACCATGCACTTATTTTCTTGGTAAGGACGAACGATCATCGTGCGAATTGTAATAGCACTGTTAAGCTGTCCTTCAAAATCGTAGTAACCATACACTCCAGAATAAGGGCCTCTTCTTTCTGGTTCGAGTTCGTTAATAATTTCCATTGCCCTAATTTTGGGTGCGCCACTAACCGTTCCCGCAGGGAAACAAGCCTTTAATAAATCCCAGGCGGTTTTATCGGGTTCTAATTCACCGACAACGTTACTGACAATGTGCATGACGTGAGAATAGCGTTCGATTACCATTAGTTCATCTACGGTAACGCTACCTTTTACACAAACACGACCCAAATCGTTACGTCCCAAGTCTACTAGCATGATGTGTTCGGCAACTTCTTTAGGATCTGCCAAAAGATCTCGCGCATAAGCTTTATCTTCCGCGCTAGTTTGACCACGAGGGCGAGTTCCAGCAATAGGTCTTAAGGTAGCTTCAATTTTGCCATCATCTCGAACATCAGCCTTAACCATTACTTCTGGAGATGAACCAATTAGCTGCCAGTCTCCAAACTGATAGTAGCTCATGTACGGAGATGGATTAATCAGGCGTAAAGAACGATACAGATCGAAGGGATGACCTTTGTAGACAGTAGATAGCTTTTGAGAGAGTACGACTTGAAAAATATCCCCTGCGCGAATGTAGTCTTTTGCCTTTTCGACATTATCGCAGAACGGTTGCTGTTCGGTATTGCTACAGTAAACTAGTCCAGATTCTTCAGAAGAATTACCCTTATTCAAATTCCATTCTAAGGCATTAGCTTCTATAGGTAGAGGTAGCTGAAGCTTTAGCATTAGTTTGGTTACGCGATCGCAGGCATACTGATAAGCTTGTTCTAGTGTAATGCGATCGTCACGTAAATCTGCATAAGAAATTGCCCAAATTTTACGCTTTACCTGATCGAAGATAATCAAATTATCTACCTGCATCCAAACTCCGTCAGGTAAGTCTTCTGACTGTGGCGCATTCACGGGTACTCTAGGTTCGATCCAGCGAATTAATTCGTATCCCCAGACTCCAAACAATCCGCCAATACCAGGTGGAAGCTGCGGTAGCTTAACAGGCATAATTGATGCCAAACATTGGTTACAGATATCGAACGGATTGCCCGTAAATTTATCGACCGAACCATCACGATGAGTTTGAGTGGTAGTTTCTCCTCTGGCTTCTAACACCCACATCGGATCGCAGCCTAAAAAGCTATAGCGTCCGAGTTTTTCTTCTCCTTCTACAGACTCTAAAAGAAAACTGTATGGTTGACCCGCACAAACTTTATACCAAGCCGACACAGGAGTTTCCAAATCGGCAATTAATTCTTGATAGACAGGGACAAAATTACCTTGTCGAGCTAGTTCGCTAAACTGGTCAAAATTCGGAAAGATCATATTTATGAGGAACAAGGAGTAAGGAATGAGGAATGAAGAATAAGAAATTACTTATTTATTTCCTGACCGAAAAGAGAAAGGATATAGAGCGTGCAACAGCCGATAATCTATAAGTTTAGAGTTTGAAGCTTAAAAATTAACAGTAATAAAAAGGAAGGAGAAGTTAAAGACATAATCCATACTTCATCCTTCCTAACTGTATCCGTCTACTCTTATACTTCGTAAGGGGTTTTCCCAGAGAATTTAATAGTAGCTGGTTGAGGATTTTGACCGATTCGGCGGTCTTTTATACCGTTATATTCGCGACCTTCATTTACTTTTTCAGGGAATACGCCATCTGCCGGATGCAAATATTGAATTTCGCCACTAGGAAAAATGCGATATATTTTGTAGTCTTGAATTCTCGGCTTAAAACTATTCCGCAACTGCTTACCTAATGCCAAACACTGTTCTTTACGAGCTAGATAAAGTAGGTTAGTACCTTCATTCATAATAGCTGCGCCACCAGTCGGCATCTCAAATACTTGCTCTTTACTGCTAGTCCAGGTAATAGCGTATTTTTCTTCGATCTCTGCCTTAGTTAACAGACCGCCAGTACTACCGCCGAATATTGGTGTCTTGCCCGAAAGCTTCATTTCTTCTGCCATTTTAAAAATCCTCAATTAAAGGTATTTACGGCATCCTATCATTGGCGTTGTATCAATACTGTGAGTGTGTCAAAAACTGTAACAGTTTTTAGCAACGCTGATTTTTATAAGGAGCAAGGAGCAAGGAGCAAGGAACAAGGAACAAGGAACAAGGAGTACTTGAAATGGTTTCTAAGCTAGGTTGATTTTATTACTTTTTGTTAATTCAGATGCGATCGCACTTCAATTATCATTTGTCATTCATCATTTAACTAACTGTTTACTGTTTACTGTTTACTGTTCACTGTTTACTGTTCTAGTTGCCTCGATGGGAATAGTAAAATGAAAAATACTACCCCGATCTTTACCTGGAGATTCAGCCCAGATTTCACCACCCCAATTTTTAACCACCTGTCGGCAGATAGCTAAACCCAAACCAGTACCTCCCGCACTACGCCTTAAAGCTCCCTCTTCTTGGTAAAAGCGATCGAACACGGTTTCTAAGCTACTGCTTTCGATTCCCCTACCTGTATCGGAAACCGTTACTTCCAAAGTCTGACCGCCATTGGTCTTAACTGCGATCGCAATTTCTCCATCAGCTTGAGTAAACTTACAGGCATTGTCTAATAGTTTGGCTATCACCTCTACCAACCATTCACCATCTAACTGCACTAGGGGTAGATCTTCTGGAGCGGTTAAATTTTTTATTTCGGGCATCGATTGCTCTTGGTTGCGTGCCATAACGTTACTAATTGCCAGATCGATACACTCGCTAAGAGATAGAGTTTCTAAGTTCCACTCCACGCCACCGCCTTCTAGACGAGAAAGAGTCAAAAAGTCCTGAACCAGATTACGCATTCTCTCAGCATCGCCCAGAGCAGTATCTAACATTATTTGGCTTAATTCGGCTGGCATATCGGGTTCGCTTGCCAGGCTTTCCAAACAAACTTGAATGGTAGAAAGAGGCGTACGGAGTTCGTGACCGACAATTGCCACTAAATTAGAACGGGTGCGGTCTAGAGCTTCTAGCTGTTCGTTAAGATCTTCTAAATCGGCATAGGCTTCTGCCTGAATTAAAGCTACTCCTACCTGAGTAGCGATCGCATCTACCAAAGCTATATCATCGTCTTTCCAAGCGATTGGCTCTACTTCACAATGATGTAGTTCTAATACTCCTAAAAGCTTACCGTGATAAAAAATTGGCACGATTAACAACGAATAAACTGAATAATTGTGAATCAGATTTTGAAAAAACTCACCCGTACCTTGTTCTTTGGCAAGCTTACAAACACGCTCGTCTTCTAAAGTATTATCTACGCTAATGGTTTCGGTAGTAGCGATCGCTTCTTGAAATAAAGGATTATTTGCTAGCTGCCATTTATGACCTATGACGGATTTAATCCCAGGTCCAGTAAACTCTCGATCTATTCTGGCAACTTCGTCTTGTTCGTGACAGCGATAAACAATACAGCGACAGACACCCAAACCTTCTCCCAGTTGTCGAACGGCTACCTGTAAAATTTGTTTGGTATTGAGCGAACGTCTGACCGCATCAGTTACCGTATTTAACAGTCGTTCTTTCTGCTGTTTGGCTGCTAGAGATTTATTAGCTTTCAATAATTTATATTGACCAGCTTGAAGATAAGTTACTAATCTTTGGACGAAAGGATCGGGATTAGTTAAAGGAGATTCGACCTGTGCAGAAGCAGCAATCTGCTTGTCTTGGGAAGTTAGATACAAACGCCGAGCTTTAGAGATTTTAGCGGTCAATTCTGGTCTGTAGACAGCAATGCGATCGAGTATAATCTTTCCCGCCTCTTGAGTAACGGTACGGTCAAATGTCCATATGCCTTCAAATCTGCGATTTGTATCCATCCCTGCACCGTATTTATCTGGAGAAGGCATAGTTCGCTCACGACAAACCAAACAGCTAGCGTAGCGTTGTCCGATAATTACCAAATGCCACTCTTGAGCTAGAGCATCATCAGGTTCAAAAGCAATGGTTTCGTAGTCGATCGAACTATTGCTAAAGTTGGTTTCTGGCGCAGCCAAAACATATACCTGATCTGTTTTATGGGCAATACGCCGATAGCGATGGGATTCTTGGCGATAAAAACGCTCCCGCTGAAAATTGGCAATTACCAAAGGCGAGTCCGAATCATTTAATACTAAATCTTCCATAGCATGAGATAAGGCTGTTAGAGAAGATTTAAAATACATTTGCGATCGCCAACCCAGACAATTATTTAGCAACTGTTGCACCACAGATTTAGAAATGCTCATCAATAAAGTTTTTTGTTAAGAACCATCTCCGCCGAAATTTATAGTTACCTTGCCGACATCCAAAGACGAAGAACTAGATCGCAATGCCCTATATCAATATCCTACAGAAAACTCGTTACCTTACTGCGATCGATTATTATAATTCGCAACAATCGCGACAATTTGAGAAAAGCGGATAAAATACACTCAAAATTTATATTTAGTGGTGAACGATCGATTAGTATGCTTAATTTGCGCTTAAACTGGACAGGAATAACCACGACTATGCTATTGGCGATCGCTAATCCTGCTAAAGCCCTACAGGTTGAAGTCCTGCCCGAAACACCTCAATTGGGAGATACTATTTCGGTTGTGGTAACAACCGAAGATCCCGATCTTGCTCCTAGCGTTACGGTAGCTGAAAAAGACTATCCTTTATTCGAGAGTAACGGAGAATATCGCGCTTTTATTCCTACCTCTCCCTTAGACACTCCTGGCAAAATGACCCTAACGGTTCGAGGAGATAATCGAATTAGCAATATTGGTGTCTGGCTAAAAAATAGAGCTTTTCCTACCCAGCGAATTTGGTTGAGTGGCAAAGCTTCGCGTCCAGCAACTCAATTAGAATTAGATCGGGTGTCTGCCTTCAAAAAATTAGTCACTCCTCAAAAATTTTGGCAGGGTGCTTTCAAACGTCCTAATGCTTCTAGGGTATCTACAGGATTTGGCGTACGTCGTTACTATAATAATATTTTTGCGCGAGATTATTATCATAAAGGAGTTGATTATGCTGGTGGCTACGGATCTGTTGTAGTCGCTCCCGCTGCGGGACAAGTCCGTTTGGTAGGTAGAGAAGACAGTGGATTTCACGTTCACGGTAACGTAGTGGGTATCGATCACGGACAGGGAGTACTCAGTATATTCATGCACCTCCAAGATATCGATGTTATCGAAGGGGCAATGGTAGAGGCAGGGCAACGAATAGGAACGATTGGCTCTACAGGGGCTTCAACAGGACCACATTTACATTGGGGTTTATATGTCAATGAAGTAGCCGTAGATCCCGTTCCTTGGCGTTTTAACGCTATTGAGTAAATTTGGCAAAAATTATGACTTGTGAGCTACATATAGCAATACGGATTTATATGATAGACACTCATTACTCGTTACTTACGAACAAAAATCTCTGATTTTTCCAGAACAAAGTTCTGGAAGGCTCGTAGAGCCTCGACTGAAATTGTCCTGACTAATTAACGTACTGCGATATATCCAGATATCCGATTTTTAATAATAAAGATTAAGATGTTCGGATGATTAGCTAAAGATGGAATTTACTTATTACTATTTAGAACGTCTAAACTATGGGCATTAATTCGATTGTCGAACAAGCATTACAGGATGGTTATCTAACTCCTAGCATGGAAGCTGAAGTAGCAAGGATTTGCGATACCGCAGCCGAACTCTCGGTAGAAGAATATATAGCTTTAGACCAGCTAATGAGTTCATTGCTTTCAGGGAAAGTAGTGGCTGTTCCTCGTAAACAGTTTATTAACGTGATGGAAGAATTGGTCTTGAGTGAGGCAATTACTCGTGTTGCTGAAATCGAACAAACCAGCGACTCTTCTTTGGATGTAGGAGATATTGCAGCCTATGCCCTCAATCGTCTTCCTCCGCTGTACGCAACTACAGAAGAAGGCGCAAACTATCAGCGTCAAAGAGCTAGGGAAGAACTACACAATTTGATCCAGCAACAGGTAGTAGAAGCGATCGCCCGCTATTTAGATCGACCCGAATTTTTCCCTGAAAGGCAAGCAATTGGCAGCAGCGATTCTAAAATGACAAATCAACTTAGTAACTTATTAAAAGATCACGCCCCCAACTACGAACAAAATATTAATTAGCTTAAACATCGCGCTCGACAGTACTTAGTTATTCGGGATTCGGGGGTATAGTTCTAATTCAAACCAATATAACTAAAACTACAGGGAACTTTTGTTAGAGTTGTTTAGTCTTAAAAGATATACAGAAGGTTTATACTGAGGTTAATTTAATTACATGAGTCTATCTCTTTCTGCATCCTGGTCAAAAGCCAAGATGAGCGATAAAAACTTAGTGTCTCCTGAAAAACTTTCCAATTACGAGCTTATCGTTTTTTGTCAGGCAAATGCTCAACCAGATAAAGCAGCTTTTGCGGAATTGCTACGGAGATATCAGTCTCATTTAAATCGCCTTTTTTATCATTTGGCTCCAGATTGGCAAGAAAGAGCAGATTTAGCCCAAGAAGTATGGATTAGAGTCTATCGCAATCTCCATCGTCTTCAAGATCCTGCAAAGTTCCGTGGTTGGCTGAGTCGAATCGCCACCAATCTTTTTTATGACGAACTGCGTAAACGCAAGCGTATCAACGCTCCTTTGTCTTTAGACGCACCACGCTATGTAGAAGACGGCGAGATGAGTTGGGAATTACCCGATGATGCTCCTAGCCCCGATGACGATCTGGTCACGCGAGAATTTTACGATCGCCTCCAGGTCGCTATATCTCAGCTTCCCGAAACTTTTCGTACCACTATTGTTTTAAGAGAGATTGAAGGATTGGCTTATGAAGAAATTGCCGAGATGACGGGAGTATCCTTGGGAACAGTAAAATCTCGAATTGCTAGAGCTAGACTAAAACTTCAGTCGGTATTGCAAAACTATCTTGATGAGGAGTAAATTAGTAAATATTAGTCAAATAATAAATATAGACCGATTGGGGGAAAATTTTGTCTTTGCCGAGCTTGACCCGTAGAAGACAAATTCCTCGTTCACTGCTCTATCTCGCAAATTATTGATATTTTTTACAGTGGTGATGACAGAATGACATCTAAATTTGAAGATTTTGAGCATGATAAATCAGCCCCGATCGCAGATGAAGCCTCGCTACCTCCAGATTGTTTTGAACTTTTGAGTGCTTATATTGATGGAGAGACAACTGCTAGCCAAAGACATCAGGTGCAAACCTGGTTAGATCGAGATCCTCAGGTTAAGCGTCTTTATACTCAGCTATTAGCCTTACAGAGTCAAATGCAGCAGTCTGTAGCACCTCCTTGCGAAAAATCTGTAACTGAAATCACCTCAGAAGTTTTTCAATCGATAGATAGTAGCCACCGTCGTCAACGCCGACTGATTTTAACAGGAACTGCGATCGCTGCTTCGATGGTAGCTGCAATAACGGGCGTTGTTTCTGGAAATGCTCCTTTGAGAATGAACATGGCAGCTTTAGATAATTCCACCAATCTCAATGCGCCAAGAGAAACTTTAGCTATTGCCCTTAACAAACCCGCTATTAATATTCCTAAAACCGTACGTGGTTACGATCTAGAAATGAATTCGATTAAAAATTAGTTTTCTGCTATCGGACGAATACAGACTTGTTCGATAGTATCGCTCTTTACCGCTATGTTTAAATTGACGATCGCAGCAGAAGTTGTAATTAAAGCCTGTTCTGGAGTTTGAGCGTCGTAAATAAAGCTGTATCCGTTGCTTAACGCATATTGACTAGCTGTATTCAAAGACTCGCCGAGTAGCTGTTGCCAACTGCGGGAGGGAGAATCTGAAGTATTTGCTCCAGTACAAACTAATGCCTGTTGGGGATCGAGATTATTTTCAGGGCGATCTGACAAACTAGCATTAGTAGCGCGATCTACCTCAACCCCCTCCGCAGGCAGTTGGGAATTTACTTCAGCAAGATCTCTAGTTAAAACCGTGTCGGAGGAGGGGTGTAACTCTGGTTCAAAAATAATCTCGTTATCGTTTTGCATTACCGAAGAATAATAGCGATCGCCCGATCGCCCGACAAAATATGTCGTTCTTTTACTCGTAGCTTGAAAAACACCACCGTCAGAAACCGCCAAAGCTGGAATTAACACAGTGCTGTCATCATCGTATTTAGATTGACGATGATAGTAAAAGCTGTCTCCAAGCTGACAGATACTAATATAGTAATTATCTGTTTGGAAACTATATACCTCCTGATATGCAGAGTCGATATTTTGGCAGCTATTTTGTTGACGAGCTAACCAATCGTCTACCCTTAGCATTTCGCCAAAATCGTTGCTTGGCAATATGGATTTATTAGACAGAGAAATTGACTGCATCTCTCTTTCGATATAATTTCCCTCGGATAGCAAAGTTCCATCGGTAAATTGAACAAATAACTTGCTTGAGTTATTTGAATCGGTATTTTCTAAGAATGGTTCGGAATCTAAAGTACGTGCATTTGGGTATCTTGAAGCTGCAATCTCAACTGATTTGCCCAAAAAATAACTAATCAGGATGAGATAAAAAGCTTTTTGTTTGTACCAATTATTCATGGCAAAGCAAATTGAAAAAAAAGATATATCTTAAGATTTAATAAAGAAATGATTGCGCCCTTTATGCTTATGAAAACCAGCGATCGGCTAAATCAATATAATTATTTAGTTTAAACCCAAAGAGTAAAGAGTTAGGCAATTGCTAAATCCCGAACTAGAGCTTGATTAAAACAGCAAACTTTGAGTTTTAATAATTCTTCGACTCAGCCCGATAAAATACAGCTAATTTAACTTAGACTTATGGCGATCGCCGTTACCCTGTAAGGCATTGACTGTAAGTATTTATGACCGAAGTGGCAGTGTAACCTAGACTTTTAAAAGGTAGAATTTTAGAGCATCTTTAGTTTATTATTTAATCTATGGCTCCACTACCGCAGTATAGACCAAAGAAAATGTCTCTCGGTCCATTAGAATCAGAGATTTTAGCAATAGTTTGGGACTTAAAGGTCGTAACAGTTAAAAAAGTTCACGATCGGATTCTCGAAGATCCAGATCGGGAATTAGCATACACTTCAGTTACTACAGTATTGCAACGTTTGACCAGAAAAGGTTGGTTAAAGTGCAGCAAGAAAGGTAAAGCTTTTTCTTGGCAAGCTAGAGTTTCGCGAGAACAGGCTCGGGCTTTATACTCTTATGAAAAACTGAATGGATTTTTAGCGGTGAGCAATCCCGACGTGGTAGCTTCTTTTGCTGATAGTTTGGATACTGCTAGTTTGGAACAAATTGAGGCGATCGCAGAACGCTTAAATGATATTCGTCGTCGCAGAGAGGAAAAGTAATGCACTCAATGGTAGTCTTAAGTGTTGTTATCTTGGCTTGGATAATACGCTACAAGACAATGTATAGGGGAAAAAATTGGTCGAAGCGTTGGCATTATAGCTTATTTTTATTTTTATTTCCTGCACTGCTAGTTTTGACTACAGCGATCGCCATACTATATATGGGTTGTCATGGAGCAATGTTAGGTATAAAAGCTGGTTCTCTAGGCTGTATTATTTCAGCAAGCTTAATTTTGTTTTCTTTAAGCTGTTTTGTTAAGTTGGCTTATCTGGGAAATCGTTCTATCCGCCAACTCACTAAATATCCACAGCAAGACATTAACGGAAAAACCGCCAGAATCATTCCAACCGATCTACCCTACAGCGCGCAGATTGGCTTTTGGCAGCCTGAATTAGTTATCAGTACTGGTTTACTAGCCAGTTTGGATGGAGAACATCTAGCAGCGGTTATGGCTCACGAACAGGCGCACTTATACTATCGCGATACATTTTGGTTTTTTTGGTTGGGTTGGATACGTTCTTTCACCTTTTGGCTACCCCGTACCGAAGCTTTATGGCAGGAACTTTTACTTTTGAGAGAATTAAGAGCCGATAGTCAAGCTGCCAAAAAGGTTGATTTTTTATCGATTGCCGAATCTCTTTTAATTGTGGCTAAAGCTCCTTTAGATCCTTTGCTGTGTGCTAGTCTCAATGATGCAGCAGTTGGAGATCGCCTAAATGAAAGAATCGATGCTCTATTAGAAGAAGCAGAATCTTTTCCAGTCAATCGATGGCAGAATTGGAGTTGGCTGTGTCTGTTGGTTTTACCTTTACTTACAATCTTCTTGCATTACTGAAATACTAATTGATGTTGCCTACTTATTAATCTGTTAGGACTGGGTAACGGGTAACGGATTAATCAATCTATTTTTATAGCCTTTTAGACAAAAGATAACGTACCGTCTCCTGAAGTCACTCGACCGATTTGGGAGGCGGTAATATTTTGCGATTCAAACCAGTTTAAAGCAGCTTCAGCTTGGTTAGGAGGCACAATTACGACAAAGCCAATACCCATGTTAAAAGTATTAAACATAGCTTCAGATGATACGTTACCAGCCTCAGCTAGCCAGTTAAAAATAGCGGGAATTTTCCAGCTACCGCGTTGAATTTCGATCGATTGACTAGAGTTTAGACAACGAGGCAAATTTTCTGGTAAGCCACCACCAGTAATATGCGCCATGCTATGAATTTCTATGTCCGTAGCCAGAAATTCTAAAATTGGTTTGACGTAAATTTGAGTTGGGGTAATCAACTCCGCTCCTAAATTGCCGTCGAGCATTTCGGGAGTATCCGACCAAGCATAATTGCCCGCGTCAATAATTTTGCGTACCAAGCTAAAACCATTACTATGAACTCCTGCACTAGCTAATCCAATCGCTACATCGCCCACCTGCACTTGCGAACCATCTAACAGCTTGCTTTTTTCTACTACCCCCACGCAAAATCCAGCTAGGTCGTATTCTCCAGACTGATAAAAACCAGGCATTTCTGCCGTTTCTCCCCCCAAAAGAGCGCAACCGCTAAGACGACAGCCGTGGGCGATTCCTTTAACTACTTCTGATAGCTGTTGAGAATTGAGTTTACCTGTGGCTAAATAATCTAAAAAAAATAGCGGTTCGGCCCCGGAAGTCAAAATATCATTAACGCACATCGCTACGAGATCGATACCCACCGTATCATGACGATTTAGTTCTCGGGCAATTTTTAATTTTGTACCGACTCCATCTGTACCAGAAACTAGAACGGGTTGTTGATAACCTGTTGGCATTTGAAAATAACCCCCAAAACCACCCAAACCACCTAAAACCTCTTTTCTGTTTGTACTTTCAACATCTTGGCGAATTTGGCTGACAAAAGATCGTCCCGCTTCTACATCGACACCAGCGTCTTTATAATCCATGAGTATTTATGCTTAATGAGAAATAACTATAAATATAAATTAGAGTATTTAAAAAAGGTGTTTTCGCGATATCCTTACTTTCAAATGCTAAAAATTGGCGATCGTTAACGTCGATCTATCAAATAATTCTTTAGCTATCTTACCGTAGAAGCTGAAATTAATAAGCTCTATCTCTTAGGTATAGAGTCGATCTTATCGATTTTTTTAACATTTAAAATTTATAATGCTCTCCTGTTTTGAGTTGAGTTTAAATAATTCTGCTCTGATTTAGGTGTTTACACAATTCAAAGATAAAACTACAAATATTAAGATAACTGTAGTTTTTAAAAACATTAATGTTTATTTACCTTAATCGATTTGTATCGCTCGACTAATTACTGAACACTAAATTAATATGACTGTTAAATATCAAAAACCACTTAAACTGATTTCCTTATCTGTTTTATTAACTATTTTAAATACCAGCATAAATAGTTCTATCGCAGAAGCAAAATCGAATAAAAGAACAAAATTAAGACAAAAAGTATCGGTTATATCTACTTCTAAAAATCAGTCTACAGCGAATTTATTAAATAATAATTTAACAACTAAAAAACCAATAATTCCCCAACAAGAACCGAAAATAATTGCTAATTCATTTAGTGGTAGAGCATCTTGGTATGGTCCAAATTTTCATGGTCGTCGCACCGCTAATGGAGAAGTATTTAACCAAAACGCTTTAACTGCTGCTCATCCTTCTTTAAAGTTTGGAACTAAAGTCAAGGTAACAAACCTGAACAATGGTCGTTCGGTTATCGTTAGAATCAACGATCGCGGTCCTTATTCTGGAGGTAGAGTAATCGATCTTTCAACAGCAGCAGCGCGATCGCTCAATATGATTCGCTCTGGGGTAGCACGAGTTAAAGTAACTGTGTTGGGAAGATAGATCTATAGCCTTTGTCATAGTTATTTAAGGTACGTTCGGGAGTATTGATTGATAATTGATAGTTGATTGCGAGGCAAAGCGGTCTTGAGGGTTTCCCTCATAGAGCTATTGACGAGGGTGTTGATTGGGGAATTGTTGATAGAGGAATTGGGTGTACCTCAATAATTAGAAAAAGGCTATATAGCGATTCTCACTCTTATTAAGATACGTTTTATAATTTTAATTTGGCGGAGGAGGAATTATTAATTATATGTATGTACATAAAAAAGGATGCCTATTTCGACATCCTTTTTTACTCGATCGGTATATTATATATTTGTTTATTTGCCAGCATTTATATAGTGTTTTGCTGGCGTTATTGATAACCTTATTTATATTTATATAATAATCAAAAATATTATTGGAAACAGCGATCTAAAACAGTTTATCGAGTGATTTGAAACACATATTCAAAAACGACTAGCCACCAAATAAACTATCGGAGCAAAGGCGATCGCGGGCAAGAAAGATGCTACCCTAATTTTAGCTATTTCTAGCAAATTACAGCCAATTGCCATAATCATCAAGCCTCCAATACCAGTAATAATTAGTAAATAAGGATTATTATCAGCTTGGGGAACGGTATCGGCGATCGCGCTAACTATCAAAGATAAACCTCCTTGATAAATCAGAATAATTAAGCTAGAAAAACCCACTCCCATACCGTAGATATTAGCTAGAGCAATAGAGACAAGTCCATCCATAGTTGCCTTGAGGGTAAGTAAAGTATTATCGCCACTTAAACCATTATTAAAGCTGCCAATTAAAGCCATTGGACCGACGCAAAATAAAAGGCTGCTGGCAACAAAACCTTCAGTAAACAACCCTTTTCCGCGAAATTTATGCTTCAGCCAATCACCGATTAAAGTTAATTTTTCTTCGATTTCTAGTAATTCACCGATTATTCCGCCGATTACTATCGCTAAAAGTCCGAGTACCGCTCCATCTATGCCGTTAGCCTGAAATAAAGCAAGGCTGGAGGTCATACTTAAGCCGATCCAAATAGTTAGTAACCCAATTCCTTGAGTAATAATAGTCTGTATTTTTTTTGAAAGGCGATCTTTTAATAGTAGACCCAAGCTCGTACCTAAAACCACCGTAAAAATGTTAATCCAAGTACCACTTGTTTTTGTCCAGAAATTTAAGTTCACAGTTAATCTATGGTAAATAAATTTAATATAAATAAATAATAACTTTGCAAACTCTACAATAGCGGTTGGTATAATTACTGTTGCCTACTATTGAAAAACTCATGGTAATTATACTGCTTTCAATAAATTTATTAATAGTTAAACTGAAAATAATTTTTAGATAGTAATTAAAATTATTATAGTTTTTTATAATGTCGATAGTTGTCAACAAGCTATTAAAATTCTTAATCTTGCTAGCTATCAAATTATAGCCGTTAATGATGCTGCCAAAACGTTAATAGTATTACTAAAACATCAACCGAATTTAATAATTATTGATGCAAACACAGCCGATATTAATGGCTATCAACTCTGCGCTCAGATTAAAAAATTATCTAAGTTAAAAAATGTTCCAATCATAATCTGTCGCGATCGAGAACAGATGCTAGATCGCTTTAAAGCAAAAATGGCTGGCGTATCAGATTTTATCGATAAGGCGATCGAACCCGAAGAATTATTAACTCAAGCTCAAAAACATACTCAAACTTTCTTCGATCGCCAAAGCTTAGTTAGATCTTAATTGGTATTGCTCGAATCTTTTCAAACAACTACTTTCGGGTGATCTTTTTTAAACTACGGGTTTGCTCTAATATATCTTCAATATCCTCTTCAGATAAACGTTCGACATAATTGATTTTAACCTCTTCTAACAGGTCAATTAACAACTGCTCGATTTTACTCATGCTTTGTTGTGCCTGAAGTTCGCTACTTACGGATTTACCAATATTATCGAATAAGCTTTCTAATAAGCGGTCAAACTGTTTATCTTCGGCTAAAATTGCCTGAAGAGTCGTGCTGATGGCGTTATAACCTTGAGATACTAGCTGATGACTTAAAGTGATTAAAGTGCGATCGCCTCCTGGTAACAGCTTAATTCCACGATATGCCGGAGTTTCTTTTATTGCTTTGTCTACGCTGTATTGCAATAGAGTTTCAGCTTCGGGTTGAATTTCTGGTAAAACGCGATCGGCAATTACTTTTGCCAGAATTCTAACTAGTTCTGCCACCTCGTTAGTATTGTTAAGATCTATGTATGGATTAGTGTTTTGTCGTCTCAGCAATTTAACTATATCGCCTTTACGTATCGAATCCTGTATTCGATCGATCAGGCGAATAATTACTACTTCGGTTACGTCTTCGGCAATTCCTGCTACTAACCCCTGACTCACCTGTTTTTGGATCGAACTCAAATCGATTAATCGCGCCTGATTTAAACGAATGGTTACGGGGATAATTCTCAGCCATCGCCAAAAAGGAAGTAGGAAGAAAAGATCGTACCAACGCCACAATATAGCGTCCAGCCAGCTTACACCTACCCGTCTACGGCTGATAAACCAACTGCGTACTAACAACTCTAAACCGAATATTATTCCAAAAGGAAAGTCAATCAGACCAAAATAATCGACATAGCCACCGTTTTCACCAATGATGCGATAGTAGTTAGTTTCAAATAAAGGTTTAATTTCAGTATTAAAAAATTCTAATTCTTCAGCTACTCTTCCCCGTAAATGAGCGGGATTCCAAAATACCCAAAAAGCAGTCTTTGCAGAATTATCGGAGTTGGGGAGATGCCATCGCATTTTATTTTTGATTCTTTCGAGGTTTCCTGTTTTGTTAGCTTCAGAAAACCCATTGGTTTGAATAATTTCGATACTGCGACGGCGTAAATCTCCTATAAGATTGTTAGCACTAGGTGAGTCTAATCCATTTATCGCTATTTCTCGTTCTAACTGCTTTACCTTAGTTAAATACTCTTCCGTATCTCGATTAGGAATTATCCCTTTAACTACATCATATCGAGTAATAAATTCTGAGATATTTCGATTTAAGAGATCTAGTTTTATTCCCTTATAGTCTACATAGGCTGTATCAATCCTTGCGAGGGTAACTTTACCAGATAGCCAGAAGTCTCTTAAAGGAACATAGCTAAGATCGAAAGCTACAATTACCAAGTTGATTGTTAAACTAAGCCACCCTGTCACCAGGGCGACTCGTCTTCAAAACCGTGCATGAGACTTTCACCTCACACGGCTTCTCTCCTTTCTGGCTCTTTATGAGTACCTACTAAGGTAAGGTCAACTTTTCTGTGGGAAGATTTCCCACAAAAAAGACGTGACCGTTGGAATATCATCAATCCACACCCAATCCGATTTATCGAATCGTTTAATGAATTTTTGATAGCTTTTTATTGCCTTGTGCTTTTTAATAGCAATCAAGTCATCCTTAGTTTTTTCATTATGGCAATGTCCGTGAAGAAGCTGAATGTTATCTTTGTAATTACCACCCAAAGCTTTGGGGATAATGTGGTCTTTTTCGATAACATCATCTTCTCGAAAGGTTAGGTTACACATATTGCACTTGCCCTTTTGCTTTTTAAGCATACGAGCTACTGAACCACTTATTTCTGGGTGTTTACCCATCCGAGAAGCCCAGTAATTAGTATTACCATCGTAGAGGGATGATACCCCTTTTACTTTGGTGTGGCGCACTATGGGGGTAGTGGGATGTTTGTATAAGTGAAATTCCTCTTCCCCAAAAACCCAGTTGTCTCCTCTTACAGTTTTCCAGTATTTGTTTACTATCCATTTCTTTGCCTTGTTTGGATGCCTTCTTTTTGCCCATCTTTTTAGTCTTACAAAAGTTAGGTTATATACCTTTGAGTATGTTTCCTTACTACAGACTGTTCTGTAGTAATTACTCCATCCTCTAAGTATCGGGTTTAACTTCGCTATTAGAGTAGTTTGGGTTGCTGAATTGTGTTTGGTTATTACCTCTGCTACTTTGGCGTAATGCCTTTTCACACCTTCTTCACTAGGTTTGATTATTGTTTTAAATCCTAGTGATTCACCATTAGTATTCTTCCCTGATTGATACTTCCCTACAGGATATTGTCGGATATTAAAACCTAAGAAATTAAATCCTGGTTTCTTGCCGTTATGATTTTTTAGGGTATGTACTATCTGGGTCTTCTCTGGTTTTATTTCAAGGTCATAATCAGCTAACCATTTGCTGATAATCTGTTTACATTGTTCCACTACTTCTAAACGTTCATGGATTATTACAAAGTCATCTGCGTATCTGATAAGGGATAAAGAATTTTTATTATCTTTCTTTGACCCTTTCCAAGTCTCAGCGTATTCTTTGATTCTTTGTTCCATGCCGTGCAGGGCGATATTGGCAAGGAGTGGGCTTATAACCCCTCCTTGTGGTGTTCCTGCTTCGGTTGGCGTTCTTTCATGTTTCACAAAATCACAAACATCAGATTTCAGCCAAGCCTTGACCTGCCTCCTAACTTTGGGGAAGGTGTTTATCTTGGCTAAAAGTTTTTCATGATTTATTTTGTCGAAGCATTTTGATATATCCGCATCTAACACATATTTATTTTTGCTTTTGATGCTTATGAATATTGCTTCGATGGCATCGTGCGCTCCCCGACCAGGACGGAAGCCATAAGAATTAGGTTCAAACTTCCATTCCCATTGTGGTTCTAGAGCAGCTTTCACTAGTGCTTGAGTTGCCCTGTCGCGCATTACTGGTATCCCAAGAGGGCGTTTTTCATCTCTACCTGGCTTTGGAATCCATACCCTTCTAATGGGTTTGGCTTTATCACTAGGTTTCAAATCTTCCGCCATAGCAAGACGTTTGGTGGGTGTTAAGGATTTAACCTTATCCACTCCAGCAGTTGCCTTACCACGATTATCTTGAGACACTTTTCTTATGGATAGTAATCTACTGTTGTAAGAATTGATGAGGGTCTTTTGTAGCCTTTTGCCTTTCTTGACATCACCGTTGACGTAAGCTCGGTAGATTCTCTTTTGCAACTTGAACACTGATTTCTCGACTTTACGCCAATCAATCTCATCCCATTTCACTTGATTTTTACATCTTGTCTTAAACATATTCATTGCTACTTAATCACTACTTTCCAGAAAACAGTGAGGACGTGGGCATATCCGCATCTATTATAGATGGGCATTAGCTTTTTCCTCAATCCTACTCCTCTAGTAACCTCACAATCATGTTGTGAGATGTTACGTCTTGGCTGACTACTTACTCTTGTTCGACCGATTGAGTAAGAGTTACTAAAGGGTTTCCTCGTTCCAAATAATCTGTTGTTGAATTCTTTAGAGTGTGTCTTTCCACCGACTGCGGTTAGTGTTGTTTCATCACAAAGGAGAATGTGGTGATAACCTTATGCAGTGTTGCCTTTTGGCTACAGCCTATCAGTCTTAATTTGGCTGTTTATAAGTAACGATGGTTACGACTTTACCTATCTACCGACTGCGATTAGTGTTGTCGATCAAATAACTGTACTTTGACCGAATTTATTTGCAGTAATACCTTTTGGTACAGCCTATCAGTTCTGATTTGGCTGTTTCTATGTGACGATAGTGTGGTACTTCGGGCGTACGCCCTACTCATGGAATTCTTGCTTGAAGATAACCAGTTCAGACTACCAGTTATTGCTCCTTTTAACCCCGCTTTACGGATTGATGACCATTCTCTACCGTAGGGGCTATGCTTTCACTTCCAACACCGAAAGGATAGGACTAGATGATTATGTTTTTATTAATATTTAACTACCTTTTTACAGGGTCATCTCACCTATACAGATTATTTAGTTGTCGTGGTTCAATTTAACTTGTTAAGAATTGTGAAATTCTTAACATTTAGTTACACCACGCTAGTACTTATATACCATTATTGGTAATTTCGTACTAAACGAGTCGCACACAGCTAACAAAGCCATAAACCTTTCAAACCAGAGATAGGGTCGATATCTTCTAACTCTTCGAGGAGATCTTTTTACAATAGTCATGAATGAATTAAACTAACGGAGTGAACTACCTAGAACATTAAACATTGAACGAGCGAACATTGAACATCGATCGATGCTGAATGCTAAATGAGTTGTCCGTAGTTTTTCGATTTATCGCCAGAGTTATAACTAATTTTTAATTAAGTCGATGAAGAGTCGGTATTTAAAACTCCTCTGAGGAAAATATCAGAGATACCTTCTGCCATTTCCTGCATTGCTTGCGGTGAAGCGTTGGGGTCGATAATCGTTTCATCAGAAAAACCCGCGATCGCAAATATTCCCAAGAACACCTTAGCTACTATCTTCGGGTTCATCTGACGATATATCCCCTTAGACATCGCCGTTTCAAAAAAAGCTTCTGCTACGTCGGTCATCTTATCGATTACTTCAGTCTGAATGCTTTGTTTTAACTCTGGATGATATTGAGCTTCGATAAAGCAAACCCGCAGCAAATCGCTGTTTTTGTGTAGATTAATCATTCTACGACGCATTACTTGCGATACTGCTTTATAGCTACCCATTTCGCTGAGTTCTGTTAACAAATCCGTCAGAATGTCAACCCATCCCGCAGTAGCCACCTCGATTAAAATTGCCTTTTTATTAGGAAAATAACGAAATAAAGTTCCCTCAGCCACTCCCGCTGACTTAGCCAAATCTTTGGTAGTCGTACCGTCATAGCCACGTCTGGCAAATAATTGCAGTGCTGCCTGTAAGATCTTGGTGCGCGTATCTTCCTCTGTTTGAGAGGATTGGCGCATCTTTCTCCAAGCTTGCTGAGAAAAAGCTTGCATAGGTTTTAGTAGTTGTATTTGATCCGATCGAGTCGGTGCGATTAGCGAAGCAATATTTAAGTATATAAATAATTGTATTACTATTTAAAATTCATCGATTAAACAGTCAGTATTGCATAATAATTGCATTTGATAAAAATAAACTTTTTCTTTACAGATTGTTATCGATCACTGCTTTTAATTTAGGCTTCGAGTAATTGTTGCTAGCTATTCAGCTCAAATATTTAAGACACAGTAATACCAACGCAACAGAAGCGAATTCTGTTTATCGTAACTGTCGATCGATATTAAAATCTGTGTAGAATAAGCAATCGACCGCAATATTGAACTTTATATGGCTAAATTGATAAATTGGGGAGACTGGATGAAATCGATCGAATTTAAACGTTGTGGTGTGGGGAAAATGCGGTGGGTAATGGCAATAGCGATCGCACTTTTTTGCTGGAGCTATTCTATATCGGTTCTGGCTGCACCAGACGCTAACGAAGAATCTTCAATCGAGCCTTATCTGGAGCGGGTAAAGTCAGAGGTTACGGAGTTTACCCTAGATAATGGCTTGAAGTTTATTGTTTTGGAAAATCATGAAGCTCCCGTAGTTTCTTTTGTTACCTACGCTAATGTCGGTGGTGTAGACGAACCCGATGGTCAGACTGGAGTAGCTCATTTTTTGGAACACTTAGCGTTTAAAGGTACTAAACAAATTGGTACGACTAATTATCGTGCAGAAGCTAAAGAGTTAGATAAACTAGATATTTTGTTTGACAAAATCAAGCAGGCAGAAAAGTCGCAAGATAGTAATAAGCTTGCAAAATTAACCGCAGAGTTCGCGAAAACTCAAGCTGATGCTGACAAATATGTCGAACAAAATAAATATGGCGAGATTGTCGATACCGCTGGAGGTGTAGGTTTAAATGCAGCCACCTCAGCAGACTACACCACCTATTTCTATAGCTTTCCCGCTAACAAACTAGAGTTATGGATGTCGTTAGAATCGGAAAGATTCCTCGACCCCGTATTTCGTGAGTTTTATAAAGAAAAGCAGGTAATTTTAGAAGAAAGGCGATTGCGTACAGATAACTCTCCTATTGGCAAAATGATTGAAGAGTTTCTGGATACGGCATACACTACTCATCCTTATAAACGACCTGTAATTGGCTATCAGGAAGATATTGAAAACCTATCTAGAGAGGATGTCCAAGAGTTTTTTGATGCTTACTACGCACCAAATAATCTGACTATAGCAATTGTCGGAGATGTCTATCCTGATGAAGTCGAACGGTTAGCCAAAGTTTATTTTGGTAGGTTTGAGTCGCAGCCACAGGTTGCTGAAGTAAATAAAGTCGAACCGTCTCAATCTGAAACCAGAGAGGTTACGGTCAATTTTCCTTCTGAGCCTTGGTATTTAGAAGGTTATCACATTCCTTCTCTGACTCATCCAGACTATCCAATATACGAAGTCATTTCCGAACTACTAAGCAGCGGTAGAACCTCTCGCCTCTATCAATCTTTGGTAGAAGAAAAACAAGTGGCTCTTACAGCACAAGGCTTTAGTGGCTTTCCTGGAGATAAATACCCTAATCTGATGTTGGTCTACGCTCTTACCTCGCCAGAAACTAGCATAGAAGAATTGGCGATCGCTCTTAGAGCCGAAATCGAACGCTTAAAAACCGAACCCGTTAAACCAGAAGAGTTAGAGCGAGTAAAAACGCAGCTAAAAGCAGGTTTCTTACGTACCTTAGATTCAAACATGGGAATGGCAAGAATTCTAGCTGAATACGAGGCAAAAACGGGTAGCTGGCGTAATATCTTTGAAGATTTGATTAGATTAGAAACAATTACTCCCGAAGATATTCAACGAGTAGCTCAAAAAGCCTTTACCGACGAAAATCGGACTATTGGGCGTTTAATTCCTGCAAGTTAATTAAGGAATAAGGAACGAGGAGCGAGGAACGAGGGAATAAGGAACGAGGAGCGAACAAACGCTTAAGCCGCATGTACGAGGGAATAATTCTTGTAAGACTGCTTGAATTCTATATTTGTGTTGGGATTCAGGCAGTTTTCGCTATTATATATATAAATATTAGTACTGGCGTTCTGCTAGCAAGTACTGAGTTGATACAATTATATTCATTTATGAGTGAAATGAAGACGATTTAACTTCTCGATCGCTCTTTTGTAATACCAGTCTATCTGGCGATTAGGGCTGTAATACATTATTTCTCGAATAATAGCGATCGCTCTTGCACTATCGTTATTAACTAAAGACAATAGCTCTGAAGCTAATTCTTGAGTTTTTCGGGCGGGTACGGCATAAGATCTTCGAGGTTGAATTGATAAACAGGCTCGTAAATCGCAATCTGACTCTCTTTCCATAAATAGCTCTAGCTAAACTACATATATTCATCAAAGTTAATCGCATCTTTTAGAGTGTAGTGCGATCGCGTGACCCGTAGGATACGGATCTCGATCCTATTAATAATTTTTATTTAAATAAACAACATGGCGCAACAACGTATTTTAATTTGGTATCGTAACGACTTAAGAGTTCACGATCTTTTAACTTTGGATGAAGCGATACGACAGGAAGCCGAAATAATTCCCGTATATTGTTTTGACGATCGCCTGTTTGAGGAAACTTCTTTTGGCTTTCCTAAAACGGGTAACTATCGCGCAGGGTTTTTGATTGAAAGCGTAGCCGATCTGCGTTCATCTTTACAAAAGTTAGGCAGTGATTTGGTGGTGCGTCGGGGTTTACCAGAAGAAGTTATTCCACGGGTCGCCGAACAGCTAAAGGTAGATTGGGTCTACTACAGCGAGGAAGCTACCTCAGAAGAAAAAGAAGTAGAGAAAAAGCTCGAACAGGCTTTGAGCGATCGCAATATTAAAGTTAATAGTTATTGGCAAGCAACTCTATATTTTCCCGAAGATCTGCCGTTTGAAATCAGTCAAACACCAGAGGTTTATACTAAATTTCGCAAGCGGGTAGAAAAAGATTCACAGATCTCTGCTGCTATTGCTGCACCTACGGAATTACCGCCTTTACCTGAAATCGAACCAGGAGAAATACCTACTCTGAAAGATTTTGGTTTATCGACTCCCGAATTTGACGAGGGAGGAGTATTAAGATTTAAAGGAGGCGAAACTGAGGCGATTAAAAGATTAAAGGATTATTTCTGGCAAGAGGATTGT